>CBDFJA010000004.1:0-2610980 GCA_965248365.1 Bryobacterales bacterium | reverse complement strand
GACAGTAGTGGATCAGTTCCGTCATCGTATCGAAGACCGGAGTACAGGGATTACGCTGCCCGATTCAATCTTCAGGACTTCGTACGATCGACTCCCCCATCCATCATCCTCAGTAATCACATACGTCCCATCTTCGAGAACCAGCAACCCCATCGGTGTGGTAAAACGAGCACCCTTGAAGTCACAATCAGTGAGTCCCAACCGCGCATTGACCACTCTCACTTCCTGGCCCCTGGCCTGCACAAACCATCCGCGAAACGCAGAGATGTTGTCGCACCCACTGTCATTAGAACCGGCAGGTCTTGCATAGCTTCGGTTTGCCTCGATGTAGTAAATCATCACACCGGAATTCAAGATCGTTCGCCAAGCTCTTGCAACTCTTATCGGCACAGCTGTGCGCGAAACTGCGTCCGGAGGCCTCAGATACTCAACTTCCGGTGGGACCCTCAACGCGGAGATCTCTCGATCTTCTGACTCTTTGAAAGCACGTTCAAGGGCGCTAAACGGCAGATCACTATGATTGGCTGGCAGCATCGGTTGCAGGGGCTGACCGGAGCTCAACGCAATGCCGATCGTCGGATGGGGGCAATTGTTAGGTCGAACATTGAGTGACTTCGGGAAATCCGTGCTGAGGCCCCAGTTTCCGTCGCAGCCAGTATTGGAATATTGCAAGTCGAGAACCCTAACTGCGTGAGTGCTTCCAGCGGGCAGCCAAAGCCTCCAGTTCGGGGTCAGATCATTACCACCTAACCATTCCCGGGGAATCTGTTCCAGCGGCGCTGGCGTCCGATAAATCGGCTCCGGCCAAGAATTCGCCCAGTGGGTACCGTCATACCTGGCAAAAGGAATAATGATCCCGTTCGCTCGTAAGACTCCGACGATGAATTGATCTGCGGCGACTTGTCCGGCCGCGACTGGAGCCCAAAGTGCCATGAGGCACCCCAGTAGGCAGACTCGTGTCAGGAAGGAGGTCAGCATTCCGCAATTATATGCTAACGGCGGCCACCAAACTGTTCGACGACCCATTTTTTGGGCTTCCTGACCTTTCCTTCCGACACTTTCCGTCAACCTCCGGTATGTATCCAAGTGACGGGACCTTTGCGCCGTCCGACGGGCGCCCGGCGCGTGGACGGGACGTGGGTCCATCGCCGGCACGTGCCGGTGAATGGCGAGGACACCGGAGACTGGAATGGAGCTTTTTTCAAACGACCGCGACCGGCTGGCCTTCCTGCTGGAGACCGATGCCGCGCTCGACCTGGACTTCGAGGCTCTCGAAGCGAGAGGACGTGAAGCGGCCGATGAGGAGCCGTCCAAGCGGCCCAGCTACATCACCAACTACATCGGCTCGAAGCAGAAGCTGGTCGAGTGGATCTGGAAGCACACCCCCGACGGGGTGTCCTCGGTGCTCGATGCCTTCTCCGGCTCGGCGGTCGTGGCCTACATGTACAAGAGCAAGGGTCTTGCGGTCACGGCCAATGACCGGCTGCGCTACTGCCATCACGTGGCCCGAGCCATCATCGAGAACCGCAGTATCCGAGTGAGTGAAGAGGACCTCGAAGCGCTCGTCGCCGACAACCCCCAGGCGGGTAGCTTCGTCCGGGACCACTTCAAAGGAATCTTCTTCGCCCGGGGCGTGCACGGTCTGATCGATACCGTTCGTGCCAACATCGACCGGCTCTCAGGCTTCAAGAAGGACATCGCGCTCTTCGCCCTGGGCAGGACCTGTGTGTCGGGCAAGGGCGGCTTCGGGCATTTTTCCTCGACCACGCCCTACGGTAAACGCGAGGACACTCCGGCCGAGTTCAAGGAACGATTCGCCCAGAACGTCCAGCGCATCAACGCCCTGGTCTTCGACAACGGCGCGCCGTGCCGGGCCAGGCGCAAGGACGTCAACGATTTCCTCCCGGACGCCAAGGCGGACCTGGTCTATTTCGATCCGCCCTACGCCACCGAGTTTTCGACCACCAACTACGAGAAGGCCTACCACTTCGTGGAAGGCCTGATGACCTACTGGCGCGGCCTGAAGCTGGTCGAGGGGTCCAAGACCCGCCATTACGAGACCGACCACAAGACCATCACCGCCGTCACCGCCAAGGGTTTCTTCGAGAGCTTCCTCGGCAATGCCAAGCACATCCCCAACTGGCTGATTTCCTACCGGGATCACGCTTATCCCAACGAGCGGGAGATGCGGGCGCTGATCGCGGCGCACGGATTCGCCCCGGCGATGCGTTCCCACGATCACCACTACTCCATCACCTCGCGTCACGGCGAGGCGTCCCACGCCACCGAAAGGCTCTTCATCTGCAGCTCCGGCAAGGGGCAATCCGCTACGGCCGATGCGGAGGCTTCGGACGCGCTGCGTTCGGAGGCGGTCTGGGAAGAGACGGCCAATGAGATTCGCTACCGCGTGCGCGACTCGAAAGAATTCGAGCCCGACAGCTTCCGGCGCAAGGCGCTCGAGGGCATCGAAGGCGTCTCCATCCTCATCGGACGGCTGAAGGAGAGCCACGTCCCCGAGGGGGCCGACCCGCGAGCGCTGGTGCTCCAGGCCTACCGCTTCGCCCGCAAGACCACCGAGAACCCGGGCGGCTGGACGCAGGATGCGGCCCAGGAGTGGATCGAGAAACACGAGTCGCAAGCAGAGGTCGAAGCCGCCCTACGGGTGGAAGAGAACTTAAGCGCGCTGGCTGCGGCGCCACTGGGCGAAGCCCTCGACCTGCTGTCGTGTCAGGCCGGCAAAGCGGACACGGTCCGCGTCACCGGGTTCATGGGCAGCAAATACCTGATGCTCGACTGGATCGAGCGCCAGGTTCCAAAAGACGCAAAGAGCTTCCTGGATGCCTTCTCGGGCGGCGCCAACGTCGCCTATCACTTCAAGCGCAAAGGCATGAAGGTCATCGCCAACGACCTGCTGCGATTTCCCTATCACCTGGCCCGCGCCGTGATCGAGAACTCGAGCGAGACCCTGAGCGACGAGGACATCGAGATGCTGCTCGCGCCCAACGCCGACGCGGGCACGTTCATCGTCGATCACTTTCACGGCTACTACTACACCAAGCCGGTGCTCCAGTGGCTCGACCGGGTCTGGGCCAACATCCAGCGTCTGCCCGGCTACAAGAAAGACTTGGCGTTGGCCGCGCTCGGCACGACCGTCAAGGCCAAGAGCGCCTTCGGGCAGTTCTCCCGTTCCAAGAAGGCCCGGGCCGATCTGGAATCGGAGGCGAGCCTGGAGCAGTCGCAGCTCTCCAACCCGCCGCTCTCAAAATTCATCGAGTCGTTCCGCCGTTCGGTCCGCCAGCTCAATCGTTTGGTGTTTGACAACGGTCAGCCCTGCCAGGCATTGCATCTCGACGGGGCCGAAGCGGTTCGTCGTTTCGGCGCGGACGTGCTCTATCTCGACCCGCCCTACGTGACCGAGTTCGGCACGAACGACTACGAGGACGCGCTGCACTTCGTCGAGGGTCTGATGACGCGTTGGGCCGACAAGACGCTGCGGTCCAACCCGCGCCGCAACTTCCCGTCGCGCACCCGGTTTACCAAGGAATCGATCCGGAAGCTGATCCAGACGCTGGCCTCAGACGCCCGCGACCGCTACCCGACCGTGCTGCTGTCCTACCGGGACCGGGCGTTCCCGCGCGAGGCAGAGATCCGAGACATCTTCGGCACACACTACGGCCGCGTTCGTGTGGCCGGCCTGGAGGTGGATTACAACATCGCCAAGGATATTGGCCGCGAGGGCAAGCACGCCCGGGAGCTGCTGTTCGTCTCGTCCCGGCCCCGGCCTGCTCCCCGATCGGCCGCAGGGAGCGCCACGGCGTCGTGCCACACCTCGATCCCCGTGGATCTGGTTTCTTCCCCGTCCGGGGCCCTGAGCGCCACGGCGCTCGATCGGGCCCGGAACGGAGGTGACCCGCAGTTCAGTTTCGTGCTCTGCCGCAGCGGCACCAACAAGAACGGCGATCACTTCACGCCCGAGGAACTGGCGGCGCGCTACCAGACGGCGATCCACAAGAAGATCGACCTGAAGCACTCGCAGGATTTTACCGACATCGTGGGCAGCATCGTGGCGGCGGACTTCGTCGAGGAGACCGGCGGCGGGCGCATCGAGTGCACGGGCGAGCTCTACGTCGGCGACAGCCCGCACGCGCAGCTGGCCTACAAGCTGATCCGAAAAGGGATCATCACCCAGGTTTCGATGGAGTGCGATTACGAGGAGGGCGAGTGTTCGATCTGCGCCAAGCAAGTGGCCTCGAAAGACGACTACTGCCTGCACTTGCGCAAACACAAAGGCGGCACGTTCCAGGGCCAACCCGTGTTCGAAATTCTGCACGGGGTCACCTTTTCTGGCCTGGGACTCTTGGATCGCAAAGGGGCGGATGAGGACGCCCGCATCATTCAGGTTGCCTCCGAGCGAGGCGAGGAGATTTCAAACCAAGGAGGTTTAACGATGGACGACAAACAGAAAGCCAAAGACGAGGCGGCCGAAGCCGCTAAGAAGAACGACCCGGGCGGCGGCGGCGGTGGCAACGCACCCGATGAGAAGGCGCGCGTCCAGGAGCTCGAAACCGAGAACAAGGAGCTCAAGCAGCAGGTGCTGGCCTTGCAGAAGAAACTCGACGAGCTGGAAGCCGAGCAACAGGCCGCGGCCAACCGCGCCAAGGCTCAGAAGCTTCTGGCCAAGGTCGAAAAACACGGCGTCGGCTTCGCCGGCGACGAAGAACGTGAGAAGGAGCTGACCCGCCTGGCGGGTCTCTCCGAGGAGGCCTTCACCGCGACCGAGGCCGCCTTCGATCGGATTATTCAAGTGGACGCCGACAAAGCCAAGCAGGGCGAGACGAAGCCCGAGGAGAAGTCCGAGAACAAGGCCAAGGCGGATGAGACGTCCCAGGACAAGGCGCTCAGAAGCGACGCCGGCGTCCGTCCCCAGGACGTGGACGACCAGAAGACGAGCCTCGAGGACCGGCTCACCCACGGCCTGATGGCCGCCTACCGGCAGCGGGTCGGGATCGCCCCGGAGCAGCCAGGGACGCAGGCGTAAAGAGGAGGGAGTTTTCCACAAGATATCCACAATTTTGGAGAAGGAACGACTGACCTAAAAGGAGGAACAAGACATGTTCATCAACGGTAACCATCGCGGCCTCGCCTACGGCGACGGCCATCTGCAGGGGGACGGGAAGCTCGGCCGGTTTGTCAAGCTCGTCGGCGACGACCTGTTCGCCGTCAACACCGAACCGGGCGACCGCTCCTTCGGCGTGCTTGTCACCGACTACAAGGATGGAGAGATGCCCGGCATCTATTGCTGTGGCGGCGTCTATGAAACGGATGTCTTCGAGGGCACGATCAACGCGGGCGACGAGCTCGAGATCGACACCTCGGGCGTGCTCATCGTCGCGGGCACCCAACAAGGCGCCCACGTCGTGGGGCAGGCCATCTCCGTCTCGGGCGGAATCCTGAAATTCCGCCTGCTTATCTGAAATCGAGGAGGCTGAAATGGAAAACAAAACAGTGAACGTCGACAGCCAGCAGTACATGGAGACCATGGCGCGGCTGATGTCCGAAGCCCTGGAGTCGCCGGACGGCATGCGCGCGCTGGCCGCCGCCATCGCCCGGCCCATCGAACAGGAGATCAAGCGCAAGGAGATCTCCTCGCTCTTACTGACCCGCCACACCCTGCCCAAGGGCGAGCGGCCGCTGTACCAGAAAAAGCCCAAGGTCAAGGCCTACTGGATCTCGAACGAAGGCGATGCCCAGGTGCAGGATCTGGGACAAGAAGAAGTGGAGTTCCCCACCCACCGGGTCCATTCAGCGCCCATGGTCGATGTGTCGGTGCTCAAGAACGGCAACATCGGGTCGCTGATGGACATCCAGACCTCGGCGGCCGATGAGATCCGCAAGACGATCGACAAGCGGACCATTACGGTGCTTTCGGCCGCGGTCCCGGCCGCCAACACGGTGGAGGTGACCGGCGCCACCCTGACCGAGGAGGCGCTCAATGAGGCGATCTCCATGATCGAGGACCTGGAGTTGTCGGTGAAGACCATCGTCATGCGGGGCCGGCGCTTCAACGATCTTCGCGGCTGGAATCTCGATCCCCAGACCAAGGCGGACCTTCGCGCCAAGGGCGTCATCAAGAACTACGGCACGGGAAGCATTCTGCTGACCGCCGCCCAGGCGCTGGAGGAAATCCTGCTGGTCCCGGACCAGGAGGTGGGCAAGATGCCCGAGCGCGAGCGGCTCAAGACCGAGGCCATCGAGCAGAAGACCCGGTTTAAGACCGGCTGGCTGGTGTGGTCCGAGTTGGGCCAGGGCGTCACGCGGCCCGATATCCTGGCCAAGATCCGGATTCTGGGTTGA
Organism: Bryobacterales bacterium; assembly: GCA_965248365.1. Classification (GTDB taxonomy): domain Bacteria; phylum Acidobacteriota; class Terriglobia; order Bryobacterales; family UBA6623. Next base: position 2,604,626 of record CBDFJA010000004.1, on the reverse strand, counting down.
CGGAGGTGATTGATGGCGATTCAAGTGAAGCATGTCCGTCCGGGCATCCTGGTCGTGGCCGACGCGGGCCTCCGATTCGGACCGGGTCAGGTTCTGGAAGTCAAGACTTTGACGCCGCAGCTGGAGCGCGCGATCTCGGCCGGACTGCTGGTCCAGGGTAAAGGGAAACAACGGACTCGACCCGGCTCCCAGCCCGAGGGTTCCCAACCCGAGTCGGCATCGACCGCCGAGGTCGACGATTCCGCTGGAGGGGAAGAGACCGAGGAACCGGAGATCGATCTCTCCAAGCTCCGGGCGCGTGAGGCCATCTCGAAGATCGAAGCGGAGGACGATCCCGTCCGGCTCAAGGCCCATCTTTCGGGCGAGCAGCGCCGCACGGTGATCGCCGCGCTGGAAAAACGGTTGACGGAGGTGGACGCTGACAACCGTTGATCTCCTATCCTCGCTGCGCCTGGATCTCTCCGACGCGGACGGCGCGCTCTTTACCGACGAAGCACTCACGCGCTGCCTGGAGAAAGGCGTCTACCGTCTGGCCCGGGACCTGGACACGCCCCTGTCCGTCGTCGATGGCAAAATCGATCCGGAACCGGAAGGCGACACCCGCGAAATGCTCCTGCTCTTGGCCCAAATCCATGCCTGTCAATTCATGCGGGCCAAGACCGCGAATGCCTTCTCCTTCTCGAGCGGTGACAAGCGGGTCGACAAGACCAAGCAACCCGAGCACTGGGCCAAGCTCGAGGAAGACCTCAAGGCCCTCTACAAGCAGCACCTGAGCAGAGTGTGGCCGGGGGCCGCCTCGAGTCCGGAGGACACCATCGTTGCCCCGAACCTCAAGCCGGTCATCTACGAGCAGGGAGGCGATCTGTGAGCCTGTTGACCCAGGGCGAGAAGGCGCTGGCCGCCGGCGATGTCCGGGACTTGATCCTGGCGTCGGATCAGGAGGCCGACCTGCTCAGGAGCGAGCCCGGCGAGCGGCTCTACGGCTCGGATGATGCCAGCTACGCGAAGGTGGGATCGTTTGCGCTGGAGTTCGTCGAGATTCCGCCCGAAGATCTCAGCCACAAGATCGACGCCGTGGCCTGCGTCCTGCCGGAGGTGGACGTCCGTCCCGAGGACCACGTGCAAGAGAGCGAGATCACGTTTCGCGTCCAGACTGTCGAGGACGAACGGCTCTTCGGCGTCCTGACGCACAAGGTGCTGAAACTGGTGCGCCTTCATGGGAGTTAGACGCACCGGCGACTGGGGCAAGGCACGGGCGAAGCTGGCCGCCGCTCCGGGTGCGCGCCTGACCCTGGCGCTCAAGCGCGCGACGCTGAAGAACGCCGTCTTGCTGGTGCGTGAGATCAAGCGCGGCATTCGCTCCCAGGCCCCCGGCGGCAAGCCGTTCGCCAAGCTCGCCGAGAGCACCATCCGGCGCAAAGGGTCGACCAAGGCCCTGATCGATACCGGCTTTTTGGTCAACGCCATCACCCAGAAAATTGTGGCCGAGGGCGCCTTCGTGGGTCTCGTGCGCGGCACCCTCAACAAGGAGGGCGAGGACCTGGTCAACATCGGGGCGGTGATGGAATACGGCGCCACGATCCAGCATCCCAACGGAGCCACCATCATCATCCCAGCGCGACCGTTTCTGCATCCGGTGATGGCCAAGCACCGCAAGCAGATCGTCGAGCATTACCGCGAGGCCATCCGTGCGGCGCTCTGAACCTAGTCCCGACACTTTCCGGCGCTCTCCGGTAAGTATCCAAAGAAGCACTGGAGGTGCGCGACTTTGCTAACGACCGTTCGGCCCGTTGTGGAAACCCTGATTCGCCTGGTGAAGGCGGAGATCGACCCGGAGGCCGTCCTCGTTGCCTCGGACGATGTGTTCGAAGTACCGAAGGTCCCGAGCCTCATTCTGCAGGGTCCGACCTTGGTCGAGAACGGCGACCGGCGCACTCAGGCCCGGATGGTGAAAAAGGACGTTCCGAACCTGAGTTACCAGTCCTGCCGCCATCCGCGCCTTTATCACCTCGACTTCGACGTCATCGTTACCGCCGCCCACGAGGGCAAGCTGCTCGATCTCGAGGAGAAGGTGGCGCGTTTCTATCAGGTGCATCCGGAGGTGATCGTCGCGGACCGCGGCTCACTCCCTCTCACCGAGCGGGTGCCCCTGGGAGGCCTGCGGCGGGTGAATCTCTCGAATCTGCGGCAGAGCTCGGGCCGCTGCCGGATCGAGGACTGTCCCGTCTACGACGGGCGTATCGAAGTCGGAGGGCTCATCAAGGACCGCCGGTTCCAATTCCGGGACGCGGTCCACGAGGAGCGTCTCTATACGCCGTAAGCGAAGGAGGAAATGAAAGTGATCGCCATCAAGAATCTATTGTTTCAACCCCTGACCTTCGGGCTCGCTACCCAGGGCCAGGGGCTTCATCTCGGCCCGCGTGAGAGCCGCCTCGTCAGCAAGAAAGACGTCTCTGAGGAACTACGAGCGGCCGAGACGCGCGGCCTGGTCACGCTCACCCAAGTCGTCAAGCCGCCCAAGGCTCGAGGGAAGGCTGCTTCGGCTTCCCAGACCCGATCCAAAGCGATACCCAAGGGCAAGCAACCTGCCACCCCCCGAAGTCGCAAACGCGGAGGTAAACCATGACGAATCTATCACCGGGTGTCCAGACCCGAGAGATCGATTTCAGCCATTACGTCAAGCACCTGTCCACCTCGTCTGCCGGCATGGTGGGCGTGGCCGAGCGCGGCCCCATCAACCAGGCGGTGCTGGTTACCAGCTGGGAGCAGTTTGTCAACAAATTCGGTTCCTACATCCAGGGCGGCTACCTGGCCTACGCCGCGCGCGCCTTCTTCGACAACGGCGGTTCGGTGCTCTACGCCGTCCGGATCGCGCATCTGGCCGATCCGACCGACCGCAACAGCCTGACTGCTAACACCTCGGCGGTGACGTTTTGGGACCGTCGCCGAGTCCCAGCGAGTCTCGAGACCGGTACGGCGGGGGTGGACCGCATCCGATGGGTCGCCCAGTGGGCTGAAGCCTGGGGGAACACCATCCAGGTCGAGCTGGTTGGGGCGGGAACGAACACACCGCTTTCGGTGAACGTCGCAGGCCGAAAAATTCAGGTCAACCTGGAGACCGACGGCGCCGAGGCGGTGATCAGCACGGCGGATGAAGTCGTGCTGGCGGTCACCGCCACGCCGGAAGCAAAGCAGCTGGTCCACGTGTCGGTCAAAGATAACGGAAGCGTGCAGCCGGTAGCGGAGACGAACCTGGCAGGAGGGGTGGACGGCCAACACACGCTCGGTGTCGCGGCCGCCAACGAAGGATTATGGGGCGATCGTCTCGCTGTCGAAATCGAAGACAGTCAACGCAATCCGGAGACTGAATTCAACCTCGTTGTTCGATACCGGGAGGTGGTCGTCGAGACCTTCGGTGACCTGACCATGGACGAGTCGGCTCCCAACCACGTGGAGCTGGCCGTCAACGGACGCTCCGAATTCATCAGGGTCAAAGATCTCAGTCCATCTTCTGTAGCGGCCGAGGACCGTCCCCAAGTCGGCAGGTTCTTTTTCTACAACGGCAACGACGGATTGGCCGGGCTTACGGACGCCGACTACATCGGAGATCCAAGCGCCCATACCGGTTTTTACGCCTTCGACGAAATCGATGCCCTGAACTTGGCTCTCGCCCCCGGTGTCACCACGGCGGCCGTGATCCATGGCGGCATCGCCTACGCGGAAAAGCGAAAAGACCTGATGTTTCTGGCCGAGGCGCCGTTGCATCTCGAACCGCGGGAGGCGGTCGAATTTCGAAAAGGAAAGGGCATGTACTCGCACGCGGCCTTCAATTCCTCCTACGGCGCCCTTTACTACCCGTGGATCGAAGTCCAGGACCCGGTGAGCGGCAAACCCAAGCGGGTGCCGCCTTCCGGCGCCGTGGCCGGCTGCTTTGCCCGCAGCGACCGCAAGGCCGGCGTTTGGCAGGCCCCGGCGGGCATCGACCGAGGCCGCATCGTGGGCGCCCTCGCGCTCGGTTATCCAACCAGCCGCGGCGAGCGCGACGTGCTCTATCCGGAAGGGGTCAACGCCATCGTCTCCTTCCCCGATTCGGGCATCCATGTCTGGGGCCAAAAGACCCTCCAGAGCCAGCCCTCGGCGCTCGACCGGGTCAACGTCCGGCGGCTGATGATCCATATCGAAGAGGCCATTGCCGAGTCGTCCCGATTCGTCGTCTTCGAACCCAACAACCCCCAGACTTGGCGGTCACTGGTGCGGCTGATTCACACCTTCCTGGAAGAACTCCGGGGTAAGGGCGGACTGGTTGACTTTGCCGTCCAGTGCGACGAGGAGACCAACACGCCGGCCGCCATCGACCGCAACCAGCTGGTGGCCCGGGTCTTTGTGAAGCCCACCCGGACGGCGGAGTTTATCGAGCTCCACTTCGTGCTCACCACCACCGGGGCCGACTTCCGGGAAATCATAGAGATCACGTAAAGGAGACAGATCGATGCGCAGTGGAAACATGCCCCAGAGTCTTTATCAGAACTGGCAGTTCGCCATCGAAGTCAACGGCTTCGACGTGGCGCTGTTCCGAAAAGGCCAGGATCCCAAGACCGAGTTCGAGGAAGTGGCCTTCGCTCGGACGTATCGGGCACCAATTTGTGCGCGCCAAGTGATAGCGCCTTTCAGGCCTGGTTGGCGAGCATTACCTACAAGGGGGCGACCTGTAGGCCGTCCCCGGCCGCACGTGTGTGGGTCGGCTTGGCGGCCACTCGCACGATCCTCGCAATCTCACATTCCTGTCCGGAGCCGCGAGGCCACAACCCATAGGGTGTACCTGAATGAAGTGGATACCCCACCGAACTATATTGGGGTAGCGAAGAGGGGTAGAGTGCAGGAAAGAATTCAGGAGCATCTTGACGCTGGCAATATACCCGGCGCAAAGGTTCAGATTGAACAAAAATCGAGTGTCCAGAAGGCTAGGGAAGCCGAGGCCCGTGCCATTGCTCGCTCAAAGCCGAAATACAACGAGCAAGGCTGATATCACGGCTCCCATGATTGTGGCTCGCTGTGTCAGCGGACATCAGGTTAGGAAGGGGCAGTCTCCGTCTCGGTCCAACGTTCCGTTGGAGACGCACGAGGCTATTGGGGATGAATAAGACCCCTACAAGCCCATTGGTCTTTAATTTAACGCTCGACCCATCCGCCGCACGCAGAGCACGGACCTCGAGACGGGCGACGCGGAGAGCATCCAGCCATGTGTGGCCGTTTCACACAGAAGCTGACCCGGCGCGGAAAGCAGCCCTACTTCCTGGTGCTCGCCGACGGATCACTGCTGTCGTTTGCCGCGCTGTGGGAGCGCTGGGATAAGGGCGGAGAACCCTTGGAGTCCGTCTCCATCATCACCACGACGGCCTCCCCGACGCTTGCCGACATCCACCACAGACAGCCGGCGATCATCGACTCCGACCGGTTCGCCGACTGGCTCGATCCTACCTCGCCGGTGCCGCGGCTCCTCCAGCTAGTGCGTGAACCGCGTGCTGGCCCTTACGAGAGGCGCGCCGTCAGTACGAGGGTAAACAGCGTCCAGAATGACGATCCGGGCATCCCGGCCCCAGTGTCAGAGGAACGGCTGATGTGACCACTAGCGGGAATCGAACCCGCGTCCGAGTCTTAAAGGGGGGAAATATGGATAAATAAGGATTTCCTCCATGTGGAAGCCATCCGTTGACGTTCGTAAGGCTCTTTAAATCAATGTATTACGAATATCGGTTCTAAGGGAGTATGGGTTGCGGGAACTCTGCATTCCCTCCACCATCCTAACCCGGGCTAACCGCAATACTCGTGAGTTAAGGCCGGTCCAGCCAAGCTGTCACCAATTTCGCGCCTCCCAAGAGTCAACAATTTACAGGCGCGTCCGGACGCGAAATTGGCGGACTGTACCCAGCCACCACGCAGTTTCTCCTTTTTGCGCCGGAAAGTAGTTATAGCTAGCCCTCGCCTGCAGCGCCGCGTTTTCACGCCACGGGGTGTACGAAGTTCATGGCGGCTCACCAGCAGTCGCCAGGAGTGGAGGCCAAGGCCTGCCGTCAGGGATGTAGAGGCGTGATCGCACCCGCTTGTCGGCATACGGAGAGCTTCGGGCGCAACGCCGCCGTATCTTAATCGGCCATGCGGACCGTTTCGTCCGGTCCGTGCGAAACTAGGCTGAGCATGACTAGATCGGCGGGCTTGAATCGCATCTTGGGGATGTTTTCGATCGAATCCATTTCGTCGAGAACGTGGCGAATCAGCAGCGACCGAAGCTCCTCGAAGCTGACCCTTAACACACGGGCCGCTTCTTGGACGGTGTATTCGCTCTTGCGAGTGGACAATCGCAGGTTCGGGGACCACGAATCTGTTGCGAGCATGATAGGACCTGAACCGATCTTATGACGGCCCGCGGGGCGAGAGACCGACGCCCGGCGCCTTCCTCACTCTACTCGGATCCGTTAAGGCCCTTGCACGGAGGCGGATGGGACGGGGGCTTGATTCTAGAGGCGAATCTACCCAATGCAACCCTACTTACTGAAATAGGTGTTTCCAGGTGACGACGACCAACGTATGGGTCACGCTGGAGGCGACGACACTTCCGCGTTGGGCGTAGGCTCGGCCATAGAACCACCCGGCAACCGCCGCCACCAGGGCATAGCGCCAATTGGGGAAACCACGGGGAAGATGCACCAGACCGAAGAGCAAACTGGCTATGAGCTGAGCGCTCGGCGCGCTTCCAAGCCGTTCAGTCAGAAGGTTTTGGATGATCCCGCGAAAGTAGAGTTCTTCGCCCAGCGAGACAACCAGGTAGACGCCGACGATACTACCGACGACGCTGACGACATCACCCGGGCTGTCCACCGGTTTGGGTCCCCAACGAACAAACCCGAGGCCCCAGGCCAGCGGCACTCCGAGGGGCAAGAAGAACAGGTAGTTTCTCAGGCCCTCCCTTAGATCTTGGCCCGAGATTCTGAGTTGAAAGCCCGTCCCTGTGACCCCTCGCAAGGAGAGATAAACGGTAGCCCCAAGAGGGATCAGCATGATCTTCCCCAGAAAAACCAGCGAGGGGATTTTCGCCGTGGGGGTTGCGTAGATCTCGCGAAAAAACGTCACGCCGCTGATCGCCGGGTAAGCGAGCAGGGCGAGGACGACGATATCTTGCCAGGGGAAACCGTCCCGCTTGGGAGGAGCGAAAACAAACAGGAAGGAAATGACCAGGCAGAATCCCAAGAGCTTGGCCAGAGACAGCCAGGCGAAGACTCCGCTGGCCAGCGAGTAGATCAAATAGGGCGCCAGTGACGCCGCCACCGTGAGGGACGCCAGCCGGGCGCGAGGCAGGCGAACTTCCAGCCACCGGCGGATCTCCGGAAAGGCCGGGACCAGGTAGACGGAAGCTTGCACGAGGAGGGCGGCTAGGATTGGTCCCGCGATCGCCGCCGGGATGCTGTGCAGAGAAGCGTAGATCGTGCCTGCCGCGGCTAAGCCAAAATTGAAAACAAGGAGCATCCACCAGAAAACTCCAAACGATGCTCTCGTGTCGAGGCTGCCTGCCGGCTCGCTAAGCACGTTCCCATCTTAACCTGCATTTCTCGCCACCCGACCCGGCGAAGCACGCCATAGGTCCGCCATGACTGCGTTGCGCTTGCGCGCCGTGCTCAACGTGGGCTCAAGAATGAGGGGCACGGCATGCGGTGCCCGAGGTTGCCGAGCGGCGCTCGCCTTTGTATTGACGGGCCTTTCAGGCAGTTCGCCCCGCCAGGTGGTGCAGGTTTACGGAGCAGTGCGTTGAGCGAATTCGCGTCGAGTTTGGCGCCGCGTTTCGTCGCAGTCCCCTTCGGGCAAGTGCGGGGAGCGGCATGCCTTGCCTCGACAGATCTAGTGGGCGTCCGGAAATGTAGCGGCATGTGGCGCAAGCCTCGGTGTCGCCGTCCGCGTGGCTTGGCGCCTCTTTCCACCGTCGAGTTAGCCTACAAGCCATTCATCCGATAGAGATTATGTAAGATAAGGGATTCCGCCAAGGAATCCTATTGCCGAAATGTCAGCGCAGCTCACAAGACCGGTCTCCATGGATGTTCGGCAGGGGGCATCCTCCGGGTCGAAGAAAGCGGCGGCGGAATCCTTCGAGAAAGTCCGGACAACGTCGGTGCGGATCTGTGGACCACTGGCCATCGAGGACTACGTCGTCCAAACGATGGATGACGTCAGTCCCCCGAAATGGCACCTGGCCCACACGAGCTGGTTTTTCGAAAGTTTCTTGCTGATTCCTTTCCAGGCGGATTATCGGGAATTTCACCCGCAATACAACTATTTATTTAACTCCTACTATGAGACCGTCGGGCAACGGCACCCGCGACCGGAAAGAGGCCTGCTGTCGCGGCCGACGGTCGAGGAAATCAGCGGTTATAGGCAATACGTGGACCGCTTCATGCTCGATTTGATCGATGCGGCCGAGGAGGAAACGTGGTTGCGGATCGAGCCGCTGTTGACCATCGGCTTGCATCACGAACAGCAGCATCAAGAGCTGCTTTTGACCGATATCAAGCACATTTTGGGGGCTAATCCACTGCAGCCGGCTTATGCGCCTCCCCGCGAGCGCGCGGCCGGCGCCGGGGGCCCGACAGGCTGGGTCCCTTACCCGTCGGGAATCGTGGAGATCGGTTTCGCGGGCAGCGGGTTCCGCTATGACAATGAAGAACCCCGCCATCAAGTGCATCTTGAGGCCTACGAGCTGGCCACGACTCTGGTCACCAACGGTGAATACCTGGAGTTCATCGAAGCGGGAGGCTACCGGCAACCCCAACATTGGCTTTCCGATGGCTGGGCGGCGGTACAGGAACAAAGATGGAACGCCCCACTCTACTGGGAGAGGATAGACGACCGCTGGTGGGTGATGACGCTGTCGGGCCCACGGCGGCTGGAAGAGAATGAGCCGGTTTCCCATGTCAGCTATTTCGAGGCGGACGCCTACGCCCGCTGGCGCGACCGGCGGCTGCCGACCGAAGCCGAATGGGAGACCGCGGCCGCCGGTCGGACGGTCGAAGGGAATCTACTCAACTCAGGGGAGCTACACCCGCGTCCGGCGCCCCCCGGCGGGGACGAGCCGGCTCAGTTGTTCGGCGACGTTTGGGAGTGGACCCAGAGTCCCTATACGGCTTACCCGGGCTTTAAGCCCGCGCCCGGGGCTGTCGGAGAATACAACGGCAAGTTCATGTGCAACCAGTTCGTGTTGCGCGGCGGTTCCTGCGCCACATCGGCCGGTCATATCAGAGCCACGTACCGAAACTTCTTCCCTCCCCAGACGCGCTGGCAATTTAGCGGTTTGCGGCTGGCTCGGTAAGAATGGACACACGGCAGCTCGATAAAATCACTGTCCAAGACTGCTATCCCCACGCCGAAGATTTCCGGGAAGAGGTCTTAGACGGCCTTCGGCGGAAACGAAAAAGCATTGCCCCCAAGTTTTTCTACGACCGTCGAGGGTCCGAGCTATTCGAGAAAATCTGCGAGCTTGACGAATATTATCTGACCCGAGCGGAAATCTCTATTCTCGAGGAAAACGCCGGCCAAATCGCCGACCTGATCGGCGAACAGTTCCTCATCATCGAATACGGAAGCGGCAGCAGCCGCAAGATTCGCATCTTGTTGGACGCCTTGGGCGGCCGCGGCACCTACATTCCCGTCGACGTTTCCAGGAATCATCTGATCGAGTCGGCGACCGCGCTGGCCGAATCCTACAGCGATCTTGAAGTCATCGCCGTCTGCGCCGACTACACCCGTTCGTTCCCGCTGCCGGAAACCCGGAAGTTTCCCTTCGGCGGCCGGATGGTCTTTTTCCCGGGATCGACGATTGGCAACCTTGATCCGGACCAGGCGCGGGATCTTCTGGATACGACGGTCCGCCGCGTGGGCCGCGGCGGTTCGATGCTGCTCGGCGTCGACCTCAAAAAAGACAAGGACGCTCTCGATGCCGCCTACAACGATTCCCAGGGAGTGACCGCTGATTTCAACCTCAACCTTCTGGAGCGTATGAACCGGGAGCTAGACGCGGATTTCAACCTGGGGAAGTTTCGACACGCCGCGTTCTATGACGAGGGGCTTGGCCGGGTCGAAATGCACATCGAAAGTCTCACGTCCCAGACTGTTCGACTCGACGGCGCATCGATATCGTTCACCAAGGGCGAGACCATCCACACGGAAAACTCCTACAAATACAGCATCGAGGAGTTCGGCCAACTAGCCGCGCGCGCCGGATTCGATCCCACCCAGGTGTGGACCGATACGGACCGTTTGTTCAGCCTGCACTACTGGACGCTTCCCGCGTGAGGTTGAGGCCGGATGTGTGAAGCCGAGCCGCGCCCGCAAGGGTGCGGTCAAGGCCCGACGTTTACACCGACCGCCGCGTGAGCACGACGGGCGTTTCTCGCATCGACGAGGTGAGAAGGGGCGCTGTTGAACACCGGTCAAGCCCGAATCAATTGGCATTCCCGGTTCGCGTGCCTCTCGGTTCGATAGCAGCCCGTGCACCCTTTACCGCTATCATGGTTACTAGTGAGCTGTCCCGGACAAGACTCTGATCGTCCCGGCGACCTGGCGCACGCCTCCCGGCGTGCCGTGTCGCCATTCTTGGCGACATGTCTCGTTGGTGCGCCGGCGCCTCGGCTGGCCAGTGGGATGCCGGCAAGCATGCCGGCACAGCACGCTGAAAGCGTGCGCCACGTCGCTTTCGCGCCCGACGTTTCCGAATCAATAGTTAACTCGTCTGCAGGACAGTCCCCTAGCGAGGAAACGGAATGATCCACCGATCAAGCGGCGCTTGCCGCCAAGGGAGCTAAGCAATGTCGATTTTGAAGAACACGGTGCTGGCCTCGATCGGCGCTTTCGAAGTCACCAAAGCCAAGGCCGAAAAAATCATTGATGAACTCATTCGAAAGGGCGATCTCAGTCGTTCCGATCGTAAGGAAGCGGTGCTGGAGTTGCTCGAGCGGGCGCAAAAGTCGGCCGACAAGTTGCGATCCGCCGTGCTGAAGGAAGCCGAGAAGGCGCAGAAGAGCGCTTCCAAAATCAAGAAAGACCTCGAATGGGTGCGCCGAAGCGAATACAAAAAGCTCGAAGGCAAGCTCAGCCGGCTCTCGAAGAAAGTCCGCGATCTCGAAAAGCAGTTGAAAGCCTAGCGGCCGGCCGCGTGTCGATGAAAAAGATGGGTTAGGTGTAGAGGTGATCTCTACGAGGAGCGCCGCTTCAGAGGAGCTTGGTCGTCAGTTGCCCGCCCCCTTGGGATTCGCCAGAATCGCTTCCGGTTCAAGAAAGCGTCGTGGTGCTGGAGGAGGGGGTCGAACCCTCATGCCCAGTGAAGGGCGCGGGATTTTGAGTCCCGTGCGTCTGCCAGTTCCGCCACTCCAGCACGTTGTAATTCAATAACCTACGGGGATCTTTCCTCACCCGCCCGCGAAAGCTATCCCAAAGCGACCGTCGGAAAGACCCGCGCGAACCTAGCCCGCATTTCTCACCACCTGACGGTCGAAGCACGCCATAGGACCGCCATGACTGCGTTGCGCTTGCTCGCCGTGCTCAACGTACTGTTCAAAGCGGGCTAGCTGGCGGCATCGTGCCGATCAAGTTCACTGACGATATTGTAGCGGTCGAAAACGGATCTTGTCTCCTCGGGCGCCTGCATCGTCGTCGCGCGCTCAGGAGCCTCTCCGACGAGATTTCCCGCGGCCATGGCTCGTGGCAACAGTTTGTGTGCATCAGCCGGCGTACAGTATTGTCGGCAAGCGGACCGACAGCCCCCTGGTGGGAATTCTCGTACTGGCGAACGAGAGGTCGTTTGGCCCAGACCCGCGCCATGGGACTGCGTGAACGCTCCGATCGAGCTTTCCCGCTCGCGGCGGTTCATTCATCGCGACGCAGTACGCCATGCGCGAGAGCGAGCCGCCTGACAAGATCTTTGATGAAAGCCAGATCCGCTGAATTTTGGTTCACCTTCGCCTCCAGCTCTTGGTCGAAGGCATCGATCCTCTTCGAAGGTTAACGACTGCAGCCACTGGACGGGGTTCTGTGGCGTCACGAGCCCTACTTGCAACACGAATGCCTCTCGCATTCCGTTCCCATACACCAGGGTACAAGCGTTGGGTGACGGGCCTCTCACGCACCTCGCCTCGCCACGTGGCCTAGGTGTGGAAGGAGCCGCCGGGCAAAGCGGCGCTCTCGACTTTCCTCAAAGTATTGTCGAGGAAATTCTTGACCAGCTCGGTCAGCTCGCCAACCTCGACCAAGAACGCGTCATGGCCGTGGTTGGAAGGAAGCTCGATGTAGGTGACGTCGAGGTTGCGGCCGCGGAGCGCGCGAACAATCTCTTGGGACTGATAGCTGGGGTAGAGCCAGTCGGAAGTGAAGCTGACGACAAGGAACCGAGCCGTCGTTCGGACTAGAGCTTCGCTGAAGGATCCGTGGCCCGCACTGAGATCGATGGAGTCCATGGCCCGGGTAATACATAAGTAAGAGTTGGCGTCGAAGCGGTTCACGAACTGGCCGCTGCGATAGCGCAAATAACTTTCGACTTCAAACAGGCCGGCGAATTCGTCGTTCGGATCCTCGTCGGCGCAACGGCGACGGCCGAATTTTTCACGCATCGACTCATCGCTCATGTAGGTGATGTGGCCGACCATGCGCGCGACCGCGAGCCCGCGCGCCGGGGGCGGTCCCTCGTAGTAGTCTCCACCGGCAAAGTCGGGATCGGCCATGATGGCCAGGCGGCCGACCTCGTCGAAAGCGATCTGCTGGGCTGAGTGGTGGGTCGTTGTGGCGATGGGTATCGCCGACGCCACGCTGTCGGGGTAGTCGACGACCCATTGCAGCGCCTGCATTCCGCCCATCGAGCCGCCCGTCGTCGAGAGCAGCCGCTCAATGCCCAGGTGATCGACCAACTGCTTCTGCAGGCGGACCATGTCGGCGATCGTCACAAACGGGAATCGCGAACCATAGGGCTTGCCGGTCGCCGGATTCATCGAGCTGGGACCGGTTGTCCCGCGGCACCCGCCGAGTACGTTGGAGCAAATGACGAAGTACTTGTCGGTGTCGAAAGCCTTGTCCGGGCCGATCATGTCGTCCCACCAGCCGGGCTTGCCGTCCCCGTTGGAGACACCGGCGGCGTGCGCGTCCCCGGAGAAAGCATGCAAGATGAGAATGGCGTTGCTACGCCGCTCGTTGAGTTCGCCGTAGGCCTCGTAAGCTACCTCCACCGGCGAGAGAGTCTCTCCACAGTCGAGTTTGAGAGAGTCGAAATGAACGGTTTGCGTGCTGACGATCATCGATGCGGTCTCGTGGGGCGCGGTAGCAGCCAAGTTGGGAGAAAAACGGGTACTGTCATTCGATCGTCGCTTCCCTAACGGCCTCGTTCCCCACATGGGGGAGACGAAAGTCGTTGACGGGGAATCGGCCACGTCCATTCCCCGCGGCGGAGGACTCCCCGCGCAGCGCCGGCCGCCCAACTTGAGCTTTCCTTTAGGATACTGGAGCCGCCCCTTACTTCCAAACCGCCTGCCGACCGTGGAGGAGGGACAAAAAATGGCAGCCCTTTCGGGCTGCCGTCTTTCCTTAACCTAACCCAAGTACCGGCATTCCACGAGTCGGCTCCGGCACGGGGAGCTAAGCGGCCTTGCCAGCATCCCAGAAGATTGCTCGGCTCGGCCGCCCTTGCTCAGCTACTACTTTTTCTTGCGGCCGCCTTTTTTCTTGGCGGCCTTTTTCTTCGTGGCCTTTTTCTTCGCGGCCTTTTTGGCTTTCTTCTTGGCGGCCTTCTTGGCGGTCTTCTTCTTGGCGGCCTTCTTGGCTACCTTTTTTTTCGCCGCCTTCTTGACCACCTTCTTGACCGCCTTCTTGGCTTTCTTCTTCGCCATATCGATTCACCTCATTGATTAGGGTTCAACATCGCGGGCTCGCGAACCTGCCAGATGAGTTGACAATCAACAGCCGTGTTCTCCCGCTCGCCCACTACATTGATCATCATAAATGTTTTAACATGTCTAGCGCCAAAGTCAAAACATTTTTTTCATTTTGTTTGAGCTTCTCATCGGCTTCGAGTGCGCTAATGCAAGAGACAAAAAGAGGAACTCGCGTGGAACCCCTGTCAAAAAGGCCTTCCGTGCACTCTCGCTGTTCTCGCACGCTTGCTGTGGGAGTGTGTTGGCGAAAAAACTTTTTTCGCGGCCAAGCTCATTGAGTGCACGATTAGGCTTGCGAAACGCACGAAGACGAAACGCGAGTGCGTGTTGTGCGAACGAGAGGAATCTCAATGCGCAACGCGATTATGTCGTCGAAGATCGATCGTCAGAGCTGCCCGAGGACATTAGCGAACGATGCGAGAGTTTGTTGTTCCTCGTTTTCCATCGACCGTTGTGGGCCGCTGGAGTGGGAGTGCGGGACCCCGTGCAGGTAGAGAGCCTTGAGCGCATCCGTGTCTCTGTTCTGCCTTCGGTCGCTCGGCCCAAAACATTGGCATGGTGCGAATCCCAACGTTTCATCCGTCGAGCCTTTGCGCGAATCGGCTCATCTGCGCTACCTTCGTCAGTATGAGGCGCTTTGCAGTTCGGGGAATGCTGATTTTCTTCGCGTGGGGGCTGTTTTCGCCGCCGACCACGCCGGCGCAGGACCTAGAGGCGTTCGAGAAAACGATCACCGAATTCGATTTGGACAACGGCTTGCACTTTATCGTGCTGGAGCGGCGCGAAGCTCCTGTTGTTTCCTTTCGCACGCTTGCCGATGTCGGAAGCGTCGACGACCCGGCGGGGCAAACGGGGATGGCGCACATGTTCGAACACATGGCCTTCAAGGGGACGCCGACGATCGGAACGAAAAACTACAAGCAGGAACGCCAGGCGCTTGCCGCGCTCGAGCGCGCTTATCAACAGCTACAAGCAGAGAAGGGCAAGGGTCCGCGCGCGGACAAGGACCGCCTCGCGGAACTGGAGAAGCAATTTCAACAGAAGGTCGACGAAGCCGTCGAGCTGGGGAACAGCGACGAATACACGCGCTTGATCGAGGAGAATGGCGGAGCGGGGCTCAACGCCGGCACGGGTTTGGATTACACGCTCTACGTTTACAGTTTGCCTTCGAACCGCGCGGAACTGTGGTTCTATCTGGAGTCGGAGCGTTTCTTGAACCCCGTTCTCCGTGACTTCTACAAGGAACGGGATGTCGTACGCGAAGAGCGACGGCTGCGCACCGAATCGAACCCTGTCGGCAAGTTGATCGAAGCGTTTCTAGCTACCGCTTATCAAGCGCACCCCTACGGGCGTCCCGGCGTGGGGTGGGCAAGCGACATCGAAAACCTGAGCGCCACGGAGGCACGGCGATTCTTTCACAGCTACTACGCGCCGAGCAAGCTCACGATCGCCATTGCCGGCGACGTCGATCCCAGCGAGATGCGGCGGCTGGCCGAAGCCTACTTTGGCCGCTTGCCGCGGAGACCGGCCGCCCCATCGGTCCGAACCCTCGAGCCGCCGCAACAGGGCGAGCGCCGCATCGAAGTCGTATCCGAGGCCCAGCCCACTATTGTGATTGGTTATGGAAAGCCCTCCCGGCAAGATCCCGATCGCGCCGTCTTCGACGTCATCTCGAGCGTCCTCAGTGGTGGCCGCACGAGCTGGCTGTACAAAGATCTGGTTCGCGACAAGCAAGTCGCCATCGTGGCCGGAGGGTTCCCGAACTTCCCCGGCGACAAGTACGCTTCCTTGTTTGTGTTTTTTGCCATGCCGGCCGCCGGCCACACGGTCGAAGAGAACGAACAAGCGATGTATGAGGTCATCGAAAGGATGCGCAACGAAAAAGTCGACGCCGACACGCTGCAAATGGTGAAGACGAAAGCGCGGGCGTCGTTAATCAGAGGGCTCAACAACAATGCCGGACTAGCGGGCGCTCTGGCGGAGAATCACCTCGCCTGCGGGGATTGGCGGCAGATGTTTCGGTGGCTCGACGAAATCAATAGCGTGACGGCCGACGATGTCCAGCGGGTGGCGAAAAAATACTTCCGCCGCGACCACCGCACCGTGGCCTATTCGGTCAAACCATCAACGGATGAGGAGCCGAGCGTTGAAGAGTGAGATGAGAAGACACTCCAGGCGGACTGCCCATTGGCTGTTTGTGATCGTGTTGTGCTGGGCCGTGGCCGCGCCAAGCGGCCTGCCGGCGAAGCGGCGTCCCAAAAAGAAGATCAAAGCGGCGTCCTCGCCCGCCGAGGTCACGAAGCGTTTCCCCCCGATGAGGGAAATCGATGTCCCGGAGGTGGCCACACACACTCTCTCCAATGGGATGGAGATCTATCTCTTAGAAGACCACGACCTGCCAACCATCAACGGCTTCGCCTCGGTTCGCACCGGAAATTTGTTTGATCCGGCGGAAAAGATTGCCCTGGCGGGCATCACCGGGGAGGTTCTTCGTCTGGGCGGCACCGTTTCGCGGACCGGTCCCGAGATCGATGAAGAATTGGAAAACATGGCCGCCTCGGTCGAAACCAACATCGGCGAGACCAGCGGGAGCGCCAACTTTTGGACGCTGAAGAAAAACATCGATCGCGTACTCGAGATCTACGCCGACGTGTTGATGAACCCTGCCTTCCGGCAGGACAAGCTTGACCTCATAAAGAACCAGGTGCGCAGCGGCATCGCACGGCGCAATGACGATGCCGGGGGCGTTGCAAGCCGTGAATTCACGAACCTAGTCTATGGCCGGCAGACCCCTTACGGATGGCAGCTAGAACACGAACATGTCGATGGTATCGAGAAAGCCGACCTGGAAGGTTTTTACCGGCGCTACTTTTTCCCGGCCAATATCAAACTGGCCGTCTACGGTGATTTCTCGAGCGACGAGATGAAGGCCAAGGTCGAAAAGGCGTTCAAGCACTGGACGGTCGAGCAGCCGAAGGTTCCGCTGTTCCCCGAGGTCGAGCGAAAAGACGAGGGCGGCCTCTACTTGGCCGAGAAGCAGGACGTCAACCAAAGCAACATCCGGATTGGACACCTGGGCGGCCTCCGGAGGGACGAGGACTACCCGGCGTTGAGGGTGATGGCCGGCATTTTGGGCGGTGGTTTTCAGAGCCGGCTTTTTCAGCGTATCCGCAGCGACCTGGGATTGGCCTATTCCGTGGGCGCGTCCTGGGGCGCTAACTACAATCATCCCGGAATCTTTCGGGTCAGCATGGCCACCAAGTCGGAGTCCACCGTGCAGGCCATCGAGGAGGTGATGGGCGAGATCGAGCGCATCCGTAACGAGCCGGTCACCGACGCCGAGCTGCGAACCGCCAAGGACTCCGTGCTGAACAGTTTCGTCTTCAACTTCGACACGAAGGGCAAGACGCTGGGCCGCTTGATGCGCTACCTCTACTGGGGCTACCCGAGGGATTTTATCTTCCAATACCGGGACAAGCTGGCCGCGGTCACCAAAGAGGATGTTCAACGAGTAGCCAAAGAGTACCTGCACCCCAAGTCCATGAAGCTGGTCGTGGTCGGCAAGCCGTCGGATTTCGACCGACCCCTGGAAGACCTGGGCAAACAGGTCCGCAAGATTGACTTGACGATTCCCCAACCCCAGCAAGAGCTGGCTCAGGCGGACGACGCCACGCTGGCCAAGGGAGTCAAGATACTTCTGAAAGCCCAAGAAGCCGCCGGCGGGGCGGAGAAACTGGCCGCCGTGAAAGACTTGACGAGAAAAGGGGAGCTGGTAGCGATGGGAGGAATGATGACGGCCGCGCAGACGACGCGCATCATTCTCCCCGACGTCTTGCGACAGGAGATGCAACTGCCCTTCGGCGCCATGGTGATTTTGGCGGCGGGCGATAGCGGCTGGATGAAGGGACCGCAGGGTCAGGCGCCGTTGGTCGGTCCGCCGTTGAAGCAAGCCCAGGAAGCACTCTTTCACATGCGCGAGTCGTTGCTTTTGAGCGACCGTGATCCTGAGCGCAAAGTCAATTTCGTTGAATCCGGCGAGGTGGATGGGAACGCCGCCGACGTAATCGAGATCTCGGCGGGCGAGAGTTTTTCCGTCAAGCTGTGGATCGACTCGTCGTCGGGAGACGTCCTCAAGTCGGCTTACCAGGGAGCCGCGATGAGCGGCGCGCCGGCTGAGGTAGAGGAGATCTTTTCCGACTATCGCGAAGTCGACGGCATCCGCGTTCCCTTCAAAACCAAGATCCTCCAGAATGGGAAGGATTTCGCCGAACTAACGTTGAGCGAGGCCGCCTACAACAGCGGACTCGAGAAAGAGGCGCTCTCCCAGCCTTAACCCGCCTTTCTCACCACGTGGCGAAGCGAAGTACGCGATAAGCCCGCCATTACTGCGTTGCGCTTGCTCACCGTGCTCAACGTAGGGTTCAAGTACGCCCGCATTGTTCAGGAAATGAGTCGCCGAGCGGCGCGCGCCTTGCACGGACGGGCTTCTCACGCACTTCGCTTCGCCACGTGGTGAGAAAGGCGGGTTAAACTCGTTGGCCTCGGGTGTGAGGGGATATTCGTTTCACCGCGCAGACGGTTTCCTATTCCACCGAGCACATCAAAGACGCCCGGGTGTGGCGGCTCGGCCGGGACGTCGAAACGGTCTGCTCTTCGAGTCCCTATCATTTGGAGTTGCCCGTCTACGACAATAACCGGCGGGAGTTCCGCCGAACATGCGTCTACAGATTCGACTTGAAGCGGCCGTTGGGATGTAAGGCGACACTTGATTTGTGAACGTGCGACACTTGATTTGTGAATAAGTTTAGGCACACCTAAATATAGTAGGGCTTTTCGTTAGGCGTCTCGGCCTCGACCCTGTGGCGTGGAATGTTTAGGGAGAGGCTGATTGCTCCCAAGCTAGGAGAACACCAGTTTTTGCATCAAAGACGTCCTGCAACTCGGGTGGTCTTTGGGGATCGGCGCACGCTTTATTGAGTTGGGCTTGGGTGAAGCCTTTTGCCTTAAAGAGCTTTGCGCCGGTCAGGGTTGCGTCGGTCAGGTCTGCGCCGAACAGGTTTGCGCCGGTCAGGTTTGCGCCGAACAGCTTTGCGTCGGTCAGGTTTGCCCCGGTCAGGTCCGCTTTATGGAGTATCGCGCCGGGCAGTATCGCGCGAGACAGTTTTGTGTTGCGCAGGGATGTGAAGGAAAGATTCACTTTATGGAGTATCGCGCCGGGCAGTATCGCACCGTCCAGGTCTCGCCAGAATTCCTCTTTGTCCTCAAGGATAATGTCGGCGTCGCTACGGGTGCCGATCGCCGCCATAGCAACCTGAACATCCTCACGTATCCGAGCGAGTTTGGTGCTTGATGTTTCGTTCGCGTCCGTTGATTTGGCGGTGTCTTTGTCCTCGGTTGGATGGCGCACGAAGGCGCAGAACAGACGCATGATTTGGACGTGGTACTGCTCAGCATGCTCTTTGGCTAAACGTTGCAGTGCGTAGATTCCTCCCAGGCGAACAATGAGAATCTTACTACCGAGCATCTCGGCGCCTTTCTGGTAACGCTCGTTCAGCAGACCACGCTCTGATGTCTCGGCCTGGCCGTGCGACGTCTCAGCCTGGCGGTGCGACGTCTCAGCTAGGCGCTGGCTCGCCTTAGATTGGCGATCGGCCACGTAACCGCGCCAGAGGGCGAGTACCATAGCAATGATGCCACCGATCACGAGGCCAACATTGCGGATGGTCGTGGACGGGGACTCCCTGTTAGGCGGCACCGTCGACAACCAAACAGGAAACCACCAGACGACAAGCACCCCTACTAGGAGGACGGCGACGACAATGAGAATGATTGATAGGGGACTCGATAGCTTCATAAGCTGCTCATCTCCTGATCATAGCCCGGCGGTCGAATAGTGAAAGGTAGTTTACTTTTCGTTAGGCGTCTCGGCCTCGACCTGGGTGGAGTAGCCGCTGGAGCTGATCTCGTGGGTGACGCGGGTCACGACCCAGTCCCCATCGACGCCTGGACGGAAGCCGGAGAGCGCCAGCCTGGTCCCGGCGGTCAGGGCCGGGTTGGCGGGCTTGTTGGTCTCGGTAAGAAGGGCGGGCATGCCGGGATTGAGGGTCAGGCTGAGGGTGCCCGTGCCGCGGTTCAGTGCCCGCAGCTTGGCCTGGGCAGCGGCTTGGGCCTCGGCGGCGTTAGGGTAGGGGTGTCGTAGGGTATAGACTGGTTCGCCCTCACCCGCCCGTGTCCGCACCTTCTCACCCGCCTCCACATCTTGCCAGTGGGCCACGACCGACCCGTACTGGCCGCGATCGGCCAAGGTGACGCGGTGGCCGCTGGTCTGGTTGCGGTGGATGGCGATCCGCAGGTCACGGCCGCCGGCGCTTTTCGCTTCGCCGCGGAGCACGAACAGCAGACTGCCCCCGGCGGGTTTGGCCACGGCGTCGTACTGCTTCGACAGGCGGGTCAGCAGGTTCAGGTCCGACTCCTCGGTCTGGTCGATGTGCTCGATGGCGACACTGGCGAGCGTCTCGCCCACTCGCGGTTCCAGGCCGTGCTCGGCGGCAATGGCCGCGACCAGACTGCCGATGGTGGTCCGGTCCCAGGAGCGCGTCTTGTGTTGTTTCAGGCTGCCGCGCATGTCGGCGGCTTTGGCGCGGATCGTGAAAGCGTCGGGCGGCCCGTTCAACTCGATCTCATCGACGGCAAAGAGTCCCATCGGGGCCAGGCCGATTTCTTCGTAGCCGAGGGCGACGTCGAGCTTGACTCCCTTGCGGAGCAGCGCGATCTTGTTGCCGCGGTCGTCGAGTTGGATTTCGACGGCATCGGACTGGTAGCCGGCCTCGTCGGTGACGCGCAGGCTCAGCAGGCGGTGGCGGATGGCGGTGGTGATGTCGTTGTCATCGGCGAGAACGCGGTACGCGGGGGTCATGAAGTTCTCGTCTCGCGGATATAGCGGCGGATATCGTCTTCGAGGCGGGGTTCTTCTTTGGACTTGAATGCGAGGACTTCGAGGACCTTCTCCGGCGTGTACTGTTGGGCCAGGCCGCCGAACGCCTCCCGCAGGAACGATGTCGCGTAGCCACAGCCGCCGTCGAGGTCAACAAGCAGTTTTTCGCCGGTGGCCGCGGCGCGGCTGAACATCGGACGCAACCAGTGCAGGCGGAACCGCCGGCCGTCCTCCTGGCCTGCGGGGTAATCGGAAAAGTCCCTGACGATGACAAGTTGGATCATATCTTCAGTCCCACAGCTTCACGGTGGGGATGGTCTTGGGGGGCCGGGGCAACTCGGGCAGCTCGACCAGGATACCTTCGGGCAGCAGCGGGCCGCGGGCGGCGAGTCCGGGGTTGGCCTCCAGTACAATCTCGACCGTGCCGGCCTCAGTGCCGTAGTAGCGGCGGCAGATGGCGTCAAGCATGTCGCCGTCTCGGGTGCGGCTGGACCGTCAGATCGCGAAGGCCGTGCTTGGGCAGACCGCGACGACCGAGGGCACACCCGGCAAGCTGGGCAACGAGGAGGCGCAGGACAAGGTGCGGCAGGACATCCTGCGCTCCGACGCGCGGCAGTTGGAGAACACCTTGAACCGCGATCTGGTGCGTCCGTTCATCGACTTGAACCATGGCCCACAGAAGAGCTACCCGCGCCTGCTGTTGCTGGTGAGGGAACCCGAGGACATCCAGGCGCTGACGACGGCTTTGGAGAAGTTGACTCCGCTGGGGCTGCGGGTCGAGGCGTCGGTGATTCGGGACAAGCTGGGGCTGCCCGATCCCGCTGACGATGGCGAACTGCTGGGTCCACCCGTGGAACGGCGAAACACCGGGCCGGAGAGTGCCTCCAACCGCGCCGTGGGCCATCGGGAACGGATTGCGGCGAACGCCGAATCGCCTTCCCGTCCCGATGCCGTCGAAGCACTGCTCGACGGGGAACTGGAGGACTGGGAGGAGATGGTCCGTCCGCTCGTCGATCCGGTCGAGAAACTGCTCTCTGAGTCTCGCGACCTCAAGCAGTTCCGGGACAAGCTGGCCGAGGTGATCAGCCGCATGGACCCCCTGCAACTGGCGGACCTGCTTGCCCGCGCCGGCTTCGCCACCCGCGCCGCGGGAGAGGCCGGAGCCGATCTTGGCTAGGGTCGAGATCAAGGCGTTGCCTCCCCAAGAGGCGATCCGCTTCTTCGAGAGCAAGAAGCTGAAGGTCAGCTTCGACTGGCGCGACGTCTGGCAACAGGAACACGCCCACGCCTTCACGGTGGCCAAGGCCGCCCGCGCCGATATCCTGGCCGACATCCACGAGGCCGTCGACGACGCCATCCGCGAGGGAACCACTCTCCATCAATTCCGCAAGCAGTTGACCCCGCTGCTCCAAAAGAAAGGATGGTGGGGCAAGCGGACTCTCGTCGATCCCGCCACGGGGGAGACGGTCGTGGCCCAGTTGGGCAGCCCGCACCGGCTGCGGACGATCTTCGACACGAATCTGCGGATGTCCTACGCGGCGGGCCGCTGGGAGCGCGTCGAGCGGCTCAAGAAGCGCATGCCGTATCTGCGCTACTCGGCCGTGCGGGACAGCCGCACGCGGGCCGCCCAACGGCTGGCACTGCCGCTGCAAGCTGATCCAACTCTCCGATCGTCAGATGAAGCGCCGCGAGTTCAAGCCCAGCCCCGCGCCCGAGATCAAGACGCGGCCGTGGACGAACAAGCGCACGGGCGAGACGATCGAGGTTCCCGAGGGCATCGCTCCCGGCTTCGCCTACAACGTGGGACGCACCGGGCGCGGCTTCAAGGGGCCTCCCCCTCCGCCGCCCGACCCCAACAAGATTCCCGAACTCGACGAGACGGTGGCGCTGGAGCGCTTCGTCGCCGGGGCGAAGGGCAGCAACGAGGGCGGGATCTACCGCGGCTCGGACGGTGTCACGCGCTACGTCAAGTTCTACGACGACCCGGCCCAGGCGTATTCCGAAGCGGTCTCAAACCGCATCTACCGCGAGCTGGGTTTCGAGGCTCCGCGCTCGGCGCTGGTGCCGAGGAAAGGCAAGATCGCCCTGGCCAACGAAATGATCGAGAACGGCGGCACGCTCGGCTCCGCCGGGCTGACCAAGGCGCGGGCCGAGAAAGTATTGCAAGGTCTCGCGGCCGATGTCTGGCTGGCCAACTGGGACGCGGTCGGCCTCCAGCTCGACAACGTGCTCGTGGCCGGGAGCAAGCTGGCCCGCGTCGACCAAGGCGGCTCGCTGCTGTTCCGCGCCCGCGCCGGCCGCAAGCCCCTGGAGCGGCTCGGGAAGATCAGCGAGTGGGACGGTTTCGCCGACTCCACCCGCAACCCGGCCTACGCCAAGGTGTTCCGCAAGGCGGGCTTGGCCAGCGCCGACGAGCTGGGCCGCAAGGCGCTCAACCGCATCGCCGCGATCAAGAAGCTGGGCGAGCGGACCAACGACTTCGCCGACCTGGTGCCCGCAGTCAAGGGTGTCCCGGCCGCCGACCGCAAGGCCATCCTGGAGCTGTTGCGCAAGCGGGCAACGCTGCTTGAGACCGCAATCGCCCCGCGCATCCGCGAGGCCCTGCGCCAGGCTGCCAACGTGCCAGCGCACGAGGCGGCCCTGATGCGGGCAATGGGCGCCCGCTACCAAAAGTTCCGCACGGAGGCGCTCAAGAAGCTCCGGGCCGGCGCACCCCGTCACGGCATGAGCGACCCCGAGTTGACCGCCATCTATGCCTATACCACCAACGACGGTCGCTGGAGCTACAAGTATCTGAATGAGGCGCTGCGCTCGGACGACCCAGCCAGGATTGAAAAGGTCCGTGATTTCAAGGAGACTCTGGAGGCGGCGCTGGCCAAGCTGCCCGACTACGAGGGCGTTGTGAGGCGGGGGGCCAGGCTCTCGGAAGGTATTCTGGCCAAGTACAAGCACGGGGAGCTCGCGCCGAAAGACGCTTTCAGGAGCACCTTGGCCGAGGGGAAGTCGGCCTTTTCCGGCCCTCATCAGTTCGTGATACAATCAAGACACGGCAAGCGGATTCAGCCCTACTCGGGGCATCCCAGAGAGCGTGAAGTCTTGTTTCCTCCCAGCGCAAGGTTCCTGGTGACCGATGTCGATCCATTACCGAACGGGAAGGTCGAAATCGAAATGATGGAGGTTGACTAGTGGCCGACTTCAAGATGCCGACCGAGGCCGAGATCTCGGTGTTCCATCAAAAGGCCGAGGAGGCCTTTCACGAAATGAGGGAAGCCGAGAAGCGGGGCGACTTTGTGCCCGAGAGCCTGCAAAAGAAGATGGACGACCAGGCCTTGACCCACGCCGCGCTGGCGGACGAGAACAGCCCGGCCAGAAAAGCCTACGACAAGGTCATGTCGATTCCCTACGACGAGTTTTACGGGGTCGCCGGCCAAGACCAAGAATCTGCTTCCGACGAAGACGCGGCCTGAGCTGCCCTTCGCCTTGTTTCTTCCATCCCCCCTCCAACAGATCTGATCTGGGTCGGGATTTTGCTCACATATTTAGCCAAACCTGAATATACAGCGACAACCACCCGTACAGAGCGCCGGAGACTTCTAAGACGATGTAACCACCTGATAACATTGGAGAACAACGTCTAGCGACAACCAAAAAGCTAGCGACAACCTCACACGGAGCGTGGGAGGCTCCTGGGTTTTCACAAGTTCCAATATTTCAATGCACTGCTGTCCGGTTAAAAGTCGAATAGAATCAATTGGTTGGGGTCATAGGGGGATTCGTTTGGGGAGTCGGATGGCTGGAGTGCCTGTAAAAGGGGCATTTTTTCGAATTGCGTAACGCTGAGAATCTGTAGAATCTGGTAAAGACTCGCTTCCAGCCCGAGCCGTTTCCGGACGATGGCGATGAGCACGTAAATCGAGACAGCGATCCAGATCTGCGTCTTGACGGCGTTCTCGCTGGTGCCGTAAAACAAGTTGATTCGCAGATGTTGCTTGATCCACTTGAAGAACAACTCAATCTGCCAACGCGACTTGTAGATGTGGGCGATGGTCAGCGCCGGGAGCGCGAAGTTGTTGGTCAGAAACTTCAGCCGCTTGTTCGTCCGGGCGTCGAAGTAACTGACCCTCCGCAACGGGTCGGGATAGGCTTGGGCCGATTCGATGGCAGCCAGTATGACGGTCTGATCCGAGCGCAAGCCCGTGGATTTGTCGACGGGATGCGAGTAGCGCCGTTGGAGCAAGATGTTCTTCTTTGGTTCGCACGACGAAGAACGACGAGCAGAGAGTGAACACGAAGAGGCGTTCGAAATCGACGTAGGCCCGATCCATGACGTAGAACGCGCCGGCCTCCGGGCCGATCTCGTCGAGGATGTTGATGTCGTGCACTTTGCCTCCAGTAATGCGGATGAACGTGGGAATATTGCCGTGCAGATCCAGCAGCGTGTGCATCTTCACGGCGGCCTTTTGCTTGCGGAATCTCGCCCACGGAAACAGCGACAGGCAGAGGTCGATTGTTGTCGAGTCGAGAGCGTACAGAGTCTGGTCCAAGTCCACACCGATCGGGTCGTGGGCATATAACGGCCGTGCCATGCCAATCAAGACCTGCGCGAAGTCCGCGTAGATCCGCCAGTCGCGCGACTCGTTCGCATCGGCCAGTGTCGAGCGCGCTACCCTGCCGCGGAATCCCATGTGGTAGAGTTTGCCGTGCATCGAACGCAGGCACGTCTCGATGTCGCGGAGGCTTGCCCGATAGGTCAGCTGGGCGAATGCCATCGCAAGAAACTGATCCCAGCAGGAGAAACTTTTCAGATAGGAATCGCCGCGGTAGCGCAATACACATTTGTGAAACTCTTTGCTCGGCAGGTGCTCGATCAGTTGGGAGAAAACCGTACGGCCAAGGTTCATCCCCCATTGTGCCGCGTCGGGATGCTCCGCTCAGGCGGCCATTTGCGGCCGCGGGATTTCAAATCGTTCCCGGGCAAAACAGGCCATAAGATATTGAGCGGTAGAGACTTACCGTCCGTTGGCGTAACTTTCCCCGGACAGCACTGATTTCAATGGTTTAAACGTTTCTTGAACGTTTGGGCCGCGTTCACAAATCAAGTGTCGCAAATGCCGTTCCTTCGCCCCAAACCGCGAACGTGTCACAAATCCAAAATCCGCCCCTAAAACGCCGCCCGATCCTTCTAAATCACTGATTCCACGCCCACTATTGCCAGGTTCCTTTCTTGTTCACAAATCAAGTGTCGCCTCACACGTTGGGACCCGACCCGCTATCGGGATCTCAAGCTCAGACTCTATGCTTTAGACTGAGTGCAGGAACGCGGCGTTCCGAAACAACCGATCTCCATTCAGGAGTGGCCAAGATGCGTACTCTCAAGACCGTTTCCCTACTCGGGCTGGCGGCCGTGCTGTCAAGCCTGCTGTTGCCGATTTTAACAACCGTGCTCGCCCACGAGAAAAAACACAGTCGGCAAGTGTCCGTTTCCGGTCGCATCGTCGGCGTCGCCTGTTATCTCGAGCATGGATCAATCGGCGAAAAGCATCTTGCTTGCGCCAGGGCCTGCGCCAAGCAGGGGATCCCCTTGGCCATTCTCGAGAACAAGACCGACACTCTTTATCTGCCACTGGTCTCCGAACATCACGAGTCCGCCAACGGCGAACTGATGCCGTTCGTCGAGAAGGCGGCCATCGTGAGCGGTACGCTTGTCGAGAAGAGCGGGGTGAAAGCGATTCGGATAGAAAAGATCGAGGCGGCGGAGTAGCGTTTTTCAGACCCTTCTATAGAAGCCGCGGGCAAGCTGAGAACCCGGGCGGACGGCGGCCGGCTCGGGGCTGCCTAAGGGTAATTCCGCCAGGTTGTGCCACGAGCCATCGCTGTTCTGCTGGACGAACGTCAGCCACTCCACGCGGATCTCAGGAGACAGTCCCAACTCCACCCAACGACGGCGAGCCACTTCCAGGGACGGAGCAACCTTTTCCGGCGCCAGCTCTTGCGCCAGCGTAATGTGGGGAACGTATTCGAAGTCCTCGACATGCTCAAAAGGTCCTGTGTTGAGAATGTCGTGAAGCAGCTTGAGTTCGGCGCCCCCCTGCTCAACCGACAACTTGATGACCTGCGTGTCTTCGAACAGATCGACCGACCCGAAACGCACCACGAGGGCCTCGGAGCGGCCGGCGATCTCGCGGCACTGCACGATGGCCTCCGGCGTGGGAACATAGAGCGGGCGGGGAGGCAGCACCGTGATGTGCGCTCGAAGGGGGCGGCCCGGCAGCACCTCGTGGCGCACGCGCTCGACGAAATCCGCGATGGAGTTGTCCATATAGCCCACGACCGCGAAAGAATTAATCAGCCCCATATGCAAACGCTCCACTCCGATGATCGGCCGACCCGCGGGCCAGGATGAAATTCTAGCCAACAGACCCTTTGAGAAAATCGCCCCGTGACTTTAAGATGCACTTCAAGCAGCCGATGTTTCAAGCTCCCCCGCAAAAGGCGGCATTTTCCTAGTGCTAGCTTCCATGAGTTCGCTTACTTAAAAAGGCCTTTCCCGAAGGATCATGCGGCCCTCTGTCTGGCTCGGCGGTCCCGGATTGCCGCACCATCTTCCTAGCCCCCTTTTCTCACCACCTCACGGTCGAAGCACGCGATAAGCCCGCCATTACTGCGTTGCGCTTGCTCACCGTGCTCAACGTAGGGTTCAAGTACGCTCCATTGTTCAGGAAATGAGTCGCCGAGCGGCGCGCGCCTTGTAGTGACGAGCTTCTGACCCACTTCGCCTCGCCACGCGGTGAGAAAAGCACACTAGATGTATGGGTCTCCTAGTCTAGCAACCAGCGGCAAAAGTCACGCAGGAACGAAAACGGGGGGCTGCCACAGCCCCGCTCCACCACCTCGACGACAGAGTTCCTCCAGCCGGCTTCCGGATGGGCAAAAACGCTAAGTGAACAGCATTGGGGCTGACACGCCCCGCCGACGAAAAGGCGAACGGCGATCGCTCCGGCCTTCCTATTCTGGAGCGTCGAGCCTGACCCCGCGGCGCGAACGAGCGCTCCGGGCGCCATGGTCGTCGCGGGGATTTTTCCTAGCGGGTCGACGGTGAGAACCGTAGAGTGCGGATTCGGTCGAAAAACTGGTCAATCGCCAAGCCGGAAGAGCTACTTCCAGAGGCAACAGCGGTTCGGTGCTCGCCGGTTCTTGGCAAGCCGACGACGAACCGTTGATCCCCTACGCCCAGGATGGGGCGGCGCTGATGATCGCTGACGGTCTGCATGCCCGTGGCGGCGTCCCGCTCCACGAAGAAAACCCCTTGCCAGAGACCGACCGTCGGGCCGAAGACTCCCTCAGGCTGACTGTTGAGAAATAGCACGACATCCTGCCCGACTCGGAATTGCGGCAACCCGGCGATGTGCAATCGCTTGCCGTTCAGCTCGCCTCCGACCATGCGGAATTGGTAGTTGTGTCCCGCCAAGGTTGACGGAATCGCGTGGGATACTTGCATCGTGACGTTCGAGTAGATGTAGCCGTTGTCGGAATCTTTCTCGGGCGTGATGTTGGTGATTTGCCCGCCGACGATGTTGGTGGCCAATTGGCTAAGCTGCCCCACATCGAGTCGAACGACGGTGGACGCGGACAAGGCCAACGTTAGGACCAAGATCCATGCGAATCGCGCCACGGGCATCATCATGAAAGCACCCCTAGGTTCACTCTACCGAAATCAGCCCCAACCCGCTTCGATTTCCGTCTATGGTGAGGCGAACCGGCAACTGGCCTGTCAGCCCGACGGGGACAGGGAGATTGGCTTGTCCGAGTCCGACCAAACCGGGCGTCAAACCGAGGAAGAGTATTTCCACATCGAGTCCTCCGATTTCAGCTTGCGCCTCGGAGGTTACCTGAGCGAGCGGGCTAAGGGGAGCAGGCCGCCCGCTGGCGACGGGCGGACTCACGGGACCCTGCCCCGTGAAAAATACGCTGATCTTGCTTCCCTGCGCCGCCGGATTGTCAGGCGAGTTCAGTGTGGAATCCTCATTGAGGACGATCGCTCGATCGCCGTTAATCAAAAATAGCTCCGGGGCCGCCGCAATGAAGTCGAGCGGAACCGAACCCGTCTGACCCAGGTCCGTTCGCACAATGATGCCGCCCCGGCCAACTGGCGTCTCGACGGGTACCTGGCCGTTGATTTGAGTAGGCGATGCGTAAAGCAGAGGCGCCCGAACGGCGTTGACAAAGACTTCCGCTCCTCCCAGCCGAGCCGGTAGCGGCAAGGAGATGGCCCACTCGGTCGACGCGGCGAGCTGCGAGCCGAATAGGGTGAACAGCGACCCAGGCGCCAGAGCTTGCGAAAACATGTTCGCCGCACTGACAATACCGGCTCGCGTGAGCTTCGGTTCTACCCCGACCGGTGCGCCCTGCAGCACTTCCAGGTTGACCTGTAAGGTCGCCGGCGGTCCGGAGTATCCTTCGAGTTCGATCGACACTGTCGCTTGGTAACTTCCGGCAGCCAGCCCGGTAACATCGGGGGAAACGTTCACCTCGCCATCCAGCAAGAAGCGCCCGGCGGGAGGTTCGACTTGCAACCAAGCGGCCGACGATGACGCGATCCAACGCCTTCCCTGGTGGCCGAAAATCGGCACCGCCTGCTCGAACGGGTTCGGCCCTCCTTCGGCCGCCTGAAACTCCACGGCCGCGTCTCTGTCGAAAATTCGTATCGCCGGCGACGAGCCGTCCGGATAGAGAAACTTCGCCCCCTCCGTTTCAGCCGAAAAAAGATCGCGTTTCCTCTCTCCCAATGACACGACCGATTCCATTACGGTGGGGCCAACGACGCAGTTGTCGCTATGGTCGAGCCCTAAAGCGTGGCCCAGTTCATGAAGCAGCACGGTTTCAAAGTCAACCTGGGTGTCATTCGGGTTGGTCTGAAAAGGAGCCTCCGGGTTGAAAAAAAGTCCGAGTCCGCAATTGACCTTTCGATGGACACGTCGGAGAAAATCAACGTGACCGCCAGGATCGTTTGCCGCGCCGTTAGCGGAATGCCGGGCGGCGGATCTCCATCCGGCGGTTCGGGAGGCTCATCCGGACATGTAAACAGGGAGCCACACCCGGCAATCGTCGTCTTGCCGTCCTCTCCGCCGGGTTGTGCTTCCGTTACGCCTTCGATTTCAAAATTCCAGGTCGAACCCGGTATGCTGCTCCACTTCGGGATCGCCTGTTCGATCACCGGGACCCAAATGGTCTCTTTCGTCAGAAACCCGCCGTCGAATCGCTGGTCAATAAGGACCTTAGAATTGACTATCTTTCTTCGGCCCGAAGTCGTTGGGAGATCCCAGGACCGCGAACTCACCCGGTTTGCAGGCCGAGGCCGGGGGCTGCCCGCTGACTTGAGCCGACAATACCATCATCTGCAGGCAGAGGAACCCGACTACACTTGCGATCAGTTTTTGCATAGGGACAACACTATTGAATCTCGCATAATATAGAGTTAGTCAGGGCCAAGAGGAGACTGCTTCCAGAAGGCCGTGATCAAGCGCGGTTTGCGGCGCATGCGACGCAGGGATTTGCGGGCACGCTCGTCCAGCTCCCCGTAGTCCTTCGGACAGACGTTCGGCAACTCGTGCTGCTTCCAGTAAGCCCAAATGTATTCCACCGGGTTCAGCTCCGGTGCATAGGGCGGCAAGCACTCCGTGGCGATGTGGCCTTCGGAGAGCTCGATGAACTCCCGCACCAGGCGGCTGCGGTGCGCTGGCAGGCGGTCCCAGACGATCAGCAGCGGGCCGTCGATGTGGCGGACCAAAGCCTTCAGGAAGTCGATGACGCCTCGGACTGACTCAAACCTTCGTCGACGACCAGCCGCACGGCCTCCAGCCGTCGCTTTTCCAGAGCATCAAAATCGCGCCTTACGCCTCTTGGGTTCCCCCATGTCTATTAAGACGAGCAGAACCCCCAAAAGGTCACTCTAGATTATGCGGGAGTCAATAGGCGTACCAGGGGCCCGTAGGAAACCGTCCAAGGTGATCCTATCGACACCTCCGTTCGAATACCCTCCGGCATTTGCTCCAGAACACCAAGGAATTTACCCGGGACCCCTAGCTCGGTCGGGACCACCTCTACGCAGTATAGACCCTTTTAGGACAGGAGGTTGCGCGGCTCTGGGGATTGATCTGCCGAACAAACAAGTATCTTAAACTGTATGGAATCGAACCCGCATTTCTGCTTGGAAAACAGGCCTGTCTGCAACATGAAGTACGTTATGGGCATGTTTTACATGCTGTGGGGTGGACGAAGTTCATGGTGACTCACCAGCGACCGGCGGGAGTCAAACCGAATGCTCGCCGTCAGAGATGATCGGGTCGGGTGAAGGGAATCGCACCCTGGCTCCTTCGCTCTCACGAAGCAGCCCTCCCCAGTAAGGCGCTACAAGATCAACATACAGTCACCATAGGAATAGAAGCGGTAATCTTCCCGCACGGCGTGAGCATATGCGTCGAGAACCGGCTCTCGGCCGGCGAAGGCGCAAACCATCATTAGCAGAGTTGAACTCGGCAAATGAAAATTGGTTAGCAACGCGTCGACGGCCTTGAATGCGAAGCCCGGGTAGATAAAAAGATCCGAGTCTCCGCTCGACGCTCGGAAAGCGCCCGCCCCTTCCCGAATGCCGTGCTCCAGCGTGCGGACCGTCGTGGTGCCGACAGCAATGCGCCGTTTCGCGGCGTTGAGTTCTTCGGCCGCCGGAGCCGGTATGTCGTAGCGCTCGGCGTGCATGGGGTGATCCTCGACGTTGGCGACTCTCACGGGTTGAAACGTGCCCAACCCGACATGCAAGGTGACCTCGATTTTTTTGATTCCTTGCAGATCGAGACAATCGAGGATCTCAGACGTGAAGTGCAGACCCGCCGTGGGCGCGGCCACCGCGCCGGGACGGCTCGCGTAGACCGTTTGGTAGCGATTCCGGTCGGCCGCCTCGTCGGAGCGGCGGATATAGGGAGGCAAAGGAGCGTGGCCGATCTCCTCAAGTTTTTCTACCAGACCTTGTTGCCGGGGGAATTCGACAACGCGGAGTCCGAAGTCCCCTCGATCAACGATCGTCGCCTCGACGCCGCCGGCAAAGCTAATCACCTCGCCGACGCGAATCCTGCGTCCGGGGTGGACCAGAGCTTCCCAGCGCATCGAGCTGCCGTGAACTTGCTTCAGCAGCAGGACCTCGACAACCCCGGTGACGTGATTCTTCGATTTCGTTGCGTGCACGCCGGCCCGGCGCCCGAACAGACGCGCCGGCAAAACTCGCGTGTTGTTGAGGACGAGCGCGTCGCCGGTTGAGAGATAGCTCGGCAGGTCACGAAACAGGCGATCTTCCCATCGGCCTTTCGAGCGGTCGAGTACCAGCATCCGGCTCGCCGCCCGATCCGGCAAGGGATATTGGGCGATCCGCTCCGGGGGTAATTCGTAGTGAAAATCGGCAACCCGCACGACCTCAATTGTAGAGCGGAAACCGGCCGGCCGGGGCAAGCGCACCGAAGTAATAGCGGGCCCATCGCGCACTTCGCCTCGCCACGTGATGAGAAAAGCGGGCGACCACTCACCAAGGCCGCCAAACCGCGTGTTTGTCGGTGGTATAGTTATACTGGAGAGCCGGGAATAAGGGTGCTCAACGATGGATTTTGATCAGCTCCATACGTTTCTGGAGATTGTGCGTCTGAAGAGCTTTTCAAAAGCCGCGCAGACGTGTTTCCGCACTCAGCCGGCCATCAGCGCGCAAATCCGGCAAATGGAGCAGGAATTGGGCACGCAGCTTTTTGAGCGCTTCGGAAGCCGAATCTCGCTCACCGTTGCCGGCAAGACGTTTGCCGAGTATTCCCGCCAGCTCCTCGACTTGAAGCGGGAGGCTTTCGATGAAGTCCGGGAGCTCGATCGTATCCCCAAGGGCGAAGTGTCGATAGCGGCCAACGAGGCTACTTGCATCAACGTGCTGCCCAAGGTTTTCTCCACCTACGCCGAACGGTTCCCCGAAGTGCAGTTGCAGGTAATCCGCTCCTACAGTACGCGCACCATCCAGTCGGTCCTTGACAACTCCGTGGACTTTGGGATTACGCAATTGCCTGTCCAAGAAAGGCGCATCGAAGTGGTGCAGATTCACTCCGATGAAATTTGCCTCCTGGTTCCCCCCTCTCACGCCCTGGCGGAGGCGAAATCGGCAGCCCCGGAGGAGATCGCCCAACATCCTTTGTTGCTGCCCAAAGGGGGCCGAACCAGAAGCCGCATCAACGAGTATTTGGACATGGTCGAAGACGACCTCAAGATCTCGATGGAGATGGAGTCCAGCGAGATGATGAAGCATTTCGTCATGGCCGGGCTCGGGGTCGGCTTCATGGCGGTTACCCACGTCAAATCGGAGATCCGCGCCGGGAAGTTGCGGGCCGTTCGGCTGGCCCCACTCCCCATGGTGCGGACCGTGGGCTTGATCTACCGCAAGGATAAGCCGCTATCGCGCGCCGCGCTCGGCTTTATCGAGGTGGTGGCGGAGTTTGCCCGCGCCCTGCAGCCTCAAGCCGAACTCGAACCGCCGGCGACACCTCGCAACGCGACGAAAGCCTCGTAAGACAAGCAGTAAGCCCGGCGCATCGTGGTAGGGCCTAGCCCGCTTCTCTCACCACGTGGCGAGGAGAAGTGCGTGAGAGGCCCGTCAGTACAAGGCGCGCGACGCTCGGCGCCGCATTTCTTGAATAATGCGGGCGTACTTGAACAGTACGTTGAGCACGGCGAGCAAGCGCAACGCAGTAATGGCGGGCCTATGGCGTGCTTCGACCGTCAGGTGGTGAGAAATGCGGGCTAGTGCTTACTATTATAAGTTCGCGATCGTTTATTGGCGGCAATTACTGGACCGCTCCGTCGAAAACCCGCCAGGTTTTCATCCCTATGGGTGCGCCGCGGGCTCATCGACACTCCCTCACGGTCGCGGCTCGGGAGGCTCTCGGAACAAACCACTTCCGGGTTGGACAGAGAGCCGTGCAGTCCTTCGGGAAAGCCTTTTTGAATACGCGAACTTTTGTCAGTAAGCACTAGCCTGCGCCGAGCGGCCGCTACCGCCCGGCGATGCTTAGCAACTCGACTTCAAAAATGAGCGTCGCGTTTGGTGGGATGCGTCCCCCGGCGCCGCGAGCGCCGTAGCCGAGTTCCGGAGGAATGGTGAACTTGT
The DNA here is from genome assembly GCA_965248365.1 of Bryobacterales bacterium. Taxonomy (GTDB): domain Bacteria; phylum Acidobacteriota; class Terriglobia; order Bryobacterales; family UBA6623. Next base: position 2,570,551 of record CBDFJA010000004.1, on the reverse strand, counting down.
ACTTAGAGCCGACGGGCATCAGTTGCAACCCCTCCGTCCAGCCGCGGATCACTCCGTTTAGGGGGAAGGCGGCCGGCTGGCCGCGGTCGTAGCTGGAATCAAAGACCGTGCCATCGACCAACTCGCCCCGGTAGTGCACTGTGACGCGGTCGGCAGCTGACGGCTTCTCGCCATCGCCTTCGCGAAGGACTTCATACTTCAAGCCTGATGTGGTTGTCTGCACTTTCTTCCTCCCGGGCTTCCGCGGTGTTGGTTTCGCAGGCGGCGGTTCCGGCTTAGGCGCCGCTTGGGTAATCGCCTCAGGTTTGGAGGACGGTTCGGCAGCTCGTTCTTCAGCGGGTGGAGCCGGCGGCGGCTCCGGCGCCTTGGCCAGCTGCTGCTCTCCCGCAGGTGGTTGTTGCGAGATCTCTTCCGCCGCTTGTTGATCTGGCTCGGGGCTGCACGAGCTAAGCAAGAGCGCAGCAACAGACAGCGAGGCAAACCGGGTACACTTCATCGAAGCCATCTCGAAAGCCTAGCGGATTGCACCTTCAAAAGCGAGCGCCTAGTGCTTGCTGACAAAAGATCGCGTATTCAAAAAGGCCTTTCCCGAAGGACTGCAGGGATCTCTGTCCAACGCGGAAGGGGTTTGTTTCGAGAGCGTTCCGAGCCGCGACCGTGAGGGAGCGGTCCAGTAATTACCGCTTATAAACGATCGCGAACTTATGGGACCAAGCACTAGCTCGTGGTAAAGGTAAACGTCGCGAAAAATCGGGTACAGCCAGCCAATTCGCTTCGGGCGAAGTGCTTTGTTGCAAGGGCCATGGCGGAGGCGAATTGGCGGCAGCCAGGCAGTCCCCGATTTTAGCTCCCACATGATTTTTGCCGCGGGCTGGTAGACTAGCTGAAACCATAATTGCCTCCCCGTAGAGAAGGAGGAACCTCCGTGAGCACACCCGGTGGGACCGCCAAAACGAACATCCTGGTTGAAAGGGTCAAAGTGAGCTTATTAGTTAGGGTGGCGCTGCAAATTTTCTCGATCCTCGCCGGTCTGACCGGCCAGCCATTGCTTGCCCAAGAAGTAAGCGTTCGTACAATCGGGTTCGGCAACGCGACCGACGTTTCGAAGGACGGCGCACGGATTCTGCTCACGGATTGGAAGACCGGAAAGATCATGCTCCGCGACGTGGGTTCGGGAGCGGTTGAGGTTGTGACCCGAGGCGGATATCCCGATTACGGGATGTACGCGCAATTCTCTCCTGACGGCAAGCGGGTTGCCTATAGCTGGAGAGTCCGGGGCGGGCATTTTGACCTCCGCCTCATCACCCTGGACGGCTCGGAGCCAAGGGTGTTGGTTCAAGGCGAGAAGGACTCCTACTTCGTCCGGGACTGGTCGCCTGACGGGAAGACGATCCTGGCGCAGACTTCATCGGGGTTGGTTTCGGTGTCGGCTGAAGACGGAAACGTGGAGGATCTCGTCGAGATACCGAAACCCTCGTTCGGCCAGGTAGCTCGCTTCTCTCCGGACGGCGAGGATGTTGCGTACGTCAGGGCGACCCCGTCGATCACGTCGCCGGCCGATATTCACATTTATTCGCTAAGCGGACGCCGGGAGCTGGAAGGCGTTCGTCACCCGGCGAACGACGGACTGATCGGCTGGACCCCCGATGGACGCTGGATCCTATTCAGCAGCGACCGACACGGGATGGAGGGCCTGTGGGCCGCTCCGGTAGACGATGAGGGGGCGGGAGAGGCGCGGCGCATCCACGAGTCGCTCGCGTTGGCGAGACCATGGTCCGTGGGAGTGACCGGCGACGGGTCGCCGGTCTATACGGCCCGCACTTGGCGAAACGACCTCTATGTCGCCGATTACGACTCCGAGAGAAACGCGTTCGGGAAGCCGGTCGTGCTAGTGAAAGATATCGACTACGGCAGCGGCGTAACTTGGTCGCCGGCCGGCGACCGATTGGCCTACGCTCGTCACCCGCGGTCACTGGTTATCCGATCCTATCCCGGCGGGCAAGAGCAAGAGGTCGATACCGGTCTGCGCCGATTCCACCACCGCGGGCCGCACTGGATTGGAGACGAGACGATTCTCGTGGGCGCCAGGCCGAATGGAAGAGAAGCGGGCTTGGTTGCGGTCGATGTCCCGACGGGCGAGGTCGCCACAATCATTGAGAATCATGACAAGGGAGTGGTCGAGTGGGGGACGGCTTCACCGGCCGGCCGGGCCTATTTCCCTCGATTCCAGGTCGAGGGAGACGGGGAGTTCGTCGAGCGAAATATGAAGACCGGAGCCGAGCGTACCATTCATCGTTTTCAGCCGATCCAGCCGGGCCGTTGGCCGGTTCGTGATCTGGCGTTGTCAGCCGACGGCAAGTGGCTGGCTTATGTTCAGAAAGGTTCCAGCCAAGAACCGCGCGGGGAGTCGTTGGCGCTGCTCAAAGTCGCTGGCGGAGCGCCGAAAACGCTCGTGAAGGCGAAACCCGGCGAGGCGCTCTATCAGCCGGCGTGGACCCCGGACTCGCGCTTTCTGTTGCAAGGGCGAGGCAGCTCGCCTCGACCCGAATCGAAGTTAGAGATTTGGAGGGTCGACGTCTCCTCGAAGGAAGCGGATCGTGTGACGGGATTTTCGTTCTCGGGCAAGAACATGGGCGGCTTGAGCGTTCATCCGGACGGAAACAAGATTGCATTCACGTCGGGCGAGATCGTCGACGACTGGGCCGTCACATGGACCGAGCTTCGCGACGAGGTCCGCATCGTCGAGGGTGTCGCGGAATGGCTGGCCCGGCAGGAACGCTAGGCGCGCATGTAAAACTTGGCGCGATCGATCGCGCCCGGGCCGGATTTCACCCGATGTAGTATCATCGAACTGATGTTGAATTAACCTGGGTGAGGTGCGCGTATGATCCGTCTCGATGCCGATCGTCCCGTTCAATTCTGTGATGGGCTGCGCCGCCGTGATTTTCTCCATGCCGGCTCGCTGGCTTTCCTGGGCTTGGGTCTTCCCCAGCTTCTCGAGCTGAAGGCCCTGGGGGCCGTGGACAAGGGCAAGACGGACATTAACTGCATCTTTTTGATGCTCGTGGGCGGCCCGTCTCAGCTCGATACCTGGGACCCCAAGCCCGACGCGCCGGCGGAAATTCGCGGTCCCCATCGACCGATCAAGACCAATGTCCCCGGGATGGAGATCTCCGAGATCTTCCCCCGCATGGCGCGGCACGCCGACAAGTACGCGCTCATTCGCAGCTGCTACCATACGGCCCCGGCGGTCCACGATACCGGGCACCAAATGATGCAGACGGGCCGGCTTTTCCAAGCCGGAGTCGAGCATCCACACTACGGCTGCGTGCTCTCTTACTTAAAAGGCTCCAAGGGGGATGTGCCGCCCCACGTGCTGCTGCCCAAGCCGATCGGACCCACAGGCGGCAACATGCCCCACGGGCAGACGGCGGGCTACCTGGGCAAGCGCTACGATCCGTTCGTGCTGAACGCCAATCCCGCGGCGCCTAGTTTCAAGGTGCCCGACCTGCTGCCCGCCGATTACATGTCGGCGCTACGGGTTGACCGGCGCAGGAACTGGCGCGCCATGGTCGACAAGACGGTCAGCAAGTTTGAAACGTCACAGGACGCGCGCCTGCTCGACGACACGTTCCACCAAGCCTATACCTTGATGACGTCTCAGAAGGCGCGGGCGGCCTTTGAACTGCACCGCGAGGCCGAAGAAGTGCGCCAGCGATACGGTTTGAACCGCTTCGGCCAGGGATGCTTGCTGGCGCGGAGGCTCATCGAGGCGGGCGTACGATTCGTGACGGTAAACATGTTCGAGACCGTCTTCGACGAGATTACCTGGGATATTCATGGCTCGCCGCCGTTTAGTCCGATCAGCGCCGTCAAAGACCTCTGCGGCCCGATGTTCGACAATGCGTTCACATCGCTGATGGAAGATCTCCACGACCGGCGCCTGCTCGAGGAAACCATGATCGTGGCGGTCGGCGAGTTCGGACGTACTCCGAAAATCAACCCCGCCGGGGGACGCGACCACTGGCCGCAAGTCTGGACCGCGGTCATGGCCGGGGGAGGCATTCAGGGGGGGCAGGTTGTCGGCGCGTCCGACGACCATGCGGCGTTCCCGAAAGATCGCCCCGTCTCACCGCCGGAACTGGCGGCAACGGTCTACCGCGGGCTGGGCATTAAGCTGGACCAGGAATTGCCCGGTGCTCAGGGCCGTCCGATCTTCGCCGTCGACAGCGGCACGGAAGCGATCGGCGAGCTGTTTTCGTGATTGGAGGCGTGCGCCACGTCGCCCGGGCGGTCCGAAAGCGTTGTCTGGGACAGCTTACTAGCCGCAAGGAGATTCTCCTCTCGATGAACCACAAGCTCCAGCTCGTGGCGGCTCTCTCGGGCGTCCTCTGCCTTGCCGCGCCGGCGTATGCCGGACCGTCGCTGGCGATACTTCCAGAAAGCATTCAACTGACCGGGCCCGAGGCGTGGCAACAGTTACTGGCCCAGGCTTCTTTCGACGGACACCAACAAGACTGGACCCGCCGAGCGGAATGGAGTTCCTCCGACCCCGAGGTTGCGACGGTTAGCGAGACAGGCGTGGTGCGGCCCGTCTCGGACGGCTCGGCGGTCATTTCCGCGAAGGCCGAGGGAGTGAGCGGCAAAGTCAGCGTTGCCGTTCAGGGAACCGCGAAGCCGTTCACCTGGAGTTTCCGCAACCAAGTCATCCCGGTGCTGACCAAAATGGGCTGCAATCAGGGAGCTTGCCACGGCGCGCTGGCCGGCAAGAACGGGTTCAAGCTGACCTTGCGGGGCTACGACCCGCCCGCCGACCACCGGGCGCTGACTCGGGAGTCGGTGGCGCGCCGCGTCACCTTGGCCGATCCGGCTTCGAGTTTGATGCTTTTGAAGCCAACAGCGGCGGTTCCTCATGGCGGCGGGAAGCGATTCGGCCCCGAGTCACTCGAATACCGCGTGATCGCCGAGTGGATCGCCGCCGGGGCCGCCGCTCCAAGACGCGATGCGCCCGACGTCATCGGGCTTGAGATCTACCCCCGGGCGGCCACGCTGGACCCCGGCGCCAGCCAACAGGTAGTGGTCAACGCCCACTATTCCGACGGAAGCGTCGCCGATGTATCCCGTTGGGCGAAATACGCCACCACCGACGAGGCCGTCGCTTCGGTGGACGACGCCGGCATGGTGGCCATGACGGGCCACGGCGAAGTCGCCATTACGGTCTGGTATTCGAGCAGAGTGGTTGATTCTCGTTTGACCGTCCCCTTCCCGAATGAAATCTCCGATGACGATTACCGCGACTTTCCGCGCAACAACTTCATTGATGATTTCGTCTTGGCGAAGCTCAAAAAACTGAGAATCGCTCCTTCTCGCCCGGCTACCGATTCCGAGTTCATTCGCCGCGCTTTTCTCGACGCCACCGGAACCCTGCCCACCGCCGAGCAGGTCGAGCAGTTCCTCGACAATCCCGCGGCCGACAAACGCGCTCGGCTCATCGACAGTCTCCTCGAACGCGACGAATTCGTCGACTACTGGGCGTATAAATGGTCGGACCTGCTGCTTGTTTCGAGCGAAAACCTGGACCGGACGGCGATGTGGGATTTCTATAACTGGATCCGCGACGCCGTCAAGAGCGACAAGCCGTGGGACGATTTCGCGCGTGAAATACTCGCTTCCTCAGGCAGCACGCGGCGTCATCCGGCCTTGAACTACTTCGTGATTCACCAGGAAACACCCGAGCTGGCGGAGAACGTGACGCAGGCTTTCATGGGCCAGAGGCTAACGTGCGCCCGCTGTCACAACCACCCGCTCGAGAAGTGGACCCAGCGGCAGTACTATCGCTTCGCCAACCTCTTCGCGCGGGTGGCGATCAAAGACGGCCGCGAACCGGGCGATTCGATCGTCTTCGCCAAAGCAAGCGGAGACATCCCGCACCCCCGTCTGCTGCGGCCGCTTCCGCCTACGCCTCTCGACGGCGAGCCGTTGCCCCTCGACTCCCCCGAAGACCGCCGCCTCCACCTGGCCCGCTGGTTGACGAGCGCGGAGAACCCCTACTTCGCCCGTAACCTGGTCAGCCGAGTATGGGCGAATTTCTTTGCCCGAGGATTGGTGTTTCCCGAAGACGATTTGCGGGCCACGAACCCGTCCTCGAACGAAGAGCTCTTCGGCGCGCTGGTCAAGGACTTCGTCGCCCACAACTTCGGAGTAAAACACGTGATCCGTACGATCATGAATTCCGGAACCTACCAGTTGGCGTCCAACCCGACGGCGACAAACCAGACGGACAGCAAATACTATTCGAAATACATCGTCAAGCGCCTTTCGGCCGAGGTGATCCTGGACGCCTACTCGCAGATTACCGGCGTGCCGTCCGTGTTCAAGGGCTATCCGCGCGGCATGCGGGCTCTCGAGCTGCCGGACGTTGAAATCGACTCCCAGTTCCTGGACTCCTTTGGCCGGCCTGATCGGTTGGTATGTGACGTGGGGGAACGCTCGTCGGACCCGAGCGTCGCCCAGGCGCTTCACGTGATCAATGGAGACACGCTGAACAGCAAGCTGCGCGGCGGGGGAAGCAGCATCAACTTGTTCCTGAAACTCGGGCTCTCCGACCGCCGGATCTTGGAGCACGTGTTTCTGTCGGCCTTCAGCCGATATCCGACGGAGTCGGAGAAAGAGAGCATTCTCGCCGCTCTACGGGAATCCCGCCGGGAACAAGGGCCTGTCGAGGCTCGCCGGCAGGCGCGTCGCGAGGCCTTGGAGGATATGATGTGGGCGCTGCTGACGAAAAAAGAATTCCTGTTTAACCACTGATGCCGACCAAGATTCGCTGCGCAGCCCTGATCCGCGCCGCCCTGGTGACGCTTGGCGCGCTCGGCTCGTCGGCGGCTCAAGATACACCGTCATTCACGAGGGACATCGCTCCCCTTCTGGCCCGAAACTGCGTGGCCTGCCACGCCGGCAGCAACCCGCTCACCGCTTCAAAACTCCTTCGCCGCTGAACCGATCTTGCTGAAAATCGTTCCGAAACCCGTTGCCACCGCCACGACCGGCTCAGGCGATTAGCAGGCCATCTGCCACCAAGCCGGGGGCCGGCCCGGCGACCGCTGGTGAGAAAAACGCTAGTCCTCCGACCTCTAAAAGTCAGAGGCGGGTAAGTTTTTGGACATATAACCACTCTCGCCGGATAGAAGCACCCGTAGCATTACTTTAGTACTATGTGTACCATAGATTTTTTTGCAGTACCATGACCTTCTAGCCATGGACGCCCCCGGACCTTTCGGTGTAATGTAACCGACAGAGAGAGCTGGAACGACTACCCGGTGTCGAAGACCCCCGGATACGTCGGTGGTCGCAGACTCCGGGACTTGGGGCCCATAGCGCTTTCCCGCGGGTCAGATGCAGGTTCGTTCCGCGACATCTCCTAGTGCTGCAATCTTGATTTGTTCCGGAGTAAAGCCCTGGGGCGACGTCGGAGACAAGCTATGGCACAAAACGTTGAGCGGCGACGGAATGCACGTCGTAAGAAAGACGCGCCCGGCGGCCTCGAGATCGATTTGGCCGCGGAGCCTGGTCGGTCCAAGAGAGTCGTTGCCAAGTTGACCGATCTCAGTGACTTTGGTTGCGGCGCTGACACCACTTTTTCTCTCGAAGCGGGAACTCCGGTCGTGTTGCGAAGCCGGTTGTTCTCTAAAGGCCCCGCCAAACATCAGCAGCGGAGCGCTCGCATCATTCATTGCGGTCCGATGGACAACAACGTCTATCGCGTGGGATTCGCGTTCGACGGACCGGCTTCGAACGAGACTCTCAACGGGAGTCAGGGTACGGCTCGCGACGAACATCGAAACGGCTCCCGCGAGAGCGGCAGTTCGCATCGCACGGACCCCACGGTAGACAGCTCGTTTGTTGACCATTACGAGACGCTGCAGTTGAGTCCGAACGCGGATTTCGAAGCCATACAACGTTCCTATCGCATGTTGGCCCAGCGCTACCACCCCGACAACACCGAAACAGGCAACGAAGAGGCGTTTCGGCTGATACTTCAGGCTTACCGCGTCATCAGCGACCCGGAAAAGAGGGTGGCCTACGACGTTAAGCACCAAGCCTCGCAGTCATTACGCTGGAAGATATTCAGCCAACCGATTCCGGACGATACTCGATTACCTTCGACGGCGTGGACTACGTTGAAGACGCCGGCCCCGGCGAATCCCCGAACTCGCTTCCGCTCTTAGAAGCATCGCGCGAGCCTGTCGAAGAATCTGCGTAGCCGAACGAAGAGCCTCTCGCGCACTTCGCCTCGCCACCGGCGAGCAAGAGGGCTAGCTCCCCGCCCAAGAGTTCGCTTCCACGCAGTGCTCCTCCACGGCTTGGGGGGTAAAGCGTATTCCGTGCCCGGGTGACTGCGCGGGATAGGCATAGCCCCCGTCCACCCGCACCGGTTCCTCGACAAAGCGGTCCAGAAACGGGAAATGTTCGAGCAGAATGGCATTAGGAACCGCGCACACCAGATGAACGTGCAACTCCATCAGGAAATGCGGAACAACGACGGTGTTAAAGCTGTGGGCCGTATGGGCAATCCGCAGCCACTCGGTGACCCCGCCCACGCGGGCGACATCCGGCTGTAGAATCGAAGCGGCCTCGCGAGCCAAGTATTCCTTGAAAGCATGCCGGTTGTAGAGGTTTTCGCCGACGGCGATCGGGATGGAAGTGGTGTTGTGCAACTGGCGATGGCCCGCGACGTCGTCCGCCTCGATCGGTTCTTCCAGCCAAAAAATGCCGAACTCCTCGAATAAGCGCGCCCGCGCGATGGCTTCCGAGGCTGTCCAGTGCAGATTGGCGTCGACCATGAGCTTCATGTCGTCGCCAATGGCCTTTCTGACAGCACGAAGACGCGCCGTGTCTTCGGAGCGCTTCTCCTTCCCGACCTTGATCTTGACGCCGAAAAACCCCTCTTCGAGGCGGCGACGGGAATTATCAACCAACTGATCCTGGCTATGATTCAGCCAACCGCCGTCGGTGTCGTAACAGGGAATCCTGGAGCGGGAAGCCCCAAGAAATTTGAACAGAGGCTGCTCGGCCCGCTTCGCCTTGAGATCCCACAGTGCGATGTCAATCGCCGACTGCGCCAGGGAAAACAGCCCATGGCGGCCCACCCAGTGAAGCGCCCACCACATCTTCTCCCACAGGCGTTCGATATCGGCGGGGTCCTCGCCTAGAATCAGCGGCGCGATGTCGTCGTCGAGCAACCTCTTTGTTGCCCGACCCGCGCGCCCGATCGTGTACGTAAAACCTAAGCCCGAAATCCCCTCGTCGGTGTGAAGCGTGGCGGCAATGATCTCCATCGCCTCCATTTGCTGAATGGCGTCGACGATTTCGCGATCAGGGGGAAAGCGATAGAGGGCGGTGTCGATCCGGGTGATTTTCACAAGCCCAATCTCTCTACCTGAGAAGTGTAGCGCCCAACGTCTTGGCAAACGCCACCATGACCGCCGAGTTCGGGAAACGCGGCTCGACGGACCACATTTTGGTCCAACCATGGTAGCACCCATCTTCTTCGCCGGCCCTCGACCGTTCTCTCGGGGCACGAAGGATCTTGATGGGCACAGATCTCACGTTTCTTTGACCTTGCCCCCTAAAACGAGTCCAAGTTGAATGTTAGGATTTTCGGTTTTAGGAAGGAGGCAAGAGATGGCAGGGAAGCGATTTAGTGCAGAACAGATCATCATCAAGTTGCGTGAGGCAGAGGTGGGTCTAGCTCAAGGACAGACGGTGGGCCAGGTGTGCAAACAGATTGGGGTGACCGAGCAGACCTACTACCGGTGGCGCAAGGAGTACGGAGGGCTTCGACTGAATCAGGCCAAGCGGTTGAAGGTGTTGGAGAAGGAGAATGCCCGGTTGAAGAAGCTAGTGGCAGATCTGTCTTTGGACAAGCAGATCCTAAAGGAAGTTTCCTCGGGAAACTTCTAGGCCCGACGAAGAGGAGACGCGCAGTGGTGTGGGTGAGGGAGAGATTGGGAGCAGAGCGCGTCTCCGAACGTCGGGCCTGCCAAGTGCTGGGACAGGCTCGATCGACCCAGCGAAGGGAAAGGCATATCCCCGATGAGGAGGCTCGATTGGTGGCTGAGATGGTGGAGTTGGCCACGCACTACGGGCGATACGGCTACCGACGGATCACGGCCATGCTTCGTTGGGAAGGGTGGAAAGTGAATCACAAGCGGGTGGAGAGGTTGTGGAGACAGGAGGGGCTGAAAGTCCCGTCCAGACAGCCGAAACGAAGGAGACTGTGGCTTCATGATGGATCCTGCGTTCGGTTACGAGCGGCTCACAAGGATCACGTCTGGAGCTATGACTTCGTGCATGAGCGAACCCATGACGGAAGGGCCTTTCGATTATTAACCCTACTGGATGAATACACCCGGGAGTGTCTGGCCATTGAGGTCCAACGACAGATGAATCACCAGGACGTGTTGGATCGATTGGCGGAGTTGTTCGTGGATCGGGGAGTGCCTGAATACATTCGGTCCGATAACGGGTCAGAGTTTACGGCTCAGGCGGTTCGGGACTGGCTGAAGGCTGTTGGGGTGAGGACCTTATACATCGAGCCCGGCAGCCCCTGGGAGAATGGATATGTGGAGAGCTTCAACGGAAAACTGCGGGATGAACTGCTGAACGTAGAAGTCTTCGACACGTTGTGGGAGGCGAAGGTGTTGGCCGAGAGATGGCGCAGGGAGTACAACCAGCGACGGCCTCACAGCGCCTTGGCCTATCGGCCGCCGGCGCCGGAGGCCAGATTACCCAGGTCCCAGGACCAGAGTTCTACACCATGGAGTGGACTTCAAATGGTCCCAGGTCTAACTTAGAGAGTGGACTCGTTCCTGGGGGCAGGTCAGAGCCACTCCGCCCCTTCAACGTCCATTTTCAAGAGGAGGTTTTTCTTTTCCGCATGACCGTTTTCCGCCACATGGCCCTGTAGTGAATTTAGATCGGCAGTACACCGTGGACCAATCCCTTCCCGTTTCCAAGTGATAAGAGAAGAAGCATTCTCCTCCGGCAAGCCGCCGATGGTGTGGTCATACAGGTAGGCCGGGATGGGGTTTTCCCTTACGAGATGGCTTTCAAACCGCATGTCGCTTCCGATGCCGTAGCTGTAGAGAGCATCGTAATCCTGACCAGCGATCATAACGTAGCCGCCATCATGCTCGGGGCCGAGTCGCTGTTTCTCGGCGCCAACAATGTCGACCGGCCGAAGTTCGTCAAGCAGCTGCAACAATTGCGCCTCACTGATTGCCGCCCGCGTCGTTTTGACCTGACAAGAAGCCACCAGTGCCAGGCCGATGACCGCCACAAGAAGGTGAGTCTTCTCCACAAGGATTTTCTCCCAGATCAAACACACGCGCGGCTCGGGCCACCCTGGCGTCAAGCACATGGAGGGTAGAACGGGGGGGCGGCTAACAACAAGCGCAGCGAAGTACAAGAAAACGGGGAGAGCCACCGCTTTTCACAGCCCATCCGCTCATTATAGATGAAATTAGAATTTCCACCTCGAATCGCTAGCCCGCTTTTCTCACCACCTGACGAGGTGAAGTGCGTGAGAAAAGCGGGCCAACCGGCCCCCCGGATCCTCCTGCTGGGACCGACAAGAGCCGGGCATCCGCGGGCCGGAACTGCCTGATATCAATCGAACTCCGGGGCTCGCGAAAATTTGACGGACTGCAGCACCTTCCGATACTATGAACCTGCGGGGTGGAGCAGTCTGGTAGCTCGTTGGGCTCATAACCCAAAGGTCGCAGGTTCAAATCCTGCCCCCGCAACCAACCCTATAGGCCGTTTGAACGCAAACCCACTTCCCTCTGCACCCGACCGATCTCTGTCAGTACCTAAAGAGCGCGGATTGTCGTGGTCTGACGGCGGCATGAAGCGACAGATACCAGGCGCTCCGCGGTCGAGCCGTCTCGGGAGCCGGCCGCATGTCCCAGGCAACTTCAACCGCCTCGTAGCCCTCGCTGCAATGCTGCTGTTTCCGTGGCTGCCGCTTTTCGCGCAATCGTCGGAACCGGGAGTCAGCCGTGATTTACGAGCGCACAGGCTCGAGCAGCCGCCCGAGCTCGACGGACTCGTCAACGAACCGCTCTGGCGCGAACTTGACGTTGCGACCGATTTCGTCCAGCAAAACCCCGATGAAGGTGAACTCTCGGCCGAGAAAACCGAAGTCCGTATCGGCTTCGACGACCACAACCTCTACATCTCCATCATCTGTTTCGACTCCCAACCCGAGAATATCGTGGTCACCCAGAACCGCCGCGACGCTTCTCTGCGCGACACCGACTCGGTTCAGATTCTGCTCGACACGTTCAGCGACGGCCAGAACGCGTTTATTTTCGGGACAAGTCCCACCGGTATCGAGTTCGATGCCCAGGTTTCCAAGGCCGGACAGACTCGGGGGGCAGCCGGCGGGCCCGCCCGCGCCGGGGGCCAAGGAGGCGCGCAACGGGGAGGCTCCGCCGCCTTCAATCTCAACTGGGACGGCGTCTGGAGGGTTCGTTCGCAAATCACGAAACGCGGCTGGGAAAGCGAAATCATCATCCCCTTCCGCACCCTGCGCTACAAACCCGGCGACGGGGGCTGGGGCCTGAACATCATGCGCAACCTGCGCAGAAGGAACGAACTCTCCTTCTGGTCGCCCATCTCCCGCGCGTTCCGCTTCACGCAGATCAGCATGGCCGGCTCGCTTTCCGGGCTGGAAACGCGTACGCACCGCAATCTGAAGCTTCTTCCCTACGTGCTGGGAGGTTTTTCGCAGGACTATCGCCGCACCGCGAACCAGTCCAGGTTCGAGCGTGACGCGGGCCTCGACCTAAAATACAGCCTCACACCCGGCCTCACCCTCGACGCCACGTTCAACACCGACTTCGCCCAGATTGAGGTGGACGATGAACAGGTCAACCTGACTCGCTTCGACTTGTTCTTCCCGGAGAAGCGCCCTTTCTTTCTCGAAAACTCCGGTTTCTTCGAGTTCGGCAGTCCCGGGGAAGTGGAGATTTTCTTTTCCCGACGAATCGGTCTCGACGAAGACCGCCATCCCGTTCCCATCGACGCCGGAGCGCGCGTCAGCGGCAAGATCGGCCCCTATCAACTCGGCCTGCTCAACATGCAGACCCGCTCGGTCGACGGCGCCGCTCCCGCGAACAACTATAGCGTCGCTCGCCTTAGCCGGGAATTGCCCAATCGTTCTTCGATCGGGGTGATCGGCGTGAGCCGGGAGGCGACCACTGATTTCCCAGACGCGCCGCGCTTCAATCGAACTTACGGGGCCGATGCCAACATCGGTTTCGGCAAGTTCGCGAACTGGTTCAACTACGTCGCCAAAAGCGAGACCCCAGGCCTCGAAGGCAGCGACCACACCTATTCCAGCCGTTTTGAATATGACGACTCAGGCCACGAATTCAGGCTCGGCTACCTCGAGGTCGGCCACAACTTCAACCCCGAGGTCGGCTTCGTACGCCGCGTCGGTTACCGTAAAGCAGATTACTTTTACCGCTATACGCATTACCCCAACACCGGCCGCATCCGCAGCGTCGAGCCGCACTTTTCCGGCCAGAACTGGTACACCTTGGGAACGAACGCCAAAGAGTCGGGTTTTGAGCACTACCATCTCGAGTCCCGATGGCAAGATGGCGGGCGCCTCGGGCTGGCCTGGAACCGTAACTTTGAACGCCTGGACGAGCCGTTTGAAATCCACCCCGACATCTCGGTCCCCGCGGGCCGCTACCAGTTCAGCGAACTCATCGCCAATTTCGGGACCGATCCGAGCGCTCCCCTCTTCCTGGGGGGGACCGCGGCCGTGGGAGGCTTCTACGACGGGGACATCCGAACAGTCAATTTTCGCGGCGGGTATCGACGCGGCAAGAAGCTGACCTGGACGGGAAGCTGGATCCGCAATTTCATCGAATTGCCGGTAGGCGACTTCAACACCGACCTCGTCGGGCTGCGCTTCAACTGGTCATTCACGCCGAAGAGCTTTTTTCAAACCTTTAGCCAATACAACAGCGTTACCGACGAGATTGGCCACAACATCCGGCTGGGGTTGCTTTCGACATCCAGCACGGGACTTTTTGTCGTCTTTAACACGGGCACAAGCACGCGCGATTTCTTAGATCCCCACGATGTCGAGCGGCGCACGATCTCCCGCGCCCTGTTCATCAAATTCACCCACTTGTTGGACTACTAGCCGGCATTTCTCGCCAGCTGATGGCGGTCGAAACACGCAATAGGCCCGGACCCTCATCACACGAATAACCGCAAGAACAGAAAGATAGCCCCGTTCACAACCCAGCCAATGAGGCACACGCCTATCGCGCGCCCTGTGCTCGTGTAGTCGAGCGCCTGCTTTACCGCAACAACGAAGGCGGCGAGCATCCACAGGTTGGCGATGCCGAACACTAACCACCCCAGCAGCGGAATGATCCCGAAGACGCGCACGATGCCTGGAGCCGCTGCTAACCCCGTTGTGCGCAGTAGCTGACCCCAGTCAGCCCGCGTTCGCGCTTCGGGAAGCAGCCGCGTGCCGATCAGGTAGGTCAACCCGGCCCAGATCAACCAGCCGAGCAGCGCGCCAACCACAGCCGCCAGAATCCCGGGACCACCACGCCCGATGTTGCCAATGCCGGCAGCCAGGCTAGAGATGATCACGACTCCAATGGCTTGGCCTATGGCCGTGGAATCCGCCTCGACCTCTTCGTACGTGTGCACATTCAGCGTTGCGGCGCCTACCAATCGTTCCGTGAAAGATGCCATAGCGTTACACTCCCTCCGGTGAAAGCCTCTGTCCGATTGTAAAGTAGTTGAGTCCCGACGGGAACAAGCAACCGAACGCCAACCCATCTGCCTAGCCGGGGTCGTCGCCCCAACGAGTGTCCGCTCTCCGAGGACAAAACATCCCAGGGGCGCCTGCGGCCTGCTTGTTAGAGACGGGATTGCGGGGGGGCGTATAATTTAGTGGAGGCGCTAGGGACAGACGCCCCGAGCAAAGGGCCACCGGGAAACGCCGGATTCGGATCAGCGAGCAACGCCGGAATCGGCCGGCTAATCTCCCCGGGTGCCTGCCCAGACAGCCACTACTCAGATGCTCCTTTACTTCCATCGCCGAATTTCCTGCTCTACATTCGCTCTCGCGACCGCTGTTTCGTTTTGCGGGTTGGCGGCGGCCGGCGCCAAGGACTCTGGGGTGGGGGTCGTGGAGTTCAATCGCGACATCCGGCCAATCCTCTCGGACAAGTGCTTCGTCTGCCACGGCCCGGATAAGGCAACCCGGCTGAGCCCGCTACGCCTCGACACGGAAGAGGGGGCCATAGCCGATCTGGGAGGCCGCTTTGCTATCGTGCCGGGGGAGCCGGAGAGGAGCGAAATCATCCGCCGCATCAGCTCCGACGACGGGGCTGTGCGCATGCCGCCGTCCTACTCCGGCAAGGACAAGCTCACCGAGCGGGAAATCGACGCCATTCGGGTCTGGATCGAGCAGGGCGCCCAATGGGAAGATCACTGGTCATTCATCGCCCCGAAGCGTCCCGCGATCCCGCCGGTAGAGAACCGCGATTGGCCACGAAACCCGATCGATCACTTTGTGCTTGCGCGTCTGGAACGAGAGGGGTGGGATCCATCCACCGAAGCCGATCGCAGGACGCTGATCCGGCGCGTGACGCTCGACCTAACGGGACTCCCACCCAAGCCGGCCGAGGTCGATGCCTTCCTGGACGACGACTCGCCGAATGCCTACGAAGATCTGGTCGATCGATTGCTCCAGTCGCCCCGATACGGTGAGCGAATGGCCGTTCGGTGGCTGGACGCCGCCAGATACGCCGACACAAGCGGCTATCAAAGCGATTCCGAGCGGTACATGTGGCGCTGGCGCGATTGGGTCATCCACGCCTTTAACGCCAATATGGCTTTCGATCAGTTCACCGTGGAACAGATCGCGGGCGACATGCTGCCGAATGCGACGCTCGATCAGATCATCGCCACCGGCTTCAACCGCAACCACAGCCAGAATGGGGAAGGCGGGATCATTCCCGAGGAGTACTTGGTCGAGAACGTGGTCGATCGCGTGGAAACGACCTCGACCGTATGGCTGGGGTTGACGATGGGCTGCGCCCGCTGCCACGACCACAAGTACGATCCCATCAAGCAAAAGGAGTTCTACGAAGTCTTTGCCCATTTCAACAACATTCCCGAGCGCGGCAAAGCTTTTAAGTACGGCAATTCGCCGCCGTTCGTGAAAGCTCCCACGGCCCGCCAACAGGCCCAATTAGCCGAACTTGACGAGAAACTTGCAGCCGCGGAACGAAAGTTTGCCGAACTCGAGTCCGAGCTGGTTGCGGCGCAAGAGGTCTGGGAGGTGTCTTTGCTTGGTTCCGCGCGGGTCGATTGGCTGCTCCGCGACCGGCTTGTGGTTCATCACCCGCTCGACGGCGACATCGCCGGCCTCCAGGTTGGAAAGCGTGTCAGACCCAAGCTGGAAGACGGCCATCCCCGTTTCGTACCAGGACGGTTGGGCGAGGCGGCCGCTTTCGACGGCAAGCGTTTCATCAACGCGGGTGACGTGGCGAACTTCGACTATACCGACAAGTTCACGCTGGCCGCTTGGATCTATCCCCAGGCGCCCGACGGCGTCATCGTCTCGCGGGCGACCGAAGGGGAGGAGGGCGAGACCGGATACGGGCTCTACCTAAACGGCGGGAGAGTCCAGATCAACCTCTCCCAGCGCTGGATCGATGACGGTATACGCGCGGAAACCCGGGATGCCCTGCCGCTTAACGAATGGCATCACGTGTTGGTGACCTACGACGGCGCCCGAGTGCCGAGCGCATTTCGCATCTACGTCAACGGCCAGTCCCAAGAGCTGACTCACCTGCTCGACGGCATCAACAACCCCATTCAACAAAAACAACCGCTGCGCATCGGCGCCAGCGGCTTTCCGAGGCCGCGTTTCCAAGGGCACATCGACGACGTCCGCGCCTACGAAGTGGCGCTAAACCCGCGCCAAGCGGCGGTGGTCTCGATCGCGGAATCCGTTAGCGCGATTGCCCGACTTGCTCCCGAGAAAAGAACCCCGGCGCAATCCGACAAGATTCGGCTTTGCTTTCTCGACCAATACGCTCCCCGCCGCATCCGGCGGGCCTGGCGCCGGCTTGCCGAGCTGCGGCGTGAACGCGAGCGCTTCTGGGACAGCGTCCCGACCGTCATGGTGATGCGGGAGATCGAACCGCGGCGCGAAACCTTTCAACTCATCCGGGGCGCTTACGACAGCCCTGGAGAAAAAGTCACCCCGGATGTACCAGCCATTTTCCCTCCTCTCCCGGAAAGCCAAGAGAGGAACCGGCTGGCGTTCGCCCGCTGGCTCGTCGATCCCGCGAACCCTCTACCCGCGCGCGTAACCGTCAACCGCTTCTGGCAAATGTACTTCGGCATCGGTCTGGTGAAAACGGCCGAAAACTTCGGCTCGCAAGGAGAGTGGCCGACCCATCCCGAGCTTCTCGATTGGCTTGCGACGGAGTTCATCCGTTCCGGCTGGGACGTCAAAGCCGTGCAGAAGAAGATTGTGACGAGCGCGACATACCGGCAGTCGTCCGGCCTGACGCCGCTGCTCATCGAGCGGGACCCCGATAACCGCCTACTGGCTCGTGGGCCCCGTTTTCGTTTGCCGGCACACGCGATTCGCGATCAGGCGCTGGCGATCGCCGGCCTGCTTGTCGAGCAGGTTGGAGGTCCGTCCGTGAAACCTTACCAGCCCCCCGGTCTGTGGAAGGAGCTCACCGGCCACAACTATCGCCGTGATGAGGGAGACAGCCTTTACCGCCGCAGTCTTTACACCTTTTGGAAGCGGACCGCCGCGCCGCCCGCGATGGTGACCTTTGATTCGGCGCTTCGCGACACCTGTAACGTCCGCCAGACGCGAACTAACACACCGCTGCAGGCCCTGAACCTGATGAACGACGTCACCTACGTCGAAGCCTCGCGCTTGCTGGCGGAAAGAATGATCACCGAGGGAGGCGCGACCCCGGAGGAGCGGGTCTCGTTCGGCTACCGGTTGGCGACGGCGCGAGAACCTACCTCCGGAGAGACGCGGGTTCTAGTCGATGGCTTCCGCCACCACCTGGACCGCTACCAGACCGATCGGACGGCGGCGTTAAGACTGGTCAGCGAGGGAGAACATCCTCGCAATCAGGCTCTCGAAGTCGCCCAACTGGCCTCCTACACAACCGTGGCGAGCCTGATTCTGAATCTCGACGAAACCATTTCCAAGCAGTAACCCTCGTTTCATTTCGTGCGGTTGCGCCCTTGCCGACCCGCTTACCCACAAGTCCTCCCATGCGCGGCAGCGACCGCCGGGGAGCAGTCGGGTCGTTGCTCCATCCCGCACCCACCCGCCCTCGGGCCGGTGGAAACGACGAAAATCGCTGACTGCGTCCCCATTCCGAAGACGAGGATTTTCACCCCGGCCGTTGGTCCAGCCCAGCGCCTCCGGTTCCGCCGGCAGAGCCGAAAGCCCGTCTGTGAACGCCCGATCCTTCGTCCCCGCACAGCTTCGCCCCCTCGAATGCAGCGCTTCCGCGATTCCGCGACATGCTGGACAAATAACACAAGAACGTGCAAAAATGTTGGCACTGGAATGTCGGCTTCCTGCGCTTACGTCTTCTGGTTTTGATCTACGGGCGTTGACCCGCAGCGTGGCGCAGGCTTTGAAGGCTAAGTTCTCCAAGCTACCCACTCTACGGAGTGGGTTTTTTCTTTCGGTCTCGGCAATGATTGTTTCGATGAAGCTCGGAGCCTCAAAGGACCAGATTGACTACGTGTGCCAGCGGATCGGTGACTTCGGGTATCAGGTACACTCGATTCAGGGCGATCAGCGCGTGGTCATCGCTGCCGTGGGGGTGGGAGACGTAACGCACTGTCTGGAGTCGTTAAAAGCCTGCGAGGGGGTGGAAAGCGCGGTTCCTATTTCCGCGCCCTACAAGTTTGTGAGCAAGGAATTCAAGTCCGCGCGCACGGAAATACCGGTCGGGAAAACGTCGATCGGCGGAGGCGAGTTCGTTGTGATGGCCGGCCCCTGCTCGGTCGAGACGGAAGAGCAGATCATGTCGACCGCCGAGGCTGTGGCCAAATCGGGAGCTCAGATCCTTCGAGGCGGCGCTTACAAGCCGCGAACTTCCCCTTACAGCTTTCAGGGTCTCGAAGAGGAGGGGTTGAAGCTGCTTCGCAAGGCGGGCGATGCGACCGGGCTAGCCGTTATCACCGAGGTGATGACCGTCAGCAACGTTGACTTAGTCGCCGAGTACGCCGACATCCTCCAGATTGGAGCGCGCAACGTACAAAACTACCCCCTGCTCAAGGAAGTCGGCCGCGTGCATCGCCCGGTGATGGTGAAGCGCGGCATGAGCACGACGATCAAGGAACTGCTGTTGTCCGCGGAGTACATCGTCTCTCAAGGTAACGGCATCATCATCTTGTGCGAGAGGGGTATCCGCACCTTTGAAACCGCGACCCGCAACACGATGGACATCGGTGCCGTTCCGGTTCTGAAGGAGCTTACGCACCTCCCGGTTGTTCTCGACCCTGCCCACGCGGCGGGCAAGCGTAGCCTTATCCCGGCCCTGGCGCGCGCTTCGGTAGCCGTGGGAGCCGACGGATTGATGGTAGAGGCGCATCCCACGCCCGAACGGGCCTGGAGCGATGGAGCGCAGTCGCTGAATTTCAGCGAGTTTGGATCCATGATGGATGAGCTGAAGCCCTACATTGCACTATGGAAGGCCTCGCGATCGGACGGTTCCGTCGGCTAGCTGTGATCTTTCAACAGGTTGTTCATTCGGTCCCGGACCAGGGAAGCTGGAGTTGTCGAATAACCACGACCCTGGAGAGACCGCATGAACATCCATCAGAATGCCCGATTGACGCCCAAAGGCCGAGTCCTTCTGGTTCGATGCATCCTCGCTGGAGAGACGCCTCGGGCCGCCGCGGCGGCCCGAGACGTCTCAGAACGCACCGCCCGCCGTTGGCTGGCCCGCTACCGCGGCGAAGGCGAAGCCGGTCTCTACGATCGCTCTTCGCGTCCCCGGCATAGCCCGCGCCGCACCCCGCAAGCCGTCGTTGACCGCGTCCTCGCCCTGCGCCGACAACGTTGGACGGGCCGCCGCATCGCCCAAACCCTGCGGCTATCCCCGGCCACCGTCAGCCGCCTCCTCGGTCGCGCCGGACTCAACCGTCTCCGCGATCTCGAACCCGCTCCCCCCGTTCGCCGCTACGAACATCACCGTCCCGGCGATCTACTGCATCTCGACATCAAAAAGCTCGGCCGCTTCCAGCACGCCGGTCACCGCTCCTGTTACCGCTCCCGCCACTTCCGTCGTACTTGCCGCCGCCTCGGCATCCGCCACCGCTTCACCCGCCCCTACACCCCTCGCACCAACGGCAAGGCCGAGCGCTTCATCCAAACCGCCCTCCGCGAATGGGCCTATGCCCGTTCCTACTGCTCCTCCCTCCAGCGCGCCAACCATCTGCTCCCCTGGCTCCACGACTACAATTGGCATCGCCCCCACGCCAGCCTCGGCTATAATCCCCCTATCAGCCGACTCCCTCCTCCCCGGAACAACCTGTTGAGCCTCCACAGCTAGCCCTGTATGAAGAAGCTACGTGGACGATCAGCAGCTTCGGGCACGCCATGCCGTGTCTCTACATTTCCAGGCGCCCGACAGATCTGTAGGGGCACAGCATACTGTGCCCACCTGCCCTTGCGAGCCCGAACTTCTCAGCTCTTTTAGCCAACAGACGGAAAACCGTTGTATCACGTAGTCAGGGACGCCCGCCTGTCATTGAGAGCGCAGTGCGCGTACCGTACCCGGAAGCTCGCTCGATGGAAGACTGGGAGGTCGGCCCGGGGGGCCGCGCCACCAGTCCAGTTCGGCCCAGTTGGCGGAATAGTCCGCCGGCCGCCCGAATCCTCGTGAGAAATGCGGGATGGCGTTCACGGGCAACCGTCCCGACAGCGGTTTCAGAACTTGGCGGCGGTTTGCCATACCGACTCGGGTGGAGCGCGCCAAGCGCCCAGAGCCTCCTCGACTCTAGCGGCAACGGCCAAGACCAGTTGGTCCTCAAACGGCCGTCCCACCAACTGCACGCCAATGGGCAAGCCTCGGGCGGATCGGCCTACCGGTACGACAACCGAGGGGTTGCCGAACAGGTTAAAGATTACGCAGGGTGTGAACGCCTGTTGGTAGGTGACCTCGCGGCCGTCGATCGTCCATGATCGTTCGCCGTGCCGGAAGGCGGGGACCGATCCGACGGGGCAGAGAAGAACCTGATGATCCTGCATCTGTTCGAGCAGTGAGGCTCTCAGGGTGTCACGGGCCAACCACGTCTCGAGGAACTTTTCGTAGGTAACCGCTGCCGCTTCTTCGACCGGAGCGGTGAGGTCTCCCACGACCGGATGGAGATCGTCCTCGCGTCCCTTGATCATCGGCGCCAGCAAAGTCGTGGCGACCACTCCGAAAAACGTCCACCAAAGATCGCGCGCGGATTCCATGCCGTGCAGTTGAAAGGGATCGACCCGCAGTCCTTGTTCCCCGAGCTTTTGAGCAGCGTTTCGTACCGCTTGCCTTGTCTCGCTCGTGACGGGGTGGACGCCATCGTCCTCGAACCAGCCCACCCTGAGCTGGGACAGCTCGGTCTCTGACGCGCTCTTCACAGCGAGTGGAACGCTTGAAGGGTCACTGTATTCGTGGCCGGAAGTGACACGCAGCAGAAGCTGCAAGTCCTCCACGCGACGCGCCAGAGGGCCGACCACGCCGGTAAACGCCGACGGGCCGATGCAAGCCGGCCAGTGCCCCCCCCGAGGGATCAGTCCCGGCGTGGGCTTGAGTCCGCAGAGGCCGCAGAAGTGCGCCGGGACGCGAATCGAACCGCCTCCGTCGCTTCCGATTCCCGCGGCCGAGCAGCCCGAAGCGATGGCGGCGCTTTCTCCGCCACTCGAGCCGCCGGCGGTGACCTCGAGGTCCCAGGGATTGTTCGTTCGGCCATAGAGGAGATTGTCGGTCTCGTAGGCCATAAGAAGGTCGGGCACGTTCGTCGTGCCGATCACGATTGCGCCGGCTTCCCGTAAGCGGGCGACCAGGGTCGCGTCCTGCTCGGCGATATATCCTTCCCGTAACTTCGTGCCGGCTTCACAGCGCAATCCGGCAACGTCAATCGAGCTCTTGATGGTGATCGGCACGCCGGCGAGAGGACCGATTTGTTCCCCCCTGGCCAACTTTTTTTCAAGCGCCAGCGCCTCCTCGGCGGCTCGTTCCGCGTTGAGGTCGACGATCGCATTGAGGGTAGGGTTGACCTGCGTGACGCGGTCGAGGTGGGCTTGTATCAACTCGCTCGGAGACACCTTCTTCTCGCGAACGAGAGCGGCCATGGCGCTAGCGGAACGGAAGGTCAAATCTTTCATGGTCGCCGGGGTCTACCCGAGTGTAACAACGCCGACTGGGGCCGTAGTGGTACCATGTTGACAGAAGGCGGCGTCGGCTACTAAACTCACTGCTGAAGTTGGCCGATCACCCGACAGTCGGATAGTTCGGCTGTTTCAACAATCTCATCTGTTCGCGGATCTTGAGACCGTGGGGTCCGAAGGCTGTCGAACCCCCTGAAGTCCAGGCGGCCAACTCGGGAAAGATTCTCGTACGTTGTGGAACCGCCGTATTACGGAGGGCTATGCCGTGATCTCTCAAAAACTCCTTCGATTCGTTCAGGAAAACGCCAACCGCTTGACCACGGACTTGGTGCAAGCGCTTCAAGAGCATCCGAGAACCTACGGCTACCGGTCGATCTCCCCTGACCGGCTGATCGAACTCAAGTCGGATCTTTATGTGAACCTAGGAAGTTGGCTGAGCGCGCGGTCGAAGTTCGCCCTCGAGTCGCGATACCGGAAACTGGGCCGGCAACGGTACCTGGACGGCATTCCTCTAAGCCATGTCATCCATGCTCTGAACCTCACCAAGACGATGCTGCTCCACTACATCCGCCGGGCGCTGCCGGCCGACCCATCGGAACTTGCTCTCGAGCACGAACTGGTTCTGGCCATTTCGGAGTTCTTTGACGAGGCGATCTATTTCGCGTCGATGGGTTATGAAGACGCTTGTCGGGCCAGTCTTGCCTCCCCGGAGCAGGCCGAAATCGCAAAAAGGCTGTCCGCGGGCATCCCCCACCTGTCGAGATCCCTGCAACTGGAAGATCACGCCGAAATTGACCTGCCGATCAGCCGCGGCGGCGATATCGGCGAGGCCTCCGGTTAGCAGCGGACTCCGGAAGTCTCAACCGTAATTCCCTTAATTTCCTTTAGAGAGAATCAAAGGCGGGCCTGCTCGCTGCGTTGCCCATCCCGAAGAGTCCGCTGAGACGGACCGGTGTATCTGTTGCGGGGCCACGAGGCCGGGGGCTACGGCGTAAACCGCTGCGCGATCGGAAACCGTCTGCCCATGCCAAAGGCCTTTGAGGTCACCCGCAGGCCCGGCGCCGCCTGCCGGCGTTTGTACTCGTTGCGATTGACTTTGCCGGCGATATCGCGCACCAAATCCAAGGGCAGGTCGAGGTCGTCAGCGATCTCGGCGGGACTCTTGTACTCCTCGACGTAGGCTTTTAAAACCGGGTCGAGGACTTCGTATTCGGGCAGCGAATCGGTATCCTTTTGGTCCGGCCGCAGTTCGGCCGACGGCGGTTTGCTGAATACCGACTCGGGGACAGCGCCCGAGTGCCGCTGATTCCCCACGCGAGTAAGTTGATAAACCAGGGTCTTCGGCACGTCGCTGATTACCGCCAGTCCGCCGACCATGTCGCCGTATAGCGTGCAGTAACCGACCGCCAACTCGCTCTTGTTGCCCGTGGTCAGAACCAGCGCCCCGAACTTGTTCGACAACGCCATGAGCGTGTCGCCCCGCAGGCGGGCCTGGAGATTTTCTTCCGTGATATCCGCCGGCATTCCCGCAAAGGCAGAGCTCAGAGTCTTCCGGAATGCCTCGAAGGCCGCGTTGATCGAAATGATCTCGAAACGGACACCCAGGGCTTCCGCGAGCAGCCGCGCATCGCGGAGGCTGCCCTCGGACGAATAGGGCCCCGGCATGGCAACGCCGATCACGTTCTCCGGCCCGAGCGCATCCACGGCGACGAGGGCCGTTAAAGCGGAATCGATGCCCCCGCTCAGGCCGACAATCGCCTGCCGGAATCCGCACTTGCGAACGTAGTCCCTGGTACCTAGGACCAGCGCGTTGTAGACTGCATCGCACTCGTCGGGCGTTTGTGCGTGCAGGTCGCCTTGTTGAGTCGCGGTGTCAAAGAAAACAAGATCCTCCTCGAAGGAACCACCGCTGGCGCGAACCTCGCCCCGAGCATCTACGACCAGGCTGGAGCCGTCGAAGACGAGCTGGTCGTTGCCGCCCGCCTGATTCACCATCACGATGGGGACTTGCCAGCGGCGGGCGATGGCCTGAATCATTTCCAACCGCAGCCGCCGCTTGCCCATGTGATAAGGAGAAGAGGCGATATTGATGAGCAAGTCCATACCCTGGGCGGCCAGCTCCTCGACCGGATCCCGTTCGTAAAGCGGCCGCTTCCAGAACTGCTTGTCGTTCCAAACGTCCTCGCAGATTGTCAGAGCGACGCGCCGCCCCCCGATTTCAACGACGGTCTGCTTCTCGGCGGGCGCGAAGTAACGCCATTCGTCGAAAACGTCGTAGGTGGGAAGCAGCAGCTTTCGCTGCACGAACGCCACTTGGCCCCGGGATAAGTGAGCCGCGCAATTGGCTGCCCTTTGTGGGCCGTCTCGGTCCGCTCGTCCGACGAAACCGCAGACGATGTCGATGCCAAGATCACCAGCTTCGGCGGCCAGCCGTTGCAACTCGGTTTCGTTGCGGTCGAGGTAGCTTGGAACTTCGACGAGATCTTGGGGAGGGTAGCCGCTCAAGGCTAGTTCGGGGAAGATGACCAGCTTGGCGCCGCCCTCAATCGCGCGCCCGGCAAAGTTGATCATGCGCCTGACGTTGCCGTCAAAGTCGCCAACCGTGGGATTGATCTGCCCCAGAGCGAGCTTCATGCTTTTTGCGCGATCAAGGCCGCCGTCCCCTTACCTTCCCATTCTTCTTCGTAGCGTAACACGCGAAAACCGGCGAAGACCTTTAGCAATTCGTTGTGCTCCAACATCACCGCCCGGTGGCGAGGACGGCCCGGATAGAGAAGCTGGTCGACCGAGTAAGTCTTGTAGACAATGAGGCCCCCGCGTCGGAGACAACGCCGCAACGCGGAAAACAAGGGGCGGTGGAGATAGAAGAAGACGACCACCAGGTCGTAAGCTGATTCCCCCAGATCGACTTCATCCTGCTCCAAGTCCTTCTCGAGGCACTCAATCGAAACCTCATGCTCCCGAGCTAGCGCCCGGGCCCGCGAAAGCCCCTCGGGGGAGAAATCGACGGCTGTCACTTGAAACCCCGCCTGGGCCAACTCGACGGCGTGACGTCCGGCGCCGCAAGCTACATCGAGGGCGCTCACGGCGCCGGCTGACGCTTCGGGGATCTGCGCGGGGGCGGTCCAACCAGGAATCAACGACCAGT
This sequence comes from Bryobacterales bacterium, assembly GCA_965248365.1. Classification (GTDB taxonomy): domain Bacteria; phylum Acidobacteriota; class Terriglobia; order Bryobacterales; family UBA6623. The sequence goes on along the minus strand of CBDFJA010000004.1, from coordinate 2,544,926 downwards.
GACGGCGCGAAGTTGTAAGAAAGGGATCCGCGGTGGTAGAGGCGTGATCACCTTGGCGGAAGCGATCGTCCCACTCCTTCCGCAAGGCCATAACACAAACGGCGCGGAGGGGATCTCCGCGCCGCAACAATAGATCAGGGAATCACGCTCAGACGGTGAAGGAGCTGCCGCAACCGCAGGTCGAGCTCACGTTGGGATTCTCGAACTTGAAGCCGGCGCCTTCCAAGCTCTCGACGTAGTCGATGTTCACGTTCTCTAGATAAAGCAGGCTCGCCTGGTCGACAAAGACCTTGAGGCCGCCGTCGAACTTGTAGACCTTGTCGAGCGGCATCTGATTATTCTCAAAGGCCATCGAGTACTGGAACCCCGAGCAGCCTCCGCCCATCACCGAGATTCTCAGAGCGCTGGGCTGGGGGTCCTGCTGGGCTATGATTTCCTTGACCTTGTTCACTGCGTTTTCCGTTAACTGAATCATCGTAGGCTCCTTCGTAGTTAGCAGCTAGTATACCGTGGACCAGCGAGACCGACAACTTCCCTGCGAGCAGATCGGACCCTAGGCTCTCCAAAGACAGCTACGCCGCTGCTCTCATTATACAGGACGATCAAAGCGGCGGGCGACCAATCGGGCCGATCGGAAGGCAGCCTGGTTTTTCAGACGTCACGTTGCACGGCTGCGTATTGCGGCCTCCCCTGGAGGCCGAATTCACTCCCAGCCCCATTCCGTCCGACGCCGCCCACGAGGCCCTTGATTGCGGATAATCAAAGCAACCCTCTGGAAACTCACCATGCGCCTGATCATCTTTCTGCTCTGTCTCGGCTTGGCGACGGCGGCGGCTCTGTTTTACCTCGACACGACCGACGAGGACGTCCATCGAGCGATCGAGCACTACTCCCAACAGATGCGCGAGCAGACCAAGCAGAGTGGAGAGGACACGGGCGACTCGGTCGAGGGGATCAACGAGCGCCTGCAAAAGCTCCGAGAAGAGGCCAAAAGGATGCGCCTGAAGGCCAACGAGGCCCTGGGAGAAGGAAAGGAAGAGTTGGCCGGCCGGGCCGAAGGATTGGGGGAAAAGGCGCGGAAGCTAGCTGAGAGAGCCGCGGAGATCGGCGAGAAAGCCGCAGCCGGGTCCAAGAACAAGCTCAGCAGTTGCACGAACAGATCAAATCCTTCAAAGAAGAACTGGAGCGAGAATTGGGGGGCGCGGAGTAGCGGACGGCCTGTGCGAGTACGGGCTAGGGTTGGATTTCGATTCGGGCTCGACCTCAGGCCGCAGCCGCATCGCTTTCCGCCGCCAGCGGCTTTTCCGCATCAATCAAGAGCCAAAACGCCGCCGCCGCGACGTAGCACGCCGCTTGAATGAGCAGCGGGAGTTCCCAGGAACCGTAGGTGTCGACCAGCCATCCGACCACGCTCGGAGCAACGAGGCCTCCCAGCTGTCCTAGGGAGTTCATGGTGCCCGAGACCGTTCCGCCGTGGCGGCGTCCAATGTCGAGGCAGGTCGCCCAGCAAACGGCCAAAATCAGGTCAGCCGCTCCGAAACTCAGCGCCAGAGCCGAGATTCCGATCGCGTTTCCCTTCGCTGTCGCCGCGATCGTCAGGAAGAAGGCTGAGGCCAGCAACCCGGCCATGGCGGGCCCCCGTCTGGCCCAGCGCAGCCGAAAGTTGCGCCCAAGTCGGTCGGTCAACCAGCCCCCAAACAGGTTACAGATCGACGCCGCGAGCCAGGGTAGCGCAGCGTAGTAGCCCAGTTCGGAAACGGTAACGCCACGACCTTCTTGAAGATAGGTCGGCAGCCAGGTCAGGTAAAAGTACACGCCGAACGTGTAGCCGTTGTACATCGCGCAGAGCGCCCAAACATTGCGGTTTCGAAGCAGTGCGCGCCAGGGTACGCTCGTGGCGTGCGATCCCGCGCGGAGGCCTCCTTGGATGAGGGCCAGCTCATCACCTCCGACTGAACCATGGTCCCGCGGGGAATTGCGGTACCACCAGCTCCAGATGGCCGCCCAAACGAGACCGACCGCCGCGAAAACCCAATAGACAGGGCGCCAACCCAGGATCGCCATCAGCGCGATCACCAAACCCGGGGCAATCGCCCCCCCGAGCCGGCTTCCGACCATGATGACGGCCTGTGCCCGCCCTCTCTCAGCAGTAGGGAACCAGCGCGAAATCGAAGAAGTGCAGCCGGGAAACGCCCCCGCCTCGCCGCAACCGAAAAGGAACCGAACGGCCAGCAGGCTTATGTAGCTCCAAGCTCCCGCCGTGAGGGCCGTGAAGGCCGACCACCAAATGACCACGCGTGCGAGCAGCCCTCGCGCGCCAAAGCGGTCGGCCAGCCAGCCACCCGGGATCTCGAACAGTACGTAGCCCAAGACAAAAATGCTGAAGACCTGCCCCATCTGGGTTTTCGACAAACCCAGCTCTTGAGACATCGCTTCCGCCGTCGCCGAAATGCATACGCGGTCCAGATAGGTGATGAAGGTGAGCGAGAATAGGAGCGCCAGTACCCGATGGCGGACGAGCATGCACGCAGAATACTACGAAAGCCGGCCAGCGGACACAGCTCGTTGCACTACGAGATGTCCGCCAATCCGCTCTCGTCGGTCGTCATGATTGTCGTGGGAGATGGTTTGGGCCGTCATGGCCGACGTGGCGCACGCTTTCCGCGTGCTGTGTCGGGCTTTCCAGCCCGACATTACCGAATCCATGGTGAACTCATCCCCAGCGTCCGCTACTCCCGAGCCTGGCATTGTATTTTGCGAAGCTTGGCAGGACTAACCCGCGTTTCTCACCACCTGACGGTCGAAGCACGCCATAGGCCCGCCATTACTGCGTTGCGCTTGCTCGCCGTGCTCAACGTACTGTTCAAGTACGCCCGCATTATTCAAGAAATGCGGCGCCGAGCGTCGCGCGCCTTGTACTGACCGGCTTCTCACGCACTTCGTCTCGCCACGTGGCGAGAAAAGCGGGCTAACCTGTCTCTTTCAGAAAGGCCTTGGCCCGTCGGAACCAGGGCCGCTCTTGACGCCGCAGGTAACGAGGGAGCGTGGCTTTCTTGGCGAGGATTTCCTCTATCATCCGTCGCGCCTTTTCTATCTCCCCTTGCTGAGCCAGCAGGCGACCATAGTTGAAGTAGGCGCGCGAGACCGTCGTCCGCCCCAGGATGGCTTCATAGGCCTGCAGAGCTTCATCGACCTGGCCGGCAGCTTCGTAGGCCTCGGCCAGCGACAGGTGGGCGCCGTAGAAGCTGTGGGAAGGGGCCGTTTGAACGACTCGCTCCAGATCGGCGATGGCGTTGGCAACCTGTCCGGTCTCAAGATAGCTGCGCCCACGACCGTAAAGACCCTCGGGGTCTTCCGGATCAAGCCGCAGCGCGCGGCCAAATAGATCAATCGCTTCACTGTGCCGTCCCTCGACGGCGTGAATCTCGGCCAGCCCGGTTAGCGCTTCGTGAGAAGGGCTGTCCACGACGAGCTTTTCCAGCCACTGTCGCCGGCGATGGCGTTCAAAGCGGCGGATGACCGGCGGCTTGACGCTCAGGTCTGGTATCACCTCAATCACAAAATAGACAGCCGCTCCCAACGGACCCAAGAAAAGGATCACGAAGAACCAATACCCTTCCGGGCGGCGGCGGAAAAAGTGAATCAGCATCAGGAGTTGGAAAAGGAAAGACCAACTCCAGTAGTCGTGCCAGAACATGAATAGTTAGTCTATCGGGGAGGACAGCTTCGCTATAGTTTACTCGTTTCCTGACCGCGAGATGCGCTGATGGACTGTCTGGAAGCGTATCGTTACCTATGCCGCCGGGGCTCATTTGTTGGGGCTGATAGGGCGACGATAGCCGAAGCTGGTGGGGGGCGATGCCCATTGGAGCCGGGGAGCAGATGGGCGGCGCGCTGCCGGGAGGAGAGGTAGGAGCGAGCATAGGCCCTCTCGCGGAGTCGCTTCGGCCGTTCCGATTAACCGATCGTCTTCTAAAAAGGAGTCTGGGCGCTACCCACCAGAGCCAGTAAAAGACCTTTGCAGACACGATTTTTCAGTGAGGTATCGCCATGCGGAACAACCGATTTCATGGTAGCCGGGCCTCTCCGATCTAACCACCGTCGGTGCCGACCGGGTCGAGCAGCGGCAGGTCGGGAAACATCGCCCGATAAAAGCCGCGATCCCGCGACAAAAGCCGGGATGCCTGCCGAAGGGCATGCGCTCCGATCAGGAAGTCTGTCAGGATTCTTGCCCTCTTCCCGCCTCGCCGGCGGTAGGTCCTCCAAATGCGGCTGGCCAGGAAACCGGCGCTCCGGCTTAGCGGCTCAACCCGGATTTGACTATCTCCCAAAAACTCATCGCAGTCTCCCTGCTCGGTGAAGTGAACGGACAGCTCGGCATAGACGAGATCGCAGATGACCAGCGATCCCGCCCCAGCCGCGCCTTCCAGGGCCGTCACCGAGGCGTCGAAGAACTCTTCATTGGGCCGCACTATGTCCAACAACACGTTTGTGTCGACGGCCGTTATCATCTGCCTCGGACGTCCTCAATGAAATCGTCGACGCCCTCGTAGCTCAGCTCCGTGAAACTATCGCGGCAATAGCCCTTCCACTTGTCGAGGTTCAATTGCGGAGCAGCCTTCTTCAACACGATTTGATCGTTGACCACTTGGAATTCGACTTCCTCTCCCGGCGCGAGCCCAAACCTCTCGCGGAGTCGCTTCGGGACCGTCACCTGTCCGCGCTCGCCAATTTTCATATTTTCTAGTATGTATTCTAATCCATATTATGTTAACTTGCTCTTCGCGTCCCATCAACAAAGGCTTGAGTAGCCTATAAGTTATTGAAAAAGAGAGGCAAACGTTCCCGCGGGACTGGTTTGATCTCAGATCGACGCCGCGGCCGTCCTCAATCCATCGGGAAGGTCAGCACTTCGTCGAGAACGACGATCTCGGCGGACCGAGGCCTTCGGCGATGGGCGCGGGAGCTGCCTTGCGGGTAATGATGGCCCAGGAGAACTGGTAGTCCAGCAGGTCGATAAAGTAGGAGCCGAGGGTTTCTTGTATGGTCGCTCGGGCCTGGTCGGTCAGCGAAAGCGCCCCCTCATCGGCAATGGCGCCGATGACGATCGTGCCGTCCGGCAGCGATCGCAAGTAGACTCCCATGGCGGTCACGTCTTCCTCACTCGCCCAGGTGTCAAAATTTCGCACGGTCCCGAGAAGTCCCGACCGCGGATCGACGGTGAGAAAGTTAAACCCTCGTCCCGGCCCGCCGCCGTGCACTTCGTAAATCAGCGTTCCGTCCACTTCAAAGGCGGCGACCGAGGCCAGACTCTTATATCCCCCGGAAACGACGCGAAATCGCACATCGCTGAGACTGGGCAGCACGGTGAGCGAGAAGCTTCGGGTAACGATCTCCGGGAGCACGGTAACGGCGGTCAGCGAAACGGGAACGTTTTCGATCCGCGGCGCGCCCGGGTCGGCGCTGAGCGTCAGCGGAAGCAATTCCCCGGGTACTCCGACGGGGATCGAAGCGCGAACGCCTGTCGGAAGTCCGCTGATTTGGAAGCGCACAAGATCGCAAAAGGAGTTGAAGCCCTCAATTTCGACAAAAGCCGTCCGCGAGGGGCCGCCCTGCTGAACAACCAGGGTGTTCGGCTCGGGGCCGGAGATCGAAAACCCCGGCTGCCAACCTTCGTCGATGACTCGCAAGAGGTGAGGGTTGCTGGCAACTCCGTCTTGCGTAAGACGCAGATCGACCAATGAAGGAGGGAAGTCTTCCGGGATGAAAATGTTGGTCTGGTAGACGCCGACAATTCCCTCGAGCAAACCGGCGTAAACAACCGGTACCGGCTCGGACCCGAGACGACCGAGCGGCACGCTTAGGGTAAGAACACCGCCCGCCGGCGCCATACCGTCGGCCAGTTCAGCCGTGGCAGGTCCCAAGCCGCTGCCATAAACTTCAAGGTAGCTGCCGGGTGGGACACCGTTGGCTTCGTTCACCGGGCAGGGCAAGCCCGCCCGATAGACACCACGGTCAAAGATGCCGGGCGCGACCGCGGCAACTTCCACGGTGGCCACATTGCTGGCAACGCCCGCGCGATAGACGAACGCTTCCGCCACCCCAATCGGCGTGGCCCAGGGCGCTTGGCCGCGGACTTCCGTCCGGTCCGCGAAAAGGAGCGGCACGGCCTCGCCTTGCAGGCAGGCGCTCACAGGCCCCAAGTGGTTCGGCACCACAGTCGTTCCGGCCGAGCGCGAACCGAGGGCGAACCCCTCCCCCCACAGGCTAACGAGTCCGCCGGGCGCTATGGCGGGCCGTCCACCGGCGGTGCCGACCACGCCGTCCTCGTTGATGAGGGGGCCGGCGCCCGCGGACAGCTCGTCAGGCGGAAGTCCGCCCCACACGTGCGCCAGAGCAAAGTATGCTTCTCGGGGCCGCAAAGTGTCGAAGCCGGCGACCGCGCTGCTCTCGGCCCGAAACAGCCCGAACCACGCCGGATTCCGATAGCCGTCCGGAAAGCTTTGATCCGGCCAACCATCCGTCGACTGCAATGAGGGGTCCTCTCCGCCTCGCCACCATTCGTCGACGTAGGTCGCCCACAGACCGCCGAGAACGGGGGAAACGTCGCCGGGGAGCCGCCATTCTATTTCGGACGCGAGAGTCCGCCCAACATCGGCTTGCGTCGAAGCATCCTCGATCTGACCTTGTTGGTCATAGGCGTCGATACCGAACGCCGACACCAGCAATGGTTTCGCGGTCCTGTTGCTCACTGCCGCGAAAAGCTCTTCCAGGGACACGTCGCCGACGGCGTCAAGCGACCAAAACGAAAGACCCGGTTGGCTTAGGTCGTCAGCGCCCAAAGCAGAATCCCCCATGTGAGAGACGTCGGCTACCGTCGTGGTGAGCAAAGCCGTGCCGCCTTGCGCGCCGACCAATACTTCGGCGGCGTCCCGCAGCAAGGAATAGAAATCCGTTGGTGAGCCGGCGAACTTTTCTTCATAGTCACGCCCAACCTCATCTCCGAAGACAAACGCTATGACTCGCGCTTCGTCCCGCCAACCTTCGACGAATGCCTGAAACTCCTCGATAATCTGTCCCCTCAACGCCCGTCCTTGGCTGGTCGACGGGGAAAGCGACTGCTCAGGGTCGTAGAAACGGTCCAAGGGGAAACCAGCCAGCCAATAGAGACCGGCGTCGGCGAGGGATCTGCTGAAGGCGCTGTCTCCGGGAGGAATGATTGCCTGCGTTCGGAGGGTGTTCGCCCCGATGCCCGCAATCAATGGGAAGTCTCGGGCGTAGAGACAGCTCGCGGTCTCGGGTCCGTCCGACCAACGGACTCCGATGGGCGTGTTGCCGTATACAACGCCTCGGATCAGGAAACGCTCATCTTCCAGAAAAAGTTGGCTGTTCCGAATCTCGAAGCCGGCCCGGACCGGGGCCTGGAACACGAAGAGAATCAGCAGGACGAAGACCCCCCCGAAGCGGCGCCTCCGCATAGGTTGAGGAGAGGTACGTGTGAGTCACACTTTACCGCATCACAGTTGTTAGAAACAAGCGAACAATCATCGCCTTAAAGGTGGCGGTTTTCAGGAGATCTCAAATTGGAAATCCACTGTCGTCGTGCAGCGGCTCGTCCTTCCGCTCCTCGAGTATCGGGCCCGAACGGTCCGCAGAGTCAAGCTTTCTTGTACCCCAACGAATAGTCGAGGCATCCAAACGGGTGTACACAGTCAAGTTTCGGGGAGTGGCCACGACCGAGAAACCGACACCAAGGTAAAAGCCGCCAAGGAAAAGGAGAAGTCATGAGGAAAAACCTTCGAAGTTTCGCATTGGTTTTGGTGCTGGGTCTGGCAACCTTGCCGGCTCTCGCCTCGGCCGCCACGGATCTGACGTCGCTCGAGCGGCAGGTTCGCCAGGAGCTTGTTCTACTGCCCTATCACAACCTGTTCGACAACCTGGAGTTCCAGGTAAACGGCGACCAGGTCACACTCTCGGGCCAGGTCGTGAGGCCGACGACGAAGACAGCCGCCGAGAGGGTCGTTGCCGGATTGGAGGGCGTTACAAGCGTCGACAACCGGATTGAGGTGCTGCCTCTCTCCACGAACGACAGCCGGGTTCGCTACGCGGTTGCGCGAGCGATCTATGGGAGCCCCATGCTGAGCCGCTACGGCTTGGGCGCGAGGCCCAACATTCATATCATCGTTAACCAGGGGGACGTCACCCTCAAGGGAGTAGTCGCCCGAGAGTCGGAAAAGAACGTGGCCTTCTTGCAGGCCAACGGCGTATCGGGCGTGTTCTCGGTGACCAACGATCTTCAGGTCGAGCGTTCGAACAAAAGCTGAAATCGTTCATTCCCTTCCCCTTCGCAGTTCAGCCCGGGCGGTCTGATGAGCAGGCTGCCCGGGTATCGTTTTCCGGGCCCATCGACCAGGCAATCCCTGTCGGACGGTGGATTGGAAAAGCAAGGCAAGAAGGCCGCCTTTGTGAATCGCGAACCGGCGGCGAGCCGTCCTTCCGCCAGGGAGCCGAAACGGAAAACTCGGGTACAGCCAGCCAATTCGCTTCAGGTTAAGTGCTCTGTTTCGAGGCCATGATGGGGGCGAATTGGTGGCAGTCCCCATTTTTCGCTCCCGTGCGACTTTCGCCACGGGCTGGTAGGGGTAGGAGGCGACCGAACTTAGCACAGCGGCCCCAGCGGCTTCCGCAAGCACAAGAATGACTGTACCGAAAGCGCCCTCGGTTGCATCTAATCAGTGTCGCAGTTAGGAGAAGAAGGAGAGCAGGGAATCATGAAACATCTGAGCTGGGTGATGCTGTTGACCGCGACGTCGGTAAGGGCGTCAACTTCTACTCGACCGAAAAGGAAATTGCGCTCGGCAAACAGTTGGCGGCGGAGGTCGAACGCAACACCAAAATCGTTGACGACCCGATCATTTCCGAATACGTCAACCGGGTGGGACAGAATCTGGTTCGCAACTCGGACGCTCGCGTGCCGTTTACGATCAAAGTCATTGACAGCGACGAAATCAATGCCTTTGCGCTGCCGGGCGGGTATTTCTATGTCAATTCGGGCCTGATCAAGCTGGCCGGCGGCGAGGCCGAGCTGGCCGGCGTGATGGCCCACGAAATAGCCCACGTCGCCGCCCGGCACGGAACCAAGCAAGCCACCAAAGGTCAAATCACGAACCTGGCCACCATTCCCTTGATCTTCTTGGGTGGCTGGACGGGCTATGGCATACGGCAGGCGGCGGGTCTGGCGATACCCCTGACGTTCTTGAAGTTCTCCCGCAACTTCGAACGCGAGGCGGACTTTCTCGGCGTGCAGTATCTCTACAAGACGGGGTACGATCCGGCCGCGATGATCCAGTTCTTCGAGCGCCTCAAAGCCCAGAAGAAGAAGAAAACCAGCAAGAGCATGATTGCCAAGGTGTTCAAATCGCACCCGCTGACCGAAGACCGCATCAAGCGAATCCAGAAGGTGATCGACGCACTGCTTCCCGATCGGTCGGAATACGCCGTCAACACAAGCGAGTTCGACACGGTGAAAGCGCAGCTAACGCAGCTTCAGGCCGGGCATCGAAGGAAAGAACTCGACCCCGACCGCCCGACTCTCAAGCGCAAGCCCCCCAGCGGCACGATCCCCGCCGAGGATGATGGATCCCCGGAAGGCGATGAAGGGGAAGACGAGCGGCCCACCTTGAAGCGGCGCGTGGCACGCATCTCGGACTGAAGGGTCTCGGGCGTTTCCGCTGTCGAATCGCCGAGGCGTTCGAAACCCGGCTCCAGGGACCTTTTCAGCGGAACCGAGCACGCGCCATACTGTCCTTATGAGGTCGCCGATTTCAGCCGGGAGGCTTCGCCCCGCGCTGTTGCCGGCTGTCGCCCTAGTAGCCTCGGCGGTTGGATTCAGCCAGGCGGGCGGCGAGGCTCGCAGCCCCGACGCGGCAAATACGCCTCGCAATCCGGTTCTTGTCGAACTGTTCACCTCCGAAGGCTGTTCGAGCTGTCCTCCAGCCGACATTCTGCTCGCGGTTTTAGAGAGCCTTCAGCCCGTGCCCGGCGCCCGCATCATCACTCTAAGCGAGCATGTGGACTATTGGAATTATCTCGGCTGGAAGGATCCCTACTCCTCCGCCAAGTTCAGCCGCCGGCAAGGAGAATACAGCAGAGCTTTACGGCAGGCCCCGGTGCTCACGCCCCAGATGATCGTTGACGGCCGTGAAGTGTTTGTGGGCAGCGACGGCCCGCGATCCCAGGATGCAATCGCCCGTGCCGCCGAAGCCCCGAAGGCACGCCTCCGGGTGTCGCGCGCGAAAGACGGCGAGGGTGCTTCGGAAAAGGTCGTGCCGCTCGTGATCGCGGTGGACGGCCTGCCCACTGGCGTCCGCGCAAAACGCCTGGACGTTATGCTGGCCGTCCGCGAACACAACCTCCAAAGCTCCGTCCGGCGCGGGGAAAACGCCGGCAAGCAGTTGAAGCATCAGTCGGTCGTTCGCCACCTCGGCCGCGTCGCCACGATCGACCCGCGAGGGGACCGGCCCGCATCGTTTGGAGCGGCGGTGAAGCTGAATTCCGACTGGAATCGCAACCACCTGCAAGCAGTCATCTTTCTTCAGGAACGCAAGACACGCCGGGTCGTGGGAGCGGCTGTAGAGGACCTGGCTGTCAGGGAGTAAACACCGTTCCGTCGATCTCAGCAACCTGAGTCTTTCCCCGTGAAAAACAAACGCCCCAAGCCACGAAATCCCTACGTTGCTCCGGCGAAACAGCGCGGCGGCGCCGGGCCGATGGAAGATCGGCGCAAACCGCGGGGGGCCCCCCGCAACACCTCCCGAGAGGACCTGGAAAACTGGGAGGAAGAGAAGCAGCAGCAAACCGATGAGAATCCGCCTGAGGGGAAATCTGTCTAGCCCGCTTTTCTCACCACGTGGCGGGGCGAAGTGCGTGAGAGGCCCGTCAGTACAAGGCACGCGCCGCTCAGCGACTCATTTTCTGAGAAATGCGAGCGTACTTGAACCTTACGTTGAGCACGGTGAGCAAGCGCAACGCAGTAATGGCGGGCCTATTGCGTGCTTCGACCGTCAGGTGGTGAGAAAAGCGGGCTAGCCGGAGACCTCGATTGGGGCGGCGCAGGGGCCAGCCCCGCCCCAATGGAAGTTTCAGGTTAGTCCCGCTGATAGGCTTGTTTGAGCAGTTGCCGTGCCTCTTGGCGCGAGCCGGCGAAGTCCTCTAACGCGACGACGGATTCGTAATGGCGTACCGCCTGTTGCCGGCTGCCCATGCGGTCGTAGGTCTTCCCCATCTCGAGGTGAGCGACGGCCCTGGAAAGCGTGGAAGTGGAAGCGTCCTCGAGAGATTTCCGAAACCACGAGACCGAGTGCTCGAACTCTTCACGAACACGAAAGGTAACGCCAAGCCGGTTGTGTACGATCGCCGGTTCCAGTCTGTCGTAGGTGTCCTCGCCGTCTTGCATTTTTCGCAAAATGTCTCGGTAGAGCGTTACGGCGGCGTCGGTGCGATCCATCAGCATGGCGATACCGCCCATATCCAAGTGGACCAGGTAGTTTTTGGGATAGCGTTTCAGTAACACCGACATCTCGTCGAAAGCGGCCTGCAGGTTTTTCTCGCGGGTGTGGATCAGCATCAGCATGACGCGGGCGTCGTCGGCGACGAGTTGGGCCTTTTCCGTGCAGGTACGAAGCTCGCGCTTACCTTCTTCCTGGCCGCCTCGGTAGCCGAGCATAAAGGCGAGCCATTTGACGTTCCAGCCCAGCCGTCCGACGACGTAGTGGAACACGCCCGTGCTGAGGTAGGCTTCGTAGAAGGAGGGGTCCCGCCGGAGCAGCTCGGAGTGGTAGCGGAAGGTCTTGCTGCCGGCGCGAAACGATGCCCACCAGCTCCTCTTCAGCGAGGCTTCAAAGCTGGCCAGGTTTTGGTAAGCCAGTCCCAGCAAGAACAGCGTGGCGCGGTCGTCCGGTTGGCTTTTCAGTCTCTCTCGGCCTTTGGCGATAGCCAGGTCATTTGCTTGGCGGAACCGCCGCTCGACAGCGGGGTTGACTTGCGGTTTGTACTTCACCGTTTCGGCGAAAAAGTCGGAAGCCGCGAAGCGGTCGATACTGAGTTCTTGCTTCGAGACGAGCTCTTGAAGCCAGTACGTTTTGGCGAGGTAGGTGTATCCGGCCGGGTCGTCGGGAGATTCATCGATCATCGCCTGATAGATTTCGGCGGCGCGGACATGTTCCAGGTTGTAGATCGCGCTGACGCCCCGCTGAATACGCTCCATTTGTTGAGCGGGGAACAGGGGTTCGCCGGCGACGGCTGGGGCGCCAAGCAGGAATAGCAACAGCGCCATGCGTCCGACGGGTCTCGGATAGACGATCGTATTCTTCATGAGGTGGGCAAGGTAACCGTAACGCGGGTTCCGCGATCGTCCGAGACGGGGCTCTCAATCTTGATCTCCCCACCCAACTGGCGAACATTCTTCTTGGCGATCGCGAGACCTAGCCCGGCCCCTTTTTGCTTCGTGGTATAGAAGGGCTCGAACACCCGCTGTTGCAGATCCTCAGCAATGCCCGGCCCCTGGTCGCCCACAACGACGGCCACTTTTCCGGGTGGGCGGGGCTGAACTTCCACGGTCACCCGGGATCCCGCCGGCGAAGCTTGGATGGCGTTTAAGGCCAGGTTGAGGACAACCTGTTGCACGAGTTCCGGACTGGATCCCTCGATGTGAACCCGCGGTCCGGCGATATACTCCACTTGAACGCCGTTTGTCGCCTGCTCGCGCGCCAGAGCACCTGTGGTCGTTTCCAATAAGCCGCTAAGATCGATCGTGCTTTTCGTCTCCGGCGCCGGCCGCGAGAACGTGAGCAGCTTTTGGACGCTACTGTTCAAGCGATCGACTTCGGCAACCATATAAGACAAGTCGCGCGCGTATCGTTGCTTGACCTCGGGGTCTTCCCCCATGAGTTGCGCGAGGGTCTTGATCGAGCTGAGCGGGTTCTTGACCTCGTGTGCGATCGTGGCGGCCGCTTTGCCGAGGCGCGCCAGGTGTTCTTGTTGCAGGAGCGTTTTCTCGAGGCCGATCTTCTCGTCGACTACGCGGCAAGTCTCAATCGAATGGGAAATCTGACGGCAGAGTCCCAGCAGAATCGGCTCATCCTGGTCAAGGTAGATGCGTGGTGAGGTATCGAGCAGCAGGAAGCCCGTGGGGTGGTCCTCGTAGCGCAGAGGGAATAGGTAGTTGAAATCGGAGTCGGTCAAAATCTCACGGAGCTCGGCGGGTCCCGGTCGGCTCCGATGGACAAGCTCCACCTCCTGCCCGCGGGTTGCTTCCTCGAGCCTGCGGATCGTGGCGGCAGTTATCCCCGGCTCCCGCGGGCCGAATCGGCCAAAGACGATTCGCCGGCCCCGGGTTGCCAAAACAGCCCGTCGCAGATCGAATGTTCGGCCCACTTCTTCCGCTAGAAACTGAACGCGTTTCTCCAAATCAAGGATGCCGGCGGCCTCTTCGATGACTCGCTTGCTAAAGTCGCCGTAAAGCTGAGTTCGCTTGGAAACAAACCGGTTCATCCAGGCATAAAGGGGCAGCCAGATCAAAGCGGCGGCGAAGATCAGAGCCAGCTCGGTCAGCGGGCCCAAAAAGTCGAACTCGTCTTCCACGAAGTCGGCTACGCGACGGACCAGGAAGAGGTAGAAGGCCGAGAAAACACCGAGCACAAGGGCGAAAACAAGACGCCGGCTAATCAGCAATCCCAGAAAATCGTAGCGGTAGACGAAATAGGCGAAGCAGACCGGCGGCACGAGGGCCGTCCAAACGACCAGAGCGGAATTCTCGCCGAGCAAAACGCCGACGGCGGGGGCCAGCAGGATCGCCGCCGACCAACGGAAGAACTTCCGGTACAAGGGTTTGGCCTCGCGACTGGCAGCCAGCAGCCCCAGCACGCACGTTACAACGAGGACGCCGGCCAGAGCGAAGCGATAGTCGACTAGACGATCCGTTGCCGGCATCCACAAGGTAATGGGCACAGCCCCGTATCCCACCACCGCCGGCCAGGCCGAGCGCTTCGCCCAGACAAGTCCCAGGTGAAGCAGCAGAGCCGGCGTCAGGGCCAGACCCGTTCGGGCGATTTGGTCAAGAGGGTTGAGGAAAGGACCCGTCTCGGCGCCGGTGTTGAGTCGAACGAACATCGCCAGCGCGTTGCCGGCGTGCCACATCCCGGCAGATGTGATGACGGCAAGCAACAAGCGATCGGGTCTGCCCGCTCCGGGTTTGCGCGCCACCAGGACGCCCAGAAACAGGTGCACCGCGGCACCCGCCGCGAAGCCCAATAACCGCAGCGTGAAGTCGAGCAGCATGGCTTTCAGTTCGGTCCGATCGGCAAGGTGATGATGAACCTTGTTGCGCCCACGCGGCTGTCGACCTCGATCCGCCCGTGGTGCGCCCGTAAAATCCGGTAACAGATGGGCAACCCCAAGCCCACGCCGACACGCACTCCCTTGGTCGTGAACCCGGGATCGAAGATCTTGCTCAGATCGTCTTCGTCGATGCCCGAGCCATTGTCTTGAATCTCGATTTGGACGGAGTCCTCGAGACGGCGAGTACGGATGTGTATGACGCCGTCGACACCGGCCTGGCGAATCGCGTCTCGAGCGTTGAGCAGAACGTTCATGAGAACCTGATTGATCTCCCGGGGAGCGCAATAGACCTCGGGGACGTCTCCGAATTCCCGCTTGACCTCGATGTCGGGCGTGAGTTCGTGTCGCATCAGGCTTACCGTGTTTTCAATCCCGTCGTGGATCTCGACGGTTTGAAAACCGCCGCGGTCGAGTTGGGCGAACTCCCGAAGCTTGGCTACGGTCTCGGCAATCCTGGCGGATGCTTGGTGTAGCTGGACGGCGATGTCCGGCAGTTGGGCGGCAATCCGGGAGGCGCCGGCGTCATCGGCCGACGGCTCGGTCAAATCCGCCTTGAGTCTGGTGGCGGCTGTTTCGATCGTCTTCAGACCGCTCTGGAGCACACCGAGCGGGGTATTCATTTCGTGCGCAATACCGGCAACCAGTCTTCCCAGGGAAACCATTTTTTCAGCCTGCACGAGAGCCGTCTGGGACGCTCGTAGTTCCGCTAGAGTTTGTTGAAGCCGGTCCAGGTAGCGGCGATTTTCACGCAGCAGGCGCTGTTTATCGACGGCGTTGCGGATGATCACCCGCAGATCGGCAATCTCGAAGGGTTTGGAGATGTAGTTGTAGGCTCCGAGACGGAGCGCTTTCACGGCGACTTCTTCCGAGCCGTAGGCGGTAATCAAGACGACAAGAGGAACTTCGGGCTGCTCGGCTGCCCGGGCCTGGAGGTGTTTGAGAAGGGAAAGCCCGTCCATCGCGGGCATGTTGATGTCGGAGAGAACGACGTCGGGCTGGAACTGGCGGATCGTTTGGAGGGCTTGGTCGCCGTCGGAAGCCTCTTGGATTTCGTATCCCTGACCCGACAGCGCGCGGACAATTCCGTACCGAGCGGCTTCCTCGTCGTCAATGACCAAGACTTTCGGCGGACGCTCCAATGGACACTCGCTTTAGAGCAAAGCCGGCGCCCCGACGCGTCGTAGCGCACGAAGGTGGCGCCGGGATGTGGCGTACGCATTCTTGCGTGCCGTGTCGCCGTCCCTGGCGACATCGATCCCCGTCGTGGCCTTTTCTACCCTCCTTCGAGCGCGTAGCGCGGCCGAACGGATCTCGCGAAAAACAGGGGGCTGCCGAAGTCGCTGTCGAGTATTCTACAATAGCTCACGACCAGGGCCGCGGGAAGGTGATGTTGCCTGTTGCGAACCCGTCCGTTGTCGGCGCTGCCCTCGCAGCCAATGAGGCGGGCAGGCTACGATCTTCGGGTCTCCCCACAATCTCGATACAAGCCATGGATATGTCAACACGCGCGAATCACCTTCCCGATAAACGCCCTGCCGGAAAACCCATGTTCCTGGTAGCCGCGGCCATCGTATTGCTATCGGCGGCCCCTTTGTGGAATGAAGCCTTCCGGTCGGCGCGACGGGCATCGGCGGCCCCGACCGTCACGGTGGCTCAGACCGTGCCGGCTCAATCAAACAAGCGGGAACAGCTTGCCAAGGGCATGTTCCTCGTAGCCGGTCGCCGCCTCCGGGACCCTAATTTTGAAGAACCCGTCGTTCTGCTGCTCGACTACAGCCGGGAGGGGGCGATGGGACTCGTCGTGAACCGAGACTCGGGCATTAGGCTGGCGACGCTCCTAACGGAGGCAGAGGCGCTACGAAGCCGTAAGGACACGCTTTTCATCGGCGGCCCGGTGGGGAGAACCCAGATGTTTATGCTTTTCCGGTCACCGGAAGAAGCCGCGGGCGCCAAGCATGTCTTTGCTGATGTCTATGTCAGTTCCAGTGAAGATCTTCTCGACGATGTCCTCGAAACCAGCGAAGAGAAAAGCCTGCGGGTGTATGCCGGATACGCCGGCTGGTCGCCGCGGCAGCTCGACGCCGAAGTCGCGTCGGGATCCTGGCACATCATCCGGGCCGAGGCCGACAAAGTCTTTGACCCCGATCCGTCGCAGGTCTGGCGAAAGCTGATCGACTCTACCGAAACGCGCTGGGCCGACGCCGATCGGTTTCACCGTCCACTTGCGTGGATCAACCGGCCCGCTTTGGACGGATCGAGTCATCCCTTCCCTCGTCTGCTGCCCGCGCTGGCTCGACCGAGTGGCTGAAGAAGGGCGTGGCCTGACCATCACCAAGCGCGGGCGGCCTGTCGCTAGACTGGTCCCTATCGAATCGGCCGGCAAGCCTTTGGCGGGAAGGTGGGAGGGGCGGGTGAAAGTCGAAGGGGATGTCGTCTACTTCGACACGAGCTCCGAGTGGGAAGCGCTTCGCTGACGTTTTGTGATGCCCTCATTTCTTTTGGACACGCACATTCTGTTGTGGTGGACCTCGCAGCGTCGCAAGCGGACCAAAGTGCAGCAGAACACGCTGGCCGCGGTTCAGAAGCGGGGTGACGCGGTCGCCATCAGTGCGATCAGCCTGTGGGAGCTGGCGATGATGGCCGAACGGGGCCGGGTCATCCCTCCCCTGCCCCTTGACCTCTGGCTGGCTGAGATAGAGCGCGATCCCGCTATTGTGGTTTTCCCGCTGAGCGGTAGGATTGCCTACGAGAGTGTCCGGCTGAGCGAGGGCCTTCACAGTGATTCGGCGGACCGGCTGATTGTCGCCACCGCGCGCTGCCACGCGCTGCAGCTGGTGACCTCCGACAAAAGGATTCGACGCTGGGGCGGCGTCGCGGTCTTGTAGCAGCGGTGTTTTTTCTCAGCGCTCAATCCACTGGCTCGCCGTCAGTATCGACAAGCCTGATTTCGACGAAATCGAGTTCTCGGAGACCATCCTCGATCTTGGCGCGGTCCCCGACGACGATCCACGTAATGCGATCGGGTTGCACCGTCTTTTCCGCGGCCGCCGAGATGTCGTCTAGTCCCAGACGCTTGATGTTCTCCGCACGGCGGGTCCATTCGTCTTCGGGCAAACCGAACTCGATGATCTCGCTAATCGCTCCTCGGAGCGCGCTTTTGGTTTCCAACAATCCGGGCAACTTGAGGATTTGATTCTGCTTGGTTTTCTCCAGCTCCTCTTCGGAGGCGGGCCGCGGCCCGAGGATTCCGCGCAGCTCCTTATCCAACTCGACCATCGACTCTGTTGTTTTGTCGGTCTGCACCGGGGCAGTCACGAGAAACAGCCTTTGACCCTTCGCGTCGGTCAGGCGACTGCGCGAGCCATAGGACCAATGCTTGTCCTCCCGCAGGTTCATGTTGATGCGCGACGTGAAGGACCCGCCGAGGATGCGGTTCATCGACTCGATGGCGAACCGGTCGGGGGTATTGAGGGGAGGAGCGATGAGTCCTCCAATGATCGACGACTGCCCGGCGCCGGGCCGATCGACCAGATACAGGACGCTGCGCTCGGGGTTAGGAACCGCTGCAACGTTTCTTGCCGGTGTGTCGGTGCGATCTTGCCAGCCTTTCAAGTTGCTTTCGAGCTTGGGGAGGATTTCCTCGAGCGTCGTGTCGCCCACGACGATGAGAGTTGCATTGTCCGGCTGAAACCACGTTTGGTGAAATTTTCGGAGATCCGCACGGGCTATCGCGCTCACGGACGCTTCGGTGCCTGATCCGGTCAGGGGGTTCCCATAGGCATGGGTCTTTCCGAACAAAATCCCCGGCAGCAGTCTCCAACCAATCGAGAAGGGGTCGGTCTTTTCCTGTGCGATGCTGGCCAGCCGCTGCTTCCGCAGCCGTTCCAACTCCGATTCCGGGAAGACAGGGTTCTGAATAATGTCCGCGAAGATGGCCAGCGAGGGGTCGAGGTTTTCGGTGAGCGCCGAAAGCGTGACGACGGAGCTATCAAGTCCGGAGTACGTCCGCAGTCTGGCGCCGAGCTTGGCCACTTCCTCGCTGATGGCAAGCGATGAACGTGTTGCGGTCCCTTCGTCGAGCATGTCCATGGCGAGACGCGCCAGTCCCGGCGAGGCGAGCTGGTCGGCGGCATAGCCTGCGTCGATCAGCAGCTCGAACTCGACGACCGGGGCTTCGTGCCGCTCCGCCAGAACGACTTTTAGGCCGTTCGAGAGAGTCGCCCTGCCGAGATCGGGCCACTTGAGGCTGGGAGGCTCGGCTACATCGGGAAGCTTGGAGCGATCAGCGCCTTCCGTCTTACTAGAGAACTCGGGGAAAGGATGAACCTCGAGGACGTATACGCCGTCGCTGAGCCACCTCTTCGCGGCTTCGTGGAGGTCGGCCGGGGCAGCTTTGGCGATTCGTTCGAGAGTCGTCTTGTAGAAGTCCGGACGGCCGCCGTAGACCTGGTTCGAGGCCAGAATATCCGACTTGCCGCCGAACCCGCCGATCCTCTCAAGGCCTCGAATAAAGCGCGCTCGGTATTGTGTCTTCACGCGCAGCACTTCGTCTTCCGTGGGACCCTCTTCTAGAAAATGGCCGATCTCCTCGTCGACCGCGGCCTCGATCGTTTCGAGAGAAACGCCTGGCTGCGCGGTGGCCTGAACGTAGAATTGGCCGCCCACCGGGCGGCGGCTGATCGAGGCGGAAATGTCGGTGGCGATTTGGTCTTCGTAGACGAGACGCTTATAGAGACGGGAGTTCTTGCCCTGGCCGAGAACGTCGCTGGTTAGATCGAGGTAGTCCGAGTCGGCGCCGCCCCACTCGGGAACGTTCCAGACCTTGTAGATGCGCGCCTGGGGCACGCGGTCTTCGAGTGTCTGGCGGTGGGCGCCTTTCATCTTGGCGATCCAGGCCTTCTGGCGCGGAACGGGCGGTCCCGAAGCAATGTCTCCAAAATAGTGCTCGACGCGCGCCTTGACGGCGTGAGGATCGACGTCGCCCGCGACGGCAATGACGGCGTTCGCGGCACCGTAGTAGGTCTTGAACCACTCTTGGACGTCTTCTAGGGAAGCGCCATCGAGGTCATCCATCGAGCCGATCGTCGTCCAAGAGTAGGGGTGTCCTTTGGGGTACGTATTTTCGACGATCAGCTCGTAGACTTTGCCGTAGGGCCGATTCTCCCCCTGGCGCTTTTCGTTTTGGACTACACCCCGTTGCTCGTCGAGCTTGGCTTGATCGATGGCGCCCAACATGTGTCCCATGCGGTCGGATTCCATCCACAAGACCAGGTCGAGGGCGGGCGTTGGGACGTTCTGGAAGTAGTTGGTTCGATCGGTGCTCGTGGTGCCGTTCATGTCGGTCGCGCCGACCTTTTCGAGCGGCTTGAAGTAGTCGTCGTTGTAGTGTTCGGAACCATTGAACATGAGATGTTCAAACAGATGGGCGAACCCGGTCTTGCCGGGTTTTTCGTTCTTCGAGCCGACGTGGTACCAGACGTTGACGGCGGCGATCGGCGCCTTGTGGTCTTCGTGCACGATCAACGTCAACCCGTTGTCGAGGACGAATTTTTCAAACGGAATTTCCAAATCTTCGGCTTGCATAGGCGTTAGCCAGATTAGCGTAGCAAGGACGAGGGCGATTCGACAGATCTTCGAAGCTAGCGAGTCTCGCAAATCATGGCGACATGGCCCATGTCCAGAGTGTAGCGGCACAGCATGCTGTGCCCGGATTCCAAAGTCACTGTATTTTGCGAGCCTTGATAGGTGAATCCCAAGTAGACTTGACGGCTGCCAAGGCGAGCCAAGGACTCCCGCGGTCATGTGAGCACCTCCCGGTCCGGGCTTTTACATCCTAGACGTGTTCCGATATTAGCCTACCGTCGCCGGCGGCGGACGGCAAGGTAGGGGCTGTGAGAATCGGCACGTTCCCCGGGTCGAGAATGGACTTTCGCCACCAACCGGGCAATCGATAGGCCCGTATCGAGCTCCGGCAGCGAAAGCTTGTCCGCACTGCCAACCGGGACAAACACGAGTGTTTGTTGCTACAGGTCTCGGCCGATTTGGTAGGGACCGGCACTCTTGCCGGTCCTAGTCTCAGGTAGCGCCCGGCGATCTTGCCGGCCGGATGGAGCCGTCCCAGAAGCCCATGGGCGGCCGCTGCCTTCGCCGCGGCCGGCGCCGCTGTCCGGCCGGCGCTCGATCGCATAAGATACGGCTATGGGAAAAGCAGGGTGCTGTAGTGCGGTCTTGGTCGCGGCTCTGTTTGTAGGCTGCCGCACGGGAGAGGACGCGCCTTCTCCGCCGGGGACCAGGATGGAGATGCTCGAGGAGACGCTGCATGGAGTTGCCGTCGCCGACCCCTACCGCTGGCTAGAGGATGAGTCGAGTCCCGAAACCGAGAGTTGGGTGCGGAAGCAGTCAGCCTACTCTCGGGCGCTCCTTGATGGACTACCTGGCCGAGCGAGAATCCGCCAAAGGCTGACGGAAGTCCTTGGCACCGGGTCGCTGACTCGGCCGGAAGAAGCGGCGGGGCGGTACTTTTACTCCAAGAAACAGGGGGGCCAGAACCAGCCCGTCGTCTACGCCAGAGACGGCGTGAACGGAAAAGACCGCGTCCTGATTGATCCCAACGAGCTGAGCAAGGACGGAACCGTCACGGTGGACTGGTTCTTTCCCTCCCAGGACGGCCGATTGCTCGCCTACGGCATGTCCTCCGGCGGCACGGAAACAAGCGACCTGCACATCCTCGAGGTCGACAGCGGCGAAAGCGTAGGTCGGCCGATCCCAAGGGTCCGCTGGACGAACCCTCAGTGGCTCAAGGACGGCTCGGGTTTCTACTACACGCGGCCCCGCGAGCCCGAGGGTATCGGTCCCGGTGAGGAGGTCTACCATCGGCGGGTCTTTTTCCATCAACTGGGCGCGACGTGGTCGGAGGATAAGCTGATTTACGGCGAGGAGCTGAAGAAGGAAGAAATGCCCGACGCCATACTTTCGCCGGACGAACGTTATCTGCTGATAGACGTATTTATGGGGTGGGGCAAAAACCGACTTTACGTAAAGGACGTGCGGCGGGACCGGATCATCACCATCGCCGATGACGGAGAGTCGAGCTACACGGGCGAGATCGTCGGCGAAACGCTGTTCGTCCTCACGAACCAGGGTGCTCCTCGATACCGAGTTTTCCAGGTGCACCTCGCAAAACCGGATCGCAAGCATTGGAAGGAAATCATTGCCCAGAGCGATGCCGTGATCGACTTCATGAAAGTGGCCGGCGGCAAGCTATTTGTCGGCTATCTCCGTGACGCTCATTCGGAATTAGCGGTTTTCTCGCTGGATGGCAAGCCTCAAGCGGAGATTTCCCTGCCGGAACTGGGTACGGTGTCCGGCTTCGACGGTAAGCCGGACCGGCAAGAGACATTTTTTGCGTTCAGTTCTTTCACCACGCCGCGGACGGTTTTTCGTCTCGATCTGACGACCGGTCCGGGTAATCCGGAGTCTCTTCAAGTATGGAGCCGGCTCGAGGCGCCCATCGACCCGGACCGGTTTGAGTCGCGGCAGGTTTTCTACCACTCGAAGGACGGGACGCGCATCCCGATGTTCATCACTCGCAAGAAAGGTGTAGGGAGGGACGGCGGCGCTCCCGGGCTGCTTTACGGCTACGGGGGCTTCAATATCGCCCTGACGCCCAACTTCCGGGCTTCGTCTTTCCCTTGGATCGAGGCTGGCGGCGTGCTGGCGATCGCCAATCTCCGCGGAGGCAGCGAATACGGCGAGCAATGGCACCGGGCCGGTATGCTGGACAAAAAACAAAACGTCTTTGACGACTTTATCGCCGCCGCGGAGTATCTGGTCGAGCAGCAGTACGTCGATCCCAAGAGGCTCGCCATCCACGGGCGCAGCAACGGGGGCCTGCTCGTGGGAGCGGCGATGACCCAGCGGCCCGATCTGTTTCGAGCCGTGATTTGCGGCGTGCCGCTGCTCGACATGGTTCGCTATCACCGCTTTCGCATGGCGAGGCTGTGGATTTCGGAGTACGGTTCGGCGGAAAACGCGGACGATTTCGAGTGGCTCCACGCCTACTCGCCCTATCATCGGGTCAGGGACGGCGAATCGTACCCGGCGACGTTGATCTACACCGGCGTGTCGGACTCGCGCGTCGACCCCTTGCACGCCCGCAAGATGGCCGCGCGGCTGCAGGCGGCGAACGCCTCCAAGCATCCCATCGTGCTGCGGGTGGAAACCGGCGCCGGGCACGGTCGCGGCAAACCGTTAAGCAAGACCGTCGAGGAGTGGACGGACATCTGGAGTTTTGCTTTCGATCAGTTGGGGGTGGAATACCAGTGATGAACCCCGGACCGGAGGTTCGGAGTTGCGAATGCAGGGGAGCGCCCATGGGCCTCACGACCCACCCAAGGGGATGAAAACAGGCGGTACTTCGACGAAGCGGTTGTTGCACCATGGTCGTCACGGGGATTTGGCCTGTCACTGACGTTCCAGGCTTCAGTTGCTTGCTCTCGTACACCCTCGCAACGAGCCGAGCAGAGCCGCAGGCGTGAGCCTGCGGGCCCGGGCCCTCACCAACGCGGCTGTGTCCATGCCCGATCCAGAGCCCTGAGCGCAAGGGAGCGCCCATGGAACCCGTTTGCCCCGCCGAACCGGCAAGATTGTGATTCGGACGTTTGCGGGTCAGATGCTGTGTTAACGGGGATTCGGAACAGGAAGGCCGTTTATGTGGATAAGCAGCAAGTACAGGAAGCTCTTGCAACAAGCGGAGAAGGCCGCCTACCGGGCGCCGATACCTACCCAGATGGTATCGAACGGCGAATACATGCCCTTGGCGCAAACAGAGGCGCAGAGAGAGGTCGAAGAACGTCTGAAAGCTTTGGCGGATACGCAAGGCAAGAAGCTGGGGCTCGACCGGCGGCAGTTCCTTCAAACCAGCAGTGGCATGGCCACGGCGTTCCTGGCGATGAACCAGGTGTTCGGTCCGCTGTTCGAAGTCGAGCGGGCGGAAACAGCGGACCCGGCGGCGGCGGAAGAGCGTCGGGCGAGCCTAGCCGGCGAGTTTATCTTTGACGCGCAGACCCACCACGTCCACGACGACTATGAGTGGAAGGGCGTGCTTTCCGGCACCGAGTGGGCGCAGGGGAAAAACCGGCAGAAAACAGCGATCAACCCGGAGCTCGGCACGAAGGAGTGGACTCTCGATCGACTCAAGTTCGATCACTACATCGAAAGATATCTTCCTCGACAGCGATACCAAAGTGGCGATTTTGACGGGGTTCCCGTCCGAGACGCCCGAGCACATGGCTCTCACCTCGGATCAAATCGTCGAAAGCCAAAGTTTGATCAACCGCTTGACGGGATCGCAGTGCTTAATGGGCCATGGCCTGTTTTGGCCCGGCAAACCCGGCAATCTCGACGAGATGGAACGGCTGGCGCAGGATCTCAAGGTCGACTCCTGGAAAGGGTACACCGTGGGCGATCCCCTGGAGGGAACCTCGCAATACCCCTGGCTGATGGACGACGAGAAGGTGGCCTTCCCCTGCTGGGAAATAGCGGAGAAACGGGGCGTTCGCAACGTTTGCATCCACAAGGGGCTGATTCCGCCCGACTATGAAACCTTCGCCAACTGGCGCTACGCCGGAGCCGACGACATCGCCGGGGCGGCCAGGGCTTTCCCCAAGCTGAACTTCATCATTTACCACTCGGCGCTCAGGCCCCTGCTGGACGTCGAAGAGGCCGCCAACGAGTTTGAGAAGACCGGGTACATCCCTTGGGTGACCGAGTTGGCCGAGGCGCCGAAAAAGCACGGGCTCTCGAACGTCTATGCCGAGCTGGGAACGACGTTCGCCTCGGCCGTCGTTACGCATCCGCGGTTGGCGGCGGGTATGTTGGGGCAGCTCATTCAGGGCTTTGGAGCGGACCATGTGATCTGGGGTACCGACTCCATTTGGTAGGGAAGCCCGCAGTGGCAGATCGAGGCCTTGCGCCGCCTGGAGATTCCGGAAGACTTGCGGGAGAAGCACGGGTTTGCCCCGCTGGGGCCGGCAACCGGGGACGTCAAGCGGGCGATTTTCGGGCTCAACGGGGCCGCCATTTTCCATGTAGATGTCGGTGCGAAGCGGAACCCGATGCCGCCGGACTTTCAGGATCGCCTGGCGAAACTCAGAGCCGACTACTTGGCGGAGGGCGCGGACCCACGCCACACTTACCACGGTTGGGTTCGACGGTCGGCGTAAGGAGTCATTCCTTGAGGAACGCGCCTTGATGCCGGGACCCGTACACGTGAAGCGTCGAAACCCACTCGCTGTCGCGCTCGCCGTCATTTCACTCGCCGCCTGCGGACCGGACGCAAGAAGCGTCCCCGACGCCGGCTACCGCGACTGGCGGGTCTATGGCGGCGGGTGGGACAACATCCGCTACTCTACGCTGGATCAGATCAACACGAAAAACGTTCGCCAGCTCGAAGTTGCCTGGACCTACGACTCGGGCGACGCCTTCAAGGGTTCGGAGATGCAGTGCAATCCGATCGTGATCGGGGATACGCTGTACGGGACGACGCCGAAAATGCGGTTAGTGGCGCTGGATGCCGCTACTGGCAAGCCCCGCTGGGTATTCGACCCAAAGAAAGCCAACCAGTCCGTTGGACTCTCCAGAATCCGTGGCGTGGCGCATTGGGCAGAGGGAGAAGACGGTCGCGTTTTTTTTACCGCCCACCATAATCTCTACGCCATCGACGCTCGTACAGGCGAACTCGTCACGGACTTCGGGAACCGGGGGAGCGTTGATCTGCGCGAGGGTCTGGGCCGGGACCCTGGCCTGTTGTCGCTATACGTCAACGCGCCCGGCGTGGTCTACCGCGACCTATTGATCCTCGGCAGCGTGACGAGCGAGTCGCTTCCGGCCGCGCCGGGCGATATCCGCGCCTATGACGTGCGCACCGGCGAGCTGCGGTGGAGCTTTCACACGATTCCCCATCCGGGAGAATACGGCTACGACACCTGGCCCGAGGACGCCTGGAAGTACAGCGGCGGCGCCAATGATTGGTCCGGCATGAGTCTTGATGTCGATCGCGGGATCGTGTTTGCTTCGACCGGGTCCGCCTCTTTTGATTTCTACGGCGGAGATCGAGTCGGTGACAATCTATTCGCCAACTGCGTGTTGGCGCTCGACGCCGCCACGGGAGAGCGGCTCTGGCACTTCCAAACCGTCAAGCATGACCTCTGGGACCGCGATTTGCCGGCCCCGCCCAACTTGGTTACCGTTCTCCGCGACGGAAAGCTGATCGACGCGGTAGCCCAAGTGACCAAGAGCGGGCATATCTTCGTCTTCGACCGTGACACAGGAGAACCGCTCTTCCCGATCGAATACCGCAAGGTCCCGGCGTCGGACGTTCCCGGCGAAGTCACCGCCGAGACGCAGGCTTTCCCCCTGAAGCCGCCGCCCGTCGCCCGGCAGATGTTCACCGAGCAGATGGCGACAAAGCGGACGCCCGAAGCCCATCGCGCCGTGATGGACCGTTTGCGGGCCGTGCGGAATGGCGGCCCGTTTGATCCTCCGAGTCTTCAAGGGACTGTTTTCTTTCCCGGCACTGATGGCGGCCCCGAGTGGGGCGGCGCCGCGTTCGACCCCCAAACCGGGTTGCTCTACGTTAATTCCAACGAGATGGCTTGGATCATCCGACTTACCGAGCTCGACCTAGACGAGCGGCGGCGCACGGGGCGAAGTCTGTACCTGCGCTACTGTGCGAACTGCCATCGGGAAGACCGGGCAGGGGCGCCGCCCGAGTATCCGTCGCTGGTCGGCGTCGAGAACCGGCTTACGCCGACGGAGATCTACACCGTCGTGGCTGTGGGCCAAGGACGCATGCCGGGTTTCCCGACCCTAAGTTGGGATGAATTGCCCGCCCTTGTCCGCTACGCATCGACGGGGGAGGATACGGTGCTCGACGAGCAGGAAGGTGGACCATCTCCGGAACAGGCCCGCCTGCCTTACTTTCACGACGGGTACAATCGATTCTTGGACCCCGACGGTTACCCGGCCGTCGAGCCACCTTGGGGAACTCTAAACGCGGTCAATCTCGACAGCGGGGAGATCGCCTGGCGGATCCCGTTGGGGGAGTACCCGGAACTGGCCCGGCAGGGCGTCGGGAACACGGGAACCGAGAACTATGGCGGTCCGGTCGTGACCGCCGGGGGACTTATTTTCATCGGCGCCACCGCGCCCGACAGGAAATTCCGCACGCTCGACAAAATGACTGGCGATCTACTGTGGGAAGCGACTCTTCCCGCGGGAGGAAACGCGACGCCGGCCATCTATGAGATGGATGGCCGGCAGTTCGTCGTCATCGCCTGCGGCGGCGGAAAGACCGGCGCGCCTTCGGGCAGTTCTTACGTGGCGTTCGCGCTGCCCAGATAGTCTATTTCATGAGTTCGGTCCGAACATGTAGCCCGCATTTCTCGCCGGCGGTCGCCGGGAGCGGAAGCGAATACCCGCCGTCGGGAATGTAGGGGCGCGATTCATCGCGCCCTTGCCGACATGCTGTACGCTGTACGATGTGCTTCAACTGTTGCCGCGAGCCCCTCGCCGGGCTTTTCGCCTCATCCGCCGCAGCCGTGGCGGGAAATGCAGGCTGGCCCGTCCAAGCGAGTTCATTCCTGAGACCGTAGACTTATGATGAGGTGAGGCGAAAGTGACTCAGACAACGACGCGCGTCTTCCCGGCGGCCCCAGCGATGCTTCTGTGTTGGTTGGGCGCTGCATCTCTCTGCCCCGCTCAAACCCAGGGGGGGCCCGCGGAGAACCTTTCGGCGTTTGGCCAACCGGCGAGTGGAGCCCCGGCGGGCCCCAGCAATGCTCTCGATAAAGAAGGTTTGGAGACGTACCTACGGCATCTCTATGCTTGGGCGCCGGAGATCCAAATAGAAATTGGGGACTTTCAACCTTCGTCCGTGGATAGCCTTTTGCGAACCAACGTGCTGCTCTCCTACAAGCTCCGGTCGCAGGGGAAAGTGTTCTTCATCACCAAGGACGGCCGGCAGGTGCTTGACGGATCGGCGTATGAAATCGCCAAGAATCCTTTCCAGTCGAACCTACAGAAAATTACGACCTCCGGCCACCCCAGCTTCGGTACTCCCGGAGCGCCGGTGGTCATCGTGGCCTACAGCGACTTCCAGTGCCCCTATTGCGCCAAAGAGGCGAAGGTTCTTCGCACTCAGCTGATCGAAAACTATCCCCAACAAGTGCGGGTCTACTTTCGGGATTACCCTCTCAAGACGCACAACTGGGCGCTGGCCGCGGCGGTCGCGGGACGTTGCGTTTACCGACTCGAGCCGGAGATATTTTGGCGCTATCACGACTGGATTTTCGAACGCCAGAATGAGATCACGCCCGGAAACTTAAAAGATAAGGTCATGGAGTTCGCCGGCGGAGAGGGATTGGACGGGCTGAAGCTGGGCCGCTGTATAGACAGCCGCGAAACGGGAAAGATCATCCAAGAATCAAAAGAAGAGGGGGCGTCCGTCGGCGTCCGCTCAACCCCGACGTTGTTCATCAACGGACGGCCTCTGACCGGAGCGATCAAGTGGGAACGCCTGAAGCAGATCCTCGATAACGAAATTGCGTATCAAAAAGTGGCCAACAATGCCGGGGACGATTGCGGCTGTGAGGTCGAACTTCCCACTTTTGGGTCCCCCTAAGAGAATCGGTGCGAGCGACCATCACTAACAGGTCCTCCTGGCCGTCCCGTGCCGGGCTTGTGCTGGCGCTTTACTGTGCCGGTGCTCTCGCGGAGCCGGCCAAGCTCGACGGCGTTGATCCCGACCGCTACGTCGAGCACGTGAGGTTGCTTGCGGCTCCGGAGATGAAGGGCCGGGGGGCGGGCAGCCCCGAACTCGAACGAGCTGCGGACTACATCGCCGGGCAGTTTCTGGATCTTGGGCTCGATCCGGCCGGGGACGAGGGCTCGTACTTACAGCCTTTTGTAGTCACCACGGGAGCGAGTCTGGGCCCTCGGAACCGCTTCGTTGCTCGCCGCGAGGGTTCCGAGCGAACTCTTGAACCGAAGCAGGACTACCTCCCGGTAAGCTTTTCCTCCGCGGGATCCGCCACGGGGGGAGCGGTCTTCGCGGGATACGGCGTCTCAGCCCCGGAGTTCGATTACGACGACTACTTTCATCTCGACGTGAAAGGCAAGGTCGTCGTCGTGCTGCGCTACGAGCCCGAGCAGTTCGCTGAAGAGAGCGGAGCCGATCCCGGCGCGTATACACACCACTCTCACTTGATCAGCAAGGCGATTAACGCCCGCGGTCGGGGCGCCAAGGCGATTCTGCTTGTCAACGGCGAGTTGGAGGGCGAAGAGGAAGACCTGCTGCTCACATTCGGCAGCGTAGCCGGTCCCGAGGATGCGGGCATTTTGGTGGCTCATGTGAAGAGGGCGGCTGTTGACGGCTGGCTTTCAGGGGAAGGAAAGTCTCTTTCCCAACTGCAAACCGAAATCGACGAAGGCTATCGGCCGACGTCTTTTTCTTTGCCGGCGGGCTTAACGATTTCACTCGAGGTCGATATCGAGCGCAAGCAGGCCAAGGTGCACAACGTCGCGGGCTACCTTCCCGGGACCTCGGACGAATACGTCGTCGTCGGGGCGCACTACGATCATTTGGGTCTCGGCGACCAGCATTCTCTTTCTCCTTCCCGAGTAGGCGAAGTGCATCCGGGGGCGGATGACAATGCGTCGGGGACGGCGGGTCTGATCGAGCTGGCGCGTTTTTTTGCCGCGCGCCCGGAGAACCCGCATCGCGGGATGCTGTTTCTGGCCTTCGCAGGGGAGGAGATCGGCTTGCTCGGTTCGTCGCATTGGATCAACCACCCCACGCGCTCGCTCGATAAGGCGACCGCCATGATCAATATGGACATGATCGGGCGAGTGCGGAAATCCAGGGTGTACGTAGGCGGCGTCGGGACTGGTTCCACATTCGGGCCGCTACTCGAAACCGCGAGCAAGAATCACCACTTTAGGATCGACCCGGCCCAGAGCGGTTACAGTTCGAGTGACCACACAACTTTCCTCGGTAAGCGCATTCCGGTTTTGTTTTTCTTTTCCGGCCTGCACTCCGACTACCACAAACCGTCCGATACCTGGGAGAAGATCAAGGGCGGCGACGCCGCGGACCTGCTGGAGATGATCGCCGAGGTCGCCGCGGAACTCCAGGCGGCTGCCGATCCCCCGGAATTCATCGAAGTGGAATCTTCCGGCCATGGCGTCGGACGCTCCGGGGGAGGTGGGGGCTATGGCCCCTACTTCGGTTCGGTGCCTGACTTCGGGGAAGTCGAAAGCGGCGTCCGGTTCGCCGACATTCGGGCGGGATCGCCGGCGGCTAAGAGCGGCTTACGGGGAGGCGATATCCTGATTCAGTTTGGCGACAAGGTGATCAAAAACCTTTATGACTTCACCTATGCCTTGCGGGGCGGCAAGGTCGGTGATGTGGTGGAGGTGAAGGTCCTGCGCGAGGGGCGGGAAATCTCGGCCCGGGTCAAACTAGAGCAGCGACGCTAGTGCTAACTTCCATGCGACGAGCCATGAAGAACGATAGCAAAAAGGTAGAGAGGTTGTCGAAGAAACAGCTGATCGAGCGGTGAACGTCGTGGCGGGGTTAGATCTTGGCGACAAGCACAGTTTCGTCTGCCTGATCGATCTCGACGGGAAGATCGTCGAGCGCAAGAAGCTGCGCACCTCGCCGACGGCCTTCGAGCGCTACTTCGGCGGCTGGGCGGGGCCCCTCACTTCGCTGGCCTTTGTGCTGAATCTGGACAACAACCCGCGGCAATTGCGTCGCAGCCGGGACGCCGGCGCCCGGATGGGCTGCGGCCCAAGCGACGCGATTCGGGCGAACGATCTCCGGAGTTGAGCATTACCAAACAGGCGACCCGATGTGGCGGCGCTTGTAGGTGCAGTGTGAGCGGAACATGCTGGGGCGCTGGGGCGAGGACTCGGCGCTCAGGCGTTGGGGCTTGCGGTTGGCCGCTCGCGGGGGCAAGAGCGCCAAGCGCAAGGGGCGGTGGTGGCGGTGGCCCGCAAGCTGGCCGTGCTGCTGCACGTGTTATCTAAGCGCGACGTGGATTTCGATCCCCTGTATGGGCTGAAGCCCGAGGCGACGTAACGTAACGACAGGCCCCAGCAACGAGCAGCGATTAGATTTTACGATGGAAAGCGGAGAGCAACCTCAGCGGCGGAACGCCAGTGAGCGGTCAGGCGTACGGCCAGCCCTGTGCCCGCCCAAAGGGATGAACGCGGGTGGGTTTTCGACGGAGCGGTCCGGGGATCGCCGAGCCTATGAACGATCGTGAACTTGTGCAACCAAGCGCTAGCCCAAGCCGGCGCTTTCCCAAAACCCTCTGGGCCATCCTGGCTGTTGCCGCAAGTGTAAGACTACTTCTCGCTTGGATCGCAAACCTCGACTACGACGAATCCATGATCATTGCGTTCGCCGAGCGTTTTGACTTGCGCCCTGGCAACAACTTGCCTTTGGCCTGGCAGACTATTGACCATCCCCTGCTGACCGTCTACGTGGTGAAGACCAGCGGTTTTCTGTTTGGGAATAGCGACTTCGGACTACGCATCCTTCACGTTGTGTTCGGTACCGGAACCGTTTTTCTGGTCTTCCTGTTGGGGAGGAAAGTCTCCTCGGTACACACAGGTTTGTACGCCGCGGCTCTGCTCGCCGTCGATCGCTTCCATCACACTTGGTCGTCTTTCTTTATACCGGAGATCCTCCTGCTATTCTTCACGGCGCTGGCCTTGTTGCTGTACCTTCGGGCCATGGAAACTCAGAGTCGCAAGGACTTTGCCTTGTTGGGAGCGGCACTGGGCCTGGCGTACCTTAGTAAAGAAACGGCCATTCTACTCTTCCCGATTATATGGCTTCAGTGCTGTCCGGGGAAAGTCGCGCCATTGGACGGTAAGTCTCGACCGCTCAATGTCTTATGGCCTGTTTTGCCCGGGAACGATTTGAAATCCCGAGGCCGCAAATGGTCGCCTGAACGGAGCATCCGGACGCGGCAGAGTTTTCGAAATGAAATCGACGTTGCGATAAAAATAACCTTCAAAAAAATGGCTAGCGTTCCACAGGAGGTCCGGGGAGACCAGGGCAAAAGCAATCGCATGCATCATGAACCATTCGTCGTGCGAACCAAGAAGAACATCTTGCTCCAACGGCGCTACTCGCATCCCGTCGACAAATCCACGGGCTTGCGCTCGGATCAGACCGTCACCTGGAGGACGAGTGGAGTCTTGAGGAAGTGGATCCCGACAGGTCCTTTCTCTTAGTTCCTGTTGCGGGCCGTATCGATCCCGCAAGCGGATCTTTGTACGGCCTGGATCTGGCAGTGGCGGTGAACGGCAGGATTGAGGCTGTGACTCAGACCTACCAAGATCCTGAGATCCCGTGGGCGTTCACGGCCATGGTTCCGGAGGCAGTCTTTACGGCCGGCTCGAACCAGGTGCAGGTCTTTGTCATCTCAGAGTCGGAGGAAGGGGCGAGCCTGGCTTCGATTCCTAAGAAAAAGAAAGACGCTCTGCGCTATTCCCTTGCGCAAGCGGTGTCCGGGGCGACTGAGGAGACCATCGTCTCGCCGACTGGGAGGACCATCCAGGTCGTGCCGGGGGCCATGGGCAGTGCGGTCGATGTGGTGCAACAGCACACCTGGTTATGGCACACCTTCTTAATCACTGGGTGGGCGTCGGATGGAGCCCATCGTAGGCCCGCCGATGAGGTCGTGGTTTTCGTCGATGGCGGGGCCGAGCATGGTAGTCGAACCGCTGTGAATCGGCCAGACCCTGCCAAGACCTTCAAGGCCCCGTCGCTGGAGCAAGCGGGATTCCGTGTTGCTCTGCCGGCTTCCGCTTTCGAGCGGGATCCAGCACCCGTAGTGCGAGTCTTCGCGATCTCCTCGACCGGTGTGGCTTCCGAATTACGGTACCGCCCAACTATCCCAACGGTTCCCGAAAATGGCGACTAGGTAATACTGCGCGAGCGATTAGATACTCCCTTGCGAGAAGCGGAGACGGCTTCGACCCGTACATCCTCTCCCCGACCGGGGAGACCATCCGGATCGTTCCAGCAGTCATGGGCGGGGCGGTCGATGAAGTGCGTCAAGAGAGCGGGTCAACTCGGATTAGCGGTTGGGCGTCAGATGGGCCCCACCGCCGGCCCGCCGATCACGTGGCAGTTTTCGTGGACGGTGAAGCGAATCACTACGGCCACAGCACAGTGCTTCGCCGCGAGCTCGCCGAGGCTTTCAAGGCCCCGTCGTTAATAAGCACCGGATTCGAGGTTGCCGTACCGGGGTCCATCTTCGACCGGGATCCCCCACCGGTCGTCCGGGTTTTCGCTATTTCATCGACGGCGGTGGCCTCGGAGCTGCTCTATCGGCAGGAATACGAGGACGGCTCGCAGAAACGCAGGCTGGGCCCGCGTTGAGCCGCTTTCGGGCCCGAGGCGGCGAAGCCCTTGTTAGAAAGCCGCAAATATACCCCGCATCACCTTCGCTACAGCACTCGCGGAAGTGTCAAGACCTCACCCTCGTCACTCCTTCGCCAGCGAATAGCGTACGATCTCCTTGTCGTTGCGCACGATGATGTGGCGGTTGGCATAGGCGGGGTGCGACCAGTGAACGGCGCCCAGTTCTCGGCGCCGGCCGACGGGCGTGGTGGGGGTGGTGATTTTCGTACGGCTGATCTCCTGGTAGCCTTCAGGGGACAACTTGGCGATGATGAGCTCCCCTCGGTCATTGTTGATGAAGTAGCGGTCTTCGTGGCGGACGATCAGGCCGCACGCCCAGCGCGCGTTTTCGCGGGTCACTTCGAGCGTTTCCCAAACTCGCTGGCCCGTCGCCGCCCTCAGACATCGAAACTGCCCATAGCTGCCGATACCGTACACGTAGTCGCCATCGATCACCGGAGTCGTGATGAGGGCATGCAAACCGTCGGTCTTGATCTCGCTATTGCTGTTGCCCTTCCAGACGAGTTTGGCGCTCGGCCGGCGCGGATCAAGTTTAAAAAGACGAGAGCCGTTGTAAAAGGCCGAAACCAACAGTCGATCGCCGTCGAGGACGGACGTAGCCACTGTCAGGCCGGCTTTGATGTCGAAAGGCTGCTCCCAATACGTTTCGCCGTTTGCCGGATCGAGCGAGGCGACCGCCGCCGGGTGCCAGATAATCAACTGCCGCTTGCCGCCGGCTTCAAAAATAATCGGCGGGCTATAGCCTGGCTCGCGCTCGGAAGAAAGCGCCCGCCAGATCTCCTTACCGGTGAACTTATCAAGGGCGACCACCTTGGCGTCGTTTTCGCCGCCCACCAAACATATGAGCCGCTTGCCGTCCACCAAGGGAGCGCCGACCATGCCCCAGATGGGCACGGGGGATCCATAGTCTTGCTGATAATCCTTCTTCCATATGACCTTTCCCGTCTTGGAGTTTAGGCAGTACAGCCTGCCCATCGCGCCCAACGTGTAGACGCGCTCCCCGTCGACCGTGGGCGTCGCGCGAGGGCCGTAGGGATAGTCGAGGCCGGCGTAATCGGTGTCCCACGAATGCGACCAGAGTGTCTTGCCGGTTTGCTCATCGAGGCACAAAGCCCGCTCGACGCCTTTTCGTCCTTCCGTGGACGTGTAGTCGGTTACATACACCCGACCATCCGCGACCGCGGGTCCGGCGTAGCCTCCGGCGACGGGTTGGCGCCAGGAAGCTTCGAGTCCGCCCTCCGGGAACTTGTCGATGATGCCCGTTTCGGTCCATACACCCCGGCGGCCCTTGCCGCGCCACTCCGGCCAGTCTTCGGCGTAAAGCGGGGCCGGGGGCGGCAGCAACAAGCAGATCGACAGCAAAAGGCCCAAACCGAGGGCTGGCAGCGGTCTGTTGAGCGAGGTAGAAATGCGCAAAGTCGTACTCCTTGCTTTCTCCGGGATAGAAGGCGCTTGAGGCGTCGGGTAGCGGCTGGTGCAGCACAAAGCTAACCAACCGCTCATCGGCCATCCGCTGCGCGCGCAACCTCTGCCCATTGTACCCGCGAAAGGGCCGCTACCGTCCCGCCGGCTCCGACGGGCGCCGGTTCACACTCAATGTGCAGTTAAGCGCTGTGGTTTGTAGTTGGCCCCGGCGCCCCGTACAATGGGCTTGGGCAGTGGCCGGCGTAGCGTTTCTCGCTTGCGGGAATGGCGCGAAACGGAGCCGCCGATTTATTTCTCCCTTCCGGGGCAACTAGGAATTTCGTAGGCTCCCGAGAAACCGCGACCCGAATCTTTTCCGCGTTTTCAAACGATAAGTATAGCTTGAAGATCCAACTTCAACCTGTTGTCGGAAAGGACACTCGTCATGACTAAAGGTCAGTTCGGTGTTGCCGGCCTAGGCGTCATGGGGCAGATGATCGCACTCAACATCGAGCGCAACGGTTTCCCCGTGGTCGCCTACAATCGGAGCAAAGAGAAAGCCAATCACATGCGCGAGGCGGCGCAAGGCAAGAACGTCCAAGTGACGCAAGCCGTGCGCGAGCTGGCCGATCTGTTGGAGAAGCCGCGCAAGGTGCTTTTGATGGTTACGGCGGGAAAGGGCACCGACGCGGTTATCTCAGACTTGCGGGGCGTTTTCGAACCCGGCGACGTGATCATCGACGGCGGCAACGCCTACTTCGCCGACAGCGACCGGCGCCGCGAAGAGTTGAAGGGAACGGGCATCCATTTCATCGGCTGCGGCATCAGCGGCGGCGAACAAGGCGCGTTGTGGGGCCCCAGCATCATGCCCGGCGGGGACAGGGAAGCCTACGGGAAGCTCGAGCCGGTGCTGACCAAGATCGCTGCAAAGACCGACGACGGGCCATGCGTCACCTACGTCGGGGCGGGGTCGGCGGGCCATTACGTGAAGATGGTCCATAACGGCATCGAATACGGCATCATGCAGGTGATTTGCGAGGTCTACGACATCTTGCGCAAGTCGCTGGGCCTGCATGCGCGCGAGATCCAGGAGATCTTCGCCAAGTGGACCGAGACGGAGATCAACGGGTTTCTGATGGAGATTACCGCCGAGTGTCTCGGCAAACGCGACGACGAGACCGGTAAGCCGCTGGTGGATCTCATTTTGGATACGGCCGGTCAAAAAGGCACGGGGAAATGGACCGCGCAGACGGCTCTCGACCTAGGGGTCCCGACGCCGACCCTCAGCATGGCGGTCGAGGCGCGGATCCTGTCCGGCCTCAAGGAGCAACGCGTGGACGCGTCGCGCATCGTGCCCGGGCCGACGATGAAGTACGATGGAGAGCCGGAGGAAGTGGTGCGGTCTTTGTTCAACGCACTCTACGTGGCGAAAGTGGCCTGCTACGCACAGGGCATGGATCTGATCGGCGAGGCATCCAAGCAGTTCGGCTACGGGATCGATCTCGGTGAGGTAGCCCGCATCTGGAAAGGGGGCTGCATCATCCGCTCGGAGCTTCTTGATCCGATCAAAGATGCCTTTCACGCCAACCCCGGGCTGTCGAACCTGCTGGTGGATTTGAACTTTTCCGACGTTGTCAACCGTTGCCTCCCCGACCTTCGCGACGCCGTAGGGCTGGCCAGCCACACCGGCGTCCCGGCAACCTGCTTGGGGGCCACGCTCGCCTACATCGACAGCTACCGCAGCGAGTTCCTTCCCGCCAACCTGCTGCAGGCGCTTCGTGACAATTTCGGCGCCCACACTTACCGGAGACTCGATCGCGAGGGCGTTTTTCACACAGAGTGGGAGCAGAAGGCCGGCACCGACTGAAACGGCCTTCCCAAAGCACATGGCGGGGACGAAGCTACCCCCGTTTTCGCGACCCGGACGCGACCTGTTCGCCGCGCTTGTTCAGACAGGTCTGCCCGCGACACGACGGAGATCACGCGGAAAGAAGTTTCGCACCAGCTATCAAGCGGCAGCCAGGTACGCCCGACAGGCAGAAAACACCCGCATCGCGGCAAGCTCGAAAAACCGCCGCCGGTGGTCCCTGCTGGGAAGCGGTTTGAGATCCTTGCGCCGAACGGTAGTGAATCCGCCAACTCGCCATTTCGCGCAACGCCCCTCAGATAAGTTGTATCCTCTATGCGTTCGATCATGCGATCCTTAGTTTTAGGCTGACAGAGAGGTAGCACCATGATCCATGTGCCGGCGCTTCGCTGGGGGAAGCCGTACGAAAGTCTCGACCGCGATCGAGTCGTTCACTTCGACACGGGAGAACCCGTAGCCGAAGTGAGCCAAGCCGTGCCGGGAATGATTCGGCGCGATATGCGACACGCCCCGGCTGCCCGCGACGCCCTGCGGGAAATCCCCTGTGCCGAGCTCATCCGGATGGTACAGCGGGCCGGCGAGATCTTCATGACCGACGACCTTCCCGTAGGAGAGGATTCCCAGACGCGCGACGATTTCGTTCGTCAACAGTCGGCCACGACAGGGCTCCCCGAGCACATGTGCCGAAAAAACATGGACAAGATCGCCTTTGTCCTCGGTCAAATGGATCGTATTCTCGACGCCCTGACCCGGGGTCTCGATCTCGAAATCCTGACCGCCGGACACGGCGTCGACGCGGCCGGCCGGGTGCTCAGCTACCAAGCGCAGACGCCCGTTTTGGGGATGGTCCTGCCCAGCAACTCGCCCGGCGTACATACGCTGTGGATGCCCGTCATCCCTTTACAGATCGGGCTGGTACTCAAGCCCGGCCCACAAGAACCGTGGACGCCGTATCGCATGACTCAGGCAATGATCAAGGCGGGCGTGCCCCCCGAGGCCATCTCGGTCTACCCGGGAGGGGGCGAGGTAGGAGCGGCTGTCCTCGACAGTTGCCCGCGGACAATGCTTTTCGGCAGCCAGGCGACGGTCGAGCAGCATGGCGGCAATCCTCGCGTGCAGGTTCACGGGCCGGGGTACACCAAGATTCTCATCGGCGATGACCAGGCCGACAAGTGGGAAGACTACATCGACCTCATAGTCGCCAGCGTTGCTCTCAACAGCGGCCGGAGTTGCATTAACTGTTCCGGTATTTGGACCCCCCGACACGGCCGTGAGATTGCCCAAGCCCTCGCCGAGCGCCTCGCCCCGATCAAGCCGCTGCCCCCCGAGGACCCGGAAGCGGCCCTCGCGGCGTTCACCGTTCCCGGCGTGGCCGAGGCGATCTCAGCTTCGATCGACGCCGATTTGGAGCAGGGCGGCGCCGAGGACCTGACCTTGCCCGTTCGGGGAAATTCGCGAGTCGTTGCTCGCGAGCATTGCTCCTACCTGCTGCCTACGGCGATCTACTGCGGGTCTCCCGATCACCCCATCGCCGCGAAGGAGTTCATGTTTCCGTTTGCTTCCGTCGTTGAGTGTCCGCAGGATGAGATGCTCGACCGGATCGGCCCGACACTGGTTGGCAGCGGCATCACCGACGATCCCGCGTTTCGCGGCGATCTGCTCGATTGCGACCACATCGACCGCTTGAACCTCGGGGCCATTCCGACCACTAAGCTCGACTGGCTTCAGCCGCACGAAGGCAACATCGTGGACTTCCTCTATCGGGCGAGGGCGTTTCAAGGAGCCGCCGGGAAGTAGGTCTCGCGCGACGTGTTGATTTTGGAGTACCCCAGTGCGTGGTCCCGCAAGTTGGCGATCGTTTATCGGCCAATTCCTGGACCGCTCCGTCGAAAACCCGCCGGCTTTCATCCCTTTGGGCGGGGCACAGGATTGGCCGTACGCCATGGCCGCTCACGGGCGTTCGCGGCTCCGAATCGGGCATGGCAAGGGTGTGCGTGAGCAAAGGACTGAGCCTGGCTAGCGACGGCCAAGTATCCGGTGGGACGCAAGTACATCGCACTCGTCAAAGACGAACTGACGCTGGAACGCTAGTGACGGCCAGGGAGTCTCGATTCCAGGATGCGCCGTCGCAATCTTGCATCTCGGAATTTGTCGCATCGCAGCCCCGCCGCCCGTCAGCGACCCACCACAATCCCGGAATACCCACTATAATGAGGGCAGCCGGGACGTCCTGAGTGTCTAGCCCGCTTTTCTCGTCAGGCGGTGAGAGATACAGGCTGGCGCGGCGAGTAGGTTGAGACAAGAATTACAATGATCGAGGTAACGCCTAAGGCCGTCGAGCGGATCCGGCGGATGCTCCAAGAGAATCAAGTCGAGGGCGGACTGCGGCTCGGCATCGTTGGGGGGGGCTGCTCGGGGTTGAGCTACAAGTTCAAGTTCGAGAGTAAGCCGCGCCCCGCGGACACGGTTTTCGAGGTCGGCGGGGTTACTCTGGTTGTCGATCCCAAGAGTTATGAATACCTCAACGGTCTGACCCTCGACTACCAGGAATCGCTCATGGAACAGGCTTTCGTCTTTCACAACCCCAACGCGACGAAAAGCTGCGGCTGCGGGAAGTCATTCTTGGTCTAAGGCTCCATGCGGAACCACCCGGAGTTCGGAACCTGGCACGACAGATTTAATCGTTTCGCAGGCGATCTTTACCCCAATCGTTATTCTCGCGACTATGTCGCCGACCTGGTCGAGATCGGCCGGGAGGTTCTCTCGCTGGCCGGCGAGAAGAATTCACTCATCGTCGCCCACAACTACCAGTATCCTGAGCTACAGGAAGTGGCCGAGGAAGTGGGCGACTCGCTTGGGCTGAGCCAGTACGTTGCCGGCCGAGAGAGCGAGCGCGTGGACTTTTGCGGCGTCTGGTTCATGGGCGAAACGGCGAAAACGATCGTCGGGGATCGTTCGAAAGTGTACATGCCCGACGAACCCGGCTGTTCGCTGGTCGAGTCGATTGAACATTTGCGCATTACGGCTTGGGTCGATCGAAACCCGGGCGGCGTGGTCGTATCCTATATCAACACCGACGCACGAACGAAAGCACTGAGTGACTACATCTGCACCTCCCGAAACGCCGCCCAGGTGCTCGATCGGGCGGCTCGCGACCACCCCGGGCAACGGATCTTATTCTTGCCCGACAAGTACCTGGGAGCCGTTGCTCTGTCCCAAACCGACGTGGACCCAGAGCGCGTGGACCTCTACGACGGCGCCTGCCACGTTCACGCGAAGATCGGCGAGCGGGCCATTGAAGAGGCTTTCGACCGTCACCCGGATGCGGACTTATTGATTCACCCCGAGTGCGGCTGCTC
Source organism: Bryobacterales bacterium (assembly GCA_965248365.1). Taxonomy (GTDB): domain Bacteria; phylum Acidobacteriota; class Terriglobia; order Bryobacterales; family UBA6623. Next base: position 2,505,397 of record CBDFJA010000004.1, on the reverse strand, counting down.
CTCGTCCTGCATGTCGAAAACGGTTCACGGCGAGTCCCCTTACAAGCGGGCCTATTATCTTTCCACCGAGGGCATGCTGCGTCACGCGGAAAGTTCAGCGAACCAGGAGTTTGTCGTGGCCACGGAGATGGGCATGCTCTACCGGCTGCGGCGCGCTTTGCCGGGAAAGACGTTTCATCCGGTGTCGGAAAACGCGGTTTGCGAGTACATGAAGATGAATACGCTCGAAAAACTCTTGGGGTCGCTCCAAAACGATCGCGTCGAGGTCATCGTGGACGTCGCGATCCGCGACAAGGCCCAAGCCGCCATCCAACGGATGCTGACGATTCAGTAGCGCGCCTCTAGCCCCCTCTGGCCCCGCGTTTTTCACGTAAAAATGGACCGGGCCGTAGCTCCTGGCGCGATCCCGCAAGTGTTACCTATTGACTCCCGCATAATATAGAGTAACCTTTTGGGGGTTCTGCTCGTCTTAATAGACATGGGGAACCCAAGAGGCGTAAGGCGCGATTTTGATGCTCTGGAAAAGCGACGGCTGGAGGCCGTGCGGCTGGTCGTTGACGAAGGTTTGAGTCAGTCCGAGGCAGCACGGCGCGTGAAGGCGGCGCAGCAAAGCGTGAGCCGTTGGGTTAGCGAGCATGGCGCGCACGGTGCCGCCGGACTCCGCCGGGCCGGGCGCGCCGGCCGCAAGCCGCTGTTAGACGCCACGCAACGGGAACGTCTGGAGGCAATGCTGCTGCGGGGCCCCGAAGCGCAGGGCTTCTCGACGCCGCTGTGGACTTGTCCGCGAGTCGCTCGTCTGATCGCCGACGAGTTCGGCGTGCGCTATCACGAAGGTCATGTTTGGAAGATCCTGCGGGCGCTCCACTGGAGCCCGCAACGGCCTGTCGGCAAGGCCCGCGAGCGCAACGAAGAAGCCATCCGCAACTGGCGGCGCAAGACTTGGCCGGCCACTAAAAAAAAGCCCAAAAACAAGGCCGCACGATCGTCTTCATCGACGAAAGCGGACTGAGTCAGAAGCCCCATCGTTGCCGCACCTGGGCGCCCCGCGGCGAGACACCCGTGCTGGAGTTCAACTTCAACTGGCAGAAACTTTCCGTTTCCGCCGGGCTGACCTTGCGCAACTTCTACTTCCGGCTCTATCCCGGCGCCATCGGCGAGCTGGAGGTCATCGACTTCCTGAAGGCTTTGGTCCGCCACATCGACGGCCCGCTGCTGATCGTCTGGGACCGCCTGCCGGCGCACCGCAGCCGCCTGGTGCGGGAGTTCATCGAGCTCTCCGAAGGCCACATCGCCACGGAGTGCTTGCCGCCCTATGCACCGGAGCTGAACCCGGTGGAATACATTTGGGCTTACTGGAAGCAGCACGAGTTGCCGAACGTCTGTCCGAAGGACTACTGGGAGCTGGACGAGCGTGCCCGCAAATCCCTGCGTCGCATGCGCCGCAAACCGCGCTTGATTACGGCCTTCTGGAAGCAGTCTTCTCTTGGCCTTGACTAACTCGATATTATGCGAGATTCAATAGGTGTCGAGTCATGCAGGGCGAAAAATCCGATTCCGAGACGTAAGAAGCGATTGGAACCTCCTGGCTAGCAAGGGCGGATTCGCGTACACCTATCACGGCCAGCCGGCCGATCACACGATCGTAGCGCCACCGTCAACGACGATGGTCTGTCCCGTGATGTAGCTGGAGGCGGCCGAGGCCAGGAACAGAATCACGCCTTTGAGTTCGCCCGGCCGTCCGATTCGCCCTAGGGGAACGCCCGCTTCGTACCCCGTCTGAACGCGGGGCAGGACCTTCTCCGTCATGCGAGAAGGGAAGAACCCCGGCGCCACGGCGTTCACGCGGATCCCTCGGCGACCCCATTGGCCGGCCAATTCACGCGTCATTCCCATCACGCCAGCTTTGCTCGCGGCGTAACCGACGAGACCGCTTTCGGGAATCACCGATCCTGAAAGGCCCGAAATCGAAGCGATATTAATTATGCAGCCCGATTGGCGCTCGAGCATGTGACGCGCGACACGCTGGGAGAAGAGCCACGTGCCCGTCAGGTTAACGTCAACGACTGCTTTCCATTTTTTCGGCGGCATATCTTCGGCGGGGGCGCCCCAGGTGATGCCCGCGTTGTTCACCAGGATATCGATTTTTCCCATGGTCGCCATGGCCTTGTCGACCGTCTGAGCGACTTGCTCTTCGTCTGACACGTCGCACAGCGCACCCTCGCAGCGGAATCCTCGCCCCCGCATCCCCTCGATGGCGGGTTTCAGCCACTGCTCGCGCCGCGCGACGAGAAAAGTCGCCGCGCCGGCTTCCGCAAGACCCTGCGCCATCTCCAGGCCGAGCCCGCGCGATCCGCCGGTAATGAGGGCGTTCTTTCCGGTTAAGTCGAAAAGCGAGTTGACGTCCGCCATGGCGAACCAGTTTATCAACTGAGCACGAGCCCCGGCGGGCCTCTCACGCACTTCGCCTCGCCATGTGGTGAAAATGCGGGTTAACCCCCGGTTCTTCACCGCGGCCGTGGTGGATAGGGCGAAAGGCCCAGCGGCGGTGGCTCGCGGCGACAAGCTCGCGCACCTCGCCGAACGTAGAGCATGTCGGCAAGCGGGGCCGATGAACCGCGCCCCTACCTCCCTGATGGCGGGCGTTTGCTGACACACCCGCCGACCGCTGGTGAAGACCGCGCTAGGGTTTCCCCATGGAGAGATACTCGAAACCGGCGGAGCGAAGCGTCTCCGAGTCCAACAGGTTCCGACCGTCAAGGACCAACGGGCGGGCCATCACTTCGTGGAGCGCGGCGAAGTCAAGCGAGCGGAATTCAGGCCAGTCGGTCAACAACAGAACGGCGTCCACCCCTTCGGCCGCCTCCAACGCGGAGGAGCAGTAGGTCACCGCATCGGGCAGCTCCGCGCGGGCGCCCTCCATCGCTTTCGGATCATAGGCGCGTACGCGCGCTCCCTCTTCGACGAGTCGTTCGACCACCGCCGCGGCCGGCGAAAAGCGCAGGTCGTCGGTATTGGCCTTGAACGCCAACCCCCAAACAGCGATCGTTTTGTTCTTGAGCACCCAAATCGCATGGTGCAGCTTACGCAGGAAGATATTGACTTGCTCCAGATTGACCCGCTCTACCTCACGGAGCAGTTGGAAATCGCACCCGCTCTTCTCGGCGATCCGTACGAAGGCCTGTAGGTCTTTGGGAAAGCAAAATCCGCCAAAGCCGATCCCGGCCCGTAGAAATTCCGGACCGATGCGCTGGTCGTATCCCATGCCTTCGGCGACCCTCTCGATGTCGGCTCCGACCTGGTCACACAGGTTTGCCACGGCATTGATGTAGGAAATCTTCATTGCCAGAAAAGAGTTCGAAGCGTGCTTGATCAGCTCGGCGCTATTCCGGTTGGTCGCCACCATGGGCGCGGGTTGACCGTCTCGGGGCCGAGGGCAATCCAGATTCCAGGCGAAGTCCTGGCGGACGATCGGTTCATAAATCTTCCGCAACAGCTCTTCCGCCTTGGCCGTCTCTACCCCGATCACGATGCGGCCGGGACACAAAAAGTCAAGCACGGCCGTCCCCTCGGCCAGAAATTCGGGGTTCGATGCTACGTCGAACTCCGCGTTTCCCCCTTGCCGGCCGTAGAGCTGCAAGGTCTCGTGGATTCGCTCTCCCGTCAGCACGGGGACTGTACTCTTCTCGATGACCAGCTTGTAGGATTCCGACAGCGTAGCGATCTGCCGCGTCACGCGTTCAACGCTCGAAAGATCGGCTTCCCCATTTGGCAAGGGTGGTGTCCCCAAGCAAAAGAAGATCATTGCGCTGTGCGCGACACCCTCTTCCAAACTCGAGGAAAAGCGGACTCGATGAAGATCGACATTGCGTTTGAGCAGGCTGTCGATATGAGGCTCAAAGAAGGGCGGGCAACCGTCCTGGAGGGCGGAAATCTTGTCCAGATCGTTATCAATACAAACCACGTCGTGACCGATTTCACTGAAGCACAGACCGACGACGAGTCCGACATGGCCGGTACCGATGACCGTTACTTTCATTCACTTCCTCCCCTAGCCCGCGTTTCTCGACGGCTGACGGTCGAAGCACACGATAGTCCGGCTATTCACTCGTTGCGCTTGCTCACGGCGCTCAACGTTCTTTCCCGGTCGGACGTTCGAACGAAGTCACTGCTTATTGCGGCAGTGCCGGGATACGAGCGGGCCATGCCGCACCCGCAAGAATATGTTTCCGCTCGCCGAACGGTTCGTGGCCTGTATTGACGGGCCTCTTATGCACTTTGCCTCGCAACTTCGCGAGAAAAGCGGGCTAGCGATTTCCACTCGAGAACACCTCGGCATGGTCGGTGAAACGTCGTTGGCCGACGTGTCGTCGGGTGGGCTTCGGGCGACTCACCCTTACCTATTCGTGCGATCACTCGTTGGACGGCCGGATTGTCCCGTGGGAGCCTGGTTGGGTGTATAATGGCCAGTACCTCATCATATCGTCAACCGCGAGCCGAGTGTTCTGGGCAGCCGCCTGATTTGGGATGCGAGAGCAAGTCACAACCTGTTGAGCCTTCACGGTTCGCAGAGGCTCTCCCACAGAAAATTTCGGCCACCCCATCTAAATGAGAAACGAAGGATGAGCTTTGCGCAATATATTGTGGTCGAATTGGCTAAATTCCGTTCCCGTGAGACAGGCTCCCGGTCCGCTTTCCTCACCACGGCCGCGGCGGATGAGACTGAAGGCCCGATGGCCATCGCTCGCGGCAGTAGTTTGTACATATCGTCCAGTGTAGGGCATGCTGGCAAGCGGGTGCGATACGTCAGGTGGTGAGAAATGCGCGGCGGCCCCAGCGGGCGCCTTGTTGTTACTCCGCTCGATAGACGCGGATAGAACCGTCGCGTCCGACTTCCCGCAAACCCCAAGCCGCCGGTTCGCGGTCAATCAAGGGCGCGACGAGGTTGTGGCCGCCGCCTGCCGTATTGGTGACCAGGAAGCGGACATCGTGACGCTTGAGCGCCTCGCCGACCCAGGCCTTCATCTCGGCGTCTGAAACTTCGCGCTGGGTTTCTTCGGACTCGACGTCGAGCGGCTGCCAGCCGCCGTCGGGTCGCTGCCCGAGGAAGTTGAGCTTGATGAAGTATTGCTCCCAGGTGTATATGAGCTCTGCTTCATCGAGAACGCGCGCTTCGGGAAACTGCGCCTGAATCCGCATTCCCGGCCGGAGCGGTTGCCAGCTGTTCCACGCGGTGACGGGGTTGGCGTCGAAGGCGCGGCGGGCCGTCCAGGGGCGCGGCTCGGCGGAGATCCTCCACTTGGCTGTCGGCGACAGCTCCCGGCCATTGTGAAAAAGGCGAACCTCCGACATGCGCCATTGGCTGGACTCGTGTTCGTTCTCCTGGACGACGCGAAACCCCGCCAAGGGCCGCGGACTCCACCGGATTCGCACTCGCCGCCGGGGCCAAAAGTCGGGTTCGCGGGCAGCCAACAACACATGAGTCAACTCTTCGTTTATTGCTCCCTGGTAGGAAACCATGACGTCAGCGTGTGTATAAGCTTCGGGCAGGGGTTGGAGCGAGAGGATGCGATCATGGGGAGAGGCAATAGTGTTGAGGATCTCCGCGGTCGTGAAGTGCGGAACCCAACGACGCAGGAATTCTCTCTCCGGTTGCAAGCGCAATGCGGCTCGCCAAGAAATGTCGGGCAGCGCCCAGAAACCGTCGGGATGCCACGTCAGGTGAAGGGTGGGCCAGCAAGCCAGGGCGTGAAGAAGGAGTACCGCCCCGCCGGCCGCCGCCGCCAATCGGTGACCGAGCCGGCATAGGACAAGGCCCATCGCCAGCGAGACGAACACCAGCGAGGGGATGAGGAACCTGGTGCCGGCGTTCGAAAGCCAGGGAGTGGCGAAGATTACCGCGGCGCCGAGCAACGGTTTCCCGAGCGGGAGCCGCCAGGCCAACAGCGCCAGCGGCGCAAGAAGAAAAATCGGGCCGACTAAGCCCTGAAATCGTTTGCCTTTGACGGTAACCTCGAGTGGGGCGTCCATCAACTCCACCAACCGGTTCTCGGGATACGTCACCGCGTAGTGCTTCTGTCCCTTTCGGTACTCGTCTTCCCAGCCGGCCGTTACATAGGGGTTCGGGAATAGCCGATTGAAAAACGGGGCGACGGGATTGCCTACCAGGACGGCGTTCTTGACAGTCCAAGGCAGCACGAACACCGCCGCCGCCGCCGAGACAATCAAGAGGCGGCGCCCCACGCGTGATATCCGCGCCCCGTCTTTTAACTCACGCCAAACCACGATCGCAGCCGCGACCGGCAGGGCCAAGTAGCCTGTGTATTTAATAGCGAAACAGAAGCCCGCGAGGACACCCAGAACCCACAGCCAGGCCGTATCAGGGCGGCGCCACCACAAGACGAGGCCGTAGAAGGCGACAAATTGATAGAAAGCCAACGCACAGTCGTTGTATGAGCTGGTCGCGTCAGGGCCTACAACAGGGGAACAAGCGAAAAGCAAGGCCCCAACGACTCCCGCCCTCCAGACACCGAAGCGTTGGGAGAAGGCCAGCATAGCCGCCACCGTGGCTAAGAGGAAACAGAGATGCACCATCTTCGCCGCCGAGTGTCGCCCGAAGGAGTAGGCAAACAGGTAGAGCATCTCGGCGCCCTGCGAGAGGTAGGCGTAGATGTTCGTCTCGATGACGGAGAAGCCGTGATCGCGATAGTAACGGCCAACGAGTCCCAGATGGTAGCCGACCCCATCAGCGCGGATTTCGGGGGCGAGTCCGTGGACAAGATAGAGCACGCCGTAAGCCGCCCCAACAGCACAAAGAAGCAGCGTCCAGAACAGATCCCACTTGCTGTTCCCAGCACTGGTTGGAGCGACCGGCAGATGACGGCCCCAGCGCCACCACAATAGCGCTGTGACAGCCGCCACGGTGAGGAAGACAGGGTCATAAACCCAGCCCACCGAGCAGAGAAGGAAAACCGCATTGCTCAGAAAAGCTGCCCCCAGAGCAAAGCCGAATATCCAGCTCTCGGCTCTGGTCAGAGTGGCGGCGACGCTCCCCAGTCGGGCAAGCAGGAGGCGACCCAAAAGGCAGGCGGTCAGGACGGTTAGACCTGAGCCGAAGAGAATACCGGCCACCTTGTCGAGGGCTTCCATAGGCATGGTTCAGTGAGAGCGACGATCAGTGGCCGGCGCTGGGTACGTCTCGAGCCTGCCGCATCTGTTGCAGTAGCGAACCATTGGTAGAAATAGTAGGAAAACAGATGTTCGCGCAGAGGGGGAAACCGTCCCCAGTGTCTCGGCTTCCCAATGGCCTGCCAGAACTCCTGATCCGGCAGCGCAACCGGCAGCACAACGAGAAGCCGTCTTCGCGAAACCCGCACCACGGCCCGCGATAGAAGCAGCAGGCTAAGAAAGGCCGGTATCGTCCCGTAAAGACCGGCAAGAGGGGACGCAGTCGGGCTTCTGAAGAAACTTCGATCGGTAGCAAACCCACCGGTTTCATCTCCTTGGGAGGGCCGCGGTCCCGCGGGCGCTCACTTGAGAGCTATCGATGAGGCCACCAGTCCGAGCTCGCGCGCCTCGATTTCACCGGCGGCGATCGCCTGATCGAGCCGGAATTCCACTTTGGCGATCGCCTGGTCGAGCGCCTCCGCCGGGACTGATTTGGTGAAGGTGTAGTCGCCCGGCTCGTCGAAAGTCTCGGCGCCGACCGGCACGCCGCTCACGGCCGCGGATAAGGTAAGCGTTCGGAGCCGTTGGATCGAAACTTCCGGCACCGTCAGTCTCAGCTCTAAAGTAACCGGCTGATCCGGCAGGGGCGGCGGCGGCTTCAGGGCTACCGAAAAGGCCTTTTTCGTCCAACGCCAGGCACCCTGTTCTACAGCGTAGAATCCGTCGAGCAACTGAACCGCCCCGCGAGGGTCGGCCACATGAACCTTGGAGAGCAGCTCCGCCGCGGGCTCGCCGGGCGAAGCTGTCCCTGCCCCCGCCGGGGAATTCAATTGCGGCTCATTTTTCGGGCAGGCTGCGAACAGAAGCGTCCCAGCCAGCCACGCGGCGAGCGCCGGTTTCCTCATAGCAACCACGATCATACTAATAGGCGAAGGGAGTGGGCAAACCAGTCGGCCGGGGCGGAGGCAAGCGCTACTCCGACCTCTTGCCCCCTACATACACTGCATGGATCGCACGAGTGTTGCGGATGTCCTCCAGCGGGTTTTTGTCCAGCACGACGAGATCGCCCACTTTGCCTTTAGCCAGCGTTCCCTGTCGATTCGACACGCCCAGAGCTTCGGCGGCATTCTTCGAGAAGGATTCGATCACCTGCATGGGCGTTAACCCGGCCCCGACCATCAACTCCATCTCCCAATGCTCGAAGTATCCTTGGAAGCGCCCCGGCGGGCCGCTATCCGTGCCAAAGCCGATACGGACTCCGCCGTCGGCCAACGCTTTCAGGTTGCGCGCTGCAACTTGAAATCCGTTCTTGTTGACCTCTAGCTTGGGATCTTTAGCCTGCTTCGCCCTCAATTGGGTCCTCACGCCTTCGACGACAGCCGGGCCGACAGCCAGTCGGAAGAAAGGGTCATCGAGCCAAGCGGGAGGATCGGCGTACACGAAGGTCGATTGCTCGCGAGCCAACGTCGCCGCCAGAGTTACCTTGTTCCGCTTCATTGTGGAAATCAACGCTTCGTCGACGGCAGCGTCTCGAACGCTGTGAGCGAGTACGTCAACCCCCGCATCGGCCAGGCCCTTGGCGTCCGAGAGTTCGTAGACATGAGCGAGAACTTTCAGCCCTCGCTTGTGAGCCTGCTTGATAATGGCGGAGTAAATCGCGGGGGGCAACTTGGGGAACGCATCATGCCCATCGTCCACCCAGATCTTGACGACATCGCCGCCTTTGTCGGCCAGCCTGTTGATCCAGGCACGAGCCTGCGCGGCGCTGGCCACCTCTAGAATGACCCCCTTCAGGCCTGGTATATGACTGGGATACCCGCCGAGGGAGGTGAATCCTTGCAGGGCCGTGAAAATCCGCGCGCCGCTTATCCTCCCCCGCCGCTGTTCATCGCGAATTTCGAGGATCAGATCTTGGTCCGCGCCCAGACTGGTCGTCGTGGTGACGCCGTACCGCGCGTAGGTACGAAGCTGCGCCTCGACGTTCTCGCGAGTGAAGTTGCTGGGGTCGCTTGATAGGCCGCGAGCCATTCCCACGTGGCCGTGCAGATTGATGATGCCGGGGATGACCGTCTTTCCGCTCAGATCGACCGCCTGGGCCGAGGCCGGAATGCGGACCTTGGCGGCCGGCCCGATGTTACGAATCTTGCCGTCGGCCAGAACGATCGTCGCGTCGGGCTGAGGAGGCCCGCCGCTGCCGTCGATTAGGGTGGCATGGCTCAGAACCGTTACCTGCGCCGGCAGGGAGAGAACGGCCAACCAGCCGGCCAGCAAAAAGCGAGTGATCATGTTTCTCTACTCCGCCACAAGCGGGGAACCGCGAGTGGCGGAAGGATTGTAGCACAACTCGCTCGCTCGGCCGCTGCCAGGCAGCCCAGGCTGAAGCCGTCCAATCGCTCGAGGCGGGTCCGTCAATGCGCGGAGACACTCGCGCCCGGGGGGCCCGCGACGACTCTTGATAAACTCATGATTTGGGCCGGGAAGGCCCGCCGATTTCATAAGGGCCAATTTGACAGGCGTTTACATTTCGTTTCCCTTTTGCCGCCAAAAGTGTACCTATTGCAACTTTTCGTCCGGTGTCTTCCCTCGAGATCTAGTTCCCGCCTACATGGACGCTCTGATAGCCGAGATCGAAGCGGCGGAATTTCCTGCCGAGCCGGATACGCTCTACCTGGGTGGAGGGACGCCCAGCCTACTCGAGGTCCGCCAGCTTGCCGACGTTCTCGCCGCGCTCCCGGCCTCCGACTGGCGGGAGGCCACCATCGAGGCAAGCCCCACCACGGTGACCCGGGAAAAGGCCGCCGGCTGGGCCCGGTTGGGGATCAACCGAGTAAGCCTAGGAGTGCAGTCGTTTGTGCCCCGGGAGGCGGCGGCCGCGGGCCGCAAACATACTCCGGAAATTGTGGCCGAGGAGATCTCTCTGCTAAGGCGCGAGGGAATCGAGAACCTCAATGTTGATTTGATCGCCGGCCTGCCTCACCAGACGAAACAAAGCTGGCAAAGCTCCCTCGATTGGGTTTCGAGACTCCAGCCGCCGCATGTCTCGGTTTACATGCTCGAAGTCGACGACGAGAGCCTGTTGGGCAAGGAGTTGCGGCGAGGGGGCAAGCGGTACGCGGCTCGGGACGCGCCCAGCGACGAGCAGATCGCCGACTATTACTCGGCGGCCGTGGGCCGTCTAGAGCAGATGTCGATCTTGCGATACGAGATTTCGAATTTCGCTAAAACTGGCTGCGAGTCGGTCCATAACCTTAAGTATTGGAACATGGGAACCTACCTTGGGTTCGGCTCCGACGCCCATTCTTTCGACGGGGAAAAGCGCTGGTCCAACGCTTCCTCGCCACTCGAATACGTCGAGCGTTGCCGTAATGGGGCAGGCCCAAGGCTGTGGATCGCTCAAGTCGACGCAAACCGCTGGACCGAAGACCGGCTGATGACCGGGCTGCGGCAGATGGCGGGAATTCGCTTTTCCCGTAACGAGTTCGCTGCCTACGAACAGCAGTTGGAGGCCATGTCGGCGAACGGTTGGCTGGAGCTAACCGGGGATAAGACCTGGCGTCTGACGTCCACCGGAGTCATGTTCTCGAATGAAGTATTTCAACAGTTTTTGACCACCGAGTAGATCATCAATGTCCTCCGGTCCGAGTCCCAACCCCTTGCTGCGGTTTCAATTCGAGATTCCCTTCGACCGGATCAAGGCCGCGCAGGTCGAGCCTGCCATTGACGAACTGCTCCGCGACGCCCGGGAGCGCGTCGATCGACTGGCGGCGGACAAAAAAGACCGCACTTTCGAGAACACCCTGCTCGCTCTGGAGGCCGTCACCGAGCGCCTGGAACACGCCATGGGCACTGTCGGCCACCTGGAGTCGGTCGCCACCTATCCCGAACTCCGCGCCGCCTACAACGCCGTGCAACCCCGAGTCAGCGAATTCTACTCGGGCATCCCGCTGAATCCGAATCTGTGGCGCCAGCTGAAAAGGTATGCGGAAACCTCCGAAGCGACCGAGCTTGGCGAGACCCGCGCCCGGTTTCTCAAGAAAACTCTGGACTCGTTCCGCCGAAACGGAGCCGATCTCGACGCTGCCGGCAAAGCGCGTCTCACGGAAATTAACGTCCAGCTGACCAAACTCACGACCAAGTTCTCCGAGAACGTTCTCGACGCCACGAATGCTTTCGAGTTGCTGATCGAAGACGAACCCGGACTCGCCGGGCTGCCGCCCAGCGCCGTCGCGGCCGCGCGGCAAAGCGCGCGGGAAAAAGACGCCCAAGGCTGGCGCTTCACCTTGAAAGAGCCCAGCTACGTCGCTCTGATGACGTACCTCGACGACCCGGCAACCCGGGAGCGCGTATACCGAGCGTTCAACACCCGGGCCGTCGGCGCGCCGTTCGACAACCGCCCGGTCATTGGCCAGGTCCTAGCTCTACGACGGGAAGAAGCGCGGCTGCTCGGCTACGAGAGTTTCGCGGACCTGGTGCTCGAGGAACGTATGGCGAAACGGGGCGGGGCCGCTCAGGATTTTGTTCGCTCTCTAACAAAGAGAACGCGGGAGGCGTTCCAAAAGGAAAGCGACGAACTCCAGGATTTTCGCCACGCCCTTGAAGGCAAAGACGCACCCGCTCTCCAGGCCTGGGACCTCGGTTACTACGCGGAAAAACTCCGCCGGAGCGAGTACGAATTCGACGAAGAGGAGCTGCGCCCTTACTTCCCCTTTGAGAGCGTTCTCGAAGGCCTCTTCGGCTTGGCCGGAAGGCTTTACGGCATCACGGTGAAACAGCACGCGGGCGTTCCCGTCTGGGACCCTGCTGTTACTTACTACCGTGTCCACGATGAGGACGACGCTTGGCTCGGCGCGTTCTACGCCGATTTCTTTCCCCGGGAAAACAAGCGCGGCGGCGCCTGGATGGACTCCCTCATTACCGGCGCCGCCCGGGAGGGCGGCTCCCGGCCTCACCTTGGCGTCATTTGCGGTAATCTCACTCCTCCGCTGGGTGAGAAGCCGGCTCTACTGACTCACCGCGAGGTCGAGACACTCTTTCACGAGTTCGGGCATCTGCTCCACCATTTGCTGAGCCGCGTGGAAATCCGCAGCTTGGCCGGCACCAACGTCGCCTGGGACTTTGTCGAGCTTCCCTCCCAGATCATGGAGAATTGGTGCTGGGAGCGGGGGGCGCTCGATCTGTTCGCGCGGCACTATCAGACAAACGAGACGATTCCCGAAGAGCTTTTCGAAAAACTGAAGAGAATACGCAATTTCCGCGCCGCCGGCTCACAGATGCGGCAGCTCGGCTTCGGCGCTCTCGATCTGGCTCTGCACATCGACTACAGTCGGGAATCGGACGGGGACGTCATGCCCTATGCCTTCGATCTGCTGCAGTCGTTTTCACCCGTGAAGCTGCCCTCCGGCCACGCCATGATCGCCGGCTTTAGCCACCTGTTCGCCGACCCGGTGGGGTACGGAGCAGGCTACTACTCCTATAAATGGTCGGAAGTGCTCGACGCCGACGCTTTTACACGCTTCGCCAAGGAGGGAATCTTTAGCCCCCAGGTGGGAGGGGAATTCCGAGAGCGAATCCTCTCGAAGGGCGACAGCGAAGATCCGGCCCAACTATTTCGCGGCTTCATGGGGAGGGATCCTGATTCCCAAGCTTTGATGAGACGCCTGGGGTTGGCCGATAGGACGTAGGCGATCCCCCGGCAAGCCAAAAAGCTCGCGCGGACTGCCCGCCGGATCGACCTTTGACGCCACGCCAGCCGACCTGGTAAGACTTATGGGTTCTCGCCGACGCGGGGAAAGGCCTTCCGTGAAGCTCTCCGTCATCATGCCGGTGTACAACGAGGCTACGACCATCGCCGAGATCGTGAGCCGCGTTCAGGAGGTCGATATCGACAAAGAAATCATCGTCGTCGATGACGGTTCGACGGATGGGACACGCGACGTTCTCAGCCATATCGAAGGTGAACACTCGAACCTCACCGCCCTCTACCACGACCGAAACATGGGCAAGGGACGAGCGTTGCGAACGGGATTCGCCGCTGCCCGGGGCGATTACGTGCTTATCCAGGACGCCGATCTCGAGTACGACCCGGAGGATTACGCGAAGCTGCTCCACCCGTTGGAGTACGGGAAAGCCGACGCCGTCTACGGGTCACGCTTTATCACGACGCAGGAGCACCGCGTGCTCTATTTTTGGCACTCACTGGGAAACCGGTTTTTGACGCTTCTGTCGAACATGATGACCGACCTCAACCTGACCGACATGGAGACCTGCTACAAAGTTCTGCGCCGCGAGCTGATCCAGGCGATTCCCCTTGAAGAAGACCGCTTCGGATTCGAGCCCGAGATTACCTGCAAGCTGGCCATAGCGAAGGCGCGCATCTATGAAGTCGGCATCGCCTACCATGGACGCACCTATGAGGAGGGCAAAAAGATTAGCGCCAAGGACGGATTCCGCGCCCTGTGGTGCATTCTGAAATACCGCTTGAAACCGCTCAAGCTCGGACCCTCCTGGAAGCGAGCTATATAGAAACCTCATGTCCCGGACATATCGTGCGCCCGCGGGCTAACGCCCACGGCTCTGTTTTCGGGGTTCCAACACAGGATCGTTGCGAAAATCGGCCCCGCGGTGGCGCCGGTAGACGTTCCCTTCGCCGTTAACCCGGGACGCGCGTGAGCCCGGCTCCCGGAGCCAGGCGCGCTCCCACTCAAATCGCGGCGAATAAGTCAGTTAGCTATCACTGACGGAAATTATCAGATCGCGGTGCGCTCGCTGCTTCGACAGAAATCTCAACCGATTCGCGGTCCAATTGCCTGCCGGCTGCGTCATACTAAGAGGCAATGGGCGGCAGGTCCCGCGAAGTTTCCCGCATGGAAAGTTCGCCCTCGGTTTTCACCTAGCGCCCGACCCTAAGGCAAGATACTGAAAAGAATATAGTTGCCATTAAAACAAAAATTGTGATATTGTTTTCACAAGTGAAAAGGCCGGTTGCCCTGGCGTCGGTCTGGCTCCTTGTAGCGATTACTCAGTGGGAGCCGAGGGCAGTAGCCGGCAGTCGCGCCGCGAGTGAGGTTGACCAACGCGAGGCGGTCACTGTGGTTGATCGTCCTTCGCGGGCTGCGGTGCGGCATTACGATGTCCGGGAGGACGCGAAGACGGGCCGCTTGAAGCGCGTGCTTGTCAGAGGTGTCAAATCCTCTCGGATGGCGACTGGTCACGTTGCGCCGAAGAACGAAGTTGTCCAAGGCTCCAAGAGCCGGCCCTTTGCGAAGACATCGGAGGGCCAGGTCAGTGTTGATGAACTGGTGCGGCAGGCCGGTCGCCGGTGTGGTGTTGACCCGAAACTGATTCACGCCGTCATTCGGCAGGAAAGCAATTACAACCCGTTTGCAGTCTCTCGAAAGGGAGCGCGTGGGTTGATGCAGTTGATTCCTGAGACGGCTGATCGTTTTGGGGTGAGTGACATTTTCGATCCCGCCGAAAATGTCGTCGGGGGCGTTAAGTACCTCCGGCACTTGCTGGACCGCTATGACGGCGACCCACGGCTCACCTTGGCGGCTTATAACGCCGGGGAAGCAGCCGTGGAGCGAGCTCAGGGAATTCCCCCCTATCCAGAGACGGAGGATTACGTGAGCCGCGTCAGCCGATTCTATGCGGCCAGTGGTCGTTCCGCTTCGAGCGGACAGGCCGAGGACGATGCGAGCGAGGCGATCCGCCCACGGATCGTAGTCTACGTCGAACCCGACGGCCTGATCCGTTTCGAGACGGAATAGAAGTAAGGGTTATGCCCTGGCTCCGACCAACAGGCCGGAGGGGTTTCCCTCTGGCAGCGGGACTCGCGGTTTCCCTCGCCCTCATTGCGTCTTTCATCCCCCTGACGGCCAAAACGAAGCGTCAAAGAGCGGCCGATCATTTCCGAACTGCTTCTTCGTTGCTCGCTGATCTGAACGCAGTACCCCCGTACGAGTTGGGCCCCGAACAGTACCTTCTGGTCATTCGGGCCTTCCGCAAGGTTTGGTACACGAGTCCGGTTAGCGGGTACTGCGATGACAGTCTTCTGGCGGTGGCCAATCTCTATCAAGAGGCCGCGGACCGCTTCAAGTCCGACCAGTATCAGCGGCAGGCGGTGGAGACATTCGGGTTCCTGATCAGGGAATACCCGCATAGCAAGTTGAAGACGGAAGCTCGGGTGGCGGTCGAGAAGTTGACCGGACCGCAGGGGGCTAAATCGCCGGAAACCTCGACGGCGAGCCTTGACGCCCCGCAAACAGCACAACCCCCGGGCCGGGGAACTCGATCACCACAGCCGGCCGACCCAGCGGGAGCGTCGGCATCCGCCGGGGCAACTGCAAGGACCCCTGCCGTCCGGCGTCGGCAAGGTTCGGAGCCGACTTCCGGGCCTCGCCGAGGCAAGGCCCGGGTCAAGGACCTGCGCTTCTGGTCCAACGACCACTACACACGCGTTGTGATCGAGCTCGACAGGGAAGCAGACTACGAGTTTGATCATCTTCCGCGTCCCGCGCGCCTATATTTCGACCTGCTTGGTACTCGCCTGGACGCCGATCTCGAGAACTCACTGCCGCTGGCCGTCAACGACGAGCGCATCACGCAGATTCGCCTGGGCCAAAACCGCCGCTCGACGGCGCGCGTGGTTTTCGACCTTCGCGGGCCGGTCCGCCACCGTGCTTCCTGGCTGGCGAACCCGCCGCGGTTCGTGGTGGAAGTTGCTACGAGCAAGAAGAACGCCTTCGTGGCCGAGACCAGCGGGAGTCCGGCATGGGAGCGGAGTTCGCCCGCGGCCCCTAACGGTCCACCGAAAGCTGGCGAAACCGCTCTGGCGAAGGCGAAGGAAATTGCCGCTCGGCCCGTTCCGGAAAGTCCTCCGGCGGAGATTAAGACCGCCGGGGAGCCGGACCGGCCGGCCGTCGGGGCCGCTGATCGATCCAAGCGTTCCCCAACAGGCGTGTCGAGGCCGTTGGTTGAGGCGGCCACCACAACGGGGGGAGGGGCGTCCTCCGGGATCGCAACCAGCGCGATGGCAGGGAAGTCAATTGCAGCCCCCAGCGCCGCTCCGGCCCGAGTGGAAGCGAAGGTAGAGCATCGGCGGCGATCCCACGCGTCGGCCGCCAAGACCCCCGAGGCGGAGCCCCGGCTGTTGCGCCGGGAACCCGTGACGCAGCCATCGAAACCCGACCGAAGGTTCGCTGATCCGGAGGCTTCGGTCAGCTCTCCGGGAAATACGGTGGCGCTTTCTCAACCGCAATCCCCGGCGCCGGCGGCCGAGCGGAACACCGTTCTGTTGGCCAAAGCCGTCCCGCCACCCCTGCCTCTGCCGCCGCCGAAGCCGGCTTCGGCCACCCTGCGAGGCAAGCGGAACCTCATCCGCGCGCTCGGTCTGAAAGTGGGTAGAGTCGTCATCGACCCGGGCCATGGCGGTCATGATACGGGAGGTATCGGCCCCAACGGCCTTCGTGAGAAAGACCTCGTGCTCGATGTCGCGGAGCGACTTGGAAAACTTATCGAAGAAAAGATGGGCAGCGAGGTCCTCTACACGCGCACAGACGATAGGTTCCTGTCTCTGCGGCAGCGCACGAAGAAGGCCAACCGGGGCAATGCGGATCTTTTCGTCTCTATTCACGCCAACTCGTCGCGCATTCGCGGCATCAGCGGCGTCGAAACCTACTATCTCAGCCTGACCACGAACTCGTGGGCGTTAGCCGTCGCTTCGCGAGAGAACGCGGCGGCGCAACGTTCGATACACGAACTTCGTAGTCTGCTGTCGAAGATCGCCCTGACGGAAAAGATCGAGGAGTCGCGTGAGTTTGCCACCCACGTGCAGAGCGCTCTCTACAAAGGCCTGGCCCGCGAAACAAAGGGACTTCGGAATCGCGGGGTCCGCAAAGCCCCGTTCATGGTTCTGCTGGGTGCGGAAATGCCCGCTGTCCTGGCCGAGATCGGTTTCTTGAGCAACCCGCGGGACGAGAAGCTTCTCAAAACCGGTGCGTATCGCCAAAAAATCGCCGAGCACCTCTACAAAGGGGTTTCCCGCTACTCCGAGAGCCTCAGCCACACGACGCTGGCGCAAAAAGCGTCGTCGGGATCAGTGCGCAACGACTGAATACCCCGCCCCGGGTTTTCTCATCACTGTCACAGCGGTGCGAGCGTTCGGATTTCCAGAAACCGCGGCTGGAGTTACCGAGACTATCCCGCCTGCCGGAGCGCCTGCTCCCCGTAAGATTGACGTTGATACAAAGCCGTGTAAACGGAAGAAGTATCCCCGACAGCAAGAGAGATATGGCCGTACTATTGACTCCCGCATAATATAGAGTAACCTTTTGGGGGTTCTGCTCGTCTTAATAGACATGGGGAACCCAAGAGGCGTAAGGCGCGATTTTGATGCTCTGGAAAAGCGACGGCTGGAGGCCGTGCGGCTGGTCGTTGACGAAGGTTTGAGTCAGTCCGAGGCAGCACGGCGCGTGAAGGCGGCGCCGCAAAGCGTGAGCCGTTGGGTTAGCGAGCATGGCGCGTACGGTGCCGCCGGACTCCGCCGGGCCGGGCGCGCCGGCCGCAAGCCGCTGTTAGACGCCACGCAACGGGAACGTCTGGAGGCAATGCTGCTGCGGGGCCCCGAAGCGCAGGGCTTCTCGACGCCGCTGTGGACTTGTCCGCGAGTCGCTCGTCTGATCGCCGACGAGTTCGGCGTGCGCTATCACGAAGGTCATGTTTGGAAGATCCTGCGGGCGCTCCACTGGAGCCCGCAACGGCCTGTCGGCAAGGCCCGCGAGCGCAACGAAGAAGCCATCCGCAACTGGCGGCGCAAGACTTGGCCGGCCACTAAAAAAAAGCCCAAAAACAAGGCCGCACGATCGTCTTCATCGACGAAAGCGGACTGAGTCAGAAGCCCCATCGTTGCCGCACCTGGGCGCCCCGCGGCGAGACACCCGTGCTGGAGTTCAACTTCAACTGGCAGAAACTTTCCGTTTCCGCCGGGCTGACCTTGCGCAACTTCTACTTCCGGCTCTATCCCGGCGCCATCGGCGAGCTGGAGGTCATCGACTTCCTGAAGGCTTTGGTCCGCCACATCGACGGCCCGCTGCTGATCGTCTGGGACCGCCTGCCGGCGCACCGCAGCCGCCTGGTGCGGGAGTTCATCGAGCTCTCCGAAGGCCACATCGCCACGGAGTGCTTGCCGCCCTATGCACCGGAGCTGAACCCGGTGGAATACATTTGGGCTTACTGGAAGCAGCACGAGTTGCCGAACGTCTGTCCGAAGGACTACTGGGAGCTGGACGAGCGTGCCCGCAAATCCCTGCGTCGCATGCGCCGCAAACCGCGCTTGATTACGGCCTTCTGGAAGCAGTCTTCTCTTGGCCTTGACTAACTCGATATTATGCGAGATTCAATAAGTAACCGTATTTGATATGTTCACACGCTACGAAAGAGGCGAGATCCGTCGTCGGGACTTGATTTGCGGCCCCGCTGGCCGTCGTGCCCCAAGCGAGGGGGGCGCTAGGTTAAGCCGAACGATGTGTCAGATGAGCGAGACGACTGTTAGAGAGGTCTCCACCACGCGGCGTCTTCGCGCGGGTTGCACAATAACCCGGCCGCCGACCGATTTCGGAGAATCCCACTAAGACCGTCAAACTGTTCACGGCCGGTTACGAAGTAAGTTAGGAACGATGAGATACAAATAGTCCGCCACGGCTTTCTTGGATAATCTTGTCTAATTCAGAGTCTGACAACGTTACCGGTCCCCGTTAACTCGTATTTCTTGCCATCTGACGGGCCTCTCATGCAGTTCGCCTCGCCACCTGGTGAGAAAAGCGGGTTAACCTGAAGCGAATTGGCGGGCTGCACCCATTTTTCGTGAGGTCTGCTTTCACCATGGGCTGCTAGACTTGGGTGGAGAATGAACTCGCTCATCACGCGGTCCGACGAGGTATTCATGCGCGCTGCTTTGGTTCAGGCTGATAAAGCCGAGCAGCGGGGCGAGGTTCCTGTCGGCGCGGTAATTGTCGAGGAGGGCGAAATTGTCGCCGCGGCAGGCAACGCTCCTATTTCGAGGACGGACCCGACGGCCCACGCCGAAATCTCCGCGTTACGAGAGGCCGGTCGCAAAACGGGTAATTACCGGCTTCCCGGCGCCACCGTGTATGTGACCGTGGAGCCCTGTGCTATGTGCGCGGGAGCGCTCGTCGCCGCCCGAGTCGGCAAACTCGTGTTCGGAACGAGAGACCTGCGTTTCGGGGCCGTCAGGAGCAAGTTTCGGCTAGCCGATTCCGACCGGCTCAACCACCGAATCGAAATCGTCGAAGGAGTGCTGGCGGAGGAATGCTTGAAGAGATTGCAAGGGTTTTTCGCGCAACGCCGCGGATAGCCGGACACTCGACCCGCACCCGGATCACCTCCCGCCGGGGACCGGCGCGTGGTCGCACTACCGGGCAGAGTCCTTTGGATCGCCCTGGCAGGAATGGGTTTCGGGAGAGAGAAGGACGGTTGCAACTAGCCTTTGCGCTTTGCTTTCCTGCGGCCGGCCCAATACTTCTTCATCCGCTCGGAGACCGCTTTGCGGGCGGCGGGGCTCATCCTCCTGCGACGGCGGGGCTTCTTCGGCCCCGCGGCTGTCGCCGGAGCGCTTCCCGGTTTGCGGCCTCGTCGCTTTGGTTCGGATTGCAGAATTTCGATCGCTCGGTTGAGACGGTCTCTTTCTTGAATGAGTAGAGCAAGTGCGTCGATCATAGTCTACTGATCCTAACACACAGTTACGCCTTAAGATCAGAGGACTTTGAAACTAATCCTTGGATACCAACAATAAAAGCAAACAAGGAGTCTGTCTCATATAGATTTGACTCTCCTCCGAGCATGTATGGGAACGATGACATCGGGTCCCAGACGAACTTCGCCAATGCACGGCAAATGGTGGATTGATGCTGGGATTACCTTTTTTGACACGGTCGCGGCACTTATGGGCGCTAGCAGCCCGTGGCAAAGTCGTGCAAGAGCGAAAAATGGGGACTGCCACCAATTCGTCCCTCGTCACATCCCTGGAAACAAAGTGCTTGGCCGGAAGCGAATTGGCTGGCTGTACCCGATTTTTCGCGGTCCTCGCTTTCACCACGGGCTGCTAGTGCGCTCGTCCTGGAGACGAAAGTCATGGCCGGCGTGGAGGTGCATTCTCGTCGCTTTGCTCGCGCTCGGCGTCGGCTGTTCCTGGTTCCAAGCTGACATCGAGCCGCTCACCAGCAAAGAGTGGGCAACGGTCGTCGGGGCGCACAGGGGCCGCCTGCTGGTTGTCAATGTTTGGGCCGGCTGGTGCAGGAGCTGCCTCGATCTGTTTCCTTTTGTTGTCGACCTCTCGAACCACTACGAAGTGGAGCGGTTGCAAGTCCTCTCCCTCTCGATTGACAACTCGAACGACTTGGCGGTTCTTCAGCAGGCCCGGGAGTTTCTTCGTGGCCAGGACGCCGACTTCCCTCATTACCTTCTGACCCACGAAATCACGCGGGCCCTCGAAGGCCTTGGTCTGGAAAGCATTCCAGCCGTCATGATTTACGATGCCGAGGGGCGATTGCGCTACCGGTTGCAAGGCGATGACGATGAGATCGAGCTCACGCCGGCCGATGTGCAAGATGCTGTCGAATCGCTCATGGAGAACCCGTTGAAACCCACGGCGCCGAATCAGCCGTAAGGGGGCCGCCCACGGAGATGGCGGCGTTTAGGGCGGGGCCCGCTTTCCTCGCCACGTGGCGGGACGAGGTGCGTGAGAGACCCCTCAGAACGAGGCGCGGGCAACTCGGCGATCTCGGGCACGGCATGCCGTGCCCCTACATTCTTGAACCCTACATGGAGCACGGCGACCAAGCGCAACGCAGTCGTGGCGGCCTATTGCGCGCTTCGACCGTTAGGCGGTGAGAAAAGCGGCCTGGGGCCACACATTAAGGGCGGCTTGGCACGAAGTTGTAGGGCGCGCCCTCCACGACGGCTATAATGGTTTTGGACTGGACGACCGAAAGCCGTTGACCTAGCCCTAGCCACGCGGCTTCCGAGTTTCCGACATTTATCCGTTTCGATTCGTCGCCGCCAAGAGACTCCCGCTTCCATGGCTCTTGAGAAGACACTGCTGCGACGGGTTGGCAAGGCTGTTCACGAGTTCCGCATGATTCGCGACGGCGACCGTATCGCCGTGGGCGTTTCGGGGGGCAAGGATTCGCTGACGCTTCTCGACGCCCTGCTGTCGCTCAAGAGAAAATCTCCGGCGAAATTCACCTTGCGGGCCTTCACCGTGGAACAGGGTAAGTTCACGCGTCCTATCGAGCCGCTGGCGAACTACTTGAAGGCGCGGAACATTCCCTGGACCTATTACCGCGACGAGCCTTCGCTTCAACCGATGGCCGAGGATCCCGATCACGGCTACGACCAGTGCAGCCGCTATCGGCGCCGGGCGGTGTATGAGATCGCCTCGGGTTTGGGCGTGAATGTCGTGGCCCTGGGGCACACGGTCGACAACTTCCGCGAGTCGCTGCTTCGCAACACCCTCTACACGGGCCGGCTGAGCGCTCTGCCGGCGGTCACCTATTCTCGTTCCGGCGATTTTCGGATCATTCGGCCGCTGGTCTACGTCTCCGAGGAGGTAACGTCGTCGTACGCCGACCAACGCGCCATGCCCATCACGCCCTGTGCGTGCTCCCACCGCACCGGAACCGTTCGACGATCGCCGCGGGAGTTCTTGGCTGAAACCAAGAAAGATCACCCCCACGTGCTCGAAAATATCCTTTCGGCCATGAGTCGCATTGATACGCCCCGGCGGCTCGACCGGCGATTTCTCGATTTCGACCAGGAGGCGCCGCCGGCCGGCGCCCAAGCTCCCGAGCTGCTTCCGATTTTGACGAAAGGCAATTGATGGTTTCCCCGCAACGCCGAGTTTCCAATGGAGGGGCGCCGAGCGGAAACTGACCCAGCTGAACCAAACGTGGAAGGCCCGATATGAAATTTCTCCCCAAAGACCAACAGTTCTTCGATCTCTTTGAGAAACAGTCTCAGCTGATCGTCGAGGCCGCTGAGATGCTGCATCAAGGCGTGGCGGCGGAGGAAACCGACTGGAACACGCTGCGCATTCGGGTTCATCAGATCGAAAATAAAGGCGACGACATCACCCATCAAGCTCTGACGCGGCTCCACCGGACCTTCATTACGCCGATGGAGCCTCAGGACATCCACGATATTTGTCTCCGGCTCGACGATGTCCTCGACATGATCGACGAGGTAGCCGGGCGGTTCCACATCTTCAGGATGACGAGCGTTCCCCGCCGCGTTCAGACCATGACGCAAAACCTCGTCGCCAACAGCCATGCGACGTCCGCGGCGGTGCAGGCCGTAGCGGCGGGGAAAGATGTGTCCGAGCTGCTGATCAAGATCCACGACCTGGAGGACGAAGCGGATCAACTGAATCACCAGGCTTTGACGGATCTGTTCGATACGGAGCAAGATCCCATCCGCCTGATCAAGCTGAAGGAGATTTTTGAGCTGCTCGAAGAAGCCGCCGATTCGTTCGAGGATGTGGGGCATGTGCTGGAGGCGGCCGTTGTCAAGAACGCCTGAGGGGGCGGGGCCGCCTGTTTAGTAAATTCGGTTGCGTATGTGTAGAAGCCAAGTGGACGATCAGGAACTTCGGGCACGGCATGCCGTGCCCCTACGTTTCCAGGCGCCCACCGGATTTGTAGTGGCACAGCATGCTGCGCCCGCCCGTGCTTGCTTGCCGGAGTACTTAGGCCCGCCTGTGCGAATCCGCCCGAGTTTAGGCCGCGAACGCGCGAGCGGAGGCGGGGCACAGCCGATGAGGCGCGATCTTCCAGAAGCCGGCGAGGCGACGCTACCGGGAGGCGCATGGAAAATCTAGGATTCATCGTCGTGATCGTGTTCGTGGCGCTCGTTTTTGACTTTTTTAACGGGTTTAACGACGCCGCGAATGCGATCGCGACCGTGGTCGCTACGCGCGTCCTTAGCCCGGGTCACGCCGTGTTTTGGGCTGCGTTTTTCAACTTCATCGCCGCCTTTGGTTTCGGCACGGCCGTGGCCAAGACGATCGGCCGGGGCATGGTCGCGCAGGAAGCCGTCACGCAGTACGTCGTGATCGGCGGCTTGTTCGGGGCCATTTTTTGGACCTGGCTTGCCTCCCACCTGGGTCTGCCCATCAGCGCCTCTCACGCCCTTGTCGGCGGCTACGGAGGGGCGGCAATGGCCTACGTCGGCTTGACGCGGGGCTGGTCTCAGGTGATGGCCGCGATTGTCACCGATGGGTGGGTGAAGACGATCACGTTCATCTTTGTCGCCCCACTCATGGGGTTCGTTGCCGGATCGCTGCTGATGATCGCAGTGGCCTGGATTTTCCGTCGCGGTCACCCTTCCACCTTGGATTACTATTTCCGGCGTCTACAGTTGTTCTCTTCCGCCGTGTTTAGCTTCGCCCACGGCACCAACGACGCCCAGAAGACGATGGGCATCATCGCCAGCGCTCTGTTCGCGCTCGGTCATCTGAAAACGTTTTACATTCCCTTCTGGGTCATTCTTTCCGCGCATGCAGCGATCGCACTCGGTACGTTCATGGGAGGATGGCGAGTCATCAAAACGATGGGGCATCGCATTACGAAGCTGAAACCGGCGGGGGGGTTCTGCGCGGAAACGGGCGGCGCCTTTACCGTCTTGCTGGCTGCCCGGTTGGGCATACCCGCCAGCACGACCCACACGATCGCCGGAGCGATCGCCGGCGTGGGGACGGCCCAACGCGTGCGCGCCGTGCGCTGGGGCAAGGCGAGGGAAATTCTTTGGGCTTGGGTACTTACCCTCCCTACGACGATCGCCGCCGGCGCCCTGGGCTACATGATCATCCATGCTTTGATCCCCGGGGCGGGCTAAGGCTTACGTTAGAGTTGCCCGGCAAACCAGCTCCTGGAAGCCGGCGTCTTAAGATGGAAATCCCTACCCGCCGAATGCGTCATCGACTACGGCCGCGTCGGCAGCCGGCCGATTCCGCTGATCCGGACGTTCCGACTCAAACCAATGCGGCGATCACGTATTCGCGATGCCGACGAGAGCGGGTCCGAGGGCAGCCGTGAAAGAGTCTTCCCGAGCGGGATCGGCCTTCTTCACCCTGTTCGGGCTGCCCTTCTTAGCCGGGGGCTTGTGGGCGGGCGTCATGGCTCTCCGCGCACTGGGCCGGCCCACCTTCGATGGGCAGACGTTTTCCCTTCAGGCAATCTTTGCAATCACGTTTTGCGGCGTCGGAGCGGGGCTGGTCTGGTGGGGCCGCTACAGCGCCGGCAAGGCGCGTGAGATCGCCCATCTCAAGGCCGCGCATCCCGAAAGCCCTTGGATGTGGAAACCCGAGTGGGCCGGTGGCCGCATCGTCGGTTCGACGAAAGCGACGATGGTGTTTACCTGGGTTTTTGCCATTTTCTGGAATCTCGTCTCGGCCCCGCTGCTGTTTGTCGTTCCCCGAGAGGTTTTGGAGAAACAGAACTACCTGGGTCTGATAGGACTCTTGTTCCCTGTTGTTGGGGTGGGACTACTCTACTGGGCGGCTCGGGCCACTGCTCGCTGGAAGAAGTTCGGCTCGTCGGTTTTCGAGATGGCCGCGGTTCCCGGCCTGGTCGGCGGGCGCCTCGGCGGGACTATCCAAACCAATTTCGTCGCGGCGCCCCAAGAGGGATTCAACCTCAAGCTGACCTCGCTCCGCCGGCGGCGCGGACGGGGCAAAAACAGTTCCACGACCGAGAGGATTCTCTGGCAAGAAGAACAGACCATCCCCCGGGAGCGCCTTCGCACGGCCTATCGCGGAACGTCCATTCCCGTCGAGTTTCGGATTCCTTACGAATGCGACGAGACCAACGAGACCAACTATTACGACCAGGTCATTTGGCGGCTCGAAGCCGTCGCCGAGGTCTCGGGCATCGACTACAAAACGCAGTTCGAGGCGCCCGTGTTTAAGACGGCCGAGAGCCGTCCCGCCGAAGCTGAGGAGGAAAGCGCCGCCGGCTATGCGCCCGCCGCGGCGATGCCGTTCGACCCCACGCGCTCGTCGATCGAGGTCAGGCCCAGCACCCTGGGCGGTACGGAATACTGCTTCGGCGCGGCCCGCAACGTCGGGGCGGCCATCTCGCTGACCGTTTTCTTCTTCATATGGATGGGCGCCATCTGGCTTCAGCTTTATCTCGGGGCCCCGTTGTTTTTCCCCATTGTCTGCGGGCTGTTGGGCGCTGTTCTACTGCTGTTCGTGATCGACCTATGGTTTTCTTCCACCACCGTGGTCATCGAATCCGGCATGGTGAAAATCAAACGAACTACCCTAGGCATTGGTGGCACAAAACAGATTCCCTGCTCCGACATCAGCGACGTTCAAATCAAGATCGGCATGCAGCAAGGCCAGACAGCCACGCAATCGGCGAAAGCCTACTACGACATCAAGATCCACCGCAAGAACGGCAAGAAGGTTTCCGCCGGACGAAACCTGCGCGACAAGCGAGAGGCCGAATGGCTGGCGGCGGAGATGAAAGCAAAGATCGAGGCGTTTCGGTAAGGGAGGGCAGCGGAGGCGTAGCAATCAGGCAGCTGCCATCAAGACCTCGGGTTCCATAGAATCAGAGAAGATGTCCGACCGTCAACGCGAGATGTCGAGTTGGTCCCAGTTTGTCGAGACCGTCAGCCCCTTCTCCGGCAGCCATGAGCTTGATCGTTGGTGTTTTCGTGGCCAAGCGAACGCTTCGTGGGACTTGACCCCATCGCTAGTGAGGGTTGTTGGAAAGATTGATCCTCAAGAAGCCCTGAGGATCGAGAGTTTTGCCGTGGAACGATTCAAGCGGGAAGCGCACCTAAGAGCGTCAGTCGAGGACTTACCGCGAGGCTCGGGGACTTCGTTGGAATGGTTGGCATTAATGCAGCACCACCGATGTCCCACCAGACTATTGGACTGGACTTCATCCCCGTATGTGGCCGCGTATTTCGCTGTGAATGACTTACCAAACTGTGGTGGTGCAGTTTGGATCTTCCCTAGGTTTTTGGCGGATCAAAAAATCCAAGACAGCCCCGTTTTGAGGCGGTGGCTTAACCACCCTTTGGAGGAAAGCAACAATCTTCATGCTATCCGCACGGTCAGCCCATCCCGGCCACCGCTGCGCATTGTTATTCAACAGGGCTTGTTTACTTTCTGTAGCCACATCTTAGATGACCACGGGCGTACCACCTTCCGGTTTCTGAAGGGTGAGGAGGTTCAGCTACTCAAGATTGTCATACCAGCGAAACTCAAGGCTGAATTCCAATCCCGGCTCTGGACGATGAATCTAACTGGAGGTACTCTCTTCCCAGATCTTGATGGTCTGGGACGCGCTACTGCGGAATTGATTTCTCTACAAGTTCGGCAACAAGTAGAGGACGAGTAAAGGGTCCTTTCGGAAATCGGGACAGCCTCGATTCTCACTCGCTTTTCAAATGGGAAAAGTTGAGACAGGCTCACTGCTGTCCGGTTAAAAGTCGAATAGAATCAATTGGTTGGGGTCATAGGGGGATTCGTTTGGGGAGTCGGATGGCTGGAGTGCCTGTAAAAGGGGCATTTTTTCGAATTGCGTAACGCTGAGAATCTGTAGAATCTGGTAAAGACTCGCTTCCAGCCCGAGCCGTTTCCGGACGATGGCGATGAGCACGTAAATCGAGACAGCGATCCAGATGTGCGTCTTGACGGCGTTCTCGCTGGTGCCGTAAAACGAGTTGATTCGCAGATGTTGCTTGATCCACCTGAAGAACAACTCAATCTGCCAACGCGACTTGTAGATGTGGGCGATGGTCAGCGCCGGGAGCGCGAAGTTGTTGGTCAGAAACTTCAGCCGCTTGTTCGTCCGGGCGTCGAAGTAACTGACCCTCCGCAACGGGTCGGGATAGGCTTGGGCCGATTCGATGGCAGCCAGTATGACGGTCTGATCCGAGCGCAAGCCCGTGGATTTGTCGACGGGATGCGAGTAGCGCCGTTGGAGCAAGATGTTCTTCTTGGTTCGCACGACGAAGAACGACGAGCAGAGAGTGAACACGAAGAGGCGTTCGAAATCGACGTAGGCCCGATCCATGACGTAGAACGCGCCGGCCTCCGGGCCGATCTCGTCGAGGATGTTGATGTCGTGCACTTTGCCTCCAGTAATGCGGATGAACGTGGGAATATTGCCGTGCAGATCCAGCAGCGTGTGCATCTTCACGGCGGCCTTTTGCTTGCGGAATCTCGCCCACGGAAACAGCGACAGGCAGAGGTCGATTGTTGTCGAGTCGAGAGCGTACAGAGTCTGGTCCAAGTCCACACCGATCGGGTCGTGGGCATATAACGGCCGTGCCATGCCAATCAAGACCTGCGCGAAGTCCGCGTAGATCCGCCAGTCGCGCGACTCGTTCGCATCGGCCAGTGTCGAGCGCGCTACCCTGCCGCGGAATCCCATGTGGTAGAGTTTGCCGTGCATCGAACGCAGGCACGTCTCGATGTCGCGGAGGCTTGCCCGATAGGTCAGCTGGGCGAATGCCATCGCAAGAAATTGATCCCAGCAGGAGAAACTTTTCAGATAGGAATCGCCGCGGTAGCGCGATACACATTTCTGAAACTCTTTGCTCGGTAGGTGCTCGATCAGTTGGGAGAAAACCGTACGGCCAAGGTTCATCCCTCATTGTGCCGCGTCCGGATGCTCCGTTCAGGCGACCATTTGCGGCCTCGGGATTTCAAATCGTTCCCGGGCAAAACAGGCCATAAGACATTGAGCGGTCGAGACTTACCGTCCGATGGCGCGACTTTCCCCGGACAGCACTGAGACAGGCTGATCACTGGTCCCCCTGCACCCTAGAGACACAACTTCGATTGAGTACCGCCATGCACTATGACGTCATCGTGATCGGGGCCGGCGCGGCCGGACTCAACATTGCCGTCCCAACGGCCAAGCTCGGCCTCAAGACGCTGCTCGTCGAAAAGAGACCCGAGAACCTCGGCGGTGAGTGCCTGAACACGGGCTGCGTTCCCAGCAAGGCTTTGCTGCACGTAGCCAAGCGAAAGCACGACGCCGAACAACTGGCGCGCTTCGGAATCACCACGAGCGGCTCGCTGGATTTCGAGAAGGTCGCGGGCTATGTCGAAAACGTGCAGGCCGAAATCCGCCAACACGAGAGCCCCGAGTTTCTAGAAAGCCTGGGCGTCAACCTGGCTTTCGGCGCCGCTCGCTTCGTGGCCCGCGACCGCGTCGAGGTCGGAGGGGAAAGCCACACCGCCCGCCGCTTCGTCATCGCCACGGGATCGAGACCCCGGCTGCCCGGCATACCGGGCTTCGACAAAGTCTCCTATCTGACGAACGAGAATCTGTTCCAGCTCAAGAGTTTGCCCGGGAAGCTTCTCATCCTCGGGGGAGGGCCGATCGGGGTCGAAATGGCGCAGGCTTTCGCGCGGCTCGGGTCCAAGGTCGCCCTCGTCGAAATGGGCCCGCGCCTGCTGATCCGCGATCCCGAAGAAGCGAGCACCTTGATTCAACAGCGGCTGGAGAACGAAGGAGTGACGGTTCTTCTGAACACGAGTATCGGCGACTTTCCTGACGCCAATACCGCGACCCTTGAAAGCGGGAGCAGGTCTGTGAAACAGATGTTCGACCAGGTCCTGGTCGCGATCGGCAAGAACCTCGACTACAGCGAATTGGGCCTCGAGGCGGCCGGAATCGCGCTCGACAAAGGGCGCATCAAACTCGACCCCTACTTGCGCACGACCAACAAACGGATCTATGTATCCGGGGACGCCACCGGACAGGTCTATTTGACCCATGCCACCGAGCTTCACGGCTCCGTCATTCTGTGGAACCTGTTCTCTCCCGTTAAACGAAAAATCAGCTACGACGATCTGAGCTGGGTAACTTTCACCGATCCCGAAGTCGCCACCTTCGGACTGTCCGAAGGGGAGCTTCGGGACCGCGGCATCCGCTACCGCAAAGTCGTCCAAGGTTTTGAAGACGTCAACCGCGCGACGACGGACGACTATCCCGAATCCAAGCTGATCGTCTATCTCAAGGGTGAACACTTTCTTGGTGGAACCATGGTCGCGCCGAACGCCGGCGAGCTCTTCCAGGAGCTGGTTCTCGCCAAGCAAAACAAGATCCCCATCCGCAAGCTGCTCGAGAAGGTCTATGCCTACCCGACGGCAGCCCGTGTCAACCGCTGGCTTGCCATTTGGGAATACGACCGGAAAATGACGGAGACCGTTAAGAAGGTTCTTCGGCGCTCGTTCCGGCTGATGAGTTAGCCCGCTTGTCGCGGCGCAGCAGCAGCAGCAAGAGCCACATCGCGTAGTGGAGCCAGGGAAGGAATAGCGAATTCGCTTCGCCTCCGCTGGCGCCGAAACCGTGGCCGTCCCAGCCGCGCAAGCGAATCGGGAGCCGAAAGTAGATTAACGCGGCGACTAGAACCACGGCACACAGGAACGTGCCCAGCCAGAGGTCAAACTGCACTCGCCCGGGGATTTTGCGGCCAAAGACGGTCCGGCCCCTCGCCGCGCTGACGGATAGCGTCAGAAAGCCCGCCAGGTACCCCGCCCCGATCAGGGCATAGTAAAGGGGACGGTAGTCGTCGATCGGGTTCAGGGAACCGCCCATGCTGTAGACGAGCGGCAGCGGCATCGAATGCAGCCCCAAATAGGCGGCCCCGGCGAGGACTTCCCCTCCTAGTCTCGCGACCTTCCTCATCAAACCGTTGCAGCGCCGAAGACCGGTTCCCGGGAGAACCTTGACCGCACCCTTTCGGGCGCGTCTCTGTTCATACATCCCGGCTTCAATCGGCCCCTTCGCGCCAACCGGCTCCCGCGTCCATTCTATCGCGAGGTACTGTCAAGTTAACGAACGACGGTTCAAAAAGTGGCCAACTGAGCGAGCTTTGGGGGGGGGAAATGCATCAAATTGGGCCACTTTGCGGGGCTAGGACCGAGAAAAATAGTCTTATGCAAAGAGCCACCGTATCCGATCTCAAGAGCCGCTTGAGCGCCTATCTCAAAAGGGTCCGGGCGGGGGAGACGGTGCTCGTCCTGGATCGCGACCAGCCCGTGGCGAGAACGTGGACGCGCCATTACGCATCGTACAATTCCGCCGGCGTATCCTGCAAAATGGCGTCGAGGCGGCGAATTTCATCATCGCTCAGCGCGACATCGACGGCGCCAAGATGCTCCTCGATCTGTTCCACCGTTTTCGCTCCGACAAGCACACAGCTAACGGCGTTCAGCCGCAGGACCCAGGCAATGGACAATTGAACAAGGGTGATGCCTTTGTCCGACGCCAGTTGACTCAGTTGGTCGGCGACAGCAAGATAGCGCGCGAACGTCTCTCCCTGGAACCGTCGCAATTGAGACCGCTCGTCGTCTTGTGCAAATTGATGGCCCGCTCGGTATCGCCCGGTGAGCAATCCCTTTGCGAGCGGACTGTGAACAAGAACACCGATGCGGTTTTTTTCGCAGTAGGGAATTACGTCGTACTCCGCGGGTCGGTAGAACATGCTGTAGCGGGGTTGGCAGGTATGAAAGGGAGATCCTTGCCATGCCTGCCGCATGTGATCAACGTGGTAGTTGGACACTCCGATGTAGCGCGTCTTGCCCGCCTCGCGCAACCGCGCCATGATTTCCATGGTCTCGTCGAAAGGAAAGTTCGGATCGGGGTGATGCACCTGGTAGAGGTCGACGTAGTCAACGTCCAATTCACGCAGGCTGGTTTCGAGCATCGCGTTAATCGCGGCAGGCGTATAATCGCCGATGACCTTGGTGGCCAAAAAACAACGATCGCGGTAACCGCCCTTGAGAGCCTTGCCCAAACGCCGCTCGCTTTCGAGGTAAGCGCGCGCCGTATCGATCAGGTTGATGCCGTGATCGATGGCTCTACGGGCAACGGTAACGGCCGTCTTGTCATCCATCCGTCCCCACTGCTGTCCGGTTAAAAGTCGAATAGAATCAATTGGTTGGGGTCATAGGGGAATTCATTTTGGGAGTCGGATGGCTGGAGTGCCTGTAAAACGGGCATTTTTTCGAATAGCGTAACGCTGAGAATCTGTAGAATCTGGTAAAGACTCGCTTCCAGCCCGAGGCGTTTCCGGACGATAGCGATGAGCACGTAAATCGAGACAGCGATCCAGATGTGCGTCTTGACGGCGTTCTCGCTGGTGCCGTAAAACGACTTGATTCGCAGATGTTGCTTGATCCACTTGAAGAAGAGTTCCACCTGCCAGCGCGATTTGTAGATCTGGGCGATGGTCAGTGCCGGCAGGGTGAAGTTATTGGTCAGAAATTTCAATCGCTTGTTGGTTTCGGCATCGAAATAACTCACCCGCCGTAGGGGGTCCGGGTACGCTTGGGCGGAGTTGAAGGGGGTCAAAATAACGGTGTGATCGGATCGCAGGCCCGTGCTCCTATCCACCGGGTGGGAGTAGCGACGCTGCAGCAAAACGTTCTTTTTGGTTCGCACCACGAAGAAGGCCGAACAGAGCGTGAACACGAAGAGGCGCCGAAAATCGACATAACCCCGATCCATGACGTAGAACGCGCCGGCCTCGGGAAGAAATTCATCCAGGATGTTGACGTCATGCACTTTGCCTGCAGTAATGCGGATAAACGTGGGAATATTGCCGTGCAGATCCAGCAGCGTGTGCATCTTCACGGCGGCCTTGTGCTTGCGGAATCCCGCCCACGGAAACAGCGACAGGCAGAGGTCGATTGTTGTCGAGTCGAGAGCGTACAGAGTCTGGTCCAAGTCCACACCGATCGGGTCGTGGGCATATAACGGCCGTGCCATGCCAATCAAGACCTGCGCGAAGTCCGCGTAGATCCGCCAGTCGCGCGACTCGTTCGCATCGGCCAGTGTCGAGCGCGCTACCCTGCCGCCGAATCCCATATGGTAGAGTTTGCCGTGCATCGAACGCAGGCACGTCTCGATGTCGCGGAGGCTTTCCCGATAGGTCAGCTGGGCGAATGCCATCGAAAGAAACTGATCCCAGCAGGAGAAACTTTTCAGATAGGAATCGCCGCGGTAGCGCAATACACATTTGTGAAACTCTTTGCTCGGCAGGTGCTCGATCAGTTGGGAGAAAACCGTACGGCCAAGGTTCATCCCCCATTGTGCCGCGTCGGGATGCTCCGCTCAGGCGGCCATTTGCGGCCTCGGGATTTCAAATCGTTCCCGGGAAAAACAGGCCATAAGATATTGAGCGGTAGAGACTTACCGTCCGTTGGCGTAACTTTCCCCGGACAGCACTGATCCGTCCCATAGCGCCGCCGAGCGGCCATGCGCCCAGACCAAGCACGGAGACTTTAGTCCCATCGCGAATCAGCTGGCGGTATTTCATGTCTGTCCGTTGCTGACGCTTTAATGCTGCGGGCTAATGAAATACTCCATATCAGCAAGCCCGTAGAAGTTTTGGGCGTTACGACCGAAAATCTTGGCGAATACTTCAGGGGAGATGGGACGCAGCGCCTGAACCAAGACCTCATAGGCGTCGACGTAGGTTCCGGCCGACAGGCAGGCTGGCCAGTCACTGCCGAACATGACGCGATCGTGACCGAACAATTCGACCGCGGTCTCGACCAAGGGCTTGAAATCCGCCGGCTTCCACCGGCCGGCCGGCGCCTCGGTAATGATTCCCGACAGCTTGCAATAGATGGACGGAACGCGTGCAACGGCCGCCAGATCTTTGGACCATTGTTCCATCGTCGCGGACTCGCGCGACGGTTTGGCCAGGTGGTCCACGACCATGCGCAAGTCAGGCACGCGGTCGGCCAACGCGACAGCATGCTTCAAGTGGCGTGGCCGGACCAGCAGGTCGTAGGTTAGACCTCGTCGGGATACATCGCGCAAACCACGGATCACATCCTCGCGAACGAGCCAATCCGGATCGGCCTCGGCTTCAACCGGATGACTCACTCCCCGCAGTCTGGAATCGGTCATGAGTTCGTCGAGAGTCCGCCCGACGTCCGGGCTGGTCAAATCCACCCAACCGACGACCCCCGCAATGTAGGCGCTCTTCTTAGCCAACTGGAGCAACCATCGCGTCTCGTCGACGGACCCGGCCGCTTGGACCGCCACCGTTCTTTGAACGCCGCAGCTGTCCCGGACCGGTTTGATGTGTGCGGGGAGGAAATCCCGATTTAGGACCGAGCCGCCCTTGAATCTCGGCCCGAACGAGTGTCCGACTTTCCAAAAACGTTGGTGCGCGTCGATGACCAAGGTTCTCTACATTCCTTCCGCGTTCACTTCCTCGACGATCTTCCGTATCGGGGCCATTGCCGCTTTCACGTCACTCGTGGAGGGGATGCATTCCGCGCCCAGATATCCCGAATAGCCGGCCCGTCTTGCGGCGCTAAGGACGTTACGGAAGTTGATTTCGCCCGTACCCGGCTCGTGACGTCCCGGCACATCGGCGAGATGGATGTGACCGACCCAATCCATATGCCTAGTCAAGCTGCTGATTATGTTGCCCTCGTTGACCTGGTGGTGGTAAACGTCAAACCAGTGCTGTCCGGGGAAAGTCGCGCCATCGGACGGTAAGTCTCGACCGCTCAATGTCTTATGGCCTGTTTTGCCCGGGAACGATTTGAAATCCCGAGGCCGCAAATGGTCGCCTGAACGGAGCATCCGGACGCGGCACAATGAGGGATGAACCTTGGCCGTACGGTTTTCTCCCAACTGATCGAGCACCTACCGAGCAAAGAGTTTCAGAAATGTGTATCGCGCTACCGCGGCGATTCCTATCTGAAAAGTTTCTCCTGCTGGGATCAGTTTCTTGCGATGGCATTCGCCCAGCTGACCTATCGGGCAAGCCTCCGCGACATCGAGACGTGCCTGCGTTCGATGCACGGCAAACTCTACCACATGGGATTCCGCGGCAGGGTAGCGCGCTCGACACTGGCCGATGCGAACGAGTCGCGCGACTGGCGGATCTACGCGGACTTCGCGCAGGTCTTGATTGGCATGGCACGGCCGTTATATGCCCACGACCCGATCGGTGTGGACTTGGACCAGACTCTGTACGCTCTCGACTCGACAACAATCGACCTCTGCCTGTCGCTGTTTCCGTGGGCGAGATTCCGCAAGCAAAAGGCCGCCGTGAAGATGCACACGCTGCTGGATCTGCACGGCAATATTCCCACGTTCATCCGCATTACTGGAGGCAAAGTGCACGACATCAACATCCTCGACGAGATCGGCCCGGAGGCCGGCGCGTTCTACGTCATGGATCGGGCCTACGTCGATTTCGAACGCCTCTTCGTGTTCACTCTCTGCTCGTCGTTCTTCGTCGTGCGAACCAAGAAGAACATCTTGCTCCAACGGCGCTACTCGCATCCCGTCGACAAATCCACGGGCTTGCGCTCGGATCAGACCGTCATACTGGCTGCCATCGAATCGGCCCAAGCCTATCCCGACCCGTTGCGGAGGGTCAGTTACTTCGACGCCCGGACGAACAAGCGGCTGAAGTTTCTGACCAACAACTTCGCGCTCCCGGCGCTGACCATCGCCCACATCTACAAGTCGCGTTGGCAGATTGAGTTGTTCTTCAAGTGGATCAAGCAACATCTGCGAATCAACTCGTTTTACGGCACCAGCGAGAACGCCGTCAAGACGCAGATCCGGATCGCTGTCTCGATTTACGTGCTCATCGCCATCGTCCGGAAACGGCTCGGGCTGGAAGCGAGTCTTTACCAGATTCTACAGATTCTCAGCGTTACGCAATTCGAAAAAATGCCCCTTTTACAGGCACTCCAGCCATCCGACTCCCCAAACGAATCCCCCTATGACCCCAACCAATTGATTCTATTCGACTTTTAACCGGACAGCCGTGACGTCAAACGTCAAGCGGACGGCGGGATGATCCACTTCCTTGATAATGGAGACCCCTCCTCCCAGGAAGCTAGGTAGTGATCCGCGTGGTCGACCAGGGTATTCAGACACTCGACCACCAGCAGCATGCCCTCCCCCGCGGCCACCGGCGCCGCCTTTTTCAACGTATTGACGATGTGATGACGTTGACGCCGGCGAACCTCGCGTTGCCGCGGGTCGCGTTGGTATTCGTACCAGGGCAGGCCCGGTGCCGCATTGACCTCGTCCACCACGATTCCCAATCGTTCGCATCCCAGCTGCCGGGCCATGTCGGCGGAGCGCCGTACGCCCTCGATAAAGACATCGGTGTTTCCTTCGTCCGTCAGTCTGATGCGCGGATCGACGCTAAGGTTTGACTGGACCAGGCCGCATTTCCGGGCGCGCTCAATGATCGCCGGCATGTCTCGGGTTAACCACGCGCCAAACTCATAGGAGGCCAGTCCGATTTCGGCCGCGGCGTCGATACGGTCTACAAAATCCCGATCGCCGAACATGAACTCGATGTTCGCGGAAAGTTTCAGCATGGCCCTACTTGGCTCGCGCCCAAACCCTCTCGTCCGTGCAATCGCCCGGGAACCCTTGGACGGCCCCGTCGAGTCCTTTGTGCGGGCTGGGCCAGCACTGCCCCCCCATCACGCCAAACTCATCGTGTTTTCCACACAGCCAAAAGAACATCTCCGCCGCGTCGTTACAATCGCGGGTCGGCGGTCGCGTCGTGGGGCGATCGAAGAACTCGTAGTTCGCCGACCGGAGATCGAAATCCGGTTCGATAATCCAATCACGCGCCGGCGGAGTGGTTCGCCAATAGTTGTGACGGAATAGATGTCGGCGACCCTTCACCGTGGACGCGGTGCGGCGGTGCCACAGGTTGTACGACATGATCAAGATCGAACCCGCGGGAGCCGCGGGAGGTGCGAAGAGCACGGATCCCCTCAGGCCGCCGTAATGGCCCACCGGCGCCGACGCCAGGTGATGGGATCCCGGCAGGACGGCCGTGGGGCCCTTTTCCGCTGGCACGTCCTCGGGATGATAGAGCACCTCCAAGTAGGTCAGCTTCTTGTCCAAGACGTAGTTGCCGTCGCGGTGCCATCCCCCCGGCTTGGGCATAGGGGTCTCCGCTCGATGGTCGCTGAAAATAATCGGCAGGGTGAAGTCCCTGCCCAACAACGATCGAACGACGCCGGCCGCCTGATCGTTCAGGACGACGTTGTCCACGAACCACTCCTCCTCCAGGAGGGGCAAGTGGAACTCGATTTCCCCGGAACGACGAGGCGCCCGCAATTCAGGCCGCCGTTCAGCCGCCTCATTGGCGTAATTGACCGCGCGCCGGTTGATTTCTTCGGGAACGACGGCGGGTAAGATCAGGTACCCCTTCTTGCAGAAGTCGAGCACCTGGGAATCCGTCAAGCTTGGTCGAATGTCGCCTACTCGTTTCATTTCAGATTCCACCTTTCAAGCACGAACTCGCCGCCCACCTCGTAGGTGCGAGTTTCGTCCACCCACAGGGCTAGTTCGGGGAATTTAATGACTCGCCACCCGTCCCGAATGGCATCGATAACCGTTTGATAGGGCCAATCCCGCGGATCCGGCGGCCCCTCTTCGATCTCGCCGTCCTGGAGTAAAAGCATGCCAACGACTTCCGAGTTGACGGTGCCCGCACTCGTACGCAGAAACAGCAGGTCCTGTCGCGCCGAAACGTCTTCGACCGCATCGAGGATTGCGTGCAGGCCGTCCGCTGTGAGTTCCCCTCGAGCGAACTCATCCAGGCAGCGATTGACCTGCCGCTTGATTCTCATGTAGACCGACAAGCGAGTTCCTCCCATTTCATCAATGCCGAAATATTATGGCGGAAACGAACGCGTAGCGTCTCGGACGGACTACGGCCCTTTTTGTCCGACTAGCCCGTCAAGACAGTCAGTCCACAAACAGGAACTCGTTCAAGTTGAAAACAGCCAGGCAGAGTTCGGTGAGCGCTGCCGCCCGCGGCGCATCAATCGTCCGCAAGGCTTCGGGCAGCTCGCCGGGAGGCTCTTTCCAACTGCCCTGCGCCCAAGCCGCTTCCAGCATGTCGAGATCGTCCTGCTTTTCCTCGCTGGTTGGCTCCCGGCCTAAAGCGATCCGCCAGGCATTGTCGACCCAAGCCTGCGCTTCGTCTCCGTGGTCTTTAACAAGCCGGCCGGCGAAATGAAGAGCCTGCTGGAACGACATCTCGTTGTTCAAGAGCCACAGCGACTGCGGTGCTACTGTCGTCACGTCCCGGCGCTCGCAAGCAACGGCGGAATTCGGTGTATCGAACTTCTCAAACATCGGGAAGTCGAAGTTGCGTCGCCTGAGAATATAAATCGCCCGCCGCGTGTGGTCTTTAGGGTCGGCGTTCACCGTCCACGACCACTTCCTCCGCAGGGGTGACATCTCCGTTTGCGATATCGCCGGTAGTACTGGCCGACCCCACATCTTAGTGTTCAGCGTGCCCGCGACCGAGTGAATGTTATCCCATACGGCCTCGGCTTCCAGGCGCCTGCGGTTCATGCGCCAGAGGTAAGAGTTCTTCGGGTCCTTCCGTGTGTTCCCCTCGTGCTGGAACTCGCTGGACCTCTGGTAGGTCGAGGAGAGCATGATGAGACGGTGCATCGATTTCAAACTCCAGCCGCCCCTTACAAACTCCCTCGCCAGCCAGTCGAGCAATGCGGGATGAGTGGGCGGCTGGCCCTGGCGGCCGAAATCGTTCGATGTGCTGACGATTCCCGCACCAAAGTGCCACTGCCAGAGGCGGTTGACCATCACGCGAGCCGTCAAGGGATGCTGGGGATTTGTCAGCCAGAGCGCGAACTCCTTCCGATAGCGGGGCCCGTAGCGTTCTTTCGGCTCGAAGTTCACCCTGTCGCCGAAGACTCGGGGAATGGCGGGGCCCACCTTCTCCCTGAGCTGCCGGACGTCGCCGCGATCACGGACGTGTACTGCCTGAATCAACTCCGGCTCGACGTGGCCCAGCACAGTCGCTGAAGGGGTGTCGAAGAAGGTGTCGTACTCCACGTTGTGCGAGGGCTCCAGCGTAGGGAAGCTGATGACGGCTTCCCCCATGCGACGGAGTAGAGTTTCGTACTCGTCCTTCTCCGCGGGGGTCATGTGCTTTCGCAGGTCGGGCCTCGTACGTTCCCCCCGATCGAAGTCAAGAAGGGCCTCGACGGCTTTCTCCAGCGGTGCGGCAAGCTCTTGCTGCTCTTGGGTCCGCTCGTCTTCCGGCACCTCGTAGGAGGCGACGACTTCCGGCGAGAACTCGGCCTTCTTCTTTTCGGTGATCCTGTTTTTCACCCGGTCTTCGAACAGCCCGTAGGCGTCGCGCGCTTCATCGAGTTCGATATAGCGGGCGAAGTCGTCTCTGCGATGCGACGCGGCCAGCGCGGTAACCACGGGAATCGTGACCGGTTGACTCGTAGCAAAGATGGCCTGCATCGAGTAATAGTCGCGTTGCGAGAAGGGATCGAACTTATGATCGTGACAGCGGGCGCAGCCGAGCGACAGCCCCATGAACGCCGCGCCCGTCGTATCGACCCAATCGGTTAGCCTTTCGTAAAGAAGCCGGGGCGTGTCGAGGAAGGTTCCCGGAATGAAGGGGCCGAAAGCGTACATGCTGGTGCCGACGCGCGCCTCCAGATGTTCCAATTTCTCCGGCGGGACCGCGTAGTTGCTGTCGAACAGATCGAGATTATCCGGCCACAACTCGTCCCCCGCGATCTGTTCCTGCACGAAACGGTCGTAGGGCTTGTCTTCGTTGAAGGATTTGATTACATAGTCCCGGTAGCGCCACGCGTTAGGGGCATAAAGGTCCGGCTCGAAGCCCTCGCTGTCGGCATAGCGCACGACATCGAGCCAATGCCGGGCCCATCGTTCGCCGTAATGGTCGGAAGCCAGCAACTTATCGATCAGTTTCTCGTAAGCCTGGGGAGAGCCGTCGTTGACAAACTCGTCGATTTGCTCGGGGGTTGGGGGTAATCCGATTAAATCGAAATAGGCGCGGCGAACCAAAGTAAGCTTGCCGGCCGCCGGCGCCAACGCCAGGTCCTTCTCTTCGATCTTCGAAAGGGTGAACGCGTCAATCGGATTGTGAACTACGTTGGCGTATTTCGCAGTCTCCGGGACCGCCGGACGGCGCGGCTTCCGGAAAGCCCACCACTCCGGCTCAGCGCTCTGTTTCGCTTCCGCCGCGGACCCGGGCCAGGGAGCGCCCTGGTTGATCCATGTGGCGAGGGTTTCGAGGTCCGCGGCGGGCAGCGGCTCCTCGCTGCCGGGCGGCATCGCCGGTTCACCGACGTGAGCCGCTGCCTGATACAGCAGGCTTTCAGCAGCGTTTCCCGGTGCGACTGCAGGGCCCCGACTTCCGCCTTTGAGAAGCGTCCCCCTCTCGCGCAGGTCCAA
This sequence comes from Bryobacterales bacterium, assembly GCA_965248365.1. Classification (GTDB taxonomy): domain Bacteria; phylum Acidobacteriota; class Terriglobia; order Bryobacterales; family UBA6623. The sequence continues at coordinate 2,465,924 of CBDFJA010000004.1, read as the reverse complement.
ACCCGACATCCGGGCCGAGCCGTGACAGGCAAGGCAGTTCTTCTCGAGGACGGCTAGCGCGTCGTCGGCGAGGGACGAGCCGGCTGCCGCGGAGGTCCCGGGCGCGGCGACCCAGAAGCTCGCCGCCAGGGTTGCCAAGCAAGCGCGAAAACTGGCCATGGCTCAGTGAAGCTGTCGAACAAGACGCCCGCCGGGCGAACCAACGCCCTAGCAGCCCGTCGTAAGAGTGGGTTCGGGCAAAAATCGGGGACCGCCATCCGATTTTCGGGGTCCATCTCTATATTAGAACCTATCTCATAAATAGCCAGGATCTGTAAACAGGGCATTGTCAAGTTAACACCGGTTCGCGACAGTTGACCGATGGAATCACTGTATCGACGCCACCGCTTTCCACCCGAGATCATCAGCCATACCGTCTGGCTGTACCATCGGTTCACGCTGAGCTTTCGCGATGTCGAGGACCTTCTCGCTGAGCGTGGCGTCACCGTATCCTACGAAGCCATTCGATCCTGGTGCCGGAAGTTTGGACCCGAGTATGCTCATACTCTGCGCCGACGACAAGGTCGGCTCGGTGACATCTGGCACGTGGACGAGTTGTTCATCACGATCCGCGGCGAACGTCGTTATCTTTGGAGAGCGGTGGACCAGGACGGCGACGTCCTCGATATCCTGGTCACCCGCCACCGAGACAAGAGAGCCGCCAAACGATTCTTTCGTAAGGTCTCGAAACACCAGGGGAGGCCACCGTGGCAGCTCATTACCGACAAGCTGCGAAGCTACCCGGCTGCGCACCGAGAGGTCTTCCCATCAGTCACCCACCGAACCGGGCAATACGAGAACAACCGAGCCGAAGTCTCCCACCAGCACACTAGGGAGCAGGAACGCCAGATGCGTCGATTCAAATCAGCCGCTCAGGCCCAACGATTTCTCTCGGTCCACGGTCCGATTCACAACCTGTTCCGAGTTGCACGTCATCACCTAAAAGCGATCCACCATCGACTGCTCCGGGAGCGAGCTTTCACTGACTGGAAGACGGCGACGTGTGCCTGCTAAAAGGGAGAGAACCAGGACGATCTCGGGCACAGAACCGCCTGTGATTCGTTAACTTGACAATGCCCCCAAGAGGGAACGCCGACGCCACTGAGGACTCCTCAACCACCACGCGGTTCAACACATGCGTCCACGCCAAGTTGGTCCTACACGCCCATCCGTTCGATTTCTCGAAAATACACCTTGCGCTCTCGGTCCATCGCGTGGTTGGCGAGGATGACGGCGATGGAATCCTGGAGACCGATCTCGACGTCCGCCTTGGGGCGCCCGCCATCCCGAACGGTCAGCAAGAAGCTCTCGAGCTCTTTGTACTCGGGGTCCTGATCTTCTTGGGGCACGAGGATGCCCTTGCGGTAGAGCCAGCGCTTGGCGAACTCGACCTCTTTCTCGACGAAACCGATCCCCTCGGCATTGAGGTCGCGGAAGTCCGGGTCAATGGGCAACCCTTCCCCTTGATCGAGGGCATCCGCCACGGTGGCTCCGGCGGTCCACTCTTCTTTGGCAACGTCTTGGGCGCCCATCCTCACCTTCATGGGGTCTCGGAACCACATCCCGTCTCCGTAGGGAATCAAGCTGATCTCAATGGCCCCGTCGGTTCCCATGATCACTTCTCGGCAGCCGTCGCCGGCGACGCGCCGGCCCTCCAGATGCCGATTCGTGCCGATCGCGCTGTAGAGCAGCTTCTCGCCTCCCGGGTACTCAAAGATTAGCTGGATGTTGTCGTAGATGTCTCGGCCGTCCTTCCAGTAGTCCAACCCGCCGACGCCCATCACCGATTTTGGGGCCGCCCCGATCATCCAGTCGGCGACGTCGACCTGGTGAGACATCAGCTCGGCGGCCAGTCCGCCGGAGTACTTGCGGGACAGCCTCCAGTTGAGCTGCTCTTCCAGCTTCGGGTCCTTGACCGCCCGCCTCCAGTTCTTGTTGCGATGCCACTGGGCGTAAACGTGGGTTACCTTTCCGATCACGCCCTGGTCGATCATTTCCTTCGCTGCGGCATAGAAGGCGCTGTAGCGCCTCTGGAGACCGACCTGAAGGACCAGGTCCGGGTGACGCCGGTGCGCCCTGCGCGTGCCGTGGACCTCCGCCGGCCGGAAGACCAGCGACTTTTCACAAAAGATATGCTTGCCGGCATCGAGAGCGTCCCGGAGCATCTGATAGTGTAGATAGAGGGGCGTGGTGATGAAGACCGCCTCAACGTCGGTTTGCTCCAGCAATCGGCGGTAGTCGGTGTGCGCCGTGGGCTCGCCGTCAAAAAGATCGCGGGCCTTGGCGAGGTTCGGCTCGTAGATATCGCACAGGGCCACGCAGCGGCCGACGGCGATGTGCCGCAGGTGCCGCTGCAGGAGCCGGTAGCCGCGGCTGCCTGGCCCGATCAAGCCGTAGTTGACGACCCCGCCCGCGGCCCGAGCGGGAAGAACGGCGGGAGCCGCCTTCATGCTCGGAACGACAGCGGCCGTGGCCACCGTTGCCACCCCGGCCGACCTCACGAAATCTCTGCGGCTGACGTCCTCTTTCGTAGCCATGATCTTGCCCTCTGAATTTCGATCCAATCGGTATTCTAGCTTGGTTTTAGCCCTCGGGCGGCGCGCCGAAGTTCCCGCCGGGGCCGAAAGGGGATAGCGTGCCGCGTGTGAGCGTCGAGCCCTGCTCCGGTGAATATCGCCTGCCGGCAACGTAGTCGGGCCGAGAACGCCATTACTTTGACCGTCACACGTGGTGAGAAATGCGGGCTAGGTGTGGAGGCTCAACAGGTTGTTCCGGGGAGGAGGGAGTCGGCTGATAGGGGGATTATAGCCGAGGCTGGCGTGGGGGCGATGCCAATTGTAGTCGTGGAGCCAGGGGAGCAGATGGTTGGCGCGTTGGAGGGAGGAGCAGTAGGAGCGGGCATAGGCCCATTCGCGGAGGGCGGTTTGGATGAAGCGCTCGGCCTTGCCGTTGGTGCGAGGGGTGTAGGGGCGGGTGAAGCGGTGGCGGATGCCGAGGCGGCGGCCAGTACGACGGAAGTGGCGGGAGCGGTACCAGGAGCCATTGTCGGTGAGCAGGCGTCGGATGCGGATGCCAAGCGAGCCATAGTAGGCGTGGGCGAGGAGAAGGAACTGGGCAGCGGAAAGGCTGCGCTCATCGGGCAGGATCTGGGAGAAGGCGATGCGGGAATGGTCGTCGACGGCGACGTGGACGAACTCCCAGCCGGCGGCGCGGGAGCGTCGGGTCTTATCGCCGGTAACGCGGTGACCGGCGTGCTGGAAGCGGCCGAGCTTTTTGATGTCGAGATGCAGTAGATCGCCGGGACGGTGATGTTCGTAGCGGCGAACGGGGGGAGCGGGTTCGAGATCGCGGAGACGGTTGAGTCCGGCGCGACCGAGGAGGCGGCTGACGGTGGCCGGGGATAGCCGCAGGGTTTGGGCGATGCGGCGGCCCGTCCAACGTTGTCGGCGCAGGGCGAGGACGCGGTCAACGACGGCTTGCGGGGTGCGGCGCGGGCTATGCCGGGGACGCGAAGAGCGATCGTAGAGACCGGCTTCGCCTTCGCCGCGGTAGCGGGCCAGCCAACGGCGGGCGGTGCGTTCTGAGACGTCTCGGGCCGCCGCGGCGGCCCGAGGCGTCTCTCCAGCGAGGATGCATCGAACCAGAAGGGCTCGGCCTTTGGGCGTCAATCGGGCATTCTGATGGATGTTCATGCGGTCTCTCCAGGGTCGTGGTTATTCGACAACTCCAGCTTCCCTGGTCCGGGACCGAATGAACAACCTGTTGAAAGATCACAGCTAGCCGCTGCCCCTCGGTCGCCGGGTGAGCTATGGTGAGGTCATCGTGATCACTGAGACGAAGGTTGCAAGGATACATCGAAGCTACCTGGACAAGACTCCGGCCTCGGCCGAGCGCTATCAAAGGGCTCTGCGGCTGTTTCCGAGCGGTGTCACGCACCAAGCCCGGTACCTCAAACCGCACCCGGTCTATGTTTCACACGCCAAGGGCTCGATGAAATGGGACGTCGACGGGAACGAATATGTCGACTACTTCGGCGGGCACGGAGCACTGATCTTGGGGCATGGCCATCCCGCGGTCGTCGAGGCGGTCGAGCAACAGATCGCGCGCGGTACCCATTTCGGCGCCTGCCATGATTTGGAGATCGAATGGGCGAGCCTCATTCGCGACATGGCGCCTTGCGCGGAGACGGTCCGCTTCACTTCCTCCGGCACGGAGGCCACCCACCTGGCGCTGCGGGTCGCACGGGCGTACACCGGCAAATCCAAGGTCGTGAAGTTCGGCGGGCATTTTCACGGCTGGCATGATTATGTCGCCTCGGGCACGATCCCCGCGGGTGCGAGCGGGCCGCCGGGCATTCCCCGCGAAGTTCTCGATCAGGTGATCGTCGTTCCACCGAACGACTTGGAGGCGCTGAACGAGGTTTTTAACAGCCGCGACGACGTTGCCGCCGTGATCCTCGAGCCCACGGGCGCGACATTCGGGATGGTTCCGACCGGCGGCGACACCCTGCGAGCCTTGCGCGATCTAACCCGCCGGCAGGGAGCCGTTCTGATCTTCGACGAAGTGGTTACCGGTTTCCGTTGTTCGCCGGGGGGGGCGCAGGAGCACTATGGAGTCACGCCCGATCTGACGACGCTTGCCAAGATCGTCGCCGGCGGGTATCCCGGAGCGGCGCTCGTCGGACGGGCCGATATCCTGCGGGTCATGGAATTCGGCGAGAGCGAGGGAAGTATTGTCGATCCGGCCATTGTTCATCAAGGCACCTTTAACGCCTCGCCGGTCTCCGCCGTCGCCGGCATTACAACGCTCAAGCTGCTCCAAACGACGGACGTCATCTCTCGGGCCAACGAGACGGCAGCGGCGATTCGTGACGGGATGAACTCGGTCCTGCGCGGACTCGGGGCGAGTTGGTGCGCCTACGGAGAGTTTTCCGGGTTCCACGTTTTTACGAATCCGGATAGCCGGCCCGTTAGTCCCGAAGAGATCTACGCCGGTAAGGTTCGTTGGGAGACACTGAAGAAAAGCGCCTCGACCGAGCTAGCTCACAAGATCAGGCTGGGGTTTCTTTGCGAGGGTGTCGATGTCATGCCCTGGCCGGGAGGTCTGGTTTCCGGCGTACACGATCGGAGCGACGTCGACCGGACGGTGACCGCCTTTGAAAATGTCGTCAAGCTGTTGGCCGAAGAGGGGGATTTGGCGGGGTGTTGATGGCAGACGGTGCTGAGCCCCGACCGGGCCCGGGTCTGCTTGACCCGATGAAGCCATTGCGTTTCAATGGGTCCAAGCTTATAATCGCCAAGGCAGCCGCCGAGACCTGACGTCCCAGTTGAAATCGCTTACGGCGTTTCGCGGGTGGACGCTGGTTCCTTCCCCAGCACCTGTAGAATACTACTAGACTGTCTCAGACAAGACTTTGTGCTCGTCCTTGCGGCGTGGCGCACGCTTTCAGCGTGCTGTGTCGGGCTTTCGAGCCCGACATTTCCGAATCTATAGTCAACTCGTCTCCGCGACAGTCCACTAGAGGGCGCGGGTTCACGACTCTTCCCGACCTCACCTCGATGCGCACGGCTGGAATCACCCTGATTGTTTGTGTTGTTCTTGTTTCTCCGCGGCTAGCCGCCGAGGACCCTCCCTTCTTTCGAGACCGCGCGGAAGCAGCGGGCATAGACTTCCTGCTGAACCATTCGCCCACCGAAAAGCGCTATCTCATCGAGACAATGACCGGGGGTTGCGCCTTCTTCGACTACGATGCCGACGGCCTGCTCGACATTTTCTTGGTGAACGGAGCGGCGCTTCGGGAAGCGGTGGATGATCACCTTAGCATCGATAAATCCGACCCTCAATACTGGAACAGGCTGTACCACAACGTCGGCAAGGGACGCTTCGAAGACGTTACCGCGAGAGCGCGAGTTCAGGGAACCGGCTACGGGCTGGGCGCGGCCGTGGGCGACTACGACAATGACGGCTACCCGGACCTCTACGTCACCAATTACGGGCGGAACGAGCTCTATCACAACGAGCGAGACGGCACGTTCCGCGAGGTCACCGACAAGGCGGGAGTAACGGGTGGCAGCTTTTCCTCGAGTGCCGCTTTCCTCGACTACGACAGCGACGGAGACTTGGACCTTTTTGTCGTGAGGTATGTGGATTGGTCGTTCGGCAACCATATCCGCTGCGGGACATCGACGATGAGGGATTACTGCCACCCCAAGCACTTCCAGGGAATCCCTGATCTCCTCTACCGAAACAACGGCGATGGGACGTTCTCGGAGATCTCCTCGGAGCTGGGTGTGGCGCTTCCCTCCGGCAAGGGATTGGGCGTTGCGCTGGGCGACCTCAATCGCGACGGCTGGACCGACGTCTATGTGGCCAATGATTCGGTGGCGAGCTTTCTGTTTCGTAATGAAGAGGGGAAAGCTCTTAAGGAGATCGGCTTGCCTTCGGCATCGGCCCTCAACGAGCATGGCGAGACGTTTGCCGGCATGGGCGTGGATTTTGAAGATTACGACAACGACGGTTGGCCGGATATTTTTGTTACGGCGCTGTCGCTCGAGGGGTTTGTGCTGTTCAGAAACAATAGGGACGAAACGTTTTCCGATGTCTCGGCCGCGAGCGGGGTGAGGAAAGCCAGCTTTTACCTTTCCGGATGGGGAGCGCAGATCGTCGATTACGACAACGATGGTCTGCGAGACGTGTTCGTGGCCAACAGTCACGTCATGCGGGGGATCGAAGATACTGTTCGGACGCTTCGCTACGCCCAGCCGCTGCTCATGTTGAGAAACGGCGGATCTCGGTTCACCGATGTGACTCGAGAGATGGGGGCCGAGTTCCGCCGGGACTGGGTTGCGCGAGGGGCCGCATTCGGCGACTACGATAACGACGGCGACATCGACATCTTGGTACAGGTTCTGGGGGGGCGCCCTCTCTTGCTAGAGAATCTTCGGGGCAATCGAAATCGATGGGTAGGGCTTGCGCTACAGGGCACGGCGAGCAACCGTGACGCGATCGGAGCGGCCGTCAAGGTTGTCACGGAAGAAGGTAGCGAGCAGCACTATTATGTCAGCCGCGCGTCCAGCTATCTTTCGAGCAACGACGTGAGGATCACCGCCGGTTTGGGGAAAGAGAGTCCCGCCTATGTCGAGATCACCTGGCCTTCGGGCCGAGTGCAAAAGGTGGCTCCTCTCCGCGTTGGGGAATACGTCGGAATTCGGGAGGAGTAGCCTGGAAGGAACTCCCGATGTAGAGGGTCGTAACCCTCAGCCGACCGGTCATTCTTCTGAGAGTTTCCGGTATCGTGCCAAGGCGTCGTCCGCCTTTCGGTCTTGCCCCAGACGGCGATAGGCGACCGAGAGCAAATAAAACAGCCGTCCGCCGTGGGTATCGATGGCAACGGCTCTTTCGTAGGCTTGGGCCGCTTCCGCCCATTCCCCTTGGCGGGCGAGCAGTTGGCCCCAATCTCTCCATCCGTCTACGAAGCGCGGATTCAGCCTGACGCTCTTATCGAGGTGGACGGCGCCTTCGGACAACCGGTCTTCGTACTCCAGCAGCCACTTGCCGTAGTAATAGTGGCCGAGGTAGTGGTCGGGAGCGAGGTCCACGGCTTTTTTGGCGGTCGCTCCCAAATTTTCTCCATCTCCCAGAAGGTAGAAAAGTTCAGCAAGGACTGCATGAGCGGGACCGCTGCCGGGCTCGATCCGCACGGCATCGCGCAGGGTTTGCTCAGCGTCTTGATAACGCTCGAGCTTGATGAGCGTCTCGCCGAGGCCCTGCTGGAGAACCGCCACTTGGGGGAAGCGATCAATCGCCCGGCGGAATGCTTGTTCCGCTTGTGAAAAGTCCTTCTTGTTGAGAAGAATCAGCCCGCCGTTGTAGGCGTAGTGGGCGTTTCCGGGGTCAAGCTGCTGGGCTCGTCGATTGGCGGCCATGGCCTCCTCGTAACGGCCGAGTCGCGCCAACGCGACGGCTTTTAGATTGTGCGGCGCCGGTCGATTCGCTTCGTCCGCCGGCAGCTTCCCCAATAACGCAATGGCCTCTTCGGCGCGCGCTTCCCGGAACGCCTCGACGGCCCGCTGATAGTAATCCTGGGCCGCTAACAGGGGAACGAGAAGCAGCCACGCTGCGAACGGAACTTTCACGGGCTAGCTAGACGCTCGATACTTTGTGTCCAGGGGATCTCATGAACCTGACTCGTATTGTAGGTGAACCCCAACGAAGATCTCGTTCCGGGGAGCCGCCTTTCGGTAAACGTGGCGCCGTGGAGGTTGACACCTCCGTTCACGAGGCGCTAGCCTGCGCAAGTAAAATAGCGTCGATTTAGGAGGTCACGGTCATGGCAAACGTCCTTTTTACGAACGTCAAAGTCCTCGATTGTACGGGAGCAGAGCCTTACGCGGGCCAGGTGCTGGTCGAGGGCAACCGAATCAAGCGGGTTGCCGGGAAGTCCGCTTCGCCGCCGGCCGATGGCGCGCGGGTCATTGATGGCGCGGGTGCTTTCCTGATGCCGGGTTTGATCGATTCACACACTCATCTGAGCATCAACAACACGGCCGACCTTATCGAGCTGGCGCTGATTCCGCCGGAAGAGCACACGCTGATCACGGCGCGCAACGCGAAGTTCTATCTCGACCACGGCTTTACGGGGTGCATCAGCGCGGGTTCGGTCAAGCCGCGCCTCGATCTGGTGATCCGCAATGCCATCAACGCGGAAGAAATCCCCGGTCCCCGGCTGATGGCCTGCACTCCCTGGATGACGGTAACCAGTGGCCTAGGCGATGTGAGAAAGCTACATATGCCCCATCTCGAGTCCTTGGGACTCGTCGCCGACGGGCCGGATGAATTTCGCCGGGCGACGCGCGAATTGGTACGGGAAGGCGTCGACATTATTAAGCTCGTGGTATCGGGGGATACAGGGATTCCGCATGCCAGAGACACGGACACGGTGATGACGGAAGCGGAGGTCGCCGCGGTGGCCGAGGTGGCCCACGCCCACGGCAGACGCATGAACGCCCATGCCCGCAGCGCCGAGTCGATCAAGAGGTGTGTGCGCCATGGGGTCGACATCATCTACCATGCGAACTTCGCCGATGAAGAGGCGCTCGATATGCTCGAGGCCAACAAGGACGCGATCTTCGTCAGCCCCAACATCGGCTTCCCCATCGTGGCCATTTACGAAGGCGAAGCCTGGGGACTCGGCGAAGAGGAGGTGGAGAAACTCGCTTTCCGTCGGGAACTCGAAGGCGCCTGCAACGCCATGAAGGAGCTGCACAAACGTGGCGTCAGGGTTCTCGCCGGCGGCGACTACGGCTTCCAGTCAACCCCGCACGGCAACAACGCCAGGGACATTGAACACTTCATCAAGTTCCTGGGATTCACGCCGATCGAGGCCATCATGTCGATGACCAGATACTGCGGGGAAGCGATGGGCCACGATGACCTCGGCCAGATCAAGGAAGGTTTTCTGGCCGACATGCTGCTGGTCAAGGGCGACCCGCTGGGGGACCCGAAGCTGCTGCTCGACACCGACAACCTCATGGCCATCATGAAGGACGGCAAACTGCACAAGGATCCGGCGGCGGCGGGTTGTTAGACCGCTTGGGTGGGCGGCCACCACGTGGCCCGGTCGGGATCGCGCACGATCAGATCTTTCACGAACGCCAGGGACTTGTGAAAACCCTCGCTAGCCGAAAACAAGCTGTCTTCTTGTTCGATGGAGAGGACGCCGTCGTAGCCGACAAGCCTGAGGGCGCTGACGAAGTCCTTCCAGAAGGCGACGTCGTGGCCGTAGCCGACGGTTCGAAACGTCCAGGTACGGTGCTGTTCGTCGCCGAAGGGTTTGGTGTCGATGACGCCGTTGACGTTCTTGGCCACGGTGTTGATCTTGTTGTCTTTCATCTGCACGTGGAAAACGGCGTCCCCCAATTGGCGGACGGCGTCAGCGGGATTCATCCCTTGCCAAACGATGTGGCTCGGGTCGACGGCGGCGCCGACGGTCGGGCCGACCGCGTCGCGTAGCTTGAGCAAGGTCTCGGTGTTATAGACCACGAAGCCGACCATTTCAATGCCCATCCGTACGCCGTGGTCACGGGCGTATTTGGCCTCTCGCTCCCAGAAAGGGATCACTTCCTCTTCCCATTGCCAGCGCAGCAGTTCCGTGTTTTCGTCCGGCCAGGGGAAGCTTACAAGTTGGCGTACTTGGCGGTCTTGCTGTCGCCGGGACAGCCGGAGAAGGTAGTAACGGTGGGGACGCCGAGTTTTTCCGCCAGCCGAATCGCCTTGTGCTGGACCGACCTGAAGCGCCGGCGTTTCCCAGGGTTCGGATGCAAAACGTTGCCGTGGGAGGTCAACGCACAGATCTCGAGCCCGCGATCGGTGAACTTCCGTTTGTACTCCCGGCAGCGATCGTCGCTCGCCAGCAGCTCGTTCAGCGGACAGTGCGCCGAGCCGTTGTAGTTTCCCGCGGAGATCTCGACCGCCTCGACGCCGGTTCCTGAAATTCGTTCCAGGCAGTCGTCGAGATCCAGGTCGGCAAACAGGTTCGTGTATACGCCGAGTTTCACGGTTGCTCCTTCCTTTGCCGCGCCTGCCGGCGGCGCCTAAGGCAGCAAAACGCGGCCCCCGCCGGCGACCACGGTCTGGCCGGTCATGAAGCTGGATTGCTCGCTGAGCAGAAACAGAACGGCGTTGGCGATATCCTCGGGAGTTCCCATCCGCTTGAGTGGGGTGTCTTGAATCTGCTTGGCGCGCGTGGCCTCGTCGAGATTGGCGGCCATGTCCGTGTCGGTTAAACCCGGCGCCACGGCATTGACTCGGATGTTGTGGGCGGCGAGTGCTTCGGAGAGACCTTTGGTGAACGCGGTTACCCCTGCTTTGCTCACCGAGTAGGGAATGCACATCGGACGTCCGCGCAGGGCGGCGACGGACGTGATATTCACGATGCGGCCGAATCCGCGCTCGACCATGCCGCCCTTGACCGCCCAGGTTACAAGATAGACGCCGGTCAAGTTGACGTCGAGCGTCCGTTGCCAAACCTCGAGGGTCGCCTCCTCATGCGACACGGCGTCATACACGGCGGCGTTGTTGACCAGCAGGTCGATCGGGCCCAGCGCCGCACGGACTTCGGCAACCATTGACTCGACCTCGTCGGGCGAGGAAACGTCGGCGCGCACGAGGTGGGCCGCGCTTCCCGCCTCTTCCACCCGCTTGGCTGTCTCTTCGGCCGCCTTTTCGCTCGATCGATAGTTGACGGCTACTTTCGCCCCGGCCGTGGCGAGTTGTTCACAGCAAGCTCGGCCAATTCCCTTGGCGCCGCCGGTCACCAGGGCAACTCGTCCTTCGAATTCAAATGAAGCCATCGGTTGCCTTCCCGCGGAAACCCCGTGGCGAGCACGCGGATTCTTGCTCGTAGCTGAGCGCGGCGAATGGTTATCATACTTTAAACTGCGGAGCATACGCGAACGAGAGCGGCTGCGCCGGCGCGCGGATGATCTGTGCGCGCGCGTTCACGGGAGTCGCCCTCGAAGTCTGAACGGTGTCGGGCCCGCCTCTGTTGAGAGAATGAGCCCGCTTCGACCGGAGTCTTTTCTGACGGAGGTTTAACAGACAATGGGTCACGTCCTTGTTACAGGTGCTACCGGCTACGTCGGGCGCGAGCTCGTGCGCCAGCTACAGGAAAAAGGGGATCGGGTCACCGGCCTGGGCAGAAGCGAACCCAAGGGTGATCTCGAATACGTACAGGCGGATCTGACCGATGGCACCGGCTTGCGGCAAGCGCTCGAGGGAAAGACCTACGACTGCGTCATGCACCTTGCTTCGCTCCCCGGGGACACCGGCGACCCGCAGGAAATGATCGGACTCAATGTCAACGGCTGCCTGAACATCCTCGAGTTTGCCCGCCAATCGAAGACGCCGCGGGCGATTGTCGCCAGCAGTGTCTCGGCCTACGAGTGGTACCCGGGAACGAAATTCAATCCGCCCGACTACGTTCCGGTGGATGAGAACCATCCCTGCCGCCCCAGGGATATGTACTCCGTGACGAAGCGGATGCAGGAAGAGCTGGCCCAGACGTATTTTTATCAATACGAGATGGCGACCACCGTGTTGCGTCTGACGGCGGTGGTCGGGCCTCGGGGCAGCGGGGGAGGCCGCGGCTGGCGGGAAATCGCCGAGAATCTCGCCCAAGGGGAGAAGGTACAAGTGCCTCACTTTTCCGCCGAAGAAGTCTGCCATTACATCGATTTCAGGGACGTGGCGCGAATGTTCATCGCCGCGGCTGACTCGATGGAAACCGCGGGCCAGATTTTCAATTGCTGCGGGCCGGGGCCAACGAGCGGGACGGAGTTTCAGGAATCGGTCGAAAAACTCTTTCCCGGCATCAAGGTCGAATTCGGATTCCCTTGGAGCATGGCCCAAGGACAAGCGATTTCCTTCAGCATGGAGAAGGCGAAGCAAGTCTTCGGATTCGAGCCGATGTACTCTCTCGAAGACAGCCTACGCAGCATCAAGGAGTGGATCGACGCCGGCGGTCTCAAGGAAGCCCAGAAGGTCGACGCCGGCTACGAATCAGGTGTGAGTACTTCGGAGTGAAGCGGGGAAACCGCTCGTTTCCGTTGCGACAATCGCCGACGGCGGCGGGCAGGCAGCCCGTTTTCAACGGGCTTCTCCAGAAGCGGGATAGCAGAATAGCACTAAATTGCGCTATTACTGGGCGGGCTACACTGAGGTGGCGTCAAAACCCTGCCTACGCTTCGAGTTCCACCGGCCGCTCCCGCGGAATCTTGCGGTCATTTTCCATGAAGTCTTCGAGACCCTTGTCCGTCATGGGGTGCTCGCACATGGCTTCAAAGACGTGAAACGGCACGGCTACGCTGTCCGCGCCGGCGACGATCACGTCGATGACCTGTTCCACGTCTTTAATGCTGGCCGCCACTAGATTCGTCTTCAGGTCGAAGGCGTTGAGTAGTTGGCGAATCCTGCGGATCGTCTCCACGCCGTCGTAACCGGCCATACGCGCGCGTCCGATGAAGGGGCTGAGAAACTGCGCGCCTGCCAGGGTTGCCAGTAGTCCCTGCGTGGGGTTGAAGATCAGCGTCGCGTTGGCCCTGATTCCCTCGGACACCATGATCTTGACCGCCGCCAGGCCCGCTTTATTCGCGGTCACTTTGACGGCCAGCAGATCGTCCATTTGGTTCAACTCCCTGGCGCGGCGGCAAATCTCCTCCGTCGTTTGCCCGACTGACTGAACCGCGATCGGTCCGTCGAAGTGGCGGCGGATCTCCTCGATCACTTCCTGATAGCTCTTCCCGCTCTGAGCTATCTTTTGGCTGTTGGTCGCAATGCCGTCGATCAGGCCGGTCGAAACCGCATCCTTGATTTCGTCCGCGTCGGCGGTGTCGAGGAAAATTCGGTGCGTGCCCATCGTTTCTCCTTACCTAAAGACCATTCTGACGCATTTCGCGACCGTCATGCTGACGGTGCGTTTGTCATCTCGGCTTAGTGGATGGCGCGCACCGCTCGGCGGCGTGCTTGAACAGTTACGTCGAGCACGGCGAGCAGGCGCACCGAAGTAATGGCGGGCCTATCGCGTCCTTCGACCGTCGGCTGGTGAGAAATGCGGACTAGTTCAACACGGTCATCTGCGGTGTGCTGCTCATTCGGATTGTGCCACCGCCTTCAACGAGCAGTCCTGCCGCCACAAACTCGAAGGGGTAGGCGACTTGGAGCCTGACGGGATCGCCTCGCTCGACGTCGTCGGGGTCCACACCGTCACCTCAAGTCGGAGTAACCTCAACCTTAGATGTATCCAAACCGATACAGTGCTTTTTTACCGCTTGCTCCACGCCGGAAATCAGTGCTGTCCGGGGAAAGTCGCGCCATCGGACGGTAAGTCTTGACCGCTCAATGTCTTATGGCCTGTTTTGCCCGGGAACAATTTGAAATCCCGAGGCCGCAAATGGTCGCCTGAACGGAGCATCCGGACGCGGCACAATGAGGGATGAACCTTGGCCGTACGGTTTTCTCCCAACTGATCGAGCACCTACCGAGCAAAGAGTTTCAGAAATGTGTATCGCGCTACCGCGGCGATTCCTATCTGAAAAGTTTCTCCTGCTGGGATCAGTTTCTTGCGATGGCATTCGCCCAGCTGACCTATCGGGCAAGCCTCCGCGACATCGAGACGTGCCTGCGTTCGATGCACGGCAAACTCTACCACATGGGATTCCGCGGCAGGGTAGCGCGCTCGACACTGGCCGATGCGAACGAGTCGCGCGACTGGCGGATCTACGCGGACTTCGCGCAGGTCTTGATTGGCATGGCACGGCCGTTATATGCCCACGACCCGATCGGTGTGGACTTGGACCAGACCCTGTACGCTCTCGACTCGACAACAATCGACCTCTGCCTGTCGCTGTTTCCGTGGGCGAGATTCCGCAAGCAAAAGGCCGCCGTGAAGATGCACACGCTGCTGGATCTGCACGGCAATATTCCCACGTTCATCCGCATTACTGGAGGCAAAGTGCACGACATCAACATCCTCGACGAGATCGGCCCGGAGGCTGGCGCGTTCTACGTCATGGATCGGGCCTACGTCGATTTCGAACGCCTCTTCGTGTTCACTCTCTGCTCGTCGTTCTTCGTCGTGCGAACCAAGAAGAACATCTTGCTCCAACGGCGCTACTCGCATCCCGTCGACAAATCCACGGGCTTGCGCTCGGATCAGACCGTCATACTGGCTGCCATCGAATCGGCCCAAGCCTATCCCGACCCGTTGCGGAGGGTCAGTTACTTCGACGCCCGGACGAACAAGCGGCTGAAGTTTCTGACCAACAACTTCGCGCTCCCGGCGCTGACCATCGCCCACATCTACAAGTCGCGTTGGCAGATTGAGTTGTTCTTCAAGTGGATCAAGCAACATCTGCGAATCAACTCGTTTTACGGCACCAGCGAGAACGCCGTCAAGACGCAGATCCGGATCGCTGTCTCGATTTACGTGCTCATCGCCATCGTCCGGAAACGGCTCGGGCTGGAAGCGAGTCTTTACCAGATTCTACAGATTCTCAGCGTTACGCAATTCGAAAAAATGCCCCTTTTACAGGCACTCCAGCCATCCGACTCCCCAAACGAATCCCCCTATGACCCCAACCAATTGATTCTATTCGACTTTTAACCGGACAGCAGTGGCCGGAAATTGTGGCCGTGTTTTCAGTGCCGTGTACCATACAGTAGCGCGCGCCCTGCCGCGCCGCGTGGGCTATCGTGGCGTAGGTCCACATCGCGCGGCCAAATTCCATTAGTGCGACGAGCACCACAACGAACACCAGAAACACCAGCGAGAACTCGACGATCGTCGCGCCGTGCCGCCGTGTCCGCGTAAGCCGTACCTGTTCCCGAGCCTCGGGTCTTGTCAGTGAATTTCCGCCGGTCATGATCTCTCCTTATTGCACGCGCTGGTAGTGCTCCCGCGTCACGACCACCGGGTTAGGAATTCCGGGCCAGGGAAGCAGCGCCTCAAACGTGTACTGCACGGTGGTTTTAGAAAAGACCCGTGGCTTGCCATAGTCGGTGCAAGTTCCTTCGACGCAATCGACCGCGGTACCGCTCGCACTGGGGCAGTCACAAAACATTTCCGCTGAGACGATGGTTCCGCCCAGATCACTGGCATCGGTCGTGGCCACCTGCTCTACGTCGTCATAGCTCACCGTTTTCACGGCGCTCTGAGCACCTCAGAGAGAGCCGGCTCCCGCGGCATTGGCCACCGCGATGGCATAGTGAAACACCCGAGCAAAATCGGCGGCGCCCGCCATCATTAGAAACAGCAGGGGCGCCGCGACGGCAAGCTCCACCACCACCGCGCCCGCGGCGCGCTTTCGCTTTCTCGAATGCCGGTCTCGCATTGTAATCTCCTCCGCAAATCAGTTCAGTTTTAAAACCCTATTCCAATAGCGTTGCTTCCCGCAGGAAGACGGGCACGCCGGCGTGAGCGCCCTCGAAATTGTCGGAGACGACACTACTGGTTCCGACCGCTTCGGCAGTATAGGCCACGAGCATCTGCCATCCCCCGTTCTCGCTGGTACCCCGAAACGTCATATGTGTCGATGGGAAATAGAACACCCCTTCGAAGAGGGAATCCGAAGTTCCCGCGATTATGGAGCCGGGGCTCTTATATGGCGCGCTGGCGTCGTTCCAAAATAGAATGCCGGCGTAGGGCCCATCGGCCGGCGCCTTGAAAGTGTTTTGAGAACTGCCCGCGATGCTGAAGTCTCCCCATAGGTTTTCGTTTCCAGTAGTGTTGGTGTTGTAAAACATGACTCCGATGCCGGTGTTGATACTGGATCCGGTGATCTGTAAGCCACCTTTTTTCGCTGTCGCCGCGTTGGCATCCAGGATGTACACCCCTGGATTGAAGTCCACCGTGGTGCCGGCACCAGAGATCTTGATCCCGCCTGGGTAATAGCCCGGCTCGAGAGGTGCGTCGGGCGTTGAAGAGATATGTAGATCGGTGGCCCGCGGAGGATAGGTTATGCTGTCGGTAGGGTCTGGCGGCGTCATTCCCTCAAAGGGATCCGGGGCGGGGGAAATGCCGGTACCGATGTAGTTGGCGTTCACAGTAGCTCCCCCATTCATGCGATAGCCCCCCGAGACGCCGATCTCCGAAGCGGTAATCGTGGAGTTCCCCGATTGGGTGAGGGCGTTTTGGTGTTTTGAATTGACCATGATCCCGCAGTCCGCGGTGAAGTCCGCCGTCCCGGGGACTTTGAAGGCTGCCCTCGTGTAGTCCTTGTCCAAGATTACACGACGGGCAAGGGGGTGCTGATCCTCTCGCCTTCCAAACCAGCCGTCCCTCCGACGCAGCAGCTTCAGCTCGTGGAATAGCCGGCAGCGGATCTTTCCCGGCGCAAGAATTTCCCTTGGACGTCGCGAGTGTCCCCTGGAGCCTTCTAAGAGGGTGTTTATCCACAGGATTCTGTGATCCAGGGGAGTTTTCCAGTACCAAACGGGACGACGCAAAACAGAAGAATTTGTACCAAACGGGACGACAGCGGACCGATTCCTCGTACCAAACAGGACGACACTCAAATAGTTAAGAACAAGTAGTAAAACTACAAGTAGTAGGAACGACTACGACTGTGAATAAATCTCTTAAATCAAAACCACAAGAGCCAAGAGGTCACACCCTTGTGAGAAAGCTCCAAAAACCTTCCTTTGGCGACCGTGATCTAGTGCCGCCGACTCGACGGGTCTTTCGAGCGACCTATGGCTCTCTCCCGCCCCAGTGAACCTCGGGCAACGATTCGCGCTCTTCTGCTTGTTCAAGGTTCTTGATATCGAGCTGCTGAAGCTCGCGCCTGAGACGAAAGGTCTCACGCTCGGCCTTGATCGCTGCCTTCAGCGCAGGGACTTTCGGCGTCACCTCCCGTCGTAACTTGAAGGCAACCTCAGACAGGCTAACCCGAGCCTCGGATACCGCTCCGACCAGGTACTGTCGTTCGTCTTCGGTCATGTTATCCCGGATTTCCCTGCTCGCTTCAACGGCGCGGGACCGGCACCACCGGAAGCGTGACGAAGATGCGGTTGCCCGGGTCCATTTCCAGGGCCACGGCGCTGAACAGCCCCTCCCCCACCGCATCGCAGCGCACCGACCCCGTGAAGTCGGACGTATCGGCGGCGGGGAAAGCCTGGTCGATGAGCCAGGACGTCTGCCCGTTGGCCTCCAGAGGATACTCACGGAGTCGCGCAGCACGCCCTCTCGCATCAAGTCGCAGCGCACCAGCCCCGGACTCGATTTCAGATTGTGGAGCGCGACTCCGGTGTTGATTCCTCCCTCCTGGCGGCGGGCCGGGAAGAGGACATCCCGGACGGGTGGGTTGGCTCCTACCCCGGCCACCCCGATCTCTGGGACGCCATAGCGCCCGCCGCCGCCGATGGGACCGTCCGAGAGGACCTTCACCGATCCCGACACCAGTTCCCCTTGGCCGTGGGTCGAGATCGTGAGCACTGCCAGGGGATCCATTTCCGTCTGGACAGTCAGGCTTCCGCCCTCGGTGACCTCCAGATCGACCGTCACCTCCACCACCGATTCGGGATCAATGAGATGGCCCCCTCGATCGTAAAAGTAGATTGCGGGCCGGATCGGATGGGGGGCCATATCCGATGGAGATCCAGGGGGTCCTCCTGTTGATCCGGTATTCGTAATCCGTGATCGCCGCCCCGCCGTCTCTCGCCGGAGCCTCCCAGGTCAGCACCACCTCGCCGTTGCCGCCCGCCGCCGTCAGGTTCCGGGGAGATCCCGGCGCGGACGTTCTCGGCACGGGTGGTCCGGGAGGTGGAGATGGCGGAGAGGGGCGTGCGTCGTTGTCGATCAGCGTCACCGTGGTTGTGGCCGGACTCTGTTCCGTTATCCCGGACAGGGGGCGCTGAAAACCGAGAACCACTTCCTCGCCGACTTCGTAGACCGAGTCGTCCACGGCGGTGATTTCCACCGTCGCCTCGGTACCCGTGCTCTGGAACGTTACGCTTGCCGACGTCACCGTATAGTCATCCTCGGTGGCCCCGCCCGCGGGTGTCGCCGTCAGCGGAATCGTCAACTCGCGTCCGGGCGCCGCGCTGAGCCGGATCGTGACCGTTGCCGCCGGTCCGCCCTCGGCCGCCGAGTAGGTCGGCTCGGCGAACGATGCCGCCGGGCATTGCGTGCCTTGGAAGGTGATGGTCGCCAGCCAGGTCTGAAACGCGGCCTCCGCCGGCGTGCACACCGAGGTGTTGCGGACATCCAGATTCGCGAGGGACGCCAGCTCTCGCAGGCGCACCGGGAGCGTCCCGTACAACGAAGCATTGTCGTTGAGTAACAGCTCTTGGAGATCGGGCAGGACTTCGAGCGCCGCCGGCACCGCGGCCGGCCCCGCACGCCGGCCGAGCTCGGCGGCTGGCCCCTGCTCTACGACCTGGGATGGGACGCCGACTGGTCGTACTGGTTCGCCCGCCAGGGCGAGGGAGCCGTTACCTTGCTATCGGGCGGAACCCACACAAGCTCGGTGTGTACATCCTGGACGACGGCAACTCGCGCCCACTGCGAATGACTTTTCCGGGGCTGTCTCGGTTTTCTGCATGGCTACCCACGTATTTCCCTCTGGGTGCGCTACCGCTCAACCGCGGTTGCCGCAGGAGAAGAAGCCTCGATGGAAAAGACGGGTATTCGAGAGCCCCTCAATTCACCCATCCCGCACCCTGGCCCGCTCGACTCTGCGCCCGGTCCAGCACCGACCACGAGAGGCATCTTACAAAATCTTCTAGCCACTCCATCGCCGGGGAACCCGCAAGCAGTGCAGGTTCGAGAAGGACGCCCAGCCAGAGAGTCCGGGGAGGACTCTCCAACTGTGTCTTGATCTTGAGATTCAGAAAATCGGCGCGGGCGTGCAAGGCGATCCACAGACCCTGCGAGCAGTCCACCCCCAGCCCGACCCCGAAGGTCGCGAGGGAAACGCCGTTCGCATCAAGCACCTGGAAGCAGGGGCAGCGGCCCCCCGGCTCGAAAACGTCACAGCGATAAGCGGATTGGCCGGGGATCGGGAACTCCGACTTCTGAATCAAAACAGACAGAAGATCAATTGCCTCCTGACTCACTTCTGAACGCGGACTGCGCCGCCTGTGATTCATATTCAGCGTGATGTGAAGCAGGCTCTGTTCAACCACCAAAACTTGTCAACCTCCCTTGTCGAAGGATCGGAGAGCGGTGGGGACCGGCCCCCATCCACGATTTTCGCAAGGCCTGTCATGGATGTGTTGCAACTTTCAAAAAGCTGCATGAGACGGCGCCCGGTCGACCCGACCAATCGCTCTCCTGCCGCTTTTTGAAAGTTGCAACACATCCTATCTGGGCCTTCAGATAGTTTACAAACGGCGACCGAGTGCCCATCTATCCGGTCTACGCGGCCTTGCACTCGATCGCCGTACCTCCCGGGCGGCACCGGATCGAATTCGTCTACCGGCCTAGCTCCATCTGCATGGGAGCTACTTTGACCCTGCTAGGGGCTTTAACCGTGGTTGTGCTTGTGATCGTCACACTTCGGCGGGGCGCGCTGAAGTAGCGGTCTCTCGCGGGCCGCCCTACTCGTAAAGCTTGTCGATTCTCGCGGCGTGCCGCTCGACGACGACCTTGCGGCGGATCTTCATCGTAGGAGTGATCTCCCCTTCTTCGAGCGAAAACTCACGATCGAGCACCGCGATTTTCCTGATCTGTTCGTAGTGCGCCAGATCCTGACAGGCCGTTTCGACTTGTCCCTCGAGCATTTGTACGATCGCATCGTGGCTTGCCAGCTCGGCCTCGTTCGCGCATGAAAGGCCGTTGGCGGCCGCATACTGTTTGAGCCTTTCGAAGTTCGGCACGATTAGGGCGCTGGGGAACTTGCGTCCTTCCGCAACCACTACGGCCATCGAGATGAAATCGCACGTCTTGAGTTGATTCTCGATCGGCTGTGGGGCGATGTACTTCCCGCCGGACGTTTTCAACAGATCCTTCTTGTGGTCGGTGATGATCAAGTATCCGTCCTCGTCGAGACGGCCGATGTCCCCCGTGTGGAACCAGCCATCGACGATCGCCTCTCGAGTGGCTTCATCCATCTTGAAGTAGCCCTGCATGACGTTCGGCCCGCGGACAAGGATCTCCCCGTCGTCTGCAATCTTGACTTCGACATTCGGAATGATCCGCCCGACGGTTCCGAAACGCAGGCTATCGGCATGGTTGGCGCTCACGACGGGCGAAGTCTCGGTCAACCCGTAGGCCTCGCAGATTCGGATGCCTACTGCGAAGAAGAACTCCCCGAGGTGCTTTGCCAGCGGAGCGGCTCCCGAAACGAAGTAACGGATACGGCCTCCTAGACGGCCCCGAAGCTTGCCCAGGACCAGGCGATCGGCCATCAGATGCCGCAGCCGCAAGCCGAGCGGAAGAGGAGTCCCCTTGAGTCGGTAAGGCAGAGCCTGTTTTCCAACCCCCACCGCCCAGTGAAAGAGTTTTTGGCGAAGCGGAGGTCCGGCGGCGACCTTTTCCATCACTCGACCGTGCACTTTTTCAAAGAACCGCGGGACACCGACAGCAATGGTAGGACGCACTTCCATCATATTTTGCGGGACGGCCTCGATGGATTCAGCGTAAGCAACAGTAGCGCCCTGGTAGTAGAACGCGTAGTCTGCCGTTCGTTCCGCAACGTGGGACAGAGGCAAGAACGACAAACACACATCTCCTTCGCGTATGTCGAATCCGTTGTCGCGGACGTTGGTAGCGAAGTTGTGGTGCGAGAGCATGACGCCCTTCGGTGTTCCCGTGGTTCCGGACGTGTAGATGATACTGGCCAGGTCATCCGGCTGAACGCTACTGGTCGCCTGCTCGAAATGCTCGCCCTCATCCGCCGTTAGGGGCGCCTCTCTTATGAGCTCCGCAAGCGTGGTGATCTGCTGGGCCTCACCTTCGATCGGGTCAAACACGATGGCGCCTTCGAGGTCGGGAAGGGAGTCCCAGGTGCTTTTGATCTTGTCGAGCTGCTCGCTGCTGGAGAGCATGATGGCGCGCGCCTCGGAGTGCTCGAGCAAGTAGTGGATCTGTTTTGCGGTCAGTGTTGGGTAAAGCGGAACGCTGACCACCCCCGCGGTCATCATGGCGAAGTCGGCGACGGCCCACTCCCATCGGTTCTCGGACAGGAGGGCACAACGGTCGCCCTTTCGAATACCAGCGCGGGCCAATTCGTGATGCAGACGTCCCACCCGGCGATAAAGCTCCTGAGAGGAAATGGGCCGATAGGCTCCATCTGATTTGGTCAGGATCGTATCCGGCTTGTTGTAGGAAACCGTATGGCGAAACAGCCGTGCCAGCGTCCCGGGCATGATTGACTCTCCCACTGCATTGATAATCTGGCGTTTCAGATGCCGCCCATCGAACTCAGCCTAGCGAACGGCCATAGGTCTCGGCAAAACGGCCGCCGAGACCTACGCTACTCCACTTCGCGCCGCAGGACTACCAAGCCAGATTTCTTTTTTGGCCGTCCTGGCAAGGGTGCCGCCCAGATTGCCGTAAAAATGTGTGTCCAGCGAAGGCTGGCATGTTGTGTGCCGGGCATGTCTGACAGCTTGGAGGTGAAAGTCCTCTGCACAGCGTGATGGAGGCGAAGTGCTAGTGAAGCGCAAGGGCGTCGCCGTGAGGCGGGGTCTGAAGGAAACGTGGAGCAAAGCCGTGACCTGACGAACAGAAACCGGATAAGAGGCATCCTGGGTCGGACGAGCGGACAACTGATCGCGAAGTCCATATCCATCAAGGGCCAAGGCTGTAGATCCGGCAGGTATGCGGTGAAGGCGGTCAGACTTACCCCGGGAGGTCTGCGTTCCGTCCCGAAGTTTGGGACTGAGGAAGCCGAGAGGCGACCGGATGGGGACGCAGAAGTCAGCAGAGGGCGTAGTGTGCGCTGAGCAGCGCGTTGTTCAGGAGGGTTGAAGTCCCCCTGGCGCTTGGATGAGGGGCGCTATATCTAAAAGCGGGGGCAATGCCTCGCTGGCCGGAGTGAGAGGAGAGGTATGGAGAAGCCTAAACGGGCACGCAGGCGAAAGCTGGAAACAGCCAAGGCGGACCTGGAGCCGTCTCTCGCAGACTCCGGAGGGCAGGGTGTCCGCGGTGAGGCGGAATCCGAAGGGCATGAGGAGAACTACCGGGCCGTAATCGATGGGGGCACCCCGAAGATGAACCGGTCGGCCCAAGGCGGGGCAAGGTCGAGCCTGCACTATGGAGGCGAAGGCGTTACTCATTCACCCGCCGCACCAAGGTGTTTGCGGACGGCACGGTAGGGAAGAACAGCGTGTGACCTCAGGAGGACTGGCCGGGTCCGCGGGTGGCGCCGCGGAAAGCAAGCCTATAAGCGGAGACGCGAAGTGGTGAGCGACGCCCGGCCAGTAATCGGACGGCCGAATAGTACCTCAAGCGCGGTGAAAGCCGTGCGACCGAGTGATCGGCGACCGGAGTGGGTCGGGGAAGGCGGCCGGCGAAGACGGCGGGAACGAGAGACAAAGCTAGTGAGTAAAAGCGGCGAGGATGGAAAGCTCCATGAGTGAAAGACCCGAACATCGTCGTGTGAGGAGACTGGTGGAGTGGATCAATCCGACCGCTGCGAGGAAGGTGCACTCATTAATCGACAAGGTGTACCAGCGGAAGAACTTGGAGATTGCCTGGGAGCGTGTCAAGGCGAACCGGGGAAGTGGAGGCGTTGATGGGCAGACTGTGGCGGACTTTGAGGAGCAACTCGATGCCCAGTTGGATCGGTTGCACGAGGAGTTGCGTCAGGATGTCTACGCGCCTCAGCCGGTACGGCAGGTGCGCATCCCGAAGGCGGGCAAGCCGGGAGAGTACCGCGGGTTGGGCATTCCGACGATCTACGATCGGGTGTGTCAACAAGCGCTGCTCCAGCGGCTGAGCCGATCTTCGAGCCGGTGTTCGATGAAGCCAACTTCGGATATCGGCGAGGGCGATCGACGAAGGGCGCCTTGCGCAAAGTGTGGAAAGAGATCGAGAGCGGGAGCGAGTGGATCGTGGACGCGGATCTGAAGGACTTCTTTGGGTCGGTGGATCATGAGAAGCTGCTGACACTCATCGCCCAACGTGTAGCGGATGGTCGCGTGCTCCGTCTGATACGGACGATGCTCGTGGCTGGAATCTATGCTGAGGGACGACTGTTTCCGACAGACCGCGGGACGCCGCAAGGCGGGGTGATCTCGCCCTTGCTGAGCAATATTCTCTTGACGCCGTTTGATCAGGAGTTGCGCCGGCGAGGGTATCAGCTGACGAGGTATGCGGACGACTGGGTGATCACCTGCGAGTCCGCGGCGCAAGCGCGCGCGGCGTTAGTAAGGGTACTGACAAGATTCGTGTTGAAATACACGCTAAGGGCTCGGCCTGAGCCCTCGGGTGCTCATGAAGCTGTAGAGGGTGGTACGGGACACGCCCGTGATCTTGGCGATGGCGGTCTTGGAAACGCCCAGTTCGAGGAAGCGCCGGATATCGTCCTGCTTGCCATCGAGCCGTGAGACGCCCAGCGAGCCCTTCGGGCGGCCGAGCTTCCGGCCCGAGGACCTGGCCTTGGCGAGGCCCTCGCGGGTGCGCTCGGAGATCAGGTCGCGCTCGACCTCGGCGAACAGCGCGAAGAGGGTGGTCATGACCTTGGTCTGGATGTCGCGCGCGCCCTCGACGCGGATGTTCTCCTTGAGCGCCACGAAGGCGATGCCGGCCTTGGCGAGGGCGTCGAGGATGGCGACAATCTGACCCAGCGACCGACCGAGCCGCGAGAGTTCGCTGACGACCAGGCGGTCTCCGCGCTGGAGGACGCTCATCAGCTCATCGAGGCGGCGGCGCTTTTCGGAAGCCTGTCCAGAGGCGGTCGCCTCGATGAAGTCGTCGATGCGGAAGTCGTGCTTTCGCGCGTACCCGAGGATGGCGAGGCGCTGGCTGCGCAGGTCCTGCTGCGCGGTCGAGACCCGCAGATAGGCGACGGTCTTCACGGCCTGTCCATGGAATGCAGCTTCGGGTATTGTATCTGACAGATACGGAACATGAAATGCATCATGTTCCATGCTACTGAACTGTATGGTCAGAACGGACCTTTTTTGAGACGCCATAGGAGACGACGCTGGCGGCACGAGATCAGTGGATTGAACTGGCGAAGTGTCGGTATCAACGATGCAATCTTGGAGCAAGATATGTGTTATAAAATGTGTGGAGAATAACACAATGGCAACGAACCTTGCGATAGATCCAGACCTACTCGAGAAGGCATTGGCGATCGGTGGTGAGAAGACTAAGAAAGCCACCGTCAACCGCGCCTTGCGGGAATTCATCGCGCGCCGGGGGCAGGAACGGCTGCTCGATCTGTTCGGGAAACTGGATTGGGACGGCGATTACGACTACAAGCGCGAGCGGACCCGCAAGTGAGCTTGTTTGTGGATACCAGCGTCTGGTCTCTGGCACTCAGGCGGGATTCGCCGCCGGAAACCTCCGAGGTGCGGCGCCTGCGGGAGGCGCTCGGCGGCGGCGAGACGGTCTATACGACCGGCCTGGTACTTCAGGAATTGTTGCAGGGCTGCCGTGGCCCGCGCGCCGGGGCGCGAATCATCGATCGCTTCGCAGCCATCACTATGATTGTGCCGACGCGCGGCGACCATATTGACGCGGCCCGCCTGCGTAACGAATGCCGCGGCCACGGAATTCAGGTCGGAACCATCGATGCGCTGCTCGCCCAGCTTTGCATCGGCCACAAACTTGTCATGCTGTCAACGGACCGGGATTTCAGCTACATCGCGGATTGCACATCGCTTCGACTTTGGGGCGCACCATGACCTTCCTGACCGGGGGTAGCAAACAGAAACGTGTAATCGTATACGGTAGCTTCTGCCAGGGATTCGTGAGTACACGAGAGTCTACGAGTCCCTGGCAGCGGGATGGGTTGCCGACTTCGCAGAAGGCCCGGAGAGCGAAATCGGAGGCCGTTCCAGAGCAGGACCCAAAAGCCTGTGTGTGTTCCTCGGAGCACGCAGCAGGGCCGCAATAGCCTTGCAGCTTTTGACCTTGCCCCCTAAAACGAGTCCAAGTTGAATGTTAGGATTTTCGGTTTTAGGAAGGAGGCAAGAGATGGCAGGGAAGCGATTTAGTGCAGAACAGATCATCATCAAGTTGCGTGAGGCAGAGGTGGGTCTAGCTCAAGGACAGACGGTGGGCCAGGTGTGCAAACAGATTGGGGTGACCGAGCAGACCTACTACCGGTGGCGCAAGGAGTACGGAGGGCTTCGACTGAATCAGGCCAAGCGGTTGAAGGTGTTGGAGAAGGAGAATGCCCGGTTGAAGAAGCTAGTGGCAGATCTGTCTTTGGACAAGCAGATCCTAAAGGAAGTTTCCTCGGGAAACTTCTAGGCCCGACGAAGAGGAGACGCGCAGTGGTGTGGGTGAGGGAGAGATTGGGAGCAGAGCGCGTCTCCGAACGTCGGGCCTGCCAAGTGCTGGGACAGGCTCGATCGACCCAGCGAAGGGAAAGGCATATCCCCGATGAGGAGGCTCGATTGGTGGCTGAGATGGTGGAGTTGGCCACGCACTACGGGCGATACGGCTACCGACGGATCACGGCCATGCTTCGTTGGGAAGGGTGGAAAGTGAATCACAAGCGGGTGGAGAGGTTGTGGAGACAGGAGGGGCTGAAAGTCCCGTCCAGACAGCCGAAACGAAGGAGACTGTGGCTTCATGATGGATCCTGCGTTCGGTTACGAGCGGCTCACAAGGATCACGTCTGGAGCTATGACTTCGTGCATGAGCGAACCCATGACGGAAGGGCCTTTCGATTATTAACCCTACTGGATGAATACACCCGGGAGTGTCTGGCCATTGAGGTCCAACGACAGATGAATCACCAGGACGTGTTGGATCGATTGGCGGAGTTGTTCGTGGATCGGGGAGTGCCTGAATACATTCGGTCCGATAACGGGTCAGAGTTTACGGCTCAGGCGGTTCGGGACTGGCTGAAGGCTGTTGGGGTGAGGACCTTATACATCGAGCCCGGCAGCCCCTGGGAGAATGGATATGTGGAGAGCTTCAACGGAAAACTGCGGGATGAACTGCTGAACGTAGAAGTCTTCGACACGTTGTGGGAGGCGAAGGTGTTGGCCGAGAGATGGCGCAGGGAGTACAACCAGCGACGGCCTCACAGCGCCTTGGCCTATCGGCCGCCGGCGCCGGAGGCCAGATTACCCAGGTCCCAGGTCTAACTTAGAGAGTGGACTCGTTCCTGGGGGCAGGTCAGCACCAGCCGTTCGTCGTCGAGGCTCGGAACCCATGCTGACGACAGGCTTTCTCGGGACGCGTGCGGACGCCTTCGTGGACGTCGCGATGGTGTTCTTCGCCGTCGCGCCGTTTCTGATGACCCAGGCGTTGCGCCTAGCGGCGCAACGCCGCTACCGCGCCCACCGCAGGCTTCAGGTGGGGGTGTTGCTCGGGGCGCTTGTGGCCGTGCTGATGCTGGAGGGCAGCATCCGATTCGGGCACGCCGTGGACGCATTCACCGTGAGCGCGTACTACGGAACGGCGACGATGGCCGGTCTCTTCGCCGTACATCTCGCGGTTGCAGTCCCGACGTTCATCGGCTGGTGCGTACTGGCGGTCCTGTCGTGGCGCCGCTTTCCCGGCTTCCTGCCGGGATCCTTCAGTCCACGGCACCGGTTCTGGGGCTGGCTTATCTTCGCGGGCCTGTGGCTCACCTGCGTGACTGGCGTGGGCCTCTACGTACTGAGCTTCGCACTCTGAAGTTCGACGGGCCGCTCGTTCGGCCGGCTGCTCGTGACGGAAGCCAGCCTCGGACTCGGGGACTGGAGTGGGTCGCGCGGTTGCGAGAACGGTGGGGTCCGTGGGCGAGAGAATCGCTCTGGCGCGATCCTCGCGCTGGGAGCGGGAAGTTGCGCCGAAAGCCTGAGCCTGTATAGATACGCGCAAGTCCGGGCGACTGTTAACAATCTCCGCAATTATAAATGTATGATTTTATGTGTTTACGCTCTCGCGTAATTGCGGTATCCTCTTATATCATGAAAACGGTACTGATTGCTGCTCAGAAAGGGGTTTGAGTCGCAAGTTCATTACGAGGTTTTTTAAGTAGTTCTTCAAGTAAATGTCGAACGATAAAGTGCGCTGGTGCTGCCTTGGATTCAGGGGGCACACAGATGTGGCTGGAATGCGCGGCTTCGCTATATTCAGCGACACTGAGGAGCCCCCTACTCGCGTGGTCCTCCAATATCGAGCAGTGGACTGGCGCACCGCAGCCGCCTGGTGCGGGAGTTCATCGAGCTCTCCGAAGGCCACATCGCCACGGAGTGCTTGCCGCCCTATGCACCGGAGCTGAGACCTCTTTGATGTCTGTGAACCGTTTGACCGTGGGCCAGTGATTTTCGAGAATCGTGTTGCAATACTTTTCGATCTCGCACTGCATGGTGATCTTGAATCCTGCACGCTCGAAGCCGAGATCGAATCCGCCGATTCCTGAAAAGAACGATGCAAAGGTAGGCGGCATCAGCGCGTGGACTCCAACCGTCGAATGACTTTCCGTTCTAGGCGCCGCTCGTCGGCAACCTCGCATCCCCAAACGACGATTCGCTTCCATCCAAGGGCGCGCAACAGGCGAGCATTTCTCGCGTCTCGCTTCGCGTTGCGTTCGAGTTTCGAGTTCCAGTAGTCCTGATTGCTCCGCGGCCGGCGACCGTCCTTGCAGGTGTGGCCGTGCCAGAAACACCCGTGGACCAAAACTGCGGTGTGATACTTCGGAAGCACGATGTCAGGACACCCAGGCAAGTCTTTCCGGTGCACCCGGAACCGGAAGCCGCGCCCGTGGAGGAACCGCCGTAGCGCGATCTCCGGCGCGGTGTTCTTCCCGGTGATGCGCGACATCACCCAACTGCGCTTCTGCTTCGAGAACGTGTCCATCCGTTATGCCTTACCCAAGGGGGTCCGGAGCTGCGGCGACGAGACCAACCGCTGCGCGAATCGCCTTAGCTCATCAACCTCTTCCGCCGTGAACACCCGCCGGCGGTTACGGTCTCTGAACTCCGCGTCCTTGATGACGCCATCCTTGACCCACCGGAAGAACGTGGCTCGGCTGATCGCCGCCTCGCGAAGCGCCTCGCCGATGGAGAACATGACCTTCCCGTCGATGGTGACTGGCACGCGGCGGTAGTTTACGCTATCCAAATCCGCAACAGAACGGCACAAAACGTGAGACGTTCTGATACGTATCAATACGTATTATATGCCTCAGCTTATTGTCAGTGTCAAATGTGTCGGATCGAGGCGGCACGAGTGATCGACTAATCGGCGGCAGGGAGCTTCGATGAGCAAAGACGAGCAGCAGAAACGCGGCGACCGCGGCGGGTTCGTTCCCGTCGGCGATCTTGCCATCGACCTGCCCAGCATCCAGTAGCGCTCGTCCCCTGTGGTTCTTGTGTGACAGGCATGGGAAAATAAGGCATGGCCCTCAAACGCGGCAGCTTGGTTCCCGTTGCGGAAGTCGTATCTGGTTTGGACGGGCCGGTGAAGGCGATCCGCGATGCCTCGCCCCAGGCGTTGCACCGCTTCACGCGCTTCGATCAAGTAAACTAGCTTGTCGCGGCCAGCGAAGCAGACCCGGAGGATGTGTTGCAACTTTCAAAAAGCGGCAAGAGAGCGATTGGTCGAGTCGACCGGGATCCGTCTCATGCAGCCACCTCGAACAGCTTGTTGATGAACTGAATCTGTCGCCGGACATCCGAACCGCTCACCCACCTCACCTGCCCCTTCCGGATCATGTGCATTGCCTCGTATCCTTGGATCTTTCGGCGCGCCGCGTGGAATTCACGAAAGCCCTGCTTGGTCTTCACTCGTCGTTTGATCGCTCGATGATCCTGCTCCAAGATATTGTTCAAGTATTGGGGTTACGATAGCAACGGTGCAAAATCCAACGCTAAGGGCTGCTGGACCTGAAGCGATCAGGCAGTGTCCGACTTGAAGGGTTTGTTGAAATGATTGGGCTGTGTCCTGATTCTTTTGGGGTTTCTGTGAGCCCCAGAGTGCCCGATTTGATCGACCGATGAAATCGTACATAATGGCCGGGTGAACCTCCGGGCCATCGCCGTCTACCTCCGGGTATCCACGAGCCGTCAAGACCTCCGATCTCAGGAGCCCGAACTCCAGAGTTGGCTTCAGACCCACGCCGCTGACCGCCCTGTCGTCTGGTATCGAGATCGGCATACCGGCCGCTCCCTAGACCGCCCAGCTCTTGGGCGGCTCGAACGGGACATCATCGCCGGCAAGGTAGGAACTGTCGTCGTCTGGCGCAACGACCGGATGGGTCGGCGCGCCCGCCAGCTACTGGTCTTCCTTGAGGACCTGGACGAGCGCAAGATCGACTACATCTCGGTACGAGACGGGCATCTGACGGGCGACAGTGCTTCAGCCAAGATATTCCGCCATATGCTGGTCGGCATGGCCGAGTATGAGAGTAACCTGATCTCGGAGCGTATCCGTGCGGGCCTAGCCGCAAAAAAGGCTCGGGGTGAGACGTGGGGCGGGCGAAAGAAGGGGCAGCGCTACCGGCTGACGCCGGAGAAGCTCCAGGCAGTCAAGGGACTCCTCACCGAGGGGCTCTCGAAGGCGGAGATCGCTCGGCAGTTGAGGATCGCTCGTAGCACGGTCTACGAAGCGATCACGCTTCTTGTCTGATTTGTCCTCTGCCCGCTGGCAACGCGCCGCATAAATGCCGCCGCGAATCCTCTCGGAAGCAGAGCTGGCGCGGTTTGAGCGTTGGCCGGCTCATGTTCCCTCTGCAGAGCTCGTTCGCTCATTCACGCTGACAGGTCCGGACTGCGACCTTATTGCCGTCCGTCGTCGTCCCGCCAATCGGCTGGGGATCGCCATGCAGCTGTGCGCCTTGCGGTACTTGGGATTCGTTCCTGAGGACCTCAAGTTTGCGCCGTTGGAAGCGATTCGATTTGTGGCGGATCAGTTGAAGGTCACGGTGGACGAGAGCAGACGCAGAGCGACCACGTTGGGGAGGTTCGGGAACACCTGGGCTACTCCCTGCCGCGCCCCCAGGACTACGAGGGGCTGCTGGAGTGGCTCGTCGACCGAGCGCTCGAACACGATAAAGCGATTCTCCTTTTGCGGCTCGCCTGCGATCGCCTTCGGGCGCAGCGAATCGTTCGCCCTCCTGGCGATCGTCTGGTGCGGTTGGTGGGCACGGCCCGCCAGGAGGCTCAATCGAAGACATTCCGTTTGCTGGAGCCTCTGCTGACCCCTACGCGTAGAGCCCAGCTCGATCGCCTCTTGACGACGCAACACCCCAGAGGTCGCTCCCGCCTTGCATGGCTCGGCGAAGGGGCCGGCGGCGAGAATCCCAGCGCCATCAAGGGCGAGCTGGAGAAGATCGAATACCTGCGCCAACTGGGGATCCACCAATGGGATCTGAGTGTTCTGAATCCGAATCGCCGGAAGTTTCTGGCTCAGGTGGGTCGACGGTCGACCAATCAGGCCTTGGAGCGCATGCCCGAGCAGCGGCGCTATCCAATCTTGCTGGGGCTGTTGCACGAGACTTTGATCGATCTGGTCGATGAGGTGGTCGATCTCTACAACCGCACCCTTCAGAAATCCGCCGCGCGCTCGCGACGGGAGCTCGATGAGTGGCGTGCGGCCACGGCCCGAGCCACAAACGAAAAGATGTCCCTCTTTTCCCAGATTGGACGTCTCATCCTGGACCCGGCCATTCCGGACGAGCAACTGCGGCAGCGTATCTTCGAGGAGGTTTCCTCCAGGGACCGCTTCGCAGTCGCCGTCGAGGACTCGCAACGGCTCCTGCGGCCTCTCGACGATACCCACTTCGACCTGATCGAGCACCGTTACGGACACATTCGGCAGTTCGCCACGGCAGTCCTAGAGGCGTTGGAGTTTCGGAGTCTGAGCCTCGTGGCTCCGTTGCACGAAGCCGTGGAACTGCTACAGACCTTAAACCGGGAGCGCCGGCGCAGAGTGCCCGATGACGCTGGCCTCGGCTTCGTGCCTTCCAAATGGCGGCCGCATCTCGTCGATGAGCAGGGGCGGATTGACCGACACCTCTACGAGTTGTGTGTCCTCTTCCAGCTACGTGATGCACTTCGATCGGGTGACATCTGGCTCGAAGGCAGCCGGCGATTCGCCAATCCAGCGACCTATTTGATTTCCGCGGACCGCTGGCCCGTTCTTCGAGGCGAAGTGTGCCGGATCCTGACCCTCACCGAGCACGGCCCCAGGCGGCTCGCCACCATCGCAGAGTCCATCGACAACCTCGTAGACGGACTTGAAAATCATCTGGAAAACAGCGAGACCGTCCGCCTGCAAGACGACCGCGTAGTGATCTCACCCCACGCCGCTGAGCAACTCCCCGAGGAGATTGTCTCGCTGAGCGTGCAGGTGGCGCAACGCCTTCCCCGTATCGAACTCGCTGACCTGCTGATCGAGGTCGACCGGTGGACCGGCTTCACGAAACACTTCACCCATGCGGGAGGGGCCAAGCCCCGCAACCCCGATCTGACCCGCCACCTCTACGCCACCATCCTCGCTCAGGCTTGCAACTTCGGGTTGACCACCATGGCCGAGGTGAGCGACCTCTCCTACCGCCAACTGGCGTGGACGACTGATTGGTACCTGCGTGAAGAGACGCTCAAGGCGGCGTTCTCGGCTCTTGTCGACTACCAGCACCGCCTTCCCCTGGCTCAAGCCTGG
Source organism: Bryobacterales bacterium (assembly GCA_965248365.1). Classification (GTDB taxonomy): domain Bacteria; phylum Acidobacteriota; class Terriglobia; order Bryobacterales; family UBA6623. The sequence goes on along the minus strand of CBDFJA010000004.1, from coordinate 2,433,610 downwards.
GGCGGAGGGTCCCTATCGTCCTCCGATGGCCAGCGATTCCCAGTGCGAGGAAGAGCCGAGAACGCGACGGCCCTTCCCAGATACTTCGGCCTGGGGAAAGGGCTGACTTTCTACACCTGGACCTCGGACCAGTACTCCCAGTATGGCTCCAAGGTCATCTCCTCGACCGTGCGAGATGCCACCTACATCCTCGATGAGATCCTCGACAACCAGACCGACCTCCCGATCCTCGAACACACCACCGACACCGCTGGATACACCGAACTCGTCTTTGCTCTCTTTGACTTGCTGGGTCTTCAATTCGCTCCGCGGATTCGGGACCTTGGGGCCCAACGGCTTTACCGCCTGGATTCCCAACCTCGCAAAGACGGTGCCGGAACACTCCTGAAAGGTGTCGTTGCCCGGCAACGGATTCTCCAACGGTGGGACGATCTGCTCCGGGTGGCCGGCTCGCTCAAGCTCGGCTGGGTCACAGCATCCCTCCTGATCTCCAAGCTCCAGGCCGGGGTCCGCCAGAATGCCTTGACGCGAGCCCTGCGCGAGTACGGCCGGCTGGTCAAGACCTGCTTCATCCTCCAGTGGATCAAGAGCGAAGACTACCGCCGACGGATCCATCGACAGCTGAACAAAGGAGAAGCGCTGCACGCCCTGCGCCGCTTCCTCTTCTTCGCCCACGAGGGCAAGGTCCGGCGCCGCCAGACTGAGCAGCAGACGGATCAGATCCTCTGCCTGAACCTGGTGACCAACGCGGTCGTGACCTGGAACACAGTCTACATGGAGGCCGCGCTGGCTCAGCTGCGGACCGAAGGAGTCCTGGCTGGGGACCTCGACCTGAGCCACCTATCGCCGGCTCTCTACGGCCACCTCAACCCCTACGGGAAGTACCGCTTCGACTTGGATGAGGACCTCCACGGAGCCGCCCTGAGACCGCTAAGGACACCAGGCGACGACCCTTAGCGTTGGATTTTGCACCGTTGCTATCGTAACCCCCATTGGGCGGCGCAGAGTTAGATTTGCCGCCTCGCGAACCGATGCGCGATCCGCCCCGGTTCGATTGAGCCACCGGCAATGATCTTGCTCGACACCAATGTCGTCTCGGAGTTGATTCGCCCCAATCCCGATCCCGGGGTCGAAGCCTGGCTGGCCGAACAGGTTGCCGCGAATGTATTCCTATCCGTGATCAGCGAGGCCGAGCTCCGATATGGCGTTGCGATCCTGCCAGCTGGTCAACGGCGAGACAAGCTTACTGCCGAGATCGAAGGCATGCTTCGCCAGGACTTCGCCGGACGGATTCTACCTTTCGACAGTGAAAGCGCCCGCGCCTATGCCGTGATCGCGGCCGACCGCCGTGCCGCCAGCCTTCCGATCCACCATGCCGACTGCCAAATCACGGCGATTGCCCGCTCTCGGGGGGCGGAAATCATTACCAGGAACGTGGGAGACTTCGAGGGCTGTGGGGTCGATGTGATCAATCCGTGGCGAACGGATTGAAGGCCTTGCCAATTGCGACACAGAGCGGCATTGGTGCATGAATCGGCGTAAGCGGGCACGCTAGCATCGGCGGAGGGTTCCGGTCCATCATGAAGATCAAGGGGGCAACGTCATGGCCGCAGGGAAGTCGAGCCGAATCAACCGCCAGTACAAGACGAAGTACAGAATCCGGAACTGGAGGGAGTACGAGCGTGGCCTCAGGAGCCGCGGGGACGTCACGATCTGGCTGAGCGAGGATGCGATTGCCGCGTGGATACCACCGAAGAACGGTCTCCGCGGAGGGCAGCGTCGATACTCGAACCTCGCGATCCGGACCGCGTTGACGCTGCGGGTCGTCTTCGGCCTACCGCTTCGCCAGACGGAGGGGTTTCTGGACTCGCTGCTCAGCTTGATGAGCCGCGACCTCAAGGCCCCGGACCACACCACCCTCTCTCGCCGGAACCAAATCGTTGTGGTGCCGCCCCTGACCCGAGCCCACGACGGCCCGATCGACCTGATCGTTGATTCCACAGGGCTCAAGATTCTGGGTCGCGGCGAATGGAACGCGCACAAGCACAAGACATCAAAGAAACGCCGGGATTGGCGGAAGCTGCACATCGGAGTGGATGCGGAGGGGTTCATTGTGGCGGCCGAACTCACAGCGAGCAGCCGGGACGACGCCTCCACACTCCCTGATCTTCTCGCCCCGCTCGAAGTTCCCATCCGGCGTTTCACGGCGGACGGGGCCTACGACCACAGGTCGGTCTACGATCGGGCCAGCGCGGCCGGTACAGAGAACGTCGTGATTGTGATCTCCCCTCGTCGCTCTGCGCTGTCGACGGGGCCCACCGACGGCCCCTGGGCGCAGCGTGAAGCGTCTCTTCAGAGGATTCGCAAGGTCGGGCCACGGGAGTGGCAGAAGGAGTCGGGCTACCGACAGCAGGGGCGCGTTGAGAACAGCTTCTTCCGATACAAGTCCGTGTTCGGAGGCGGCCTGAAGGCGAGGCACAGCAAGGCACAAAGGAGAGAGGTTGCGATCCGACCGGATCGGCCCGGTGCTCGGTTCGCAGGGGGATGTCGTGAGGCACATGCGGGCGTTGCCGCACGGCTAGGTGACGTCCGCGATCGAGACGGTGCGGGCGTCGAGGGCGCGGCCGGTCGTGAAGCTGGCGTTCGAGTTCCTGGTGCTGACGGCGACACGTTCCGGCGAGGTCCGCGGGGCGCTCTGGACGGAGATCGATCAGGCCGAGGGTGCGTGGACCATCCCGGCCCCACGCACGAAGGCGGCGCGCGAGCACCGGGTCCCGCTGTGTCGGCGTGCTCTGGAGATCCTCGAGAAGGCGCGGGCGCTCGGTCGCGGCAGGCCGCTCGTGTTTCCGAGCGTGCGCGGAAAGCCAATGGCTAGCATGGCGCTGTCGGAACTGCTCAGGGATCTCGAGATCGCGGCTGTGCCGCACGGGTTCCGGTCGAACCTACCGCTGTCTGATGTAAACTGCTGTTTTACAAAAACTTATAGCGCAACGCCGAGTAGTCGTCACCCGTTCCGTGTGCAATTTGATGCGGGGGCTCGCCGCGGACACCCACGGCCAGGGACGCCGCCTTACGACACCGCTGGCTACTGCCCGGCAAGGACAGACACGGACCAGATTGTCTCCCACGATCTCACGCGACAGTCCGGCCGTCCAACCTCTCGACGGCATAGCCGAGGCTGCCATAGCCGCGGATGCGCCTCTCGCTCATTCGCCTGAGCGTTGGTGCCGCGTCATCGACGTAGTCGTAGACCAGCACTTCGCGCTTCGCTGGGTGCAACCGGTGGAGGCGACCCACATACTGTGCGAGCGTTCCCCTCCAGGAAATCGGCATCGCCAGGAACAGCGTATCGAGGCGGGCATCGTCGAACCCCTCGCCGACATACCGGCCCGTTGCGATCAGCACGCGCTCTTCGGTCTCGGAAATGTCTTCGAGACGCTGCATGACATCGCGGCGCCGCCTTGTCCCCATGCCTCCCAGGAGAAGGAGAACGTTCCGGGCGAAGCGGCCGAGTCTGTCCGCAAGGTGCTGGGCATGGTCCTTGCGTTCGGTGAGTAGGATCGGCGAGCGTCCCTCCTCCAGCGCGTGCAGCACTTCGTTGAAGATCAGGTCGTTGCGATCCTCGTCCGCGGCCAAGGCGGCATAGACATGTTGAATCGGAGGCCGCGCCCCGTCCGCTCTCTCCGGCATCCGGAACGCTGTGGGGCGCAGGATCGCCCTGTGTCCGAACGGGCGTTGCCGGGCCTGAGCCTTCGCGCTCGCCCGGAACCGGACCGGGCCGCATTGCATGAAGACGATCGGATGGTGGCCGTCCTTGCGCGTGACGGTCGCGGACAGTCCCAGGACGAATCTTGCCTTCGCGCGAGAAGCCACCGCCTCGAAGCTCACGGCCGAGAGGTGGTGGCACTCATCGACCACAAGGTGTCCGTACCGGGCGACGATATCGTCTACCTCGCCCTTTCGCACAAGGCTCTGGATGACCGCGACATCGACGATGCCCCCGGGCTTGCGCTTGCCGCCGCCAATCTGTCCGATGGCGGACGCCGGAAGGTCGAGGAACGCGCCGAGCCGCGCGATCCATTGCTCCATGAGCTGGCGGCGGCCTTCTGTTCCGGGGTCAGGTCCCCGAGGAAGGCTGTCTCGACAGGATGGCCGGCATTGCGTTCATCGCGCAGATCTACGGCGATGCCCAGGTCTTCGAGCAGTCGCTCCATCGCCTCGCGGCATCCGCGAGGCAAGGCAATGTGATGCGAGAGCAGTTCTGCGCAGGCGACGATGCGGGGGATGCCGAACGTCGAACGCCGCATCGCCTGGGCGCTGTAGAAGACCGGATTTTGGAAAGCGGCGAGGCGAATGAGCCGGTTGATCAGGGCCGCCGGCAGTCCGGCTCGCGGAATGTAGATCCGGTCGCCCAGAACCGCGTCGCCGCGATCCGGCAGTGGCACAGCAATCCTGGGCAACGGCCGACGCCCCGACGGTGGCGCGGTCCAGGGTTCCTCGTCCTCGTCGTCAATCGGTAGGCGCAGGCCGACAACGCGGCCCTGCCGGGCGGCTTCGTCGGCAATCTCCGACGCCTCCGCCAGGGACAGACGGCGAAGCGACGAGAGAAACGCCCATTGGTCCGGCCAGGGATCGGAACCCTCGTCGAGGAAAAGGCTGTTGCCGCGCTCCCGCAGGCCGTGGTCAAGGGGTAGCGCGATGCGACTGCCGAAGCCGCCGGCCGGCAGCGTATCCTGGCTCGGGAAGAACCGGTCGTAGGACTCGAACCCGATGTCGGGGTTGCTCTCCATGGTCTCGGTCAGGAGATGGGCTCCGAGACGGCGCGCAAGGGCGGCCGGCACCGGCTCTGCGAAGAATACCCAAACATGCCCGCCGTTGCCCGAACGCGACCGCTCCAAGGCCGCCGGAACCCGCTTCGACCGGCAGACCGCGAGAAAGGCTTCGGCATCCCGCCGCCATGACCGCTTATCGAAGTCGGCGGCGAGAAACCAACAGGTATCGTCGGGGAGCATGGGATAGACGCCGACCGTGTGGCGTCCCCGCAGGTGCCCGTCGATCACCTCGTCCGTCACCGCCAGGAAGGCCTGATTCGCGCAAGCGCCGCACTTGATCCTCGGTTTTTCGCATAGCCGCGGCATCCATTCGTTGCCGCACGCCGGCGCGTAGCCCGCCTTGCCCGTCCTGGCGTTCTCCCAGCGATTGGGGAAGACATCCTCGCGCCCGCGAAAGAGAGAGCGGAACAGCACGACCTTCTCGTGCCCCGCCGAGCGGCTGTTTGCCGGACCCGTGGGCCGCAGCCCCTTCCGTTCGTCCGGCCGCGCGGCCTCAAGCTCGGTAAGCCGGGCCTCAAGAGCTGCCTTCTCATCCCCAAGGCGCTCGAGCCGCTCGCGAATGAGCACGGCCTCTTCGCAATCGGATGCTCCGTCCGCCCGCCACGGTGTCCCCGATGCAGCCGATCCTCCAGTCGGCCCGCGCACGCCAGCAGGCGCACTGGATCTGCCGCCGCGTTCCGAAGCATCCATGGTTGCCATCGAGGCACTCACTTCGCCCAGCCAGCCGACAGGATCTCGGCCTGCTCCAGCACGGTCCGGGTCGCCGACTCCTGCTTGTCCGGCGGATAGCCGTGCTGGCGGAGGACGCGCTTCACGAGAACGCGGAGCTTGGCGCGGACGTTCTCTCGCATCGTCCAGTCAATGGTCAGAGAAGCGTCCGTATTCTGAAATGAGTTCCTTGCGGAAGGCGAGGAGACGTCCATCAGGCACCCTCCCTTCGGTCGAAGCGCTCAAGCACTTCAACTAGATCAGCCAACGGCACCACCTCGCCGCTTCGTCGGGATTGCCGATCCGCACCTCCATAGACGACAGCTTTGGCGGAGATTTGCGGCAGCATCTTTGCAATCCGGTTGAGCGCATCGAAGTAATCAGAAGCAATCGTAGCGCCGGACTTGATCTCAATGGCGCCGAGTCCGTTACCGTTCTCATACAGGAGGTCACACTCCAACCCTCGGGTGTCTCGGAAAAAAGACAAATTGGATCGGCGGCCCCCATTGAAACAATGCTTGAGGGCTTCCACCACAACCGCATTCTCGAATAGCGGCCCCCGAAGCGGATGGGTGCTCATCTGCCCGGCATGCTCGATGCCGATGAGATGACTCGCCAGCCCAACATCGTAGAAGTAGAGCTTGGGTGACTTGATTAAACGTTTTCGAATGTTGGCATAAAACGGCGGAAGCTGAAAAACAACGTAGCTTGCTTCCAAGACCGTCAGCCAGTGGCGCGCCGTGGTGTGAGAGACGCCGGCGTCCGCGCCCAGAGCGGAGAGATTGGCCAGCTGCCCCACACGCCCAGCGCACAAGCGGACGAAACGCTGAAAGCTCGAGAGATTGCGAATCTCCCCAATCCGGCGCACATCGCGCTCGACGTAGGTTTCGAAATAGTCGCCGAGTGCTTGCCGAGGCTCGAGCTTCTGATCGTGAATCCTAGGATAGCAACCCGAGTACAGGATGTCGTCAACTCTGTCGCTTGCGCCCGTTTGTCTCCTTTCGGCCAGAGAGAATGGCAGCAGACGAAGCAATGCCGTACGCCCTGCGAGTGACTGGCTGATGGCATCGGAGAGCCTGAACTGCTCGCTACCCGTCAGGACGAAGAGGCTGTTGCGTCCCGCCTCGTCGGCCAGGACCTTCAGGTAGGACAGGAGATCCGGCACACGCTGGATCTCATCCAGAATGACGCCCTCGCCAAGTTGCGAGAGAAAACCCTGGGGATCGGATTCGGCAAACTCTCGCTGGTTCGGTTCGTCGAGGTCAACGTGCTTGAGATGAGGGAAGGCCGCCCGGCAGAGCGTGGTCTTGCCGGACTGCCGTGGACCGGTCACGGTGACAAAGGGGTACTGCTCGAACAGCTTAACCAAGCAGGGTGTAATCTCGCGCTCAATCATGGCATCTTAATGTCGCAAAAATAGGATATGTTTGCAAGCTACACTTGCAATTGTATCCTATGAAGAGAAGCTTGCATTAGGGACCCACCACTGCGGGTTGCTGCCCGATCTGTTCGCGCATGGCCCGCAGCACCATGGCCTGCGACCACGCATTGCGGATCGGTTTGACAACGTACAGCACGAATAGTGATAATATAAATGCTTAATAACCTCTCGTAACGGGCTAAATGAGAAAGAATGGTAATTTCAAGACGCTCGGGACGCAGGCGGCCAAACTCGTCACAACGCTCCACGAGACCCGACGATTGGTCTTCTCTCTAAGCGACGTGAAGCAGATCAACGGGTTGGCCTCGAAGTCGGCTCGAAACTTCGCAGCTACCCTCGTCCAACGGGGAATTGCCACCCGTCTCAAGGCCGGACTGTTCATCCTCGTGCCGTTCGAGCTCGGGCACGAGCGCGAGTACCTTGGCAACCCGTATCTGGTGGCGAGAGAGCTTGCCGCCGGGCACCCCTATTTCCTCTCACACGCATCGGCCATGGATCTGCACGGCATGGTCACGCAGCCGCAGCTCGTTGTCCACGTCACGACGTCTCGCGCTATGCGAGGTCGCATGATCCTCGGCACCGAGTTCCGCTTCGTCCGATGCAAGCCAGAGCATGTCTTCGGCACGATGGCCCAATGGGTGGACAAGACCGAGAGGGTCGTCGTGAGCGACATGGAGCGGACAGTGATCGACGGGCTCAAGCAGCCGCAGTACTGCGGTGGGTTTTCCGATGTAGCCAAGGGGTTCTGGATGCGACGGCCTGATATCGAGGTCGGACGTCTTGTCGACTATGCGTTGCGCCTGGACATCGGGGCGGTCATTCGGCGACTCGGTTATCTGCTTGAGGTGTGCGCCATCGATGTTCCTGCCGATCTCGAGCGGTTGCGAAGTCGACTCACAGCCACATATCACTTACTTGACCCTTCACTTCCTTCCGAGGGGAAGCGCATTGCGCGCTGGCGCCTCTGCGTGAACGTGACGCCTGAAGAAATCGAAGCCCTGATCGCATGATTCCCCAGCGCAACCTCTCTTTGCTCTCGAACCGCCTGGCGCGCAAGGGTGGACGGAGACTTCCCGAGGTGGTGCTCGAGCGCAACTACTGCCTGCCGTGGTTCCTCGTTGGTTTTTCAAACTCGCCGCTACGGGAGCGGTTGGCGTTCAAGGGTGAAACCGCCATTAAGCGGTGCTACTTTGGCGAGTACCGCTTCTCAGAAGACCTCGACTTCACGCAGCTGGCGGACGTTCCCTTCGAGGCGATCCGGACGGAACTTGATGCCGTCTTCGAGGACGTTCACCGTTCCTCGGGCATCGTAATGCGCTACGAACGTGAAGATTGTCAGACCCATGCAAACAGCCACACGTTCTATTTGGCCTACGAAGGACCCCTGCCCGCACGGTCCGCCAAGGAAGTGAAGGTGGACATCACCATCCGGGAGCGCCTCGTTCTGCCGCTCGCGGGGGATTTGGGGGTGGGGGGACATAAGAGTACCCCGATAGCCTACTATAAGAAGCATCATCATAGGGTATTTTACACCCGGAAAACAACCCTTTCGCACAACTGTGTGGTAACGTGTGGGGAGCAAGGAAAGACCGTCTTGCTCCCACAACCCCATTGGTTGCTTCATGTTCCTCGCATCATCGGGGAACTCCGCCGACTCCCGGTCCCCGTTCTCGACCGCGCCACCATCGAAAAGCTCTTCGGCCTCAAACGCCGGCAGGCCATCCTGTTGCTGCACCGCTTCGGCGGCTACCAGGCCGGCAGAACTTTCCTCCTCGACTGCCAGGAGCTGGTCGAGCAACTCGAAGCCATTCGAGACGGCGAGACGTTCAGCTATGAGCAGCGCCGGCGTCGGCGGCACTTCACCCAAGTCGATCAGGTGCACCAGCTTGTTTCGGCCAGCGAAGCGGACCCCGAGATAGGCTTCATGGAGGCAACGGCACTAGGAAGGGATCGTCCATGTTCGACATCAGCAGACGCCGGATTCTGCAGGCTGGTGGCACATTGGTCGCCATGTCAGCCATGACTCAAACGGTGGCGGCATCCGCCGCCGCTAAGGAGGACATTAGTGGGTTGCCACGCGTCAAGCAGAAGCTTGTCGACCCACCTTTCGTTCCTGAGCACGAGCAGGTCGCCGCAGACTGCCCGAAGCTTGTCGAGGTGGAGCTTGTCGTCCATGAAAGCAAGAGAGTAATCGACGACGACGGGACCGAAATCAACGCTCTCATGTTCAACGGCTCAATTCCGGGGCCCCTGATCATCTGCCACGAGGGTGACTACGTAGATCTCACGCTGAAGAATCCAGATGGCAATCTCTTTGAGCACAACATCGACTTTCATGCCTCGACGGGCGCGCTCGGCGGTGGTGCCCTTACCCACGTACAACCGGGCGAACAGGTCCTGCTCCGCTGGAAGGCGATCAAGCCGGGCACCTTCATCTATCACTGTGCCCCTGGTGGATCGATGATTTCATACCATGTTGTTTCCGGCATGAATGGGGCCGTCATGGTGCTGCCAAGGAACGGCCTCAAGGACCGTGATGGCGGCCCCATCCGCTACGACAAGGCCTACTATGTCGGCGAGCAGGACTACTACATCCCCCGAAACGCCGACGGCATAGCCGATGTCCTTAAGGTCATGCGCACGCTCACGCCGTCCCATGTGGTGCTGAATGGCAGGGTCGGCGCGCTCACCGGCGATGGTGCCATGAAGGCCGAGGTTGGCGAGATTGTCCTGTTCATCCACTCCCAAGCCAACCGGGACTCTAGACCGCACCTTATCGGCGGACATGGTGACTACGTGTGGGAGCAGGGCTCATTCGCCGATCCCCCTGCCCACGGACTTCAGACCTGGTTCATCCGTGGCGGCTCCGCTGGTGCGGCAATCTACACCTTCAGGCAGCCGGGCGTCTATGCATACCTCACCCACAACCTAATCGAGGCGGTAGAGTTGGGCGCCCTGGCCCATGTAGTGGTCGATGGCGAATGGGACGATGATTTGATGACGCAGGTTCAGGCTCCGGCACCGATCCCTGCGTAGAGCCTCCCGTCGACTCCATGGATTTTTGGAATCCAGCGGAATTGCTGTTTGCGATTCCGGCCATACTGTCCGGACTGATCCTGTTCTTTCTGGGCGGCTTGCTGATCGGGTTGCTGGCCAACGCCTCTTGAGAGGAGTTGTCGGATCCTGGCGCAGAGGGTTATGGGTTGCAATCGCAGTGGCGACTCCGTTTGCCGTATTGTTCAGCCTTGTCGGCGGATTGCTCGGCCCCATATGGTGGTTATAGGTGCTGTCATTCCGTATTTGCTCCTGGTCGGAATCCCACTGTTGATCCGGCAATTCGTGCAGCGTCTCCGAAGTTCGCCCAGACCGGAGGAGTGATTAGCGCCCGTGCCCGGATTGACTGCTGCATCCATCAGCGAAAATCCGTTGCACAAAGGAATGGCTTTGCAACAATCTAGCAAAGGATATAACCCTCGAATCTATGGAACAGGCTAGCAGAGAATCCGAACCGGCCAGTGCCGGCGAACCGACGCTCCGGCGCAGCATCGGCCTATGGCAAATGACGCTCTACGGCGCCGGCAGCATGCTGGGCGCCGGTATTTATGGCTTGGTGGGGCAGGTTGCCGCCGAGATGGGATCGGCGATCTGGCTTGCTTTTTTGCTATCGCTGGGCGCGGCAGGGCTGACGGGATTATCGTATGCCTCGCTCGGCTCACGCTACCCGCGTGCGGGTGGTGCCGCCTATATCACGCAGCGCGCCTATCGCCGCCGCCTGCTCACCCATTTCGTCGGGCTTACGGTGGCCTGCTCGGGCTTCACCTCGATCGCCGCAGGCGCTCGTGTGGTGGGCGAAAATCTGCAAGCCCTGCCCGGCCTCGAGGGCCTGCCCACCGGCATGCTGGCGTTCATCTATCTCGCCATCGTCGGCGCGATCGTCTATCGCGGCATCCGCGAGTCGATGTGGGCCAACGTCGCCTTTACGCTGGTGGAAGTGGGGGGATTGCTGCTCCTGATCGCAGTCGGGTTGCGCTTCTGGGGTTCGGCGAATTTGTTGGAATTCCCGGTTGGTTCGGAAACCGAAGCCGGCCTTCCCCTGGTGCTGATGGTGCAGGGCGTCGTGCTCACCTTCTACTCGTTCCTCGGCTTCGAGGATTCAATCAACATCGCCGAGGAATTGAAGAATCCGCGGCGCGATCTGCCTTTCGGTCTAGTGCTGGCGCTGGTGCTGACCGTCATCATCTATATGAGCGTGGCGATCACCGCCGTTTCGGTGGTGCCGTGGCAGGAACTGGCCGAAGCCAATGCACCGCTGGCCGAAGTCATGGCGCGCGCTGCGCCCTGGTTTCCGGTCTGGGTGTTCATCGCCATTACCATCTTCGCGGTGGCCAATACCGGGCTGATCAATTACGTCACCGCCTCGCGCCTCTTATACGGCATGGCCCGCGACAAGCATCTGCCGCGCGCGCTCTCCATCATCCATCCGGTGCGGCGCACGCCCCATGTGGCCATCGGGCTGATCTTCGGGCTGATCGTGATTCTGATTTTGTCGGGCGACATCTCACAATTGGCCTCGGCCACGGTATTACTGCTGCTTTTGGTGTTTTCGGTGGTCAACAGCGCACTCGTCATCCTGAAGCTGCGGCCCGGTGAACCCCAGGGCGCGTTCGAGCTACCCCTTGCGCTGCCTGCGCTCGGCGCCGTGGTCTGTGTTGCGCTGTTCCTGGCGCGTGCCGGGGCGGGCGATTGGCGCGCGCCGGTGATTGCCGGCGTGCTGCTGCTGGGAGTCGGCGCTCTCTATCTCTGGCTCAGGCCACGGCTCGCCGCAGAGACGGGGTAGCGTGGGGAGTTTGTGCTCCGGGGGGCGGCGTGCGGTCCGAGCTCCACCAGACCTTGCGGACCAACTCTTGGTTGGTGGCCAGTGCCTCGCGCAGGAGCAAGAAGGCGCGCATGATGCCAATAATTACTTTAGAGGGATCCTATGAGCCTGTTTGGGTAAGTTCTAATACGTAGTGCCGCAGCAACCTCGCGTCGATGTCTTCTTCGGTGGCATCCCCAAACCGCACCCTCCGCGTAATCTTCCGGCTTGCAAAAGCTATATGAGGGTGAGCGATCTGCGAAGGTCGCGCCGGACCATGTCGCGAAACTTCGGCGCATCCTGACCACATTGGACCGAAGTAACGGTCCTGAAGGAATGGACCTTCCCGGCTTTCGATTGCATCCGCCCAAAGGCCGTATGAAAGGTCGTCATGCGGTCTCCGTGTCAGGCAATTGGCGGGTGACATTCCGGTTCGAGGATGGCCACGCCGTAGATGTCGACTATCTGGATTATCATCAGGGCGATTCCCGGCAGGGAGAACACACCGTTTTGATCACTTGTAGCGGTCTTGAACAGATGTCTCATTTTGCGTCTCCGCCCCTCGGGAACCAGAACCACTTGGGCTCCGCTAAACGGTTGGTCTTCGTCGTTCAGGACGACGCCCTCGACGCGTCCCCCGTTCGGACTTAGAAGCAACTCCAGCGTTTCCGGAGCGGTTTCCGCAGCGGTCAGGTCCAGACCGTCTTCAAGAACGTTCTCGTCGCCGAGCTGTGCCGCCTTCAAGTAGAAATCCTCGGGAGCGCCGCTGACACTCACGTCGTAGACATCCTGGAACACGTTCTCAAGAACGAAGTCACCTTTCTCTTTCACACGGCCAAAGCCGCCACCCATCATCGTGACTTCCCGCGGGCGCAAAAAGACCTGCAACTCACGAAAATCCACTTCCGTATCACCTTCTACACGGATCTCGCCGGGCAAACTGATACCCGGGCGCACTACCAGCCGGATGTCATCCAGATCCCCGTCTCCCACATTAACCGAGAGGCGTCCCCCAAGGCGCTCGGACGGATCGAAGAACCGTGCAACCAGGGTGTATTCTCCGGGAGTTACACCGTGAATCTCGAACTTTCCCTCCGCATCGCGCATGAAAGTCTGCTTCCTATTCGAGAACGTGAATCGGCCGGAACCACGCGGCGTTAGCATGATCATGGCCTCGCGTGCGGGCCGGCCCGTGACCCGGTTGAAGACCGCTCCCGCAACGCGGACCGTCCGCGCCGGCCTCATTTTGATATCGATGCCGAGGATCTCGCTGCCCGGTGCGACCTCGATAGGGATGGCTTGGTCCGATTCATAAGCGCCGGGGTAATAGGTCGGAATGTATTCCTGGCTCTGCTGGCCACTGAGCATCACGCCGATGTTCACGATGCCCCAGCGTCCGAATCCTGGGCGGAAGTTGGCGCGCAGCCGGTAGCGCCCGGCCGCCAGACCAAAGACGCGATACTCACCCAAGTCGTCGGTTGAAGCTCGACCCGCGGCAACCAACTGGCGCTTCCCCTCGAAGTAGCGGTAACTCATCGCTTCGATCTGCATGTTGGCCATGGGTTCGTTGTCTTCGTCGACGATGCGCCCCACGATTACACCGGCACGGACAAGGCGAAAAACCACGCCTCCCAGATCCTGGCCGGGCTGCAGCGTTAGAGTCGTACCGGGGCGATTCGGTCCGCGCCGGCCGTATTCCTGCCGGGCGTACCGATTTCGCTGGACGGACAGCCGATAACGCCCCGGCCCGATATTGGCAAGAAGAAACTTGCCCTCGGGGCTGCTTTTTGTCAACTGCGGCTGAGTGCGACTCTCCGGCTTTCGCAAGAATATCCGCGCTTTGCCCAGTGGTTCGCCGCTGGAGGCATCCACGACGACGCCCGAGATGGAACCGTTTTCGGGGTCTGCCTCGACTGGTTGTTGTGCCGCCAACAAACCGCAGCAGAGAGTCAACAAGTGGGCGGAGGAGACACGAGCGACGAGACCCATGGCTGTTGCACCGATCGGGTCAGGGGGCATCTCCAACGACTGTAACGCGCAGATCACCGTACCGCCGTGCGACGAAGGACGTTTCGTCACTTCCACATCAACCCCTTGACTTGGACGGCCCGGCTGCCAGTTGGTTACGTCGACCCGGCTCCGGCCACGCATTACCTCAGTAGCCGGCGGTGATACTTAGGGTATCAGGCAGATCGGTGCGATTTTGCACGCTAAGGCCGTGAGCGCGATCGCCGGACGAGTCTGCGATTGAGGACGTACTCACCGTACAGGACGATGTTGTCCCACTCGATCGGGCTGACGTGGCGCAAGAGAGAGATCTCGATTCCGTGGCGCTCCGGATCGGCCGTGCGAATGACGCGAGAGATGTCCTTGGCCTGCCAGTAGATGATGCACGCCACGATCAGGGTGAGGCAGCGATTGAGTAGGCGCACAAAGCCGACTTGGTAAGCGAAGCCGAGCTGGTTGTGCGCGCGACGGCAGCCCTGAACCTCCGCAAGATCAACCGCGTCGAGGGTCGCCCGTTGGGCGAGGTAGTGACGGCTGAATGTCATCGGGGGGCGACCGTCGTAAAACCGGTCGGTTTTGCGACAGGTAACGGGGAAGGCTCACGACGCAGGATCAGGACGCTGACCGCGTTGCAAAACCATGTCGCATAAGTCATTGTTGCAATTCTACGGCGTCGCGGGCCTTCTGCGACACCCAGACAGGGGGGTGATGATGCTCATTGGGTATGCACGGGTCTCCACCCAAGACCAGACGCTGCGACTCCAGCACGACGCGCTCACCGACGGTGGCTGCGAGAAGCTCTTCCGCGAGAAGCTCTCCGGTACCAGCAGGACTCTCCCGGCGAGAGAGAAGCTCCTCGCGTTCGCGCGCAAGGGCGATGTCGTCGTGGTGTGGAAACTCGACCGCCTTGGACGCTCCCTCCGCGATCTGATTGATGTGGTGAACTCGCTCCAGGACCGCGGGGTCGGATTACGGTCCCTCCAGGAAACCATCGACACGACAACACCCGCCGGGCAAGCTCACGTTTCACATCTTTGCCGGCCTCGCCGCCGCCCACAAGCGGGGCGTGGCCATCGGACGGCCGCGAGCACTCACGCCTGAACAGATCCTCATGGCCGAGGCGATCACGGCCGACCCAGCCATCTCAACACGTCAGGTGGCGGAGCAGTTTGGTATCCACCGCTCGACGCTCTATCGGCACCTCAACGCTCGTCAGAAAGGCTCCGCTGAGCGTGCAAAATCGCACCGATCTGCCTGATACCCAAATCAGCACCAGAACGGGTTCGATCGAGATTGCCGATCGCTTCTGGCCCTATCACAAGCAGCTCTGTGAGACGCTGGTCTCTGATCAGACCCGCTACACCGAACGAGTCCGCCGGCTTTTCTTGAGCCGGGCGTGTGTCCAAGGGACGTTCGGCGCGGCCGATGAGAAGCTTGCTGTAGAGTTGTATCGCCGTCACGTGCCGCTGGAGCAGATCGAGCGCGCTTATCTGCTCGGCTGTGCCCGCAAGTACGTCGCGCTGCTGAACCGTCCCGGTGCGGCACTCATCTCCAGCCTGCACTACTTGAGGTCTTCCGTACTTTGCCCGCCGGGGTCAGGCAGGGGTCTCACCTGTTTTGGTACAGCGGCGGTTGGACGGCGACATGGATTGATTATAATTTTCAGATGAGATATTTCCTCGGATTTCTGATTGTGGCGTGGACGGGGTTCACAGGTACACTCCATGCTCAGGACTTTACAGTGTTTGGAGGCTTCCAGCACCCGGGCACCCTCACTCTGAGTTCAGGCGTGGGCGGGGCCATCGGAGTGCCGTCTATAAACTCCCCGGACGATCTTTCAGGCTTCCAGATTGACCCCAAGGACTTTGGAATCTTCGGAGTGCGGCTGTATCGTTCTGCGGCGCCACTGGGATTGGAGCACACCGTCGCGTACAGTCCGAATTTCATTGACAGCGACGGCAATGCCTTTCTCTTCAGTACGAATCTGCGGGTGGAATTGCCCGCACCCATATTCCGGCCTTACGCGACAGCCGGTGGGGGTCTCGTTCGTGCGGGAGGCAGCGGGTCTTCCAGCTTCGGGACGAAGTTCAGTTTTAACTATGGGGGCGGGTTGAATCTGGAGGTGATGGCGCCTGTCGGCCTTCGCTTCGATGTGCGCATGTACTCTATACGCGGTGTCGAGGATCATACTCTGAATGTTCTCGAGTCCAGCATCGGCATCTTTGTTGGGTTCTAGTCATGTACCGCTATCTGATCGTCAGCCGGTACATGGCATCCACGCTCTGGACCACATCATATATAGCGTAGCGCTTTATTCGCATCTAATCCTATCGCTTTATGTGAGTCAATGGAACGGAGTGCTGGCGGCCGCTGCCAGAACTACCGGCCGATGTCCCATCCATGACTTCTGCCGCCGCGACTTCTGCCGCGTCCGCGTTCATCTCGGCCACGATCCCTCTGCATCACTTCCATTCCTCTTCCAATAGCCGTGCGAAGGCGTTCACGTCCCCCACCAAGATGTTGCAGCGTTTCTGAAAATCGCGCAACGCTTCCGCGTGTTGCTTGATCAAGTCTTCCACTCGCTCGGTCAATTTGTTGACTTGCTCCCTGTGTTGCTTGGCGGAGGCGTTCACTTGCCGCTCCAACTTTTGTACATAGCTGCCCAAACTGTTGACCTCTTCGTGCAGCTGCTTCTGCTCCTGCGCGTATTGCACGGTTAACTTGCCTATTGAATTTCGCATAATATCGAGTTAGTCAAGGCCAAGAGAAGACTGCTTCCAGAAGGCCGTAATCAAGCGCGGTTTGCGGCGCATGCGACGCAGGGATTTGCGGGCACGCTCGTCCAGCTCCCAGTAGTCCTTCGGACAGACGTTCGGCAACTCGTGCTGCTTCCAGTAAGCCCAAATGTATTCCACCGGGTTCAGCTCCGGTGCATAGGGCGGCAAGCACTCCGTGGCGATGTGGCCTTCGGAGAGCTCGATGAACTCCCGCACCAGGCGGCTGCGGTGCGCCGGCAGGCGGTCCCAGACGATCAGCAGCGGGCCGTCGATGTGGCGGACCAAAGCCTTCAGGAAGTCGATGACCTCCAGCTCGCCGATGGCGCCGGGATAGAGCCGGAAGTAGAAGTTGCGCAAGGTCAGCCCGGCGGAAACGGAAAGTTTCTGCCAGTTGAAGTTGAACTCCAGCACGGGTGTCTCGCCGCGGGGCGCCCAGGTGCGGCAACGATGGGGCTTCTGACTCAGTCCGCTTTCGTCGATGAAGACGATCGTGCGGCCTTGTTTTTGGGCTTTTTTTTAGTGGCCGGCCAAGTCTTGCGCCGCCAGTTGCGGATGGCTTCTTCGTTGCGCTCGCGGGCCTTGCCGACAGGCCGTTGCGGGCTCCAGTGGAGCGCCCGCAGGATCTTCCAAACATGACCTTCGTGATAGCGCACGCCGAACTCGTCGGCGATCAGACGAGCGACTCGCGGACAAGTCCACAGCGGCGTCGAGAAGCCCTGCGCTTCGGGGCCCCGCAGCAGCATTGCCTCCAGACGTTCCCGTTGCGTGGCGTCTAACAGCGGCTTGCGGCCGGCGCGCCCGGCCCGGCGGAGTCCGGCGGCACCGTGCGCGCCATGCTCGCTAACCCAACGGCTCACGCTTTGCTGCGCCGCCTTCACGCGCCGTGCTGCCTCGGACTGACTCAAACCTTCGTCAACGACCAGCCGCACGGCCTCCAGCCGTCGCTTTTCCAGAGCATCAAAATCGCGCCTTACGCCTCTTGGGTTCCCCATGTCTATTAAGACGAGCAGAACCCCCAAAAGGTTACTCTATATTATGCGGGAGTCAATAATTCGTTTGTCAATCGCTGTTCTAACTCGGTCATAGGTCTCCTTCGGCTGCGCCTCGACCCCGGTGATCTCGCGCTCCAGCCGCTCCACCTGCCGGCTGTCTGCGTCCCGCTCGCCCCGATCCGCCGCGTTTATCCGATCCACGCGCCCCGCCTGTTGGACCGTCGCCGATGCCCCGCCCCGGATCGCCCTGTACCGCTCCGGACCAAGATGGACATTCGGCTCCCGGCTCAACTGCGCTGCCCGCTCCAGGTCTCCAGCTCGATACGCTTCGTCCCGCCGCTCGGCCAGGCTGCGGTGGTCGATGCGCTCCCCCCGGCCCGCCCGCTCGAGCGCCCGGTTCGCCGTCTGCTCCCACGCTTGGCGTGTCTTGTCCAGCCAGTCCCCGGCCTTGGCCGCCCGCGATTTCCGCGCCCCTCCCTTCTCCGGGGCCTTCGCGTTGTGGCGCTTGAAGGCATTGTCACGTTAAGTGCTCTAACCCCGATCAGGATTTCGGTGTAGCCTTTGGGGATGGACACCATCTCCTTCAAACGTCACCGCTTTCCACCGGAAATCATTCGCCGCGCCATTTGGCTCTATGCCAGGTTCACTCTGAGCTATCGGGATGTGGAGGACCTTCTTGCGGAGCGAGGTGTGGATATTTCCTACGAGAGCGTACGCCGCTGGTTACTCAAGTTTGGTGCGCCGATTGCCCAAAACCTGCGCCACATGCGACCCATTCCCAACGGCTATTGGCATCTTGATGAGATGGTCATCGTGATTCGTGGGCAGCGTTATTGGTTATGGCGCGCGATCGACAATGGAGGCGAGGTCTTGGATTTCCTCGTGCAATCGAAGCGGAACGCCAAAGCAGCATTGAAGTTGATGCGCAAACTGCTGAAGAAACAAGGCTGGACACCCACCCGGATCACAACCGATAAACTCAGGTCCTATCACGTCGCCATTCGAACCCTCGGCCTAACGGCTCAACACATCGACCAGTGCTGTCCGGGGAAAGTCGCGCCATCGGACGGTAAGTCTCGACCGCTCAACGTCTTATGGCCTGTTTTGCCCGGGAACGATTTGAAATCCCGAGGCCGCAAATGGTCGCCTGAACGGAGCATCCGGACGCGGCACAATGAGGGATGAACCTTGGCCGTACGGTTTTCTCCCAACTGATCGAGCACCTACCGAGCAAAGAGTTTCAGAAATGTGTATCGCGCTACCGCGGCGATTCCTATCTGAAAAGTTTCTCCTGCTGGGATCAGTTTCTTGCGATGGCATTCGCCCAGCTGACCTATCGGGCAAACCTCCGCGACATCGAGACGTGCCTGCGTTCGATGCACGGCAAACTCTACCACATGGGATTCCGCGGCAGGGTAGCGCGCTCGACACTGGCCGATGCGAACGAGTCGCGCGACTGGCGGATCTACGCGGACTTCGCGCAGGTCTTGATTGGCATGGCACGGCCGTTATATGCCCACGACCCGATCGGTGTGGACTTGGACCAGACTCTGTACGCTCTCGACTCGACAACAATCGACCTCTGCCTATCGCTGTTTCCGTGGGCGAGATTCCGCAAGCAAAAGGCCGCCGTGAAGATGCACACGCTGCTGGATCTGCACGGCAATATTCCCACGTTCATCCGCATTACTGGAGGCAAAGTGCACGACATCAACATCCTCGACGAGATCGGCCCGGAGGCCGGCGCGTTCTACGTCATGGATCGGGCCTACGTCGATTTCGAACGCCTCTTCGTGTTCACTCTCTGCTCGTCGTTCTTCGTCGTGCGAACCAAGAAGAACATCTTGCTCCAACGGCGCTACTCGCATCCCGTCGACAAATCCACGGGCTTGCGCTCGGATCAGACCGTCATACTGGCTGCCATCGAATCGGCCCAAGCCTATCCCGACCCGTTGCGGAGGGTCAGTTACTTCGACGCCCGGACGAACAAGCGGCTGAAGTTTCTGACCAACAACTTCGCGCTCCCGGCGCTGACCATCGCCCACATCTACAAGTCGCGTTGGCAGATTGAGTTGTTCTTCAAGTGGATCAAGCAACATCTGCGAATCAACTCGTTTTACGGCACCAGCGAGAACGCCGTCAAGACGCAGACCTGGATCGCTGTCTCGATTTACGTGCTCATCGCCATCGTCCGGAAACGGCTCGGGCTGGAAGCGAGTCTTTACCAGATTCTACAGATTCTCAGCGTTACGCAATTCGAAAAAATGCCCCTTTTACAGGCACTCCAGCCATCCGACTCCCCAAACGAATCCCCCTATGACCCCAACCAATTGATTCTATTCGACTTTTAACCGGACAGCAGTGAATCCCCCTATCAGCCGACTCCCTCCTCCCCGGAACAACCTGTTGAGGCTCCACAGCTAGCCCGCATTTCTCACCACCTGTCGGTCGAAGCACGCAATAGGCCCGCCATTACTACGTTGCGCTTGCTCGCCGTGCTCAACGTACTGTTCAAGTACGCCTCCGCTCGCCGAGCGGCGCGCGCCTTGTACTGACGGGCCTCTCACGCACTTCGTCTCGCCACGTGGTGAGAAATGCGGGCTAGGATAGGGGTGGGCAGCAGCCGGTTCCTCCAATCGATTGCCCCCTTTGAAGTGTTCTGGGATACTAGGAATGCCGCCGGCTTGGGATGTATCGCTCCCACGACTCGTTCCTTAGCCCGCTTTTCTCAACAGCCGGCGAGTCTATCGCGAACAGGGGGGCTGGTCTCATACCCGGAGAGATCAGTGCTTCTCGATGAGTCCGGGTTGAAGCCGGCGGAAAGCAGAATGGAGGGCAGTGGCAAAAGAAGAAGGCATTGAGGTAGTTGGGACGGTCGTCGAAAAACACCCCGGCGGTATCTTCAGCGTCGAGCTGGACGACAAGCACAAAGTGCTCGCCCAGATCGCCGGTAAGCTCCGCAAGCACCGCATTCGCATCTTGACGGGCGACAGGGTGCAGCTCGAGCTTTCGCCCTACGATCTTACGCGAGGCCGAATCGTTTATCGCTATCGCTGAGGAAGGTCGCCCTCGGCTTCTCGAAAGTTCTCAGGCGGGCTGTTCGGTCCCTTCCGACGAGCGGCGGCGTGGCTTCTTACCGCGGGGAGGTTTCGGTCCGGTCGGAAAGTCAGCGGCGGATTCTCGATTTGTTCCCTGGCGCCGGGCCTTGTCAGTTCCCGCTCGACTGCGAACCCACCCAGCGAGCACGAAAGATGGCGAAAGCAATTTGGGAAGGCGCCGTGATCGCCGAAAGCGACGAAGGTGTCCTGGTAGCAGGCCATTACTACTTCCCGCCGAACTCGGTTCGCACGGAATACCTGAAGCCCAGCGACAAGACATCTGTCTGCTTCTGGAAAGGCACGGCCCGCTATTACGACGTCGAGGTCGCCGGCAAGCAAAACCCCGGGGCGGCCTGGTATTATCCCGAACCCAAAGAAGCCGCCAGCCAGATCAAGGACCACGTTGCTTTCTGGCGCGGAGTCAAAGTCGAGACCTGACGTTCGGCGGTTGAAGGTCAGCAGCGGGCATCACTCCGGAGCGGGTCCCCTACGTTTGGTTCCGCGCACCAGGTGAACCACCCGGCTTCTCCACGGGATGAGAAATGCGGGCTGACGCGGCCCCACGGTTCCGCATCCGGTCCGGTGCCGACATGTTTGTAAACGAATGCCGGTTTTCCTCCCTCGGGCTTGACTTCGCGGAACCGACCGCCGTAGTGTCTCAGTGTATGGCCACGCAACCGTCCATATGGGAGGTCAGCCCCGAGGTCGAGCAGTTGCGCGGCCATTTGCGGCGTTACTACGGGCGCCACTTGAAGAAAAGCTCCGACCTCAGCCAGAAGGCTTGCTGTACCGAGGAGACCAAGAAGCGCCACGCCGAGGTCCTTGAGCTGATCCCCGACGAGGTTAAACAGCGGCACTACGGCTGCGGATGTCCTATCCCCGACGATGAACTCAGCGGCCTTACCGTGCTCGACCTCGGCTCCGGAGCCGGCGTCGACGCCTTTATCATGGCTCACAAGGTAGGACCGGGCGGTTTCGTTCACGGCATCGACATGACCGACGAACAGCTCGCGATCGCCGGCCAATACGCTCCCGAAGTGGCGCGCCGGTTTGGCTACCATCGTCCGAATACGGCCTTTCACAAAGACTTCATCGAAGTAGCCGAGTCCATTCCGGACGAGAGCGTCGACCTCGTGATTTCCGACTGCGTCATCAACCTCTCGCCTCGCAAGGATCTTGTCTTCGAAACGATCCACAGGGTTCTCAAGGAGGGCGGAGAATTCTATATTGCCGACATTGCAGCCGACCGCCGCTTGCCCGACAACGTTCGAGGAGACCAGGAACTGGTCGCGGAGTGCCTGGGCGGCGCCCAATACGAACACGACTGGTTCGATACGATGCGGGATTCCGGCTTCACCGATCCCCGGGTCGTCGGGCGAACCGTCGTACAGAGGGAAGCCAAGGGGCAGCCGATCACTTTCTCCTCGCTCACCGTTCGCGGCTTCAAGTTCGGGGAACCGCTCGATCGCCGCTGCGAGGACTACGGGCAGGTAGCGGTTTACGACGGAAGCTCGCCCGGGTCGGCGGCACGGTTTCTCTTCGACGACCATCACGTTTTTGAAACCGATCGCCCGACCGCGGTTTGCCGCAACACGGCGCGCATGCTCGGGGAAACCAGACTGGGAAAGTACTTCGCCGTGACGCCCCCGGTCAAGCATTTCGGGCTTTTCGCTTGCGGGGTGACGGCGGGGGCCGAGGAAGCTGCATCGGCCGGCGGCTGCTGTTAGCTGATATCCTGATTCTCTCCGGCTTCAGATCACTTCCTCAGGCCGTCGTCAACATAGGCTGAGACCGGCACGCCGTTCGGCGGCTCACAGAAGGCGCATTCGATGGTTGCACCCGAGAAAGACCAACTCATCAAAGGGATGCTCGAGCACTATCCCTTTGTGGTGAAAAACTTCAGGGCCTATTTCCGCAACCTGTATCGGCGCAAGGTCCTCAAATCAACGATCGTTACTCCTTACTCAGCCATCTTCTACGCGACGCACAAGTGCAACCTCGACTGCGGCTACTGCACGCAGAAGAACCCGGAGGTCTTCAGCGAGGAGGTCTCGACCCAAAAGACGATCGACATCTTTCGAGCCATTCGCAAAGACGTCGACACGATGGTGATCACCGGCGGCGAGTGTCTGGTGAGGCCCGATATTGAAGAGCTCGTCCGCGCGGCGCGCGAAGACGTGAAGTTCCGCTCGCTGCTGGCCGTTACCAACGGCGTGTTACTTGATTCGCGACGCGGCATTCTCGACCACCTCAACGGCCTCGTTGTCAGCCTCGACGCCCTCACGCACAATCCCTCCGAGCCGCTGTCGAAATCGAACGCCGTGCCGAAGGTGATCGACAACCTCATGATGGTCAAGGAGAAAATGCCTCCTCAATCGGTGACGGTAAGCTGTGTCCTCGAGCTGTGGAACATCTCGGAAGTAGAGAAAATTATCGAGTTTTGCCGAGAGCACGGCTTCGTCTTCTCGGTGCAATCGGCACAAAACAACGGCAAGTACCCGAACTTCGCTTTTCTTCAGGACGAGCGTTACCGCCGGTTCGTCGACAAACTCGTCGAGCTGCGGCGGCAGCGGGCCGTCAGGATCAACGGAACCCCCAAGCTGTTGCGGACGCTTCTGCGGTTCGAAGAGTTCAAATGCTATCCCACGATGTTTCCGCGGATCTACCCGAACGGCGATATCTTTTACCCTTGCGAGGTTTTGCGCAAAATCGCCGGAAACCTGCTCGAAGACGGCTCGATCTCGGCGGCTTTCGAGCGGGGCAGGCGGTTGTACGGAGAAGTCCCGCAATGCAAGGCGAACTGTTACCTGTTCGGCAACGTCCTATCTTCCTACTACGTGGAAGACTTCTGGGGACTGGCCGGCGACACCGTGCGCTAGCTGTGATCTTTCAACAGGTTGTTCATTCGGTCCCGGACCAGGGAAGCTGGAGTTGTCGAATAACCACGACCCTGGAGAGACCGCATGAACATCCATCAGAATGCCCGATTGACGCCCAAAGGCCGATCCCTTTTGGTTCGATGCATCCTCGCTGGAGAGACGCCTCGGGCCGCCGCGGCGGCCCGAGACGTCTCAGAACGCACCGCCCGCCGTTGGCTGGCCCGCTACCGCGGCGAAGGCGAAGCCGGTCTCTACGATCGCTCTTCGCGTCCCCGGCATAGCCCGCGCCGCACCCCGCAAGCCGTCGTTGACCGCGTCCTCGCCCTGCGCCGACAACGTTGGACGGGCCGCCGCATCGCCCAAACCCTGCGGCTATCCCCGGCCACCGTCAGCCGCCTCCTCGGTCGCGCCGGACTCAACCGTCTCCGCGATCTCGAACCCGCTCCCCCCGTTCGCCGCTACGAACATCACCGTCCCGGCGATCTACTGCATCTCGACATCAAAAAGCTCGGCCGCTTCCAGCACGCCGGTCACCGCGTTACCGGCGATAAGACCCGACGCTCCCGCGCCGCCGGCTGGGAGTTCGTCCACGTCGCCGTCGACGACCATTCCCGCATCGCCTTCTCCCAGATCCTGCCCGATGAGCGCAGCCTTTCCGCTGCCCAGTTCCTTCTCCTCGCCCACGCCTACTATGGCTCGCTTGGCATCCGCATCCGACGCCTGCTCACCGACAATGGCTCCTGTTACCGCTCCCGCCACTTCCGTCGTACTTGCCGCCGCCTCGGCATCCGCCACCGCTTCACCCGCCCCTACACCCCTCGCACCAACGGCAAGGCCGAGCGCTTCATCCAAACCGCCCTCCGCGAATGGGCCTATGCCCGCTCCTACTGCTCCTCCCTCCAACGCGCCAACCATCTGCTCCCCTGGCTCCACGACTACAATTGGCATCGCCCCCACGCCAGCCTCGGCTATAATCCCCCTATCAGCCGACTCCCTCCTCCCCGGAACAACCTGTTGAGGCTCCACAGCTAGCCGGCGGACGCTGTGAACCGCGTGAGCCGCCGTTTCCGCCAAATGCTTTGCAAAGGCGCCTCCATATTCGACGCGGAGGCGATTTCCGCCGGTCAGCCCGATCTCGAGAGTGCTGATCGCTGCTTGATCCACTGAGTCTTCGCGCACAGGCGGGTCCTTGGCCTCGGACACGTAGACCGGGTGGTAGGTTTCACCGTTGACGAGGATACGCTCGATTTGTCGAACGGGAATGGCCGAATGCACGTCTTCAAGCCGTTCGCGGGGCACGACGAGAAGCTCTTCCCCGCGCAGCATCAAATAAAGGGCGATTCCCCTCGGCAAGGGATCGCCAGGCAGCTCGCCCGCCACCAATACCCCGCCGTTGAGCAGGTAATCCGCCTGGTGGAGCTTCTGCAACTTCCTCTCCCGCTCGGGATCGTAGGCTGGACCGAGTGCCGCCGCGCTTAAGATAGCGGCCGCCGCGACGCCAGCCACCCACCAATACGAGGCCCAGAGGCCCCAAACCAGCAACCCTAAGGCCCCCAGGCCGATGGCGAACCGAACACGGTTCCATTCTTCGCGTCTTCGCCAGCGGCGGACGAGTGGAACAAGCAGCAGGAACCAGAACAGGGCGTAGAGCAGGACCCCGATCCATTTGGGCAGGCCGAAGGGCCGCAGCGGATCTTTGCTGGGGCGCTCCCGTAAGGACGGGTCCGCGCGTCGGATTTTGGTTGGCGACTCTCGATTACCCACGGCCCGGGAACTCCCTCAGCGGCAACTTCAAGAATGAGACGGTAACGGCAATCGATGCCGGCTGTCAACCACGCTCCGAGGGCGCGTGGAAGGCAGCGACCCTCACTCTCCCAGCTCTCTCTGAAACACCTCGGCCAGCCGGCTGACCTGCCGGTCGACGAGACCTTCTTCTTCGGCTTCGACCATGATTCTCACCAGGGGTTCGGTTCCCGAGTAGCGGACCAACACACGGCCACGATCGCCCAGCTCTTTTTCGGCGGCGGAGACAGCATCGCGCAACGCGGGGACCTCGTCGAAGGGCGTCCTTTCGGTGACCCGTATGTTCTTGAGGACCTGCGGAAAGGCACGCAACCCGCTCGCGAGATCGCTCAACGGCTTCCCCGACGCGGCCAGAAGCTCGAGTATCATGCGCGCCGTGAGCAACCCGTCGCCCGTCGAGGCTAAGTCGCCGAAGATGATGTGTCCGGATTGCTCGCCGCCTAGGGCGGCACCGCTTCGAAGCATTTCTTCCAGGACATATTTGTCGCCGACCTTCGTACGGCTCATCCGGATCCCGGCTTCGGCCAGAGCCTTCTCAAGCCCCATATTGGCCATGACGGTCGTCACGACCAGCCGTCCGGGCAGGCGATCTCGCTCAGCAAGGTGGCGCCCGGCGAGCAGTAGAACAACGTCCCCATTGATGAGGTTTCCCTTTTCATCAACAAACAGCGCTCGGTCGGCGTCTCCGTCGAACGCCACGCCAAGATCCGCTCCGCTCTCGGTGACCCGCCGTTGCAGCGTTTCCATGTGAAGCGAACCGCAATCGAGGTTGATGTTTCTCCCGTCCGGCTGGTCGGCGATGATTTCCGCGCTGGCTCCCAGGCGTCTGAAGAGATCAGCGGCGAGATGGGACGCCGCTCCGTTGGCGCAATCGACCACGAGCCGCATCTCGGAGCTCGCCTCGGGTTCGCCAACACCTGCCAGATGATCTAAATACTTCCGGACGAGCGATTCATCGGCCTCCAGTGGGTTTCGGCGGGGCCGGCAGTCTTGGCTCAGCGCGCCGAAAATCGCCCGTTCGACGCGCTCTTCTTCTTCATCCGGCAACTTGTAGCCCGACGGCCCGAAGACCTTGAGTCCGTTGTCCGAAAACGCATTGTGCGACGCCGAGATCATGACGCCCCTAACGAAGTCGTCCTTTTCCGTCAGATAAGCCACGCCAGCCGTGGGCATGACCCCGGCGAATTTGGCGGCAACGCCGCCCTGATCGAGTCCGCCGGCCAGCAGTTCGGCCAAACCTAAGCCGGATTCGCGCGTGTCCATCCCAATTAGGACCTCTCGCCGCCGGCCCGGGGGAATCGTCTCGGCCAGGGCCAAACCCGCGGCGAAAACCGTTCGGTCGTCGAGAGGCGGCTGGCCAGCGCGCCCGCGGATTCCGTCGGTACCGAACAATTTCTTGGGCATGGGTTGAACTGCGACAGGCGTTGAGCTATTCGCCTACATTCACTTCGACCGTGACGGATGCATCTCCGTCGAAGCGAAGGTAGGGGTCGGGGAGGTAAGCCGTCGCGGAGACCCTCTGCCTGCCGACCGACCCGGTGATCTCAATGGGATCCGTGGTCACTCGAGCGAGCAGGGCTACCCGCCGCTCGGGACCGACAACGGTCAACCGAGGAGGCTCAACGCGGAAAGAAGAGACTGCCCGCGAATCGGCCGCCGCCCCCACGAAGACGGGTTGAACCGGCACCTCCCGACGGCCCTGTTTTTCCAAGGATAGGCGCAGCTGGGAAGGGACGGCTCGTATCAGGTCAACACCGTCGGGAAGACCCAAGCTAGCGCCCGTCACATCGAACGTTCGCTCGCCGGGCCGGTCCACGCCGGCGAAGTCGATTCGCACGGCTGCTCCTCGCTGTTGCAATCCCTCCACGCGGCCGCGCGATCCCTTGACGAGGATTGTCACCTGGCCGGCCTGGTCGGGGTTGAATTCCAATCCCGGCGGCACATTGACATAGTGGATGCCCGCCTCGAGGACGGTCTCGACTTTCGGCTGGCTTCGAACCACGACCCACAGCAGAACGGCGATGCCGACCGCAAGGATTTTGGGGCCGATATTTCTGCTGGGCCGCTTCCTTGTCCACGACATAAGAGAATCCTCGGCTAGTGGGTCTCCGCCGAACCCCCACGAGAAGAAGTCTCCGCATATGCCACCGCGGACGCTGTCTTCCGCGCGGGACGTTGGGCCGCCTCGGTCCCGCGCGGCGGTGACACCACGGGGCCAAAGGACTGAATCAGGCTCTCGCGAAGCCGGTCAAGCGTGACGTCTCGTTCGATTCTGCCGGCGGCGGCGACCGAGATCCGCCCATCCGCTTCGGAGACGACGATCGCCAGGCAATCACCTTCTTCCGAGATGCCGATAGCAGCCCGGTGACGAGTCCCCAGGGAGCTGATCTGGCCCGGGTTGGTCGTCAGAGGAAGAAAGCAGGCCGCCGCGGCGATTCGTCCCCGCTGAATGATGACCGCTCCGTCGTGCAGGGAAGATCCGCGGTCGAACACGCTCTCGAGCAAATCGGTCGATAGGCGCGCGTCGAGTGCGACACCGCTTTGAATGAACGTCCTCAAGCCGGTCTCTCGCTCCAGTACGATGAGCGCGCCCACTTGCTGCTGGGATAAATGGCCGACGGCAAGAACCACGTCCTCGTACTCGTGGAACGCCTTCTTGCGTCGTCCCGAGGGCAAAAATTGCAGGGCGAATTGCCGCAAGGCGCGCCGAATTTCCGGCTGAAAGATTACGATCAAGGCGATAATTGTGTAGGGGGCCAACGAACCGATCAGCCGATGGACCATGTCGAGACCCGCGGCCCCCGAGCCGTAGTAAACGCCTCCCAGCAAGGCAAGGCCCAGTACGATGGGAGTGGCCCGCGTTCCCCGCACTACCAAGATCAGCTGGTAGACGAGATAAGTTAGGACAATGATCTCGACGACGGCGCGCGCTAATGCGACCGGCCCTCCGGTCACGACTTCGTTGACGAGGTCCCACATGGGCGTCGGTCAAAAAGCTCTCATGAATTAGTGTAGCCAAATCGATGGAATGAAAATCTGTTTCCGGAGGCGGGGGCGAGCCGCCGCCCTTTCGGGCACGACGGACCGCGCGATCCCGCTAGCCGGGATTTCTGCTTTGAAACATAGGCCCTGTCCGTAACATGAATTACGTCACGGGCCGTGTTTTCATGCTACGGGGCGTGCGAAGTTCATGTCGACTCAGCAGTGGTCGGCGGAAGTGGAAGCCAATGTTCGCCATCAGGATGGAGGGGCGCAATCCATCGCGCCCGCTTGCCGACATCCTGTACGCTGGGCGATGTACACAAATCGTTGATCGCCGGCCACGCTACCGGGCCTTTCGTCCCAGTCGTTGTGACAGCGGTGAGAAGAGCGGGCTGGTGGCGCCGCTTGTTTGGCCCCCCGGATAGAGCCTTTCCAAGGAGGAAATTCCCCATGGCGAAAAGGCCGCCCAAGGCATACAACAACGTCAAGTTCCTCAACAGCGCGGGCGCGCGCACGATCCGCATGCTCGCCGAGTACGTCGAGCCCAAGAGCCGGCTCGACCGCAAGAAGATCCGCGATACGATCGTCTTTTTCGGCTCCGCGCGCTTCAGCGATGCGAAGGAGGCTGCCCGCCGGGCCGCTCAGGCGAGGACGCCTACCCAGAAGCGAGAAGCAAAGCGGCTTCAGGCCGCGGCGCGCTACTACGAAGAGGCGAGGGAGCTTGCCCGTAGGCTAACTCGCTGGTCCCAGCAGCGCTCTCCCAACGCCAGGCGTTTCGTCATTTGCTCCGGTGGGGGACCCGGCATCATGGAGGCCGCCAACCGCGGCGCCCACGAAGCCGGCGGGATGTCTCTAGGCCTCAATATCAGCTTGCCGCTCGAACAAGAGCCCAATCCCTACATAACCCCCGGACTGTCTTTCCAGTTTCACTACTTCTTCATGCGTAAGTTGTGGTTTGCTTACCTGGCGAAAGTGCTGGTCGTCTTCCCTGGCGGATACGGCACGCTGGACGAGATGATGGAAGCGCTGACGCTGGCGCAAACGGAAAAGCTCAAGAAGAAGATGCTTGTGGTTGTCTACGGCAGCAAATACTGGAAGAGGGTCATCAATTTCGATGCCATGCAAGAAATGGGAACGATTGACGCCTCCGATCGCAAGCTGTTTCGCTTTGCCGACAGCCCGACGGGAGCTTTTGATTTGATTAGCTCTTGGCTCGAGAAGCACTATTTGTGAGCCGAACGTCCGCCGCGGCAATGTACGATTTCCTACATGCGGGAGCCGGCCGTTTGGCCCCTTTCCTCGCCCTATGGTGAGCCGCCATGAACTTCGTACACGCGGTGGCATGAAAATACGGCCCGCAAGGTAGTTCATCTGACAGACTGGGCCTATTTTCAACTGCTTCGGACGGAAACCGAAGGGGGTCTCCCACGGCACCGTGATCCTCATCGGAATACTCAGTTGGTGAGGCGGGGGAGCATGTGTTAGTCTCATTCCAGGCAGGCTATCCAACCAGTCGGCAGTCACGGCAACGAGGGGTAAAATTAGGGAATTATATACTTGACTTTCTAGAAAGGACATGCCGAAACCAACTAAAGACACTCAAATCCGTGGCATCAAAGAACTTAGGCGTCTCGCCAAGAAAGACCCCCAGCGCGCATTGGACGCCTTCCTAAAGAAGGTGCTGAGTGGCAATGGTGTTACTCGCAAGGGATGAGCTATGGAACATAAACTGTCATTGGAACACGAAAGCTGGGGTGCTCTCGCCTTTACGATTGCCTCTGAGGTAGCGGACGTTCTTCGACAACGATGTACTCCGGGCGAGCCTGTCTTGGAGATCGTCTGTGATCTTACGTGCGACATGTTGAGCAGCCGCGCGAATGACTTCTTCGCGATCTCCGAAAACACCGCAGCGGGAACACCGTATAATGTCGCGTTGTCCTTTCTCGCGGACAAGTTCAGGCGCGACCTTGCAGCGCAGGCAGACGAGCTTCTTGTCAGAAGTATCCATATGGGCACGCCTAGATAACACTACACTGCTGTCCGGTTAAAAGTCGAATAGAATCAATTGGTTGGGGTCATAGGGGGATTCGTTTGGGGAGTCGGATGGCTGGAGTGCCTGTAAAAGGGGCATTTTTTCGAATTGCGTAACGCTGAGAATCTGTAGAATCTGGTAAAGACTCGCTTCCAGCCCGAGCCGTTTCCGGACGATGGCGATGAGCACGTAAATCGAGACAGCGATCCAGATGTGCGTCTTGACGGCGTTCTCGCTGGTGCCGTAAAACGAGTTGATTCGCAGATGTTGCTTGATCCACTTGAAGAACAACTCAATCTGCCAACGCGACTTGTAGATGTGGGCGATGGTCAGCGCCGGGAGCGCGAAGTTGTTGGTCAGAAACTTCAGCCGCTTGTTCGTCCGGGCGTCGAAGTAACTGACCCTCCGCAACGGGTCGGGATAGGCTTGGGCCGATTCGATGGCAGCCAGTATGACGGTCTGATCCGAGCGCAAGCCCGTGGATTTGTCGACGGGATGCGAGTAGCGCCGTTGGAGCAAGATGTTCTTCTTGGTTCGCACGACGAAGAACGACGAGCAGAGAGTGAACACGAAGAGGCGTTCGAAATCGACGTAGGCCCGATCCATGACGTAGAACGCGCCGGCCTCCGGGCCGATCTCGTCGAGGATGTTGATGTCGTGCACTTTGCCTCCAGTAATGCGGATGAACGTGGGAATATTGCCGTGCAGATCCAGCAGCGTGTGCATCTTCACGGCGGCCTTTTGCTTGCGGAATCTCGCCCACGGAAACAGCGACAGGCAGAGGTCGATTGTTGTCGAGTCGAGAGCGTACAGAGTCTGGTCCAAGTCCACACCGATCGGGTCGTGGGCATATAACGGCCGTGCCATGCCAATCAAGACCTGCGCGAAGTCCGCGGAGATCCGCCAGTCGCGCGACTCGTTCGCATCGGCCAGTGTCGAGCGCGCTACCCTGCCGCGGAATCCCATGTGGTAGAGTTTGCCGTGCATCGAACGCAGGCACGTCTCGATGTCGCGGAGGCTTGCCCGATAGGTCAGCTGGGCGAATGCCATCGCAAGAAACTGATCCCAGCAGGAGAAACTTTTCAGATAGGAATCGCCGCGGTAGCGCGATACACATTTCTGAAACTCTTTGCTCGGTAGGTGCTCGATCAGTTGGGAGAAAACCGTACGGCCAAGGTTCATCCCTCATTGTGCCGCGTCCGGATGCTCCGTTCAGGCGACCATTTGCGGCCTCGGGATTTCAAATCGTTCCCGGGCAAAACAGGCCATAAGACATTGAGCGGTCGAGAACCGTCCGATGACGCGACTTTCCCCGGACAGCACTGATAACACTAGAACCCTAACGAGAAATGGGAAAAGATCAATTTACTACTGAACAGCTGTCGAGGATTCCTCGGGTTCTTTATATCCCTCCAGAAGGGTTGAGATGTCTCGAACCAATTGTTTGGCCTTACGCACCGTTAGAGCCAATCTCGTTGTCTTCCAGCCATTTGAGTCGGGATCAGAATGATTTAGGAAGCAAGTAATTACGGAAGTAGTGCCAAGAACAGGGAAACCTTCGTATCCCATCTCAAGCACCTTGTGGCCAAGTTTGATCTCTTTCACCGCCATTAGGTCTGTCTTGGGGTCGTCCATACGTCGATCCGATTGAGCTACCTCCCCGGCCCCAATTTGCAATCCCTGATGGCATTGGAGGATAATTCAGGAATGAGCCGTTCAGCGCCGCTTGCCCCTCAAAGCGCAACATCCGAAAGCAGAGACGATCCAACCACGCCGATCTCTGATGATCTCTGCCACCGCCACTTCTCTGAAACAGTCAGACCTAGTGAATTGCTAGAAGTTCCTGTGCAAAGTCTTGAAGCTGTTTACCGATGCTCATGGCCTGTTCAGGGCTCATTGCACATTGAAAACGAGACGGCTCCTCCTGATCCGAAACACGCTTAGTCTCCAGAAGAAGAGCAACTGCGGATTTCCTGTAGACGTTTCTGATTTCAACGTGGGTCACGAACTCAAGCTGAATTCGTCCCTTCGGGTGTTCGGTGAAGTTTGTCATGGGAACTACCGCGTCAGCGCGGCGTAGGTGATCCGTTTGTCAACGGTACTGGCGAGCAGGGACGCGATTCGATCCATGGTGTGACGTTTGCACGATCCTTGGTTGAGCCGGAAGGCGAACTCGTCCACGTAGCGGTCGAGGTGCTTCTGGCTGACGTGATGGTAGACCCCCTTCAGGCCCCTCTTCAGAACAGCCCAAACGCTCTCGATCCCGTTGGTATGCACCTGGCCGCGCACCCATTCGGAAGCACTGTGATTGACCGTTGCATGCTGGTAGAGGCGGTCGCGCAGTCTCGCGTAGGCTTGATGATCGTCGGTATGGAGAGTTGAACCGGCTTCGACGTGGCGGCAGATAGGAGCCTGGACGTGGTGCCTATCGGTTTCCGGCACGGAAACGGCTATCACATTGCCGCCGCGTTCCCGCATCCCGAGAACGGCCTGCTTGCCGACCGTGCCGCGGCCAGCCTTGAGTTTCTTGTTGTTGTGCTTGTTGCGCTCTTTGCCGCCGATGTAGGTCTCATCGACCTCGACAATCCCCGACAGGCTCCCGCCAGTGTTCCGGCAGGCGTCCCGCAATCGCTGCAACATGAACCAAGCGGACTTCTGCGTGATCCCGATTTCTTTGGATAGCTGCAAGGACGATATGCCCTTGCGGGCCGTGACCAACAGGTACTGCCCGTAGATCCATTTGTGAAGAGGAATGTGGGAGCGCTCCATGACGGTCTTGGTGCGGACGGTGAAGACCTCCATGCAGGCGTTACAGCGGTAGTAGCCGCCCTTGCGGGTTCCGATGCGCTTTTGCTCGCGGCAGTGCGGGCAGCGGACGCCTTTCGGCCAACGCTGTTGTTCCATGTAGGCACGTGCGGTATCCTGATTGGGGAACTTCTTGAAGAGATCGAGAAGGCTGATTGTTGATTTGCTCATTTTCTTGACTCTCTCTTACAAGAATAGACCACTTATGATAGAAAGTCAAGTATATAATTCCCTTGTCAAAGGCCAACATCAAGGACATTCTCGCGAAAAACCACGGCGTTGACGATCCTGACGGCTTCATGGCGGCGGCCAGGCAGCGCGGAGTCGACAGGCTTCTGCACAACCCCCAAAATCTGGAGCTGCTTGCGAAGTCAGTCGCCGGGGGTGAATGGCCAAACACGCGCCAGGAGACTTTCGAGCAGGCCTGCAGGATCCTCGTCCGCAGCAGCGGGCCGCCTCATGACCCCTTGAAGGGCGAAGTAGCGGTTCTGCTTCCCCACCGCTCCGCGGTAGACCCGCCGGGGCAGCAGTTAGCGCGGCAGGCCGAGCGCTTCTCCAGCATCGGAATCGACATCGCCGACGTAGCCGATGTCGCCATTATGGATCTCGGTGCTGTAATTATTTCGATTGTATGCTGTTTATAATGTGTTATGATAGTGAAACCATATCGAAACGATTGTGTAATGATATTAGCTGTGGGCAATGTAAAAGGAGGGGTTGGCAAGACAACTCTTGCGATCAATCTCGCCATTGTTTGGGCGCTTCAGGAACGCGACGTGCTCCTAATCGACGGCGACGAGCAGGCCACGGCTATGGCCTTCACCGAACTACGAACCGGCGCACGCGGTGCGCCGGGTTATACCGCCGTTGCCCTTCACGGGGCGGCCATTCGCACGCAGGTGCGGCAACTGGCTTCCAAGTACGATCACATCATCATTGATGTGGGTGGGCGCGACACCGGAAGCCTTCGCGCCGCCCTTACGGTTGCGCATCTTGTGCTGATTCCAGTGCAGCCACGCAGCTTCGATCTGTGGGGCGTCGACCAGACTACGGAACTCGTTGTCGAGGCACGCGAGATCAACGAGTCTTTACGTGCCGTCGCCGTTCTGAACGCAGCCGACCCCCGAGGCCAAGACAACGAAGCCGCTACCGCCCTTTTACGTGACAATGACGCTATTGAACTTGCCCCGGCCATTATCATCCGGCGCAAGGCATTTCCCAACGCGGCGGCCGGGGGACTCTCCGTCATGGAGTATAACGACTCCAAGGCCCGCGCGGAATTTGAGCGGCTAGCAACAGAGCTAGACAAACGATCTACAAAAGCTATTGGAGAAAGATCATATGGCAATCGCTAAGAATCCTAAACGCAAAAAAGACCAAACGGCTTCTGCGTTCATATCCGAGGCGACCTCGCGTGCCCCGCACACCAATAAAAAACCCATTATGATTCGCGTGGAACCGGAACTCTTAGAGCGCATTGATGCCTGCGCCAAACGCCTAGGACTCAGCCGTAGCGGCTTCCTTGTTTCCAGTGCGGCTCAGCGTGTCGAAACTATGTCTTAAAGATATCACATCAATATATAATGGATATTGTATCAATATCGTTTAGGATAGCGCCCGACGATGATTCTGGCGGGGATGCTCTTGCCTGTGAGGGAAGGCAAGGACTGGAACGACCCACTACAGCGCCAGCAAGCTCTACAGCGGCATCACGGCCCGCACCGGTGAAAGCGCCACGGCAAACTGGGCAAATATGGAAGGAAGACTTCAGTAGTTGGACGGGCCGGCGAAGGCGCTCCGCGCCGCCTCGCCAAGGCTCGGCCTGACTGATCCAGTAGATCAAGGATCGCCCGCTGCTGTTCTGTCAGGTCACTCTCGCCTCGTTGGGAAGGTACAAATTGGCCGTGTCGGAAGCGTACCGTCACGCAGCCCCCGGCATCCTCGATCTCGGGGCGTGGCAAACCGTCAGAGGTCGTCAGCTCCGCCATCTTGAGCGTCCCGCGTTCCCACTCTTCGATGATGCCGCGCCGATAGAAGGTACGAGCGATCAGTGGGTTCCAGGGCAACGACTCGTGCGGCGCGAACAGTTTCACCGAGGTCAACCCGAAATGCAGCGTCCTGGAGGATGTCACCTGCAGGCGATCGTCGTAGAGCGCCACGCCCACCCGAGCCACCGCCGATCGAGTCAGCGAAGCAGCGCAACATGTGCGTATTCCGGCTGCGGCCGATGTTCGCGAGCGCCTCCTCGAGGATCTTTCCGCCAGCATTCGGTTGCACCGTTCAACTGATCCCTAGAGGGTTGGATAATGCAAAATCTTCTCCACCGCACCATCGAAACAGGCCACGAGTATCTGAGCCCACGGGATGAGGTAGCCCCCGACGTGCTAGGGGCTCTGCGTCCGCTGGTTGCACAGGCTCTAGCTACCGGCGCTGTGGTTGCCATTGATGCCGAGTGGAGTTTGGGTTGCCGCGACCATCTGGGGCGGCTACGGGCCGGACTGCTTGAGGTGAATCCGGCGCTGCAGCACAAGGTGGCGGCCCAGGGGCAGGATCTAGAACTCTCTCTCGCGTGGGCGTGGCTTGGGGGAGTACAGTAGCTTTCGGAACCGCGTTTCCCCTTCGATAATATTCATTATCATAGGGTATTTTAGACCACCGAAAACCCCCATTCCGCACAACTGTGTGGTAACGTATAGCAAGTAAGGAAAGTCCCCCCTGCCTCCACAACCCCTTTGGTTGCTTCACCTTCCCCGCATTATCGAGGACCTCCGCCTGCTACAGGTCCCCGTCCTCGACCGCGCCGTGATCGAAAAACTCTTCGGCCTCAAACGCCGACAGGCCATCCAGTTGCTGCACCGCTTCGGCGGCTACCAGGCCGGCAGAACTTTCCTCCTCGACCGCCAGGAGCTCGTCGAGCAACTCGAAGCCCTGCGAGCCGGGGAGACGTTCAGCTATGAGCAGCGCCGGCAACGGCGGCTGGTGGCCGAGCTCGAAAGCGTTCGCAAATACCTCCAGGCCGCCGCCGTGAAAATCCCCCTGCGCCCCCAGGCCCGCTACCAGATCGCCACCCTGCCCCCGGACGTCGACCTCCAGCCCGGCCGGCTCCGCGTTGAGTTCGACGGCGTCGAGGACCTGCTCTCGAAACTCTTCGAGCTCGCCCACAGTGCGGCCAACGATTTTGAGCGCTTCCGCAACGCTGTCGAAAGCGCACAGAACAGCCAGAAGGTTTGATCTAATGGAAGGTTTCCTGGCACGGAGCAGGCCGGGCATCCTATGGAGACGAGGTTCGTAGATGTTGCCATTATGTGCGAGAACGAGTTTCTCAGTGCTTCCACATTGTCCAGTGTCGCCTCGTGGTTGCGATCCAGCGCATCGAGGGGATTGAACCGGCTGTGGTAGGTTTCGGTCCCCGTCGCTTCGCCGAATGGGTCCAGGACATGCCAGCTCGGAAGCTTGACGGTTCATGAGACTTCCTAGTAGAATTCCTAGCGTCCATGGACCTCATCGAGATCCTCAGGCGGCCGGAGGGCAAGACACTGGAGTTCAAGCGCGACCTCTCCGGACCCCTGGGTGTGGTGAAGACGATCGTTGCCTTCGCCAACACCGCGGGCGGCACGCTGTTGCTTGGCGTCGAGGACGGGAGCCGCCACGTCCGCGGCGTACGCGACGCGCTCGGTCTGGAGGAGCGCCTCGCGAACCTCATCAGCGACCGGATTACCCCTCGCCTCGTGCCGGAAATCGAGATACTGCCGTGGCGGCGGACGCAGGTGCTGGCGGTGCAGGTCCATCCCAGCCCGGTCCGGCCGCACTGGCTCTCCCGGGAGGGACCTCTCGGCGGGGTGTATGTCCGGGTGGGCTCGACGAACCGCCGTGCCGACGCCGAGATGGTCGAGGAGCTGCGTCGCTTTGCGCGGGGCGATGGGTTCGACGAGCAGCCGATGCCCGGGCTCGACTCGGAAGCCATCGACTTCCGAGCCGCTTCCGAGTCGTTCGCCGCGGTGCGCAAGCTCGCCCGCCGAGACCTGGAGACGCTGCGACTCGTCATCGATCACCAGGGTCGTAAAGTTCCCACCGTGGGTGGGGTGCTCCTCTTCGGCAAGGACCGCGCCCTTCACTTCCCGGACGCCTGGATTCAGGCCGGCCGCTTCGACGGCACTGACAAGCGCCGCATCGTCGATCGCGCCGAGATCCGCTCTCTTGCGGTCCGCTCCGTCGAGGAGGCGATCACGTTCGTGAACAAGCACATCCTCTACGGCGCCGAGATCGGTCCCGTGCGCCGCACAGACCGCTGGAGCCTGCCTCCTGTGGCGGTCCGCGAGGCGGTCATCAACGCGGTGGTTCACGCCGACTACGCGCAGCGCGGCGCCCCACTGCGCGTGTCCATCTTCGACGACCGGCTTGAGGTCGAGAATCCGGGCCTGCTGCCGTTTGGCCTCACGGTCGAGGATCTTCCGCGCGGCGTGTCGAAGCTGCGCAACCGCGTGATCGGCCGCGTCTTCCACACGCTCGGCCTCATCGAACAGTGGGGGAGCGGCATCCAGCGTATGAGCGCCGCCTGCCGCGAGGCCGGGCTCGCGGCGCCGGTGTTCGAGGAGCTTGCCACTCGCTTCCGGGTCACAATCGGCACCGCGCCGATCGGCCCGCCGGTGCTGGACACAACCGACCACGCTATTCTCACCAGTCTCGCTGGCGACAAGGGGCTGCCGACGAGCGAGATCGCGGAGACGATCGGTCTCACGCCGCGCGCCACCCGCACGCGCCTCGCGCGTCTCGTCGGGCGTGGGCTCGTGCGCCAGATCGGCACGGGGCCGCAGGATCCGAGGCGGCGGTACTTCGGGGCCGATCTTCCCCCGGGGCCGGCATGACGCTCACCCTCCAGCAGATCGAGGCCCACCTCTTGGGTGCGGCGAACATCCTCCGCGGAAAGACCGCGGGGCAGGACTACAAGAACTACATCCTGTCCTTGATGTTCTATAAGCGTCTCTGCGACCAGTGGGAGTGCGAGGCTGACGACGCGATCGCCGAGCAGGAACGCCAGCAAGGTCGCGCCTTCAGCGAGACGGAGAAAGCGGTCTTTCGTAAACGCGGCGAACACCGTTTCCGGATCCCCGACGGCTCCTGCTGGGGCGATGTGAAGGCCGTCTCAACCAACCTCGGCGAGGTGCTCACCAAGGCGATGCGTGCCGTGGCGGACGCCAACGACGAGCTGCGCGGCGTCTTCACCGTGGACTGGAACCAGCCCGCCCCTGACGGCTCGGGCAAGCCGCTCATCCCGAACGAGGTCGTCCACGCTCTCGTCCAACACTTCGACGAGCACGACCTCTCGAATCGAAGCGTCCCGCCCGACGTGCTGGGGCGCGCCTATGAGTACCTGATCAAGCATTTCGCCGACGACGCTGGCGCCAAGGCGGGCGAGTTCTTCACGCCGCCGGAGGTCGTCGACACGCTGGTGCGCATCCTGGAGCCTCGCCCCGGTGACACGATCTACGACCCCACCGCGGGCTCGGGCGGTATGCTGGTGCATGCGGCCGACTTCCTCCGCGAGCACGGTCAGCACGCCACGAGTGCGCGCTACTTCGCCCAGGAGATGAACTGGGGTAACGCCGCGATCGGGAAAATCAACTCCGTCCTGCACGGCCTCGAGGCTGATATCAAGGCGGGCACGAGCACGATCACCGACCCGCAGTTCCTCGAGGACGGGCGGGTGAAGCGCTTCTCCCTCGTGCTTGCCAACTTCCCGTTCTCAGACAGTGTCTGGTGGCTGAAACCGGAGCAGCAGACCGAC
Organism: Bryobacterales bacterium; assembly: GCA_965248365.1. GTDB lineage: Bacteria > Acidobacteriota > Terriglobia > Bryobacterales > UBA6623. The sequence goes on along the minus strand of CBDFJA010000004.1, from coordinate 2,394,614 downwards.
GACAAGAAGAAGAAGGACCGGCTCAAGAGGGAGATCTTCGGCAAAGAGGGTTTCAAGGATCCCCTCGGCCGCTTCGGCCGTGGCACGGCCTTCAAAGCTTCCCCGGCTAGCTACGGCGACTACGCGTTTGTCCTCCACATCCTCGCCTCGCTCACCGACGGCGGCCGCGCGGGCATCGTCTGCTCGCAGGGTGTGCTGTTTCGCGGCCAGCCGGAAGTCGAGGAGGAGACGGAACAGCTCGACAAGGACGGCAACCCGAAGATCAAACGCCGAAAGGCGGATGACGAGCATCTGATTCGCAAGGCGCTGCTCGACTCACGCCTGATCGACGCCGTCGTCTCGCTGCCGCTGAACGTCTTCTACGGAGCCAGCGTGCCGGCCTGCCTCCTGATCCTCCGGAAGCAGCGCCTGGGCCGCGTGCTCCTGATCTACGCCGCGCGGCATTATCGCAAGCTGTCCGCCCAGAACGAGCTCCGTCCCCAGGACGTGATGCGGATACTCGTCCACTACCACGCTTACGGCGATGCGGCGAAGGTGCCGGGCCTTGTGGAGGAGCACGCCGCCCGTATCCGCCGCCAGATCGATGCCCGTGAAAAGGAGGAGACCGGACGCATCGAGGCGGAGTACCAGTCCCATGTCGATAAGCTCGCGGCGCTGGATGCCGAGCTGAGCGGGGCGCGCAAGCGCAAGGCAACGGCGGGAACGAGACAGCACAAGGTGAAAATCGCCGGCGCCATCGCCAAGCTGGAGAAGCAGCACGGGATGCAGGCGAGGAAGCTCGCCGAGCGCGACGAGCGCATCGCCGAAGCCCGGCGCCGGGCGGACGACGACCGCAAGAACGTGGCCGCGGTTGGCGTCGAACTGATCGCCCTTTACGCCGACCTCGACGAGCTGCTCAAGCACGCGCGCGTCGTCGGTCTTGACGAGATCGAGGACAACGAGTTCAACCTCAACATCCCGCGCTACGTGGACACCTTCGAGCCGGAACCGCGGGTGGAGGTAAAGGACGCGCTTGAGGCGCTACGCGAGGCGGAGGCGGCGGCGCGGAGTGCGGAGGAGGTCTTGGGCAGCTTGCTCCAGCAATACGGGTATTCAAGGGTGCGGTGATGCTCACACTCAAGGAGGACACGATGCTAGGGGACGTCCCGAACGACTGGGACATCAGGCCGCTTCGTCGACTTCTGAGCGCGAACTTTCCGGGGGACTGGGGTGAGGAGCGTGGGCCGCAGATGACGCGGGTCTTGCGGTCCACCAACTTGACCAACGATGGTCGTCTCGATCTGGAGGACGTGGCCCTCCGTGCCCTGGCCCCGGCTAAGGCGGAGTCGTTGACCCCAAGAAGGCACGACATCCTGCTAGAGCGATCGGGCGGAGGACCAGGCCAACCGGTAGGTCGTGTAGCTTTCGTTCAGGCGGAAATGCCAGGTCACGGCTTCTCGAACTTCCTGCACCTACTTCGCCCAGACACAAACGAAGTCGATGCGCGCTTTCTAGGGTGGGTCTTGTACCGCGTGAACAGAACGGGGAGGGTCGTTCGCCTCGAACAGCAGACGACACAGATGCGGAATCTCCACTTCCGTGACTACCTCACCATGCCACTCCCCGTACCCTCGCCCGGCGAGCAAGCGGCCATCGCCCGCATCCTCGACGCTGTGGACACGGCGCTGGAGCGCACCCGCGCGGCGCTCGAGCGGGCGCGTGACGTAAGGCGGGCGCTTGTTCAGCGACTCCTTTCCGAGGGCTTGCGCGGTGAGCCAACGCGGAAGACGCCCATCGGGCTCGTGCCAAGATCGTGGCAGGTCGTGCCGGTCAGCACAGTCGTCACCACCTTCCAGTACGGTCTTTCCCTGCCGATGGAGTCGAAAGGCGAGCTAGCGATTCTTCGGATGGGGAACATCCAGGATGGCGACGTGCTCTTGTCGGACCTTAAGTTCGTGACCCTGCCGCCCAAAACCGTCACTCCCTATCGCCTACAGCGCGGGGACCTGAGCGATGCTCACCCCGTTTGCGCGACGCGACAGCGTGGAGTAATCCGGTACCCGTATATCCAACCCCATGAGCGTGCCGATGGAACCCATAAGCCCCTGTGTCTGACGCAGTCCAAGATGGTATGCCGTGCGCAGCATCAGGCATGTCTCGATCGCCAAATCCGAGTATCTGCGCTGACCACCCCGTGACGTGCGGCGCGGCGCGCTCCACACACTTTGAGCCTCCTCACTGACCCAAATCGTCAGGTCACCCCGTTGGCGCAAGCTCTCGTTATATTCCGCCCAGTTGATCACCCGGTACTGCACCTTATCAAACTTGTGCCGTCGCGCTGCGTTGAACTTATGTGGCATTTAGACTACCCCCAGCGTTGAAAAACCAATGATAAGACATTCTTCGGGATGATCCATGCAACAAGGTCACGGATATCCGCCCGGCGCGATACTTCGAGTGAATGCTGGCGGGTGACGAGGATGACTCCGGGGAGGCGTAACGCCCCCCGGCAGCACGCGTTCTGCCCAAGGTCACTTGTCGTTTCCGGCTACGAGCGAGAGAATCTTCCGACCGTATTTACGAGCGAGACGGGGCCCGATGCCTGGCACTTGTAAGAGCTCTTCCTGGTTGGTGGGGCGCAATTGCGCGATGGAGTTTAAGGTTCGGTCCGGGAAGACGCGGAAAGCTGGGATGCGCTGCGCACGGGCTTTCTCAAGACGCCAGGCTCGCAGCTGCTCGACCAGTTGTGGATCCGGGAGTCCGTCGTCGGCTTCGATGGGCTGAACAGTGGGCCTGTGCTTCTCCGGTCGTGGCTCTTTCTTTCCGGGCTTCGCCGTGCGTTTCTTCTTTTTCTTCTTGGGGGCAGGGGAAGCCTCGACCGGCAACGAGACGAGGGGTGCGGCCGAGCCAGTGAGCTGCCGGCCCTCCTCGGTAAGAAAAACGCGGCGATATTCGATCCTCCGCCCGTTCTTATCGAAGGCAGCAGCGATTGTCTTGACGAGCCCTGCCCGGGCCAACCCACCCAGCAGCTTCTCGAAAGTCTTTCGTTCCAGCGGGGCCGCTTTGGCGACTTGTTCGTGCAACCGGCCGAGGGCCAGCCCCTCTTGCGCCTTGACGGCTTCAACGATCTGATCGAGACTGACGTTTTCTTCTTCGCTGGGCTGCCGGTACCGCTGCACGACACAAGAATCCGGAGCGCAAATGTCACAGGTGCCGCACGGCTGTTGCGAGTCCGCTTGGTCGCCGAAGTGTCGGACGAGGTCGCGCATGCGACACTCATGTGAGGAGGCAAAGCGGACGATGCGGTCAAGCTGCTTGAGCTTGTACTCGCGTTGCGCGATATAGGGTGCCCTCCAGCGGTCATGACCGCGCCGCACGTTTTCTTCGGGATCGATCAGCGCTCCCTCGTGAATCCAGAGTTTTTCGAGCGCTTTTTCGAAGACGATCATGTCCATTCGAACCTGCTGCTCGAGTTTCTGGCGGGCCTCGGGTTCGTTGGACAGTTTCTCGAAGATCCGCTCCAGCTCTTCCACGGCGGGATAGTCGCGCCCTTGGAAGAACTCGTGCGTCTTGCGGTCGGCCCAGGAATACATCAGCACCGCCCGGGACGGCTTGCCGTCGCGTCCGGCCCGGCCGATTTCCTGATAGTAGGCTTCCACGCTGCCCGGTAGGCCGGTATGCACGACCGTGCGGATGTTGGGCTTGTCGATCCCCATCCCGAAGGCGATCGTGGCGACGATGACTTCGTGTGCGCCCGACAGAAACGCTGTTTGGACCTTGTCGCGGGTCTCCGGCATCATTCCCGCGTGGTAGGCCGCTGTCGAGAACTGTGGTGCTAACTCCAGCGCGAGCTCTTCGGCGGACTTGCGCGTGGGCGCATAGATGATGGCGGGGCGCTGCACTGGCTCCGCGAGCAGCTCCTTGACTGCTGGAGGGCGTTGACTCGGCGTCCTCTCGATGACCTCGATGGCGATGTTGTCGCGCCGGAATCCGTGGATCCCGCATAACGGGTTGTTGAGCCCGAGCTGTTCGATGATGTCGTCTTGCACCAGCGGGGTCGCGGTCGCGGTCAGTGCGATGACGGGAGCGGGACGCAGCGGGGCGAGCCGCTGTCCCAACATGCGATACTCGGGACGGAAATCGTGACCCCAGTGTGAGATACAGTGTGCCTCGTCGATCGCGATGAGCGTGGGAGTCCGCTTGGCGAGCATCTCCGGGAAGCCTGTCACATTCAACCGTTCCGGGGCGATGAAGAGAAAATCGAGTTTCCCCTCGAGGTAACGGAAACAGACCTCGCGGCTGAGCCCCCGGTCGCGCCCAGAGTGGATCCGCTCCGCACGAAGGCCCGTTTGTTGGAGCTTGGCAACCTGATCTTCCATGAGCGCGATCAGGGGGCTGATGACCAGCGTCACGCCCCCGCGCGCCAGGCCAGGGAGTTGGTAGCAGAGCGATTTGCCGGCGCCGGTGGGCATCACGAGTAGCACGTCACGCCCGGCGGCGGCTGCCTCGCAGACCTCCTCCTGATAGGGACGGAATGACTCGAAGCCGAAGCCGGACCGCAGCAGCTCGCCGAGCCCGGACCCACCCTGTTCCGCACCGTCCGTGCCCGTAGACACACGAGCTGTGGGCGGACCGCGATCCACCTCTGCCGGGGCGTGAGAGAGCGCCCCTTGTGGGCCAGCCCCCGCACTCGCAACCAGAGAGCGCCGTTCTGTTTGCTCAAGGGAACGGGTCGGCCGAGATCCGAGCGACTCCGCCGTTGGCCGAAGGGATGACTGATGCTCCGCGTAGGGCTCGGGCGGTCCTTGCACCGGCTTCTCGCCGACAACGTGGCGAAGGTACTCCTCGATCCCCTGCATGAACTTCTGGAATTGGCCCTGGCCGCGTTCGATCTCGCGCAGTTGCGCTTCCCACTCGCCGGTCATGGCCGGACTCTTGACCGCAGCGTGCACGACGTCAATCAAGTGAATCCCTTTCTCGGTCGCCTCGAGGGACTTGCCCTTACGCCGCAGGTATTCCCTTCGCAACACTGTCTCGATGATCGTCGCGCGGGTGGCCGCCGTGCCCAACCCGCGGTCTTTCATGGCGTCGGAAAGCTCTTTTTCTTCGAGCGTCTTCCCGGCAGACTCCATCGCCGTCAGCAGCGTGGCCTCGGTGAATCGCTTCGGCGGCCGTGTCTTCTTGGAAAGCGCTTCGACGTGGGAGACTCGTTGTGGCTGGCCCTGTGCCAGTCCCGGTGGGATTCTCTGTGCGCCTTCTCCGTCGGAGGGGGAGTTCTTTGACGAGGAGTCGTCTCGGATCTCTTCCGCTGTCGGTTTTCGTTTGGCGGCTTTACTTGGGGGCGCCAGGTCCAGCACTTTCCAGCCTTCTTGTTCGACCGACGTGCCCGGGCTGCAGTAGCGGTCGACCACGCGGTCCGATTGCTCTGGCTCGGCAGGCGAAGTGACGGTGGTGATGATGGTGGTGACAGCCCAGACGTGGTCCTGGTGCCAAGCACCGAGCAGACGACGGCACACCAGGTCATAGATCTTGGCTTCATCGCCGCGCGGCGGTGATCCCGCAACGCCGGTGGGATGATCGCGTGGTGGTCGGTGACCTTGGCGTCATCGACGAACCGCCGACCCAGGGGGCGCCTGCCGGTTCCCGAAGCAAGTGACGCTTGATAGGGCCCGGCGATCGCCCGTACGACTTTGTCCAGTGTTGCTGCCACGTCCTGGGAGAGATGACGACTGTTGGTGCGAGGGTACGTGAGGAGCTTGTGCTTCTCGTAGAGGTTCTGCGCGAGATCCAAGGTCCGCTTCGCGCTGAAGCCGTAGAGTCGATTGGCGTGGCGCTGCAGCTCCGTCAGGTCATAGAGCAAGGGCGGCGCCAGCCGCCTCGTCTCGCATTCGATGGACGCGATGTGAGTCTCTCCCGTTTGGGCCCGCTCGACGATCTGGCGGGCTTCCTCGCCGTCGGCCGGCAGCCGCGTGCCACGCTGGGATGGGCCCTTGTCGAGAAGCTCAGCTTTGCCGACCGACGCTGGGTTCTCAGCCGGCCGGAAGTATGTTCCCTTGAAAGACAGCTTTTGCGCAGAGCCATCCGATTGCTCTCCTGGCTCGTCGCCGGCACCCTCCAAGGGTTGGAAGGTCGCGACGACCTGCAGATAGTCCTCGGGCACGAACGAGCGAATCGCCAACTCCCGCTCGACCACCATGGCCAGGGTCGGTGTCTGTACCCGTCCGACTGACAGCTGTTGCTGGCAGTCCAGACTGTAGAGGCGGGAGAGATTCATGCCGACGAGCCAGTCGGCCCGGCTGCGCGCTCGGGCCGCATCGGCGAGACAGTCGTATGCTCGGGCAGGCTTCAGCGTGCGGAAGCCTTGCCGAATTGACTCGGATGTCAGCGAGGAAATCCAGAGGCGCTCCACCGGTTTCGTGCATCCGACCAACTTGTAGATGTAGCGGAAGATCAGCTCGCCCTCCCGTCCTGCATCGGTCGCCGCCACGATCCGGGCGACTTTGTTGCTGCGGAGGATTCTTCGGACGACCTCGAACTGATCACGAGTCTCTTCGTAGACGACCAGGGGCCACTCGCGAGGCAACAGCGGGAGCAGATCCCGCCGCCAACGACGCCAGGCAGGATTGATTTCGTGGGGTTCGGCGAGCGAGACAAGGTGACCGATGGCCCACGTCACGATGTATCCGTTGCCGTGCTGGAACCCCTCGCCACGCCGGTGGGCGCCCAGGACTTGGGCAATGTCTCGTGCAACGGAGGGCTTCTCGGCGAGGACCGCCGTGGCCTGGCCTGAGTGGGTGGTCATCGAACTAGAGCCATTCTAGCTCCTAGGTGGATTGGACCGCTGAGTCGGCAGGGAACTGCCCTCCCATGCGGTGTTGCGGTAGCCAAACCCAGTACAAAACCTAAAAGGCTGAGGCGTCGTCCGTCGAGAGGACCAAGCAAAACACGGCGAGAGCAGTGGCGATACAAGTTCAGTTCGCTGTGTTCCTCGCTGGAGAGTTCCCCCCCCTCGGTTCGGAACCCACAGCCCGCTCTCTCGACCGCCAGGCCGGGTTTTCGACTCGTGCAGCGCTGTAACGGACGCGTGGTGCTCGAGCTGGAAGCGTCGCAGGTCGAGATCGTCGGCGAACCGAAAACGAGAGGGCCGTGAAGTCGAGTACGCGTTCGTTCACTTGAGTGACTCACACAATTGGGGTCACTTCTCCATTGGTCAAGAATTGCACGCTAAGGCGCTAGGAGCGCTTCTTGGGGCGGAGCCAGCGGATCACTGAGGTACGGCTGACCCCGAGGCGCTTGGCGATTTCCCGCTTACTGAGCCCACCCTTGCGAAGCTGTTTCATTTCCGGCAGCAGCTTGCCGGCAAGCTGTTCAATCATCTTTTTGGAGCGCTTCACCGAAGCGATCCTCCGGTCCAGGGTGTTCAACTATGTTTGGATTTTACTCCTTGAGGAGTTGTTTCGCGCTGTTCTGCGAGCGACTCAAACCGCTCACCGTTCCCTGTTGTGCATTTGACAACTCCGCACAGGGGAGTATAATCATTAATATCAATCAATGATAATTGATGTGCGAAGGGGCATCTGTGAGCAAAAAAAAGAAAGACACCATCACGATCCAGCGCATCCCGATCACCAAAGCCCGCATCAACCTTGGTCAGATCGTGCGCCGCGTGCACGTCAACAAGGAGTACTTCGTCCTTGAAAAGGATGGAATTCCGGTCGCCGGGATTATCGACGTCGACGAGCTTGAAGATTATCTGGAGTTACGCGACCCGACCGTGAAACGTCAGATCCGCGAGAGCGGACAACAGTATCGTCGCGGCAAGGCTCGTGACGCCGACGAACTCGTCGCCTCGCTGAAACACTCGAACCGATAACATTACTCCGCATGGCCGGCAAGTTCCACGTTCTCACGACTCCGGCATTCGACCGTCAGGCACGAAAGGCTGTGCGCAATAAACAGGAACTCACCGGAGTGATCGAAGAAATTCTCCTTGCACTCCGTTCCGATCCACACAATGTTATGGGAAGGCACAAGATCAAGAAACTTTCCGGCGTCGCACCCGGAGAAGGGCAATGGCGCATCCGGTTCGGCGACTACCGCGCACGGTACGACATCGCGGGTCGCGAAGTCGTTCTTCATTCATTCCGTGACCGAAAAGACGCCTACCGATGACGGCAAGGACAATTGAATGGCTAACACCAAATCCTTTATCCGTAACCTATTTGTGGAATCTCGCGAATGAGCATCGCACACTGAATCGCCGCGATGAAATTTCAGACAACAACTGGGCCCCTGCGCGAACTGGTCCAGGAGTTCTCCGCAGGTGCATCCTCTTACCTCAATTCCAACGGAATTTTGTCTGGCGGCCTTCCAAGATTCGAAATCTCCTTGACTCATTGCTCCGGGGCTTTCCGATCGGCGGCTTCTATCTGTGGAGACCCGCGGGCGGGGATATTGATCCCAAACCAAAGGCGCTCGGCAAGCAGCGGATCGTACGCGCTTTTGGAGGTTACTTGATCGACGGCCAACAGCGTCTTACGAGTCTGGAGGCTGCATTTGGACTCTATACGGGCGAGGACAGACACGGTAGTGAACTACGCTGCTACCTCGATCTTGCCGCAGCCAACGATGAATCAGCACGCGACACGCGGCTCTTCGTCTCTTATGCCGGGAAAAAGTCTGTTCGCCGACGTGTGGAGCAGGGTGACTCCACTCTGATTGCTGTCTCGGACCTTTTTAACGGGCAAAACCCCGAACTTCGGAAGGAAAGCAAAGAGGTACTGCGGCTCGTTCCGGGTTGGGATGGGAAGCGAGTCGACAATGCACTTCAGCGTTTCGACCGCGCATGCGACATGCTTAACCAACAAGTTCCATGCACAACGGTTTCCGAGGTAAGGGACCGAGACGCCGTGGAGGTGTTCAGCAGGCTGAACAAGGGGGGGAGTGCGCTGACGCAGGGAGATGTCCGTGCTGCCGAGTTGGCTCGTGGTCCCACGGTCCGTGTTCTTAAGCACATGCGAGAATTTGTAACCGGGGAACGGGAGCGGCGACTGGGATTTGGATTCAATTTTGCCTTTCGTGCACTCGTCGTCTTTCATCGACAAAGGGCGCAGTTCAACACGCTTAAACCCAATTGGATGGATGTTTCAGGGCCACACGCGCTGGGGTGGACCCCTGTAGTGAAACAACCTGCTAAGCAGGGTTTCCCCATTCGCTGAAAAAGGCTTGGCTGGGGAGCGGCCTTCATTGTAAACTTCTGCTCGGCCGGTGAAGCGGAGGCGGGCTCTGGTGGAGACCAACCCGCCGAGGAATAGCCGGGCGGGAACTCATCGAGACGATGGGTCGGGGCGTGGAGCCTCTCGCTTCGCGCCCCACTCCGGCACGAACCCCGCCCATCGGATCGAAAGATTCCTTCATGCCTCGGAAAACTCATCCCACGACTCCCGCGAGACTGGCCTGTTCGAGCACGCTTTGCTCGTACTCGACCGGCGGCAGATACCCCAGCGCCGAGTGCAAACGTTTCTCGTTGTAGACGCGATCGAGAAACTGCCCGACGCGCCGTTTCGCCTCGGCGAAATCTTCATACTCGAACAAATAGACCTCTTCATATTTCAAGGTCTTCATGAACGATTCCGCCATGGCGTTGTCGTAGGGATTGGCCTTGCGGCTCATGCTGATGCTAATGCCGTGCTGTTGGAGCAGCTTCGTGTAGTCGCCCGAGGCGTACTGCACGCCGCGGTCGGAGTGATGCACCAAGCCCGGCCCGATCTCGCGTGTCCGCAAGGCCGTCCGTAAGGCGGCCAACGCCAACTCCGCCTCCAAAGTGCGACCCAGCGACCAGCCGATCACCCGCCGCGAGAAGGCGTCCAACACCACCGCCAGATACACGAACTCCCGCAACAGCCGAATGTAGGTGATGTCGGCCACCCAGAGTTGGTTCACAGCGCTGATATCGAGCGTCGGCACGAGATTCGGGTAAACCGCCATGCCGTGTTCGGAATCGGTCGTGCGGATGAATTTCTTGCGGCGCAGACACAGCAGGTTGTCCTGGCGCATGATGCGCTGCACGCGCTTGCGGTTGATCACCCAACCTTGGCGCCGCAGCTCGGCGGTGATGCGCCGCGAGCCGTAGGCGGGCATCTCCACGGCGATGCGCTGGATCACGTCCCGCAACGCCGTCTCGTTGTCGCCCGCGGGCGGTTGACGAGCCCGGTAGTAGGCCGCGCGGGAGACCTCCAGCACACGACACATCGCGGCCAACGACAAGCCCGCTCCCGTTTCCCGTTGTTGCTCGATCAAGGGGATCATCTTGTCTTTGAAGACGCGGCGCTCGGAAGCTGTTGTTCCTCGAGCCGCGCCAAGGCCTTTTTTAACAGGGCGTTCTCCATCGTGAGCCGGCCCACCATCTGCTCCAGCTCGCTCACCTGGATCTGCTCGTCATTGGGCTCGCGGTCGCGCTGAAAGGCTCGTTCGGGATCGCGGCGCAGCTGTTGCCGCCACTTGCTCAAAAGCGTCGGATGGATCTCATGTCGCCGCGCCACGGCGGCGACCGAGGCTCCCGCCTCGACCTGCCTCACCGCCCGTAACTTGAACTCGGCGGAAAACTTTCTCCTGGACAACGTCATGGCACCTCTCTCCATTCACTGTAAAAAGATGCTTAACGAGTTGTCTCATTTTCGGGGTCCACTCCAGGCCGTTCCCTTAACGACTCCTGGCGCACTGGCGAAAGAGCCATCAAGAAGGTGCTTAAGTTCATCGATAGCATGGGGTGGTCACGCCGAGCCTTGCTACCTTCGGCGAACGCGATCATTGTGTTAGCCGCTACGTTTGACGAGGCTGACCTCGAGATGTCCGCCAATGACGAACAGCACTATCGGCGATGGCTGTGCTTAACGGCGCTTCGGGGCGTGTTTCAAGGTTCCGTTGAAACGACCATCAACCGTTTTCATCGCGCAGTCAGAGGATCAGAGAATGGGCCTGCTCGTGCTCTTCTGACCGCTCTCAAAAAGGACGAGGGTCGACGAATCCGTGCCGATGAACTCAATAGGTTTGCGCAACCGTGGGGACCTGCTACACAGGTCATGCATGCATGGCTTGTCGCCCAACGGGCAAAGGATTGGTTGCAGTGCTGTCCGGGGAAAGTCGCGCCATCGGACGGTAAGTCTCGACCGCTCAATGTCTTATGGCCTGTTTTGCCCGGGAACGATTTGAAATCCCGAGGCCGCAAATGGTCGCCTGAACGGAGCATCCGGACGCGGCACAATGAGGGATGAACCTTGGCCGTACGGTTTTCTCCCAACTGATCGAGCACCTACCGAGCAAAGAGTTTCAGAAATGTGTATCGCGCTACCGCGGCGATTCCTATCTGAAAAGTTTCTCCTGCTGGGATCAGTTTCTTGCGATGGCATTCGCCCAGCTGACCTATCGGGCAAGCCTCCGCGACATCGAGACGTGCCTGCGTTCGATGCACGGCAAACTCTACCACATGGGATTCCGCGGCAGGGTAGCGCGCTCGACACTGGCCGATGCGAACGAGTCGCGCGACTGGCGGATCTACGCGGACTTCGCGCAGGTCTTGATTGGCATGGCACGGCCGTTATATGCCCACGACCCGATCGGTGTGGACTTGGACCAGACTCTGTACGCTCTCGACTCGACAACAATCGACCTCTGCCTGTCGCTGTTTCCGTGGGCGAGATTCCGCAAGCAAAAGGCCGCCGTGAAGATGCACACGCTGCTGGATCTGCACGGCAATATTCCCACGTTCATCCGCATTACTGGAGGCAAAGTGCACGACATCAACATCCTCGACGAGATCGGCCCGGAGGCCGGCGCGTTCTACGTCATGGATCGGGCCTACGTCGATTTCGAACGCCTCTTCGTGTTCACTCTCTGCTCGTCGTTCTTCGTCGTGCGAACCAAGAAGAACATCTTGCTCCAACGGCGCTACTCGCATCCCGTCGACAAATCCACGGGCTTGCGCTCGGATCAGACCGTCATACTGGCTGCCATCGAATCGGCCCAAGCCTATCCCGACCCGTTGCGGAGGGTCAGTTACTTCGACGCCCGGACGAACAAGCGGCTGAAGTTTCTGACCAACAACTTCGCGCTCCCGGCGCTGACCATCGCCCACATCTACAAGTCGCGTTGGCAGATTGAGTTGTTCTTCAAGTGGATCAAGCAACATCTGCGAATCAACTCGTTTTACGGCACCAGCGAGAACGCCGTCAAGACGCAGATCCGGATCGCTGTCTCGATTTACGTGCTCATCGCCATCGTCCGGAAACGGCTCGGGCTGGAAGCGAGTCTTTACCAGATTCTACAGATTCTCAGCGTTACGCAATTCGAAAAAATGCCCCTTTTACAGGCACTCCAGCCATCCGACTCCCCAAACGAATCCCCCTATGACCCCAACCAATTGATTCTATTCGACTTTTAACCGGACAGCAGTGAGCTTGCATCTTGATCAGTTGGGGGGTCAATCGCCGCGAGCGGCGCACTGCATCGACGGACAAAGCATCAGAAGCGGAAGCCCCGTTGGGAAAGGAAGGGGGCTTCAAGCTGGTTTTTTCCCAACGGTACTTATTGTTGATCGCGGTTTTGATCCTGCTGCTAAACGTTGTAAATACTACGGGTGAGTTTATCCTCGGCAAGATTGTGGTGACAGACGCCGAACGCGCCGTGGCCGCCGGAGAAGTGACCGAAGCCGCGAAGAGCGCGTTAATTGGGAAGTTTTACGGAGACTTCTTCAGTTGGGTGAACTTGCTCGGTTTCCTGTTCCAGCTGTTTCTTGTATCCCGCATCTTTAGGTACATCGGCGTTCGCGGCGCCCTGTTCATCCTGCCCTGCATCGCCCTAGGCAGCTACTGCCTGATCATCTTCATCCCGATCCTGGCGGTCATCAGAGTCGCCAAGGTTCTTGAGAACGGCACGGACTATTCGATCCAGAACACGACGCGTCACGCGCTGTTTTTGCCTACCAGCCGAGAAGCGAAGTACAAAGCCAAGGCCGCGATCGATACTTTTTTCTGGCGCACGGGAGACATGTTACAGGCGGTGCTGGTGTTTGTTGGCGTCCAGCTCGCCTTCGCCGTTCAGCACTACGCGGTCGTCAATGTGATCTTCGTACTGATCTGGATGGGCGTCGCCGTGGCGATCGCGCGCGAACATCGCAAGCTCAGTACGGAAGAAGGGATCGTCGAAAAGGCGGCTTAGCGCCCCCTTTTTCAGCAGGAACTTCCAAACATGAAAACATGCCCAGGTGTATCTGAGTCACAGTGCGAGCCTATTCCAAAGCGGAAAGGCGGCCTAGTTGTGATCTTTCAACAGGTTGTTCATTCGGTCCCGGACCAGGGAAGCTGGAGTTGTCGAATAACCACGACCCTGGAGAGACCGCATGAACATCCATCAGAATGCCCGATTGACGCCCAAAGGCCGAGCCCTTTTGGTTCGATGCATCCTCGCTGGAGAGACGCCTCGGGCCGCCGCGGCGGCCCGAGACGTCTCAGAACGCACCGCCCGCCGTTGGCTGGCCCGCTACCGCGGCGAAGGCGAAGCCGGTCTCTACGATCGCTCTTCGCGTCCCCGGCATAGCCCGCGCCGCACCCCGCAAGCCGTCGTTGACCGCGTCCTCGCCCTGCGCCGACAACGTTGGACGGGCCGCCGCATCGCCCAAACCCTGCGGCTATCCCCGGCCACCGTCAGCCGCCTCCTCGGTCGCGCCGGACTCAACCGTCTCCGCGATCTCGAACCCGCTCCCCCCGTTCGCCGCTACGAACATCACCGTCCCGGCGATCTACTGCATCTCGACATCAAAAAGCTCGGCCGCTTCCAGCACGCCGGTCACCGCGTTACCGGCGATAAGACCCGACGCTCCCGCGCCGCCGGCTGGGAGTTCGTCCACGTCGCCGTCGACGACCATTCCCGCATCGCCTTCTCCCAAATCCTGCCCGATGAGCGCAGCCTTTCCGCTGCCCAGTTCCTCCTCCTCGCCCACGCCTACTATGGCTCGCTTGGCATCCGCATCCGACGCCTGCTCACCGACAATGGCTCCTGTTACCGCTCCCGCCACTTCCGTCGTACTGGCCGCCGCCTCGGCATCCGCCACCGCTTCACCCGCCCCTACACCCCTCGCACCAACGGCAAGGCCGAGCGCTTCATCCAAACCGCCCTCCGCGAATGGGCCTATGCCCGCTCCTACTGCTCCTCCCTCCAACGCGCCAACCATCTGCTCCCCTGGCTCCACGACTACAATTGGCATCGCCCCCACGCCAGCCTCGGCTATAATCCCCCTATCAGCCGACTCCCTCCTCCCCGGAACAACCTGTTGAGGCTCCACACCTAGTCCAGAGTCGACAATTGCCGATATCTCTACTTAGCAGCCCGTCGTGAAGTACTTGGCCTTAAGAACTCGTCGCGAAGTCCTTGACCGCAAGAAAGGGTCCGGTCACCGATTTTCCTCGTCTAACCATACGGGGAAACAAAGGAGTTGCAGAGGCGAAAATCGTTGCCAGGCGCCAATTGGCGCCCGAACCGGCTTTGACCTTCGGCTAGGTTCGATCCTCCGGCGGGTGGTTTGGGGTGAGTCCCGTGGCACAGGCCCGTGAAAGCACGGGGGTCGAGCCGGGACCACGAAGTGTTAAGGTAGGGATGTTGGAACCTCTGTTCATCCCCATGTCCGGCCGGACATGGGCAATGGGTCGCAAGGGTCCGGGCGAGCGAGGGTGTCGCCGTCGGACCGTTCCCCTGAAAGGCTGACAGGTTGTCGCAGCGCTGTGAGAGGGCAAGAATCGTGACTCCGGCGTCCGAGATAAGGAACAAATGAAAAGCATTCTATTCCTCATCGGCATGCTTGCCTTTATGGTCGTCGTGATATCGGTGGCCCCGGAAGCTCACGCCGGGGACGAGCACACGGGGCACGTTAGCGTGTTCCGCTTCCTCTTCTACATCGTCACAATTCTGCTGGCCGCCAAGGTCGGGGGGGAGCTGTTCGAGACTTGGAATCAGCCGGCCGTACTGGGAGAGCTGGTCCTGGGGATGGGTTTGGGGAATCTTTATTTGGTGGGAGTTACCGGCCTCGAAGCCTTCAAGAGCGATTCGGGCTTGGCGCTGTTCGCCGAGATCGGAGTCATCTTGCTGCTATTCGAAGTGGGTTTGGAATCGAACATGGGCGAGCTGTTGGCGGTGGGGGCCTCGGCCCTGCTGGTGGCCGCCTTAGGGGTCGTCGCGCCCGTCCTGCTGGGGTATGCGGTCTCGACGTATTTTCTGCCCGAGTCGAACTGGTATGTTCACCTGTTTGCCGGCGCTACGCTGGCGGCGACGAGCGTGGGCATCACCGCCCGCGTGCTCAAGGACCTTGGCAAGATGGGCATCAAGGAGGCGCGCATCATTCTGGGAGCGGCGGTGGTGGACGACGTGCTCGGTTTGATCATCTTGTCGGTGGCCAGCGGCCTCATCACTTCGATCGGAGCAGAGACGGCGGGCGACATCTCCATTCTACCGGTGCTGGTGATTATCGGTAAGTCCATCATTTTTCTGGCCGTGGCGATCGTGGCCGGGCGCTTCGTCGGCGGCAAGATCCTGCAGATTGGGGCGGCCGCCAAGGTCGGCGGCATGCCCATCGTGCTGAGCGTCTGTCATTGCTTCTCGCTGGCCGGGCTGGCGGAGGTTTTCGGTTTAGCGCCCATCGTCGGCGCTTTTGCCGCCGGTTTGGTGCTTGATGAAAAGCACTACCAAGGCTATACGAGGATGCGCTCGGAGAATTTCGAGCACATTGTCTCCCCGATCAGCTCCATCCTGGTGCCGGTATTCTTTGTCGTGATGGGGTTACGCGTCGATTTGCGATCGTTCGCCGATTGGCGGGTTCTGCAGTTCGCGGGTGCGTTGAGTTTGGCTGCCATCGCAGGCAAGCAGATTTGCTCGCTCGGCGTGCTGGAGAAAGGCATCAACCGGCTTGCCGTCGGCGCGGGTATGATTCCTCGCGGCGAGGTGGGGCTGATCTTTGCCGGCATCGGCGCCGGCCTGATGGTGAGCGGCCAGCCGGTGTTTTCCTCGGAAACGTTTTCCGCCATGGTGGTGATGGTTATGGTGACGACGTTGGCCACGCCGCCGCTATTGAAGGTCCTATTCAGTCGAACTTAGCCCGCCCCGGGCCCGTCAGCCAAGGTTCGTTCCTCACCGGCCACGCTGCCCGAAACCGCGTCGAGCTCGTCATCCGCCCGAGCGAGCATGGTTTCCGCCGTGTGAAGTGAAATGAGACCTTGGCCGGTGGCGCGCTGAATGACGGTTTTCTGCGCCGCGATCATGCGCGTGCGAGCCAGTTTGATCTCTTCCTCGGCCCAAGTCCGGTAGCGCCCGTGCAGGGCGTCGATGTCACCGCGAACCTGCTGAATTTGCCCCTGCAATTCGGCGCGCAACTGATCGCAGACCTGGGGAGAGACGACGTGCCCCTTTTCGAGCTCGTCGAGCTCGGCAAGAGCGGCCGTTGCCGCCATCTGGCGGACTTTCACCCGATCATATTCGTCCTCTTGGCCTTCTTCGAGTCCCAGCCGGCGGGCCAGCGGCTTCACCGTAAGCCCCTGAACGATGATCGAGAAAGCCACCACGCCGAACGTCATGGCCAGGATTTCGCGGCGGTGCGGGAAGTCCGCTTCAAGACTCAGCGCCAGCGCGATCGACACGCTCCCGTGGAGACCACCCCAAAACAGGACGTGCTGCCAGGAACGGGGAATCTTCTCGCTCAGCGAATTAGCGAGCGGCGTCAGCGCGTAGATCGAAATCAAACGTCCCAAAAGGACTGCCCCCACGGCCAACACGATGGCTGGCCACGAGCCGAGCAGATCGCTGATATGCACCTCGATGCCGATCAGCAGGAAGACCAGCGAGTTGACGACAAACCCCAGGTATTCCCAAAACGACCAAAGCGCCACGCGCGTGCGCGAGCTCATGCCGACCTCGGCGCCGAAGTTGCCGATCATCAACCCCGCTCCCACCGTGGCAATCACGCCGGAGACATGAAGATGCTCGGCGATCAAAAACGACCCATAGGCAAGGACCGTGGTCAGGGTGATTTCAATTTGTGGATTGTCGACTCGCTCGGTGATCTTGCTGACGACGTAACCCAGAGCCGTCCCGAGCGCGGCTCCGCCCAGCGCAACGACGATAAACTCTCCGACGCCGGAGGCTAAATCAAGATGGCCCGTTCGCACGGCTTCGAGCAAGATGCCGAAGACGACGACAGCCGTCCCGTCGTTGAAGAGGCTCTCGCCCTCGACCAACACAGCCAGGCGTTTGGAAACACCCATTTCCTTGAAAAGAGCCAGGACGGAAATAGGATCCGTGGCGGCGATCAGCGCGCCGAACACCATGGCGACCATCAGAGGAAGGCCGGCGCCCAAGTGGACCGCGAACCCGGTAACGACGGTCGCCGATACGACGCCGAACACGGCGAACAAGACAATCGGAACCAGGTTTTCCCGCAGATGCCGAACGTGGATGTTGATGCCGGCCTCGAAAAGCAAAGCAGGCAGGAACAGCATCATGATGACCTCGGGCGTCAGCACGCCCGTACTCTCGCTGATTTTTTCAACGATCGGGAAGTGGAACAGGTCGATCAGAAAACCACCGACGACCAGCGCGACCGTGTAGGGGATTTTCAGGCGGATCGTCGCCATCGCAATCAGCGAAGCGGCAATCAGCAGAAGCAGCAGGAACTCGATTAGCGCGGCTGTTTCCACGGTTTAACTGTACCCATGGTGGCCCTGGCGGTATGGAAAACGCAACCCGCCGACCTTCGCGCATTTCTGCCTTGAAAATACCGCCCCTAGCCCGCTTTTCTCACCAAGTGGCGAGACGAAGTGCGTGAGAGGCCCGTCAGTGCAAGGCGCGAGCCGCTCGGTGCCGCATTTCTTGAATAATGCGGGCGTACTTGAACCCTACGTTGAGCACGGCGAGCAAGCGCAACGCAGTGATGTCGGGCCTATTGCGTGCTTCGACCGTCAGGTGGTGAGAAATGCGGGCTAAGGAGTAGCCAGTGCCAGCGAACTCTTCACCCACGCTTCGGCGCCGGAGACAGAACGGGTGAAATCCTCGTAAATAGAACGGCTGGCCGCGAGAAAGCTCGCGCGGTCGGCCGTGTTCACCTGAATGCTTGATCCCTTCAGCTTTTCGAGTAACTCTTGATCCATTTGTTCCGCGGTGGTGGTGACGAACTCCTGGGTCTCGCGGGCGGCCCGCTCCAAGGTCCGCCGGATTCCCGGTGGGAGTTTGGCCCATCTCTTGGTTCCTACGGTGAGATAGGCGGGACTGTAAACGTGGCTGGTAAGCGAGAGGTAGTCTTGCACTTCGAAGAACTTTCCACCATAGGTCTGGGCGAGCGGGTTTTCCTGTCCGTCGGTCACTCCGGTCTGGAGAGCCACGAAAACTTCAGAGAGCGGCATCGGTGTTGGGTTGGCTCCGAAACTTTGAAACAGCTTCACTCGCCAGCGGCCTCTCGGCGTGCGCAGCTTGATACCTCGCAAGTCGTCGGGAACAACGATGGGGCGAACGTTGTTGGTGATATGGCGAAAGCCGTTTTCCCAAACAGAGACGATCTTGTAGCCCTTCTCTTCGGCTAGCGGCGCGATTTTCGGCAGGAAGATCTCTTTCTCGATCCGCCGCATGTGCTCGCGATCCTTTACCAAATAGGGCATTTCAAAAAGACCGAAAGCATCGACCACCGAAGACATGATGGTGGAGGGCAGCGCGAAGTCGACCGTTTCCAGCTTGAGCTTCTGGAGTAGGATCTCGTCGTTGCCGAGTTGAGATGACCCAAAGACGATCACCTTGGCCCTAGCGTCCAACTGTTCGTTCGCGCGGCGAGCGAACTCTTCGGCCGAGACCGCGATCAGTGATCCCGGTTGAGCGACGTGGCCGAACTTCAGCTCGAGCAGCGCCGCGCCGTCGGGGCCGCCGCACTGCCAACCGGCCAACACGAGCACGGCGACAGCACCCCGGATTAGCCAATCGCGCACGGTTGCTTTCCTCTTTGAACTCAGGGTCGTAAAATGCCGACGGCGGGCGGCAGCCGGCGATGCCGCTTGCGTTTGCAACAGCGGCCCGCCTATTTGCAAGGGGCCCAGCCTAGCAGAATCCAGTAGGGCGTGAACCAATCCCCATGCCACGCGTCGTATTCGGGCCTGCGGCCCCCGATTTCCCGATAACTTGAACCGCTGATCTTGCCCTCCGTGCGGTCTCTCTGTCTGCCTTCAGCCATGTTTCCGCGATCAGTGCAAGCGTTTAAGTCGGCCGGATGCGGCGGAACTGGGCCCTGGTTCTCTTGTGTCGATATTTCCAACGGGGTAAGATTCCCGTAGTGACTTCTCTCCAAACCTCGATCGCAGTTGCGGCGGGCCTGCTCTGCGGTTGGCAAGCCTCGCTTGCGGGCGCCACGCGTCTTGTCGTCAACGAAGATCAGGTTTCGCTGCGTTTCGAATGCTCCGATGATGCGCGGGAGGTCGCCTCGCTCCCGAAGGGCCAAGTCTTGCGACTGCGATTCTCGATCGCGGGTGGAGAGAGCCCTTGCTACTCGGTGTCGGTCGAGACGGATGGTGGCACCGTTCGCGGATATGTTTCGAAGAGTTTCGTCGCGGGCGCGGAAGACTTCGAGCAAGCGCGCCGGAAAGCGTCTTTTGACGGTCGAGTTTTGGTTAGCGTAATCAGCAGCCGCCTCCCTCAGGAGAGTAGGCCGCCTGAAGCCGGGGCTGCCCAGCCGGGCCGCCCGCGCCAAGGCAGTTTGCTCGGACAATCCGCCGACGACTTTGTGTTGACCGACCTATCGCGAAGATCGTTTCGGCTGGCGGGGCTGCGAGGCAAGGTCGTGATGCTGAATTTCTGGGCGAGCTGGTGCGGGCCATGCCGCCAGGAAATGCCTCAACTCGAGAAGTTGCACCGGGATCTCTCCCGTGCCGGTTTGGTCCTGCTGGGAGTTAACAGCGAGTCCGAGCGGGACGCTCGAAATTTTGTCAGGCGAAACGGGTATACCTTCCCCACTCTGTTGGACAGCGGGAACCAGGTCGGCAGCCAGTTTCGGGTTACCGCCATCCCGACATCCGTGGTCATCGACCGCGAAGGCAGAGTCGCCTCCTACCTGGTAGGTCTGCATTCCGAGAAAACTTTGCGAGACGCGCTTGCGCGGGCCAGCTTGCCGCTCTGAACCCCTGTTCGCGAGTGATCGCCCACCCGGTCGGTTTCTCCGATCCGCCGAAGAAACCCCGAAGCCGGGCGTTAAATCCCTATAAAGAAAAAGTCGCGCGAGCTAAAGTCTCAGGGGCAGTGCTGTCCGGGGAAAGTCGCGCCATCGGACGGTAAGTCTCGACCGCTCAATGTCTTATGGCCTGTTTTGCCCGGGAACGATTTGAAATCCCGAGGCCGCAAATGGTCGCCTGAACGGAGCATCCGGACGCGGCACAGTGAGGGATGAACCTTGGCCGTACGGTTTTCTCCCAACTGATCGAGCACCTACCGAGCAAAGAGTTTCAGAAATGTGTATCGCGCTACCGCGGCGATTCCTATCTGAAAAGTTTCTCCTGCTGGGATCAGTTTCTTGCGATGGCATTCGCCCAGCTGACCTATCGGGCAAGCCTCCGCGACATCGAGACGTGCCTGCGTTCGATGCACGGCAAACTCTACCACATGGGATTCCGCGGCAGGGTAGCGCGCTCGACACTGGCCGATGCGAACGAGTCGCGCGACTGGCGGATCTACGCGGACTTCGCGCAGGTCTTGATTGGCATGGCACGGCCGTTATATGCCCACGACCCGATCGGTGTGGACTTGGACCAGACTCTGTACGCTCTCGACTCGACAACAATCGACCTCTGCCTGTCGCTGTTTCCGTAGGCGAGATTCCGCAAGCAAAAGGCCGCCGTGAAGATGCACACGCTGCTGGATCTGCACGGCAATATTCCCACGTTCATCCGCATTACTGGAGGCAAAGTGCACGACATCAACATCCTCGACGAGATCGGCCCGGAGGCTGGCGCGTTCTACGTCATGGATCGGGCCTACGTCGATTTCGAACGCCTCTTCGTGTTCACTCTCTGCTCGTCGTTCTTCGTCGTGCGAACCAAGAAGAACATCTTGCTCCAACGGCGCTACTCGCATCCCGTCGACAAATCCACGGGCTTGCGCTCGGATCAGACCGTCATACTGGCTGCCATCGAATCGGCCCAAGCCTATCCCGACCCGTTGCGGAGGGTCAGTTACTTCGACGCCCGGACGAACAAGCGGCTGAAGTTTCTGACCAACAACTTCGCGCTCCCGGCGCTGACCATCGCCCACATCTACAAGTCGCGTTGGCAGATTGAGTTGTTCTTCAAGTGGATCAAGCAACATCTGCGAATCAACTCGTTTTACGGCACCAGCGAGAACGCCGTCAAGACGCAGATCCGGATCGCTGTCTCGATTTACGTGCTCATCGCCATCGTCCGGAAACGGCTCGGGCTGGAAGCGAGTCTTTACCAGATTCTACAGATTCTCAGCGTTACGCAATTCGAAAAAATGCCCCTTTTACAGGCACTCCAGCCATCCGACTCCCCAAACGAATCCCCCTATGACCCCAACCAATTGATTCTATTCGACTTTTAACCGGACAGCAGTGTCTCAGGGGTTAGAGTGCGATGAATAACGCGGGAGGCTCCGCCATGGCGAGGCACACGACCGCCGTCGATCACCCGGATCAGATCGACGCACTATGCGTCAACACGATCCGGACGCTATCGATGGACGCCGTACAACAGGCCAATTCCGGCCACCCGGGCACACCGATGGCCATGGCGCCGGTCGTCTACTGCCTGTGGCAGCGTCACTTGCGGTTTGACCCCGAGGCCCCCATTTGGCCGAACCGCGATCGCTTTGTCCTCTCAATAGGCCATGCTTCGATGTTGCTGTACTCGATGCTGCATTTGTGCCGTGTTCGAGCCGTCAACCCTAGGTACGAGGCGCTGGGCAAGCTGGCCGTAACTCTCGAAGACATCCAGCGTTTTCGACAGTTCGAGAGCAAGTCGCCCGGTCATCCCGAGTACCGCTGGACCTCGGGGGTTGAGACGACCACGGGCCCGCTCGGCCAAGGGGTAGCCACCAGCGTGGGCATGGCCATGGCCGGTAAATGGATGGCCGACTATTTCAACCGTCCCGAATTCACGATGTTTGACTACGACACCTACGCGCTTTGCGGGGACGGCTGCATGATGGAAGGGGTCAGCAGCGAGGCGGCTTCCCTCGCCGGCCACCTGAAACTCTCGAACCTTTGCTGGATCTACGACAACAACAAGATTTCGATCGAGGGTCACACCGATTGGGCCTTCAGCGACGACGTCGCTACGCGCTTTATCGGCTACGGATGGAATGTCACTCGCGTCGGCGACGCCAACGATCTGGAAATGCTCGACCGGGCGTTTGACACTTTCAAGAACGTTCAGGATCGCCCGACCCTGATCATCGTCGACAGCCATATCGCCTACGGCTCGCCGAACAAGCAGGATACCAGCGCGGCCCACGGCGCTCCGCTAGGGGAGGATGAGGTTCGGCTTACCAAGAAGGCCTATGGTTGGCCCGAGGAGGCCAAGTTTCTCGTTCCCGAGGAGGTAACCGAGAGTTTTCGGCGGCAGATCTCCCAGCGAGGCCAGTCGCTTCGCACGGCCTGGATGGAGAGATTCGAGGAATACCGAAAAGCTTATCCGACGCCGGCCGACCACCTTTACCGCATGCAGCACCGCGAGTTGCCCGAGGAGTTGCCGCTTGCTCTGCCGAGCTTTCCGGCGGACCCGAAGGGCGTATCCGGCAGGGACGCGTCGGGTCAAGTGATGAATGCACACTTGGACTCCACCAATCGCGGCCCCGGCATACAAGACAACGGTTCCGGCAGTGCGGCCATTCTTGAAACGGCGTTGGGGATGGCCAGGGTAAAGCCGCGCAACAAGGTGCGATTCGCGTGGTGGGGAGCCGAAGAGGCGGGCCTCATCGGGTCGACCTACTATGTCGACAACCTGTCCGAGGAGGAGCGGGAGCAGATTACGCTCTACCTGAACTTCGATATGATCGGCTCACCCAACCACGTCTTCTTCATCTACGACGGCGATGACTCCGACGGCGTGGGCGCGGGGCCAGGGCCCGCGGGCTCGGAACAGATTGAGCAACTGTTTGAGCTCTACTACACGGCCCGAGGTGAAGCCTTCAAAGGCACTGATTTCTCAGGAAGGTCCGATTACGGTCCGTTCATCGCCGTTGGCATTCCCAGCGGTGGGATTTTCACGGGCGCGGAGGACATCAAGACCGCCGAGGAAGCCACCGCGTGGGGCGGTACGGCCGGCGAGCAGTACGACCCGTGTTATCATCTCGCCTGTGATACTTTTGACAACATCAACCTGGAGGCGCTGGACATCAACGCCGACGCGGTCGCTTTCGCCGTGCCCCAGTACGCAATGAACACCATATCACTTAACGGGCGGAAGGGCAAAGGCAACTTCAAACCTAACGACGCGGAGTATTTGGGTCCCTCCGCGCTCAGGTAGAGGCGATACTGAGCGCCTGAGCTTCGTGTCTTCGGCCCTGTAGACGACACCCATGCCCCCCCGGCCGAGTTCGGAGAGGATCTTATAGTGGGAGATGGTGCGGCCGACCATGACGGTCAAATTGTACCGCGCATCAGATAACTGGTGATTACAATCGCTGTCACTCGCTATCGGCCCAGAGTCTCGGCAGCCCTCTGACGGGACTCGATTTAGGCTCGCTCGACGACGCGTTGCCGGGCCTCTGAATGTTAGATTGCTCAATGGGAAATTACTTATCGACACCTATCCGACGTTGACGCCCTTTCGTCGAACCTTCTAGCGGGAGCGGGTGTCACGAGGAGACCGCATGCCCATGGGGCACCCTGTTGCCGACGATCCGCGGGTTGCCATCCGCTGAGACGTCATAGTGCGCCCAGGTCGGAGCAAGGGTCCCTCGTATCCCGGTGGAGCGATCCGTGGGGTTTTGCGGAGCCGGGATCTCCCGCGATCTGCCCGATGGTGAACTGGTCAAAGGGTACGTTGCGGTCGAAGGCTTTGATGACCCAGTCTCGCCAGCGCCAAGCGTGCGGATGCACCATGTCCTTTTCATAGCCATGTCACCATATCTTGCGAAACTCAATCGGTCATGATCTTGTGGGCCACGTTGCCCGCTACGTCCGTCAGTCGGAAGTTGCGGCCCCCGCGGAAATAGGTCAGCTTTTCATGATCGAGGCCCAGCAGGTGCAGTATGGTCGCGTGCAGGTCGTGAATGTGCATGCGGTCCTGGACAGCGTAGTAGCCGAACTCGTCGGTTGCCCCGTAGGCCATGCCGCCCTTGACGTCTCCGCCCGCCATCCACATCGTATAACCGTAGGGATTGTGGTCGCGGCCGTCGCCGTCTTGCGCAACCGGGGTGCGGCCGAATTCCCCTCCCCAAACGACCAGCGTATCGTTCAGCAGACCGCGGGATTTCAAATCCTTAAGTAACCCGGCAATGGGTACGTCGACCTGTCGAGCGGTCCGGGTGTGAAGTCGGATCAGTTCGCTGTGGGCGTCCCAACCTACTTCGTTGCCGGGCCGGTATTCGTGCGATGCCTGGATGAAGCGGACTCCGCGCTCGGCCAGCCGCCGCGCGATAAGACACTGCCATCCGAACTCCCGAGTCTCCTCGCCGTCCAAGCCATAAAGCTGCTTCGTAGCCGCTGATTCCTTGGTGATGTCGAACGCCTCGGGCGCCTCGGTCTGCATGCGGAAGGCCAGCTCGAACGCCTGGATTCTGGTCTCCAACTCCGGGTCGTATGGCCGGCGCAGGGCGCTTCGCCGGTTCATCTTCTGGAGCATGTCCAGCTCGAAGCGCTGCTGGTCTGAAGTCAACCTGCGATTCTTGAGGTGTTCGATCGGCTCGCTGAGGTCTTCGACATTCACGCCGCCATGACCGATCGGGGTGCCCTGATAGACGGCCGGCAGAAAGCCGGAACTCCAGTTGTTCGCGCCGCCGTGCGAAAGGCCGGGTTTGAGGGTGATGAAGGCCGGCAGATTCCGGTTTTCGGTCCCCAGCCCGTAGGTCACCCAAGAGCCCACGCTGGGACGCGGGAAGGTGTTCGATCCGGTGTTCAGCTGCAAGATCGCCCCACCGTGGGCGACGCTGTCGCCGACCATGGAGCGGATCACACAGATGTCATCGATACAAGTGGCGACACTGGGGAATAGCTCACTTACCGGGAGCCCGCTCTGGCCGGAGCGACGGAACTCCCAGGGGGATTTCAGCAGAGCGCCGATCTTACCTTCCGCGAAGGTAAGCGGGCGGTCGAAGGGGAGAGGCTTGCCGTGGTCGCGGATCAGTCGGGGCTTGGGATCGAAGGTGTCGATGTGCGAAGGTCCGCCGTGCATGAAAAGGAAAATCACGCGCTTGGCGCGCGCCGCGAAATGGGGGCGCTTCGGCGCCAGGCCACCAGCCGGGCTAGCGGCCGACTCCTCGGTCAAAGAGCCGATGAGTCCCAGCATTCCGAATCCGCAGGCGGAGCGCTGCAACCAATCTCGCCGCGAGATGGGAGCCGAAGAATCAGGTTTCATACACGGCCGTCTTCAATGAACATAAAGAAAATCGTTCGAAGCGATCAGGATCTGGCAAAGACTTTGCCAGGCCTCCCGCCGTGAGATGGAATCCGGGAACTTCTTTTGAAGGCTGTCGAGGTAGCTCAGTGCGGTTTCGAGCTCCTCGGGTTCCGGATTCCGATTCAGAGCGGCAAGATAGGCTCGCCCCACTCGGCCCTTATCATCGATCGTCTGATCGCGCAGCAACGACTGTGCCATTCCGCCGGCTCGCCCCGCCACGAACTCGCTGTTCATCATGTAGAGCGCCGGCGGAGCTACATTTGTCTGTTCTCGGCCTTCGCTGCTGGTCACACCATCCCCAAAATCGAAGAGCGTAAACAGGCTCGGGAGATTGGAGCGCCGTAGCGGCAGATACACTGTCCGCCGATTGCTTTCATCCGGATTCAGGCTGAGCCGATCGTTGCTGAATTCTTTGTCGGCACCTTTGCGCGTGTCCAGGGTTCCGCCCATCGTCAGGTCGAGAGAACCGTCGAGATAGAGCAGCGCATCCCGAATCTCTTCTACCGCCAGTCGCCGGGAGTTGAATCGGGACCACAGCCGATTCTCGCGATCCTCTTCCCACTGTTGGGGTCCGACTTGGGCGCCCATCCGGTACGTGTTCGAACCCATCAGGAAGCGATGCATCCCCTTAATGGACCAGCTGCTTTCCACGAATCGCGCGGCCAGATAGTCGAGCAGTTCGGGGTGGGAGGGCCTCTCGCCCAATTTCCCGAAATTGCTGGGCGTGCGCACAATCCCTTCGCCAAAATGCCACTGCCAGATGCGGTTCACCATCACTCGGGCCGTCAGCGGATTCCGTGAATCCGCCAGCCAGCGAGCCAGCTCCAGTCGGCCGCTCCCGGCTGTAATCGGTGGCTGCCGTTCGCCCGCCAGAATTACGGGGAATCTCTTCGGGACCTCTTTGCCGGGGTTCGCGGGGCTGCCGCGGATGAAGACCCGCTGCCGAACAATCCGCCCCTCCGCCACCGCACAGGCCAGCGGGGGATCCGCCGGAGATGACGATTTGAGCTGCTCAAGCTCGGTTTCCAACGTCGCAAGGCGGGTTTTCGACGCTTCGCCGAAGAAACGTTCTTTGTCTTCCTTCGGCAAGGCGAAGGGACCTTCTTCCGTGGAAACTTCAGTGAAGAATCGATCGTCCCCCTCAAGGAACCTCGGCTTCAGCGGAGGCTCCTCGCCACTCGCCCGGGCTGTGGCCGCTTGGCCCTTCCACTTGGCTAACGCCTCGTTTCGTTCCTTCGCGGTTTGCCCGAAGCGGCGCTGGTACGCTTGCGCAACCTCTTCCAACGATGACGCATCAGCCTCGTACCAGGATTCGAGTTGGGGCCGCCGCTCCTTTCCCGGTTTTAAGTAGTCCGCCCAGCGTTCGAGAACGTCGGCATCCAGAGCTTGTTGGCGGGCGACATCAGGAAGGGAAGCGCCTTGGTGATACACTCGCCGCGCGGCAAGCATATACTCCGCCAAGCGCGGCTGGCGTGCATCCCGGTAAATGGCCCCTTCTTCCTCGATGAGATCATCGATTTCCTGCTGCTTGTCGTTCAGCTTCTTCCGGCGGGTTTCATAGCGTTGAGCCTCGGGCTGGGGGACGAGAGGTTCAAAGTACAGTTCGGAAAGGACGCCACCCGCACCGCCTCCGAGCTTACTGAGCTGCTTCGTGCTGGCGAAGATCGAAGCCATCGCGTAGTAATCTCTTGTCGAAATCGGGTCAAACTTATGGTCGTGGCACCGGGAGCAGGCCATCGTTAGGCCCAAAAAGGCACGGCTGGTTACGTCGATCTGCTCGTCCACGATGTCGTAGAACATCTTTGGTTTATCGACTTCGGCAAGCAACTTCGGCCCCAGGGCGAGGAAGCCCGTGGCCACGATACCCCTTGTGTTAAACTCCCCTGGTTTTTCGGCCGGAAGAAGATCGCCGGCAACCTGCTCCATGACGAACCGGTTGTAGGGCAGATCGCGGTTGAGGGCGTCAATCACATAGTCGCGATAACGCCAGGCGTGGGGATAACGGTGATCTTCGTCCGCGCCTGTCGAATCGGCGTAACGGGCGACGTCGAGCCAGTGTCGGCCCCAGCGCGCCGTATCAAGGGGAGGCCAGCAAGCGCTCCACCACGCGTGCAAAGGCGTCCGGCGAGTCGTCTTCAAGGAATTTGCGGATCTCCGATTCGGTGGGTGGCAGGCCGGTAAGGTCAAACGTGGCGCGACGCAACAAGGTCAACCTGTCGGCGGGAGGAGCCGGCGCGAGATCCTTGTCCTCCAACTTGGCCAGGATGAAGCGATCCAAATCATTCTTAATCCAACCTCTGTCGCGGACATCAGGCGGGGCCACCGCCTTTACCGGCTGAAACGACCAAAACTCTCTTTCCTTCTTGGTGTAACTAGTTGACCTTGCCCCCTAAAACGAGTCCAAGTTGAATGTTAGGATTTTCGGTTTTAGGAAGGAGGCAAGAGATGGCAGGGAAGCGATTTAGTGCAGAACAGATCATCATCAAGTTGCGTGAGGCAGAGGTGGGTCTAGCTCAAGGACTGGAGTGGACCCCGAAAATGAGACAACTCGTTAAGCATCTTTTTACAGTGAATGGAGAGAGGTGCCATGACGTTGTCCAGGAGAAAGTTTTCCGCCGAGTTCAAGTTACGGGCGGTGAGGCAGGTCGAGGCGGGAGCCTCGGTCGCCGCCGTGGCGCGGCGACATGAGATCCATCCGACGCTTTTGAGCAAGTGGCGGCAACAGCTGCGCCGCGATCCCGAACGAGCCTTTCAGCGCGACCGCGAGCCCAATGACGAGCAGATCCAGGTGAGCGAGCTGGAGCAGATGGTGGGCCGGCTCACGATGGAGAACGCCCTGTTAAAAAAGGCCTTGGCGCGGCTCGAGGAACAACAGCTTCCGAGCGCCGCGTCTTCAAAGACAAGATGATCCCCTTGATCGAGCAACAACGGGAAACGGGAGCGGGCTTGTCGTTGGCCGCGATGTGTCGTGTGCTGGAGGTCTCCCGCGCGGCCTACTACCGGGCTCGTCAACCGCCCGCGGGCGACAACGAGACGGCGTTGCGGGACGTGATCCAGCGCATCGCCGTGGAGATGCCCGCCTACGGCTCGCGGCGCATCACCGCCGAGCTGCGGCGCCAAGGTTGGGTGATCAACCGCAAGCGCGTGCAGCGCATCATGCGCCAGGACAACCTGCTGTGTCTGCGCCGCAAGAAATTCATCCGCACGACCGATTCCGAACACGGCATGGCGGTTTACCCGAATCTCGTGCCGACGCTCGATATCAGCGCTGTGAACCAACTCTGGGTGGCCGACATCACCTACATTCGGCTGTTGCGGGAGTTCGTGTATCTGGCGGTGGTGTTGGACGCCTTCTCGCGGCGGGTGATCGGCTGGTCGCTGGGTCGCACTTTGGAGGCGGAGTTGGCGTTGGCCGCCTTACGGACGGCCTTGCGGACACGCGAGATCGGGCCGGGCTTGGTGCATCACTCCGACCGCGGCGTGCAGTACGCCTCGGGCGACTACACGAAGCTGCTCCAACAGCACGGCATTAGCATCAGCATGAGCCGCAAGGCCAATCCCTACGACAACGCCATGGCGGAATCGTTCATGAAGACCTTGAAATATGAAGAGGTCTATTTGTTCGAGTATGAAGATTTCGCCGAGGCGAAACGGCGCGTCGGGCAGTTTCTCGATCGCGTCTACAACGAGAAACGTTTGCACTCGGCGCTGGGGTATCTGCCGCCGGTCGAGTACGAGCAAAGCGTGCTCGAACAGGCCAGTCTCGCGGGAGTCGTGGGATGAGTTTTCCGAGGCATGAGGGAATCTTTCGATCCGATGGGCGGGGTTCGTGCCGGAGTGGGGCGCGAAGCGAGAGGCTCCACGCCCCGACCCATCGTCTCGATGAGTTCCCGCCCGGCTATTCCTCGGCGGGTTGGTCTCCACCAGAGCCCGCCTCCGCTTCACCGGCCGAGCAGAAGTTTACAATGAAGGCCGCTCCCCAGCCAAGCCTTTTTCAGCGAATGGGGAAACCCTGCTTAGCAGGTTGTTTCACTACAGGGGTCCACCCCAATTTAGTGCAGAAAAGATCATCATCAAGTTGCGTGAGGCAGAGGTGGGTCTAGCTCAAGGACAGACGGTGGGCCAGGTGTGCAAACAGATTGGGGTGACCGAGCAGACCTACTACCGGTGGCGCAAGGAGTACGGAGGGCTTCGACTGAATCAGGCCAAGCGGTTGAAGGTGTTGGAGAAGGAGAATGCCCGGTTGAAGAAGCTAGTGGCAGATCTGTCTTTGGACAAGCAGATCCTAAAGGAAGTTTCCTCGGGAAACTTCTAGGCCCGACGAAGAGGAGACGCGCAGTGGTGTGGGTGAGGGAGAGATTGGGAGCAGAGCGCGTCTCCGAACGTCGGGCCTGCCAAGTGCTGGGACAGGCTCGATCGACCCAGCGAAGGGAAAGGCATATCCCCGATGAGGAGGCTCGATTGGTGGCTGAGATGGTGGAGTTGGCCACGCACTACGGGCGATACGGCTACCGACGGATCACGGCCATGCTTCGTTGGGAAGGGTGGAAAGTGAATCACAAGCGGGTGGAGAGGTTGTGGAGACAGGAGGGGCTGAAAGTCCCGTCCAGACAGCCGAAACGAAGGAGACTGTGGCTTCATGATGGATCCTGCGTTCGGTTACGAGCGGCTCACAAGGATCACGTCTGGAGCTATGACTTCGTGCATGAGCGAACCCATGACGGAAGGGCCTTTCGATTATTAACCCTACTGGATGAATACACCCGGGAGTGTCTGGCCATTGAGGTCCAACGACAGATGAATCACCAGGACGTGTTGGATCGATTGGCGGAGTTGTTCGTGGATCGGGGAGTGCCTGAATACATTCGGTCCGATAACGGGTCAGAGTTTACGGCTCAGGCGGTTCGGGACTGGCTGAAGGCTGTTGGGGTGAGGACCTTATACATCGAGCCCGGCAGCCCCTGGGAGAATGGATATGTGGAGAGCTTCAACGGAAAACTGCGGGATGAACTGCTGAACGTAGAAGTCTTCGACACGTTGTGGGAGGCGAAGGTGTTGGCCGAGAGATGGCGCAGGGAGTACAACCAGCGACGGCCTCACAGCGCCTTGGCCTATCGGCCGCCGGCGCCGGAGGCCAGATTACCCAGGTCCCAGGACCAGAGTTCTATACCATGGAGTGGACTTCAAATGGTCCCAGGTCTAACTTATTGACTTCCGCATAATATAGAGTAATCTTTTGGGGGTTCTGCTCGTCTTAATAGACATGGGGAACCCAAGAGGCGTAAGGCGCGATTTTGATGCTCTGGAAAAGCGACGGCTGGAGGCCGTGCGGCTGGTCGTTGACGAAGGTTTGAGTCAGTCCGAGGCAGCACGGCGCGTGAAGGCGGCGCAGCAAAGCGTGAGCCGTTGGGTTAGCGAGCATGGCGCGCACGGTGCCGCCGGACTCCGCCGGGCCGGGCGCGCCGGCCGCAAGCCGCTGTTAGACGCCACGCAACGGGAACGTCTGGAGGCAATGCTGCTGCGGGGCCCCGAAGCGCAGGGCTTCTCGACGCCGCTGTGGACTTGTCCGCGAGTCGCTCGTCTGATCGCCGACGAGTTCGGCGTGCGCTATCACGAAGGTCATGTTTGGAAGATCCTGCGGGCGCTCCACTGGAGCCCGCAACGGCCTGTCGGCAAGGCCCGCGAGCGCAACGAAGAAGCCATCCGCAACTGGCGGCGCAAGACTTGGCCGGCCACTAAAAAAAAGCCCAAAAACAAGGCCGCACGATCGTCTTCATCGACGAAAGCGGACTGAGTCAGAAGCCCCATCGTTGCCGCACCTGGGCGCCCCGCGGCGAGACACCCGTGCTGGAGTTCAACTTCAACTGGCAGAAACTTTCCGTTTCCGCCGGGCTGACCTTGCGCAACTTCTACTTCCGGCTCTATCCCGGCGCCATCGGCGAGCTGGAGGTCATCGACTTCCTGAAGGCTTTGGTCCGCCACATCGACGGCCCGCTGCTGATCGTCTGGGACCGCCTGCCGGCGCACCGCAGCCGCCTGGTGCGGGAGTTCATCGAGCTCTCCGAAGGCCACATCGCCACGGAGTGCTTGCCGCCCTATGCACCGGAGCTGAACCCGGTGGAATACATTTGGGCTTACTGGAAGCAGCACGAGTTGCCGAACGTCTGTCCGAAGGACTACTGGGAGCTGGACGAGCGTGCCCGCAAATCCCTGCGTCGCATGCGCCGCAAACCGCGCTTGATTACGGCCTTCTGGAAGCAGTCTTCTCTTGGCCTTGACTAACTCGATATTATGCGAGATTCAATAGAGAGTGGACTCGTTCCTGGGGGCAGGTCAGGACGACGCGGGCCATCATTCTTGCGGAGGCGGCGAACGGTCAGCAGACCAGGACTCTGTACTCCCGAGATGTCCTTATTACAGTGGCAAATGAAGGGAAAGGTGATGTGGCCTATGCGACCTAGCGACGGTTGGCTCTCGTGGGGTGCAACTGCCCTGGCGTTAGGGTTGTGCCTCATAGCTCAATGGGAAATTACTTATCGACACCTATCCGACGTTGACGCCCTTTCGTCGAACCTTCTAGCGGGAGCGGGTGTCACGAGGAGACCGCATGCCCATGGGGCACCCTGTTGCCGACGATCCGCGGGTTGCCATCCGCTGAGACGTCATAGTGCGTATTGCGCCGTCCTGCCGTCGTCTTGATCCAACCAAGCACTAGTCCGCTATTATGGGCGGACCACTCCCTCACGCGGCGCTGGCTGGGTGTTGTTAGAGCACTTCCCTCCTGGACCGCTCCCTCACGGTCGCGGCTCGGAAGGCTCTGCGAGAAGAGCGGGCTAGCCGCCGGCAGCAGGCGGCTTCAGAATTTTCCGGATTTTAGGTAGGCGACGATGGCGTCCAGCTCCGCGGGGGAGTACATGTCCCCGTAACCGGAGGGCATTGTGGATTTTTTCTCGGTGCTTACGCTCTTGATTTCTTCTTTGTAGAAGGTCCGAAGCGGCACCGGAAAGGTTGTCGTGTCGTAGATGCGGATAAACTCATCGGTCTGCTCTTTTTTTATCCCCGCTATTTGCTCACCCTGTTGGGTTAGGACGATCGTCCGCTCGAACCCTCCGGCGATGCCGGCTCCAGGCTCGACGATGTCTTTCAGCAGCTCTTCCGCCGAATGTTCTTCGGCTTCGTGCGCCAGGTCGGGGCCGATGGCCGAACCCCATTCCCCGAGCAGATGGCAGACGCTGCAGCGCTTGGCGTTGTGCAGATCGAAGAACAGATCGAAGCCGAGCTTTTCCTTTTCCGACAGGGGCTGTCGGACTTTGGTGGGGGCTCTGATTTCCACGACGGCGTCGGACGCCGACAGCTCGGTGGTCGAGAGGGTCATGATGTAAGCCACGACGGTCCAGATGTCGCTGTCGGCCAGAACTCCCCGGAACGCGGGCATGGTGGTGCCCGGCACCCCGTTGTTGATGGTTTCGCTCAGTTGCCGGGGGTCCCAATCGCGCTCGCGCAATTGCGGAGCCCCGAAAGTCCTGCCCTCCAGGCCGTGGCAGTAACCGACCGCACAGGACTTCGAGTAGAGGTCGCTGCCCTGTTTCACAAGTTCAGCGTCCTTGAGATCGACGGTCTGGCTTTGGGCGCCGAGACGAGCCACAAAGAAGATCAACGACAGGGCGACGGCGGATGCCCAAAAAACGCGTTGTTCGGAAATTCGCTGAAACATGGCTATTTCGACTCCGGTAGCGCAAAAACAAACAGTGTGCTTCCGGCCGGAGAATCCTTCAACTCCGGCCACAGTGCGGCCATACTGGCCCCCGACGAGCCACTGGGCGCGGCGACGTACTGTCGGCCGTCGACCGCATAGGTGATCGGGCCGGCGCGGTGGGCGGCGCCGGTGCGGAAAGACCACAGCTTTTTACCCGTTGTGGCGTCGAAGGCGTTGAAACGGCCTTCGTAGTCGCCGGTAAAGAGTAGGTTCGATCCGGTGACGAGTTGCGAGTCCGCCAAAGGGTACTTGGGCCGGTAAGTCCACTGGCGTTTCCCCGTGATCGGGTCGTAGGCCCCGAGATGAGCGCTGGGCTTGCCGTCCGGCGGCGGACGCGCTTCGGCTTCTCCGCCCATAAACACTTCGCCCGGCCGAGGTTCCTCCGGCCGAGCCCTGAGGATATTGCACCACTCGTTGCCGGTGGAATAAAACCATCCCGTCTTCGGACTGTAGGCGCCGTGATTCCAGCCCCTTCCTCCGGCCATCGAAGGGCAGATGAACTTTCCCTTTCCGACTTCCGGCTCCAGCCGCCCGATCAGGGCGCCTTTCTCGTCGATGCGCTCGATCCAGTTGTAATTGTCGACCAAGGACCAGGCATTCAGGAACTCCCCATTCGTGCGGTCGAGCACCCAGGTGAAACCGCTCTTGCTGGGGTTGACGAGCAGCTTCCTCGTGCGCCCCTGGTAATCGAGATCGACGAGGATCGACTCGTAGGCTGAGTCGAAGTCCCAGACTTCATGGGGAATCTCCTGGTAGTGCCAGCTCAGCCGACCGCTATCGGGGTCAAGGGCGATGACGGAATTGGTGTAAAGATTGTCTCCCTCGCGGTCGTCGCCGTACATGTCCGGGGTGGGGTTGCCGACGGTCCAATACAATAAATCCAACTCGGGGTCGTAGGATCCGGTGAGCCAAGTCCCCGCGCCGCCGTAGCGCCAGCTATCGCCTTCCCAAGTTTCGTGGCCGGGTTCGCCGGGGCCTGGGATCGTCCAGAAGCGCCAAGCGCGCCGGCCGGTCTTGACGTCGTAGGCGTCGAGGTAACCGCGGTGCGCCGAGTCCCCGCCCGAGACTCCGGTGACGACCATATCTTTCACCACGAGAGGAGCCCCGGTGATGTTGCAGCCGCACTGGTCGGCGTCTTCGATTTCCACCTTCCAGACTTCGCGGCCCTGTTTGGCGTCGAGCGCGAGGAGATGGTTGTCCATCGTTCCTAGGAAAACGAGTCCGTGACCGATGGCGAGGCCCCGATTCCAGGTGCCGTAGAAGGTGACGTTTTTCGGTCTGGGGTAGTAGTAGTGCCAGATTTCCTCCCCCGTGGCCGCATTGAGGGCGAAGATTCTGTTCCAGGGGCCTATGAGGTACATCACGCCGTCGGCGACAAGCGGTGTTGATTGGAGTCCGCCCTTGAGCTCGCCCACCTGGAGCGCCCAAACGGGGGCCAGCTTTCTCACGTTGCCGGGGTTGATCTGGCCGAGAGGACTGTAGCGCCAGGCCTTGTACGTGCCGCCGTAGGTGAGCCAGTTGTGGGGTTCCTTCTCCGCGTTCTCAAGACGCTCGGGGGTGACCTCGGCCGCCGAGGTCAAGACGGCGGCCGCCAGCGTTACCAGCAGTATCTTCTGGATACGAGGGTGCGGGAGCAACTGATATCTCCGTCGACCGTTCAAGGGCCTTCCGCTTCAGGTGACACGGACGGTTGCCCGCCGGCAAGCCGGATGCGGTGATGCTCGTCCCATGGTGAATCCACTAGTTTAGCTGCTTGTGCACGCTGCGCGCGGGCTGCTGGTGGAGCTGGTCACCTCGCCGGCGTTGGTGATGAATCTCGATAACAACCCGCGGCGATCGCCTCGCAGCCGGGGACGCCGGGCCCCAGGCCGATCGCGGTGCTCCCTTTCCGCTAGTCCGTTCCCATGTACTCGCTATATCTGCTAGGGTCTATCATGATCTCTTCTCCTCGACGCGGCTCTGCTGCATCCTCTTTCGCATTGCTCTCGAAAGCCTAACCCGCCCTCTCGAGGTTTACGACAGGTCACTCCATAATTTCTACAGGATCTGATTCCACCTGACCGGCAGGTCCTTATGTCATCGCGGCGAACCTACTTTGCGCTACTCATCGCGGCGAGCGCGGTTCTTCTGGCGCCTTTTTTTGTTATTGAAATCCTGCCGCTTCAGGATTATCCCAACCATTTAGCTCGCATACACACCCTCAGCCATCTCGAGAACTCACCCATCCTGCGGGAATACTACCAGGCGTCATGGGCGCTGGTACCCAACTTGGCCATGGACGTCATCGTTCCGCTGCTGGCGCGGCTATTCCCGCTCGAAGTAGCAGGAGCCATCTTCTGCGCTCTAGTCCTTCTCTCCACCGTGCCGGCCGTCTCGCTGCTTCACTGGGCTTTCCACGGGAAGCTGTCGCTATGGCCGCTGGTGAGTGTCCTGTTCGCGTATAAC
The DNA here is from genome assembly GCA_965248365.1 of Bryobacterales bacterium. Taxonomy (GTDB): domain Bacteria; phylum Acidobacteriota; class Terriglobia; order Bryobacterales; family UBA6623. The sequence continues at coordinate 2,358,791 of CBDFJA010000004.1, read as the reverse complement.
TTCGTCTTCTATATGGGATGGCTGAACTACTTGTTGGGCATCAACCTGGCGCTGATCTCCGCCGCCCTCTGGCTGAAACTGCGCCGCTGGCCGATCCGCCGCTCCCTCCCATTGTTCGCGGCACTTTCAATGACCCTTTATTTCACGCACCTCTATGCCTTGGGCGTGTATGGGCTGATTGTGCTGGGATTGGAGATCTCACACTACTCCGAGCGGCGTCGAGAGGGGGTGTCACGGCCCGAGAGAGCATACCTGGTTGCTTTCTCGCAATTTCTTCCGCCCTTGGCTCTATTCGTTGCGTTCAGTCCAACGTTTCATTTGAACTTGACGTCGGTCCAAGCGGGGAATTTTATCGGCAAGATCGCCGGGCTTTACGCCGTGCTCGACACCGGGCATCCGAACATCGATCTGAGCACGTTCGGTGTCATGGCCGTTGCTCTGCTGGCGGGGACCACGCTGAAGAGCTTCGCCCTCGAGCGCCGCGCCATGGCTCCGTTCTGGTTGCTTGCCACCAGCTTCCTGCTGATGCCGGCGGTTCTGTTCGGATCGGGTTTCGCCGGCTATCGGCTGCCGATTGCCATCGTGTGGTTGCTGATCGCCGCCTCGAGTTGGCGGCCCGGCCCTGAGTGGCGGCGCAAGCTCGGCATGGCTGTCGTGGCTGTTTTGCTGGTAGCCCGGGTGGGGGCGATCGTCGGCGACTGGCGGCTTTACCATGAGTATCAAACCGAGTTTTTGCAGGCGATCGAGTCGGTACCCGTGGGCAGCCGCGTTCTGCCCTACGTCGTTGCCGAGGACTCCTACGAGTTCCTTGTGCGGCCGCCGAAGCAGCACTTGGCGTCTCTGGCGGTCATCCGGCGGTCCGTGTTCTTGCCCACGCTGTTCGCCGACCCCGGCAAACAGCCCCTGGTCCTTACCGAGGACTACCGGGCGCTCGCCAAAGACAAGGTCCGGCCGGACTTGCCCAAGGCGGTCTTTTTTCGACCGATGAGCAACCCCGCTCACCCGTTGCGAAAGAACCAGGTAGCCGGCTACGACTATGTGGTGCTGTTCGCCGAGGCCCCCGAAACCGTACCCGTGCCGCCGTTTCTCGACGAAATCGCACGAGGAACGACGTTTGTCCTCTATCGCATCAACTTGAGCGAGTGAATCACCTTCTTCCCCCGGTCGCGGCGTCGTTGTGGATGGGTTACGGGCATTCCGCATCTTCAAACTGGTGCGAGTCTGTCGGTCAACCCTTCGGCGGAGCGTGATTATTGAATATCGAACCGCCCGGCCATGATCTCCGTGATCGACCTTTTCGAACCAAAACACAGATTTGAGAGGATAGGTTATGCGTAAGGCCGCGGAGAAAGAGACTGCCGCTCCGCGGACCGCCAAAACGAGATCCACAGCGCCCGCGACCGCAAGCTGGATGGGGCGCGACAGCAACGTCAGCTGCGCCGCCGCCAGGCGGCTTGACTCTTGGGAGTTACAATGGCCTTGCCGGGTGAAACGGAAGCGGGCTCTGCTGGGAAGCAACCCTGCCGAGGGATAGCCCGGCGGGCTCATCGAGACGATGGATCACGGGCGTGGGAACCAGCTTCTCGCGCCTTCGCTCAGCCCCATCGGATCGAAAGACCCCGATGCCTTGAAAATCCCCGCCCGCAGGGCGGCATCTACACTAACGCGGAGCGCCCGCTCTCCCGTTCCGGCTGAACCGGCACACTACTGCTAAGAGTTGGGCGCGCTTTGCGGACAAGAGTCGTCTCGCGAGGTCCTTCTGTCACAAAATTCCAGAGCGCGTTCCCCGTGGTGGAGCCTGAGATCCGACAAAGTCACTCTGGTGCTCGTAGTCCTGTTTGCCTACTGGTGGGCGGTCAAGCATTACTTGTTTCAAGGCTTGGAGTACACCTCGGATCTTTTTACATTTCTACAAGCATCCAACAGCTGGACGTATGGCCGGCCCCTGTTGTTTGAGAACCAGTACGGCGTTCTCACGGAAGGCCATAATTACTACACGATTCTTGCCTTTGGACCGCTAACGAAGCTCTTCGGCGCCTATGGTCTATTCGCTGGATTTCTGCTGCTGCTCTTCTTGGCCACGCGGAGCAGTCTCCTTTTTCTCGACCGAGGCCTGCCCGGGTGGACCCACACCAGGATTGTATTCGCCAGCCTATTGCTGGGGCCAGTCGGGTTCTGGTTCTGGGATCATCCTATATCAGTGCTGTCCGGGGAAAGTCGCGCCATCGGACGGTAAGTCTCGACCGCTCAATGTCTTATGGCCTGTTTTGCCCGGGAACGATTTGAAATCCCGAGGCCGCAAATGGTCGCCTGAACGGAGCATCCGGACGCGGCACAATGAGGGATGAACCTTGGCCGTACGGTTTTCTCCCAACTGATCGAGCACCTACCGAGCAAAGAGTTTCAGAAATGTGTATCGCGCTACCGCGGCGATTCCTATCTGAAAAGTTTCTCCTGCTGGGATCAGTTTCTTGCGATGGCATTCGCCCAGCTGACCTACCGGGCAAGCCTCCGCGACATCGAGACGTGCCTGCGTTCGATGCACGGCAAACTCTACCACATGGGATTCCGCGGCAGGGTAGCGCGCTCGACACTGGCCGATGCGAACGAGTCGCGCGACTGGCGGATCTACGCGGACTTCGCGCAGGTCTTGATTGGCATGGCACGGCCGTTATATGCCCACGACCCGATCGGTGTGGACTTGGACCAGACTCTGTACGCTCTCGACTCGACAACAATCGACCTCTGCCTGTCGCTGTTTCCGTGGGCGAGATTCCGCAAGCAAAAGGCCGCCGTGAAGATGCACACGCTGCTGGATCTGCACGGCAATATTCCCACGTTCATCCGCATTACTGGAGGCAAAGTGCACGACATCAACATCCTCGACGAGATCGGCCCGGAGGCCGGCGCGTTCTACGTCATGGATCGGGCCTACGTCGATTTCGAACGCCTCTTCGTGTTCACTCTCTGCTCGTCGTTCTTCGTCGTGCGAACCAAGAAGAACATCTTGCTCCAACGGCGCTACTCGCATCCCGTCGACAAATCCACGGGCTTGCGCTCGGATCAGACCGTCATACTGGCTGCCATCGAATCGGCCCAAGCCTATCCCGACCCGTTGCGGAGGGTCAGTTACTTCGACGCCCGGACGAACAAGCGGCTGAAGTTTCTGACCAACAACTTCGCGCTCCCGGCGCTGACCATCGCCCACATCTACAAGTCGCGTTGGCAGATTGAGTTGTTCTTCAAGTGGATCAAGCAACATCTGCGAATCAACTCGTTTTACGGCACCAGCGAGAACGCCGTCAAGACGCAGATCTGGATCGCTGTCTCGATTTACGTGCTCATCGCCATCGTCCGGAAACGGCTCGGGCTGGAAGCGAGTCTTTACCAGATTCTACAGATTCTCAGCGTTACGCAATTCGAAAAAATGCCCCTTTTACAGGCACTCCAGCCATCCGACTCCCCAAACGAATCCCCCTATGACCCCAACCAATTGATTCTATTCGACTTTTAACCGGACAGCAGTGATCGAAAGCTTACGGTGGACGACATCCTCGGCTTGCGGCAACTGCGGGAGGTGCGCCTTTCTCCCGACGGGTCGCGGGTTGCCTTTGTGGTGGACGAACCGCTTGGCGCGGAGCATTCGAAGGACCCGGTGAATACGGACCTCTACGTCATCTCGTCGAGTGGCGGGAATCCCCGGCGTTTGACGGCCAATCCCTATGGGGACTGGGCGCCACAATGGTCTTCCGACGGCGGCTCGATTGCTTTCCTGTCGATTCGCGAGCCGCGAAAGGGGAGCCAGGTTTTTGCCGTCGGCGCAAGCGGTGAAAACTTGCGTCCCTTGACGCATCACCCGACCGCGGTGGCTGCCTTCGCGTGGTCGCCATCCGGGAAGCAGATCGCGTTCTTGGCCGCCGAGCCGGAACCGGAGACGGTCAAAGAGCGCCGGCTCCAGGGGGACGACGAGATCGTTCTCGACTCGTTCGATACGGACGAAAACGCGCCTCCCCAGCGGCTTTGGATGCTGGACGTCGCCACCGGCCGGACGCGCCGGGTCGAGGCCGGGGACGAGCACATTGTGCGCGTGTCTTGGTCGCCGGACGGCTCCCGGTTTCTGCTGACCATCGCCGAGGACGCGAACCTCGACTACGAGTGGACACGTTCTCGGCTCGCGGTGGTGCCGGTGGCGGGAGGCGAGCCGAAGCTCTACTGCCCGACTCGCGGGAAAATGGTTAGTCCCGGGTGGATTCCCGACGGTAGCGGCATCTCGTTCTTGGGAGCGTCGGCGAACGGGACGGAGCAATCGCCGGGAAGTCTTTTCGTCTGCCAGGGAGCCGGCAGCAAGCCGGTGGACCTAACCGAGGGACGGCAATACACCGCGCAAAGCTATCACTGGTTGCCCGACGGAAAGTCGGCTCTTTTGGGCATTGTCGAACGGAACACCAGATATTTGACGCGACTGAAAACCAGCTCGCGGGAGATCGAGAAGCTCAGCCGTCGTCCCCGAGTTCTCGCGTCGAACATCAGCTTGTCGGCGGACGGCCGGCGGCTAGCCTGCGCGTTTGAACGGCCCGCAGTGCCCGCCGACATCTTCACCGCTCCGCTGGGGGAAGAGCTGGGGCAAATCACGCACCTCAATACAAGCCTGGAGGAAATCACCTACGGGGAAACGGAGGAAGTCGATTGGAAGGCGCGCGACGGCTGGGACATCACGGGAGTGCTCGTCAAGCCGGTCGGCTACGAGTCGGGCAAGAGCTATCCGACGATCGTGCAGATCCACGGCGGACCGGAGTCGGCTGATCTGAACGGGTTTCAGATTCGCTGGGCGCAACTGTTTGCCGCTCATGGCTATGCCGTGTTTCTGCCGAACTACCGCGGCAGCGTCGGACGCGGGGTTGAATACACGATCGCGAATCATGGCGACCGGGGAGGGAAGGACTTCGAGGACATCCTGGACGGCGTGGACGCCCTTGTCGAGCGCGGCATTGCGGATCCCGAGCGATTAGGCGTGGGGGGCTGGAGCTACGGCGGTTTCATGAGCGCCTGGACCGTGACCCAGACGGATCGTTTCAAGGCGTCGGTCGTGGGCGAGGGTATCACGAACTGGTACAGCTTGATGGGCATGGCCCCGGTCCCGGTCTGGAACGCCGAGGCGCACTTCTTGGCGTGGCACTACGACAGTCCGGAAGTCTACTGGAAGTTCTCCCCCGTGCTTCAGGTGAAGAAGGTCAAAACACCGACGTTGCTTCTATGGGGCGAGAAAGACCCTTTCATTCCGCCGCCGCAGGCAAGAGAGTTCTTCCGGGGACTGCGCTACTACGGGGTTCCCAGCGAGCTTGTCATCTACCCTCGAGAGGGCCACGGCTTTCGCGAGCCTCTACATCGCAAGGATGCGTATCGCCGCGTGCTCGAGTGGTACGAGCGCTACGTGAAGGGAGCTGCGGAGTAGCGAGTAAGGGATCCTCGCTCCCGTCTTGTTTCCTACGCCCCGTCGGGGCCTCTTGTCATTCGCGGTTGCGATTTCGTTTGACCCCGGCTTCCCAGCGGGACGCTCTTCCGCTGCGCTACAATGCGAAGCGTCCTTCCAAGATCCGCTCTATGAGCCAACGGGTCTCCCTTTTTGTCACCTGCCTGGTCGATCAGTTGTTTCCCGAAGTTGGGTTGGCGATGGCCACCGTCCTAGAGCGGTTGGGTTACGAGACCGAGTTTCGGGAAGGACAGACCTGCTGCGGGCAACCGGCCTTCAACTCAGGGTTCACGGCCGAGGCGCGCGGCGTGGCCCGGCATTTCCTGGATGTTTTTGGTGGGGCTGAGATCATCGTCGTTCCATCGGGATCGTGCTGTTCGATGATCCGCCATCATTTCGCCGACCTGTTCCACAAGGAAGCGTCTTCCAAGGAAGCAGCCGAGAATCTTGCCCCTCGGGTGTATGAATTCTCGGAGTTCCTGGTCGAGGTCGCCGGCATCGAGGACGTCGGCGCTACGTTCCCGGCGACGGCGACTTATCACGATTCCTGTCACGCCCTGCGCGAGCTCAAGCTCAAGGAGCAGCCCCGCCGGCTGCTGCGGAATGTGCGGCGACTCGAGTTGCGCGAGATGGAACCCGCGGAAGAGTGCTGCGGCTTCGGAGGGACGTTCTCGGTAAAATTCGACGACGTCTCGACCGACATGCTCGACGGTAAGATCGAGTCCATTCTCCAGACAGGAGCCGACACCGTCGTCTCGATTGACCCCAGTTGCCTTATGCAGATTCGTGGCGGCTTGAGCCGTCGGCAATTGCCGGTACAGACCAAACACCTGGCCGAGATCCTGGCTTCCTGGTAACGCCGATGTCCTCCTCGTTCCACCAAAGAATCGATGTCGCGCTTCGAGATCTGACGCTGCAAAACAGCATTCGGTCGGCCACGGCGCGGTTTGTGCAAGGGCGCCGCGATCGAGTCCAGGAGCCCGGATTCGGCAAGTATCAGGAACTTCGCACCGCGGCCAACCGGATTAAGCAGCACACTCTGGACAACCTCGACTACTACCTCGAGCAGGTAGAAACCAAGGTCGTCGAACACGGAGGCCGGGTCATCTGGTGCCGCGACGGGGATGCGGCGGTCAAGGCCATCCTGCGCATCGCGCGGGACCATGGCGTGAGTCTCGCGGTCAAGTCCAAATCGATGACCAGCGAGGAAGTGGGCCTCAATGAAGCTCTCGAAAAGGAAGGCGTTGAGCCGGTCGAAACCGATTTGGGCGAATTTATTATGCAGTTGTCGGGCGAGCGCCCCTACCACATCGTCGCGCCGGCTCTTCACAAAACGCGGGCGCAAATCGCCGAGCTGTTTTCCGAAAAGCTGGGCATCGACTACGACGAGGAACCGACCCGTTTGACGATGGCGGCCCGTCGGGTGCTGCGCGACAAATTTCAGCGGGCTCAGATGGGTATTAGCGGAGCGAATTTCGTCGTGGCGGAGAGCGGAGCCGTCGTGCTCGTCGAAAACGAGGGCAACATTCGATTGACCACGTCGATGCCTCGGGTTCACGTAGCACTGGCGGGAATCGAAAAGATCATTCCCCGAGCCGCCGACCTAGCGGTTTTCTTGAAGCTTCTGGGCCGCAGCGCGTCGGGACAGCGCCTGACGAGCTATACGTCTTTCCTTTCGGGAAGCCGCCGCGACGGCGAGATCAGCGGTCCGGAAAAGTTCTACCTGCTGCTGCTCGACAACGGGCGCAGCCGCATTCTCGCCGACCACGACAAGCGGCAAACGCTCTACTGCATCCGTTGCGGCGCTTGTTCCAATATCTGCCCGGTCTATCGCCGCATCGGCGGTCACGCCTACCCGGGCGCCTATAGCGGTCCGATCGGCGCCATACTCACGCCCCAGTTCCAGGGCGCGGGCCACGAGCCGGAGCTGCCCTTCGCCTCCAGTTTGTGCGGTGCTTGCGCCGAGGTGTGTCCCGTCAAGATCGACATCCCTCGCATGCTGTTGGCGCTGCGGGGGGAAGTCAAGAAAGCTGAGACGCGTGACCGGTATCTGCATTGGGAAAAAATGGGCTTCCGGGTGTGGAGCTGGGTCATGCAACGCCCCAGGCTGTTTGAACGGATGGGCTTTCTTGCCCGGGCCGCCCTGCCGTCGTCGGAGGACGGCGAGTGGTTGAGTTCGCTTCCGGGCCCGCTCAAGGCCTGGACCGGATCTCGCGACTTTCCTCCACCGGCGGAGCAGAGTTTTCGCCGCCTATGGCGAACACGCAAACCGGCCGAGGCCGTCCGAGATGTGGAATCCGCCGCGCCGCAGGAGGGGGCCCGCGGCGCACCCAGCGCAGGTGACCGGCATGCCTGACCGCGAGCAGGTTCTGCACAAGGTTCGCACGGCTCTGGGGCGCCGCCGAGGCCAAGCGCCCGAGCCGCCCCCGATCCTTTCGCTGGAGACGGCCGATCTGGACGTCGAGGAACGCGTCCGGCTTCTGATTAAGAATTTCCCAGGGCAGTGCATTCGAGCAGAATCGCAGGACGAAGCTCGCGAGTACGTTTCCGGCGTGCTCGCGGGGCGCCGGGGCGTTGTTTCCCGCGCACCTTTTCTGCGCACTACCGGCATCGCGTCGCTGCCCGGCGTAGCATCGAATATCGAGGGCCGGTCAGCGCTGCGGCGGGTTTGCGCCGAGGCCGACGTAGGCCTCACCAGCGTCGACTATGCGCTGGCGGACCCCGGCGCGCTGGTTTTGCTCTCTACGTCTCGCGAAGACCGGATCGTTTCGCTCCTGCCGCCGGTCCACATTGCGGTCATTCCCGCCGGCTGCATTTTGACGGGCATCGATGACCTCTTCCATGCTCTGCCCGACCCGGCGGCGGTCTCGAGCTCCATGGTCATCATTGGCGGCCCCAGCCGTACCGGGGACATCGAAATGAGCCTCGTGCACGGCGTCCATGGGCCTCGCGAGCTGCACGTGGTGGTAGTGTGAAAGCTACCCGTCCATTGCGCCGCGACCGGCTCCGCGGTGGAAGAATATTGACTTACCGAGTCTCGCAAATCGCGGTGAGATCGTGCGTGTTTAGACTCTGGCGGCACAGCATGCTGTGCCCCTATCCCAAAGTCACTGTATTTTGCGCGCCTCAATAACGTCTCCTCGTTCACAAATTGCGTTCAACAATCTCCGAACTCTGCTCCGCCGTAACCGAGCCATTATGTTCTTCCCCGCGAGCCTGCGTTTTTCACCACTTGGCGAGGCGAAGCGCGTGAGAGGCCCGTCGGTACAAGGCGCGCATCGCTCGGCGCGACTTGACAGGCGGACAAAAAAAGGAGCCTGTACCGAGACGATCCCGGCAGGCTGGGGTTCCACTAGAAGCCGCGTTTGTTGCGTTCTAGGGATGTCTCTAAGACCCTCAGTCAGAGCGTTGCTGGTCCTGTTGGCGGCGCTGCAACCGGCGGTGCTGTTAGCGGCATCTCAGGGCAGCCCCGGGTCGCCCGCCAGCGGTACCTACCGGGGCCGCGTCCTGACCGAGCTGTTTCGACACCGGCAGGAGCGGGCGCGTCAAAGCGAAGTAGCAAGCCAAGCCGCTCTGCTGCAATCGCCCCCCGTCCTTCAGGAAGACGTGGGTGAGATCGCCGTCGTTGATGGCGGCGGCGGTGTTGTCGTGCGGCCCAATTTTTTCGACCTCGACGCCAGCAGTCTGGCTCTGACCCGCTCCGACGGCGGCTACACAGCTCAGCCGGTCTCGTTGGCCTTCAACGAGACGGCCCGCGGCGAGGGGTTTTCTCTCAGTCTTGGCGACGACGACGCCGTCCAATTATTCTTGCCCTTTTTATTCCCCTTTTTCGACGGCGGCTACGGAGAGGTCTTCGTTCACTCGGACGGCAACCTGACCTTCGTGGAGCCCGACACCGCCTCCAGCGAGCGGAGCCTGTCGAGAGCGATCAGCGGACCGCCCCGAATCGGTCCGCTCTTCACTGACCTTGATCCCAGCCAAGCTGAGGCTACCGTCAGCACTTATTCCACCGCGGACCGGTTCGTCGTCACGTGGGACGATGTGCCCGAGTTCCGGCTTTTCAGCGTCGGCAGGCGACAAACGTTTCAGCTCGTTCTCCATCAAGACGGCGGCATCGAGTTTCATTTCGCCGCCATCACGCTCAACGACGCGGTCGTCGGAATCATGCCGGGCTATCTGCAAGGCGAATCCACACCGGCCAATTTTGACGAGGGGGTTCAGCAGCCGGCCCATGGAGCGCTGGCGGAGATTTTCAGTCCCGCCACGACCATTGACAGCTTCGCCTTGACCCAGAAGTTCTATCGAAATCACGATGACGCCTACGATTTCATCGCCGTGTTCAACGATTTCGGGCTAGCCGCCGCTCCCAGAGCCTTTGCTTTTGAGGTAAACGTCCGCAACGAAGTTCTCGGCATCGGCGATCTGCTGCCCGGGGCAGCCGTTTTCGACTTCGGCCCCGATTACGGTTCCCCCCGGCGGCTCCAGAGCTTCCTCAACATGGGTCCGCTCTCCAATTACCCGCCAGACCCCACCCAGCGTATTCTCGACCTTGGGGAGAACAACACGCTCTCTGTAATGGGCCAGGAAGCGGGACACCGTTTTCTCGTTTTTGTTCGCTTCCGAGATCCGGTGAGCCGGCAGCTTTCGTTTGATTTGTTAGGCAGGGATCAGGCGCACTGGAGCTTCTTTTTTAACTCGGACGCCTCCCTCGTCGAAGGCAACCGAATCGAAGATCGCGGCATGGTCTCGCCGCGCTTTCGCACCATTGCGGCCGTCGAAAAATACAGTGATTTCGACCAATACCTCATGGGGCTGCGCGCCGACGACGAAGTGCAGCCGAGCTTTTTGGTCGAGAACTCGACCTCTTTCCGCACGCCCTCATCCGGGCCGGCCGTTGGCGTCACCTTTGACGGGGAGCGCAAAGAAATAACCATCGACATGATCATCGACGGCGAGGGAAGACGGGTTCCGCCCTCCAGCGTGGCGCAGAAAAAGTTCAGCTTCGCTTTTATCCTGCTCGTCGAAGCAGGGACGGCGCCTTCGGGGCAAGATTTGGACCAACTCAACGCCATCCGTACCCAGTGGGAGCAGTTTTTCAATGATGGCGTTGCGCAGCGAGCAGAAGCGCGAACCATGCTCGTCAAGATGCTTCAGCTTTCCACTTGGCCGGCCGCGGGTGTTCTGCGAGGCACTCCCGGCCTCGGATCCGTCGAGATCGCGGCCCCGCTCGCGGCCGATCTCGATGTCATGTTGACAACGGACAATGGCTTCATTGAGATTCCCTCCGTCGTAACGATTCCGGCCGGCTCCACCGAAATTCCCTTCACGATCGACGGGATGGAGGATGGCGTTTCCTCCCTGACCGCTGTAGCGAGCGCTCCCGGCTACCAGATGGCTCATAGTTTCGTCCAAGTGCGCGGTAGTCCGCGCGAACTCACGCTGACCATCGAGTCCGGCGACAGCCAGGCGACCGGTGACGGCGGCCTGCTGGCTCAACCCGTTGTCTTCCGGCTTTGGGATGAAAATCGACTGCCCTACTCCGGAGTTTCGGTGATCGTGACCCCCAGCGACGACGGAGTTGCCACGCCCTTATCCGCGATCACCGACGCCAGCGGGCGCGTTTCGGTCCAGTGGCGGTTGGGCACGATGTTTACGCGCAATACTCTGCGAGCCGAAATCGAAGGCGCCGCCGGAGTCAACGTCGTCGCCGAAGCTTTCTCGCTGGGCCCCCGACCGGCGTTCGTGCTTGCCGGTGTCGTGAATTCCGCTAGTTTCAACACCGGACCATCGGCACCCGTCGGAATCGTGCCCGGCAGCCTGGTTTCCATTTTCGGGGCGGCGCTCTCGCGGAACCGGGGGGAAGCGCTGGCCTTCCCTCTGCCGAGTCAATTGCGTCTGACGCGAGTCACGATTAACGGCGTTTCGGCGCCGCTTCTGTTCGTGTCTCCCGAACAGATCAATTTCCAGGCGCCGTACGGACTGACCGGAGCGACCGTGGAGATTCAGATCACGACCGACGCCGGTGTAAGTGATCCCGTCACGGTGCCCCTGATCTCGACTCAACCGGGAATCTTCTTTGATCCCGCAACGGGCGTTGGCGCCATCCGAAACAATGACGATGCCACGTCCGTTCTCGAAAGGCCCGCGCGCGCCGGTGATTTCATACAAGTTTTCTGCACCGGTCTCGGCGAAGTGGTTCCTCCCGGCCAAACGGGCCTCCCCGCCCCTGTTACTCCGCTGTCCATGACGACCCGCACGCCTCGGGTCCTGATCGGCGGCAGGGATGCCGCCCTCGAGTTCAGCGGTCTGGCGCCGCTTTTCGCGGGGCTTTACGCACTCGTTGTCCAGGTACCCGCGGATCTCCCGCCGGGGAGGTACACGCTGGTCGTGATCGTGGACGGCATTATGAGCAACACGGTGTTGATCGACGTTCAATAGCGCTGGGTTCGGGTCGGGTGGATCGCGCCGGCGGCCAAGGAACGAATCACCCTACGGCATGCCCTACCCCTACGTTGATCCGGCGCAGCAGCGGGACATGTCGCCAGGAATGGCTCCCGGCACGCAAGAATGCGGGCGCCACGGAAGCGAAAGGCGCCTCGTAATCGTGACGGCGAACCGGTGGGACAGCTAGCCGGCTTTTCTTACGCACATCGCGGCGCCCCCTGACGGTCGAAGCACGCAATAAGTCCGCCATGACTGCGTTGCGCTTGCTCGCCGTGCTCAACGTACTTTCCCGGTCGGACGCTGAACGGAAGTCGCTGCTTATTTCGGTAGCGCCAAGATACGAGCGGGCCAAGCTGCACCCGCGAAAGTACGCCCGCATCATTCAAGAAATGCGGCGCCGAGCGTCGCGCGCCTTGTACTGACGGACCTCTCACGCACTTCGCCTCGCCACGTGGTGAGAAAAGCTAACTAGTGGGGGTCGAAAAGGCAATGGGTCTGGGGTAAACGACAGCCCGGTCCCGCGCTACCAAACCGGGAGTAGCCGAAGCTCCCGGGGCGTCGAGGAGACGCGACGAGGTCGCCGAGCTATCCCCGCTGCCGGCGGCCAACTTCGCGAACACCGGGCACCCGGCGCGTGCCGGCCGTGATGCGATCCAGCTGTTTGACGTCTTGAACGTCGATGGTCAACTCGACGATGGCGAGCGGATTAGGTCCTTTGGTGCTGCGTGTCTCGACGCTGCCGATGTTGACCTTCTCCTCGGAGAGGACGCTCGTTAGCTCGTTGAGCACACCCGGCCGGTCTTCGACGTAGATGATGAGCCGGATCTTGTAAGCGACATCCGGTGCTTGGGTCCACTCGACCGCCATTCGGCGCTCCTCCTCGTACATCAGGTTCTGCACGTTCGGACAGTCTTTGGAGTGGACGGAAACACCCTTGCCGCGCGTAACGTAACCGACGATCGGCTCCCCGCGGATCGGATTACAGCAGCGAGCCCGGTAGACAAGAATATCGTCAATTCCCTTGACGGTTAGGACGGCCCTGCCGGCTGACACGGGGCCGGGTTTGCCGTCGGAGGGGGCAGCCTCCGGCGGCGCGTGGCCAGGAGCCGGCTGCGCGGCTTCCGGGGCCAGTTTCGCGACGATGCCGCGGGGGGAGAACTTGCCGTAACCCAAGGCGGCGTATAGATCTTCGGGTTCGGCGCAGCCATAGTCTTGGCAGACCTGGCGAAGTAGTTTGGGAGCGACTTTCTTGAGGGCTACGTTCAGCCGGCGCGCTTCTTTTTCCAACAGCTTCTCGCCGATCTCCTGGGCCTTCTTGCGCCGGTTCGCATTAAGCCACTGCTTGATCTTCTGGCGCGCGCGCGACGTCTTGACGAAGCCCAACCAGTCCTGGCTGGGGGAGTGATCGTGCTGGGTGATGATTTCCACAATGTCCCCGTTGCGAAGATGATACTTGAGCGGCACGATGCGGCCGTTGACCTTGGCGCCCGCGCAACGGTCTCCGACTTCGGTGTGAATAAGATAAGCGAAATCGACGGGAGTGGCTTCCCGGGGAAGGACGATCAGCTTCCCTCGCGGAGTAAAAACATAGACCTCTTCCGGGTACAGATCGATCTTAAGCGTGGAGAGAAAATCACTCGGGTCCTTAACGTCTCGCTGCAAATCTACCAATTGGCGCAGCCACGCCATCTGGTCTTCGTCGACGTCGGGCCCCCGCAGGCCCTCCTTGTACTTCCAGTGGGCGCAGATGCCTTGCTCGGACTTATAGTGCATCTCCTCGGTGCGAATCTGCACCTCGAAGGTCTGGCCCCCCTCCGCGATCACCGAAGTGTGCAACGCCTGATACAGGTTCGGCCGCGGCATGGCGATAAAATCCTTGATACGGCCCGGCACCGGTCGCCATTGGCTGTGGATGATCCCCAGCGCGGCGTAACAGCTTTTCTCCGAGTCGGTAATCACGCGCAGAGCGAGCAGGTCGTACACTTCGTCGGAGGTGATTCTTTGGCGCTTGAGCTTCTGGTGGATCGAGTAGGCTCTCTTGATGCGGCTTTCGATGCGCGCGGGCACACCGTTTTCGGCGAGCTTTTTCTCGAGACCGTCCTTGATTGCGGATAGGAAGTCTTCGCCGGCTTCCCGGCGGGATTCGATGTGCTTGGTGATGTCCGCGCAGGATTGCGGCTCAAGATAGTAGAAGGCTATGTCTTCGAGTTCTCCGCGAACTTTCCCCATGCCCAATCGCAGAGCGATGGGCGCGTAGATTTCCAGGGTTTCCCGCGCGATGCGCTGCTGCCTATCGGCATCGAGGTAGCCGAGGGTTCGCATGTTGTGCAGACGGTCGGCGAGCTTTACAAGAATGACCCGCACGTCCTCGACCATGGCCAGCAGCATCTTGCGAAAGTTTTCGGCCTGACGCTCCTCCGAGGAATAGTAGTCAAGCTGGCTCAGTTTCGTGACCCCGTCCACGCAACGGGCGATCTCGTTGCCGAACCGTTTCTTGATTTCCCCGATGCGGACCCCGGTGTCTTCGACGACGTCGTGCAGCAGTCCGGTTGAAATGCACACCAGATCGAGACGCATATCGGCCAGCAGGTGCGCCACCTCCACGGGGTGGGCAAGGTAGGGTTCACCCGACTTGCGTTTCTGTTCCTGGTGCCGATCGGCGGCGAATTCGAAGGCCCGGCGCAGGGTCGACACATCGTCGGTCCCCCGCGAGCGGCGCACCTTTTCTTCTAACTCTTTAAAACGCAGGGAAATAGGGTCGAAAAAGGAGGCGGGAAGAGTGCTCGCTGGATTGCTCGACATCTCGACGCCGGTCGCTGCCGGGGCTAACTTGGGGACAAAGAAAAACCCCGAGGGTCCAGAGCACGGGTCTCTCGGACATCCCTCAGGGCTATTATACGGGGTCTACAAATCCTCTTGGAAGGTTTCCGCTGTGGCCGCCTCGGCTTTCTTCTTCCTGGTGTCGAGTGATTTCAGTGACCATTCGTTCGCCATGGCAGTGTATTTTTCGTAGTCTTCCTTCGTCTCGCTGATGTCGGCGAGTTCGCGGTAGAGCAAGTTGATGTAGGCCATCGAGTTGTCGTGCTCGGGATCGATCTCAAGCGCCCTCTCAAGGTTTTTCAGGCCTTCTTCGACGACAGGCAAGTTCAATTCGGCCAGTCCGTGTCGGGCGTCATCATCTTTGATGGGGCCTGGATCATCAGGTTTCATTCCCAGGCCGGCTCGAACCATTAGCCGCGGCTGGTAGGTCTCGGTCCAAGCGATGACACCCAGCGTATAGTAAGCGTCCTTGTTTTCGGGAAACTTCTCCAGCAGCTTAGCGTACCATTCCCTGGCGTCCTCCATCCTTTTCATGTTGAAGTAAAGGATGGCTATGCTGGCTAGCGCCGGCTCGTTGTCCTCGCTCTTGTCGAGTACGTCCAGGAAACCCGCAAGAGCACTCTCGGCCACCGCTTCATTCTCTAGCGATTCGGCGCCCGGGACATACTGCATCATGTACGAGCTGGCCAGATACTGCCTGGCTTCAAGGAACTCCGGATCGAGCTCGATCGCCTTTTCAAAGTGCTCGATGGCAAAACTGTAATCGGAGCGGCTAAAAGCGTTCACCCCCCTGTTCAGCTCATTTCGCGCCTTCAGGTAGTCGATGTATCCCTGGCAGCCAAAAGAACCCAAGCCTAGCACTAAAGCAGCCGTGGTCCCGCTCTTCCAAAGAAACTTCATAGTTCGGTTCATTTTCTGTCGCTCCGTGTTAATGAAGAGGCCCGGTGCCCCGGGCCGGATCAGGGGCAAGCCACGAGGGCTAGAATCCGGACTCCATGTCCTCGGTGAGTAAGCCGACCTTGTCGACGCCCGCGCCCTTGGCCATATCTATGATCTCGGCCACGTCTTTAAACTCCAACGCCGGATCGCCCCGGACGAACATGACACGATCGGCTCGGGTTTTGAAGATGTCCCTGAGCCGATCCTCTAGCAGGTCCTTAGTGGTCGGGTCCCGATTGATCATGATTCTGCGACTGTTATCGATAGAGACCACTACCGTACGAACATCCACATCCTGGGGTTGATCCGGTTGGTTCGGATTGGGATGCGGGACCATCGCGTCCAACCCTTTCGGCGTCAGCGGTGTGATCACCATGAAGATGATTAGCAGAACGAGAAGCACGTCGATGAGCGGCGTCATGTTGATGTCCACCAAGACGCCGGCGCTCTCGCCGGTTTGCATTGCCATAACGATTTCCTCCCCTAGACAAATTAGGTGCTGGGTTGGACTGCGCCGGTTTACTCTACGGCGACCACCGGCGCCCCTCTTTCCTGGATCTTCTCGGTCAGAAGTCCCAGCTGATCCACTCCTTCGGTGCGGAGCGTGTTGACCACTTCCACCACGACCGCATAGCGTGATCGTGCGTCGCTTTTGATGTAGACGGTCTTATCGAGCTTGTTTTCAATGATGTCGCCTACGACCCGTCCCAACTCGTCGAGATCGGTTTGGCCACGGCCCAGGAAAACACGGCCGTCCCTGGTCACGGCGACCACAACGGCGTCTTCCTTATCCGCGTCCTCCATCGCAATCGGGTTGCGAGTGCGGACCATGTCCACGCTAACACCTTTGCTCAGCATGGGTGTGATAACCATGAAGATAATCAGCAAGACCAACATCACATCCACCATAGGCGTGACGTTGATCGCCGATATCGTGCCTGACGGTCGTTTTGCCATCTCAACACTCCTCTCTGAAGCGGGCGAGCCAAGGGCCCCCCCGTCGATCGGACGGCCTAGCCGGCCGCGGCCTTCTGGGTTTTCTTGAGGAAGTAGTCGATCAGCTCGGAACCGGCGTTATCCATTTCGACGTCGAACCCCTCAACTTTAGAGTTGAAGTAGTTGTACATCCAGACGGCGGGAATGGCGACGAACAGTCCGATCGCGGTAGCGACTAAAGCCTCGGAGATTCCGCCGGCCACAGCGCCCAGCCCGGTCGACTTTTCCGTTGAAATCCCCTGGAAAGCGTTAATGATGCCGATCACGGTTCCAAACAGGCCCACGAAAGGAGCGGTGGAGCCGATCGTGGCGAGACCGCTCAATCCTCTTTTCAACTCGGCATGTTGGATCGCGTGCGCGCGGTCAAGGGCGCGTTTCGACGCTTCGATCGTCTCCCCGGAAATTTCCGTGCTCATCTCGTGAGCCTTGAACTCCTGAAGTCCGGCGACGACGACCTTGGCCAGATGGCTCTTCTTGTGCCGATCGGCGATTTTGACGGCTTCCTCGAGTTTGCCGTCCCGCAGGGCTCCCGCCACGGCGGGTGCAAACTGGCGCGACTGCTTTCGCGCGGCCGAAAACGCCAAGTAGCGGTCGATCATGACGCCGATCGACCAGGCCGACATGAAGAACATGACCACGACGACCGCTCGGGCGCCAAAGCCCATCTGGTTCCACATCGACATGACGTCAAAACCGATTTCTTGCTGCAACAGCAACATACTCCAAACCGAAAACTGAGTAAGCATCAATCCTTCCTCCTATGTCTCTTCATGGTCGACGGGCCTAGCACCGATGGTTTACCGAGAAGCAAGCCCGAGCGATGATTTCGATACTCGTTATATCAAGCGCTCTCACCCACTGAGAGTGAAGTTAACATCGATCTGAGTGACGACCTCCACCGGCTGACCGTTCAGCAGAGTGGGCTTGTAGCGCCACTGTTTGACAGCCTGTAACGCCGAAGGAACCAGCAGCGGATGGCCGCCAAGGACCTCCAGTTTCTCGATCGCTCCGTTTTTCGCGATGATGGCGGTGAGCCTTACTGTGCCCTGAATGCGGGCTTGGCGGGCCAGTGCCGGGTAGATCGGCCTCACTTGCCTAATTAGGTTGGCCCTCTGCACCGCTCCGCCCACGCGAATCCGCTTGGGCGTGGGGGGCGGCTTTTTCTTGGGCGGCGGCGGCGGCGCGATCATGGGAGCGTTCGAGATGATGCCTCCAATGACGCCGCCGACTTGCCCTCCCGGCGTGCCTCCGATGACGCCGCCCACCACACCGGCAATGGTTTGCGAGGGTGCGGGGATCGCTTCCTCGATAATCGCCACCTCGTCGGGAATCTCTGTCGGAGCCGCCATGGGGTCAAACTTCTCGGGGGCGACTTTCTGCGGCGCCATTTCAGGCGGAGGCGGCGGGGGCGGCGGGGGCGGCGGGGCCACCAGGAAGGTCATCAACTCCGCCGCCGGCAGTTCGTAGTAGTTGAGCAGCGGAATAAGAATAAGTACCCCTAGAAGGAGGGCCTGCAACGCGCTAGAAATCACTATGGCCCACCTACTAGTTCCTTTTTGGATGTTAAGTTCTATGAGACTTTGTTCGAACATCGCGTGACCTCCCTTGCGTCACAATCGTAGATGCTAGCAAGTTCTTGTTTCTCTTGCCTGCTTCTGTTCTCCCTTACCTCGAACGCCCTGCGCGGGCGGATACAACGCCTTGCCACCACAACAAGATCGGGCTGGCCACGAAGATCGAGGAGTAAGTTCCCACGATCACCCCAACAACCAACGCGAACGAGAACCCTCTCATAACCTCGCCGCCAAACAAAAATAGACACAGCACGGCGATCAACGTAAGCCCCGAGGTCAACAAGGTGCGCGCCAGCGTCTGGTTCACGCTCCGATTGACCAGAACTTCCAGCGGCTGCCTCCGGGTCAACTTTAAGTTCTCTCGAACCCGATCAAAAATGACGATCGAGTCGTTCATCGAATAACCGACCAGCGTCAGCAACGCTGCAATCACCGACAACTCGATCTCCCTGTCGAACAAGGAAAAGAACCCCAGCGTAATGAACACGTCGTGAAAGACCGCCACGACCGCCGCAATGCCATAAATCCATTCAAAGCGTAGGGCGATGTAAATCAGCATCCCGCCCAGGGCCGCCAGAGTGGCGTTGCGAGCTTGGCGTTGAAGGTCTTTCCCGATTTTCGGTCCAACGGCTTCGACGCCCCGGATCGCGAACGACCCAAGGTAGGCCTCCTGCTGGAGCGCAGTTATGATATCAGGATTAACCCCCTCAACGGAAGTCAACTGAGAAAAATCTTTCACCAGCCCCGACTGCGGAGATCGGTCACGAAACGCGATCAAAGCGCTCGCCGCCGCCTCGATCTCCGCACGTTCAAGCGAAGACAATGTCAAGTTACTTCTTAGGCGTTCGGTGAGCGCTTCCGCGGATCTGTTGTTGAAATCGAGCTTGTCGCCTTCGGCTGGATAAATAGCTCTCAGGGTTTCAATGATCTGCGAACGGCCTGAGGTTAGGGCCGCGTCCTGGGCCAGATCGAGGTCGATCTTCAGCTCGTGGCTGTCTGCTCCCTCGGTGAACGGCTGCAAAGTCGCGACTGTCAGTCCCTTGTTGGTCAGCGTTTGCCGAATCCGGCTCACCTCCGGGGCGTCTTTGAACTTGACATACACCAGCGTGCCGCCCTTGAAATCGATACCGAGTTTCAGCCCGCCCTTCAGGGCCATGCTCGCCGCGCCGGCGACGCACAAGACCAGCGACAGGCCGATAAAGTATTTCCTCCGCCCGACGAAATCTATGTCCGAAGACTTGAACAGCTCCATGGCCTATATAGGCCGTCGATGCCCTAGACACCGGCGGCTCCCGAAAAGTTCCCCGGGCTTGCCTTCGGCGGCAGCCCTAGATACTCAACTCCTTCACCTGCTGCTTGCGGACCAAGCCCACGTCGAAGATCAGCCGGGACACAAAGATCGATGTAAATAGGTTGGCCAACAGCCCGGTCGCCAGCGTAACCGCGAAGCCGCGCACCGGCCCCCGCCCGAAGGCGAACAAGAAGGCCGCCGCGATGATCGTCGTCAGATTGGTATCGACAATAGTAATGAAGGCCTTCCCGAAGCCCGCGTTCAACGATGCTATGACACCTTTTCCGGCCCGTAGCTCTTCCCGAACTCGTTCAAAAATCAAAACGTTAGCGTCTACCGCCATGCCTATGGTCAAAACAATGCCCGCGATGCCGGGCAGAGTCAGCGTAAAGCCGAAATAGCTCAAGACGGCCAACAGGATGACAAGGTTTAGGGTCAGAGCAACGATCGCATTCACGCCGGCCCTCTTGTAGTACACGAGCATCACCAACATGATCAGCAGCATGCCCAGTAAGGCGCTGTTGACACCCTGCCGAATCGAGTCCGCTCCCAGCGAAGCGCCCACGGTACGCTGCTCCAGGAATTCGATGGAAGCCGGCAGCGCGCCGGCCCTCAGAACGAGGGCCAGGTCGCTCGTCTCCTGCTGACCGCCCATCCCTGTAATGCGGCCCTCCGTGTCAATGCGACTTTCGATCGAAGCGACGTTCTTGATGCGGTTGTCGAGCACGACGGCCAGCGAGTCCCCGATGTGGGCTTGGGTGAAGTCACCGAAACGGCGTCCAGCCTCACGAGATAAGCTGAACCCTGTTTCCCATTGGTTTGTCTGTGAGTCTCTTCGTGGCTGGGCGTTTCGCAGGTCGCGGCCGCTGACGACCGCAGTTCGGTTGAGAAGGTACCATTCGTTGACCAGCTCGCCCGAACGGCGGTCGCTGTAGTTCAAGATTTCGCTGTTTTGGGGCAGGATGCCGCCCCGCGAGGTCAGCGCGCCTTGGCGGGAAAGGAAAGGGCCATCGATCACCTCCTGAATCTCGAGCAGCGCGGTCATCTGAAGGATTTCCATTACCCGCTGGGGGTCGCTGACACCCGGTAGCTGCACCAGAATTTCGTATTCGGCGTCGGCCCGCCCGTGCTGCTGAATCACGGGTTCGGTCAGCCCCAGGCCGTTGACCCGGTTTTCAATCGTGGCGATCGACTGGGTGACGGTGTTGCCCTTGAGGGCGGCCAATGCTGCGGGCCGCATGCGCAACCTCCAGGTGACTGAATCTACCGGGGATAGCAGCCAGTTGGGGAACGTCTGCTCGATCGTCGCCCGAAAATCACTGGTGCGATCGACGGGAACTCCCGAGACCGTGATCTCAATCGAATCCGCTTCCTCGACATCTTGGGGGTCGTTGCGCTCCATCGAGGTGTAGGCGATCTCCTGGGCGCTGAGATCCGCCCGCAGGCGGCCTATCGTCTGGTCGGCTTCCGAGCGAGTGGCGTCCTGAATCTGGACCTGAAGAATCAAGTGCGATCCGCCCTTCAGGTCGAGTCCCAGCTTGATGCGCTCCCGCAAGTTCGCTCGCAGCTCCTCCATCGAGCCGGGCAGTCCGATTACCCCGTAAACGCAGACAAGGATGACAAAGAGCGCGAAAAAGAATTTCTGCCAGAGCTTTTGGGTCATAAGGATTCGCGGGATTTACCGGGTGCCAAGAGAGCGGGCCTACTTGCCTTCTTCCTTTTCGTTGACAAGCGCGCTGACGGCGCTGCGGGCGAACTGCAGCTTTACATTGTCAGGCTTGATTCGCAGGGTAACGGTATTGTCATCGCCGATGGCCACCAGCGTACCGACGAGTCCGGCGCCGGTCATCACCCGGTCGCCGTTCTTTAGATCCTTCAGCATAGCGTCCATCTTGCGCTGTTTTCTCCTCATGGGTAAAAACAGCACCAAATAGAAGATGACCACCATCATGATGATGGGCACGAGGGGGCTTTGTAGAGGGCTCGAAGGCTGCTGTTGCAACATCGCCAAGCCGATCCCGTTCGTGGGGGGCATGGTAGCCGGATGCGTCAAGTCAGCGAGCATGGGTTCCTTACACGATGGCGGGACGATGGCCGGATAGGCCGCGCGGCGTTTGCATGCGGAATCGGGAGTCCTTGAACCCTACCTAGGAGCCTGACGTTCACCCACTCCCCTGGGCGGAGCGAACACGGGCCAGATAACCGGGAAGCTCGCCAGTCTCAATAGCTTGGCGGATCTTTTTCATGCTGTCAAGGTAGATAAAGACGTTGTGCAGGGTCGCCAGAGTTGAGTAGAGAATCTCGCCGGCGAGAAACAAGTGGCGCAGATAGGCGCGCGAGTAATGGGAACAGGTGTAGCAGGAGCAGTTCTCGTCAATCGGCCGGGGATCGGAGGTCCAAGCGCTGTGTTTGATGATCAGCGGCCCGCTGGAAGTGAATAAATAGCCGTTACGGGCATTGCGGGTGGGGAGCACACAGTCCATCATGTCGACTCCCGCGGCTACGTAGGCTCCGAGCTCTTCGAGCATCCCGACGCCCATCAGATAACGCGGCCGATCGCGCGGCAGGATTCCTTCCACGGCCTCCATCATTTCGAAGCTGAGTGAGCGCGGCTCGCCGACGGACAACCCTCCTACCCCGTAGCCGGGAGCGTCGAGCTCGGAAAGGCGTCGCGCGCAGTCTTGGCGCAGGTCGGCGAACATCGACCCCTGAACGATGGGGAAAAGCATTGGCTCAACGCTCGGAGACGGATTCTCTGCTCGCCGCCGGATCTCTTCCCAATGGCTCATGCTCCGCCCGGCCCATGCAATCGTGCGCTCCATCGACGCCCGGGCGTGCTCGTGGCCGACCGGATACTCGGTGCACTCATCAAGCGCCATCATGATGTCGCTGCCCAGGTCCCGCTGGATATCGACCGCCGACTCCGGGGTGAGTTTATGCTCGGATCCATCCAAGTGAGAGCGGAAGACGACGCCCTCGTCGGTGATCTTACGCAGCGAGCTGAGGCTGAACACCTGGAATCCGCCCGAGTCGGTCAGGATCGCCCTGGGCCAGCTCATGAAGCTGTGCAGCCCGCCGAGGTAGGCGATCGTCCCCTGTCCGGGCCGCAGGTAGAGATGATAGGTGTTGGCCAGGATGATCTGGGCCCCGATCTCCTCATCGAGCATGCGGCCGGTTAGGCCCTTGACGCTCGCCTGCGTCCCCACGGGCATGAACACAGGCGTCTCGATGACCCCATGGGCGGTGTGGAGCCGTCCCGTGCGGGCGCGGGTGTGAGGACACCGAGCTACGATCTCGAAGCGGGGAGTGGAGTCAGGCATCGGGGCCGGCTGGGGCGACCTGGGGCGTCTGCTGGGGGATCGGTCCCCGGACAGGACCTTCCATAATGTCGCTCAGCGGGGTCGGTCGGCAACGTGCGCTGAAGCTGGGAACCGTCAAAGCGGATAGGGTCCCGCTCGTGAGGTTCTTAGCTGTTGGCCCCGACCGCTGAACATGATCACCCGAAAGCTCACGGCTCGGGGAACCTCGTCGCAAACCAGATAAAAGTCGACTTCGTCGTCTTTTTCGACCGCCTCTTCTTCGATGGTTTGATTCAGAATGTTGAGCAGCGCCCCCGTGGAGTCGAAGAACTCGAGCTGCATGACCAGGCCGGGGATCGGCTTCTTGCGGTGGCTGGTGACTGAGCCTTCGAAGTTCATACCACTCTCGTCAAAACTCGTCTCGATTTCGGTGATCTCAACCCCGGTCTTTGGGGGGGCCCGCTGCGCCGTCAGCGCGGAGGGGGCCGCAACGAGAACGACGACGGTCCAAAGTCTTATCAAAAATTCGAAGAACGGGAGCTTCAAAGCACTGACCTGGCGGTGAACGGGTTAGGCCTCGCTAGAGAAGCGGCGCCCCAGAGCCGTCACAATCGCTTACAAGTGTAATTTCTATGCGCGGATTGCCGCAAGTCCGAAACGCGGCAGACAGGGAGGCGCGCAAGGATACGGAAACTGCAAGGCGATACTGTTAAAAATGGGGACGGTCATGACTGTCCCCCATTTTTCCTGACCTCCATTCCCGCCAGAGTCACTCGCGCCCGAAAGGTGTAAAACCCCGTCGAAGCATTGAGCGGCGTCGGAGTAGGCGACATCCCGGAATCCGAGCGGCGAAAGGCTGCTTGCCTACTCGACCGCAATCGTAACCGGGTTCGACTCGAGGCCCTCGATGCTGATCTTGACCACCACGTCGTCGCCGCTGGGAGCCTCCTCCGGCAGGCGGGCGTTGATCTGGTAAAGACCGACCAGGGTGGGTGCCAATCCGGTGTACAACAGGCGGGCCGGGACGCCGCCGATGGTGACCAGCGGTTCGGTCACGGTTTCGGAGTGGGGAAACAGGGGCGCGGCACTGCCGCTGGCCGGCGGGAAGGTGACCGGCCCCAGACCCAGCGCGAAGATCTCTAGGATCTCAGCGCGCCGCACCGGACGGGAGTCGGGAGCCAGTCCGAGGGGAGCGGCCAGCGCTCCTGATGTGTTTACGATCAAGATGGCTCCCTGGCCCGGTCTGACGTCGGGGACGGTGAAAATGGCGGGGCTGTATTGAGCTAGGGGGACGACGACGGGCTGGCTAGTCTCGCCGCCCACGCGGACACTGAGTTCGGCCTCTTCTTCACCCTCCAGTTCCCAGGGAATCATCATGTTGACCTGGCTCGGCGACGCGTAATACAGGGGCGCCTTGAGGCTGCCGTTGAAGAATAGCGTCGTTCCCCCTAAAGTCGTTGTCAGCGGGGTGGCAATCAGCATTTCGGTCTCCGACGCCAAGTCAAGACCGAACACGGCGGCAATCACTCCAGGAGCGAGACGCGTGGCCGCGAAGGTGGCGGCACTCACCACCCCGCCCGGATTGATCCGCGGCGACAGATTCGGCGCCGGGTTGACGGGGAAGTCGAATCGCGCCGGAACGCTCCCTTCCAGCCGGCTGTTCACGACGGTGACCTCAACGGTCCCCTCGGCCGCGAGGTCCTGTTCAAAAACGGTAACGCTGAGCCGGTTCGTGTCGATGACCGTCGAAGGCCGAACCTGGCCTCCCCAGCGCGCTTCGACGCCGGCCCCGAAGTTCGATCCTAGAATCAGCAAATCGAACCCGGCCCCTCCGGCCACGGCTTGTTGGGGCTGGAAAGCGGTGACCTCCGGCGGAGACTGCCGATTCGCAATGCGATAGACAGCTTGCCCGCTGTAGTCGGTCAGGTAGATCTCGCCTTGCTCATCTTCACCGAAGGAGGTTATCGAGAAACCCGTTTCAATAGTGTCAAGGACGCTCCACTGGCCGTTGCTCTCCGTGGCGGCGAACATGACGCCCGAGCAATAGTCGCCGTAAAAGTAGACGCCGTCAAGCTCCGAGATGGCCGCGCCCCGGTAGCGGTAGCCGGCCGCGACCGCGCATCCGACATCGTGGGAGTATTCAAGGATCGGCGCCTGCAAACCGAACGTATCGCAGTTGAACACAGGGTCGAAACAAAGACTCCCCTCCAGAACGTCCCACCCGTAATTTTCGAGGCCCAGGCTGGTTGCCGGCTGGAAGTCGATCTCGTCCCGCCGGCCCTGGCCCACGTCGCCGATAAACAAGTCGCCGGTCAAGCGGTCGAAGCTGAAACGCCAAGGGTTTCGCAGGCCATAGACCCAGATCTCTTGGCGCACTCCTTCTTGTCCGAAAAGGGGATTGGTCGGGGGAATCTGGTAGGTGTCGCCGCGGTCGACGTCGATACGCAAGATCGCTCCAAAGAGCGAAGAGATTTCCCGAGCCGGGTTGACCGGTAAACTGTGATCTCCACCGTCACCCACGCTGATATACAGAAATCCGTCGTCGGGCCCGAACTGAAGTTGGCCGCCGTTGTGCGTTTCGTCAGGCTGATCCAGGCGAAGAATAACCTTCTCCGAGTCAGGATCGGCGAGATTCGGATCAACTTCGGAAACCTTGAATCGCGAAACGATGACGTCGCCGGGATATTCACTTCGGTCGGTGTAGTCAACGTAGAAGAAGCCATTGCTGTTAAAGTCGGGGTGGAAGGCGACACTGAGCAGGCCCCGCTCGCCGCAGCAGCTCACGCGCGACGTGATATCAAGGAAGGGTGGATCGAGTACCTTCTCCCCGTCGTAGATAACGATTTGCCCGTCCTGCAGGGTGATGAACAGGCGGTCCGAGCCGGCACCGGCGTGCGTGATGCCTACGGGTCGCTGAAGCCCGGTGGCGATCTGTTCAAACACTAGGTTATCTAGCAAGCCAGTTTGCGCCGCAAGACTGGCCGGACAAGCCAGGCATGCTATCAACAGCAGAACAGAGGTAACGCCGTGTGGAACTCGCGGAGTCATGGTTGGGGCCGAAGCGGGCAAGCGAGCCAGTGTCCGGTTGCGAACGTTAGCGTAATTATTCTACGGCACTTGGCGGCCGTCTTCACGCCGCCCCGTCGGGGGCCTTGGTGAGTGCCGAAAACATCGTCGCCGTTGTCGCCACACCCCCGCTTCCCGGTCCTCTCGATCGCCGGGTGGAGGACTGACTCGTAGAAATCTAGAGGTGCCCTAGGGGAGTAAAACAATGGTCTCGCAGCTACGAATCTACACCATCAAGCCGGGCATGATGAGCTCCTGGTTGACGCTGTTCAACGAGCAGATTCGGCCGATCCATCGCAAGCTGGCCATTCCGGTCGAAGCCGCCTGGGTCAACGCCGAGCAAAACGAATTCATCTGGGTGCGAAGCTTTGACAGCGCGGAGGTCATCGCCGATCGGGAAGAGGAATACTTCGCCTCGCCCGGGCGCCGGGCGCTGGGCGATTTGCCGAAAGACCACATCGCCAAGATGGAAGTCCGGGTTGTCGAACGTGTGCCTCTCGGTTGACAGCCCGTGGTGGAAAGTAAAGGCCGCGAAAAATCGGGTACAGCTCGTAGCGCGGACCGGGCGCCGTTCCAGCGTCCGCGTCCGTGAGGCCTTAAGACAGGGGGCTTCCGCGTCAAGCCGAGGCCTGATCGAGGTCCGTCCGGACTCGCAACCCTCGGGACAGATGGAGATGAACATCGCCAATCACATGGTGCGGGCGGGTCTTGCCCACGGCGAACGGCCGGCGGTGGCCCGCGCCGATGCCGTGCTGCTCACCTATCAAGCTCTTGCGGAGCGAGTGGCGCGGCTGGCCGGAGGGATCACCATTCGGTTGGGTCTCAAGCCCGGCGACCGCGTAGCCCTGACGATGAAGAACTGTCCTCAGTATCTCGAGATCTTGTATGCCTGCTGGCACGCCGGCCTGGTGGTCGTTCCCGTCAATGCGAAGCGGCACCCGAACGAGTTTGCCTATATCTTATGAAAACGCCGGTGCGCGCCTCTGCTTCGCCACGGCGGATCTGGCGGATACGGTCGCTACGCTGGTCGGCGGAGCGCTCGAGAGGGTCGTGGCGGCACCGGGGAAAGAATACGAGAAGCTGCTGGCGAGCGAGCCATCGAGCCTTGTGGCGCGGGAAGCGGACGACTCCGCCTGGCTGTTCTACACGAGCGGGACGCCCGGCAAGCCTATTGACTCCCGCATAATATAGAGTAACCTTTTGGGGGTTCTGCTCGTCTTAATAGACATGGGGAACCCAAGAGGCGTAAGGCGCGATTTTGATGCTCTGGAAAAGCGACGGCTGGAGGCCGTGCGGCTGGTCGTCGACGAAGGTTTGAGTCAGTCCGAGGCAGCACGGCGCGTGAAGGCGGCGCAGCAAAGCGTGAGCCGTTGGGTTAGCGAGCATGGCGCGCACGGTGCCGCCGGACTCCGCCGGGCCGGGCGCGCCGGCCGCAAGCCGCTGTTAGACGCCACGCAACGGGAACGTCTGGAGGCAATGCTGCTGCGGGGCCCCGAAGCGCAGGGCTTCTCGACGCCGCTGTGGACTTGTCCGCGAGTCGCTCGTCTGATCGCCGACGAGTTCGGCGTGCGCTATCACGAAGGTCATGTTTGGAAGATCCTGCGGGCGCTCCACTGGAGCCCGCAACGGCCTGTCGGCAAGGCCCGCGAGCGCAACGAAGAAGCCATCCGCAACTGGCGGCGCAAGACTTGGCCGGCCACTAAAAAAAAGCCCAAAAACAAGGCCGCACGATCGTCTTCATCGACGAAAGCGGACTGAGTCAGAAGCCCCATCGTTGCCGCACCTGGGCGCCCCGCGGCGAGACACCCGTGCTGGAGTTCAACTTCAACTGGCAGAAACTTTCCGTTTCCGCCGGGCTGACCTTGCGCAACTTCTACTTCCGGCTCTATCCCGGCGCCATCGGCGAGCTGGAGGTCATCGACTTCCTGAAGGCTTTGGTCCGCCACATCGACGGCCCGCTGCTGATCGTCTGGGACCGCCTGCCGGCGCACCGCAGCCGCCTGGTGCGGGAGTTCATCGAGCTCTCCGAAGGCCACATCGCCACGGAGTGCTTGCCGCCCTATGCACCGGAGCTGAACCCGGTGGAATACATTTGGGCTTACTGGAAGCAGCACGAGTTGCCGAACGTCTGTCCGAAGGACTACTGGGAGCTGGACGAGCGTGCCCGCAAATCCCTGCGTCGCATGCGCCGCAAACCGCGCTTGATTACGGCCTTCTGGAAGCAGTCTTCTCTTGGCCTTGACTAACTCGATATTATGCGAGATTCAATAAAGGGGCGACTCTGACCCACCGCAATCTACTCTCGATGTGCTTCTGTTACTTTGCCGACGTGGATCCCGGCGGCCCGTGGAAGGCCATCCTCCACGCCGCGCCGATGAGTCACGGGTCCGGGCTCTACAGCCTTCCCCACGTGACCCAAGCCTCTTGCCACGTCGTTCCCGAAAGCGGCGGCTTCGACGCGGACGAAGTCTACGCCCTCATCCGACGCTGGCCGGGGATCTCTTTCTTCGCCGCGCCCACCATGGTCAAGAGGTTGCTCGATCATCCCCGCGACCAGGACACCGCCAACCTGAAGACCCTCATCTACGGCGGGGGGCCGATGTACGTCGAGGATTGCCTTGCCGGGATCGATCGCTTCGGCCCGAAGCTCTCTCAGCTCTACGGCCAAGGGGAGAGCCCGATGACCATCACGGCGTTGAACGCCGCGGCGCACGCTGATAGGGAGCATCCCCGCCGGCTCGAGCGATTGGCGTCGGCGGGCGTGCCGCAGAGCGTGGTCGAGGTCGAGGTGGCCGACGCCGATGACCATCCTCTTCCCCCGGGCGAGTTGGGCGAGGTGCTGGTGCGGGGCGACTCGGTAATGTCGGGCTACTGGAGCGACCCGCAAGCGACGGCGCAAACTCTTCGCGGCGGCTGGCTCCACACCGGCGACCTGGGCGTCTTCGACGAGGACGGCTTTCTCACTCTCAAGGACCGCTCGAACGACGTAATTATCTCGGGGGGCGCGAACATTTATCCCCGAGAGGTGGAGGAAGTGCTGCTTAGGCACCCCGCGGTGGCGCAGGCATCGGTGATCGGCCGGCCGGACCGTGAATGGGGCGAGGCCGTGGTCGCCTACGTGGTCCCGGCCGCGGACGCCGGCATCGACGCGAGTGCTCTCGACGATTTCTGCCTCGAACACATCGCGCGCTTCAAACGGCCGAAAGATTATCGGGTCCTCGACAGTCTCCCGAAGAACAATTACGGGAAGATATTGAAGACCGCCTTGCGTGAAATGGAGCAGAAGAACATGTCCGGGTAACTATGTGCGGTGTTTCATTCAATTCGTTGGAGGTCACCACCTGCCTGCCGCGCAATGAGGCGTCCAATACACAGACCAAGGCCAGTTCCCGAACTGCTGGGTTTGGTGGTGAAATAGGTTGGTGCGGTTGGTGCAAGCTTTTGGTGTATCCTGATAGACTCTTTGCGCGGTTTGTGAAGTTTGAGCTCTGCGATGTCGCTTGACTCGGTCCTTTTCTACGCCTTCGCGGCCTTGATTCTGATTTGCGCGGTCCTGACGATTACCCGTCGAAACGTCGTCCACTGCGCTATCTGGCTGATCGGCGCGCTGCTGGGTGTTGCCGGGCTGTTTCTGTTGCAGGGTGCTGAGTTTCTGGCGGGTGTCCAAGTCATCCTCTACATCGGCGGAGTCGTGGTTTTATATCTGTTTGTCATCATGCTGGTTCCGGTGAGCGAAGAGGCCAGGCAGCGGCGGTTCGCCAATCAGAAATGGCTTGGGTTGCTGGCCGGATTGGTTCTGGTTGGGGAATTGGGCGTTCTGCTGTCGCGGGGGGCGGGGGCGTTGCCTATGGCGGAGCCTGTGCAGCCGGCCGCGCTGGGCGAGGTCGGCAACAACTCAGAGCAGGTTGGCGAGGTGCTGTTTTCCCAGTATCTGCTGCCGTTTGAGTTAGCTTCCATCCTGCTGCTGGTGGCCATCATTGGCGCGGTGGTGATGGCCAAAGTGCGCCCTGAGACAGGCTGACAACGAGAGAAGCGGTCGCGCGAGGGATTTCCGGCCGATTCGTTTTTGAGATGTTTCCAGTAACGACAGCACACTACCTGGTCCTGAGCACTCTTTTGCTGGTCATCGGGACGATCGGTGTCCTTACGCGCCGCAATATCATCGTCATTCTGATGTCGATTGAGCTGATCTTGAACGCCGTCAACATCAATCTAGTGGCTTTTTCCAATGTCTTCGGGAATGTGAACGGCCAGGTTTTTGTCATCTTCGTGATTACGGTCGCCGCGGCGGAAGCGGCGGTCGCGTTGGGCATTCTGATCGCGCTGTTCCGCAACAAAGAGACGGTACACGCCGACGAGGTGGATATTTTGCGCTGGTGAGCGAGCGGGGCGAGTTTCGCTCCCCGGCGACGCATAGAGACCGCTGGTTTTCATGTTCTTCCTGGATAACATTTGGCTCATCCCCTTGTTCCCCCTCCTCGGGGCCCTGTTGATGTTGCTGTTCGGTCGGCGGCTCGATCCGCAAAGCGGCGGGGGCCACGACGGCCACGCCGAGCCTTCGCCGGGCAGACGACTGATCGACTTGCTGTGTCCGGGGATGGTGCTGGTTTCCTTTATATTTTCGCTCGGGGCCGTGATTCAGTTGCAGGGCATAGAGAGTCGCAGCCACGAAGTCGTCAAATACACCTGGCTGGCCGGCTTGGCGTCGAAGACGGATTCCGGGCTGGCGCCCTTCACCGCCGACTGGGGGTTTTTGCTCGATCCGCTGAGCGCCGTGATGGTGCTTGTGGTCACCGGGATCAGTTTCGTGATCCACGTCTACTCGACCGGATACATGGCGCACGACGGAGGCTACTACCGCTTCTTCGGCTACCTCAACCTATTCGTTTTCTTCATGCTGATCCTGGTGCTGGCCAACAACTACGCCCTGATGTTTGTTGGCTGGGAAGGCGTCGGGCTGTGCAGTTACTTGCTGATCGGATTTTATTTCCACCGCAAGTCGGCCACCAACGCCGCCAACAAGGCGTTTTTGGTGAACCGCGTGGGAGATGCGGCGTTTATCGTCGGCATGCTGCTGATCTTCACGACGCTGGGGACGCTCCAGTTCACCGAAATCGGACCGGCCCTCGAAAAGGGCGGCTTCAGCGCGGAAACGGCCGGCTTCGGGGCGCTGAGCGTAATCACGCTGCTGCTGTTCATTGGGGCGACCGGAAAGTCGGCGCAGCTTCCCCTCTACGTTTGGTTGCCCGACGCCATGGAGGGTCCGACGCCTGTGTCGGCGCTGATTCACGCTGCCACGATGGTCACCGCCGGGGTGTACATGGTCGCCCGCTCAAGCGCCCTGTACGTGCTGGCGCCGCAGACGATGATGATTGTCGCCGTCGTCGGAGCGCTGACGGCCATCTTCGCGGCGACGATCGGGCTGGTGCAGAACGACATCAAGCGCGTCCTGGCCTACTCGACGGTCAGCCAGCTCGGCTACATGTTTCTGGCTTGCGGCGTGGGGGCGTTCTGGGTGGCGATCTTCCACCTCTACACCCACGCCTTTTTCAAAGCGCTGCTGTTCCTCGGTTCCGGTTCGGTGATTCACGCCGTATCGGGCGAGCAGGACATGCGCAAGATGGGGGCCTTGAAAGACAAGATACCCGTCACTTTCCGCACGATGTGGATCGGCGCCATCGCCATTGCCGGCATTCCGGGCCTGGCGGGCTTCTTTTCGAAGGATGAAATTTTGTGGAAAACCTGGTCCGGCCATCACGGCTGGCTTTGGGGGCTTGGGTTCATCACGGCGGGCATGACGGCCTTCTACATGTTCCGGCTGATGTATATGACCTTCTACGGGGACTCGCGCGTTGATCCCAAAGTGGCGGAACACGTGCACGAATCGCCCGCCAGCATGACCTTTCCGCTGATCGTGCTGGCCGCCGGCAGCGTCGTTGCCGGTTGGGTGGGAACTCCCGTCGTCTTCGGCCCGATTCATGACGCCCTGCCAAGCTTGGAGCATTACCTGGCTCCCGCGGTGGCGATCGTGGGGGGACACGAGGCGGGTGCCGCCGAGCACCATGACACAAGCGCCGAGTGGCTCCTGATGGTGTTGTCGGTCGGCGTGGCGGTGGGCGGCATCCTGCTGGCTCGCAAGATCTTTGCCCGCAAACTCGAGGGCGAGCCGATGAAGCGCCTCGGCCCGGCCTACGGCTTGTTTTACAACAAGTACTACGTGGACGAGATCTATGGAGCAGCGTTCGTGGACGGATTCGCCAAAGGGGGCGGAACGGCCTTGACTGAGTTCGACAGTCGGGTCGTCGACGGTGGCGTCAACGGCGCCGGCTGGCTGACGCGATTCGCGTCCAGCATCAGCATTTGGTGGGACACATGGGTCGTGGACGGCTTGGTTCGGCTGACCGCGTTTCTAGTTAAGTTTTCTTCCTATCCGTTCCGTATGCTTCAGACCGGGTTGGTGCAGAACTATGCCTTTATGATTGTTCTCGGCGTCTTGGTATTGCTGAGCTACTACGTATTTCGATGAGAAGGGATGCTGGGCATATTAAGGAGTGAAGTTGGTTGAGCGGCCTGACTTTGCGGTTTTAACGATCCGGTAACGACTATGAAAGAGCACATTCTAAGCATTGTTTGGCTTACTCCCTTGGTGGGGATGTTTGTTCTGATGCTGATCCCGAAGGAGAAGAAGCAACTCATCCGCTACGCGGCGAATATTGTGGGCTTCATCGCGTTCTTAGTCTCACTGCCGCTGGTCTTCTGGTTCGACAAGGCGGACGGCAACTTTCAGTTTCGGGAGCGGCTGAGTTGGATCCCCTCCCTTGGCGTTGAGTACCACCTGGGTATCGACGGCATCAGCCTCTTGTTGATCATGTTGACGACCGTGGTGGGGTTCCTGTCCATCCTGTCGTCATGGTCGGCGATTCAAGACCGAGTGAAAGAGTATTACGCCTTCTTGCTATTTCTGCAGGCTGGAATGCTGGGCGTTTTCATGGCGCTGGACCTGTTCCTGTTCTATTTTTTCTGGGAAATCATGCTGGTCCCGATGTATTTCATCATCGGCATCTGGGGTAGTGATCGGAGATTGTACGCGGCCATTAAGTTCTTTCTCTATACGTTGGCCGGGTCGGTGCTGATGCTGCTGGCCATGCTGTTCCTCTACTTCCAGCATCACGAGCAGTTCGGGGTCTACACGTTCGCCCTCGAAGAGTTGATGAAGACGAACCTGCCGGTCGACTTGCAGATCTGGCTGTTCTGGGGTTTCTTCTTCGCTTTCGCAATCAAAGTCCCCATGTTTCCGTTCCACACTTGGCTGCCCGATGCTCACACCGAGGCTCCAACGGCGGGGTCGGTCATACTGGCCGGCATCCTTTTGAAGATGGGGCTTTACGGGCTCGTCCGTTTTTCGATTCCCTTGCTGCCGGAGGGTGCCAGCGCTCCATCGACGGTCCAAGTGGTCGCGGCCTTGTCGATCATAGCGATCATCTACGGGGCTTTGGTGTCGCTGATGCAAAAGGACTGGAAGCGGCTGGTGGCTTACTCCTCGGTCAGTCACCTGGGATTTTGTACTCTCGGTCTCATTGCGCTCAATCCCAACGGAATTGCCGGCGCGATGCTGCAGGGAATCAATCACGGCATCTCGACGCCGCTGCTTTTCTTGGTGGTGGGCATCGTGTACGAACGGCGCCACAGCCGCATGATCTCCGAATACGGCGGCCTCTCGAACCGCATGCCCGTCTACACGGTCTTGTTTGCCATATCGATGCTGGCGTCGGCCGGCATGCCCGGGCTCAACGGCTTTATCGGCGAATTCGCGATCCTGCGGGGCGTGCTCGAAAAGAACGTCTGGTGGGCCGCTTGCGCGGTGCTGGGGATCGTGCTGGGGGCGGCTTACCTGTTGTGGCTCTTCCAGAGGACCATGCTCGGCCCGATCACCAACACCAAGAACGAAGGCTTGAAGGATCTCAGCTTGCGCGAAATCTGCGTCATGGTCCCGCTGATCTTGTGGTGCTTTTGGATCGGCCTCTATCCCAAACCCTACTTTGAGATTCTCGACAAGCCCGTCGCCAAGGTCGTCGAGCGGGTGGATCCCGGATATTTTGCGCGAAACGGGCTTCCGAACCCGCTGGAAAACGACAAACGACTCGCTGAGCTAACCAAGCGATGAATCAGACGTTCGACATCAGCAGTTTTTTCACCGTCACGGACTTCTTCGCATTGAAGCCGGCGATTTTGTTGTGCCTGTTCGGGTGCGGCATCTTGATGACGGATTTGCTCATCCGCAACAGCCGCATGCGTTACCTGAACGCCCTGACGGCCTTTCTTGGCGAGCTATTTGTCGGCTTCGCGGTCTGGCAGCACTACAGCGACTTGACCACAAACAACATCGCCGAGCGCACGGCACTCAACGGCGCGCTCGTCGTGGACGGATTCTCGGTCTTCTTCAACGCTATCTTCGTCGGCTCGACAATCCTGGCGATTATCATCTCCACCAAATACCTCGAGCAAGAGGGCGAACACCGCGGCGAATACTACGCCTTGATGCTGTTTGCGCAGGCGGGCATGTCGATTCTTGCCGCCGGGCACGAGTTGGTGACTTTGTTCGTCGGGTTGGAGCTGATGTCGCTCAGCTTCTTTGTGCTGGTCGGGTTTCTGCGCTCCGACAAGCGCTCGAACGAAGCCGCGATCAAGTATCTGCTGCTGGGGGCCTTCTCGAGCGGGTTGCTGGCCTACGGGTTTTCGCTGTTCTACGGCATGAGCGGCTCGACGCTGTTGCGCGATGTGGCGGCAGCCGTCGCCGAGCGCGACGCCAGTGATCCGATGCTGCTGTTGGCGATGATCACGACCTCGGTCGGACTGCTGTTCAAGATCTCCGCCGTGCCGTTTCACATGTGGGCGCCGGACGCCTACGAAGGAGCGCCCACCCCGATCACGGCCTACGTTTCCGTGGCTTCGAAGGCGGCTTCCTTCGCGCTGCTCATTCGGATTTTCCTGGTGCCGTTGGCCGACGCGCGGGATCTCTGGATTCCGATGCTGGCGGCGGTAGCGCTGGTGACCATGACGTTGGGAAACATCGCCGCGATCACGCAGGAAAACATGAAGCGCCTGCTGGCTTATAGCTCGATCTCACACGCTGGCTACATCTTGCTGGGACTCGTGGCGGCTAACGAGACCGGGCTGAAAGGGATTGCCGTCTACCTTTTGGTCTATATGTTCATGAACTTCGGCGCGTTTGCTCTGCTCGTCATGATGAGGCGCGAGGGCCAGGCGGCCGAAGATGTCGAGGACTTCTCGGGTTTGATTCGCACCCACCCCGGGTACGCTATTCTGATGCTGATTTTTCTGTTGTCGCTGGCCGGCATTCCGCCGACGGCGGGTTTCTACGGCAAGTACTTCATCTTCCTGGCGCTCATCGAGACGGGGCATTACGTGCTGGCCGTCTTTGCGGCTTTATACGTTGCGGTAGCGGCCTACTACTACTTCCGTATTGTCAGGGTGATGTTCCTTTCGCGAGACGCTGAACCCGCTACGGTCGCGCCGGGGTGGGGCGCCCGCGTCGCCCTTGTGGCCAGCGGCGTGTTCACTCTGTGGATCGGTCTCTACCCGGAGCCCTTCATCCAACTGGCCGCCGATTCGATCCTGCCGGCGCTTCGCTAGTTGCCGAGCGGCGGGGTGATCGGGGTGATCCCTCTGCTTGCCCGGCCTCGGAGCGGTCTGTTATCGTGGAGTTTACCGGGCCGTTTACCCTGGGAGTTTCCAACCTCGCCGACCGGAAGCCGGATCCAATCTGAGTGGAAAGCGTGCCGCCTGTGCCTGGGCCGGCCATGAAGGACCCTCGTGGGCGTGACCCCTGGATCAGACGAATCGGGCCGGCGGCGGATGCTGGCTGGACCCTGAGCGGCAGCGTGATCGGCTGCTTGCTGATCGGTTACGCGCTGGGAGAGTACTTTGACGTCAACCCGGCTTCGACCGTGATCGGGCTGTTTGTGGGCATCGTGGTGGGGCTTTGGAACCTGGCGAAGATCATGTGGCTGAACAAATGAGCATAGGGATTTTCTGGGGTCTGGCGGCGGGGTTGTCGACGATGGCGTTGTCGGAGCTGATCCTGAGACTCTGGGGGCCTTCGTTCAAGATCGAGACGTATTGGCAGCTTTGGTTTGTGGGCGTGGCCGTGCGGACCGCCTGGGTGCTCGGGCTGCTGGTCCTCGTCTTAAATAGTCACTGGTTGGAGCCTAAGCCCTTCACGTTGGCCTTGTTAGCCGGTTACCTGACGTCCCAGGTCGTTGAGGGCTTCCGCTACCGGCGTTTCGTCCGGAAACTATGATTTCCCCCATCCCTTTCGCGTTTCTGGCCGCTGCGGGAGGTGAACACGGCGGCGAGCAAACGCTGGTAGGCGTCATTCTTCATCACATCGCCAACCAAGACTTGGAAGACCCGGTGCTGGCCTCCTGGGGACTGTCGAAAGCGGTCGTCATGATGTTTCTGGCGGCGGCCTTTCTGATTGTGTTCCTGGGATGGTTTCTGCGCCGCTCGCGGATTTCGAACGGGGCGCCGACTGGGGTCACGAACGCCATCGAGGCCCTCGTGCTGTTTGTCCGGGACGAGATCGCGGTCACGCACATGGGCCCCAAACATGGCCGCTTCTTCGCGCCCTATTTGCTGACCCTGTTCTTTTTTATTCTCACCTGCAATCTGGCGGGGATGGTCCCGGGCGGCTATTCGCCCACCAGTAACTTGAACGTGACGGCCACTCTGGCGGCTTTGACCCTGCTGCTGATCGTGGTCTCGGGCGTGATCGTGCTGGGACCGATCGGTTACGTCAAGCACATGGTGCCCCCGGGGGTGCCGATCGCCATTGCGCCCCTGCTGATCGTTATTGAGGTGCTGGGCACCCTGGTCAAGCCGGTCGCTCTGACCATCCGACTCGGCGCCAATATGACGGCAGGTCACATTGTGATCTTGGTCATGCTTTCGTTTGTCTTTATCTTCAAAAGCATCCTCGCCGGGCTTTTCTTGTCGGTGCCCATGGCCGTGGCCATCAGCCTTTTGGAGCTTATCGTCGCCTTCATTCAGGCCTACGTTTTCACCCTATTGTCGGCGATTTTCGTAGGGATGGTGGTCCACTCGGCCCACTGAGTGATGTGAAATATGTTCTGGAGGACGATTTTCGAATGAAACTCAATGCGAACCGTGCCGCTCGCACCTTGCTGTTGATCCTCGCCGTGCTATTGCTCAACCCGAGCGTCGCTCTGGGGCAACAGGGCGCGGCGGGTCCCGACGTACTGCACTATTTCGGAGCCGCCATCGGCGCCGGCATCGCCGTCATCGGCGCCGGCATCGGCATTGGGCGCCTGACGGCCGCGGCGGTCGAAAGCATCGCCCGCCAGCCCCAGGCGGCCCGCGACATCGTACAGGCCTTTCAGCTTCCTTTGTTCCTGCTGGAAGGCGTTGCCGTCATCGCGCTCGGCGTGTGCTTTGTCGTCATCTTCATGAAGTAAGACGGTCAGGTCATGACGGCAGAGAACCCACTGCTGCGTTTCGAACCCGGATTGATGATCTGGACGATCATCGTCTTCGTGGTTTTGTTGACGGTCTTGCGACTGTTTGCCTGGAAGCCCCTGCTCAAGGCTCTCGACGAACGGGAGAAAAAAATCCAGGACGCCCTCGCTCAGGCCGAAGAAACACAGCGGAAGACCGAGACGGTGCTGGAAGAGAATCGGCGCCGCACCGACGAGGCGATCCGCAAGTCCGAGCAAATCGTCCAGCAAGCCCGGCAGGACGCCGAGCAGGTTCGTCAGCGCATGGTCGAAGAGGCGAAGGCCGAAGCTCGTCGCGTCACCGAGCAGGGATTGCGGCGGCTGGAGGCGGAGCAGCACGCGGCCATGGAGGAGATTCGCCAGGTCGCGGCGGACTTGGCCATTCAGGCTGCCGGGCGGCTGATCGAGTCGTCGCTCACCGAGCAGCAGCAGCGAGAACTGGTAGACAAGTTCCTGCGCGAAGTCCCTGAAAAACCCGTTCAGTAGGCAAAGGATGTCCGGCCCGTGGCCACCGGGCAAGAGACCCTGAGGCTTCTTGTTCCCCGAGCAGCGGTTGCAGCCGGCTGCGATGTTGACGGTTGCGTTCGCGTGGTTCCGAAACGACGTAGAAGAAACGCCCTTTCGTTATAAGGGAAGCGTTGGCCCGCGGAGATCTCTTCCCGCGGACGGAGCTTTCGCCTGATCCGAGTCCCCTGGCGGCGCGCGTTTTTCCTGTAACGGTCTTAAGGTCCCCTACTTCGCAAGAATTGACTCATCCCTCCCGCTATTTGACGTGCCTGCTTCAGACCCAGCGATTCTTCTTTATCTTATTGTGATAGGAATGGTTACCGTGACGTCGATGCAGATCGTCCGGGCGGAGTCGAGCGATTTCAGGCGACGGACTCTGCAAACAGCGGCCCAGGTTTGCCGGGCGACTGGCCCGGCATAGGGATACGAAATTGAGTTATACCAGTTGTACTCTCTTACAACCCATAGTCGTAGGTTACTTTTGGTTAGGGTTTAGGTCCCGCTGCCGATCGCAAGTCTGCTCCTGGTAGACCAGAATGCATAATGGAGCGCGTCTCCGCTAACCCGGCCAGGTGACCGGCGACGCTCATAGTGGGCCCATGCGGTGTCTCGTCTGCGATAAGAAGGTTCCCCGCCTCAGATCCTGGCGGAAAAAGTCGGAGTTCTGCTCTGACGCGCATGCCGAAACCTACCGGCAGCAGACGTTGGTGCGACTCTTGGACAAGAGTGGCCCGACGAGCGAAGTCGAGTTGCCGTTGCCCGCCGAGGAGGAGTCCGCGGACGAACAAGCGCCTTCGTTCCTCAGTTCCAGTTCCGCGGAGTCATCGGGCGAACTTTATCAGCCGCAGGACGCCGCTCAGCCCGCCGAGGTAGGACCCGTCCTGGCGGATCCGCCTAGCACGGCGCACGCTGGGGAAGACAAGGCTCCTGTCGCGGACGACGACGAAGCGGCTGACCAGGAGCGAACGGCCGATGAGGAGCCGGTCTTGGCCTTGTACGACGGCAAAGGCCAACTCATCCCGTCCCTCTCTGAGCTAGAGGCGACGGAGCGCCTAACGGGTGTGGACCCGCTGGAGCGATTAATTTCGCTCAGCGGAGAAGAGTTAGCGAAGCTGCCGCCCGCATCCGCCGACTCGCAGTTTCCCGAAGGCGGAGACTCGCCCGAGGAGCCCGCCGCGATTCGTCTGGAGCAGAAGGAATCCGATACCCTCGAACCGCCGCAATTGACGCCGATCCACGATGAGTCACTTTCCGTCCTCGAGCAGGTCGAGGGAGAGACGGAGCCGCTGCAGGGCGTTCCTGATTTACTGGAGGGCCAGGAACAACACCTGGCTGAAGCGCCCGAGCCGGAACAGGTCGCGGAGGATGCCGACCTCGTCGCGCGCGGCGACATCGATTCCCAGTGGGCCCAAGTTCAGGGCGAGTCTCCGATCAGCGAAGAAGCTCTCATCTCAGCGACGCCCGAAGGCTCCGAGGACGATGAGGTCAAGGCCCCGGTATCGAGGGGCAAATCCGATACCGACCTGAACGCGCTGTTGGAGATCCTGAACCGATCTTCCGGCTCCGGGGAGAGCGTCGAGCCGGACTCAGCCGAGGCGGACGCTGATCAAATCGTCAAGGCCGATGCTGAGAATTACTGGTCAGCCAAAGACTGCCGGCCGTATACCGAATTGGCCGATCTAGGCGAGATTGTTCCCTTTGCCGCGGATCGGGACCAGGAGACGCAAGGGATCAGCGGCCCGGGCGGCGACCCCCTCGCGACGGCGATCGCGCGGCCGGAAGATGCTCTTGACATCGAGCGGCGTCCCATGGCGCCGGAGGCGCCCCGGGCGCTTGCGTCCAGCTCCTCGTTTGGCTCGATTGCGCAGGTAGCGCTGACCTATCCGCGGACCCTTGGAGGTGTCGAACCATCCGGGGGCTTGAGTCAGGAGTACGAAGTTCCGGAGGCCGATCCGCCTCAGGCGACTGTGCGATGGACGCCGCAAGACATGGCGCCGTTGACCCTGGGATGTCCGGATCCAGAAGGAGGCCAACTGGCGCCCCTTTGGCCGACAGCCGTTGAAGGCGCGAAGCCGCGGTCGGAGGAGTTCGACGCCAAACTTCGCTGCTTGCCGGTAAGTGGATCCGGGGAGGTGTTTCCGTCTCCGGCGCCGAGCCAGGCGATTTCGCTACGGCCCGTCGTACAAACAGACGCCCTAGGGGGGGATTGCTACCGCCGATTTTATTGTCGGGCGGCCCGGAAGGGGATGTCGGTGCAAAAGCCTTCCTGCCTAAAACGGTGGACCTCGGCGCCGACGATGCGGTCCCGGCCGTTTCCCATGACGAGGCTTTGGAGATATCCAGGCCTTTGTCGGCCGCTTCGCTCCCATTCCCCCACAGGGGGATGCAGTTGCATGCGTCTTACGTTGAGGCGATGTGTCTCCCGGGAATCGCGCAGGCAGAAGTTGCGATCCGCGAAAGTACTTCTCAGTTCACGGGGGAGCCCGAATTAGGAGCCGGGTTGTTAGGGACGGAGCCCGGGGTCAGCGAGCTGGTGGACGGGGTGCGAAGCCGCGGAGTGGGCGCCCTAGCAGGGCTGACGGAGGTGCTCTCCGAAAGTGTCCAGAGGATCTCTTTTGGACCAGTCGTCGCCGCTCAGGATGCGTTCTCCGAGACGCTGCCCGAAACCGAACACGGGCAGCCGCTGACATTTGCCCCCGAAGCTCGCTGCGATACCCGTGAATTCACGACCGGAGCAGATTATCTTTCCACGCTGAGCGAGACCCAGAGCGCGATCCCCTTTGCATGGAGCGCGATTCGTGCCGGTGAGTTAACCACGGAGCTTCCCAGGCCGTGGGAGGAAACACAGGCGGGAAGCACGGAATTGCGTGCGGATGTGATCGTTTCTAAGGTGGAATGCCGATTGCCCA
This sequence comes from Bryobacterales bacterium, assembly GCA_965248365.1. Classification (GTDB taxonomy): domain Bacteria; phylum Acidobacteriota; class Terriglobia; order Bryobacterales; family UBA6623. The sequence continues at coordinate 2,317,942 of CBDFJA010000004.1, read as the reverse complement.
GTATAGGGGAACCCAGATACCGTTTATCTGGGTGCATACCGGCCCGTTTTGACCGGCTGGCGAGCGAAGAGTCTTGGTTCGCTCGCGGCGATCTGTCCGAGGCCGCCATCGAGAGCGCGTACCGCGCGGAGGCGGAGGTCTTCTCGAAGTCGACCACGGACGATGTACAGTTGTGGATGCCGCCGAAACTTCGGGGGCCAATGGAAGAATTTCCACGGTTCAACAGCCGCTTCGAATCGGTCGGCGAGATGCTGCCCTCGTCGGCGCTCGAGGGCGGGGTAATGGCGTTGGGCGCCGAGGAGCAAAGTGAAGCTGACCCGACGGCGGGAGGCCAGCCCCGAGAGACGGCGGATTGGAATGGAAAGGGACAGGACGCGGTGTCCGGCGAACCGGTCGGCCCACTGCTGAAAGTCCGGTGTCCCTTGGATACGGATCTCTGGGATTTCTCCTAGCCTGTTGAATTGGTGGTGAGCGAAACGTAACGGTGTGACTACGATGAGAAACGAAAGAAACTACCCCGTCCGCTGGCGTTCCCCAGTAACCATTGCTCTTGCGACGGATCGTCTGAGCGGCTGTTGGGCGACCTTCCAAGGATCACCTTGCAGCTTGTGCGAACCATACATGAGGATCAAGGAGCGACGAAGCCGGGTTCCGACAATGAATCGAGGAAGCTAGCGATGAGACTATTTGGCGATTTCTTAGACACGAAGGAAAATGATTCGCAAGAGAATGGGGCCAATCAGTCCTTGCAAATCGAGGAGGAGCGGCCCGAAGTGAAACCGGAAAAGGGGCGAAAGGGGTCTCCGACGAACGGCGGCGCGGCTGCCGACCCCTATGCCGCTGCTGTCCGCCATTATTTGCGAGGCCAACTCGACGAAGCGCTGGAGCATCTGGAAAAAGCTCGCGAAAACGGCAGCGACCTGATCGAAGTCTACACCGTGATGGCGCAAATCTATCTCGAAAAGACGGATTTCCCCAACGCCGCGACATGCTACGGTAAGCTGCTAGAACTTGAGCCGGAAAACGCGGCGGCTCAGTTCAATGCCGGCTTCGCGCTCCAAGCGTGCGAGAAATTCGAAGAAGCCAAGGCGGCCTTCCAAGCGGCCGCCGAGCTCGACGCCGAGCTCGGAGAGGCTCACCTCGGGGTGGCGGGTTGCTGCCTCAAGCTCGAAGACCACGAAGGCGCCAAAGCCGCTTACGAAGCTCATCTGGAAAAAGATCCCGATTCCGAAAGCGCGATCTTCGGACTGGGTGTCGCCTACCAACTGTCGGAGGAATGGAAACAGGCGGCGCAACATTATATCGCCGCCTTGGAGAAGAACGGGAAATCGGAAGGCGCACTGACCAACCTCGCCGGCGTCTACCTCAAACAGCAGGAGCATCAGAAGACGGCGGATACTTTCCGCGCGCTTCTCGAGGTTCAGCCCGAATCCGCGGCGGCCCACGAAGGGTTCGCATACTCGAGTTACCGCCTGGAGAACTTCGACGAGGCGGCCGCGCACTACCAAGAGTTGGTGAAGATTGCCCCCGATTCCTATGAAGGTTGGTTTAACTTGGGCCTCTCCCTCCAGAAAATGGAGCGCCATGAAGAGGGGGTCGAAGCCTATACCCAAGCTTTACGGCTCAAAGACGACTCCGTCGGCGTGCATCTGAATCTGGCGGCCTGCTGCCAACAGCTTGGAAAGGACAACGAAGCTAAAGCGCTCTATAAGCGAGTACAGTGCTGTCCGGAGAAAGTCGCGCCATCGGACGGTAAGTCTCGACCGCTCAATGTCTTATGGCCTGTTTTGCCCGGGAACGATTTGAAATCCCGAGGCCGCAAATGGTCGCCTGAACGGAGCATCCGGACGCGGCACAATGAGGGATGAACCTTGGCCGTACGGTTTTCTCCCAACTGATCGAGCACCTACCGAGCAAAGAGTTTCAGAAATGTGTATCGCGCTACCGCGGCGATTCCTATCTGAAAAGTTTCTCCTGCTGGGATCAGTTTCTTGCGATGGCATTCGCCCAGCTGACCTATCGGGCAAGCCTCCGCGACATCGAGACGTGCCTGCGTTCGATGCACGGCAAACTCTACCACATGGGATTCCGCGGCAGGGTAGCGCGCTCGACACTGGCCGATGCGAACGAGTCGCGCGACTGGCGGATCTACGCGGACTTCGCGCAGGTCTTGATTGGCATGGCACGGCCGTTATATGCCCACGACCCGATCGGTGTGGACTTGGACCAGACTCTGTACGCTCTCGACTCGACAACAATCGACCTCTGCCTGTCGCTGTTTCCGTGGGCGAGATTCCGCAAGCAAAAGGCCGCCGTGAAGATGCACACGCTGCTGGATCTGCACGGCAATATTCCCACGTTCATCCGCATTACTGGAGGCAAAGTGCACGACATCAACATCCTCGACGAGATCGGCCCGGAGGCCGGCGCGTTCTACGTCATGGATCGGGCCTACGTCGATTTCGAACGCCTCTTCGTGTTCACTCTCTGCTCGTCGTTCTTCGTCGTGCGAACCAAGAAGAACATCTTGCTCCAACGGCGCTACTCGCATCCCGTCGACAAATCCACGGGCTTGCGCTCGGATCAGACCGTCATACTGGCTGCCATCGAATCGGCCCAAGCCTATCCCGACCCGTTGCGGAGGGTCAGTTACTTCGACGCCCGGACGAACAAGCGGCTGAAGTTTCTGACCAACAACTTCGCGCTCCCGGCGCTGACCATCGCCCACATCTACAAGTCGCGTTGGCAGATTGAGTTGTTCTTCAAGTGGATCAAGCAACATCTGCGAATCAACTCGTTTTACGGCACCAGCGAGAACGCCGTCAAGACGCAGATCTGGATCGCTGTCTCGATTTACGTGCTCATCGCCATCGTCCGGAAACGGCTCGGGCTGGAAGCGAGTCTTTACCAGATTCTACAGATTCTCAGCGTTACGCAATTCGAAAAAATGCCCCTTTTACAGGCACTCCAGCCATCCGACTCCCCAAACGAATCCCCCTATGACCCCAACCAATTGATTCTATTCGACTTTTAACCGGACAGCAGTGTCCCCAGCCCTGTACGGACAACAGCGGTATCCACCAAGCTCAAACGACAGATTAGTCAGAAGAACTCAGCGTTGCTTCGATATCGTTTTTCCGACTGGTCAAGCCTAGGCGCGGGGGTGGGAGGATTCAATCTCCCAGAGACGGCGGCCGATTACACAAGTCGGAAGCACCAATTCCGTTACAGTCACGCCACCGTAGTGACCTCCAGTCTCCTCAACCAGTTTTCTTTTCGTGCTGTAAGATGGGAAACTCTCGCCGGCAGCCGACAACCTGGCGTCGTACAGACCGTCGTGCTTGACGCTTTCACAGGCGGTGGTGCACAGCTTGATAGTCGCTCCGGCGGAAACCGTTTCCAGTTTTCGGATGTGCTCTCCTGGTCGGTTGGAAAGCACACTATCAAGACAGGAGTCAAGATCCCTCGTTTTAATCGACTTACCTCCGATCAACGAAGTTATTTCGATGGAATGTTCTACTTCTCGTCCCTGGCGAGTTTCGAGGACGGCACTCCGTTCACCTTTACACAGCGACAAGGCGACAGCCGCCTGGCTTTCTGGCACAAAGAGATCGGTTGGTTCGTGCAGGATAACGTTCGGCTGCGGCCGAATCTGTCGATCGGTCTGAGTCTGCGCTACGAATGGCAAAATTTCCTCAAAGACCACAACTATTTTGCGCCGCGTTTCTCGTTCGCCTACGCCCCGGGGAAAAGCCGGAAGACGGTGTTGCGAGGTGGGGCCGGCGTCTTCTACGGTCGAACCGGTTCGGGCCCGATCGCGGACGTCCTTCGCTTCAATGGCCGCAGGCTTCGCCGAATCGACATCTTGAACCCCGGCTACCCCAACCCCTTTTTGAGTGGGGGTGAAGTTAGAGAACAGCCCAGCAGCATCGTAGTTTTCGCCCCCGATGCCCGATCGCCCTACAGTCTCCATTACACTTTGGGGGCGGAAAGACAACTAGGGAGGTCGACGACCGTAACTGCAACCTACATCGGGGTCCGGGGTATTAAGTCGTTTCGATCGCGGGATCTTAATGCGCCTTTTGCCCCCCAATACACAGAGCGGCCGGACCCAGCCGTCGGCGTCTTGCGCCAGATCGAATCGTCCGCGAGAAGCACCAGCCATAGGCTGAAATTGGGTACCCAGGCACAACTCAGCCGGTTTTTCCAAGGAGGCGCATACTATACCATCGGGCGAAGCTACGACGATGGGGGGGGATCAACTCATTCCCCGCCGACAGTTACGATCTACCCCAAGAATGGTCGCGAAGCAGTCGCGATGCCCGGCAACGATTCTATCTGTACGGAACCTTGGATGCCGCAAAACTCTTTGACCTGGGAGTCGTGTTGGCGGCCCGCTCGGGAAGTCCATACACGGTTACAACTGGTCGCGACGATAATGGAAACAGCCGTGCCCTCGATCGTCCTGCTGGGGTCGGGAGAAACACCCTCCAGGGGCCCGGCTACCTCGGTCTGAACCTGCGCTGGTCGAAGACCTTCCCGTTGCAGCGTGGAAAGAACGGTAAAGCGCCGCGCTTGACGACCAGTGTGGACGCCTTCAATATGCTCAACCGAGTTAACCGCGGAAAGTTGGTGGGAAATTTGAGTTCTCCGTTCTTTGGCGAGTCGGTGTCGGCTTCCTCGGCGCGTCGAATCCAGACCTCCTTGCGCTTCAGGTTTTAGAAGGAGTAAGAGTTACCCCGACTGCTGCAGGTCCTCCGGCGCTCAGCGGCGAGCGGGGCCTTGTCGGCTCGACCTTCCGATATGGGCGCCCCCCGGGTTCGAACCACTTCAGGTGCTCTTCGGCGCCCGGCGCTTGAGTTCTTCAAACCAGTCGCGGACGACGTGGATTGACCTGCCCCCAGGAACGAGTCCACTCTCTAAGTTAGACCTGGGACCATTTGAAGTCCACTCCATGGTATAGAACTCTGGTCCTGGGACCTGGGTAATCTGGCCTCCGGCGCCGGCGGCCGATAGGCCAAGGCGCTGTGAGGCCGTCGCTGGTTGTACTCCCTGCGCCATCTCTCGGCCAACACCTTCGCCTCCCACAACGTGTCGAAGACTTCTACGTTCAGCAGTTCATCCCGCAGTTTTCCGTTGAAGCTCTCCACATATCCATTCTCCCAGGGGCTGCCGGGCTCGATGTATAAGGTCCTCACCCCAACAGCCTTCAGCCAGTCCCGAACCGCCTGAGCCGTAAACTCTGACCCGTTATCGGACCGAATGTATTCAGGCACTCCCCGATCCACGAACAACTCCGCCAATCGATCCAACACGTCCTGGTGATTCATCTGTCGTTGGACCTCAATGGCCAGACACTCCCGGGTGTATTCATCCAGTAGGGTTCACTGCTGTCCGGTTAAAAGTCGAATAGAATCAATTGGTTGGGGTCATAGGGGGATTCGTTTGGGGAGTCGGATGGCTGGAGTGCCTGTAAAAGGGGCATTTTTTCGAATTGCGTAACACTGAGAATCTGTAGAATCTGGTAAAGACTCGCTTCCAGCCCGAGCCGTTTCCGGACGATGGCGATGAGCACGTAAATCGAGACAGCGATCCGGATCTGCGTCTTGACGGCGTTCTCGCTGGTGCCGTAAAACGAGTTGATTCGCAGATGTTGCTTGATCCACTTGAAGAACAACTCAATCTGCCAACGCGACTTGTAGATGTGGGCGATGGTCAGCGCCGGGAGCGCGAAGTTGTTGGTCAGAAACTTCAGCCGCTTGTTCGTCCGGGCGTCGAAGTAACTGACCCTCCGCAACGGGTCGGGATAGGCTTGGGCCGATTCGATGGCAGCCAGTATGACGGTCTGATCCGAGCGCAAGCCCGTGGATTTGTCGACGGGATGCGAGTAGCGCCGTTGGAGCAAGATGTTCTTCTTGGTTCGCACGACGAAGAACGACGAGCAGAGAGTGAACACGAAGAGGCGTTCGAAATCGACGTAGGCCCGATCCATGACGTAGAACGCGCCGGCCTCCGGGCCGATCTCGTCGAGGATGTTGATGTCGTGCACTTTGCCTCCAGTAATGCGGATGAACGTGGGAATATTGCCGTGCAGATCCAGCAGCGTGTGCATCTTCACGGCGGCCTTTTGCTTGCGGAATCTCGCCCACGGAAACAGCGACAGGCAGAGGTCGATTGTTGTCGAGTCGAGAGCGTACAGAGTCTGGTCCAAGTCCACACCGATCGGGTCGTGGGCATATAACGGCCGTGCCATGCCAATCAAGACCTGCGCGAAGTCCGCGTAGATCCGCCAGTCGCGCGACTCGTTCGCATCGGCCAGTGTCGAGCGCGCTACCCTGCCGCGGAATCCCATGTGGTAGAGTTTGCCGTGCATCGAACGCAGGCACGTCTCGATGTCGCGGAGGCTTGCCCGATAGGTCAGCTGGGCGAATGCCATCGCAAGAAACTGATCCCAGCAGGAGAAACTTTTCAGATAGGAATCGCCGCGGTAGCGCGATACACATTTCTGAAACTCTTTGCTCGGTAGGTGCTCGATCAGTTGGGAGAAAACCGTACGGCCAAGGTTCATCCCTCATTGTGCCGCGTCCGGATGCTCCGTTCAGGCGACCATTTGCGGCCTCGGGATTTCAAATCGTTCCCGGGCAAAACAGGCCATAAGACATTGAGCGGTCGAGACTTACCGTCCGATGGCGCGACTTTCCCCGGACAGCACTGATTCCTACTATCTAAACTGCCCCGGAGCCGCTTTTCGTACAGCCGCTGAAACCTTAGAGGAGCGGATTCGCGCCTTCGGCATCGAAAGCAGAGAGGTGAGAGAGTGGGCCCTCGCGCAGGACCAAGTGTTTGAAAACTGTGCCTCCGGTCCGTCGATCCCAGAACCGGCTCCGCCCGACCTTCCAGCAGTGATTAGAGCCGACCGCGACTACCAGATCGCCGCGGCGCATTTTTACGCCGGCGATTTCGACCAGGCCAAGGCGCGCTTTCAGGCCATATCCGCCGCCGACCGATCCCCGTGGAGAACCTGGGCCCCCTACCTCGTCGCCAGGACCCTGATTCGCAAAGGCACGCTGGTTCCCGAAGCTTACGCCTTTGACGACGAAGCTCTCGCCCGAGCGGAACAGAATTTGACCGCGGTCGTGAGCGACCCCAAGCTCAGCTCCACCCATTCGGCCGCCAGGGGCCTGCTCGGTTTCCTGCGCTTCCGGCGGGATCCCGAGGGAAGATTCCAAGAGCTTACGAAAGCCCTCAGCCGGGCGGGCGGAAGCAGTAACTTTGGGCAGGATCTCTATGACTACCTGCGTCTGCTGCGTCGAGGCTACTGGAGAGACGCGCCAAGCGATATGGCCGAGTGGCTGCGGAATTTCCGCGGCAATTGCCGCTCTTGCGTCGATGAAGCAGTCGAAAAATGGCAGCGGACCTCCTCGACTCCGTGGCTCGTGTCGGCGCTGGCCCGCCTGCCCGCGGATCACCCGCGGGCTCCCGATCTGATTCGGCAGGGCCGGGCGACGGATGTCGATTCCCCGGGCTACGCTTCCATCTCATACCACTCCACTCGGCTACTCATCGAGTCCGGCGCCAGGGACGAGGCCCGCGCGGAATTGGACCGCCTGCTTGCCCTCGAGCCAATCCACTCCGACCGCTCCTCGCTGAACCTGTTTCTGAGCTTGAGGATGAGGCTCGCCCAGGATCTTGACGAATTCCTGAAATACGCCCAACGCGTCCCTGTCGCCATGGGATGGTCGATGGAGTCTGACGAGCGTCTTGGCGACTGGCGTGGGGTCTTGAACGAGGACTCGGATGGCCGCCCCTTCCTCGGAGATGACGCGGTCGCCGTGCTTTACCAAAAGATGCCGCTCGAGTTGCTGGCCGAGTCGGCGAGCAATCGGATTCTCGCTCCCCACTTGAGGAGACGGGTCGCTTTGGCCGCCTGGTCGCGCGCGGTGCTGATCGGCCGTCACGAGCTAGGGAACGCCCTGATTCCAACCCTTGCGGAGCTGGCGCCCGAGTTGGATTCCCACCTGGCTGAATACGCCGCCGCACGGACGGATGAAGCACGCGCATTTGCCGCCGCGACTCTTATGCTGAAGTTCCCCGGCATTTTGCCCTATGTCAGAAGCGGCGTGGGTAGAAAAACCCCGATCGGGGAAATAGACAACTTCCGGAAGAATTGGTGGTGTCAGCTCGGTCCCGGCCAACCGCTGATCACCTATACCGACCTCTGGTTCGCTGGTCCCGAACGGCCCGCGCCCGAGTTCCCCGCATTTCTGGCCGAGCAACAAAAACAAGCTACGCGGTCAGAGTCGGAGACTCTCTTCGGCGTTCCGACCGGCCCCAACTACCTTGGCGAGCAGGTCGTCAAATGGGCCCGGAATAATCGCGATGACCCTCGCGTTCCCGAGGCTCTCCACCGGGTGGTCAAGTCCACCCGCTTCGGCTGCACCGACCCCGAAACAGGCGGCTACTCTCAACAGGCGTTCCGGCTGCTGCATCGCCGCTATCCCGACAATGAATGGGCGGCAAAAACAAAGTATTGGTATCGCTGAAGCACTCGAGCCGAAAACTCCGGCCCGGGAGTCGGCGTACAAGCGATCTTGTCGGCCGGCGTTAGGAAACTCGCCCCCCCCTCCGCCCCTGTCTGCAAACGTTTGGTTTAATTGGGATTGGCGCTATGTGTCCGCCGCCTCCTCTGGTCGGTAGCCTTCGCGCACCGCGACGGAACTCCGTGAGGAGCAACCCCGTGATGACTACTCCCCCTACAGTTTCTCGACTTGCGCTGTGGCTGACTGTTTTCCTGCTCGCCGCGACCGGCGCGCACGCCGACACAGTCGTTCTTAACAACGGTGACCGACTCACGGGTGAAATTCAGAAACTCGCCGAAGGAAAACTTTTTCTCAAGACCACCTACGCCGGCGGCGTTAAGATCGATTGGAAAATGATTGACCGATTGACGACCGAAGGTCGCGTCGAGGTCGAGACGCAGTCGGGTAAAAGCTACACCGGGACGATTCAGCCGGCCGACGGGGGTATGGAAATCGCATCCCCTGACAAGAGAACACCCCTCGTCCCGCCCCAAGTCGTTGCCATGAGTCGGGTCAGCGACGGCCCCGGCTTCCGGGAGCACCTGGAGGGGAACGTCGACGCCGGGTATAACCTGACGCGCGGTAATTCGAGACTGACGCAGTCGTCAGTCGGCCTCGCCGGTCGATACCGCAAACCCGGCTACAAGGTTCAGGCCAGTGCGAGCTCCATCTTCAGCCGGCAAAACGACGCCGCGGCGACCAGCCGCCAGGCGGCCAATGTTCGCTACGACGTGTTCCTGGGGCCGAGGCTGCTGACTTTCGCGCTGGGCGGACTGGAACGAAACGACCGCAAACGGTTGAATCTAAGGTCGAAGATGGGTGGAGGCGTCGGTTGGAAAGTGCGAAAGACGCAATTGACGGAGCTGTCCATCCTCGGAGGCGTCACCTTTACGAACGAGCAGTTCCAAGACGACGCCTCGGGGAACTTGCCGGCAGACTCTTTCGGGGAAGCGCTGCTGGGCGTGGAGTGGGACACGACTCGTTTCGACCATGTCCGTCTTTCGACCAAACTCTCGCTCTATCCCAGCCTGAAACCCGGAGGCCGCTACCGAATCGAATACGACAGCTCGGTTCGCGTTCCGCTCGTCCATCGCCTCACCTGGAGCCTGAGCTTGTTTGACCGTTTCGACTCCAACCCGCCCATCGCCGTCGAGCGCAATGACTACGGCCTGGTCAGCGCCTTCGGGTTCGCGTTCTAGCCCCGCTTTTCTCACCAGGTGGCGAGCCGAAGGCGAAAAATCGGGTACGGTCAGCCAATTTGCTTCAGGCTAAGTGCTTTGTTTCTTGGGCTATGACGGGGGGTGAATTGGTGGCAGCCATTGGCAGTCCCCATTTTTCGCTCCTGCATGACCTTTGCCACGGGCTGCTAGCCCCTCCGCCGGCCCTCTTTGATCAACGCCAGAATCTCGCCCCGCGACAGGCCAAGATCCGCGCCGTCTACGTCGAGGGGCGACTTCTTCCGCTTGTCGGGGCGAAGAACGAAGACGCGCCCGTCTTTTCGGCGAATTTTCACCGCTCCGCTGCGGCTCGCTTCCTCCAGAACCGTTGCCAGCTTCTGCCGCGCTTCCGAGTAGGTGTATACCTTCATAGGGCGACCTCCACGACGTCAAGACCAAGTTTGGCGGCGGCGTTTCTTAGCCCGCGGTCCAGCGAGAGGACGGGGCAGCGATGCGCCTCCGCGCATGTCAATACGTAGGCGTCGTAGGCATAGATTTTCAGCCGCTGGGCAAGATCCAAAGCATCGCCCAAGTCTACATCAACGAAACGGATCGGGATCCGGCCGTATTCGTCAAGCGCCTTGAGCGCTTGTGAGAGCGAAAACCGACTTCTCCTCAAACCGGCGGCAAACGCATTGCCGATTTCCCAATGCACCGAGCTGGGAGCTACCAGATCACTGCCCCGAGTGACGCGAACGAGTTCTCCCTTGGTGGGCTCGTTGGCAATGACAGCGATCACCGCGGAGGTATCGATCACACAGCGCACAATGCCTTGTACAATTGTACAGTTATGCTGCCCCAGCTGCCAAGTGCGAGTCAGGGAAGACTAACAGAATGAGGATTGTACCCGGACCGCTGCTTCGGCTTCCCGCGTTTCGTAGGAAGACCCGTTGGGCCGGGGTGGCTTCTACCGCAAGTGGGCGCGCTCGAAAAGCGATTTCCGACCCCGCGGCGGCAACTAGGTTCGGCAAACCGGACCGCCAATGGTAAATATATATGCTAACATATATACCTATGGTTCGAACCACGGTCTATCTGGAGGAAGAAATCGCTCTCGCCCTGCGCCGTCTCGCCGAGATGACCGAGCGCTCCCAAGCCGAGATCATCCGCGACGCCCTGCGTAAGTATGTGAACCGACGCCAGCGGGGAACGACCATCCCAGGCGCGGGCGCCTACCGCAGCGGCCGCTCTGATGTGTCACGAAAGGCCGAACAGCTGCTCCGAAAGGCGGTGCGCGTCCGCCGGTGAGCCTAATCGCCGACTCGGGAGCCCTGTACGCGATTTACGACGCCGGGGACGCGCAGCATCGAAGAGTCCGACGGGTTGTTGAACGCGAGCGCGGCCCCATCATCGTGCCTACCCTCATCCTGGCCGAGGTGGACTACCTACTCCGCGAGTTCTTGGGCATTGCCGCAGAGTTGGATTTTCTCGAGGGGATCGCCGGCGGGGCCTACACGCTTGAGCCGCTAGCGGCTCAAGATCTGGTGCGCTGCCGGGAACTGATCGCCGGCTACCGGGATCTTGACCTCGGCTTGGCCGATACGGCGGTCATGGCCACGGCGGAACGTCTCGGGATTCCCCGCATTCTAACCCTAGACGAGAGAGACTTTCGCGCCGTCCGTCCTCGGAAAGGCCCTTTCGTTCTGCTGCCGAGCGACGCGTAAGTAGGTGGTGAGAAATACGTTCTAGCGCCGCACGATCGAATCCGGGGCGGCGTCGATCCAGGACTTTCGAACTCGCTCGAACCCTTCGGAAAAGTCCTCATGAAAGCTCCGCGGAGCCAGGCGGACACACGCCTGAGCGGCGAACAAAACCCACGGCGCCAGCCTGGACTCCGCGACTACCCGCTCCGACCCCTGAAGCGGCCCGAAAGCGACAATCGCCAGGATCAGGGCGGTCGTCAGAAGCAGCCCTCGCAGCGCTCCGAAAGCTCCGCCCAGCAAGCGGTCGAACCATCGCAAGCCCACCCAGCCCAGCATCTTCGCCAGCACTCGGCCGGCCACGGCCCCCGCGATGAGAGCAGCGACAAGAATCAATGCGAAGGCCGCAAACTCCGCCACGCGCTCACTGCCGAGGTAAGGCTCCAGTCGCTCCGCAACGGGTCCGTACCACCACATTCCTCCCACGATCCCGACCGCTAGAGCCAGCAGATTCACGAACTCTCGGCTCAGCCCGTTGCGCAGCGCCGCGATCACAGAAACGATCAGGATCAGCCCAATGATGATGTCAAGCCAGTTCATCGCCGCCCCCCGACCCAGTTCGTGCGCGGTCTGCCGCAGAAGGGCTGTCAAGAAGGGAAAGTTCTGGACGGAGTATACAACAAATCGGCTGCGAAATGTTTTAGGCTGTTGACTGGGAGACATTGTGCCGGGCGTGCTTGCCCGCTGCGTGCCCGGACCCTCTTGACGGAGCGGTCCATCAAGAAGTGGACGCCGTCATACGGACTCCAACGCTGGCGATCGGGCCTCGGTCAGCCGTAGTCGCACGATTTGATGTCTGAGACGGTGAATCGACCTGTTCACCGGTTTGGTTGCCGCTGAACCGGGCGCGCGGAAAGCGAAAGAAGGAATCCACATGATTAGAGTCATCGAAGGTTGGTTCACGGGACTAGGCCTCAACGAGACGGCGATTACCATTGCCGGCCGCGCCAGCGCCGTGGTGGGTCTGTTGGCGCTCGCCTATCTAGCCAACCTGATTGCCAAGCGAATTATTCTGCGCGTGGTGCGGCACTTGGTCCAAAAAACCAAGACCGATTGGGACGACGCGATGGTGAACCGAAGAGTGTTCACGCGCCTGTCACACTTGGCTCCCGCCCTTGTGATTTGGTTCGCGGCTCCACTCGTATTCGAGGGAAACCCGGAGCTGGTCGCCGCGGCTCGACGACTGGCGGATGTCTACATGCTCTTGGTCGGTCTGTTCGCGGTCAGCGGTCTCCTCAACGCGGCCGGCGACGTGTATCAGAGTTTCGCGATTTCCCGGCGAATCCCGATTACCGGCTATATCCAGATCGTAAAGATCATTCTTACCGTGGTGGTCGCCATCCTTGCTCTCTCGGTCATCATGGACAAGTCTCCGTTGGTCTTGTTCACCGGACTTGGCGCTCTCACCGCGGTCATTCTGTTGATTTTCAAGGATACGATTCTCGGTTTCGTGGCCGGCATTCAACTGGTGATGAACGACATGGTGCGCCCCGCCGATTGGATCGAGATGCCGAAGTACGGGGCTGACGGGGACGTCATCGAGATCACGCTCAACACCGTAAAAGTCCGCAACTGGGACAAAACCATCACCACCATTCCGACCTACGCGCTGATTTCGGATTCCTTTAAAAACTGGCGCGGCATGTCGGAGTCCGGTGGACGGCGCATCAAGAGATCGATCCACATCGACATCAACAGCGTCAAGTTCTGCACTCCGGAGATGATCGAACGTTTCTCGAAAATCCAAATCCTAAAGGACTATGTGGAGCAAAAACTGAGAGAGTTGGCCGACCATAACCGCGAAAACAACATCGACGAGACGGTACCCGTCAACGGCCGCAGGATGACCAACGTCGGTACCTTCCGCGCTTACCTGGTGGCGTACCTAAAAGCCCACCCGAAGATCCACCAGCACATGACCTTCCTGATCCGCCAACTCCAGCCCACCGAAAAAGGTTTGCCGCTCGAGATCTATGTCTTCAGTAACGACCAGCGCTGGGGGCCCTACGAGGCCATTCAAGCCGACATTTTCGACCATATTTTCTCGTCGCTCCCGGAGTTTGACTTGCGGCCGTTCCAGAACCCCAGCGGTTCGGAAATCGTTGCCGTGGCCGCGACACTGCAAGAAAGGGCTCAGCCGAGCTAGGGCTGGGTCCCATAAGTTCGCGATCGTCTATAGGCGGCATGACCGCTCCGTCGAGAACCCACCGGCTTTCATCCCTTTGGGCGGGGCACAGGCTTGGCCGCACGCCATGGCCGCTCACTGGCGTTCGCGGCTCCGAATCGGGCATGGCAAGGGTGTGCCGGCATGTGTGTCGGGTCTCAGGCTCGTTCGGATCAGGGGGCGCCAGTACACTTTGCCGGCGTCCTCCCGAGCAGGCGATATAATTCTTACGTGAGACGCCTGTTGGGTTTGGCGCTGGCCATCGGTTTGGGGCTTGCCCAGGGGCAGCTTCGTCAGCGAGAGGAAACCCCGGCTGAGCCTGAGGCGCCCTTGATTGACGAAGACGAAGACCTTCTTCCCCGGACGCAGTATGCCTTCAATCCCATTCAAGCCAAGAAAGATCTGAAGATCGGCAACTTCTACGCCAGAAAGGGCAATCACCGAGCGGCCGCCGGGCGCTACCTGGAAGCCACGAAATGGAATCCCAGCTACGCGGAAGCTTACTGGCGGCTGGGCCGCTCGCGGGAAAAGCTGAAGCAGCCGTCCGATGCACTCGCCGCGTATCGGCAATTCCTCCAACTGGCGCCGGACGACAAAAGGGCCAAAGCGGTGAGAAACGAAATCCCCGTGCTCGAGCACCAAGTGGAGGCCGAACCGCCAGCCCCGCCAGAGCCGTAGATCGCTGCGTCCCGAGTCGAACGAGATGCGCTCAATAGAGACGAGCGAAGGCTCGCCCCTTGAGTCTTCCCGTCCCAAGACGAAAACGAGCGCAAATCGTAGCCTGCGCGCCCGAGGTTGCCCCGGGCTTCTCGGTTCTCATTAGAACAAGAATTAAGCGCCGGAAAAACGGCGTCGCGAAAGCTCGACCGCTCCCTCGCGGGTGCGGCTCTATTTACCCAGGCTCCGACTCAACCGGACTGAGCCGTGCCCGTAAGCCCGCGGGCCCAAGCCTTCGGGTCGACGCAAAGCTGTACGGTCGCCGCGAGCCGGCACCCTAACGGGCATGAATCAGTCCGGTCTTGGCGCGTCGTGGGCCCGCGCCCTGACGGGCACGGCTCTGTCCGGTGCTCACGTGCTCCTTCATGTGGTTCGCGGCGAAGGCAGTTGTCCCAGCGGTTCGGCGTCGTATTTCCGGCGCCCCTGCGGGGATTGTGAGGTCTTGGGTTTTGTCACCCAGGGTTCCCCTTAGTTAGAGTGGACCCCGAGGCTGAGACAAGCAGTTAACCCGCTTTTCTCACCACGTGGCGAGGCGAAGTGCGTGAGAGGTCCGTCAGTACAAGGCGCGCGCCGCTCGGCGCCCCGTTTCTTGAATAATGCGAGTGTACTTGAACAGTACGCTGAGCACGGCGAGCAAGCGCAACGCAGTAATGGCGGGCCTATGGCGTGCTTCGACCGTCAGGTGGTGAGAAATGTGGGTTAAAGGCAATACTCTTCATTTAAGGATCCTAACAAAGGAGGCAAAGTCAGTCCGCTGACGAGACAGCGCGCCGCGCGATCGCACTTTGTAGTTGCTCATCTTGCGCTTGACGCCGCGAGGGCGTCGCCTGCCGCGGCTCGAATGGACGCGCTCGTCCAGCAGCTCCCGCAAGACCGCCTCATGAAATGCTTTCTTGTCCACAGGGGGGGATAGCAACCACACGGGCCATCTTGCGTCGCACCACCCTTACCGCATGCAGATACGAGAGTCGATCCGGATCTTCGTCGGCCCGCAAGGCCGCCTCGTGCAGCAACCCGCGGATCGCGAAATGGGCCATCATCAAGCCGTAGAATTCCTGCCGCACCAACTCCGGCGTTTTGCTGCGCAGCACAATCCGCGCACCGCGCAAATGCGTCTTGAGCTCATCGAGAGCGTTCTCGATCTCCCAGCGTTCGCCATAGAGTGCCGCCATCTCCACCGCCGGAGCTTGCTGGGGATCGAGAATCGTCGTCACCAGCCGATAGAACGGCTCGGCGTCATCGATGCCCTCGAGTCGATACTCGATGACGCGCACCGGCAGCGGCCGGTGGCGCCTGCGCCAGTCGGCTTGCGAGGCGTAGATCGCACTGCGGTAGGAACCGTCCGCGAAGCGCTCGAGCACTTCCAAGCGCCATTGGCGATAAAACGAGCCGCGCGTCTTTGCCGTCGCCAACGGTCGTATCAACTCGTCATGCAGCCGCTTGATCGGCTCGACCCCCAATCGCGAACGGGCTTGCGAGATCCCCGAATCGCCCGCCACTTTCAGCGCCGTAGCAGGATCCTGCAGCCACTGTAATCCTTCCAGCAGACAAAGCAGCACCTCGCGGTAGGACGACTGCATAAACAGCGCCAGGGCGATGACGTAGTAGACCATGACATGCGCCGGCAAGTCCCGTTGTCGCCGCGAGGCCCGCCCGCAGTCCCGCAAGACGCCATCGACCTTGTGACGCGGAAACCAGCGCGTCATCACCCCCAAGCTGATGTAGTCGGTAATACGGCTGCCTGGCGGCAGCGCTGCCCTCGTTCGTGCCATCTGTAGCCTCCTGTCCTCTAAAACAGAATGCCACAAAAATGTTCTAAAGTGAAGAGTATTGGGGCTAAAGGGAAGGGGTCTTCCCGCTGGCGAGTCCCGAAATCACTTTCCCCTTGACCTTCGACACAGTCGCTTCGAGGGCTAAAGAGGTTCTTAAGTGGCGAGAAATCCGGGTTAGCTGCCCTCTTGCTGATGCACCGCTTGATCCCGCAACAATTCGACGAGCTCCGGCATGCGGTCCACGAGCATATCCGGGGGATGCTCCTCAAAGCTCTCGGGCTGCAGGCCATAGGTGACCCCGCAGGCGGCCGTCCCCGCGTTGCGGGCGGTATTGACATCGACAGCGCTGTCTCCGATAACGAGGGTGCCGCCCTTGGAGGCCTCGAGCTCTTGCATGAGATAGTTCAGCCCGTAGGGGTCCGGTTTCTTCGTTTCGAAACTGTTCCCTCCGTAAACGCGCTCGAAGTGAGCAGCCAGGCCAAGCCCTTTGATGATTTCTTGGCTGAAGCGAACCGGTTTGTTGGTCAGCACGGCCATCCGCCTGCCGCCGGCCAGAAAGGCGTCGAGAGACTCCTGGACGCCGGGATAAAGGTACGTGTTGTCGAGCATGTGCTCGCGGTAGTAGGCGTAGAAAAACCGTAGCGCCTCGTCTACCTGTTGGTCGGCGGCCTCGGTCCCGAGCGAGCGCCGAATCAGCATGGGCGCTCCGTTGCCGACATAGGAATAGATCAGCTCGTGATCGAGAGGCCCCATGCCGGCATCCTCGCGGGCGGCATTCACCGCTAACGCCAAGTCCAGGCGCGAGTCGATCAGCGTGCCATCGAGGTCAAATACCAATAGATCGAACGTCACGTGACCTCAGTCTATCAGCAAACATTTTTGGCCTTGCCTCAACGGTCGTCCGCCCAAGTTCGGCAGGACGCTCATCCGGCAAAGGCTGCACGTCACTTGGGCAGGAGACCCAACACTTCGTGAATCGCCTCGTCCGTCTTCATCATGAGACGCTCGGGCAGAGTAGCCAGCGGACCCCGAACGAACCTTCTGTTGTCGATGGCCCGAAGCTGCGCCACGAGCAGATCAGAGTCCTGCCGCAGACCTGCGGACCGACCCACCCGCAGGCGAAGCGGCTCGGCGTCGTCGATAAGCTTCGTCGTCAAGGGAATGACCAGCGTCGAGGAGTACCCGGCGTCGAGGAGCGTCTGAGCCTGGACAACCAGCACAGGACGCGTCTTACCCGCTTCCGTCCCGTGCCGGGGGTCGAGATTTACCCACCAAATCTCGCCACGCCTAATCTTCGATATCCGCCTCGGCTGCCGCGAACTCGGCATTGACCTTCAAATCCTCCTCGCGGCACTTTTCCGCGGCACTCCTCATCCTCCGGGCTCGGAGATCCGCCTCGACCTGGCGGTTCATCCGTTCCACGGCGCGGCGTATGTATTCGGCTCTGGGCAGGCGGAGACTGGCCGAGTGGCGGCCGGCGGCGTCCAAAGTCTCTTCTGGAAGATTGAGGGAGATGGATTTCACGGTATTAGTTTACCATATCTAGAAAGAATATCTCTTTAAGATATCCTTAAGGCTATCTAGAGATCCCTCAGCCGGAGAATACGCGTTCTAAGAAAAAGCGCACGAATCGGTCGGCTTCGACGGCCACGCACCCTCGGATATCGCCGCCTCCCGTGAGCCGGGGCTGGTGGGAACTTTCCTCTGCCACCAGCATGCCCGCTGTTGCCCCCTCGGTTTCGACATCGGCATGGAAGGTCCGGCTTTCGACGAAAGTTGGGTCGATGGCGACGCCCACGGCCAACGGGTCGTGGAGATAAAATCCCTCGGTGTTCCGCAGTGCGCCGCCCTCGATCAACCCGGCGGAAATGTCGTAGGCGAATCGAGCGAGCGGGGCGCCTGCTTTCCGAGCGGCGTGTTCGACCGTTTCCAGAAGCAGCCGCGTTTGGTGGGTGACGTCCAGCCCGACGATCGTGGCGGGCAGGCCCGAGCGGACGACGCGCTGGGCGGCGTGCGGGTCAGTGTAGAAGTTGAATTCCGCGAACTCAGTCATATTTCCGCGCCCGTCGAGCGAGCCCCCCATGATGATGATCTCCCTCAGGCCCCGCATCGTCTCGGCGTTTTTCTCGATCGCCGTGGCGACATTCGTCAGCGGTCCCAGCGCGACGAGGGTGATTTCACCGGGGTAGCGTTCGACTAGGTCCAGGATGACATCGACCCCATGCCGGCCAACAGGCGACAGCGCCGGATCGGGATAGCGGGGATTGCCGTCCCCATCGACAAGGCGGCTAATTCCCCCTAGCCCGTCCCCGCCGTGGACCCGCTCGTCCGCCACCGGAGACCGCTTGAGCGGACGGTCACAGCCGCGCGCCACGGGCGGGAACACGGCGGGCGCTACGGCGTCGAGCGTTTGAAAAGTATTGCGGACAGACAGATCCACGTGCACGTTGCCGCTGACCGTAGTGATCGCCTCGACGGAAAGCTCGGGAGAACGTAGAGCGAGGATCAGCGCCAACGCATCGTCGATGCCCGGGTCGGTGTCGATAATGACGCGTTTTGGCGCGGTGGTCGGCAATTTTTGGGCTTGTCCCAGACTCGCTGAGTCAGTGCATCATTTCGGAAGTATCGTTACCAAAGGCGCCCGAGCTAATGACCGCCCGACCTCCACAAGCCGATTGATACGTACCATACGTATGACACTGTACTCAGACACCGGGCAGCAACGCCCCAGACCACCGCGCCGTCTCAGGCCAACCGCCCGCCAGCCACGATTCGCTCCGCGTCAAGATAAGGCCGCAGAGCGTCGGGAATCACCACGCTGCCGTCTTTCTGCTGGTAATTCTCAATGATCGCCAGCCAGGTGCGGCCTACCGCCAGTCCGCTGCCGTTCAGCGTGTGCGCAAAAGACGATTTGCCCTTCTTCGACGTTGCGTCGCGATAGCGAATGCCGGCCCGCCGGGCTTGAAAACTTTCACAGTTGCTGCAGGAAGAGATCTCCTTGAACTCCCCTAGTCCCGGGAGCCAGACTTCGATGTCGTAGGTCTTGGCGCTGCCGAAGCCCAGATCACCCGTGCACAGGCTGACCGTCCGGTAGGGCAACCCGAGACGCTGAAGGATATCCTCGGCGTCGGCGGTGAGCTTTTCCAACTCGTCATAGCTTTGCTCGGGCAGCGCCACCTTGACCAACTCCACCTTTTGAAACTGATGTTGGCGAATGATGCCGCGAACGTCGCGCCCATACGACCCGGCCTCGCTGCGAAAGCACGGCGTGTAGGCCGTCAGCCGGACCGGCAGCCGTCCGGCGTCGAGCGTCTCCCGTGCGAAAAGGTTGGTCAGCGGGACTTCCGCCGTCGGGACGAGCCAGTAGTCGGTGCCTTCGAGCTTAAAGAGGTCCCCCGCGAATTTCGGCAGCTGGCCGGTCCCGAAAAGGCTCTCCGAGTTGACCATGAAGGGAGGCAGGACCTCCGTGTAGCCGTGCTCGCGGGTATGGACGTCGAGCATGAAGTTAATCAGGGATCGCTCCAGTTTCGCGCCCGCGTTCCAGTAGACGGCGAAGCGCGCCCCGGTGATCTTCGAGGCCCGGTCGAAGTCGAGGATGCCCAGGGAGGGGCCCAGGTCCCAATGCGCCTTGGGCGCGAAGTCGAGCTCCGGAGGCGTTCCCCAACGGCGAACCTCGACGTTTTCCGAAGCGTCCTTGCCCACCGGCACCGACTCGTGCGGGATGTTGGGCACGCCGGTGAGCACCTTCTGGAGATGCGCGTCGATGTCACTGACTTGATCTTCCACATGCCTGATTTGCTCTCCGAGGCGGCGGCTGGCTGCGATCTGCTCCTGCGCCTCGCGGCCTTCTCGTTTGGCTTTGGCGACTTCCGCGCTGATGGCGTTTCGCTCGGCTTTTAGCCCCTCCATCTCGGTCACGGCGGCGCGCCGGCGTTGGTCGACTTCGTTAAACCCCTCCAGGCCGTCAGGACCGCCCCGAGCGGCCAAACGGCTCTTTACCTGGTCGAAATTCTTGCGGAGGTAGCTCAGGTCCAACATGAATTCCCAGTCTAGCGCAGCGTGCCTCGGATACGGTTGTTTCCAAGGGTTTGGGGTCGGTGGCCCTGCATTCTTGCTCGGGTGCGTAGTACCATAGCAAGACGGCAGCAGTCCGTTTCCGCCGAACGAGTAACCCCCTTAGGTCACGGTGGGCCTGGGGAAGGCTCGTTGTTGGCGGATTCGACGGCCGCTGGACCGCGAAACATGGTCCCGAGACGGTGGTCGAGTCTCGGTGCTGCTGTTTGTGCTTTTGACTATCCAACTGGAGGAACTTGATGACTCAAGCAGCGAAGATTCGGCGATCGATTGCCAATGGCGACTCGATGCACGTCGTCGGGGCGAATGACGCCCTTTCGGCGCTTTTGATCGACCAAGCCGGGTTCGACGGCGTATACGTAGGCAGCTATTCGACGAGCGCCGCTTTTCTCGGCAAGCCCGACATGGATCTGATGTCGAAGACCGAGCGGATGTTGATCGTGCGGCACATCGTCAAAGCCGTGGGAATCCCCGTGGTCGCCGACATCGAGGAGGGCTATGGGAACGCGATTAGCGTGGCGGACACGATCCGTGACTTCGAGTCCTTGGGGGTGGCCGGGGTTCAACTGGACGATGAGACGATGCCCAGCAAGTGCCCCGTGATGCAAGGCGTGCCGCCGATCCAGCTGATAAGCGTCGAGGAGATGTGCGGCAAGATCCGCGCCGCCGTGGACGCTCGCACGGATCCTGATCTTCTGATCATCGCCCGCAGCGACCCTATCGGGACGGTTTCGCGCGAGGAATACTACGCCCAAAACTTGATGGAAGAGGCCGTGCGGCGAAGCAATGCCTACGCCGAGGCCGGCGCCGACGCCATCATGATCATGGGCTTAACTACGGACGAACTGACCTACTTCGCCGAAAAGGTCAAAGCCCCCCTGGTTGGACTGTACGCTCCGGTCGAGCCGATCGCCTTCAAAGAATTCAAGAACCGCGGCTATGCTATGGCCATCGGGACCATCGCCACCCTCTACATGTACATCAAGGCGATGAAGGACGGTCTTCGCGAGCTGAAGGAAACCGAAGACTGGAACGCCGTCACCCATCGCATGATCGAAGACCCCGAGTTCTTCGAGATCATGGGTCTCGAAAAGTACCGGCAAATGTTTCACCAGTACGCGATTTCGTAGTAGCGCGTTTCATGAATTCCGTCACGCATGTTTAGACGCCAGGCGGACGATCGGGAACCTCAGGCACGGTAGGCTCTGTCCGACGGCGGCCGGCGGCCCGCTGGGCCGGCCTCGAAGCATTTGCCGATCCAAGAATGATCTTGAAATGGGGTTGGTCGGGCCGGGAGGCCGGGGCTGGGTGTGGGTCTCCTTTCCGAGGGTGTTCGAGGTGGGGTAACGGGGGGAAGCGGAGCTGGGTGTGCGGAGTACGCTCGACGAGGCTATAGATCTTCTTGCGCTCAGCGCCGATAAAGTTGAGGCTGCCGCTGGAGGCCACGAATTCGCGCATCTCGACCAGCGTGAGACGTTGTGCATGCTGCATGGCGCCTCCCATTCACCCGCGGTGTGCCCTCTCCCGGCTGTCGTCGTTTCAGGATCATCTTGTGTTGGAAACACTCCCCCGTTCAGGATCATCTTGCATGGGACGACTCTTCTCCTTGTAGGGACCTCCCCGCCTTGATTACAATGGAGGATTGGACCGCGGCGACCGTGGTCAAACGAAGGGGTTAGGATGCCTGATCAGAAAGTCGGCTCAAGCGGCGAAGCGGCCGCTTCAGCCCAAGCAACCGAGGCGAAGCCCTCCACACTGGCCAAGCTTCGGCGGCTTTTCGAGAAAGCGCCGCAAGTCGATATCGTGAAGACCCGGCGTCGATTCGTGGGTTTCTTTACCGTGGGTTTCCTGGCGACCAACTTCTTGATGTTCCTGCGGTTCTTTTTCCCGCGGACCATCTTTGAGCCGAAGAAGGTATTTCGGATCGGGTCGCCGGACGCCTTCGGCATCGGCGTGGACACGGGTTTCCAAAAATCCAACAGAATCTGGGTTGTTCGCAACTCCGAGAGGCTGTTCGTCATCTACGCCCGATGCACTCACCTCGGATGCACGCCGGACTGGAAGGAATCGGAAGGGAAGTTCAAGTGTCCCTGCCACGGCAGCGGCTTCGATCCCGAAGGGATCAACTACGAGGGGCCGGCCCCGCGTCCCCTCGACCGCGCCAAAGTCGAACTGAGCCCCGAAGGGCAGATCGTCGTGGACACGAGTTCGCTCTACAAGTGGGAAAAAGGCAAGGCGAGCCAGTTTGATGAGGATGACTCCTATCTGGTCGTTTGACGGCGAGCGTGCCTTGAGACCGGCGCGAGATCGTAGTGAAAGCGGGGTCAACCGAACAGGGAAGGCGGACGTCGTTGCGATGACGCGCCGCGGCGCGTCGGATCGGGAGAGGAGACAGAATGCCTGAGGAAAACGGTGGCGGCAACGGAAAGCGGTCGCTTCTTGGGGTCATCGACCCTGATGTGATCAAGCAAAAAGCGGCCGCCGACCTGCAAGCGCTGAAGAGGCCCACTAAGACCGAGCTCTATAAGTCGATTTTTCGCGTCAAGCACGACGACAAGCCGCGCAGCCGTACGCTCGGCGTTCTCAGCAACGTCTTTTTGCACCTCCATCCGGCCAAAATCAATCGCGACGCCGTGGCCTACAACTACACCTGGGGTATGGGAGGCATCTCCTTTTATCTGTTCGCGGTCTTGACCTGGACCGGCGTGCTGCTGATGTTCTACTACCACCCAACCAAGGTCGTGGCGTTTCGCGATATTTTGTACCTCGAACACGACGTCCCTTTCGGCAAGCTGCTGCGGAATATGCATCGCTGGGGCGCCCACGCCATGGTGCTGACCGTCTGGCTGCACATGTTTCGCGTCTTCTTGACCGGATCGTACAAAAAGCCGCGCCAGTTCAACTGGTGCGTGGGCGTGATTCTGCTGGTTTTGACGCTGCTGCTTTCCTTCACCGGCTATTTGCTGCCCGACGATCAGTTGGGCTTCTGGGCCGTCACGGTGGGAACGAACATGGCCCGCGCCACTCCTATGCTGGGGCACGAAGGTCCGTTCGGCTCTGACATGGGTATGACTGCGTTCAATGACGTGCGCTTCGCCCTGCTCGGAGGGTCGATCGTGGACGCCAACGCCTTGTTGCGGGCCTATATCTGGCACTGCATCGCCATACCGGGATTCGCCGCCACGTTCATGATTGTGCATTTCTGGCGAATCCGTAAAGACGGCGGCATTTCGGGCCCGGCCCCGATGATGCTCGAAGGCGAGATCAAACCGATTCGAAGAATTTAGCGCCGGCGGATTCGACGAACTTAGAGGAGGACTTATGGACTGGGGCCAGCTTTGGGAAATTCTTTCGCTCCCAGATAACGTCCCCATCATCGGCTTGATGGTGCTGGTGCCGTTCTACGCCTGGTACGGGTTGCGGCAGTCGCTGGCGAATGACCGGCTCATCAAACAACTAGACGCCGACCCGGAGATGGCCAAGACCCATCACCGCAAGACGCAGCCGTATAAGAAGGGCTGGACCAAAGAGGTTCACGTTTGGCCCTATCTGCTGCGTATTGAATTTCTGGCCACGGTGATTGTCACCGCCATCTTGATGGTCTGGTCCATCACTTTGGACGCGCCGCTCGAAGAACCGGCCAATCCATCGCTGACCATGAACCCGGCCAAAGCGCCCTGGTACTTTCTGGGACTGCAGGAGATGCTGGTCTATTTCGACCCCTGGATCGCGGGCGTCGTCATGCCGACGCTGATCATCATCGGTCTGATCGTCATCCCCTATATCGATGAGAACCCGTTGGGCAACGGCTACTACACCTACGAGCAGAGGAAATTTGCCATCTGGACGTTCATTGTCGGGTTCATCGTCATGTGGTGCGCGATGATCGTCATCGGGACGATGATTCGAGGTCCCGGATGGATGTGGTTCTGGCCCGGTCAGACGTGGGACCACAACAAGCTGGTCTTCGAAGTCAACCGCGACCTGCACGAGATGTTGGGCATCACCGGGACCTGGCCGATCGGAATTTTCGGGGGTGTTGTCACGGCGCTGTTCACTGTAGTGACGGGGGTTCTCGTCCACAAGGTCATGGCGCTGACGGAGTTCAGTCGCAAGATCCTGGGGCGCATGTCGCTCGCCCAGTATTTGGTGATGATGGTGGTCCTGATTACCATGATCAGCCTGCCGGTGAAGATTATTGCTCGTCTGGTGTTCCGAATCAAGTATGTGTGGGTGACCCCTTGGTTTAACATCTAGCTCGGCCGCGCCCGGCTCGACGTGAGCGTGGACGCTCGCCGGTTCCCGACGATTCGAAAACGATAGAAATTTTCTGACGGAGTCTTTGAATGCCGCCAAATCCGCCGCCTGACCATGACGACCCCGTCGTCCACAACTCTCTGAGCGTCTCACTTTTCTTCTCGACGCTCATTTTGATGTTGACGCTCGTCTGGGCGCTCTACGACGAGGTGGTCACCCTGCGGCCGTGGAAGGATTATCAGGCTCGCTTCGCCAGCCTCTATGCGGCGCATTTGGAGCAATTGAAGCCCCAGGAGGCGAGGCGGGAAAAGGAGATTAAAGGGTCCGCTGAATATCAGCGGCTCCAACAGCAGGTCGAGGAGGCCGGCCAAGCGGCGGCCGAGCGGATCAGCGCCATCAGGAACCGTGTAGCGAATGGCATCGTTCCACGCACGAACACCGTCCGTCAAGGTTTCCAGGGGCTGCGCGGCGAGATCGGCGCGCTCACCTACCAGCTCGAGACGTCAACCAGCGCAGGCGCGAAAGAATCGCTGGCCGCGGATATTGAAGGTGTCCAGCAGAGACAGCAAGAGATCAACTTGGTGCTCGACGACGGCTCCGGCAAGACGGAGACGGCTTCCTGGACCTACCAGCAGTTGGAAGCCGAAATGGCTCGCCTGCGGGATTTGGGGGCCAAGCTGCAAGCCGAGCTGGTTGGTCTCGGGAAGCCGGCGCGGCAGGCCCGGCAACAGCTCGACGCCTACCTCCAGAACCTCCTGTACGGTCTGACCGCGACGCAGATCCAGGGTCTCATCAACAAGATGGAGCAGTTCGAGGTCTCGATCAAGCAGATCCATCTGAACGACATCGACTGGGTCGACCGCTGCGAGTCCTGCCACGCGGGTACCCGCGAGCCGGTCGAGTTGACGAAGGCCTCGATGGGCGGCGAGGCGGTCTTTGCCAGCCATCCCAACCTCGACCTGCTCAAGATTCACGACCCCGAGGAGTTCGGATGCACGCCCTGCCACAACGGCAACGGCCGGGCGACCAGCAGCGTGACGAAGGGTCACGGGAGGTATAAGCATTGGCTCTGGCCCCTGTTCGAGAAAGAGAACATCGAGGCGGGCTGCCACCAATGCCACTCGCAAGAAGTCGTCACCCCCCAAGCCGAGGTGCTCAACAAGGGGCGGGAGCTGTTCCTCAATAAAGGTTGCTGGGGTTGCCACCGCTTTGAGGGTTTCGACAAAGAATCGGACTTGCTGTCGGAGGTCAGGAACGAGATCAATTTTCGTAACAAAGAAAAGGCCGCCAACGAAAAACAGGTTCGCCGCAACAACGACCTCGGCGACGAAGCGGCTGCCGACGAGCAAGCCAATCGCTATTACGCCCGGGCCCAAGCCCTGCAGTTGACCAACAGTCAACTCGATGCGCGGCTGACCACTCTGGAGGCCGAGCGGAAGAGCCTGCTGCAGGAGGTGCGCAAGTTCGGCCCCAGCCTCAAGGAGGCAAGGGTCAAGCTTCGCAAGGAGTGGATCCCGGTCTGGCTGAAGAATCCCCATGAGTTTCGCCCCGGCACGAAAATGCCCGTCTTCCGGCTGGAGGAAGACGAGATCGAAGCCATTGCCGCCTACGTCTGGCAGAACGGCGTCCGGGGTTCCCTCCCCAAACACCCGCCGGGCAACGCGGCGCGCGGCCGGGAGCTGTTCGAGACCAGGGGTTGCCTGGGCTGCCACTCGATCGGCGAGGGCGAGGCGAAGATGGGCGGCTCCTTCGCCGCCAACCTGAGCCGTGTGGGAGAAAAGACCACCTACGATTTCCTGGTTCGCTGGATTCACGATCCCGCCGAAGTCACGCCGGAAGCCGGGGCGACGGGCGACAAGGTCCATCTGATCCCTGTGATGCCCAATCTGCGGCTGACCTTCGCCGAGGCTCGCGACATCGCCGGCTACTTGATGGAGCAGAAAACCGCCGCCGTCTACGCCGCGGCCGATTACATGGATGACCCCCAGCGCGCGGAAGAAGGTTTGGCGCTGGTGAGGCGCTACGGCTGTGCCGGCTGCCATGAAATCAGCGGGCTGGAGACGGAGGGCCGCATTGGAACGGAACTAACCCTAGAGGGCAGCAAGCCCATCGAGCGCTTGGATTTCGCCCTGTTCACGCATCCGGCCAAGGTAGAAGGCTGGTACGACCACAAAGGTTTCTTCGAGCACAAGCTAGAGGACCCCGCGTTCTTCGACCAGGGGAAAGTGAAGGAGCCGTCCGAGCGTCTGCGGATGCCGAACTTCAACCTGACCGACGACGAGATCACGGCTTTGACGACCTTCTTGCTCGGAGCGGTCGATACCGCCCTTCCCGCGCAGTATCGCTTCGAGCCGGAAGACGAGAGAGCCGACATCCAGCGCGGCTGGTGGATGGTCCGGCGCTACAATTGCACGGGTTGTCACCAGATTCGACCCGGCGACGAGACCTCGTTCATGGCCATGGAGCGCTACGAGGATCCAGACTGGGTAGAACAGATGCCGCCGCAGCTATATAGCGAAGGCGCCCGGGTGCAGCCGGACTGGCTGGTCGGATTCTTGTCGAACCCGGCCTTGAGCGAGACCGACATCCACCGCAACGGCGTTCGAGAATATCTGCACGCCCGCATGCCCACGTTCCAATTTACCGAACGTCAGGTGCGAACACTGATGCGGTTTTTTATGGCCATCTCGTCCCAGCCGCATCCCTATATTGACGACAAGCCGGCCCCGCTTTCGGCCACCGAGCGCACTTTGGCGCGGCGCCTGTTCACCAGCCGAGGGGCGCCCTGCCTGAAGTGCCATATGACGGGCGACCCCGCCCATGACCGGGACGCGACCGCGCCGAACTTTCTGGTGGCCGCCGACCGCCTCAAGCCCGATTGGACCTATCGCTGGATGCTCGAACCGGCCAACATCGCGCCCGGCACGGCGATGCCTTCGGAACTGTTCCGTCACGAACAGGGCCGCTGGATCTTCGACGGCCCCCTGCCGGCGGCCTTCGAAGGATATGAAGGGGACCACGCGCGGCTCCTGGTGCGCTACATGTTCCAGTTCACGCCGTCGGAGCTCAGGAGGCTGCGGGGCGCCGGTGTACAATGAAGAACTTACGAGCAGCGGAGAAGATTTTGGGAGCTAGAGGAGGCTTAGTAAGAACGATGATTTTTCAAAATAATTTGCGGGTCTTGGCTGCGGCCTTACTCCTAACAGCCGTGGGATGCGGAGGCGGACCCGAGACCAGTGAAGCGGAATCTCCGGCGGTGGCCGAGGTATATTTCAAGGTTGATCCGGCGACGGCGGCCGGTGTGAGCGGCAAGGTCGGCTTTGAGGGCAAAGCGCCGAAAGCTTTCCGCATCAACATGAGCGCCGAACCCGACTGCAAGAAGCTACACGCTGCGGCAGTTCACGCTGAACAGGTTGTGGTTAATGAAAACGGCACTCTACAAAATGTTTTCGTGTGGGTGAAGAGCGGTCTTGAAGGAAAGAAGTTCGAGGCGACGAAGAACGGCTCCCTCAACCAGAAGGGCTGCATCTATCGTCCGCACGTGGTCGCCATGCAAGCAGGGGGAACGATTAGCGTGAGCAACGGCGATCCCCTGACGCACAACGTGCACCCGCTGCCGAAAGTCAACCGCGAATGGAACAAGTCGCAGACCCCGGGCGCTCCCGACATCAACCGCAAGTTCGCCCGTCAGGAGATCATGGTGCCCGTCAAGTGCAATATTCATCCTTGGATGAGAGCGTATATCAGCGTGGTGAGTCACCCCTTCTTCGCGGTGACGGGCGAGGACGGCAGCTTTGAGATCCCGGGCCTGCCGCCGGGGACTTATACACTCGAGGCCATCCACGAAAAATACGGCGAGCAGGAAATGAGCGTCACCTTGGCGGATTCCGAATCCAAGGAAGTCGCTTTCACCTTTTCCGCCGGCTAGCGGCTCCAGGTGTGGAGGAACGCTAGGGAGCGTCCGGTCGCGGCGCTCCCGGCCCGGCAACCAACTCTTTCCGCCGCAGCCTAAATGTCTCACTAAAAGTAGCTTAGCCCCGTCGGCGCCAAGGCCTCCTTGGATTGGCAAGCTACAATATAATTGAGTACGCGCGAAGGATTCGGGGCCCCTTCGAGCACAGGCCGTCACAAGCCACGAACCAACGAGGCAACAAAATTACCAAACCAACCCAATTTCGTCGAACCCAAAGGGAATCAATGGTTTACGGTTGGTTTCCAGTACGGCGGAACGGTCGGACCCATAAAATCCGACGGATCGGACTAGACGGATACAAGAGTAGCGTGGACCTGGCGCTGTTCCAGCGTCCGCGTCCGTGGGCGGCGACCGAGCAACAGAATTACCAAACAAAGCCAATGTCTAGTAAGCCCTTTCCTCCCAGACACTTATGGAAGGTTTGGCGGGCTGATCGCGTCCTTCGACCGCAGTCTGGGTAGAAATGCGGGCTAGCGCCGCTTCTACGGTCGCTACCGACAAAACTGCCGTGACCACGAATACCTGGCTCCACCGATTCGCGGTGTTCACCGCTTTCTCGACGCTTGGCCTGATCGCGGCCGGAGCCCTGGTGACGAGCAACGACGCCGGGCTTGCGGTACCCGATTGGCCGCTCTCCTACGGTCAGTTGATGCCGCCCATGGTGGGCGGTATCTTTTACGAACACGGCCACCGGATGGTGGCGACTTTCGTGGGCTTTCTGACGATTACTCTCGTCGTGTGGCTCTGGCGCCGGGATTCGCGCGGGTGGGTGAAAAAGCTGGGGCTTGCGGCCCTGGCGGCTGTCATCGCGCAAGGGCTGTTGGGCGGAATGACCGTCCTGTTGCTGCTGCCCACGGCCATCTCCGTCATGCACGCTTGTTTGGCCCAGTTGTTCTTCTGTATGATCGTCTCTCTGGCGCTGTTTACTTCTCCGGGTTGGCAAGGGCGAGAACGGCCCCCTGCCGCGTCATCGGACAACGAAGGTTTCACCGCCCTGGGGCGGTTGTGCTTGGCGACCAACGTGGCCATCTTCGCGCAGTTGGCGCTTGGGGCGGCTCTTCGCCACAAAGGGTTGGGTCTCCTACCGCACCTAGTAGGCGCCGCCGTCGCGGTGTCCCTCGTAGCTTGGGTGGTGGCCAAAGTGATGAAGCGGCATACCAACCGGCCGGAGATCGTTCGCTGGACAATAACACTGAACTCGGTGCTGATGATGCAGCTTGTTCTCGGGGCGGCCGCTTACTGGATCCGCCAGGCGACGATTGACGCTCCGCAACCTCTTCCGCCGATGGTGTGGCTGACGGTAGCGCACGTGGCCGTGGGAGCCTTGGTATTGGCCGCGAGCGTGGTGTTGACCATCCACGTCTACAGCCGGGTCGCGCCGGCGGCGGCAGCCGAGCGGGAAAGAGTGCCTGCCACGATATGAAAATGCCCACGTCCGCCGTCCCGGCTCTCGTTGCTCCGCAGTCAGCCCTGTGGGACTATCTCGAGTTGACCAAGCCGAGCGTGGTTTGGCTGATCCTGATGTCGACGGCGGTCGGCTTTTACGTTGGCGCCGCCGAACCGGTCTCCTATCTGCTTTTGCTGCACACGCTGCTGGGCACGGCGCTGCTCGCGGGAGGCGCCGGCGCTTTGAATCAATGGCTGGAACGCGAGGCCGACGGGAAGATGCGCCGCACCGAGCGGAGGCCCCTGCCGGCCGGCCGCCTGCGACCGCCGCCCGCGCTCGTGTTCGGAGTCGCCGTTTCGGTCGCCGGCACAGTGTACCTCGTCTGGGCGGTGAATTGGCTGAGCGCTCTGCTCGGCCTGGGGACACTGGCGAGTTACTTGTTTTTCTACACGCCTCTCAAGACCCGCACGCCGCTTTCGACGCTGGTCGGCGCCTTCCCGGGAGCGATGCCGCCGCTGATCGGCTGGGCCGCCTCCGGCAGCGGGGTGGGAATCGAAGCGCTGGTCCTGTTCGCCATGCTTTTCTTGTGGCAGTTCCCGCATTTCTATGCCATAGCCTGGATGTACCGAGAAGACTACGCCCGGGCGGGGATCCTGATGCTGCCCGTGGTCGAGCCGGACGGCATCTCCACCTCTCGTCAAGTCATCTGTTACGCCGCGCTGCTCGTGCCGGTCGCCGCGGCTCCGGCCCTTCTCGGCGTGGCGGGCCCGATATACTTGGGGGGCGCCGTGGCGCTCAGCCTCGGTTACCTTTACGCGGGAGTATTGTTGGCGCGACGGAGAACCATCGCCCAGGCTCGCCGCCTGCTGCAAGCCTCGATCGTCTATCTTCCCCTGGCTTACATCCTGTTGATTATCGACAAGGTCAGCTAGCCCGCTTTTCTCACCACGTGGCGAAGCGAAGTGCGTGAGAAAAGCGGGTTAGAATATCTCTCTAAGATCTTTAGAATGCGCTCACGACCACGAACCGTTGACCTTGCCCCCTAAAACGAGTCCAAGTTGAATGTTAGGATTTTCGGTTTTATTGACTCGCGCATAATATAGAGTAACCTTTTGGGGGTTCTGCTCGTCTTAATAGACATGGGGAACCCAAGAGGCGTAAGGCGCGATTTTGATGCTCTGGAAAAGCGACGGCTGGAGGCCGTGCGGCTGGTCGTCGACGAAGGTTTGAGTCAGTCCGAGGCAGCACGGCGCGTGAAGGCGGCGCAGCAAAGCGTGAGCCGTTGGGTTAGCGAGCATGGCGCGTACGGTGCCGCCGGACTCCGCCGGGCCGGGCGCGCCGGCCGCAAGCCGCTGTTAGACGCCACGCAACGGGAACGTCTGGAGGCAATGCTGCTGCGGGGCCCCGAAGCGCAGGGCTTCTCGACGCCGCTGTGGACTTGTCCGCGAGTCGCTCGTCTGATCGCCGACGAGTTCGGCGTGCGCTATCACGAAGGTCATGTTTGGAAGATCCTGCGGGCGCTCCACTGGAGCCCGCAACGGCCTGTCGGCAAGGCCCGCGAGCGCAACGAAGAAGCCATCCGCAACTGGCGGCGCAAGACTTGGCCGGCCACTAAAAAAAAGCCCAAAAACAAGGCCGCACGATCGTCTTCATCGACGAAAGCGGACTGAGTCAGAAGCCCCATCGTTGCCGCACCTGGGCGCCCCGCGGCGAGACACCCGTGCTGGAGTTCAACTTCAACTGGCAGAAACTTTCCGTTTCCGCCGGGCTGACCTTGCGCAACTTCTACTTCCGGCTCTATCCCGGCGCCATCGGCGAGCTGGAGGTCATCGACTTCCTGAAGGCTTTGGTCCGCCACATCGACGGCCCGCTGCTGATCGTCTGGGACCGCCTGCCGGCGCACCGCAGCCGCCTGGTGCGGGAGTTCATCGAGCTCTCCGAAGGCCACATCGCCACGGAGTGCTTGCCGCCCTATGCACCGGAGCTGAACCCGGTGGAATACATTTGGGCTTACTGGAAGCAGCACGAGTTGCCGAACGTCTGTCCGAAGGACTACTGGGAGCTGGACGAGCGTGCCCGCAAATCCCTGCGTCGCATGCGCCGCAAACCGCGCTTGATTACGGCCTTCTGGAAGCAGTCTTCTCTTGGCCTTGACTAACTCGATATTATGCGAGATTCAACAGGAAGGAGGCAAGAGATGGCAGGGAAGCGATTTAGTGCAGAACAGATCATCATCAAGTTGCGTGAGGCAGAGGTGGGTCTAGCTCAAGGACAGACGGTGGGCCAGGTGTGCAAACAGATTGGGGTGACCGAGCAGACCTACTACCGGTGGCGCAAGGAGTACGGAGGGCTTCGACTGAATCAGGCCAAGCGGTTGAAGGTGTTGGAGAAGGAGAATGCCCGGTTGAAGAAGCTAGTGGCAGATCTGTCTTTGGACAAGCAGATCCTAAAGGAAGTTTCCTCGGGAAACTTCTAGGCCCGACGAAGAGGAGACGCGCAGTGGTGTGGGTGAGGGAGAGATTGGGAGCAGAGCGCGTCTCCGAACGTCGGGCCTGCCAAGTGCTGGGACAGGCTCGATCGACCCAGCGAAGGGAAAGGCATATCCCCGATGAGGAGGCTCGATTGGTGGCTGAGATGGTGGAGTTGGCCACGCACTACGGGCGATACGGCTACCGACGGATCACGGCCATGCTTCGTTGGGAAGGGTGGAAAGTGAATCACAAGCGGGTGGAGAGGTTGTGGAGACAGGAGGGGCTGAAAGTCCCGTCCAGACAGCCGAAACGAAGGAGACTGTGGCTTCATGATGGATCCTGCGTTCGGTTACGAGCGGCTCACAAGGATCACGTCTGGAGCTATGACTTCGTGCATGAGCGAACCCATGACGGAAGGGCCTTTCGATTATTAACCCTACTGGATGAATACACCCGGGAGTGTCTGGCCATTGAGGTCCGACGACAGATGAATCACCAGGACGTGTTGGATCGATTGGCGGAGTTGTTCGTGGATCGGGGAGTGCCTGAATACATTCGGTCCGATAACGGGTCAGAGTTTACGGCTCAGGCGGTTCGGGACTGGCTGAAGGCTGTTGGGGTGAGGACCTTATACATCGAGCCCGGCAGCCCCTGGGAGAATGGATATGTGGAGAGCTTCAACGGAAAACTGCGGGATGAACTGCTGAACGTAGAAGTCTTCGACACGTTGTGGGAGGCGAAGGTGTTGGCCGAGAGATGGCGCAGGGAGTACAACCAGCGACGGCCTCACAGCGCCTTGGCCTATCGGCCGCCGGCGCCGGAGGCCAGATTACCCAGGTCCCAGGACCAGAGTTCTATACCATGGAGTGGACTTCAAATGGTCCCAGGTCTAACTTAGAGAGTGGACTCGTTCCTGGGGGCAGGTCAAATGGGAAGATCAGCGAAACCGTCGTATTCCTTCAGAACTTCGTGGTCAGAATTGTGTAACAATTGCCACGGCCAGTGAAGCGTTTTGATCTGCAGCATGTTTAGCGCTTCTGCGAGCGACATCGTCCCTGTTCTGTGTAGTCCGATACCGAATACCTTCATGATGTCTCCCAACAGACGGTTCCCCAAAAAGTCTGGCTGTTTTCTTCATTCTAACCACAGGCCTGCGCAAGTAGGCCTGTAGTGCACGACTTCAGAATCGGTGCTAAGTGTGTACGACTGCGAATCCGGCTGCACGTCGGATTCGTGCTGGTCGGTTTCCCTTTCTGACCTGGTCACGGTGCCGTAGACCACCCGGAGAACCACTTGGCGAACTCATCGCCATTCCAATTTTCAACCGGGACACGGGGCAATTGAAACGGGTCAGCCCCGGGGTCGACAGGTACGCCGGCGGTGGTGACCGCACAGCTAAACCCATTTTCTCTCACGAGGGCGACGGTTTCGGAAGTCAGGCCACCGTAGGGGTATGAGAAATGGCTTACGGGGCGACCCAGTAGTTCCTCTAAAGCCTCCTTGCCGCGCTGGATCTCGAAGGATTGCTCAGAGGGAGACAAGGCCGACAGCAAGGGGTGGGTCACGGTATGTGCTCCAATTCCAACCAGCTCCGCTTGCCCCAAGGCGAGCGCTTCTTCAGCCGTCACAGGTCGGCACTCGGAGCGGGTGCTCGGTTTTCGACCGGCCCATGTCAGCAGATCATCCATCAGCCGCAGCCGCTCTTGCTCCGCCAAGGGCTGCAACAAGAAATAAAGGGAACGGAAGAGACTGTGGCGGGGAGTCGGATCGTCTTGCGAGAGGGCGCGCCAGCCGCGATGCGAAAGAAAAGAATCCGAGCCGTAGTCGGTGGCTCCCGCCAGACTCCAGGACTGAACATTGCCGCCGACGGTTAGCTGTAGGTCCCTCGGAAGCGGGCCTGGGTGGAGCAGAACCCGTTCCAGCTCATCCCACCAGAACTCGCGCCCTCGGCCTATGGCCCCGCTCACCAGAAAAACGGTCGCCGGCACTTCGTATCGTTCCAACAAAGGCGCTGCGGCGGAAAGATTGTCTAGGTAGCCATCATCGAAGGTGACCACGATCGGACGAGGCGGCAGATGACCGCCGCGCAAAGCTTGCACGAACCGGGAGAGATCAAGCGGCGTGCCGTATTCCTTCAATACTTCCATCTGCTCCGAGAAATGGCGCGGACTAACGCACAAGCCCCAGGGGTCCGAGTCGACCTCAGCAACGCGGTGATACATGAGGATCAACCCGCGATCATTGTCCGGGTGAGGCGGTTGGGTCATCTCAAGAAGCGCCCTTCTAGGTGGCCTTTCGATCCGGGTTACTCAAGCATTCTTCAAGCAAACGCGGTAGCTGCGCGGTGAGGACGGATGTCGCCACACCACGAAAACCGTGCTCACTTCTTGAACTCTGGCCGAAGGTCTCTACGTAAATACCCACGACTGGGATTTTCCTCGTGATCGCCGCGCGCGGAAGCGAGGGCCGGTAATCGATCGACCACGGGAAGACGGCAACTGCTGAGCTTGCCAACGAATCCTGTCGGTCGCCCTCGCTATCAACGAGGGTGAAGTGATGTTCCACGGCCCGAGTCCGCAGGCCCCGCCGGAAGGCGTCGGCTTGGCCATCTTCGACCGTTGCGAGGAAGTGAAAATCCTCACTTTCCCGGATCTTCGCTAGTTCCGCGGCGATCGGCGCCGTGCTTTCGGCCATGAACCAGGGGACGTCGAAGAAAATCAGTTGCTTGTGCGGGCTGATCCCCAGCCGAGCGTGTAGATCGCCATTCGCACTGCTTCGAGGCCTCGGAGCGGCCGGATTCACGCTCATTCCCGCGGGGCTTTCGGTCACCAGCACGGAAACCTCCCAGCCCGAATCGTTCGGGGTCTCCACAAGCTGTGCCATCAGCCCAAGGTTGCCGGCGCCCGGGTGCGGCGTTTGGATCCTCAGCCGTGGCTGGCCCCCGGCGTCATCATCGAAATGTGCGATTTCCAAGACCATATCGTGCCGAAAGACGCCTCGAGCGGCGAACGGTTCATACACGCTCAGGTCGAATAGAGGTTTCCGCGCCAGCCGATTGATCCGTCCCTTGACGCTGAGCGGGATCAGCATCAGCGCCGTCCGCGACGGGTGTTCCGCCCAGCTTTCGGTGGAGCCGACGCCCGAGTTGCGGACATGCGCCCGGAATCGCCTGGCCCAACGCTGAGCCGTTTGCTCTAGACGGCCCGATTTTCGCATTCCTGGGGAGAAGTCGCCCTGCCCCCCCGCCCGGTTCCCCAGCAAACGCTCTATCTCCTCCCACCGGCGGAAATCTTGCTGCCCCTCTCGGCGTAGCGAGCGGTCAAGCTTTTGCAAATTTTCAGACACGGATCGATTGCGCTCACGCCAGAAATAGTAAGATCCCAGCGTTTCCCCGATAATTCTTGCTGCCAGCTTCTCCAGCAAATCTTCCATCTGATCGGCTTCAACGTTGATATGAGAGCGCGAGATCCTCGCCAGTTGGAAGTAAAACGACCGCCGAATTTCGTGTTCGGGGTAGTCGGGTACACCGTGCCCCAGCCCCAGGGCCGACAGCAGAGACTGGCCGGGCGTACCGGCGGCAATCGAGGGCCTGAGTTCCTCAATCCGCTGAAAATCGGTCGCCTTCTCTTTTGCCAAAAAGGCGACCTCCGCCCGCAGAGAGCGGATCAAATAGGCAAGCTCGAGATCGTGGCGGATGGCCGGGTTGGGAGGGTCCCACTGAATGACTCGAGGAACGATCCTGTTCGAGATGTAGTGTCTCTGCAGATGATAGCTTGGCGGGCGGTTGTGGGAGTGGACGACTTGGGCGCGCGGGTTGTAAACAATTCGGTGTCCCGCGGCGAGGGCTCGCACCGCCCAGTCCATGTCTTCGGCGAAGCTCCCCGGGCGGAAAGGCATCTGCCCCCAAACGTCTCCACGAAGCGCGGAGCAAACGTTGTTCACACAAGTCACCCGCAATCGTTCCTCGCGGATGAGAGATGAAAAACAGTCCTCGGATCGAAGGCAATACTTTTGCACGAAGTCGCCCATGAGTTCGCGATGAGACTCGGTCTCCCAGCGGCCCATGGGGTCGGCATCCTCGCGGGGGACGATACAAGCGGAGACACCCGCTACCTGACTGTCGGAGAAAGGCTCCAGTAGCGTGGACAGCCACCTCTCACCGACCGGGACGGCGTCTTGCGAGAGCAGGACGCAAAACTCGCCCGAAGCCTTAGACAAGCCAAGGTTGCGGGTCCGGCCATGGTCAAAAGACTCCGGCGGGACCTCGAAGACGCGGGCGCCAAACCGCCGTGCCAGCGCGACCGTCGAGTCCACCGACCCCGAGTCGACGACGATGATTTCAGGCGCGATATCGGCCTGAGAGCGAATGACTTCGAGGGTCAACGCGAACTCCTCCCCAGCATTCTTGGCGGGAATCACGATAGAAACAGAGGGATCGGGTTGAGAAGTCAAACGCCCCTTCGCAGGCTCGTGTTGAGAGGACATCGATTGCGTGCTCACGGGCGCCTTGGCGACGAGCGAAGCTGAGCAGCGAGCGCAAGCGACCGGCCATGGGTGTACTGGCCGGGAATGGCCATGAACCTCCTACACCTCGTGGCATGAAAAGACAGCCCGTGACGCAATTTATGTCACGGACCGGCCTATTTTCAAAGCAGAAAAGCGGGCTAGGCGGCTCGGCCTCCGCCCCTATGGCGTCTCCCACCGTTTTTTAGCCGCTCGACGATCTCCCCAACCACGACCCCACCCGCCATCGCCGCCATGAAAATCGGCATGGCCTCCTTGCCCGGAATTTCACGGAAATGAGTAATTGCCAGCGCCAACAGCGTGCATCCGATAATCGAGTAGAACGTAGCGAGCGGGGTGTCATTGTTCATGTATTTTTCCTCAACACCCAAATCATAGCAACACGCGGTCCATCACCCCGAATGACCGGAAACCGCAAGGCGGCCAAATCGTGTCGCTCCGGCCTGGGCCGCTTTTTTCCGAGCTGACGGTCGAAGCACCCGATACGCTCGCCACCTCGTGAGAAAAGCGCCTCGCCGGCTTGCTGTCCGAATCCTCGCGTCCGCGGACGCTAACATGAAGAGGTGCGGGCCTTCCTTCCCATGGCGGCTCTGCTGTTCGCCGCCCTCGAACTGACAGCCGCCACAGCGACCGAGAAGCTGGCGGAGATCGGTCGGCTCTCTCTTGATGCGGCCCAGTGTTATCGCTTTCGCGATCTTTTCCTTGAGCGGGAAGACTTCAAGTTTTACTTTAGTGATGGCCGCCTCATCTTCGCTCGCCCGGTGGGTGGTCGCATCCTCGCTGCCCTCTTCATTGCAGACTCTGCAAGCGACGAGGGGGAGCTGATCCTTATTCCCCCTACCCGTCGGGAGCGACGCTCCCTGAATCGCTTCACCTCACAGCCGGTGCTGAACGAAAAATTTCGCCAGGCCATGATGTTTTTCACTGATGACACAGCCGCGGTTCTTCGCTCCGCTCTGGCCGCTAACGAGTTCAACAAGGCCGACCCGAAAGCAGGAGAGCGTCTCGCCGATCACTGGTCACCGGTGCTTGAAGCGATGCTCCCCAACGTCGAGCTACGGATACTTTTGGACACCTTTTCGTCCCTCGACCCTCAATCGGGGTTCTTTGGCGCCACGGTGGCTGGCAGCCCCCTCGGTCAATTCGACGTGCTCGTCGATCCTCGCAGGCCGGAGCAGATTCACATCGGACAAACCGTTTGGCGGGAAAAGCGCCAATACTACGAGACGTGGTGCCGTTTTCAGGGACGCAGTTTTCGGGAGGGCCGCGAGCCGCCGATCTCGACCGAGGGCCGCCTGGAGAACTACCGTATTACTTCCCGGCTGTCCACCGATCTCGACATGAAGGCCATAGCCGCGGCCACCCTCGCGACCAACCGCTCGGATGAGCGAATCGCTGTGCTAGAGATTTCCGAGCAGCTCCGGGTCAGCAAGGTCCTGCTCGACGGAAGGCCTGTCGAGTTCATCCAGTTCGGCCAACCGCTATCGAGCGAAGCACGCCGTCGGCAGAACAGCCTAGTCGCCGTTGTACTACCCGCCGAACGCGAACCCGATTCGAGCCACGAAATTGAGTTTCACTACCAGGGTCGGATCGTTGCCAAAACGGGCGACGGCGTCCATTACGTCGGTGATCGAGGATCATGGTATCCGCGCCGTTTCGGGAAGTTCACGCCGTTCGAACTGGTTTTTCATCACCCGCAAGGGTTGGATCTGGTTGCTACAGGCCGGCTGGTCGAGCGATCCACCCACGAAGGCGTCACGACCTCCCGGTTCCAGACGACCTCACCGATTCTGCTGGCGGGCTTCAATCTGGGCCTTTACAAGAAAGCTTCCCGCAACGTGGGGCCATACCGCTTAGAGGTGTGCGCCAACCAGCAGACTGGGCAACCACACCCTTTGCCGGGCGCCATTGCCGTGACCGAACCCAGCCTCGTGCGGCGCGGGAGAAGGACACCTTCCGGGGCCGCTCCCACGTCCGTGCTCGCGAAATTAGCTCGACCGAAAATTCTTAGCCCCGTTGATCGTCTTGAGGACGTTGCGAATCATAGTGCCGAAACGCTGGCCTTCTTTGTCGAACGATTCGGTCCGCCGGTTTCACCCGATATCACTATTTCCCCCATAGCAGGCGAGT
Organism: Bryobacterales bacterium; assembly: GCA_965248365.1. Classification (GTDB taxonomy): domain Bacteria; phylum Acidobacteriota; class Terriglobia; order Bryobacterales; family UBA6623. Next base: position 2,278,977 of record CBDFJA010000004.1, on the reverse strand, counting down.
TCAGCCAAGGCTTCGCTGGGCTTGTTTACGCTTCTACGCTTAGCTATTTCAAGCGCGGCGACCCGCCTCTTGCCGGCTTGCCTGCTAGCGAACGGCTTTTCCACGCTGAACTCGTGCGACCTCACGAGCTTGCGCACCAATGGTGGGGCAATCTGTTGACTGCCGAAGACTCGGCCGACAGTTGGATGATGGAAGCCTTGGCGACCTACTCGTCGCTGATGTTCCTCGAACACCGAATGGGTAGGAATGCCCTCAACCGCGTGCTCGAGGAATTCAAGGCTCGCTTGCTGAGTAAGGACGATGCCGGAGCAACCGTCGAGAGCGCGGGAGCCATTGTTTTGGGGCCCCGCCTCAGCTCCTCCCGCTCCCCCCATGCGCGGCGAATTATCGTCTATGAAAAAGGGGCTTGGGTTCTCCACATGCTGCGCGGCATGATCGGTGACAAACAGTTCCTCAAGCTTCTGCGCGATATGGCGAACCGCTACAAGCTCAAACGCATGTCCACCGAAGATTTCCGGCGTGAAGCGGTGCGCTTTGTTCCTCCCGATTCGAGCGATCCAACGTTGGAAGACTTCTTCGACCAGTGGGTGTACTCCGCCGGCATTCCTACTCTCGAGCTCGCGTACGGAGTTCGAAAAAAACGTCCTGGGGTGATTCTTTCCGGTGAAATCCGCCAAGAAAACGTGCCGGCCTACTTTAGCGTGCCGGTCCCGCTCTCGATCCGAACCGGCAATGGTCAACCGCTAGTCCACGTCGTCGAAACCACGGGCGAGGTTACTCCATTCGAGGCGATTCTCGACAGCAACCCCGTTCAAGTCACTCTCGACCCCGAAGGGACTCTGCTCGCGGCGAAGAAGTAGGGACCTACAGCTTCACGCGGGGAGTTGCGCGGCAGATGCCGCCGCGCGAGGTCTCATCCAGCCTTTGGAACGAATCCACAAAAGAGTTGCAGCCGTTTCCACCGCCCGTTTCCCGTAGCGCAGGCCTGGGCCGTCGTTTGGCCCAGACCTGCGCCCTTTTTCTCTGAGAACGAAATGGCTCGACCGCAGCCACGATTGGCCCTGGTAGCGACCGACACTTTTGGCGGTCCTCGTTTCGAGTGCCAGCCGGTACTCCTGCCGGCCAGGAATGCAAACGACCGACTCCAATCTTCCGGTCACGGTAGGTAACATCTTTTGTTTTCAGTAACCTCTGGGCCTCTGTCCAGGGAAATCCTAGCCTCCGCGATAGAATAGCCGCGGGAGGCCGCCCCCCCGGAAGTCAGGCCCAAGGAGAAAACCGCGACGAAATTGCACCCATTGGGCCGCGGGGCCCGCGGGCTAACGCCCGCGGCTCTGTGCGGTTAGGTTCACCAAGCCGATTGTCGAGGCCGAATTGTTGGGACAACTGCCTTTGCCCGGCTAACCACACGGCGGAGCAGGTGAGTACCGGACAGAGCCGTACCCGTCAGGGCGCGGGCCTTTCCGATGCCTTTTTTCGCTCGCGGAACCGACTGGCTCAAGAAAATTACCAAACAAAGCCAATTTGGACATAAACAAAATGAAAGCAATAACTTAACCTACAATTCCAATGCCGAAGAAAACGAGTAGAAGGCTGCGCTGTTATGTTCGCCAAGCCGACTGTCGAGGCCGACCGTTGGGACAACTGCCTTCGCCCGGCTGACCACACGGCGGAGCAGGTGAGTACCGGACAGAGCCGTGCCCGTCAGGGCGCGGGCCCTTCCGATGCCTTTTTTCGCTCGCGGAACCAGCCTCACTAAAGAGAATTACCAAACAAAGCCAATTGTAATGCAAGCCAAGCAAATTCAATCACTTAGCTTGCAATTCCTGGGCTAAAAATAAGGAGTAGCGAGGCTCTCGGGACGGTCTCCGGCCGAGCGCTAGTGACCTCGCGGAAGCGGCCCGGTGGCATCGATGCCGGCCCAGCCTTCCGGCTGCTCGATCCAGTCGCGGGTGAGGTAGTCGCCCATCGTGAGGCCGAGAAGAATCGCAAGCCAAGCGAGTCCGGCGGCGGCGACGATCTTGGTTAGTTGGCTGCTGTAGCGCAGGTGCATGAAGAACAGAGCTACGAGCAGAGCTTTCGTAAAGGCGATGACCAGCGCGACGACCGTGTTCAGGCGTCCCAGATCCAGATAGGCGACCGCGACCGTCGTGGCGGTGAGGGCCAGCAAGGCCAAAAAGATGGCCACGTAGATTTTGAGGGAGACGATATGTTGGGACATTAGTGTTGGCCCAGAAGGTAGAGCAAGGGGTAGAGGAAGATCCAGACGATATCGACGAAATGCCAATACAGTCCGCTGAGATCAACCGGCGAGTTGTAGGCCGGTGTGAAGCGCCCCTTTTTCGCCTGGTAGACCAACACGCCCAACAGGCCGAGGCCCACGATCATGTGAACGCCGTGCGTGGCCGTCAAGGCGAAATAAAACGAGAAGAAAAGTTGCACTTGACCGGCGTGGGGCGATGCGAAGTGAAAGCCGGAACCGGGAACCAAATGCTCGTGGAATTTGTGTGCGTACTCGACACCTTTGATGCCCAGAAAGGCGGAGCCGAACAGGATGGTCAGCAGCAGGAAGACGATCAGCGCTTGGCGCTTCCCTAGCTGTGCGCTGCGAACCGCCAGGGCCATCGTCAAACTGCTGCAGATCAGCACGGCGGTGTTGACGCCCCCGAGCATCACGTCGAGCTGGGCGCTGCCGAGAACGAACGCCTCCGGATAGGCGGCGCGGTAGGCGGTGTAGCCGGCGAACAGGCCGCCGAACAGCATCACCTCGGTCAACAGGAAGGTCCACAGCCCGAGCGTGACGGCCTCGCGCTGCTGCTCGGCGTCCTCAAACTGATGAGAGAGCGCGGTTGAGCTTGCTGACATCGCTTTCCCCTTCCCGGGCGTAGTCGTAAGCCTCCTCGGTCACGACGGGGGTTTGCTCGAAGTTCTCTTTCGGCGGCGGCGACGCCGTTTTCCACTCGAGTCCGGTGGCTCCCCAGGGGTTTGCTTCCGCTCGCGGTCCGTAGCGCATGGACCAGACCAGATAGATCAGAGGAATCAGGTAGCCTACCGCCAGAATCGACGCGCCGGCCGACGACATGACGTTCAGCACCTGGAACTCCTCGGGGTAGGCGTGGTAGCGGCGGGGCATGCCCAGATAGCCGAGGATGAATTGCGGGAAAAAGGTCAGGTTGAACCCAACGAAGATCACCAGCGCCGAGAACCGTCCCCAGCCCTCGGGGTAGAGCCGTCCCGAGATTTTCGGCCACCAGAAATGGAGGCCGCCCAGATAGCCCATGATCGCGCCGCCGACCATGATGTAGTGAAAATGGGCGACGACGAAGTAGGTGTCGTGGACATGCACGTCGATCGCCAGCGTAGAGAGGAAAAGCCCCGTCAAGCCGCCGATCGTGAACAGGCCGATGAAGCCCATGGCGTAGAGCATCGGCGTATCGTAAGACACCGAACCCTTGTAGAGAGTGGCCATCCAGTTGAAGACCTTGATCGCCGAGGGGATGGCCACGAAGAAGCTCAGGAACGAGAAAACGATGCTGGCGTAGACCGACTGGCCGCTGACGAACATGTGATGTCCCCAGACCAGAAAGCCCAATGCGGCGATCGCCAAGCTCGAAAAGGCGATCAAGTTGTAGCCGAAGATGCGCTTGCGCGAAAAGCAGGTAACCAGCTCGCTGATCACTCCCATGCTCGGCAGGATCATGATGTAGACGGCCGGATGAGAGTAGAACCAAAACAGGTGCTGAAACAAGACGGGGTCGCCGCCCAGGGCGGGATCGAAGATTCCGATGCCGAACATGCGTTCGAGGCCCACCAGCATAATCGCGGCGGTCAGCACCGGCGTCCCCAGCATGATGACCAGGCTCGTGGCGTAGTGCGCCCAAACGAACAGCGGCAACCGAAACCAGGTCAACCCGGGGGCGCGCATCTTGTGGATGGTGACGATAAAGTTCAGCCCGGTAAGGATCGACGAAAAGCCGACGATAAAGACCCCCACGGCGGTGGCGACGACAGCGCTATTCGAATACGTGCTGCTGTAGGGCGTATAGAACGTCCAGCCGGTATCGACGCCGCCGGTGGTTACAGCTCCGAGAGTAAAAAGCCCGCCCAACGTGTAGACGTACCAACTGGCGAGGTTGAGGCGCGGGAAAGCGAGGTCTCGGGCCCCAATCATGATCGGAAGCAAGAAGTTCCCCAGCACGGCCGGGATCGAGGGGATCAGAAAGAAGAACACCATGACGAGACCGTGCATGGTGAACATCTCGTTGTAGGTCTCCGAGCGCATCAGGTCGCCCTCGGGCGTCACCAGCTCGAGCCGCACCAGAACGGCGAAGGTTCCGCCCAGGACGAAGAAAAACGTGATCGAGGCCAGATAGAGCAACGCGATCCGCTTGTGGTCGACCGTGAGCAACCACGATTTGACGCCGTAGCCGTCGTTCAAATAGTGCTCCCGCGACTCGACGGCGGTAGGGGCCGGGGCTGTCGCGATCACCGGGCCAACCTCCTTTCGTCCGCGCTCGCTAGGGACTTGATGTAGGCGATGATTTCCATGACTTGCTCTTCGCTGACCTGCCCTTGAAAGGTCGGCATGACCGGCTGAAAGCCGGCGACGCGTTTCGCCTTGGGGCGCAGAATCGACTCGCGAAGGTAGGCTTCGTCGGCGGTCACGGTCTGCCCATCGCTCAAGGCGACGGAGCGGCCGAAGACGTCCTCCAGCTTGGGCCCGCGGCCTCCGCCGTCGGCCCGGTGGCAGGTGTCGCAGCGCAGGTCGTGGAAAAGTCGTTCCCCGATCTCGGCCATCGATTCGCCGGCCTTGGCCCCGCTGAGCCAGAGGTCGTAGTTGTGCGGCTCCATAACGTGGATGGCGCCTCCCATGCGGGCGTGTTCGTTGCCACAATATTCGGCGCAGAAAAGATGAAATTCACCTGTTTTGGTGGCCTCGAACCAGGCTGTGGTGTAGCGTCCCGGAAGGACGTCCATCTTGACGCGGAACGCCGGCACATAGAAGCTGTGAATGACGTCTTCCGAGGTCATGATGAGCCGCACGGGACGGCCCAAGGGGACGTGCAGCTCGTTGATCTCGCGGCGCCCCTCGGGGTGCTGAATCTTCCACATCCACTGTTTCCCGACGACGTGCACATCCATCGCGCCCTCGGGCGGCCGCGAGTTCTTGAAGTACAGGGTGGCGCCCCAACCGAACATCACCATGACGATCACGAAGGGAACGGCGCTCCAGAAAATCTCCAAAGCCGTCGAGCCGTGGATCGGGCGGGGCAGGTCGAGATCCGAGCGGCGCCGATAGCGAATGGCGAAGAAGAAGATCAGGACGAAGATCAGTATGGAAAAGAAACCACTGACGCCGACCAGAAAGGCGTAGAGCTGGTCGACGCCCTCGGCGATCGTCGAGGCCTGTTCGGGAAAGAGTGGAAATCCTTCTCCCATAGTGTTTCGGTGCCTACGCCGGCAGCCCCTGACGGAAATCAAGGCCGCATGGCGCCCTCCGTTTTCGGTTCACGACGGGCTCACCTTGTTCCGCCGATCCCTCCGCAGCGCGCCGATCACAAACCCTCCCAGGATCAAAACCGTGGCCAATCCGCCCACCCGTAGCCCGTTCATGATGGCCAGGTTGTACTTGCCCTCCAGCGGGTCGTAGTGGAAGCAGAACAGCAGCGCCTGATCGACGAACGAGCCGATCCGATTCCCCGAAGCCTCTACCAGGCCGAGGCGCAAGTCTCGCGCCGGATATTCGATGCCGTAGAAGTAGCGGGAAATGCGTCCCTCGGGCGTCAGCACCACGATGCCGGCGGCGTGCGAATATTCGTCGGTCTCGGGGTCGTAGGCGTAGCGAAAGCCGACGGCTCGGGTCAGCGCCTGGATGGATTCCTCGGCGCCGGTCAAGAAATGCCATCCGCCTTCGGCTCCGGCGCGGGCGTATCGCTCGAGGTAGGCCGCTTTTTTCCCAGCGGCGACGGCCGGGGTTTCCCCGGGATCGAAACTGATCGTGATGACCTCGAAGTCTTCGGCGGGATTCAACGTCAGCGCCCGCAGACTGCGCACCAGGCCGCCGAGCTGCAACGAGCAGAGCATGGGACATTCGTAATAGACTAGCGTCAGAATCAAGGGTCTCTCGCCGAAATAGCGCTCGAGCGAAACCGGATCGCCTTGTTCGTCGCGGAAGACGAGGTCACGGGGGACTTGGGCGCCGAGATTTTGGTCGAGTCCGACGCCGCGCAGGGCCGAAGGCAGCGTACTTGCCGGGATGGTTTGCGCGGTTAGCGGGGTGACGCCGGAGAGAAGCGCGGCGAGAGAGAGTAGAGCAAGCAGCGTGTGAACGGCCGCGGGCCGCCGTTTGGCCAGTCGAGGAAATGTCGCCGGTCCGAGCATCACTCTCCCGCGGAGCCTCCGCCGCCCGGCCGAGCCGGCAGGCCGCGCGCGGCCAGGATTTCCATGGCCCGCTCGATCGGGATGCGTACCAGGCCCTCCTGCCGGTCAACCCACCCGTAGCTGTTCAGCAGCGTTTCCTCCCGGGCGCGCAGCTGAGTCAGGTCGCTCGAGGGGGTGACCTGCAGCTGGGGCGCCGCGGGCCGCTCGCGAGTGTCGGCCAAGGGCGAGCCGGAGGCGTCAAGCCGGTCTTCTCGGGCGCCGAGGTAATCGAACATCCAGGCCATCGCGGCTATGGTGACGGCCACCATCGCGGCTAGGGCGACCCCGAACCAAATGACCGGCTTCGGATCGACGTCGGAAGTTTCGTATCCCGTGTTCGGCGAGCTGTCGTCCATTTGGTCCTCGATTTTCATGGCTCGACTCCCGCCTCCGACGCCTCGGCCAGCGAGGGGTGGTGCAGCGGGACCAGCGGCCGGGAATTCAGTTGCCGGGCAAAACCGGCGAGCCACAGGCCGCCGATCGCGATCGGCGCCAGCAGGTCCATCCAATGAATCGCCAACTCGGTTTCATGAAACGCCGGCGCCACGTGCCAGAAAAGATCGACCAGGCGCATGACGAGCACCAATACCGCGACGGTCACCAGCGTGGCCACCCCTCTCTTGGTGCGCCGGGAAAGCAGCAACACGAAAGGCAGGGCGAAGTGGAACACGATGAGCACCACGGCGATCGTCGACCAGCTTGTCGACGTCCGGTGCAGGTACCAGGGGATCTCCTCCGCCAGATTGCCGGACCAGATGATCAGGTACTGAGAAAACGAGATGTAGGCCCAGAGCATCACGAAAGCCAGCAACAGATTGCCGAGGTCGTGGAACCGTTCCCGCGAGGCCAGCTGCGCCAGCGGGGGACGGTCGCGGACCAGCGCTACGATGCAAATGGCGAAGGCAAGCGTGGCCAGCACGTCTCCGACCAGGAACAGCAGACCGTAGACCGTCGAAAACCAGTGCGGCTCAAGCGACATCACCCAATCGACGGAAGCAAACGTTACCGTTAGGCCGACCACCGCCAGTCCCGGCCCGCTGATCATCTCCAGCCGGCGGGCCGGGCCCGCCTTCGGCGAGCGGTCCTGTTCGTTGGACCAGCGGTTCAGCCAGTACGCCAAAGCTCCCCAGACGACGAAGTAGAGGAGCGTTCGCGCCAGAAAGAAGGGGACGTTGAGATAGGCCGCCTTGTGCGCCAGGATCTCGTCGTGGGCGAGAGCCCCGGGCCGGGCCCAAAGGTAGAGGTCGGGCAGGCTCATCATCAGCGGCAGAATCAGCAGGGCCATCAGGGGGAGCGTGCGGGTCGCCGACTCCAAGCAGCGGCGAATGACGAACCCCCACCCTCCGCCGCTCAGGTGATGCAGCATGACCAACCCGAGACTGCCGAGCACGATCCCGATCCAGAATAAGTACCCCAGCAGATACGACCGCAGGAACTGTTCGAGGTTGAAGGCGGCCCCGAGGCCGCAAAGGGCGGAACCGGCGAGGCCGACCCGCAGGGCGCGCCGCTCAAGTTGCCCGAGTACCGGGTGATGGGTAGCTGTGGCGTTCATGGCTGTTCGGATCGTTCGAACTCCCGGCGCACGCCGAGGGGCAGCTTCCCCAGCGCGGCGTGCCGGCTGAGCTGTAGCGCGCGGATGTAGGCGACGATGGCCGAACGGTCGCGCGGCGTGATGCGGTCGGAGAAATCACTCATTGCGCCGAGGCCGTTCGTGATGACGTCGAAGAGATGCCCGACCGGCTCCGCGCGAAGGCGCTCGCTGTGATAGGAGGGCGGCTGGCGGAAGCCGCGTTGTGCCACCATGCCCTCGCCGTCCCCGAGGCGTCCGTGGCAGGGAGAGCAAAAAATGACGAATCGCTCGTGCCCGCGGTCAACGACGGCGCGCGTCAGAGGAAAGGGAAACTCAGCCGCCAGCTGCTCGCCTTGCCGGCCGCGGTAGAAGTGGTCGTCGGTCTGAAGCTGCCCTCGGGCGACGGTACCCGGCACTTGCAGGCGCGACGATCGGCCGTCGGCAAAGAAAGCGCTCTTCTCGAGAGGTTCGTAGCGAGGCTGGTCGTGCATGTCTTGCCGGCACCCGAGCAGCGCGACGAGCGCCGCGGCGCAGCAGATGGCCTTGCTCCAGGCTCGCGCACGGGTATGGTCCGCTTTTCTCGCCAACGCTGGATGATGCAAGCGCGCTCGTCGGAGGAGCGTTCCTGCTCGTCCGCGGGCAAGGACGCCCGTCCCACGCGATTCGGTTCCCCGTGTCGATTTCGTCACACCCGCGGGCCCTGCTCGTCCCCTCTCAGCCGGCAACTTCGGCCACCTCATGAGGATCGAGACTCTGCAAAAACTGCTTCGTGCCTTCGCGGTCGAACTTTCGATCCCCAGCTTCGATGGAGAGGAAAAAGCGGTCGCGGCTGGCCAGCGCGAAGCGTTCGACGTTAAACACCGGGTGATAGGGTTTCGGCAGGCCATTGAGGGCCAGCATGCCGAAGACCGCCGACAGCGCGGCGCCCAGGATCGTGCATTCAAAGGTGACCGGAATGAACGACGGCCAACTGTTGAGCGGACGCCCGCCGACGTTCATCGGCAGTTCAATGACCGACACCCAATACTGGAACGAGAATCCGGCCAAACATCCCACGACGCCGCCGGCCAGCACGATTCAGGGCAGAATGCGCCGCCGGTAGCCGACGGCTTCGGCCAGCTCCTCGATGGGGAACGGCGAGTAGGCGTCCATGCGCCGGTAACCTTCTTCGTAGCTGTGCTCGGCGGCTTTGAGTAGCTCGTCGGGCGAATGGAACTCCGCCATCAGTCCCCAGATCGGAGGCTCCCTCCCATCGGCCGGCGTGGCTACGCTCTCTTTCATCTCATGTCTCTTGGGGTTCGCGGGTCGCTTCGGGCCGCTCGACCAGCGTGCGCATCTCAAAGATGGAAATCATCGGCAGGAACCGCAGAAACAGGAACAGCAGGGTGAGGAACAGCCCGATCGTGCCGATGTAAGTCGACCAATCCCAAAACGTCCCCGAATACATGCCCCAGGAGGAGGGTAGAAAGTCGCGGTGCAGGCTGGTGACGACGATGATGTAGCGCTCGAGCCACATGCCCACATTGACGACGAGTGAAATCACGAACAGCGTCGGGACGCTGCGGCGCACCCGTTCGGACCACAGTACTTGCGGCGTGACGACGTTACAGACAATCAGCGCCCAGTAGTAGGGCGCGTAGGGCCCCTTCATGCGGTTTAGGACCATGAATTGCTCGTAGGCGCTGCCGCTGTACCAGGCGATGAAGGTCTCCATCATGTAGCCGTATCCGACGATCATGCCCGTCGCCAGAAGCACCTTGGCCATATTGTTGAGATGGCGCATGGTGATGAAGCCTTCCAGGCCATAGAACTTGCGGATGGGAATCGCCAGCGTCATCACCATGGCGAAACCGGAGTAGATCGCTCCCGCAACGAAGTAAGGCGGAAACACGGTGGTGTGCCAGCCGGGGGCTATGCTCACGGCGAAATCGAAGCTCACTACCGTGTGGACCGAGATCACCAGCGGGGTCGCCAGCCCGGCCAGCAACAGATAGGCGGTTTCGTAGCGGTACCAGTGAATGGCCGATCCGCGCCAGCCCATGGCCAAGATGCCGTAGATGATCCGCGCCGTACGGCTGTGGGCGCGGTCGCGCAGCGTCGCCAGATCGGGGATCAGTCCGATGAGCCAAAACAACAGCGACACCGTGGCGTAGGTCGAGATGGCGAACACGTCCCAGAGCAGCGGGCTGCGAAACTGCGGCCAGACGCCCATCGTGTTCGGGTAGGGCAGGATCCAATAGGCCAGCCACGGCCGCCCCAGGTGCAGCAGCGGGTACAAGCCCGCGCAAGCCACGGCAAACAGTGTCATCGCTTCGGCGAAGCGGTTGATCGAGGTCCGCCAGTCCTGGCGCAGAAGCAGCAAAATGGCCGAGATCAGCGTGCCCGCGTGGCCGATGCCCACCCACCAGACGAAGTTGATGATCGCGAAGCCCCAGCCGACGGGGATGTTGAGACCCCAGATGCCTACGCCCTTCAGCAGCAGGTAGCCGATCGAGTAAAACAGCAGCAGCATCAACGAGAAAGCTATGCCGAAGCCGATGAACCAGGTTCGAGACGTCGGCTGCGTTAGAACGATCGAGCTGATCTTGTCGGTAACGCTGCCGTAAGTGTGACCGGGCTCCATGACCGGACCGGGCGCATCCAGGGCGGGCGCGGCGGTTTTCTCTTCAACCATCCCTAGCTGTGATCTTTCAACAGGTTGTTCATTCGGTCCCGGACCAGGGAAGCTGGAGTTGTCGAATAACCACGACCCTGGAGAGACCGCATGAACATCCATCAGAATGCCCGATTGACGCCCAAAGGCCGAGCCCTTTTGGTTCGATGCATCCTCGCTGGAGAGACGCCTCGGGCCGCCGCGGCGGCCCGAGACGTCTCAGAACGCACCGCCCGCCGTTGGCTGGCCCGCTACCGCGGCGAAGGCGAAGCCGGTCTCTACGATCGCTCTTCGCGTCCCCGGCATAGCCCGCGCCGCACCCCGCAAGCCGTCGTTGACCGCGTCCTCGCCCTGCGCCGACAACGTTGGACGGGCCGCCGCATCGCCCAAACCCTGCGGCTATCCCCGGCCACCGTCAGCCGCCTCCTCGGTCGCGCCGGACTCAACCGTCTCCGCGATCTCGAACCCGCTCCCCCCGTTCGCCGCTACGAACATCACCGTCCCGGCGATCTACTGCATCTCGACATCAAAAAGCTCGGCCGCTTCCAGCACGCCGGTCACCGCGTTACCGGCGATAAGACCCGACGCTCCCGCGCCGCCGGCTGGGAGTTCGTCCACGTCGCCGTCGACGACCATTCCCGCATCGCCTTCTCCCAGATCCTGCCCGATGAGCGCAGCCTTTCCGCTGCCCAGTTCCTTCTCCTCGCCCACGCCTACTATGGCTCGCTTGGCATCCGCATCCGACGCCTGCTCACCGACAATGGCTCCTGGTACCGCTCCCGCCACTTCCGTCGTACTTGCCGCCGCCTCGGCATCCGCCACCGCTTCACCCGCCCCTACACCCCTCGCACCAACGGCAAGGCCGAGCGCTTCATCCAAACCGCCCTCCGCGAATGGGCCTATGCCCGCTCCTACTGCTCCTCCCTCCAACGCGCCAACCATCTGCTCCCCTGGCTCCACGACTACAATTGGCATCGCCCCCACGCCAGCCTCGGCTATAATCCCCCTATCAGCCGACTCCCTCCTCCCCGGAACAACCTGTTGAGGCTCCACAACTAGCCCGCCCTCTTCCTCGGCTGAGGGTCGAGGCCGCCAACAGGCCCGCCATTCCTCTGTTGCGCGTGCTCGAGGTGCTCGACAGCGGCAGGCTCCAGCTCCGGGTTGGGGTTGGTGAGCCGAGCGAGGTAGCTGGTCCTCGGCTGGGTGTTCAACTCGGTGAGCAGGCCGTAGTGGCGGGGGTCGGCTTTCGATTGCGCGACCCGGCTGGCGCGGTCATTGATATCGCCGAAGACGATAGCCTGCGCCGGGCACGCCGATTGGCAGGCCGTCGTTACCTCGCCGTCATGGATCTTGCGGCCTTCTTTTTCCGCTTCGATGCGCGCGCTGTTGATGCGCTGGACGCAATAGGTGCACTTTTCCATCACGCCCCGCGTGCGAACGGTGACGTCGGGGTTGCGCAACAGTTTAAGGCTGGGCGTTTCGTAGTCGGAGTAGTGCAGGAAGTTGAAGCGGCGCACTTTGTAGGGGCAGTTGTTCGAACAATACCTGGTCCCGATGCAGCGGTTGTAGACCATGTCGTTGAGGCCTTCGGCGCTGTGCACCGTCGCCCCGACGGGGCAGACCACCTCGCAAGGCGCACTCTCGCAGTGCATGCAGGCGATCGGTTCGTAGTACGTCTTCGGATCGTCGAGCGACCCCTCCCAATAGCGATCGACTCGAATCCAGTGCATTTCACGGCCGCGAATGACTTCCTGCTTTCCAACGACGGGGACGTTGTTCTCCGCCTGGCAGGCGACCATGCAGGCGTTACAACCGATGCAACGGTTGAGGTCGATGGACATGCCCCAGGCGTAGCCTTCGTACTCATGGCCCGGGTAGAGCGACAGCTCGTGTCCGCCGCCGTGATCGAGCTTTTGCGCGAAATGGGGATCTCGTTGGAATTCGGTCAGCGTGCCGGCGCGAACCAGGTGCCGGCCCTCCATGGAGTGATGATCCTGGGTGCAGGCCAGCCGGTATCGCTTGCCGGTTTTGCGGATTTCCAAACCCCGGGCCGACCAACGCCCGTCGGAGGTTCGAATCTTGTAGCCGTTAAATCCGGCTCCCTCCGCCACACGCCCGCCGCGGGTTCGGCCGTAGCCCAGATGCAGGGTGAGCGAGTCGTCGGCATGTCCGGGAGTAACCCAGACGGGGGCTTCGAGTTTCCTGCCGTCGAGCGTCATCTCGACGACGTCTTCATTGGCCAGCCCGAGACGCTCGGCCGTTGCCGGGCTGATAAGAGCCGGGTTGTCCCAGGTGAGTTTGGTGATCGGGTTCGGCGTCTCCTGCAGCCAGCCGTTGTTGGCGAACCGGCCGTCCCAAACACTTGCGTCGGGGCGGAAAACCACTTCGAGCCGGCGGCCCGCCGGCTTGGCCAGGGTGGACAACTTTGAAGTTGCCGCCCACCCGCGTGGCGCATCCAGCCCTGCCCTCAGCGTTGGCGATTTGGGGACGGAGCGGGTTCCCTCGACCACTCCCTCGTGGAGGGCTTTCTTCCAAAACAGTTCGAAATCCTCCCCAGGCGCTTTGCTCCGCCAAAAATCTCGCACCAAGGAGTGGGCGGAGCGCTCCGCCGTGCCGGCGGCCGCGGCCAGCAATTCGTGCGCTGTCTTCCCTCCGTAAAGCGGCGCAATCAACGGTTGGACAATGGTCGCCGTGCCGTCGTAGGCGCGCGCGTCGCTCCACGATTCCAGGTAGTGCGCTTGGGGAACGTGCCAGTGGCATAGCTCGGAGGTTTCGTCTTCGTAGAGGCTCAAGTGAGCGCGGAACCCCACCTTGTCGAGCTGCTCGGCGAAGCCGAGCTCCGCCGCTGCGTTGAAAACCGGGTTGCCGCCGAGAATGAGCAGCACTTCGACTTGGCCCGCCTCCATCTCGCTGGCCAGCTCGGCAAGCGACTCGAACTGGTTCTCGGGCCGCGCCTCGACTGCTTCAGTCCAGGTTACGGTGTGCCCTTCGGCGCCCAGCGCCCGATTCATCGCCTGAGCCAGCGCGTGAACGATCGGCGGCTGCTCGTCGCCGGGGTAGATGATTGCCGATCCGCGATTGTCCTGGAGGTCCCTGACGAGTGGGGCGATCCACGATTCCCAGGGGCCGGCTTCGTGTTCTGGTTTTCGCCCCGTGACTCCCAGCGCCCCGGCCAGCGAACGCGCGAAGTCCTCGACTTGGCTGGCCGGCAACCGCAGCCGATGGTCGGCCATAGCCCCGGTGATCGAGGGGGCGCCCTCGGCCACGTAGAGCCGGTTCATGGCCTCGCCCGCCGCTCCGGACGCGCGCTTTTCGGTGAAGTCGCGCGTGTAGCGAAGTTTGGCCGGCCCTTGTCCCAAGAAATCGCCGTCGAGCGATACAACGACCGCGGCACGGTCGAAGTGGTAAACCGTGTTGACCGCTTCTCCGAAGGCTCGTCGGGAGCCTTCGAAGGCGCTGTCGCGGGCGGTTGGCTCGTATTGATGCCAGCGGGCCGCGGGGAAATCCTCAAGCAAGCTGTTGAGCTGCCCGGCGAGGGTCGGCGAGGTGACCGTCTCGGTGAGAATCCTCAGCCCGGCTCCCCCGGAAAGCCGCTGCCCTTCGATCTCGCGCCTGAGGGCGGCGACGAAAGACAGCCAGCTACTGATTTGCCCCGCCCGCGTAGTGACCTGGGAACGGTCGGGGTCGTAGAGGCCCAGGATCGACGCTTGTGTGATGGCGTCGCTCGCTCCCAAGCTGGCCGGGTGGCGCGGATTGCCCTCGATCTTCGTGGGCCGCCCCATGTGGCTCTCGACGAGCACCCCGGTGGCGAATCCGCCCAACGAAGCGGCGGTAGCGAAATAAAGAGGCCGGCCCGGTACCCTCGCTTCGACCGTTCGGGCGAAAGGGACGATCGTTTCCGCGGGCTGGTGCGTGCAGGAGCTGACCCCGGCCAGGGCCAGCGAGGCCCCCATCAGCTTCAAGAAGCGACGTCGGCCGAGAGGGTCGCTCCATTCCGAGGCCTGGGAGGGGAACTCGTCCTCGAGCAGCTTTTGGAATGCGTCGGTCTCGGCGACCTCCTCAAGGCTGCGCCAGTAACGGGGTCCGCGAGCCGATTCCAAGCGGGCGCGCAGTTCGGCCCAATCCTTTCCTTCCACTCTGTCTTTGCGTGTCATCGGTGGCAGTCGGAACAGCTCGTCGGGTTTCGAACCTTGTTTTCGCGGACCAACGCTGCTCCCAGTACGCTCTGGTCTTGTTCCGGCTGCCAGGTCATGTTAAAGACCTGCTCGGGCGGCCGAAGGCGCCCCTCCGGGTGGCGATGGCAGTCGAGGCACCACTCCATCTGAAGCGTCTGCTGCTTCCACACCAAGGGCATCTGATCGACTTGGCCGTGGCAGGTTACGCATCCGACGCCCTTTTTGACATGGATGCTGTGGTTGAAGTAAACGAAGTCGGGAAGATCGTGGACTCGGGTCCACTCGAGCGGCTCGTCTTTCTGAAAACTCGCTCGCACGGGCTCAGCATGGGGCTGTCCGACCAGACCTGCGAGTGGCAGGTCATACAGGTCTTCGTAGCCGGCAGACCGGCGAAGGCGCTCTCCTCGACCGGGGTATGGCAGTGGCGGCAGTCGAGCCCGATGCCGCTGACGTGGTGCTTGTGGCTGAACGGAACCGGCTGCTTCCGCGGTGTGGCCACTTGGGTCAGGTAGTCCGACCGATTCACGTTCACCACGCCCCACAACAGTCCCCCGACTATTGACTCCCGCATAATATAGAGTAACCTTTTGGGGGTTCTGCTCGTCTTAATAGACATGGGGAACCCAAGAGGCGTAAGGCGCGATTTTGATGCTCTGGAAAAGCGACGGCTGGAGGCCGTGCGGCTGGTCGTTGACGAAGGTTTGAGTCAGTCCGAGGCAGCACGGCGCGTGAAGGCGGCGCAGCAAAGCGTGAGCCGTTGGGTTAGCGAGCATGGCGCGTACGGTGCCGCCGGACTCCGCCGGGCCGGGCGCGCCGGCCGCAAGCCGCTGTTAGACGCCACGCAACGGGAACGTCTGGAGGCAATGCTGCTGCGGGGCCCCGAAGCGCAGGGCTTCTCGACGCCGCTGTGGACTTGTCCGCGAGTCGCTCGTCTGATCGCCGACGAGTTCGGCGTGCGCTATCACGAAGGTCATGTTTGGAAGATCCTGCGGGCGCTCCACTGGAGCCCGCAACGGCCTGTCGGCAAGGCCCGCGAGCGCAACGAAGAAGCCATCCGCAACTGGCGGCGCAAGACTTGGCCGGCCACCAAAAAAAGCCCAAAAACAAGGCCGCACGATCGTCTTCATCGACGAAAGCGGACTGAGTCAGAAGCCCCATCGTTGCCGCACCTGGGCGCCCCGCGGCGAGACACCCGTGCTGGAGTTCAACTTCAACTGGCAGAAACTTTCCGTTTCCGCCGGGCTGACCTTGCGCAACTTCTACTTCCGGCTCTATCCCGGCGCCATCAGCGAGCTGGAGGTCATCGACTTCCTGAAGGCTTTGGTTCGCCACATCGACGGCCCGCTGCTGATCGTCTGGGACCGCCTGCCGGCGCACCGCAGCCGCCTGGTGCGGGAGTTCATCGAGCTCTCCGAAGGCCACATCGCCACGGAGTGCTTGCCGCCCTACGCACCGGAGCTGAACCCGGTGGAATACATTTGGGCTTACTGGAAGCAGCACGAGTTGCCGAACGTCTGTCCGAAGGACTACTGGGAGCTGGACGAGCGTGCCCGCAAATCCCTGCGTCGCATGCGCCGCAAACCGCGCTTGATTACGGCCTTCTGGAAGCAGTCTTCTCTTGGCCTTGACTAACTCGATATTATGCGAGATTCAATAAGAAGACGGACCCGAAGATGCTGACCTTGGAGATCGTATTGGTGCTGGGGTGAAATATTTGGCTCATCGAGGGTCTTCGCTTGCGTCCGCGGTCACACCACGACCCGCAAGGATCATCGGCCGGATTTTCGGAAAGTCTTAGACGGCGGGATGAGAAAGGCGTAGGGCGGCGGGTACAGAACGATCCGCCCTGCTACGGTCGTTGCGGGATTGGCCTCTCACTCGCGTTCCAGCCTCAGCTTCCCGTTCTCGCACAAACTCGCGTTGAGCGAGTCAGAGACGCGACCGGAAGTCCGTGGTCCTGGCTGCAAATCACACTGCGACGAGTTGGACGTCTCTCCCCGTTTTGTCCGCCCTTCTTTACTTGGGCACACGCTCGCAACGAACGATCCGGAGCCGCGAAGGGCGGCGACCGCTCATAGCGGCTCACCCACCAACAAGAAAACCGCGCGCCTTTCGATCGAGCGGTTCCGAGAATCGCCGGTCCGTAGTCACTCGCGGGATGATAAGCCAGGCACCGGTTTCAGGCGCCTAAAGCGCCCGCGTCCTCACGGCTAAAAGAACCGGGCTCGACGATTAAGGCGAACTTTTACGGGCTTGTTGCTTTGGAGTACAATAAAGCCGCTTTCAGGGTAATCCCCCTCGTTTAATATCGAATCCGCGAAGACGAAGCGAAAAACACACAAAGCAGAATAATCGTGACGAACAACTCAGCAACTGGGGATGGGCCGCCTTGATGAATGGACCGTTAAGACCCTGGCCCCTTTTCCAACCATACGGAGGACAATGCCATGAGAAACAAGAGCCTTTCAATAGGCGTTTTGATTTGGATGAGTCTGATTTGGATGAGTCTTTCGGCGGCCCAGGAGCAAGCTTGGCCCCCTCCGATATGTTCGGAGCGTTCCGAAGACGATCAGGAAGCCCCAATCCGACTGGCGCTGCTCTACCAGCAAGAACTGGAGGAAAGCTATCTCAAGGGTGTCAAGAACGCGCTTGATGAAGTAGAGGAGGACGCCAGACCGTCGGTTTGTAGAGACAGCTATTTCGGAGACGAAGACGGCGTCGGCAAGCTGGCGAGCATTATCCGAGAGAGAAGAGCCAAGGTCGTTTTGGGACCTACTTTCAGCGGCGTCTACCTAGGGGCGATCAAGCAGTTGGGAGGGCCGGAGGAGTGTCAGCGCTGGAAGGTGCCTGTGGTTTCTTCCCTCGTCCAAGCTCCCGATGTTCCGAACGATCGCAAGGGTTGGTTCTTTCGAACCAACGTCGACGCCAGACGACGGGTCGAAACGATAATCGATCATATCGAGGGATTTCCGATAGGCTCGGTTTCCATTCTCTATCCGAACACTCGATTTGGACGCCTTGCGGAGGAACATTTTGAGGGTAATTTACCGGATAATCTTCTTCCCGGTTACCGGGCCCATGAGTACAAGCGCGACTTCACCAACCTGCGCGAGGTCTTGTCCACGCTCCTGGACCGGCGGCCGGAGGCGTTGGGCGTGTTTGGGACGCCGAGTGAAATCGCTAGAGTCGTGGGTTCCATCCGCCGCAGAGGACGCTACCGCCCCTTTCTGTTCACCATCGGCGATCCGAGTCTCAAGAAGAAGACGAAAGAACTGGACGAACTGCACTACGTGTCGGTTGCGGAGTGTCTCGCTTGGAAGCCGGAGAAGCACGCCGAAGTTCCCAAATCCGACGACCAACAGAATCTCAACGAAAGCGACGGTCGGAGCGCACAAGACCACTACTCGGACAGGTGCCGAGGGATCGAGTCAATCAGAGCCGACGGCGATATCGAAGCGCTCACTTTCGATACAGCGCGCCTATTGCTCGAAGGGCTGCGCGACTCTCAGACTTTCGGCTCTTGGAAACCGGAGGCGTTCCGGGACTGGTTTGCCGGTCAACTGCAAAGTAGAAGCGACGCGGGAAAGCTGACGAGTATGTCTCTCTCTAATCTTGAGAACCAGGCCGCGCCCTATGTATACGTCATTAAGAACGGCGAAATCGAACTCGCCGAATCGGCGCCTGATTTGAACGTGGCCGGGATCGCCGGTGTAAAACTGGATTTGATACGAGGACGTTTCGGCGACTGGCCCCTTGGGCGAAATATCGCTTTGCTGATCGTGGTGACCATCGTTGTGGCGAGTTTGGATCTCAAACGATCGTTCGAGGGGCAGTTCCGGAAGATCTACGGCTACATCTATTTCTGGCTGCTGTGTCTGATCAACATCCTAATTGTGCTGGTTCTCACTGCTGTCCGGTTAAAAGTCGAATAGAATCAATTGGTTGGGGTCATAGGGGAATTCATTTTGGGAGTCGGATGGCTGGAGTGCCTGTAAAACGGGCATTTTTTCGAATAGCGTAACGCTGAGAATCTGTAGAATCTGGTAAAGACTCGCTTCCAGCCCGAGGCGTTTCCGGACGATAGCGATGAGCACGTAAATCGAGACAGCGATCCAGATGTGCGTCTTGACGGCGTTCTCGCTGGTGCCGTAAAACGACTTGATTCGCAGATGTTGCTTGATCCACTTGAAGAAGAGTTCCACCTGCCAGCGCGATTTGTAGATCTGGGCGATGGTCAGTGCCGGCAGGGTGAAGTTATTGGTCAGAAATTTCAATCGCTTGTTGGTTTCGGCATCGAAATAACTCACCCGCCGTAGGGGGTCCGGGTACGCTTGGGCGGAGTTGAAGGGGGTCAAAATAACGGTGTGATCGGATCGCAGGCCCGTGCTCCTATCCACCGGGTGGGAGTAGCGACGCTGCAGCAAAACGTTCTTTTTGGTTCGCACCACGAAGAAGGCCGAACAGAGCGTGAACACGAAGAGGCGCCGAAAATCGACATAACCCCGATCCATGACGTAGAACGCGCCGGCCTCGGGAAGAAATTCATCCAGGATGTTGACGTCATGCACTTTGCCTGCAGTAATGCGGATAAACGTGGGAATATTGCCGTGCAGATCCAGCAGCGTGTGCATCTTCACGGCGGCCTTGTGCTTGCGGAATCCCGCCCACGGAAACAGCGACAGGCAGAGGTCGATTGTTGTCGAGTCGAGAGCGTACAGAGTCTGGTCCAAGTCCACACCGATCGGGTCGTGGGCATATAACGGCCGTGCCATGCCAATCAAGACCTGCGCGAAGTCCGCGTAGATCCGCCAGTCGCGCGACTCGTTCGCATCGGCCAGTGTCGAGCGCGCTACCCTGCCGCCGAATCCCATATGGTAGAGTTTGCCGTGCATCGAACGCAGGCACGTCTCGATGTCGCGGAGGCTTTCCCGATAGGTCAGCTGGGCGAATGCCATCGAAAGAAACTGATCCCAGCAGGAGAAACTTTTCAGATAGGAATCGCCGCGGTAGCGCAATACACATTTGTGAAACTCTTTGCTCGGCAGGTGCTCGATCAGTTGGGAGAAAACCGTACGGCCAAGGTTCATCCCCCATTGTGCCGCGTCGGGATGCTCCGCTCAGGCGGCCATTTGCGGCCTCGGGATTTCAAATCGTTCCCTGGCAAAACAGGCCATAAGATATTGAGCGGTAGAGACTTACCGTCCGTTGGCGTAACTTTCCCCGGACAGCACTGGCTGGTTCTGTATTTCGTCCTGGCCGAGCGGGAAGCCATCCGCTACGACAGTTGGGCCGCTGCTCTGATCGTCGCCATGGGACCTTCCGTTTTCTTGCGCACCACGTTTTTCGAGACGCCTACCGGCAAAGCGATCGGCCTGACCAATATCTACGACCGGATTCTACTATGGATTAGCGAAAAGATGATGATCCGGCGTTACTCTCTGTTCAGCCGTTTTGCGAGCGTCATTGCTACTACAACCCTCGCAAGAGTCTCGAGGACAAGCTCCACCGGCTTTACCAAAACGCGAAGACACAAGAACTTCGGAGGAAGCTCGAAAAGGACCTCAGCGACGAACTGCAAGGCGGCGACTCTTACCTCGAGCAGCGCCTGATCTGCGCGCGACGCTTGCTGCGCAGGTTCGACTGGAAAGATCTCCGCGAAGAGTTCGCGCCGGAGGGGTTCCGGGTCGACCATCCCGGGGATCCCGCGACTCTGGTGGGACAATGTGCTCAATACTGCCGGCAAGACACGGCACGCCAGAATAAACTGAGCGATCTCGTAGAAAAACACCTCAAGACCCGGCCAGAAGGGTTACGAGCGAAGTTCGATGAAGAAATCAAGCGGGGAGGCTCCTCAAGTTCCGAATTCCTGCGAGTGCGCTTCCTGGTTACGCGTTGCTCTTTCACTCCCTCGATGCTCGAAAAGGAAGGGCTGTTGGAGAAAGGTTTCGAGCTGCCCAGACCCGACATGCGATCCTACCTACGCCGGTGCTGGGACCGCTTCACCGGCTCTTCAGAGGAATCGGAGAGCGGTGAGAAGAAAAAAGACTCCAAGCCCGCGGGAAAAGCCGCCGGCGCGACATGAACTTTTTTCCCTGCTAAAGCGGATCGGTGGGCGGCTCCGCGGAGGCGCTCTGAATCTGCACGAACTGCCAGCCGAAACGGCCCTTGACGCAGAGGTGGCCGTGGGTGACTTCTTGGTCGACGGGCGAAGCGGCCTTCACGATCTTATTGTCTTGCGTGGTCAAGGTGAGCGTGCAGCCGACGCCGCAATAGGGGCAGATCGTGTCGGTCGTGGTTTGCTGAGACTCGTCCCACGTTCCCGCCTCGCGCATGTCGTGCTCGCTCTTGAACATTAATGCACCGGTGGGACACACCGCAATGCAGTTTCCGCAATAAACACACGCGGACTCGGGCAGCGCCTCGGAGTACTCGGTCGAAATGCGAGCGTCGAAGCCGCGCCCGGCGACGGCGATGGCGAACGTGTTCTGCGCGTCGACGCCGCAGGCTTCCACGCACTTGTAGCAAAGAATGCACTTCGAGTAGTCGCGGATGTAGAGTTCGTTGTCGACTTTCACGGGCTGGCGGACGGTGGCTGCGGTCGAACCGTCGGGAACGGCGTGGTCGCCGGGCCGAGCGGCGTCTCGTTCCCCTTCCTTGGCAGTCGCGGCGGAAGGTCCGTAGCGTTCGGGGTCAGCCTCGTACTGCGCCAGGTAGGCTTGTAACTCCGGGGCGGTCGAGACATCCGTTGACGAGGCGAGGAACTCCAACACCATGCGGCGGCTCAGCCGAACTCGCTCCGAGTCGGTGTGCACGACCATTCCCGGTTCCGCTTTTCGGGAGCAGGCCGGCACGAGGGCCCGCGAGCCTTCCAGTTCGACGACACAAACGCGACACACGTTCACCGGGGTGAGGTTTTCGAGATAACAGAGCGTCGGCGTGTCGATGCTTGCTTTACGCCCGGCATCGAGCAGCGTCGAGCCCTGGGGCACGGTGATCTTTTGCCCGTCAATCGTGACTTCGACATCCGGCTTCGGTTCCTTGGCGGGAATCACCGGGATCGGGCCCCGAGGCACGGGAATCTGGAGTACGGGAGCATCGGTGGAGGCGTCTGGGGATTTCATTTTTTGTCTATCTTCAACGGGGAAACCGCTACCCGAAAACCTTCCACTTCCCGAGCGCCGATTCGATGGCGCCGGAGGCGGTATGTCCCAGCCCGCAGATCGAAGCGTCGCGCATCACCTGGCCGATTTCCTTCAGCATGGCCCGCTCTTGGTCCGCCGATCCCAGTGGACGAGCGCTGTCGAGCCGGTGCAGCAGCTCTTCCTGGCGCACCGTGCCGACGCGGCAGGGTACGCATTGGCCGCACGACTCATCGCGGAAGAATCGGGCGATGCGCAGCAATATCTTTTTCAGGTCGACCGTGTCGTCGAAAAGCATCACCACGGCTGAGCCGAGGGTGGCCCCGATGGCCCGCGTCCCCTCGAAAGTCAATGGCGTGTCGAGCTCATCGGGCGAGACGAAGGCCCCCGCCGCGCCTCCCAGAAGAACGGCCTGGAGGCGTCCGCTCCCGGCGACTCCCCCGGCGAGTTCGATGACCTGGCGAAGCGTCGTTCCGAATTCGGCTTCGTAGATTCCGGGACGCGTCACGTGACCGGAGACGCAGAAAAGTTTTGGCCCGCTTGATCGCTCGGTTCCGATCGAAGCGAAGGCCGCGCCGCCTCCCAAAACGATGGGCAACACATTGACCAGGGTCTCGACGTTGTTCACCAAGGTCGGCCGGCCGAACAGCCCGGCCTGGGTCGGATACGGCGGCTTGTTGCGAGGTTCGCCGCGATAGCCTTCGATGGAATTGAACAAAGCCGTTTCTTCCCCGCAGATGTAGGCGCCAGCGCCGCGCCGGAGTTCGATGTCGAATCTCACGCGGCGCCCCATGACGTTCTTGCCCAGCAGACCTTCTTCCCGAGCCTGCTGAATGGCATGAGTGATTCGCTCCGTTGCCAGGGGGTATTCCCCGCGGATGTAGATAAAACCCTTCGCGCAGCCGGTCGCCGTGCCGGCGATCGTCATGGCCTCAACAACCGCGAACGGGTCTGCTTCCATCAGAACGCGGTCCTTAAATGTACCCGGCTCGGACTCGTCGGCGTTACAAATCGTGTAACAGGGAGCTTCGGCCTCGGCGACCGCTTTCCACTTGATTCCCGCGGGAAACGCAGCTCCCCCGCGTCCCAGCAGCTTGGAATCGGTTACTTCTTGAATGACCCGCTCCGAACCTAGCTCGAGAGCTTTCTCGAGTGCCCGATAGCCGCCCTGATTTCGATAGTCGCGAAGGCTTTGGGGATCGACGATACCCACCCGCCTTAAAAGCCGAAGCTGCGGACGGCCGGCCTGAGGAACCGAGACGGTGGAGATGAACTCATCGGGATTCGCCGCTGGCTTCCCGTTTGTGGCTGTCAGGGCGGTTGTCACCGCCGCCTGGTCGGCGGGGGCCAAAACCTTTTCCCAGGGCTGCTCGGCGGCCGTCGAGACCAAGGCGGCGGGGGCCCGTTCGCAAAGGCCCAAGCAGGGGCTTCGCAGCCAGGCGGCGTCCCCGTTGGAGGTCGATGAACCGGCCGGCCCCAACGTTTGCTCCAGCTTTTCGCAAAGCTCTCCGGCTCCGCGCGTCAGGCAGGCAATGTCGTCGCAGACGTGGACGACCCGAGGCGGGCGAGGCCGCAGGGAAAACAGGGCGTAGAAATCGGCCACGCCGAAAGCCTCCGCCGGCGGTACGTTGAGCCGGCGGCAGGCGTAGTTCAAAGCGCCGGGGCTGATCCAACCCAAACGCGAGTGGATTCCGTGAAGAACGGGAAGCAACAGGTGACGATCGGCGCGAGCGGCGTGGCCGGTCGAGGACGCCCGCCCTTCGGTTGCGATCCGCCGCGTGCCGCCCAGCCACCCCGATGCGGGCGGCCCGAGCACCCCGTCAACAGCCGCTTTTTCTTCCTTGCTGGGACTATGGTCGGTAAAGTGAAGGTCCAAGAAGCGTTACTCCGTGTCGCCTGCTACTCATCAGCCGCGCGCGCGTAGACAAGACGGCCCCGTCCACGGCGCGTCCCTATATTCTCCCTCCAAGAGGTCCCGCGCCACAATTTTCAGGCACTCAACAGATTTATGGGGAGCGTGCCGTGCCCGCCTGCACTCGCCTGAAACATGAGCGCAAGTATGAAGTGGAGTCCCTCCGGCTAATCTCCCGTCAGCACCGCTTCCTGGTCGCTCGTCGGCTCCTGTTCCGCCAACTTTTCGATGCGGATCGCGGTGGCCTTGAATTCGGCGGTTCCTGACTTCGGGTCAACCGCGTCGATGGTCAACTGGTTGGTTTGCACCTCATCGGGGAAATGGAATGTCATAAACGCCAGCCCCGGCCGCAATGTCGGATCGTAGCTGACCGGCGCGATCACCGAACCGCGGCGGGAGGCGATCTGCACGCGCTCCCCTTCCGCGACACCGTAACGTTCGCCGTCTTCGGGCGAAATATCGAGCGACTCTCCACGGCGCAGCGGCGATCGGTACCCGGCCGTCTGTACGCCCGTATTGTAGGAATCCAGCCGGCGGCCGGTCGTCAGCCGAATCGGGAATTCGTCGCTGAGCTGGTCCACCGGCGGGTCGTGCTCGACCGGACTGAAGGGAGCCCGGGGGCCGACGACCGGTCTTTCCCAAAGACGACCGTGAAGGAATAGCTCGCCGGGATGCGACTCGTCATAGCAGGGCCAGCGGATGCCGTCCATCGCCTCCAGGCGCGCGTACGACATGCCGGCGTGCATCGGGGAGAGGCTGCGAACCTCGTCCCAGATCTTCTCGGCGTCGGGTTTGCCCCAGTCCTGACCCAGGCGCCGCGCGAGGTCGAAGACGATCTCGGTATCGTCGCGGCATCCCGGGAGCGGATCCTTGGCGCGGCGCACGCGCTGCACCTTGCGCTCGCTGCTGGTGACGGTTCCCTCCGACTCGGCCCAACCCGCGGCGGCCGGCAAAACAACGTCGGCCATCTCGGCCGTATTGGTCATCAATACGTCCTGCACGACCAGAATGTCCAGCCCGCGGAGCAACTTCAGCGCACGGTTCTGATCCGCTTCCGAGTCGGCCGGGTTTTCACCGATCACGTAAAGCGCTTTGAATTCACCCTTCGCCATGGCCTCGAACATGCCGCTGAGGTGCAGGCCGCGCTTGGGTGGAATCTTGACGTCCCAGGCCTGCTCGAATTTCGCGCGCAGGTCGTCGTTTTCGACGTGCTGAAAACCGGGAAACCGATCCGGGATGGCGCCCATGTCGCCCCCGCCTTGGACGTTGTTTTGCCCGCGCAAAGGATTCAGCCCGGAGCCGTAGCGGCCGACGTGTCCCGTCAACAGACAGAGATTGATCAAGGCCAGCACGTTGTCCACGGCGTTGTGGTGCTCGGTGATGCCCAACGTCCAACACAGCTCGGCTCGCGGTGCCTTGGCGTACGCGTGGGCGAGGCGTCGAATCGCTTTCGCGGGTACGCCGGTCACCCGTTCGGCGTGCTTCAGCGTGTAAGGCTCGACGGACGCCTTATATTCGTCGAATCGGCTGGTAGCGTGTTTGACGAAGCCGTCATTCGTCAAGCCCGCGGCGATGATTTCGCGCCCCACGGCGTTGGCCAGAGCAATGTCGCTGCCGACGTCGAGGCCCAACCAGCCGTCGGCCCACTGCGCGGACCCCGTCCTTCGCGGGTCGACCACGTAGAGCTTCGCGCCGTTATGCACCCCCTTCAACACGTGATGGAAGAAGATGGGGTGCGTCTCGCGGGCGTTCGAGCCCCACAGGATGACGAGGTCCGTCTCCTCGATCTCCTGGTAGGAACTGGTCCCGCCCCCCGCTCCGAACACTGTCGCCAGACCGACGACGCTGGGAGCGTGTCAAGTACGGTTGCAGCTATCGATGTTGTTGCTGCCGAGGACCACCCGGGCAAACTTTTGGGACGTGAAGTTAAGCTCGTTCGTTGTCTTCGAGCAACTAAAGATCCCAAACGCCTGTGGGCCGTGGTTCTCGGCCGCCGAGCGAAAACCTTCCGCGGCGCGATCCAGGGCCTCGTCCCAGCCGGCGGGACAGAGGCTGCCGTTTTCACGAACCAGGGGCTCGGTCAGTCGACCGTTCCAATTCTTGTTCATAGCCATGCTCAAGAAATATTCTAGCCCGTTTTCCTCACCAGGTGTGCGAGACGAAGTGCGTGAGAGGCCGGTCTGTGCCCGGTCAACCGGCCCGCGGCGACAGGGCGGCGACCTCTCTTACCCGGGGGTGCGACAATATCGCTGAGTCAAACGGTACCGGCGGGATTTCGGTCGGCAGGGGCTTCCGGATGCCGGCTGCCCCTAGGGCGCCGACGCGGCTCCCCTCGTTAGGAGGCCGAAAGGGCGGGCAATCAGCGATGGAAGCGTTTCCTTTTCGGGCGGTTGCCCTGTCGAAATCCTACGACGGCATAGATAAGCTCCCGGTCTCGATTGTCCTGGACCGAGTGCGGAGTCTTTACAACGTGGGATCGTTTTTTCGGACCGGCGATACCGCGGGCGTAGACAAGCTCTATTTGACCGGGTTTACAGGCTCGCCGCCCCATGCCGGCATTTCAAAAACAGCGTTGGGGGCTGAGCAGGCGCTCGATTGGGAGCATCACGAAAACCCCTTGTCGCTGGTTCGGTCGTTGCGCGCGGCAGGGCACGAAATTGCGGCGGTCGAGACGGCCGGGCGTGCCGTGGATGTCTACGACTGGCAGCCGAGATTCCCCGTCTGCGTGATTTTCGGCAACGAAGTGGACGGCGTCTCATCGGCGTTGGCTGACCTGGCTGACGTCGACGTCAGAATTCCTACCCTGGGGTCGAAGCAATCCCTGAACGTCGCAGTGGCGGGCGGCGTCGTGATGTACGAGCTGCTTCGGAAGTATCGGCGGCTCCGGGAAGAGGCTGGGCGGTAGGGCGTCGTTGACCGCAGGATAAGCGTCGAGTTTGAGCTAAAGCTCCATCCGCCGACGGCGAAGCGAGGGGTCGCCGAGATCGAGCCCGGCGAGCGCTACCAGCGGCGTAAACAAGAGCAACAGCTCTACTGCTAGGCCGCGAGAAAGGCTTCCTCGTCATCAATGGATAGCAGGTCATGATGGATGAGGGGCTGATTTTTTGTCGCCTTCCGAGTGTGAACGCGAAGACACGTTTTCCCGGCCGAGCGCCGGTAAATTACTTGGTTTCAATAATTTGTGGGAGCGTTTGAGGGCGCTGCCCGGTTTGACAATCTAGCCCGCGTGACCGCAGAATAAGATTGAGAGCAGATGTGCCGTAAGAAATCCCGCCTGATTCGTCTTTGAAGGTGAATCTGGCGTCACGGCGCGGGGGGACTCGTGCAACCTTTTGGTGGCTCCGATTCCGCAGCTTCGGAAACCGAACGGCTCTTCGATGAGTGCCGTGACAGCTTGATTCGCTACCTTCGCTATCATCTCGACGATCGATCGGAAGCAGAAGATATTGCACAAGAGAGTTTTATCCGCTTTTTCCAAGCTCGCAAGCGGCAAGAAAATATTGTTCAACCGAAGGCATGGCTGTTTCGGGTAGCACACAATCTGTTGATCGACCTGGGCCGTAAACATCGGCCCGAGCTTTTGGGTGAACAAGAGTGGACAGTTCATGACCGCGGGGTGGACCCAGGGAGCCGGACAGAGGCCCGGATCGAAGTCTCCAAGCTGTCCTGGGAACGGCTTACGCCGCCGGAACTCGAGTGCGTGCGGTTGCGAACCGAGGGCCTGAAGTACCGTGAAATCGGTGAAATTCTCGATTTGTCGATTTCGACGGTGGTGAGTTACATTTCGCGGGCGTTGACAAAACTGCGAGCCGACGTTGAGGAGAAGAGTGACGCACCTAAGCACGGAAGAACTGCTGCTGCACTGTGACGGCGAGCTAGTTGCGCCGCGGGCAGAGCATCTTGAGGGCTGTGCTTCCTGCCAGATGGCGATGGTCGACGTGCAGGGCCTGCTTGGCGAAGTTGAGCACGAGCTGCGATCGTCGATCCCCGCCGAGCCGGCAGAAAGCCGCGCGGCTTCTTGGTTTGTGCTCGCAAAGACCCTCTATCCGCCTAAGCGCGTCCTCAGCTTCCCGCTTCGATGGTCCCCAGCCTACGGCCTGGCGACCGGTTTGCTGATCACCGCCTTTGCCGGATACCTGGCGCTGAGGCAGCCAGGCGCGGGGCCCCCGACTGAAGTCGTCGCTTCAACTCCGTTTGAGGCCCGCCCGGCAGATCCGTTAGGAGCCGTGGAACCCGGCCAGCCCGTTGCCCCGGCGGAGCTAGCCCCCGAGGTGAAGCCGCACGCGGCGATTGCGGGAGCAGCCGAGCAAAGAGCCGATATAGCGCCGCTACGGCAGACGCTCCCAAGAGCGCTGAGCGGCGTCGCACGCTTTACGATGCCCGAGTTTGCCGCCGCGCCGCCATCGGCGGAACAAATCGCATTCCCGAAATTTGAACTCGCTTCCGCTATCGAACCACCCATCGGTGTGTTGCCCATCGTCGTCGACCCGCCGCTCGCGCCGCTTGCCGTCGCCGTTCCGTCGCCGAAAGCTTCCGCCAAAACGCCCGCAAGCTTGCTGGCGTCGATCGACGGGCGCTGGATGATGATGAAAGCCGGTGTATGGGAACAAGACGTTGAGCCGGAGTTGCTCGGCGGCCGGTTATTCTTTGTCGGCAGCGTTGAGCATGCAGCGTCGAAACAGCAGTTCACCGCGGCGGTCTCGAAGGTAGCGGGAGCTCGGCGTGTGGGCTTTGACCTTCGTCTTCGCCGGGAGGGCGCGAGGGCCCAGGAAGAGGCGACCCCGGTCAGGAGAACCGCTCCTCGCGCGGTGACCGGAGTGGTCCGCAACTCCTTGCTGGCGCACTTTAGCGACACGGCCCGGCGTTCGTTCCAGCCCCCGACGCCCACGGCGCTAGAGTCGGAATTGGATCGCTATGTCACCGACGTCTTCCGCGGCCAATCGCGGCTTCTCGCGCATGTGTACTCCCTGAACAGCTTACTCAACACTGCGGGGGCGAACGAAGTCGAACGTCTGGGGGCGGCCGCCGTCGCGCGGTTCCGGGACGTAATGAGCTTCCACCTTGCCGCCGCCTCCGAGCAGCAAGCGCGCATCTACGATCGGCTTTCCGAAGCCCTGCCGAGACGGTTCTGGGCGTACCGGGAAACGGAGCCGAAACCCGCGGACAAGGCCGCCTGGGCCGGCGAAAGTGGGGAGCTACTTCAACAGACTCTTCTACTCGATGGTACGCTCATCGAGTTGCTCGGCGCCCCGCGGCTGACCATCGACGCCTCCTCGACAAGTCCTTCCCCAGGCCAGTTGCTGCATCGCATCCGCTCCGGGATCAGCCGCCTCGGGAATCGCTCCCAGGCCTTACAATAAGTCCATGGACCGCTTTGGTCTGCTGGTCCGGGGGGTGGTGTGCCTGTCGTTGCTGGCAGCCAACCTGGCGGCTCAACGGCTCCCCTCCGGAAGGATTGTCGGCCAGGTCGTTGACACGGACCAAACCCCTCTGGAAGGCGTCGAAGTCCGGCTGATCAACCTTTCTACCGCGAAGTCGATCGTCGCGCACACCGATCTGGCCGGGGATTTCTCTTTCTCGGAGCTAAGCGCGGACCGCTACTCTCTGGCCGTGCACCGCGAGGGGTACGCGATGCGGCGGCTTGGTCCCTACGAGGTGTTGCCCGATCTCCCGGTCGAGGTACACGTAGCCTTAGCGCGGCTGGCCCCACCGCTGACTCGCCCGAAGGCCGGGTTGGAAGGCATGGCGCTTGAGTATGGGCTGGTGCGCGAGCAGATTGAAAGCGTGCCGCTGCTGATTGGCTCGGAAGGCCGCACGGCGGTGGATAAGCTTCTTGTGCTTGTTCCCGGTATGAGCCCGGTGGAGTCGCTCGAGGTGGGGCCGCTCTCGGGTCAAGCCGCGGCCGCGTCCGCCAACGGTTCTCGACGCTCGGCCATCAACTACCAGCTCGATGGCGCCTCCAATAACGCCCAGAATCGAATCACCGGCGCTCAGGCGGCCACCTTCGGACCGACTCCGGAAGCGATCGATACGTTTCGCGTGGTCACCCACACCTACTCGGCCCGTGACGGACGCAACGCCGGCGCGGTCGTTTCCGCCGTCACACGCAGTGGAGGCGCTGACTGGCATGGGGAGGCCCGAGCATTCTGGCGGCCCCGGGGCGACAGCGTTTTCGAGGGCTTCGACGGTTCGACCGATTCGATCCGCGGCGCGGTTGGTGGGGGCAATTTCGGCGGTCCGCTCTCGCTCAAGCACGGCCTCTTCCTTTTTGCCGACGGGGAGATTTGGCGAACCAACGCCCTCCACAGCGGGATTTCGCCGGTATTGACAGCCGCTGAGCGAGCTGGCGACTTTTCCGACTTGCCCGACCAGCAACGGCCTCTCGATCCGACAGCCCGAACCCCGTTTCTCAACGGCATCGTTCCGCCGTCGGCGTTCAACCCGCTGATGGAGAAGTATTTGGACACGTTCCTGCCCGCGCCGAACGTCGGCGAAGATCTCCACCGGTCGGAAAGCGACCTCGATAGCAGCGGAGAAATGTGGCTAGGGCGCCTCGATTTCAGGCGCAACAAGTGGGGTCTGCACCTCAGCTATTTCAACTTTCGCGGCAAGGTCCACAATCCGCTTCGAGCGTTGAACCTGGCGCCCGGCACGACCACTCGAGTTCGCCAGTTCTCGCACAGCCCACAGCTTACTTTGACGCACACGCCGACTCCCGGGCTGGAACACAGTTTTCGGGTTGCCGCCCAGCGCTTGTCGACCAACTTCCGCCAGGGCCACCCGGACTTCCTCGATACTCCTGCCGAAGAATTCGGCTTCGATTTCCTCAGTTTTGGGGCCAACCCGGGCACAATTCCCGACCTGACGCTGTTTGATGACAACGGCGGGGAGCGCTTGCGCATCGCGCCCTTTCTCACGGCTGAATCCTCGGCACAGACGACATTTCAAGTCGCCGAAGACGTCGTCTACCGCCGAGGGACGTGGCTGTTTCGGGGCGGAGCGCTGTTTCAGCGCGGGATTTGGCCCTTCACTAACGTCGAAAACTCGGCCGGCAGCTTCGAATTTTCCCGCCCGGGGTTCTTCGGGACGCTCAACAGCGCCGCCAACATCTTGGTCGGCGTCCCAAGCACCTACCGGCTGCGCACGCCCCGCGGCCTCAACCTACGCTGGAACGAGTTTGCTTTCTACGGCGAGACGGAACTGCGCCCCACGCGGGGTCTGCAGGTCACCTTGGGATTGCGGTTCGAGTCGCAACCTCCCGCCGTGGACCGCCTGGATCGAGTCGCGGCTTTCCGGGAAAACATCGAAAGCCAGCGCTTCTCCGACACCCTGCCCAATCTGATATTTCCGGGCGATCCGGACGGGGATTCCGGGCCGCTGCCCCGCTCGACGATCCGTACCGACGGGAGGCATGTTTCCCCGCGGCTGGGTGTGACATTTTCGCCGACCTGGGAGAGCCCGTTGTCGCGATGGATTCTCGGGGAATCGGGGCGCTCGGTCTTTCGTGCTTCCTACGGCGTGTTCCACGATTTTGGAACCTTCGCCGGCTCGAGCGCCGCGGCTCTGCTGCAAGCCACCTATCCCCCCTACAGCACCGACAATCGGTACGATTTCGCGAGAATCGCGCAGCAGCCGGGAAGTTTCAGCGCTCCTTTGTCCGGTGTGCCGGCGGCGGAACCCGATTCGATCCGCAGCTCGGTGATCAGCTATCCGATCTTGGTTTTCGATCCCAACTTCGAGAACGCCCGGGCCGAGCACTGGACGATCGGCTGGCAGCGGCTGCTGCCCCAACGAATCTTCTTCAGCGCCGTCTATCTGGGGACGCGCACGTCGAACCTGCAGCGGCAGCAAGAGTTGAACACATTTCTTCGCAACCCGGCGTTCGGTTTCAGCTTCATCCGCAACATGCGGCGCTTTCCCCGCTACAGCGAGGTCCGCTCCTTTGAAAGCTCGGGCAGGGGCCGCTACAACGGCGTCCAACTGCGCGCGACGCGCTATCTGACCCGCGACCTCGCTTTTGAAGTGGCCTACACGTGGTCAGAGGCCCTCGACGACGGCAGCGACTCTTTACGAAATACCTTGGCCACCGAACCGTGGAGTTTTTCGGACTTTGACCGCACCCACGCCGTTCTGGCTTCGTGGTTTTATCGCCTCCGTCTGCCGCCGAAAATTCGAGGCAGGCTAAGCTGGGCGGATAACTGGCGTATCAGCGGCGCCTGGAGGCTGCGATCCGGCTTGCCTCTCGACATCCGCCAGACACAGGATCCGACTTTCAGCTTCGAACGCGTCGGGCGCCCGGACCAAGTGGGTGAATTCCGGCGGCTCGACCCCGGCGCCGTGCGCAGCTTCACGCTCGCCGACGGGCGTACGGCGACCGGCCGGTTCGCCTTCGACCCCACGGCGTTCGATCCCGTCGTGCCGAGGAACTTCGACGAGCTTCGCCAGGGCACCTCACCCCGCAACGCTTTCCGCATGCTGGGCTTTCAGCAATGGGACCTGCGCTTGTCCAAAGTCGTCACCGTCGGCGAGATTACTTCCATCGACGCCGGATTCGACATGCTCAACGTCTTCAACAACACCAACTGGAACGCCCCGTTCTCGAACATCGACGATCCCTATTTCGGCATCGTTCGCTCGCAAGGGCTGGACCGCACTTTCCAGTTGGCCGTGCGCTTTCGGTTTTAGCCCCCCCACCCCCCAAGCCACCGCTGGCTCGTCTACGGTAGAAGGCCTTGCTAGGGAGTCGGTGTCTAGCTCCGGCTAGCCCGCATTTCTCACCAGCGGTCGGCAGGAGTGTAAACCTCGCATTTCCAATCTGATTCCGGCATCCCCACCTGGTAGCGACCTTCAGCGTTTTTATTCATAGGGTTTCAAGCCCCGTCCAGGGCAAGCGAGTTATCTCCAACCTAAACGACCGAGTGGGTGCTTTTCTTTTTCTTCCCCTGGAGGAAGAGTTCTCCTCGAGTCGGAAAAATCGGGTACAGCCAGCCAATTCGCTCCAGGTAAGTGCTTTTGTTTCGGGGGTTATGAGGGAGGGCGAATTGGTGGCAGTCCCCGATTTTTCTCTCCCGCACGACTTTTTCTTGGGCTGTTAGTGCTTGCGTGATTTCCTCATGCGTCCCCTCCGCTATCTTAGCGGCGGAACGCGACCTCCCGTTGCAGCTGGAGCAGGACGAATCTCCGCCACACTCTCACGAGTCCGCCACAGACTCTCGGGCCCATCGCGCCCCTCCAGCCTGCCGTCGCAGTATAGGTCGTTTGGGATTGGCAACTGATTCAAACTGGAAGCGGCAGCGGCCTTCACGTCGTGAGTTGCTGAATGACGGAGTAGCCCATCATCACCAGCATGACCGCTGAGGTCACCCATAGCGCCAGGGTAAGCCATCCCTTGGGAAGAACCGCTTTCGGCAGGTGAGCATGTCGTAGGTAGACGGTTGAAAAACCGACCATGGGCAGCATCAGCGCTTGCGCGACGCCGCCGATCTTCACCAGCAAGACCGGTTTCTGAAAGAAGAGAAAGAGCACCGTGGGAAGAAACAGCAGGGCGACGACGG
This sequence comes from Bryobacterales bacterium, assembly GCA_965248365.1. Lineage (GTDB taxonomy): Bacteria > Acidobacteriota > Terriglobia > Bryobacterales > UBA6623. The sequence continues at coordinate 2,245,554 of CBDFJA010000004.1, read as the reverse complement.
CGATGTGCGTGACTCTAAGCCTCGTCCGGTAGTTGCGCTTGTCGTAGGCTCCCAGCATCCCCATGAAATCAGCCAGGCCGAGGGAAAAAGCGGCCGTGCCCGCGAAAAGCGATGAGTAAAACACCGCGAAGGCCCCCATCAGGAAGGGGTAGAAGGACCAACCGCCCAGGCTTTCGGTATACATGCTGGAAAGCTGCGCCACTACTTCCGAGCCCTCCGGGACGATGCCCATGCCGTGCAAGATGCCGGCTCCTAGAAAATAAAAGGCCACCGTGGCGAAGGTGTAAACGACCATCGAGCTGAGGACGTCAACGCCCATGACCCGAATCCAGCCCCGCGCTCGCCGTCTCCAAGCGTCGGTGTCGTCTCGAGGACCGGCGAATCGCGCGTATCCCTTCTCCGTGCACCAATAGGAATACTGGATCAGATCATTCGCATTCGCGCCAGTGAGGCCAAAAACCGTGACGGCGGTTACGAACCCAGCCTGGGGGAGATGAAACGACAAGCCGTCAAGGACGCTGGCCCACGAAAAATATTCAGGACTTTTAAACAGCAGCACCGCGGCGCTAACGGTAAGAACCGTGAAGATCACGACCAGACTTACCGCGACCTTTTCGACCATCGCGTAACGGCCCACCAGCAACAAGATGACCGTGGCGATGTTCACTATCCACACCCAGGCGTTAACCGGTATGCCGGGGGCCATTGTATGGAGCACTTCAGCGATGGCCCCCATTATGCCGCCGGCCGAGAACATGCTCATTACTACGCCGACAAACCAGACCCAAACCACCCACGAAGCGCGCCACCGCGGGCCCGGGACACGGTTAAAAGCTTCCAGCGAAGTTTCGCCCGTTCCGATCGTGTACCTGCCAATTTCGTTTTGGACGGCGACTTTGATCGTGCAGCTCACCAAAATCAGCCACAGCAGGGTGTAGCCGCTCTCGGCGCCAAGCACCGTCGTGGCCACGAGCTCGCCCGATCCCACAACGGAGCTGGCCAGAATCAAGCCCGGGCCAATCTTGCGGAAGATGTCGCCGAACTTTTTAGGAGGGTCCTCGATGTGTTCAGGGAGAAGCTGATACGGGTCATCGAGAGAGGGGCGGGGAAGAGAGGGGTCTGACATGCGTGAAGCCGTATGCTAGCTGAGAACTTGGACAGCCGAGAAGCTACTTATACCCGAACTGGAGGCTCAACGCCCCGTCGACGCGAAGAGTGGCGCCGGTGATGTAGGACGCCGCGTCGGAGCACAAGAAGGTGGCGGCCCGGCCCATCTCTTCGATCGTGGCCAGCCGGCCCCAGGGCAGCTTTTTGGCCCCTTCCTTGATCTCCTCTTCATTGGTGTACTGCCGTTCGCCGGGCGTGTCCGTCCAACCGGGTTGAATGGCGTTGACTCGGATGCGGTGCGAGGTCAGCTCGTTGGCAATCGTGGCCGCCATATGATTGACGCCGGCTTTCGCTGTACAGTAGGGGACCGCGGTTGGATACGGTATGAAGGCGAAAAGGGAAGTGATGAAGACCATGCTGCCGCCCTTCCCCTGGGCGACCATCTGCCGGGCGCCGGCTTGGGCGGCGTGGAACGTACCCCAAAGGGTTACGTCGAGACAGCGTTTCATCTCTTCGACCGGCAGCTCGAGAAACGGCAGGCGCTTGCTGTAGTAGGCATTGCAAACCAGGACGTCGAGGTGGCCGAATCTTGCGACGGTTTCCGCCACCATTTGATCGACCGCCGCTCGATCGGCGACGTCGGCCTGTACGACCAAGACCTCCCGGCCAATGGCGCGCACCTCCTCGGCCACCGACTCCGCACCCTGGGCGTCCTGTCGATAGTTGAGGACGATATCCGCTCCCGCGCGTGCCATTTCGAGCGCACAGCCCCGCCCGATCCCGCGGGAAGAGCCGGTGATAAGTGCCACTTTGCCTGTCAAATCGATGTCCATGTCCGTTGCTCCGGGTCTACCAGTGCGGCTGCAGCAATCGCACCAGGTTGCGATAGGCGGACATCGCCGCCTCGTCCACCTCCGAGAGAGGGGGCCAGCCGCGATCGTCAAATTCGATCTCCACGCCAAGCGCGCCGCCATAGCCACCGTCGTCGAGGATGTTGAGCACTCTCTCGAAGTCAACTTCACCGCCGCCGATGGGCGGAAAGTTCCATAGCCCTTTGCCGCCTATCTTGTCTTTCAAATGAATGTGCACTGTCTCCGGGACAGCGATCTGTAGGTCCTCATACGGCCACGTATCGCCGAAATAGAGGCAGTTGGCCGTGTCGTAGTTAATCTTCACATTGGGGTCGTTGACCTGACGAACCGTGTCGAGAGCGAGCTTGCCGTTGGCCGTGTGCTTCCCATGGACCTCGAGACCGATCGTGACGCCGTGACTTCGGGCATGGTCGGCAACCTCCCTGATATTTGCCAGGAAGGGGGGCAAATCTTCTTCCAGGTGCTCGCCGCCGACTGTATTGACGATGATCGCCGCGCCGAGCTTCGGAGCAAGGCTGATGAGTTTCTTGGTTTGCTCGACGCCATCTTCCGTCATCATGCCGATGTTGCCATTCAAACTCACGACTTCGAGATTATGCTGCTTCAGCTTTTCCGTCAGGGCCTCGACCGCGGCGTCGTCCATATCGGGATGAACGTGGTCAATCCCGGGAGTGGCGGCTATCTCGACATGACCGCATCCTGTCTTGCTAAGACCCCTCAACGCCGCATCGATCCCATAGCGGTGATAGATGCCCGTCCCCATGGCGATGATCTTCGATAGAACCATTGTTCACTCCCTTTTTCAATTACTTACCGTAGGGTTGCAACCCTCTTCGTTCAAGGGCCCCAGCCCCCGGACGGCAACTCGGATTCCCAGTCAACTCGTGGATGGACCACCCGTTTGGACGCGGCAAATAACCGTGGTCACTCACGCTGGAGCTAGCCCGCATTTCTCACCACCTGACGGGCCGAAGCACGCCATAAGCCCGCCATTACTGCGTTGCGCTTGCTCACCGTGCTCAACGTACTGTTCAAGTACGCCTCCGCTCGCTGAGCGGCGCGCGCCTTGTACTGACGGGCCTCTCACGCACTTCGCCTCGCCACGTGGTGAGAAAAGCGGGCCAGTCAGCTTTTCTCACCAGCCGAGGGCCGAAGTGCTGGTTACTTTACCGCCTCTTAGCGGCCTCCGTCAAGAACGCGAAGTACAATGTGCCCCCAACGGCAACGCGAGCAACATGCTCAATCTTTCGAGGTCTCGGCCGTTACCGTGCTTGTGCCTTGAGCTTCATCGCCTCGGGAAAATCTCTGGCGACACGAGCCAACAGGGCATCGGGGTCGTTCTCCATGGCGTAGAACTTCCGCCTCCAGGTGCGCTCGGCGAGAGGAACGTGCGGCGGGAGGAAGCGCGCGTAGTCGTGGACGCAGTCGATCCAAGCTTGCAGCATGAACCCCGGAGAGTCGCTGGCCACGGCCACGAGGTATTCGCCATCCGTCGAAATAACACCCATGACCGGGTAAACGTAGCGGGTCGGACTACAATACGTCACCTTCGGTACGTTCTGCCAGACGCCGAAATAACTCTGCGCGAGCGGGGGGTTATTCCTCGGATCGTCCTGCGGCAAATCGTGTTTCGATGCAATCTCGGTTCTCCCAGTCTCATGCAGCAACGTCAGGCCCCGACCGGTAAAGATGAAGGACCGTTTGACGAACTCCCAGTAGCTGCCGGCAACCCCCGCATACTTTGGTTAAAAAACCGTGTCGTGGGCTCTCGTAGGGGGCGCTACGGAAAGCGGGCGCTCGGACGAGTTGGTAACAAATGTCTGGAGCCAAGTCGGGCTCTCCGGGCACGCGCTCTCCCACCCAGGGTGAATAGTTGTTGATGGAGCGGTGCATGGCGCCCAAAGAGGTGTCGACAGCCTGACCTAACAACACGTCGTTGTTTCGACGGGCTGGAGCTGCCTTTTCGTCGAGCTCGAGGCGCCCGCGCAACTCGATCGCCCCCGGTTCGCCGGTTACCGTCATCACGTGAATGACTTCGGGATGTTCGCGGAAGCGGTGACGAAATTCAAGCGTGTGGTCGACCGACACATTAATGCTTTCCAGGCTGAGATAGTGTTGGCTACTCTCGTATATCCAGCCGTCAAGCCTCAGCCCAGGCACGTCGGGAAAGAGGCAGGTCAAAAAGGCGATATCGCGCGTTTTCAGCCAGGCGCCGATTTGGGGATATTTCTCCGGATGGGGGTTGACGGCGGTGGCGATAATACCCTGGAGGGCCTCGTCAGGCCGTTCGGGTTCAAGTCCCGGTTGTACCGCGGGGCGCTCTCCCTCGCACGCTAGCAGCACTAGGGCTAGCGTCGTGGACAGGAACGCGGCTGACGTCAGCGACACGCTCGGGACACCTCGACCTCTCTAGCTATCGATCGCTTCTTTCCCATCGGTGTGTCCGGGCCGCTCGTCGTACCAGACGCGCTCGTGAAACCCCTCCGAAAGGCCATCAAGAAAAGAGCTGACGGAACGTGGCTGCGGAGATTGAAGACTTTTTCGAAGTAACAACGCTTTCAGCATCCCAATTCCTCGAGGATGGGGAACCTAGCGTGGCTTAGTTGGCCACCTGCTCTAAGATAGCGAAGTCACCCGGGTCATGCGCCTGGGCGATGATGTAGAGCTTGTTGCCATACTTCCTAAGAACAGCGTTATGGATGAGCTTGAAGTTCTCCAGGCCCAGCTCCTCCTTGGGCATGACCGTGGAGATCAACTGATCATCCTCGAGGATATAAATCGGAGCGCCCTTGCTTCGATCCGGACCCCGCAAGGCAGCTACAATCGCGTAGCTTCCCAGGTAGTCAACGTCACAAGGCCGGGAGCCAAGGGGCAGCTTTAAGATAGAGAGATAGTGGCCGTAGCGGGTGAAGCGATCGATCTCGGAATTTGGCCGATCGGTGACATCGACTCGCTTCGTGCCCGGCGGCACGGTAATGCCATGTGCCGTGCCGAACTGGCCGACACCGCTGCCCTTGCCGCCAAACGCCAGGTCGTGCCAGGCGGTCTGGAAAGGATTTGTGCTCGAAATTCGGGCCGTCAGCACGAAGTCGAGGTTGGAGTAGCCCGTTGCCACGTACAGCAACCCGTCCAACTGCTCCACGTCCGTCGGCACCAAGTTGCCCGCTCCGTAGAAGTAGTCGTTGGCTAGAGGGTGACCCAGATCGGTGCGACCCTCTGGCGTCTCCAGGGAGTGAACCAGCTTTCCGTCGAGGGTCGTTGTGAAGACCTGACCCGCGTCATTACCCGGAAAAGTCAGGAAAGCGCTGCCATCCGGCGCGTACCAGATCGTTGTGTTGTGCGTGTTCGTGTCCTTCATTTCAGCCGGGGTATCCAGCATTCGAGTGCTCTTCAGATCAGAGCTGATCCGAATGATTCCCGCTCCTGGAAGTGCGAAGTAGGTCTCGCCCTTTCCATCCCGACGATCGATGGCGAAGCCCCCATGCGCCTTGGTCAGGACTTTCTGGGCCTCGGCCGGTAGATGGTCGGAGGTGTAGAGGACCCGGAACCTCATCTTTCCCTGACCGCTGATTCCCCCGCTCCGTCCCGGTCCGGACCCCGTGCTCTGCGCCGCGCTCGTTGCGACGTCGTCGCCCAGAATCCAGCTAATGGCAAGCAAACCGATGAAGAACGCGCTGATGGTGAATTGCTTAATTGGGATAAGCCTCCTGGCAGAATGATACTAGATCGGATTGAACGAATCCCCAAAACCCCGGTTCAAGCATTGGAGGATGTTGCGGAACACTGCTGTCCGGTTAAAAGTCGAATAGAATCAATTGGTTGGGGTCATAGGGGGATTCGTTTGGGGAGTCGGATGGCTGGAGTGCCTGTAAAAGGGGCATTTTTTCGAATTGCGTAACGCTGAGAATCTGTAGAATCTGGTAAAGACTCGCTTCCAGCCCGAGCCGTTTCCGGACGATGGCGATGAGCACGTAAATCGAGACAGCGATCCAGATGTGCGTCTTGACGGCGTTCTCGCTGGTGCCGTAAAACGAGTTGATTCGCAGATGTTGCTTGATCCACTTGAAGAACAACTCAATCTGCCAACGCGACTTGTAGATGTGGGCGATGGTCAGCGCCGGGAGCGCGAAGTTGTTGGTCAGAAACTTCAGCCGCTTGTTCGTCCGGGCGTCGAAGTAACTGACCCTCCGCAACGGGTCGGGATAGGCTTGGGCCGATTCGATGGCAGCCAGTATGACGGTCTGATCCGAGCGCAAGCCCGTGGATTTGTCGACGGGATGCGAGTAGCGCCGTTGGAGCAAGATGTTCTTCTTGGTTCGCACGACGAAGAACGACGAGCAGAGAGTGAACACGAAGAGGCGTTCGAAATCGACGTAGGCCCGATCCATGACGTAGAACGCGCCGGCCTCCGGGCCGATCTCGTCGAGGATGTTGATGTCGTGCACTTTGCCTCCAGTAATGCGGATGAACGTGGGAATATTGCCGTGCAGATCCAGCAGCGTGTGCATCTTCACGGCGGCCTTTTGCTTGCGGAATCTCGCCCACGGAAACAGCGACAGGCAGAGGTCGATTGTTGTCGAGTCGAGAGCGTACAGAGTCTGGTCCAAGTCCACACCGATCGGGTCGTGGGCATATAACGGCCGTGCCATGCCAATCAAGACCTGCGCGAAGTCCGCGTAGATCCGCCAGTCGCGCGACTCGTTCGCATCGGCCAGTGTCGAGCGCGCTACCCTGCCGCGGAATCCCATGTGGTAGAGTTTGCCGTGCATCGAACGCAGGCACGTCTCGATGTCGCGGAGGCTTGCCCGATAGGTCAGCTGGGCGAATGCCATCGCAAGAAACTGATCCCAGCAGGAGAAACTTTTCAGATAGGAATCGCCGCGGTAGCGCGATACACATTTCTGAAACTCTTTGCTCGGTAGGTGCTCGATCAGTTGGGAGAAAACCGTACGGCCAAGGTTCATCCCTCATTGTGCCGCGTCCGGATGCTCCGTTCAGGCGACCATTTGCGGCCTCGGGATTTCAAATCGTTCCCGGGCAAAACAGGCCATAAGACATTGAGCGGTCGAGACTTACCGTCCGATGGCGCGACTTTCCCCGGACAGCACTGACCCATGAGTACTCTCTGGCGCGAGCTTTGGGTGGAAGCGCCCAAGAAAGCATCCTACGTTCAAACGGCGAGACCATTCGGATCGTTCCCGGCGCCATGGACGGTGCGGTGGAAACGGTGCAACAAGAGCTGGGGCGCACCTGGTTCCGGGGCTGGGCGTCTGACGGAGACCACCGCAAGCCCGCCGATCGCGTGGTAGCCTTCGTCGACGGTGCGTCGAGTCACTCGGGGCACGCCGAGATGCACAGAGTCTACATCGCCGCGGATTTTCAGGAGCCCGCGTTGAAACGGGCTGGATTCCGAGTTGAGCTATTGTGGCCAGTTTTCGAGAGCGTCCCCCCGCCGGTCGTGCGAGTCTTCGCCATCTCGGCGGCGGGAATGGCTTCGGAGCTTAACTACAGGCCGGAGTATTACGACCATTCCCGGAGGCTGCGTCTGGGAAGAAGTGCGAGAACAATTAGATACTCGATTGCGACCGATGGCGAGACTCTTGAGGAATCTCTGGTATCCCCGGACGGGAAGACGATTCGCATCGATCCGGCCGCCATGGATGGATCGGTCGACGTGGTCGGGCAGCAGGAAGGGCGTACGCGGTTTGGCGGGTGGGCGTCCGACAGCGCCCACCGTACATCTGTGGATCGGATAGCGGTCTTCGTCAATGGCGAAGCCGACCATCACGGTCACAAAGCGGTGAGCCGAAGCGATCTCGTCGAGGGTTTCGGCTCGCCATCGATGACGCAGGCCGGCTTCGATGTCGTGTTATCGGAGCCCGTCTTCGAGCAAGATCAACCGCCCGTGGTACGCGTATTTGCGATCTCGACGACATCGGTTGCTACCGAGCTCTGGTACCGGTCCGAGTACCCCGACGGCTCGCATCAGCGGCGCCTGGGCACGAGCGCGCGAGAAATCAGATACTCTCTTCTGACGAACCAAGACGCTTCCGAGATCATCGTCTCCCCGTGGGGAGAGACCGTGCGCATGGTTTCCGGCACGATGGACGGCGCCGTCGATGTCGTACGACAGCAAGACGGGCGAACACAGATCAGCGGCTGGGCATCCGATGGAGACCACCGCCGGCCCGCCGATCAAGTGGCCGTATTTGTCAACGGCGAGGCGAATCACTACGGTCACAATGTCGTCGGCCGAAGCGACCTCGTCAAAGCGTTCGGCTCCCCGTCCATAGTGCGGGCCGGCTTTGATGTCGTCCTACCGGGGCTTGTCCTCGAGCGAGATCGCCCGCGAATCGTGAGGGTCTTCGCCATTTCGTCGGCTGGGGTGGCTTCGGAGTTGCGTTATCGTTCGGAGTACGAAGACGGGGTCCGGACCGTGAAGCTGGGTAAGCATTGAGCTTCGAACTGGCGGACTCTTTTCACGTTCCAGCGCAATTCCCTCGCACTGCTACAAGCCTGCTTTGGCGGCTCTTTTGGTGATGATGGATTGCCCAACGAACCAGCGTGAGCAGCGCAGGGTATGAAGACCGCCCGCCGTTTCCCGAGAAGCCTGCACATCTTCGCCCTGTTTGGTTTCGCTGTAGCCCAACCGCTGTTCGACCTGTTATCAGGAAACTCGGCATTCCTGGTTGCTCACCGCCTTCGCCCCGCGGATCTGTTGGTTCTCGTAGCTATCCTGTGCCTCGTTCTTCCCGGACTGCCGGTTCTGGCCGGGACGTTGGCTGGTTTCCTTCATCGCCGGGCAGGGGACTACGCGCATCAGCTGGCAACCGGGCTGCTGGTCGGCGCCATTGCTCTTCAAGCCTTCAAGGCGCTATTCACCGGCCCGGGGACTACTCTCGTCGTCGCCTCCCTGTTGGTGGGACTCCCCGTAGGTTGGGCTTCTTGCCGAGTGCGCCCCGTAGAAAGGTTTCTCACCTTTCTCTGGCCGAGTATCGTGGTGTTCCCGGCGCTGTTCCTGTTGCGGCCCCCGGTGTCGGACCTCCTTTTTGTCGAACGGGAGCTGCCTGCCGTCCGGGGAGGCGTCTCCTCCGATATTCCTATCGTTCTTCTGGTGTTTGACGAGCTTCCGACTTCTTCGCTGATGGATGAACATCGGCGGATTAATGCTTTCCGATATCCGAACTTCGCAGCGCTGGCGAGGGACTCCCACTGGTTCCGCAACGCCAGCACGGTGTCAAACTATACTCCGCACGTGCTCCCCGCCATCCTGACCGGCAGGTACACCAGGAAGCCTGTCCCCCCGACCGCGGCAAACTACCCGGAGAACCTGTTTACGTGGCTACGCAAGAACTACGTGTTGAACGCTTTCGAGAGTGTGTCGCGCATCTGCCCGGAGGATCTATGCCGTGAGCCGATACTGAGAGAGAGCTTCGCGGCGCGCATCCGAACAACACTTTCCGACCTGCGGCTGGTGTACCTGCACGTGTTGCTTCCGGTTGACCTATCGCGGAATCTCCCTTCGGTGACGGCTGCATTGCGAGACTTTGGCGCGACGGCGCCGAGGAAGAAGGCCGCCCCGCCCGGGGAACTACGACGTCAGAACATGGACTACGGCTGGATTGTGTCCCAGTTTTCCAACTGGATTCAGCCTGCCGACGGGCGGGTTTTGTATTTTCTTCACACGCTCGTTCCCCACACCCCCTATACGTATCTGCCCTCCGGCAAACGGTATGGTCCCGGTGGTTTATCTCGTCTTCCCCACGGACTTGGGGGATACAAGTGGGGAAGTGACGAATGGGAAACGGTTCAGGGTTTTCAGCGGCATCTTCTTCAGGTGAGGTATGCAGACCGGCTGCTCGGAACTCTCCTGACAAAACTCCGCGAGGTGGGACTCTACGATCGGTCTCTGGTCTTCGTCGTTGCTGATCACGGCGCGAGTTTTTGGCCCAATGAGCCACATCGCGTCGCGGAGGAGAAAAACTGGGCGGACATCTTGGCCGTGCCGCTGTTCGTGAAGGTCCCTTACCAGCGGACGAGCGTGGTGAGCGATCGAAACGTTGAAATCATCGATGTGCTTCCGACCATCGCTGACGTCCTGGGAGCCGAGCTGCCGTGGGTGGTCGACGGCCATTCAGTTCTCGCACTTTTTCACCCGGAACGATCCAAGAAGCTTTTCTTCAGCCAGCAATATAACGATATGAGGTCTCTGGTGTTTAACGCTGGCGTCGAGGGACTGGCGGCTACGGTCGAGCGGAAGATCTCCTTGTTCGGATCGGGCGAAGATCCCGGCAGCATCTACCGTATTGGACGATTCCGCTCTTTGGTCGGTCAAAAGATCGACCAACTGCCCTTTGCCGGTGCGTTGGGGCTGGAGTTGGAATTGAAGGAAGAGTGGAGCTTTGAGGAAGTAGATCTTGACGGGCCTTTCATCCCAGCCCATATAGTTGGCCGGATCAACGCCGGCCGAGGCGCCGCGGAGCACCTATTGAATCTCGCATAATATCGAGTTAGTCAAGGCCAAGAGAAGACTGCTTCCAGAAGGCCGTAATCAAGCGCGGTTTGCGGCGCATGCGACGCAGGGATTTGCGGGCACGCTCGTCCAGCTCCCAGTAGTCCTTCGGACAGACGTTCGGCAACTCGTGCTGCTTCCAGTAAGCCCAAATGTATTCCACCGGGTTCAGCTCCGGTGCATAGGGCGGCAAGCACTCCGTGGCGATGTGGCCTTCGGAGAGCTCGATGAACTCCCGCACCAGGCGGCTGCGGTGCGCCGGCAGGCGGTCCCAGACGATCAGCAGCGGGCCGTCGATGTGGCGGACCAAAGCCTTCAGGAAGTCGATGACCTCCAGCTCGCCGATGGCGCCGGGATAGAGCCGGAAGTAGAAGTTGCGCAAGGTCAGCCCGGCGGAAACGGAAAGTTTCTGCCAGTTGAAGTTGAACTCCAGCACGGGTGTCTCGCCGCGGGGCGCCCAGGTGCGGCAACGATGGGGCTTCTGACTCAGTCCGCTTTCGTCGATGAAGACGATCGTGCGGCCTTGTTTTTGGGCTTTTTTTTAGTGGCCGGCCAAGTCTTGCGCCGCCAGTTGCGGATGGCTTCTTCGTTGCGCTCGCGGGCCTTGCCGACAGGCCGTTGCGGGCTCCAGTGGAGCGCCCGCAGGATCTTCCAAACATGACCTTCGTGATAGCGCACGCCGAACTCGTCGGCGATCAGACGAGCGACTCGCGGACAAGTCCACAGCGGCGTCGAGAAGCCCTGCGCTTCGGGGCCCCGCAGCAGCATTGCCTCCAGACGTTCCCGTTGCGTGGCGTCTAACAGCGGCTTGCGGCCGGCGCGCCCGGCCCGGCGGAGTCCGGCGGCACCGTACGCGCCATGCTCGCTAACCCAACGGCTCACGCTTTGCGGCGCCGCCTTCACGCGCCGTGCTGCCTCGGACTGACTCAAACCTTCGTCAACGACCAGCCGCACGGCCTCCAGCCGTCGCTTTTCCAGAGCATCAAATCGCGCCTTACGCCTCTTGGGTTCCCCATGTCTATTAAGACGAGCAGAACCCCCAAAAGGTTACTCTATATTATGCGGGAGTCAATATATCTGGCGGTCACGGTGAATGGCGGGATCGAGGCTGTTACTCGGACCTACAAGGGTCCCGAGAGTCGCTGGTCGTTTACAGCCATGGTTCCCGACACCGTTTTTAAGAAAGGCTCTAACCGGGTAGAAGTCTTCGTCATCTCAGGGCCGGAGGATCGACCAAGCTTGGCGTCGCTCCGAAAAAAAAGGGTCATGTCTCGTACTCTCTCGTGGAGGAGCAGTCCGGGAAGGAAGAATCTATCGTGTCTTCGACGGGTGAGACCATCCGCATCGTTCCCGGGGCGATGCGCGGTGCGGTCGGTCAGGTGCGACAACGGATGGGTTCCACTCGACTCGCCGGGTGGGCGTTCGATAAAGCGGATCTCAGACCCGCCGACCAGCTGTCGGTCTTCGTGGACGGTGAAGCGAATCATGGATCTCACACGGCCTTGAGCCGGCGCAGGCTTGCGAAGAGGTTGGCGGCCCCGTCGTTGGAGCAGGCGGGATTCCGCATTATTCTGCCGGGCAACGTCTTCGACCGGGATCCGCCGCCCGTCGTGAGGGTCTTCGCCATTTCGGCGAGCGGGGTGGCTTCGGAGTCGCGTTATCGTTCGGAGTACGAGGACGGGGTCCGGAAATTCCGGTTGGGAAATCAGTGAGGGCCAAACGTCACCTCGGAATAGGAAGAGTCGAGGCTATTTCGCGCCCCCCTCGACTACACACTTGCTTGCATTGCGAAGCCGTTTGTCGTAACGTCGCGAGGACGCCGCGATGGGCGCGCTGGACGGGGCCCGGCGGCTGAAACAAAGAATGTTTCTTCGTGCTTTGTCAGGACGAGTTAACGTGAGCCGGCGCTTTCCCGGAATCCTTTGGGTCATCCTAGCCGTCGCCGCCGGTCTAAGACTGCTCGGCGCCTGGATCGGGAACCTCAACTACGACGAATCCATGATCATTGCGCGCGCCGAGGCGATCGACTTGCGGCCCGGCAACTTGCGGTTGGTCTGGCAAACAGTGAACCATCCCCTGCTAACCGTCTATTGACTCGCGCATAATATAGAGTAACCTTTTGGGGGTTCTGCTCGTCTTAATAGACATGGGGAACCCAAGAGGCGTAAGGCGCGATTTTGATGCTCTGGAAAAGCGACGGCTGGAGGCCGTGCGGCTGGTCGTCGACGAAGGTTTGAGTCAGTCCGAGGCAGCACGGCGCGTGAAGGCGGCGCAGCAAAGCGTGAGCCGTTGGGTTAGCGAGCATGGCGCGCACGGTGCCGCCGGACTCCGCCGGGCCGGGCGCGCCGGCCGCAAGCCGCTGTTAGACGCCACGCAACGGGAACGTCTGGAGGCAATGCTGCTGCGGGGCCCCGAAGCGCAGGGCTTCTCGACGCCGCTGTGGACTTGTCCGCGAGTCGCTCGTCTGATCGCCGACGAGTTCGGCGTGCGCTATCACGAAGGTCATGTTTGGAAGATCCTGCGGGCGCTCCACTGGAGCCCGCAACGGCCTGTCGGCAAGGCCCGCGAGCGCAACGAAGAAGCCATCCGCAACTGGCGGCGCAAGACTTGGCCGGCCACTAAAAAAAAGCCCAAAAACAAGGCCGCACGATCGTCTTCATCGACGAAAGCGGACTGAGTCAGAAGCCCCATCGTTGCCGCACCTGGGCGCCCCGCGGCGAGACACCCGTGCTGGAGTTCAACTTCAACTGGCAGAAACTTTCCGTTTCCGCCGGGCTGACCTTGCGCAACTTCTACTTCCGGCTCTATCCCGGCGCCATCGGCGAGCTGGAGGTCATCGACTTCCTGAAGGCTTTGGTCCGCCACATCGACGGCCCGCTGCTGATCGTCTGGGACCGCCTGCCGGCGCACCGCAGCCGCCTGGTGCGGGAGTTCATCGAGCTCTCCGAAGGCCACATCGCCACGGAGTGCTTGCCGCCCTATGCACCGGAGCTGAACCCGGTGGAATACATTTGGGCTTACTGGAAGCAGCACGAGTTGCCGAACGTCTGTCCGAAGGACTACTGGGAGCTGGACGAGCGTGCCCGCAAATCCCTGCGTCGCATGCGCCGCAAACCGCGCTTGATTACGGCCTTCTGGAAGCAGTCTTCTCTTGGCCTTGACTAACTCGATATTATGCGAGATTCAATACGTCGTGAAAATCAGTGGCTATCTCTTTGGCAATAGTGATTTTGGACTGCGCATCCTTCATGTTCTATTCGGTACGGTGAACGTCTTTCTGGTCTTCCTGCTGGGCAAGAAGCTGTGCTCGGTGCACGCGGGTCTGTGGGCGGCGGCTCTGCTGGCGGTTGACCGCTTCCACCACACTTGGTCGTACGCCTTCGAGCCGGAGATTCTGCTGGTATTCTTCGCGACCCTAGCCTTATTGCTGTACCTTCGGGCCACGGAAACCCAGACCTACCGGGACTTCGCGCTGTTGGGCGCCGTCGTGGGGCTCGCCTACCTTAGCAAGGAAACGGCCATCCTGCTCTTCCCGATTCTGTGGCTTCACACCTTGGTTGATCCTGAGCGTCGGGCGTCTTTGTTGCAAGGGAAATGGCTGATGATGCATGCGGTTGCGGTCGTCGTGATTTCCCCGGACCTCGTCTGGAACGCTACTCACTTTTATGAGGGCTACTTTTATCGCGACATCGATCTCGTGACGAAAACTCCGGCCATCTCGCCTCGTGCCGTTTGGCTGTATCTGGGCGAGTTCGCCGTAGACCTTCAAGGCTGGAATCCGTCTTGGTGCCACTGGCCGGCAGGCGCCCTTTACCTTCTCACAGCGACGCTGGCTCTGGTTTCCCGACGCCGGAATAGGCTGCGCCTGTTGTCGTGGTCGTTTTGGGCGGTGTTCTTGTTCTTTACCGTGCTGCCGGCGGAAACGGACAGGTTCTGGTGGGCTTCGATCACCATTATCCCGGCCGTCGTGATCTGCGGCGAATATCTGCGACGTTGGCCCCGATACGTCACCTTGGTTTTCGCCGTCTATTGGGGCGTCCAGGCGACTCTGGCGGCTTTTCAGGCGGGGAGCGAGTCCCCGCGGATCAAGGCCTCGAAGCGGATAGAGTCAGCCGTGCAACTGGCGAGCATGAGGGCGGATTCGGATTCGGAGGCGCGTCGGGACTTGGAAAACATCTTGCTCCACGTTCTGCACATAGCCGGGCCCGACCAGAGGCTCCATGGCTACCTTGCCCGGTCCGCTCATGAGCGGCGGCAACCTCAAAGAGGCGGGTATTTTGCGAGGCGGGCTCTCGAGCGAGATGCCCGGAATGACTTCAGTGCTCTGGTAGGTCGCGGGATCAAACTGGCGGCTTCGGCGGCGCCGTCAGGTCTGGAGATGGAACTCGAGGACGAGTGGACGATCGAGAAAGAAGCGGATCTCCAGGGGCGATTCATCCCGGTCCCCGTGTCGGGCCGCATCGATCCCGGGAGCGGCTCGCTGGGCCGCCTGGATCTGGCCGTGGCGGTGAACGGCGTGATCGAGGCCGTGACGCAGAGCTACGAAGGTCGCCGAAATTCTTTTACGGCCATGGTTCCCGGAACAGTCTTGCGGAAAGGCTCGAACCGGGTGGAGGTCTTTGTCATTTCAGAGTCAGAGGAAGGGACCAGCCTAGCCTCTATTCCTAAGAAAAAGAAAGATGCTCTGCGCTATTCCCTTGCGCAATCAGTGTCCGGGGCGCCTGAGGAAATCATCGTCTCGCCCGCCGGGAGGACCATCCGCATCGTTCCCGGTGCCGTGAGCGGTGCCGTAGATGTCGTACAGCGACACGCCTGGTTGCGGCACACCTTTGTGCTTAGCGGTTGGGCGTCCGATGGGGACCACCGCTGGCCCGCCGATCGGGTGGCGGTCTTCGTGGATGGTGAAGCCGATCATTACAGGCACGCCGTGGTCAGCCGAAGCGACCTGGTCGAGGGGTTTAAGGCCCCATTACTGGAGCAAGCCGGATTCCGTATCAGTCTGCCGGCCCACATTTTCAAGCGGGATCCGCCGCTCGTCGTGCGCGTTTTCGCCATTTCCTCCACTGGGGTGGCATCGGAGCTGCAATATCGGTCGGAATACGGCGAGGGTTCCGAGAAACGTAGACTGGGTAAGCACGCGGCGGAGGACGTCAACTATTCCCTCGCCGAAGGCGCGGCCGGACTCGCCGGCAAGGAGTTTATTGTTTCCCCGAGCGGCGCCACCGTCCGCATAGCGGACGGCGCCATGGACGGCGCGGTCGACACCGTGCTTCAGCAGGACGAGGGCACCCAGATCAGTGGATGGGCGTCCGACGGATCCCATCGCTGGCCCGCCGATCAGGTGGCGGTCTTCGTGGATGGCGAAGCAGATCATTACGGACACGCCGTGGTCAGCCGAAGCGATCTGGTCGAGGGATTTATTGAATCTCGCATAATATCGAGTTAGTCAAGGCCAAGAGAAGACTGCTTCCAGAAGGCCGTAATCAAGCGCGGTTTGCGGCGCATGCGACGCAGGGATTTGCGGGCACGCTCGTCCAGCTCCCAGTAGTCCTTCGGACAGACGTTCGGCAACTCGTGCTGCTTCCAGTAAGCCCAAATGTATTCCACCGGGTTCAGCTCCGGTGCATAGGGCGGCAAGCACTCCGTGGCGATGTGGCCTTCGGAGAGCTCGATGAACTCCCGCACCAGGCGGCTGCGGTGCGCCGGCAGGCGGTCCCAGACGATCAGCAGCGGGCCGTCGATGTGGCGGACCAAAGCCTTCAGGAAGTCGATGACCTCCAGCTCGCCGATGGCGCCGGGATAGAGCCGGAAGTAGAAGTTGCGCAAGGTCAGCCCGGCGGAAACGGAAAGTTTCTGCCAGTTGAAGTTGAACTCCAGCACGGGTGTCTCGCCGCGGGGCGCCCAGGTGCGGCAACGATGGGGCTTCTGACTCAGTCCGCTTTCGTCGATGAAGACGATCGTGCGGCCTTGTTTTTGGGCTTTTTTTTAGTGGCCGGCCAAGTCTTGCGCCGCCAGTTGCGGATGGCTTCTTCGTTGCGCTCGCGGGCCTTGCCGACAGGCCGTTGCGGGCTCCAGTGGAGCGCCCGCAGGATCTTCCAAACATGACCTTCGTGATAGCGCACGCCGAACTCGTCGGCGATCAGACGAGCGACTCGCGGACAAGTCCACAGCGGCGTCGAGAAGCCCTGCGCTTCGGGGCCCCGCAGCAGCATTGCCTCCAGACGTTCCCGTTGCGTGGCGTCTAACAGCGGCTTGCGGCCGGCGCGCCCGGCCCGGCGGAGTCCGGCGGCACCGTGCGCGCCATGCTCGCTAACCCAACGGCTCACGCTTTGCTGCGCCGCCTTCACGCGCCGTGCTGCCTCGGACTGACTCAAACCTTCGTCAACGACCAGCCGCACGGCCTCCAGCCGTCGCTTTTCCAGAGCATCAAAATCGCGCCTTACGCCTCTTGGGTTCCCCATGTCTATTAAGACGAGCAGAACCCCCAAAAGATTACCCTATATTATGCGGAAGTCAATAAGAGCGCATTCCTGGAGCAGGCGGGATTCCGCATTAGTGGGGTATCCATTTGACTCAGGTAGCCACAAGATGTTGTGGTCGCGCGAAAGCATCTACCAAGAAGCGAATCCCGAGGTTACTGCTCTGGCGCGGCGTGGGGCTGCGTAACGCGTCCGATTCTCGGAGTTGCCGCCCGAAGGCTGCCACCGCAATGAATTCGCGTGTGGGTCGGCTTGGCGGCCACTCGCACGATCCTCGCAATCTCACATTCCTGTCCGGAGCCGCGAGGCCACAACCCATAGGGTGTACCTGAATGAAGTGGATACCCCACCCGCATTATTCTGCCGGGCAACGTCTTCGACCGGGATCCGCCGCCCGTGGTGCGCGTCTTCGCCATCTCGTCTGCCGGCGTTGCTTCGGAGCTAGGATATCGGCCGGAATACGACGACGGTTCAAGGAGGCGGCGCCTAGGCAAAGGCGCGCGGCCGGTAAGATACTCCCTTGCCGAAGGAGCGGACGGACTCGCCGGCAAAGAGTTCATTGTTTCCCCGAGCGGCGCCACCGTCCGCATAGCGGACGGCGTTATGGACGGCGCGGTCGACACCGTGCTTCAGCAGGACGAGCGCACGCAGATCAGCGGATGGGCGTCCGACGGATCCCATCGCCGGCCCGCCGATCAGGTGGCGGTCTTCGTGGATGGTGAAGCAGATCATTACGGACACGCGGTGGTCGGCCGAAGCGACCTGGTCGAGGGGTTTAAGGCTCCGGCGCTGGAGAATGCGAGATTCCATGTTATTCTGCCGGGCAACGTCTTCGACCGGGACCCGCCGCCCGTGGTACGGGTTTTCGCCATTTCCTCCACTGGGGTGGCGTCGGAGCTGCGTTACCGCGTAGAGTACGAGGACGGAGTCCGGACCGTGAAGCTGGGCAAACGTTGAGTTTCGTTCGGGCAAACCTGCCTCGGGTTCCCAGCGAACCCGCCGCCGGCATGGATAATCCGTCGTCCGGGAAATCCCAAAATTCCCGGCACAACCCGCGCATCGTTTCTTTCTCCGCCGCCGCCGAATCACGAACTCCGCTCGTTGCTGTTGCACATCCACGCTCTTCCAAGGCGTGGATTTGTTCTCGCCACTGCAAGGAATGTCTTGATAACAAGCGTAAGGAATGTGTTGACAACAAACAGACGCCCCGACAAGATGAAAACCCGTTCAACGCCGGTCGTCCGAACGCGCGTGAGAAACGGAGACTAGCCCGCTTTTCTCACCACCTGACGGTCGAAGCACGCAATAAGCCCGCCATTACTGCGTTGCGCTTGCTCGCCGTGCTCAACGGACTGTTCAAGTACGCTTCCGCGCGCCGAGCGGCGCGCGCCTTGTACTGACGGGCTTCTCACGCACTTCGCCTCGTCACGTGGTGAGAAAAGCGGGCTAGGTTTGACAGCAATCCGATCTGCTCCTACAATCAAGTTTTCCGGCCAGGTAGCTCAGTCGGTAGAGCGCAGCCCTGAAAAGGCTGGCGTCGGCGGTTCGATTCCGTCCCTGGCCACCAATTTCCAATAAGTTGCGGGCCGCCCCTTCGTTCTTGGTTGTATTTGCAGCCGTTTCCCGTCCCCAAAAGCCCTTTATTGAACCGAGTTCGCCTGCTGCGAAAGCCGTCAGTTTAGCGACGGCTCGCAGCGGCGACTCGGGCACCAACTTGTTGGTATGCACGTCCATCGTCATGCCGGTGCGGCTCTGGCGCGGCAGCCCTTGGGCGCGTATAACACACGCGGCGTTGCCGTCGCAGCCGGCGGTTGACTTCGCCCCTTTTGTGGGTGCCGAGGTTGTCCACGATGACATACAACTTCTCGCGCTCCAGACAAACCCGAGGCAGGCCACAGAGAGCGATCGCGTACCGCGACGCCCATACGCAAACTCATTCTTCCCCGGGTCTATCGCGCGCTTGGCCGTCAGGTGGTGAGAAAGGGGGGAGTCGTTCTCCTCCCTTGCCGTCACGCCAGGCAAGTTTACCGACCCGCATCGGCGAGTCTATGCGCCGGCCACGGTTCGCTCGAAGAGCAGCCTAAACTGCCCGGTCGCCCGCTCGCGAACTTCCCAAAGATCGGCGATCGGCTGCTGCGTATAGGGCAAGGTCGGCAGATACGGCGGCGCGCCGTACTCGGGGTTGAAGTGCAGGTAGCGGTCTCCGGCGGCGAGACGGTGGCGGATGATCTCTTCCCACCAGCCCTCATAGATATCGAGCAGTGGCCTGACTTCCGGGGCCCTGGGATCGGCCACCTGTGGTTGCTCCGGCCCTCCAATACGGCCCTGAATGTGGATGACTCGCTGGTTCGCTGCGTGTAGGTCTTCGGCGCGGTCCTCGAGCATGCGTTCGGCCACAAGCACCCAGTGGCTGTAGTCCGCCAGCAGCTTGAGCTCGGGGAAACGCGGGAGAAGACGGACCGTTCTCCAGGAGGTGTACAAGATCCTGCGCCGGTGGGTCTCCCAGGCGATGGGAATGCCCGCTTCCCGTTCCATCTCGAGCGCGGCTTCAAAGAACTCGACGGCCTCCTCGTCCGTCATCGCGTCGGTTCCCCCGTGCGCCGACAACTGCTCCGGGGAGAACGCCGCGGCGCGGTCCAACTGTCGGCGCAACGATTCTAGATGATCCTTTACCCCTCCGGCCAGTTGGGAGTGGCCCGCGCCGACGGTGATCACCATCGGCAAAAAAACCAGCCCGTGATCGGCCAGCAGACGGTTAAAGTCCCGCGTCTCGTCAGGGGGCGGCATCGGCGACTCGACGCCGTCGTAACCGGCATCCTTAACACGCCGGCAAACGTCTTCGAGGCGGTCGGGCTGGGAGAACCGAATGCACTCCCGTTCGCTATCGAAAACGTTCGGGGCGATGCCCCAGAAACTCTGGTAGGTTTTCAGTTTCATGGTTTCTTCCAATGCCGCGCGCCCCGGGTTGCCGGCTTGCGGTTCTGCTCGGGGCTGACGGCGCGGCGCCTCAAACAGTAGGGACCGGCGATCCCGCCGAGCTTCCATCAAACAGTAGGGACCGGCGATCCCGCCGAGCTTCCATCAAACAGTAGGGACCGGCGATCCCGCCGAGCTTCCATCAAACAGTAGGGACCGGCGATCCCGCCGAGCTTCCATCAAACAGTAGGGACCGGCGATCCCGCCGGTCCGGCGTCACGCCTCTGGTGGAGGAAAACAGAACGGTCCACCGGAATTCTCGGGCCGCGGACCTATCCCTGACAATCGCCAGGAACAAAACAAGATTGCTGCCCGACTCGGGGGATGGGCCAAGCAGGCTCGCTGGCGCCTATGATGACAATGCTCATGCTACTTGCCACAACAAGCACGAGTGCTTGCCCCACCTGCCCTGACAAGCAAGAGTGCTTGTGCTACTTGCCCTGACAAGCAGGAGTGCTTGTCCTACCTGCTCCCCGCCGGTCTCACATACAAGTGTGGCCGCCGTCGATGACGATTGCGCTGCCGGTCATATAGGCCGAGGCCTCGCTGGCCAGATATACCACGGTGCCCTTCAGCTCTTCGGGCTGCCCGGCCCGTCCCATCGGCACCTTCGACATCCAAAAGTTCCAGCGATCCGGGTCGTCCTTCTGTAGCTGGATCACAGGCGGGGTCACCATGTATCCGGGGCAGATGGCGTTCACGCGGATATTGAAAGGCGCCCACTCGACGGCCAGCGATTTGGTCAGCATGATCACCGCGGCCTTGGCCGAGTTGTAGGTGGCGTGCTCCTGAGGAACCAGGACAGTCATTCCACACATGCTGGCAATGTTGATGACGCTACCTCGCTTCTGTTCGGCCATGGGACGGAAGACGGCCTTCGAGCAAGTGAACATGGCGAACACATCGAGATCATAGACGCTCTTAAAATCCGCCAAGCTCATCTCCTCGGCGGGCCCGATCACGGCCATACCGGCGTTGTTGAGCAGAATGTCAATAGTCTTCCATTGATCCGTTACCGCGTCGACGGCTCGGAAGGCCTGGCCCTCGTCGGTGATGTCGGCCTGGAGGGCCATGGATTTGACTCCCAAACCCTCCATTTCGTGCGCGGCATCCTCGGCCGTTTCCTGGTCGATGTCCACGATGGCGATATTCGCGCCATGCTCGGCCATACCAAGAGCCATCGCTCTCCCCAAGCCACGGCCTCCGCCCGTGACGACCGCGTTTTGCCCTTCCAGACTGAAAAGATTGCTCATTGCCGTAACCCCCTTCCCCTCTGTAGCGATTGAATTCAACTGCCGACTGTTGGCCGCAAGGAACGCGGCCCAGGCGATCGCGCCCTCCTTGCAGGACCCCGCAACTTTCTCTACGGAATCCCGAGACCGTCTATTCCCACGGGGTGCCCAGTTCGATCACATCCCACTTGCCCAGTTCAGCCTGAATGCCCGGCAACTCGCTCCATTTGACAGCGATCGCCCAGAAGAGGCCGAGTCGTTCCTCGTGTTCGTTCGTCAAATAGTGCGCGGCGCCATCGGGAATGAAGACGACGTCGCCAGCCTCGATGTCATGAGGCGCCCCGTCGATGAACACTTTCCCCTTGCCCTCGAAGACGTAGTAGAGCTCTTCTTGACCCACGTGGCGGTCTTCGTGACCTACTGTCCCGGGCTTGAGCCACCAAAAGCCCGCCGTGTACTGCTGGGACCCGCAGGTGTCTTCGGTGACCATGACCTGATCCCGCATAGTGTTGTCCGGGGATTGCAGGTAGGGCACGTCCGTCCTCTTGAAAACGATTTTCGGTTGGTCTGGCATTTCCCTCTCTCCTCTGCTCGATTTGTTCAGTGCCGTCTGTTTAGGTTGCCGGCGGCGCTTCAGGACCGCGCGGCATTCATGTATCGAAGGGAGCTACTCAACAATCCCTTTGGCTCGGAAGTCAATCCTTGCTTGCCAGCATGTGAAAGAATCGATCGTATCATCGCACGGTCACCGCGTGTGGGGCTACCGCGGCCCTGGCCGGGTCGCAGGCGGCGCGCTCCCGAGAGCAACCAGAACAGGGTGGGACAGGCGCCTGAGAAGCGGTTGGCCCTAGGTGTAGAGCCGATCTCCATGGGCGACCGCCGCTCCGAACGAGCTTGGTCCTCAGGCGCCTGTCCCATCGAGCCACGCATCCCGCCTCGCCGCCTGGCGAGAAAAGCGGGCTACTCCCACGGGCTGCCCAGTTCAATCACGTCCCACTTGCCCAGTGCTTCCTGAATAGCGGGCAGATCACTCCACTTGGCGGCGACCGCCCAGAAGAGGCCCAGCCTTTCCTCGTATTCGTTGGTCATGTAGTGTCGGGCGCCGTCGGGGATGAAGGCGACGTCGCCGGTCTCGACATCATAAGGCACATCGTCGATGAACAACTTCCCCCTGCCCTCGAAAACGTAGAAGATCTCTTCTTTGCCGGGGTGGTAGTCGGTGCCGCCTACGGTCCCCGGCTTCATCCAGAAAAACCCGGCCGTGTATTGTTGCGCCCCGCAGGTATCTTCGGTGATCATGACCTGGTCGCGCATGGTCTTATCGGGGGACTGCAAGTAAGGCACGTCCTTCATTTTGAAAACGATTTTCTGTTCGGTTGCCATTGACCGCCGCTCCTCTTTGTGATTTGGCCGTGCTGCCCTGTTCGCCCCGCCGGCGGCGCGCCTCGGGACTTTGCCATCGTCATGCCTGAAAGGGGCGCAAGCCGGCGACGCCGGATACACTTGCCTTCCGTCGTCCCTTTGGCCAAGGGGTAACTTTCCCGACAGCAGCGGAAAGAATCGATGAGAACAAGTAGTAAGAGCGACGATCCTGTGGATAACTCGCTGAAAATAAAAGACTTAAGGCAAACCGCGGTGGATCGGGCAAGCGAACCGCCCACCAAAACCCAAACCCTCGGATAGCCTCCGCCGAGAGGCGAGTCAAGCCGCTGGCGCGGCTCCTACGCTGCGCTACGGCCCTGCGGGTGACAGCGCCCCTCGGCTGCGGCTCAGATAGCTGGTATGGCCGAAAGGTTCCCTTCCGGCCCGTCCACACGGCCTGAAACCCTACTCCCCCTTTCCCTCGTAAACAGCACATTCTCCCTGGATCGGCCCGGAGCAGTCCAGGGCGCGGAGCGGCGAAGCGGACCCTTGACGGCGAGGACCGATCCGGGATCATCCAGGGAGAGGAAAAGGGGGAACTGCGGGCATGGAGTCCACAACCGGACGATTGCACAAAGGAACGTTTTTGCAACGATCCGGGGACGGACGTGTTTTCAAGGGCTTAGGCGTTGCGAAACGGTATTGCGATATGAGTTCGATTGGCAATACCTTTATGCAATGCTGGTCGGTTCCCGGCGGGTTACTAATGGCCCGAACCGGCCGAGTTCCCAATCACCTCATATGGGCGCTGTGGCTACCGGCCTCAGTGCCGACTCGTATCTTCGTGGGACCGCTCCACTTCCGCCGTGTAGTCCAGATGCAACAAGGTACCGCAGCAACCGGCGTATGACGGCCTCACATCGACCTCGGCCTCGCGCTGGTAACAATCCTCAGGTAAATCAACTATCCGGCGGCTCTGTTTCTCTTTCTCAAGCGGTTTGCCACGCCAGACAAGCGGCTTGCCGGTTTCAGCATCAACGACAACAGGATCTATCTTGGGTGGGTTATCAGGATCAGCCTTAGCTTCGTCAAGTTGAGTTTGGGTTAAACGGGCAAAGACAACCTCCGAGATTGGAGGATCTGAAAGGGTACGCCGTATGGCCTTTCCGAAGGCTGCGCCGGATAGGTTCGTACCTTGGAGCCACGCGTGCGACAGATCCGCGGTACTGACATTCGCACTAGATAGATCTGCCCACTCGAGATGTGCGTGCGACAGGTTTGCGCCTCCGAGATCCACGCTAGAGAGATCTGCGTGTTGGGCGAGCACGCGGGAAAGATTTGCACCTCCCAGGTTCGCGCCATTCAGATTCGCAGAATTGAGATTCACACGGTGAAGATTTGCAAGTGTTAGATCCACGCCAGACAGGTTGGCCGCAAGGAGATCAGCCGCTTCCAGATTCACTCCATGGAGATTCGCACCGGACAGATTCGCACCGTATAGATTTGCTCCGAGAAGGTAGGCGTTCTGTAGGTCCAAACGGAAGCTCCCTTTCGTCTTTTCGTAGTCAAAACCCGCTTGGCTACGGCCACCGATTGCTTTCATAACAGCCTGAACATCCTCGCGTAGCCGAGGATACTTCCTCCCCGGGCTACTCTTGGCTTGGGCGCTAGCGTCCGTGGTTGGATGGCGCACGAACGCGCAGAGGAGGCGCATGATCTGGATGTGATATTGCCCTGGATGGTCCTCTGCGAGGCGCTGCAGCGCGTAGATCCCGCCCAGCCGGACCGACAATAGCTCGCTGCCAAGCATCTCCGCGCCCTTGTGATAGCGCTCGTGCAGAAGCCCCCGCTGGGCCGTCTCGGCTTGGCGGTAAGCCACCGTGCCGCTCCATATGGCAAGCGGCAGGGCAATCACCGCTACGGCGGCAAGGGTAATATCACGAATAGGATGTAGCCAATTGACAGAGTTCATCAAATAGTCCTTTACCGGTCTGTTGACCAGGTTGCGGGTCTCGGTCCACTCCACCCCGCTCCGCGCTCTCGGGATGGTGGGCCTCCCCCGGCATCCGCGGATCGTGCAGGCAGTAAAGCCGGTGTGCCACTATTCGCTGAGTTGGGCCAAGGATGAGAAGCAACCCTTCCAGCAAGCCTTCGAGCCTCGCCATACGTTCGCGGCCCCGTCGCCGCGCCGCCCGCCAGGTGCTTGAGATCCGGGGACGCCTGGCCCTCAACAACGCGACGGCGAGGGGCACAATTCGGGATGACGGTCCCCCGGCGGTGAGCGTGTCCGTCGATGATAGCGCGACCGAAGGTAGCTCGATGACCTTCACGATCCGTCTGTCGGCGACAACAGGGCAGCAGGTGACGGTCGACTACGCGACCTCAAGCGGCACGGCGACGAGCGGCACCGACTTCACAGCGAAGTCGGGGACACTGACGTTCGCGGCTGGGACGACATCGCAGCGGGTGAGCGTATCGACGACGGAGGACTCGACCGACGAGGAGGACGAGACCTTCACGCTGACCTTGTCGAGCCCGACGAACGCGACGCTGGGCAATGCGACGGCGAGGGGCACGATCAATGACAACGACTCCCCGCCGGCGGTGAGCGTGTCCAATGTGAGCGCGACCGAGGGCGGTTCGGTGAGCTTCACGGTGTCGCTATCAGCGGAGAGCGGACGGCAGGTGACGGTCCAATATGCGACCTCAAGCGGCAAGGCAACGAGCTTCCCCGACTTCACGGCGAAGTCGGGGAAGCTCGTTGCCGCCCGCCCGTGAGTCGTCAACCGGACAGTAGTGAAAAAAGGGATAGAGCAGGTTTCTTTCGATCTGGGTTAAAATTTCCAAATAATGAAACCTGGTCTCTCCCCATTACTGATTCCTTTGATCTTGCTATGCACCGCGCCGCAGGCGTTCGGTAACGATGAACCCCTGTCTTGCGCGGACCGTTCCATCGTCGCCAGCGCCGTGCGCACAACGGAGGACGTTAAATCGTTCGTTCAATGCGCCTACGAGTTCGTCCAGGAAATGGGTTTTGAGGAGGCCCGACGAGCCTTTCACGAGGATACGCGTTGGAAGAGCGGGCCATCTATATCTTCGTCTCCGAAGCGATCCCGATGAGCGATCAGGCGCGACTGTTCGTTTGGCCGCCCGCCCGGTCGAGGGAAGGATCATCGTTAGGACTGCTCATCGACGCCTTCGGCAACGACTACTACAAGGAACAGCATCGTATCGTAAGCAGCTTCGGCGCCGGCTGGCTCTATTACTCGTTCACAAACCCAGCGACGGGCCGGGATGAGCCGAAGGCTACCTACATCAAGGGCATCGACTGGGAGGGAAACCTGGCCGCGATCGGGGCGGGGGTCTACCGCCGCGACCTTCCCCGCACCTGCGAGGCGGAAGAAGTCCACGCCATGGGGCTTGAGGCCGCGCCTTCCACTGAGAGGCTGCAGGTGTTTGTCAGCTGCGCCGCGATGGAGCTGGAATCGCAGGGGTACTTCGCCACCCGGGCGCTATCGAGCGATCCGCGCTGGAACAGTGGTTCGATCTATGTGTTCGGCCTGGATACGTACGGCTACACGCTGTTCAGCGGCGATCCCTACAGCCAGTGGTATGGCGTCATTGCTCCCGAGTTGAACGACCATCTGGACGGACCCTTCGGCGGCCGGGATGTGGTGAGTGTCGGCGATGCGTTCGGGGAAACCTTCCTGTACTACTCGATGCGCAATCCCGTCAGCGGAATGCTGCAGCGCAAGGTGACTTTCGTCAAGAGAGTCGTGGCCTATGGCCTGCCGATCCTGGTCGGAGCCGGCTATTACCTGGATGAGGGTCCGTAGGAAATCCGAGGAGAAAAAGATGATGAGAACAAATTTGCCCGGTAAATTTCTGCCGCGCAGCACCCTCTCGGCCGCACTATTGCTGCTCGCGGCGGTTTCGTTCTCCGCCCGCCCCGTGGCGGGACAGCAGTGCCTCGAAGTCGAGGTCCTCGACCCTTCGTCGACTCCGGTACTGAACGCAACGGTCTCCATTGGCGACCGGAAACAGCCGACCGACGACGCCGGACGCGCGATTTTCTGCAAACTCGGCGCAGGTTCTCACTTGATTATCGTCTCAGCTCCGGGCTTTCAGACCAAGGAAGAATCCGTGCAGCAGGCGGAGGGCCTGATCACTTTCGTGCTTCAATTAGCCATCGTGAGTGAGGAGCTGGTTGTCGTGGGCACTCGTACGAAGGGCCGAGACCCCCTGGAATCTTCGGTCCCCGTCGAACTCGTCCCCGGTGAACGCCTGCGTCGCTCCGGCCTGCTCGAGACAGGCCGGGCGCTGCAGATGCAGTCACCCTCGTTCAATTTCTCCAGTTCCAGCATCAGCGACGGCACGGACGCCTTACGCCCGGCCACCCTGCGAGGCCTGGGTCCGGACCAGACTTTGGTGCTGGTCAACGGCAAGCGGCGCCACAACAGCGCACTGCTGCACGTCAACACCTCCATCGGCAGAGGAACTGCCGGCACCGATATGAACGCCATTCCGATCGCAGCCATCGAACGCATCGAGGTGCTGCGGGACGGGGCCTCGGCGCAATACGGCTCCGACGCCATCGCCGGCGTCATCAACATCGTGCTCAAGAACAGCCCCGGCTTCAGCATGGACACATCATGGGGACAGACCTATGCCGGGGATGGAGATACCTTCACGCACAGCATGCATGGAGGGTTCGCATCCGAGAACGGCGCCTTTCTGAACCTCACCTTCGAGACACGTCTGCGCGACAGCACCAACCGCGCCGGGCTGAGCGCCGAACGCCAGTACCATTACATCGACTGCGCTCCCGGACAAACTCCCGACAACCCTGCCGGCGGCAACTGCTTCGACCCTCGCGAGTACACCTTCAACCGCAAGAACTTCCGCATCGGCGACGCTGAGAGCGAACAGTACAGCACCTATTACAACGCCGGCGTTCCACTCGGGAAAAACATCCGGTTCTACTCTTTTGGCGGCTTCACGCAGCGTGACAACAACAGCGCCGGGTTCTACAGGCGGGCCAACCAGGACAGCAGAGTCGTGCTGTCGGTCTATCCAGACGGCTTCCTGCCCGAGATCAACACGGCTGTCAACGACATCTCCGCGGCGGCGGGGATCGAGTGGACTACGAATCGAGCTTGGAACTTCGACATCAGTATGAACCACGGTCGCAACGAGTTCGACTTCCTCATCACAAACTCGATCAACGCATCGTACGGAGCGAACAGCCCGAAGATGGCCGACTCCGGCGGCCCTCGTTTCGACCAGACCACCTTCAACTTCGACGTCTCCCGCCTCTTCGAATACTCCGGGCGGACGATGAATCTAGCGCTCGGCGGCGAGGTACGGCGCGACTCCTACGGTATTCGGCCAGGAGACCCGCTCTCCTATCTGCACTGCACAGACGATCCGAACGTGGACCCATCCACCTGCGAGGCCAAGTCGGCCGGCATCCAGGTGTTCCCCGGCTTTCAGCAGAGGGTCGACGAGAGCCGTACCAACACCGCCGTCTACACCGATCTGGAGTGGTTGTTCGGCGGCAAGTTCATGCTGGGCACCGCAGCCCGATTCGAGCGTTACAGCGATTTCGGATCCACTGTCAACGGCAAACTGTCGACGCGCTACGACTTCACGCCAGCCTTCGCCCTGCGGGGCAGCGTGAATACAGGATTCCGCGCCCCATCACTCCATCAGTTGTACTTCAACAACCTGAGCACGCAGTTTTTGCCCGGGCCGAGTGGCGAGCTAGAGCCCTTTGAGGTCGGCACGTTCCGCAACGACAGCGACGTCGCCAAGGCGGTCGGCATTCCCCCGCTAAAGCAGGAGACATCGCTGAACTTCAGCGGCGGCGTCGTGGCTAAGAAGGGTCAGACCATGTCTTTTACGGCGGATGCGTTCCGCGTGCGAGTGGACGACCGGATCGTGATCAGCGGGAACTTCTCCGCCAGCGCTCTTGAGGCGACGGCTCCCAAAATAGCGGCCGCCCTGCTCTCGGTCGGGGCCTCCAGGGCACAGTTCTTCACCAACGCGACGCAAACCGTAACGTCAGGCGTCGAGTTCTCGTTCAACAAAGTGCATGCCTATCGCAACGGCTCGCTGCTGGAGTTCGGATTCTCCGGCATGTACGCCGACACCGAACTCGTGGGTGGCGTGAACGCCCCTGCCCTATTGACCGGCTTCGAGGACATCATCTTCGGGAGCGTGGACCGATCCATCCTCACTGAGTGGCAACCAAACACCCGTCTGCAAGCGCTGGCGGACTACACCATCGGCCGTTTCAGATTTGGCAGCGGACTGCGCTACTTTGGTAGCTACTGGATCCAGGAAGGCTCCAGTCAGCGCCAAGAGTTCGCCGGCAAGTGGCTGACCGACATCGATTTCAGCATCCGGATGTTCCAGAAGACCGAACTCACGCTGGGCGTACACAACTTGTTCAACGTCACGCCCGACCTCAACAGGATCGGCCAGTCCCGCGGCGGCTCGCTGGTTGACGCCGGCGGCCGCGAGATCGTGTCCTCGCCCGGGGTCTTTAGATACTCACGCCGTGCCGCGCCGTTCGGCTTCAACGGCAGCTTCTTCTACGTTCGCTACAGCCTTCGCTTCTAGCTTATCTGCGCTCAATGGCTGTGTCGCGATCTAGCGGTCTTGCACTCAGGTCGCCAGGGCGTACCAAAATTGAACGGCAAAAGGGGTGTACTCCACCAGTTCGTTAAAGCGCGTGGCTTCCACGTCGTGCACGTGTGCGGGGGAACCGGGCGCAGGAACCAGCGGGCGTGGTCGAAACAGGGTCTATCCCCGCGTGTGCGGGGGAACCTACGGAATCCGCACGGTGGCGAACATCGAGATGGGTCTATCCCCGCGTGTGCGGGGGAACCGTAGGTGCGACCCGTGATATCGGCCCACCCCCGGGTCTGGATGCAGCTTCCCAATGTCATGCAGGAATACCAGGGCGGCCAGCCGTCGGCGATCCACATCGCTCAGCAGCAGCCAATAGTACCGCGCGTTCTTGACCAGCCTACCGCCCGTCTTCATCAACCTGTTTCTGCAAGCTCGTAAGCGACCAGCTCTTGATCCTTCGCGGCAGCCCTAGCCGCCGCAAGAAGGGCAGCGCCCACATTCGTGTTGAAATACAACATAAGGACCCGTTCCTTAGCGGATCAGGGCGCGATCGAGGACGTACTGGCCGTAGAGGATGACGTTGTCCCATTCGATCGGGCTGACGTGCTGGGAGCAGGGTTGCGGCCAGGCCTTCCTTGGTGACAGCCTCCGCTTGCCCCGTCCGTGTGATCTGCTTGCTTGCCAATTGACTTCGAGACGGAAAGATCATGGCCATGTGTCTATAATAATGTCCGTCTTGCTCGACGTTAGTTGACTATACAATGTTCTGGATACTATAGTCTTTGACAGTCCGAATAGACCCCATTTGACCTTTTCTTGGACGCCGCCTTGAAAACCGTCGCTTACCTCCGCGTCTCCACTCGTTCGCAGGACCTCGCCAACCAGAAACTAGCGATCCTCGAGTTCAGCCAGAAACGCCGCTTCCCGATCGACCAATTCATCGAGTCCCGGATCTCGTCGCGCAAGAGTCCGCTCGAGCGCCGCATCGACGAAATGTTGGGGACGCTCGAGCCCGGCGACCGTCTGCTGGTCAGCGAGTTGTCGCGGCTCGGCCGCAGCCTCTCTCAGGTGATCCAGATCGTGGAGACCCTGGTCCGGCGCAAGATCCGCTTCATCGCCATCAAGGAGGCGATCGAGTTCGACGGCAAGCAGGACCTGCGGACCAAGGTGATGATCGCGCTGTTCGGATTGTTCGCCGAGGTCGAGCGGGACCTGATCTCAGAACGGACCAAGGAAGGACTCGCCGCCGCCAAAGCCAAGGGGAAACTGCTCGGCCGGCCCAAGGGGGCCTTGGGAACATCCAGGCTCGACGGCAAGGAGCAAGACATCCGGGCGCTGTTGGGCAAGGATGTCTCCAAGGCCTCGATCGCCAAGATCCTGGACGTCTCCCGCTCCGCCCTCTACCACTTCATCCAGACCCGCAAGATCGCTCCGGGCTGACCCCAAGGCTCGGACCGCCCTTATGTTGTATTTCAACACGAATGTGGGCGCTACCCTTATCTGCTCGCCTGCTGGCATTGGGCAGGTTCCGAGGCAGAAAATCTGGATCTCCTGTCTAGGCAGGGTTAAATCGAGCGCGTCGATAAGTCCGGTGAGGACGGGGTTGTTTGCCCACAGACCACCGTCGACGAACACATTGAAACCGCTTGAGGAATCGTCGGGATGATCCACGGCGGCCATCGAACGGTAAATCGGTGCGGCCGCAGTGGCGAGGCACACATCGACGAGCGTGTAGTTATCGTCGCGGTGGTTGGTCGTGTCCTTGAGGTGCGGTGTCTTGAACACCCAAGCGCGGAAGCGCTCGACCTACTACCCCGAGCGGCAGAGCGCTCGCCGGGATGCTAGCCGTGTTTGCGGAGTTCGAGCGGGATATGTTGCGGGACCGCGTGAAGGCGGGAATCGAGCAAGCAAGAAAGGATGGGAAACCGCATGGGACAGCAAGCGGGGAATCGCCAAGCGCCTCGGGTTCAGTCACACCTCCGTTATCCGCTGGCTAGGCCCTCCGAAGTGCTCTTAGCGCCTTAACGTGCAATTTTTGACCAATGGAGGAGTGACCGCAATTGCTCCGACAGCTCGACCAGCATCCCCCCTCCCACCGGGACGTTTCTTTTTGGCCCACCGAGTTGATCCAGTGCGTCCTCACCGGCAACGCAGGCATTCGCGCTCACCCGCGTGCCCGTACGTTAGGGGGTCCGCCCGACGCAAGCGATCAGGGCCGTGTGTCTTCCTTCAGCCACTGTGCAAGTGCCTTGCCGGGATCGGCGATCTCCTCAATCGAGCCGTACCAATAGGCCTCCCAGCCCGTCTCCGGCAGGCCGGTGAATACCATCAGGTTCAGCGGATAGGCGTCGCTGTCGGTGCAGCGGCGAAAGTCATCCCGGAACAGGAACACCGGTTTCTCCCAGGCGATCGCCATGCCCAGCTCCACCATCACCCCCTCGTCCGGGGGGCAACCGTTGACCACCGCGAACAGTCCGTCAGCATCCCGTACGTCGTGAAGGTCGGCCTGTCCTATCCGGTATGCCCAACCGGGGCCTGCCCGGTCGATCTGGTTGTTGCGGGCGAACGGCTCCCATACCTCCACGCCCATCGCCTCCAGGGCCGCCACGAGCACCGCCAGCGGCCCCTCGCGCTGCTGCGAAGAGAAGCCGTACGGGTTCGCCAGATACAGGGTCTTCTTATTTGAGGTCATGTTCATGCACCTGCTTGTCTCGCCCGCCGCCCGTTCATGCCGAGGAAAATCTGGGGCGCCTTTTTCTTGAATGCTTCCGGGCAATGCACATCGCACGGGTCCGTCAGCAGCAACGCCTTCGACACCGCCCGCGACGAAGCAAGCGGCCACCGCTCGACTTCTCCCGCGCCGCAGGCTTTGAGACTTCGGCTACCTCCGACAGCCGCTTGCAGTCTTTGGAAATCATGTCTTTTCTTCCGTCTACGAACAGGGCGGAACGAGGATCTCACACCGGGGACCACTGGCGCGACTCAGCTTTCTGTCAATCGTCACCAGGGGACAATCGAGCACCTCGGCCAGCGCCACGTACCAAGCGTCGTAACTGGTCAGGTTGTTCCGCAATGCCCATACGCGGTCGGCAAACGGCGCGAAGGGAAACAACTCCAGGTCAAGCCGCAGCAGATCCCCGTGTGCGCTGTTCGCCTCAAACCGGGAGATTTTGCCGGCTTGTTCCAACCGGCGCAGGATGTTGCTCGCTTCGGCCAACGCCAGTTCCGGACCGGCCAAAGAGCCCTCAGCGACGGCGGACTCCGCCCATTTCCCTTCCCGCCCCGAGTCGACCAGGACCGCGACAAGCACGGACGCGTCGGCGACTACCGTCACGTCCGGTCCGCATCACGGGCGCTTAAAATGCTGGAAGGTGGAACATGAGTGCCTGCCGCTTCCTTGCGATCGCGAACTCCTTGCAGCCAGGCGCCCAGGGAGGGCCGGGATGCGATCCGTTCCAACTCACAGCGGAGGAATTCCTGCATGGATTGGCGTTGCAACGCCGCACGCGCCGCAAGCTCGTCGCGCACTTCCTGGGGGACGCCTCTGATGGTGATCTGTACCGACATGAACGCATTATGCCATCGGAGGCAGCGTTCTGCAAGCAGTAGCCGGATATAATAGCGGCCGATCCCATCCACAGGCTCGTGGGCAGTTTGCGAATCTCCCCTTTCGGCTCTGTGGGGGAGGGGCGATTTCTGGGTTGTTCGGGAACCGATCCGCTACGATGGGCCTTGGCTCTGGTGGCCGACTTGACTCCCTTTCATTTACTGGACGCAGGGGCTGCGTCCTGCTTCTTGATGCCGAGTACTTTTGCAGCTTTTCTTACATCCGGGGCCTTGACCCATAGAAGCGCCCCATAGCGTCTCTGTCCCGCGCAAACGGCGGTCGCCGCTGTGACATTGATCTTCACCTCAGCGAGGCGCGACACAACATTGAGCAACGCTCCGGGCTGGTCTTTTCCCTCAATCAGAAAGCCCGTCTTGCGGGGACTCAGTTTCCAACCAGCTTTTCTGGCTGTTTTTCGAAACGCAGCGGTGTCTTCAGGTACGAAGTCAATCTGACTTCGGCGACCGCTTGGGAATCCTGAAAATGCCAGCAGGCTGATGCCCGCTTCTTGAAGGGTGCTTAACATCCGGACCCCTTCGCCCGGTTTGTTGGGTGCTGTCACATAAAAATAGTCGACGCGACGGATGGTTTCAGCCATAGGGTTCTCCCTTTGCGTGAGGCCATTATACTGAAAGCCAGCCTTGGGCATCAATACCATCTTGAGACGGGGTGGCCTCCTTGATCTGAGTCATCTCCTCTTGGGCGGAAGGGTCCGCCGCGGGGACCGGCGGTCGAGTGGGAGCGCGCCCGCTAGCTAGCGCGATGATCCGGCCGGGTTCGCCCCGGCAGTCCTAGAGGCGTTGGAGTTTCGGAGTCTGAGCCTCGTGGCTCCGTTGCACGAAGCCGTGGAACTGCTACAGACCTTAAACCGGGAGCGCCGGCGCAGAGTGCCCGATGACGCTGGCCTCG
This sequence comes from Bryobacterales bacterium, assembly GCA_965248365.1. Lineage (GTDB taxonomy): Bacteria > Acidobacteriota > Terriglobia > Bryobacterales > UBA6623. The sequence continues at coordinate 2,211,862 of CBDFJA010000004.1, read as the reverse complement.
GCTTCGTGCCTTCCAAATGGCGGCCGCATCTCGTCGATGAGCAGGGGCGGATTGACCGACACCTCTACGAGTTGTGTGTCCTCTTCCAGCTACGTGATGCACTTCGATCGGGTGACATCTGGCTCGAAGGCAGCCGGCGATTCGCCAATCCAGCGACCTATTTGATTTCCGCGGACCGCTGGCCCGTTCTTCGAGGCGAAGTGTGCCGGATCCTGACCCTCACCGAGCACGGCCCCAGGCGGCTCGCCACCATCGCAGAGTCCATCGACAACCTCGTAGACGGACTTGAAAATCATCTGGAAAACAGCGAGACCGTCCGCCTGCAAGACGACCGCGTAGTGATCTCACCCCACGCCGCTGAGCAACTCCCCGAGGAGATTGTCTCGCTGAGCGTGCAGGTGGCGCAACGCCTTCCCCGTATCGAACTCGCTGACCTGCTGATCGAGGTCGACCGGTGGACCGGCTTCACGAAACACTTCACCCATGCGGGAGGGGCCAAGCCCCGCAACCCCGATCTGACCCGCCACCTCTACGCCACCATCCTCGCTCAGGCTTGCAACTTCGGGTTGACCACCATGGCCGAGGTGAGCGACCTCTCCTACCGCCAACTGGCGTGGACGACTGATTGGTACCTGCGTGAAGAGACGCTCAAGGCGGCGTTCTCGGCTCTTGTCGACTACCAGCACCGCCTTCCCCTGGCTCAAGCCTGGGGCGGAGGGTCCCTATCGTCCTCCGATGGCCAGCGATTCCCAGTGCGAGGAAGAGCCGAGAACGCGACGGCCCTTCCCAGATACTTCGGCCTGGGGAAAGGGCTGACTTTCTACACCTGGACCTCGGACCAGTACTCCCAGTATGGCTCCAAGGTCATCTCCTCGACCGTGCGAGATGCCACCTACATCCTCGATGAGATCCTCGACAACCAGACCGACCTCCCGATCCTCGAACACACCACCGACACCGCTGGATACACCGAACTCGTCTTTGCTCTCTTTGACTTGCTGGGTCTTCAATTCGCTCCGCGGATTCGGGACCTTGGGGCCCAACGGCTTTACCGCCTGGATTCCCAACCTCGCAAAGACGGTGCCGGAACACTCCTGAAAGGTGTCGTTGCCCGGCAACGGATTCTCCAACGGTGGGACGATCTGCTCCGGGTGGCCGGCTCGCTCAAGCTCGGCTGGGTCACAGCATCCCTCCTGATCTCCAAGCTCCAGGCCGGGGTCCGCCAGAATGCCTTGACGCGAGCCCTGCGCGAGTACGGCCGGCTGGTCAAGACCTGCTTCATCCTCCAGTGGATCAAGAGCGAAGACTACCGCCGACGGATCCATCGACAGCTGAACAAAGGAGAAGCGCTGCACGCCCTGCGCCGCTTCCTCTTCTTCGCCCACGAGGGCAAGGTCCGGCGCCGCCAGACTGAGCAGCAGACGGATCAGATCCTCTGCCTGAACCTGGTGACCAACGCGGTCGTGACCTGGAACACAGTCTACATGGAGGCCGCGCTGGCTCAGCTGCGGACCGAAGGAGTCCTGGCTGGGGACCTCGACCTGAGCCACCTATCGCCGGCTCTCTACGGCCACCTCAACCCCTACGGGAAGTACCGCTTCGACTTGGATGAGGACCTCCACGGAGCCGCCCTGAGACCGCTAAGGACACCAGGCGACGACCCTTAGCGTTGGATTTTGCACCGTTGCTATCGTAACCCCGGTCGGTAGAGGCTGGCACTTTATTTAACGCACTCACGCCCGCCCAGTCCCTGCCAAACTGGTAGATTCGAGAGCAAGAGCAAGCGGTCGGCAACGGGTCCACCCGCTGAGAACGCGGGCCGTGCGACGGTTAGCCGAACTCCGTGAGGGACAGCACCAGCCGCACCAGGTCCGCCTGCCGGGAGATCGGCTGTTTCTGGTAGATCTGCTTCAGGTGCCAATAGATGGAGCCTGGGGTGCGCCCCGTGGCCTCGGCCATGTCGCGGACGCTCTTGCCTTCCGCCAACCAGACTGCGACCCGACTCTCCATCGGCGTCAGCCCCAGGGTCCTGGCCACCAGGTCGGGGTCGATCCGATGCTGACTCCTCGGCTCGATCAGGAGGATCAGCGCGGCGACATGCCGCGCGCCATAGTCCGGTTGGGGCACCGCGACGGGTTTGACGTGCACCACCAACGGCGGTGACCCGGACGCGCGGCGGACCAGCATCGACCCGCTGACCGCGACGGCCCCGGCGGCCGCCCGCGCACGCAGCTCCCCCTGCCGGTCTGACACGCCATCGCCGTGCCGCAGGATGCTCCGGGCGCGATCATTGACCTCGATGATCTGCCCACGCCGGTCCAGGTGGAGCACGCCGATCCGAGGGTTGTCGAGCAGGGCGGTCACGGTCGTGTCCCGCGTCTCGGCGCGGACCAGCGTCTGCCGGACGCGGACAAACTGCCGGATATGGGGGAGCAGGTGCTTGATCATGGCGATCTGGGAAGCCCCCCAGCCATCCGAGGCCACGGGATCGGCGAGAGCCCAACTCATATGGGAGCGATCCGGCCCGTCCAGACGCACGTTCAAGCCATGCTGGTAGTTGGCCCGGACGAATGCCTCGTTGTAGGTCAGTGAGGTCTTCAACTCCGCGGCCGTGTACAGGTCGGCGATGGGCACCAACCGACTGTCGGGCAGTTGCCGCAGGCGCGGCACGCGTTCGTCGATGGGATGGTAGACCTCGAGGTACTCACGCTCCAGATCGGTGCGGCGCTGCCCCCGGTAGTAGAGCCCGACGAAGAGGACCCGGATGTCGTCCTTCGGGCCTTCGCCGACCAAGAGGGTATTGCCCGTGAGGCCGCAGGCCTCGTCAATCAGGGCCGTGGTGGTCGGCCAGTGGACATCGTCGAGCATGGCCTCGTGCAACGATGCCAGGATGTGCGCAAACGCGTCCTGGTCGCTCATGGCGATTCTTCCTTTGCCGTGATGTCCGAGCCGCCCGTGCTCGACGGCGCGGTCCAGTTCAGCGGGACCGACATCGCGGACCCCGTCGTCGCCGAGGGTCCCTTCCGTCATCGTGCCGGACCCGATCACGGGTGCGGTCTGCGCGCAGACCGTCGCGCGCAGGGGTGGCCGACGAGGGCAACTAGCGGGCGTGGGCGGCGTCCCCGGTCCGCCGTCCCCTCCGCCCCCGCTAGCCAGCAGCACTCCTTAGCGTGCAATTTTTAACCAATGGAGCAGTGACCCCTACCTGATCTGCTCCAGACCGGCAAACGCACCCTGCACCCCCGTCGCCGCCGCATCTGTGTGACGTGGGGCGCTATGCGGCCGCGATGCGTTTGACCTTGATTTTTCTCTCCAGGTCACGTGATTGGGCGAGGTCGAACGCCAACTGCATGCCAAGCCACGTTTCGGGGGTCGAGCCGAACGCCTTCGACAGCCGGTAGGCCATTGCGATGGAAACGGCCACCTTTTCATTCACCAAATTGGAAAGCGTTTGGCGCCCGACGCCAAGCTTCTTTGCACACTCGGTGACCGACAGGTTCAAGAATTTCAGGCAGTCTTCGCGCACAATGGCGCCCGGATGCTCAGGGTTCTTCATCGCCATGTTACATTCTCCTAGTGATAATCCAGATAGTCGACATCTACGGCGTGGCCATCCTCGAACCGGAATGTCACCCGCCAATTGCCTGACACGGAGACCGCATGACGACCTTTCATACGGCCTTTGAGCGGATGCAATCGAAAGCCGGGAAGGTCCATTCCTTCAGGACCGTTACTTCGGTCCAATGCGGTCAGGATGCGTCGAAGTTTCGCGACATGGTCCGGCGCGACCTTCGCAGATCGCTCGCCCTCATATAGCTTTTGCAAGCCGTGATGACGAAACGATTTAATCACTTCTCAAGTGTATGGTGTCAATCGACAGGTGTCAATTCCTGGCTTGCCCCCGCCTCTGCGGCGAGCCGCGGCCTGAGCCAGAGATAGAGCGCGCCGACTCCCAGCAGCAGCACACCGGCAATCACCGGCGCGCGCCAATCGCCGGCCCCGGCACGCGCCAGGAACAGCGCAACACAGACCACTGCGCCGAGCGCAGGCAGCGCAAGGGGTAGCTCGAACGCGCCCTGGGGTTCACCGGGCCGCAGCTTCAGGATGACGAGTGCACTGTTGACCACCGAAAACACTAGGAGCAGCAGTAATACCGTGGCCGAGGCCAATTGTGAGATGTCGCCCGACAGAATCAGAATCACGATTAGCACGAAAATCAGCCCAATGGCCACATGGGGCGTGCGCCGCACCGGATGGATGATGGAGAGCGCGCGCGGTAGATGCCTGTCGCGGGCCATGCCGTATAAGAGGCGCGAGGCGGTGACGTAATTGATCAGCCCGGTATTGGCCACCGCGAAGATGGTGATGGCGATGAACACCCAGGCCGGAAACCAGGGCGCGGCGCGAGCCATGACTTCGGCCAGCGGTGCATTGGCTTCGGCCAGTTCCTGCCACGGCACCACCGAGACGGCGGTGATCGCAACGCTCATATAGATGATGACGGTCAGCACTAGCGCCATCACCAAACCGAAAGGCAGATCGCGCCGCGGATTCTTCAATTCCTCGGCGATGTTGATTGAATCCTCGAAGCCGAGGAAGGAGTAGAAGGTGAGCACGACGCCCTGCACCATCAGCACCAGGGGAAGGCCGGCTTCGGTTTCCGAACCAACCGGGAATTCCAACAAATTAGCCGAACCCCAGAAGCGCAAGCCGACCGCGATCACGAGCAGCAACCCGCCCGCTTCCACCAGCGTAAAGGCGACGTTGGCCCACATCGACTCGCGGATGCCACGATAGACGATCGCGCCGACGATGGCGAGATAGATGAACGCCAGCATACCGGTGGGCAGGCCCTCGAGGCCGGGCAGGGCTTGTAGATTTTCGCCGACCACCCGCGCGCCTGCGGCGATCGAGGTGAAGCCCGAGCAGGCCACCGTAAGCCCGACGACATGGGTGAGCAGGCGGCGGCGATAGGCGCGCTGCGTGATATAGGCGGCGCCACCCGCACGCGGATAGCGTGAGCCGAGCGAGGCATACGATAATCCCGTCAGCCCTGCCGCGCCCAGCGATAGCAAAAAAGCAAGCCAGATCGCTGATCCCATCTCGGCGGCAACCTGCCCTACCAAGCCATAAATACCGGCGCCCAGCATGCTGCCGGCGCCGTAGAGCGTCATCTGCCATAGGCCGATGCTGCGCCGGAGCGACGGTTCGCCGGCACTGGCCGGTGCGGATTTTCCGCTCGCCTGTTCCATAGATCTGAGGATTATATCCTTTGCTAGATTATTGCAAAGCCGTTCCTTTTTGCACCGGATTTTCGCTGATGGACGCAGCAGTCAATCCGGGCACGGGCGCTAATCACTCCTCCGGTCTGGGCGGACTTCGGAGACGCTGCGCGAATTGCCGGATCAACAGCGGGATTCCGACCAGGAGCAAATACGGAACGACAGCACCTATAACCACCATATGGGGGCCGAGTAATCCGCCGACAAGGCTGAACAATACGGCAAACGGAGTCGCCACTGCGATTGCAATCCATAACCCTCTGCGCCAGGATCCGACAACTCCTCTCACGAGGCGTTGCGCCAGCAACCCGATCAGCAAGCCACCCAGAAAGAACAGGATCAGTCCGGACAGTATGGCCGGAATCGCAAACAGCAATTCCGCTGGATTCCAAGAATCCATGGATCCGAATCGGGCCAAGGCGACCAGAAGCTGCAGGACACAGAATCCGATGCCGAACAGCATCGGCGTCTTCCAGTAACGCCATCGAGAAGAAGCGGAAGTTCTTGCAGGATCGGCCCTTTCCTTCAATTCGAACGGGGCGTTTTCAGTATGCAATGCACTCCTTCATGCCAAAAGCTGACCCCGGATCGAAAGATTAGAGTAGAGGGGGATGTCGATGCACCGCAAGGTCAATTGGCGGTAGTGTCTTAGTTTTGTACCATTCTGGCGAACATGACCGAAGACGAACGACAGCACCTGGTCGGAACGGTAGCCGAGGCCCACGCCAGCCTGTCCGAGGTTGCCTTCAAGTTACGGCGGGAACTGACGCCGAAAGCCCCTGCGCTGAAGGCAGCGATCAAGGCCGAGCGGGAGACCTTTCGTCTCAAGCGCGAGCTTCAGCGGCTCGATATTGAGGATCCTGAACAAGCAGAAGGGCGCGAATCGTTGCCCGCGGTTAATCGGAGCGGGAAGGTGGTAGACGTCGAGCTGCTACCGCAGCAAAAGGTTCGACACGACAAGCCATGAACAAACACGACATCCTGGATGAACAAGAGCTAACGAAGGTCATGGCATGGTACTTAACTTCACAGGAGGAAAAACATCGTGGTTAACGCTAAACCCGTTGCTGAAGTCCTCGTCACAGAAGGTTTCGAACTCCTGGAAGCGCTCGAGAGCCGTATCGAAGTCGTGATCGAGCGCTACCGATCAGTTCAGAAGGAGCAGCACGCGGCTGAGCAGGACGCCACCCAATTGCAAGAAACCGTGTCGGAGAAGGAAGATCAGATTGTCCGCCTGACACGCGACCTGGCGGAGGCCCAAGCCGAACGCAACCGAGTGCGGTCCCGGATCGAGGCCTTGCTGGAACGGCTCGAAGCGATCGAAGAGTAACCATTCCCGATGAAACCAAGCCGCCATCCATCAGGGATGAGTTGGAGAGGAGACGTAGTTGAAGATTGCAACACTGAACTTCCATCGATGTTTTCTTGCCCTACTTGTCGTCTTGCCCTTGTATAGCCCTCTGCGTGCGCAGGAGACTGACGAAAACGGTCAATTCCATCTCGGGTTTGCTGGATCAGGTGTTTTCCCATACGACCCGAAGGGTCAATCGGGCCCCGGCGGTGAGGGGATCAATTTTAAAGCTGGAGCCGGTTTTACAGCGGCCTTCGGCTACGCCTTCAAAGAAGGCTTCTCGACCGAGATGGAATGGGGATACCAGAAAGCCGGTATCGGCGGTCCCAGCGCAAATCTCTCCCAGAACATCGATCTGGGCGGCGGCATAGGTGTCATAGGTTTTGAAGACTTTCCCCTCCCCTCGATCACCATAGAAAACGACGGAGCGATCAAGACCCAGTCCCTGATGGGCAATTTCTACTATCGCTATCCCAAATGGAGAGTGAGTCCCTATGTCGGTTTCGGTCTGGGAGCCTTCTTCCACGATGGAACTTTCGCCTCCACCGTCACCTTGAAGACCGAGGGCATCGGTGGTATCTCTGAGAACGCTCCCTCACCCGACCTTGGAATAATCAGCGGCACTCCCTCCCTCAGGACCACAATCGTATACGACGATTCCCGGTTCGCCTATCAGATCATGGCAGGACTCTCGGCTTGAGTCTCCCAGCTCGTGTCTCCCAGCTCGTGGAGTCCCGCCTTGGCTATCGTTTTCGCTCAAGTCGGGGAGAGCCGATCGATGCCGACCAAATTGAGGCAGGCATCCGGTTCCGGTTTGGATTCTATCCGGAGAAACGGTGACCCCTATTACCAGAGAGAACACGTCTCTGCGGATTCGAGACGGCAACCAGGGAGAAACTACCATGAGGAAAAACCTGGCCCGGAAGGCCTACGCGAGTGCGATCGTCGCCCTCGCCACGGTGCTCGTGTTCACATCCTGTGGGCGGAGGCAGCCCGTCCACACCGATGCAAGTCCCCCGAAACTGCAGAGAGCCTGCCAAGCCGTCGACGAGGCAACCGGCCTCGAGATGACCGAGACCGACCACGCATGGTGCAGGAGTATGATGCAGGCGTGGTACTCCGACACCTCGTATACGCGACCTGACCCGGCCGATCAATTCACGGGCATAAGCCAACTCCGCTACCTGCAGGCGAAAGCGCGGGATTGTCGGAGTACTGCAGATGCCTACGAACTGACCAGCTCGGACCGGTGGGAAGCCGTCATGCGGTGCCTTGTCATCGTGCGACGGCGATAACCCGCGTACCGCCCGAGGGTTCGAAGTCGCCGTCCCTGGCGACTCGACGCTGTCAGTACGATCTCTCGATGACAATAGGCGCCGCGTTGGCGGTACAGTGGTCTCAGTCGGATGTGATGCGCGCCTAGTCGCGGTCTAGCTGTGGAGCCTCAACAGGTTGTTCCGGGGAGGAGGGAGTCGGCTGATAGGGGGATTATAGCCGAGGCTGGCGTGGGGGCGATGCCAATTGTAATCGTGGAGCCAGGGGAGCAGATGGTTGGCGCGTTGGAGGGAGGAGCAGTAGGAGCGGGCATAGGCCCATTCGCGGAGGGCGGTTTGGATGAAGCGCTCGGCCTTGCCGTTGGTGCGAGGGGTGTAGGGGCGGGTGAAGCGGTGGCGGATGCCGAGGCGGCGGCAAGTACGACGGAAGTGGCGGGAGCGGTACCAGGAGCCATTGTCGGTGAGCAGGCGTCGGATGCGGATGCCAAGCGAGCCATAGTAGGCGTGGGCGAGGAGAAGGAACTGGGCAGCGGAAAGGCTGCGCTCATCGGGCAGGATCTGGGAGAAGGCGATGCGGGAATGGTCGTCGACGGCGACGTGGACGAACTCCCAGCCGGCGGCGCGGGAGCGTCGGGTCTTATCGCCGGTAACGCGGTGACCGGCGTGCTGGAAGCGGCCGAGCTTTTTGATGTCGAGATGCAGTAGATCGCCGGGACGGTGATGTTCGTAGCGGCGAACGGGGGGAGCGGGTTCGAGATCGCGGAGACGGTTGAGTCCGGCGCGACCGAGGAGGCGGCTGACGGTGGCCGGGGATAGCCGCAGGGTTTGGGCGATGCGGCGGCCCGTCCAACGTTGTCGGCGCAGGGCGAGGACGCGGTCAACGACGGCTTGCGGGGTGCGGCGCGGGCTATGCCGGGGACGCGAAGAGCGATCGTAGAGACCGGCTTCGCCTTCGCCGCGGTAGCGGGCCAGCCAACGGCGGGCGGTGCGTTCTGAGACGTCTCGGGCCGCCGCGGCGGCCCGAGGCGTCTCTCCAGCGAGGATGCATCGAACCAAAAGGGCTCGGCCTTTGGGCGTCAATCGGGCATTCTGATGGATGTTCATGCGGTCTCTCCAGGGTCGTGGTTATTCGACAACTCCAGCTTCCCTGGTCCGGGACCGAATGAACAACCTGTTGAAAGATCACATCTAGCTCAAAAACACCACCTCCGCCGCCGTTTTCCGCCTGCGGCCGCTCATCGCCTAAAAAACCGCCCTGAGAAGCCCGCAGAGGCGTTCCTGGCCTCGAGCCGGACCCAAACTACCTGGGAAAACCGCCCCCCCCGGAAGTGTCATTGACGGGTTTTTTTTGAGTTTTTTTGAGCCGGCAGGGGACTGCTGGAGGAGTTGCTTTCGAGTGTAAAAAAGCCTATGATAATGTCCCTTATCGAAGGGGATTTTCTACGCTGATTCCTCCGACTCTGCGCTTTCTGCTCCCCCGTCCCGCCCCGGAGCCATCTGCCGCCGCCGGCACCGCCCACCAACTGGCAACCGGGTCAGCGGATTGGGTCGATCCCCAGCATGAACCTATCATGGTTTCATGACCAGTTTCCGAATTTCGGTGACGGTGCTTGCTGTGATCCACGCTGCCTTCGTAGGACTCACGTCCCTGGTCGGCGCATTCGCAAACGGTGGGGACGTCTGGCAACGGCTGCTCGTGATCTTGCTGCACCCTCTGGGTGCAGCGGGCGTGCTTCTGCTCGTGTTGCGGCCCCGTCTCGCCACGAAGACGATCCTCGCCCTGGTGGCGCTCCTGACGGCGAACGTGATCGCCGACCTGGGCCTTGCGCAGCTGATTGCTGCGGGCAGCGTGCGGGGCGATTGGGAGCTTGCGCTGGCATTTTCGGTGGTTCCGGCCATCGGGATTATCTACGCGCTGGCACTGCTGCTCACGGCCCGCGGAACAGCCGAATAAGGCTCCGTCTCTCGACGTGGCCATTCTGGCGTTCGTTGTGCTCGCGGCGCCGACGGATGTACTGGCGGATGGCCGCGTGGATCTTCGTGGTGGGCAACAGTACGTACGCCCACATCGTGCGCCATCGGGGGGCTGCCGAACCCGGAGAACACCGCCGCCGACATATCGTCGGCGCTACGGCGGCTCGGCTTGGAGGGGACAACCGAGGTAGAGAGGACACCGATCGGGTGAATCTGACCGAAGCGCTACGTGCGTTCATGTTCCGGAGCATGGGCGCGGAGGTCTCGCTGCTCTCCTACGCGGGCCACGGCTTCGAGATGGACGGCGTCAACTACCTGCTTCCGGTGTGCGCGCGTCTGGCGCGGGACGTGGACATGATCTTTCCATGCCGAGTGCTGGTTTCGGTAGATTGATACTCATAGATTCTCGTACGAAGAAGACGACGAACGGGAGAGACCGCTGGCGATCTGGAACGAGACAGCCTTTGAGAAGAGCCTGAAACGGGTTCTCAAGAAGAAGCTTGGAGACGTGAGCGGCGACGAGTACATGTCACTCTATGTGTCTGCCCGAAAGATTCTTCTTGAGGATGTGCTCGAAGACATTCGCGGACATGAGCCGAGTCTGACCGACCACGGCCCAAGTCATATCCAGCATGTGCTGGAGAATGCATTCAAGCTGCTGGAGGGAGACCTCGACTACTTCAGTCCAATTGAGCACTACATCCTCGGACTGAGCGTGTTGTTTCACGATGTAGGAAACCTCCATGGAAGGGAGGATCATAGCAAGCGCATCGCGCGCTTCTATGACCACGTTCGGAACGCACCCGCACCGCAGTTTGCTCAAGAGAAAGCGCTCGTCGTGCGAATCGCGCAAGCGCACACCGGAGAAGCGCTGAACGGAAGCCGGAATACGCTGGCCGATGTGCCAGAGGTCTGGCAGCTCGATGGAGCCCCCGTCAAGACTCGCGAAATTGCAGCGATTGTCCGCTTCGCCGACGAACTCGCCGAAGGGCGGCAGCGGACATCCGAATACCTGAGGAAACACGGCCTATACCCGGCAGAGAGCGCTCCTCACCACGACTATTCGTCGGCAACGGACATAACCATTGACAGACAGAATGAGCGCATAGCAATAACGTACCAGTTTAGTGCCAGCACAGAAGGCGACCTTGAAGAGGAGCTTTCCCGATTGAAAGAATTCCTAAAATATGCGGGCGGACGGCTTGCGAAAATGGATATAGAACGCCGGTACGCCCGCTTCCATTGTCCCAAGCCATTGGTTTCGTTCCGAAGAATCTCCGCGTGCCTGGACATACAGGTGGACGGCGAGTTCCTGCAACCGCCACTGGAAGCGACCCTTTCCGACGAAGTGAATCTCGATGACCCGCCCGAATTGCTGACGAGTCGGGCCCCGAGCTGGAATTCAGAGTCGGTGGCTGCCCGTGACCTGCCCCCAGGAACGAGTCCACTCTCTAAGTTAGACCTGGGACCATTTGAAGTCCACTCCATGGTATAGAACTCTGGTCCTGGGACCTGGGTAATCTGGCCTCCGGCGCCGGCGGCCGATAGGCCAAGGCGCTGTGAGGCCGTCGCTGGTTGTACTCCCTGCGCCATCTCTCGGCCAACACCTTCGCCTCCCACAACGTGTCGAAGACTTCTACGTTCAGCAGTTCATCCCGCAGTTTTCCGTTGAAGCTCTCCACATATCCATTCTCCCAGGGGCTGCCGGGCTCGATGTATAAGGTCCTCACCCCAACAGCCTTCAGCCAGTCCCGAACCGCCTGAGCCGTAAACTCTGACCCGTTATCGGACCGAATGTATTCAGGCACTCCCCGATCCACGAACAACTCCGCCAATCGATCCAACACGTCCTGGTGATTCATCTGTCGTTGGACCTCAATGGCCAGACACTCCCGGGTGTATTCATCCAGTAGGGTTAATAATCGAAAGGCCCTTCCGTCATGGGTTCGCTCATGCACGAAGTCATAGCTCCAGACGTGATCCTTGTGAGCCGCTCGTAACCGAACGCAGGATCCATCATGAAGCCACAGTCTCCTTCGTTTCGGCTGTCTGGACGGGACTTTCAGCCCCTCCTGTCTCCACAACCTCTCCACCCGCTTGTGATTCACTTTCCACCCTTCCCAACGAAGCATGGCCGTGATCCGTCGGTAGCCGTATCGCCCGTAGTGCGTGGCCAACTCCACCATCTCAGCCACCAATCGAGCCTCCTCATCGGGGATATGCCTTTCCCTTCGCTGGGTCGATCGAGCCTGTCCCAGCACTTGGCAGGCCCGACGTTCGGAGACGCGCTCTGCTCCCAATCTCTCCCTCACCCACACCACTGCGCGTCTCCTCTTCGTCGGGCCTAGAAGTTTCCCGAGGAAACTTCCTTTAGGATCTGCTTGTCCAAAGACAGATCTGCCACTAGCTTCTTCAACCGGGCATTCTCCTTCTCCAACACCTTCAACCGCTTGGCCTGATTCAGTCGAAGCCCTCCGTACTCCTTGCGCCACCGGTAGTAGGTCTGCTCGGTCACCCCAATCTGTTTGCACACCTGGCCCACCGTCTGTCCTTGAGCTAGACCCACCTCTGCCTCACGCAACTTGATGATGATCTGTTCTGCACTAAATCGCTTCCCTGCCATCTCTTGCCTCCTTCCTAAAACCGAAAATCCTAACATTCAACTTGGACTCGTTTTAGGGGGCAAGGTCACCCGCTCATCAAACCCGGCGTGCGGATTTCTCGTACCGAGCTTTCCGATCGAATTCGTCGTCGGGTCCACGCAGTCGTTGCCGCAACTGCTTCACCCGATGACAGAGCTGCCTCGGAAACCTCCCCTCCGCAGCTTCTTCGACAGCGCATCGGAAGTCAGGGTCCTTTGCTCGGCCCGGCATTACCCGGCGTCAACGCTCGTATGGCCCTGTCCGACTCCCAGCGCCGCCCGCCATCCCTTCCGATGGTGTTGGTGCCAAGCTCCACCGACCGCGATCTGCCTTCTCAGCATGCCGTGCTCCTTACCCCGGTGGACCGAGCCAGTGCGCATGTCGGTTTCTTTCCGGCTCGTGCTGTCTTCCCCGTTTCCAAGGCGGGTCGATGTCCATAACTTCACTTTCGAGATCTGCTCAAGCTTCACTCGCGTTACGGCCTGCAGGGTTGCTCGCCCACCTTAGAATGGACTTTGTCACGAGGCTTCGACTTGGCCAGTTGCTCGACCGGGCTGCTCGTTAGCCGCCATTTTTACCGACAGCTACATGGGTGGATCCTTCCCCCACTGGTAAACTGCATCGGTAAGGCACACTTGGAAATTTTGGGTTCGATCACGTGAGGTTTGCTGATGCATGACTGTGAAGAAGCCGTTCCAGGCGATCCTGCTCAACAAACGGCCGGCTTCTCGGCGGAGCACCACAAACAAGATAGAGAGACGATGGATATTCCGGATACCCTACGTGATATCGCGAAGAACGTCCGTAGCGGTGAGACTCCCCGGTTGACGGTAAGGACTCTCCTAGGCTACTTCGGCGCTGCCCGGCGACGGCGTCGCGTCGTGGCGCGGATTCGCGAGGCTCTGCTCGCCACGGGGCTTGAGACTTTTCCAGACTTCGAAGGCGAGTGGTTCGACAACGAGATCTTCTTGGTGCAGAGAGGTTGTGCTCCCGTCTCAGCTGCGTCTCCTGAAGTGACCACGCGAGTCCCAGACGAGCCAGATCCAGGCCCCATCGCGACCCCACCGACCGATCCTACTCGGCGGCTTGGGCGGTTGAAAGAGTTCAAGGAACGACCGGTTTCGGTGACGCCTGACGATCCTTTAGAGAAAGCCACAACATTGATGTTGACGCATGACTTTTCTCAGCTCCCGGTGATGACTTCCGACCACGAAGTTAAAGGTGTCGTTAGCTGGAAAACGATCGGAAGCCGCCTAGTCCTTGGCGAGGAGTGTCCTTTCGTCCGAGAGTGCATGGAGCCGCCCCAAGAGCTCTCTATCGATTCCTCGATTTTCGACGCAATCCGTATCATCGCCGAACATGACTTCGTTCTTGTGCGTAACCGGGTGCAGAAAATTGTGGGGATCGTAACTGCTAGCGATATCAACATACAGTTTCATCAGCTGGCAGAGCCTTTCTTGCTGTTATCTGATATCGAGAACCAACTCCGGAGCCTGATCGAGCAGAAATTCTCGGGCGACGACATTCAGACCGCAAAAGATCCTAACGACGAGAGCCGCATGATCAAAATTGTATCCGATCTAACGTTTGGGGAGTACCTTCGCCTCTTGGAGAACGAGGAGAATTGGAAAAAACTTGAGCTTCAGCTACATCGCAAGACCTTCATCGGTTATCTAGAAGAGATCCGGCAGATTCGGAATGATGTGATGCATTTCGAGCCCGACGGAATCGATGAGGAACAGCTCGACAAGCTTCGCAGCTTTGCAAAGTGTCTGACGCGGCTGGACGAAGTCACTCGCGTATAGCCTAGAATCGTGACCAGACAACGCGCAGTCCCGCCGGCCCTTCGCCGCTTGGTGGGCGAAGGTACTATCTCAGCGTCGGGCGGCCAGAACTTCGAGGCTGGTGGCCGGGGACAAACGCTCCCCTCGTGATCTCCGGCCATAGCATGTCCGGAATCAACCAAAAGGCGCACGCCATCAACCGGAGCGTCAGGCCTAGAACGACACCAACCCCGAGGCGAAGTCATCGAGCACCGCGAAAGTTGCGGTTTCGGAACCAGGACCACGGTGGCGGACTCCTTCTCCGACAGGCTCACTTCGTGTCAATCCATGCCAAGCCAGTCGTTAATGGCTTCTGCGAAACGGTCTGCGCGCCACTCGCAGAATTCCTCGTACCTGTCCGTCTTGAGTCGGTCGCCGGCGTCCTCGCCGAAAAACTGTACCGCCGCGAGCTTCCGCTGAGCCGGAGTCAACGTCGCAAACACTTCGCCAGGCGGCTTGTCGCCAAACTCCGAGTTGGTTGACCGACTCAAGAGCGCGTAGTTTGCAGGACAGTTCGCGACGTCGACATTCTCGTACAAGTCGGCGAGAATGCGTCGAGGGAAAATATGGTGGACCGTCAGGTCTCCGCCAGGAAGAACTGGACTTCCCCTGCGAGCTAATGCATCTACAGCCTCGCCGTTCAACCAATCCACTGCTGTCCGGTTAAAAGTCGAATAGAATCAATTGGTTGGGGTCATAGGGGGATTCGTTTGGGGAGTCGGATGGCTGGAGTGCCTGTAAAAGGGGCATTTTTTCGAATTGCGTAACGCTGAGAATCTGTAGAATCTGGTAAAGACTCGCTTCCAGCCCGAGCCGTTTCCGGACGATGGCGATGAGCACGTAAATCGAGACAGCGATCCGGATCTGCGTCTTGACGGCGTTCTCGCTGGTGCCGTAAAACGAGTTGATTCGCAGATGTTGCTTGATCCACTTGAAGAACAACTCAATCTGCCAACGCGACTTGTAGATGTGGGCGATGGTCAGCGCCGGGAGTGCGAAGTTGTTGGTCAGAAACTTCAGCCGCTTGTTCGTCCGGGCGTCGAAGTAACTGACCCTCCGCAACGGGTCGGGATAGGCTTGGGCCGATTCGATGGCAGCCAGTATGACGGTCTGATCCGAGCGCAAGCCCGTGGATTTGTCGACGGGATGCGAGTAGCGCCGTTGGAGCAAGATGTTCTTCTTGGTTCGCACGACGAAGAACGACGAGCAGAGAGTGAACACGAAGAGGCGTTCGAAATCGACGTAGGCCCGATCCATGACGTAGAACGCGCCGGCCTCCGGGCCGATCTCGTCGAGGATGTTGATGTCGTGCACTTTGCCTCCAGTAATGCGGATGAACGTGGGAATATTGCCGTGCAGATCCAGCAGCGTGTGCATCTTCACGGCGGCCTTTTGCTTGCGGAATCTCGCCCACGGAAACAGCGACAGGCAGAGGTCGATTGTTGTCGAGTCGAGAGCGTACAGAGTCTGGTCCAAGTCCACACCGATCGGGTCGTGGGCATATAACGGCCGTGCCATGCCAATCAAGACCTGCGCGAAGTCCGCGTAGATCCGCCAGTCGCGCGACTCGTTCGCATCGGCCAGTGTCGAGCGCGCTACCCTGCCGCGGAATCCCATGTGGTAGAGTTTGCCGTGCATCGAACGCAGGCACGTCTCGATGTCGCGGAGGCTTGCCCGATAGGTCAGCTGGGCGAATGCCATCGCAAGAAACTGATCCCAGCAGGAGAAACTTTTCAGATAGGAATCGCCGCGGTAGCGCGATACACATTTCTGAAACTCTTTGCTCGGTAGGTGCTCGATCAGTTGGGAGAAAACCGTACGGCCAAGGTTCATCCCTCATTGTGCCGCGTCCGGATGCTCCGTTCAGGCGACCATTTGCGGCCTCGGGATTTCAAATCGTTCCCGGGCAAAACAGGCCATAAGACATTGAGCGGTCGAGACTTACCGTCCGATGGCGCGACTTTCCCCGGACAGCACTGAGGGGGATTATAGCCGAGGCTGGCGTGGGGGCGATGCCAATTGTAGTCGTGGAGCCAGGGGAGCAGATGGTTGGCGCGTTGGAGGGAGGAGCAGTAGGAGCGGGCATAGGCCCATTCGCGGAGGGCGGTTTGGATGAAGCGCTCGGCCTTGCCGTTGGTGCGAGGGGTGTAGGGGCGGGTGAAGCGGTGGCGGATGCCGAGGCGGCGGCAAGTACGACGGAAGTGGCGGGAGCGGTACCAGGAGCCATTATCGGTGAGCAGGCGTCGGATGCGGATGCCAAGCGAGCCATAGTAGGCGTGGGCGAGGAGAAGGAACTGGGCAGCGGAAAGGCTGCGCTCATCGGGCAGGATCTGGGAGAAGGCGATGCGGGAATGGTCGTCGACGACGACGTGGACGAACTCCCAGCCGGCGGCGCGGGAGCGTCGGGTCTTATCGCCGGTAACGCGGTGACCGGCGTGCTGGAAGCGGCCGAGCTTTTTGATGTCGAGATGCAGTAGATCGCCGGGACGGTGATGTTCGTAGCGGCGAACGGGGGGAGCGGGTTCGAGATCGCGGAGACGGTTGAGTCCGGCGCGACCGAGGAGGCGGCTGACGGTGGCCGGGGATAGCCGCAGGGTTTGGGCGATGCGGCGGCCCGTCCAACGTTGTCGGCGCAGGGCGAGGACGCGGTCAACGACGGCTTGCGGGGTGCGGCGCGGGCTATGCCGGGGACGCGAAGAGCGATCGTAGAGACCGGCTTCGCCTTCGCCGCGGTAGCGGGCCAGCCAACGGCGGGCGGTGCGTTCTGAGACGTCTCGGGCCGCCGCGGCGGCCCGAGGCGTCTCTCCAGCGAGGATGCATCGAACCAAAAGGGCTCGGCCTTTGGGCGTCAATCGGGCATTCTGATGGATGTTCATGCGGTCTCTCCAGGGTCGTGGTTATTCGACAACTCCAGCTTCCCTGGTCCGGGACCGAATGAACAACCTGTTGAAAGATCACAGCTAGCTGCGCCGCCAGGGCAGGACCGCTCGGCGGACTCGCGTCCCAGGAGATCGAGCTTTCGTGTTTCGGGCGTCTGGCGAAACAGTCGGGAGCATCCGGGAAGCGCCCGTCCACTGCTACAGTAGCTTGCCGTCGCTCAAAGCCAGCCGGAACGGGCTTTTCGTCAGCGAGGTAGCTACGCCTTCGAAAGCAACCTGCCGCCCGGCCCCCACGGCGCTCCTGAGCCGGTTCTCGAGGGACAGAACCACTTCCACGGCCCCGCCCCGCTTGCTGCTGAGGTTGATGGTTTTGGGTCGACTGGCCGGGGTCGCTGAAATGACATAGAGTCTCATCTCCGGGGTGAGCTTCCCCCTCAATTGCGACCAGGTGGAGTCGCCGCCGGGTCCCTGTAGAGTCTTCTTCAGGTCAATAAAGGCGTAAAGCTTAGGGTTCGCCTTTCTGTTCCGCTGCTCGGCTTCGAACTTTCTCTGGGAAGCCGACTTGATTTCGAGGTCGGGAGGCGGTAGGGGTCGAGTCTTCGCCAGTTTCTTGATCTCCGCTAGACCCTCTTCCGTACCGGCAAACTTTTCATAGATCCCCTTCAAGTAGTCGCTCACCTGCTGGCGACCCTGAGGCGGCAAGGCGCCGGGACCTTCGTAGATAGCGGCGCGAGCGAAAGAGAACATGGCCAACTCATTCTTGTCGGGATTGCCTTGCCCCAACACGACCTGACCCAGCCAATAGGAGACCTGTCCCGATGTTGGATTTAGCCCCAGGACTTTCTTAAACCGCTTCTCTGCTTCGAGGTTGTCTTTCTTTTGCATCGCCACCCAGCCCAGAGTCTGCTGCGAAGACGTCTCAATCTGCTTACGCGCTTTATCCCAAGCCTCGACGGTGACTCGCGCCGGCTTGTTGCCGACCTTGAAACGTTCGTCGATCCCGCCCAGCAGGGCCTTAGCGGCCGCCGCTCCGTCGCCGAGCGCCTGGGCATCGGTCTTTCCCAGGAAAGGTGTAAAAGACGCTATGGTTACGTTGGCCGAAAAGTCACCCGGGACCATTCCTAGAAGCTCTTTGGCGGTCTCGACGGCCTTACTATTCTGGCCGGCCTGCTGATAGGTGGCCATGTAGACACGCACCCGGTCCAGGGCAAAGTCCGTCTCCGGGTACTTCTTCTTCCACTCATCCAGCATCTGCAGTTTCTTGTTCGGGCCCTTCTCCTGATAGGCTGTGCTGACCAGCGTATACTCTGCCTGGTCTTTCCATTGCGGGCCCTTCTTTGCCTGCTCGCCGCCTTGTTGAGGCAGCGCCACGGCACAAATGCACATCGAAACGACAGCGCTCAAGGTCAGCGGAGCAAATCGTCTAAGCATGGTCACTTTCTCCATGGAGCTTCTTTTCCTCTTCGTCCGGTCAGCTTGTTCCCTCGCGTTGCGGGCAAGAGCAATTCGTCCCAGTATCAACGGGAGTATAGAGCACCACGGGACAGTTGGCAAGGCCCTATCTATATCTATTTGACTCTTTCAGGAGGCCGAGTGTTTCTTCTCAATGCCGTCCCACCGCAGCCGTGAACTGCCGCGGCGACAGCCGTCTGTACCAGGGGAGCGCTTCGATTCGCGAACCCACCGCCGAACCTGATGATTGTCCCATATCAGTGCTGTCCGGGGGAAGTTACGCCAACGGACGGTAAGTCTCTACCGCTCAATATCTTATGGCCTGTTTTTCCCGGGAACGATTTGAAATCCCGAGGCCGCAAATGGCCGCCTGAGCGGAGCATCCCGACGCGGCACAATGGGGGATGAACCTTGGCCGTACGGTTTTCTCCCAACTGATCGAGCACCTGCCGAGCAAAGAGTTTCACAAATGTGTATTGCGCTACCGCGGCGATTCCTATCTGAAAAGTTTCTCCTGCTGGGATCAGTTTCTTTCGATGGCATTCGCCCAGCTGACCTATCGGGAAAGCCTCCGCGACATCGAGACGTGCCTGCGTTCGATGCACGGCAAACTCTACCATATGGGATTCGGCGGCAGGGTAGCGCGCTCGACACTGGCCGATGCGAACGAGTCGCGCGACTGGCGGATCTACGCGGACTTCGCGCAGGTCTTGATTGGCATGGCACGGCCGTTATATGCCCACGACCCGATCGGTGTGGACTTGGACCAGACTCTGTACGCTCTCGACTCGACAACAATCGACCTCTGTCTGTCGCTGTTTCCGTGGGCGGGATTCCGCAAGCACAAGGCCGCCGTGAAGATGCACACGCTGCTGGATCTGCACGGCAATATTCCCACGTTTATCCGCATTACTGCAGGCAAAGTGCATGACGTCAACATCCTGGATGAATTTCTTCCCGAGGCCGGCGCGTTCTACGTCATGGATCGGGGTTATGTCGATTTTCGGCGCCTCTTCGTGTTCACGCTCTGTTCGGCCTTCTTCGTGGTGCGAACCAAAAAGAACGTTTTGCTGCAGCGTCGCGACTCCCACCCGGTGGATAGGAGCACGGGCCTGCGATCCGATCACACCGTTATTTTGACCCCCTTCAACTCCGCCCAAGCGTACCCGGACCCCCTACGGCGGGTGAGTTATTTCGATGCCGAAACCAACAAGCGATTGAAATTTCTGACCAATAACTTCACCCTGCCGGCACTGACCATCGCCCAGATCTACAAATCGCGCTGGCAGGTGGAACTCTTCTTCAAGTGGATCAAGCAACATCTGCGAATCAAGTCGTTTTACGGCACCAGCGAGAACGCCGTCAAGACGCACATCTGGATCGCTGTCTCGATTTACGTGCTCATCGCTATCGTCCGAAACGCCTCGGGCTGGAAGCGAGTCTTTACCAGATTCTACAGATTCTCAGCGTTACGCTATTCGAAAAAATGCCCGTTTTACAGGCACTCCAGCCATCCGACTCCCAAAATGAATTCCCCTATGACCCCAACCAATTGATTCTATTCGACTTTTAACCGGACAGCAGTGGTCCCATATCTTCTCAAGGGGGTTTGCTACAATCCTGGATCGGCTGCGGATCGATCCTGTTCGTAGAGTCGCCGGTCCGATCCGGGATTCCTTCTCGTTGTATCTTATCACCGTCGCCATTTTCGAACGCTACTGCCGGCCACTACTCGATGACCGCCAAGAGCGGCAGTCACTGCGGTGGCGGTGGCGACAAACACTCGTGTTTGTCCGGTGTGCACGAGTTTTGGCTTGTCGTGGCGTAATTCATCTCGCCTGTTTGCCGACGTACTGATACGCTGGGCGATGTGCACAAACTGTTGCCGCGATCCATGGCCGCCGCCGGGCCTTTCGCCCCGATCGCCGTGACTGTGGCGGGGAAAGCGGTTTAGCAGCGACATCGCAGCGCCGGAGATACGCGTTTGAACGGCAACTACAGCTTCGGCTTCTATGATTGGGCCGCCCTGGGCTGCTACGGGCTGGTGCTTTTGCTGAGCGGCCTATGGCTGGGGCGCAAGAAGCAGACGGGAACCGAGGACTATTTCTTGGCCGGGCGGGCGATGCCGGCCTGGGCCGTGGCCGTGTCGATTCTCGCCACCTCTCTCTCGGCGGCGACCTTTATCGGGGCTCCCGAGCAAGCTTACCGCGGAGATTTGACCTATCTGACGATGAGCATCGGCGCGATTCTCGGCGCCGTATTCGTGGCCTCGGTGCTGCTTCCAGCTTTTTACCGTTATCGCGTCGCCACGGTGTATGAGTTCCTCGAGCTGCGCTTCGGAACCAAGGCTAAACTAGCGTCGAGCTGGACCTTCATGGTCGGCCGCGTGTTTGCCAGCGGCGCGCGGATCTTTATTGCCGCCCTGCCGGCATCGCTGATTCTTTTTGGCGACCTCGAGCCGGTCCATCTATGGCCGGCGATTGCCGCCCTCACCCTGACGGGCGTCCTCTACACCTTGGCCGGGGGCGTGCGAAGCATCATTTGGAGCGACGTGATCCAGGCCGTGGTTTTCATTGGCGCCGCGGCGGGGTCCTGCCTGCTGCTGCTCGAGAGGATTCCGCTATCCCTCGGGGAGATCGTCACGGCGCTCGGCGGCGCCGGCGAAGGCATGCCGTCGAAGCTGACCGTGATCGACCTCGGTTTCGACCTAACCCAACCGGGGCTGGGCTTCGATCCCTCGGCGAACTATACCTTGCTTACGGCATTGACCGGCCTAACGTTGCTCAGCATCGGGGCCTACGGCACCGACCAAGACCTAGTCCAGCGCATGTTGACCTGCCGTAGCGCCAAGAAGGGAAGCTGGTCGGTGATCAGCGCGATCCTGGTGCAAATTCCGGTGATCGCTCTGTTCCTGATCATCGGATCGCTGCTTTACATCTTCTATCTCCGGCCCGATTTGATGGCTGCGGCGGCGCCCGGTTACCGGGTGGACGACAGCCGGCAGGTCTTCCTTTCATTCATTCTCGAGGAGATGCCGGCCGGCATGCCGGGTCTCATGATGGCTGGTCTGTTCGCCGCGGGATTGTCGAGTTTGAATTCGGCCTTGAACGCCATGGCGTCCTCGTTTGTGAACGATTGGTATCGTAATGTGTTCCCCGATCAAGGGGAGCGTCACTACTTGCGGGTCGGCCGCTGGGCGGTGGCGGGATGGGGCGTCGTGCTGGGCGGATTCGCCATGGTCTGCGTCTACTGGCAGCAGGCCGCCAAGCAGTCACTGATCGATTTCGCGTTGAGCGTGATGACCTTTGCCTACGCCGGGCTGGTGGCCGTTTTTTTGACGGCGGCCCTGACCTCTCGCGGCAACGGAGGAAGCGTCGTGATGGCCTTGGCCGGCGGATTCGGCGCCACGGCGCTCTTGCAGCCGCCGATTTGGAGAACCTGGGCGCCCTCTGCCTGGCAGCCGTTGACCCTCGCCTTCCCGTGGCAACTGTTGATTGCCACCGCGATCGCCACGGCGCTGTGCTGCCTGGGGAAAAGAGAGGCCCGCCGGGCAACCTGAGGCCTTCACCCGCCGACGGCAAGAATGAAACGGATTGTGAAGGGCCATCTCGAAACAGACCAACCGGCGCTTCTTCGGCGCTTGGGCGCCTGGGATGCAGCCGCCGTGGTTGTCGGGACCATTATCGGAAGCGGTATCTTCCTAGTCCCCAGCACCATGATTAGAGAGGTGGGGACGCCGTCGCTCGTGTTGCTCGTTTTTGTGTTCGGGGGATTGCTTTCCTTGGGTGGATCCCTAACCTACGCGGAGTTGGGCGCCGCCATGCCCCAGGCGGGCGGAGAATACGTCTACCTGCGGGAGGCATATGGGCCGTTGTGGAGCTTCCTGTATGGCTGGACCCAGTTTTGGGTGGCGAAAAGCGGTTCCATCGCCGCCCTGGCGACGGCGTTCTCTCTTTATCTCGCCAACTTCTGGCCACCGCTGGGGATGCCGTTCCTCGTCGTCCCGCTCCCGCTCGGCGAGGGTGGGGCGCTGCTTGATGTTTCCTATGGACAGATTCTGGCCATCGCTTTGATCGTCGGTCTGGCGTGGGTGAACTATTTCGGCGTAAAGGCCGGCGCTCGCGTGCAAACGAGCGTGACGGCGCTCAAGATCATTCTGATTTTGGCTCTTGTGGGACTGGCGGCGGTGCTGGGCGGAGGCCGCTCGGAACACCTCGTCTCCAGCGTCGCCCATACCGGAGGCTTTCGAGGGTTTTTCGCCGCCCTGGTTGGAGCGCTTTGGGCCTACGACGGCTGGAACAATCTGACGATGATTTCCGGTGAGATTCGCGCCCCCCAGCGCAACATTCCGCGGGCGCTGATCCTCGGGGTTCTCGCTGTCCTGGCGATTTACGTTGTCACCAACCTTGCCTACTTCTACGTTCTTCCCGCCCAGGACGTAGCCGCCACCGACCGAGTCGCCAGCGCAGCCGCTCACCGCTTCTTGGGCCCGGCGGGAGGGGATGCCGTTGCGTTCGCGGCCATGATCTCGATCTTCGCCGCCCTGAACGGCGCCATCCTGTCGGGCGGCCGCGTCCCCTATGCCATGGCGCGGGACGGCTTGTTTTTCGCCCCCTTGGCGAGAGTTCATCCGGCCCATCGAAGCCCTCACTATTCCATCCTCGCCGTCAGCGGCTGGGCGGCTGTTCTGGTGCTTTCCGGCCACTTCGAACAGCTGTTCACCTATGTGATATTCGCCAGCTGGATTCTTTATGCGATGACCGCCTCGGCGGTCTTCGTGTTGCGAGCTAAACGCCCCAATCTTCCGCGGCCCTACCGCACGCTCGGATACCCTCTCGTGCCAGCGCTGTTCATCCTAGCGGCCGTTTCGCTGGTCTCGATGACGCTGTGGGACTCCCCTCGTGAATCCTTGATGGGCGTCGGATTGATCTGCGCCGGGATTCCCTTCTATCTTTTCTGGAGAAATACCGCTTCTTTTGGGGGAAAGACCTCAGACGGGTCATGACCCCAACGAATTTCCCCACTGGGACGTCTTTGCGGTCGGATTATTTTGGGCTGATTATATTCCAAAGTTATTTTGTCTACAAGCGCTTGCGTGGAGATAAGGGGGGCGAAGAGCGGGGAATTTTACCCGCTGTTCTGAAAGCGGAACAAACCGGTTGACTTTTCGTGGTTTCATCTGGTATAAATCATTGTACAGACAGGCTTTGAACGGATTTGTTCTGATTCCGGAACGAAACTGGCTAACGTCCCGGCTTGGGAATGTCCCTAAATCAGAATCGCCCGCTGGCGTATTGAGAGAGGTAGAAACATGGATGTCAACAAAATTTTATTGGAGCTGCGACAGGAGCGAGAGCAGATTGAGGACGCTATCATTTCTCTGGAGCGACTCGCGCGCGGCCGCGGCAGGCGGAGAGGGCGCCCTCCGGCCTGGATGAAGAACGCCACCGAGAGGAAACGGGGACGCCCGCCCGGCAGCGGCTCCAAATCCAAGACTATTCAGTAGTGAACATTTGGCGCTCGCCGCTCCACTCGGGGTGATCCCACGACTGGCCCGGCGAAAGGCCTCCTAACCCGCGCGTCGGGGCCACGGTCTCAATAGAGAAGATAGCGGCCGCGGGTAGGCAGGAATTGCTTCTTTTCTTCTTCCCACAGCACCCAGATGGAAGGTGCACCGTCCCCACGTGCGAGAGCTCGAATGGTTGGCCTGTGGCCGATCCACCGCGCTGTCCGGCTAAGATCGATTCGCCCGACGTAGGAGCGTACCAGTTCTGCCCCGATATGAAGACCTAACCGCGTCGGCTCGAACGATTCCCGATCGATAATCACGATCTGCACGCCGTCGATCTCCGTGGCGGCAAATCTTGACGAACTTGGCGTGCGGCGCGCCGGATAAAAACTTACTCCCGCCAGCCCCCGCTGATTCAGCGCCTCGGCGAGCGCTGTTCCGTTGGTCCAATCGGCGCCGACGAATTGGAACGGCGTAGCCGTACCCCGGCCTACCGACCAATTGCCAAGCCCCTCGAGCAGCGCAATCCCGGGATAGAGCACAGCCTGATCGATCGTTCTCAAGTTGGGCGACGGATCGACCCACGGCAGGCCCGTCTGGTCGAACCAGAGCCGACGTTCCCAGCCTTCCATGCGCACCACCTTGACCTTGGCCCCGATCTTCCTTTCCTCGTTGAACATCGTGGCCAGCTCGCCGACGGTCATCCCATGGCGAACCGGCATCGGGAAATAGCCGATGAACGAACGGGACGCTTCTTCCAGCACGGGCCCTTCCACCCGGTCGCCGGTGATCGGGTTCGGCCGATCCAGAACGTAGAAGGGAATGCCCGCCCGCGCGGCCTCCTCCATGCTATAGGCCATCGTTGTGATGTAGGTGTAGAACCTGGTTCCTACGTCCTGGATGTCGAAAACCAAAACATCGATACCCCGCAGCATCTCGGCGCTCGGACGCCTCCGGTCCCGTTGGTAGAGGCTGTGGACGGGCACCCCCGTTACGAGGTCGTGCGAATTCTCGATGTGTTCCGCTTCAGCCTTTCCTTCCAGACCGTGCTCGGGTGTAAAGATGGCTTTGAGGCGGACGCCGGGGGCGGCCATGAAAAGATCCGCGTTTCGCCGCCCCTGGCGATCGATGCCCGTGTGGTTCGTGATCAGCCCCACCGCCTTGCCGGCGAAGGGCTGAAAACCGTCCCGCACCACTACATCGAGCCCAGTTAGAACCTTCGATGGACGACGGGGCCGCTTGGGGACCTTCTCTAGATTCGATCGATTGGCTCGGCGAATCTCTTCGGGATTAACAGCAGTCAGCGAAGCGGCGACCACGTTGGCCACCAAGCTTCTGAGCCGCACGACCGAAGTGTTCGGCCTGGGATGCACGCGGTTCGTCAAAAAGATCACGTAGGTTTCGGTCGAGGGATCAATCCAAATCGATGTTCCGGTGTAGCCGCTGTGGCCGTAGGAGCCGACAGGGAAAAGATCCCCTCTTGGGGAGGAGTAGGGCGAGTCCAAATCCCAGCCAAGGCCGCGCTGGACGTGTTGACCTCGGGGGCTTTGCGAACTCGTCATCGCCGCCACGCTTAACGGGCTCAGGATGCGGTTTGAGTCGAAACCTCCGCCCTGGAGCATCATACGCGCGAAGCGGCTAAGGTCGTCGGCTGTCGAAAAAACGCCCGCGGGCCCCGCGACCCCGCCCATCAAGCGGGTCGTGGGATCGTGGACGACCCCGCGCAGGACAGTCCCATCCGCAAGCTCTTCGGTCGGAGCGATACGCGGCCGCCACTCCTCGGGCGGCCGGAATCTCGTGTGCTCCATGCCCAGGGGCTTGAAGATGCGCTCGGCGGCGAATTTATCCAACGGCTCGCCGCTCAACTGACTTACCATCTCTCCGAGTAGAAGATAGTTGATGTCGCTGTAGCGGAATCGAGTCCCCGGCGGGTCTACGGGCGCTTCCCGGCAAGCCTTGCCGACGCCTGTTTCATACCCGCTCCAGGGCGGGTCCAGATCGAGGTTGGGGCGTAAACCGGAAAAGTGCGTCAAAAGGCGGCGAACCGTGATGGGAGGCTTTGCCTCACCAAACTCAGGCAAGAACCTCGTGATGGGATCGTTGAGCCGAACCTGGCCCTTCTCGACAAGCATCATCACGGCGGGCGCCGTCGCCAAAACCTTGGTCAATGATGAGCAATCGAAGACCGTATCGACCGTCATCGGTTCGCGACCGGGGACCAGGCTGCGGAACCCGTAGGCCTTGCGGTGAACTGTTTCGCCCTTGTGGCCGACCAGTAACACGGCACCGGGCATCGTACCGTCTCGGATAGCCTGGTCGACCACCGAGTCAAGGCTTGCCGATCCCCGCCAGCCGTCCTGGGCGGCACAGGCGCCGCCAACCAAGAAAGCCAGCAGCAGATGGCCTCGGACGACGTGGTTTCTGGAGATTCCTGTGATCATCGTGACCAACCCGCTGCTGGCCGGCGCAAGTCGTCGCGCTTCGGGCCCGACGTGCCCTTGCCCCAGTCTACACCGGCGCAAGGCCGGTCAAAGCGGACGTGTTCCTAGGATGTGCGCAGTATTAGCCCGCTTTTCTCACCAGGTGGCCAGAAACCCGGGCTAGACGCCGTGCAACCTAAATATCTCATTACAAGTAGCTTAGCCCCATCAGCGCCAAGGCCTCCTTGGACCGGCGCGGTATAATGTGATTGAGTACACGCGAGCTTGTAGCGAGCTTGTAGCGCGGACCTGGTGCCGTTCCAGCGTCCGCGTCCGTGGGCGGCTGCCAAGGCAACGAAATTACCAAACGAAGCCAATTCCTTATAAATACTTTGTTTTAATATACTTACAGAGTGTCTGGCGGGCTTGCCCCCGCCCTTCGGGCCGTCAGCCGGTAAGAAATGCGGGCTAGGATGAGCGCTAGCACTCCCGCGGAATCTGCCTGTCGTAACCGGCAAGCGGTCCCGAACGTCCAAGGGACGATCTTATCTTGCTGAGTTCCGAACCCAAACGGAAGGTCCGGATGAAAGTAGTTGCCTTTGTGATCTGCGCGGCTCTGAGCGCCGGCACGGTGGGCGCATCGGTGCTCGAGCCCCGAAAAGACGCGGACGAATACCCCTTCACCTGCGCGGTACAACATGGCTCGCTAGGAGTGGAGTACCTCCGCAGGAGCCTTCCCACGCCGAGAGGCATGCAACACATCCGCGGCGTGCTGGTTTTCGAGGTGGGAGTGTTCCCGGCTTCGGACAAATCGCTCCATCTAACGGAGAATAGCTTCGAACTGAACTGGAAAGGGAACAAGAACCCGCCGTTAGTTACCGTGGACTATCAGTATGTGGTGGCGCTGCTGCGGAATTCTTGGTGGAGCGACGATTCGGGCCTGGAAATGGTCGTGGGACGCGTCGATCCGCGAACCGGAAGAGGGCCGCGGGTGAGGGTCGGAGGGCCACGACCGTCCGATCCGCCGCCGCGCAGCCCCGGGGATACTCCACCGGAGGTCCCTGGTGCTCCTCGAAAACCCGAGCGTGAGCCGCACCCCGACGAACTGCCGGAAAGGCTAGTGCTTTTGCATGCGCTGCCCAACGAGCCCATGTCCAAAGCCTCGGCCGGCTACGTCTATTTTTTCTACCGCGGCAAACTGACGAAACTAAACAACTTGGTCCTTACGGTTAGGTTGCCCGAGGAAAGTTGCGAGTTCATGGTCCGACCACTGCTGTCCGGTTAAAAGTCGAATAGAATCAATTGGTTGGGGTCATAGGGGGATTCGTTTGGGGAGTCGGATGGCTGGAGTGCCTGTAAAAGGGGCATTTTTTCGAATTGCGTAACGCTGAGAATCTGTAGAATCTGGTAAAGACTCGCTTCCAGCCCGAGCCGTTTCCGGACGATGGCGATGAGCACGTAAATCGAGACAGCGATCCGGATCTGCGTCTTGACGGCGTTCTCGCTGGTGCCGTAAAACGAGTTGATTCGCAGATGTTGCTTGATCCACTTGAAGAACAACTCAATCTGCCAACGCGACTTGTAGATGTGGGCGATGGTCAGCGCCGGGAGCGCGAAGTTGTTGGTCAGAAACTTCAGCCGCTTGTTCGTCCGGGCGTCGAAGTAACTGACCCTCCGCAACGGGTCGGGATAGGCTTGGGCCGATTCGATGGCAGCCAGTATGACGGTCTGATCCGAGCGCAAGCCCGTGGATTTGTCGACGGGATGCGAGTAGCGCCGTTGGAGCAAGATGTTCTTCTTGGTTCGCACGACGAAGAACGACGAGCAGAGAGTGAACACGAAGAGGCGTTCGAAATCGACGTAGGCCCGATCCATGACGTAGAACGCGCCAGCCTCCGGGCCGATCTCGTCGAGGATGTTGATGTCGTGCACTTTGCCTCCAGTAATGCGGATGAACGTGGGAATATTGCCGTGCAGATCCAGCAGCGTGTGCATCTTCACGGCGGCCTTTTGCTTGCGGAATCTCGCCCACGGAAACAGCGACAGGCAGAGGTCGATTGTTGTCGAGTCGAGAGCGTACAGGGTCTGGTCCAAGTCCACACCGATCGGGTCGTGGGCATATAACGGCCGTGCCATGCCAATCAAGACCTGCGCGAAGTCCGCGTAGATCCGCCAGTCGCGCGACTCGTTCGCATCGGCCAGTGTCGAGCGCGCTACCCTGCCGCGGAATCCCATGTGGTAGAGTTTGCCGTGCATCGAACGCAGGCACGTCTCGATGTCGCGGAGGCTTGCCCGATAGGTCAGCTGGGCGAATGCCATCGCAAGAAACTGATCCCAGCAGGAGAAACTTTTCAGATAGGAATCGCCGCGGTAGCGCGATACACATTTCTGAAACTCTTTGCTCGGTAGGTGCTCGATCAGTTGGGAGAAAACCGTACGGCCAAGGTTCATCCCTCATTGTGCCGCGTCCGGATGCTCCGTTCAGGCGACCATTTGCGGCCTCGGGATTTCAAATCGTTCCCGGGCAAAACAGGCCATAAGACATTGAGCGGTCAAGACTTACCGTCCGATGGCGCGACTTTCCCCGGACAGCACTGTGGTCCGACCTGAACGGGTAGTGATAACCGCTCCGTCGAAAACCCACCCGCGCTCATCCCTTTGGGCGGGGCACAGGCTTGGCCGTAGGCTATGGCCGCTCACTGGCGTTCGCGGCTCTGATTCGCTCATCGTCAAGCTGAGTCGCGGGTGCAAACCCGCGGTCAAGATTGCGAATGACCTGGTCGACGCGGCGAACGCGTTGCGCGCACGGAGCCTCGACCAACCGTTGGGGGCGCGGCTACTCGAATTGGATCTCGACTTGCCGAGGCTCACTGAAACGGGCGTCAAGCCAGAGGGTCTTGCCGTCCCAAGCGTAGCGGTTTGGCGGCAGTGACTGGCCGTCGACTTTGACCGCGGCAAGTCTGCCGGGCGCTGAGAGAAGCTCGAAGACCGGGTTGGTTCGAGTAGTCCTACCTTCAGCACTCTACTTTGCCGCCGCCGCGCCCTCCCCGATCAACTTGCGCCCGGCGGGGATCAAGAATCTTGCCGCCGAGGAGCGCTGCCTTCCCCGCCAATCGCGGGGTCTATCTCGAGGAACTGCGAATCGCCTGGCGAAGCGAACCCTCGGCCCGCTGCGTAGCGGCTAGATTCAAGGCGATATACGCAACGGTGATGCGCTAACCTTCTTGTGCAAGACTATACAGATCTCGTCTCACAGAAACAGGAGGATCGGTCATGGAGCAATTAGTCAACCAGATCACGCAGGTCGTAGCACCCTATCTGCCGAGGCTGGCGTCGGCCCTGGGCATCCTTGTCGTTGGGTGGATCGTCGCCGCGATCGCCAGTGTTCTGATCCGCGGAGCACTGCGGCGCACGACCCTTGACAACCGATTGGCAAGCTGGTTTGCCGGCCAGGAAGCGGCCAAGAACATCAATGTTGAGGTGTGGGTCGGCAGAGCGGTCTACTGCCTTGTCATGCTGTTCGTCCTCGTGGCGGTTTTCCAGACGCTTGGTCTGACGATGCTGACCGAACCTCTGCGGGGCCTGCTGACTCAGATCTTTGAATTCGGTCCCCGGCTACTGGGCGCCGGATTGCTGTTGTTTGTCGCTTGGGCCCTTGGTTCGGCGGCACGACTTATCGTCACCCGCGCGCTTGGAGCCACGAAGTTCGATCAGCGTTTGGCGGACGAAGCAGGGGAAGACGAGGAAGCGCCGGCGCCCATGAGTAAGTCCATCGGCGATGCTCTCTACTGGTTCGTCTTTCTGCTGTTTCTGCCCGGAGTCCTAGACGCGCTGGGGCTAGAGGGCATGCTCGACCCCGTCAAAGAGATGGTGGGCCAGGTTACCGGGTTTCTGCCGAATCTGCTGACGGCGGGGATAACTCTGGCCGTGGGTTGGTTTCTCGCCCGTATCGTGCAGCGCATCGTAACGAGTTTGTTGGCTGCTGTCGGCTTGGATGCGTTGAGTCAACGAGTCGGTTTGGCGGGCGCCCTGGGCGATCAGAAGCTGTCGCGCGTATTAGGGGTGGTGGTCTATGTTCTGATCTTCATCCCGATTCTTATCGGTGCTCTTACGGCGTTGCAGTTGAACTCCGTTACGGAGCCGCTGAGCCGCATGTTGACGATGATCTTGGAGTCGATCCCGGCGGTCTTCGCCGCCATGCTGGTGCTGACCATCTCCTACATGGTGGGCCGTGTGGTGGCGGGGTTGGTGACAAGCCTGTTGAGCAGCATTGGTTTCA
The DNA here is from genome assembly GCA_965248365.1 of Bryobacterales bacterium. GTDB lineage: Bacteria > Acidobacteriota > Terriglobia > Bryobacterales > UBA6623. The sequence continues at coordinate 2,180,977 of CBDFJA010000004.1, read as the reverse complement.
ATGCGATCTTGGCGCGATTGGGGCTCGGAAAAGAGTCGGCGGAAGGAGAGGCGAAGACGCCGTCTTCGATCGTGGGATCCCTGGTGCTGATCGCGATCATGCTTTTCGCCGCCACCGAAGCCGCCGGTCTGCTGGGGTTCACGGCGCTCACCGATATCGTCTCGGAGTTCCTAGGTTTCGCGGGCCACATCGTTGTGGGGTTGGTCATTCTGGGGATTGGCCTCTTTCTGGCGAACCTGGCGGCGTCGACCGTACAAGCCGGCGGTTCGGCTCATGCAAGTTTTTTGGCTGCGACGGCGCGGATTGCGATTGTAGTACTGGCGGCCGCCATGGGGCTGAGACAGATGGGGCTGGCCAACGAGATCATCAGTTTGGCGTTTGGTCTGACTCTCGGAGCCGTGGCCGTAGCCGTGGCCATTGCTTTCGGCTTGGGAGGACGCGAGATTGCCGCCCGACAGCTCGACAGCTGGCGGCAATCATTCCTTGAAGGAGAGTCGCCGAGGTCGGCCCCTAAGAGCGATAACGCATAGCCCGGTTGCCGGAGGGCAGACCGATGTTACACTCTGGATACGAGGAGTTTCCGCGCGGAGACTGTAGCGTTCATGCTTCGACCCTTGAGTTGGTGCGGATTGGGATTGCTCACCCTGCCTTGGCAAGCTCATGCCTACATTGACCCGGGCGCCGGCAGCTATTTCCTGCAAGTTCTCGTCGCGGGAATCCTAGGAGCCTCGTTTGCCGTTAAGCACTTCTGGAAAAACCTCACGGACTTCTTCCGAAACCTGGGTTCCAAAAAGCGATAATTCCCCCGCTCTCAGTCGCAGGCCCTTGGCCAGTTCCTTCCGGGACCCAAGTGGTTTCGTGTTCCTTCGCGACGGTGTGATTTACCGGCAAGTAAACCATGCCTACAAGCAACACTACGACCATTTCATTGAATCAGGCCTCTATGATGCGCTCGTCGAACGGGGCCTTCTCATCCCCCATGTAGAGGTTAGCGCCGAATCGAGCGGGGGTGCGGAGGCTTACAAGGTTCTTCGGCCGGAGCGGGTCCCTTTCATTTCCTATCCTTACGAATGGTGTTTCAGCCAGTGGAAAGATGCGGCTCTCACCACTCTAGAGATTCAGCAGACGGCCTTCGATTTCGGCATGTCTCTCAAGGACGCCAGTGCATTCAACATTCAATTCGTGGCCGGCCGACCTTTGTTGATCGATACGCTGTCACTTGAGAAGTATCAGCAGGGGACGCCCTGGATCGCCTACCGGCAATACTGCGAACACTTCCTGGCCCCCTTGGCACTGATGGCGCGGCGAGATATTCGACTGGGGAGACTGTTTACAAACCACGTGGACGGCTTGCCGCTGGATCTCGTCAGCCGCTTGCTGCCCAACAGAACTTGGCTGCGGACGGGTCTGCTGATTCATGTCCATCTTCATGCGAAAAGCCAGCGGAAGTTTGCCAACAAGGAGCGTGGCCGAACAACCGCAAAAATAAGCCGACGCGGATACCTTGGTTTGCTGGACAGCCTGAAATCGGCCACATTGGCTCAGAATTACAAACTGAAGGCTTCGGACTGGACCGAGTACTATGCCGACAACAACTACACCGACAAGGCCTCGGCGCACAAGAAGGCTCTTGTCGGGGATTTCATCCGCGAAGTGAAGCCCGGCGCGACTTGGGATCTGGGGGCGAACGACGGCACGTTCAGTCGCATGGCGGGAGATCAGGGCGGTCTGGCGATTTCGATCGACGCCGACTTGGCTTCCGTGGAAGCGAACTACCGGCGGTGCCGAAGCGAGAATCGAGACGACGTCTTGCCCCTGTGCGTCGACTTGACGAATCCAACGCCTGCGCTGGGGTGGGCTGGCGAAGAGCGTATGACGCTTCTTTCCCGAGGGAAGCCGGATCTGGTGTTGGCACTGGCGTTGATTCATCATCTGGCTATCGGCAATAACACGCCGCTCGAGCGCATAGCGGAACTTTTGGCGCGGATAGGCCGCCACCTCGTTGTTGAGTTTGTCCCCAAAGAAGATTCGCAACTTCAGCGCCTGTTGGCTTTTCGGGACGATGTGTTTGACCGCTATACACGGGAGGACTTCGAGGAGGTCTTCGGCCGCTTCTTTTCCGTGCTCCGTCGCGAAGCGATCGACGAATCCGTGAGGACTCTCTACCTGATGCGGTTGAGGGATGATCGGCCATGAAGAGGCAGCCGTGATTCACGCGGCGCTGTTCTCCGCGTATCCAATCGTTCGTCTCTACTTTGCGCTTGCGCGGTGCCGCTGCTACGCTGGTAGCTGTAACAATTCCGGCGCTGGCGTCCTCGTTACGGACCAGAACAAGAGCTCGCTTGGCACCGTAACAGGATACCTTGTCGCTGCGAACAAGAAGGGGTGAAGCCGTGAGCCGCCTCACAGGCAGTTCGAGAAAGCTCGCCGGGCTGTTTGTTTGCCTGGTCCTTGTTCCCACGGATTCTTTCTTGTTGTCGCTCGCCGGCTCCGAGCCGACGTGTAAGGAACACGGGCAAGACTGCCGCTGTCGACTAGCTTGCAGCCGCGCGGAGCATCAGCACGCGCCCAAACCTCAAGCCGCGGCAAGCTGTCACCGAAAGTCGATCGGAGAAGATTCCCACTTGAGCAAGGAAGTCCCGGCGCCCTCGAAGAACAAGGCTGCTTGGACAACGTGCAGCCGTCCCAAGATCGACGCTACGACGCTCGACGAGACTGTTTACCTCATCGCGGGACTGTCGATCCAAACCGACCTGACGATCGAAGACTCCGTTGACCCCGAGCCGCGTGTCGGGACCGCTCTGCTTCCCGCCGCCCCCCCCTCGCCCCCTCCCCAAGCCTGAAGTCCACGTATTGGTGTCGAAAGTGTGGGCGGGCATTTCTGTGCCCGAGTGAGGCCGTGTGTAGTCTCCGGGCGGCCTTTGGCGTCCAAAATCTAGTGTTTTGAGATTCGTGAAGTGCGCTGGATCACCTTTCGCGCTGAGCTCTTCAGGTATTAACGGGCATTTACTGAATCTCGCGAATCATGGTGACATGGCCCGTCTTCAGACTGTAGGGGCACAGCATGCTGTGCCCGTGTTCCAAAGTCACTGTATTTTGCGAGTCTCAATAAGAGAGTGATCGCAGTGAGCTTACGTTTGCCGAGGGAATTAACGCGGGCAGTCCGAATCTGCCGTATGGCTCTTCTTGTCACATGGGCCATGGTCGGCACTGCCGCTGCGCAGCAGTCAATCGTTGGAAAGATTCAAGATGCAACGACGGGCAAAGCTCTAGCTGGAACTGCGATCACGATCAACGACCGCGGGTCCCTGATCCGGGAGTCGGCGACATCGGGGCCGACGGGCGGTTTCTTGTTGGCCGGACTGTCCCCGAGCGATTATGAGGTGACCGTCTCCGCGGAAGGTTACCTGACGGAGCGTTTTCACATCACGCTGATACCCCGCCAAGTGCTGCTACTCGACGTCCGCCTCTCGCTGGCGAAAGCCGAGGGTCAAAGCATAGAAGTGACCGCGTCAACGGCCCATCTCGACCCGGGACGGGCGCAAACATCGGTTGCCCTCGGCCGGAAGGACTTTGAGGAGATTCCGGCACACCATCAAGCGGACATACCCAAACTGGTGGCGCGCCTTGTACCAGGCGCCGTTCTAGGCCACGACAATTTCATCCATCTCAAGGGCAACGAACTTTCCCTGCACCAGTCGCTCGACGGCGTCGCCTTCCTTGACAACCCGCAGTACCATTTCTCGCCCGGCTACAGCACCCAAACCATCGAATCCGTCAATGTAATTACGGGTGGGCTGCCGGCCGAATTCGGCAACCGTTTGGGAGGTGTGCTCGACATCGTTACCAAGAGCGGAAGGACCTTCCAGGGCGGATCGCTGAGTTTGGGAGGAAGCACAATTATTGGGCGAAACGGAGCGTTTGAGTACGGCCTGGGCGGCAGCAAGTGGGATGCCTATTTTTTCTCCTCCGGGTTCAGCGATGGGCGATCCCTAAATCCGCCGCAACCGAGCGAGATCCACGACCTGGGCTACGGGTCGCGAAGTTTCTTCAAGCTTGGCTACCTGGCCAGCGAGAAGGACCGGTTGAGTCTCACGATATCGGGAGGCGGCGCGAACCTTGAGCTCCCGACGACAACGGAAGAATGGCTGGTAGGACGCGACTCTTCACGTCGTACTCGCGAAACCTCCGCCATCTTGCGCTGGCAGCGCACCCCGTCTCCGCGGACGCTGCTGAGCACGTCACTCTACCAGCGATACGCTACCAACCGCTTGGTCCCAACGAGTGACCCGGTTAGCCCGTTTGCGCGGGGGTTCCTGCGAACGCTGACGCAAGGCGTGAAGGTAGACGCGTTGATCCATAGAGGCAACCACAACATCAAGATGGGTGTTGACTTGGCAATGTTCAGTCCCAACGAAGACCTGGCGTTCGATCCACGGGAACTGGAGGACGAGCATGCCGAGGATCATGAGGACGAAGGTACCCACTCGGAACTTCGCTTCGGCTTGGCCCGACAGGCGGCTGTTGCCGCCGGCCCTAGCTTTCCGCCGCGTGTCTTCAGTGAAGTGGAAGCCGAAGCTCTCGACTTCCGCGGCCGACGGCGAGGCGGCGAGGGCGGCATTTATATACAGGACCGCTTTTCGCCATTCCCCAACTTCACGGTGCATGCCGGTGTACGCTACGACCGCTACAGCCTGGTGGTGACCGACGACTTGATCAGTCCGCGTCTCGGCTTGAGCTACCATTTTCCGCGGACCGGCACTGTGTTCCGGGCCATCTACAACCGCTACTTTGTGCCTCCGCCCCTGGAGTACATTCAACTGGCCTCAGCTTTCGGAACCGGTGGCATGGAGGAGGCTCACGGCGAGGAGCACGCGATTGCCGCGGTCGTATCGGGTGCGGTCTTCTCCGCCGGTGATGATCACGAAGAAGGCGAAGAGTTGCTCGGGCCGGTTCGGTCGCTGACCCAGCACTATTTCGAGTTCGGTATGCAGCAGCCGTTGCATCCCAGTATGGTCCTGGATGTTTCCGGCTATCATCACCAGGGCCGGAATGCTTACGAAAACGTCGAGTTGTCCAGTACACGCGTGTTCCTACCGACGGCGTTTGACCGCGAAAGAACTTGGGGCAGCGATGTATCGTTGCGGTTGAAGCCACTGGGCAAGCTGGGATTATTCGGGTACCTAAACTACAGTCACCTGGTCACAAACTTCTTCGGGCCGGTATCGGGGGGGGGGGCGGGCGAGGGAGCCTTGCCGGGACAGCAAATCACTCCTGCCTTTGACCAGCGCCATACAGGCTCGGCGTCCATCGGTTATCGGCATCACCCAAGCGGGCTTAACGTGGGCTTCGCGAGCGGATATGGAAGTGGAACCCCGACAGAACTGGGGCACGGAGAGCCGGGAGTGCAAACGGCTGCAGTGAGCCGGCCCGCCCACCTTCTACTACCGGGTCGTGTGCTCTCGGGCAGCGAGGCGGGGGAGGGTGAAGCAGTCGTCGTGCGACTTCCTTCTCACTGGACTTTTGACATCTGGGGCGGAGCGACAGTATGGAAATCGGAGCCGAAATCAGTTGCTCTGGAATTTAGCGTTGAGAACGTGGGGAACCGGGTCTTTGGAATCGCCAAGGAGAGCGAAACGACGCCGATTCAGTACTCGGGGCGGCGTCGGTTTTCGGGGCAATTGAAGTTCCGGTTCTGAGGAGAAAAACTTGTCGCCGGTCTCCGCGCGCTACTTGGAATCGCCCGCGGCCGCGCCGACGTTAGCCACCAGAACGGCCGTGGTATTGTCCGGCGCGCCTTCCTCGAGCGCCACCCGGATCAGCGCTTCACACCTGGTTTGCAACGGTTCGGGTTCGGCGAGGATGGCCGCCAATCGCTCCTCCCCGATGACGCCGTGGAGGCCGTCGGAGCAGAGCAACAAAAGGTCGCCGGGCGCAAAATCGATCTCGTGAGTCTGGACTTCGACGTTGTCGGCGGCTCCGACGGCTTTGGTGAGGACGTTGCGGTAGGGATGTGTACGGAGCTGGTCGTCGGTCAAACCGAGTCCTCGGCCGATGTCGTTGACCCAGTTGTGGTCGGTCGTCACGCAGAAGAGTTCGCCGCGTCTTTGCAGGTAGACTCGGCTGTCTCCCACGCTCGCGATGTGCGCTTTGGGAAGTTTGATCAGCACCGCCACCACGGTCGTTCCCATGCCCGTATAGGCGGCGTCTTCCCCGGCCTTGGCGCGTACTCTTGTGTTGGCCATCTCAATGGCGCGGGATAAGGAGTCGGCGGACGTTCGCTCCCCGGCCGATTCGATTTCCGAGACCAGCGTGTCCGCGGTAATCTGGGAAGCCAGCTCACCGGCTTGGGCGCCTCCCATGCCGTCCGCCACCAAGTACAGGTCCGACTCCGGTTTGGTCACAAAACGGTCTTCGTTGTTGGTACGCACCAATCCCACATGCGACATGCCGAAAGAGTCAATGATGGGCGGCGCGGGCATCTTAGCGGTATCTCGAAGTGGTCTCCCCGATCTCCTTACGAGGGGGCAGCCTGGCGAACCCGGCCCGGCAGCCCGTCTACCCGCACGCCGGTTCCTGGGGACGCCGCCTCGCGCCGCAGAACGGCAAAGCCCGCCACGCAACCGAGTCGCGGTGAAAAGGCCGGGCTGGTCAGCCACCCTACTTCTTTATCTTCCACAATGACGGGCGATCCTTCCAGCGGCGCCTCGTCGCCCGCCAGCTCCAGGCCGACGAGTAATCGATTGACTTGGCCTCTCGAACGGACTCTTTCGACGATCTCCTGGCCGAGGTAGCAACCTTTTGTGAACGACAGTGCGTGAAGCTGCTGCGTTTCGTGCGGCAGATGATTGTCGAAGTCGCTTCCGCATCGCGGAACCTGGTTCTCGACACGCACCACGCGGTAGTCCTCCTCTGTGGCCACCGCCGCTCCGGCCGCCTCGAGGCTTCTGATAAGCCCTGCTTTTTGCGCCGGCTCGACGAGAATCCAAAGCCCCGGCTGGCCGCTGAGGGAGCTACGAAACATGCGCACGCCGCCGCAGCTGTTATGGGAGTGCGGCGCCGGACCCGGGAGCTTCCCGCCGACGACCTCACTCGCTATCGAGTCGGCGCGGGGGCCTTCGAGCGCAATCATCGTCGATCGGGGCGCCGGATCTTCCAACGTCACATCATCCATGATGATGAACTTTTCGAGGTGCCGCAGAAGGCGTGGCCCCCGCTCGGGCTCGCAATCGAGCAGGACGTGGTCTTCCGACACGTAAATACGGCTGTCGGTCTGAATCTGTCCCTGAGCGTTCAGAAAAAACCCATAGCTGCCCTCGCCCGGCCTTAGACTCTCGATATCGTTGCTGCACATGGCGTGGAGCAGCCCAACCCGATCCTCGCCCGTGGCGCGAATCCTGCCGCGCGAGGAGACGTCAAGCCACGCCGCCGACTGGCGCAGCGCTTCGTAACCGTTGCTCATCTCAACTGTGGAGCGTTTTCAGGTAGGCCCCCAGGGCGAGTACGATCAACCCCGAAATGACGGCGCCGGTCATCAAACGGGACCGTTTGGCGTCACGGGCGGCGTCTCCGCTCGGGGGGGTGGAAGTTAGGAAAAGCATCCCGAAGATGTGCAGCGCCAGCAGAAATTTGATGCCGAAAGCCATGTGGTAGGCCGTGACCACTCCTCCTTGAAGAACACCAAGCAGGTTGTAAATACCCGTGGCCAACAGGATGACGATCACCCCAACCACAATGGGCCGAAAGCGCGCGGAGAGCTGGGTCAGCACCCGTGTGCGCTGGTCCGCGTCAAGAACCTCAAGGGAAGGACTTACGATGAGGCGTGCGTAGATGAGACCGCCGACAGCCACCGCGGCTGCCAGTATGTGAAGCCAGCGGCTGAGAATATCGACCACGAAACCTCCTTGTCCCCACGCGCACCCGCCAAAACAACTTCTTACCAGGAGACAGCCGGGGAACTTGCTATTATACCCCCCGATGATTCACGAAATCCTTCCCGTCGGGCTGCTGCAATGCAATTGCTCGATCTTGGGAGATGAAAACACACGCGAGGCCATCGTCGTCGATCCGGGCGACGAAGTGGATGAAATCACGACCGTCCTGGAGCGTCACAGGCTTCGCGTGAAAGCGATCGTTATCACCCACGCTCACATCGACCATATCGGCGGCGCGGCCAAGCTCAAACAGACCACCGCGGCGCCCATCTACATGAACGAGAAGGATCTGGTGATTCGCGACCAACTCGACATCCAGGCCGGATGGATCGGCGTCGAGCCCCCGGAAAAGCCCGAAATAGACGTGAAACTTCGGGAAGGGGATTCCATTGTGCTCGCCGAACAGGCGTTTGATGTGCTCGACACGCCGGGGCACACGCCGGGAAGCATCAGCCTGCATATCCCGAACCAAAAGAAATTGATCGCCGGAGACACGCTTTTCCGCGACAGCATCGGGCGAACCGACTTGCCGGGAGGAGACTCCCGTCGAATCCTAGCTTCGATCAAAGAGAAATTTCTGACCCTCGACGACCAAACCGTCGTCATTCCCGGCCACGGGCCCGAGACCACGATCGGCCGGGAAAGGGAGCTGAACTACTTTCTGCGGGGGCTGTAGCGCGACACGTTTCCCCTCGTAGGTTTCCGCGGGGGCGTTTCCTCTCTCGTTTCGAACCCCAACTGTTGACCCAGGCTGCCACGTCGGCATGAGCAACGGTACGGCCTTGTTCGGCCGAGCGCATCCCCTGTTGAATTGCCTCCACGATCCACTCCTCTTGCTCTACAAACTGCTGAATCGCGTAGGCCATCAACCACGATCGAGGGCGGTCCATGGCCTTGGCCATGGTGTCGAGACGCGAGATAGTATCGGGATCCAGTCTTACTGAGGTAGCTTTGGTTGGCATGTGCGGAGACTACATGGTAGTCAATCGTATTCTGATTATATACGGAGTAGTCGGCCTCGCCCCTTCCCTCGGCCGAGGCCGGATTCGCCGCCCGTCCCGCGGCGGCGTTCGTCATCGCCCACCGTCGCTACCGCCGTCACTTCAAGTACGGCAGCATCTGCTTGAATTCGGGCCGGCGGCTGTTGCCCAGCAACTCATAGATGGCCATCTCGGTCGAGGAAATCACGGCGCCGGCGCCGCGCATGCGCTCGATTCCGAGTGCCGCATTCGCTTCCGAGCGCGAGGCGGTGGCATCCGCCGCCACATGCACCCGGTAGCCTTCCTGCAAACCGCCGAGCGCGGTTTGCATGACGCACACATGGGCTTCGACGCCCGCCAGCAATATCGTTTCTCCGGGAGCGATCTGCCGCCTTAGCGCGGCGCAAAAGCCCTCGTCACCCATGCAGCCGAACGAGACCTTGTCGATGGGATCGACGGCGGCCAGCCCAGCGATCGCGGGTACTGTCTCTCCCAAGCCCTTTCGATACTGCGTCGTGAGAATCGTTTGGAGATTCATCACCTTGGCCAAACGCAGCAATTTCTCGGTGTTCGCGAGCACTGCCTGAGCGCCGGCGATCGCCGGGAGCAGCCTTTCCTGCAAGTCAATGACAACAAGAACTGTCGATCCTGGCTGTAGAAGAGAACGGAAGTCGGCATGACTCGATTGTAGCGGAGGGGTGGTGGACGGCGGTTAAAGATGACGATTGGCGGCCTGTTTCGTCGCGGACCCGGATGAGAGACGGGTGTCCGTCGGCGAGTGCCCAAGGACCTCGGACGCGAGTACCCAACAGAGCCGCGGGCGTAAGCCTGCGGGCCCGCGCCCTGACGGGCGCGGCTCTGTTCTGCCCGATCGGGAGCCGCGAGCGCCGGCGAGCGGCCATCCGCCTCACAGCCCGCCCAAAGCAATGAACGCGGGCGGGCGTTCCACCCAGCAAGGGCCAAGCACGTCGGCCCCCGCCGCTTGCCGGGTGTCTCAAGCGAGCGTTATCATGACAGTGCAAGCGTCTCTTACGCCTGAGACAAACGGTCCCGGCGAGGACAGTCCGGCTGCGTCCATCCTAGAGTCTGAAGAAGCGAGGCCCGTTGGTAGCAGTTCGTTCTCAGACCGGCGGCAATCCGTCGCCGATTGCCGCGATTTTCGGTAGTCGCTTGAGTTGCCGATCACCTCGCAGCGCGACGTCAGGGTTCCGGAGGCTGTGTTTGTCGGGAGGAGGGCTTATGTACCTCAGTGAAGATTTTCGGCTGAAAGTCGGCTTGGCGGAAATGCTCAAAGGCGGCGTCATCATGGACGTCACCAACGCCGAGCAAGCCAAGATCGCCGAGCAGGCCGGCGCGGTGTCGGTCATGGCCCTTGAGCGCGTTCCGGCCGACATTCGCAAGGAAGGCGGCGTCGCCCGCATGGCCGCCATCGCCAAGATCCGTCAAATCATGGAGACGGTGAGCATTCCCGTGATGGCGAAAGTCCGTATCGGACACTTCGCGGAAGCCAATGTTCTAGAGGCGCTGAAAGTCGACTATATCGACGAGAGCGAAGTACTCACGCCGGCGGACGAGGAGCACCACATCGATAAAACACCGTTCAAGGCGCCCTTCGTGTGCGGCGCCCGCAACCTCGGAGAGGCTCTGCGGCGTATCTCGGAGGGTGCTGCCATGATCCGCACCAAAGGCGAAGCGGGATCAGGCAACGTCGTCGAGGCGGTACGGCACATGCGAGCGATTCAACGGGAAATGAAACAACTGACCGTGACGGCCACCGAAGAGCTCGCCGCGGCCGCCAAGCAACTGCAGGCTCCGCTCGAATTGGTGGAATACGTTGCCGAGAACGCTAAACTTCCCACGCCGAACTTCTCAGCGGGCGGGATTGCCACGCCGGCCGATGCGGCGCTGGTCATGCACCTTGGGGCCGAAGCTTGCTTCGTTGGCTCGGGAATCTTCAAGTCCGAAGACCCCGAGCGGCGCGCGCGAGCTATCGTCAAGGCGACCACTTACTACAACGACCCTGACCAACTGCTCAAAGCCAGCGAGGAACTGGGCGAGCCGATGCCGGGCCTCGATATCTCCAAGCTGCCCGAAGAGGAACTGTTTCAGACCCGTGGCTGGTAACGGTTTGCCCCGGCCGCCCCGAGGCGGTACGAGGGTCGGCATCCTATCGCTACAGGGCGACTTCAGTGCACACGCCGGGGTTTTGAAGGCGCTAGGCGCCGACCCCGTTCTCGTCCGTAGCCCGGAGCAACTTGACCTCGTCGAAGGGCTCATCATCCCTGGCGGGGAAAGCACGACCATGTTGAAGCTCGTCAACGAGGAAGGGTTGCTGGATCCGCTTGTCGGGTTTGCCGCACGGCGCCCCCTGCTCGGCACCTGCGCCGGCTCGATCCTGATGGCGACTGACATTACCTCTCCGCGGCAACCGGGCCTCGGTCTGGTTGATGTCTCGATCGAACGCAATGCCTACGGACGGCAGGTCGATAGCTCCATCCGTTCGGTGTCGCCGAGAGGCGAATTCCTCGCCCGCACCAGCCCCGGGGAGCTCGAAGCGGTCTTCATCCGCGCCCCCATCATCCGCCGTGTCGGGAGTGGGGTGCATGTTCTCGCCGAAGACGCCGGCCACCCGATTCTGGTTGAGCAGGGCCGTCACCTGGCGGCCACTTTTCACCCTGAGCTGTCGCAAGACCGGCGCGTGCATCAACTTTTTCTTCAGAAAATCCGAGGTTAATAGAGTAGAAAAGAGCCGTGCAGATTCCCATACGAGTCTCGTTCGTTTGCATCGGCAACTCCTGTCGAAGCCAGATGGCCGAGGGCTTCGCCCGGCACAAGCATGCCGATTTGATGGAGCCCAGTAGCGCGGGGCTGTTTCCCGCGCCTATCGTCCAACCCGAGACGATTACCTGTATGGAGGACATAGGGATTCCCCTTGACGGCCAGGCTCCGAAGGGAATGGACGCCGTTGATTGGGAGTCGATCGACCTGCTTGTAAATATGAGTGGCGCGTCCGTGCTCGAGCGGGTACCCGGATTCTCCGGCTTGAATCTGATCTGGAACGTCGGCGACCCGATCGGGAAATCCGCTAAGCATTATCGGCAGTCTCGTGGCCGGATCGAACAGCTACTCGACGGGTTGGCCGAAACACTGAAAAATCAGGCGGATCTTCCGACAAGACGTCCCCACTAGCCCGCTTTTCTCACCACCTGCCGGCAGGGTTGGAAGCAAATGCCCGCTGTCAGGGATGTAGGGGCGACATGTCGCGCCCAGACAAGCTGAAGCTTATCTGACCTTCCAACCAGGACAAACACGAGTGTTTGTCGACACCGGAGCACCCGATAGACCCGTAGCACGAGCTCGCTTTTGAGATCCGCCGCCTTTCTTCTGTTGCCGCGAGCCGTAGCCGCCGGACCTTTCGCCTCATCCACCGCGCCGTGGCGAGAAAAGCGAGCTAGGGCCTACGTTCTGTCGCGGCCGGCGGGAGGTCGGGGCTGTCAAGCCAACATTCTATTGACTACATTCCCCCCGACGTCGGTCAGGCGAAAGTCGCGTCCCATGTGGCGATAGGTGAGCTTGGTGTGGTCGAAACCGAGGCGGTCGAGGACAGTAGCCTGCAGGTCGTGAAGATGGATCGGGTCTTCGGCGATCGTTAGGCCTAGTTCGTCGGTTTTGCCGATTACCTGTCCGCCTTTGATGCCACCGCCGGCCAACCACATGCTGAACCCGTCGGGGTGATGGTCGCGGCCGGCGCTCTCCGCATCGTCGGGGCGATTGAGCTGCACCATCGGGGTGCGGCCGAACTCCCCACTCCAAATGACCAGCGTAGTGTCCAACAAGCCGCGTTGCTTAAGGTCGGTGATGAGGGCGCCGACGGGCTTGTCGGTCTTGTCGCAGTTCATCTTGAGGTTCTTGTTGAGCTCGGAATGGTCGTCCCAAGTGGCGTGCGACAGCATCACGAACCGCACGCCACGCTCGACCAATCTTCGAGCCAGCAGGCAGTTGGTTCCGTACTGCTTGGTCGTTTCCTCATGGACTCCGTACATGTCAAGGACGTGCTGCGGCTCGTCGGAGAAATCGATCAACTCGGGCGACGAAGACTGCATGCGAAACGCCAGCTCGTAGGAGGCGATGCGCGAGGCTACCTCCAGATCGCCGGTATCGCGATAGTGCCCTTCATTGAGGTCGCGCAGCACGTCGAGGCTGAGACGCTGCATTTTGCGGCTCACGCCGGGAGGGTTCGAAAGGTAGAGGATTGGATCTCCCGAGCTACGGAAGGGGACGCCCGCGTAGGTGGAGGGCAGGAACCCGCTCGAATAATTGCTGGAACCGCCACTGGCGCCCCCCTTCCCGGAGCTCAACACCACGAACCCGGGCAGGTCTTGCGATTCGCTGCCCAATCCATAGGTGACCCAGCTCCCCAGCGTGGGCCGGCCCACGAGGGGGCTGCCGCTCATCAGCAAGGATTGCCCCGGGTGGTGGTTAAAAGCCTCGCTATACATCGAGCGGACGAGACAGATGTCATCCACTATGGAACCGGTGTGGGGCAGGAAGTCTGAAATCTCGATTCCGCTCTGCCCGTGAGGGGTGAACGTACGTGGACTGGGCAAGATCGTGGCCGAGGGCTTGATGAACGCCAGTTTGAGGTCTTTCGTCATCGAGGGAGGGAGGGCCTGCCCTTCCCACTTCTTGAGAGCCGGCTTGGGATCGTAGAGGTCCATCTGGCTTGGCGCCCCGGCCATGAAGAGAAAGATCACGTTCTTAGCCGTCGCCGCATGGGGCGGGGCTTTGGCGGCCAACGGATTGATCTTTGTCGGGTCCTCCACCGCAGTTCGTCCCTCGAGGGCCAGCAAATGCGCCAGTGCGGCCGTGCCGAGGCCTCCGACGCAGTTATGCAGGAACGCGCGGCGCGTTCGAATGCGTTGAAATTCCTCGTAGGTCATCACTGCCTCCAGCAACCGTAGTCAGCGGCCACGAGACGGGAACGGAGAAATCCCGCCCCTACTCCCTTGTTATGAACTCGTCCAGGTTTATCAAGATACGGCTGACTCCGACCCAGGCAGCCAGCTCCCGGCGATCGGCGCCCTCCAAAACGGCTGGGAAGAGCGAGGCAATCGCCTGAGGATCGTTGTCGAGCAACCGCTTTTGTTGGGTGAGGTAGCCCAACATCTTCTCCTGCTCCCAGGCTTTTGGCTGGCGCGATAGGCAAAGCTGATAAGCGTAGTCGAGCCGCTCAGCGAAATCGGTCCCCGGCGCCTCTTGCAGAATTCGCATGGCCAGCCCCTGTGCGGCCCCGAAAAACACCGGGTCGTTGAGCAGGTTCAGCGACTGCAAGGGAGTATTGGAGCGCTCTCGGCGACATTCCGCCGTACTGGCCTCCCGGGCATCGAAATTCTGCAAGAACGGATAAGGGACGCTGCGCTGAAAGTGAATGTACAAGCCCCGGCGGTAGAGGTTCTTCCCCTCGCCGTCGGCGAAGTCCACGAACTGGCCGGCTCGGAAGAACAAATCTTGGACGCCCTCAGGCAGCGGCAACTGCACGCTGGGTCCGCCGACAGCCCCATAAAGCAGCCCGCTCACTTCCAGGGCGCTGTCGCGAATGAGCTCCGCCGGCAACCGAAGGCGGGACTGGCGGGCCAGCAAAGTGTTCGCGGGGTCGCTCTCCAGCAAGTCGGGCCGCGTGTCTGAAGCCTGCCGATAGGTCGCCGACATGACAATCGACTTGTGCAACTTCTTTAAGCTCCAGCCGTTGTCGACGAATTCCGCGGCAAGCCAATCAAGTAGTTGGGGATGGGAAGGCTTTTCTCCCTGGGTGCCGAAATTCTCCGACGTCAGCACGAGACCCCGCCCGAAGTACTCCTGCCAGACGCGGTTTACCGTGACCCGGGCCGTTAGCGAGTTCTCAGGCGAGGTCAGCCATCTGGCCAAGTCGAGGCGCGTGAGCTTCCCGTTGGTCTCGGGTCGCGGCAGAACGGCCGGCGTCATCGGTGTGACTTCAATTCCGCGGCGGTCCCACTGACCGCGCACGTGGAGATGAGTTTTCCGCGGCTGTGGGCTCTCCACGACGACGCGCGCTTGCGTGAGCTGCGGGTAGGACGCTTTCAGCTCGGCGAGCTTCTTTGTCAACTCATCGAGACCCAATCCTTTGTAAACGTCCTCGCCTAGAATTTTCGGAGCCCGTCCAAGCAGGAAGTCCATCAGCACGTCTTGCTGACGATCGCTGCGCTGTTCCCGCGGCATGCGGAGGAACTTATGCCCGCCATCGGTCATCTTTTCGAGCCCGTCATAATGTCCGTCCCAGTCGGTCCATTTGCCCGGGTTGTCGGCGGCCAGAATGAGCTTCGCTTCCCAAGGGTCCATCAGTTCCGGTCCGACGCAGTATTCCTCGAGCAGCGCGGCCCGCTGGGCCAGGTACTGGGAGCGCTTTTGCAGGTAGGGCCCCATCTCCCCCGGCAGGGGGGCGTCGATCATCGGCTCTTCGAGGTTGTTGAAAAAAGCGTAGAACCCGTAGTAGTCCTTTCGTGAAATCGGATCGTACTTATGGTCGTGGCACTGGGCGCAGCCCACCGTCAACCCGAGCCATACGGTGCCGACGGTGTTCGCTCGATCAATCGTCTCCTCAAAGCGGAACTGTTCGAGATTCACGCCGCCTTCGCGGTTTTTCAAAGTGTTGCGGTGCAGGCCGGTGGCGACGCGCTGCTCGATGCCCGCGTTAGGAAGCAGATCTCCGGCGATCTGCTCGATGGTGAACTGGTCGAAGGGCATGTCGCGGTTAAGAGCGTTGACCACCCAATGGCGGTAGCGCCAAGCGTAGGGGCGGACGACGTCCTTCTCATAGCCGTCGCTGTCGGCGTAGCGAGCCAGATCGAGCCAGTGCATGGCCCACTTTTCGCCGTAGTGTTTCGAATTGAGGAGGCCGTCGACCAACTGCTCGTAAGCGCCGCGGCGGTCGTCCGCCAGAAACTTCGCCACCTGCCGCGGGGTCGGGGGAAGTCCGATCAGGTCCAGGCTGACCCGGCGGATCAGCGTACGCCTGTCGGCTTCCGGAGAAGGTTCGATACCCTCCGCCTCCAGGCGAGCCAGTACGAAAGCGTCTATGGCGTTACTTGCCCACGAGTGGTCTTGCACATCCGGAACCGGGGGCCGGCGCAGCGGCTGGAAGGACCAGTGGGTGGATTTCGGAGAGCTACGGATCGTCTGTTCTTCTTCAACTGGGAGTTTTGAGGAAGCGGTCGTCGGCTTCGCCCGCCGCGGGCGTTGGGCCCCTTGATCGATCCAAGCGCGCAGAACGCCGATTTCCGCGGAGGTCAGGCGGTCTCCCACCGGCGGCATCACGACGTCCTTTTCCAGGCCTGCGACCAGGTGGATCAACCGGCTTTTCGCGCTGTTGCCGGGGACAACGGCCGGTCCCGAATACCCACCCCGCTCGGCGTCACCGGATCGGTCGAGCCGCAGCCCGTTCATCTGCTGCCGTGGGCCGTGACAGACATAGCAGCGCTCGATGACCGGCTTGACGTCCCGGTCAAAATCGATCTGCTTGGTTGAGGGTGGCGGGAGTTTGGAGGTATCCGCGCTTGCCGGCAGGGCACCCGCGACCCCGGCGAACAGGAGGACAGCCCAACGGTTAGGTCCCATACAGAACATCCTATTTCACATCATCTGGATCTAAGTTTACCGCGCAAGACTTGTCGACGCCTAGCCTTGCCTAGCCTGCATTTCTCGCCGCGTGGTGAGAGATGTGGGCTGGAACCCCTGTCGCAACTCATTGATTGGAAGCTGGTTGTGGGAAATCGGGTTTGTTTGGTAATTTTTCTCCCTGCTCTGTTGCCGCGGGCGAAAAAACCTGTGGCTGGGTAGGGGAAGCGCCGCGGATACTCAGCCGCGGCTTTCCATGCTCGCTGGCAATAAAGAAGTCAGCGCTGGGCCGCCTGTCGTAATCCCCGATTTCGCGATACCCCCCTTCCTGAGACAGGCTCCTGTGTTAATTCTATCGCGGGGGACTCGGATTCCCCTGTGCAGAGGCCGCGAGATTATTGAAAATAAGAGATGTTGCCGCGCGTGACGGCTGATTGACCCCTACCGACCAGAGGTCGTCGCCGCGGTCTCGAGGCCTGTCCGGACCGCGCTGCGTCGGCGGGCGCGATTGATTGTGCCCCTACATGTCAAACGGCGAGTCTTGTGCTCCCCTGCCGCCGGCCGCCGGTGACCCACCCGGCCGCAAACCGGCTGGGCTAGCAGCCCGTGCTGATAGAGACGGCGGTTCACAAACAGCACAGGGGTGCAAGAATGTCGACCTAGAGATTCCGATACAATCAATTTCTGGTCCACCCCCGGCGCCGATACTTTCCGAGAGCCGATCACGGGGGGACCTTAGCTCACCATGAGGCACGCACTTTCTACTTATCTTTTTGTCGAACAACGCTTGACGGTGGCGCTGCTGGACCGCATTCTGCGAAGCGGTGTCGAGGAGATCGAGATTTTCTGCGCCCGGCAACATATCGACTACCACAATCGAGCTCAGATCGACGAACTGAAACACTGGTTCCGGGATGCGGAGTTGAAAATTCATTCCATCCATGCGCCGATGTTCAGCGACGACGTCTGGGGGTGTACGGGGCCCAATTCAGTGGTTTCGATCACCGAAACTACGAAGGCCAAGCGCATCGCGGCGACCGACGAGATCAAACGGGCCATGGCGATGGCCGAGTTCATCCCCTTTCGCCACGTGGTGCAACACATCGGCACGGCGGACGACGAATATGACGAGCATAAGATCGAGGCGGCTTTCAACTGTTTGGATGAGCTGATTGTCTTCGGTAGCCAGCTCGGCGTCGAGATCTTGGTGGAGAACATTCCCAACGCACTTTCGAGCGCCGAACGCCTGAACTTGTTTGTCGGATCGAGCCATATGCGGGTCGGCTATTGCTTCGATACGGGGCACGCCCACCTCGGCTCGGGCATTGAGCGCGAGTTTGAACTGATGAAACACCGCATCCGCTCAACACATGTGCATGACAACGACGGCCAGGAGGATTCACACATCTTTCCCCTGGTCGGCTCGGGAGGCACGATTGATTGGGAGTCGACGATCGAGCTGCTGCGCTCTTTGGGCAACGACGTTCCGCTGTTGGTGGAACTGCGCGATGTTCCCGAAATGGCCAAGCCGCTGGAAAGGGTGCAAGAGTCTTTCGATCGGCTGGAGAACGCCTAGATGGCTTCGGCCGCGACGGTTATCACCATCGATCAAGCCGCCCGGTTCGAAGGGCGGACCGTTCTGCTGCGGGGTTGGCTGCACAACCTGCGCAGGTCCGGCAAGCTTCTGTTTCCGATTTTTCGCGACGGGACGGGGTACATGCAGGGCGTGGTCGTCAAGGCGGACGTGCCCGAGGAGATCTTTCAGCGCTGCCGCCACCTGACTCATGAGTCGGCGGCGGAAGTAACGGGGACGATTCGGGCCGAAGAGCGGGCGCCCGGCGGTTACGAGATAGACGTCGTTGATCTGGAAGTGGTGCAGGAAGTCTCCCCCGACGACCCCTTCCCGATCACGCCCAAGGAGCACGGCGTCGAGTTCTTGATGGACCGCCGTCACCTTTGGCTGCGGAGCCGCCGGCAACATGCGATCCTGCGGGTGCGCCACGAAGTCGTCCGGGCAGTCCGCGACTTCCTCGACGACAACGGCTTTACGCTCGTCGACACGCCGATCCTCACGCCCGCCGCCTGCGAAGGGACGACCACCCTATTCGAGGTGCCCTATTTTGAAGACGAAACAGCTTATCTGGCCCAATCCGGCCAGCTCTATAACGAGGCGACCGCCGGCGCTTTCGGTAAAACATACTGTTTCGGGCCGACCTTTCGCGCGGAAAAATCAAAGACGCGCCGGCACCTCACCGAGTTCTGGATGGTCGAGCCCGAGATGGCCTACGCCAACCTGGACGATATCATGGCCTTGGCCGAACACTTTGTGGAGTACGTCGTTCAACACGTGCTCGAAACCCGAAGGCCGGAACTCGATACTCTCGGTCGAGACGTCTCAAAACTCGAAACGGTGAAACGGCCGTTTCACCGCATGAGCTACACCCAGGCGGTCGAAACCCTAAAGAGTAAGGGCAGCGAGATCGAGTGGGGCGGCGATTTCGGCGGCGCCGATGAGACCCTGCTGAGCGAAGACTTCGACCGACCGGTGATGGTGCATCGTTTTCCCATGGCCATCAAGGCGTTCTATATGCAGCCGGACCCTGATAACCCGGACGTTGCCATGGGCGTGGACGTATTGGCGCCCGAGGGATACGGCGAAATTATCGGCGGAGGCCAGCGTATCCACGACCACGCGCTGCTGTTAAGGAAACTCGAAGAGCACGGGTTGCCAAGAGAGGCTTTCGACTGGTATCTCGATTTACGCAAATACGGGTCGGTCCCCCACGGGGGTTTCGGTATGGGAATCGAACGCTCGGTGGCTTGGATTTGCGGTCTAGAACACGTCCGCGAGACGATCGCCTTTCCGCGGATGTTGTACCGCATGCGACCGTAGGCAAGAGCCTCCACTCGATCCATTCATGTCGACCATTCGCATCGCGGTCCTGTTTGGCGGGCGCTCCGGCGAGCACCAGGTGTCGATCCGCTCGGCCGCATCCGTAATCAGCGCGCTCGACAGGCAAAAGTACGAAGTCATTCCCGTCGGGATCACCAATGAAGGACAGTGGCTGAGTCCGGCCGAGTCAGCCCGCATGCTCCCTTCCGGCAGCGTCGGTCCTCTCTCGACGGGAACGGCCCTCGCACTGTCTCAGCAGCCTGGAGCGACAACCGGCCTGGACGTCGTTTTCCCTGTTCTGCACGGCACGTTCGGTGAGGACGGGACCGTCCAGGGGTTGTTGGAATTGGCCGACGTCCCTTACGTCGGCTGCGGCGTGCTGAGTTCAGCCGCGGCCATGGACAAGGACGTCATGAAGCGGCTGTTTCGCGAGCGAGGCTTGCCCACGGTGGATCACGTCGTCGTTCCCCGCCGGGAACGGCGCGAGCACACCGCTCGGTTGGAAGAGCGCTTCGGGTACCCGATGTTCGTCAAGCCGGCCAATCTTGGTTCGTCGGTCGGTATTAGGAAAGTCGGCAATGCGGCCGAGTTGACCCGTGCCTTGGATTTGGCCGCCCAACACGACTCAAAAATCGTCGTTGAGCCGGCCATTGAAGGCCGCGAAATCGAATGCTCGGTGTTGGGGAATGACCAGCCGGAGGCCTCCGTGCCTGGGGAGGTCATTCCCGGAGGCGAGTTCTACGACTACCAAGCGAAATACGTCAACGATACCTCGGAGTTGGTCATCCCCGCGGTGCTCAGCGCGGAGCAAACAAGCGAAGTCCAACGGCTCGCCGTCGCGGCCTTTGAAGCCGCCCAATGCGCGGGACTCGCACGGGTGGATTTTTTCCTGGAAAACGCTTCCGGCAGGATTCTATTGAACGAGTTGAATACCATGCCGGGTTTCACCTCGATCAGCATGTATCCCAAGTTGTGGGAGGCCAGCGGAGTGCCTTATTCGGAGTTGGTCGATCGCTTGGTTAGGCTGGCTTTGGAGCGTCACCAGGAGAAGCGACAAACCCGCTTCAGCCACGGGACCGGACCGCTGGGAGAGGGTATTTGAGAGGCCCTCTTTCTCCCCGCCACGGCAACACTTGCAGAAACTTCCCCCGGCCAGCGGAGCCTTTTCAGGAAGCATTCTGATCGGCTTCGGCGCCCTGCCGAAAACCTCTCGAGTCGACCTGAACGATTGATCCCGGGCAGGCCTTGTTGTCCGCATGTGGCAGCGGCTAGACTATGGAGCACGAGAAGGTCGAACGACGGTCTCCGAATGAAGGAGCATGGCATGAGAAACCTGACGAGCATACTGATCTGTGTCTTGAGCTTTGAGGCTGCTCTCGCCGGGCAGGCGCGCAGGGACGCCTTCGTGTTGCCCGGCGATCAGGTGATTCCGCAAATCGCTACCGGCGGCGATGCCTTTTTCATGGCCTTCCAGTTCGTAAATTTTACCGACGGCCCGGCGACCGTTCAGCTGTCGTTCTTCGATGGCTTGGGTCTTCCGATGATGATTTCCTACGAGCAGGACGGGGCGCCGTTGACAGACAGCGTGCTGACCGACACGATCGCGGCGGGAGGGATCGAGTTCGCGGTTACTTCGCCTTCGGGTCCCGTGCAGATCGGGTACGCTTTGGTGGAAAGCATTCCGGAAAACGCCGTCGCCGTGAGCACGGCTTTCAATCAGATCGTGCCGGGTCGGCCGCTTTTTCAATCGTTCGTTCCGATGTCGACGGCGCTGCACAACCGATTCTTCGTGCCGTTTCTCAACGCCGGCGCCCTCACGGGCGCCATTGCCGTGGTCTCCCTGGTTACCCAGGATGTGACGTTCACCGCCAGGGACAATGGCGGAATCGACCTGTGCAACGATACGCAGTCACTGCTGTCCGGTTAAAAGTCGAATAGAATCAATTGGTTGGGGTCATAGGGGGATTCGTTTGGGGAGTCGGATGGCTGGAGTGCCTGTAAAAGGGGCATTTTTTCGAATTGCGTAACGCTGAGAATCTGTAGAATCTGGTAAAGACTCGCTTCCAGCCCGAGCCGTTTCCGGACGATGGCGATGAGCACGTAAATCGAGACAGCGATCCAGATCTGCGTCTTGACGGCGTTCTCGCTGGTGCCGTAAAACGAGTTGATTCGCAGATGTTGCTTGATCCACTTGAAGAACAACTCAATCTGCCAACGCGACTTGTAGATGTGGGCGATGGTCAGCGCCGGGAGCGCGAAGTTGTTGGTCAGAAACTTCAGCCGCTTGTTCGTCCGGGCGTCGAAGTAACTGACCCTCCGCAACGGGTCGGGATAGGCTTGGGCCGATTCGATGGCAGCCAGTATGACGGTCTGATCCGAGCGCAAGCCCGTGGATTTGTCGACGGGATGCGAGTAGCGCCGTTGGAGCAAGATGTTCTTCTTGGTTCGCACGACGAAGAACGACGAGCAGAGAGTGAACACGAAGAGGCGTTCGAAATCGACGTAGGCCCGATCCATGACGTAGAACGCGCCGGCCTCCGGGCCGATCTCGTCGAGGATGTTGATGTCGTGCACTTTGCCTCCAGTAATGCGGATGAACGTGGGAATATTGCCGTGCAGATCCAGCAGCGTGTGCATCTTCACGGCGGCCTTTTGCTTGCGGAATCTCGCCCACGGAAACAGCGACAGGCAGAGGTCGATCGTTGTCGAGTCGAGAGCGTACAGAGTCTGGTCCAAGTCCACACCGATCGGGTCGTGGGCATATAACGGCCGTGCCATGCCAATCAAGACCTGCGCGAAGTCCGCGTAGATCCGCCAGTCGCGCGACTCGTTCGCATCGGCCAGTGTCGAGCGCGCTACCCTGCCGCGGAATCCCATGTGGTAGAGTTTGCCGTGCATCGAACGCAGGCACGTCTCGATGTCGCGGAGGCTTGCCCGATAGGTCAGCTGGGCGAATGCCATCGCAAGAAACTGATCCCAGCAGGAGAAACTTTTCAGATAGGAATCGCCGCGGTAGCGCGATACACATTTCTGAAACTCTTTGCTCGGTAGGTGCTCGATCAGTTGGGAGAAAACCGTACGGCCAAGGTTCATCCCTCATTGTGCCGCGTCCGGATGCTCCGTTCAGGCGACCATTTGCGGCCTCGGGATTTCAAATCGTTCCCGGGCAAAACAGGCCATAAGACATTGAGCGGTCGAGACTTACCGTCCGATGGCGCGACTTTCCCCGGACAGCACTGCCCATCTGCGCACGCCTTACGGCCAGCAGTGGAGCCTGCAAGTGCAATACGAGCTGCGGCCCAACTGGCTCCTGGAGGTGGGCTATGTGGGATCGAACGGAGTCAAACTCTACAGCACGCAGGAAGCCAACCCGGCCGTGCCCGGCCCGGGCGCCGACGTGGGCAACACCGATTTCCGTCGCATCCTGAATCAGAATCACCCCCAGAGCGAGCGGTTTGGAGGCGCGCCGTTCAGCAACATTCTGCAACTGCGAAACGATCGCAACTCCAACTACAACAGCTTGCAGGTCAACCTCACCAAGCGGTTCTCAAGAGGGTTTCAGATGACCCACGCCTACACTTGGTCCCACGCTATCGACTCGGCGTCGGACCAGGCGGTCCGCGACCGGCCCGACAACGGCTACTCCCGGCGCGGCCATGCCGACCATGACCGCCGCCACGCCTACGTAGGAACCTATGTCTACGAATTCCCCTGGCGCCGCAGCCAGACCGGGCCGCTCGGCCGTCTCGTGGGAGGCTGGGGGGTGTCGGGGATGACCCTGATGCGCAGCGGCGCTCCATTCGACCTGGTTGACAACGACGACCGCTGCCTCTGTGGCGTCTACTTCGTGGGAACGCCCGACTATATCGGCGGCGAAATCGCCTTTCACAACCCCCGCTCGACGAATGCCGTTCCCGGCCGGCCGAATTCCTGGTTCGACGGCACCGGCGGCGGGACGCCCACGGCGGAACCCAACCCGCATTTCCGCCGGGTCGGATCGGGGCCGAGTTACGAGCTGGGGGCCGGGCGTTTCGGCAATTTCGGACGCAATGTCTTGCGCGGTCCCGGCTTTGTCGACTGGCAGCTTTCCGCCTTCAAGCGCACGAAAATTTCCGAGCGTCAAAGCCTGGAGTTCCGGGCCGGATTCTTTAATCTTTTCAATCAGGCGCGGTTCCGCAATCCCATCGGCGACATCGGCAGCACGAATTTCGGGAGAATCCTCGAGACTGCCGACCCGCGCATCATTCAGTTCTCGTTGCGCTACATGTTTTGAGGGCGTTCACGGGCCACATCGCCCAACGAAGACGCTTGACACGCTCGCTATTCTAAAAAGGGGGGGATCTCCCGCCGAGGACCGGCCATCAAGTCCACGAAGAAAAAAACGGAACGAACCCAATTTCGCTCAACGCTCTTCGAATCAACGGTTTGCGCGGTAATTGCCCGCTCGCTGCTGGTAGCTTCTTGCTTTTGTGGCGCACGCATCCTGCGTGCCGTGCCGCCATTCGTGGCGGCCTCGATCCCAGCCTCCCATTAGATCGGGTCGGTCATCCGGCGGCAACCGGTGCCGCCGGAGCACACGATAGGCCCGCCATTACTTCGTTGCGCTACGCTTGCTCGCCGTGCCCAGTTTCAGTGCGAGATGGGCCTCTACTTTTCTTGCCCCGCGGCGAGCCCGTCAGATGATGAGACAAGCCGGAGAGGGGGGGCTTGTTACGGAAAGTTCATCATCCAGGGTGGGAGTCCCTATGGATTCCAGGAGGCCTTTGTGTTAGTGTGGCTTTGAGTTCATTGGACTTACGCGAATGAAGCGACTTGCGATTCTCGGCTCGACAGGGTCGGTTGGCCGCAACACCCTGCAGGTGGTCCGCGAAATGGGGGGTGGCGTCTCCGTAGCAGCGTTGGCGGCCGGATCGAACGTCAGGGAGCTGCTCGGTCAGGCGCTCGAGTTTCGCCCGGAGGTGATTTCGCTGGCCGACAAGAAGGCTCGTGACGGCTTCTGGGAAAGGCTGGCCGAGGAAAAAGGAGCTGCCGGTTATCGCCCGGAAGCGTTGTGGGGTCCGCGGGGGAATCTTGCCGTTGCCACAGGCGCCCGGGCTGACGTTGTCGTCTCGGCGGCCGTGGGAGTCGCTGGGCTGGAGGCCACCTATGAGGCCGTCGCTCGCGGGACCCGGGTCGCCCTCGCGAACAAGGAGGTTTTGGTCGCGGCCGGGGAGCTTGTGATGAGCGAGTCTCGACGGTCGGGAGCGGAACTGCTGCCGGTCGACAGCGAGCACAACGGCGTCCACCAATGCCTGCGGGCCGGACCCGCCGAGGAGGTGGAAAAGCTGATCCTGACGGCCTCGGGCGGACCGTTTCGAAAGACGCCCCAGGCCGAGCTGGCCCGGGTGACGCCGGAGCAGGCCTTGAACCACCCGACTTGGAAGATGGGGCGGCGTATTACCATGGATTCGGCGACGCTGATGAATAAAGGGTTCGAGGTGATCGAGGCCTGCCACCTGTTCGACTTCGCGCCTCATCAAGTGGAGGTGGTGGTCCATCCTCAGTCGGTGGTTCACGCCCTGGTGGAATTCCAGGACGGTTCCGTGTTGGCGCAGATGGCCCCTCCCGACATGAAACTGCCGATTCGCTACGCGCTCTCCTATCCGCTGCGAGAACCGGCCCCGCCCGAGCGCCGACTGCGCTGGGATTGTGTGAGACAATTAGACTTTGAGCCGCCTGATCTCGAACGGTTCCCGTTGTTGGCCCTCGCCTACCAGGCTTTGGAGGCCGGGGGAGCCGCGGGTTGTGTCTTGAATGCGGCTGACGAGGTAGCTGTTGGGGCTTTTCTGGAATCCAGAATCCCCTTCCCGGCGATTGCCGCCGTGGTAGAGGAGACGTTGACGCGGGTGCCAGCCCAAGCTCCCGATTCGATTCACGGCGTCTTGGAGATCGACCGGCAGGCGCGTCTGGTGGCGGAACAAATCACGAGCGATTTTGAGGTGACAGTACACTCCTGATCACCTTTCCTTTTCTGATGGGTTTTCTAGATTACGTCATAGCTTTTGTCTTCGTGCTCGGAGTCATGGTCTTGGTCCACGAACTGGGCCACTTTCTGGCGGCGCGTTACTTCGGTGTGCGGGTCGAAGCGTTCGCCTTCGGCTTCGGACCGAGGCTTTTCGGCTACAAACGCGGCGACACGGATTACAAAGTGTGCCTGGTTCCTGTCGGCGGCTACGTAAAAATGGCCGGCGAAACCACCAAGGAACCAACCGGCGACCCGGGGGAATTCCTCTCCAAGCCGCGTTGGCAGAGGGTCGTCATCGCGTTGATGGGTCCCGTTTTCAATATTGTTCTGGCTTTGCTGTTGCTCACGGGCCTTTTCATGATCCGCTACGAGCGGATGGCTTTCCAGTTGGAGCCCGCCGTGATCGGGTACGTCGCCGAGCGTTCCGCGGCTGAACAAGCTGGGATCCGCGCGGGTGATACCATCGTGGCCATCGACGGCGAGGAAACGCCGACCTGGGAAACGGTACGACTCACTGAAATCACGGCGGCCCTCAGTACCGTCACCGTGACCGTCGAGCGCGAGGGGGCAAAACTCAATCTTCCCGTGGCAATAGACCTGGACCGGACCACCGGTGTGGGAAAGGCCGGCTGGAGCGAGATCGTCGCCGTTCGGCTGGGGAATACGGTGGAAGGCATGCCGGCCGAGGGAGCCGGTATCCATGACGGAGACATCCTGGTCACTCTCAACGGAGAAAAGATCAATTCTCCAGCCAGAGTTCCTGACTTGATCCAGCAAATTGGCGGGCAGCCGATTGTGCTGGAAGTCCTCCGGGATGGACAAACCGTTTCACTGGACGTAACACCAGTATATGACGAATCGGACGCCGCCAACCCTGCCTGGCGGATTGGCGTCGAGCTCGGCGCCAAGTACGACCGCATCGATACCCGCCTCGGATTCGTCGACGCCTGGCGCCAATCGGTTGACCAAAATACCAAGAACGCTTCGCTCATCTTTGGCTTTCTGGCGGGACTGATCGAACAGCGCATGTCGCCGAAATCCCTCGAGGGCCCGATCGGCATCGCTCGCCTTTCGGGACGGGCCGCCCGCGCCGGGTGGCCGCAGCTGGTCATGCTCATGGCCGCTATCAGCCTGAACTTGGGTATCTTTAACCTGCTCCCCATTCCAATTCTCGACGGCGGGGTCATCACCCTGCTGCTGATGGAGTCGGTGATGCGCCGGGATATCAGCTTTGCGGTTAAGGAACGAATCGTGCAAGTGGGGCTGGTGTTCATCCTTCTGCTCTTCGCTTTCGTGATCTACAACGATATTGTCAAGAGCCTCTCCTCCGGTTAGCTGCTAGCCCAGTGAGTTTCGCAAATCATGGCCGCGTGGTCCGTCTTTAGACTCTACGGGTACAGCATGCTGTGTCCCTATTCCAAAGTCACTGTATTTCGCGAGCTTCAATAGTGCTAGCCCGCCTCCGCCCAGTGGGATCGATGTACGATGTTTTCCACAAATTCAGACACGCGGCCGCATTTCTCATCACGCGGAGGGTGATGTGTGGGAGATTGCCCATGCCGGGACGAACAACTCCAAACTCCGTGCTCCACTGGTGCGAAAGTTCGTTACGTGGCAAAATAGAGGGCACGAACGCTTTGCTGCCATGTCAAGCGAAAGAGGAGTCAAGGAAGAAATGAGAATGAGGTTCGCCGTTAAGGGAATGCTTCCAGTAATTCTAGCCGTCATCGTGCTGAGTCCGGTCCGTCTGGCTGCCCAGGCATCCGGCCCGACCAGGATCGGTGCCATCGACTTTCAGCGGGCGCTGGCCGACACCGCCGAGATGCGTAAGCACAACAAGGAGATAGAGACTAAATACCGGCCTCGGCAGGAAGAGATCTCTAAACTCTCTCAGGAGATCCAAGAGCTGGAGGAAAAGCTTCAGAAGGCCGGCGGTAGCGAGACGGCTGCCCTGCAAGATCAGCTGCAGCGTAAGCGGCGGGATGCCCAGCGCAAGCAGGAGGACACGGAAACGGATTTCCGATTCGAAATGGCCGATGTCTTCCAAGCCGGCACGAGTCGAATGCGTTTCGTCGTCGCCAAGCTGGCCGACGAGAAGGGCCTTGATCTGGTCATCGACACCCAGCTGTTGACGGATCCCTTCAGCAGGCAACTGAATCCTGAACAGGCCAAGCCGCTCTATCTGAAGCCCGCCCTCGATATGACGGCGGAGGCTACCGGAAGGTACGATCAGGAGTTTCCGCTTTCGGAGGCCCCGGGGCAGTAGGGCCGGTTTTCATGTACGCCAACGATGTCGTATCTGGATGAATACGGCGTCGCCGACGCCCGCCGCGAGAAGATACTCAAAGCGTTGGCCGTGTCGCTGGTGGTCTCTGTCGTTGGCGGCGGGTGTCTGTTTTTCTGGTTCAAGAATTACCTTGAAGAACGCCAAGTCGGTGAGTTCTTGTCTCGCTTGCAGTCCCAGGAGTACGCGGCGGCCTACGAGCTGTGGGGTTGTTCGGCGGAGGTTCCTTGCCAGCACTATTCCTATCAGGATTTTCTCGAAGATTGGGGTCCCGATAGCCCGATCGGTAAAGTAGAACGCTTTCGGCTGGGCCGATCGACCGAGTTGGACAACGGTGTAATCGTTGAGATCGAGGTCAACGGCCGGCTCGAGCCGGAGCTGTGGGTGGAAAAAGACAATAAGACCGTTGGCTTCTCTCCCTACCGCTTCCGCAGGTCGCTGTCCGTCTCTTCCCCCGAGAAGGCGTCTTCCTCTTCTGCTCGCTAGCAGGCCAGTCTTTTCTCCAGCCGGGCTAGCGCCTTCTCTTGCACGGCGGGGTCGTCGCCGAATCCCTCCAGCCAGTGCACCTCGGGCTCTCGACGGAACCAGGTCTGCTGGCGTTTGGCGAACCGCCTGGTGAGCTTCCCCGTGATGTCGATGGCCTGATCCAGAGGCAGTTTCCCATCTATGTAATCGAGAGCTTGCTTGTATCCCAGCGAACCGAAAGCGCGAGCGCGGCGCGAGAAGCCCGCGGCGAGCAGCTTTTGGACTTCGTCCACGAGTTCCCCGCGAAACATGTTTTCCGCGCGCCGCCGAATACGTTCGTAAAGCTCTTCCCGGGGAGGGGCCAGCCCGATGCGAACCACATCGTATCCCGCCAGGGGTTCGCGACCCTTCCGCCATAAAGAGGACATGGGCGCTTGCGCTCGCAGACAAACCTCAATCGCACGGATCAGTTTGGGCGCGTCGTTGGGGTGGATGCGCTGTGCCGAGGCGGCGTCGAGCCGCCGCAACAGACGGTGCAGGTAGCCTGCCGGCTTTGCCTCGGCCCGCCATTCCAGACGCCGGCGCAGAGCTTCGTCGCGCTGTGGTCCTTGGAACAGGCCCTCCAGCAGGGCTCGCAAATAGAAACCGGTCCCCCCGGCAAGAATCGGGAGCCGTCCGTTCGCTCGAACACGGGCAAGCGCCTCGCGCGCTTGCCGGGCGTAGTCACCGGCGGTGAATAGATCCTCGGGTTCGACGATGTCGATGAGGTGATGCGGGGTCCCACGCCGCTCCGAGAGACTCAACTTGGCCGTCCCGACGTTGAAATGGCGATACACCTGCACGGAGTCGTAGTTGATGACCTCCCCGTCGTAGCGTTCCGCCACGCTGAGCGCCAACTCGCTCTTACCGGACGCGGTTGGGCCAAGTATGACCACAAGCGGGTAGGGGGAAAGATTGGCTGGATAAGAAAGGCCGCTTTTCCCGGTTGTCTGCTGTTGAGGCATGCGCGCCGGCCGAAAGTCACCTGTTAGCCCGCGTTGGCACGACGGCGGGCACGAACAGAAACGGACGGCCGAGGGGCCCGGCTCCGGCAGCCCCGATTCTTCCCGCGGAGGCGCGGGCACTCTCCGAGCGAACGCAGGCCGCCGGCTACGATTACTCGCCGCTTGCCTGGTTCCTTGTGACGGCTTGCGCTTCGCCGGCCCTTTCGCCGCGGATCAAATCCTCGTAGCCTTCCCGCTCGCGAATCACTTGAAACCGATCTTCCTCGACCAGCACCTCGGGCGGCCGCGGGCGCGAGTTGTAGTTCGAAGCCAGGACAAAGCCATAGGCTCCCGCCGTCGAGACCGCCAACAGCTCGCCCGGCTCGACGTCTTCCATTTCTCGATCGCGGGCCAGAAAATCGCCCGTTTCACATACCGGTCCCACGACGTCGGCGCGCACCGTAGCGCGTCCGCTCGACCGCACGACCGGGATGATCTCGTGATGGGACTGATAAAGCGCCGGCCGGATCAGGTCGTTCATGGCGGCGTCAACGATGATGAATTCTTTGCCGCCCGTCCGCTTGCGATAGAGGACTCTCGTCAACAGCACGCCGGCCTGGGCGACGATCGAGCGTCCCGGCTCGAGCAGCAGCGTCAGATCTTTTCCCTCCAGCGCGGCGGCCAACTTACTCGCGTAGTCGCCCACCGACGGGCCGGCGTCCTGCTCCCGATACGCAACCGCCAGCCCTCCGCCCAGATCCACATAGCGGATGTCGGCCCCGCGCTTTCTAAGGTCCAGCACCAAGGCGATGACCTTGTCGAGCGCCTCGAGAAAAGCTCCCGTGTCGAAAATTTGCGAGCCAATGTGGCAGCTCACTCCTTCCAGCCGAACATGGGGGAGGGAAGCATGGCGTTCGTAGATTCCTTCCGCTTGTTCCATCTCGACGCCGAACTTGTGTTCCCGCAAGCCGGTGGCGATATAGGGATGCGTCTCGGCGTCTATATCCGGATTGACCCGCAGTGCCGCCCTAGGACGTGCGTCCAGACGCTCTGCAAGCTCGTTCAGCAGCAGCAACTCCGCTTCCGACTCGCAGTTGAAGAACCCGATCTTGGAGCCAAGCGCGTACTCGATTTCCTCGACCGTCTTGCCGACGCCGGAGAATACGACTTTCGACGCGTCCCCCCCGGCCCGCAGCACGCGGAACAATTCACCGCCCGAGACGATATCGAACCCCGATCCCTCGCGAGCAAGCAGTGCGAGCACGCCCAGCGACGAGTTAGCTTTTACGGAGTAGTGGATCTCGTGGGGTCGCGGGAGCGCACGGGAGTAAGCTCGATAGTTGGCTACAATCGAGCTTGCCGAATACACGTAGCAGGGCGTACGGAGATCGCGGGCGAGGTCATCGAGGGGGACCCCCTCGCCGTAGAGCCGCTGTCGTCGATATTCAAATCCCAACCGGGGCATAGGCTTGTGAGCCTATTGTTGCAAGTTCGGGGCAAGAGCGGACCTTGCTGAGACTGGACCTTGCTGTTGATTCAGCATGCTGTGCCTCTACAGATCTGCTGGGCTCCTGCGAATGGCACACACCTGGCGCGAAGCACCCGACAGCTTGCCCCTGCCCGGTGACGCGGGCCTCCGGCCGTCGTGCAAGAAGTTCCCGATCGGGCGCCCGGCTTCTAACCAGACCCGACCGAATATGAAAGGGACTGTTAGTCTGTCGCTTTGACGACGATCACCGTGCAGTCGTCGTCTTTGCGGCCGTTGGTGGTGAACGCCCCGACGTCCTCGAAGATGCTGTCGAGAAATTCCGCGGGCGCGGCGCCGGCGTGTCGCTCGAGAATCCGTGCCAACCCTTCGTCGCCGTACTGTTGGCGATCCCGGTTCTCACTCTCGCTGATACCGTCGGAAAAAAGCACCAACGTATCTCCCGGGTGCAGCGTTAGGCTGAGCTCCTCGTACTTCGACCCCGGCAAAAGCCCCAGCGGAATGCCTGTCGCCGCCAGCACGTGTTGCT
Organism: Bryobacterales bacterium; assembly: GCA_965248365.1. Taxonomy (GTDB): domain Bacteria; phylum Acidobacteriota; class Terriglobia; order Bryobacterales; family UBA6623. The sequence continues at coordinate 2,149,787 of CBDFJA010000004.1, read as the reverse complement.
CGCCCTTGCGGAGCAGAAACGGACGCGGCTGTCCCGCGTTGGCCAGCCGCAGTGTTCGCGTCTCGTGCTGCCACAGAGCATACAAGGCCGTTAAATAACGGGTCTCGATCTTGCGAGCCAGCAGCGCATCGTTGGCCGCCGATAGCAGTTCAGCCGGCGAGCGCTCCGGCTCCACCAAGTTCCTCACCAGGCCACTGAACAAGGCCCCGTAGAGTGCGGCCGCCGCCCCTTTGCCGCTCACGTCACCCAATAGGATGCCCACCTTGCCGCCGTCGAAGGGGAAAAACTCATAAAGATCGCCAGTCACCTCGGTGGCCGCCTCATTGCGGGCCGCGATCTCCAGTCCCCGGCAGGAAGGACAATTTTCCACCAGCAAGTGTTTTTGCAACTCGCGGGCCGCCGTGAGGTCTCGCTCCATCCTCTCTTCGTTTCGGCGCACCTGCTCATAGAGGCGGGCGTTTTCGATCGCCGTGGCCACCCAGGGAGCCAACAGAGACAGCAACTGAAGGTGGCCTTTCGAAAACGCACCCACGCGTTTGCTTTCCAGATTGAGGACGCCGATCACCTCGTCCTTGGCGATCAGCGGTACGGCCAGTTCCGAGCGGATCCCCTCGACTAATTCCACGTAGCGCGGGTCGCGCTTCGTGTCGCGCACAAGCACCGGCTGCCCCGAGCGCGCGGCGGCTCCCACGATACCCTTGCCCAGCGGGATGCTCTCCCATTGCACGCGTTGGTCGAAACGCACCCCGTAGTAGTGCTTGAGCGCTTCCGCCGCGGGGTCCAGCAACAAGACGCTAAGAGCGTCGTAGGGGATCTGGCCTCGCACGGAGGAAGACACTTTGCTCAGCAGCCCCTCGAGCCGAAGGATCTGGGAAAACTCCTGCGCGATCTCCGTCAGCGTGCGCAGGGTGCGGTTTTGGCGCACCGTTGCGCGATACAGCCGGGCGGCGTCGATTGCCAACGAAAAGCGAGAGCCGATGAGCTCGATGATGTTCTGCTCGTGATCGCTGAAAGCGTTTAATCGCGTAGACTGCAGGTCGATGACGCCGACGATCTTGCCGCGGGCGACCAAAGGCACCGCCATTTCCGAGCGCACGCCGTCGACGGCCGGAATATATCGGGAATCGCCGCTGACATCGTTGACGATGACCGCCTTGAGCTGTTGGGCCACCGTGCCGGTGATGCCTTCTCCGATGCGAATGCGAAGGGAACGAACGACGTCCTCCCCGTAACCGACCGAGAAGCGAATTCGCAGCGCGTCGCCCTTTTCGGTGCTCAGCAGGACGGCGAAGAGCTGATAGTCGATGACCTTGCGGATCAGCTCGGCCAAGGACCGCAATAGCTCGTCGAGGTTCAGCGTGTGGCCCGCGGCGATATCCGACGCCTCGACCAGGATTTCCATGGGGTCGAAATCGCGGCGAGTCGAAGCTGTTGACGGTGAAGACATCGGATCCTCGCTAGGAACCGGATGAGCGATGCGGTGAAGAATACTGTTCAAGAATCTCTACGCTCGAGCTGGAACCGATTCGCGTGGCCCCCGCGGCCATCATGGCCTTCATCGCGGCGTAGGAACCGATGCCTCCCGCCGCTTCGACGCCCATGGTTCCGCCGACCACTTGAGAGATCAGCGCTACATCGGCCGGGTCAGCTCCCGCGAAACCGAACCCGCTGGATGTTTTGAGGAAGTCCGCGCCGGCGAGCCTGGCGAGCACGGATCCCGTGATCTTTTCTTCTTCGTTCAGGGAGCCAGTCTCCAGGGTAACCTTGACCGAAACGCCGGCCTGGTGAGCAAGTTCGACAACCAATCGGATATCGGTGTAAACCAGATCACGGTTCCCGGATTTGAGCGCGCCGATGTTTGCCGCGATGTCGATTTCCCCGGCGCCGAGTTTCATGACTTGCTCGGTCTCCACGCACTTTACGGGCGTGAGAGTGGCGCCGTCGGGGAAGCCGATGACCGTCGAAACTCCGACTTGGGAAGCATGAAGCTCTCGTACGGCCCGGGCCACCCAACTGGGCTGTACGCAAACAGCGGCGAACCCGTGGCGCTCGGCCTCGGAGCACAGATTCGTGATCTCCGACTCGGCGGCGTCGGGTCTGAGAAGCATATGATCGATGAGGCTCGCAACGCCTTTCTCAGGCGGAGACCAATCGACCTCGCCCCAGCCGTCGAGCCGCGGCGACGAGGCTGTACCGGACTTGCTTGCCGGTCCGCAGGCGCACGAAGATACTTCGTCCAACCGGCTCTTGAGTCGCGAGTCGCCGAGCTGAGCCAGCAGCTGGTCTCCGATCCGGCGAACCAGCGCGTCGAGTTCTTGTGGTGTTACGGCCATCGTGCAGATCAATCCCGCGGGAAGCTATCTAATAAGAGTAGCGTTTTCGTCGTAAGCGGGCCTAGCCGCCCGTGGCAAAGTCATGCAGTTGCGAAAAATGGGGACTGCCACCAATTCGCTTGCCGTCATGACCCAAGAAGTAAAGCACGTAGCCTGAAGCGAATTGGCTGGCTGTACCCGATTTTTCGCGACCTTCACTTCTACCACGGGCTGTTGGCCCACTTTTCTCGCGCACTTCGCCTCACCACAGTGGCGAGAAAGGCCGCTACTATCTCGTCGCTGACCTGCGTTGGCTGCTTCGCCGACAGCTACCCCACGGCCGGCTGTTGCTGGGTAGAGCAGTGAACCGTGCCGAACCCCCAGGCCAGATCTACGCTATGGATCCCCACAACTTCGCGCTCGGGGAAAATTTGCTCAAGGGTGTTCAGCGCGACTCGGTCGTTGGGGTCGTTGAAGGTCGGCACGAGGACGAGGCGGTTGGCGATGTAGAAATTAGCGTAGCTGGCGGGCAAGCGGTAGCGTTCGAAATAGAGCGGCCGGGGCATAGGCAGCTCGACGATGTCCAGGCGGCGGCCGTCTTGGTCCCTCGCGGCGCGAAGCCTCCGGAGGTTTTTCTTCAGCGGCGCGTGATTCGGGTCTTCGCGATTGGGTTCGACGGCGGCAACGACGGTCCTTGGCCCTACAAATCGCGCGATATCATCCACGTGGCCTCCGGTATCGTCGCCGGCGATTCCCCCTCCCAGCCAGACGACCCGGCGGGCATTGAGGTAGTCGCCTAGGATCTGTTCGACTTGCCCCTTGCTCAAGCCGGGGTTGCGTTGCTGCTTCGTCCCGAGCAGGCAGTCTTCGGTCGTAAGAAGCGTTCCACTCCCGTTGACGTCCACGCTGCCTCCCTCGAGGACGATCCGGCGGCCGGCGTGGCGAGGCTGCCACGCGCGAGCGTTCGCCCACCCGGCGACGCGGCCGGCTACCCTGTCGTCCCGCTTCCAATCGCTGTAGCGGGCCCAGCCGTTAAAACGCCAGCAGGCCGCCCCAAGCTCCGAGCCGTTGGTGAGGAAGGTAGGACCCGAGTCCCGGAGCCAGGAACGGTCAGTCGCCATTCGATGGAATGCCACCCGCGAAAGACCAACCCTCGCCTGCTTGAGCATCCCGCGGATACGGGCTTCCTGCCTGCCGTTTTCCGCGATCACGCGGACAAGCTCACCCCGGCAAAGGTGGCGAACGATTTCGACGTACACCCAATGAATCGAGGCCAGCTTGCCGGGCCAATCCTCGCGATTGTGCGGCCAAGCAAGCCAGGTGGCCTCGTGCGGTTCCCACTCGGCGGGCATGCGGAAACCCAGGGCTCGCGGCGTCGGGTCGTCAGACATACCCTAGACCTGCTCGTCGAGAAACCGACTGCCGATCTGCTGGTAGGCGTCGACCCGGCGGTCCCTTAGGAATGGCCAGTCGCGGCGGGTCTCCTCGATCAGGGCCAGATCGCATTCGACGATCAGCAGCTCTTCTTGGTCACGCGAAGCTTCACCCAGAACATGCCCAAACGGGTCGCAGACGAAAGAGCCGCCCCAGAACTCAATGCCCTCGTGGCCGGCCGGTCGTTCCGCGGACCGTGGCGGTGGTCCCTCATGGCCCACACGATTCACCGCGGCCACGAACACCCCATTCGAGATCGCGTGCGCCCGCTGCACCGTCTGCCAAGCGGCGTGCTGCCGTTCGCCTTCTGCTGCTTTCTCGGCCGGATGCCAGCCGATCGCACTGGGGTAGAAGAGAATCTCGGCGCCCCGCAGCGCCGTCAGCCGGGCTGCTTCGGGATACCACTGGTCCCAGCAGACGAGGACGCCGACCCGAGCAAACTTGGTGTCGAAGGCCTGAAACCCCAAATCGCCCGGCGTGAAGTAGTACTTCTCGTAGTAGAGAGGATCGTCGGGAATGTGCATCTTCCGGTAGACGCCCACAAGCGATCCATCGGCGTCGATGACGACGGCCGAGTTATGGTAGACGCCGGCGGTTCGCCGTTCGAAAAGCGACCCGATAACCACGACGCCGCATTCCTTGGCGATGTCGCGGAGCGCGTTCGTCGTGGGGCCGGGGATGGGCTCCGCCGTATCAAACCAGTCAGGACTTTCTTCCTGACAAAAGTACAGCGAGGAAAACATCTCTTCGAGGCAAACGATCGTCGCCGAGGCCCGCGCCGCCTCGCGAATTCTGCTGACGGCCTTCTCTAGATTCGCTTGACGGTCTTCGCCCGCCGCCATCTGCACTAATCCCACCTTGCACTTACGCCTGTCTCCCGACATGCTGAAACCCATGATTTCAGAAGGCCAAAACGGTGTCAACGAGGCGGCCCGGAACGGGTGGGTCCCCTTGGTGCGGGAGTTGAACCTAAAAAACGTTCTACGCCGGCGCCAGCGGAAGCCCCGAAACCGACAAGGCCGCTGCCCTCGAAGTTATCGCTTTTGAAGGAGGGCGACGACGTTGCGCGCGCCGTGAATAACCGCCAGGATTCGTAAAGGCGTGCTGCTGGGTTGATAGACGATAAGGTAGTGCCGCACTAACCAAAATCGTACCGGCTTGTTCGTTAGGCCCTTTTGGATGTACCCTTTCTCGGGCATCGTCGCCAAACCGGCAAATGCTCTGAAAAACTCATCGACTAAGCGGTCGGCGGCGAATCTTATTTGTCGTGGTTTGTGATGTCAATCTTTGACATCGAGCGATCGGTTTAGCTGGAGGAGCACCGTATACGAAGGCCCCGGCAGAACGGCACTTGGAGGCGGGAAGGGCCCGCGCCCTGACGGGCACGGCTCTGTTCGTTGTTGCCTGCGCTATCGTGTGGTTAGCGACCCTAGCCCGCCTTTCTCACCACCTGACGGTCGAAGCACGCAATAGGCTCGCCATTACTGCGTTGCGCTTGCTCGCCGTGCTCAACGTACTGTTCGAGTACGCCCGCATTATTCAAGAAATGCGACGCCGAGCGGCGCGCGCCTTGTACTGACGGGCCTCTCACGCACTTCGTCTCGCCACGTGGTGAGAAAAGCGGGCTACCGAAAACTCCTTAAGTCTCCGTCGGGCAGGTGCTGAATACTGTTGAACGTAAAAAGACGAACCCCTCCTTCGCTCAACCGAAAAGTCGTCACGCCGGCGTTGAACGCGGCCCCCGCCAGCCGCCACATCATTCGGTCGCTCGTTTCGAGCGCCCGCCCCGCCCAAATACCGATAGGCGTCGCGGAAGTGACGACCGCTATTTTTTCACCTGGCTCGTGCCGCGAAAGCGTATCCAGAGGGCTCAAGATTCGGGACTGAAACTGCTCCCAAGATTCTCCGTCGTAGGGATGTCGCCCCTCCGTCCAGGCCCGCACCACCGCTGTGTCGCAGTAGTTGTGGCGACGGTGCACGTCGTGGTCCTCATCCTCTAGCACTTCCATCATGTGTTCGTATTCCCGCTTGAAGCGAGGGTCGTCTTGAGCCAAGTGATCGGCCATGGCGCGATAGACATCGCCCAGGTCGAACTCGTTCCAGCGGGAGTCTGTTGCAATCTCGGGGAAGTCTTGGCCGGATCTCTCGTAAGCCTGCCCCACGACACGTGCCGTCTCGACCTGCCGCTCGAGCTCGCCGGAATAGACAGCCGTAAACCGAACCTTGCTCGATGCCAGATGTTCGCCCAACAGGCGGGCCTGGAGGCGGCCCCGGTCCGAGAGCCGATCGTATTTGTGTCGCGGCCCGGCCTGCGCGTGGCGGATCAGATAGAGCACGCTCAAGACGCGTGCTCCATGACCGGCATGGCGGCATCGGCTAGCCCGCGCACTCGTTCCGGGAAGTTTCGAAAACGCGGGTCCTGGGTTTGGCCCATGTGATAACGGTAGTAGATCTGCTGCAGCACAACCGCGAGTTTGTAGAGACCGAACACTTCGTAGTAGTCAATACGGCTTAGGTCGCGGCCGGTGGCGGCGGCGTATCGCTCCAGAAGCCGGCGGCGGGAGTAAAACCCGCGCCGGCTGGTGACGGGGCTGACCGCTTCCCGGCGAGGCTCGGGATCAGTGGACTCGGGCCAGTAGGAAAGAGCGACACCAAGGTCAACGAGCGGGTCGCCAACGGTCGCCATTTCCCAATCAAGCACGGCGGTAATTTGACCCGCGTCTTCCAGGCCCAGCATGAGATTGTCCAGCTTGTAATCATTGTGTAGGATTGTTGCCTTCCCGGAGACGGGCATCTCTTTCGCCAGCCAGCCGCCAAGTTGGTCCATCTGAGGCAGCTCCTCCGTCTTCGCTTGCCGCCACCTCGCCGCCCATCCTTGCACTTGCCGCTCCAGGAACCCCTGCGGACGGCCTAACGAGTCCAAATCGTGACCAAAGATGTCCACCGAGTGGAGTGCTATGAGGCAATCCGTAAAGGCTTCACTGACGCGACGAAATATGTCAGGCGCCGCCCGGTAGTGCGCAGGCCACTCCCGCCGCGGAACGACTCCGCGACGGCGCTCCATCACGAAGAACGGCGCACCGACGATCGAGGGGTCTTCGCAAAGCAGGAACACCTTTGGGGCGGGGTTGAAATGCGGACTTATCGCCTTCAGGATTCGGTACTCGCGCGCCATGTCGTGAGCCTTCGGCGCGACGGGTCCCAAGGGGGGGCGCCGCAAGACGTACTCGTGGTCTTGACCGCGTAGCAGATAAGTAAGATTCGAGTGGCCGCCCGGAAACTGCTCGACTTCGACCCGCTCCTCGACGCCGGCGATTTTCCCGCGAAGGTAGGCCGAAAGGGCTTGAACGTCCAGCTCTTCGCCGCGTCGGACCGGAGCTGTGTCGCTGGGCATCGCGCTTAGTGTCTCTTCCGGGGTTGGTGGAAACCCCTCGCCTTCAGGCGAAGAGAAGGTGGTGGTAATGGGGTCGCGCGCGGAAGTGCCGACACGGAGGGCAGACGAAGTTCGACTTGAAGGCGCACCTGGTATGAATACCAAAGTATCGGAAAAAGGTGTTCGTGGGGCCAACGGCGATTCGTGGGCGCGACCTGCGCCGGCAGATCTTGACCGAGCACGAGTTGTACATCCTTTCGGGCAAAGCGGCACGCGATCACGTCCGCGTGTTTTTGTCGTATCGCCCGCATCAGGTTCCGGGTGTCCCTGGTTCGATCCGCTCGGGATAAATCCCCAACTTGATCCACCATACCGCCCGCGACGATAACCCATGCACGGCCACGGTTGCAAACGGCGGGCCGTTGTCGCTGCGCAGCACCCGCGGCAAGCCGGATTCTCTGTTCTTGCACGCCGGATTCTCCTGCCAGGGCATAAAGCCAGCCCGCGAGGTTTCCCAACCGCCCTTCGCCGGGACCCGTTCGCGCCTCTCCGGCCACGGTCTCCCGGTCCGGAAGCTCCTCACCCCATGTTATACTCCGAAAAATTCCTGAGAACTAAGGCTTATGGCTGAAAGCAGCAGCACGACCGCCACGCTGACTACGTTGGTCGTCGACGACGAACAGCTCGCCCGCGATGAGCTGATGTTTCTGCTCAAGTCGATCCCCGGGGTTGAAGTTGTCGGTGCCGCGGGCAACGGTCTGGAAGCGGTTGAACTGATCGAACAGCATGATCCCGATTTGGTTTTCCTCGATGTCCAGATGCCGGGTCTGGATGGGCTAGGCGTTGTCCGCAAGCTGGTGGAAAAGGGATCTCCGCTGCCGCACTTCATTTTCGCCACGGCCTACGACCAGTATGCGGTCGAGGCCTTCGAGATCAACGCCGTCGATTACCTGCTCAAGCCGATCGAGAAAGAGCGGCTGGAGGTCTCGATCGAGCGGGCGCAGAAGTTGATGGAGACCCCATCGAGTCCGAGCCGCATGGAACAATTGCTCTCCCAGATTCAACACACGATTCGTCCTCCGTCGAAGCTTTTGGTGAAGAGCAGCAAGAGGATGTTTTTGGTCGATGCCGGCGACGTCATTTACGCAACGATTCAAGACGGGCTGATCACGATTGTTTCCACTTACATCGAAGGCGAGTCGAACTACAAGACCCTGGAAGAGCTACAGTCCAATCTCGACCCCAATCAGTTTTGGCGGGCGCACCGCTCCCATTTGGTGAACATCAATCGCATCAAGGAAGTGGTGCCCTGGTTCAAGTCGAGCTACCAGCTTCGCATGAGCGACAAGCGTCACACCGAGATCCCGGTAAGCCGCGCGCAAACCAAGCGCCTGCGCGAGCTGTTCAAGCTTTGACGATTCGGCCCCGCCTCGCCGCTTGCGTCAAAGCCGCGAGTGGGTCGTGAGAAATCAGTCCCAAAAAACCTGCTAGACTCGAAGCGATCAGCAAGAAATTCCACGCATGAAGGCGAGCACAAAGCGTTGGGCAGTCGCCGTCGGCGTAGGCCTGCTACTGGCCCTCGTTCTCTACCTACTCTTTGATCTCGTCATCATCGCGGTCGTCAGCGCGATCGTGGCCTCCGCGGTCGCCATTCTCGTCTACCGTTATCTTGATAAGCAGCCTAAGGAGGAGGTCACTTCTCCCGCCGTTGATCCGGCGGCTGAGCTTCGCGCGCTGCTCGACAACCTGGTCACGCTCAACATTGCCGTTCGCGAAGAGGGGCTGGCGGCGGACGTCATGGCCCGCGTGGAAGGGATCATCGACAAGCTGCGGGAATTGCTGCCGGGGATCAACGAACGCCACAACGGCCATGAACTCACCTGGGCCGTCAATCGGATGGCGAAGGACTATTTGCCGCGAGTGGTCAACCCCTACATCGCGCTGTCGCAAGCGGAACGGGAAAGCCGCCGCGAAGAGCTTCTCAACAGCCTGAACGGTCTCGAGGCCGAAGTCGATAACGTCACAGACCTGGTTCGCAATGAGAAGCTGGGCGACTTCCGAGCCAAGGCCGCATTCCTGCGGGCCCGCTTTGTTGAGGAGGCCTGAAGCGAGCAACCTGGCCTAGAGCGAAGTCGAGCGCGCAGTGAAAGGAGAAACAGCGATGAGTGATCCAACGCCCACCCCAAGCGCCACGCCCGGTGGCGGGGAAGCCGAGCAGAAGGCTCTTGTCCCCCTAGCCCCCAAAGGGCTGGACTCGGCCGCCGAATCGGCGCTGGTTGAGCGCGCGGCGGAGTTGGCCGGCAAGGTCAAAGCCGGACCGGGGGACCGCCAACTCTCCCGGCAGTTGGGCGCCCTCGGAGCGCGCGAGCAGCAAAGCGCGGCGCAAGAAATCAATCTGCTCAAGACCCGTGTGGGGTCTCTGCTGAGCGAGGTCGAAGGCGAGGGCGGAGAGATCCCCAAGGCGCTCATCGATCTCCGCCATCGGATGGATGAGATCAACCCCCACGTTTTGAGCCAGCCCGGCAAGTTAGGCCGGCTGCTGGGACGGACTCCGGTTATCGGCAACGTCCTCAAGAAAATCGCCGTCAAGTATGAGTCCGTCCAGACACAGATCGACGCCATTATGGCGGGGCTTCGGGCCGGCAAAGACAGACTATTGCAAGATAACGCCGAGCTGGAACAGCTCTACCAGCAGGTGAAGCAGGCGCAGCTCGGTATCCAGCAGAGCGCCTATGTGGGCGAGCTGTTATGGCAAAAGCTCGATGACGCCCTGGTCGAGTGCGATCCGGGCGAGCGGCAGAAATTGCAGGCCATGATGCACAGAGTCGCCATGCGAGTCCAAGACCTGCGCACCATGGAACAGGTCAACTTGCAATTTTTCGTCTCGATCGACATGACGTTGCAGAACAACGACACCCTGGGCGAGCAGGTGGACCGCACAGTCATGGTCACGCAAAACCTGTTGACCGTGGGCTTGGCCATCCAGGCGGCGCTTGCCCAGCAGAAGAAAGTCGCCCAGGCGGTGAAGGGCGTCCAAGAAACCACGGCGGCCATGCTGGAAGCGAACGCCGCGGCCATCGGGCGCCAGACCGCCGAAATCGGCGATATGCAGAACAACCCCGTGCTGGCGCTCGAAAGCGTCAAGAACGCCCACAACACGCTGCTCGCGGCCCTTGACAAGGTGGACGAGATCCGCCAGGTCGGCACCGAGAAAGCGCGTGCTGGAATTGCCGAGCTGAACAGGATGTCCGCCGCGCTCGAACCCAAGGTCGAGGCGCTCGAGGCCGTGCGCGACCTTCCCGCGATCGAAGCGAAGGCCGAGCCGGCCGAGTCGGAGGAGACCACAGCGCCGCCTAGCGCGTGAACGAGAAACGCATGGCATCACTTCTCGACACGGCCACCCAACGACGCTACGACGAGCAGTTCGCGGCCATCCGCGAACTCGCGGCGGCTGTCCCTCCGAATCAGCGCTACAAGCTCTCGATCGAGGATGTTAAAGCCAGCGGGCTGTTTAGATTCGGCGGCAAGAGCTACCTCGTCCGCGGCGTCAATACTTACGAGAGAGAGGGTTTCCGCTGGCCCGAGCTTGTCCTCTATTGCCTGCAAGACGGCCAAACCAGCTACCTGGAATGGGAAAAAGGCGATGAGCTGTCGGTCTTCGTCTCGCTCGAAAAACTATCCTTCGCCCAGGCCGGCATTCAGGGGAAAGAACATCTGTGGAAGATCTCGGAAGACGAAGAGGGCTCCGCTCACTACCGAGACCGGCCGTACTCCTATCACGAAGATTCGGCGGTCACCTTCTTCCGGGACAGCGAGCGGGAGGGGACACCATTTCATCAGTACCTATTCGCCTCCGACGACGAAGAGACTTTCATCAGCGTCGAGGAGTGGGGTGACGAAGACGAGGGCTACGAGCACAACGTCATCCTCAGCGGGAAGCTCAACCCCGCCGCGATCGAGGTGATTAGCATGGGAGCGGATTCAGGAGACGGGAATGGCTGAGCTGATCTACAAAGACGAAGCGGCCACCGATTTGCGTCTTCACCTGATTCCCGGGCTGGTCGAAAAATCGCGTTTCTCGATTCTCAAGCAAGGGGATCTACTCCTAGGCGATCTTTTCATCGAGGCCCATATCATCGGGGCCAGCCACATGATTCACTACGACCTCCGGGGACGCCGATTGACGGAAGTGCTGGCTTGCACGGGCGGCGGCTTGGATCTCGACGACAACATTTATTGGGGTCCAACGAACAAGACCGGGGGCCATGTGGACGTGACCCTCTGCGATGATATCGAGTACAGCTCGCGCATCGAGCGGAGCGACTGGGAGCAGGCCGCGGATGTTCGCCGGGAGCTCGAACAAGACGTCGCGCTCGCCGCGAACCGTTTCAACGAGATCGGTCTCAGCTTTCGCTTCCCTCGACCCGATGACTCGACTCCCGCGCCGGAAACCTTGGTCTGGGTTCGAGCCTACGACCACACGAGCGTGGACGTCCGCACGGTTCACTCCTATCCCCTTGAGCAAAGCCTTGTCCTAACCTCGACCCGAATCCGCCTGAAGAGTGACGCCGGCCGGCTCGCGGGAAATGGAGGCCTTCGATGATGACCCGCGCCTATGTCCCGAGTGTTCTAGCCGTAGTGGTATCGCTAGCCGGCTGCGGGCTCCCGAGCGCGGACCGAGAGCGGGCCGAGTACGCCGCGGGCCAAGTGGAGGAGCAGCGGAAAGCGCTTTCCGCCGCCCAGTCGGACTTCGACAAGCTGGCCCAAGATAGCTTTTTCGGACCTTTCGTACGGCGGGAAAACCTGGCGGGCAGTCTTAAGCAGGCGGGCGCCGCGCTCGACGAAGCGAAGAAGCGCTACCAAGCCAGAGTCGCGCCGATCCTCGAAACCGACAAGTCCGAAGACGTGGCGAAGCTTCGGGCCGAGCTGAAGCCGGTTACGGCGGAGATCAGCAAGGCGCGCGAACTCATCAAGAAGCCGGCGGAAGGCCGCGATCGGCTTACCAAGGTACGGGAGGAGTTCCAGCGTCGAGGTAAGGCCGATACGTCACAGCTTGTTTCCGAGTCGGGGGACCTGGTCGGCGGCATGCGAGTGACTCTCGGCAAGCTGGAGGGATCGGTCGACGAAGCTGCCAAGAACCACCCCTCGCGCGCCGCCGATATCAGCGCTTTCGCCGGCCAAGGCGCCGCTCTTTACCGCCAGGCCCAAGACAGTCTCGACGGGGCGAAGTCGACCGCGGGCGAAGGTTCGGGTGACGCGCTGGGCGACCATTCGATGGCCGTGAAGCATTGCTCGGAGCATCTCAACCTGCTCGTCGAAAGCACCGCCGGCCAACTCAAGGAGTTGGGCACGAGCTACTCCAAAACTCTGATTGACATGAGAGCGGATTTCTACCTCACCGTGCGGCGCCTGAGTTGGTCGAACCGCTATGATCGCCCGCCGCTGCATCCCTATGACTACAACGCGCGCAAAGTACCCGAGGACGTCTACGACTACTTCGACAAGCTCAACGTGGACTCTCTGGCCAACTATCGCCGGCGGGCGAACTATCTGCGGCTCTCGGGAGGCGTCGACGCCGAGCGCTGGAAAGCCCTGCGGGTTAATCCCAGCTTGGATTGGAATCAACGGCTCGACGACGAGGCGGAATTCTGGATCCAGAAGTTTCAAGAAGCCTATTTCCACAAGTACTCCGTCGTCAGGGACGCGGAGCGGGAAGAGACCGGCTGGATTCCCGTTAGCGAGGCGTTCTTCTACGCGCACATCAACGATCTGGGGATGGACATCGAGGCCAAACCCTACGGATCATTCGAAAACGAGAAGATCACCGAGGCGGCCCCGCCGGGCATGGCTTATGTCGGTAACCCACGCTACGGTCGTTGGGAGAGCGACGGCCGCGGCGGACGGCGCTGGAGCTTTTTCGAGGCTTACCTGTTCTACCACCTGATGTTCGGAGGCCGCCGGCACTACTACGGCTACAACAGCTGGAACACTTGGGGTCGCGATTACCGCGGCCACCGGCCGTTTTACGGCGGAACGCAAACAGCTCCGCTCTACGGTTCCCGAGGCCAGGTGACCCAGACCGCCCCCCGTTACCAGGGCAGCGCGTTCGCCGGCAGCGGGGGATTCCGGCGCGCTTCGGCCTCGGTGCGAGGCGCGGGACCCGGCAGCCGAGGCGGCGGGTTCGGGGGCAGCGGCAAGTAGCGATCAGCTCTTTTGGAGCCGGGCTAAGCAAGGAGAAGGGAAAATGAATGAGACGTTGCAGACTTTTCTGACGGCTGCCGTCGATACGCTAATCGTATTTTTCATTCTGCTGCTCGCCAAGAAGTTGAGGGATGTGCGGTTTCGAGCGTCCTTCGACGTCCCCAACGGCGCTGACCCGGCCGAGTTCACCGCCGATCACCAGATCGAAGAGAAAGGCAACGTGGCGGTCGCTCTGCGCCGTTGCGGGTTGAGCGTTGCTTTCGGGTTCGGTTTGGCGGGCGTGGTTAGCGGCGGTATGCGCGGCTTTGCCGAGGGCATCGAGGGCTTCCTACAGGACACGGGGTTGATCGTAGTCGACTGCCTGATCCTGCTGGTTTTCCTCTTCTTTGCCCAGTTCGTTGTGGAAAAGATCATCCTTCGCCGCATCAACAACAACGCCGCCTTGAAGGACAACAATACGGCCGTTGGATTCACCGAATTCGGCAGCTACGCCGCCACCGGCCTGATCGCCTACGGCTCGTTCAGCGGGGAAGGCGGCGGCTGGCAAACCGCCGCCGGTTTCTTTCTGCTTGGCCAGGTTGCCCTCCTGCTTTTCGCCATGATTTACGAATTGTCGACGCCCTTCAACATGATCGAGGAGATTCAAAAGGGCAATGCCGCGGCCGGTGTAATGCTGGGCGGAACGCTGCTTACTCTCGGAATCATCCTCTCGTCGACGATCGCGGGCCCTTTTATCGGCTGGACGGAAGGGATCATTGGGTTTGCCAGAAGCACCGCCATGGGGGTTGTTCTGCTCATCCCCTTCCAATTTCTCATTGATAAAGCGTTCCTGCCTCACACGACGCTCAAGATCGAAGTCGAGCGCGATCGGAACGTGGCGGCCTGCGCCGTTACCGTGTGCTCCCAGGTAGCGCTGGCGATCATGATCGGGGCTCTGGTGGCCTGAGGACAGTCGATCCCGCCGCTGAAGCGACGCGCCGCGTCACGCAAGTCGTGTTGCCGCGATCGCCATGTCTTCCACCCACAACCAGGGGCCGGACGTCGGCTACTACGACGAAGGGGCCGGCGAGACGGTCGTCCTGCTGCACGCCTCGGCTGCGTCCCGCCGGCAGTGGAAACGGTTGAGAGAGGAGATCGGCGGAAGCTACCGTCTGATCGCGCTCGACCTATACGGCTACGGAGAAACCCGCTTTCCCGAGGATGAGAACGGCCTTCCGCTCGGAGGGGGCTTCCGCATCGAGCGCGAAGTGGCGTTGGTCGAGCGCGTCCTTGCCGGCATCGACGGCCCGTTTCACTTGGTCGGCCACTCGTATGGTGGGGCCGTGGCGCTCCATACGGCTCTCCGTCACCGGGCGCGCGTCCGGTCGGTCTTCGTTCACGAGCCTGTCCTGTTTCACCTGTTGCGCCTGGAGGGATGCGAAAAGGAGTGGCGAGAAATCGAGTCCCTCGGAGAGCTTGTCGCCGAGCGGGTCGAAGGCGGCCGAGAGGAAGACGCGGCGCGGGCATTCGTCGAATATTGGAGTGGCCGGGGATCGTGGGACGAAATCCCCGAGAAGCGCAGGCCGAGTATGGCCGCCGCGGCCAGGAAGGCGATTCTTGATTTTGAAGCGCTCTTTGCCATTCAAAATCCGCTGGCGGATTACCGCGATTTCGGGGTCCCGGCTCGCCTGACGGCCGGCAATCGAGGACCGCTACCGGCGCGGCGGGTGGCCGAATTGCTGGGAAGCGCCTTCGGGCAAGGATCCCTGGCGATCATCGACGGCGTCGGGCACATGGCGCCGGTCACCGATCCCGAACGCGTGAACCCGTACATCATCAGACACCTGGAGGCAAATTCCGCGGCGGGGTAGCCGGGGTTCGGCGCGCGCCCTTCAGCCTGATTGGGTTGCTGAACGAACCGTGGCACCACGGCTCTGGCCGACCCGGGCACGGCATGCCGTGCCCCTACGCCGATCCGGCGCGCAGCAATTCGATGTCGCCAGGAATGGCTTGTGGCACACGCTTTCAGCGTGCTGTGCCGGCATTCTTTCCGGCATCCGGAAAAGGGCCAGCGTAACAACGAGAAATGTCGCCAGGAATGGCGAGACGGCACGCCGGGAGGCGTGCGACACATCGCCGGCTCATGGGGATCCGCCTACCCCACAGGTTTCGAAACACCCCCCGAGAGCGGCCGGCTGACCGCCGCTGGGGGCTTGGGCGACCCCGGTTTGTAAAGCGTGACCAAACAACCGCCGAGCGCCGCCATCAAGATGCCGGCGACGAATTGCCAGCGCAGGCTAGCCAGCCCGCTGGCCGGCGGATGAAGAAGCATGGCCACCAAAGCATTGACAATCGGAGCGCCAGCGAACACGATCGACATCACAACGGCCGGCGTCCCCCGGGCCCCGAACGCCAGCAAAACGCAGAAAGCTCCTACCGCGCCGACAACCCCGGCCGATAGCGACCACAGCGAGCCCTTAGCCGGGAAATCCCAGGATGCGCCGCCAAACCACAGCGCCGCCAGGGGCGCCAAGACAGCCGTAAGAAAGTAAGCAATGCCGACAAACAGAAACGCCTTGTAGCGACCATGCACGGGGTCCTGCATGCCCAACTGCCCACCGTGCAACAGAATTCCGTAGACACCCCAGGCCGCCACGGTAGTCAGTGCGTAGAAAAGCCAACTCAAGCCTGGTGAATTCACGTCTCCTCCTTAAGAACACCGAAGAACACCGTTTTCTGTCCGCGACCTTAGCCCGCTTTTCTCACCAGGCGGCGGTGGATGAGGCGAAAGGCCTGGCGGCCACGGCTCGCGCCAACAGTTTGCGTACATCGCCCAGCGTACAGTATGTCGTAAGCGGGTGCTCGAATCGCGCCTCTACATCCCTGACGACGGTCATTCGCCGCCGCTCCTAAAGGGCGAGTACGAGGGTCCCTTGGGGAACTTTAAAGTCGGGGAGGCTAAGCGCCGAGATGAGTAATAGGCCCTCTCCGGGTTGCTTGCGAGGCGCTGCCGGTCCGACTATACTGATCTTGCCGGCCAGTGCTCCGACAAAGGCTGTCAGAGGTTGTATGCCGTGACGAACAACGCTGAGTTCCACTCGCCCCAACGCGAGGCGGCTATTTTTTATGGAATGTTCCTGCGAGGCCGCTCGGAGGACGAGCTGCGGGAAGAGATCGATGTCTCGCCGAAGCTGCTGAAAAAGTGGATGCGTGCCCGCGACTTCGACCCCGACTTTCGCGAAAACCTGCGCCGAGTCTATGTCTATCGAAAGCAGGTGCTGGCCATCTTTAACTCCCTGATTACCAGCGAAAAAGCCTCTCAAAACTGGCAGAAGCAGTAGCCGCCGTTCTCTTAGCCTCGCACTCCTGGGCGAGACGGCAACCGCTGGCGATCCGCATAACACTGAAAAACCGTTCCGTTGTCGGACTGCCGCCAATCCACCTCGAAGTGGTGCCGCGCACCTAAACCTAGCCGCGTTGCTCGCCACCTGACGGCCGAAACACACGATAGCCCCCCTGGGACTTCGTTACGCTTGCTCGCCGTGCTCACCGTAGGGTCCCGCTACGCCCGCATGGTTCTGGAAACCGGAGGCCCAGCGGCGCGCGCCTTGTACTGGCGACCCGCTCACGCACTTCGCCTCGCCACCTGGTGAGAAGAGCGGGCTAGCAAGGTCGTCCGGACAGATCTATTATTGAGGAGGACGAAGCGGCCTTCAGGGTGTAGCATCTCCTGTGGGGAGCCGTCCCGCCGGGGGGGTGAGCGGACCGATCCTGATGCTGATCCGACGAAGCACAACTCCATGAGAGCTGGACGACGACAACTTGTTCTATCGACCATCGGGTTGGCGCTGATCGCCGCGGCGGCGTGGCTGTCGAGCGACGCCGTCGAGCGAATCCTGCTTGGCCGTGCCGACGGCAGCCTGAGCTGGGGGCCGGCGCTGTTCCGGGTGATGTCGGCTTTTCACGGCGTCGTGCTGCTCGCCTGCGGGGTGGCCGGCAGACGAGTGGATGCCAAGGCCGCCCAGCGGCGGGCCGAACCGTTTGCATCCGAAACCGATGGCCTCGGGAAGCGGTATTGGGCGGCCTTAGCGGCCCTGACCCTCGTCGCCTCGGCCCTGCGGCTCTGGCGTCTGGACTCGGGCTTGTGGTTGGACGAGGTTTTCACGCTCCTGGACTTCGGCCGCGCACCGCTTGCCGAAGTGGTTACGATGTTCCCTTCCCAGAATCAACACATGCTCTATTCCGTCCTGATGCATCTCCCCTTGGCCCTGTGGGGCGAGAGCGCCTGGACGCTTAGATTGCCGGCGGTGTTTTTCGGTGTAGGGGGCGTTTGGGCGGTTTTTCTTCTCGGCAGGAAGCTGGTCGGGATCCATCAGGCTCTGCTTGCTTCGGCGTTGATGACGGTTTCCTACCATCATGTCTGGTTCTCGCAGAACGCTCGGGGCTACACCGGGCTGCTGTTTTTCACTACCCTGGCGACCTGGTTGTGGCTAGAGGCTCGGACGCGTCAAGGTTGGCGCTGGTGGATCGCTTACTCGGTTGCTCTCTGGCTGGGCTTGTGGATGCACACAGCGATGGTGTTTGTCGTAGCGGCCCACGTATTGATCGAATTACCCGGGGCCGCCCGAACTCTGTATCGGGACTACCGCGGGGGCCGGACCAGGGGGGCGACACTCGCGCTGCGAAAGCCTGTCGCCGCCTGGCTTCTCAGCGGCACGCTTTCGCTTCAAGTTTATGCCTTGTCACTGCCGGAGTTCTTCCGCTCCGCCCTGCATGAAACTTCAAACAATGCCGAGTGGACCAACCCCTTTTGGGCCGTGGCGGAAAGCCTGCGCAGCTTGGAGATAGGTTGGTCCAGCCTGGCCGTGATGCTTTTCGCCGCCCTGCTGGCCGCATGCGGATGGTGGAGCCTATTTTGCAAGAGCAAAGCCGGGGCGATGGCGATGGTGCTGCCGGGTCTGCTGGGCGGATCTCTCGTTGTCGCGATGCAGCACAACCTGTGGCCCAGATTCTTCTTCTTGATGGCGTTCGCATTGCTCGTGGCCGTCCACGGCGCGTTTGTGGTTTCACGGCTTTCGATGGGGCGAACCAGAACGCCAACGAGCGAGCCGGTGTCCTCGCTTGTGGGGACCATCTTGGTGGCGCTGATGATCGCCGCCTCGGCGGCTACGGTGCCGCGCTGCTATGCCCTTCCGAAGCAAGACTTCGCGGGCGCTCGCGATTTCGTCGAGCGCCGAGTTCGGCCGGGTGAGACAATCGTCGCCGTGGGCCTGGCGGCGCGGGTGTACGGAGGTTATTTTGCCCCGCACTGGACCGCCGTGCAGGAGAATGATTCCTTGCAACAGGCTCGCCGAACGCATCAAGGCACTTGGCTCGTCTACACCTTGCCCATCGAAATTCGGGCCTTCCAGCCGCGGGTGTGGGAAACGATCGAGGGTGACTTCGAAATCGTCAAGGTTTTCCCGGGAACGCTCGGCGAGGGCGAAGTGTTCGTTTGCCGGGAACGAGATCCGACGCCGCCAAAGTGACGCAGTTTGCGGTCCCGATCTCCACTCCCGCTGACGGCGACGCCACCCTGATTCTTGCAACAGGCCGGGCCGAATGATCTTCTCCACTTTGGGAACCCGTGCCGATCGTGTACCATGGTCGGTTCCCGGCGACCGCGAGTTCAGCGACGCCGGCTCGCGCGAAGCGTGGGCCGGCTCGGTCGGCGGCGGACTCACGAATCCCTTCTACATCGCGCATGGACTTGTTGAACTTCTATCTGCTGGCCGGCCTGGTGACGCACAAGGTTGTCTGGGAAGTGATGAAGCGTCATCAGCGTCAGCCGCTACGGATAAGAATCTTTGCCGGCTCGTGGATTGTTCGGCTGGCAAGATTGGCGAAGGTCTGCATTTTGGTTGGCCTGCTGGCCCAAACTCTGCTTGGTGACGTTCTCCCGATTTCCCAGCACCCCGGTTCGCTGCGGGCACTTGGCGCGGCGCTGTACACAGTGGGTTTACTTGTTGCCGTGGCGGCGCGAGTGCGTCTGGGAGACAACTGGACCGATATTGAAACAGCCGGAGTACTGGAACGCCAAGAACTCGTCGAGGAAGGAGTCTACCGCTACATCCGACACCCGATTTACCTGGGCGATCTGCTTTTGTTGGCGGGTTTTGAGCTGGCTTTGAACTCCTGGCTGGCCCTGGGCGTGCTCGTGCTGGCGCCGGTCGTACTCCGCCAAGCTCGAGAGGAAGAAAAGGTGTTGCTGGTCAACCTACCCGGTTACCGCGACTACTGCGCGCGCACCAAGCGCTTCATCCCGTTTCTTGCCTGAGGGGATTCGGAACTCCTGCTTGTTCGCCGGGGCTTCATCAATGACGAGACGCTTCCCATTGGATCGCAAGCAGCAGACGTGGCCCCGCCTTCGGCCTTCCGGCAGGCAAGGCAAGCCGGCAGGGCTGCTCGAAACCTGTCGTCGAAGGGGCTATCATCATACAGCGGTTCGAGGTATTGAGGCTCGCGAGATACAGTGACTTTGGAACACGGGCACAGCATGTGCTGTGCCCCTACAGTCGGAACACGGGCCCTGTCACCATAATTTGCGAGACTCAGTAGGCAGGCTTAGCCCACTTCGGATTGCCGTGTTTCCTACTGTGACCGGGAGGAATCCATCTTGGCCCCGATGCTAGAGGTGCGCAACTTGGCCACCCACTTTGCCACGCGAGCCGGCGTGGTACAAGCCGTCAACGGGATCTCTTATCAGCTCGACGAGGGGGAGACGTTGGGCATCGTCGGAGAGAGCGGCTGCGGGAAAAGCGTGAGCGCGCTTTCGATCATGCGGCTGGTCCCGGATCCGCCGGGGAAGATCGTGGATGGAGAGATCCTTTTTCGCGGTCGAGACCTGCTTAAACTCAGCGACAGCGATATGCGACGGGTGCGGGGGAGCGAGATCGCGATGGTCTTTCAAGACCCTTTTACGTCTCTCAATCCTGTGCTGACGGTGGGCTTCCAAATCATCGAGGCGCTCCGCCTGCACCGCGCGCTCAACGGCGCCGGCGCCCGGAATCGCGCTGCCGAGTTGCTGCATTTAGTAGGAATCGCCAACCCGGAAACGCGCCTGAGCGAGTACCCGCATCAGTTTTCCGGAGGGATGAGGCAGCGGGTGATGATCGCCATGGCCCTCTCGCAGGAACCGCGGCTGCTCATCGCCGACGAGCCGACCACGGCGCTGGACGTGACGATTCAACAGCAGATCATCGATTTGGTGAAGCGCTTGCAAACCCAACTGGGGCTGGCCGTCATTTGGATCACGCACGATCTGGGCGTCGTCCTGTCGGTGGCCCGGCGAGTCATTGTGATGTATGCGGGGTCCATCGCCGAAGAAGCGAGAACGAGTGATCTATTCACCTCGCCGCGCCATCCCTACACCATCGGCCTGCTGAAATCGCTTCCCTCGATAGACGATAGGCGGGACAAGAAGCTCTCCTCGATCCCCGGCCAACTGCCGGACTTGACGAAGCTGACCGCGGGCTGCCCTTTTGCCGCCCGCTGCGACTACGTGGAACAGCGCTGCCTCGACGAGCACCCGCCTCTTGAAGCGGTCGGAGACGGCCACACCGCGGCCTGCCGGCGGACGGACAAGACCGAAGGCGTTTGGAGCACGCATGTCCGCTAGCCGAGCCGGCCAGCCTTTGGTGCAGGTCAAAGATCTGAAGATGTATTTCCCTCTCACCGGCGCCTCGGTCTTTGGCCGCCGCCGAGGCGACGTTCGAGCCGTCGATGGAGTGAGTTTCGAGGTCGCCCGCGGCGAGACCCTGGGCTTAGTGGGGGAAAGCGGGTGTGGAAAGTCCACGACAGGACGCACGATATTGCAGCTCTATCGGCCAACGGCCGGCGATGTACGTTTTGACGGGATCAGCTTGGTGAACCTCAAGCGAAATGAGCTGCGGCAAATGCGCCGTCGCATGCAGATGATCTTCCAAGACCCCTACGCCGCCCTGAGCCCCCGCATGACGGTGGCCGCCCTTGTCGGCGAGCCGCTCGAGATCTACGGCCTGGCACAGGGCAGCCGGAAGCAGGCGGAAGTCGAGGAATTGCTGGATCTCGTGGGACTTCACGCTTCCTTGGGGAATCGCTACCCCCACGAGCTGTCCGGCGGACAGCGCCAGCGGGTCGGAATCGCCAGAGCCCTGGCTCTCAAACCCGACTTCATCATGTGTGACGAGCCGGTTTCCGCCTTGGACGTGTCCATCCAGGCCCAGATCATCAACTTGCTGGAGGAGATCCAGGAGCGTTTTGGTCTCACCTACTTGTTCATTGCCCATGATCTGAGCGTGGTGCGGCACATCAGCCACCGCGTGGCGGTCATGTATTTGGGGAAGATCGTCGAACTGGCCGACAGCGATACACTCTACACAAGCCCCCTACATCCCTATACGCAGGCGCTGCTGTCGGCGGCGCCGCGCCCGCGCCCGGCAGGCAAAGCTCCTCCTCAGCTGGTTGTTTTGGGGGGCGATATTCCCAGCCCGTCGAGCCCCCCTCGGGGCTGCAATTTCAACACCCGCTGTCCTCTGGCGACAGACGTTTGTTTCGAACTGGACCCGGAGTTCAAACAAGTGTCCCCCGAACACGGGGTGGCCTGCCATCTGGTGGAGTAAGAAGGGGATGGACAGGCTTCGCCGATCGACCCCCGGAGCCGATGGGCGTGCGCGGCCGGTATTCGCGGCTACCAGTGACGACAAACTCAAGTTGACATGAGTAATCCTGTTATACTCTTTACGTAAGGAGTAAAGAGTAAAGAGTAAAGAGTCTGAAATGGTGGTCAGCAAACTGTCGGCAAAGGGGCAGGTCACGATTCCCAAGGAAGTCCGGGAAAAACTCGGCGTCGAACCGGGAGACGGGATCGGATATGAGGTCGAAGGGGATGCTGTGCGCATCCGGCGGGTAGACCCTTTTGATGCCAGCTTCCATGCGGCGTTGTCGCAAACTCTGAGTGAGTGGGCAACTCCCGAAGACGAAGAGGCGT
Source organism: Bryobacterales bacterium (assembly GCA_965248365.1). Classification (GTDB taxonomy): domain Bacteria; phylum Acidobacteriota; class Terriglobia; order Bryobacterales; family UBA6623. Next base: position 2,127,481 of record CBDFJA010000004.1, on the reverse strand, counting down.
TCGGTGATCTCTAGCCCGCTTTTCTCACCACGTGGCGAGGCCAAGTGCGTGAGAAGCCCGTCAGTACAAGGCGCGCGCCGCTCGGCGCCGCATTTTTTGAGGAATGCGGGCGTACTTGAACCCTACGTTGAGCACGGTGAGCAAGCGCAACGCAGTAATGGCGGGCTTATGGCGTGCTTCGACCGTCAGGTGGTGAGAAATGCGGGCTAGACAGTGGGATGTCGTCGTCGTCCCGTTTCCGTTTTCGGATCGACCCGGCCGCAAGAGACGCCCTGCGCTGGTACTCACGAATTCGTCCTTCAATCGCGCCGGGCACACGGTTCTGTGTATGATCACCTCAACCGGACGCGCCGACTGGCCCGGAGACGTTGAAATCAAAGACTTAAGATCAGCCGGTCTTTCGGCGCGCTGCTTGGTTCGTTTTAAACTTTTCACCCTAGACAATCAGCTCATCCTGAAATCGATCGGCCGTCTTGGCGCGGCCGACCTGGGAAGCGTCTCCGGCAACCTGAAAGCCTTTCTCGTCGGCTGACAACAGCGGGCATTTGCTTCCAGTCCTGGCGACCGCTGGTGAAACATACGGGCTAGGTCCGCGGGTCCTGTCGCTGAATTCCGATCAACCCAAACAACTCATCCTCCATCTCCCGGAGTGCCTCGGGCCGTCCGTGTTTGAAGTCTCGGAACGGTCGCCAAAAGCGAAACGTGCGTGTGCGTCGAAACGGCCGAAAGACCACCGCCAGCGGATTGAACTCGCGGTCGCCGCCGAAGTGATAAAACGCCATCCGCTTGAGGGAAGGAGACCAACGTTTGCGCTCCGACCAGTTGAGAACGATGGCGCGCTCGCCCAGGCGAGGCAGAATGCGCTGCTCGATGTAGTCTTGCCAAACGGGACTGTCCGAATAAACGAACAGGATGTCGCGGCCGCGAAGGCACCACCACGACCAAACAGCTATGCGCAAGCAGAGGCTGTAGAGTGCGAGCAGGGGAAGCGCGACGGCAAGGTACAGCAGGGCGTATGGAATCACTGGAATCAAAACCGCGATCTGCCGCCACGTCAGCTTACGCTTGGGCCGAGGGTGGGTCATGGTGCCGGAGCGAGCCGAACGGCAGGCGAAAAATTACCCGCCGGCGAGCAGTTTGCGGCAGGCGGCGATGGAAGACTCAATATAAGCCGATACCTGCTTTTCTTGCGTCTCCGGGAAGTCGCCGCTAACGAGCCGCGAGCCCGGCAGGACGGATGCGGTAAACCCTTCCGTATGCCAGCTTCCCTCTCCCTCGAGCGGCGGCAACTCGGCATCTTTTGGATAGGGCCACGGCGAAACGTAGAAGTACGGCTCGGGATAGCTCTGGTCGCCGGGGCTGAGCCCGACGCCGATGGTTCGCGCCGAGTCCTCCTCCGGGCCCGCGTCCATCTCAATCAACGTAGCGATGTCGAAATGATGGGGCCAGCAGCGTACCTCGGAAGCGTTCGCCTGCTCTGCTCGGACTCGGCTCAAGATTCGCTCCGCGTTGCCGTACCAGCGGGCCAGTTCGGCTGACTTCTCGCCCGCGGGCCCCGGGAACGGCTTACCCTCGCCGACCGGGTGCGCGGGCAGTGGGTGTTCAGGACGAAACAGGGGCTTGGCGGGCGGTTGGCCCGTGTAGCTCTCGATCGCGGAGTTGAGCCAGACGTAGCCCTCGTCAACAGTGCGGCCGGTCAAGGAACAGCCCGACAGCTCGTTGTGTGAATCATCGAGAAGCAGGAGCCGAAACGGGCTGAACCGCAGCGCCGCGTGGTAAGGCTTCCCGCCCGCGACTTGGCGACTCACCAGGGCCCTGAGAACGTGCGACCAACCAAAATTCGTGTGGCCCCAGTCGGGCTTGGGAGCAACGAACGTGAAACCCACCGAGGAGACGATCTGCGCCGCGTAGTGGAGCTGCAAGCGCGCCTCGACAAGATTGCCCGGAGCCAGGCTACCCAGCATCTCCCAAGGCTCTCGTTCGCCTATGCCCTCCGCCGGGTTGGCCATTTGCAATTCCCCCTGTCATTGCCTCCGATCGATTCTATGTGAAACGCTTGCTTGAGATCGATCTGCTGGACGCCTAGGAGCTTGTTTCACGGAACGCGATTGGGTATTTCGACCACAATATCTTGTGTAACTCTTATCCCTCATGTCGGCATGTGGCACCGAACATTTCCGTGGCACAGTCACCCAGTGCTTACTATCATAAGTTAGCGATCGTCTATGGGCCGGCGATCCCGGGACCGGTCCGTCGAAAACCCCGCTCGCGTTCACCCCTTTGGGCGGGGCACGGGCCTGGCCGTACGCTCCTGACCGCTCGCTGGCGCTTGCGGCTCCACATCGCGCATGAACGGAGCCGCGCCCGTGAGGGCGCGGGCCCGCGGCTCTGATTCGCTTGTCGCGAGGCTGTGCGAGAGCAGGGAACTGAGATGAAATGAGGAGGCTCGCCATCCCGGGGCACTCGGAACAAAGCACCAGCCCGCTTCGCTGGAGACGCAAGCCGACCGCGCGGTGTTGAAGGCGCGCGAAGCGTTGGTCGAGGTGCGGACCTAAGCGCCAATCGCAGTGAGGGGGTTTGGTAGCGAGCCGCCCCGCGGAAGTCAACTCATCCGAAAAGTTCCCGAAAGCGGTCTAAAGCTTGTAGGTCGTCGCCTTCCGGCCAGGCTTCCAAGCCGACCGCGCCCTGGTAATTGATGTCGCGAAGCGCTTGGATTACGCGTGGATAGTTGATCTCCCCCGTGCCAGGCTCATGGCGGCCCGGGACATCGGCCACATGGACGTGGGCAATGAAATCGCCATAATCGCGGAGGTTCTGGATCACATTGCCTTCTTCGACCTGCACATGATAGATGTCGCATAGCATCCTGACCCGCGGACTACCCACCGCCTCCACCAATCGAGCAGCATCCTCTACTCGCGGAATCGGGTATCCGGCGTGATCAACCTTCGTGTTCAGGCTTTCCAGGCAAATGGTCAGATCGAACCTTTCCGCAATCTCGGCGACCCGGCAAAGAGTTTTATAGGCCGTCGCCCAAAGGGTAGCCGGGTGTTCCGCGATTGGGTGGATGACCTCTCCCTTTGGGCCGTGGTAGCCGGTGGTGATGCTCAATTTCTCACAGCGCAATTTTTTGGCGACCGCGGCGCTCTTCTCCAGGCCGTCGACGTAGGCGTCGGTGTGGTCGGGATGCACCATGCTGCCGTCGGTCGAACCGCCGAAAATGCTAATCCGGGAGTCGGGATCAGCGGCGATCGCGTCGATCGCCTCGGCCGGGTAATTCCCCCACTGCCAAAACTCAGCCAGAAAGCCTCGCTGGTTGACCTCTTTCACGCGCTGATCCAAACTTAGGTTCTCGAACAACGGTTCTACACAGATGGAAAGATCGAACATGGTTAAGCCGCAGCCTCCTACCTTAAAAATTACCCTTCCCGGGGACAGGCGTCCGGAGCAACTCTTTTCCCGCGACGAACCTGCCCCCCCGGGGCGGGCAACCGCAAATCAGCCGGATGCCGGCACCGCGCCTGTCCCTAGGACAGTCCCCGATTTTTCACGCCTTCCTGTACGCATTTTTCACCGGATCTAACCTCTCCCTCGCCGGCGTCAGTCCGTCCAGGTGGGCTGGGCCGTCAAAATGCCACCGTCAACAGCGTAGGTTACACCTGTTACGGCGGAAGCTTTGGAACCGGCCAGGAACAGAATCACCTCGACCACCTCTTCCGGCTTGGTCAGCCGCTGCATGGGGATGCGGCTGCTCCATTTCTTGATCGTTCCCTCCGCATCCCCGGTCGCCTCGGCAAAGCCCCGTAACAAGGGAGTGTCGATGTATCCGGGAGCGACCGCGTTGACGCGGATACCTTGCCCGGCGAAATCCAGCGCCATCGCCCTGGTCAAGGAGACGATCCCTCCCTTCGTGGCGGCGTAAGCCGAGGATCCGGGAACGTTGAAGTAGCTTTGCATGGACGCCACGTTGACAATCGATCCTCCGCCATTTTCGAGCATCGCTCGAATACAGTACTTGGAGCACAGGTAGGTTCCCGTCAGATTCGTGGCGACGACGCGGTCCCACTCCTCCTCCGGCAGGTCAGCCACGGTCGCAACCATGCCCTGAACGCCGGCTACGTTGGCCAGGACATCGATCCGCCCGAACTGCGCCAGGGCCTGTCGCGTCATCCGATCGACCTCGGCCGAGAGCCTGACGTCGGTCTTCACAAAGAGAGCGCGCCCGCCCTGGCTTTCGATCGCCCGAGCGGTCCCGGGGCCGCCGGCGTCCTCCATATCGGCGACGACGACGGCCGCTCCTTGGCGAGCAAAGCCGTGACAGGTGGCCTCTCCGATTCCCTGGCTGCCTCCGGTAATAATGGCGACTTTGTCTTCGAATTCTATGGCTCGTCCGTCCTATGTTAAGTTTGATTCGGACCAGAGTAACACGTTCCGTGCTACCGACATTGGCGGCCTTGGCGCCCGGCCCAACGCCTGCGGCTCGGTTTCCCCTCAGGATACACAGAGGTGGGGTAGGGCCTTCTCGGTGCCCAGATGTGATCTGGTGGAGACAGTGTACGCACGCGGGGCGTGCAATTTGTTCACCCGGCTTCTGGTGGAAGAGAATAGCTGGGAGGAGCAAGAGGCGCATGACGGCGAGGGGCTTGACGTCTTCCCTACTCCATGGCTACCTTGGCTACTGTCCGGCGCAAAATACGCGTACCGCTCGGGGCGGGGACTGCTACCGAATTCGCGCCTCCAAAGAGTCAACAAATTACGGGCGCGTCCGGACGCGAAATTGTCTGACTGTACCGAGCCGGCACGCAGTTTCTCCTTTTGCGCCGGAAAGCAGCTAACGTCAAGAAAGGAAACCCAAAATGGATATCGCGGGTTATAGCTACACGTGGGGCCCGATCACCGGGCCGAGGGAGATCGATCACCGCGCGGTGATCCGCTGGTTTCGCGAGCAAGGGATCCGGTCGATCGAACTCTATGATCCTTGGATCAAGGATGAGGACGAAATAAAGGTGATCGCCGACGCCCTTGCCGAAGCCGAGATGCGGCCGTGTATCTGCGATGTGGAATGCCACGTCGTCTCGCGCGACCCCGACCTGCGCAAGGCCGGCGCGGAGAAGTTTCACCAGCGCTTGGCCGTGGCCCGCGAGTTGGGCGTCGCGGCCGTGCTGATCCTTCCATTCCTTCCTGCTTGGGACACTGATTTTCGCGTAGGCGAGTGCCAGGAGTGGTTCAATACCGCTCTTGCGGAATCCCTGCCGGTGGCCAAACAGCTTGGTATTACGCCGATGGTCGCGAACCTCGGATTTCGCGGCGACATTTACGGCCAAGCGGATTGGGTGGTGGAAACTTGCAAGACTTTCGAGCCTGACGTAAAAACCGTGTACGACGTAGGCAACTTCGTGATGGCCGGCGAGGATCCGATCGAGAGTCTGAACAAGGTCTTCCCCTACACGGTTCACGTGCACCTGAAAGACTGGGTGATTCTGCCGACCGAGGACCCGGGCGCGTCTTTTCAGGGGCACGACGAGCAATGGTTTCAGGCCTGTCGCTTCGGCGAAGGGATCGTCCCGTTGGCCGCGACCGTCCGGCGGCTCAAAGAGCTCCACTACGATGGGCTCGTCTCCCCCGAATATGAAGGCCCGGATGACCCCTACGAGGTCATGGGACAGGCCTTCGCCTATTCACGGAACTTGCTGGCATAACCGCGCCTCCGCATCCTCCTCCTACTCAAGTGGTCGTGTCCCGTCAAAGTGTTCAGGATGTACTCGGCTTGACAGCTTTGTGGCGCAAGCTCTCAGCTTGCCGCGTCGAGACTCTTCTCGACGCCTGTGCTTCAGTCTGGAAGTACGTAGCGCGGGGATCGAAGAGACCCCGCGGCTTTCGAAGCCATGGCAGGTGACGCACGGAATTGCCACGGTAACCGACGAATGTCCCTCCTTCGGCGATCTTGACCGCGGCCTACCCGCCGCGGCTCCGTTTGGTCCCGGTTAGCCCGCTTTTCTCAGCACGTGGCGAGGCGAAGTGCGGCAGAAGCCCCTCGGTACAAGGCGCGCGCTGCTCGTTTGCTTTGTGGCGCAAGCTCTCAGCTTGCCGCGTCGAGACTCTTCTCGACGCTTGTGTTTCAGTCTGAGAGAAGTCTTCGGGCGTCGCGCAGGCTTACGTTTGCGGGTGCAGCCTGGCCACTCGTGTCTCGGTGCTACCGAAGCAGGCAGCGACTTCTGTTCGGCGCCCGACCGGGAAAGTACGTTGAGCACGGCGAGCAAGCGCAACGCAGTAATGGCGGGCCTATGGCGTGCTTCGACCGTCAGGTGGTGAGAACTGCGGGTTAGGCCGAGATACGAGTCTCAACTTCGTCGGAGGCGTCTGCCTTTTCGGCGGGAACCATGACCTCGACGGGCTCGGCGAGGCGGTCGAGTTGGCTAAAGCCGCGCAGCCGCCACAGCAAGGTGGGGGTGATCTCCTGTCCCTTGGCGACCAGCAGCAGCCCGCTTTTCGTGCGCACCCCCTCGTGGGTGACCATGCCGGCTTCGAGATCCTTGACGGCGAGGCTCCGCACGCGGGCGCGGGCCTCGGACTGCTTCGCGAACTCCTGAAAAACCTTGAGAATTTCCGGGTCGTACCAGCCCTTGCGCTCGGCCATTCGCTGTAGCGCCTCTTCCGACGAGCTGCCGGCGTTGAGGAGCGTGTCATAGTCGGCGGCGATCTTGAGCAGTCGAGCGGCGAAGGGCGGAGGTTCGTTGAACTCCTCCTCCTGCATGAGACCCGATCCGTCGTATCGTCTTTGTTGGGCGGCGATGTTTGCGGCCACCGCCTCAAGACGGGGAATGGGGGCGATCAACTGACGGCCCACCTCCGGGTGCCCCCTCATCATTCGCGTCTCTTCAGCCGTAAGCGGCTGACGCTGATCGAGCTTGTCGAGAACCGGGCCCGGGACGGCGGCGAGTCCAAGCTGCGAGAGCATGGCCGAGACGTCAGTCTCCCAGTCGTGCTCGCGGCCCAGCCGGGGCAGAACATCGCGAACCAGCCGCTGGATGCGGGAAGCGCGGCCGAAAGCGACCGGGTTGACCAGGGCCAGGACGTCGGAGAGAACTTTGACCGTGCTACGCAGCGTCTTTTCGAGCAATTCCCGCTCGGCGGTGACGAGGCGGTATTGCTCGACCGCGGCTTGTAAAGCCTCAATCAGCAGGTCAGGCGGGCAAGGTTTCGTCAGGAAGCGAAAGATTCGCCCGCGGTTGACCGCGGCGATCGCGGATTCGACGTCGGCGTAGCCGGTAAGCAACATACGGACGGCGTCGGGCGACTGGACGCGAACCTGGGCCAGAAACTCAGCGCCATCCATCGCCGGCATGCGCATGTCGGAGAGAACGGCGGCGAAGGGTCCGTCCCGCTCGAGCACCTCCAGTCCCGATTCGCCGCCCACGGCGGTCGAGACGCGGAATCGGCGCCGAAGGACCTGGGTCAGACCCTCTAACACGCGGGGCTCGTCGTCCACGCACAAGACGCGCGGCTTGGCGTCCGTTTTCACTTGGGTTCGCCTCGCAGCGCATTCGCTTCCTCGGCAGCCATGGCGCGCCACTCGGGGAGACGGCCGGCTACCCCCAGCTCATGCAAGTAGGCGCCATCGGGAATCCTGCAAATGCGGCCGTCGCCGTTCTCCGCGGGTGCCTGCTCATGGGCCAGGAGGTTGGCCAGGTAGACTCCGCCCAGCACGTCGAATTCCCGCTGCTTCACCTGCCCGGGAGTGTGGTGGTGGGCGACGGCTTCGACCAGCGGGTAGGGGAGGCCCCACAGTCCCAGCAGGTAAGCGCCCACGTGGGCATGGCAAAAAAAATGGCGCTCGAGTTCGACCACGTGCATGGGGCGGCCGGTTTCGCGGCAGACGCGCGTCACTTCCGCGAGGTGCTCGGGCGCCTGGGCGGCCAAGATCAGCTTGCCGATGTCGTGCAACATGGCGGCGGCAAAGGCGTCCGCGGCGGAGTAGCCCTCGGGGAGCATGTGTCCGGCAATGCGGGCCGACAGGTAACAGTGCTGTTGCAGCGACTCGACGGAGAATTCCCGCGGGTCGCCCTCGAAGGCTCGGAAAACCTCGACGGAGAGAACGATGTTTTTCACCATGAAGACGCCTAGGTAGGCAATCGCGTCTTGGATGCCGGTCATCGACTGCGGCAGCCCGAAAAAGGCCGGGTTGACGATCTGCAACACCCGAGCGGTGATGGCCGGGTCTTGCCTGATGATGTTGGCGATGTTTTCGAGCTCCACCTCCCGGCGGCCGAGAGCTGCGGTCAGTTCCAGGTAAATGCGGGGCGCGGGGGGCAATTGCTGGACCGCGCCGACGGCGTGGCGCATGGTTTTCTCCCCCAGCAGGTCCTGCAAGCCGCAGGCTCTCTCGATCACGTTTTCGAGCACCTTGGCGTCACAGGGCTTGCTGAGGAATTGATGAGCAACCGGTAGAGCCCGAAAGGCGGCTTCCAGCTCGGTGTGTCCGGACAGCACGATGCGAACCGTCTCGGGGCGCTCTTGCTTGATGTGATCGAGCAGCGTCGCTCCGTCGATGCCGGGCATGCGCATATCGGAGACCACGACGTCAAACGGCCAGCGGCGGATTTCCGCCAAAGCGACCTCTCCACCCAGAGCGAACTCCATGTCCCAACGGCGGCGCTGCCGCCTGAGCCGAGCTCGCAGCCCGTCGAGCAGGTGGACGTCGTCATCCACGAACAAGATGCGTTTCATGAGTCCGGGCCTCGGCCGGCCTCTCCGCCGTCGAATGGCAGACGAACCAGAAAGCTTGTGCCGCGGCCGAGCTGAGTTTCAAACGACAGGGTCCCGCCGTGCTTGTCGACGACAATCGAGCGGGCGATCGTCAAGCCCTGTCCCGTACCCCGCCCGACTTCTTTGGTCGTGAAGAAGGGGTCGAAGACTCTGGAGCGCACGGATTCGAGCATACCGCAACCTGTGTCGGCGACCGAGACGCAGGCGTGCCCGCCTTCCCTCCAGGAACGGACCGTAATCAGCCCCTTTTCCTCTCCCCCGTCGCCCACCACCTCGGCGATGGCGTGGGAGGCGTTGACGATCAGGTTCAGGAAGACCTGGTTGAGATCGGCGAGATGGCACTTCACCGCCGGCAGCTCGGCGAACTCCGTCTTGACGTCGGCCGCGTATTTATATTCGTTGCGCGCCACGGTCAGCGTATTATCCAGCGCCTGGTTGAGATCGGCCGGCTCCTTTTGCTTCTTGCTCGGATGCGAGAACTCTTTCATGGCGCGGACGATCGTGGCCACCTGCTCGATCCCTTCGAGCGTTCTGCGGAAAGCCTTGGGGATCTCGGTCTCCAGATAGTCCAAATCGGCTTCCTCTTCCACTTCCCGGACGGCGGCAAAGCGCTCGAGAGCGACACTGCCGTTGGCGGCTTCCGATGGGAGCCGGCGGTAGCAGCGCAACACCTCGCCCAGGTCGTCGAGCGCCTGTTGCAGAAAGTAGACGCTGTCTCCGATGAACTGAATCGGCGTGTTGATCTCGTGCGCGATGCCGGCCGCCAAACCGCCTACGGCTTCGAGCCTTTGGGCGTGCCGCAGCTCCACCTCCAGGCGCTTGCGCTCGATGGCGTAGCGCAGCGAGCGGACCAGCGAATCGTGCCGTACTTCCTTCTTCGCCAGGTAGTCCTGCGCGCCGTTTTGGAGCGCTTGCGCCGCCACGGACTCATCTTCGAGACCGGTCAGTACGACGATCGGCACGGCCGGCGCTTGCGCGTAAGCGCGGTTGAAAGACTCCAGCCCTTCCGCGTCGGGAAGCGTCAGGTCCAGCAAGACAATATCGATTCCCCCTTGGGCCAGAAGATGCAGACCCGTCGACAGACGATCTTCCCAGCAGACTTCAAACGAAGAAGCCTTCGATCTCTCCAAGAAATCCCGAATCAAACTGGCCTGGGTCGAGCTGTCCTCGATCAACAGGACGCGGATGGATTTATCAGCCATCTCAAAATTAGGTCCCCCGGGAAATCGCGATCCCGATTCGGGCGCAACATCCGGCCACGATCGAAGTCCGGCCGGCAGTCCCGAGGGGATTTACCCCGCTCCTCGAATGGAGCGCGTACTACTAGCCCGCTTATCGGCCGCCCAACAACGTTTTTTGAGACGCTCTGGCCAATTGCCGATCCTCCATTGCCCTCCACGCTGGCAGCCCTCGCAAAACTGCCGCCGCGGACCATAGCTCAGCTCCACTAACGCCGCTGGACCGTGGAACTGTTGTTCAAACGAATCAAGCAATACTGCGGATCCAGAACTTCTACCTCACTTCCGATGAAGGTGGTCCGGACGCAGATTTGGGCCTCACCTTGTTTGAGAAAATTCCCATTCAGAGGCACTTAGTGCCGCCGATTCCCAGCTTGCGCTGGAGCCTCACTCTAACCAACTGAATCTCTTCGACTTATAATGGGACACTAGCCCGCTTTTCTCACCAGGTGGCGAGGCGAAGTGCGTGAGAGGCCCGTCAGTACAAGGCGCGCGCCGCTCGGCGCCGCATTTCTTGAATAATGCGGGCGTACTTGAACAGTACGTTGAGCACGGCGAGCAAGAGCAACGCAGTAATGGCGGGCCTATGGCGTGCTTCGACCGTCAAGTGGTGAAATGCGGGCTAGTGGGCTGCACCCGATTTTTCGCGACCTTCACCTCTACCACGGGCGCCTAGGCGGTCAAGATGTCTGTTCCACCGTCGCCCTGCGGCACAACCGATGAACGCTGAACTGGTCTGTTTCAACCCCGACTGCCGCCGGCGTTACGCGCTGGACGACGCTATCTACCAGTGCGGCGAGTGTGACGCGCTGCTCGAAGTCGAGAACAACTTCGGAGCCGCTGATCCGGATGCGCTTCGTTCGTTGTGGGACGAGCGGCGAAAGAGCCGCGAACCTCTCGATGTCAGCGGTGTCTGGCGCTTCCGCGAGATGCTGCCGTTTGTCGGCGACCCCGCGCACATCGTTACGCTGCGGGAAGGCAACACTCCTCTCTTCGATGCTCCCCGAGCCGCTGCCTACGCCGGCCTGCAATCGGTGCAACTCAAGCACCAAGGCTACAATCCCTCGGCCTCGTTCAAAGACAACGGCATGACCGCCGGGGTGGCCCAGGCTCGCAAACTCGGCATGAACCGCGTGGCCTGCGTCTCGACCGGCAACACGTCGGCCTCGATGGCGGCGTATGCGGCGGCGGCCCAAATACAGGCGGTTATCTTCGTGCCGCACGGCAATATCGCCTACGGTAAGCTCGCCCAAGCCCTCGAATACGGCGCTGTTACTCTGCAGGTCGAAGCCAACTTCGATCAGATTCTCGCCCTCGTGCGCAAACTGGCCGAAGAGACCGGCATCTACTTGCTGAACTCGATCAACCCGTTCCGTATCGAGGGGCAAAAGACGATCGCCATCGAAATGCTCGATCAGCGAGCATGGAAGGTTCCCGACTGGATCGTGCTGCCGGGCGGAAACCTAGGGAACGTCTCGGCCCTCGGAAAGTCGCTGCGGGAAATGAAACAGGTCGGTTTGATCGATCGCCTTCCACGCCTGGCCGTGGTACAGGCGGAGGGAGCCGCGCCGTTCTACGACCTGTTTCAGCGTGGGGATCGCGACGCGATTCGAAATGTCGAGAAACCCGAAACTCTGGCGACGGCCATTCGCATCGGCGCCCCGGTCTCCTGGCCCAAGGCGCTTTTCGAATTGGAGGCAACCGGCGGGCTGGCGGAGTGCGTCACTGAGCAGGAAATCGCGGACGCCAAGGCCGTGATCGGACAGTGCGGTATCGGCTGTGAACCGGCGTCCGCCGCCTCGCTTGCCGGTATCCGGAAACTGACCGCCGCGGGAAAAATCTCTGCCCGGGATGACGTGGTGGCCGTTCTCACCGGACACCTGCTGAAGGATCCCGACTACGTCTATCACTACCACACGGGCCGGCTGGAGGCTCCCGGCGGCCAAACGCTGAGTTCCACCTTCGGCAACGAGCCGTTAGTCGTGCCGAACGATCCCGGCAAGATTGCCGAGATCCTGGACAAGAGCAGCGAATCCCAGGGCGCACACGATGGATTTGCTTGATGACATGGACTTTGCCCTCGATCGGCACCCAGTAAAGATGGGGGAACTGCTGAGAGATAAGCCATCATCGACAGATCCCTGGCCACGCTGGATGAGCATTTGTGAAAGCCTAAATATGGTTCAACTTGAGACGCGGGACGTTAAGTATTCGTGTCCCCCGCAGTCCCAATCCGAAGGCCGTGAGCAGAATAGCGTCCCGTTCTTTGCATATTTCAGCGAAGGGCGGCAGCTGTCACCGACTATAATGTTAGTACTCGGAAAGACCTTGACAAAAAGGGGCGCCCCCCCGTTTCCGCGTCCCATAGCATGAAAACCCCCTCGAAATCCGCACAAACGATCAGCAAGGTGGCGGAAGCCGCTTTCCCGTGCCGCTTCGGAGAGTTTCGAATCTACGGGTTCCGCCGCTCCGGGAGCGGCAGTGACGAGGAGATTGTGGCCCTCAAAATGGGCGATTTTTCCGCTTCCGGACCTGCTCCGCTTGTCCGCATTCACTCGCAGTGTCTCACGGGCGACGTCTTCGGCAGCTCTCGTTGCGATTGTGGACCCCAACTGTCGATGGCGCTTGAGAAGATCGCCGCCGAGGGCCGAGGGCTGCTGATCTACGACCCGCAAGAAGGACGCGGCATCGGTCTTGTCAACAAGCTCATGGCCTACCAGCTTCAAGACGAAGGCGCGGACACGGTCGAGGCGAACGAAAAACTCGGCTTCGAACCCGACCAGCGCAGCTATGAATTGCCGGTCGCCGTCATGTGCCACTTCGGTCTGACCGCGGTGCGGTTCCTTTCAAACAATCCCTCTAAAGTAGAAGCCCTCGAAGCTGCCGGAGTTGCCGTCGAAGAGCGCGTGCCCTGCGAAGCGGCTACGGACACGCATGCCACCGCATACCTGCGGACGAAAAAAGAAAAGCTCGGGCACTTGATTGAACGGCTGTAGATCCCAACAGCTCCACGCCCATGCGAGCTGTGGCGCTGCTCGAGACACCTTGCCTACACAATCTTCGGGGCACGTGGCTAATACCCCCTGGCGGTTCCTTCCGAGCGGGAATCGGCCGCTCCCACCAGCCAATCGCCGTCTCGCCGGATCGCCATGGCGCGGCCCATCGGACTGACGAGCTTGATCCTGTGTCCGCGCTTTTTCAATCCTTCGATCGTCTGCGGTGAAAAGCCGTCTTCCATGCGCAGCTCGTCGGGCATCCATTGATGATGGAAGCGCGGGAAATCGACCGCCTGCTGCAAATCCATGTTGAAATCGGCGACGTTCGTGATGATCTGGAGCACCGTGGAGATGATCGTCGGTCCGCCCGGCGCGCCGACGACCATGAAAAGCTCGCCGCCGCGACTCACGATGGTTGGCGTCATGGCCGAAAGCGGGCGTTTGAGGGGTTCAATAGCGTTCTTCTCGCTTTGCAGCAACCCAAACATATTCGGCTCCCCGGGCTTGCTCGTGAAATCGTCCATTTCGTTGTTCAAAAGGACCCCGGTTCCTCGCGCGGCGACGCCCGAACCATATAAGCCGTTGAGTGTGTAGGTGACGGCCACGGCGTTGCCCTCGGCGTCGACGATCGAGTAATGGGTCGTGTCGGGGCTTTCATGGCCGCCGGGCCGACCGGGCTGGATGTCCTCGCTCGGGGTCACGCGGTCCGGCCGGATCGTAGAACGCTGGTCAGCCGCGTAATCCTTGCCGGTGAGCTTCTTAATCGGGACATCGGCGAAATCCGCATCCCCGAAATGCTCGGCGCGATCGGCGAAGAAACGCCGCATGACTTCAGCGACGTAGTGGATCGACGAAGCCGCCCCGGCGCCGCTGGAGGCATAATCAGTCCCCTCCAACATGTTCAGCATTTGAATGATTCCGGCTCCGCCCGAGCTCGGTGGTGGCACGCCGAGAATCTCGTAATCACGGTAGCGGCCCACCAGAGGACGCCGCTCGACGGCTTCATACTCCGCGAGATCAGCCATCGTAATGAGACCCTCGTTGCGCTTCATGTCGGCTGCAATCAGATGGGCGGTCTTGCCGAGGTAGAATTCGTCGGGGCCGCGCCGCGCGATTCGCTTCAGCGTGGCGTGAAGTTGTCGTTGACGGAGGCGCTCGCCAGGTTCGTACGGCCGTCCACTGCGCAGAAAGATCCGGCGGGAAGCCGCGAAGAGGGGCAGCCGGGCGCTCGCGCGCAGGCTTTCAGCCAGACCCTCGCTTACCGGGAAACCCTTGCGGGCGATTCGAACCGCCGGCTTGACGAGTTCGGCCCAGGGCCTGCTGCCGTATTTCTTCCGAGCAAGCTCGAAGCCCCGGACCGTGCCCGGTACGGCGACGGCGCGATATCCCTCGACGCTATCGGCGGTGGGGGCGCCGTCTTCGCCGAGGAACATGTCTCGGGTCGCCGCGGCCGGGGCCCGTTCCCTGAAGTCGATGAAGGTGGAGCGGCCGTCCGCGAAACGGATGAGCATGAAACCGCCGCCACCGATGTTGCCGGCCGCGGGGTGCGTAACGGCCAAGACGAAACCCACCGCGATGGCCGCGTCGACGGCATTGCCGCCTTTTCGCAAAACCCCAAGGCCGGCTATGGTGGCGTGGCCTTCCGCCGAGACGACCATGGCGCTCCGGGCCCGAACGGGTTCGCCGGCCCCAGCCGAGCCGGCGATGAAAAGCAAGCCCGCGACGAGAGCCGGGCATTTTACTACCGCCCAAGAAGCGGGTCTCCGACGGGGAAGAGTTAGAACGTCCGAGGGGAATCTGTGATCGGAGGACACAGCCGCTGGGCGAGCCTGGTCAGCTATAGCCAAGAACCGTTTCCGTCATGGCCGCCGACCGGCGGGCTAACGGGGGCGTCAAGCGATTCCGCTCGACGGCCCGCAGGCGAGGGCCGATTGTGAGCCGGCTGAAGATGTCTGAGCGGCGAAGGTTGAAAACAGGCGGTTGACGGACGAGCTGCCGCAGCCGGAGCAGACGACCGGCTCGGCGTTCCGGCTCAAGACCAGTTCCTCAAACCTGGTTTCGCAATCGCTACAACGATACTCGAAGATCGGCATAGGGCGCCCTTGATTCTAGCCTGCAAACTCTGATGAGCGAGCGAGAAATGCGTCTGGTTTCGTCTTGCCAGGAGCGAAGCTTGAAACACCGTCAAGCGTGGCCGCAGGGCATGTTTCCGCCGCCGGCTTGGCAGATCCCCTCAGCTTTGTTGAAGCACGTGTCGCCGCTCGGCGCGGTATGGGCCGCGAACGTAGACAACAGGCGCTCGACGGCCGAGCTTCCGCAGTCCGAGCAAGAGGTGGAATTCTCGGATTGCTCCCGGCGGCTCAGTACGAGCTCTTCAAACTTGGTCCCGCAATCAAAGCATTGGTATTCGAAGATTGGCATATCTATTGCCATTCTAGCGGAGGTCGGACGCCAATTCAATTTCCGCTTTGCGTGTGGCCGTCACGGGCGGAGACGGTCCGCGCTCACCCGCAGCTGCTCATGCCGCCGAAGTTCTCGGTGTCTTTCGTCCAGCCGACGATGCCCTCTTGTGTTTTGACCTTGACCCACCAGACGCCCCAGCGCTCGGTCTCGTTGACGGGATAGAGGTATTCTCCCCAACAACATCTGTCCGGGAACGGGCAATAGTCATGGATCAGTGCTGTCCGGGGAAAGTTACGCCAACGGACGGTAAGTCTCTACCGCTCAATATCTTATGGCCTGTTTTGCCAGGGAACGATTTGAAATCCCGAGGCCGCAAATGGCCGCCTGAGCGGAGCATCCCGACGCGGCACAATGGGGGATGAACCTTGGCCGTACGGTTTTCTCCCAACTGATCGAGCACCTGCCGAGCAAAGAGTTTCACAAATGTGTATTGCGCTACCGCGGCGATTCCTATCTGAAAAGTTTCTCCTGCTGGGATCAGTTTCTTTCGATGGCATTCGCCCAGCTGACCTATCGGGAAAGCCTCCGCGACATCGAGACGTGCCTGCGTTCGATGCACGGCAAACTCTACCATATGGGATTCGGCGGCAGGGTAGCGCGCTCGACACTGGCCGATGCGAACGAGTCGCGCGACTGGCGGATCTACGCGGACTTCGCGCAGGTCTTGATTGGCATGGCACGGCCGTTATATGCCCACGACCCGATCGGTGTGGACTTGGACCAGACTCTGTACGCTCTCGACTCGACAACAATCGACCTCTGCCTGTCGCTGTTTCCGTGGGCGGGATTCCGCAAGCACAAGGCCGCCGTGAAGATGCACACGCTGCTGGATCTGCACGGCAATATTCCCACGTTTATCCGCATTACTGCAGGCAAAGTGCATGACGTCAACATCCTGGATGAATTTCTTCCCGAGGCCGGCGCGTTCTACGTCATGGATCGGGGTTATGTCGATTTTCGGCGCCTCTTCGTGTTCACGCTCTGTTCGGCCTTCTTCGTGGTGCGAACCAAAAAGAACGTTTTGCTGCAGCGTCGCTACTCCCACCCGGTGGATAGGAGCACGGGCCTGCGATCCGATCACACCGTTATTTTGACCCCCTTCAACTCCGCCCAAGCGTACCCGGACCCCCTACGGCGGGTGAGTTATTTCGATGCCGAAACCAACAAGCGATTGAAATTTCTGACCAATAACTTCACCCTGCCGGCACTGACCATCGCCCAGATCTACAAATCGCGCTGGCAGGTGGAACTCTTCTTCAAGTGGATCAAGCAACATCTGCGAATCAAGTCGTTTTACGGCACCAGCGAGAACGCCGTCAAGACGCACATCTGGATCGCTGTCTCGATTTACGTGCTCATCGCTATCGTCCGGAAACGCCTCGGGCTGGAAGCGAGTCTTTACCAGATTCTACAGATTCTCAGCGTTACGCTATTCGAAAAAATGCCCGTTTTACAGGCACTCCAGCCATCCGACTCCCAAAATGAATTCCCCTATGACCCCAACCAATTGATTCTATTCGACTTTTAACCGGACAGCAGTGGGTGCTCTTACAGGGCCATCGTCTGTGAAGGGGATAGTCTCAAAAAACGCGGCGTCTAATCCGGCAATCCTCATGCCCACATCCTTCACAGTCAGCGTCCGAAAGCTCCGCAAAACACTTTCCGGCATGCACTTCGCCGACGAGGGCGACCGCACCGAACAGCAATACTGGCCCATCCTCAAGAATCGCTTTCCGAACTGCGAGCGCTTCTGGCGAGAACTCGTTTTACCAGTCACGAAACGCATCGAACTCCCTCCCGGCGATCCGGACCGGATACGACGCCGCGAGGGCGTGTCGGAAGACGTTTGGACACTTTCGTACCTCAACTATTCTTTCTTCCTACACCTGGCTGCTGCGTACGACCATCTACGGATCCCGCTAAATTCCTCGGTCGGCGATTTCTACACGCACCTCGGCTCGACGTGCGACCTGGCTGAGGAGTTCCTGCAGAACGCGTATTTCATCGTCGCGGAGTGTAGAAGTCAGGCGATCACGACCCTGCAGAAGCTATCCAAGGAGGATTTCGTAGAGCTTGCGGGCCATTGGTACGATGAACACTACCCGAATCTCTACGAGTATTACCTGAAACACGGTAAAGGCAAGCCATCAATTGAATTACCCAAGCGTGCATACGTCATCGACGAGTACCTTTACGGCGAAACGTCATGGAAGAAGTACAAGAGCTTCTCTGGTCCACTCCGCACATACCGCAATCGCATCGTCCATGATGTAGCGATGGGGAACGTGATCGTGGGCAACGTTCATCTAGTCCCCCGCAAGAAGCGAATCGCCAGCTATCGAAAACTGCAGGACGTATTTGACGCCGCGAAGGTCCCGCCAACCCTCAAGCAAGACTTCGTCGTTCGCGAAGATCAGATGAGAAACGACTTCCATACACTCCAAGAGTTGCTCAACGCGCTTTGGGAAAAACCGATCGGGGATCTCGCGAAGCTTCTCTACGAGGATCGATCAAGCATCTTGCTGGCCAAGTACAATTTGCGGCTCACAAAACCCCAATAAACCGTCAGGCCCCTCCGGAGGGGATCAGCGGCAACCACACTTTGTCGATCGACCCAAGCCCGGCGACCTGATCTTCGCCTTAATCGGCAAGCGACTCGCCGGATTGCGCGGCTTGCTCGGTCTCCAGAACCGGCGTACGATAGACTCTGATCGGTTAGCGTCAGTGCCAAGCGATGAATCAGGTCCCAGAATCATGGTAATCAAGGACGAGTCGCGGCTAAGCAGGCGGGGATTGCTCATCGCGGGCGCGATGGGGGCGCTGGCGGCTCCTGCGAAGGTACGAAAGATACGGGTCGCGGTTCTTGGTATCGGGCACGCGCATGCTATGGGCAAGGTCCGAGCGCTTCGTTCGATGGGCGAGTTCGAGTTGGTTGGTGTTTGCGAGCCTGACGCCGGCCAGAGCAGGGAACACGAAGCTCTCGAGGGCGTCAAATGGCTTTCGGAATCGGAGGTGCTGGGCGACCGGAGCATCGAGCTGGTCGCCGTCGAATCACGAGTGCAGGAGAACTTGGACTACGCGCGGAAGTCGATCGACGCCGGGAAATACGTCCACCTGGACAAACCGCCGGGAGAGGATCTCGGCGCGCTGGAGCGGCTGCTCGAGGATGCGGGCCGCAAGAACCTAGTCGTGCAGATGGGCTACCAGTGGCGCTATCACACCGCCATGCAGGCCGCGATCGAAGCGGCGCGGAAGGGTTGGCTCGGAAAAGTTTATATGGTTCGGGCGACGATCAACAAGCCGATTTCCATTGAAACGCGAATCGAGCTGGCGGAGTTCAAGGGCGGCATGATGTTTGAGCTCGGATGCCACATGATCGACCGGGTCGTGGCTCTGCTGGGCAAGCCTCGCGGGGTCAGGGGCTGGCTACGGCATGATTCGCCCGTCGATGATACGTTGGCCGACAACACGCTGGCGGTGCTTGAATACGACTCCGCGCTGGCCGAAGTGTATGTCGCCGCGATGCAGCCGCACGGCGGGAATTATCGGACGCTGGAGATTCTCGGCACGAATGGGACGGCCACGGTTCGCCCTTTCTCGCCCCTCCGGCTGCGGCTTGACTTAGGAGATCCCGCGGGACCTTACAGCTCGGGCGTCCAGGATGTACCGCTGACTCCTCCGCCGGGGCCGGACTTTGCGCCCGATTTCCGAGAACTGGCTGGGGTTATCCGGCGGGGAGCAAAACCGACTTATTCGCCGCAACACGATCTGGCGGTACAAGAAGTATTGTTGAAGGCGGGCAAGATGATTTGATCTTCTCCAGCGCAAGAAAGGCGAGGTCATCATGGGCAAGGTTCTGGTTCCGATTGGGGATGCGGCGGAAGCCATGGATACGCTTTACCCCTACTTTCGGGTGCGAGAGGGGGGCTATGAAGCGGTTACCGCCGGACCCGAAGCGCGTGTCTATCCCCTGGTGATGCACGAGATCCCGCCGGGATGGGACATCACGCGCGAGTCGGCGAGCTACCACTTGAAAGCGGATGTCGCATTTCGCGACGTCGACCCGGAAGAGTTCACGGGGTTATTCATCACCGGCGGCAGGGCGCCGGAGTACCTGCGCTACGACGCCGACCTTCTGAACATCGTCAAGCATTTCTTCGATACGGGGAAGCCCGTTGCCGTTGTCTGCCACGGCGCTGAAATCGTGGCCGCCGCCGACGTGATTCGAGGGAAGCGCATCGCTACAGTGGCCAAGTGCCGGAAGGACGTCGAGCTTTGCGGCGCTGAGTTCGTCGACGAAGGCTCGGTCCGCGCCGGCAACATGATCAGCGGCCGCACGTGGCACGATCATCATCTCTATATGGGCGAATTCATGAAGATGCTCGGCGAGCAGTCGGAGACGTAGCCGAGCCTCTCCGCCTCGCGCGCTTCAGCATATACTTCGGTAGGAACCGGCTGATCCACGCCGGGCCCGCGCCTACTTAAGCTCGACCGTGGCCCCGGCGTCGGCCAGTTTCTTTTGCAGCGCCTCGGCTTCATCCTTGGGAATGGCCTCTTTGACGGGCCTAGGCGCGTTGTCGACCAGCTCCTTGGCCTCCTTCAGGCCCAGACTCGTGACCTCGCGCACCGCCTTGATGACCGCGATCTTGTTTCCGCCAATGCCCGTCAGAACGACCGAGAACTCGGTCTGCTCCTCGGCCGCGGCAGCTGCCTCTCCGCCGGCTCCCGCCTGAGGCATGGCCACGGCCGCGGCGGCGGCTGATACGCCGAGCTTTTCCTCCAGAGTCTTGACGAGTTCCGACGCTTCCATGAGCGTCAGTCCCTCGATCTGTTCCGCAATTGCGTTGATATCTGCCATTTTTGTCCTTACTCCTTAGAAACTCATATCTTGCCGGGTTCAGGTTCCCGCTCGGCCTCACTCCTCCCGGGGACCCCTAGGCGGAAAGCTTCTCCTGTTCGACGGCCTGTTTCAATACGATCGCCAAGTCGCGGGCGCTCCCGTTGACAACACTCAACAGCCGCTGGGCCGGAGCGTTGATCACGTACAACAGTTTGGCGTAGAGGCCTTCCCGACCCGGCAGACTCGCCAGCTCGTTGAGCGCCGCCACATCGACCACCCGGCCCTCAACGACACCGGCTTTGAACTGAAACACCGGGTGTTCCCTGGCATAGCCCACCAGCGCCTTGAGCAGGCCGATCGGGTCGTCGGAGGCGAAGGCCAAGGAGGTCATGCCGCGCAGCTCCCCGAGAGCGGGTTCAAAAGAGGTTCCCTCGGCCGCCAGCCGCGCCAGGCGGTTCTTGACCACCTGATACTGGCCGCCGCTGACGCGGACTTTCTCGCGCAGTTGCCAATCTTGTTCGACGCTCAGCCCCTCGAAGGCGCAAATGACCACGGTGGGAGACCCCGCGATCCGCCGCCGGAGCTGCTCCAGCTCGCTGTTCTTTTTTGTTTTTGATTTCATGGGTCGGCAACCGTTCCTAGAGCATCTCGGCAACGTTCAGATCCAACGCCGGACTCATCGTGGAACAAATCTTGACGCTCTGAACATAGTGCCCCTTGGCCGAAGACGGTTTCGCCTTCACGACAGCCTGTATCAAAACCGCGGCGTTTTCCGCCAACTTGTCGTCGCCAAAGTTCAGCTTTCCGACGGGCGCGTGGATGACGCCCCCTTTATCGACCCGGAATTCAATCTTGCCGGCCTTGATTTCCCCGACCGCCTGCGCCACATCCATCGTCACCGTGCCTGTCTTAGGATTCGGCATGAGGCCGCGCGGCCCGAGAATTTTTCCCAACCGGCCCACGAATTTCATCATGTCGGGCGTGGCGACGACGGCGTCGAAGTCCAGCCAGTTCTCCGACTGTATTTTCTTCACCATATCTTCGCCGCCCACGAAATCCGCCCCGGCCTGCTCGGCTTCCCGCACCTTCTCGCCCGAGGTAATCACCAGCACTTTTTTCGATCGGCCCAGGCCGTTGGGCAGCACAACCGTTCCGCGAACCATCTGGTCGGCGTGCTTCGGATCGACCCCCAGATTCATATGCACTTCCACGGTCTCGTCGAAGCGGGAAATCTTATTCTTCTTCAAGAAGGGGATCGCCTCCTCCAGCGCATAGGGCCGTTTCTCGATCTTCTCGAGTACGGCGCTGTATTTTTTGCCTCGTCGGTTTGCCATAAGACTTCCTTACCCCTTGCTCCCCGCACCGGCGGAATCGTCCGCCACCCGATCCCGCCGTTCCCGGGGATCTAGCCGACCCTACTCCACAACGACCCCCATGCTGCGAGCGGTCCCTTCCACAATACGGGTCCCGGCCTCCAGATCGTGACAGTTTAAATCCGCCATTTTTTGCTTGGCGATGTCCTGAACCTGCCGGCGGGTCAGCGTGCCCACCTTGTCCCGGTTCGGCTCGCCGGAGCCCTTGGCCAGATTAGCGGCGCGCTTGATGAGAACAGCGGCCGGCGGGGTCTTGGTGATAAAAGTGTACGAGCGATCCTGGTAGACGGTGATCACGGCAGGAACGATCAGCCCTTCCAACTCTTTGTTCGAGGTCTTGGCGTTAAAGGCCTTGCAAAAGTCCATGATGTTGACCCCGGCCTGGCCCAAAGCCGGCCCTACCGGGGGAGCCGGCGTCGCCTTCCCCGCCATGATTTGCAGCTTGATTCGACTCTTGACTCTCTTAGCCATCGGGAAGCTTAGACCTCGAACGCTAGATCTTTTCTTTTTCTACCTGAAAATGCTCCAACTCGACCGGGGTTCCCCGCCCGAAAATCGTGACCATCACCTTGAGGGTGTTGCGGTCGGGGTTGACCTCTTCGACGGTACCCGTAAAATTCGTGAAAGGCCCATCGATGATCTTGACCTGATCGCTCTTCTGGAAGGTCAATTTGGGCCTGGGCTTCTCGACCGAAACGGTTTGCCGATAAAGAATCTGGTTGACTTCGTCGGCCGTCAACGGCGTGGGTGTGTGGCCCCCGCCCACGAACCCGGTGACCCGCGGCGTATTCTTGACGACATGCCAGAGCTCGTCGTCCATTTTGAGCTGCAACAGCACGTAGCCGGGGTAGAGCAGTCGCTTCGATGTCACTTTCTTGCCGCCGCGCATCTCGACCACATCTTCAGTGGGAATCAGGATCTCTCCCATGCGATTGGAAAACCCGAAGGCTTCTGCCCTGGTATGCAAGCTCTCTCTGACCTTGTACTCGAAACTCGAGTAGGTGTGGATGATGTACCAGTCCATCCCCGGAACAGGCGTTACCGTCGTCGGCTCGGCCGCGGCCGGCTCTACACTTTTTTTGTCCGAGGGTTGCGATTCCTTTTCGGTTTCCGCCGCTTCGGGTGGGCTGTCGCCGCCTTGATCCGCTGACGGCTCCGCTGCGCCAGCGGCCTCTTCACCCACCGCTTGCTGCTCCCCAGCCTCAGCTTCAGCCGGCTCGGGCTGCTCGGCCGCCGGTTCTTGTTCCGCTTCGGCTTCCGCTTCTTCGCTGGGGGCGGCCTGCGGCTCCGCTTCCTCTATAGCCGCTTCCAGCGGTTCGGCAGGCTGCTCGGCAGCGGGGGCGCTTTCCTCCGCCGTGGGGATCTCGGCGGGCTGCTCCTCCGCCACGGCGGCAGCAGGGGTTTCCGCTTCCTCAACGGCGGCGGGAGCCTCCTTTAAATCGGTGGGGGGGGCCTCCACAGTAGCGGGAACCTCGTCAGCCGCGGCGGGAGCTTCTTTCACAGTAGGGGAAACCTCGTCGGCAGCCGATGTCACGGGATCGGGCGGTGCTGCCGCGACAGCCGCCTCGGACTCGGACCCGGCCGCTTCTTGCTGCTGCTCCGGCGGTCCGGCTTGGGCCGCGCCCGAATCGGCGCCATCGCCGGCGCCTGGGTCAGCTAGGGCATCTTCGGGGGGACTGTCCGCGGCCTCAGCGCTCGGCTCCACCGGCTCAGCGGAAACAGCTTCCTCCGCCGATTGATTCTGCTCTGAATTATCGAAGTCGGTCACAGTACACCAAGGTGTTACGTATATCGTCAGTTCGAGTACACACGCGACTGAATGTAAGTCAAAATGTAGTCCACCACGCCAAAGAAGAAGGCGAAAACAAAGACCGTCACCAGGACAACCATGGTGGTCGCTCGAACCTGATTCCGACTCGGCCAGGTAACCAGCCGCATTTCGCGGCGCAAGCCGTCCACATACACCCGGAACCGGCTCGGCCAACTCGCCGCCTTGTTGACCCAGCCCTGAATCCCGCCCTGCCGCGTCTTCTTGGCGATGGTCGTCTCTTTCCGCCAGCCCGGGACGCAACGTCTAGGTCCTCAGTCGGCCCATCTTCTCAATACCTGGCAGGGGCGGAGGGATTCGAACCCCCACTCGCGGTTTTGGAGACCGCTGGTCTGCCGTTAAACCTACGCCCCTGGTATTTCCCGCCCGACGCCCCGTGGGCAACCGAACCACCGCGACCGGGGGGCGCCGCCGCCTGCCGAAGGCTCACTTCACTTCGCGGTGGAGCGTGTGTCGCCGCACTCTCGGCGAGTACTTCTTCAGCTCCAGCCGTCCGGTTTTTTTCTTCTTGTTCTTCGTGGTCGTATAATTACGGTCTTTCGTCTCCGTGCACTCAAGAGTGATGATCTCTCGCGCCATGGTTCACCTCTGTCTGCTATTCCACGATATCGGTAACGGTGCCGGCGCCGATGGTGCGGCTGCCTTCGCGGATGGCGAAGCGCAAGCCCTTTTCCATGGCCACCGGCGAGATCAGCTCCACCGTCATGGTGACGTTGTCGCCCGGCATCACCATTTCCGTCCCCTCCGGCAGGGCCGCCACCCCGGTCACATCCGTCGTGCGAAAGTAAAACTGCGGCCGGTAGCCGCTGAAAAACGGCGTGTGCCGTCCCCCTTCGTCCTTCTTCAACACGTACACTTCGCCCTTGAACTTCGTGTGCGGCGTGATCGATCCCGGCTTGGCCACCACCTGTCCGCGCTCGACTTCGTCCTTCTCCAGCCCCCTCACCAGCAACCCCACGTTGTCGCCGGCTTCTCCTTGATCCAATAACTTCTTGAACATCTCGACACCCGTGATCACCCGCTTCTGCGTCTCCCCGAAGCCGACGATCTCCATCTCCTCGCCCACCTTCACCGTTCCCCGCTCCACCCGGCCCGTGACCACCGTGCCGCGCCCCGAGATCGAAAAAATGTCCTCGATGGGCATCAAAAACGGCTTGTCCTTCTCCCGTTGCGGCGTCGGGATGTAGGTATCCACCGCCTCCATCAGCTTCTCGATGTCCTTCTCCGCCGCCTCCTCCCCGTTCAGCGCATTCAGCGCCGACCCGAGAACCACCGGAATGTCATCCCCCGGAAAATCGTAGCTCGACAGCAGCTCCCTGACTTCCAGCTCGACCAGCTCCAAAAGCTCCGGGTCGTCCACCGCATCCACCTTGTTCAAAAACACCACGACGTAGGGCACCCCGACCTGGCGCGCCAGCAAGATGTGCTCCCGGGTCTGGGGCATCGGCCCGTCGGTCGCCGCCACCACCAAGATCGCCCCGTCCATCTGCGCCGCCCCGGTGATCATGTTCTTGATGTAGTCGGCGTGCCCGGGACAATCCACGTGCGCGTAGTGGCGGTTCGACGTCTGATACTCCACATGCGCCACCGCGATCGTGATCCCCCGCGCCTTCTCCTCCGGCGCGTTGTCGATCGAATCAAACGATCGAAACGCCACGCTATCGTCGTGCTTCTGCAAGACCTTGGTGATCGCCGCCGTCAGCGTCGTCTTGCCGTGGTCGATATGCCCGATCGTCCCTACGTTCACGTGCGGCTTCGAACGATCAAATTTCTCCTTGGCCATACCCTTTCGTCCTCCCTGCGGCCGCGCCCGTCTATCAGCTCCCGCGTCTTGGTGGACGGGGGAGGATTCGAACCTCCGTAGCGCGTTGCGCGGCAGATTTACAGTCTGCTGCCTTTGACCGCTCGGCCACCCGTCCTCAAACCTTGACCGGTCGCGAGCCCCTCGGCTCGTTACGACTCGGCCCGGGACCTGTTGCTGATGTTGCGGTCCGGCGGGTTTTCTGGAGCCGATGACCAGGCTCGAACTGGTGACCTCGTCCTTACCAAGGACGCGCTCTACCTACTGAGCTACATCGGCCCGCCGTCACCCGGCAACTCGCCGCGGAGGAGAACTCTCTGGAGCGGGAGACGGGAATCGAACCCGCAACCAACAGCTTGGAAGGCTGTGACTCTACCATTGAGTTACTCCCGCCGAAATTCCGTCGCGCTTTACCCCCCCGATTTTACTGGATTAGACCGCCGAACGGTTGGTCGCCGGCGTTATCTGTGGAGCTGGCGGAGGGAATCGAACCCCCGACCCTCTGATTACAAATCAGATGCTCTACCAGCTGAGCTACGCCAGCGCGGATATACCTAACCCATGATAGCTCAGGAGGAAGACTCGACAAACAACCGGCTCGAGAAGCCTCCACGCCAGGCCCCGAAGCGGCGCGGCGGGGTAGCAGCAGGCAATCTCATTGTTAAGTATAAAGAGATCCCCGCCAAGCGTCAACGAAGAGTCGTAGATTCGCAAAAGGCGTTAGCTCGCATTTCTGCTTCGGCAATAGGCCCTGTCTGTAACATAAATCACGTTACGGTGCCGCCGGAAAGCCATCCATCACTGTGGCCTCAACCCGCTGACCGGGCGTCCTTGGCATGTCCAGCAATGTCCCTATTCTTGACAGACATAGTAGGGATTCCCTACCATCAAGATAGCAGCGGTTGGCTCCCCACTCCCCGGGCGGTAGAGTACATGTCCGGGCGCTTTTCCACCCTAGACGGCGAGTTTCCATGAGGGACAGCGGCGTGGCTTCGATCAAAAACCCGGTGGGCGCGGGTTCGGTTGTCGACAAGGTCGGCAACACGCCGCTGGTTCGGGTCCGAAAGCTAGCGGCTGACCTGCCCGACGTCGAGATCTACGGCAAGGCCGAGTACTTCAACCCCGGCGGCTCGGTCAAAGACCGGCCCGCGTTGAACATGGTTCTCGACGGCGAGCGCACGGGCAAGCTGACCCGCGAGAAGACCCTGATCGATTCGACCAGCGGGAATACCGGCATCGCCTACGCCATGGTCTGCGCGGCCAAAGGCTACCGGGTGAAATTGTTTCTGCCGGCAAATGCCTCCCCGGAGCGGAAGCGCATTTTGAAGGCCTACGGGGCCGAGGTGATTCTCACCGACCCGGCGGAAGGCTCCGACGGCGCCATCCTTGCGTGCCAAAAAGAGTACCGCCGAAATCCCGGCGCTTACTTCTATCCGGATCAATACAATAACCCGGCCAACTGGCTGGCGCATTTCGAGACAACCGGGCCCGAGATACTGGAACAGACCGGCCGCAGAATTACGCATTTCGTCGCCGGGCTGGGCACCACCGGCACCTTCACCGGCGTTGGCCGTTGCTTGCGGGAGTACTCGAAATCGATCAGGCTGATCTCGATGCAGCCGTCCTCGGGATTCCACGGCCTGGAGGGATTGAAGCACATGCCGACGGCGATCGTACCCGGC
The DNA here is from genome assembly GCA_965248365.1 of Bryobacterales bacterium. Lineage (GTDB taxonomy): Bacteria > Acidobacteriota > Terriglobia > Bryobacterales > UBA6623. The sequence continues at coordinate 2,100,494 of CBDFJA010000004.1, read as the reverse complement.
ATCTATGACGACACCCTAGCGGATGAAAACATCGAAATCGAGACCGAAGAAGCCTACGGGATCGTCAAGAAACTGGCCCGGGAGGAAGGGCTGCTGGTCGGCATCTCGTCGGGCGCCAACCTGGCCGCGGCGCTCAAGGTGGCACGGCGGGTTCAGGAGGGCGTGATCGTGACCGTGTTCTGCGACTCGGCGGACAAATACCTGAGTGAAAGCTTCTGGGACGAACCATGATTCGCGTGGATCCCGGTCCTTGGAAGGACATGGTCGAGCACGCCCGCTCCAGCTACCCCAACGAGTGCTGCGGCGCGATGTTGGGCGCCGCGGAAAACGGCGAAAAGGTTGTCCGGGTCGGGGTTCCGCTCGAGAATGCGTTCGACGGTTCGCAGGCCGAGCGCTACGAGATCAAGAACGAGGATCTGTTGGCCGCCGACCGGGAAGCGCGCAAGCGAGGACTGGAGTTGATCGGCATCTACCACTCCCACCCGGACTGCGACGCCTATTTCTCGGAAACCGATTTGAAGAACTCTTGCCCGTGGTACTCTTTTGTGGTTATCTCGATCAAGAGCGGGAGGTTCGACCACGCCGGCAGTTTCTTGCCCGATCCTGACCAAACGGCCGCGGAAAACGAAGAACTGATTTACGGAGAAGCCCATGGCTAAGCTAGTGATCCCGACACCATTGCGCCAGTACACCGACAAAAAGGACTCGGTCGACGTCGAAGCCTCGAGCGTCGGTGAAGCGCTCGACAAGCTGACCGGCGAGTATGCTGACCTTCGCAAGCACCTTTTCACGGACGAGGGCAAGCTGCGAAGTTTCGTCAACGTCTACATGAACGACGAAGACATTCGCTACCTCGATCGGGAAGCTACGAAAGTCGGCGGGGACGACGTGATCACCATCGTGCCTTCGATCGCCGGGGGAGGCCGTCATGTCGGTTAACGTCGCCGGAGGGATGGCCGCGACCGCTCCCACCCTCAGCAACGACGAAATCCTTCGTTACAGCCGCCACCTGATCATGCCGGAAGTAGGCATGGAGGGCCAGGTCAAACTCAAGAAAGCCAGCGTGTTGATGATAGGCACGGGCGGTCTGGGCGCGCCGCTGGGCCTCTACCTGGCGGCCGCCGGCATCGGCCGCATCGGCATTGTTGATTTCGATGTCGTCGACATGACCAACCTGCAGCGTCAAGTCATCCATGGAACGAAGGACATTGGCCGGCCGAAACTCGACTCGGCCGCCGAGCGGATGACCGACATCAATCCCTACGTCCGGATCGAAAAATACGAGGTCCGGCTAACGAGCGAGAACGCGCTGGACATCCTCAAGGACTATGACGTGGTCGTCGACGGCACCGACAATTTCCCGACCCGCTATCTGGTCAATGACGCCTGCGTCTTGCTCGGCAAACCCAACGCGTATGGCTCCATCTTCCGCTTCGAGGGTCAGGCGACGGTGTTTGGCCACGACGGCGGCCCTTGCTACCGCTGCCTGTATCCTGAGCCACCGCCTCCGGGGTTGGTTCCCAGCTGCGCCGAGGGCGGCGTGCTCGGTATCCTGCCGGCGCTGGTCGGGAGCATTCAGGCTACCGAGACCGTGAAGCTGATTCTCGGCAAAGGGAAAACGCTGAGTGGCCGGCTGATCCTTTACGACGCTCTCAACATGAAGTTCCGCGAGCTGAAGCTGAGGAAAAACCCGGATTGCCCGGTCTGCGGACCGAATCGCACGATCCATGAGCTCATCGACTACGAGGCGTTCTGCGGCATCCCGCAAACTGAGCCGGAGCCCGAGCCCGGGCTGAGCGAGTGGGAAACCGACGTGGTCGACCTGAAGCAAAGGCTCGATCGCGGAGACGACGTTTTCATCCTGGATGTCCGCGAGCCCCACGAATTCGAGATTTGCTCGATTCCCGATTCGCACTTGATTCCACTGGGCGATCTGCCCAAGCGCGTGAACGAGCTCGACACCGCCGCCGATATCGTGGTGCATTGTAAGTCGGGCATGCGCAGCGCCAAAGCCGTCAACTTCCTCAAGACCGCCGGTTTCGGCAAGGTCAAGAACCTACGAGGCGGTATCCTAGCCTGGAGCGACCAAATCGACCCCACGGTTCCGAAGTACTAGCCCGCTTTTCTCACCACGTGGCGAGGCGAAGTGCGTGAGAGGCCCGCCATGACGGGCTGCAAAGCTGCATGGGCGGCGCAATTCGGATTTCCCCTCCTTCTTTCCAACCCGTCTCGCCACGTGCTGAGTCGCCACGAAACTTCGTCCACCCCGCGGAATAAGAATACGGCCAGCGTCAGGGGCCTACGCTGAGCTTGTCCAGGCTTGGCCCCCGGCGGCCGCCCGTTGCCGGCGCTGGGTCGCGGCGCGACGGGCCCTGGCCGCCCGCAAAGCGCCTTCGACAATGCGGCGCACCTCGCCTTTTTCGTACGGCTCAACCAACAGGTCGTAGGCGCCGCGCCACAGGATCTCGGACCACAAGTTCTCGTCCGCCGGCGCCGAGCTGACGACTACGCTGGCATCGACGTCGCGGTCCGCCAAACACTTGAAAATGTCACGCCAGTTTCCGTCCGCCAAGGTTACGCCCGTGATGATGACCTCGACCGGCGGACGGGTGGCCAGCAGGGATCTGGCCTGCCGGCAGTCGCCCACCGTCAGAACGTCTACATTCAACTTTTTGAGGTTCTCAAGAAGCGGCAGGCGGCGCTCCTGGCTCATGACCACTAAGGCCAACGCATCACTTTTCACGCCGCCCTCCACGAATTGGAATGAGCGGGCTCCGAGACGCGATCCAGGACGTTTGTTAGGCTTTGATCACTCCCCTTAGGTCGGCTGAGGGTTTGCCCAAACGCGTGACCGGGAGTCCTGGTTTCATTGTGAGACAAGGCCTCGATCGGCGTCAACGATAATCTCCGGCTTGCGCTGAAATGACGCAAGAAAATGCGGTCGATTGCCACGAGCCACCATGGAGTGGGAAAATCACTCTTCCTCGAAACTTTCCCGCCCTATGAGCAAGGTCAGCCGAGCACTTCTCAGTGTCACCGACAAAAAGGGACTCGTCGAGTTCGCCCGTCAGTTGGCCGCCCGCGGCGTGGAGCTGCTCTCGACGGGCGGGACGGCGCGACTGCTTGGCGAGTCGGGTCTTGCCGTCAAGGAAGTGTCTGAGCTTACCGGCTTTCCCGAAATGCTCGACGGGCGCGTAAAAACACTGCATCCGACGATCGCCGGCGGAATCCTGGCTGTACGATCCAACCGCGAACACATACAGTCCCTTTCCAAACACCGCATACCGCTTATCGACATGATCGTGGTAAACCTGTACGCCTTTGAGAAGGTTGCCGGTCGTGACGACGCTACTTTTGAGGAAATCATCGAGAACATCGACATCGGCGGCCCGACGATGATCCGTGCGGGGGCAAAGAATTTCCAGGACGTGGCCGTCGTCACCGACCCGGCCGACTACGGCCGAATCGCCAAGGAGCTTGAAGATCGCGATGGGGAGCTGTCGCTCGAAACGCACTGGAGGCTGGCGCAAAAGGCGTTCCAGGTGACCGCCGCCTACGACCGCGCAATCAGCACGACCCTCCCGCGGCTTTCGCCCTCCGCTGACGTTGCCGCGGGAAGTGAGGCGGAGTCCCTTCCGCCGGCGCTCGACATTTCCCTGCCCCGAAAGCTGAACCTGCGCTATGGGGAGAACCCCCATCAGCTCGGCGCTCTTTATGCTTCGGGTGATGCCGGTATTGGCGGCGCGCGGAAGCTCCACGGCAAGGAGCTTTCCTTCAACAACATTGTTGACCTCGATGCCGCCTGGCAGTTGATCGAGGAGTTCAGCCGCCCCGCGACCGCCATCATCAAGCACACCAACCCCTGCGGCTGCGCGGAGCAGGAAACGCCCGCCGAAGCCTTTCGCCGGGCGCTCGAGTGCGACCCGGTCTCGGCGTTTGGGTCCGTCTTGGCGTTCAACCGGGAGGTGGACGCCGAGGCGGCCCGGGCGGTGTCGGAGTTGTTCGTTGAGGCCGTCGCGGCGCCCGGATACTCCGCCGAGGCCCTGAGCGTCCTTACGCAAAAAAAGAACATCCGCCTGCTCGAAATAGGAGGGGCCGGATCAGACCTGGTGGTGCGGAGCGTCTCCGGGGGCTTTCTGATTCAAACCCAGGACAAGCCGGCCCCAGGTAAGGAAGGGCCGAAGGTTGTCACCGAGCGGCCACCGACTGACGAGGAGACGAAAGCCCTCGAATTCGCCTGGAAGGTCGTCAAGCACGTCAAGTCGAACGCCATCGTCTACGCCCGGCCCGGTCAGACCGTCGGCGTCGGGGCCGGCCAGATGAGCCGCGTGGATGCGGCCCGCATCGGAGCATCGAAGGCCCTGCTGCCGCTCAAGGGAACGGTTGTCGGCTCGGACGCGTTTTTCCCCTTTCCCGATGGTGTCGAAGAAGTTGCCCGCCACGGCGTCACCGCCGTCATTCAGCCCGGCGGCTCTCGCCGCGATCAGGAAGTCATCGACGCCGCCAACCGCCTGGGCCTGGCGATGGTCTTCACCGGCGTGCGCCACTTTCGGCATTAGCCCGCTTTTCTCACCAGGTGGCGAGAAAAGCGCGCCAGGTTCATCACCTACAGCAGCTCTTTCATCGTGAACACGCGGTCGAAGGGGCAGCCGTGCTCGCCCTCGATCGCTTCCCGGCCGCCTTGTTCGCGGTCGACAAGCGACACGGCCCCGACGACGTCGAGGCCGGCCTCGCGTGAGCGCTCGATGGCTTTGATGGCCGAGCCGCCGGTGGTGCAAACATCCTCGATGATGACGACTGCGTGGCCGTCCGTCTCCGCCAGGCCTTCGAGAAATCGCTGGCGGCCGTGTTTTTTGGGCTCTTTGCGAATCAAGAAAGAGTGGATCACGAATCCATGTTCAAGGCCTTCGCGGGAAATCGCCGTGACCAGCGGATCGGCGCCCATCGTCAGCCCGCCCACGGCGTAGGGATGCCAGTCTCGTTCTTTGATCTTGGCCAGCAGCGCCCGGCCTACGAGCGGAAGGGCGTCGGCTCGCAGCGTCGTCAACTTGGCATCGACGTAGAGGTTGCTTCGTTTGCCGGACGCCAGCACGAAATCGCCCTTCATCACGGAATGGGTCTTCAGCAGCGACTTGAGTTTTTCGCGGTCCTCGTCCGTGAGTATCATTGGTTCAGTTGTTGGTGGGGTTTGGCCGTTGGTTCGGCTGTCGAAGCCCCCCAGTCACACGGCTTGAGCTGATCGGGCCGCGGGACCGCAGCCCCAATCCTCGTCACTTAAGCTGTGATCGAACCAACGAATCCTACCCCGCATGGCGCCGTTCGTCATCTAGGGGTGCGACATGTCTCGCCCAGCGTCGACACGAGTGTCGGCGCGGCAGACGTAGGCGTCCGCGCCACGACATCAGACGCCCAAGCCCAACTTTGCCGCTGCGAGCGTAAGGCAACAACAGCCCTCCCGCCCCATCCCCTTGGCGGCCTTGCCGGCTCGATCCGCTCGGGGATAACAAGATCAGCCGGAACGAATTCTTCATCTCCACCTTGGCGCCGGCGCCGATGCCCCTCCCCCCGAGATCCGCACCGCGTGTCCAACGTCCATGATCGCAGACCTCATGTCGTGATTGTCGGAACGGGGTTCGGTGATGTCGAACCGGGCGTGGTCCTACTTGACGTTCAAACACCTTGGATCGTTCCCAGCGCGAGATGGAGAAGGCATCGATCGGCGTGTCGAGATATTGCGGCTCTATCGGCTGGGGTGCGAAGAATTGCGCCCCTGCCTTTGAATGCGAGATGCTCAAGCTCATCGGGAGGGACGCGTTTCGTCGCGACTGCCTTTCGGAACCGTTTTTGCGAAATGATGCGCAAGGCAAATGGCTGCGCCCGCATACCTGGTCTTTGAAACGGGCGGCACCAAGTTGGTGGCCGGCGTCGCCGGCCCCGATTGCCGCGTCCTTGAGACGGCGATCCTACGCCGTGAAGCCGGTGATCGCGCGGAGAAAAGCTTCCACCGCCTGATCGAGCAAGGCCGCGAATTCAAGAAAAAGTATGAGCAGCGGGGCCGCTCATTTCGTGCGATCGGGTTCGGATTCGGGGGCACGGTTCGACGCTCGCGCCGCGAGCCCCACCGCTGCCTTCATGAGCAAGGATGGGAAGGACTCCCCGTGGTAGCCACACTCGAAAAAGAGTTCGCCCTTCCCGTTTCGATGGAGAACGACTGCAACTTGGCGGCGCTCGCCGAAGCCCACTTCGGGGCTGGCCAAGACCGGCGCACGGTTTTTTACGTGACGCTGGGGACCGGCGTCGGGGGAGGGATAGTCCGTGACGGGCGCATTCAGGCGTTCGGCGACATCGGCGAGGCCGAGATCGGACACATCGTCGTTGTCCCGGACGGTCCCCCGTGCTGCTGCGGCGGCCGAGGGTGCGTGGAGTCGGTGTGCTCGGGTCCGGGCCTGAGTCAGTTGGCGGGCTGGTTGAGCGAGCGGAGTCCGGACTTGTGGGCGCGGAGCGATCTCAAGCAGGTCCATTCTTCAGCCGGCGAAATTTCGAGCAAGACACTGATGGAAAACTGGTCGGCGGGCGAGCCGTTTTCAAGCGAGGTCATCGACCGCGCGGCGGGTTACTTGGGTTCGGCTCTTTCGGCGGCGGTCAATCTACTGAGTCCGGAAGTCATTGTCGTGGGAGGCGGGGTGGGATGGGGCAACCGGGCTTTTCTCACCCGGGTAGGAGAAAAGATGCACCATCTGGTCGTGCCCTATTTCCGCGAAACCTACACCATCGTGCCGTCGGCTCTGGGAGAACAAGTAGTGAGCCAAGGGGCGGCCATCCTGGCGGCGCAGTCGCTAGAGGGAAGCACGCCAGGGTCAAACTGACCAGAAGCTAGGTGACCGCATCGCCATATATCGCCACGTGTCCTGGAGAACAGCCGCGGATCTGGCGGGCACGTGCCGCCTGCGGGAAACTTAGTGTCAGTGGGCCCGCCTAGATCCGCGCTACGGATCTTAACCGTACGCCGTAAACCCCTTCGCGAGCCGCAAATCTAGGACGACATTTCGCTGCTGACGAAACGGGTCACCTTCCGCATGCGGGATCTATCTGCTCGGTAGTGTTCCCGCTGGTAGAGCCGACCGTCGATACCGGGCGGGTCTATGGAGACAACTTCATTGCCTTTTCTGACGATCTTGTAGCGCCGCTTCTCAACCCAGACAACCTCGGTGCGTTCCGATATGGGAAAGGTCAAGCTGACGATGCTTCCCGCTGCCACATTCCCTACCTTCGCGTAACGTCCATTCCAGCCCAGCTTGCGCTCTTGCCCATCGACCTCGCAGCTTGCTTGCTCGGGAGCCACCCACTCAGGAATTCGCAGGGAAAGCTCCAGGGGTTGCTTGACTTTCACCTGGACGCGGCCTTCGTAGGGGATATAGCTTTCTACGTCCGCCCAGCGAGACGCTCGATTGAGAAGCAAGTTCACCTTCAGCTTGCCGTTGCGGTAGCGCAGGATGCGTTCCCAGGCCCAGAAAAGCGTCTTGGACCCGTTCACCGTGCAACAATGGCCCAGGGCGTGCTTAGTCTTCGAATCGCGCGAATGCCACTCGTTGGGGCTTGGAGAACCTGCAAAAGCCCCGCGGTTCCTTTCGGCGACGCGATCCGTGGTGACGTGATTGCCGGTCTGTAGCGGGTCTCCAACCTTCTTTCCTAGTTCAGAGACCCAATCTGTTTCGACCAGTTGGTTTTCGACCAACTGATTTCGAATCCAGCGGTCGGCATCGTCCCAATAATCGCCTTCTCCGGCCTCGCTCAGGCGAAGAGCAAGCACGATCATGTCGCCGACCTGACAAGTCTCCGATGTCTGCCGCACGGGAGAGTTCGCCCATTCCGGGAAAAACCCGAGCAGCCCCGCGCCGGGCGTCCTCACCAGGTCGTAGTGGGAGACACCCGGCCGAAAGTTGGACCCCTGGTCTCGGGCAAGTTCAAAGGCCTGCACCACGAACCGCATCAGTTCTTTGTCTCCCGCCGCTTCGGCATACTCCTCCATGGCCAGCAGCCCGCGCGCATGGGCGTGGAAATGAGCCTGGGCGGGTATGGTTGGCGAGGCTCGGAAACTGCCGTCAGGACCGTAGAAACTCTGGCGCAAGTAATTGATGTACTTTCTCGCCAAAACCAGAGCCGGTTCATAGCGCAACACGTTATACGCGCGCACAAGCCCGTGGACCACAATCGTGCCTTCACAATCAAAAGGCCGAGTCGGCACGGGGGGGCGCGGCGGCCGTTCCTTGGTCGCTACGATGCAGGAAGGCCAGTAGTAGGCGAGGTCTCCATCAACCACCGCTAATTCGACCATTCCATCCACCAGCCGGCGCATTGCCGTCTTCCAAACCCCTCCTGGATCTCGCTTGGCCAGGTGGGCCAAGGCAGTGAGCGTCGACGCGCAAGCGTACGGCTGGAGGATCTGGTCCTTGGGAACTTCGACATCGAGGATCTGCCACCACACAAAGGTCCACGGACGGCCCTTGACCGGTGTGTAAATCAAGCCGTCCGGCCCTTGCATCTTGAGGGCGACTTCCATCCAGCGGCGTTCGACCTGCAAGTTCTGTTCGCTGCCAGTCATCAAGCGCATCATAGACACTGCCCACATGAACTTGGGAAAAATTAGGGGATGCCAGCAGTTCTGCATCATCGAGGGCGGGTTCGTCCGGAAATAAACAATACTGTAAATCTCGTAATCAGCCAGAGGGTTGGTCGGCTCCGTGAGCCCGTTGACAGCGAGGCGAGCGCGCTCGGCAAGATCGAGTGTGTCGGGGACGGTAGCCTCGTATGTTTCTCCTTCATAGGGCGGCAGATCGAACTCCGGAATCTTCGGGGTGATATAGCCAACCGGGTCGCCCGGCTTCCACTGTGGAGCTTCCTCCTCGGCACGCAGCCCGGGACCTAGGATTCCCGGCCATGCCGCCAGCAGCGGCACGCCAGAGTAGCCGATGAATCTCCGCCGGCTGATTGGTCCCCGATCTCCATTTCTCATGGATTGCCTTCCTTCGTCTTGAACCGGAATTTTCGACTTGAGCTTCCTCTTCACCTCACAGTGTGCGCTTGCCGTCCATGCGCGTCAAGCTCAGTAGTCTGTTTCCCGCCTCCAACCTTCCTCGCTGCCCATACTTTGTCAAACCGCGATAATTCTCTGAGACGGCACGAGATGGCTCAGACTCGGCGGATTGGTCCGAACCGGTCCGCTAGAAACAGCCGCGGATCTGGCGGGCGTGCGCCGTGTAGAAGAATCCAGCGACTGTGGGCCCGCATAGGTTCGCGCTACGGGACTTTGTTCGACCCGCAAAAGGGATCTGTTAGGATCGTAGCATCCCTGTGCCTCGCCGAATTGGCCCGAAAGCGCCTCGCATCGGCGCTCATACTTCAATAGCCGGCTCACTGGAACGGGCGGCTGAGGAGGCGGCGGCGCTCGGTTGCAACACGTTCCAGATCTTCTCCCGCAGCCCTCGTATGTGGCGATCCGGGAAGCTGGATCCGGCCGCGGTCGAGAGGCTGAAGGAGGCGCGGGAACGTCTTGGGCTTACTCCGCTGGTCATTCACGGGAATTACCTGGTAAATTTGGCGGCGGCTGACCCGGTCGTTCGCCAAAAATCAGTCGCGGCTTTCCGCGATGAGGTCAACCGAGCGCTTACGTTGGGTACGGAATACTTAGTCATCCACCCCGGCAGCCATCGCGGACAGACACTGAAACGGGCCATGAAAACGCTGGCGGCCTCGGTCTCGAAGGCGGTCCGCGGCATGCGATGGAATCATCTCGAGCTGCTTTTGGAGAACACGGCCGGTGGAGGCGCCTCGATCGGGCGAAACTTTTCGGAACTGGCCGAGTTGCGGGAGCTGATTCAGAAGAATGCGTCGCTGCCGGTCGGTTTTTGTATCGACACCGCGCATTGCTACGAGGCCGGCTTTGATGTGTCCACGCCCGGAGGCCTAGGCAGCACATTGAGGCTGATCGACGAGACGATCGGGATCGAGGCTGTGCGGGTTATCCATGCGAACGACTCGAAAACGGCCCTTGGCTCGAATGCCGACCGCCACGAGCACATCGGAAAGGGCAAGATCGGTCGCGAAGCGTTCCGGCGGATGCTCCATCATCCGAAATTGTGCGGCAAGCCGTTCATTCTCGAAACGCCTCAGGATCAAAGCAGCGGCCACCGGCGGAACGTCAGGGCCTTGAAGACCTTGCTGCGCTACCCTCCCGGCAGCCGCGGGAACTAACCCCAAGAAAGTCCATGCCCGAGAAGTCTTACAACCCGAAAGAGATCGAGCCTCGTTGGCAGCGCGAGTGGGAACAAGCCGATGTGTTCCGCGCCGACGCCCACCCGTCGCGGCCGAAGTACTACGTCCTTGAGATGCTGCCCTACCCGAGCGGCACGCTTCACATGGGGCACATACGAAACTACTCGATCGGTGATGCGCTGGCCCGCTACAAATGGATGCGCGGGTTCCGCGTCCTGCACCCGATGGGCTGGGACTCCTTTGGCCTGCCGGCCGAGAACGCCGCGATCAAGAACAACCGCGACCCCGGCGAGTGGACCCGGTCGAACATCGCCCAGATGAAGCAGCAGCACCGGCGCTTCGGCTTCAGCTACGACTGGTCGACGGAAATCTCAAGCTGCGAACCGGAATACTACCGCTGGAACCAGTGGTTTTTCCTCAAGATGTACGAACGCGGATTGGCCTACCGCAAGGAGGCCCAGGTGAACTGGTGTCCTCAGTGCCAAACGGTGCTCGCGAACGAGCAGGTGGTGAACGGTTGTTGCTGGCGTCACGAAGACACGCTTGTCGAAGGCCGCTCGCTCGAGCAGTGGTTCCTGAGAACAACCGACTACGCCGAGGAATTACTGAGCGATCTCCAGCAGCTTGAAGGCGGCTGGCCCGAGCGCGTGCTCACCATGCAGCGGAACTGGATCGGCAAATCGGTCGGCACGCGGGTGGATTTTCTACTAGAAGGCAGCGAAGAAAAGATCACCGTTTTTACCACGCGCGTGGACACGATCCATGGGTCGACCTGCGTGATCCTGGCTCCCGAGCACGAACTGGTCAGCCGCTTCGGGTTCGAGAAGCAGGCGGAACGGATGATCCGCGCTCGCGCCTCGAGCGACGCGGCCGATGTCGAGAAAGAAGGCCTCGACACGGGCCGCTACGCGATCAATCCCTACAACGGCGACCGCGTGCCGATCTGGGTCGGCAACTTCGTGCTGATGGAATATGGCTCGGGCGCCATCATGGCGGTCCCCGCGCACGATCAGCGGGACTTCGAGTTTTGCCGCAAGTACGGTATTCCAATCCGGCCGGTGATCCGCCCGGTCGACGGACCTCTCGCCGACGAGCCGACGATGGAAGAAGCGTACGAGGGCTATGGCGTCGTCGAGAACTCCCCGCCGTTCAGCGGCCTCGCTAGCGAAGAAGCCAAACAGAAGATGAACGCCTGGGCGCAGGAGCGCGGATTCGGGGAAGCCGCCATCACCTACCGGCTCAGAGACTGGGGTATATCGCGGCAGCGCTACTGGGGCACGCCGATTCCTGTTATTTACTGTCAGCAATGCGGCGCTGAGCCGGTACCGGAAGGAGATCTTCCCGTACTCTTGCCGGCCGACGTCAAGCTCACCGGAACGGGCCAGTCGCCTTTGCGAAACGTCCCGGAATTCGTGAATGTGGACTGTCCGAAATGCGGCGGCCGGGCGGAACGCGAGTGCGACACGATGGATACGTTCATCGATTCGTCGTGGTATTTCTATCGCTACTGCGACCCGAAAAACGAGCGGGCGCCCTACGACACCGAGAAAGTCGCCGCCTGGTTTCCGATCGACCAATACATCGGCGGCATCGAGCACGCGGTCCTGCACCTGGTTTACGCGCGCTTTTTCACGAAAGTGATGCGAGATCTGGGATTGGTCGGCTGGAACGAGCCGGCGACGCGACTGTTTAATCAGGGGATGGTGATCCGCGACGGCGCGAAGATGTCGAAAAGCAAGGGCAACGTCGTCGATCCGGACACGGCGGTCGAACGCTACGGAGCCGACACGGTCCGGCTGTTCTCTCTTTTCGCCGCACCGCCCGAGAAGGACTTGGACTGGCAGGACTCGGGCGTGGAAGGCATGTATCGCTTCCTGGGCCGGGTGTATCGCTTCGTTACCCGCCACGGGGCCGGCAACGGCTCAGCGAACGCGCAACCGTCGAACGATGCCGATCGGGCGCTGCTGCGCAAGCTCCACCAGACCATCCGAAAAGTCACCAATGACTTCGAGACGCGCTGGCATTTCAACACCTCGCTGGCGGCGATTATGGAGCTGACGAACGAGCTCTACGCTCGCGAGTCGGATCTCTCGCCCGGCGTATTGCAAGAAACACTGCCGAAGCTGGTTTTGCTGCTGGGACCCTTCGCCCCCTACATGGCCGAAGACCTCTGGCACGAGCTCGCGAAGGAAGGGACTCTCCTTCACGCCGCTTGGCCGGAGTTCGATCCCGAGTTGGCCAAGGAGGATAAGGTCGAGGTGGTTGTTCAGGTCAACGGAAAGCTTCGCTCGCGGCTGGCCGTGGCGCGGGGAACCGACCGCGGGGAGCTGGAGCGGCTGGCGACAATGGACCCTAAGATCGTGCCTTACCTGGAAGAGAAGACAGTCCGTAAGGTGATTGTGGTCCCCGACAAACTGGTGAACGTGGTAGTAGGTTAAGGGAGGTACGAGCTTCCCTGGCACCCGTTGGGATCCAGCGGGAAGATCAACGCGGGCGCGCGCCCTCCCAGCCCGGATTCCTGCTTTGAAAACAGGCCCTGTCCGTAGGCAAGCTGCCGCCCGCGGACTGTGGCCGTCCTGGCTGCTTTTATTGCCTGTCGACGCCGTTTACCACGTTGATGAGCTGCCGCGGAACCAGGGCCACGGGGAGTCTGGGCGCCAAGCGGCATCACGATCAAACAGGCCGCTACCCAGAATGAAAGACGCCACGGTGCCGCGGGTCTCAGTGAGATCTTCACGGGAAGTCCTAAACGCAACCTTATAAAAGCGGCCGACCGATCACAACAATGGCCAAGCATTCGCCGCTGCGTCGCAAGGAGAGCTTCTCGTAAACCTTGCCCAACAAGTCATACGGCGTGGGCCAATCCGGGAACCGTTTCCTCAGCGCGTTACCGCCGTGCGGCCGTGGATGTCAAGAGCGCTCGCGGTGGTTGTGACCGCTAGATTCTTACCCCTCGCTAACGATTCCTGAACTCTGTTCACTGCCCACTTCCGAGGCTGGGAAAGGAAGGGATCGAGTTCAGAAGGGCCGTAATATCGCTGCCTGTCTAGATGATGATCCACTCGATACTGGCGCCATGACTTAAGATGGCCTATGATCTTCAAATTGATGGCTGACTTTTGAGGACCGCGGTGCAGGCGCCGGTGCTCCCCAATTTACGGCAGGAGGTTTGCGGCTGAACGGCAGGTTCAAGGCAGTTGGCGACAAAGGTTGGCCAGCTCCTCTGAGTGACTAGCCCGCATTTCTCACCACCTGACGGTCGAAGCACGCCATAAGCCCGCCATGACTGCGTTGCGCTTGCTCGCCGTGCTCAACGTAGGGTTCAAGTACGCCCGCATTATTAAGGAAATGCGGCGCCGAGCGGCGCGCGCCTTGTACTGACGGGCTCCTCACCCACTTCGTCTCGGCACGTGGTGAGAAAAGCGGGGTAGCCAAGGGGCTTGCCTGCGCATCCACAGAATGGCCAAACTATTCCAACTGCTTGCGGCAGTGCTCCTTTGTTGTGCCCACCTGGGGCCGCAGACTTTTGATGAGCCGCAAGCGGCGCGTCAGCGTTACAGCGGCCGGCAAAATGACGGCAGCGTGCTGCTTCCCAACGGCTGGCGAATCACTCCCGCCGGCGAGCAGGTCTCACTCAGCACCTTGCCCATGTCCATTGCTCTGGCGCCCGATGAGAAAAATGCCCTCGTGCTCAATGGTGGGTTTCTGCCGCCGACGATCAGCGTCATCGATTTGGCGACCACGCGGGAAACGGCCCGCGTCGCGGTTCCGGATGGCTGGCTGGGCCTGACGTTCAACAAAGCCGGTGACAAGGTTTATGTAGGCGGCGGCTCGAGGGTCAGCGTGTTCGAGTTTTCTTTTCAAGAAGGAGAACTCGAGCTCCGGCGGGAGTTTCCCCTGATTCCTGTGAGCGAACGACTCGCATCGGATCACGTGGGAGACGTTTTGTTGTCGGCGGACGAGCGTTTTCTCTACGCTGCGAATTTGTTTCGAAACTCGGTGGTGGTGCTCAATACGCAAACCGGCTTCGTTGTCGACCAGATCCGCACGGGCTTCCGCCCTTATCGGCTGTTGCTGGGCCTCGACGGCAAGACCCTGCTCGTCAGCCATTGGGCCGAATCGTCGGTGGGAGTTTATTCGCTATCCGACGGCCGATTGATCCAAAAAATCGGTGTGGGGCCTCATCCTACGGATATGCTGATCCAACGGCGCGAGATGGGCCGCGGACCCGACCAGGTTCCGCTCGCGGGGCGGCTGTTTGTCGCTTGTGCCAACAGTAATAGCGTATCGGTGGTGGGCGTAACCCGGGGAAACCATTTCGAGCTACTGGAGAGGATCCCGGTGGCGCCGACGCCCCGGGCGCCCGCCGGTTCGACTCCCACGGCACTGGCGCTGAGCGCCGACGGCAGGCTGCTCTACACGGTCTGCTCCGGCAATAACACCGTTGTCGTGACCGAGGTGTCCCAGGAGCGGGCCGAGTTGCTGGGCGCGGTTCCCACCGGCTGGTATCCGACGGATGTGGCAGCGACCCGTGACGGCCGATTGTTGTACCTCAGCGGGAAGGGACAGGGGTCATACCCTACTCCCCGAGGACCGGACCCGTCCCGACGTGGAGAAGAAGCGCAATACGTCGCCGCTTTGCAGACGGGTTCACTAGGCGTCCTGCCGCGGCTTGGCGGCGAGCGTCTGCTCGATCTCACCCGGCTTGTCATCGAAAATACCCCCTACGATGACCGACTTTTGTTTAACGCCGGCGTCGCGGCGGGGAATCCCATTCCCAACCGGCCGGGACTGCCTTCACCAATCAAGCACGTGATCTATGTGGTGAAAGAAAACCGAACCTACGATCAAGTGCTCGGCGATCTCGAGGGCGGCGAGGGAAAGCCGGAGCTGGCCGTCTTGGGCGATGCCGTCACGCCGAATCACCACAAGCTGGCTCGTCAATTCGTGCTCTTCGATAACTTCCACGCCGCCGGGGACGTCAGCGCCGACGGGCAGAATTGGTCGCTGGCCGCGATCGCCAACGATTACGTCCAAAAGCTGTGGCCCAGCTACTATGGCCGGCGCCGGCGCGTCTACGATTTCGAGGGGGGCGAACCGGCCGCTTTACCCACCGCGGGCTATCTGTGGACGAATGCCCTGGCGGCTGGGGTTTCCGTCCGCAACTACGGTTTCTGGGCGCGTCGAGACGGGACCCGGGTGAAGATCGACGACCCGGCCCTGGCGGCTCACACGAACTCGGCTTTCGCGCCGTTCGATCTGGACTATTCCGACCAAGAGCGGGTGGATGAATTCTTGCGCGAATTCGCCGAGATCGAAGCGGCCGGGAAGCTGCCCCGACTCATGATGGTGCGCCTGCCCGGTGACCACACCGCGGGGCGCACTCCGGGCAAGCCGACGGCTCGCGCCATGATGGCAGACCATGACTATGCTCTCGGGCGTCTCGTCGAGGGTGTGAGCAACAGCGAGGCGTGGGCGCGAACCGCGATCTTCGTAGTGGAAGACGATGCCCAAGACGGCGCCGACCACGTTGATTCGCACCGCTCGCCCGCGTTTGTCGTAAGCCCGTACGCGAAGCACGGCTTCGTCGATCACGCGCACTATTCAACGGCGTCAGTGCTGCGAACGATAGAGTTAATCTTGGGCTTGCGGCCAATGACGCAGTTCGACGCAGCAGCCCCTCCCCTGGCGGATGCATTCACCGCCACACCCGACGTCCGCCGCTACGAGGCCGTGAAACCAAAGGTTTCGAGTGACGAGAAAAACCCGCCGGGCGTAGACGTGTTGCCGCGCCGAGTCCGGAACGATCCACCGTCCGTTTTCGCGTTGCTGCCCGGCAGCGGGTGGGATGAGTTGATCCCCTATAATGGGAACCTGTGTCTGAGGTTAACGCCGCAATTATCGGACTAGGAAACGTCGGCCGGGGTACACTTCGTATCCTTTCCGACGACGCCGCGCGGATTGCCGGCAAGCTAGGGTTTCCGCTCAACGTCAAAGTCCTTTGTTCGCGGTCCGTGGTCTCCAAACCTCCTGCGGAAGCGGATCTTTTCCCGGAAGCCGAGCGGACTTCGAACTGGCGGGAGGCTGTCAACCATCCCGAGGTGCAGGTGATCGCCGAGCTGATCGGCGGCACGACGGTCGCGGCCGAAATCATCGACTCGGCGATCTCGAAGGGGAAATCCTTCGTAACGGCCAACAAGGAGCTGATGGCCGAACAGGGCGCCCGGATTTGGGAAAAGGCAGCGGCCGCGAGAGTCTCACTGGCCATGGAAGCCAGCGTAGCCGGGGGGATTCCGATTCATTCGGTTTTGCGCGAGGGAATCTCGGGCGACCGGGTCGAGTCGATGGCCGGGATTCTCAACGGAACCTGCAACTACATCCTCACGGAGATGGAGCACCGGGGAGCGCCACTGGAGACGATTCTCGCCGAAGCGCAACAGCTCGGCTACGCCGAAGCTGACCCGAGCGCCGACATTGACGGCTACGACGCGCGTTCGAAATTGGCTCTGCTCTCGGCTCTGGCCTTCGGCGTCGAGGTTAGCCCGTCTGATATCTATCTGGAGGGGATTCGGCGCATCCGGCCTGTCGACTTCGCTTACGCGGGCCGCCTTGGGCATACCGTGCGTCTCATCGCCTCGGCGCAGGAAAGTCGCCAGGGGCTGCTGCTTTCCGTACGTCCGGCGCTCGTTCCGCAAGGCACGATCCTGGCGCACGTGCAAGGTTCCTACAATGCGATCTGGGTGCGCGGCGTTCACGGCGAAGACACTTTTTACTACGGGCGCGGAGCGGGATCTGCCCCGACCGGAGTAGCCGTCGTCAGCGATTTGATGCGCGTGGCGCGGGAGATCGTAACCGGCGCCCCGGGGCTGGTTCCGGCCTTGGCGCATTCCTCTCTCAAGCAACATGTTCCCCTCTCGATTTCGCACCAGGTTCGGTCGCATTACTTGCGCTTTCGCGTCAAAGACCGTCCCGGAATCATCGCCGAGTTGGCGTCGATCTTGGCACAGGCCAGGATCAGTCTCGACGCCGTGCTGCAAGAACCCAGTCACAACAAGGACGATCTTCCATTCGTCATCACAGTCGAGCCAACCACGGAGAGGGCGGTTAGCGAGGCGGTTGAGCGAATGAAAATACTGGATTTCTTAGTCGAAGAACCTCTGGCGCTTCCCATGGAGCCAGGCCTGGATGCTCCCCGAAACTGAGTTCTCACGAACGTCGTCGCGGCAACAATATTGTGGAAAAAAGCGGGGTAGAGACGCTTCGTGCTGCGCTCCAGGCGAGGCTACGAGACCCCGAAGCAACTTTTTTGCAAAGGAGTTGCCCGCGATCTCCATGAAAGCGCCGGCCGGGGTCCCAGCGCGCTTTCGACATGCCTCTAGCCATGACCGATTTGCGTAGGAGCATACTACTAGGCAAGTTAGGTACTAAAGTTCCATTTTATTTCGGCTCAAAAATTGCGACCATAGATCGAGTAGCTGGTTCGGAGAAACGAGACCCGTCCTTATGATACCGCCTAGACTGAGCGCGTCGAAAACATCGAATCTTGATCCCTCGTTGCAGAGGTTGGCGGGTGCGGTGTTGATCCAGGCGCTTGAGGACCTCACCCGCGGCCCACGGCGATCGAGAGAGGAAGCTCTGGATTGGATCATGGGAAAGACGGTAGATGGGTTCAGTTTCGAGCTATGCTGCAACCTGCTGGGTCGCGACTCCACGGACGTCCTTCAGCGGGTGCAGCGCTTCTTCTTCATGCCCAACGGCTCTTCCGCATCCTTTACGGGTTCGGCGCAGCCCCTCGCTCAAGTCCTCCGGTAAAGAGTTTTCGCCACAACTCCTTTAGAGATATCGGTGACAGGTTCGATCCTCGCAGACTCCGTGTTTGATGCGACACCGCGGCGTTTCCCTCGTTGTCTGATAGAGGCGACAACGTAACAAACGGGTCAAGTTTTTCAGGCGGCCTTGCGCAGCGGAATGGCCGCGGAGACCAGTCGGTCGAATTCGGCATCGACCTTCTTCCCTGCGGCCCGCAAGGGTCGCGGCAGGGCGATGGGTTCGTCGCCGAAAGCGGCGCCCGCGGGACGAAACCCCGGCGCTTCTAAGCGCGCCAACAGTCGCGTCACTCTTCAGCCCCGGGGAGTCAGAAAGTAGCGCCGGCTACGCGGCGGCCGGCAGATCAGCCCCTTGCACCGCAAGCGCCGCAGGTCGTCACTCATCTGACTCCCCGAATCCTCTTGCACCTCCACGCCCGGCAAGCTGGCGACTTGCGCCCGCCGGTCGCGGTTTTGCAAGCCGTCGAGCAGATGCCGCAACAGGCTCAAGGCCATCAACAACGCCGTCACGCGCGGCTGGCCGAATCGCAAACTCGGCGCCTTCTGACCGTCCTCGTTGACGGTTGGGCATTTCCCAACCCGTCAACCACTTGTTGAAATGGAGGTTTGCCGGGAAAGGAGCCGGTGATCCCAGGGTTAGCCGGAATGGGACGGCAGCCCGCTTTTTTCACCAGCGGTCTCGGGAGACGCTCTGTCACGCACGATCGGAGCTAAGATAGTAGGTCAGCGGAATGGTCCAGATGAGGGAGTGGGAGGTAGCGGTTCAGGCCGCCCGGTCGAGGAAAGGCGAAGATATTGTCGTTCTCGATATCGCCAAGGTCAGCACTTTCACCGACACGTTCGTGATATGCGCGGGCACGAATCCCCGCCAAAACCAGGCTGTCTCCGACGCCATCGAGATGTCCTTGAAGAAAGAAGGCGTGCGTCCTATCGGGATCGAAGGCTATCAGAACGCGGAGTGGATCTTGATGGACTATGGCGATTTCGTCGTGCACATCTTTTCGGCGGAATCACGTCGCTTCTATGACCTCGAGCGACTATGGAGGAAGGCGCCCCGGCTGCCGATCCCCGAAGCGGCCTAGCGAGCGGCGCGCGCCCCACTAAGCCGGCCGGGCTTGTCCCGCGGACACGTTGAAACTCTACCTGCTCTACATCGGCAAACCGCGGAATCGCGAAGCCAACCTTCTGGCCGAGGGCTACGCTCGCCGCATTGAGCGCTACTGCCGCTTCGAAATGCGTTCGCTTAAAGACGAGCGCGCCGTCAAGAACTATCCGCGCACGGCGAAAGTCGTACTCGACCCCGCGGGAACGCCGATGGGTTCCCGGGATCTGGCTGCGTTCCTCGAAAAAACCGGGCGAGACGTTGCCTTCTTTGTCGGCGGAGCGGATGGATTCTCGCAGTCATTTCTCGAGGACGCCGATCTACTGCTGTCGCTTTCGAAAATGACCCTGCCGCACGAGCTAGCCAGGGTTGTTCTTGTGGAGCAAATCTACCGGGCGTTTACGATTCTAAGAAACCACCCTTACCCACGGTGAAGGGCGCCTTGTCTCGCCGGAGTGGGAAACCGCTCAGTCCGCCTGCGGGTTCCGGCAAGCCTCCAGCAGCTCTGCTTGCAGCATTTCGCGGGACGCCGAGTCGAGCTTCCCGTTCGGCCCGACGACGTAGAAGACATCGATCGCCTTGTGCCCTTGCGTGTCGATCAAAACGACCTCGATGTCGCACTCGTGTTGAGAGAACTTGCTGGCCAGATCGAAAAGAAGTCCGGTGCGGTCTTCGGCGATGACATGGGCAACCGTGGCCCGCGACGAAGCTTGATTGTCAATGGCAACTTTGGGCTCGACGCGGACCCGCCGTCGGGCGGCGAAGCTAGACTTGCGCCGCTTCAACAGATCTCGAACGTCGGTCAACCCTTCGGCGACCTTCCCCAAGGTTTGCGCCAGACGACTCGACTCGGCGGGATCGGACTCCAGTGTCCGCAGAGGATCGGAGACGATGAACGTATCGAGCGCCATTTTTTGGCTGTTAGCGAAAGCCTCGGCCTTTTCGATATTCAGGCCCAGGCTCGACAGGGTCGCGCAGAGCGAGGCGAACAGAAACGGCCGGTCCCGGGTCACCACAGCGACCTCATGCAGGGAGTGCCGGCGGCGAAGGCTAACCGCCGAGCGCTTCGTTTTGAGTTCGCAGCTGAGCTGAAACTGCGCGTACACCTGCTCGGGAGTATGCGTTCGGATGTAGCGTTGCGGGAAGCCCTCGAGAAACTCGCCGACCGCCGAGCGCTCTTCGGCGGTGTCCGCCATTTCCAGACAGGTTTCAGTGGGCTCAACGTGGATACGACGATCTTCGATGTCCCGCGTCAAGCTGTGGTGGGTGGCGATGTATAATTGCCAGAGCAAATCTTTTCGCCAATCGGTCAGCGCCCTTGGGTTTACCGCGCTGATATCGGCGAGAGTCATCAGTGTCAGCGCCTTGAGGTGTTCGATCGTGCCGACCAGGTCGGCCAACTCTTCCATCGTCTCGGGATCGGCAAGATCACGGCCGGTCATCATGGCGGAAAGCGCCAAGTGATGGCGGATCAGAAAGCGCACCAACTCGCGGTCGGGATCTTCCATGCGGATACGGGCCATCGCCTGGTCGGCCAGCTCCATGCTGCGCTCGGCATGGTCCCCTTCGGGAACCCCTTTGCCCAGATCGTGAAACAGCAGGGCGAAATAGAGAAGTTCGGGTTGGTCCAACTCCGACAGCAAGCGGGTGAACCGAGACGTCAGATCGTCGGTCGTGTCGGCCAACTCGTGTAAATTCCGAATCGTTACGAAAGTATGCTCGTCCACCGTGTAGCGGTGAAAGAAATCGCGAATCACCAAGCAATCCACCAATTCAAACTCGGGGAACACAGCCGCCAGGGCGCCGGTTTCGTGCATCGCGGTAAGCGCCTCGTAGGCATGCGGCAGCTTGAGGATTTCCGCTACCCGGGGCCACAGCGGGTCCGCGGCGCTCCGGCACTCGCCGATTTGCCGAAGTGCGTTTTCGATCCGCCGTTCGGTTTCCACCGCCAGGGGAATCCCGTGCCGCGAGACGAACTGGAACAGCAGCAGGGCCAGCGACGGCTGCTGCGCTAACGCTTCGGGGTTGCGAAGATACAACCGCCCGCGCTGGACGATAAAATCGTTGTTCGACAGTCGCGACTTGCGGTCTCGGAAAAAGGTAAACAGCGATTGGCCGGTGGAAGCCGATTCTTCAATCTCGCGGGTCACGAGCCGGTAGATGATCCGCACGCGTCGAAAATACTCCCGCATCCAATCGGAAGTATCCGCCGTTTCGGGGAGGCCCTTGCCGGCAGCCTGTTCCGCCACCTGATCCTGAAGGTCGAACGTGAGCTTGTTGTTGTCGCGGCCATTGAAGTAGTGCATGAAGCAGCGGAGCGCGAACAAGAACCGCTTGGCCTCCAGAAGCTGTTCCCGCGACTCGGCGGGCAGGCACTCCTCGCTATCGGGCAATCGCGCGTTCGAGGCATGGATAAGCCGGGAAATCCAGCACGCCAGTTGAAAGTCGCGAAGCCCGCCGGGCGTCGCCTTGACATCGGGTTCGAGATGGTAGATCGTCTGGCCGGCCAGCAGATGGCGTCGGTGGGCGAGTTCGACCAGGTTGCGAAGAAGAGGGCGCTTTTCGCGGACATAGAAACGAGGCAAATGCCGATAGCGCAGGTCCTGATAAAGGGATTCATCCCCCGCCAAAAACCGGGCGTCGAGCAAGCTGATGTTTAGTTCCGTGTTGTCGGGCGCGAGTCGAGCACACTCGCCGGGTGTTCTCACCGAGTGTGAAATACGCAGTTTGGAATCCCATAGCGCGGTGAGCAGCTTCGCGGTCTGGTCCTTGTACGTGTTGGCATGCGCGGTTCGTTCCATCAGCAGCAGCAGGTCGACATCCGAGTAGGGGAATAGCTGAGAACGGCCGTAGCCGCCGACAGCAATCAGAGCGGCCCCGGCATCCGGGGCCTTGGGGAAAATTTCGCGAAAGTGGCCGCTGACGATGTCGTCCGCGGCGGCTGAATGGACGGCGACGGCCGCCAGGGCGTCTCCGCCGGCGAGGAAGCGCTGCTTGATCTGCTCGAACGCGCCAACTGGCGGGGAAGCGGTGTGCGACATGGAATCCCTATGCGGGCGCCGCGGGCGAAAAGAGAGACGCCCCAACGCCGGCAGCCGCCCGCGAACCGATACAAGCTTTCTCAGCAGACGGCCGGGTCGAGTTTCCGCCTAGGCCGCTTTTCTCACTACGTACGCGGTGGATGAGGCGAAAGGCCCGCTGGCCAGGGCCGGCGGCAACAGTTTTTGTACATCGCCCAGCGTACAGTATACCGGCAAGCGGGCGCGATTCATCGCGCCCCTACACCCTGACGGCGGGCATTCCCTTCCAGTTCCGCCTCGCCCCGTGATGAGAAAAGCGGGCTAGCGGACGCGATGTAGGCTGGCAAGAAGCACCGGCGAAACAGGTCGCCATTCGCCGCACGCGGCGAAGCCCCGCGTTGGCGAGCCAAGCCTGCCAACGCGGGGCCTCAAAGCTAAACACTCACGGGGTGAACGCCACACTCGTTAGAGCGCCGCGTCGCCCGTATCGTTGTTGCGAATGCGAATGGCGTCCTCCAGGGAGTAGATAAACACCTTCCCGTCGCCGATCTTGCCGGTTCGCGCGGATTCGACCACCGCTTTAACGGTTTCCTCGACTCGATCATCGCCGACCACGATTTCCACCTTGACCTTAGGCAGAAGGTCAACCTCGTATTCCTGGCCGCGGTAGACCTCCTTGTGGCCCTTTTGCCGGCCGTGTCCGCGGACGTCGTATATGGTCATGCCATCGACGCCGACGCCTTTTAACGCCTCTCGGACATCATCCAGCTTATAGGGCTGAATGATGGCTTCAATTCTTTTCATCCTGTGCTCCTTCCCGAAGTTAACCTTACAAACTGTACGCTTCCTCGCCGTGTTGCGTCAGGTCGAGGCCTTCGATTTCCTCGGCATCCGTCACGCGAAGTCCGACGGTCAAGTCCGTCACCTTCAGAATAATGAAGGTCCCGACCGCGGCGAGCACCCAAGTCACCAAGACGCCCAGGATGTTATCGATAAGCTGAGCGGAATTGCCTTCCGCCAGACCGGTCACCCCTTCCTGGACCGTGGCCGAGGCGAACACCCCGGTCAAGACGGCGCCAACAGTACCGCCCACCCCGTGTACGCCAAAGGCGTCCAGAGAGTCATCATAGCCAAGCTTGGACTTCAAGACCGCGACGGCCAAGTAACACACCAGGCCGGCCACAAACCCGATGATCAAAGCGGCCATGGGCGTAACGAAACCGGATGCCGGTGTAATGGCTACCAAACCGGCCACCGCCCCCGTGATGCCGCCCAGCACGCTCGGTTTGCCGTCACGGAGCTTTTCGGCCAAGAGCCAACCCAGAACAGCCGCCGCCGTGGCGAAGTGCGTCGCCACGAAAGCGCTTGCGGCCAAGCCCGAGGCGTTCAGGGCGCTGCCGGCGTTGAATCCGAACCAACCGACCCAAAGCAGGCAGGCGCCGATAAAGCTCAACGGCAGGTTGTGCGGCCTCATGGCCTCCGATCCGTAGCCTTTCCGCTTGCCCAGATAGAGAGCGCACACCAAGGCGGAAACTCCGGACGAGATATGCACCACCGTGCCTCCGGCGAAGTCCAAACACTTTATCGTGCCCCCGTCGAAGGCGTTCAAAAACCCTTTGGGTCCCCAGACCATGTGCGCCATGGGGAAGTAGACGATGAACACCCACAGAATCATGAACACCGTCAGCCCTTTGAAACTCATCCTTTCGGCGAAGGCGCCGGTGATCAGCGCCGGGGTGATGATGGCGAACATCAGCTGAAACACCATGAACGTCAAGTGGGATATGGTGCCGTTGGCCTCCTGCCCCACGCCGTCCAAGAAGGCGTATTGGAAGCCGCCCACAAACGCATTCCCCGGGGAGAACGCCAGGCTGTAGCCGACCAAACCCCATATCACGGTGATCAACGCCATCAGGAAGAAACATTGCATCAGCGTACCGAGCATGTTCTTCTTTCGGACCAGGCCGCCATAGAACAGCGCCAGCCCCGGGCCGGTCATCATCAATACCAGAGCCGAGCTCACTAAGACCCAAGCATTGTCTCCGCTATCGACTTTCGCCTCCTCGCCGGCCAAAGCTAAAACGGGGAAACACAGCAACATCAAAAACAGACAACGCAACGTAGCGCAAACCTTCATCTTCCCCTCCTCAGTGATAGATCAACTGCGTAATGCTGCCATAGATTACAACACCAACAATCACACGCGCCACGAAAACTAAAGAAACCGTCGCCCTATTCAATCTCCTCATTAACTCCGTGCGGGTTTCAGTCGCCACCGATCGCCAAGGGCGGGCAAAGTCTGCTTCCGTGGCATCATCTAGCCCTCTATCTTGCAACGAGCGAGCCCCTTTCACACGCTTCTATCGTGCCGATAGAAAGTTTCTATCCGGCAAGGAGTTGCCTGCCGGCGAGGAAGTGAGAGTGGAGTAGCATTGGCTCGCGCTCAGGCCGCAAGCCGGGGCGAAGCAGCCGGACAGCGACGCATCCCACGATGGAGCCATCACAAGTCAAACAAGGTATTTGTGAGATGCGAATGCATGCGGGTCCGCGACATACATGATAGGTAACAGTCAAGGAATCGCAGAGATCCCGCGCCTGCTGGGAGGAGCGTGACGTGGTGATGGCGACAGGTCAGGCCAATATCTGTTTGGCGATCGTCTGTAGCTGGATGTTGCTGGTTCCCTCGTAGATGGTGCCGATTTTGGCGTCGCGGTAGAGTTTTTCAACCGGATAGTCCTTCGTGTAGCCGACGCCCCCCAACACGTCAACAGCTTTCGCCGTCACGCGAACAGCCATTTCCGAGGCATGGTATTTGGCCATCGCCGCCTGTTTGAGGAACTTTTCGCCCGAGTCCTTGAGCCGCGCCGCGTTGTAGACCAGCAGCCGGGCCGCTTCGACTTCCGTGGCCATTCGCGCTAACTCGAACTGTAGGCCCTGAAATTCGGCGATGGGTTTTCCGAACTGTTTTCTTTCCTTGGCATAACTGAGCGCGTGAGCTAGAGCCGCCCCGGCCAGGCCCACCATCTGCGCGCCGATACCAATGCGTCCTTCGTTCAAGGTTTCGATGGCTACCTTGTAGCCCTTGCCGACTTCACCGAGCACATTGCGTCTCGGAACACGGCACCCATCGAGGATCAGCTCGCACGTGGAGGACGCGCGAATCCCCAGCTTGTCTTCCTTCTTGCCGACCGTGATCCCGGGAAAGTCCTTCTCGATCAGGAAGGCCGTTATGCCGCGATAGCCTGCCTCGGGGTTGACGTTGGCAAAGAGAATAAACAATCCCGCCTCTTTGGCATTGGTCGTCCAGAGCTTGCGGCCGGTGATCTCGAAGTGGTCCCCGGCGTCCGCGGCTTTGGCTGCTAGGGCGAAGGCGTCACTGCCTGATCCCGGCTCCGAGAGAGCGTAGGCGCCGACCGTGTCGGCGGCCAGTTTCGGCAGATAACGCCGCTTTTGCTCTTCCGACCCCCAGCGGATCAGGGCGTTGTTGACAAGCGTATTCTGAACGTCAACGATGACCGCCGCCGAGGGGTCAACGCTGGAAAGCGCCTCGACGGCCAGCGCCGCTTGGAAGAACGAGCCACCTTGGCCTCCGTAGCGCTCCGGCGTCTCGATACTCATCAGCCCCAGTTCGAAGAACCGCCCGATCAGCGACGCTCGGAATTCGCCCCGCTCATCCATTTCGCGAACGTGGGCCGCGATCTCGTCGCGCGCGAAGGCGGTGACCGTGTCGCGAAACAGAAGTTCCTCTTCCGTCAGCGTGGTCAGTGCGGTCAGGGACATCGGCTTGTGCTCACGCCGGTCCGTTGCCGAGCGCGACGTTCGACTCGCCGGCGGGATCTTCGAGGGGTGGCCCGTCATCCGGGGAAACATAGTAGAGAATGCGCCCGCAGGACTCGCAAGTCATGACCGTTTCGCCGAATCGCAGCATTTGGCTGAATTGGGGACGCAGAACCACGTTGCACGCCAAACAGCGCTCCGCGCTTGCCTCGGCGACCGCCTCGCCCCCTCGCATCTTGTGAACGCGCTCATACGTGCCTAAGACTTGTGGGGAAATCGAGGCTGCCAACTCCTTGCGCTGCGCGTCGGCCGCCGCCAACTCCTGCTCGTCCTCGACCACTCGCGCCCGGGCCTCGCGGACTTCCTTCTCGACGCTTCGGGCCTCCAACTCCAGGGATTTCTTGGACTCCCCAACAAGCCGGTCGAGGGCTTCGGCCTCCTCCATCCCTTCGAGAATACGGTCTTCGATCTTGCGGATCTCGTCCTCGGCAAACTTGATCTCATGCTGGAAGGCGCGAAACTGCGCATTCGTCTTGGCTTCGCTCATCTGCTCGCGGAGGCGGGAGATTTTCCCCTCGTGGGTGGAGATGCCGCCTTCCATTTGACGGCGCCGCTTGTGGTTCTCCTCTAGGGCCGCCTGGTCACTTTCCAGTTTTTCGCGGTGGGACTGGAGCTTTTTCTCGATTTCGGCGACGTGCTTCGGGAGGCGGGCGATTTCGGCACTGAGTTGTTGGCGGCGGCGGTCTACCTTATGCAGTTCGCGAACCGAGGTGAGTTCAGAGTGCATGCGGACTAGTATCCATCGAGGTCGATTCTATCATAGGGGCGTTGCAGGTCGTCGCGCCGCGACGTCGAACCGGGCCGGAAACGCTCCATGATGGCCTGTTTCGCGCTTTCCACCTCCTCGACGCGCAAAAGGCGGCAGAGAGCGTAGAAAATAAGCACTCCCAGGGATATGGAAACACTCAGGTCAAGCATGCGGGCCAAGGTCGCCTCCCCGAAGACATAGCTCAGCGATCGGGAGGACGACCAACAGGCCAGTCCCATCAGCGCCGAGGCCGCCGAGATCTTCGACACGCTCCGAAGTAAGCGTCGGCCCAGCAGGTGGTGAACCTTCCTCCTCATCAGCCAGAACAGAGCCAGAAAATTAAACGTGACCACCAACGAGGTCGAGAAGGCCAAGCCGCCATGTCCCCAACCCAGAACGCGGACGAAGGTCCAGTTCAGTGAGTAATTAAGAAAAATCGAGCCCACGCTCGCCGCCATCGGAATGCGGACATCATTGAGGGCGTAGTAGGCGGGAGTGAGCACCTTGATGGCGGCATACCCGGCCAGGCCGAGGCAGTAAAGCGACAGGGCGTGCGCCGTCTGCTCGGTGTCGACGGCCGTGAACGCCCCTCTCTCGTAGATGAACCCGACGACCGGCCGGCTGAGCACGATGAGGCCGACCGCCGAGGGAATCGTCAACAAAAACACGAGCCCCAGCGAGCGGGAGAGCGTCTCCCGAAACGCCCCGATCTGACCGCGGCCCGCGCTCCGTGAAATCGAGGGCAGCGTGGCTGCGGCCACGGCAACGCCAAACAATCCCAGAGGAAGCTGCATGAAGCGGAAGGCGTAGACCAGCCAGGAAACCGGACCATTGACGACGTCCCCCGCAGTGTCCGTTATTTGGGAGGCGAAAATGCCGTTCACCACGACGTTGACCTGGACGGCGGCGGCCCCGACAACGGCCGGGCCCATCAGAAAAAGCATTTGACGCAGGCCTGGATCAGACAAGTTGAAGTCGGGACGATAGCGCAAGCCGACCCCGCGCAACTTCGGCCATTGGCAGGTGTATTGGACGAAGCCTCCCAGCAGGGTTCCGATCGCCATGCCGACGATAGGCTCGATCCCAAGCCGGGGTCCGAGGTAAAAACCGAGCAACAAGCCCGATCCGACCGCCGTGATGTTGAAGAAAGCCGAGGCCATGGCCGGAAGCCCGAAAATCCCCTTGGAGTTCAGCACTCCCATGGCCTTTGCCGCCAGGGCGATGAACAGCAGAAAGGGCATCATAATGCGCGTCAGCTCGACCGTCAGCTCCCTTTTGCCCGCGACCGCTCCGTAGCCGGGGAACATCAAATCCACCATCGCCGGCGCGAAGATCACGCCTAGAAGACACAAAACCGTTAAGAAGGGGACCAAGACGGTCGCCAGGCGGTTTGACAATTGGTGGGCTTCCCGCTCGCCCTTCGTTGCTAGATACTTCGAGAAGGTGGTTACGAAGGCCGCCGACAGTGCGCCCTCGGCGAGCAAGTCACGAGCCAGGTTGGGGATGCGAAAAGCCGCCACGAAGGCGTCATAGACCATCCCCGCACCGAAGTACTTGGCGAAAACAACTTCCCTGATTAGGCCGGTGATGCGGCTGAACAGAACGGCCGCGCTCATGACGCCGGCGGATCGAACGATGCGAGCGTGGGAGGAGGGCTGGACCGGCTCGGGAGACGGCGCCCGCGGGGTCGAAGGTGCCTCGGTCGCCATGAAGGTAGCTTATCACGCGCCGCCGGCGGCCTTGCCGGAAGCAGCTACGGGCGCGGCTCCGCTGCGCGCATTCCGCCTCGACCGCACCCTTCCGTCGCGGCTATTGAATCTCGCATAATATCGAGTTAGTCAAGGCCAAGAGAAGACAGAAGGCCGTAATCAAGCGCGGTTTGCGGCGCATGCGACGCAGGGATTTGCGGGCACGCTCGTCCAGCTCCCAGTAGTCCTTCGGACAGACGTTCGGCAACTCGTGCTGCTTCCAGTAAGCCCAAATGTATTCCACCGGGTTCAGCTCCGGTGCATAGGGCGGCAAGCACTCCGTGGCGATGTGGCCTTCGGAGAGCTCGATGAACTCCCGCACCAGGCGGCTGCGGTGCGCCGGCAGGCGGTCCCAGACGATCAGCAGCGGGCCGTCGATGTGGCGGACCAAAGCCTTCAGGAAGTCGATGACCTCCAGCTCGCCGATGGCGCCGGGATAGAGCCGGAAGTAGAAGTTGCGCAAGGTCAGCCCGGCGGAAACGGAAAGTTTCTGCCAGTTGAAGTTGAACTCCAGCACGGGTGTCTCGCCGCGGGGCGCCCAGGTGCGGCAACGATGGGGCTTCTGACTCAGTCCGCTTTCGTCGATGAAGACGATCGTGCGGCCTTGTTTTTGGGCTTTTTTTTAGTGGCCGGCCAAGTCTTGCGCCGCCAGTTGCGGATGGCTTCTTCGTTGCGCTCGCGGGCCTTGCCGACAGGCCGTTGCGGGCTCCAGTGGAGCGCCCGCAGGATCTTCCAAACATGACCTTCGTGATAGCGCACGCCGAACTCGTCGGCGATCAGACGAGCGACTCGCGGACAAGTCCACAGCGGCGTCGAGAAGCCCTGCGCTTCGGGGCCCCGCAGCAGCATTGCCTCCAGACGTTCCCGTTGCGTGGCGTCTAACAGCGGCTTGCGGCCGGCGCGCCCGGCCCGGCGGAGTCCGGCGGCACCGTGCGCGCCATGCTCGCTAACCCAACGGCTCACGCTTTGCTGCGCCGCCTTCACGCGCCGTGCTGCCTCGGACTGACTCAAACCTTCGTCAACGACCAGCCGCACGGCCTCCAGCCGTCGCTTTTCCAGAGCATCAAAATCGCGCCTTACGCCTCTTGGGTTCCCCATGTCTATTAAGACGAGCAGAACCCCCAAAGGATTACTCTATATTATGCGGGAGTCAATAGGTTCGCACGTGCTCGGGCCCCCACCGCTCCGTTTCGGGTTCCACCGGGTCAAGCCGAGCCGCAGGCGGGAGCCTGCGGTCAAGGTTGCGAACAACCTCGGTTGCCGGGACGACGAACTTCGGTTGTCAGGAAGCCTCGACCGCACCCTTGCGGGCGCGGCTCCGCGGTCTCCACGAATGGCGGCAGGGCACGCCGGAGGAGCGACGCCACGTCCGTATCCGGCGCAGGAGAAATCCGAGCTTGGCCTATTTGGACCGCCCGCCGTGCCCAGTTTCGATTCCCAGGTCAGCCTATGCGCCCGCAATCTTTAAACCGAGCGAAGCCAGCGCATGGAAATCAGCTAAATCGCAGGTGGCGAGCGCCGCGCCACAACGAATCGCCGTTGCGGCGATCATGCAATCCGTCAAAGACCCCCGGCGCCTGCCGTTTAGGTTGAACGGACGCGCGGCCATAATCGAGTCCTTGGGGAGAAACGGTACTTGCTCTCTCAGAATGTCTGTTGCCAACTCCATTTCTTCCGCGTCCACGGGGCCGCAGAGAAACTCCGTCCAACTAATCGCGCTGATCCCAAGCGATTCACCGTCTCCTAACCAGCGCCGAAGCCGACGAGCTTCCGAAGATCCCTTCGTGAGCGCGCGGATGAGGAAGCTCATATCGATATGGATCACGAGCCATGATCCTCGGCTTTGCGCGACGATGCCCGGCGCTCGCTCCTCGCGCGCCGGCTCCAAGCCCGGGCTTTCGCCGGAGTGAGGGCCAGACGCCGCTGCAGGGCGTCGAGCGCAGCCAAGGCGTCCGGCGAGCTCGGCAGGTTCTGTTTGGCCGTTGCGCGAATCGCCCGCCGCAAGGCCTCGGACTTCGAAACGCCCCAGCGCCGGGCCATCTCCTCGAGAGCGCGGACCGTTTCGACATCGAGAGAATAGGTATTCTTGATTGAAACTATGGCCATACTATGCTCGAGGTCAAGGCGACCGAGGCGACCGCCGCCGCCTCGCCTCAAGTCGTCCCGCTTTTCTCCGCGATCCTATCGCCGCCAGTTATCGAGGGTAGCTTCTACGGTTGACCGCACGGCGGCTCGAGCTTCGCTCCGCTCCTCGCCCCGCGCCAGAAGTTCATCGTAGTCTGTGTGCTCGTGTCTGACGTGCGCCGGTACCGCCAACTCGATCGCTGTTTCATCGAACTGTCGGGCCGCGACCGATCCGGCCGGAGTATTTCAGACACGCATGTTCGGCGATCGCGTCTCGCTCTTGCGCCGGACAATCCGGAAAAATCCCCTGCACGTGCTCCGCGAACGTTCTCACGTATCGTTCGTCCACGCGCTCGCGCCGTTGGGCAGCGCGGGCTCGAGCCAGTCTTCGCGCCTCGGCATCCGCCAAGCATTCTTGTTCGGCGCGCCCAAGTGCCTGCTCTTCCACCAACACACCCTGGCGCTCGTAGCGCTTCCGCGAGCGGCTGAAGCGGAGGACCACGGGCGAGAGCGTGGAGTACTTCCTGGCGCGTCGCGCGAGTGCGGTGTCGCCCCGCGGCAGAAACACGAGATGATCCAAGTCCGCGCACGCGAGACAGAGCGGACGACCGTCCTCCATCCTCAAGAACTCGTCTCTGCTCACTTCGGCTCGGCATTCCCCACACGCCGAATCGCGGATGATCGAGAAAACCACGATGCCCTCGTTCCCGCGCCGGGCGGCGCGAGGTTGGGAAGTCTCGACAGATGGAGGCCTGTCGCGTCGATCGCCTCGTTTAGATGTCGACCTCATCGAATCTCAACGCGAAATTAACGAGCAGCGGCTCCGCCTCTTTTTCGCTGAATTCTGTGATTATCTCACCCCAAAGATGCTCCACGGACTTCGGGACGGATGCCGGGGCCCACCCGCCGGTCGGGTGATAAAATGAACCCGTCCGCGGGAGCGTGAGCGGAGGGCGGGCGGCGTCCGGAGACGCTCACCGGCAACCCGCGGTATCGCGTTTCGCGCGGTCGCACCGCCGAGTCAGGCCGCATCCGCCGTCTGTCCCGCGAGCACCCGATCATCCCATGGGATTTCGACTGGCATCGCCTTACACCCCCCGCGGCGACCAGCGGAGCGCCATCGACCAGCTCGTCCGCGGGCTGCGAGACGGTGAGTGCCACCAAGTGTTGCTCGGCGTGACGGGATCGGGCAAGACCTACACCGTCGCCAAGGTCATCGAGCAGCTCGACCGCCCGGCCCTGGTGATTGCCCACAACAAAACCTTGGCCGCTCAGCTCTATCACGAGTTCAAGAATTTCTTTCCCCAAAACGCGGCTGAGTTTTTCGTCAGCTACTACGACTACTACCAGCCGGAGGCCTATCTTCCCTCGAGTGACACCTACATCGAGAAGGAAGCCACGATCAACGATGAACTCGACAAGTTGCGCCTGTCGGCGACCAGGTCTTTGTTCGAGCGCCGCGATTGCGTGATCATCGCCAGCGTCAGTTGCATCTACGGGTTGGGGTCCCCGGAAGCCTACTACGGCATGCTGCTGATGCTCGAGAAGGGCCAGAAGATCGCGCGCGAGCAGATTACGAAGCGGCTGGTTGAGGTTCTCTACGAGCGCCGGGACGGGGACTTCAAGCGCGGCACGTTCCGCGTCATCGGCGACGTCATCGAGATCTTCCCGACCTACGACGACTATGCTTACCGTGTCGAGCTGTGGGGCGATGAGATCGACAGCCTTTCGCAAATCGACCCGCTGCTCGGGCAGGTCCGCCAGACCTACCTCCGGCTGCCGATCTATCCCGCCCGCCACTACGTCATGTCGAAGGAAACTCGCGACAACGCTATCGAGGGGATCCTCGCCGAGCTCGATTCCTGGACCGAGGAACTGCACAAGCGAAACAAGCGTCTCGAAGCCCAGCGCCTCAGCCAGCGGACCCTTTTCGACATCGAGATGATGAGGGAGATCGGCTATTGCCACGGGATCGAGAACTACTCGCGCCACTTTTCAGGAAGGCTGCCCGGCGAGCCTCCTCCGACCCTGCTCGACTATCTGCCGCAAGACGCTCTGCTGTTCATCGACGAAAGCCACCAGACGGTTCCGCAGTTGCGCGGCATGTATAAGGGCGACCGCTCGCGGAAGGAAACCCTCGTCGACTACGGATTTCGCCTGCCCAGCGCCCTCGACAATCGCCCTTTGAAGTTTGAAGAGTTCGAACACCGCGTCAACCAGGCCATCTACGTCTCGGCGACCCCGGGACCCTACGAGCTGACCAAGTCCGCCGGCACGGTGGTCGAACAGCTCATCCGTCCGACCGGCCTGATCGACCCGGCCGTCGAGGTCAGGCCCGTCAAGGGACAGGTGGAGGACCTGCTCGACGAGATCCGCAAGCGCGCCGACGCCGGGGAGCGCGTTCTCGTAACGACCCTTACGAAACGCATGGCCGAAGACCTTTCCGAATACTATTCGGAAACCGGCGTCCGCTGCCGGTATATGCACTCAGAGATTGACACGCTGGAGCGCGTTCGGCTGTTGCGCGACTTGCGCAAGGGCGACTACGACGCCCTGATCGGCGTCAACCTGCTCCGCGAGGGGTTGGATCTGCCCGAAGTCTCGCTGGTGGCGATTTTGGACGCCGACAAGGAAGGGTTTCTGCGCTCCTCCGGCTCGCTGATCCAGACCATCGGCCGAGCCGCCCGCAATGTCAACGGCCGGGCGGTCCTCTACGCCGACCGCATGACCGACAGCATGGCGCGGGCCACCGACGAAACCGACCGGCGGCGAGCGGTGCAAGTGCAGTATAACGAGGTGAATCACATCACTCCCCAGACGATCTCAAAACCGGTGGAGATGAGCCTGGCCCGGATCGTCGAAGCCGACTACCTCTCCATTCCCGATGATGAAACGGAAACGGAGCTGCCCGGATCGGTCGAGGAGCTGCAAAACCTGGTCGACCGGCTGGAGAAACGAATGCGGGACGCCGCGCAAGAGTTCGAGTTCGAGCAAGCAGCCAAGCTCCGCGACCGCATCAAGGCGCTCAAGA
Organism: Bryobacterales bacterium; assembly: GCA_965248365.1. Taxonomy (GTDB): domain Bacteria; phylum Acidobacteriota; class Terriglobia; order Bryobacterales; family UBA6623. The sequence goes on along the minus strand of CBDFJA010000004.1, from coordinate 2,066,786 downwards.
CAAGAGAGCTGACCAGCGTGGCCCAGGAGCCTCGCTGATTCCGCGAGGCTACGCTTCGCCGTCCCGGCGAAGCGTAACCGGCCCGAGCTTCCTGCGATACTTGTAGTTCACCCTCGACGATTTCGAGTGAGGCGTTTCAACCCGCTTTTCTCACGCGCTCTGCCTTGCCACTTGGTGAGAAGGCGAGTAAAGTTCCCAAACCCATGGCCCGCGTCGTATTGATTTCCACCTACGAGATGGGTAGGCAGCCCTTTGGGCTAGCTTCCCCGGCCGCCTGGCTCCGCCGTGGCGGGAGCGAAGTCGCTTGCCTGGATCTTTCCCGGGAGCCGTTGCGCGAAACCGTGGTGAGGCAGGCGGACTGGATCGCGATGCACGTGCCGATGCACACGGCGACCCGCCTTGCGGCTCGGCTGGTTCCCCGGCTCAAGAGGCTCAATCCACGGGCGAAGTTGTGTTTCTACGGGCTGTACGCTTCCGTTAACGAGGACTACCTGCGCGCCTTGGGAGCGGACGCCATTCTGGGGGGCGAGTTCGAGGACGGTTTGGCGGCCTTGGCGGGCAGCGCCCGAGCACGGGAGCCGGGCCGCCCGGTTGTGTCCCTGGCGCGGCAGAAGTTCGTACCGCCTGACCGCGATGGGTTGCCCGCCTTGGCCGATTACGCCAAGCTGCGGCTTCCTGACGGGGTCCGGCGCGTCGTGGGATACACGGAGGCGAGCCGCGGCTGCAAGCACGTGTGCCGCCACTGCCCGATCGTGCCTGTATACGAAGGGACGTTTCGAGTCGTGCAGCCCGAGGTCGTCTTGGAGGACATTCGCCGTCAAGTGGCGAGCGGCGCGGGCCACATTACGTTCGGCGATCCGGATTTTTTCAACGGCCCGACGCATGCAATGCGGATCGTCAAGGACCTTCACCGGGAACACCCTCGGGTGAGCTACGACGTCACGATCAAAGTCGAACATCTGCTCCAGCACTCGGATCTTCTGGAGGCGCTCGGCGAGACAGGATGCCTGTTTGTGACCAGCGCCGTCGAATCGTTCGACGATCACGTATTGGGACTCTTGGACAAGGGACACACGCACGACGACGCACTGCGGGTCGTGGAGCTGTTTCGCCAAGCCGGCCTGACACTCGCGCCGACGTTCGTACCGTTCACTCCCTGGACGACCCTTGAAAGCTATCGGGAGTTCTTGTGGCTGCTTGTGGAGTTGGGACTCGTCGAACACGTCGCGCCGATTCAACTCGCCATTCGTTTACTGATCCCTCCAGGGTCGCGCTTGCTGGAGCTTGCCGAGGTGCGGAATCTGGTTGGGGAGTTCGATCCGCAAGGGCTTTGTCACCGCTGGCGGCACGAGGATGCTCGCGTAGAGCAGCTTTGCGACAGGGTGCGAGACCTCGTCCATGCCGGAGAACGCCGGCAGGCGACGCGTGGTGAGATTTTCGCCCAGGTCTGGAACGTCGCCTACGGGAAGCCGCTGACGCCGCGGGTGATGCCGTCGCGAACGACGATTCCCTATCTGGAAGAGCCCTGGTACTGTTGAGCGGAGCCGACCGAAGAGCAGTTTGCTCTTCTATGAAGACCGTCGAGATTCGGCCATGCGGCTTCTCCTGCTCTCGAAAACTACCGGGTACCAGACGCGCGCTTTCCGTGAGGTGGCCGAGCGGCTCGGCGTCCCTCTGATGCTGGGAACCGACCGCTGCCATGTGCTGGAGGACCCCTGGCGAGACGGAGCGATTCCGCTTCGCTTCGAAAAGCCGGCGGAATCGGCCCAAGCAATCGTCGACGCGGCGAAGGACCGGTCTCTCTCGGGAATCGTTGCCTTGGGCGACCAAACAACCCTTACGGCTGCGCTCGCCGCCGAGAAACTGGGGCTGCCGCACCACCCGCCGGCAGGAGTTCGTGCCGCGGGGGACAAGTTCGCGGCCCGACAGAGATTCCAGAAAGCCGGACTCTTGTCGCCCAAGTTTGCCCGGCTTTCAGTTGACGACTCCGCCGCGCTTCCCCAACAAGTAGAGTTCCCTTGTGTCGTAAAACCGCTGGGACTGGCGGCAAGCCGCGGGGTCATTCGCGCCGATACGGCGGACCAGCTTCGCGATGCTGTTCAGCGAATCGGCCGACTGCTGGAAACACCCGGAGTACGCATGATGCAGAGCGACGACGTGGGGTTCGTTCTCGTCGAGTCGTTCATCCCCGGGCGGGAGTACGCCCTCGAAGCCGTCATGCACCACGGACGCCTGCAAGTGCTCGCCTTGTTCGACAAGCCGGACCCGCTGGACGGCCCGTTCTTCGAAGAGACGATCTACGTAACGCCCTCGCGGCTGAATCGGGAGACTCGGCATCAGATTCACGAGTGCACCCAGACGGCGGCGACCGCGCTGGGACTCCATCACGGTCCCGTTCACGCCGAGATGCGCGTCAATGAAAAAGGCGTTTGGATGCTCGAAGTCGCCGCCCGGCCGATCGGCGGTTTGTGCGCTCGCGCCGTTCGCTTCGGGGATGAAGCGACGCTTGAGGAATTCTTGATCCGGCACGCGCTGGGCATGCCGGTGGACCAGTTGCAGCGGGAACCGCACGCGGCCGGGGTGATGATGATCCCTGTCGCCAGAGACGGAGTCTTGGTCGGGGTCGAGGGCCTGGAAGAAGCCCGCACCGTGGCCGGCATCGAAGACGTTGTCATCACCGCGAAGCTCCACGAAAAGCTGGTGCGTTGGCCCGAGGCCAACAGCTACCCCGGCTTTATCTTCGCGCGCGGCGATTCCCCGGAATTCGTCGAACAGTCCCTGCGCCGGGCGCACCAGCGGCTGAACTTCGTCGTCACTCCTCTGCTGGCGGTGGTCAGCTAGCTGTGATCTTTCAACAGGTTGTTCATTCGGTCCCGGACCAGGGAAGCTGGAGTTGTCGAATAACCACGACCCTGGAGAGACCGCATGAACATCCATCAGAATGCCCGATTGACGCCCAAAGGCCGAGCCCTTTTGGTTCGATGCATCCTCGCTGGAGAGACGCCTCGGGCCGCCGCGGCGGCCCGAGACGTCTCAGAACGCACCGCCCGCCGTTGGCTGGCCCGCTACCGCGGCGAAGGCGAAGCCGGTCTCTACGATCGCTCTTCGCGTCCCCGGCATAGCCCGCGCCGCACCCCGCAAGCCGTCGTTGACCGCGTCCTCGCCCTGCGCCGACAACGTTGGACGGGCCGCCGCATCGCCCAAACCCTGCGGCTATCCCCGGCCACCGTCAGCCGCCTCCTCGGTCGCGCCGGACTCAACCGTCTCCGCGATCTCGAACCCGCTCCCCCCGTTCGCCGCTACGAACATCACCGTCCCGGCGATCTACTGCATCTCGACATCAAAAAGCTCGGCCGCTTCCAGCACGCCGGTCACCGCGTTACCGGCGATAAGACCCGACGCTCCCGCGCCGCCGGCTGGGAGTTCGTCCACGTCGCCGTCGACGACCATTCCCGCATCGCCTTCTCCCAGATCCTGCCCGATGAGCGCAGCCTTTCCGCTGCCCAGTTCCTTCTCCTCGCCCACGCCTACTATGGCTCGCTTGGCATCCGCATCCGACGCCTGCTCACCGACAATGGCTCCTGTTACCGCTCCCGCCACTTCCGTCGTACTTGCCGCCGCCTCGGCATCCGCCACCGCTTCACCCGCCCCTACACCCCTCGCACCAACGGCAAGGCCGAGCGCTTCATCCAAACCGCCCTCCGCGAATGGGCCTATGCCCGCTCCTACTGCTCCTCCCTCCAACGCGCCAACCATCTGCTCCCCTGGCTCCACGACTACAATTGGCATCGCCCCCACGCCAGCCTCGGCTACAATCCCCCTATCAGCCGACTCCCTCCTCCCCGGAACAACCTGTTGAGGCTCCACAGCTAGCCCGTTCGAACCCGGGGCTAACTCGCCTCTCACGGGCGGGCAATGATTCGGGACTGTTCTACACCACTGCTGTCCGGTTAAAAGTCGAATAGAATCAATTGGTTGGGGTCATAGGGGGATTCGTTTGGGGAGTCGGATGGCTGGAGTGCCTGTAAAAGGGGCATTTTTTCGAATTGCGTAACGCTGAGAATCTGTAGAATCTGGTAAAGACTCGCTTCCAGCCCGAGCCGTTTCCGGACGATGGCGATGAGCACGTAAATCGAGACAGCGATCCAGATGTGCGTCTTGACGGCGTTCTCGCTGGTGCCGTAAAACGAGTTGATTCGCAGATGTTGCTTGATCCACTTGAAGAACAACTCAATCTGCCAACGCGACTTGTAGATGTGGGCGATGGTCAGCGCCGGGAGCGCGAAGTTGTTGGTCAGAAACTTCAGCCGCTTGTTCGTCCGGGCGTCGAAGTAACTGACCCTCCGCAACGGGTCGGGATAGGCTTGGGCCGATTCGATGGCAGCCAGTATGACGGTCTGATCCGAGCGCAAGCCCGTGGATTTGTCGACGGGATGCGAGTAGCGCCGTTGGAGCAAGATGTTCTTCTTGGTTCGCACGACGAAGAACGACGAGCAGAGAGTGAACACGAAGAGGCGTTCGAAATCGACGTAGGCCCGATCCATGACGTAGAACGCGCCGGCCCCCGGGCCGATCTCGTCGAGGATATTGATGTCGTGCACTTTGCCTCCAGTAATGCGGATGAACGTGGGAATATTGCCGTGCAGATCCAGCAGCGTGTGCATCTTCACGGCGGCCTTTTGCTTGCGGAATCTCGCCCACGGAAACAGCGACAGGCAGAGGTCGATTGTTGTCGAGTCGAGAGCGTACAGAGTCTGGTCCAAGTCCACACCGATCGGGTCGTGGGCATATAACGGCCGTGCCATGCCAATCAAGACCTGCGCGAAGTCCGCGTAGATCCGCCAGTCGCGCGACTCGTTCGCATCGGCCAGTGTCGAGCGCGCTACCCTGCCGCGGAATCCCATGTGGTAGAGTTTGCCGTGCATCGAACGCAGGCACGTCTCGATGTCGCGGAGGCTTGCCCGATAGGTCAGCTGGGCGAATGCCATCGCAAGAAACTGATCCCAGCAGGAGAAACTTTTCAGATAGGAATCGCCGCGGTAGCGCGATACACATTTCTGAAACTCTTTGCTCGGTAGGTGCTCGATCAGTTGGGAGAAAACCGTACGGCCAAGGTTCATCCCTCATTGTGCCGCGTCCGGATGCTCCGTTCAGGCGACCATTTGCGGCCTCGGGATTTCAAATCGTTCCCGGGCAAAACAGGCCATAAGACATTGAGCGGTCGAGACTTACCGTCCGATGGCGCGACTTTCCCCGGACAGCACTGGTTCTACACCTTTCCCGCACCTCGTGTCCAAGGTCATAGGTAACTCGTTCAGGGATCAAACGTTTCGAGGGAGAGATGCTTCATGCCCGGCAGGAGGCCTGTGTGTGGAAAAAAGACCGCATACCGTTTACTCGCGGCCAGCGAAACAACGGCGACTGCTTGCCGTGACAGGGCAGTTAAAAGCTGGTGCGGGGTGGGACCGGCGGGATGGATGGTCCCCTCCAACTCCTGTCACAGTTTCGAAGCAACCCAGCGACGAGTCTTCAGGCGGTCAGCCAGCCGCATGGGGCCAGGGCGGAAGCTCTCTGTCGCGCACAACAGACCCGTGGCATCAGAAAAATACACCCTCATTACCGAAGATGCTCGGCGCGCCTGCCTGCCGGAGAAACCACGCCAGGCTGGTACGATGGAGGAAATCGTTCGATGGATCGCGATCCCGCGGCAAACCACACGCCACGCACCGCCGGCCGTTCAGCGCAGGCGCCGACCCGTTCGGGTGCGCCCGAACCGGGCGCCCCGGCGGCAAAACCTGAAACGCCGGGCGGGTGGGGGTATCGCGATGTCGCCTACCTCATCGTATTCGCGGCGACGGCGTTGGTCATCGTCAATGTAGTTGGCTTCGCCATCTACTTTGGGCAAGGTCATTTGAGAGGCAGCCCACCCTCGGTTTTAGACTCTCTCACATCGGCTCCACTGGCGTTGGCCGTGCAGTTTTTCTGGTCGCTCACGCTGCTAGGGTTCATCCACTGGCGCATCACAGCACGCTACAGGCTATCTTTCGGTCCGGCCATCGGCTGGAGAGCACGGGGCCATTCCCGTTTCCAGTATCTTTTTTTGGGGCTGCTCCTTAGTCTCGTCGTGTCGCTGGGCGCTACGCTCCTCCCCGAACCGGCGAAGCGTCTGCCCATTGACGCTCTCATGTCGCAGGACCAATTCTCGTTTGCGCTCGTGGCTCTGTTCGCCGTCTTCATTGCCCCCGTCGTCGAGGAACTGCTGTTTCGCGGCTTCTTGTTCCCTGTCTTTGAAAGATCTCACGGCGCATTCGTGGCCATCCTGCTGACGAGTGCCATGTTCACGGCCCTTCATGGGCGCCAAAATGCCTGGCAGTGGCAGGTGCTGCTGGGGCTTTTCGTCGTGGGCGCGGCCTTCGGCGCGGTCAGGGCCGGTACGCGGTCGGTCGTGCCCTCAGTCTTTATGCACGCCGGGTACAACGCAACGATGATCTTGTTGAGGTTCGGGGCGGCTAACTAGCGCGCATTTCTCACCAGCCGACGCCTTCTCACACGTTTCGCCTCGCCACGTGGTGAGAAAGCGGGCAAGTCCGCGGGCCCGCGCCCTGACGGGCACGGCTCGGATTCGCTCGTGTCGAGCTTGTTCGAGGGCAGGAAACCGAGATAGGGCATGTATCCGTAACGGCCGTGGCGGTCGCGGCTCAGATCAACCACGCCGGGGAGTTACGGCTTGGGTTTAGGAGGAGGCAGAGGGCGAGCCGGTGTAACGGACTCGAAGCCGCACCGGCCGTGGCTGCCGTCACAGAAGGGTTTGTTTTCCGACTCGCCGCAGCGGCAGAGACTGATCACCGTCCGTCCGGCCAAATCAAAGGGCTTGCCGTCGGCGTCGACGACGGTGAACTCGCCTTCGACCCGGAAGGGTCCGTTGTTGCGTACCGTAATCTTCGTGTCAGCCACTTGAACGAGGTTTAGGCCGCTTTCTCGGGGGGCGGTTCGGTCGTTGCCAGCGCGGAATCGCTGTACTCGGCCAGGCGCAGCTTCCTCAGTACCCAGATGATCGGCCACGCCGGGTCAATCTCGGTCCTTTTGGCCTTCATGCGAGCGGACATGGGGAACTGATGGTGATTGTTGTGCAGACCCTCTCCTCCGGTGAGTAGAGCGACCCACTGTAGGTTGGTGGCGAGATGATTCTTGAAGTTGCGATAACCGACTTTGTGGCAAACGCTGTTGATCATCGCGTTCAAGAAGACGTACATGCCGGCGTTAAGCCACCAAGTGGCAACTCCGAGGACGGCGCCGAGCCAAACGTTGACGCCCAGAAGCGCTGGAAACGAAGCCGCCAATATCGCCATCCCTACATAGGGACCCAGCGTGCCGGCGCGGGGAATGCGATCGATTAAGTCGTTTTTCCAGTTGGGAGTGAAGGTCTCAATCGTCTCGGGGTTCTTGACCTCTCTCTTGTACATGAGCACGTTCAAGAACAGAACCTTCCACAGGCCCTCGATATACGGGCTATGCGGGTCGCCTTCCTGATCCGAAAAGCGATGATGCTTTCGGTGAACCGCGGCCCACTCGCGGGGAACGATGCCGGTCCCTAGACATAACTGCAGGTGTACCACAAACGCCAGCGCCGGGTGAAGCTTCAGCGCCTGGTGCGTGAGGCTTCGGTGCAGGTAGATCGTCGTAGAAAATGTAGAAAGCTCAGCTAGAATGAATGCAATCAAAATCGACCAAAGAACCGGATAAAAATCCATGTGGACCTCTGCGTACTCCCATCCTACCGACGCTGACAAGAAAGCGCGTAGTGCGACGATGGTAAAAAGCGGGGAAAGATCACTGACCCGGGTGCAACTTCAGGTTCCCTCGCTAAGGTTTTCAGTTGATCGGGAAAGCGAATCCCGCCAAAGTCAGGCGATCAGGCAACATCGACGGAACCCTTGCCTAGGAGTCAACACGCTTCCCATAGTAAGTGAACGACCATTATATTACGAAAGCGCCGGCGCAAGCTCCCCACCGCCACAACTCATTGAAAACACGAGAAAAAATTCTATAGCTCCATTGACAATTTTGCGGGCGCGAGTGACTGACCGGCGGATTCCCGCGGATGCCGGGACCGCCCGCGAACCTATCGACGCAGTATCAGCGCACCGGCTGCGATTTACACCCGGGCCCAACAGCCGGTAAAATTGGGAGGCAGCCGGCCCCCGCGGGTTTGTCTAACCTGGTTATCTGGCCGAGGATTTGTCGGGGCGGGCGAACGTCCCCGCCTGTCGCTGCCAGGAACGACTTGGGCGTCGAATGCTATGAGCAATCTTCTGATCTTAGGTACGCAGTGGGGAGACGAGGGCAAGGGGAAGATCGTCGATTTCATTGCCGAACGATTCGACGTGGTCGCGCGCCATCAGGGGGGTCACAACGCGGGCCACACCGTTTACGTCGGCGACCAAAAATACATCTTGACCCTGATCCCCAGCGGTATCCTGCGAGCAGGCACGAAAGCCGTCATCGGTAACGGGGTTGTCATCGATCCCGCCGCCTTGCTCAAGGAGATCGATACCCTCAAGCGCTTGGGAGTGGAAGTCGAAGGCAACCTCTTCGTGAGCAACCGAGCGCACATTATTTTCCCTTACCACCGGATGATGGAAAAGGTAACGGAAAACGGGCCCGGCAAGGTTCGGATTGGAACCACGTCGCGCGGGATCGGACCTTGTTATGAGGATAAAGCGAGCCGCCGAGGGATTCGCTTGGCCGAACTGCTGGACACGGAAACATTCGCCGATCGGTTCCGCGCGATCGCTCGAGAAAAGGACGTCGTCGCCACTGCCCTGGAAATCCACGAAGACTCGGACGTAGAGGGCATCCGCGAGCAGTATCAGGCTTACGCGGATCGGCTGCGGCCGTTCGTCCGCGACACGTCACACTACCTGGCCGAGGCCATGCTCGATGGTAAGCGAGTCCTTTTCGAGGGAGCGCAGGGCACGATGCTCGATATCGATCACGGCACCTACCCCTTCGTGACCTCTTCGAACGCCACGGCGGGAGGAGTTTGCACCGGATTGGGCGTCTCTCCCACCCAAGTGCACGCCGTGGTAGGTATCTCGAAGGCATACGCCACGCGCGTCGGCGGCGGCCCGTTTCCCAGCGAAGCGACTGGGCCCGAGGCCGACAAGCTGCGCGAGCAAGGCCGGGAATTCGGTACCGTCACCGGAAGGCCGCGCCGCTGCGGGTGGTTCGACGTACCGCTGATCCGCTACGTCCATCACGTAAACAGCCTGTCTTCACTGATCATCACTAAACTCGACGTGCTTGATCATCACCAAACAATCCCGGTCTGCGTGGGCTACCGTTATCGCAATGAGACTCTGAATAGCATGCCGGCCCTCTCGCGCGTGCTCGAGCAGATCGATCCCGTGTACGAAGAGCGCCCGGGCTGGGAGTGCTTGACCGAGGGGATCACCGAGTTCGACGGGCTGCCTCAAGCTGCCCAGGATTACTTGCACTACCTCGAAGAGAAGACAGGCATCGAAGTCGGCGCCGTTTCCACGGGGCCGGAGCGCGAGCAGACGATCATTCGCCGGGGTTCGAAGCTGGAATCGCTCTTGCGTTGAAGCCTCGGGCCGGCGGCGAGCAAACGCGAACGCAGTTATGGCGTGCTTTGACCCTCAGGTGGTGAGAAATGCGGGCTAGTGCTTGGTGGCATAAGTTAGCGATCGTTTTATCGAAAGCAATTACTGGACCGCTCTCTCACGGTCGCGGCTCGGAAGGTTCTGTGAACAAATCACATTCGGGTTGATTCGAGCACAGATTAAGTCGACAGCATTGGGACTAACCCGCGACCGGGGCGCCGTTCCCCTTTTGAAATCATGCACCAACCCACCGCCAAGCAGGCACTGACGTTCGAGCAGGGGCGAACGGTGGTGTCGGAACGGATGAATGAAATCGCTTCGACGCCTGCCGCCGAATCAGTCTCGCTGGGCGCGGCGCTAGGGCGAGTGGCGTCAGAAGACATTCGCTCCGACCGGGACTATCCGCCGTTCAACCGCTCGGCCCGGGACGGGTTCGCCGTGCTTGCTTCCGACGTCGCCAATCCTCCGGCACGCTTGAAAGTTCTCGGGCAGACCCGTGCGGGAGAGCTTTCCCGGTTTCGAATCGAGAGCGGCGAGACGGTCGAGATCATGACCGGAGCCCCCGGTCCCGAGGGCGCTGACGCCGTCGTCATGTGGGAGTATTCGACCCGGGAAGGCGAGCACGTTACACTCGAAAGCGGCGTCCCGGCGGGCAAAAATCTAATTCTTCGGGGCAGCGAGGCGAAAGCCGGCGACGTCATCTTAGCGGCGGGTCAGAACCTCGACTATCCCGAGATCGCTTTGTTGGCCGCGACCGGCCACGGCGAGATCGAAGTCTATCGCCGGCCTCGCGTGGCGATCCTCTCAACGGGCGACGAGGTCGTCGAGGTCACCGAAAAAACCGAGTCGTTCCAGATACGCAACTCGAACGCTCACGCGCTGGCGATGCAGGTTCGCCGCCGCGGAGGCGAGGCGATCATTTTGCCCATCGCCCCCGACGAGATCAACCGCACCCGAGAGTTGGTCGAGCAGGGGCTTAAGGCCGACATGCTGCTGCTCTCGGGCGGCGTTTCCATGGGCAAGTACGACTTCGTCGAGCGGGTGCTGACCGATCTTGGTGCCGAGTTCTATATCACCCAGGTGCTGATCCAGCCCGGAAAGCCTTTGGTCTTCGGACAAGTCGCCGGCACCCCGGTCTTCGGCTTGCCGGGAAACCCGATCTCGACCATGGTGACGTTTGAAGTCTTTGCGCGCATGGCGCTTGACCGGCTGGCCGGACGCTCGGACTCGCCGCTCCCCTTCTTCGCGGCCCGGCTTGGGGCGGACTTCAAGCACAAGCCCGTGCTCACTCGGTTTCTGCCCGCCCGATGGACCGGCGACTACGGTGAGACGAGGGTGAATCCGGTAAAATGGCAAGGGTCCGGCGACCTGGCCGCCTTCGCCAAGGCCAACTGTTTCTTGGTGGCCTCCACGGACCGGGCCTCGTGGGCTGCCGGCGACTGGATTTCGGTTCTGCCGCGATGAGCTCGCTTTCCCATTTCGACGACAGCGGGGCTGTTCGGATGGTGGACGTCACGGACAAGAAACCGACCCACCGCAGGGCCCGCGCTCATGCCTTTGTCAAGCTGTCCCCGGAAGTCATCCGCAAGCTGCCCGACAACCCCAAAGGGAACCCCCTGGAAGTCGCGCGGATTGCGGGAATCAGCGGCGCCAAACGCACCTCAGAGCTCATACCGCTGTGCCACCCCCTGATGTTGACCAGCGTCGACGTTCGCATCGATCTCGGCGACGGCGGTGCGGAAATTCACACCGAGGTAACCACGACCGCCGCGACCGGTGTTGAAATGGAGGCCTTGACCGCCGCTTCGGTCGCCGCGCTGACCATTTACGATATGACCAAGGCCCTCGACAAGTCGATCGAGATTAGCGACGTTTATCTCTTGGAGAAAACCGGCGGCGAAAGCGGTTCGTACCGTCGTGCTCGGACGAGCACATAGCAGAAACAGCCGGGCCTTCTTGACGGAACCGACCGGTGGCGCCGAACGTAACCTAAAGTAGGGAGCCGTGTCAGCCCCAATCCATGACCCGAAGACGCGCCCCATTGCACGTCGATCCGCTTCCGGAAGCGATTCGCCGGAACCGTGGCCGACACGACCGCTCCGGACCCGAATGAAACGCCGCGCCCGAACACTCGCCTGGCCGATCCTGTCAGCTTGGCTGGCTTTTCAGGTGTTGTTTCCCACCGCCGCCCGAAGCCAAGGGTCCGGCACCCAAGACGCTGGCCGGCCCGCGGTTCTGACGGTTGACAACCCCACGGTTTTCGTCTCCACCGTGGACGTCGTAACCGTGCCGGTAACGGTTCTCGGACCTAAGGGAGTATATGTTTCCGGATTGGAGAAGGCCGATTTCACGATCCTCGACAACGAAACCGAGCAGCGGATCGACAGCTTCGAGGTTGCCTTCCTGCCGATCTCGATGGTGATATGCGTTCAATCCAGCGGCCGCGTGGAGAGGCTGCTTCCCGATGTCACCAAGACCGCCGTCATTTTCACGGACATGGTTTTGGGTGAGTTCGGCGAGGCGGCTTTGATCGCTTTCGACAACCGCGTGCGGCTGATGGAAGATTTCACGAACGACAACAAGAAGATTGAAAAATCTCTCAAAAGGATCACCATTGGTAGTAACGCCGTGCGGCTCAGTGACGGGGTGTATGAAGCGATCCGGTTGCTTGTTCGGCGGCCCGGCGAACACCGCAAGATCGTCGTGGTCGTCTCCGAGTCCCAAGAGAACGGAAGTAACATCGGCCTGGGCGAGACCCTGCGCACCGCGCAACTGCACGACATCATGGTCTACCCGATTCGGCTTTCGACCGCTTCAGCGCGGGTCACCAAGTGGCCGAAAATCAATCCCGATCCGATTCCCCCGGGAGTCCAGGCGCGGCCGGTGGCGCCCGGCCAGGTGGCCACGCCCACGACGATGCAACAGAGCCGCTACGACGTAACCGGTAATGTGATTCCCGTCGTTATCGACCTAGTCAGGGGCGTGAAGAATCTGTTCTTCAACAACCCCCTGGAGTTGCTGGCAAAGGGTACCGGCGGCAAGGATTATAGTCCTCGGACGGAGTCCGGTCTGCAGGAATCGATCGCCGCGATTGGAGAAGACATTCGGAGCCAGTATCTTCTGACCTATCGCCCCAATAACTTGAACGAGAGCGGCATTTTCCACCGTATCAAGGTGACAGTGAACTACAAGGGGCTAAGAGTCCGATCGCGACCGGGCTACTTCCACGGCCCCGCCCCGGTTCCGGGCGGCGAACCGGCTGATTCCGGAGAGGCTGTTGATCGCTAGCGTCACAAGGCCTAGCCGCGGTTGCTGACCCCGCCAACCCTCTGTTTTCCCCTATCCTTGTAATTCAAGGAGAATCCGTTCGGTGCCGCTTAGCAATCAAGAGCTAACAGACCGCACAAAAGCCGGCTTCCAGACGCTCCGCTTGGATGCAGAGATCAAGCGGTCCGCCGTCGCCCATCTTAAAGACTGGCTTGACCACGACAAATTTGCCTCCTTGCTCGATGGGGAATCGAGCGATTACCGGTCCCTCGTCGAGTGGATGATCACCGCCGAGAAGTTTGAGTTAGTCCTGGACAGTTTCTACCAGGTGATGCCGTTCGGTACCGGAGGACGACGCGGACCGGTCGGCATAGGTCCCAATCGGATCAACCCCTATACGATTGCCTCGTCGGTTCAAGGCCACGTCGAATACCTGCGCCGGAAGTTCCCGGAGGAATCCGACCTCAAAGTCGTCGTCACCTATGACGTTCGCCGTTACTCGGATCTGCGTGGGATCTACCCTCCGGATGTCCCGAATCCCGTCTCGGGACTTTCGTCCAAGGACTTCGCGCACATCGCCGCATCGGTCTATTGCGCCGCCGGAGTTGTGGTCTACATGCTCTCCGACGAACTGGACGACTACCTTTCCACGCCCGAGCTCTCCTTTCTGATACGCCAATTCGAAGCGCACGGGGGGCTCAACGTCAGCGCTTCCCACAACCATCCCGACGACAACGGCGGCAAGTTTTACAACAGTCGAGGCGGCCAGGAGATTCCTCCCCACGACGAGGAGATGGTCAAGATCGTCGAGACCATCGCTGATGTCAAGAGCATGCCCTACGAGGAAGCGCTGGAGTCAGGTCTGATTCGGCCGGTCACCGACCTCAACCGCCAGGCGTATGTGGATGTCAACTTGGGCTTGCGCCTGCGAAGCGAGCCGGGAGGCGCCAAGATCGTCTACACGCCCCTTCACGGTACGGGCCGAAACACTGTGGGCCGCTGCTTGCGGGCAGCCGGTTTCGAGGAGGGCAAGCAGTTTTTCACCGTCGAAGCTCAGCGCCCCTATTGCGGCGATTTCGCCAACGTCAAGTTCCGGACCCCGAACCCGGAAGTACCCGAATCGATGGACCTAGCGATCGAGCAAGCCAAGCAGGTCGGCGCGGATCTGGTGCTGGCGACAGACCCCGATGCCGACCGCATTGGCGCGGCGGTTCCTTGGGAAGACGACTTCGTCTTTATCAACGGCAATGAACTGGCTGTGATATTGACCCGCTACCGGCTCGAGGCGCTTCAGCGTGCCGGTAAGCTGCCCGCCGCGCCGCTGATCATCAAGACCCAGGTGACGACGGACCTCATGGCGCGGATTGCCGAATCCTTCGGCGCTCGGGTCATCGGAAATCTGCTCGTGGGATTCAAGTATGTCGGGGATATTTTGGACTGCCTCGAACGCAGCGGCCAATTTGATGGAGTGAAGGCCCGGCTCGAAGATTTCGTGCTGGCGGCCGAGGAGAGCCACGGTCTCTTGGTTACTCCCGAAGTCCGCGACAAAGACGCTGCCGGCGCGGCGATTGTTCTGGCCGAGCTGGCGTCGGAGTTGAAAGAACAACGCGGCAGCCTGTGTCGCTATTTGATCGACACCTACAAGCGCTATGGGTATCACCGCAATCTCTTGCGATCGACCATCATGCAAGGCGCGGCCGGCACGGCGGCCATGGCGAAAATTCAGCAGGAGCTTCGCGCGGACCTGCCCGATTCGATGGGCGGTCTGAAAGTCGTTTCCGTGGCGGACTACTGGGATGAGGGTGTCTTCGGGGCTTTCAAGTCCGGGACTGATCGGAGCTCGCGAAACTTGCTGACGATTACGCTCGAAGGCGGACTGCGAACGACTATTCGGCCCTCGGGAACCGAACCGAAAAACAAGGTTTACATCGAGAAGTCATCGGAACCCGCCGGCCCCGAGGCCTCGGACGAGCAATTTTGGGAAATCCGCCGCAAGGTGGACGAAGAAGTTCTCGCCTTCTCAAACTCTTTCATGAAGTCGATGCTGGCGCTGATCGACGTTGAGCTTCCCGACTACGCCCTCGAAATCTCCGACCTCGTCTCCCTCGAAAACAAACGCCATTTCGCCGAGAAATTCATCCCCGCTTTTGAATCGCAAGCCGAGGCCCTCGTGAACTCGGAAACCACCGCTCAAGCCGTCAACGAGTGGATCGACGCCCAGCTCGCCGCTTACGGCCCGGATGCGCGGCTGTTGGTCGCCAGGGCGATGCGGTCGTACTTGGCCGTCGAGGCGTCCCGATCTCGTGACAAAGAGGCCGTT
Source organism: Bryobacterales bacterium (assembly GCA_965248365.1). Classification (GTDB taxonomy): domain Bacteria; phylum Acidobacteriota; class Terriglobia; order Bryobacterales; family UBA6623. The sequence continues at coordinate 2,051,576 of CBDFJA010000004.1, read as the reverse complement.
CTCACAGGCCAGCAAAAACTTTTCTTCCAGGATGGGCCGGGGGCCGCTCGTAGTTGAGGCAGCGCTTCCTACCCAACCCGCTCCATGTCCCGCCAGTTCTTGCCGACTTTGACGTCCGCGACGATTGGCACCTTGAGATCGTAAACGCCTTCCATTTCCTTCTTGACCAGGCGGGCGACGGCGTCGGTCTCCGCTTCGGGAACTTCAAACAGCAGCTCGTCGTGGACTTGGAGCAGCATCAGCGCTTCCCTCGCCTCGTCCCGCAAACGTTGGTCCACGCGAATCATGGCCAGCTTGATCAGGTCGGCGGCCGATCCCTGGATGGGTGAGTTGACGGCGGTTCGCTCGGCGAAGCCGCGCTGGGCGGGGTTTCGGCTGTCCATCTCGGGAATGGGGCGCAGCCTGCCGAAAAGCGTTCGGGTGATGCCGGATCTTCGAACCTGCTTGAGCGTGCCGTCAATGAACGCCTTCACGCCCGAATAACGCTCGAAGTAGTCGTCAATGTACTTCTTCGAGTCTGAAACCGGGATTCCGAGCTGCTGCGATAAACCGAAGGCGCTGAGCCCGTAGACGATGCCGAAGTTGACCGCCTTGGCGCGGCGGCGCGCCTCGGGGCCGACCGACAAAGGGAGCACGCCGAAGACCTCCGCCGCCGTGCGCGTGTGGATGTCCTCGCCCTTCTGAAAGGCGTCGGTCAAAACACGGTCCCCCGACAGGTGAGCCAGAATCCGCAATTCAATCTGGGAGTAGTCTGCCGCCAGCAGGTTCCAACCCTCGTGGGCGATAAAGGCGGCTCTGATCTCGCGTCCGAGCTCGGTACGAATGGGAATGTTTTGCAGGTTGGGATTGGAGGATGACAGCCGGCCCGTGGCGGCCCCGGTTTGGTTGAACGTCGTATGCAGCCGGCCGGTCGAAGAATCCACCAGCGCCGGAAGAGCGTCGACGTAGGTTCCCTTGAGCTTGGCCAGTTGTCGATAGTGGAGAATCTTGTCGGCGATCTCGTGCGACGACGATAGCCCCTCTAGCACGTCCGAGGCGGTCGAAAGCGCCTTGGTCTTTCCCCGCCGCGGAGGCGCGGGCAGGTTCAAATCCTCGAAAAGCACCTTGGCCAGTTGTTTGGGCGAGTTAATGTTGAACACCGACCCGGCGAGCTTGTGAATATCGGCGTTCAGAGACTCGATCTCGCCGTCCATCCGAGCCGAAAGCGAGGCGAGCGCTTCCGAGTCCAGCAGGACTCCGTTGCGCTCCATCCGCTCGAGCACCGGAGCAAACGGCAACTCAATTGTCTCATAGAGATCCTTTAACTCCTGCTTCCCTAACTCAGAAGAAAAAATCTCGCCGAGCTGGCGCGTGAGATAGGCCGCCTGCGCGACTCCGGCGTCGAGTTTCGCGTCTAGGAACCGAGGTGCAAGCTTTGAAAGCGAATAATCCGCCAGTGTCGGGTGGACAAGGAACGTAGCCAGTTTTGTATCATCGGCTGCGCCGGCAAGTGAAATTCCTTTCACCTCGAGCTGCTTGATGGCCTCCTTGGAATCGTGCACTCGTTTGGGTTGCGACGAGTCTTCGAGAAACTCTTTCGCGACCGACAACAGATCGGCGGGCAACACACAGGCCTCTTCCGATTCCCCGCAAAAACCGAGTCCGCCCCCCGTCAGCTCGTCGTCCGCGGATAGATCGACGGCCACGGAGATCGGGTGTTTTTCGCTGCCGCCTCCGGCCGCATCCTCAAACCACGAGTTGAATTCATCCTCCGAGGCGAATGTCCGATACCGGATCTCGGATTCGCCGGCCGGGGCCTCGAGCTGCTGACGCAAACTGTGAAACTCGAGCTCGCGATAGAGCTCGGCCATCGCCTCGACGTCGGGCTGGGCCGCCCGCAGAGACTCGATGTCCCACTTCACGGGAACGTCCGTCGCCAGCGCGACGAGCCTCTTGCTGAGCAAGATCTGGTCCCGGTTTTGTTGCAGGCTCTCGCGGTAGGTCTTGCGTTTTACTTCCGCCGCGTGTTCGATGGCCCCTTCGACGCTTCCGTAGTCGTGAATCAGCTTGCGTGCTCCTTTGTCCCCGATGCCCGGCGCTCCCGGGATGTTATCCACCGAATCGCCCTTGAGGGCCATCATGTCCACCACCCTTTGCGGCGGCACGCCCATCATCTCTTCAACGACGGCGCTGTCATAGACCAAATCGTTCTTCATCGGATTGAGAATGAAGATGCGGTCGCTCACCAGTTGGGTCAAGTCTTTGTCGCTGGAGACAATATAGACTTCGCGTCCCAGTCGGGCCGCTTGTTGGGCCAGCGTAGCGATCACGTCGTCCGCTTCGTAGCCGTCGTGGGCAAGGGTCGGAACCCGGGCGGCGTCGAGCCAGCGCTGGATGTAGGGCATCTGCTCGATCAGCTCCGGCGGAGTCTCGGCGCGGGTGGCCTTATAGTCGGCAAAAAGCTCGTCGCGGAAGGTCGGCCCCCTCCCTTCCCAGACCGCGGCCAGGTAGTCGGGCTGGTGCTCGGCGATCAGGCGCTTGAGCATGGTCGAGAAGATGTAAACCGCCTCGGTGGGGATCCCGGTGGAGGTGCGCATCGGAGGAACCCCGCTCCTCGCCCGTCCGTAGAACGCTCGGAAGATCAAGCCGAAGGAGTCGATCAGGAACAGGCGTCCTGCCGCGGAGGGAGCCATGTCGTTCAGCCGCTCGAGTGCTGGGCGAGGGGGCCGGTTGCTTTACCCCGCTGTCGGGCCAGCAGCACGATACCGGCCATTACCAGCAGGAGAGCGACCCACTGCGTCGTGCTCAGCGCGCCCCCGAAGGGAAAGTCTCGCTCCGCTTCGTCTCGCAAGAACTCGACGCCGAATCTGAACGCCGAGTAGAGCATCAGGTAGAGGCCAACAATGGCTCCCGGCGGGTGGGGCTTCCCGAAGCGCCAGAGCAGAACAAGCCCGATCAGCAGCGTGCCCCCGGCTTCGTAGAGCTGGGTTGGGTGCAGATGGATGTTCAGCGGCACCCCCACGTAGTCGTGGGCCGCCGGATCAGTGAAAGCCATCGCCCAGGGAAGCGAGGACGGCTTTCCCCAGCAGCAACCCGCCGCGAAACAGCCCAACCTGCCGATGGAATGCCCGATAGCCACCGCCGGGGCGAACACGTCGGCTGTCCGCAAGGGGGGAAGTCCGTATTTTCGGGAGAACCAAAACGCGGTTCCCAGAGCCGCCAGCAAGCCGCCGTAAAACACGCCGCCGGCCCGCAGGGTGGCCAGCGAAAAGATCCGGCTGGGATGCTCTAGGTAGTAACCCCCATCGGACAAGACCATGAACAGCTTCGCGCCTACGATGGCGGAAAGGGCCAAGTACACGCCCAGGTTGGTCACGTGATCGGGATCGATCCCCACGCGGCGCCCGAGCCGACCGGCAATCAGCAGTCCCACCAGCAGGCCGGCCACGACCAGCAGGCCGTAGGTGGGTAGGGAAAAGGAGCCAATGGTAAATAACCGGGGGCACATACGCGCTATCTAGTCTAACTCCGCCGGCCGGGCGTCTTGCCCGCGAGTCAAAAAAGCGTCCAACACCAACAGGCCCGCGCCGACGGTGATACAGCTATCGGCGACGTTAAAAGCAGGCCAGTGATAGGAGCCGACGAAGACGTCCAGGAAGTCCACCACATAACCATGGACGAGGCGGTCGTAAAGATTGCCGGCGGCACCCGCAAGAATCAACGTCAGTCCGTATCGAACCCTACGGGGGCCCGATGCGGATTTCCAGAACAACACCAAAACCAACACGATGGCCAGTCCTGAAACGAGCGGCAGGATAATGCCCTTGACGAGGGGTCCACTGTCGGCGAAAAGACTAAAAGCCACCCCGGTATTGCGCGTATGAACCAAGTCGAAGAAGCCGTCGATGACGGGCCTGGAGGTATGCAGGGGGAAGGCCGAAGCGATGGCCGCTTTCGTCGCCTGATCTAAAGCGATTAGCCCAGCCGCAAGAAACACGCAGGGAAGGTGATTCCTTAGCTGGGGTGGGAGGCACATCTATTTGATTACTCAGAAGCCGTCAGTCTAGCGGATTCCGTGTTTCCGCGACGGCATTTCCCGGCCGGCGGTTCCTTGCACCGCACAATGGGAACCAAACAATCCACACTGCCGTCAGACGGGTTTTTCGCCGGTTTTCGGTAGCTTCGGCCCGATCCGGGCTTTCACATTGACCACCCCTCCGGGCGCGCCTATACTGATACTAACTCGATGTCCGTTCCCTTTGTTCACCTTCACTGCCACACCGATTATTCCCTGCTCGACGGCGCCTGCGAGATCACCCAGTTGATGAAATTGGCCGAGCGGCAGGAGATGCCGGCCATCGCCATCACCGATCACGGCAACCTCTTCGGAGCCGTTCAGTTCTATAACGAGGGCCAATCCCGCGGGGTCAAGCCGATCATCGGCTGCGAGGTCTACGTCTCCCAAAAAGGGCACAAGACGCGCGGCGAGTCCGATCGCTATAACCACCTCACCCTGCTGTGCGAAAACCAACAGGGCTACCGCAATCTGATTGATCTGGTGTCGACAGGCTACCTCGAAGGCTTCTACTACAAGCCGCGGATCGACAAAGACCTGCTGGCCTCGCACAGCCAGGGGCTGATCTGCCTTTCCGGCTGTCTGCGGGGCGACCTCAACGAAGCTCTGATCGATAAGGGATACGAAGAGGGCCGCCGTCTCGCCTACACCTACCTCGACATGTTCGGGAAGGACAATTTCTACCTGGAGGTGCAAGACCACGGTCTCGACGCCGACAAGAAGGTCCTGCCACTGCTTTTTCGCCTGAGCCAAGAAACCGGCATCCCGCTCGTCGCCACCAACGACGCGCATTACTTGACCAAGGAAGACGCCCACGCTCACGACGCCCTGCTCTGCATCCAGACCGGCAAAACCTTGAGCGAGCCGAACCGGATGCGCTTCTCCACCGAAGAGTTTCACGTCAAATCGCAAGAGGAGATGTTGCGAACCTTCGACGGCAATCCCGACCCCCTCACTCGCACCTGGGAAATCGCCGAGCAGTGCAACCTGCGGATCGAGCGCGTGAAGGACCCATTCCCGGCGTTTGAAGTTCCCTCCGAACACACCGCCGACACCTATTTCGAGTGGGCGGCGCGCCAGGGGTTCGAGAAGCGAAGAGCGCGGCTGGAAGCCCTGGCCGCTCAAGGCTCGCTCAAACACGAGCTGGCCGAGTACGAGGAGCGGCTCGACCACGAGATCCGCGTCATCCAGCAGATGAAGTTCTCGGGCTACTTCTTGATCGTCTGGGACTTCATTCGGTTCGCGCGCTCCAAGAACGTTCCGGTCGGACCGGGACGCGGCTCGGCGGCCGGCTCGCTGGTGGCTTACGCCATGCAGATCACCGACATTGATCCCCTGTACTACGGCCTGCTGTTCGAGCGGTTCCTCAACCCCGAACGCGTCAGCCTGCCCGATATCGATATCGACTTCTGCATGAACCGCCGCGGCGAGGTGATCCAATACGTCACCGAAAAATATGGGCGCGAACAGGTCGCGCAGATCATTACCTTCAACACCCTGGCGGCGAAGGCGGCCATCAAGGACGTAGGAAGGGTGATGGACATGCCCTACGCTGACGTTGACCGCCTGACGAAGCTGGTCCCCAACGTGCTGAACATCAAGTTGGCCGCGGCCCTCAAACAGGAGCCGGCGCTCGGCGAGCAGGTCAAGAAAGACCGTCGCATCGCCGAGCTCATGGAAACGGCTCAACGCCTGGAAGGAGTTTCCCGCAACCCTTCCGTTCACGCCGCCGGCGTCGTCATCGCTTCACGGCCGCTCAGGGAGTTGGTGCCGCTCTACAAAACCGCCAAGGACGAGATTGTTACCCAGTACGACATGAAGAGCCTCGACTGGCTGTCGTTGCTCAAGATGGACTTTCTCGGCCTGACCACCCTTACGGTGATCGATGAAGCGCTGCGTCTGCTCAAAGGGGAGCAGAGGATCGACCTGCGGCCGGAGGAACTGCCCCTCGATGACAAGGAAACCTACGCCCTGCTGTCGCGCGGCCTGACCAGCGGGGTCTTCCAGTTCGAGTCTTCCGGGATGCGTGACATCCTGCGGCGCTATCGGCCGGAACGCCTCGAAGATCTGATCGCACTCAACGCGCTATATCGTCCCGGGCCCATACAGGGCGGCATGATCAGCGATTTCATCGACCGCCGCCACGGTAGAAAACCCGTCCACTACAGCCTGCCGGTTCTCAAGGAGATTCTCGAAGAAACCTACGGGGTCATTGTCTATCAGGAGCAGGTGATGCAGATCGCCCACCGCGTGGCCGGCTATTCGCTGGGCGAGGCGGACCTGCTGCGGCGGGCCATGGGGAAGAAGAAGCCCCAAGAGATGGCCGCGCAACGCGAGCGCTTCGTCACGGGCGCGCTGGAACGTGGTTACGAAAAGAGGAAAGTCGGCAAGCTGTTCGAGTTGATGGAACAGTTCGCCGGTTACGGGTTCAATAAATCGCACTCGGCGGCATACGGTTACGTGGCCTTCGTGACGGCCTATCTCAAGGCGCACTATCCGGTATTCTTCATGTCGGCGCTGCTTTCCGCGGAGGCCGGCAACACCGACAAGGTCGTCAAATACATCAACGAATGCCGGGATATCGGCATCCGGGTTTTGCCCCCGGACCTCAACGCCGGCGACTGGAACTTTACGCCCGCGGGCGACAATGCCATCCGATTCGGTCTCGGGGCCATCAAGAACGTCGGACGCGCGGCGGTGCACTCCGTCCTCGAGGCTCGAAAAGAAGCAGGGACATTCGATTCGCTTTTCCATTTCTGCGAGACCAACGACTGGAAACATCTCAACAAGCGCATGCTGGAAAGCACCATCAAGGCCGGGGCCATGGATTCCTTCGGCGGACATCGCAGCCAACTGATAGCGGCGCTCGACCGCGCCGTCGAGCTCGGCCAGCGCGCGTCTCGGGATCGTGCCACGGGGCAGCATGGCCTGTTTGCCGCTCTTGAGGCCGGCGGCGCCCCCTCGGACGACATTCTGCCCGACGTGCCCGAATGGCCGGAAAAACAGAAACTGGCCGGGGAAAAAGAGACCTTGGGATTCTATGTAACCGGCCACCCGTTGCACGCCTACCGCGACAAAATCGAAGAGCTGGCCACCCACGACAGCTCGAAGCTCGAAAATCTTGAGCACGGCGCCTCCGTGGCCCTTTGTGGGATCCTCTCTTCGGTCACCCGCCGGCGCAATCGGGAGGGCAAGCCCTGGGCCGCCGGTGTATTGGAGGACCTGCAAGGCAGTGTCGATCTGCTGGTTTTCGCCAACTACTATGAAGCCCTGTCGCCCATGCTCGACGAGGATCAGGCGCTCTTGGTGCGCGGCAGCCTGCGACCCGATGACAGCGGCCCTCCCAAGGTCGCCGTCAGCGAGGTCGTGCCGCTCGACGTGGCTCGCGTTCCCATTCCCGCGCAGGTCTCGATCACCGTCAGGCTGGGCAAGACGAACGGGCAGGCCAACGGTAACCAGGTGGCCGAGCGCTTACACCAGCTGTTCCGGAACAAGCCTGGAGAAACGGACGTTCGGCTGAGACTGCTCTGCGGCAAGGATTTCCTGGTATCTTACGATTTAGCGGTGCGTGTTCAGGCGGACCGGGAATTCATCCGCGCCATCGAGGATATCTGCGGAGCCGGCTCGCTCGAAGTCCTTCACGTCTGAACCGGTCCCGCTCATCATGGCCTCTCAAGCACCACAGCCTTCGCCGGAAGAATCCTCCGCCGCGGCTGGCTCCTCGGAAGAGCGCGTGAGCGAGCTGGAGCGCCAGATCGCCGAGCTGCGCCGGAGCCACCCCGAGCCCGATGAAGCCACCGAGACTCGTATCCGCGAGTTGGAAGCCACACTCCAGAGTCTTCGCTCCCAACCCGAAGCCGAAGCCGAGCTTTCGGCCTGGGAACACGTCCAGCTCGCCAGACACCCCCAGCGGCCTCACTCGCTCGATTATTTCCAGCGAGTGTTTACCGGCTTTCAAGAGATCCACGGGGACCGCCTTTTCGCCGATGATCCCGCCATTGTCTGCGGCTATGCCATGTTCCGCGGGACGTCGGTGATAGCGATCGGCCATCAGAAGGGCCGGACCACCAAGCAAAAGCTTCACCGCAACTTCGGGATGCCGAAGCCCGAGGGTTATCGCAAGGCCCTTCGGGTCATGCAGATGGCGGCAAAGTTTCGGCGCCCGTTGATGACGTTTCTCGACACCCCGGGCGCCTATCCCGGTATTGACGCCGAGGAGCGCGGCCAAGCCGAGGCGATTGCTAGAAACCTGCGGTCCATGGCTCAGTTGCCCGTGCCGATCATCGTCACTTGCATCGGGGAAGGGGGCAGCGGAGGGGCCTTGGCCCTGGGCGTAGGCAATCGCGTCCTGATCCTCGAAAACGCCATCTACAGCGTGATTTCGCCCGAAAGTTGCGCAGCTATCGTGTGGCGCGATTCCAGCAAGGCCGAGCTGGCGGCGAATGCCCTCAAGCTTACGGCCCATGACTTGCTCAAGCTCGGCCTCGTCGACGAGATCGTCGAAGAGCCCGGGGAAGGCGCCCACACCGACTATGACGCCGCCGCCGCCAACCTGGCGGATGCTCTCGAAAAAAACCTTCGCGATCTCCAGAAGATGAGCACCCCCGAGCTGGTGGAGCATCGCTACCAGAAGTTCAGAAAGATGGGCAGCTTCTTCGACGAACCCGAGTAGCCGCCGTACAGGGACGATACCACGTTGAAACATCTATATCTTGACAACAGTGCTGTCCGGAGAAAGTCGCGCCATCGGACGGTAAGTCTCGACCGCTCAATGTCTTATGGCCTGTTTTGCCCGGGAACGATTTGAAATCCCGAGGCCGCAAATGGTCGCCTGAACGGAGCATCCGGACGCGGCACAATGAGGGATGAACCTTGGCCGTACGGTTTTCTCCCAACTGATCGAGCACCTACCGAGCAAAGAGTTTCAGAAATGTGTATCGCGCTACCGCGGCGATTCCTATCTGAAAAGTTTCTCCTGCTGGGATCAGTTTCTTGCGATGGCATTCGCCCAGCTGACCTATCGGGCAAGCCTCCGCGACATCGAGACGTGCCTGCGTTCGATGCACGGCAAACTCTACCACATGGGATTCCGCGGCAGGGTAGCGCGCTCGACACTGGCCGATGCGAACGAGTCGCGCGACTGGCGGATCTACGCGGACTTCGCGCAGGTCTTGATTGGCATGGCACGGCCGTTATATGCCCACGACCCGATCGGTGTGGACTTGGACCAGACTCTGTACGCTCTCGACTCGACAACAATCGACCTCTGCCTGTCGCTGTTTCCGTGGGCGAGATTCCGCAAGCAAAAGGCCGCCGTGAAGATGCACACGCTGCTGGATCTGCACGGCAATATTCCCACGTTCATCCGCATTACTGGAGGCAAAGTGCACGACATCAACATCCTCGACGAGATCGGCCCGGAGGCCGGCGCGTTCTACGTCATGGATCGGGCCTACGTCGATTTCGAACGCCTCTTCGTGTTCACTCTCTGCTCGTCGTTCTTCGTCGTGCGAACCAAGAAGAACATCTTGCTCCAACGGCGCTACTCGCATCCCGTCGACAAATCCACGGGCTTGCGCTCGGATCAGACCGTCATACTGGCTGCCATCGAATCGGCCCAAGCCTATCCCGACCCGTTGCGGAGGGTCAGTTACTTCGACGCCCGGACGAACAAGCGGCTGAAGTTTCTGACCAACAACTTCGCGCTCCCGGCGCTGACCATCGCCCACATCTACAAGTCGCGTTGGCAGATTGAGTTGTTCTTCAAGTGGATCAAGCAACATCTGCGAATCAACTCGTTTTACGGCACCAGCGAGAACGCCGTCAAGACGCACACCTGGATCGCTGTCTCGATTTACGTGCTCATCGCCATCGTCCGGAAACGGCTCGGGCTGGAAGCGAGTCTTTACCAGATTCTACAGATTCTCAGCGTTACGCAATTCGAAAAAATGCCCCTTTTACAGGCACTCCAGCCATCCGACTCCCCAAACGAATCCCCCTATGACCCCAACCAATTGATTCTATTCGACTTTTAACCGGACAGCCGTGATCCCCAGTGGAGCGTTAGCCAATTCCCACTCTGCGTAATTTCCCACGCAATCTCAGCATAGATAGCTTCGTCCCAATCCTGTAAACTTCCGTTCCCCAATTGCCACAGGATCGCTATACTCGCAACCGCCAACAATCCGCACTCCGGCCAATGCTTTCTCAGGACTGGGGCCATATTCATTGCGTTGAGGATTCCGTTGGGGGGGGGGCGCCAGCACGGACAGTGTAACCGACCCCCGCCTGCTACGCAACGGTTTTCCCGTGCCACCGCGTTTAGTGCTGCTTCGCTTCCGCCCCGGCCCGAGACGGTTGTCGGATCACGCCGTTATTCTCAGCCTTTCTCAGCCATAGAGCGTCGTGAGCAGCCAGGAGTTTCAGGTCTCTCCTCATAGCTGCGCGAGGCCTCGCCCGTTTATCCGAGGACCGAGCAAGAACGCGAGCCGTTCGAGATGGACAATAAGCTGCGTCAAACAGTGACCGGTCTCTCATTTGCGCGCCTATTCTTGACGGTACGCGGCGGCCACTCGGCGACATCCGGAGGCATCGAGGTTTTCTACGCCTACTCATTCGCCGACCGGCTGCCGCTCGGGGTCGGGCAAGAGACGATCGACAAAGGGATGATCGGCGCCGACCCGGTAGAGCCAAATCGACTTGCCTACGGTGGCCATTTTGTCCTCGGTGGTCAGCAAGTCAAAGTGGCCCGCCGGATAGTTCGAAAGACCTAGAAAATTGTTCACACTGACTGCAACCCAGTGCGCGCCGCGCTCCTTGGTGCATTCCCGGTTGACAAGGAAACCGAACCGTTGTGGCGGAGTGTAGCCGAAATAATAAAGATGCAGATCTTCAATCCTGTTCTCGCGAACATAGCGTTTTAGGTTCGCCAGGTCTTGACCCCAATCCAGATTACTATCCGCTAAGAATTTGTGTTCTTCTCCGCGAGCAATTTGGTTAAAATACGCCAGATAATGAGGATGCGCCCGGACAGACTCCATAACATGCCAGAGGAGTAACAGCATCGACACCGCCGCCAACCGCCGCCGCCCCGCCCCAGCCAAGCCGCCGAATACACCGGCTCCCGCTATCGCCATCAAGGGGTAAACCGCCAGCACATGGCGCACCCCGATGTTAATATTCGCCGCCATTCCCACCGCGAGGACGACCCCGGCCGCAACGGTCGGGATCAGCGATGCCCGTAACACGGCGGGGTCACGCTCCTTCCCCCTCAAGAAAAGACTGATTCCAAAAAGGGCAAGCAGCGGCAAGGTCGTTTTCACTGCCAACGCAAGGGGAAAATAGTACCAGCGCCCGTTCCTTGAGGTCTCTCCCAAAACGTAAGTCCTGTGTCCGGAGCGATTGTGCACAAGTATGCTGCGAATCCCATTCCAAAACGCCGGCGATGGAAGCCGCTTGGAATCCAGCATTCGGTCGAAAACTACTGTCGCCGAAATCGGCCCCTTGTTTTTCGCGGCGGCGACAATGGTCGAATCGTGGGGCTTGGTCCATAGACCGAAATCGAACAAGTAGACCGCCCAAACCACACCCCCAGCCAGCGCAATGAAGGCCGTACAGCGAGCCAGCCCGAGACCGAGTTTCCCGAAGCGCCACCCGGCAAGACGCTTCCAGTGTCGCCACCGCGCCAAGATGAAACAAGATGCGGCGATCGGCGGAAGAAAGACGATGGCCGAAAACTTGCTTGTGAAAGCGAGGCCGAGCCCCAAAGCCGACAACAAACAAAATCGCCACCCCGGCCTCTCGCTCCATCGCCAAAACAAGTAACTCGCCGCAACCACCGTGGCGGCACAAGCCATATCCGTGGTGGCCAGCCCGGCATGGGCGATCACGGTCGGTGAACACGTCACCAAAACGCACGCCGCCAAAGCCGCGGTTTTTCCATGGACTTGCGCGCTCCAACGATAGACCACAAGCACCAAAAGCACCGCGAAAATCAAATTTCCGGAACGCGAAAGGGCGAGTGTCCGCCAGTAGGACCCCAAATCCAAATGCACCCAAGGATCCGACCATGCCGCGGCTCCCGAAGGAAGTCGGAGGCCTTCTAAGTAATAGGGAAGAACGGCAAGAAATATTCGCGCGAGTGGCGGATGATTGACCTCGATCAAATAGCGATGGTGTTGTAAATATTCCAGCCCGCCCGACAGGTGGACGTTTTCATCCACCACGTCGTTGAAGACAAAGTAGGTGCTCGCCACACGTGTGGCGAGCACAGCGATCACAATAATCAGAAAGAGAAATGATTTCGTGTTCGTCATCGCGCCCCAGTGCCGCCGGAAAGCGGCGCCCGGGGCTTTTGATCCGACCCGGATGGGTTGAGGCGATAAGGGCATAACCCGGCGCACCTCCGATCATCCGGTCGCGGATGAGCCCGACCGGTGATCCTTCGGCATGGTTCGATTGCTCTTCAAAAGGCCGCTTCCTTGTCGTCCGAAAACGCCATTGTAGCCCACCATGGTCTCTCGCCAACGATTTCTCCGCCTGGCCTACAACCGGGTGGGATCCCGTAGGGCTAGCTGTGATCTTTCAACAGGTTGTTCATTCGGTCCCGGACCAGGGAAGCTGGAGTTGTCGAATAACCACGACCCTGGAGAGACCGCATGAACATCCATCAGAATGCCCGATTGACGCCCAAAGGCCGAGCCCTTTTGGTTCGATGCATCCTCGCTGGAGAGACGCCTCGGGCCGCCGCGGCGGCCCGAGACGTCTCAGAACGCACCGCCCGCCGTTGGCTGGCCCGCTACCGCGGCGAAGGCGAAGCCGGTCTCTACGATCGCTCTTCGCGCCCCCGGCATAGCCCGCGCCGCACCCCGCAAGCCGTCGTTGACCGCGTCCTCGCCCTGCGCCGACAACGTTGGACGGGCCGCCGCATCGCCCAAACCCTGCGGCTATCCCCGGCCACCGTCAGCCGCCTCCTCGGTCGCGCCGGACTCAACCGTCTCCGCGATCTCGAACCCGCTCCCCCCGTTCGCCGCTACGAACATCACCGTCCCGGCGATCTACTGCATCTCGACATCAAAAAGCTCGGCCGCTTCCAGCACGCCGGTCACCGCGTTACCGGCGATAAGACCCGACGCTCCCGCGCCGCCGGCTGGGAGTTCGTCCACGTCGCCGTCGACGACCATTCCCGCATCGCCTTCTCCCAGATCCTGCCCGATGAGCGCAGCCTTTCCGCTGCCCAGTTCCTTCTCCTCGCCCACACCTACTATGGCTCGCTTGGCATCCGCATCCGACGCCTGCTCACCGACAATGGCTCCTGTTACCGCTCCCGCCACTTCCGTCGTACTTGCCGCCGCCTCGGCATCCGCCACCGCTTCACCCGCCCCTACACCCCTCGCACCAACGGCAAGGCCGAGCGCTTCATCCAAACCGCCCTCCGCGAATGGGCCTATGCCCGCTCCTACTGCTCCTCCCTCCAACGCGCCAACCATCTGCTCCCCTGGCTCCACGACTACAATTGGCATCGCCCCCACGCCAGCCTCGGCTATAATCCCCCTATCAGCCGACTCCCTCCTCCCCGGAACAACCTGTTGAGGCTCCACAGCTAGCCCGCTTTTCTCACCACGTGGCGAGGCGAAGTGCGTGAGAGGCCCGTCAGTACGAGGCGCGCGCCGCTCGGCGCCGCATTTCTTGAATAATGCGGGCGTACTTGAACAGTACGTTGAGCACGGCGAGCAAGCGCAACGCAGTAATGGCGGGCCTATGGCGTGCTTTGACCGTCAGGTGGTGAGAAAAGCGGGCTAGGGACACCCTAGTGCTTGGTTCCATAAGTTCGCGATCGTTTATGGGTCGGAGATTATTGGACCGCTCCGTCAAAAACCCACATCAGGCGGGGGACGGGACGGCAGGACTCGCACCTGTTTTCATCCCTATGGGTGCGCCGCAGGCTCATCGACACTCCCACGAAAACTCGCTCGCGTTCATCCCTTTGGGCGAGGCACAGGCCTGGCCGTAGACCTGACCGCTCACTGACGTTCGCTGCTCTGGATCGCGCATGAACGGAGCCGCGCCCGTGAGGGCACGGGCCCGCGGGCTAACGCCCGCGGCTCTGATTGGCTTGCTGCAAGGCTGTGCGAGAGCGCCGAACAGAGATGAGCGGAAGAAGAAGGGACTTGCAAACTTACCTTCGAGCCTTGATTCGCTCGTTATGTTGTGGGCCATTGGCGCGGAGAGGGACCGGGCCGAGAAGATGGGCGGTAGCATCCAGCGACCATGATTGTCGCCTACTCTTCCTATTCTTCGCGGCGACAAGCCAACGGGCAGCTCAGAGTTTGAACGTTCGGATTTACGCTCGGGTCTTGCACCACAAAATCGACCCTGCCGCCGCTCGCGCCCGGTTCCTGACAAAGCACCTCAAATACTGTTTGGCCTAAAGAATTTCGTTGTGTCAACCCCCGGCGTCACCTGGAACCGGCCTTCAACGTTATGGTTCGCTCGGATATCCACTTTATAATAGCCAGAGACTGAGGCGCGGCTCATAGTCAATCGCTCCGGCCGCTGACCCTCGGGGAGCAGGAACAAAGGCTGCGTTGCGTATGTGGAAACGCTGCGGACAAGCTGGAATCCTCGGCCTGCTGTTCGCGGCGGCGCCGACTTTTGCCCAAGATACTCCCTGGGAAAGATCCATGGCCTCGGCATATGAGGCCTATGAAGCGGGCCGCTTCGCCGAGGCCGAGAAATTTTTCCTGTCCGCGCGGGACGCTGCCGAGGACTTTGGACCGCGCGACGCGCGGCTGGCGACGACCCTCAATAATCTGGCTGAGCTTCAGCGAGCTCAGGGCAGGTACACGCAGGCCGAGCCCTTGTATAAGCGTTCGTTGGGCATTCTGGAAAACGTTCTGGGGCCCGAGCATCCTGATGTGGCCCAGACGCTCAACAACCTGGCGAGCCTATACCGGGGCCAGGGGCGTTACGCGCAATCGGAGAATCTCTACAAGCGCGCGTTGTCGATCCGAGAAGCCGCCCTGGGGGCCCAGCATCCCGATGTGGCCCAGAGCCTCAACAGCTTGGCCGTGCTTTACGAGGCCCAAGGCAGGCGCGGCGAGGCCGAGCCGTTATTCACACGGTCCCTGGAAATCAGAGAGAAAGCGCTTGGTCCCGAGCATCCTAGCGTTGCGAGGAGCCTGAACAACCTGGCCGCGCTTTACGACTCCCAGGGGAGGTATCGGGAAGCCAAACCTCTCTACCAGCGTTCTCTCGCGATTCTAGAGAAAGCGCTGGGGCCCGAGCATCCGGGCGTGGCCACCGCCCTGAATAACCTCGCGGAGCTTCTCCGGGCGGAAGGGAACTACCGTGAGGCGGAACCTCTCTACAAGCGCTCCCAAGCGATTCTCGAAAAAATTCTGGGGGCCGAGCATCCCAACGTAGCCACCAGTCTCAATAACCTGGCCGAGCTCTATCGCACGGAGAAGAAATTCCAGCAGGCGGAACCGCTTTATCAGCGCGCGCTCGCGATTCAAGAAAAGGCGCTGGGGCCGAAGCACCCGGCGGTCGCCCAGACCCTGAACAACCTTGGCGCCCTTTATAATTTCCAAGGCAAGCGGGCGCGGGCGTTGCCGCTTTTTCAGCGGGCTCTGGCCATCGTCGAAGGCGCCTTCGGTAGAGAGCACCCCAACGTGGCGACTACCTTGAACAATCTCGCCGAGCTCTACGATTTGCAAGGCGAGCACCGTCAGGCGGAGGCGCTGCTCCGGCGATCGTTGCGGATTCGAGAGAAGGCCCTGGGGCCCCAGCACCCCGACGTCGCGCAGAGCCTCAGCAAGCTGGCAACGCTTTACGCTTTCGAGGGGAAGTACGCCGAGGCAGAGCCTCTTCATCAGCGTGCTCTGGCGATCCTAGAGAAGACTCTCGGGCCCGAGCATCCCAGCACGATTAAGAGCCGGGAAGACTACGGCCAAGTCGCGCGAAAAATCAAACAGGAAGAAGCGATCAAGGCTATGGAGGCGCGCAGCAGAGCCTTGAGCGAAGAAGAGGACAGCGGGAAGGAATGACCGCCGCGGCTGCGGGGGGCGATCGGTTCAACCACCTGGTTGGCCCTTACTTCACTCTCATCCGGCTGATGCGGATGGAACGGCTCACAAGACTCTGGCTCACAAAGCTCTCGCTTGTGGCCACCTGCACTACCGCGACCCTCTCGCGGTGCCACTCATCGAGCGAGTCTCTCTGCGAGCGATCGAATTTCGCAAGCAAGGGTCCGCCAGCGGGGTCGCCAACTCCAGGGACCGTTTCTTTTTCACTTTGTGTTCGAACCCGTTGGCCGACACAACCGCTTGACCACCGAAAACCTTGAGTCCCAGCGACTTGGGGGCTGGGACGTTTAGCCGATACACACCGAGCTTTTGAAACTTCACCACTTTGTCACCAGACAGGACGGAGAGCGACCCCGAATGGGCGCTGCTCACCACGTGCAATATGGCGGAACCCGAGATCATCCGGACTGTGATCTCGCTCAGGTGTGCCCTGACCATCTCAAACTCGGTGTTCTCCCCCACGCGGAGGATCAGCCCAGGCGCCAGGACGACCTCGACACGGCCTTCTTGGGTGCGCAGATGCTCACCCGCTTCCAGGTGGCGGAGCCGCTTATCGCTGGATATCGGCTCTGATTCACCGACCACCTGCGCCTTACCTTCCACGTGGAAGATCAACCCGGCTCGTCCCGAGTAGGGACTTTGTGCCGACGACGCGACCGCAAGAAACACAAGGACGCAGATGACTCCTGCCCACATGGCACTTCTACCTTGACCCAGGTATCTCGGCAGAGAGACGAAGTAGCCGCTCCTCTACTCGGCGGTTTTCTCCGCGGCAATCTTGACCATGATGTGCGCGTAGGGCGTGTCCTTCCACATCACATAAACCGGATCTTTCGGATCGGTCGAAGTCCCTCAAACGCCGCCTGGTCCGGCACGAGGATCATCAGGTGCGGGCCTTCCTTAACCCACTGGTTCTCGTCGGTGGGCTCGGTAGCAAAGGGATCGATGTTGCTGACGCCGAGGGCCTCTCCCTCGCCGGCAAGCATGTAGGAGATGCTGAACTGGTTGACTTCGGGAGTTTCTTTGCTCATCAGCCCCGCGAGCAAGGCGTCCCATTGGGGCTCGTTACACATCGGACCAATCACTTCCGATCCCGGGTAGCAAGTCCACCCGTTCGAACCCTCCCGCAGCACCCTTCCATCCATCGTTTTGATCGCCGCGTTCTGGGTAATCACCGCCGGCGCCGCGGTCTCCGCCTCCGCGATCAGTTCGGCATCTGTTCTCTCCGCTTGCGCTTCACAGTAGACGAACAGTCCCAAAGAACAAACTACTACGCAAAAAATCGCACGTTTCATCCTAACCTCCTCTTAGCTGAGCAGCCGCTTGGTGCACCTCATACGATACACCAAAACGATCTTGCCGAGGCTATCGCCTCCGATTGATTAAGACTGCGGCGAGCTTTCGCCCGCTTTTCGCACCACCGCCACCGGGACGTCGTCTTTCTTGTCAACCACAGCGTCTCTTCTTACGGGACTCGTGTGACTGGAGCGAACCTGACTGGAGCAAACCCCGGAAGCTGTACCGGGGCTGTAGAGGCCGGAATGCCGGCCCCAACTGGGGGGCGCCGCATTCCGTGGCCAGCCGCTGCTCGCCGATCACGGCCGGCGAGTCGAGGTTTCAGTCTGCTCGAGATGATTGTGGCCACGGCCATCCTCGGCATCGCCATCATTGGGCTGATGACGCTGACCACCACGGTGTTGGCAAACGCCGCGCGCATCCGCGAATACGATCGGGCGGCGATGCTGGCGCGCACCAAAATGAACCAACTATTAGTCGAGGAACCGCTGCCGTTGGGAATGAATCTGTCGGGGATGTTTGACGCGCGTCTGGGCTGGGAAGCGAGAGTGGATCCCTTCTTGTTGCCACCCACGCCCCAGCCCGGAAGCCCCATGCTGGTTCAAATCAAGTTGAGCGTTTGGTGGGATTCCGACGGGCGCCGCAAGCGGCTCCGGCTGGAGAGTTTTCGGCGGATGATTATCCGACCCGAGCATGGACTGGGATGAGGACGTTAGCGGTGAACCGAGGGGGCGTAAGCCGTGAAATGAGCCTGGTGTCGAATCTTGGGGAGGGCACGGCATACCGTGCCCCTACAGCTTTTCTCGGGAACCGCGCCTCCGCGGGCAAGAATCATCGAGCCGCGAACCTCTCCTTCGGTTCACCGGTCTAGCCCGCTTTTCTCACCACGTGGCGAGGCGAAGTGCGTGAGAGGCCCGTCAGTACAAGGCGCGCGCCGCTCGGCGCGCGGAGGCGTACTTGAACAGTACGTTGAGCACGGCGAGCAAGCGCAACGCAGTAATGACGGGCCTATGGCGTGCTTCGGCCGTCAGGTGGTGAGAAATGCGGGCTAGTGCTTCACGGCTCACGGCTCGCGCCTCGCGGCGCGGCATGACGCTTGTCGAGGTCATTGTGGCCATGAGCCTGCTCGGGTTGCTTTCCGCCGGTTTGTTCACCGCTTTTCAAATAGGTTCTTCTGCTTGGCTGACTACGCGGAAGAAGCTGATGCTTGACCGCAACATTGCCGGTCAGAATCAACGTTTCCACGCGCTCTTTGCCGGAATTGTCCCGCTGGAGGCCGCGATTCCACCCGATCGCAAGATGGGACTGCGTCCGTTCCCGTTTTTTCAAGGCGAGCCGCAATCGATGCGTTTCGTTACTTCGCATTCGATCACCGCCGGAGCGCGCGGCGGCCTGCGCATCACCGAGCTCCAGGTTGTCGACGCGCCCAAGCGGGGAAGGCGGATACTACTGAATCAATTGCCGTATCTCGGGCCGTTCAGCGCCGGGAGTTTCGTTACCGGATGGGTCGACATCGCGGAGCCGCCGGGGCGCCAACTGGTTTTTGAGCCGATCCGCGCGCTGCCCAAAGTATCGCTGATCATTGCCGACTGGCTGAGCGATTGTAGCTTCCAGTATCTCGAGAGGTCTCGGGGCCGCGATCTCCCTTCCATCTGGGTTTCAACATGGAACGATCTGGACCGGCTGCCGGGCGCCATCACGATCAACTTGACGCCGGCCTCCCGGGAAGCTCGGCTCCTGCCCGTATCCATCACGACCGCGGTCCGCGCCGAGTATGTGCTTCCGCTGAAAAACACTCCCCTCACCTATCCCGATGGGAGACCTCGAGGAGCCGGTTTCTCCCGCCGATCGACCGGAGGCGGGCAGTGACGCCCTCCCTGCGGCCGCGTTTCTCGCCCGACGGCGAGGCGAGGGGCGTGAGAGCCCCGTCAGCACAAGGCGCTCGCCGCCCGGCGCCCCGTTTTTTGAATAGCGCGGGCGTATTCGAACCCTACGTTGGGCACGGGGAGCAAGCCGAACGCAGTCATCGCGGGCCTCTCGCCTGCTTCCCCCGTCAGGTCACGAGAAATGCGGGCTAGCGGATCTTCACGTTTGGGCAGCGCCTTGTTGGCGGTGCTTTGGTTTTCGACTGCTCTCTCAGCCATCGCCTTTACGCTTTCCATGACGGTTCGAACCGAAATGGACCGCGCCGCCCTGAACATGGACGATGCTCGAGCCTACTATCTGGCCCACGGAGCGATTGAGGCGACCATGATGCAAATCGCCGACCGCTCCTCGCGCGGCGAGGGGGACAGCCTCCATGCGTTTCGTCCCGGTCAGCGCTTTCTCCGGTTCGCTTTCCCCACGGGGGAAGTTGAGGTTGAAATCATCGGGGAAAGCGGCAAGCTCAACCTCAGCCGGGCTTCACCGGAGGCGTTGGCCGGAGTGCTGGTGGCCAGCGGTCTTGATCCGGCATCCTCCTTAGCCGTGGGGTTCAACATTGTCGATAGCCGATCGGGCCGTCTGCCTTCTCCCGACCTCGCCGCGTCCGGTTCGTCTTTCTCGTCCTCTCGGGCGTCTTTCAAGCAGTTGGAAGATTTGCTGATGGTGCCGGGAATCGATCCCCTACTCCTATATGGCTCCTTCAGGCGGAATCAACAGGGCCGGCTGGTTCGCCTAGGTGGCCTGTATCATCACGTGACTCTGTGGGGGACGGGGGCGGTGGACGTCAACTACGCTTCAATTGAGTTGCTAAAGGCGGCGGGATTGAGCGATTCGCTGATTGAGACGATTGTAAGAATACGCTCCCAGCGGCCTATCGAGGTCGGGGACGGGATTCTGGAGGAGATCTCCAGCCTGCACCCGGATATCCGGCTCGGTCGGTCTGGGCGGGGGCAAGCCTACACGTTATGGGCCACGGCTCGGGTCCGCAAGGGCCGCGCGAAGCGGATGCTCGGCGCCCTCGTTCAACAGGGGTTGACGGCCGGGCCTTTCCGCATGCACGTCACGCGCTGGTACGACACGGGTTTTTAGCCGATGCAGTGGAAACACATTCTTCGCTGGGGCGCCGGATGCGGCATCGAAGTACGCGGGCCGGATTTGCGCGTGGTCGCGGTCAAGTCTCGTCCGGGCAGCTTCAAGGTCCTGGGGCGGATCGAGATCGCCGACTTCCGCAACCGGCCGGCGTCGGAGTGGGGCGCCGAATATAACACCTTCCTGAGGGCCCTGAAATTGTCGCACCTAGCCGCCACCGTCAGTCTGCCGCGGTCGGAGATGATGGTTCGGCAGGTGACGCTGCCTCCTTTGAATCGTAAGGAGCTGGGGGCCGCGGTGGGCTACCAGTTGGAAACCCTGCACCCTTACGAGGCTGATCAGGTTTACACCGCCTTTTTTTCCTTGGGGGAGAGGGCCGAAGGGGTCAGTCAAGTCCAGGTAGCCGTTCTGGTTGCCCAAAAGGCCATCGTGGAGGGCTACGCCGATTTGTTCGAGTCCGGCGGTGTCCAGGTGGCCTCGTTTACCGCGGGAGCCGCCGCTTTCTATACCGGCGTGCGAGTGCGCTGGGACTCGTCCCCAGCTCCCTTCCTGATTGCGGATTTGCAGCCCGGGGGGATCGAAATCTACGGGGAAGGCAAGAACCGTCCTCTGTTCAGCGGCGCTTTTGAGTCGCAGTCGCCCGAGAGAGTCTTGACTCTAGCCGGGGCCGATCTGCGATTGCAGGAGTCCGATCCCGCCTCGGTCGTCTTCTGCGGAGCTGAGGGGGCCGAAGACGGTTCCCACCTTCGAGAGTTGGCACGGGACTTGGGGGACACTTTCAGCTTGCGCTCGGCGGCCGAGCTATTGCCGTCTCCCGCAACCGCCGTACCGGAATTCGATGAAGGCAGGGACGCCGCCGCGCTGGCCGTCGCGCTGGAGTCGGCCTGTCCGCGACTTGGCTGGCGAGCGAACTTGCTGCCCTCGGCGCGAAGGAAGAGGAACTCGCATTGGATGTACGCGCCGACAGCGGCCCTCGTCGCGGCCCTGATCCTCTTAGTCTTTGCCTACCCTCTTCGGCGCGTGGTTCAGGACCGCGGCTATCTGGGGGAGCTGGAAGCGGAAACAGCCAGACTCGAGCAGGATGTGAGCACAGCCGCGGCCGCCCAGGCGCGGGGGCGGGAGATCGCGGCGCGCATCGAGATGTTGGAGTCCCTCCGCGCGCGTTCTGAAACGGACCTAAGAATTATCCGGGAGATCTCTCAACAGTTGCCCGATACGGCATGGCTCTCGCAGCTAGATCTGCGTGATGAGGGTGTTCGGCTGTACGGCGAGGCCGCCGCCGCCGCGCCCCTTTTGGCGATCGTCGACGGTACTCGAACACTCGAGAACGCGGCGTTTATGACCTCGCTTATTAAGACGGACAAAGGCGAGCGCTTTCAGATTACCGCGCGGCGAACTCTCGCCGCGGCCGAGCAGGATGTCCCAGCCGAGGACCCGTCGACTGGTTCGCCGGCTCCCGCGCCGCCGGTTGAGCCGGCAGCTCCCTCGACGGCAGCCGGCGCCGAGGAGGTCCGCTGATGGCCCTCGAAATCCAAAGCCGCGACCGGCGCGCCTTGGCCATTTTGACCGCCGCCGCGGCGCTGTTCGTCGTCATGCAACTGGATTTTTTCTTCCCCTCGACAGGGTCGCCGTTCGTGGGCGGCTCGATCGACGACGCCGAGGAACGTTTCTTGGATGCGCAGGTTCAGGCGCGCCGGAAACCCCTGGTGGAGGCCAAGTCCCAGGAGGCGGCGCGAACGCTGGCCGAGTTCGAGAGCGGACTATTGCGGGCCGAGAGCGCCGAGCTGGCCAAGGCCGAAATGCGGCAGGTGGTCGGCAATCTGCTGGTCGCCGAAGGCATCACCATGAGGTCCTCGCGTTTCGGCAACGTCGAACTCGAGCGGGATCATTTCGCGCAAGTGCCCTTGACCGTCGATTTTGACTGCCGCGTGGAACAGTTCGTGAACTGGATGGCCACTTTGTCGAATAGCGAACGTCTGCTCACCACGCGCCAAATCGTCCTCAGCCCGGCTAATCCGGATACCAAGGCCGTGCGCGCCCGCGTGAGGGTCTCGGGATACCTCCCGGTTTCTCGAACGCCCGAACTTGTGGAGCGGCGACGGAACTCGACCCCGGGGGGGCGGCGATGAGTCGCAACCTGGTTCTTCTGAATCTTCTCCTGCTGGCGGTCCTGGTGGCGGTTGCGACGGAACTTTATAGCAGAGCGAGCCAGGCCCGGCAGCGATACGACGTCTTCGAAAGGACCGGGCCGGGTCAACCCGCCCCCGCCCGTTCTCGACCGGCCAAGCCGCTGGCTGTGCGTCCCTCCAATTACATGGCCGTGGTCGATCGCCTCCTGTTTTCCAAGGACCGCAATCCGATCGTCACCGTGGAGGTACCCGTGCCCGAAGTGGCCGATCGCCCCGGTCTGCCGCATTTCATTGGTTTGATGGATCTCGGGGAGGGACCGATCGCCCTGATGGCTCCCGACTTGAAGGCAACACCCAAACCCGTGGCCCGCGGCGAGAAGGTGGGCGAGTTCACGTTCGTCGAAGCCCGGGGGGATTCCATCATCTTTCAATGGCAAGACGAAACCATCGAGGTTTCACAGGCGGAACTGAAAGGATCACCGGCCCAAGCGGCCGACGCATCGTCCGGTCCACGCCGCTCGGGGGCAGCGCGGCCTCAACCGGGATCGACGGCAAGGCTCGGTCCCCAGCGGGAAGGGCAGGTCGGCGGACAGTACAACATCGGTCCCGAACTGGCCGGGCGGGCGGGTGTGTACGCAGCCGATCCGAAAGATGCCTCTCCGCACGGCACCGAGCAGGGGAACTTCGTCAAGACGGTGAAAAAAACACCGTTCGGGTCCCAATCTTGGTGGGTGAAAAAGCAACAAAAATAGAAAAGAGGAATAGGAACTTATGATCGGCATCATGGTTGTTTTAGCGCTTTCGACTCTGGCTGTGGCCGGCGGCACGGCGGCTGACAAGAAGCAAGACTCGGCCAAGAAGCCGTCGCCGGAGCGCCTGGTCAAGATCAAGCAGACACCGTTCGGTCCGGCCAAAGTAGTGGCGGAACCTCAGAAGCCGCTCTCGTTGCTTGCCGACCCCATGATCACGGTCGAGCAACAAGGAGAAACGGTTGTTTTCCAGCGGAAGACGCCCTTCGGTGTACAGATCTGGAAGAAGCCGCTGGCGGAATTGGATGCCGTCGAGCGCCGGCTTCTGAGGCGGGAGCACGGCCCTAGCGCCGAGCGGCCGGCCGCGGAAGGCGGTTCAGCGACTCCGCTCCCTTCCGGCCAGGCCCGAGAAGCTACGGCAAGTCGGCGGCAAAACAAGGAACCCGCCGGCAAGAAACCCAGTGATCCTCCGGTGACAGATAGTGACAGGTAAAATCATGCGATACGTTCTTCTATGGATACTGCTTCTCACGTCCGCATTATTAGCTCAGCAACAGAACCCCGCATCACCCCAGCAGCCGTCGGAACAGACGGAGGAGGCCGGGCAGGCCGGCGCCGACTCGTCGCCGGGCGCGGCTCCAGGGACAGGTGCGGCCGAGGCAAACCCGTCGCCGGCGGCTGCTCAGGCCTCCCCGGCGGTGGGGGCGTCCCCGCCCGCGCGGCAACCGGCGACCGCCGGCTCGCCGGCGCCGCAAGGGGCTCCGGCGCGGCCGCCCCGGCAGCCCAACCAGGCGCGGCCTTCTTCCTCGTCAAGGGGGAGGCTCTCGTTCCGCTTTCGCGGGGCCAGCCTGCATGAATTTATTGATGTCGTCGCCAAGTCCCTAGCGATCAACTATATTCTTGATCCCGGCGTCGGCGACGCCGCGGTCACGATTAATACCTACGGCCGCCTGCGCCGCGGCGACTTGTTGCCGCTGCTGCGGGAGATCCTAAAAATCCACGGAGCCGTCGCCGTCCAAGTGGGCAACCTCTACCGCATTGTCCCCTCGGAGCATGCGCCCAAGTTGCCCATTTCTCCACGCTTGGACGCCGGCCGCGACCTGCCCGAAGACGAACGGTTGATTCTCAACGTCCTCCGACTCCAGTATTCGCCGGCCGCTGACCTGGGCAAGGTTCTCGAACCCTTCCTGGGGGAAGGGGCGAGGTATTCCGTCATCGAGCCGCTCAATATATTGATCTTGCTCGACAACAGCCGCAACATGCGCCGCACCATCGAGCTCGTCGAGCTGTTCGACACCGAGGAGATGGTCCAGCAGCGCATTCGCTTGTTCGAGGTCGAGAATAGTCTCTCTAAAACGCTGGCGGCTGAGCTGGAACAAGTGTTTACAGCTTTTTCGATTTCGCAAGACCAGTCGGCCGTTCAATTCATCTCCATCGACAGGATCAATTCCATCCTCGTCGTGAGCGGCGCCGCCCGTGTCTTCGACGAAGTCGAAGTCTGGATCAAGAAGCTGGACAAATCGGTGACGGTCGGCGGCGTCCAAAACTTCGTCTACCGGGTGCAGTACGGCTTTGCCCCCGCCCTCGCCGGAACCCTGCTGTCGCTGTACGGCTACGGCGGCGGTTATGGCGGAGGCTATGGCGGAGGCTATGGCGGAGGCTATGGCGGAGGCTATGGCGGTGGCTACGGCGGCGGCATGGGTGGCGGCATGGGTGGTTTTGGTCTGGGCGGCCGCGGAGGGGGTATGGGGCGCGGCGGAGGCCGTGGGGGCGGCTATGGCGGCGGGGGCTATGGCGGCGGCGGGGGAGGAGGGTTTATTCGCCTTCCCGGATCTTTGATCGAAGGAGCCGGCGGGGGTGTCGGAGCCGGCGCTATGCCGGATGAGACCGGGGCTCTGCTTGGGGCCCAACCCATCGTTCCCGGCGAGTCGGTCGGAATTCGAATCGTGCCCGACCTGACCAACAATCTGATTGTCGTCCAGGCCACGCAACAGGAGTGGGAGATCATCCGCAAGACTCTCCGGCAGTTGGATTTCCCCCCGCGGCAAGTCCTCATCGACGCCCAGATTTATGAAGTCTCGCTTTCCGGGGCGCTCTCCAGCGGAGTTTCGGCCTTCTTGCGCAGCCAAGGAGGTACGGGTGCGCTGAACGAAAGAAAGCTCACCGGAAATTTCGGCGGGGGAGTCTTGAATCTATCGATGGGGGCGCTACTGGGAGCCACGCGGGAAATCGCTGTTTTCCTGCAAGCCAGCCAGGGTGACGGCCGGACCAAAGTGATCTCGGCGCCCTCGGTCATCGCCACCGACAATATGCCGGCTACCATTACGTCGGGTCAGGCGATCCCCACCCTCTCCTCGCAAGGATTAGCCGGGGGAGCTCAGTCCGCCGGCTCATCGCTGTTCACCAATACCGTGAGCAACGTTCAAACCGGGATCACCTTATCCATTACGCCTCGCGTCAACGCCTCGGGCATCGTCACCATGGAAGTGAACCAAGAGGTCAGCAACCCGCTGCCCCCGACGGGTTTGATCGGATCCCCAAGCATCGACCGCCGTAGTGTTCAGACGCAAGTGACGGTCGCTGACGGGGACACCGTCGCACTGGGCGGCGTGATGCAGGAAACGAATGTCTACTCCCGTGACCGTGTTCCGTTCTTGGGCAAGATTCCCTTTCTGGGCGGTGTGTTCGGGAGCACGAGTGTCTCGAAATCGAAGACGGAACTCATCGTTTTGATCACGCCCCGGGTGATCTACGACGAGAATGAAATTGTCACCGCCACCGCGGAACTAAAATCCAGATTGCGGGGCCTGCGCAGGATCATGCGGCAGTGAACCCCGCCCAACCCGCCGACACTCCCCCGAAACCCGCCGGTTTCGTCCCCTTGGCCCGGGCCCATGGGCGGGCCCTTCCGGCGCGGCTCTGCTTTTGCCCGACACGGGTTCCCAGGTACCGCCAAGCAACGCTGGACGGCTTGCTGACGCGCCCGGCTCTGTTTTTGCACAGTCTGCCTTTGAAGGGGCGTCTCGGGCCCAATCGGGATCAAACCGAGCCGCCGGCGCGAGCCGCGGTCCGCTATCGTGGCGCACGCATTCCTGCGTGCCGTGTCGCCATTCCTGGCGACATCGATCCCGTCCTCCCATTTGACCGGGTCGGGCGCCGGGACAAGGTATTTTGTGCGTCCGGACATGCTCGGCCTAAAGCGGGCCCCAGGCCGCTTTTCTTACCACGTGGCGAGGCAAAGTGCGCGTGCTTGGCCGTCAGGTGGCGAGAAATGCCTCCTCGAGGCCGACCCCAGGCCCCCGTGGTGATAGCCGCTGGACCGTTGTCCGCGGCCATGGAAGCCATGTAAAATGGAAAAGGGTGGCGGAACCGTGCATGAAAATCCGAACAGTTGGGATCACTCTCTTCAGAGCCGCGGAATCCGCGTCCCTCGGGACCCGACCCCTCCCCTGGTTTCTTAGCCCGTGAAAAC
Source organism: Bryobacterales bacterium (assembly GCA_965248365.1). Taxonomy (GTDB): domain Bacteria; phylum Acidobacteriota; class Terriglobia; order Bryobacterales; family UBA6623. The sequence continues at coordinate 2,024,778 of CBDFJA010000004.1, read as the reverse complement.
CGACTGCTGCCTCAGGAAAATTACCGAACAAAGCCGATTGGAAGGTAGGTCTATATAATTCAATAACTTAACATGCAATCCCTGGGCGAACAAAAGAGGTATACGGAGGGCCAGGCGATCCCCCGATTGCGAGTTTGCCAGGGTGCGCGAGTTATCTCGAAGCCCGTTCGGGAGGCCCGCCCGGCCACGCAAGAGCAGCCCGGGATCACCTCTGAACGGGCAACAACCACATGGGGGAGTCCAGCCGGAGCGTGGGATGCGTTACACTCTCACTGGCTCGCCCGGGGCGGGTGGAAAGCCACGCGATAGGCCCTTTGGGCCGTTTTGCATAGATCTATGGTTTCGTTGCAATATTTCTTTGGCTTTTGGCTTGACTAGTACTCGGCAGGTGTGTTAAAAACTCACAAGTTACACTCCAAAAGTGTAATCGGATGGGTGGGTTTCATCGCTGCTGTATTTGCCGCCTCGCCGTGAGGTTGACTTGCCCCCAGGAACGAGTCCACTCTCTAAGTTAGACCTGGGATCATTTGAAGTCCACTCCATGGTATAGAACTCTGGTCCTGGGACCTGGGTAATCTGGCCTCCGGCGCCGGCGGCCGATAGGCCAAGGCGCTGTGAGGCCGTCGCTGGTTGTGCTCCCTGCGCCATCTCTCGGCCAACACCTTCGCCTCCCACAACGTGTCGAAGACTTCTACGTTCAGCAGTTCATCCCGCAGTTTTCCGTTGAAGCTCTCCACATATCCATTCTCCCAGGGGCTGCCGGGCTCGATGTATAAGGTCCTCACCCCAACAGCCTTCAGCCAGTCCCGAACCGCCTGAGCCGTAAACTCTGACCCGTTATCGGACCGAATGTATTCAGGCACTCCCCGATCCACGAACAACTCCGCCAATCGATCCAACACGTCCTGGTGATTCATCTGTCGTTGGACCTCAATGGCCAGACACTCCCGGGTGTATTCATCCAGTAGGGTTAATAATCGAAAGGCCCTTCCGTCATGGGTTCGCTCATGCACGAAGTCATAGCTCCAGACGTGATCCTTGTGAGCCGCTCGTAACCGAACGCAGGATCCATCATGAAGCCACAGTCTCCTTCGTTTCGGCTGTCTGGACGGGACTTTCAGCCCCTCCTGTCTCCACAACCTCTCCACCCGCTTGTGATTCACTTTCCACCCTTCCCAACGAAGCATGGCCGTGATCCGTCGGTAGCCGTATCGCCCGTAGTGCGTGGCCAACTCCACCATCTCAGCCACCAATCGAGCCTCCTCATCGGGGATATGCCTTTCCCTTCGCTGGGTCGATCGAGCCTGTCCCAGCACTTGGCAGGCCCGACGTTCGGAGACGCGCTCTGCTCCCAATCTCTCCCTCACCCACACCACTGCGCGTCTCCTCTTCGTCGGGCCTAGAAGTTTCCCGAGGAAACTTCCTTTAGGATCTGCTTGTCCAAAGACAGATCTGCCACTAGCTTCTTCAACCGGGCATTCTCCTTCTCCAACACCTTCAACCGCTTGGCCTGATTCAGTCGAAGCCCTCCGTACTCCTTGCGCCACCGGTAGTAGGTCTGCTCGGTCACCCCAATCTGTTTGCACACCTGGCCCACCGTCTGTCCTTGAGCTAGATGTGATCTTTCAACAGGTTGTTCATTCGGTCCCGGACCAGGGAAGCTGGAGTTGTCGAATAACCACGACCCTGGAGAGACCGCATGAACATCCATCAGAATGCCCGATTGACGCCCAAAGGCCGAGCCCTTTTGGTTCGATGCATCCTCGCTGGAGAGACGCCTCGGGCCGCCGCGGCGGCCCGAGACGTCTCAGAACGCACCGCCCGCCGTTGGCTGGCCCGCTACCGCGGCGAAGGCGAAGCCGGTCTCTACGATCGCTCTTCGCGTCCCCGGCATAGCCCGCGCCGCACCCCGCAAGCCGTCGTTGACCGCGTCCTCGCCCTGCGCCGACAACGTTGGACGGGCCGCCGCATCGCCCAAACCCTGCGGCTATCCCCGGCCACCGTCAGCCGCCTCCTCGGTCGCGCCGGACTCAACCGTCTCCGCGATCTCGAACCCGCTCCCCCCGTTCGCCGCTACGAACATCACCGTCCCGGCGATCTACTGCATCTCGACATCAAAAAGCTCGGCCGCTTCCAGCACGCCGGTCACCGCGTTACCGGCGATAAGACCCGACGCTCCCGCGCCGCCGGCTGGGAGTTCGTCCACGTCGCCGTCGACGACCATTCCCGCATCGCCTTCTCCCAGATCCTGCCCGATGAGCGCAGCCTTTCCGCTGCCCAGTTCCTTCTCCTCGCCCACGCCTACTATGGCTCGCTTGGCATCCGCATCCGACGCCTGCTCACCGACAATGGCTCCTGGTACCGCTCCCGCCACTTCCGTCGTACTTGCCGCCGCCTCGGCATCCGCCACCGCTTCACCCGCCCCTACACCCCTCGCACCAACGGCAAGGCCGAGCGCTTCATCCAAACCGCCCTCCGCGAATGGGCCTATGCCCGCTCCTACTGCTCCTCCCTCCAACGCGCCAACCATCTGCTCCCCTGGCTCCACGACTACAATTGGCATCGCCCCCACGCCAGCCTCGGCTATAATCCCCCTCAGTGCTGTCCGGGGAAAGTCGCGCCATCGGACGGTAAGTCTCGACCGTTCAATGTCTTATGGCCTGTTTTGCCCGGGAACGATTTGAAATCCCGAGGCCGCAAATGGTCGCCTGAACGGAGCATCCGGACGCGGCACAATGAGGGATGAACCTTGGCCGTACGGTTTTCTCCCAACTGATCGAGCACCTACCGAGCAAAGAGTTTCAGAAATGTGTATCGCGCTACCGCGGCGATTCCTATCTGAAAAGTTTCTCCTGCTGGGATCAGTTTCTTGCGATGGCATTCGCCCAGCTGACCTATCGGGCAAGCCTCCGCGACATCGAGACGTGCCTGCGTTCGATGCACGGCAAACTCTACCACATGGGATTCCGCGGCAGGGTAGCGCGCTCGACACTGGCCGATGCGAACGAGTCGCGCGACTGGCGGATCTACGCGGACTTCGCGCAGGTCTTGATTGGCATGGCACGGCCGTTATATGCCCACGACCCGATCGGTGTGGACTTGGACCAGACTCTGTACGCTCTCGACTCGACAACAATCGACCTCTGCCTATCGCTGTTTCCGTGGGCGAGATTCCGCAAGCAAAAGGCCGCCGTGAAGATGCACACGCTGCTGGATCTGCACGGCAATATTCCCACGTTCATCCGCATTACTGGAGGCAAAGTGCACGACATCAACATCCTCGACGAGATCGGCCCGGAGGCCGGCGCGTTCTACGTCATGGATCGGGCCTACGTCGATTTCGAACGCCTCTTCGTGTTCACTCTCTGCTCGTCGTTCTTCGTCGTGCGAACCAAGAAGAACATCTTGCTCCAACGGCGCTACTCGCATCCCGTCGACAAATCCACGGGCTTGCGCTCGGATCAGACCGTCATACTGGCTGCCATCGAATCGGCCCAAGCCTATCCCGACCCGTTGCGGAGGGTCAGTTACTTCGACGCCCGGACGAACAAGCGGCTGAAGTTTCTGACCAACAACTTCGCGCTCCCGGCGCTGACCATCGCCCACATCTACAAGTCGCGTTGGCAGATTGAGTTGTTCTTCAAGTGGATCAAGCAACATCTGCGAATCAACTCGTTTTACGGCACCAGCGAGAACGCCGTCAAGACGCAGATCTGGATCGCTGTCTCGATTTACGTGCTCATCGCCATCGTCCGGAAACGGCTCGGGCTGGAAGCGAGTCTTTACCAGATTCTACAGATTCTCAGCGTTACGCAATTCGAAAAAATGCCCCTTTTACAGGCACTCCAGCCATCCGACTCCCCAAACGAATCCCCCTATGACCCCAACCAATTGATTCTATTCGACTTTTAACCGGACAGCAGTGCACATCGACAATAAGCGTGCGAATAATCGTGCCGAGAATTCGCATCAGCCCGTCCGGCGGCGAGAACGAAAACAGCAGCGTTTCAAATCACCGGGTTCGGCCCAACGCTTCCTGAACATCCAAGCCGCCGTTTACAATACCTTTTACCTCCAACGTCACTTATGCAATAGACTCACGTTCAAACGATTTCGGAAAGACGCATTCAATGTATGGGAAACCGCGAGTGCGGCCGCCTGAAAGGGAATCCATGCGGGCCTTTGCGGCCCAACACGATTAACGTGACAATGCCCACACCGAGCAGAAACGCGCCAGCCTCATGGCGGCTTTCGCCACGGCGCTCAAGTTCGGTGAACAGCCTACGCCACCCCGGTCAGGCCGCTTACCGCTGTGACGTATTCGAGCCGGGGAGCTGCTGTCCCTGCTTCCAGCTGCTCGATGCGGACGGCGTTTCCGTCGTGACCTTCGGTGTCGGACTGGGGATGGACAGCTCGCAGGCTCTGTGGATCGCCTTACACGCTCGCGCCAATTTTCTGAATCTCAAGATCAAGACACAGTTGGAAAGTGCTCCCCCTCGGACTCCCTGGGTTGGCGTCCTTCTCGAACCTGCACTGCTTGCTGGTTCCCCGGCGATGAAGTGGCTGGAAGATTTTGTGAGATGCCTTTCGTGGTCGGTGCTAGATCGGGCGCTGAGTCGAGCGGACCATGGTGCGGGGTGGGTGAATTGATGGGCTCTCAAATACCCGCCTTTCCATCGAGGCTCCTTCCCCCAACAGCTCGATAATTTTTCGTCTTACAGCTGGCGGGGGAGCCGTCGGCTGATGGCCGTCACTGTTTCTCCCCGTTCACATACATGGTAGTGCGGTGGCGAAGGTCGCCATCGTGCGAGAATTAGCGGTGCGGCTGTACTGGGAGATGCGGGAAGCAGCACAGCCCGACGCCGTCTCACTTCACCGTAGGATTCGAGAGAACGAGTCTTGGTCAGAGGCCGCCAAAGAATCCTGGCAACGACGAAGCCGCGCTTTGCACGAGCTTCGTCCCAGCACCAGTATGGCGAGCCGTTCGTAGCGTCCAGGGTCGGCGATGAACGCTCTGACGCAAAGCGTCGAACCGCCCTTGACCCTGCTCCCGGCTCAACAAAGCAGCACTGTACTTGACAAAGCCGTCGCCGTTATAGATGGATATCCTGGTTCAATCCCGTCGCAGAAAGGAAATCCACAAGACAACCGCTTGTAAACACGAGCCGGAAAACTTTTTTGTTCGCAACAGGCAAACATGGCGCACCCTCGAAACATCTCGCATTCCGTAATGGCGACCAACGGTTCAGCTCTAGCTCTTGAGAGGGGTCTGCCGACCAATGTCGAAGCCGAGCAGTTCGTACTGGGATCAATCCTGCTCGATGATGCGGTGTTCCCGCTGGTAGCGGGCACTCTCGACGCCGCCGATTTCAGTATCGAAAAGCATCGCCGTATCTTCCTGCGCATGCGAGAACTGCAAGAGCGCGGGGAAAACATCGAGTACCTCACCCTGGTCGAAGAGATTGACAAGCACAACCAACTGGAAGCCTGCGACGGCATCGCTTACATCTCTTCGCTGACTGACGGGCTGCCGCGGCTCAGCAGCATCGAAAGCTATCTCAAGATCGTCAAGGACAAATCGCTGCTGAGGAACCTCATCTTCACGGCCCAGAACATCATCACGCAGTGCATTGAAGGAGGCCAGGAAGCCGAGGACCTGGTCGCCGCCGCGGAATCCGCTGTGATGAAGATCGGCGACGCCAACCTGCGCTCGGGCCTGGCTGACCCCGCGCAGATCATCGATGGTTTCGCCGGCGGCCGCGAAGCCTTCCTGGACCCCGCTCAACGGCTGCGGGGGCTTTCGACGCCTTTTTTGAAATTTGACGAGCTGACGACAGGCCTGCACCCATCCGAGCTGATCATCATAGCGGCGCGCCCGTCGATGGGCAAGACCGCCATGGCGTTGAATATCGCCCAGCACGTGGCCACCGGTTCGCCGGAAAAGGCGGGACAACCGGTCGCAGTCTTCTCTCTCGAAATGTCCAAAGAGGCTCTGCTGACCAGAATGCTGTGCGCCACGGCTCGCGTCGACAGCCATCGATTCCGCGGCGGCTACTTGAATGACGAGGAGAGAGAACGGCTCAGAGCGGCGTTGAGCCGGCTCGTCACGAGCAAACTGTTCATCGACGATGCGGCGGATACCACGGTCATGGATGTCAGTGCGAAGTGCAGGCGGCTGAAAGCCGAACACGGTCTGGCCCTCGTGGTCGTCGACTACCTACAATTGATGGCCTCGAAGGGACGTCGGGAAAACCGTGTTCAGGAAATCTCGGCAATGTCTCGCGGCCTCAAGCTGCTGGCGAAAGACTTGGGCGTGCCGGTGATAGCCCTTTCCCAGTTGAGCCGCGCGCCCGAGACCCGTCCGGGAGACCACCGTCCTCAGTTGAGCGACCTGCGCGAGAGCGGCTCCATCGAGCAAGACGCCGACGTTGTAGCGTTTATCTTCCGCGAAGAGGTCTATAAGCATGATCGGGCTGATCTTCACGGTCTTGCGGAGCTGATCGTATCCAAGCAACGAAACGGCCCCACCGGCAAGATCAAGCTCGCTTTCCTTCACAAATACGTCAAGTTCGAGAACCTCGCCGAACACGTCGGAGCCGAGGAAGAAGCGCCCTTCTGAGCAGAATCCTGCCGTGTGTATTGATGAAATGGAATAAGGGATTCATTCCTAGCGGACAAGGACGCGATCAAGCACGTACTAGCCGAAATGATCATGCATCAATCTTGCTCGATTTTCGCATCGACCTACACTTTCACAGGTAGGCTGAATAGCTTTCGCTAGGTGGATAACCATTACTGATAGGAAAATTAGCAGAGGCTGCGATGGTCACAGACCCTCCCCCGGGTGATCACACTCTTCGTGTGGAGTTTCTCAAGAGCGACCGAATCGATTCCCTAGACCTGCCTCAGGACGATGGTCTGAGGTCTGGGGTGGACCCCTGTAGTGAAACAACCTGCTAAGCAGGGTTTCCCCATTCGCTGAAAAAGGCTTGGCTGGGGAGCGGCCTTCATTGTAAACTTCTGCTCGGCCGGTGAAGCGGAGGCGGTCTCTGGTGGAGACCAACCCGCCGAGGAATAGCCGGGCGGGAACTCATCGAGACGATGGGTCGGGGCGTGGAGCCTCTCGCTTCGCGCCCCACTCCGGCACGAACCCCGCCCATCGGATCGAAAGATTCCCTCATGCCTCGGAAAACTCATCCCACGACTCCCGCGAGACTGGCCTGTTCGAGCACGCTTTGCTCGTACTCGACCGGCGGCAGATACCCCAGCGCCGAGTGCAAACGTTTCTCGTTGTAGACGCGATCGAGAAACTGCCCGACGCGCCGTTTCGCCTCGGCGAAATCTTCATACTCGAACAAATAGACCTCTTCATATTTCAAGGTCTTCATGAACGATTCCGCCATGGCGTTGTCGTAGGGATTGGCCTTGCGGCTCATGCTGATGCTAATGCCGTGCTGTTGGAGCAGCTTCGTGTAGTCGCCCGAGGCGTACTGCACGCCGCGGTCGGAGTGATGCACCAAGCCCGGCCCGATCTCGCGTGTCCGCAAGGCCGTCCGTAAGGCGGCCAACGCCAACTCCGCCTCCAAAGTGCGACCCAGCGACCAGCCGATCACCCGCCGCGAGAAGGCGTCCAACACCACCGCCAGATACACGAACTCCCGCAACAGCCGAATGTAGGTGATGTCGGCCACCCAGAGTTGGTTCACAGCGCTGATATCGAGCGTCGGCACGAGATTCGGGTAAACCGCCATGCCGTGTTCGGAATCGGTCGTGCGGATGAATTTCTTGCGGCGCAGACACAGCAGGTTGTCCTGGCGCATGATGCGCTGCACGCGCTTGCGGTTGATCACCCAACCTTGGCGCCGCAGCTCGGCGGTGATGCGCCGCGAGCCGTAGGCGGGCATCTCCACGGCGATGCGCTGGATCACGTCCCGCAACGCCGTCTCGTTGTCGCCCGCGGGCGGTTGACGAGCCCGGTAGTAGGCCGCGCGGGAGACCTCCAGCACACGACACATCGCGGCCAACGACAAGCCCGCTCCCGTTTCCCGTTGTTGCTCGATCAAGGGGATCATCTTGTCTTTGAAGACGCGGCGCTCGGAAGCTGTTGTTCCTCGAGCCGCGCCAAGGCCTTTTTTAACAGGGCGTTCTCCATCGTGAGCCGGCCCACCATCTGCTCCAGCTCGCTCACCTGGATCTGCTCGTCATTGGGCTCGCGGTCGCGCTGAAAGGCTCGTTCGGGATCGCGGCGCAGCTGTTGCCGCCACTTGCTCAAAAGCGTCGGATGGATCTCATGTCGCCGCGCCACGGCGGCGACCGAGGCTCCCGCCTCGACCTGCCTCACCGCCCGTAACTTGAACTCGGCGGAAAACTTTCTCCTGGACAACGTCATGGCACCTCTCTCCATTCACTGTAAAAAGATGCTTAACGAGTTGTCTCATTTTCGGGGTCCACTCCAGTCGCCCGTCAGGTTGATGTGCTCCCAGGGAAATTCGAGATAACATGACCGAAGACGAACGGCAGCACCTGGTCGGAGCGGTATCCGAGGCCCACGCTAGACTGAGCGAGGTTGCCTTCAAGTTACGGCGGGGACTGACGCCGAAAGCCTCTGCGCTGAAAGCAGCGATCAAGGCCGAGCGGGAGAGCTTTCGTCTCAAGCGCGAGCTTCAGCGGCTCGATATTGAGGATCCTGAACAAGCAGAAGGGCGCGAGTCGTTGCCCGCGGTTAATCGGAGCGGGAAGGTGGTAGACATGCGCTCCCTCTTCGATGTCGCTATTCAATGCCGAAGGTTTCGGGAAGCAAAACTGCGGTAATCTGTGTGCATGGGCCCCAAAACACGAACGGCCCTCAGAAGCGACTCTGCCCCAGCGTGAAATCAACCCCAAGGAGACCCGAAGGCCATGAAGAAGCAAGAACGTTATCACCACTTTGGCGTGGACTGGCCGGGAGAGTCGTTCAGTGAGTCGGTCACGCTGTGTGGCGTCGAGAGTGAAGACGTAGGGACGGGACAGACACTCTGCCCCGACTGTGCCCAGGTCGCCATCACCTTGAACTTTTGTGGATTGGGACCGGAGAGCCTCCGGCAGTTCTTTTCCGCACTCAGGACGATAGACCCTTTCGCGCTGAAAGCCGAGATTGAGGCCCTGCGGGGTCGAGCGGTCCACTTCATTCAGGTACACCCTATGGGTTGTGGCCTCGCGGCTCCGGACAGGAATGTGAGATTGCGAGGATCGTGCGAGTGGCCGCCAAGCCGACCCACACGCGAATTCATTGCGGTGGCAGCCTTCGGGCGGCAACTCCGAGAATCGGACGCGTTACGCAGCCCCACGCCGCGCCAGAGCAGTAACCTCGGGATTCGCTTCTTGGTAGATGCTTTCGCGCGACCACAACATCTTGTGGCTACCTGAGTCAAATGGATACCCCACATCAGATATTATTAGGGACCGCTGGTCCCCCTCAATTTCCTAGGGGTGGCTTCCCCCGCGCCTCGGCACCGGGCGGGCAAAAATACGATCCCCAAGAGTTCCGGAGGTAGATCAGTGGGAAGGGCGGTAGGCTGAATTCCTAGCTGGGGAAGTTGAAGCCACGTTTGTGTTTTGACCTTCTGACATTGCAAGGAGACCCAGATGAGTGTGATCGACGAAGTGCTTAGCAATAACATCCGCTCACTGCTGTCCGGTTAAAAGTCGAATAGAATCAATTGGTTGGGGTCATAGGGGGATTCGTTTGGGGAGTCGGATGGCTGGAGTGCCTGTAAAAGGGGCATTTTTTCGAATTGCGTAACGCTGAGAATCTGTAGAATCTGGTAAAGACTCGCTTCCAGCCCGAGCCGTTTCCGGACGATGGCGATGAGCACGTAAATCGAGACAGCGATCCAGATCTGCGTCTTGACGGCGTTCTCGCTGGTGCCGTAAAACGAGTTGATTCGCAGATGTTGCTTGATCCACTTGAAGAACAACTCAATCTGCCAACGCGACTTGTAGATGTGGGCGATGGTCAGCGCCGGGAGCGCGAAGTTGTTGGTCAGAAACTTCAGCCGCTTGTTCGTCCGGGCGTCGAAGTAACTGACCCTCCGCAACGGGTCGGGATAGGCTTGGGCCGATTCGATGGCAGCCAGTATGACGGTCTGATCCGAGCGCAAGCCCGTGGATTTGTCGACGGGATGCGAGTAGCACCGTTGGAGCAAGATGTTCTTCTTGGTTCGCACGACGAAGAACGACGAGCAGAGAGTGAACACGAAGAGGCGTTCGAAATCGACGTAGGCCCGATCCATGACGTAGAACGCGCCGGCCTCCGGGCCGATCTCGTCGAGGATGTTGATGTCGTGCACTTTGCCTCCAGTAATGCGGATGAACGTGGGAATATTGCCGTGCAGATCCAGCAGCGTGTGCATCTTCACGGCGGCCTTTTGCTTGCGGAATCTCGCCCACGGAAACAGCGACAGGCAGAGGTCGATTGTTGTCGAGTCGAGAGCGTACAGAGTCTGGTCTAAGTCCACACCGATCGGGTCGTGGGCATATAACGGCCGTGCCATGCCAATCAAGACCTGCGCGAAGTCCGCGTAGATCCGCCAGTCGCGCGACTCGTTCGCATCGGCCAGTGTCGAGCGCGCTACCCTGCCGCGGAATCCCATGTGGTAGAGTTTGCCGTGCATCGAACGCAGGCACGTCTCGATGTCGCGGAGGCTTGCCCGATAGGTCAGCTGGGCGAATGCCATCGCAAGAAACTGATCCCAGCAGGAGAAACTTTTCAGATAGGAATCGCCGCGGTAGCGCGATACACATTTCTGAAACTCTTTGCTCGGTAGGTGCTCGATCAGTTGGGAGAAAACCGTACGGCCAAGGTTCATCCCTCATTGTGCCGCGTCCGGATGCTCCGTTCAGGCGACCATTTGCGGCCTCGGGATTTCAAATCGTTCCCGGGCAAAACAGGCCATAAGACATTGAGCGGTCGAGACTTACCGTCCGATGGCGCGACTTTCCCCGGACAGCACTGGTCCAAGATGATGACGCAACCGTCACCAGAATTACCCGGCACCAAGCCCGCCATGGCCCGCGACTGAACCGTCACTGCCTCTTCCCCAAAGATCCGCGCGAAATAGGTCGGCATCTGTTGGGTAATGATGACCTCGACCTTGAGTGGATCACCGTTATAGGGGGTGTTGACGACAACCTCTACGGTCGAATTCCCATCAGCGAAGCCATTTCTCTCTGTATCGTCCTTGGCTGCTTATTCGACCACGTTGGCAGCGTGAATCCGCCACAACTCGTGCGCCCCGCCCATGGCGCCCGCATCAGCCGCCTTCTGCTGGTGGCGCTTCTTGGCCATGACCAGGCCCACGTCTAATGCCAGGCCCATAAAGGCCAGCAGAACTGGGGAAAGCAGTCCTGTAATGATAAGGATGATTCCCCGACTGTCCGTTTCGAGCCCTTCGATCTTCTTTTGAAGCGCCTGCCATTTTGTGCAGCTAACTTTTGTCATTTCAACTCCTCTACTCGATGAGGATGGTTCTCGTCGTTTCGCCATGACCAGTGAGGACTGCCACCTTTGGGGGGGGGCACTACAGAAAAAAACCAGTGAGTAACAAGTGATTCCACTAGAAGAATACGGGTATACACTTCCCTAATCAATAGCCCGATAGCTCCAAAAACCTACCAGACTTAAGTCCCAAGTCATTCAGGTGTTTACCTTAGACATAAGCACGGAGATCGATCGTCTGGACAGGCGTAAGATCCATCTATTCAATGAGAAAGGCCGTGTAACCGCGTGGAGTTAGCCTGTTGCAGCGGGCCGAATTTCGTAGGGGTTCCGAGCTCGCGTGCAACCATAGATGTAACAAGATGTCACGCTAGTTCGCGTGCGCTGGGCGATGGGCAGTCAAGCGCCAATAATGAGCTGCCTGCGCGGGTAGCTGTGTCAAAGGTGATGTGATTAGCTCACTCACCCCAACCCATCAGCGCTTCTTCCATTTGTTCAATCGTGGGCATGCGGCGCGTAACCACGCCGCCCCTTTGCTGAATCACGTGGTAGGCGACCATAGACCCGAATCGGACCGCGTCCACTACATCCCGAGACTTCGCGTAGCGAAAGAAGAACCCGGCCGTGTAGCAATCTCCCGCTCCCGTGGTATCGACGACCTCCGTCTCGCCGCGAAACGCCGGTACGGTCTCCACGCCGCCGGGCGTATAGATGTCGGTACCCTCGCCTCCCCGCGTCAGCAGGACAACCTGCGGCCCCCAGGAAAGAATGTCGCGGGCCAGGCCGGGAATCGCGTCAACGCTCTCGCCGGTGAGCAGGATGCAGTCGTCTTCGCTGGCCTTGATGATCTCGAAATGCGACACGTAGCGGCGAAAAGTCCCCCCGTCGGTCAGGAACAACGAGCTGCCGTTCACCGGCTGGCCCGTCCCCCCCAGTCCCGTCAAATCGCAGGCCATCAGGCCGGCGCAGGAAGCCAGTTTCTCGACGACTTCGAACCCGGCGTCAAAGTTCGATCCGCAAACGTAGAAAATCTTACTGCTGAAGAAAGTATCGGGAATCTGGCCGAGGTTTATCGGCGGCGCGACGGCGTCGTAGCACAGGATTCTCTTGCGCCCCTGGTCGTCGTAGCCGAGCACGTTCGTCGTTGTCGCGGGACTGGTTCGGTCGAGGCCGCCTTGATCGACGCCCGCATCCGCGAAAACCTGAAGAAAGCCGGGGGGCATGTCGTCCCCTACACGAGTCACGATACCGGCCTCCCCTCCCAGACAAGCCACGCACACAGTGGAGTACGCAGCGGGGCCTCCCAGGACGAACTGCTTCCGGCCATCCTTATCGATGATGGTTTCCTTGAGGATGTTGCCTAACGAGACGAGATCCATGAGAGCGTTCGCTGGATGTTAGGAAAAAATGGAGACAGTCCGCTTCGCGCCTCTGTACGTTTGCTGATATCACGAGCGCCGCGGGTGGCGCTCGGTACAATCCCCATTTTTTCCAGAAGCCCGGCTCGTAAGGGCGCGGGCCCGCGAGCTACCCCCCGCGGCTCTGTTTTCCCAGCCGGTCATTACACGCTCACCCGCCGTCCGGTTTTCGCCGATTCGTAGGCGGCCTCGGACACCGCAGCGACAATCTGGCCGTCCACACCGCTCACCTCGAGCGGCTTGCTGTCAGCAATGGCGTCGATGAAATGATCGATCTGCGCCTTGAAGGGATAAGAAACGACCTCGTGCGGGGCGAGCGGCCCTCCCGGCTGGCGAACGGCCGGGATCTCGATCTCATGCCTGCCGCCCAGCTCACAGTGTTCCCCCTTGAGCAGATAGACCTTCGCGCGCAGCGCTTCGACGGAATCAAATGGCGGGGCTTCAAACGTGATACTGCCCTCGGTCCCGTACACGAAGCCTTGTTCGGTGAATTCCGACGAATAGAGCGGGCGCTTGTCCCAGGCTGACCTTTCTACCCACTCCACGCGGTTGAAACCCATGTCCAGAACACAGGTGGCCTGATTTTCGAAGCGCAGGATGAGCGTGGCCTGATCTTCGTACATCCTGCCGGGGACGACCTTGGACGTTTCGGCGTAGACGGTTTTCACCTCGGAACCGAAGAACCAGCGGGCGCAGTCGATGTAGTGGCTGCAGTTGTCGAGAATCACGCCGCCGCCGATTCTCTCATCCTCGCTGAATACTTTTGACTCGCGCGAGCCCGGCGGGAAGTACAGATTCCAGTGAATGTCGAAGTGGTAGATCCTTCCGATGTATCCCTGGTCGATGATCCGTTTGATCTTGACGAAGCCGGGATTGAAGCGCTTCATGAAGCCGACGGCCAGGCGGACCTTGGCTTTTTCGGCTGCCTCAACCATCTCGCGCGCTTCCTGAAGCGACCGGGCCATGGGCTTTTCACACAAAATGTGTTTGCCCGCCTGGGCCGCAGCTAGAGCGATCTCATGATGCATCCAAACCGGGGCGCAGATGCTGACGGCGTCGAGCTCGTCGAGTGCAAGCAGTTTGCGGTAATCGGTGAACGAATGCTTCGCCTGCCATCGTTCGGCAACGGACTTCGCCTGCTCCTCGACATCGGAGCAGACGGCGACCAGCTTCGCTTTTGGGTTCTCCCAATACCAAGGCAGATGGCCTGTCTGGGCGATTTGGCCACAGCCGATAACCCCGATCTTGACGGTATCCATTTAAGGCAGGTTGATGATCTTGCCGCTCTTCACGGACTCGATCATGCTCAAGGCGATTCGGGTGGCTTCGGTCCCGTCCCGACCGGTGGAAAGCGGTTCTTCGTCGTTCTCGATGCATTGAAAGAAGTGTCTGATCTCTTCCATCACGCCGTCACTGCCGTCGAAGAAGTGCTCCTCGACTTCGAGGTCGTCGCGCGTGCAGACCCTGAGGTGGTAGGGGTAGTCGAGCTTTCCCCACAGTTGGACGACTGCATTCTCGTAGTTGATGGCCAGGTATTCGCGCGATATGGGTTCTTCGGAAGCCGCCCCGGCGCCGATCGCGGCGACCGTTCCCTTCTTGAAACGCAAGGTAAACACGGCCGAGTCGGGCTGGTTCGCGTCCAAGAAACGATGCGTCCCGCCCTCGGCGTAGAGCCTTTCGACATCGTCGCCCACCAGGTAGCGGAGATTGTCGATCGAATGGACTGCATTCTCTAGTAGGATGCCCGGGCATTCGCCTTCCTTGAACTTCCAGCCGGGATCGGGCACCTTCCATAGGGGGTAGGTATACATGGCCCAAAGGGCTTTCCCGTACTGTTCGGCGTGGTCTTTGACGAATACGCAGGCCTTGGCGTAGCGATGCTTGAAGGCGATAAACAGTTTGACGCCGTGCTGTTTGCAAACCTTCACCATCTCCTCGCAGTCCTCGACCGTCGAGGCCATCGGCTTTTCCATGAACACATGGACGCCCCGTTCCGCGGCTAACTTGGCCGGCAGAAGATGCAGGGCGGGGGCCGTTGCGACGATGACGCCGTCGAGCTTTTCCTTGTCGTACATCTCCTCCATGTTTTCGTAAAGCTTCGCGCCGCGCAGATCGAAACCCTCGGCCGAGGCTCGCCTGCGCACGGCGACCGCCGTGATCTTCACGTAGTCGAGCTCGGAGAAGTAGTTGAACAGCCGCTGTCCCCACCACCCCAGGCCGATGAGGCCGACGGAGAATGTTTTGCTCCCCATGTCGTGTCCTTTAGTCGTTGATTTCAGTTGATCCTTCAGCCGGAGCGAAGAATACTATGGCACGTAGTTCCTCCTCGATCGAATGGAATCGCTGCTCAACACCGGACTTGACAAAAAGCACACTGCTCGCCTGAACAGGTTGATCTTCGCTCCCTGCGCGAAATCGAGCCATCCCGCAGCACGCAATAGACCTCATCCTCATTCGTCGTAGGCAACGAATTGCTCCTGGCGCCTGTCCCCGGAAGGGTCGAAGGCACGTGGAATCAGTAACATTTTTAGCCGCGGTCCGCAGCCCCTATTCTTCGAGGTCCCGGGCTTTTACCGCGGGCTAATAGGACCCTCCTGGTTGGTGGCGTGGGTCGGTACAGTGGCTTGGCCTCGGGCCCGAGCACTCTCGACTGCATGCCTCGGACATTCGTCGGTTCGTATACGACTACCAGGCCATTTCCCAGGAACCAAGTATCCCAGAAATACAATAGGACCACAAAATCGAGCTGGATTGCCGTGGGCCAATTGCTCTCTGTCGGAGTTTCCGGCTCGATATAGCGCCGCGGCCATCAGCCATCTATAGCGCCGGCGGAATGAGCAGCATGGCGACTACGCTGATGGCAAAGCATGCCGCGGCCACAAGAAATGTGTACCCCACAATCTCGCCGAATCGCAGCCGCGCCACCGCCAGGATGGGAATGGCCCAGAACGGTTGGATGAGGTTGGTCGTCCCGTCGCCATACGCGTAGGCGAGGACTACCGTGGTGACCGACACGCCGAGCTCGCGCCCCGCTGGGATAAGGAATGGCGCTTTGATCAGCCACTTGGACCCGGCGGAGGGAACAAACAGATTCATGAACGCCGAATAGATGTACACTACCAGCGGGAAGTGCCGGTGGTTGAGAAATCGGCGAACAGTTGTCCCAGCCAATTGCCAAGCCCGGTGTTGTTCATGACGCCGAAAATCCCAGCGTAAAAGGGGAACTGAAGAATAATGCCCCAGGTGGTCCCCACGCCTTGCCGGCAAGCGTTGACGAACGACACCGGCCGCCTGTGCAGCAGCAGGGCGGCGACGAGAAAGGTCATGTTGTAGGCGTTGATCGTCCAGGTGGTCCCAAAGCCGCGGGTGACCAGCGAGTGGCCGAGCGGGTAGGCGATCAGGATGGCCGCTAACAGCACCCAGCCCGGGAAGCGATCGATTTTCCCGGCCGGAGTCGGCGAGTCTTCCGGGGAATCCGGTGGCTTCGGCAGAATCTGTTGAATTCGCTCCGGGGAAAGCGTAACCGCGCCTCGGCGAGGGTGGAGCGCCACTACCGTGAGAAAACCCACTGCCGCCATCACCAGCGCAAAACCGAGATTGAACGGAGCGAACAATGTCTCGGTCACCGGTACCAGACGATCGACAATGGGACTTCCGGTCGCCGGTGCGAGGAGAGGATTTCCCGGCGTGGACAGGATAAGCGGCGCCGAACTCGAAAGCCCAAAAGGAAACGTCGTCCCCAAACCGAGATAAGCGGCCGCGATCAAAACCCGGATGTCCGCCTTGGGGTTGTGGCGGCACAAGAACGGTACGAACAGGGCCGACGCGACGAGGCATAAGGCCCAGTTCAAGTACGCCGCGGCAAGAGAAAAGACGGCGGCCAAAGCGACCGCCTGCAAAGGCCGGTGGGGATCGGGCATACGGGCCAGACGGTCGAGCAGCTTGAAAACCGGTGGAGAAGATACACAGGCGTGGGAGGCGACCATGATAATCGTAAACTGCATGGCCAGCTCGAGCAGGTTCCACATCCCCCCGCCCCAGGCGAGGACAGCGTCCTCGGCTCCGACGCCCGCTCCCAAGACGGCCAGCAGCAAGGCGCAGCTTGTGAGGATCAGGCAGATGACCCAGGAGTTCGGCACCCAGCGCTCGGTCAAGCGCGACAAGCCGGCTCCCAAGTCTCGGAATCGGTCGATCAAGGACGTCATGGCGTGTGTCCGGTAGGCCGTGACCTTCGTCGTCGGAGACGATGTACTCTACCGCAAACGGCCGGGTGCGGTAAACAGACAGGGCTGATTAGTCGGCATTTCTCACCACCGTAACAGCGCTTGATGCAAAAGGCCCGGCGGCCATGGCTCGCGGCAACAGTCTGTGTACACGGCCCAACGTAGAGTATGCGGCCAGCCCGCATTTCTCACCACCTGACGGTCGAAGCACGCCATAAGCCCGCCATTACTGCGTTGCGCAAGCTCACCGTGCTCAACGTACTGTTCAAGTACACCTCCGCTCGCTGAGCGGCGCGCGCCTTGTACTGACGAGCTTCTCACGCACTTCGCCTCGTCACTTGGTGAGAAAAGCGGGCTGGCATGCGCGATGAATCGCGCTCCGGCTGATGAGCCGCCATACCTCGATGCGCGCAAGGCACCCGCTCCCGCGACGACGGTCGTGGGCACGGCCTGGCATGCACCCGGTATCGATCGCCGCGGCTCCAATATGTCGCCGGCGACATCTCTTGTACACTGAAGGCGATCGGGCGGCGAGCGACCTTCTTCGCGCTCGTCTTCCCCGCGTGAATCGGGATGAAGCTTCACCAATTTATCTTGGCCGGTCTCTTAGGCGCCGGCTTGCTGGTTGCCGCCCTCTATTGGATTGCCCGCGGCAAAACAGCCCGCGTGGAGGGTTCGATCACCGAGGTTCGAACGCTGGGGATGGACCGGAATAGTTCGGTGGCTATCGTCGATTTCGAGTTCACGAACCGTTCAGAGGCCTTGGTGATGATCGCCGACCGCGACCTGATCGTCGTCGATCAGCACGACAGCGCCCATGAGAGCTACACGCTTAAGACCGCGGACCTGCGGCAGCTTTTTCGCTACTTCCCGGCGTTGGGCGAGATCAAGCATGAACCCCTCATCCACCGGACTAAGATACCCTCGGGTGAATCGTTGCGGGGCATGGTCGGCGCGCGGTTTGAAATCCCCAAGCACGAGCTCGACCTGAGACGAGAAATCGTCTTTCGGGTCGCCGACGTCGACGGTGCGGTCTCGGAGTTGAGCTTGGAGTCCGATCAGCCAAGCTCCGCGGAATAGGCCTGCGCCTATTTGTCGCAAGAGGCGAACAGCACGCGCTAAGGCCGCCGCGCGCTAGACGGGGCCAAGGCCGTACAACCGCTTCTTTCTGAGCAACGAATCCGCCGGTATTCGCGATGCCAGCCGCTTGATGCCCGCGACGCCTTCGCGGTAGACGGGGGAAGCCGTGTCCATGGGGATGGGGACGGCTCGGCCTGTCGCCGCCGACTCAAAGGCGGCCATGATCATTTCCTGAGCGTCGCGAGCAATTTGGCCGTCGACTGCGGGGGGGCGATCGTTTTTCACGCTGTCGATGAAATCGATGTACAGGCGGCGAAACGCATCCACGTTCTTGTCGAGTGCGTCCTCGTAGGGCGGCATGGCGTGCTCAGTGACTCCTGTCGAGCGTGTCACCAAGACTTTCTCCACCGGCGAGGCTACGCTTTCAGCCGCCGAGCCGAAGATGAGTTCCATGCTCAGGCGGTCGGTGATGATTCCCTGGCTGTAGGTGCGCATGCTGTGGTCTCTGCCGATGGCCGGCAGGTAACTCGCCATGGCCTGGGCCAGTCCGGTCGGGAATTCAAAAATCAACGAACCCACGTCTTCCACGTCTCCCGACTCGGCCTCGCCCAGCCGGTCGATCGATGCCGTGACGCGAAGCGGATCGGCGCCGAAGTAGAGCTTGGCCAAATGAGCCAAGTGGACGCCTTCGTCCATGACAACCCCACCGCCTGAATGGGCGGCCCTCGCCCGCCAGGGCGTCATCACCCATTTCCCCAATGCGTAGGCCCCCAGCCAAGCGAATCTCGTCGTCCCGGCGCCTTCCTCTTCGAGAAGTTTCCGAATGATCAGGTTCTCGGGATAAAAGTTCATCTCATGGTAGACGCCGAGTTTCAACCCGCTGCGCCGCATCGTCTCGATCATTTCGTCGGCGTCGGGCAGATTGGTGGCCAACGGTTTCTCGCAAATCACGTGCTTGCCAGCCTCGGCCGCACGGATCAGCATTTCCTTGTGCCAGTGATTGGGAGCCGAGATGCTGACAAGGTCGAGGTTCTCCACCGCCAGCAACTCCTCGTAGTCTTGAAACTCCAGGCAGCCCTCGAAATCGAATTTCTCTTTGAACGCCGCCATACGCGCCGGCTCACTGTCGGCGAGCGCGACGACGTTGATCTCCGGGACCCGGCGCAGCGCGCGAGCGTGCAATCCGGCAACCCATCCGCAGCCGATGACGCCTAGTTGGAATGGATCGTTCGAGATGGCGCTTGCCTCCTTTTCCGCTCGTTTCCGAGGCCTTTTCAGCGAGCCGATTCCCTGGACGCCCAAGAATGTGAGGCGCCGGGACCGGGGAGCTGGTTGGGAAATTTTCGCCGCTGGAAGGATTATCGCCCGGCGGAATTACTCATTTGGCCGCTCCCGGCTGCCGTCACATAGCCGCCGGGTTCATTCCCTGGCCGCGGCTTGGGGCGCCCGTCAGGCGATGCTCACAGTGTAATTTTCAGTTTCCCCTGTTCCACCTTGAGCGGATACGCCTTGAGGCGCATCCCCTTTCGGGACATGGCTTCACAGGTCGTAATGTCGAAGTCGGACCCATGCCAGGGGCAATAGAGGATTTCCCCTTCCTTTTCCCAGATAAGTTTCCATTCCGTTTCGGGCCCTTGCGCAAGGGCGCCGGTAATCGTACCTGTACAGACCGGTCCACCTTCGTGGGGACATAGGTTTCTGAAGGCGTAGTAGCGGCCATTGGACTTGATGATTCCAATCTCTATTCCGTCGAGGGTCACGATCTTGTTCGACCCCTCGGGAATCTCCGATTCGTCCATCAGTTCATACTCGGCCATCGCCGCCTAGCTCCTGGGGATATCGAAGAACCGGGCCGCGTTCTCACCCATGACTTGTCGCTTGACTTCTTCCGGCATCGGATAGTTGAGGATTCTGGACGGGTGATCGAAGTCGTGATGAGGCCAATCGGAGGCATAGATGATGTTGTCGAAGCTGCCGATGAGTTCCAGGAGTTTCAGGTAGTCGCCTGGTTTCTCCGGCTCCTCGGCAGGCTGTGTGGAGAAGCGAAAGTTCTTCAAATAGTGACTGGGCCGTTCCTTGAAAAAAGGCAGCAGGCGACCCCGCCACTCGTGGTACTCGTTATTGAGTCTCATCATCACCCACGGAACCCAGGCCAATCCTCCTTCATTGAAACTGATCTTCAGCTCCGGAAACCTGACGGGGATTCCGTTGCACATCAAATGAAAGAAGTTTACGGCCATTTCCAAGGAATGGCCGAATCCATGGCGACCCACCTCGTCGAACTGCTCCATCTGACAGGGGAAGGTCGGATAGCAGATCGCCAGGCCGTGCAGGGCGACCGGCAAGCCGATTTCTTGCGCCGCTTCGTATATGGGATGGTATTTCTTGTTTCCGTAAAGAGGATTGATCCCGGCGGCCGGCAGGTAAGCACAGACCATTTTGTGTTTCTTACCCAGCCTTCTGATCTCCTCCGCGGAGCCTTCCGGGTCTTGGGGGGCTACGCAAAGCGCTCCGTAGAGTCCCTCTGTATTGCTCAACCATTTGTCGATCAGCCAGCGGTTGTAGGCCCTCGCCAGAGCCATGGCGTAGTCGGCGTTTACCTGCAGGGCCAGCTTCAGAAGATGATCGGGAAACAGAATGGCCGAATCAATCCCCAGCGAATCCAAGTCCTGCCGGCACTGGGTAGGTGAGGTGACGAACGTAGGGCGGTTCTGGCCGCCCGGCCACAGAGGATCGGATCCGTCCCCGGATCCTTGCGCCAAACCCGGCACCACGTAGTTACCCACGGAGCCGAAGCGCGCCGAGGCGGCAGACTCCGGTACTATCGCCCCGACCGCCTTGCGCCAGGGCATCTCGCAATGCTCCGCGAGCTCGTCCGGCAGTTCGTGTACGTGGACGTCGCAGTCCACAATGCGCATGTTTTCCATCGTGACCGGCTACCCCGCGCCGCTACGGCCCCGGTGCAGAGTAGCAACCATTGAGGCGCGTCAAATACGGTGGCCCTGGAACACGGTGCTGCGCCTAGAGTCTGAACGCCAGCCATATCGCCATGGTTCGCGAGACTCGGTAGATCATAACACGCACACCCGACCGAGCCGGCAGCCGGTCCGAACCGGCGGTTCCGTGAATCGTGGGACGGCCGCTCGTGGTACTCCACGGCAGATCCCGCGAATTTAGCGGGCAAGTAACGGGCGCCGCCGTTGCTTTCGTTGAAAGCGCGATCTTCCAGGCGAACGGTCGGCTTGCACGAGCGGGCCGGGACATAGGTGACACTTTGTGCCAGGCACCTATTGAATCTCGCATAATATCGAGTTAGTCAAGGCCAAGAGAAGACTGCTTCCAGAAGGCCGTAATCAAGCGCGGTTTGCGGCGCATGCGACGCAGGGATTTGCGGGCACGCTCGTCCAGCTCCCAGTAGTCCTTCGGACAGACGTTCGGCAACTCGTGCTGCTTCCAGTAAGCCCAAATGTATTCCACCGGGTTCAGCTCCGGTGCATAGGGCGGCAAGCACTCCGTGGCGATGTGGCCTTCGGAGAGCTCGATGAACTCCCGCACCAGGCGGCTGCGGTGCGCCGGCAGGCGGTCCCAGACGATCAGCAGCGGGCCGTCGATGTGGCGGACCAAAGCCTTCAGGAAGTCGATGACCTCCAGCTCGCCGATGGCGCCGGGATAGAGCCGGAAGTAGAAGTTGCGCAAGGTCAGCCCGGCGGAAACGGAAAGTTTCTGCCAGTTGAAGTTGAACTCCAGCACGGGTGTCTCGCCGCGGGGCGCCCAGGTGCGGCAACGATGGGGCTTCTGACTCAGTCCGCTTTCGTCGATGAAGACGATCGTGCGGCCTTGTTTTTGGGCTTTTTTTTAGTGGCCGGCCAAGTCTTGCGCCGCCAGTTGCGGATGGCTTCTTCGTTGCGCTCGCGGGCCTTGCCGACAGGCCGTTGCGGGCTCCAGTGGAGCGCCCGCAGGATCTTCCAAACATGACCTTCGTGATAGCGCACGCCGAACTCGTCGGCGATCAGACGAGCGACTCGCGGACAAGTCCACAGCGGCGTCGAGAAGCCCTGCGCTTCGGGGCCCCGCAGCAGCATTGCCTCCAGACGTTCCCGTTGCGTGGCGTCTAACAGCGGCTTGCGGCCGGCGCGCCCGGCCCGGCGGAGTCCGGCGGCACCGTGCGCGCCATGCTCGCTAACCCAACGGCTCACGCTTTGCTGCGCCGCCTTCACGCGCCGTGCTGCCTCGGACTGACTCAAACCTTCGTCGACGACCAGCCGCACGGCCTCCAGCCGTCGCTTTTCCAGAGCATCAAAATCGCGCCTTACGCCTCTTGGGTTCCCCATGTCTATTAAGACGAGCAGACCCCCAAAAGGTTACTCTATATTATGCGGAAGTCAATAAGGGTGAGGTTAAACTGTGGTTCATTGCAAGCCCTAATCTCAAGGTCACCCCGGCGCGGCGTGGGCAGCATAATAGCCAGTGCAAATCCACCCCACATCTCATGATTCTCGAAGAGCTGCCCCGAAACGAAATCTAGGTCCAGGGAGCGCATCACTGCTGTCCGGTTAAAAGTCGAATAGAATCAATTGGTTGGGGTCATAGGGGGATTCGTTTGGGGAGTCGGATGGCTGGAGTGCCTGTAAAAGGGGCATTTTTTCGAATTGCGTAACGCTGAGAATCTGTAGAATCTGGTAAAGACTCGCTTCCAGCCCGAGCCGTTTCCGGACGATGGCGATGAGCACGTAAATCGAGACAGCGATCCAGATGTGCGTCTTGACGGCGTTCTCGCTGGTGCCGTAAAACGAGTTGATTCGCAGATGTTGCTTGATCCACTTGAAGAACAACTCAATCTGCCAACGCGACTTGTAGATGTGGGCGATGGTCAGCGCCGGGAGCGCGAAGTTGTTGGTCAGAAACTTCAGCCGCTTGTTCGTCCGGGCGTCGAAGTAACTGACCCTCCGCAACGGGTCGGGATAGGCTTGGGCCGATTTGATGGCAGCCAGTATGACGGTCTGATCCGAGCGCAAGCCCGTGGATTTGTCGACGGGATGCGAGTAGCGCCGTTGGAGCAAGATGTTCTTCTTGGTTCGCACGACGAAGAACGACGAGCAGAGAGTGAACACGAAGAGGCGTTCGAAATCGACGTAGGCCCGATCCATGACGTAGAACGCGCCGGCCTCCGGGCCGATCTCGTCGAGGATGTTGATGTCGTGCACTTTGCCTCCAGTAATGCGGATGAACGTGGGAATATTGCCGTGCAGATCCAGCAGCGTGTGCATCTTCACGGCGGCCTTTTGCTTGCGGAATCTCGCCCACGGAAACAGCGACAGGCAGAGGTCGATTGTTGTCGAGTCGAGAGCGTACAGAGTCTGGTCCAAGTCCACACCGATCGGGTCGTGGGCATATAACGGCCGTGCCATGCCAATCAAGACCTGCGCGAAGTCCGCGTAGATCCGCCAGTCGCGCGACTCGTTCGCATCGGCCAGTGTCGAGCGCGCTACCCTGCCGCGGAATCCCATGTGGTAGAGTTTGCCGTGCATCGAACGCAGGCACGTCTCGATGTCGCGGAGGCTTGCCCGATAGGTCAGCTGGGCGAATGCCATCGCAAGAAACTGATCCCAGCAGGAGAAACTTTTCAGATAGGAATCGCCGCGGTAGCGCGATACACATTTCTGAAACTCTTTGCTCGGTAGGTGCTCGATCAGTTGGGAGAAAACCGTACGGCCAAGGTTCATCCCTCATTGTGCCGCGTCCGGATGCTCCGTTCAGGCGACCATTTGCGGCCTCGGGATTTCAAATCGTTCCCGGGCAAAACAGGCCATAAGACATTGAGCGGTCGAGACTTACCGTCCGATGGCGCGACTTTCCCCGGACAGCACTGGGAGCGCATATAGGCGTTCGCGGACCAATCCACTTCCCTGATGCCACGGCGCGCATCGGGATTGAAACTGTCGTGCATCAAGACGAACAGGGGTTTGGCCGGCTGGAATCGAAGGACGTTTTCGACGTCCGTTTTAGCACCTTCGGTGGAGTGGTCTCCATCGATAAGAACGAACTCTAGTAGGTCGCCTTCCCTTTCTATCCTCCGCAGCAGAGCGGGAAGTGTTTCTCGTGACGGCCCCGTAATGAACTCAACGTTCGTCAAATTGCGCTCGAGATCCGTAGAGTGCTTACGCTCAATGTCAAGGGACCAGACTTTTTCCGCGAACTGTGACACCGCAATGGTGCTGCCACCATCATTTGTGCCGATTTCGATAGCGCAGCGAGGTTTCAAACCCTGTAGCAGACCAACCAATGCGCACCTTTCCCCATAGGCCATAAGCCAGCCCGAACCAAAAGGACTATGGGACGAAAACCAGTCCTTCAGTGGCAAAGGGGCTGTCGCGGGCCAATCAGGGGCGTTGTTCACCGTCTGTCCTCCAATTCTCACAACCGCAAGCGCCCACGACAGTCCTGCCCGGCTCGCAAGACGTGTCCTCAGGCCGGCGCGGGAATCACCGTCATCGCGTCAAGGCGTCCTCCACCGAAGGAGGAGTCGCTGGGATAAGGTCCCCAAGATCAGGTTCGACTTCCAGGATTCGCTCCCGCATCTGCCAGGCGACCCTTCTGTAAGAGATATGGCCCTTCACGCCTGAGCGTACCCGAGCGATGTACTCGGCTTCGGCGAAATCCATCTTGAAAAGCGACCGCACTCGGGCCGCGAACGGTAGTAGGTAGTGAGAAGCCTGCTCGGAGACCGTCTTGATCGTTCGGCGCGCCTTGGCGGCATCCTCGATAGCCTCTAAGTAGGCCGCTTCGACACCGGCTTCGGCGAGTAGCTCGGGCGTCTCAAAGCCCAGCTCGTCGGTAAATGTTTGCTGAATCTGCTGGCAGCGCCGGTGGCGGTGAAGGTCCCGATAAGCGCCGATATCGCAGACAACGTCAAAAACGTAGGCGTAGCCGCTACGGAACTCTCGCAACAGTTCCTCGCGGTGATCGCGGTCTTCGAGGGCGACATCAAGCACTTCGCGCCTCCGCGCCCGGCTCCAGCCACTTACTTCGTCCAGCAGACATCGGAACGGAATCGAGCTGGCCGGATACAGCAGCGTGGCGGCAATCTCGTCGAGCGGATCAGTGGGCCGGAGGAGATCCACATCCGCGACCGCGGCGTCCGCGGCAATCGTTAGGTTTTGCGCCGCCCAGAGCGCGACTCGCTCGCGAGCTTGCTTTGACCACAGGTCCGGGGAGGCATAGCGAGCCAAGGTCGGCGCCAGCGCTTCCCGAGCCTGCGATTCGTCCCACACGCAAGCCGGGGGGGCGGCGCAAGCCTCGTGCATCTCCCGGGCGAGGTCGCGCACCTCGGCGTAGGGAGAGACGCCGAGCCGCCTCATCTGCTTTTCCAAAGTCCGGATGCTGGTCACTTGCCCGATGTTGGTCGAAATACCCAGAAACAACAGGTAGCGGGCGACGTCATAGGCGCGGGCGTGGATTGTCCGCCGGTAGGCGCCCTCTTTCATCTCGGACGGCTTGGGGTGCTTTTCCGTCAGGTATTCGACTAGCCGCTCGTGGATCTGCTGATACGCGTGGCAGAGGCCGCTCGCCGCACCCTCGTAGACTGAGGCGACCGCGCTTCCCCTTAGCTCAGTCGGAGTGACGACCTTCCCTTTCATGAAGTCCTGGTAGCGGCTGGACTTGGCCTGGCCGTCCCAAAGCGGCTCGTCTTCGACCTCGATGGCCGCCAGCTCGGAGATTCCCTCGAAACAGAAGATCGTGTGCCCTAGGTCGGCAATCGAGGCGTGGCCGTACTGAAAGTAAAAGCTCTCGAGAAATTTTCCCGAGCTGTGGCCGCGGACCCACTCCAGACTCTCCCTGATCGAGTCGGGCGAACGGCTGTAACGCGCCAACGCATAGGCGCTCTTTTCCGGCGGCATGGGGGCGACGACGACGACCCTCGGCGGGGAAGCCGGGCTTGTGGTCTCGGACATTGGCCCGATTATAGCGGCTGGGCGGTTAGGACGCTTTTCTCACCAGGAGTGCGTAGGGGCGGGCCACCGTGCCCGCCCGGTGAGGTCAATGTACGATCTTTAGCACAAATTCGCACTGGACAATGTGTACTGACCGGTAGCGGGCCCGACATGGTGGTTGGCCCCTACAAATCATGCTCGTTCAACGCCAGCCACCCGAATCCTCGTGAGCAATGCGGGCTAGCTGTGGAGCCTCAACAGGTTGTTCCGGGGAGGAGGGAGTCGGCTGATAGGGGGATTATAGCCGAGGCTGGCGTGGGGGCGATGCCAATTGTAGTCGTGGAGCCAGGGGAGCAGATGGTTGGCGCGTTGGAGGGAGGAGCAGTAGGAGCGGGCATAGGCCCATTCGCGGAGGGCGGTTTGGATGAAGCGCTCGGCCTTGCCGTTGGTGCGAGGGGTGTAGGGGCGGGTGAAGCGGTGGCGGATGCCGAGGCGGCGGCAAGTACGACGGAAGTGGCGGGAGCGGTAACAGGAGCCATTGTCGGTGAGCAGGCGTCGGATGCGGATGCCAAGCGAGCCATAATAGGCGTGGGCGAGGAGAAGGAACTGGGCAGCGGAAAGGCTGCGCTCATCGGGCAGGATCTGGGAGAAGGCGATGCGGGAATGGTCGTCGACGGCGACGTGGACGAACTCCCAGCCGGCGGCGCGGGAGCGTCGGGTCTTATCGCCGGTAACGCGGTGACCGGCGTGCTGGAAGCGGCCGAGCTTTTTGATGTCGAGATGCAGTAGATCGCCGGGACGGTGATGTTCGTAGCGGCGAACGGGGGGAGCGGGTTCGAGATCGCGGAGACGGTTGAGTCCGGCGCGACCGAGGAGGCGGCTGACGGTGGCCGGGGATAGCCGCAGGGTTTGGGCGATGCGGCGGCCCGTCCAACGTTGTCGGCGCAGGGCGAGGACGCGGTCAACGACGGCTTGCGGGGTGCGGCGCGGGCTATGCCGGGGACGCGAAGAGCGATCGTAGAGACCGGCTTCGCCTTCGCCGCGGTAGCGGGCCAGCCAACGGCGGGCGGTGCGTTCTGAGACGTCTCGGGCCGCCGCGGCGGCCCGAGGCGTCTCTCCAGCGAGGATGCATCGAACCAAAAGGGCTCGGCCTTTGGGCGTCAATCGGGCATTCTGATGGATGTTCATGCGGTCTCTCCAGGGTCGTGGTTATTCGACAACTCCAGCTTCCCTGGTCCGGGACCGAATGAACAACCTGTTGAAAGATCACAGCTAGCTGTCGGGGAGAGACGCGGGCTAGGAGCTGGCCGCGGAGCGCTCGGGAACCGTAAATCGCTCCAGCACGCCGAGGAATTCTCGAGCCTTCACGCCGCCTATGCGCACCGGCTTGTCGCTGTCCGCTACCCGAATCACGACGTCGCCGTTCTCGTTGATTTCGACTTCGTGAATTGCTTGGACATTGACAATCCGGTTAGCTACTCGGATGAAGAGTTTTTCCATGGTTGTAGCGTGACCACTAGGTTTCAGTGTATACCTTGTTCGACCGCGTGGGAAGAGGGGTGCCGGCGCGACGGGCAGTTTGGTCTGAGGGGTTCGCCTTAGGGCCGGCCCAGCCCTTACTCGATTTCGCCGGTGGGCTCCACCTGGTCGTAGCGGGTTGATTGTCCCTTGTCGAGGATCCGTTTCACGGTCTCGGCAAACTGCTGCAACTGGTGGGCGGGGGGTATGCCTTCCTTCTTGAGCTTCTTCTTGAACTGCTGAAACAGCCATTCATCTTTCGGCCCGTGGGGAAACTCGAAGGTCCCACCGTCCAATTCGGGAAGCCGGCCGACGCCGAAGTATTCGCCGCTTAGGGTGAATCCCTCCAGCTCGTCCGTTCCCTTGCCGAGCACCTCGCCGGTGGCCACGTAGTGCTCCATGACGGCCCTCATGCCATAGCGCTGGATGGGACAAACCTTCATACACACGGCGCAACCGTCGAACCGCGACATCACAGGACGACAGCGGTCGTAGATTACCTTGTTCTTGTGCACGCCGCGCCACCAAACTTGCTCCTTGACCAAGGCCCGGGCGGGACATCGCCGGACGCAGACCTGGCATGTCTGGCAGAACTTGTGGATTCCGTAGTCCACCGGCTGGTCGTAGGTCACCGGTGCATCCGTCGTGACGATCGCCAGACGGCACCTGGACCCGAAGTGCGGCGACAGCAGCTGTCCGTTCGCTCCCAGTTGGCCAAGGCCGGCAGCAACGAACATGGGTACGTAAACCACGGACTCGTCGCTGGGACTGTGCATCTGCCCGCGGTAGCCCAGATCGCGGATGTAGTCGATCAGTTCCAGGCCTAGGGCTCCGATCTCCTCGTAAGCGCCGAAGTGAGTGTACTCGGCCTCGATGCTGGTAATGGTCTGAGTCCGTTCGTAGTCCTGCTCCACCGCGAGACAAACAGCGTGCTGGTACTTCACCCAGTCCCTTCTGCTCGCGTAGACATACCTTCGGTCCAGCTTGGCGAAACCGACTTCCGCGGCGCCCAGTTGCCGGGCCTTGGTCCGTATTTCCTCTGTCAGATCCTTTCCCGGCTCGGCCGTACCGGTCGGCTCGAGGTCTCCCGACGACTCCGCCCTATCCACCAGATCCCGGTTTCGTTCGTGATGGTTCTTGTGGAATTCGGCCAGCTCATCACCCCAGACAGTCTGTTCCCATTCCCGGTCGGCCGACTTCTCGAGAGACTGCGCTTCCAAGGGATACGTTCGGCCGTAAAACGAAACGTCCTTCTCGCGCACCGGGATGCCGGGGACCGTGACGAGATCCTCGGCAACAGGAATCTCGACATCCGCGTCTCCAAGCGCTTTCCCCGGGCGCTTGACCGTGTGGCTGATGGTCTTGGGCATGCGTCTCCTCCGCTGAGAACCTCCAACGGGAAGCGGCGGACTCGGTGATCTGCCGCTGTCATCGGAGTGTATCGGGCCTTTCGAGCAGGGGTCAAGCCCAACCCGCTTTTCTGACCGCCTGACGGTCGTGACGGTCGAAGCGTGCGACTCTGAAGTCTTTGATAGACTGAGTTTGGTCTGGGCTCGGTTTATAGTGGCTTGGGCTCGCTTACGCCATTGCCGGGTGTTAAGTCTTGCTCCCGTCGCGGCGTCGGCTCGCCAAGGCGCGAAGTGGCGCGCCCGGACCCGGCGGATAGGCCCTCCATTTGATAACGCATGAGCGGCGGCAAAAAGATCCTTTTCGCAACCATTGGCCTCGTCGTCGTCGCGGGCGTCGGCTGGGGCGTTTACTCCTATCTCCAACGAGGGATTGTTAGGGTCCAAACGGGCAAGGTTGCCCGGCAGGATCTGGTCTCGGTCGTTACAGCGCCCGGGGAAGTCAAGCCCCGCAATTACATCAATATAGGCGCTAACAGCATGGGCCGGCTCACCGACATCTATGTGCGGGAAGGCGACATGGTCGAGCCGGGCCAGGAGTTGGCCAAGCTGGAAACGGTACAGCCTGCCGCCGAGGTTGCTGCCCAGAGGGCCTCGCTCGAACTCGTCAGGGCCGAGCTTGCCGCTCGCGACGCCGCCATTGTGTCGAACGAAGCGAACCAAAAGACGCAGCAGGCGTCGTTGAAACGTTCTCACGCTGAACTCCGCCGCGCCAAGATCAACTACGACCGCGCCAGCGAGCTTCTCGAA
Source organism: Bryobacterales bacterium (assembly GCA_965248365.1). Taxonomy (GTDB): domain Bacteria; phylum Acidobacteriota; class Terriglobia; order Bryobacterales; family UBA6623. The sequence goes on along the minus strand of CBDFJA010000004.1, from coordinate 1,994,976 downwards.
GACAGGTTAATCGCCCGGCAAGACTACGATCAGAGACGCGCCGACTACGATGCCGCCCAGGCGGCGGTGGAAGAAGCGGCCGCCCGGCTGGAGCAATTCCGAGCGCAGCGGGAAGAACTGGTCGCCCAAAGGAATTCCGCGCGGCGGCGCGTCGAGCAGACCGGCGCCCAACTCCGCCGAGTCCGCGACGTGCTCGATAAGCACTACTCGGTTGCGCCCATCGAGGGCGTCGTCACCAACCTTCCCGTGAGAGTAGGTGAAACGGTGGTGCCCGGCATTCAGAATTCCGCGGCCAGCCTGATCATGACCATTGCCGACATGTCGTTGATTACGGCGGAGGTCAAAGTCGACGAGACCGATATCGTCGACGTTACCTTGGGCCAGATCGCCGAGATCAGTATCGATGCCATTCCCGGCCAAACCTTCTCGGGGCGCGTCACCGAGATCGGCAACACCGCGATTCTCAGGACCACCGGATTAGCGGCCTCCCAGAGCGCCGTGGCGAGCCAGGAGGCCAAGGATTTCAAGGTTGTCGTGGCAATTGACGTGCCGACCGACGCGATCCGTCCGGGGATGTCCTGCACAGCGCGAATTACCACGGCAACCCGGGAAGGCGCGTTGACGATACCGATTCAAGCCTTAACGGTACGCGAGTCCTCGGCCCTCGAGCCCCGCCAATCCCCGGATACGGCCCGAGCGGCCAGTTCTCCGGGGAAACCTGGCGAAGAGGTCGAAGGAGTTTTCGTCGTGGCTGCGGGCAGTGTTGCGTTTCGCCCCGTGCGGACCGGTATCACCGGCGCCACTCACATCGAGGTAACCGAGGGACTCGAAAAAGGCGAGAAGATTATCATCGGAAGCTACAAGGTCTTGAGAACGATTCGGCCCGGCGCCTCGGTCAAGGTCGACAATGAATTATCCCAATGGGGTCGTCCGTCTCGCTGATCTGCTGATAGCCCGTCCACGGCAGTCCCCGGCGGAACAACAGAAGATCGTGTTCTCATGCGGGTTCGGCTTTCATTTCGCAAGAAGATAGGAACGAAACCCGCGACAGCCGCCGTGGATCCTCATCGCGGCGAGCGGCTTCCCCAAGACGGGTTCGTGATCCGCACCGAGGATTTGTGGAAGACCTATGCGATGGGCGAGGAACGGATTCACGCCATCCGCGCCGTCGATGTCGAGATCCGGAAAGGTGAATATGTCGCCATCATGGGACCGTCGGGTTCAGGCAAGTCGACTCTGATGAACCTCATCGGCTGCCTCGACACCCCCAGCACGGGGCGATATCACATTTCCGGTGTCCTGGTCAGCGATCTGGAGGACGATGAGCTGGCCAGGATTCGCAACGAAGAGATTGGTTTCGTGTTCCAGACCTTCAATTTACTCCCCCGCTTGACGGCGATTCAGAACGTCGAACTACCGCTGATTTACGCCGGAGCGCCCCCCGGCGAGCGGATGGAGCGTGCCCGTCACGCCTTGCTGCAAGTCGATCTGGTCGACCGCATGCACCACAAACCGAACGAGCTTTCCGGGGGGCAGCGACAGCGCGTGGCCATCGCCAGGGCGCTCGTCACCGGGCCCTCGATTCTGCTGGCCGACGAACCCACAGGGAACCTCGACAGCGTGACGAGTAACGAAATCCTAGATCTGTTTGATCGCCTGCACGACCAAGGCAATACCATCATCATCGTGACCCATGAGATGGACGTGGCCAAGCACACGCGACGCATCATCCGTCTGCGCGACGGCATGGTGGAAAAAGACGAAAGCGTGCGGTAACGAGGAGTCGTCAGTGTCGATGAGACAGAAAGAAGGTACGATTTCATCCTATTACTCTTACGGCGAGGGACGCCTTACCATAAGGCATGAGCCGTTAAGCCATTGGAACGTGCCTGCCGGCAGAGGGCGACCGTGACCAGGGGTATTCAGGCAATCACCGCCATCGTCTTGGCCAGCCATGTCGGCCTAGCCGGTTGCTCCCGCGCCGACCGTTCAAGCCCTACGTCCCCGCCGCGGCAGGGGGTAGAGAGGATCACCTCGCTGGACCTCTCGAAGGAGGACCACCCCGACCGGCTATTGAAGGGACTCTATCCGTCCGAAGAGCCGTGGCGCTGGACCGCGAAGAGCTTCTCCCTCCTGCTCGATCCCCCTGAGACAGCACACCCCGTGTTTCTGGAACTTGACCTCGCGCTCCCCAACGAGATTGCCCTGGATCGCTTCGGGCCGCTCACCCTCACGGTAAAGGCGAACGGCCATGACGCCGGGCGCGAAACCTACGAAATGTACGGCCGGCACATATTTGCGAAGCGCGTACCGACTGGGGCTCTGCAGTCGGACAAAGTCGTTTTGGAGTTCGAGACCGATAAATCGTTTCAACCGCAGGAGGGTGTCGAGCGCTCCCTGATCGTTCACTCGGCAGCGTTGAAGGAATACGAGTTCACCAAGGAATATCTCACCGAGCAAGCTCGGCTGGCCCGCAAGGGCTATCTGAAGATTATCGAGCAGCGCGACTTGAAGCTGGGCCTTAAGAAACAGAACGAGCTGATGAGGCTGTTCCACGATCTTGGCATCTGGGACAACCTGCGGTTCTTGGGCGTAAAAATCATCAAGAACCCTCTCGACCTGTGGATGATGCAAGAGGTGATCTATGAAGTGCGGCCGGACTTCATCATCGAGACGGGAACCTTGCACGGCGGTTCGGCCCTTTACTGGGCCCATACACTGAATGGCATGGGCCTAACAAGCTCGAGGGTGCTGACCATAGATATTCAGGATATGGTGCAGGACGCGATTCACGTACCGCTTTGGCATCAATATGTTGAATTTTTCCACGCCGGTTCTACGAACCCGGATCTTGTTGCTCGGATTGCAGAGCGTGTTAAAGGAAAGAAAGTGCTGGTGGTTTTGGATTCCGACCATCACATGCACCATGTTCGTCAGGAGTTGAGGGTGTATTCCCCGATGGTGAGCCCCGGCAGCTATATCGTGGTTGAAGATACCCACTACGACTCAGTGCCTATCTACCCCCATTTCGGACCCGGGCCCATGGCAGCGGTCAATGCGTTCCTGGCGGAAGGCGGCGGCGATCTTTTCGAGCAAGACTTTTCTCGGGAGGCGATGGTCATGACCTTCAATCCCGGAGGATGGCTGCGTCGTAAGAAAGACTAGGTGGGCCGTCGCAATTCTTGCCGGCTTCGGCCGGCTGTATAATGCCTTCCGCCGATTCCCAGCCGGGCCGCGAAAGCATTTCGATCAGTCGACGCTCACCAGTTTCGGCCCTAGTTCCCAGGAATTTCCCTTGGGCAGGTCTTTTTTCGGGGATCTCCGCGGTCGGATTTGTTTGGCTGGCCTCTCGCTGGATCGATCTCCCTGGGCTCTATTTCGACGAATGCAGCTTCGTGGCAACCGCGTACCCCGACCCGACAAAGGGTGGCACCGGGTACGTCTTGGGCGACTCCATCAGCCTAATGATCGTTTCTTACGCTGGAGCGCTCAAGGGGTGGATCTATCGAGGACTGGCGGAGGTGTTCGGAGGTTCCCCGTCTACCGCCAGGCTTCCGATGATCGTACTGGGCGGAGTGACCATTCTGTGTCTCGCGAGTCTCGCTCGGCGTGGGTTCGGAGCCGCGACAGCCGCCGCTGCCGCCCTCCTGACTGCCTCGGACCCTACTTTCTTGTTCGCAACACGGCTGGACTGGGGACCTGGCGCTATGCAGCGGCTCTGTTTGGTGGCCGGATGCCTGCTGGTTCTGCGATGGCATCAACAGCGGCGAACCGCCGAGCTGATGGCAGGGTTCGCTGTTTTCGGGTTAGGGGTGTTCGACAAGGCGATTTTCATATGGACTCTTGCGGCTCTCGGCGTCTCAAGCCTGCTGGTTTTCAGGCGCCGCTGCTGGGTGGAGATTCGCTGGAAGACTCTGTCGGTCGCCGCGCTATCGCTAATCGTCGGAGCCGCTCCTTATCTCTGGTACCAGCTGACAACCCAGGACGCTGGACTCCAGCTGCGCCTTGAAACAGATCCCGACATGTACCGAGGCAAGCTGGCGATGTTTGACTCCAGCCTTGCTGGAGTGGCCGTCCAGGAGTGGGTCCTGCGCAACCCGCGTGAAGATCGCTCCGAGCAGAAGCTCGGCACTCAGCATGCACTGGGTCCGTACGTGGACGGGCGCAGACTCCAAGCGACCTGGTTGTGGCCCGCGCTTCTCACAGCCCTGCTCGCTCTCCCACTCCCCTTGCTCGGACCCTATCGGCAAGGGCTGTTGTTTTGTCTCTTGTTCTGTCTCTGTTTCTGGGCGGTTAACTTCGCTGTTCATGGCGCCGGGTCCATCCACCACCTCACCCTTGTCTATCCGTTTCCACAATTGTTTCTGGCGGGGAGTCTCGGGGCCTTCTTGGATCGTGTGAAGCAGCAAAGATGGGGCCTGGCGGCCGGAGCGGCGGTCGTCGCTGTTCTTGTCGCTCTCGTGGCGGTGAACCTGCGTACGGTGGGCCAATCCTACGCGCGGATGCTGCGATACGGGGGAATTTCCTTTTGGTCGGAAGCCATCTACCCTTTGGCTGAACACCTGCGCTCACGCCCCCCCCGGGAGGTTGTCGCATTGGAATGGGGGATCGGGAACCAGCTTCGGCTTCTGTTCAACGATGAGGTCGCGGTGAAGGCATTGCCCTATGGGGATCGCACGGCCGTGGAGGTGATCTTGGCGGAGAAGCTTCAGCAGCCCGACACCGCGTTCGTCGCCTATGAGGCTCCGCAGAACCCGGAGCTGCCTCCCTACCGCCAATGGTTTTCTGAGACCGCCGACCGATTGGGCTTCCAAACAAAGACCATTCACACGGTCGCCGACCGGCAGGGCCGACCGGTATACATCGTCATCAGCGCCACCCGCGATTCCAACGAACCCTTGCCCGACTAACCCGGTTTTCGGTCGGTTTTCCGGTTTTCGGTTTCCCCCTGGTTTTCCCCGTTTTCCAACGGTGCGCCAACCGCGGCGTCATAAGTCGGGAGTTACGCGAGTCGCCACGGTGAGGCTGGGCGGTAAAATTCCGTCGAGGTTGGAAACGCACCCTCGGCAAGCTTCGTCAGATAGGTAGGTCCGAGACGGAAACCGGAGGTTTTCTTCCTCGCCGGTACTTCGCAAGTGGGCGGAAATCTGACAACCCGCGGCAAGAGATTGACCCACTGGCTGCGCCTACAGGTCGGCCGGGTAGTAAGAGAGAACTCGACTCCGGCAAGGACAGGTTTGGGTTTCGCCCTGGGGGCGTTCATCGGGGTTTTCCCCAGCTTCCTGATCGGCTCCCCACTAGCCTTTTTTCTTGCCAGCCGATTCGGCTGGAACCGTGCGGCCGCGGTCGCCGGAACGTTCCTGATGAACCCAGTGACCGCGCCGGTCTTTTACTGGATCAGCACCTGGCTAGGGTTGGAAGTGCTGGGCCGAGATATCGAGATGGCACGGATCGCCGGGCTGGTCAACCATGTGCCTCATTTGGGACTCGCCTTTCTGGTTGGCAACACTTTATTCGCTCTCGTGGTGGCCGGATCCCTGGGAACCCTGGTTTTTCTTTTTGTCCAGAAGTCGCACAGCGGAGATTCGGCCCGGGTCCCGGCCTCGTCGGCGAAACCAAGCGTGCCGGCTCAGCGGCATGCCGTGCCCGAGGTTGGCGAGCTGTCCGCTCCTTGTACTAACGGGCCTCTCACGCACTTCGCCTCGCCGCGCACTGAGAAAAGCGGGCTAGATGCCCAACTCCCCGGTTGGGCGAGAGAGACCCCTTCTTAAATCTCGTAATCGGGCCGTTTCGGCATGCCCCAGGGAATGCGGGCCCACACCCGTTCGTGAAGGAAATAGGCGGCCATCTTGGCGACTCCGTCCAAGGCGCCGACCCCGAGGGCGATGTCCCACTCACCGGTCAATAGGAAGGCGATCCCAGCGGTGATCAGGGATCCGAAAAACCGGTAACTGGCAGCTTTTGCAATGCTGCGCTTGCGGGCTTCCAAGGCATTCTCCTGTTTGTCGATCGACAATGGGGCAAATCCATGCTAACACGGGTTCGGCGTTGCTGCGGTGTCCCGGGAAGAGGTATTTGGCTCGGAAATGCTCAGCGTTGAGATTAGCGAAATACGGTGACTCGGGAAGACGGGCACAGCATGCCGCGCGGCTACGCTCTGAACACGGGCCGTGTCACCATGATTGGCGCAATTCGCTGCCCGCTTTTCTTCTTGGGAAATAGGTCCTGTCCGTAACATGAATCACGTTACGAGGCATATTTTCATGCCGCGGGGTGGGCGAAGTTCATGGTGACTCACCAGTTGGCGAGGCGAAGTGCGTGAGAAAATCAGAATGGCCCATAGTCTTGCGGCCTTCCGGATGGCCGGCCCTCAGAGCACAACCATCGGTCGCGATCCTGCCCCCTTGCCGACTGCCTCAACCCGGCGGGCCTATTGAGATGTGTTCGGTGGGCCGAGCGCTTACAATGTGTATGTCCCTGTGAAGACACAACTGCTCCCCACCTCCATTGAAAACATCGACGCCGACGCCGTGGCGATCGTCCTTTTTGAGGCTTCAGACGATACTTCCCCTGGAGGAGAGTATCACTCACTGACCGGCGGCCTCGTCTCGGAACTCTACGCATCCAAGGAGTTCACCGGGAAAGCGCTTGACACGGCGCTGATCCATCGCCCAGCCGGATTCAAGGCTTCGCGCCTGCTGCTCGTCGGCGGCGGCAAGGCGGCGGAGTTCTCGCCCCCGAAACTGCGCCAAGCCGCGGGAACCGCGATGCGATTCCTCAAACCGAAAGGGGTGCGCCGGTTGGCTCTCGCGCCAGCCGGGGACTTCGCGGAGGCGGAACAAGTCCAGATGCTCGTCGAGGGCGCATTACTCGGCGACTACGAGCCCGATGCCTACAAGACGGAAGACAAGGCCAACGAAAGGCGCGTCGACGAGCTGGTCGTTTTGGCTTCCGCCGAGCACCAGGATCATCTCGATCTGGGATCAGCTATCGCGGAAGCACAGAACTTCAGCAGATCTCTGGCCAACGAACCGGGCAACTACTTGCCCCCCACCGTTCTAGCGGAAAGAGCTGTTCAGATGGCGGATGCCGCCGGGCTGGAAGTGGAAGTTTTGGACACGAAGCGGCTCACGGAGATGAAGATGGGCGCGCTGCTTGGGGTGGCCCAGGGTAGCGCCCAGCCGCCCGTGCTGATTGTCGTCCGATACCGGCCGGAAAAGCGGCCCTCCGGCGACACTCACTTGGGCCTCGTCGGCAAGGCGGTCACCTTTGATACCGGAGGAATTTCACTGAAGCCCTCGGCCGATATGGACCAGATGAAGTACGACATGGCGGGCGGAGCCGCCACGCTGGGAGCGATGCAGGCCATCGCTTACGCGAAGCCGCCGATCCCGGTGACGGCCGTGATTCCGTCGGTCGAAAACATGCCCGGTTCTCGGGCCCAGCGACCCGGGGACGTGGTTGCGACCATGTCGGGCAAGACAGTCGAGGTGCTCAATACCGATGCCGAGGGACGCCTCATCCTGGCCGATGCCCTCACCTACGCGAAGCAGCAGGGCTGTACTCATCTAATCGATGCGGCAACCCTTACGGGCGCTATTGTCGTTGCTCTGGCGGACGTTCGGGCGGGTGCGTTTGCAAACGATGATTCCTGGCGGGACACGGTCTTGGGTTCGGCCGAGGCCGCCGGCGAAAAGATGTGGCCGATGCCTCTCGATGAAGAATACAAGGAGAAGCTGAAGAGCGTGATCGCTGATCTGGCAAACATCGGACCGCGTTGGGGCGGCGCCGTCACGGCGGCCATGTTCCTCAAGCAGTTCGCCGATCCCACTCCCTGGGTACACCTCGACATCGCCGGCACGGCGTGGCTGGAAGAAACCAAGCCTTACCTGCCGAAAGGACCGACCGGCTTTCCGGTCCGCACTTTCGTCGATGTGGCGATGAAGCTTTCCTGAAACTCTGACGAACTTAGATCGGTAGCGACCGCCACTGATGGCGCTCCGACGGAGTCTCGCACATGACGGCGACATGGCCCCGGTTCAGATTGTGGGGCACAGCATGCTACCCGTGTGCTAAAGTCTGCGCATTTTGCGAGCCTCAATAGTTTCGAGTTCGACCGGCAATTCTCCGGTCCTGAGCGACATTCCCGCACATTTTCATTCCAGATTGACCGGCCACGGGTGGCCACGTTGGCGCCCATCCTCAGTAGCCACGAACTTCAGAGAGTTCTCACAATTGCCGATCATCCAGATTGCATGTGACAAACAACTCATGTTCCCCACATGACACCGCTGGGCAGGCTGAAAGCTGTTGATAATAAGGTGGCTACACCCATGCGGGTCAGGCGTCAAGTTCGCAACTGGCAAGCTCCCGGCGGCGTCAAACCGAGTGGCGGCTTGACTGTGACTCATTGCAAGTGTGGCCGATGCGTTGTTAGAGGACGGTCGAGAGTGTTGAAATTGCAGTTTGGCAGCCACAGTCGTATAGTGGACGGAAATGGTTTTGCTTCTTCTGCAAGCCGCCGAGGAGCCAACACCCGAATGTCGGCAGATCTTTCTTCCTTGGCGGCAGTCGCCAGTATCTTCGTGGCGGTCTTGACCTTTGCCTCTTTATTGGGAGGCTATTTCGCTTTGAAGAAACAAGTAAAAAAGATCGACAATAGGCTAGAAAAGGTAACCGAAGCATTGCCTGACCTAGCGAGAAGGAGGGAACTCGAAAGGTTGTCCGACAACGTTCAGGAATTGAGACTGGCCAACGAGAGGCTTGCAACTATTGAATCTCGCATAATATCGAGTTAGTCAAGGCCAAGAGAAGACTGCTTCCAGAAGGCCGTAATCAAGCGCGGTTTGCGGCGCATGCGACGCAGGGATTTGCGGGCACGCTCGTCCAGCTCCCAGTAGTCCTTCGGACAGACGTTCGGCAACTCGTGCTGCTTCCAGTAAGCCCAAATGTATTCCACCGGGTTCAGCTCCGGTGCGTAGGGCGGCAAGCACTCCGTGGCGATGTGGCCTTCGGAGAGCTCGATGAACTCCCGCACCAGGCGGCTGCGGTGCGCCGGCAGGCGGTCCCAGACGATCAGCAGCGGGCCGTCGATGTGGCGGACCAAAGCCTTCAGGAAGTCGATGACCTCCAGCTCGCTGATGGCGCCGGGATAGAGCCGGAAGTAGAAGTTGCGCAAGGTCAGCCCGGCGGAAACGGAAAGTTTCTGCCAGTTGAAGTTGAACTCCAGCACGGGTGTCTCGCCGCGGGGCGCCCAGGTGCGGCAACGATGGGGCTTCTGACTCAGTCCGCTTTCGTCGATGAAGACGATCGTGCGGCCTTGTTTTTGGGCTTTTTTTGGTGGCCGGCCAAGTCTTGCGCCGCCAGTTGCGGATGGCTTCTTCGTTGCGCTCGCGGGCCTTGCCGACAGGCCGTTGCGGGCTCCAGTGGAGCGCCCGCAGGATCTTCCAAACATGACCTTCGTGATAGCGCACGCCGAACTCGTCGGCGATCAGACGAGCGACTCGCGGACAAGTCCACAGCGGCGTCGAGAAGCCCTGCGCTTCGGGGCCCCGCAGCAGCATTGCCTCCAGACGTTCCCGTTGCGTGGCGTCTAACAGCGGCTTGCGGCCGGCGCGCCCGGCCCGGCGGAGTCCGGCGGCACCGTACGCGCCATGCTCGCTAACCCAACGGCTCACGCTTTGCTGCGCCGCCTTCACGCGCCGTGCTGCCTCGGACTGACTCAAACCTTCGTCAACGACCAGCCGCACGGCCTCCAGCCGTCGCTTTTCCAGAGCATCAAAATCGCGCCTTACGCCTCTTGGGTTCCCCATGTCTATTATTGAATCTCGCATAATATCGAGTTAGTCAAGGCCAAGAGAAGACTGCTTCCAGAAGGCCGTAATCAAGCGCGGTTTGCGGCGCATGCGACGCAGGGATTTGCGGGCACGCTCGTCCAGCTCCCAGTAGTCCTTCGGACAGACGTTCGGCAACTCGTGCTGCTTCCAGTAAGCCCAAATGTATTCCACCGGGTTCAGCTCCGGTGCATAGGGCGGCAAGCACTCCGTGGCGATGTGGCCTTCGGAGAGCTCGATGAACTCCCGCACCAGGCGGCTGCGGTGCGCCGGCAGGCGGTCCCAGACGATCAGCAGCGGGCCGTCGATGTGGCGGACCAAAGCCTTCAGGAAGTCGATGACCTCCAGCTCGCCGATGGCGCCGGGATAGAGCCGGAAGTAGAAGTTGCGCAAGGTCAGCCCGGCGGAAACGGAAAGTTTCTGCCAGTTGAAGTTGAACTCCAGCACGGGTGCCTCGCCGCGGGGCGCCCAGGTGCGGCAACGATGGGGCTTCTGACTCAGTCCGCTTTCGTCGATGAAGACGATCGTGCGGCCTTGTTTTTGGGCTTTTTTTTAGTGGCCGGCCAAGTCTTGCGCCGCCAGTTGCGGATGGCTTCTTCGTTGCGCTCGCGGGCCTTGCCGACAGGCCGTTGCGGGCTCCAGTGGAGCGCCCGCAGGATCTTCCAAACATGACCTTCGTGATAGCGCACGCCGAACTCGTCGGCGATCAGACGAGCGACTCGCGGACAAGTCCACAGCGGCGTCGAGAAGCCCTGCGCTTCGGGGCCCCGCAGCAGCATTGCCTCCAGACGTTCCCGTTGCGTGGCGTCTAACAGCGGCTTGCGGCCGGCGCGCCCGGCCCGGCGGAGTCCGGCGGCACCGTGCGCGCCATGCTCGCTAACCCAACGGCTCACGCTTTGCTGCGCCGCCTTCACGCGCCGTGCTGCCTCGGACTGACTCAAACCTTCGTCGACGACCAGCCGCACGGCCTCCAGCCGTCGCTTTTCCAGAGCATCAAAATCGCGCCTTACGCCTCTTGGGTTCCCCATGTCTATTAAGACGAGCAGACCCCAAAAAAGTTACTCTATATTATGCGGGAGTCAATAGAGGACAACTGGAGGATTTTGTCAAAAACACAGGGGAGGCTGTTCAAAGTCTACTGCTCACTGCTCAACAATTCACGGGTGTCCTTACCGTCATGACGAAAACCCAAGCTGAGGTCAGCGAGCTGAGGAAAGATCTCGAAGTTCTGAAAGCGAAGATGCGGGGAGCATGACTCTAAGACAGCTCTTGCAATAGCTGCGACTTGATCTGACAAACCGAGGGTCTTCCCCATCAAGACCAAGGCCTAGGAGGCCTTTCTCACCAACCGACGGTCGAAGCACGCAATAGGCCCGCCATTACCTCTCGGTGCTCTTACACCAACTTCTGGGCCATCGAGTAAACCATCATAATCAGCATCGCCACCGACGCCACCCAAAGCGTCACGCTGATCCAAATCGCCGGCCGGATCGCCGCGGGCAAGTGAACATAACGCAAGTAGATCGTCGAGAAGCCGATCACCGGCAGGAGCAGGGCTTGGGCAACGCCGCCAATCTTGACCATCCCTACCGGTTCCTGAAACCACATGAAATAGAGAGACGGCAGAAACAGCAAAAAGACAACGGCGATCCGCGTAACGGTGATTCTGGCTGGGTAATCCCGCTTGTCGAACACACCCATCAGGCCCAAGAAATCCGCCAGCGTCCGGCTCTGCGAGGCCGTGCCGGCGAATACCGAGGAATATAGGACGGCGAAAGCGCCGACTAGGAACAAATACGCCGACCACTCACCCAGGATCGCGGTGTAGACGTTGGCCAGCGATTGCACCATTTGAGCGCCTTCCGGGACAATCCCCATACCCCTGAGAATGCCGGCTCCCAAGACGTAGAAGGCGACCGTCGCCGCCGTGTAGACGACCATCGCGGTGACCACGTCCACCCCCATCACGCGGATCCAGCCACGGGCGCGACGCCGCCACTGGTCGCTGTTGTCGCAAGTGCCGGTGAACCGCGCGTATCCCTTTTCCAGACACCAGTAAGGATAGATGACCAGGCTCATGGCACTCACCCCGGTAACGCCAAACACGGTCACCGCGGTCACGAAGCCGGCTTCGGGAAGGCGTAAGGACAAGCCATCGCCCACGCTGGCCCAAGAGAACAGGTCGGGGCGCTTCATCAGCAGCGCGGCACAGCTAACGGTCAGCGCGGTAAACGTCAACACCAGGGCGACCGACACCTTTTCGACGACCGCGTAGCGGCCAATCAGCAGCAGAGCGACGGTCACGAAATTCACGATCCACACCCAGGAGCCGATGGCGACCGACGGTACGATGCGGTTAAGCACTTCCCCGATGCCACCCAACATGCCACCCAAACCGAACAGAGAAAACAGCACGGCCAGGCACCACAGCCAGACGACCCAAGAGACTCGCCATCGCGGTCCCGGAACGCGATCGAACGCCTCCAGAGTCGTCTCCCCCGTCCCGATGGCATAGCGGCCCAGTTCGTTTTGTACAACCGTCTTGATCGTGCAACTGACGAGAATGAGCCACAACAGTCGGTAGCCGTTTTCCGCTCCCAATACCGTCGTCGCCACCAGTTCGCCCGATCCCACCAACCCCCCGGCAAGAATCAGGCCGGGCCCGATCATGCGACAGGTGTCGACGAACCCCTGGGGAGGATCCCGTGAATACTCCGGACGCCGTTGATAGGGGTCAAGGCGAGGACGATCACTCATGGGGCAATACCTGCCGGCGCACAACACCGGGTCAGGGTCCGTCCGCGGCCGGAGGCCATCCGAAAAACCTGCGACGGATCGTTCGATCAGTACGCTGGAGCCCGGCAGGGAAACGAACCGGGATTTCCGTTCTCGGCCGTCCCGGCAGGGGACAGTATAGGAGAGCGACGGCCCCGGAGCAACGCGGCGCGCCGTGAACTCGAGGCGATCTGTGTGTCGAGGCGATCTGTGTTGTGAATTCGTGGGTCGAGTAGTACAATGCTCTACGCACGTTCGACCCCAAGAAGGAGGAAAGGCCGTGGTGAAACCTGCAATCGCTGTTCTGTTCGCGCTGTTGCTGGCGGCGTCGCTATTGGCGGAGCAAGTCGAGGGCATCCTTATAGACCAAATGTGCTCTGCTCCGCTTCTGAAGAAAGGCTACGATGCGGCGAAGAAGCACACGAAAATGTGTGCCATGATGCCCAACAGTCCCGGTTTCGGAGTCGTTACTGCCGACGGTAAATACTTTAAGTTCGACGCTCAAGGTAACAAAAAAGCCGCCGCCGCCCTCAAAGCCACCGACAAGAAAAACAATCTGGCCGTCTCGGTCGAAGGCAAGGTTGACGGCGGTGACATCAAGGTCGAGAAGCTCGATCTGACCTGAGCTTTCGCCCCGGGGTTTTGGGACCTCGCTGACCAAGTAACGTTGCCGGCGAAGACGCCTGCAGGGCGCCCAACGGCACGGACCACAGGCGGGGGCAGCCGATGAGGTGAAGGTCCCGTCGTAGCGCCGCTTCGTCGGTAGATAACCGCGCTTAGGCCAGCGGTCGAGGGAAGCGCGGGTACTCCGGGAGCAGCCGGCCAAGCGCCCGGTGGGGGCTTGCCCCGGTGCATGGAGTTCCGCGGCTGACAGCTGATCCGTGGGCAGCCCTGGTCCCGCGCCGCGGTTGCAGCAGCAGCTTCGTGAAGACCTGGGCCGTTACGGTAAGGCCCTGGGTCGGCTTCTCCCGTTGAGCGCCGCGGAAGGCGTTTTTCAGGCCCGTGTTCCCTTGGTTGCTCAGACGTTGCTTGCGTCTATGGGCCTAACCCGCATTTCTCACGACAAAATTGTAGGGGCGGGCCGCTACGCTCTTCCAGAGAACTACCTACGTCCCGGTCTGCTCCAGGCTCTCTCGTGGTTGGGTTGCGTCATCGAGCGGGACGGAGTGTAAATGTCACCACTGGGCGGACGCAGCGGTCCCCCCTACAAACAAAGTCCGTTCAACACCGGTCGACCGAGCCCTCGTGAGAAAGCGGGCCAGACGGGCTAATTCAGTTCATCAGTGCCTCGCGAAAGGAGGGAAGTGATAATGGAATCCACAGTTTGCGGAATACGGGGGTCCCGCCCGGCAACGCGGGCGCGCCACGCCCACCCGCTCCTAGTCGCGCATGCACCGGTCCCTAGGTTTGTGACGCGATGGAAGCCGGTGTTCAGCCGATGGGGTCACTGCGTCTTCATCATCTCTTTGTTACTTGCGCTCCCGTGGGCCGAGACTGCGCGGGCCAAAGAACCCGTTGCTCGCCTCGCCGATCTATTGGCTCTGGCCCGCGAAAGGAATCCGCGGCTCCACGCGGCCCAGCGGCGCTGGGAAGCGATGACCAAAGTTGCCGGGCAGGTAGGCAGTCTACCCGACCCGACGATTTCTGTCCGAAACTTTGGCGTAGGCCGACCTTTTTCCACCTTGAACACGAACCGAGCTTTTGTCAGCCTCGGTTTCTCGCAGGAGATCCCTTTTCCGGGAAAACGGAAGCTGAGATCGGCGATCGCGAGCGAGGGCGCCCAGGCTGAAGAACAGCGCTACCAGCAGTTGGAGCTGGAGGTGCTGTCCGAGGTTAAGACAGCCTATTACGACTACTTCTACTTCGCGAAGGCACTGGGTACCATTGCCAGGACGCGAGATTTGATGTTGACCCTGCAGAAGAGCGCGGAGGCGAGATATTCGGTGGGACGGGGCATCCAACAGGACGTGCTGCGTGCGCAACTTGAACTGACGGGACTGCTGGAGCGAGAAGAGGTCGTTCGGCAGCAAAAAAGGAGCGCGCGAGCGGCGATCAATACCTTGCTCGACCGTTCGCCCAGCGAGCCCCTAGGTTCGACGGAGGAGGTCGAACAGTCACCGTTTCCGGGCAAGTTGACCGAACTTTACGAAAAAATGCAGCGTAATTCTCCGATATTGCGGGAACGGGAACACGACGTGGACCGTAATGCCTTGGCCGTAGACCTATCTCGCAAGAATTACTTTCCCGACATGCGTGCAAGATTCGAGTGGCAACACACGGGGTCGCTGTTCCGCAACTATTATGTGGCGGCCTTCGAGGCCAAAGTGCCTCTCTACTTCTGGCGCAAGCAGCGTCTGGGCGTGGAGGAAGCCTCTGTCCGCCTGATCGAGTCGCGCCGGGCCCACAGGGCCGCGTCCCAGGAACTGCTGTTTCGAACGAAAGATCATTTCCTGCAGGCCCGCGCGTCGGACCGTCTGATCTCTCTTTACAAAACTGCCATAATTCCGCAGGCCACCTTGACCCTGGAATCGGCCATTTCCAGCTACGAAGTGGGGTCCGTGGATTTTCTGACTCTGGTCGATACAGCGATCGTACTACTCGATTACGAGCTGCAGTACTATCGTCAGCTCGCCCAGTATCAGACGGCGCTGGCGCGGCTGGAACCCGTGGTCGGTATGACATTTATTCGTTAACAGGCCCTAGAATGATGTTGATGGGCCGAAAAGGGAGGCGGTCTCCCGGATTGCAACATGGTTCTGGACCGGCATCAAGAGCCGGAGGCCTTCAACCCGTGAGAGGTAGGTCGGGTATGGTCGTCAAGCTTTTCCCCAGCAGCAGGCTCCGACGGTGACAGCAGGCCAAAAGGTAGACCGATTGGGTGTTGCGGCAGTCGCTCTTCTGCTGATGGGAACAGGTGCGGGCTGCGGCGCCAATCATGCAGACGCGCCACCCGGCAGGCATGACCATTCCGCGCGCCCGCCGCCGGCGGTCGATTATTGGACCTGCACCATGCATCCCTCGGTGAAGATGAAGGAAAGCGGCGCCTGTCCGATCTGCAGCATGGACTTGGAGCCGGTCAGGAAGGGGGGGGATTCGGCGGCGGCTGCAACGAGCAGCTCGATGTTCAGAGTCGACCCGATCCGGCAGCAGCTGATCGGGGTCCGCACCGAACCGGTGGTAACGCGGAGTTTGGACAGAAGCATAAACACCATCGGTACCGTGGAACTGGATGAAACTCGAATCACCCACGTCCACACCAAATACAGCGGCTGGATCAGCAAAGTTTTCGTTAACTATACCTGGCAGCACGTCCAGAAGGGGCAGCCGCTTTTCTCTGTGTATAGCCCGGAGTTGGTTGCCACGCAGGAGGAATTCCTGCTGGCTCGCAAGGCGCAACGCACTCTCGGCGACCACCCTCTCACGGAAGTGGCCGCGGGCGCCAACTCGCTACTGGCCGCCGCCAGGCGGCGCCTGCTGTTGTGGGACATCACCGAATCGCAGATCGACGAATTGGCGCGGACGGGAGAAGTACAGAAGGACCTGATTGTTTATTCACCGGCCGAGGGGCATGTAAGCCACAGAAACGCTTTCGAGAACATGCGCGTCGAACCTCAAACGAGAATCTATACCGTGGCGGATCACTCTCACGTCTGGGTGCACGTCGAGGTCTATGAGAACGATATCCCACTGGTGCGCATTGGGCAGCACGCCGTGATGAGCGTGGACGCGTATCCGGACAGGCGATTTGCCGGCAAGGTGACCTTCGTCTGGCCCCATCTTTCGGAGGCCACGCGCACCATGAAAGTGCGGCTGGAGTTTGCCAATCCGAAGTCTATACTCAAGCCGGAAATGTATGCTCAAGTCAGACTCGGCCTTGCGCGAAGAACCGCTATGGTAGTACCAAGCAGCGCAGTCTTACGGACGGGAGAGCGCGACATCGTTTTTGTGGCCCATGAAGAAGGGCGCATGGAAGCGCGCCGCATTGAGGTCGGCGAAAGTTTCGGCGATTTCTATGAGGTCAGCCGCGGTTTGAAGGTCGGAGAAGAGGTCGTGGCCGCCGCCAACTTCCTGATCGACGCCGAGAGTCAGGTGCAGGGCGCTATCGCTGGCTGGGCCGAGCTTGAACCTTGATTAATCAAATCGTCGACTACTGCGCCCGAAACCGATTCCTGGTCCTGATATTTGCCGGTTTCCTGACCGCCTGGGGCGTCTGGGCCATCTACCACGTCACGCTGGATGCGATCCCGGATCTATCCGATGTCCAGATCATCGTCTTCACCGAGTGGCCCGGCCGTAGCCCGGATTTGGTAGAGGACCAGATCACCTACCCGATTGTTACTTCTTTGCTGGCGGCGCCGAAGGTACAGTTCGTACGAGCGCAATCGTTTTTCGGCCTCTCGTTTGTCTACGTCATCTTTGAGGACGGCACCGACATGTACTGGGCGCGCAGCCGCGTGCTGGAGTACATGCAAAGCATCCTGGGGAGCCTGCCCGAGGGAGTGACCCCGATGCTGGGGCCCGACGCCACCGGCGTCGGCTGGGTGTACCAATACGTCCTTCTGGACGAGACCGGGCGTTACGACCTCCAGCAGCTGCGCAGTTTTCAGGATTGGTCTCTGCGCTACTGGCTGCAGGCCGTGCCGGGCGTGGCCGAGGTGGCCAGTATCGGCGGATACGTCAAGCAATACCAGATCACTCTCGACCCCGACAAGTTACGCGCTTACAACGTTCCGCTGCACAGGGTGATCGACGCCGTTCGACGGAGCAATAACGATGTCGGCGGCAGAACTCTCGAGATCGGGACCACGGAGTATTTCGTCCGCGGACGGGGTTACGTGCAATCGATTCGCGATCTCGAAATCGTCCCGGTGAGTACCGACGGACGGGGAACGCCGGTCTATATCCGGGACCTCGGCCATGTGACTCTGGGACCCGACATTCGTCGCGGACTGGCCGAGTGGAACGGGCAGGGGGAAGTTGTCGGGGGCATCGTCGTGATGCGTTACGGCGAGAACGCCCTGGACGTGATCGAACGAGTGAAGACGCGACTCGATGAAGTGCAAGACTCGCTGCCGCCCGGAGTCAAGATTGTTCCGGCGTACGATCGCTCGGACTTGATTAACCGCTCGATCGAAAACCTCACGGGCACCCTCAAGGAAGAGATCGCGATCGTCAGTATTATGATTGTCCTTTTTCTTCTGCATCTTCCCAGCGCGCTCCTGCCGATCATCACGATCCCCATCGCCGTCATTTTGTCTTTCATCCCCATGTACTACATGAAGCTCACGGCGAACATCATGTCGCTGGGCGGAATTGCCATTGCCATCGGCGCGCTGGTGGACGCCTCGATCGTCGTCGTGGAGCAAACGCGCAAGAAGCTCGAGCACTGGGACGCGGACGGGCGCAAGGAGCCGCACGGACAGGTCGTCCTTCGGGCCGTGAAAGAGGTGGCCGGCCCGAGCTTCTTTTCGCTGCTTGTCATCGCCGTCTCCTTTCTGCCGGTATTCACGCTGTCAGCACAGGAAGGACGCCTGTTCAAGCCCCTCGCCTTCAGTAAGAATTTTTCGATGGCATTCGCCGCCGTTCTCGCCATTACCCTCATGCCGGCTCTGATCACAATGGTTACCCGGGTGAAGCCTTTCTCCTTTCGTCCTCGTTGGTTCTCGGCATTGTTGAACGTCACCTGGGTGGGGAAAATTCAACCCGAAGAAAAGCATCCTTTGAGTCGGTCCCTGATTGCTCTTTACACGCCCGTGGTGGAAGTGGTGTTGCGCTTCAAGTGGATTGTCCTGGCATTGGCGGTCCTGACGGTGGCCTTGACTGTTCCTATCTACCTGCAGCTGGGCTCTGAGTTCATGCCCCCGCTCAATGAAGGTTCCATTCTGTTCATGCCGACGGCGGTACCGGGCATGTCCATCACCGAAGCGTCGCGGATTCTTCAAACCCAGGACAAGATCCTGTCGCAGTTTCCCGAGGTGCAGAGCGTGTTCGGCAAGATTGGGCGTTCCAGCACCCCGACCGACTCCGCCCCCCTAAGCATGGTGGAAACAACCGTGCTGCTGAAGCCCACGTCGGAATGGCGGTCCGTCCGCGAGGAGCGCTGGTATTCCAGCTGGGCTCCCGAGCCGCTGAAAGACGTTCTGCGGCGCGTCTGGCCCGAAGTGCGGCCCATGACCTGGGACGAGCTAGTCGTGGACATGGACCCCAAGGTCAAGTTTCCCGGGATGGCGAATATCTGGTGGATGCCCGTCCAGACACGGACGGAGATGTTGGCTACCGGTATGCGGAGCAACCTGGGCATCAAGGTCTTCGGACCCGACCTCGCCACGAGCGAGGAGATCGGCGTACAGATTGAACAGGCGCTCATCGACGTGCCGGGCACGCGCAGCGTCTTTGCCGAGCGTGTAACCGGGGGGTACTATATCGATATCGAGATCAACCGTGAGGCGGCGGCGCGCTACGGTCTGACCGTGGCCGACGTGCAAGACGTTATCGAGACCGCCATCGGCGGCAAGACTATCGCGCACACCGTGGAAGGACGCGAGCGTTATCCGATCAATGTCCGCTATCCCCGCGAGTTGCGGGACGACACCCAGAAATTGAGCCGCGTGTTGGTCGCCACGCCGAGCGGAACACAGATTCCCATATCCCTGGTCACCGACGTTCACTACCGCAAGGGCGCGCCTCAGATTCGCGATGAGGGCGGCCAGCTTGTGGCCTATGTCTTCGTGGACGTCTCGCACAAGGATTACGAGGGCTACATCCGGCAAGCGCAGCAGGTTGTACGCGAAAAAGTGGATCTGCCCGCAGGATACCGAATCGAGTGGGCTGGCCAATACAAATATCTGCTCCGCACGCAGGAGCATCTCAAGGTTATTTTGCCCTTAACCCTCTTCATCATCGTAGTGCTCCTCTATCTCAACACTCGCTCGCTGATCAAGGCCTCGATCATTCTGCTCGCCGTGCCGTTTTCAGCGGTCGGCGCGGTCTGGCTTCTCTACCTGCTCGATTACAACATGAGCATCGCCGTGTGGGTGGGGCTGATCGCCTTGCTGGGCGTCGATGCGGAGACCGGCGTCTTCATGCTCCTGTACCTCGACCTCTCCTACGAAGAGCGGCGGTCGAAGGGTCTCATGCGCTCCATGTCGGACCTGAAAGAGGCGATCATCGAAGGAGCCGTAAAAAGAGTACGTCCCAAGGTGATGACGGTGGCAACGACCTTTATCGCGCTTGTCCCCATCATGTGGTCGACTGGCGCGGGTTCGGACGTGATGCGCCGCATCGCGGCGCCTGTAATTGGTGGAATACTAACTTCTTTCCTCATGGAACTCGTAGTCTATCCGGCCATTTACGAGATCTGGAGGGGATTTTCCCTGCGCCGTGCCGCGAAAGACGGTTCCCATGCTTAAAGCTTTGCTCACTTTGCTTTTGTGTGCCGCCGCCGCGGCCCAGGCAGCCGAGGTGTTTCGGTTCCCGGTCGCGCGGGACAAGTTTCTCCGCGACGAATTGGGCCGGCTGACGATCGCCGACACGGGGATCACGTATCAGTCCGACAACGGTAAGACTTCGCTGCGACTTGCCTACGTTGACATCCGGACAATGGACGTGTCGCGGCCGAACGTGATTCGACTGCAAACCTATGACCGCTTAAAGCGCAGACTGACGGGCAATCTCGTCTATACGTTTCGTTTGCGAGAAGGCGTCACCGATCAAAGGCTGGCCCGATTCCTAAAGCAACGTCTCGCGCGCCCGCTGGTGGGCGCCTACGATTTGGTGGGCCCGTCGGCTCTGGAGATTCCCGCTTATCATCGCCATCGGCTCGGCGGCTGCCACGGCGTAGTTCGTATTGCCGAGGAAGGCATTCAGTTCTCGAGTGAAAAACAAGCCGATTCGCGGACCTGGCTGTATCGGGACGTCGAAACGATCGGCAGTTCGGACCCCTTCAACTTGCGCGTCACGTCTTTTACCGAGACGTACACTTTTGATCTCAAGCAGAGACTGCCCGAGGAGGCGTACCACCTCGCCTGGCAACGCGTCCACAATCCGAAATCCCATAACGAGACCGGCGGCAATAGCGAGTGAAACACGCTCCGGATAGGCCTGGAGCATATCGCCAACATCATTCGCCTCGGGTACGCGCCCGAACCCTCTCATTGCCCCAGAGTCCGGGCGATCGATCAAGCCGGCGGCGCCAGGAAGAATGCCGCGAAAACCCGAAAGAGGTTTGCTCGGATTTGAGGTAGTATTTTCTGCCTGGCACGATACCGTACAGGTGTGACAGCCGATGCGGCATGAAACGTCGATAAGCCAGCCGACTCGTCCCATAGTCTTCTCCCCTACGTGATCTGCTCAGTAATCTTCTCGATGCGTAAGCGCGTGTCATAAGAACGAGGCGCCGGGAACGAGGCGCCGGCGCCAATCTTGTCCTGCAGGCGGACGTTTCCAAGCGCCGGATCGACGCGCAAGATGGGATTGACCTGAATGCCGGCGAAAGGGGTGCCGGACCTGGCGGCAGCGCGAAAACCGTTGCCTCGCGGCCGTGGATCGGCTACCCTATTGCTGCCCGTACGGCCAAAAAGGGAATTCTGGAGAAATGGCGAGTAGACGACTCGACGGCAAAACATGCGTGGTCTCCGGAGCCGCGCGGGGAATCGGCAAGCACATCGCCGTCCGCTTGGCGGAAGAAGGGGCCGAGGTGGGTGTCGTGGATCTTGATCTCGAAGGCGCTCGGAAAACCGCCGACGAAATCAAAGGTCAAGGAGGCAAGGCCCTGGCTTGCCAATGCGACGTTTCCAGCCGCGCTGACGTGAAAGCAATGGTCAAGGCCGTCGTGGATGAATTCGGATCTCTCAACGTCATTTTCAACAACGCCGGCGTGGCCGAAATCAGGTTGTTCATGGATGTGCGCGAAGAGCACTGGGAACGCATCATGAAGGTGAACGCCTTGGGTGTGCTTATTGCCATGCAGGAGGCGGCCCAGCAGATGATCGATCAAGGCAAGGGCGGAAAAATCATCAATACCGCCTCAATCGCCGGCAAGGAAGGCTATGACGTTCAACCCCACTACTGCGCCAGCAAGTTTGCCGTTGTCGCTCTGACGCAGGCGGGCGCCCGCGCCCTCGGTAAACATGGGATCACGTGCAACGCGTTTTGCCCCGGTGCGGTCAAGACCGAACTCTGGGATCAGCTCGACAACGAGTTCATGCAGTTGGGCCTGACCGAGAAGCCCGGGGAGGCGCTGGAAGGGTTAGCATCGCGTGCCCTGCTGGGTCGGCCATCGACACCCCGGGATATCGTCGGACTGGCCGTTTTCCTGGCCTCCGACGATTCCAACTACATCACCGGCCAGTCGATCATGGTCGACGGCGGCTTGGTGCTGCTGTAGGGGAAGTACTGCAGTCCTACCGCATGCATCATGAGGAGGTCGAAATGCATGAGAACATAAAGAAAAAGTCGTGCTATCTCGTCTTTCTCCTAGCCGCTTGCGCTTGGATGTTGAATGACGGAACCGGGCAGGCGCAGATTCTAGACGCCGATTGCTTCAGCGGGGACTGCGGGGGACGGAAAGGCATACCCCAGTGTCCCCAGGGTTTCGACGACGTCGGCTTCGTTCTCTACGCCAATAGCAAGGCCAACGCCACAAACGATTGCGAGACCGTGATCTCCTGCACCAACCTGGGCGTCAAGACTGTCGAGATCGGCTGCCGCTTTTACCACGGGTTCTTCCCCATACGGGCCGGCGGACCCACGGATGCCCTCTGCGGCACGAGTACCCCGAACGTGCTGCCCGGCGATACCACCGAATGCGCCACGGATGCGACGGCCGAGCCCAAGTTTCAGGCCGCTGGGATTTTTCTAGCAGCTGACGGCGATTGTCCGCCCTTTGAGGGCAAAGGGTTGGTCTGCGTCAAGGGAGGAAACGCCAACAAGGTCTTCTGCCACGCGCACTTGGCGTGCGGAAACGGTACGGTTCTCGAGAGCATCAGCATTGTCCGGGGGAAAGAGTCGAATAAGGGATCCAAGAAGGCGAAGGAAGATTAGCCCGCATTTCTCGCCGCGTGGCCGGGCGAAGTTCGCAAGAGGCCCGTCGGTACAAGGCGCGTGCCGCTCGGCAAGCGGAGGCGCACTTGAACTCTTACGGTGGGCAAGCGGACGATGTCATGGCGGGCCGATGGTGTGCTTCGATCGTTAGCGGACGAGAAATGCGGGCTAGGCAAACCTTCCGTCGAAGAATCCGACCTGTCGTGGCGGCACACGCGCCCAGGATCTCGCTTGTTTTGTCTTCCGCTGTCCTGGCGCTGGCGGCGGCCGGGAACGCTCAGAGCTTGGTGCGCTCGGCCATCGTCGGGGAGCCGCTTCACCTGTTCAACACGGACAAAGCCGTCCTCTCATCCGGGCAGCGCCGCACCGACTTCCCTTGTTCGGTGACGCCTCTCCCGCCTCAGCTTGAGTTTGACCTGGAGTTCCTTGCCGGGTATCGGTTCAAGATTCCCCTAAGCGCCCTGGCGGGCGAAGGGTCGAGGATCCGGGTCCTGTTTCGGGTGCGACCGTTGGACGGAAGGCAGCGCGACTACTATTTCTCTGATCGTTACGCCGTTCCGCCTATTGAAGTAGAGAAGAGCGGGGATGTTGCCGTCGTCGGGAGGTACAAGCTCGGACCGGGCCGCTATCAGCTGGATTGGCTGATGCGCGACGCCGCGGAGAGGGTGTGTTCGACTCGCTGGCAGGTTAAGACGCCCTCCTTGGAGAATCTTGACGCGCTGGCGACGACCGGCACGCCTTATTTCGTCGGCGCTCACCGCGAAGAGATCTTCGAGGAGGACCCTCCCCTGCCGCGGGCGCGACCGGAAAATCTGCTGCATCTCAAACTTCTGGCGAATTTTACGCCCACTGACTTCGGTCAGTTCCGACTGCGAGAATACGACCTGCGAAACATCATTTCCATACTTCGAGCCATCACACGCGAGCCCCGCTTCGGGACCTTTAGCCTGGCTGCTTTTAACCTGCAGGCGAAGCGCCTCATCTTCGAAGAACGGAACGTCCCTCGGATCAACTTTCCATCCCTCGGCGAAGCGGTCCGATCCATCCGCGCCGACCTGGTGGACGTCACTCAGTTAGAGGACCCGCGAAGCGGCATTGACTTTTTGACCCAACTTCTTCAGGGCCATCTTGGAGCTCAAGATCCCGAGCCCGACGCGGTGATCATTCTCGGCCCTAAGATTTCGCTGCAAGAGCGAATCTCCCGCAAGGCGCTCCGCGCGGCCGGGCGTCTGACTTGCCCCGTTTTCTACCTGGTCTACGATCGGACACCGCAAGCACACCCCTGGCGGGACCCCATCAGCAACGCCCTTAGAGTCTACAAAGGCCGGGAATATGCTATCGCCGCGCCGAAAGATCTCGGGCGCGCCATGAACAGCATGATCAGCCGGCTGACCGCCATGGCGGGGGGCGTCCCGAGTCTTGAGCCACCGGGCGGCTCCGGGGCGGGCCGCGAGTGACCCGGCTTTATCCGCCAATGCGGCCGGTTTCGAGGCCCGGGGGCTGTTCCCTTTCTTCTTGCTCGCCCGGACTCACCGGCTGCCGCTCATCGCGGCCAGCTTGTCCTTTCCGTCGGTCAGCCATTCCAGGTTGAATCGCGCGAAGGTGATTTTTTCGTAAGGACCCTGGTCGCCCCGCTCGTAGAGGCAACCGATCGTCAGATCCTGCAAGACCGTCAGGGATGAGTAGGCGGACGGGCCGGCGTAAAGCTGTTTGCCAACGGACCAGGTCTTGCCCTCGTCGTAGCTGAGGCGCGCGGTCATGTTGTTGCGCTCCAAGCTGGCCGGATTCAGGAAGACGAGCCGGCTCTTGGGATAGTGCAGGCCATCGGTGTGGACGATCAAGCTGCCCTGGCAGCGCGGCTCGATAAGAGCGGGATCTTCGGTCATTTCCGACCAGGTCATCCCACCGTCGGTGCTGCGGGCAATTTTTCGGTGGTTGCCGGTTGCACCTCTCATGTTGAGCAGCAGGGAACCGTCATCGAGCTCGACCACGTGGGTTTCGTTCGTATTCCACGGCCCCTCCGCTTCACCACCCATCCGCCAGGTTTTTCCGTGGTCGTCGCTGTAGCTCAAAAACACGACCGAGCGCCCCTCGCCCGCCGTATAGTAGCGAGGAATGACGAGGCGGCCGGACCGCGTTTGGATTCCCGTGCCGGGGCCGGGGGAGCCGGCGCGCCACTCAGGCTTCTTGACCATGGCCGTGATGTCGATCGGCTCGGACCAAGTCTCTCCGTCGTCGTCGCTCTTGAGGGCCCAGTACATGAAGGTGTCCCCGGTAAGCCCGGGCTTGGCGTTGGCAGTGCCGATCCCGGTAGGGCAGTACGCCGAGAACACCCAGATCGTCCCTGTGCGGCGATCGACCAGGCCGCAGGAATCCGCCACCGCCCCTTCGCCGGCGTCCACAAGCAGCTGGAGGGGACCCCAAGTCTTGCCGCCGTCGAAACTGCGTTTCAGCGCCAGATCGATGTTGTTCGGGGGGTCGCCCTCTTCGTTAACCCGGGCATCGCAAAAGGCCAAAAGCGTGCCCTCGTTCGACGTCACGAGCACCGGGATGCGGTATTCAAAGATGCCATCCCGCCCGCCGACAAAAACGTCGGTCTGCTCGAAGATCGCCTCGTTTTCACTCACCGTCTCCACTTTGTTGCACATAAGGCACATCAACGCCACGGTAAGCAACAATATCCTACGCATGGGGTCATTCTCCTAGTTGGGACGCGTAGACGCAACCTCTACCCCCCTTTTCTCACCACGTGGCGAGGCGAAGTGCGTGAGAGGCCCGTCAGTACAAGGCGCGCGGCGCTCCGTGCGCGGAGGTGTACTTTCGCGGGTGCGGCCTGGCCCATTCGCATCTGGTGCAACCGAAGTAAGCAGCGACTTCCGTTGGCGTCCGACCCGGAAGTACGTTGAGCACGGCGAGCAAGCGCAACGCAGTCATGGCGGGCCTATTGCGTGCTTCGACTGTCAGGTGGTGAGAAATGCGCGCTAGCTATCGTTGCCTGCTTATCGCGCCCTTGGGCACCGAAAGGTCCAGTCCCATTTGGTTGGCGACCAGGAGCTGCATCATCTGGGCGAAATTCGTGGTCGACTTGTCCGTGTCGCCGGCGCCGCCGCCTCCCATGACCAAACTGGGAACTTGCCGTTGAGCAAATGCATTGGCCCACAGCTTCTGGGCTTGTACGTAGGCTTCGAGTTTTTGCTTCAGGGCGCCGTCGGCCTTCAACACGAGGCGTTTGCGCTCGGCCTCACCTTGCCCCAGCAGAATTTGCTCTTGCTTCTTTTCGGCTGCCGCTTGGCGATCGAGGTCGGCGACTTCGAGTCGCTGCTGCGCGCCGACGACGGCTCTGATTTTCTTCTCCTCTTCTTCGTACTTGGCCCGCGCCACGTTCGCCTTGCCTTCCGCCTCGGCCATCAGGGCCTCTTGTTCCGCCTGTTGCGCCTTGGCTCTGGCCGTGGCCACCGCCATCAGGGCGGTTTGTTGGGTGCCGATCTGAGCCCGCACCTTATCGGTGTAGTCGAACAGCTTGACCTCGAAATTCGCCAAAGTTATGCCCAGGCCCTCGAGCGGATTGCGCTGATAGACGGGGCTGCCCCCATCGACCTTTTTGATGATCTTGAAGGTTTTCGTTAGGAGGAAGACCTTATTCCCGAACTCCTTGAGAATGCGTACTTTCCACGAGAGGTCCTTACGATCCGACGAATCGGGCAGCAATCCTTCTGGTGACGGCAAGCGCCAACGACCATAGTGCGAGATTACACGCTCGAGTTGTCGCGGAGTGTTTTTGAACGTGTCCCCGGACGATTCAGTTCGCGGCCAACGATACCGGGGCTGCCAACCGTCCACGAACCCGAAGCGGTGTTCCAATGGATCGAACGGGGCGAGGGCCGGCCCGGTACCATCATCGACAGCCCAAGGCACCCACGTGGAGTCCCCGATGTGATTCTCCTCGGGTTCGCCCAACTCAGACCACTTGTAGAGGGCGTGGACGTTATAGGCAACACAGGATCGCCCGGTGATCGGAGCCGTAAGGCGTGTCGTTTTCCTTGCCACGACGTGCCCCTGTACCGCGACGAGGATTGGAACGGCAGGATCGGCTTTCGACGACTGGACCAGCTCGGCGATGGGTGTAACCGGGGTTTCATGAATCAAGCGGATGACCCTATCGTGGCGGGCCTTTGCCCGAAGCGCAAGGAACGCCGGCAGCAGCGCGAGAACAGCACCTATCCCGATGAGTACCATGTGCCTCCTCCTATTCCGAGCAATTTACAATTTGGGAAAATGATTTTTTCGCCCTCCTCACACGTCTTGTCTGATTGCGGTTCCGAAGAGCTTCGTCATTCACTCTATGGTGGAAGACGACAAACGAGGAGAAACGAACCGCGTGGGGCAAACCGCTGCCCTGTGATATATTAAGGCTGAAAATCTCAGCTTTGAGAACTAGTCGAATCTTCTACTTGGATGAAATAACGGAGGGCGGGAGTAGTTCAGTGGTAGAACGGTAGCTTCCCAAGCTGCATGTCGCGGGTTCGATCCCCGTCTCCCGCTCCAATTTTCCATAACTTACAAGCTATCCAAACCTCGCCGCGGGGGTCTGTTCGGCTGGGTTTTGTGCACCTCGAGTGCACACCAAGCGATTTATCGAGGCGGGCGATGAAAGACACTGCGAACCGCTTCAATCGATGGGGAGGAGTACAAGTCAGTGCTGTCCGGAGAAAGTCGCGCCATCGGACGGTAAGTCTCGACCGCTCAATGTCTTATGGCCTGTTTTGCCCGGGAACGATTTGAAATCCCGAGGCCGCAAATGGTCGCCTGAACGGAGCATCCGGACGCGGCACAATGAGGGATGAACCTTGGCCGTACGGTTTTCTCCCAACTGATCGAGCACCTACCGAGCAAAGAGTTTCAGAAATGTGTATCGCGCTACCGCGGCGATTCCTATCTGAAAAGTTTCTCCTGCTGGGATCAGTTTCTTGCGATGGCATTCGCCCAGCTGACCTATCGGGCAAGCCTCCGCGACATCGAGACGTGCCTGCGTTCGATGCACGGCAAACTCTACCACATGGGATTCCGCGGCAGGGTAGCGCGCTCGACACTGGCCGATGCGAACGAGTCGCGCGACTGGCGGATCTACGCGGACTTCGCGCAGGTCTTGATTGGCATGGCACGGCCGTTATATGCCCACGACCCGATCGGTGTGGACTTGGACCAGACTCTGTACGCTCTCGACTCGACAACAATCGACCTCTGCCTGTCGCTGTTTCCGTGGGCGAGATTCCGCAAGCAAAAGGCCGCCGTGAAGATGCACACGCTGCTGGATCTGCACGGCAATATTCCCACGTTCATCCGCATTACTGGAGGCAAAGTGCACGACATCAACATCCTCGACGAGATCGGCCCGGAGGCCGGCGCGTTCTACGTCATGGATCGGGCCTACGTCGATTTCGAACGCCTCTTCGTGTTCACTCTCTGCTCGTCGTTCTTCGTCGTGCGAACCAAGAAGAACATCTTGCTCCAACGGCGCTACTCGCATCCCGTCGACAAATCCACGGGCTTGCGCTCGGATCAGACCGTCATACTGGCTGCCATCGAATCGGCCCAAGCCTATCCCGACCCGTTGCGGAGGGTCAGTTACTTCGACGCCCGGACGAACAAGCGGCTGAAGTTTCTGACCAACAACTTCGCGCTCCCGGCGCTGACCATCGCCCACATCTACAAGTCGCGTTGGCAGATTGAGTTGTTCTTCAAGTGGATCAAGCAACATCTGCGAATCAACTCGTTTTACGGCACCAGCGAGAACGCCGTCAAGACGCAGATCCGGATCGCTGTCTCGATTTACGTGCTCATCGCCATCGTCCGGAAACGGCTCGGGCTGGAAGCGAGTCTTTACCAGATTCTACAGATTCTCAGCGTTACGCAATTCGAAAAAATGCCCCTTTTACAGGCACTCCAGCCATCCGACTCCCCAAACGAATCCCCCTATGACCCCAACCAATTGATTCTATTCGACTTTTAACCGGACAGCAGTGAGTACAAGTATTGCGGGGACTACGGGGACCCTAGCAAGCTCGAGCCGCAATTGAGAATCACGCTGCGATGCTACCCAGGTGGCGAGACGAAGTGTGTGAGAAGCTCACCACCTGGTGAGAAAAGCTGGCTAGCACCGTGGCATGAAATGCGGCCCGTAAGGTAATTTCAAGTTACCGACAGGGGCCTATCTTCAAACCAGAAACGCGGGTTAGAGCCTCCTAGTTGGGGCGGTCACCACCGGGCCACTGGTCCGGGATCTCCACCACGCCCCACCGTCCGTACTGTGCAACGTCCGAGCCGGGCCAGCAAGGCAACCCGTACTCTCGGGTGATTCCCTTGCCAGGCCGGTCGTGCTCCAATACGCTCCGAATGTCGGCCCGAAAGGCCTTGACTTCCAAAAAGCCCTGGAAAGTCGGGGCCGGGCGGTCCAGTTCCGCTTGTCCCCTCGCCCCGACAGGGATATGTTTGACGTCCTCAAAATCCGGCGAGACCACTCGCACCAGGGCGTAACCGTCATGGTCGTTCAGGTTCGTGAGGACGAGCAACGGGCCCTCCCAATACGCTGGAAACACCACGCAGCTGATCAGCTTAGGGTCGCCAGGCACTTGGATCCCTTGTTCCGAGCCTCCGCCTGGCCCTGGGTCCGGCGGGTCAGGTGGGTCCGGCGGATCAGGCGGGTCGGGTGGATCAGGCGGGTCCGGCGGATCAGGCGGATCCGGTGGGTCAGGCGGGTCGGGTGGGTCAGGCGGGTCGGGTGGATCAGGCGGGTCGGGTGGATCAGGCGGGTCGGCCTCACAGGGCCCCACGAAGTCCAGCTCATGTTCCTCAGTCCCCTCGCCGGTCTCGGGGTCGATATGGGCACTGGGGTTGGCGGTTTCAATCGTCACCGCGTTCTCAGGGTTGCCCTCGGGCACATGGCATAATACGGTCTTCTCTTGTTGTGACCAGACCACAATAGCCGAGCTGAATAGTAAAAATATTATCTTTTTCATCGCATACCTCTAGATTTCGTGGGCCAGTGAGGAAAGTCCTTCACGAGCCGCTCTTGGCAAGAGGCCAGGCGATTCCGTATCATCAAACTTTGTGGGAGACGGGCCTGGCGCCTCACGTTTTCTCCGATTCACCCCGCGACGGAAATTCTGGGCGCCAATCTCGCTGCACCGACCTGTACGGAGTGTGGTTCTTCGCCGCGGAGGGTTTCCGATTGGCTCCATATCAAGATTCTGGCCCAGCACTTCTCCGCGTTCCATGACATAACAGTACTGATTACTCCCGAGGCTGGGGATCCAGTAGTACCAGTACTGACTTCTCTTGCTCGTTGCTCTGTGAGACGTGGGTGGCGGAGCCTGGGCCGCTCATCAAGGTCGGCCTTTGCCTGACCCGCATTTCTCCGCACCTGACGGTCGAAGGGCGCCATAGGCCCGCCATGACTGCGTTGCGCTTGCTCGCCGTGCTCAACGTAGGGTTCAAGCACGCCCGCATGATTCAAGAAACGCGGCGCCGAGCGGCGTGCGCCTTGTACTGACAAGCCTCTCACGCCTTTCGCCTCGCCACGTGGCGAGAAAAGCGGCCTATAGCCAACCACTTCTCAGGCGTCCGTTTCGGGTCCGTTAGCACGGCAGGCAAGCCGAGCAAAGTCATGGCGGCCCCCGCCGTGCTCTTCCACCGTCAGGCGACTAGGGAGGGCTAGGCGGCCCTTCCGTCCGTGACGGGATCGGAGAAAGATTTGGAAACCAGGGCGAGCTGGGTTAGAATTGCGGCGTGGCATCCCCCAATACCGCCGAGACGTATACCCGAAGCGAAGTCCGGCGTATCCTGAAAATCAGTGAGAATCGGCTGCGTTCCTGGGAACGCCTCGATCTCTGCGAGCGGCGGAGCGAATTTGGATTTGCCGATCTTATTGCCCTCAAGACGCTACAGAAACTGCGCGAAAGACGCATTCCGGCAACCCGCATCAAATCTTCCCTGTCGTCGTTGAGCAAGAAGCTAGCGGGCATCAAGCGGCCGCTGTGGGATCTGAAGATCGTCTCGGACGGGAAACGGGTGGCTGTGGAACTGCCCGGTGGAAAGATAGAAGCGTTGACCGGACAGATGCTGTTCGATTTCGACGCCTCCTCGCTCAAGCCGGTGACGGAACTGTCGAACCGGCCGGAGGCGGCTGCCGATCGCACGCGCCGAGCCGAAGAGTGGTTCCGACGGGGCCTGGAGTTGGAGGAGACCGGCTCCGCCGTGCAGGAGGCGATTGCCGCCTATCGAAAAGCCCTGGAACTGAATCCGGACGCGGCCGGCGCCTGGGTCAACATTGGAACCTTGCTGTATCAACAGCGCGAATTGGAAGAGGCGGAACGCTGCTACCGTCAAGCGCTCGAGGCCTCTCCCGGCTACGCGCTGGCGCACTTTAATCTAGGAAACATTTGCGAGGAGAGCGAGCGCTTACCCGAAGCCGTCAATCACTACCGGCTGGCGCTGCGCCTACAGCCGGAATACGCCGACGCTCACTACAACATTGCCCTCGTCTACGAACGCGCGGGCGAACCGATGCGGGCGGCGAAACATTGGCGTTCCTACCTCAATCTCGATTCCACCAGCCCGTGGGCGCTGATTGCTCGCCGGCAGCTCGAAGGCATCCTGGAAGTCACGCCCGGCGGCCGGCGGTCGAAATCGGGTGCCTAGAGGCGACCTAGATGTGATCTTTCAACAGGTTGTTCATTCGGTCCCGGACCAGGGAAGCTGGAGTTGTCGAATAACCACGACCCTGGAGAGACCGCATGAACATCCATCAGAATGCCCGATTGACGCCCAAAGGCCGAGCCCTTTTGGTTCGATGCATCCTCGCTGGAGAGACGCCTCGGGCCGCCGCGGCGGCCCGAGACGTCTCAGAACGCACCGCCCGCCGTTGGCTGGCCCGCTACCGCGGCGAAGGCGAAGCCGGTCTCTACGATCGCTCTTCGCGTCCCCGGCATAGCCCGCGCCGCACCCCGCAAGCCGTCGTTGACCGCGTCCTCGCCCTGCGCCGACAACGTTGGACGGGCCGCCGCATCGCCCAAACCCTGCGGCTATCCCCGGCCACCGTCAGCCGCCTCCTCGGTCGCGCCGGACTCAACCGTCTCCGCGATCTCGAACCCGCTCCCCCCGTTCGCCGCTACGAACATCACCGTCCCGGCGATCTACTGCATCTCGACATCAAAAAGCTCGGCCGCTTCCAGCACGCCGGTCACCGCGTTACCGGCGATAAGACCCGACGCTCCCGCGCCGCCGGCTGGGAGTTCGTCCACGTCGCCGTCGACGACCATTCCCGCATCGCCTTCTCCCAGATCCTGCCCGATGAGCGCAGCCTTTCCGCTGCCCAGTTCCTTCTCCTCGCCCACGCCTATTATGGCTCGCTTGGCATCCGCATCCGACGCCTGCTCACCGACAATGGCTCCTGTTACCGCTCCCGCCACTTCCGTCGTACTTGCCGCCGCCTCGGCATCCGCCACCGCTTCACCCGCCCCTACACCCCTCGCACCAACGGCAAGGCCAAGCGCTTCATCCAAACCGCCCTCCGCGAATGGGCCTATGCCCGCTCCTACTGCTCCTCCCTCCAACGCGCCAACCATCTGCTCCCCTGGCTCCACGACTACAATTGGCATCGCCCCCACGCCAGCCTCGGCTATAATCCCCCTATCAGCCGACTCCCTCCTCCCCGGAACAACCTGTTGAGGCTCCACACCTAGCCCTTCCCGGGATTGGGCATTGAGAAATTTGGCGAGCAAATCAGGGGGTTGGCCGGCGGAACGGCTCAGGGAAGTATTCGGCCATCGCCTCTCGCCGGATCAGCTCTGAAAGACGTCGGACGCGAGCTCATGGAACAAGAGATCCGCTTTTGCACGGCGCGTGATGGTGTCCGCATCGCCTATGCGAGGTCGGGGAATGGTCCTCCTCTGGTCAAAGCGGCAAACTGGCTGACGCATCTTGACTACGACTGGGATAGCCCAGTCTGGCGGCATTGGCTGGAGGAGATGAGCCGACGCCACACCTTGATCCGTTACGACGAGCGGGGCTGCGGACTTTCGGATTGGGAAGCCGAAGATTTTTCTTTCAACGCCTGGGTGCGGGATTTGGAAACCGTGGTGGATACCGCGGGTGTGGATCGCTTCGCCTTGCTGGGGATTTCCCAGGGCGGGGCAGTCGCCATCGACTATGCCGTGCGACACCCCGACAAGGTAAGCCATCTGGTCCTCTATGGCGCTTATGCCCAAGGCCGCCTGCGTCGTCAGTTGTCCGAGGATGAAGCCGCGCAACATCAGGCGCTGATGACCCTGGCGAGAATAGGATGGGGACGGGAGAACCCGGCCTTCCGGCAAGTGTTCTCGAACCTATTCATGCCGCAGGCAACGGTCGAGCAACTGCGCTGGCTTGATGAGCTCCAACGCAAGTCCACCTCGGCGGAAAACGCGGTTCGGTTTATGAAGTGTTCGGCAACATCGACGTACTCGATTTGCTTCCCAAGCTAAGCGTGCCCACCCTTGTATTGCATGGGCGAGAGGACGCCAGGGTGCCCCTTGAGGCCGGTCGCAACCTGGCGGCCGCGATCCCCGATGCCCGCTTCGTTCTGTTGGAAAGCAAGAACCACATTCTGTTGGAAAGCGAACCGGCGTGGCCGCGATTCGTGCAGGCGGTGTTTGGTTTTCTCGGCACGTCGGAGACGGCTACCCCTCATGACGCCTCTTTCAGAAAGTCGGCAACTTCGGGCCTGGAAGGACGCGGGCTGTCGAACTATCGGATTCTTGAGAAGCTCGGCGCTGGAGGCATGGGCGTCGTGTACAAAGCGCGCGACCAAAGACTCGACCGCCCGGTGGCCTTGAAGTTTCTGCCGCCTTCCCTCAGCGCGGATGAAGAGGCGAAGCGGCGTTTCCTGCAAGAGGCCAAGGCGGCATCCGCCGTCGACCACCCTAATATCTGCCCAATCTATGACATCGGCGAAACCGACGACGGCCGGCTGTTTCTTGTCATGCCTTGTTACGAAGGGGAGACGCTCAAGCAGAAGATCGCTCGGGGCCCCTTGCCGCTCGAACAAGCGATCGACTATGCGGCGCAGGCGGCTGAAGGGCTCTCCTGCGTGCATGAAACGGGTATTGTGCACCGCGACGTCAAGCCCGCCAACGTAATGGTCACCGAGCATGGCCTCGTGAAATTGCTCGATTTCGGCTTGGCCAAGGTTGCCAATGTGAACTTGACGAAAGCGGGGACAATCCTAGGCACCATGGCGTACATGAGTCCCGAGCAGGCGCTGGGCCGTGATGCGGACGCCAGAAGCGATTTGTGGTCTCTAGGGGTAATTCTATATGAGATGTTGGCGGGCAAGCCGCCTTTCCAAGGAGACTACGAGCAAGCCGTGGCCTATGCCATCACCCAGGAGGAGCCGACGCCCCTTGGAACACTGCGCGAAGACGTGCCGGAACGGCTGCTGCCGGTCGTCGAGCGTCTGCTGCGGAAAGACCCTGACGAACGCTATCAGAACGCCGAAGAGGTTCTTGCCGAGATCCGTTAGCAGCGGGACACGAATGGTCATGGGGCCCGCTTGCCGACATACTGTACGCTGGACCATGTACACAAATTGTTGCCGCGCGCCACGGTCGCCGTGCCTTTCGCTTCATCCGCCGTGGCGGTGGTGAGAAAAGCGGATTAGGCGCGGGAAGGCGAACCCCGCAGTCTTGCCGTTACCGACGAATCGAGCCGGGCCGCAACTGGGAAACGCCGGCGCGATCTAAGACGTCTCTTGATTCGACTGGACTTTATGCGAGCAAGAGCTTATTTTCTCGTCGTGCTGTGTAGCACCCCTTGGCTGGCGCTTGCTCCTCCGACGAGTGCGCAGGAGGAGGGCGAAGCCACCATTACTGTCGACGTCTCGGTCGTCAACGTCCTGGCGACGGTTCGTGACAAGAAAGGACGGTTGATCAACAACCTCACGCGCGACGATTTCATCCTCGAGGAAGAGGGCGTCCCCCAACAGATTCGGTATTTCTCCCGCCAAACCGATTTGCCGCTGACTTTGGGCCTGGTCGTTGACACCAGCGTGAGCCAGGAGCGGCTCATCGAGGACGAGAGGCGAGCGAGCGCGCAATTCTTCTCGCAGGTGCTGCGGCACCGCAAAGATCTTGCTTTCTTGATCAGCTTCGACGTTGACGTCGAACTGCTGCAGGATCTGACAGACTCCCGTAAGCTGCTGCAGGCGTCTTTAGACGAGTTGCGAATCCAGGGCAGCCGCGGCGGGTTGCATCCTTCGCCGGTGCCAACCTCGCAGAGACCCGTCGGTACGGCTCTCTACGATGCGGTTTTCTTGGCCTCCAGCGAGGTTCTCGAAGGCCAGGCGGGCCGCAAGGCGGTCGTGCTGATCTCGGACGGATTCGACTACGGCAGTCGCGTGAAACTCCGTGATGCGATTGCCGCCGCGCATCGTGCCGATGTGGTTGTCTACAGCGTGCGTTACTTTGACCGCTACTTCTACAGCCGAGTGGGCATCGGGGGCGGGGGCGGCGGCTCAGCGCTGAAGAAGATGGCTCATGAGACGGGAGGAGGCATGTTCGAGGTCCGCAAGAAGCAACCGCTGCGAGACATTTTCGAACAGATCCAAGAAGAGCTCCGCAGCCAATACAGCCTTGGGTACACGCCCAACCGCGACTCCTCGAACACCGGCTTTCGCCCCATCAGGCTGCGCACGCGCAACAAGAGCCTCAAGGTGCAAACCCGCAGCGGGTATTACGCGAAGCCGCCCGAAAGCTGAGGGAGAGCAGGTCGAAGAGAGAGATGGGCGCCCCACGGCAAATCGCAACACAGTTGGGCGCGGGGTGAGACGCTCGAAGGACCGAGGCTCGAGGGGAGCGGGTCTCGTAACGGGCCAAGCCGGGCGACGGGAAAAGACCCCGAATAACGCTGTGTTAGAATTCGAGGACTGCCCGCCAGAGAAGAGGATTTTCGCAAACATGAACTTCAACCGCAGCGCTTCCGGTAGTGTCTTCCTTTCGATTTTATGGTCCCTCGGCGCTTGGGCGCAGTCTTCGGCTCCGGCGCCCCTGGCCGCAGAGGCGGTCTCTCCCGACGAGGTGGTCGTGGTCATCGACGAGGTCGAGTATACGGCCCGCGACCTCCGAATCATCCGCAACGCCTTGCCCCCGCAGTACAAAAAGCAAACGCAAAAGATGAGCTATGGCGACTTCGTGACCATTTATGGCGAGTTGCTGGGCTTCGCCAAGATGGCCGAAAAGGAAGGCATTCCCGATCGGAATCCCTACAAGACCCAGCTTGCCTTTGCGCGTTCGAACTTTCTGGCGCAGGTCTATCTTTCGCGTCTCACGTCTTTGCTCGAAGTCTCCGACGAAGACGTCCTCCAATACTACGAGGCGCATAAGTCGGACTTTGAAGAGTTCCGGGTCTCGGCGATCTACATCGACTTCGTAACCCGAGAGGCCCCGCCGGCCGGCGATGGCGAGAAGAAACCGACCGAAGCGGAAGCGAAAGAAAAGGCGGACGGCATCGTGGCCGAGTTCCGGGGAGGAGCTGATTTCGCCGAGCTGGCGAAGAAACACTCCGACGACAGCGCTTCCCGGGACCAGGGAGGCGACTTGGGTTACTTTTCGCCGGGGACCAGCATTCCCGAAGTGCTCAAGGATGTGATCTTCCAGCTAGAGCAGGGCGAGATCTCCGACCCCGTCAAGGACGACCGGCGGTTTTACGTATTGACGGTCACCGAGCGGCGAGCCAAGCCGCTGGAGAAGGTAGAAAGCGCGGTCAACCGCAAGGTCCGCGGCGTGAAGCTCAAGGAAGAGATCGATAAGATCCGACGCGGGATATCGATCGAGCGCAAGAACGAGCAGTTTCTCAAGGAGACACCGCACACGCCGGCGACTCCCAAGAAAGTAACTCTGCCGCAGCTTCCCGAATAGAGAGCCGCCTCCGCTTCGTTCCCCAGCCGCTGCCGAGTGCGGCTTATTTCTTTAGCCGGCTGCAGGCGTTGGCGGCTCCGGCGATGTCGATGGCGTCCTGTCCCGTATCGATGTGCTTGATTTTTCCGTCCTTGTCGACTACGAACGTGGTCCGTGAAGCGACGTGATGCTCCGACAGATAGACGCCGTACTGTTTGGCAACCTTACCCGTATGGTCACTGAGCAGGGCGAACTCCAATGCCAACGACTTGGCGAACCGGGCGTTGGTTCCCTCGTCGTCGGTGCTGATTCCGAAGACCGTCGCGTTCGATTCCGTGAATTTGGCGATACCAGCCTGGTACGCCTTCAACTCTCTTGTTCAACCGCCGGTAAACGCCTTGGGGAAAAACGCCAGCACGACGGTACTCTTGCCGCGGTAGTCCGATAAACTCGCCGCGCCGCCAGCGGTGGAGGGCAGCGAGAAATTCGGCGCCTCTTCGCCAACCCGCGGGGCCGCCGCCCCCGAGGAAGCGCCCGCCCCGACCGCGGCTAGCGCAAACACTGCTTGTCTTCTGGTAAATATGCTCATTGGACCTCCCAGGATTTCTGCTGAACCGTTGAATCAGGATGTTTCCGATTGATTATTTTTCCCCGGCAGGGGAAGCGGGATCATTCTTCTGGGCCTCCAAGGCCGGGGGTTTCGCCTTGGGGATCACCCCCAGAGCCTCCCAGTCGCCGAGTTGGCGCCGCAAGTCCTTGGCCAGCGGGCCCATTGGTTGCGCGGCGAGAAAATCGCGGTAGGCGGTCGCCGCCAGGGGAAAGTTGCCTTGCCGGGCGCGAATCATGCCGAGCAGGTGGTGCGTACCGGGAAGTTTCTTGCCGCCCTCACTGGACTGAATGTCAACCGCAAGGTCTTCGGCCAGATCCATTTTCCCCAGATTGAAGGCCGCCACCGCGCGGTAGAACTGCACTTCCGTCATGTGCGGATTGAGATTCAACAATCGCTCGGAAACCAGACTCACCTCGGCCCAGCGCTCGTCCTGTAACTCCATCCTCAACAAAGGAATATAGGGGCTGAGGTATTTCGGATCCGCTTTCGTTGCCTTGTCAAAAGCCTCGCGGGCCCCTTCCTTGTCGTTGATCGACAGCCGGGTGCGGCCTAACAGAGTCCAAGCGGCGGCGTATTCAGGATACGCGGCCACGGCTTTTTCGAGCTCTTTGGCGGCCTTCTTCGGTTTACGGCTCTTGGCGTCCTTTTTGCGCAGCTCTTTGAGCGCCTTCTCGTAAGCCTTTCTTGCCTGCTTGGGAGCCGCCAGCGACGTAGCGCTCACCGAGATACCCTGTCCCTTGGCGATTCGATGAAGGATGATTACACCAACGTCCGGTTTGTCGAAGACGCTGCGTTGGTTCAGCTGGACAGACTCCGACCGATACCCCGGCAGCACCGCCCGCAATTCACAGCCCGACAGATCGACCCGTCCGAAGGTGTTCGCCCTGGGCCCGCCCGGACTGGCCCGGGGGCCAAAGCCACCCGAATTGAGGCCGCGGCCAAAGGCACCGTCGCTCGCCGGCGAGGTACTGGCATCGGCAAAAGCCAGGGAATTCTTATCGCCGAGCTGGAAGCTGAAGCGCCCCTTGGAGTCGGTATAGGTTTCCGGCCGACGCTCGCCCCAGCAAACCCGCTCGATCGTGACCGGCTCGCCCGGCGGAGTGCCGTCCGCCAGCATGACCTTCCCGGAGAGGAAAATCGGGCGCTGGAACTCAGGTTGATTGAGCCCCTGGTGCTGGCCCATGCGGCCGAAACCACCCTGTTGCTGCCCGGTATTCATGCCGGGCCTTCCCTGTGTCGGGCTGGAAGGCTGCCGCCCCGAGGTATTACCGGATCCCCCGGGCGACCGCCCTTGCTGAGCGTAGGAGAATACGGTCCCTGCCAGCAACAAGCCGATGGCAAGACGGCTTTTCATGCGCATAATTTTAGGGAATTATATACTTGACTTTCTATCATAAGTGGTCTATTCTTGTAAGAGAGAGTCAAGAAAATGAGCAAATCAACAATCAGCCTTCTCGATCTCTTCAAGAAGTTCCCCAATCAGGATACCGCACGTGCCTACATGGAACAACAGCGTTGGCCGAAAGGCGTCCGCTGCCCGCACTGCCGCGAGCAAAAGCGCATCGGAACCCGCAAGGGCGGCTACTACCGCTGTAACGCCTGCATGGAGGTCTTCACCGTCCGCACCAAGACCGTCATGGAGCGCTCCCACATTCCTCTTCACAAATGGATCTACGGGCAGTACCTGTTGGTCACGGCCCGCAAGGGCATATCGTCCTTGCAGCTATCCAAAGAAATCGGGATCACGCAGAAGTCCGCTTGGTTCATGTTGCAGCGATTGCGGGACGCCTGCCGGAACACTGGCGGGAGCCTGTCGGGGATTGTCGAGGTCGATGAGACCTACATCGGCGGCAAAGAGCGCAACAAGCACAACAACAAGAAACTCAAGGCTGGCCGCGGCACGGTCGGCAAGCAGGCCGTTCTCGGGATGCGGGAACGCGGCGGCAATGTGATAGCCGTTTCCGTGCCGGAAACCGATAGGCACCACGTCCAGGCTCCTATCTGCCGCCACGTCGAAGCCGGTTCAACTCTCCATACCGACGATCATCAAGCCTACGCGAGACTGCGCGACCGCCTCTACCAGCATGCAACGGTCAATCACAGTGCTTCCGAATGGGTGCGCGGCCAGGTGCATACCAACGGGATCGAGAGCGTTTGGGCTGTTCTGAAGAGGGGCCTGAAGGGGGTCTACCATCACGTCAGCCAGAAGCACCTCGACCGCTACGTGGACGAGTTCGCCTTCCGGCTCAACCAAGGATCGTGCAAACGTCACACCATGGATCGAATCGCGTCCCTGCTCGCCAGTACCGTTGACAAACGGATCACCTACGCCGCGCTGACGCGGTAGTTCCCATGACAAACTTCACCGAACACCCGAAGGGACGAATTCAGCTTGAGTTCGTGACCCACGTTGAAATCAGAAACGTCTACAGGAAATCCGCAGTTGCTCTTCTTCTGGAGACTAAGCGTGTTTCGGATCAGGAGGAGCCGTCTCGTTTTCAATGTGCAATGAGCCCTGAACAGGCCATGAGCATCGGTAAACAGCTTCAAGACTTTGCACAGGAACTTCTAGCAATTCACTAGGTCTGACTGTTTCAGAGAAGTGGCGGTGGCAGAGATCATCAGAGATCGGCGTGGTTGGATCGTCTCTGCTTTCGGATGTTGCGCTTTGAGGGGCAAGCGGCGCTGAACGGCTCATTCCTGAATTATCCTCCAATGCCATCAGGGATTGCAAATTGGGGCCGGGGAGGTAGCTCAATCGGATCGACGTATGGACGACCCCAAGACAGACCTAATGGCGGTGAAAGAGATCAAACTTGGCCACAAGGTGCTTGAGATGGGATACGAAGGTTTCCCTGTTCTTGGCACTACTTCCGTAATTACTTGCTTCCTAAATCATTCTGATCCCGACTCAAATGGCTGGAAGACAACGAGATTGGCTCTAACGGTGCGTAAGGCCAAACAATTGGTTCGAGACATCTCAACCCTTCTGGAGGGATATAAAGAACCCGAGGAATCCTCGACAGCTGTTCAGTAGTAAATTGATCTTTTCCCATTTCTCGTTAGGGTTCTAGTGTTATCAGTGCTGTCCGGGGAAAGTCGCGTCATCGGACGGTTCTCGACCGCTCAATGTCTTATGGCCTGTTTTGCCCGGGAACGATTTGAAATCCCGAGGCCGCAAATGGTCGCCTGAACGGAGCATCCGGACGCGGCACAATGAGGGATGAACCTTGGCCGTACGGTTTTCTCCCAACTGATCGAGCACCTACCGAGCAAAGAGTTTCAGAAATGTGTATCGCGCTACCGCGGCGATTCCTATCTGAAAAGTTTCTCCTGCTGGGATCAGTTTCTTGCGATGGCATTCGCCCAGCTGACCTATCGGGCAAGCCTCCGCGACATCGAGACGTGCCTGCGTTCGATGCACGGCAAACTCTACCACATGGGATTCCGCGGCAGGGTAGCGCGCTCGACACTGGCCGATGCGAACGAGTCGCGCGACTGGCGGATCTCCGCGGACTTCGCGCAGGTCTTGATTGGCATGGCACGGCCGTTATATGCCCACGACCCGATCGGTGTGGACTTGGACCAGACTCTGTACGCTCTCGACTCGACAACAATCGACCTCTGCCTGTCGCTGTTTCCGTGGGCGAGATTCCGCAAGCAAAAGGCCGCCGTGAAGATGCACACGCTGCTGGATCTGCACGGCAATATTCCCACGTTCATCCGCATTACTGGAGGCAAAGTGCACGACATCAACATCCTCGACGAGATCGGCCCGGAGGCCGGCGCGTTCTACGTCATGGATCGGGCCTACGTCGATTTCGAACGCCTCTTCGTGTTCACTCTCTGCTCGTCGTTCTTCGTCGTGCGAACCAAGAAGAACATCTTGCTCCAACGGCGCTACTCGCATCCCGTCGACAAATCCACGGGCTTGCGCTCGGATCAGACCGTCATACTGGCTGCCATCGAATCGGCCCAAGCCTATCCCGACCCGTTGCGGAGGGTCAGTTACTTCGACGCCCGGACGAACAAGCGGCTGAAGTTTCTGACCAACAACTTCGCGCTCCCGGCGCTGACCATCGCCCACATCTACAAGTCGCGTTGGCAGATTGAGTTGTTCTTCAAGTGGATCAAGCAACATCTGCGAATCAACTCGTTTTACGGCACCAGCGAGAACG
The DNA here is from genome assembly GCA_965248365.1 of Bryobacterales bacterium. GTDB lineage: Bacteria > Acidobacteriota > Terriglobia > Bryobacterales > UBA6623. The sequence goes on along the minus strand of CBDFJA010000004.1, from coordinate 1,953,611 downwards.
CCGTCAAGACGCACATCTGGATCGCTGTCTCGATTTACGTGCTCATCGCCATCGTCCGGAAACGGCTCGGGCTGGAAGCGAGTCTTTACCAGATTCTACAGATTCTCAGCGTTACGCAATTCGAAAAAATGCCCCTTTTACAGGCACTCCAGCCATCCGACTCCCCAAACGAATCCCCCTATGACCCCAACCAATTGATTCTATTCGACTTTTAACCGGACAGCAGTGTAGTGTTATCTAGGCGTGCCCATATGGATACTTCTGACAAGAAGCTCGTCTGCCTGCGCTGCAAGGTCGCGCCTGAACTTGTCCGCGAGAAAGGACAACGCGACATTATACGGTGTTCCCGCTGCGGTGTTTTCGGAGATCGCGAAGAAGTCATTCGCGCGGCTGCTCAACATGTCGCACGTAAGATCACAGACGATCTCCAAGACAGGCTCGCCCGGAGTACATCGTTGTCGAAGAACGTCCGCTACCTCAGAGGCAATCGTAAAGGCGAGAGCACCCCAGCTTTCGTGTTCCAATGACAGTTTATGTTCCATAGCTCATCCCTTGCGAGTAACACCATTGCCACTCAGCACCTTCTTTAGGAAGGCGTCCAATGCGCGCTGGGGGTCTTTCTTGGCGAGACGCCTAAGTTCTTTGATGCCACGGATTTGAGTGTCTTTAGTTGGTTTCGGCATGTCCTTTCTAGAAAGTCAAGTATATAATTCCCTTTGACAACGGGTCCAGGCGAACGACAGTGACAGTACCGTCCGGCGAGATCTCCCTCAGGCGGTCCCTGTCGTTGGCCGCAAGCCAATCGCCCCAACGGCAGGACAGCCGGAAACGCGGACGGTCGAGGCCGCTCAGCTTAGTTCGAATCTCGTCAAGGGACGTCCGTCCGTCGACAGCCCCAGCCCGCGATTCGTCGAGACCGTCCAGGAACAGCGTTTTGCCGCGCCACTCCGGCTTGTCGAACGTGAGGAACGCGCGCACGGTGACGTATTCTGCCCCCTCCCGGGCGGCCTCACTCTGGAAGGCGGTGGTCTTGCCAGCACCGGGCTCCGCGATCAAGACGTACGCCGCAGTGTCGGCGTAGTTGGTCAGCGGTGATTGCTTGCCCCGGTCAGGCCGCGTTTCGGTCTCGTCTACGACCGTGCATGTTCTCGGAGCCACGTACCCCGCTGCATCGGCCATAGGCTGTTCTCACTCGTTCGGCAGTTACGCCAAAAATTGCGCGCAAGCTTCTCGCGTTCTCCGGCATGCGGCTTGAAAACGATTCTTCCTCCGCGCAGCCGCACCTTCCGTGACCCGAGCCATTATAGCCGCCGGAGCCGCGCCGCTCGGCGCGCTCCACATGGCCGCACGACGGTTCGGACCGCGTTGCCGCAAAACAGTCCAACGCGACGACTCCCCGCAACCCGGGCAGGCGTCGGTGCCGCTGACGGCGCACGCAGGACGGGTTGGACGCCTTCCCGCAGGGACGTCTTTGGACGGGAGCGCCCGAACCGGGGCCTCGAAGAGGGGGGGGCGCTCCCGTCCACCTCCGAATCGCCGGATCGGCCGGCACGGCCGCGGCCGGCGGGGCGGAAGTGTAAGGCAAGTCAACGACTTCGCGGCAAGCGCGATGTGAATTCCAAGGCGGGTCAAGTGTGAATCGACCCCCCACGTCGCATTCACACCCCGGTTCGGGCGCCACCGTGTGAATCAGCGTTGCTGGTACGGCCCGATTCGACCGCCGTGCTCAGGTCCGGGCGATGTTCCTAGCCGGACCGCTGGGAATGTGGGTACAAACCGGAAAAGGGGGGAAAGAGCGAACGCGGAGTAACGGGCGCGGGAACCAGACGAGTCAACGCGAGTGACGGACGCCGAAAGCCCCAGAAGATACAGAACACCTCATTCCGGGAGGCAGTTTGCCAGCCGTGAAGTCGGATCGGCGGGCCAAATATGAGCGCCGCGAGCGGACTAGAACATCTCAAACCGTTTCTACCTGGAAACTACTCCGGAGGGGCGATTTCCCCGACTGGAAACGGCTGGTTGTCGAGGGCGCGACAAGCATCGCCGGAACAGATGCACCACGCGGCATCATGTAGTTGTTCCCTGCAATTCGAAGGACGCATCCTTGCTGCGGAGCCTGAACCCGATGAGACCGACCAAGAAAAACCTGAAAGAACATGCGGCGCAGCCACTGGCGCAATGGCTGATCCACGCCGCAAGACGTCGATCCTCGATCACATACGGAGAAGCAAAGCTCCGCCTTGAGCGCGAAATCGGCTTCAGCACGATCTTCTCTCCTACAATGGGCGTTCCGGCGGGAAATTTGATGGATCGCATGCTGGACGTTCGTCCCGGTTGTCCCCCCCTGAACGTCCTGTTGGTGCGCCAGGAGGATCGCATGCCGGGTGAGGGCGCGGGTCCGTTCATGGCCGACTACCTGAGCGATCGCAGACTGGCATCGACCGGGTTTCGCGACAGACACCCGCGGCGCTGGCGTTCCGCGTGCGATGAGATCGCTACCGACGTCTATGCCTTCGCCGACTGGAATGAGCTATACCGCGATGCGTTCGGCGAGCGTCTTCCGGCTCCCACACAGCCGCAAGGCACCGAGAACGACGGTATCCGGCACGCCCGAAGAGGCGAAGGGCCGAATCACAAAGCCCTCCGGCTCTGGGTCAGGGACCATCCCGGCAAGATCCGCGGAGGCTACGCGAACTTTGCAACCGACACCGAAGTCGTCCTCGACTCCGCGGACCGGGTCGACGTCGTGTACTACGACCCCGATTCGACCGTCGCTATCGAGGTCAAGTCGAGCGACTCCGACGACACGGACCTCAGGCGCGGCATCTTTCAGTGCATCAAGTACCGCGCGGTCATGGAGGCGATGGATATCCGCCAAGACGCGCAAGTCGACACCGTGCTGGTAACTCAGAGGCCATTGCCGAGAGACCTCAGACCCCTCCTTCGGCTGCATGGCATCGGGCATTTCAAGGCGCCGGACCTGTAGCTCATGGCCCGTTGCCGGCATTGCCGCCTCGACCGACCACTCATGCAGCCTTGCTCTTGCCAATGACGGACATCTCCAACCGAGAATTGCACCCCGTCCAGCAAGGTTGTCGGACCGGAAGCCGCGATTCGTGACCGCTCCGCCGTCACTCCTTCACAGGACCCGCAGAGAACTCTGGCTTCGCCGGGGCACGCCATCCCGTTCCAACGCACCCGGCGCGCTCAGCTCCATTCGACTGTCCGAGCTCGGCGTCGCCGCGGCCCGAGAGACCTTCCTCACGACAACCGTCCCCTTCGCAGCCGCCTGGACCGGTCTGTTCGCGGAAATGATCGCCGATTGCCATGCTATGCGATGGCGTGGGAACGGTCCCGGCGTCGGTCGCGATGCGCGGATTGCCTACTCCGGCCTTCTTGGACGATACATGGCCCGCGCCTACCTCACGGCACATGAGGGCGTTCGTGTTCTCGTTCCGCTCGACGAGGCAAAGCGTGCGCTCCGGGAAACCGCCTATTGCATAAGGAAGCACCCGCCCGGAAGGGGGCTGGAGGCGGACTGGATCGGTCTCGACGACCGTGGACGTCTGGTGATCGCCGAAGCCAAGGGCTCCTTCGACAAGGGCATCCGCACCTGGTCCGGTCCGAATTATCGTCCCGATGTCCTGCAAACGGCCATTGACCAGGCAGCACGCACAGAGGTGTTCAGAAATTCGAAGCGCGCGTCCTTGCCCGCGAAGCGCTGGGCGGTCGCGTCCCGGTGGGCCAATGAGGCCAACGAGCTCGATCCCACCCTGCTCGCCTGGGACCCCGATGAAGGAGAACTGGAGGACCGTGACTACCGGGAACTGGCGCGCCGCCTTCACCGTACCGATGTAAAAAGCGTCCTGAAGGGGTTGGGACATCCGCAAGCGGTGCCCATAGTCGAGGCCCCGGAAACGACCGCGCCCGTGCCCGGAGCGCTGCGGCTTCGCGTCGGCCGACGCCCCATCGAACCTGGCTTTGCAGCCCTCGTGGGGCCTGTCGGCATTCACGCATTGCGTGAGCGCGACGATCTTGACGGCGTGCGGCGCATTCGCGAGCTGAACCCGCAAGTTGCCCTCGCATCCCTATCCTCCCGATACGCGAGCGCGATCGTTCCTCCCACTCCCTTGTCCGATGAGGCCAGTCTCGACCACGCGCCCAGGACCGCCCCAGACCCCCATGACCGCTTCTTGCAGCGGGCCGGCTTGACGGTCGCCTGGCCGCTTGCAGATGATGAAATCGTATTCGCGGACGAGTAATTCCCGTGCACCTCCTCCATCCGCCCACCGTGATGCCGCCCAAGCCCATCACCCAAAGCCGCCGATAGAGCGTTTGGAATTAACCGGCCATGTCCGCTTTAGCCTCGGCAAACCAGGTGGTCATATTGCCCCGCAACTCAGCGATCTCGACTTTGACTTCGCCGAAGGCTTTCTGCAAATCGTCCTTGGAAGCCAAGTACTACCCTTCGAGAATCGACCCAGCGTCGAGCAGCGCGTAAAGTCGGTAGCAACTCTAAAGCCGTCGAGGTTTTCTTTGCGAAGGTAAGGAGAGTCCAGGGTGTCTCAAAAAAGGAGCGTTTGACGAGACGCTTTCCTAGGGCCGCCATCCAAGGGAGTCAAAAAAGAGACCAGCTCGGCTCGTTGTGAAAGGGAAGGAAAAGAGCGAGAGCGGCGGAGCGATGATCTCCGCCGCTCCCTGAAAGCGGCTCACCTGGGAAAGAGTCTGCTAAGCATGACGGCGGCGGTCAACATGCCCGCATTCACCGTAACGATGCCTGCGGCCATGATCCAGAGTTGCCGGTAAAAAGACACCTTGAGTTCGGCGATATCTTGCTTGGTGGCAAGATGCTCGCCCGCCGGGATCGCGCTCGCAGCGGCTTTGGCCTTTTCCTCACTGGCTCCGGCTTCGCGGAGCGCGTCGTACAGTGCGATGTGAACGTGGCTGCTCATGATCTTATTGTCCTCCAATTCGTCTCGCGGTTAAAGGTTGAGTTTGTCATTGTGTGTTTGCTCCTTTCTGGAATGGTCTGATGTGTTTTCCCTTCACAAGACAGAGGGAAAACCAACAGGCCAGACAGGAGGAACAGCGCCGCCCGCGCCGGTGACGGTGACCTGCCCCCAGGAACGAGTCCACTCTCTAAGTTAGACCTGGGACCATTTGAAGTCCACTCCATGGTATAGAACTCTGGTCCTGGGACCTGGGTAATCTGGCCTCCGGCGCCGGCGGCCGATAGGCCAAGGCGCTGTGAGGCCGTCGCTGGTTGTACTCCCTGCGCCATCTCTCGGCCAACACCTTCGCCTCCCACAACGTGTCGAAGACTTCTACGTTCAGCAGTTCATCCCGCAGTTTTCCGTTGAAGCTCTCCACATATCCATTCTCCCAGGGGCTGCCGGGCTCGATATATAAGGTCCTCACCCCAACAGCCTTCAGCCAGTCCCGAACCGCCTGAGCCGTAAACTCTGACCCGTTATCAACACTCCCGGGTGTATTCATCCAGTAGGGTTAATAATCGAAAGGCCCTTCCGTCATGGGTTCGCTCATGCACGAAGTCATAGCTCCAGACGTGATCCTTGTGAGCCGCTCGTAACCGAACGCAGGATCCATCATGAAGCCACAGTCTCCTTCGTTTCGGCTGTCTGGACGGGACTTTCAGCCCCTCCTGTCTCCACAACCTCTCCACCCGCTTGTGATTCACTTTCCACCCTTCCCAACGAAGCATGGCCGTGATCCGTCGGTAGCCGTATCGCCCGTAGTGCGTGGCCAACTCCACCATCTCAGCCACCAATCGAGCCTCCTCATCGGGGATATGCCTTTCCCTTCGCTGGGTCGATCGAGCCTGTCCCAGCACTTGGCAGGCCCGACGTTCGGAGACGCGCTCTGCTCCCAATCTCTCCCTCACCCACACCACTGCGCGTCTCCTCTTCGTCGGGCCTAGAAGTTTCCCGAGGAAACTTCCTTTAGGATCTGCTTGTCCAAAGACAGATCTGCCACTAGCTTCTTCAACCGGGCATTCTCCTTCTCCAACACCTTCAACCGCTTGGCCTGATTCAGTCGAAGCCCTCCGTACTCCTTGCGCCACCGGTAGTAGGTCTGCTCGGTCACCCCAATCTGTTTGCACACCTGGCCCACCGTCTGTCCTTGAGCTAGACCCACCTCTGCCTCACGCAACTTGATGATGATCTGTTCTGCACTAAATCGCTTCCCTGCCATCTCTTGCCTCCTTCCTAAAACCGAAAATCCTAACATTCAACTTGGACTCGTTTTAGGGGGCAAGGTCAGTACCGATAACCCGCGTCCCTCGCGGGACCAGGATGCGCTGCCGATCCGCCGAGTAGAAGGGAATGGCAACCACGGCCAGCACCGGGCCGGGGAAGTCGCCGGTAAGTTGTGTTGCCATCACCGCTTCTAAAAACGAGCCTTCGTAAATCCGCTCCCAACCCGGAGGGTCTTGCGGCACTTCGAGTCGCGCCGGAACAGAGTAATCTCCCGCCGTGGCGCTGGCGGCAGTCGCGGCGGGAACAGCCGGGGCCGCTTCCGGCGTGGTGGGCGTACCGCGGAGTGCCGCGATAAGCGCTTGATCCGCCGCCGCCTCTGCCGCGATTTCATCTTCAAGGCCGCTTGTGACCGTGTGCATTGTGTCAAGCGCGTGTTGCAGTGCTGCCGCGCCTTCATCTTTTACGGGTGCGGGATTATCAACGATTCGCTGTTGCGCTCTGCCTCCGCCGCCGCCGTCTAGTTTGCGGTAGCTCTGAGCAACCGGCTCACTGCGAAGCGAACGGCTGCGCCGTTCAACGGCTTCCAGGCGCAAGCGCTCCCGGAGTTGCCATTCTTCCTCGGTGTAGGGTTGGCCGGTGTCGGGACTCGGCCCGGCAAGTACCGCCGCTTGGTTGGCGGCAGTAAGTCCGGCGATGTTGGCTTGCCGTTGTTGCTCCTGCCGCAAAGCGCGGGCGTCCGCCGCCCGCTTGGTTTCGGCCCGCATCGTTTCAGCGTCCACTCGTGCTGTCATCTGTTGGGTAAAGCTACGCGGCGCGGTTGTGGCTACCTCGGTTAGTCCGGCAACCTCTGTTGGCTCTCCGCCGCCGAGCCAAATCCAGTAGGTCAGGAAGAGAAGAATAAAAACCGTGATGGCTCCCACGCCCCATTGAGTGACGACGCCACCGGGGAGTGATCCCGCTATCTCATTGCCCCCGACTCGGTAGTGGATGTGATGGACGATTTGGAGATCACGGAGGACGGCAGCCTGAGCGTCAGTACGGAGATGGATCCCCTGGGAGTGCTCACGATTTCGACCCACGGGCGGGGGTCGCTGGTGACGGGATCGGTGAAGGTGGTCTCAGAGGGTCTTTCCATCGGCGGAGGCCTGCGCTATAACCTCCCCGCCATCGGCGAGGCCGTGGTGGGGGCCAGCCCGCCCGTCGGCGACGCCCTCTTCCCGATGCGCCGCCAGGAGGGAGGAATCAACACGGGGGTTGCGATCCACAACCTGGGCGAGGAAGCGATGGAAGCGCGCTGCGAATTGATGCGAGAAGGTGTGCTGCGCGACTTCGTGAGTATCTCTCTGGAGGCCAACGGGCAAACGTCCTGGATGATCGACCAGGCGTTCCCCGCCGCCGATACGTCCGACTTCACGGGGGCGGTGCGCTGCGATGCGGTTGGGCAGGGGCTATTCAGCGCCGTGGCTCTGGAAATGGACCCCGGCACCCGTATCTTTACGACCCTGCCACTGTTTCCTGTGGATCGGGGAGGCGGGGGCAGGGAGGCGGCCCTGGACTTTGCGCATTTCGTCAACGGGACCTGGATCACCGATCTGGTGTTCGTGAATCTGTCCACCGAGGCGAGCCGTCCCGCCTCCACCCCCTTTCATACGGACATCCTTCCGAGCCGTCCCGCTATTTATTTCTACGACACCGAGGGCAACCCGATTGCCGCCGAATCGGTGGTGGACATCACGGGCGCTCTGACGGTCCGCACCGAGATGGAGCCGCTGGGAGGAATCACGACCGGAGTCGCCCTCCACAACCTGGAATCGAGTCCGGGGTTGCTGCGCTGCGACTTGATGCGGGAGGGCGTGCTGCTCGACGCCGCGAGCATCCCTCTGGAGGCCAACGGGCAGACGTCCTGGCTCATCGACCAGGCGTTCCCCGCCGCCGATACGTCCGACTTCGCGGGGTCGGTGCGCTGCGATGCGGTGGGGGAGGGGCTGTTCAGCGCCGTGGCCCTGGAAATGGACTCCGGCAACCGCACCTTCACCACCCCGCCGGTATTCCGGTTCCAGAGAGGATTTCCCGGGAATAGCCGCCCGCTGTCCCTGTCTTGTCTGAGGGCTGTGGGAGAATAAGCCATGCAGCGGAAGCGAGACAGTCTGATTCCCATCAGTGAAGTCATGGCCGATCTAGACGGGCCGGTGAAGGCGCTCCGCGAAACCACGCCCCAGGCGTTGCGTCACTTCACCCAAGCCGATCAAGTGAACCTGCTTGTCAACGCCAGCGAAGCGGACCCCGATCTCGGTTTTATGGCGCGGCTGCTGGCGCTGTGCAGCCTGCCCCGCACCAACCCCGGTGACCGACCCCAGTACAAGCGGCAGAACGGCCCGTTCAAGCTAGTCATGGTCGCGGGGGCTGACAACAAACTCCCCTTCGGGAACATCCCCCGATTACTGATGGCCTGGGTCTCGACCGAAGCGGTGCGGACCCAGAGCCGCGAGTTGGTTCTGGGGAAGTCGCTTTACGAGTTCATGCGAACGCTCGGCATGGAAGATCGAAGCGGTAGCCCACGCGGCGACCGGACGCGGCTCCGCAACCAGATGAAGAGGCTCTTTGGTTGCAGCGTCTCGCTGATCTATGAGGATAAGCACGGCTCCCGGTTTGTGTCCTCACATATCGTCGAGAGTGGGGAGTTTTGGTGGAATCCGGCGAAACCCGATAACCGGATGCTGTGGGACAGCAGGATTCGACTGAGCGAGCCGTTCTTCAACGAGATCATCAACCACCCCGTCCCGATTGATATGAACACCCTCAAGGCCCTCAAGCGTTGTTCGCTGGGTCTCGATCTCTACCTATGGGTGGCCTACCGCACCTTCGCGCTCACGAACCCGCTACGGCTCACTTGGCGGAACCTGTACCGTCAGTTCGGAGTGGACCCGGCCAAAGCCCGCGACAAGCGAATTGTCAAAATCTTCCGCCGCCAAGCCCTGCGCGAGTTGAAGAAGATCAAGATCGCCTGGCCGGATCTGAACTACTCGACGGCTCCGGGCTTGCTGATCCTCTTGCCCTCGGCACCCGCGATTCCACCGCCAGCGCAGCAGCTTCAACTCGTGGAATAGCCTTTCCCAGCCTCTCAGAGGCTCGACCCCGGATGGCCGGTTTGGCCTCTAGGGCCATGCCTGAGCCGCTGAAAGGCGCTCCTGGGCCATCCTGCAAGCTCGACCCCCACGGAGTTTTCCACAGGTGCCTGTGATTCGAGGCAGTTTTCCACGGTGAAACCTGCCCCCCCTGCGAGCAGTTTATCGGTGAAACCTGTCCCCCTCACAAGAAGTAAGAACAAGTCACTGCTGTCCGGTTAAAAGTCGAATAGAATCAATTGGTTGGGGTCATAGGGGAATTCATTTTGGGAGTCGGATGGCTGGAGTGCCTGTAAAACGGGCATTTTTTCGAATAGCGTAACGCTGAGAATCTGTAGAATCTGGTAAAGACTCGCTTCCAGCCCGAGGCGTTTCCGGACGATAGCGATGAGCACGTAAATCGAGACAGCGATCCAGATGTGCGTCTTGACGGCGTTCTCGCTGGTGCCGTAAAACGACTTGATTCGCAGATGTTGCTTGATCCACTTGAAGAAGAGTTCCACCTGCCAGCGCGATTTGTAGATCTGGGCGATGGTCAGTGCCGGCAGGGTGAAGTTATTGGTCAGAAATTTCAATCGCTTGTTGGTTTCGGCATCGAAATAACTCACCCGCCGTAGGGGGTCCAGGTACGCTTGGGCGGAGTTGAAGGGGGTCAAAATAACGGTGTGATCGGATCGCAGGCCCGTGCTCCTATCCACCGGGTGGGAGTAGCGACGCTGCAGCAAAACGTTCTTTTTGGTTCGCACCACGAAGAAGGCCGAACAGAGCGTGAACACGAAGAGGCGCCGAAAATCGACATAACCCCGATCCATGACGTAGAACGCGCCGGCCTCGGGAAGAAATTCATCCAGGATGTTGACGTCATGCACTTTGCCTGCAGTAATGCGGATAAACGTGGGAATATTGCCGTGCAGATCCAGCAGCGTGTGCATCTTCACGGCGGCCTTGTACTTGCGGAATCCCGCCCACGGAAACAGCGACAGGCAGAGGTCGATTGTTGTCGAGTCGAGAGCGTACAGAGTCTGGTCCAAGTCCACACCGATCGGGTCGTGGGCATATAACGGCCGTGCCATGCCAATCAAGACCTGCGCGAAGTCCGCGTAGATCCGCCAGTCGCGCGACTCGTTCGCATCGGCCAGTGTCGAGCGCGCTACCCTGCCGCCGAATCCCATATGGTAGAGTTTGCCGTGCATCGAACGCAGGCACGTCTCGATGTCGCGGAGGCTTTCCCGATAGGTCAGCTGGGCGAATGCCATCGAAAGAAACTGATCCCAGCAGGAGAAACTTTTCAGATAGGAATCGCCGCGGTAGCGCAATACACATTTGTGAAACTCTTTGCTCGGCAGGTGCTCGATCAGTTGGGAGAAAACCGTACGGCCAAGGTTCATCCCCCATTGTGCCGCGTCGGGATGCTCCGCTCAGGCGGCCATTTGCGGCCTCGGGATTTCAAATCGTTCCCTGGCAAAACAGGCCATAAGATATTGAGCGGTAGAGACTTACCGTCCGTTGGCGTAACTTTCCCCGGACAGCACTGGCCTGTTCTGTAGGGCTCAATCCTGCTCGCGGTCGCGGGACTCTTTGACCCGACCCTTCCCTTAGCCACCTCGACGCTCACCGCACCAGGGAGGTTGGCATGTCTGCAGCGTCACGGTCTGCTCTGAAGCCCCATCGGGCCGCGAAGTAGATCCAGACGAGCGGGACAGAAATCTTCCTCTTTCGCGGCGGTAACAGAGGGTTTTCATGAATAAGGCCAGTTTCCTCGTGCTGGACGGGCTGCGTGTATGGCCGAACACGCTGCGCAACGCGCCGTACGGCGCCGTTACTTACCAAGGACAACGATATGGGTGACAAAGGCGGCAGAAAAGACAAAGGCAAGAAAGAGCTGCGCAAGAAAGCGTTGCTGAGCCCCAAAGAAAAGCGAAGGCGGGAAAACGTGAAGCTATTGACTCGCGCATAATATAGAGTAACCTTTTGGGGGTTCTGCTCGTCTCAATAGACATGGGGAACCCAAGAGGCGTAAGGCGCGATTTTGATGCTCTGGAAAAGCGACGGCTGGAGGCCGTGCGGCTGGTCGTTGACGAAGGTTTGAGTCAGTCCGAGGCAGCACGGCGCGTGAAGGCGGCGCAGCAAAGCGTGAGCCGTTGGGTTAGCGAGCATGGCGCGCACGGTGCCGCCGGACTCCGCCGGGCCGGGCGCGCCGGCCGCAAGCCGCTGTTAGACGCCACGCAACGGGAACGTCTGGAGGCAATGCTGCTGCGGGGCCCCGAAGCGCAGGGCTTCTCGACGCCGCTGTGGACTTGTCCGCGAGTCGCTCGTCTGATCGCCGACGAGTTCGGCGTGCGCTATCACGAAGGTCATGTTTGGAAGATCCTGCGGGCGCTCCACTGGAGCCCGCAACGGCCTGTCGGCAAGGCCCGCGAGCGCAACGAAGAAGCCATCCGCAACTGGCGGCGCAAGACTTGGCCGGCCACTAAAAAAAAGCCCAAAAACAAGGCCGCACGATCGTCTTCATCGACGAAAGCGGACTGAGTCAGAAGCCCCATCGTTGCCGCACCTGGGCGCCCCGCGGCGAGACACCCGTGCTGGAGTTCAACTTCAACTGGCAGAAACTTTCCGTTTCCGCCGGGCTGACCTTGCGCAACTTCTACTTCCGGCTCTATCCCGGCGCCATCGGCGAGCTGGAGGTCATCGACTTCCTGAAGGCTTTGGTCCGCCACATCGACGGCCCGCTGCTGATCGTCTGGGACCGCCTGCCGGCGCACCGCAGCCGCCTGGTGCGGGAGTTCATCGAGCTCTCCGAAGGCCACATCGCCACGGAGTGCTTGCCGCCCTATGCACCGGAGCTGAACCCGGTGGAATACATTTGGGCTTACTGGAAGCAGCACGAGTTGCCGAACGTCTGTCCGAAGGACTACTGGGAGCTGGACGAGCGTGCCCGCAAATCCCTGCGTCGCATGCGCCGCAAACCGCGCTTGATTACGGCCTTCTGGAAGCAGTCTTCTCTTGGCCTTGACTAACTCGATATTATGCGAAATTCAATAGATACCATAGTAATGGTACTGTTTCCCGCCGCCTATAGATGTCCTGCCCAAATTGCAGCACGATCAAGGCCTTAAGACTCCTTACGTAAATCGCATATGACTATTGAGCGCCTGTCGACACGCCATCACCCGAGGATCTCCCCCGGGACGGCGGAAAAGTAGACCGGTGGGCGGCGGTGGGAACTCTCCTGACCCGTATTTCTGCTTGAGGAATAGGCCCTGTGTGTAACATGCATTATGTTACGGGGCATATTTTCATGCTGCGGGGTGGACGAAGTACATGGTGACTCACCAGACTGACGGTCGAGCACAGTGCCCTCAAAAAAGCCTTGGGGAGATCTAAAAGGAAGTTGGGCGCAGCCCGGCATCCGCGATCAGGCCGTCGATTTCGTGCGCCGCTGGTCAGCGAAGACCGAGGATCCGCACAGGGCGCTTTATCCCATGGCTCGGCGTCGCGCCCAGCAAGTTCTGCGGCTGGCGGCGTGTTTTCGCTGGTAAAGCCGTTTTCCCGGTCAGAATGGTTGGGCCGGGGCCGATTAGATGGCAGATAACAAGTGAGGCGAAGGGGAGGTTTCTATGTTGGTTTCTGCTGGCCCTATCGCGGCTTCGGCCGTCAGGTGGTGAGAAGAGCTACTCGGGCGCAGTCAATCCTTCGCCAGCAGCGAGAGGATGTCCCGCAACTCCTTCTTGATGGGCGCGAGGGCTTCGGAGGGAACTTTCGACTTGAGGGTGAACGGGAGCGCCGGTTGGCGCTTTGACGGCGTGGGAACAAGCCGCTTTCTTTTGGATCGTTGGCGGAGCGCCTTTCGCGCCCCGGCGATCGTATATCCTTCATCGTAGAGCAGGCGCTTGATTTCGAGGACCGTTTCGACGTCCTTACGGCGGTACTGGCGCTGGCCGTTACCGGTCTTTTTCGGCGCCAGCATGGAAAATTCGGTTTCCCAGAAACGCAGTACGTAACTCTCGACACCGGCCAATTCACTCACGTCTCCGATGCGAAAAAACAGGCGATCAGGGATCTCGGGGATGGATGCCTCGGCCATTCGAGGCACTATGGTAACAAACCCTCGGCGGCGATGCGAACCGAATGGCGCCCTCGAGGTAACATCACCGCCCAGTGGGATCGGGCCTTCAACAGGGGACCCCTGATCGGTTCTCCATCCACCGTGATTTGCTTCGGAACGCCGCTCAATAGAGCCACCGCCGGGCCGGCTGAATCGTAGCCGAACGCCAACGCGCCGTCCTCGATCTTTCCCCACGTCCAGTCCGCGTTCATGTGCGGCACGCGCAGGCTGGGGAACTCAGCGGCGGGGGAGATTCGGTGCCTGCCCGGGGGGAGCCAAACCGTCGAGCCGTCCGTAAACGGCCACGGCCGGCCGTCGACGAGCGCGGGACCACTCCAAACCACGCCGACCCGGCGGTCCGAGTCGACCAGGAGCGAATTCCCCTCGCGCCGGGCCCGGGCCTGCCCGGACGCGTGGGGCAACAAATCCCAATCGGGGCGGGATATCGACTGCTCGAAATAGAGCAATACGGTGGGGAAAGCCTTGCCGGCGAGGTGGACCAACTGGAACAACTCGGTTCCGACCTGCTTTTTGGTCGGATAGGTCACCTGGTAGCGCTCGACAATATTGATGTCGATGACAAGCCTTTGGGGATCTGCGGCCAGTTGACGATATTGCCGGGCGATTTCGACGTAGCGCTCCGGCCCTCGGTCCCAAAGCGTCGCCGGGTCCTCCAACGCCAACCGGAAGTCATACTGTTCGGCAACAGACAGCAGAGCGCTGGTATCGGCCCCCAGAAATTCCCGCATGCGGCGGTCAAAGCGGTCGTCGATCTGCGTAACGACGAGGTCGAGGCCGGGGAACGCCGAGCGGATCACTTGGAGAAACTGTTCGTGCAGCCGCAGAGCCAACCCGGCTCGATAATCAACGAAGTCCCGCCACCCTTCGCGGTCCCGCTCATGGAAGTGAATCGAAGCGTTGTCAAAAAAACGGAGAGGGTCAATCCCGTTTCTCCTACGGTAGTCGGCGCGCACCCAACCGTTCAAGGGCGTGAAGCGCTGAGGGTTCGACGGCCCGTGAAGGGACTCGAAGTAGAGTTCCGCGAAGTTGACGCCGTCCCAATCGTAAGCGGAGAGAAGTCTCTTCAATCCCCCGACTACGGACTGGAAACAAGACGGTTCGGCGAGGTTGATCAGCTTGCGCCAATCAAGGTGAGCATCCTGAAGGGCAGCGGTCTTTTCCCGGCAGGCGGGGTTGGCCTGCCAGAAGTCTTCGCTGACGTGAGGAAACTCGAGCCAGGCGTAGACCAAAACGCCTTCGCGATGGCACGCGGCGATCAGTTGCTTCAAGTAGCGCTTGCGCTGCGGCGACTGGTCGTAAAAGTGCCAGGCGCCGGCGTGAATCGCGGCTATACCGGCCTCCCGCCAGCGACGGGCCAGATAGTCGGGGTCGGCGCGAGTGCGGTAGGAGTAGTCGAAGAACGCCCAGGTTCGGGCGCCTCGGAAAGGCAGAACCAGTCCTAGATCGACCAGCGCATGGATGAGATAGGGGAAACGCTCGTAGCCCCGGGCCCCGGGGTCGGCGGCGACCCACAACAGACCGCCCTTCCGGTCCGTAAGGCCGGCCATCAGCGGAGCCCCCGTCCATTTTTCGCGCACAAAAACCTTGGCGCTCGATGGGAGAGTGTAGACAGGAAGCTGAAGGGGGCTTTCCCAGACGATCTCCAGTTGCGTGTCCCGCTCGTCGACTAGAGCGGCGACGCGAACCTTTCTTTTCATGGGCCGAAAGCCGGCCTCTCGCGCCCAGCGCGAGTCTCCGACGGCGATGCGGAACCGCGCAGGTTCGAGGGTCGCCTCTACCCCCACGGTTGAGAGAATCGGCTTCCACCGCCGGGGTTGGGCGACTTGGACCGCCAGGTCGGCGGTCGCGCTCTCCGAATCGGCGCACAACAGGCCGAGGCACCCCCACCAGAGAAGGAACAGCCAGGAAAGGGCCTTAGCGCCCAAACGAGTACCAAATTGCAACACGGACGTCGTAGTAGTTGGGCCGGCGCGGGTTAAAGTCATTGACCAGGTGAACTCCACGCAGTACTTCTAACGGTGAAGTTCATGGGCGGCGAGACTCCAGGGACGCGAAACCGCACCCCGGGGCCGAATTCCACAAAGTTGGCCCAGTAGGCGCGCTGACGGTCGACCGTGACATTCAGACTGGCGAACAGCTGCATCTTCAAGCGGCCGCGATCGGGCAGCCGATAGCCCGGCCGGAACCGCCAGTAACCGATCACATTGTTGTCAAAGCGGCTGATGTAAACGCCGTCAAAGTTGACTTCCGCGAAGCGACCCCGACGGCCGCCTCCCAACGTGGCTCCGAAGCTGCGAAACCAGTTCAGTCCTCCGCGGTAGTCGGGGCCGGCTCGCGGCACACCGAGAGGGCGCTCGCCGAGATAGTGGAAGGACTCTCCGGCCTCCGCCCAAAGCGTGGCTCCGCGAAACGTCGGAGTCCGCAGACCGAATCCCGCGATCAGCGAGCTTTCGGAAAGAAACTGTGGCGAAGGCCCGCTCGTTCGTTGCCGCAAGTCGCCGACGAAACGCAGCGACAGATAGGGGCGAACAGGCACATTGTCAAACCGAAACTCGGTTTTGAGCTGCGCGTATTGGAAAAGGTTCTTGTAACGGCTGGAGAAGAACGGATAGGTCCATAGTGTCGTCGTCACTCGCCGAAACTGACCCGCGAGATTGCGGTACGACTGCTGGGCGATCCCATTGATCGTGGGGTCAGGGCTTTCCGAAGCAACCCGAAACCAGCGGATCGCCTCCCGGTCCCGTTTCATCAGGTTGTGCACCACGCCGAGCTTCAACGCAACGGAATGATCGTGAGGGTTGACTTCGTAGGCGCGCAGAAAGAGCCGGCGCGCATCGCTCAAATAGCTCAATTGCAGGCTTTTCTCGGCCAGGTCGCGGTGGGGCCGGGCATGAGCTTGCTTCAGGCTGTGCAGCATTCCTTCGGCCCCGCGGGAAACCTCGTCGTCGCCGCTGTGGCGTGCTTTTTCCAACAGCCCAACGGCGGCCTCGGCCCTACCGCGCTCGAGGTAAAGGAACGCCAGTTGCGCACCTGAAAGCAGGTCATTCGGATCCTGTTCGACGGCGATTTCAAACTCTCGCAGCGCCGCTTCGGGCTGCTTGACCTCCAACAAGAGATACGCGAGTTCGCGCCGTAGCCGGGCGTTTCCCGGATCGAGTTCGAGAGCGCGGCGAAACTCCGAAGCGTAGGGATGGCGGTCAGGCAGCTTGGCCCGGGCAGCTTCGGCGATGCGCGTTTCTGTTGACCGCGAGGCCAACAGCCAGGCACCCCTGGCCCCCTCGATGTCTCCGGCCGTCCAGCAGACACGCGCCAGCCGGAGCAGAATTTTCTCGCGGCGGGGAGGCCGGATGTGCCAGGCGGCTTCGAAATGCCGAGCGGCCCTTTCCGGCTGGAGGTGATTCTCATAAAGCTTCGCTAACTCAAGCTGGGCCGACCAATTGGCGGGATCCAACCGCACCGCCTCCGACCAGCGATCGATCGCAACCCGAAGCTCCTTGTCGATGCGGTTGAACGCATTTTCGGCCGTCCCGCGCCAGTCGGAATCAGCGGAGTCCTTAACACCCTTGAACAGTTCGAGCGAGCGAGCGCGCCGGCCCGTCTCGTAGTTGAGAAACGCCAGCTCAAGCGTCGCCTGATCGTCGGTTGGATCCAGCCGCGTCACTTGCTCGAACATCTCGCGAGCCCATTCCGTCTCACCGATCTTCAAATACGCGTAGCCAAGCTCCTTGCGAATCGAAGCCCTATGGGGCGCCGCATCGACTGCGTCGCGCAGCAGGTGAATGGCGGCCTCGAAGTCCTTTTCCGCCAGCGCGGCGTAGGCTTGGCCGACCAGCGCATAGGCTGCGTCGGGAGTCGCCGCCGCCGCGTTCCGGTTTTGCTTCAGGTTTTGCAGGACCCGCCGGGCCGTGCGCTTCAGCACGCCCCGCCCCTTGGCCCGCACTTCCCGGAAGAGCTTGATCGCCGGAGTAGTTTCCCCCGCCTGCTGATAGACAAAGCCAAGCTGAAGGACGGCGTGGAGGTCGCTTGGGTCAAGGGATACGGCTTCCTCGAACATTCTCCGGGCCGCCTCGAGGTCGTTGAGTTTCAGGTAGGCGTAGCCCAACTGCTTGCGGATCGACGCGCGCCGGGGAGCGATCTCCGCCGCCCGCTTCAAATGGTCGACGGCCTGAGGATACTCCGCCGACCGAATGGCCTGATAAGCTTTGTCGAGGGGATCGTAGGCGGGATCCTGTTGTTGCGCGGCTGACAGAGAAGACAGAGCCAGCAGCAGAACGACGCGCTTCACGGAGGGTCGGAGCTAAGAGGCTAGCCGGCAGCACCCATCTAAGCACAGCGGCAGCCCTCACTGCAAGAAAAACATCATAATTTATACGCTATATTGCGGAAGTTACGACAATTTGTCGTCTAAAGCCCAATATGCGATCGACGATGGAGGCTCGTCCGCTCGACAGGGAGTGTCCAGGGATCGAATGGCCACGTCGAAGGAGTGAAGCCAGCGAGGTCTCGGTGGAGCGGTCATTACCCTGTGCTCGTCGAGGATAGCTCGGACAAGACCCTGGCCCCCCTCGTCGAGTGATACACCCGTTGTGCTGTTGCAGCCTCGACCGCACCCTTTCGGGTGCGGCTCTGTTCGGACCCGCGGTCAGATGGCGAATCATTGCCGGAAGTTGCCGCAGCGGTGGCCCCACGTAAGGCCCACGGCGCATAATACGGACAAGAGCGGGGTCGCCGCCGGCCGTACCCTGCCGGGGAGCGCGGTTCCCTGGACCCGCATGAGAAAGCAGGCGCGTCGATCGACGGGCGCGAGACCGCGGAGGCCATCCACGCCGAGGGAGATCGGCGTCCAGCGTGCGAACAGGAGCGTATTCGAGGTTCCGATGAAGGCGCTAATCCTTGTTGATCTGCAGAACGATTTCATGCCCGGGGGAGCCTTGGCCGTTCCCGAGGGGAATACGGTTGTGAAGGTCGCCAATCGGTTCTTACCGCGTTTCGATCTCGTCGTCGCCACACAAGACTGGCACCCCCCCGCTCATGGCAGCTTTGCGAGCTCGCACGAAGGCAAGAATCCGGGCGACATTGTTGACCTCAACGGCTTGCGGCAAGAGCTTTGGCCCAATCACTGTATCCAAAACGGCCAGGGAGCCGCCTTCCATCGCGACCTCAACCGCAAGCCGATCGCTCGAGTCTTCCATAAGGGGACCAACCCCAGCCTAGACAGCTACAGCGCGTTCTTCGACAACGCCCATCGCGGATCGACCGGTCTGAGCGAATACTTGAAGGAAAACGGCGTCACCGCCGTCTACCTCATGGGCTTGGCGACCGACTACTGCGTCAAGTTCAGCGCACTCGACGCCGTCCGGCTGGGGCTTGAGACCTACGTTGTCACCGACGGATGCCGGGGCATTGACCTCAACCCGGGCGATATCGACAGGGCCTGGGAGGAGATGCGTCAGGCTGGCGTCAAGCTGGTCGAGGCCGAGGCACTTGAGCGTCCGACGAGGTCTCACAGGGAAGAGGTCGCGGCCAGCTAACCTGGGACAAGCATTTCTGCCCTTCCACCCTCTAGCGGCCTTTTCGACCGACAAGCGCCGGGGGAGAAAACACTCGCCTTTGGTATCATCGAACCAGCGGTTGAAGTCTCCAGACGATCTCACCTGCGTCCGCGCACCTACCTTCCCGTGAAAAGACTGAGAAAGCTTCGCGTCCTGTTGTTATTGGGAGTCGCGATGTTACTGGGAGCCGTCGTCTGGGACTATCTTGATTCCCGGACCGCCGAGGAGAAGTCTCAAGCCGAGCAGCCGACAGCCATTCCGTCCGACGTCAACTCGCGGGCGACCCGCTGGGCTTGGTCGCAGTCCTCCGGCGATCGCCGCAAGGTAGAGGTGGTCGCGGACTCTTTCCGTCAAGCGAAAGAGACGTTTCTGTTCGACTTGGGGGGAGTGGAGTTGAAGATCTTCCACGAGGACGGCGCCGCGTTCGACTACGTCGTCACCGAGGCGGCGCAATTCGACACGCGCACGGAGACTTTGTTCAGCGCGGGCGAAGTGCGGTTGTCGCTCGGGGTTCCGGCGGCGGAGTCCGATCCCTGGTCCGGCGAATACACAAAGATCCGCAGTTCCGGCGTAACGTTTGAAACCAGAACAGGGGTTGCCACAACTGAGCGCTACACGGAATACGAGTTCGCGGGTGGAGTCGCCCGCTCCGTGGGGGTTCTCTACGACTCGCCGCACCGCTATGTCCGCATGGAGTCCCAAGTCTACGTAGAGCGTTTTCCCGGTGGCCCGCACCGCCCGGCCTTGAAGATTCGATCCGACGAGCTGCACTATTACGAAGATGGCCAGCGCGTGCACCTAGTGGGCAACGTGTCGCTTGAGCGAGGATCTCAACGGATGCAGTCGACGGAGGCAATCGTATTAATGGAACGCGGCGACGTTCGCCGCATCGAAGCCTCCGTGGCGCGAGGCGTTGAAAAACAATCTGGGCGCACGATCGGTTTTCGCGCCCAACGGGTGAACGTCTTCTATTCGCCGCTCCGGACCGTCGAGCAGGTGAGCGGGGCAGGCGGCGCCGAGGTAAGCTCTACTACGGCGACGTCCCGAATCACGGGATCGGGTGATCGGATCGACCTGCGTTACGCGACCCCGATAGGCCGCGCCGAGAGCGTGCTGCGGGAAGTTCATATTCGTGACCGAGCTGTCGTCGAGTCGGTTCCCTCTGAAACGGGCGGTCGGGGAGCGGGCGTCCGCCGCGTACGGGCCGACTGGATCGAGCTCGCGATGGATGAAGACGGCCGCAACATAAAAGTATTGAGGACGCTGGCTCCCGGGAGGCTGGATCTCCTCCCAACCGACCCTAGGGGTCGTAGACGGACACTCCATGCTCACCGAATGACGGCCCACTACGCCGCAAACAATCGACTGCGAAAACTCAACGCGGAGGGAGACGTAAAAGTCGAGACCCATCCCCCAGTGCTGGAGCAGCCGGCGGAGAAGCCAAGGGCGGTTCTAAGGACCTGGAGCGAGGGTCTGGTGGCTGAGTTCGACCCTCCGTCGGGAGAGATGCGCCGGCTGCGACAGTGGTCCGGTTTTCGTTTCGATCAAGGGGGGCGGCGGGGCCGCTCAGGGGAGGCGGAGTTCAATTGGCAAACGAACGAAATCGAGTTGCGCCAGGAAGCACGCGTTTGGGAGTCGACGGGCTCGGTTTCGGCGGACCGCATTCTCCTTGACGAGAACAAGGGAGATTTTCGGGCATTCGGCAAGGTCTCATCCACTCACCGAGAGCCGGGCGGGAACCCCGGCAGCGGAGCCGCGACGACCGGGGGCCCGTTCTCTTCGGAGGATCCCGTCTACGCAACCGCCGAGCGCATGCTGTCGAACCAGAAGACGGGACTGGTCGATTATCGCGGCCGGGCGCGGCTGTGGCAGGGCCGGAATCGAATCGAAGCCGAGCACATTGAGATCCGTCGCCACTCGCAGACTCTTTCGGCAAGTGGAAGTGTTGTGAGCTATTTTCAGCCGGCGAAAGCTGAGCGTGACGAACCGCAGCAACAAGGCGGTGCCGGCACCCCGGCAATTCGAGTCAGCGCGGATTCCATTCTCTACGAGGGGGACGGCCGGCGCGCGATCTACCGCGGAGGAGTCGAGTTGCATCGTGGCCGGCTAAGAGTGCTTTCCGACGAGCTCGAAGCCTACTTCGAGCCTGACGAATCAGCCGGCTCCGGACAGAATGGACTGAAAAGGGCCCTTGCGAGAGGCCAAGTGCGCATCTTTGAACCGCCGAATGCCGGAACTCCCGGCAGGGGCGCATCGGGAGCGAAGGCCGACTACGACCCCGCTGCCGGAACGGTCGTCCTACACGGGAATCCGGCTCGGCTGACGAGCGATTCGGGCCAGCGCACCAGCGGAAGCGAATTGACCTACCGAGTAAACGATGATAGGCTGCTGGTTCTGGGAAGCGGCGCGAACCGCAGCTACAGCTATCGCCCGCGCCGTCAGCGCTAACAAGTCCCCATTCCCGTCCTGATGAGTACCCTCCGTACCGAAGAGCTGTGCAAGAGCTATCGGGGTCGCCGCGTGGTGAACGGTGTCTCGTTGTCGCTACAGCAGGGGGAAGTCGTGGGGCTTCTGGGGCCGAACGGAGCCGGCAAGACCACATCCTTTCACATGATTGTCGGCCTCATCAGCCCGGACGCGGGCCGCGTCATTTTCAACGACGAAGACATTACGAGTGACCCGATGTATCAGCGCGCGCGGCTGGGAATCAGCTACCTCCCCCAAGAACCCTCGGTCTTTCGGAAGCTGACGGTCGAAGAAAACATTCTCGCCATCCTGCAGACGTTGACGCTCTCTCGCCGAAATCGCCAGGAGCGCTTGGACAGCTTGATTGAAGAGATGGGACTGGAAACCGTGAGGCACAGTCTCGGATACCAGATCTCGGGCGGCGAACGCCGGCGGGTGGAGATCGCGCGCTCACTGGCCATCTCTCCGAGTTTCTTGCTCCTGGACGAACCGTTCTCCGGAATTGATCCCAAGCAAGTGGTCGAGCTGCAGAGAATCATCTCCGAACTCAAGGGCGAGGGCATCGGCATTTTGGTGACGGATCACAACGTCCGCGAAACGCTGCGGGTCACCGATCGCGCCTACATTATCCACAACGGAGAACTCTTCCGCTCCGGAAGCCCCAGCGAGCTGGAGTCCGATCAAGAGGTCCGGCAAGTCTACCTCGGCGAAACGTTCGACGCGCCCACGCGGCTGGGATAACCCGGGTCCGTCCCGGAAACCCGCCGGTTTCATTCCCTAGCCCGCTTTTCTCACCACGTGGCGAGGCGAAGTGCGTGAGAGGCCCGTCAGTACAAGGCGCGCGACGCTCGGCGCCGCATTTGTTGAATCACTGCTGTCCGGTTAAAAGTCGAATAGAATCAATTGGTTGGGGTCATAGGGGGATTCGTTTGGGGAGTCGGATGGCTGGAGTGCCTGTAAAAGGGGCATTTTTTCGAATTGCGTAACGCTGAGAATCTGTAGAATCTGGTAAAGACTCGCTTCCAGCCCGAGCCGTTTCCGGACGATGGCGATGAGCACGTAAATCGAGACAGCGATCCAGATATGCGTCTTGACGGCGTTCTCGCTGGTGCCGTAAAACGAGTTGATTCGCAGATGTTGCTTGATCCACTTGAAGAACAACTCAATCTGCCAACGCGACTTGTAGATGTGGGCGATGGTCAGCGCCGGGAGCGCGAAGTTGTTGGTCAGAAACTTCAGCCGCTTGTTCGTCCGGGCGTCGAAGTAACTGACCCTCCGCAACGGGTCGGGATAGGCTTGGGCCGATTCGATGGCAGCCAGTATGACGGTCTGATCCGAGCGCAAGCCCGTGGATTTGTCGACGGGATGCGAGTAGCGCCGTTGGAGCAAGATGTTCTTCTTGGTTCGCACGACGAAGAACGACGAGCAGAGAGTGAACACGAAGAGGCGTTCGAAATCGACGTAGGCCCGATCCATGACGTAGAACGCGCCGGCCTCTGGGCCGATCTCGTCGAGGATGTTGATGTCGTGCACTTTGCCTCCAGTAATGCGGATGAACGTGGGAATATTGCCGTGCAGATCCAGCAGCGTGTGCATCTTCACGGCGGCCTTTTGCTTGCGGAATCTCGCCCACGGAAACAGCGACAGGCAGAGGTCGATTGTTGTCGAGTCGAGAGCGTACAGAGTCTGGTCCAAGTCCACACCGATCGGGTCGTGGGCATATAACGGCCGTGCCATGCCAATCAAGACCTGCGCGAAGTCCGCGTAGATCCGCCAGTCGCGCGACTCGTTCGCATCGGCCAGTGTCGAGCGCGCTACCCTGCCGCGGAATCCCATGTGGTAGAGTTTGCCGTGCATCGAACGCAGGCACGTCTCGATGTCGCGGAGGCTTGCCCGATAGGTCAACTGGGCGAATGCCATCGCAAGAAACTGATCCCAGCAGGAGAAACTTTTCAGATAGGAATCGCCGCGGTAGCGCGATACACATTTCTGAAACTCTTTGCTCGGTAGGTGCTCGATCAGTTGGGAGAAAACCGTACGGCCAAGGTTCATCCCTCATTGTGCCGCGTCCGGATGCTCCGTTCAGGCGACCATTTGCGGCCTCGGGATTTCAAATCGTTCCCGGGCAAAACAGGCCATAAGACATTGAACGGTCGAGACTTACCGTCCGATGGCGCGACTTTCCCCGGACAGCACTGTTTTCTAGTGTTTAACAGTGCGGTCGTCTCCTTGGGTACAGGTTTACTCAAGCTCAAGATCGATGCCTCTAGGCCAATCGATGTCTTGGTAGGACTTGTCTTCATTGTGGGATTTTTTACGTCGATCATTGGTATCTACGCGGTCAGAAAGGGACATCATTATTACCGGAGAACGATCTTCAAGAAAACTCTCATTGAGGACCTGATGGGACTATGGGACCCGATAGAAGGCTACCCGTCCGGTGAGGTGAACCTCGCCGTGGCCACAACGAAGGGTCAGGGTGATCGAGATGAGATCCTGCGTCAACCGGATCAGTGGTTAAATAGGCGTTTGCGGAGGGGAAGCGTCGTCTTCTTAATGCAGTGTGTCTTGGGGCTAATCGCTCTGTTCGACTTCTTCGGCGGAGTGTTCGCGTTCACGCGCAGTGGGTGAGTCGAAGAGGGGTTGGTCCGACTCTTAGCGGGTGCTACTGTATCAGAACCCCTTGACCGTCGGCGCCGTTGGGCCCCGGTTGGCCGTCGGGCACGACGCAGGCGGCGGCGATCTCGTCGCCATCCCCCAAGTTGACGAGCTTGACGCCCTGGGCCGAGCGGCCCGTAGCGCGGATCTTGTCCGCCCCGATACGGATGATCTTGCCGCCGCGGGTAATAATCATCAGATCGTTTTCCGCCGAGACCCTCATGACGGAGACGACGTTGCCGTTGCGCCTAGAGGTCTTAATATTGATGACCCCTTTACCGCCGCGGGCGGTCACTCGGTAGGCCTCGAGCTTGGTTCGTTTCCCGAAGCCGTTCTCGGTCACGCTGAGGATCAGCACATCCTCCGACACCGCCTGCATGCCGACCACATGGTCGCCCTGATCGATGCGGATCGCTCGGACCCCCCGCGCGGGCCGGCCCATGGCCCGCACGTGCTTCTCGTCGAAGCGGATCGCTTTGCCCTTCCTTGTGGCCACGAAGATCTGCTGTTTGCCGTCGGTCAGATGCGCTGAGATGAGCTCATCGCCCTGGTCGAGGTTGATGGCGATTATGCCGCGGGCCATCGGCCGTTTGAACACCGGCAACGGGCACTTCTTGATGACCCCCTGCTGCGTCGCCATGACCACGAACTGGCCCTCTGCGAATTTCTTGACCGGCAAGAAGGCCTGCACCTTCTCGGTCGCCTGCAAGTTGACGAGATTGACGATATTCTTCCCCCGCCCGGCTACGCCGACTTCGGGGATGCCGTACACCTTGAGCCAATAGAGCCGGCCTAGGTTGGTGAAAACAAGGACGTAGGAGTGAGCCGAGCCGATCAGCAGGTGCTCGATGAAGTCCTCGGTCCTGGTTCCCATGCCGATGCGGCCCCGGCCGCCGCGGGACTGTTGGCGGTAGGTGGTCACCGGCGTCCGCTTGAGGTAGCTGTTGCGGGTGACTGTGATGGCCATATCCTCGTTGGCGATCAGGTCCTCGATCGAGATGTCCGCCACCGGCCCGGTGATCTCGGTGCGCCGCTCGTCGCCGAACTTCTTCCTGACGTCGCGCAGCTCCTGGATGATGACCCGACGCAGCTCCTTGTCGGAGCCGAGAATCTTCAAGTACTCGGCGATGCGGCGCTGAATTTCAGCCAGCTCTTCCAGGATCTTCTCGCGCTCCATCGCCGTCAAGCGCTGCAACTGCATTTCGATGACGGCCTGGGCCTGACGCTCGGTCAGTTCGAAGCTGTCCATTAGGCCCTGCCGAGCCTCCGCGGGACTCTTCGAGGCGCGGATCAACTTGATGATGGCATCCATGTGCTCGAGGGCTTTCTGGAAGCCGAGCAGGAGGTGCTCTCGATCCCGAGCCTTGCGCAGCAGGTAGTTCGTTCGCCGCTGGACGATCTCGATCCGGTGCTCGATGAACAGCTTCAGGTACTCAAGCAGTCCCAGCTCCCGCGGCTGGCCGTTGACGATGGCCAGGAAGATGATGCCGTAACCCGCCTGCATCTGCGTGCGCTTAAAGAGGTTGTTGAGGACAACTTCGGGGTGTTCCCCGCGCTTGAGGTCGAAGACGATGCGCATACCGTCGCGATCGCTCTCGTCACGGATATCGGAGATGCCTTCCATCTTCTTACTGTTGACGAGGGCGGCGGCGTGCTCGATCAGCCGCGACTTGTTCACCTGGTAGGGGATCTCGCTGACAATGATGGAGGTTCGTTCCTTGCTGGTCTCCTCTGTCCGGGCGCGCGCCCGGATAGTCAGATGGCCGCGACCCGTTTTGTAGGCGTTGACGACGCCTTCTCGGCCGCAAATCATGCCCCCCGTGGGAAAATCGGGGCCCTGAACAATCTCCAGGACCTTGTCGAGCGATGTGTTCGGGTGCTCGATCAACTGAATGGCCGCGTCGATGATTTCCCGCAGGTTGTGGGGCGGAATGTTGGTGGCCATGCCGACCGCAATGCCGGTGCCGCCGTTGACGATCAGATTCGGGGCCGCGGCGGGCAGACACTCCGGCTCCTGGGCGGTGTCGTCATAGTTGGGCCGGAAGTCGACCGTGTCCTGGTCAATCTCTTGCAGCAGCGATTCCGCGAAGGCGGTCAAACGCGCTTCGGTGTAGCGCATGGCCGCCGGCGGGTCGCCGTCCACCGAGCCGAAATTGCCCTGCCCATCCACCAGCATGTTTCGCATCGTGAACGGCTGCGCCATGCGAACCAAGGTGTCGTAGATCGACGAATCCCCGTGCGGGTGGTAGTTCCCCATCACCTCGCCGACGATCTTGGCCGCCTTGCGGTAGCTGCGATTCGAGCGCAGGCCGGCTTCGAGCATGCCGTAGAGGATGCGCCGCTGCACGGGCTTGAGGCCGTCGCGAACGTCGGGCAGCGCGCGCCCGATGATGACGCTCATTGCGTAGTCGAGATAGGACTTCTTCATCTCGACTTCGATGTCGATGGGCGTCCAATTCTGCGGTGTTCCGTTGCCGCCTAAGGGCAGTTGCGTGGGGGGCTGGGGGGGTTGATCGGCCAAAGAAGTGTCCTCTCTGAAGGGGGTTTCAGGGAAGTAGAACGGCTTCTCTTATTCTACCGCGACGAGGGTTTCGACGGAGCCGCCGAGACCGCGAAAATTGCAGAAAAATGAGTGCTTTAGGAGTTTTGGGGGCGCTAGGGAGGTGTCACGGCAATCAGGCCTCTCCGAGATCGCGCGCCGCGGACAAGCGCGATCGCTCGTCCCTACTTCGAGTCGCCGCAAGCCGCGGCAGTAGGGACCCGCGAGATCGCCGGTCCAGCCGACATGTTGTCCCCGGGGAACGGCCTCGCGTCCCCGCCCCTACAGCCCGAGCAGTTCGCTGGCGTGAGCCAACGACCGGCGTACGTTCTCGTCCTCCAGCTTGACGCGCTCTTGGGGAGGGAGGTCGCTCACGCGCGGCAGTGGCTTAGCCTGCTGTTTTCGCTTCACCAGGTTCAGGATGCTTGCCAGGCGCCAGCCGGGCACTTGCCCCATGGTTGGCCAGTAGCGGCCGGCTAAGCACGGGATTTCCACTGGGTCATCGGCCATCACTTCCAGATTGAAGCGGATATTCGATCGAGCCTGCCGTAGATCGTCGACGATCGCCCTTAGGTCAAGGAAGCCCTCGCCCAGCGCAACTTCCGACAATAAAAAGCCCTCCTCGGATTCTTTGACGGCGATGTCCTTCAGGTGGACCGAGACGGCGTAGGGTGCGAGCATCTCGACCGTTTCCCGCGGCGATTCGAGCAGGGCGAGGCTGTTCGCGGGGTCGACGCAGACGCCTACGAACTCGCTGCTGATGTGTTTCATGATGCTGAGCAGCTCCTCGATCCGCACACCTCGGTGGGTTTCGATGGCCAGTTTCATCCGCCGCCTGCGGAGGGCGTTTTCCGCCAGCGTCACCGATTTCCACGCCTGCTGAGTAAAATGCTGCAACTCCTCGGCGCTGTCGAGGGCCAAGTAGCGGGGCCGCGCCAGCAGAGTGGTTCTGACAACGGACGCACCCACGCCCTTCGCGGCGCGGAGGCTGTCTCGGAACGAGGACACGTCCGACTGGTCGCGAGGCAGGCGGACGGCCGCTTCCACGTACATGCCCGCGGATTCCACTCTCCGGCGGAAGCGTTTTATCGAATCAGGGTCCAGCGATTCGGCGGGAATTTCCACGCCTCCGGCACCGAGGTGGTGACAGTACTCGAGGAAATGGAATGGATCGGAAAGGGGCTTTTCCGCGCCGCCGCGCCGCTCAGCTCGCATGCGCTGCGTGAATGAGGCCGCAGCGATTCCCAGGCTGCTTCGAGGCCCCGCCCCGCTCAGCGTAGATGCCGCGGTCAACCAAACCGGCGCAGTAGCCGCCAGCTTCATGACTTCTCTGCGAGTGAGCATGAATACTCGATGCCTGGGCTGGTGCGGAACCGCCCCCTCACTGGCAATAGTCTAGCGCGGATTGGTCCTGGGCCGTGCTGTACCCACGCTCCGACGCTCGGACTCGGCCGCACAGCGCGACGTAGATTTCATTTCGGACCACAATATCAGCGAGCAACTGGGTGAAGTAGGGACTCGCACTCCTGCCGGTCTTTTGCCGCGAAGCGGCGACGCGGCAAAGAAGCGTTCGGCTCAACGAGCCGCCTGACGGCGGCTTGGACAAACGGGAGCGTTTGTCCCTACGGCCTTCGCCGCCGGTGAAACTCAGCGGCGGGAGCGGGGGTCGGGGAAACCGGGCGCGGTATTGCTGCTGCCTTGAGGCGGGGCTGTTATGCCTGGGATCGGCGGCGGAGCGGGATAGGGTGATCCGGGCTCGTTCACGCCAGCCCCGGGTGGCTGTCCTGGCCGACGGCGGTTCCTTCGTCGAGTGTCAGTCGAAGTAGAGCGTCCGGTTGAGGTGCCGGGCAGGTTGGGAGTGAATCCCGGCCGCCTCTGCCCGTAAGGGGAAGGCCCGCCCGTGGCTCCGTAGGGCGAGCCGGTTGTTTGCGGCCCCGAGGGTGTACCGCTTCCGAAGGTTCCACCGGCGCCTGTCACGGCCCCCGGCCTTACGCTCAAGAGGCCGCTCGACGTCAAGCCGGGCTGCCCGGCGGCCGGCCGCTGGCCCGCCATGGACCCCTGGCCGCCGGCGCCTGCCGTGCCGAAGCCCGTTTCCTGACGGTAGTCGTAGATGAACTCCCACTCGTTGTAGTTTTCGCGTCCCTCGTACACCATGACGCCACGGTCCTCGACCTTGCTGGCCACGCCGGCGATTCCCTTGCTGAAGCCGGACTGGCCGGTCGCCGTGGACTGGCGGCGGCCACGGATCCCCTGAAGGCCTCCGGGGCGCGGCTGGGTTAGGAGCCTGCCAATGACGTTAGCGGCTTGCTGGTTCATGCCCGGCGCTCCAAACCCCTGCGGGGGACTCGTGCGGCGTCCCGGGCTGGGCTGTCCTCCAGCCGGGTTGAAGACTGGATTCCCAAAACCGGGGCGGTTCGACGGCGGCCGATTTCCCCCTCCCCGGGCATAGCCCGGGCGGGTTTGGGTCCCGAAGGGCCCCGGGGGCCTCTGCCGGTTGCCCGATCGCTGACTGGCGGTGGGTGGAATCTGGCCCGGCAGCACTCGCGAATAGCCGGGGTATTGACCCTCAACGGGCCGGCGTCGCGCTCCCCGCTCACCGGTTTGTCCGGGCTGCCCGGGCGCAAGGCCGAAGGCGGATGCATTGGGGTCGTTGGGGTCGACCTCGCCCGGGTTGCCCCTTTGCTCGGCCGCGCCATAGGCTCCGGGAGCTGGCTGGCCGGGAATGGCGGGAGCCGCGGATTGGCGAACCGCCCGGGCGCGCTCGGCGCCCCGGAAGCGGCCGTCAGACGCGGCAAACCCCGCGGAGTAGCCCGGGAACCCGGCGGACGATCCCAGCGGCGCGTTCGGGCGAGCACCGCCGTAGTTAGACGATCCCTGCTGAGCGTCTTCCTCTTCGATGTCATGGATGAGCGAATCAGTCATGCGCCCGTCCGCTCCCATGTGGATCAGACGCCACTCGTCTTCGCCGGTCAAAGGATCCTTGTAGCGGCGGCGCAAGAAGCGCTGGCCATTGGTCTCTTCGAGGTCATCCATCTTTTCCGGGTACTTCTGGTATTTGCGGAAATAAAGTTCCACGGCCCGCTTGTACTGCTTGCCGCGATAGATCAGTCTCTCTTCGCGGGCCCTTTGGGCTTGCATGGCCACCCGGGGCAGCGAAATCGCCACCTGAATGGCGATAGCGGCGACGAAAAACAGTAGGCTCAGAAGCACAAAGCCTTGGCTCCCCGCTCTGCCGGACGCTTTCGCTTGTACCATGTGCGGTCGCGTCATCTCTTCTTTCATGCTAGCAGCGGCCGTTCGGCCCGGGCTTGGTCGCGGACGGCGTTTACGGATGCCGTGACCCAAGCCGCACCCTTTCTGAGCCAACCGGGGCCACACAGAGCCGCGGGCGCAAGCCCGCGGTCAAGGTCGCGAATCCCCTCATCGATGCCAGAAACCCGTTGTCGCCACGAGGACTCGACCGCACCCTTTCGGGAGCGGCTCTGTCTGCATGCTCTAACTTTCCTCCCGCCGCGCCTGGGGACAGGCGCCTGGAGAAGCAATCCGCTTCAGGTGCGAGGCCGACCTTCGCCAGAGGCCGCCACTTCGGAAGAGGTTGGTCCTCAGGCGCCTGTCCCTTTGGGGCACTACGCTAGCCTTCCTCCAACGGCAGCTTCTGTTCCTGTTTGAACTGCATGTCCTCGATGACGATGGAATTGATCCCGATGCGCACAATGCGATGGCGTTTCTTGAAGACATCGCCTTCGGTCGCAACGAAGATCTCTTCACCGTCCAGCAGAAACGCGCGCTTCCTGGTATCGCGGCGGGAATTGGCGAAACCGTAATACTTCCAATCGATCCGCGGAGCCGTCGGTTTTCGAGCCCCCGGCTTAATCTTGCCCGTCTTCGACTTCTGTTCCTGGAGCGCCTTTAAGCGCTCTTGGGACCGCTTGATCTCTTCCGCCGAGGGGGAGGCGACCAGCTTCTTGCGCTCTCCAAATCGAAACAGATTGCGCTCGACGCCCGCGAACTCCACCGAGCGCACCTTGGCGAGCAGATCCGTTTGCAGAGTCGGATCGACGCTCATCGGATCAAGCGGTTCGTCGGAATCCGCCCGGTGAAACGTGGGACGGAAGTTCTGCCCGCGAACCTCGCGCGCCGGGGCCGTGGCGCGCCGTCGACGCGGGGCCGTTTCGGGAGCCGAACCGCCGGCCGCCACAACGGGTCGCCGCCTCGCCGGCGGGGGATCTTCTCCGGCGAAGAATTGGACGTAGACGGTGCCCGCCGCGACGACTGACGCCACCGCCAGCACAATAACCTTGTTGCGCTCCGCCCCTAGCTTCATAACTCTCGAACGAAAGTGTCGATCTTCAGCGTGACGTTCAGCTCTTCGGAGTCGGCTCGCGTCGCCGCCCCGAGCGATTCGATGATCAGAAACTTCTCCGAGCGGTCGAGCCGATTCAGAAACTTCACCAAGTTTTCGTAGCGCCCCCGAAAGTTGGCGCTGATGGTAACCATCCCGTAGTGTTCGGCGCCTTCGATCGGCTGGACGTCGTAGGCGCCCTCGCGCGGTTCGACGCCCGACTCCCGGGCCGCCTCGTCAAGCTCGGCAACCAACGTCGAGAAGGTCGTTCGACGGACTAGAGTGATTTCTTCGATCAATTTATCGCCGTCGCTGCGAGCCTGTTCCACCTTGTCCACCACCATCTTCAGTTTCGCCACCTGCTCGGTCCTTTGTTCCACCTGCCGCGACAAGGTCGAAATAAGAGCCCGTTTCTGCTGTTCGCGGGCGCTGAGAGGCCTGACCGCGAACAGATAGAAGCCGAGATTGAGCAGCAGGATCAACCCTAACGCGGCGCACACCTGCGCTCGCGTGACTTGAGCTAGCGGTGAAGCCGGCCAAGACGTGGACCGACCGATCCTAAAGCTGCTGGTCATAGCTCACCATCAGTTGGTATCGAAACAGAGGCTGGTTCTCGGTTGGCGGCGAATTTCCACGCAAGTCCGCCGCGCCGAACGCCTCCGAAGATTCGAGCGCTTTGAGCAGCTCAATGAAATCTTTCGGCGTTTCCGCGCCCACTTGCATTTCGAGCAAGACTTTGTGGTCGGATTCGACTCGGGGGCGGATTTGAAACATCTGCACGCGAGGGGGCAGAATCTTCTCGAGATCCGCGAACGTGCGCGTCCAGGAGATACCCTTGCGATAGAGCAATTCGTTGAGAAACAGCGAGCGCTCAAGGACGTCGCCATTGGCCGGCTCCTCCAGCGTGGCCCTGAGCCGGCGTTCGCTCGCCGACAAGTCGCTCAAGTCGGAGCGAAGTTGGCGCTCCTGTACGAGAAGCTCCGGCGGAATCTCGTTCGCCTGGAAATACTGGGTCAGCAGCCATGCCGCCGCCGCCGCGAGCACGACGGCCGAGATCCCGCTCAGCAGCCAGAACAGCCGCATTCGACCGAAAGGCTGCGTCGCGAGATTGAGAGTGATGCGCATGGCGTCAGGTCTTATTGCGTACTCAGATAACCCCTGATTCCCGCTTCGCGGCCGCCGATTACACCCTGGGGAGAGCGCAGCGGCTCGACATCAACGCCCAGCTCGCTTGAAAAGTACCCCACCGCGGACGGCAGAAGATGATCAAAACCACACAAGACCACCTTCGCCACGGGCGCGCTAAGATTGTCGGCTACGAACACGGTGGTGGGGAACAGATCGGCGGCCATCTCTTCCAGCGCCGCAGAGCCGGCCGGATCGCTATCGGGCACAAGTTCAACGGCTCGAACCAAACGGACGACACCGTTCTCAACCGCTGCGATCGTCAGTGACCGCTCGGCAAGCTTGACGAACATCGTCATCCCGTCAGAGGGGACCAAATTCAGCACCGGGGCCGCCGAGACGGCAACAAAACCGGGATTGAGTCCCACCTTCCGCAGCGGAGTTTCATACTGCTTGACGACTTCGGGCAGCGTCACCGCGACCAGCAAGGTCCAACCTGCCGCCGTGCGCTGCGGCTGGTAGGCGATCCGCGCCAGCTCGACGTCAAAGGGCAGGGTTTTTTTCAGACGCCATCGAATCAGTTCCAGCCGCTCTTTTCCGTCTCCCGGAAGCTGATCGAAGTCGAGTGTCGTAAGGCGCGCGCAGGCATCAGGGAGAAGGAGAGCCGCATCGGGCCGCTTCACCGGGCCCAACTGTTGAGCCACGCTCTCCACCGCCCGCTCAAGCTCGTCCGGCAACTGTACGTTCGGCTTCGCCGGCGACGACACGATAGCGCCTTCGGCGAGCTCCTGCTCGGCCCGGGCCTCCACCTCGCGGCCTCGCGGGCGCCGCCGGACCGCGATTACCGACCGCTCGCCGATTTCAAACACCAGCAGCGGCGGCGGGTCTTGCACGAGATATTTGAGTTGTTGGAGCATCTATTCGATGAACGTCACCTTGTTGATCTCGCGCAGCGTGGTGATTCCGCCGCGTACTCTTTCGACAGCCGACTCCCGGAGCGTCGTCATGCCTTCGTCGCGGGCGGCGCGGCTGATCTCCGACGAAGGCCTCTTGGCCAGAATCAACTCCCGAATGCGGTCCTTCATGTCCAGCAATTCGTGGATCGCGGTTCGGCCCCGATAGCCGGTTCCGGCGCACTCGATGCATCCTTCCCCTTCGGCGAACTCAAAATCCCGCCACTGGGCGGGGGCCAATCCCGACTCTTCGAGCAACGCGTCCGGATACTGCTTCCCGATCTTGCAGTGTTCACAAACAACGCGGACCAACCGTTGCGCCAGGATGCAGTTGAGCGCCGAGACGAAGTTATACGCCTCGACACCCATGTTGAGGAACCGTCCCAGTACGTCGACC
This sequence comes from Bryobacterales bacterium, assembly GCA_965248365.1. Lineage (GTDB taxonomy): Bacteria > Acidobacteriota > Terriglobia > Bryobacterales > UBA6623. Next base: position 1,920,110 of record CBDFJA010000004.1, on the reverse strand, counting down.
ACGTTGTTGGCGTGCACGGTGGTGAACACCAAGTGGCCCGTCAGCGCCGACTGAATGGCGATCTGCGCGGTATCGGTGTCTCGAATCTCGCCGACCATGATTTTGTCCGGGTCGTGGCGCAGGATCGAGCGCAAACCACGGGAGAACGTCAGCCCCTTCTTTTCATTCACCGGAATCTGGGTGATGCCCTTGATCTGGTACTCGACCGGGTCTTCGATGGTGACGATCTTGTCTTCGTCGGTCTTGATGTCGCTCAGCGCGGCATAGAGGGTCGTCGTCTTCCCGCTACCGGTGGGACCGGTGACCAGGACCATGCCGTAAGGCTCCCGAATGTAGCGTGCAAACTTGCGCAAATCGTCTTCCGAGAAGCCGACGACGGCGAGCGAGAGCTGGTGAAACTTCTCGCTCATAGATTCCTTGTCGAGGACACGCAATACGGCGTCTTCCCCGTGGACGTTCGGCATGATCGAGACGCGGAAATCGATATGGCGGCCCTTGTAACGCACACGGAAACGCCCGTCTTGGGGAACGCGGTTTTCGGCGATGTCGAGCTCCGACATGACCTTGATGCGCGAGATGATCGTCTGGTGCCAGTCGCGCGAGATCGGCGGCATGGCATAGTGCAGGACGCCGTCGATGCGGTATTTGATGGCCACTTCGTCGCTGCGGGTCTCGATGTGGATGTCGCTGGCCCGGCGTTCGAGAGCGTTGAAAATCGTCGTGTCCACCAAGCGTATGACGGGGTTGATGTCCGTGTCGCCGGTCAGCTTCTCGATCGAGATCGTTTCATCACCGGCGGCTTCCTTCCCCACGACGTCAAGGACGAAGCCCTCGGTGACCTCCTCCAAGACCCGTTGGGACTGTTCGGTCTTCTTTAACAGATCGCTGATCTGCGAGAGCGTGGCGACCTTGATGCGGATCTTCTTCCCCAAAAGCAGCGAGATCTCATCGAGCGCGGGCAACTGCCGCGGGTCGGCAATGGCGATCTCCAAGCTGCCGTTGACCGACTGCACGGGGACGAAGTGGTGGCGAAACATCAGCTCGACCGGGATGGATCGGAACAGATCGGCGTCAATGTGCACCTCTTCCAAGTCGAGGAACTCGTAGCGGTAGCGCTTCGCCACGGCCCGCGCTTCTTGTTCCTCAGCCTGTGGGTCCTTCTGCAACGGTTGTTCGGGACTAGTCCGCATTTCTCACCACCTGACGGCCGAAGCACGCCATAAGCCCGCCATTACTGCGTTGCGCTAGCTCGCCGTGCTCAACGTACTGTTCACGTACGCTTCCGCGCGCCGAGCGGCGCGCGCCTTGTACTGACGGGCTTCTTACGCACTTCGCCTCGCCACGTGGTGAGAAAAGCGGACTCGCCATTTTTTCAATATAGCCTCGCGAGGGGCGACTCGCCGCTACGAATCTCCCCCGGCCCGGCCACCTCTTAAGCAAACGTTGTGCGGAAGCGAAAAATGGGGACTGCCGGCAATTCGCGCTCCGTCATAGCCCTCGAAACAAAGCACCTAACTCGAACCGAATTGGCCGGCGGTAGCCGATTTACCTTTACTTCTACCACCGCCCACTAGATCCTTTCCGCCAGGCTGAAGATAGGCAAGTAGAGCGATATCAGCACAAAGGCGACGAAAATACCCATGAAAATCATGATTGCGGGTTCGACGAGCGCCAGAACGGCCGCCATGCGCGTGCTGACGTCGTCGTCGAAGAATTCGGCGACCGAGTTCAGCATTTCCGGCAAAGCGCCGGTCGACTCCCCCACATGGACCATCTCGATCGCAAGCGAAGGAAAGATGCCGGCCTCGCTCATGCCCTCGGAGAGGGTACGGCCCTCCTTCACCATCCGGCGGGACCCGCTGATCGCCTGTTGCAACATTTTCGATCCCAGCGATTCGCCCGTCGTTTCGAGCGCCTGCAGCAGGGGAATGCCCCCCGCCAACAGCGTACTCAACAGGCGGCTCAGCTGCGACACCTGATACTTGATCCAGATGGCGCCAAATAGCGGAATCTTGATCTTGAAGCGATCCAATCGCGTGCGAACGCTCTTCGACCGCGCCCACGCGCCGGCCAGAACGGCGATCCCCAGCAGCCCGCCTGCGATCAGCAACAGGTTCTCGCTGACGGTAACGCCGAAGGCCACGAGCAGTTCCGTCATGTAAGGCAACCGAGCGTCCATGCTGCTGTAGAGGTTCGCGAACTCGGGAACGACATAGGTCACCAGAAAGACCACCAGGGCCAGCACCAACGTGACCAGAACACAGGGATAGATCAGCGAAACGAGGATTTTCTTGCGCACCCCGAGCGCGAGCTTCTGGTATTGCACGTAGCGGTCGATGACATCCGCCAGGCTGCCGCTCTTCTCGCCCGCCATCAGCGAGGTCGTGTAGATGGGGGGGAAGACCCCCTGGCTGCGAAAGGCCGCCGAGAGCGGGACCCCGGTTTTTACCTCCTCGCGAATGGCGTCCAGGTAGCCGGCCAGCCGCCGGTTCTTCGTGTTGGCGGCCAGCAGTTCGAGCGATTTCAAGATCGGCAAGCCGGCCCGCGTCAAGGTCACGAACTGCCTGTTGAAAATCAAGAATTGCTCGAGATTCAGCCGGCGGCCGCGTCTCTCGAGGGCCACCAGTTGGAGGTCGGCAAGACCGCGCCGCGCTTTGACGGAGTAGAGCAGCAGGCCGCGCTCACCATAGCGCCGGCGCAGCTCGTCTTCCGATTCGGCCGATTCCACCTGTTGCCGGACTCGCCCGTCGAGGTCGGCGAACTTGCAGACGAATTCCGCCATCATCGAACCTCCCGGTCGCGGAAGTCGTTGATTACCTCGGCCGTGGGCGGCGGCTCGAAGCGGAAGCGGCCGGGGTCCAGCGGCACGTTAATCCGCTCGCCTTCGAAGCGGAACGAGTTGATGGATTCGTCTTGGCCAACCACCCGGAGTTGAAGCAGTCGGAAGTCTCCCGGGTCGTAGGTGAACTCCACCCAGCGGTACGCTTCGCTGCCCGATCGGCCTTCCCCGACAAGAACGGCTTCTTCGTCCTTGTACTCGATTCGCAGGTTGCGGAAGAGTTTCCGGAATCGCAGACGGCCCAGCAGGAATGCCAAAGGCGTCCTCAGGTCGCCGGTTTCGCGGACGTTGAGGCGCCGAACCTGGTTGGTCCGAGGGTTGTACATGTGGAGAACCTCACCGTCGCCGACCAGCAACTTTCCGGGCGGGTTGGTGTACTCCCAGCTCATTTTCAAAGGCCGTCGCAGGTAGAGCGTGCCTTCTTCGTGGCGTCGCGGGCGGCTGGCGTACGACCAGGTATGCTCGAACCGCAGAACGAGCGTTGCCAGGCTGTTATAGCGTCTTTCGATCCTCGACAGCACTCCCCTCAGCTGCTGCTCCGCTCCGGCGGGGACCGCCAGAACCAGCACCGCGGCAAGCGCACGACACCCCTCCCTGGAGATCCGGGCCATAAAAGAGTGACGCCAAAACCGGGTCAAACGTGGATGTGAGTTGAGTTATTTGGGCGAGCCCCGCGGACGCTCCGTAACCCGTCAGGTCCGAACGGCGTTCTCCTCGCTGGGATGGTTGGCGCGCGGGGCTGGGTTAGGAAGCGCGAGCCGATCGGGCCGGCGCGGCGCGGGTGTCGGACTTCACGGCCTTCCTCGGACCGATGGGCGAAGAGAGCCGCTTGATTTGATCCGATACGCAAACCGCGATCATCGGCTGATTGGCGTCATTGAGGATATCGACGATCCGTCGATGATCGTCCTCGAGATAGAGCTTCTTGCCGTCGGTCAGCAAATGGACTTCGTGTCCATTGCGGACAGACTCGAAGAGGCCTTTCCTCAACTCCTTCTGCAGAAACTTGAGGACGTGCCGAATCTTCTGCAGCGAAATCCCCTTCCGTCTGAGCTCGGTGATCAGGCTGACTTCGATCACTTCATGAAGTTGGTAAAGTCGGCGGTGACCGCGCTGCATGGGACTGACGACTCCCTGCTCATCCCACCACTGCAGTTGACGTAGCGTGACACCGGTGATGTGCGTGACGTCGTGGCTCGTGAAGGTCCCGGTGGGTGGGGTTCGTTCGGAGGAACTAGGTTTCCCTTTCGGCATGGTCGGTCTCATTGGGCTGAAGGACTATGAAATTGTACGACAACCGAGAGCGGTCTGGATAGTCCTTTTCGTCCGTCGGGAGGAAAAGTTTTCCGTTTATCCCCCGCCCACGAAATGGACCACCTCGATCGCCGCCCCAGAGTGTATTTCCGTGGAACGCCAATCCGGACGCCGTACGATCATGCGATTCACCTCCACGGCGACCTGGTCTTCGGCCAGTTTGAGTTCAGCCAACAGCAAAGAGATTGTGAATCCCCGCCGAACCCTTCGTTCCTCGCCGTTAAGGCAGATCAGGCACGATGGTTCACCCGTGGTCGACTCGCCGAGGGGGAGCAGTTTCGAGGTCGTCGGCTGGTCCATCCTGTTCGTCGCTTCCCTCCCCAGTATAAAAGAAAACCATGGACGGCTCTTATCAGGGTTCTGCTTGAGACAGGAATGGAATTGAGGTCTGCCGGGCTGGGGAAACACCTTAGCCCAATCTTAGCCCGCATTTCTCGCCACCTGACGGTCGAAGCACGCAATAGGCCCGCCATGACTGCGGTCCGCTTGCTCGCCGTGCTCAAGGTAGGGGTCAAGTACGCCCGCATTATGCAAGAAATGCCGCGCCGAGCCCCGCGCGCCTTGTACTGACGGGCTTCTCACGCACTTCGCCTCGCCGCGTGGTGAGAAAAGCAGGCGCCAGCCTGCCGGCAACCATCGTAAGATGCGGGCGCCCGGCAGCGTCCTTGGTTGCTGGCGCGCCCAACGCTTTCGGCCACCCACGGGAGGGCTGTGGCTCCCTGGCGTGCTTGCGGAACAAACGTTAACCACGGAATTCGACAGCGGGATCGCGCTAAAATGGTACCTGCGGTTGGGGTCGGCGACTGTGCCGCCCCCGGACGTGTCTTTTAATCGAGCGGAAGGGAAAGCGGCCGGGCAGTTGACCCCTCGGGCCGCGGACAATAGCCGACTCATTGTCCTCGGCTATATCAGCTTCAGTTCGTTTTTCTCGCCACGCGGCGGCGAGAGACGCGGCAGGCTTCAGGACAGTATGTGACTGACAAGGCAGGGCTTGGGATGGGCCCGCAGCGGCGTATAGTCTCCAGCTTTAAGTCGCAAGCGCCGATAGACTATAGGCAGGAGAGCAACGCGGAGCCAATGTCGTCGGATGTCCCGGAGGTCCCTCGGTCAGCTGCCGCCCCAAAACCATGCCGACGCAGCCGAGTGCCGTTGCGAGTAAAAATTCCGCGTCGAAGACTTGTACGCCCAGAGCCGGCCGGTTCGGTTCCCGACACACCGTGAGCGACCCGCGGTCCTGCCGCCCCGCGGGCGGCGGACGATCGGCAACCGCGGAAGAGTAACGGATTTGTAGAGGCCGGGCAATATCCGACAATAGACGTTTTAATGGGTCTGCATAAAATCAAAAAGGGACTAAACCTGCCGATCGCCGGCGAGCCGGAACAGCGAATCGAGCAGGCTTCACAACCCCGCCGCGTGGCGCTGATGGCGGACGATTACGTCGGCCTGAAGCCCACCATGCACATCTCGGTGGGGGATGACGTCCAGCGCGGGCAACTCCTATTTGAAGACAAGAAAATCTCCGGAGTCCGGCACGCCTCGCCGGCATCTGGAACGGTCGTTGCCATCAATCGCGGGGAACGCAGGGCGCTGCAGTCGGTTGTCATCCAGTTGGATGCGGCCGAGTTAGCCGGGCGCGGCGGCGCAGTCTCGTTTCGCTCCCACTCAGGCAAGGCTCCCGGTGCGCTTTCGCGCCAAGAGGTCAAGAATCTGTTGCTCGAGTCGGGCCTTTGGACGTCGTTGCGGGGTAGGCCGTTCGGCAGAGCGGCGAATCCGGCCGACGCGCCGCGTTCGATCTTCGTCACGGCGGCCGACACGAATCCGCTTGCGCCGACTCCCGATGTGGTTCTGGCGGGCAGGGAGGCCGATTTCGAGCGTGGCCTTTTGGCGCTCGCCAAACTGACCGACGGGCAGGTCTACCTCTGTGCGTCGCCGGGCAGCTCGGTGACCGCTCCCGCAGGTAGTCAGTTTCGACTCGAGCACTTCGCCGGTCCTCACCCGGCGGGCACGGTCGGCGTGCATATTCATCGGCTCGATCCTGTCGATCGAAACAAGACCGTCTGGCACCTCGACTACCAAGATGCGATTGCGATCGGCAAGCTTTTCAGCAGCGGCGAGCTCGACATCGAGCGAGTGATTTCGCTCGCCGGACCGGCGGTCCGGCGTCCCCGGTTGTTGCGCACCCGCCTCGGCGCCGCAACCGACGACCTCGTCGCGCGCGAGCTCGCCGACGGCGAAAACCGCCTCATCTCGGGATCGGTCTTGTCGGGCCGCACAGCCTCCGGCGACGTCTTCGGGTATTTGGGGCGGTTTCATCACCAGATTTCCGTCGTTTCCGAAGACCGCAAAAGGGAATTCTTGGGCTGGCTGGCGCCCGGATCGGATACGTTTTCCACGATCAACGCTTTTGTCTCCCGGCTCATTCCCGGCAAGAAGTTTCACTTTACAACCAGCAGCAACGGCTCCGATCGAGCGATGGTGCCGATCGGCATGTACGAGAGGGTGATGCCGCTCGACATTCTGCCCACGTTTTTGCTTCGCTCTCTGCTTGTCGGCGACGTCGAAAAAGCCGAAGAGCTCGGCTGTCTCGAGCTGGACGAAGAAGACTTGGCGCTTTGTAGTTTCGTTTGCCCCGGCAAGATGGAATACGGCCCGCTGCTCCGCCAGGTGTTGACGGTCATCGAGAAGGAAGGCTGATGAGCGTGCTGCGATCAGTTCTTGACGCCGGAGCGAAGCCCTTCCAGAAGGGCGCCCCGCTCGAATTCGCCTATCCGTTGTACGAAGCCCTGGACACGTTCTTGCTGACGCCGGGGAAAGTCACCAAGGGCGCTTCGCACGTGCGCGACGGCCTCGACCTGAAGCGCATGATGATGACCGTGGTCGTCGCCCTGCTGCCGTGCGTGTTCATGGCCATGTACAACACCGGCTACCAGGCTCACCTGGCGATCCGCGACGGCGCCCTACCGCTGGACACGTGGCAGACCCAGGCCATGGGGGCGCTGGGGTACGGGGCCTGGGACCCGGGCGATCTGGTTGCCTGCGTCCTCCACGGAGCTCTTTACTACGTGCCGGTGCTGTTGGTGACTTTTCTCGTGGGCGGCAATTGTGAAGCGCTGTTCGCCATCGTCCGCAAACATGAGATCAACGAGGGCTTTCTGGTCACGGGCATGCTGTTCCCTCTGGTTCTCCCGCCGACGATCCCGCTCTGGCAGGTCGGGGTCGGGATCGCCTTCGGGGTGATCATCGGCAAAGAAATCTTCGGCGGCACGGGAATGAATATCCTGAACCCGGCTCTAACCTCGCGGGCCTTCTTGTTTTTCGCCTACCCGGCGCAGATTTCCGGTGATCAGGTCTGGATCGCCGCCGATACGAGTATTGACGGCGTCAGCGGCGCTACCTGGCTGGCCGAAGCCGCGGTCCAAGGGCAGGCGGTCTTGGATCAGGGCATTGCCTGGTGGGATGCGTTCCTGGGGCTGGTTCCCGGTTCGATGGGAGAAACCTCGACACTGGCCTGCTTGATCGGGGCCACCGTGTTGCTCCTCAGCGGCGTGGGTTCGTGGAGGATCATGTTTTCCGTAGCCGTGGGTTCGTTTCTGGCCGCCCTGTTGCTGAATTCCATCGGATCGGAGACAAATCCTCTGTTCGGCGTGCCGTTTTATTGGCATTTTGCTTTGGGCGGCTGGGCCTTTGGCGCGGTTTACATGGCCACGGACCCGGTTTCCGCGGCGCACTCAAATACCGGAAAATATGTGTATGGGTTTATGATCGGTGTGTTGGCGATCTTGATCCGCGTGGTGAACCCGGCTTATCCGGAAGGCATGATGCTGGCCATCTTGTTTATGAATCTTTTTGCCGCGTTGATCGACTACTTCGTGGTGCAGGCTAACGTCAAGCGCAGGAGGGCGCGCTATGCGGCATAGCGTGGCGTACACGCTGCTGTTCGCCGCGGCGGTTTGCGTGGTCTGCGCCATTTTGGTTTCCTCCTCGGCGGTCTCGCTGTCGGAGCTGCAACAAGCCAACGCCCGGCTGGACAAAATGAAGAACGTGTTGATGGCCGCCGGCCTGGCCGAAGCGACGGAAAGGCTCAGTGCGGAAGAGATCAATGAACGGTTCCGCACAATCGAGGCGGTGGCCATCGAGCTGGAAACCGGCCTGCCGGCTCCCGACATCGACACGGCCGCCTACGATCAGCGGAAAGCGGCGGCGGACCCCGCCACCAGCCGCGAAGCCCCCCCGAACCCGTCGATTATCAAACGAGTGCCCAACCACGCGGTCGTCCATCAAGTGCTCGACGGCCGGGGCGAGGTGCAAATGCTCGTCTTGCCGATCGAGGGCTACGGACTCTGGTCCACGCTCTACGGCTTCGTGGCGCTCGACGCCGATACGAGAACCATACGCGGGTTGACCTACTACCAGCACCTGGAAACCCCGGGCTTGGGTGGAGAAGTGGACAACCCGAGCTGGAAAGCCCTTTGGCCCGGACGGGTGGCTCTCGATGAGAGCGGATCCCCGGTGATCTCGGTGATCAAGGGGCGGGCCGGTTCTCCCAAAGAGGACCCCTACCGGGTGGATGGTCTTTCCGGGGCGACGATTACCAGTCGCGGCGTGACCTATATGTTGCGCTTCTGGCTCGGGGAGACCGGCTTTGGACCGTACCTCGCACGGTTGCGGGAGAGCCGGACCAGTACCATGAAAGCAGAAGAAGAGAGTTCGGATGGCGACACCGGCGAAAAAAGTATTGCTCGATCCGCTTTTTGAGAACAATCCCATCGCATTGCAAGTGCTGGGGATCTGTTCGGCCTTGGCGGTGACCACCAAGATGGATACCGCCGTGGTCATGTGCGGCGCCGTGATCTTCGTCCTGACGCTGTCGAACTTCTCCATCAGCCTGCTGCGCAATCAGATCCCGACAAGTATCCGCATCATCGTTCAGTTAACGATTATCGCCTCGCTGGTGATCGTCGCCGACCAGTTATTGAAGGCGTATCTATTTGATATCAGCAAGCAGCTTTCCGTCTTCGTCGGCCTGATCATCACCAACTGCATCATTATGGGCCGCGCCGAGGCCTACGCGATGCAGAACGGACCCAGCAGCAGTCTGATCGACGGCATCGGCAACGGCCTGGGCTACAGTCTCATCTTGATCGCTACGGCCTTGATCCGCGAGCTGTTTGGAGCGGGGAAGGTCTTCGGCTACGTCGTACTTCCTTCGGTCAATGAAGGCGGCTGGTATTACCCCAACGGAATCATGGTTACCTCGGCCGGGGCGTTCTTCATCATTGGTCTGTTCATTTGGGCTTTGCGGACTTGGAAGCACGACCAGGTCGAGGAGGAGGGCTAGGCGAAGCGGATGGCGAGACTGGAAAACCGCGGCGCATTCGGTCGCGAGCAGGCAATCGATAAGGGAAAACGGATCCGATGACCGAGCACTATCTCAGCCTGGCCGTCAAGGCGATTTTCATCGAGAACATGGCCTTGGCCTTTTTCCTGGGCATGTGTTCGTTCCTGGCCGTTTCGAAGAAGGTCACTACGGCGATCGGCCTGGGGTCGGCGGTGATTTTCGTGCTTGCCGTGACGGTGCCGATGAACAACTTGATCTTCCGTTACGTGCTCGAGCCCGGTGCCATGGCTTGGCTGCATCCCTCGCTCGCGGACTACGACCTGTCGTTTCTCGGGTTCTTGTGCTACATCGGTACGATCGCTGCGATGGTGCAGATTGTCGAGATGACGCTCGACCGCTTCGTTCCGGCGCTCTACGCCGCGCTGGGTGTGTTCCTTCCGCTCATCGCGGTCAACTGCGCCATCCTGGGCGCTTCCTTGTTCATGGTCGAGCGCGACTACACGCTGGCCGAAAGCACGGTGTTCGGCCTGGGATCGGGAATAGGCTGGTTTCTAGCGGTTGTCGCGCTGGCGTCGATCCGCGAGAGGATGCGCTACAGCAACGTGCCGGCCGGACTGCGCGGGCTCGGCATGACGTTTGTTTTGACAGGATTGATGGCTATCGGCTTCATGGCCTTCATGGGGATACAGTTATAGGGGCCGAAATGGCACAAGCCTTCGACAACACGGGACGACGAACATGACCACCGTAGCGCTCGGCGTTTTCATGTTCACGCTGATGATCCTTTCGCTGGTCGTCGTGTTGATGGTCGCCAAAAGCAAGCTCGTGGCCGGCGGCGAGGTCAACATCGTCATCAACGATGACGCCGCCAACGCCATCTGTGTGAACACGGGCGGCACGCTGCTGGGCGCGCTGGCGGACCGGAAGATCTTCATTCCCTCGGCCTGCGGAGGCAAGGGCAGCTGCGGGGTTTGCAAGGTCGACGTCATGGAAGGCGGGGGAGCGATCCTGCCGACCGAGCCCCCCCACATCACCCGCGGCGAGTTTCGCGAGGGTACGCGGCTCTCTTGCCAGGTCAAGGTCAAACAGGACATGAAGATTCGCGTGCCCGCCGAGGTTTTCAGCGTCCGCCAGTGGAAGTGCAAGGTCCGCTCCAACCACAATGTCGCCACTTTTATCAAAGAGCTCGTTCTCGAACTCCCGCCCCGCGACGAGGTGCCCTTTCGCGCCGGCGGCTACATTCAGATCACCTGTCCGCCGCACACCGTACAGTACAAAGATTTCGACGTCGAAGAGGAGTTTCACGGCGATTGGAATAAGTTCCGCATCTGGGATTTGACGTCGACGGTCGACGAGCCTGTCAACCGGGCCTACTCCATGGCCAACTACCCCGAGGAAAAAGGCATCATCATGCTGAATGTGCGCGTCGCCTCGCCGCCCCCGCGCGCGCCCCAGGGGACCCCGCCGGGAAAGATGTCGTCGTTCATCTTCGGCTTGAAGCCCGGTGACGACGTGACGATCTCAGGTCCGTTTGGCGAATTCTTTGCCAAAGATACCGACGCGGAGATGGTCTTCATCGGCGGCGGGGCCGGCATGGCCCCGATGCGCTCTCATATCTTCGACCAGTTCCTTCGCGTCCACACGAATCGTAAAGTTTCCTTTTGGTATGGAGCGCGAAGCCTGCGGGAAGCCTTCTATATCGACCACTTCGACAAGATCCAGGGCGAAAACCCCAACTTCACTTGGGAACTGGCGCTATCGGAGCCGCTGCCCGAGGACAACTGGACTGGCTACACCGGCTTCATTCATCAAGTTCTCTACGATCACTGCCTCAAAAACCATCCCGCGCCCGAGGATATCGAGTACTACATTTGCGGACCGCCCCCCATGATGACGGCCTGTTTCAAAATGCTCGACGGTCTGGGCGTTGAACCCGAAAACATCGCCTTCGACGATTTCGGCGGCTGAGCCGTGGCTGGTTAGCCCTAATACCGCGTACTGAGCGGGCACTGGTGCTCGATTTACTCCCCGGGGATGTGGGGGGAGCGAAGGTCGTAGGGACACGGGAGTGGCAACAGGCGGTCCCCAGGGCGGGACTTGTCGCTGACTTGTCCCAATTAGGTTTGGGCCGCTGAAGGATTAAACGCTTTGGGTTCGGTTTGTGGCGCACGCATCCTTGCGTGCCGTGTCGCCATTCGTGGCGACATCGAGTTCCGTCGTGGCGCAAGCTCTCCAGCTTGCCGCGTCGAGACTCTTCTCGACGTTTGTGTTTCAGTCTGGCACGACGGACGGAACCTCGGACATAGCGCACCCCTTCCTTTTCATGCTGCCGGGTAAGTGGAGTTCATGGCGACTCACCATGGTGCTGCGGGCGCACCGTTGCAGTACTGGATCTCGCATACTTGCCTCGTACCCATTCAGGAGCGAAGGCGAGGAGCGTCCCACCTAAGAGCCCATACCCTATCCAGCTCCAGGGCAAAAATACGATTTCGAAACCACGCAAAAGCGTGGCAACAGCCCCGAGGAGGAAAAAAGGTCCTGTGAAATAGCAGTGCAAGCGCCCGCAGCCGAAAGCATTTGCAAGGCAAGCCACGCCCGCCATTACGAGTGCGGGGGTCCACAGCCATACTCGAACTTCAGACCAAAACAGCCCGAGGGAGAGCAACACAACCGGCAGACCCCAAAGAAGCAAACCAATCTTGCGCCGGGCAAGGTCATTTTTGCTACAGCTCTCGCTTGCCATAGTCATACCCCTTTGGGTGCTCTCCTTGCAGCCTCGAGTGCCTGACGAATCCGCTCAATCGAAGGCCACCCGGCGCTCCCGCCGTTCTCGGCATAGATCCGACAGCCATAGCCGTAGCCCTTCTCTTCTGCCTCCGGCCCTTCAAATGTCAATGCCGTTAATTCGAATGGTCGGAGATCCGATGAAACGCTTGGACTGTGCGTCGGCCTCGGAGGCGACCGGAACCATCTCGACCTCTTGCGCAAGCACCTCCGAGCGGAGCGCTTCTTTGAGGTTCTCCCGAGCCCTCTCGTAGGAGGGGCAGTCATCGAAATAATAGAGTTCGATCTTCATGGCTGACCTCTTTTCAACCCCATTCAATTCAACCCGCTTTTCTGCGAGCCACGGTGTAGCCGAGCTTCTCAAAGGCACTGACCAACTGTTTTTCTGTGATTTGTGAGCGGTCGTAAGCGACTCGAGCTGTCTTTTGGTCGTAGCTGACCTCGATCCCCTCGACGCCCGCGCGACGGGCTAAGGTGGCCTGAATTCCGGCGGCGCAACCGGCGCACGTCATGCCTTCTACGTCGAACACGATCGCCGTCCCATCAGCGCTTGCCGCTAAAGTCGTCCTCAGGCTTCCAGAATTCGGCCCGGCCTCACCCCAAAATGCATCCGAGTAGTAGGGGAAGGCGGCCAGAGGTATGATGGCCCCCGTCGCGATCCACAGAGCCAGTTTTTGCGACCTCTTGGGAGCCGGCGCGCACACACCCTCCCCGCACTTCTCCTCGGGCTTTTTGCGATACGTCAGGTAAAACCCCGCTCCGAGGAAGCCCGCTGTAACAACAAGCAAATAGGGGCGCACACTCTCGAAAAAAGCAGCCGCACCGAACGCGCCCAAACCTAGTCCCACGGCCATCAGTGGCCCGATGCAGCACAGCGATGCGAACCCCGCAGCGATGACCGAAACGATCGTCAGAGATTTGTTTTCCATTTCGATTCACCTCGTTCCGTTGGAATCGAGCGACTCCAGGATCGGACAGTCGCTGGCCGGTGCACGCGTGGAAGCACACTCTTTGACCAGTTTGCGGAGCACGTCCTTCATGGCCTCCAACGTCCGAATCTTCTCGTCGATCTCTTCGATCTTGTGGAGCGCTTGACGGCGAACGTCCTGGCACTTTGCTCCTCGGGCAGCGCGAAGGGCCAGAAGCTCTTTGATCTCTCTCAGCGAAAAGCCAAGTTCCTGCGCTCGCTTCACGAATCGCACGCGACGAACTGTGTCTTCGGAATACAGCCGATCAGTGCTGTCCGGGGAAAGTCGCGCCATCGGACGGTAAGTCTCGACCGCTCAATGTCTTATGGCCTGTTTTGCCCGGGAACGATTTGAAATCCCGAGGCCGCAAATGGTCGCCTGAACGGAGCATCCGGACGCGGCACAATGAGGGATGAACCTTGGCCGTACGGTTTTCTCCCAACTGATCGAGCACCTACCGAGCAAAGAGTTTCAGAAATGTGTATCGCGCTACCGCGGCGATTCCTATCTGAAAAGTTTCTCCTGCTGGGATCAGTTTCTTGCGATGGCATTCGCCCAGCTGACCTATCGGGCAAGCCTCCGCGACATCGAGACGTGCCTGCGTTCGATGCACGGCAAACTCTACCACATGGGATTCCGCGGCAGGGTAGCGCGCTCGACACTGGCCGATGCGAACGAGTCGCGCGACTGGCGGATCTACGCGGACTTCGCGCAGGTCTTGATTGGCATGGCACGGCCGTTATATGCCCACGACCCGATCGGTGTGGACTTGGACCAGACTCTGTACGCTCTCGACTCGACAACAATCGACCTCTGCCTGTCGCTGTTTCCGTGGGCGAGATTCCGCAAGCAAAAGGCCGCCGTGAAGATGCACACGCTGCTGGATCTGCACGGCAATATTCCCACGTTCATCCGCATTACTGGAGGCAAAGTGCACGACATCAACATCCTCGACGAGATCGGCCCGGAGGCCGGCGCGTTCTACGTCATGGATCGGGCCTACGTCGATTTCGAACGCCTCTTCGTGTTCACTCTCTGCTCGTCGTTCTTCGTCGTGCGAACCAAGAAGAACATCTTGCTCCAACGGCGCTACTCGCATCCCGTCGACAAATCCACGGGCTTGCGCTCGGATCAGACCGTCATACTGGCTGCCATCGAATCGGCCCAAGCCTATCCCGACCCGTTGCGGAGGGTCAGTTACTTCGACGCCCGGACGAACAAGCGGCTGAAGTTTCTGACCAACAACTTCGCGCTCCCGGCGCTGACCATCGCCCACATCTACAAGTCGCGTTGGCAGATTGAGTTGTTCTTCAAGTGGATCAAGCAACATCTGCGAATCAACTCGTTTTACGGCACCAGCGAGAACGCCGTCAAGACGCACATCTGGATCGCTGTCTCGATTTACGTGCTCATCGCCATCGTCCGGAAACGGCTCGGGCTGGAAGCGAGTCTTTACCAGATTCTACAGATTCTCAGCGTTACGCAATTCGAAAAAATGCCCCTTTTACAGGCACTCCAGCCATCCGACTCCCCAAACGAATCCCCCTATGACCCCAACCAATTGATTCTATTCGACTTTTAACCGGACAGCAGTGACAGCCGATAGTTCGAAGACGTGCGCGGAGGCTTCGGAACAACCCCCTTGCGCTCGTAATATCGAAGCGTCTCGATATTAACGCCGGCCTGCTGCGCGACGCTGCCAATCGTGAGTCCGTTCATGTTCTCGCAACCTTTTCTGCTCTCAGTCTAAACCCCGTACCACAGTACAGGGTCAAGCACAATTGTGCGAATTGTCACTTGCAGCACACGGTGGTCTCGGTCTCCCCGGCGTTGCGGAGGCCGCTTTGGACACGCGACGCGGGTCGTGTGTCTACGCGTTAGAATGATTTCTACTTGGCTTGCTCCAATGCAACGCTGTGCCCGCAGCACTGCAACCTTGCGCCCACAGCACCACACCGAGGATTCGTAGGGGCCAGCCACCGCGCCCGCCTGTCGCATTGCCGCGGGACGGGGGCTGCTGCCCTCTCCCTGCTGCTGATCGCAGTCGGTTGTCAGCCGGTCGCCGAACCGACGGCCTATACGCTCCAGGGGTCGACGATGGGCACAACCTTCACCGTGAAGGTGGTGGCTCGAAATCTCTCCGAGGAACAACTCGATGCGCTGCGCCGCGCCGTGGAATCCGAACTCGAAAACGTCAACTCGAAGATGTCGACCTATTTGCCCTCCTCCGAGCTGTCGCGGTTTAATGCGTTTCGCCGAACGGACCCTTTCCCCGTCTCCCAAGACACGCTCGACGTTTTTCTCGAGGCTCAGCGAATCAGCGCCGCGACCAATGGAGCGTTTGATGTCACCGTCGGACCCCTGGTTCGCGCCTGGGGCTTTGGTCCGGGTGAGCGCTCCCGGAAAGCGCCCGCCGCAGGCGAGCTTGAGCGGCTGAGAGCGCGAATCGGATGGGATAAAATCGAAATGGACGAGGCGTCGTCGACCATTCGCAAGTTACGGCCTGAAGTCGAATGCGATTTGTCGGCGATTGCCAAAGGATACGCCGTGGATCGCGTCTCAAGAGCCTTGCGAAGCCTTGCCTACCGAGAGCATATGGTCGAAGTGGGAGGCGAGGTGAGAACCAGCGGCAGGAATGCGGCGGGGCAGCCCTGGCGCATCGGCATCGAGCATCCCGATGATGCCCGCAGGACGCCTTACCGGGCTTTGCCTCTGGAGGGGCTGTCGATGGCGACCTCCGGCGATTATCGAAATTATTACGAAAAGGATGGCCGCCGCTTCTCACACACCATCGACCCACGCACGGGCCGCCCGGTGCAACACAGGTTGGCCTCGGTAAGCGTCGTCCATCAGCGCTGCATCGCCGCGGACGGTTGGGCCACCGCCTTGATGGTGTTGGGTGAAACCGACGGCTATCAACTAGCCGTCGAACAGGGGCTGGCCGCGCTCTTCCTCGTGCGCAACGCTGAGAGCGGGTTCTCCGAGAGGGCTACCCCCGCGTTTTCGTCACTCTTTGGACCTGGGGACGCCGGCGGCGAGCAAGCCGAGCCGGCCGGGGAGAGAGATAGGACCCGATGACGCTACTGGCCCTTTCGATCGCCGCCATCGCCATCGCCATGCTCATCATGGCCGTCGGCGTGATCTTCAAGCGCCGTCACCTGCGGGGTTCCTGCGGCGGGATATTGTACGGGCCCGACGGTGACCCCCTCAACTGTGACGCCTGCCCCTACCGCGACGAAAACCCCGACTGCGAAAGGCAAACGGGTGACACCGCCTAAATCTAGCCAAAGATATTTGAAATTTTGAACCATCGGCGCCACCGGCGCGAGCGGTGTTACTGGGGATGGCCGGGGCCAGCACCAAGTCCGTGGCCACGAGTCCATAGCCCAGACCGAGAGTCTTCTTGCCCACCGTGGCCATGAACAGATAGGCGATCCGAGCCCCAGACCTGTTTTGATAAAGCCCCGAGAGATGAAGAAAGCGATAACGATGAGCAGATGACGCTGTTGCCGAAACCACTCAAGGACTCTCTGATCGTGAGGGTCCCTGTAAGAGCGGTCGCCATAACGCCCAGTACGGCGACAGCGCCCATGGGCAGGGGTTTGGCGACAATGCCCACAATCGTCGCCACAAAAATCGCCAGCAGCTGCCATGCCTTGATGTCAACACCTTCGGGCGGCGGGATGAACCAAATCGCGACGCCGACGAGCACTGTCGCCAGCAGCGGCATGAGCTTAGCGCTTGGGTTTTCGGTCATGCTCACTCTCCGTGTCTCTGTTATCTAAAGCAACGACCTTCGCGTAAGGGCGACGGCATGCGGCTGGTCTTCGGAGCGCCAGCAAGGTCACAACAGTTGTTGCAGACGGGTATAGATTTCCCGCCCGCCGGCGTAGCCGAAAAACAGAAGGGCCAACACAAGCACGGCGTTAATCACCCAGGGACTGACAAACTCCGATCCAACCCAGCGTTTTCGGTTGTTCAGAAGCAGCAGGGTCAGTGCCAGCAGAGGAAGAAAGCAAGCACCGATAATGCCATAGGAAAACTGGATCTCCTTGACGGACACCCACAGAAAGCCAATAGGCACGATCGAAATCAACACCAGGGACAGCCGGTAGGGTCTCGTTTGGCGCAAATCACGCAGATCGATGGTCCGGCGCAAAGCCGCGGTTTTGGCGCGGCTCAGCTCCAGGAAATCCGCGAACATGTACGGGATGCTCTGCCAAACACCCAGCAGGCTGGAAAAGACCGCGCCCCAGAAGCCGATCAGGAAGATCCATTTCCCCCAGGGACCGATTGCCGCCGCCAGTTGGTCGGCCAACTGCAATGCCAGTGTGGATCCATCACCCTCGAGTTGCACCCGCGAGCCAATGATTAAGGCCGAGATCCCAAATATAGCGGTCATCCCGTTACCCACGGCGAGATCTACGCGACAGACGGAAACGTCCTTCAGGCCGCTTCGACCTTCTTCACGAATCCAGTAGCCGTACGACAGCAGAGTCACCGTGCCACCCACTCCTCCCAGCACGGCCAGCAGCCAGCCCACACTGCGAGCCGGCATGGACGGGACGAAGCCTTGAGCCACGGCGCCCCAGTCAGGACCTATCACAAGGGCGGTCATGACGACCGTCACAAACATGATGCCGATGAGAATCGACATGAGCTTCTGGAACAGCCGGAAACTTCCATACCAGACAAGGGCGAGGCCGAGCAGGGAATGGGCTATTCCCCAAACGATCTTCGAAGTACCGGCGTCGCCTAAGGGGACTAGCTGTGATCTTTCAACAGGTTGTTCATTCGGTCCCGGACCAGGGAAGCTGGAGTTGTCGAATAACCACGACCCTGGAGAGACCGCATGAACATCCATCAGAATGCCCGATTGACGCCCAAAGGCCGAGCCCTTTTGGTTCGATGCATCCTCGCTGGAGAGACGCCTCGGGCCGCCGCGGCGGCCCGAGACGTCTCAGAACGCACCGCCCGCCGTTGGCTGGCCCGCTACCGCGGCGAAGGCGAAGCCGGTCTCTACGATCGCTCTTCGCGTCCCCGGCATAGCCCGCGCCGCACCCCGCAAGCCGTCGTTGACCGCGTCCTCGCCCTGCGCCGACAACGTTGGACGGGCCGCCGCATCGCCCAAACCCTGCGGCTATCCCCGGCCACCGTCAGCCGCCTCCTCGGTCGCGCCGGACTCAACCGTCTCCGCGATCTCGAACCCGCTCCCCCCGTTCGCCGCTACGAACATCACCGTCCCGGCGATCTACTGCATCTCGACATCAAAAAGCTCGGCCGCTTCCAGCACGCCGGTCACCGCGTTACCGGCGATAAGACCCGACGCTCCCGCGCCGCCGGCTGGGAGTTCGTCCACGTCGCCGTCGACGACCATTCCCGCATCGCCTTCTCCCAGATCCTGCCCGATGAGCGCAGCCTTTCCGCTACCCAGTTCCTTCTCCTCGCCCACGCCTACTATGGCTCGCTTGGCATCCGCATCCGACGCCTGCTCACCGACAATGGCTCCTGGTACCGCTCCCGCCACTTCCGTCGTACTTGCCGCCGCCTCGGCATCCGCCACCGCTTCACCCGCCCCTACACCCCTCGCACCAACGGCAAGGCCGAGCGCTTCATCCAAACCGCCCTCCGCGAATGGGCCTATGCCCGCTCCTACTGCTCCTCCCTCCAACGCGCCAACCATCTGCTCCCCTGGCTCCACGACCACAATTGGCATCGCCCCCACGCCAGCCTCGGCTATAATCCCCCTATCAGCCGACTCCCTCCTCCCCGGAACAACCTGTTGAGGCTCCACAACTAGCGCGGCTCCCGCGACGCCGCAAGCCGTCACCAGGGCGGCTCCCACCACTACCGTGAACAGCAGTAGATAGGCCAAGAACACCCAGCGGATCCAGGTCCCAAGGTGCGACACTCAACCCTCCAACAATGTCGACCCGGTCGCCAATTGCCACCGCGCGACCCCCTCGCTCAGAGCGAACTTGAGGGCAGCCCCGACGACAACCGCCCACAGCAGCCCGAGACCAACCTCGGACCCAGCCAGACTGGTGGTCATTAGATCTCCGGCCCCGACGCCGGTCGCGGCCAGTAGAATTCCCGGCGCCACGATTGAGAACCAAGACCGTTGGTTTGAGTGCCGCATGAGAATGCCCCTTTCTTAGATTCGAATCATCCACGACCGTATTGCCGACGACAGCACGCGTCAGGCCTACAGATTCTCGAGGACGCCGCTCTACTCGGACTTGCCCCCGGGCGTGGTCACCGGCAGGCTGCCCAGCAAAAGTGTTGGGGTGACTCCATGCTCAGTGAGGACGACTGTGGCGTTTTCGCGCAGCGCGTTCTCGGTCATCTCCATCTGCTTCAGCAACTGGGCGTTGCCTTGGAAGTGCCGCTGAGCTGCTTCGTTGACCAGCTCGATCGCCCGCGCCTTGCCCTCGGCGATGTTGATCGCCGCCCCCCGTTCGCCCTCCGCTCGTTGGATCGCCGCGAGCTTCTGCTGCTCGGCGGCTTCGAATTCTCCGGTGGCCAGCAGTCGCATTGCGCGACGCTCTTGCTCCGCCGTCTTCTGCTTGTGCATGGCCCGCTTGATATCCTCGGGCGGATCAATCAGCCGGATCTCGACCTTGCTGACCTTCAGCCCCCAATCTTGCGCGAATCCGTTGAGCGCCGTCTGGAGGGCGGTCGCGATCTGTTCCCTTGCGACCAGGCTCTCGTCCAGTGTCAGTTTGCCGAATTCCTGCCGCAGGTTGGTCATGGCCAACTGAATCACAGCTTGCCTCCAGTCATCAATGTTGTAGAAAGTCTTCTTGATCGACTCTTCGTCGGCATCTGGACGCACCCACATTATGCCGTCCACCCTAATCTCGACATTGTCTTTGGTGATCACCGGTTGGGGGTGAATCTCCATGGTGTGCTCGCGCACGTCGCGCACGCGGACGAGCTGGCCCAGCAGGAGCTGAAACCCGAATCCGGGTGTGACAAATCCACTGTACTTACCGAAGGTTTCCTGAACGCCCCGTTCGTACGGCCGCATGACATATATCGGAAATCGAATGATTCTCATGGCTCCTCTCCCTTTTAGACCAGAGACTGGAATGATTTTCTTTTGCGTCCACCGCAGCCTGGTCACTCTGTTGAAACTAGGCGGTGCGGGTCCGCCCCGTACTTGCTCAGAGTCCGTTCCTCCTTGACTCTGAACGGGAAGTCTCTCTCTCGTTGTGAAGCTGTCATTTCTCCCTCAAGGACTAAGACGACAAACGCGGAGAAACAAACCGGTCGTCCGGCCCTCATTTTCGAGACGTACGGTTTGACGTCAGCAGCGACACCCCAACGTACACCGCGAATGCCGCCAAAGTTCCCACGTATACTTCATGCCAACCTGTCCAGCCGGCATATCTGACGAGGTACCAAGCAATCACAGTGATAGAGCCAACCAGGACGCAGGCCAGTGCGCCGGCCCGCGTGCCGCGCTTCCAGTAAAGCCCCATCACGAGCGTCGGCAGGAAGCAGGCCGCGTAGAGGGACCCCGAAAACGCCGTGATCTGGACAATATCAGCGAACGGGTTCAGCGCCACCAGCATACTGACCAGCGACAGCACAACGACCCACAACCGGGTCCGGCGGATCGCATTTTGATCCTCGTCGTCAGAGATCGTGACGTCGCGACTCGCCGAAGACGCCGCCACCAGCAGAACCGAGTCGAGCGACGACATCGCGGCTGACAACAAAACCAATAGAAAAAAAGAGCTGAGTACGGGGCCAAGCACTTCGGTCGTGCCCAACAGGTAGGGCATCACGTGGTCGGAATCGGGTATGGCGTCGGCGGGAATCAGAGCGTGCGCGAAGGTCCCGATGGGCAGCAAACACAGATACGTAATCAAAATGAGTAGCGGTGACACGATCCGCGCCGTCCGCAGGGCGCCTTCGTCCTTGAGGCCATAAATCCGTGAAAGTTGCCTCGGGTCGACCAGCATCTTCATCCCGCCGGCGATCGATAGGCCGAGAATGGCGGCTAGGGGCATGTTCCCTTCCCACGAGACTAGATTGGGATCTTGGTTGCGGACAGTGTCCATGATTGCCGTCAGCCCACCGCCCTTGATGATTACCGCGACGACCAATACGACGACGCCGAAAGCCATCAGCAACCCCTGCACGGCATCGGTGAGCACCACGGAACGGAAGCCGCCGGCCAGGGTATAGGCGGTCACCACCACGAACACCGCGACGGCGGCCAGGTGGTACTCGAGCCCGAGAAACTGCTGCAAGGCGAGCGCGGATCCTTTGTAAACAGCGACCAGGAAAAGCCCCGCCGCTACGAAGATCACCAGCGCCGAAACCCGGCGCAGCGTGGGCGAGTCATACCGGCTCCCCAAGAAATCAGCCAGGGTCAGTGAGTTGTACTCGCGGGCTTTGGTGAAAAACCGTGGAGCAACCAAATACCAGGCCAAATAACACGAGGCCACAATGACCGCCCCCTTGATGTACCAGATCAACCCCACGTCCCAGCTCTTGCCGGCGTGCCCCACGAAGCTGTTAGTACTGACAAACGTTGCGTAGAAGGACAAGGCGATGACCCAACCGCCCAAGCCGCGTCCGGCGATCAAGTAGTCTCCCAAGTTGCGAGTACTTTTCTTCCCCGCCCGGCAATGGTGAGCCAGCATCCCCAAGTAGCCGACCAAGAAGAGCAGTTGCAGCCAGTGATCCGTTAGCCAATTCATTGGTAAATGTCCTCTATTGGCCAGGACGTCACCCTGAGAATAACGGACCACGGGAAATGAAAATGAAACGGAAGGGGTGAAACAGTTGGGTTGACCAGGAACCCTTGCGCCTGGTTGCCTCCAAAGAACCCGGCCACCCGGGTCCGGACCAACAGCGAGAAAATCGTCAATACCGCGGTCCATCTTGGGCCGGTTGCCGTCTCTCCTGTAAAGGCCGGCTTTTCCTTCCGTCTGCACCACCGCCTCCGGTATACTGTCGTCGGCCTGCGTCGAGGAAATGGGCGCGCCAAGACAAACTGGCGGGCATTCTCCTGGAGACCGCTCTGCTGCAGCCTAGACTTGTCCCGCAGCGAAAGCAGGCCGAAAGAGCCGAAGCGATGAACAAGCGCCAAGACTCCGAGCCTGATGAGGATCGGCTGGATCACGTCCTCGCCGACTACATGAAGGAGGCCGAGGCCTTCCAGGACGATCTCTCCAAGCTGTGCGCTCTTCAGGCCCGCTACGTTAAGGACCATCCCGACCTGGCGCGGGAGCTTCTCAGACATTTCGAGAACGAAGGCGTTGTCTTATCCGGCCTTGGGAACATCCCTTGCCGCTGCCGGACTTCGGCAGGTACACGGATATTGAGTACCTCGGCCACGGAGGGATGGGCGTCGTCTACAAGGCCTTCGATCAGGAGCTACATATTTCTCTGGCCCTCAAGGTAAGCTTGCCCGGTGATCTGATCACGGCCGAGGGGGTGAGGCGATTCAGCGTCGAAGCGCAAAGCACGGCCAAGTTAAGACATCCCAACATCGTCCGAGTTCTCCACGTCGGGGAGCACGAAAGCCGCCCCTTCTTGAGCATGGAATTGATCGAGGCTCGCAGCCTGGACGAACATCTGGACCGCTTTACCCATGATCAGGGCTCCGCCGCCAAGCTGATGGTGAACGTGGCGCGGGCCGTGCATCACGCGCACCAGCGCCGCATTCTGCACCGCGACTTGAAGCCGGCCAATATCCTGTTGGGCAAAGACGAAAGCGGAGAAGATAGGCCGTATGTAACCGACTTCGGTCTGGCCAGGCCGATCGGCGCGGACGGATTGCCGGTGGAAATAGGCGCGACGGTCAGCGAAACGGGCCAGGTCTACCGGACGATCGCCGGCACCGCCCCCTACATGTCGCCCGAACAGGCGGAAGGAAAAGATGTAACGACGTTGAGCGACGTGTACGGGCTGGGAGCGATTTTCTATACCTTACAGACGGGCGACCCTCCGTTTCGGGGCCCCACGGTCGAAGCAACGCTCGAGCGGGTGAAAGATCCGAAGGAGAAACCGAAGCCGCCGCGCGAGCTTAACCCCCACGTTGACCGCACGCTGGAAGCGATCTCCCTCAGGTGCCTGCGCAAGGATGCCCAACAGCGTTACCGTTCGGCCGAGGGCCTCGCCAAGGACCTCGATCGATGGCTGACCCACCGTCCCACCAAAGCAAGGCCGCTAAATCCTATGCAGCGCTTGCGGCTCTGGGGCCGGCGCACCCCGCTCGGGGCGGGTCTCGCCGTCATGGTCTTGGCCAGTCTGGTGCTGGGGGGCCTGCTTGTCGCCGACCGCTTGCGGGAACCGCGCCGGGCCCAGATCGCGCTCGCTCAACAGCAAGCCGAGACCGTGCACCTTCGATTGAAGCAGTTAAGTCAGGCGGTCGGGGCCGCCGCCGGGGACCCCCGGTTCGGCGAACTTCTGGGGCAACGAGATCTAGCGGGCTTGCAAGCATTTATCGAAGAAACAGGCGACAGCCGTGTCGATCTGAACGGCGAATCCCCTTTTGAGAGTTGGTTCATCGCCGGTCTGGATGGGAAGATCGTGGCCCGCTGGCCAGCGCCGTCGCCGGAGACGGAAGGAAAAGACCTGCGGCACCGGGACTACTATCAGGGTGCGCTCGGTTTGGCGAAAACGGAAGGCGGAGCACCCGTTTACATCTCACGGGTCTACAAGGCCTTCTCGGATGACCTTTACAAGTTTGGGGTTGCCGCCGCGGTGCGAGACGGCGAAAAGATCGTCGGTGTTCTCACGGCATCGGTCACCACCAGCCGGCAGATGGGTCTGCCCGAGACGGAGAGCGGCGAGTTCACAACCGCTCTTGTGGCCCGAAAAGACCCGTTTTTCGCGCCGGGAGAGACCGCTCCCCCCGCCGGCGCCTCGGAATACCTGGTCCTGCTGCATCCGGCCTACGAGCGTCGAACACCTCCCGTATGGATTCCACAGAAGCAGATCGAGACGATTCGAGAGTGCATGGTGGATGATTCCTGCATCACCGACGACTACTACGACCCTGTTGCGTCGTTGAACGAGCAGTACACCGGCCGCTGGATTTACGGCTTCGCCGCGGTGGAAGACTCTGAGTTCATCGTGGTCGTGCAGCGGCGATACAGCCAAGTTATTCCGACGGAGTTGTGGGTCGTGATCGGGTTTTGCCTGGTAGCTCTTCTGTCGGCGGGAATCGTCAGATACGCCCTACCGCGGGCGAAGCGGGGTGCGTGATGAATGTCAATCTCTTTCGTGTTCTGCTGTGACAACGGAAATCAATTCCAACTCTATGAAGGTGTTCGCGAACAGCACTAGACATCAGGCTTTGGCACCCCGGCATCGACCGCCGGCAGCGAAAGAGCGCGAGCGGCATTGGTGCACAGCTTCAGGAGAGGTTCTAGCTCCCAGCCAGTATAGGACCGAGTGTCCCCCCCCATGCTGCGAGTGGCACGTTCCTCCAGGGCGATGGATGGAGCAGCGTTACTTCAATCCGAACCCTCTTTTCGCTGGACCACAAGAGGAAGCCCATTGGGGGGGGAGTCATCAGATGCACCAAAATCGGGCTCAACGTAGTACGTCTTCCCTGAGACCTCTACAGCCTCGAACTCAGAGATTGGCGACTCCCAATCGCGCCGAAGCAGAGACCGCCAGCCCCGGTACTCTACGCGGACCCGTAATCTTTCAATGGTGATCGTCATTCCTCCGCGGACGATCTTCACCGGGAGACTGCTGAAAGATGGAAGGCTCATGGCAAGTTTCTCCTTTGGTCCGAAGTTGAAGGCCCCAGGGAAGCCTTCATTTGTCTTTAAGGATTAGGACGACAAACGCACGGGAATGGACCGTGATGAGAGGGAAGGCAGAATATCAACTGAGCGACCGCTCGTAGTATGAAGCCGGGTTACGATTCACGAGCGTGGCGTCTTGCACTCAAGTTGGCCTAGTCCGCGAGTTGTAGCTCTCCTGTCGGCGGGAATCGTCAGATACGTCCTGCCGAAGCGTCTCCCAAACTCCGTGGAAGGTTGAGACGGCGGTGCTTTACTCCACTCCCGCCGGACGGTGGTCAGAGAGAAGCAGGCTAGTTGGGGGCTTCGCCTGTGACCGGCTTTTCGCCCCACAGGTTCGTGCGCAACTCTTCCAGGCGATGCTCGGCGGCGTCGCGAACATAGCGGTACTTGTCGTTCTTGGCGACCGCCTCCAGAATTGATGCGTCGAGCAGCTTCTTGACCGCCTTGCGCCGAATCTCCTCGTCGTTTGAGTTTCGGGCCAGATCGGCGTACATTTCCTGATCGGGATACTTTTCCCGCAGGATGTCGAAAACGCGGTGTCGGACGAACCAGTGCGCGTCTTCGATGACCATCCCGCGGAGAATCGTCGGGTCGTCGATCTCGTCCGCCGCCGCGATTCGAACGTCCGGGTCGCTGTGTTTCCACTTCGGTCTAAATGCGTCAAGAACTCCCATAGCGCCCCTTGGGGGAGGAACAGGCCGCTGCCCGACCGCCGGCTAGCCGGCCCGCGTGGTCAGGCTCTATGAACCCCGCGTCCCTTCCTGCTCCGAGCTTGTGCCTTTTTGAATTGTAGACTTTTGCCGCGGCCCGTGCAAAGGGGAAACGGTAAGGGCGGAGGCAGCGACTAGTGGGCGCCGACTTTACTGCTCGTCGCTTGTGGACGAGGAGTTCAGGATCTGGCGTGCGTGACGCAGAGCGGCTGTTGTGACCTCGGCGCCCGAGAGCATGCGGGCCAATTCCTCGGCTCGTTCCTTCTTCGATAATTCGACCACCGACGCGAAGGTATTCCCTTGTTGTTGCCGCTTCTCGACGAAGTAGTGTGCGTCGGCGAAGCCGGCGATTTGCGGTAGGTGGGTGACGCAAAGCACCTGATGATGCTGGGCGATCTGCTTGAGCCGCCGGCCGAGGGCTTCGGCGACTCGGCCGCCTACTCCGCTGTCGATCTCATCGAAAACCAGCGTTCGAGGCGGCGTATTCTCCGCCTGGGTCCGCGGGGCCGTGGTCAGGCAGGTTTTTAGCGCCAGGGCGATCCTGGAGAGTTCGCCGCCCGAAGCCGCTTGAGCCACCGGACGCGGCGGCTGTCCGGGATTAGCCGACGCCAGGAACCGAATGCGGTCACTGCCGGCGGCGCTCCATCCCGCCGCGCCGTCCTTGACTTCGTCAAACGCCACCTGGAACTCGGCCGCCTCCATGGCCAGCGAAGCCAATTCCGCTTTTACCTGGGCCCCCAGCCGGCCGGCGGCTTCACGGCGTCCGGCGGACAGTTTCCGCGCCTGTGCTGTGTACTGCTCCGCGGCGTCCCGTTGCCGTTTTTCGACCTCGGCAATGGTTGTTTCCAAGGATTCGATCTGTTCGAGCCGCTTGCCGACCTCCTGGCCGTAGGCTAGGACCTCATCCACGGTGGAACCGTACTTGCGCTTGAGCTGTTCGATCGCGGCCAAGCGATCTTCGACTTCCGCCTGCCGGCTGGGATCGAATTCGAGGCCGTCCAGATAGCGGCTCAATTCGAGGGCGGCGTCCTCGACCTGGGCGCGGGCATTGTCCAGCGTCTCCGACAGAGGGTTCAACGAGGGATCAAAACGGGCCAGCTCTTCGAGGGCCCGTCGCGCGGCTTTTAGCTGCGTAGCCGCCGAGGCCGGGGATTCATAGAGCAGGTCGTACCCCCGAGTGGCCGCTTCCTTGACTTGTTCGGCGTGAGCGAGGAGCCGGCTCTGTCTCTGCAGCTCATCGTCCTCGCCCGCTTCGAGCCTCGCCTGTTCGATCTCCTGCTGTTGGAAACGGTAGAGATCAAGCAGGCGCAAGCGCTCCTTTTCATCACCGCGCAGTTCGTCCAGCCGCTTCGTCGAGTCCTTCCATTGCCGATAGGCCACGGCAACCTGGGAAACGAGCGCGGTCTGATCCGCGAAGGCGTCGAGCATGGCGAGTTGCGTGCGGGTATGGAACAGGTCCTGCTGTTCGTGTTGGCCATGAATGTCGGCTAGACTGCCGGCCAGTTCCCGGAGTAGAGACAGAGGGACGAAGCGGCCGTTGACGTAGGCCCGCGATTTGCCGCTGTCGAGCAGCTCCCGCTCAACGACCAGCTCATTCTCCTCGAGATCGAGCCCGCTGTCGTCCAGCAGGCGGCGCAACTCGGGCGTTTCCTCCACCTCGAACACGCCGGTGATGCGCGCTCGTCTCGATCCGGCCCGGATGACATCGGCGCTGGCCCGCGCCCCGAGCAGCAGCGAGAGCGCATCGACAACGATCGACTTGCCGCTGCCTGTTTCTCCGGTCAACAGGTTGAGCCCCGCGCGGAACCGAACCGACAGCTTTTCAACTACCGCGTAGTGCTCGAGCCGGATCTCTTGCAGCATGTTGGAAGCGCTCCTCGGGAGGGGGAAGGACAGACACGCGCCGGGTGTCGCGAAGCGCGAATCCGGCGAGCCGCGCAGCCCGCCATGATTCCACCTAAGACATTATATGTGCTAGATTTTTCTGTAGCGTGCGGGCGGGTTCGCCCCGTCGGGCGCTACCGCCGGATGGCCGGCCGGCGGGGAGCGGCGTGGAGGCCCCAGCGCTGAAGCCGTTGGCGAACGCCCCGGCGGGATTTCCACCTCCGGCCCACGGCGTGGAACATCCTTCCAGGAGACCTCTTGATACGACACACCATTTTCGCCCTCCTATTACAGGCCGAGGAGGCGGCCGAGACCGCCCAAGTCGCCGACCCGATGGAAGAGGCCGTCCGTTCCGGGGCCTTTGACCAGAGTGGATTCCTGAACCTGCTGCTCGAGACCGGTCCGCTGGCCAAGGTGGTGCTGTTGATCCTGCTGGCCTTCTCGGTTCTTTCCTGGGCCATCGCTTTCTCGAAGATTAGCTTGCTGAAAACCTCGCGCCGCAACAACACCCGTTTTCTGAGGGCGTTCCGCAAGAGCCGCCAGCTCGGAGAGATCAGCGCGGCCTCGGAAAACTACCGCCCGGCGCCGCTCGTTACCGTCTTCGAGTTTGGCTACGATGAAGTTGCGAGACAAGTGAACAGCTATAGAGAATTGCGCAATACCGCCGCCCTGGAGCGCAGTCTGCAATTGGGGATCGGGGAAGAGATGGCGCATTTGCAGCGCAATATGGGCTGGTTGGCCACGACGGCGTCGGCGAGCCCTTTCATCGGCTTATTTGGAACCGTGTGGGGCATTCTCGAAGCTTTCCGGGGGCTGGGCCAAGCCGGCGGCGCCACGCTGCGAGCCGTGGCACCCGGCATTGCCGAAGCGCTCATCGCCACCGCGGCCGGCTTGTTCGCGGCCATCCCGGCGCTGATTTTTTTCAACTACTTCTCGCAGCGCGTCCGGGAGTTGCGGGCGCGTATGGACGACTTCAGTCTGGAGTTTTTCAATCTCGCCGAGCAGAGCTACGGAGAGCAAGATGGCATTGTCGAATCAGAATCCTCATCAAGACGAGTCGATAGCGGACATTAACATCACCCCGTTCGTCGACGTGGTCTTGGTCCTGCTGATTATCTTCATGATCACGGCCGGAGTCGTCGAGTTCGGCCTCGATATCGACGTTCCCAAAACCCGCGAAGTCGCCTCGACGAGCCAGGACCTCGATTTCGTCAACATCACGGCGAACGGGCAGCTGTTTTTGAACGACGATCCGATCATCGTTGGCGACATTGTGTCCCGGGTCAAACAGAAGCACGGCCCCGCGGCGAGCGTTTATTTGCGGGCCCACAGGACCACGCCTTGGGAGCTGGTCGCCAACGTAGTCGCCGAATGCGGCGCGGGCGGGATTGGAGTGAACGTGGTGACCAAGCCGCTGGAACGGCGGCCCAGACGACGGCGATGACCATCCGCGGCGATCCGCTGGAGCAGATCGAGGGGCTCAACGCGCCTGTTGCGGTTTCCGTCAGTGCGCACGCCATGCTGTTGACCGGCATCTCCTTATGGTCGGCGTTCAACGCTCCGATTCAGTTGGGCCAGGCGGGGACGCTGGCCGCGGGCGCGGTATCCGTCAAGGTCGTGCAGGGAGTTCCGCTCTCCGCTGCCCGTTCGCGGATTCCGAATCCGGTGGCCAACCCGGCCGAGCACTCCGTGCCCGCCGTGCCCTCTGAGCGCACGAGAACTCCCGCCCAGGCGCCGGAAGACGATCCCAGTGCGGTCGAGGTGGAATCGAAGCGGAGGAAGCGTCCCCCGAAGCCCGCCCGGACGGCTCGCAAAAGCAAGCCGGCTCCCGCCAACCAACTTTCCTCATCGACCGGCGCGGCGGCCAGCTCGCCGATTTTCACGGCCCCCGGGGCCGGCGGGTCGGGAGGCGTCGCCTTCGGAACCGGAAGTTCCTTCGGCGCGCGCTTCGGCTGGTATGCCGAGGCTTTGCAGCGACGCCTCGCCGAAGAATGGAGAAAGGCCCTGGGCCAGGTATCCGGCAGCTCGCGGAAACCCGCGGTTGTTTCCTTTCGCATACTTCGTAATGGTAGGATTGAGGGTGTTCAAATTGCTCAAACCAGCGCCAATCGCTCGCTTGACTACTCGGCGTTCCGCGCGGTCCATAATATAAATCCGATGCAGCCACTCCCCCCGGCCATGCGTCGGCGTTCGATCCGGATTGAAATGCATTTCCAACTCGCCAATTAACGGCCCTGCGACAGTCATCTTTCATGGCAAAAAGTCGACCCACGACCCTGTTTCTGCCGGCAACCCTGTTGATCGGCGTAGCGCTGCTGGCCCAACAGCCGGCCGACTACACGGGCACGGTGACCGACAAGCAGCAAGCGCCGCGCATCGCCGTGCCCGACCTTTTGGGCGGCCCTGACATTCCCGACGAAAGCGACGTCTTCAACGGTGCTTTGTGGAACGCCTTGGAAGGTTCCGCGCGGTTTGAGATGGTGTCGAAAAGCTTCTATCCGCGGACAACCCCGCAGCGCCCCGACGACTTCCACGACGACGACAAGAACTTGCCCGACGACTC
Organism: Bryobacterales bacterium; assembly: GCA_965248365.1. Classification (GTDB taxonomy): domain Bacteria; phylum Acidobacteriota; class Terriglobia; order Bryobacterales; family UBA6623. Next base: position 1,889,930 of record CBDFJA010000004.1, on the reverse strand, counting down.
GGGAGCGCGGAGCTTCTGGCTGCGGGGTTGGTCGGACCCGCCGGTGGGCACGCGCTACTTGACGTTCGGCTCGCTGGGCGTGGCGAACGAACGGCTGACGCTTTCCGGCTATCTTTACGATGTAACCGCCGAAGACCCCGCAACCGCTTTCATCTTCGGCAAGCGGTATTTCGCCGATCCCGATGCCAAAGGCGCCCGCCGACTGGCGCACGATTTCTCCCGTGATGTCCTGGAAAAGTTGGGCCTCGGTACGGGCCTGGCCGGTACGCGCATCTACTTCGTCTCCGACCGCACCGGTCACCGCGAGATCTGGTCCATGGATTACGACGGCAGCAACCAGACACCGATCACCAACTACAAAAATCTCAGTCTGACGCCCACCGTTTCGCCCGACGGCGCGAAGGTCGCTTTTACCAGCTACTTCCTGGGAACGCCGCAGATCATCGTCCATTCGCTGGAGACCGGACGGCGGCTGACGTTCTATAACCAGATCGCGTCGCTCAATACGACTCCCTCGTTCACGCCCGACGGCGAGCGGATTGCTTTCGCCTCCTCGGCCAGCGGCCGGTCGCAGATCTACGTGGCAGACCTTGACGGCAGGAATCTCCGCAGGATATCGTATTCTCGATCGATTGATGTGGACCCGGCTGTCAATCCGAAGACCGGGGCGCAGATCGCTTTTGTATCGGGACGCAGCGGCGTGCCACAGGTTTACCTGATGGACAGCGAAGGTGCCAACGTGCGCAGGTTGTCGGGCGGAGGAGGAGATGCGGTCCAGCCGTCGTGGGACCCGCAAGGGCAGAACGTTTCTTTTTCCTGGACTCGCGGGTTCGAGCCCGGTAACTACAACATCTTCATCATGAACGTGTCCACCGAAGAGCTGGTCCAGCTCACCTATGGCGCGGGGAGGAATGAGCATCCTACCTGGTCGCCCAGCGGCACCCACATCACGTTTGCCTCGAACCGCTCCGGCGGCACGCAGGTTTGGACCATGCGCGCCGACGGGAGGCAGCTTCGTAAGCTCACCACGCAGGGGAAAAACCAACAACCTTTTTGGGGAGTAAGATAGAGGCCGTCGCACCATGACCCACTGTCATCACTTGTCCGTACGAAGCGGTGGGCGGGCGGCTTCAGTAAACGGTCGTTCCAATGGAAGAGTACTTTGAGGAGGCGTAGGAGTTCCATGTCAACAAAGAGAAGCATCGCACTGGTCTTGCTTAGTATTTTCCTGATGGCATTTGCCGCGGGGTGCAAAAAACCGCCGCCACCGCCGCCACCGCCACCACCGCCGCCCGTGAAGCCGGCACCACCCCCGAAACCGGAGGTGACGCTATCGGCGGAGCCGAGTTCCATCGAGCGCGGCAAGTCGTCAACGCTGAAATGGTCGTCGACGAACGCCACGAGCGCGACACTGAATCAGGGCATCGGGGCCGTTCCCCCGAGCGGTTCGCGCGAAATCTTTCCGACGCAGAGCACCTCGTACGAGATCATCGCCAAGGGAGCCGGCGGGGAAGCCACGGCATCGGCTCGAGTGGAAGTCCGCGTGCCGCCCCCACCACCGCCCCCACCCCCACCTAAGCCCGGGGTCAGTACAGTGGTCAAGCAGAACGTAAGGGACGCCCACTTCGACTACGACAAGAGCAATATCCGCGTGGATGCCGAAGCGACGCTGCGCGGTAACGCGGGCGCGCTCAAGAAGATATTGGCTGACTATCCTAGTGCGCGGATCGTGATCGAAGGCCACTGCGACGAGCGGGGAACCAGCGAGTACAATTTGGCGTTGGGGGATCGGCGGTCCACCGCCGCTAGAGACTTTCTCGTCAGCCTCGGCGTCTCGGTCGGCCAGCTGACCACGATCAGCTACGGCAAAGAGCGGCCCCAGTGCAGCGAAGAGCACGAAGGCTGCTGGCAGAGAAACCGGCGCGCGCATTTTGGTGTAGCGCCGTAAGATACTGCTAATTAGGTTGGGGGGGGCGCGCCCGCGGGTTAGTAACCCGGGGGGGCGTCCCCGCGTCTGTCTGCTAGCACAGGTTGGAGAGTTCCGGCCGGTGACTCGATTGACGAGCGCCGCCAACCCAAAGCCGGACTTCGGTCTCACAAGGCAGCGAAAGATATGAAGAGGGTCGGATTGAAACGCCAACAAGCCATTGCCGGGTTCGTCTTGTTTTGGGTCGGGGCGTTGACCATCTCGGTGGGACCGGCTCTGGCTCAAAAGAAGGAAGTGATTCAGCTCCAGCGCGACATGGCCATCCTCCAGGAGCAGGTGCGGCAGATGGGCCGTCAGATGGACGGCCTCGGCGAGCGGATGGCCGTGCTCGAGAATCTTCTCAAGCAGAATCTCGACACGTCGAGCAAGATGAACCAAGCGATCGCCTTGATCGAGCGCAGCATCGCCAAGCAGGCCGATGCGGTGGTCGCGCCCGTCACTTCGATTAGTAATCGGGTGGAGAGTCTCTCGAGCCAGTTCGGCGCTTTGCGTGATGCGGTCGAGGAGCAAAGTTCCCGGCTGGGCAAAGTCCACCAGCAGGTCGAGGACATCAACAATCACCTGACGGCGCTCCCTCCGCCCGGCGTCGGTGATGAAGGAGGAATGGCAACCGGCGGCAGCTCGGCGTCAACCCTCTATGACAGCGCGATGATTGACAACAGCCGCGGCAACTGGGATTTGGCCCGCGATCAGTTCAAGCAATACCTGGAGTTGTACCCTAACTCCGTGCGCGCCGCCGAGGCGCAGTATTATCTGGGCGACATTTCGTATAACCAGAAAGACTACCCCGGAGCCGTTCAGCACTTTGACGCCGTCCTGGAGCGATACGCCGCCGGGCACATCTCTCCCGACGCTCAGTACAAAAAGGGGCTGGCGTTGATCGAACTGAACAAACCCCGGGACGCGATTCGTGAGCTGGAGAGTCTGATCGAGAACTACCCCAACAGCAATGTGGCCGCCCTGGCGAAAGGACGTCTCGCCGGGCTCAAGGGCGGCGCCCCCTAGCCCGCTTTTCTCACCACGTGGCGAGGCAAAGTGTGTGAGAGGCCCGTCAGTACAAGGCGCGCGCCGCTCGGCGGTGTACTCTTGCCGGGTGCAGCCTGGCCCGCTCGTATCTTGGTGCTACCGAAATAAGCAGCGACTTCCGTTCAGCATCCGACCGGGAAAGCACGGCGAGCAAGGGAAAGGAAGTAATGGCGGGCCTATCGCGTGCTTCGGCTGTCAGGTGGTGAGAAATGCGGGCTGGCGGCAGCCCGTGGCAATCGTCCGTAGCACAGGCGACCGCGCCCGTGGGCCTTTGAGCCGGCGGCCGCAAAACGTGTCAGGCGACGTCCCCTCCCCGCCCGAACGCCGCCGGGTCCCAGTCGAAAATTCCCGCGCCTATGTGTCGCCGGGACTCTCACGAGAGGTGCGTCGGTGAAAAGCCTCGGTCCGCTGATTGGCCTGGCGGCCGTCTACGTCTTCTTCATGATGTGGGCCGGCGAGCCGTTTTACTCCCCTTTCAACCGGGTGACGGTGCTCACCCAAAGCGTCATCGTGACGGCGGGCGCGCTGGGGATGACGCTGATCATCATCTCGGGTGGAATTGACCTCAGCGTCGGCTCGGTGATTGCGCTGTCGACGGTCGTGATCGCGCGCATGCTCGGCGCCGACGTAACGCCGATCGCGGCGGCCCTTGCCGGCGTCCTGGTGGGCGGCGCTTGCGGGGCTCTCAACGGCTTGCTGATAACCCGTCTGAACCTCGTGCCGTTCATCATTACGCTGGGAACTTTGCTCGTCTACCGCGGCGCCGCCACGGGGATCGCCAAGGAGCAAAAGATCGATGCTCCGATCACCTGGCTCAACGACATGCTGGCGAAATTCCCCGACCCTCCGTGGTTGGTCGTGGCGCCCGGCGTGTGGCTGACGCTGCTGCTGGCGGTGGTCGTGGGCTTGATGCTGCGCTCGACCATCCTCGGGCGCTACATCTTTGCCATCGGCTCGAACGAAAACACCGCTCGAATCTGTGGCATCCGCGTGGAGCGGGTCAAGCTTTACATCTACTCGCTCGCGGGATTGTCGACCGGTTTTGCCGGGTGGATGCAGTTCAGCCGGCTGACGGTAGGGGACCCCACCGCCGCGCGGGGCATGGAGCTCGATATCATCGCCTCGGTAGTCATCGGCGGAGGCAGTCTGCAAGGGGGGGAAGGGAGCATCGCCGGTTCCGTCGCCGGAGCCATGCTGATGGCCGTCATCCGCAACGGGCTCAGCATGAAGGGGGTGCCCAACTGGGTGCAAGACGTTCTTACCGGCAGCATCATCGTCGCCGCCGTCGCGCTGGACCGCCTGCGCCATCGCGCGCGGGCCGGCTAAGCGGGCTGCCGAGGCTGGTGCTGAGTCGCTCGTGCTTTCCCTCGCTAACCCCGCCGACTACGTGGCCGCTGTATTACACTGGCCATGCGGAGTTGACCGGACTCTCACTGCTTTATGGAGCCACAAATGCGCTTTGGGCTGGTCGGCGCCGGCGAAATCGGGCGAGTGCGCGCCAATGCTCTACGGCGCTCGCCGAGCTGCCGCCTGGTGGCCGTCGCCGACGCCGCCCCGGAGCGAGCCCGCGAAGCGGCTCGGGCTTCCGCCGCTTCGGTCTACACCGACTACCGGCAACTGCTCGATCATGCCGGCCTCGACGCGGTCATCGTTTCAACGCCTCCCGACATCCACGAAGAAGTTGCCGTGGCTGCACTCGAGCGGGGCAAGCACGTGCTTTGCGAGAAGCCCTTGGCCCCCACGCTGGACGCCTGCCGCCGCTTGCTGCGGACGGCCCGGCGCGGAGGTCTAACCCTGGCAACGGGTTTTAATCAGCGCTATTTCCCGGCGATCAAGTTCGTCAAGCACGCCGTCGAAAGCGGAGAAATCAGGGAGCTGAGTTTCGTCCGCGCTTTTACCGGGCACACCGGCCTATCTGAATTCCGCGAGCCTTGGATGCAGGAGCCCGCGCGTGTCGGCGGCGGAGCCTTCATGGATAACGGTTTGCACCTGATCGACCTAATTGACCATATCCTCGGTGAAGTGAGTGAAGTGTACGGTCTGGCCGGCGAAAGCGTCTGGCGGCTTGGCTCGGCCGAAGACAACGGTTTCGCGCTGATGCGCAACCGAGAGGGTGCGGTCGCCAGCCTGCACGCCAGTTGGACGGAATGGACCGGGTACCGCTTCTTCATCGAAGCCTACGGAGATCGCGGCATGGTCCGCGCCTCCTACGCCCCCATGTTTTCTAAAGCGATCTACCTGAAGAAGCCCGGGGTGGTGCGCCGCCGCCGGTTTAACTTGTATCCAGGGGTGGCATTACGCGAAGCGCTGCGGGGATGGAAATCCACTGTCCTCGTGGCTTTCCAGGAAGAGCTTCGAGATTTCGCGCGCCGTGTGCGAGGAGAAAAAGTCGCCCTGGCCGACGGGGTAGCCGGCTGCCGTGCGGTAGGGATTGTTCACGCCCTGTATGAAAGCGCCCGGACTCAGGCGGCGGTCAATGTTGCCGACATGGGCCGGGTTGAGAAGTGAGGCCGAGGCTTCCACAAACTGAGCAGGCGCGAAAGGTTTGGAGGTTTCTCGATGCCGCGCGGCGAGAGGCGGACCGATCCGTTCCCGAGCTGATCGAGGGGCTCGCGCTGGAAGCAACCAAGTGGACCGGCGGGCGGGGGCTGCAGGATGATATGAAGATGCACGTGGCGAGGCCGCGTGGATGAGTGTCCCGGTAGGGCGACTTTTAGTTGTCTTTGGTTTGATGTCGGCCGTGTTGGTCTTTGGCACGGTCGGCTTCCGTTTGGTCGAAGGCTGGGAGCTTTTCGATTGCTTCTACATGTCGCTGATTACGTTGACCACCGTCGGGTACCGAGAGGTCAGTCCCCTAAGTCCTCCGGGCCGCGTGTTCAACTCAGTCTTCATCCTGGCGGGGGTCACAGCCGTCCTGGGATCGATCACGATTCTCGCCGACGCGATCATCAAGATGGAACTGGTCGACCACTTCGGCAAGAGACGGAGACAGCGTATGTTGGAAAAATTGTCAAATCATTTCATCGTTTGCGGCGCTGGACGGGTGGGGCGAGGCGTTGTCCGGGAACTGCGGCGCAGCGGGGCCAAGATGGTGTTGATCGACAACCACCCGGACCGAGCGCAATGGGCGGCCGACCTGGGTATCGCGACCATTACCGGCGACGCGACGCAAGACGAAACGCTCCGCCGCGCTCGTATCGATGTGGCCAAGGGGCTGGTGGCGGCCATCGGCAGCGATGCGGAGAACGTGTATGTAATCCTCTCGGCACGGGTCCTCAACCCGGAGCTGATTATTTCAGCCCGCGCGACCGATGAGCAGGCTGAAGAGAAACTACGGCACGCGGGGGCGACCACCGTTTTCACGCCGTATTCGTTCATCGGACATCGTCTGGCTCAGTCGATGCTGCGACCGCATGTGCTCACCTTTCTCGATGTAGCCTCCGCTTTCGGCAAGTCGGATCTGGATCTGGAGTTCGAACAGGTGAAGGTGTCCGAAACCGGTTCCGTGGGATCTAAAACGCTGGAGGAGTCCCGGCTGAACCAAAAGCACGGCGTCATTGTGCTCGCGGTGATGAAACCGCAAGGGGAGATGGAATTCAATCCCTCCGGGGATACCCGCATCGAGGCAGGCGACGTGCTCATCGCGATGGGCGAAAGATCGAAGCTCAAGCAGGTGGAGTTGGAGCTGGAGGCCTAGCTTGCGGAAGATCTTGACGGCCGCCGAAATGCGGGAGATCGATCGCGTCACCATCGAGGAACGCGGCATTCCAGGCCTGGTTCTGATGGAAAACGCCGGCGCGCGCGTTTATGGCTTCCTGGCACATCAATTCTCCCCGCTTGATGGGCAAAGAGTCGTCATCATTTGTGGCCGGGGCAATAACGGAGGGGACGGGCTGGTGATCGCGCGCCACATGGTCACGCACGGACAGGCCCGTACGTTGCGGCTGGTTTTGCTAGGCGACCCGCGGCGTCTGAGGGGTGATGCGGCGGCCAATTACAAAATGCTCCGGGCAGCCGATTTCAAGCCGACGATCGTGCGAAACTCGGCTGACTGGCAGCGAGTTCGGCCCACGCTGCTGCCGGCAACCCTCGTCGTGGACGCGATGCTGGGAACCGGGTTGCGCGGTCCCGCCGAGGGCCTCTATCGGGAAGTAATCGAAGATCTGAACGCGAACTTCTCCCACACCAAAGTGGTCGCGGTTGACATGCCGTCGGGTTTGCCCTCTGATAGTGGTGAACCGCTCGGAGAGTCGGTGCAGGCCGATTACACCGTCACCTTCACCGCTCCGAAACTCAGCCAGATCTTCGCGCCCAACTGCGAGCGGGTGGGGGAGCTGCACGTCGCCCCGATCGGGACGGCCCCCTCGGTCATGGAATCCAATCCACAGTTGAAACTTTCGATGGTCGAGGCCGCCGATATCGCCCCCTTATTCGCGCCGCGGGATCGTTCGGCTCACAAAGGAGATTTTGGCCACGTCGTGGTTGTCGGGGGATCTCGGGCCCGGCCGGGAGCCGTCCTGATGGCAGGTACGGCGGCCCTCAGAGCAGGCGCCGGCCTCGTGACGGTCGCCACGGCGGCGAGCGCGACCGCCGCTATCGTCTCCCACACACCGGAGTTGATGACCGAGCCGGGCGAGGAAGACGAGGACGGCTCGCTCGGCGAGACGGCCTATCGCGCCGGTTGGTTCGAGCGCGCCACAGTGGCGGCGGTCGGTCCAGGCTTGGGCACAAGCCCGGCGAATCAAGAACTGGTCCGCCGCATTGTCAGCGAGGTTGGACTGCCGCTCGTCGTCGATGCGGACGGGCTCACGGCTTTAGCCGGGACGGGGAAGCGATCCTGGAACGGTAAAAGCCGCTTGCTTGTTTTGACGCCGCACCCCGGCGAGATGTCCCGGCTGACCGGACTGTCCACGGAAGAGGTCCAGAAGCGTCGAGTTGAGTTGGCGAGTCAATTCGCCCGGGAGCGGCAGGTCTACTTGGTCCTCAAGGGCTTCCGGACGCTGACGGCGACACCGGATGGGCGGGTGTTCGTCAACCCCACCGGAACGCCGGCCATGGCTAGCGGCGGTACCGGGGACATTCTGACCGGCATGATGAGCGGTTTCCTAGCCCAGTTCCCCCAAGAAAAGCCCGAACTCGTCATCTCCGCTGCCGTCTACTTACATGGCCTCGCCGCCGAGCTGGCGGCCAAGGAAACCGGCGAGTTGTCGATGCTCGCAACCGACATCTTGCGGCATTTGCCGCAGGCGATTGCAGCACTCAAGTCAAGTTGAGGCCCGTTTGGGCTACGCTCCACATTTGGGCTTCGCATTCGTCTCCTCCGGGAGCGGCGCTGCTTGTTCGGACAGATGAGGGTGCCCGCGACGAGACTTGCACGTTTCACCTCCATCGTAGATCATAAATTCTTAGTTCCCGGTGGGGGTTCGCTTGAGGCCCGCCGCGGCCGGGCCGGCAGTGTGAGGACCGAGAGGAGACGCAGCTCTCATGAGCAACCGTTTAGAGGGGCAGATCGCCCTGATCACCGGGGCCGCGGGGGGCATCGGCAAAGTCACCGCGTTTCGCCTGGCGGAAGAGGGCGCCCATGTGGTCGTAGCCGATATTCTTGCCTCCGTGGCCGAAACGGGAAACCAACTACGGGAGCGATTCCCCGAGAACCGCGGCTACGCGACGACCGTCGACATGACCTCCGCCGAGCAAGTCGATCGCATGGTCAACGAAGTCGCCGAACGGCTGGGACACCTCGATCTGATGGTCAACAATGCCGGCGTCAATCACCCCATGACGCCGCTGGCGGAACTCACCGATGAGACCTTCGACCGCGTCATCGGGGTCAACTTGCGAGGAACGTTCAACGGCTGTCGCGCCGCCGCCCGTGTGATGCCCAAGCAAAACAGCGGCTGCATCGTCAATCTCGGTTCCTGGTACGGCAAGCAGGGATTCGCCTACTTCGGCGTCTACTGCGCCTCGAAGGCCGCCGTGATTCGGCTGACGGAGAGCCTGGCCCTGGAGTTGGCGCCGTCGGGCATTCGAGTGAACAGCATCTGCCCGGGGAATATGGACACCGATATGCATTGGAACGCCCTGCGCGAAGAGGCCAAGATTCGCGGCATCACGTTTGAGGAAATGGACCAGGCGGTCAAGAAAATCATCCCGCTGGGTAACCAAGGGCGCCCCGAGGACATCGCCTCGGCCGTCGTCTACCTGGCGTCGGACGACGGGGCCTATGTAACGGGTCAGGCGATCAACGTCAACGGCGGGTGTCTGTTTCACTAGCTGGCTGTCCTCGCCACGTGGCAAGGCAAAGCGCGTGGAAGCCCGTCAGTACAAGGCGCGCGCCGCTCGGCTCGCGGAGCGTACTTAGACAGTACGTTGAGCACGGCGAGCAAGCGCAACGCACTCATGGCGGGCTTATTGCGTGCTTCGACCGTCAGGTGGTGAGAAATGCGGGCTAGGCGCGCGCCAAGTCTACAGCCGGAGCCGTGAGGCCGGGAAAGGAGAAGAGGAACATGCGCACCGTAGGAATAGGGCTGATCGGCACCGGATTCATGGGCAAAGTGCACTCACGGGCGTACCGCGATGCCGTGGCTCTGTTTGACCCCACGGCGAAACCGGAAATGCGGGTCATCTGCGCCCGCGATCAGGACGGTGTCCGCGCCGCGGCCGAACGCTACGGCTGGCCGGAGCACTCAACCCGCTGGGAAGATGTCGTGACCCGCGCCGATGTGGACGTCGTCGACATTTCCACCACGGGTGATATGCACGCGCCGATCGCCATGGCCGCGGCCCGGGAAGGCAAGGCCATCTTTTGTGAGAAGCCGTTAGCCAATTCGCTCGGGGAGGCCCGACAAATGGTGAGGGCGGTGGAGGACGCCGGCGTCGTCAACACCGTGTGTTTCAATTACCGCCGCGTCCCGGCGATCGCCCTGGCTCGTCAATTGATCGAAGGCGGCGAGGTGGGACAGATCTACCACTGGCGGGCCGGCTGGTTGGAAGACTGGGCCATGGACCCGGAAACTCCGCTCGTGTGGCGCTTGCAGCGCGACAAGGCCGGCAGCGGCTCGCTCGGCGATCTGGGGTCGCACCTGATTGACCTTGCCCATTACCTGGTCGGTCCGATCAAAGAAACGATCGGCATGACGGAAACGTTTATCAAAGAGCGTCCCTTGGTTCCGGCCGACCGCACCGCGGACAAGACCAGGGGGCCGGTGACCGTCGATGACGGGGCCCTGTTTTTAGCGCGCTTCGACAACGGAGCGATCGGCAGCTTCGAGGCGACGCGCTTTGCCGGCGGCAATCGCGACCGATTCACCTTCGAGATCAACGGAAGCAAGGGCAGCTTGTATTTCGATTTCCAGAGGCTGAACGAATTGCGTTACTATTCCGGGAGCGATGCGGTGCAACAGCAGGGCTACCGCACGATCGTTGTTGGCCAGAGCGAGCATCCCTATGTCGGCAACTGGTGGCCAACAGGCCTTGGATTGGGATATGATGCTGCCTTCGTGCACACGATTTACGATTTCTTGAACCAGTTGGCCGAAGGCAAATCCGCCGAGCCCAATTTCCGACAGGGACTTCAGGTGCAATCCGTGTTGGAGGCCGCCAGCTGCTCTGTCAACGAGAGACGCTGGGTGCGGGTAGACGAAGTGCTTGCTTGAGACGAGGGCTAGGAGTGAGAACCGCGGAGTAAGGTGAGGTAAATCGCCGGCGCCGCACGAAGAGGGCGCGACGTGTCGCCCCTACATTGCACGGGAGGTAGAACGAAATGGCTAGTGGACGACTCGACGGTAAAACATGCGTGGTCTCGGGAGCCGCGCGGGGGATCGGAAAGGGCATTGCGGCCCGGCTGGCCCAAGAGGGCGGCAAAGTCGGTGTCGTGGATCTTGATCTCGAAGGCGCTCAGAAAGCCGCCGACGAAATCAATGGCCAAGGGGGCAAAGCCCTGGCCTGCCAATGCGACGTTTCCAACCGGGCTGATGTCAAGGCCATGGTCAAGGCTGTGGTAGATGAATTCGGGTCGCTGGACGTTATTTTCAACAACGCCGCCGTCGCCGAGATCCGGCTGTTCATGGATGTGCGCGAGGAGCATTGGGAACGCATCATGAAGGTGAACGCCCTGGGCGTGCTGATAGCCATGCAGGAGGCGGCCCTGCAGATGATCGATCAAGGCAAGGGCGGGAAAATCATCAATACCGGCTCGATTGCTGGCAAGGAAGGCTATGACCTTCAGCCCCACTACTGCGCCAGCAAGTTTTCTGTCGTTGCTCTCACGCAGGCGGGCGCCCGCGCCCTCGGTAAACACGGCATCACGTGCAACGCGTTTTGCCCCGGCGTGGTCAAGACCGAACTCTGGGAACAGCTCGACAGCGAGTTCATGAAGCTCGGTCTGAGCGAGAAGCCCGGCGAGGCCATGGAAGGGTTTGCCTCACGCGCCCTGCTGGGCCGGCCGTCGACGCCCCAAGATATCGTCGGACTGGCCGCTTTCCTAGCTTCTGCTGATTCCGACTATATTACCGGCCAGTCGATCATGGTCGACGGCGGCATGGTGCTGCTCTAATCTGCATTTCTGCTTTGAAAATAGGCCTCCTGGCCACGATGGGTTACGAACTCCTTACCGTTCACTCTAGCCCGCTTTTCTCGCCACCTGACGGTCGAAGCACGCAATAAGCCCGCCATCACTGCGTTGCGCTTGCTCGCCGTGCTCAACGTACTGTTCAAGTACGATTCCGCGCGCCGAGCGGCGCCGCCATGACTGCCTTGCGCTCGCGCGGCTATGCGCTTGCCAGGCAGGATTCGAGGTAGCGCCGGGCGCGGTTGATCTCGGCGGTGACCGCTTCGGCGGTGTCAAGAATCGGGATTCCCCTGGGCACGGGGTGCATGAAGATCTCCGTCCATCCCTGGAAGTTTATCTTTCTGAGCGCCCCGACGATGGGTGTAAAGTCGAGGCTTCCGCGCCCGGGCATTTGCAGCAACTCCTGCTCTTTCGGAAGCTTCGTCGCGGCTCCCATGCCGTGCTGCCAAGCATAGAACAGCTTGATTCGATTCCCCAGATCTTCGATGAGCCCGGCGATCATCTCGGCATCGGGTGGAAGGTGATAAGGAGCCAGCGCGACGCCGAGATTCGGCGATGTTTCGAACTCGACCAGCCAACGGACGGAGTCCGGCGTTTCGATTAGGGAAGTGCCGTGGTTTTCGATGACGATGACCGTGCCGGTTTGCTCCGCCCGATCGACGTGCGGTTTGAGTTTGTCGACGAAAGCACGCACCGCTTGCTTGATTTCGACCGGCGTGGGGTTCTTGGTCGGACTGCCGGCCCACTGGCTGCCACAGGCAAGCAGTGTCCCTGGCCCGCCGAGTTTCCGGGCTACGGGCATCTCTTGTTGAAGCCGGAAGGGCCCGGCCTCGTAGTGAGTCAGGCACCCGAGCTTGAGAGCGTGCTTGTTGAGTTTTGCCAGAAAGGCCTGGTGGCCTATGTCTTCGACCATTTGGCGTTGGGTGACCGGCTTGGAGTGCGAGGCCCAGATGTCGACGTACCCCGCTCCAGACTTGCGGACCTCGGGGAGGATCACGTCCAGGGGGAAACCGCCGTAAAGGCAAGAGGCGACCATGTACCGCAGGTGAAACGACGCCTTGGCTTCAAGCGGGGCCAGTTGCGTTGCCGGCATGCTCAGCGCGACGATCCCGCAGAACTGCCGGCGATCCCATTGCGGTAGCTGCATAAAGCCTTCCGGTCCTTTTCTATGCCGTTTATTCGCCCCAAAGATGCTGGCTAATCTATTGAAATAGATTGACTTATACGACAATTGGCTTTGTTTGGTAATTTCCCGGATCGGTTGGTCCCGTGGGCAAGAAAAAGCGCCAAAGCTTCCATGCTCGCCGACGCAAAAGAAGCTTAGCTGAACCCGCTTTCTCGCCACCTGGTGAGAAAAGCGGGCTACGTCTATTCTATCGCGGGCGGCTGGATATGAAGTGAGAACTTGTGCAACCGCGCGTCTGGGCAGGAAACCTGCGCGCCCCAGGGTTGCGCTTCGCCTCTTGTTTCGCCCACAATGAGCGGCGGGCGGGGAGGTTGTGTGCGCAGGCCTGGGCGGCCGTTTTGCCGAGACCTGCGGTCGTTGGCCCCGGAACCGCCTGCCCGTATCCCGTCAACTCCAACATGCTGCCCGCCAAGCAAGTTCATGGATACCGACTGGAAGAGGTGGAACAACGATTGCGGTCGAGCAGCGGAATCGATGGCGTGGAGAAGCAGGATCTGCCGACGCCGGCGTTGCTTGTCGACCTTGATCGCTTTGAAGCGAATGTCGCCAGGATGGCCGACTACGCGGCCGGCGCCTCGGTCGGACTTCGTCCCCACGCGAAAACTCACAAGTGTCCGGAAATCGCCAAGCGGCAGATCGAAGCCGGGGCGCTGGGGGTCTGCACGGCGACCATTCGCGAGGCGGAGGCGATGGGGGCGGCCGGCGTCGGGGGTTTGCTGATCACCTCTGAGTTGCTGGGGCCCAACAAAATTCACAAGCTGCTCCGGCTGACGAACCGGCAGCCCGACACCATGAGCGTGGTCGATAGCCTCTTGCACGCGGAGCAGCTCAGTGAAGCTGCCGTTGCCGCCAAGACGAATCTCCATGTCCTGATCGACATCGATCCGGGCGACCGCCGGACCGGAACGCTGCCGGGTTTGCCCGCCGTCGAGTTGGCCAAGAAGCTTGACTCGCTGCCCAACCTGAGTCTGCGCGGAGTTCATAGCTATTCCGGGTCGACGTCGCACGTCATCGGGTTTGGGGCGCGGAAACGGCATTCGGAAGAACATATGGAGCCGGTGCTGGATACGATGCGTGAGATGAAAAAGGTCGGTCTGCCGATCGAGATCATGTCCGGGGGCAGCACCGGGACCTACAACATCGACCCCCACCTCAATGGGCTTACCGAGCTCCAGGTCGGCTCTTACGTGTTTATGGACGCCGACTATCGGCGCATCGGCGGAGAGCGATCGGCGCTCTACGATGATTTCGAGCCGTCTCTGACGGTGCTGGCCACGGTCATCAGCAAGAATCGGTGGCATTGGGTAACCCTCGATGCGGGCACGAAAGCTCTCGCCGCCGGTGAGTTCGACGCGGAGGTGGTCGGCTTGACGGAAGTGACATATCACTTCGCCGGCGACGAACACGGCATGCTCGAGCTGGAGAGTCCGAATCAAGCGATTCGCTTGGGAAACAAGATCGAACTGATCATTCCCCACTGCGATCCCAGCGTCAATCTCTACGAGCGGATCTATGCTTGCCGCGGCGAGCGGGTGGAACAGATTTGGCCCATCTCCGCCCGAGGGTACGGCTAGCGCCAGGCTTCGCCGAGTTGCGCGCTGCTCATCGAAGGAAGGAAGAGTGTTGGGTCGGGTCGGACTTCTGTATAATGTCAGCATCGTTGCTCCGCTGTGAGTTTCTCCTTGGGTCCGGTCGCGGCCCATTTTTTCCCAGAAATCAATTCTAAAGGGGGTCGCACCCGCTGTGTTTGAACACATTGTGGGGGTGTTGCTGGCGGTTGGCTTACTAGTGATCTGGTCGCTTTACCACAGGCGGTCGGTCGCAAAGAGATAGAAACCCGTGATGAGCCGGGCTTCTGTTTAGCCCGCAGCGCGGGCGGCTTCGAGCGATCAGCTTGGGGCCTCTAATTGCTCGCGGGGGAGGAAGCTATGCCTTTGTTTCGGACGCGGAGCGCCGCGATTTACGGGGTAGACGCGCTGGTCATCGATGTGGAAGTGGACATGTATCTGGGGTCGGCGAGGGACTTTGTCACGGTCGGTCTTCCGGACACGGCGGTCCGCGAGAGTCGAGAACGAATCAAGTCGTCGCTGATTAACTCGGGCTTTGGGTATCCGAACAAAGCGGTGACGGTCAATCTTGCTCCCGCGAATCTTCGCAAGGAGGGGGCGGGCTTCGACCTGCCAATGGCGCTCGGGATCATGGGCGCGATGGGGACGATTCCCGCCAACTCGATGGAGGATTTTCTTGTGGTGGGGGAGCTTTCACTGGACGGAGGGCTTCGAGCGGTGCGGGGGGCTTTACCGGTCGCGGTCTGCGCCAAGGGAGCGGGAATTCCCAACCTGATCGTCCCCACCGACAACGTGGCCGAGGCCGCGGTTGTAGAAGGCGTGAATGTGTACG
The DNA here is from genome assembly GCA_965248365.1 of Bryobacterales bacterium. Classification (GTDB taxonomy): domain Bacteria; phylum Acidobacteriota; class Terriglobia; order Bryobacterales; family UBA6623. Next base: position 1,874,762 of record CBDFJA010000004.1, on the reverse strand, counting down.
GAGTGCGGCACCTGAGGGAAGTCGTGCGGCTGATTGAGAATTCCGGAACTTGCGCGGCGAGCAACGGGACGGCAACAAATGAAGTGGGAGGCTCCCGAGCCGAGGCCGGCGTATGACTTCCGAGAAGTAAGGGGCCAGGAGACGGCCAAGCGCGCATTGGAGATCGCGGCGGCTGGGGGTCATAACCTGTTGATGGTCGGCCCTCCGGGATCGGGGAAGACGATGTTGGCGAAGCGCCTGCCGGGAATCCTCCCGAAGTTGATCTTCGAAGAGGCTCTGGAAACGACGAAGGTGCACAGCGTCGCCGGCATTCTCGGGGAGCAAGAAGGTCTGGTGGCGGAGCGCCCCTTTCGGGCGCCCCACCATAGCGTGTCAAACGCCGCTCTGGTAGGTGGCGGCGTCGGGATGCCGCGCCCGGGTGAAGTGAGTTTCGCCCACAACGGGGTGCTGTTTCTGGACGAGTTCCCCGAATTTCCGCGCAATGTGTTGGAGTTGCTGCGGCAGCCTCTCGAGGACGGCAACATCACGATTGCCCGCTGCAACCTGAGCTTGACGTTCCCCTCCTCTTTCATGCTGGTAGCGGCCATGAACCCCTGCCCCTGCGGGTATTTTGGGGATCAGAACCGGGAGTGCCGCTGCACGCCGCTGATGATCCAGAGATATGTGGGAAAGATCAGCGGCCCGCTGCTCGATCGTATCGACATTCACGTGGAAGTGCCGCCGGTAAAGTACCGAGAACTAAGGTCGGAAGAGGGGGCGGAGTGCTCGGCCGACATTCGAGAACGCGCCGAGCGGGCGCGCGCGGTTCAATTGAAGCGCGGTTATGCGAACTCGCGGATGCCGTCGAAGATGATCCGGGAGCATTGCCGGCTGGATGAGGCGGGAGAGCGGACGCTGGAGATGGCGGTGCAACGGATGGGGCTCTCGGCGCGGGCTCATGATCGGATCTTAAAGGTGTCCCGAACAATAGCTGACCTCAACGGTGAAGACCAGCTAGGAGTGAAGCAGTTGGCCGAGGCGGTGCAATACTGCAGTCTAGACCGTACGTATTGGGCGTAGGAGAGTGCGTGCTGGCCGTGGCATGGCGAGCGGCGTTGAGCGGTTCTTGTCGGCCTTGCCGTAACGACTGCCCTAGCCCAAATACTGTCGATTTAAGAAAGAAGCATGGAAATCTCGACTTTCCTGCGGTCGTTGCGGATGGGGGCGCGCGGGCGTAGCGGGTAGCTGCTCATCTTGCGCTTGACGCCGCGCGGACGGCGGCGGCCGCGGCTGGAGACCACCCGCAGCGCATGCACGTAGGAAAGCCGATCCGGATCCTGTTGGCTGTTGACGGCGGCCTCATGCATCAGATCGCGAATCGCAAAATGCGCCAGCAGCAGCCCCCAAAACTCCTGGCGCACCAGCTCCGGCGTCTTGCTGCGTAGCACGATCTTGGATCCTCGCAAGTGCGTCTTGAGTTCGTCAAACGCCGTTTCGATCTCCCAGCGCTCGTGGTAGAGCGCCGCCAGTGGTGGGGCCGGCGCCGCGGCCGGGTCGAGCAGGCTGGTCAGCAAACGGTAGAGGGGTTCGGCGTTGTCAACACCCTCGAGCCGATCCTTGATGACGCGCACCTCGAGGCCGTTGGTTTGGCGTCGGCGGTCCCCTTCGCCGGAATAGATACGGCTCAGATAGGAGCCGTCGGCGAGTCGCCGCTGGAGGGGCAAACGCAAGTTCTTCTTGACACGCCACAACAGAGCCGCCCCCGTCCCACGCGCCTGCTTCCACAGCGGATAGCTGAAGAAATTGCGGTCGGCCAGGCAGAGCATGTCCTTTTCGAGCGCCGGCAGCAGCTGCTGGGCCAGTGCGATTTCACTCCTCGCGTAGGGTCCCAGGCGAGAGCCGAACAGCACGTGCGTGCCGTTTTCCACCAGGGATACGAAACGCAATTGGGGATAGGCGCTGGCGCCCCGCGAGACCCCCGGACGCCCGAACGCTTGCCGGTTGCCCGGCTCATCGGCGAGGTCGAGAACGCTGCCGTCGAGCGAGACCAGCCGCCGGCGACCGTACCAGGCGCCGCGAGTGGTGGGGTCGGCGATCGGCTTGACGACCTCGTCGTGCAATTGCCGCAGGGGCTCGGCCCCCAGCCGTATGCGGGCCCGCGAGATGCCCGAGCGGCTCGCCGCCGCCGGCCGTTTGTGAGCGGCCCGCAGCCAGCTGAGTCCTTCCAGCAGGCAACGCAACACTTCGCGATAGGACACCTGCATATACAACGCCAAGGCGATCACGTAGTAGACCATCACCGGTGCCGGCAAATCGCGCTGACGACGGTCGGCCCGACCGCTGCGCCGCAACACGCGATCCACCGTCGAACGCGGAAACCGCCGGGCCAGCACGCCCAAACTGATGTAGTCGCTAATTCGCGAGCCGGGGGGAATCTCCGCCAACGTTCGTGCCATGTCACGCACCTCCTGTTGATGAGAACAGGATAGCATGAAAATATTCTTAACTCGACAGTATTGCGGCTAGCCCGCATTATTCAACAAATGCGGTGCCGAGCGGCGCGCGCCTTGTACTGACGGGCCTCTCACGCACTTCGTCTCGCCACCTGGTGAGAAAAGCGGGCTAGCAGTGCTCGACCGTCGGCTTTTTTGGGTCCATCGTATCCCCCGTTTGCCAGGGTATAAGACATCCTCTATCGAGAAGGTTGCTACTCGGAAAGTGTTCAGGATGTGCCTGGCTTGACGAAGAGGCGGTGCACGCTTGCCGAGGCGGCATCCCCCGCCGTCCCGACGACCACGATTCTGTCTTGCCAAATAGGGGCCATTTCTATTGGGCGTTGACAACGCCGTGCAGCGGTTTGTGCGACCGCTCTAGCCAGTGATATACTTTTGGCGGCCTGCCGGTTGGTGGTGAAGGTCTTGGGCGTCAAGAAATGGGTATGGTCCATATTTTCGTCGGCTGCCCCCTCTTGGGGAAAAGCGATGGTGAAGGCGAAAATCGGATGACGGCCCTCAGTTTTTGCCGAGCCTAATTTTCACCACGGGCGCCGGGGCGGCCTGTTTGTTCTCATACACGCGCGGGTTTTGACGTCCGGGAGCTCTCATCATGCGGGACCTGTGGATTACTCGGATCCTATTCGTCGGTATCTTTGTCCTAACGTCGTTCCATTTGAAACCGTTCGGCCTAGAGACTTGGCCGTCCGTTTTGGTCGGCGCGGTAGGCGGGGCGGTGATCATCCTCTTAGAAAGCCGCCTGCGAAAGGCAAGTCTGCAGCGCTTGCTCGGAGCCGGGGTGGGGTCGGTTCTCGGCATCGCGGGAGCTTTCCTGACGAGTCTAGTTCTGGAGGCGAGCTTGCCGCCGGAAGCTGCGTCTTTTATCAGTCTCGGCGTACTGCTGCTGTTCGGATACGTGGGAGTGGTGGTCGGCGGCGCGAAAGGGGAAACGCTCAACCTGGCGGCCTTGGGCGGTGTCTTCGGGGAGGATAGGGCGGCCGAAAACTCGCAAAAGCTCCTCGACACCAGTGTCATCATCGACGGCCGTATCGCCGACATCGCCGAAGCGGGGTTCCTGGACGGAGTACTCGTGGTCCCTCAGTTCGTGCTTTGGGAGTTGCAGCTCGTGGCCAACTCGGCGGATAGTCTGAAAAGGAACCGCGGCCGGCAGGGGTTGGATATTCTGCAGAAAATCCAAAAAATGTCGGACCTCAACGTGCGAATTCTTGAAACCGATTATCCGCGTCTTAAGGAGGTGGATCTGAAGCTGATTCAGCTTGCCAAGGACATCGATGCCAAGATCGTCACGAACGACTTCAACCTCAACAAGCTGGCCCACCTGCAAGGCGTGGACGTGCTGAACATCAACGAGCTGGCGAACACGCTCAAGCCTGTCGTTTTGCCCGGCGAGAGCATGCGTGTGTTCATCTTGAAAGAGGGCAAGGAACTCAATCAGGGGGTGGCTTATCTCGACGACGGCACGATGGTGGTGGTAGACAATGCTCGCCGGTTCATCAATCAAACGATCGAAGTTTCTGTCACCAGCGTTCTACAGACGACGGCGGGCAAGATGATTTTCGGCTGTTACGACGAGAAAACACAGCCTTCGAGCGCATCGCAGAGAGAGCAGGAGCGTGCGTCAGCCGCGCCGCGGGCCGGAGGCCGGCACTCCGCTTCCCAGCGCCCACACCGGGTCGAACACACCGCCGGACGCTAGACAACATGAAAACCGTGGCGATTATTCCCGCCGCCGGGCTGGGAACTCGAATGGGAAAGGCTTCGGCCGAGAGCTCGGGAACCAGCCGCAAACAGTTCATGCTGCTCGAAGGAGCGCCGATCCTGATTCACACTGTCCGAAAATTCGTCGCTGCCACGGCGGTTTCGGAAATCTACGTAGCGGTGCGCGCCGAGGACATGGATCCCTTTCGCGGGCAGTTGCAACAGGAAGGCTACGAAACGCCGGTGCACTTGGTCGAAGGAGGGCGCAGCCGACAAAGCTCGGTAGGTAACTGTTTGACGCAGGTTCCCGCCGACACGGAACTGGTTTGCGTCCACGACGCCGTGCGGCCTTTTGTAACCGTCTCGCAGATCGATGCGATCTGCGAAGAAGCGTCCAAGTCGGGAGCCGTGATTCTGGCCATCCCTGCGGTCGATACCATCAAGCAAGTCGACCGCACGGTGATCCGTTCCACCCTGATGAGAGAACGCATCGTGTTGGCCCAGACGCCGCAAGTGTTCAAGTTTTCCCTACTCAAGAACGCTTTTGAGCAGGCTGAGCGGGACAGGTTCCTAGCAACCGACGAGGCCAGCCTGGTGGAGCACGTCGGCGAAGACGTTCACGTCCTGCTGGGCAGCGATCGGAACATCAAGATCACCAAACCCGGAGACATGGCTTTGGCCCGCCTGTTCTATCAGGAGGAGGCGGCGCGGGGCGCGTCGAGCGACGACACGCTTCGCTAGAATCGCCAAAGTCGCTAAAGCCTCAAAACCTCTAACGCCAATGACCCTGGAGTTCCGTGTCGGGATCGGCTACGATCTTCATCCGATGGTCGAGGGACGAAAGCTGATCCTAGGCGGTGTGGAAATCCCCTTCGAGCGGGGTCTGGCCGGCCATTCCGACGCCGACATCGTTCTGCACGCCGTCACGGACGCGCTGTTGGGAGCGGCGGGACTGGGTGATATCGGCGAGCATTTCCCGCCTTCCGATCCCCGTTGGCGGGACGCCTCGAGCTTGGTATTCCTGCGTCATGCGCGCGAGCTGACCGAGCGGCAGGGTTACCGAGTCGTTAACGTGGATGCTGTGATTATCCTCGAGCAGCCGAAGATCCTGCCCTACCGTGATCGGATGCGCCAAGCGGTGGCCGATGCTCTGGGCGTCGCGGCGGCGCGTATCGGCATCAAGGCCAAGACGGCCGAGGGGCTAGGGCCGGTGGGGGAGGGAAAGGCCGCCGAAGCCCACGCGACCGCGCTGATTTCCCGCCCAACGTCCCCAGGGAGCGAGTGAGCGCCCGGGATCGGGCGGAACGACCGGCGAGAGTTCAGGCGCGAGATAACCCCCTGCGGAGATCTCGATGTCGCCACGAATGGCGACACGGCACGCAAGAATGCGCGCGCCACAACGGAGAAAGACGGACTAACGCTCGCGGGGCAATCCGGCAAACCGAGGGCAAACGTCCTTGGGAGTACCTGACAGAGCTGCGCCCGCAAGGGTGCGGTCAAGGTGTTGAGTTAAACCGGGTCTCGCGTGAACAAGCGGCGACCGCGGTTATTCGCAATCTTGACCGCAGGCTCGCGCCCGCGGCTCCGTGTGACCCGGTTGCTCCCGAAACGTCCGTTTTGAGGCGGCCCACCCCGGTCAAAAAGGGACGGCTGGATCCCCCAATTCGATGTCGCCAAGAATGGCGGCACGGCACGCAAGAATACGCGCGCCACAGGACCGAAAGGCCGCGGATCTGGCGGGCGAGGAACTATCCCGGTTGACCAGCAGGCTAGGCGGTGGCCCCTCCGCAGCTCGATCCGGCCCCGGCGGCGCAGCCGTAGCAATGCTGGCCGGTAACGATTCGTCGTTGGCCGAGCTCCCCGGAGGCGAAATCCCGAATATGGCCCGGCGCCCCAAACGAGACGGGCAGATCCAGCATTTGGTTGAAATCGCAGTCGTAAAGGGCGCCGTCCCATCCGACTGAAAGCGTATCGCGGCACATCACGCCGGCAGCCGCGCCGGGGTTGTAGGCCTGAATCAGCCGCTCCATGTAGCGGTCGTAGTTGTTCGTTCGCAGGAGAAACTCCAAGAACCGGCTGATCGGCATGTTGGTGATCGTGTAGAGCGAATTAAAAGCAACCCTGTGACGATTCCATAACTCACGCTTGAAATCAGCTTCGACGCTTTGTTGCGGCGGCGGCAAAAACGCACCCGTCGGGTTATAAACCAAGTTCAACTCGAGCCCCGATTCTTCTTGCCCGTAGCCCAAGGAGTTCAACCTTTTCAGCGCTTCGATGGACTTCTCGAAAACCCCTTCGCCTCGTTGCGCGTCCGTTTTCTCGGCGAGGAAATAGGGCAGGCTGGCGACGATTTCGACCCGATTCTCGGCCAAGAACTCAGCGAGTCCGTGCTGCGAGGGCAACAGCAAGATACTCAGGTTACAGCGGTCAATCACATGGCGGCTGAGTTTTTTCACCTCGCTGACGAGCCATCGGAAGTTCGGGTTGAGCTCGGGCGCGCCGCCGGTGATATCAACCGTAGGCGCGTCGGTCTGCTCGAGCGCCTTCAGACACAGCTCTATAGTCTCGCGGGTCATGACCTCTTTTCGGTCGGGACCGGCATCCACGTGACAGTGTTTGCAGGTTTGATTGCAGAGCTTGCCGACATTGATTTGAAAAATCGCGATCCCGGTAGCCCTCAGAGGGTGGAGTCCCGAGGCGGCCAAGGACTCGTCGAACGGTTTGTGCCCCAACACTGAGTTGCTAAGCACATGGAGTTGCTCGCCGGCCGAGGCGAGCGGATGCTCGCGGCTCCTTAGACTGCCCCAGGCGGCGGCCATTACATGCTCAGCTTTTCGGCGACGTTTCGCATTTGCAGCCCGTGGACGAGGCTGGCTCCCCCGCGAATCGCCGAGGCCACGTGGACCGCTTCGGTCATCTGATCCAAGTTGGAACCTTTTTCCAAACAACCCTGCGTGAAGGCATCGATACAGTAGGGGCACTGGACGGCATGCGCCACAGCGAGCGCGATGAGGTTCTTTTCCCGCTCGGTTAGGGCGCCCTCGCCGAAGACTGCTTCGTACCAGGCCTCGAACTTTTCCCAAAGCTCCGGGGCGTGGTTGCCCATCTCCCCGAAACGCGGAAGGTCTTCCTCGTGATAATAGCCCGCCATTCCGCTCACCTCCCAGTTTATCTTGGACGACAGAAAGTCGAGTGTAGCACTTAGAATGACGGGGGAACTTCACCCCAGAGGCCAGGGTAGCGCGGCCGGCCGCGGCCCCGAGCGGAAGCCGCCGGAAGGACTGCCCGTGCCGGCCGGCTGACCCCATTTTTTGCGAGCGCTATGATGAAAGGAGGGACCGATGAAAAGGCCGTTACGTATCCATTCGCGGGGACTGCTGGCCGAGGTGATCGAGCGAATCCGAGGGCACGATCAAATGCTGATACGTGCCGGAGACGAGTTGCCTTTGGTGGTTGCCAGCTATCCTCGTGGTCGCCTGGGATTTGCGACCTCACTCCAGTCGGCGCTGTGTAGCACCTACCCTTCCCTCACGCCCGAGTTGCGCGACGGCTACTGCGACGTGTTGGAAAAGGTACCGACGCTGGTCGTGGCCGAGTTGCGGCCCCGCAACGCTTGCACCTGCCTGGGACACTGCCACTTGCCGGGCACGGAAAGCCGTTTGGCGCGCCGCCTCATGTCCGACACGGGCCGGCGGGTTGGCGAGATGGACCTAGCCGTGGAAGCGATTCGCTGTTGGGAGCCGCTGCCGCTCTCCGGCTTGGCCGTTTCAGCGGATGAATACGAGCGTGACGAAGCTTCTCGGGCGGAGCTGGAATACCGCCGCTTCCACACCGCGCTTCTGGCAATCTTTCTGCACGAACTGGAACATCTTGCTCACCCGAAGCGGGAGGAAAGCCTCATCCGCCGGCGCAGCAACGAGATTTATGCGGCGGCCATGCGAGACTACGTCGCCAGTGAATTCGGCGTGGCCTACGGCATCTGAGGCTTCGCGCGGGACCGCGCCTGGAGCTCGGTTTTTCAGGGGTTCCGACGGAGGATTCTTACGCGAATCAGCTCCGCGGGGGTGTGGGACCCGACGGTCCCGTCAGACTGCCCGCTCGCCAGATGTGCGAGTCGGCCCCGGGCTAGGTCGCTTTTCTCACCACGTGGCGAGACGAAGTGCGTGAGAGGCCCGTCAGTACAAGGCGCGCGACGCTCGGCGAGCGTAGGCGTACTTGAACGGTACGTTGAGCACGGCGAGCAAGCGCAACGTAGTAATGGCGGGCCTATTGCGTGCTTCGACCGTCAGGTGGTGAGAAAAGCGGGCTAGCTGTGGAGCCTCAACAGGTCGTTCCGGGGAGGAGGGAGTCGGCTGATAGGGGGATTATAGCCGAGGCTGGCGTGGGGGCGATGCCAATTGTAGTCGTGGAGCCAGGGGAGCAGATGGTTGGCGCGTTGGAGGGAGGAGCAGTAGGAGCGGGCATAGGCCCATTCGCGGAGGGCGGTTTGGATGAAGCGCTCGGCCTTGCCGTTGGTGCGAGGGGTGTAGGGGCGGGTGAAGCGGTGGCGGATGCCGAGGCGGCGGCCAGTACGACGGAAGTGGCGGGAGCGGTACCAGGAGCCATTGTCGGTGAGCAGGCGTCGGATGCGGATGCCAAGCGAGCCATAGTAGGCGTGGGCGAGGAGAAGGAACTGGGCAGCGGAAAGGCTGCGCTCATCGGGCAGGATCTGGGAGAAGGCGATGCGGGAATGGTCGGCGACGTGGACGAACTCCCAGCCGGCGGCGCGGGAGCGTCGGGTCTTATCGCCGGTAACGCGGTGACCGGCGTGCTGGAAGCGGCCGAGCTTTTTGATGTCGAGATGCAGTAGATCGCCGGGACGGTGATGTTCGTAGCGGCGAACGGGGGGAGCGGGTTCGAGATCGCGGAGACGGTTGAGTCCGGCGCGACCGAGGAGGCGGCTGACGGTGGCCGGGGATAGCCGCAGGGTTTGGGCGATGCGGCGGCCCGTCCAACGTTGTCGGCGCAGGGCGAGGACGCGCTCAACGACGGCTTGCGGGGTGCGGCGCGGGCTATGCCGGGGACGCGAAGAGCGATCGTAGAGACCGGCTTCGCCTTCGCCGCGGTAGCGGGCCAGCCAACGGCGGGCGGTGCGTTCTGAGACGTCTCGGGCCGCCGCGGCGGCCCGAGGCGTCTCTCCAGCGAGGATGCATCGAACCAAAAGGGCTCGGCCTTTGGGCGTCAATCGGGCATTCTGATGGATGTTCATGCGGTCTCTCCAGGGTCGTGGTTATTCGACAACTCCAGCTTCCCTGGTCCGGGACCGAATGAACAACCTGTTGAAAGATCACAGCTAGCCCTGGGCCTGTGCGACCGTTTCGTGTTGCGCCGTTCGACGGGCAGAAAGCCGCGTCTCATTTCGATTTTAGCCGCGTGCTGACCGCGAGTGCTAGAACGGGCTTCAGCACCGGCTGATGAGCTTCTGGGCCCTCCGGCTGGCTGTCTGGCTGGCTGCGGCGTCGACGGTGCTCGGCGCCGAAAAAGGGCGTCGCTACGCCCCCTCCATTAACGTCGGCGGAGTCGTCAACGCGGCCAGTTTCACGCCCGCTCCCGACAACTTCATCTCCCCGAACGCCATCATCTCGATTTTCGGTAAAGACCTTTCCCTCCGCACCCGCCGGGCCAGCCGGGCCGACCTGGTGGGAGGGAGGCTGCCGGTCACCTTGGGCGGGGTCAGCGTTAAGATTGGAGGTGTCTTGGCGCCCCTCTACTACGTTTCTCCGAATCAGATCAACGCCCAGGCGCCTTCAGCCATTCTTCCGGGCGAGCTGCCGTTAGAGGTCACCCGAGAGAGCCTCCGGAGCGAGTCGGAAATGGTCAAGATCAGAGAGCTTTCCCCAGGACTGTTTTCTTGGCCGCCGCCGCTGCCCGACGGCCGGCTCCAAGCCGTGGCGACTCACCTGGACTTCACCCCCGTGGGGCGGGGACATCCCGAGGGCGCAACACCGGCTCATCCCGGCCAGTTGGTGGTCCTCTGGGCTACGGGTCTGGGGCAGACGGTTCCGACCGTCTTCGAGGGCGAACTGCCAAATTTTGCGGCCTGGATCGTCTTGCCCTCTCGAGTCTGGGTAGAGGGTCAGCCGGTTCCCGATCACAGGCTGCTCTATGCTGGGCAAGCCCCAGGGTTCGCGGGCCTCTATCAAATCAATGTGCTTCTGCCCGACCTCACCCCGACGGGCGACGTGGAGGTGATGATCGAGGTCGACGGGGTCCCCAGCCAGCCGGGTCTGACGATCGCCGTCGATCCATGAAAGAAAAAGAACAACCCGGCGCAACCGGAATCCCCGGGACGTGTTTATATAGAGCAGAGGCCGGAGCTGCGTCATTGGCGGGCTAGAATAAGCAGGGAGTCATTCTCATGGAAAAGGCAATTCTCCTCAGCGGGTTGGTGCTGGGCTTGTTCACAGCGCCGCTACTCGCACAACAGACCAACGACGACCCCGGCGAGCCCAGCACCGTACTGTCCGACGGTCTCAAGACCAGGGAGCAGCCCCAGGGTGCCGGCATCACCATCCCCCGGGGCACGCGAGTTCCATTGGTTCTCATCAACAGCGTCAGCACCAAGCATGCCTCGGCGGGCGACCGAGTCTACCTCGAGTCCGTATACCCGGTGCCGGTCGACGGACGGATTGTCATCCCGCCCGGCACCTACGTCTCCGGGACGGTAACCAGCGTCAAGCGGCCTGGTCGCGTGAAGGGTCGTGGGGAACTGTTTCTCCGCTTCGAGCAGTTGATCCTGCCGAACGGCACGATTCGAGACTTGGTCGGCCGAGTGGGTGCGCTCGACGGCCGCTCGCCGGAGGATTTCGATCGGCAAGAAGGCAAGGTCAGCAGTGAGGGCAACAGAGGGGGCGACGCACGATCGGTGGGCGAAACGACCGCGGCGGGTGCGTCCATCGGGGTGATCGCGGGCGCCGCCAGCGGCAAGGCCGGCCTAGGCGTAGGCGTCGGAGCGGCGGCGGGCGCGGCTGCCGGGCTGATCGGCGTACTGGCCTCTCGCGGTCCCGAGGCGATCCTTGAGAAGGGCACCCAGCTCGACATGGTCCTCGATCGCGACCTGTTCTTCACCGAGGAGGAAGTCACTTTCGAGAATGTGACGCAGCGGCCCGGAGTCAACTCGAAAATCGAAGGCGGCCCAGACCCCCGTCGCAACCGCGACAACCGTAACCGCGGGCTGGGTCGGTTTCCGCTGTAATGGAGAGGGGCGCGGGAGCGAGATTGGAAGTTTCAGGTTAGAAGAGTGGCTCGTTGCTGTCTGATTCGTCTACCGGGGTCTGCTTCAACAGTTTCCTTTCGAGCCGTTTCCTACGGTGCAGCAGCTCAGGAGACCTGTCGATCAGAAGGGCTGCTTCAGTGGCTTCGAGGGCGGTTCGAAAGTCCTTATCGCGGTGTTCGCGATGCTTGGCTAGCTCCTCGAGCGCGGGCTGCTGATAGGGGTTCCTCACACGGGCTAGGTCCGACAGAGTCAGAAGACTGTCTTCGTAGCGCGCAAGCTTTTTCTCGAGCAGCGCGGCTTCCCACAAAGCCGCGAACAGACTGCTATCCGCCAACCCCGCCTCGATCGCCCGCTGGTAGAGCCGCAACGCCGGCTCGTATTGCTTCGAGCGGCGCAGCCAACGCCCAAGCCCGAGCAAGTCAGCGCCGTGTCTGAGGTCTGCTTCGCCGCCGCAAGAGAACGCCGGCAGCACGACGGCGGTCAAGCAGGCGAGCGAGACGATGTCGATGACATTGTGGTGAAACAGTGGAACCAGCCGGAAAGCCTGCTTCGTCTTGAGGTATTCGAAGTAATAGTAGGGGATTAGATCTCCCGGAAGATCCCCTTCCCGCTCCACGCCGAGGATTTCATATTCGAGGTCTGCGAGGCGGCAGCTTTCGAGACGCAGTTTCCACAACTGGCGGGCGCCGTGCAGCAGGTCGAGGTGATGCAATCGTTCCAGCGCGAAGGGCAGGCGCGCAAGCCGATAGCGGGTTTCCAGAAGCGGAGCATCGTAGGCCTTGCCGTTATAGGTGACCAAAACGTCGTAGTCGGCCAGGAAATCGGCCAGCCCTTCGAGCATGGCGGCTTCTTCGTCGAAATCGCGCATGAAGAAAAGGCGCACTCGAAAACCGTCTTCCTCGATGGTTCCTACCCCCACTAAGAAAGCACAGGTTCCGGTGCCTCCGGCGAGGCCGGTGGTCTCGGTGTCCAGGAAAGCCCACCGCGTGGGATCGCGGGCCGGGATCTCGTCTCGGGAAATGCCTGTCAGCAGCTCGCCCGGCAGTTCGGCCAGGTGGGAAATCTCCATGCTGCCGTGGCGCTGGTGAGAGGCGTAGAGTTTCTCGGACAAGAAATAGCGCCCGCGGCCGTTCTCGACGACTTTGCCGTCCAACAAGGTCTCGGCCTGGTAGCGCTCCGGATCGCCCAAGGGCATATCGTCGGCAAGCGGGGAGGTAAGTTGGGCAGCGGAGACATTGGCGCGCGGCCAGTCTTGGACGTAGCGAGGGAAAGTTGCGTTGGCCGGAGGCCGGGTTGAGCGGCTCGCGGTACTCTTTTCCACGCGGCGGACGCGCCGACGCAAGCTCGCCAGTTGCGACTTGAGGTCAGGATTCATCCCGCTATTGTTCCCGCTTGGGGCCGACTCGGCGGCTTGGTTCACCTGAACCATCCGGATCATCCGCCGGGCGGGGTCTCACGCGGTGACTTCGCTTTCTCCGTCTCGACTTGGCGCGGACGTAGCCAGTGCGGCTTCGCCCTTCGACGAACCCAACACTCCCTCCAACAACTGCTTGGCCGCCTCTTTGGACTTCTCTCCGACTTCGCCGATCGGGCCGACGCACGAAGGGCAACCCTTCTCGCAGGGACACGACGAAAGCAATTCACGCGATTTCGCGAGCAAGGTCTCGCGCAGCCGGAACAGCGGCTCGCTCTGGCCTATGCCGCCCGGATAGTTGTCGTAGAGGTAGAGCGTAGGCTCGAACAGCTTCGATGCGGTGGAATCCTCGCTGCCCAAGGCGACGCCCAAGTCTCGCGGATCGCACATCAACAGCAGCGAACCCACCGTGCGCAGAACGTTACCCAGCCCGGCCACTGCGTGCTGCTTTTCGGTCGGGGAGTACTCGCTCAACGGCTCGGGAAATCCGTCGGGGAAGGTCAGCCGGAACGACGTGGTGTGCATTTCCTGCTCGGGCATTGAGAGCTTGCCCGCGCCCACGTTTTCATTGGTGTAGAACTTGATCTTCTTGAAGCCCACGATCTGGCGGTTGATGCGTACTTCCCCATGGTGAGCGACGGCCAGGTGGATCGCCGCGGAATCGAAAGAGTCGAGAATCTTGACCTGCGTGTAATCGATGGCGTCGGTGAAATAATCGCACTGCACCTGTTTCACGTAGGCCTTGCGCTCGTCGTAGTCGAATCGCTCGACATGGTAGAGCTTGCCCTCGTGCATGTAAATCGCTTTTTCGTGAAGCGTCGTCAGAGCCGCCGGGAAGTCGACCTGGCCGATGACTTTCGCCTCGCCGCTGATATCGACAACCACGAAGTTGTCGCTGGTAATTTTCCGTAGACTGACCGCGTCGGCCGGATAGGATTCCGACGTCCAATGCCAGGCGCCGCCCGCGTGATGAAGAACGCCTGCTTCCTGGAGGAACTCGCAAGGCTCGGCCGTCGGATGGGGGCCGAATTTCTCGCCGTCTCGAATCGGCAACTCGAACGCGGCGCACTTCAGATGGCTGATCAAAATCTCGAGGTTGTCGGGGTTGATCTGGGCGTGTTCGGGGGACGCCTCGAAAAAGTACTCGGGGTGCTCGACGATGTATTGGTCGAGCGGCGCGCTCGAGGCCACCAGAACCGTTACGGAAAGCGAGTTCCGCCTTCCCGCTCGGCCCGCCCTCTGCCAGGTGGAAGCGATCGATCCCGGATAGCCCGCCAGTACAACGGCGTCGAGAGAGCCGATGTCGATGCCCAGCTCGAGAGCGTTCGTTGCCACGACGCCCAGAATCTCACCGCCGCGCAACTGGCGCTCGATCTCCCGCCTTTCGCGCGGCAGGTAACCGCCGCGGTAACCGCGAATCGACTCGGACGCGAGGTGTCCGCGGCGGCAGGCTTCTTTCAGGTATCGCACGAGGATCTCAGTCGCCAAGCGATTGTTGGCGAAGACGAGAGTTTGCTGGCGGCGATCGAGAAGCGTGGAGGCTAGGCGGCGGGTCTCGCCGATGTAGCTTCGCCGGATGCCCAACTGCCGGTTCACGACGGGCGGGTTGTAGAAGACGAAGAACTTTTCCCCGCTGGGCGCGCCGTTGTCGGCGACTTCGGAAACCGGCTGTTCGATGAGAGATTCCGCCAACTGTTTGGGATTCGCGATCGTTGCCGAGCAACAGACGAACTGGGGCTTCGATCCATAGAACTCGCAGACGCGTTTGAGGCGGCGGAACAGGTTGGCGACGTGGCTTCCGAAGACACCGCGGTAGGTGTGCAGCTCGTCCACGACGATGTAGCGAAGGTTTTCGAAGAACCGCGCCCAGCGCGTGTGATGCGGCAGAACCCCGGCGTGCAGCATATCCGGATTGGTCAGCACGACGTTGGCGCGGCGGCGAATGGCGCGGCGGGCGTCTTGCGGGGTGTCGCCGTCGTAGGTGAAGGCCCGAATGTCGGCGCCGACGCTTTCGATCAAGCCGTGGAATTCATCGAGCTGATCCTCCGACAGGGCCTTGGTCGGGAACAGGTAAAGGGCCGAAATCCCGCTGTCTTGGAGGAGATCGTTCAGCACCGGCAAGTTGTAACAAAGCGTCTTGCCGCTCGCGGTGGGAGTGGGAAGAACGATGTTTTCTCCGGCCGCCATTCGCTCGAACGCCTCCGCCTGGTGGCTGTAGAGCCGGGTGATCCCGCGAGAGGCCAGCGCCTTCTTCAGGCGAGCGTCTATCGCTTCGGGGAGTTCCACAAACTTCGCCGGCCGGGCCGGCCGGCGGCGGATGGCGGTAATCGGCGAGTCTTGCTGGCGCTCCAGAGCTTCGAGGTGATCGACCAGGCCGTCGAGCGACATGTCCCGTCGAACCAGCGGGTCGGGCAATGCAGGTTCTTGTTGCGGGGTCTTGGAATCGGGGAAGTTCAGAGACAAGCTCAAGGGGGACCTCCTTCTCCTTTTCTTCGCCTAGCCTAGGATAGCGGATTTCCAGGGTTGCGATCAAGGGGACGTGGGAGAAGTCGGAGATCTCGGGGAGTTGCCCGGATTTCTCACCAGCGGTCGGCAGAGGTGTAGCCAAATGCCCGCCGCCGGGGATGTAGAGGCGGGATGAATCGCGCTCCCCAGGGGCACGGCATGCCGGGCCGGGGGCCTGAACACGGCCCGACCGTACAGGGCTCAAGGACTGACGGCTGTCACTTCCAACTGACTACGTCTTCGTTCGGACCCTCGCCCCCGGGCACTCCGTCGGCTCCGTAGCAGATCAGGTCCGGGTCGGGGCCGTGTTCGCCGGGATAGCGGTACTCGTAGGGCCGCTGCCAGGGGTCCAACCCAATATCCTTGGCCAAGTAAGGACGGAGCGCTTGGAGGCCCTCTTCTTCCGCCGGAAATCGTCCGTACTCGATGTAATGGCGCTGGGCGGCGGTAGCGAATTGCTCTAATTGGGTTTGAGCGGCCGTCTGTCGGCCCTTGTCGACGATGCCGGAGTATTGCTGGAAGGCCACGGCGGAAAACAATGCCACGATGGTGATCACCACCAGCATTTCGATCAAGGTGATGCCGGCGCGCCGGCGTTGTCTCCGCTGTTTCATGTGCCGTTTGTTTCTCATACCTAAAGCCCCGTCTGCTGGATGCTTGTAATCGCCAACATGATACTTAGAATCATAGCGCCTACGATCACTCCCATGAAGACGATCACGATGGGCTCAAACAGCGCGGTAAAACGCTTGACCGCCTCGCGGGTGTCTTTGTCGTAGATATCCGCCATGCGATCGAACATCCGGTCGAGGCTGCCTGTCTCCTCCCCGACGGCGAGTAAGTGTCCGGCCAGGGGCGGAAACCGGCCGGTCTTTCGCAGCGGTCCGGCGATCCCTTCGCCGCGCTTGACGCCCTGGGCGACCGCATCCAGTGCGCCCGAGAGGATGCGGTTCGACAAGATTCCGCGTGCAATCCCAATCGACTGCACCAAGGGAACGGCGCTCTGGACCAGCGTCGCCATGGCCCGAGCGAAGCGAGCCGTGTCGGCCTTCTGTAGCGCCGCCCCGAGCAACGGGATTCTGAGCTGGAAACGGTCCCAAGCAAGACGGCCGGCGGGTGTCTTGATGTAGTAGCGCAGTCCAACCACGCTCAAAACCAGCAACGCAATGGCCGGTGCGCCGTAGACGCTGACCACGTCGCTCACGCCGAGCAGCATGCGCATCGGCGTCGGCATAACGATGTTCGATTGCGTGAAAGCCTCGGCGAACTTCGGGATCACGAACTTCAGCAACACGAAAATCGAGCCGGCGCCCACGATGGTCAGCAACCCCGGATAAGTCAGCGACGAGACGATATAGCCGCGCAGCTCGTCCCGCGAACGCTCGAACTCGGCCAAGCGGTCCATGGTGAGCGGCAGCGTTCCGCTCACTTCCCCCGCGCGGACCATGCTGAGATAGAGTTCCGAGAAATACTCGGGACGGGCGCCTAGGCTATCGGCGAAAGAGGATCCCGAGCGCAAGGCGCGGAGCACATCGTCTATGACCGAACGAAAGTGTTTCCGCTCGGTCAACTCCGCGGTGATCGACAAAGCGCGGTCCAGCGGAATGCCGGCGTCGAGCAGCGTGGCCACTTCCTGCGTGAAGTGCAGTAGGTCCCGCGAACGGCGACGCCCGAAACTGGGAAGTTTCAGCGACAAGCCGCCGGGACGGGACGTCCCGATGAACACCGGCGTCATGCCTTGCCGGCGCAGCTCGCGCGCGGCGGCCGCTTCGTCACCGCCGGACAGCGTGCCCGTACGGACCTTGCCGTCGGTGGCTAGCGCGCGGTAGTGGAAGGTGGACATTGGACGGTGAGCCGTGAACTTAAAACTCCTGCGTCACCCGCATCACTTCCTCGACGGTGGTCACCCCGGCGGCAATTTTTTCCCAACCGTCTTCGCGCAAGTTCCTCATGCCGTTGCGCCGCGCCTGCTCGGTCAACCGAGCCGCGTCGGCATTGGCCATGATGAGCTCGCGCATGGCTTCATTCAACTCCATCATTTCGAATATTCCGACGCGACCGGAATAGCCGGAGCCGTTGCACGAGTCGCAGCCTTTGCCGCGCCAGGATTCAACCCGGGTTCCGTCGGGGGCATCGACGAGACCGTCCTTGGCCCGGCAGTCGCGGCAGATCAGGCGGACCAGCCGTTGCGCCAGAACACCGACCAACGAAGAGGTCAGCAAATAGTTCTCGATCCCCATGTCGGTCAAACGCGTGATGGCGCTGGGGGCGTCGTTGGTGTGCAGCGTGGAGTAGACGAAGTGTCCGGTCAGGGCCGATCGAATGGCGATGTCGGCCGTTTCGCGGTCCCGGATCTCGCCGACCATGATGACATCGGGATCCTGGCGGACGATATGCCGCAACCCGGCCGCGAAGGTCAGACCGATCTGCGGGTTGACGTGGATCTGGTTAATGCCGTCCATCTGGTATTCCACCGGGTCCTCGATGGTGATGATCTTCTTTTCGCTGCTGTTAATTCGCTTGAGAGCTGAATAGAGGGTCGTCGACTTTCCACTGCCGGTCGGCCCGGTGACCAAGAAGACGCCGTGGGGCAGCGAAGTATAAAACTCCATCCGCGAGAGCATGTGATCGTCGAAACCGAGCCGGGTCAAATCGTAGAAGTCGCTGGCGCTGCGGTCGAGCAGACGCATGACCACGCTCTCTCCGAACAAGGTGGGCAGCGTCGAAACGCGCAAATCCACCTCGTGACCGACCACCTTGATGTTGATCCGCCCGTCCTGCGGCAGGCGCCGCTCGGCGATGTTGAGCTTCGCCATGAGCTTGATCCTCGAGGTCACGGCGGCCCGCAGCTCCCGCGCGGGGGGATCCTGTTCCTGCAACACGCCGTCGACGCGATAACGAATCTTGAAATCCTTTTCAAACGGCTCGATGTGGATATCGCTGGCCCGCTGGTCAATCGCCTGCGAGATCATGTTGTTGACCAGCCGGATCACCGGCGCTTCACTGGCCATGTCGCGAAGATGCTCGATCTCGGCGGCGGCGTCGCCTCCCGAATCCTCGCCCTCGCCTTCCGGCTCTTCCTCCTCGCCGAAGTACTTGTCGATCGTGTCGAGAAGATCCTGCTCGGCGGCTAGGGCCGTCTTCACTTCGAGTCCCGTAAAATTGCGGATCGTCGCCAAGGTTTCAAAGTCGAGCGGATCGCTGATGGCCACCGTCACGCTCGAATCTTCCCGCGAAACGGGCAGAAATCGGAACTGCCGCATATAGCGCGGGGCGATCCCCCGGAGTTCGGGGAGCACGGCCGGAAAATCATCGCTTGTCAACAGGGCGATCTCGAGTTGCTCGGCTAGAGTCTGCATCACGTCTCGCGGCGCCACAAAGCCCAGGTCGATCAAAATGCGTCCCAGCTTATCGCCCCGCTCTTTTTGCAGCTCCAGAGCCCGTTCGAGGTCCTCGGCCTCGAGAAGGCCCTTCTGGACAAGCCTTTCACCTAACCGCGGCGACATGCCCGTGTCCTCTGGCCTGTACTTCTCATGATGATTTGCTGTCTCCAAGAATCGCCTGCGCGGGCCGCGTTGCATCCAGGTCCGTCCCTAACCGTTATCGTCAGGAGCCGGGCCGCCGCCCGCGAGCAGCCCCAACACTCGTCACTTAAGAACGTTCTTTTAGCCCCCGAAGGGGGGCGGACTTACCGCTAAGTCATTCGTATTGCCACTAGCCTGCGTTTCTCACCAGCTGACGGTCGAAGCACGCAATAGGCCCGCCATTGCTTCGTTGCGTCTGCTCACCGTGCTCAACGTAGGGTTCAACTACCCCCGCATGGTTCTAGAAAAGAGACGTCACCTCGATCTGCCGGTCGAGCTCAGCATCCGTTAGGCGTCCGGCGCCATGGTCGAGGAGAACGCTTCTGGGAGCCTGGACGACAAGCTGGAAAGGCAAACCGCTGATGTCCTCCCAGTTGTAGTAGAACAGCGAAATCGCCAGCGCGAGTGTTTCATCCCCCGGCAGCGCCTCGATCTTGGGCGCTTCTTGGGTCAAGATCTTCCGCGCCCGAGCTGCTAACGACTCGAGCTGTTTCTTTTTGCGGCGATTGAGCTTCCGCTTTTGCTCCGCGTCATACCCCCGAAAGAAAGGGCTGATGTTGGGCGTCGGGACGACGTTCACTTCCAGCGAAAAGACGACCCCGAACCCCTCCAGGTAGAAGCCGCGAGTCACGCCGGCCAAGGCCATGGGCGACCCTTCGTCAATAGTCTGCTCAAACCGGCCGTCGATCGAGCGCTCGACTCTCTTGAGTTGTTTCCCCAAGTCGCTCTCGGTCGCGGGCGGGCCGGCGGAGAGCATCGTCGCGCCGGCTAACAGCAAACCCAATGATCGTCGAAGCATGGCGGATTACCAATCGGCGGCCAGGTCAAACTGAGCCGAGCGAGTGATCAATCGAAGCCGGTTGCGGCGTATGCGCCAAGATTGGTAGGAGTCTTCTCCCAACTCAGCGACCGCCACCTTCCACTCGGCGGCGGATTTCGCCCCCGGTCCGGCGACCAGGCGGGCCATGATCTCTCGCTGGCGAATCTCACTTTCCTCCAGGGCTTGCTGAACCGACTGGAGAACGAGTAACTGTTCGACGACGCCGGCCGGCATGGCCGGCGTTGCGGCGGGCCGGCCCCCGAAAGCGAGGCTCCATCCGTCGCGGTCCACGGTGAGCGAAGGCTGAACCGACCACAGCCCGGCAAAGGTCACCAGCAAGATCGCCGCCAGCCCGAAAGCGAGCCGCGGCGCGGCATCCCAAAAAACTCTCCAAAGACGCAAACCACGTGAAGGCTCAAAGACCTTGTCGGAGACGAACGCAATGCGACGCGGAACTTCCTCGTCGGGAACGCTGAGCAGTGCGTTCTGCGTGGTTTTGAGCTGCTCGAGCTCTTCCCGGGCCTCGCTAGAAGTCTTCAAGTGCTGCTCGACTTCCCGCTTCTGCTCGGGAGTCAACTCGCCAAAAAGGTAATCGCGTAGATCGTGGGGTGAGTCTGACATAGGGCCACCTCTTCGTTTTCTTCAGTTCGAGTCCTGGGCCGTTGGCCCCGCTACCGGAGCGATTACACCCCGCAGCGCCTCGAACGCGCCGTAGAGCCGGGATTTGATCGTCGAAACCGGGCAGTCGAGGATCTCCGCGATTTCATGGAACTTGAAACCCTGATAGACTTTCAGCACCACGGTCTCCCGCTGTTCGTCGGTGAGTAGTTCCAACGCCCGCCGCACCGCCAGGCTCAACTCGGCTGGATAGGTCGATGAGCCGGCAAAGGATATGGCTCCTCCATCCACCGCCTCCGGTACTTCCTCGTCACTCATCCGTCCCTTACGCCGGTAAAGCGAGACCATTTCGTTATGAGCGATTCGGAACAGCCACGACGGGAAACGGTCGATCTCCTGCAGGCGGCCCAGGTTACGGTAGGCCTTCAAGAAGGTCTCTTGCGAGAGATCCAGCGCGTCTTCCCGCTGTCGGACCTGCTTCAGCAGGTAGTTGTAGATCGGCTTTTCCCAACGGGAGACAAGCATGTTGAAGGCGTCCACGTCACCCCGACGGGCACGCAGGATTAGGTCGCGATCCTCCACTTCTCGGAAAATCAATTCCAACTCCGAGCACTATTAGAGACGCCCAGCAGCGTCCAAAAGTCGGTGGCTTTCGTTCTTCTCTCTGAATTGTAACATGCCTGTGAAAAACAACATCTTATTTTTCAGTTACTTAGGCTCCGATCTACAATTTACCCCTAGCGCTGACGAAAAAAAACCCTTGCGGGACGTCTTACCTAACGAAACTGCCAGACAGTAGACTGCCAGTTGCTTCTCTTTGCGAACCCACAAGAGAGATTGGTGGCATGAGAGGTCGGCTCATGCCACCTTTTCTTTTGCCCGCGTTTTTCAACAAGTTAAGGCGTTGACACGCCGACTCCTCTCCGCTACCCTCCCAAGGGATGGGTCCCCGAACTCGATTTCCAGGCTTCCGCTTCTTGACGTTGCTGGTGCGCAACCGCAGCCTCGTCTACCAACTGGTCCGGCGGGATTTCGAGCAGCGCTACGTCGGCTCAGCGGTCGGCTGGGTATGGGGCTTGATCCATCCGCTTGTGCTGTTGGGGGTCTATACGTTCGTTTTCCAAGGCTTGCTGCGATCCCATTTGCCGCGTGGCGAGGTAACTGATAAGTATGCTCTGTTCCTGTTCGCGGGAATGCTGCCCTGGCTGCTGTTTTCCGAAACCCTGCAGCGCTCGGCATCCTCGCTAATCGACTACGCCACCCTGATCAAGAAAAGCGTTTTCCCGGCCGAGATCGTGCCGCTCAGCATCTACCTCTCAACCCTCATCAGCCACGTCTTAGCGCTGGTATTGTTGGTGGGAGCCGTGGCCGTGTGGGAGCGACAAGTTAGCGTAACTCTGCTCGTTCTACCGGCCTACTTTGTGCTCGTTGGTATGCTGAGTCTGGGATTGGCCTGGATCGCGGCGGCCTTGCATGTCTACCTGCGAGACACGGCGCAAGTGCTCACCGTCGTCCTGATCGCATGGTTCTGGCTGACCCCGATCTTCCTTTACGAGGGACTCTACAAGACCGTGTTCGGCGAGAGACTAGGAGTTCTGCTCAAGCTCAACCCGCTGGCCTACGTCGTACGCGGCTATCGCGACAGCGTTCTCGGAGACCGCTTGCCGGCGGCAAGCGACTTGCTCGTGCTGGCGACTTTCGCGGTCTGCTCGTTCGTGATCGGAGGCTTGTTCTTCCGTTACACAAAGCGCGGCTTCGCGGATGTGTTGTAGGCGTCGAGGGAGAGCCCGTCAGCGGCAGACGGTTGTGTTGCCGGGGCCACGGCAAGCTTCGGCGTCCGAACAGTAGGCTCAACCGGATGTGACCTTCCAAAGCTTAGGCCGGGCGGCTCAGGGTTCGCGGTTCACGGTTCACGGCTCGCGGCTCACGGTTCACGGCTCACGGTTCACGGCTTGATGACTTCTCTCGCCTTTCGCTCGGTTTCAAAGAGCTACCCGCTCTACGACTCACCGGGAGACCGGCTCAAGGAATTGGCCTCCTTCAACCGCTTACGGCGCCACCGAGATTTCTGGGCCCTGCGGGACGTTTCGTTCGAAGTGAAGAAGGCCAGCACTTTCTGCTTGATCGGCGAGAACGGTTCGGGCAAAAGCACCACCCTCCAACTGGCGGCGAACATCTTTCCGCCTACTCGGGGCGAGGTAGAAATCGGAGGCCGCGTGTCGGCTTTGCTCGAGCTGGGAGCGGGATTCAACCCCGAGTTCAGCGGGCGGGAGAACGTTTTCCTCAACGGGACGATTCTCGGCCTCTCGTCCAAGGAAATTCAGAAGCGTTACCCGGACATTGAGGCGTTTGCTGAAATCGGCGACTTCATCAACCAACCCGTCAAGACCTACTCTTCGGGCATGCTGGTGCGATTGGCGTTCGCCGTCGCCATCAACGTGGAACCGGAAATCTTGCTGGTCGACGAAGCGCTCGCGGTTGGCGACTATTACTTTCGGCAGCGCTGTATGCGCAAGGTTCATGAATTGCGGCGCCGTCAGGCGACAATTCTTTTCGTCTCCCACAGCATGGCCGACGTGAAAGCCATCGGCACCGAGGTGATGTGGCTCGAAAACGGCTGCATTGTCGAAATCGGCAGCCCGGAGAGGGTAGTTGGCCGGTATCTTGCGCGAATGGTGGAAAAGGACGCCGCCTACCTTCAGGTGAAGCAGACGGACCATGCGAAACCCCCGGAACGATCGGCGACGACCGCTCCGGAAGTCGTCGAGACCATCCCCAACATCGACTTTCGTCACGGCAACGGGGCTGCGGAAGTCATCGGCATCGCCGCCCTGGACGAACACGGTCAGCCGATTGAACTCATGGACCCCCACAGTCGTCTGACCATTCGGATCAGCGTGCGGGCTCGCCAGTCGCTGTCCACTCCGAACGTGGGTTTCATGATGCGCAACCATTTGGGCATCGACTTCGCCGGAACCAACACGGCGCGCGAAAATACGACTCTCCCCCCGATGGCGCCGGGGGACGTTCATACGGTCGACTTCCATGTCGATTTGCCTGAACTCTATCCGGGAAACTTCTCCATCTCTCCCGCCATCGCCGACGGCCTCCTCGACGGTTACCAAATGTGTGACTGGATCGACAACGCCATCACCTTGCAGATGTCCCACGGCGGCGGCCCCGTCTACGGCTACATGCACCTTCCTTGCCGTGTAGCCGTCAACAGCCGTCTGCCGCAGCCGCGGGCGAGCTAGGCGGCGATACCTTCATGGCCATGCTGAGCGCGGCGCTCAAGACCGCCGGGGAAATCATCTTCCTGGCAGCCGTCACTCCGCTGCTGTTGTTGGCGGCGATGCTGCTATTCGCGGTCTCGGACCTGGCGAATCGCCTTCGTCGGCCTAAGCCGCGACCGCCGGACCGCAAGCCCTCGACGAAAGCCGTCAGCGTAGTGATCCCCAACTGGAACGGACGCCGTCACCTGGAGAGAAACCTGCCGTCGATTCTGGCCGAGATCGAAGGCGCGCCCGCAAGCGAAATCATCGTTGTCGACAACGGATCAAGCGACGGCAGCGCCAAGTTCGTGAAAGCAAACTTCCCATCCGTACGAGTCATCGAGTTGGAAAACAACCAGGGTTTCGGCGGCGGCTCGAATGCCGGCCTGCGGGCCGCCGGCAACGAAATCGTGGTGTTGCTGAACAACGACATGCGCGTGGCGGAAGGCTTTCTGCCGCCCTTGCTGGAGGGCTTTCGAGATCCGCGGGTCTTTGCGGTTTCGGCTCAGATCTACTTCACCGATCCGAATCGCCCCAGGGAAGAAACCGGCCTCACCCAAGGGGAGTGGCTCGGGGGACGCTTGCATGTCCGGCACGTGATCGACGATCGAGTGACGGCGCTGTTTCCCACCTTCTACGCCGGAGGCGGTTCGACGGCTTACGATCGCGACAAGCTTCTCGAGCTGGGCGGTTTCGACCCGCTGTTGGAGCCCTTCTATCTCGAGGACGCCGACATCAGCTACATGGCTTGGAAACGGGGCTGGTTCGTTTTCTACGAGCCGCGAAGCGTCGTCTACCACGAACACCGAGGCACGATCGGCAAGCACTTTTCGGAAGCGGACATTCAACACGCGCTGCAGCAAAACAATCTGCTGTTCACGTGGAAAAACATTCACGAGTGGAAACGCCTTGCCGGGCACTTCGTTTTGCTCTACGCTCGGCTGTGGCTGCGGTTAGTTGCCGGGCCGGCTCCGCTTCGTCCCGGCCCCCGGGCTCTGCGAGCGGCCTTGCGGCGGTTCGGGCGGGTGCTCGGATCTCGAAGCTGCGCGCGGCGGCTGTCGGTCATTGACGATACAGAGGCCTTCCGAAGACCCTTGGGGGGCTTTTTTCGAGACCGCTTCGGCGGGGTGGATCCGAACCGGGGGCGGCTCAACGTGCTTTTCGTTTCGCCCTATCCCATCGAGCCTCCGCTTCACGGCGGAGCGGTTTTCATGAACCAGACCGTGCGGCACCTGCGGCGGCTGGCGAATCTGCACCTGTTTTGCCTGCTCGACGAAGAGAAGGACCTGGCGACGAATCAGCAGCTTTCGGCGATCTGCGCCAGCACGGAGTTTCCCGTGCGACACAAGAAGCGGTCTTACGGATTCGGGTTGCTGCCCCACGCCGCCAAGGAGTTCTACAGCCCTGATTTGCTTTGGCGGCTGCACCGCAGCATGTACGTCAACGAGATCGACGTCCTCCAACTCGACTACACGCAGTTCGCAGTCTACAGCGCACCGTTCCGGCGTATCGCCACGTTTTTGTTCGAGCATGACATTTACTTTCAATTCGTCCGCCGGGGCATGAAAGCTCTCGACAACCCTCTGGTGTGGCTCCACCATTTCTACGAATATCTGCGGGCGCTGCGTTTCGAGAGGCAAGCGGTGCGAAAATTCGACGCCGTGCAGGTGTGTACGGCGGCCAACCGCCGCTATTTGGAGACCTACGCCTGGAAGGCGGCTCCGATCAAAGAGGGCTTGCGGGCCGGCATCGACGTGAGCCGTTACGAATACGTCGCCGAGGGAAGGAAACCGGAAACGCTGCTGTTCACGGGAAACTTCAGGCACCCCCCTAATCAAGAAGCGCTTACCTTCTTCGCCCGACAGGTGTTGCCCGAAGTGCGGCGGCACCGTCCGCAAGCACGATTGATCGTCGTCGGCGCTGAAGTCACGCCTCAGTTCGAGCGGTCCCTCGAAGACACCAAGATCGAGTTCGCCGACCGAGTGGCCGACATTCGCCCGTCGCTATATCGCCACACAATCTTTGTTTGTCCCGTGCTGAGCGGATCGGGCGTTCGGGTCAAGCTGCTCGAAGCGTTCGCGTCGGGAATCCCGGTAGTCTCGACGTCCCAGGGAGCCGAAGGTCTCGTCTCCGACAGGGAAGAGATCCTCGAGCTGGCCGACACGGCGGACGAATTTGCCCGGCGAGTCTTGAAGCTGCTCGACGACCCGGAACACGCTCGCTCGCTCGCCCGCCGGGCGCGGCGCGAGGTCGAGGAAGCGTGGAACATCGAGACGCTCACCCGCGGGCTGGAGCAGCACTACCGCGACGTTCTCCGCGACAAAGCAAGCCGCGCGGAGAGTGACAGGCCGAATCTCCGCAACAAACACAGCGCATGACCGCTCACTGGCGTTCGCGGCTCCGAATCGGGCACGGCGAGGGTGTTCGAGAGCAAGGGAGCGAGCCTGAAACGCCAGTGACAGGCCAGGTCCGGCGCGACCGCAGGCTAGTCCAGGATATTGCCCTTCGTCAGTCCGATGTTGACCTGGAAGTTGGAAGTCGTTACTTCGAGGGCCCACTCCCCGTTTCGAAGAACCCGCCTGTGGCGGTGCTGGCGGTAGCCGCTAGCCTCTTCGAAGTCGGAGTAATATTCCTCCACTCTGGCCAGCCCGACCCGCGTATCGCCGATGAACGCTTTCTTGATCACATCATCGGTTTCCACGTCGACGAACAACTGCACGGGCATGCCGCCGACGTGATAGATTTCAATCACGTCGGTTTGCCGGCCTTCGATCTCTTCTTGCCGCAGAAATCGCACGTCGCTGGGATCAGGGGGGTCGCCGATCAGCACGTGCGCGCGCGCCATATCCGCCCGAAAGCGCTCGACCTGCTCATCCGGCAAGAAGCGGGAGTCGTTCGGCAGCAGCTGAAAGGCCTTGGCGCCGTCGTAGATCATGATCACCGTCGCTTGTGGGGTTTGAATCTCCTGTCGAAGGAGGTTGGGGTGCAGATAGTACTTTTTGCTGTGAAATTCACCCTCCTGTCCTTCCGCATCCTTCACTCGGGTGATCAGCTCAACGCGGTAATCCCGGACGCGCTGCCCGCCGGCGCCCACTCCGGCCGCCGCTCGAGCTCGCTGGTAGATGCTCCAGCCCTGTTCTTTTGCGTCCGGCGCGGCCAACAGGGGCGTCCAGACGAGCAGGCCCGGCAGCACGGCTAGGCCAACCAAGCGATAGGCCAGTCTCAGCAGTAGAGCCATGGATTCATTATCTCCGATCTGGTTTCCCCTGAAGGCGTGCCGTCTTGCATGCCGCTTGCCTCTGCCATGGCGGACCCGCGTTTCCCGCGCCCCGCCGGGGCTTTGCCGAGTCTGCCATTTCATCCACGGTTCCGCCTTACGGCTCGACCGCGGGCCACTATCCTACGCCACGGGGCTGAGCCAGCCTATCCATGCCGGGAAGGTCCTAGCCCGCTTTTCTCACCACCTGACGGTCGAAGCACGCCATAGGCCCGCCATGACTGCGTTGCGCTTGCTCGCCGTGCTCAACGTATTTTCCCGGTCGGACGCCAACGGAAGTCGCTGCTTACTTCGGTCGCGCCAGATGCGAATGGACCAGGCTGCACCCGCAAAAGTACGCCTCCGCTCGCCGAGCGTCGCACGCCTTCTACTGACGGGCCTCTCACGCACTTTTCTCGCCACGTGGTGAGAAAAGCGGGCTAGCAGGGGTCGGAGCCTGTTCTCAGAGGACGAAAGTAGGTCATTTTGACCACAATGGCTTGTGCAACTGTTGCCTTTCATGTCTAGATGTGGTATTAACAATCTTCTGTGGGACAGACTCCTAGGGCGCATCGGCGAGCGGGGGCAACTTACGGATGGGGTCGCTCAGGTCCTCGGGGAATCGTAATTGGGGTCAACTGCCGATTGCCTTCTCAGAGTCCAGGTAGGATAATTGAAGAGAGTTTCGAAGTGCTGGGTCCCCCGACCGCCTTTGTAGTTTTGGGATCCGGCTTCACGAACATTGCCTGTCCAGGAGTTCGTCTGTGAAACAGAACAGATCGGGTCAAACCCTGCGCTGTTCCTTTTGTCACAAGAGCCAAGAGGTCGTAGGAAAGCTGATCTCGACCCCGGGCGATTACCCCAAAGCCTACATCTGTGACGAATGCGTTGCTGTCTGCAACTCCATCTTAGACGACGGTAAGCCCGACCATGCCGGGCCGAGCTTGTCGTCTTTATTGAAGCCGCAGGAGATCAAAGAACGATTGGACCAGTATGTCGTGGGCCAGGACTCCGCGAAGAAAAAGCTGGCTGTTGCCGTCTACAACCATTACAAACGGGTCTTCATGACCAAGCAGCAGCACGGCGGGGCAGAGGACGTCGAGTTGCAAAAGTCGAATATCTTGCTGATCGGCCCCACCGGTACCGGCAAGACCTTACTGGCGCAGACGCTCGCCAAGATACTGGACGTGCCGTTTGCGATCGCCGACGCCACGACGCTGACCGAGGCCGGCTACGTCGGCGAAGACGTGGAGAACATCATCCTCAAGCTGCTGCAGGCGGCCGATGGCGACGTGCAACGGGCGCAGCAGGGGATCATCTACATCGATGAGATCGACAAGCTGAGCCGGAAGGACGAAAACCCGTCGATCACGCGCGATGTTTCGGGCGAGGGCGTGCAGCAAGCCCTACTGAAGATCCTGGAAGGCACGGTAGCCAACGTGCCCCCGCAAGGTGGACGCAAGCATCCGCACCAAGAATTTACCCCTGTCGACACGACGCATATCCTATTCATTTGCGGCGGCGCCTTCGTGGGGCTGGAGAAAATCGTTGCCCGCCGGATCGACCGGCGAGTCGTGGGTTTCCGTTCGGCCACCGAGCATGAGAAGGGATCTCCCGGCTCCAGCGAGGAATCCAGCCAATCCGACCTCGGTCTGTTGGGCCAAATTCAGCCGCAAGACCTGATCCGGCACGGGTTTATCCCGGAGTTCGTGGGCCGCCTTCCGGTTGCCGCGGTTCTTGGCGATTTGGATCAGAAGGCGCTGGTCGAAATCCTGACTCGTCCGAAGAACTCGCTCATGCGGCAGTATCAGAAGCTGTTCGAGTTCGAGAATGTCCAACTCCAACTGGAGCCGGAGGCCCTGGAGGCCGTGGCCAATCTCGCCCTGGAACGCAAGGTGGGCGCCCGCGGATTGCGTATGATAATGGAAGAGATGATGCTCGACCTGATGTACTATCTGCCGTCCTATGAACGGGTCAAGGAATTCGTCGTCACCAAGCAAATGGTGGAGGAACATAACCTCAACGAGAATCTCTTAAAGAAAGCCGGCTAGTTTCCCCAACGAATCGGTCCCTCGACGGACCATGCACCCCGAACGCAGCGCAAGAGCTTAACCCACCCATCCCAGTATGCAATCGATCAAAGAGAAATCGGAGACCCGTCGGCTACCCATGATGCCGATCCGCGACGTGGTCATCTTTCCGCACATGATGACCCCTTTTGTCGTGGGAAGAGAGTCCAGCGTCCGGGCTTTGGAAGAAGCGCTGGTCGGCGAAAAGAAAATCTTCCTGGCTACCCAGCACGATGCTTCGGTCGATGACCCTCAGCCGGAGCAGATCTACCAGGTGGGTTCGATCGTCAACATCGTGCAGAGCCTGAAGTTGCCCGATGGCAACGTTAAGGTCTTGGTCGAGGGCGTCGAGCGCGCGCAAGTGGTTTCGGTAAGCCTCGAGGAGGGGTTCCACCGCGCGACTGTCCGCACCACGGACTTTGAAGTCGAGAGCAGCCCCCAGTTGGAGGCTCTGATCGGCCGCGTGACGTCGCTTTTCGAGCAATACGTCAAGCAGAGCCAGAATTTGAATTACGAAACCATGATCGCCGCCGTGCGCGTGGACGATCCGGGCAAACTGGCCGATACGATCGGCGCCAACCTGCAGCTGACGATCCCGGAAAAACAGGATCTGCTGGAAATCTTCGACCCCCGTGAGCGTCTCACCCGTATTGCTGAGGTTCTCGATATCGAGATTGAGAAGTTGGGCGTCGACCGCACCGTCCAAGGCCGCGTGAAGCGGCAGATGGAAAAGGCGCAAAAGGAGTACTACCTCAACGAAAAGATCAAGGCGATCCAGAAGGAACTGGGGCGGGGCGAGAAGAGCGAGTTCGACGAACTACGCAAGAAAATCGACGCCGCCGGTATGAGCAAAGAGGCGCTGGAGAAGGCCACCACGGAACTCAAGCGGCTGGAAGCCATGCCTCCCATGTCCGCCGAATCTACAGTTTCGCGCAACTACATTGACTGGCTGCTGGCGGCGCCGTGGAAGAAGAAGAGCCGAGAAATCCGCGATCTCAAATACGCCGAGAAGGTGCTCAACGAAGACCACTATGGTCTCGAAAAAGTCAAGGACCGTATTCTGGAATTTCTCGCCGTGCGCCGGCTGGTGAAGGATCCCCGAGGCTCTATTCTCTGCTTCGTCGGACCTCCGGGCGTCGGCAAGACCTCCTTGGGGCGGTCCATTGCCCGGGCCACCGGCCGCAAGTTCGTTCGCTTGTCGTTGGGCGGCGTGCGGGATGAGGCCGAAATCCGGGGACACCGCCGAACCTATATCGGGGCCTTGCCGGGTCAAATCATCCAGATGATGAAGAAGGCCGGAACCAGGAACCCGGTCTTCATGCTCGACGAGATCGACAAGATGTCGACCGACTTCCGGGGAGACCCCTCGGCGGCGCTGATGGAAGTGCTCGACCCCGAGCAGAACCACATGTTCATGGATCACTATCTCGATGTCGAGTATGACCTCAGCAAAGTGTTCTTCATCGGTACCGCCAACGTCTTACACACTTTGCCGCCGGCGCTACAAGACCGGCTGGAGGTCATTCGGTTGAGCGGCTACACCGAGTTTGAGAAAGTTGAGATCGCCAAGCGCCATCTGGTTGACAAACAGCTCAAACAGACCGGCCTGAAGCCGTCGGACTTGGCCTTTACCGACGAGGGTCTGGAAACGCTGATCCAGCAGTACACCCGCGAGGCGGGCGTGCGCAACCTCGAGCGCGAGATCGGTAACGTCGGGCGCAAGGTCGCCCGCCAGGTTGTATCCAGGGCGAAGGGTAAGGCGAAAACCAAAGCGAAGGGCAAGGACAAATACAAGGTCGTCATTGCCGCGGACAACTTGGCGGATTTGCTGGGCGTGCCCAAATACTGCGACCTCGAAATGAAAAAAAGCAACGAGGTCGGTGCCGCGGTGGGGCTGGCCTGGACGGAAGTCGGTGGCCAGTTGCTCCATATCGAAGCGACGCTGATGGACGGTAAAGGCAAGCTCACCAGCACCGGCCAGCTTGGCGACGTGATGCAGGAATCGGCTCAAGCCGCCATGAGCTATGTGCGTTCTCGCTCGCAGGCTTTCGGGCTCCCTAAGGATTTCTACCGGCACCTCGACGTTCATATACACATTCCGGAAGGAGCGATTCCCAAGGATGGGCCTTCGGCCGGCATCACGCTGACGACCACGCTGGTGAGTGCGCTGACGCGCATCCCCGTGCGCGGCTCGATCGCCATGACCGGGGAAATCACGCTGCGCGGGAAAGTGCTGCCGATCGGAGGGATGAAGGAGAAGCTGTTGGCCGCGCATCGCCACGGCATCCACGAGGTGGCTTTGCCCAAGGACAACGAAAAGGATGTCCCCGACATTCCCGAAAACATTCGCGCGGACATGAAACTGCACTTCGTTGAACATATGGACGAGGTGTTGATGGTCGCGCTCGAGCGTCCCATTGATGGCTTAAGCGCTCAACCCGTGCCGCCGGAGGCTGTAGAATCCACGCGCCCGAGCACCAAGACGGGCCGGAAGGTCACGCACTAATAAGCAGGGTCGCGGATTTGGACTTCATCCCCCCCAACGGCACAATCGGGAGGGCGTTCCGACCGTGACCGCTCATGTCCGCCGAGTTCGTTGCCAGCGCTTCCCAGGCAGGTCAGTTTCCCGGTGAGGGGTTGGCGGAAATTGCGTTCGTGGGCCGCAGCAACGTTGGCAAGTCAAGCCTGCTGAACGCTCTGTTGCTCAGGGGGGGCAAGCGGACAGGCCGTCAGGCGGACTTGGATCGCAAAAAACTGGCCCGTGTGAGTCGGACCCCGGGCCGCACGCGGACACTCAATTTCTACCGCATCGAAGGGGCGTTTTACTTCGTTGATCTTCCAGGCTACGGCTATGCCCGGGTCTCCAAGAAAGAGATGGCCGCTTGGCGAACGCTTGCCGAAAGCTACCTCTTCGACCGTACCGCCTTGCGGTTGGTGGTCGTCATTATTGACGCCCGCCACGGCGCTTCGCCCCTGGACCTACAGATGACAGAATGGCTCGCCGCTCATCGTTATCGCTTTGTGGTCGTCGCTTCAAAGGCCGACAAGCTCAAAAAGGACGAGCGCCGGCGTGCCGTGCGAGAGATCACAGAGCAGTTCTATGCCCCGCTGGCCTTCTCCGCCAAAACCGGAGAAGGGGTCAGCTCCCTGTGGAGGGAAATTCGTAAGGCCCTCACTCCCGCCAACCCCTAAACTTCCCCATCCGAGGACATCATGCCTTCCCGCACACAACAAGCTTCCCGCACACAGCAACCTTCGCGCTCCCAACAAGCTTCGCGCTCTCAAAGAGAAGAGACCGCCGCCGTCGACCTGGCGGCTCTCAAAGAAATGAATATCACCCAGTTGAACGAGCTGGCGAAAGAGCTGGGTGTTGAGGGTACGGCCGGCCTCCGCAAGCAAGAGCTAATTTTCAAGGTGCTGCAAGGAAAGGCGGAAAAGAGCGGCCTGATTTTCTCCGAGGGAGTACTGGAAACCCTGCCGGAAGGCTTCGGTTTCCTGCGCGCCCCCGAATACAACTACCTTCCCGGCCCCGATGACATCTACGTCTCGCCGTCGCAGATTCGGCGCTTCGATCTGCGCACCGGCGACACCATCTCCGGCCAGGTGCGCCCGCCTAAGGAAGGGGAGCGGTACTTCGCCCTCATCAAGGTCGAGGCGATCAACCTCGAGCCGCCCGAAGCTTCGCGGAGCAAGATCTTTTTCGACAATCTAACGCCGCTCTACCCCGAGGGGCGAATCCGTCTGGAAACCACGAAAGAGAACCTCAGCGGCCGGGTGATGGACCTTCTGACACCGATCGGCAAGGGCCAGCGCGGTCTCATCGTCTCGCCTCCCCGCACCGGCAAAACGATGCTGCTGCAGTCGATCGCCAACTCCATCACCGCCAACGACCCCGAAGTCATCCTGATCGTATTGCTGATCGACGAGCGGCCGGAAGAAGTCACCGACATGCGGCGCTCGGTCAAGGGAGAAGTGATCAGCTCGACCTTTGACGAGCCCGCGACCCGCCACGTCCAGGTCGCCGAGATGGTCATCGAGAAGGCCAAGCGGCTGGTCGAGCACAAGCGCGACGTGGTCATCCTGCTCGACTCGATCACCCGTTTGGCGAGAGCTTATAACACGATCGTTCCGCCCTCGGGCAAGATCCTCTCCGGCGGGGTCGACTCGAATGCCCTGCAGCGCCCCAAGCGCTTCTTCGGCGCGGCCCGCAACATCGAAGAGGGTGGCTCGCTGACCATCGTGGCCACCGCCCTGATCGACACCGGCAGCCGCATGGACGACGTCATCTTCGAGGAGTTCAAGGGGACCGGCAACTTGGAGATTCACCTCGACCGCAAGCTGGTCGACAAACGCGTCTTCCCGGCCATCGATATCAACCGTAGCGGCACTCGCAAGGAGGAATTGCTGCTGTCGAAAGAAGATCTCAACCGCGTCTGGGTGTTGCGCAAAGTGCTGAGCCAGATGTCGGCCGTCGATACCATGGAGCTGCTTCTCGACAAGATGGGCAAGACCCCCACCAACGCCCAGTTCCTGAATTCGATGACAACCTAGCGTTCCAGGCGCGCGGCCCCGCGGCGAGAACCGAACAGAGCCGCACCCGTCAGGGCGCGGGCCTGCGGGCTAACACCCGCGGTTCCGCGCGGGTATGTTCAGCAAGCCGGTTCCGGGCTCCTCATGGAAGTGAAGTCATCGTCCATGGACGGAACGGCTCGCCTAGCCCGCTTTTCTCACCACCTGACGGTCGAAGCACACAATAGGCCCGCCATTACTGCGTTGCGCTTGCTCGCCGTGCTCAACGTACTGTTCAAGTACGCCCGCATTATTCAACAATACTAGAAAACACTTCATCCTGTCCCAGCCGAGGCGCACCTCAAAACGGTACTCCTCAACGGCGATCTTGTACAGCTCAAGCAGAGTTTGAGCGTCGTAGCTGCTGGGTGCCAAGCTCACGCCCCTCTAGCGCCCAGATAGAAACCGAGGACGTGACGAAAGGTAGGAGTGAACTCACGCTCGTGGGTTTCGAGCATGAGGTGAATCCTTTCCACAGCTAAGAACTCCACCGCTTCGACGTGCAAGGGATCTGGAGCAAAACCACCCTGGCACAAGCCGATAAACTTCTTACATCCCTTGTCTTTCATGGAGGTCTTGCTGAAAAAGTGAAGGTCAACCTCGCGGACGCCGAGTTCCCAGGGCTCCGGTCAAACCTTTCCATACCTCTAACATCCGCACGGTCAATGCCTAGCGATCCTAATCAGTTGCATCTGATTCAGAGAGCGATTAAACACGCTTTCGACGTCCTGGTCAAGCGTTCAAACGTTAAAGTCATCGAGGTGGCCGAGCAACTTGGGGTCACCCGAGACGCCATATACAGGTACGCCAGAGGTGAAGATGTGCCAGGAGCAGATAAACTACTGGAGGCCATGCGAAGCCACGACCTCGTGATAGATGTCAATGGGGAGAAGTTTGGGAGAAAGAGGCTGCGTCGACCGCCGAAAAGGGGCCGGGCGGGGGATGTCCAGTTGCAACTCTTCGATCCTTGCTTCGTCCAGACCGAAAGCGCTCAGGCTGACTTGCGAATGCCGCCTGGGAGGGCCGAGACCCTTGAGGTTTCCGTAAAGCTCCACCTGTCCCGCTGAGCCGATGGGCCGCGTGGTGGTAGCCTACTCGGGCGGCACGGGCTCGGCTTACGTGGCTGGGCGGCGAACCGAGTCCCGTCTTATTCCTCACGCAATCCCAGCGCCTTGATCTTGGAGGCCAGCGTCGTGGGCCTGAGTCCGAGCAGCTTCGCGGCGCCGGACGGCCCGGAGATCCGCCAATGAGTCGCTTCCAGCGCGGACAGCAGATTTTCACGCTCCCGTTGCTTGAGTGCGCTGTATTTCAGGACCTCCCTGGCGCGGCTCTTGGGCTTAACCGCTGCTTCGGACACGGGTTGGTTGTTGCTCGAGTCCCCTGGCAAGTCAAACTCCAGGGGGCCGGCCTGCGCTCCAATAACCGCCCTTTCAACGATATTCTGAAGCTCCCGGACATTGCCCGGCCAGTGGTAGCGCAGTAAGCTCTCGACGTGCCGTTGCTTGAGCTTCAGCGGCGGCACGGCCAACCGCCGGCAGGATTCCCCAAGGAAGTACTCGGCCAGCATCGCTACGTCCCCCGCTCTCTCGCGGAGAGGAGCGACGTTGATGGGGAACACACTGAGCCGGTAGTAGAGGTCCTCGCGAAACCGTCCGGCCGCGACCTCTTGTTCCAGATTCCGGTTGGTCGCCGCGATGAGTCTTACATCGACCTTGCGCGTGCGCTCGTCCCCGATCCGCTCGAAGGTCCCTTCTTGCAGCACGCGCAACAGCTTGCTTTGCAGATCCAAGGGGATCTCGCCAACTTCGTCCAGAAAAAGCGTCCCTCTGTCGGCTAGCTGAAAGCGACCCACGCGGTCGCGAATCGCCCCGGTGAACGCTCCCTTGACATGGCCGAAGAACTCGCTTTCGAAGAGCTCCCGCGGCACCGAACCGCAGTTTACCTTGACCATGGAGCGGTCCTTCCTGCGGCTGCGTTCGTGAATCGCCCGCGCGATTAGCTCTTTCCCCGTTCCCGATTCGCCGCAAATCAGGGTGGTCGTATCGGCTGGTCCCACAAGGCCGATCTGGTCTAAAACCTTCCGCAGTGCCGAGCTGTGGCCAATCATGTCGCCGAAGCCGTGTGCGACTTTGACTTCTTCGCGGAGATATTCGTTTTCAAGTTCCAGCCGGCGCCGGAGCTGCTCGATTTCCTCGAACGCCCGGGCGTTGGCGATCGCGACCGCCGCGTGGTCCGCGAACAGACGCAGCCAAGCCACCTTTTCCGCGCTCAGCCGTTCACGGGCAAACACTCCCAAAACCCCGAGAATCTCCCCTCGAAAGCGAAGCGGGTGGCCGACAAACGACCGAATGCCCTCTCGATGCAGCCAGTCATCGCGTCCGATCCACTCTTTATCGCCGGCCGTGTCGAACAGGTGTTCCGACTGTCCAGTGGCGCCGATACGCCCAATGATCCGGATACCCAGCGGAAAGCGTCGAAAATCACCGTCCGATCGGTACCACTTGTGGCCGCTCAAAGGGTTCGTTGGCCTTCCCTTGCTCGCCTTCAGGTGCAGGCACCGTTCTTGATCCGGGCATTCCGTCCGCAGTGCGCATCGTTCGCAAATGTCACCGGGGGCGGTCAGCCATATGCGAACCAACGTAACCGATGCCTTTTCGGCCAGTCCGGTCACGATCATGTGCAGCACAGCTTCCACGTCGCGAGCTTGGGCCACCGCTAGGGAGATGGACTCCAGCAGCTCCAACCTGAGAGACCCAGGGCCGATCCGCTCCCCGCCGTCTTGAGTTTCCGCCCGCGCCATGACCTGAAGCCATTAGATACGAGATTCAGTCGCCTGTCAACGAGAATTCGTTGTTTTGACGAAATGTCGTCTGTGATCTAAAGGTTTCAGAATGTACCTTAAATCCAATAACAACAATCACATAAACGTCTTCCTGGGGTTTGGAATACCGCGTGTCTGTTGCTAGGTCAGTCAGCCTTCTAGCTTACAATCGAATCCATCACGAGGAGATAGAAAACAATGTCACAAACAGTAAGCGCAGGCGAAAGCCAAACAATGCACCGATCCGAGGAGATCGACGGGTTAGACATCTTCTACAGGGAAGCCGGCCGCTCGGATGCGCCGACCGTCTTGCTTCTGCACGGCTTTCCCACGTCTTCGCACATGTTCCGCAATCTGATTCCGCGGTTGTCGGATCGATTTCATATCGTTGCCCCCGACTTCCCCGGGTTCGGGGCCAGTTCAATGCCGGATCTCGACGAGTTCGAATACTCGTTCGACAACATCGCGCGCGTCGTGGAGAAGTTCGTCGAAAAGCGCGGAATCAAAAGCTACAGCCTCTACTTGATGGACTACGGCGCGCCAGTGGGTTATCGGGTCGCCGCGAGTCGTCCGGAGCGGGTGGAATCCCTGATCGTCCAGAACGGCAACGCCTACGAAGAGGGTCTTCTGGAATTTTGGAATCCGATTCGGGCCTACTGGAAGGATAAGACGCCCGAGAACGCCAAGGTCCTGCGGGACTCTCTGTTGACGATCGAGGCGACCAAGTGGCAGTACACGCACGGTGTTCGGAACGTGGAGACCATTGCACCCGACAACTGGTTCAACGACCAGTTCTTGCTCGATCGCCCAGGGAACAAGGATATACAAATCGAGCTGTTCTACAGCTACGGAACCAATCCGCCGCTCTACCCGGAATGGCAGGCCTACTTTCGCCGCTACCAGCCCCCGACGCTGATCGTTTGGGGAAAGAATGACTACATCTTCCCGGCGGAGGGCGCCGAACCCTACAAGCGCGATTTGAACAACGTCGACTTCCACCTGCTCGACACCGGGCACTTCGCCCTGGAAGAAGACGCAGCGGTGATTGCCGATTTGATGCGTGATTTCCTCGATAGGAATGTTGCGCGGCACGAGAACGCAGCCGCTGTGGCATGAAGCCACGTAAACTCGCGCGGGCCGCCGGTCTCAAATCCGGCGGCTCTTCCCAAGGAGGTGAACCATGGACCGCCCAATCAGCGACATTGCCTTTACACCGGCCGTGAAAGCCGCCCAGCAACAGCGAGGTTCCCGTTCGGCGTACGCGAAGATGGAGCAACGCGGCGGCTGGAACGACATCGTGACGCCCAAGCTCGCGGAGTTCATCGCGGCGCGCGACTCTTTCTATCTTGGCACCGCCGCCGCCGGTCAGCCCTACATTCAGCACCGAGGCGGACCGAAGGGTTTTCTGAAGGTGGTGGACGAGCGCACCTTGGCGATCGCCGATTACGTTGGCAACGCCCAATATATCTCGCTGGGAAACCTGGCCGAGAACAACAAGGCTTTCATCTTCTTGATGGACTACCCCAACCGACATCGGATCAAGATCTGGGGTAGGGCGGAGTTTGTCGAAGGCGATTCCGAGCTTCTGTCGCGAGTGGCCGACAGCGACTACGAAGCGCGGCCGGAGCGTGTTCTGGTTTTCCACGTCATGGCTTGGGATGTTTGAGCCCGCCGTCCAACAGCTTCGCGATCGCATTTCCGAACTTGAAAGCCGCAACCATGAGCTTGAAGATCGTCTCGCCGCGGCGGAAACGAAAGCGAATGCCGCGGACAGGGGATCGGATGGTGGGGCTGCTGGTGAGAAAAGTGAGCTAAATGTATAATGAGGGGCGATGTCTGAGCAGTTGGGCAAGCAAGAGCGGCTTTTCTCGATCCTTCGCTCGATGGATCGCGTCCTGGTAGCCTACTCGGGGGGCACGGACTCGGCTTACCTGGCCTGGGCCGCGAACCGAGTCTTGGGGGCCGGGGCGCTTGCCGTAACCGCCGACTCGGCTTCGATCCCGGAATCCCACAAGCGGGACGCCGAAGAATTCGTCAAGCGATACGGCATCCGCCACCGCTACATCGGAACCAACGAGTTCGACAACCCCGACTACGTGCGCAATGACGCCAATCGCTGCTTCCACTGCAAGGACGAGCTCTTCAGCCAACTCAGCGAAACCGGAACCACCCTGGGCTTCGAACACATCACCTATGGCGTCAACGTGGACGACACGAAAGACTTCCGTCCCGGTCATCGCGCGGCGAAGGAACACGGCGTCCGCGCACCGCTGCTCGAAGCCGGCCTGACCAAGGCGGAGATCCGCGCGCTGTCGCGCCGCGAGGGCCTGCCCACTTGGGATCGCCCTGCCGCCGCCTGCTTGAGCTCGCGCATCCCCTACGGAACAACCGTGACAAAAGAGAAAGTAAAGCTTGTAGAGAAGGGCGAAGAAGCGCTCAAAAGTCTCGGCTTCGAAATCTACCGCGTCCGCTATCACGGCGAGCTCGTGCGCATTGAGATCGGCCGGGATGAATTGGCGCGCGCGCTCGACGTCGAGATGGCCGGCAAGATCACCGGCGTGTTCAAGAGTCTCGGTTTCCACTACGTCACGCTCGACCTAGAGGGCTATCGTCTCGGTTCCCTCAACGAAGCGCTTCCCTCCGCTGACAAAGCGCAAGGCCTGCCCATTATTTCCTAGCCCGCGTCCCTCGCCACAGTCACAGCCATTGGGGCGAACGGCCCGGTGGCCGCGGCTCACGGCAACAGTTTGTACCTATTTGGCTAGTGCACAGCTTGTGAGGCAAGCGGGCGCGATGAATCGCGCCCCTCCATACCTGGCAGCGGGCG
Source organism: Bryobacterales bacterium (assembly GCA_965248365.1). Taxonomy (GTDB): domain Bacteria; phylum Acidobacteriota; class Terriglobia; order Bryobacterales; family UBA6623. Next base: position 1,835,562 of record CBDFJA010000004.1, on the reverse strand, counting down.
TTCGCTTGCATTCCCGGCGACTGCTGATGAGAAAAGCAGGCTACACGAACGGGTTTGGAAACAAGTCCGCGGCGCTGCGTTTTTCCTCAAGCGATTCACTGCAGGTGGCGCCACTTCCTGTGATACACTACGTTTCTGCAAAAAAGACTTTTTACTCCTTTTTCCGTTTCCGTCGTAGAAAAAAGTTCGGGCAACCCCCTGAAATCCGAACCCTGGTCGCCGTTGGCCCAGCCATGGCCAGAGAGCTAAATGGACGTCTGGAAGCAAATCCTAAGGCGCCTCGAGGCTCAGGTCAGCCGCGAGAACTACTCGAACTGGCTTGAGCCTATTCGCCTCAGCCATGTAGATGACCAGCACACCCTCCATTTGCTGGTTCCCAACGCAAGCGCCCAACAGTGGCTTGAGTCCGAGTACCAAGAGACAATCCTCGACGCGGCGCGGAGTCTCTCCTTGGCGCTCGAGTCCGTTGTGTTCACGCTCAACGGTACAGCGGCGCCCTCCGAGATGAATCGGCCAGCGGCGTCGGCGCGGCAAACGTCGTTTGACTTCCGCGAGGCGGCCAGCTGTTTCCATCCGCGGTACACCTTCGATACCTTCGTGGTGGGATCGTGCAACGAATTTGCCTCCGCGGCGGCTCACGCTGTCGCCCGCAACCCGGCACGGGCCTATAACCCCCTCTACGTGTACGGCGGCGTCGGTATGGGGAAGACCCACCTGATGCAAGCGATCGGCCAAGAGCTTCAGAAGAACTTCCCGCACCTGCGCGTCATCTACGTCACCAGCGAGCAGTTCATGAATGAGATGATCAACTCACTCCGCTATAACCGGATGAGCTCTTTCCATGAGCGGTTTCGCTCGGCTGACGCCCTGCTCGTTGACGATATCCAGATGATCGCTTCAAAAGAAAGGACGCAGGAGGAATTCTTCCATACATTCAATGCTCTCCATCACATGGAGAAGCAGATCGTTCTCTCCAGCGACCGGACCCCCCGGCAAATCCCCGGTGTTGTCGATCGCCTCCGATCGAGGTTTAGTTGGGGCCTGCTCGCTGACATCCAGCCGCCTGATTTGGAGACGAAGATGGCCATCCTCGACCGCAAAGCCGAGAAATCTTCGGTGAATCTGCCCGACAAAGTCCGCAGCTACGTGGCGATGCAAATGCGATCTAACATACGTGAACTCGAGGGGGCTCTGATTCGACTGACGGCCATCTCGTCTCTGACGGGAGCCGACATCTCACTCTCCATGGCGAAGCAAGCGCTCGGCTCGATGATCTCCGTCAGCGAGTGTAAAGCAACCATCGAGTCGATCCAGGGAATCGTCAGCCAAGAGTTCGGGCTTCAGCCCGGAAAACTACGGGAAAGAACAAACGTCAAAGCCATCTCATTCCCTCGCCAGATTGCCATGTACCTGTGCAAGGAGCTAACCGGGGCTTCTCTCCCCGAAATCGGGCGGGCCTTCAACGGCAAGCACCACACGACGGTTCTCCATTCAGTTTCAAAGGTTGAGCGGCTGCGCCAGCGAGATCCCAATCTAAACAAGCTGATCCACAGGCTAACTGACAGATTTAATTAGATATAATAAAGTGTCCGCGTCCTTCTGGATTCGTATCGATGCGAGCAGTGGAAACTTGACGATTCGCTGGGGCGGACTCCCGGAAAGAGCCTGGTTTTTCACAAGACAGATCCTGTCTAGTATGAGTATTAACAACCACTTACAATGTTTCCCACAGATCCACAGAGCCTATGATGATTAACCTTATATAGATTTTAGATGTAAGGAGCTAAGTCATCTTAGTCGCAGCCCTTCGTCAAAGCTGCGGCTGGACGGGCGGATGATATCCATGGAACTAACCGTAAAGAAGGCTGACCTGGTTCGGGAGTTGAGCTTGGGTCAAGGTGTTGTCGAGAAGAAAACGACTATCCCCGTACTGTCGAATGTACTGGTTGAGGCGGGAGATAGCGGTATCACTCTGACTGTCACGGACCTGGAGTTGGGCGTTCGAAGTGCGTGTCCGGCGGTTGTAAAAAAGGGTGGGTCGACGACGATCCCAGCTAGAAAGCTGCTCGATTATGTCCGGCTGCTTCCTGATGCTGAACTGGCGATCCAGGTGAATCAGAGTCACTCGGTGAGTATTGTCTGCGAGCGCTCGCGGACCAGGATGGCGGGCATGTCGAGGGATAACTTTCCCGAGCTGCCGCCAATGCCGTCTCCAATTACTCAGATACCCGCGTCTCTGCTGGTAAACACGATCGGGAAGACGATTTTTGCCATTGCCAGCGAGGAATCGCGCTATACCCTCACGGGGTCCCTTTTGTTGTTGAAGCCGGACTCGCTGGCGATGGTGGCAACTGATGGGCACCGCTTGTCTTTTATCAAGGCGGATTGTTCGTTTGAGGGGATTGCAGGGGAGCTAGAAGTCCTGGTGCCGAAGAAGGCCATGGCTGAGGTACTAAAGATTGCCTCTGAAGTGGATGGCTCAACTGGGATTGACTTCGCCATGGATGACAATCATCTTTTCTTCCAGTGTGGTCAGCGGCTGCTGATTTCTAGGAAGCTTAGCGGTCAGTTCCCGGACTACGAGCGGGTCCTGCCCGAGGTCGAGGGGAGCAGTTTGGTTCTGAACCGAGAGGAGGCCACCGCGGCGATTCGGCGCGTTGCTCAGTTTGCGGATGATCGCTCGCATGCAGTCCGCCTCGAAGTTAACTCGGAAGAGTTGCGGCTGGAGGCAAGCGGCTCGGAAGCAGGTCAGAGCGAAGAATCCCTACCTGTTAGTTATGAAGGGGACGAACTGAAGATCGGCTTTAACTCACACTATCTACTGGACTTTATGGGTGTTGCGGACACGGAATCGATCGAGTTCCGCTTTACCAATAGCGAGAGCGCTGGGCAGCTGCAGCTGAACCCCCTACCGGAGGGGTACAGCTATCGCTACGTTATCATGCCCATGAGAGTTTAACGAGGAAAGATGCCTACTAGCCAGACGGAGACTCGCTACGATGCGGAGAGCATTCGGGTCCTGCAGGGTCTTGAGGCCGTGCGGCTGCGCCCGGCGATGTATATAGGTTCAACAGGACAGCTCGGCCTGCACCATCTGGTTTACGAAGTAGTTGATAACTCTGTGGATGAGGCCCTGGCTGGCTATTGCGCGGAGATTTCCGTCACCATTCACATCGACGACTCGATAACCGTTGTGGACGATGGCCGGGGGATACCGGTGGCCCGCCATGCCGAGGAGGGCGTCTCGGCCGCCGAAGTCGTCATGACCAAGCTTCATGCCGGCGGCAAGTTCGACTCTGACAGCTATAAGGTCTCGGGCGGACTTCATGGGGTCGGCGTGAGCTGTGTCAATGCCCTTTCCGAGCAGCTTTCTTTAGAGATTTGGCGCGAGGGCTTTACCTGGGAGCAGGAGTACAAGAGGGGTTTGCCGGGGGGGCGGCTCCAGAAGACAGGTAAGGCGGGGCGAAAGACGGGCACGAAGATCACCTTCAAGCCTGACTCGGAGATCTTTACGTCGACGGAGTTTAACTACGACACGCTGGCCCAGCGCTTGCGGGAGATGGCCTTCCTCAATGGCGGGCTGAAGATTCATCTTGTCGATGAGCGGGGCGAGCGCAAGCCGCAGTTATTTCACTTCGAGGGTGGAATCGCGGAGTTTGTCGCTTACTTGAATCGCGGGAAGACACTCCTTCATCCTGAGCCGATTCATTTCACCGGCGAGCGGCGCATCAATGGCGAAACCAGGCTGGGTATGGAGGTGGCCATCCAATATAACGATGGCTACGCGGAGAACGTTTTCAGTTTTGCGAATACCATCAACACCACAGACGGAGGCACGCACCTAAGCGGATTCCGCTCTGCGCTTACGCGAACGATCAATGCTTACGGCCAACAGGCGAAGCTGTTCCGGGACGTCAAGGAGAATCTCTCGGGTGACGACGTTCGGGAGGGTCTGACGGCCGTCGTGAGCGTCAAGCTGCCGCAACCCCAGTTCGAAGGGCAGACGAAGGGCAAGCTGAACAGCGATATCCAGGGCCATGTTGTTGCCTTCGTGAATGAGAAGCTGGGGGAGTACTTTGAGACGCAGCCCCGGGTTGCCCGCAAGGTTGTCCAAAAGGCCATTGAGGCCGCCCGCGCTCGGGAAGCGGCTCGCAAGGCTCGGGATCTGACGCGGCGCAAGGGCGCTCTCGATTCGGGCGGGCTGCCCGGCAAGCTGGCGGACTGCCAGGAAAAGGACCCTCAGCGAGCGGAGCTTTTTATCGTCGAGGGTGAGTCCGCCGGCGGCACAGCCAAGCAGGGACGCGACCGCCGTACGCAGGCCATTCTCCCCCTTAAGGGGAAGATTCTGAACGTGGAAAAGGCGCGCTACGACAAGATGTTAAGCCACAACGAGTTACGCGCCATGATCACCGCCCTGGGAACGGGCATTGGAAGCGAAGACTTCGATGCCGGCAAGCTGCGCTATCACAAGATCATCCTGATGACGGATGCCGATGTCGACGGCTCCCACATTCGCACCTTACTGCTGACGTTCTTCTTCCGCCAGATGCGGGAGTTGGTCGATCGAGGTCACATCTTTATCGCGCAGCCGCCGCTCTACCGCGTCAAGCGCGGTCGAGGGGAGCGCTATATCAAGGATGAGAAGGAGTTTACCCGCGAGATCATCCGCCTGGCGACCGACGGCCTTCAAATCCATTACGGAAGCAACGGTCGGGATGGAGAGGTGATCGACCCCGAGGACGTGCGGAAGTTTCTTCTTCAGGTGGATGACTACGCGGCCATGTTTGAGCAGCTCGAGCGACGGCTTCGGAATTCCGGGGTGGTCGAGGTTCTCTCCGATGTAGAGCTTCCGCTGGACACGAAGGAGGATTACCAGCAGAAGGCCAACGTCAGTCGACTGGCTGCTCGGCTGAAGGAGCTGGGCTTGACGGCCAAGGTGCTGGCCGACGAGATGCACTCGGCCTGGATGGTTTCCTTTAGGGAGTCGACTGAAGCGGAAAGGTTTATCAATTTGGGGTTGGCGGCGCAACCGGAATACCGCCGCCTGCGCTCGCTTTCCCGGCAGATGGCTCGCTTCAATCAGCCCCCGTTCCAGGTTATTTCCAAGAGAGCGAGCGAAAAGGTGACCGACTGCGTTTCCCTGTTCAGGCACGTGAAGGCCGTCGGTATGAAAGACGCGACGATCCAGCGGTATAAGGGCCTCGGGGAGATGAACGCGTCGCAGTTGTGGGATACGACCATGAACGCCGAGACCCGGCGCCTCTTACAGGTCCGAATTGACGACGCCGTCGCGAGTGAAGAGATCTTTTCCACGCTGATGGGAGAAAACGTCGAGTCCCGCCGCAAGTTCATTGGCGACAACGCGCTTAACGTCAAGAATCTGGACATTTAGCCTTTTCAGGATCACCTTGTTTTGACCGTCTTGCTTCAAAATCTTCTCGCGCTTGGCAACTCTTGCTTGGAAACCAGATACTCATCTTTGTTACACTGGCGAGTTACCTTCTGAACACGGGTTCGTTCATCCACGGGTTCTTCCATCATCTAAGGAGTAGCGCAATATGGCGTTTCTTCTCGCGCTTGTGATTTGGCTGGTCAGTTTGGGTCTGATGATCCCTTTCATTACCCGGACTTGGTGGCTGCCGGACGCCATCACCGAACATGCCCGGCAAGTCGACGATCAATTCATGTTGACTCTCGTCGTCACGGGCATCATTTTTATCCTGGCGCAGGCCGCGCTGGGCTACGCCGTTTGGCGGTTTGGCCGTGAACGGCCCGAGCCGGCCTCTCCCGTCCGGGGCAACGACCGCTGGGAGATCCTGTGGACCGCGGCCGCCGCCGTCCTGTTCATCGGTTTGACGTTCATGGGCTACACGGTTTGGGCGGAAGCGAGATTCACCAAGGCTCAGTTGGAAGACCCCGCCACGGATCGCCTGATTATCGAAGTGACGGGCCAGCAGTTTGTGTGGAACATGCGCTATCCCGGCCGGGACGGCAAGTTCGGCCCCCTCGACAACAGCTTGATCGACGATGAGATGGGGAATCCGCTGGGTCTCAACCGTGATCATCCCGACGGCCGAGATGACATCATGGTTCCCAGAATGGCGGTGCCGGTGGGGCGCGAGGTCGAAGTGGTTCTTCGTTCCAAGGACGTCATCCACAACTTCTTCGTTCCGGAGCTGCGCATCAAGTTGGACACCGTACCCGGGCTGGTCAACCGGCTTCGCTTCAAACCCGAGAAGGTCGGCACCTACGAAATCCCCTGTTCGGAGTTGTGCGGCCTGGGCCACTACAAGATGAGAAGCTTCATGGACGTGATGGCCCCGGAGGACTACGAAAGCTGGCTGGAAGAGCAGTATTCGTACCTTTGAAGAACTCTAGCCCGCTTTTCTCACCACGCGGCGAGCAAGCGCCACGAAGTAATGGCGGGCCTATTGCGCGCTTCGACCGTCAGGTGGTGAGAAAAACGGGCTAGGCGAGAGGCATCGATTCTCGCCGCTTGGCCCTGACCGAGACCGTAGGCAGGGCGAGCGGTCGAGGTAGACAATGCGAGAAAGTTTGGGAGATCTCGATTATGTCGGAAGTCGCGGAGCACGTCGAAGTTCATCGGCACCCTGAGGCGAAGGGCTTCATTTCGAAATACATCTTCAGCCTCGACCATAAGGTCATCGGCATCCAGTACATCCTACTGGCGATTGTGGCTGTCTTCTTGGGCATGGGCCTGAGCTTGCTGGTGCGGCTGCGGCTGGTCTGGCCCGAGAGATCGTTTGGCTGGCTGGGCAGCTTGTTCCCCGAGGGAGCTCCCGACGGCGTGATGACGCCGGAGTTTTACCTGGCCATGCTCACCATGCATGGAACGATCATGGTCTTCATGGTCCTGACGACAGCGCCCCAGGGGGGCTTCGGCAACTACGTGCTCCCGATTCAGATCGGTGCCGCCGACATGGCCTTCCCCCGGCTCAACATGCTTTCCTTCTGGACGATTTTCCTTTCGTTCCTCGCTCTGGTGACAGCCTTTTTCGTCGAAGGGGGAGCGCCGATTTCGGGCTGGACCGCTTACCCGCCCCTGAGCGCCATCCCATCGGCGCAAATGGGCGGCCACGGACAGGATTTCTGGATCCTCAGTATTGCCCTTTTCTGTATCGGTTCGCTGCTCGGCGCCCTGAACTTTATCGTCACGACGCTGCATCTGCGGTCAAAAGGGCTGACTATGATGCGGCTTCCGCTGACCGTCTGGGCTTGGTTTGTCACCGCCGTTTTGGGTTTGCTGGCCTTCGGCGTGCTGCTTTCCGCCGGTGTCTTGCTGCTGATGGACCGCTTGGTGGGCACGAGCTTCTTCATACCCGGCGGGCTGGTCGTCAACGACCAGCTTATCGATCACACCGGCGGTTCGCCTATCTTGTGGCAGCATCTGTTCTGGTTCTTCGGGCATCCGGAGGTCTATATCGCCATCCTGCCCGGCATGGGTGTGACCTCACACATCCTCTCGACCTTCGCCCGCAAGCCGGTCTTCGGCTACCGCGCGATGGTTTATGCGCTTTGCGGGATTGGAATTCTAGGATTTGCTGTCTGGGGTCATCACATGTTCATCAGCGGGATGAGCCCTTATTCGGCGTTCGTCTTTTCCATATTGACGATGGTCATCGGCGTGCCCTCGGCGATCAAGACTTTCAACTGGATCGGAACGTTGTGGGGGGCGAAGATTCGTTTCACGACGCCGATGCTTTACTCCATCGGGTTCGTCTCGCTTTTCGTCACCGGCGGCATCAGCGGCATCTTTCTAGGCCAGCCTACGGTGGATCTCTACTTCCACGACACGTACTTCGTGGTAGCTCACTTCCACATGGTCATGGGGGTGGCGGCTATTTTCGGCATGTTTGCGGGAGTGAGTTTCTGGTTTCCCAAAATGGTCGGCCGCATGATGAGCGAAGGGATCGGCAAGGTCCACTTCTGGATTACCTTCATTGGGGTGTACGTGATTTTCAGCCCCATGCACTATCTGGGCGTACTCGCCCATCCACGCCGCTACGCCGAGCTAACCGGGGTGGACTATCTCCAGAGCTCGGGCGCGGGCGAGATTCAATACTTCATCACCATCGCAGCCATGATCACCGCTACGGCGCAATTTCTCTGGTTGTTCAACGCGATCTGGAGTCTCTTCAAAGGCAAGAAAACGGCAGAGGAAAACCCCTGGGAAGCGACAACGCTCGAGTGGGCCGTTCCCACGCCCCCGCCGCACGATAACTTCGAAGGCAGGATCCCGACTGTGTATCGCGGTCCCTACGAGTTCGCCGTGCCCGGCGCGAAGCGGGACTTCATCATGCAGTGCAACTCCGACGAGATGGCATTCGAGAAACCGTCGGGAGACTAGTATGGCCAGCACCGTCCTGCCGCCAAAGCCTAAGCCGTCGATCGAGAGGGAACCGCAACGACCGTCGGTCGGCGGCGGGGGTTTCGGCGGCCTTCGGCCCGCGGACGGTGAAGGCGGCGATCGGCCGAATCCCGGCGCCTCGGCCGTCCAGCGCTACAAGCTCGGCATCTGGGTCGGCTTCGGCGGGGTTGTGATGGTGTTCGCCGCCTTTACGAGTGCTCTGGTGGTGCGCAAGGGCTTGAGTGACGACTGGAGAGCCTTCGAGTTACCGGGGATCCTCTGGATCAGCACGTTGATCCTGCTTGCCAGTAGCGTGACCGTGGAAAAGGCCAGGAGAGCGATGCGGTCTGGCCTGGAGCAGGGTTTGCGGCACTGGCTGGGGGCGACGGCGTTGCTGGGGGCGGCTTTTCTAGCCGCGCAGTACGCAGGCTGGAGCGAGCTTTCCGCACAGGGAGTCTACGTGACTTCGAATCCCAGCAGCTCGTTTTATTACTTGCTCACCGCGGCGCACGGGGTGCACTTGCTGGGCGGCCTGATGGCGATGACCTACGTGGTTTGGCGCGTTTGGCGTTCTCGGATCTGGGCGACGCGCGACGCCGCCGTCGAGGGCGCGGCTCTTTATTGGCACCTGATGGACGGCCTTTGGGTCTACTTGTTTGCTTTGATCTTGGTTGGGAGGTAGCTGCACATGTCAGAAGCTCACGGCGCGGCCGGCGAAGCGACTTGGAAAGGGGGCGCGTCGCCCTATGCGGTCGGCGACAAGAAGCTGGGGATGTGGCTGTTCATCGTCTCCGACGCGTTGACCTTCGCCGCTCTGATCGTTGCCTATAGTTACGTGCGCGTGGCCAACGAATGGCCGATGCCGTTCGACTTCTATCCGGCGATTATCTTTTCGTCGGTGATGACGCTGGTGCTGCTCTCGAGCAGCCTGACCATGGTCTTCGGTGTCCAGGCCGGGCACGCCGGCGACCGGCAGGCTGCCAAGAAGTGGATTTGGGCGACCATGCTCGGCGGTATCATTTTTATCGTCCTGCACGCCAATGAGTGGATGCACCTGATCCAGGAGGGCGTCACCCCGCTCAGCAACCCCTGGGGGACGCCGCTGTTCGGCGGAACGTTCTTCGTTTTGACGGGACTCCACATGACCCACGTGGCGATCGGGGTGATCTACCTGGGCGTGGTCGCCTGGGGTTTCGGCAAGGGCAAGTACGACGGAGAAGACGTCGAGGTCAGCGGTCTCTATTGGCACTTCGTCGATCTGGTTTGGATGTTCATCTTCCCCATGGTTTACCTGATGTCGACCAAGGTTTCATAACGGAGCGAAGCAATGAGTAACGCCGCGGAGACGCAATCACACGGAAGAATGTTCGTAAAGGTCTGGATTTGGTTGCTGGTTATCACGCTGGTCGAGATCGTGCTGGCCTACATCCAGTTCGGCGCCGTAGCCATGCTGACAGTGCTGATGAGTCTTTCGATCGTCAAAGCGGGCCTGATTATGGCCTACTTCATGCACCTCAGATACGATGAGCCCAGCCTGAGTTGGACGCTGGTGCCTCCCCTCGTGGCTTGTCTGTTGATCATGGTCGGATACTTCTTCCCGGACAGTTTCTTGATCCTCGAGATCGGCGTGCAATAGACCATGCCGCGGCTTTTTCGAGCGACCGAACGGCTGGCCCGCCTCTTCGTATTGGGCCTATTTTTGGCTGTAGTCTCTTCTCCCCTATGGGCTCAGTGCGCCATGTGCCGTCAGGCCGCGGCCAGCCAGCAGGTGGAAGCCATTCGCGCTCTTAATGCCGGGATCCTTCTTCTGGCCATTCCCCCGGCCACCATCATCGGCGGCATCGCCTGGTTCACCTACCGCCACCGGAACAGCTTCCAGGACTAAGTACTACCGAAGTAGTAGACGCTTCGCCCCGTCAGCGGTGAAGCCAAGCCCCGCCAGTTCAGCGCGACGGGCGGGATCGCGGCCCGCTAAGCCGTCGGCCTTGCCTACTGGGTGGCTAGAACGAGTGAGAAAGGCTCGCGCTCTTGCCATTGAAAGTAGAGCTGCCTAGAGAAGAAGCATTCCGACAGGGAATCCAAGGGAATCTCTTTCGCCGTGGGGAGCCCCATGTTCATCTCGTGGCCGTGATCCTCACAAGAGTTTTTGATTCGCCCCGCTACGACATTAGCCACTTCTCCCAGGGTATTGGTGATTAAGTCATCGTCCACTTCTTGTTCCTCGATCCCGGCCATTATGGCACAGAGGTCCACTGCCAGAGCCCGGCTGGCGCGCAGTACGAGGTGAAGCTCAAACAGTTGCTCGTTTTGGGATATGGTTAATGACACGGGAAGGTCCGGCACCGCGTCGGCGCCGTTGGGCAACAGCTTGGGCTCCACACCGGTCATCATCCCGAAAACTTGCCGCACGGCCGAGATGATCTCGGGATCGAACTCTTCTAACCAGATCCTCGTATCGTCAACCGAGACCTTGCCGACGATTTGCTGGAAGCGCTCCCTCAGCTTCTCGGGTACGAAGGTTCTCTCAACGTATCCCTCGGTCAAAGGATGGCGCTGGGGCGCGGTGTCTCCTTCAGAAAGCAAGTAAACTTCCAACTTCTGGCCCAGGCTTAGTTTCCCGATTTTGTCCAGTGCGAAATCGACCTTAACGCCGGGCAGATTCGGGTCGAGGAAGATGTAGTGCGGCGCCCACTTCAGCGTCAAAGTGAAGAGCTCGGGGACGGTCCGGGCGGAGCGGACTTCATTCTTGCCGGAAAGTACGGACTGGACGGTGTCACAGAAGTTGGCATCGTGATCGACGACCAGAATGCGGGTCTTGGACGACCGGGCGGGATCCGACTTTTCCCGGCGTGCCTGCTGATCCCTCTCAACAGCCGCCCGCAGCCGCTCTTCTACGATCGTGGCCTGGTAGGGCTTCAAGATGTAGTCGGTGACTCCCAGCGAGATCGCCTGCCGAACAAAGTGTTCCTGACTCAACCCGGTAAGCACAATCACCTGCAGATCGGCGTGGGCGGGATCGCCTCGAATGAGCTCAAGCAAATCTATTGACTCGCGCATAATATAGAGTAATCTTTTGGGGGTTCTGCTCGTCTCAATAGACATGGGGAACCCAAGAGGCGTAAGGCGCGATTTTGATGCTCTGGAAAAGCGACGGCTGGAGGCCGTGCGGCTGGTCGTTGACGAAGGTTTGAGTCAGTCCGAGGCAGCACGGCGCGTGAAGGCGGCGCAGCAAAGCGTGAGCCGTTGGGTTAGCGAGCATGGCGCGCACGGTGCCGCCGGACTCCGCCGGGCCGGGCGCGCCGGCCGCAAGCCGCTGTTAGACGCCACGCAACGGGAACGTCTGGAGGCAATGCTGCTGCGGGGCCCCGAAGCGCAGGGCTTCTCGACGCCGCTGTGGACTTGTCCGCGAGTCGCTCGTCTGATCGCCGACGAGTTCGGCGTGCGCTATCACGAAGGTCATGTTTGGAAGATCCTGCGGGCGCTCCACTGGAGCCCGCAACGGCCTGTCGGCAAGGCCCGCGAGCGCAACGAAGAAGCCATCCGCAACTGGCGGCGCAAGACTTGGCCGGCCACTAAAAAAAAGCCCAAAAACAAGGCCGCACGATCGTCTTCATCGACGAAAGCGGACTGAGTCAGAAGCCCCATCGTTGCCGCACCTGGGCGCCCCGCGGCGAGACACCCGTGCTGGAGTTCAACTTCAACTGGCAGAAACTTTCCGTTTCCGCCGGGCTGACCTTGCGCAACTTCTACTTCCGGCTCTATCCCGGCGCCATCGGCGAGCTGGAGGTCATCGACTTCCTGAAGGCTTTGGTCCGCCACATCGACGGCCCGCTGCTGATCGTCTGGGACCGCCTGCCGGCGCACCGCAGCCGCCTGGTGCGGGAGTTCATCGAGCTCTCCGAAGGCCACATCGCCACGGAGTGCTTGCCGCCCTATGCACCGGAGCTGAACCCGGTGGAATACATTTGGGCTTACTGGAAGCAGCACGAGTTGCCGAACGTCTGTCCGAAGGACTACTGGGAGCTGGACGAGCGTGCCCGCAAATCCCTGCGTCGCATGCGCCGCAAACCGCGCTTGATTACGGCCTTCTGGAAGCAGTCTTCTCTTGGCCTTGACTAACTCTATATTATGCGAGATTCAATAGGCCGCTCAACACGGGAATCTCCAAATCCAACAGCAGTAGATCGGGATCTTCTTTACTGAGCATCTCGAAGGCGTCCATCCCGTTGGAAGCCTCGCTTATTTGGGTAGGTATGTCGCACCGCGAGATGGCTCGCTTGAGGAAAATCCGTGCAAACTCCTCATGGTTCGCAATCAGCACCCTAATGCATCCGGATTCCGGGTCCAACTGCGGTCCGACCTGGGGCGGCGTGTTGGTCGCAGACGACAACATCGGTCTTCTCCTCTCGCCCGGTTGGCCTCCCGGCGCCCGCCTGGCCCTTTGGGGCCTCGCTTATTGCGGCGAAATTCCTAGAGTTCGCCAGGGGGCCGTCGTCAACCAGTTACGTGTCGCGGGCTCAAAAAAAGGCGCAGCAGAGTCGCTTCCCAAATGGGAACGTTACTCCACTGCGCCTTCGGCTTGCAGGGCCGCTAGCCCTGCCCGTCAAGGCAATCTGTCCCGCGAGGACAGATTCTCCATCCTTCTCATCGGCGGTTCACTGCCAAGGTTGACGCTCCTGACGAGTCGCCAAGGCTTACAGTGAATAGACTGGCCCGCCAATCCCTGTGGGGTGTTAAGACTTCCGAGATGCCGAGAGGTGGTCAATCGGGTCCCGGGGAACGCTGAGATGTTAAGGCGCTACGGAGGACCGGCGCTCAGCCCTGATTCCCTTGTGCCACTTTGTCCGCAGTCAGCGTTGTGAGAGCTTATTCAGTAGACCATGCAGATAGAGCTTCACGACCAGCGACAGATGGCGCTTCCGCGCGCTTTGGTCCGGGCAGTCGTGGGGCGATGCGGCGGACAGCAGGTGCTGAAAACATGCGGCGGCTCCTTGGCGTTCTACCTTGTCTCGCACGAGATCAGGGCGAGCGCCCTCCTTTACCAGCTTCTGCAACGCATGGTCCAACTTGCCCCAAGCGCGGTAAGGGCAGGGTGACATTCTTAGGCAGCAAGGCACGCCAAGTTGTCCCTCGGGGGAATCGGCAATCGCTTTCGTCACGGCAGAGACCGTGGCGCTAAGCTTCTCGGCCGGCCCGGCCTCCGAGACCGCGAGCTTGGGAAGCAGTCGCGCCGTCACCCTGCTCAGTACCGCCTCAATCAGCCCCGACTGGGACGCGTAGTGAGAGTAGACAGTGCCTTTGCCAACCCCGATCGTCTCGGCCAGTTTCGTGATCGAGAACCGCGGACACCCCTTCCGGGCCAGCATAGTTTCCGCCGCGTCAAGCAATTGAGTGTTGCGGAAGGTCCGCAATTGGGACTTGAAAGTCGTGGCCATTAACTAAATCTTCCTTTTTTGTTGCAAGCCGACTGCCGAAGAAGAGGAAGGTCAACGCTGAGAACAAGATAGGGGCGGCATGCGAGGTTGTCTTGAGGCGGGAGCCCGCTCGACAAATTAGTACCATACCACAATTAAATGCGACTTGCTTTTTAAAACTGGTTTGTCTATTATTGACTAGAGAGTCCAAATATGAACAGAGGCTTTATTATGTCTTGAGGGTTCTGGGGTATCGGGGATAGGCGGATGAAAAGCGGGGTGGTTAGCTCCAATGCCTGCCAGTGCACTGGTTGTGGATCAGGACAGGTCGTTCGTAATCGCGGTGCAGGACTGGCTCTGCGCGAAGGCCTGGTACTGCAACGCAGCCACTACGGCAGAAGCGGCAGCGGCGGGAATAGCCGAGCGATCCTACGACGTCCTGATTGCCGACACCAGCCTGGCGGGCATTGGTGAGATAGTCCGGGCGGCGCGGGCCCGGCAGCGTGAGCTATTCTTGATCGGTGTCGTGAGTCGTCGTTCGATGCCCACGGCGGTGGAAGCGCTGCATTGGGGAGTTGCGGAGTACTTGCTCAAGCCGGTCGATCTCGCCAACTTGTGGCTTTGTGTTTGTGAGTTGATGATCGGGAAAGGCGTTCGGACAGCCATCCAGGTACTTCGAGAAGAGAGAGAGAAACTGGGAAGAACCGTCCAAGAGTTGGACCCTCTGGCCGAGTTGGCGCCAGCCGGCCGGCGTTCCCCGCACTCGTTGGTCGCCGCCGGTGGGGCGGCGAAGCAAGCTATTGACAAGACCATCAACACGCTGATTGGCATCAGCGGAGGGATCGACGTCCTGGTGAGTGAGACAATAGCTTGCGGGCAAGCTGCCGAGCCGCTTATGCGGACGCCGAGGGTGACCGTGATGGAACAGGCTTTGCGGGAAGCCATCTGGGTCCTGAACCAGACCAAGACCGCGTTTCGATCAAAAAAGCTGGGTGCTCTGCGGGAAAAATTAGAAGTTGTCCTGGCCGATTCCGCGAAGGCTCCTCAGTAGCCGACCTGCAGGTGTGAACGTCCGCCCGTCCCCGAACCGGTCAGCGTCTGAATCTCAGTCTGGATTTTGTCCGATAGCGATTCCAGCCTCTCGGGCAGCCCGTCCGAGCGTGGGATGGGTAGCGACCTCACTATTTCTTCAACAGTTTTGGGGGTCCGCATCGGCAGCACGCGGAATCCGAGGGCGTTTGCCAAGCGGCAGGCGCTTGCGACAATCGAAGCCAAGGAGCGACCCTTCACTTCCCAGAAGTGGTGAAGGGCAATCGCCTCGAAAAGATCCGGCGGCAGATTCCAGCGGTTCGCTAGCCAACCCCCGGCCGCACAGTGGTCGATGTCGAAGAGTTCCCGCTCGCACTGTAGCTCGTCGAAGCCACGCTCTCTCGCGACCACCAGCAACTCGGCGTACTCCTTTGGGTAGGACCCCGCGAGCGCCAGGCGGCCGACATCGTGCAACAGGCCCGCCGCATATGAGCGACCTCTGGGTTCACCGTCGCTAGATCCTCTGCGATGAGGCCGCAGGCGAGGCTGTGCTCCCAGCAGGCCCAAAGACTTTTTTCCTTCTTTAGGGCCAGAGAGAGCCTTTTTAGAATCAGGAGAAGAGCAAGGCGCTTGACGGCTTCTGTTCCCATGATGCTGATCGCTACGGTGAGGTTGCCAACCTGTCGAAGCGTACCGAAATGAGCAGAGTTGACCGCCCGGAGCACTTCGGCGACTAGAGCTGGATCGCGCCGGACCAGTCGGAGAATCGCTTCGTGCGGTGTGCGCTCATCATCCAGCAACGTCAGCAACTGAAGGGCGAGTGGCGGAAAGGGTGGTACCGATCTGACTGCCCACGGCACCTTAGCACTGGTCTCTCCCAGGTCTCGAGCAGTCTCGAGTTCGGTCAGCATAGACCGTACTTATCGACTTGGCCCGGATTTTCCTTCACCGCGCGCGCCGCGGACGATGCCCTCTTGCGGTGAGGCGGATCCGGTAGAGGCCCGTGCCCGCGGTTACATAGAGCACGTTCGCCTCATCACCGATGCCGAATTCGACGTTGCTCGGCAGGCTCGCCTCGTTCCCGGCGTCTCCGGGAGCGGGTGAACGCGGGGGGATGAAGCCGACCTCTTCGCCTTCCGGGTTGATGATCATTACGCCCGGGCGTTTCGCGCTACGGGCCGTTAGGTAGATGTTCCCTTTCTCGTCTACCGTCATGCCGTCGCAGCCGGATTGGTCTCCAAAGTCCACTAGCGTCTTGCGCTCGCCCGACACCAAACCGTCCGGCCCGAGCGGGAAGGCATAAATTTTCATCGGCCCGGGCGTTGCGGGCGGCGCATTCGGATCGTCGACGCTCTCACCACCGTTATCGTGGTCGGCGGCGTAGAGCGTTTTCTCATCGGGACTGAGAGCCACGCCGTTCGGTTTGGACACCTCGCGCGTAACTTCGATGACCGTCCCGTCCTTGTCGACCCGGAAGATGGCGAAGTAGTCGAGATCGCGGGTCTCCGCGCCCAGATATCTGGGATCGCTGAAATAGATGCGCCCCTGGCTGTCGATGACGAGGTCGTTGGGGGAGTTGAATTTCTTGCCCTCGTAGTTGTCCGCCAATGTTGTTCGCTCGCCGGTTCGAACGTTCCAGCGGGAAATGCGCCGGCCGCCGTAGTCGGACCCTTCGGCAGCGATCAAATGACCGTCGGCGTCGAATGCCAACCCGTTCGATTTGTGGCTGTCTTCGGCGAAGACGGTGGTTTCGCTGGTCTTTGGGTCGAAGCGCAGGATCATGCCTTTGTCTTCTCCAAAGGGAATGTCGGAAAAGTAAATACTGCCGTCGGGCGCCGCGGCCGGTCCTTCGCTCAGGCCTCCTTTGATGTCGGCCGTGCGGGTGAACAGGTGTTCCAACTCGGCGTCGACCGGAACGATTTGCGCCTCGGCCGGAGCAGCAGCTTCCTCCGCTGGTTGCGGAGTTCCGCATGAAAACAGCAATGCCGTTGTCAGCAGGAAAGGGATAGTGGTTTTGCTAAGTTGCATGGTTAAGATTGTTCCATTCATCGCGACACTCGCCACGGTGGGACCGGCGGGATCGCCGGTCTTTCGATGCGCGGCAGTGACGCAAAATCTGAGCTTTGTCGACGAACTGCGTTGCGACGCTAAAACGAGCCGCCTTTGCCGGCTAGGGCGCGAAACCGCTTGTCCCTACGAGTTCATCGCCCGGCCGCGATCGGGCGACACCGCCATTCGATCGTTCTCTATACTAACTCGTCGTCGTGCCGAACGGTGAAGATTTCGTGCTCGGACCAGAGAGATCGCCCGCCCCGCGGCCCGGGACCCTCGATTCCACTTGATGGTACTATTCCCAGGAACTCGGATGATCACGGATTGGCTAACGGTTCGCGCGCAGTTCCCGGTTCTAAAGGAATGGGCCTATCTGAACACCGCCACGTTCGGGCCTTTGCCGACCTCGGCCGTCGAAGCCGCCGCGAAGCACTTCCGCCGTCGGGACCGGGAAGCCTGCCTGGACTTTCTCGACTGGTATAGCGATGCGGACGCCGTGCGCGCCCAAGCCGCCGAATTCATCGGGGCCGAGCCCGACGATGTCGCCTTTATCCCGAACGCCGCCACGGCGCTCTCCTGGGTAGTCAACGGCATCCGATGGACTCCCGGCGACCAGGTAGTAACATTGCCTCACGAGTTTCCCAACAACGAGTATTTCGCCAGAGTTCTAGAGCAGCGTGGCGTCGAGTATACGCAAGCAGCGGTGCCTGAAGGGCTCTTCTCGGTGGACAAGTTCCTCGCCGAGATTACCGACCGAACGAAACTCGTGATCCTTAGCTCGGTGAACTATTCGACCGGCCTTCGTCCACCGCTGAAGGAAATCGGCCCGGCGCTCCGCGAACGCAACGTATTGTTCTTTCTGGACGGTACGCAGAGCGTCGGGGCGGTCGAGATGGACATCAAAGCGGCCCAGCCCGACGTGCTCGCCGTGCACGGCTATAAGTGGCTGCTGTGTCCCATGGGGATCGGCTTCACCTATATTCGTCCGCAAGTACGGGAATGGCTGGCGCCGAGTCTCTACAGCTGGCGCAGCCATAAGGACTGGCGTAGCGTGGATCACCTGCATGAGGGTCTGCCGGAGCTTCCTCGGGCGGCCATGAAGTACGAAGGGGGCGGACAGAATTTCGCCGGGATTTACGCCATGGGAGCTGTGCTGGAGATGCTAGCGTCGCTCGGTCCGGCGGAGATCGAGAAGCGAGTCCTCGAGCTGGCCGCAAAAACTCGCCACGTCCTGCGAGCGCGCGGCGGCATCCTGCGCTACGATCAACATCCTTACTACGACTCACCGCTCGTTACGGCACAGTTTCCCGGACTGGATATGTCAACGTTGGCCGCCGGGCTGCGCCGCGTTTGTATCGCCGTAGCAGCCCGCAAGGGAAACCTCCGCGTCTCGCCCCATTTTTTCAATAATGAAGACGACTTGGCCAGGCTTGACGAGGCTCTGGGCACGCTTGTCAAGTCTTGAGCCCGCCTCTGAGCGGGACCGGGCTTTATGGGAAACCGTCATGACAAACACGGTTTTCCCACCACCGGACGGCCAAAGCACGCCGTAGGTCTTTCTTCGACATCCGCAGGCACTCGTGCGCCCGGAGAGCGCACGCGACGAGCTCATGGATCTCCTCGTGCTCGGCGACGGTCAAGGCGGCTGCCGCTGGTGGCCGCGAATTCGCGCATCTCGGTCAGCGCTAGACGTTCGGCATGCCGCATGGCGACTCACGTTTGCCCGCGGCGCCAGCCCTCTGCCGATCGTGGCCGTTTCAGGGTCATCTTGCACGGGACAACGCGTCAGGCCGACCTTTTAAAACCCTATGTTAAGATGGGCAAAAGCTCTTGCCCGCATCCTCGCCACGGTAGCTCAGTTGGTAGAGCAGCGGTTTCGTAAACCGCAGGTCGTCGGTTCGAGTCCGACCCGTGGCTCCATTTGTTTTCATTAACTTACGAGAACTTTTGCAGCCTATCCACAGCCGTTTGGGGGCGGTTTTGGGGCGATTCAATTCACCGCCTCCGGGCTAGTCTCATTCCTGGCGCCTTCCTCAAGGCTCCCCAGGTAACGGTCCAAGGCCTCCATTGCATGGCGCAGGTCCGTTACATCAACCACGTCGTACCGATAGAGCATGCTGCGGGTCCGCCAGCCGCCGATCTCCATGACGGCATGCTCTGGCACTCCCGAACGTATGAGGTTGCGGGCACCAGTGCGCCGCAGATCGTGGACCAAGCGGTCCTCAATTCCCGCTTTTTTGCAGGCACTGCGCCACGCCCGCCGAAAGTCCTTGATCGGCTCGCCGCGCCGCGAGAACACCCAGGGCGAGTCCGGCCAAAGCTCGTCTCGCTCCATCCGCAGCGATTCCAGCATCGCCTGCAGCTCCGCGTTCAACGGGATCATGCGCGGGTGCTTATTCTTCGTCTCTACCAACCGGATCACACTCTCGCCGAGCGCTACGCGGTCCCATCGCAGCCCCTGGGCCTCTCCCTTGCGGCAGCCGGTGTAGTAAAGAAACGTGACCAGTTGCGCGACTTCCACCGGCAGTTCCGACCGTAGCCGCAGGAACTCATCGTGCGTAAAGAAGCCCTCGCGGGGCTTCGATTCCGGGCCTGCCATGGGCAAGTGAGGGATCGTGGCAACCTTCCTGGGGCTGTGCTCGTAGCCCAGCGAAAACGCGCGCTTCAGCATCGATATATCGCGGTTAATCGTGCTGTCCTTAACCCCTTGCGCTTGCCGCCGACGCACGAAGGCTTGCACGGTATCGGTGCCCACTTTGTAGGCGAGGAGACTACCGAAGAATGGCCGCAGGTTCTTGACGCGCCCGGTGATGGTCCTGATGTCCTGACGCTTGCTGCGATAGTCGTGCAGCAGGTCGTCTAACAGTTCCAACACCACGACCTTGCGATGGTCAATGGTGCCGCCCTGGTCCGCCTCAGAGACTCTTTGCCTGAGCTCGCGGCGGGCCGCCGTAATCGTGCCGCGTACCGTCTTGCGTCTCCGCCTTCCCGCGGCGTACCAGGTAATGCGCCAGCGGTCGTTGCCGCGCCGTTCGATCGTTCCGTTGCCGTATGCCATAGGAGCCATTCTACGCCGCCGCCTCGTGATAGTGCTTCACGCGCTCGCAATAACGGCCCAACTCAAGCACGTCGATGAGAATCTTGCTGTCGTGCGAAGTGACCTGTACATGGCCCTGGCGTACCATCCGGCCGACCGCCTCCTTGGAGCGGCCAAGGTATCGGGCCGCTTCCGGGAGGCTGTAGAGCCGCTTTTCGACCATCACGCTCTTCAGGGAATCGGTGATGGCCGACTGAACGGCTTCGCGGATGGCTTCGTCGATCTTCACGCAGTATTCACCCGTCACCGCCGGTCTTCTTCAAGACGCAGTGGCGGCACTGGCCGCTCAGGTCCGCCGGTCCCTTCACCTGCGCCGCCGAGACACGCCTCGTCAAACCATTGCCCCTCGTGAGGCTTGCCGTCCTTGTCCAGCCCTGGCGGCTGGACCAGCACCCGAATGCAGCCATAGAGGTATATCGTGCGCGCCGTCGCAAACCCCTCGAAGCCCGAGATGGTGTCCTTGACTTTTTCTCCTAAACGAATCATCTCTGATGGTTCCTCCTGTTTCTCATGCCGCCTCCCGCCTCCGCCGAGGCCCGACCAGAACTCCCCGCATCTCCTGAGCCAGCGCCCGCACCCCATACGCTTGATGGAAATCGTTGGCGTCACCCGGTTCGGGCGGCAGCCACCAGTCAAGCCCCGTGGCCCGCGCCGCCTTTTCCCCGGCTCCGCTCTTTTCGTCGTGGTCGGCGATCACGATGCCGCGGCGCGCCGCCCGGGCGAGGTTCGAAGCCGAGAAGCAGACCGTTACCCGCGCCCGCCGGCAAAGCAGCTTGAGGGCGGTCAGGACCGAGAGGCCCGTCGCCAGTCCCTCGCACCACCACTGCTCGCTGCTGCCCAAGCCCAGATGATAGACGCAGCCCGAGGCCCTGCCGCCCTTGAGAAACAGCTTCCCGCCGTCGGGCCGGATCATTTGCAGGCTGGCAATCCGCTCGTAGCCGCCGATCGGCCGCATGGGAACCAGCAGGGCCTCGCCGAGTACCAGCATTTTCCTCTCAGGGAATCCCTTCCGTGCCAGATAGGGATGCACGTCGAGCTTCGCTCTGGCTATCAGGTTTCTGGCCTTCTCCGCCGCCTGCTCGGGCGAAGGCCCAGCCGAGACTGGCGGTGGCCGGTGCGGGCGCGTGGAACGCGGCCGGAATTGCCCCGTGGCGCTGGGGCGCCACCCATTGCCCCTCGCCAGCTCGAACAGGCTCCCCGCGGTGATGCCGCCGGCGGGCCTGACCGAGCGCCAGACCGCAAGGGCATCCCGTGGCCGGTAGCTCTCCGATCCCTCGGACCACTCGTCCCAAAGCGCCCAGCCGTCGTCGCCCAAAGCCGAGCGGCAAGCCATCGCCATCCGCACCCACGTGTCGCGGTCATCAGGCGAGATCCACGACAGGGCCCCGGCTACCTCTTCTCTCGACGGCTGACTCATGTCCTCGCCTCGATCGATTTCTGAATGGCGTATTGCTGCCTGCGCCACTTGTTGAGAAACTGACGGACACGCCGTTCCACTCGCACATCGGCCGGACCGTTAGTGAACTGGAAGGCTCGGCGCGGCCACTCATCGAACCAGTTGTGATACTGCGCCTGGGCGAACTTGCGGGCACGCTGCTCGCTGCGCCAGCGCGCGGTGGCGATCCTCTGTATGTGCTCCCAGACGAAGCGCCGGTCAGAAGCCCAGTTCCTGTCTAGCGCCTTGGCTCCCTCGACCTCCTCCATGCGGCCCGGAGCCACCGCCACCCGCGAACGGTTCCGCCCGCGCTCCAGCCCGCACGAGGGGCACAGATCCGCCTCCTCGCCCGCGCCCCATACGTAGCCGCAGCGCCGGCGCTTCGCCGTTGCTGAACCGCTTGCGCACCACGCGGCCCCGCTCGCCGTCGTCGAGCTCGTTGACCCCTTGCGCGAAAAAATCCAGGGTCTCTTCCAGAAAACCCAGGTAGTTGCCCGCATGATCGAGCCACAGGGCAAAGTCCTTGTCCGGCGCCGATCGCATCACCCGGCCGATCTGCTGGATGTGGGAAGCGAGCGATCGGCGGTAGGGCCTGGCCGTGATCCCGCACAGGATGTCTGGCACATCAAAGCCCCTCGCCAAGGCCTCGCAAGACACCAGTCCCATGACCTCCCCGCGCCGGAATGCTTCGATCAACCCGGCTCTCGACTCGTCGTTGCCGTCCTTGTAGGAGATTTGCCGGAAGTCATGACCCGCTTCCTGAAACGCCCGGCACAGCTCTTCTCCGTGATCCACCGTGGCCGAGAACACGATCGTCTTGACCGGCTTGCCGAAATGCTGGCTGGTCTTCGCTTCCCACTCGGCGACGATATCCCCGACGATCCTGACGCCGCGCTGCTCGACCTCCGACGCCAGCCACTCGCCGCCGTTGGTCTTCGCGCCCTTCATATCGATTTCCTGCGCCGCGTAGACCTTCAATGGCGCCAGCCACTTATCGGCAATCAGCTTGTCGGTGGTGGTGACATTCACCACGCGGGAGTACGTTGCCCCCAGGCCCCGGCTGAAAGGGGTCGCGGTAAGACCGATCACCGGCTTCCCGATGGCCTTGATGAACTTGAGCGTGGCCTTGCGCTGGGTGTGGGCTTCATCGACGATGATCAGATCGAGATCCGGCCACAAACCCCGCGTCTCGATTGTCTGGGCCGAGCAAACCTGAACCGGCAGGGAGCGCCCGAAGGTGTTCTTCGACTGTGCTACGCCGTGGGTGATGCCGAACCGCTGAAAGCATTCCGAGGTCTGGTGGACCAGCGCCACGCGGTCGCAGACAAAGACGGCCTTCGATCCCTTGGCCGCCGCCTCGGCGATCAGATGGGCGCTACACACCGTCTTGCCCCCACCGGTGGGAATGCAGAGGATCTGCCGCAGATGGCCGTCGTGTATGCCTTCGCGCAATAACTCGATCGACGCGGACTGATAGTCCCTGGGCGGCGGGATCATGGCCTGATGTTCTCCCCCAAGGCCCGCAGGCGCCTGCGCAGGAATCTGTTCTCGGTGTTCGATTCCTGGAACTTGGTCTGCCACTGGCCCACCGAGCCTTTGAGGGTCCGGATGTGGGCGCGGTAGTTGTTGAACTTCTCCTCGCGCACGGCGGCGACGGGGGAGGATTCGGCCTGGATGAAGGCGATCCGCTCTTCGAGCTCGTCAATCTTCGCCGCCTTTTCCTCGATCTCCATCCTGGCGGCGATCAGCTCGGCCTCGAGCCGCTCTACCCTGGCCTGGAGCGTGGCGGCGGAAGCCGGTGGTAAGGTCTTTGTTTTCTTGGAACTGGTTGAACCGGTCTTGCCGCTCGCCTTCCGCGCGGCCGCGGTGACCGACATCTTGCCGCGCTCGACAGCCTCAACGATTTCCGGTTTGGCGTGATCTCGGACGGCTCTTGCGGTCTTCACCGAGCGCTGGGAGACGTTGAGCATGCCAGCGGCCGCGGCGGACGAGACCGAACCAGGGGGCAAATTTGCACCCTGTTTCTTGTCGCCACGCTGCCCGCCATGTTTTAGGTTCATGAGCTTCGCCGCGATCATCGCCCGCTGGCTCGTGGTCAAGTGCCTGCGGTGCAGATTCTTGGCAATCACGAAATGGGCTGGGTCCTCGTTCTTAGGCAGGGAAATAAACTTACATGTTTGCTCCGCCTTGGCGGCCGCGCGGTAGCGGTGCCAGCCATCCAGGATCATTTCGTCATGGCAGACAAGCGGATCACGAACGCCGTGCTCGCGTACGTCCTTGACCAGCTCTTCGAATTGTTCAGGCGGCATGTCGCCCCACACTTCCGATAACGAGTGTCTTTTCATCGCCCTACCCTCCTTGCTACGAAACCCAGCCCGGACGGTCCTGCCCGCTCAGCTCGCGGCACAGGCAGCCGATCGCCAGCGCCAGAACCAACACGTCTGGCCCGCTGTGGTAGCTGAGACCGGCAACCAGCTTCCAGGCGGTCTCGGTGTTGCCGTTGAGCCTGGCGCCGGGAGACTTCTCGATGATCTCGGCGACCGTAGGTGGAAACAGAGGGTGTTGAAACGGGAAATTCTTGTGCACGGACGGTTCCTTTGTGTGAGGTGAGGCCACCAGCCGAGTCGAATCGGCAGAGGGTGGCGGACCGAACAGGGTTCGACTTACCGCCCACAAAGGAAAGCGGCGCGCCCGAAGGCGCCCCCGCCCGGCCCACCATAGCGGGCACGAAAAAGGCGCTACAGAATGAGCGCCTGGGCGCTTTGTGGTTGCGGGAGTCGAATCCCGGCCGCGGATTTTGCCGCGACAGGAATACATTACCCCATCTCCGCGCCCGGGTCAAGATGTTTGTTCCTCCTCTCGTCCCCGCTTCGGCGTCGAGCACGGACCCGCATAGACACGGACCACGATCTCTCCGGTCTCGCGGCGCACGATTTCGCACGGTTTGCCGTCGGGATAGCGGTTGAGCCAGTCCCGCAAATCGCCAATCCGATACTTGGGCAGGGGCGGCCATTCAGCGCTGTCATAGGGCACCCCCGTATAAAGGCCCGGCCCATCCCGGTCGTTGAGGCCGAACCAGAATTTGCTGTCGGGGCGAAACTCCTCGATCTCTTTTTTGAGGTCCCCGACGGTGCGGATATTCGCAAGTCCAAACCCGTATACCGACATCACGCCTCCCCCGCCAATACGCGCTCCTGAGCCGCCTTCGCCTTCATGCCGCCTCCTGCGCGATCTTGACCAGCCGAACAAACATCGTTGATCGTGGCGCCAAGAATCTTGACGCCGGTCATGCGTGGTTGCGACATCGTTGCCTGTCCTTTATGCCTCGTCCCACTGCTGCGCGGCGACCCGAGTCCCGCACTCCAGGCAGCGCACGTAGGCACCTTCCCCGTCCTGGCGCGGCGTCGTGGTACGGCGGTGACAACAGCCCTTGGACAGCCTCAACAGCGCCCAGGATGCGAACGCTACGAATGCAATCGCTAGTTCCATGGAATCTTCTATGCCCCCACAAAGCTCCCGTTCTTCTTGCGCCGCTTATAAGCCCATTGGCCCGGCGGTTGACCCAGCCGCCGCAAAACGCTCCGGCGCTGCTCCACCGGCCAGTGGTCGAGCAGCCCCACCAGTTCCAGAAAGTGTTCGCCGTCGAGATCGCCCTTGACCCGGTTGCACGCCTTGCAGCACACGGCCAGATTGTCGAGCGTCGTGATCCGCAAAAGCTTGAGCGGCGTCTTGTGGTCGAGCGACACTTCCGGCAATGACAGATAGCGGTTGCATTTCACGCCGTAGGAGCAGCGCCAGCCGATTCCTTTCCTCCCGTGGCTCGACTCGATCAGCCAGCGCTCCAGCTCCTCGCGGGTGAACAGCGGGTGCGGATCGCGGCGGCGAAGGTTCGACCACAAGCGGCTCACCTGGAGCCTAGGTAGCCTGTTCTGCCTCATCCTCAAAGTCCATCTGCGCCTGGTCGAGCTCGGCTGCCGGTGATACCCGCAGCGTGCCGACGAACGATCGACTACCTCCTGGCCGGGCTTGATCTTCGAAAGCTCCTCGGCGGCAAGGTGATCCGCCGCCTTCAGTCCCGAGATAGAGCGCGTCAGAAGAACTTGCATCAGAAGGGAAGACCGTCCCCGGTTGCCCCAGGACCGCTTGAGGGACTCTTGCCGTTTATGTGGCTGTAGCCCGTGAAGGTGACCTTGTTGGACTTCTTCTCGTTCCCGCCCTGGTCGAAATAGGTTTGAATGTCCACGGTGACGATCGCCTCCCGGCCCTCGAGCAGTTCCGGTTCGAGGTCCACCTCTCCGCTGACGTCTAAACCCAGCGCCTCGCACAGCAGCTTCACCCGCGGCAAGGCAGCCTCGCCGAAGCTGATGCGGTCGAAGATCATCCTGCCCTGGCAGTCGCCCTCCGAGACAACGAATTGCAGGTTCCACATCTCGTCTCCGGCTTTCGTCAGCCCGTTTGGGTCGATCTCCGCTAAGCGGCAGGGATAGGCTCCCGGCGGCAGCGGGGAAAAGTCTTGCGCATTGCCCACGCGCGAAAAATCGGTATTGGGCATCAGGAAGTCTCCTTGTTTTGGATGTCATTAGCTATATCGGTCAGGCGCTTGTGAATCGCTGGCGCCTGCTCAGCGCAGTTGGCAAGCAGATCCTTGTTCTTCTTCATCCAGGCCGCTGCCTGCTTGGGCGTGCTCGCTTGAAGAGCCGCCGCCAGGGTCGACCCCCACCCGATCCAGTCAGCCTGCCCGTCCTTGCCCTGTTCGACGGGAATCAGCGACGGCGGCAAGGGCTTGCCCGTCTTCGGGTCCGCCGGGGGAGTGGCTTGGACCGCCTGCGGCGGCTTGCGCGCCCCGTTGTTGCCGTTGGACGCGCTCCGCTCAACGGTGTGCCCGTCGGCGGTGTTGGCATCGTCGTCCTCGTCGGCGGCAATGCCCAGCAAGGCGGTCAGGGCGTAGCGGCGCATGTAGGTCAGCGCGCTTCCGAATGCCTGGCTGCCCGTGTTCTCGACCAGCAGCGGCGTCCGGCTCTCGATCGACTCGCCGCTCTCGTGCAGCAGCCTGGTGATCAGGCGGTACTTGCCGCCCTCATCGCTCTCTAAGACTTGCGTGAACCACAACCCGTTTTCGGTCAGCGGCTTGCGGATCGCCTCGATAATGTGGTCGAGCGTCGCGTAGCGGAAGCTGTAAGTTCCGCCACTCTTCGTCCTGACCTTGACCTCGCGGTTACGCGCGGGAGAAGTCATGACGCTTTGCGCCTTGGCGAGAGCCGCTATGAGAAGCGGCTGTCCTCTCCTCGGGCTAGGCGGACCGGCATCGCATACCGGGCCCGAGACTCCGCGTTCGCCTACCGGACCCGGCCCGCCCCTTTGTTCATCGTTCATTCGATTGCTCCTATCCGCAGCGCACCGTTGCTGCTGCGCTTGACTTCCACTCCGTGCCCGTGGACGCGCTTGGCGTCGTCGGGCACCAGTTCCTTGATGGTCTTCTCCGCCGAGCGGAAAGCCTTGGCCGCATGGCGGTTCTCAAGCCACGCAGTGGCTGAGTCTGACCAGTCGGAGTTGTCCGTCATGTCTACTTCCCTGATCGCGGGCTTGGGTGGCTCAACAGGTGGCAACACTACAGGCGGCGTCAGCGTTTCCACGCACTGCCACAGCAGATGGGCCCGGCGCAGCAGTTCAGCCAGATAGGCGAGGTCGAGCGGTACTTCCCCGAATCTCGGCACCCGCGCTCCCTCGATCACCGAGAGCACTGCCAAGGGCGCGCCGGTCACGTACATCTGCCAGTGAACCTGCGGCATGTAGCGGGCGGCGATGGTTTCGAACGGCTCGAAGCCGACGACGTGCTTGGCCTCGACCACGGCAGGACCGTGAGGGCGGGAGGCGTCGAAGCCGTCGAGGGTTGCTGCTGCCCAGGGACGCTCTTGCGATGTGACGACTTCGCCCCGGCGGGTGAGGAGGCGCCCTGTCCTGTGCTCGTACCAGTCGAGGTTCAACGTCTCGGTCGCCTCGCCCAGCCGCACCGCCCAGATGCCCGAAAGGTCTGGTTGCTCATAAGAGGGATCGCCGGTGAGTTCGCGCCACAGGTCGTAGAGATCCTGGTCGCCGCCGTCCATCAGGACCTTCACGCGGCTGGCGGTCAGCTTGCCCTCGCGGGCGCGGAGCTGCTCGGCGGTCAGGCTCACCCGTAAACCTCCGGTTGGTATAATTCACGGATTCTTCCGCGCGGCGAGGACAGCATGAACTCGAATGGAGACACTCCGGTTAACCTTTCTCTTGAGTTGGCAGTGGTGTACTTGACCGTCGTTGCACACACCGTTCGACAGCTCGACAAAGCGCATTTTTCAGGCGCGACCGATCGTTTTCTGAAAGATCTTGACCGTTCGCTGGAGGCTGAAATACGCCTGTCCCGACGCCCTCATACGGATGGGTGATCGTTCGCCCGTTGGCGTTGGCTTCCCGTTCCAAATCACCCCGCTCCTTCCGCAGGAGTTCGATGGCTCCGCCGACAAACGCCAGGTAATCCGATGCGACGGCATGGTCGGTCTGAAGGAAGAGGATCGGGACATCTTCCCCGTTGATCTCCTTGGTGACGGTAAACTTCACGCTACCCCCTCGTTGAGCACCTTCTCCTTCGCTTCCTGAGCCGCCTTCTCCGCTGCCTCCAGGAGGTCGAGGGCGGCGTTGGCCTTCTCGAAGAAGTCGGGGGGCGGGGGACGGTCTCCTCGGAAATATCGGGTCAGGAGCGACGGGTGGATCCCAAGGATTCGTGCAAACCGCTCCTGTGAAAGGCCCAGTCGGACCATGCGGGCTTTGATCTCGTTCATGTGATTTTTACTCACGTAGGAGAGTGTATGTGATTGTAGATCACATGTCAACCCTCCTGACGCTGGTAAATTTAGGGGGATGTTTGGCGAGCGCTTAGCAGAATCTCGGAAGCGGGCCAATCTGTCCCAGTTCGAGTTTGCCGTCGAGCTCGGCTGTGACAGAACACTGGTTACCCATGCTGAGGCCAATCGCATTGGCCTCTCAGCCGATAGGTGGGTCAAAGCAGCGGATGTCCTCGGCGTCTCCATCGACTACCTAGCGGGCCTCACCGACGACCCCACGCCCTCTACCGAGCTACGGGAGCAAGTCGATGAACTGAGCGCCAAGCCGTTGCCCGAACCAGCGGGACCCAAGGCCCTCCCCTTCCCAGCTGCCGAACTCCTTCACCAGGAAGCCGATCCCGAGCTATCCTGGGTCGGCAAGTACGGCGTTCTCGGCTCGGCGGGTCCCGGTGCGTTCGTGGACAGCGAGCACGTCGTCAAGCAGATCGGCTTCCGCCGCGACTGGCTGCGCAAGAAGGGACTCAACCCCGCCAAGTGCAGCGTGATCGACGTGCACGGCGATTCGATGGAGCCGACGCTACACCACGGGGCCATGATCCTGATCGATCACCAGCGCACCCGCCGCCTTAAGAACCGCATCTTCGCCGTGCGCTCCGGCGACGGCCCGCTAATCAAGCGGCTCATGCACGACAACCATCACTGGCTGCTGGTGAGTGACAACAAGGAGTACAAACCGGTGAAGTGGCCGCGCGAGGCCGTGGTGATCGGGCAGGTGATGTGGACGGGGAGGACGCTGTGAGAGAGGACCGAACCCTCGGTCTCGTCGTTTGGTGGGCGCACACGGAGGGGTGAGGAAGGGGCAGGGAGGTGATCATGCCTGAACCGCTTGACCCTATAAGCAAAAAAGATTATTCGATTTGTTCACCACAGCCAAGAAACAACGGAATACTATTTAAAGGGGGAATAGCGAACCATGGCTGAACTCAAGACGAAAAGGAACAGTCGAAGTGTCCAGGCGTTCCTGAATGCGGTCGAGGATTCCGGGCGCAGGCGAGACTGCAAGACGATCGCGAAGCTGATGAGCGAAGTGACCGGTGAGCGACCCTCGATGTGGGGCGACTCGATCGTCGGCTTCGGCGCCTACCACTACAAGTACGCAAGCGGCCGCGAGGGGGACTTGTTCGTGACTGGCTTTGCCCCCAGAAAAGGCAGCCTGTCGCTCTACCTGACGTGTGATCTTTCCCGAGTGCGGCCGCTCCTCGGAAGACTTGGCAAGCACAAGACGGGCAAGGGGTGCCTGTACATCAAACGGCTCGAGGACATCGACCAGGATGTACTCAGGGAACTGATCGAGAAGACTGCAGCCGCGGTATAGAGAAGCAGGTGTCGACGAGTTGTTTCCGAGGGAAGTCAAGGTGATCGGGCAGGTGATGTGGACGGGGAGGACGCTGTGAGGGGATCAAACTCTCGGGCGGGTCGTTTTGGTGGGCGCACACGGAGGAGTGGACGAGAAAGACGCTGTGACGGGCGCGGCGATCAAGAGGGAAAACCATGAGAATGCTTAAATTTATCGTGTTTCCGCTAATCCTTTGCGTGCTCTATGCACCTACTCTGCAGGGCCAGTCCATTTTTGGCAAGGTCAAGATCATGAGCGCCTATGGCGCTGCACAAGAAGGCGACAGGGGCCGTCTGGTGGTTGGTGCTGACAAGATCAGCTTCGTGAAAAGCGACAAGCAACGGAATGGGTACTTCTGGTTTCCCTCAAATTCCGTCACTGAGATTTTCTATTCGCGAGTTTCGGGTCGGCGTATCGGCGCAGCCATCCTCGTCAGTCCGCTGCTTCTTCTGACCAAAGGCCGCAAACACTACATGACCCTGACTTTCGATGATGGGGCCGATAACGTTGGTGCTGTCGAGTTTAAGCTTCACAAGAGCAACTATCGCGGCGCCCTTCGCTCGGTGGAGCAAGTCACCGGCAAGATTATGGCATACGACCAGGAGGGCATAAAGGACCGCGAGCAAACCGTGGCCACCAGGGGTGACGACCCATCCGCCGCGAAGTTGAATATCAGCTCCGATCCGCCGGGCGCCGAGATAGAGATTGACGGCGCTTATGTTGGCCAGACCCCACGTTTACGGAAGGTCATTTCGGGTCAGCACAAGATCAAGATCCGCCTCAAGGGACACAAGACATGGGAGCGCACGGTTAACGTTTCAGAAGGCGAATCGCTGGAAGTAAGCGCACCGCTTGAGCGAGAGCGGTAAGACGCATTGAAAGTGCGCTCCGGTGATTCGTGATTCCTGGAGGATGATGGTGCTTGGCCAAGTGCGGTGGGTAGGGCGGACGCTGTGAACCGACCGGGCCACACGTATGCCTTCATGCTAGGCTGACTCAGGTAGATAAGTCCCTTTCAAAGGAGGTAGGAACTATGAAAATCCGAACAGCAACACTACTCATGGCGATCACGTTGCTCGCCCTAGGCGGATGCCAGGAGACCCCTGAGCCCGAGCCGACCGCCGACCCGGCACCCGCACCGACGGCACCGGCGGAGCCAGAGCCAGCACCCACCGAGCCCGAAGAGCCGGATACGGATTCCGACGAATCCACCGAGCCCTCAGGGGACACTAACCAATAGGAGTACAAGCCGCTGCCATGGCCCAGGGCGGGCAAGATCATTGGGCAGGTGCGGTGGGCGGGGAGAACGCTGTGAGCAAACCGTCCGAAAAAAGGCTTAGCGTATAAATTCGCACGATTCTGGGCGCTACCCTTGGAGAGGCGATCATGAAGCCAATCAACTGTCTTGTCACGGCCACCGTCGCCGTGGCGCTTGCGGTTCCGGTGCAGGCGCAAGTCGATTGCGCGGACTGGAACACAGCAGCTTTCTTTAAAGCCGCCGAGGTTTCGGACGTGATCCGTTGTCTAGAGGCGGGAGCAGACCCGAACGAGCGAGCTGACGGGGGCTGGACACCGCTGTATTTTGCAAGGAGTGCCGAAGCCGTAACGGCACTGCTAGAGGCGGGCGCGGACCCGATGGCGCGATCCTTGCGCGGCGGAACTCCGCTGCATTGGGCGACGACTAACGAAGCCGTGACGGCGTTGCTGCAGGCAGGCGCGGATTTGGAAGCACGGAATGAAAACGGCCTGACCCCGCTGCATTGGGCGACAACTAGCGAAGCCGTGACGGCGCTGCTGCAGGCAGGCGCGAATTTGGAAGCACGGGACGTATATGGAGGGACGCCCCTGCATCGCGCGTCCGAGCTCAGCAAAAATCCGGCGGTGATTAAGGTGATACTAGACGCCGGCGCCGACACGGCTGCGCGCAATGCTGCGGGCAAGACGCCGTGGGACCTCGTGCAAGTAAACGACGCGCTCAAGGGGTCTGACGCCTATTGGCGGTTAAACGATGCACGCTTTAAATCAAGCGACTCGGTCTTCCGGATCGGCGGATATGTCTCAGCGCCCCGGTTGACCTACAAGGTCGAGCCTGAATACTCCGAAGAGGCCCGCAAAGCAAAGCATAAAGGAACAGTCGTTCTGGCTATCGAGGTTTGGCAGGACGGTCGAGCCCACAATATTCGGGTCATCCGAAGCCTCGGGCGCGGGCTGGACGAAAAGGCGATCCAGGCGGTCCGGGAGTGGAAGTTCGTGCCCGGCAAGAAAGACGGGATTCCAGTCAAGGTCCGCGCCAACGTCGAAGTTAACTTTCGGCTTCTCTAGTACCGATGGGCGCGGGCAAGCCCGCCTCCGCAACCAAATTGGGCGACGACTAACGAAGCCGTGACGGCGTTGCTGCAGGCCCGGATGGAGGCGCGGCTGCGAGAAGACATGAAGCAGCTAGCAGAGCGCGTGGCGTGGGTGGAGCATAGCCAAGCCAAGCTCGAAGGGCTGCTGGAAGGGTTGCGCGAGGCCATCACCGGACGGATCGCGGCCAGCTAAGGCCGAGCGCGGTATGAGGAATGAGAACTGCGATTATCGTTGGCGTTTCTGGAGTGTTGCTGATCTTAGCGCTGTGGCAGGGTGTCGAAGCACAGACTGTGACGGGGCCGGGCGATGCGGCAACCGCCCGGTGCTGGACGGTGGAGCACGGACCGATCGGTTTTAGGACCATGAGCTCGAGTAGTAACTTCGAAAGGGGGTACGGTCGTAACGCTAGTG
The DNA here is from genome assembly GCA_965248365.1 of Bryobacterales bacterium. Lineage (GTDB taxonomy): Bacteria > Acidobacteriota > Terriglobia > Bryobacterales > UBA6623. Next base: position 1,803,193 of record CBDFJA010000004.1, on the reverse strand, counting down.
GTGGTGGTGGCACGAGCCATAGCACCAGCGCCGCCCCGGAAACGTGGGAGGCCGTCTTGGTCAACCAGTGCTCAGGGCAAACCTGGCGGCGGCGGCGCTATCAGGGCGCATGGGAACCGATCGGTTTCTTTGTAGGAGAGGCCAGCCCTAGCCCGGAGCAAATGAAACGCAAACGCCGTGGAAGAAAGGGGTTGAAAAAATGATTTAGGGGTTCGGCGGGCCTCGACAATCCCAACCCGGCCTCCGAAAGGGAAACACGATGAGCGCTGAACTGATCGGCATTCTGAGCGTGGGTGCGGCGCTGGCCGCGCTCCACATGGCCAGCATCAAGAACTTGCGCGATGAGATGAAGACCTTGCGCGAAGAGATCAAGAGCTTGCGCGAGGACGTCAAGGCCATGGAGCATCGCCTGGACTCGCTGGAACAGCGCATGGCGCGGCTGGAAGGCGTGCTGGACGGCTTGCGCGAAGCTCTGTTCGGGCGCACCCGCGAGAAGGTGGGGGAGGAGGAGAGCGCACGCTAAGGTCCACGGCGTTCCGGGGCACGATGGATTGGACATCTTTTCTTCCAGCAGCCTCCTTCCTGTTTTTTATCGTGGCATGGCACTTGCGATTAGCTGGCAAGCGGATGCGGCGTACTGGTGAATCCTTCAGCCTGAAACTTCTCTTCTACGCCATAGACGATGCCCGCGAAGAGGCAACAAAGCCTCAATCGCTCGGGCTTGCTGCTAGCGATACGCAAGCCAATCTCGGACAAGTTGGCCCTGTCAATTCCTATGGCTTCGTTGGCACCGTACTCTACATTCTCGCCGTGCTGGCTTACTTCGGAGCCCTCGTCGTTCCGGTTTACCGCTATGGATGGCCGTGGTGATCGGGCAGGTGATGTGGACGGGGAGGACGCTGTGACAGAGGACCAAACCCTCGGGCGGGTCATCGGGCAGGTGATGTGGGCGGCGAGGACACTGTGAAGAAGAAGGACGACCTGCCCTTGGAAGAGATGCAATCAAGGCTGGATGAGTTTCGCAAAATGGCGAAGCACGCGGACGAGACGCTCAAAGCATGGGCCGCCGACATCGACAGGGCCCGCGAACTCTCCCGAAGTAGCCTAGCTAGGCTTCAACAACAGGCCGATGGAATTGCTAAGGTGAACGCCAACGCCCAGAAGGCGCTCTCGTCATTGCAGAAAGCAGACCAAGCCGCTAACCGGTGGGTTGACTCTATCCGAGAGACTGTGGCTACCATGAAAACACAAGAAATGGCGGTGAAGAGTGCAATATCCACCTTGCGGCGAGCGTCCTTTCTTCGCGGCGTTGGGAGTATTGTCGACCTCTTTCCAGATCCCCGCAGATACGAGGAGATTCTTCCGAAGGAAACGGCGGAGGAGCGCTTGGGTGAGGTTTGGTCGCGCGTCGGCAACCACATCCGTCGTGCGACCGAGGTGGTAAGTGGAGAGCAGCGGCGAAAAGAAAGCGACTAGGGATTCTGGGGTCGAGTCGCAACCTTCCCTGGTAAGCAAGACCCTATCGGTTCGAGAATTCTCGGGACCCCTGCCGGCCCCAGAAGTGTTGGCTGGATATGAGTCCGTCATTCCAGGCTCGGCAGAGCGGCTTCTTCGCATGGCCGAGAAGGACCAGGACAACACACACGAGTCCAGGGTCGTTGCGTTAAGGGATATAGCCTCTGAGACAAAACGCGGCCAAATCTTTGGGTGTGTTGTCACACTAGCAGCTTTCGCAACGGCAACCATGCTCGGTTATTTGGGCCATCCAACGGCGGCGGGCGTCATAGGCGGAACTACCGTCGTGGGGTTGGTTGGTGCTTTTATTCGCGGGAGACCGCAGAGGGATAAGCAGTGAGCGTCACGCCTCAGTTTTGCGGTCCTGCTTTTGACTTCCGCCCATCAGCTGCACGCACACCTGATCGACCCACTTGGAGAACCAGTCAGGTAAACGTCGGTCCGGATATCCACCCCACCAGCGACCAGCGTTCGCCGCGAACCAGCGGACCCACCGAATGCGGCACGAAGGAAGGGAACACGATCAGCGTCCCGATGCGCCGGGCCTGCCACTGATCCGGGGACCCGGCGTGCTCGAGGGTCAAATCGCCGCCGTAGTAATCGCCGCTCGAAGACAGCTGCAAGACGAAGCTGAGTTTCCGTACACTCGAGGCCCCTGAGTTCATATCCATGTCGATGTGGGTGTGGTAGGCGCCGGCATCCGCATCGGAGTAATGAGTCAACTGATATTCCCCCTTGCCGTCCAACTTGAACCGCCAATGCTTGCCGTTCTCAGTTAGGGCCGCATCGCCGGCCAACCGGATAATCTCTATGGTGGAGTCAGGCCAGCCAACTTCGCTGCGGCGGGTTTCGGAGTGAACCCGGTTGTCGGAGAGGATGCCGCCAGGCTTCATCACCGTTGACCGGCGCAATAGCTCCAGCTGGCGCTGGACGTAACCGGGATTGAAGTAGCAAGGAAGAATGGAGTGGGATGGCATGGCTCAATTCAACCGGTTCCAAACGAGACCATCAACGGTCGTCATGGCATTCTTGTCCGATGAGAGACTGGCGGGCTGGAGCTTGCTGTCCGTCAGAAGCCGTTCCGGCTCGTCAGGATTTTCCGGGTCGAACTCCAGCACCCAGGCGTGCCAGTCGATGTTCCCCGCTTGTTCGGGTTGAACCCGCTTTACGTTCGTCAAGTCAGTGACCGCTACCTCGCCGGGATCACCACGGGTAAAAGCTATGTATCTGTGTCTCATGCCCAAAACGATCCTTTCTGGCCTTTCTCGCCCGGCGCGCCCTTCTGCCCCTTCTCTCCGGCAGTCCCGTCTTCTCCGGGTCCCCCCTGTGGTCCGTTTTCGCCCTGACCACCCGGATTGCCCTTCTGTCCAGGGCCGCCTGGTCCGCCCTTCGGGCCGTTCTCGCCCTGACCGCCGGGATTACCCTTCCGGCCCTTGCTGCCTTTTGTACCCTGTGGACCGTCCTCGCCTTGGGGGCCGCGATTGCCCTTCCGTCCCTTGCCGCCGGGTCCGCCCTTGGCTCCAGGTTCTCCGCCTTGCCCCGTCTGGCCTGTAACGCCCTTTGGCCCCAGCTCTCCCTTGTCACCCTTGACGCCCGCAGGACCGATGGGGCCGATGTAGAGCAACAGCGCGTCGAAGGATTGAGCGGCAACATCGTTTGCGGTGTGAGCAGCCGCGTAAATAAACCAGTTGATCGCCATGGGGCCTCAGCAAAGCCCTTGCAGCGCATCGTGCTGCCCAGCCGTGTAGCCGGCACTGTAACCGTTCAGGTAGGAATCGCTTCCCTTTGGCCCCTTCTGGCCCATCGAACCTTTGGCTCCTTTTTCACCCTCGGGGCCAGCGGCACTGCTGGAGCTGCCTTTCTGACCGGGACCGCCCGGTCCACCCTTCAGTCCGTTCTCGCCCTGACCACCGGGATTGCCCTTCTTCCCAGTGCCGCCTTTCTTACCTTTCGGGCCATTTTCTCCTTGAGGGCCGCGATTGCCCCTCTGTCCGGGACCGCCCGGTCCACCCTTCGGGCCGTTTTCTCCTTGACCGCCCGGCGAACCTTTCTGTCCGGGACCGCCGGAACTGCCAGGGGAGCCGCCAGATCCAGGATCGCCTTGCAATCCGGCGGCTCCCTTCTCGCCCTGGGAACCCTGCAAGCCAACGTTGCCGGCGATTTCAATGGATACAGGGCTTCCAAACGAACCGCCGGCGATATCCGGTTCAGACGCCGCAATCGCATCGATGGACCACCTGATGGCCATGCTTTAGTTGATACTACAGCCCAGGTTGTAGCCATCCCGATAGCCGGATTGCCACGAGGGGCCTTGCCCTGGATTGCCGGCATCCCCTGAGCCTCCTGGACTACCGGCGCTTCCCGGGTTTCCCGAGCTACCCTGACTGCCGGGATTGCCTTTCTGCCCAGGACCGCCTGGTCCACCCTGTGGGCCGTTTTCGCCTTGGGGTCCGGGGTTGCCTTTCTGTCCAGGGTCTCCGGGTCCGCCCTTGGGCCCGTCCTCGCCTTGGGGTCCGGGGTTGCCCTTCCGTCCCTTGCCGCCGGGTCTGCCCTTGGCGCCAGGAGCGCCATCTTGGCCGGGCGAACCCGTCAGGCCCCCGGGACCTTTCGCCCCCTTTGTTCCGGGACTGCCCGGATCGCCGGGCAAGCCCTTGGCCCCCGGTTGTCCCTTGCCCCCCGGAAAACCGATATGCGCCGGGAACGGCGTGTCAAAATCCGAGGCCGCTACAGGCTCCGGGGAGCCGGCTTCCTTGAAAGCGTTAATAGCCCATCGAATCACGGCTGCCCACCTGCGGTGATCAGGTCCAGACCGCCATCGAGACCCGTCTGCCTTTCGTAACCGGCAACACTCTGTGCGGATGCGTCACTTCGGACGGCCACAACAGCAGCCAGCCTACCGGCACGATGGCGTCGTTGAACGATTGGCGGGGAAACCACAATTCCCCGCCCGCGCAAGCCGGGCGCAGTTTGATCGAGCAGGACACATACGAGTTGTCTTCGTGAAGCCGAATACCGGGTTGCCTCCCGGAGGAATACCTGATGAAAAACACATCCTTTGGCTCCCGCCACCGCGCGGGACGCCAGACGGATTCGATGATCGGCCCGAGAACGCCGTTCAAGTGTCCTAGCAGGGCCTGGTGGGCTTCGCTGTTCCACGCCTTGCAACGAAGCTCGTCCCCAGGCACGTTGTCTCCCGGCAGCGGCCCCCACAGATCGGATTCCTGAACAGCCTCGGCCAAGGCCAAGGCCGTTTCGCGTTTCAGGAACGGCATGCCAACGATGTCGTTCCCCAAGAGGCTGAATTCTCCGGCATCGCGGGCAAGGTCGATGTTCGGTCCCGAGACCGCGGCAGGGCTAGGCTCTTCCAGGAAGCGGTTCATCATGGGCGCCGGCCCGTTGTCGTGCAGGAAGGCTGGATAGCAGCCGCTCTTTTCGTTCTTGACGGTCCCGTTTTCTCGGACTACATGGCCGTTGGCGTTGTGCAAGGCCTGGAACAAGTAGGCTTCCCGGTCCACGCGCCAGATCCCGCGGTCGCTCCTCTGAAGAATGCGTTTCTGAATGGCAAGCTGATCGTCTACCGGTTCCATATTCAGGGCCTCCCCAATCTCGGCTTCGAGATCGCTTGCCATGCCCACCAGCGTCCCCGAACAGGGGAAGTTGTAAAGCGCTGTTTCGGAACCTGTCTCGCCGGGCCAGCCGTCCGAAGCGTACTTGACCAGTTGATCCCGCAGGGATTCGTCCGGCCAACAGGCCACCTCGCCGCCGATCACGATTTCGGATTCCATGGAGCCATACCGCTTTAGCAAGTCGTCGGGACCGACGAGCGGATAGGTGTCGTAGCCGTCCACCGCCAGCGCCACCGTTCTTGCCTGGGATTGATCCAAGCCTTCGAGCCAATCTCTCAGGGCGTTTAGCTTGCGTATCCCCCCTCGGCCGGATGTGTCCCAGCCAGGCTCGCCTTCCAGGAGGATGTCGTAGCTGTATCCCATCCCCTCCAGTGCCCGGCACAGCCTCGCGGCTTGCGATCGTTCGGTGGCGAAGGTAGCGGTTCGCAACTCGAAGGCGGGCCTTGATCCTTCCGTGGCGGACGGCCATCGTCCGGACGGCTTAGCGAGCCACCGCGGAACAGCCCAGGCGGACAGCGTGGCCGGCGGGTGTTGCCCATGCCGCGTCTTAACTTCTGGATTCGCGCCGCCATGGTAGGGAATAAATTCGTCAGTTGGAATGACCGACTCTTTCTTGGCGGCCGCGAGCAGCTTGCGGGCGCCGAGTCGCGAGAGCCAATAGGCCACTGTCCAGTAGGTATAGGGGGCCGGTATCAATCCGTCTCGCGCGGGCATGGGGCCGCTCATGAATTTCCCGCCGAGATAGACCAGATCGCCGCGCTCGATGAAGTCCAGACGATCGAGTATCTGAGCGTCATCTTCGAGAATGATGGCGCCTTCCGGCATCTCGGCCGCGCGTTGCCACGCCAGGTAGTGCCCGGCGAAGCACGCAAGCTCTCCCCACGTCAGCAGCCTCTTGGCCAGCGGATCGCGCCAAGCTGGGCAGGGCTTCCAGCCCTTGCCGGCGGCCTCTTCGCCTTGGGGAGCATCGATGTAGGCTGCTTCGTAGCCGTGCTGTCTTAGCTCGGCATCCATTGTCGGCCGGCGCTCGGTGAATGCGCTTACGCAGAGTATGTTATTCCTCATTTGTACCGTCCTGTTTAGTTTGTTGGGACCTGGGTAGCGTCGCCGTGCCAGTAGTAGCCGCTTGCCGTTGTCCAGCGGCCATCGGCGAGCTTCGCTAGGGGTTGAAGGTCAGCCGCTGCAGTGTTCGCGGGCGCATCGGTGTAGTAGACAAACACTTGCTGTCCTCCTGGCCCTGGATTGCCGGCAGCTCCCGGCAGGCCCTTGGCTCCTGCCCCGCCCTTCCCGCCGGGATCGCCCTTGCCGCCCGGATCGCCGCCTTGACCGGGAAAACCCTTGGGACCAACTTCCCCCTCTGAACCCTTATCGCCTGGGGCGCCGCCTTGCCCTGGAGAACCTTCAGGGCCAAGCTCCCCCGGCGGACCTTTTGCTCCTGGAGCACCGCCTTGTCCTGGAAAGCCTTTGGGTCCAAGCTCTCCTTTTATCCCTTTGTCGCCCGGAGCGCCGCCTTGCCCCGGTGGTCCCGTCTCTCCCGGCGGCCCCGGATCGCCGGGGCTTCCGGTCAGGTCGCCGCGCAGCGTCCAGGCTCCCGACACCTTCTCGCCCCACTGGCCGTCGTCGGCGATCGCCACGTCGCCATCGTTGCCAAGATCACCGGGCGGCCAGGAAGCCACGCGGTGGATCGAGGTGCCCGGCTTGCCGGTCAGGTCGGTGCCGGTCGGGGTCCAGGCGCCGTCCTGCTTCTTCCACACCGTGCCGTCGTCCTGGACGTAGAGATCGCCGTCCTTGCTGTCCCGGGTATGGGCGGTGTCGTCCGGTGCGCCCCCTCCCGTGAGAATTGCCGCCCCGTCAGCGGCTGGGCCCGTCGGAGTCACTGTCTTGGGGCCGGTGGCGGCGCTCTGGTTGCCGCTGCGGTCCTTGGCCCGCACCCAGACGTAATAGAGGGTGCCGGGATTCCAGCCGCCCGACTCGTATAGGTCCGAGGCGAGAGTGGCGGCCAGGTTGTTCTCGTCGAATGTCGACGTCTCGCCGATATAGACGCAAGCCGCCTGGAAGTCGTTGTCGGCGGGATTCGTCCATGTGACGCGGATGCCTCCGGGGGCGCTGAAGACTGCGAGGTCCGCCGGCGTCGCGGGTGGAGTCAGATCGCCGCCTACCTCATGCTCAACCGTCCCGGACCACTCGCCGGCCACGCCGTCGCGGTTCACGTGCCGCGCCCGGATCTCGTAGGCGCGGCCGGCGGCAACCGGCGCGAAGCGGAAATTCGCGCCCGCCGACACGCCTGAAATCCACGCCTCCGGCGCCGCTCCCGCGGCGGCTTTCTCCCGGACCTCGACGACGGTCTCCCGCGCCGCCTTCGCTCGCCAGCCGATCAGCAGATGAACCACCGTCTTGCCGTCCAGGTCAATCGCGGCGATCTCATCCGCCGCCAGATCCTCGACGTCCGGGACTGCCTGATCGTCCAGCAGCCGGATCACGCGCGGCGTCAGCGCCGGCAGGACCAGCGTGTCGCCGTAGGTGTCGTCGAGGACTTCCCGCAGGGTGAGCGCCACGGACCAGTCCCGCCGGATCGAGATCCCCTCGACCTCCATGAGCTTGTCCTCGAAACCGAACTCGGAGAGGGTCACCCGGACGACATCGGTCGGGATCAGGGCGAGCCGCTCGAAGCGCTCTCCGGGCGTGACTGTTACTTCCAGCCGCAAGCTCTCCCGCGCCCGCCGCAAATTGATGGCCTGCAGCCTCCCGGCGGCGATCGGGTCCGTGACGTAGGCCAGCCGGATATTGCCCGAGCGCTTGACGCCGTCACGCTTGAGCGCCCCGGCGGGTAGGCCATGATCGTCATAGGAGTCCACGTATTCGGGCAGGGAGAGCTTGGTCCACTGGTGCTTGGGGTGCGAGGATTGCGCGATTTCCGAGGTCACGGCGTTGACCCGCCCCTGCAGCGCCGGCCAGGGCTGGACGGTGGGCGGGGAGATGATGTCCGCGTCGGCGAGGACGAGCTTTTCCGTGGCCGGGCGCGCCGCGCCGGGCCGGAAACGCAGCTTGCCTCCGGCCTCGATCACCTCCCCGGCCCAGGCGGCGTCCAGCTGGTCCTCGGCCTGGGACACATCGTCGCCGGCTGTGATGATGCCGTTGACGGCATAGCGCTTCGAGGACGGCTCGAAGTCCTCATAGCCGGAGGGCAGCGGGCTCACGCCGCTGTTGGTGGCGTCAACGGTTTGCTCCGAGAGGTTGTAGGCGGCGGTGAAGTCCGTCAGGTCGATCGAGTCCGCGGGACGGCCCCTCCGCTCGGTCTCCCACCAATAGCGCAGGGCGGCGGCGTTATCGGTCCACTGCGGGACGGCCTGCCCCGGCCAGCTGATCTTGATGCCCTTGACCAGAAACTCGAGATTCGGCACCTTGGTCCAGAGGCGCTTGCCGAGGTCCTGCCCGTATTCGGGCTGGGTGAGCTTGACAAAGACCCAGGAGAGGCCCCTCAGCTTGTGGCTTGTGGTCCAGGCGGGATAGGGCGTGCGAAACGGCTCGGCCCCGGATGTCGAGGAACGCCGCATGTACTCGGCATGGGCGGTTGGATCGTTGAGCCATGGCCCTCCAGGAATTTCCTGATACCGGGTTTCCGGGGGCAGCTCGTCCTGGCGCATGTCGGCGCCCTGCGCGCCGTCGGCGGCGAAGTATTCATAGACCTCGATGTAGCCGCTATACTTGCTGCCCGCGAGCGGGATCAGCTTGTCGCCCTTGCCCCCCGCGCGGGCCTCTCTGGCCAGTTGGACGGCCTTGCCCTCGATCCACATCACGGCCCGGTTTGCCCGCTCGGGCATGCCGTCATCGGCCAGGCCCTCGCATTCTCCTTCGCTCAGCACCAGGCCCAGGCGGGCCTCGCGGTCCTGGGAGCCGAAGTAGCACAGCACGCCCGGCACGCGCCTCTTGCCCAGCACCCAGCGGGCGTTGACCACTTCGCCCTTGATGGTGTGGGTGGGGCCGTCGAGCGCCTCCAGGGGTTTTTGTCTGGAGAGCAGCCGGGCCACCAGGCTCGCCCCGAACGAGACCGCGGTCAGGGCAATGGAAATCGCGATCTGGGTGGCGACCGCCGCTGAAACCGTGACGCCGAAAAAGGATCCAATCGCTATAATGATGCCGGGCAAAGGCATTAGGCGAAGACCTCCCACATATCCGAGATCGGATGCACCCGCGCCAGCCCCTCGTGTGTCCTCGTCCACAAGGCGCAGTCGGGGCCGATCACGCCTAGCAGCGGCCCCCGCTTCGGCGCCGGGGCGCGGTCCAGCTCGAAGCCCCTGACCGGCGTCAACGCAATCATGCCGGGAGAGGGCAGAGTGGCCTTCGAGAGGCGCCGCAGCAGCGGTTCATTCCTAAACATCCCGAGCCAGCAGTTCCTGAGCGAGCCGTGCTCGCGGGGCGCCCGCCGGATCGCTTCCTGCTCGCCAAGGCCCTCGGCCCAGCCGGGCAGATCAAACGCGGGTTCGGACCCCGACAGCTCCCTGATCACGGCCCGCACCAGCGTGATGCAATCCCGCTTTCTCCAGACGGACGGCCCCAGCCCCTCGCGCTCGAGGACGGCCCGCAGCCGCAACTTGCGCCGGTGATCGCTCATGGCGGCCATCCCGTCTCCGTCCCCTCCCTGGACAGCGCCCGCATGTCCTCCAGTCCCTTGTCTCCGGGGAACCGCCGCTGCTGATCCTCGTTCGACCATCTCAGCGGCCGCCCGCGGTCGACGTCCCCCCTGAGCGTTTCCACTTCGATACGGAAGACGCCGTTCGAGAGAGACGGTGTCGAGAGCCGCCCCCGAAACGAAAGGCCGGCAACCTTCGTCCAGCTCGCCCCGCTGTCGCGGCTGTAAATCCACTCGACGGTCACCGGCGCCGGACCGACATCCCGGAGGAATTTGCGCCGGATCTTAGCCGGAATGCCCGACAGGGTAATCGTCATCCTGCGGTCGGGATCGCCCGAGCGCGTCTCGGCCTCGCCTACTTCGAGCGCCTGGCCGCCGCCCTCGTAGCGCAGCCCCCCGATCGTCAACGCTCCCTGTCCCGTCCACAGCCGCACAACCGGCGAGGTCTCGATCGTGATCAGGTGTTGCAGCCAAGGTTTCGCCATCAGGCTAAATCGCCTCCTCCCAGTCGATCACCCAGGGTCCGCCGAAGTCGGGCGTCCAGGGCGAAGCCGGTCCCGCCCCGCGGTCCCGGCCCGCCAGCCGCGCGAGAACTGTGACGTCCTCCCACGCCACCGGCGCCGGCGTGGCCGGCACGGCCGGCGGCTCGGCGGTGAATTTCGAGGCGGCATGATCGGCGGCCAGCTGGTAGAGCCGTCCGCCGATGCGCACGTAGTCGCCGGCCACCAAGCCCTCCGTTTCGCTGACGGTAATTTCAAGCGCGCCCGATGCGATCGCGGCGGCGCCGGCCGTCAGCGCCGTTCCCGCCGCCAGGGTTCCCGAGCTAGGGCGCTCGATCGGGACCTCGAAGGTGTTCTCGGCCCCCCGCAGCCGCGAGAAAAACGTCTCCACCGCCCGCCGCTGGGCGTCTCTTGAACGGTCTGTCTCGGCCAGCTCGATTCGTCCCGTCCAATACCCCGGCCCGCGCCCGAACACCTGCGACCCGGCGCCGTAGACCGACTTCAACACGATCTGGCCGGGATGCTGAAGCGCCAGGTCCGAGCGCGTCACCAGCACGCCCGGGGGGAAGGGAATCAACGCCATGGACCGCTCCCTGAAACCATGCGCGCCCGCCGTCCGTCCCCTTGATTGCGATGAAAATTCTTACGATGGCGATAGCCCTGGTCGCACTGCTTGCCCCGGCTCATGCCGCCGCTTGGGACAGCTGGGTTCTGCGCCAGGACCTTGACGAGAATGATCTGTACACTTTCGCGTATAGCGACCCGGACAATGTCGGGTCCCCCCAAATTCTTTTTAGCTGTGATTCGAAGCTCAATCCGAAGAGGCCCCTCCACCTCTCTTTCAGCTTCGAGGACTTGGATTATTCGTATATAAGGCAAAGCAAAAGAAGCAAGAAGGGCTGGATTCACCTGCAGCTCGGCTTCTGGGCCTGGGTGCGGAGCGCGGCCGGGCCGGACGTCCTGCGGCAGGAGACCATTGATTACGACTGGCCCAACCGCATTTGGGATCATGCGCATTACCTGAAGGGCCATGTCCGCATTGATAATCACGGGACGGCCGACATCGCGCGCCGGATATACCGCTCCGAGTCCGTCAGCTGGACCGACCGGCGAACCGGAGAAACCAATTCGGTCGAAGTCGGAGAGAAGGGCAGGAAGGCCATCGAGCGGATCATGAACCTCTGCGGCTTCGACGTCAACGAATCCCCCGGAGCGGCGACGGCCGGGAGAGATTAGTCTGCACCTGGCCACTCACCAGGCGGCTCAGGCGGTTTTCGATCACCGGAATGGCCTCCGCCATCGCCGCCCTCACCCCGGGGCCGTCGGTCGATTCGATGTTGATATCCCCGAAACTGACGACCATCCCGCCTCCGCCCGCTAACGCCGGGCGCAGCTTGTAGTTGGGGATGATCTCGCCCCCCACGCTGGGAACGAATAACTCCGGGCGCCCTCCCTCGCCGACGATGTAGGCCCGCCCCGCCTCGACCGGCCCCCCGGCGGCCTTGCCGGGAACTCCGAACAGGCCCCCGATCGCGCCCGTGAGGAAACCCTCGAGTGGCTTGAGAATCGCCGCCCGCAGCAGAATTCTGGCCAGCTCATCCAGCACGCCCTTCAAGGCTTCCTTGAAGCTCTTGGCGCCCAGAATGGCATCTTCCATTCCTTTCGTGAGCGTTTGGGAAATATCCTGGGCCAGCTTTTTCCGCTCTTCCATCGTCTTTTTCTGCTGCTCGATCAGATCCTTCTCGCGCTGGAGGTTATCAGCCCGCTTCCGCTGCTCGTCGGTGAGGGCCTTGCCAACTCTGAGTCTTTTCTTAACCGCCTCCAGTATTTCCTCGATCACCTTGATCTCCGCGTCATTGCTCTCTTTCCGCGCCTTGATCAAGGCTTCCACAAGAGCCGCCTCCTTGCCCTTGAGCTTGATCAACTGCTGCATCTCGAACAGTTCCTTCCCCCGCAGCCCGGCCAGCTTGTTGGCGTTCTCCAGCTTCTTGAATTCGAGTTCGACTTCCTTGTCGAACGACTCCAGGGAGTGCCGCTTGACCTCGGCCAGGGTCCGTTGCTCGGCCCGGATGTCGCGAATCAGCTTCTCGGCGTCCAGGCGGTCCTGGACGATCTTGAGCACCTCTTCTTCGTTGTTCTTGAGCCGGCCGAGTTGCTCCTCGATTCCCGCTGCGGCGGCGGGGTCTTCGAGCGCGCGGGCGTACCGCAGGGACTGCTCCAACTCGCCTTTCCTCTCGCCGAGAACGTCTTCCGCTGTCTGCTCCACCGCCTTGCCCGTGAGCGCGGCCGCTTCCTGCTCCAATTGCCTGGTGGCGTCAAGCACGCTGTCGACGAACTGCTGATGCTCCACCCCCGCTTGCCTGAGAGCCTGAGATTCCGCCTCTTGCTTGGCCGCCTGCTGCTGGATCGTGAGCCGCTCCCGATAGATGGCTGTCAGCATGCCCGAAGCCGCAACCGTTTTCTGGAAGGCGTCGAGCTGCGCCTGTGCGGCGTTGACTGCGGCCTGGGCAGATTCCCTCTCCCCCCCCCGCGCGGCGTTCAGTTTCTTTTGGGCATCTTCGAGCTGACTGCTGAACTGGACCCCCTTCGCCGTTAAGTCGTTGGAGATTTTGAACTGCGCTTGAAGCTTGAGCCGCTCCGCGCCGGTTGCCTGGACCAGCTCCAGTTCCTGACGGGCCAGCTCCACGCCCTGGTCCAGGCTGGCAATGTAGTTGCCCAGGAAGTTTTCGGGAATCGGTTTGGGCGGCGTCAGGCTCTTGGCCGCTGTGGTCGCCTTGCCGTACGCCGCGATAAGCTGGTCGACGTAATTGATATATTCTCGAATCCGCTGTCCCTTCTCGCTGCCGGCAGGATTCGTGGCGATCTCTTTTTCAAGCGATTTTCGGGCGCTCTCGACCACCGAATCAAGACTGCTGATTTGCCTTTTGGCGACGTCCACGGACACCGAGGCCGCTTCAAGGACCTCCTTTTGCCTGGCAAGCCCTCGGGAGAGACCCTCGACGTTCGCAATATGCCCTCGAAGCTGCTTCTCCTCATCGCTTTCGCCGGCCCGAATAATGCCTAAATTCTTCGGCTGCAGCGCGCGGGCCTCGGATCGCAAGGCCTTGAGCCGGAGATCGAGTAGTTCTATTTCGCGCTGGATTGCCTTGACCGTCTCCGCTGGATCGCCCGCGCTCGACACGCCACTCTCAACGGACTTTTTGAGCGAATCGAAATTCTTTTGGAACTCCTCAGTGCGGTCAGCAGCTTCCTTGACGCTCTTGGCGTATTGGTCGAATGCCAGCAGGCCTGCCCCGGCAGCTGCCACGGCGATCCCAGGAGGTCCAAGCGCTAAGGACCCCAGCGCCAGCGATCCCGTCCCGAGCACGCCTGTGAGTCCTTGGGCCGCGGCCGTGGCATTTCTCAAATTCGTGCCCAGCAGAACCAGGCCGGGTCCGCCCACGACGCGCGACAGTACTTTTTGGAACGTATCGAAGCCCTTGGAAAGCCCCTGGACCGCCGCCAGCGTTTCGAGGTTGCGCTTGGTGGCGACAGCCAAGCTGAGCAGGTATGTTCCCCCAAAAAACAGAGTGATCGCCTTGACGTTCTCAAGGAGAAACTTGAACCCCTGCGCAAAGAACGTAACCGACTCGACGGCTTGTTTTTGAAACTCGGGGTCGGCCAGCAACTGCTTGGCCTCGTCGATCGCCGCGATAAGATCCTTAGTGGCGCCCGCACCCCGGTTGACCGCCTCGACGACTTGCAGGTACTGGTTGCGCAGCTCGGTTAGGGCCCGCTGGACCGTCCGCTCGACTTGGACGAACTCCTGGGCGATCTTCGGGGCCTGTCGGACCAGCGCTCCGAACACCACCTCGGCGGTGAGCTTGCCGGCGCGACTCAGCTCCCTTATCTTGCCGATCGGCACGTCCAGGTCGTCGGCGATGGCCCGGGCCAGCCGGGGCAGCTGCTCCATGACGCTTCTGAGCTCATCGCCGCCCAGCCGGTTCGAGGCCAGCCCCTGCGCCAGCTGGATCAGTCCGGCCCCCGCCTCGGCGGCGGTCGCGCCCGAGACAACCAGCGATTGGTTGACAGCCCGGGTGAAGGTGAGAAGCTGTTGCTGGTCAACGCCCAACTGCTTGGTAGCGCGGGCCACCCGCGCGTAGAGGTTGACGACGTTCTCGTAAGCCCCGCCGGTTTGCTGGGAGACGGCGAACAGATTGGCCTGCGCCTGGCGCAGCTCGTTGGTTCCCTCGGTGACGAGCTTGAGCCGCGATTGGGCCAGCGTCATCACGTCGGCTGCCTCGGCGAACCGCTTGACCATGAGGCCGATCCCGGCCGCGCCGGCCAGCGCCCCGACGGCCCCGCGCGCGGACAAGACGGAGTTCCGGAAAGCGCGGAACTGCGCGCCGGCCCGCCTCATGCTCCCTCGGGCGTCCTTGACCGAGCGGTCGTAGTCCCGTAGCGCCTTCGCCGACTGCTTGAGAGTGGAGCGCAGCCCTTCGTCGCGGGCCTGGACCGCCCACCATAGCGCTCCGGCTTGCTTGCCTTTAGGCATTCTCGCCCCGCTTGCTCATGTAGATATCGCCGACCAGTTGCGTCTGCATCACAAGATGCGCTTCCTGTTTCTCCGCGATGCGCTTCTCGCGCTCCCCGGGAGTCTCAAGCCAGGTTGCGAAGTCCTCCGTGCGCGCCGGCTCGCTGAGCTGGAAGTGAGCGTTCGCTGTCAACGCGCACAGCCCCCCCAGCAGGCGCGGCCCTACCATGTCCATCGTCGGCCAGCGGAGGAGGTGTCTCAGCCAGGCGGAATATTCGTCCGCCGGCATGTCGTGGACTTCGGCTAGGCTGCGGCCCGTGGCGCGCGAGACCCAAAAGGGCCGGGGTCCTCGGCGGCCTCCGTCCGCAGACCGCACAGATCGAAGGCGGTCCTGACAAGCTCGCCCTTGGGGCCTTTGCCGGCCTGGATCAGATCCTCGATCTCGGAGCCGGTTAGCTTGGCATAATCGCCGCTGAGGCAGAGGCGCACCGCCGCGCAGTGAAAGCCGATCAATGCATCGGTATCCATCTCGGGGTTGTCGCCTCCGTCCTTGAAGAACGGATGCAGCATCTGGTTCACCTGGCGCCATTTCGGGGCGCGCAGCTCGATCAGCAGGCCATCGACCTCGACAAAGAGGGCGCGGCGCCGTTTCAGCTTGGCCCGGATCTCGGCCACGCTCGCCGGCTTGCGGCTGGTTTTTCCCGTAGTTCTCTTTGCAGCTTTTCGTACCATTGAGTTTCCTTTCTTTTCTTTACGCCGCGATCTCCCAATCCGGCAATTCCCCCACAGGCGAAAGGCTCAGCGTGGTAGTCAGCTGGCTCTCGCTGTCCAGGCTGCCGCGGTCGGTCAGCCGCACGGCGGCCGGGAAGGACCGCTGGAGTCCAGGCGTGATGATCTTGTAGTTGGAGGTTGCGGCCTTGGCGGCGGCGGCGGTTCCGTCCGGCTTCTTGACGTACGCCTTCGGCGGGTCATCGCCACTGATGCGGTCGACGACGTATTTCGTGGCGCCTATCACGAGCACCTGGCCCGGCGCATAGCGCGCCGTCTTGAAGTCGGGCTTGCGGCCGGCGAAGGCCAACAGGCCCGTCGTGACCGCGACCTCGACCGTATTGCCGGCCGTGGTCACGGCGAATGCCGGCCGCTCCTTGGTGGTGATGCGGAACATGGGCTCGTCGCCTTTCTCCATCGCCCTGCGCATTTTTTTCCAGGCCGCATGGAGCGGTGGATAAACAGCGTTGATCTCGACCGTGGGAACGCGCGGAAGCCCGGTCACCTTCGTCACGCCGCCGAATCCGACGACGTCCCGCTCGGGCCGCTCGCCTCCCGACTCGCTGTAGCCGGTGACGCCCGGAAGCTCGCTCCAATTGCCTCCAAAATCGTTCGAATATTCGAGCTTCGCCAGCTCGCTGGTGTGTACTGCCAATCCTGCTGCCATGACTTCCTCCCTTTGATTGATTTCTGTTTCCTAGTCCGCGGCCAGCGCCCTCCGGATCCGCCGCGTGGGCCTCTTGGCTCCCGTCAGTTCCTTGACTACCTTTTCGAAGCTCTTCCCGGCCGCTTTCGCCGCCGCCTTGACCTGCTTCGCCGCCGTCGTGCGCGCCGCCGGCTCCAGGAAGGGCCGGGCCTTGGTCTTGACCGTCCCGTACTCGACCAGCTTGGCGTGATAGCCCTTGGTGCCGGCCTTCGTGCTGCCCGAGGCGATCACCAGCGCTCCGGGCCTGTATTTCTTGGGCGAACTCCTGACGCGGATGGAGTCCCGCAGATTGCCGGTGCGCACCGGCACAAGCCGCTTGGCCTCGGCGGCCACTACCCGAGCGGCGGCCCTCATGGCGTCCTGGTGCGCCGTCTCGTCCAGCTTGCCGGGCAGCTCTTCCAAGAACTTGATCGCTTCCCGCACGTCACGGTCGAAAGCGGTGGTGTCGATCGAGAGTTTCATCAGAGAGTGATCTCCACGGTCCAGATACGGCGGTGAACCTCGACCTCCTCGTCGTAGTCGTCGACAGGTCCCGACAAGTCCCGCAGCCTTCCGCCCTCGCGCAATGCCTGGATAGCCTTCTCCCCCAGCTCCGCCGTCCGATCGCAGCCTTGGCCGGGCTCGGCTCGGAAGTCGAGCCGGAAGGCTCGCGCGACGGCCACCGGGCCTGAAGAGAAGCTCGACACTTCCTCCCCTCCGACCGCCTGATAGACGACGGCGGGGAACTCCAGCTTGCCGCTTTCGTCCTCGGGCAGCTGCACGGTGGCATAGACGCGGGGCGGGGCGCCTCCCTGTCCCTCGAGATCCGTCAGGCCCCCGAGGATCGCCTCCAGATGCCGCTCCGGGGTCAGCCGGAGGCCGGTTTCTGTGTCAATGTCCATTTACTTCGCCCGGCCTCCGAACTTCTCAGCGGTGCGATATAGTCCCAATCCCAGCATCGCCATTACCACCGTCACCAACTCCCCGGTTCCAAGTAGCTCGGGCGGGGCGATCCCGGGCGAGAAGATCGCGCAGGCCCACGCCATCAGGTCGTGCAGGATGTAGTGCCAGCCCAAGGCGAACCCGCATATCCACCCGATCCAGGGCCGCCAGCCGGCCACGAAGATCGAGCGGTGCATGGCCTCGATCTTGTTGAGTTCGATCTGCGCCAGCGAGGGCCGCATCATCAACTTGGCCTTGATGATCTCGGCGGCCCGCTTCTCATCGTCGGTCTCGACGAATTTATCGACGATCCCCGCCACGCCCTCGGCCGCCGAGACGATACCTCCGCCGAACAACTTGCCCAACAGGCCCATCTCAGCCTCCCAGCCAGAACCCGAGCCAGAACAACCCCAACCCGCCCAGCAAAATAGCCAGGGCCGACCAGGGCTTGTTGGCCAGCACGAACAGCAACGAATCCGTCTTGTTCTCAGCCTTGTCGTAGTAATCGGTCATTTCCGTTTTCTCCTTTCCTCAAACTGCTTCCTCAATGAACTCCGCCAGCCGCGCCGCCCAGCCCGCCGCGAACGCCGCCTGCGAGGGATCGCGGGCGATGATCTGTCCGTAAAAGCGGCAGCGCTGGGCCAGTACGCGCTTATGAAGGGTTTCCTCTTCCACGGCGTTCGCCGCCGCCAGAGTCAGCGGGCCGAACACGCCGTCCACTCTTGTTCCAACTGCGGCTTGCAGCCAGCGCGTGGCGCGCGAGGGTCCGTGGTTGACCGCGCAATCGGCTACCAGTGCCCGCAGCTTCTCCCCGGCGATGCGATCAAACCCCGGCCCTCTGATGTAGAGCCGCTGGTAGATCAGCCGCGCCTCGCCTTCCTCCAGGGCCCGCAGCTCCCCGACGGTCACCGGGCGCCCCCGGTATTCCTTCAAAGTCCGTTGGGTGATGCCGTAGTTGGTGGGGCCGCCCTGATCGGCGGGATGATCCACGAAGCCGCCCTCGCGCCTCAGGATGTGGTCGATGATGGCGGTATCCGTCATCAGTCCCTTTTCGCTCCGATCCGCTCCTCGATCCGTCCCAGCAGGACCTTGATCTCGTTGAGGCATTTCCTGACTTCCCCCAGCCCGTCCGAGTACTTGCCCATGCGCTCGTCGCCCACGTCGAGCCGATGGTCTATGTTGTTGAGCCGGGCATCGACCCGCGCCCGCCAGGCCACCGATTCCTTCAGCCCGGCGGTCGTGCGCTGCCACAGCAGCACGGTTCCGCCTACGAGCGGCACTAGCACCGCCAGGGCGGTCAACAGGTGATCGGCGTCTATCTCGGGCATTGCGCGTGTTCCTTTCCGCTAATTTGCCGCCTTGGCGGCGATCTCCAGGGCGCGCTTGCGCCCCAGCCCGCTCATCTCGCGGATCGAGCGGATATCGTAGTTGCGGCCCCGGTAGAGAATCCGGTCGGCTGTCCGCAGGTCCTCGCGGTAGCGGATAACGAACAGCGCGTCGGCCAGCGATATCTCGGCCGAGCCGCCCCCCAGCAGCTCCCTGCCGCCGCGCTCGATGACCTGGGCCGCTACCCCAGCGGCGTAATCGCTCCAACTCCTCGAGCGGTCCTGGTGGGTCGTCACCCGCTGAATCGTGATCTCGCGGTCGAGCCGCCCGGCCCGCATCACACCCTCACCATCCGATAGGGGTTGAGCAGCGCTTCAGCGCCCCGTGGCAGCTTGACGGCAGTCTCGCCGATCACGATGTCCTCGCGGTGCTCGTAAAAACTGCCGGCGAGCAGCAGCATTGCGAAGCGGATGTCTTCGGGCACCTTGGACCCGGCGGCGCCGTATCCGGCGGTGAAGCGCACCCTCACCGCAGCCGTCACGGCCCGGGCCGGGGGCCACGCCCCTCCGTCGGCCGGCGTGATCCTGCCCGGCTCGCTATCCGCATCCACCCGGTACTTCCCGGCCGCCAAGACTTGCGTCCCGCCCACGCTGTCGATGTAGGTGATGCTCTCGACCGATTTGAGCGGCGGGCGCGGAACCTCGATTTCCCCAACAGGAAACCGGTCCAGTCCCAGCTCCCAGGCCTGCGTGATCAGCGCCCGGGCGGTGTAGGTTTCCGCCCAGTGCCGGGCGGCCTTGATCAGGCGCCCGATCAGCGCATCGCCGGCCGCGTTCTGGACCCTGAGGTGAGCCTTGGCCTCCTCCAGTGTCAGCGGCTCTTTGGCGGGTCCCGTGACCCGGGTCAGCGCGTAGCGCGGTTGCATGCCGCGGCAGCCCCTATTTCTTCGCCCGCCTTGATCTTCCCGGCCGCGCCGCCGCCTTCTCGGGCTGCTTGATGGCCGCCGTCTCGATAGCGGCCTTCACCGGCTGGGCGTAGCCTCCCTTGATCAACGGCACGGCCGTTTCGTTGTCCAGCTCGACCTCCTGGCCGGCCAAGGCCGACACTTCCGGCCCGGCCATGGTGGTGATCATCCTGACTCGCATGGTGTTCTCCTTCCTCCTTGTGATTCAGGCGGGGCGAGCGCGTAGCCTCGCCCCGCTAGAGATAAGGCGCCCGGCTTATGCCGTGCCCTCGGCCGGGCCGGCGTGCGCCTCGGACGCCACGACCGTCGAGTCATGAGCCGCCGGCATCTTGCGCGGCCCGTACTGGATGGCGACGACGCCATCGATCACGGCGTTGGCCGTCGCCCGGGAAACCACGCAACGGACGTAGCGCTCCCGGGGGTTCTTGATATCCAGGACCAGAGCCTTGTTGCCGTCGTCGTCGTCGAGCGATCCGACTTCGGTGTTTTCCAGGTCGGAGAACCCCGAGGACTTGGCCGTGCTCTGCTGGGCCTTGATCGAGGTGACCTGAGTGGCGGTCAGCGCGCCGAACAGGGCCACGAACATGACCCCCTCCCAGTTCTGCATATCAACAGCGGTGCCGTTCTGGGCGGTCGCGCCGGCCGCCTTGGCGTTCATGACGCGGGTAATCTTGGTGTTTTTGGCAAGTGCAAGCATGTTGTTTTCTCCTTTCTGTTGTTTTCTCCTTTCTTCGGTTTAGCTCAGCTTCACCCGCACGAACGCTTCCTCGAGCACCGGCATGGCGTCGGTGGCGGCGCGCAGGATCAGGCCAACCTGGTTGGTCTCGGCATAGAGTTCAACCAGCCGCTGCACCTGCATCTGAATGTCGTCGGCGATCCAGTAGTAGGAAAAGTCCCCTAGAATTCCGACGTAAAGCCCCGTGGTGAAGGTGTTGGGCACGAACTCGGACTCGAAGTAAGGCAGCCCCAGCAGCCGGTCCGGTTCGCCGACCTGCACTGACTGCTGCCAGATGTAGCGGTTGTCGCTGTCCTTGATCTTCGAGAGCTGCTTGATGGCGTCGCGGTGGAACAGCCAGCGGGCGTTACGCCGGTGGCCGGCCTTGAGCTTGAACTTGGCGTTCTGCAGCCCATCGAAGGTGACGGCCGAGGTGGTGTTGTCCGTGCTGATGTCGCGCGAGGTCGAGATGCCGTCGGCCGAGGCTACGAAGACGCCCAGCGGCCGTCCCGCCCCGGAGCCGATCAGGAATGCCTTCTCCTGAGTGATGGCGAACTTGTAGGCCAGCCGCTCCCGCACGATCGATTCGACCGGCAGGGTCGAGCGGCGCAGCAGCTCGTTCGAGATCTTGATGCGCTTGGCCAGCGGGTGAGGATGAAGCGCCCGCTTGCCGAAAGCCATCGAGTCGTCCTCGTTGCCGGTGGCCAGCTCGGTGGTCCAGTCGGCGTCGCCGGGATCGGCGTCGAGCGAGGGGATGCCCAAGCTCTCTGCTCCGGCGACCTGCTGAGTCGTCGACCAGGTACGGATAAACGCCAGGTCGTCGATGTTTTTGATCAGCTCGGCGATGAAGCGCTCGGGAGCGACCAGGTAGCCGCCCTCGGTGTCGATTCCGGCCGAGAGGGAGCGGAATTCGCGGTAGCCGTCCGGGTCGCCTTGGGCGGCTCCGGTCGCGCCGTTCCTCAGCCAACTCCTGAAGCCGTCATAGGACAGCGCCGCCTGGTCGCGGGTCTCGCGGCCCGCGCCGCCGTCGCGCTGCTGGGGCCGGCCTCCATCGGCGGCCGCGACCGAGCGCTCCAGCTCGATCTGGCGCCGCTCGCGCTCGATCCCGCCGGCGAGCTTGCCCGCCTCCCCGATCAGCCCGTCGTATTGCCCGGACTCCTCCTCGCTCAGGTCGCGCTTTTCCTTTTCGGCCTTGTCCAGGATCGCCCGCGCGTCGGCGATCAGCTTGGCCCGTTGTTCCTGCAGATCTTTCAATTTCATGGGTCTCCTCCTTGGTTGATGTCTTAGCCCGTCAGCTCCAGCCTTCGCCTGCCCAGATTCCGCCGCCAGGAAACGGGCGGCTTGAGGGCTTCGCGGAACGCCGTGAGCGCTCTCACTGCTACGTCAGTCTGGGGATAAGCCGGGAAGGTCACCGCCGATACGTCGAACAGCCGCACCGCCTTGAGCGTGCGCACCGTCTCGCCGTCCTCCATGTTCCATTCGTCGGTGATCGTGCGGAAGCCGAAGGACATGCCGGACATGTCGCCACGGCCGATCGAAGCGGCGAGATCCCGGGCATAGCTGGTGTCGGGCGGGGTGATGCGCACCGAAAGACCTTCCCCGTCCTCGGCCAGCTTGAGCGTGCCCGCGCGGTTGCGCCCCAAAACGTAATCGGGCGAGTGGTTGATCAGCGCCCGGATGTCGTCCTCCGCTATGGTCGCGGCAAACGCGCCCGGGGCAACCCGCTCCCGGAAGCCGCCCAGGTCCTCACTGAGCGCATCGAAAACCGCCGCGCGGCCCACGATCACAGGCAGGCCGCCGCCCTCCGGCGGCTCGGCCCGCAGCTCGGCCGTGTTCCAGGACCGGCGCTCCAGCTCATCCCTCATCGCCGTCCTCCGGTTGTTGAGTCTCTTCTTCCACTCCGCCGCCTTTGATTGCCTCCAGCAGCGACATCATCGGCTGCATGTTGACCGGCGAGACGTAGACGTCGCCCTCGGGTCCGATCGGGTTCTGTCCCTCTCTCTCCCTGACGTCGTTGGGCGAGTACCAGCCCCACTGAATGCCCTTGGCGTTGGCCTCGGTGCGGGTCTTGATGTCGCCGCGCAGCAATTCCGCGAAGTCGAACCGCGCCAGCAAGGTTCTACGGCCCGACGAGGTCAGCAGGTCCCTGGCGATGGCGTCCTCGACACTGTGCGCCAGCGGCATCAACGTGTCCGTGACCCACTCCCGGTTCTGGTGCTCGATGTTGTTGAGCGTCATCTGCGTCTTGATGCCGATCTTGTGCGGGGGCGTCCGAAACAGCCGCGAAATCTCCAGGTCCGTCATGCCCCGCAGTTCGAGCCACTGCGCGTCGGCATTCGTCATCCCGAGCGTCGCCACATCCATGCCTTCTTCGAGCACCGCGACGCCGTGACGCTCCGGGCCGCCATAGTTCTTCCGCCACGATGCCTTGAGGTTCTGTTGCCCGGAGTCGTCCAGCACCCCGGGGTGCTTGAGCACCACGCTGGGCCTGGCGTCGTTGGCGAAAAACCGCGCCCCGTAGTCCCGCGCCGCCAGCGCCATGCCGAAGGTCTCGCGGTGCAGCTCGATCGGCGAGGCTCCCAGCAACCCGTCTCTGATCAGCGGCCCGCGCACGTGAAACACCTCGCCGGACAGCAGGATCTCCCGCCCGCCTGCCAGGGGGTGGTGTTCATACGCCGGGAGGCCGCCTGACCAAAACGGCCGCACCTGATCGGGAACGAACGGTTCCAGACCCACCGTCTGACCGGCGCCGTTCCTCACGATCCGCGAGTAGTGGTTGCCGCGCAGCTGGACGTGCCAAATCAACATGCGCCAAAACTCGAACGGGGTTTGCCAGCCATTAGGCTTCCGCAACAGCACCTCATGGAGGGGATGGCCGGCGGCCTCTTCGCTGCGCCGCCGGCCCGCCTCGTCCCGCGCCACCCGTTTCAGCACGCAGGGCAGCGAGGCGATGGTGTCCGCCGTATTGCGAACACAGGCGTAGACAGCCGAGGCTCCCAGCGCGGTCTTGACCGTCACTGGCTGTCCCGACGCGCTGATGCCGGCCGCCCCCAGCCACTCGGCCGGCACCGGGTCGCGGGGCGGCCCCTGGGCATCCTTACCGGTTCTTGTCTCGATCAGATGGCTCAACATGATCCAGGCTCAAACTCAATCGCCACGAGTCGAACAACATGAAGGCGCCGGCGAAGATCGGCGCCGCCGGCGGCCACCAAAGATACAACCCCAAGGCGGCAAGCGCCGCTCCCGCCAGCCCGTAAACAGACACCACCCATCTCGCCCGCATCTCAGATCACCAGCAGCCCGCGCTGGTTGTAGACGCTTTCTTCAGGCTCAGGGGCCGCGTGTTCGGCCA
Organism: Bryobacterales bacterium; assembly: GCA_965248365.1. Classification (GTDB taxonomy): domain Bacteria; phylum Acidobacteriota; class Terriglobia; order Bryobacterales; family UBA6623. Next base: position 1,779,657 of record CBDFJA010000004.1, on the reverse strand, counting down.
CGCTGCGCGCCATCAGCAGCGCCACGATGCCGTCAATGCGGTCCGTCTCATGGCGCTTGACCGGCTTGCGGTTGCCCGCCGGATCGGTCAGGACTTTGGTGTTCTTGTTACACCAGGCCAGTAGCGGGTGACCGCCATGGGCGACCTTCTCGTTCAGCAGGTCGGACTCAAGCGTGCGCACTGCCGGCGACATGCTCTTGTAGCCTTGGCCGAACATCTCAAACAGCGCCCCGTCGCCCTCCAGCTGCCACTCGGAAAACCCCGCCTCTCCGAGTGCCCGCTTGAACTGATTGAAGTTCCAGCGGTCATACGCAATCTTGCGCACGTCCATCTCGTTACAGGCCTTGATCAGATGCTCGGCGAGGTAGCCATATTCGATGGTCTTGCCCGGCGTGGTCTCCAGGTACCCCTGCCGGCGCCACAGGTCGTAGGGCGCCCCGTCCGTCCGCGCTTTTTCCCACAACGCATCCTCGGGCAACCAAAACGTCGGGCGTATCTGCCACACCCCGTCCTTCGGCGCCACCCAGACCAGGGCCGTCAGGTCGTTGCTGGCCTCCCCTAAATCCAACCCTCCCCAAACCCCAAGTCCCGAGAAATCCGCCACCGGCCCGCTGCTCTCCATCCAAACGCCGTGTGGAATGAACGGCGAGGCGCGTTCGACCCGCTGGTTGAGCATCAGGTTCAGGTACGCCGCCTGACGGCTTGGCATCCGTTTGGCCGCGGCTGCCTGGCCCTTGACCTCATCGGCGGAAAGAAAACAGCCGTAGGCTGGATTCGCCTGCCGGATCGCCTTGACCGTGAACGGGTTGATTTCCGGGTCCGCCGCGTACAGGACCACGACGACACGGGGATCGTTCCCCTCCACTGCGTCATCGATCAGCACCGACAATAGATCCGCATCCGTCGGCGCCTGCGTCGAAATCACGATCGACAGCGGGTTTCGATGCGCGCCCATGGCCGTCTCCAGCGCTTCGTAGAGTTCCGAGCGCGGCCCCTTCACTTGCCCCAGCTCGTCGTGAACGACGAACACGGGCGATAGCCCATAGGCCGTCTTCGCCTCCGCGCTCAGCGCCTGGTAGAGCGTCCCCAGCTCTTGGCAAAACAGCTGCTTGGTGGAGTCCCGGACGATCACCACGTCATGGAGATCCGGCGACATCCGCACCATCTTGGCCGCCAGGTCGAACAGCAACGCGGCCTGATTGCGCGATTGCGCCGCGCTGTTCAAGCGTGAATTCGGGCGCGCTTCGGGGCCGGCCAGATGTAGCAGCAGCAGGCAAGCCGCCAGCGTCGTCTTGGCGTTCTTGCGCCCAAGCGACACGATCGCCTGCCTGGTCCCGTGGGGATTGTCGTAGATCTTCCGCAGCAGATTCTTTTGGAACGGGCGCAGCTTCAGCCTCCGGCCCACGTGCATGCCTTCCGGCACGCGGCAATACCGCTCGATCCACTTGACGTTCCGTGCGCTGCGTTTCAGCTCTCCCATGGCTTCCGCACCGCCTCGCGCGTCCTGTTCCCGCGATGGTTCCTCGCCGCCTGCTGCGTGATCCGCATCTTCGTCGCCAAACTCGCCATCGCGCGGCTTTCCCGCTCCCGCATTTTCAGCAGCCGGTCGTAGTCGTTGATCTTCAAGTCCGGGTCCTTCGTGGCCTCTTCAATCAACCCCCTCAACCGGCGCGCCTCGACGACGTGAGCGCAATACTGCTCCAGCACCGCCGGCATCCCGCCCTCAAACCAGTCAGCCGGCAGGCTGTCGACCACGCTCTCCCAAACCGCCCCTTCCACATCCCCGAGATGGTTAGGCGGGGCCGGCCGCTCGGCCCGCTCAATCGCCGAGGGGCCAGGATGCAATGGAACGACCGCCAGCTGAGCAGCTGATTTCCGTCCGCGCTTGGCCATGCCGGTTTCCTCACCGGAACCGAAAAATCAAAATTCTTACGCTTTAGCGAAAGAAGCGGGTGCCATCCGGTCTACGGCGGGCGGCCATAGGTTTGCCACCCCCCTATCCCTGTCGCGATGATCTTGGGTGAGCTACGCTGCCCGGATGCGGCTGCGGGCGATCTCGAAGTATTGCGGGTCGATCTCAATACCGATGAACTTGCGCCCCAGCTCCCGGCAGGCAACCGCCGTCGTCCCCGATCCCATGAAAGGGTCCAGGATCGTCTCGCCTTCAGTGACGCCGATGATCTGACGCATGATCGAGACCGGCTTCTCCGCCGGATGGCCCGAGGGCTTGCGATACGAAGCCCGAGCCTGAAAGATGTCCGGCACACTACGGTCCGCCAGGCCAGGCCCGTCGATCAACAGGGCGATCATTTCGTATCGCCGCCGCAGGCCCCGATTGCTGCCCGTGCCGATGATCTCCTTGTCCCAGACCGCCAGGCTATTGATCTCCCAGTCGGCGTCGAGCGCCGCCTTGGTCAAGGTCGGTACGGTGCGCCAGTTCAAGAACTGCCACACCACGCCATGACCTTCGAGACAGCGCCGGAACAAGCGGAACATCTCGGCAAACCAGAAGGCGGCGTTGTGGATGTCGGCCCAATGGTCCTGCTTGTGGTCGCTGCTCCTGACGGTCAACTGGTAGGGCGGATCGGTTACCACCGCGTCCACCTTCCCGAGAGCCGGCAGGATCTCTAGACAATCGCCTAGATAGAGTTCGGCGTCGCCGATCCGCTCCTTATGCATCCTGGTTGGCAGTGCCTCGGTTCGCCGGGTGGCGCGGATCAACCGGCCAGCCGTCCGGGCCTGCCGCCGAGCTGTAGCCGCGCCGCTCCTCGCGCTGCTTGTGGCGGCTGTGACAGCTCTTGCACAGCGGCTGCCGGTTCGTGGGGTCCCGTAACAGCTTCTTATCGCCCCGGTGCGGCACGATGTGATCGACGTCGCTGGCTGGGGCGATGCGGCCCGCGGCCTTGCACCTCACGCACAGCTGATGGCGCGCGAGATAGGCTCTCCGTGCCTTCCGCCATTGGCGGTCATAGCCCCGCTTCGCCGCCGAGGGACGGCCGTTATCGTTCATAGATTCATGCCCTTGTGCTGGATCAGCCGCGCCGTGCCGTCCAGCAGCCGCTCGCGGTAGGTCGTCGGCGTGTGCAGCCGGAAGCCCGGCAGGACCTTGCGCGAGGCGGCCTTGACGTACAAGCGCCGCACTCGTCTGTTACGCGGCCGCTCGACCGATCCCAGCGCCAGTAGGCGCTCGGCTTCGCCCGGAGTCAGGGTCCGCATGTGCACGCCGCCGGCGTACAGCATTACCTGCTGCGTAAATCGATATTCCATGTTTCGGGGAAAGGAGGGCCCAAAAAAAGGCGCACCGAGTGCGCCTATGAACTAATTCCGGCCCCGTTAGTTTCAAGACGGTCGGACCGTCCAGCCCACCGGATTTCGGGCCGCCACCTGCAGAGGATGGCCTGGACTCAGGCTACCTCGATAGCTTGGAGGGAGTCAAGGGGACGTGCCTCTGTCGGCCTCACTATTTCATGGGCGGTTAGCCGCAGAGAGGCGTCAAAAAGCCAGCAAAAACAATGTGTATAGTTGACACCATTATGTATCAGTGTGTATAATACTTATATGAATAGCGTGGGCATCATTCGGAAGCTCAAGCAGGATGGCTGGGTGCTTCGGAACACGCGGGGCAGCCACCACCAATTCACGCACCCCGGGAAACCTGGGAGAGTGACGGTAAAGCATCCGGCTAAAGACATTCCGATTGGGACACTGCGCAACATCTATCGACAAGCCAAATGGAACTGGGAGGACCGCTGATGCAATTCCCAATCGTGATTCACAAAGACGAAGAGAGTGGCTACGGGGTTACCGTGCCAGACCTTCCCGGCTGCTTCTCGGCCGGAGATACGCTTGAGGAAACCATTCAGTCTGCTCACGAGGCTGTCGCCTGCCATCTCGAAGGACTGCTCATGGACGGCGAGCCAATTCCCGAGAAGATGTCGCTTGAAGAACACCAAGCCAACCAAGACCACAAGAACGGAATTTGGGCCCTCGTCACCATCGACATCTCGAAGCTGTCGAGCCGTGCGACTCGGGTCAACATCACCATGCCGGCACGCGTGTTGGCGATCGTGGACCAGATCGCGGCTCGGGAAGGGGAAACGCGGTCGGGCCTGCTCGCACGCGCGGCGCTCAGGTATGTAGAGCAGCAGGCAATCGACCGTCCAGAGGTAGAGGGAGGGGTTGCCCTATAGCCTAGCCCTACATTGCCCCGCCTTCCCTGATGTAGCCGAGCACGCCGTCACGCAGATAGGGTTCCTCTTTGGACTCGATCTCTATGTGCTTCGCAACCTTCCCAGCCCCATGCTTGCGGGCCAGCCCTCCGAAGGCCTCGTCAAGGAACGAGGCGGCGTAGCCGTATCCGCCGTCGAGGTCGACACGCAAGACCTTTCCAGCGGCCAACGCTTCGTTGAACCTGGGTTCAAGCAGCTTCTCGAAGAACTCCTCCGCCGAATCAGGCCCCACGGACCGGAACCGCCCTCCGGGCGCCCGGCTGAACTCCTGGGCCACAGACAAGTGAATCATTGAGTTCCCCCTCCCTATTTCGTGTTACCTATTTCCCGATTCGTAGCACGGGCGGATTTCCCCTACACCCTACTACTACAGTAACTTCCTACTAAGCTAGTCCTTTCCTTGGAGCTTCCGTTTGGAGGCAGAGGAGGACTAGCTGTGATCTTTCAACAGGTTGTTCATTCGGTCCCGGACCAGGGAAGCTGGAGTTGTCGAATAACCACGACCCTGGAGAGACCGCATGAACATCCATCAGAATGCCCGATTGACGCCCAAAGGCCGATCCCTTTTGGTTCGATGCATCCTCGCTGGAGAGACGCCTCGGGCCGCCGCGGCGGCCCGAGACGTCTCAGAACGCACCGCCCGCCGTTGGCTGGCCCGCTACCGCGGCGAAGGCGAAGCCGGTCTCTACGATCGCTCTTCGCGTCCCCGGCATAGCCCGCGCCGCACCCCGCAAGCCGTCGTTGACCGCGTCCTCGCCCTGCGCCGACAACGTTGGACGGGCCGCCGCATCGCCCAAACCCTGCGGCTATCCCCGGCCACCGTCAGCCGCCTCCTCGGTCGCGCCGGACTCAACCGTCTCCGCGATCTCGAACCCGCTCCCCCCGTTCGCCGCTACGAACATCACCGTCCCGGCGATCTACTGCATCTCGACATCAAAAAGCTCGGCCGCTTCCAGCACGCCGGTCACCGCGTTACCGGCGATAAGACCCGACGCTCCCGCGCCGCCGGCTGGGAGTTCGTCCACGTCGCCGTCGACGACCATTCCCGCATCGCCTTCTCCCAGATCCTGCCCGATGAGCGCAGCCTTTCCGCTGCCCAGTTCCTTCTCCTCGCCCACGCCTACTATGGCTCGCTTGGCATCCGCATCCGACGCCTGCTCACCGACAATGGCTCCTGTTACCGCTCCCGCCACTTCCGTCGTACTTGCCGCCGCCTCGGCATCCGCCACCGCTTCACCCGCCCCTACACCCCTCGCACCAACGGCAAGGCCGAGCGCTTCATCCAAACCGCCCTCCGCGAATGGGCCTATGCCCGCTCCTACTGCTCCTCCCTCCAACGCGCCAACCATCTGCTCCCCTGGCTCCACGACTACAATTGGCATCGCCCCCACGCCAGCCTCGGCTATAATCCCCCTATCAGCCGACTCCCTCCTCCCCGGAACAACCTGTTGAGGCTCCACAACTAGCCCCGGCCCGTTTCCGGTTACCAGGGTTCTCTCTGCCTCCAACAGGAGGCCCAGGCAGCACAGTCCGCGCCTGCCTGGTTGGCAGCTACTTATCGACGGGCGGCTCCGCCGTGGATCTTGGACTTCTGCCTTTCGGAGTATCCATTTAGCCGCTGCGATCCAAGCCCAGCAGGTAGCGGCTCTCCGGCTGATGGGCGTCAGGAATGCTCAGATGACATGTACCGAGCGCGCCATCACGACGCGCCTGATATCCCCAGAGATGATCTAGAGAGTTCATATTGCCTGTTCCTGCCGCCATCAACCAAAGTGTCTGTCCATGGACCCCGCCGTCATTGCAACCACCAGTCCATGACAGGTTAAGGCTGTTCGTCCTACTCGCCCAAGCCGGTACCCGGCCTGCGGCTTTCCAGCGGACCAAACCGCCTCCTTCATCACTGCGTTTCACCTTCACGGCCCTGGCGAATCTCAAGCCTCAAGGCCGCTAAATCCTTTCTCGCTTTCCATGCCCGCTTGCGGCAGTATGCCGAGAAAAAGCGCTGGTTCGGCCGCCGCCGCATGAAGGTCTTTCCGCACCCGCAAGAGCACCGCAGGAATTGATTTCTTGGCGTCTCCGCGCCGTTCCTTGCCGTCCCTTGCCGTTCCCTGGCTCTGCGTACCCGCAACCGATTGAGAGCCGCCCACAACGCCGCTGAGCGGGCACGCTCAAGAGCGAGTTGGGATGCGAGGGTCATCCCATCACCCTCGAATCCTGGAGGGGGTTTTGGGGCGGTTTTGGGGCGGTTCGGAAACACGATGGTGTATTTCCGCGCCACTCAAAGGGACGTAAATCGTTGATAATTAGCGATGGAGATTGATGGCGTGGCGGCTGAAATGGTTTCGTAAACCGCAGGCCGTCGGTTCGAGTCCGACCCGTGGCTTCACTCTTTCAATAACTTAGCCTTTCACCCTCGCAGCGGATAGCGTCACCATGCGCACCGGGTGCGCCTCGACCCGCTCCCTGCCCTCTTTCATGCCGCGAAACCATTGCGTTTCAGGCTTTGCTTCACGGCTGCAAGCCCGCTACCGGGCCATCAGGGCACCCGCCGGAAGACCACGACGGCCAACGGCGGTAGGGTGACGCTCAGCGAACAAGGGCGCCCGTGGACCGGCTCATCATCAGCTGCTATCCCGCCGGCATTGCCCTGGTTGCTTCCGCCGTAGGCGGAGGAGTCGCTGTTAAGCACTTCTTGCCAGTATCCGCCAAAGGGAACTCCGACCCGGTAGTAGTAGCGGGACGCAGGCGTGAAATTGCAGACAAAGACAATGGGGTCCTTCGCGTCCTTGCCTCGCCGCAAAAGACTCACCACGCCCGATTGGCGATCCTGGCAATCGATCCACTCGAACCCATCCTGTTCGAAATCGCGCTCGAAAAGCGCCGGCTGGCCGCGATAAAACGTGTTGAGATCGCAGACCCAGCGCCGCAGGCCTTCATGCGCCTTGCTGTCGAGCGCTGCCCAGTCGAGACAGTCCTCGCAGTTCCATTCCGATCGCTGGCCGAACTCGCCGCCCATGAACAAGAGCTTCTTCCCGCTGTGGCCGTACATGTACCCATAGAGGAGCCTCAGGTTGGCGAATTCCCGCCCATCGTCTCCCGGCATTTTGGCGATGAGCGAGCCTTTGCCATCGACGACCTCAGGGTGGGGCAGAGGAAGAACAAAGTTCTCGCTCAGGGCGTAAAGCATGCTGAAGGTGATCTTCTCATGGTGTTGTTGGCGGCCGGCAGGGTCTTCCGACATATAGGCCAAGATGTCGTTCATCCAGCCCATGTTCCACTTGAACCCGAAACCCAATCCTCCCGAAGAGGCCGGCCGGGAAACCATCGGCCAAGAGGATGACTCCTCGGCTATGGTCATCACGTCGGGGTACTCGGCGCGGACCACCTCGTTGAAGCGCCGCAGAAAATCGATCGCCTCGATGTTCTTCCTGCCGCCGCGTCGGCTCGGCGTTTCGCTGTCGTCCCCGCGGCTGCGGTCGAAGTAAAGCATCATCTCCACGGCGTCCACCCGCAGGCCATCCACGTGGTATTTCTCGCACCAGAAAAGAGCGTTGCTGATGAGGAAATTGCCGACTTCACGCCGGCCGTAGTTGAAAACCCGCTCTTCCTGTTCGGTCGCCGTCCCGGGGCGCGGATCGGGGTGTTCGTAAAGGTGCGTACCGTCGAAAAACCTCAGCCCTTGCTCGTCGTCGGGGAAGTGGGCGGGCGCCCAGTCGAGAATCACGCCGATTCCGCGGCGGTGCAGCGCGTCGATCAAATACATGAAATCCTGCGGCGTCCCAAAGCGAGAGGTCGGGGCAAAGTAACTAGTGGTCCTGTAGCCCCAAGGAGCGTCGAGCGGATGTTCGCTGACAGGCAGCAGTTCGACATGGGTGAATCCCATCGTCTCGACGTAGTCGGCCAATTTCGGGGCGATCTCGCAGTAGCTCAACGACCTGTTGTCTTCCTCGGGGACGCGCATCCAAGAACCTAGCTGAACTTCATAGATCGAAATCGCGGATCGAGGGGAATTGTGCAGTCGCCGGATGCTCATCCAGTCTTCATCGCCCCACTGGTAGCCGGTGAGATCCCACACCTTCGACGCTGCTTGGGGCGGCGTCTCACTGGCGAAAGCGTAGGGATCGCCCTTGTCGGCTCGATGACCGTCGAACCGGGAAAGAACCCGGAACTTGTAAAGGTCGCCCTGTCCGACATGGGGCACGAAAAGCTCCCAAACGCCGGCTTCGGGCCGTAGCTTCATGCGGTGGGAACCGCGATTCCAGCGGTTGAAGTCGCCGAAAACCGAAACTCGTTTGGCACCGGGCGCCCAAACCGCGAAGCGGGCGCCTGGTTTGCCGTTTAGTCGCGATAGGTGCGCACCGAGTTTCCAAAAACTTCGGTAGCTGGCGCCTTCCGCCAAAAGACGCAGATCATAATCGCTCAAATGAGGAGGCTCAACAAGAATCATGGCAACTGCCCCAGGCCGCACAGCGAGTTTGCCGGTGCTGCCGACCGGTCGAAATCACTCGCGGCGGAGCCGGACGGGGCTCTACCAGAGGATATCGCAGCTTGGACTCCCGAATGAGCGATTGCTTCGAAAACCTCTACCAGACGGGGATTTGCCGCGTCCGGGCGCGACCCATGCGCTGGTTGTCACTCGGGTGGCGGGCTGTCTAGATCCCTTTGGATCGTTGCCAGCGCAGCCAGATCGAGCCTGCCCGTGTAGATGGCCATGCCGAGTGCGGCGTGGATGCCGAGCTGGGCAAGCTCCCGGATCTCTTCCAGCGTGCTGATTCCGCCGGCAGCGGTGATCTCGTGGTCCGTAGTCGCGCGCAGGCGGCGGAACCAATCCAGGTCGGTACCCTCCAACATGCCTTCCTTGTCGACATACGTGCAGAGAAACCCTCCGCAGTAGGGCTCCAGCCCGTGAATCATCTCTTCCGCGGAGAATTGTGTCGCTTGCCGCCAGCCTTTGACGACAATGCGACCGTCTTTGGAGTCGAGCGCCACGATAATCCGCTCAGCTCCGATCGACGCCCCGAGTTGCTGAAGCAGGGGCTCGTTGATACCCTCGGAGCCAAAGGCCGCCGTGCCGACGATTACCCTCGATGCCCCAGTCTCAACCAAGCGGCGTGCGCGTTCGACCGTACGTACTCCGCCGCCCACGCGCGTCCGGGCCCGCGAAGCCAGCTCCCGCACCACGGCGTCGTTTGAACCTTGGTCCAGTGCGGCGTCCAAATCGATGACTTGAATCACCGGGAAGCCGGAGAACCTCTCGAGCATCACCAGCGGTTCGTCCCCCTCCAGAGCCTTTTCGCGGCCCTGGACGAGCTGGACCACCTTGCCGCCCATCAGGTCGATACAGGGGATGATCATTGGTTTTCCTTTACCAAGGCGTCATGAAGGGAACCTCGGCCACTGCTGATCTCCCAGGTTAGCTACCCACTCAGCCTTGGCGGGATCGTTCCGCGGCAGCCAGGCGGCGAATGGCGTCTCCCGCGTAGAACCGGATCGCCTCGAGAATCTTCCATCTTGGATTGTGAAGCTCCTCGGCGTCGAACCACCGGATCTGACGATGCTCTTCAGCGGCGAGCGTTGTGTCATCGCTGCCGGCCCGCGCGTAGTAAATCATGCCGATGTGGCGATGCTCGCCGGAAATGTCGTGAACGTCCAGGAAGACCGGCGCCACCAGCGTCTTCGTCCCCGGAAATTCCCGCGGCGGGCGCTCGCCGCAAAGCTCGATTCGGAGCCCGCTCTCCTCCCGCACTTCGCGTAGCGCTGCTTGTTCGGGGTCAGTGCTGTCCGGGGAAAGTCGCGCCATCGGACGGTAAGTCTCGACCGCTCAATGTCTTATGGCCTGTTTTGCCCGGGAACGATTTGAAATCCCGAGGCCGCAAATGGTCGCCTGAACGGAGCATCCGGACGCGGCACAATGAGGGATGAACCTTGGCCGTACGGTTTTCTCCCAACTGATCGAGCACCTACCGAGCAAAGAGTTTCAGAAATGTGTATCGCGCTACCGCGGCGATTCCTATCTGAAAAGTTTCTCCTGCTGGGATCAGTTTCTTGCGATGGCATTCGCCCAGCTGACCTACCGGGCAAGCCTCCGCGACATCGAGACGTGCCTGCGTTCGATGCACGGCAAACTCTACCACATGGGATTCCGCGGCAGGGTAGCGCGCTCGACACTGGCCGATGCGAACGAGTCGCGCGACTGGCGGATCTACGCGGACTTCGCGCAGGTCTTGATTGGCATGGCACGGCCGTTATATGCCCACGACCCGATCGGTGTGGACTTGGACCAGACTCTGTACGCTCTCGACTCGACAACAATCGACCTCTGCCTGTCGCTGTTTCCGTGGGCGAGATTCCGCAAGCAAAAGGCCGCCGTGAAGATGCACACGCTGCTGGATCTGCACGGCAATATTCCCACGTTCATCCGCATTACTGGAGGCAAAGTGCACGACATCAACATCCTCGACGAGATCGGCCCAGAGGCCGGCGCGTTCTACGTCATGGATCGGGCCTACGTCGATTTCGAACGCCTCTTCGTGTTCACTCTCTGCTCGTCGTTCTTCGTCGTGCGAACCAAGAAGAACATCTTGCTCCAACGGCGCTACTCGCATCCCGTCGACAAATCCACGGGCTTGCGCTCGGATCAGACCGTCATACTGGCTGCCATCGAATCGGCCCAAGCCTATCCCGACCCGTTGCGGAGGGTCAGTTACTTCGACGCCCGGACGAACAAGCGGCTGAAGTTTCTGACCAACAACTTCGCGCTCCCGGCGCTGACCATCGCCCACATCTACAAGTCGCGTTGGCAGATTGAGTTGTTCTTCAAGTGGATCAAGCAACATCTGCGAATCAACTCGTTTTACGGCACCAGCGAGAACGCCGTCAAGACGCATATCTGGATCGCTGTCTCGATTTACGTGCTCATCGCCATCGTCCGGAAACGGCTCGGGCTGGAAGCGAGTCTTTACCAGATTCTACAGATTCTCAGCGTTACGCAATTCGAAAAAATGCCCCTTTTACAGGCACTCCAGCCATCCGACTCCCCAAACGAATCCCCCTATGACCCCAACCAATTGATTCTATTCGACTTTTAACCGGACAGCAGTGGTTCGGGGTCTTCCCCGGGCTCGATGTGTCCCCCCAAAGGCAACCATTTATCCAACTGCCTATGATCGACCAGCAGAACCTTATCTCGATATACGACGAAGACCGAGACCGTGAAGTCGAGGTGGTAAAAAAAATGGGGCACGAGATGTTCCTACGCCGGCGGGAAACCGATCAGTCCGTCTGCGAGGCTGGGGTAATCCGCACCGGAATGCCGTGCTCGTCGAGAATCTCTTTCAGGCCGTCAACGATATAAGTGCCGTAGTGGAAAATCGAGGCGGCCAACGCTGCGTCGGCCTCCCCGCCGGTCAGCACCTCCACGAAATCTTTGGGTTGACCACCGCCGCCGCTGGCGATAATCGGGATGCTCGTGTTTCGCGAAATCTGCCTGGTCAGCTCGCAATCGAAGCCGGACTGCGTGCCGTCGCAGTCCATCGAAGTGAGCAGGATCTCGCCGGCGCCCAGTGACTCGCCGCGCTTGGCCCACTCGATCGCATCCAGGCCGGTGTCGTTTCGGCCTCCGTAGGTGAAGACGTTCCACTTGCCCGGCGAAGCGCGGCGGGCGTCGATCGCCAACACCACCGCTTGCGAGCCGAATTCTTCCGAGAGCTCGGTAATCAGTTCCTGGCGTTCCACCGCGGCGGTGTTGACGGACACCTTGTCGGCACCTACGACGAGCAGTTTTCGGGCGTCGGGCACCGCGCGAATTCCGCCGCCCACGGTCAAGGGAATAAAAACTTTACGGGCGGTCCGTTCGACGACATCGACCATCGTGTCGCGGCGATCGCTCGAGGCGGTGATGTCTAAGAAGACCAGCTCGTCTGCGCCGTCGCGGTTGTACACCTCGGCTAGCTCGACGGGATCGCCGGCATCGCGCAAGTTGACAAAGTTGACGCCCTTGACGACCCGGCCTTCGGTGACATCAAGACAGGGGATGATTCTCTTGGCTAGCACTCTAGGAAGTTCCGAACGACCTGCCGGCCGATGGCGCTTGATTTTTCCGGATGGAACTGCACCCCGAAAACGTTTTCGGCCTCCAGCGCGGCGGCGTATCTCACTCCGTACTCAGACCAGGCCGCCGCACGCTGGCCGGCAACCGTATCCGGCACGTAATAGCTGTGGGCGAAATAAACATACGGCCCGCTTGAAAGGCCTTTGAACAGGCGCGGCCGACCGTGCAACTCTAAGGTGTTCCAGCCCATATGGGGCACCCGCGTCCCCGCTGGAAAGCGACGAATCGTGCCCGGGTAGACGCCCAAGCCGGCCAGTTCCGGGGCCTCTTCGCTGCTCTCAAACAGCGCCTGCAAGCCGAGACAGATGCCCAGGAAGGGGACACCCGCCGCGATCCGCTCCCGAAATGTCTCCCGGACGCCTAACGAATCCAGCGAGCGGATGAGTTGCCCGAAGTGCCCTACGCCCGGAAGGATGATCTTCTCAGCCCGCTCCAGGCCCTGGGCGTCGCGAACCAGTTCATAGCGCGTGCCGATGGCGGCCAGCGTATTCTCTACCGAGCGCAGGTTGCCGGCGCCGTAGTCAAAAATGGCGATCATGGTGTTAGTTTGCTCTTTTCACGACGACCGCGCGGTGAGCGCCCCCTGTGTTTTCCCGCGTCCCTGCCGGGGCTTTGCCGAGTCCGCCAATCCTCCCACGGTTTCGCCTTACGGCTCCACTGTGGGCTACTATCTATCCTGCGCCCCTTGTATGTTTAGAAGTAAAGGATGGGAGGTCCGAACATGTCTAATGATAGCGAAGTCTATCTCGGCGTCGATGTGTCCAAGGAGTCCGTCGACATCCGCGCTGTTTCCGCCGAAGGCCGCGTGCTGTCGAGAAAACAACGCGCGTGTCGCGCGCCGCGGCCGCGGAATTGGTGGCGTGGCTGCCCGAGCTGTCGCGTCGCCAGGCGGCGAAGGCGGTTGGGGCCGGGCTAACCCGCATTTCTCACCACCTGACGGTCGAAGCACGCCATAGGCCCGCCACTACTGCGTGGCGCTTGCTCACCGTGCTCAACGTACTTTCCCGGCCGGGCGCCGAACGCGGGTCGCTGCTGCTTTTGGTAGAGCCAAAATACGAAACGGTTAGGCTGCACCCGCAAAAGTACGCCTCCGTGCGCCGAGCGCCTTGTACTGACGGGCCTCTCACGCACTTCGCCTCGCCACCTGGTGAGAAAAGCGGGCTAACGGCCGGCGCGGGCGATAATAGGGGGCTGACAGCTAAGGATCGCGGGGAGATGCCGCCTCGTCTCGAACCGCGGGGTCAGCGCGAGGAAGAAATTGGCCGTCCCGACCAGTCGCAACAGCTACACGCCTTGTTTCGTCGCCTCGCAAGCTCTAGCGCTGCTGCTTGCGGGCTGCTCGGGAGGCGGTTCTTCCGGCACCCGTCCCGCCGAATCGGCGTCCGAATTCGGAGAAAACGGAGTTGTTCGAATCGGCTATGCCAACGAGGCTCCCTTTGCGTACTACGACAACACCACCGGGAAGCTCACGGGCGAGTCGGTGGAGGTGACGCGTCACATCCTCCAACAAGTCGGCATCTCGCGCGTCGAGGGCGTCATCACGGAGTTCGCTTCTCTGATTCCCGGCCTCAAGGCCCGACGTTTTGACATCATTGCCGCCGGCATGTACATCAAGCCCCGACGTTGCCGGCAGATCAGTTTTTCGGAACCGATTTCCTGTGTCGATCAAGGCTTCATGGTCGAAGCGGGGAATCCCTTTGATCTCCACAGCTACGAGGACGTGGCCCGTCACCCGACGGCCCGGCTTGGCGTCATCGCCGGCGGCGTCGAACTCGGTTTTGCGCGAGCGGTTGGCGTTCCCGACGAGAGACTCTCCATCTTCCCCGACGTGCCGAGCTCGATCGCGGGCCTGCAGGCCGACAGAGTGGACGTGTTCGCCGCGACCGTGCCGACGCACAAGGGTATGCTAGCCAAGGCCGCCGACCCCGGCCTGGAAATCGCACAGCCGTTCAGACAACCGAAGGTTGACGGTCGAACGGCCGGGCTGTGCAGCGCGCTCGGTTTTCGCCAGGAAGACGCGGTATTTCTCAGAAAGTTCAACCGCGCGCTCGAGGCATTCATCGGTTCGGAGCAGCACCTCGAAATCGTCAGGCCCTTCGGTTTCGGGGAGCAGAATATGCCCGGCGAGCGCACTACGGAGCAGCTATGCCGGCCCATGTTCCAATGACGACGACCTTTCCGCCAGTGAGTTCACTAGAACCTATCTAGCTATCCCATGAACGCCGACGGAAAACGCGATGGCAAGAGTAAGCGAAAGCAGACCTTAACAGCGCGCCGGAACGCCCTTCGGGCATCGCAGGGGAAGTAAAATGATACGTGATTTTGCGGCCTAACCGGCGCATGGAATGGGCGCGGGACTCCAGTTTATGTACTGCGGGTTAACCGGATGCCCGACAGCCGATGCTATCTGTGGCGGTTTCCTCGACTCGCAAAGAAGTGCTAGGCGCAGCTGAACGGCAAACCTTGGGGCAGCCCCTAAGGGCAGGGAGAGCATCGTGATAAGAGAAGCAATTCTCCGTACTTTCGCTGAATACTCTAAAGCACGGAACGAGGAGTTCGCTGGTCATCCGTTTGCGGAATGGGTGAGACGTGGTCTTCCCGAAGTATTCCAAGCCGAAATGGCTGAGGTCCCGAACATTCTTGGGACCAGTCTCGTCTCGCTTTCTACGAGCCGGGTCATGCATTCGGTGCCAAGTACATGCGGCAAGATCTGCCGTCTCAAGAGGATCTAGCGGCCGATCTTGGAGAGATGCTGTCTTTGTACGGGGGCAGCTACATTCATGGGGGGAACCCAAGAACTTGAAACCAGCGGCCACGCTGTCGGCGAGCAGGGCGAGGAATACCGGGCGGACGCGAGCCTGGAGGAGAAAATGAGACTCCGCATTCATTTCCGTGTTGAACGAAACCAGAAGCTTGCGCGTCTCGCGAAAAAAGCCCACGGTTACGTCTGTCAGATCTGCCAGTTTGATTTCGAGCGGGCCTATGGGGGCCTAGGCCAGAACTACATTGAGGCTCATCATCTGACGCCTCTGCAACAACTGCCCAGGAATGGGCCGATTCCCCACTCTCCTAGTAGGGATTTCGCAGTGGTTTGCGCCAACTGCCACCGGATGATCCATCGGCCAGGCGCCCCCGGTAGCTTCGACGATTTCCAGCAGCTTTTCAACCGACACCAGCAGTAGCCTCATCCCCTCGCTGCCTACAATTCGCTGAGAACGACCCTGGAACCAAGGCCAGTATCGGTGCGGAATATAACACTTGGCTGACTGGGTGGCTTAGCTCGAAGCCGAAAGCCCGCATGTTAAGGCCGGAGCGGCCGTTTCCCCTTGGCCACCCCGTTCAGGCGGTTTCGAAGAGACCGGAAGTTATGTCCTCCTCAATTCGAGTCGCCGGTTGTGTAATTCTCTTATCAAGAGGGGGTTGCGTGAGATGCTGGAGATAGATCTTTCCCGGTCGGCTAGCTTGTAGCGCGGACCTGGCGCTGTTCCAGGGTCCGCGTGGGTCGCCCAGAATGGTAGACCCCGTAGCGTGGATCTAGGCGGGCGATCATGCCTCCCTTCGATCTATCGCTTCCTCGCCCGCCAGATCCGCGGCCGTTGATACTCCTCGTAGCGCCGGGCTGGGCCGTCGTTTGGCCCAGACCTGCGGCCTTTTCCGACCCGCGCCTAGTCCCGTAACGCCCGCGACGTTCACAGCCGGCCGTAGCGCATGGTTCGGCGGTCGTTTGCCGAGACTTGCGGCCGTTCCTTCCCGCCCTTATCGCCTCATGATCTTTCGAGCGGGGCAACAGCGGGCCGCCTTGGCGGCTCGTCCCCGCCGTCCCAACACCTCCAGTCACACCACTTCTAAAATTCCATCCCCCTCATTCCACGGCACTTATCACGCCCGACGTTCTTCTGCCCCGGCTACCCCAAGGTACCCTCGAATCGGAGCCCCTGCTCCCAGGAAAGGAATCATAACCATGGTCACACGAGCCCAAATGAAAGCTAACGGCAACAACGCCAAAAAATCCACCGGACCGCGCACCGAGAAAGGTAAGGCCCACGCTTCGAAAAACGCTCTCAAACACGGACTTCTCGCACGGGATACCGTACTGCCGGGCGAGGACCCCGCCGACTTCGACCGCCAACTCTCGGCCCTCGAAGCCGACATCCAACCCGCCAACTCGCTCGAATTCGAACTTGTCCGCCAAATCGCCGACGCCCAATGGCGCATGCGCCGCCTTACGCGCTTGGAGACCGGCTTCAGGCAGCACGAGTCCTGGGCCGTGGGATGCGCGACAACCCGCTTCACTTACGCGTCTTTGGTTCCGATCCTGTTCGTCGTGAAGCTGCCTTGTCGCGTCTGTTCACTCCGCTTCTACAGCAGTACCTTCCGAAAGGGGCTGTACTCGGTGCGTTCGTCGGACGGCGCCTCACAGGCGTGTGCGCGATGGTGGGCCCTGACTGCTGTCAGCCTAGCGGGCGAGAGAAGCTAAAGTTGCTTCCCGCCGTTATCCGGGGAAACAATCTAGGCGCTGTTATCGCGGTTCTGCGATGGACCTCTGTTTGGGCTCGCCACGATCTCGCCGAGGCCCACTGGCACTTGGGCCCGGTGGGAGTCGAGCGGGATTTGCAGGGCAAGGGTATTGGCAGCGTGCTTCTGAAGGTGTTCTGCGATCGGATGGACACGGCTAGAGTGTTGGCCTATCTGGAGACGGACAAATCGGAGAATGTGCGATTCTACAACCGATTTGGGTTTGAGGTTGTCGCTGAAGACGACGTCGTCGGTGTCCGCAATTGGTTCATGGCTCGCCCTAACCGGTAACTAATCAGCGGCTGCTGTGCTTCTCGGAATGATCTACTACCCGTGGTTGATGAGTCAGCTTCCGGATAGGCGGTCACTCGGGAGGAATCATCTGTGTGAGGGAGAGCAGCCACATCTCCGGGTAGCCGACAATACGGCCATGTAGCCGGGCTGGTTCAACACTCCGCCGTTAGTCAGGATTTGGAGAGGCTAGCGCTCCGCTGCCTAGTCGGGCAAAATCAGACCTAAGTGGCTTTGTTAGAGTGGCTGTTGACGGTTGCGATTCGGAGTGGACCCCAAATTTGAGACAACTCGCTAAGCATCTTTCTACAGTGAACGGAGAGAGGTGCTATGGCGTTATCCAGACGGAAGTTTTCTGCGGAGTTCAAGCGGCGGGCGGTGAGGCAGGTCGAGGCGGGAGCCTCGATCGCCGCCGTGGCGCGGCGCTATGAGATCCACCCGACGCTGCTGGCGCGCTGGCGGCAGCAACTGCGGCAAGACCCCGAGCGAGCCTTCACGGCGAACAGAAACGGCAGCGACGAAGAGGTCCGGATAGCCGAGCTGGAGCGCATGGTCGGCCGGCTGACGATGGAGAATGCGCTGTTAAAAAAGGCCTTGGCGCGGCTCGAGGAACAACGCTCGCCGAGCGTCGCGCCTACCACCAGAAGATGATCGCGTTGATTGAGCAAGAAGCCGCAGGCGGCGGGCTGTCTCGAGCGGCGATGTGCCGCCGAGACGAGACGACGTGGACTTGTGCGACGCCATCCAACGCATTGCCTTAGAGATGCCCGGCTATGGGTCGCGGCGCATCACCGCCGAGCTGCGGCGGCGGGGCTGGACGATCAACCGCAAGCGCGTGCAGCGCATCATGCGCGAAGACAACCTGCTGTGCCTGCGGCGCAGCAAGCGCGTGCGCACGACCGATTCCAGCCACGCGCTGACGGTCTATCCGAACCTCGTTCCACAACTGGAGCTGAGCGGGCTGAATCAGCTCTGGGTGGCTGATATCTCCTACATTCGGCTGCTGCACGAGTTCGTTTATCTGGCGGTATTAGTGGACGCCTACTCGCGACGCTGCATCGGCTGGTCGCTGGGGCGCACCCTCGAGGCGGAGCTGACTCTGGAAGCTTTGCGGATGGCCTTGGCCAAGCGCGACGTGGGGCCTGCACTGGTGCATCATTCCGATCGCGGCGTGCAATACGCTGCGGGCGACTACACGGCGCTGCTGGCCGAGCGCGGCATCGCTATCAGCATGAGCCGCAAGGCGAGCCCGAACGACAACGCTGTGGCAGAGTCGTTCATCAAGACGCTCAAGTACGAAGAAGTCTACCTGTTCGAGTACGAGGACTTCGCCGAGGCACATGCGCGCATCGAGGAGTTCATCGAGCGGGTCTACAACGAGAAGCGCTTGCACTCGGCGTTGGACTACCGGCCGCCGGTCGAGTACGAGCAGCTCCTGCTCGAACAACAGACGTTAGCGGAGGTCGTGGCGGAATGAGTTTTTCCAGGCATGGGGAAATCTATCGATCCGATGGGCTGGGCTTTGTGGGTGCAGGGCGCCGAGCGCGGTGGGCCGCCGCCCCGGCTCATCGTCTCGATGAGTTTCCAGCCGGCTATTCCTTGGCGGGTTGCTCTCCAGCAGAGCCCGCCTCCGCTTCACCAGCCGAGGAGAAGTTTACAATGAAGGCCGCTCCCCAGGCCAGCTTTTTTCAGCGAACGGGGAAAACCTGCTTAGCCGGTTGTCTCACTGTAGGGGTCCACTGCGATTATCTGATTCTGCGAGAAGACGAAGTCCTCGCCGTTGCTGCACGACGCCCAGGGCTCCAAGACCAAGAAAGCTGCATAAGGAAGCACAGGAAAAGGAGCGACATACTGGGCAACGGGCAGAAGAACATCCTGCTGAATCTGGGGGATGTCAGCTATATCGACAGTTCCGGATTAGGCGAGCTGGTTTCCAGCTACGCGACCGCTGCCAACCAGGGCGCAAAAGTGAAGTTAGTGATCTCGTTGCCGCCATACTTACCAAACCACTGCTGTCCGGTTAAAAGTCGAATAGAATCAATTGGTTGGGGTCATAGGGGAATTCATTTTGGGAGTCGGATGGCTGGAGTGCCTGTAAAACGGGCATTTTTTCGAATAGCGTAACGCTGAGAATCTGTAGAATCTGGTAAAGACTCGCTTCCAGCCCGAGGCGTTTCCGGACGATAGCGATGAGCACGTAAATCGAGACAGCGATCCAGATGTGCGTCTTGACGGCGTTCTCGCTGGTGCCGTAAAACGACTTGATTCGCAGATGTTGCTTGATCCACTTGAAGAAGAGTTCCACCTGCCAGCGCGATTTGTAGATCTGGGCGATGGTCAGTGCCGGCAGGGTGAAGTTATTGGTCAGAAATTTCAATCGCTTGTTGGTTTCGGCATCGAAATAACTCACCCGCCGTAGGGGGTCCGGGTACGCTTGGGCGGAGTTGAAGGGGGTCAAAATAACGGTGTGATCGGATCGCAGGCCCGTGCTCCTATCCACCGGGTGGGAGTAGCGACGCTGCAGCAAAACGTTCTTTTTGGTTCGCACCACGAAGAAGGCCGAACAGAGCGTGAACACGAAGAGGCGCCGAAAATCGACATAACCCCGATCCATGACGTAGAACGCGCCGGCCTCGGGAAGAAATTCATCCAGGATGTTGACGTCATGCACTTTGCCTGCAGTAATGCGGATAAACGTGGGAATATTGCCGTGCAGATCCAGCAGCGTGTGCATCTTCACGGCGGCCTTGTGCTTGCGGAATCCCGCCCACGGAAACAGCGACAGGCAGAGGTCGATTGTTGTCGAGTCGAGAGCGTACAGAGTCTGGTCCAAGTCCACACCGATCGGGTCGTGGGCATATAACGGCCGTGCCATGCCAATCAAGACCTGCGCGAAGTCCGCGTAGATCCGCCAGTCGCGCGACTCGTTCGCATCGGCCAGTGTCGAGCGCGCTACCCTGCCGCCGAATCCCATATGGTAGAGTTTGCCGTGCATCGAACGCAGGCACGTCTCGATGTCGCGGAGGCTTTCCCGATAGGTCAGCTGGGCGAATGCCATCGAAAGAAACTGATCCCAGCAGGAGAAACTTTTCAGATAGGAATCGCCGCGGTAGCGCAATACACATTTGTGAAACTCTTTGCTCGGCAGGTGCTCGATCAGTTGGGAGAAAACCGTACGGCCAAGGTTCATCCCCCATTGTGCCGCGTCGGGATGCTCCGCTCAGGCGGCCATTTGCGGCCTCGGGATTTCAAATCGTTCCCTGGCAAAACAGGCCATAAGATATTGAGCGGTAGAGACTTACCGTCCGTTGGCGTAACTTTCCCCGGACAGCACATTGTATATAATTACTTTATGCGTTTTTTACTGTACAGTATCGCGGCGGTAAGGTCGAAGAGTCCTGAAGAGCAGTGTGGACGGACCGGATTCCGAACCGGTTGGGATTCCGGGATGCCTCGCTTACCTAGAAGGAATTTTCGACCATGCGGACGACTCAGACTTTCGTGGAGCCTCCGTCGAAGACAACCTTGTACAGGAGGAGGATAGATTTGCCTGGTGGTCGACACCCCCCGGTTGAACCCGTATCGAGGATGAAGAAGTGGAGGTGGGAAAAAAATTCGCCGCGCCTATCCAAAGTCCTGATCATTGCTACTTTAGTGCCTCTGGTCCTCTTGGCCGGCAGTGTAGTTACATGGTGGATCGATCGTGAAACGGACAAGAAGATTGCCGAGTCGACCGTGGACACGGTTACCGCCGAGGTACGATCGAACGCGAGGTTAACTCAAGAAATCAAGATCAGCCTCGCAGGACTCGCGGCTAACGATACTCTGAACCAGCAAAGGCTCTCAGGTGAGATCAGGGAAGTCCGTAGCAGTATCGGGGCTTTGGCTGGGGGGCTGTCGGGAAAGATCGCGGCTTTGGATGAGAAGGTCGCTACCAAGCGTGCCTTAGAATCCCTCGGAACGGTCGTGACGGTTTCGTTCCTGACTCTCATGGAAGACCTGAAGGACGCGGGGATCAAGGTGCGCGAGGAAGAGATCAAGGACTCGCTGCCCAAACTGCCTTCACTTCCAATCTGGGGAGGACACAGGTTTACTTCGCCGGCTCCGCTGGCTACGATAAAACCCGAGCAGGAAAGGCTCGTATTCGATTTCGCCGGCGGTTGGTTCTATGCTGCCGATGCGGGCGAAATCGTCCGTTGTGGGCCGTACGGCTCGCGCTGGCTTTTTCAAATAGGCCTTCGTAATTATCCCGGAGAGACCCTGACCTATACTTCTCCCCATGGAGGACTGGTTGACTATAAAGTGAGCGTGGGAGACCAAACTCCACGCAGTTCGATGTCCGCTACACCCGGGGGGGCAAAGTCGTTCCTCCTCCAGCCCTGAAGTAACTATCCTTTTGCAGACATCCTCTGTATGCAGGCTGGCGACCTGATCGCTTTCGTTGGAATATCTGTAAGCTCGTGACGCTCGCCCTGCACCCTATCAGACGCGCTCTCCGAGCACTGCCCAGTCACTAGGCAGAGCTACTCACCGGCTCGCTTCCGACGGAAAACCACATACAGCAGCAATCCGGTCAGCATCCCCGGCAGGACTTCGTAGACGTCGTCGGAGAATCCGAGGGCGTATCTCCAGAGGATGACCGTTTCCAGACCGCCGAGCATCATTGCCACCGCCAGCGGCGGACCTATGGGGCGTCGCAATACGCGAACCATCATCAGCGGCCCGAGGCCCGCGCCCAGAGCCGACCAGGACATGGTCACCAGGGCGAACACGTTCTGGTGGCCGAAGACAGCGACCCCCAGAACAACGGCGGTGACGAGGACCGTACCGGCTTTGGCCGCTGTGTAGGATTCCCGCCATCGCCGGAAGATGTCTTGCGTGAGGGCCGCCGAGCAGGAAAGCAGTTGCGAATCCGCGGTGGACATGGTTGCCGAAAACAGTCCCGCCAGCACCAGTCCGACCAAAATACCCGGCAAGTACCGGACCGACAGCGTCGGCAACGCGAGTTCGGCGTCGAATCCGGCTGCATCGGGCAACAACACGCGGCAGGCCAGCGCCACACCCGTAGCCGCGGCGGTGAAGACGACATACCAGGCGAAGTAGATGTGCCGCGCTGTCCTCAGCTGCTGGGAATCGCGGATAGCCATCGCCCGCACCATGATGTGCGGTTGGCCGACGACACCGAAGCCGGCGCCCATCCACCCCAGTACGTGGAGGGCGAATCCGAAGCGCAGATCGGCCGGCACGGGGTCGGTCAAGCGCGGGTCAATGGCCTCCAAGCCGGTCCACAGTTCGGCGAAGCCGCCCAGCTCCCAGAGAGCGATGCCGAACAGCAACAGCATCGACGCCAACATGATGATCGACTGCATGACGTCGGTCCAGATCGAGGCCCGAATGCCGCCGGCGAAACAGTAGATCAGCACAATCACGGCGCCGGCGATCGCGCCCACGGAGTAGTCCCACCCGAAAAGCACGTGCAGCGCCTTGCCGCCGGCGTTGAGTTGGGCAGCGGCATATGTGCTCAAGAAGAGAATCGTGATCGCCGCCGCCACAATTCTCACTGACTGAGCGAAGCCGCCCCGACCGGCTGCGAGAAGCGAGGGAATCGTACGGGCCTGTTTTTGCTCGCTCAACTCCCGCAGCCGCCGGT
Source organism: Bryobacterales bacterium (assembly GCA_965248365.1). Taxonomy (GTDB): domain Bacteria; phylum Acidobacteriota; class Terriglobia; order Bryobacterales; family UBA6623. Next base: position 1,756,862 of record CBDFJA010000004.1, on the reverse strand, counting down.
GCACCCAAAACCACATCAGGTAGTCGCCGCCGATCCAGCCGACCATGATCCAGATGGCCGACATCCCCATCAAATACGTCGTCCCGATGAGTCCTATAAACATGAACCCGCTGTTATTCGTCGCTACGGCCGAAAGCCCTGTGAACCAGGGGCCGATCGTGCGGCCGGCGAGTAAGTAGTCCTCGATTGTGCGGGCTCGCCTTCGCGCGGAATAGGCGCCTACGGCTACGAACAGAAGCAGGAAAAACGAGAAGCTGGCGGCGATGAGATTCATGTCAGGGAACCCTGGAGACCGCGATTAGCCTTTAGCGCAGAGTCTCCTGGCGGACGGTGATCGCTCGAATGTAGTCGTTGTCCAATTCGTAGCCGAAGCCCGCCTGGTCGGGAACCTGGATCGTGCCCTGGGACGTCACCTCGACAGCAGGTTCAACGACGTCGCGCTTCCAGTATCGTTTGCTGGCGGAAACATCCCCGGGAAGTCGGAAGTTGTCGAGCGTGGAGAGGGCAATGTTGTTGGCGCGGCCGACGCCGGCTTCGAGCATCCCCCCGCACCAGACCGGAATGCGGTGCGAGCGGGCAACATTGTGAACCAGCAGGGCTTCGGAGAACCCGCCGACCCGGCCGAGTTTGATGTTGATGACGCGGCACGCTCCAAGCTCGATCGCTTGTTCGGCGTGACGGGCGTTGCGGATCGACTCGTCGAGGCAGACTGGCGTCTCGAGCTGGGCCTGGAGCGTCGCGTGGTCGATGATGTCGTCGTGCGCCAGCGGCTGCTCGATCATCATCAACGAGAACTCGTCCAGCCGCTTGAGGTGCTCAACGTCTTCGAGCGTGTAGGCTGAGTTCGCATCCGCCATCAGTTGGATGTCCGGGAACCGCTCGCGCACCTGCCGGACCACATCCACATCCCAGCCGGGCTTAATCTTGATCTTGATCCTCTGGTAGCCGGCGGCGGCTTCGCGCTCTATCAGCCCGAGCAGCTCATCGACCGAGTCCTGAATGCCGATCGACACCCCGCAGGGGATTTCGGTTCGACTGCCCCCGATATGCCGCCACAAAGGAACCCCGAGCAAGCGCGCCTCGAGATCCCACGCGGCTGTTTCCAGGCCGGCACAAGCCATCTGGTGGCCCCGGATGGGAGGCATCCGCGCGGCGAGCTCGGCGGCCGAGCCGACTTCCTGACGCAGGACCCGAGGGGCCACAAAGTCGCGCAGAACGAGCCAAGCGGCATCGACCCATTCCTCGTTGTAGAAGGGACCTTCTCCCGCGGTGACCTCGCCCCAGCCCGTGGCCCCATCGCTTTCAACTTCGACCAGCAGGATGCGGCGCTCGGTCGTTCGCCCGAAGCTGGTCTCAAAAAAATGCACCAGCGGCATCCGGATTTCGCGCAGGGTGACGCGGTCGAGAGTCATGGCTTCACAATAGTCGGCACGGATTGCCGAGTGACAAAGAGCGGCCCGGAGTAACGTTTACAAGGCAAAGGATGTCTGGGCGCGGCAGATCGCCCAAGCCACCTTCGGCGGCCTAGGACGAGCGGGATCGCTTGTCCCCGCGGCACCGTTCACGTCGTCAAACAGCCTCCGAGCTTCGCCCCAGCTCAAACACACCTCCGTCTCCAGTAACTCGATAGCCGACTACGGCCAGACCGGCGGCAAAGCTCTGTTGGAATTCCTCGCGAACGCGCGTCTGAATAGACCGGGCCGCCTCGATGTCGCTGTGGCGCAACTGTTCGATTTCCGCTGGAACCTCGATCGTCGCCTCCACCTGTTTATCTCGATCGTCGTTTTTTTTCCCGGCGAGGGCCGCCGTGACCCGAGAACTATTCACGTACCACTCGGCGACCAGCCGATCAGTCGGCAGAGCGCCTTGTAGCGGACTGGAAGTCAGCCCGTAAAGATTGGGCAGAAAGCGTTCGACTTGCACACCGAGACGCACGACGTTGAAATAAGCGTTGCGAATCTCGAGCGGATCGAAGGTCCAGGCGATCAGATCAATGCCCCGCTCGATCGCCTGCTTCCGCTGATGAAATTTCAAGCGCTTGCCGACGCCGCGATTTTGATGGGAAGCAAGCACGCCGGTCATGTGGCTGTGCCAGTAGCAAGTCCCATCCGCATGCGCGCCCGCGAAGGCCAAGCTGAAACCGATCATCGTATCGCCGTCGAAAGCCCCGGCCACCAGGCCCCCCGATTCCGTGGCCACGACCATCAGCCGCCAGGGGACCAGCTCGACGTCGGCGAAGCCCCAGACTCGCTTCTCGACATCCAGGGCTTCGCGGAACTCCGCTTCGGTCTCGAGCCTACGGATGGCGACGTTAGTCCGCATTTCTCACTCATACCGACGGTAGCGGGTCCCCATCTCTCTAGTGTCGCCCTCTCCACCAAAACATTCCACTACTCTCGCTACTCTCGCGTTTTTTCTGAGTGACAGCCTCCCTTGGCGGACACGGGCGTTGGCCATTTCGCCGGGAAGCGAATTCGGCCGGCCCCGACCCGAGCCTGCCGCGGGTTCGCCTGCGTGGATTTCAATAGATCTTGAGCCCGGGAACCCGCCGAGACGAGAAGCTTGCCCAGACCTATTGCGATAATGTTCTCGAGGCCGTCGATTTGATCTACGAATGGTTCAATAGTTGAGATGGTTCTTGGACCTGTTTCGCAATCAGCCGTAAAACGGCTGACCCACTGAGTCTCGCAAATTATGGTGATACCGCCCGTGTTCCCAAGTCACTGTATCTTGCGAGCCTCAACAAGGAACCCGACGAAGCCGCGTGAACGCCGCTAGCCCGCTTTTCTCACCAGGTGGCGAGGCGAAGTACGTGAGAGGCCTGTCAGTACAAGGCGCGCGCCGCTCAGCGCCGCATTTCTTGAGTAATGCGGGCGTACTTGAACAGTACGTTGAGCACGGCGAGCAAGCGCAACGTAGTAATGGTGGGCCTATTGCGTGCTTCGACCGTCAGCTGGTGAGAAAAGCGGGCTAGCTTCGACGGCGTTCAGCCCAGGCTCATCAGGAGCAGCCATGGCGAAGCCTCTCTGGAAGCCCTTAGCCAAACAGATTGAACGCTCGAACCTGAAGGCGTTCATCGGGTTCGTAGAGCAACGCTACAGCCTCCCGCCGTTGTCGAGTTTCGATGATCTCTACCGCTGGTCGACCGGCCACGTCGAGGATTTCTGGCTCGCCGTGTGGTGGTTCTGTGGGATGCAAGCGGTCCGCGACCCGGAAACCGTTGTCGCGGATCTCGAAAAAATGCCCGGCGCTCGGTGGTTCCCTGGCGTCCGTCTGAACTTCGCGGAAAATCTTCTTCGCTACCGAGATGATCGAGAAGCACTCGTCTTCTGGAACGAAAACGGCTGGCAGCGAGCTCTGACGTTCGCCGAACTCCACGACGAAGTCGCTCGGTTGGCGGCCGCGCTACGCGCCGCCGGCGTGACGAAAGGCGATCGAGTCGCCGGCTACTTGCCGAACATGCCTGAAACGGTGATAGCGATGCTGGCGGCCACCAGCCTAGGCGCCGTTTGGTCTTCCTGTTCGCCGGATTTCGGCCTCAAAGGGGTCCTCGATCGCTTCGGGCAAATCGAGCCCAAGGTCCTTTTCGCGAGCGACGGCTACTTTTTCAAACGGCGACCCTTCGACTTGCTGGAGAAGATCAAAAGCATCGGCGAGAGCATTCCGTCGATCGAGCGAATCGTCGTCGTTCCCTATACACACGAGGATCCGCCCCTGGGAGGTCTGCCGAACGCCGTCGCGTACTCGAACTTTCAGGATTCCCACAGCAGTGGCAAGATTCCCTTCGAGCGACTGCCGTTCGATCATCCGGTGTATATCATGTACTCGTCGGGGACGACCGGCCCTCCCAAGTGCATCGTCCATGGAGCCGGGGGAACTCTGATCCAGCACTTGAAGGAGCTCGTGCTCCACACCGACCTGAAACGCGAAGATCGCATCTTCTACTTCACGACCTGTGGCTGGATGATGTGGAACTGGCTTGTCGGCAGTTTGGCCGTGGGAGCAACGATTCTCCTTTACGACGGCTCGCCCTTTCACCCGGAGCCGAGCCGGCTGTTCGATATGGCCGAGCAGGAGCGGCTGACCGTGTTCGGGACAAGCGCCAAATACATCGCGGCGGTTGAGAAAGCCGGTCTCGAACCGGCCCGGACCCACGACCTCACGCATCTGCGGGCCATGCTTTCCACCGGCTCGCCCCTGGCGCCGGAGAGCTTTGATTTCGTCTACCGCAAGATCAAGAAGGATCTTTGCCTGTCGTCGATATCAGGCGGCACGGATATCATTTCCTGCTTTGCCCTCGGCAATCCGATCGGCCCGGTCTACCGCGGAGAGTCGCAGACCCGAGGCCTGGGCATGAAGGTAGAGATCTTCAACGACCAAGGCAGCCCCGTTCGCGGGGAGAAGGGCGAGCTCGTTTGTGCGGCGCCGTTCCCTTCCATGCCGGTGGGTTTTTGGAACGATCCGGACGGCAAAAAATACCGCGCCGCCTACTTTGAAACCTTTCCCGGTGTCTGGCGCCACGGAGACTATTGCGAGCTGACCGAAAACAACGGCATCATCATCTGGGGCCGATCCGACGCCGTACTGAATCCCGGCGGCGTTCGCATCGGCACCGCCGAGATCTACCGAGCCGTCGAGCAGCTCCCGGGAATACTAGAAGCACTCGCCGTCGGGCAGGACTGGAACGACGATGTGCGGGTCGTCTTGTTCGTCATCCTGAAGCCCGGAGCAAGCCTCGACGAAGCGCTGACGAAGGCTATCAACCAGCAGATCCGAACCGGCGTCAGCCCGCGACACGTGCCCGCCAAGCTCATCCAGGTCTCCGACATCCCTCGAACGCTCAACGGTAAGATCGCCGAGCTGGCCGTCCGCGACACGATCCACGGCCGCCCGGTCAAAAACCGCGACGCACTGGCCAACCCGGAAGCGTTGGAGCTGTTCGAAGATTTGACGGAGTTACAGGTCTGAACGGTCATCGTGAAGCGGCCGATCTACCAAAAGGCCTTTAGCCCGCTTTTCTCGGTGCGCGGCGAGGTGGGGCTTGAGTGGCGGGTGATTCCCGTTGTCCAACGTGGTAGATACACCTATTGCTTGTTCCCGAGTGCGTCGCTTACCGTAGGGATGGGAGTCTCAAAACAACTCCGGGGCAGATGTTGACGACTCGACGGAATCGAGGCCTTGGAAGCGATTGGTGTTGGTAATATCCTCTCGTCCTCCCCGCGTTCTGGCGTCTCTGTAGGTACGAATGGCGTTAAAATCCCACTTCTATAACCTTTTGTCGTCTTACATCGGGGTATTCGTGAGGCCTGGGGACCGAATGATCTGCGTGGACCCGGAAGAGGAGACCCTGAGAAGCACCCCGCGTGACGCTGAGATCCGAGCGCTCCGCCTTTCCTCCGACCTGGGTTCGGAGATTGACTCGCTAACCCCATTTACGAACGTAGAGAGTGCTGCGGAGTGGCGCCCTGACTACATTCTAGTGGACGGTCACGTCCACTTCGTGCGGGATATCCAAGCCCTATTGTGCGAAGTCCAGCGGGTTTGCTCAAAGCACACGCGGGTGATTCTGGTCACTTACAGCACCCTCTGGCGTCCCTTGCTGGAACTCGCAACGCTGCTGGGGGCTCGGCGCAGGACGCCCCTGGAAAACTGGCTTGCTCCCGGCGATATCGTGAACTTCGCGACCTTAACGGGTCTGGAGCTAGTCCAAAGTGAACCGAAGATTCTGTTGCCGGTCTATGTACCGCTTCTCAGCAGGCTGGTGAATCGTTGGATCGCTCCTCTTCCTTTCTTCCGCATGTTTTGCCTGGTGAATATCACCATTCTGAGAGCACGTACCCGAGAGCGCTTGTCCCCGTCTCCCTCGGTGTCAATCGTGGTTCCCGCCCGCGACGAGGCCGGAAATATGCGGCCGCTATTTGAACGAATACCCCCGATGGGGCCGAGTGATGAAATTATCCTGGTGGAGGGCCACTCCGAGGATGATACTTGGGGAGAAATACAAAGATGCAGTGAGATCTATAAAGATAGGTTTCGGATCAAGATCGCCCAACAGGACGGCGTGGGTAAGGCGGATGCCGTCTACAAAGGTTTTAGCATCGCCGACAATGAGATCTTGATGATCTTAGACTCGGACCTGACCGTAGCACCCGAAGAGTTGCCAAAGTTCTACGAGGTTATTGTGAGTGGTATGGGTGAATTCGTAAATGGCAGCCGCCTCGTCTATCCGATGGAGAAACTGGCGATGCGGTTCCTGAAATGGCGGCCAATAAATTCTTCGCTTGGGCGTTCTCTTACGTGCTGGGACAGAGGCTGAAAGATACGCTATGCGGAACGAAAGTTCTCCTGCGCTCTGATCGGGAGCGCCTATACTCTCACAGGAATTTCTTCGGGGAGTTTGACCCCTTCGGGGACTTTGACCTTCTATTCGGCGCCAGCCGGCTGGGAATGAAAATTGTTGAGGTGCCGATCCGCTACCGCGCGCGAAGTTACGGTGAGACCAGCATTGACCGCTGGCGTCATGGGCTGCTCTTGTTTCGGATGCTCGGGTTCTCCGCTCGCAGGCTGCGGTTCGTGTGACACCGGACGACCACACAGAAATCATTTCTTGCGCAGGCCCATCGACGGACGGAAGCTCGTCCAAACCTTTGTGCTAAGGTGACAATTATGTGCGTACGCCTCACCGTTTTCGTAGTGTCATTGGCTTTTGCGGCAACGAGCTGGGCCGCGGGTGAGCTTTCCAACCGTAGGGCGCCCGGCTTTACCCTCGTTGATCAAAATCGGCGACAGCATTCACTGGCTAGGTATCGCGGCAAATACGTGATCGTAAATATCATGAACACGGGCTGCCCCCACTGCAGCACTTTCTCCAAGATACTGGCCGAGGCTGAATCCAGATACGCCGGACGCGTGCTGATCATCGATATCGTCAACCCACCCGACACGCCGCGAAGCGTGAGAAGTTACATGATCCGAAACCGCATCAACCAACTGATGCTGTTCGACTGTGGACAAGTTACCGCTTCCTATCTTTTCCCCAAAGTGGTGCCCGGCAAGCCCGAGATCGACGTTCCTCACTTTTTCCTGATCGATCCCAAGGGCTGGATCGTCGATGATTACGGCTACAACGCGTTCCATCGCAGCGTCTTTGAAGAAGAAGGTCTGTTCGAGATTCTCGAAAAACACGTTGCGGCTCCGGAGCTATCGAGATCCCCTTGATCGCATAGAGGCGTCTTGACGAGGGGAGCCGCTCGCCGCCGCGGCGAAAACCGGGACCCCTCTCGGCCTTTCCCGGCGGAAATCTTCACCCCGCTTGCTTCGACCGGCTCCCGGCCCGCCAAGGCCTCGTCATATATCAGCTTTAAATTTCGTGGAATGCGTCTTCGATTTGCCTTTTGGCCTCCGAGCCGACGGTCATCAAGGGCAGGCGTGGCGGCCCCCCGTAATAGCCTTGGAGATCCATGGTGTACTTGAGTCCGGCGATGCCGTACCGGGCGGCCACCCCGGCGGCCGTCGAGGCGCGTTCGTGAAGTTCCCGCGCCGCTTCGTATTCCCGAGTGCGCACGGCCTCTTCCAGGGACAAACAAAGAAAAGGGGCTGCGTTGGCGAACGCCAGAATGGCGCCGACCGCGCCCTGTTCGAGCGATGGGTACAGAATATCCATCGAGCCGGCGAGCACCTGGAATCCGCCGGGGACGTCTTGGATTAGCCGAGTCATCTTATCCGCGGGCCCCGCGCCCTCATTGATGGCAATGATGTTCGGGTGCTCTCCCAGCAGGCAGGCGGTTTCTACCGAGATCGCCAAGGACCCGTTTTCGGGCGTGTTTCCGATTACAACTGGAATCTTCGTCTGGTCGGCAACGCCGCGATAGAACAGAGTTTGCGCGTCTTTTATGGCCGCGGGGCGGTCCGTGAAGCGTGGCGCCTCGACCAAGACGGCGTGATAGCCTAGATCAGCCGCCCGATTCGCGCGGGTTACGGTTCCTCGAACCCCGGCCACTCCGGTGGACGCCAGCAACAGCTTTTCCGGCGCAGCCGCCTCGGCGACATGTTCCCAAAGTTCGATGGTTTCCTTCTCGCTCAGCAGGCCCCCCTCGCCCGGCGTCGTCGTGGCGACGGCGTAGCCGGCCACCGAGGTGCGGTTCCAACGTCCGACGTTGTGGCGAATCTTGGCCGTATATAGGTCTTCCCGGGCGTCGAAGGGGGTCGTCGCAGCGACCCAAATGCCGTTTAGCTTCACGGGGGCAGGCCTTCTCTATTGTATGCGCCGCCGGTTCCGCCTTACAGACTGCTTGGTTGCTGCTTTCCTACGCCCCTCGTGCTTGTGCGGTTTCGGCTCTTCTTGCCCAGGGTTCCGGCAGAAATCGAGGGATCCGGGAGCCGCGAAGCGGCGGCAGGAAAGTGGGCGGGACGGGCGGGACACAAAATCAGAAGCCCTTCCCTTGGGGCTGGACCGGCCCTAACTAACGAGTTTGGGGTTAGTAGGCATCTTCGCCGGTGCTTCCGCGGCGGGCGGGCTCATCGACACTCCCTCGAAGTTGGGACGGCGGCAGGATGTTCTCGGCCGGCTGGAACCGCAGGATACCCGCATAGTCCGGACATGCCGCCACCACGCAGTTGCGGCCGGCGGCCTTGGCTTCGTAGAGGGCTTTGTCGGCGCACTCCACGATCCCCTGCCAACCGAGAGAAGAGTTTAGGGCCAGCGGGTAGGAGGCGACGCCGCAGCTGATGGTGAGCCGGGGGGCCTGGCCCGCCGAGCCGGCGGCGATTTCCTCTCTTTCGACACACTGGCGCACTCGTTCAGCCCCCCCCACCGCCCCCGGCAGGTTCTGGTTGCCGAGAAAGAGCAGGATTTCCTCGCCGCCGTAGCGGAACGCGGCGTCCGCGGAGCGGAGGTTGGCGCGGACCGCGGTGGCGACTGTTTGAAGTACGCGGTCGCCGTACTGGTGACCGAAGGTGTCGTTAAAGGACTTGAAATGATCGACGTCGCACATCACCACGCCGTAGGTCTCCCGGTGTCGGACAGCGCGGAAATGATATTCGGAAATCTTCTCCTCGAAGTCCAATCGATTGCCGATTTCCATCAGCGGGTCGACGCGTGATGTCTCCATGAGACGGCGATTGAGAACGGCCAGGTCTCGGTTTACCTCACGCAGGTCGCTCTCCAGCGAAAGAACGCGCTCCGCCGCCCGCAGCCGCACCCTGAGATCTTGAGGATGAAACGGCTTGGAGATAAAGTCGTCGGCGCCCGCCGAGAGAGCCTCGATCAAGTCACGTTTTCCTTGCCGCGAGGTCAAAAAGACGATGTAAGTGTAGGAGGGCAGAGCGGCATTTCGAATTTGGCGGCATAGTTCAACGCCATCGGGGCCCGGCATGTCCCAATCGGTGATAACCAGAGGAAAACGGCTCTCGCCGAACTTCCGTCGTGCCTCCAGGCCGTCTGTCGCCGTGACCACGTCGTAGCCAAAGCGTTTTATCGTTTCGCTGACGAGGTGCAACGTTACCGGGTCGTCGTCAGCTACAAGTACTTTCACGAGAAGGCTGCCCTCTGGTTGAACCGCCGGACCCGCGGCGAAGCTCCCAGCGCCCCTGGCTTATGCTTCTACCCTTTGGGGGGAGGTTCGACGACGTGAAACCAGTAATGCTCGATGGCCGCGATCACGGCCACGAATTCGTCGAAATCGGTCGGCTTGCGGACGTAGGAGTTGACGCCCGCATGATAGCATTTTGCTACGTCTTCCTCATAGTCGGAGGTACTGAGAATCACAACCGGGATCGTTCGCAGGGCCGCATCCGCGTGTTCGCCTTTCCGCCGCAGGTAGTCGAGGGCCTCCTCGCCGTCGGAAACCATGACCGCCTCCAGGGGCGAGTCGGTTTCAGCCAAAGCCTCCCGGGTAAGCAACTGGTCGCCCTCATCGTCTTCTACCAGCAAGATGAGTTTCCCCCGGCCGGTTTGGCCCAGTCGAACGTTCCGTGCCGCCGGTTCGCCGGCGACGCCAATTCCCATGTTGTTCATGTCACCAAGGGCAACTCGCTTGGCTCCAGACCGCTTTTCTCACCGGCCCGACGGTCGAAGCACACAATAGGCCCACCGTTACTTCCTTGCGCTTGCTCACCGTACTCAACGCAGGGTTCAAGTTCGCTCGCATTATCAAGAAATGCGGCGCTGAGCGGTGCGCGCTTTGTACTGACGGGTCTTTCATGAACCTCGCCTGGCCACCTCGTGAGAAGAGCGGGCTAGCTGTGATCTTTCAACAGGTTGTTCATTCGGTCCCGGACCAGGGAAGCTGGAGTTGTCGAATAACCACGACCCTGGAGAGACCGCATGAACATCCATCAGAATGCCCGATTGACGCCCAAAGGCCGAGCCCTTTTGGTTCGATGCATCCTCGCTGGAGAGACGCCTCGGGCCGCCGCGGCGGCCCGAGACGTCTCAGAACGCACCGCCCGCCGTTGGCTGGCCCGCTACCGCGGCGAAGGCGAAGCCGGTCTCTACGATCGCTCTTCGCGTCCCCGGCATAGCCCGCGCCGCACCCCGCAAGCCGTCGTTGACCGCGTCCTCGCCCTGCGCCGACAACGTTGGACGGGCCGCCGCATCGCCCAAACCCTGCGGCTATCCCCGGCCACCGTCAGCCGCCTCCTCGGTCGCGCCGGACTCAACCGTCTCCGCGATCTCGAACCCGCTCCCCCCGTTCGCCGCTACGAACATCACCGTCCCGGCGATCTACTGCATCTCGACATCAAAAAGCTCGGCCGCTTCCAGCACGCCGGTCACCGCGTTACCGGCGATAAGACCCGACGCTCCCGCGCCGCCGGCTGGGAGTTCGTCCACGTCGCCGTCGACGACCATTCCCGCATCGCCTTCTCCCAGATCCTGCCCGATGAGCGCAGCCTTTCCGCTGCCCAGTTCCTTCTCCTCGCCCACGCCTACTATGGCTCGCTTGGCATCCGCATCCGACGCCTGCTCACCGACAATGGCTCCTGGTACCGCTCCCGCCACTTCCGTCGTACTTGCCGCCGCCTCGGCATCCGCCACCGCTTCACCCGCCCCTACACCCCTCGCACCAACGGCAAGGCCGAGCGCTTCATCCAAACCGCCCTCCGCGAATGGGCCTATGCCCGCTCCTACTGCTCCTCCCTCCAACGCGCCAACCATCTGCTCCCCTGGCTCCACGACTACAATTGGCATCGCCCCCACGCCAGCCTCGGCTATAATCCCCCTATCAGCCGACTCCCTCCTCCCCGGAACAACCTGTTGAGGCTCCACAGCTAGCCGCGGGAACTTGGAGTCCCGCCGTCAGCCTAGCTCGCTTCGCAGGTTGGTGAGGATTTCCCGCACCTGCACAAACTCCTCGCCCACCTCCTCGACAAGTTGGGGCAACCCCTCGAGTTGATTTCCACTACTTGACTTTTCCACGTGGAGGCACAAAGCGCTCAGCGACTCCGCCCCCATGTTGCCGCTCGAACCTTTTAGGCGGTGCGCGGCCGCGGCCACCCCTTCAGCATCGCCCGTGCCCACGGCATTCCGCAGGGCCTGTAGTTGTGTCGGGGTGTCGTTGAGAAACAGGTCGATCAGCTCGGCCAGGAACTCGTCGTCGCCCATGGTCACCTCGCGGATGTGCTCCAGATTTACCGATTCCATGGAATTTCTCAGGCGCGGCGGCAGTTCATGGCGCATCGACAGGATAAATTCGGGCGTTGGGTAGCCGGTGGCCCAGCCCGATTTGCCTCTCCACTAGCCCGCATTTCTCACCACCTGACGGTCGAAGCACGCCATAGGCCCGCCATGACTGCGTTGCGCTTGCTCACCGTGCTCAACGTATTTTCCCGGTCGGACGCCAACGGAAGTCGCTGCTTACTTCGGTCGCGCCAGATGCGAATGGACCAGGCTGCACCCGCAAAAGTACCCACCGCTCGCTGAGCGGCGCGCGCCTTGTACTGACGCGCCTCTCACGCACTTCGTCTCGCCACGTGGTGAGAAAAGCGGGCTAGCTGTGGAGGCTCAACAGGTTGTTCCGGGGAGGAGGGAGTCGGCTGATAGGGGGATTATAGCCGAGGCTGGCGTGGGGGCGATGCCAATTGTAGTCGTGGAGCCAGGGGAGCAGATGGTTGGCGCGTTGGAGGGAGGAGCAGTAGGAGCGGGCATAGGCCCATTCGCGGAGGGCGGTTTGGATGAAGCGCTCGGCCTTGCCGTTGGTGCGAGGGGTGTAGGGGCGGGTGAAGCGGTGGCGGATGCCGAGGCGGCGGCAAGTACGACGGAAGTGGCGGGAGCGGTACCAGGAGCCATTGTCGGTGAGCAGGCGTCGGATGCGGATGCCAAGCGAGCCATAGTAGGCGTGGGCGAGGAGAAGGAACTGGGCAGCGGAAAGGCTGCGCTCATCGGGCAGGATCTGGGAGAAGGCGATGCGGGAATGGTCGTCGACGGCGACGTGGACGAACTCCCAGCCGGCGGCGCGGGAGCGTCGGGTCTTATCGCCGGTAACGCGGTGACCGGCGTGCTGGAAGCGGCCGAGCTTTTTGATGTCGAGATGCAGTAGATCGCCGGGACGGTGATGTTCGTAGCGGCGAACGGGGGGAGCGGGTTCGAGATCGCGGAGACGGTTGAGTCCGGCGCGACCGAGGAGGCGGCTGACGGTGGCCGGGGATAGCCGCAGGGTTTGGGCGATGCGGCGGCCCGTCCAACGTTGTCGGCGCAGGGCGAGGACGCGGTCAACGACGGCTTGCGGGGTGCGGCGCGGGCTATGCCGGGGACGCGAAGAGCGATCGTAGAGACCGGCTTCGCCTTCGCCGCGGTAGCGGGCCAGCCAACGGCGGGCGGTGCGTTCTGAGACGTCTCGGGCCGCCGCGGCGGCCCGAGGCGTCTCTCCAGCGAGGATGCATCGAACCAAAAGGGCTCGGCCTTTGGGCGTCAATCGGGCATTCTGATGGATGTTCATGCGGTCTCTCCAGGGTCGTGGTTATTCGACAACTCCAGCTTCCCTGGTCCGGGACCGAATGAACAACCTGTTGAAAGATCACAGCTAGACCGGGACGGCCAGGCCCGCCGCGTCTCCGGCTTGGACAGCCGTAATGGCGGCCGTGTAGTAGATGTCCTCGGCCGAGCTGCCGCGGGAGAGATCGTTAGCCGGATAGTTCAAGCCTTGTAGGAAAGGCCCGAGAGATTGAGCTCCGCCCAGCCGCTCGGCGAGCTTATATCCGATGTTGGCGGCGTCAAGCGTCGGGAAAATCAATACGTTCGCTCGCCCGGCGACCGGCGAGCCGGGGGCCTTCGATCGGCCTACCGATTCCACAAGCGCCGCATCGGCCTGGAGTTCGCCGTCGACGCTGAGCCCGGGCGCCCGCGCGCGAATGATGCGCGCAGCTTCGGCGACCTTTTCGACCAGGGGATGGCGGGCGCTGCCTTTCGTGGAAAAAGAGAGCAGCGCCACACGGGGGGGATCGGAGAGGAACCGCCCTGCGTTCTCCGCGGCGGCGATGGCTATCTCGGCAAGTTGACTGGCGTTGGGATCGGGAACCACCGCTGGGTCGGCCAAAAAGATAACACCCCTGCTGCCCCACCTCGGCTCGGGGTGGACCAGGATCATGAAGCTCGACACAAGCCGAAAGCCTTCCTTAACTCCTACGCAGTGAATCACCGCGCGGACGGTCTCCGCCGTCGTGTTGCCGGCGCCGCCCACCATGCCGTCCGCATCTGCGGCCGCCACCATCAGCGAAGAGAAGTAAAGGGGTTGAACGGCTATCCTACGAGCTTCCGATTCCGTAACACCACGGGATCTGCGGCGCTCATGGAAAAGAGACGCGTAGTGGTTGGTTTTTTCAGATGATTGCGGGTCGACGAAATCAACCCCAGCGACCGCTCCTCCCGCCGGGCCGACTAGAATGGGGGTCGCGACTTTCTCCCGGGCTAGCCGCTCAGCCGCGACTCGCACTCGCTCGTCATCCCCTTCCGGGAAGACGATTCGTTTGTTGAGCGTGCGAGCGCAGTCCACGACCCGCTCCAAGAATGCCGACATTCTTCCGATCTTACTATGGCCGGGCGTGGGGATGCGGGCAGACCGCCCTGCGAACCGCGAACTGCCCGTACGTTTCGCCGTAGCGGCGCGGTGGAGAGCTTAGAAAAAGCTGGTGATGGCGTAATAGATGCCCAGAGCGCAAATCATGCCGATGGTGAAGAAGACGAAATACATTTGCGACTTGATCGTCTTCAAGTCTTTGCCGGCGTTGCGGCTTAGACCCTCGCTGATGCTTTCACCGATTCCGCGGATCAACTCTTGGGAGAGAGACCCCTCGCCGCCGCCGCCCCCTTCGCTCAGCTTTTGCAGTCGCCGGCGAAGTTCTTTCACCTGGTCGCCGGTCTGCCTCGCCCAGGTAGACCAGCGCGAAGTTTCTTGCTCGACCAAAGCCTTGACGTTTCCTCCCCCGCTGGATTGCTCGGCCTGAGAGAGTCGTCTTTCCAGGTCTTCCATACGAGCCAGCAGTTCCGGCTGATAGGCCTGGCCTTCTCCGCCATTGGCGCCGCCTTGCTCGAGAGCGGCAATACGCTCAGCGATGTCCGCGGGGACGTCCGAGGGAGTCGATTCCCGCAGCTGGCGGTCCATCGAGTCAATCCTCGACATGAGCTCGGTAACCCGCGGATCCGCCCCGCCGCCGGCGGAACCTTCGATGGACTCCAAACGGGCCGCAAGCTCAGCGACGCGCCCGTCTCCCTCGTTCCCCGCGGTTTCCTCGAGTGCGTTAAGGCGGAGCGTGATTTCGTTGACCCGCTGATCGGGCTCCGGCTGATCCGTTTTCCGCTCCAACGAAGCCAGTCGCACCGACAAATCGTCCACCCGAGGGTCGGCGGCCGCCGCCGGAGAGGCCGACTCCAGTTGCCCCAGGCGAGCGTTGACTTCATCTAGGCTCGAGCCGGCTGGTGCTTCCGCAATCCTACTTTCTAGAGATTGAAGCCGATCGGAGATCGCGCTGCCCTGGGAGTCGGATACTCTCTCCGCCAAAGTTGACTCGACAACCAACAAGCGTGTGCGAAGTTCTCCCATTTCGCCGTTTTGGCCGGCCTGGCTGGCGCGTTCACTTACCGCGGTTAGTTGCTCTTTGATCTCGGCTATCTCGGATCGAGAGGCGCTTTCCAGCGCTTGCTGTTCGAGTGACGCGAGACGCCCGGAGAGATCTGGCGCCTGAGAATCGGATGCGCTTCTCGACGGGCTGTCCTCCAGCGCGGAAAGCCGAGCAAGGAGTTCTCCGTTGTTCTCCAACGAGGAAAGTCGACCCAAGACTTCGTCCACGCGCGGGTCGGTCGCTTGATCGCTTCGCTGCTCCAAAGCGGCTAGGCGATCCGCCAAACCGGCGACCCGGGGATCCGCGGCCCAGGTTTCCAGGTTCTGCATACGATTCTCTATTTCTTCGATGGGGGGACCCGACGAGGACTGCTCGGCGCGCTCTTCCAGGACCGCCAAGCGATCGCTGATCCCTCCGACCCGTGCGTCCTCGGGCGATTGCGCGCTCTTCTCCTCCAGAGACTGCACTCGAGAGGCAACCTCGTCCACTCGAGGATCGGGTTTGTGCTCTTCCACTCTGCCCTCAACGGCCGATAGACGGGTGGCCAGAGCGTCGCCTTGCTCATTGGCGGCAAGCTCGGCAGCCTGTCGTTTGAGGTCTTCCAGGTTAGAGGCGAGGTCGTCGAACCGGGGGTCGTGAGACGGCTCTTCGACCCGCCCCTCCACTGTCCCCAGGCGCTCGGTGATCGCTTCCACTCGCGGATCATTGGCCGGCTGCGCCGCTCGTTCCTCGACCGTCGCCAGCCGTTCCCCCAGCCCGTCGACTCTCGGGTCGGCCCAGGGCTCGGCAACGTAGCTTTCCACATTCTCGACCCGGGAGACGACTTCATCCAACCGCGGATCGTAGGACGGTTCGAGAGAAAGCTGCTCCAATGTCCCCAACCGCTCCGTGACGTTGTCGACTCGGGGGTCCGCCGGAGGCTGCGCGGCCTGACCGTCCAATCGTCCTAGCCGGGCGTCGATCTCCTCGAAGCGAGAATCCTCCTTGCGAACAGCATGGTCCTCCAACGTCGAGAGGCGTCGCCCAGTTGCTCCGCCGAAATCGTGTCCAATTGGCGTTCAAGACCCTCTACGCGGGGATCCTCCACGGGCCCCTTGGTGACAGTCTCGACCGATCCTACCCGAAGGACTATGTCGTCCATCCGCGGATCGGTCGCGGGCAATTGCCCCATTTTGCTTGCCAGGTCCGAGACCTTCCGCTCCAGCTCGCTCGAGACGCTTCCCGCTCCCCCGTCTCGCTCCAGAACGTCCAAACGACGCGCAATCTCGTTGAGCAAAGGTTCCGAGGCGCCTGCGCTTAACTTCCGCTCCATCTCCGTGGTCCGCAGCATAAGCGCGTCAACTCGCGAGTCGGAGCCGATGGATTCTATCTGCCTTTCCACGCTACCCATGCGGGTGAGAATTTCCCCGACGGGCCCGGCCTCGGCCTCGCCCCGCGAGCTTTCCAGTCTTGAGTCGATCAGCTCCCGAAGCTGAGAAGTCTCTTCTCGCTGTTTCTCGATCTGTTGTTGGAGAGAAATCACGGCTTCCTCATTTTGGCTCCGGCTTTCGTCGACTTCCTGATGGTCGTCGACAGTGGCGGAGCCGGCGTTCCCCTTGCTATCGGGTTTCCCGGTACGATGCGATTCGGATTTCGCCAAGGCTTTGGTCCTCCCTTTCTCTGGCCCTGGGCACGAACCCTAGGGTTCGATGACGCGCACCTAGAGCGGTAGACTACACCGTATCTTGAAGTTTCGTCTCAGGCCCCTGAGGCGACAATAGGCAGCTTGTCTTAATTCCAGGTGTAATGGGACCTATGCCTTTCGTTGGACCTTCGGCCCGGTCTCCAGCAGTAGGTACAGGCCTCTCTACGTATGGCAGTTTCGACTTGGGGAAACTTCGGCGGTAGAGCATGATGTGCCCGCCCGCCCCCGCCCGAAATCTGAGCGTATTTGTGAAACGGAGTACTAAGTCCTCATTTCTCACCGCCCGGCGGCCGAAGCAGGCGATAGGCCTCCGCTACTTCGTTATGAGACCGGTGATCCGGACGCGAGTCGGGGATTCGGGTCACCCTCCGGCTTCCTCGGGTGTCGTCTCGAGGGTCGGCGCCGACTCGATCATGGCGACGCAGATCTTGTCGACCAGGCTGCGAACGTAGGATGCCTGGACACCGTAGTTGTTCACGAGGATGGAAAAAGCAAGGCTCCGATCGTCGAGCGTGGCGGCGTAACCCGAGATGGCCGTCACGTGCGCCAAGGTCCCTGTCTTGGCACGGATTCTACCCTTTGCCGAGGTCCGCGAGAACCGCCAGTCCAGGGTGCCGTCCTGGCCCGAAACGGGTAAGCTCGACGCAAAGTGCTCGCGGGCGGGCGAGTTCCACATGTAGGTCAGCAGCTGTGTTGTCGCCCCTGGCGAGACAAGGTTGCGGCGGGAAAGTCCCGATGCATCCTGAAGCTTCGATTCGGGAGGCTTCAGTCCCGCTTCGAGGAGAAAGCTCTTTAGCTCTCCCAAGCCGGCTTCAAAACTGCCAACCCCGCGCCGCTGATAGCCCACCTCGCACAACAGCATCTCGGCGTGAAGGTTCTGACTGTCTTTGTTGATAATCGGCAGCGTTTCAGCCAACGGCGCCGACTCGATCGCCGCCAGCCTTGCGGAGTAGGCCTGGGGCTTGCGATTCGGCAGTCGCTTGAGGCTAGGGAACTCATGGGGATAGGCGTGTCTGGCGACGGCGGCTCCAGTAATGACGACTCCAAAGCGTTTGAGTTCCCCGCGAAAGGCGACGGCGGCGAATAGGGCGGGGTCGTCGACGGCGACCGATAGAACTCGCCCGCGAGAGCGAATCGAGATGTCCCCCCATAGCAGCAGTTCTCGCGAGCCGGGCCGGCGGTCGAGGCCCAGGCCGCGAGCGACCGTCCGCGTGGGAGCCGTTCTCGTGCGGTTGTCGAGGGAAAAGTATTCGATCCGCGGGGTCACATCAACCCGCGCCGGTCGTCTGACTCCGCTGCCCGGCAATACCCTCAGCTTCACCGTGTTGTCGTTGAACGACAGGGCGCTGATCGGTGCGCCGTAGGACCAATAACCGTCCTCGATTGACCATCCCGGCGGATGGCGCTGCCACACATAGCGGCTGTCGTCCCCCACCACGTTGCCTTCAATACGCCGAACGCCCGCCTTGACCACCTGCCGGGCCAAGTCGGTCATGGGCCGTAGCAGGTCCTTTTCAAAATCCCTGTGCGGGTCGTAAGGAATGACCCGCGACGAGAGATTCGGATCACCGCCTCCCAGCAAGATCAGATCTCCAGGGACCAGACCGTCCTCCGCCGGCGGGACTTCTGATACTACACTAGTAGTGTAAGCATGCCGAGGTCCTAGCTTGACCAGCCCCAGGGCGGTCGAAAACAGCTTGGCGTTCGAAGCCAACACAAAAAGCTTGTCCGCGTTGTGCTCGTAAACCGTCCGGCCGTTTTCCAACTCGACGATCTTGATTCCCCAGAAAGCTCGGGCGGCTGTCTCTCCACCCAAAATCTCGGAGATTCGCTCGGCCAGCCCGGCTGCCGGTAGAGGCGCGGCGACCGCAAGGGCGATGAAAACCCAGCGGGCGATAGTTCGACGGGAACCGGACTCCTCCCCCCGCGGAAGCCGGGTAAGCGCTTTGGGGGCGGGGAAGAGAGTCCCCAGGACGGCCCTGTCTCGCCGAACCCTCACAGAATCTTGGCCATCGCCTTGGCGAAGTAGGTGAGGATCCAGTCCGCTCCGGCGCGTTTGATCGAGGTGAGGGACTCGATCATGGCTCGCTCCTGGTCCAACCATCCGTTTCTGCCCGCGGCGACGATCATCGAATATTCCCCGCTCACCTGGTAGGCGGCGACCGGAACTTGGAACTGCTCTTTGGCGCGGTAGATGACGTCGAGATAGGGCAGGGCCGGCTTGACCATGATCATGTCCGCCCCTTCCTCGATGTCGAGGGCGATTTCGCGCAAGGCCTCTCGCTGGTTAGCGGGATCCATCTGGTACCCTCGGCGGTCGCCGAATTGAGGGGCCGATTCAGCCGCTTCCCGAAAAGGACCGTAGAAAACCGAGGCATACTTCGCCGCATAGGAGAGGATCGGGAGACTGGAATGGCCATTCTCATCAAGCGTTTTTCGAATCGCTCCGACCCGGCCGTCCATCATGTCCGACGGGGCGACGATGTCCGCCCCGGCGTTAGCTTGCGACACCGCCGTCTTGCTCAGAAGCTCCAAGGTCGAGTCATTGTCTACGTCTTCACCGACGATTCTGCCGCAGTGGCCATGACTGGTGTATTCGCACAGACAGCAGTCGGCGATCACCAAGATGTCGCTGACCTTCTCCTTGATCGCGCGGATGGCCTGTTGGACGATGCCGTCCTCGGTGTAGGCGCCCGAGCCTTCGGGGTCTTTCGACTCCGGCAAGCCAAAAAGAATGACCCCGGGAATTCCCAACGCCGCGACTTCTCTACATTCGGCGACGATCTGATCGACCGACATCTGATAGTTGCCGGGCATGGCCTCGATCTCACGGCGAACGTCCTCCCCCGGACAGACGAACAGCGGAAGGATGAAATCGGCCGGCGAAAGCCTGGTTTCACGGACCCCCAGGCGCAGCAGCTCATTGCGCCGAAGCCTGCGAAGTCGAGTCGCCGGGAATGCCATGTGCCTTATTGTAGTGGCTTCCACGAGCTTGGATCGAGCTTTCCGTAGCGGCCCGGGCTATCGCACTATCGGTTGAGACCCCTGTCGACACGTCGCCGCGCCCGAAAGGGTGCGGGCGAGGTGTCGCGAGGCTCCAAATAGCTTCTCCCAGCGCGACCCGGTCTATGGGGCGACACGGCACGCCAGAATGCGTGCGCCACGATAGCGGGCCGCGGGCTAACACCCGGCGGCTCTGTGAGGTGATGTTCGGCAGCCGAGGGTCGACGCGAAACTGTTGGGCCAACGATCTTCGCCGCCAAGCAACCAACAGCGCCGATCAGAGCCTAACAGAGCCGTGCCCGTTAGGGCGCGGGCGCGTACCAACAACCGTATAGATTCGCAGCGACTCGACGTACTACCGCCGCTCCCTCAAAACATGTAGCGCAACGTGAACTGAATGATGCGCGGGTCGGCGGTTTCGAGGATTCTGCCGAAATTCGTGCTGGCGATGTCACCGATCGGATTTATGAACTGCGCCTGATTGAAAAGATTGAAAACTCGGCGCGAAACTCCAAGTTTTGACGTTCGGTGATCTCCGTGCGCTTGAACGCGGCCAGTTGCCAGTTCACGAAGCCGGGACCGCGCAAGACGTTGCGTCCGAAATTTCCGAAACGCCCCGCCCCCAGCTCCTAACTCGTCCCGGAGCCCACGCGGCGGAAATACGGGTTGGGCGCCGCCTTGGGCGTCCCGCCGCCGGCCGCCGTCATGCACAGCGCAGACGCCAGGATCAGTGTGGACGAGATACGCATGTTGCTGTTGTCAATTGGGCAAGCCTTTAAAGTGCCAAGAATTGTCAAAACGTGTGTCGTTTTGGTCGATAAGTTGTGCCGGTATTCTCGTTTACAAAGTTTACCGACGCAAGTATTTTGCCGCAAACCAGCCCCGCTGGGGGCGGTGAGATTTTGGTTCACACAACACCGCACGTAAGAACCGAACAGAGCCGTGCCCGTCAGGGCGCGGGCCCCGGCGGGCAACGACCTCCGCCGCTAAACAACCAACAGCGCCGATCAAAGCTGCGACCGCGTGCCAAGCGGCCACGCACTCGCACGTGAGCACCGAACAGAGCCGTGCCCGTCAGGGCGCGGGCCCCAGCGGGCAACGACCTCCGCTGCTAAACAACCAACAGCGCCGATCAAAGCCGAACAGAGCCGTGCCCGTCAGGGCGCGGGCGCACAGCGGGCAGTAACCAGACAACTCGCGGCCCGCGTGGCGACCACCACGGCACAAATTCGCGTCGACCGAAGGCGCGGGCCCCGGCGAGAAACGACCGCACAGATTCGCGCTTCCCGAGATTGGGCCCGCGGGCTTACGCCCGGCGGCTCTGTGCGGCATGTTCGGCAAGCTGGCGGTCGAGGCTTGCTCCTGCTATCTTGGTCTCGTTGCAAGCGCATGCCGCGCCCGAGCGACCCGTTAAACGTCCTTGGGCATACCTGATCACTTTCTCCTGCTACGGAACCAAACTCCACGGAAGGCAAGCGGGATCTATCGACCGCAACCATAACGCTTGGAAGGGGCGTTACCTACGACCCAGTCGCGGTCTTCAAAGCTACGAACGTCGTCTCCTTCCAACCCCGCCGACCCGGCTGGATGCCCAGCAGAGACCAGTCGTCCTGCAGGCGATCGAGGATGTTTGCCTCGACCAAGGCTGGACTCTGCATGCGGTTCATGTCCGCGGCAACCATGTGCACCTGGTTGTGTCCGCCGATGTCGAGCCGGAAGCGGTGATGGCGAAACTGAAAGCCTACGCCAGTCGCTCGCTGAACCGCCTGTTGGGCGCCAAGGCCAAACGTTGGACAAAGCACGGCAGCACGGTCTGGCTCTGGGAGCCAAATAAAGTGGACGAGGCGGTTGATTATGTTGTTCGCCGGCAGGGGCGTCCTCTGGCGGTGTATGAGAACCCGAACCGTTGGGGCAACCACCTTCGCCGCTAAACAACCAACAGCGCGGATCAGAGCCGAACAGAGCGGTGCCCGTCAGGGCGCGGGCCCCGGCGGCCAACCACCTTCGCCGCTAAACAACCAACAGCGCCGATCAAAGCCGAACAGAGCCGTGCCCGTCAGGGCGCGGGCGCACAGCGGGCACTACCCAGACAACTCGCGGCCCGCGTGGCGACCACGGCACAGACTCGCGTAGTCCGAGCGCGGGCCCCTACGAGAAGCGGACAGAACCCCGCTGGTCGGGGCTTGGGCCCGCGGGCTGACGCCCGGCGGCTCTGTGCGGCATGTTCGGCAGCCGAGGGTCGACGCCCTTGGGCGTACCTGACAGAGCCGCGCCCGCAAGGGTGCGGTCAAGGCCACGCATCCGCACGGGCATCGCCACAGCGAGGTTATTCGCCATCTTGACCGCAGGCTCGCGCCCGGCGGCTCTGTGTGACCCGGTTGCTCCCGATACGTCCGACGGCGGACCCCCCCTTACCGGAAACCCTCGACCAGCATGATGTCGCTTTGGTAATCCTCCGCCTGGCTGTAGAGGATCGACCGGCCATCGGGGGAAACGCTCATAAAGTCGCCCAGCGGCGGCTGGCGCTCGAGGCTAATGACACGCTCGACCGCGCCCGTAGCAAAGCGAAGGAACTGAACGGAAAAGCCACCTTCCGGAGTGGATGGGGAAACGAAATAGACCCCCTCCTCGACGACTTCGTAGACTCCACCAAACAAAGATTCAAGGACCTGCTCGGCGTCCTCTTCACTGCCGCCCTCAACCGGCACTCTCCATAGAGACGGGTTGGCCCAGTCCCTCGAAAAGTAAAGCAGACTGCCGTCGGGTGACTCCCTACACCCGAGCCCCGCGGCCGCAACGACCCGGGCGGGGCCGCCCCGCGCCGGCATCTTGAAACACTGGGGATCCCCTGTGCGGTTTGAAGTGAAGTAGATCCACTTTCCGTTTCTCGACCAGGCCGGCCACCCGTCCAGCGACGGATCGCTCGTCAGCCGCCGGGGCGCACCCCCGTCGGCGTTGACGACGTAGATATCCGACTGCCCTTCAGGATCGGACATAAATGCGATGCTCCTCCCGTCGGGAGCCCAATGCGCCCACAAAGTCGTCGGCGCGCCCAGCGAAGTCAACTGCACGGGGTTCGAACCGTCAGCGTCGCATTTCCAGATTTCGCTGCCGCCGGAGCGAGTCGACGTGAACGCGATGCTGTTGCCGTCGGGAGCATATTGCGGCTCCTGGTCCATCCGTGAAGAGGCAATCAATTTGACCGCCGCGCCGGTCGCGCCGTCCGTAATGGGTAGATTGAAACGCCAGATGTTTACGTTTATCTCACCCGCTGTATGGGCCAACCGATTCCCCTGACGGGAGATCGCCGGCCCACCTCCGCGCTCCCCAAACGGCAGCCGTTCGGGCGAGGCGGACCCGGATACCGGCACTCTCCAAAGGTTTGCGTTGCCGAAAGAGGCGGAAGAGAAAACAATGTCGCGGCCATCGGAGGTGAAAACGGGACCGGTGATCAGGTTCTCCATAAAGGTCCGCCGCCGCGGTTCACCTTTCGGGGTCAGATCGTCGTCCAGATCCAGCAGGTAGAGATCGCTGCTTATCCCGGCGCTGGCCCGGGTGAAGGCCAGCGTGCGGCCGTCCGGAGAAAAGGACGGGGAGACGTCACCTTCGCTCGAGTTCTCCGGCGGCCGAGTCAGCCTTCGCCTTTCGCCGGAATCCACCGCGAGCAAGAATACGCTCAACGGCCCGGGCGAATCATCCGCCCAATCGCACACGGCAACGGCCGTCGGGAGACCAGTTCAGGCAGGTCCCCAGAAGAAGAGTGCCGGGTATCCGGGTCTCAGCCAGTTTGCGCTCCGTCCCGCCAAGGGCGGGAACCAGGTACAGGCCCATTTTTTTCATGGCCGGGGGATGTCCGCGCAGAAAGGCGATGTGGCGGCCGTCCGGCGACCAGACGGCGCTGTGATCCCAAGCGGGATCGGTAGTCAGTTGCAGAGGTGGGCCGGGCCCGATGAGTTTGACGTAAACGTCGTAGTCTTCCTGGTTTTCTCTGTTCCAAGTGAAGACGATCCGATCGCCGTCGGGGGAAAATGAACCGCCACCCTCACTGCCCGGATAACTGGTGAGCGGAACCGCCCGCATCGGCTCCAGGGGGGCTTCGGTGGGGGCGAAGAAGTTCCACAAGGCCGCGCCGGCGGCCGCCAGCACCACAGCCGCGGCGGCGAAACCCAAAGCCCAGGCCAAACGCCTTCGCCGGGCACGTGCCGGAGCTTCCCGCCGCAGCTTCGTGGTTGGTCTCTTGCTCGGCCTGCCGGTGTCGCTCGCTTCCGCAACCTGCCGCGCGACGGCCCGCAGATCGACCAGCATGTCGTCGATGTGGGGGTAGCGCTCGTCCTTCTCCTTGGCCAAGGCCTTGTCGACAATCCAGTCCAGCTCCAACGGCACCCGGGCTCGTTGGCTGGTGATCGGCTCCGGCTCTTCCTGGACGATCCCGTACAACACCGCCTGCTCCCGCTCTCCCTCGAACGGCGTGCGTCCGATGAGCATCTCGTAAATCACGATGCCCAACGACCAGATGTCGGTGCGCCGGTCGGTCGGTTCGCGTTGGGCCTGCTCGGGGGACATGTAAACCGGAGTGCCCAGCAGTGTCTCGGTCTTCGTCAGCAGGGATTGGTCGGCCGCTTGGGCCAAGCCGAAATCCATGACCTTGACCTGGCCTTGCGGTGAGACCATCAGGTTGGCGCTCTTGATGTCGCGATGGACAATGCCCTTCCCGTGCGCGGCCCGCAAACCTTCGCCGGCCTGAATGGCGATGTCGATAGCTTCGGCCAGCTTCAAGGGACGCTGTTTGACTTTCTGCCTCACGGTCGAGCCTTCGAGATACGGCATGGCCAGGAAGGTCTGGCCGTCGATTTCGTAGACGGTGCAGATGTTGGGGTGATCGAGGGCGGCGGCGGCTCGGGCTTCCCTCCGGAAGCGGGCCTTGTGTTCCTCGTCCTCCACGCTGTCGGCAGCGAGAAATTTTAGCGCCACGGTGCGCTCGAGTTTCGTGTCGGTGGCCTTATAGACCACGCCCATCCCGCCCTCGCCCAGCTTCTCAAGGATCTTGTAATGCGAAATGGTCTGGCCGGTCGTGGTTCGTATCTATTTGGCGGAATCGCGTCTCGGCGACCGCGGCGACAACCGGAGAGCCTGCGCGCGGTGTAGTCCCGCGCCAACAACCCGACAGAGCCGAACAGAGCCGTGCCCGTCAGGGCGCGGGTCCCGGCGGCCAACCACCTTCGCCGCCAAACAACCAACAGCGCCGATCAAAGCCGAACAGAGCCGTGCCCGTTAGGGCGCGGGTCCCGGCGGCCAACCACCTTCGCCGCTAACCACGCGACGGAGCACGTGAGCACCGAACAGAGCCGTGCCCGTCAGGGCGCGGGCCCCGGTGGCCAACCACCTTCGCCGCCAAACAACCAACAGCGCCGATCAAAGCCGAACAGAGCCGTGCCCGTTAGGGCGCGGGCCCAGCGGCCAACTACCTTCGCCGCTAACCACACAACACAGCACGTGAGCACCGAACAGAGCCGTGCCCGTCAGGGCGCGGGCCCACACCGAGAACCGGACAGATCCCCGCTCGTCAGGGCTTAGGCCCGCGGGCTAACGCCCGGCGGCTCTGCGCGGCCAGTCAGGCATCTACGCCGAACCGTTGGGACAACTATCTTCGCGGCTATCCCCAAACGGCCGCGGGTCTGGGCCAAACGGCCACCGCTACGGCTGCTTGACCGGCTGGCGTGCCAGTCCCTACTTTGCCCAGTTGCTCGCTGATATTGTAGTGCGAGATGGTTTGGCCAGTCATGGCGTCGTTTGGCTGTCATTGTAGCGCGGTTACCTCTACCCATTTTTCGCGGGCGCTGGAGTTGCGCTGGAGAGCAGACACGACGATTTGTCGTTTGGTATTCTTGAAGAGAAATTCGGCGGTAGCGGTCGGCCTGGGTGCGTGTCGGCGCCGATTCCAAGCAGCTAAGAACGGTCTTGCGCTTTGACCGGGCCGCTGTTAGCGTTTCACTGCGAGCGTTTCATGTCGGGCCATTCAAAGTGGGCTAGCATCAAGCACAAGAAAGCCGCGACTGATGCAAAACGCGGCAAGGTTTTTACGCGCCTGATCCGAGAGATCCAGATCGCCGCTCGGGAAGGTGGCGCGGACCCGGATGCGAACCCCAGGCTGCGGACCGCTATTACCGGTGCCAAGGCGCAAAGCATGCCGCAAGAGAATATCAAGCGGGCCATCTTGCGCGGGTCAGGCCAACTCGAGGGTGAGTCATTCGAAGGGATTACGTTTGAAGGCTACGGTCCCGCCGGAGTGGCGGTACTGGTGGAGGTTGTCACCGACAATCGAAACCGAACGGTGAGCGAGCTGCGAAATCACTTTTCAAAGAATGGGGGGAACCTCGGCGAGACAGGCTGCGTGGGCTGGATGTTCAAGAAACAAAGTCTCATCGTTGTTCCCAAGGACCGCGCCGGCGAAGAGCAACTGATGGAGGTGCTGCTGTCGGCCGGGGCCGACGACATGCGAGACGAAGGGGATAATTGGTCCATCGTTTCCACGCCTGATGTTCACGATACGCTGCTCGAAGCTCTCAAAGAGGCCGGCATCGAGCCCGCGGCGAACGAGGTGACACAACTGCCCGAGAATAGTGTCAAGGTAGGGGGTAAGCAGGCGGTCGCGGTTCTGCGAATGATCGAGGCCCTGGAAGATCAGGACGATGTCCAGAACGTTTACGCGAACTTCGACATCGACGACCGCGAGCTCGAAAGACTTTCCGCGTGACCGGAACATGGCCCCCTCCGGCAGCTCCCGAAGACCCTGTTGGCTTGCTGTTCCATGCGTATTCTAGGTATCGACTGTGGACTGGAAACGACAGGCTACGGGGCCATCAATAGCGACGGTCGAAATCACTCGTTTATAGCGGCGGGCGTCATCCGTACGCGCCGGACGGACCCGCTAGCCGTGAGGCTGCGGCAGATCCATGACGGTCTTCGAGACCTGGTGAAGGTTCATCAACCCCAGGCCGTAGCTGTCGAGGCGGTTTTTTCGAACGTGAACGTACAAAGCGCCCTGAAGCTGGCGCATGTCAGGGGAGTAGCGCTGCTGGCGGCGGCTGAGGCTGGTCTGCCCGTGGGCGAGTATTCACCGTTGGCAGTAAAGTCCGGCGTGGTAGGGTACGGGCGAGCCGACAAGTCACAAGTGCGGAGCATGGTCTGTTCCTTGCTCGCTGTGACGGAGCCCATTCCAGGCTTCGACGCGTCAGATGCCTTGGCTGTGGCGATCTGTCACGCCAATCTCGCCCAGAGCCCGATGGTTCGGATAGCAGCTAAGGGAGCGCATGGTTAACGGGCCGCGCAGCTCCACCGGGAACTCGGGTCCCCCTCATTTGAAGCAATGGCTGTGGATCGCGCTCGCGTCTTTGCTTTTCTTGTCGCCCTCGTTGGGTCGAACTTCTGAACTGAGCGGCGACCGTGTCTTCTTTTCAAAGACCTTCCCGAAAGGAGTCCCCCCCTACTTCCAAGTGCTCTTGGACGCTGCCGGTGGGGCGACTTACAGCGAAGACGCCGAAGGGGCGGACCCGACTCAATTCGAAGTCCATGCGGCGGAGGTGTCGAAGATCTTCGCGCTGTTCAAGGGATTGAGCCATGTCCGAACGAATGTCGCAAGCTCACGCAAGGTAGCCTTCACCGGGGACAAGCTGCTGTGGTTCGACCATTCCGAGGGGCAGCGGTACGAGACAAGCTTCAACTATACGGAGAATAAGGAAGCGCGGGCTTTGGTTTCGTGGTTTGAGAAAGTTGGAGAGACGGTCCGCCGCCGGCTTGAACTCGAGAGGGTCGCGCGATTCGACCGACTGGGAGTAAACAAGACGTTGCTCGTGTTCCAGATGGCTTTTGATAAAGGCAAAATCGTCGCCCCGGAGCAATTCTTGCCCATTCTCAACAAGATCGCCGACGGTAAGAAATACGTCCGCATCGCGCGATCTCGCGCCGCTTCGCTAATAGAACGTATTGAGCGGCAGTCGAGCCGACCGTGACGCTGTGAAAAGCGGGTTAACCTATTCCCGAATAGGGTTTGCACTCAGGATGTGTGCCCGACGATCGCTGTGTAGATTCGGTCAAGATCCTGGGCGGAGTGGAATTCGATTTCGATCTTTCCTTTGTCGGCGGTTCGTTGCACGACTCGAACCGGGGTTCCCAGGGCACGCTCCATTTCTTCTATAGCAGCCGCGACGTTGGGGTCCGCCGTCACGGAGGCCCCAGCTGATTTCCTGGGCTCTGTAATGGAGCGTACAGTTCCCTCCACCTGACGGACCGACAACCCCTGCGCCGCCGTCTTTTCCGCCAAGACACGCTGCTGCTCCTCGTCCTCTAGCGACAACAGTGCCCGGGCGTGTCCCAGAGAAAGTCTCCGCTCGGCCACAAGCAACTGGATATCTCTGGGGAGTCTCAAGATTCGCAGCAGGTTAGTGATTGTCGAGCGGTCCTTGCCCGTCCTCGCGGCGACCTCTTGATGACTGAGCTGCAGCTCTCGAATCATCCGGTCCAGTGCCGAAGCGACCTCAATCGGGTTGAGATCTTCTCGCTGGATATTTTCGACTAGGGTGACTTCGAGGATTTTTCCCGGATCCACTTGCTGAACCAGTGCCGCTATCTCCGTCTTGCCGGCAAGCTTCGCTGCGCGGCACCTCCTTTCACCCACGATGAGTGTATATCGGTCTCCTTCAGGGGAAACGACGATGGGCTGAATCAAGCCATCGACCTGGATGGAACGGGCCAGCTCTTCGAGGTCCTTCTGTCGGAACGTCCGCCGGGGCTGGTAGGGATTCGGATCGATGAGATCGATCGGAATCTGATGGACTTGGTCTCGGCTGGGTACCGTCGTCTCAGTTGAAACTTTGCTCGAAACTTCCACAGACCTAGCAGGGAGCAAAGCTCCCAGCCCCCGACCGAGCGCCTTGCGCCTTGGAGTTTGATTCTCAGAGGTAGAAGTCATGCCGCACACCTCCATGTATTACTATAAAGTATTTATTATCAAGAACTTATGTGTCTCCAACCAGATTGACTGGTCGCCTTTTCTTGGTAGCGGGACAGCAGTTCCCGAGCCAAGCTTAGGTAGCTTTCCGCGCCCTTCGATCGCGCGTCGTAGTGCAGGATCGGTTTTCCGTGACTAGGAGCTTCCGCCAAGCGGACGTTTCTCGGGATCACCGTGTTGAATAGGTCTTCCCGGAAAAACTCCTTTAAGTCACTAGCGACCTGTTTGGTTAGAGTCGTTCGCTCGTCGTACATCGTCAGCAACACGCCTTCGATCGCCAGTGTCGGATTTAGATGTTGCCTCACGCGATCTATACTTTCCAACAGAGCGGAGACTCCTTCAAGGGCAAAGTATTCGCATTGGATCGGAATCAATACGGAATCGCACGCGGTTAACGCGTTCAGGGTCAGAAGGTCGAGTGCCGGCGGGCAATCAAGCAAGACGTAGTGGTAGTCGCTCTTAATCGTGTCGATCTTGTCCCGCAGCCTTGTCTCGCGTCCTTCGGCGTCCACAAGCTCCACGTTCGCGCCGACGAGGTCTCTGCTCGCCGGGATCACATCCAAGTTATTGACTTCGGTGCTGATCCTAACGCTTGCGGCTTGGCGGTCCCCAATAAGCAGATCGTATAAAGTCGGCCCGGCGGAGTCCAACAGCAATCCTAAGCCACTCGTTGAATTGGCTTGCGGGTCGCAGTCGACCAACAGCACCTTCCTCGTGGTATGAGCGAGGGAGGCCGCGAGGTTGATCGCCGTCGTAGTTTTGCCTACCCCGCCTTTTTGGTTGGCTATGGCGATGACTCTGCCCAAAGGTACCTCATCCTCGTTCCGAAGCAACAATTTAGCACAGCTTGAAGGCCTTTCTGGAGATTTCTTGGGCGACAGCAGGATTTTCTCCCGCCGTCAAAACATGTTCTTCAATCTATGTTCCACGTGGAACAGCTACGGTCTTTTCCATTCGTCTTCCCAACAGCAGCACCCGTTGCCGGCCCCAGGGTAGCCGTTTGGGGTCTCGCCATTCCCAGAGCGGTTGGTCAGGAAGTCGGGTCGCCTGGCGGCGACTAACTAGGAAGGCTGCGTTGTCCGCCAAACTACGCAGCGATCCGGTGATCCGGTCTGGATTCACTGCCCTGATCGTAGCCCAATCGAACGTCCGGCTGACGTCCTCCAAGCGACCATGAAAAACTCGGATATTGGCCACGGGACGGGTGACTTCCTTGAGAAAGGCGGCCTTCCTCGCGTTGGATTCGATGAGTGTGACGTCGAGCCTCGGGCACGAGACCCCGATTGGCACGCCGGGAAACCCTGCCCCGGACCCCACATCGGCGAGCGTTCCCTCGAAATCCTGCATCAGCTTGGCGACAAACAGCGATTCGCCAAAGTGCCGCTCAACAATCCCTTCGATGTCCCTGATAGCGGTCAAATTGATACGCGAATTCCAATGGACCAGCAGAGAATAGTGCCGGGCAAGATGTGCGAGTTGATTCGAGGGAAGCTTCAGCTCAACCGTTTCGAGGACTGGCTCTAACAGCCGCCTAAACTCGGCGACGCGGTCAAGCACGGACACCGTGCCCGCTGGGAAGGTTTAAGTACACATTGACGATCGAAATCGCCGCCGGAGTCACCCCCGGTATGCGACTCGCCTGTCCGAGTGTCGTGGGTCGCACACGTTCCATCTTTTCAACGACTTCACGGGAGAGTCCAGGAATTCCCCCGTAGGAAAAACCCTCGGGGATCTGCCGACTCTCGACATGCTTCAGTCGCTGGATTTGCCTAAGCTGCTGGACCAAGTAACCTTCGTACTTGATCTCAGTCTCAATGGACTTCCACTGCGGACGCGTCAAAGCAGCGTCTGTGTAATGGCGGACAATCTCAACCATGTCCTTGATACTAATCTCCGGCCGTTTCAACAACTGGGCGAGGGAAGGAGCTGCCCCGGTCAGCGAGCTGAGTCTTCCAAACAGTGCCTGCGCGGCCTGATCCGACCGCTTCGGACGGTGTTGCTCCAAGAAACTCTTAACGGCGCTCCGTCGCTGTTGGACGTGCTGAAACTCATTCCAATGCTGTTCGGCGATCAGCCCTACCCGATGTCCGATTGGCGTCAGTCGCTGGTCCGCGTTGTCGATTCTGAGCTGGAGGCGGAACTCGGCTCTGGACGTGAACATGCGATAAGGTTCGTCAGTACCCTTCGTGACCAGGTCATCGATGAGGATTCCGATATAGGCCGCACTGCGGTCGAGGACGACCGGTTCTTGTCCTCTGATCGAACAGCCCGCGTTGATACCGGCCATCAGTCCTTGGCAGGCAGCCTCTTCGTAGCCTGTTGTGCCATTGATCTGCCCGGCCAGATAAAGGCCGGCTATTTTCTTTGTTTCTAGCGTCTTGTGTAGTTCCCTCGCGTCCACCGAATCGTATTCGATCGCATATCCGGGTCGTATCATATCGGCTCTGTCAAGGCCGGGAATGGACGCGACCATAGCAACCTGCACATCGATCGGCATACTAGTGGACATACCGTTCACGTAGACTTCATTGGTGTCCAGGCCCTCCGGCTCCAAGAAGATCTGATGCCGGAGCTTGTCCGGAAACTTCACGACTTTGTCCTCGATGGAAGGACAGTACCTCGGACCGACGCCCTCAATCTGACCGCTGTAGAGAGGAGAGCGATGAATGTTTTCCTTCAGACGTTTCAAAGTCCGCTCGGTCGTGTAGGCGATGTGACAATCAATTTGCTCGCGATCGATCTTCTCCGTGCGGAAGGAGAACGGCGTGGGTTCCGGATCACCCGATTGCCGCTCGAAACGGTTCCAATCGATCGTCCGACCGTCAAGACGGGGTGGCGTCCCGGTTTTCAACCGAGCACAGCGAAAACCTAGGCCTCGTAGCGACTCGCCGAGCATCACCGAAGCAGGTTCTCCGCTGCGACCCGCCGGGTAACTCCTCTCGCCGATATGGATCAGCCCGTTTAGGAACGTTCCGGTCGTCAGAATTACCGCCTTCGCTTCGATACTCCTTCCGTCAATAAGCTGTACGCCGCGAACCCTCCTCGACGGGGACGCCTCGCTCCGCCCCCCATGGGTCTCCAAGACCAAATCCATAACTTCGGCTTGTTTGACGACGAGATTGGTCTGCTGCTCGAGCAGTTGGCGCATCCTGATGCGGTACTGCTTCTTGTCGCACTGTGCTCGCGGAGACCAGACAGCCGGTCCACGGCTCGTGTTGAGCAGGCGAAACTGGATTCCGACCTCGTCGGTCAGCTCACCCATGACGCCGCCGAGAGCGTCGATCTCGCGGACGAGATGTCCCTTGGCAATACCGCCGACAGCCGGATTACAGGACATTTGGGCGACGAGATCGAGATTCAGCGTCACGAGCGCTGTCCGCAACCCCATTCGCGCCGCTGCGACGGAAGCCTCGCAACCCGCGTGGCCAGCGCCGATGACCAGCACGTCGTAACTCTCGGTAAAATTCACTTTCATGAGAAAGAATAAGCGGGCGACTTCTTGTTATTCTAAGCACTCGCGGGATGGGAGGCAATGACACGGGGTCATGAAGATATTAGTTATAGGCAGCGGCGGCCGAGAACATGCCCTAGCGTGGAAGCTGCGGCAATCCGAAGGTGTCCAGGCGGTCTACTGTGTTCCCGGTAACGCCGGGGCCGCGATCGACGCTTCCTGCATTCCAGGAGATATTTTGTCCCTCCCCGAGATGGCCAATCTCGCCGAATCTTTGCAAGTGTCATTCACCGTCGTCGGACCCGAAGCGCCCTTGGCGGCGGGGATCGTGGACGAATTCACGGCCCGCGGCTTGGCGACCGTGGGTCCGGTCCGCTCCGCCGCTCGGCTGGAGTCGAGCAAGATCTTCGCCAAGGAATTCATGCGCCAACATCGGATTCCGACCGCTGACTTCGCCGTCGTCGAAAAACCGGCGGACATCGACGACCACATTGGACGATTCGGATTTCCCGTAGCACTGAAGGCGGATGGGCTGGCCGCCGGCAAAGGGGTCGTCCTGGCGAAAAATGAGACCGAAGCAAGGGCGACGGCCGCTAGTATGCTGGCGGGCGAAGTCGTCGGGCCGGCCGGTCAGCGGCTCCTGGTAGAACAGTTCCTGCGGGGGGAGGAAGCGAGCTTCATCGTCTTGACCGACGGCAGGGGTTTCTGCATTCTTCCCCCGACGCAGGATCATAAAGCCGTTTTCGACAACGACGAAGGACCGAACACCGGAGGTATGGGCGCATACTGCGATCCCGATATCCTGACAGACGAAATCCGCGAAACGGTCATCAGCCGTGTCGTCGAGCCGACGCTCGAAGGCGTAAGGGCGACGGGACATCCATTCCAGGGCTTCCTCTACGTCGGGCTGATGCTGACCGACGACGGGCCCTCGGTTCTCGAGTTCAATGTGCGCCTAGGGGACCCCGAGACACAGCCGCTTGTGTATGGCATGACCGGCAACCTCGCGCAGCTTCTGGGATCTGTCGCCGAAGGGCGACTCGACGCCGGTGCGGTTGAGTGGGGGGCCAGTAAAACTACATGTATAGTTTTAGTGTCAGAAGGATACCCCGGATCCTACCCAAGAGGGCGAATCATAACCGGTATCGACCGTGCGGAAGCCCAAGGCGCCAAGGTATTCCACGCCGGTACCCGCTTCCACGAAGGACAAATTGCTTCGGCTGGCGGAAGAGTCCTCGGCGTGACCGCAGGCGGGGACACGCTTGCCGAGTCCATCGAGAGCGCTTACTCGGCGGTCAAGGAAATCCAGTTTGAGGGGATGCACTGCCGCACGGACATTGGCAAGAAAGGGCTGAGCCGCGCTAGGTAGTGACTACATAAGTAGTTTCTTATTCCTCCCGGATGGTCCGTTGGCAACGGTGATTTAGCAAAGCCATGAACGTTGGACTCATCGGCACCGGCGCTATCGCGCACAAACACGCCCAAAGCTACCAACAGATCGGCTACCGGCTTGTGGCCGTTTCGAACAGAAGTGAAGAGAAAGGCCGCCGGTTCGCGAGCGAGTATGCCGCCGAATTCGTAGCCGACTACCGGGATCTGTGTGCCCGCCGGGATGTCGATTACCTGGATATCTGTGCCTTCCCCGACTCACGCCTCGAAATGACACAGGCGGCGGCATCGAAGGGCAAACACGTCCTGGTTCAAAAACCGATTGCCGTGACGCTAGGCGCTGCCCGGGCGATGCTCGATTGCTGCTCGAGAGATAACGTTTCCCTGGGTGTGATCAGCCAGCACCGTTTCGACGACTCGACGATTTTTCTTCGCCAGGCCCTAGAGCAAGGGCGTCTGGGCAAAATCCTCCAAGCCGACGGATACGTCAAGTGGCACCGGCCGCAAGCTTACTATGACCGCCCGGGCAAGGGAAGCTGGTCCGTCGAGGGAGGAGGGGCGCTTATCAATCAAGGCATCCATGCCCTCGACTTGATGCTTTATCTTGCCGGGCCGATCAAAGAAGTTTACGCCCAGTGGCAGTTGGCCGCGGCCCATGCGATGGAGTCGGACGACGTAATCAGCGGCATTATTCGTTACGCTAGTGGAGCGACTGGAGTCATTCAGGCGTCCACGGCTATATTCCCCGGCTATTCCGAGCGCATCGAAATCCATGGGAGCAAGGGTTCGGCCATCATCACCGGAGACCGGCTCACGGCTTGGGATGTGGAAGGCGACAGCGGAGAAGATGCGCCCCTCGCCGTTGATGTCGATTCAGGCGCGTCCGACCCGATGGCGATCTCGCTCGAGCCGATTAAGCGCCAGTTGCTCGATTTCGGGGACGCTATCCGCGAACGCCGCAAGCCGCTGCTGGACGGCAACGAAGGATACCGGACCTTGGAAGCGGTCCTGGCCCTTTATGACTCAGCACGAAGCGGCCACGTGGTTCGAATTCGCTGACCCGCGGGATCCCCCGTTAGCCGGCGCGGGCAGGGTCTTATCAGGAGAATAAAACGATGGCAACCTTCAATGACTTAGTCGACTACCTCCACAAACTCGACGCTGCGCACGTTCCGCACACCCAAGGCACGTACCTGGGACACAACGTTGGCGTCTATCGTGATCTGAAGGCTTGGGGCTGCTCGGAAGATTTGTGCCGGGCAGGCATGTTTCACTCGATCTACGGTACCGAGATCTTCCAAGATTTCTTTTTGCCGTTTGATCGCCGAGGCGAGGTGCGCGAACTGATCGGGGAGCGGGCGGAGCGTCTGGCGTACCTGAACAGCGCTATCGACTACGCTTCCTTCGACCGCACGGTCGAGCGCGGCACTGCTCCCTACACCATGATCGACCGCTTCACCGGTGAGGAGATCGAGATCCCGGCCGCCG
Source organism: Bryobacterales bacterium (assembly GCA_965248365.1). Taxonomy (GTDB): domain Bacteria; phylum Acidobacteriota; class Terriglobia; order Bryobacterales; family UBA6623. The sequence goes on along the minus strand of CBDFJA010000004.1, from coordinate 1,721,786 downwards.
ACTTCGAAGATCTCTGCCGAATCCATCTCTGTGACCGGCTGGAGCAAGTTCACCGCAGCAAAGATTGGGACTTCCGGCCCCAAACCTTCCGGCTCCTGGCCCAGCAGCTCGGCGGAATCGCCAGTCAGTCCTACGATCGAGTGCATGCATCCCAGGCGGCGTCGTAGCGGCGGTGGTGAGGCGAAGTGCGTGAGAGGCCCGTCAATACAAGGCTCGCGCCGCTCGTTTGGTTTGTGGCGCAAGCTCTCCAGCTTGCCGCGTCGAGACTCTTCTCGACGCTTGTGTTAAATGCGGGGTACATATAGTGCATTCTAAGTGTCTCATTAAAAGTAGCTTAACCCCATCGGCACCAAGGCCTCCTTGGATTGGCGCGGTACAATGTAATTGAGTTCAAGGGAAGCATTCGAGGACCCATTCGGGAACGGGCTGTCGGAAGCCGCGACCCAACGAGCAACAAAATTACCAAACAAACCCAATTTCTAATAACCCAAAAGGAATCAATGGCCTACGTCCGGTTTCCAGACGGTAGGAGAGTCAGATCGGAGCGGACTGTAGCGCGGACCTGGTGCTGTCCCAGCGTCCGCGTCCGTGGGCTGGCTGTACCCGATTTTCCCCGGAAAGGAACACGTTGACATGAGAACCTACTTCACTCATTGGCCGCAGGCGCGCCTAGTGCTGCTTTTGGGTTTCGCGCTATTGATCGGTTTTGCGCAAGTTCGCCAGTCGCTGCGTCCCGACGCTTCAGCGCATCTGGAAATCGTAGTCCAGCGGGCCGACACCGGAGAGGTTGTTCCGGCCCGCGTCTATCTATTTAAGGCGGACAAGCCTTTCCGGCTCAGCCCGGTGGGATCTCACCTGCCGCTGCGCTACGACATGTTTTACCGGGAACGCGTCTGGCACCGCGGCGACAAACCGAAAACCCTCGAGGTTACGGCAAGCGACGAATCGCATTTCATCCTGCTCGAGGGTCGAGCGACGTTTGATCTTCCGGCCGCCGAGCATTATCGCTTGGAAGTGTACCGCGGTTTCTTTTACAAACCCGTCGTGGAGGAGTTTTCTCTCCAAGCGGAAAAGACGCGCCGTATAGTCGTCAAACTCGAACCGATCGCTCCTGGCCGCCAGCAGGAGTGGCTGGCCGCCGATGGCCACATTCACTTAATGCGAGGTCAAAAGGACGATGACGTTTTCTTGCGTTGGCTCCAGGCGGAAGATCTCGCCGTGGGAAACTTTCTTGAGTTGCAGCGCCAGCAGCACGCCGCGCTGCAATACGCCTATGGACGCGAGGGAGAAGCTCGTTTGCCGCGCTACGCCATTCGTTCGGGACACGAATCGCGCAGCGCTTTCTACGGACACACTCTCTTTTTGGGTCCCCAGAAGATGATCCGGCCTCTGAGTATCGGCAGCGAGCTTGCCAACTCTCCCGAGGCGTATCCGTTTCCGACCATCCTGTTTAAGGAGTGCCGGCGCCTGGGAGCTGTCACGGGGTTCGCTCACTTGCGCAATTACCGCGACGACATACCGCACGCGACGTTGTTGATGAACCTGGCGCGGAACACGATTGACTTCGTCGAGCTGTTTCAGTTCGGGGATCTCGCCCTCGACAAGTGGTATGAACTGCTCAATGCGGGATTTCGGGTCGTGGGTTTGGCGGGAAGCGATTTTCCCGTGCCCCTCTACCAGCCTTATCCCAGATCGACCGGCCGCCGGGGGCCGTGGCTGCGGGAGATTCCCTTGCTCGGCCCGGAAAGGGCCCTGGTCAAAGCCGCTCCCGGCCAGTCTGCTTACGAAGCCTGGGCGGAGGGGGTCCGCCGGGGAGCCGTCCTGCTAAGCAATGGGCCATTGCTCGAGTTTTCGGCCAACGGCCACTCCTCGGGCGCCGTTCTCGAATGGAGTGAGGAGACCTACACGGTAGAGGGGACTGCGACAGCGATTTCTTATCGCCCGATCGAAAAGGTCGAAATCGTCGTCAACGGTGAGCTAGTCGCGACGAGAGCCGGGGATGGGACGAGCACGGAACTCTCTTTACCCTACAAGGTGGAGATCGACGCGAGCTCCTGGATCGCCGCTCGCGCCAAGGCCGCCAGTGATCCCGAAGCACCCCAGATGTGGGCTCATGCGAATCCGGTCTATTTGCTGAGGGAAGGAAAGCCGGTTTACGTTGCAGCGGCCCGCAAGGCTGTTCGCGATCTCTGGGAAGAAGAGACCGCCTACTACAAACGTCCCTCATTCGTGTTTGAAAAGGTAGAGCAACGGCGGGAATTCCTCAGGCTCGTCGAAGAAACGCGCCGGATTCTCGACGCCCCCCAAGCCAACCCTTAGCAGCCGCGGCTCTTTTCGCTTTGGGCTGTCTGTTCTCGGGTACGCGGCTTCGGGTCAATCGATTCCGGGGGGTGTTGGCGACATCGAATCTGTTTGTGATGGGACCATCCCTCGTGTTTGCCCCGGGGTGGCAGTAGAGACAAGCTTTCGCTTGTCGAGCCGCGATAGGGTGGGCGCGACTGATGGCGCCCCAAAGGAGGAACGGAGGAGCTTGCTCCACCGCTGCCGTCACCTGCTGAGTCACCATGAACTTCGTCCACCCGGCAGCGTGAAAATATGCCCCGTAACGTAGTTCATGTTACAGACAGGGCCTATTTTCAAAGCAGAAATGCAGGTCAGACTCGCGTGATGGAAACTCCCGCCCGCGCTTGCCGCTCCACTTGGTGGATCGTGCTGTAGCCCAGCGCGACTAGAGTTAGAAACACCCCCAGAACTTCACTATCACCGAGCGCCAGGTCGAAACAGCCTGCCACTAAGACTCCCACGGTGGCGGCGATGACGGCGTGAAGCACGAAGCGCTGGTCGCTTCGGCCCCAACGCAGCTTCTTCAGCGCTCGGAGGTGGTCTCGCAGCACCAAAGCCATCAGCCACAGAAGCATCAACAAGGCCGGCACGCCGCGCTCGGCGGCATAGTGAACGTAGACGCTATGAAGATGGCCGTAGTAGGCGAGCGGAAGCTCATCGACGTCGTCGGGCAGGAACTCGCCGAACCGCGGCCCCACCCGCTCCGGCCCTACCCCCAACCAGGGGTGCGCTTGAATCATTTGCCAGCCCGTTCGCCACATGACCACGCGTTCCGGATTTTGTGATGGACTCGCGATCGACTCCAGACGCTGGCGAGTCGCCGGGGGTGCAAAAAGCAAGGCGACGACAACAAGAGCCGGGCCGGCGAGCAGCAGTTTCGGCTTCCAACGCCAAACAAGATAAGAACCCGCCACGGCGAGCGCCAGCCAAACGCCGCGGGTGAAGCTCAGCACCAAGCAAACGCCGAACACGATCCCGCAACCGAACCAAATCGCGCGAGTGCGCCGCGCCCCGCCAGCTGAAAACATCAGGTAGCTGAGCAGCGCCAGGAACACGAGGAGGGTGACTTCGCTGAACGTCACCCAGTGGCTAAAGAACCCGCTGATTCGATGTCCGACGTAGCTTTGATAGAAATCTTGCCCCCGGTCGGAGACGTCCAGCCAAGTCCGGACGAATTGCACGATGCTCCACGCGCCGGCGAACAGGGTGCAGGCGAACCACGCCTCCATCAAGCGGCGCGCTTGGTCGATCTTGGGAAACAGCGAATAGACAACCAGCAGGATCGTAAAGACGAAAAACTTCTTGATCTGCGGCCAGCCCGAGGCCGGGTCGTCGGAAGCGAGCATCGAGAGAACTGTCCAGCCGAAAAACCCAGCCAGGGGCCACGCGAGGGGAGGTATTCGCAGCCGTGTCTTCGAGGCCCCCAGCAGGATCAGCGCGACGACCAGGCAAATGTGAGAAACCGCGATCGAGACGAGCAACGCCACGGAAGACACAAAGGCGAAAGCGAACGCATAGCGGCCGAGTTTGTCGGGGCGCTCGAGAGTAGGCGCAGCGACCGCGGCGGGCAGGGACATCGAAGTTACCCAGTATGCCAACTTCGGGGTTGGGGGCCAACCCGCGGCTCGGCGCGGCGCGAGATGGAGCGATTTGACGGCGCGGGGTTCGCGTTATAAGCTATCTCTGACCCTGGCATTGTTCATGTAGGTCGCGGCGTATGGCTGCCGGCAATCGCACTTCTCCCTCGCCACTCTCCGAGACCCAGGCATCTTGCAGATCTGATGCCAGGCCTGTCGGCCACTTGCCGAACGCCGCTCCGTCGTTCCCAAGCCATGGTCGGCAAAGAAGATATCTCGCCTTTGGGCCGAAGACATATGGCCGTGCCCAGCGAGTCGCATCGAGTCAGAATGCCTCGCTTGTCCCGCCTCGTCGGACACTCGCCGGCCGAGGCGGCTGCCCAGGCGCTCAACGGCCCCGGCCAGCGCTGCCACCCGAACTTTCCGGTAAGGAGGCAATCTCATGAACCAGGATACCCACGGCGACCGTACCCACCTAACCGACGAAACGGGAAGTCCGACGCGCCGCGATCTGCTCCGTGGAAGCCTAGCCGCCGCCGGGCTGTCGCTGGGACAGGCTCGCTGGCCGATGTTTGCCTTTCCGCCGCCGGGGGAGGACGAAACCGTCATACCCTTTCTCGATCCGCAGCCGGTCAATCCCGACCGCGCCATGCTGCGCTGGGGCGAGCTGACGTCTTGGATCACCCCGAGTGAGCAGTTATTCGTCGTCAAGCACTACGGTGAGCCGGAGATCGATCCCGGAACGTGGAGACTCGAAATCAGCGGCTTGGTTCGCTCTCCGAAGGTTTTTGCCCTGGATGAAATCAAGGCCCGTCCGCGAAGCGAGTACGCTGCCACGATCGAATGCGGCGGCAACGGCGTTTCCCCCGGTTTCATGGGCGCGATCGGCAACGTCCGATGGACGGGAACTCCTCTAGCTGCTCTGTTAAAGGAAGCCGGCCTCGACCCGCGGGCGCCCGAGGTGGTCTTCTATGGCGCGGACGAGGGAACCGAGACGATCCGCGGCAACGAATACCAACAAAACTTCGGCCGCAGCCTGTCGGTCGGCGACGCGCTCGACCCCAGGGTCATGCTGCTCTATGAGTTGGCCGGCCGCCCGTTGACCAAAAGCCACGGCGCCCCGCTTCGCCTCGGCGTGCCGGGACATTTCGGCGGCGCCTGGGTCAAATGGCTGACCCGAATCGAGGTCACCGATCGCCGGTTTTCAGGACGCTTCATGGCCCGCGACTACGTCACCATCCGCGGACAGGAGCAGGGCGGCAAGACCGTCTGGCGAGAGTCAACGGTGAGCCACATGAAGCTCAAGTCCATCGTGGCCAGAGTCGTTCGCCGATCGGACAACAAACTGCGGGTCAGCGGAGCGGCCTGGAACGACGGCCGAACGCCGCTCAAAGCCGTCGAAGTCCGCATCGACGACGCTCCCTGGCAACGGGCGGTGCTGGGCCAGGGGCTGGAGAGCCCTTACTGCTGGACATTCTGGCAGTACGAGTGGCCAGAGCCCGCGCCCGGCGAGCACACACTCGTCTCTCGAGTGATTGACGGCGACGGCAATATCCAACCGACCGTCGACGATCCTGAAATCAAGCTCAAGAAAACCTATTGGGAAGCCAATCAGCAGGTACCGCGCCGGGTTCGGATCTGACCTGTCTCAGCCCCTTACCGCCTACGCTCGGCACGCGCTTGCCGCGTTTGATGCTCTCCGCTTCTTTGCTCCTGATCGTCTTCACCCTAGGCTGCTCGAGTACAGGCCCTGCCAACACCGAAATCCTCTGGGACCGTTACGGCGTCCCGCACATCTTCGCGAGCAACGAAGAGGATCTCTTCTACGCCTTCGGGTGGGCGCAGGCCCGCGCCCACGGGAACCTGTTGCTGCGCCTCTACGGCGAGGCTCGGGCGCGCGCCGCCGAGTACTGGGGAGAAGAACATTTGGAATCGGATCGCTGGTTGCGAACCATGGGCATCCCCGAGCGCGCGGGGAACTGGTACCAGCGCCAGCCCGCCGCGTTTCGACGCTACCTCGATGCCTTTGCGCAAGGAGTCAACGACTACGCTACCGAGAACAAACACGAAATCGACCCCGACCGCCTGATCGTGCTGCCGGTTCATGCCACCGACATCCTCGCCCACCTGCAGCGCATGATTCACTTCACCTTTGTCAGCAGGCAGCAGGCCGTCGTCGCCGCCGCGGAACGCCGGGCTTCCAGGGGATCGAATGCCTGGGCCATCGCCCCTTCCCGCTCGGCTTCGGGCCATGCGATGCTGCTGGCGAATCCGCACCTCCCCTGGTCGGGACGATTCCGGTTTTTTGAAGCGCATCTGCAAACGAAGGGCGTCAACATTTACGGTGCCAACCTCGTCGGGGCGCCTGTTCTAGGAACCGCTTTCAACGAACACCTGGGTTGGACCCACACCGTGAATACGCTCGACGGGCAAGACCTCTATGAGTTGCAAGTCGAAGCGGGCGGCTACCTCTGGAACGGGAGGACTCTTCCGTTTGATGAGCGTCAAGAAATCCTCAAGATCAAGCAGTCCGACGGCGGTTGGAAGGAAGAAAACCTCGTCGTGAAACGTTCGATTCACGGACCGATTGTAGACGAGAGCGAGGGCCGAGCGCTTGCCGTTCGCGTAGTCGGCCTCGACCAGCCGGGGGCGCTCGAGCAATGGTGGAACATGGGTCGCGCGCGCAACCTGGAGGAATTCGAAGACGCCCTGCGAGAGCTGCAAATCCCTATGTTCACCATCGTCTATGCCGACCGCGACGGCCACGTCATGCATCTGTTCAACGGCCGTGTCCCGGTCAGGCCGAGGGGCGACTGGGACTGGAGCCGGATCGTGCCCGGGGACAGCGATCAATCCCTGTGGACCGATACTCACCCCTACCGGGATCTGCCTCGCGTTGTGGACCCCCCGAACGGCTGGCTGCAGAACGCAAACGATCCTCCCTGGACAACGACGTTTCCCCGCGTGCTCGACCCCGCGAATTTCCCCGCCTACATGGCTCCCCGCCGTATGAGCTTTCGCGCGCAGCGCTCGGCTCGCATGCTGGCCGAAGATGATCAGATCAGCTTCGAAGAGCTGGTCCGATACAAGCATTCCACCCGCATGGAGCTGGCGGATCGGATTTTGGACGATCTCGTTCCCGCGGCCAAAAGATATGGCAGCGCTAAAGCTCGGCGAGCCGCTGGGGTTCTCGAAGCCTGGGACCGTCGAGCCGATGCCGCCAGCCGCGGGGCGGTGCTGTTCCAAGCTTTTGTCGGCGAAACGGACCAGAGGTTTCCCGGCGCGACTCTGTTTGCAACCCCTTGGAGCGAAGCGTCCCCCCGGGCCACCCCCGACGGCCTATCGCACCCCGCCGCAGCCGTCGCGGCTTTGGAAGCCGCCGCGAACGAAGTCGAGAGCGACTACGGCTCGCTCGATGTGGCTTGGGGCCAGGTGCATCGGCTGCGCATCGACGATGTCGATCTGCCGGCGAATGGCGGCCCAGGCAAGCTGGGCATCTTTCGGGCGACGATTTTCATCCCCGACGGCGACAAGCATTTCCGCGCGGCGGCCGGAGATTCTTTTGTCGCCCTGGTCGAATTCTCTCAGCCTGTTCGAGCCATGGTGCTGCTGAGCTACGGAAATTCCTCTCAACCCGCCTCCCCTCATCGAAGCGACCAGATCGGACTCTACTCGCAGAAAAGGCTTCGTCGGACGTGGCTCGCTCGCCACGAGATCGAGGAAAACCTCGCCCACCGGGAGATAGTGCGGGGCCTGCCGTAGAATTGGCTTGCCCCGAGCGGCTGCGGGAATGCCCACACTGTACAAGTTCGTAGCGCGGATCTCGCTTTTGAGATCCGCAGCCGTTGCTCCGCCCGCCCCTGACTGATAACACCAGTCCCGGCAGGGGCCGGTTATCGGCTGCCGGACCGGCTTCGGCAACCGAAATGCCCCCACGCCGCACAACTCAAAGTCCGTTCAAAAGCCACCAATTCTCTTGTGGAGCACGCACTCTTGCGGGCCGCGTCGAGACTCTTTTCGACGCTCGGGGCAGGGTTGGCTCCCTGTCAGCCCAGCTAGTTTGGTGGGCTGCCTTCGCCGCGACCGTTAAACCGCTCAGACGCCCTGTCCTCCCCCTTCACAGGATGACCTAGATAGCCCGACTCTTGGTTCTTCCGCCACTGAGATTCGGAAGTCGGCTGGTGGGTGAACCTCGCAAGATCAGCGACAGTACGCAGTACACCATAAGGATAGGACGCGAGCCTTCTCGCAGATCCTGCTCTGGGATTCCGTTAAAGAGGACACTGCTGTCCGGTTAAAAGTCGAATAGAATCAATTGGTTGGGGTCATAGGGGGATTCGTTTGGGGAGTCGGATGGCTGGAGTGCCTGTAAAAGGGGCATTTTTTCGAATTGCGTAACGCTGAGAATCTGTAGAATCTGGTAAAGACTCGCTTCCAGCCCGAGCCGTTTCCGGACGATGGCGATGAGCACGTAAATCGAGACAGCGATCCGGATCTGCGTCTTGACGGCGTTCTCGCTGGTGCCGTAAAACGAGTTGATTCGCAGATGTTGCTTGATCCACTTGAAGAACAACTCAATCTGCCAACGCGACTTGTAGATGTGGGCGATGGTCAGCGCCGGGAGCGCGAAGTTGTTGGTCAGAAACTTCAGCCGCTTGTTCGTCCGGGCGTCGAAGTAACTGACCCTCCGCAACGGGTCGGGATAGGCTTGGGCCGATTCGATGGCAGCCAGTATGACGGTCTGATCCGAGCGCAAGCCCGTGGATTTGTCGACGGGATGCGAGTAGCGCCGTTGGAGCAAGATGTTCTTCTTGGTTCGCACGACGAAGAACGACGAGCAGAGAGTGAACACGAAGAGGCGTTCGAAATCGACGTAGGCCCGATCCATGACGTAGAACGCGCCGGCCTCCGGGCCGATCTCGTCGAGGATGTTGATGTCGTGCACTTTGCCTCCAGTAATGCGGATGAACGTGGGAATATTGCCGTGCAGATCCAGCAGCGTGTGCATCTTCACGGCGGCCTTTTGCTTGCGGAATCTCGCCCACGGAAACAGCGACAGGCAGAGGTCGATTGTTGTCGAGTCGAGAGCGTACAGAGTCTGGTCCAAGTCCACACCGATCGGGTCGTGGGCATATAACGGCCGTGCCATGCCAATCAAGACCTGCGCGAAGTCCGCGTAGATCCGCCAGTCGCGCGACTCGTTCGCATCGGCCAGTGTCGAGCGCGCTACCCTGCCGCGGAATCCCATGTGGTAGAGTTTGCCGTGCATCGAACGCAGGCACGTCTCGATGTCGCGGAGGCTTGCCCGATAGGTCAGCTGGGCGAATGCCATCGCAAGAAACGATCCCAGCAGGAGAAACTTTTCAGATAGGAATCGCCGCGGTAGCGCGATACACATTTCTGAAACTCTTTGCTCGGTAGGTGCTCGATCAGTTGGGAGAAAACCGTACGGCCAAGGTTCATCCCTCATTGTGCCGCGTCCGGATGCTCCGTTCAGGCGACCATTTGCGGCCTCGGGATTTCAAATCGTTCCCGGGCAAAACAGGCCATAAGACATTGAGCGGTCGAGACTTACCGTCCGATGGCGCGACTTTCCCCGGACAGCACTGTAAAGAGGATTTCAAGCAGCTTGGGCTTATTCAAGCTATAGCTGACCTTAGCGTTAAACAGGACGCCAAGAGGATCCCCTTTGAGAGACTCTCTGGCTTTGGCAACATCCGTGGCAGTGAAGTCGTAACTCCCCTCTGCGAACTCTGTCAAAGCATGTGCGATCTCAGCATCTTTGAAATTGTCCAACTCAATGCTCTTCTTCCAAACGTGAATGTACTCGTCTCGCGTCACGCGCCGAACTGGATTACGCTTCGAGATCTCTTGGCTCAACCTTCCTTTCACTTCGGCGACCCGGCCTTCGTTGTCCAATAGAATGATGACTATCGTCTGGTGATCATGCAGTTCATCGATCAGCCTTTCTAGCGCACCGCGCGGATCGCGGCTCTTCTTGCCTTCGAATCCCCCGACCCCATGTAGGTTTCTAACCTGAATGCCGACCCTGTCGATCCGAATGCCAAAAGCCCTCGAAAAGAGCTTCGGAATGCTCCGCTCTTCACCGTCACCCTCAACGAACAAGACGACTTTCGGGTTGGGGTTGAGATGGTATTCGTTGAGCGTCAACTGGAGGTCTTGGAAGATCCACCGTTTCTTCGAGTGGTTCTCCCTCGAGACATCGGGGCCAAATAGTTCCGGTGGTTCAGGGAGGTCTCGATCGGTCAGGTCTCGATAGAACAGCCTTAGCATGTGCTCCATCGAGTAAAGAGTTTGTGCGAAGAGAGCGGGACCCTTAAGCCGTTTTCTCTTCTCGATCGAGATGTAAGACACCAAATCGTACCAGTTCGACAGCGGGTCAGCCTGCGTAGCCGCACTCCCGATTACCTGGTGAAGGTCTTTGATGTAATCCTCTTCGACGCCGACCAGATCCAGAACTCGCCGGGAGTCCCATGTGCGCACATAATCAGGCCAGCCATCGCTGTGGGTGACGGTCCGGCGATCCGTCTGCGTAAGTGCGTGGTAGCAGCTCGCAATCAATTGACACAGTGTCACAACGTCGAAGCGCGGATTCTGAGCGTTCCGATGTGCGTCAATCGAGCGAGCAGCGGCACCCGCCAGGTCATTCAGCAGTCGCCTGTTTCGTGGCAAATCCACCAGAGCCAGGTCCGATAGCTTGACTGTCAGTGTTCTCAGGACGAAATCGAGCGTGTAGCACTGAAACTCGGAGTAGTAACGGACGACATGGGGGTCATCGGCGTCTAGCTGCCACTTTGGTGTTTCAGGACCCGGATTGGCCACCGATACCCAGATCAGGCCTTCGTCCAACCACTCAAGTGCTTCGCTTTGTAATTCAAAGTGCGCATAGGTCGTTCTCTCCTCCGTTGCTCCTGACCACTCTTCGTCTGGCCCGAGTAGACGAACGCGTCCGTCCGTTTCATCAGGGTGTCCAACCATGCGATGTGAAGGTTCCCAGACCTTCGCCAGCGGCTTGAAGATTCCAACCTTGTCGAGGCGCTGCAGATTGCCACTAGTGACCCGTACGCCACGGTTCTCGCAGTAGCGGATGAACCGATCTTCTCGCAATGGTGGGCGGAACCGGAAAGATTCCAGTTCGATCATCTGTCTAAGCAGATCTTGCTGACCAATCTTGAATCCTGTGTAAGGGTCAAAGGGTTTCGGAACCGATTTTTCGTCGGAACCGCGGGGCACTTCAAGCTGAGCGCCGACAGCTTCTCGAACTACGCTCGAAGCCCCTGCTCGAGACTGCCCGCCCACCCGGCGACGGTCAGCTTCCTTCTGGATCTCGGTCCACTCTTCTGGGTCGAAGCAGATTGTCTTTCGAAGCATGATCGGCTTTCCCTTTACTTGATATTACTATCGAGTTTTCAGGTCCGTGGACATTCACGGTCCCTCCATTCGGTTCTTGCGAAAAGCGAAGCAGTTCGTAGCGCAATCTCGCTCTTGCGATCCGCGCTACGGGGCCGACTCCTGCCGCGGCATCAAATCGTCCCAGTGCCGGCGGGCGTTGAGCAGAATCGCCGGCAGGTCCTCGCCCAGCAGATAACCTTGCTCGATCAACTCCAGCGCGGCGTTGCTCACCAGGCCGAGGTACTGCTCCCGGCTTTCATACCTTTCTTCGATCGACGGCCGAGGATCGCGAGTCCTTCCACGCTCTGCTTTGGTTGGCGGGAAAGGGATGTAGGAACCGGCCATGCTGGAGACCTCGCCGCTTGGCCCCGAGCGGGCGTTGAACAGATTCCAGCCTGCATAGGTGGCTAGAGGAGCCGCCAGCTCCGGCAGCCTGATCCCGGCCGTCTCGTTCCCGTCCGAGTCAACCGCCGGGACCAGGATCGGAAACGCGGGCCCGATCTTGGGCGGTTGCCGGCTGACAATTCCCTTGTCGGCGAATTGGGGGCCGTAGTCCGCGCGGTAGGCCAGATGGACGCGGCTCGAGAAGTTGACGCCCGGTATCTGGGGAAAGCCTAATTTCTCGGGGGGAACCAGAGACCCCTCGTCGAGGCGGGGATATCGGCTCGCGGGCGGCAGTTCGCCCTCGTCCACCCAGCGATCGAGAGCCTTCAGCAGAGCGCGCAACGACCAGCGGAAGTCGAGCGGGTTGTCTCGCTGCTGGCCGATGGTGATTTCGGGAGGAAAGGCCGCCGGTCCGTGCTGGCTTCCGGCGAACAGGTAGATGCGGACATTCTCCATGAGCGGCGCATCGCGTTTCCCATCTGCCGTGGTGTGGATCAGAGACGCGGCCCGCCCCCAATATTCGTAGGAGGAATTGCTGTAGAAGACCTTGGGCATGAACTCCGGCTTCATATTGTGCGTCAGGATGCCGTCGGAAACACGGGTTTCAGGATCGATCTGTTCTACGTCGGTGAAAGGGAAGATGTCGGTCGGGTAGAAGAAATTCATGTAGGGATGGGCGTCGCGGGAAGGCTGCGCAAAGCGATGATTGAAGCTGCCTCGCCCGGCGCCGGCGACGTGGGCGATGACACCGTCGAAAACACGGCGTCCGGCCTCATCACCGTTGAATCCGTGATAGAGGAATGTTCGCAAGAAGCGCCCGCACTGGGAGACGCCAAAGCCCAGCGCGCGGTCAATCGCGCCTTCGGGAATCGAAAGCGCGTCGGATGATTCGTACTTTAGGAATGACGCCAAGTCGCGCACGGCGGCCGGCCCTAGACCCACCAGGGGCGGCCCTTCCGAGACATAGACGGCCTCGTAAATCTTGCCCGGCTCAAATCCTCCTTGGAGATAGACTCTAGTCCTGTCGGCTGTCGGCTCGCCGTCCTGCAAGCGGGCGAACTTCCACTGGGAGCGAGGGATGGTGTGACGCGGCGCCTCCACTCCCTCTCGCACCGTAAGTACGTTTTCCGCGGCCGCGGGGTCGGCCACCGGGTAGGCGATGTGCTGCCGGTCCGAGAGGAGGTGGTCATATTCACGCTGTTGCACCACGAAATCGCTGCGCACGAGTCCGCGAATAGGAAGCTCCCCTTGGCGGGCTGTTGGCGGGTAGAGACGCATGAGGCCCTGCCGGCGCGGGGGGTCGAATTGCCAGCCGATCCAAGCCAACGTGTAGCCCTCGCGAAGCAGAAACCCGTCCCCGAAGTCGGCCTCATTTTGGGGGTCGCTGCTTCCGGAAGCCAAGTTGAAATGCCGTAGCGACAACTTGCGGCCGCGGTTGGGGATGCCCAGCAGCAGCGCCCCGTTGCCGCGGGCGATTTCCCGCGGCTTGAGCAGATAGAAGTCTGCTGAAAATTCCACCTGGCCCGCGGGGTTCGTGGGGGCGTATTCCATGTCGGTGACGATGCGGTTGGCCGAGTTGGAGGGGTCAACGGAGAAAAAGATCTTCCCTGCCAGTTTCTCGTACGCTCCGGCGAGCCCGAAGGCTCGGCCCTCCAAAACCGGTTCGCGGTCGTGGACCTCGACCCGCACGACGCGAGCGGAGAGGGGTGATACCAGCAGGCTGGTCAGCAGGAGCCATCCGGCCAGGGCGAGAGGCATGCGTCCATTAGAACAAAGTCGACAGCCTCTCCTATCGCGGCCTTGACGCTTCGCCGCGGCGCTGTCGGGTTCGCCTCCGTCGTTGCCGTGTCAGGACCCGGCTTGTCCCCGCACCAGCCGCTTCTCAACCAAGCCTAACCCGAAATCAGCGGCCAGAGCCATCAGGGCGGCGGGCACGGCGCCGATCAGCAACAGCCCAGTGTTGACTGACTGGATTCCACGGAAGATGAATTCTCCCAGGCCCCCCGCGCCTATGAGGGCCGCGATCGTGGCGATTCCGATGCTGCTGACGGTAGCCACGCGCAAGCCGGCCATGATGGTGCGAGCGGCCAGCGGCAGCTCGACGAGCCGCAGAAGCTGCCGGTCGGTCATGCCCATCGCTTCCGCGGCCTGCCGAACCGAGCGGTCGACGCCCTTAATTCCCGCATAGGTATTCCGAATGATGGGCAACAAAGCGTATAAGACCAAAGCAACAATAGCCGATCGCGGACCGACCCCCCCGATCCAGGGCAGGGGAATGAGAAACCCGAAAAGGGCCAGGCTGGGAATGGTTTGTGCCGTGTTGGCAACTCCCAGCACCCACCGTTCGAGGGTCGGCCGGCGAGTGAGCAGCACGCCCGCTGGAATCCCGATCAGGGCCGCAATGCCGATCGACAGGGCCACCAGCCAGAGGTGCTCCAGGGTGCGGGCCGCTAGCTGCGTTTGATACTGCTGAAGGTAGCTGAGTAGGTTCACGATAGCGACTCCAGAAAGGGCCGGGCGGCGGGATCGTCCGACCGACGGAACTGCTCGGGCGTCCCCGACCAAACCAACCGACCTGCCTCAAGAACCCCAAGGCGGTCGGCAAGAAGCAATCCCTCGCGTACATCATGGGTGACGAAGACGATCGTCTTGCCAAGGCTTTGGCGGATCGTCAGAAATTCGCGCTGAATCTCAGCTCGCGTGATGGGGTCGAGCGCACCGAAGGGCTCGTCCATCAGCAAAAGCGGCGGATCGGCGGCTAGGGCGCGCGCCACGCCGACGCGTTGCCGCTGTCCGCCGGAAAGCTGGTGCGGATAACGGTGGCGCACGGTCTCTGCATCCAGTCCGACCTTGGCGAGTAGCTCGTCGGTGCGACGCCGCACTTCCGGCTCGCTCCAACCCTCGAGTGTCGGGACCAGGCCCACGTTCTCCGACACCGTGAAGTGCGGGAAAAGGCCCACTTCCTGGATGACATAGCCGATCTTGCGTCGCAGGCGAATGGGGTCCCATTCTTCCGTACTGCTACCCTCGACCAGGACACGCCCTTCGGTCGGCCTAAGCAGGCCGTTGATGAGACGGAGGGCTGTGGTCTTACCCGAGCCGCTGCGACCCAGTAACACCAGTGTCTGAGCCGCCTCAACCTCGATCGTCAGGTCGGCCACGAGCGCCGTCTCACCGACGCGATAGGTCACCCCTTCCAGAAGGATGGGAGCCGGGGCCCGGTCGGTCAAGGACTCCATCTTTCGAGGGGAGCAGTGCCGGCCTCACTCGGAGCGCCGACAACAGCGTTTCTTTCGCGAAGCGGTCAATGATATCCGGACTCTCCAGCCGTTCGCCGACAAACTCATTCGCCGGGGAGTCTCATGGCGAAAGCAGCCTCAAAAGTGCCGGTTGTCCGGTTTCAAAAAGTCGGCGTATTCATTCTACGGCACTTGTCGGTCGCGGTCAGCCGCATTCATGCACCTGAAACCGTGCGCTGAAATTGTAACGGTCCGCCGGTTCTTGCATTTCCCCTTTTCTTCTCCTAGAATATAAGGCGAAGGAGAAACTTGTGGCACTTACGAAACGGCAGAAGCAAGTTGTCGACTTTATCGCTACGTTCATTCGCCGTAACGGCTACAGCCCGAGCTTTGAGGAAATTGCCGAGGAGCTGGGCCTGGCGTCGCTGGCGACGGTTCACAAGCATCTAACCGCGCTCGAGAGCAAACGCTATCTGAAGAGGAGCTTCAATCAAAGCCGCGCCTTGGACCTGGGACCGGAGTACTATCGCGGGTTGAGCCGGCAACGCAGGGAGGCCGCTCTTGCTGCTCCGGAAACCCCTTTGCTGGGAACCATCGCGGCCGGACAACCGATCGAGACCTATCCTGATCCGGAAACTCTGTCTTTCGCCGATTTCACCACCACCGAACACGTCTACGCGCTCAGAGTGCGCGGGGAATCCATGATCGAAGACCACATTATGGACGGTGACTACGTCTTGGTCGAAAAGACGGATCGCGTCAGCAACGGCGACATCGTGGTGGCTCTGGTGGATGGCGCGGAGTCGACGCTGAAGCGTTTTTACCGCCAAGGCAACGATCAGGTTCGCCTCCAACCCGCCAACGCTTCGTTGGAGCCGATCGTGGTTCCCCTCGCGGCGGTGGAAGTCCAGGGTCGCGTGCTGGCCGTGCACCGCCGGTATCGCTAACCCGACGTTCGGTGGCGGAGAGACGTCCCCGGATCAGCCCGGTCCGTAGGGGTCTCCGCGACCCCGAGCGGGGCAACGCGGGCCCGCAGGCCGGCCTGCTTTTCGCTGAATCGAGCTTCTGCCGGGCTTGCTACTGCACCACGAAGTCGGAAAAGAGAACTTCCTTGACCTCGCCACTTTCCAGTAGCGGGTTGAGGCGATCGAGGATCTCCTTGCGAAACAGCTCCTTCCCTTTGGCGTCGTTGAGCTCGCGGTAGGTTTTCGAGGTCAGCAGCGTCAGGATTCTGTCGCGCAGCCGGGCCATCAACAGGGCGTCCGCTTTGATTTCCGCCGCCCGCTCTTCCGGGATGACGGCCAGTTTTACACCAAGTCGGGCGTGGCGCTCACCCGCCGGGTCGTTGATGTTTGTCAAGAAGGTTTCCATTTCCAGCACGCCGACTTCTTGCTCGACGTCATCACCAGCTTCGCCGTCGGACTCCGAGTCGCCGCAGGCCGTCCCCAAGCCGATGGCCAGCATCGCTGCCAGGAGGGATAAACCCACTTTCCTCTGCCGCTCATTCACGGGGATCTCCTTGGGATAAGCTATTCGACCCGCCCGGCGGCTGCTGGGCTTCTGGGTCGTCGGCGAGGTGTCGAGTGACGAAGACGAACTCGACTCGGCGGTTGGCCGCGCGGCCAACTGGAGTGGCGTTACCGGTTACCGGCACCGTGTCGGCGTGGCCGATCGCGCGGAGACGCTGGGCCGGCACGCCTTTTTCAGCCAAGTAGCGCACCGCGCGGCTGGCGCGGGCCGCCGAAAGCTCCCAGTTGCTGGGGAAGACGGCCGTGGCGATCGGCCTATCGTCTGTGTGGCCGAGCACGTCCACGTCTTTGGACGACTTGGAAATATATCGAGCTAGCTGTGGAGCCTCAACAGGTTGTTCCGGGGAGGAGGGAGTCGGCTGATAGGGGGATTATAGCCGAGGCTGGCGTGGGGGCGATGCCAATTGTAGTCGTGGAGCCAGGGGAGCAGATGGTTGGCGCGTTGGAGGGAGGAGCAGTAGGAGCGGGCATAGGCCCATTCGCGGAGGGCGGTTTGGATGAAGCGCTCGGCCTTGCCGTTGGTGCGAGGGGTGTAGGGGCGGGTGAAGCGGTGGCGGATGCCGAGGCGGCGGCAAGTACGACGGAAGTGGCGGGAGCGGTACCAGGAGCCATTGTCGGTGAGCAGGCGTCGGATGCGGATGCCAAGCGAGCCATAGTAGGCGTGGGCGAGGAGAAGGAACTGGGCAGCGGAAAGGCTGCGCTCCATCGGGCAGGATCTGGGAGAAGGCGATGCGGGAATGGTCGTCGACGGCGACGTGGACGAACTCCCAGCCGGCGGCGCGGGAGCGTCGGGTCTTATCGCCGGTAACGCGGTGACCGGTGTGCTGGAAGCGGCCGAGCTTTTTGATGTCGAGATGCAGTAGATCGCCGGGACGGTGATGTTCGTAGCGGCGAACGGGGGGAGCGGGTTCGAGATCGCGGAGACGGTTGAGTCCGGCGCGACCGAGGAGGCGGCTGACGGTGGCCGGGGATAGCCGCAGGGTTTGGGCGATGCGGCGGCTCGTCCAACGTTGTCGGCGCAGGGCGAGGACGCGGTCAACGACGGCTTGCGGGGTGCGGCGCGGGCTATGCCGGGGACGCGAAGAGCGATCGTAGAGACCGGCTTCGCCTTCGCCGCGGTAGCGGGCCAGCCAACGGCGGGCGGTGCGTTCTGAGACGTCTCGGGCCGCCGCGGCGGCCCGAGGCGTCTCTCCAGCGAGGATGCATCGAACCAAAAGGGCTCGGCCTTTGGGCGTCAATCGGGCATTCTGATGGATGTTCATGCGGTCTCTCCAGGGTCGTGGTTATTCGACAACTCCAGCTTCCCTGGTCCGGGACCGAATGAACAACCTGTTGAAAGATCACAGCTGGTCCGCTTTTCTCACCACGTGGCGAGGCGAAGTGCCTAAGAAGCCTGTCAGTACAAGGCGCGCGCCGCTCGGCACCGCATTTCTTGAATAATGCGGGCGTACTTGAACCCACCGTTGAGCACGGCGAGCTAGCACAACGCAGTAATGGCGGGCTTATGGCGTGCTTCGGCCGTCAAGTGGTGAGAAATGCGGACTAGGTTCGCACTATGACGCAAGAGCAGTCCCAGCACCGCCGATGCGAAACGCTGCTTCAAGCGGCGCTGTCGGTCCTGCTTGTGTTCGCGGCGGCTGCGTTTGCCGCCATCTGGGGCGTGCCGGCGGAGTGGATTCGTGCGCTTGTGCCACTGACCGAGCCCGACGGTTCGGCCGCCCCGTTGAGCGACTCGACGGTGGGCATGGTGAAGACCGCCAGCCTGGTGTTGGGGACTGGCTGGCTGGCGCTGGCCGCCGCGACCGTTATCTTTCGCCGCCGGCTGGCCGCGCCCCTGGGGCGGCTCTGTAGCGACGGGGCGAGCTTTGCCGGCTTGCCGCGGTCCGACTTTCGACTGTGGCGGCGCACGGATCGCTGGGCGCTCCCGGCTCTTCTGCTATTGACGTTCATCGCCGGCGCATTGCGTTGGGCTTTGCTCGATTATCCCATGCGCTACGACGAGGCGCATACCTTTCTGCGCTGGATCAGCCGGGGGTTCTTCGATGTCATCTCCGACTATCACGAACCCAACAACCACATCGCACATACCATTCTGTCCTGGGTTGCTTATACTCTCTGGGGCAATGAACCGGCCATCCTGAGGCTTCCGGCATGGACGGCGGGCGTTCTGTTGGTTCCCGGTAGTTACTGGATGACGCGGAGACTGTTCGGGTCCCGGCCTGCGTGGATCGCCGCCGGATTTGTCGCCGCTTCACCTATTCTGATTGACTACTCGATCAATGCGCGCGGCTACACGCTGGTGGCTCTGTTCTTTGTTCTCGGATGCATCCTCGCCTCCTACCAAAGTGAGCACGCCACCCTGACGGGAGCGGCGCTGCTGGTCTTTGTCCTGGCGCTCGGCTGCTACACCATTCCCACGGCCCTCTATGGCGCAGGGATCATCGCCTTGTGGCTGTTGCTCGCAACGACGGCGGCGAGTCGGAGACGAATGGCGGTTCAGATCACGATCGGCGCCGGCGCGGTGTTGTTGGTCGTCGCGGTGCTCTATCTCCCGGTCCTTATTCGCAGCGGAGTCCAGGTTATCCTTGCCAACCGCTACGTCCAACCGCTGCCTTTCAGCCTGTGGATCGATCTCGGCGCGCGGCGTCTCGACTTGCTTTGGAGATGCTGGAGCGGCGATCACACCCCGCTGATGGCGGTATTGCTGGCGGCCGGGACCATCGGTTTCCTCTGGAGCCTGCGCTCGCAAGAGTCCGTCCGCCGGGCGGCCATCGCCATGATTGGCTTGGTCGTGCCTCTCACCGTGCTGCAACGAGTGGCCCCGGAGCCCCGGGTTTTCAGCATCCTGCTGCCGCTTGTCTATGGGCTTCTGGCCGCGGGCTTGACGTACCTGTTCGACCGCCTTGCTGCCGGCTGGAAGAAGCCGTTGCTGGGGGTTTCGATGGTCCTCGCGCTGGCTCTCGCCCTCTCGACAGCCGGGACACGGTTTGGCCGGCCCTCTCCATTGTGCTGCCTGCAACGGGGCCTGTTCACCGATGGCGAACAGATCGTCAATGACTTGCGAGCCCAGTTGCAGCCGGGAGACGTAATCCTCACACCGGCGATGACTCTCGTCTCCGGCTCGATCCAATACTATCTCAGCACGATCGGGCTGCCGCTTTCCTACCAGCGGGGATTCAAACCGGATTGGGGTCCGGATCAGCTCGACGGCGTGCGGCGCGCCTTCGCGGTCATCCCGTCCTATGACCCAGTCTGCGCCATGGAGGACCCCGCCCATTTACGGCATCTTCAGGTCGATGACAGTCTGCT
Organism: Bryobacterales bacterium; assembly: GCA_965248365.1. Classification (GTDB taxonomy): domain Bacteria; phylum Acidobacteriota; class Terriglobia; order Bryobacterales; family UBA6623. Next base: position 1,701,992 of record CBDFJA010000004.1, on the reverse strand, counting down.
ACAGAACCGTTTTCTCGCCCCACGGGTTGCCGCCGAGTACCCGCAGTGCACAGTGTATCGCTTGGATCGAAGAGCCTCGCCGTAACGCGCGTTGGAGGCGGGACGCCCTCCCCGTGTTGAGACCGTAGGGGCACAGCATGCCGTGCCCGCCTTCCATCGTCGAACGCACCTCATCATTGCAATGCCGGGCAATGCGCCTTAGCCCGGGTTAGAGCCGTACAGGCAGAATTTCTAATCTCCCGCGCCGGGAGGGGGGTTGTTGCTGCTCCAGATGGTTCGGAAGATCTTCCACGAGCCGTCGGGCTGCCTTTTTCTGATCGAGAAGTACTTGCCCTCGTCTTCGAGCGGCTCGCCGCCCGCCTTCGGGGTTACCGTGACTGGGGAAGTGCCCCGCACGAAGGCCCAATCCCCTGCTACTTCGATCTCTTCCAAAGAGAGCGTGATCTCGGCGGCGAATTGGTCAAAGGTGGTTTGATAAGCGGCCCTGATGGCCTCCTTACCCACAACGGGCGGCGCGTTCGGGGGCATGCGAATAGCATCCTCGGCGTGGAGGGCCACAAGCGCCTCCACGTCGCCGGCGCTGAAGGCGGCTTCGTACTCCTTGGCGATGGCTTCGAGCGCCGCTCGGTCGGCCGCTTGAGCGGCCGCTTCGGCGGCCGGATCCGGCTGCTTTGGAGCAGGGGCGCAGGCGGTGGCGATAAGCCCAACAGACAGAAGGAATGCGTTCACTGGGTGCGGTTTCATAGTACTGGGTCTCTTCTTCGCATGTGCGACCTATTCTAGCCCAATTTCCGCCTACAACGGCTGGGGCTGCTGACCAAGGCTCGCCCCTCGAATCCTACGGTTAAATCAGCTTTCCCCGTGACCGACGCGCTTTTCGAACGATCCTTCCATTCCAGGGGGAGACCGGACTCGCCTAGCCCGCTTTTCTCACCACGTGCCGAGACGAAGTGGGTGAGAAGCCCGTCAGTACAAGGCGCGCGCCGCTCGGCGCCGCATTTCTTGAATAATGCGGGCGTATTTGAACCCTACGTTGAGCACGGCGAGCAAGCGCAACGCAGTAATGGCGGGCTTATGGCGTGCTTCGACCGTCAGGTGGTGAGAAATGCGGGCTAGCTGTGATCTTTCAACAGGTTGTTCATTCGGTCCCGGACCAGGGAAGCTGGAGTTGTCGAATAACCACGACCCTGGAGAGACCGCATGAACATCCATCAGAATGCCCGATTGACGCCCAAAGGCCGAGCCCTTTTGGTTCGATGCATCCTCGCTGGAGAGACGCCTCGGGCCGCCGCGGCGGCCCGAGACGTCTCAGAACGCACCGCCCGCCGTTGGCTGGCCCGCTACCGCGGCGAAGGCGAAGCCGGTCTCTACGATCGCTCTTCGCGCCCCCGGCATAGCCCGCGCCGCACCCCGCAAGCCGTCGTTGACCGCGTCCTCGCCCTGCGCCGACAACGTTGGACGGGCCGCCGCATCGCCCAAACCCTGCGGCTATCCCCGGCCACCGTCAGCCGCCTCCTCGGTCGCGCCGGACTCAACCGTCTCCGCGATCTCGAACCCGCTCCCCCCGTTCGCCGCTACGAACATCACCGTCCCGGCGATCTACTGCATCTCGACATCAAAAAGCTCGGCCGCTTCCAGCACGCCGGTCACCGCGTTACCGGCGATAAGACCCGACGCTCCCGCGCCGCCGGCTGGGAGTTCGTCCACGTCGCCGTCGACGACCATTCCCGCATCGCCTTCTCCCAGATCCTGCCCGATGAGCGCAGCCTTTCCGCTGCCCAGTTCCTTCTCCTCGCCCACGCCTACTATGGCTCGCTTGGCATCCGCATCCGACGCCTGCTCACCGACAATGGCTCCTGTTACCGCTCCCGCCACTTCCGTCGTACTTGCCGCCGCCTCGGCATCCGCCACCGCTTCACCCGCCCCTACACCCCTCGCACCAACGGCAAGGCCGAGCGCTTCATCCAAACCGCCCTCCGCGAATGGGCCTATGCCCGCTCCTACTGCTCCTCCCTCCAACGCGCCAACCATCTGCTCCCCTGGCTCCACGACTACAATTGGCATCGCCCCCACGCCAGCCTCGGCTATCATCCCCCTATCAGCCGACTCCCTCCTCCCCGGAACAACCTGTTGAGGCTCCACAGCTAGCGCTCCGACAGCCAGGCGAAGGCCTCCGGACCGGTCGAGAAGCGCCGGCCAGCGGCCTGAACGACCGCGCGGACCCGTTCAGCGACCCTGTGCTGAAACGACGGCTCGTGCCACGCCTCGTAACCGTGCGCCGAGCTGATGCGAGCCGCGGCTTCGCGAGTGGTCGCCCCGTGCGGCTTCATTGACCGCACGTGCAGCGGGTCGCCGATAATATCCCGGTCCGTCGTCTCAAGCGCCCGGGCAGCCAAGTTTTCCGGGTCGCAGGGAAGCAGCGGCGCCAGCGTGGCGTAGACGGCGATGCCCGCTTGGCGAAGGGATCGCATCGCCGCCAGCCTTTCGCTGAGCGGTTCACAGCGGGGTTCATAGAGCCGACGGACTTCCTCGAGATCGGTCGTCAGCGAAAAACTCACCCGCAGAACAGTGCGCCGGTTTAACTCGATAAGTTGCTTCAAGTCCCGCAGAACCAAAGGGCCTCGGGTTTGAATTACAAACACAGCGGGGGGCTCTTCGATCAAAGCTTCGAGGATAGGAGGCATGACCCGAGCAGTCCCCTCGGCCGGCTGATAGGGATCGACAAGCGGAGAACAATAAATCACCTGCTCCCGGCGGGTTTCACGGCGGAGGAGTTCGGCGGCATTCGACTTGATGGTCGTAAATTGCCCCCAACGCCGCCAGTCCTCCCTCTTGAGACCACCGTAGACGCGGAGGGTGGGGACGTAGCAGTACGTGCATCCGTAGGTGCAGTTGCGGGCCGGCGTGAGGGAGTGGGTGAATCCGGCCGCGGCGATGAATCCCGACGTTTTCGTAAGAATCGTTTTCGCTTCGTTGTTTCGGATAGGGAACCAGGGCAGAACTTTTTCTCCGTTCCGAGGTTGGTCACTCATGGCCGCGGAAGAGCGTCACAGGCGCGGCCTTCACGCGCCGTGGCGAGAAAAGCTGGCTCGGTTTGGCGAGCTAGCGACGATCATTCTTGCGCTGCAATCTGCTTTCGGAGTTGTTTGAGGATTCTCACCTGTTCGTGAGCCTTTTGTTTAGAACCGAGCTTCTTATAGATCCGGATCAGCTTCTCATGACTGGCCATCTGGAGTTCAACAGGAACGTCAATCTGGATGGTTCGAAGGAAGACTCTTCCAGCTTCGGCCAGATGGCCGTTCTCGAGCAGGCCTAAGCCGATCTGGTAATAGGCGGGGACAAGGCCGGGTTCGAGTCGTACCGCCGTTTCCAGGTAGGGAATAGCAGCTTCAGCTCTCCCCAGCTTGATGAGCAGCCCGCCGTACGCGAAGTTGACGTTACTGCTCTCGGGCTGAATTGTCAGCTCCGCCTGATAAGCCGCCTCCGCTTCGGCGAGTTTGCCGTCCTCGACGTATAGCTTTGCCACGGCCGCATGAATACCGGCCAGTTCCGCGTCTTGTTCGAGCGCTCGCCCGTATTCCCGCAACGCGTCTTCCCTGCGTCCAACGGCGGCATAGTTCTCCGCCGCCGCCTGTCTCGCACGGGCTGAGTGGGGCGCGCGATGGAAAAGATCGTCGGAGAGAGAATCTCCAACAGCCTGATAGGCCTTGGCGAGATGGAAGAGCACATCGTAGTCATCCGGCCTGGTTTTCAGAGCCTCCTCGAGCAGCGGAATGGCTTCGCGATGCCGACCCGCCTCCAAATACGCAGCTCCGAGCCAGGAACTGACCATCGCGTCCGAAGGCTGCGATTCGCGAGCTTTTTCGAGACTATTGATAGCCTGACGCAAGCGGCCGATTCGCAAGCTATCAATACCCAGGTATTTCGGAACACCTCCCAGATCGGGCTTCAATCGCAGGGCGGCTTCAAAAGATTCGACGGCCTCTCGCAGCCTGCCCTGCTTGTGCCGGGCCAGCCCGAGATTCAAATGGGCCTCGGCAAGATTAGGGGCCAGCCGCGCGACGGCTTCGAATTCGCGAGCTTCGTCTTCCAGGCGGTTTTCCCGTCGAGCTTGGAGACCGGCATTGATGTGCTCGAGAACCGTCGGGTCCACCGCCGCGGATTGCCCGAGCAGACTGACCTCGGGCGCCATCACCGCGGCCAGACAGGCCGGCAGGATCCACCGTGGGGTTCGAAGATTCATCACCACTCGCCTCTCTCCGAGCCAAAGCTGGCCCGCTTTGGCGGAGTACGCGCTTCTCATCATGATAGCGCTACGGATTCAAAGTTCGGGGCGGAGGTTTGCGGCGATCCGGCGGAACTACAAATCGATGACCCGACCAGGTTGGAAGGGAACCGCACCCAAACCAATCGCTGTCCGGCCTATTCCAAATACGTGTAGTCGTCGAGCACTCGTGAATAGGTGGCCAACACCTCGTGCTCGTCGTCGTCGGAAATAATCCCCAGGTCTTTGCGTTGCGACAACTGCTTGGCGACCGAAGCTCTCAATTCGTCGGTCTCGAATCCGCTGTACTCGATCACTTCGCGCACCGAGTCGCCGCGGGTGAGACCATCGATCGCGGCCTTGCCGTCGCCGGCGACGATGACGTTCGCTTCGGTGACAACGCCGAACAGATTGTGCAGATCGCCCAGCGTTTCCTGATAAGCGCCCAAAAGCAGACAGGCCAAATAATAGGGCCGGCCCGGCCGGATCTTGTGTAGTTCCAGCGCTTGTTTGACGTTCTTCACGTCCACGAATCGATCGACCGAACCGTCGGAATCACAGGTCACGTCGCAGACGACACCGCGCTCGGTCGGAATCTCGTTGAGGCGATGAATCGGCATCATGGGAAACAGCTGGTCAAAGGCCCAAAAGTCCGGCAGAGACTGGAACACGGAGAAATTGCAGACGTATTTCGAGGCCAACAGCTTGTCGAGGTCATCGAACTCTTCGGGACGCTGCTTCATCGAGCGCGAGAGCTTCGCGGCCTGGCGGCAAATCTCCCAAAACAGCCACTCGCCTTTGGCTTTGTCCGCCAGCTCTAAATAGCCGAGTTCGAACAAGGAATTCAGGTCTTCTCGCTGCTGGATCGCATCGTGATAGTACTCGCGGAAGTTCTTGGCGTTGATGCCGCGAGCGAGATCGATCAGCTCAAGGACCGGCTCGGCTTTCGATCTCATGCCAGCGAGCGAGTAGCGGCCGGGTCCGCCCGGGGCCACGACCTTCTTCACGTCGGTGACCAGCGCGGAATGATAGGCAACCATGGCACGTCCGCTTTCGGTGACGATGGTCGGCGCCGGCACCTCTTCGTTGTCGCAAACCTCGCCGACAACGTAGATGACATCGTTCGCGAACTCCTGCACGGAGTAGTTCATCGAGAATTCCGACGCCGTCTTGCTGCCGTCGTAGTCAACGCCTAGGCCACCGCCGACGTTGAGGTATTCGACGTCAAACCCCATCTCACGAACTTTCGCGTAGACCCGGGCGGCCTCTTTAAAAGCCTGCTTGGCCCTTTTAATGTTGTTGATCTGCGAGCCGATGTGGAAATGGAGCATTTTGAGCAGAGAAGTCTTGCCCTGTTGCCGCAGCGCTTCCAGCGCATTGACCAGGGCAACCGTGCTCATGCCGAACTTGGCGAATTCCCCGCTCGAGTCTTCCCACTTGCCGCTGCCGCGCGAGTACAGCTTCACCCGAACGCCCATTTGCGGCTCGACGCCCAGCTTGCCGCCCAACTCAAGCGCCAGCATCATGTCGTCAAGGTCTTCAACGACAATGATGGTTCGTTTCCCGACCTTCTCGGCCAAGATGGCTGTGCGCAGAAACAGGTCGTCTTTGAGTCCATTGCAGACAATGAGAGCACCGTCGGCCAAGGGCATGGCCAGGGCGGCCGCCAGTTCCGCCTTGCTGCCCACTTCCAGCCCGTAGCCGTAGCGGTAACCGGACTCCAACAGGCGCGTGACGACCTCCGACTTTTGGTTGACTTTGGCCGGGTAGACGGCGAGGTGACGGCCTTCATAACGAAACTCGTCGATGGCCCTGGCAAACGCTTGGTGCAGAGCGGCCATCCGTTCGTCCAGGATTTGCGGAAACCGTAACAGAAAAGGCGGCGACTGCTTGCGTCGAATCAGCTCCCGAACAACCCCGTATAGGTCGATCGCTCGCGCCGGATCTTTGGAGGGGGCCACGGACAGGTTGCCCTCTCCATTGATGTGGAAATAATCGAATCCCCAGTTGTCGACGCCATAGATCTTGCTGATCAGATCGATGGCATTGCCGGCCGCCTTGGCCGCGAGATTGTCATACGCTGCTGACGCCATGGAAGGAATCTCCTAAGGTAAGAGTCGGATGAATGGGCGTTCAGCTACGCCCGTTCGGGGAACGCCGCGGCAGCCGCCCCAGCACCATGCCCATCATAACCGATGGCTGACTCGGCAATGGAGCGGTATTCCCCGATGGCGAAGCCCCGCCGGAAAACCACGCGGCCGGCGCTGGCAAGTCCCGAACCGGCCGCCTTTGATCAGCGCCTCGACCTTCTCCTGAACCCAAGGCTGTGGCCTGACGGGAAGCACATACTATAGAAGACGGGCAAGCAGGGGGAAAAATCGCCGGACCTCGTTGACGAACGGAACCGAGCATGAATACGTACTCCGAAAATCGTCCGCTTCGGATCGGCGTCTCTTCTTGTTTGTTGGGAGAGCCGGTCCGCTACGACGGTGGCCATAAGCGGGATTCCTTCCTGGCCGATGTGTTGGCGCCGCACGTCGAGTGGGTCCCGGTGTGCCCTGAGATGGAATTGGGGCTCGGCGTCCCGCGGGAACCGATTCAACTGGCGCGACAGGGCCACGAAATCCGCTTGATAACGTCAGAAAGCCGGCGGGACTTCACAAAACCGATGCGTGCCTGGGCGCACCGGAAGGTGGCGCAGCTAAGCAAGGAAGGCTTGTCGGGCTTCGTACTCAAGAGTAGGTCGCCAAGCTGCGGCCTACAAAGCGTTCCCGTCTACCATCAAGCCGACCGGCCTGCGAGAGACGGCCAGGGTCTGTTTGCCGACGCTTTGACCAAGCACTTTGTGAACCTGCCCGTCGAAGAGGAAAACAGCCTCGACCGTCCCGGCCTCCGGGACAACTTCATCGAACGGGCGTTCGCCTACCATCGGCTGCGGAGTTTGTTCGGCCGGCGATGGGGGATTCAAGACGCCATCGGTTTTCACCGCGATCACGAGTTGCTGCTGACGGCACACTCGATACAGGGCTGTCGCGACCTGAACCGCTGGGTCGCGCGGATCAAAGAACTCGCCAGGAAGGATTTTCGAGCGCGCTACGAGGCTTTGTTCATGCGTGCCATGGCAGTCCCGACTACGAAGACGAAACACGCCCGTGCGTTGCATCACGCGCTTGGGCTTCTGCGGCTACACTTGGACCGAGGTTCGCCGACCCGCCTGGCTGGGTTGATCGACGAATACCGCCAAGGCCTAACGCCCCTCGCCGTCCCTCTGGCGCTGATTCGCGAGTACTCGGAACATTACGAAGTCGAGCAACTGGAAGGTCAGGTTTATCTCAAACCACATCGCTTGGAGATGTTGCTGCGATCGCTTGTCCCTACTGGGACTCCTCACCAGTCGCGGCGGTAGGGACCGGCGATCCCGCCGGTCCAGGGGCGATCTCTGGTCCCCCTCGGATCGAGGCGGGGCCCGACATGTCGCAGCTTGCTAGTCTTTATCGAGGAGTGCCGCTGAACCATGAGCACCTCGCATCGAAGGCTCGAGGGAAAGGTTGCGCTGGTGACCGGCGGAGCGAAGCGGATCGGACGGTCTATTGCTCTCCGCCTGGCCGAGGAGGGCGCCCGGGTGGCGATTCACTTCGGCCAATCGAAGCGAGAAGCCGAAGAGACCGCGGTCGAGTGCGCGGGGAAGACTTTCCAAGCCGACCTCGCCGAGGTCAGCGAAATTCGGCGCCTGTTCGAGGAGGTCGAAGCCAACTACGGCCGGCTCGATTGCCTGGTCAATAACGCCGGACGTTACCGCGCAATGAAAGTGCTGGAGGTCACCGAGGACGATTGGGACTGGATTCACCAGGTGAACCTGAAGGCCACATTTTTTTGTTGCCAGTCCGCCGCGCGGCTGATGCTCAAGAACGGAGGGGGGAGGATCGTCAACCTGAGCTCGCTGGGGGGCCTCCGCGCCTGGAGACGCCATGTCCCCTACTGCTCTTCAAGGGCCGGGGTAATCATGATGACGCGGGCGCTGGCCAAAGCGCTCGCGCCTGAAATCGCGGTCAATAGCGTAGCGCCGGGGGTCGTTCATTTCGGCTCCGAGATGCCTGCTGAAATCGAACACCTGGTGTCGGTCACGCCGATGCTCCGGCCGGGCCGCGGCGAAGAGATCGCGGCGGCGGTCGTCAACTTGCTCACCTTTGATTTCGTCACCGGCCAAGTCATCGCCGTTGACGGCGGACTTTCGTTGCGAGCCTAGCCCACATTTCTCACCACCTGACGGTCGAAGCACGCAATAGGCCCGCCCAAACTTTCCGACCGAGGATGGAAGTCAGCGGTCCACGTGAGCATAAAACGGGGACTGTTCTGGAGTGTCCACTCTCTCACAGACCCGCAACTCCGTTGCCCAGGTGAACATAGTCGGACGCCTCGTTGTATCCGGTCCCGTTTGCGACCGGTCAGAACGTGCCGCTCCCGGCGAAACCGACGGATCGCATATCCGCGAGAGCCCGTCTTCCTCCTTTGCGGCGCGCGCATCCTGCGTGCCGTAGCGCCATTCTTGGCGACATCCCGGCGCCCATCAGAAGAACCGAATGCGGTAGGTGAACCGGACGCCGCGACCGATTTCGGGGGCGAGGTCTTTGATGAACGAGGAATGGTTGCGGTAGAGGCGATCGCCGATGTTGAAGAAGTTAAGGGCGAACTGGTGAACAAGGCGTCCTCGGGGAATGATGTAGGAAGCCTTCAAGTTGGCGACTCCATAGCCGGGAGTTCGCGTTTCACCCGTGAAGGTCTGATGCTGGCCGCCGGCCAAGACCAGCTCGGGCTTGACGCTGAATCCTGCGTGACGGAAATCGAACCCCACGTGTCCGCGAAGGGGAGGTATTCGCGGCAGTGGTGTGTCGAAGTTCGTTTCTTGCGCGTCCACGTAGTCCATTCCGAGGTTGAACCAGACGTTAGTATGGAGGGCCAGATCCAGGTTGGCCTCGGCACCGGCGAAGCGGCTATCGAGCTGAGTAAAGTTGATGACCTGAAGCCCGCCTTCAAACTCTCCCGTCGCGAAGGGAAACACGAAGTTGTTGAAGCCGTAGTAGAACAGGTTGAGTTCGCCTCGCCCCCGCTTGCTTCTCTGGCGCAGTGAAATCTCGACTCCGTCGCCTGTCTCGGGGCCGAGATTCGGATCGCCCACTTCAAACGCCAGCGATCCCAGGTGCGGCCCGAAGTTGTAGAGCTCCTCGAGCGCCGGGGCGCGATAGGAGTGGGCGTAGTTGACGACCAACGCTCCACCGCGCCAAACGTCCGCGTGAACACCGGCGGCGGCGGATGCTCCGGTGAAAGAGCGATTCGGGTAATCCGTACCGCGGCCTTCACGGTTCCCGCCGGTGAATATTCCCGGCGCGTAGTGGGTTCTCTCCAGGCGACCGCCGAATTGCAGCTTGAAGCGCTCGAAGCCGATCTCCTCGAGCGCGAAGACGGCGAAGGCGTCCTGCTCTACCGGGGGGGATATGGCTTCCAACCCGGCGACATCGTAGTCCCGAACGAGGCCCCAAAAACCGAATCGGCCGGTCAACTGATCGCGCTGGGCCTGCTCGAAGACACCGCGATAGACGAACTGTTTCTGGTCGAACGTCGTCCCGACTTCACTTTCGCCGTCTCCGAAGAACTCGACCTCGTCGTGTTCCCACTCGGTGAGGTTGAGCTTAAGCGTGAAGCTTTCGATGGCCGAACTCAGCTTCCGCAGTCCCCAGTTCGCTTGATACGACTCGCGCCGGGAGTCGATTTGAACACGATCCAACTCTTCCTCGCCGCCTTCGAACTCCGCGGCAAACGGAACGCCGTAGGCGCCGTCGTCGGCTTGAACACTGAAGCTGACGAAAGTCCTATCTCCATACCATCCGACCCCGCCGTAGCTGTTGGCGACCCGCGTCCTAGAGTTGAAGACCGGTCCCCGGGGCGTGTCGTAGTCTCCGCTTCGCTGGCCGCCGCCCCCGCCCCAGAGCAGCCATCTGCCGCGGCCGTATTCAAAGCCCGCCGAGCCACCGCCGAACGCGTTGGCCGATCCCGCTGATCCCGAAACATACCCGCGAAGGCCCTCGTGCGGGTGCTCGTGAACCGCGTGGTGGCGGGTGACGGCGTTCACGACGCCTCCGAGAGCGTTGCTGCCGTAGAGCAGCGTAGCCGGGCCCTTGACGACCTCCAGGCGGTCCAGGGTCGAGGTGTTTATGAGCTCTCCGTGGTCGCCCGACTGCGACGACAAAGTTCCCGTGCGGATGCCGTCCTGCATCACCAAAACGCGGTCACCATCGAAGCCCCGGATGATCGGACGCGAACTCCCCGGGCCAAAACCGCGCTTGGCGACCCCATTGCCCGGCCGACCGGCCAACACATCGCCGATGGCCGGGGCAGTGGACTCCGCCAAATCAAAGGAGGTGTGCGAGTCAACCGTCTGGAACGATTCAAACGCCGTCTCTTGCTTGCCCGCCGCCGTGACCGTGATCTCGTATTCCTGAACAGCGATGGCCAGCGTGAAGTTCAGGGTCGCAGAACGCCGTGCCGTCACGGCGACGCCCTTGGCTTTCTCCGTCAGCGTGCTGTCGAGGTGTGCGAGAACCCGATAGAAGCCCTCGGGGAGGCGATCGAAGCGATAGCGGCCCTCGGCATCGGTGACGAGGGTCCTTCCCAAGCGCGGAATGAGGACAGAAACTCCTCGCAGCGGCGCGCCGGTTTCGGCGAGGGTCACCTGTCCCTCAATCGAGCCCTGCGATTGGGCTCGGAGTCGCCCGGAGAATCCTTGCCAGGGACCTGTCAGGCATAGAACAAGTATCAGATGCTTGACGATTCGCTTAAACTCCCGTGTTGCCGCGGGCGCGGCGAGCGTTCGCCGGCCCAAAGGCTGTTTGTCGCGGTTGTCTCTTGGAAGAGAAGGCCGCGGATCTCAAAAGAAAGATCCTCGCTACGGGTCTTGCCCCTTGGAGTGCGGGCAAGCGGTCTGTCGAGAGAGTTTATGCGGGGGGAGCGCGAGAGTGGCGGAGGCTCAACGAGAAGTAGCTCTGCCGCGGAGCGGCCTGGGATCGCAACGCGGTAGCCAAGCTCGGGGGCGCGTGATAGGTTACCCCCGCACCCGGCTTCAGGATGGGAAGGTGGCCGAGGTGACAGAACTCGCAACAGTGATCCGGACTGTCGCCGTGAAACAGACCGGGCGCTGCCGCCGCCGTGGTGACGACAAGGAGCGCAACGACGGCCACCGCGGCCGGCAGCCGGAGGACAAGCCGGATGAGTGCAGTCTTCAGAGGCACTGTATCTCTCTTGCTTTACGTTCCAACAAAGAGAAAAAGCGAGGGCAAGCTTCGGTTTATCATGCGCACCCACCAGTGTCAACCGGAGACTGTCCAAGAACAGGCAAAAGCGAGATCCAGTCCATAGCCGTCGGGGATGTGGCGACCTTGGAAGACGGACACGGCATGTCACGCCCCTACGGTCCGAACTGTATTCGGGGAGCCTCCCTAGCCCGCTTTTCTCACCAGGTGGCGAGGCGAAGTGCGTGAGAGGCCCGTCAGTACAAGGCGCGCGCCGCTCGGCGCCGCATTTCTTGAACAATGCGGGCGTACTTGAACCCTACGTTGAGCACGGCGAGCAAGCGCGACGCAGTAATGGCGGGCCTATGGCGTGCTTCGACCGTCAGGTGGCGAGAAATGCGGGCTAGGTTCGGCGAAGAGTGGGCGGCGCCACGCGGGTCTGGCCACCGGGTGAGTCACCATGAACTTCGTCCACGCCGCGGCATGAAAATATGCCGCGTAACGTATTCATGTTACAGACAAGGCCTACTTTCAAAGCAGAAAAGCAGGCTGGCGTGAAGGGAAGAAGGTGTTGAAAAACCGTCGCCGTGCTTAACCACGTCGAAGAATTTCCGGCAAATTCTTCGAAAAAGCGTTCCGGGTGAGAACTTGATCACACCCGGCAGCCCGCGTCGCCTCGATCAACTCCGACATTTCGTGGCGGACAAACCCGACCAACGGCGTTTTACCGCTGTTCGAATCCGCCTTCAGCCTGCCGATCAACGCCACCGGGTCCAAGCCGCCGGCGTTCAGGTCCAAGATGATCAGGGAAGCGCCATCGCGGCTCTTGGTCAGCAAATCCTGCTCCGAGGTAGCGAATTCCAGCGTTACGCCAACTCGCTTCGCCGTCCCACTGATCTTGGCGGCAAAGAACAAATCCGGAACCATGGCCACTATCTTGGCTTCATCATTCATGGCAGCTCATTTGTCGTGAGACGCAATGCTCCCATCTCCTCGGCTTGCTCCACCGTTGCCGTGAAATCCTTGCCCTCCCAAACAGGTACGAAGGAGACGTCGAAACCCTCGGCCGCGACCGAAGATATCATCGATTCTACCTCCATACGAGGTTTGGGCCTCGCCGCGGGAGTCGAAAGCCGGAGCCGCGTCAAGGCCCCGGCAAAGCTGCGACCGCCTCGCGAGGGGAAGGCGGGTTCCCGACGCCCATTCGTCCCGAGGTAGAACCCCGCCATCACCCGCCACCGCGTCCTCAAGGGGTCTTTGTTCTCCCGTCTCTCAACACGCAAACCAGTTCACCCAAGAGTCGTCCGGACCCACTCGGCGAGCACGCCGGCGATGATCGAGTGCCCTAGGACGGTGGGGTGCCAAATATCACGCCCGACTTTCGACACCGGCTTGTCCATCAATGGATCCAGCAGGTCGATCGACTCCAATCCGTTTTCCCGAGCTAACCGGACGATCCTCTCATGGGTGGCGAACCAAGGATACCCCCTTCCCCAGTGGAAGGCCGGTATGACGGCAACCAGCAGGCGAACGCGGCTTTGGACCGAGATCTGACCCAGTTTCTTGAAGTTTTCTTCCACTTGAATCGCAAAATCCTGATGAATTCTCACATGGTATTTTCGATCATCTCCCAACAGCCGAAAGCGGTCCCGAGCGTCGTGCAACAGTTGCATCACGGCCAACGGAGGGCGTCGATAGTATCTTGCCTGACCGGCGTCTTGTTGATCGGGATCATTCAGACAATAAGACCAAATGATTAAATCCGGCTCCTTGGGCAGACATCGCTCCGTCAGCACACGCAGTTCCTGCCGCATGGAATAGCCGAACACGCTCATGTTCAAAACCGTTACCTTTGTGTTCGGAAACGGTGGCGGTTCGTTCAGCAATTGCTCTAAAGCCTGGGGAAAAGCCTTCGCCATCGGAACCCCGAGGCCCACCGCGACGGAGTCCCCAATAACCACAATCCTAAACTCACCCTCTTCCCGGTCGTTAGGAAATGGGTCATCGCGAAAACCCTCGCTGTTGATCTGAACCCGAACGCCGTTGCGCATCACTGCTGAACCGGGTGTCAGTTCATAGACGAGTTCCGGGTCCGCTGATGCTCGGTGAATGATCGCTGTTGAGGTATCGAGGTCGCGAAGATAAAAAACGCGAAGGCCGACTTCGGCGAACCCCAAACCAACGAATACGCTGAGCAGGAGAACCCACGGCCCGGCCCACCCTGCGTAGGTTGGAACGCGTTGCCTCGTTGCGAATGGGAGCGCGTGCTGGTGGGAGGCGGCCCCCCGCCGAGAGTGCCCCTCCGTTGGGGTCTTATAGCGCATGAAAGCCGGCTGCATCGCCTCCTTTCGCCACGGCAAATCCCATTGCCCGCGACTTGGGACCTCCTGCCTCGCTACAGCAGGATAGCGCGGTTCGCGAGCCCCCCCTGCTTCGCCGCGCCGAACTTTCGCCACGGCTGCTCGCCGCGGTGAATCTGCTACAGTAGGTAAGCTCGCAGCCGATGCTGAAGTCTCCGCCAGCTGCTCCACGTTGCGGGTCATCAGGTAACTCACGTCTCGCACCGCCATATTATCCGCCCTGCAAAGGGAGCGAGTCAACGCGGAGGCGAAGCGCCACCGAACCGTCCCGATGCCGCCAAGAGCAAAAACAATCTCGGTCGCGCACAGCCCGGACGCGGACGACGCGTTTATGTTCTACGCCCTAGCTACGGGCAAAGTGCGATCCAATCTAGTTGAATTCGAGCACGTTTTGCGTGATATCCAGACGCTGAATGAGGCGGCGGCGGAAAGTCGCTACGATATGACCGCGATTTCCTTTCATGCCTACCCGTATGTCGCCGACCGATACGTCTTAACCACCGCCGGATCAAGCGTAGGCGACGGTTACGGGCCGGTCGTCATTTCCAAACACGACCTGTCTCCCTCGCGGTTGAAAGGGAAAACAATCGGCGTGCCCGGCATGACCACGACCGCTTATCTAGTTTTGCGGCTGTTTGAGCCGGACTTCGAAGTACGAATCCTTCCTTTCGACGAGATTCTCCATGCGGTCGAGACGGAAAAGGTGGACGCCGGTGTCGTCATCCACGAAGGGCAGCTCAGTTACAACCAGACCGGCTTGCGGCGCGTGGTCGACCTTGGCACGTGGTGGAAACAGAAGTACGACCTACCCTTGCCGTTGGGCGCGAACGCCGTTCTGCGCTCGCTGGCGCCCCAGCTGCAGCGGGAATGCGCCGAGCGCCTCGACGAAAGTATCCGCTACGGCCTCGATCATCGTCAGGAAGCCCTCTCCTACGCCCAGGAATTTGCCCGCGGCATCGATCCGAACCTGGCCGACAAGTTCATTGGGATGTATGTGAACCACCATACGACGAGCATGCGGCCCGAGGTCGTCGAATCCGCCCAGAAACTTTTAGACCTGGGGCATGAAACCGGACTTATCCCGCAACGCGTCAAAATCGAGTACGTATAATAATCGTAGATTCAGCACCTCTTCGAGACTGGCCGCACCCTCGGATCGACGTCATGCGAATTCGTGATCTGTTTCGGCCGTTTGCTCTCTTGGCGTCGGCACTCCTGCTTGCCGCGGGACTGTCGGCGCAAGTGGAGGAGCTAAAGCACTCCCATCCGAAGCAGCGCATGAAGGCCGCCCAGAAGTTGGGAGGCCTCGGCGACCCGCAATACATAGCCCCCTTGCGGGAACTGCTGAAAGATCCCGTCTCCGACGTCCGCGCAAGCGCCGTAGGCTCCATCGTGCGCATCGGGACCCAGCACAGTCTCGACCCGCTGATCGAGGCCACGCGCGATTCCGTCCCCGGCATCCAGATCATGGCCGTGGACGGGCTGGTCAACTTTTACAAAATCGGGTATGTCGGGAAAGGCTTCAAGGCCTCTCTGAAAAACTTCGGCCGTGACATACGGAATCGATTTGCCCAGCCCAGCGAGGTGATCATCGAACCCTATCTCGATGTCTCGCCCGACGTCGTTAAGGCGATCGCGCGGGTAATAGGCGGGGGCAGCAGCATGGAATCCCGCGCCAATGCCGCTCGGGCCGCCGGCGTGCTTCGCGGCCAAGCAGCGCTCCCCCAACTCACGGAGGCGCTGCGGTCCAAGGACACGATCTTGATCCTGGAATCGGTGCGCGCGATCGAAAAAATCGGCGATCTGAAGGCTGGCCGGTCGCTGACTTTCCTGCTGCATGATTTGGACGAAAATGTCCAACTGGCCGTCGTCAAGGCGATGGGTCAGCTATCGGTGAAGGAGTCTATCCCCGAGTTGGTGGGCCTGGTCAGGACAAGTTCGGAAAAGAAGATCCGGCGGCAATCTTTGATTGCGCTGGCCAAAATGCCCGACTCCGGCCAGCGGTCGATTTTCCTTGTTCATCTGAAAGACAGAGACCATCAGGTTCGCGCGGCCTCGGCGGAAGGGATTGGCCGGGCCGGGAAAAAGCAAGATTTGAAGATGATCCTGGACGCTTTCGCCAACGAACGCAGCGAGTCCGCTCGGCTGTCCATGGCTTTTGCCGCCGTGTACCTCGGGGACATGTCGTACGTGAGCTACCTGGTCGACGACCTGAACTCGCTGTTTCACCGCGGAGAGGCGCGGCCCTTCCTCGTAGAGCTGGCTCGAAAACCAGAGGTTCTTTCCCGACTATACGATCCGCTGACCAAGGGAACCAAAGATCAGAAGAAGGAGCTCTCCCACGTGATCTCTGTTAGCGGCAATCGAGAGAGCTTGCCTCATCTGGAGCGACTGACCCACGACGCCGACTCCAAGGTGGCCCAAGCGGCCATCCGCGCGCTGAGGAATCTACAAGCGCGGCTTTAACCCGCATTAGGGAAACCGGGACAGCCTCAATTAAGTCATGTCGCGAACTCCAACTTGCTGATGCGACTAGGGGCCGCCCACAGTGGCAACTGAGACTGTCCCGGTTTGCCCATTCCCCGAGGCCGAACACTTGGCCGCGGACTGCTCGACAACGTTCTTCCGTCTCAAACATCACCCCAACTCAGACCAAGGCTGGCTCTTTGAAGAGGATTCGGATATATTCATGGGAGATGGGTCGATGTTTGTCGGGTGGCGATCGGAGCCTGTGCCGATAGGGGTTGAATGATGACGGCGGTGTTCAAGGCGGCTCGAGTCCTGCTGGTCGTTGGCCTCTTGCTGCTGCTGCCGGACGTGCGGGCCCAAAAGCAATACGATCCCCGCAGCATGGCTCCCTACGTGCCGACTCCGCTCGAGGTCGTCGAGCGAATGCTGGAACTGGCCGCCGTCAACAGCAAGGACACCGTCTACGATTTGGGTTCCGGAGATGGACGAATCATCATTGCCGCGGCGCGGAAGTTCGGAGCTCGCGCGGTCGGAGTTGAGCTTGACGAGGATCTGGCCAAGCAAGCACAGGGCCGTGTAAAAGAGTTGAACATCCACGACCGTGTTCGGGTCGTTCAGGGTAATTTGCTCGAAGTCGACCTGAGCCCAGCCTCCGTGGTCACGGTGTACCTGCTCACCTCTTCGAACATGAAACTGAGGCCAAGGCTCGAGCAGAGCCTAAAGCCCGGGGCCCGCGTCGTCTCGCACGACTTCCAGATCATGGGCTGGACGCCGGTTAAGACGGAATCGTTTGCCGGCCAGGGCCGAAACCACACAATCTACCTGTACCGGGTCGGCAAGCGATAAGGGCCCGCGGTTCCCTCCTGCTCGCCTAACGCGGCGTTCAGAGCAGACCACTGCTTGTCGGAAACTCCGCCGCGCCCATCACTCGTGGGACAGACATTTCCGTCTGTCCGGCAGGCACGTCGGAGTGCTGCTGCGACCGGGCCCCCGTTGTCCTTACGACTGGCTCTGCGGCGCGGCGCATATGCTAAGCTGCACTAGCAAAACTTAGTAGAGAGGCGCCTTGCATGTATTCTGGGTGGCGGAATAGCCGATTTGATTTCACGAGTTTCTCGCGTGTTGGAGCACTCCTATGTGTCGCAGTGGGGTTTTGGGGGTGGCCGGCCTCGGCCCAATCGGACGTCGATCCCTTCCGGCAAGGCGATTTCCAAGGGCGACCTTCCTTGGTCGTTTCCAACGATCGGATCGAGCTGACAATTCTTCACACCAGTGGAGCCTTCGCCAGCCTCGTGCTCAACGACGACGCGGCGACGATCAACCCCATGTGGGATCACATCCGCATGGCCCGGGAACTCCATCGGCCGATGTGGGGTTTGACCTACGTCGGACACTTCATCTGCGTCGACGGCTTCGGCCCGCCCTCGGAGGATGAAGAAAGGGCTGGGCTTCCGCAGCACGGTGAAGCCAGAGACCTCGCTTGGACCACCGAGTCGACCGTTAAGAAGGGAAAGATCGCCGAGTTGGTGCAGGCCGTCCATTTGCCCCGCGTGCAGGAGATGTTGAAACGTACGATCCGTCTCGTCGATGGAGAAAACGTCGTTTACGTCCACGGCACGCTCGAAAACCTGCTCACCTTCGACCGGCCGATCAACTGGGCCGAGCATGGGACGATCGGATCTCCGTTTTTCGAGTCGGGAACGGTTGTCGATCTCTCCGCGACCCGGGCAATGACCCGGCCCGACCAAATGGACAGAGATAACTTGGGGCACCGCGTGCCGCCCGGCAAGGAGTTCACCTGGCCCCGCGCGCCGAAGCTCGGCGGTGGAACCATCGATCTGCGCCTGGCTCCCGAATCGTCGGGCACGATGGACCGTTACGGCTTCCTGATCGATCCGCGGAGGGAATTCGGCTACGTTACCGCTCTCAATCCGAAACGGCGCTTGCTGTTGGGCTACGTATTCCCCCGGTCCGACTATCCTTGGTTGCAGATTTGGGAATACCTGCCGCGCGAGGGCATGATGATTCGCGGTCTGGAGTTCGGTACCCAGGCGTTTGACTGGCCGCGGCGAAGAGTCATCACCATGAACAAGCTCTTCGACACCATGCTCTACCGCTGGCTACCCGCAAGCTCGAAGATAGAGGCTCGCTACCTCATGTTTTGGACGCGCGCGCCCGAGGGTTTCCAGGGGGTCGACGACATCGAGTTAGGGGACGGCCAATTGCACATCCGCGACCACCGCTCGGGTCAAACACTCACCCTGAAAGCATCGCTGGGGCTGTAGCGGCCCATCCGCGGAAGCAGGGACCCCCGTATCCGCATCGGCGCGCCGAATCTGAAGTAGAGTGCGCCGGCACAACCAGGATGCTTGCAAGTCAACCGGCGAGGGGCAAGCGGACAACCTCCCCCGTCGCCGCGGACTCGTAGGCGGCCAACATCGCGTCGGTCGCCGCGGCCCCGTCGGCGACGGTGACCTCCGACTCCTTGTCTTGCTCGATGCTATCGAGAAACATGGCTTGATCGGAGCGCCTGGGGAGAGTTTCCGGCTTGTACCAATCCGGCTTCGGGCGGCGAGGGGCTTTTTCGCCGGTGCTGCTCCAAAATGACATCGGGTCATCGGGGTCGCGTGGGGGCGGCGTCCAGGGCGGCTGGTCCGAGACAACCTCGAACCGCGGAGCGTGTCCGTCGATCACTACACTTCCCTGGGAGCCGAATAGGCGCGTGAAATTCGGCCCGGAACTGGGGTGGCTCTGCCACCCGATGCGCCCGGCCGTGATCGTAGCGGTCATTCCACCGTCGAGCGTCACCGCCAGGGCGCCGAAGTCCTCGACGTCTCGCTTGTAATGCTCCTCGAAAAAGTAGTTGGCTGATGTGGCGTAGACGGAGCGGAAGGCCCGCCCGCCTGTCAGCCAACGAATCAGCGTCAACGAGTAGACCGCCGTCGTCCAGATCTCTCGCTTGGCGTCGGGAAACGTAAACTGTCTCGGGGGATAGTGCTCCCGGCGAGGCTTGCCGAGCGGAGCGCCGCCTGGATAGCCTTTGGAGAACAGCAGGTCACAGTGGATAGCTCGCAGCGCCCCGAGTACGCCCGAGTCCACGATCTGTTTCGCCCGTTTCGCGAACGGCGCTCCCACCAGCGTGAACATCTGGCTCCGCACCCCGCGGCGCCGTACCGCCGCGGCAAGCTGATCGGCGTCCGCCATCGTGGTCGCCAGAGGCTTGTCCATATAGACGTGCTTCCCCGCTTCCGCACAACGCGTCCCCACGCGGGCGCGGCGCTCGAACTCCGAGCAGACCGAAGCCAGATGTACGTCAGGGCGCCGCAGAGCTGCGTCGAGATCCGGGAAAAGAGGGACTTCCATCTGCTCGGCCAAGCGGCGGTTCAGCTCGGCCCGGCGCCGGTCGACACCCCTCTCGTCGGTGACTCCGATGATCTTAGCGCGCGGGTCGGCCTTGAAACCGAGCCCGTAGTTTTCCTGGTGTGTCATCCCGCCGGTGACCAGCAGGACGCCGAACCGTGGTTTGTCGGGCACAGTCGTTTTTCCGGTTAGTCAAGGGCTACGGGCCGCCCCTTGCCGAGAGACTCTTCGATAGCCCGCACCAGTTTCTTCGTTTCCGCCCCGCCCCGCAGCCCGATCTCCACGGCTCGACCAGCGGAACCGGGATGGTCGGTGAACTGCATCGTGCCGTGGTTCCCCACAATCAGTAGCAAGACGTTGGGCCCCTCGCCGCCCGTCCCTCGATCGCCACGGACGACCTCGGAGCTTAGCAGGGCCGTTTGGCCGCCCGAAAACTTAACCAAAAGGCTTACGTATTCCAACTCGGCCCCGCCTTGCGCGTATACGCTCAGCGGCTTACCGGCGAACCAACGCTCCGCCGCCGACACCAACCCGGCCAACATCGCGGCTGGCAGCCCGTGATCGCTGCTCAAGTTCAACTGAGCTCGCAAAGCCACGGGCGAGCCGATCGAGTGGTCAGCCAACTTGCGTTCCACAGCCTTTTCAAGCCATTCCACGTACGCCAAGGTATCCACGATTATAAACCCCTGGTTGGGGCCAAGCGCCGGCGCCTAGCCCGCTTCTCTCGCGGAAGGGGTGCGTGGGGGCCGGGGCCGTGCCAGCAGCCGGCGGGAGTGGAAGCTAAGGCCCCCCGTCAGGGGGGCAAGGGCACGGCATGCCGTGCTCGGGCGCGATTCATCGCGCCCGCTTGCCGAAATACCGTATGCTCGGCGACGTAGGGAACTGTCACCGCGAGCCGTGATGAAAAATGCGCGGCGGTTCACGGCGTATAAGTGAACACCGCTCCCAGCGTCGACACCTGCCCATCCGGGTTCATGACAGAGACGCTAACCGCTTCTCCGGACAGATCCCCCTTAGGCGCGGACGCTTGCAGAGTGCTTGGATTGACAAAGATCGTCGAGGGCGCCTGCACTTCACCGACGCTGACCTGGGCGCCATCCTGAAAGTTCTCGCCGCCGATCGTCAGTAGCGTTCCTCCGTTAGCCGTCCCGTTGTCGGGATTCACCGACAGGATCAGAGGAGGGGGCAGATCGACGGGCGGATCGCTTCCGGGGTCTCCACCAGGATCGCCGCCCGGATCGCCTCCGGGGTCGCCGCCCGGATCTGCCGGGTCCCCTGCCACCGAAACCAGGCATGTGTTGCTGGGAACGCCGTCAATCGTTATCGTTAGTGGGCGATCACCGCCGGACACGTCGGGAACCCGAACGTTGGCCTGTGACACCGCCACGAGCTGCGGCGTAAGCCCTAAGAAAGGCAGGTCCGCGTCCTCTCCGCCGATCGTTGCGATAGCCGGAAGCGCGGCTCGCGACAGCGGCTCGAGCGGAGCCGCCTGACCGCTGCCGACCGGGTTGTCCAGCGGGCCTTGCCCGGTTAGATACACCGTGATGACGCTGTCGACTGCCGCGGGGTCGGTATTGGAATTCAGTGTCGTGTCTTGATTTTGCGCCACGCACCGGTTGCCCCCAGGCAGCAGAAAAACCCCAGGAGCCACCGGCGCAACATCAACGGGGAAACCGCCGCTGCCCAGGCCCGCCACATCGACAGCCACCGTAGCGGCGCCGGGAACAATCTCGTAGGGTACTTGAAAATTAACCTGCTCCGGAGAGACATAGAACAGCGGCGCGGGGGCGCCGTTCATGGTGACCGACGTAGTCTCGAGAACCGTGGGAAGCGGAACGGCTTGCAACTTCGCCTCGCCCGCCGCCAAGCCCTCGCCGAATATGGTTACGATGGCACCCGGCGCAAGGGCGCCGGCGACGAAACTGGCCGAGCTGGTCAAGCTGAATATGATCGGTACCAGGCCGGTCGACAGGCAAGTGCCCAGGCATTCTACGTTCAGAGCATACTCGGGCGTTCCGTCGCCGTTCGAGTCCGTCACCCGCATTACGTGGGTTCCGGAATTGATGAGCGTGACGTCGGCGCGCGCGCTGGGGCTGCCACATCCTTCGCCCAGCCGATCCCCCGTAGGGCCGAAAACCTCGACACAAAGATCATCACCGGGACTTTGGCCCGTCGCCTGAACGATAAACAGATCCCCTGCCGCGCCTACGGCGGAGTATTGGTCGGCGTCTCCGAGCGGCGCAATCATGCCGGCCACGATCTGGTTGAACTCGACCGCAGTCGTCATGGACGACGGCGGCGACACGCGATCGAGAATGATGGCATAGGCCGGCGTTTGATCGCTATTCCAATCAGATACGCGGATCGCGTAGCTTCCCGAGCTCAGCAACTTCACATCGGCGCGGGCGCTTTGGACGGCGCACTCGTTGGCGATCCGCGCCGCCCCGGGGTCAAAAACCTCAACACAAATATCATCCCCGCTCGCCAGGGCCGTCGCCTGCACGACCATGACGTCCCCGAACAAGCCGGTGAATGAAAACAGATCGGAGTCTCCCATCACTCCGATGTCGCAAGCCAGAAGTTCGTCGAAGTTGAGCCGCAGGTCGGTCGGTTCCGACCCGCAGCTTACGGGATCGGGTTCGGGGGCCGGCTGGGAGTAGGCCCCGGTCAGGAACGTCAGACCGAACAGTAAGCCCGCCGCGAGGCGCCCCCGCTTGCGCCGAGTGGTTCTACGTCTCACCGCTCCACTACCCCTGATTTTTTTAAGTGTATCGCGAAGGATACTCCACATCCCCGCTTTGATGTACGGCAAACGACACGCCCCCCAAGCTCGGAAACCCTTGCCGTGACTCTACCACAAACTCGGGAAAGTAGCGGTTTGAGAGAATCACCTCGTCACGGCGCCGCGACCGCCGGAACCTAGCCCGCTTTTCTCAGCACGCGGCGAGGCTTTCGTTTCAAGGTAATTTCGGGGCCCCATGTGCGCGATCACTTTCGCCGCGGCGGTAACCGGACAGAGCCGCGCCCGTCAGGGCGCGGGCCCGCCGCTGCGCCGAACGCACGGCCGGTCACCGGCGTTCCCGGCCTCGTTTCCTGCTCGGGCGTACCGTTAAGACGGGCGACGCCGAGCCGCGAGCACAAGCCAGCGGCCATGGGCTGCGGCCCATAGAGCAAAGATTCCTGTTCCCCCCGAAGGCGCGTCGGCGTACAATAGCTTGCGAAGCACCCGAAGTCGGAGATGCGGGACCCTTGAAGGTAGCCATGAACTGCCTACGCCTCGCGGCACTCCTCGTGATACTGCCCTCTGTTCTCGGGGGCCAGCCGGCAGCGCCTAAGCCCGAGGACCCGACGCTTGACCGCATCAGGCAAGAGATGCGCCGAAGCCTGGAGAGAATTCCCAATTACACGTGTCTCCAAACCATCGAACGCACGACTTTCACCGAACAGGCTCGCAAACGCGCGGAAAAGCAAGCAAGGAAAGGTGATAGGGGTAGCGCCTCCGACGCCAGGGTGTATGCAGACGCCAGCGATACGATCAGGATGGAAGTCGCGCTGGTTGACGGCGAAGAATTGCACTCTTGGCCCGGGGCGGAAGAGTTCACCAGAACCCCCTTGGCCAAGATGGTGGGATACGGGCTTGTCTCCGTGGGCGACTATGCGACTCATCTTGAGACGCTTTTCGTCGCCGACGAGGCCGAGTTCGATTTTGTCGGCGAGGAGAGTCTTTCCGCGAGAAGCGTGCTTCATTACGACTACCGTGTCCCACTGGCGAAAAGCGAGTACGTACTCCGAAACGAAGGCCAGGAAGCCAAAGTGGCCCATCACGGGTCTCTCTGGGCGGATGCGGAAAGTTTGGACTTGATTCGTCTGACTTTCGAGGCCGACAACATTCCCTTTCGTCTCAAGGTTACGAAGGCGGCCACCGAGTGGACCTACATGAGGCTGCCCATCGGGGGTTCGAGCGTCGTGCTACCTGAAAAGTCTCGCGTGGCCATGCGTTTCTCGTCGGGTATCGAGAGCCGAAATGAAATCAGCTACGAGGATTGCCGGCAATTCGGGGCTCAATCCTCGCTTTCGTTTGGCGAGATCGCCGGGCCCGCGGATCGGAAGACCGACGTCATCGAGGAAACCGAGATTCCGCCGGGCGCCCTATTGCACATTCGACTGGAAACACGGATCGACTCCCCCGAATCGGCTGTCGGTGATCCGATTCGGGGAAGACTGAAACAAGCTGTCAAGAGGGGCGGCAACATCATTGCGCCCAAGGGCGCAACCGTAACCGGGCGAATCCGGGTGCTGGAACGCCACACCTGTCCGCGAGCGCTTTTCATGATCGGCCTAGAATTTGTCGCTCTACAGTTCGATTCGAAGCGCGCGCGCTTTAAAGCCAGGCTGACTGAGGTGGCGCCGGTGACCGGCATGTTCTCAGTGCCGGCAACAGGGTATCGTCCAAGAGGGGGGCGACCGAGGGTTTCTGGCAGCCTGGGACACACCAGAATAGTTTCCGACCCCAGATATCCCGGAGGAGGGATGTTTTTCATGCGCGGACGGCGGTTCAAGATCCGCCCCGGACTGAACATGGTTTGGGAAACCGTGCGGTAGCCGTTGAGTTTGCGGGAGCCAGCCGGTTCCAGACACATCAGAGGGAGTGCCCATGGGTCTCACAGCCCACCCAAAGCAATGAACGCGGCTGGGTTTTCGACGGCGCGGTCACCCGTGGGGACGCCGACGGGCGTTTTTCATCAGAGAGTAGGCCTGCGGCGTCAGCAGAACAGAGCCGTGCCCGTCAGGGCGCGGGCCCGCCGCTGCGCCGGACGCACGGCCGGTCACCGGCGTTCCCGGCTTCGTTTCCTGCTCGGGCGTACCGTTGAGACCGGCGAAGCTGAGCCGCGAGCACAAGACGGCGGTCAAGGGCCTGGTATCCCCAGCGAAAATTCTTGCTCCACCCGAAGGCTCGTCGGCGTACAATAGCTTGCGAAGCACGCGAGCCGGAGATCCCGGCCCCCGGGATCCCGTGAAGGTCGCGAGCATGTCCCGGCAATGAGAAATACGCGCAATTGCCCGGAGCCTAAACCGCACCCTCTCGGGTGCGGCTCTGTTCGTACGAGTTTCGCCTCGACGGCGCACTTTCGGGCACCGCTTTGTTCATGCGTGTTCTGCCTCGATTGCCTCCTGCTGGGAGCCATGACCTGCCTACGCCTGGCGGTAGTCCTCGTGCTGACGCCCTTTGTCCTCGGCGCCCAGCCGGCAGCACCTAAGCCGGAGGACCCGAGGCTTGACCGCATCAAGGAAAAGATGCGGCGAAGCCTGGAGAGAATTCCCAACTACACCTGCCTACAAACCATCCAGCGAGAAAGATTCGCTCCGCGATCACAAGAGCGCAAAAGAAACCTCACTCCCGCGGACCTCGTGCGCGGTGACAACCCCGCGCGGGCCCACGCCGCCGAGAGCGACACGATCAGGATGGAAGTAGCGGTGGTTGACGGCAAGGAACTATACTCCTGGCCCGGCGGGGAAGAGTTCACCGGCACGTCCGTCGCCGAGATGGTGGGATACGGAAGTCTTTCTTCCGGAGAATATGCGCGTCACGTTCGGGCCCTATTCCTCACCGACGCGGCCACTTTCGAATTCGTGGGTGAAGAAAAGTTGCGGGGCCGGACCGCGGTCCGTTATGACTACCGCGTGCTCCTGGCGAAGAGCGAATACGTTGTCCAAACGGGACGTGTGCGAGCCAAGGTGGCCCACCATGGGTCCCTCTGGGCGGACGCACGCAGTTCGGATTTGATACGTCTGATTTTGCACGCCGACGATATCCCGAAGCGTATCAAGATGTCAGCGGCGACTACGGAGATCGACTACACCCGCGTGCCGATCGGGAAGTCGTCCGTGCTGCTGCCGCAAATTGCTCGCCTGTTCCTTCACTTCCCCTCCGGCACGGAGAACCGAAACGAAATCAGCTACGCGGGTTGCCGCCAGTTCGGCGCCGAGTCGGTGCTCTCTTTTGGTGACGCGCCCGGGGGAGACAATGAGGCTCAGATCATCGAGGAGACAGAGATACCGCCGGGCGTCTTGTTGCACATTCGCCTGGAAACTGAGATTGACTCCGAGCGATCGGCTATTGGCGACCCAATTCAGGGAAGGCTGAGACGAACGGTCAAAAAACACGGCCGGGTCATCGCACCCCGGGGCGCTCTGGTAACCGGCCGAATCCGGGTTCTTCAGCACCACACCGAGCCGCAAGAGTTTTGCATGATCGGGTTGGAATTGTCGGTGATGCGCTTCGGATCAAAGCGCGCACGCTTCAAGACCCAGCTTGCGGAGGTTTCACCAATAGCAGGCCTCGCCCCGACGGGGAGAAGAGGTCGTATAGGAGCGGTCGGACACAATACCGGGCTAGTCTCAGACCCCAGGTTGCCGGGAGGGGTGGTATTCCTGATGCGAGGGCGGCGTTTCACGATCCGTCCCGGGCTGGACATGAAATGGAGAACCGTGCGCTAGCTGTGGTCAAGATGGCGAATGAGCGCGGGTTGCCGAGTGTTCACGCGAGACCCGGTTTAACACGAGGCCTCGACCGCGCCCTCACGGGCGCAGCTTCGTTGAGCGTGTCGGGCGCACCCGCGATAACGCGATCGGGGCCTGCGCCCAGGCGATGCCGTTGGCCTTGCGTAGCGAGTCTTCGGCATTCCGTGCTGTCTGAGCAGAGGAAAACCGCTATGAACAGAAGACTCTTCCTGAAAACGGCGCTTGCCGGCGCCGCCTCGACCGCATCGGCCGCCCGTCCACGATATCGAGCGGCCGTCATCGGTCACACCGGCCACGGCAATTATGGACACGGTCTCGACACGGTCTGGAAGTCCTTCGACTTCATCGACGTAGTGGCTGTCGCCGATCCCGACGACCAGGGCCGGGCTGAGGGCTTGGAGCGCACTGGCGCCAAGCGCGCTTATCGCGACTACCGGGAGATGCTCCGGAAAGAACAGCCCGACCTGGTGAGCATCGGTCCGCGGTGGGTCGATCAGCGCGTCGACATGGTGACGGCGGCGGCCGAGGCAGGAGCTCACATTTATCTCGAAAAGCCTTTCGCAGGGGACCTGACGGACGCCGACCGGCTTGTCGAAGCCGTTGAGCGAAACGGCGTCAAGGTCCAAGTCGCCCACCAGATGGTCCGCCACGCCGCTGCTTTAACGGTGCGGGAAATGTTGGCCTCCGGGGAAATCGGCACGCTCCAGGAGTTTCGCGCTCGCGGCAAAGAAGACCGGCGCGCCGGCGGGGAGGACTTGATGGTTCTCGGTTCGCACACCTGCGCGATCATGCGCATGTTCCTCGGTGATCCGAAGTGGGTTTTCGCCCACGTCACTCACGATGGGCAGGAAATAGCCTCTCCCCATGTCAAAACGGCAACCGAACCGATCGGACCGATAGCCGGCAACCAGATCGCCGCTATGTTCGCGTTTGATGACGGCGTACACGGCTACTTTGGCTCAAAAGCGAACGACCAGACGGACCGCAAACGATTCGGCATGTATTTCTACGGCACGAAAGGAGTCATCTATCTTCCCAACGGCCACGCCTCGCAGCCCCTTATCTTGCGGACGCCGGCTTGGCTGCCTGATGAGCAACACCGTTGGGAGAAGATCGAACTGACCGTCGGCAGAGACACTCAGGGGGGAGCAACTGGCTTCAAGCTGGCCAACATGCGCATGGTCGAGGACCTGTTACAGGCCATCGAACAAGACCGGCAGTCGGCTTGCAGCGTTTACGACGGCCGCTGGAGTATCGAGATGATCGTCTCGATCTACGAGTCGCAAAGAACGGGGGCGCGCGTCGAACTCCCGCTCAGAGATCGTCGGCATCCTCTGTCGCGATTGTG
Source organism: Bryobacterales bacterium (assembly GCA_965248365.1). GTDB lineage: Bacteria > Acidobacteriota > Terriglobia > Bryobacterales > UBA6623. Next base: position 1,674,386 of record CBDFJA010000004.1, on the reverse strand, counting down.
ACGCGAGTCCCCTTCGTCCGAACGCCCCCCCAAAGCGATGAAACCGGTTGGTTTTCGACCGACCGGCGTTGGTACCTGAGTTCCGGCCCTGTGAGTGCTGCTGTTGACTCGCGGCGGGCCAGCTCGCTCACCAGAGCATCTTTCTCTTCGTGTACTTGCGTCCGATCTCCGCCGCCTCCGGTTGCCCGGATCCGGTCATCACGCCTTCGTCGATCATCTCAGTGACGTTGTGCGGGCGGACAGAGTTCAGGAAAGAGATCTTGGCCACCTTGCAGGCTGCCTTCACGCGCGCTCGGGCATCCTGCATTACCTGGGGATAGGGCGCGTCCTGGCCCGCCGTGAAGCCGAACGACATGCCCATGTCGCCGGGACCCCACTCCGCGAACCCGATGCCGGGAACCTTCGTGCTGGACTCCGCGTTCCCCAGCGCGTGCCGATCCTCGATCTTCAGGCCGAGAAGAAGCTCGCCCTCGGGGTTAAGGGGCCAGGGGTCGGCCTTTTGCAGGTATTCCTCGCCGCTGACCCCCCAGATTCCCGATGCGAACCCTTGGCTGCCGGCACCGCGCAGACCTTCAGGAAGACCATTGCCGACCGCTTCCTTGTGAAACGGGTAGCGAGTCGCTTGGACGAATGACCGAACCGCGTCCGGCGATCGCGCGTGGCACAAGAGAATCCCGTGCACCCCGGTTGCGAGCACCTGTTGCACCATCCAGTAGTTGGCTTTCATCGTAGCCTCGTCCAAGCCGCCTACCGGCAGGGTGCAGATTACGGCCGGGGTGCGGTGTCCGCTCTTGGTGGGCCCTCCGTCGACCAGGCCTTGCATGAACTCTCGAAGCAGCGCCGTGTCGTAGGGACCGTGCTCCATCTCGTAGTTGATGTAGTCGGCCCAGGTCCCCGCCATCTTTTTGCCCTCTTCGTACCCGCCGTGAGTAGCGGTGTAGTAAACCGGCTGACCGCGCTCCAGCAGATCGATGGCCTTGTTGATGCGTTTCGGCTCGCCGGGCGGAGATGATGACTGGAGCAACGAAACCACAATCCCCCCTGTCAACGCCGTTACAGCGAAAACCACAATTGTCTTTTTCATCGCGCTTCTCCCTGGCATCTCTTAGCAGCCCCTGGCGAAAAATACGATCCTCCGTTTCGGGGGCTGTTTTTTCGCGCACTCGTCGAATCCAACTACAGTAAACTACGGTGGAACAGCAGCGCCAGGCCGCAATTCCTTGAACGGAAGGGCCCCCGCGACTGCTGGCACGGCGGCACGGCCGGCTTAGGGGGTAAGGGGATGAAACCGGCGGGTTTTCGACCGAGCGGAGAAATTCTCTTCCGGGTGCTCGCGATGTGAACGTAAGTCGACAGTCTTGCCCCGGGAGAGCCGGCATGAACCAACGCATGACTAAACTCCAACTACTGACCTTGCTTGTCGGACTTCTGTCGTGGCCATTGCTTGCAGAAGAGCGAGGCACGTTTGAAGGGACGCTGGTGGATAGCCGCTGTTATTTGATCGACAACGATCTCACCTACAACTATCATTTCCCCGGCAAGAAATGCGGTACCATCTGCTTCAACAATGGGACGCCGGCCGGGCTGCTGGCCGAGGACAAGAAGTTCTACATCATCATTGCTCCCGCGCCCTCTCTGGCAAAGCACGTGGGTTCTGCGATTAGGGTCAAGGGCGCTCTTCACGACAGTACTATCCTCGCCGGCAGCGTGGAGGTCAAGGTGGGCGAAGATTGGAAGAAAGTCGAACTTCGCAACGTGAAGTAGGGCGCTCGGCGGGATGCGACAATATATGCGCCCGTCCGGTCCTGCCCGCGGGGTCTCGGCGGCTAAGCCGCGAGGAACGCTCGGCGAGCCGCATCTAGCACAGTTGAGGGCGACAGCCAATGAGGCGTCTTTGGACGCTCCTCTTTCTTCTCGCCGCCGGAATATTACTCTACTATGTGTACGGCCCGGATTCTCTGAGCCGTGACATCAGCCGGCTAGTTGACCCGGTGCTCCAATTCGTGCCTGATGTGTTCCAACAGCTCTTCGGGTGATCGTCCGCGGCCCCGCCCGACGCTTAATCCGCGCACACACGATCAAACCGCGGGGGGATTGGCTATCCGAGGAAGCCCTATCAGTCTTGGAAATTCCTTCTTCTCTTGAGGTCCGACAGGCGAGATCGTCTCGGCGACTGAGTTGGCAAGAGTTCTTGTCCTATCGGCTGCCTGTGGGACGGGGAGGCTTGATAACATTGTGAGTCGGCCAGCTCCAAGGCCGGCGCATTGAAGCAGGAAACAGGGAGTCGCGTGATGGCAGGAAAGAAACTTCGCTGGGGACTGATGAGCACAGCTCGCATTAACGAAAGACTGATCGTCCCCATGGGGGCCTCCGAGCGTAGTGAGCTGGTTGCGGTTGCCAGCAGAAGCAAGCAGACCGGGGACCGCTACGCCGAAGAGTGGAAAATCCCGCGCGCCCATGTGGGATACGACAGCCTGCTCGCCGATCCGGAAGTGGACGCCGTCTACATTTCTCTGCCCAATTCGATGCACGCCGAGTGGTGTGTCAAGAGCGCGCAGCAAGGCAAGCACGTGCTGTGTGAAAAGCCGATGGCGCTTAGCGCCGAGGAGGCGGACAGTATTGCGGAGGCCGCGCGGGGGAACGGCGTCCTCGTACAGGAGGCGGCCATGTATCGCTACCACGAGCAGACGAGACAAGTTTGCGAATGGGTTGCGAACGGAGAAATCGGCGAAATCCGCGTGATTCAAGGTTTCTTTGGTTTCACACTAGATCAGGAAGGCGACATCCGCTTCGCCCCCAGCCTCGGCGGAGGTTCCCTCTGGGACGTCGGCAGCTATCCGGTCAGCTTTGCTCGCACCGTGATCGGAGCTGATCCGGTCGAGGTGGAGGCCCAGCAGGTTCTGAGCGATAGCGGGGTCGACCTGACGTTCGCGGGCCAGATGCGCTTTCCTTCAGGCGCCTTGGCTCAAATCGCCTCCAGTTTTCAAGTCACACCCTACTGGAACGCGGCGGTGATCGGCAGCAAGGGGCGGATCCTCCTCGACCACCCTTGGTTGAACCGCATTGGAGAGACGGCGCACCTCACCATCTTGCGAGAGGGCGAGGCTGACGGGGAGACCTTCGGGGACAGCGCGGCGGGTATCGAAGAGACCATTACTTACGAAAAACCCAACGCTTATCGATGTGAACTCGAGGCCGTCGAAGCGAGCGTCTTGGATGGCGGCGAGCCTGTCATTTCGTTGGCCGATAGCCGAGGGAACGCAGCGACGCTCGCGGCGCTGCTCCGCTCCGCGCGCGAGAATAGGCCGGTAAGGCTTTGAACCGCCGTGCCCGCGCGCGCCCGCCCGAAACGGGAGTGTATTTATGAAATGGAGTCCTAGCCCGCTTTTTTCGCCGGGTGAGGCGGTGAACTCATTGCAGGCTTATCGCCTGCTTCGGGCCGTCGGGTGTCGAGAAATGCGGGTTAGAAAGCCGGCCGGGGCACGGTATTCACTGCCTTCGAAAACCGCTCGGCGGCGTATGTTAGTCTCAAGTCAGATTGTGACGTCGAGCCGAAAAAACTCCCCGACAGTTTCCCTCGCTTGGCCACAAAAGCGAGGCTTTCTTGGCCGTTTCCCCAGCCGCCCGATGAGCCCACTCGAGGTTCGCGTCTGATGCGCATTCTCATCGCCGGCGGAGGCCAAGTCGGCGCACTCATCGCCGGCCGGCTGACTCGAGAAGGCAACGAAGTCGTCATTGTCGAGAAGGACGAAGAGCGCTGTAGCCAACTCGAGGAAGCGCTCGACGCCAAGGTGGTGCAAGGGAGCGGCGCCGGCGTGCTCTCCTTGCGGGAAGCCGGCCTCGGCAACGCGGAGATGCTGATTGCCGTCACGAGTTCGGACGAAATCAACGTCCTAGCCTGCCTCATCGCCCAGGCGGAATCGAACGTCCGGGTGAAGGTAGCGCGAGTTCGCACACACGAGGTCGAGCACTGGCGCCGCGTCACCGCCCAAGCCGGCTTGGACATCGACCTCATCATTCACGCCGAGACCGACATCACCGAGCGCATCATGCGCGTGGTGCGCGTCCCCGGCGTTTCCGACATCGTTGACTTCGCCGGCGGCGAGGTGAAGCTATTCGGCATGAACGTGGAAGCTGACAGCTGGGTGGCCGGCAAGACTCTCGAGGAGCTGGACGGGGCGGGCCCGCCCCGGGACTCGCTCATCGCCATGATCTTCCGCGGCCAGCAGGTCATCATTCCTCACGGCGCGGAAGTCCTTCGCCCGGGAGATCACATTTACATCGTCGCCACCGCCGCGAATCTCCACGACGTGATGCACTTCATGGGTCTCACGGTCGAGAAATCTTTCGATCGCGTGATGATCATCGGCGGCAAACAGGTGGGCATCTGGGTCGCGGAAGCTCTTGAAAAGCAGGGCGTCAACGTAAGGCTGATCGAGCGCGACATCCGCCGTTGCGAAAAGATTTCCAGCATTCTCAGCAAGACGATCGTGGTCCACGGCGACGGAACCGACCAGGCAACCCTCGAGGAAGAGAACGTCGACGGAGTCGATGCCTTCCTGGCGCTGACCAACGACGATGAGGACAACATCATCGCCTCCCTTCTGGCCCGCCGCCTGGGAGCCAAGAAGGTTGTGGCCCTCATCAACCGCCTGAATTACTTGCCCATGGTGCAGCGGCTGGGCATCAACACCTCGGTCAGCCCTCGGCTGGCCGCGGTTGATCGTATCCTGCAATTTGTGCGCAAGGGGCACGTGCTGTCGGTGACGACCTTTGGCGTCGAAGAGGCGGAAGCGATCGAGCTGATTGCGGCGGAAGGGTCGAAATACGTGGGCCCGAAACTCTGTGACATCCGCTTCCCCCGCGAGGCGATCGTGGGCGCGATCGCCAGGCCGGGCGGCGAAGTCATCGTCCCTCGCGGGAACGCCTCGATTCAAGCGGGAGATCGCGTCATCTTCTTTACCCTCGAAAGTGTCGTGCCGAAATTGGAGTCCGCCTTTCTCGTCGAGCCCAAGAAGGAATACGTGTGATTTGCTATCGCGCGATCGCCTACATCTTGGGACAGTTTCTGTTAGCTCTGGCCGGCACGATGCTCGTCCCTCTGTCCTACGGCCAGGCGGTCGGCGACTCCGCCGTCGAGTTGTTCGGGCCCTCGATCGCGATCACCGCTGTGAGCGGCGGCTTGCTATGGGGCTTGGGGTCGCGGCCGGCTCGCGACCTGACTCAGCGCGAAGGTTTGCTAATGGTCGTTGCCGTTTGGGTGAGTGTCGCGTTTTTCGGCTGTCTTCCTTTCTATTTCTCTCCCGTCTTCCCGACCTTCACTGACGCCTTCTTTGAGGCGACCTCCGGGTTTACAACGACCGGCGCCACTGTATTGGACAAGGTCGAGGTCTTGCCCAACCCATTGCAGTTGTGGCGCTGCTTCTCCCACTGGCTCGGCGGCATGGGCATCGTGGTGTTGGGAATTGCCGTTTTACCGTTGGTGGGTCACGGTGGCATGCAACTTTACCGTGCCGAGTTCTCGGGCGCGAAGTCAGAAAAGCTGCAACCGCGGATTACCGAAACGGCCCTGTCGTTATGGAAGATCTACGCCGCCTTGACCGTAGCCGAGTTTGTCGCCCTGCTATTGGCCGGCATGAATAGTTTCGACGCGATCTGCCACACGTTTTCCTCGGTTGCCACTGGCGGGTTTTCTACCCGTACGGCCAGCATTGGCGCGTTTGAAAGTCCCCTGATCGAGTACATCGTCATCGGGTTCATGCTACTGGGCGGGATCAGCTTCGTGCAGCATTACCGGCTGTGGGTAGAAAGGCGTCCTCGCAGCTTCTTCTCGGATGTCGAGATCCGATATTACCTTTTGCTGGTCGCCGCGGCGACGGCTGTCATCTTCATCACGCTAGTCATCGACAGCGACTACAGCCCGTCACTGGCTTTCCGGCGTGCCTGGTTTCAGGTAAGCGCCATTCTAACGGGGACGGGTCTTGTGACCGACAATTTTGAAGTTTGGCATCCGCTCCCGCAATTGCTGCTTCTGGCGCTTATGTTCATCGGCGGCTGCACGGGGTCCACCACCGGAGGTCTAAAGACCTCGCGCATCCTATTGCTGGCGCGCGTAGTGGACCGCGAGTTCAAACGAATGGTCGAGCGGCACGGTGTTTTCGCCGTACGGCTGGGTAGTCAAGTGATTCGTGAGTCAACGATTCAGAGTCTTCTCAACCTGATCTATCTCGCCTTCGTCGTGAACTTCGTCTCTTGCGTATTGCTGGCGGCGATGGGTGTTGACGTTTTTACGTCGATCGCGGCCGTGGCGGCCTCGATGTTCAATGTCGGCCCGGGTTTGGGCGGTGTGGGCCCCGCAGAGCACTACGGACATCTGCCGCTGTTGGCGAAATGGGTTCTGGCCGGCTGCATGATCGCTGGACGGCTGGAATTCTACACCGTGCTGGTCATCTTCACCCCAGCTTTCTGGCGCAAATAGGCGTTGCCGGCCTGTTGCATCGCTAAATCGGGCTCTTCAGTAGACTGCTGTGGTAGCGTATGAGACGCTTGCATTCCCTTCGGCTGCGTCGCGTGTTGATAGCGGTCCTGGTCCCCTTGCTGGCTGTCATCTTCACGCTCTTTTTGGCCGAGCTGGGGATGCGCCTATCCGGTCGAGGTGTCCCGTGGGCCTGGCATCACAAAACGTCAGTGCTGTCCGGGGAAAGTCGCGCCATCGGACGGTAAGTCTCGACCGCTCAATGTCTTATGGCCTGTTTTGCCCGGGAACGATTTGAAATCCCGAGGCCGCAAATGGTCGCCTGAACGGAGCATCCGGACGCGGCACAATGAGGGATGAACCTTGGCCGTACGGTTTTCTCCCAACTGATCGAGCACCTACCGAGCAAAGAGTTTCAGAAATGTGTATCGCGCTACCGCGGCGATTCCTATCTGAAAAGTTTCTCCTGCTGGGATCAGTTTCTTGCGATGGCATTCGCCCAGCTGACCTATCGGGCAAGCCTCCGCGACATCGAGACGTGCCTGCGTTCGATGCACGGCAAACTCTACCACATGGGATTCCGCGGCAGGGTAGCGCGCTCGACACTGGCCGATGCGAACGAGTCGCGCGACTGGCGGATCTACGCGGACTTCGCGCAGGTCTTGATTGGCATGGCACGGCCGTTATATGCCCACGACCCGATCGGTGTGGACTTGGACCAGACTCTGTACGCTCTCGACTCGACAACAATCGACCTCTGCCTGTCGCTGTTTCCGTGGGCGAGATTCCGCAAGCAAAAGGCCGCCGTGAAGATGCACACGCTGCTGGATCTGCACGGCAATATTCCCACGTTCATCCGCATTACTGGAGGCAAAGTGCACGACATCAACATCCTCGACGAGATCGGCCCGGAGGCCGGCGCGTTCTACGTCATGGATCGGGCCTACGTCGATTTCGAACGCCTCTTCGTGTTCACTCTCTGCTCGTCGTTCTTCGTCGTGCGAACCAAGAAGAACATCTTGCTCCAACGGCGCTACTCGCATCCCGTCGACAAATCCACGGGCTTGCGCTCGGATCAGACCGTCATACTGGCTGCCATCGAATCGGCCCAAGCCTATCCCGACCCGTTGCGGAGGGTCAGTTACTTCGACGCCCGGACGAACAAGCGGCTGAAGTTTCTGACCAACAACTTCGCGCTCCCGGCGCTGACCATCGCCCACATCGACAAGTCGCGTTGGCAGATTGAGTTGTTCTTCAAGTGGATCAAGCAACATCTGCGAATCAACTCGTTTTACGGCACCAGCGAGAACGCCGTCAAGACGCAGATCTGGATCGCTGTCTCGATTTACGTGCTCATCGCCATCGTCCGGAAACGGCTCGGGCTGGAAGCGAGTCTTTACCAGATTCTACAGATTCTCAGCGTTACGCAATTCGAAAAAATGCCCCTTTTACAGGCACTCCAGCCATCCGACTCCCCAAACGAATCCCCCTATGACCCCAACCAATTGATTCTATTCGACTTTTAACCGGACAGCAGTGACAAAACGTTTATCCGCTACCACCCCCTGCTGGGGTGGAAAAACGCACCGAATACAACAGCTTTGCTAGGGAGCGAACAAGGTACTGTCACCAAAACCACGAATTCTCATGGCTTTAGGGGTCTCGACTATCCGTACAAGAAAACGCCCGCCGAATACCGGATTCTTCTTCTCGGGGACTCCTTTACCGACGGCTATTCCGTGGACCAGCACGAGATAGTCAGCGAAGTTCTCCAAAAGCGATTGAATGTCCCATCAGATCGCCAAGTGGCCGTGATCAACGCCGGAACCCCTGGCTACAGCACAGACCAAGAGCTTCTTTACTTCCGCACCGAGGGTAAGAAGTTCTCGCCCGACCTGACCGTCGTCATGTTTTGTACCAACGACGTCTGGTCTAACAACGTCAAGGGGAACTACCGCGGCCAAAAACCACTGTTTCGTCTTCGGAAAGGCAGGCTGGTCCTTAGGAATGTCCCTATCCCGCAACCTGCCCCCGCCCCGAAAAACGTCGCCCCTCCCAAGCGCCCCCCCTGTCGCAGAAAGTGACAAACTACTTCGTAAGACATTCCTACCTGTACCGGGTTGGCCGCCGCGCCATGGAAAACACAGCTTGGCTCGAGGACTGGGGTGTGCGGCTGGGATTGACTGACGCCAGTCCGCCGACGGGCCAGGCGGGGCGCTCCCGCCGTCGCGCGGTACCCGCCCAATTCTTGGTGTACGAACGGCAGGTCCCGAAGTCGATCCACTCGGCGTGGGGTATCACAGAAGCACTGACTGTCGCCTTGAAGGAAGAAGCGACCGCCATTGACAGTGAGCTGCTCGTTTTTTATGTCCCCTTGGCGGTCGCCGTGCAGGCCGACACTTGGCGGCGAACCAAGTGGAAGTACGGCCTGAGCGAGAAAGACTGGAACCTCCGTCAAGTGGAGGCCGAGCTCGGGCGAATCTGCCGAACTCGGGGTATCGCCATGCTACCGACGATAGATCGATTCGCCGAGGAGGCCAAACGCCTGAGGCCACTTGGGAAGAGGGTCTACGAAAGACTAGGCCTCCACTGGACTCGGGAGGGCCACCAATTCGCCGCCGAGCTGTTGGCCGAATATGTCAGCGCCAGACATCTGGAGCTGGGAGAGCCATAGTTGATCTCCTGGGTGACGTCCCACCCGATTGCCCCGAGCCATGGCCGGCGTGCCTTTTCGCCCAATCGCTGTAGCAGCCGGTGAGAAAAGTGGGTGGTGTCTCCTCGCCCCGTCGCGGTTCGACGGTTGGACTGGCCTACCTCCGAAGCCGGCTCCGCCTCAAGGGCTTCATGTTTTCACTGGCCCGGCCGATCAGATTCATGTAGCGCCGGAGCGCCGAAAAGGGTGCCGCCGCACGGAGGAGATATATGCCCCAGATTCTCATTGTTGATGATTCTTCATTCCAAAGACGCCTGATTCGACGCGCCTTGGGTCCCTTGGCACAGGACACCATTGAGGCCGGCGACGGAAGGGCCGCGATCGAACTTCTGCAACACGAGTCGCCGGACGTCATACTCCTCGACCTGCTGATGCCGGAACTCGACGGCTTCCAGGTGCTGGCGGAGCTGCAGGAAAAACAGTGCCCGATTCCGCGAGTCGTGCTTACCGCGGACGTTCAGGACACTGCGACCGAGCGCTGCCGGGAGCTCGGCGCGTTCGACGTTATCCACAAACCGCCAAGCCCAGAAAAGCTGCAAGGCGTCCTGGAACGCGCATTGTCTCTCCAAGAGGTAAGATCTTGAACGTCTCGGCGGAAGAAACTGACGCTCTTCGGGAGCTCATCAACATCGGTGTCGGCCGCGCCGCCGGGGCGCTTAACGACATGGTCGGAGCTCATGTCGAGCTCCGCGTGCCCTCGGTTCGCCTCGTTTCTACCGCCGACATCGGAGAAATCGTCACGTCGATTGAGGAGAAAACGTTGGCGGCGGTTCGGCTGGGTTTCTCGGGCGAAATCGAAGGCACGGCTGAACTCGTGTTTCCGGCCGATAGCGCTTCCAAGCTGGTCGCCTTGCTGACGGGCGAGGAACTTGGAGCGCCGGATCTCGACAGTCTAAGAGCCGGCACGCTCACCGAGGTGGGAAACATCCTGCTGAACGGGGTCATGGGATCGATCACCAATGTGTTGGAGCAGCGAATCAGCTACCAGCTTCCGACCTACAGCGAAGAGACGTCGGAGGATCTCTTCCGAGCTGTCCGTTCGCAGGCTGACGGAGCCGTCCTGCTGGCAAAGACTCAGTTCCTCGTGGCACAGAGTCACTTCTCGCTGGAGCAGGAGAAAATCGAGGGCGAAGTAACTCTGTTGTTTGGAATGGGTTCTTTTCAGTCCTTGGTAAAACGTATCCACCAAATGCATGAGGAGCTCCCCGTTTAGAGGGAGGGTGGTTTGGAGCCGACTGGAGGCAAAAATTTCGCCCTCTTGGATCATCTGCCTTTGGGCGTGTTCGTCTTGCGCCCTGACGGCACGGTGGCCGAGTGGAACCGGTGTCTTGAGCAGTGGACGCGAATTCCACGCGCGGACATCCTAGACCGGCAGATCGGCGATTTCTGCGAGCCGTTGCGCCGGCCGCAATATCAGCGGCGGCTCGAAGCCGTTTTTCAGGCCGGGACGCCGCTCATCCTCTCCTCGCAACTCCACGGTGAGATCATCCCGTCCGTGTTGCCCGACGGCCGTCCCCGGATTCAGCAGGCGATGGTCACGGCGCTTCCACAGAGCGGATCGGGCGATTACTGGGCCCTATTCGCGATTCAGGACGTGACGGACTTGACTCACCGCATTCAGGCCTACCGTGAAATGCGCGATGAGGCGTTTCGGGCCAAAAAGCTGGCCGAGCAGAAGGCGGAAGATCTCAAGGCGGCACAGGGCGAGCTCGAGCAGTTTGTCTATGGAGCCTCCCACGACCTGAAAGAACCGGTTCGAACGCTGATCTCCTTTGGCGCCTTGCTCGTCCGACATGCCGGGGACGACCTCAACGAGGCTGCCCGGGAGGATATCGGCCACATCCAAGCGGCTGCGCGAAGGATGCAGACTCTGATCACCGATCTGCTGGAGCTTTCGCGCGCCGGGCGCCAGCCCATGCAGCCGACCCGAGTGTCGCTGCAGCAGTGTTTTGACGAAGCGCTCCAGAGCCTGGCCAGGCGCGTTGAAGAAACCTCCGCCTCCATCCGCTCGGCTCCTCTGCCCGAAGTCTTGGGTGAGTCTACCTTGTTGTCCCTGATGTTTCAGAACCTGCTCGCCAACGCCATGAAGTTTGTCCCTCCGGGGGTGCGACCCCGGATCGAAGTAACCGCCGACAAAGACAGTTCGAAATGGACTGTGGGCGTCCAAGATAACGGCATTGGTATACCCGAGGAATACGTTGGCCAGATCTTCCAACCCTTCCAACGGCTGCATGGAGTAGCCGAATACGAGGGTAGCGGGGTCGGACTGGCGATCTGCAAAAAGGCGATTGAACGCCACGGCGGCGCCATCTGGGTGGAATCGCAACCAGGGCAGGGGGCACACTTTCGGTTTACCCTGCCCGTGGTGGAAGAGAACGGAAGGTAGCCCGTAACGCGGGCGTCACGGCGGGTCCGGGCCGCTGTTCCCTTTGGCGTTGTCGGCGGCGGGTCGGCTCACTTTTTCCCTTTCGTCCTACCGGTAACTCGCCCGCTGGGGTGATCCGCGGCCCATTCCTTTCGTGGCACACGCATTCTTGCGTGCCGTGTCGCCATTCGTAGCGACATCACGCCCCCCGAGCGCAGGCCTCGGCGGTCATTTTTGGACAAGCAAGATCGCTTGTCCTACTTGAGTCGTCACCAAGCTGCGGCAGTCGGGACCAGCGATCCCGCCGGTCCGGGGAATCCGACACGTTGCCCGCCGGGGACCCCCCTTGCCACCCTCCCGTGTCCCTACAACCTTTGCCTTCAGGTCGGAAACCCAGGGGACAATTCGAGCATCCCCGGCCGCTTAGTCGACGTATTACGGTAGACTTGCCGTGACTGGCCCAAAATTCCCCACCGTGACAACGAAACCGAAGGCGGCGATCAGCCGAAAAGCGCCAGCATACGCGATCGGCTTCGCGGGGTCCTTCGCCACCTACCTTCTCCCCGTATTCGGGAGACACTTCACCCATCGTCCGTGGGGACCGCTGCTGCTCGAGGAGATCGACCGGTACCCCGCCGGCGGCGCGGCGGGATGGTTCGCCGGGGACCTGACTCTGGCGCTGGTTCTACAGGCTGCCGCCGCCCTGCTGTTGTACCGGCTCGTTCGCCGACCGGGCTGGCTTGCCATCATGGCCGTAGTGGCCTCCATCCCGGCTTTTATCGTGATCTTGAACGTAGCGCACGGAGGGCGGTTTCCTCCCCCTTTTCCGATCGAAGCCGACAGTGCCAGGGAACAAGCCGATTGGGAAGCGGAGTGTAGTGTATCCGGCTACCAAGTCTCACCCGCGGCGCGGCCCGTGAGGTTGTCGCTCGAAAGGGCGAGGCAAGCTTGGCTTCGGCGGGCGGGCGGGGATGAGTATGCCCTTCTGCGGATGCCCGGGTGCGAAATTACCGAGGTGAGCTTCGACATTGGCGAGTACCCGCACATCGCTTATGCTGCGCCGAATGGCCGGATGCTTTACGTTACGAAGACGCGGCCCGACTGGCGAACTTCGTGGTGGTATTGGCCCGGTCCTGGAAGCGAGTTGCGGCCTCTTGCTTGGCCTCGGCAGCCTGACTCGAACCCGCCGGTCCTCTCGGATGATGGTGAGTGGATAGGTCGGCTCGAGTTTCCCGAAAGTAAATCCGAGCAGCCTTTTCCGCGAATCTTCATGCGGTCGCTGTCAACCGACGAGCGGATCACGGTAGATTTCAAGCCTTTAGACAACGCCCACTTCCCTTACCGCTTGCTGAGCTTCGACATGGATCAGCCGGAGATCGTGCTGCGGAGAGGCCTCTCCGACTTTCTGGGTCTGGATCTCGAGGGAAATCTCCGCTGGGGCCCTATCGCTCCGGCCGGTGCTAACGCGCTCGACCGGCAGTTTCGACGAGTCGCCGACGGTTGGGTTGCCTGGGGAGGGTCCGACCAAGACGGTTCGGACGCGATCGTCTGGACCATGCGCGGTGAATCGGGGAGTCACACGGTCTTGAGGGGACGGAAAATCCATTCCGTCGCCATCGAACCCGAGAGGAGCTTGATCGCTGTGAGCGTCTCATGCACTTATTGCGGACACGATGTGGTCCGCGATGCCGTCTACATCTTCCGCGTCTCCGATGGCCTGGAGGTATTCCGCAAGAGCTTGAAGCGCCGGAAGGGCCACATTCAGATCCAGTTTCTGGGAACGGAGTTCTTCGCCTATCCCGCCGGCGGCGAGTTGCACGTGCTGCGGATTCCCCAGGAGGCGACGGCAAACAACCACTAGCCCCCGGTAGCTCAGGCCTCGGTGGCCGTTTTGCCGAGACCCGCAGTCTTTTCCCTTGCGTGGCGCACGCATTCTTGCGTGCCGTGTCGCCATTCGTGGCGACATCGCGTCCCCGCCCCTAGCGCAGGCTGCGGCAGTCGTTTTGCCGAGACCGGCCGTTGACCGTCGCTGACCGTTTGCGTGGACAAACAGGGCAGGGGGCATCGGGGCACTCACAGCCAACGGCGACACTTGACAAGCTCGCTATTCTAAAAGGGGGACCCACTGGCCGGCACTGTGCTCGACCAGCGACAAAGAAAATACGAAACGAACCCAATTTTCCGCAACCCGCCCGGAATCAACGTGTTGCGGAGGCCCGCTGCGGTCGGAAACCAGCAGGCCGCCTACCGCTCGCCCCACTTCATCTTGCTACGCAGGACTTCGAAGAAGCGCACCCGCTGGGGCTGGATGACCTTCACCGAGTGATCGGCTCGTCGGGCGCGAATGCGGTCGAGTTGGTGGAGGGCGATGCCGACTTGGCCGTCGACGGTGAGATAGGCATCCTCTCCGCGGCGAAGCACCACCTCAACCTTCGAGCCTTCCGACACCAGCACGGGACGATTGGTCAACGTGTGTGGACAGATGGGGGTCACCGAGATCGCTGAGACGGAGGGCAAGATGACGGGACCGCCCGCCGAAAGTGAATAGGCTGTCGACCCGGTCGGGGTCGAGAGGACGAGACCGTCCGCGCGATAGCTGCAGACGAACTCCCCGTCGACAAAGCCGTCGAGCTCCAGCAATCGGGCCACGGCAGCCTTGTTGATCACCACATCGTTGAGGGCATGGTAGGTTTCCACGGACTCGTTGCCGCGCATGATTTCAGCCTTCAGCACCGACCGGGACTCAACGGAGTAGTCGCCGGCGAGCACGCGCTCCAAGTGAGGCAGCAACTCATCCGGACCAGTCGTCATCATGAAACCCAGTCCGCCGAGGTTCACCGCCAAGATCGGCGTTTCACGCTCCCCGACGGCTCGCGCCGCGGAGAGAAGCGTCCCATCACCGCCCAGCACCACAAGCAAGTCGAACCCCTCCGGCAGCTCCTCGCGCCGAAAGCCTCCCTCGCGGCCCAGATGGCCCGCGGTGACGACGTCATACTCGGCGGCCACACCCTGCTGATCGAGCCAAGCGAGCAGCTTCGTCACAAGGGGGGGGATGTCTTCCCTGCCCGGCTTTGACACGATGCCGACTCGGCGAATCATCTCAACTCAGTCCCCCCCACGCATGGAGAAGAAACTCCTGATTGCCCTCCGCCCCCAGGATCGGGCTGGCCATCTCTTCAAATCGACCGAATCCGCATTCTTCTAAAGCCTGTCGCACCTTCTCCACCGCTTGGCGATGTAGCGCCGGGTCGCGAACGATCCCGCCTTTGCCGACGTCCGCCTTGCCAACCTCGAACTGCGGCTTCACCAGCACGACCACTTCGCCGCCGGGCTCGAGCAAAGGGGCCAACGCGGGGACGATTAGCGTAGCAGAAATGAAGCTCACATCACAGCAGGCCAGCTCGATCGCTTCAGGAACGATCCGGTCGGTCAGATAGCGGGCGTTCACGCCTTCGCGGACGACAACCCGGGGATCGCGGCGAATATTCCAGTGCAACTGCCCCTTGCCGACGTCAATGGCGTATACCTTGCCGGCCCCCCTCTGGAGCAGGCAGTCGGTGAAGCCCCCCGTGGAGGCGCCGACGTCCAGACAGATTTTCTCTGCGACGTCGATCGAAAACGCTTCGATTGCCGCCTCCAGCTTCGCCCCGGCGCGGCTGACATACTTTGCGGGCGCGCCAAGCAGGCGGATCTGAGCCTGGGCGTGAACTTGGTGGCCGGGTTTAGTGACTTTCTGCTCGTCCGCCAGGACTTGCCCGGCCATGACCATCGCCTGCGCCTTTTCCCGGGACTCCACCAGCCCCCGATCGACCAGCAGCCGATCGATGCGCACGCGTGGTTTCATGCTGTCCGGTTTACGATCTTGTAGGCGATTTGGCGCAGTCTCAGTGCCCGGTCGCCGAAGGAGTCGAGAGCATCGCAGGCGAGGGTGAAGTACTTCATCGCGCACTTGCGGGACTCGTCGACGCCGTAGAGGGCCGGGAACGTCGCCTTCTGCTGCGCGGCATCCTTGCCGACCGTCTTGCCCAACGTCCGCGACGTCGAAACGACATCGAGGACGTCATCGACGATTTGAAAAGCCAGTCCGATCTGTTCCCCGTAACGGCTCAGCGCCTGGTAGTCATCTTTGGAAGCACCGGCATAAATAGCGCCCAAACGAACGGAGCCGCGAATCAAAGCCGCGGTCTTCGAGCGATGAATATAGTGCAACTGCTCTTCTTCGACCGGCTTGCCTTCGGCTTCGAGGTCGGCGACCTGTCCGCCGATCATTCCGCCGACCGTACCCGCGGCCCGCGAAAGCTCCTGTGTGAGGCGGACTCTTCGCTCGGGCCCGATGTCGTTCATCTCAGAAAGGACTTGAAAGGCGAGCGTCAACAGCGCGTCGCCGGCCAAAATGGCCGTGGCCTCGCCAAACACCTTGTGGCAGGTCGGTTGGCCGCGCCGGTAGTCGTCGTTGTCAAGGGCCGGCAGGTCGTCGTGGATCAGCGAGTAGGTGTGAATCAGCTCAACCGCGCAGGCCGCCGACTCGATCCCCGCAACGGTTCCGCCGACCGCTTCAGCACTCGCCATCGAGAGCAACGGCCGAATCCGTTTGCCCCCGGCGAACACGCTGTGGCGCATCGCCCGATGGATGGTTTGCGGGTACTCCTTTTCGTCGGGAAGCAGCCGGTCGAGAGTTCGGTTGACCGACTCACGGCGTTCGGAAAGATACTGGTCGAGCGTCACGCTTCGGGTTCACCGTCCTCGACCTGGAATGGTTTCGCTTCGACCCGGCCCTGCTTCTTGAGTAGAATTTCTACTTTCCCTTCGGCCTCTTGCAACTGCTTTCGGCACGCTTCGCTCAAGCGGACGCCTTTTTCAAACAGCTCGAGCGATTTCTCAAGCGGCAATTCCCCATCCTCCAACTGTTTGACGATCGTTTCCAGCTGGTCGAGGCCTTCTTCAAACGCCGGCGCCTTGGTTTTCTTTTCCGACTTCTTCTCGGGCATGTAGTGTTATTGTAGGCGGCGCGTTGTCCTTCTGCCAACGGCGGGAGATCGGCGCCAGGCTACCGAAAAAGTCACGCACCCTGACGCGGGTTGATGGAGGGGGACTCCTGAGTTGGCGGGCTTACCCCCATCCCCCTAGCCCGCTTTTCTCACCGCGTGGCGAGGCGAAGTGCGTCAGAAGCCCGTCAGTACAAGGTGCGCGACGCTCGGCGCCGCATTTCTTAATAATGCGGGCGTACTTTTGCGGGTGCAGCTTGGCCGGCTCGCATCTTGTTGCTGCCGAAGTAAGCAGCGACTTCCGTTGGCGTCCGACCGTGAAAGTACGTTGAGCGCGACGAGCAAGCGCAACGCCGTAACGACGGGCCGCCGGCTCATGGCTGGATTGAGCATAATACGGGTAACCCCGCTAGAGGTGGACTTCGAACTCGAGGGCGCCCCCTGTACGCTCTATTTCATTTCTCGCTCGTGCGCCGCGGAGCGTCCGTCGATGTGGAGGCATCGGATAAGAACGGGTCGGACGTAACGGCCTGCCGCGGTTCCTCATTCACGTGTAGACGAAAAACGTCCGGGCGGGCGTAGTGCCCAGTCACATCGAAATCGTACTTGCCGCGTACTACATCGTCCAGGTCAAGATCGGCGGTAAGGATCGTTTCACCCTCGAAGTTCGGTCCCGCCGCCACCTTGCCGAGCGGATTCACAATGCAACTGCCGCCTCGCATGAGAACCGTTGTCGGATCGTCTCCCTCGAGGTCCCCATACCCATCCGGGCAATCACCACGGGTAAGAAACTGACACGAAGAAAGGACGAAGCAGCGCCCTTCGAGCGCAATGTGACGTACGGTAGAGAACCATGTCTCACGGTCATCGGCTGTCGGGGTGCAATAGATTTCGACGCCCTTCGAATACATTGCGGTGCGCAGCAGCGGCATGTAATTTTCCCAGCAGATCACCGCGCCCAGCTTGCCCAGCGGCGTGTCAAAAACCGGCATCGTCGAGCCGTCTCCGAATCCCCAAATCAGCCGCTCCATGGCGGTGGGCATGAGTTTGCGATGCTTGCCGAGCAGTGTAGCGTCGGGAGCGAAGAAAAGCACGGTGCAATACAGCGTTCCGCCGTCGCGCTCGATGACTCCGATCACTAGGTAGATGCCATGCTTGCCGGCAACGTCGGCGAGGCTTTCGGTGGCGGGGCCGGGAACGTCAATGGCGCTTTCCCAGTAGCGCCGAAACTCTTCCCGGCCCTCGGGGAGGCGGACTCCCACCCGGGCGCCGAAATCCAGCCCTTTGGGATAACCCGAGACGAACGCTTCCGGAAAGAGGACGATTTGCGCATGGAGGCCCGCGGCCCGGGCGGCAAGGGCGGCGACCTTCTCAATCGTAGCCGCCGAGTCGCAAACAACCGGAGCGGCCTGAACTACGGCGGCGCGGACACTTCGCATAGCAGTTCTGATCGTAGCGTACTGGAGCGGTTGCGTAACCGTCAGAGAGTTACTGAATGCGCGGTGGTTCTGAAAGGGGAGTGTTTCCCACACAAGACGATCTTGAAACGGCAGGGGGCGCGCCGCAGGTGAATGCGAGTCGCCAGGCAAGCGTAGGCAACGTCTCACGCCGGGGCGGAGGAGCGAGTTTGTGGCTGCGCTAGCTGTGGAGGCTCAACAGGTTGTTCCGGGGAGGAGGGAGTCGGCTGATAGGGGGATTATAGCCGAGGCTGGCGTGGGGGCGATGCCAATTGTAGTCGTGGAGCCAGGGGAGCAGATGGTTGGCGCGCTGGAGGGAGGAGCAGTAGGAGCGGGCATAGGCCCATTCGCGGAGGGCGGTTTGGATGAAGCGCTCGGCCTTGCCGTTGGTGCGAGGGGTGTAGGGGCGGGTGAAGCGGTGGCGGATGCCGAGGCGGCGGCCAGTACGACGGAAGTGGCGGGAGCGGTACCAGGAGCCATTGTCGGTGAGCAGGCGTCGGATGCGGATGCCAAGCGAGCCATAGTAGGCGTGGGCGAGGAGGAGGAACTGGGCAGCGGAAAGGCTGCGCTCATCGGGCAGGATTTGGGAGAAGGCGATGCGGGAATGGTCGTCGACGGCGACGTGGACGAACTCCCAGCCGGCGGCGCGGGAGCGTCGGGTCTTATCGCCGGTAACGCGGTGACCGGCGTGCTGGAAGCGGCCGAGCTTTTTGATGTCGAGATGCAGTAGATCGCCGGGACGGTGATGTTCGTAGCGGCGAACGGGGGGAGCGGGTTCGAGATCGCGGAGACGGTTGAGTCCGGCGCGACCGAGGAGGCGGCTGACGGTGGCCGGGGATAGCCGCAGGGTTTGGGCGATGCGGCGGCCCGTCCAACGTTGTCGGCGCAGGGCGAGGACGCGGTCAACGACGGCTTGCGGGGTGCGGCGCGGGCTATGCCGGGGACGCGAAGAGCGATCGTAGAGACCGGCTTCGCCTTCGCCGCGGTAGCGGGCCAGCCAACGGCGGGCGGTGCGTTCTGAGACGTCTCGGGCCGCCGCGGCGGCCCGAGGCGTCTCTCCAGCGAGGATGCATCGAACCAAAAGGGCTCGGCCTTTGGGCGTCAATCGGGCATTCTGATGGATGTTCATGCGGTCTCTCCAGGGTCGTGGTTATTCGACAACTCCAGCTTCCCTGGTCCGGGACCGAATGAACAACCTGTTGAAAGATCACACCTAGCCGCGGAGCGGCGGCAGGATTATAGCCTAGGGTGGAGCCATCAGGCGTATTTTCATGTTGCAGTCTTTTGCGGCCGATATGAGCGAGGAACGATGGAACCCGGCGAGGAAAAGACGATCGTCATTGTGGACGATGAAGAGCCCATGCGCGACTACCTGCGCGAGGTGCTGACCCATGAGGGATACGATTGCAGATGCTTTACGGGAAGCTTGGCGGCGCTGTCCTACACGGCGAGCAGTTCCGAGCGAACCGATCTGATTCTCACGGACATCAACATGCCCGGTATGGGCGGCGTGGATCTTCTACGAACCGTGAAGACGGTTTCCCCTGAGCTGCCGGTCATCTTGATCTCTGGTCTCTATGAGGTGGGATTAGCCATCGAGGCCCTGAAGGGAGGGGCCGCCGATTACCTGCTGAAGCCGGCGCAACCTGAGGAGGTGTCCCGGTTGGTCGCCCGACACTTCGAACCGGACCACGAAGGCCAGCGCGAAGCGATACGCGGCGCCTTGCGCAAGTTTCTCTCGTTACGCGATCGCTATGACAAGCCCGGCGAGCAGGTTCAAGGAGTCTTCGACGTCCTCGGCTTCAAGCGCTATGAGACTTTGCAACATTCCAAACGCGTGGCGGCGTACGCCGTTCTGCTCGGCGAAGTGAAGGAGCTGTCGACCGAGGATCTCGGACACCTGGAGTTGGGCGCGCTTCTCCACGACATCGGCAAAATCGCCATTCCGCACAACGTGCTCATGAAACCGGAGCCTCTCAACGACGAGGAATGGGTCGTGATGAAGCTCCACCCGCAAATCGGGTGGGAGCTGCTGTCGGAGTTTCCCGAGCTGGGCGGAGAGGCCGAAATCGTCTACTCTCACCACGAGAGATTCGACGGCAAGGGATATCCGCGATGGCTCAGGGCCCACGACATTCCGCTGGGAGCTCGGATTTTCAGCATTGTCGACACCCTGGACGCCATCACCTCCGACCGGCCTTATCGAGGCCGCCAACCCCTGGAGGCAGCTCGAGCGGAGATCAAGAAACGGTCGGGATCACAGTTTGACCCTGCTTTGGTCGCAGCCCTTGAAAAGCTGTCCGATAGCGCACTGTTGAAGGTCCGCTTCGACTACCCGGACACCGAGAACGCCCGGTAGACGGCCATCCAGCCCGCTCTTCTCCCCACCTGACGGCCGATATGAACGTGTCGGCGCTTCTTTGTGCGAGCGCATGGCCGCCTCGGCCGGGAACGAAAAGGCATCCGAGGGCGGCTCCGGTCGTGATCGTCAGTGCGCCCGGCCTGTGTATGGGAGATCTCGTGATTAGCAGTCGAATTGCTTCGGTCGAATCGATCGAACTAGCAGAGCCCCGGAAGCGGCGGTGTCAGGGTGACCGCGAATCTCGCACCACGAGGCCGCTGTCGCCTCGGGGGGCAACGCGCCGGCCCGGCCGCGGTTTGACATGCACGGCGGCCTTCCGCGCGCGGCTCGGCCCCAAGGTGGATATCCGCCGAGCGGCCCGGTGTTTGCTGCTGACGGTCGTCGGCCTGTGGGGGATCGGCTGGCTTGCGCCGCCGGTCTGGGCCGGGAACGCATCGGGTGTACAGAAGGTACCGAGCGATCTGACCGCGCTGAGTCTGGAGCAACTCTACGATCAAGGTCACGTCGGTTTCCAAAAAAGAGCAAGACCTAGCCAAGGCCGCGGCGGCCATCTACGTCATCACCCAAGAAGACCTCCGCCGTTCCGGGGCGACCAGCATTCCCGGGGCGCTGCGCATGGTTCCGGGCGTGCAGGTGGCGCAGATTGACGCCAACAAGTGGGCGGTCAGCGCGCGGGGGTTCAACGGGCGCTTTGCCAACAAATTACTCGTGCTGATCGACGGACGCAGCGTCTACACGCCCCTGTTTTCGGGGGTCTATTGGGATATGCACGATCTGATGCTCGAAGACATCGATCGTATTGAGGTCATCCGCGGGCCCGGCGCCACGATGTGGGGATCGAACGCCGGCTGCAACCTCCGTTTCAAAGGAGCGTTCATGAGCCGATTCGGCCCTCCGGAGGTCATCTGCTCGGTCGCTGGGACCATGGCTTTTCCGATACCTCCGACATGGCGCTCCAACTCTACTACGACCGCTCCAAACGGGGAGACGCCGTGGGCTTAGAAACGCACGACACTTTCGACGTCGATTTCCAGCACCGTTGGGCCCTTGGCGCCAGACACGAACTGCTGTGGGGAAGCGGCTTCCGCAGGACGACGGATCAGATTAGCAGCAGCTTCGACGTTTCCTTCAACCCCGCGAGCCGCGGCGTTCATCTCTTTAGCGCGTTCGTCCAGGATGAATGGGACCTGCTGGACGACCGCCTGACGGCCGTGGTGGGAACGCGTCTGGAGAACAACAGCTACAGCGGATTTGAGATTCAGCCCAACCTGCGGCTGCTTTGGTCTCCACACGCTCGGCACACCGGTTGGGCCTCGATCGCCCGAGCCGTGCGATCCCCTTCGCGCTCCAACCGCGACATCCGCATCAACTTTGCCGCCTTTCCGCAAAGGGGGTCCACTACCCTGCTGTCGATCTTCGGCGACCCGGATTTCGAGTCTGAAAACCTGCTGGCCTACGAGATGGGATATCGCTTCCAGTCGAGCAAACGCTTTTCTCTCGACGTGGCGACGTTTTTCAACAGCTATGGCGATCTGATCACCTCGGAACCGGACCTCCCGTTCTTCGAGATCGATCCGGCGCCGGCCCATTTGGTGATTCCCTTTCGAATCGCCAACCAGATGAGCGGCGAGACCTACGGCGTCGAAACGGCCGCCAACTTCCGCTTGACGGACTACTGGAAATTAAGCGCCTCCCATTCTTGGCTGGAAATGCAGTTGCACCGTGATGCGTCAAGCGGCGATACGGGCGCCGAGGCCGCCGAGGGCGAAAGCCCGGCTCAGCAGTTCCAGGTCCGTTCCTATCTCAATCTTCCCTGGAAGCTGCAGCTTGACAGCTCGCTTTACTTTGTCGGTTCACTGCCGGAACTCGCGGTTCCCGGCTACACCCGGGTAGACACCCGCATCGGGTGGCGGCTCCACAGGCGTTTGGATCTGGATCTAGTCCTACAAAATCTACCAGACGATCGGCACTTGGAGTTTTTCGCGTTCAACCTCGGAATCCAGCCGACCGAAGTTCGGCGCAGCTTTTACGGAAAGATCACGTGGCGATTCTAAGACCGTGCAGCGGCAAAGAGGTCGGCAACGGATGGACAGGAGGGTATCGGGAAGCGGCCCCGCCGTCTCGAGGGCTGTCCGGCTATTGGCCTGTGCCGTTTGGCTCGCCCTGCCCGCCTGGCAGCCTCTGAGCGACGCCCTTTGGGCTAGGTCCAGTCAACTCGAATATCGCGTCAAGGCGGCCTTCCTCTATAACTTCGCGCGCTTTGTGGAGTGGCCGAGCCGGTCGGAGAACGGCCGTGAGGAACCGATTGTATTCGGTGTGCTCGGCAAGGATCCCTTTGGCGCCATCCTCGATGACACCGTCCGCGGAAGGACGATCAAGAAAAGGCCGTTAACCGTCCGGCGCTTCCGAAGCTTACAGGAACTCGAACCATGCCACGTGCTGTTCATCAGCAGGCCGGAGAGCCGGCGCTTGGCGGAGATTCTTCGGGCGCTGGAATACCAGAGCACCTTAACGGTGAGCGACATGGAGGGATTTTTTCGCAACGGAGGAATGATTCACTTCGTGGTCGAAAAGGCGTCAGTTCGCTTTGACATCAATCTGGAACCCGCCGAGCGGGCCGAACTGGCGGTGAGTTCACGACTGTTGAAGGTGGCGCGAACAGTCAAGAACCGCCCTTGACCGAGGAGTAAGATATGCGAGCGTTTCGCGATCGTCCGATCAAGACAAAGCTGGTGCTGGTCACGATGATCACCAGCGCCTTCGCAGTGGCGCTCACCTGCGTGGGGCTGGGCGCCTACCAGCTGGCCTGGGTTCGCGAGGACCTCACCGAAGAGATGACAACGATTGCACGCATAGTCGGCGCCAACAGCACCGCCCCGCTGATCTTCCAAGACCGCCAATCGGCGAGAGACACGCTGGCCGGTTTACAGGCGGATTCAAGGATTGTAGCCGCGTGTATCTACGACGCTGATGAGCAGCTTTTCGTCGGCTACTTGAAGGACGACGAAGACTCTCACGCCTGCCCGGTGGTGCCGAGAGATGGCGGGCACTATGCCACGGGCCGGCACCTGTTGCTCTTCCAGCGCATCCGGCTCGATGAGGATCAGGTTGGCGTCGTGCACCTGCGCGCCCACTTGCCGAGCGTCCAGGCGGGTTGCAACGCTACAGCGGTATCATCGGTTTCGTCATGATGGCCGCCCTGACGGCGGCCTTTCTCATTTCCTCCAAGCTGCAGCGGCTCATCTCAAGACCGATCCTCAACCTAGCTCATCTCGCAAAACGGGCATCGAACGAACACGACTACTCGGTACGAGCCGGGAAGGACGGCGAAGACGAGATGGGCGTCTTGGTTGACGCGTTCAACGAAATGCTGGAAAAGGTGGAGCACCGGGACGCGCACTTAGAAAAACAGGTGGCCGAACGCACATCGAAGCTAACGCAGTTGAATCAGGAGTTGACCGCGGCCAAGGACAAGGCCGAAGAAACGGTGCGTCTGAAGTCGGAGTTTCTGGCCAATATGAGCCACGAGATTCGCACGCCCATGAACGTCATCATGGGCATGACCGAGTTGACTTTGGACACCGAGGTTGACTCCAAGCAGCGCCGCTATCTCGACATGGTCAAGAATTCCGCGAATTCCCTGCTGACCGGCATCGACGACATCTTGGATTTCTCCAAGGTCGAGGCCGGCAAACTCGATCTCGAGCCGATCGAATTCAGCCTGGTGGAGACCGTGGCCGAGGTCGCCAGAGCGCTGCGCGCCCGCGCTTCCGAAAAGGGGTTGGATCTGTCTTCCCGGATTCGACCTTCGGTTCCTGAGTTCGTGGTCGCCGATCCCACCCGGCTGCGGCAGGTCTTAGTGAACCTCGTGGGCAATGCCATCAAGTTCACTGAACGGGGAGAGGTCCAAGTGCAGGTCGAGCTGAACTCCGAAAACGAGAGCGAGGTGGAATTGCACTTCGCGGTTTTTGACACCGGCATCGGAATTCCCGAAGACAAGCAGCAGTTGATCTTCGACTCCTTCTCGCAAGCCGACGGATCCACGACGCGACGATTCGGCGGCATCGGCCTGGGACTGGCCATCAGCAGCCAACTGATTGGCCTGATGGGCGGCCGCATCTGGGTCGAGAGCGCCGTGGGCGAAGGCAGCACCTTTCACTTCGTAGTCAAGGCGGGGCGGGCGGATTCCCGCCTGGAGGTTCGTGCTCCGGAGGAGCTGGAGGGCGTCCGCGTCATGGTCATCGATGAGGACGCCGACACGCGCAGCCTGTTGGCGATGATGTTGGACAGTTGGCGGATGGAGTCAGCCCTGGTCGACAACCGCGACGCTGCCCTGGAGGTGATGAAGTGGTCTTCCAAGCTGGGGCGGCACTTCGAGATGGTGTTGGTCAGAGACCGACTGATCAAGGGCGAAGCTGGCGACTTCGCCCAAGAAATCAGGAAGAATCCTGACTTCGCGGAGATCCCCCTCATTCTGATCGCCGCGGAAGAACTCGACGAGGAACAGTTGCTGGAAATGGGAGCCGACGGTTGTCTAACCAAGCCCATCTCCCAGTCGAAGCTTCTTGATCTCGTTCTGAAGACGCTGGCGGCAAGCCCCGACGAGGAAGAGCAAACCCCTCGCGCGTCCGACAAAGACACGACGAACACCGTTGCCGAAGAAGCGCGGCAGGGCGAGAAAAGCTCCAAACGCAGCCTCAAGGTTCTGCTGGCCGAAGACATCCCCGAAAACCAGGCACTGGCCGTCGCCTTGCTCGAACGGAAGGGACATTCGGTTAGGGTCGCCGCGAACGGCCGGGAGGCCCTCGATCTGCTCGCCCGGGAAACAGTCGATCTGATCCTGATGGATGTCCAAATGCCTGAAATGGGTGGAGTTGAGGCCACGGCTGCTATCCGAGAAAAAGAAAAAACAACTGGAGACCACACCCCGATCATCGGACTGACGGCTCACGCGATGAAGGGGGACCGCGAAAAGTACCTGCGAGCCGGCATGGACGGCTACGTCTCTAAACCGATCCGGCGCGAAGAGCTGTTCGATACCATCGAGCAGCTGACGTCCAAGACGGTCCTTACGTAGGTGAGCCGAGATCCTCCGAGGGTCGTGGGTTTAAGAAGAAACCAGCAAGCGGTCCAACACAGGCTCTGACCATCCCGGCGCGACGCGTCGCCACTCCTGGCGACATGTCTAGTCGGCGCGCCGGCCTTTCAGCCGGCCGGTGGGATGCCGGCAAGAATGCTGGCACAGCACGCTGAAAGCGTGCGCCACGTCGCTTTCGGTCCCGACATTTCCGCATCCATAGTGAACTCGCTTCCAGGACAGTCCGCTGTTCGTCCCAACGTCGGTCGCGAATCGTACTGCGCCCTCGCCGGTCCGTTTGCTGTAATGGGGGGCAAGGAGGTCGGCCAGGCATGGGAGTTGCGAAGCCGCGCATCGCGGAGACCCAACAGCAAGATGCCGTTGTCATCCGCTTCGCCGGAGATTCCGGCGACGGCATGCAGCTTACCGGCAACCAGTTCACGACTACCTCAGCGCTAGCGGGCAACGACGTGGCGACCCTGCCGGACTTTCCGGCTGAAATTCGCGCCCCGATGGGTACTGTTCCCGGCGTTAGCGGCTTCCAATTACAGTTCTCGTCCCGGGAAATCTTCACTCCCGGTGATACGCCCGACGTTTTGGTGGCCATGAATGCGGCCGCCCTCAAAGTGAACCTCCCGTCCCTGGAGAAAGGCCGCGCGGTTATCGTCAACACTGATGGATTCGGCGACGCCAACCTCTCCAAGGCGGGTTATCAAGACAGCCCACTCGAGGACGGAACCCTTGATGGCTACCGGTCGATTCCCGTCCCACTAACCACTCTGACGCTGAAAGTTCTGAAAGATTCGCCGTTGCCGAATCGCGGCAAGCAGCGCTGCAAGAACTTCTTTGCCCTAGGGCTGATGTACTGGTTGTATTCTCGTTCCCTGGAAACGACGGAACAGTGGATTCGAAGGCAGTTCGCCCGCAGCCCGGACGTTGTGGAGGCGAATCTGACGGCGCTGCGCGCCGGCTACGCCTACGCGGACGCGAGCGAGCTCTTCCAAGCGCGCTACGAAGTCCCGGCGGCGCCGCAACAGCCGGGCCTGTATCGCAACATCACCGGCAACAAAGCTCTGGCGCTGGGGTTTCACGCGGCGTCGGTGAAAGCTGGCGTGCCGCTGTTCGTGGCGTCCTATCCCATCACGCCGGCGTCGGACATTCTCGCGGAACTGGCTCGGTTGAAGCCGCAAGGCGTGGTCACCGTGCAGGCGGAGGACGAGATCGCCGCCGTTTGCTCGGCCATCGGAGCCTCGTTTGGGGGCCATATCGCTCTGACGATGACCAGCGGACCCGGGCTGACCTTGAAGGCGGAAGCGATCGGGCTGGCCGTGACCACCGAGCTCCCGCTGGTGATTGTTAATGTCCAGCGAGGCGGTCCCAGCACGGGGCTTCCTACGAAAACGGAACAGTCTGACCTGATGCAGGCGTTTTGGGGACGAAACGGCGAGTCGCCGTTGGCCGTCATCGCCGCGCGCAGCGCCGCCGACTGTTTCGACGCGGCGATCGAAGCGGTCCGCATCGCCACCCTGTACATGACGCCGGTGGTGATGCTATCCGACGGCTATATCGCCAATGGTTCAGAGCCGTGGCGAGTGCCGCGCTCGGAAGATCTCCCTGAAATCCCGGTGAGTTTCAGGACCGATCCCGACGGCTTCCAACCTTTCCTGCGGGCCCCGGAAACCTTGGCCAGACCCTGGGTCAAACCAGGCACGCCCGGACTGGAGCACCGCATCGGCGGGCTCGAGCACACCGACGGAGCCGGCAACGTTTCCTACGACCCCCAGAATCACGAGAAGATGACCCGTTTGCGGGCCGAGAAGATCGCCCGAATCGCCCTCGACATTCCACCGGCAAAGCCTTTCGGGGATGATGCCGGAGACCTTTTGATAGTCGGCTGGGGGGGGACGTATGGGTCCCTCCATTCCGCCACGTTGGCCGCGTGCAACAAGGGACTCAAGGTCTCGCACCTCCACCTGCGCCACATCAACCCCTTCCCGTCGAACCTGGACGAGGTGTTACGCCGGTTTCAACACGTTCTCGTCGCTGAACTGAATATGGGCCAGCTTGATCTGCTGCTGCGAGGCCGCTTCCTCGTTGACACCATCAAGCTCAATAAGGTGCAAGGACAGCCCTTCACGGTTGGCGAGGTCATCGACGCCGTGGAGAACATCCTGAAAGAGAAGACGCCATGAGCGTGACCACGACAACGGAAACCCCATCGGCGGGCGAAGCTCCCCAGTTCACGAAGAAGGACTTCGTCTCGAACCAGACGGTGCGTTGGTGCCCCGGTTGTGGCGACTACGCCATCCTCGACTCCGTACAGAAGACGTTCGCCCAGCTTGGCCTGCCGCGCGAGAAATTCGTGATTATCTCGGGCATCGGCTGTTCAAGCCGGTTTCCCTACTACATGAACACGTACGGTTTTCACACCATCCACGGCCGGGCGCCTGCGTTCGCCACCGGGCTGAAGGTCTCCCGCCCGGATCTCTCCGTCTGGGTGGTAACGGGTGACGGGGACGCTTTGTCGATCGGCGGAAACCACATCCTGCATGCCATGCGGCGGAACGTCGACATCAAGGTCCTGTTGTTCAACAACCGCATCTACGGCTTGACAAAAGGGCAGTATTCGCCGACCTCGGAGGTGGGGAAAAAGACGAAAACGTCTCCTTACGGGTCGCTGGACCGTCCGATACAGCCGATTTCGGTGGCCCTAGCCGCCGAGGCGACCTTCGTCGCCCGCAGCGTGGATGTCTACGGGCGGCACCTTCGCGACGTGTTGGCCCGCGCCGCCGCCCATCGAGGCTCCACCTTCGTCGAGATCCTGCAGAATTGCAATATCTTCAATGACGGGGCATTCGCGGACGTGACGGACCGAAAGAACCGCGACAACGAGAAAGTCGACTTGGTCGACGGCGAACCGCTGATCTTCGGCGTCGAGCGGGACCGGGGCATTCGTCTCGAAAGCTGTCTTCGACCCGAGATTGTGCCCGTGGGACCCAAGGGGGTACCCGACACCGAGTTGTTGCACCACGACGAGAGGGCCCAAGACTCGTCCCTGGCGTATCTTCTCAGCCAGCTCGGCCCACCCGAGTTCCCGACGCCGATGGGGGTTTTTCGGGCCATCGAAGAGGAAACCTACGAAGAGGCCGTGCACCGTCAGATCCGAGAGGTCCGCGAGGCGTCGAAGCCGAGCGACCTAGACGCCTTGTTGCGCGAGGGCGATACCTGGGAAGTGGCTTAGCTGACATCGGCTCACGGACCTGGAGGCTTGCCATGAGTGATGGATTCGAAGAAGACCTGGATATGTACGAGGAGGCCCAGGGCCCCGCGAGCAAGCGCCTCGACAACCGAACCCTGCTGCGCCCGATCAGCGATATAAATTACGCCAGAAGCCCCGCTTTCGTCGGGCCGGATACACGGCTGGCCGAGGCGCTCGAGATCATGGCTCGAAAGAGGATCGGGGCCGTACTGATTGTCGACGGCGGAAAGCTCGTCGGCATCTTCGCCGAGCGGGACTTGCTGATCAAACAGCTTTACGACGGTAAGGGCCTCGACAGGCCAGTGGGGGACTTCATGACGCCGGACCCGGAATGCCTTACACCACACGATCCCATCGCCTTTGCGCTGAACCGAATGGTCGCCGGAGGCTACCGCCACGTTCCGCTGGTCACCCCGGACGGATCCCCGGTCGGGATCCTCCCCATGCGGGACGTTGTCGCCTATATCGTTTCCTTCTTCCCCGCGGAGATCTTCAACGTTCCCCCGCACAGCGAACATAACCCTCCGGACCGCCTGCCCGAGGGGGGGTAGCGGGTTTGTCGCGTCGACGAGCCTTGGAAATCGCTGGCGCGATTCCCACATTCCCACAGCCCGACGACGACGATACTCTCCTACAAACCGACAAACAACAAAACCAAGGGGACATTTCTATCGCTCTACCGCGAGGGACATTTCTATTGCCTCTTGACAATGTCGCCGATTTTGCTTGACCTGAGCGCGCTGTGGGACTATACTCTACCGTAGGAGAACAAAAGGCGAACATCAATGCCTTTCCCAGCGAACATCCGGGTCGGTCCGGCGGGCTGGTCCTACGACGACTGGAAGGGAGTCGTCTACCCGAGAAGCCAGCCGCGAGGCTTCCACAAAGCGGCTTACCTGTCGCAGTATTTCCCAGTCATCGAGATCAACACGTCTTTTTACAGGCCCTTGAGGCCCGAGCTGTCGCTCGTTTGGGCGAAAAAGGTCGAGAGCCTACCCTGCTTCGAGTTTACGGCCAAGCTTTATCGCGGATTCACCCATGAGCGGAACCTTGACAAAGAAGAGGTGCGACGCTTTTCCGACGGGCTCGCCGCTTTGGTCGACTACGGGCGGCTGGGTTGCCTGCTGATGCAGTTCCCCTGGGCGTTCAAGTATAACGTCGAGAACCGAAGGTATCTTCTCCGGCTCAAGCGAGCGTTCCGGCAGTATCCACTGGTTGCTGAAATGCGGCACGCCAGCTGGAACTCCGAAGAAGCTCTGAAGCTTTTCATCGAGCATGAAATCGGTTTTTGCAACATCGACCAGCCACAGCTCAAGCAGTGTCTTCCTCCCACGTCCCACGTAACCTCAGCAATCGGCTACGTGCGTCTGCACGGCCGAAACTACCACGAATGGTTCAACTTTGAAGAGCGTGATCCGAATCGGGGAGGGATCAGCGCTGTTCAGGCGCGCTACAACTACCTCTACGCGAAGCCGCAGCTGGAGAAGTGGAAAGATCGCATCGAGCGGATCGCGAGCCAGACCCGCACCACGTATGTGGTCACGAACAACCACTTCCGCGGACAAGCAGTCGTGAACGCCCTGCAGTTAACAGAGATGATCTCCCGGGAGCCGGTCGACGTGCCTTCTCAACTGCTCGATCACTACCCCGAGCTATCGCCAATCGCCAAGAACGCGCCCGTCCAGGGCTCGCTTTTCGTGATGCCCGCCCGGCGGACCGGTGGTCGCGCTCCCTCGGCCAAGGAAGCCAGACGCCCGAATACGGCCGCTTAGGCTTTTCGGGCTGCTGACATCTGAACGGCCCAGGTCGGGTGCGCCTCGAAATGCGCGTCTTGGGACCAGTTGGGAACCAACCGCGCCGGCGACCAAGCTTCCGAAGGACTTCCTCGATGAGACAAGCCCCGTTGACGTCACGAGACCTCGGGTAGTCGGCGTTGAGCGAGTATGATTTGTAGCGGCCGACCACCGTGTCGGCCCGCTACCGGTTGCTCGGTGATATTGTAGCTATTTCGCGGAGCTCGCCGGCGACTTCGTACTGCGAGAGTGCGAAATGCTCTGGCCAGCCATGTTGGTATCCATTTGGCGGAATCGCGTCACCTCGGTGACTGCGGCGAGAAGCGGACACAGATGAAATGCGGAGGTTTGTCATCCGGGGGGAGTGAACCAAAATTCACCCCGCGGGCTTGGCCCCGCGCGCGGGGTGGGGGATTGGGGTTTCGGCACAAGGGCCGGGCCCGCCCCCAATTGAAGTTTCAGGTTAGGATATCGAGGGAATATCCATGGGCCCGCCGCCGGCCCACGGGGATGAAAACCGCCCGGGTGACTGGGCAGGGTCGGCCAATTTCGCGTCTGGACATCCCCATGACCGGTTGATTTTTCGAGACCTCGAAATAGGTAACAGTCCCGCCGCGAGCGGTATGCGTAGTGGCACCGGAAAGTAGTTAGCCCGCTTTTCTCACCACGTGGCGAGACGAAGTGCGTGAGAGGCCCGTCAGTACAAGGCGCGCGCCGCTCGGCGACTCATTTCTGAGGAATGCGAGCGTACTTGAACCCTACGTTGAGCACGGTGAGCAAGCGTAACGCAGTAATGGCGGGCTTGTTGCCTGCTTCGCCCGGCAGGTGGTGAGAAATGCGGGTTAGGCGCATGATGGAGGTCCACAGCCATGAATAATGAAGAGGCTTTCTTGGAGGAACTACGAGACCAATCCCACGACCTGTCCCAGGTTCTTACCCTCACGCTCCGTCATTTCCGGGCTGACACGGGAACGATTCACGAACTGGGAAGCGGCGATCTGTTGCACCTGAAAACCTGGTCGGGATCGATCCCGGAGCACCTGCTTGCGGTGATCCAAACCATTCCCGTGGGCAAGGGCATTGCGGGGTTGGCGGTTGAGCGCAAGGAACCAGTCAACCTGTGCAATCTCCAAAGCGATGCCAGTGGCACGGCGCGTCCCCAAGCGCGGGATACGGGCGTCAAAGGCTCCATTTGCGTACCCATGATGTCGGGCGAGCGGGCGGTGGGAGCTCTGGGCATCGCCACCGCCCAAGAGCATGAGTTTTCCGAGGAAGACGTTACGTTGCTGCTCGAAGTGGGACGAGTACTCGCCGAGCGCGGTTAGGATCGCCGTTCCCCTCCGTCGGAGAGAGCAATCGGAGGCTCAGACCTGTTCGACAGGCGCGTTTGCGGCTCCGAACCCGCTGTACCAGGTGCTAGGATGAATGGTTTGCCGAGTGGGGATCCTACGCACTCGGCTGCGACCCGTCATGGGACTCGTAACCCTAGGCAGCGCCATTGATCCCGACAAGGCGTTCATCCGGCTCAATAGCCGCGATAATATCGTGGTCGCCCGGGTGCCTTTGCCCCCCGACAGCGTGATCACCGTCGACGATCGCGAGATCCAGATCCACCAGGCGATCGGACCCGGACATAAGATCGCCGTGGCCGATATCCCCGAAGGGGCCGCCGTCCTCAAGTATGGAGAGAACATCGGTACGGCCCGGGAACCTATCCGCCCCGGTGAGCTGGTCCACCTCCACAACCTGCTCTACGACGTCGGGGATCGACAGTACGAGTTTTCGACGTCGCTGAACGATTTGTCGGAGCTGCCGCTTTTGCCCGAGCGCACCTTCCTGGGATATCCGCGCGCGGACGGGCGGGTGGGGACGCGCAACTATGTGGCCATTGTCGGTGCCAGCAATTGTGCGGCTCACGCCACGCAGAAGATCGAGGCGGCTTTTCGACATGAGTCCTTCGAGGGAACGGGCATTGACGGCGTCGTCTGCTTTCCCCATGTGGATGGTTGCGGCCAGGCGGAGGGGGCCGACACCCAGTTGCTTCGGCGGACGCTTGACGGGCTGGCCGACCACCCGAACGTCGCCGCGGCCGTCGTCGTCGGGCTTGGCTGCGAGGTCAACCAGGTTAGCTACTACCTTCGTCCCGACGAGAACGGAAGCGAGCGCGCCCCGCGTCGAGGGTTCACCCTGCAAGAAAGCGGGGGCACCCGCCGCGTGATCGGCGATAGCGTCAAGGCGGTTTGGGAGCTGATCGCCGAGGTTGGGCGGCTTGAAAGAGTTGAATGTTCGGCGTCGAAGCTGGTCGTGGCGCTCGAATGCGGGGGGTCGGACGCGTTCTCCGGCATCGGGGCGAATCCCGCCGTCGGCTACTGCTCCGACCTGCTGGCCAAGCAGGGAGGGACGGTCTGTCTCGGCGAGACGACCGAAGTTTATGGGGCGGAGCACTTGCTGACGCGCAGAGCCGTCAGCCGCGAGGTCGGCGAAAAGCTCCTCGACAGGATCGACTGGTACAAGCGCTACGTCGCCGGGTTCATGGATGCCCCTACGTTTGACAGCAATCCCTCGCCGGGCAACAAGGCCGGCGGGCTGACCAACATCGTCGAGAAGTCGTTGGGAGCGGTGGCCAAGGCAGGCACTTCTCCTTTGACCGATGTCTACGATTACGCCGAGCGAATCAGCAAGAGCGGATTCGTTTTCATGAACACGCCCGGCTACGATCCTACATCGGTCACCGGGATGGCCGCCGGTGGGTGCAATGTCTGCCTGTTCACCACCGGCCGCGGCAGCTGCTTCGGTTTCCCGACCGTGCCGGTGGTCAAGATCGCGTCCAATTCCCAGATGGGAAAGTTCATGGACGAGGACATGGACATCAACACCGGCACGATCGCCGAAGGGGCCGAGAACATCGGACAAGCCGGTGAAAAAATCTACCGCTTCCTGCTCGAGACTGCATCCGGGAAGAAGACGTTCAGCGAAGCTCTCGGCCACCGCGAGTTCATTCCCTGGCGCATCGGCCCCGTGCTGTAGAGAGGTCGCGGCCCTCGGCCCGGCCATCCTCGTCAAGCCGGTAAGACCAGTCCAAGTTTCGAGTGCTTGCACCACCGGGGACATGACGACCGCCTCCTGCTGAAGCCCGCTCGTGAGCAGCTCAACATCGGAGAGCCTGCTGCCCCGGCCGGATAGGCTATCCAGCCGCTGGTGTCCGCGCGGCAGTGGGCCGATTTTGACGAAATCGTATGGTCGGAGTCGCTTGCTAACCGGCCCGAGGGTTCGAGACGCGTCCCGCAAGCAGAGCCCGTGAAACTGACGAGCGACCACGGTTGCAGACACTCAATTGGAAGGGAATCGAAGGCCGGAAAACCGCCGCTATTTTTCCTGCTTGAGCTTGAAGTTGTAATTCACTTCCTTGCGGTCATCGAAAGTGCTGAGGGTTCGGGTTCGGCTGCTGACGCCTTCGTACCGGGCTGTCAGCTGGTAGTCCACGTTCGGGTCGAGACCATGGAAGTAGTAGCTGCCTTTTTCCTGGGTGATGAAGGACTTGACTTGCAGCGTGCGGGCGTTCTTGAGCTGGACGACGGCCCCCGCGATGGGGTTCTCCATCTGATCCCAAACCAGGCCGGTGACCGATCGCGTAGGCTTTTCCTTTTTCTTCTTCTTTTTGGCCAGAGAGGGGTCAGCCGTAGCGACAAGCCACACCAGGGCCAACAACACGGCCGAAAATCGCATCGATCTTCTCATTGTTCTCCTCCATCCGCCCGCGGCGTCGGGATCAATGGTTGGACGTCTAGTCCTGCCCGGCGGTTGCCTTCTCGTTAGGCGGTAGCTGGAAATTGACGGCCACTTTCTCGCTCTCGTAAATCTCGATTGTCTTTTCCTGTGACTGGAAGCCCTTGGCCTGGGCGGTAACGCGATAGCGGGATCTGCCCGCCGGCACACAAATGGCAAATTCGCCGCGCCGGTCGGTGACCGCACGTGCTCGCTTTAGCTTGCCCTCTTCGTCGACTACAGTGACCTTGGCGCCGGGAAGCGATCGGCCGCTCCCGTGGAACACTGTTCCGGAAACGAGAGCTTGGGGCTCGGCGGTTCGTTTTTTCTTCGCGCCGGCCGTCAGCGCCACGCTACACAGCAGCACGAGGCAAAAAGCCGGGACAAGCCGGAAGCGTGTCTTAGTAATCTCCGTAATCCTCCTTGTCGAGATTCTGGTTTCTGCCGTTGCGGGAGTGTTGCTCGTGCCTTTCCAATTCTTCGTCGTCCAGCACATCTTCGTCGAGTTCGTCCTCATCTAACACCGCCTGGAGTTCGAGTTCCCCCAGCCTGACCACTTCGAGCGCGGCGCCGCAATCCTCGCAAGTGACGATGTCGCCGATGACAAGGTCGTTTTCCTTGATGTCGACTGTTTGCCCGCAATCCGGACACAGAGCCATGGGGTGCCGTCCCTCACCTAACAGTATGTACCTCAGAGGAGAGCGGATGCCAAGTAAAGAAACGAGAAAGTTGCACCCGGGGACGCCAGGCCGTGATTGAGGGGCCAATCTATTCCGCGAGGCCGGGTATCAGTCCGGCAGCCTTGCCTGCCCGCGGCAGGTGTGCTGGAATCGGGGAAGAGAATGTCCCGCAGATATCCGTCACGACCGGTCGTGGGAGTGGGGGCAATCATCACCGACGGCCCCAGAGTCTTGTTGGTGCGCCGCGGCCGAGAGCCCAGCAAGGGACTGTGGTCGATACCCGGGGGCATGCTGGAGCTCGGCGAGTCGTTGGTTGAGGGCATCCGCCGCGAGGTACGCGAGGAGGTCGGCCTCGAGGTTAGAGTGCTGGAGACAGTGGAAGTGTTGGACCGGGTTATCTACGACGGCGACGGAAAGATCGAGTACCACTACGTTCTCGTGGATTACGTCTGTGAGCCGCTTAGCCGGACGTTGCGAGTCGCTGACGACGCCGCCGCCGCCGAATGGGTGAACCGCCGGGACGTGTCGAGCTACGAAATCACCAAGGGTACGCCGGCAGTCATCGAAAAAGCATTCGCCGTACGCGACGCCCTTTCCCAGCGTGGTTGAGGTCCGATGCCGCCCCAGGATTTGACCCCCATTCCGCAAAAGCGTTTTGTGGGCGCGGACCACGCTGCCCGTCTCCGTTCCCGGCAAACGTAGGTGCATTTATGAAATGGAGCACTTAGAAACCCTCGAATGGCCCCAGCTGATAGCGCTGTTCGAGCGCTACATGGTCAGCCCGCTGGGAAAGTGGCGGCTCGATGAGTTTGCGCGGCAGCCGCTGCCGGCCTCTTTGGATGTGGCGGAGGAGAGCTTGGCCGAGACCGCCGAAGCTCTCGGTTGGCTGCGGCAAGCCGAAAGGGCCGGCTCCGGACACTGGCCGGCTCCGGCACCCAGCTTTTCGGGCCTCCACGACGTACGGCCCGCCCTCGAACGCCTTCGACTGGAGGGATCGATCCTCGATGCCCTCGACGTCTATCACTTGCTCGGACTGCTCGATCGAGCCGGGGAAACTCACCAACGCCTCGGCGCATGTGGTGACCACTATCCACGCATCGCAACGTGGCGGGAGGCGCTCGACGGCTTTCGCCCCATCGTCAAGGAGCTTTCGGGCAAGATCCTGCCTGATGGGGGAGTGGCCGACCAGGCTAGCCCGGCGCTGGCCGGAATCCGCCGGCAGATCGAACAAAACCGCCAACTCGTTCACAAATCGCTGGAGCGTTTTCTTCGCACGCACGGCCAGGAAGGCGTCTTGCAGGAAGATTACGTCACGATTCGCGACGGACGGCTCGTGGTACCGGTCAAGGCCACCTGGAAGTGGCGGATCGAAGGGGTGATTCACGGCGCGAGTTCGACCGGGCAGACGGTATTCATCGAACCCCTGACGACGATCGAACTCAACAACCGCCACGTACGCATGCTCGAGGATGAGCAGCGCGAGATCCAACGCATTCTGAGTGAAATGACCGAGCGGCTTCGCCGGCAGGTCGAGGAAGTTGCGGCCGCGGTCGAAGCGCTCGCTCATCTCGAGTTGCTGTTCGCGAAGGCTCGTTTCGGGCGGGAATTTGACTGCATCATCCCCAGCTTTTCCTCGCAGCCGCCCGTGCGGTTGAGGCTGAAGCGCGCCCGCCATCCGCTGCTCGAGGACGTGCTTCGAGACGGAGACCAGGCCGTGGTTCCGATGTCTCTGACGCTGGACGAGAATTGCCGCGTCCTGGTGATCAGCGGTCCGAACGCCGGGGGGAAGACGGTGGCGCTCAAAGTAGTCGGATTGCTGGTGGTCATGGCTCAGGCGGGCCTGCCGGTCCCGGCGGAGGAAGCCGAGTTTCCGTGGTTCGAACAAGTCTTGGCCGGCATCGGCGACGCGCAGTCCATCAAGGAAAGCCTGAGCACGTTTTCCGCTCACATCAACCAACTCAAGCACATGATGGAGCAGGCCACCAGCCGCTCGCTGGTTCTGATCGACGAGATCGCGGCCGCCACCGACCCGGAAGAAGGAGGAGCCCTCGGGGTCGCTGTCCTGGACTACTTTCGCGATCGGGGATCTTTTTGCTTGGCTACGACTCACCTGCCGGTTCTCAAGGCCTTTGCCGCTACCGGGGAAGGCGTGGAGAACGCCGCCGTCGGCTTCGATCAAGAGACGCTTTCACCGAACTATCGGCTTACGATGGGTGTGCCCGGCCAGTCGGCGGGCCTGGCGATGGCTCAAAGGCTAGGCATACCCGAGTTCATCATCGACCGCGCCCGAAAGGCGATGGACCCGCGAGGGGAGCAGACGGTGGCCTTCCTGGAGCAATTGCGCCTTCAACTCGGGCGCTACGAATCGGCCGAGGGCGACCTGCGTCAGGCCGAGCACGGCCTGCGCGAACGGGAAAGCAAAGTGGCGCTCGAGTGGGAGCGCCGCGAGACCGACAAGATCAGGCAGCTCGAGCAGCGAGTCGAGCAGTTGATTGCGCGCTTTGAAGCGCAGAGCAAAGACGCCTTGGAACGGCTGGCTCGCTCCGAAGCGAAGCGCCGCCTGGTCGCCGACGCTCAGGTCAGAGCCGCCAAAGGGCGCCGCGAGCTGCGTGAAGGCTTCCGGGAGGCAGCCCAATCCACTTTGCGGTCACCCGTGAAATCTCCTTCCCAGCCTACGGCGGTCGAAGAGGGAGCCACGGTCAAGCTTGCGGAGCTAGGCGCGGTCGGACGAGTGACGCGGAAACTCGCCGACGGCGGCTTCGAAGTGCAGGCCGGCTCGTTGAAGCTCCGGGTGGCGGCGGCCGACATCGCCGAAGTACTGCCGGCCTCGCAGGCGGTGGAGAGACTTCCCGCCCGCGTCACTGTTCAGCACCCCCTGCGGGAGCCGAAGGAGTTGTCCGAGATCAACGTGATCGGCAAGACCTCCGAGGAGGCGCAAGAGGCCGTCGACAAGCTGCTCGACGACGCCTTGCTGGCCGAAGTGACCAGAGTGCGAGTGATTCACGGACACGGCAAGAACGTCCTGCGGCGCGCGTTGTGGCAAATGTTCGCCGGCCATCCTTCGGTCGAGCGCTACTACCAAGCCGAACAGCACGAAGGCGGGGCGGGAGCGACCATCGTCGAGGTGCGGGCGTAGGATGACAACGCCTTACGCTCTGGGAGGTGCTCGGCGGGATTCTCTCCGCCTGTCCAGGATGGGGAAAGGGATCCGCGCTTGTCGTGGTGTTCGTCACTTGCACACAGAGGCACGGCCGGAAGTCCTCGGAGACAAGCTAACCCGGCGGGCGCGATGAATCGCGCCCCTACATCTCGAACGGCGGGCCCTTGCTCTATTGCTGATGGCCGCTGGTGAAAAATGCCGTCTAGCTGTGATCTTTCAACAGGTTGTTCATTCGGTCCCGGACCAGGGAAGCTGGAGTTGTCGAATAACCACGACCCTGGAGAGACCGCATGAACATCCATCAGAATGCCCGATTGACGCCCAAAGGCCGAGCCCTTCTGGTTCGATGCATCCTCGCTGGAGAGACGCCTCGCCCGCCGTTGGCTGGCCCGCTACCGCGGCGAAGGCGAAGCCGGTCTCTACGATCGCTCTTCGCGTCCCCGGCATAGCCCGCGCCGCACCCCGCAAGCCGTCGTTGACCGCGTCCTCGCCCTGCGCCGACAACGTTGGACGGGCCGCCGCATCGCCCAAACCCTGCGGCTATCCCCGGCCACCGTCAGCCGCCTCCTCGGTCGCGCCGGACTCAACCGTCTCCGCGATCTCGAACCCGCTCCCCCCGTTCGCCGCTACGAACATCACCGTCCCGGCGATCTACTGCATCTCGACATCAAAAAGCTCGGCCGCTTCCAGCACGCCGGTCACCGCGTTACCGGCGATAAGACCCGACGCTCCCGCGCCGCCGGCTGGGAGTTCGTCCACGTCGCCGTCGACGACCATTCCCGCATCGCCTTCTCCCAAATCCTGCCCGATGAGCGCAGCCTTTCCGCTGCCCAGTTCCTCCTCCTCGCCCACGCCTACTATGGCTCGCTTGGCATCCGCATCCGACGCCTGCTCACCGACAATGGCTCCTGTTACCGCTCCCGCCACTTCCGTCGTACTTGCCGCCGCCTCGGCATCCACCACCGCTTCACCCGCCCCTACACCCCTCGCACCAACGGCAAGGCCGAGCGCTTCGTCCAAACCGCCCTCCGCGAATGGGCCTATGCCCGTTCCTACTGCTCCTCCCTCCAGCGCGCCAACCATCTGCTCCCCTGGCTCCACGACTACAATTGGCATCGCCCCCACGCCAGCCTCGGCTATAATCCCCCTATCAGCCGACTCCCTCCTCCCCGGAACAACCTGTTGAGCCTCCACAGCTAGCCCGCTTTTCTCACCACCTGACGGTCGAAGCGCGCCATAGGCTGACCTTGCCCCCTAAAACGAGTCCAAGTTGAATGTTAGGATTTTCGGTTTTAGGAAGGAGGCAAGAGATGGCAGGGAAGCGATTTAGTGCAGAACAGATCATCATCAAGTTGCGTGAGGCAGAGGTGGGTCTAGCTCAAGGACAGACGGTGGGCCAGGTGTGCAAACAGATTGGGGTGACCGAGCAGACCTACTACCGGTGGCGCAAGGAGTACGGAGGGCTTCGACTGAATCAGGCCAAGCGGTTGAAGGTGTTGGAGAAGGAGAATGCCCGGTTGAAGAAGCTAGTGGCAGATCTGTCTTTGGACAAGCAGATCCTAAAGGAAGTTTCCTCGGGAAACTTCTAGGCCCGACGAAGAGGAGACGCGCAGTGGTGTGGGTGAGGGAGAGATTGGGAGCAGAGCGCGTCTCCGAACGTCGGGTCTGCCAAGTGCTGGGACAGGCTCGATCGACCCAGCGAAGGGAAAGGCATATCCCCGATGAGGAGGCTCGATTGGTGGCTGAGATGGTGGAGTTGGCCACGCACTACGGGCGATACGGCTACCGACGGATCACGGCCATGCTTCGTTGGGAAGGGTGGAAAGTGAATCACAAGCGGGTGGAGAGGTTGTGGAGACAGGAGGGGCTGAAAGTCCCGTCCAGACAGCCGAAACGAAGGAGACTGTGGCTTCATGATGGATCCTGCGTTCGGTTACGAGCGGCTCACAAGGATCACGTCTGGAGCTATGACTTCGTGCATGAGCGAACCCATGACGGAAGGGCCTTTCGATTATTAA
This sequence comes from Bryobacterales bacterium, assembly GCA_965248365.1. GTDB lineage: Bacteria > Acidobacteriota > Terriglobia > Bryobacterales > UBA6623. The sequence goes on along the minus strand of CBDFJA010000004.1, from coordinate 1,634,277 downwards.
CCCTACTGGATGAATACACCCGGGAGTGTTGATAACGGGTCAGAGTTTACGGCTCAGGCGGTTCGGGACTGGCTGAAGGCTGTTGGGGTGAGGACCTTATACATCGAGCCCGGCAGCCCCTGGGAGAATGGATATGTGGAGAGCTTCAACGGAAAACTGCGGGATGAACTGCTGAACGTAGAAGTCTTCGACACGTTGTGGGAGGCGAGGGAGTACAACCAGCGACGGCCTCACAGCGCCTTGGCCTATCGGCCGCCGGCGCCGGAGGCCAGATTACCCAGGTCCCAGGACCAGAGTTCTATACCATGGAGTGGACTTCAAATGGTCCCAGGTCTAACTTAGAGAGTGGACTCGTTCCTGGGGGCAGGTCAAGAGGGCATAAACCAGTTTGTTTGAGGAGTCATTTCCTGGGGTTGGAAAATCAAGATCGACGCCGCCGATAGGTCCGCGGCGGCCGTCTCCAGCACGTGAAGAAAGAGGTCGACTTCGTCTTGTCGCGCGCTTTCTTCCCGCCAGCGAGGATTGCGGCCGCCGTACTGCTTTGCAAACTCAGCCGGCTCGGGTCGCGGCCAACCTATCTGACGCAGCCAGGACGCCGCCGGTCGGCAGAACCACCTCGCATAGGACTGATAAACGTAAATGGGAAAGCGGTAGCCCTGGCGCGCAGCGTGATCTCGCCTTAGGCGATCGAGATCGTCCGCGCTCATCACGGGCAAGCTGTCACCGCTATCGCGGTAGGTCCGGTTCTCCGCGAAATCGTTCGCGGAGTACTGCAGCAGCAGCCGGCGCAGGGAGTGGGGGTTGATCCGCTCCAGCAACCTCATCTCGCGTACGGTACCGTAGGAGGATACGCTGGCGTTCAGCGTCCGCCTACCGGTCAACGACTCGAAGACCTGGGGAAAAGCCTCGTCTTGCTCTACCCCCCAACCCATCGTGTAGGAATCGCCCAAGGCGATAACCTCCGGGCCGCGCAGCGCGTCTTCGTCGTCACGCAGTCCCTGGGAGTTGATCGTATAAGTCGTCCTGAATTCGGTGTTTTCAAACACGCAGGAGCCGGGTTTGAGTGTGTAGCTGAGAGCGGGGTCGTAGCGGGCGCAATCATCGAGCATTTGAATGGCTGTAAATCTTGCCAGGTAGAGGTGGCGAGCCAGTGGCCGGACGGCGGGAATCCGAGACAGCGAGGGAAAGTGGACCATCAGGGCCAGGGCTCCCTCGGCGAACAGCAGGCAGGTCGCCGCCAGCAGGGCCAACGCCGGCGCCGCCCCCTGGGGTCTTCTCGAAGCCAACACAACGTGACTGAACCCTAATCCGAGCAGCACCCAGCCCCAGTTGAAGCCCTGGAGCATACTGATCCCGGCTAGGAAGATGCCCAGCAGCGGGATCCACCACCATCTGGAAGCCCCTCGCAACCGAAGATCAAGCCGGTCGGCGGCGGCCGTATCGGCTGCGATCGCCGCCGCGGCCCCCAACCATCCGAGACTCAGGATGAGGAGAGTGATATCGGAGAGGTAGAGGTTATCCTGGTCGCGAGTCCGGAAAATCACCACAGCCAAGCCGGCTGCGGCTGCCACCACAAAGGCGAATCGACGACCCGCTGCGAGGACCTCGGGCAGGGATTTCAAGAGTCATTCATACCAGCATAGGGGCCGGTCATGTCAAGCGGCTTTTTGCCGAATGGTTAACCGACCATGCGCTGGGCCCCTACCACCCTGACGACAGCGCGGCGTCCCTCAGGCGCAAGCTCCCGGCGAATCGCAACCCAAGCAGGGTCGCCATAATTGTCCGTCGAATCTCGTTCGTTCTCGAGTATAGTTCTTCCTCTGGTCGGGGGCCGCTCGGGAGCGTCACGACTAAGGTTCTTGGATCCTAACGATATGCGCTGCACGGAGGGTATTCGGCGACATGTTGTGGCGCGAGAAAGCGGCTTTGCGGGAGACGGTCATCGATCTGAAGATGCCGCTTATCGGGCAGGCCGTTCTTCGTCGGACTCAGCGGGCTCTCGGACGGTCAAAATTTGGTCGCCGGCAAGGTCTTTGAAACGCTGGCGGGTTCCACTGGGCCAAGCAATCTCGAGCAGCTTGACTCTCTTGTCCGATCCCAACCCGAAGTGGACTCTTCGGTCGCTGGCGGATAAATAGCTTCCGGCCGTCGTCACCAGGCCGTACTGCTCCTTTCCGGATTCCGCAACGAGGCGCAGTTGAGCTCCGATGCCGTCGCGGTTGCTGACGGCGCCTATTGTCTTCACGATGAGCCAGTGGTTATTGTTACCGCTGTTCTTTAGAACCACGGCGCTCTCCCGATTGCAGTTGACGGCAACGTCAAGAAAGCCGTCATTATCGAGATCGCCAAAAGCCGCCCCCCGGCCCGCTCTGGGAATCCGAAACGCGGGGCCGCTCTGTTCGGAGACGTCCTCGAACCGCCCGTTGTCGTTCCTCATCAACAGCAAGGGCTCCTTGTAACGCAGGGCGGGTTTGGTGAGCCGGACATTATCCACCACATGGCCTTGGGCGACAAAAAGGTCCTTCCAGCCGTCATTGTCAAAGTCGACGAACTTCATTCCCCAGCCCGAATGCATGAGCGTAATCGAGCTCACCCCGGACGGCTCCGAGTGATACTCGAACTCACCGCTCACGTTCCGGTATAGGGAGTACTTTTGCTCGGCCAAGGCGTTGATGATCGCGTCCGGCCAACCGTCGTTGTCGTAGTCGACGAAATCGACTCCCATCCCCGCGAACGTGTTGCCATCGGCATCGAAGGCGATGCCGGCAAACAGGCCAACCTCTTCAAACGTTCCATCCCCGCGATTGCGAAACAGTTGTTGAGGGGCCGAGTCGTTGGCAACCAGAAGGTCGGGCCAGCCATCGCGATCGAAGTCGTTGAAGGCGACTCCGAGTCCTTTGCCCGGCGAGGCGCCGATCCCGCTAGCTTTTGTCGCCTCCTCGAACGTTCCATCACCGTTGTTGTGATAAACGATATGAACCAGCGGATCGAAATGGTCGGGGTGGCAATAGGCGCGATACCCCGGCTTCTTCTCGCCGCACCAGCGATTGTTGTCGAAGTCCCAGGCCAGGTATCGGGAAACGATCAAATCCAGGTGGCCGTCGTGATCGTAGTCGACGAACATCGCGCCGGCCGACCAGCCGCCGCCGCTCACGCCGGCTTCCCGCGTTACCTCGCTAAAGGCGCCGTCGCCTTCGTTGCGATAGAGGTTATTCGGCCCGAAGTTGGTGACGTACAAGTCCGGCCGGCCATCATTGTCATAGTCGCCGACGGCAACACCCTGGCCGTAGGATTTACCGGCCACTCCCGCCGACTTGGTCGTATCGGAAAACGTTCCATCACCGTTGTTGCGGTAGAGCCGGTTCCAGTAGCGAGGCTCGGACTTGTTCGGCGACTTTCCCGGGGGCATCGGGTCTTCTAGGCCGGCCCCGTTGACAAAGTAGAGATCGAGAAGGCCATCGCCGTTATAGTCAAGCATCGCCACACCCCCGACCATCGATTCCGGCAAGTATTTCTGCAAGGTCGGGGAAGGCTCGTTCTTGAAATCGACCTCGGACGAGGCGGCAACATCGACGAACGTTGGAGCATCCGAAGAGGATTTGCCGGGCCGCTGGTCGGCGGTCTGGCCCCGAAGGGGAGAAACTAGAAAATAGACGGAGAAAGCGAGCGCGGAAAGGCGAACAACCACATGCATCCCATGGAGAACGGCTAATCGATCGATTCGCGGCAGTCGTCCGCCGAGACTACCGCGGGCGCGACGACAATATCTAGACTCAGTATACGAAAGCCGCCCTAGGCTACGACCTTGCCCACATCCGTCCTTTGTTCTTTCGCAATTTATCGCTCTTGCTCCCGCGCAAGCGGTCCCAGAGAGACAGCCCCGCCCTTCGCTCGACTTCCTCGGTGGGAACCAAAAATGCGGATGGATCCTTGTCCGTCTTTTCATTGGCAATGGCGAAGGACCACATGCGCAGCCTACCGCTCTTTTTTCCTCCGCCAGGACCGACTTGAAGAACGCGTCCGGCACGACGACGTGGTTCTCGCCGATGACTTCGATGGGGTCGCCGATCTTGAACAGTGGGCCGCAAATGGCGTACACTTCCGCATACTTCTCTTGCGCGGCCAGGTTCCTGACCGCTTGTTCGAGCTGCTTCCACACATCGCGGTTGAACCCCGGTTTTTGGGGGCTCATGTTGGTCATCAGAAACGTTTCGCTGTTGACGACAGCCCGTCCCAAGCGGTCCGCGCTCGAAATCAAGTGTCCGCGATCGTACCCCGAACCTGCATAGTCGCTCAGGGTCGAGCGAAACATGTCTGGAATCCTCAAATCTTCGCGGAAATTATCCAGTCGCTCGAGTTCTTCGTCTTCCATCTGCATCGTCTGGTCGTCGATGAGTTCAAGGGCCCATCGGGGCTGCCGAAACAGGTAGGAATACCCCACAACGTATTGGCGATTGAAAAGGAAACGGTCCGCGGGAGGCATTCCGTATCGCGTTTCCGGCCGCAGGCTTGGAATCTCTATCACGGTTTTCTCCTTTAACAGTTTGATCTGTCGCTGGCTGGACCTCAAATTGCCGGCGTGCTGCAAGTTTTATCGAAAATGTTGAAAATTCCTCGTTCACTTCGCGTCGCTCGTGTAGTTTAGCGGAGCTAAATGCCGGATGCAATGGCTTATGGCTCGCTGATTGGTCTCAGCCGGTTTCCCCTGCTGACGGCCGGAAGCCGAAGGCGCTTGGGTGAGGTGACGTCGGGATGATCCGCGAAGAACCGCTACTTACGTAATGTTTGGAGGAGCCTCTCTTCGTCTGCTCCGGCCGGCTGAAAGCGGCCGCCCAGACGCCGGGCGAGAAATTCCTCGGCGGCGGCGTAGAAAGCCATGCGGTTTTCAGGCCGCGCAAAACCGTGGCCTTCGTCGGGGTAGAGCAGGTAGTCCACGTCTTTGCCTTTGGCCCGCAGAGCCTCGACGATCTGCTCGCTTTCCGCCTGCTTCACGCGCGGGTCGTTCGCGCCTTGGGCAATCAGCATCGGGATTCTGATCGAGTCTGCCTTGAACAACGGGGAGCGGGCTTCGAGAAAGTCTTTTTCGGTCTCGATGTCCCCTACCCGAATCCGAAAGTTGTCCATCAACGGCGCCCAATAAGGCGGTATCGACTCGATCAGCGTGATGATGTTCGACGGCCCTACGATGTCAACGGCGCAACAAAACACGTCCGGGGTGAAAGCCGCGCCCACCAGCGCGGCGTAGCCGCCGTAGCTTCCGCCGTAGATGCAGATCTTCCCCGCATCGGCGATACCCTGGCCGACGGCCCAGTCCACCGAGTCCAGTAGGTCGTCGTGCATCTTGGCGCCCCACTCTCGATTACCCGCGTTCAAGAACGCCTTGCCAAACCCGACCGAGCCGCGGTAGTTCACCTGTAGAACCGCGTAACCCCGGTTGGCCAGCCATTGGGCCTCGGGATCATATCCCCAATCGTCCCTGGCCCAGGGACCACCGTGGACGTTCAACACCAAAGGCAAGCCGGCGGCCTCCGTCCCCTCGGGCAGGGTGAGATAGCTGTGCAGCGTGAGCCCATCGCGGGCCGGGATGGTCACGGGCTTCATCGACGCCAGTGTGTAGTTCTCGAGATCCGGACGATTGCTGAACAGGTACTCGGCCGATTGCGAGTCCCGGCGGTAGACGTAGTAGCGGACCGAATCCTGGTCGGACGTGTAGGCGACCAGCCAGTTTCGGTCCTCGTGGTCGCGACTCACGACGCTGATCTCGCCCGGGTGATCCCGTCCAAGAACGGCCATGTCGTCGGCAACCGATCCGTCGAGCACCTCCCACTCGAGCCGATGCAGGTTGTAGCCGACGGCCTGCAAATGGTGCTTTGTGGGATGGATCATCACCGGGCCGAGATCCACGTCCGGGTTGTGGCTGAGGAACTTCTTTTCTCGGGTTTCGAGGTCGATGGTGTAGAGCTGCGTGGTATCGCTTTCGAGGCTATCGCCGACGTAGAGGTGTTGCCCATCCGGCGTAAAAGCCAGGGCCGAGCCGTTGTCTTCCGGCCCCCAAGTCAAAAAAGGCTCAAAGGAGGCCTCCGGCCGTCGGCTGACCAAGAGCTGGAAACCGCCGTCGGGCAGAGCGGCTGTCGCGCCGCGAACCCTAAAATCGTGGTCCGTCAACCAAGCCACGTAGTTGCCCGGGTTCTGGGCTTCCAACTTGGCCTTGCCGGTCTCGAGACTGACCCTGTGCAGGTCAAACACCTGGCGGTCACGTTCATTCATAGCCACCAAGATCTCGCCGGGGTGATTCGGGTCGGTAAAGACGTCCTCGACGCGCACACCCTCATGAGGGATCAAGTCGCGAACGGCGTTCGTTTCCAGGTGGACGGCGTAGAGATGCCAGTTTTCATCGCCGTCGCGGTCTTGGAGATAAAGGACGTGGCGGTTGTCTTCGGCCCAGAACAAGATTCGGATTCCTCTCCCGCGGTCTTTGGTGATCGCCCGATCGTCCTCGCGGCCGACGGTTCTGAGCCAGACGTTGAGCACACCTTCTTCCGGCGCCAGATACGCCATCCGTCGGGCGTCGGGAGACAAACGCGGCGTAGCCCGTCGAGGGTTACCGAATAAGACGTCTCTGGGAATCAGCGGGGGGGCTGTTGACATGGGTACGGTCCGCGTAAAGGGTCATGATAGCGAACAGAAGGTGGAAGGGCGTGAAGGTGCGTGAAAGCCTGGTGCGCGATCGGAAACGAATGTCGAGCGCGGGCGCTGGGCGTGACCGGACGGCCAACGGCCGCGGGGCGGGGCCAAACAACGGCCCCGCTCTACGCTGCCGGGGGATGCGATGTCGCCACGAATGGCGACACGGCACGCAAGAATGCGTGCGCCAGGAAAGGAATGCACCCCGGATCGCAGCCAAGCGGGCCGCCGAGATCCGCCCTAAGGGACTGCTTTGTTTCGAGAACCATGACGGTCCAGCACAGGAGTAGGGGCACAGCATGCCGCGCCCGCTTCGTGGGGACCACGTCCGCTACAGCCAGCCGCAGAACCCGCCGTCCAGGCACATGTGGACCTCGAAGCCTTGGGGTTTGTGGGATCTCGACCACTCCAGGCCGTTGACCAACAGGGCGGTGGCCCAAGCCTCGCTGTCGAGCGTGGACGGGGCGGCGACCGAGACCGATTGGGCGCCTTCGAGCGCCCTGCCCGTGCGCGGGTCGAGCAAGTGGCTGTAGCGCCTGCCGTTGGCCTCGAAAAACTTCTCGTAGGAGCCTGAAGTGGAAAGAGATTGGTCTTTCAGGTGAACCTCGGCGACCCTTGAACCGGGTTCCCTCGGATCGCGGATGCGGACATACCAGCCGCGCGGCTCGCTCGGCGGGGAGCCCATCCCGTAGAAGCTGCTGCCGCAGGCGTTGACCAGAGCTGTTTGGACGCCGGCCTCGCGTAGAATTTCAACCATGCGGTCAACGGCGTAACCCTTACCGATGCCGCCGGGGTCGAGACGGACGCCGGGCCGGCGAAAGTACACCGTTCGCTTCACCTCATCTACAACCAGGTGACGATAGCCGACGTCGAGGAGCGTGCCGCGGATCGCTTGCCGGTTGGGAACGCTACCGGCGCCCTCGGCAAATCCCCAAAGGGCCATCAAAGGCCCCACGGTAACGTCGAAGCCTCCGTCGGTCAAGCGGCTGTACTCCACACAGCGGACGAGCAAGGCCGCCATCTCCGCGGACAGCTTCCGGGGCGCTGAAGGCGATCGGCGATTAAGGCGGCTCAATTCGCTATCGGGCTTGTAATGGCTCAGCCAACCGTCGACGCGCTCGACTTCTTCAAAGGCGGCCTGGACGGCGGAGGCGAGGTGGCTGCGCCGGTCGCCATAGGCAGTGACGGTATAGGTACAGCCCATGGCCGAGGCGCCGGCTTCATAGCGTTCCGGGAGCGAGCCGGCGCTGCCCCCCCCGCTCGCCCAGCCCAGTAGGGAGACCATCAGGATGGCCGCGGTCGAAGAGCCGGCGCGTTTTCGAATGCGCTCCAGAAGCGTCTCCACTCGCTCGGCGCTTTTCTGTCCGCGGTCTTCCAGGAACTCGATCTCCGGTGTGTGCCGCAGTTCCATTCTTTGTGTCAGGCCGTGGCGAAAATAGCCGCGGGCGCGGTGAAGCGCGCGCAGGACTTCCTTGGCGGGCGGGCCGTCCGAGCGAAGGCGAAAGAACACCTGGGCGCGCTGTAGATCCGAGGAGACCTTGACTCGAGTCACCGAGACCGCGTCCAGACGGGGGTCGCCGCAGCGGACAACGATATCGCTGATCTCACGGCCCATCTGTTCCGCGATTTTCAAAGTGCGGGTTGGCTTCATCAGGCTAGGAGAAACTCGATTTCGGATGAAGTTAAATCCGAACCGAGCAGGCGCGCGGCCTCTTGCTCGACGCGCTCAAGCACTTCCCGGGCGTGCGCTTCGGCTTGCGAAATCGCGACAACGCCCACGACCGAACGCTGCCACTTTTCTTGAAACTCGATTTCAGCCACGGAAACGTTCGAGCGGCGGCGAAGGCGGTCTTTGAGGGCTTGGAGGACTTTCCGTTTGTCCTTGAGGGAATGCGAGTGGGGAAGATGGAGATGCAACGTGAGCAGTCCGACGGCCGCCATGCGAACGGATCAGGCGAACACTTCTTGGGCCACCTTCTCGGTGACGAAGGCTTCGATGACGTCGCCCTGCTTGACGTCATTGAACGCCTCGAGGCCAATGCCGCATTCCTGTCCCGCGCGGACTTCTTTCGCATCGTCCTTGAATCGGCGCAACGACGAAACACGGCCCGTGTAAACGACGACGTTGTCGCGCAGCAATCTGACGTGGCTGTCGCGGCTGACGCGCCCATCCTGCACGACGGAGCCGGCAATCGTTCCGACCTTGGTGACCCGAAACGGCTCGAGCACCTCGGCTCGGCCCAAGTAAGTTTCCTTGATGACCGGATCGAGCAACCCCGTCATCGCTTGTTTGATTTCGTCCAGAAGTTCATAAATGACGGTATGGAGCCGGATGTCGATCTTTTCGCGCTCCGCCAGGGCGGCGGTCGTGCGTTCCGGTCGAACGTTAAAGCCCACGATGACACTGCCCGAGGCGGCGGCGAGCAGCACATCCGACTCGGAGATCGCGCCGACGCCCTCGTGGACGATGCGGACGGTGACCTTTTCGGTCGAGAGTTTCCGTACGCTGTCGACAAGGACTTCCACCGAGCCTTGCACGTCGGCCTTCAACAGCAGCGAAAGCTCCTTGACGTCTCCGGCTCTGAGGCGCTCCTGGAACTGGTCGAGAGACAGGCGGGCCGTCTTGGCGAGAGCCTGTTCGCGGACCCTGCTTTCGCGGTACTCGACAACCTTTTTCGCTTTGTCGGTGTCGGTAACCACCTGCAGGGCATCGCCGACCTCGGGAAGTCCTTCAAGACCCAGGACCAATACGGCGGAGGAGGGTGGGGCCTGCTTGATCTTCGCGGCGCGGTCGCTGATTAGGGCGCGTACCTTGCCGAAGACCGAACCGATCAGAAAATAGTCGCCGACTTGGAGCGTCCCGTTCTGAACAAGGACGGTGGCGACCGGCCCCTGGCCGCGGTCCAATTTGGATTCCAGCACGGTTCCTTCGGCGGCGCGCGCGGGGTTAGCCTTCAGCTCCTTCATGTCGGCCAGCAGCAGGATCATTTCAAGGAGCGTATCGAGGTTCTCTTTCGTCTTCGCCGAGACGGGCACGACGACGGTTTCCCCTCCCCAGTCTTCGGGGAGCAGGCCGCGGTCTGCCAACTGCTGCTTAACGCGCTCGGGGTCCGCATCGGCCTTGTCGATCTTGTTGATGGCAACCAGAATGGGCACGTTGGCCGCTTTGGCGTGGTCGATCGCCTCGATGGTCTGAGGCATAATGCCGTCATCGGCGGAGACCACCAAAACGACAAGGTCGGTCACACGGGCGCCTCTAGCCCGCATACGCGTGAAGGCTTCATGGCCCGGCGTGTCTAGGAAGACCATGCGGCGCCCGTTCTTCTCCACCTGATAGGCGCCAATAGCCTGCGTGATGCCGCCGGCTTCACGGTCGGCGACATTGGTCTCGCGGATGGCGTCGAGCAGCGAGGTTTTCCCGTGGTCGACATGGCCCATCACGGTGACTACCGGCGGGCGGGTCTCGAGATCTTCGGGCACTTCGGCCTGTTGCACAAGCTGGGCCGCTTCTTCCTCGAAGCTGACCTCCGTGGCCGTGGCCCCGAAATATTTGCAGAGGTCTTTGATCGTGTCTAGGTCCAGCGTTTGGTTGATGGTGGCAAACAGGCCTCGATCCACCAACCTCTTGATAACGAGGTTAGCCTTGAGACCCAGCCTTTCGCCAAGTTCCTTGACGGTGGTTCCATCGCTGACGGTGACTTCGGTATGGACCGCCTTGGGAGGGGCGGCAGCCACTTTAGCGGCTGCCTGGCGGCGCAAGATCTTTTCTTCCCGCGCCGCTTCCGGGTCACGCACAGTTCTGGCGCCGATTGGTCGGGGACCGCGGCGCTGACCCGGTCCCCGAGGCGGCCCTCCCCCGGGGACGAAGCCGGGCCGGCCAGTGGGATGAAACGTCCTGGGACGAGTTTGAGGCAGAGCCGAAGCGCGGGAGGTAGGCAAACCCGGGACTGGGGCTGAGCGGGGTCTCTGGTAAATCGGCTTGCCGGGGACCACCATGGGCTTGGCAGGGCCCGGCGGAGTCCGAGCGGCCCGCGTCCGCGGCCTGGCCGTCCCCCCGGGGGGAACCACCGGGCTGCCCGGCAGAAGTTGGGCCGACGGAGCCGCGCCGGCGCCCACGCCTGGAGCGCTCGGCGGGAACGGGGCCCGCCCCGGACCCACTGGAGAAGCCGCGGTCCTTTTAAGCGGAGCTCTTGGCCCGCTGGCCTCGCCCTTCGCCTCGGAAGGGATGGGTTTGACCGGTGTGGCCGGAACCGCGGGAGGCGCGGCGACGGACCGGCTGGTCGGTCGCAGACCGCTCTCCCCGCGGGGGGCCGGGATCTGGGGAGACCGACCCTGCGCCGCACCCTTTTCGTCGCCGGCCTTGGGAATCGAAGCACCAGGCGCGCTCGGCGGCGCGGACGCCGCGGGGGCTGGCCGCGCGCCGGGAGGCGCGGCCGCAGTTTTCGGGCCCGATCCCGCGGGAGGCTTCAGCGGCGGACGAAACTCCCGAACCGGGGGGCGTAGCGGTGTGCCACTGCCGGCGATCCTAAGCGAAGGCCGGGAAATGGCCAGCGGGCGCGGCCTAACGCCGGCTGGCTTGGAACTCGCCGGAGTTGCGGTCGAGCGCCCCCTGGACGAGGGACTGACGGTGTCGGCTAAACGGGGCGCTGGAGGAAGGTCGCTCTTTTTTTGAAGAAAATCTCGGATCGCCTCCGCCGTTTTCCGGTCGACGGAGCTCGAATGGGTCTTTTTTTCCTCTATTCCGACCTCAGGCAGAACCGCAAGGATCGCGCCGGCCTTGACTTCCAGCTCCCGCGCCAACTCGTTGATCCGAATTTTTTGTGCCTTATCTTCCAAGACAGGTCTCACTCCTTGACGGTTATCCCATCATCACCACCCTCGTTTCCGCCTTCCGTCTGCTGCTGGTGGGTTTCAGACTCGATCTGTGAAGGGGGCCAGCCCGCTTCGGCGGGTTGATCGGCCTCTGCCGAGAGGTTGCTCTCCCCCATGTTATCAGAGTCGGCGGCAGCCTCAGGATACGTCTCGTCGGTCTCGGGAGGCTCTTCGCCCTCGACCGGAAGCCCGGGCATCAGTGGAGGCGTAAGGGGCCGAGCCCGCGGGGTTTCCGGCGCCTCCGGAGAAGGGCTGTCCTCAGCCGGCGGCGGGGCCTCGGTCTGAACGGCAGGGGCCTCCTGAGCCAGTCCCGGCAGCGCGCCCGAATCTTCGAATTGGGAGTAAAAGCTGTTAACAGCCAGCTGGATTCTCTCGACCAGTTTGGGGCCAATGCCGGAGATCTCCTGAAGCTGCTCTGGGGTCATATCGGCCAGCCGCTCGACCGTGGAAGAGCCGGCTTCGAGGAGTTTGTCGACCAGCTTCTCTCCCAGCCCGTGATCGAGCAGCACACTGACCGGGGTGCCCGCCCCGACCATCGCCTCCATGGCGGATTCGACCTCTTGCCGCTTTTCTTCCGCGCTCTTGATGTCAATGCGCCAGCCCATCAACTTGGCCGCTAGGCGGACGTTTTGTCCTCTTTTGCCAATGGCCAGCGAGAGCTGTGAGTCGTCCACAATCGCCTCCAGATGCTTTCCCGCCGGGTCGACAAGGGTAACGCGACTGATATTGGCCGGACTCAGGGCGCGCGCGACCATTTCGACCGCCTCTTCCGTGAATTCCACGATGTCGATCTTCTCCCCCCGCAACTCCCGAATGATCGACTGCACCCGCATGCCTCTCATCCCGACGCAAGCCCCAACAGCATCAACGTCGCGGTCGCGAGATTGAACGGCGATCTTGGTCCGCTCGCCGGCCTCGCGCGCGCAAGCGCGAATCTGGACGGTGCCGTCGTAGATCTCGGGAACTTCTTGCTCAAACAGGGTCTTAACCAGGATCTCGTCCGTCCGGGACACGATCATCGCGGGCCCGCGGCCGGCCTTGTCAAAGCCTTTGATCACGACGCGGACACGGTCGCCGGGAGAGAAGCTCTCCAGTCTGGATTGTTCTCGCCTGGGCAGCCTGGCCTCCGTACGGCCGATGTCCACGATCAGGTCCGGACCTTCGATCCGTTTGACCGTGGAGCCGATCATCTCTCCCAGCCGGTCCGCGAACTCGTTATAGATCGTTTCCCTTTCCGCCTCGCGAATCTTCTGAAAAATCACCTGTTTGGCCAACTGCGCGGATATTCTGCCCAGCTCCGCGGTGGGTTTCGGGTAGCGGATCTCACTGCCCAGCTCTGCCTGCGGATCGAGGGAACGGGCTTCAGCCAGACTAACCTCTTTACCGGGATTGGCCACCAGATCGGTCACGGCCTTGACGGCGAAAACCTGGAGGTGCCCCTCGTCGTTGAACTCGGCGACCAGTTCTTCGTTGGTCTTGTAGTACTTGCGCGCGGCCGCCAAAATCGCGTCTTTGACCGCCTCGATCACGATCTGGGGATTGATCCCCTTGGCGTTGCTGAGATCCTCAATGCTACCGTAGATGTTCTCCATCGTGACCTCAAATGCCGCTCGCTATCGAGGCTCGCAAAATACAGTGACTTGGGAACACGGGCCATGTCACTATAATTCCCGAGACTCACTAGATCTCCACGACCAAGCGCGCGCTTTCGATATCGTCGAAACGGAATCTGATGTCCGATTCCGATCCGATCCGGAGGATGACCTCGGACTTGTCGCATCCTTGAAGCTGTCCCGTAAACTGCTTCCGTCCGCCGACCGGCCGGCGCAACCGGACACGGGCTTTCTTGCCGCTGAAACGTTCGTAATCGGCCAACTTGACGAGCTTGCGGTCAAGACCGGGCGAGGAGACCTCCAAGACGTAGCGTCCGGGTAGGAGATCCTCGACATCGAGAATCGCGCTGACCTGCCGGGAGACCAGCTCGCAGTCGCTGTGGGAGATGCCCGCGGGCTTATCCAGATACAGTCGGACGATCCGATTCCCCGAGCCGCCGCGAACCTCGACATCGACGACCTCCATTCCCTCGGAAGAGGCCACTCGGCCAGCGATGTCGTTGATCCGACGGCGAACGTTGTCATCAAACGATGCCACAGTAGCAGCACGGTTCCACAATAAAAAAGTGGGCCAAAGCCCACTTTTCGGCGCGACCTCCGTGTCTGACCAACTTCCTATTTTAGTGCTTGAGAGCGGACAAAAGCAAGACGATCGAGTGCCGGGCAGCGATTCCGCAACCGGTGTTCGGAAGAAGCAAGAAGTGGTTCGAAGATGAGGTGTTTAGGCCTGGCCAGGGCTGGCGAGCAGATTCGTAGGGGTACGGCGGGGCTAGCCGGGGCGCGGAATGGCTGCGGGGACACACCACGGCGCGCTGTTCGGTGCCAGCTCCTCCTCGCCCGGTCGTTGCAGCTCAGCGTCTAACCCGCATTTCTCACCACCTGACGGTCGAAGCACGCAATAGGCCCGCGATTACTGCGTTGCGCTTGCTCGCCGTGCTCAACGTACTGTTCAAGTACGCCTCCGCTCGCCGAGCGGCGCGCGCCTTGTACTGACGGGCCTCTCACGCACTTCGTCTCGCCACGTGGTGAGAAAAGCGGGCTAACAACACCCGCAGTGGTTCTCCGCCCGGTGGTGCCGCGGCCGGTAACAGCAGCGTCACTTGGCGGTGGTCGTGCTGTACCTGCCTGCCGTCGCGGCGCTGGGCGGTTTGCTTCAAACATCCGGGGCAGCAACGGCGGTAGCTGGCGTGAACTGATGGCCGTCGATGACGGCCACCCCGGCCCGCCGATGTCCGGCAGGGCCTTGTTGCGCTTGAGTCGTTCGTAGACCTGGGGAATCGCTTGCCGCCAGTGAGCGGTCAGGCGTACGGCCAGGCCTGTGCCCCGCCCAAAGGGATGAGCGCGAGCGGGTTTTCGACGGAGCGGCCGCGGCCACGCGCGTTTAGATGGACACCTCCTCTTCGGATGCGTCGTGCCGGCGCTGTTTCGCCATTGTTCTCGCCACCAAGAGAACGGCCGCGGCATTCCGTTTCCAGCTGAGGCGGCACAGGAGGTTCGGCGCTACTTCTCCGTGGGCAGGCCGGCCGTTGCGGACTCCAGCCCAACCGCACCAGGATCTTCCAGACGTGTCCGGGATGGTAGCGGATGCCGAACTGCTCTTGGATCACCCGCGTGACGCGCCAGCAGGTCCACAAGGGAGTGGGATAGCCGTGCGCTTCGGGGCCGTCGAGCAACCACTCCTCCAGTTGCGCCAACTGCTCAGCGCTGAGTTGCGGCTTGCGTCCGGCGCGGCCGGGATGTCGCAGCGCCTGGGCGACGTCAGCGACGCGCGGCCCCAGCTCAATCGGCTCGCTGCCGCTACTGGTGAAGCGCTTTATCGCTTATCGGGCGCCTCGCCGCAACAAAAATCCCTCTCTGTCCGATAAGCCCAACAGAAGCCTGTCGCATGATCGCCGTTACCGGAGCGATGGACGAGGAGATTCGCCTGCTGCGCGAACGGATGACTTCGTGCGTGGAGGAGAGGGCGGCAAAGATCCGCATATTCCTGGGCAAGTTCGGCGATGCGGACATCGCCCTGGCGCAGTGTGGGATCGGCAAGGTCAACGCGGCCATCTGCACTCAGATCTTGATCGACCGCTATGCACCCGAAGCGTTGTTGTTCTCCGGCGTTGCCGGCGGCCTGCTGCCGAATATGAACGTAGGGGACATCGTCGTCGCCAGCCATCTGATTCAATGGGACGTCGACCTAACGGCTTTCGGCAGACGCCACGGCGAGATCCCCGGCGTGGGCCACCAGCTCGAAGCCGATCCCAAGCTGGTGCAACAGGCAGCTTCGGCCTTCGACGAGGCTTTCAAAGGTAACGGACGAAACCCCAGTCTGATGATCGGAACCGTCGTTTCCGCCGATCGCTTTATCGAAGATCCCGAGAAGCTGCGCTGGCTGCAGCGAGAGTTCTCGGCACTGGCAACGGAAATGGAAGGAGCCGCGATCGCCCATACCTGCTGTGTTAACGAGGTTCCCTTCGTCGTAGTCCGCGCCGTCTCGGCCGGCAAGGATTTTCAGGTCAATCTTTCCCTGGTGGCCAAAAACTGCTCCGCCCTTCTGGAGCGGCTGATTCCGGCCGTGGGGTAGCAGCCCGTGGCAAAAGTCGTTCAGGAGCGAAAAATGGGGACTGCCACCAATTCGCTCCCCGTCATGGCTCTCGAAACAACCCACTTAGCCTGAAGCGAATTGGCTGGCTGTACCCGGTTTTTCGCGGGGCTCACTTCTATCACGGGCTGATGGGGGCGAGAAAGACTACACCTTCAGCCAACAAGCAGGAGAGACCGCGGGTTAGCTGTGGAGCCTCAACAGGTTGTTCCGGGGAGGAGGGAGTCGGCTGATAGGGGGATTATAGCCGAGGCTGGCGTGGGGGCGATGCCAATTGTAGTCGTGGAGCCAGGGGAGCAGATGGTTGGCGCGTTGGAGGGAGGAGCAGTAGGAGCGGGCATAGGCCCATTCGCGGAGGGCGGTTTGGATGAAGCGCTCGGCCTTGCCGTTGGTGCGAGGGGTGTAGGGGCGGGTGAAGCGGTGGCGGATGCCGAGGCGGCGGCAAGTACGACGGAAGTGGCGGGAGCGGTAACAGGAGCCATTGTCGGTGAGCAGGCGTCGGATGCGGATGCCAAGCGAGCCATAGTAGGCGTGGGCGAGGAGAAGGAACTGGGTAGCGGAAAGGCTGCGCTCATCGGGCAGGATCTGGGAGAAGGCGATGCGGGAATGGTCGTCGACGGCGACGTGGACGAACTCCCAGCCGGCGGCGCGGGAGCGTCGGGTCTTATCGCCGGTAACGCGGTGACCGGCGTGCTGGAAGCGGCCGAGCTTTTTGATGTCGAGATGCAGTAGATCGCCGGGACGGTGATGTTCGTAGCGGCGAACGGGGGGAGCGGGTTCGAGATCGCGGAGACGGTTGAGTCCGGCGCGACCGAGGAGGCGGCTGACGGTGGCCGGGGATAGCCGCAGGGTTTGGGCGATGCGGCGGCCCGAGGCGTCTCTCCAGCGAGGATGCATCGAACCAAAAGGGCTCGGCCTTTGGGCGTCAATCGGACATTCTGATGGATGTTCATGCGGTCTCTCCAGGGTCGTGGTTATTCGACAACTCCAGCTTCCCTGGTCCGGGACCGAATGAACAACCTGTTGAAAGATCACAGTTAGCCCAGCTCTAAGGATGCTGCTGTCAATAGATGTTCTTCCCATTCCACACGATAGGTCCGCGGTGGTTTTCCCCAAAGTGAAAAACAGGGTGGTTGGCTTACTCCTTGCGGATCAGGGCGCGTTCTCCCCGCGGAGGGAACCGATGGGAATCGGCGAGTCTCTTGAACACTTCCGCGGAAGCAACGTTGAGGTTTTGTCCAAAAACAAGTCGGTGCAACCCTGACTTCCCGGCAGGGTCCAAAACGGCTACATGGCCAGATGATTCAGCCCCTTCAAAATGTCGATCGATACGGTCGCGGTATTTTTTGAGGACGGCTGGTTTGCCCGCTGCGGCGGTTGGAGAAGGGTTTCTGCGAGCCGTGCCGGAGATCGACATTTGCCGCGCCCTTGGCAGACGGTGTCCGAGAATCTCAGTTGATGCCCTTTTGTGCAGCTCCTGGGGGGCCTGGGAGCCGCCTTGAGCGGTTTGCCCGGCGATTCTCAGACCCGCTGTCTTATAATTACGACCGCAGGCACGGGGATCTACCCGCGTGGCCGCGTCGAGTTGCGAAGTCTTCGTAACGGCTCGTGCTAGACTGAAGATCAGCCTCTCACGGGGACCGATTCCATGAAGACCGACATCCATCCCGCCTACGAATTGGTCAATGTCAATTGCGCCTGTGGGAGCACGTTTCAGACCCGCTCGACCCACAAAGGCGACATCCATCTGGAGATTTGTTCCGCCTGCCATCCCTTCTTTACCGGCAAGCAAAAGCTGGTCGACACCGCCGGGCGCGTCGAGCGCTTCCGCAAGAGATACGGGCAGATCAAGACTCCCCAGAACTAACCCGCATTTCTCACCACCTGACGGTCGAAGCAGGCGATAGGCGCGCCATTACTGGGTTGCGCTTGCTTGCCGCGCTCTCCCCGAGGCCCGCGCCAGCGGACTCGATGTCGCCAGGAATGGCGACACGGCACGCAAGAATGCGCGCGCCACAAAAGAAAACGGCCGCGGATCTGGCAGGCGACAGGTTAGATCTCCAGCAAATACCCTGCCTTGCCCACGTTTCTCGCGCGCGTCTTTCCCAAATTCGCTGATCGGCCGGCCGCTTCGTGAATGTGGCCGCAGAAGAAGTATCCCGGTTCGTGCTGTTCGATGAACTCGCCGACAGCGCGGCTGCCGGCGTGCAGCCCCGCGCGAACCTCGTCAAGAGCGGTTTCCCAGGGGGGCGCGTGGCAGATGAGAACGAGCGGTGAAAGGCCGCTGAAGGGTTCCAGCTTGGCGGCGATTTCTTCTTCCGTGTATTCGCCTGGCGTGTTGAAAGGCGTGGGATTCGAATAACCGAGACCCGCCAGGTGGTAGCCCGCGGCTTCGAAAGTCCGTCCGTGGAAGTCCTGAAACCCGAACTCCTCGCAAAAGGAGGCTGTCTGCTCGGCCGACTCGTGGTTGCCCGGCAGAACCCAGAGCTTCCGGCCCAGCGGCCGCAGGATCTCGCCGCATTCGGGAAGCCCGCGCGACCAGCTCACAAGATCGCCCGCCGAGATATAGATGTCGGCCTCGACGGAGGCCACCTGCTCCAGCGACCGGAGGTCATTATGGATGTCGGAGAAAATCTGAACCTTCATGAGTGGCCTTATCGCGCTGGGGAATCCCGCGCATCCCAGTGTATGACAAGCCAGAGGCCCATCGCCGCCGAGATTCCGTCGAGGGGTATGGGCGTCAGCCAAATCAAGCCGTTTGATAGGATTGCGGTTTGAAGGTCGATCTCGTCAAGCGCTACGAAATCAAGATCCTGACGATCTGCATGATCCTGCTGGGGGTAGCTGCCGGATGGGTCTTGCTCACTCGCCCCGCCTATCGTATCGAAGGAGACTTTCTTCAGAGAGAAGACGGCCGCCACGCCGACGGGTGGCTGGCCGAGCGGATGCAGTCGCCCATCGCCGAGCAACGCGCTCGGGCCTGCCTGACTCTGGGACGGATCGGCGATCTCGAAACGCTTGATCTGCTGATCGTGGCGCTCGAAGACCCCATCGCGCGAGTGCGGGCAAGCGCGGCATTTGCCATCGGCGAAATGGGAGACGAAGCAACGCTCGCCGAGTCGGGCCTGGTACCCGAGGAGCGTGCCGCGCGGGCTTTGCTCGATACGCTCCTCGATGACGAACGCCTGGTTGTCTCGAACGCCGTCGAAGCCTTGGGAAAGTTGGGCCGGCGGACAGCTCTCGATTCCCTTACGCGGACCCCCGCGCCCTTGCCGGTTACGCTCGCCGCCTTGCTCCGCCTGCGAGCCGTGGAGCTGGCCCCGTGGATCGCGGATTGGATGAAGTCCGACGATCAGGACACTCGCTGGGCCGCGGCGTTGGCCTCGGCGGAGTTGGGCGTGCCCCTTGACTCGGAAACAACTCGTTCGTTCATCAACTTGACGAAAGACACTAATTCCTTCGTCCGCGCCGCGGCGGCGCAAGGGATTGCCCGAGCCGAACCCACGGCGGAGACTCTTGATTCCCTGGCCAGGCTGACCACCGACCGCGACCCGAAGGTTCGGATCGAAGCGCTGCGAGCGATCGGAGAAGTTCAGACAGAGAGGTCTCTAGAAATCCTGATCGCCGCATTGGGTGACGCCAACGAGAATGTACGCATCACCGCGGTCGAGTCAATGGCCACGCTCGGGGACCGGTGGGCCATTTCATCGCTGCAGCCGCTTCGATTCCGGGACTCGCCCGTAGCCTGGGCCGCCGAGCAGACGCTGGCCGCCCTCGCCGCCGGCGACGCGCAGTTTTTCGCGGGATTCCGTGGCGTTCCACAGGCCTACGAAACCCCGCCGGCCATGGGAGCGTTCGTCCAGGCTCTGGGGAGCCTGCGTTCGGACCGCTCCGCCGAGTTGCTGGCCGAGTTGTGGGAGAGCGGGGGGGAGCGCGTCGAGCCGGTTCGGCCCTTGGTCTTGCACGCCTTGGCGGCGCAAGGAATTGCCGATTGGGAACCGTACCTGGCGGCGGCGCTTGAGGATGCCGATTGGACCCTTCGTCGGGCCGCTCTTAACCTGATGCCAAGTCCCAAGGTCGAAACATGTCTGGCCGCCTACCGGCGAGCGCTTCTCCCGCCGGCCAGCGCCGTTCGTATTGCCGCCTTGGATGCCGCTTCCCGAGCTCACAAGGGTCCTCAGCAAAGGCAGTTTTTCCTCGAAGCCCTGGGGGACCCCGACCGGCTTGTTCGAACGCGCGCCGCCAAACACTTGCGTCTGCTGCACAACGAGGACCACCAGCAACAGATCGGGCTCGCCGACACACGTTATTCGCGGGAAGACTACCAGCGGATCGCCCGCACCTTGAACCGAAGGCTCAAGATCGACACCAGCGCCGGCGTCCTCGACGTGCTTCTCGACTACGAGTACGCTCCTCTCACGGCGGAGAACTTCTTCGAACTGGCCCGCCGCGGCTACTTCGACGGGCAGCGCTTCGTCACCGTGGTTCCGAACCGGTTTGTGAAAGCCGGCGACCCGCGGGGAGACGGGCAAGGCGGGCCGGGGTACGCCATCCGCTGCGAGGTGAACCCCCGGCCGTTCTTGCGGGGGAGCTTGGGAATGGCCGTGGGAGAAAAAGACTCCGGGGGGAGCCAGTTTTTCATCTCCTTGTCGCCGCAACTGCTCTTCGACGGGCGCTACACGAATTTCGGACGACTGGTCTCGGGAGACGACGTGATTGATCGCATCACCACCGAAACGCGGATCTTGCGGGTGGTTGTTCCCTAGGTTTGACCGGCGCTCTTACCGGGACCGCCTGAGAACCCCAGGTTCTACGCACAGGGAGTCCGTGAATTAGCCAAGCTATTGAAGCCCGAGATCAAGGAGCTGCCGAAGGAACGAAACCGAGGCCCAAGAAAGAGTAACCAGGGGTCGTTTGCTTACTCGACTCCCAAGAAGCTTGGAGTCTTCAAGAGTAACGGGAAATCCGAGACCCTGGTCGGAGCCGCGGACACGAGCCCGCCGGCCCCCGCCCTCACGAGTCTGGGTGAAAAATCCAATGCGCTTGTGGCGCACGCTTTCAGCGTGCTGTGCCGGCATTCTTGCCGGCATCCCACCGGCCGGC
Source organism: Bryobacterales bacterium (assembly GCA_965248365.1). GTDB lineage: Bacteria > Acidobacteriota > Terriglobia > Bryobacterales > UBA6623. The sequence goes on along the minus strand of CBDFJA010000004.1, from coordinate 1,613,415 downwards.
AAAAGGGGCCGGCGCGCCAACCAGACATGTCGCCACGAATGGCGACACGGCACGCCGGGAGGTGTGAGCCACGTCGGCTTTCGGTCCCGACATTTCCGGATCCATGGTGATTTCGTCTCCCGAACAGTCCACTACCAGATCCTCAAGCCGGCCGTCTGGCCACCCTACTCCCGAAAGAAATTACTCACATCCTCCATCGAGGTCGTAAAGGTGTAGTCGGGCAAGCTCTGCTGAAAGACTTTGCCGTAAGGCCGCTTGAGGATGCGGTTGTCGAGCAGCGCCAAAACGCCCCGGTCCCGGCTATTGCGAATCAGCCGTCCAAAGCCTTGCTTAAGAGAGATGACGGCCTGCGGGATCTGGTATTCGACAAAGGGGTTCTGGCCGGCCTGGCGCAGGCTTCTGATTCGCGCCTCGACGACGGGGTCCGACGGCACGGCAAACGGAAGCTTGTCGATAATCACCGAGCTGAGTTGCTCGCCCGGCACGTCCACGCCCTGCCAAAAACTCGCCGTGGCGAACAGGACGCAATGAGGTGTGTTGCGAAACTGATCGAGCAGGGCGCTGTTGGGAGCCGTGCCCTGCAGCAAGATCGGGTACTCGATGGCAAAAGAAACGAACTCGTGGACTGCCCGCATCTGCTGGTAGCTGGTGAAGAGAACAAAAGCCCGTCCCCGGCTGCGGCGCAAGAGCCGGACGATCTCGTCCGACGCCGCCTTGACGAACTGCTCGGAACGCGGATCGGGCAGCGAGGCGGGAACATAGAACAGCACCTGCTGCTGGAAGTCAAAATGAGGCGGGACGACGAGCTCCCGGGCGGAGTCGAAGCCCAGACGGCTTCGAATGTAGTCGAACTTGCCCTCGACCGCCAGCGTGGCCGAGGTGAGTACGATTGTGGCGACCTCATTGAACAGCCGCTCGTTGAGCAGTTCCGACACATCGATCGGGGTGGCCTGCAGGAAAACGCCGCGCCCGCGCCTCTCCACCCAATAGACGAAGCGCTCGTCGTCGCCCTCGATCAGAAACCGTAGCTCCTTATCCAGCTCCGCGACCCGCCGCTCCAGAGGGATCATTTCGTCGGTTTGCTTCTTGACGCCTTTTAACTGTGTTCCCAGCATCTCGAGCGCGTTGAGCAGTGAAGCATACTCATCGCCGTGCCGCTGGGCGAATTTGACGCGGTCACGAAAGCTGGAGCGCCCCTCGCGGCCGTCGAAGAGGGCGAAAAACGTCTCCGAGTGATTGCGGAAAGTCTGCAGGGCGCGGTCGAGCGGCTTTGATCCGAACCCCTTGCGAAAGGCGGCGTCCTGCACATCACGGGCCAATTCGTCGAAGCGGTAGTTGCTGACCTGTATGCCGAAGTGTTGGCCGGCCACCTCCTCGATCTCGTGCGCTTCGTCGAAGATCACCGCTTGATAGTCGGGGATGATCGAGGCGTAGTCGCTTTCGCGCAGCGAGAGGTCGGCGAAAAACAGGTGGTGGTTGACGATGATGATGTCGGCCTCGGCGGCCTGCTGGTGCATGCGAGTAAGGAAGCAGCGCTCGAACTGCTCGCATTTTTGACCGGAGCAGAGCTCGCGGCGGGCATCGAGCTTGTGCCAGAGTTTGCTGTCCTCGGGCAAGGTCTTGAGTTCCGCTCGATCACCGGTCTGGGTGTGTTTCTCCCAGTCGTGGATCACGCGGAACTCGTCGATCTCGGTCAGCCCATCGAGAATAGGCCGTCCCTCGGCCTCATACACCTTCTGCCGGCACAAGTAGTTGTTGCGCCCTTTCATGTAGGCGACTTTCAAGCGCCGGCCGATGTGTTTTTGCAGGAAGGGGAGGTCTTTGTGGTAGAGCTGCTCCTGAAGGTTCTTGGTCCCGGTCGAGATGATGACCCGCTTGCCGCTGGCGATGACGGGGACCAGGTAGGCGAGGGTCTTTCCGGTTCCGGTCCCCGCTTCGACGATCAGGTGCCGCTGCTCGGCGAGCGCGGCTTCGACCTCTTCGGCCATGGCGAGCTGGCCCGGCCGAAACTCATATTGCGGGTGCTGGCGCGACAGCAGTCCATGGCGCGAGAAGAAGTCGCGAGCGCGTGTTGACTCTCGGCGCGGCGTGGAGGTGGTTTGACCGGCTTTGTTCATTCCAGGAAGTCCGGAAGTCCCCATTTTCCCTCCACCTCGGGCTGCTATCCTAGGCCCCTCCGAGACTGGACAGGCCTTAACTAACGAGTATTAGGGCTAGCTGTGATCTTTCAACAGGTTGTTCATTCGGTCCCGGACCAGGGAAGCTGGAGTTGTCGAATAACCACGACCCTGGAGAGACCGCATGAACATCCATCAGAATGCCCGATTGACGCCCAAAGGCCGAGCCCTTTTGGTTCGATGCATCCTCGTTGGAGAGACGCCTCGGGCCGCCGCGGCGGCCCGAGACGTCTCAGAACGCACCGCCCGCCGTTGGCTGGCCCGCTACCGCGGCGAAGGCGAAGCCGGTCTCTACGATCGCTCTTCGCGCCCCCGGCATAGCCCGCGCCGCACCCCGCAAGCCGTCGTTGACCGCGTCCTCGCCCTGCGCCGACAACGTTGGACGGGCCGCCGCATCGCCCAAACCCTGCGGCTATCCCCGGCCACCGTCAGCCGCCTCCTCGGTCGCGCCGGACTCAACCGTCTCCGCGATCTCGAACCCGCTCCCCCCGTTCGCCGCTACGAACATCACCGTCCCGGCGATCTACTGCATCTCGACATCAAAAAGCTCGGCCGCTTCCAGCACGCCGGTCACCGCGTTACCGGCGATAAGACCCGACGCTCCCGCGCCGCCGGCTGGGAGTTCGTCCACGTCGCCGTCGACGACCATTCCCGCATCGCCTTCTCCCAGATCCTGCCCGATGAGCGCAGCCTTTCCGCTGCCCAGTTCCTTCTCCTCGCCCACGCCTACTATGGCTCGCTTGGCATCCGCATCCGACGCCTGCTCACCGACAATGGCTCCTGGTACCGCTCCCGCCACTTCCGTCGTACTTGCCGCCGCCTCGGCATCCGCCACCGCTTCACCCGCCCCTACACCCCTCGCACCAACGGCAAGGCCGAGCGCTTCATCCAAACCGCCCTCCGCGAATGGGCCTATGCCCGCTCCTACTGCTCCTCCCTCCAACGCGCCAACCATCTGCTCCCCTGGCTCCACGACTACAATTGGCATCGCCCCCACGCCAGCCTCGGCTATAATCCCCCTATCAGCCGACTCCCTCCTCCCCGGAACAACCTGTTGAGGCTCCACAGCTAGCCCGCATTTCTCACCACCTGACGGCCGAAGCACGCAATAGGCCCGTCATTACGGCGTTGCGCTTGCTCGCCGTGCTCAACGTACTGTTCAAGTACGCCCGCATTATTCAAGAAATGCGGCGCCGAGCGGCGCGCGCCTCGTACTGACGGGCCTCTCACGCACTTCGCCTCGCCACGTGGTGAGAAAAGCGGGCTAACGCTGAGGAGCGGGGCATTTTCCCCTAAGGATATCGTTTTCAGCGCGGGCGACTACGGCTGTGATGCCGCTCACCAAACGCAAGACCGTCACGGGAGGCAGCGCAACGGCATGCCACAGGCCCGTTTGCCCGACCGCCCTAGGCGAAGTCAACCGCCAGCATGGCGAAGGTTTCCATCCTCGGCACTTCAAACGAGACGCGGCCCCCCGCGGATTCGTGGTCAACGGCGGTCCCATCGGGAAGCAGGACTACCCGCTTCACTTCGCGTCCGCCAATGTTGAGTTTCATTTTGATCCCGTCAACGGGGCTGCTCGGGAGATCTTTGGGGAAATTCACCAGGTTCACCACGATGCGGTTGTTTTCCGCTTGCCGGAAGGCCGTCACCTCGACCGACTGGGGGGCCTGGGCTTCAAAACAAAAATCGCCGCCGAGCATGCGAATGAAGTTGGCGACAATGTCGGCGTACAGCTCGGAACTCTCGATTTCGCCCGCGACGTATAACACTTTGCCCTTGCCGAAGCGATGCAAGACCACGGCCGGGTCGCTCGTGGCGATCCCCGGGGGATTGCTATGGATCGACGCATAGCGTGAGGGATCGGCCGGATCGGTATAGGGCATTGTCAGCGTGCCGAGGACCCGCGCCCCCGACTTCGCCGCTACCCTCAACTGGGAAGATCCCAGACCCAGTGGATACTTTCGAGAATAGCCGGCGAAATGCTCCTCGAAGTCTTCGGTCGGAGCGATGTAGGTGTAGTTTTCCTCCGTCTCGCCCTCGTAGGAGAGGCCAAAGACGTCAGCCAAGAGGAAGTCCTCCTGCCGCGATCCGCCTTTCGTCACCAGCGACGTGTACTTGCTGGCGTAAACGTTCCCGCCGTTACGCACATAATTCCTGATGGCCTCGACCTCTTCCTCGTCCATCATCAGGACGTTAGGGAGCGCCACCACCCGATAGCGAGACAAATCGCCCAGGTTCTTCTTGCAGATGATCCCGTAGGGGATGTGGCGGCTTCGACAGGTCTGGCAGACGCCCAAAGCGGCGTCCACGTGGGGCGCCTTTTTCGACAGAGACGGATCGTCCACCCGCTTGCCGTTGTCGGCGAAATCGCACTTGGACCAGGTACTGAAATAGATGCCCACGTCTTGGCAGAGATCGCCTCCCAAGAACGGCTCATAGCGCTTCGTTTCCTCAAACACCCTGCCCATGTGCTGATACACGGTCTTGTTGACGGTTCCCACGGGGTCGATCGCGTCGATGAAAACGAACGCTCCTCCGTCGGCCAGCGACGCGTACGACTTCGTGCGCAGCAGATCCGCCGATTTCTTCGCCGTATGGTTGCGGATGCTGACCATCACGCTGGTTTCAAATCCGTAAGGAAGATTTGGGCTGAGACTATAGAAGAGCTTGCGGACGAAAGAACCCTGAAGAGCATCTCCGTAGAAATCACCCTGCAAGAAATCGTTCTGCGGCACCAGATCCTCGGTGACGCCCCGCCTCCAGTCAGCCGGATACGACGACGATTGATGTTCGACCGTGACCTCGGGGCGGATCTTCTTCGCGGTCGAGGTCAGCAGGGCCGCGAAGTCTGTCAGCCATTCCTCGCGTTTCCTCTGAAAACTCACCCAATGCGGGTCTTCCCAGTCGATCGTGGTCGGCAGCTTGCCGCCGACTTCCGAGGCGAAGCGGTTACGGCAGTGACGGCAGTAACAAGTCGTCGGCCAGAAGGTCATGTCGATGCGAATGCCCTCGGACTTGTAGGCGCTGACGATTTCCCCGACAATGCCCGCGGCGTAATCACGATACGGCGAATTGGGACAGCACAGCCCATGGCGATTGTGCTCGGCGGCTTCTTTTCCGCTGGCCAGGACGATACGCCAGTCGGGGTGATTTTCGTAGGCCCAGCGGTCGAAGATCGCGCTGAAGTAGAGGACGACGGCAATGCCGTTCTTCTGGCAACCTTCGACCACCCTGGCCAGATGGTCCTTGCCCTGCATGCCGCGGTGCGTGCGGCCGACCTTTGTGGGGAAGTTGCAGAGTCCGACGTGAGAGTGGGCGTAGACGATTGCCGATTGCACCTGCGACAACTTGAGTGTTTGAACGTACTGGTCGGGGTCGTATTCCGACAGGAACTCCGGCCTCAGGTCGGTAATGTGCACGTCGATGACGTTGCGTCGGAACGCCCGGCGGTACCAGGGTTCGGTCTGAGCAGCTGCCGGCGGCGGTCCGGCGCCGGCGGAGGCGGGAAGCAAGGCGGCTCCAGCCAGCCCCGCGCCGGCGTGCAGAAAGGTCCGGCGGTCGATTGTCTCGTTGGTCTCGCCCGGCCAGGATCGGGGGCGCTGGCTCGCGCTTTTCACGTTTCTCGGCGACGATGAATTCTCATTCATGCTCTCTGGCTCCTCTCAACGTATCTGCTGGTTCCGACAATTGGCTTTGTCGGCCGAACCCGGTTCCCGGCCTGTGTGCTCGACAGCCCGAGAGTGTAACACGGGCGCGGGTCGCGCGTGTAGCTCTTGCCGTAAGCTGTTGCCCCAAGGCCCGCCCGCGAAAGAGCATGGCTTCTGAAGGACCCACACGGGCAGCCCCCGGGGGGTTGCTCTCTCAAGCCTCACTCCGCAAGGCAGTCGCCGGCCCCGACGGCCAGGGGCCCGCGGCCGGCGCCGTCGATGACCCCGTTTGATCGCTTAGTGGAACGTGTTCTATATTCGTTAGGGATCTCTAGAAATGCGCGCCCATGCGATAGTGGTTTTAGCGGTTCTGGCGACTGTGCTCGCAGCGGCATCGGCAGCTTTCGCCCAGCCGCGACAAGGTGACGTGGCCTGGCATCATCAGCGAGCCCAAGAGGCACTTCAAAGACAAGATATTGCAGCCGCCGCCAAAGAGTTTCAGGCCATCGTCGACTTGCGTCCCGACCTTCCGCAAGCGCGCAGCAACCTCGGCTTGATGTACCACCTGCAGCGCAAATACGAACCTGCGATCGAGCAGTTTCGCGAAGCTCTTCGACTCGACCCCAAGCTGGCCTCCGCCAGCATGTTTCTGGGCATCGACTACTACCTTGTTTCGAGGCCGCGTCTGGCGATTGAAAACCTCGAACACGCCCTGTCGCTTGATCCGCGAAGCGCGCCGGCCCGCAAGTGGCTGGCGATGAGTTATCTGCTGGCGGGAGATCCGCATCGAGCCGCCTCTGAACTGAAGAATGCTCGACGACTTGATCCGAGCGACCACGAGCTCGGCTTTCACCTCGGACGCGCTTATCTGAAAGTTTCTCAGCTCGCGTTTCTGACGTTGAGGACCTACGGGGCGGAAAGTCCATGGTTCTTTGTTTTTCGCGGCCGGCAGTTCGAACACCAAAACAAACCGGCCGAGGCGCTCGATGAGTTCCGGCATGCGGCGCGGACTGATGCGAAGTTCCCTGGCGTGCACTACGAAATCGGGCGCGCGCTCGAAGCGAGCGGCCGGCCCGCGGAGGCGCTCGAAGCGTATCTGCGGGAGCTGCGCAACTATCGCAGCCACGCAGCGGCGTCGGCCGCTCTGGTGGGGGTTCTCATTCGGCTCGGGTTGGAAGAGGAGGCAAAGGAGGTTGGTCTGCTCGCCGAGCGCCGGCACAGCGGCAATCCCGCGGTAGCGGGGATTCTCGAGTCCGCCTATTTGAAAGCGAGTGCCGCGTCGCAGCCGACTGGAGACCAGCCTCTAGATGAAAGCGCCATCGGCGAGTTTCTTCGCGAGGAACGAGAACTTGCGGGGAAAAGCTCGGGGCCGTCTTCGTGGGCCGAACGAGCCCGCGACGCCATTCTCGGGGCGAATCCGGCGCAAGCGCTGCGGCTAGCCGAGAGCCCGGATTCCGGGAAGCAGAAGCGCAGTTCGAAGTACTGGAAGGCCCGCGCCTTCCTGGAGCTAGGCCGGCTTGGCGAGGCGTTGGACGCCTTCGTCTCGCTTCAGGGCCCGGACGGCGGCAGTCCCGAGCTCGCCTACTACATGCAGCGCTGCGCCGAGCAGTTGGGCTTCCGTACTCTCGAGTCCTTTGCAGCCGCCGAGCCGAGCTCCTACCGCGCGCACCAGCTTCGCGCGGAGTATCATGCGGCTCGGGAAGAGAGCGCAAAGGCAATCGCGGAATACCGTAAGGCCTTGGAGCTGCGTCCGGGGGCAGCGCTGATTTATCTGGCGATCGGCGAACTTCATCTCCGCGACAGGGACTACGACAGCGCGCTTGCCGCTTTCGGAGCCGAACTGAGGAACGATCCCTATTCGGTCGCCGCGCTGACCGGAGCGGGTGAAGTCTATGCTACGAAGGAGCAGCCGGACAAGGCGGAAGAGCTGTTGCTGAAAGCCGTGAGTATCAACCCCGACTCGATCGCCGCCCGGAAAGCGCTGGGCAAGGTCTTGTACGCGCAGGGCGACTATTCGAAAGCAGTCGAGCACCTGCAATCGGCTATCGACTCCGGCGCGGGCGAAGACGAAACCGTCTATTACCAGTTGGGCCGCGCCTTTCTCAAGCTGGGTGATCGTGAGCAGGCCCGGAAAAACCTTGCCATCGTGAAAGAGCTGCAAAACGCCAAGAGGCGGAAAGTCCAAGAGCGAATAGAAGGTTCGCTTCGAGAGCAATCCTCCAACCCGCTTGTCTCAGCACCCGACGGCCGAAGCACGCGATAAGCCCGCCACTACTTTCGTTGCGCTTGCTCGCCGTGCTCAACGTGGGGTTCAACTACGCCCGCATTGTTCAAGGAACGGGGCCCCGAGGTTCTGCGCGCTTTGTACTGCCGGGCCTCTTACGGACCTCGCCTCGCCACGTGGTAAGAAAAGCGGGTTAGTAAGTTGGGGCCGTCTTGGCGATCGGCGCGCGGATAGCCCTTCCGGGTGCTACCCCCTCGACCGGCTTGTTGTCGACGAGCACGGCGACGCCGTTTACCAGGACGTGGCGAATCCCGACGGGATGCTGGGCGGGATCTTCGAAGGTTCCCTTATCGATAACGGTTTCGGGGTCGAAGACGACGAGGTCGGCATCGGCTCCAACACGAACACGGCCCTTGTCTTTCATCATGGGGACGCGGCTTTCAAGCCGTTGGGCGGGGCGGAGGCTCATTTTGGCAAGCGCATCCATCAGCGTTAGGGCCTTTTTCTCGCGCACATAGCGCCCTAGGATGCGGGCGTAGGCGCCGAAAGTGCGAGGGTGGGCCCGGCCGTTTCTGAGCTGCATCCCGTCGCTGGCGATCATCGTCAGAGGACTAGCGATCGCCGCCTGGACCATCTCGTATGAGTAGGTTGCAGGCGTAACAATGATGCCCCCTTGCTCGCGGTAGCGGCCGAAGGTTTCGCGCGTGAGGTGCTCGCCGGTCTCCATCCAGATGTATTCACCGAACTGCTCATCCGGGTAGGTTTGCCAATCGTTGAATAGGTGTGACTGGATGAAAGTCGAACCTCGATTGTAGGGGTAGCATTCGGTGGTCACATCGATCCCCTCGTCGAGACCCTTTTGGACGGCTGCCAGGTATTGAGGCACCAACTTCGCTCCGCTGCTGTTGAGATGAACGATGTGTAAGGGCGCACCGGATTGTTTCGAGTATTCGAGGACTTCTTGGACATTGCTCGTGTCTGTCGTCGAGGTGCGGACGTGGACGTAGCAGGGCGCGTTGTAGCGCGCGGCGACCCGGAAAATATCGAGCACCTCGTCGGGTGTCGCGCCGGGCGTGTAGGCGAGTCCGAAACCAACCCCCGGGGCGCCTTGCTCGAGTCCTTCGGAGATTCTCGCCTTAAGTTTTTCGAGCTGTTCGGGGTTCAGCGGACCCGCGGCGGCTTCTCCCCAGAAGCCGGGATTGCTGCCCGTCATCGCGATGTTCCGCGAATAGGGGTGACTGATGCTGGCTCCGTAGTTGAGCACGGTTTTGCCTTCGCGTTCCCCGTACCAAGAGTCTATGTTTTCAACGCCGATCTCGAGCTCGAGCGCGCTGGTGATTCCGTCGCGAATCTGCGCCTGGTGGTTCTCCGGGCTGTGGCCGTGCCTGTGGAGATCGACGAACCCGGCGGTGACGACGTGTCCGCCGGCATCGAGCACCTGCTTGCCGTCGATGCGATCTTCGGTGATGGCGGCAATCTTGCCGTCTTGAACGCCGACGTTGCGGATGGCGTCGAGCCCGGACTCGGGGTCCATAACGCGGCCGTTCTCGATGGCGATTTCGTACGTCGTTTGGCTACACGAACTCAGCAGCAGGAGAGCGACGAAAGATAGGAAGGCTTTGAGCATGCGGTTCAGTATGGCACGACTTTCCCGAGTTCGCATTTCGCTAAGTGTCTCAGTTTCGATTGTTTGTCCGGGCGGGGCCGCCCTAATTGCCCACTCCGCCGTCGGGACCGAAAAACATCAAGTGTTGCCAGGGCAGCTCGTCATACTCCCCTACCAGCTTGAGGCCGTTGGGAAGAAATTCCTTCATGATTTGCTGTTTGCTCATCTTGTGGAGGAGCTTGATTGGTACCGTGGGGTCTTCCATGCGAAACTCGGCTAGGGCAATGCGTCCGCCGGGCTTAAGGCTACGGCCGATGGCCCGCAGCATCCGCGCGGGATAGGAGAACTCGTGGTAGACGTCGACGAGTAGGATCAGGTCAACCTCGCCCTCGGGCAGCTTGGGGTTGCCGGGGACTCCGAGAATCGGTTCGATGTTGTCGAGGCCCGCCTTCGCGGCCCGCTGCTTCAGCAAGACAAGCATCTGTGGCTGGATGTCGACGGCCAGCACACGGCCTTGTTCGCCCACAAGCTCCGCGAGCTGCAAGCTGTAAAAGCCATTGCCGCAGCCCAGGTCGCAGACCGTCTGGCCGGGCTTGACGGCAAGCGCCTTCAACAGCCTTCTTGGGTTTTCCTCTCCGTCGCGCGTTTCGCGGATCAGCCACGGCGCGCCGTGAAAGCTCATCGTTTGAGCGATCCGGCGGCCTTGGTAGAACGCCGGCGGCGGCGGGAGCGCCGGTTCATCTTGAGGCCCTGCGTTCTGCTGCGCCTGGCCCGGCCACGGCCCGAGACCGGCCAAGACGACCAGCAACGAGAAGAGTACCCGGAAGCAGCTAGCCCGCATTTCTCACCACCTGACGGTCGAAGCACGCCATAAGCCCGCCATTACTGCGTTGCGCTTGCTCGCCGTGCTCAATGTAGGGTTCAAGTACGCTCGCATTTCTCAGAAAATGAGTCGCCGAGCGGCGCGCGCCTTGTACTGACGGGCTTCTCACCCACTTCGTCTCGCCACGTGGTGAGAAAAGCGGGCTAACCATGGAACTCGAACCCCGGGGTCGGTGACGCTCCCACCCCCTCCCCGGACGATCGGGCGTAGCGGCGAGCTGGCTCGGAGCCAACGGCCGCAGGTCTCGGCCAACAGCCGTCGAGCCCTGCGCTACGCGACTTTCACCTTTTTTTCGCTGTCGATCTTCCTTGCAACTTGCTGGGGCAATGGTGGTTATATGAAATTGGGTTTGTTTGGTCGTGTCGTTGCTCCGTTGGTTCGCGGCTCCCATAGTTTGTTGTTGCTCTGGGGGGGGCCGTTGCAGTTGCAATAGGGATCCGCAGCGGTTTAGGGCCGTAGGTTGCTGATTCCATGTATCTTGCGCAGGGTACGGTGGATCTCTGCGCTACGTTTGAAATGAAAATTTCTAGCAGTTTTCGTTGCAAAATGAGCGAAAAGCTGCGGTTTTCCTGCGGAAAATTGACCTGCCCCCAGGAACGAGTCCACTCTCTAAGTTAGACCTGGGACCATTTGAAGTCCACTCCATGGTATAGAACTCTGGTCCTGGGACCTGGGTAATCTGGCCTCCGGCGCCGGCGGCCGATAGGCCAAGGCGCTGTGAGGCCGTCGCTGGTTGTACTCCCTGCGCCATCTCTCGGCCAACACCTTCGCCTCCCACAACGTGTCGAAGACTTCTACGTTCAGCAGTTCATCCCGCAGTTTTCCGTTGAAGCTCTCCACATATCCATTCTCCCAGGGGCTGCCGGGCTCGATGTATAAGGTCCTCACCCCAACAGCCTTCAGCCAGTCCCGAACCGCCTGAGCCGTAAACTCTGACCCGTTATCAACACTCCCGGGTGTATTCATCCAGTAGGGTTAATAATCGAAAGGCCCTTCCGTCATGGGTTCGCTCATGCACGAAGTCATAGCTCCAGACGTGATCCTTGTGAGCCGCTCGTAACCGAACGCAGGATCCATCATGAAGCCACAGTCTCCTTCGTTTCGGCTGTCTGGACGGGACTTTCAGCCCCTCCTGTCTCCACAACCTCTCCACCCGCTTGTGATTCACTTTCCACCCTTCCCAACGAAGCATGGCCGTGATCCGTCGGTAGCCGTATCGCCCGTAGTGCGTGGCCAACTCCACCATCTCAGCCACCAATCGAGCCTCCTCATCGGGGATATGCCTTTCCCTTCGCTGGGTCGATCGAGCCTGTCCCAGCACTTGGCAGGCCCGACGTTCGGAGACGCGCTCTGCTCCCAATCTCTCCCTCACCCACACCACTGCGCGTCTCCTCTTCGTCGGGCCTAGAAGTTTCCCGAGGAAACTTCCTTTAGGATCTGCTTGTCCAAAGACAGATCTGCCACTAGCTTCTTCAACCGGGCATTCTCCTTCTCCAACACCTTCAACCGCTTGGCCTGATTCAGTCGAAGCCCTCCGTACTCCTTGCGCCACCGGTAGTAGGTCTGCTCGGTCACCCCAATCTGTTTGCACACCTGGCCCACCGTCTGTCCTTGAGCTAGACCCACCTCTGCCTCACGCAACTTGATGATGATCTGTTCTGCACTAAATCGCTTCCCTGCCATCTCTTGCCTCCTTCCTAAAACCGAAAATCCTAACATTCAACTTGGACTCGTTTTAGGGGGCAAGGTCACTTGGCGAGCTGTTTCTGTAAACGCAAGAGACGTTTGTCGTCACGCGCCTCGAGCAACTCGTGGACCAATGCCGCGGCGGTGGTAAAGCGGACCCGATAGCCTTTCTGGCAGGCGGCCAGCCCCAACGCCAGGGCGATGTGCGTCTTGCCCGTACCCGAGTTGCCCAGCGCCAACACGTTCTCTCTGCGATCCAGATACTCCGAGCGCGCCAGCTCCAGGACCAAGCTCTTGTTCAGCGACGGCATCGAACGGAACTCGAAGGTCTCCAGGCTCTTGAGCACCGAGAACTTGGCGGCCTTGATGCGCCGCTCCGTGGCGCGCTGTTCGCGATCGAGCAACTCCAGCTCGCTCAGCCGTAGCAGATAGCGTGGATGATCGACGCCCTCCTGGGCACATTGCCGCGTCACTTTGTCGTACTCGCGCAGGAAGGTCGGGAGTCGCAGTGCCTTGAGATGCTCTTGGAGCAGAACCTGTGGTTTGGCCATCACGGTACTCTTGCGTCCAGCAGCGCCAGATAGTCGGACGCTGCGGTGGTTGAGACTCGAGCCGTCGGCAGATGGGGATAGTTTTCGAGCTCCAGCCGCGGCGGCCGCTGTTCGATGCGACACAGCAACAGATGCTTCACGGCGTCGAAGGAGATGGCGCCCAGCCTCATCGCATCCCCAACGGCGGCACGGACTTCTTCCAGACGAAAGTCTTCCAGCAACCGCAAGACCTGGATATACTCGCGGGAACCGGCCTTGCCGAGCCGCGCTTCGAGCAGCCGCCGCAGTCCAGCAAACTCCTCGGGCAACTGCCAGCCTTCCAGCGGTGCTGCTTGCTCGAGTGCTCCGGTCTTGCGTTCCAGCAGCGCCAGATAATGCAATGGATGGAAGATCAGCTCCTCGCGCCCATAGCTGCGCCGATGCCGTGCGATCTCCTCGCTGCCGGCGCAGATGACGACTTTGTCCACATAGCCCTTGATCAGCACTTGGCGGTGCCCGTACTCGGTCGGCACCGAGTAGTCGTTGGTGTGGTAGCGCACCAGCGACAACGACGTCACTCTCCCAGGACGTGTCTCGCAGGCCTCATACGCCGCTGCCGGCAGCGCTAACAGCGCTCGTCGATCACGCTCGAAGCGCTCTCCGATCGTCTCTCGATGCCCGCGTTGCCGGCGCTCTCGCCTCTTGCGGCACTGCTCTTCCAGCCATACGTTCAACGCTTCCCAACTTGGGAACCGGGGCCGCGGTACGAAGAAGCTCCGTCGGGCGACCTTCACAAGGTTCTCGACCTTCCCCTTGTCGTTTCCCTTGCCCGGCCTCCCAAAACGCTCCGCGAACAAGTAGTGCGACTGCAGCCCCGAGAACGCCTGCGTCTTCTGCCGCGTCCCGTCGCCTAGGATCCGCGCCACCGCCAGCGTTGTGTTGTCGTAGAGAATCCTCCGCGGCACGCCATCCCAGTAGCGAAACGCCTGGACGTGCCCCTCCAAGAAAGCTTCCGTCGTCTCGGCCGGAAACGCCCGCACGTAACTCTCGTCGCTGTGGGGTAGATCGATGACGAAGTAGTGCGCCTTCGCCAGCACCCCGCCGATCTCCACCTGCGCCTCGCCGAAGTCCGCCTGGGCGTGCCCCGGCGGATGGGTCAGCGGCACGAACATCTCGCGCTGCGAGGTCCGCTTCAGCCGCACGTAGTCCTTGATGATGGTGTAGCCGCCCGCGAAGTCGTGCTCGTCTCGGAGTCGTTCGAAGATCCGCTGGGCGGTGTGCCGCTGCTTCTTCGGCAGCGCTAGGTCCGTCTCCAGGATCTGGTCGATGATCGGCGTGTAGGCGTCGAGCTTCGGGCGTCGAATCGGCTTCTGCCGCCGATAGCCCGGCGGCGCGGCGTAGCGCAGCATCTTGCGCACGGTCTCTCGCGCCAGCCCGAAACGTTGCGCCGCTTCTCTCTCGCTGACCCCTTCGACAAAGACCGCTCGGCGAACGCGTGCGTACAACTCCACAGAGTACATCCCTCCTGCATCACACAAAACACCCCAAGAATGTTTTATGAAATGCCGGCGGGCGGTCTAGTTTTGCTCTGCCACAACACGGCTGAACACCGCCGCCCTGTGGTCTATTTTCACTCCGGCGCTTACAACCTCAACCCGCACCGAGAAAAATAGCCGCCAACTCACCGCCGAGGCGTTTTGCAACTTAAACGTTTAGTCGTTGCATCTTAAACGTCGCTTTACATGCTCGCATGCTGTTTCTCTGGGTCACCGCCCTTAAGCCGATGTCTCCTCGGGTCCCGGCGGGGCTGTCGGTCAGCTTCGGCGGAGCTGGGGTCGCCGCACTGAAGCCGGCCCGTAACCCTTTGACGGCAAGAGGCTTGTGAGAAATTGGATTTGTTTGGTCGTTTTTTTTCTCGCTCGTCGAGCTGATGCCGGTTTCGGCAGTCTCCCCCTTCAGAATAGCGAGCGTGTCAAGTTCGTTCGTTGGCGGGATGAGGGAAAGGCTACGGACTCGGGGAGGCGATGTCGCCAGGAATGGCGGTCCGGTCCGGGCACATACTGAACAGAATAGTCCGAGTACACCCTGAACACTTTTGAGTAGAAAGCGTTCGCGATAGAGAATGTTTTATGCCTTGGGAAACGACGGACGCGATGGACCAAAAAGAGCAGATGATCGAGCAATGGTAGAGCGGTCGCTACAGCAAGGCCGAGCCGGCCCGGCGGTTCGGCGTGAGCCGCACGACGGGTTATGAGTGGATTGGGCGGTTTATCGCCTCCGGCGGCGGCCCTCGCAAGCAAGATTTCGAGCATTCGTCGACAAAATGCTGCGAATCCACTTGACTCTTTTTTACGTTTTGATAGATGATTTATGGGCACCCAGGAGAAAGGACGCATGCAGAAAACTATTCGAGTAACCGTCAACGGCCAGGAGCACGAGCGGTCGGTGGAACCGCGCCTGCTGCTGGTCCACTTTTTGCGGGAAGAACTAGGCTTGACGGGCACCCACATCGGATGTGAATCTTCCGTCTGCGGAGCCTGCACGGTGGCGGTGGAGGGCCGAACCGTTAAGTCGTGCACGATGTTGGCCGTACAGGCCGACGGCAAGGAAGTTCGAACCATTGAGGGCGTGGCGCAAAACGGCGACCTGCACCCGGTCCAGGAGGGTTTTTGGAACGAACACGGGTTGCAGTGCGGTTTCTGCACGCCGGGGATGATTATGTCGGTCAATCAGTTGCTGACGGACAACCCGGACCCGAGCAAGAAAGAGATCCGGCACGCCCTGGAGGGCAATCTGTGCCGTTGCACCGGCTATCAACACATTGTGAATGCGGTGGAGGCCGCGGCCAAGACGGCCGGAGGAGGACAGTAGCGCGATGGCGACCACAACGACCAAACCCCAGGCGAAAACACACGTCGGGCAGAGAATCCGACGGCAAGAAGACCCGCGGTTGATTACCGGGACGGCAACCTACGTGGACGACATTCAGCGGCCCGGCATGCTCTACGCGGCGGTGCTGCGCAGTCCCTACGCCGCCGCTAACATCAAGAGCATCTCGACCGCGGGGGCCGCGGAGATGCCCGGCGTCAAGGCTGTGTTTACAGGCGAGGACATCAGCGGGGTGGGGCCGGTCCCCTGCGCCGGGTCGATGCCCGACCTGAGGGTTCCCCCGCATACGATCCTGGCGACCGATCGCGTTTATTATGTCGGCCACCCCGTGGCGGCGGTAGTCGCGTCCGACCGCTATGTCGCCCAAGACGCGCTGGAGCGCATTGAAGTCGACTACGAGCCTCTGGACGACGTCGTTGCTGATCCGGAGAAAGCCCTGGATAAGGATTCCCGCAAGGTGCACCCCGAGTACGACGACAACGTGGCCTTTACCTTTCACCTCGACGGCGGAGATGTTGAGAAAGCCTTCGCTGAAGCCGACAAGGTGGTCAAGCTGCGCGTGGCGGTGCCGCGCCTGGCTCCCTCGCCGATCGAAACGCGAGGGGTGGTCGCCGAATACGACGAAGGCGCCAAGGAACTCACGATCTACTCGTCGACGCAGATCCCCCACCTGCTGCGAACGCAGCTGGCGCTGCAGTTGAATCTTCCCGAGCATCACCTGCGAGTGATCGCGCCAGAGGTGGGAGGGGGCTTTGGCAGCAAGTGCAATGTTTGGGCGGAAGAGGCGCTGGCCGGTTACATTGCGATCCAGCTAAAGCAGCCCATCAAATGGATTGAAAACCGCCGTGAGAGCATTCTTGTGGTCGCCCACGGGCGGGGACACCTCGACGACGTCGAACTCGCCGCCACGAAGGACGGCACGCTGACGGGATTGAAGTTGCGAATCCTCCAGGACATCGGCGGCCATCACCAGTTGCTGACGCCGATCATCCCCACCTTGGCGGTGCTGATGTTGCCCGGGCTGTACAAGTTCAAGAGCTTCACGGCGGACCTGATCGGCGTCTTCACCAACCTGGCGCCGACGGATCTCTATCGCGGCGCGGGGCGCCCCGAGGCCACCTACGTGATCGAGCGCATCGTGGATCGCATGGCGGACGAGTTGGGGATGGATCCGGCTGAGATTCGATTGAAGAACTTCCCTGGCGCGGATGAGTTTCCCTTTGAGACCGCCACCGGTCTCAGCTATGACAGTGGCGACTACGCCAAAGCCTTTAACATCGCGCTCGATAAGGTCGGCTACAAGGACTTCCTCAAAGAGCAGCAGGAAGCGCGGAAGCAAGGCCGGCTGCTGGGCATCGGCTTCTCCACGTACGGTGAACTCTGCGCTTTCGGTCCCTCGCCGGCCTTACCGGCCGGAGGGTGGGAAAGTGCCACCGTCAACGTCGAGATGACTGGCAAGGTGGCCATCATGACGGGGACGTCGCCCCACGGGCAAGGAGCCGAGACGGCGTTCTCCCAGATAGCGGCCGACGCACTCGGCATCTCGATGGACGACATCGTCGTGGTCCACGGCGACACGGCCAAAGTTCAACACGGCATTGGAACGTTCGGCAGCCGCAACACCGCTATCGGGGGGACGGCCGTCCATCTGGCGCTTCAGGAAGTCGTCGGCAAGGCCAAGGTCTACGCCGGCCACATGATGGAGGTGGACGCGGAAGACGTCGCTTTCGAGGACGGTGTTTTCTCCTCGGCGAAGAACGACAAGACGGTCACCTTCCAAGACGTCGCGCTCGAAGCTCACTTGTGCAAGAGCCTGCCGCCCGACGTCGAGCCGGGCCTTTCGGCGACCCGCTTTTTCGAACCCGCCAACTTCGCCTTCCCCTTCGGCGCGCACATCGCTGTCGTGGAGGTCGATCGAGAGACCGGGGAGATTCAAATCCTCCGCTATGTCGCGGTCGACGATATCGGCAACGTCATCAACCCCTTGCTGGTGGACGGACAGCTCCACGGCGGAGTCGCCCAGGGGCTGGGACCGGCGCTGATGGAAGGTGTGATCTACGACGAAGACGGCCAGCTGATGAACGGTACGTTCATGGATTACCCCATCCCCAAGGCGCAGCACATGCCCTGGATCGAGAGTGAGCGCACCGAAACACCGGCGCCCGGCAATCCCCTGGGAGTCAAGGGGGTCGGGGAAGCAGGGACCATCGGGTCGCTGCCCGCCTTTGTCAACGGCGTCGTCGACGCCTTGTCGCCTTTGGGCGTCGAGCACATTGATATTCCCATGACGCCGCAAAAAGTTTGGAGCCTGATTCAGGAAAGGAGCCAGTCGTGATTCCCGCCAGCTTCGATTACTCCGCACCGGAAACACTTTCCGAAGCCCTTCAACTGCTCAGCGAGAACCCGGACAGCAAAGTGCTGGCCGGGGGGCAGAGCCTGATACCGCTGCTGAAGTTTCGCCTGGCCGCGCCTGCCCGCCTCGTTGACTTGGGAGGAGTTCCGGACCTTCACTTCATTGCCGAGTCGGATGGCGTGATTCGAATCGGCGCGATGACGACGCATCACCAAATTGAAGAATCCGATCTGCTCGCCGAGAAGTGCCCTCTGCTGGCGCAAACGGCGGCGAGCATCGGCGACGTTCAGGTGCGCAACCGAGGCACGATCGGGGGGAGCGTGGCGCACGCCGATCCGGCGGCGGATTACCCGGCCGCTCTGCAGGCTCTCGAAGCCAAGGTCAAAATTGCCGGCCCCGGCGGCGAGCGAGAGCTGGGGATCGATGAGTTCATCGTCGATGCCCTGACAACGGCTCTCGAAGCGGGCGAAGTGGTTACGGAAATCCAAGTCCCTGTCGAGGCGGACGGTGTCGGCGTCTCCTACCGCACGATCATTCAGCCGGCATCGGGTTTTCCGATCGTCGGGGCGGCGGCCAGGATTGGCCTCAGCGACGGGAAAATATCCCTGGCTCGAGTGGGGATGACCGGAGTGGCCGCTAAGTCTTATCGCGCCACGGCGGTTGAAGATGCTTTGGAAGGCAAGGCCGCCGATGCGGAAACCCTAGCCGCGGCTTCCCGTCTGGCAGCCGAGGGAGCCGAGGCACTGTCGGATCTTCATGCCTCCTCGGAGTATCGGGCTCATCTCGCCGCGGTGCAGCTTCGGCGCGCCCTCGAGGAAGCAGCCGAGCGGGCGCGGTGAAGATCAAGGGCCAATACAGCCTAGACGTACCCCAGCAGCAAGTCTACGAGGCGCTGCTGGACCCCGCAATTCTGGCCCGCACCCTACCCGGGTGTGAGTCGCTGGAACCGATCGCCGACCACCAGTACCGCATGAAGATGAAGCTGGCCGTGGCCGGCGTTCAGGGCCTTTTCGAGGGGAAAGTTTCGCTCGAAGACCAGCGACCTCCTGAAAGCTATCGCCTGCGGGTCGGAGGTCAGGGAAAGATCGGGTTCGTCAAAGGAAACGGTCGGTTGACGCTGCGGCCCAGCGACGCCTCCACCACCGTCATTGAATACGAAGGGGATCTCAAGGTGGGCGGGATCATTGCGGGGGTCGGCCAGCGGTTGATGGACATGACCGCCAAGATGATGATCAAGCGCTTCTTTGCGTCTCTGTCTCGCGTGCTTGCCGAGAGCGGTCAAAACTGAGCTTTTTTTCGGACACTTGCTTAGAGGCGTAGTTCTTGGGCCCATGATTTAGTCCCCGTTTCTCGCCACGTGGCGAGGCGAAGTGCGCGTGAGAATCCCGTCAGTACAAGGCGCGCGCCGCTCGGCGCCGCATTGCTTGAATAATGCGGGCGTACTTGAACAGTACGTTGAGCACGGCGAGCAAGCGCAACGCAGTAATGGCGGGCCTATCGCGTGCTTCGACCGTCACAGGTGGCGAAAAATGCGGGTTAGCCCTGAGTACCAGCGTACTCTGACGGTACCTGCGTACTAGGCGAATTCGCTACTTGACTCCGGCCGGCGAAAACCTACATTCTTAAAGCTGGCTGGTTTGCGATGTTTCTATTCGGCGCGTTCATTTTAATTGCTTGGGTTTTCTGTGTCTTCCACTACGGAGACGAAATTCCTCGAAACTGGAACGTGGGCATGATCATTTCCGGCCTATTCAGCATGGGTTGGGGCCTGCTGAAGGGCAAGCATTATTGAGCGTTGCGCACCGCGCTCTGTCAGGGCGGTTCTGAGACTTTCCGCGTCGTTCTCCCGATAGATTGAAGGTGTTGGTCTGCCCGGTGGGTTGGCCGGCTTCTTCTTCGTGGAAAAGGAGCGGCCGGAGGCCCGCGGGCTCACGGCGCTGCACGAAGGGCGGACGAACGTTGACCGCGGCTCGCCGACGTGAGGGGGGCGCCGCGGTCTTGACCCACTTTTCTCGCCACGTGGTGAGGCGAAGTGCGTGAGAGGCCCGTCAGTACAAGGCGCGCGCCGCTCGGCGCCGCATTTCTTGAATAATGCGGGTGTACTTGAACAGTACGTCGAGCACGGCGAGCAAGCGCAACGCAGTAGTGGCGGGCCTATGGCGTGCTTCGACCGTCAGGTGGCGAGAAAAGCGGGCTAGAGGGCGGGCAAGAGACGTTGCTCTGGGCCGTAGCGCAACGCCGGCAATGGGGAGCGTTCCGACGGCGGCAATCGCACGATCCGCGGTTTCATCGTTAATAGCAGGTCCGTTCGGTCGTAGCGGTGGGTCTCATTCCCAAATAGCCGCCCGATCAAGGGGATCTCAGACAACGACGCGAGTCCCGAGCGGGTTCGGCTCCGCTGAAACATGGCCATCCCCGTCACGACCGCTACTTCGGCTTGCCGGAGCCGAACGTAGGACTTGAATTGGCTGTTCGAGATGATCGGGACCTCGTTCACACTGCTTCCCGCCAGGGCTTTCACCTCGAGTTCGATCTCCAACGAGATTTCACGGGCGCTGTGCACATGGGGGGTGACGGTAAAGATCAGTCCCAGATCTTCGAAGGTAAAGGAGGGAATCGGCTGGCGATAAGTGCCGTCCGCTAGGGAATCGTCGATTTCGGGCGTGGAGAGAATCGGCGAAAAGCTGGCGTTGATAATCGGAAATCTCTCGCCGATGCTGAGCGTGGCCGGGAACCCGTCGGTGGAACGCAACTGAAAACGCGAGAGCACGCGGCCTTTGCCGGCCGTCAAGCGCGCCGCGAGTTGGGCTGCCGCAGTGCCGAGTCCAAAGACGCTCCCGCCACCGCCTAGACCCAGCAGCGGGACCGACGCCGCCGTGGAGGGCATGTTTCGCAGGATCGTGCTGAAGTTGGTGAGCGGGAAGGCCGTGGGAAGACCCGCGCCGAAATCGATTTGCCGGGACTCGTTCACCGTAATGAGGTCAACGTCGACAACGACCTCTGCCCGGGGCTTCGCGAGATACCGATAAAGCGCCTCCGCCATCCGCGCGCGAAAGACGGTGTCGCGGAGCACCACCTGTTGACGGACTGCGTCGAGCTGCAGTCGTTTGATGTCGAGAACTTGCTGGACTCCCTGGGCAAGTTGCGTCGCTTCCTCGCGCCCCAGAGCGTCGGGAATGGGGATGGTGACAACCGCCATCGGCTCCAGCTCGGAGCGCTTCGCTTGCGTATCGTCGGCGACAAGCAGCAACTTGGCGTGAACAGGAACCACGATGGCCTTGGCCATGTCGTTGAGGGCCCGGATGGCCTGTTCGAAGTCACAGCCGTCGAGCTGGAAGCGAGCTTCACGATCACCGTCAAAATCTTGGTCGAACAGGACGTCGATTCCGAATTCGCCAAGCACTGTCTCATAGAGCGTTCGCAGACTGCCCTTCAGCTTGAAACTGGTGCGCTTGGCTTGGGGTGAAATCTCGATGGGCGGCTTAAGTTGCCGCGGCACCCACCTGCCGGCCTCGGCCGGCTCCGCCGAGGGCGCTCCGACCGCGGCCCGTGCCCGCGCGAGCAGATAACGGTTGCCGGGCTCGAGCGCCAACGCCGCGTTGAGCCGTCCGACGCCGGCCAGCGTCTGTGCCGCCCGCGTCCGGATGGCGGCCGCTGCCCGCGAGTACCTCCACTCAGTCGGGTTTCTGGCGCGAGCGCGTTGAAAGAAAACGTAGGCTTCAACATCCCTTCCCGATCGGGCCGCCTTGCGGCCCCGGTCGAACAGACGTTCGGCATCGTCACCCCGGGCGGCTCCTGAAAAGGCGACCAGCACGGCAAGCGATGCAAGCAGGCGCAACTCTCTCACGCAGTGCTGACGAAACTTGGAGGGAAAACGTGCAGCCGAAGCGAGGTTCAAGGCCCCGCCAACTTCTTGGGTTGCCGTTATCCTAAATCCGGCAGTTGGCCCTGGGAAACCGGCGGGACATCCTGATGGCAAGCGACTTTGACCAGTTACAGGGGGCACCACCGGCTATTGTCTGCTTCGGCTGTCAGGCGGCGAGAATGCGGGCCAGTCCGATCTTCTCACCGTTTGTCAATAGAGAGGGATGGCGACGCGCATGTTCGAGCCGTGCCCCGGGTTCGATTCGAGAGTTACGTCTCCCCCAAGCGCTCGTACGCGCCGTTTGATGCTGCGCGGACCTATGCCCAGAAGATCGAGCTCTTCCAGGTTGTAGCTCCCACCAAATAAGAAACCCCGGCCGTTGTCATCGATCCCGATCCGCAGATCTCCGCCTCGCTTCTCGAATGAAAGCACGACGTGGGTCGCTTCAGCATGCTTGTAAACGTTGTGGAGCGCCTCCCGAAGAACCTGCACGATTTCAGTGCCGAGCTTGCCGGGCAGGTTGAAGTCGCCGTTCTCGCCGCCCGCGACGGTGACCGAGACACCGCTTTCCCGCTGAAAGCCCTCCACCAATCGGCGCGCCGAGGCGACCAGGGAAGCGTCGGTGTTTTCCAGCGGCCTGGTGCGGTGCACGAACGTCCGCATCTCGGCGACGAGATTGCGGGAAAATTGTTGCAGGGATTCCAAATCAACAGCTCCGCTTTTGACGTCGCTATCGAGCAGTTTACGAATGATCTCAAGCCGCATCTCAAAACTAATGATGCTCTGCAGCGGACCGTCGTGAAGGTCTTGAGCGATTCTGCCTCGCTCTTGTTCGTAGGCTTCGTGTTCGGTATTCTTGACCACCAGTAAGTGACGAACCGCTTCCCGAAAGTACGGCGCTACGTCGCGCAGGCGCTTCCAGTCCGCTCGCCGCACCTGGGAAACATTGTTGATCAGCAGCAGCCGGCCGATGGCTTTGTTGCCGTCCAGCAAGCCACAGCCCAAGGCGTTGTAGATCTCGAATTTCTGGATCAAGTAGGGGTGAATGTCAAAGTCGCGGGCGGCAGGCTTTCGGTCGCGATCAACGATGGAAACACTGTTTACATAGAAGTCCAACCGCTCCGCCCGTAGGCATGCCCATTCGCGGCCGGTTTCAAAACGCTCGGGGGGATCTTCGGAAGGCGGCCGGGTCGGCGGGTATTGACACACGGCGTCGTATTCGTTCGTCTTATCCCAAAACGCGAGAATGGCCCGCGAGCAGTTGCGCCACTCCGCCAATTGCTCCAGAGCGGCCTCCACCGCACGCACCATCTCCGCCTCGCTTTCGCCCGCCGCCTCCCGCAATAGAGTTGCAATACGCCGTTCCTTGCGATACATCTGGTCCGAAAAGTAGTAGACCATAGCGGCGCCAACGACCAACAAAAATGCGAACGACCCATAGGAAAAGCGGAAAGTCGTCGCCTGTCCTCCGGTGATCCATGCGGTGTAGAAGAACAGGCTTAGGGTAGTGACCGCCAGAACCTCGCGCGCTCCGTGCAGCAGGACACTCTCGGTCAGCAGAAAGTAAAAGAACAGCAGCGGGAAGGCGACGCCGCCCGGTTCGGAGACCGCCACCAGGACAACAGCGAAAATCAAGTCGACAAGCTGAATGGCGAGCCCAAGGTTTCGAACCCGAGCTCGAGATCGATAGCCCAATAGGAGAGACCCATAGAGGACAAACGCACCGGCAGCGGTAAGTTGGACGACATTTTCTCCCAGGTCAAAGGGGACCCCGATCAATAGGTAGGCACACGCCAGCAGCAGACGGAGAACAGCCAGGTGGGAAAACCGGCGACTTCGGAGAGCGATTTCTACGCTATAGCTAACGGTCGGCATGGACCGGCCTTCACCGCCGACAGCGCACGCGGCGGGCACAACCTGCTCGACTCGCGGCAGCGATTAATAACTTGAATCTTGCGGGTATTTTACACCACGGAGCGCCGGACGGCCCTTGGGGAAAGGCCTTAGCCCGCCTTTCTCACCAGCTCACGGTCGAAGCGCGACTGATCGTCTCTCACGCACCTCGCCTCGCCGCCGGGCGAAAAAAGCGGGCGAGCTTAGGGCTTGTGCGCGCTGGAAACCAGAATCCGTTTCCCGTCCGTTGTGTGTTGAGGCAGATGGGTGTTTGCCTCCGAGCGGCGTTGTCTTGGGACCGCTCGCTCGCAGTGGCGACTTTCATCAGGAGGCTCGGCAGTGTACTGTAAGCGACCGTGGAAGGCCGGAAGCAGTGACACGAGCGTGTCTTACGTCAGACTCCAGGGTTACGGGCGCCCCGGAGGACTCGGAGGACCCGGAGGACCACAATCCCCCACTGCCTTACGGGCGTTCCGCCAAGCCTGGCTATACGATCCCACGGCTTCGTCGAAAAACATCAGGGCTGCGATGCCGACGGAGACACCGTCTGCCGTCAGCAGCTCGGCCATATCGAACTGAAGCCCAGCCTTGGCGATATCGTTCGGGTCTCCGGAGGCGGCTGTGGCGTCCTGAATGGCGATCGCGGCAACGACATTGGAGGCCTTTAGGATCTGCCCTACGACGATGCTCTCCAAATCCGCCAGGATGTCGCTATCGGAAATCCCTCCGTCGTCGATGGCCGCGAAGATCGCCCCCACGGCGCGTTGCAAGGCCTTAAAGAACTCCCTCCCCACAGCGCAATCTTCTAGAAGGCGGCAAGGGTCGTCTTCCTGGAAGCTGAGCAGGCTGGAGTCGAGGCGAGCGATGGCCTTGTCCAGACTAGTGATTGCCGCGTCCGGGTCCCCTACGCCGGAAGGGTCGCCCACGATCGATTCCTCGATAGCGCTCAGCTCCGAGATGGCGCCCTCGATCAGCCCTTTCGCCGACGACCCGATGGTGACGATGATTGCTCCACTGGGGTAAGTGGCAGAAGCGTTCCCCGGGGCACAGTTGTCACTGAAGTAACTATCGCCCACGCCGAGGAAAAGGTGGGTGGCGTCAAGGGGGACTACCACGGTGAAGTCGGTGTGCGGGAAGATTTGGAAATCTTGCGGGATGTCAGTCGGCTGGAGGTCAGAATTCGACCTAAGCGTTACGATGTCGGTCCCCGCGTCGGTCGCGTCGGTAACCCGTGCCGCCTCGCCGGATAACTTCAGATCATCGGATCCACTGAAGACGCCCAGTAGGCCGGCTCCTACAGCCAGTGGGAAATCTTCGGTGCCGAATGTAAAGTCTTCGGTGCTGAGGAACGGAAAGGAAGGAATTGAACAACCGTAGTTATAACCTGCCGGACCTTCCGGGAAATCCCCGCCCGGCGGTATCGGGACTATCTCAAAGCTTATCTCGATCTGGGATCCGGGGCTAACTCCATTCGCCGCCAGGTCGACGATCGTCGGAGCAGCCGCCGGGTCGTCGCTACTGGTGCGCAGATAGGTGCCTCTGGCATCCACGAGGACGGAACTACCAACACCCCCGTCTGCCATGGAAGCCGTGAATAGCCACAGGGTCATACTAGCGATCAGCACTCGCATCATCATTCCTTTTACTCCTTACCAGGAGGGGAAGCTATTCCGAATATTCCGAATCACTGCTGTCCGGTTAAAAGTCGAATAGAATCAATTGGTTGGGGTCATAGGGGGATTCGTTTGGGGAGTCGGATGGCTGGAGTGCCTGTAAAAGGGGCATTTTTTCGAATTGCGTAACGCTGAGAATCTGTAGAATCTGGTAAAGACTCGCTTCCAGCCCGAGCCGTTTCCGGACGATGGCGATGAGCACGTAAATCGAGACAGCGATCCAGATCTGCGTCTTGACGGCGTTCTCGCTGGTGCCGTAAAACGAGTTGATTCGCAGATGTTGCTTGATCCACTTGAAGAACAACTCAATCTGCCAACGCGACTTGTAGATGTGGGCGATGGTCAGCGCCGGGAGCGCGAAGTTGTTGGTCAGAAACTTCAGCCGCTTGTTCGTCCGGGCGTCGAAGTAACTGACCCTCCGCAACGGGTCGGGATAGGCTTGGGCCGATTCGATGGCAGCCAGTATGACGGTCTGATCCGAGCGCAAGCCCGTGGATTTGTCGACGGGATGCGAGTAGCGCCGTTGGAGCAAGATGTTCTTCTTGGTTCGCACGACGAAGAACGACGAGCAGAGAGTGAACACGAAGAGGCGTTCGAAATCGACGTAGGCCCGATCCATGACGTAGAACGCGCCGGCCTCCGGGCCGATCTCGTCGAGGATGTTGATGTCGTGCACTTTGCCTCCAGTAATGCGGATGAACGTGGGAATATTGCCGTGCAGATCCAGCAGCGTGTGCATCTTCACGGCGGCCTTTTGCTTGCGGAATCTCGCCCACGGAAACAGCGACAGGCAGAGGTCGATTGTTGTCGAGTCGAGAGCGTACAGAGTCTGGTCCAAGTCCACACCGATCGGGTCGTGGGCATATAACGGCCGTGCCATGCCAATCAAGACCTGCGCGAAGTCCGCGTAGATCCGCCAGTCGCGCGACTCGTTCGCATCGGCCAGTGTCGAGCGCGCTACCCTGCCGCGGAATCCCATGTGGTAGAGTTTGCCGTGCATCGAACGCAGGCACGTCTCGATGTCGCGGAGGCTTGCCCGATAGGTCAGCTGGGCGAATGCCATCGCAAGAAACTGATCCCAGCAGGAGAAACTTTTCAGATAGGAATCGCCGCGGTAGCGCGATACACATTTCTGAAACTCTTTGCTCGGTAGGTGCTCGATCAGTTGGGAGAAAACCGTACGGCCAAGGTTCATCCCTCATTGTGCCGCGTCCGGATGCTCCGTTCAGGCGACCATTTGCGGCCTCGGGATTTCAAATCGTTCCCGGGCAAAACAGGCCATAAGACATTGAGCGGTCGAGACTTACCGTCCGATGGCGCGACTTTCCCCGGACAGCACTGATTCCGAATTTATCACCCTTCGCAGAAAAAGTCATTGGGCAATTAGTTCCAATATGGTGCCATTGTGTCTAGTTCTTATCCCTTAAAAGAGAGTTCTGCCGCGCGAATAGGAATACAAATGTCCTCCTAATACCTCTTAGGGTTTACGCTCTAACCTTCGCCACCCGGCGGCGAGACGAAATGAGCCTCGGGCGATTCGAAGAACGGGCCTCGGGCGATTCAAAGAAAATGAAACTCCCCCTACGCTCGATACGGCGCCCGCTTGCGGACATACTCTACGCCGGACGATGTAAGCAAACTTGTCGCCGCGAGCCGTGGCCGCCGGGCTCGGCGCTTCATCCACCGCGGGGCCCTGGTGAGAAAAGCGGGCTAACTGTGGAGCCTCAACAGGTTGTTCCGGGGAGGAGGGAGTCGGCTGATAGGGGGATTATAGCCGAGGCTGGCGTGGGGGCGATGCCAATTGTAGTCGTGGAGCCAGGGGAGCAGATGGTTGGCGCGTTGGAGGGAGGAGCAGTAGGAGCGGGCATAGGCCCATTCGCGGAGGGCGGTTTGGATGAAGCGCTCGGCCTTGCCGTTGGTGCGAGGGGTGTAGGGGCGGGTGAAGCGGTGGCGGATGCCGAGGCGGCGGCAAGTACGACGGAAGTGGCGGGAGCGGTACCAGGAGCCATTGTCGGTGAGCAGGCGTCGGATGCGGATGCCAAGCGAGCCATAGTAGGCGTGGGCGAGGAGAAGGAACTGGGCAGCGGAAAGGCTGCGCTCATCGGGCAGGATCTGGGAGAAGGCGATGCGGGAATGGTCGTCGACGGCGACGTGGACGAACTCCCAGCCGGCGGCGCGGGAGCGTCGGGTCTTATCGCCGGTAACGCGGTGACCGGCGTGCTGGAAGCGGCCGAGCTTTTTGATGTCGAGATGCAGTAGATCGCCGGGACGGTGATGTTCGTAGCGGCGAACGGGGGGAGCGGGTTCGAGATCGCGGAGACGGTTGAGTCCGGCGCGACCGAGGAGGCGGCTGACGGTGGCCGGGGATAGCCGCAGGGTTTGGGCGATGCGGTGGCCCGTCCAACGTTGTCGGCGCAGGGCGAGGACGCGGTCAACGACGGCTTGCGGGGTGCGGCGCGGGCTATGCCGGGGACGCGAAGAGCGATCGTAGAGACCGGCTTCGCCTTCGCCGCGGTAGCGGGCCAGCCAACGGCGGGCGGTGCGTTCTGAGACGTCTCGGGCCGCCGCGGCGGCCCGAGGCGTCTCTCCAGCGAGGATGCATCGAACCAAAAGGGCTCGGCCTTTGGGCGTCAATCGGGCATTCTGATGGATGTTCATGCGGTCTCTCCAGGGTCGTGGTTATTCGACAACTCCAGCTTCCCTGGTCCGGGACCGAATGAACAACCTGTTGAAAGATCACAGCTAACCCTGCCGGCTCCCGATGAGAAAGGCGCTCTAGGAGGCGGCCGCTGAAAGGTGATGCTGAGACACGGGGGTTTATCCGGCTAACGCTTGTAGCTTGCCGGCTCTTCTTTCAGCCTTGCGCTGAAATTGGGTGTTCACGACTGTCCGGTTAAAAGCCGAATAGAATCAGCCGGTTAGGGTCATCGAGTAAGTTTTCTCGGGGGGCGGACAGCTGCAAGGCCCCTAAAATGAGCGTTTTCTCGAATAGGGTGACGCTGGGGATTTGTAGGAATGGGTAGAGACTCGCCTCCAGACCCAACCTCTTACGCACGATCGCGAGCAGCACGTAAACCGAGAGGACGATCCAGATCCGGGTCTTCACGGCGGGCGGAGACTGACTGTTCCAGCATGGCCGCCGCAGCAGGAAAGGGGCAAGATCGTCATGCGGATCAAAGGCTGCCCACCCCTGTCTGGCCCGGACATCTTGGCTGACAATGTGACGCATTTAGGTAAGACCTGCCTCTGCCCGTCCGAAGAAAAACGCGATTTGCTGAAAATCGTGGCCTCGAACCGCCTGGTAGAAGGTAGAAGTGTAGCTATTACGCTGTCTTCGCCCTTTTCGGAGGTCGCAAACGGCTTCCAAAATTCATATGGTGGGCCCTGTAGGATTCGAACCTACGACCGACGGATTATGAGTCCGCAGCTCTAACCACTGAGCTAAGGGCCCTCGGCTACGCAGACCGTTTCGCGATTGGGCCGGCGCATGCGGCGATCCAGGCAGGCTCGGTACGTTGTGCCCGCACAGACAGGGAGGCGCAATATAACGTGGGGGTGCGGCATGCCGTGCCCGAAGCTCGGATCGCCAACCGGCTGCAAAAATGCATCGCGGCATTTATGAAATGGAGCGCTTCGTCGAGAAGCGCCAAGCGATCGAGGCAAGTGCCGGCGCTCGGTGTCCAACGCTCATCCCGAATCAAGCTGCATCGGCCCCGCCGGTGACGCCCCGGTTGTTCGGCTACCTCCGTTGCCCCCGATTCTAGCACGCGGTTTGCCGCGTGCATCGCGATGAGAGAACACTCCACAAAAAGACTAGCCCCGCGATGACGAGCCTCCTCATTTCATTTCCGTTGTTTGCTGTCGCACAGCCTCGTAACAAGCGAATCAGAGCCGCGGGCGTTAGCCCGCGGGCCCGCACCCTCACGGGCGCGACTCTGTCGATGCCCGATTCGGAGCCGCGAGCGCCAGCGAGCGGCCAGGGGAGGACGGTCCAGGCCTGCCCGCCCAAAAGGATGAACGCGGTTGGGTTTTCGACCAAGCGCCCATGGGCCCCGCGGTCCACCCAAGGAGATGACCACCGGGTGAGCCTTCGACCGCGGTCAGGCGCCCCGCTCGCTACGAGGATTTGGCCCTGTCACTGACGTTCCAGGCTCCGTTTCTTGCTCTCGCACACCCCGGCAACAAGCGAGTCAGAGCCGCGGGCGTTAGCGAGCGGGTCCCCGGCCCCGACCGGCGCGACTCTGTCGATGCCCGATTCGGAGCCGCGAACGCGAGTGAGCAGTCATGGCGCACGGCCAAGCCTGTGCCCCACCCAAAGGGGATGAACGCGGTTGGGTTTTCGACCAAGCGCCGCGGGCGCGCGGCTTTATACGGGAGTGCCTGACTCACAAGACGACGGACGATGGCGGCGATCTTGGACGCTAGCTGTGGAGCCTCAACAGGTTGTTCCGGGGAGGAGGGAGTCGGCTGATAGGGGGATTATAGCCGAGGCTGGCGTGGGGGCGATGCCAATTGTAGTCGTGGAGCCAGGGGAGCAGATGGTTGGCGCGTTGGAGGGAGGAGCAGTAGGAGCGGGCATAGGCCCATTCGCGGAGGGCGGTTTGGATGAAGCGCTCGGCCTTGCCGTTGGTGCGAGGGGTGTAGGGGCGGGTGAAGCGGTGGCGGATGCCGAGGCGGCGGCAAGTACGACGGAAGTGGCGGGAGCGGTACCAGGAGCCATTGTCGGTGAGCAGGCGTCGGATGCGGATGCCAAGCGAGCCATAGTAGGCGTGGGCGAGGAGAAGGAACTGGGCAGCGGAAAGGCTGCGCTCATCGGGCAGGATCTGGGAGAAGGCGATGCGGGAATGGTCGTCGACGGCGACGTGGACGAACTCCCAGCCGGCGGCGCGGGAGCGTCGGGTCTTATCGCCGGTAACGCGGTGACCGGCGTGCTGGAAGCGGCCGAGCTTTTTGATGTCGAGATGCAGTAGATCGCCGGGACGGTGATGTTCGTAGCGGCGAACGGGGGGAGCGGGTTCGAGATCGCGGAGACGGTTGAGTCCGGCGCGACCGAGGAGGCGGCTGACGGTGGCCGGGGATAGCCGCAGGGTTTGGGCGATGCGGCGGCCCGTCCAACGTTGTCGGCGCAGGGCGAGGACGCGGTCAACGACGGCTTGCGGGGTGCGGCGCGGGCTATGCCGGGGACGCGAAGAGCGATCGTAGAGACCGGCTTCGCCTTCGCCGCGGTAGCGGGCCAGCCAACGGCGGGCG
Source organism: Bryobacterales bacterium (assembly GCA_965248365.1). Taxonomy (GTDB): domain Bacteria; phylum Acidobacteriota; class Terriglobia; order Bryobacterales; family UBA6623. The sequence continues at coordinate 1,582,736 of CBDFJA010000004.1, read as the reverse complement.
GTGCGTTCTGAGACGTCTCGGGCCGCCGCGGCGGCCCGAGGCGTCTCTCCAGCGAGGATGCATCGAACCAAAAGGGCTCGGCCTTTGGGCGTCAATCGGGCATTCTGATGGATGTTCATGCGGTCTCTCCAGGGTCGTGGTTATTCGACAACTCCAGCTTCCCTGGTCCGGGACCGAATGAACAACCTGTTGAAAGATCACAGCTAGCCCGCTACCGCCCGGCTTGCACCAGCTCGCGCATGCGCTTGACGTCGATGTCGAGCCGCTGAATCTTTTGATTCAGAGTCGAGAGGGCGACTCGCAGGCTCTTAGCAGTTTCGGTCTGGTTCCAGCCGCATTTTTCGAGCTCCTCCATGATCAGGCGGCGCTCGAATTCTTCGACGACTTCGTACAAACTCGCGCCGGCGACCGGCTTGAAGTTCGCCGGGATGCGGACACGCGCGCCGCCGTCCGAACCCGCTAGCGACTCGGGCAGCAGGTCGACGGCCACTTCGGGCTCGGTGGCCAGCACCACCGCCCGCTCGACAACGTTTTCCAACTCCCGAACATTGCCCGGCCAAGAATGGTCCATGAGAACCCTCACCGCCTCGGGGGAGAACCGTAGCGTCGAGTGGCCGCTGCCGTCGAGGAAGCGCTCGTTCTCTTCGCAATAGCGATCGAAAAAGTGCTCCGTCAACAGAGGAATATCTTCCATCCTCTCGACCAGCGGCGGCAGGTTGACCTCAATGACGTTGAGGCGATAGTAGAGGTCCTCTCGGAAAGCGCCTTGGCGGACCTGCTGCTCCAGGTCGACATTGGTCGCCGCGACGATGCGCACATCCACCTTGACCGTCACGGTGGATCCCACGGGCATGAATTCGCGTTCCTGGATCACGCGCAGCAGCTTCGCCTGCGTCTCGATCTCGAGCGTGCCGACCTCGTCCAGGAAAATCGTTCCCCCGTCGGCTACGTCGAAGCAGCCCCGGCGAGTTTGGATCGCTCCGGTGAAGGCTCCCTTGAGGTGGCCAAACAGCGTCGACTCCAGCAAATCGACGGGGATGGACCCGGTGTTGACCGGAACAAAGGGTTTCCCGGCGCGGGGCGAGTTGGCGTGCAGGGCCTTGGCGATCAACTCCTTTCCCGTGCCGCTATCACCGTGAATCAGCACGGTCGAGCGGCTGGGCGCCACTTGGCCCACCAGGTCGTAGACCCGCTGCATGCTCTCGCTCTTGCCGATGATGTTGGCAAAGCTGAAGCGCTTTTTGAGAACGCTCTTCAGGTGGGCGTTCTCGCGCTCCAGCCGCCGCCGCGTGATGGTCTGATCGATCTCGATCAGCAGTTTTTCGTTGTTCCAAGGCTTGGTGAAGAAATCGTTGGCGCCCAGCTTGATCGCCTGTACTGCGGTCTCGATCGAGCCGTAGGCGGTCAACATTACGATCGGCGTCTCTTGGTCAGTCTGGCGCACATCCTCCAACACCTCGAGACCCGAGCGATCGGGAAGCATCAGGTCGAGCAGCACCAAATCGAACGCGGCCGACTCGAGCGCCGCCACGCCGTCGCCCGCCGTGGCGGCCGTGGCTACCTCGTACTCCTCGAGTCCGAGCAGCGTCTCGAGGCTCTCGAGAATGGCATCTTCGTCGTCGATGATAAGGATTTTGCCTTTCGACTCCCGAGGGGTTTGGGATGGAGTCTTAGGCATGTATGGGCTTCCTGGCCAGAGGCAGCTCGACGCGGAACGAAGCGCCCTTGCCGGGCGCGCTTTCGACACTCATAGTACCCGAGTGTTCGCCGACGATGCCGTAGCTGACGGCCAGGCCGAGACCCGTACCGCGTTTCGGCTCCTTGGTGGTGAAGAAGGGATCGAAAGCGCGTCGAGCCTGTTCGGCCGTCATGCCCACCCCCGTGTCGCTGACGACGGCTTGCACTACGGCTTCACCCTGCCCGCTCTCCAGGACTCGTGTGCGCACAGTCAGCTCTCCCCCCCGCGGCATCGCATCGCGCGCGTTGAGCAGCAGGTTCAGGAAGACCTGCTGCAGCTTGCCGCTATTACCCACCACGGATACCGCTTCCGGTTGCAGATCGAGCCGAATTTTGATCTTGTCCTTTGGTAATTGGGTCTCGACAAGGGAAACCGTATCCTCGAGCACCTGATTCAGATCGAGCGGGGCCAGCTCTCTGGGCGACACGCGGGAGGCGTTGAGTAACGCGTTGACGATCTCGCTGGCGCGGAAGGTTTGCGAGGTAATCTTGTCCAGGATCTTGGTTTGCCGCGGGTCATCGGCCACTTGCTTGGCCAGCATTTGGGCGTAGCTTGAAATGACCGCCAGCGGCGTATTCACTTCGTGAGCTACGCCGGCGGCTAAAACCCCGATCGAGCTCATCTTGTCGGCGTGGGCCAATTGCTCCTCGAGTTCTATTCTTTCCGTGACGTCGTCAAGAATGATGAGCCGCCCGATGGGATCGAAATTCTTGGCCACCAGCGGGGCGATGGCGACGTTGAGCATCCGTTCCTCGCCCCGGCCGCCGCCGTTGCTCGCCGGCTGGGGCCGAAACTCCGCGGGGAAGTCATCGGCGCGCACGCGAAACTTGTAGACGTTCCGGATGCCTGTTTCTCCACGGCTTCTCTCGACCTCGGCCACCAGCCCCGTCGGCAGCAAATGCGCCAAGCGGCGGCCCACCGCCTGTTCCCGGGAAATCCCGAACGTCAGCTCGAGCTGCGCGTTCCAGCTTTCGACTCGATCATCCAAGTCGGTCGCTAGGATGCCGACGCTCAGCGATTCGACGATGTTTTCGTTGTAATCCTTCAGCCGCTGGTATTCATTCGCCTTGATCTCGAGAGAGTGATACAGGCGCGCATTCTCCAGAGCAATGGCGAAGTATCCGCTCACCGCCCGCACCAGCGCGAGATCTTCACTCGAGAGATAGTTCCCCTCTACCGTCCGGCCCAACCCCAGGTAGGCAATCGTGCTGCCGCGAACGCGACAGGCCACATAGTAGCTAAGATCCAGATCGGCGATGGTGAGTTTCGCCGCCGGGGAACACTCGATGGACGTGGCCGGGCCCTCGAGGAACAGATAGGGAACGCCGCCGTTTTCCCCGACCCCCTCGGAACGGAGAAAACTCATGTCGAGCCAAGTCCGCTTGTTGATTTCGGCCCCGTTCACGTCGCTCAGCCCGGTTCCATGCAGCAGGCGAAAGCCGTTCGGGTCCCCGCTCGAACCCTCCCCGCTGGCCACGAAGATCGCCACGCGGCTCAGGCCCAGAGTCCGCACCAAGCGTTCGGAAGCGGAGGAAAGCATCGGCTCAAGATTCGTTTCCGTGCTCAGCTCGGAAGCGAACTCGACCAGAGTTTGCCGGTAGTCATAGCGTTCTCGATAGAAACGCCGCTCCAGGCTTTGCTGGATCCGGCGCCGCAGGGGCTGGAACACCACCGCGGCCGCCACGACCGAGATCACCCACCCCGCCGGCGCCAACTCGTTGAGCTGTGGGGCGACCATACCGCTCAACAGGAAGATCACTCCGCAAAAGAGAACCAGCAGCGCGGCCGTGGCCAGCGTGTAAGCCGTGCCTCTCCGCACGACAACCTCTACATCCATCAGCCGGTACCGGAAGATGGCATAGGCGAAGGCCGCGGGAATCAGCGCCAGTGAGAATACGGCGAGGCTTCCATTCGGCCCCACATTCTCCCCACCGACATAGGGCCCCACATAAAAAATCACGAACGGCAGTACGCCCCACAGTGCCCCCTGCGCCAGCCACTTGCGCTGTTGCCTGAGAATCGGCTCTTCCGTACCGCGAACGGCGAACCCCACCGCCGCCGCCGCGGAGAGGAAATACAATCCCAGCAGGCCATATTCCAGCCGGTCGAGCAAAAACCGCAGTTCGACCAGCGGCAGGTCGGTTTCGAGCATTCCCGAAGCGGCCCCGTGGTGCAGACCGAGCATGGCCGCGACCGGGACATAAGCCAACACCGCCGCCCCCCGTCGAACGCGCGTGGCCTGCCGCGAATCGGGAAACACCAGGCAGAAGTGCAAAAACACGGCCGGCACGAGCAACGTCGCCCAGACATCCGACCAGTAGACGAAACGGTCAAAGCCATCCAGCGTGGAGGTGTAGCTGAACGCGTATAGGACAAACGATCCCAAACAGAACACGTAAAAGTGGCGGGCCATCGGCTCCGCCGACTTGCGGTAGAAGACAAATACGCCGATGGCCAGGTAAGCCAAGGCCACGGCTCCCAGGAAGTAGTGAACGAACGTGTTCAACGCCACGGCGTCCACAATCAACGGTGTGCGAACCTCGATTCCGCCGCGGACCACCACGTAGGTGGCCTGTCCCCAGGCGCCGATGCCGCCAAGGATCCGGCCGACCGCCGCGGCATCTTCCACGGGAACTCGATCGATCTTTTGTAGGATGTCCCCCGGCCTGATTCCCGCTCTCGCGGCCCCGCTTGCGGCGCTGATTCGAAGCGCTTCGACACCGGAGGCCCCGTCGATCCAGGTGACCCCGTCGTCGGGCAGGCGTACGCCGCGACGCTGCTCGAAATTCAGCAACGCCGCGGCCGCCATGACAACGGTTGAGGCTACCAGTAACTTCGTCAAAAGCCGATTTGCCAAAACTTTACTCATCGGGGGCAACCCGGACCGAAGGCGAGATGCACCTCACCCCTAAAAACCCAACCTCAGTGCTGCAAGTGAAGCGCCAAAATCCCGGCCCACCATATATTTCTAAGCCATTGAAACAACAATAGTTGCAGGGGCAGCCCCGGGCCGAAACACTGATAATACAATATCTCGGAGAATCTTCTCCGGATTCTCGTAGAACCGTGATCCCTGGTCGGATGGGACGTTGTCGGCCGCCTGCGCGCTTTCGGGGAAGCGTCGGCCGATTCCGTCTCGCGAATCGGTCTGGGGGACATAGTGGGGAGCACCGGGCTCGGCTACTTGAATTTACTTGACCTTCCGGGTAGGAAGTCCTAGAATCGAAGCTGAGTTGCCGTCGGATTGTAAGAACCCGTTCGCGCGCTAAGGACGTATCTATCTACGGGGCGGTTGTCAACATGTCACGAAGACTCCTCGCTGGGGTAGTAGTTCTGGCTTTCGCCTTTGCCTTCCCTGTTGCGCCTCTTTCCGCCAAGAAGAAAGAAGAAGCCGGCAAGCTCACCAGGAAGCAGGAGCGCAAGCGGCTCAAGAGGCTCGAAAAGGAGCTCCAAGGTCCCTTCAAACGCTGGCTGAAAGAGGACGTCCTTTACATCATTACGGGCGGAGAGAAGAAGGCGTTTCTTCGCTTGACAACGGGGGAGGAGCGGGAAAACTTTATCGAACAGTTTTGGATGCGCCGGGATCCTACGCCCGACAGCATAGAGAACGAGTACAAGGAAGAGCACTACCGCCGAATCGCCTACGCCAACGACCGCTTCGCCTCCGGCTTTCCGGGTTGGAGGACCGACCGCGGGCGCATGTACATCACCTTCGGGCCACCTGACGAGATCGAAGACCATCCGTCCGGGGGCTTGTACGACCGGCCGATGGACGAAGGCGGCGGTACGACTACCACCTTCCCATTCCAAATCTGGCGCTACCGCTACATAGACGGAGTCGGCACCGACATCCTGATCGAGTTCGTCGACACCACCATGACCGGCGAGTATCGGCACACCATGGACCCCTACGAGAAGGACGCTCTGACCCACGTCCCGGGGGCCGGTGCGACCTTATATGAGCAGATGGGGATGATGGACAGGAACGATCGAATGTCCGGCAGGCCGGGCGTTCCCCACGGTATGAGCTCGAGGCGGTACCAGCCGTTCGAGCGGTTGGAACAGTGGGCAAAGCTCCAGAAGCCACCGCCTGTCAAATTCAAGGATCTCGAAGCGGTGGTCGAGTCCCGCATCGAGTACAACACGCTTCCCTACAAGGTGGAGACTCACTACGTTCGTATCACCGACAATTCGATTCTGACGGGCGTCACCGTTCAGCTGGAAAACAAGGACCTCGTTTTTAAGGAAGAGGATGGTCTTCATAAGGGGATTGTCAATATCTTCGGGCGCGTCACCACTCTTACCCGGCGTATCGCCACCGTTTTCGAAGACACTGTCACCATAGACACAACCGCGGAACGGCTGCCGCAACAGATGAATCGTTCGTCGGTCTACCACAAGAGCATCCCGCTGGCCCCAGGCATGTATCGCCTGGAACTGGTTGTCAAAGACATCGTCGGCGAAACCATGAGCACCCACCGGGTGGCTTTGCATGTGCCCGAGTTTGAAGAAGACAAGCTGGCGAACAGTTCCCTCATTCTGGCCGACAAGATCGAGCGAGTCCCCACGCGCTCGTTGGGAACCGGGCAGTTTGTCATCGGAAGCTCCAAGGTTCGGCCGCGCATCGGCGAAGAGTTTAAGCGCGGCGAAAAGATGGGCATCTACATGCAAATCTACAACCTTGGCGAGGACGAGGAGACCCGGCGCGCGAACGGGTCGGTCACCTACAAGATCGCGCGGCTCGATAAACCCGAAGAGCTGTTGCTCGATTTCACCGAGGATATCAGCACCATCCGGGGGGCTTCGCCGAGGCAAACGGTCGTCGAAAAACTGCTTCCCCTAGCCAGCTTGGATCCCGGCGAGTACCGGCTGAGTCTGGAAGTAAGCGACAGCGTTAAGAACGAGGTTCTGATGCCGTCGGCAACCTTTAAGGTCAAATAGCGTGCACCCTGGAGTCGCACCCACAACCGGACTGGTGAACGCGCGGCGGAGAGATTCCGGCGAAACCCCTCGGCGCTTGGCCGGCGAGGCTTGGCGGCTCGTTTTACTGGGGCTGCTTGTGGCGGCGCTGCCCGTCGCCGCGCAGAACCGCATGGCCGGCTCGATTGTCGGTTGGGTCAAGGACGACCGCGGCATCCCGCGGATGGGAGCGGTGGTGACGTTGTTGACCGCCACCGGACGTAGCGCCGAGCGCGTTTACACGGACCACCGCGGCAATTTCCAGTTGGACGACGTCCTGCCCGGCAACTACTCCCTGCGAGTTACTCTCGACCGCTTCCTTCCTCTGCTCAAGGAGAACATCCAGATCGGCCCCGGCGCCCGAACTTTCCTCGACGTGAATTTGCGGGGGCTCTTCTCCAGCCTTCAGCTTGTGTTCCCCAGCGGGGGCGAGGTCCGCGACATGAGCGAGGATTGGAAGTGGGTTCTGCGAACCTCCTCCTCAACGCGCCCTGTCCTCCGCCTGCTTCCCGAGGAGCGCCGCGAATCGCGGGCCGCGCTGCGGAAACTCTCGGGCACGTTCAGCGACACTCGCGGGTATGCGGAGGTCAGCGCCGGCGGGGGCGCCCGCCAATCGGCTTTGGCGAACGAGACGGACCTCGGCACGGCCTTCGCCGTGGCCACATCGCTATTCGGCGACAACAGCTTGACCGTAAGCGGCAATCTCGGTTATGGCTCAACGACCCGAACGCCTACCGCCGCCTTTCACACCAGTTATAGCCGTGAAATGGGCGGTCTCGCACCCGAGATTTCGCTCACCGTACGCCAGCTTCAGGCGCCGGTGGCGGCCACTCAGGCTATCGTCGGCGGGCCGTTGGACGGCGATCTTCCCCGGCTCGAAACCTTCACCTTGGGTTTCGGCGACCGCATCGAGTTGGGCGATACGGCTCGTTTCGAGTACGGCTTTCTCTATGAATCGGTCAGCTTCCTCAACCGGCTGAACTTCGTCAGCCCTTACGGCCGTCTGGTCTACAACCTAACTCCGGACCGTGAGATTCAGCTTCGCTACGCGTCGGGCGTTCCCCGGCCGGACGAAGCTGCTACCGGCACCGAAGCTCTCCGGCAGGAGGTTTCGTCGCTGGGACTGTTCCCCAGAATGGCGCTTGCCGACGGCCGGCCCACCGTTCAGCGCACCGAGCACGTCGAGATCGCTTACCGCGAAACCATGGGAGACGGACTTCTCGAAGCGGCTGTTTATCGAGACCGTATTTCCGACGCCGCCTTGTCCGCGGTCGTACCCGAGGGCTACTACGCCGGCGGCAATGTGTTGCCTGATCTGTTTTCGATGAGCTCGACCTTCAACGGCGGCTATCACCAGGCGTCGGGCTTTCGCGTTTCCTACGCCCGCGAGCTCCGCGACCGTTTGCAAGCGGCCGTCGGCTATGGACTCGGCGGTGCTTTGTCTCCGACGAGGGCGGAGTTGCAAACCGCCGATCCTAACGAACTTCGCCGATCGCTCGACATGCGGCAGGCCCATATGCTGATGGCTTCGCTTTCGAGCGAGTTGCCCGGGTCGGGGACGCGCGTGGTTTCGACCTACCAGTGGCTCAGCCGTCAGGCGGTCATTGCTCCGGATCTCTACAACGACTTCGCGGCCCGCTCGAATCCGGGCTTGAATCTGATCGTCCGCCAGCCGCTGCCTTTCCACGGCTCCCTCCCCGGCAAGCTGGAAGCCAGGGCGGAACTCAGGAATCTCCTCAAGGCGGGCTATATCCCCATCCAGACTTTCGATGGAGGACAGATGTATCTGTTGCAGGCGATTCGAAGCTACCGTGGAGCTTTGAGTTTCATTTTCTGAGTCGCACTTGGCCATCCGCGGTTTGATTTCTTGACATGAGAGCCTTGACTGCCATCATCCTCGCTTCGCTGTTTATCTCCCCGCACGCCTTGTTAGCCAAGAAACAGCGGTCCAGCCTGCGAATCGTGGTCGTCGATCATGAGGGTGAGCCGGTGCCCCGCGCCAGCCTCATTATCCGAACGCTGAAGGGTAAGAAGCACAGGAAGGTGGGCCGTAGTTTCGAGCTCAAAACCAGCCAACAAGGAACCGCCCCCCTGCCGCCCATGAAACAAGGGTTTGTCTTGCTCCAGGTGATTGCGGAAGGGTATCAAACGTACGGCGAAACCGTCGAACTTCGGGAGTCTGAACAGACCGTTACGGTCAAGCTGAAGCCTCCCCAGGATCAGTTTTCCGTCCATAAGTAGCGCTGGATCGCCGGGCAACGTTCTACGCTACACTCAAACGATATGCGTCTTTTCGCCGCGCTGGAGCTGAATTCTAAAGTCGTCGCGCATCTTACCGAGCTGGTGCGGCGACTCAGCCCCTATGGCGCGATCCGCTGGGTTCACCCGCTGAATATGCACGTCACGCTCAAATACATCGGCGAGTGGCCGGGCGAGCGGCTGGAGGAAGTCATCCGCGCTTGTAGCGAGGTCAAGTTGCCTTCGGTGCATACGGCGCTCAACGTCCCGCTGGCCGGGATGGGGTTTTCCCCCCATGCTCGCTCCCCCCGAGTGTTTTGGGTGGGGGCCGAAAACACCCCGGCTCTTCGCAAGCTGGCCAGCAGCGTCGACACTGCGCTGCAACCGCTGGGCATCGCACCGGAAGTTCGCCCCTATCAGCCCCATCTCACCTTGGGCCGAGTCGGCAAAGACGTCAGTCTCGACGACCTACTGGGCGCCGTCGAGGATCTCCCCAGCCGCGAATTCGGAACGATTAGCCCGGACCGCTTTGTGCTTTTCGAGAGCACGACGACCCAGTCGGGGCCGATCTATCGCAAACTGGCTGAATTCCCCTTCATCGCTCCCCTTTCCCAGGCAGCTCATGCCTCGGGCCGCATGTTCGGCAGCGGCGGTTTTTGATTGCTTGTCGGCCTGGGTCGAGGCTGAAACATCCGTGGAAAGCCGTCCCCGAAAGGGGGCGGTCCAGGCGTCGTAGGCACGTCGGGGCCTGCCCGCTTTTCTCGCCACGTGGTGAGAAAAGCGGGCTAGCTGTGATCTTTCAACAGGTTGTTCATTCGGTCCCGGACCAGGGAAGCTGGAGTTGTCGAATAACCACGACCCTGGAGAGACCGCATGAACATCCATCAGAATGCCCGATTGACGCCCAAAGGCCGAGCCCTTCTGGTTCGATGCATCCTCGCTGGAGAGACGCCCGCCGTTGGCTGGCCCGCTACCGCGGCGAAGGCGAAGCCGGTCTCTACGATCGCTCTTCGCGTCCCCGGCATAGCCCGCGCCGCACCCCGCAAGCCGTCGTTGACCGCGTCCTCGCCCTGCGCCGACAACGTTGGACGGGCCACCGCATCGCCCAAACCCTGCGGCTATCCCCGGCCACCGTCAGCCGCCTCCTCGGTCGCGCCGGACTCAACCGTCTCCGCGATCTCGAACCCGCTCCCCCCGTTCGCCGCTACGAACATCACCGTCCCGGCGATCTACTGCATCTCGACATCAAAAAGCTCGGCCGCTTCCAGCACGCCGGTCACCGCGTTACCGGCGATAAGACCCGACGCTCCCGCGCCGCCGGCTGGGAGTTCGTCCACGTCGCCGTCGACGACCATTCCCGCATCGCCTTCTCCCAAATCCTGCCCGATGAGCGCAGCCTTTCCGCTGCCCAGTTCCTCCTCCTCGCCCACGCCTACTATGGCTCCTGGTACCGCTCCCGCCACTTCCGTCGTACTTGCCGCCGCCTCGGCATCCGCCACCGCTTCACCCGCCCCTACACCCCTCGCACCAACGGCAAGGCCGAGCGCTTCATCCAAACCGCCCTCCGCGAATGGGCCTATGCCCGTTCCTACTGCTCCTCCCTCCAGCGCGCCAACCATCTGCTCCCCTGGCTCCACGACTACAATTGGCATCGCCCCCACGCCAGCCTCGGCTATAATCCCCCTATCAGCCGACTCCCTCCTCCCCGGAACAACCTGTTGAGCCTCCACACCTAGCCCGCTTTTCTCACCACGTGGCGAGAAAAGCGGGCTAGTCACACGACGCAGCCGGTGAGACAGGAAAGAGCCGTGCCCGTCAGGGCGCGGGCTCAGCAGGCAAGAACCCTACAGATTCGCGCGCCAGAGTGCGGGCCCCGCGACGAGCACCGTACAGATTCGCGCGCCAGAGTGCGGGCCCCGCGACGAGCACCGTACAGATTCGCGCGCCAGAGTGCGGGCCCGCAGGCTGACGCCCGCGGCTCTGTGCGGTTATGTTCAGTAACCTGACCGTGAAGGGCCGACCGGCCCTAACTAACGGGTATTGGGGCTAGCCCCGCGGCGCGGGCCGGGCCGCCTCGGGGTTAGGCGGAATGGGATCGGGGGATTTCGAAACTCTGCCGTCGTAGGCTTCGTCGATGGCGATATTGTTAACCCCCAGCGTCTTGCCGGTGGCGCGGTCAAGCGCCACCTTCGACTTAATGTAATTGTTTTGCGCGGCAATTTCCGCCGAGCGGGCTAGCGCCAAATCACGTTGCGCCTCGACCACAAAGAAGATGGTTGACGCCCCAAGCTTGAATTTTTTCTGCTCAGCGTCAAGAGTCTGCTCTTGAAGGATTCGGGTTTTCTCGGCAGCCGTGAATCGTGCGCGCGCCTGTTGCACGCCAATTACAGCGTCGCGAACCTCGGCGCGGATCGAATTTTCCTGCTGACGCAAGCGAATGTCGGCTTGGCGTCTCTCAAGAAGCGTGGCCGTCATGTCCGCCTGCGCGCGCCGGTTCTTCAGAGGGAAGCTGACTTGCACGCTGATCGAGTAGTCGGGAAAGTTTCGCCGGAAGATCTGGGACGCACTCGTGCCGAGGCCGCCGATAAAAAAGTCCGAGACCACGGTCTCGATTCCCGGAAATCCCACGAAATCGTCGTTCAGGCGGCCGGCCAATGCGTTATTCGTCAAGTCGGCGAATACGCTTACCTGGGGCAGCATGGCGTTGCGGACGCCTTTGAGAGAAATGTCTTGGTTCTTCAATTGAATGCGGGATTGTATCAACTCGGGCCGCACCCGAAGCGCCGAGACCATAAGATCCTGCAAGGGCCGAATCTGCTCCTTGTCGGGCACTTCGATGCGGTCAGTGGGAACGATCTCGGCATCGAGTAGGGAAGGGCTCGCCAGACCGTTCTTGCTGACGGCGTTTTTAATCGTGGTTTCCTGAAGCTGAACGCGAGTGACGGCGAGAGTCAAATCCTGCTCTCGCGACGCTACTTCGGCTTCAGCTCTGACGATCTCGATGGGCGCCAATGTTCCGATCTCAACCCGCCGCTTGTTGTCTTCATAAAGTTTCTGAGCCAGACGCAGGTCCTCTTCCCGACTGCGCGCCTCGGCTCGAAAGCTGACCAGATCCCAGTAGAGATTCTGCACCTGTGTAACCGTCGCGATTACCTGTGACTTAAAAGCGAGATCCGATACTTCGCGGTTATTCTTGGCAACGCGGATATTGCGGGAGTTAACACCGCGCCCAAATCCCTGGAGCAAGCTCTGTCGGATGCGAAGCGTGAGGTTGCTGCGCAAGGAGGGATCGAAGTTGGCTCGCAAGGAGTTGGTGTCGTTGAGGGCATTGGCCCATTCGAGCGAAACGTTGGTGCCTGTCAAAAACCCTTGCTGAATTCCGATGCTGGAGTTGCTTCGTTGGGAGACAAACGTATTGGTGCCGGTGACGAAACTGCTGGTCTGGGGATTACTGAAGTGGCCCCAGTCAATTCCGCCGGTCAGGGTGGGCTCCAGCGAGGGAACGGCGGATCCGAAAAATGTCGAGGCGTCGCCTACGCCTTGCGCGCCGCCGCCGACCCCGCCGGCCCGGCCCGTGATGCCGGTTACATCGCCGCCGGCTCCTCCCGCGCCCCCGGCCGCCGACTGACCGGTCGACAGCGTACTGATCTGCGTCTGCACGCCGCGGAGCTGCTGTCCCGACTTCGTCCGCAGGATGTCAGTATCAGCGATCCGGGGCCCGTAGCGGGCGTAGGCGATGTCAAGATTGTTCTCGATCGCCAGCGCGATGGCGTCACTGAGCGAGAGATAGAGTTTGCCCGCTCGGAGAAGTTGATCCAGGCGGGGAGAATTGGCCATATCGGCCTCCGGCACCTGCGGTGTCTTGTAGGCATCGCGGAACCCAGGCCCCGTGCTGTAGTCAATACCGGACGCGGCGGGCGTCTGCGCGGCAAGCGGGACATGAACCAGCAGCAGGACGCCAAAGGTGAGCGAAAGTATGTTTTTCACATGCATTCCCAGTTCTCCAGGCGGCCGCACCACGGCCGGAAAATCGTCAACATCTACGGCTGCCCCGTGCCTTCGGTTTCCCACGCAAAAAATTGGGCTAGGTGGTCGGTGGAAGTCCCGCCGGCGACGTGCGGGCATTAGTGGTGGAAGTCTTTTGTTATCCTAGCATCGCCTGAAACCCGTCAACAAACGCGGTTTGCGCCGTGCAATAGACAAGACGATGGTAACCGGTTCGGATTGACAAAGGGTGGCCGCGAGCCAACACGGGGAAAGCTCGCTCGGGGCGTTGATCGAGTGAGAGAGACAGAGTCGCAAGGGCGCCGAATCAGCGTGCGAAACCTCAGAATCAGGCTTGCCTACGACGGGACCGATTTTCACGGCTGGCAGGTGCAGCCAAGTCAGCGCACGATTCAAGGAACGCTTCAGGAGGCGCTTGCCGAGATCGAGGGCCGCGCAGTGGAAGTCCACGGTTCGGGAAGAACAGACGCCGGCGTTCACGCCCTCGGGCAGGTCGCTTCTTTTCACCTAACGAACAGGATTCCCGCCGACAATCTACGCAAGGCGATGAACCGCCTGCTCCCGCCCGCCATTCGCGTGCTCGAGGCGGATGAGGCCGACGCGGATTTTCACCCTCGCCGGCGGGCCGTCTCAAAAACCTATCAGTATCGAATTTCGCGTGGTGAAGTTTGTCCGCCGTTTTCAAGCCGATACGTCTACCATCATCCCTACCCGCTCGACGAGGAAGCGATGGCAAAAGCGGCAAATGCGTTCGCCGGGACACGCGACTTTCGCTCGCTGGCCGCCGCCGGCGGCGAAGAGAAGGAATCAACCGTGCGGACGATTTTTTCGTCGCGGCTTGAAAAGGACGGTGACCTTCTAACCTATCGCGTTCGAGGCGACGGTTTTCTCTATCACATGGTGCGCAACATCGTCGGCACGCTGCTCGAAGTCGGGCGCGGCAACTTCGCGGCCGATGATATCGAGCGCATCTTGGCGGCGAAGAAACGTTCCCAAGCAGGACCGACCGTGCCGGCCAGGGGGCTGTTTTTGGTGGAGGTGGAGTTTGCCGCTGCGACCGGAAGTTGACCGCAACGGGCCCAGAACTCCATCGAGCATCGGGCGTTCCGGGTCGGTCGCCCTGCTCTCGGCCGGGTGAAAGTCCGAACAGCTATGCTGGAGTGTCGGTCATGTTTGTTGATGAGGCTCTGATTTCCGTCAAGGCCGGCGGCGGCGGCAACGGCTGCGTGGCCTTTCGACGCGAGAAGTTCGTGCCCCGCGGCGGTCCCAGTGGCGGCGACGGCGGCGGCGGCGGGAGCGTCATCTTGCGATCCAGCGAGCGGCGGAACACGCTGGTCCACTTCCGGTTTCGTCCGCAGCACAAAGCGTCGCGAGGGCGTCACGGAGAGGGCAGCAACAAGACTGGCAAAAACGGTGATGACCTAGTCCTCGAGGTTCCCGCCGGGACCCTGGTCCACGACGCCGACACGGGAGAAAAACTGTTTGACTTTGAAGCTCCCGATCAAGAATTCATAGCCGCGCGGGGCGGGGACGGAGGCCGCGGCAATGCACGCTTTGCCAGCTCGACCAATCAGGCGCCTCGCCGCTCCGAGCCCGGCATGCCGGGAGAGGAGCGCCGCCTGAAGCTGGAGCTGAAACTGCTGGCCGACGTGGGGCTGATCGGCTTCCCCAACGCGGGCAAATCCACCCTGATTGCGCGCATCTCGGCCGCTCACCCCAAGATTGCCGACTATCCGTTCACGACGCTCCAGCCGAACCTCGGCGTGGTCTCCATCGATGAGTTTGACAGCTTCATGGTGGCCGACATTCCCGGGTTGATCGAGGGCGCGCACCTGGGCCATGGTCTTGGTACGCGCTTCCTGCGCCACATCGAGAGAACGCGGCTGCTCGTTCATTTGATCGACATGAGCGACCTCAGGCAAAGCGACCCGTTGGACGCCTACCGTGTGATTATCGAAGAGTTGGCCAGCTTTTCCGCCGCGCTGGCTCAAAAACCGATGGTTGTCGCCGCTTCGAAAATCGACGCCTTGCAAGATAGCGCTCAGGCTGATCGCTTGGAGCGATTCTGCGACCAAGAAGGGCTGCCGTTCTTTCGCATCTCGGCCGTAACGGGCGAGGGTATCGAGAAGCTGAAATACTATCTGGGCTCGCGGGTCCGTGAAACCCGAGAGTCGGCGGTCGGGGCAAAGTGAATATCGGCATCTTCGGCGGCACGTTTGATCCCGTTCACCGAGGGCATACGGAAGTAGCGAGGGCGGCGGCGGATGAATTGCAGCTAACCAAAGTGCTGTTCGTCCCGGCGGGCCGTCCGCCTCACCGGCGGAATCCCACCGAAGCCGGCTACGAACACCGTTACCGAATGGTCGAGCTGGCGTCGAAGCAGGACACTTGCTTCGTCCCTTCTCGATTCGAAGATCCCAGCGTGGGCAGCGGACCCCACTATTCGATCGATACGTTTCGGCGGGTCAAGCGGACCTCCGCGCCCGAGGACCGGTTGTTGTTCGTCCTCGGCGCCGATGCGTTTGCCGAGATCAAGCAGTGGTATCGCTGGCTGGAGGTGGTCGGGATGGTCGAGTTCATTGTTGCCGGCCGCGCGGCGGAAATCGACAGACGGCCCGACGTTCCCGAAGGCGCGCGCGTTCACTGGCTCGAAGGCGTTGATGTTCCTATTTCATCCACCGAGCTGCGTGAGCGGCTGAAGCGCCGCAAACCCGTCGACGACTGGCTTGCTCCCGAGGTGGCCGCCTACATTCGCCGGCACGGACTGTATGGGAATGCAGTCTTGCCGCGGACGGAAATCCGCGGTCCGGAGTAAGGATCATCGAGAGTCGAGCCCCGAAAGGGCGCACGAAGCCGCGGAACATGCGCCGGCTCGAATTCTCGTCACGTTGTGCCTCGCCGAAGGAACGGCTACTTCTGCTCGTGGCACCGGCTGCTACACCGTATGGCCGACAGTGAAGATCACTTGACACACTCGCTATTCTGAAAAAGGGGTAGCGGAGACCCCCCATCTCGTTCGCCGCGAAAAAACGAAACGAAGCCAATTTCCAGTCAGAGATGTAGGAGCGCGATGGATCGCGCCGGCTTGCCGGCATACTGCACGCTGGACGATGTACGCGAACCGTTGCCGCGCGCCATGGCCGGCGGACCTTTCGCCGCAATCGCCGTGACGGTGGTGAGAAAGCGGGTAGAAGCCTGTGCCGACAACCGTTCCCGAATTGATCGCCTCACGCGCGGAGATCGAGCTTGACTCCGTCGCCATCGGCGCGCCCCATCGAACACCGCTCACCTATCTCAGCCTCAAGCATCAGATCAACTCCACGGTGAAGGCCCTCAACGCTTGCGGCGTGGGTCGAGAGGACCGGGTGGCGATTGTGCTGCCCAACGGCCCCGAGCTGGCTGTTTCGTTCGTCTCGGTGGCCGCCGGGGCGACTTGCGCGCCCCTGAATCCCGCGTATCGCAAGGATGAGTTCGAATTCTACCTGAGCGACCTGGATGCCAAGGCGTTGCTGGTGTTGAAGGACAGCAACTCGCCGGCCGCGACGGTAGCGAGAAACCGCGGTATCGCCATTATCGAGATTGAACCCCGCCCGGCCGAGCCGGCCGGAGTCTTCTCGATCCGACCCGAAGCAGGGCCGCCAACCGCCGGGGGGGGATTTTCACGGGCCGAGGACATCGCTCTGGTGCTGCACACCTCGGGCACAACCTCCCGGCCCAAAATCGTTCCTCTGACCCAGTCCAACGTTTGCGCCTCCGCTCGGAGCATCGCTCGGACTTTGGCTTTGACCCCGTCGGATCGTTGCCTCAACGTGATGCCGTTGTTTCACATCCACGGGCTGATGGGAGCGATATTGGCCAGTCTTGCGGCCGGGTCGGAAGTGGTTTGCACAGGGGGGTTTGAAGCCTTGAAATTCTTCTCGTGGTTGAAGGACTTTCAGCCAAGCTGGTACACAGCGGTCCCGACCATGCATCAGACGATTCTGGCTCGCGCCCGGAGAAACGAGGACGTAGTTTCCCAGAGTCGGCTGCGCTTCATTCGCTCTTCCTCGGCCGCGCTGCCGCCGCAAGTGCTCGAGGAGCTGGAGCGAGTCTTCCGCGCCCCGGTCATCGAATCCTACGGCATGACCGAAGCCGCTCACCAAATGGCCAGCAACCCCCTTCCGCCGGCGGTTCGCAAAGCCGGTTCCGTCGGTGTTCCCGCCGGCCCTGAGATGGCTGTCATGGACGTGGAAGGAAATCTGCTGGCGGCCGATGATACTGGCGAGATCGTCATTCGCGGGGCGAGCGTCACCCAAGGTTACGAAAACAATCCCGAGGCGAACTCGACGGCCTTCAGCAGGGGTTGGTTTCGAACCGGAGACCAGGGCTACTTCGACGCCGACGGATATCTTTACATCACCGGGCGGCTGAAGGAAATTATCAACCGCGGCGGCGAGAAAATCTCTCCCCGCGAGGTGGATGAAGTGCTCATGGATCACCCCGCGGTGGCACAGGCAGTGACGTTCAGCCTTCCCCATGACAAGCTCGGCGAAGATGTCGGGGCGGCGATCGTGGTTCGTCAGGGGTCTTCGGTCAGCGATAAGGAGCTTCGCCGTTTCGCCGCCGAACGTCTCGTTGATTTCAAAGTTCCACGGCGTATTGTATTCCTCGAGGAGATCCCCAAAGGGCCGACCGGCAAGCTACAGCGCATCGGGCTGGCGGAAAAGTTGGGGCTGGCGTGAGTGGCGCGGATGGGCCATTCCACGACGAACCCAGTAGGGACAAACACTCTTGTTTGTCCTAGTCCGCATTTCTCACCACCTGACGGTCGAAGCACGCAATAGGCCCGCCATTGCTGCGTTGCACTTGCTCGCCGTGCTCAACGTACTGTTCAAGTACACCTCCGCGCGCCAAGCGGCGCGCGCCTTGTACTGACGGGCCTCTCACGCACTTCGCCTCGCCACGTGGTGAGAAAAGCGGACTAGCTGTGGAGCCTCAACAGGTTGTTCCGGGGAGGAGGGAGTCGGCTGATAGGGGGATTATAGCCGAGGCTGGCGTGGGGGCGATGCCAATTGTAGTCGTGGAGCCAGGGGAGCAGATGGTTGGCGCGTTGGAGGGAGGAGCAGTAGGAGCGGGCATAGGCCCATTCGCGGAGGGCGGTTTGGATGAAGCGCTCGGCCTTGCCGTTGGTGCGAGGGGTGTAGGGGCGGGTGAAGCGGTGGCGGATGCCGAGGCGGCGGCAAGTACGACGGAAGTGGCGGGAGCGGTACCAGGAGCCATTGTCGGTGAGCAGGCGTCGGATGCGGATGCCAAGCGAGCCATAGTAGGCGTGGGCGAGGAGAAGGAACTGGGCAGCGGAAAGGCTGCGCTCATCGGGCAGGATCTGGGAGAAGGCGATGCGGGAATGGTCGTCGACGGCGACGTGGACGAACTCCCAGCCGGCGGCGCGGGAGCTCCACAACTAGCCCGCACTGCTCACCACGGTCGCAACGATTGGGGCGAAACGCCCGGTGGCCGGGGCTCGCGGCAACAGTTCGTGTATATCGCCCATTGTGTATATCGCCCAGCGTACAGTATGTCGGCCAGCGGGCGCGATGAATCGCGTCCTTACCCAAGACACAGTTGTACGTATGTCGGGTGCGGCAAGCAGCGTGTGGCGCGGGTGACCCCGGGGTCTCAACATGTGACCTTTGGAAGGACAGTGCGGCTCCCCGTGTCCGGAAAAGAAGCCCATCAACTGATTCAGCGGACGCGTGCGGCACGGGGCGCAATGGACCGGGATTCTTCGTCCAGGACTGGAGAATTGTTGACTCGCGGGTCGCTAAGGGGTTTAATTGGGAGTTCCGCCGGGTGCAGCCGCGCCCTCTGTGTCGCGGTTTCGTCGTGGGCGAACCCTAGGCGAGTTTAGACTGGCTCGCCTGGAAGAGGCAACGTGATTCGAAGCGCCAGGCCAAAATTCGGAGGCCGGTTAACCTGCTTTTCGATCGCCTGATGTTCGTCGCCTCATGGGAGACAATCGATGAGTGAACAAGAAATACTGGAAGCGCTGAAGACGTTTGACACGCCGTCGATCACCAACGTGGTCGCGACCTATCCGACGAACCCGCTTTGCCTGGGGCTCTACAATCCCTGGAGCGAGAACTGGTATACCGACCAGAGCGTGCGCTGCATGTTCCCCGAGCTTGGACGGACGGTAGGCTATGCGGTGACCTGCGTCTATGGCCTTCCCGATCCGAGCTATTCCCGTCTCAGCTTCATGGACGTCATCGACGCGCTCGACGCGTCGCCAAAGCCGACGATCCTCGTGTTCCAGCAGAAGTTTCCGCGGCGGCTCGCCGGCAAGGTCGGACTCGCCGGCGGGATCATGACCACGGCGCTCAAAGCGGTCGGTTGCGTCGGTGCGATTTCAAACGGCCCCTCCCGCGATCTCGACGAGATTCGCCCCATGAAGTTTCAATACGTCTTGAGCGGCGCCACGGCCGGGCACGGCGATCTTGCGGTTCAGGCGGTCAACGTCCCGGTGGCGATCGCCGGCATGGACGTGAGTCCCGGCGAGATCGTCCACATGGATGAGACGGGCGCCTGCAAGTTTCCCGCGGGCGAGATCGAGGCCGTGCTGAAGAACGTCACCGCTCTGCAGAAGCAGGAAGAACAGACAATAAGCGCTCTGGAGAAGGCAAGCTCCGCGGCGGAAATACGCGAGATTCTCGGCGGGCACAGCTACAGCAAAGAGGGCCGGGACCGCTAGCCTGCTTTTCTCACGCACTTCGCCTCGCCACGTGGTGAAAAAAGCGGGCTAGGGAAAGAAGTCGCTCCACCCTCCTAGATCACCCACGATACTCTGGAGTGACCGGAGTTGCCTGCTGAGATCGCTGAAGACATCGGCCGGCCGGCCGCCGTAAATCACATTGACGGCGCCCGCGTCCTCCACTCCCGCTAGGTCTTCGAAAGGAACTCCAGCAGCCAGGTCGCTGAAACCATCCCGGTCGAAATCGCCCGCGGCCAGAACCAGGCCGAATCGGTCTCCGTCTTCCGCCTGATCCAGAATATCGTCGCTATCCTGGGTCCAAAACTGGTTGGCATCGGTGCTGAGTCCTCCCGGTCTTCCATGCAGCACATGGAGGGCGCCGGCATCGGTGGCCACTCCGACGTCTTCCCGATTGACTCCAATGACAAGGTCGTCGAAACCGTCGTTGTCGAAGTCGCCAACCGTCAGACTCTCCCCGAACATGTCGTTTTTTTCGACAACCCCGGGGAGTCCCGGGGTCTGCTGGCTGAAGACTTGGTTGCCCACCGAGGAGAGCCCGCCGCCGGCGCCATAGATGACATTGATCAGCCCGGCATCGCCGCCTCCCAGAAGATCTTCACCCGCCGCGCCGACGGCCAAATCGTCGAAGCCATCGTTGTTGAAATCACCGCTGGCGAGAGACCAACCCAAGTAATCCCTGAAATCAGCGTTGTCAAGGACATCCGTGGAGTTTTGACTCCAGGCTTGGTTGCCCGGCGCGGCGAGCCCGTTGCCGCCGCCGTAGATTACATTCACCAACCCGGCGTCCATGATGCCGCCGATATTTTCCAACCGCACGCCGATGGCCAGGTCGTGGTAACCGTCGTTGTTGAAGTCACCGACGGCAAGCGACCCACCGAACTCGTCAGAGGCCTCGGCGACGTCCGCGACGTCGGGGCTGTCCTGATGCCAGAACTGGTTGCCCGCGGCACCGATCCCCTCAGCCGAGCCATAAATCACGCTCACCGCTCCGGCGTCCGCTTTGCCCCCCACATCTTCCAAGCGTACGCCGATGGCCAAGTCGGCATACCCGTCATGGTTGAAGTCGCCTGTGGCTAACACCCCGCCAAACATATCGCCGGCTTGCGCACCGTCCTCAATGCCGGCGACATTCTGCGTCCAGAGGCTGTCGCCGATGACGGTCAAGCCCCCGGGAGCACCGTAGATAACGTTGACCGCTCCGGCATTCATTTGCGACGCCACGCCCTCGCCGGGCGAGCCAACGGCCAGATCGTCGTATCCGTCTCCGTTATAGTCGCCCGCGGCGATGGAGGACCCGAACAGATCCCCCTCCTCGGGCGTCCCTACGATACCGAATGTGTCCTGGCTCCAGCGCTGGCTGCTATCCGCGGAAAGCCCCTTTTCGGTGCCGTAGATCACGTCGACGGCGCCGGCATCGACGACGGATCTGACGTCTTCCCGCGGGACGCCGACGGCCAGATCGGCGTACCCGTCGTTGTTGAAGTCACCGCTCGCCACGGCGCCGCCAAACTGGTCGAACTCTTCGTTCGTACCGGCCAGATTTGGGCTGTCTTGATGCCAGAACTGGTTTCCCGCCGAGGAAAGCTGGCCGCGGGCGGGCGTCGGGACGAAACTCACAAAGAGGGCCGTTAGCAGCAAGCAGCCACAGCGAAGGACTAATCGTTTGCCGTTCATGGGATTCCCTCGCACCTGGTTGGGACCTTCCTGCTCCCCCGCATCGGTCCCTTTAGTCGGGGATCTCGCCGTAGACGGGCTGCGTCACAAACGCCCCCTCATCTTGGGCGGTTACGCCAAATCCCGCCAGACCGATCGACGATCCGCGCACCTCCAGCACTCCGTCGATACCCGCCGTACAAGCAAGCCGATCATGGATGACGAAGGCCACGTGCTCACCGGCCCCGAATGACTGCGTATCCGATTCGGCACTGAGACGTTGAGGGCCGGCCGGGTCACCGGCCGCGATTGTAACCTAAAAAGGGTTGGCCTGTCACTGGCGTTGCGGGGCAGCTTCCCGCCGGCGCAGGTCGCCTCCAGACAAGAGAGTCACAGCCGCAAGCGCGCGGTCAGGCGCCTGGGCCTTGCAAGAGTCAAGCCGGCCAAGCTTGGCGGGTCAGTTGCACTGACCTACTGAACTGAAAACAGCCGGCTTTCCAACCCCGTGACTGTCCCGGTCCTTGCCGGGAGACCACCATGCCACTTCGACGGACTTCAATTCCTACGGATTCTCAGGCGTCGGCTGCGGGGAAAGACTCATAGAATCAACAACTTAATCAGAATATTCTGCGTAAATGCTATAATGTCAGGCACTTAGGAAGTCGCCCTTGGGTTTCGACGGGCGGCTGCGGTCGCGAGTTCTCCCCATGGAAAAAGTCGCCGTGCTCGATTCCGGAGGGCAGTACTGCCACCTGATCGCGCGAAAAGTGCGCGAGTTGGGCGTCTATGCGGAGATCCTGCCGCTGGCGGTCAAGCCGAGCGACCTGATCGGCTACCGGGGCGTGATCATATCCGGCGGTCCGGCCAGTGTGTTTGCTTCGGAAAGTCCGCAGCCGGACACGAATCTATTCGAGATCAAGCGTCCACTGCTCGGCGTCTGCTATGGCCACCAGCTAATGGCTCAATACTTGGACGGAGAAGTTGAGCCGGGAACGACACATGAATTCGGGAGAGCCGACCTTCGAGTCCGGCGGGACGATCCTCTGTTCGACGGACAAGTTCGCCGCCAGAGGGTATGGATGAGCCACGGCGATCAGGTCACCAAACTGCCGTCGGGTTTCCAGGTACTCGGCGACACCCGGCAGTGCAAGGTAGCCGCCATGGGCGACCTGGACCGGAAATACTTCGGCGTGCAATTCCATCCCGAAGTTATCCACACGGTGCATGGAGCCGAGATCCTGCGTAACTTTCTCGCGGCGGTCTGCCGCTGCCGCATGAACTGGCATCCGCAAGACCGCGTGACTCAGATTCAACGGCACATTCAGCGCGTCGCGAAGGGCCGCCGCGTGCTGTTTTTCCTGAGCGGCGGCGTCGATTCGACGGTGGCTTACGCCTTGACGGTCGGGGCGTTACGCCCCGAGCACGTGCACGGCATCTATGTCGATACGGGATTCATGCGCGCGGGCGAGACGCGGCAAATTCGCAGGGCTTTCGATCGCGTGGGCTTTCGGTCCTTCGAGGTCGTCTCCGCCCGTGGCTTTTTCTTCAGCGCTCTGAGAAAAATCGTCGATCCCGAGCAGAAGCGGCGGCTCATCGGCAAGCTTTTCGTCGACGTGCAAGACCGGGTGCTGGAGCGCCAGGAGTTCAAGAACCACGACTGGGTACTCGGACAGGGTACGATCTATCCCGACACGATCGAATCGGGAGGTTCGGCGAATTCGTCGGTCATCAAGACTCACCACAACCGGGTGAAACGCATCGAGGAGCTGATCAAAGAAGGCCGCGTGCTGGAGCCGCTGTCGGAATTTTATAAGGATGAAGTCCGGCTTCTAGGCCGCGTACTGGGATTGCCGGCGGAACTCGTCGGACGCCACCCGTTTCCCGGCCCGGGACTGGCGATCCGTTGCCTTTGCTCCGCCCGCACCGCCAAGCCGCAAAAAGATCCCGAGATCAACGAGTTGGCCAAGCAGTCCAACTACCGGGCCGTTCTGTTGCCGCTACGGAGCGTGGGCGTACAGGGCGACAGCAGAAGCTACGCGAAGGTAACTGTTCTCTATCACAGCGAGCCGGAATATCGCCATGGTCTGCCGTTGGCTACCGAGATCACCAACCGGTATCGGTACACCAACCGTGTCGTGATGGTGCTGACGCCGAAACGGTTCCGGCCCTCCGAGTGGAAGATCCAACGCGCTTACCTGACGCAGAAGCGGGTAGCACTGCTTCAGGAAGCCGACAGCATTGTGACGGATTTCCTAAGAGATAACGACCTCTACAACTCCGTCTGGCAGTGTCCCGTGGTCTTGTTGCCGTTTTCCCGCCGGGGCGGTGAGACGATCGCCTTGCGTCCGATCACGTCGGTGGACGGAATGACCGCGGAAGTAGCCCAGCTTCCCGGCGCGAAATTGAACGCGCTGGCCAGGAAATTGATGGTGCTGCCCGAGGTGGAGGCCGTCCTGCTGGACGTTTCCCACAAGCCTCCCTCGACAATTGAATGGGAGTGAGCCTCCCGTAAGAGCGCCGCGGTGGGATAAGCACTCCTGCTTGTTCGCCTTGGCGCTAAACCGAGTCGCCCCGGATCGTCTTGGCGATGTCCAGCCCGGCATTTCCCGCACATATAGCGCCCTCGTCTCCAGGGCCGTCCGCCGGCGACTCGATGTAGCGCGTCCCGCGACGCAGTTTACGCCGACCATGCACTCACCCGCCTTAACCGCTGAAGTCAGCCCGGAGCCACTCGATGGGACGAGTGGATCCCGGCCCTATCACGGTGTGCTCGTGTTCCTGCTGGGTCTCGGTGTGCGCCTGTGGTTCATTCACGCCTATCCCGTTATTTTCGGCGGCGACAGCATCATGCGGCTGGCCAACCACGACCGTATCCTGCTGGCCTACCAACTGCCGCTTCTGCAGCTAGGCGTTCACTACATTTCGCTGATCTCCCAAGACCCGCTGTGGATCCGTTACTGGATGGCTCTCATCGGAGCCTGCGCCAGCCTCGGCTTCTACCTGATGACCAAAGAGCTGCTGGGACCCAACGCTGCCTTCTATACGGCCCTTATCTTCGTCGCGAACCCGTTTGTGCTCGCTTACTCGATCGTTCCCTACCAAGAAATCCTGATGCTCGGCGGTCTTTTCTTCGGCTTCTACTTCTTCTTCAAAGACAACTGGTTGGCCGCGAGCCTGTTCTTGGGGCTTGCCTGCTTGACTCGCTACGAGGCTTGGGCCGCGTGCCCGGTTTTTCTGCTGGCGTTCGCCGTCAAACGGGGTGCGCGGGCTGGGGACTTCCTCAAGGGATCGCTCCTTTTCGGCTGGGCGCCGCTCGGATGGCTCATCTGGAGGGTAGCCACCGGGCCGACGGGATCTTTTTTGCTGGATACCGACTTGAGCCCGGAGCGCCTCTTCCGCTACGTCTACCTGGGTTGGATTACGGTCCAAAATACGGCCGTCCCTTTTCTTGTCCTCGCCGCCGTAGGGCTCTGGCGCTTCTGGAAACAAGGCATGTTTCGCGCCGCGCGATACAGGATGCTCGCCGGTTTCCTGGCCTTGTTCTTGATTGCCCTTTTGTTTTCCGCCCACGGCGAGCGCAATCAACCGGATCGCTTCGTCACCGCCCGCGAGGCGCATTTGCTTCTCGCCGCGGTGGCCGTTCTGGCCGGTCTCGGGCTCGGACGCCTTCGCCGCTTCCGCGGCATCGTGCTCGCTCTCGGCCTTGCAATCTGCCTTTTCATGGCCGACCGTTTCGTCAGCCGCGAAACCTCCGATCCGCGTCTGAAGCTCTCCTACGAACTCGCCCGGTACCTCGACCAGGCCGTATTGGGCTCGGAGAAAGTCGTGGTGCTTGCCAAACCGGTTGCCCCGCAACTGCTAAGCCGCTACCTCGACAAAAGCGAAGAGCTGGGCGGAGTAATCGGTCGCCGCCAAGCGGCTCTGGCGCTTGCCGGTCTTGACACCTCCCCACCCGACTACCAGCGGACGCTCGTTCACTCCCGCCTCGGTAAGGACCGCTTGCGATCGCTGGCCAGTCTGCCGCTGGCCGAGGAAGACGCTTGCCTGTTGGCGGGCGAACCCGACCACGAAGCCGGGCTTGCGCCGGAACTCGCCCCTCCCGACTGGCTTGTAGTGTGGAGTGATTTCGAGCCGACGAATCTCGAGGAGGCCCGCCTCGTGAAGCTCGCCGCCAAGCGGCAACTGGTAGAAACTCTTGGCCAGGGTTCGGTCTCGGCCCGAATCTATCGAACCAAGTAGGGCGGCGGCGCGCTGGCGTCACGGGAAACCGGTCGCGGTCGAGCCCCGACGGAGATCGAGATCCCAACGAACTTGCGGTACGATGAGATGTCCTTTCAATTGAGGAGATCCACTGATGTCGAATCCGCTCAAACATCAAAGCCACATCATCACGGAGGGGCGCGACCGGGCCGCGGCGCGCTCGATGCTGAAGGCCATCGGTTTCACCGACGACGATTTGGGCAAACCCATCATAGGTATTGCCAATACCTGGATCGAGACCATGCCCTGCAACTTCAACCTCCGAGATCTGGCGGTCAAGGTCAAGGAAGGGGTTCGCGCCGCGGGCGGCACTCCGATGGAGTTCAACACCATTGCCATCAGCGACGGGATCACGATGGGCACCGAGGGCATGAAGGCCTCGCTCGTCAGCCGCGAAGTCATCGCCGATTCGATCGAGCTGACCGTCCGAGGCTACCTGTTCGACGCGGTCATCGCGCTGGTGGCCTGCGACAAGACGATCCCCGGCGGAGCGATGGCGCTGGCGCGTCTGGACATACCGTCGGTACTCCTTTACGGCGGTTCGATCATGCCGGGGAAATTCCAGGGGCGCGACGTCACCATCCAAGACGTTTTCGAGGCCATTGGCCGTCATGCGGCCGGAACGATGTCGGACGCCGAGCTGCTCGAAATCGAAAACGTGGCCTGCCCGGGGGCCGGAGCTTGCGGCGGCCAATACACGGCTAACACCATGGCCACCGTCATGGAACTGATCGGGCTCTCACCGATGGGAAGCGCCAGCGTGCCTGCCACCGACCCTCGTAAAGATGATGTCGGACGCCAAGCCGGGGCGCTCGTCATGAACGCGCTGAAAAACGACATCCGCCCCAGCCGGATTCTTACTCGACAAGCCTTTGAAAATGCGATTGCCAGTGTCGCCGCCACAGGCGGATCGACGAATGCGGTACTTCACTTGCTGGCGCTCGCCCGCGACGCCGGCGTCCCACTGACGATTGACGATTTCGACCAGATTAGCCGCAAGACGCCGCTGCTGGTGGACCTGAAACCGGGCGGCAAATACGTCGCCGCCGATGTCGACCGCGCGGGTGGCATCCAACTGATCGCCAAGAGATTGCTCGAGGGGGGCTTCGTGGACGGCTCTCAGCTCACCGTCACCGGACAAACGTTCGCCGAAGCCTGCGCCGATGCTAAAGAGACCCCCGGACAAGACGTGATCCGCCCGCTTTCAAACGCCATCAAGTCGACCGGCGGATTGGTGATCCTGCGAGGCAATCTCGCGCCCGACGGGGGGGTGCTGAAGGTCGCCGGACATGGCCGCGAACAGCACCGCGGACCGGCACGCATTTTCGACCGTGAGGAAGATGCGATGCAGGCTGTCACGGGCAAACAGATTCAGCCGGGCGATGTCATGGTCATTCGCTACGAAGGGCCGGCGGGAGGCCCCGGCATGCGCGAGATGCTCGGCGTGACCGCAGCCATCGTCGGCGAAGGCTTGGGAGAAAGCGTCGCCCTGATGACGGACGGCCGTTTCAGCGGCGCCACGCGCGGTCTGATGATCGGCCATGTCGCTCCCGAGGCCGCTCGCCGGGGGCCGATCGCCGCGCTCGAGGAAGGCGACACGATCTCCATTGACGTCGAAAACCGGCGCCTCGACGTAGAACTCGACGACTCTGAAATCGAGCGACGCCTGGCGAAATGGAAGCCTCCCAAGCAGCGCTACCCTTCGGGCGTGTTCGCGAAGTATTGTGCGCTCGTGTCTTCGGCCGCCGAAGGAGCCATCACCCAGGTAACCGTGAACGCGTAACGCGGACTTGGCTTAGGCACGGCGTTTGGCGAGTACGCTTACGTTTCGGGCGAGTGTGGGCGGGCGCAGCATGCTGTGCCCCTACAAATCCGTCAGGATCCTGCGAACGTAGGGCGCCCGCGGTCGGCCTCGATCGGCAATCATATCTATATGCGCCGTCGAACGCGCCACTATAACCACTGCCTAAAAAGCTTGCTGAAGCAAGCCCCTCGGCTCCTGCTTGCCGTCTTTCTGGCCGTCGTCGCCGGCGCCCAGTCGGCGGCTCAGGCGTCAGCCGGGCCGGGGAAACTTTTCCTGTGGGAGGCGGTGGGGGAGAAGGGGAAGGCTTATCTGCTGGGATCGGTTCACCTGGCCCGCGAAGATCTCTACCCGTTGGACGAGGGTATCGAAACCGCGTTCGCTCAATCGGAGAACCTCGTCGTCGAAGTGGATCTCAATCAACTGAATGACGGCGCGCTGCAACTGCAAGCTCTCGGCACGGGCATCTACGGCGACGGGCGCAGCTTGGAGAGTGAACTCTCGTCTGACGCTCTGAACAAGTTGCAGTCTTTTCTGAAAGAGCGCGGTCTTCCCTTCGGGCCCTTCAGCATCATGAAGCCCTGGCTGGCCGCTATTTCGGTCACCGCGATGGAAACGTTGCGGCTGGGTTACAAGCCGGAATTCGGAATCGACAAGCACTTCCTCGACCAGGCGGAGCGAGAGGGCAAACCGGTGTCCGCGCTGGAGACCGCTGATTTTCAGATCCGTCTGCTTTCCGAGTCTTCAGAGGATCTCCAGGTGTTGTTTCTCACTCACACCCTCGACGACGTCAAAAGGATCCCGGAGGTTGTTGACGAATTGGTCACTGCCTGGAAGCAGGGCGATGCCAAGACGATCGAAAACGTGCTTCTTGAAGCAGCCGGCGACGTGCGCCTGAAACCGCTGTACGACAAGATCTTTTACCGCCGCAACATAGATATGACATCAAAGATCGCTGATCTGCTCGATTCGGGCGGTTCGTGGTTCGTTGTCGTCGTCGCCGGTCATCTTGTGGGCGATGACGGAATCATCCGGCTGCTCGGCGATCGTCAATTCGACATTAGACAGGTCTCGGCTTCAGTCGCTGCTTCGGCGCTGCCCAAGAAAGTTGAGGCCTTCGGCGCGCCTTAACCCGCATTTCTCGCCACCTGACGGTCGAAGCACGCCATAAGCCCGCCATTACTGCGTTGCGCTGGCTCACCGTGCTCAACGTAGGGTTCAAGCACGCTCGCATTCCTCAGAAAATGAGCCGCTGAGCGGCGCGCGCCTTGTACTGACGGGCTTCTCACGCACTTCGCCTCGCCTCGTGGTGAGAAAAGCGGGTTAATCCTGCCGAGCCGCCCTGAACTTCCGACAGCCCGCGGCGTGAAAATTCGGCCCGTAACGTAATTCGTGTTACCGGCAGGGCCTGTTTTCGCGGGACAGAAAAGCGGGGCGGCAGGATGTTCGCCAGCTCAGCCGATCGCCGTGCAAACCGCTTTCCCTACCTCTTCGGTCGTGGCGGCTCCCTCGGGCTTGAGATCCGCCGTCAGCGGGCCTTCTGCCAGCACCGTTTGGATAGCCGCCTCGATCGCCGACCCCTCTTCACTGAGGCCAAAGCTGTAGCTGAGCATCGCCGCCGCCGAACCGATCGCCGCTAGCGGATTGGCTTTCCCCAGACCCGCGATGTCCGGGGCCGAGCCATGGACCGGTTCGTAGAGGCCACGCCACACGCCGCTCGGAAGCCGGTCGCCGAGAGAAGCCGAGGGCAGCATGCCGATCGAGCCGGCCAGCACCGCGCCCTCGTCGCTCAGAATGTCACCGAACATGTTCCCGGTGACGATCACGTCAAACCGCCGAGGGTTGAGGATCAGCTGCATCGCGCAATTGTCGACGAATACGTGGTCGAGCTCGACACCGGGAAAATCTCTCGCGACATCCTCCACAACCCGCCGCCACAACTGCGAGCACTCGAGGACATTCGCCTTGTCCACGGACGTCAGCTTCCGGCGGCGCTTTTCGGCCAGCGCGAAGGCCATGCGGACGATCCGTTCGATCTCGGATTGCCGGTAGACCATGGAGTTGACGCCGACGGGTTCGCCGTCGCGCTCGTCGATGCCCCGTGGCTCCCCGAAGTAGATGCCGCCTGTCAGCTCGCGGACGATGAGCATGTCAGTCCCGCGGACAATGTCGTTCTTTAGAGGAGAGGAGTCCAGCAAGCTTGGGTAAGCCACGACGGGGCGCAGGTTGGCGAAGACGTCCATCGCCTTGCGTAAGCCGAGCAGTCCCTTCTCGGGTCTCCGTTCGGCCGGCAGCGCGTCGAACTCGGGAAGCCCCACCGCCCCCAGCAGCGTTGCATCGGCCTCCAAAGCTGCCTGCTTCGTCTCTTCCGGCAAAGGCCCGCCCGTTTTCCGGATCGCCGCGCCGCCGAGCAATGCTTTCCCGAGACCTAGTTCGTGGCCCCGCTTGCCGGCGACATGCTCGAGCACGCGAACAGCCTCGCGGGTTACTTCCGGACCGATCCCGTCTCCGGGGATCACCAGGATGTTGAGTTTCATGGTTCGACGGCAATCTCCTTCGGTTGCTGTGTGGATCTGGGGCTACGAGCAGCGATCCGCGCGCGTGGCCGGGCGGTCCGGCGGCAAGCGAATCGGAGCCGCGAACGCAAGTGAGCGGCCATGGCATACGGCCAAGCCTGGGCCCCGCCTGAAGGGATGCACGCGGGGCGGCTTTCAACCGAGCGGTCACGGCGCAATGGTCAGTTAGACACTGCGCCTGTCACTGGCGCTCCAGGCTCGGTTTCCCGCACTCGCACACCCTCGACCCTCTCCCGCACAACGCGGTCCCTTGCCCGGTCAGGGGAGCGATTCCGCGAGCCGCTTGCGGTAAACCTCCCGGGCGTGATCGTACGCCCTGCGCGCTTCGTCACGCTCGGCTTCGCGAATTCTGTGCGCTTTCTGGCTCCAGCATTGATCGACCGCCGCCAGGCACCATTCGGCGCTGCGGCGAGAGGCGCGGATCGGCTTTCCGTCAACCAGCGCAAAGATAGGGTTGGTGTGCGAGGAAGGCAGAATACGCAGCGCAATCCAACTGCTTTTCCGGATCTCCACGTCGAACTCCAAGTCGCGAATCCGTCCGTCGGCGAGAATTTCCTGCCTGGCCACGGGCTCGCCGTTGACGATCAGCTCCACGGGCGCCTTCCGGGTTCCTCGAATGCGGGCGCGTTCCAGATGCCAGTACGGTTGTTCGTCGTATCGCAGGTTGTGAAATTTGGGATCGGGAAACAGATCGAGGTACGCCGCGGCTTTGACCTCGACGTGTGCCTTATCCCCCTCGCTCAAGCGCACTTCGCTTTCACCCTCGCCCACCTCGACCCCGTTCACGCTGAAGTCAATCAAGTGACTGAGCCCGTCGCTGACGTAGGTGCGGCCGTCGCGGACACCGTCGATCCAGCCACGGTAGCTCAGCTTGTCGAGTTTCACGTAGCTTCGGCCGAGGCCAACCTTGTTGTCGTAGATGCAGGGGAAATCGGTTTCGCCGCTGATGCGAGCACGGAAACCGACGTTGAGCGTGTGATACCAGACACTGAGTTCCCAAACATAGGGCGTATCGACGGCCGAAATGAAGTCCACCGCATCGTGAGTCACATCCACGATGTATTCGTTGGCCCCGATGCTATCGAAGCCGGGCATTTCGTAACTGGGCAGATCCTCGCTGCGTACGTCCAGCCCCCAACCGGAATGCGAGAAGCCCACCACCCCGCCCTGCGACTTGCCCCAGCGGAGAATCGGCAGGTCCCACGAAGGCCAGTCGTCGATTCTTGTGGTGCCGGGATAGTCGTCTTCCTTGAGTCCCATGAGCACCAGGTGGCCGGCATGGCTGGAGGGAAATCCCGAAACCTCCACGTCGTAGTGCAGCAGCCGTTGGGGCTCGGACACGGCGTCATCGGCGGCGCTGAAGAACTGCTTCTGGTAGTACCACGAGGGACCCCAAGTGAGCACCGCGCCGATGTTCAAGCTCTCGCCCAAGATTTGCCGCATCATGTCTTTGGGTTCGACGCCCTCGGTCGGGTTCTTGTAATGCGAGCACCCCGCGGCGTGGATGTGATGGTCGCCCGACCACCAGCCGTACTTGGAAGGATCGATCCAGCACTGCAACTGAAAGGAAAGCTCGGCGGGACCGCTTTCATCGATATCGAGTTCCTTTGTCCGCGTGAAATACTCGGGACCGGCTGAGTATTCGATCGTGTAGTAGCCTGCCGGCAGGCGGACTGTCTCCCCGTCGGCGCGATAGATCTGCGGCTGAAAGGGAAAATCAGGCGCCAACCGCTTCGAGGGATTCGGATATAGCCTGCCGGCGCGGTCCTTGATGATGAAGCCGGCGATCGCCGGGTTGCCGTTCTCATCTTTGACCTGCAAAGTGATGGGGCGCGACGGTTGGATGTTGAACAGCACTAGAATTTCGTTGCGAAAGCCAATGTCCTGGGACCCCTGGCCGACGTGGAAAGAGATCTTGGCCGAACGCTGTCCTCGATCGTGACTGTAGGCTTCGAGGACTTGATACTCCAGACCCAGCCCGGACAACGCCTCGGCCATGGGAGGCCTATTGTAGATCGCAAGGTCGGCCCAGCGTTCCTTGGCCTCCCGCTGGGTCAGCTCCATCTCGGGCTCGGGTTCCGATTCGGATTCGATGGATTTCGGCCCGCTGTTGGGACTCTCGACCACCAGCGGCGCGGTCACGCCGGCTCGGTTAAGCACCTTGACCAAGAAAAGCCTGGTGCCCTGTTCGACCAGCACCGGCTTGGCGGCGCCTTGTCTGACTTTGACTCGGCTCTCGGGGTTGATGTCAACCACGGCGAGAACGTAGGGATCCAAGATCTCCTGCAGCCGCGAGACCGCTCCTTGTTCGTCCTCCATGCCAATCGCCTCGTTAATCCGGCGATGGACCTCCGCCGGCAGCGGCTGCCCGAGAAAGTTAAGCGCGTCCTCAATCTGGCGGACCTGTTGCGCCAAGGGTTGCAGCGGAATTTCACCCTGCGCCCGGATGCACGTGGCCAAACAAACAAGCGCGGCCGACATTCGGGCTACAGACATGAACTGAAAGACTTTGATCGACATAACGCGTGGCTCCTCGGTGAACCGGCGGTCTGGGGAAGCACCTGAGGACGAACACCCCGGGGGTCAAGGCTCTTATCCCGACCGCCCACAAAAGCATACTCCGTCCCCACCGCGTTTCACAATCTTGCGGTAGGCGGGAACCTACGATCGGTGCGCGACAATGCCGGCAAAAGGCGAAGGCCGCAGGCCTGGAAGCGGCGCCGATGCGTACGCCGAGCCATCGAATCCCAGCGCGCAACCTGTGCCGATTGTGCCGCCTGACGCGGCGGCAGAACTCATGGTCGGCCTTCGCCCGGTTACGTCACGTCCCTCCCCGCCAGTAGTCCCAGCCCGTAGCGCTGATCCAGGCGGGCGATGGTCACGCCTCCCCTTCGCTCCATCGTGTCGTCGCCCGCCAGATCCGCGGCTTTTTGTTTTTGTGGCGCACGCATTCTGGCGTGCCGTGTCGCCATTCCTGGCGACATCAATTTTTGTTCATCGCCCCGCGGCGGCGCTTGACACGCCCGCTATCCTCAAAAGGGGAGGAGCCCGGCGACCCGGCATAGGGCTCGACGAACGACAGAAAACGAAACAAACCAAATTTCTCACAAACCATGTTTAATCAATGGTTTACGGCGACATCTTTGTGTCCCATGGTACCGGGTTCACCGCCTGCTCAGCCCGAATCACATCTCATTGCGCCCAGTAGGCGACACCCGGCTTCTGCTGAATAAGACATCTTTTAAGCAGATCGATCGCTTTCGCAAGGCCTTCGTCGGGGGACATCAAACTGTCCTCGTGCTCGATGCTCACGACGAAGTCGTATCCCGCCATCCGGAGCTGGGTAATTATGTTGTTCCAGGCAAGCTGGTCATGCCCGTAGCCGACCGTGCGGAAGATCCAAGATCGATTGGATTCGTCGGTAAGGTCCTTGGCATCCAGTATTCCATTGAGCTGGGCGACATACGGATTCACAGCGGAGTCCTTGGCATGAAAATGATAAATCGCCGAGCCAAGTTTCCGAATTACGGCGCCGATGTCCACTCCCTGCCAGAAAAGGTGGCTGGGGTCTAGATTCGCTCCGATGGTCTCGCCGACAGCATGCCGCAATTTCAGCAGGGTCTCCACGTTGTAAACAACGTTGTTGGGCACCATCTCGATACCAATCCTGACGTCGTGCTTGTCGGCAATCGCGGCAGCGTCCCTCCAGTAGGGGATCACTTTCTCGCTCCACTGCCACTCCCAGCGTTCCCGGAAATCCTCGGGCGGGATGGGACACGTAATCCAGTT
This sequence comes from Bryobacterales bacterium, assembly GCA_965248365.1. Lineage (GTDB taxonomy): Bacteria > Acidobacteriota > Terriglobia > Bryobacterales > UBA6623. Next base: position 1,548,969 of record CBDFJA010000004.1, on the reverse strand, counting down.
CGGGAACTTGGCTGTGGGATCGCTACCCGGACAGCCGCTCAGCCCGTTGACGAACCTGACGTCCAGTTTTTCAGCCAATTTGCACGAGTTGACGAAGTCTTCGTGGTGAGCCTGTGCGACGTTGAGGTCCGGATGCAGCGGATTCCCATGGCAGCTCACCGCGCTTATGATCAGGTCTCGGTCCGCAACGGCCTTCTTCAGCCAGTCGACTTTCGTCTCGTCGCTCAGCAGGTCCTCGGCGCGAGAATGGGCCGCCTTCACATAGCCTCCCGTGCCGAACTCGACCGCCTGGACCCCTAGCGTCTTCACACAATCCAGTGTTTCCTCTAACGGCCTTTCACCGAAGAGAAGCGTGAGCACGCCGAGTTTCATGGTGAAATCCTTTTCTTCCCCGGTGCCTACCAACCCAGCCTCAAGTGGACTGCCCTCAATACGAGTTCGCTATGGATTCGGAAATATCGGGATCGAAAGCCCGACACAGCAAGCTGCAAGCGTGCGCCACATCGCCCGGACGATCACCGTCTTATCAGGACAGCTTACTAAACAACCACCGCCTGAAAGGCGGTGGGTTCCCTTACGACTGAAAGTCGGCTTGCGGCTCACGCCGTCACCAGCGAAGGCATTGGCCAGGTTGTCTTCCACAAGTACGTTGCGGAGTGTGAGGTCTCCAGTGGTGTAGATGCCGCCCCCGTGTAGGTCGGCTTCGTTATCATGGATGACGACGTCCTCAAGCGTCAGAGTTCCGGCGTTGTTAATCCCTCCACCACTGACAACTACTCCAACACCGCCGGTTATGGCGAGGTTCTCAATTATTACCGTGCGGCGGAATTCGGTATGTTTACCACGGGCGTGAATGGAGGGGCTCCGACAATTGTTGTGCTATCACTGCTGTCCGGTTAAAAGTCGAATAGAATCAATTGGTTGGGGTCATAGGGGGATTCGTTTGGGGAGTCGGATGGCTGGAGTGCCTGTAAAAGGGGCATTTTTTCGAATTGCGTAACGCTGAGAATCTGTAGAATCTGGTAAAGACTCGCTTCCAGCCCGAGCCGTTTCCGGACGATGGCGATGAGCACGTAAATCGAGACAGCGATCCAGATATGCGTCTTGACGGCGTTCTCGCTGGTGCCGTAAAACGAGTTGATTCGCAGATGTTGCTTGATCCACTTGAAGAACAACTCAATCTGCCAACGCGACTTGTAGATGTGGGCGATGGTCAGCGCCGGGAGCGCGAAGTTGTTGGTCAGAAACTTCAGCCGCTTGTTCGTCCGGGCGTCGAAGTAACTGACCCTCCGCAACGGGTCGGGATAGGCTTGGGCCGATTCGATGGCAGCCAGTATGACGGTCTGATCCGAGCGCAAGCCCGTGGATTTGTCGACGGGATGCGAGTAGCGCCGTTGGAGCAAGATGTTCTTCTTGGTTCGCACGACGAAGAACGACGAGCAGAGAGTGAACACGAAGAGGCGTTCGAAATCGACGTAGGCCCGATCCATGACGTAGAACGCGCCGGCCTCTGGGCCGATCTCGTCGAGGATGTTGATGTCGTGCACTTTGCCTCCAGTAATGCGGATGAACGTGGGAATATTGCCGTGCAGATCCAGCAGCGTGTGCATCTTCACGGCGGCCTTTTGCTTGCGGAATCTCGCCCACGGAAACAGCGACAGGCAGAGGTCGATTGTTGTCGAGTCGAGAGCGTACAGAGTCTGGTCCAAGTCCACACCGATCGGGTCGTGGGCATATAACGGCCGTGCCATGCCAATCAAGACCTGCGCGAAGTCCGCGTAGATCCGCCAGTCGCGCGACTCGTTCGCATCGGCCAGTGTCGAGCGCGCTACCCTGCCGCGGAATCCCATGTGGTAGAGTTTGCCGTGCATCGAACGCAGGCACGTCTCGATGTCGCGGAGGCTTGCCCGATAGGTCAGCTGGGCGAATGCCATCGCAAGAAACTGATCCCAGCAGGAGAAACTTTTCAGATAGGAATCGCCGCGGTAGCGCGATACACATTTCTGAAACTCTTTGCTCGGTAGGTGCTCGATCAGTTGGGAGAAAACCGTACGGCCAAGGTTCATCCCTCATTGTGCCGCGTCCGGATGCTCCGTTCAGGCGACCATTTGCGGCCTCGGGATTTCAAATCGTTCCCGGGCAAAACAGGCCATAAGACATTGAGCGGTCGAGACTTACCGTCCGATGGCGCGACTTTCCCCGGACAGCACTGACTTAGGGTATTCCGAATCCAGCTTCATGAACGCGCCACCAGGCACGATCTTTCGGGGCTGATTGAGAGCTAGAAGCACCTTCAGGTCGATCCGGGCGCGGATGCTTCCCTGGCGTAGAATTTCTCTCTGGCGCACCCCCCCGACCGCTCTCTTGAGGCCCTGATTCATCAGTCGGGGCAGGGTCAGTGCCATCGAGAAAGGACAGGATGGCTGCCATGTACATTGCATTTTCGGTCTCCGCAAGCTTCTCTAGGAATGTTTTTAGGAGATCCTTCTCATTGTCACCACGGAATAACACCTCCTTTCCGTCAGCCAATGCGGTTCGAAAAGTGTCCAGAACGGGTGTTATTTTCTTCTTAACATCTTCATCGACGTCTTCAGCTCTGAAAAGATTCTGTAAGACTAGGTACAATTTCGCCAAGGGCACTCCCTTGTCGGCAAGATCAACAATCTCTGTCTCACTGGGTAGACGTAGGAGACGAGTGGGATTGACGTACAATCTGGCAGCCTGTCTCGCTCTTTGTGCCTCGTCTTGTCGTTTTAACCGCAGTTCAGCCTTTGGCAGCACGAACCAATTCGCGGTTCCAATCACGGATACAAAGGTTATGAAACCGCCGGCTACGAGAGACCACTTTTCCCTCATTATTTCCTCCTTTCTAGTAACATAATAAGATTATTACATGGAATGAACCGCATGGGGCGGACAGAATCTTGAAACTGAGACAGTCCCGTAGCGAAGGGCTGGGCGGCCGTTTTGCCCAGACCTGCGGCCTTTTCTGACCCCCCGCGTGGACGGAAAAGGAAACGACGATGGCGCAGGGCGACACTCCAGCTCGAGTCAAGGCGAATCGTTAACCGCCCGACGGAGACACTTGACACGCCCGCTATTCTGAAAGGGGCAGACCGGGAACACCGGCGTCACGCTTGACGAAAGAAAAAATACGAAACAAACCCAATTTCTCATAACCCACATAGCATCAAGGGTTTGCGGGCGACAGTAACCGGTGCAATGGCGGGCCTATTGCGGCTTCGACCGTGAGCTGGTGAGATCGTAGCGCTGATCTAGGCGGGCGATGATCACACTTCTCCATTGCTCTATCCCTTCCTCGCCCGCCGGATCCGCGGCTTTTGATGGCCCCAGCCGAAGAGGAATCTCACGATGACTCGATCAGATGCCGCCATCGAACCGCGCTTACGCAGCCACCCCAAGAAGTTCCCGCTCGATCCGAAATACCCGTTTCCCGTCGGCGTCGAATACTACCGCGCCCCCGTCCCGCCGACAAAGTTCTGGGACGAAGACCTGGCCCGCATACGCGCCGCCGGCATGGGCATCATCCGCACCTTTACGCCCTGGAACTGGATCGAGCGGCAGCCCGGCAAGTTCGACTTCGATGACTTCGACATGCTGTTCGACTTGGCGGCCAAGCGCCACCTGAGGATCTGGCTCGACACTCCCGTCGGCACGCACACGGCCTGTCCCGAGTGGATGATACGCAAACACCCGGACATGAGGGTCGAATGGTACGACGGCAGGGTGCAGCATCCCACAGCCGGCCCGGCAACGCCTTTGGGCACGATGATCCACAACTTCGACCACCCCAAGTGGCGGGAATATGTGGAGCGCTTCATCCGTGCCATCGTGCCCCGCTACAAAGATCACCCCGCGCTAATGATTTGGGGTACTTGGGACGGCATTAACTTCGCGGCCGCCTGGGCCGACAACCACGGCATGCCGCCCTACAACGATTACACCATTGAGAAATACAAGGGCTGGTTGAAGCAGCGGTTCACGCTTGAGAAGCTTGGCGAGCGGCTGATGCGCCGCTTGATCTCCTGGGAGGATGTGGACGCTCCGCGGAGCGATGATGCGATCGTCGAAATGATGCTCTACCGCCGGTTCCACTACGAGAATATGGCGGCCCATCTCGGCTGGCTCGCCGACCTCATCGACCGGCTGGACGGGAAACATGAACAGAGGTCCCACGGCGCTTCCTACCCTCGACCGTGGGACGAGATCGTCAGCCCGCGGATCGATAGCTGGGGATTGTCCCACCATTCCGCTGATCGCCTGAGTGGTCCCGACCCCTATAGCGTTGCCGGCGAATGCTTCGGATTCCAGTGGGCGCGGGCGGTAGGACACGACGGCCGCTGGTGGAACGAAGAAATCTACAGCAGTTTCGTGGGCGGGCTGCGTCCCAGAGGGAAGAGCACGCTACCCGAGGAATCGGCGGTTTTCCTCTGGCTGAGCCTGATCGAGGGGGCCGCCGGGGCGCTTTACTGGCAGTACCGCCCCGAGTACATGAGCTTCGAGGCGCCGGGCTTGAATCTGGCTTCGCTCGACGGGCGGCCCACGCCGCGGCTGGCTGAAATCTCCCGCGCCATCGAGAGAATAGATTCCCTGGCCGAGCACCTGCCCCTCGTCATCCCTCGATCAGAGCTGGCCGTCGGCTACAGCCCGCCCAGCCACGAAGTTTTCACTTATGCCGATCAGCGCACACCCTTCATTTACGAACAGCGCGGCGTCTATCGTACGCTCTGGGCTCACAGCGTCGCCCAAGACATCGTGACGCCCGACATGGACTGGTCGCCCTACCGCGCGGTTTACCTGCCCAACTTCGCGCTGCTCGATGAACAGGCGATTTCCCGCATCCGGCAGACGCTTACCGCCGCAAGCGGGCCGTCCCTCATCGTCGACGGACACTTCGGCACATTTTCGGGAAAGGGCCACTGGAGCTTTCATCCGCCCGAAGGCCTTGACGACTTGATCGATGTACGGATCGCGGACTTCGACAAGGTCACGGAGCGAGATATTCTCGACGGTCGCAACACCTTAGTCACCGAGCAGGGGGATTTTCAGATCACCACTCCTTGCCAGTACGCCATATTGGAAACGGGCGACCACGCGCGAGCGATCGCCACGCTGGGCGACCGTGTTGTCGGTGTGCGGAGCGTCGACCGGCGGCTGACCTGGTTCGGCTTGTCGCTGTCGCATACATCGTCGTCGGGGACGCCGGGGCAGCCGAGTTCACCCGCGAACTCGGCCGGCGTAGGGCATCCGGATTTGGTGCTTCCGCTGTTTCGCTCGCTGGGAATCCAGTCTTGGTTCACGATCCGCGGCGATCGCTTGGTCGCCTTCCGACGCCAGTCGCGCCAGGGCGGCTCGCTTGTGTTTCTGCTGAACGTCGAACAGCGCGTGGCGCGGGCAACCGTGACGCCTGTCTGGCAGGTCCGGTCGGCGACGGACGCGCACAGCGGGAAGGAATTGGCAATTCAGGACAGTGGCTTCGAGGTCGAAATCCCCTTTGGCGGGGTGCGCGTGATCCACTGCGTTGACAGGTGAGGGGGTGGCAGTAGTTTCGCCGCCGGTAGGCCTCGTCAGGGCTATGTACCGATGAGTAGCCGAGCGGATTCCACGTTGGTTGCGAGTTCCACGTGAACATCTGGCGCCAAAACTGCTTGTTCGAACAGTCGAATATCCGAGTCATCCGAGTCATGGGGATGGCTCACGGACGGATCCTGAAGGAAGACAATCTTTCGACAGATGCCCTTAACGACAGCGTAGGCGATCTGGATGTCACCTCCCTTTGGGCCAGAGTTGCACAGCCTGATCCTCTGGACATCGTTGGGGCTGCGGCCTGCAGCCTCCAGAAAGCGCCTGATCCATCCCCCTGTCGTTCCGGTGGCCAGCACATAGTCGTACGTCGTCAAGATATGCGCAGCATGCTCCACAGCGAAACGGCAAATCTCTAGCTTCATGTTGTCGTGGGCCACCATCGCCAAGACCTTGTGATTAGCCTCAAGGTCGTTGAGCGGTCGAGGAAACGGTTGCTCCCGGGTTCTAAACACCGGTTCGCAGCCCGCAGAAAGGAGGCGACGTTCCCAGGTTCTAATGTGGGCGCGAGCTGTGTCGGGGTCATGGGATATGGGGACGTCGTGAACGTTCGCCTCTCTCGCAAGTACGGCTGAGTCCGGTTTGGCACTCTTGTCCTCCCAGTCAGTGAAATGGATCACGGCATTTAGCCGCTGTTCCACCAAGTCGTAGGCGACGTGAATCATTCCCTGGAAGCCACTCAATGTAGGCTTCAGGGATGCGTTGATGATCTCTCTCCATCTGGAGACATCGGATTCCGTCAGCGCAGGCAGCGCCATGCTGCTACTGATTTTGGAACGGGCTGATTGATCAAGGTTCTTGGTCAGAATCTTCTCCTTCAAGAACTGCGATGTCCGGCCTGTGGTCATGACTTCGAATCGGGTGCAGAGCCCATAGAGGTGCTCATAGACGAAGTCAGCGATTATGTTTGGGCTGTTTTCACGGAATCTGGGAGTAGCGATGAAGGCGATTCTACCGTGCTTGCTTGCAGAGTCACCCAGTCTCGGTCTCACGGACACTGCAACTGCTGCTGAAGCAGTCTGCTGATTGCCGCTAGTCTGTAGCGTGGTCATGGAAGCTCCTTTGTGGTTACGGACTCGGCTAATTGTAACAGAGTACACCACCGTTGTGTGGTGCTTTAATTGCGGTGGCCTGAGTCGCGTTGCAAGCCTATGGCTGATCGGAGTCTGCAAGCTAGGTTAGGGCTAACATTGAAGGCCAGGAAAAGAGCCGCTTGTTGGACCCGTCGTTGTGGAACGAGGTGTGTCTGCTGGCTGACTGGGCCAATGTCTTGCGACAGCAAGGAGGCCACGACAGCGGTCAGAGGCTGCGGGGGCGCCGCAGGCGGGCCGGCGGTGGGCCGACGAGAAGTTCGTCGAAGACTTGGGGAAGCAAGTGGGACGGAGGCTGCGGACCGGCACTCCAGAACGTCCCCGCAAGCGGTAAGCGCAGGCAGCCGCAGCCGGCCCGCGAAACACAACCTGTCCCCGGTTTCCCCCGGTTTCGTCCGGCTTCTCGTTACGGTCGCTTTCCTCTATCGGCGGGTGCCGAGGAAGCCGATAGTCATTAGATAGGGCGTCGTTGTCGCTGCGCCGCCGAACGGCCCCGATGGGATCGAGCGCCGGGCTGCAAGCGGTGTTCGGGGCGAAGCCGGCAGGACGACCCTCCCGCTATCTGTTGGCTTGCAATATGCCGCTAGCCATCCCCTTTCCGACAAGACCCCAGAGCAAAGGGGTCCGAGGCCGCCGACCGAGTCGGAGACTCGCCGGCGCTGCCGTTGGAGTTCTGGAGGCTTTGGCGCTCAACGGCTTCGGCCTGTGCGTTTGGCGCTGGCTGTTCGATCTCGGCTTCGTAACAGCGTTCCCCTTTTATCAAGGTGTCCTTTCTCACTGGCAAACCTGGTTCATCTGCGGGATAGTCCTGCAGGTGATGGTGTCGGAAGTGGCCAAATATGCACGGCGCTCCCGGGAGCCTAAGCCCAGAGGTGGAATGGGGACGCGGTCGCGACTACCTCGCCGTCGGCGCTCGGCCTCGGGCTGGCCAGCCACGCGAAAAAGGTTTGCCTCCCGGGTCTGATTCCTTGCGAGGCGACGGGCTGTGCCTCAGCCCCCATACTCGTCACTTAAGAACGTCTTTAGCCCCGAGGGGGGCGGCGGATGCTAGCCCGCGCGCCCTACGGGGGCGGACTTACCGCTAAGTCAGTGGTATTGGGGTTAGGGGCCGGAATCACTCTCCGCGGACGCTTGTCCGGCCAGCGTGACAACGGTCGCGCCCCAACCGCCGGCTTCGCCCGGGGCGTCGCGGAAGTCCGAAACCCATGGCGTGCGCGCCAACACACGGCGGACCGTCTCTCGCTGCACCCCAATGCCCCGGCCGTGGACGATTCGCAGTGCGCGCAATCCCAGGCGATGGGCTTCTTCCAGGTAGGCTTCGACGACCGCTTCGACATCGCGCGGAGGGACGGTATGCAAGTCAAAGACGTCGCTAACGGGGATGCGGAAAGGCTCAGGTTCCGACATAGCGGGCATAGAGGCTACGGGCCACGCCGACGTCGTCGGTGCCCTTGATGATGGCGCGGCCGTCGGGGAAGATCGTCATCTCATAGGGGGAGCAAATGAAGCGCAGCGCGAATTCGTTTCGGCGTACCGCTCCGAGCGGCTCTAGGGTCGCTGAGAGGCCTTTCAGATCGAGTGAACGCTGCCGTTCGTTAATCTGAACCGCGTTGCGTCCGCAGAGCGAAACGGGCCGGCGATGCCGCCCGGCGAGGTATTCGAATTTTCGTTGTCCGCAAACCGGGCACCCGGGGTCGGGCTCGCCGACGTCAAGCTGTTGGATACCACCCTCCCATAGGTCCACGCTGAGCATCCTTGGTTTCACGGGTTTAACGCTACTCTTTTTGCCGCTCAGGATCTTCATCGCATCCCCCACCTGGAGGGAGGCAATTAAGCTACTGCTTACATTGAGGATGCCGGCCGTATCGCAAGTCGGTTGCGGACCTTTCGGGGGAGCGGGGAAAACGCATGCCAGGCAGGCGGAGCGGCCCGGAAGAATCGGCATGGTCACACCGTAACTCCCGACGGCGGCGCCGTAGATCCACGGTATCGCGTGCTTGATGGCGACGTCGTTGACCAGGTAGCGGGTCTCGAAGTTGTCGCATCCGTCGAGGATGACATCCGCGGGCGTTAGTAGTTCCTCGGCGTTGTCGGCCGTTAGATCGGCGATGCGCGGCTCAACGTGGACCGAGGAGTTAATCGCGGCCAACCGCCGGGCGGCCGCCGCTGCCTTGGGCAGCGCCTCCTCGGCATCGGCCTCGTCAAACAGCCACTGCCGTTGGAGATTGCCGGGTTCCACGTAGTCGCGGTCTATGATGACGATCCGGCCGACTCCGGCGCGCGCCAGCGCGTTAGCCTGGAAGCTCCCCAGGGCGCCGCAGCCTACAATGACGGCTCGCGAGGCGAGCAGCCGCTGCTGACCCCGTCGGCCGATTTCGGGGAACAGGATCTGGCGGGAATACCTTTCTTCGTCGGCATGGGTCATAGTCGCAGCTGGCTAGTCCGTGTTTTTCACCGGGCAGAGCAGCGGCCTCGGCGTATTATTTCGCACGAACTTCCTTGATCCTAGCAGCATCGAAGTTGGCGTCGAACGCCGTGAATAACCAAACCCGTATACCGACTGGCCTGCCCGCGCGTCATATAATCGTTTGTAATCCATGCGAAGAGTCCTCTTCGGTCTCTGGGCAACCCTGCTGCTTGCCTGGACCCCCCTGAACAGTTCCTCCCTGGACGGCCTGGCTGTTGTTGGGGTGGAGTTCGATCCTAGAACGCAGCCGCTGGCCGGCAGCCGGCTGTCGGAGCTGGTAGCCGTCAAGCCGGGTGCGCCGCTCGATGTTCGCCTCGTGCGGCGGAGCATCCACAACCTTTATGCCACCGGAAGCTACGAGGACATCGAGGTAGAAGCTACCCGGGCCGGCGACGGGGTCAGGGTGACCTTTGTCACAAAGCCTAGCTGGTTTGTAGGCCTAGTGGACGTCACCGGCGTGCCCAGACCTCCCACTTCAGGCCACTTGATGAACGTTACCGAGCTGGAGGCGGGCGAACTTTACTCGCAAGAAAAGACCGCCGACGCCGAGCGCCGGATCCGGCGTTTGCTGAGGGAAAACGGGTTTTATCTTGCTCGTGTCGAAGTCGGAGAAAACAAGCACCCCGAATATCAACAGATCGACATCGTCTTCGAGGTAGATGCCGGTGAACGGGCGGGCATCGGCGCGCTCATCGTCGCGCCCGATCCGCGGCTGACTCTTTCGACCGATGAATTGCGGCGAATCGCCAAATGGCGCGAGGGCAAGCCCCTCACACAGCGGCGAGTGCGAAAGGGCTTGGAGCGCATCGAAAAACACCTCCAGCAACGTCATCATTGGCAGGCGCAAGCCCGCAAGGTCGACCTGGTGTATGACCCCGACGTCAATCGCGCCGACGTCGTCCTACACGTCGTACCCGGGCCTCGGGTGATGGTTCGCGTGGACGGGGCGAACTTCTCCGTGGCCGAGCTGCAAAAATATCTGCCTATTTTCGAGGAAGGCGACGTCGATGACGATCTACTTGCCGAAGGCGCGAGTAACCTACGAGATTACCTCCAGACGCAGGGCCACTTTTCCGCCTCGGTGGAATACTTTATCGAGCGCAATCGCGAGGAAGAAGTGCGCATCGTCTATCACGTCGAGCGGGGTCCTCGCCAAAGGCTCTCCCGCGTTCAGATTGCGGGGAATCGCTACTTCGATCTCGAAACCATTCGAGAGCGCTTGCTGATCCAAGAAAGGACACTGCACCAGCGCCGAGGCCGCTTCAGCCAAAGCTTGCTCGAACGCGACGTCGATGCGATCGAGGAACTCTACCGCACGAACGGTTTTCGAGACGTCCAAGTGATATCTCGAGTGGATAGCAACTTTAGCGGGAAGACGGGAAACCTCGCCGTTTTCCTGACGATCGACGAGGGGTCTCCGACGCTGGTATCCGAGGTGACGATTCGCGGCACGGAGCGGATCGCGGCACAGGAATTCCTTCCCCAGTTATCGTCCGCGCCGGGCCAGCCTTTTAGCGAGATCAGCGTGGCCACCGATCGAGACTTGATCCTGGGCCGCTACTACGATGAAGGTTTCCAGGACGCGCGGTTTGGCTGGCGGTATCAAGCGGCCGGTGATCCCAACCGCGTGACGGTGGAATACAAGATCGAGGAAGGGGAACCTTTGCGGGTGCGGAGACCGATTGTCTCGGGGCTGCGCCACACCCGCAAAGCACTCGTTGATCGTCAAATTCGAATCTTCCCCGACGAGCCGTTGTCTCAGACGGCGATGCTCGAAACACAGCGCAGGCTCTACGATCTGGGTGTGTTCTCGAAGGTCGACGTCGACTTGCAGAACCCGGACGGCGAAGAGCCTTCGAAGAACGTCCTCGTACAGGTGGAGGAGGCGAAGCGCTGGAGTCTCGGCGTGGGTGGAGGAGCTGAGTTCGCCCGCCTTGGCGGAAACACGGGGAATGTGACCTCGCCGGTCGGTGACGCTTCTTTCAGCCCGCGCGTGACGCTCGAGTTTACACGGCTCAATCTGCGCGGCAAGGCTCACACGGCCAGTTTGAGAACCCGCTTTTCCGACCTTCAGCAGCGGGCTTTGTTTACCTATGAAAATCCCCGTTGGTCGGGCTCCGACCGCTGGCGGATGACCGTCAGCTCTTTGTTCGACACCTCTCGCAACGTCCGCACTTTCACCGGCCGGCGCTGGGAAGGGGCCTTCCAGTTGCACCACAAACTCAGCAAGCCTTCGACGGCTTTGTACCGCTTCACCTACCGCCGGACCAGCATCGACGAGAATACGCTGCAAATCACCCCGGGGCTGATTCCCCGAGCTTCCCAACCCGTCCGCGTCGGGCTGTTGGGCGGAACCTACATCCAGGACCGGCGCGACGACCCGACCGACGCGACCAAGGGCCTTTACAATACGATCGACTTGGGCGTAGCGTCCGGCATTTGGGCCTCCGAACCTGACTTCACGCGGCTGCTGGGTCAGAACAGCAGCTACCATCGTTTGCCAGGGCGACTCATTTTAGCTCGGACGCTCCAGCTTGGCGTTATGCTTCCCTGGGGCCAGCTTCCACAGGGCGCTCGGGACCTACCTGTTCCCATGAACTTCGCCTCGGACCCGGACTCGCGGATTCCGCTCTCGGAACGCTTTTTCTTCGGCGGCGCCAACTCTCACCGCGGGTTCCCCGTTAACCAAGCCGGACCCCGTGATCCGGTTACGGGCTTTCCGATCGGCGGCGGCGCCGTGCTGCTCAACAGCGTCGAACTGCGCTTTCCCATCATTGGCGAGGATATCGGCGGAGTCTTGTTTCATGACGCCGGCAACGCTTACTCAAGGCCAGGCCGCATCAGCTTCCGGACAAAGCAAGATCCCATCATGGTAGACGGTCAAATCGCCGGCTACGAGTTCGACTATATGGTCCATGCGGTCGGAATTGGCGTGCGTTATCGAACGCCGATCGGCCCGATGCGTCTTGATCTGGGCTACAGTCTGAACCCGCCTCGCTTCATCGGTTTCGACGGGACACGGGAAGAGTTGCTGACCAACCGAGGAATGATCACCCGGCAGCGCATCTCGCATTTCCAGTTTCATTTTTCCCTAGGGCAAACGTTTTGAGGCGCAAGCGCATGTCGGCGGGCGCCCGAGGAATCATTCTCTTGCTGGCCTCCCCATGGACGGTCAGCCCTGCCGCGGCCGAAATCATCGACAAAGTGGCCGCCGTAGTCGGCAAAGGAGTCATTACCGCCAGCGAAGTCGAGGAGCAACTCAGATTGGAAGCTTTGTTTAACCGGGATCCCATTGATCTCTCCAAGGGGAAGCGCCGCGATACTCTAGCACGTCTCATTGACAGGCGGCTCGTGGAGCAGGAGATCGCGGCCAAGAATTTTCATCCGGCGACGGTGGACGATGTCACCCAAGAATTGGCTGCCCTAGAGCGTCGGGCGGCGCGAAACGGAGCGGTATTTAAACGGGAGCTTGAGTCTCATGGACTTACGAAAGAAGATGTGGAGCAGTTCTTGGTGCGTCAGGCTAACGTCGAGCGGTTCGTGGATTTCCGCTTCAAGACGGGGCTGGACGTCTCGGCGCAAGCCGTGGAGGCCTACTACAAGGAATCTTTTCTCCCCGAGATGCGCCGCCTGCAAGCCGAGGCGCCTGCTCTTGAGGAAGTCCGCGACAAGATTACCGCCGTCCTGATGGAGGAGCGTGCCGAGTCGATGCTTGAGGTTTGGCTGAAAGAAACACGCGCTCGAACGCGCGTGGTAATCATAGAGGATTCCCCTCCGTCTAAGTGACAATAAGGATAGGCTGTGATTCGCCCCCAGGCTGATTTTGGACGGCTTGGAGAAATCGCCGTCTGTTCACCGAAGCCCGCGGAAGAAGCCGCGGAAGGCGTTTCCGCTCTTCGACGATGAAACCACTCCTCCGAAGGCTGTCCAAGACACGGTGGAAGCTTTGGCTGGCCGTGCTCGCCGGCGCGCCGGCGATCCTCGTGACGGGGTTCGCGTTGCTCGTTCGCACCGAGTGGTTTGAAGAAAGAATTCGACAGTCGGCGCTTGCCGAATTGCGAGAGGCAACCGGCGGTGACGTCCAAATCGGCGATTTGAGTCTCGATCCGGTCGGGCTGACGGGTTTTACGGTCGTGGTGAGGGATGTCAGCTTCGCCCGATCGGATGAGTCTTCCCAGCCGCCCTTTCTGCGCATTCCATCTCTACGGTTGAACGTCGGTATCGAGTCCTTTCTGCGGCGCGACATCGCCCTGCGGGCGATGGAAGTGGAGTCGCCGCGCGTGGAGCTGGTAACGGCCGATGATGGGTCGACGAATCTGCCGTCCCTGGAAAGATGGGCCGAGGGAACCTCCCTGCCGGCGGGTTGGTTCGACCTCGTGGCGGACCGCCTCCACGTCCGCGAGGGCAGTGTTTCCTGGAACGGATTGCAGTTCCCCGTTTCGTTGGCGAGCGAGCAATTTTTCTTGGAAACGCGGTTTGAAAAGGCTTCCGACCGCTACCGAGCGTCGGTAAAACTGGGAAGCTCGTCCGCTCGGATCGGAGACTATGAGCCGCTGGTGACGGAGGGCGACCTCGAGTTCTTCCTCTATCGCGATCGCCTCGAGGCGCCGCGGATTCGCTTGGCCGCCGGCGATTCCCAGGTGGAAGCCAGCCTGCGCGTCGATGACTTTCGCCATCCTCGGATTGATGCCGACTACCAACTTCGCGCCGAGCTGAGTTCGTGGGCGGAGAGGTTCGAGATTGCGGCTGTTGAGCGAGGCCGCTCGGAAGTGGTTGGCGAAGCGTCGTGGGATATGCAGCGGGGCAAGTTGGCATATAGCGGACGGGTCGAGATCCAGGGACTGTCACTGCGATCCACTCCGATTGCTGTCGAGCCGATCGAGGCGCTGGCCCGCTACGAGGGTGACGGCCGGCGCCTAGCGATTCGCGATTTGGAAGTTTCCGTTCCGGGGGGGCGCTTTGAGGGCGGGGTGGATGTCGATATTGTGGCCGGTGCCGCGCCTCGATATGGAATCACGGGAGAGTTGGATCTAGCTTTGCCCTCGCTGCTCGATGCCGTCGAGCTTCCCTATGGGAAGGTGCCGGGCAGGCCTTGGAGCAGCGTTGTCGCAGGGCGACTTCGGGGGTACGGGTCGGGAGTGGACGAGTTTGAAGCCGCGCTGTCGTTGGAGCTGGCTGCTCCTGAAGCTATGGAGGAGGGCCTGTCTCCGCTAGCGGGACAGATCGAGATCGCCTACAGCGCTCGGGACCGTCAGGCCGACGTCTTCCTGCTTCGGCTCTCCACGCCGTCCACGGACTTCGATGCGACAGGTTTCCTGTCACTGGACGGGCGCTCGAGCCTCATGGTGCACGCGAAGACGAAATCCTCCGAGAGGCTGGTACACCTGGCCAAGGCCGCTGCTCCGCAATGGGCGGACTCGCTGAACGGGCTGTTCTCGGAAGCGTCTTTCGACGGAGATCTCGGAGGTTACCTGTTCTCGAAGGGCGGTCCGGCCTACGAGCTGCGGGGGTGGGCGCGGGCCAGGGGTCTTCGTTTGCTGGGGCACGAGTGGAAGTCGTTCGAGACCGAGATGGAGCTACGCCCCGACCAGCTTCGAATCGCCCACGGGCGCCTAAAAGATGGCCCCGCCATGGCGACGATGTCGTTCACGCTTCCTCTTGACCAGGGGAGCTTGGCCGCGGAGTTGCCGCTGGCCGGCGACCTGCGGCTGGAAAACCTACCACTGGATCGGCTGGTGTCCGCCGCGGGCTGGGAGATCCCGATCAAGGGGCGAGCGGGCGGAACAATTCGGGTGGCGGGCAGCGCGGCTCAGCCGAGGGGCTCGGCCAAGGTGGAAATCTCTGATGGAGAAGCTTGGGGCCGCCCGTTCGATCTGCTGGCCGGTGAAATCGAATTCAGTGAGGAGGAAATCACCCTTCGGAAGTTCGATCTATTCCATCAAGACGCCGAAATCCGAGCTACGGCTCGGTTCGATCCTCCCCAGCGGCGTTTCCGATTCGATGCCGAAGGCAAGGACTGGAGGATCGAACAGCTTAAGACGCTGCCGCCCAGTTTCGGAGGCGCGTTGCACTTCGAGCTCGGCGGCTCGGGCCGCCTAGGCAGGGGAGAAGAGCTGTTCGAAGAGCTTGCCTTGTCGGGGCTCTGGAGCGTCGAGTCGTTCCACTTCAACCGAAAGCCCATCGGATCCCTCCAGGGCCATGTGGAGACAGTGGATCACGAGGTGACGCTCGACTGGCAAGCCGAGCTTCTAGCAGGCCGTCTGGAAGGCGCCGCCCACGTCTATCCCACCCAGAACGGGAAACTGCGGGGACGAACCCAGTTCACCGACGTGAGCGTCGTCGAGCTGGCCCGCCTGGCGGATGTCTCGGTAGAGAAAGCGACGGGAACCGTCGACGGCCATTGCACGTTTTCGGCGGCCTCTTGGGGCCTGGACGAGCTGATGGCCGAGGGCCAGGTCACGCGCCTGGAGGGCGAGTTGGCCGCCATCCCGACGGTCGAGAAGCACTACGGCATCTGGAATCCCTTCCCCATGAGATGGGCCTATGCCCACAATACCTTGCGATTGGACCGCATGAGGCTGTTGGGCGAGGGAACCGATGTCGAGATCAATGGCGAGGTGTCTTTTTCGCCGGAAGAACAGGTGAATGTGGATGTCTCGGGGACGTTTAATCTCGCCGTAATCGAGAGCTTTCGTTCCGACCTGCAGGCGCGCGGAAGCTCGACCCTCGAGATGAAAGTCGGCGGTTCGCTCCAGGTCCCGCTACTGGAAGGCCGCATGGAGCTCAACGATGCCAGTCTGCGATCCGTCCATTTGGCCAATGGCTTGAGCCAGGTGGAAGGGGTTGTCACTTTCACCGGCGACCGGATGAACATCGAACAGGTTACGGCGACCACCGGGGGCGGCCGACTGCGGCTGAGCGGCAACAGCAGCTTCGGCGCGGACACGGCTAACTACCGCGTAAACGTAGAAGTGGAACAAGTGCGGCTGCGGTACCCGACTTCGATCAGGAGCGTTTTCGACGGCCGGTTGACGCTCTCCGGCGCCGGTTTTCAGAGCTTGCTCGAGGGCGATGTCGTTGTTCACCGGGCGGCGATCGAGCAGGAATTCGAGCTCGGGGTCGTGTTGGCGTCCTTGGGCGAGCCCACGCCCACGCCGCCGAGTAATCCGGTGCTCGAAAACATGCAGCTAGACATCCAGATTCGTTCGGTACCCGACTTGCAGGTCGAAACCTCGCTGATCCGAAATATGCAAAGCCACGTTGACCTTCGCCTGGCAGGGACGGCCGTTGCCCCCGCGCTGCTCGGCCGGGTCAGCATCACACAAGGGGACGTCAACTTCCGCGGCTCGCGATACGTCATCAATCGCGGGGACGTCGAGTTCGCCAACCCGTTCCGCATCGAGCCGACCGTGAATTTTAACCTGGAGAGCCGGCTGCGAGACGTCGATATCGCTTTGACGCTGTCCGGGCCGGCCCGCAAGATGAACCTCAGTTACCGCTCTGATCCGCCGTTGCAGTTCAACGAGCTGGTTTATCTCATCGCCTCCGGACGGGACCCGGGCGACCCGGTTCTCGCCGCGCAACAGACCGTCCAACAGCAGCATCTCCTCCAGACAGGCGCTAATACGGTGATGGCGCAAGCTTTGTCCCAGCCCGGTTCTCGGCGCGTGCAGCGCTTCTTCGGGGTCAGCCGTCTGAAGGTGGACCCGCAGGCCGGCGGAGCCGAGTTCAATCCCAGCGCCCGGATCTCCACCGACCAGCCCATCACCAACGATCTGATTTTGACCTACAGCTACGATCTATCCTCGGCACAGCAACAGACCGTGCGGGTGGAATGGGCGCCGACTCGGCGCTGGTCGATGATCGTCACCCGCGACGAGAACGGGTTGGTCGGAGCGGATTTGATTTACAAGAAGAGGCTCCGCTGAGTGCCGGCGTGGGAACAGTTGCGCCGCGAGATGGTGGAGCGCCAACTGCGGGGGCGCGGCATCCGGGACGAGAAGGTTCTAGAGGCTATGGGCAGCGTACCCCGCCATGAGTTCATCCCCGACATCGGCCGCCGGCGGGCCTATGAGGATGAGCCGCAGCCGATCGGCGCGCAACAGACCATTTCTCAACCCTACATGGTCGCGGTCATGGCCGAGTCACTGAAGTTGAGCACAACCGATACCGTACTGGAGATCGGCGGGGGTTCGGGGTACGCCGCCGCCGTTATGGCGTTGCTTTCCCGTCACGTGTACGCCATGGAACGCGAACCGGCCTTGGTCAACTTGGCGCGTGGCAACTTGGCTCGCGCCGGGCTCGCCGAACGCGTGACTGTGATCGCGGGGGACGGAACGCTCGGCTGCCCAGAGCACTCCCCCTTCCAGGCCATTTCCGTCGCCGCGGCTGCTCCCGACGTTCCCCCGCCTCTGCTCGAGCAACTCGACGCCGACGGAGGCCGGCTGGTCATGCCAGTCGGTTCCGCCCATGACCAAGAGCTGCGGTTCATCAGGAAGTTCGCCGGCCGAGTCGAGCAGCGCACAATTACGGCCTGCCGTTTCGTACCTTTGCGCGGCGAGAGGGCCTGGCCGAAGTGAGCCGGCTGAGCGGGGCGAGCGAGCGCGATGAAGCAGAAGTACATGGAGGGCCTATCGCCTGCTTCGACCGTCAGCTGGGAGAATGCGGGCTAGGCTACCGGTCGTAGCCGCCAAGGCTCCGGGCGACTTTCGCCGGAGAAACCTTACCTTGACAGCAACCGAAGATACCCCTGCGTCGAAGCACGTCATCGTCGGAACCGCGGGTCACATCGACCACGGTAAGACCGAACTCGTACGGGCGTTGACCGGCATCGACACCGACCGCCTCGCGGAGGAGAAGAAGCGGGGGATCACGATTGACCTGGGATTCGCCCACCTCGACGCCGGCCCCGATCTGAAGCTCGGCCTGGTGGACGTTCCCGGCCACGAGCGCTTCGTCAGAAATATGCTGGCCGGTGTCGGCGGGATCGACTTGGTGCTGCTTGTCGTCGCCGCCGACGAGTCGATCATGCCCCAGACCCGAGAGCACTTCGACATTTGCCGGCTCCTCGGTATCCGCAAGGGACTGGTCGCCCTGACCAAGATGGACCTGGTCGACCCGGATCTCGTCGAGCTCGTAAAGCTTGAAGCGCAGGAGTTTTTCAAGGGTTCGTTCCTCGAAGGCGCCCCGGTCGTGCCTGTGAGCGCGAAAACCGGAGAAGGTCTGGAGGAACTGCGCCAAGCCTTGACCGACATCGCTCTCGAAGTGGAGCCCAAAGACAGCCGGCGCCGCTTCCGCTTGCCGATCGACCGCGTGTTCATCATGCGGGGGTTCGGCACGGTCACTACGGGAACGATGGTTTCCGGCTCTTTGCGGGCGGAGTCGGAGGTGGAGGTCTATCCCATCGGGAAGCGCGTCCGGGTCCGCGGGCTTCAAGTCCACAATCAGGCCCGCCGGATCGCTTCGGCCGGTCAGCGGACCGCCGTCAATCTGTCCGGCGTGGAGGCCGGCAGCTTGGGGAGAGGAATGGTCTTGGCGACGCCGGGCAAATTTCAAACCAGCGACCGAATCGACTGCCGCCTCGACCTGCTGCCCTCCGCCCGGCCGCTCAAGTATGGCGCTCCGGTGCATTTTCACACCGGCACGGCCGAACTCGAAGCCCGGCTCTACTACCTCGACCGGCGACCCGGCCTGCGGCCCGGCGACAGCGCCTATACGCAGGCGCGCTTCAAGGAACCCCTGCTGGTGTTGCCCGGAGACCGATTCATCGTCCGGCAGTTCTCTCCCGTGATCACCATCGGTGGGGGAGTCGTGCTCGACAACCGGCCACCGGGGCGCGGCGCGTCCAAGGACTGGAAGACTCGGCTCGACGCTCTGGCCGGCGGCGACCCCAAAAAGGTCTTGGAAGCGTTGTTGCAAGATGCAACCTATGGTCTCGCGCAGTCGGATATCGTCTCCCGCACGGGTTGGCTCGAAGGCGAGATCGAGGACGCGGCTGGGTCGCTGGAGGCTGAAGGCCTCGCCGTTCGCATTCACCAAGACCCGACCTGGCTCGTCCACGCCGAGCCTCACCGGATCGCCTCGCAACGGGTCGTGGATTTTCTGGGGGAATTTCACGGGAAGAACCCGCTTACACCCGGGGTCTCGAAGGAACAGCTTCGCAGCAGCCGGTTCCCCGACGCACCCGACTTCTTTGCCGAAGCCCTTTTCCGACAGTTGGTTCAGCAAGACAGGATTGAGTCGGACGGCGAGTTTGTACGGCTAGCCGGGCACCGGATCGAGCTGCAACAAGACGAGCAAGAGACCCGCGAAAAAATTGTTTCCATTTTTCAGGATGCGGCTCTGAAGGCGCCGATGATGCGCGAGCTGCTGCCGAAACTGCCGGTCGACCCCACTCGCGCCCGTAAGATCCTCCAGACGCTGCTACGAGAAGGAGTGCTTGTCAAAGTCAGCCAAGACCTCGTTTTCCACCGGGAATCGGTCGAGCGGCTAAAGAGCCTGCTCAAAGAGCACAAGTCGCGATCTACAAGCATCAGCGTACCCGCTTTTAAGGACCTTGCCGGCATCAGCCGCAAGTACGCCATCCCGCTGCTCGAATACCTCGACCGCGAGAAAATCACCCGCAGAGTAGGCGACGAGCGGCTAATTCTGTAGCTAGCCCGCTTTTCTTACCACGTGGCGAGACGAAGTGCGTGAGAGGCCCGTCAGTACAAGGCGCGCGCCGCTCGGCGACTCATTTTCTGAGAAATGCGAGCGTACTTGAACCCTACGTTGAGCACGGTGAGCAAACGCAACGCAGTAATGGCGGGCCTATTGCGTGCTTCGACCGTCAGGTGGTGAGAAATCCGGGCTAGCGACGACGCCTGGAGCGCTGGCCCCCCCGCCCGTTCCGCCACCCGGAAACGCTACCCCGTTCGAACGAAAGCGGCCGGCTTTGATGAAAATCGCCGAGGTGGGGTCGGGTGGCGGGCGCCTCGACGGGCCCCCCGAAAGAGCAGGGAGCAAAGCCCTCGTGTAGAATAATGCCGGCGGGTGGAAACAAGTGTTGGCTGCTTCCCTATTGCCGTCGATGCGCCAGGGTGAACCCCCCTTCGTTCGAGTGTTGGCCCTGCTGCTTTTGGTAAGCTCCACAGCGGCCGCGGGCGAAGACGCCGCTCCCCAGCTCCTGTCGGTGTTCCCAATTGGCGGGCAGCAAGGGACGACCTTTCGCGCCGCGATTCGCGGCCAATTTCTGGAGGAAACCTACGCGCTCTGGTTCGCCTCGCCAGCCTTCGAGGCGAAGGTTTTGACCCTCGAAGCGGACCCTGACCAGCCGGAGTTGGAGAAGCGAGATGAGGACGATCGCGAGCCGCCGGTGATTCAGCGGCTTGAAGCCGACATCGGCGTGCCGAGAGCGGCGGACCCCGGGCGATACCATTTCCGCGTGGTAACCCCCCGGGGCGTTTCCAATCCCCTTGCGTTCTACATTCATCGTGAGAAAGCTGTCCGCGAGCCGGCTGGCCCTCACGAGCTACCCTCTCAGGCTGGGCCGCTGGAGGGCTGCCCGGTCGCCGTTCACGGGCGAATCCGTGAAGTGGGAGAGGTCGATTACTACTCGTTTGCCGCCCGCAAAGGGCAAGAGCTGCTTTTCGAAGCGTTCTCAAGCGACGCGCTCGACCCGGCCCTGGCCCTCTATGAACCGACCGGAAGCTGGTTCGACCCCGAGAGAGCGGCCCGCCTCGCCTTTCATGACGAGCCGGTCTCCTATCCCGGGCTCACGACCCAACCTTCCCTGAAGTACCAATTCCCGAGGGATGGCGACTTTGTGGTTCGCGTGAGCGGTTTCTGGGGACACGGCGGCCCTGACCATTCCTACCTTTTACGGATCGTTCATGCCACTAGCGACAGCCCCCGCCCGTGGAATGGCCCCCCCCATGGCGGTCCCGAGTGGAACGAGCGGACCTGGACCCGGAAACTTGACACCGATCGCATGAAGACCCTGTGGTCGCGCGCCGTTCCAGAGTCGGCGACAGAACCGAAAAACAGCGACGAGAGCAAATCGTCCCGTCAGGGAGCCGCCACGGCGATTCCACGAATCCCCGTCGTCGATGCCGACGCCGAGCCGACGAGCGCCCCTGTCGAGTCGCCCGAGATTTCCGTTCCCACCCTGGTCGTCGGAACCATCGAGCATCCCGCGGACGTTGACCGCGTGCGCTTCTCGATTACCGAAGGCGACCGGCTCGTCCTCGAAGTGGAGACGCCGGGAAAGACGCTGCCGCTGATGAATCCATACCTGCGCGTGGTCGATGCCGAGGGAGTCGAGGCGTTTACCAACGTCCACTCGTATATCGATTCGAATGGAATTGTTGCCAAGCAGATTCACTCCAAGACCACCTACTCGTTTCCACGGGACGGCCGGTTTACTTTGGAAATCCGCGACATCACGGCCAACTACGGCGACCGGGAGATGCGCTACCGCGTCCTCGTTCGACCCCAGGTTCCCCACATGGGCGCGGTACGCGTGGAGAAGGACCACCTGAACCTCGTCGCCGGTGAGGCGAAGAAACTCAGCGTCATTACCGATCAAGAGGAAGGCTACGACGGGTATGTGGTTTTGTCGGTCGAGGGCTTGCCGGAGGGAGTCCGGGCCGTGCCGGCGACCGAGGTGGAGCCGGACAGCCCCCCGGCGTTCAATCTGGGCAAGATCAAGCGCTTCACAACGAAAAGCAAGAAGGCGACGCTCGTGTTCCTCTGCCGGCCCGACGCTCCGGCGACGCGAATGCCCGTGAAGGCGCAGGTTTACGCGCAACCCGTCGTGCAGGGCAAACTCGGGAGGCGAATGGCCGTCCAGCAGCTCTTGATGATGGTTGTGCGCCCCCACGACGGCGTGAGCGGGAATCAGGGGCCGACGGCGGCGGGGAGCGGAAGATGAATAGGGCAGCGGCGAAACGGCAATCGAGCTTCCGGCCGCCATGCCGACAGCTTCGTACAGGCGTCTTGACGCTCGTCGTCGTTGCGCTCAGCGTTTGGCCGGCTGTCCGGCTCGCGGGGGGCGCCGAGAAGAGTCCTGATCCCGCCAATCTGAGCGACATTGTTTCGATTCGCCTGGTTCCCGACTCGCCGGTTCTTTCGGGCAAGCACTCCTCCCAGCAGTTCGTCGTGATGGCGAGGCTCACCGACGGCCGCGAGCGCGATGTGACCGAGCAAGCTCGGTTTTCGGTTCTGGATGTCGAGGTCGCGGTGGTGAAGGGAACGGGGCGCGTATTCTCCTTGCGGGACGGGCAAACCAAAATCAGGGCCGCCGTCGGCGCGCGCGAGGCGGAAGCCATTCTGCAAGTGGAGGATTCCGAGAACGAGCGGCCGTTCAGCTTCGCGCGGGACATCGTCGGGGTCTTCACGCGACGCGGATGCAACAGCAGCGGCTGCCATGGAGGCATTAAAGGGCAAGCTGGCTTCAAACTTTCCGACAGCGGAATTCATCCACGCCGGGACTATAAGTGGATTGTCGAAGGCGGCGTCTACCAGGTGTTGACCGACGAGTCCGGGGGGCCGAAGGCGCCGCGCGTCGACCTGGAGAACCCCGAGCACAGCTTGCTGCTTCAGAAGGCGACGATGCAGGTGGCCCACGGGGGCGGACTACGTTTCGAGACGGGTTCGGAGGATTACCGGACGATCCTCAATTGGGTGCGCGCCGGAGCTCCCTACGGCGAAGAGGGCGAAAAGGAAGCCCCGAAAGTAGTAAGGCTCGAAGTCTTCCCGGCGGAAGCGGTTCTCGAGCCGGGGCAGGAACAGCGCATTCTGGTAACCGCCCACTTCTCCGATGCAAGCCGCGAAGACTTCACCCATCAGGTTCTTTACGAGGCAAGCGAGCCGGGGATCGCGAAAATCTCGGCGGGAGGAATGGTCGAGGCGGTCAAACCGGGCGAGGCGGTGATTCGAATCAAAGCGGCCGGCCGAAACACCCGAGTGGGCGTCGGCGTCGTCGGGAAACCCCTGGCGAACTACCCTGATGTTCCGCGCAACAATTTCATCGACGAAGAAGTCTTTTCGAAGCTGCGGAAGTTCAATATTGTGCCCTCCCAGCTTTCTCGCGACGCGGAGTTTCTTCGCCGGGTTTGCCTCGACCTGACAGGGTGGCTGCCGCCCTCGAAGCGAGTGCGGGAGTTCGCGGCGGATCAAGATCCCGGTAAGCGCGAAAAGCTGATCGACATCCTGCTCGCTTCCCCGGAGTATGTGGACTACTGGACGTTTCGCTTCGCCGATCTGTTCCGCGTGGCGATCTTTCCGGTCGGCATAAACCCGAAGTGGACGCAGTCCTACTGGGAATGGATTCGAGACGCCGTTGCCCGGGATCGCCCTTATGATGAAGTCGCCCGCGAGCGGATCGCCGCGCAGGGCTACTCCGCCCCATCTCGTCACTATTTGCCGTACTTGGTGATTCCGCCGCCCGAGAACATGATGGGCGAGGAAGTCCGCGTCTTCATGGGGCGGCGACTCGATTGCGCACAGTGTCACGACCATCCCTACGAGCGATGGACGCAGGATCAGTTTTGGGGGATGACGGCCTTCTTCGGGCCGATGTTCAAGCTGGGCGGCAACCCGACGTCGGTGATTTTCGATTTTCCCGACGGCGAAGAGGTCGCTCCCGACGTACCCAGTCCGCGGGAGCTGCGCGTCGTCCACCCCAGGACCAAGGACGTCGTGCAGCCGACCTTCCTCGACGGCACGGTGGTTGGTTTCAAAGACACAAACCTGCCCCGACGGGAACTCGCCAAGTGGATGACGGCGCACCCCTACTTCGCCGAGGCCGCCGTCAATCGCATGTGGAGCCACTTCTTCGGGCGGGGCATCGTGAATCCGGTCGATGATTTCCGGAGCACGAATCCGCCCAGCCACCCCAGACTGCTCAGACGGTTGGCCGAGGATTTCTCCCGCAACGGGTACAAGCTGAAACGATTGATCCGGCTGATCGCCGCCTCGCGCGCCTATCAGTTGTCGAGCGCCGCGAACGAGACCAACTCGGCGGACCGCATTAACTACTCGCACGCGCTGCCGCGCCCGCTCGACGCCGAGATCCTGCTGGATGCGATCGCCGATGTGACCGGGGTGCGGGAGCGCTTCGATGTCGGCATGAATCGCGGGGAATGGCCCGGCGGCAAGGCGCCCCTGGGGACCCGCGCCGTGCAACTGAAGGAAAGCGACATCTATTATTCCCCTTTCCTCGACCTCTACGGCCGCCCGAACCGCTTTTCCGTGCCTGAGCGCGACGCGGCGCCGAAGCTCACTCAAGCGCTGCACATGTTGGCCGGGTCGACGTACAACGAAAAGCTTTGGACCGAAGGCGCCAGAGTCTACCAGATGCACCGCCGGGGAGCGTCAGACGATAAGATCATTGAGGAACTCTACCTGGCAGCGTTCTCCCGCTTCCCGACAGAAAAAGAGACCGCGGTGCTGAAGCGGCTGATCACGGGGACGCCGACGCGCGAACAGGCCCTCAAAGACTTGCAGTGGGCCCTCATCAGTTCGCGGGAATTCGCGGAAAACCACTGATTCGTGCGGTAAACTCGTAGGCGAGCCGCCGTTGCGGTTCCTGTCGAACCGGAAACGGTCATCATGATGACGAGAGTCGGTTGCCTTTGTAGATCCCAAGAGCAGTGGGCCCGACGCGACTTCATTAACGTCGGGTCGCTGGGGTTCCTCGGCATGCACCTAAGCCAATCCCTGCGTCTCGCGGCCGCGACGCCGGCGCGCGTCTCCTCCCAAGCGAAAGCGAAGGCTTGCATCCTGGTGTGGCTCGACGGCGGGCCGAGCCAGATGGATACCTGGGATCCGAAGACCAACAGCTCGTTCCGTCCGATTGCGACCAACGTGGACGGCATCCGCATCTCCGAGCTGCTGCCGAACCTCGCCAAACGCATGGACAAGTTGGCGCTGATTCGGTCCATGAGATCGTTCGGTGACGACCATCCGCAGGCGGTTCACTATGTCGCGACCGGGCACCTGCACAACCCGGCCATGCAGTTCCCGAGCCTGGGCTCGATCGTCGGCAAAGAGCTGGGTCCGGCGAACGGTATGCCTCCTTACGCGATCGTCCCCCGCTGGGAGCGCGGCCGGCAGTATCAGGATTACTTCAAGTCCGCTTTTCTCGGGCCCGACTATGACCCGATGCTGATTCCCGATCCGTCGGAGGAAGACTTTGCGGTGACGGACCTGACTCTTCCCAAGTCCCTGGCTCCAGCGGCGGTTGAGAACCGGCGAGCGTTCCTGAACGTGGTGGACCGGATGTACCGGGCGCGCGTTCAAAGCGTCGAGCACGCGAAAATGGACGCCTTTACGACCAAGGCCTGGGAGATGCTTCTCACGCCGGGCGTGCGGCAAGCTTTTGATCTTTCCCGAGAGTCCGAGAAGACGAAGGACGCCTACGGGCGGGACTCGGTCGGGCAGAGTTTGCTGCTGGCGCGCCGCCTGGTCGAGGCGGGAACGCGCTTCGTGACCGCCGCGGGCTATCACGGCAACTCCTGGGATACGCACTCCGACAACGACAAGGGGCACCGGGACAAGTTGACCCCGCCTCTCGACCGTTCGCTCTCAGCCCTCATCGACGATCTGGTCTCCCGCGGCCTCTATGAGGAGACAATTGTCGTCGTCATGGGAGAGTTCGGCCGCACGCCGGACATCAATCCCAACCTAGGCCGGGATCACTGGCCGCGCTGCTGGTCGATTGCTCTCGGCGGCGGCGGCCTCAAGACCCCTCAGGTCGTCGGGAAGAGCGACGAGCGGGCAGCGGTGGTCCTCGAAAGAGAGACCAGCATCGGAGACCTTTTCGCCACTGTCTACAAGGCTCTCGGAATCGACTGGACCGGCGAGTACATGACGCCGGTGGGACGTCCCGTCAAAATTGCCAACTCCTTCGAAGACGCCACGGGCCAACCCGTCGCTGAACTCATCTAGCCCCGTCTGGCCCGGATTTCTGAGTGTGCCTTTTGGGCTCGGCGACCCTGTGGGAGGAAGGATCCCAGCCAGGTAGTTGTCGGTCAGCATGGAAGCTGACCAGCGGTGCGGTCGGGCAACCGGCCCCGCTGAAGCCTCCTGACAAAGTCGGGGGAAAGCACGGCACCTGGCGAGGGGAAGTGCGTGAGAGGCCCGTCAGTACAAGGCGCGCGCCGCTCGGCGCCCCATTTCCTGAACAATGCAGGCGTACCTGAACCCTACGTTGGGCACGGCGAGCAAGCGCAACGCAGTCATGGCCGGCTTATGGCGTGCTGCGACAGCGGGCCAATGGCCTTCTTCGATCAGACCTGCCGGTTGCGGCTCGCGGCGGCAGCTTGTCGACGGTATACAGATTCGCGGATCTATGGGTCGGGCCTGCCGTTCGCGTCCCGGAGTGCATGGAGGATGAGCCCCTCGATCCGCGCCCACACCTCCGGATCGTGGCCCATCTTCGCGTGAGCCGTTCGAAGGATTCTCTTCCACCACGAGACATGGGATAGGTCGATGTTCTTGCCTCGATAGTCATATTCGAAGTTGCCGATGATGGTTGTCTTCGTCGGGTCCTGGGCGCGAATTTCCGGCTCGCCGCGAATGAAGAGGCCGTTGGCTTGGAATAAATTAGCCGCCCGGCGGACATTGGGAGGAATCAAGCCGTCTCCTCGTCCGACGCTATCGATCTGGACGGTGAGCAAAATCGGCACGTCCATTTTCTCCAGTTGGCGGGCTAACTTTACGACGGCCGCGCCGCCGAAACTGTGGCCATAGACAATCAGCCGAACGCGGCCGCGCTCGGCCGAATCCAGCGTGTGGTCTCGGTTTCGATCAAAGGCTTTCTTGATTAATTCGATCGCTAATGGACGTCGAGTGTTCTCGACGGTTTCGACGTGAACCCCGGGAAGATTCATACCACGCAGCTTGAGCGCCAGTTTCCTCACCCAGCGCTTGTTGTTGTTCCAGGGTTCGCGGCCGCCTAGAAAACCGACGACGAGGGCGTCATGGGGCGGCAAAGGCGTGGCTGTAATGAAGTCTCGATAGTCTTGGCCGCCGGCTAGGCGCCCGCTGGCCCAAAAGCAGAGCGGGATCGCTAGCGCCAAGAACCCGCGCCGGGCCCATGCACGGGCTGTACGTGGAACCGCCCCCCCGGGGAGCGGCAAGGCCGCGTGTCGAGGAGACGGGGAAGAGGCGTTCACCGCGGGGACCCTCACTCGAAATGGCGGCTACTTCTTGCGCTTGCTCGGGGGGCTTGCACTGCTGGGCGGTTTTCGGAGCACCAGCTTGGCGATGTGCTCCAACACAGCCCGGAAATAAGCTCCGTCCCGGGCCGGCTCGGCCATTTCATCGTCGAAACGGCTGGTCTCTCCGGGAAGGTATTGAAACGGGAAGCGCCGCGTTTGTTGACGCGGAAAATAGCCCCAGCCGCCGCCCTCGTGAAAAACGGCATCGGCGCTGGCCTTTTCTCGGGACAGGTTGGCCAGCGTCGTCTCATGCCCGTTGTCATCCTCGGTCATCCACACCGTTCGCGACATCGCTTGAAACTCCCGTAGACGTCTGATTTTCTCGCCGGGGGTCCTGCCGTTACCGTGGATCAAAACCAGGTCGCAGGCCTGAGCCAATGAGTCAGGGTACGACATACGGCTGCTGCCGGAAGCACCGATCGGCAACGTGTAGTCGGCCGCGTTGAATCGGTCGCGGACCGTTTCGATCAGCCGGTCGATGTTCTCGGGGATAAATCGTCCATGATCCCAACTGTATTCCTCGGCGTCCCATTCTTTAGCAATATCGATGATGACGTTGCGGAGATCGCTTTCAATGAGCCAGTCGGTGATATTTCGGGTCGCGGCTACGATGGCGTTCGGTGAATCAAAGATACCGTCTTGGCCCGGCTGGAAGTAAATCAGGCAGACGAACATGCCGCGCCGGTCGGCTTCCTCAACCAGTCTCCGCAGCCGTCCGAGCCACTCTTGTTTTAGCGAGCCGTCGGAGCGGAACGCGCTGACTGACGGGCCCCGGCTGGCCGACTGTCCGCCCGGCTCGAGAGTATTGCCGATGGCGCCGCCGTATCCGGGCCGATCTCCCTGCAAGCTGACGCTGATGGCCAGCACTCCGTGTTCTCGGTAGAGGTCCAGGGCCTTGATGACCTCATCCGTGTTGCGGTCAGGGTCAAAACGCTGCTCCGACGGGATCTCACCATCGAAGATCGCCTGTGTCAGCCCGAGAGCCATCAACTTGCCACGGGCTTGCGAGCGATAGGCTCTCCCTGAGTAGGTCTGGCGCCAGCTACTGCTCGGCGAACTGCGCGCGTAGAATCGGTTGGCCTTGTAGCGAGGTCCCAACATCGAACCCGTGGCGATTTCGACGCCCGCCAGTTCAACGGGAAACAAGCCAAGAAGTGCGACGGCAGCAAGCCAGACCATCGATGCAACGCGCTCCCATAGCGTATCTTTTCCGACTACTGAGTCTCGCAGATGACGGAGACAGGGGCCGGGTCGAGGCCGCCGGGCCCCAGCATGCTGCGCCCGTGTTCCCAAGTCACCGTATTTGGCGAGCCTCGACAAGAAACGAGACAAGAAGGCCGCCCGCCGACAAGCCCCGGAAGACAACGGTCTCGGATGGCAGCGGCGCGGTTCCCCCATTGTGCCATACGGCAACGCTGAGCCGTCGTTGGTTCGCCGAGACAGGGCAAAATCGTCGCTCGGATGACACCGCTCAGCACGGGCGAAACCCGCGTGGGCCTCGGCATCGCCATTTGACTATGGCGTGTTTCGACCGTCAGGTGGTGAGAAATGCGGGCTAGACGCGGCGCCGAAAATTTTCTGTGGGACAGTTTCTTGAGGTGTGCGTCGAACGGTGTAGAGCGCCAACTGCACTCGGTCTTTGACTTGCAGCTTGTCGAAGACGTTGCGCAGGTGATTGCGGACGGTCTGATTGCTGATACCCAGGTGGCTTGCGATCTGCTTATAGCGTTGACCCTGGGCGACCAGTAAAGAGATTTGGCGCTCGCGCGGCGTCAGAGAACTCCACGGAGAAACCTTCTCGGCGGGCCGCGGCGCGCGGGCTTTCTGGTGAGGACGCTTCGGCGGCGGGGTTTGGAGCATGTGCGGCTTGAGATGAGCTAGGCTTTCCTCCAGCCAGAGGCCTCCCCGGTAGACCCTACGGAGGGCTTGAATCAACTGCTTCGGGGCCGATTTCTTAGGCACGATCCCCTTGGCGCCTAGTTCCAACGCGAGCGCCAGCGACAGAGGGTCATCGACCCCAGTGAGAATAATCGTGTGCGCCGCTAAGCGGGCTGTTTTCATCTGCCGGAGAACCTCATGTCCGTCAGGGGGCGGCATATCCAGGTCGAGAAGCAAGACGTCTATCTTGGCGCGGCGAATCAGCGCGCAGATTCCGTTTCCGTGGGCGAGGTCGGCAGCGACCTCCAGGTCGGGCTCTTCTTCGAGCAAGGTCCGCACGCCCGCTCGCAATAGTTGGTGGTCGTCGACCAGCGCAACCCGAATGCGCTCCCCCGTTCGTCGCGGTCGCAAAGCCAATGCCCGTCTCCCATAGCCTTATCGGCCATGGCGACGAGGACCCCAGCCACAGATACTGAGAAAGGGAGGACACGAGTCTTGCCTGTTTGTCGGACCGCTTTTCTTACTAGGCGGCGAGCCGGAGAGCGTGCGCCACAAACTAAAGATCAACGGTTCCGCGCCCCACGGGCGGCTCCACACCAGACGAACTCCCCCGGGTCACCGCGCCAGTCGGGCCTGGACCGACTTTCTTCGCTATACGCTCGGGTTTCCGCCTGCCCGCCACGCTTGGACGGGGCAACCGGACGTGGCGCGCGCATTCCTGCGTGCCGTGTCGCCATTCGTGGCGACATGGAGTTGGGGTGAACCCCACGGCGCTAGCAGCCCGTGGCAAAAGTCGTGCAGGAGCGAACAATGGGGACTGCCACCAATTCGCCCTCACCAGACCCTAGAAAAAAGGCACTTAGCTTGAAGTGAATTGGCTGGCTGTACCCGATTTTTCGCGAGCTTCACTTCTACCAAGGGCGGCGAGCCCGCATTTCTCGCCACCTGACGGTCGAAGCACGCCATAAGCCCGCTATTACTGCGTTGCGCTTGCTGGCCGTGCTCAACGTACTGTTTAAGTACGCCCGCGTTATTCAAGAAATGCGGTGCCGAGCGTCGCGCGCCTTGTACTGACGGGCTTCTCACGCACTTCGTCTCGCCACGTGGTGAGAAAAGCGGGCTAGGCGGCAGCTCCTGCCGAACCAAGAACGGTTCATGCCGCGGCGGCTCAAAACCTAGTTGGGACAAGCCAGCGGAGCGCTGTATGCCGGCAAGATCTGTCGGCGGGCTGAAAATGCAGGGGAGTGTGACGCGGGCTAGGGGGTCTCCGGTTGGACGGCGTCTTCATACGCCAGACAGCGTTGGATTTTCCCCAATAGTTCCTGCCATTCGAAAGGCTTGGCGACGTAGTCGTTGGCTTTGACGGCAAAGGCCTTCTCCACGTCTCCCATCGTCGTCTTCGCCGTCAGCATGATGATCGGAATGTGCGCGGTATCGGGCCGTTCTTTGAGGATCTGGCACAACGTCAGCCCGTCGATGCCGGGCATCATGATGTCGAGCAAGATCAGGTCCGGCATTTCGGCGAGCGCGGTCTGGAAGCCAGTTTCTCCGTCCGCCTCCATGAGTACATCGAAGCCCTGCATCTCCAATCGAAAAATGATGGGTTTCACGACGTCTTCTTCTTCGTCAACGATTAGGATGGTCTGCGCTTCGTTTTCCGGTTCCATCAGGACGTTGTTTTCGGTTGGTTTGCGGTGGGTGACGGCACCGCGGATTTTTCCTCGACGGAGCGGACCAAGCGAGCAATGTCACCGGCGATTCTGTTGGCGGAATCCAGCGCGTATTGCGTCGTCGAGGGAATGTCTTTCTCCATCTGAGCTAGATGAAGCATATCCGCCAGACTTCGCGACAGGGCTCGGAGTTGTTCGCCCAAGGCTGACTCGGGAAGGCTCTGCTCTGGTTCCGGCAAGGGGCGTTCGGCGGGAGGGGAGGGTTCCTTCGTCTGCGGACCGAGAATCTCGTACACCCTGGCCACGATCGAATTCGCCCCGCCGGTTTTCGGAAGATAGTCGACCGCGCCAAGCTCAAGCGCGCGGTTTCGAAATTCAGGCTCGGAATTGCACGAGAACAGCACAATCCGGGTGTCGAACCAATTCGGATTGGCTTTCACCAGACGGGTCAGCTCCAAACCGTTGATCTCCGGCATCATGAAGTCGGCTAGAACCAGATCCACGGTCTCACGCTTAAGGACTTCCAAAGCTTCTGCCCCGTCCGAGGCGGCGAGGACCTCGTAGCCGGCCGAGGCCAGTCTGAACTGCAGCGCGGCCACTACGTCTTCTTCGTCATCGACAATGAGAACCCTCGATTTGGCCACTCTCTAGCTCCTTTCGATCGACTCTTCATGGAGGCGAAGAGTGAAATTGAACGCCGAACCCCGGCCTACCTCGGACTCGACCCAAATGCGCCCGCCGTGCAGCTCCACGAGTTTCTTACTGATCGATAGGCCCAGACCGGTTCCTCCCGAGCGGCGTCCCGGGCCCGTGCTGAGCTGCACGAAGGCCTCGAAAATGTGCTCCAGCTTGTCCTCGGGGATGCCCGGCCCGCTGTCCTGCACCTTAACGACGACGTCTTCCCCGTCGCCTCGCCGAGTGCTGACCTCAATCCATCCGCCGTCGCAATAGCGCACGGCGTTTCCAATCAAGTTGATCAGAACCTGACTGACGCGGTCCGGGTCCAGGCGAACCGGCGGCAGTCCCTCCTCGACGGAGATCTCGAGCCGCAAGCCTTGTTTCTGAGCCGCCAGCCGCTGCTGCATGACGATCTCTCTGGTCAGAGCGTTGAGATCGTGCGGCCCCAACTCCAAGTGGAACTCTCCGCGCTCCAACTTGGAAAAGTCCAGCGTGTCGTTGATGAGACGGTGCAATCGGTCCACATTGCGCTTTGCCAAGGCCAGAAACTCGGCTTGATGCTGGTTCACGGGTCCGGCGGTGAGGTCGGCCACCACGTCGATGGCTTCTTTGATCGCGGTCAGTGGCGTCCGAAGCTCATGGGAAACCATCGAGGTAAACTCGACCTTGACCATCACCGCTCGCTGTAGGCTCTCGTCCATCCGCTTGCGTTCGGTAATGTCGCGGACGACCCCTACGTAGCTGTTGGTCTTCCCCGCGCTGTCCTGCACCGGCGCGAGTGTTTGATCGGCGTCAAATAGCGACCGATCTTTCTTCTTGTTTCGGACCGTCCCCTGCCACACTTGTCCCCGGCCCAACGTCTCCCACATCTCCCGATAAAACTCGGCGCCATGAAAGCCGCTTTTCAGTATGCGCGGGTTTTCCCCGATCGCTTCATGACTGGAATAGCCCGTCAGACGCTCAAAGGCCGGATTGACGAATTGAATGGTTCCCTCCGTGTCGGTAATCAGAACCGCTTCACCGGCCGACTCCAGGGCTGCCGCCAGCCGCGTGCGCTCCTGCTCGATGCGCTTGCGCTCGGTGATGTCGAAGCCGACGCCGATCAGTCCGGTGGGGGTTCCGTTCGCATCCAACACCGGCGCTTTGATCACCAGCAAGGTTCGAACTCGTCCATTAATATCCACCGTCTCCTCATGCCGGATGGCCGAA
This sequence comes from Bryobacterales bacterium, assembly GCA_965248365.1. GTDB lineage: Bacteria > Acidobacteriota > Terriglobia > Bryobacterales > UBA6623. The sequence continues at coordinate 1,516,169 of CBDFJA010000004.1, read as the reverse complement.
CGGCCGCGTACGACTTCTTGGTCTCGTTCCACGAACCGTTGGGCCACGATTTTAGGAAACAGGTCGAAGTCCGTCTTAGCGATGAGCTCCTCCGCCGGGCACCCCAGAGCTTCGCAAAACACCTCGTTGACGGCCGCGTAGCGAAAGTCGGAGTCCTTCATGAAGGCGAAAGCGGGGAGGCTGTCGAGCAAAGTTTTGACCTCCCGGGTCTTTTGAGCGTACGCGGAGGCGAGTCTCACATGCGCCCGAGCTTCCAGACGGAGGGCCTGGTCGAAAGCCTCTCCAAGGTCTCGTTGCGATTGAGCGATGGCCTCGACGCAGCGCGCCTGCTGCTCGGCGGGAGGAGAACCTAGGAAAGAGCGAGCGGCCCGCCAGTTGCTCTCCAGCGCTTCAGTGATCGGCGTACGCTAGGCGACCATTTCCTTGGCCAATAGGCACAGCTCCATTCGGTCCGGTTCCGATTGCGACTGCAGAAACCGAGCGAGAGCCCGCTCATAGGGCGGGCATCCCGGACCCTCCACGGCAGGGGGCGGATTGCCGGACGACTCAAGTCGACTAGTAGCCATGATTCCAGGAAAAGCGAGCCTCTCGGGATGATCCCTAGCCCGTTTTTTTTACTACCTGACGGTCAAAGCACGCAGTAAGCTCGCCATTACCACGTTGCACTTGCTCGCCGTGCCCAACGGGCTCTCCCAGTACGCCCGCATTATTCATAGAGACGCGGCGCCAAGCGTCTCGCGTTGGGCGCTGACGGGGTTTCTCACGCTCTTCGCCTCGCCCCTCTCGAGAAAAGCGGGCTAGTACTCGGTTCCGACCCGCCTGGAGCGCCCTCATTTGCCGACTCGGCTTCACCCTCCGAGGCTTCCGCTGCTCGGCGGGCAACCCGGCCGGTCGGACGGGCCGCGCCACGTCCCTCTTATCGGCTCGGATCAAACCCAGCATGAGTGTGTGGGAACCTCGATGGCGTTCTCCACGCCGATCTCCGGCGGCGAACCCGCTCCCGGCGCGTTTGAGGCCTTTCCCCTCTCAGCGCCGCCGTTTTCACATATCGTCTTGCCCGGCATTGGTTTGCCGCGGACTCTTTGGAAGGATGCGCGAATCTGTGATAGGGCCATTACCTGTGTACGATCTCGTCAAGAAAATTCACATGTACACCGGGTTGTTGACGTTCTCGGCACTTATCGTTTTCGGCATCGCCGGGATGCACGCAACGCTGCGCGATCCCAGCCGCGATCGGCCCGAAGCGAAGATCGAGCACGTGGACTTTAAAGCGCCGGGAAACCTTACCGACAAGCAGTTGGCGGACCGCGTGTACGAAACGCTGAAGCCCCCCTTGGCCCGGCCTTTGGAAGCGTGGGATCTGCGCCATGACGCGCAAGGGAATCTTGTTCTGCCGATCCACACGGCGAATGGTTTGCGGAAGGTTACCGTGCTCGAAAAGGAAAATAGGCTTCTCGTCGCGACCGAGCGGCTCAGCCTGGTGCAAACCTTGAATGCGTTACACACTACCGTCCCGCGCTGGGCGGCGCCTGACCCGCGAATTCGACTTTGGGCGTACTACATGGAGATGGCCATCTGGGCTCTGATCGGGATGTCGCTTTCCGGGGTCTATCTCTGGGTGGCCGTACGCCCCGGTTCTCGTTGGGGCCAGGTTTCCTTCGGCGCGGGAAGCGCCGCGTTTCTCGTGCTCTATTGGCTGACCCGGTGATCAGCATGTATTCGTGGATGCGGAACACTCATCTGGCGCTTGGTCTGTTCTGTTGGCTGTTTCTGTTGATGTACGGCGTAAGCTCCCTCCAGATGTCGCACGGCGGGTGGTTCCCCAAGACGAAGACCCTCACCGACACCCAAGCCAGCGTCAATCCCGAACAGGCAACGACGCCTCGGTCTCTAGCTCGGCAACTCAGGCAGGATCACGGACTGCGAGGCAACCTACAGCGGATCCGTCAAAACCGGAAGAGAATAGCTCTGCGAATCGTTCGTCCCGGAACGCTACATGAGGTGACCTACAGAATCGGCGGCGACCATGCTTCAGTTCGGACAAACCGAGGCGGCTTCATCGAGATGCTCAACCGCATCCACCATCTGGCCGGGCTAGGGCATGAATATGAGCTGCTCAACGTTTGGGGATTCTTCGTCGGATTGGTGTCGGTCGCTCTATTCGGTCTTGGGGCCACGGGGGTCTATCTGTGGTTCAAGCACTACAACGAGCGAGTCGTCGGCATGGTTCTGCTGGGGACCAGCCTGGCTTACGGGTTGACGCTGATCGTGTTGGTGAGACTGGCCTGAGGGGTTGTGGGCGGCGGCGCGTCTGGAAGAGTCAGCTGTGGAAGCGTCGCGATTAGGGGGCGACAGAATGGCCGTAGGGCATAGCGGTTACCTGCCGCACCCTAAAGCAGCCGCCGGAACTCGTCGGCTGTCAGATCAGCCTGCTTGAGGATGCGTCTTAGCGTCGGAGGCGGGAGGTCCTTGGCGTGGATCGGAACGGTCACTCGCAGTTCTGGTCGGCTGCCGTGAAACAGCCGAGCGTGGCTGCCGGTTTGGTGATGGATATTAAATCCCGCGCGCGTAAGCAAGCGGTCCAGGAAGACCCTATGGGGATGTGGAAACCCGCTAACAAGGGGAAATCCTGGGGTTGATTGCTTAGGAAGCCCGGGGGCAACCTGGAGATGCGACCTGGACCGCTCCGTCACCGTCGCGGCTCGGCAAGCGGGCTACACCGCGACGTTGAAATAGCCCTTCAATAGGTAGGCGCTCAGAACGGAGATCACAAGAAACCAGATCAGCCAATGGATCTCGACACCGGCGATCTCAATGGCCGCCGGCGGGTAGCGGACTTCGACCCATTCGACGCGGGGCCCTTGAAGCCGGTCTTCGCCGGGATTCCAGAGCGTATCGAGCCAAGAGCGAACCCGGCGGCTCGATAGATACTGGGAACCCTCTCCCGAGGCGACCGTCTTCTCCCATTCGGCCCCGTTCCAGTTGAAACGCAGCTCGCCGGCGGCTTCCCGCAGGGGCCGAATCCGCCAACTGAATTGACTCTGTTCCAGCACGCGAACAGCGGGCGTTTCGACGGCAAAACCCGTAGCGGCGGACAACCGGGGCGCCGGGGCCCGCGACGATATCTGTTCGCTCGCCTGGACGGTGACTACCGCCGGTTCGCCCACCGGCAAGGGAGCCAGACCGTACACCGCGTCGAGATGAAACAGCAGGATCACAACAGGCGCGGTGAGAATCAGCGCCGGACGAAGCATCAGGCTCAGGTAGTGAACGTTGGTGCGAAGCAGGTCCTTCTGCGACTTCCAGAGCAACGCGGGTTCATCGCCGAACAGACGCAGCTCAAGCAGATAAGCCTGGAGACGCTTCTTCGTCCGGCGGATGGCGTCCTGATTAGACACGCGGGCGAAGACCCAAAGCATGCCCACTCCCATCAGGACGGAGAGCACGGTCAGGCTGACGAACGGGTGCAACTCGCCGAACAGCGAGCCATACCCGCCGATCAGGGTCCGCAGCGCCGCGTTCCACCAGTCCACCATTGAAGTGCGCCGGAGAGGGCGTCAGTCAATATAGCCGAGACCCTGAAGTTTCTTCATGATCTCTTCGTCGGAGTCGGCTTCTTCGAGCTTGGCCAGCTCCCTTTCCAACACGTGTTGGATGAACTCTTTGGGAGAGGAATAGCCCCCGGCCTTGGCGCAGCGCTTGATGCGATCCCATAAGGGCTTGTCCAGCTTGACGGAAGGTCCCAACATGATTTCACCCCATGGGCCACCGGCTAGCCGGCATTTCTCGCCAGCTGACGGCCGAAGCACGCGATAGGCCCGCCATTACTTCGTTGCGCTTGCTCACCGTGCTCAACGTACTGTTTAAGTACGCCCGCATTATTCAAGAAATGCGGCGCTGAGCGGCGCGCGCCTTGTACTGACAGGCCTCTCACGCACTTCGCCTCGCCACCTGGTGCGAAAAGCCGGCTAGAAAAGGCGGTGGCCAACCATTTCCGGCGTCGCGGCCATCCCGAACTCGGCGAGAATCGTCACCGTCAAGTCGGGCAATGCCGGGTCCTCCAGCGAGCTCCTGCGATTGCTGATGAACACCCCGGGAACAAACTTGGGAGCCACGCAGTGGTCCCCGATCCAAGCGTCCTCATTATCTTCCACCGTAGCATCGGGCACACCGCCGAGGGGGGTCTTCCAAGAAGCTCGATAGGGCGGACGGTAACCGACGATGAGATCGGGAGCGAACTTGAGATTATAGCCCTTGTAAGCCTGCTGGGGAGTGTACACCTCTTCGATGACCTGCGCGCCGTTCCCCGGGTCGCGAAAGGCAATGAGCCGCTCGCTAAGCCGCGCAATGACCTTCTCGCTCTCTTCGCCTTCGGAGACGATTCCTCCTCTTTCACGGCCGAGGAGGTTCAGGTAGATGCTGTTGATCCCCATGGCGTAGGCCTCGGTACGAGACCAGTCGACATGGGCGAACAGCTCGTCGTCTCCCGTGTTGGCGGGGTCGTCGAGAGCAAGAAACCCCTCGCGCATGAGAATGGTGTTGAGATGAACGGCGCGGTCGAAACGCGTGAAGCCGTGGTCGGACATCACGATCAACGTCGTCGAGTCGTCGATCTTGGACATGGCCTCGCCTACCGCTTCGTCGACCGAGCGGTAGAACCTCAGCAACTTGTCATCGTGGCGTCCCCAGAGCATATGGGCGTTCTGGTCGACGCTCGAGAAGTAGAAAAACAATAGGCCGCCGGCGAATTTCTCCAACTCGCGACGAAACAGAGCACGGCTTTCGTCCAAGACAAGCTCGGTCTGCGCGATGAACTCATCGAGGCTGAGCACTCCCTGGCGCAGAGCGCTCGTATCCTCGGCCATGCCTTGGGTGTAGAAGGGACCCAGCTCCCGCGCGACCTCGCCGCTATAGGAAGCGGGCGTCGAGATCGGCAGTTCGGGCTGGGAGGGGTCCAGGTTGACGGGCGTCATGTAGAGCTGAAAGCTGGGCCGAAGCTGCTTGAGATAAAGCCGAAAGATTCCCGAGGCGCTCTTCAGCGCGCCGAGCAAAGGAAAGCTTGCCCGCATCCAGCCGGACCATTCCCCTTCCTGCAGTACCACCGATTGATCGTCAAGATCGAACCGGGCAACGGCTTCGTCCGGGTCTCGATGGACGGTGAGGGTAGCGAACGAGCGCGGCCGGGCCTTCATGAAGGTGTTGGTGGGCCCCTCGATCGTGATCTTCGCGCCGTGACCGAACGGCGGGATGCGTATGATTTCGCCTCCGGAGACCGACCGTGTTCGCTCCTCGGGGTCATCGGTCACGAAGGTGAACGTACCGTAGGTGCCGCGCATGTCGGGGGTACCCATCCCGGACAAAGCGACCGCTTCGCACTCGACCGGGGGGAAGTTGGCCGGCATGCGAATCATCGTGACCGGAACGCCTTGCTCGGCCAGTATCGGCCAGAAGGGCGTTCCCTCGCGGTTGATGCTCACCGTTCCCGAGGAAAGAGGGATGACGTAGGGGCCGATCTCCCAGGTCCGGCCCGCCTCTCGCGTGTCGGCCATTGACGAGAAGGGAAGACGGGTGAAGGGGTCCCGGTGGACAAAGTCGAAGATGCCGTGCCCTCCCGGGTCCATGCCGGTGATCATACTCGACCAGGCGACGGGGCTTTGAGGCGGGTTTGTGGTCGCCAGCGGTTTGAAATCACCTTGGCGGCGAAGCCGATCGAGGTTCGGCAGCGCGTCCCAGTGGCGCTCGAGGAACTTCGGGTCCATTCCGTCGACGCCCAATATGATCATCCGCGTGTCGGAGGAGTGGTCGGGCGACGGGCCGCAGCCGGCTGCTGTGAGGGCCAGGGCAAGCGCCAGAGAGAAAAACCGCGCCGCTCGGGCCACGGCGGCTTCAGCCTTGTGCATCGATTTTCGTGTCCTCGACCCCGAGGTCTCGACCGTCCATGTAGGCGGGAGCCTTGAATCCAAATAGCGACAGCGCCGTCGGGGCAAGATCCTCGATGCCCGGATCCTCGGCTTCGAACTTCCTGTTGCAAAAGACGACGCCGGGGATGATCGCGGGATCACTGCAATGGTCGCCGCTCCAGGCTTTGCGGTTGTCTTCGAATACCGGCCCGCCGGTCTCGCCCAGAGCCGACCCCCAGGAGCTGCGGTATCCGACGTCATAGCCGACGACGACGTCAGGAGCCGAATCGGTGTACGGGCCTTCGTAGACATCCTCTTTGGGATAGGCCCGCCGAATCGCCACCTGGTTCCTTTCTTCGTCGAGTAGGCCGCTGAGCTTTTCGGCCAGCTCCTTTCTGAGAGCTTCGGCCTCGGCTCCGCGCGCGACGATGCCTTGGCCTTCACGCCCCTTCTGGTTGACGTAAATTCCCGCCAGGCCAAACGTGTAGGCGCGCGTGCGGCTCCAGTCCACCGCTTTCAAGTAGGCGCCGGCACCGCCATCTCCGTTTTTCAGGTGCAGGTAGCCGTTGTCGCGCAGCCATGCGTTGAGATTGATCCCTCGCTGGAAAGACTTGAAGCCGTGATCGGATAGGACGAACAAAACGGTGTCGTCATCCACGTATCGCATCGTCCGGCCGACGATTCTGTCCATACGCCGGTAGAGATCCTCGATGGCGCCGCGGTATTTTCCGTTCGTTCCCGGGTCCCCGTTCGAGGCGGGCGGGTTCGCCGCGTGGGCCGGGTGGTTCGGTTCCAAGTAGCGATAGAACATGTGTTGAACGCGGTCACTGGTGTCGAACACGCAGGCCGCCACGCCCTGCCTCGTCTTGTCGAGGGCGTTGAAAAACATCGCCTCGCGCTCTTCGCAAATCGCGTAGGCCTGATCGAGGAACCCCTGTTCGTCGATGACGCGCTCGTTGAGCGCCCAGGTATCTTCCGCCAGTCCTAGCGTGGCGTAGACCCCCAGCAACTTGGCCAGGTAGGTCGCATAGTAGCTGGGCTGAGAAATCGGGAGAGCGGGATTCTCGGGATCGATGTTGATCGGCGTCAGGTAGAGCGAGACCTCCGGGCGCGTCGAGGTGAGCATGAAACGGCAGACCCCGCGCACTTTGACTCCCAATCCGGCTCGAAACGTGAGTCGAACCCAGGGCGAATATTCATTCAGCCTGAGCGTGTACGTTTCTTTATCGAGTCTCAGCTCCGCCGTTTGGGGGTCGTCAGCCAGGAGAAGGGAAAACGGAAGTTTGATCGGCCCCGACTCGCCCTGTAACGGGTTCTCCGGCCCTTCGATTGTTCCCCGCAACCCCTCGCCGTCACGCTCGAGCGGGTAACGGTTTCCCCCTTCGGCGAAGGACTCACGCCCCCCGCTGGTGGTGAAGTGCAAGAAGCTGCCCTGGGTTCCCAACAGATCGGGCGTACACATGGCCGATAGCAGCCGGCCGCGGAACTTTTCCGGGGGGAACGTAATGGGTACGCGCAGGATGGTGCAACCCACGTGCTGATCTCCCAGGATGTTCCAAAACGTCCGGCTCTTGCGACGCAGCTCGACCGTGGCCCGGTCGAGAGGGATCGACCACTTGCCCAATCGCAGAAAACGTCTGGGCTTGTTGACTTTCGAGGACGCCAGTTCCGGCATATACGTCCTCATGCTGCGGTTCAAGAAGTCGAACATGTTGTGCTTGCCGGGGGTGACGCCGGTCGAGAAAGTCGACCAGGCCACCGGGGAAAGAGGAGGATAGGTCGTCCTCAGGCGGCGGTATACGCCCTGGTCGCGCAGGCGCGCGAGGTTGGGCATCTTGCCCTGTTCGATGAATCGTTCCGTCAGCTCGGGCTCGAGCCCGTCAAGACCAAGGAAGATCAATTTCCGGATGCGCGCTTTCTTGAGGCCCTGCCGCCGGGTGAGAGAGCGCCACAGAACGCGGAACGGCCAGATCAAAAGTGAAGCCGCGCCGACCAGCAAGGCGATCAAAAGACTGAGAAAAGACCCCAGGAACGCGAATCCCGCCCCCGGGCCGATGTAAGCGAGGTGAAAGGACGGGGAGTCGGCTTGTGGACCCTCTAATAGCAGCGCCGACAACGCAAGGACCGGGAGAAAAGCCGATCGCCACGGCGATCCGGGCTGAGTTGGCTGGGCCGCGGCCGGCTGGACCATTCCCCGGTCGTGGGCGGTCCGATCCTTCATCGCAGCTTTCCTTCGACGAAGGGGACCTCGAGCACCTTGTCGTGCTGGATGGGACCATGGCCGAAATAGCCGTCTTCTCCGAACAGCTCCCCGTGGTCGGACGTAATCGTGATGTAGGTGTTCTTCGGCACGATGTCGAACAGTTCTTCGACCACTTGATCCAGGTATTTCACGGCCTTGATCTGACGCTGGCGCAGCTCCTTGAGGGCCTTTTCGTCGAAAAACCGTTTCTTGCCGCGCACGAGCTTGCCGCCGACGACGTGGTCGTCGAGATGCTTGAAAACACCGTGCACGCCGCTGATTCGCGGCCACTCTTCGGGAGGCTCATCGGGCAAGGCGTAGGGGTAGTGCGTCTCGCCGACGTTCAGCAGGTAGAAGGACGGTCGATCTTTGGGGAATCTCATCTCCCGGACCATGGCGCGCATGTCGTTGTGGTCCGCCATCAGCCGGTAGCTGTCGAAGCCCTGGTTGAGGATGGTGCGCGGGTTGAGAACCGGCAGCGAGACTCTAGCGTGCGTGCGATAGCCTAGCTTTTCCTTTAGGAAAAAGGGGAAATAGAGCTTGGGAACGAGCGACTTGAACTCGATGTTTTCCGCTCCCAGCCGCTCGTTGAACTTGAAGAAGTCCTTCTTGTAGTACTCGGAGGCGAACACGTGTTTGGGACTCTGATGCGGCAGTAAACCCATCAACAGGTTGTAGTGAGACGGCGCCGTCCAGGAAGCGTAGGACCAACGCTTCTCGACGCGGCCGAGCTTTCGCATCACCTTCGGGCGGGCTCGTATGAACGAATCGTAACGGCAACTGTCGAAGATAATCAGAATGTAGTTGTTGTTTTGGCGGTGGCCGGTTCTGCTGGGCATAGAAGTTCAATCCAAGTATAACGAGATGCTCTCGGTCGCCGCCTTCGCCCGCGCCCGCCCGGCCCGAGCCCGTTTTCTCACGACGAAAAGAGTAGAGGCAGGCCGCTGCGTGTGTGTGGTCAACAAACAACGGCGGCTCGTCCCCGCAAACAAAGTCCGTTCAACGCCAGTCACCTGAACGCTCGTGAGAAAAGCGCTCGAGGGCCCTCAGCAAAATGTGGGGACGAGCTTTTTTGATTACTCCTACGCAGCGAGGGAGCACTTTTTGGGCCCCGAAATGAGCCGCGAGCCGAGTCAGCCCCTATTTCACCCGCTGGAGACTCCCGCCCTCTCCCAACCACGCGCCCAGCGCTTCGCCCACTACGCCACAGCACACGAAGAGCAGCACCCAGGGAAGAGCCGGTGCGAACTCTCGACGGTTGCGCCCTTTTGCCCAGACCGTGCGGGCCAGGCGAAGGAGCAGCAATACAGGCAGCACGAGCGCGGCCCCGGCTCCGAAAAGCAGCCGGGCAGCCGGAGTCGCTTCCTTGAGGCGCATCGCCGCCAGCGAGCGAGAAAAAAAGTAGCGCTGCTTGGCGAATTCGCGGAAGGTGAAGGGGTTGCTGTGCCCCATCCTCATCGGTGGGTGCAAGTAGATCCGCGCTCCTCTGTTTTGAAGCTCGTCGAGGAGAAAATTTTCCCATAATGACGCGAAGCGATCCTCGTCTAGCGGCAGGACCGACTTCTTGTAGCTGATATTGCCCCCCGGAGCGGCGGGGACAACCGCGGCGGTCACCGGCGGCATGAAAGGGGCGTACTCCAGCAAAAAGAAGGCCCAATCGAACAGAGTGTCCCGGCTGTGATTTTCGACGGGTCCGGCAACGATCTCGTAAGGCAACCGGTGCCCTTCGATGACTTCGCGGGCCCACTCGGGAGGCGGAACGGAGTGATCTTCAATGATTGCGATGACCGGCGCCCGCGCCTGCTTCATGCCCTGCCAACGCAAGGCCGGAATGGAAGCGTCAGGGGGACGGGGTTCCACCCGGACGCTGGGAAACCGCCTGCGAATCGTCGCAGCCGTATCGTCGGGCAAACGGTCGCAGACGATGATTTCAAGAGAATCGGCCGCTGTCTGTCGCTGAAGTCTCTCCAGGCAAGGAAGGATCCACGGCTTGCCGTTGACCGACGGGATGACAACCGAGAGTTGGGGGTCCATCAAAAGATCCGGTGTTCGCTTGACCCACTGCCAAACAGGTAGCCGCAACCTTCCCCGAGCGACCAAGCTATATAGAAAACAAGCAGCCAGGGCGTCGATCGGACCAACCGTCGCCTGCCGGCCTTGCGGAAGACCGCTTTCCAGGCGCGCCGAAGCATGACAAAGGGGACCAAGGGGGAGAGAAGTCCGCGCAAGATGCGTTCCGGGAGCCCCATGCCGCGTCGGAGTTCGCCGGCGAACCAGCGGCCGTAGTGGAAGCGTTGGGGTAGAATCTTGCGGCGGGAAAGATGGCCGCAGTAATGAACCTCCGCGCGGCCGGCGAAGCGCAGACGATAGCCTCGATTCTTTAGGCGGCGATGGATCAATGGCTCCCAGTCCCCGCGGTCGATCAAATCCGAGAATTCGTCGAGGGCCCAGCGCCTGTAGGAGCAGTTGTGTCCTGGCAGCTCATCACGATAGCTGTCATCGGCCGGCGGCATGAATTGAACGTAGTCGGAGAGGTAATCCGCCCATAGAAACAGGGGTGCGGATCGCCCCGGCGGCGGGAAGCCGACCGGCCCCCCCACAGCGGGGTCCCCCGGATGTTTCACGTGGGTTTCTATCAGGGCGGCGACCCAATCGGGGGAGGGTACCATCCAACACTCTGTCAGGGCGACGATCTCTCCCGTCGACTGCCCCACGCCGGCCCAGCGCAACCGCGGAATCGACATACGGTGGTTAAAGTGACAAAACTTCAAGTTAGGAAACCGGACAGCCAGTTCCGGGGTGCGGTCGACGTCGGAACAGTCGGCGACAATCACTTCCGTAGCCTGCTGGCTGGCAAGCGACGACAAGCACTGCTCCAACGATCCCCATGAATTGTAGGAAGCGACCACGACGGAGACAGTGGGTTGTTCCCTTAACGGGTTCGATTCGGGCATCTTTTCCTGGCCACGCAAAACAGGGTATGGCCTCCCGGCGGGCGCCACCCCCGCCCCAGTATCAACCCTCTCTCGACGCGCCAATAGGCGCCCAGCATCCGCGATTTCCAACCACGGGCCGACACGGCCTGTACCCGTAACCCCTCGTCTCCGACGGGTGCGGGCTTCCCCAGTTCCCCTAGATCGGCGAGCAAAGATGGCAAGCAGTTCACCAACGCCAGAAAGAGAACTTCAAAGCCCGCCTTATCGAGTGCTACATGGAGTTTCTCCGGCTCCCACTGCTGGTACTGGGAAGTATCCCGGTGCCTGTTCTTGCCGATTCCCCGGCGCGCGGCCGCACGGATCAGCAGAGTTCCCTTCGGGGCCAGGAGGCGGTCGAATTCCTGCAACGCGCTTCGCGAACCGTCGGCGGAGAGGTGCTGCAGCACGTCCCAACAGACCACCGCCTGGAATTGGCCCGAACAAAACGGAAGGTCGTCGACGGCACCGGCAACAAGCGGGAGCACGAGAACGAGCCAACCGGAGGGCATCGGGAGACAGATCGCAACCGACCGCCAGTCCGAAGCCGAGCGCTTGCCTGCATTCGGCAAGGAATAAGCCCGTCCCGCAGCCGGCGTCGAGTAGTCGCCCGGCGGAAGATCCGGCGTGCCGCTTCAGCAGTGCGACTCCCCATGCTCGCATGGCTTTGGTCCAGGGGTGGTTTTCCTCCACGGACAGCAGCCGCTCATAGTACTCGCGAGAGAATATCTTGGGCGCCGCCTTGCTCAGCATCGCTCTGTGAGTATGGGAACTCTCCGAGCAGAGTCTGGAGAACTCGAATCGACGCCTTATCCTTCCCAGGGGAAAGGGCCACCCGACTCTCGCTCGTTCCAGTGCTTTGTTTCTTACTTGGGGCACCGGCGAAAATCGGTGCCAGTTCCCACTGGTCGCCAAGCCTAACTTCCACCGCGGGCTAGGGATTGACGGCGAAAACCGCCGCTCAAGCAGCCTTGGCCCAGGGCGATCGTATCACACTCGACCGTTGGACTCGACGGCACAAGAGTGTCAAACAGGTGGGGCGAACGCCTCCAGAGGGATCAAGCGGGTTAGGCTCCGAGACGGTGAAAGTTGCCGTCACTTCTTCTTGAACAGCGCGTCAAACGCCTCTTTCGAGCTTTGGGCGCTGGTGGCGCCGCGATGGATCAGGTCGATCGAGGTTCGGGGTTCGCAATAATCGCAAAAGTTGGCGCGCTCCTTCTCTGAGACCCATTCGGCTTGGGTTTCCGCGCACTGATTATGCTTGCCGGGATCGAAGAAGCGGCAGTTGCGACAGCAGTGCAGGTCGGCGTCGCAGTGGCTACAGGTGTCTTGCCGCGAGATTTTCCGCCCGGGAAGCAGTTGAACGGGCGCTCCGCAATCTTGGCAGTGGATGGCGACATGGCTCATGACATGGCTCATGATACGTGCAGAATACTTCAGAAGATGCGACAATTCAACGATCCGGGCATGACCAGCCGAGAAAGTTTTTCCACGGACCGGGAGCCGCCCGATCACGGGGCTGCTGTCTCCCGTTGTGCGGTGGCGATGGCGCTGCTGGTTCTCTGCCTCGGTTGCGGCGGAAAGATTCCGCCGACTCACTACTACGTCTTGGAGCTGCCGGCGGCTCCCGACCCGGCCCCCGAGGCGCTGCCCGGCACGGCCGTGATCATGCCTCTTCGAGCGTCTCGCATGCTGATCCAAGACCGCATCGTATACCGTCCGGCGAAAGGGGAGGTCGGTTTTTACGAATATCATCGCTGGGCCGAGGACCCGCGAGACGGCCTCACGAGATCTCTCATTCGGCATCTGCGTTCGCGGGGGGCGTTTAGCAGCGTCGTGCCGTTTGATGGGCGCTCGAAAGCCGACTACATCATTCGCGGTACGTTGGAGCGCCTCGAGGAAGTTGATTCGGGCGGTGTCGCGGTGTACGTCAAAATCTCGGCGCAACTGGTCTCGGCCGAGGCGAGAGAAACAATCTGGCAGGGGGAAGGCGAAGGGCGTGGCCAAGTTACGGCTGGCGAGGTGCGCTCGGTCGTCGCCGAGATGAGTCGCGCCTCTCACCTAGCCGTCAAAGGTCTGGCCGACCAGATCAACGAGTTCGTCAGATCGAACACGGCCGCAGCCCGGCAGTAGTTTTCAGGTTCTGTCGACTTTCCTCGTGCCGGAGGGGTCTTCCCGGCGCCTCTCCCTGCTTTTGGAAGCAACAAACCTGACCGCGCGGCCCCCTGACTCCCCAACCGGCCCAGCCAGCCGGCGCTACCCGGTGGCCTGGGTGATCTGTACGTGGATGGTCCGCTTGCGCGGCCGGTTGTCGAAGTCGAGCAGAATGACTTGCTGCCAGGTTCCCAGAACCAGCCGTCCGCCAACGATCGGAATCGATAGGGACGGTTTCATCAGCGCCGCCCGGAGATGGGCATAACCGTTTCCGTCGTGCCAGGCTTCATTGTGTTGGTAGGTGGCGTCCATGGGAGCGATACGATCGAGGGCGGCCTTGAGGTCGGCCAGGGCGCCCGGTTCGTATTCGATCGTCGAGAGGGCGGCCGTCGAGCCGACGACGAAGACGCAGGCCACGCCGTGGATGATGCCGCCGTCCTCGCCGGCTCGGCTGATCTGGGGAGTGATGTCGACGATATCGTTGAATCCGCGGGTCGAGACGGTAAATTCCATAGAGCCATTATGCCCGCAATTCTGCTGCTTTGAAAATCCTCGTCGTTGGTTGTCAGGCGGCTTGCGCTTCGAGTGTGACGCGGAAGCCAAGTTTGTCGAGTTGGCGCAGGCAGCGGCGGCGGATGGCCTGATGATTGAGGCGGACGAAATAATCCTTTCCCAGGTCCTGATAGCAGGTTTGGTGTTTGAGGATGTGCCAAACCGCCACCAACATCGAATGCGGAATGCGCCACTGCGGTCACCGCTCGTTTCTTGCCGCGGCGTCCGACCAGACGGTGACATGGGGCCGCGAGATAACTGTCGTTCCGCCCAATGGCCGCCTAGGCCGCTTTTCTCACCACGTGGCGAGGCGAAGTGCGTGAGAGGCCCGTCAGTACAAGGCGCGCGCCGCTCGGCGTCGCATTTCTTGAATGATGCGGGCGTACTTTTGCGGGTGCGGCCTAGCCACTCGTATTTTGGCTCTAGCAAAAGAGGGGGCGACCCGCGCTCGGCGCCCGACCGGGAAAGTACGTTGAGCACGGCGAGCAAGCGCAACGCAGTCATGGCGGGCTTATGGCGTGCTTCGACCGTCCGGTGGCGAGAAAAGCCGCCTAGGCCGGAGCTCCGACATGTCACCCTCGGGAGCCGCTTGGCTGCCACCCGCCGTGCCCCTGCTTTGGCGCCAACTCGGAACCCTATGGAGCAATTTCGAGCATCCGTGGCCACTGAGTAAACGGCAATTGGGGCTAGCGAGTCCGCGGAGCTTTCGCGGACGCCTGCTAGTATGAATCAACGGTCCACCGAACTTCATCTTCGGCGCGCGGCGCTTCTTGTCGGAGCCTCAGGCGCAAATCGTCGCCGCGGCGGCGAAAAGTGGTAGCCACGGCGACCGAGCAGCCGTCTTGAGAAGCGATGCTGCAAGTGGATAGCTTCTTTGCCGGACGCCGCCCCACGGCCTGGATTCTCACGCTTGCCTCACTGGCTCTAGCCACCGTGTCTGGAGCGCAAATTCGCGGTCCCATCACGCCCGGCCGGCGGCGACCGCCTCGCCCTCCGGCCTCCCGCGCGGTCGAGGCCGTTTGGCTTTCGGGGACCCTGGTTAAGGTTCGTGGCAGCTATTTTGTTCTCGAAACGGACGAGAGGGGAGAAGTACGCGTCCTGGTCACCAGCGGGACCCGCTTCCTGCTTGAGGACCGCGTGATCTCCGTCGAGACGATCCGGGCCGGCGACAGTGTTAGGGTCCAAGCTTCCGAGGAAAGCCTCGATGTGTTCAGGGCGCTTCAGGTGGCGCTCGACATCGCTTCGCTGACGAATCCCGCCCCGCGCCTCCCAACGGAGGAAACGCCCCCTCGCCGCCCGCCCGATCCGCTCGGCGACGAGGACGAAGGCCCCCCCAAGCTGCTGCGGCGCAAGCCGGGTGAAGCGAGCGAATCGGGATCCCGGCGGAATGCGCGTTCGCCGTCTGAGAGTCCGCCGCCGGGTGCTACCGTGGATCCGCTCATCGAGCGGACTCGCCAGTGGGTGTTCAACTACTCCAGCAAGCTGCCCAACTTCGTCTGCCGGGAAGTGATCACTCGGATGGCCAGGGCGGGCCGCCGCGGAGCTTGGCGGACGCTGGACGTCGTCGAAGCCGACCTCGTCTACGAAGACCGCCGGGAGAGCTACCACAACATCAAAATCGACGGCCGACCGAGAGGCGACAAGATGGATCAGATCGAGGGAAGCTGGTCGATGGGCGAGTTCGCCTCCACGCTCCTCGACGTTTTCGCTCCCCCATCGCAGACGATGTTTCGCTTCGCTCGAGCGTCGCGTTCCTCCGACGTTCCGGTCCATATCTACGAGTTCGAGGTCTCCAAGGAGAATTCCGCCTGGCAAGTCAATGCCGAGAAAGGGACCGTTTCCCCGGGCTACGAGGGAACGGTCTGGATCCATCCCCAAACGGCGCGCGTCCGACGCATCGAGGTGCAAGCCGTTGACCTGCCCCCGGATTTTGAACTCGATACGGTAGAAATGACGGTCAACTACGGCGACGTCGTCATGGGCGGAAACCAGAATCTGCTGCCGCTCGAATCCGAAAACCTTGGCTGCTGGCGCGGCACGAATCGCTGTGCGCGCAACAAAATCCAGTTCCGCGACTATCGCAAGTTCAGTGCCGAGTCAACCATCGTGACGACCGATTCCACCATCGATTACCAAGGGACATCGACGGCGAAAGAATAACCCCCGGCCGCCCGTTGGCGCCCGCCCCTTCGCACTCCTCGCGAGAAAAGCGGGCTAGGGATCTTTCCCTCTTCTTCTAGGGCAGGCGGTGCATAGTCCTCGCCCTTCTCTCCCCGCTTAAATGAACGTCATAAGGAGATTCTGTGCGGCGACTGTGGACAATCATTCTGGGCGCTCTGGTTGCCTTGGCTTTTGCGGCGGTCGGACCGGCGGAAGCTCGCGAAGGGGACGACCCTCCCAGCCAAAAGCGCAGCGCATCCGTTGACATCTGGATCGAGAACACGGGAGCGGTCTACGCGTACGTGTTCCTTGGTTTCAGCCCCCCAGCTACTCCGCCGCTTGCCGAAGCCCTGAACCAGACTCTTGGATGCGTACTGCAAGACATCGACGTCAGGCGTCCTGAAGCTAGTTGGTCCGTGGCCGGCAACTGTGACAACGGTTTTCCCAGGCAGAACCTTGTCGCCAAGGGAAAGGTCGATCTGGCCCCCCTGAAAAATGCTCTAGCTGCGCTGCAGGTGGACTCGTTTGAGCTGGCGCTTGGCCATGTTGGCGCGGGGTTCACGCGGGCCAGCCCGGTTCTCGGGGAATTCAAGTCCAAGTGGGGCTATGGACGCTACACCTACGAAGGCTCCCCCAACGACGACATCGATTCGCTGGAGATCAGCTTTGGGTACCGTGCCGGCCGGCCCACTCGTTACGCGTGGATGTTCCTTTTGGTGGTCTGCATTCCGCCGATGCTGGTTCTGGGGCTGAACCGCCGCGCCGTTCATCGGTCCGAGGACGCCCGGGCGGGAGCGTGGTTCTTCTACGCGTGGTCTCTCAATGGACTCATCCTGCTGACCTGGGTGGTCTGATGGGGCGTTGTCTGGCATTACGACCTTGACTATCTCCCGGCTTTCCTGCTTCGAGGCCGTCTTTACGGAGATCTTGTTTTCGACCTGCTGCGCAACAGCGTGTGGTTCGCCGCTCCCGTCGCGGCGACGATTCTGTCTACGGCGGCGTCCCATCCCGCAACCCGGCGGGTCGGAGGCAAGCAATGGTCGCGCTGGGAGCTGACCCGCCAGACGGCCTGGATGCTGCTGGCGCTTGTCCTCCCCGCGATTTGCGTGTTTACGTCTATCAACGCCCTCGTGGCCCACCACTACCGGGACAGCGCCTTACTGATCTTCGCGGGGTTCTTGTTTCTCCTGCTGCTGGGCATGCGCGCCAGGACGCACCAGGAAATGACCCCGCAAGCGCTGACGACCGGCGAGCTGCGCGATCGCATCTTCGAGCTGGCCGGCCAAGCCGGCATCCGGCTCCAACAGCTCTACGTCCTGCCCAGCGGAAAAGGGCGTATGGCGAATGCCTTCGCGGTCGGCAGCCGGCGAGTGATGATCTCGGAACTTGTCCTCGAGAAACTCAACAAGCGGGAAGTCGACTCCGTACTTGGCCATGAACTTGCTCATCTCAAGGGCCGCCACGCTTGGTTGTTGATCCTGGCGCCGACCCTGCTCCTAGCCCTAGCCGCCGCCCCGGTGGTGCTCTTCATGCACTGGGTTCCCGGCTGGGCTTACGGCGGACTGCTTGTGATTTCCGTCGTCGTCGTCCTTGGTCTTGTTTCCCGGCGCCTGGAGCGATCGGCGGACGCCGGCGGGGTGGGCATCACCGAAGACCCCGAGGCCTTTATCACTGGCATGGCCAAGGTCACGGCCCTCAATCAATTGCCCATGGATTGGAGCAAGGGGACCGAGTTCCTGCTGACGCACCCCTCCTGCCGCCGGCGCATCGAGGCGGCCGCGAAGCGCGCCGGCATCGCCCGTGAGCGCGTCGAGCAGATCCTCAACGCTCCCCCCACCCAGCCCGAGGAGCACTATGCCCTACCCGAGCCTCGCGCCAGCCGCGAAAAGGTTTTCTCGACCTCTGCCACGGCGGGCGCGCTATTCCGTAAGTCCGCGACCGACCTCGCCGCCATCACTCTTCCACCGGCTTTGGCCGTGCACATGAGCAAAGTTTGGGATCTTGACGGCCCGCTGTTGCTTGCCTTCCTCGGCTTAGTGTTGGGGTTGACGCTAGCCATAGTCCTATTCTTCGACAAATGGGAACCGCTGATGGGCCTGGGGAGCCTGGCGAAGAAGCTGGGCGAAAAGCTGCATCTCAAGGGCATTTCCGTGGGCGAACTGGACGGTCTTGCCGTCGGCTTGGGTCCGCATGAGACGCCCCATGTCTACGAAAACATCCACTATTGGGACGCCGGCTACCTGTTCTTTACACGCGACCGGCTGATCTACGTCGGCGAGGAAACGCGCTTCGCCCTGCGGCGAGATCAGGTCGCTGGCATCGAGTGGGCCGCTCACATGCCCCACTTGTGGCCCGACAAGATCGCGCGAGTCCGCTGGCGCGACACCGATGAAAACCGCGGCGGCGCATTCTACGTCGGACGCCTGACGCCCACCCCCCTCCCACGGCTTTTCGACAAGGAAAGCGAACTCGAAAGGCGCGTACGGGCTTGGGAAGAGAGAACCGTGACGGCTGGCGTTCCCGACAAGCTAGCCGGGCTGGCATCTCCCGAGATTCCCGCGGTGACCAGCCAATCGCTGCGAGAAGCCCTAAGCTGGTCCGTGGTCGTAGGCTCCATTCTGGCCACGGTTTGTGTGGCCATGATGGTTGGCTTCCTTTTCGATTTCCCCTTCGCCCGCACTTTGGGCCCGCAAGGCGACGGCTGGAAGATTGTCTTGGTCGCCGCGGCCGCCAGATCCCTTCTGGTGACGTTCGACCGAATCCGGGTTCAATCGGCTCCCTGAAAGCCGCCCCTCCCGTCTCCGGACCACCAAGCGTGAAGTGAGAGCACGGCCAGCCGGACAAAGGCCTACAATTACGATGAGGCTCGGACGACCGCCGATTCCTCTCGTTGTCTTGAAGCGATTCATGCCCCTGAGACTGTCGAGAATACCGAGGCGCCTCGGGCGGGGACCCCGCCGGCGCTGGAGCGCTTGGCTCAGGGTTGCGTGGGCAATCCCCTTGGCCCTCTTTGTGTTGCATGGGTGCCAACGGCCTGAGGACGTCGAGCCCGATATCATCGTGATTTTGGTGGATACGCTCAGGGCGGATTACTTGGGTTGTTACGGGTTTCAGGGGGAGATTTCCCCGGCCATGGACCGCTTAGCTTTGGAGTCTATTGTCTACGACAACGCCGTCGCGCCGGCCCCATGGACCAAACCGTCGGTGGCATCACTGTTTACGTCCCTGGATCCCCTCACGCACAGGGTTCGGCTAGTGGTCCCCGTACACCAGGTAATCGACGCTCTCCCGAAAGAAGCGTGGACCCTGGCGGAGGCCCTGGAAGCGCTAGGCTACGAAACCGCGGCCTGGGTGGCCAACCCCTTGATCAAAGTACGCAAATGGGGTTTTGACCAGGGCTTTGAGCATTTCCACCGCGGGAAGAACGCAGGCCAGATGATTCGGAAGATTCGGACATGGCTGGAGAATCGGGCACAGAACCCAACAGTTCAACGCCCTTTGTTCTTGTACCTACATTTCATGGACGTTCATGGCCCTTACAACTCGAACGCGGAACTTCTCAAAGAGTTCTCGCGGAGTCCATCCCTGGGTGATGACAGGCTTCTCACCGCGCAGGAGCACAAGGCCCTCGGCTACCTGGGCAATCGCACGCCTTGGAGAGATTTGGAGCAGGGGAAACGCCTGAACAGCTGGAAGGCGGCCTACGCCAGCGGGGTGCGGCTTTTCGATGATCAACTGGGCCCCTTTTTGAACTGGCTCCGGAACTCGGGACGGCTGAATCAGTCAGTCCTACTCCTTACCAGCGACCACGGAGAGGACTTTCTCGAACACGGTCGGTGGGACCATGGAACCGGCTTGTTTCAGCACTCGATCGAGATCCCTCTGATGATCCGGCTGCCGGAGGCGAGGGAGGGCGGGCGAAGAGACAACAGGATGACAGGTCTGTTGGACGTCATGCCCACTCTCCTTCACTTGGCCGGCCTGCGGCATATTCCGGAAGAACTGGAAGGCCAAGCGCTGCTCGATTCCACGGGGCGAGAACCAGCCGAAACTCAGGCCTGGTCCTACTCGGGAGCGGTGACCAACAACCCGCGCCTGTTCTCGATCCAGGACCGCAAGTATAAGTTGATCTGGGAGTTCCCGGAGGGCGCTATGAGACTGCATCACCTACTGGATGACCCCGCCGAAAGGGTCAATCTTGCCTCGGGCGAGCCTTGGCCAAGCCTCCCGGATTCGTCCCGAGGGGCAGTGGAGCGAAAGATGGCGCAGATCCTGGCTGACCGGATCAAGAGGCTAAGGGCTGGACCTTCGTTAGCAAAAACAGAGGTGGAGCTGGACTCGAAGACAGCGGACGAATTGAAATCGTTGGGGTACGTTCAGTAGACCGCCTTCAACGACTGCGGCCGAGAACCTCGAAGGTTGCGGTCGCTGACCGCCCCTCCTGTCAAGAAACGAGTGGTGTAACGTGGCTTGTCGCTGGCGGCCTGCTGTTGTACGGCCCGGATACACCTGGAACGTCTCGGCAATTGAGTCAGAAAAAGCGATATAGTGGAAGCGCGGGACAGCTAACTCCTCCAACCGGGCCCCAGCCATCGAGCCCCTCTTTGTAACTTCACAAACTGTGTTTGCCCGCTGAGGCGCCTTGCGCTTTGGCGGCCTCGGCCAGAAGGCGCTCGGCCTCTTCGTGGGCCGGTTTGTAGTAGTGCGGCGGGCCGTCGCAGTAGGCGTAGTCCTTGGCTTTTTGGGCCTGGCCGTGGGCTTCGGCGGGCTTGCCGGCGTCGAGGGCGAGGCAGGAAGTTGTGGATCTCGGCTTGGTTGAGGCGGTACTCGCAGCGGTCGGCGATTCTCAAGGCGTCTTCAGCGAAACGCCGGGCTTGGGTGCCGTCGCCACCCGCGTGATGCCGGCGCGCCCAGGCCAGCAGGATGGAGGGTTCGATCTCGACGAGGCTGATGCGGCGGCAGCGGGTGAGCGCTTCGTTGAGATGGGGCTCGGCGGCGGTCGGTTTGCCCAGGGCTGTGCGAGCCCAGCCCAGCAACCACTCGGCCCAGATGATGGCGCGCTCGACGCTTTTGTCGTCGGCGAGGCGGCGGGACTCGGTGGCGGCTGCCACTGCGCCTTTGGGGTCGCCTCGCAGCAGACCCAGCAGGGCGCGGTAGGTCCAGACTACACCCTCGGACTGGCGAGCTTCTTGGGTGTGGAACGACTCCAGCGCTGTCTCCAGCTCGGGCTCGGCCTCGGAAAAGCGACCTTCGCAGGCGACCAGCTGGCCCAGATTCCGATGGCCGACCGCCTCGTGTAACTCTCCCTCGAACTCGCGGCACAGGTCGATGCTGCGTCGCAGGCCCTGCTCAGCCGCCTCCAGCCAGCCCAGCTTGAGCTGACCACCGGCTAGGTTTATCAGGCCGACGGCGAGGTTCTCCTTGTCGCCCACCTTTTCGGCGAGAGCTACAGCTGCCTCGAACACAGCGACCGCCCGGCGTGGCTGTCCCGAAAGAAGGTAGGAGTTGGCCAGCGCGTTGAGAGTCCAGGCCTGGTCGCTCTCCGAGGCCAGCCGCGGCGGCTGCCTTTCGTCTTCGGGAAACAGCGGCCCCAGCAGCTCGATCATCTGCTGGTAGGCGCCGAATCGGAAGTGAAGTGGATTCGGTATCAGCCGGTCGCCCAGCAGCTCGCGAGCCGCGTCGAAGCTGCCGGCGCCGACGGTGTGCCAGTAGAGCTCGATCGTGGGGGCCAGGTCGGCCAGGGTCTCGACCCGCTCCGGCGCCGGGCGGGCCCCGAAATACTCCCGCAGGCGGCCGTGTACCCCGGCCTTGTCGGCCAGCCGGTCGTAGGCGTACCGCCGCACGATCGGGTGCAGGTCGTAGCGCTCGCTGTTCGGGTCGCGCAAGAGCAGCCCGCGCGCCTCGAGCTCGGTCAGGGCCGCATCGAGCTTGGCGCCCTTCAGGGTCGCCACGCTCTCGAGCGCTTCGTAATCCATCGGGCTGCGGAAGGCGGCGATGCGGCTGAGCAACTCGCGGTGTTCGGCGGACATCTCGTCGTAGGCGACTTCGAGGATGTCGTGGCCCTGCCTGCCCTTCAGCTTATCCAGCACCGTGTGCCGCCCCGCCGCCTTGATGTCGCCCTTCATCCGGCGGTCCTTGACGATCGCCCGCGCCAGCAGGCTCACCGACAACGGATGCCCGCCGTAGGGCGCGACCGCCTGGGCGATCTCGGCCCGCATGCCTTTCACGCCCGTGGCCTCGAAGAAGCTCGCCACGTCGTCCAGGCCGAGGTTTTCTAGGCGCTCGTGGCGGCAGCCGGCGAGGTTGATCAGCTCGTTCGGGAACAGGCGTGACGTGAGCAGCACTCGCCCGGCGAGCGCGAGCGGGGCCGCGGATCGCAGGAACTCGGCGGCGCGGGGGTCGACGCAGTCGTTGCCGTCCTCGCCTCCGGCGTCGTCGCCCTGGTACGGCGCGCGGTAACCGGCGTAGGCGCGCAGCTCGCGCTCGAAGCCGTCGAAGATGAGCAGAATGCGGCGCTGCTCGAGCGCACGGAGCACGATGTCCAGTTTTTCGCGGTCGGAAAGGTCGGCGGACGAGCCATCGCTCGCCCCGACGTAGCCTACGGCCCGGTCGAGGAAAGCGCCGAAGTGGGAGTCCTTTTCGTAGAACGACCAAAAGAGCACGCCCTCGGGGCGCCGGTCCTGGGGGACCCGGAGGTTTTCCTGGTCTGCCTTCGAGTACCCGGCCGGCGGCTTGCCCAGCACGTCGGCGTGCAGCCAGTACCAAGCCAGGGCCGACTTGCCCATGCCTCCAATGGCCTCGACCACGCAGACCGGGTGCGAGTCGGCGGTGAACCATTCCGTCAGCCACTTGCGCTCGGCGATGCGCCCGGTGAAGTTGGGCTGAAGCGGGTAGGGGTGGACGAGGTCGGGCTCGGGTGGCTCGCGTGCCTCTGGAGCCGGGCGCTTGGGCACAACCCGAGGCGGGGTCTCGGTCGGGGGTGGTTGTGGTTTTGACGGGGTCTGGAGGCTTTTCCCGAACTGCGTCCGCTTCCGCCTTCTTTTCGACCCGCTTCTTCACATAGATCCAAACGAGCCGGCCCAACCCGTAAGCAATTGCAGCCCCAGCGAGGCCCCACAACCCATAGGCCTCAAGGGCATCACTGGCGCTTTGCCCGAAGATCTTTCTGACCTCTTCGGGCAACGTAATCTGGATTAACGCGAGTTTCGGGTGAAATAGCATCTCGCAGACCGGCAAAGCCGCCTCGATTGAGAATCACCGATACTTCGGCAGCGTTCTATTTCTATAACGCGGACGGCGAGTTTCAATTCTACCCGGTTAAGGAACTTCGTGGCAGGTCCGGGACGCGATTGGATCTAAGAGAATCGAGGTCCGACGGGAAGTCATCAATCACGGCCTCAGGTCGAGGCCAATCGAGGCAGCACATGTGTCAACAGAGCCGCGCCCGAAAGGGTGCGGTTGAGGCTCCGTGACGGCCAACGCTTTGCCCAGCAACCCCGGTCGAGGCCAATCGAGGCAGCACATGTGTAAACAGAGCCGCGCCCTCAAGGGTGCGGTTGAGGCCCGTGACGGCCAACGCTTTGCCCAGCAACCGAGGTCATTCGCTATCTTGACCGCAGGCTCTCGCCTGCGGCTCCGTTTGATTCCGTCGGGCCCGCGGCGAAACGGGCAATCCAAATCCGGGGAACGCTCCAACATTTACCGATACGACCTCGCATCAGTCACAACACTTCCGACCCAACGAAATCAATAACATCGGCGCCCACGAGCCACAAGTGCCTTGACCTGTAGTGTATGCTCGAAATAGAAAAGGGGAATCCTCGCCCGATGAGCGGGTTTTTTAAGGCAAATCCGCTCAAATCCGTCCAAAACCCTCTCCCTCCCTAAACGGTGTCACGGCTATTTCAAGAACGCGCCATCACGGCCCTGGGACGAGACGTACAATAGAGTTGAGTAGCGCCGACTCCTCCCACCGGGCCCCAGCCCTCGAGCCCGCCTTCGTAACCTTGCAAACCGCGTTTCCGTGAATTCGTAGCCGGAGGTGAAGCTCGCCTCAAGCGGCTTAGCACTAACTTCTTTAGTGTCAGCGGGGATTGAAGCCGCGGCTGGCTGTCCCAAGATTTTTTCACTTGGTCGAGCGAACGACTTATTGTTTTGAGGCGACCCGTAACCCGCGCAGGCGTCAGGTTCCATGCCGGTCATCGCACTACAGCACATCAAGCGAATGCGCGGCGGAGCGAGTGCTCACCTCATGCGCGCCGACGATGGCCACTACTATGTCGTCAAGTTTCGCAACAACCCGCAGCACCCGCGCATTCTGGTCAACGAGCTGTTCTGCTGCGTCCTGCTGACCCATCTACAGTTGCCCGTACCGAGTTGGGATATCGTCGAGGTCCCCCAACCCCTGATCGACGCCACCCCGGAGATGACGATGGAAGCCGGTCGAAAGCGACGCCGCTACGAAGCCGGACTGCATTTCGCTTCCCGCTACCCGGGCGATCCGGCGCGGCGCGCCGTCTACGATTACGTGCCGATGTCTCTTTTCGGATCGGTGCTCAACGCCGATACTTTTCGCGGCATGGTGGCCTTCGACAAGTGGGTCAGCAACGCCGACGGCCGGCAGGCGATTTTCTTTAGGGATCGGGCGAAGAACTGGCTGCCGGAAATCAGCGGTGCGCGGGACCAGGTCTCACCAAGAACACTCGTCTATGTGGTGAACATGATCGACCACGGATTTGCCTTCGACGCCCAGAACTGGGCGTTTTCCGACCTGCCCGAATGCGGGCTCTACTGCCGCCGGGAAGTCTACCGCGGCGTACTGGGCTACGAAAGCTTCGAACCCTGGCTCGATCGGATTCGTCACTGCTCCAGCGAAGTCTTCGACGACGCCTACAAAAAGGCTCCGCCTCAGTGGTATGACGGCGACTGGGATCATCTGGAATCCATGCTCGAAGAACTCTATAAGCGGCGCAGCCGCGTGCCGGAGTTGCTGCGCGGGGCGAAACGAGCCGCTCGCGACCCGTTTCCCCACTGGGATCTCAAGTCTGCTTCGAGATTCACCGCGCGGGGATCGATACAGTAAAGGAAAATCCATGTCGCCCCCCAACAACAATATTGCCGTAGAGAAAAGATCCTCAATGGACAACGCTTCCATGACTCGCTATGCCTTCAAATTACTGAGGTATGTTCCGAATATCGTCTCGGCCGAGTTCTTCAACATCGGCGTCTTCCTCCATGGCACGGACGGCGGCATCATCGATGCGCGCTTTGCTCCCGATTTCCGCCGTCTGCGCTGCAACCCGCTTGTCGAGCTGGACTATCTCGACGCCCTGCGCGACGAGTTCGAAGAACAACGGCTGCGGGGCGAGGCCTTCGCGCAGTACGTCGGCCGACTGCGGGAAAACCTCTCGAACTGCTTACAAATATCGGGCAAACAAACCTTTTGGGGAACCGATGCCGCCACCGAGATCGAACGCCTTTGCCAAACCTATCTCGTCACGGCGCCCGGGGAAGAAACTCGTGGAGAGCGGGGCGAACCTCGAGCGGGAACTCGCCGCGCGCTGCGCCGGCGCATGGATGAGGCCTTCCGTCATCACCGCCTGATCGGAAACGGCGGCGGACTGAAACGGGATATTGGGGTGAACTACGGCAGTGCGCGCCTGCGGTTTACCTTTGACTACAGCTACCAGCCAAACGGCACCGTCAACTACGTTCACGGCCTCGCCCTGAGGAACGACATCAACGACGCCTCGAAACTTTGCTTCGTCTTCGAGCGGCTGCGCACCCTCGATGAGCAGCCCATCCAGTTGACCGCGGTGGTCGATGACGAAGTTCCCGGCGATACGGTTGACCTACTCAGAGCAAGCGACATCACCGCCTGGGAGGCCTCGAAGCTCGATCGGCTGGCCGTGGAAATCCGGCAGGGGTTGGGCGTCTCGTAGCCCGTGGTGAAAAGTCCTTGGCCTCAAGAAATGAGGACAGAAGGCTGTGGGAAATCACCTAGCCCAGCAGCCCGCGGCAAAAGTCGTTCAGGAGCGAAAAATGGGGACTGCCACCCATTCGCTTCCCATCATGGCCCTAGAAAAAAACACTTAGCCTGAAGCGAATTGGCTGGCTGTACCTGATTTTTCGCGACCGTCACTTCTACCACGGGCTGCTGGGTCTTCGGCCTTGCCTTTTTGTTGAGCGCTCATTTCAGCTACACTGAGCCTCGGTTACACCCAACGATGAGACATAACCGGCTGTTGATCCTGCTGCCCTTTCTAGTCCTCGCCTCGATCGCGCTTTGGGTGTCCCGCGGGGAAGCGCAACCCGGCACGGTCAAGGAAATTGCACCGGGCGTGTGGTTCCGCGAGGGAGAGCTGGAACACCAGGGCTACTGCAACAACATCATCATCGAGATGAAGGACTATCTGATCGTCGTGGACGCCAATTTCCCCAGCGGCGCCAAGGCCGTGATGCGCGACATCAAGGGGTTGTCGTCCAAACCCGTCAAATACGTTTTCGATACCCACCACCATGGCGACCATGCTTATGGAAATCCGCTTTGGACCCGGCAGGGCGCCAGCACCCTTGCCTACGTCGGCGTCGCCGAGGAGATGAAACGCGATGAACCCAAGCGTTGGAAGGAAGCGGCCCAGAAGCGAGAGGATATAGCGGCCCTGAACCTCGAGACAGCGGAACCGCCGCAGAAGACCTTCACCGAGAGCCCGTTCGTGCTGGAGGACGAGACTCGCCGCGTCGAGTTTCACTTTTTCGGATGGGCGCACACCCGCGGAGACGGCTTCGCTTACCTGCCCAAGGAAAAGATCATCTGCACCGGCGACGCCATTGTCAATGGCCCTTTCAATTACACCGGCGACGGAAACACTCTGAATTGGCCGAACGTAATTCGCGGCGCGCAAGAACTCGACGTTGACCATGTGTTGCCGGCACACGGAGCACCGGGGGGATCGGAGCTTCTCGATGGGCAACTTCGATTCTTCGTGGAACTTGTGAAGGCGGTCCGTGCGGCGGTCGACAGCAACAAGAAGGTTGACGACATCGTCGGGATGGAGGGCGATCAGGCCGTCTCGACCTCGCTCGAACTGCCGGACTCGGTCAGTAACTGGGTAGGCGAGGGACTACCGGGTCAAGTACTCGCGGCCTATAAGGAAATCACGCTCGGCAAACCCCACGGCGAGATCCTCGGCGGGAAATAGTTCGCTAGTCCCAGCGATATCGCCGTTCCCTACTACCGTTTGACGGGAATCAGCACGGGCGGGCTGGAAGCCCCGCCGGCCGTTACCACAATCTTCAAGTTTCCGGAGGGCACAGCGGCCGGAACCACGGCGTTGATCTGATAGACCGCCACCAGAGTCGGAGCGTAGAAGCTCCCCAAGACCTTCGCTGGCAACCCATCGACGGCCACCGCGGGTTCGATCACCGTCGCTGCCGCCGGAACGGGTCCCGGCAGGTTCGTCTCTAGCGGAGGCTCAGTGGGTCCTAGCCCGGTCAGGAAGAGCACAATCACCTCGCCGGGTCGAGCTGGATTCTCGGGCGTCAGGGGAGAGAAATCCGAGTGCAGCGCGGCGGCGAAGAGACCCTCGGGAAAAATGATTTGGAAAATCCCCGGCTGAACCAGGTGCGTCTGTACGCCCGAGAACGAAGCGGCGGAGCCGTTGTTCTCGATCGTGACGGTAATGTCGTCCGCGGGTGCGGGAACATCCACGGGAACCTGAATGTTGATCTGCTCCTGGCCGTTCACGTTGGCGAGAGAAAGAATAGGCGCCGGGATAGCACTGACGGCGACACGCACGCCGCCGAGCTCGTGGGGAAGGGGAGAACCGTTCGCTTGCAGAATCCCCTGCAGCCCCGCGGTAAGGCCGGTTCCGAAGATCGACCCCAGGCTTCCTGGAACCCAGCCCACGGCGAAGCTGGCCCCGTTGACGAATCCGACCGAGCTCACAAAAGGGGTGCTTCCCACCACGGTGAGGCTGAAGACTACCGCCAACTCCCCGGCTCGCGCCTCGACCGCGAGGGCGCCGATCGTCTGACCGGCAATGACGCTCGTCGCGGCCCGCCCCAGCCCGTTGGTTTCGACGACCTGAGATTCGAGCATCGCCGCTCCTTCAAGCACGGTAAATGACACGGGGACGCCCCCAGTCGGTAGTCCCCTATCGTCCCCTAGTTCGACAGCCAGCGGCAGAGCCGCCGGCCAGCCAACCGCCACGGCTTGGCCGTCTCCATCAAAAATTGACATCCGCGTCGGGGCGGCGGTCACCAAGACCGTAAAGCCGGCGCTTGCAGCGCCAACCCGCACCGTGATGGTGACCGCTCCCGCCTGGTTGCCGAGTCTTACGATCGTTGACACGTCACCCGACCGCGTGGTGGTTTGACGTGCGTTCTCCAGGGTCGCCGCTCCTGCCGGACTGACCTCCCAGCTCACCGGCGCTCTGTCAATCGGCGAGCCGCAGACGTCAGTCACGCGGGCCAGCAAAGCCTGTCCCGGGCCGTCAAGGCGTTCCCCGGGACTTCCCGCCAGTCCATCCCCCTGCCTTTTTTCGATTCCCGACGCCGGCCCGACACCGGCCAGGAACCCGACATCGAGGCTTCTCAATTCCGAGCTCAGCACGGTGGCCGTGATCACCCCACTCGAGAGACAGCCCAGCGTGACATCAGCCGCCGCAACCCCGTCCCAAGAGGTGACCACTTCCATCGGGTCCGGCGTGACGTCCTGCATCGAACTAAAGGCCACACCAACGTTTGCCATCGGGGCGTTGTCCTTCGAGCCTATCCACAGGCGAAGCGCGCCGGGAATGCGCTCTCCGACGACACCGCTGACCGTGCTGGGCGAAAGCAGGACAGCGTGGCCGGGCAAATCCTCTTCGCTCGCTACGATGGTGACGTGAAACGGGTCCTTCAGCGAGCGCCCGGCACTATCGGCCACGCTGATCTCAAGATGCGTGGGCAGCAAGACGTCTCCCGCGGAGCACGCAAACGCCGCCAAACCCTCGTCATCGGTGATAGCCGTGGCCGGGCACGACGCCACGGCCCCCATCGCATCCAGAGTTAGGGTCAAACCGGGCAGCGGGTCGGCTCCGGCGAGTGCGCGGACGACCAGGGGGCGAGGAAACGCCTCGTCCTTGAGGACGACCTGGTAGTCGCCAGCGACCTTACTGAGCCCAGGGAAATCCTGCCCCACGACATTGAGGTCGAAGACCGCCGCCGCAGAGCCGGGGTCAACCCGCGCCCGCGCTTGAAACGGATCCGCAATGGGAGGCGTGGCGATCGTCTGAGCCACTCCCGAAAGGTTCGTTTCCGCCGAAATAGGGTCGAAGCCCACACCGGGCGTCGTACTGCTAAAGGTTACCGACGCTCCGAAAACAGCCCGCCCGTCGGCGGCAACAGCGCGAACCGCCAGAGGCTTGCCGAAGGGCAGCCCGACGGCCGAGATCTGTTGGCTGCCCCCGTAAACCTCGAGAGTGGGGCAGAGGCTCCCGGAGTCGAGACCAAATCGATCCCGGTCAGCGACGAAGCGGTATTCAGCTCCGCGAGAACTTCACTAGCCTCGGCGTTCATGCGAACGATCTTTCCGGGAGAGCCAAAAGCAAGAAACACGTCCTGGGCGCCGGAGCCTATCTCCACGTCTAGGGCGGGCGGCGGAAAGGCAGCACCTGTCCGAGGATCTTCCAATGCCGACAGGCTCTCGGCGCCGCGGTCCACACGATATACGCCCAGCCCTTCGACGATCGCGTAGGCCAATTCTTGGCCCGGCGACACGGCCTTGAACACCCTGCCAGGCGCGGCGAGCGTGGTTTCCAGGGTGTGTGCCGGCAAGTTGAGGAACAAGATTTCCGCGCCGGCGGTCACAAACGCTGTATCCAAGGGTGCATCCGGGTCGAAACGAATCGACGAAGCCGCGTTCACCGGCATCTCGATCGTGGCCACGCGCTGCCCGTCTTGGGGGTCAATCTCGAACAGAGAATCCGCGGCCACCGCGTACACCGCCGAGGCGTTTGGCGCCGCCGCGATTGCACTGGGTTCGCTAGCCAAGACGGTTTCGATGTCCAGCAGTTGCGGCGGAAGCGTAAGGAGATTGACAACCCGAACCGTGGTAGAACCGGACGTGGTCCCGTACGCTCGCGTGGAGTCGGGCGCCGCGGCGATCCCGGTTACGTCAGATTCGAACCCTAAGACCTTCGGCACCGGATTGTCGGCGTCCAGTGCTTCGAACACATGCAAGACGGACCCGCCGATCACCAGGAACTGCCGTCCGTCCTCGGTCAAGACCGCCCCTTCTTCTCCCATCTTGACGGGCTCCATCAACGGGTGTGTAGCAAGAGTCGCAAACGGCGGCGCCGGTCCCAGAACGTACACGGAGTCAGACCCGACAAGGTAGATCTTCAGGAGTTCGTCCGGCTTATCCGGGTCGGGGACGCCGACCGCCTGCAAGGCGTCCGGGCCGACCGTCGCCGAGCCAAGCGGCTCGAACGTTCCGGCGTCGTGGATAGTGACAGTGGCTCGCTGGTGAAACGCGACCAGGTAGTCGGCCGCTGCCGGCAGCAAGGGGAAAGCGCCTGCCATCAGCAGACACAAGACTCTCGCCAATAGACACTTCATCCCATCTCTCGGAGCGAAGAGGAAACTTCTTTTAACGATATACAAAAATATTCAAGAAAATATATAAATTTTTATAAATCATCAATAAATACCGAATACCAGAGAAGGGGTTGCACGCGACGGATCAACCGGTTCTGCTCCGCGGCCAGCCCGAATTTCTCGCCGCGTGGCTCGGCGAAGTGCGTGAGAGGCTCGCCAGAAAAAGGCACAGCCGGCTCAGCGAGGGGAGGCGTATTTTTGCGGCTGCAGCCGGGCCCGCTCGTAACCGAGCTTCCCCAGTCTCTCTTGGGACGACGAGCCTGCTACGGTATGCGCCGGCGCGGTTTACTCACGTAATCAAATGAAAAGCCGCCGGGCACCGCGAGACCCGCTCCACGAGTTGCGGTTGCGGGGTACCGTCGACGACCCGCCACATATACACTTAAATTCGGCAGTTCCGACGGTGTTGCTGTGGGCCCTAAGCTTTCCACAATCAACAAGTTGCGCCGCAAATCAACAACTGCGGAGCAGTTGAATTCCTGACCTGCGGCGTGACCCCCTGTAACTGGGCAAAGTCGCTTGCCATCAGGATGTCGTGCCTGTTTCCCAGGGTCAACTGCCGGATTTAGGATAGAGAGCCTGGTAAGTCGAGGCTCGACGCCACGGCAGCGACAGCTGTGGCGAGAAGGCGTCTACGACCAAATCCGGGAGTTGATGCCGATGCAAGGCAGACCGGGTGTCGAGCGGATGTGCCGGCTGGCCTAAGTAAGCCGGGCGGGTTTCTATCGCTGTTGGCAACAGCCGATGCCGCTGGAGGAAGACATGGAAGTGAGGTTGCCGCGATCCAGGAGGTTGCCCTGGAACATCGGCGACGCTATGGCTACCGCAGGGTGACGGCGGAACCGCGCCGGCGGGGGATGTTGGTGAACCACAAGCGCTCGAGTGTCGCTATCGTAAATTGTCTCAGCGGAGCGGTTCACCCCAGTGCCCTGTCGCCATTCGCGGCGACATGTCTCGTTGGTGCGCCAGCCCTCCCCTGGGACATGCCGGCAAGAATGCGTGCGCCACGTCGCTGTCAATCCCGTATCGCTGATCTAGGCGGGCGATCATCCAAGCTTCCCCTACCCGCGATTGCCGACGTTGTACAATAGAGACTTTTGTTCGTCAGGGTTCTTCGAAGGCAGGGGTCCGGCATCATAAGATAGACGTCTGCAAACCGCGACAAGAAGCGATTGTCGCAGCCCTACCGTGACTTTGCGTATGTCCGAGCACGATTACTCTTGCGAAGAGCGAATTCCCGACTAGAGATGCTCGTGATTCACTTCCTTAGGCTACTTTCCGGCGCAAAGAGGAGAAACATGCGTGCCGGCTGGGGAGAGTCAGCCAATTTCGCGTGCGGATTCGCCCGTAAGTTGTTGATTCTTTGGAGGCGCGAATTTGGTGACAGTCCCCGCCCCGAGCGGTACGCGCTTTTTGCGCCGGAAAGTGGGCTAGCGGCCCTGGCGTTTCTCGCCCTCTATCCGCCCGTGTCTCCCGCCCAGCAGCAACCCATTGAGTTTCCGCATGATCGGCACGTGGCCAAGGGACTGGAGTGTATTGACTGCCACAGTCGGGTCGACACGCGAGCGGAGGCCGGTATGCCTTCGGTTCGCAAGTGCATGCTGTGCCACGAGAAAGTCGCCACCAACGGAGCGGGAGTCAAGATTCTTCGCCAGTACGCTGAAAAAAAGCGCGAGGTGCCTTGGGTCCGCGTCTATCAGTTCACGAAAGCCGCCCATGTCAAGTTTCGACACGCTCCCCACGTACGGGCCGGTATTGACTGCGCGACCTGCCATGGCGAGGTGAGTGGAATGACCGTTGTCACCGCCCAGGTGGACCACACCATGGGAACGTGCCTGAGTTGCCATCGCCAGAAGCAGGCCAGCGAAGACTGCGCCGCCTGCCACTATTGATAACGAGCCGATCGCCCATGGAAAGACGGAACTTCTTCAAGCTTGTGGGAACGGCCTCGGGGGCGGCCCTGACCGGAGCCTGCGGCAAGCCGGGGCAGGAATTGATTCCGTTGCTGGTCCCCGAGACGGAGATCGTTCCCGGCGTCGAAGAATGGCATCCCAGCGTCTGCCGGGAGTGCTCGGCTGGCTGTGGCACGATCGTGCGCGTCATGGAGGCCGAACGGGAAATCGAGGTCGAGGGCGAAAAAGTCCGCCAGCCCATCGCGGCCATCAAGAAGATTGAAGGCAACCCGCTGGACCCCGTCAGCGGAGGGCGGCTCTGTGCTCGCGGACAGGCAAGCCTGCAGTCCCTCTATCATCCTGACCGGCTTCGCGGACCGCAAAAGCGATCCGGCGAGCGAGGAGCGGGTACATTCGAAACCATCTCGTGGGACGAAGCGCTTGCCGAAGCGGCCGAGATGCTTACGCAGACCCTGGCCACGAACCCCCAAGGAATCGTCTATCTCAGCCGCCCCGGCGCCGGAACAAGGGCGGCTACGGTACAGCGCTTTCTCGATTCGATCGGCGCTCCCCCGGCCTCAACGACCGGGGTCGCCGACTTCACCATCGAGCGCCTGGCCGCGGAGCGTGTCTACGGCTGGAGCGGCCTGCCGGTCTACGAAATCCAGGAAGCCACCCTTGTCCTCAGCATCGGGGCCGATTTTCTCGCCGGCTGGGTCTCCCCCGTCCTCTATGCCCGCCGTTTCGGCCACATGAGGCAAGGACGGCGAGGCATCCGAGGGCGCCTGGTTCATGCTGAATCGCGGCTCTCCCAAACCGGGTGGAGCGCCGATGAGTGGCTGCCGGTCAAGCCCGGCGGAGAGCAAGCTTTGGCTCTCGCTCTGGGCCACATCCTGCTCAAGGAAGGTTGGGCGAACGACCCCGCTTCGCTGCCGCCCCCTGTCAGGGAAGTCTATGAGGATCTCGATGTTGACCGCGCGGTCGAACTTTCGGGAATACCTTTGAAGCAGATCCGGGAGGTCGCCCACGACCTTTCCGAAGCCACCGCTCCCGTGGTCGTGGCCGGAGCCTCGATCGTTCGGCCTAATTCGCTGGAGGCGGTCGCGGCCGCAAGCGCTTTGAATCTACTGTTGGGCAACGTCAACAAAAAGGGCGGCGTTCATGCGCCGGTCGAGCCGCTTGTTGCCGAGTTCGAGCAGGACCGGCCGCGCTACGAGAACCTGCTCCGGCGTCTCGACGAGGCAAACGTCGTCTTGCTGGATGGCGCCAACCCCGCCTACCAAGTTCCGGCTTCCGCTGAGCGGCTGGCCCAGTGTTCCGCCGTGATTAGTTTTTCGCCTTTCGTGGACGACAGCTCGGCGTACGCCGATTTGATCCTGCCCGACCACGCGGCGCTGGAGTCCGCCGCCGCGCTGCTTCCGGCCGTAGCGCCGAAAGCCGCTCTAACGGGGTCGCGCGGTTTTGTCCAACCACTCTACGATACACGCGCCGCCGAAGACGTATTGGGACAGCTCGCCGCTAAGCTGGGCAAATCGATCGACGTGGAAACGACCGAGCGGGCCTTCGGCGCGGTCTTCGGGAAAGGGAACCTCGGCTCGGAATTCAGCAGCGGCAAGGAATTCTCCGCCTACTGCGAGCGACAGGGAGGCTGGTGGACGGACGCCGCCGCGTCGTCGAGCCGTCCCCCCTTGCAATCAATGGCTGCGCTCAGCGAACCGGAATCCGACGAAGCCGATGCCGACTACCCGCTCATGTTTCAAGCCTACCCGTCGCTGCAGTTTTCCGATGGTTCAGGCTCGCATCTGCCCTGGTTACAGGAGCTGCCCGACCCAACTTCGAGCGCCATGTGGGGGCTTCCGGTTGAGATCGATCCCAAAACCGCCGCCGCGCTCAAGGTAGTCAACGGCCAAATCGTGAGAGTCACCTCCCCGGCGGCGAGCATCGAAGCGCCGGCCTACATCAACCCCGCCGCGATTCCCGGCGTCGTCAGCATGGCCATCGGCCAAGGACACGCCCACTACGGGCGCTACGCCTCCGGTCGCGGCTCGAACCCTCTGTTATTGGTTGCCGGCGTCGTTGAACGCCAGACGGGGGTCCCGGCGTTGGGAAACGTTCGCGTGCGGATCGAAAAGGTAGGCGAGAGGCGAGGCCTCGTGCAGTTTTCAGCCGTTGATCGTGAAGTTCACGCGGAAAGGCTATGATCGCCAAAGTCGATCAAGCGCGATGATAAAAATTAGAACCGACGAAGGGAGACCCCGTGGCCGCTGAAACGAATAAAGCTCACGGTGAAGAGACGGAAGCTCAGCCGCCTCAATGGGCCATGACGATTGACTTGGACCGCTGCACCGGCTGCGAAGCCTGTGTTGTCGCCTGTCACGCGGAGAACAATTTGTCGCTCTCCGACGAACAATCCGCCGCCCAGGGTCGGGCAAACCATTGGATCCGCATTGACCGCTACTACGAAGGAGAGTTTCCGAATATCAAGGTGAAGTATCGTCCCGTGCTCTGTCAGCACTGTGACGACGCCCCGTGCGAGCCGGTCTGTCCCGTCTACGCCACGTATCAAAATGCCGAAGGTCTCAATGTGCAGGTTTACAACCGCTGCGTCGGGACACGCTACTGTGCCAACAATTGTCCTTACACGGTGCGTTTCTTCAACTGGTTTGACCCGGTCTGGCCCGAGCCGCTGGATTTGCAACTGAACCCGGACGTTTCCGTCCGGCCCGGCGGGGTGATGGAGAAGTGCACTTTCTGCGTACAACGAATCCAGCGGACGAAACTCGATGCCAACCAGGAAGGCCGCCCCGTCGCCGACGGAGATGCGCAGCCCGCCTGCGTGCAGTCCTGTCCGGCCGAGGCCATGGCCTTCGGGGACCTGAACGACCGCGAAAGCAAGGTGTCGAAGTCGGTCGAAAGCGGCCGGTCGGGACAACTGCTGGAAGAGTTGGGAACGAAGCCGCGGGTTTTCTATCTGGAGCGGGCCGACTAAAAGGATGATTGGCAGGCTGACCCAGACAAGGCTTTCTGATCGTCCCGGCGACGTGGTGGCAGACGTGGTCCCCGACGTTGACCCCGACGTGGCGCACGACGTGGGCCCCGACGTGGCGCACGCTTTCAGCGTGCCGTGTCGCCATTCCTGGCGACATGTCTCGTTGGTGCGCCGGGTCTCCAGCCGACCGGCGGGATGCCGGCAAGAATGCCGGCACAGCACGCTGAAGGCGTGCGCCACGTCGCTTTCGGGCCCGGCATTTTCGAATCTATTGTGAACTCGTCTCCAGAACAGTCCGCTAATGCGACGCGCGAACATAAGAATCTCCGCAGTGCGGCTAACAACGTCGGGGACTGAGAAAGCCGCGCCAAAGACCGGCCACGAATGGCAACGCTAGCCACTACGATGGAAACGCCTCCCGACCGGGTGCGCGAGGACTTGCTACGGCCCCTGCGCGGTGTCAGTGCAAAGTACATCGTCGCCGTTGTGTTCCTCGGCGCTATCGTTGCCTGGGCTCTATTCGCCTGGGGATACCAGATTGCCGTCGGCATCGGGGTTGCCGGCATCAGTCGGCCCGTTTTTTGGGGCTTCTACATCACCAACTTTGTGTTCTGGATCGGGATCTCGCACGCCGGCACGCTGATCTCGGCGATCTTGCGCCTGACCAACGCGGGCTGGCGCAAGCCCGTCACGCGGGCCGCGGAAGCCATTACGGTCTTTGCCCTGATGATCGGCGGGCTATTTCCACTCATCCATTTGGGGCGCGTCTGGCTGTTCTACTGGCTTATTCCCTACCCCAATGACCGGCTCCTGTGGCCGAACTTTCGATCGCCGCTGTTGTGGGATATGACAGCCATCTTCACCTACGTCACCGGCAGCGTTCTCTACCTTTACCTGCCGCTGATCCCCGACCTGGCGGATATGGCGGATCGAAACACGGGCCTGCGAGGCCGGGTCTACCGAATCCTGTCTCTCAACTGGTCGGGGACGGACCGCCAATGGCATGCGCTTGAGCGGGCCATGAAGTTGATGGCCGGCATCATTCTGGCCATCGCCGTGTCGGTCCATTCGGTCGTCTCGTTCGACTTCGCCATGTCGATCGCGCCGATGTGGCATAGCACGGTCTTCGCCCCCTACTTCGTTGCCGGGGCGATTTTCAGCGGCATTGCAGCCTTGGTGTTGGTGATGGCGGCGCTTCGCCGCTTCCTGCATTTGGAAAAGTATCTTCGGCCGCTGCATTTCGACAATCTCGCGAAACTGCTGTTGCTGATGAGCCTGATCTGGCTGTACTTTACGGTCTCGGAGTACTTGACCACCTGGTACGGCAACGAACCGATGGAATTGGCCGTTTTCAACAGCAAGGTCTACGGTCCTTACGCGCAGCTTTTCTGGGGCATGGTTGTCTGCAACTTTGTGATTCCGTTCATCCTGCTGGGGGTTCGCAGACTGCGCAACATCACAACGATTTCCATCTGTAGCGTCACGATCTTGGTCGGCATGTGGCTGGAGCGCTTCCTGATCGTCGTTCCGACCCTCTCGAAGCCCGCGCTCCCGGCGGCCTGGGGAAGCTATGCTCCCAGTTGGGTCGAGGTTTCGATTACGGCGGGAACGTTCGCCGCCATGTGCCTGCTTTATTTGATCTTTGTCAAGCTGTTTCCGATTATTGCCATCTGGGAATACGACGATGTACCTGAACGCTGAGTTCACCGACACCGAAGCGGTCACCGACGCCGTGCGCTCTCTGGGCTCGATGGGCCTGTCTAAGGATCGGATCGAGCTGCTTTCCGCCAAGCCGGTCGATCTCGAGCCGGGTGTGCTCGACCGGCCAACTCGCATGTCGTTCGTCGCTGTCCTCAGCGCGCTGCTGGGGGGTGGGCTGACCACCGCCTTCATGTATTACACGCAGCTCGACTACCCGCTTGTTACCGGGGGCATGCCTTTGACCTCGGGCTGGGCGACGGGTGTGATTACCTTCGAATTCACGATGGCGGGCGCTGTCGTGGGGACGGTTCTGATGTTTCTTTGGGAAAGCGAACTGGTCCATTTCTGGAAGCGGGTTCCCGCCCTAGCGAGGCGGGAGAACACGATCGGTGTCCGTCTCCATTGCCCTGACCACCTTGCCGGGCGGGCTACCGACCTGCTGCATGCTTCGGGGGCTGTTTCGGTAGAGGAGATCGCGGAGTCCTGATGACGATCAAACGCCTGGCCCTCTGCTTCGCCTTTCTGCTCGCCCTGCCGGCGGCTGTGGCTGGCGCCGCCGAAAAGAAACCACCCCCCTGGGAGAAGCCGCTCCGAATGGGCCGCTATCTGTATCTTGAGAATTGTTCCGTCTGTCACGAAATCAACAAGGCGGAAACCAACAAGCTCGGCCCCAGCCTGTTCCGGCTCTTTCAAAACGAAAAACTGCCGTTTTCCGGCGGCAAGCCCAACGAACCCTACGTGCGCATCAAAATCCAGTTCGGTGGCGACGTCATGCCGGCTTTTCTCAACAAGCTCAGCGACGAGCAGATCGACCGGCTCATCACGTTTATTCGGTCGAAAAAATAGACGTCCTCTCTTCGGGCGCGCGCCGTCCAAAACCCACTCGCCTTCACCCCTTTGGCCGGGGCGCGGACTTGCTGTATGCCACGGCCGCTCACTGGCAGGTCTGTGAACCTAAATCTGGCAGTTGACCCTGGGAAACAGGCGCGACATCCTGATGGCAAGCGACTTTGACCAGTTACAGGGGGTCACCCCGCAGGTGAGGAATTCAACTGCTCCGCAGTTGTTGATTCGCGGCGCAACTTGTTGATTGTGGAAAGCTTAGGTCCCACAGCAACACCGTCGGAACTGCCGGATTTAGGATAAAACGTGTCGCCCGCGCACGGCGCTTGGGACAGTCCCCGGTTTTTTCAGAGACCCTGGCGTTCGCGGCTCCGAATCGGGCACGGCAAGGGTGTTCGAGAGCAAGGGACTGAGCCATCGCCAGCCCGCGTTTCTCACCAGGTGGCAAGGCGAAGTGCGTGACAGGCCAGTCCGTACAAGGCGCGCGCCGCTCGGCAACTACGGGCACGGCATGCCGTGCCCCTACACTCTTGAACCCTACGTTGAGCACGGTGAGCAAGCGCAGCGAAGCAATGACGGGCCTCTCACGCACTTCGCCCCGCCACTTGGTGAGAAAAGCGTTAAACTCACCCGGGTCCAGACCTTGCGGTAAGGGAGGCACAGGTGTAGCAGCCCGTGGTAAAAGTCAAGGTCGCGAAAAATCGGGTACAGCCAGCCAATTCGCTTCAGGTTAAGTGTCTTGTATCTAGGGTCATGACGGGAATTCAAAGACTTTATCGTCTCTGAAAGATTCCGCGCGCAATTGCGTTTTGAGGCGTTCAACTTTTTCAATACCGTGAGTTTTGGCTCACCAGTCTTTACGGTGAACATACCGAGTGCGGGCGTTGTGTCAACAGCAGGACCACCTCGGATCATCCAGTTCGGCCTAAAGTTGGTCTTTTAGCAATCCAAAGCTCATGAGCCAGCTATGATCGGCCAAACCATCTCGCACTACAAGATCACCGAGAAGCTCGGCGAGGGCGGGATGGGCGTAGTCTACAAGGCCGAGGACACCAAACTCAAGCGTTCGGTCGCGCTGAAATTTCTCCGTTCCCATCTGCCCAGCGAGAGCGAAGAGACGGCTCGACCACGCCTCTGTTCGAGACGATCGGCACGCAAGGCGGCCGCTGGGAGCCCTATCCCCAATACGATGTATCGCCCGACGGAAAGCGCTTTATCTTAGCCGAGCCCGTGGGCGACCCGGAAGCCTCCGAACCGTCGATTCACGTGGTCGAAAACTGGTTCACCGAATTTCAAGACCCGCGGGGAGGGGCGCGATAACGCCCGGGCTATTGGCCAATCGCAGGCCCGCCAAAGTCGCCGGATAAGGGTTCTCACAAGCCGCCCGGCGGACTCCTTTTGTCCAGCCCGCCCCCGATTGTTTGACCCCCTTCGCCGGAATCGGATATGCTCAGACGATACTGGTAGGGGATCCTGAAACTTTCGTGGTAATGGGCACGACAAGACAATGGAAGTAGCGGCCCCAGCGGGTGGCGGCAGCGTTCCGCGCTGCTGAATGCCCTGTTCCCGTCCGCCGTTTCGAGTTTCGTTTTCCGGTACGCCGCGCCATGCATGTATTCGAATTGACTCGGGCGCTGATCGATATCGATTCGGTCACGCCGAACGAGTTCGAGATCGGCAACTTCCTTTATGAGTACTTGCGTCCGCTGGCCGAGAACTACAGCGGCCTGGTGGAACGGAGCGAAGTGGAGCCTCAGCGCAACAACGTCTTCGCCCGCTGGGGGGATCCCGAGATCGTTTTCTCGACCCACATGGACACGGTGCCGCCGTTCATCCCGTCCAGCGAAGACGACGAATTCATTTGGGGCCGGGGCGCCTGCGACACGCACGGTATAGCGGCTTCGATGATCAAGGCGGCCGAAGCCTTATTGGAAGAGGGTGTCCGGAACCTGGGAATCCTGTTTGTCGTCGGAGAAGAAGTGGACGGCATTGGCGCAATGCACTCCAATCTCA
This sequence comes from Bryobacterales bacterium, assembly GCA_965248365.1. GTDB lineage: Bacteria > Acidobacteriota > Terriglobia > Bryobacterales > UBA6623. The sequence continues at coordinate 1,476,111 of CBDFJA010000004.1, read as the reverse complement.
AGGCGTCGGGATCGAAATACTTGATCAATGGCGAACCGACCGAAAACAAGCTCGCCCTAGGCTCGAAGGGGGCGCTGCGATTGGATCTCGAAGCCGAGGGCAAGATGGCGCATTCGGCCTACGCCGAGTTGGGTGATTCGGCGATCGACAAGCTGCTCGACAATCTCGAGTCCCTGCGCAGAATCGAATGGCCGGTAAACCCCGTTCTGGGCCCCGGCACTTGTAGCATCGGGACGATCGAAGGGGGACGCGCCGCCAACGTGATCTCCGACCACGCGGCGGCCGCGGTGGCGATCCGAGTGGTGTCGGACCTGGACGACACGAAGAAAATGGCTCTGGGCGCGCTCGACGATCGTGTCAAGGTGACCATCAAAACCCAGACGCCGGCCCTGCATTTGAAGGCCGTGCCGGGGTTTGAGACCACGGTCGTCAAGTACACCACCGACATCCCCAAGTTGACGAATTGGGGGCAGCCGCTGCTGATCGGGCCCGGTTCGATTCACTATGCCCATACGGAAGGCGAGAGAATACCGAAACAGGAGCTGGTCGAAGCGGTCGGCCTCTTCCAAAAGCTGGTCAAACAGCTTCGGACGGTAAACTAGGGAAAGAAGAACTGGCGCGCATTTCTCGCGACGGCCGCTGTGGATTCGGCGAAAGGCCCGGTGGCCACGGCTTGCGGCGGCAGTTTGCGTGCATCGCCCAGCGTAGAGCATGTCGGCAAACGGGCTCGATGAATCGCGCCCCTACACCCGGACGACGGGCGCTTGCTTACTGCGTCTCGCGAACCATGGAGACGTGGCCCGTGTTCCGAAGTCGCTGTATTTTGTGAGCCTCGATAGGTTGGTTGAATCTCAGGGTTTTTAGCGTATGACGATGGACCGAAAGTTCGAAGTAGGAGTGCTGGGGGCGACCGGCATGGTCGGCCAGCAGTTTATCTGTCAGCTTCAGAACCATCCCTGGTTCGAGCTGACGTGGCTTGCGGCCAGTAGCCGCAGTGCCGGCAAGCCGTACCGCGAGGCGGCGAACTGGACGCTGGACGGGGCGATCCCCGACAACGTCGCCGATCAGATGGTGCATGAGTCCAAGCCTGAGAACGCGCCCAAGCTAGTTTTCTCGGCCCTCGACGCCTCCGTCGCGGGCGAAATCGAGCAGGCCTTCGCGAGCGCCGGACACTTCATCGTTTCAAACTCCAGGAATCACCGCATGCTGGCCGACGTCCCGCTGTTGATTCCGGAGATCAACGCCGATCATCTCGGCTTGATTCCCACGCAGCGAAAGAATCGCGGCTGGAGCGGGGCGATTGTAACGAATCCGAACTGCTCGACGATCACGCTAGCGATGGCTTTGGCGCCGCTGAAGCCTTTTGGCATCCGCAAGATCATGGCGACGACGATGCAGGCCATTTCCGGAGCCGGCTATCCCGGACTGCCTTCGATGGACATCCTCGGCAACGTGATCCCCTACATCGGCGGCGAGGAAGAAAAAATGGAGCAGGAAACCCAGAAGATCCTCGGGGATTTCCACGCCGACAAAGTCGAGCACTTGCCGGCCGAGATGAGCGCCCATTGTAACCGCGTCGGAGTCGTGGACGGCCACATGGTGGCCGTTTCGGTCGAGCTCGATGGGAGCCCGGGCGTCGAGCGCCTAATCGAGGCGTTTGCCTCTTTCCGCGGAGTGCCGCAGGAGAAGAATTTGCCCAACGCACCCCAGCGCCCCGTTCATGTGATGGAGCAGCCGAATCGGCCACAGCCCCGCAAAGACCTCTTGACGGAGCAAGGGATGGCTGTCTGCGTCGGCCGAGTCCGCGAGTGCCCGGTGCTCGACTACAAGTTCGTCGTCTTGGGCCACAACACGATCCGAGGCGCCGCCGGCGCGGCCGTGCTCAACGCCGAGCTGCTGCTCAGCGAGGGTTTGCTGGACTGATCTTGCTGCTCGGTGCGCTGCAAAGGGTTTCTACACATAGAAGTTGGGCTTCGACGGCCTCAGCCGCGGTCGTAGTCTGCGACACAAGGCGCTAGCAGCCCTGGGCGTACGACTCCTCGTGGAAAGAGGGTTGATTCAAAGGAGCAAACGATGCCACGATTCAAGCAGATCAAACATCCGGACGACCCGGAACTGAAATCTCTGTATAAGGCGGCGATGGAGGGAGGTCTGGTGGGCACTGAGGAAGGTGTCCCCAACAATTTTGTTACCTCTCAATCCGAACGGCCGGACATTCTTGCGGCGACGTTAATTTTTGCCGACAAGATTGTGATGCAGGGGTTGCTTCCTCCCACCCTCAAGCAGATGATCGCCATGACGATCGCCATGCAAAACAATTGTCAGTATTGCACCCGCCTTCACACCAGTGCTCTGGAGGGCATGGGAGTGCCTCACGAGGTGATCCAAAGTTGCGCCAGCGATCCGGATCTGGCCGAGCTTCCCCCTCGCAGCGGGCGATTCTCAAGCTCGCTCTGAAAACTTCGCGAGATCCCCTGGCGGTGACCGACGATGACTTGCAGACCCTTCGAGAGTTCGGGCTTAACGACGCGGAGATCATGGAAGTGGCGATGATGGCCGCCGCTGAAAACTTTTTGAACACCTGGGCGAGAGTCAGCCGCATCTCGATAGACGGGGAAGACGAACTATTGTGAGGGCGCGCCGGCGGCGGCGCGTAGCAGCGTCCCTGATGAAAATGGCAGGGCCCGCCAAGCACGTCTTGAGCAACGGAGAAAGATGGAGCCGGCGATGATGGCGGCCTTCGCCTATTTCATCAAGGGTCGGCTCGACGGGAGCGGCATTCTGATGGACGCCCAAGAGGAATCGGCATGAGCGAGTCGGCGGGGCGGTTGGCGACTTCCCGTGGCTTTCAAGTTTCCATCAGCAGTCTGACGCTAGGGATTCTCTATGAAGCAGTCCTGGCGTTTTCCAGCCAAGATAGCTTTGAAACTTTATGGCCCTCTGTCTGTCAAAATGCCCGCTGGCTTATCCCATCCCGGCGGGTGGGGATCCTGCTTCGTAACGGGGAAGCGAGCTTCGAGATCGTCGGGGTGTCCGAGCAGGGCAAGTTTCAAAGGCTGGTCGAAGCCCCATTCATTCCACAAAGGGATCAGCTCGTGCGTGCGCTCGCGCAAAAGAGTGCTCAGTGGATCCCTAGACCCCGGCAAGAGCTTGAGGACGAAAAGGGCAATTTCAGCAAACTGCTCCTCCATGATGACCCCGACGTCCTCTTTGTTATCCCCATGAGCATGAAAGGGAAGACGATTGGGCATTTGCTGTTCGCGATGCCCTCTGTCGCGGACCGAGACCAGGCGATGTTGAGCACGCTGGGTACGATATACGCGCTGCATGTGGGGATGACCTACACTCTGCTTCGCATTACCGAAGAGCGGAGACAAATGCAGGATCAGTTGATCGTGCAAGAGAAGATGGCTTCCCTGGGCAATCTCGTGGCGGGCGTGGCGCACGAAATCAATACGCCTTTGGGGTCTCTGAACAGCAATAGCGACACGATGGGGCGTATGGTCACGGCACTGGAGTCGTCGTTGAAGGATGATGGAAAGCCAACGCAGCCGGAGCCGGCAAACAAGAAGCGAGCAGACAAAACGAGCCGTCTGTTGGAGGAACTGCGCGCACTGGCTGACTTCAACAAGACCGCCTCCCAGCGAATGATCGCGATTGTTACCAGCCTGCGCAGTTTTGCGCGGCTCGATCGCGCCACCGAAGATCAAGTCGACATGCATGAGGGCCCGGAAACCACGCTGACGCTGATCGAAAACCAGCTCAAGGATCGCGTCGCGGTTCACAAGGACTACGCCGCGACGCCTCGGGTGAGGTGCTATCCCAGCCAGTTGAACCAGGTGTATATGAACCTGCTGCTGAATGCCAGTCAGGCCATCGAGGGCAAAGGGGATATCTATTTGAAGACCTTCGCTACCGACGATGCGGTAGCCGTGGAAATCACCGACACGGGCTCTGGCATATCCGCCGAGAATCGGAGCCGGATTTTCGATCCCGGGTTTACCACCAAGGGTGTCAAGGTGGGTACCGGCCTTGGGCTGTCGATCGTTCAGCGCATTATCGGCGATCACGATGGAAGGATCGAATTGGAAAGCCGGGTCGGCCAGGGGACTACCGTCAGAATTTTCTTGCCTCTCTCGTAAGACATTGGGGGGCTGCTAGCCCGAGCCGTTGGGATTTGGCCACAGTAGCATTCAACCACGCAGCATGCCGGCCATTCGAGCGGTGGTAAAAGACGAGACTTTCTCTGGTCAAAACGGTTGCAAATACAGGCGTCCGCGCGCTACATTACTTCTCACCAGCCTGACGAAGAGAAACTAGCCCGAATTTCTCGCCAGCGGCCGGCAGGGGTAGAAGCAAATGCCCGCCGTCAGGGATGTAGGGGCGCGATTCATCGCGCCCGCTTACCGGCATACTGGACGGGGGGCAATGTGTACAAACCGTCGCCGCGAGCCATACCGACGAGCTTATCACGCGCTTCGACCGTCAGGTGGTCAGAAAAACAGGCTAGATAAGCGCGGATCCGCAAATCTCCGCTTTTAGGACCATCCCTATGCCGGCCGTAGGCGTTGCGAAAGTCGTCGAGCAGATTCACGAAAAGGTCGCCCATCAGAGGCGGTCGAGCGCACACGCTCAGAGCAGCCGAAAGTGGCCGCAGAAGCTTGCTGATCTCAGGGTGGCGTACGACGAGGTTTACCGTCTTCGGAATTCTATCGGCCAACTGCCGCCGCGACCCCACACAGCACGTGCGCGGATCGGACAGTGGGCAGTACGCATTGTGCAGCGGATGCTTTTTTGGTATACGCCGCAAATCTCAAAATTTCACAGTGCCGTCATGCATGCTTTGGATCAAACACGCACGCTCTTATTGACTCGCGCATAATATAGAGTAACCTTTTGGGGGTTCTGCTCGTCTCAATAGACATGGGGAACCTAAGAGGCGTAAGGCGCGATTTTGATGCTCTGGAAAAGCGACGGCTGGAGGCCGTGCGGCTGGTCGTTGACGAAGGTTTGAGTCAGTCCGAGGCAGCACGGCGCGTGAAGGCGGCGCAGCAAAGCGTGAGCCGTTGGGTTAGCGAGCATGGCGCGCACGGTGCCGCCGGACTCCGCCGGGCCGGGCGCGCCGGCCGCAAGCCGCTGTTAGACGCCACGCAACGGGAACGTCTGGAGGCAATGCTGCTGCGGGGCCCCGAAGCGCAGGGCTTCTCGACGCCGCTGTGGACTTGTCCGCGAGTCGCTCGTCTGATCGCCGACGAGTTCGGCGTGCGCTATCACGAAGGTCATGTTTGGAAGATCCTGCGGGCGCTCCACTGGAGCCCGCAACGGCCTGTCGGCAAGGCCCGCGAGCGCAACGAAGAAGCCATCCGCAACTGGCGGCGCAAGACTTGGCCGGCCACTAAAAAAAAGCCCAAAAACAAGGCCGCACGATCGTCTTCATCGACGAAAGCGGACTGAGTCAGAAGCCCCATCGTTGCCGCACCTGGGCGCCCCGCGGCGAGACACCCGTGCTGGAGTTCAACTTCAACTGGCAGAAACTTTCCGTTTCCGCCGGGCTGACCTTGCGCAACTTCTACTTCCGGCTCTATCCCGGCGCCATCGGCGAGCTGGAGGTCATCGACTTCCTGAAGGCTTTGGTCCGCCACATCGACGGCCCGCTGCTGATCGTCTGGGACCGCCTGCCGGCGCACCGCAGCCGCCTGGTGCGGGAGTTCATCGAGCTCTCCGAAGGCCACATCGCCACGGAGTGCTTGCCGCCCTATGCACCGGAGCTGAACCCGGTGGAATACATTTGGGCTTACTGGAAGCAGCACGAGTTGCCGAACGTCTGTCCGAAGGACTACTGGGAGCTGGACGAGCGTGCCCGCAAATCCCTGCGCCGCATGCGCCGCAAACCGCGCTTGATTACGGCCTTCTGGAAGCAGTCTTCTCTTGGCCTTGACTAACTCGATATTATGCGAGATTCAATAGAGGAGATTGTCGAAGAAGTTGGCCGCGAACTCGTTTTACCGACGGCCCGACTGTCTTCCTTGGAAGGCAGGTTGAACGCCCTTCAGGATGATAAGAAAAGAGTCTCAAGTGAGACTCCTTACGCTGCATCTATTCCCTAGCCGATGGGGGCTCGAATTTAGACGACTTTCATTTTGGCTTGCAGGATCACTTCAGAGGCTCCGAGGACGATACCAGCAGCAAGCTTCCCACCCGCTCGCACTGGGACTGCTGACTACGCTGCATCACTCGCCAAGGAACTAGAGCAGCGTCTTGACCTGAGTTTGTACCAGAAGATTCCGAGGTGGTTCAGTCCCGACAATTTCGATGCGACCATTTATCAAATAGCCAACAACGAGCACCATGCACAAGTTTATAAGCAGGCATTGCGGCGTCCCGGCATTGTCGTGCTCCATGAATCTACCCTGCACAACCTGATCCGGTCACTCACGCTGGCAAGGGGCGACGAGGATTCGTATTTGAATGAGGTCTTCCACGAACTTTACGGTGATGACGGTCCGGGAATGCGCGAAGCCTGCCCCGATATCGATCTTCCATTGCCCGAGCGGTTCACCATGCTTCGACCTTTGCTCGCTAGAAGTAAGGCCGTCATAGTCCACAGTCGATACCTGGCAAACGAGGTGCGACGAAAAGGCTTTGAAGGACCTTTGAGTGTCGTTCCGCACGGGACCGTGGTTAAGGATGTCGATGGCGATGCCTTTCGGAGTCGGCTGGGTGTCGGCTCGACCGCGCCGCTGCTTGGGGTGTTCGGATACCATCGGCCGGCCAAGCAGGAGCGGCTGTGTTTGCTCGTTCACCAGCGGCTTCTCGAATTTTTTCCCGAGGCCAAAATGATTTTCGTCGGCCAGCCCCATCCGGAGGTTCCCCTCGAGAAGTGGAGCGCCGACCTAGGAATTGAGCACGCTGTCATTGTCCGCGCCTTTCAGTCGCCAGAGATTTTCGAGGGTTACCTGGCCGCGTGCGATGTGGTGCTAAACCTTCGCCAACCGAATTACGGGGAAACGTCGGGTATCGTCATGCGTGCCATCGGGCTGGGTAGCGTCTCGATCGTCCCGGAGGCCGGGTCATTTGACGAGTTGCCGGATAACGTTTGTGTCAAGATCCCAGAAGACCAGTATCAAGATGAAGTCCTTTTCGAGTGCCTGAGGTGGCTGTTGGCCGACCCCTCGGTTCGCGACCAGATCAGTAAGGACGCCCAAGGTTGGGCACGTGCGCAGAGCACCTGGGCCAAGGCGGCGGACATGTATGCATCCTTTGTTGCGTCGATTTGCCGCAGACGCTCCGAAGCAGAAGATCCGAATCGTGATGCCGCTGGTCGGACGAGAGGGCCCAGTACGACGCCGGCGGAGCGCGATTCTCTCTGGCAGTACATCCTAAAGTGGCGGGATGCTGCGTCTGAAGGGAACCAGTATGTGGAGCAACACTCGCATAGATTGGTGAGAGTGCTCGAGCTCGTGCCGAGAGGGTCGGCACACGACCGTATTCTGGAAATCGGTTGCTTCCTCCAGATTACCCCAGCGCTCACTCAGCTACTTGGCTACGGGGAGGTCAGAGGCTGCTACCTGGGTCCCGTCGGAGAAAGCACGAGGAGACTCGCAACTTCTAACGACCATGACACATTTGCGTGTACGATTGATCTTTTCGATGTAGAGAAAGACGAATTCCCTTATCCGGATGAGTTCTTCACTACGGTCGTTTGCAGTGAGGTCATCGAGCACCTTGCGCATGATCCGATACATATGATGACCGAAATCCACCGAATCCTAAAGCCGGGAGGCCACCTCGTTCTGACGACCCCCAATGTCGTTTCTCTACAGAACGTCGCCGCGGCGCTTGCCGCCGATCATCCCTCTTTTTCACTGCTGTCCGGTTAAAAGTCGAATAGAATCAATTGGTTGGGGTCATAGGGGAATTCATTTTGGGAGTCGGATGGCTGGAGTGCCTGTAAAACGGGCATTTTTTCGAATAGCGTAACGCTGAGAATCTGTAGAATCTGGTAAAGACTCGCTTCCAGCCCGAGGCGTTTCCGGACGATAGCGATGAGCACGTAAATCGAGACAGCGATCCAGATGTGCGTCTTGACGGCGTTCTCGCTGGTGCCGTAAAACGACTTGATTCGCAGATGTCGCTTGATCCACTTGAAGAAGAGTTCCACCTGCCAGCGCGATTTGTAGATCTGGGCGATGGTCAGTGCCGGCTTCGTGGTAAATCGTCTTGAAACCGGGCCCTATCGCAGAGGAGAGGAGCAGAGGTTTGACACAGTTTCGAAAATCCTGAAGCAGTTTAGGTTCCCAATGAGTCTTCGAGGACCCTGTATCTACAGCGTCGGACAGAAGGACCTGATCATGCAGACACGCCATCCGTCATGGCTCTACGACTGAATCAGGACTTCGTTGCATAACCTAGCCCGCTCTGGGGCCGGCAGCGCCCAGTTGGTTGTTCTACCTCGCGGCCCTGTTGTTCCTCACTGCTTCCGGGCATTGCCAACATACTTGGCGGGAACCCCTCGACCGCGAGTTATAATGGGATCGTTCCTCATAACTTGTTGATTACACATGGGAAACCCACTGGAAACGGTTCGTGCCGGTTTGATTGGGGTTGTGCCTTAACTCGGAAGTTGACTTCGTGACAACGCTATGATCGTCATGAAATTCGGTGGCAGCTCGCTGGAGAGCGCCGCGGCTGTCGACAGGGTCGCGCACATCATCGGTCTCCAGGAGCACCCCGAGATCGTGGTCGTCGTCTCGGCCATGGGCAAGACGACCGACCGCCTGCTGGCGATTGCCGACGCGGCCGTCGGGGGGAGAACTTCCGAAGCCCGGCGGCTTTCCGACGAGCTTCGGGATTACCTGGTCGGCGAAGCGAAGCAACTGGCTCCCGCGGACTCGCTGGCCGCGCTGGAGGATTTTCTGGGCAGCCACTTCCGGGAGTTGGCCGAGCTCGTGGACGGACTTGCCGGCTTGGGAGAGCTGACGCCGCGCTCCATAGACGCCGTCTCGAGCTACGGGGAGAGGATGACCAGTTTTGTCATCACCCAGGCGCTGCGGCGGAGGGGTTTCGACGCCGTGCACCTCGACGCGCGCCGCGTTATGGTCACCAATGACCGCCACACGCAAGCGGCGCCGATTCTCGATCTGACCAACGAGCGTCTGCGGGCGACGATCCCGCCGCTCGTCGCGGAAGGCAAGCTCGTCGTGATGGGGGGATTCATCGGCTCGACGGAAGACGGTGTGACTTCGACGCTGGGCCGCGGCGGTTCCGATTTCACCGCGTCGATCATCGGAGCGGGCTTGGGAGCTGAGGAGGTACAGATCTGGACGGATGTGGACGGCGTCCTGACGGCTGACCCGTCGATCCTTCCCGGCGCCCGCCGGCTGCGGGTAATGTCTTTCGACGAAGCTTCGGAATTAGCTTACTTCGGGGCCAAGGTTCTTCACCCCAGCACGATGGTGCCGGCCGTCGAGGGCAACATCCCCTTGCGCGTGCTGAACTCTCGCAAACCCGAGCAGGATGGGACTCTGATTGTCGCCGAATGCCCCCCGTCGACGGCGACGGTCAAGTCCATCGCCTACAAGGAAAACATCACCGTCGTCGACATCCATTCCACCCGCATGTTGATGGCCCACGGATTCCTGGCGAAAATCTTCGAGATTTTCGACCGTCACCAGACGGCGGTCGATATGGTGGCCACGACCGAGGTCAGCGTCTCGCTAACCATCGACCGCACGGATCGGCTGGCGGCGATCACCGCCGAACTCGAGAAGTTCGCTGAAGTCAGTCACACCTCGGGCCAGGTCATCATGTGTGTCGTGGGAGAAGACATCCGCTATACTCCGGGTATCTCGGGGAAGATTTTCCAGGCGGTCGAAGGCGTCGGCGTGCGCATGATCTCTCAGGGAGCCTCGCGCCTGAACATCAGTTTCGTGATCGATGAAGGGGATCTTCAGGCCGCCGTCGAAGCCCTTCATCAAACGTTTTTCGCCGAGATTGACGAGACCATTTTCGCTTGACGAATGCCCGAACCGAAGACACCGCCCGGCAATCTTGCTCTGCTTGGCTACGGGAACATGGGGTGGCTCATCGAGCAGTTGGCGCCTGAGTTCGGCTTCGACGTGACGCTCAAGCTCGACGAGTTTAATAACGAAGACGGCGCCGGCGTCACGGCCGAGAATTTCAGAGACATTGACGTCGCTATCGACTTTTCCATTCCCTCGGTCGTGGCGGACAACGCCGAAAAGGTTTCCCGGTTCGGCGTCAATCTGGTCGTGGGCACCACGGGATGGCTCGATCAGCTACCGCGCGTACGCGCGGCCGTCGAGCGTGGCAAGACCGGCTTCGTCTACGGAGCGAACTTTTCCGTCGGCGTGCAGGCTTTCTACGGGATCGTCGAAGCGGCGGCCGAGATTTTGGCGAACGAAGATTCCTACGATGCCTGGGCCTACGAAGTCCACCACAAGATGAAGAAAGACGCCCCTTCCGGGACATTGCTGCGACTGAAACAGGTCATGGAAGAGAGCGGCTACCAGCGCCCGATTAATGTCGCCAGCAACCGCGTGGGTGCGGTCCCCGGCACGCACGAGATCGGTTTCGACTCCGAGGCGGATACGATTCGTCTCGTCCATAGCGCCCGCAGCCGGGTCGGGTTCGCCCGCGGCGCCCTGCGAGCCACCCGCTGGATCCTTGGCAAGACCGGCGTTTACGAGTTTTCTTCCGTCTGGCGCGAGATGCGTTAGTTTGCCGCCTGCCGCGGCGAGATGGAGATCCAAAGAGCATCCCGGCCCCCGCCAGGCGAAATCGACTCCCCGTTCGTAGTAGGATTGATGAGCTCGACGATTTTGCGATCGGCCGGCCGGCCGTTCACGCAGGCGTTCGAGGAGGTGAGCCATGTTTACCGGATGCGGTACCGCGCTGGTCACTCCGTTTCGCTCCGACCTTTCGTTGGACGAAGAAGCCTTGGCCGCTCTGGTGCGGCGGCAGGTCGAAAGCGGCATTCACTTTCTGGTGCCCTGCGGGACGACGGGAGAAAACCCGACTCTCGACACCAAGGAACGTCTGCGGGTTGTCGAAATCACCCTGGAAGAAGCAAAAGGAAAGGTCCCGGTTCTAGCCGGGGCGGGAGGCTATAACACCGCGGAAGTCGTCGAGCTGGCCCGCGAGCTGGAGGCCATGGAAGTCGACGGCCTGCTCTCTGTCACTCCCTACTACAACAAGCCCACGCCCGAGGGTCTTTACGAGCACTACAAGGCGATCGCCGCCGCCACCCGCCTGCCGATTGTGCTTTACAACGTTCCCAGCCGCACGGGGACGAACATTACACCATCTACGTTGGCTCGGCTCGCCTCGATCGACAACATTGTCGGCGTCAAGGAAGCCTCCGGCGACATCGGCCAGATGGCCGCCATTTTCCAGCATGTCCCGAAAACGTTCTCGGTCCTTTCCGGAGACGATTCGGTGACCCTGCCCCTGATGGCCCTAGGGGGGGTGGGAGTGATTTCCGTCGCCTCAAACGAAATCCCCGCTGAGATGTCGGCCCTTTGCGACGCCTGCTTGAAGGGTGATTTCGCGACCGGCCGAGAGATCCATCGCCGCTACCACGCCCTGATGGAAATAAATTTTGTCGAGAGCAATCCCGGTCCGGTCAAAGCGGCCCTGTCGATGATGGGGCTGATCCAGCCCTACTACCGGTTGCCCATGGCGCCGCCTCGGCCCGCGAGCCAGGCGAAGATTTCCGCCGTCTTGGAGGAGCTGGCGCTGGCCACGCCACTGGCGGCTTCGGGGGATTGACGCTCTTCCCCAAGCAGAGAAACGGCCTAACCCGCCTTTCTCGCCACCTGACGGTCGAAGCACGCCATAGGCCCGCCATTACTGCGTTGCGCTTGCTCGCCGTGCTCGACGTGGGGTTCAAGTACGCCCGCATTGTTCAAAAAACTGGGCGCCGAGCGGCGCGCGCCTTGTACTGATGGGCCTCTCACGCACTTCGCCTCGCCACGTGGTGAGAAAAGCGGGCTAAGCCTTGTTGTCGGCGTCGGGCAGACGGCGCGGAGGCGGCCCGTCATAGACGATCTCGTCGTAGGAGGCGGACTTAAACGGCGGTTCGCGGGTTACCTGCTCCAGGTAGTGGGCGGAGAGGCCGGCAGCCCGTGAAATCAAAAAGAAGGCTTTGCCCAGGCGCCAGTCCATCTCCATTTCGAGCAGCAGGGCGGCAATCGCCCCGTCGACGTTGAGCGGCAGCGGCCGCCCCACTTGCTGTTCGAGGGCGCGCTCGATCCGCCGCGCGAACCGGACCCAGCGGTTCGCCAGTCCCTGCTCCTCGGCGATCTCCAGAAGCGGCGGAACCCCGGGGATCTTCCTGATGCAAAGGGTGGCCGTATCCGAGGAAGCGCTCGCCGTTGCCGCGTACCGACGCCACCAAACGGTCCGCCGCGGCCGCTAGATCGTCTTCCGGGTTGGGAAGCCCCTCAGCTAATGTTCGAGCGCAGCCCTCGATGGCGCCCCCGTGGTAGTCGCCGATCCCTAAAAGTCCCGCCGCAACCGCCGAAGGCAGCGGGACTCCGCAGGATGCCACCAGCCGAGTCGCATCCGTCGAGGGGGCGGCCAGACTGTGGTCGCACGTCGATACCAAAATCGCCTCCACCAGGCGTCCTTCTCCACGCCGGGGCCATTCGCCCTTGAAAAGCAGGTAGACGATATCCCCGAAGCTGCCTTGGCGGATCAGGCTCTGAATGTCATAACCGCGCACCTCGCTCCGGTTCGGCTCTACTTTCGAGATTTCGGTGCGCCAGAAGTCTTGACTCACCCTCCACCTCCCCGTGAGGCCAAGGTTTCGTCTTTGTAGGTCTTGCGAATCGTCACCGCGCCCGCGGGAGCAGCATCGAGGCACAACTCGCACAGCGTGCACTCGTCTTCCTGCTCGGCCTGCACCGTCAATTTCTCTCCGGCCAATTGGAAAATGTCCACCGGACACAGCGAAACCAACTCTTGACGGTGGCCTGGCGCCATCCGGCTCTCGATCACTTGCACATGTATAAAGACGCCCATCCACCTACTGCCTTTCGTCCAACGCTTGCCGGACGAGCTTGGGAATCTGCGACAGCTTTTCCGCCACCCGCACGCTGGCCTTTCGGAGGACCTCCATCTTCCCCGCGGGGCTGCCTCTTGTTCCCTCGACAATGGAGCCTGCGTGGCCGAATCTCACACCTTGCATCCGGTCGGCAAATCTCCCCGCGACGAAAGCCACCAACGGCAGTCGGCTGGGCTGTGTCCCAAGATGCTCGGCCAACCGTTCCTCCATCGCGCCGCCGGGTTCGCAGAACAAAACCACTGCTTTCGTCTCGGAATCCGCTTCGTAGAGCGGCAGCAGGTCCACGAAAGTCGATCCTACAATAGGGTCTCCGCCGATGCTTACGCAAGTACTTTGTCCGATGCCCGACCGTGTGAGGAGGTCGGCGATCTCGGTCATCATGCCGCCGCTGCGCGAGACGACGCCCACACGGCCGGGCGAATAGGCCTGCCGGACGGCGTCCGCCGACCCGCCGCACATGCCGATTCGAGAGCGGTGCGGAGAGATCAGCCCCAAGCTGTTGGGGCCGATGACGCGCGCCCCTTTGTCTCGGGCGTGCTCCAACATGGCGACTACGTCCAGTCGGGGCATGCGCTCGGTGACAACGACCAGCAGCCGGAGACCACCGTCCAGAGCTTCGTAGGCGGCGGCTCGCGCGGCTCTCGGTGGGACGGAGATGATGGTGGCCTCCGAAGGTTGCTCTTCTAAAGCCGCTGCGACCGTATCGAAGACGGGCACGTCATGAACCTTCAATCCCCCTTTCCCCGGCGTAACACCGGCCACGATGCGCGTTCCGTAGCGGATGGACTCGGCCGTGAACGTGGCCGCCTCGCGCCCGGTGATCCCTTGCACCAACACGCGGGTGTCGCTATCGGCTAGGATTGGCATCGGATTCGCTCAACGGCCTCGTCAATGCCGGTTTCCCGCCCCAGAAACTCGACTCCGTAGTGGTGCAGAATCGCTTTCCCTTCCTCCTCCCACGAGCCGGGGATGCGGAACGCGGCGATGATCTTCCGCGGATCGAGACCCAGCTCGAGCACGCCCTTGATGACCCCACGGGCTACCAGATCGACTCTGGTGTTGCTGACCACGTTCAAGATGATCGCGAGCTTTTCGACTTGCGGCCGGCTGAGAATCAGCTTGGTCAGCTCTTTGATTTTCCAAACGCTGGGGTTGCCGCCGATTTCACAATAGTTGGCGGGTTTTAGGCCGGCGTCCAGGATGGCGTCCATTGCCGTCAAGCTCGCCCCGCCCCCGCCGATCAGCAGACCCAGATTCCCGTCGAATTCGATGAGTCGCCCCGCTACGCCCCGGTGATCGGCGCTGTCAATCCGGGCCGCCGCGCGTTCGAACTCCGATCGAGTGTCGGACAGCTTTGCGCTGAGCGGAAGCCGCGCCAGCAGTTCCTGTTGGCGATAGGCCGCATCGTCGTCCATCTCGAGGTGTGCGTCGAGCGCCGTCCACTTGCCTTGCGAGTCGAGGGCGACGGGGTTCAGCTCGAGGGTGAGGGCATCCCAGTCGACAAAGCATCGCGCTAAGGTCATCGCCAGGCTTGCCGGCGGGCCGGCTTGCTGATCACCAAAACCGAGATCTCGCGCCAGTTCGCGCCCGAACTCATTTGGCAGGGGATCCTTCACCGAAAACGATCTTCGGACTACGGCCTGAGAGGCCTCCACATCGGTCCCTCCGGATCGCGAGCCGAGCAGTACGGCGGATCGGGAGTTAGCGTCGTAGGTGACGCCGAGAAAAGCTTCCGTTTGGGTCGCAATTCTCTCTTCCACCAGAACGTGGTTTACGCGAAAACCGAGAACGGTCGACCCCAGCAAGTCGCGGGCCGCGGCCGAAGCCTCCTCAGGCGAGGCGGCAAAACGGATGCCGCCGGCCTTCAAACGGCGGGCCATCGGGATTTGGGCCTTTACGACCACCGGCCCCCCGATGTCCTTCGCTACGGACGCGGCTTCTTCGGCGGAGACCGCGAGGCGCCCGGCGGGAACTAGAATCCCCCGGCCCTTGAGAAGTTCCTTGGCTTCAAACTCGAGGACCTTCATGGGAGGGTAGTCGTCGCCCGCCGATCTGTCACAGACGGTCTCTTTTTTGGGTACGCTGTGATGCTGTTGGATGAGGCGGTAATTTTGTAGCCGATTTGGCCGCGTTTGGCCGCATCTCGCCTATAAACTCGGCCATCGAACGCAAAACCGCTGGTCTGTTCCCAGCATACCGTGGGGTGTCAAGGGTTTGGGGTCGCGTATGGGGTCATATTGTTGATTGCGCTCGGTCGAAAGTGTTGTGAACCGCGGGGCGAGGCCGGAGCGCGAGCGACGGCTGCAAGAGACTGTGGGGAGCACACGCCCGTAACACCCGCCGGCGCTCGCTGACCACAACCCCCCGGATGTTAGAATTAGCAGGCTTTCTTCGCGCACGAGCGCGCATCGCATGAACTTCGAATCCTCCGACAAGGCTTCTGATCTCCGGGATCGGCTTCAGGCCTTCATGGACGAGCACATTTACCCGAGCGAGAAGGCCTATCAAGAACAGATCCGCCAAGCAGACCGCTGGAAGATTCCGTCCCTGATGGAAGAGCTCAAGGCAAGGGCCCGGGCGACCGGCCTGTGGAACCTCTTTCTGCCGGACAGCGAATACGGCGCCGGGCTGACGAACTTGGAATACGCCCCGCTCTGCGAGATCATGGGCCGCTCCCAGATGGCCCCGGAGGTCTTCAACTGCTCCCCGCCGGACACCGGCAACATGGAGGTGCTTGTTCGCTACGGCACCCAAGAGCAAAAGCAGCGCTGGCTCAAGCCGCTGCTCGACGGCGAGATCCGATCCTGCTTTTGCATGAGTGAGCCGGATGTGGCGTCGTCGGACGCTACGAACATTCGCGCCCGTATCGAGCGCGACGGCGATGAGTATGTCATCAACGGCCGCAAGTGGTGGACGACGGGAGCGGGAGATGCTCGCTGCAAGATTGCCATCTTTATGGGCATGACCGACCCGGCGGCCGAACGCCACAAGCAGCAGTCGATGATTCTGGTCCCCATGGATGCTGCCGACGTGAAGGTCGAACGCCTGCTGAGGGTGTTCGGCTACGACGACGCGCCTCACGGACACGGCGAGATCAGCTTCGACAACGTCCGGGTTCCGGCGTCGAACATTCTCCTCGGCGAGGGGCGCGGCTTCGAAATCGCGCAGGGCCGCCTAGGGCCGGGACGCATCCATCACTGTATGCGTCTGGTCGGGGTGGCGGAGCGCGCCTTGGGGACCATGTGCCGCCGCGTCGCCTCGCGCGTGGCCTTTGGAAGGCCCCTGGCCGAGATGGGAACGATTCGAGCCGACATCGCTGACTCGCGCATGGAAATCGACCAGGCTCGGCTGCTCACCTTGGAGACCGCCCACATGATGGATACGGTAGGCAACAAAGCAGCACGAGCCGAGATCGCCATGATCAAGGTCGTCGGGCCGAATATGGCCCTACGGGTTCTCGATCGGGCCATCCAGGCGCACGGCGGAGCCGGCGTGTGCGACGATTTCTTCCTGGCGTCGGCCTGGGCCACCGCTCGAACGCTGCGGCTCGCCGACGGGCCCGACGAAGTGCACCGCGAAGCGATCGCCAAACTGGAGCTGAAGAAGCACTAGCCCGCATTTCTCACCACCTGACGGTCGAAGCACGCCATAGCAGCCCGTGGTGCAAGTCCGGGGACGCGAAAAAAGGGGACAGCCACCGATTCTCGTGCCGCACCGGCATTGAAAACAGAGGGATTCGACGAGCGAAAATCGGATGGCAGTCCCCCATTTTCGCCCGCACCCACTTTTGCCACGGGCTGATAGGCCCGCCATTACTTCGTTGCGCTTGCTCACCGTGCTCAACGTACTTTCCCGGTCGGGCGCCGAACGCGGGTCGCTACTTCTTTCGCTAGAGCCAAAACACGAATGGCTAGGCGGCACCCGCAAAAGTACACCTCCGCGCGCCGAGCGGCACGCGCCTTGTACTGACGGGCTTCTCACGCGCTTCGCCTCGCCACGTGGTGAGAAAAGCGGGCTAGTAGAGATGCGGTTAAACTATCTTCCCGAGCGTCGTGGCGCAGAGCTGGGCGGTCGTTTGCCCAGACCCGCGGGTTTTGGTTCGATTACCCAACGCTGCTCCCGCAGTACGCCGAAAACCCCTCCAAACTGCCGCGGGTCTCGCGTGGGGAAATGCAGCCCTTGACCACCACCCAGCGCCTCACCGTCCCATCACGAACCAGCATCGCGCAAATCACGGCCGCTCATCTCCGCCGGTTGATCGACGCCAAGGATGCTGAGGATCGTAGGGGCGATATCCCGCAGCGAGCCACCGGGCGCGAGCGTCCCTCTAAATTCGCTGACCAAGATCAGGGGCACGGGAAACGTTGTGTGGTAGGTATGGGGATGGCCGCTGTCGGGGTCCACCATCAGGTCGGCATTGCCGTGATCGGCGGTGACGATCCACGCTCCGCCTTTTCGCTTTAGGGCGTCATGGATCCTCCCCAGGCAGTTGTCGACGGTCTCGATCGCCTTCACGGCGGCGTCCATCTTCCCCGTGTGCCCGACCATGTCGCCGTTGGCGAAATTGACGACGATGAGGTCGAAACTCCTACTCTCGATCCCGTCGACGACGACGTCGCAAACCGCCGCGGCGCTCATCTCGGGCTGCAGGTCATAGGTGGCCACTTTCGGTGAAGGAATCAAGGTTCGCTCCTCGCCGGGGTAGGGTGCTTCGCGACCGCCGTTGAAGAAGTACGTAACGTGGGGGTATTTCTCCGTCTCGGCCGCGCGCAGGTTTTTCCAGCCCCTCTCGCCGCAAACTTGGCCAAGAATGTGCTCCGGCTGATGGGGCGAAATGACGTGCGGGAAGCTGTAGGTTCGGTTGTACTCGGTCATGGTGACGTAGTGCAGATTCTTGGGCATCAAGCTCCTGAGCGGCCGCTCGAGCGAGGGGTCGTTGAGGGCCAGCGTCATCTGCCTGGCGCGGTCAGCCCGGAAATTGAAAAAGATGACGGCGTCTTCGTCCTCGATCTTGGCGACCGGGTTGCCGTTTTCGCCGACCAGGACCACCGGTTCCACGAACTCGTCGGTAACGCCTTGGGAGTAGGAAGCCCGCATTGCTTCGACCGCGTCCGTTGCCTGGTTGCCTTCTCCCAGAGCGATGGCGCCGAAAGCCCGCTCGATCCGCTCCCAGCGCCGGTCGCGGTCCATGGCATAGTAGCGTCCGCTCACGGTGGCGATCTTCCCCACGCCTAGGTTTTTCATCTTCCCGATCAGCTCTTCGACGTAGCCCGCTCCGCTTTCCGGGGGCCTGTCCCGACCGTCGGTGAAGCAGTGAACAAACACGTTCTCGACTCGTTGGCGGCGGGCCATCTCCAGCAAGGCGAACAGGTGCGTGAGCCGCGAATGCACGCCTCCTTGGCTGGTCAAACCGAGCAGGTGGAGCCTACGAGAGCGCGCCTGCTCCATAGCTTTGAGCAAGACTTCGTTGGAGAAGAACGCGCCGCTCTCGATCATGTCGTCGATACGGGTAACGTCCATCTTGACAATGCGTCCGGCGCCGATATTGAGGTGCCCGACTTCGCTGTTGCCCATCTGCTCCTCGGGCAGGCCGACAAAAGGACCGTCGGTGCGGATCAGCGTATGCGGATAGTCCCGCCAGAGCCGATCGAAGTTGGGCTTGCGGGCCCTCCAGACGGCGTTATTCTCGGGATTCGGATTATGCCCCCAACCATCCATGATGGTGAGGACCAAGGGCCGGGGACGTTCCATGACGAGTGAACCAGTGTAGAGGCTCCATTATGGCAGGAGAAGGTCGCGGCCTCCGGAAACATCGCGGGACGGCTTGTACGGCGTACTCACGCGCGAGGAAGGGATCCGGGGCAATGACCGGTACGCGCCTTCGGTCCGGGTGACCTCCGCCCAGCAAGCGGCTAGCTGTGATCTTTCAACAGGTTGTTCATTCGGTCCCGGACCAGGGAAGCTGGAGTTGTCGAATAACCACGACCCTGGAGAGACCGCATGAACATCCATCAGAATGCCCGATTGACGCCCAAAGGCCGAGCCCTTTTGGTTCGATGCATCCTCGCTGGAGAGACGCCTCGGGCCGCCGCGGCGGCCCGAGACGTCTCAGAACGCACCGCCCGCCGTTGGCTGGCCCGCTACCGCGGCGAAGGCGAAGCCGGTCTCTACGATCGCTCTCCGCGTCCCCGGCATAGCCCGCGCCGCACCCCGCAAGCCGTCGTTGACCGCGTCCTCGCCCTGCGCCGACAACGTTGGACGGGCCGCCGCATCGCCCAAACCCTGCGGCTATCCCCGGCCACCGTCAGCCGCCTCCTCGGTCGCGCCGGACTCAACCGTCTCCGCGATCTCGAACCCGCTCCCCCCGTTCGCCGCTACGAACATCACCGTCCCGGCGATCTACTGCATCTCGACATCAAAAAGCTCGGCCGCTTCCAGCACGCCGGTCACCGCGTTACCGGCGATAAGACCCGACGCTCCCGCGCCGCCGGCTGGGAGTTCGTCCACGTCGCCGTCGACGACCATTCCCGCATCGCCTTCTCCCAGATCCTGCCCGATGAGCGCAGCCTTTCCGCTGCCCAGTTCCTTCTCCTCGCCCACGCCTACTATGGCTCGCTTGGCATCCGCATCCGACGCCTGCTCACCGACAATGGCTCCTGGTACCGCTCCCGCCACTTCCGTCGTACTTGCCGCCGCCTCGGCATCCGCCACCGCTTCACCCGCCCCTACACCCCTCGCACCAACGGCAAGGCCGAGCGCTTCATCCAAACCGCCCTCCGCGAATGGGCCTATGCCCGCTCCTACTGCTCCTCCCTCCAACGCGCCAACCATCTGCTCCCCTGGCTCCACGACTACAATTGGCATCGCCCCCACGCCAGCCTCGGCTATAATCCCCCTATCAGCCGACTCCCTCCTCCCCGGAACAACCTGTTGAGGCTCCACAACTAGCCCGCACTTCTCATTACCTGACGGCCGAAGCACTCTATAGGCCCTTCAGGATGAGACGTACAGCGAAAATCCGAGCCGAAAAACAAAACGTAAAACATTGAATATAAAACGGTTGCTGGAAATTTTCTTCGTTTGGTTTTTTTCTTGTGGAGGGCGTGGCGCCCATCTTCCCGCCCCCCCCTTCAGGATAGCGGGCGTGTCAAGCGTCTTCGTTGCCGGGGAAGACCAGACCCGAACACGCCAGCCCCTCGGCACAAGATGAGGGAGCTATGCCATAATTATGGATTATGGCAGTACGAAAGATGACTTTCTCGATTCCCGAAGCGATCGCCCGCAAGTTCGTCGGGCGAGTTCCCGCGAGAAAGCGCTCTAAATACCTCACGGAAGCTCTGGAACAGAAGCTGTCCGACCAAGATGAGGATCTCGTCCGCGCCTGCAGGCAGGCAAACGCCGACGCCGACAGTTCGGCGGTAGAGAAGGAAATGGAGGGTATCGAGGATGGGATCGAAGATCCCTGGGAAGCATCCCCTTCGCGGTGATCTCTGGTGGGTCGCTCTCGACCCGACGGCCAGCTCGGAGATTTCAAAAACCCGCCCCTGCCTGGTGGTCTCCACCAACGCCGCAAACGAGCACCGCCGAACGGTCGTTGTGATCCCCTTGTCTTCATCCCCGTCCGCCCATCCGCCCATTACGGTGACGGTGGAATGCGAGGGCGTGTCTTCGGTGGCCGTGGTTGATCGGATTCGAGCCATCAGCAAACACAGACTGCTGAGGCGTATCGGTCCCGCGAGGACCGAGGAGCTTGAAGGGGTGGAGAGCGCCCTACGGCAAGTGCTGGAGCTAGGTTGAACAACCGCTGCCACATGAGATAATCGGTTTTACAAGGGAATTGCCGAAAACCTTTTCCATTCGAACACAGCTATGAACGGGCATAGACGCGAATGGCTCATTACCTAGTCACCGGGGCTGCGGGGTTCATCGGCGCTCGCGTCGCCGAGCTGTTGTTGGACCAGGAACACAGCGTCGTCGGCGTCGACAATGTCAATGACGCCTATGACGCGCGGCTGAAACAGTGGCGACTCGAGCGCCTGCTCGCCCGCGAGGGCTTTCAATTCCATCGCGCAGACATCCGCGACCGAGCGGATCTCGAGAAGATTTGGGAAACGTCCGGGAAATTCGACGCCGTTATCAATCTTGCCGCCCGGGCCGGGGTGCGGCCCAGCGTCGAAGACCCCTGGGTGTACCTGGAGACGAACGCCACCGGGACTCTCAACGTGTTGGAGGAGTGCCGCAAGCGAGGCGTCGAGAAATTCATACTGGCATCCACTTCGAGTCTTTACGGATCCCACAACGACGTGCCCTACTTGGAGGACGCGGACACCACCCGGCCGCTCTCGCCCTATGCCGCCTCGAAAAAAGCCGCCGAAACTCTCTGCTACACCTACCACTACCTGCACGGGCTGGACGTCACCGTACTGCGCTATTTCACGGTTTACGGTCCGGCGGGACGGCCCGACATGAGCTTGTTCCGCTTCATCCAATGGATCGCGGAAGAGCGCCCGGTTTTGGTTTACGGCGACGGTACACAGTCACGCGACTTCACCTATATCGACGACATTGCACGGGGAACCGTCGCGGCGCTCAAGCTCAGCGGCTTCGACGTCATCAATCTTGGGTCTGATCAGCCTGTCGTCCTCAACGACGCCATCCGCCTGATCGAGACGCTCGTGGGACGCCAAGCGCAAATCCGGTTCGAGCCCGCCCATGCGGCGGACGTCAAAGCCACCTGAGCGAATATCGATCGCGCACGAGAACGCCTTGGCTGGGAGCCCGAAGTCAGCCACGAACAGGGCATCGAACGAGCCGTCAACTGGTACCGGAAGAACCGCGACTGGGTTCGCGAGATCCGGACCGACTGAGCCCGCTTTCTCACCAGGGCTTGGGTGGTCGGCATTGAACGAGCATGATTTGTAGGGTCCGAACACCGTGTCGGCCCGCTACCGAAGCAGTACGCATTGTTCAGTGCGAATTTGTGCCAAACCCGCATTTCTCGCCACCTGACGGTCGAAGCGCGCTAGCTAGCACCGAGTTGCGCGCGTCAGCAAGCGGTCCAGTGATGCCGCCGATCAAACCGTGCGGACCAGTGGGACTGAGTGGGCAGCTTGTCAACGATTGTTGCGCCATGTGCCGGTTGGGTGTCGTTGAAGCACTTCCTTACTGGACCGCTCCGTCGAAAACGCACATCAGGTGGGGGCCGGGACGGCGCGACTCGCACCTGTTCTCATCCCTATGGGTGCACCGCGGGCTCATCGACACTCCCTAACGGTCGCGGCTCGGTGCCGCCATGGTTCGGATTGGAGCCGTGATCGGGTGGTTCTTAACCAAGGTGAAGTCCACGCAGGAGGGTACCCAGAGTGAGCAGGGGGCTTATTGTCGCTCGGCCTCGCAACCCGTCCGACGATCGCTCACGTATGGCAGTGGGCCAGGCCACGCTTTACCAAATACTCCTGATGGTACTCCTCGGCCCGGTAGAACTGGGAAGCAGGCGTGATCTCGGTGGCGATGGGGTTGCGGAACCTGCCGCTCGCATCCAGGCTTTGCTTGGATGCCAGCGCCGCAGCCTCCTGCTCGGGGCTGTGGAAAAAGATCGCCGAGCGGTACTGGCTGCCGATGTCGGGACCCTGGCGGTTTCGCGTGGTCGGGTCGTGGTTGTTCCAGAACACGTCCAGTAAATCTTCGTACGAGACGAGATCTGGGTCGTAGTCCACCTCGACCGCTTCGGCGTGGCCCGTCGTTCCGCCGCAGACATCCTGGTAGGTTGGGTCTTGTAGCGTGCCTCCCGTGTAGCCCACTTGGGCTGATATGACGCCCTCCACCTGCCGAAAAGTAACCTCAACGCCCCAAAAACAGCCTGCCGCGAAAGTAGCTTTTTGTGCCATATTGTGTTTCCTGTCGGCCCCTCTTTTTTAGTCTAACCTTTGGCCGGGCCTCGTGCGCCGGGTGGTGGCCCCGCCACGACATTCGCGGGCTTCCCCTCGAAGTAGGCGAACAGATTGTCGACCGCCAGCTGAAGTCCGGCCTCGAGCACTTCCGGGGCCGCGCCGCCCGAGTGCGGCGTCATGACGACATTGGCAAGACGGGTCAGCGGATGATCCTTCGGCAGTGGCTCGACATCAAAAACGTCTAGCCCGGCTCCGGCGAGACGCTTCTCTTCGAGGGCGTCGATCAATGCTCGCTCATCAACGATCGGGCCGCGAGCCGTGTTGACGAAAATGGCGGTGGGCTTCATCCGTCGGAACTCGCGCTCGCCGATGAACCCGATGGTCTCGGGCGACTGCCGCAGATGCAAGCTGACGACGTCGCTGATTTCGTACAGCTCGTCGAGATTGACGAGGGTAAGGCCTAATTCCCGAGCGAGATCAGAGGAAAGATGCATCGTCCAAGCGACGACCCGCATGCCGATGCCCCGCGCGATACGAGCCGTTTGGCGCCCGATGGCGCCGAGTCCGATGATGCCCAGCGTCTTGCCGTGTAGCTGCGTGATCAGTCCCCGGGGCCAGGACCCTTGGCGGGTTTGCGCGTCGATCAGCGGGATCCGACGGGCCACGGCCAGCATCAGAGCGAGTGCGTGCTCGGCCATCGCGACCGCGGATACACCCGGCGTGTTGGTGACCGTGATCCCCAGCCTAGCGGCCGCGGCAAGGTCAACGTGGTCGGTCCCGGTTCCCCACACCGACACGATCCGTAGCTTCGAACAGGCCGCCAGCACCGCCCGGGGAAACTTCGCCGAGGCGCGTATGCTGATCGCTCCTTGTGCATCTCCGACGCGCTCGACGAGTTCCGCGTCGGAGGAAGGAAGGGAGTCGTAATAGCCGACCTCGGCGCGCTCGAGCAGAGCCTGGTACGCCGTGCTCGCGCCCATGACCGGCGGGGCGTCGTCAGGGATGGCGATTTTGAATCTTTGCATGGGTCGGTTTGGCCTGCTCTTCGCCAAGCGCCGTAAGTGACATGACGGCGTTGAGACCAATTGAAAGAAGAGGATAGCGCAGCGCGCGCGGACCTGCCCGTCATTCCGCTCTCGACGGGCGGTTTGGACTATACTCGCCGCTGAATTCTGCGAGAATTATTGAGGCTTGCAGAATACGGTGACTTTGGAACGCGGCAGCATGCTGTGCCCCTACAGTGTGAATGCGGCCATGTCACCATGATTTTCGAGACTCGGTAAAGACCTCGCCTTACGCGACTCCGACTTGCCCAGGGAGTAAACCATGGCTAGCGCCAACGATACTTCGCAACCCACGCCCGCACTGTTCTTTGAAACCGTCAACTCCTACCAGCGGACGGCTTCGCTGAAGGCTGCCATCGAGCTCGATGTCTTCACGGCCATTGCTGAAGGCAAACACGCCGCCGGCGAGATTGCGGCTCAGTGTCAGACATCCGAGCGCGGCATGCGCATATTGTGCGATTACCTGGTGATCGTGGGGTTCCTGACTAAGACCGGCTCTCGTTATGAGCTGACCCCCGATACAGCGACGTTTCTCGATCGCAACTCCCAAGCTTTTCTGGGCGGAGCGATTGGGTTCATGCTTTCTCCCGGTTTGACCGATTCGTTCCGGGATGTCGCGGCCGTCGTGCGAAAGGGAGGCACGGTGCAGCCCGAAGACGGATTGATGGCTCCGGAAAGCCCCGAGTGGGTGAAGTTCGCGCGGGCCATGGCGCCGATGATGGCCCTGCCGGCGGAGCTGATTGCGGGTTTGGTTGACGCCAACTCGGGCGCGAAATGGAAGGTGCTTGACATCGCCGCCGGACACGGCCTGTTCGGCGTGGCCATCGGCAGACACAATCCGAACGCGGAGATTGTCGCCCTCGATTGGCCCAACGTGTTGGAGGTCGCCGACGAAAATGCGAAGGCGGCCGGGATTTCCGATCGCTATCGCACGATCGGGGGCAGCGCGTTTGACGCCAACTACGGCAGCGGCTACGACATCGTGCTGCTGACGAACTTTCTCCACCACTTCGACGTACCGACTTGTGAGACGCTGCTCCGCAAGGTTCACAGCGCCCTTGGCCCCGGCGGGCGCGCCGTGACATTGGAGTTCATTCCCAACGAAGATCGCGTTTCACCGCCCCTGGTGGCCGCCTTCAGCATGATGATGCTCGGAGGCACGGCGGGTGGGGACGCCTACACGTTCTCCGAGCTGGATCGAATGTTCCTCAACGCGGGGTTCTCGAACAACGAGCTGCGCTCCATCGAGCCGTCGATCCAGCAAGTGGCCGTTTCCACGAGATAGACCGCAGGCGAAACCGAACGATCCCGCCGAGTTGCGGGGGGATTTACCCGCCGATCAAAAGATTCCGAAACGTCTCTTCCGACGGGATTTGGCCGACAGGGCTTTAGTGATCGCGGCCTCCGCTAACGGAGCCATCAACTTGTAGCCCTCGCCGTTGGGATGAAGACCGTCGGGCGAAAGCGCGGCTCGTAGCTGCCCGGCCCCATCGGCCATGGCGGAGTGATAATCGAGATAGACAAAGCCCTGCTCGGCGCACATACGCCGAGTCCAATCATTGAGTTGGCGAATCGTCTCCGTCGGCCGCTCGCGGCTTCGCTCATAGTCGGGGTCTTCGGACTTATGGTAATCACTGATCGGCAGGAGGGAAACCATGACGGGCTTAACGCCGTGGGCCACGGCCAGGGCGGCGATCATGGCGAGATTGTCCCGGATGGCGGACACGCTCACCCCGCGCGCCAGGTCGTTGGTGCCGCCCAGAACGACAATCACCCGCGGCTTGAGATCCAGCACGTCGGCCTTCATGCGTCCCAGCATTTGGCCGGTGATTTGGCCGCTGATCCCGCGATTGATGTAGGGTTTGCCGGGGAAGTATTGATTCAAGGGCCAGCCGTCGGTGATGGAATCTCCGAGGAAGACCACGCGGTTTTCCTTTGGCCCAGGCGGACCCAGGCGGAGATTTTCTTCCGCGTAACGGGCTATGTCGTCGCGGTCCCCGCCGCGGATCTGATTCTCGTTGTGTTCGAGCAGGGTTCGGAAGTGGCTGGCCACCTGGTCCACCGAGGTACGAAGAGTCGTCAACTGCCGTTGAACGTCCTTGGCAAAAGGCCGCGGCTTGGGAACGGCATCGGAGATGTGGAGGTAGATGCGGGCGTTTGAAAGCAGCTTTTCCAAGACCGCCGTGTTCTCGCGCGTGTGGCCGACGGCCAACGCCTTGGCGGCCTGCCGCACATTTTCTACTAGAGGAGCCCCGGCCCGAGCAAGCTCCGGGACGGCGATGCCCGTCGCTTCCATCAAGTCACTGATCTGACGGTACAGCTGGGCGGCTTCCCGCGAATCTAGGGGGGCGGGTTGCGCCGTGCCGGGGGTAGACGTCGCGGCTAGGCTAAGGGCCAGCGTCATGGAGAGTTTTGTGAAAAGACGTTTCATGATGTGTTTGATTCCAGAGCAGTTTTCGTCCCTTGGCCATCGCGGTGAGGTAACTTATGATTGAACACTACGGCGGCGAGACAGCCTGGGTGAGGGGTTTCGTTTCGCCGGACAGGTGGCCGTCGAGCGCTTCCCAAACCTTGTCCGGGGTGATGCGAAGCATCGTGTCGTCGATTTCCTCGCCTCGCTTATAGGAAGTCGGCGCCCCGGGAGTGCGAAGGACGGCGAAGCCACCGCCAAAGGGGCCGTTGCGGGCCGGATCGGTCCGACCATAGATGGCCACGCCCCCGACACCTAGAGCGGATGCCAAATGAAGCGGGCCGCTGTCGACCCCAACAACAGCCCGGGCACGCCGCGTGGCCACGATTAAACCTTCCAGCGATGAAGTATGCAGCACGGCTGAGCCGGTAGGGGCTCGATTGCAGATCTCTTCCGCGTAGGCTCGGTTCCGGGGCGCACAGTCGACGACGAGCGGAATCCTCCGACGCTGCCATAGAAGCCGCGCCAACTCCGCGTAATGCGCGGGTGGCCACTGCTTGGACGTCCACCCGGCAACCGGACTTGCGAGGACGAACTCGCCGCGCGGCAACGCTGGATCAGTCTTGCCCGGCGGGAGGGGGAACGTGATCGGCCCCTTATTGCCGCCCACCGCGCTCGCTAGTTCCAGGTTTTTCCGGACGACGTGTCGAGCTTCCGACGGCGCCCGGTCCGAGTAGAAGGATGCGGCAATCGACTCTCGGAGTTGCTCTCTTTCAAAACCTACCACCCGATCGGCGCGGCTGAAAAAGGTGACCAGCGCCGACTTCAACAGACCCTGAAAATCGACCGCGAGATCAAAACGGCTGGCCCGAAGCGAAGTTCTCACGGCCTGGAATTCCCGCCAGGTTACGATGCCGAAGCGCCTCCGCCAGTCCGAGATCGGCAGCGGAAGGACTTCATCGACGTAGGGGTTGCCATCGAGCAGAGGAGACCATTGAGATTCAATGGCCCAGGTCAGCCTAGCTCGGGGGAAGCTGCATTTTAGCCGCGCCACCGCCGGCAGGGCATGAATGACGTCCCCCATGGCGCCGAGGCGAACCACGAGAATCCTGCGGGGAGGCTCAATCGGCGCTGTACCGTTGTAAGACATCGCCAATTACATCCCGCGACGGGATCGGGTCGGCATCGATGAGCACCGAGGGTCGCCACGGGGTGACAGTCTCGTCGGTCTGAGCTTGGTCACAGATTACCACGTAATCGACGACCGCGAGCCCGGCAACCATCTGCGCCCGGGCGGACTGGTTGAACACGGTTTCTTGCGGGTCTTTGTCGGCATAGACGGCCGCCACCAAGTACTTGCCCGTTTCTTTGGCCCGCGCCAGCCGTCGGCAGTGTTCCGCCGACAAAAGGTCGAAGCAGCCGCGGGCAACGACGACGTCACCCCCCTTCTCGGCCAACGACGGAAAAAGCTCCCCGGCCCGGTCAAGGCTGATGATCTTGCTGCGCGTATCCATGGCGGCGGGACCTGGCCCGCATTTCTCGCCACCTGAGGGCCGAAGCACGCTGTAGGCCTCTGTTGTGGGCTGGAAAGCCGGCTGCAAATACCATACAAGCTATTAATTTAAAGCTGGTTATGCTAGATCGGCTTTGTTTCGTTTTTTTCTTGCGCCGTCGGGCGTTACGACGGCCTTCGCGGTCTCCCCCTTCAGAATAGCGGGCGTGTCAAGTGTTTCCCGCGGGGTAGTAAGTGGTCATGAGCCTCACAGCCCGCGCAAAGGAATCAAAACTGGTGGCTTTCGGCGGGTTCTAGACACTTGGCCTGTCACCGGCGTTCCAGGATACCGCGCCTTCGATTTCCCGCCGTCTCCATCAGAAGTTCTCCGAGGCTCCAGAGGCGGTCCGAAACACCGGCTTCGATCGCTGTCGACTACTGCCCCCAACGGCCTGCCCGCCAAACGGATCCTTCACAACCCGCGACTCTCGGCAGCCGGGTTCGAGGCCTCAGACCCTTCCCGCGACAGCACGGCCCGGGCGATCTCGACGACCATCGCTGTCTCCACTCTTGTCATGCAACGATGGTCGATGGGGCACTCTCTCAGCATGCAAGGGCTGCAATCAACCGGCTGACGGACAACCCGCGCCCGGCTTCCCGAGGGACCGGTGGCCTGATCGTCGGTAGCTCCAAAAACGGCAACCGTCGGGACGCCCAGCGCGGTGGCTATATGCATGGGACCCGAATCGTTCGTCAGATAAAGTCTGCAAGTAGCCGCGAGGTCGATGAATTCCGCGAGCGTTGTCCGGCCGGCTAAATTGCGGGCGCGAGGACCGACTTGACCAGCCACCTGCTCGCACAATGCCGCCTCCGCCGGCGAGCCGAAAACAGCGACGTCGGCGCCCAAATCAGACGATAACCGGGAGGCCGTCTCGGCGAAACGCTCCGGAAGCCAGCGCTTCGCTCCTCCGAACGCCGCGCCAGGACTCACCCCGACCCAGGGGCCCTCGGAAAGTCCTCTCCTTCGCCACTGCTCCCGACCGGCGGCGGCCGCCAGGCCCGCGCTTCCAAGGCGAATCGCGGCGCTCTCGGGAAGCCGGCGGATCAGCCCGGCGCGGCGCAGCAACTCCAAGTAGTAAAACCGCTGGTGCGGGGGGATGTCGTCCGGACCGGGAAGCGTAACGGCGTCGGTCAGCAGAAAGCCCCGCCCGTCACGGGCGTAGCCGATGCGGCGTGGAATCCTTGCCAGCCACGCCAGGAGTGCGGCATCAAAGGCGTTCTGGAGCAGAATCGCGCAGTCGTAATGATCGCCGCGCAGCTCAGCCGCCAATCGCCATCTGCCGGCGAAGCCACCGTGAGCGCCCATGCGGTCGTAGCGGATGATGCGATCACAGAATTCCTCCCGAGCGTAGAGGTCAGCCACCCCGGGTCGCGCCAGCACCGTGATCCGCCAGTCGGGGAAGGCCTCGCGAATCGCCCGCAAGGCGGGGATCGACATCACCGCATCGCCCAACCAGTTCGTAGCTCTAACCAGCAGCTTCATCGTCAGGGCCGCTTAGCGGAAACGGGGGGCGCCTCAACCCGAGGAAACGCACATAAACGGAGCCGCACCCGAAATGGCGCGGTTGAGGCTCCGGCCGACCGCGGGCATCCCTCATCGGCGGACTACTCCGCTTCACCCCTAGCCCCTACCCCCAAGGACCAGGGGGACCTCTGCCTCCGCGATGGGAGAGAACGACATTCGCTCTTCGGCCCAGTCCAGCAACTGAGCCCCGTTTTCAACTACCGTCTCGACACGCAGCCAATAGAGGGGCAAAGGACGGAATAGTCCGGCGGCACGGTCTTCGAGAGTGCCCGACCTGAGGCCTTCGCGTTCCGCCGCGTACCAGAGATTGACGAGGTCCTTCTCTGTCGTGATGACCAGTCCGGCTTCGCGCCGTCGAGCCTCGGAAACGATATCAGCGACGTCGCTGCGCGAGTAAACATGGTGGTCGCGGAATCGCATGCGCCCAGCTGTCGTCAGGCCGGCCAGCTCCAAGCTTCTCCAGAATGATTCCGGGTTTCCCAACCCGCAGAAGGCCAAGATCCTTTCGTTGCGTAGTCGCTCGATCGGCATGGCCTCCGCCGAGACGGTGTTGACCGCGGCCACCGCTCGGCTTCGCGCGGCAAAAACCGGTGCGCGAGGATTCAAAGAGTGAAGGCGCGCGAGGAGGCCGTCGTAGCAAACGCCGGGTTCGCTTCGGGTCAAGAGAAAAGCGTCAGCGCGGCGCAGGGCCGATAGCGGCTCGCGTAAGCGGCCCAGCGGTATCATCTCTCCCGAGCCGAAAGGATCGAGCGCATCGATGAGAACCAAGTCCAGGTCGCGCTCGAGCTGGAAATGCTGGAAGCCGTCGTCCAGCACCAAGACGTCCACGCGGTGGCTGCCCTCGAGTTTTCGCCCCACCGAGTAACGGTCGCCTCCGATCCCGAGCGGCACGTCGAGGCCCGCTTCCCCCCAATGACGCAACAGTATCTGTCCCTCGTCTCCCGTGTGACGCGCAGAAACCGCGGCGCCGGATCGCACCACCTTTTCATCACGCGAAAGTCGGCGGTAGCCGCGCGTGAGAGCACCCACGGCAAGACCCCGGGCAGATAACTGCTCGACAAGCCAAAGGACGATCGGGGTTTTGCCCACGCCTCCCGCCGTTACGTTTCCTACACAAACAGTGAACGAATCGAGGCGGCGCCGGCGGCGCCAACCCCGCGCGTAGGCAGCCCGCCGGAGGCCGGCGGCCAGCCGCCAAAGCGATGCGAACGGCCACAAAGCGAGGGAAGCGAACAATCCGGAGAGCCGAAGCGGCAAGGCAAGGCGGTAGATCTCGACCGCCTCCCGCACTGCCCGCTCTGTCGCGCCGCGTCGGGATTCGGCGACTTGCCGGCCGCGCATCCCGATATCGGCGGCCTTACTCGGACTATCGAGTAGATCCTCGAAGGCCTCGGCCAATCCGTCCGCGCCGTCCACTTGAACAATCGCCCGCTCCGCCGTCAACTGACCCATGATGGCGCGAAAGTTCTGCATCGTGGGACCAACCACCACCGGCTTGCCCGAAAGCGCCGGCTCGAGAACATTGTGCCCCCCCCAACCGTTCAGCGAGCCTCCGACAAACACCATGTCGGCCACTCGATAGAGAGACGGCAATTCGCCGAGCGTGTCGAGCAAGAGCACGCCGGGAAGCTGGAAGCGTTCCGCTGTTTCCGGGGCAAGCTGCGAGCGGCGCGCGAACGAAATTCCCGATGACGCCAGAATCGTCTCCACTTCATCGAAGCGCCGTGGATGCCGAGGGGCGATCACCAACAACGCTTGACGCCGGGACTCGGAAAGCTTCCGAAACGCTTCGACGACGGGTGCTTCTTCCTCTTCACGAGTGCTGCCGGCAACAATGATGGGACCCGCCTCTAAACGGTCCAAAGAGTCCGCGACGGCCCGCGGCACTTCCTCGGCGTCCGGCTTGAAATCGTATTTAAGGTTCCCTCCCAGGCGAACCTTTCCCGGGGGCGCGCCCGCCGCCGTCAGCCGTTCGACATCGAGCTCCGACTGGGCCAGCACAAGATCAGGTTGCCGCAGCACATGGGAAAAGAAAAAACGAAAGCGCCGATAGCGGGGAGCCGAACGATCCGAGATGCGCGCATTGACCATCATCAGCCCGGCCCCGCTGCGCTTGGCGACTCGGAACAAGTTCGGCCAAAGCTCGGTTTCGGCCACGATGACAAGCCGCGGTCGGATGGTCCGAAACACGCGACGGAGGGCGAAGGGTAGATCAAAGGGCGAATAGAAGATTCCCCTCACCCACGGCGAAAGTTTCTCGCTGGCCATTCGGTGCCCGGTGGGCGTCGACGTGCTGACAAAGATCGGAACCTTGCCGAATTGCCGGCGGAGGGCCTTCACGAGCTGCGTGCAGGAGAGTACTTCGCCCACCGAGACTGCATGTAACCAAATCGAGTTTGCCGTGGTCTGATGAAATGAGTGTGGAAGAATGCCGAATCGCTCGGCGACGCCCTTCCAGGTTTGGCCTCTGAGCAGCCCCCGGATCGCCAGCAGCGGAACCACGACGATCGCGGCCAGAGCCAGCAGAACGTTGTAGGTTAGGTAAAGCAAGCGGAATCCAACCCATTATGGCAAGATACAAGCGGATGCGAATCCTTGTCGCCGTCCTCGGTGTGTTTGCCGCGGCGTGGGCCGCGGCGGCCGAGAAACCGTTCACAGCGCGCGCCGCCGGCAAGTACCCCGCCCACCAAAACCAGGGCGACGTCGCGGTGGCGGTGTGGCCCTACCGCGGCCAGAAAGAAACCCGTGAGGCCTTTGGAAAGGCCAAACCCTACAAGTACGGGGTACTGCCCGTTCTGGTGGTGATTACAAACGCTTCCGATCATGCACTGGGCCTGGAAAACCTCAAGGTTCGCTTCATCACCTCCGACCGCCAAGGTCTGGAGCCCGTGTCGGCCGAGGATTTGGCCTACTTTCAGCCCAGTACCAAGCCCAAGGAGCTACCTCGGTATATTCCGCGGGTGCCGGGCATCGGCCGCCCACGCCTGAAGAAGGGGCCTCTGGCCAAGTGGGAGATTACCGAGCGCGCCTTCACAGCCCCGGTCGTGCCCCCCCAATCCTCCGCCAGCGGGTTTTTTTACTATCTAACCGGCAGGGCCCCGGACCCTATCCCGGGATCGGCCATCTATCTGTCCGGGGTTCGCGATCTGGTGAGCGGACAAGAACTGTTCTACTTTGAAATCTCACTCGACAAGTACAAGAACCGCAAGTAGGCTTGTCCGCGTTCGAAGCCCTGGGATCCCCCAACTTAAGTCAGAAGCGAAGGGTTGTCACCGCTTTGATTGGCCAAGGGCCCGTGGCACAAGTCAGCGGCGGGCGTGAGATCAAGCCCTGCGGTGAGCTCGGCCGTGAGCTGTGGGTGCTGGAGAACTTTCTACCGAAACAGCCGAAGTCAAGATGAGCGCCCGCTGGTGGCAATTCGTCCCATTGGTCGCCTTGGTCGGCCCGGCAGCCGAGTACGGTCCACCTACAACTCGGTTCCACCCGGGAAAAGCTGGGGAGGAACGAAGGGGTGTGGGTTCTCCGGGACCATCCCTTTTTGCAGCAGCCGGCTCTGATACTGCGCGATGAGGACGTGTGGCGCCCTGATCATGCCATCCGGATTGGCTTCGAAATTGGCGATCCGGGAGTCGGGAAAGCGAACCTTCCAGCCGTAGCGGCCTCGTAAAACACCGGCCGGCCCATGCCCCACTGCTCATAGATGTCACCCACGCGTTCGATCTCGGCCACATCGAGATTTTGCGGAACCCCGCTACCCTCGAAGTACTTCAAGTCCTGTTCCCAGCGAAGCCGCGCCGTATAGAACTTGTCGGCGCCGGGGTAGTCTTTCCGCTCCGGGCGCGAGCCGAATATTTCGGCAAAGCCCTCTGGAAGTGTCTGTTCGTTTTGAGAGACGCGCGGGACCCAGGGCTCCGGTCCGGTGAACGGATTGACGAACCACCATTCACCACCGAATTCGGGCGGCGCCTGCCGGTAGGGTCCTAGCGGGTGCTTGGCCCACTCGGGAACGTCGGGGTAACGGCGAGTCCCGGGGTTAACGATCGGCTCCGTGGCCCGGGGCGGCTCGGGGAGACTCGCGGCTTGAGGAGTGCCGGCGGGCGGGGCGGGCGGCGCATGAGAGGGCAACTGTCCCCGGGCGACCTGGTGGGCGCGAGCCCACGGCGGCGGGACCGATGTCCTCTCGGGACCGCTGAGCGACGCGGCCCGTGGCGGTGGCAGGGGAAGGTCCGAGCGGGGAGGCCCCGCCTCCTGTGCCGACGCGGACCGCTTTTCCTGGGCGCGGATGAAAGCTAAGAATGCGGCCTGGCGATCGTTGGGACCGGGATCTTTGAGGAAGCGAGGTTCAAGGGTTGGGTGGAGGACGCTAAGAGGATGAATCATGACGCAGTTGGCAGAAGCACGCGGACGACCAAACTGCGCAGCCGGACGGCTCCGGCAAAAGCTTCTTTTTTGCAAGCGATTGGAGGTCACGGTGTTGCCGGGACGCCTCGAACGGCGACAACATCCGGTCCCTCGGCAATTTTTCAGCGCACGGTCGCTTGTCGCCAGGGTGTTCGTAAATGGGGAACTGAGCCTGAAACGTCAGTGACAGGGCCCAATCCCCGCAACGACCATCCCCCCCCGCCCATGACCGCTCGCTTGCGCTCGCGGCTCAGTTTCGCTTGTTACCAGGGTGTTCGTAAGGTCCCGATGCGACCCTAAGCGGAACTCGATATCCAGTAAAACTCGCCCTGGGCGACGATCTCGGCCGCTCCCACCAAAGTGGCCTCACCTTCCCGTTCCCAGCGGACGTTGAGCTCTCCAGCCGGCGTGACGACCCGCACGGGGGTCTGAACTTGGCCCGCAAGAATCCCCGCGACGGCCGCACCCGTGGCCCCGGTACCCGAGCTGATGGTCTCGCCGGCTCCGCGCTCCCAGAAGCGAACGTCCACGGCGTTACGATCCTGGATCTTCGCGAACGAGACGTTGGTCCGATCCGGGAATCTCGGGAGGGTTTCGATCTCCCGGCCCAGGGAACGCCAATCGAAGTCGAAATCGGCGACGAAAACAACGCACTGCGGGTTGCCGACGTTGAGTAGCGTGACCTGGCGCCGGCCGCCCTGAGTTTCGAGGAAACAGCCGATGTCGCTGTCCCGATAGCTAGGCCGGCCCATTGTCATCTCCAATACGAAGCTTCTTCCCTGACTCTCGATCAGACGCACCTGCTTGACGCCGGCGCTGGTTGCAATGCGAAGCGTCCCCTCGGCGCCGCGTTCGGCGATCAAAAAAGCCGCCACCGCGCGCGTGCCGTTGCCCGAGATCTCGGCTTCGCTGCCATCCGCATTGAAGATTCGCAATCGGGCGTCGATGTCGGGCTGATCGGGCTGGAAAATCACCTCCAGGCCGTCGGCTCCCACACCCTGGTGCCGGTCGCAGATGCGGCGCGCGAGCTCGGGCAGGCTCTCCTTGTTCATCGCTTCCGCCGAGAGGGAGCGCTCTTCGACGATCAGGAAGTCGTTGCCCACCGCTTGCGCCTTCGTGAAAAGAATGGTCATTGCTCCGACCGAAACTGGGTCAAAATTCCGTGAACGCTTTGAACTCCCGGAAGCGGGCTTCGATCTCTTCGCGGGTCAGCGTGCGAAGCCGCCCGACGCCGAACTGTTCGCAGCAGAAGCTTCCCATCACAGAGCCATAAATCATGGCTCGCCGCAGATGGGCATGCGACGCCTGGCCGATATCGCTGATTCCCACCTCGGCCAGATAACCCATGAATCCTCCGGCGAACGAATCACCCGCTCCGGTGGGGTCAAAAACAGTTTCCGAAAGAAAGCCCGGAGCGATGAAATGCCCTTCCGGCCGAAAGAGAATGGCGCCGTACTCGCCGCGCTTGATGACTACGGTGTGGGGTCCCATCTCGTGGATTCGCTGGGCCGCTTTGCCTAGGTTGTATTCGCCGGAAAGCTGGCGCGCCTCCCCGTCGTTGATGAGAATGAAATCCCACTTGCGGATGGCCTGGGCCAGCTCGTCCGGGGTTCCTTCGATCCAGAAGTTCATCGTATCTCCACCGACGAAGCGGGGCGATCGCATCTGATCCCGCACTTGCGCTTGCAGCGTCGGATGGATGTTGCCCAGAAACGCATAGGGCGTGGAACGATAGGTTTCCGGAATTTTGGGGTCGAAGTCGGCAAACACGTTTAGTTCGGTCGTGAGCGTCGTTCGCTCATTCATGTCTTTCGAGTAGACGCCCGACCAGTAGAAGGTCTTGCCGGGGACCTTATCGAGGCCCCCGAGATCAACCCCATGGTCGGCCAGAACGGCTTCGTCTTCCGCGGCAAAGTCATCGCCGACGACGCCCACGAGGTTGACGCTCGTGAAATAGCCGGCGGCCAGGGAGATATAGGTCGCCGATCCCCCGAGCATGCGCTCCACCTTCCCGTAGGGTGTTTCCACCCCGTCGTAGGCGACTGAGCCGACAACGAGTAATGACATAGGCTTTAGTCCTTGCCTCCTACACCGCGGCAGTGCCGGATGCTGGCCACGCGGAACGAGTCCATGAAACTCGGGAAAGGTGCTTCTCGGGGACAGGCACCCGGGGCAACCCGTTGCCTACGACGAACCTGCTGCCGTGGGGCGGGCACCGGCAAATCAGCCATCCGCCGGCACAGTGCCTATCCCCCTGGCAGTCCCCGACTTTTTCACACTTTCCGGCCGCTACGGCCCCGGCTACGCGAGGTACTTGCCGATCAACAATCCGTACTTCTTGCGCGCGTCCGCCGAGATCATGTTGCGATCCGTGAGGATGGCGTTTTTAAGCGCCGATCCATGCGGGCTGGGCTGATCGCGGGGGACGTTCCTGACCGCTTCGAGAGCTACCGCCTGGGCGTTTTCCGCGTTCTTGCCGAGGTATGCGATGACTTGGTCGACGGTGACCGCATCGTGATCGGGATGCCAGCAGTCGTAGTCGGTCACCATCGCGACGGTCACGTAGGACATCTCCGCCTCGCGGGCGAGTTTGGCTTCTTGCAGGTTCGTCATGCCAATCACGGAAAAGCCCCACTGCCGGTTGAGATTCGATTCCGCCCGCGTCGAAAACGCCGGTCCTTCCATGCAGCAGTAGGTCCCACCACGATGAACCGTCACACCGACGGTTTGGCAGGCCTGTGCGGCGATGGTGGCGAGCTTTGAACAGACGGGATCGGCGAAGCCGATGTGGACGACCACGTCCTCGTCGAAAAAAGTTGACGCCCGCCCGCGCGTTCTATCGAAGAACTGGTCGGGGATGACGAAATCCAGCGGCTTGAGGTTTTCCTGCAATGACCCGACGGCACTGAAGGAAAGCACCCACCCGACGCCCAGCGTCTTGAGACCGTAAATATTGGCGCGGAAATTGAGGTTCGACGGCATGACGCGGTGCCCTCGCCCGTGCCGAGCCAGGAAAGCGACCTTCCGCTCGGCCAGGGAACCGAGCACGTAGGAGTCCGAGGGAGCGCCCCACGGCGTGTCGATCGCTACCTCCCGACGATCTTCCAAACCGGGCATGTTATAGAGCCCGCTGCCGCCGATAATTCCGATTTCAGCGTCCATAACCGTCCATAAGGGAGTCATTCTACCAGGGCAAGGTGTTCGAGGGTTATTCACCGAGCGCGCGGAGCGGCGGCAACGAGGAAACTCGTTGTCACGCGCTCGCCAACGGGCGTCCCGGCAATCAGCGAGTCGCCGGGCGCTCTTTGGTTAGCCGCAGACTGTACCTACGCCCCTGCGTCTCGACATAGAACAGCCTCCCGCCGGACGCGAAGAACTGATTCAGCTTGGCTATTGGAATAATCGCGGTGGATGACGTACCTGCCCGACCTTTCGACTTCCGTGCCGGGAGCCTTGATGGCTCGCTCGATGTCCTGAAAAAGCCCGACCCGAAATTCCATCTCGGTGATCGAAAACAGGGGCTCCAAGCTCCCTTGCCGCTCAAGTGCACGAGCCTGTTGCCGGCTCAAAGCTTCCGCAATGAGCTGAGGCGGACGGGCGTAAAACCCGAGTTCCTGCATTTGATCGATCGCCTCGAGCCAGGCCTCGTGCTCGGTCAGCCCCTCGGCCAGCGCTTGCCGCTCCAGCTCTTCTTTCGTTGATTTGAGAAGTCGAATCCTCTCCATCTGCTCGCGCCTCGAAAACTGCTCCACGTCCGAGAAGCGAATGCCGTTCGGATAGACGTGATCGCAAGTCGGAGTGGCGAGCAAAACCTTCAACTCGGATGTTTTCGCGTTGTGGGCCACCAAGGCACAAGGGTACGCCCGCTCGCCACGGGCCGGGAGCACTTCCCAGTCGCCCGATAACGGCGACTCGTTGTCGCCGGAAGTCTCGGTCGATCCCTGTTGCCAGGTGTTCGAGTCAGGTGACTCTTCGCCCGTCGATCTCCATTCCCCGCTCAAGAAGAAGTGATCCGCCGTCGGTTGACGCGGAATCCGCAAGCGGACTCGATATTGCAGTCCGCTCGGGTCGTCCCATCGCAAGCGGGTGGAAGGCACCGTGAATAAGCGTCCGCGATACGTGCGCAGCCATTTTCCTTCCAGGGGCGAACCGGGCCAGGTTCTTGCCATTTCGACGCTGCCGTCTTCGACGCGAAGTCTGAGCAGCGTAAAGCGATCCTTCCAGACAAAAACGTACGCCGGCGGGGAAAAGAACTCGAAACCGAAACCTAGGACCCAACCGCTCGTCTCCCGAGCGATGAAGAAAACTTCCGCGCCGTCGGGAGAATAGACGGGAGAGTAGAATCCCTCTTCGCGGAGAGTCTGGGAAAGCAGTAGGAAGGCCAGTCCAACGGCCAGCAGCAGAACAATCAAAAGTGCCGCGTATTTCATAATAAGGACCAACTCTACTATCGTACTCGCTGGGCGACGCCAAGCCGGCGGGTCCGACGGGCGGTCCCGCCATTCAAACCGGCAATCATTGAATGGGAGGAAACTTCGGGCGCGTCGTGGTCGCCCCTAGGTTTCCGGACGGCTAGCTGTGGAGCCTCAACAGGTCGTTCCGGGGAGGAGGGAGTCGGCTGATAGGGGGATTATAGCCGAGGCTGGCGTGGGGGCGATGCCAATTGTAGTCGTGGAGCCAGGGGAGCAGATGGTTGGCGCGTTGGAGGGAGGAGCAGTAGGAGCGGGCATAGGCCCATTCGCGGAGGGCGGTTTGGATGAAGCGCTCGGCCTTGCCGTTGGTGCGAGGGGTGTAGGGGCGGGTGAAGCGGTGGCGGATGCCGAGGCGGCGGCCAGTACGACGGAAGTGGCGGGAGCGGTACCAGGAGCCATTGTCGGTGAGCAGGCGTCGGATGCGGATGCCAAGCGAGCCATAG
Source organism: Bryobacterales bacterium (assembly GCA_965248365.1). Taxonomy (GTDB): domain Bacteria; phylum Acidobacteriota; class Terriglobia; order Bryobacterales; family UBA6623. Next base: position 1,437,267 of record CBDFJA010000004.1, on the reverse strand, counting down.
TAGGCGTGGGCGAGGAGAAGGAACTGGGCAGCGGAAAGGCTGCGCTCATCGGGCAGGATCTGGGAGAAGGCGATGCGGGAATGGTCGTCGACGGCGACGTGGACGAACTCCCAGCCGGCGGCGCGGGAGCGTCGGGTCTTATCGCCGGTAACGCGGTGACCGGCGTGCTGGAAGCGGCCGAGCTTTTTGATGTCGAGATGCAGTAGATCGCCGGGACGGTGATGTTCGTAGCGGCGAACGGGGGGAGCGGGTTCGAGATCGCGGAGACGGTTGAGTCCGGCGCGACCGAGGAGGCGGCTGACGGTGGCCGGGGATAGCCGCAGGGTTTGGGCGATGCGGCGGCCCGTCCAACGTTGTCGGCGCAGGGCGAGGACGCGGTCAACGACGGCTTGCGGGGTGCGGCGCGGGCTATGCCGGGGACGCGAAGAGCGATCGTAGAGACCGGCTTCGCCTTCGCCGCGGTAGCGGGCCAGCCAACGGCGGGCGGTGCGTTCTGAGACGTCTCGGGCCGCCGCGGCGGCCCGAGGCGTCTCTCCAGCGAGGATGCATCGAACCAAAAGGGCTCGGCCTTTGGGCGTCAATCGGGCATTCTGATGGATGTTCATGCGGTCTCTCCAGGGTCGTGGTTATTCGACAACTCCAGCTTCCCTGGTCCGGGACCGAATGAACAACCTGTTGAAAGATCACAGCTAGCCCGCTTTTCTCACCACGTGGCGAGACGAAGTGCGTGAGAAGCCCGTCAGTACAAGGCGCGCGACGCTCGGCGCCGCATTTCTTGAATAATGCGGGCGTACTTGAACAGTACGTTGAGCACGGCGAGCAAGCGCAACGCAGTAATAGCGGGCTTATTGCGTGCTTCGACCGTCAGGTGGCGAGAAAAGCGGGCTAGCCGTCACTATCACAAGTTAGCGATCGGTTATGGGTCGGCTATCCGGCGACCGCTCGGTCGAAAACCTGCTCGCGTTCATCCTTTTTGGCCGGGGCACAGGCCCTGGCCGCACGCCGGACCGCTCACTGGCGTTCGCGGCTCTGATCGCTTCGTCCGGAGAGTGAATGCGCCGGGAACAACCGGGCGCCCGTTTGGGCGCGGGGCGTACCGCAACACCCCCTCGGAAGTTGTGGGCTGCCAAGGGATGGGATACAATTGGCCCAAACTCAACGCGCGAAACGGCCGGCCGAGAACCCGGTCCGAGCCGTGAGGTTAGAGGGTTTCAGGCGTCTCGCCTGTTGAGCGGTTGAGTCGGCTTGTACCATGGTTTAGTGAATATGCCCGTGCTGACGGCCCGTGGCCGGGTGGTCCGGGCCGGTAAGTTTTCATGGGTGTTAGGGGTTCGGGGTTGGCTCGCAAGAAAATCGTCTTCTTTTTCCCGGCGTTTTCAAGCCTTGAGGCGACCGCGCCGCTGGGCATTCTCGCCGTCTCGACGCCGCTTCTACGCGCCGGCTACGAAGTTCGCATCGTCGATTCGACCATCACGCCAAATTTCCGCCGACGGGTGATCGAAGAGCTTGATGACACCCTATGCTTGGCGGTTTCGCTGGTTACCGGGCCGATGATTCGCGAAACGGTCCAAATCGCCCGCGAGGCCAAGCAGCGTTATCCCGAGAAACCCGTGATCCTCGGGGGCTGGCATCCTTCCCTGCTGGCCGAACAGACGTTGGCGGCCGAATTCGTGGACGTAGGCGTCCGCGGTCAGGGCGAAGACGCCATGCTGGAAGTCGCCGAGCGGCTAAGACGGGGCGAATCGCCTGCTGAAATTCCGGGGGTTGGCTACAAAGAAGACGGACAGGTAAAGTTTAACCCACCGCGGCTGTTGAAGCCGCTCAAAGAGCTGCCGCCCAAGGCCTACCATCTCGCTGACTTCGACGCCTATGAATGGGTCTGCGGACGCCGCTGGGCGATGTACACGTCAAGCCTGGCGTGCCCCTATGACTGCTCCTACTGCACCAACGCCGGCGTCTACGGGCGGCAGTGGAATGCGCTGGATCCGGAGCAGGTGGTTGAGGAGACCGCGGATTTGGTCTCGCGTTATGGTCTTGAGCTGCTGTGGATCGTAGACGACAACTTCCTGGTGGATATCCCCCGGGCGGTTGCCATCGGCGAGGGCTTGGTTCGGCGGGGCGTGAAGTTTTCGTGGAGTATCCAAGCGACCACCAACCTCGTGGCGCGGCTCGAGGCCGACGAGGTCAAGCTTCTGCGGCGCGCGGGTTTGAAGCAGATCTGTATGGGGGCGGAGTCGGCGTCGCCGAAAATCCTCAAGCTGATGAACAAAGGATTTCAGGACCTCGAGGGCATTCGCGGGGCCGCCGAAGCATGTCTCGAAGGCGGCATCAAGCCGTCTTTCAACATCATTTTCGGCTACCCGGGAGAAGGAGAAGGGGAGCGGCGCGAGACGGTCGAGTTCATCTTGGATGTTTGCCGCCGCTATCCCGGAGCGGAGTTTTGGACAAACATCTTCACGCCCTATCCGGGCGCCCCGGTGATTGACAAGGCCGCCGAGTACGGCATCGAGCTTCCCGGGACCCTCGAAGGCTGGGCGGACTTCTTCCCTCGCTACACCCGCTTGCCCTGGCTCGACGGGCGCGCTCACCAGCGCGTGCAAAACATGCGCGACTACCTGCGGTTGGCTTTCGAGCGCCAGCCGATTGCTAAAGACGGCAGGCGCACCGCCACGCGGGCGATTCACAAGGCCATCAGCCTCCCGGCGCGCTGGAGACTCGACCACGACGCCTATGGTTTTCCGCTGGAGCTTTAGCTGAAAGATGCCGCCAACCACGTCTTCGAAGCCCCTAAACCGATGGTGGACGCGCAGCAACTATCCACGGAGCCGGTCACGTGCTAGATGTTCCGCGCGGGATTGACACGGCCCAGCCGGCCGCTCACGCCGTGGGGTTTCGCCCCCCTTCGCGTTCGAAGAAAGTAGTTCTTTTCCTGCCGCCTTACGCCGGTCCGCCGCTCGGGCCTCCCGTCGGATTGCTTGCGCTGGCCACCACGCTGCGGCAAGCCGGATATGCAGTGAAGGTCATCGACGGCAAGATGGTTCCCGAGTATCTTACTGCCGTTGAGCATGAAGTGGAGGACGCTATTTGCTTCGGTGTTTCTCTGCTGACGGGTCCTATGATTAAGGACGCGATAGCCGCGAGCCGACTCGTCAAGCGGCGGCGCCCGGACCTTCCCGTCGTTTTCGGAGGCTGGCATCCCAGTTTGCTGCCCGAACAAACGCTGGGCGAGCCCTTCGTCGATGCGGTCGTCAGGCACCAGGGGGAGATCACTTTTCTCGAGGTCGTCAAGCGTTTCGAAGCCGGGCAGGGGCTAGACATGGTTGCCGGTTGCTGGTTCAAACGGAACGGCCGCATCCACCGAAACCCCGACCGCCCCATGGCCCCGATCGACGAACTGCCCTTGCCTGCATACGGGTTGGCCGACTTCGATGCTTACGAAAAGGCGGGCGGAGGACGGCAGCTGCCGTTTGCAACGAGCGTGGGGTGTCCTTACGCTTGCAAGTACTGCACCGATACGGTCTTCTACAACCGCCGCTTTAATGCCTATAGCCCCGAGCGGGTCGTGGAGGAGGTGACCCGCCTGGTCCGCGACAACCGCATGGAGCAGGTTTCGTTACTGGATTCGAACTTCTTGGTGGACACGAAGCGGGCTGTTGAGATCGCCCGTGGTTTTTGCGCCTCGGGCCGCCGCTTTAGCTGGACGTTTCAGGCCTCGACGGATTTGCTCTGCCGCATGAGTGACGACGAAGTGTGCTTGCTCGGCAAAAGTGGAGTGAGCCACATCGGTTTCGGCACGGAATCGGCTTCCGAAGAGGTGCTCGAGCGGATGAACAAACTGCATCAGACCGTCCCGGACATGTTTGAAACCGCCCGCAAATGCCGGCTGGCGGGGATTCGAGCCACGTTTAATTTGATTTTCGGGTATCCCGGAGAGACGGACGCCCACCGCCGGGAGACGCTGCGCGTGATGGCCGAAATCGCCCGGCGATTCGACAACGTGACCTTTTCGCCGAACATCTTTACGCCTTATCCGGGCATCCCCGTATGGCCCGAGCTCGAGAAGCTCGGCGTCGAGCAGCCGAAATCGTTGGAGGCGTGGGCCGAGGTGGGGTTGGGAGCCAACGTGCTGCCTTGGATGATCGGCGAACCGTACCGGCGAGTGAAGCAAAGCATGTCGTTGTTCTTGCTCGCCAATGAGGTTTCGAAATTGATTCGACAAGAAGCGTCGCGAGTGGAGGGGCTTCTTCTGCGTGTTCTTCGGCAGCCGCTATGTTGGCGGCTGAAGCACCAGTTTTACCGTTGGCCGATCGAGGTTTCGCTTTTCCAGGCGTGGAGGCCCTTGGTCACCAGACGATCACTACTGACGGGTCGCAGCCTTCACTAGCAAGGCGCCCCGCGGAAGACTTAGCGGAAGCGCATCATTTCGGCGACCGCGTCCGGAAGCGGACAGAGCCGCACCCGTCAGGGTGCGGGCCCGCGGCACGCGGGAACCGGGAGATTCGTGTGCGTCAGGGTGCGGGCCGGCGGCGAGGACCGTACAGCTTCGCGTCGATCGGGGGCTTGGGCCCGCAGGCTAACCCGCATTTCTCACCACCTGACGGTCGAAGCACGCAATAGGCCCGCCATTACTGCGTTGCGCTTGCTCGCCGTGCTCAACGTACTGTTCAAGTACGCCTCCGAGCGGCGCGCGCCTTGTACTGACGGGCCTCTCACGCACTTCGGCTCGCCACGTGGTGAGAAAAGCGGGCTAACACCCACGGCTCTGTGCGGCAATGTTCGGCCGGCCGACTGTCTGCGCCAAACCGTTGGGGCGGCGCGGGGAAAAAGAGCAGTTTCGGGTCTGCTCCGTAGAGTGCCGGTCGCTGCCGCGCCGATCTTATCGAGGACCTTGTGGCGGGGGACCGCCACCTTCTCGTTGCCTGAAGGCGAGGGGTTTCCACCATCCGGGCGCCGAGACGCTCAAGCGGCCCGTGGTCTCAGAGGGGGCTCTTGAGTTCGGGGTTCAGTTCTTGGGCTTTCTGGAAAGCCGCCTGGGCGGATTCTTTCTCTCCACTCTGCATCAACGCCATACCAAGGTGAAAATGGGCATCCGGGTAGTCAGGCCGCAGCTTCACCGCGATGCGAAATTCGCGAATGGCTTCCTGCAAGCGGCCTTTTCTTGCATAGGCGACACCCAGGTTGTCGCGGCACTCGGTGCACTCGGGTCTTAGCTGCAAAGCCTGGGCAAACTCCCGAATGGCGCCGTCCAAATCACCCTGCTGCCCCCGGGCCAGACCCAGGCCATAGTAAGCCTCGAAATAATCCGGCCTCCTTTCCAAGGCGCGCAACAGAGCAGCAATGGCCTTGGCGGACTCGCCCTGCCGTGCCAGAGCATAACCGAGGTAGTAGTGGGCGTCGGCCCATCCCTCCTCGAGTTCGACAACTTCTTGAAAGTAACCGATCGCTTTCGCGAGGCTCCCCCCGGTCAGCTCCTGAATGCCCTGCCTCATCTTGGTATCGGCTAAGGAATAGTCGAAGTCGGTGGCCTGGATCTCCTCCGCTTCTTTAAACGCCGCCGCGGCTCCCTCCCGGTCCCCTGCCCGGCGAAGAGCGTTGCCGAGCGTGCGGCGAATCTCGACGTGTCTGGGCAGCAACTCGGCGGCCCGCTTCAACTCCACGATCGCTTCCGGAATTTGCTGTTTGGCAAGCCGAGCCGCGCCGAGGTAGTATCTGGCCTGGCCCGCATTAGGATCGATTCGAGCCGCTTTTTGGAACGCCTCAATCGCCTGGTCAAGCTCTCCGGCCTGCCGCAGCGCAAGCCCCAGGCTGACGTAGGCTACAAGCAATTCCTCATCCAGCCGGATGGCCTCTCGCAACTCCGCGATGGCCCGCTCTAGGTCGTCTTTCTCGTAGTAGGCCAGGCCCAAGTTGTAGCGTGCCTGGACATACCTCGGCCTAAGCGCGAGCGCCCGCTCGTAGTGGCGGATCGCCTCGTCCGTGTTTTGCTTGACGAGCGAGAGACCGAGATGGTTGTGGGCTTCGGGGTAATCCGGTTTCCGTTTGACCGCCTCACGGAACGCCGCCGTGGCGCCGTCGAGATCGCCCAACTGGCCCAAGGTGAGTCCCAGGTTATTGTGTGCTTCCGCATAGTCGGGGCGCAGCCGAACAGCTTCCCGAAAAGCCTGCACGGTGCCCTGAATGTCTCCCTTTTCGCCGCAAGCCAGACCCAGCGCGTTATGCGCTTCCGGCTGGTTCGGCTTTAGGCGGATCGCCTCGCGTAGGGAGGAGATCACTTCGTCGATGGGTCCCTTCTCCCACTGCGCCAAGGCCAGCGCATAATGAGATTCCGCCCGCTCCGGCTTGAGCCGGACGGCCGTCCGCAGTTGCCGAACGGCAGCGTCGTGGTTTCCCTGGCGGCGCAGCAACACCCCCAGATCGTGGTGCAGGTCGGCGTCGTCGGGGGTCTGCCGCAAAGCCTCACGCAGCAGCTTTATCCGCCGCTCGATTTCAACTTGATCGGCGGGCGAGGGAGCCGTCGGCGGCCGCGGGTGTTTGGCTTCGGAGTCCGCCCCTCCCCGCGCCGAGACGGAAGTGAGTAGCAACAGGCCGGCCGTCGCCACCGCGAATGCCAGAACCCGTGCCGCCGGCGTTGCTCTCATCAACCTAGCGTATCCTTCCTCGGTGAGCCCTCGGTGAACGCTCCCCAGGAAGCCCCGGCCCGCATTTTTCACCACCTGACGGCCGAAGCACGCCATAGGTCGGTCATTACTCCATTGCGCTTTCTTGCCGCGCTCAACGTAGTTTCCCGGCCGGGCGCCAAACGGACGTCACCGCCTATTTCGGTGACGCCAAGATACCAGCGGGCGAGGCTCGCTGACTCCGTAAACAGGGCGAACAATATCATCGTACCTCCAACGCGGAGACGTCGGGATCGAAAGGTGCTGTCAAGCCGATCACATACTGAACCCGGGACGATCAGAGTGGTCGAGGATGCTGGTTTAGAACTTGCTTAGCTCTTTGATGAGGGCTTCGAGGCCCTTGCGGCGGTAGAGGTCGCTGAGGCGCTGCTCCTCGGCCGAAACAGGCGTGGCGCGCAGGGAAGGATGTCGGATGTCGTCACGGCTGGGAATCCAGAATGTGCCGTCCTCGAATTGCACTTGGCTGACGTAGCCGCTCATGCCGTTAATCGCGAACTGATCTTTCGCCGTGCTCTCTGGCTTCGACGCGAAGACAATCCTGCGGGCGAGGCTCGTCGAGGCCGATCGGCCGGGGTTCAACGGCCTCACGGCGGAAGGAGCGGGCACCCAACCGGCTACGTAACGCACCCCGGCCCCGTCGTCAACGAACCAGCCCAACTCGAAATAACGAATAGGCCTTTGGGATCGGTTCTTGACGGTAATGACGGGCGTCGTAGCCGCGGCGCCGGCCACCGTTGCCGTACCGGATAGCAGCTCTAGAGGCGCTTTCGGTAGATCAAGGAGCGCCAGCTTGAGGGAACGTTCGTCTCTCGCCTGTTCCGTTCCTGAACCCAAGGTCCTGCCCGCCGCCAGACGGGCCGCCAACCGCGGCCGATTCCGCTGTCGCTCGAGACTAGCGCAGACCGCCGCTTGAAGCTCTTGGGGGCCGCCCAACTCGAGCGCCGCCTTAAAATATCGGCGATCGCGGTCCGCTTCGTTTTCCCAGAAAGTCATCTTGCGGCGGGAGTCCAATTGATCAGGTCCGAAGAAGGTGAAGTCCGAAAGCAGAACCCCGTCAACCGAGACTTTGACGAACTCACGGGCGGGGACGGGCATGGGACGGATCAGCCGCAGATTCAGGTTGACGGGGAAGGTGTCGCCGGGAGCCACGTTCAAGCTGGGCACTGAGACCGACGCCTTGCCCCCGGCGGTAACCGGCCCGGCTACGACGCCGAAGGTGACCGCGCGCACGCGCCGCGAACCGGTGTTCTCGACCGAGAGCCTACATCGCAGGTCGACCACCATCAGGCCCCCGCGCAGGTGGAACTCCGTCTCGGATGCGTCCTTGGAGGCGATAGCCAAGGGCACGCCGGCGTCCATGCTTACCTCGACCGCCGATTCGGGATCCGGCATCGGCCCCCAGGAGAGCTTCGCCTGAGCCGCGGCGTCGGACACGCCGCCCGACAGCAGCAGGGCCGCCAAGAGAACAAGTTTACGGTAGATAGACATTGGTAATCGTAATCGTGTTCGTATCCGAATCGAGAGTCCGGACCATCCAACCTTCGGCGGCCAAGGAAACCTCCGCATCCGGATCGAACGACAACGTCAACAGATCGCCATCCGCATCCGCCCGCATGCGAGCCGCCAGGGGGAGAGGCGTGGAGGACGCGCCCTTACGGCGCTCCGCCCGCTCCAGTTTCCCACCAGCCTCCTTTTGTTGCGCTGCCCGGCTGAGCGACCCGCCAACGACGACAGGCCGCGATCGGCGGGCGATGTCGGCGCCGACGCGCTCTTGAAGCAAACGATCCTCGACCCGCGGTTCCTCTTCGACGGCTTGCTTTCGCAGCAGTTTGCTTTCGGCAAGGCGCCGTTCGTCGGTCGCGGCTGCCGGCGCCAGTTCATCCACCCGATCTCGGAAGGCTACGGCGGAGGTCTCTTCTTGCCCGGCCGCCCGGTACTCGTCGTCCCGGGAACGGAGAGCCGGTGCAGCCTCCCCCGTCGAGAGTCCCCGCCGGATCCCCTCATTTGATTCAGTCTGTGCCTTCATCGCAGCCACCCGCGACAACGGCTCGTTGGCGCGCTCGGCGCCCTCGAAAGCTCTCTTGTCGGCCGGTTTCGGGGAACTTGGCGCGTCGGCAAAGGCAAGCTGCCCGACGTTTCGTGCTTCGCGGTTCCCAAGCTGGGCGGCCTTCTGAGCTTGCCCGCCAACAAGCTCGCCGGTCGGCCGCAATTCATTTCTTTTGTTCTTCAGAGCCAAGCGCACTTTGTTCGGTCTCGCGGGCGCCGGTTTCTTTTCGTTTTCGTAATACGATCCCGCTTCACCGCCAAGACTCGCCGCGCCGGCGTCTTCAGGCGCAACCTCGAAGACGGCTTCCTCCCGAGGAGCGAATTGCTCGGGAGCGAAGGCCGAATGGTCAGCGGACACGGCGTCGGCCTCGGCAATGTCCGCGCCCGCATCCCGTTTTTCGTCAAGCTTGGCCATCTCGCCAAGTTCCGCCACCTTAGATGATGGAAACTGCTGGATAACAATAAAAGCGCACAGCAGAGTTGCCATGGCGAGTCCCGTTCCGACAACGAGCGGGCGGGTGGTAAACCAACGCGGCTCTCGCCGGGGAGAGCTTTGGGCGTCCGCGACGGCGAGCTTAACGCGGCCGGCCAACGCGCTCCAATCGAGGGAGGGCAGATCGCTTAACTCGCTGATCTCGCTCTGAAGATGGAAGAAATCGGCGACGGTTTCGCGGCATCGATCGCAGCCGGTGAGATGCTTCTCGATGCGCCATCGCGCCAGGGGACCGAGCTCGCCGCCGGCGAACAAAGCGAGATCCGCTTCACTCGGATGTCCGATGAAAAGCAGACTCATTGCTTTCGTCCCTTCATATATCTGCGGAACTTCACGCGAGCGTTGGCGATATGGGAACGTACGGTCGCCGGAGAGCATCCCAAGTGCTGGGCGACTTCGGCGGCGGGCAGCCCTTCCACGTCGCGAAGGATCAGCGCAGCCCGCTCCCGCGCCGACAACAGCCGCAGACCGTCCTCGATGTAGCGTCGCTTTTCCGACCGCAAGACGCTTTGCTCGGGATTCTCGGTTGGCATCTCGGGAGCTCGGTCCAGTTCTTCGAAGGTGACGCGTTTCTGCCGACGGACGAAGTCAAGCGCCGTGTTGACCGCGATTCTACCCAGCCATTGGGCTTCCTTCCGCGGGTCCTTAAGCTGGGAGCGGCGGCTGAGCGCTTTCACAAATGCCTCTTGCGTGAGATCCTGGGCGTCGGGGACATTCCCCACGACGCGATAGATGAGCCGAAACACGCGGCGCATCTGGCTTTCAACGAATTCCGAGTCGGTAGAGACCTGGACTTGTTTTTCCTCGACGGTCGAGTACTGTTCGGTCGCCATAGGGGAGCTTACCGCGACAGTAGCCATTTCACCGTAGCCCTACCTCTCATGTAGGGTTGACGGCGAAACGAGCGAAACGTGGAATAATAAATGCGAGTCCTATCAACAGTTTCGAGGAGTGCGCCCATGAGAGCAGTCGCGGTCATCGCCACGGGGAAAACCGCGTTCGGGTCCTTTCCCGAGCTTAGCATCCGCGAGTTGGCGGGAGAAGCCGGAGCGAAGTGCCTGGAGGGATCGAAAGTCGCCCCCGATCAGATAGAAGCCCTCTATGTCGGGAATTTCGCGGGGCCTTCGTTTGTCGGGCAGAACCACCTGGCCCCCTACATCGGCTCCGCTCTCGGGCTGGAGGGCGTTCCCTGCACGCGCTTCGAGGCCGCTTGCGCATCGAGCGGTTCGGCGTTCTTCCACGCTTACTCGGCCGTAGCCGGCGGTCTCTACGATCTGGTTCTGGTGGTCGGCGTAGAGAAGATGACTTCCCAGACCACGGCCCGCACCACCGACATCTTGGCATCGGCGGGCGACCTGGGGGGCGAAGTCAAAGCCGGAGCGACGTTTCCCTCCCTGTTTGCCATGATCGCCAAACGTCACATGCACGAGTTCGGAACCACCCGAGAACACCTGGCGGCCGTGGCGGTCAAAAACCACGCCAACGGGGCGAAGAATCCGCTGGCGCACCTGCGCAAGCCGATCACGATGGAGAAGGCTCTCGCTGGCCGCATGATCGCCGAGCCACTTACACTTTATGACTGCTCGCTGATCAGCGACGGCGCGGCAGCGGTGCTGCTGTGCGCGGCCGATCGCGCGGTCGAGTTCACCGATAAGCCGGTGCGCGTGCGCGGCGTGGCCCAAGCGTCAGACCACCTGGCGCTCGATGAGAAGGAAGATATCAGCACTTTTCCAGCCGTTCGTGCGGCCGGTGAAAAAGCTTTCCGGGCGGCGGGGGTCGGGCCAAAGGAGATCGACGTCGCCGAGCTTCACGACTGTTTCACGATCGCTGAGATCATTGCGCTCGAGGATCTGGGGTTTGTGGAACGCGGCCGGGGCGGTCCCGCGACGCTCGAAGGCTACACGGCGCTCGACGGCGAAAAGCCCGTGAATACAAGCGGCGGGTTGAAGTCCAAGGGGCATCCTGTCGGGGCGACCGGCGTCGCCCAGATTTGCGAGGTCGTAGAGCAGATCCGAGGCGAATGCGGCGAGCGTCAGGCGAAGCATGCCCGGACGGGGCTCATCGAGAACCTGGGGGGATCGGGAGCAACTTGCGTGGTGGGCGTTTTTTCAGCATGAGAAAACCGCTGCAGGAGACTCGTTGCGGGGGCATCACGCCACTCCCGAAGGGGCTGTCGCCCATCGGGCCTGAGAGACGGGTGGACGAGATCGGGCGCCCGACGGGGATGAGATGACCGGCTATCGCTGTCAAAGTTGCGGCAAGTATCACGCGCGACAGACCGGCCGCTGTCGCTGCGGCGGCAAGAACTTCGAGGGAACCACCTTCAGCGGCCGCGGCAAGGTGTACTCCTGCACCACCCTGCACGCCTCGGCCGAGGGGTTCGAGAAGGATCTGCCCTTCCAACTCGCGATCGTCGAGCTCGAAGAGGGACCCCGCCTAACCGCGCGCATCGAAGGCGACCGGGTCGAAATCGACGATCCTGTGCAGCAGGTCGCCGACCGCGACGGGGTGTGGTTCTTTGCGCGTGGAGGGTGAGATTGTTGGGGCCTGTGTTTCATTCGCTTGATCCGGGAGGTCCTGAAGCTCGGACCCGCCTTTACGAAAAACTGGTGAGCGGCTCCATACCGGGCACGCTAAGGTAGTGGAGATTCTTACCAGGGCTGCCGCCACGAAATAGGAGGTCCAGAATCGGCGTTTGTCTCACGAATCACTGTCACGGAGATGAAAAAGGCAGCGGCGAGCGCGGCCAGAAGAATGATAATGTCGATGATCAGTTGATGTTCGAGGACGGTCAGGAGAATAAGAGTGCTTTTTGAAATCAAGGAATCCACTATGTATCTGACGTTTTCGATAAGCGCAAAGTGTATGTCGATAACCCTGGAAAGTAAAACGAAGACCAATAGTGACCGCGTTAGATGATCTGTTTGAAAGTCATATCCTTTTCCCACTGCTGTCCGGTTAAAAGTCGAATAGAATCAATTGGTTGGGGTCATAGGGGGATTCGTTTGGGGAGTCGGATGGCTGGAGTGCCTGTAAAAGGGGCATTTTTTCGAATTGCGTAACGCTGAGAATCTGTAGAATCTGGTAAAGACTCGCTTCCAGCCCGAGCCGTTTCCGGACGATGGCGATGAGCACGTAAATCGAGACAGCGATCCAGATCTGCGTCTTGACGGCGTTCTCGCTGGTGCCGTAAAACGAGTTGATTCGCAGATGTTGCTTGATCCACTTGAAGAACAACTCAATCTGCCAACGCGACTTGTAGATGTGGGCGATGGTCAGCGCCGGGAGCGCGAAGTTGTTGGTCAGAAACTTCAGCCGCTTGTTCGTCCGGGCGTCGAAGTAACTGACCCTCCGCAACGGGTCGGGATAGGCTTGGGCCGATTCGATGGCAGCCAGTATGACGGTCTGATCCGAGCGCAAGCCCGTGGATTTGTCGACGGGATGCGAGTAGCGCCGTTGGAGCAAGATGTTCTTCTTGGTTCGCACGACGAAGAACGACGAGCAGAGAGTGAACACGAAGAGGCGTTCGAAATCGACGTAGGCCCGATCCATGACGTAGAACGCGCCGGCCTCCGGGCCGATCTCGTCGAGGATGTTGATGTCGTGCACTTTGCCTCCAGTAATGCGGATGAACGTGGGAATATTGCCGTGCAGATCCAGCAGCGTGTGCATCTTCACGGCGGCCTTTTGCTTGCGGAATCTCGCCCACGGAACCGAGCAAAGAGTTTCAGAAATGTGTATCGCGCTACCGCGGCGATTCCTATCTGAAAAGTTTCTCCTGCTGGGATCAGTTTCTTGCGATGGCATTCGCCCAGCTGACCTATCGGGCAATCCTCCGCGACATCGAGACGTGCCTGCGTTCGATGCACGGCAAACTCTACCACATGGGATTCCGCGGCAGGGTAGCGCGCTCGACACTGGCCGATGCGAACGAGTCGCGCGACTGGCGGATCTACGCGGACTTCGCGCAGGTCTTGATTGGCATGGCACGGCCGTTATATGCCCACGACCCGATCGGTGTGGACTTGGACCAGACTCTGTACGCTCTCGACTCGACAACAATCGACCTCTGCCTGTCGCTGTTATCCTGTACCACGGCTAGACAAGGTTAGGGTCCTGAGCAAAATGGGGTAGTGGTGTTATTCTGCGTTGGCGGCGGTCGTGCCAGTGCGGGAACCCACATTATGCCACCGCGCATAGCAGCTCGTCCAAGCTCCAAACGTGGTCTGTGACTCCTGCCTCGATTGCAGGCGTTACCCTCGTCGCGCTGTGAATCCGGCAGAAGTTGTGGTAGGCGAAGTGGACGGCCAGCGCAGCCTCAAGCATCTCCCACTTCTTTGAGAAAGCACAGGTCAGCCGAGTTAGCCGCTTGCAAAAGTGGCGCAAGCTCCCGTTGAACCGCTCGACATGCGACGTGCAAACTCGCCTTTTATCGGGATTCCCCATAACCGGGGCCGAAATGGTCCCTCTGATCTTCGCTGGCCGGTAGTATTCTCCCCGGCCTCCTGGAAGCCCGCCGAAGAGCTTGATGACCTGTGCGTAGTCCGCCCGATCATGCAGCCCAGCGGCAATGGCATTGCGGTATGGAGCGAAGGCGTCGGAGCTTAGCTGAAACGTCCCTGTTGTAGCGTCCCTTACCTTGGTGATGAAGTCCGCTGTGTTGCGCTCGTCGCGCTTGCCCAGGTGCCAGGTGTGAACGAGCTTGGTGTTTCGCTCGAAGGCGATGAAGCAGTAGGCGTCACCCAGGATCATGTCGGGATCGTCAGGCCCTAGACGCCGTTGTTTCTTCCCAACGTAGGTCCATACCTCGTCGAGCTGGAGATCGCGGCAAGGGACGGCTTTGATGCGCTGGCGCAATAGCTCAGAGCATCCTTCCCCAAGGTTTCGGAGCAGGACGAGGATCGTTTTCTTCTGGATGCCGGTGAGGCGCTCGACTGAGCGGATCGAGTTGCCCTCGACTAGCAGGTGAGCAATCCGCGACGCCTTCTCCATGGGCAGATACATGTTGCCCACGGTCTTTCGCTGTTCAGAGAAGGTCTTACGGCAGGTATCGCAGCGGAAGCGGCGAGTACCGTTGCGGTTGCGCCCGTGCTTCCGGCACTCGGCAAAGCAGTTGTGGCATGTCATTTTGGACTTGACCTTTCCGGGCCAATGAGCCAAAATGACAAAGGCAAGTCATTTCGTATCAAGACCCGCCCCGCTGAGTGTTAGCGCACTCAGCGGGGCATTCTGTTTTCAGGATGCGTTCATTGTGTTCTCGCGACGCATGGCCGAAGCCTTGCGAAAAGCCTGTTTGCCGTCGAGAGTCCCTAATTCAACCTTGCCAAGACTAGACAACCTCTTGAGCGTTGAATGGACAGAACCCAAAAACATTCTTGCGTTCTTGGCCTTGTAGCCGCCAGCCAGCAAGCGGTCTCTCACCGTGGAAGGTTTCATAAAGTCACTGCCGACGATTGAGAGACAACCATCGCCTAAGCCGATCTTCTTGAACAGCGCGGCGGCGGCTCCGTTAACAGCACTATCGGGCTGAGACGGTGTTTCGCGCTCAAGAATCTCGATGGCTCGATCTATGGCGGTTAGCTCTGCTTGTAGGGCAGTGATCTTTCCCGAGATTTTTTTCCTGACACTTGTTAGCTCCAGAACAGCTTGCATAAACCCTCCTTGTCTATTCAATGATAGATCATCAAGGACAGTTTGTCAAGCGCATAGATCGGAAAATCCATTGAAAGCTATTAGTCGATGATGGTTGACAGCGACACGCACTTTTACCCCACTACCCAAAATGGGACGTTTCGCCGTACAGCCCTTTGGCAAGTACCGCCATCTTGTCCGGGGAGAAGTCCGTGACACCCTGTTTGTGCGAACACCCGGTGAAATCACCTACCAGCTAGGTAAAGCAGATGGAGGCGAACTGCTGTTCGGTGTCCACAATCTCGTCGCAGGTTCCACAGTCCAATACTCTGTCAGAGCTAGTCATCCAAACGCACGGACAACCCTATTTGATGAAGACATTAGAGGTGACGGGCGGTGGCATGATTTTCGTGTTCGGCTTCCTTCTGGGGTGAGAGAGATCGCGCTGCGAGCGGAAAGCGACGTAATCGGTAACGTTGCCTTTTGGTCAAACCCCAGTGCTGTCCGGGGAAAGTCGCGCCATCGGACGGTAAGTCTCGACCGCTCAATGTCTTATGGCCTGTTTTGCCCGGGAACGATTTGAAATCCCGAGGCCGCAAATGGTCGCCTGAACGGAGCATCCGGACGCGGCACAATGAGGGATGAACCTTGGCCGTACGGTTTTCTCCCAACTGATCGAGCACCTACCGAGCAAAGAGTTTCAGAAATGTGTATCGCGCTACCGCGGCGATTCCTATCTGAAAAGTTTCTCCTGCTGGGATCAGTTTCTTGCGATGGCATTCGCCCAGCTGACCTATCGGGCAAGCCTCCGCGACATCGAGACGTGCCTGCGTTCGATGCACGGCAAACTCTACCACATGGGATTCCGCGGCAGGGTAGCGCGCTCGACACTGGCCGATGCGAACGAGTCGCGCGACTGGCGGATCTACGCGGACTTCGCGCAGGTCTTGATTGGCATGGCACGGCCGTTATATGCCCACGACCCGATCGGTGTGGACTTGGACCAGACTCTGTACGCTCTCGACTCGACAACAATCGACCTCTGCCTGTCGCTGTTTCCGTGGGCGAGATTCCGCAAGCAAAAGGCCGCC
Source organism: Bryobacterales bacterium (assembly GCA_965248365.1). Lineage (GTDB taxonomy): Bacteria > Acidobacteriota > Terriglobia > Bryobacterales > UBA6623. The sequence goes on along the minus strand of CBDFJA010000004.1, from coordinate 1,421,329 downwards.
GTGAAGATGCACACGCTGCTGGATCTGCACGGCAATATTCCCACGTTCATCCGCATTACTGGAAGCAAAGTGCACGACATCAACATCCTCGACGAGATCGGCCCGGAGGCCGGCGCGTTCTACGTCATGGATCGGGCCTACGTCGATTTCGAACGCCTCTTCGTGTTCACTCTCTGCTCGTCGTTCTTCGTCGTGCGAACCAAGAAGAACATCTTGCTCCAACGGCGCTACTCGCATCCCGTCGACAAATCCACGGGCTTGCGCTCGGATCAGACCGTCATACTGGCTGCCATCGAATCGGCCCAAGCCTATCCCGACCCGTTGCGGAGGGTCAGTTACTTCGACGCCCGGACGAACAAGCGGCTGAAGTTTCTGACCAACAACTTCGCGCTCCCGGCGCTGACCATCGCCCACATCTACAAGTCGCGTTGGCAGATTGAGTTGTTCTTCAAGTGGATCAAGCAACATCTGCGAATCAACTCGTTTTACGGCACCAGCGAGAACGCCGTCAAGACGCAGATCCGGATCGCTGTCTCGATTTACGTGCTCATCGCCATCGTCCGGAAACGGCTCGGGCTGGAAGCGAGTCTTTACCAGATTCTACAGATTCTCAGCGTTACGCAATTCGAAAAAATGCCCCTTTTACAGGCACTCCAGCCATCCGACTCCCCAAACGAATCCCCCTATGACCCCAACCAATTGATTCTATTCGACTTTTAACCGGACAGCAGTGCTCTCTGGTCATCGTCGTTGCTGATCACGGATCGAGTTTTTGGCCCGATGGACCATACCGCGTCCCGGAAGAGAAAAAGAAGAGTTGGGCGGATATATTGGCCGTGCCGCTCTTTGTGAAGGTCCCTCACCAGCGGACGGCCGTTGTGAGTGACCGAAACGTTGAAATCATTGATGTCTTTCCAACCATCGCTGATGTCCTTGGGGCCGAGCTGCCTTGGGTGGTCGACGGCCGTTCAGTTCTCGAATCTTCCCGCTCAGAACGATCTCAAAAGCTCTTTTTTAGGCAGGAAAACGATCGTATGGAGCGTCTTGTCAAGGGCGGAGCAAAATTAGACCACTGGGGCGGAGTAAAAGTAGACCATCTCAGGGAGAGGACTCGTTTCTGAAAGCGGCTGTTTCCGGGGCTGGAGCGAAGTCGGGGGACGCCTGTTAAGGCGGCCCCGGACGTAGTGGAAGCCCCCCGAAACAGCCGGCGGCTGGGCGGGGGGATCAGGGGGAGGAAGAACGCTTCCGGGAACGCTTACTGTGCTGGAGACGGTAGCTCTCGCCATTCATCTCCAAGATATGGACGTGGTGGGTGAGACGATCCAGCAAGGCGCCGGTCAGCCGCTCGGAGCCGAAGATCTCCGTCCACTCGTTGAAGGGTAGGTTCGAGGTCACCAGCGTCGAGGCCCGCTCGTAGCGCTGGCTGAAGATCTCGAACAGTAACTCCGAGCCCGTCTTCGACAAGGGGACGTAGCCCAACTCGTCCACGATCAGCAGGTCTTGCTTGGCGAGCTGTTTCTGTAAACGCAAGAGACGTTTGTCGTCACGCGCCTCGAGCAACTCGTGGACCAATGCCGCGGCGGTGGTAAAGCGGACCCGATAGCCTTTCTGGCAGGCGGCCAGCCCCAACGCCAGGGCGATGTGCGTCTTGCCCGTACCCGAGTTGCCCAGCGCCAACACGTTCTCTCTGCGATCCAGATACTCCGAGCGCGCCAGCTCCAGGACCAAGCTCTTGTTCAGCGACGGCATCGAACGGAACTCGAAGGTCTCCAGGCTCTTGAGCACCGAGAACTTGGCGGCCTTGATGCGCCGCTCCGTGGCGCGCTGTTCGCGATCGAGCAACTCCAGCTCGCTCAGCCGTAGCAGATAGCGTGGATGATCGACGCCCTCCTGGGCACATTGCCGCGTCACTTTGTCGTACTCGCGCAGGAAGGTCGGGAGTCGCAGTGCCTTGAGATGCTCTTGGAGCAGAACCTGTGGTTTGGCCATCACGGTACTCTTGCGTCCAGCAGCGCCAGATAGTCGGACGCTGCGGTGGTTGAGACTCGAGCCGTCGGCAGATGGGGATAGTTTTCGAGCTCCAGCCGCGGCGGCCGCTGTTCGATGCGACACAGCAACAGATGCTTCACGGCGTCGAAGGAGATGGCGCCCAGCCTCATCGCATCCCCAACGGCGGCACGGACTTCTTCCAGACGAAAGTCTTCCAGCAACCGCAAGACCTGGATATACTCGCGGGAACCGGCCTTGCCGAGCCGCGCTTCGAGCAGCCGCCGCAGTCCAGCAAACTCCTCGGGCAACTGCCAGCCTTCCAGCGGTGCTGCTTGCTCGAGTGCTCCGGTCTTGCGTTCCAGCAGCGCCAGATAATGCAATGGATGGAAGATCAGCTCCTCGCGCCCATAGCTGCGCCGATGCCGTGCGATCTCCTCGCTGCCGGCGCAGATGACGACTTTGTCCACATAGCCCTTGATCAGCACTTGGCGGTGCCCGTACTCGGTCGGCACCGAGTAGTCGTTGGTGTGGTAGCGCACCAGCGACAACGACGTCACTCTCCCAGGACGTGTCTCGCAGGCCTCATACGCCGCTGCCGGCAGCGCTAACAGCGCTCGTCGATCACGCTCGAAGCGCTCTCCGATCGTCTCTCGATGCCCGCGTTGCCGGCGCTCTCGCCTCTTGCGGCACTGCTCTTCCAGCCATACGTTCAACGCTTCCCAACTTGGGAACCGGGGCCGCGGTACGAAGAAGCTCCGTCGGGCGACCTTCACAAGGTTCTCGACCTTCCCCTTGTCGTTTCCCTTGCCCGGCCTCCCAAAACGCTCCGCGAACAAGTAGTGCGACTGCAGCCCCGAGAACGCCTGCGTCTTCTGCCGCGTCCCGTCGCCTAGGATCCGCGCCACCGCCAGCGTTGTGTTGTCGTAGAGAATCCTCCGCGGCACGCCATCCCAGTAGCGAAACGCCTGGACGTGCCCCTCCAAGAAAGCTTCCGTCGTCTCGGCCGGAAACGCCCGCACGTAACTCTCGTCGCTGTGGGGTAGATCGATGACGAAGTAGTGCGCCTTCGCCAGCACCCCGCCGATCTCCACCTGCGCCTCGCCGAAGTCCGCCTGGGCGTGCCCCGGCGGATGGGTCAGCGGCACGAACATCTCGCGCTGCGAGGTCCGCTTCAGCCGCACGTAGTCCTTGATGATGGTGTAGCCGCCCGCGAAGTCGTGCTCGTCTCGGAGTCGTTCGAAGATCCGCTGGGCGGTGTGCCGCTGCTTCTTCGGCAGCGCTAGGTCCGTCTCCAGGATCTGGTCGATGATCGGCGTGTAGGCGTCGAGCTTCGGGCGTCGAATCGGCTTCTGCCGCCGATAGCCCGGCGGCGCGGCGTAGCGCAGCATCTTGCGCACGGTCTCTCGCGCCAGCCCGAAACGTTGCGCCGCTTCTCTCTCGCTGACCCCTTCGACAAAGACCGCTCGGCGAACGCGTGCGTACAACTCCACAGAGTACATCCCTCCTGCATCACACAAAACACCCCAAGAATGTTTTATGAAATGCCGGCGGGCGGTCTAGTTTTGCTCTGCCACAACACGGCTGAACATCGCCGCCCTGTGGTCTATTTTCACTCCGGCGCTTACACGGGCTCTTGGCGGTCTGAAAACGACCGGTACACCCACGGTAGGTATGGGACCCAAGATCTGAAAATGGGCATCCCCCCCCAGGTGGGATTGCGGGCACAGGGGGGGCAGACACTGGAGAAGGAAACCAGGTCTCAATAATGGGGATTGAGGGTGTTCCTAGAGTTGCTGGACTTTCTTTGAGGTTCGGTCCCCTACCAATGAGCGCTTCTGGTAGGGCGCGACGCGCCCACGGTCGTGGGAACGGCGTCTCGACGGAACTGGATCGTTGGCTGACGGCTGCTCGCAACAGATTGGTGCGGTCAGTGAGAAAGTGCGATTTACCCCAGGGGCGGGGATCTCCTCTCCGGAAATCAGCTCAACTCACGTCGTCGAAAGAGCAAATCACATCAACTGTGCGGCCGAGTTTTGTACCGCTGAGGACCGCAGGCAGATCGTCCCACTCGTCCCGGGCTCGATCATCTTCTTGATAGCGGCCGGCCCCCACGTAGGCAGCCACAGAGGGCAGCCTGCGACGCAGCTCGTGCCAGGCGTTAAGCCACGTCCGCCTCTTCACCGTCGTGTGAGGATGATGTAACACGATGATTGGGCATTCTCGTTTCGCGGTCCTCTGAAACTGATTCTGTGTGTTCTTCCGCCATCCCTTAGCATTCGCGCGAGCCCGGGGATTGAACATCGTCAGGTCGTGGCAACCGAGAACCATAACCTTCCCTATTTCGAGGCTCAGAAAGTGTGTTTGCAGGTCCCCTATCCTCACCAACCTGTTAGCTTGGGCGCTGGTCGGATAAGACTTCCCGGTCCAATAGTATCGGGGCGGCTGGGCATGTAAGTCCACGACGCAGACCAGCTCAACGTGAGGAACCCCGATTCGATTCTGGGTTGTCGTCATCTTGTTCTGAAGTGGAGAGTCGACGCCAATCGTCAGGTATCGCGCACGTTGGGCCAAGCGGGCCACCAATTCGTAACTGAGTAGTGAATCGCACGCATGCTGTGCTCGCCTCAGCAGAGTGTCGACGGCAGCCGGTTTGGGGCGCAAATAATCACGCACGGTTAGACTCGTCGGCCAATCAAAACGAAGAAAGGCGCCACAGGTCACCAAGCAATCGACTTTCAGATCGCGAGGCCAAGCCACGCAAAGTTCTTCGAGCAGCCCTCGGGCGGCTGGGACATCGCCTCGCCATCTACTCGCGATGACGATTCGACCCAACCGTGGTTTTGGGTCGCTGCTGATTGCGATCTGCCACTCTCCTTCACGAGCCTCGCCTGGAGGAGTGACGCCACCAGTGGACTTCCGGATCAGCTCTCGGATATGTTCGCCACTCCTTGGGTCATTCCAGTCCCAGTCGCCGTGCCTTATTCGAGCCAGAGTAAAACCGTTCCTGACGGCGAGGAAGTCACGAAGCGTGTCATAGAATGCCCTTTGCTCGTCGCGATAGGGCGGTGCGTTATCACGGGCGCGAGTGGCGCGACAAGTCTCAAACCACTTTTTCGGATCGAATCCAAGCAACAAATCGGTGGGGTATTCCTCCAGGCATAGCGCCCTTGGTTCTGTGAAATGCTGGCGCTCGTCGTACTCAACGATCAGTCGGCGATTCGGCACATAGAAATCGCAGAGCAACTTATAGTCGGGAGTGGAAAACTTCTGGAAGCGTCTATAGTGGACCAGTTTCTGATAGGTTCGTCCTATGGCGTCGTCCATCGAAGCCTTGTCGGGCACAAGGAGCCAATCAAATGCCCGGTTGAGTTCGACTGTCTCAAACTCCCGCTTCAAAACCTTCTCATTGAATTTCGCATAATATCGAGTTAGTCAAGGCCAAGAGAAGACTGCTTCCAGAAGGCCGTAATCAAGCGCGGTTTGCGGCGCATGCGGCGCAGGGATTTGCGGGCACGCTCGTCCAGCTCCCAGTAGTCCTTCGGACAGACGTTCGGCAACTCGTGCTGCTTCCAGTAAGCCCAAATGTATTCCACCGGGTTCAGCTCCGGTGCATAGGGCGGCAAGCACTCCGTGGCGATGTGGCCTTCGGAGAGCTCGATGAACTCCCGCACCAGGCGGCTGCGGTGCGCCGGCAGGCGGTCCCAGACGATCAGCAGCGGGCCGTCGATGTGGCGGACCAAAGCCTTCAGGAAGTCGATGACCTCCAGCTCGCCGATGGCGCCGGGATAGAGCCGGAAGTAGAAATTGCGCAAGGTCAGCCCGGCGGAAACGGAAAGTTTCTGCCAGTTGAAGTTGAACTCCAGCACGGGTGTCTCGCCGCGGGGCGCCCAGGTGCGGCAACGATGGGGCTTCTGACTCAGTCCGCTTTCGTCGATGAAGACGATCGTGCGGCCTTGTTTTTGGGCTTTTTTTTAGTGGCCGGCCAAGTCTTGCGCCGCCAGTTGCGGATGGCTTCTTCGTTGCGCTCGCGGGCCTTGCCGACAGGCCGTTGCGGGCTCCAGTGGAGCGCCCGCAGGATCTTCCAAACATGACCTTCGTGATAGCGCACGCCGAACTCGTCGGCGATCAGACGAGCGACTCGCGGACAAGTCCACAGCGGCGTCGAGAAGCCCTGCGCTTCGGGGCCCCGCAGCAGCATTGCCTCCAGACGTTCCCGTTGCGTGGCGTCTAACAGCGGCTTGCGGCCGGCGCGCCCGGCCCGGCGGAGTCCGGCGGCACCGTGCGCGCCATGCTCGCTAACCCAACGGCTCACGCTTTGCTGCGCCGCCTTCACGCGCCGTGCTGCCTCGGACTGACTCAAACCTTCGTCGACGACCAGCCGCACGGCCTCCAGCCGTCGCTTTTCCAGAGCATCAAAATCGCGCCTTACGCCTCTTAGGTTCCCCATGTCTATTAAGACGAGCAGACCCCCCAAAGGTTACTCTATATTATACGGGAGTCAATAATGACCTTGCCCCCTAAAACGAGTCCAAGTTGAATGTTAGGATTTTCGGTTTTAGGAAGGAGGCAAGAGATGGCAGGGAAGCGATTTAGTGCAGAACAGATCATCATCAAGTTGCGTGAGGCAGAGGTGGGTCTAGCTCAAGGACAGACGGTGGGCCAGGTGTGCAAACAGATTGGGGTGACCGAGCAGACCTACTACCGGTGGCGCAAGGAGTACGGAGGGCTTCGACTGAATCAGGCCAAGCGGTTGAAGGTGTTGGAGAAGGAGAATGCCCGGTTGAAGAAGCTAGTGGCAGATCTGTCTTTGGACAAGCAGATCCTAAAGGAAGTTTCCTCGGGAAACTTCTAGGCCCGACGAAGAGGAGACGCGCAGTGGTGTGGGTGAGGGAGAGATTGGGAGCAGAGCGCGTCTCCGAACGTCGGGCCTGCCAAGTGCTGGGACAGGCTCGATCGACCCAGCGAAGGGAAAGGCATATCCCCGATGAGGAGGCTCGATTGGTGGCTGAGATGGTGGAGTTGGCCACGCACTACGGGCGATACGGCTACCGACGGATCACGGCCATGCTTCGTTGGGAAGGGTGGAAAGTGAATCACAAGCGGGTGGAGAGGTTGTGGAGACAGGAGGGGCTGAAAGTCCCGTCCAGACAGCCGAAACGAAGGAGACTGTGGCTTCATGATGGATCCTGCGTTCGGTTACGAGCGGCTCACAAGGATCACGTCTGGAGCTATGACTTCGTGCATGAGCGAACCCATGACGGAAGGGCCTTTCGATTATTAACCCTACTGGATGAATACACCCGGGAGTGTCTGGCCATTGAGGTCCAACGACAGATGAATCACCAGGACGTGTTGGATCGATTGGCGGAGTTGTTCGTGGATCGGGGAGTGCCTGAATACATTCGGTCCGATAACGGGTCAGAGTTTACGGCTCAGGCGGTTCGGGACTGGCTGAAGGCTGTTGGGGTGAGGACCTTATACATCGAGCCCGGCAGCCCCTGGGAGAATGGATATGTGGAGAGCTTCAACGGAAAACTGCGGGATGAACTGCTGAACGTAGAAGTCTTCGACACGTTGTGGGAGGCGAAGGTGTTGGCCGAGAGATGGCGCAGGGAGTACAACCAGCGACGGCCTCACAGCGCCTTGGCCTATCGGCCGCCGGCGCCGGAGGCCAGATTACCCAGGTCCCAGGACCAGAGTTCTATACCATGGAGTGGACTTCAAATGGTCCCAGGTCTAACTTAGAGAGTGGACTCGTTCCTGGGGGCAGGTCAGTGGCGTCTTCTGGGATGCGGTGAGGAAACAGACTTGGCAATACAAAAGTGGTTTCACTTTCAGGCCACAGAAAACTCGGCTCTACCTCGATCTGTTCGGACTTGTGGGGTCCACGCTTGAAGGTAAGTCCCAACACGATGTTCGACCAAAACACTTCCGTCTTGTTGACAATGGACCCTCTTACCGTCTTGAACTCTCCGTAGCTTGACTCGTAACGTCCCACGGTGATGTTCTTGAAAACGAGTGGCCCTATTTCCGTCTCGATCTGCACTGGGTCGAAAGTCAGAATGATCCTTCGTTCACCGTTTCGCTCCGGCGTAACAGGTGGTTCACTGGTCTCATTCGTTGTGCCTGTGGTTGCGACCCCAATAGCGTCTTTCTCCTCCTCGATGGTCTTGCTTCGATGCGTGGTGACGACTTGCGAGTCTGGTTCTCGGGGTGCACAAATCTCTGGAAGGGGTATTTCGAACACTCCGATGCTCGATTCGGCCCACTCCAGTTCCTTCAGCATGGGTGCCAGCACCTTGGCCCGATCTTCGCTGGACCAATCACCTCGGTTCAAGGTCACGTCTCTGATCGCCTGGCGCAATTCGGCCGCTCGGTCGCGTAGAATGCTAATCCCTTCGTCCAAGTGTTTGGAGTCCTGCGAACGCGCAAATCCGTAGCGGGCCGATGTGAGAGCTATTTGGGTCCTCTCGGCATTGAGCTTCTGCAGTAAGAGAATGTGATTCGGGGTTCCTTCCTCAAAGCGGCGGGACTGATGCGCGATGTCACAAGCTAGATTTCCGCCCAGCAGAAGCACCAGAAGGCCTTCCGCTATGGCCAATCGGGTGTTTCTTGCGTTGACCGCCGTCACTGTACTCAGAGAACCGCCTAAGTGACTGAGGATTTTGGCGGGAGCGACGGGATTCGAACCCGCGACCTCCGGCGTGACAGGCCGGCGTTCTGAACCAGCTGAACTACGCCCCCGCAGTGGGTGGAGAACGGCGAAACGGCTTTCGGGCGGGAAGTCAGCCAACGCGCGGAAGGCTTACCGCCGTATGGTTTTGGCCCCTCGGTCGGGCCGAACAGGGTCCGATTCGATGCTATCACGGCATCCGGCAGGGCTGCAAGAACTGTTACGACTGTGGCGGGGCTTGGGCGGTGTGGCGGGCCAAGCCGCTTTTGTCACCAGCGGTCGCCAGGAATGAAAGCGAACGCCCGCCGTCAGCGATGTAGAGGCGCGATTCATCGCGCCCGCTCGCCTCACAAGTTGTACGTCAGCTCCTACCCCGAGCGGTACGCGTATTCTGGGCCGCAAAGTAACAAAGTAACTAAAACTCCACTCCTGCGGCGACGCTGCCGCCCGACCGACACTACTGTTGATCCGCGGGACTCGCCTTTCGGGCGACCGATTGATAGAGCACGGGCATCAAGAGCAGGTTCAGGATCGTCGATGTGACCAGCCCCCCCACGATGACCACCGCCATGGGATGCTCGATTTCCTGGCCGGGCTTGTTGCCCCCGATCACAATGGGCATCAGTGCCAGAGCGGTGGTCAATGCCGTCATCAGGATCGGCGCCAGCCGCTCTTCCGCTCCGCGCAGAATCAGGTCGGGCCCGAACGGTTCACCTTCTTCCCTTTGCAGGTGCTGGTAGTGGCTCACCAGCATGATGCCGTTTCTGGCGGCAATCCCGATGACCGTCACGAAACCGACCAGAGAGCCAAGCGACAAAACGCCGCCGCTCAGGAAAGCGCTCCACACCGCGGCGACCAACGCAAACGGCAGACTCAGCACCAGCAGCAAGGCCAGCCGGCTGGACTGGAAGTCGGAGTAGAGAATCACGACGATGCCGAATAAGCACAGTCCCGCCAAAAGCAGAAGACGGTTTCTTGCTTGCCTGCGGGCGGCGTACTCGCCCAGAATCTCCGGATGATAGCCGCGGTCGAACTCGATGCCCAGCACGGCCCGCTCGATCTCCCGGGCGACCGATCCCAGGTCCCGGCCGCGGACGTTGCAGGTGATGTCGATCTTCCTCGACCCGTTCTCGTGGGTAATCGAATTCGGCGTCGGCGCAATGCGGATGTCGGTCACATCGCGCAGGGGGATGTTCGCCCCCGAGGGCGTATCGAGGCGAAGGGCCCGCAACGCTCCCAGGTCACGGCGGACTTCGGGCACTCCCCAGACAGTGACATCGAAGATCTTCTGCTGGTCGTAGATTTCACCGACCTTCGTGCCCTGAATCATGGTCGCCGCCGCCGCGCGCAACTCGCCCGAGCTCAAGCCGAATCGCCTTGCCGCCTCCGGCAACACTCGCACTTCCACGTGAGGAATCAGTGTCTGCTGTTCGACCTGCAGATCGGCGACGCCCGGAACGCCCTCCATCGCTCGGGCGACTTCCTGAGCTTTCGGACGTAAGACCTCAAGTTCTGGGCCGTATAGCCTCACGACGATCGCGGCGCTCTCGCCGGTCAGAACTTCCTTGATGCGCTCTCGCAGATAGGTCAGCACGTCCCGATACAGTCCGGGATATCCGTCGACCACCTCCTGGATCTTCGCCACGGTCTCCTGATACGCCACCGACGGGTCGAGACTGATCCAGAGTTCGGTGAAGTTCGGTCCGACGACTTCGTCGGCGACCTCGGCGCGGCCGATATGGGCTCCAAAGTTCCGCACTCCCGGGATCGCTCGCAGCTCCTTGCTCACTTGGATCGTGATGCGCCGCATGGCGTCGATCGACGTTCCCGGCTTTTCGACCCAGTGCATCAGGAAGTCATATTCCTGAAAATCGGGCAGGAATTCCTCTCCCAGAAAGGGAACCGCCAGGGCGGTGACCACGAAGATCACCGCTAACGCGGCAACCGATCGGCGCGGGTGGTCAAGCAGCATCACTAGAAACGACCGATAGCGGCGCTTCAAAGCTCGGAGCAAGCCCGGCTCCGGGCGCTCAACAGCCCTTCCCCGCAGCAGAATGAGGCAAAGCGCCGGGGTGAGCGTCAGAGCTATCAGCAGCGAGGCAAGCACCGCCAAGATGTAGCTGGCCGCCAAAGGTCGAAAGAACGAGCCGGCCAGCCCTTCGAGCAGGAAAACGGGGACAAACACCAGGACGACAATCAGGCTCGCTATAACCACGGCGCTCCTTACTTCGAGCGACGCTTTCAGCACCACCTGGAAGGGCGACTCCGGCGAGCCCGCCTCGCGGTTCAGCCGAAGCCGGCGGGTGATGTTCTCCACATCAATGATGGCGTCATCGACGACTTCGCCGAGGGCTATCGCCAGCCCGGCCAGGACCATCGTATTGATCGTTTCGCCCCAAAGGTGAATGACAACGGCGGCGGTGATCAGTGACAGCGGAATCGCCGTCAAGCTGATCAGAGCCGTCCTCCATTCCAGAAGGAAGAGGGCAAGAACGCCCGCCACCAGCAAGCAGCCGAAGAAGAGAGCTTGCTGGAGGTTGTCGATCGACATTTCGATGAAGGTCGCCGGCCGAAAAATCGTCGAGTCGACCTCCACCCCGGCCAAGGCGGGGCGCAGCTCCTTCAGGGCTTGCTCTACATCGCGGGTAACGTCGAGGGTATTGCCCGTCGGTTGTTTTTCGACGATCAATAAGATCCCCGGACCGTCATTGATCACCGCGTCTCCAATCGGCGTCGGAAAGCCTTCGACGACGTCCGCTACCTTGCCGAGCTCGAGCGGCGCGCCGTTGCGATAGGCGACCGGCACGCGCCGCAAGTCCTCCGCGACGTACACCGTGGGTAGGTGCCGCACGGCCAATCTTTGGTTAGGCGTGTCGATGAACCCGCCGGCTGCGGGCGTGACGGCGCCTCGGGTCGCGCGGACCACCTGGTCGAGCGTGACTTGGTGATCGCGCAAGCGCTCGGGGTCCACCAATACCTGAATCTGCCTGTCCCGCTGGCCCCAGATGGCGACGTTCGCCACGCCTCGAATGGCCATCAATCGAGGCCGGATGGTCCAGCGCGCCAAGGTGCTCAACTCGACTTGAGAAAGCTTGTTCGACGACAGCCCGACCTTGAGGACGCGGCTGGTCGCCGACAGCGGAGGCAAGATGACCGGTGTTCGCGAAACGGCGGGCAATTGGCCGCTCAGCGTGGCCACGCGCTCCTGCACCAGCTGTCGCGCCTGCAGCAGATCGGTCCCCGTCTCGAAATAGAGGACAACGGACGAAAGACCCAGCACGCTCTTGGAGCGGATCGTATCGACTCCTAGAATCCCGTTCAGCGCATTCTCAATGGGAACGGTGATCAGCGTCTCGACTTCTTCGGACGAGAGGCCGGGGCCTTCGGTTTGAATTTCGACTCGCGGCGGTGCGAATTCCGGAAAAACGTCGAGCGGCGCCTGGCGAACCGAGCGGATGCTGGCCACCATCAGCACGATAGCGGCGGCGGCGATGGCCACTCGCAAGCGCAGAGCCGTCCGGACGAGCCAGGTCACCGCTTACTTTCCGCCCCCGAACTCGGTGCCGAACAGTTCGGCGGCGCCGTCGGTCACGACCTCGGTTCCGGGCGCGATCTCTTCCGCCAAGCAGGCGATGTCGCCGCTCACGCGATCGACAATCACGCGCTGCCGGGTATAAACGAGCGGCTCGACTTGTTTGTACACCCATGCCCCTCCGTGGATGTCGTAGAGAATCGACTTCCAGGGCGCCTGCTGGCATTCGCTTTCCCCCCGCATGGGAATCGAGACACTGACTCGCTCGCCTGGCCTGAGACGGTGTTGCGAATTAGGAAGCTGGAAAAACAGATCGCTGGTCGACGCCAGGGGATCGGCCGAAGGAGGGGCTTCGACTGGCCGGGCCGTTCGTCCCTTGGCTGCCGGCGGAGAGTTCAGAGCTTTCACTTCCGCGGCCGCGCGTTTTCTCAGCAACGAAACGTCGCCCGAATACACCGGCACGCGAATCCAAACCGGGTCGAGCTTCGCCACCTCGAACAGTGGCGCTCCTTGGGCAACGATTTGTTCGTGGCCGACGTGAAGTTGGCGAAGGACGCCCTCTACCGGACTGGCCACAACTACTTCCACGTCAGAGCGAAGCGGAGCGTTTTCGATCTGCTCGAGCTTCGCCCGGGCCGCCTCGCGCGCCGTTGCGGCCACGCGCTCGGCTTCCCGTGCGTCTTCCACCGCCCGCTCACTGCCAACGCGGTCGCCGAGCAACCGCTTGGCTCGTTCCAGCCTTGCCTGCGCTGCTTCCAAACGGACGTCCGCCGCCTCGAGCTCCGCTTTCGCGTCGGCTCGCAGGTCGCGCGCCTTGTACTGACGGGCCTCTCACGCACTTCGCCTCGCCACATGGTGAGAAAAGCGGGCTAGGGAAAGGCTTTTTAAATACGCGAACTTTTGAAACCAAGCACTAGAGCAGCACTGAATCGATGGGTCGCATTTCCGAGGGTTCGGCGGCAGCCGGTTGGCGATTCTCCAAATAGTCGAGCAGCCGCGCGGGAGAATCCTCGAAGAAATCGTGTACCAGCCGGTCGAGAGCGCCGACCAGGGCGTCGTCGCGGGTAAGCACGGGTGAGTAGACGTAGCCGCGTCCTCGCTTTTCTCGGCGCACGGCCCCTTTTTTGGCCAGCCGGTCGAGGAGGGTCAAGACGGTCGTATAGGCCAGCAGCCGCGTCGCGCGCATGTGGGCCTGCGTCTGGCCCACCGTGGCGTTCTCCATCTCCCACAGCGACTTCATGACCTCGAGCTCCAATGGCGGCAGCCGGCGCGGCGCGGGTTGCGGAACGGTTGAAGTCATCGGTTTTCTCTCCCTCTCGCGGTCGATCCGAAGCTCTCATTGAACAGATCACCGGGCGTGTCTTGCTGGGCTTTGGGTGCGGCGGGTCGGCGACCGCCGAAGGAGGCCTCGGTGTTTGGCGGGGCATCCGGGGCTCGATTTTCCGTTAGGTCGTCCGAGTGGGCTAGAAACCTTTCCTTGTTAAGCACGAAACGTTCGAGTGAGCGGCTGTAGGCCGTCCAGTCACTGTCTTCAACCGGGGAGTCGGCGAGCGCGGCGCGCATGTTTTCCAGCTTGGAATCGAGGTCGTCGAGATAATGGAGCGCCAGGGCTTCGGGAAACGAAGGCAGCTTGGGAGACCCGAACTCGTATTTGCCGTGGTGGCTCAAGATCATGTGCTCCACCAACAGTTTCCACTTTGCGGGGAAGTCCTCGATGGCAGCGCATCGGCGGTCCAGCAAGCGAAGCACGATCGTGATGTGGCCCAGCAGTCGTCCTTCGTCCGTGTAGTCAAACGTCCGCTGAGCGTCGAGTTCATAGATCTTCCCCAGATCATGAAGCACGATGCCCGTTGTCAGCAGGTCCTGATCGATCAACTCGTAGTGGCCGGCCACGCGGCTCGCCAACTCGAGCAAGGAAGTGATGTGTTCGAGCAGCCCGCCGATGAAAGCGTGGTGCAGCGACTTGGCCGCCGGAGCCGTCTTCAGCCGGGCCGCGATTTCTTCGTCCTCGAGAAACGCCTCGAGCAGGCCTTTTAAGTGGGGGTTTTGCATCCCGCCGACGGTGGCCAGCAGCCCGCTGAACATCTCGTCGACGTTCTTCTCGGTGTGGGGAAGGTAGTCGGCCAGCCGGACCTCTGATTCCTCGGCCCGTCGCAGCCGCTGAACCGTGATTTGCGGCCGCTGGCGGTAAATCTGCGTCAGGCCCTGTAGCTTGATGAAGTCAGCGCTGTCGAAGGTGCCGACGACTTCCTCGATCCCCTCCCACATTTTGGCCTCGAGGCGGCCGGTACAGTCCGACAGGACCAGGGACAGATAGGGATCGCCGTCCTTTTTTAGGCGGACATCTTTCGACTGAACGAGGAAGTAGTCGGTGACGGTCTCATTGGGCCGCAGGTCGCGGATGTATCGGGTTTTCGCGGCCATTGTTGAGGAAGCCAGGGGTGCTTGGGTTGGCGCTGCCCATTTACTCGCCGTCTTGGCCCTGATTCTTGTCCTTGTCCTTCTTGTTCTTGCCGCCGCCGGGAAGCGGGATCACCCAGAGCAGGCGCCGTTTCTTTTTCTTGGCCAGCACCTCTTCGCGGGTGGTCGTGACCGGCGCCAGCTTGGAGGGGTCGGTCCAAGAGGTGTCCTTCCCCGCCACGGCGGCCGTGTCAATATATCCCGGACGGATTTCTATATAGGCATCGGTGCGCAGCTTGTTCAGGTACTCCCGAAAGGCGGGCTGGAATTTCGGCCCCGACAATCGGTTGCGGACTTCATCGCGAACCTCCTCCAGGGTGGCTAGGCCCTCGCGGTGTTTCTCGAATACTTTCAGGATCAGGTAGCCGGTGGGGACTTCGATCAAGTCCGTGATATGGCCCCTGGGTTTGTCGAACACCGAGTCCTCGATATTTTTGCGGAGTTGTCCGCGGCGCCAGATACCGATGTCTCCCCCCTGCTCGGAGTTTTGCTTGTTGTCCGAGACGCGGCGGGCGATCTCGGCGAAAGGCTCTCCTTTGAGCAGCCGCTTGCGCGTGTCCTTCGCTTTCTTCTCGACGGCGGCAAGTTCGGCGCCGGTCTTGTCCTCGGTGGAGATGACAATCTCCGCTAACCGCACCCCCTCGGAGCGCATGAACTCCTGTTTGTGCTCTTCGTAGTAGGCTTCGATTTCATCTCTGGGAATGACGATCCGCGAGCTGACCTCCTGGCCGATGATGGTTTGGGTCAGGAAGTGGCTGCGAATTTGGTCCAGCGCGTCCTCGGAGGTCATGCCGGTCTGTTCCACGACCCAGGTCTCGAACTCTTCGATCGTCTTGAGGCTGTTGGCCTTCATCATCCGATCCCGTTGGCGGAGCACCTGCGCCTCGACGCTGACACCGAACTCGTTGGCCTTTTGGATCAAGAGTCGGCGGTCGACGACATCCCGCAGAGCGTTCTTTTCGGCTTCTCCGAGGAACTGTTGACGTTGCTCGTCGGTGAGATCCTGCCGCCTCGCAACCTCGGCGCGCCCGTCTCGAAGATTCTTCTCGTATTCCGACCGCATCACGATGTCGCCATTGATCTTGGCGATGATCTCTTCCACGATGACGACATTCGCCCGGATGGACGACAAAAATCCAAGCAAAGCTGACAAGACGACAAAAGTTTTGATCTTCACGGTAGCTCTTCCGAAAGGTTCCCTTCCAATGGGAAACAATCGCCTCCGGCCCGGGCGGCAAATAGGCGTCTACTGTCTAAATTACTATTTTCGCACTAATCAGGTATTGGGTTGCAGGCCGAGGTGGGCCGGAAGGCGCAAAAAACGCCCCGACGCGGCGGCAGGTTGGCGCCCGGAACCCTTCCCGCTGGTGAATCCCGAGATCGCTTTCCCCTTGGCTTTCGACACAAGAGAGCCGTCTCCCATCGAGCACTCCTCAGCCGCCCGAAACCGCCTCGGCGGAGAACTTTCGGCAAAACGCGGGCCGAACCCCGCGATCAGGTCGCTCACCACGTTTACCAGATCACCTTGCGGCTGGGCACGAAGCGTTCCTTTTCGACGAGCTTTCCCTGGTGCGTATCGCGGTAGAGCGGATAGACCTGCCCCGGCGGATCGATAGCCACGACGTTCGATCCTCGCAGGGTTAGCTTGTAGGGGCGGCGCCCCACGACTCGATGTATCGTGCGCTCGGGAACGGGGAACTGGATCGTCACCTCATCTTTTGGACGTAAGCGACCGACCTTCACAAGCCTTCCGTCCTTTTGAGTACGCACTTTGCGGTCTCCAATCCTAACGCTGACTTTGCTCAGGTCAACCCACTCCGGCATCCGCACCGCCGCCTTTTCAGCGCTCTTGATCTTGAGGACGACCTTGCCCTGAGCCGGCAAGTAGCTATCCACGTCGAGCAGCGCGGACGAGCGATTGAGCAGCAGGTTGACCGTCGCTTCCTTCTCGGATCCCGTCACGATGCTGTCCCACACGTAATAGAAAGTTCTCCCGCCGTTGCCCGTACAGCACTGCGTGATTCCGTAGTTGGAAATCTTCTCCTGCCCGTCCTCGCCGCGGAGAACCACCATCCCGTCGTTGGCCCGCATCGAGTAGCAGAACGCGCCCACCGAGCGCGAGGCAATGTCCCGGGTGTCCACGTAAGCCGCCTGAACCGGTTCGTCTCGCAAATAGCGGTCTGGAATTCGTTCCACGAAATCAGCGTTGGTGATTTGCGCTTGGGAATACTGATTGCGGACCCAGCGGTCCACGTCGTCCCAATAGTCGCCCAGGCCCCGCCGCGTCAAGTACAACGCCAGAAAGACCATGTCGGCGACTTCACACGTCTCGACGGATTCAAAGTCCCTGGTCTCAAAATGTTCGGACCCGGGCATGTTTTCGGGATACCAGCCGATCAGCGGGTCGCCCATCTCCCGCGCCCAGCGGTAGCAGGCGTCGACCCGGCGGTAGACATCCATGTCATTGGCTGCTTCCGCATACTCGGCGACAGCCATCAGAGCGTAGAGGCCGTGATGGAAGTGCCCGAAATCGTAGCGGCCGTCTTCATTTTTGAAAACCCGAGCCAGCGCCCATTTCGCCAGCCCGCGTGAAAGCTCCAGCGCGGGTTCGTATCCGGTGACGCGGTAGAACAGTCCAGACCCGTGTCCGACTGCGCCCACCGAGTAAATGAGGCTAGAGATGGCGCCGCGGTCCCCGAGCGAGCCGCCCTCGATCGGGCCTTCCGGCTCGCCGGCGTCGGCTGGGACGGTCTCGCCGGGCCGGAAGCGGCCCTTCCAAAAATAGCGATAGCCGTCCTTTTCCTTCGTCAGCTCGAGCAAACGATCTACCTTCTTTTTGCCGATTTCCGCCCAGCGCGGGTCATCGTCCGCTTGAGCCAGCATAGAGAGCGCCAACAGCATCCGTCCTTCACCCCAGATCTCCGAGTAGTTCCGCTCCCCTGTTTCGTTGGGCTGGGTTTTTAAAATAGATGCAGGCCCTTCCGGCGCGTAAGCGAGGCCGTCGGGTCCCAGAATGCCGAGCTGAGTAGCAATGATCTTGCGGTCGGCCGCCAGATTGTGGTCACTGCCCGAAGCCAGCCGGCAGTTGACAAGAGCCTCGATGAATTTGCCCGGCGTGTTGAGCCAAGCATCCGTCGAATGGTTCACCATCAGAACGGGCGGGCGTCTTGAATAGTTGACGATGAAACCCAGCGCCCAGCGCTCCGAGGGGATAAACGCGTTGGTGAGGGCGTTGACCGACAGCCGCATTCTTTCCGCCAGGTCCAACGTGTCGGGCGCGGAAGCAGTGTAGCGCTCTCCCTCGAGCAGGCCTTTCGTGGGGTCGTGCTCCAATAGCGCCCCATCCTCGGATCTCAACGGCGCTTGGGCGACGTCAATCTCACCGGCCAGGGTGACCTGCGTGACTTCCCCGCCCGGCCCGCATGAAATCACACAGAGCACCAGGGATAGCGTCGAGAACAACGCTGGAAACTTTGCCGCGGACTTGCCCGGTCTTAGCCGGAAACTCGCTGGACGATTCATCTTGTTCCCCTTGCCTTGAGCGTGGGCGTTTTTCTCTACTTCGGGGTTTGCCGAGCGCGGCTTCTCCAAACGCCGCCCAAGTCGTGTTCCGAAACGCCCAATCGAAGAGTTGGTAGGATAGGGACTCCCGCTCGCAGGGCGGAGAATAGCACACAGAACGCCGACCCTACAAGGTTTTGCCGGCGGCCCGGCGCGGCTAGAGACGCCGTCGATTCTACACGCTTCATAGGATGCCGGTTGTGAGGTTCCCGATTTTTCACACCTTTCCCGTGCTCATTTTTCGAGGAGGAATCGATACACATGCTAAAAGTTGGTTTCGTCGGTCTGGGAGCGATTAGTCACGAAAACGTGCTCGGATACGTCGGCTCGCCCGACGCCGCCGTGACCGCGGTCTGCTCCCGTTCAAAAGAAAAGGCCGACTCCTGGGTGAAGCAATACGGGTTCCCCGAGGCCCGGCACTACGCGACCCTCGAAGCCATGCTGGAGAAGGAAACCCTGGACATCGTCGAGCTGCTCAGCCCGCACCACCTCCATCATCCCCAGGCCATCGCTTGCGCCCAGGCAAAGGTCGGCGGCATCAGCCTGCAAAAGCCGATGGCGCTGACGCTCCGAGAGTGCGACGACATCATCGAACAGTGCGCGAAGAACGGCGTGCGATTGAAGGTCTACGAGAACTTCGTCTTCTACCCCGTCTATCTCAAAGCCAAAGAGCTGATTCGGCAGGGGCTGATCGGCGAATTGATCTCCATCCGGGTGAACACGATGACGGGACTGAAGGTCGGCGCGCCGTGGCCCTGGTGCTTTAGTCCCGACACCTGGCGGGCCGACATCAAAACCAGCGGCGTCGGCCCGTTAGTCGGAGACGACGGCTATCACAAGTTTTCGCTGACGCGCTGGTTCATGGAACGGGATATGGAGAAGATCAGCTCCTGGATCGATGCCGATACGCCGCTCGACGCCCCGGCGTTGATCCGCGCTAAGTTCAAGCCTCTGCCGGGAGACCATCCCAAGTACGCCCAAATCGACTTCTTCTTTTCCCCCAGCATGTCTCTGCCCTGCGACTTTTGGCTAGACGATTTCGTCGAGATCGTTGGTGCGAGAGGAATCATGTGGATCAACCAGTGCTCGGCCGGGGGCAATCGGCAACTGTTCCGGGGAAATAAAATGTCCGACAGCCCGGTGTTCCCGCCGATCGCCGTCTTCGTGGACGGCGAGGTGACTAGCTATCTTGAAGACATAGACCCCAGCGAGCGCAACTGGTCGAGTTCCTTCATCGCCAGTACGAAGCACTTCATCGAAGCGATGAAAAACGGCGGAGACCCGATCTATAGCGGTGAGGAAGGAAGAGAGATCACCCGCTACGGGATGGCGGCCCTAGTCGCCGCCCAAGAGAACCGGGACGTCTACCTGGACGAGATCACGAGCGAAACCGAGCAGCGAGGGGAATTCAAGATCACCGAGAACTTCTGCAATCTGTAAGCGGGCCCCTCAGGAGTTGGACTTCTGTCCATGCCACCGCACGAGGGGACGGTCGATTTTGCCAGCCTTTAGCCCGCTTTTCGAGCGGGCGACAATCCACGATGGCGCGTTAAGGACTGGTTGGGAAGTCGTGGGACATGTACTTCCGCGGGATATTCGTTAAGATCGCCTCGGTCGAGGCAGCCCCAGCGGCATGGAGCAAGGCCCCCGGGTCACCACGGTGTGCCCTCGACGACGCGAATCTCTTGCTCGTTCGACTGTCGGTCCTGGTAGAGCAAGCGAACGGCGACCATTCCGGGCATCAGCCCGGGAGGGAGTAGGGCATTGATCTGTTTGAGCACGGGACGTTGTGAGTTGCCCGCACTGCTTACACAGTAGGGATTGATGCCGAAGCCCCCTACTTCGAGGCAGAGATCTTCGGGGGCGACGCCTTCAGCCAATCCCTCGACGTACACGCCAAGTAAGGCATGGCGGCCGCGGTTGGGGACCTGCTGGTCAAAGGTGACGGCATTGAACACGCCCCGGATACTCAGGGAGGAGGAGCGATGCAACGGGGTGTCAGCCCAGCGGCGATACGCCTTGATCGTGACGCGCGTTGGCTCACGGTGGACTACCTCGGCGCGCGCAAACCCCGCCGCGCGCGCCATGCGGACCAAACATTCACTATTCGGCCCCCACCAGTTGTCGGGCTGCCCGCCGAGTTCGTCCCGCTCGTAGAATTCCATCACCGGCCGAGGCAAATCGATGAGATTATCGACAACGTGCGACTCGATGATCGTAAACTCGTCCGTCACTTCGCAAACGCACTCGAGTCCGAGCAATGGGTGCCGCAGGTGATAGAGCACACCGTGAAAAAGCACGATGTCGAACGAGCCGAGATCCTCACGACTCAACTCGTAAACGCTCATCTCCCGGAACTCGACCTTTGATTGCAGGGCGCGGTGCGCGATGAAGAAGTTCGCGGGCCGCCAGCAGTCGACCGCAACCACCTCGGCCCCGTGCCGCTCCGCCTCGAAACTGTAGAATCCGTCCCAACAGCCCACGTCGAGGAAGCGTTTGCCTCGAAGATCGTCGGGCAGGTTGAAGCCGGCGTAAATACCGCTTAGCTCCTCCAAACGATGGGCTCCCGGGGTGACCTGCCCATGGCCAAGATCGATGCTATGCCACCATGAGCCGGCCTCCATGGCGGTCTTGTGCTCGATGGCCCTGCGTTGGATGTCGTCGCGAAGCTCTTTTTCAACCGGCAAACTATCCTCTCGCAGAGTTCCTAACCGGCCATGTTAGCGTGTCCCTCACGGCGAACTCAAGACGGCTGACAGCGTTTCCCGCCAGGTGGCGAGGCGAAGTGCGTGAGAGGCCCGTCATTACGAGGCGCGCGGGGCACGGCACCCTAGGGCACGGCATGACCTGCCCCTACGTTGTTGAACCCTACGTTGAGCACGACGAGCAAGCGCGACGCGGTAATGGCGGGCTTATGGCGTGCTTCGACCGTGAGTGGCGGGTCACCGTGAACTTCGTCCGCCCCACAGCATGGAAACATGCCCCGTAACGCAATTCATGTTACCGACAGGGCCTGTTTTCCAAGCAGAAATGCGGGCTTAGGCGAGCAGCGTTTCGACGGGTTCGAGCGCATGCCCGCGGGCGATGACCCCGGGGTGCGCGTGTTTGCGGCTCATAGCCGGGAACGCCAGCCCTACGAGCGCGCCCCCTCAGAGCGATTCGAGCTGGATCTGGAGCAGATTCCAGTCGGGGAAAGACGCCGGGTGGCCCAATGATTCGAGCTTGGTTTCGATCTCGCGAGCTTCACGGGGAGCAAGTTCTTCCTCGAAGCGGATGGGGAACTTCGCCAGTGGCGGCGCTGTTGTGCTCGCTCCCTCGGGCCGCAGATGGGCCACAAGGTTCAGGCGCTTTCTCGCCACCGTGCTGTGATTGACGACGACTGCCCGTACCTTAACCAGCTCCCTTTGTTGGTCGTACCAGATACGAATGCCCGCCACTTCGATATCCCGCAGGCTAGGAGGCCTGGGGGGCGCGCTAAACAACTCTTCCTGAATATTCTCGAGCTGCAACGACCCCGCGCCCCCGAAAAGGTCGGGGCGGGAGATGTAGACGGCCGCTCCTACGGCAACGATGAGGATGAAGGCGAAGACCGCGACGTGCGAGGGCCCGATGGTCCAGGTCGTGGCGGGACGCCGCCGCGCAGGGGGCCCGCGACGGGGCAAAGCGCGGCGTTTTCTGGGAACGGCGGGTTTCCGTTGCGGCTCGGTCTCGGGTGTCGCCCCACACTTTGGGCAACGCTCCTCGTCAATATCAACCTCTCGGCCACAGCGCGGACATTCCCATGTAAACATTCAATTCCTCCAGCGAATTGTAGCATCGGGGAACCTCGGGGAGGGCGTCATGCCCTGCCCCTACAGTCTGAACAGGGACATGTCAGCATAGTTTGCGAGACTCAGTGAATCGCAACAGCAAAGTGATGGATCCCGGATGGCTGACGAACCATCTAACGAGCCTTTGATCCGCCGCGGCCCTTACCCTGAGCTGACTTGGCCGGCGATTCTTGTCGGCTACCTGCTGGGGTCGGTGATCTGCGTTTCGATCGGGTACGCTTCGTTGATTCTCGGCTTTTCGATCGAGGGATCGGAGTTGGCCGCCATCTTGGGCTGGGCCGTGCTACGAGGAGCGCTGCGGCGCACCAGCATCGTCGAAAACAACATTAACCAAACGCTCGCCTCGGCTGTGAACGGAGCTTCGGCGGGCATGATGTTCACCGTTTCCGCCCTTTTCATTCTGAATCGACAATACCCCGGCGTGACAGGGTTCAGCCCGGTCCTGATGGTGCTGGCGTGCATCTCGGGCGGATTGATCGGGCTGGCCTTCATTATCCCCTTGCGCAGGCAGATGATCGACCTTATTGATTCCCGCATAATATAGAGTAATCTTTTGGGGGGTCTGCTCGTCTTAATAGACATGGGGAACCCAAGAGGCGTAAGGCGCGATTTTGATGCTCTGGAAAAGCGACGGCTGGAGGCCGTGCGGCTGGTCGTCGACGAAGGTTTGAGTCAGTCCGAGGCAGCACGGCGCGTGAAGGCGGCGCAGCAAAGCGTGAGCCGTTGGGTTAGCGAGCATGGCGCGTACGGTGCCGCCGGACTCCGCCGGGCCGGGCGCGCCGGCCGCAAGCCGCTGTTAGACGCCACGCAACGGGAACGTCTGGAGGCAATGCTGCTGCGGGGCCCCGAAGCGCAGGGCTTCTCGACGCCGCTGTGGACTTGTCCGCGAGTCGCTCGTCTGATCGCCGACGAGTTCGGCGTGCGCTATCACGAAGGTCATGTTTGGAAGATCCTGCGGGCGCTCCACTGGAGCCCGCAACGGCCTGTCGGCAAGGCCCGCGAGCGCAACGAAGAAGCCATCCGCAACTGGCGGCGCAAGACTTGGCCGGCCACTAAAAAAAAGCCCAAAAACAAGGCCGCACGATCGTCTTCATCGACGAAAGCGGACTGAGTCAGAAGCCCCATCGTTGCCGCACCTGGGCGCCCCGCGGCGAGACACCCGTGCTGGAGTTCAACTTCAACTGGCAGAAACTTTCCGTTTCCGCCGGGCTGACCTTGCGCAACTTCTACTTCCGGCTCTATCCCGGCGCCATCGGCGAGCTGGAGGTCATCGACTTCCTGAAGGCTTTGGTCCGCCACATCGACGGCCCGCTGCTGATCGTCTGGGACCGCCTGCCGGCGCACCGCAGCCGCCTGGTGCGGGAGTTCATCGAGCTCTCCGAAGGCCACATCGCCACGGAGTGCTTGCCGCCCTATGCACCGGAGCTGAACCCGGTGGAATACATTTGGGCTTACTGGAAGCAGCACGAGTTGCCGAACGTCTGTCCGAAGGACTACTGGGAGCTGGACGAGCGTGCCCGCAAATCCCTGCGTCGCATGCGCCGCAAACCGCGCTTGATTACGGCCTTCTGGAAGCAGTCTTCTCTTGGCCTTGACTAACTCGATATTATGCGAAATTCAATAACCGCTTGGCGTATCCGGGGGGCATCGCCGTGGCGGCGATTCTGAAGTCTCCGGGGGCGGGCTTGCGGAAGTCGATGTTGCTGCTGGGCGCGGCGGTCGTTTCGGGTGTGGCGCACCTGATCGTGCTCCAGTTTGCCGGCTCGGAAGACTTCGCCCTCGGCGCAAGGATGGGGTGGCCCGCGTTTTTGAACCTGACTTTCTACCTGTCGATGTTGACGATCGGGGTAGGGTTTCTCTCCGGTCGAGGAGGGCTGATCTTTGGATTGGGAGGATTTCTGTGCTACTGGGTGCTGTCGCCGTTGCTGATCTCCCAGGGAGCGCCGGAGGTGCTGGCGCTGGCCGAATCAGCGGGCAGGGGTCTTCCAAATGTGTTTCGGGCGGCGCTGTTCCGGCCGCTGGGCATCGGCATACTGATCGGCGCCGCCATCGGGGGCATCGTCGCCGCGGCTCCGCTGATTCTGGGTGCGATCCGGTCGATGCAGGATGCAGCCCGCGAGGGAGGCCGCGGAAAACTGGGATCCGATGAGCTTCCCATTCGGCTGCTCTATGGCGCGATCGGGTTCGGCACGTTGGCGTTGGTGGCCATCGCATTCCTGGCGACGCCCCATATGAGCCTTGGGCGGGCGCTGGGCATGGCGTTGCTGGGATCGCTGTGGATCTGGGTCGCCGGCGTGATTGTCTCGGAATGTCTGGGGCGGACGAACTGGTCTCCTCTTTCCGGCATGACGCTGATTGCGGTGACGATCCTGGTTTTTATCGGCAGCGGTCTGGCGGACCGCGAAGTGATCGTCAGCGGCATCATCGTGGGAGCGGCGATTTGTGTGGCCATCGCTCAGGCCGGCGACATGATGCTCGATCTCAAGGCGGGGTACCTGGTGGGAGCGAGTCCTCGAAAACAGCAAATCGCCCAAATGCTGGCGACTTGGCTGGGACCGATTTTGGTGATGGGGCTGATTTTCGTCCTGCATGGCTCCTACGAGTTAGGCAGTAGCCGGCTGCCGGCTCCGCAGGCGACCGCGCTCGCCGGGGTCATCGAAGGCATTCTCGGAGGAGATGTGCCGGTGTTCCGCTACGCCGCCGGCGCGGGTCTCGGCGGCATCGGGGTCCTGATCGGACTGGGCTTCTACATGCCGTTCAACATCGTGCTGACTTACACGATCGGCTGCGGGGCGAGAATCGTGACGGAAAGAATCAAGGGGCAAGGATTCATCGAAGACGTGGGTATTCCGATCGCGGCGGGGCTGATCGTCGGCGAGGCGCTCGTCGGCGTAGGAACGGCAATGGCTTACGTGTTCGGAGCCATGGGGGGAGGGTAGCCGGAAGTGAGCGCAAGGGGTTGGAGAACAATCGGGCACGTACTGTTGTGGGCCGGATTCCTGGCGGCCGCGTTCGTCTCCACCCGCCACCAAGACGCGGTTGAGTGGTCTTGGTATGCGCTGGGCGTAACCGTCGGGGCCCTGGGCATCGTACTGCTACGGGCCAGGGCGGCAGCCTCCGGGGAAAGCAAGGAGCGGGCCGAGATTGACGTAGCGCGTTTGGGTGAAATCCTGGAGAAGATCATCGCCGATCTGGCGGCGTGGAAGCGCGAGCGGAATTCGATCCCCGTAGCCGACGTTCGGGACTCCATTGACGAACGCCTCGCGCCGCGCTTGAGGGAGTTTGCCGAGTCTCGAGAAGCGCTGAGAGGCGTTCATGGTCTGGAGGCGTACGTCCAAGTGATGAGCCTCTTCGCCGCCGCCGAGAGAAACCTCAATCGAGCCTGGTCAGCTTCGGCGGACGGCTACGTCGATGAGGTTTGGACCTGCGTGGAACGGTCCGAAGGATCTCTTGGGCCACGATCGCAGCAAGCCGTCATGAAATGCCCGTAACACGCGGCTCGGCGTCGAGCTTGCACATCCTCCGTCAAGAGCACACAATGCTAGATGCCTCTGGCGTACTTCGACCGTCACTAGTCAGAAAGCGGGCTCATCTTAATCAACCTTCTCGACCATGAAACCGCGCATCTTCCACGGCTGGCGTATATCGCTGTCTTGCGGCTTTATCCTGGCGATGACAGTGGGCCTGCCACTCTACGCCATGCCGTACTTCTACGACTACTACATCGAAGACTTTGGCTGGAACCGCGCCCAAACCACGGGCGGCATCGCCTTCGCCACCATCGTCATCCTACCCATCGGAGGGTTGCTGATCCATCGCTTCAGCCCGCGCAAGGCCATCATCTTTGGGGCGCTGACGTTCGCCCTGGCGCTCAATTGTTTCGGCGTGATGGGCGGAAACCTGGTTTTCTACTATCTGATCTGGTGCATCCTCAGGACCGGCAACATCTTCTCGGGCCCGATTCCCAATCAGGTCATTCTTTCCCAGTGGTTCCACCGAAAACGCGGGACCGCGATGGGTTTGGCCTATTTCGGCCTGGGGATCGGCGGCGCAATCTCGCAGAAATTCGTTGCGCTGCCGTTGATTGTCAGGTTCGGGTGGCAGACCGCCATCAAGATCATGGGAGGCCTACTCCTGTCGGTCATTCCCGTTCTACTGTGGATCGTGCGCGACCACCCTTCGTCCAAGGGGCTACAGCCTGACGGCGAGGATGCTCCCCCACCCGAGATTCAAGGCGAATCGCTGGAGTTTTCCGAGCTGTTGCGGCGGGGGTCCTTTTGGTTGCTGATGCTGGGAGCCGCTTTCACCATCGGCGCCAACGGCTTCGTGGACCAGCACACCAAACTGCTGTTTCGGGACGCCGGCCTGACGGCGGCGATCGTTGCCGATACCACGTTCGTCAAATTAATCTCGAGTCTGGGAGGGCGCTTGCTGATCGGCTGGCTCGCCGACCGTTTGTCGAAGAAGTACGTCATGGTCGCGACTTACGTGTTGATTGCCATCCCCATCCCCCTGCTCTACATCGTCGACCGTCCGACCGTTCCTTTTTGGTTTGCCGCTTTGTTCGGCTTCGCCTTGGGCGCCGTTTTCATGCTGATCCCGTTGATGGCGGCCGAGCTGTTTGGCACCAACTCTTTGGCCCGGGTGATGGGCATCATCTTGCCCGTCTATACCATCGCCCAGACAGGATTTCCCGCCCTGCTCGGCCACCTACACGACCGCATGGGTAGCTACGATGTCGGCTTGGCGCTGGTTTTTTCGCTCGCTATAGCCGGCGCCGGGGCCATCGCCCTGTTGCCCGCAAGGCGCCATTGATCCAAGAAGGCGAGTGGCCATGAACTTCGTACACCCCGTGGCATGAAAATACGGCGCCGAGCGGCGCGCGCCTTGTACTGACGAGCCTCTCACGCACTTCGCCTCGCCACCTGGTGAGAAAAGCGGGCTAGTGTTTTTGACGCGAGAACTCGTACGGACGGGCTTCTCACTCACTTCGCCTCAGCACGTGGTGAGAAATACGCGCTAACCCAACGCCTTCAGACACTGCTCATCGAGTGGCTCGAGCGGCGTAAAGTCGCGATTGTTTTGATACCAGGGGCGCTCGGTGCTGGTGCAGGCGTTGGTGACGGCGTTGTAGATCAAGTACATGATGGCCCGTCGCCACGGGGAGACATTGTTGGCCGAACCGTGCACCAGGTTGCAATGGACCAAAGCAACCGACCCCGCGGGCCCAATCAACGCTTCGAGCCCGGCGTCTTCGGCGAGCCGTTCCAGAGTCGCGTGATCGATATGATGCAGCTCATACCCTTTCCCTGTCGCGTCCTCGTGGGGCTTCGAGTCGAGAAGGCCGTGGCGATGCGATCCTGGCGCCACTAACAGAGGCGAGGTGACCGCCGTGCAGTCATCAATGAACACGGAGGCCATTACGCATCTCGGCTCCGCCATGCCGTCGATCGTATGCCAAGGGGGGTAATCCTGATGCCACTCCCATGACGCGCCCCCGCCAAAGCCTTGTTTGGGATTGATGCGGCTCTGATGAAGATACACATCGTCGTTCAACAGTTGGCGGACCGGGTTCAACAGCCGTGGCAGCAGCGAGAGACAGCGGAACGGTTCGGAATAGACATGCGCTCCAAAGGCCAGCCGGGCCGCGGTCGGGTTTTCTTTCTCGCGGACCACTTCCGGCCCCGGCCGGCCCAGGATTTCCGGCATCGTTCTCTGCAGAATCGCGACCTCATCGTCATCCAGGAGACCCGGGAAAAGCAGGTAGCCCCGTTCTTCATACTCTGCCGCCTGCTTGTCGTCGAGTTGCATGTGATTGCTCCGCTTTCGACTGCGTGGCTATGGCTGTTGGACGTCCGCGGCTAGGACGCGGTCACCGTGACCGGGCCCCGGCGCTGAACCGATTCCAGCACAGCCAGCACGGCGGCCAGAGACCGAGTCCCGTCTCGACCGTCTACGATCGGCTTTTCCTCTCCCCGGACCACGCGGCAGAAATGTTCCAGTTGAGACTTGAGCGGATCGACCCGCGTTACCTGTTGGCGCGCCTTCGCCATCGCGTGTTGCCAGCCCATCTTATCCCCATCAGCATAGCGCCACAATTCCATTCGTGGGAAGGCCAACGAACCCAAGGCGCCGAAAAAGTGATAGCAATTCTCATCCGTGTGAAAGTAATGCGCGTTCTCATGGGTGGTCGCCTCGTAGGACCAAGGGGAGGGCGTCGCATCCGAGGCCAAAACCGAACCCAGCGCTCCGTTCTCGAACGAAAGCGAAATAGTCAGCGAATCTTCCACGTCCAGCTTTCGTACGGCCGAACTTGCCTGAGCGTACACCTCGCGAATTTCGCCGCAAAGGAAGCGTAGACTGTCGAGCTCATGAATGAGATTGATGAACGTCGGACCGCCGCCGGGAGGTTTGCATCGCCAATCCACCGCATAATATTCCGCCGGTTTCATCAGCGCCCACAACATCGAAACGGCAACCAGCTTGCCAAGCGCACCGCCCTGAATGATGGAGCGTGCTTTTTGAATAAGTGGACTATGGCGCCGGTGATGGCCGACCAAGATGTGGATCCCGGCCTCATCAGCCACTTGCACGATGCGATGCGCTCGATCGAGGCTATCGGCAATCGGCTTCTCGATCAGAACGTGCACGGACCGTCGCGCGCAAATCTCGGCGAGAGCGGCGTGAGATCCGTTGGGAGTAGCGATAATCGCGCCTTGTGGCCGTTCGCGTTCCAGTAGCTCTTCGATGTCTTGGTAAAACGGAACGTTGAACCCGTCGGCGAGCGAGCGGCGAGTCGAATCGGTGTCGCAAATGCCTGCCAGCGAACAGGCCTTATGCGCGGCGATGAGTTCCCCGTGTTTTCTGCCGATCACACCGCCGCCAATGACGGCCAAACGCACTGGTTTCATGTCACGTTTCTACTTCCGGGAGCAGCCCGCTTTTCTCGCCAACGGCCGGCGTATGGCGTCGGTGATTTCCGAGTGTTGCCGGCTCACAATGGCAGCATGGGGCCGATCGAAGACGCCGGCAGGGTCATCTGGGTGCTACCTGCCGGAAAATCTCTTCCATGGGAACGGCGATGTCTGAGCTCGTGACCTTCAGCAGACCGCCCTCGGGTTCCCGCATGCCGTCGGCCGTGAAGTCGTAGGCGCGGCCGTCGACATACTCGCGGTCCGGACGGTAACTCGTCGAGAGGTATTCTTCAACGGACACGGTCGTTGAAGCTTGCACGCCCTCAGGTTAACGTATTCGTGGAGTCGGAAGGGGAGGCGCGGAAAGTCGCGCCCGCCTGCCGGGGTTCTGTAGCTACCGATGGGATTTGATCGTCCCACGGTGTCTTCATCAGCGTGAGGGTGGGGAAGAAAGAGCCGCGGGTCTGCCCTCAAACCGCGGCGGGTTACCCCTGCGCTACAGGCTCTACATGCAGGGCGCGGCGGACGGCTTTGGGCTCGCGGTCAATGATGGTGAGGAGCACGCGGGCTGGTCCTTCGGGCTGCCGGCGGCCCTGCTCCCAGTTGCGCAAGGTGGCGGTGCTGATGCCGAATCGTTCCGCGAACCGTTGTTGGGACATCCCCAGCTTGGCGCGCACGCTCCTGACGTCGACGCGCTCGGGAACCTCCACCCAGTGTTCAACGGTTCCCGCTTTGCTCCCCTTCGCGTAGCGAACGGCGTTTTCGAGCCCGGCGACGATTTCGCCGCCCACTGAATTCGGTTTCCGCCTAGCGCTTTTCGCTTTTCTGTTTGCCATAGGCTGCCTTTAACTTCTGGACGAGCTTTCGTATGGCCTGCCGCTCGCTGCCCGTCAGATCAGCCTGCTCGCTCTTGGCGTAGACTGTCAGCAAGAAAAGAGGCAAGGTCCGGTCGTGGTAGTAATACACGACGCGAACACCGCCTCGCTTGCCCATGCCGGGGCGTCCCCAGCGCAGCTTGCGAACACCGCCTGTCCCCGGAATGAGGGCGCCCGCCTCGGGATGGTGCGCCACGAAGCCGATGAACTCTAGCTTGTCGTCCTCGTCCCAAACCTGCCTGGCCTTGGTTGAAAATGGCTCGACCTCCACGACCGTCACCGGCGGAAAAGCCACATCTCAATTATACGCCATTGGCGCACTTGCGTCCGCTGAAGTCGAGAGGGCTGGCGGGATCGCCCATTGGTGATGCAAACTTCGCCAAAGAGACCGAATAGATTCTTCCCTAGCGCCCTGGCGACGTACTGAACGGCTCGTCTGAAAAAATGCAGGCCTAGGCATTTACCCGCTTCGTTGATTCTTTCGCAGATTTTTGCCAATTCCGCATCTACCCTCTCGAATACGGTGCGAGACTCTCCAAAGGCTGAGACCCGTCATTTAGAGCTTGATACGCTGCGATTTCCGTCTGTTTGTAACTTGCATCAGCTAGCGGTCTCACGGTAAACCACTGAGCGTCTCTCGTATCCTTTGGATTTGCGATTCGTAGTCGGCCAGCTTCTTGCGGATCGATTCGACGACGTGGGGAGGGGCCTTCGAGAGAAACTGGTCGTTGCCGAGTTGGCGTTGGGATGAATCGCGTGCTTTTTCGAGGGGTTGAAGCTGCTTTGTTAGATGCTCCCTGAGAATCTTTGTCTCTTCAGCAGGCAACTCCAATTGCAGGTCGAAGTCCTTGCCGTGGTGCATGGCTTTGCCCCGCGGGGCGGCTCCCGACTGAGGGGCGAGCGTGACGTTCGCCAGTCTGGAGACCGCCGCGGCTTGCTGGGTCACGACCTCGACCACCTCTTCCCGATGGCCGTAGCAGATTCCTTCCAGCTCGGTTTTTGGGGGAATACCTATCTCGGCCCGCAAGTTCCTTGCCGCGACAATGATCGCCCGCAGCAGTTCGACCTGACGCTCGGCTTCCTTGTCCCTCAGGGCCGGATTTTCGGCGGGATAGCTGCTCAGGGCAATGGATTTGGGCCTTCCCGTCGCGCCGGCTGTCAACCGCTGCCAAAGCTCCTCGGTGATGAAGGGCATCACCGGGTGCAGTAAGCGTAGGGCTCGCTCCATCGCCGCCAACATGTTTTTCCACTCTGGGGTCAGGCCGGAATTTTCCCGGAACGAAAGCTTCTTGAGCTCCACGTACCAATCACAAAACTCGCCCCAAAAAAACTGATAGAGGAGATTGGCGGCCTCGTGGTAACGGTATTTCTCGATGTGGCTGTTGACCAGGCCGGCGACTTCGTTGAGACGCGAGAACATCCAACGGTCTTCAAGCGACGGCCGGCCGTTCCCGGTCGCGGCTTCGGGCACGAACCCGTCGGGATCCTCGGGCGACCATGGTTCAGCACCGGACTTCTCCAGGCTCAAGAAGATAAAGCGGGCGGCGTTCCAAATCTTATTCGCGAATGTGCGAGCGCCGGCGATGCGTTCCTCCGACAGCACGACGTCCGAGCCTTGTCCCGCGGCGACAACCAGCGCGAAGCGAACGGCGTCGGTCCCGTACTTGTCGGTCATTTCGATGGGATCGATGACGTTGCCCTTGGTCTTCGACATCTTTTGCCTGTCGGCATCGCGAACCAGCCCATGGATGTAGACCTGGCGGAAGGGGACGTCGCCGGCCATCTCGATGCCGAGCATGATCATCCGGGCCACCCAGAAGAACAGGATGTCGAAGCCGGTGTTGAGCAGCGAAGTGGGATAGAAAAGCTTCAGATCTTTGGTCTCATCCGGCCAGCCCATGGTTGAGAAGGGCCACAGCCCGGAGCTGAACCAGGTGTCGAGCACGTCCTGGTCTTGCTCGAGTTTTTCGCCGCCGCACTTGCCGCACGAGCTGGGATCGTCACGGGCGACGACGACTTCCCCACAGTCCGCGCAATACCAGGCGGGAATGCGGTGACCCCACCAAAGCTGCCGCGAGATGCACCAGTCGCGGATGTTGCGCATCCACTCGAAGTAGTTGCGCCGCCACTGGTCGGGAATGATCTCTATCTCCCCCGTTTCGACGGCTTTGATCGAAGGCTCGGCCAGCGGCTTGGTGCGAATGAACCATTGCGTGGACACGCGCGGTTCGACGATCGATTTGCAGCGCTGGCAACTGCCGATATTGTTGGTGTAGTCTTCGATCTTTTCGATCAAGCCCTGGTCGTCGAGGCGCTTGACGATCTGTTTACGCGCTTCGAAGTGGTCCAAACCGGCGAACTCCCCGGCCTTTTCGTTCATGCGCGCCTGCTCGTCCATCACGGTGATGAATTCGAGGTTGTGGCGCTTGCCGACCTCGAAGTCGTTGGGGTCGTGGGCGGGGGTGACCTTGACGACGCCCGTGCCGAACTCGGGGTCGGCAAGCTCGTCGCGAATGACGGCAAGCCGGCGTCCGACGAGAGGCAGAGTGACGGTCTTATCCCACAGGCGGCGGTAGCGCTCGTCCTTGGGATTGACGGCGATCGCCGTGTCGCCCAGCATGGTCTCGGGACGGGTGGTCGCTACAACGACGTGCTCGTCGCCGCCCGTGACCGGATAGCGGATGTGCCAGAGGTGGCCTTGCTGTTCGGAGTAAACGACCTCTAAGTCTGAAACCGCGGTGCCGCATCCCGGACACCAGTTAATCAGATATTCGCCGCGGTAGATGAGACCTTTTTCGTAGAGCCGGACAAAGGCTTCGCGGACGGCCCGCGAGAGCCCGGCGTCCAGGGTGAAACGCTCGCGGGTCCAGTCACAACTGGCGCCGATGCGCTTGAATTGGTTGACGATCGTCCCGCCGTACTTTTCTTTCCAGGCCCAGGCGTGTTCGAGAAACTTTTCGCGCCCGATGTCGCGGGGCTCGATCCCTTGCTCGCGCAGCCGGCGCGCCACCAGCATCTCGGTGGCGATGCTGGCATGGTCGGTACCGGGCAGCCACAAGACGTTGTAGCCCTGCATGCGCCGCCAACGCATGGTGATATCGATCTGGGCGATCTCGTACATATGTCCCATGTGCAGAGCGCCGGTGACGTTGGGCGGCGGGACGACGAGTGAAAAGGGGGGCTTCGAGGCGTCCGTCGAGGCGACGAAAAGTCCTTCTTCGACCCACCAGGTCGCCCAATGAGGCTCGAACTGCTGGGGCTCGTAAACTTTGTCTAATGTCATGGAAAAACGTGGCAGCGATGGGTCAAATCGCCTTTTTCAGTAGGGTTTGGCCGTGAGAAAAGCGGGCTGGGACCAATATAGCATGGGGGTCGGAATCGCCTTTCGGGCAGCGGCCACGGGCCCCGGAGCATGCCTGTCGGCGCCTCAAAGTCCTTGGCAGCGTTGCTGAAGGGGAGCCGGCGCGGTTCGCTCTTGTCAGCCTCTTCGGGAAGCCCCACCAACGTTTTCCTCTGGGATGAGGTACCTTAACCTAGGTAGAGTGTTGCCTGTCGATCTGTCGTTGGTTAAGGAGGTTTCCCATGCGTTCCCTTTCCACCTTGATCGCTTTGCTTCTGATCGGTCTTGGGTCCGCGGCGACCCAAGCGCTTGCGGACGAAGTCGTCTACTTTTCAAAACAGAAAGTGACGGAAGCGATGACGAAAGCCGGCGTCATGAACGCCGGCAGCGACCACCTGGTGATCATGAGCCGTCGCGATGGGCCCGGCGAGCCGGAGGTACACGCGGATCAAACAGACATTTTCTATGTGATGGAGGGCTCGGCGACCTTTGTCACGGGCGGAACGGTGACCGACCCCAGGAGCACCGGGCCCGGGCAGATCCTAGGCACGGGCATCCAGGGAGGCCAGAGCCACGCGCTCTCGAAGGGCGACGTGATTGTGATCCCCAAAGGAACGCCCCACTGGTTCAAGGAGGTGCCTGACTTGGTGGTCTACTTCGTCGTGAAGGCGGTGACCTTGCACGTTCCGCCGGCCACCGAACAGATCGAGTCGGCCGTCTTGGCGGCGCCCGAAGAGCGACGCGCCGAAGCCGCCGTGTTGGGATACGACGCGCGGGGTGCGCTGGGTACGCTACGAAAGGGAGACGGCGATCTTATCTGTCTCGCCGATGACCCGCGAAAGGACGGCTTCAGCGCTGCCTGCTACCACAAGGATCTTGAACCCTTCATGGCCCGTGGCCGCGAACTCTCCGCCCAGGGCTTGAAAGGACGCGAACGCCACGAGGCCCGCTGGAAGGAGATCGACGACGGCAAACTTTCGATGCCCGACGGGGGCCGCACGCTGTATGTATTAACGGGAAAGAGTTTTGACGCCGGCAGCGCGGCGGTGACGGACCCCTATCTGCGATGGGTCGTCTACATTCCCAACGCCACCCCGGAGTCGACCGGGCTTTCGACCGAACCGGGTGCCGCGCCATGGCTGATGTTCCCCGGAAAGCCGGGCGCCCACATCATGATTAGCCCACCGAAGAGGCCGATCGCCGGCCCGTGAACGTTGAGCACGGCGAGCAAGCGCAACGCGGTCATGGCGCGCCTATTGCGTGCTTCGACCGTCAGGTGGTGAGAAATGCGGGCTAGACGAATCATTTCCCGGCGGGACCTTCTCTTTGTTTTCAGCCTTGCCGCGATCAGCGGTTGTGAGCGCTCGCAAGGGAGACGTATCGGCGTCGTTCCCAAGACGACGGGCCTCGTTTTCTGGCAGAGCGTCCACGCCGGGGCCATGGCCGGCGGCCTCGAAGCCGACGTCGAGATAGTGTGGCAAGGCCCGGCGACCGAGACCGAATACGCCCGTCAGATCACGATCGTCGACTCGATGATCAACTCCCGCGTCGACGGTATCGTTGTCGCTCCGACCGACTCGACCGCTCTTGTGTCCGTCGTCGAACGCGCGCAAGCCGCGGGGATCCCGGTCGTCGTCTTCGATTCCGGCATCAACACGGACAATTACGTCTCATTCGTCGCGACCGACAACTACGAAGGGGGCGTTCTCGGCGCCCGCCGCATGGCCGAGCTGCTCGACGGTTCCGGTCAAGTCGCCCTCATGCGCATGGTGCCGGGCAGCCACTCCACGAACTTGAGAGAAGAAGGGTTCAAAGATACTTTGGCGAAGGAGTTCCCCGAGATCGAAGTCGTGGCCGAGGACTATTGCATGGCCAATCACGCCAAGTCGCTTGAGATCGCGGAAAACTTCCTCACCGCGCACCCCAACCTTGACGGCATCTTCGGTTCCACCGAACCGGCTACGGTCGGACCGGCGCGGGCGGTTCGGGGACGGAATTTGTCCGGCAAAGTCCGCCTCGTCGGCTTCGATTACGGCGACACGATTGAGCGAGGCCTCGAGGACGGGGTGATCGACGCCGTGGTAGTGCAAGACCCGTTCCGTATCGGCTACCTCGCCGTTCAAACCATAGTTTCCCGGCTCGACGGCGATACGCCGCCGAAGCGCATCGATACTCCGATTCGGGTGATCAGCGCCGCTGACCTAGCCGACCCGGAAGTCGACGCCTTCCTGCATCCCGACCTCGATGGTTACCTCAAGTAGACGTGGACAAGAGAAAGCGGATACAGAGGAAAGAGTCGTGGTTCCGCCCCGGAATCGCGGGCCTCGGCCCTGTGGCGACGCCGCACACCAAGGGTCGGCGAGCTTATGCGGGCGCGGAGAGTCTCGCCTAACGACGACCGGCGAAATTGGCGGAGAGAGAGGGATTCGAACCCTCGGTAGAGTTTCCCCTACACACGCTTTCCAAGCGTGCGCCTTCAACCGCTCGGCCATCTCTCCTGGGCATTGGAGCGCTGAGGCGGCGTTGATGAAAAGGTCGCCGCCTCAAGTTATCCCCTTCAATTGTAGTGTTCAAGTCCCGCCGCCGGCAAACCTCGAAGTCCGCCGACGCGTTCCTCATGAACCTCTTCTCGCACTACAGTGCGAGTTCTATGGTGCATGATTCCCCGGCTGTGCGTGCATAGAACATCACAGCAGGCGCGGCCGGCTGTCGCGACCGTATTCTTTCGTCACAAGGCAAGGAAAGTCGAGTAAGGGAGGATGTCAGCAAATAGGGTGCCAGTAAATTGTGTTCGAGCCAGGGGGAGGCCGAGAGCAATAAGGGCAGCGAGTCGGTTGGGTGGGATTTTTGCCGAGCCGATCAGATTCGAATTCGGCTTGTCGGCCGTCAGCCGGCGGCTGCTGCTCCACAGTGCCGCGCGCCGACTCCGGAGAAGCGGCTTCTCTCGTTCCGCCCGTGAGAGCGGCCCTGGTATCGTAACGTTGTGAGCCAAGCAAAGGGCCGAGCCTACCCCCGCCTACTACTCTCGCTGCTGGCCGTCGCGGCCGCCGCCGGCATCTGTGTCGCCGTCATCGATTCCGGCGCCCTACTCTACCGCTATGGCGGCGGGCGGATACGGTCGGTCGGTTTCTCTTGGGTCCTTCAGGTTGTTTTGCTGTAGCTGGGAACCGATCCGTTTCCCGGTTTGCCCGCTATCCTCAGCCAGTATTCAGAACTACGGAGTTGGCAACAGTCGGCACGGTTCCTGTTCATGGCTATGATTTTTAACGTGAGCCTGACTTGGGCGGTCGCGGCTATCGTCAGCCCGCTCTATTTGTTTTTTGCGAGGAGCTGCGCTATCCTGCTGGGCCTTTGGCTGCTTTTTCTCTCGCCGGCGGTGCTCCACCTGTTTTGCGAAGCATCGATCGTCGGCTTGGGTCTGCACGAGTTCAAGACGAGAATATGGATGGCGCTGGGCTTCCTGTTGATTCTGTGGCTCGTGCTGTCGTGGGTTCTATCGCAAAAGACGGCGCGGCGTTTGGTGGGCATGGGGTCCGCGGCCGGGCTGGCACTAGGTGGTCTCGCGGTAGTCGCGGCGGCCTGGGCAGCGGTAGGCGGGCGGCCCGATCCCGCGCGTACGGGCGCCGCCGCGGGGTCGCCGGGCCCCAACATCCTGCTTGTTTCGATCGATTCCCTACGAAGCGACCACCTTCACGCGTATGGTTATTCCCGCCAAACCAGCCCGGCGATCGACGCCCTCGCGGCAGAAGGAGTGCTGTTTAAGACCGCTGTGTCCGACACGTCTTGGATCCTGACGGCCCTGCCGCAGCATCAGCACCAGGTCAACGTGGACCTCCGACGTCTTAGTCCCTCCGTACTCACTCTCGCGGAAGTCCTTGCGCGGAGCGGCTACTCGACGGCCGCTTTTGTCTCCGGACCCTACCTGCGCGCGGAATACGGCTTTTACCAGGGTTTCGATCACTATGACGACTACTCAGCCTTGACCCTCCTCGACGACGCCGCCGGCGCCGTCACCTCGCCTACCCTTTGGGGGCTGGTCCGGTCTTGGCTCGGCGATTGGGACCGCTCCGGCCGCCGCAAACCGTTCTTTGTGTTTCTCCATATGTGGGACGTCCACTACGACTACATCCCCCCGAGCCCCTCGATGAGCTGTACGATCCCGGCTATCAGGGGCCGATCAGGGGTGAAAACGTAACCTCTTCCCCCCGTATCCATCGGCACATGGACTCCGGCGATCTCGAACACCTCATCGCTCTCTATGACGGCGAAATCCGCTTCACGGACCACCACCCAGGCCTGCTCGTCGAGCGTCTCCGTCACTTGAATGCTCTGGACAACACCATCATTGCCGTTACGTCCGATCACGGCGAAGCTTTCTTTGAGCACGGC
Organism: Bryobacterales bacterium; assembly: GCA_965248365.1. Taxonomy (GTDB): domain Bacteria; phylum Acidobacteriota; class Terriglobia; order Bryobacterales; family UBA6623. The sequence continues at coordinate 1,383,766 of CBDFJA010000004.1, read as the reverse complement.
TTCAAGACCCACCGCCATACTCTCTACGACGAGCTCATTCTCGTCCCTCTGGTCATCCGTTACCCCGCGAAGATCCCCGCCGGGCGCCGCGTAGCGCCACAAGTTCGGCTCCTGGACCTAGCACCGACGCTGCTGTCACTGGCCGACCTCCAGCCCCCCCGCGACTTCGGGATGACAACAGGACCCCACGCACCAACAGACCTCAGCCCCCTGATTCACGGCGAGGCGGATTTCCCCTCGCTTCCCGCCTTTGGCGACCTGGAAGAGGCTCAATCCTCTGTACGCACCGACACGCTGAAGCTTATCGTCCGCCGAGAAAGCCGCGACTCCGCCAGACTCTACGACCTGACCCAAGACCCGAAGGAACAAACCGATCTCAGCGCCCAGCGACGAGCCGACGTCGACCACCTCCACGATCAACTGCTTTCCTTTCACCGCGCCGCCGGGCGGCAGGTCCACGCCGAACCGATGCGTCTCGATGAGCGCCACCTCAAAGCCCTGCGAGCCTTGGGCTACATCAAATAGCGCTTACCCCAGGGAACGTTGCTCAGACACCAGCCGTGATAAGGTAGCCAGTCTAGCCCGCATTTCTCGCCAGCTGGCGAGGCGAAGCAGGAGAGTTGTGATCTTCTTATGAAGTTTTCAGGGCTTTTGATCCAAGCGATCCGACAAAGCGAGATTCCGCTTCGTTTTGAACCCGGTGCGGAGGAGTCGGTCGCACGGCCGGTGATCGAGATGCTCAAAGGCTGGGTGGCGGCTCACGATCCCGAGCCGGCCGGTGGCGAATTCGAATACGGCCGGAAAGCGTTGGTCGTCGAACTGCTTAACGAACTTGACGACCAGGCGGAGCTGCCCGTGGGGGACTGATGCTCAGCGGGCGAGACCGGCGAAAAGCGATCTTGGAACACGTTGCGCCAAGGATCGGGCTGCGGGAACAATCGGGTACAGTCAGGCAATTCGCTTCAGGTCAAGAGCGATGTTTCGAGAGCCATGATGGGGGCGAATTGGTGGCAGTCCCCATTTTTCGCCCCTGCACGACCTTCGCCACGAGCTGCTAGCCCGCTTTTCTCACCACGTGGCGAGGCGAAGTGCGTGAGAGGCCCGTCAGGACAAGGCGCGGGACGCTCGGTGCCGCATTTCTTGAATAATGCGGCCGTCCTCGAGCAGTACGCTGAGCACGGCGAGCAAGCGCAACGCCATTACTTCCGTAGCGGGCCCGGGGCGCCCGGAGCCGGTGTCGGAGTCGAAAACTCAACCATGGCCCGCGGGGCCGCCGGACTGCCCCTTGTCGGCTGAGCAACAGGATCAGCCTGCGGGACGTGCCATTCGGCTGGGTCGAACCCCCAGAAGTTACAGACGACGAGCGACGCGGACGCGGCCTCGAGTGCATCGCCCACTCCCAGTGGCCGAAACCCCCGCCGCGCTAACTCTTCTCCCCTTAGTTTCCGCCACGCCGAGTAAGGGCTTCGAGCCTCGATCTCCCCCGCCGGTTCGTAGTGAGAGCGCTGCAGGCGATATGTGCCCTTTCGCGGGGAAGCCTCGCGATAGGCGGGAATCCTAGAATCTTTGAGCAACAGAACGCGATAGCGGTTGACCATCGTCTAGACTCCCAAGATCGCTCCACCGGGCGCTGGGCGCGCTCTAACCTTACTTCGCTGTTCGGAGCCAGAGCTGCGCCGCCGCCTCTCGGACTCGCCCCTCGAATGCTCCCCACATAGGTCCGAAACTGTCCGGGATTGCTTTCCCGCCGACTGTCAAGCGCCAGCCGCGGGCCCCGAGCGCGCCGTCCGAGGACTGCCGCAGCATCCATCCCGCGGTCAGAAAGTAACCGGCGACGAATAGGGCGAGGAACGGCATCGTCGGCCAGTTCCCCAGCAGAGCGCAATAAACGAGACAGCCGGCAAAATAGCATCCGATCGCCAGGTTGGCCGCGGGAAGCCAGCCGCACGCCGGACGATACTTCAACCGCGCCAGGCGCGCGCGCCGGCGGTCGCTTGAATACTTCGCCGTCCGTTGAAACGGCGATTCGATTCCCAACAGCGCCTCGAGAACCGCTTTGGTATTCGTGATCGTCAGCCCGATCCCCACCGCAACGATCACCGGCACGAGCAAGAGTTTCTTCCGCCAATGGCACGGGAAAAGCTCTTTCTGGCTCAACAGATAGAAGGTCGTGAGCGAGCTAAACGTGCCCAAGAACAAGGGCAAATCCAATAGCAGGAGAAATCCGTCGAACACATAGAAGCGCACGATCAGCGAGGGCAGCAGCAGCACCGACAGCAATACGACCAACGGGTAGGACAGATTGGCCGTCAGGTGAAAACAGGCTTCCATCTTCACCGCCCAGGGCAGATCCGACCGTAATAATCGAGGGAGAATCTTCTTCGCCGTCTGAATCAGCCCCTTGGCCCATCGTGCTTGCTGGGTTTGAAACGAAGTCATCTCGGCGGGCAGCTCGGAAGGCGCCTCGACGTGGGGCAGGTAGAGAAACTTCCAGCCCTTCAGTTGAGCACGGTAGCTGAGGTCGGTGTCCTCGGTGAGCGTGTCATGCTGCCAGCCGCCGGCATCTTCGATCATCGCCCGCCGCAACACGCCCGCGGTTCCGTTGAAGTTGAAGAAGCGGCCCGAACGCGAGCGGCCTCCGTGTTCAAAGACGAAGTGCCCGTCCAACAGAACAGCCTGAACCTGCGTCAGCAATGACTGGTCCCGGTTTCGATAACTCCAGCGCGCCTGCACCACGCCGACTCGGGGATCGGTGAAGTAATGAACCGTCCGCCGGAGAAAATCGGGAGTGGGCGAAAAATCCGCGTCAAAGACGGCGATCAGCTCTCCGCGCGCCTGTTTCAGACCCGCTTCGAGCGCGCCGGCCTTGTAGCCGCGGCGATGATCGCGGTGGAGGTATTCAATGGGATACCCTAGGGCCGCGAGGCGCTCGCCGGCTGCTCTCGCCACCGAGCGGGTTTCGTCGGTCGAATCGTCGAGCACTTGAATCTGCAGCAAGCGCCGCGGATAGTCCAGCTGGCAGACGGTTTCAAGCAGCTGCTCCACGACGTATTGCTCGTTATAAATCGGCAGCTGTACCGTGACAAAGGGCAGATTCTCGAATTGCGTTGCCGGCGCCGCCTCGCTAACGTCGAGGCGGTGTTTGTAGTAAAGGTAGATCAACTGGTAGCGGTGGAACCCATAGACGCTGAGAACGCCCATGGTGACGAAATACGCCGCCAGAATCGCCAGATCGGTTCCGCTGAGCTGGTAGAGGCTCAAGGCCGTCTCGTCGGCCAGACCGGTGATCCACATGGGAAAAAGGACGGGGAGTCCAGCATAGCCGGCGAAAACGAAGTGGCAGCTGCTAGAGATCGCTGGATCCGACCGGACCGCTAACCGTGCCAACTCGTCGCTACCGGCAACTTCTTCTGCTTGCTCTCCTACTTGAAGTCGGCTTCGTGTGCCTTCGGCAGCTCGCGGACCTTGAACTCAAAACCGTCGAGTTCATCGCCATCCAGCTAGTCGAGTCCCTATTGTACATAGTTTGCTGTTTCTTTATAACTCGTCCCACCACCGGCTCGGCGGCTCGGCGGTTGATGCCGCTGATCTGGGTGGCGGGCATTGCTTTCCGCTTGACGGTTGCCGGCATCGATCCCACGCTATCGGACGATTTGAACCGTTATCGCTGGCAGGGCAAACTGCAAGCCGCCGGGGGTAATCCTTATCGAGAAACGCCGGCGAATCCGCGCTGGGAATCGCTCCGCGACGCGACGTACCCGAGGGTCAACCGCAAGGACCTTCCCTCCGTCTACGGGCCCGTGCTCGAGCAAGTGTACGCCGGCTATTACCGCCTGGCGGCGTGGCTCGAGACGGACGAGCTTCGGCAGGTTCGGCTGTTCAAGCTGCCCTTTGCGCTGTTGGATCTGGGGGGCGCCCTGGCGCTGGTCCGTCTGCTCAGGGTCATGGGCCGACCTCGACAGTGGCTGCTGATCTACCTTTGGTCCCCGCTGGCGGTGGTCGAGTTTTGGGCGCAAGGCCACAACGATCCGCTCGCGATCCTCTTTCTGCTGCTGGCGTTGACCGCGGCGCTGAGGAACCGCTGGAGCTGGGCCTTCGGGTGGTGGGCCTTGGCCGCCTTGACGAAGTTCTGGCCCGCTATCTTGCTGCCTTTCTTCTTGCTGCGGCAGGAACAGGACCGCTGGGTATTTCGTTGGAAGCCGGCGCTGATCTCGATTCCGGTCGCTGTTGTTATCAGTTGGCCCTACCTCGACGGTATTTGGAATGTTCAAGAGCTGCTGCGAGGCTTCCTCGGCGGATGGCGGAACAACGACAGCCTCTATGGCCTGCTCTATGCGCTCGCGGGCGAGGATTTCGAGCGCGGCACGGCCCTCGCCGGCGGCTTGCTCGTCGCTGGACTGGCCGCTGTTTGGTGGAAGCGGATGCCGCTAGTCGAAAGCACGCTCTGGGCTGTCGTCCTCCTATTGTTCCTTTCGGCGAACTGCTTCCCTTGGTATCTGAGTTGGATGCTGCCATTCTTAGCCGTTTACCCGAACGCCGCGCTCCTGCTGTGGACGGCGCTCGTCACCCTCTCCTACCACGTCGTCATCGGCTACGGCGCCCTGGGCCTGTGGCGGGAGTCGCCGGAGTTTCGACTGCTCGAGTACGTCCCCGTGTACGGGATGCTGATCGGACAGTTCCTGGTCCCGCGGGTTCGGCGGCGCGGGGTACAGGCGGTAGGGCGCGGGGTGGACGCCCGCGGGTCGGGGAGTTAGTTAGCCCGCTTTTCTATTTTGAACTAGGCCTTGCCTGTAATATGAATTTCCTTACGGGGCATATTTTCAAAGCAGAAAAGCGGCCTAACGGGGTTAGAAGGGGTGTCCTCAGCCACGCGCGCCTTCAACACCGCGCGGTCGGCTTGCGTCTCCAGCGAAGCGGGCTGGACCGGGTTCAACATCTCGGGCATGCGCAGCCCCAACTCTGCCAGCCGCTCGGCGCCTCGAAGACCACCCGCATCCCCGCCCAGCCGCCGAAGTAGCGCTCGAAGGCCGCCGGCGACGTGCGCAGCTTCTTGCGCTCCACCACCTTCCCGTCCAGATCGATCAGGCAGACGACACGGTGCTTGTCCCCCAAATTCAACCCCGCCACGACGTTCATCCCCCGCTCGATCAGCTGCTTCTGCGACAAACTCTCTACCCTTTTGCTATCGTTACTTCTTGGCTCGTCATCCTTTCGTTTCTTTTCCTATTAGGAAGATTTTTTGGGGCGTCCTCCTCCGTCTACTACCGTGCGGGGCGAAGCCCGCTGGGGGAAGTTTAGCTTACTCCCCCCGGGATGGCGAGCCTCCTCATTTCATCTCAGTTCCCTGCTCTCGCACACCCTCGCAACAAGCGAATCAGAGCCGCGGGCGTTAGCCCGCGGGCCCGCGCCCTCACGGGCGCGGCTCTGTCCATGCCCGATGCGGAGCCGCGAACACCAGCGAGCGGTCAGGGGCGTACGGCCAGGCCTGTACCCCGCCCAAAGGGATGAACGCGAGCGGGTTTTCGACGGAGCGGTCCCCGGATTGCCGACCCATAAACGATCGCGAACTTATGATAGTGAGCACTAGCTGTGATCTTTCAACAGGTTGTTCATTCGGTCCCGGACCAGGGAAGCTGGAGTTGTCGAATAACCACGACCCTGGAGAGACCGCATGAACATCCATCAGAATGCCCGATTGACGCCCAAAAGCCGATCCCTTTTGGTTCGATGCATCCTCGCTGGAGAGACGCCTCGGGCCGCCGCGGCGGCCCGAGACGTCTCAGAACGCACCGCCCGCCGTTGGCTGGCCCGCTACCGCGGCGAAGGCGAAGCCGGTCTCTACGATCGCTCTTCGCGTCCCCGGCATAGCCCGCGCCGCACCCCGCAAGCCGTCGTTGACCGCGTCCTCGCCCTGCGCCGACAACGTTGGACGGGCCGCCGCATCGCCCAAACCCTGCGGCTATCCCCGGCCACCGTCAGCCGCCTTCTCGGTCGCGCCGGACTCAACCGTCTCCGCGATCTCGAACCCGCTCCCCCCGTTCGCCGCTACGAACATCACCGTCCCGGCGATCTACTGCATCTCGACATCAAAAAGCTCGGCCGCTTCCAGCACGCCGGTCACCGCGTTACCGGCGATAAGACCCGACGCTCCCGCGCCGCCGGCTGGGAGTTCGTCCACGTCGCCGTCGACGACCATTCCCGCATCGCCTTCTCCCAGATCCTGCCCGATGAGCGCAGCCTTTCCGCTGCCCAGTTCCTTCTCCTCGCCCACGCCTACTATGGCTCGCTTGGCATCCGCATCCGACGCCTGCTCACCGACAATGGCTCCTGTTACCGCTCCCGCCACTTCCGTCGTACTTGCCGCCGCCTCGGCATCCGCCACCGCTTCACCCGCCCCTACACCCCTCGCACCAACGGCAAGGCCGAGCGCTTCATCCAAACCGCCCTCCGCGAATGGGCCTATGCCCGCTCCTACTGCTCCTCCCTCCAACGCGCCAACCATCTGCTCCCCTGGCTCCACGACTACAATTGGCATCGCCCCCACGCCAGCCTCGGCTATAATCCCCCTATCAGCCGACTCCCTCCTCCCCGGAACAACCTGTTGAGGCTCCACAACTAGCCCGCTTTTCTCACCAGGCCTCGGGTGGTCGGCGTTAACGAGTATTACTTGGAGAGGCCGACCACCGCGTGTTTGTTGTCAACGCATTCGGGAGCTTGTAGCGCGGACCCGGCGCCTTTCCAGTGTCCGCGTCCGTGGGCTTCGGACCGGGCCGAACGGAACGAAATTTCTCGGCAGCGCCCACCGGATGCCGACTCCCGGCGACGTCCGAGCGGTTGCGAGAGCCCATTGTCAGCGTCAGCGCTGCTCGCAAGCCGAAGCTCCGCTCCTCTGCTACATTGGAGGCGTGCAAGCGCCTCAACCGCTGCTGACCCAGGAATTCCTTGAGCGGCTCGAGCGGCTTACTCTTCGTTGGCACAAGTCCTTCCACGGTCTGCTGGGAGGACAGATTACGTCGCGCTATGCCGGCGTCGGACACGAGTTCCACGACCACCGCCGATTCCAATACGGTGACGACCTGCGGGCCGTCAACTGGAGGGTCTACCTGCGCCTGGAGCGCGTGTTCCTGAAGATGTTTCTCACCGAACCACGCACCCCGATTCGGCTGTTCCTCGACACCAGCGAGTCGATGGCCCACGGGGCCGAGGAGAATGTCCCGGAAAACTCCAAGTTCGCCTACGCCTGCCGTCTGGCGGCGGCGCTCTGCTACGTAGGCTTGGTCCGCTTGGAGACGATCCTCATCCAGCCGTTCGCCGCCGAACTCGGGAAGTCCTTTCGTGCCGAGGGAGGCCGTCACCGCTTCGCCGGCGCGGCCGCCTTCCTGGGTGATCTTTCGACCAGCGGCCCCTCGGACTTGCGAGCAACCGTGCGCGAGTTTTTGTCACGAAACCCGGTGCCGGGGTTTGCGATCTTTCTCTCGGACTTCCTCGATAAGCCGGATGGTCTCGAGGCGCTGCGTCATATGTCCGACGAAAACCACGAGGTTGCCCTCGTGCAGTTGGCCGGTCCCCAGGACCGCACTCCGCCTTGGCGTGGGCAAATCGAGCTGATCGACGCCGAATCCGGAGTCCGAAGCCCCATGCACGTCACCGCCCAAGACGTCGACAGGCACGCCGCGGCCTACGATGCGTTTTATGGAGAGGTGGAGTATATCGCCAAGCGCAATCGCGGCAGCTACCTGCACTTGAACACGGACACGGTTCTCGAAGAGGCGCTTTTCGGGCCGCTTGTCGCCGCCGGAGTCGCGAGTTGACGGCGTCCCCCTTGCTCGCTAGGTTCGAGCCGGATCGTGCCCGCGGCGGCGCTGTCGCGGCAGCGTCCGCGGCTTCGGGGAAGGCTCTGCCCGAACGGCCGGTCCGTGCAGGTTTTCGGGCCGCTCGCCGATAGTAGGATCGGATGAGTTAACCGTCTCGACCGGCGAGCCGAATTGGGCTGGCAAAAGGCAAAAAACCGTGGTAGTCTTTCGCTAGAGAGCAACGATCGGGAACCGGAAATACCAGCAGACACCCGGGAATCGATGGGGGGCGTCGCGCCGCGGAATCGGGCTTCGGACTGGGCGGCGGAGTCGGTTAGATCTCGTTCGGAGGGTGTTCGGCCATGCTTCTGAGCGTTAGAGAACTAAGCCGTTTTCGAATCGAAGGCAAAGACGGGAAGCTGGGTAAAACGGCCGACCTGTACGTGGAGGATTCTACCTGGTCCACTCGCTACCTTGTCGTCAACACAGGCCGTTGGCCCTCGGCTCATCGAGTATTGGTCCCTCCCGAGCATTTGGGGCAACCTGACAATGCGAAACGGGTTTTGACGCTATCGCTGACCCGCAAAGACTTCGAGCGGTTCGCGGATTCCGACAGCCATCAACTTATTTCCGAACAGCAGGCACTCTTGCTCGAAAGCCGCTACGGCAGTGCCGTCTACGGTGGGGGCGGCGGGCCCGTGGGCGCCGTGCATGGCGTCGTGTCGCCACAGGCGTTGGCGATCGCCGCCGCCGAAAAACCGGCTGCCTCCGAAGGGGCGGCCCCTCAACTACGAAGCGCTCTCGAGATCGTCGGCTATCATATCGAGGCTCTCGACGGCCCGTTCGGCAACGTAGAGGATTTTCTTCTGGACAACGACGACTGGGTCGTGCGCTACATGGTGATCAACACCAAGACCTGGCGATTGCCCAACCCCAAGGTTTTGGTTCCGCCTTCGTGGATTCAGGACATCAGTTGGGCGGAATCGCGCGTGCATATGTCCGTTCGGCGGGCCAAGATCAAGCGCGGCGCCCGCTACGAACCCACCTCCCATAGTCACTCGCAAAAAGAAAAACCTCTGCTGTGGCCCTAGCGCGATTGGCTCGCGAGCCGCCCTTCCTGGTTGACTAGATCGCTGCAATCAATTTGGCCAGCAGCGCAGTGCGGTCGGGGATACGGTTGATCAAGATGCTTTCGTTCAGCGCGTGGGCGCCTTCGCCGACGGCACCGAGCCCGTCGAGCGTCGGCACCCCCAAAGCGGCGGTGAAGTTGCCGTCCGACCCGCCGCCGACTTGAGCTTCGCCAACCTCGAAGCCTAGTTCCGAGGAAAGTTTTCGGGCCAGGCGGTAGAGTTTGAGCACTGCTCGGGATCGCTCGAGCGGGGGCCTGCCGATCCCTGCTTCCAGCACCAGCTCCGTCCTCGGATCGAACGGTTTCAAGGCCCGGAACCTCTTCTCAAGCCGCCGTCCTTGGGCGGCGCGCGGCACTCTGAAATCGATCTCGGCCCAAGCTTCCTCGGCAACGACATTCGCGCGACTCCCGCCATGAATCACGCCGGGGTTCACCGTGATTCCCGTTTTGAGGTTCGTCCACTCGGCGATTTTCGACAACTGGCGCGATAGTTCGACGATGGCGCTTGCTCCGGAAACGAAATCCAGTCCCGCGTGCGCCGCCCGTCCCTTGACGCGGAGCCGCAGACTTCCGCCGCCCTTGCGACCCGTCTTGAGGTTTCCGGCCAAGCCGGCCGCCGGCTCGGCGACCAACACGGCGCTGCTTCGCCGGGCTTCGGCCTCGGTGAACGCGCGAGAGCTCGGGCTTCCTACTTCCTCGTCGGAGTTAAGCTGTAGGACATACTTCTTGCCTACGGGGATCCCCATCTCACGGAGAGCCTCGGCCGCGAAGACAAGCATGGCGACGCCGGCCTTCATGTCGAAAACACCAGGGCCCCACAGGCGTCCCACTTTCCGTCTGAACGGCATGCGGCGGATGGTTCCCGCTTCCCAGACCGTGTCGAGGTGGCCGAGCGCGAGGATCTGCCCCTCCTTAGCTCGGCCGGGAAGCTTGAATTCGGCGCGCAGGTGCCGGCCGTATTTTTTCTGGCGGTAGAGCTTTACCTTCGCAAGCGAGGATAGGCGGTCGGCGACAAACTCGACGGCGCGGTCCACGGCGGCTTTGTCGTTGGTCGGCGACTCCAACTTGACCAGTTGGCCGGTCCATTCGAGGATGGCGGGCAGCCTCTGGGTGGTGTAGCGTAAGACATCATCCATGGTTCACGGTTTAACCTGCCCTTGGTATGATACGCAGTTTTCTTGCAGGGCGGTGCGCCCCACACCCTGTTTGCCGGCTCGTGTGAACGAGGTTGATTCCCGGGCTGCGAGGGCCTCGAACACGAGGGAGGGCGCCTGCGGCGCTGATCCTCGGATACAATAGGGCTAGCGCGCTCCCGGGCGCTAGAAGTACGAGTCGGTTTCCCTGCATCCGGATGCTCGATCTCAATCAGATCCTCGATATCCTCCCTCACCGTTACCCGATGCTCATGGTCGACCGGGTCGAGGAAATCACACCCGATCGCGCGGTCGGCATCAAGAACGTTTCCATCAACGAGCCTTTCTTTCAGGGACATTTTCCCGATTTCCCGGTGATGCCGGGAGTGCTGATCGTGGAATCGATGGCCCAGGTGGGCGCCGTATGGCTGTTGAGCCAATTGCCCGATCGCGAGGCGCGATTGCGAAACAAGCTGGTTCTGTTCGCGGCCATTGAGCAAGCCCGGTTTCGAAAACTCGTGTTTCCCGGGGACGAACTACGGATCGAGATGCACTTGCTGAAGCGCAAAGCCACGATTTGCAAGATGAGCGCCAAGGCGACAGTGCGGGGGCGTTTGGTCGCCGAGGCCGTCCTCATGTGCCAGGTCGCCGACAAATCCGCGATTGCGCCGGAGTCGTCCCCTCCGGCCGCTGCTCCCGAGCGTGACGAGCCGTAAGAGGGCTTGATGGGAGTCCACCCCACAGCGGTTGTTCACGCCAACGCCAGCATCGCGGAGTCCGCGGAGATCGGGCCCTTCTGCGTCATTCAGGAAGAAGTCGTCATCGGCCCGGGAACGAGACTCATGGCGCACGTCTATGTAGACGGGCCGATCTCGATCGGAGAGGACAACACGTTTTACCCCTACTCGAGCGTGGGCGCGGCGCCGCAAGACCTCAAGTTCCACGGCGAGCGGTCGGAGACTCGGATCGGCAGCCGAAATCAGATTCGGGAATTCGTCACGATCCACCGCGGCACCGAAGGCGGAGGCAGCCTGACCAGCGTGGGCGATGACAACCTGCTGCAAGCCTACGCCCACGTGGCTCATGACTGTCACATCGGCTCCCACTGCATTCTGGGGCACGGAACGACGCTGGGCGGCCATGTCAGCGTCGAAGACTGGGGAGTCGTCGGAGCGCACAGCGGAGTGCATCAGTTCTGCCGCATCGGTCCCCATTGCTATATCGGCGGCTACAGCGTCATCACCCAAGACGTCACGCCCTACGCGCTGGTGGTGACCGAGCGAGGGGCCAAGGTTTTCGGCGTGAACAAGGTCGGGCTGGAAAGGCGCGGCTTTTCCGACGAGACGATCCAGAGCCTTCACAAAGCCTTTCGCGTTCTAACGAAGTCCGGATTGAATACCGAAAATGCGATCGAGAAGATTCGAGAGGAGATTGAAGACGGGGAACACGTTCGCGAGCTGCTGGCGTTTATCGAGAGCTCGGAGCGGGGTATCGTCAAGTGAAATACGGCTTGATTGCCGGGGGAGGCCGTTTTCCGCTGCTCGTGCTTTCCGCCGCCCGGCAACAAGGGCACGAGATGGTGGCGGTTGCCGTCAAGGAGGAGGCCCTTCCCGAGGTCGAAGATCTGGCCGCGCGCTGTCATTGGATCTCGCTGGGCGAGCTGTCAAAGTTGATCAAGATCCTCAAGCAGGAAAACATCAGCGAAGCGATCATGGCGGGACGCGTTCAACACGCCCGCATCTATTCCTCGATTCGCCCCGACTGGAAACTGCTGAAGCTGCTCAAGTCGCTGGGGCGGAAAAACACGGACTCACTCATCGGGGCCGTGGCCGCCGTGCTCGCCGACGAAGGCATCCGGCTGCTCGATTCCACTCGGTTTTTGGAACCGTACATGGCCGTGGAAGGGCCGCATACCAAGCGGGGTCCCACGGAAGACGAGCAGGCCGACATCGACTATGGACGCGAGATTGCCCGGGCTTTGGCGGCCTACGACATCGGCCAAAGCGTCGTGATCTGCGAAAAGGCGTGTGTGGCGGTCGAAGCGATGGAGGGCACCGATGCGGTGATCCTGCGAGCGGGCGAGGTCAGCAACGGGCGGCGGCTGACGGTCGTCAAAGCGGCCAAGCCGAAACAGGACATGCGTTTTGACGTACCCGTCGTCGGGCCGACCACCATCTCGAAGATGAAGCGCGTGAAGGCGACAGCGTTGGCGGTTGAAGCCGGTCAGACGCTGCTGATCGACCGGGAGGAACTCCTGGCGGCCGCGGCGGAGGCCGGGATTACCATCGTCGGCTGCCGCTCCTGAATCTCTATCAAGCGGCGGCGACTGACGAAATTCGGCCTATATGATCGCATCGACGATGTTGCCGATGAACCCCTGTTCGTTCCACCCGACCGGGCCCGATCCAACCCGCGCAACGACCAAATCGAGCGACGGGATGACATAGCAACGGTTCGCATTGTAACCCCGCAGCGCAAAGGCATCCCTAGGCAGGTCGGCCATCATGGGCAGCTCCGGCCACGCCGTACCCTCGCTGTTTACCCACCACGTGTAGCCGTAAGCTGAGTTCAGAGTCTGAGAGGCTTTGGTGGCCAGGTCCATCCACCAGGCGGGGATGAGTTGCTTTCCGTCCCACGACCCGTTGTGCAGGGCCAGATAACCAAAACGCGCCAACTCCCTGGAGGAAACGTAGATCCCGCTATCCCCGTTCGAGTGCGGGCCCATGAACCCCCGGCCTCCCAGCAGACTCCAGCTCAACTCCTCGATGCCAATCGGAGCAAAGATGCGCTCGCGCATATAATCGCCCATCTCAACCCCCATGATGTTGGCGAATGCCAGCGACAGGTGTTGCGTCCCAATGTCGCTGTAGACCCACTGCGTGCCGGGGTCGGCGACCAGCTCAGCCCAACAGCCGTGCCGATTTGGAGCTCTCCCCAGCGCGTGTTCAAAGGCGCCGTGCTCCGGGGCGAGAGGCATGCCTATGCAGCCTGACATGTGGCCGGGGAGGCCCGAGGTCATGCTGAGCAGATGCCGAACGGTGATGCGCTCCTTGCGTGGATCGGTGAGCGGATAGCCCTCGGGAATGAAGGAATAGGCCGGGCTATCGAGGTCGACCTGCCGCCCGTCGGGCAGTTGCTTTTGACGGCTTGCCTCAAGTAGCAGCCCCCAGGCCGTGCCGGTAAAGGATTTGGTGCCCGACCAAATATTGAAGCGGGTGGGAATCGGGATATTGAAGCTGTAAAACTCGCCAGCCACATATCCATGCCGGATGACGACGGCGGACCACTGAGATCCACCGTGATGAAACGCTTCGCTCTTGAAAAGGAAGTCGAGCTTTTCGCGGTCCATCCCGGCCAGGTCCTTGACCTGGCCTGAATCTTTGATCAAACGCCATCCGCCTTTTGATTCGGGCGGCGGGTAGTAACCCTCCTCGCGTGATGGGACAGATATCTCTGGGCTGCTTTCGCCCGCGCCCTCGCCCTGGAAGGTGTCCACTCGCGGTTCTTGGCGCAGGCGGCTCGGATCGGCCCCGTCGCGACCGCCGCCGGTGTCCTCACAACCGCCCAGAAAGGCCCCGCTGAGCGCGCCTCCAACAGCGGCCATCGACAGTCTATTGAACTCGCGACGCTTCCATTTCTTCGACCCCATTTCGCACCACCTTTCTCTAGCCCGCGGGACGACCTTCGGGAAAAACTCTCGCGCTCCCTTTTCCCGAAAACCTTTCCGAAACCAGGATGCCGTTAGGTTCCCCGATTCGAACCCAACCAGTCAAGCCCGTTCCGGTCTACATCACTGCCACTGAGAACGGGGGGGAGTTCCATTCCACTTCCGTGGACAATCGTCTGCACTTCCTCCTACGCTTATGCAATTTTCGGTTAAGGACCACTGTCTCGGATAAGGCTTCAGCTGCACTAGCCCGCTTTTCTCACCAGGTGGCGAGGTGAAGTGCATGAGAGGCCCGTCAGTACAAGGCGCGCGACGCTCGGCGCCGCATTTCTTGAATGATGCGGGCGTACTTTCGCGGGTGCAGCCTACCCGTTTCGTATTTTGGCTCTACCAAAAGCAGCAGCGACCCGCGTTCGGCGCCCGACCGGGAAAGTACGTTGAGCACGGCGAGCAAGCGCAACGCAGTAATGGCGGGCCTATTGCGTGCTTCGACCGTCAGGTGGTGAGAAAAGCGGGCTAGCAACAGAACACCCTGCCACTGCCGCCGATCATAGTCGGGGGGCAAAGAGCGTGTAGCCGCGGAGAAATCTCCTCACAAGGTCCCTACGGCAAAGGACAATGCTCGGGCCATACCCCCGCCGTAAACGGCTCCCAACATAGCGGCCACGACGGTCCGAGCAGCGGTCACCGTCGCGTGATAGGGCTTCCCAACGAGGTCGCGGGTGATTTCATGCTACTCCCCAAAGGCCGCGTCGAACTCGACCTGGGAAGCCTGGAAGTCCACGCTACGTACAAACTCGCAAGCTTCTTGGGCGCCGTGTTCCCGGTCCATCCCGGTGTCTTCCCATTCGACCGACAGCGGGCCTTCGTAGCCGATGTCGTTGAGCTCGCGGATGATTTCCTCGAAGTTGACGTCCCCGTGCCCGAGCGAGCGGAAGTCCCAGCCGCGTTTTCGATCGCCCCAGGGCAGATGGGAATTCAGGATGCTGGTGCGCCCGTTGAGCCGCACCACGGCGTCTTTCATGTGGACGTGGTAGATGCGGTCTTTGAACTCCGTCAAGAATTCGACCGGGTCGACCATCTGCCACTGTAAGTGGCTGGGATCGAAGTTGAACCCGAACGCTTCACGGTGGTTAACCGCTTCGAGCGCCCGGTGAGAGGTCTCGATGTCATAAGCGATTTCGGTCGGGTGAGGTTCCAGCGCGAACCGTACGCCGCACTGATCGAAGACGTCGAGGATCGGGTTCCACATCTTGGCGAAGTATTCGTAACCCTTGTCGATCATCTCGGGCGGCGTGGGAGGGAAATCGTAGACAAGATGCCAAATGGAGGATCCGGTAAAGCCCGTCACCACGTCGATACCGAGTCTCTCCGCGGCCTTGGCCGCCAATTTCATGGTTTCAACCGCCCAGGCGCGTTTTTTACCGGCTTTGCCCTTACAATCGGCCGGAACCAGCGGGTCCGAGCGGACATCGTTATTGGGATCGCAGACCGACTGGCCTATGAGGTGTGTGCCGATGGCGAACAGTTGCAGGTTGTGCTGTTCGAGAATTCCCTTCTGTTTCTCGCAGTAGCGACGGTCTCTGGCGGCCCGGCGGACGTTCAAATGATCTCCCCAACAGGCTAGCTCTAGCCCGTCGTAGCCCCAGCTCGCCGCCTTCTCGGCCAGCGCGGTAAGGGGCAAGTCCGCCCACTGCCCGGTCACCAATGTCACGGGTCGACTCATTGTGTTCTCCTCCTCGCCGCTGCTTCAGGCAGCGAATACTCCATTTCACAAACGCACTCGCGTTTCGGGCGAGTGCAGGCGGGCACAGGATGCTGTGCTCCTACAGATCTGTCGGGTGTCTGGAAACGTAGGGCCGCGGCATGGCGCGCCCCAAGTGCGCTGCCGTCCACGCGGCTTCGGAATTTACCAAACGCCGCCGGCTCCAGCGCTGGGAGCCATGGATTTCGCAAGACCCAACCGCCGTTGAACATCGTCCGACCGCTCGAACCTACCGGCGATTGGCGGGTGGTCGCCTTATCTGTTCAGTATCTTTTCAGCCTCGCTTTCGATTCGAGCTTCAGCCGGGACGTCCACGCTGCGGCAGCGGAGTCCCGCAATCTCTTACCCGCCTCGGCGCATACCCTTGAGATCGATGAACGGTGTGCCGCCCGAGGTGACCTGCGGCAGATGTCCGTCCCACTTTTCGATGGCGCGTAACTGCAGCAAAGCCGGTGTGATCGTCTCTCGTTGCAGTCGCTGTCCCTCGGCTTCCGCGCGCGCGCTGGTGATCTTCTGCTCGGCTTCAATTTTTACTCGGTCCAGGTCACGCTCTGCTTTCAGGGCCGACTGCTCCGCGGTTTGCTTGGCTTCGATGGAGTCATTGAACACCTTCGAAAAGCTGAAGTCGATAATATTGAACTCATCCACAACAATGTTGTGCACCCTCAGTCTTTCGGCAAGTGTCTCTTTGATTTGAGTCGACACTTCCGCTCGCCTCGTGATCAGTTCATTTGCCGTAAACTGCGCCGTAACCGCCTTCACCGATTCCTGGACGGCCGGGTCGATAATGCGGCTCTTGTAAGCTCCCCGGGTGTCTTGATACACAGTGTTGGCTGCTGCCGGGTCCACATGGTGGTTCAGCGCGATGGTCGACGAAACGATCTGCAGATCCTTCGAGGAAGCTGTGGCTTGCGTCTGGGACTTTTGGATGGTCACATCCATCTTGATGATGTCTTCTACGAACGGGATCTTGAAGCGTAGACCTTCGCCGAGAACATCCTCTAGAACGCCTCCGAACTGGCTGAAGACGACGCCTCGTTCGCCGGCTCCGACGGTTTCGAAGCAATTGAAGACGATCGCCAAGATAACGATGACGCCGGCGACCAACAGAATGCTTTTCGGCGCTCGCGTCGAGAAAGCGCGGAAATCGTCGTAAGCGCTGGGACTGCCGTATTGCTTAGCCATCTTTCTTTTTCTCCTTGGATTGAATTGCCGACCCTTGACCGCGCGGTCGGCAGCCCCTATTCTTTCACAGCCCCGGCTCGGCCGCACACCAAGGGAGCCGGTACCATATCTCAACCCGGATCGGGCGAAGGTAAGACAGATCACACACGTTCCGCGCGGAAGGACATAGTTCTGAGGACAGCCTCCGCACGGGTGGCACATTGGTTCTACGTGTTCTCGGATCACCGGGCGGTTTTCAGCTCCCTCGAATCGGCTCAATGATTTGCCCTGGCGAGAGCACTCTATCGGGTAGTGTTTTCATATACTTGCAAGAGCAATGGTGCCGTTTAACCGAGAAAACTGCCGTACAGGTTGCGATTATACCCATTCAGCTATTTCTGGTAGGCAGTCCTAAGCAATGTTGCGTAAGCTGTCGGGAGGCCGAGTGTACCCTGCGGCCCAGTGTGTAGTGTGTTCGCGAGCATGCGGGGCGCGATTGTCGGTCTTCCAGAAACGGCTCGATCGAGGAGGTAGTTTCGCATGCAGAGGCCAATCAAGTACGTAGAGAAGGGCATGACGAGGGTCGCGGCGGGTATGTGGCGTGGCTTGCAATATTTTAATCACAAGATAGAAGCCAACCCGTCATTCCGGCCGAATTGGTCGGACAAGCCCATGCTCAAGTCGTGGGAGAAGAGCAAGCCGCCCCTGGGCTGGCCCCGGCAAACCGACTCCCTGTGCCCCAAGTGTGTCCGGGAGGCGCGTGAAAAGATCCTCAGCGGTGAGGTCCCCTACACCGTCCTCAAGGAGGAGAAGGTCGGCGAAGTCAAGGCCACCATCATAGAGCGAGACGGCGAGATCTGGATGGTCAAGGACTGCCCCACGCACGGCCGTATCGAAGATTTGATGGCCATCGACTCGAAATTCCTCGAGCACATCGAGTCGAATTTCCCGGGCCGCGATATCCGTGCTCACAACGACCGGGATCTTCACAATCACGGCAGTAGTACCGTTAAGTTCGGTCGCGGCGCCGTGCTCACGGTCGATTTGACGAACCGCTGCAACATGATGTGCGACCCATGTTTTATGGACGCCAACCAGGTCGGCTTCGTCCATGAACTGGAATGGGACGAGATCAAAACGGTCCTGGACAATGCGCTGAAGATCAAACCTCGCCGTCAGTTGTCGGTTCAATTCTCCGGCGGCGAGCCGACGATGTCGCCGTTTTTTATCCAGGCGGTCCGCTATGCCCGCTCGATCGGGTTCAACAGTGTACAGGCGGCCACCAACGGCATAGAATTCGCCAAGAACAGGAAGTTTGCCGAGGTCGCGGCCGACGCCGGCTTGCGGTACGCCTACCTGCAGTTCGACGGCATTGGGAACGCCCCGAACTCGCACCGCAAAGTCGGCAATCTCTTCGACGTCAAGCTGAAGGCCATTGAGAGCCTGCACAGTGCGGGCACCGAGGTTGTTTTGGTCACCACGTTGGTCAACAACGTGAACAACGAAGAAGTTGGGCCGATCATTGACTTCGCCCGCAATAACCCCGGCAAGATCGCCTTCATCTCTTTCCAGCCGGTGTCGTTTACCGGGCGCGACGAGGAAATCACCGACGAACGGCGGCTGCGGCAACGCTACACTCTGTCGCACCTGGCGCGTGACGTCAAATCGCAGTTAGGCATCACCGAGCCCAACCGAGACTGGTTCCCGATTTCCGTGATGTCTTCCTTCGTCGATGCGGCGGATGCTGCCCACGGACCTGAGGCGCAATGGGGACAGGTGAATTGCGGTTGTCATCCCAACTGCGGTGTAGGGACCGCCTTGATGATCAACAAGAACACCAAGGAAATGGCGCCCGTGGCGGAGTTCATCAACGTGCCACAGTTCGTGCAGGACATTCGCAAGGCGACGGACTCGGGACGCTCGCCTTGGCTCACCAACCTGCAGATGGGTTTGGCCCTACTGAAGAACTACGACCCCTACAAGGCTCCCAGGAGCTTCGATTTGTTGGCGCTGCTCAGGAAGTTCGACAAATCGTTTGGGCTGAGCGGCAAGAACTACGGCAAGGGGGCGGCCCGCCGGAACGATCCCTGGAACTTCCTGTTTGTCGCCGGGATGTGGTTTCAGGATTTGTTCAACTACGACTTCCGCCGGACGGAAATGTGCGTCATCCCTTACGGCACGCAAGAAGGTGAAATTTCCTTCTGCGCGTATAACACCGGCGTCGGCTGGCGCAACATCATCGAGAAGATGCACATGTCCGCCACCCTAAGCAAGTGGTACGGCCAGCACGGCCGGCACAAGATTTACGCTGGCGGCCACGCAGTCGAGATCGACAGACCGGCCGGCTACCTCGAGGTCAACGCCGAACACGCAGCCCGCGGTGCTCAGCAGTCCGAGGGGCCGCAGAATGCCCGCGACGAGAAGATTCTCGAGAAGAGCAAACTGGCCGCCAGCTTAAAGGAACAGGAACAGAGCGACGGCCACAACGGTTCCCAGGGCGTCAGCAACGGGAACGGCAATGGCAACGGCAAGAACGCGATCCTCTCACCCGAAGAGGAGACCCGCTTGCTCAAGATGTACCGCGAGCAAGTCCTCAAAGAAAAGCCCGCTCCCAAATTGGTCCAGCTCGGCGTAGCGGATGGAAAAGCGACCGCCGACGAGCCGAAAGAACAGCCGCTGGTCGGTTGCAGCGGAGATTGAGTTTCACTTAGGCCACCTTAGGCCGCCAATTTCCTGCCCCTCATATGCAACCCATCGCGGACCCGGGGTCAGAGCGCTACTGCTGTCCGAATTGGCGGGCTACTCTGGCCAACAGTTTCGACTGAAATTTCGCAGCGTCCCGATAGAGTAGGGCGATTTCGGGGCGGAGCATGAATTAGGCGGGATCATCCACCGCCGGAAACCTCCTCTACCGGGCATTTCACACCCGCCCACTTGTTCAGACCGGTTGCGCAATTCTCTGAAAGGGAGAGATCCGTGAGATTCCACAAATAGATCCGCCTGGGCGGCTAGCTGTGGAGCCTCAACAGGTTGTTCCGGGGAGGAGGGAGTCGGCTGATAGGGGGATGATAGCCGAGGCTGGCGTGGGGGCGATGCCAATTGTAGTCGTGGAGCCAGGGGAGCAGATGGTTGGCGCGTTGGAGGGAGGAGCAGTAGGAGCGGGCATAGGCCCATTCGCGGAGGGCGGTTTGGATGAAGCGCTCGGCCTTGCCGTTGGTGCGAGGGGTGTAGGGGCGGGTGAAGCGGTGGCGGATGCCGAGGCGGCGGCAAGTACGACGGAAGTGGCGGGAGCGGTACCAGGAGCCATTGTCGGTGAGCAGGCGTCGGATGCGGATGCCAAGCGAGCCATAGTAGGCGTGGGCGAGGAGAAGGAACTGGGCAGCGGAAAGGCTGCGCTCATCGGGCAGGATCTGGGAGAAGGCGATGCGGGAATGGTCGTCGACGGCGACGTGGACGAACTCCCAGCCGGCGGCGCGGGAGCGTCGGGTCTTATCGCCGGTAACGCGGTGACCGGCGTGCTGGAAGCGGCCGAGCTTTTTGATGTCGAGATGCAGTAGATCGCCGGGACGGTGATGTTCGTAGCGGCGAACGGGGGGAGCGGGTTCGAGATCGCGGAGACGGTTGAGTCCGGCGCGACCGAGGAGGCGGCTGACGGTGGCCGGGGATAGCCGCAGGGTTTGGGCGATGCGGCGGCCCGTCCAACGTTGTCGGCGCAGGGCGAGGACGCGGTCAACGACGGCTTGCGGGGTGCGGCGCGGGCTATGCCGGGGACGCGAAGAGCGATCGTAGAGACCGGCTTCGCCTTCGCCGCGGTAGCGGGCCAGCCAACGGCGGGCGGTGCGTTCTGAGACGTCTCGGGCCGCCGCGGCGGCCCGAGGCGTCTCTCCAGCGAGGATGCATCGAACCAAAAGGGCTCGGCCTTTGGGCGTCAATCGGGCATTCTGATGGATGTTCATGCGGTCTCTCCAGGGTCGTGGTTATTCGACAACTCCAGCTTCCCTGGTCCGGGACCGAATGAACAACCTGTTGAAAGATCACACCTAGCCCGATCCCGCGGGTCACCCCGAAGCGGTCCCGTCGGCGCGTTCTCAGAGCAAAGATGAGCCTCATTGAGTGTGTTCCCAACTTCTCTGAAGGACGCGACGAGGCCGTTGTGGAGCGCATTCGATCCTCCATCGCGTCAGTGCCCGGGGTGACGCTGCTCGATCAGACAAGCGACCCCGACCACCACCGCTCGGTATTTACCTTTGTGGGAGAGCCGGATGCGGTGGCGGAGGCCGTCCTCGGGGCCGCCGGGGTGGCGGTCGAGGAGATCGATCTGCGCCGGCATAGGGGTGTACACCCTCGTATCGGGGCCCTCGACATCGTTCCGCTTGTTCCCCTGGAAGGCGCCTCCCGAGAGATCTGTATTGCCCTTGCGCACCAACTGGGACAAGATTTGTGGAAGACACTCCGGCTACCGGTCTACTTCTATGGCGATGCCGCGCTCGACGAACGCCCACGCCGTCTTGAGCAGATCCGCCGCGGCGGCTTCGAGGCGTTGGTTACTTGCCTTCCCGAGGACGCCGACCGCCAGCCGGACGCGGGCGGCCCGGATCCGCACCCCTCCGCCGGAGCTGTCGCCGTCGGCGTTCGTAAGCTGCTGATTGCCTATAACATCCATTTGGCGTCGCCGGACGTCTCCATCGCCAAACGCATCGCCTCGAAAATTCGAGAGTCCTCGGGCGGGCTGCAGGCGGTCAAGGCTCTGGGGCTTCAATTGGCCAGCCGCCGTCTAACCCAAGTCTCGATGAACCTGACGGATTTCGAAAAAACGCCGCCTCACTTCGTATTCGAGCTGGTCAAAGCCGAAGCCGAACGTATGGGCACGCAAGTTGTCGGCGCTGAGATAATCGGGCTGATCCCGAGAAGAGCCGTGGAGATGGCGGCCGGGCACTCCCTTGAAATACTCGGATTTCGCCCCGATATCGTGCTTGAGAACAGGTTGGAGTCAGTGCGCTCGGAAGACGGCGATGCCGCCCGTTCCGCGGAAGGCTTCTGACTACCCTGCTTTTCTGCTTTGAAAATGGGCCGTCCCGCAGAGACAGATTCTTCTTGGGCCCCACGACCCCGCCCAGACTGCTGGAAGTTGCGTGCCGAGCATGGCAGGTCAGGCCGCAGGTTGAGACCCCAGCTTGGCGTTGCGCGGCGACTTCCCTAAGACGGCCGCCCGGGCCCGCCGATCTAGACCTCAGAAGGGGTCTGCGTTCTGAAACTGGGCGATCATTCAGCCTTCGAGGCGGATTTTCTGTTCAACCCTCCGTTGACCCCGGGCCAGTGCCATGCAGCGAGCATCTTAGAAACGAACGCTGAAGACCTACTGGTGTGTTGGTATTCCTATCCCCGCCAGGAAACGCGGGACGCCAGCCTGGTGATCACGGAACGCCGAGACGGCGACCGCGACTGGAGAACACCCCGGCTGTTGATGTCCTCCCAGGCTTCTCTGGGCAACCCCACTTTGTTTCAAGATCCCGGCGGACGAATTTGGCTGTTCTACGTCTCCTTGACAGGGCACTACTGGAATTCGGCATTGCTCCACGTTGTCTTCAGCGACGACGGGGGCCGAAGCTGGGCGCCGCCGCGGATGCTGTCGTCCCATCCCGGATTGATGGTCCGTCATCCTCCGTTGGCGGTAGCCGGAGGATCGTTGCTGTTGCCGGCCTACGATGAAGCTTCCGCCCGCAGTCTTTTGTTGAGCTGTGAACCTCCCTATCGAAAGTGGAACGAGTTCTATCGCTTCGACGACCGAGATCTCATCCAGCCGACATTAATCCGCCGGGGTGCAAGCAAGCTTGGTCTATTCTTCCGACCCAGTGGCCGCTCCAGGCATATTTGGCGCAGTTTTTCGTCCGACGAAGGCCGGTCGTGGTCGGCTCCGGTTCGGACTGCGCTGCCGAACCCGCTCAGCGGCATTGGCGCGTTCTTCAGTCAAGGCCGTGACAGCGTGGTCTACAACCCATCTCCCGACAACCGCTATCGGCTGTCGCTCAGCCATTCCGACGATGCCGGGGCAAGTTGGAGCCGGGCCGCAACACTCGATAACAGCGATGTGGAGGTGTCTTATCCATCCTTCATCGTCGGCATGAAAAGCCGGGTTCACGGTGTCTACACGTACAATCGGCGCATGATCAAATACGTGAGCTTTCCCGCCGCATGGTGGCTGGACGATTCGCCGTGAAAAAGATTTCCGACTTCAAGGACCTGCACCGCGGCAAACGGCTGTTTATTCTCGCCTCGGGTCCCTCTCTGGGAGCGCTCGATCTTGCTCCCTTGCAACGGCGAATTGTGATGGGACTCAACCGCTCATTTCTAGCCTATCCGGAGACCCATTACCACTGTGCCATGGACAAGCGCCTCTTTGATGAATACGACGATCTGCTGAGAAAAACCCGTTGCCTGTTCACCTTGGAAGACCGCCCCTTCGGGATCCCGCTGCGGTTACTTGGCGCCGAGGATTTTAGCTTCGATCTTCAAAAGGGCGTCTATTCCGGATACACGATTTCTTACTTAGCGCTGCAGATCGCCGTCCACATGGGTTTCCGGCAAATATTCTATCTAGGTCTCGATCTCCAGAACCGCTCCGGCATGACCCATTTTTTTGGCCAGGATTACCACTCGCTCAACCACGACAAGACTGAATTTCCCCGTATGAGAAAGATGCTGAATTATGCTGCCGAACTTCTGGCGGGTCGCGACATCGAGGTTTTCAATTGCAGCCCCGCCTCAACCTTGGAATGTTTCCCGAAGGTCAGCTTCGAGTGGGCCATTGAGCAATAGGAGTTGCCCGTCACCTCCTCGGGGGCCCATGGTCTTTTGCTTCTCAGTAGCGCAGAAGCCAGGACGCATGCACCTCCTTGCAGGTTGAAGCTCCGTTGCCCGGCCAGTCGGGACTTGCTGCCCCCGGCGTGCTAGAATTATGCCTTTGACATTTTGAGTGCTGCGATGTGCTGGGTGAGACCCGCTTCGGCGCTACAAGACAAGCAAGACTAGAGGTTCAAGATGCGACAAATCCGGATGGCGGGACGAATGATTCTGGCGGCGCTTGTGATCGCTGCGCTAGCTTGTGGGGCCCCCAAGGAGGTCAGCGGAAAACCAGTGGTCATCATGGAGACGACGAAGGGAACGATCAAGATCGAGCTCGATGCGGAGAAGGCGCCCGAGACGGTGGCCAACTTCCTGCAGTACGTTGACGACAAGTTCTTCGACGGTACGATCTTTCACCGCGTAATGAAGAATTTCATGATTCAGGGCGGAGGTTTCACTGCTGGGATGGCACAGAAACCCACCAGGGGCCAGATCAAGAACGAGTCCTCGAACGGCCTGAAGAACGAGCGAGGTACCCTCGCCATGGCACGGACGCAGGCTCCCCACAGCGCAAGCTCGCAGTTTTTCATCAACCACGGAGCCAAAAACTCGTTCCTGAACCGCGACCAGGCACAGGATGGCTGGGGTTACTGCGTTTTCGGCAAGGTGGCCGAAAGCATGGACGTAGTCGATGCCATTGCCGACGTGGCTACGGGAACGAAAAGCGGGCACCAGAACGTTCCCCTGGAGCCGGTTGTTATCAACTCAGCCCGTCGGGCGCCTTGAATCTCGCAACTCACATACACGAAAGAACTTAAAGCACCACAAAAAAAGGAGTAGAAGCGGCCTTTTCGCTGCCGGGCGGGTTGACCCGGGTGAGGCTTGCGGCTACACTGATAAACTGTAGGCAGCAGTTGGGGACATCGCCATGAGGAGCTCAAGCCATAGCGCGATAGCTTGCCGGGCAAGTGTGCCCGCAGGCTCCTTACTGGATTCTCGATTTGGCCCCCAGCTCTCTCCCTCGGTCAAAGCTGATACACCTCGCATAACGACTCTTCCCATTAGCGGCGCTATTCGAATTATTGTCGGTGTATCCGGCCCCGGCTGAGGGCTTCTGAGAAGCAAGTTCAGAGGCCACCAACCGGGGAAGGATAAACCGGTCGGTGGCTTTTTTGTATTTAGGCTGCTGGAACGGGGCCGCGAGATGTACTCGCTGATGACGAGCGGGCTGCACGATTAGTGACGGAGGCGCATATGTCGTTGATGTCGGGAGCAAAGATTCTGTTGGAAAGTTTAGCCAGGGAAGGCACGGAGGTGATCTTCGGCTACCCGGGCGGCGTTACGCTGCCGATTTACGACGCCCTTTACGACCATCCCCTGCGGCACGTACTGGTGCGGCACGAGGAAAATGCCAGCTTCGCGGCGGAAGGGTTCGCTCGGGCCACGGGGAAGGTGGGTGTTTGCATGGCGACATCGGGGCCGGGCGCCACCAATTTGACGACCGGCTTGGTCGACGCGCTGATGGATTCGATTCCCATTGTCGCCATCACCGGCCAAGTCCCCAGCAAGCTGATCGGGCGAGACGCTTTTCAAGAAGCCGACACTTTCGGTATCAGCCGGGGCGCTACGAAGCACAACTACCTTGTCAAGAACATCGACGAACTGCCCCAAACGATCAATGAAGCGTTTCACGTGGCGATCACGGGACGTCGGGGACCCGTCTTGGTCGACGTCACGAAAGATGTGCTGCAAGGCAAGGCCAACTACCACCCGGTAGGCGAGATGGAGCCGATGCGCGGCTACGAGGTACGTCTGGAACCTGAGGAAGCCGAAGTCGAAGAGGCGGTCCGGTTTCTCTGGGAAGCCGAGCGCCCCTACATTTACGCCGGAGGCGGCGTTATCGCATCCGCGGCGTCGGCCGAGCTGGAGGAATTGGCGGGCCTGCTGGGAGCGCCGGTGGCGCTGACGGTGATGGGACTCGGCGCCCTGCCGAGCGATCACCCGAACTTCATCAGCATGCTTGGCATGCACGGCAGCTACGCCGCCAATATGGGCATCACGGAAACCGACGCGCTGATCGCCCTTGGCGTGCGCTTCGATGATCGCGTCACCGGGCGCCTCGACGCCTTCGCTCCCCACGCTCGCGTGTTGCACGTCGACATCGACGCGGCCGAGCTGGGGAAG
Source organism: Bryobacterales bacterium (assembly GCA_965248365.1). Lineage (GTDB taxonomy): Bacteria > Acidobacteriota > Terriglobia > Bryobacterales > UBA6623. The sequence goes on along the minus strand of CBDFJA010000004.1, from coordinate 1,358,088 downwards.
AATCGCAAGCCCGATATCGGCATCGTCGGCGACGTCAGCCACGTCCTTCGCCGGATCAACAAGAGGCTCGCCGAGACGACGGAAACCCACGGCCCGCTCAATCGAGAATCGCGGGGGCAGTGGATGCACCGGATCATGGAGTGGAAGCGCGAGCATCCTTTCGAATATGAGCACGTCGATCACGAGATCAAGCCGCAATACCTTCTTCAGAAGCTTGATGAAATGTCGGGCGGCGAAGCCATCGTCTCGGTCGATGTCGGACAGCACCAGATGTGGGCGGCTCAGTACATGCGGCTCAACGGCCCCCGGCAATGGCTCAACTCGGGCGGGCTGGGCGCCATGGGCTTTGGTCTGCCGGCCGCGATGGGCGGGCAGTTCGGACGGCCCGACAAACTGGTGATCGCACTCGTCGGCGACGGCGGCTTCATGATGAGCATGCCCGAGTTGGCGACGATCGCCAGCAATGGTCTGCCCATCAAGATCGTCGTCATGAACAATGGCTCCCTGGGCATGGTCCGGCAGTGGCAGGAGCTGTTCTACAACCGGCGCTATTGCGCGGTTGAGATGGACTGTTTCCCGAACTGCGAGCTGCTGGCGGCCTCGTTCGGAATCAAAGGACGCAGCGTCGACAAACCCAAAGACCTCGACGCTGCTTTGAAAGAGGCCATGGCGGAACCGGGACCCTATCTTTTAAACGTCCAGGTGTCGCCGGAGGAAAACGTGTACCCGATGATCCCGTCGGGAGGAGCGGTGAACGAGATGATCTTGCAACCGCCCAAACCCGTCGCCGTGGGGGACTAGGCTGCCATGAACCAACTGATATCTCTACTGGTCGAGAACAAGCCCGGCGCGTTGATGCGGGTCGCTGGAGTGTTGACGGCGCGCGGGTATAACATCGAGAGCCTGACCGTAGCCCGAACGCTCGATCCGACGCTGTCGAGCATGACCATCGTGGTCGAGATAGATCCCGCGATGCGCTCGCTATTGATCAAGCAGATGCAGCGGCTCGTCAACGTGGTCGAAGCAGTGGATCTGACCGAATCGGAGTCGGTATGCCGTGAGATGGCGCTCATCAAAGTAACGGTGACGCCGCAGATGCGGCCCGCTCTGCTTCAGGAAGCCGAGATTTTCCGTGCCCGGGTGGTGGACGCCTCTCCGACGACCTACACGCTCGAAGCCACCGGCGCGATTGAAAAGCTTGATGCACTGATCACGCTGCTGCACAACTACGGCGAGGTGGAAATGATTCGCTCGGGTGCGATCGCCATGGTGCGCTCGCCGATGATCAAGAAGCATCACGTGTTCGCTGAAGTCTCAAAACAGCCCGAAGAGCCGCGGGAAAAAGAAACGGTGAAGACATAACGAGGGATGAGAGGGGATCGCCCCCCCCATTCGCAAGAAAGAGGAGCAGATGGCAACAATCTATTACGAAAAAGACGGCACTCTGGACGACCTGGCCGGCAAGACGGTCGCCGTTGTGGGATACGGAAGCCAAGGGCACGCCCACGCCCTGAACCTCAAGGACTCCGGCATCGACGTCGTCGTCGGCCTCTATGAGGGCAGCCGCTCATGGGGCAAGGCTGAAGCAGCCGGCGTCAAGGTCATGACCACGGCCGACGCCGCGGCGGCCGCGGACGTCGTCATGATCCTGGTGTCGGACCATATCCAGGGGGATCTCTATAACGAATCGATCGCGCCCCATCTTTCGGCCGGCGATACGGTGATGTTCGCCCATGGCTTCAGCATTCACTACGGGGAGGTCAAGCCGCCGCCGGAGACCGACGTGTCGATGATCGCGCCGAAGGCGCCCGGCCACCGCGTGCGCGAACTGTTCCTGGAAGGCGTCGGCGTTCCGGGCTTGCTGGCTGTTCACCAGGATGCCTCCGGGCGCGCGAAGCAGCAGGCCCTGGCTTACGGTCTTGCCCTGGGCTGCCTCAAAGCCGGCGTCATCGAGACGACGTTCAAGGAAGAAACGGAAAGCGACCTGTTCGGCGAGCAGTCGGTGCTCTGCGGCGGCGCCTCGGAGCTGATCCGGGCCGCCTTCGAGACGCTGGTCGAAGCCGGCTACCAACCGGAGATCGCCTACTTCGAGTGTCTGCACGAGTTGAAGCTAATTGTCGACCTGATCTATGAAGGCGGCCTCAGCTACATGCGCTACTCGGTCAGCGATACGGCCGAGTACGGCGACTACTCGCGCGGGCCTCGGGTGGTTGACCAGCACGTTCGCGAAAACATGAAGAAAATTTTGGCCGAAGTGCAGTCCGGCGAGTTCGCCAGGGAGTGGATTGCGGAAAATCGCGCCGGTCGCGGGAAGTTTCTGGCGACCCGCAAAGCACAGCAGGATCAAAAAATTGAACAAGTCGGCGCTCATCTGCGCGAGATGATGGCGTTCCTGAAGAAGAAGGAGGCCGGGGCGCCGGCCGGCTGAGTGGCTGTGCGGCAGACGTGAAGCGCGACAGCCTTCGCGTTGGGAGAAACAAATCTCGGGGGATCCCGGCTGCGCGCAAGGAGGTCTTATGAGAGTTTCCATCTACGATACGACCCTTCGCGACGGTACGCAGGGCGAGAGCGTCTCGCTGTCGGTGGACGACAAGCTGATGATCGCCCAGAAACTCGACGAACTCGGTATCGACTACATCGAGGGCGGCTGGCCCGGCTCGAACCCGCGTGATAAAGACTTCTTTCAGCGCGTCCGCGAGTTGGAACTCAAGCACGCCCGCATTGCGGCCTTTGGGTCCACGCGCTATCCCCGAAATAAGGTTGAGGCGGACCCGAACGTACGCGCGCTGGTCGAGGCGCAAACGCCGGCGGTCGCGATTTTCGGCAAGAGCTGGGAGCTGCATACCACGCGCGCGCTGGGGATCAGCGAAGAACAGAATCTGGCGATGATCTCGGAAACCTTGCGCTTCATGAAAGAGAACGGTCGCGAAGTCATCTTCGACGCGGAGCACTTTTTTGACGGTTACGAAGCGAATGCCGACTTCGCCCTGCGCACGCTCGACGCCGCCAAGGAGGCGGGGGCGGACGTGCTCGTCCTCTGCGACACCAATGGAGGTATGATTACCAACCGCCTGGCCGAGATTTTCTCCGACGTGCGCCGCCGCTTCGACGGCGTGATCGGCATCCATACTCACAACGATTCCGACTTGGCCGTCGCCAACACGATCACGGCGGTGGAACTCGGCGCGACTCATGTGCAGGGGACGATCAACGGCTATGGCGAGCGCGTCGGCAACGCCAATCTTTGCTCGATTATCCCCATTCTCGAGTTGAAGCTCGGCCATACGACGATAGGCCTCGATCAGGTGCGGCGCGTGACCTCGGTAGCGAACTTCGTCAGCGAAATAGCCAATCTCTCGCTGCCTCACACGCAGCCTTTCGTCGGCCGCAGCGCTTTTGCCCACAAGGGCGGCATCCACGTCAGCGCCGTTCTCAAGGAGGCCTCCACCTACGAGCACATCGACCCGGAAACGGTCGGCAACCACCGGCGCGTGCTGATCAGTGATCTTTCAGGCAAGAGCAATGTCTTTTACAAGATGAAAGAAAAAGGTCTTGAGAGCCTGCTTGACGATTCGGCTCGCCGCCAGTTGGTCGACCGCATCAAACAGCTCGAATACGAGGGTTACGAACTCGAATCGGCGGAAGGCAGCTTCGAGCTGCTGGTGAGAGAAGTGCTGCAGCCCGACCACTTCTTCTTCGAGCTGGAAAACATGCGCCTGACCAGCGACAAGCAAGGCAATCAGAGAACAAACGCGACAGTCGAGATGACCGTGCGCGCGCGTGACGGGCTGCACTCGACGACGGCCACGGCTTCGGGACCCTTCCACGCCATGGCGCAAGCCCTGCGGAAGTGCCTTTCCCAGACTTATCCGTCCGTCGGCGACATTCGCTTGGTGGACTACAAGGTACGCGTGCTCGAACCCAACAAGGGCACCGCGGCCAAGGTCCGCGTGCTGGTCGAATGGACGGACCATAAACGCAGTTGGGTAACCGTGGGTGTCTCCGACGACGTGCTGGAAGCGAGTTGGAACGCCCTGGTCGATTCGATTCGCCTCGAACTGTTTCGTCTAGCCGAAACCGACGAATCGCTCCAGAAGACGGTCGAAGACTACTGCTGGGGCGTGTAGCGTGGGACATTCATATAATAGAGTGTCTCGAATCGGATGCCACGGCAACGCGTAATTCGTTCCACGACGGTCCTTTGCGTCCGGCGCGACGGGAAGGTCGTGCTGGCTGGCGACGGCCAGGTCACGATGGGATCGGAGATCCTGAAAAGCACGGCCCGCAAGGTACGCCGTCTTTATGACGACAAGATCGTGGCCGGGTTCGCCGGATCGACGGCCGACGCGCTGTCCTTGTTTTCCCGCTTTGAAGATAAGTTGCAGCAGCATCAGGGCAAGCTAAGCCGGGCCTCGGTTGAGCTGGCCCGTGACTGGCGTACGGACAAGATGCTGCGGCACCTCGAGGCGCTGCTTCTGGTAGCCGATACCAAAGATACTTTGCTGATAAGCGGGACCGGCGACGTCATCGAACCCGATGACCAGGTGGCCGGGGTTGGCTCGGGCGGCCCCTATGCCGTTGCCGCCGCCACCGCTTTGATGCACCACACGCAGTTGGACGCCCGGCAAATCGCCGAAGAAGCCATGGCGGTCGCCGCCAAGATTTGCGTCTATACCAACGAAACCGTCAGTTTCGAGGAATTGGGATAGTCCCCCGATGGTGATCTACCTGCCCGGACAAGCAGCTACCGACACGCCGGCTCTCGACGAGCTCACGCCGCGTGAGATCGTAGGCGAACTCGATAAGTACGTCGTGGGGCAGAAGGAGGCCAAGCGTGCCGTGGCCGTCGCCCTACGCAACCGCATCCGGCGCCGCAAACTCGAGCCCGAGATGGCCGAAGAGGTGATGCCGAAAAACATCCTGCTGATCGGTCCTACCGGGGTGGGAAAAACCGAGGTGGCGCGCCGCTTGGCAAGACTGGCGAACTCCCCCTTTCTTAAAGTCGAGGCCACGAAATTCACCGAGGTCGGCTACGTCGGACGCGACGTCGATTCCATGATCCGGGATTTGGTGGATGTCTCCATCGAAATGGTTCGTGAAGAGAAGCTCGAAACCGTCGCCGAGCGGGCGGAAGCAAACGCCGAGGAGCGTATGCTCGATCTGCTCATGCCCCCGCAGGAAGAAGGCGACGAGGGCGTCGAAAAGACCCGCGAGAAGCTGCGCGCGAGTCTGCGGGAAGGCCTCCTCGACGAGCGCATGGTCGATATCGACGTGCGCGAGAAAAACCTGCCGGTGGAAATAGTCACCAGCACGGGCACCGAAGAGATGGACATCAATCTCCGCGACATGCTGCCGGGTCTGTTCGGAGGCAAAACCCGCCGCCGCAAGATGCGCGTCGGCGAAGGGCTGGACTATCTCATCCAGGAGGAAGAGCAAAAACTTATCGACATGGACCAGGTGACCCGCCAGGCGCTCGAGCGCGTCGAGCAGTCGAGCATCATCTTCCTCGACGAGATGGATAAGATCGCCGGACGTGAAGCCGGACGCGGGCCCGATGTCAGCCGCGAGGGCGTGCAGCGCGACATCCTGCCGATCGTCGAGGGCACGACCGTCAGCACCCGCCACGGCATGGTGCGCACCGATCACATCCTTTTTATCGGCGCCGGCGCGTTTCACGTTTCGAAGCCAAGCGACTTGATCCCCGAACTGCAGGGGCGCTTCCCGATCCGTGTCGAGCTGAAATCGCTGACCACCGAGGACTTCGTTCGCATTCTGACGGAACCAAAGAACGCGCTGATCAAGCAGTACAAGGCCCTGATGGCGACCGAAGGCATCAAGCTTAATTTCACCGATGACGCCATCGCCGAAATTGCTTCCTCGGCTTCCCGCGTGAACGATGGAACCGAGAATATCGGAGCCCGGCGGCTGCACACGATCATGGAAAAGCTGCTGGACGAAATTTCCTTCGAAGGGCCCGATCTCAAGAAAAAGAACGTGAAGATTGACGCCGCCTACGTCAGCGACCGGCTGGCGGACATCATCAAAGATCAGGATCTGAGCCGGTACATCCTGTAGCAGGTTTATGCGCGTCGGAGCGAGAATCTTGTTCTCGTTTTCAAGTGGCGGCGACACGGTGAACGCGCATTCTTCCGTGCTGAGCGGCCCGCTCGCCGCGGTACTGACGTGCGCCCTTCTCTTGCTCGGCTGCGGATCGGTGGGGCCGCCGCTTCCTCCGCTGTTGAACATCCCCGAGCGTAGCGACGATCTCAGTGCCCGCCAGACGATGGAAGGGGTCGTGCTCGAATGGACTTGGCCGGCCCTGACGACGGAAGGCATGCCGCTACGCGACCTGGCGGAGTTCGCCGTTCACGGGCTAGAGCTTGCCCGGCCCGACCAAGTCCCGTCAGGTGAACGGTTCGAGCGTAACAGTGAATTGGTGGCCTCGCTAAACGACGCCGGCCTAGAGCCGTTCGGTCCCGGCGAGCGGGTTCGGATGGTCCTCCCCGCGAAACCGCTGGTGGGCAAAACATTCGCCTTCGGCGTCCGCGGATCGAGCAGGCGAGGGCGGACATTGGGCTTCTCCGACCCGGTCGTCATCCACGTTGTCGAACCCCCGGGGCCGCCCCGCGCGCCGGCCGTTACCGTCGGGCAAGATGCGATCACAATCGAGTGGACCGCCGCCCAGCGAGCGAGCGCCTATGGGGTCTTCCGCGGCGCCGATCCGGGCGGGCCGTTTGACGAGATTGGCCGAACCCAAGAGACAACTCTTCGTGATCCCAGTTTTGAATGGAAGCATCACTACTACTATCTGGTTCGCAGCTTCGGCCAAAGCGCGACCGGTGAAGTCGAAGGCCGCGACTCTTCGGTTATCGACGTGTTTACGAAAGACACGTTTCCACCGCAGACGCCGCTCGAGTTGCGGACGGTCGTGACGGCGAACAGCGTGGAACTTTCGTGGCGGCCAAACGCCGAGGGAGACGTCGCGGGCTACCGAGTCTGGCGCGCGGGCGCTTCGGGAGCCGCCGTCGCCCTGCATGACGAGTTACTCCCCACCCCCGCTTACAGCGACCGATCTATCGAGCCCGGCCAATCCTATCGCTACGCGATCTCGGCCGTTGATCTGGAAGGGAACGAGAGTGAGCCTTCCGAACTCGTAACAGCCGACTTGCGGTGAGATTATTCCGACAGGCGCAAGCCGGCTGGAAAGCGGGTCCAGAGCTTAGCCCGCCTGCACTTTCTCCGTGAAACCGTGGCCGCTGCTGATCGAATCGACTTTCCCGGCCGATATGAGACATGACGGGCCGCAACACAAGTGCCGCCCTCTTCAACGGCGCTGCGTTCGATCGAAGACGCGGTCAGAATCTGGTGCCGCGAGACAGGCTGCCGTATAATGGGATTGTTTTTGCTCGAGTGGCTCGTTGCGGGGTGCTTCGAACGGGTGCCCGCACTAAGCGGGCCTGGACAAGAGGCCAGCTAAACCAGAGCCGTCGCCCCGCCGAGCGTTCGGCGACGATAACAGGGAGGACACTCGTATGAAATTTTTTATCGATACTGCAAACCTAGACCAGATCCGCCAAGCGGCGTCCTACGGCGTCCTTGACGGAGTAACCACGAACCCCTCTCTGATCGCCAAGGAAGGCCGTTCCCAATACGATCAGATACGGGCAATCTGCGAGATCGTCGACGGCGATATCAGCGCCGAGGTGGTTGCGGTCGAAGCGGACGAAATGATTCGAGAAGGCCGCGATCTGGCCGCGATCCACCCCAACGTTGTCGTCAAATGCCCGCTCATCCGGGAGGGGATCAAGGCCACGAAGGCCCTCTCCTCAGAGGGTATTCGGGTCAACGTAACGCTCTGCTTCAGCGCCACGCAGGCGCTCATCGCCGCCAAGGCCGGCGCCTACTATATCAGCCCGTTTCTTGGGCGGCTGGACGACATCTCGATCGAGGGCATGGCCTTGATCCGAGACATTGTGGCCATCTACAAGAACTACGGCTACCCGACCCAAGTGCTGGCGGCTTCGCTGCGCGGCCCGCTGCACGTCAAGGACGCCGCCCTAGCCGGCGCCCACGTCGGTACGCTGCCCTTCAAGGTGCTGGACCAACTTTTCAATCACCCGCTGACCGACATCGGCCTGGAAAAATTCCTGGCCGACCACCGCGCGTCCCTGCAGGAAGTTCCCGTCGGCTGACGCCGGGCGGCGGATGGGCCTTGTTCTCGGGATCGTGACGCGCGCGGTCCCCTCACGGACGGCAGTCTCCCGCGGTTACCCGATTCCCCTCGCTACAGCGCCAGAAAGTTCCGCAGCAGGTTCTTGCCGGTGTCGGTGAGGATCGATTCGGGATGAAACTGCACCCCTTCGATCTTGTACTTCTTGTGCCGCAGGCCCATGATGATTCCGTCGGATGTCGTGGCACTAATTTCGAGATCCTCGGGGAGCGAATCACGCTCGACGATCAGCGAGTGGTAGCGGGTGGCCGTGAAATTCTGGGGGAGATTCTTGAAAACCGTTTTCCCGTCGTGGTGGATCTTGCTGGTCTTGCCGTGCATCAGGTAGGGGGCCCGCAGAACCTTGCCGCCAAACGCTTCGCCGATTGCTTGGTGTCCCAAACAGACACCGAGAATCGGCGCTTTGCCGGCCATTTTCTTGATCAGGGGCACGGAGATGCCGGCTTCCTTCGGCGTGCATGGTCCCGGCGAAATCACAACGCGGTCGGGGTGCATGCGATGGATCTGGCCGACTGTAATTCGGTCGTTGCGATGCACCTGCATCTCGGCGCCAAGCTCGCCCAGATGCTGAACCAAGTTGTAGGTGAACGAATCGTAGTTGTCGAGAACAAGGAGCATCATCAAGGGCTGGAAGCAATCGGTAAACCGTGTCCGCCGGGCCCAGACCTGCTACCACTATACCCGCTTCCCGCTCTCGCGCTAGCCCGCATTTCCACCATGCGGCGAGGCGAAGGGCGCTGGCCGCCGCGTCAATTTCCCTTCCCGCATCAAGATATTCAGGTGGAGAGTGTCGGGGCTAAGGCAGGCCCGGGGGCGAACCAGCGACTTGCTCCGCGGAAGCGAAACGTAGCTATCGGGCGAAGTAAAGAGCCACCGCGCGGTCAATGTTTTCCTGGTCGAGGATCGGAGCGCGGTTTTCGTAATCGGCGATGTTGCCTACGATCTCCACGATGTCGCGCGGATAGCAGGCCCGCAAGACGGCCGACCGGCCGCCTTCGATGCATTTCCGACGAGAATACTCAGAGGCCGCAAGCGTCCACTCGACATCCGCGGCTTGACACCCGTGCTTCATGATGTCATCGAAGATCTCGGGCGTGATCACATCGATCTTGATCTTGTTTTGAATACGACGCAGGAACGCTTCATCGGCCAACTGGCGCGGGTCAAGGTTGGTCGAGAAGACCACCATGGTCTCGAAGGGAACGGGAAACGTCATCCCGGTTCGAAGCGATAGGAAGTCGATGCGGCGGTCGAGAGGAACCACCCAGCGGTTGAGCAGGTCGCGTGGATTGATCATCTGCCGGCCGAAGTCGTCGATGATGAACATGCCGTTGTTGGCCTTCATCTGCAACGGAGCTGTGTAGTAACCCAGGGTTTCTTCGTATTGGAGATCGAGCATCTCCTTGACCATCTCGCCGCCGACGGCAATGCAGGGCCGCTTGCAGCGAATCCAACGCGGGTCGGCGTCATCCTCGGGAGGCAGGGGCTCGTGCACCACCGTGTCGTAGATGTTGACGATGTGGCCCTGCACCTCGAGCGCGTAGGGCACGTGTATGTTGTCCTGAAACACCCGCACCAGCCTCTCGGCGATGGACGTCTTCCCATTCCCCGTGGATCCGTAAAGGAAGATCTGGGAGTTGGAAACAATAGCGGGCCCGAGTTGGTCGAGGATCGAATCTTCGAGCACCAGGTCGTGGAAAACCTCCCGCAGCCGACGCTGCGTGACCTTTTGCCGCATCGCCTGTTGCCGCACCGCATCCGAGTACGCCTTCAACGAGACCGGGACGGGGCCCACGTACTGGCTCATCTGGTATCGGTCGGTTGCCAGCTTCCGTCCCGAAGTCGACAGCATGAACTCATAGTCGTTGCCGACCATGCCCTTCACTTCAACGTACTGCTCTTTCCGCAAATGGCCGAAAACCGCGCCGGCCACCGGGACACTAACCTTCATTCGGTCGCGAGCCGGTTAAGCGTCGTGACACCCTCGAGCAGCGTAGTTTTGAGCATGATGTCGACGACGATGTTGTGGGGGACGCCAATCTCATTCAGGGTCTTGGGTACGGCGGGAAAAAAACGGCCCTCGGCTTCCTGGGCCGCTTGTGAGGTGAAAGCTAAAGTGCTCATTTGTAAATAATTCTACCAGGCCGCGCGTTGCTTAAACCAGTGGGTTTTCTTGCTGAGATTTGCCCTCAAAGACACGCAGAACCGCGAGATCGGCGGCGATCGGCAAGGGACATCTCTAACTTGCCCCACCTCTGTGACTTATCGGCCCGCGAACACGCTAAAATGAGGACTTCCATTAAGACGGATATGGTAGTTTCCCAAGGCGAACTGCTCGAGCGACGACAGAATTGGAAGAAGCAGGACCGCAAAGTGGTCTTCACCAACGGCTGCTTTGACCTGATTCATCCCGGACACGTTCGACTCCTCGAAACGGCTCGCGCCCAAGGGGACGTGCTCGTCGTTGCCGTTAACAGCGACGAAAGCGTGAGGCGTCTCAAAGGGACCAACAGACCCATATTGCCGCAAGCGGATCGAGCCGAAATTCTGGCCGCGATGGCCGCTGTCGACGCGGTGACGGTTTTCTCCGAAGACACGCCTTGCCCCTTGCTTGAGCGACTGCTGCCCGATGTGCTGGTCAAAGGAGCCGACTGGTCTCACTGGATTGCCGGTCGCGAGATCGTCGAAGGCAGCGGCGGCGAGGTGGTTGCGATTCCGTTTGAGGAGCACTATTCGACCAGCGATTTGGTAAAGACCATCCGAGACCGAAACTCTTGATTCTACCCGGACTTCGCGACTTGCTCGGGGGACTGGAACGTCACCCGGCCTTCCAAGACCTGGTGCGCTTCTTGGGACGGGCAGGACCTGAAAAACTACAGCTGTCGGGGTTGAACGGGGCCGGTCTGGCCCTGTACGCCGCCCTGCTCCACCTGCGCACGGAAAGAACCGTCGCTGTTGTCGTCGGGTCCAGCGCGGCCGCCGACGTCCTCGCCGAGACGGCGGGGGCGTTCTTTGAACTGCTGGAGGTGTCGACGCACCGCGTTGCTCCGTTCGTGCTTCCGGCCCACGATGTCACGCCTTACGATGGTCTCCCGCCGCATGCCGAGATCAGCGAAAAACGGGCCATAGGGCTTTGGCGCATGGCGGACCAACAGGCCTCTGTGGTCGTGGCGCCGGTCGCATCGGCGCTTCTACAAACAGCCTCGGCGGATTTTCTCCGCAACTTCTGTTGGAAGATTGAGGTCGGGGACGAGTTCGATCTTGCGGACCTCGAAGAGGGCCTCGAGGCGGCCGGTTTCGTCCGTCACGAGCCGGTCGAGACGATGGGGCAATTTTCGCTTCGCGGAGGGATCGTCGACGTCTATTCCCCGGAGGCGTCTTACCCGGTCAGGCTGGAAATGTTCGGCGATCAAGTAGAATCGATTCGCCACTTCAACCCGGAAACACAGAAGTCCGTCCAAAGCATCGAACAAACGCTCGTTCTCCCGCTCACGGAATACCCGCTCACGACCGGCCTCCGGGCCCAGATCAGTGGCCATGACGGCGCCGGGTCCGCGGAAGCGCCCAGCGACGACCCGATCCTTCCCTCCGGCTGGGAATTCCACCCCGCGGCTGCTGAGGCTCGCTCCACAAACCTGTGGCAGTTACTCGACCGGCCTATCATCATTTGGAGCGACAGGGCGTCGCTGGAAGCCGAAGGCGAGAAGCTCCAGCGGCGGCTGCGAGCCGCCTTTGAACGGTCCGAGAACACCGCTCCGCCCCCGGAAGCCTTTTATTTATCCCTCGAGCGGCTTAGGCAGCCGGCCTCGGGCTTTCAACAGATCGAAGTCGAGCGACTCGGAGATGATGCCGGTTCACGATCCTTTCGCATTTCGACCCAGCCGACACCTCGCTTCCGCGGCAACATAGCCCACTGCATGAGAGAGTTGCAAGCCCGCGTGAAGGACGGGTTCCGGGTCTTAGTGGTCGTCCCTTCCGTGGGGGAAGTCGAGAGACTGGCCGACGTCTTGAATGAATACGGGATCACGTATCAGCTAGGTCTCAGAGATCCTTCTAAGGCCGGGATACCTTATCTGGAAGAAAAAGCCTACCTGGCCGGCCCGGTTTCTCAGACCGTGCTGGCCCAAGCCTCCATTCGCGAAGGGGCGGTGTTTCCTGATTCTCGCGTCGTCATCTACGGTGCCGAGGACGTCTTTAGCGCCCCCCCGATCGTTGCCCGCCCGCCGCGGCGAAAGTCCACTGTTTCCACTTTTCTCGCCGACCTAGAGGATCTTAAGCCCGGTGATCTTGTCGTCCACAACGAACACGGCATCGGGCGGTACCTGGGACAGAAACAGGTCGAACACGGCTCTCGCCAGGAAGATTTCATGCTCATCGAATACGCCGGTCGGGCGCGGCTCTACGTCCCCCTGGCGAGGTTGGACCTAGTGCAGAGACACCACCGAGCGGGAGGCCCCGCCCCGCCGCTCGACCGCATGGGCGGACAGACCTGGAGCCGCACCAAGTCCCGAGTCAGAGCCCGGCTGGTCGATATGGCCGACGAACTGCTGAAACTCTACGCCGAGCGCAAGCTCAAAACCGGTTTTGCCTTCTCCGCCGACAGCCACTGGCAAAGCGAGTTCGAAGACGCTTTTGAGTTCGTGGAGACCCCTGATCAACTCCACGCCGTCCGTGACATCAAGAAGGACATGGAATCTCCACAGGCGATGGACCGACTGGTTTGCGGCGACGTGGGCTTTGGCAAGACCGAGGTGGCCATGCGGGCCGCCTTCAAGGCGCTGGCCGACGACAAGCAGGTGGCTCTCCTCGCACCGACTACCGTACTGGCGTTCCAACACTACGAAACCTTTCGGCGGCGGTTTTCTCCATTCCCGGTGGAGGTGGAGATGCTTACGCGCTTCCGATCGCCGCGGCAACAGAAGGAGATCATCGGCCGCGTGGCCGGCGCCAAGGTGGACGTTACCATCGGCACGCACCGGCTGCTCTCCAAAGACGTGGTCTTCAACGACCTCGGACTGCTGATCGTCGACGAAGAGCAGCGCTTCGGAGTGCGCCACAAAGAGCGACTCAAGCAGCTCAAAAAAAACGTAGACGTGTTGACGCTGACAGCGACGCCGATCCCCAGAACACTACATATGTCGTTTGTAGGTCTGCGCGACATCTCCATCATTCAAACTCCGCCCAGGGACCGGCTGGCGATTCAAACCGTCGTGGCGCCATCTTCGGACCGGCTAGTAAGGGCGGCGGTCGAGCAGGAGATGGAACGGCGAGGCCAGGTCTTCTTTGTTCACAATCGAGTCGAGACGATCTGGCAAGTAGCCGCACACCTACAACACCTTGTTCCTCGAGTCCGCTTCGGCGTGGCTCACGGACAGATGGCGTCCAAGGATCTTGAGGACGTGATGCTGAAATTCATGCGCTACGACTACGATGTGCTGGTGTCTACTACCATTGTAGAGAATGGGCTCGACATCCCCCTTGCCAACACCATGCTGATCGATCGAGCGGACCGCTATGGATTGGCGGAGCTCTACCAACTGAGGGGCCGGGTGGGGAGATCCGACCGGCGCGCCTATGCCTACCTCATGGTCGACGACCTGAGCGAGCTCTCCGAGGATGCCCGAAAGCGCCTTGCGGCGCTCAAGGAATTCAGCGAGCTAGGTTCCGGGTTCAAGATCGCCGCGCTTGATCTGGAACTCAGGGGCGCGGGCAACTTGCTGGGCGGCGAGCAGCACGGCCATATCGGGGCGGTGGGTTTTGAAACCTACTGCCGGATTCTTGACGAAGCTGTCGCCGAGCTGCAAGGCGAAAAAAAGGAAGCGCCTCGACGCGCCACCATCAAGCTTCAGTTGGATGTTCACATCCCCACCGACTACATCGCCGACGAGGCGCAGCGGCTACAGGCCTATAAGCACCTGGCCGAAATACGCAACGGCCGGGATCAAGAGCGGGTCGAAGGCGAATTGCGCGACCGATACGGGTCCCCGCCCGAGCCCGTTCGCAACCTGATGGACTACGCCTTGATTAAGAGCCAAGCCGAGCGAACCGGGATCGAGCGGATCGAGCGCCGGGGCCAACGATTGAGCCTGCATTTTCGTAACGACTCGGAGATCGATCCTCGGCGCCTGATGGACTTTGTCCGCTCCACAGCCGAAGCGTCTTTCTCACCGAGCGGCGAGCTGACCTGGGCCATCTCGGACAAGCCGGGACCGAAGTGGCTGTCGGCCGCCAAGGGCCTGCTCGACCGGCTGGCAGCCGCTTAACGCCCACTAGCCTCGCCCGCTTTTCTCACCACTTGGCGAGGCAAAGTGCGCGAGAAGCCCGTCAGTACAAGGCGCGCACCGCTCAGCGCGGCATTTTTTGAATGATGCGGGCGTACTTTCGCGGGTGCAGCCTAACCGTTTCGTATTTTGGCTCTAGCGAAAGCAGCAGCGACCCGCCTTCGGCGCCCGACCGGGAAAGTACGTTGAGCACGGCGAGCAAGCGCAACGTAGTAATGGCGGGCCTATGGCGTGCTTCGACCGTCAGGTGGTGAGAAATGCGGGTTAAGCCATGGCGCGACGGGGAAGCGTGATCATCGCCCGCCTAGATCAGCGCTACGAGCTGTTCGGTAAAGGCCATTCGAGTCCAGATGCTTTATCAGCGCTTGCGCAACCGCCTCGTGCCCGCGGCTGGTCAGATGATAGTCGTCCCGGAAAAGAGCGGCTCCCCCTCCCGCGGCCAGTACGGGATAAAGATCAAGCAGCGGAATCCCCAGATCGCCGCACGTCTCGGCCATCATTAACTGCGGTCGGAGGACGTAGAGGCGGTTTCGCGAGAGGAGCTGGGAGTCGAACTGAGGGCGGTAGGGGACCATCACAACGGTCGGCCGGCTTCCGGTCCCAGCGAGCGAGCTTTTGATCGCCGCCAACTGCCTCCGAAACTCGACCCACCCGGAGTCCTTCCAGGCCGGCGCCACGTCCGCCGACCTCTCCCAGGGGTAGCCCCCCCCTTGGTGCGCCATTTGAGCAAGGCGAATCGGACGCGAAACGCCAAGTAGCTTCCGCGCGGCAGCCACCCCAACGGGTCGCCCTCTTCCGGCAGAAGCACTCGGCGGGCCTCTTCGGTGAAGAGCATCCCGCTGTCGGGATCGAAGCGATGCAGAAACCTGTGATGGTCGTTCGCGCAGTACTGCAAGACGATCACGTCCGGCTCAAGCGGCAAAAGATAGCGCTCCAGCAACAGCCGCTCCTGGTACGTCGTATAACCCGGAATAGCGGCGTTGATGACTTCCGCGCGTCCTTTGATCTCTTCGCGCAACAGCGAGACAAAACTGTCTTCGTCTTGGGCAACCGAATCCCCTAGAACAATGACGCGCTCCAATCCGTCGAGCTTGCCCGGCGGTATCTCCGGGTGCACGATCCCCAGGGCATTGACTTCGCTGCGTCTGGGATTGAAGCGATAGCCCAGAGCCGGGTCGGCCGCAAACCAGCCTTCACCGGCGAATTCTGAAAACGGGACTTCTCCAGAGGTCAACGTCCCCCAGACACCCCGCGCACTCCCCTCTTCTCGCCAGCGCAAAGCGAGCTCCGCGATCAGCAGCAGCGAAGTGACGCTGAGCAAAATCGTGGCCGCGCTGAAGAAGATTCGTTTCACGGTTAAGGCCTAACAGCCAATGCTCTGCACTTAGCGTTTCTGCCCATCCGGAAGCCGACCGGAGGCAATCTGTCGTCGAGATCGTTGAGCACGGCACCTCCCGCGTTTTTCCTGCGCCCCTGCCGGGGCTTTGCCGAGTCGGCCATTTCACCCACGGTTCCGCCTTACGGCTCCACCGTGGGCTACTATCCTACGCCCCTCCGGGGCTGGACCGGCCTTAACTAACGAGTATTGCGGCCTAACCCGCAGTTTCTCCTTTTTGCGCCGGAAAGCGGGCTAAGACCTGAGGTCACCGCCGGTCGGAGTGCTTCAAGCCCCCCCGGCAACGGGCTACTCCTCTCCCAGGGACCGCAAGCGCCCCCGCTCCACCTTGCCCAAGGCGTTGCGAGGCAGACTCTCCAGCGGGATAAACCGCCTTGGTATTTTGAAGGAGGCCAAATGTTCCCGGCAGCGGCTTCCCAGGGCTTCCTCATCGAGAGCGCAACCGGCGGACAAGACGATACAGGCGACGGGAACCTCGCCGCGCATCGGATCCGGACATCCGACCACGGCTGCTTCGGCAACTTCCGACTGTTCTTTTAGAAATTCCTCGATCTCCCGCGGGTAGATATTGAAGCCGCCGGAGATGATCAGATCCGTCTTGCGGGCGCAGAGCGTGTAATAGCCGTCCGGCGAGCGCGTCGCCAGATCGCCCGATCGGAAAAAGCCATCCGCCGTGAAAGACGCTTTGGTCGCTTCATCGTTGCGCCAGTAACCCGGGAAGACGTTCGGGCCCTTGATCAGAACTTCGCCGACTTCTTCCCCCGCGATGTCTCGACCGCTGGCAGGGTCCGCCAGCCGGATCGAAACGCCCGGCAAGGGCTTCCCGACAGTGCCGGCCCTCCGCTCCCCTTCATAAGGATTCGAGAGATTCATCAACGTCTCCGTCATCCCGTAGCGTTCGAGGATGGAGTGTCCGTAATGTTCCCTGAATCGCTCCAGCGTTCGCGCGGGCAAGGGGGCGGATCCGGAGACAAACAGCCTCATGAAGCCGCCAATTTCCTGGGCGAGGGCCCTCGGCAGTTCCAACAGCCGTTCGTACATCGTGGGCACGCCGAAGAAAACCGTCGGGCGGAAGCTGAGAAACTCTTCCGCGATGGTTTCTTTGCGAAACCGCTCCAGCAGCCTCATCCGGTAGCCCGCCGCCAGCCAGGTGTGCACGCCGTTGCCCAACCCGTGGACGTGAAACAAAGGCAACGCAAGCAACAACCGATCATCTTGCGTCATCCGCCAGGCGGTGATTAGGTTTCGCGCGTTGGCGGCGAAGTTCTCTTGGGTCAGAACCGCGCCCTTTGAGCGGCCCGTCGTTCCCGAGGTATAGACGATAGCCGCCGGTGTTCCGCCCTCAGCCCGAACGCTTGGCCGCTCCGTGGGCCGGTCCCGCGTCAGGCCGTGCAGATCCTCTACCCGGTAGAGTATCGGCTCCTCGAGTCCGCTCATTGCGGGCGACAGCTCCTCTTCCAGGTCGGCGCTCGCAAACACGGCTTTGGGCTCGGCGTCCGCGAGAATGGGTTCGATCTCGCGCGTCCGGTAAAGCACGTTCAGCGGAACGAAGATCAGCCCCAATTTGACCGCCGCCAGGTATAGTTCGATGAACTCGACCGAGTTTTTGAGATAGACGCCGAGCCGGTCGCCCGGGCGCAAGCCGTCTTCGGCCAGTCTGTTCGCCAGACGGTTGCCGCGGACCTCGAGATTGCGAAAAGTGTGCTCTTCCCCGGCGAATTCCAGGGCGACCTCGGTCTCCCGGCCGTGAAGTGAGGAGTCAAACAGCTCGGTAAGGTTCATAAGGCCCGCGGAAGAGGCCCCCGGTGCGACCAGACATCTCATCGCCTCCGGGTTTCGGGACAACCCATCGAGCGATGAGATCAAGCACCGTCGCCGGCGACGACGGGGTTACTCACGTACGGCCGCAGCAACAGGTTCACCACAACCATTATCACCGACATGACGGGCAGAAGCAGAAGAGCCGTTCCCAGCGTCGAGAGGTTCGCAACCCAGCCAATGATGGGCGAGCTGACGACCAACCCGATCCAGCCCGAGGTGATCACGATCCCCATGGCCGTCGCCGTCATGCGCGTGAACACGTTGCCGACTATCCCGAGAATGGTCGGAAACATCGGCGCCATCGCCAGGCCTGCCAGGAATACCGCCACCCCGGTCAGCATCGGGCTTTGGACGAGGAGCATCCCGAGAGTTGTGACCGCCATAGCGATGGACGCGGCCGTGGTAACGGGAATCTCAGAAATTCCCAGCAGAACCCGCGACGCCGCCAAGCGGCCGACGAGCAGGCCCAGGGCGAATCCGAGCGAAAGAATATTCTGCGCGAAATCTTCCCCGACACCTTGCGAGACAAGGTATTTCACAAGCCAGTTCCACATGCCTACTTCGCAAGCGATATAGAGAAACATCAGCAGGCTAAGCAAATAGAGCGCCGGCTGGTTCAGCAGCCCGCCGGCTTCAGAGAACACGAATCGCCGCTCGCCCGTCGGCCCCGGCATGGCCGTCGCCAAGTGAACAAGCAATGTCACGCCGCTGATCGAGGCGAGAAACAAGCACAGAGCAAAGCTCGAATCGAGGGCGGGAATATTGGCCGCGAAAAAGGGCGTCCCCAGGCCGCCCAGCCCGAAGAAAATGTTGAGTAGGTTTAGCGTGGACGAGCGTTTCCGCTCGGCGACATCGCTGATCAAAGCGTTCAAGCTCGTCACCAGCATGCCGCTGGCGAGTCCCAACAGCAGCATCGAGACCAGCAACGCGCCGTATCCGCCGGCAAAGGCAAGCCCGGCCAAGGAAAGAGTAATTCCGCTCAGCCCGGCCACGACCCCGGTCTTCTTGCCGCGGTTGTCAAGAATTGGGCCGATCGCGACGGAAGCGATCGCCAATCCCAGCCCCTGAGTCAGAGCAAGGTAGCCCAGCTCAGCGTCGTCCAGGCCGAACTGCTCGCCGAGCTGGGGCAAGATCGTCCCCAGCAAAGCAGCAATCGAGCCGTAGACGCAGATCGCCAGAATGATGGGAGGAATGAGCCGGGACTTCGAATAGGTGTCCGTCATGGAACGGGGATACGGAAAGAGGGCTACCCTAAATCTTACACTGCCGCCGGCTACAGCATCTGGCTTGGCCCTACCCAATGGCCGCTCACTGGCGTTCACGGCTCCGAATCGGGCATGGCAAGGGTGTACGAGAGCAAGAAACTGAGCCTGGAACGCTAGCGACGGTTGCAATAAAGTGGGGGCGCTCAGGCAGGGAACTGGGCAGACCTAAAACGGCCCGCCCACTTACTCAACCCGGCGGCGCAGCAGATCGAGCGCCGTCTGGGCGGCCAGGACCCGCACCCTGTGGCGATTTCCGCCAAGGTGAAGTTGTTTGACCTCGACGCCGGCGTCATCGGCTATGCCGACGAAGACGGTTCCAACGGGTGTCTTTTCGGTGGCTCCGGTGGGACCCGCGACCCCCGTGATCGAGACTCCGACCGACGCTCCGGCTTTTTGCCGCACGGCCCGAGCCAACTCGGCGGCCGTTTCTCGGCTGACGGCGCCATGCTTCTCGATCGTTGCCGCATCAACGCCGAGCCAGCCGGTCTTCGCCCCGTCGCTATAGGTTACGAATCCCCCGGCGAAGTACTCCGAGCTGCCCGGGACCGACGTGATCCGCTGTGCCAGTAGGCCACCCGTACAGCTTTCGGCAACGGCCAGCGTCGCGCCCCGCCGGCGGTAAAGTTGAGCGACAACCTGCTCCAGTGTTTCGTCCTCACGGGTGTAGACGCTCGTCCCCAGCTCGTCCTCGACCTTTTGCCCGAGCGATTCGGCGACCGTTCGGGCTTCTTCGGCGGTGCTCGCCTGCGCCCGCAGGTGAATCTGTATATCGCCCGGCGCGGAAAGGATCGTGGTGGCCACCCGAGACTCAGCGGTGTAGATGGGCGCGATTCGTTGATCGACTTCCGACTCGGACACGCCGACCACCCTGAGAGAAACCGTGTGGTACTCGTAGGAGGATTCAAGCCGCTCCAGCCGAGGTATGCACTGCTGTTCAAACAGCGGCTCAAGCTCCCGGGGAGGCCCCGGAAGCAAGACCAGAATCCCGTCGTCATCTTCAAACCACTGGCCGGGCGCGGTTCCGTTGTCGTTGTGCAGGACTTCGGCGCCCTCGAGAATATAGGCTTGCCGACGGTTGGTGTCGGCCATCTTGCGCTTGAAGCCGCGGAAGAGAGCCTCGATGTCTTCGAGGATCTCGGGGTGAAAAGCCATCCCCCGGCCCAGCGCGTCGGAGGCTGCCTCGCGGCTGATGTCGTCCAGCGTCGGGCCGAGACCGCCGGTCATGATCACTAGTCGCGAAGATCCCCGCGCCTGGCGAATCTCGTCGGCTAGCCGCTCTCGATCGTCGCCGACGATCGTCTTGCGCACGACCTCGATGCCTCGTTCATTCAATCTTCGAGTCAGGTATAGGGAGTTCGTGTCGACCCGCTGCGGTGTGAGCAACTCCGAACCGACTGCAATGATCTCCGCGGTCACGTTCGCTTAGCCGTCGATCCAGCCGGAAGTGTCAAGCCGGTAGAGGGTGTTCGTCGTGGCCAATACCATTTCCCGCGTCGGAAGCAGGGCCAGCCCGACGATGCCGGGGCCCGAGACAACTTGTTGCAGTTCGCCCTGCGGGCTGATTCGGAAAACCCCTTTGCGTCCTCCGTGGGAGGCGGCGACATACAGGTTGCCGGCGGAGTCCAGGACCATCCCCTGCGGCCGCCCGAAACCTCGATAGAGGACTTCCACTTCCCCCGCGGGATTGACTCGGTAGACGCAGTCGAAGCTGGACGTCGTCGGGCCCGCCACGTATAGGCTCCTGTCCGGACCCATGGCCAAGTGATAAGCCGATATGGACGGTTCGAGCGTAGCGAACACGAAGATCTGCCGGTCGGGGCTGATCTTGAAGATAGTGCCCGTCCGGTCCCCGACGTAGAGGTTGTCTTCGTTGTCCAAAGCCAAACCGGTGGCCACGCCCATACCCTCGGCGTAAACCTCCATCTGGCCGCCGGGAGTCACTGCATAGATCGTCCCGTTGTGACGGCCCGAGATCAAAAGTTGGCCTTGCCGATCAAAGATCAGGCCCGTTGGATTGACGATATCGGAAACGAAGGGTTTGACATCGAAGTTCAGATCAACCTTGAAGACGGAGACAGGGACCTTCTCCCCCCGCGCCCCGCTTCGCGTGGTGTAAATGTTTCCTCGCTCATCAACCGCCGGGTTGGCGACCGGATGCAGGTTTTCAGCGATCGTGACGCCAATCGAACAGAAATAAGGGGCGCTTTCTCGCGAGCCGGCCTCGAAAATCAGCTTGCCCTCCATCACATCTTCGGGCACGCGAACGACCGCTCGCCGGCCACCGCCGATGACCAAGCGGGCATCGACCGAGCCGAAGCGAACGCGCGCCGGCGCTCCGCCGTTTTCCGAGAAGCCTGATCCCAACACTTCCAGCTCGCCGCCCGTGATCGCCGCTGGCGGACGAACACTTTCTATATGAGGCGCTTGATTCCCCTTGCCGCGACCTGAACTCATAGGCGTTTCAGTGTGAATCGATCCCTAGAACCTGGGTGAACACGGCCATTACGCATACCCCAGCCGGGCCAGGACTACTAAAACAATCATAACGCACAAACCGGCGGCAACGTCGTCCGCCACTATGCCCCAACCTCCCGGCAGCCGCTCCAATCTTCGCAGGGGAAAGGGCTTGGCGATGTCAAGCCCTCGAAACAGCACGAACGCGGCCAGCCACTGTTTCCAGTCCGTCGGATTCACGGCCGCAAGCGCCAGCCATTGCCCCACGACTTCATCGATGACCACCTGGGGCGGGTCCTCGCGGCCGAAGTGTGCGGAAGCAACGCTGGCCGACCAAATAGCAGGCGCCACCAGCGCCAGCGACAGCGCCGCCAGCCATCCGGCGGCCAGACCTAGGCCCTCGGTGAGCGCGTACGCCAGGCCAACCGCGACCGCCGAGGCCACCGTGCCCGGGGCCGCCGGTACGAATCCACAGCCTCCCCAGCTAGCCAGCGCGACCGCGAAGCGCTCACTCCTCATCGCGGTCCGGTCGTTGAGCCGTGTCGAGTTGTTCGTCGGCTTCCGTCAGAGGCGAGTGCGCCACGTAGTTTTCCGCCGACCAATTCCCCAGATCGATCGTCCGGCAGCGGTCGCCGCAGAAGGGATAACTCTTCCCATTAGGGTTCGCGGCCGTGCCGCAAATGGGACATTGTTTGACGGCCTTCGGCATCAGCCTCAAGGGAATTGCTATTGGATGATCGGCAAGCCCAGCGGGTGGGAGGTGGCCAAACGACGCTCGTAGCTCACCGGGGCTGGGTACACGCGTTCGAGCACGCCCACCAGGTCGTAGTCCCCGGCCTCCGTGATGCGGACTTCACCGAAATCCCCGGGCTTGGGAACACCGTCGGCAAACTCGACGAGGTAGGTCTTGCCGTCGATTTCCTCCGCCTGCGTCGGGAGGCGGCCTTCCCACACCAACTCGGATTCCGCCGAAGGCCCCTGAACCAATACGGGAAATCTCTGCCCGACGAGGCGGCGGTTGAGCTTTCCGGATATCTTCCGCTGCAAGCCCATCAGCCGCCGCTTGCGGTTGTAGATCGTTCGCCCATCCACCTTGGCGGGCAAATGAAAACTCTCGCTGGTTTCATCATCGGAATACCCGAACACACCGACGCGATCGAATTGCGCGGCCTCGACGAACTGCCACAGGGCGTCGAAATCGCGCTCCGTTTCTCCCGGAAAACCGACAATGAAGCTGGTGCGAATCGCAACCCCGGGTATCGTCTTGCGAATCCTTTCCAGCAGCCGCAAGAAATGATCGCCCGAGCTGCCGCGCTTCATCCGTTTGAGAACGCCGGCGCTGGCGTGCTGCAAGGGAATATCGATGTAGTTGCACAAAGGCCGGTGCTCAGCGACAGTATCGAGCAGCCTTTGCGTCACGCGGTTCGGGTAGAGGTAGAGAAAACGGATCCAGCCGGCGTTTTCTATACGCGCCAGACGGTCCAGCAGAGTCGCCAAACCATCGCGCAAACCTAGATCCTCGCCATAGCTGGTCGTGTCTTGGCCGACCAAGCTGATCTCACGAACCCCGCGCTGAAAAAGCTCGGTCGCTTCCCGAATCACCGACTCAAAGCGGCGACTGCGGAAGCGGCCGCGAAATTTCGGAATGATGCAGAACGTACACGGGTGGTCGCAGCCCTCATTGACTTTCATGTACGCCATATAGGGCGCCGTCGCCAGGCGCCGCGGCGTCAGGTCGTGGTAGAGATACGGCTCGGCGGCGGGCAAGGGCTCTCCGTAGGCGCTCTCGCAGTGCGCCACGATGTGCTCAAGCTCGTTCGTCCCCAAGACCGCATCCACCTCGGGGATCTGCTCGAAGATCTCATCGCGGTAGCGCTCGACCAAGCAGCCGGCCACCACCAGCCGCCGGGCGCGGCCCGTCCTCTTGTGCTCCGCCATGTCGAGGATCGTATCTATGGATTCCTGCTTCGCCGGGTCGATGAAACTGCACGTATTGACGACGATGGCGTCCGCCTCGCCGGGGTCGTTGGTCAACTGGTGTCCGCGGGCCTCCAAGATGCCCATCATCACTTCACTGTCAACGAGATTCTTGGGGCACCCGAGGCTGACGAAACCGATTCTCATGGAGGGTTGGCGGTGGGCGAATTTTCATTCTAGCATCGGGCACGGAGAACACAAACGAACCTGAACCACCTCGAAAAGGTCAAACTGGGAGGGCCGGCTTGACGCGGATAAACCGATTCATGCATCATCACCACGATGAGCCGCGGGATTCTGCTTGCCTTTTTGCTGGGCGCATGGTGCGCGGGCACGCTCTTCATGTGGTTCGTGGCGGTTCACAACTTCGGGGTTGTCGACGGCATTCTGGCTTCAAAAAACCCTGAGCTAGATGTGATCTTTCAACAGGTTGTTCATTCGGTCCCGGACCAGGGAAGCTGGAGTTGTCGAATAACCACGACCCTGGAGAGACCGCATGAACATCCATCAGAATGCCCGATTGACGCCCAAAGGCCGAGCCCTTTTGGTTCGATGCATCCTCGCTGGAGAGACGCCTCGGGCCGCCGCGGCGGCCCGAGACGTCTCAGAACGCACCGCCCGCCGTTGGCTGGCCCGCTACCGCGGCGAAGGCGAAGCCAGTCTCTACGATCGCTCTTCGCGCCCCCGGCATAGCCCGCGCCGCACCCCGCAAGCCGTCGTTGACCGCGTCCTCGCCCTGCGCCGACAACGTTGGACGAGCCGCCGCATCGCCCAAACCCTGCGGCTATCCCCGGCCACCGTCAGCCGCCTCCTCGGTCGCGCCGGACTCAACCGTCTCCGCGATCTCGAACCCGCTCCCCCCGTTCGCCGCTACGAACATCACCGTCCCGGCGATCTACTGCATCTCGACATCAAAAAGCTCGGCCGCTTCCAGCACGCCGGTCACCGCGTTACCGGCGATAAGACCCGACGCTCCCGCGCCGCCGGCTGGGAGTTCGTCCACGTCGCCGTCGACGACCATTCCCGCATCGCCTTCTCCCAGATCCTGCCCGATGAGCGCAGCCTTTCCGCTGCCCAGTTCCTTCTCCTCGCCCACGCCTACTATGGCTCGCTTGGCATCCGCATCCGACGCCTGCTCACCGACAATGGCTCCTGTTACCGCTCCCGCCACTTCCGTCGTACTTGCCGCCGCCTCGGCATCCGCCACCGCTTCACCCGCCCCTACACCCCTCGCACCAACGGCAAGGCCGAGCGCTTCATCCAAACCGCCCTCCGCGAATGGGCCTATGCCCGCTCCTACTGCTCCTCCCTCCAACGCGCCAACCATCTGCTCCCCTGGCTCCACGACTACAATTGGCATCGCCCCCGCGCCAGCCTCGGCTATAATCCCCCTATCAGCCGACTCCCTCCTCCCCGGAACAACCTGTTGAGGCTCCACACCTAGACCACGCCCGGTCGAGAAGCACTTTGCCGCCCGACTTCAGAAGCCGCCTCCCTGGGGGCCGGCAGCAATCTGTCGTCTGGAAGCGCTTCGGGGCGCTCGTCACCCGCATCCACTCCCTCGGCGGTGATCATATAGCGGGCGTCATCAGCGCGACGGATCAGCCCTTTCTCCAACAGGTACCAGATACTGAATTCAAGGTGCTCGCGGGCGCAATCCAGAAGCGCCTCCATCTCCGCGAGAGTCATGCCGGGTTTGTGGACATCGCGCATCCTTTTCGTGTAGAGGAGCGATAAGACGCCCGAACGCTGCCGCTTTTCGATCTCCTTCGCGTCGAGCGAGGTCGACTGATCGAAGATCTTCCAGCGCAGCCTCTCCCGATTGGAGTGCTTCACGTCGTAGCCGGCGCGAGCCTTGGGATCGCTTAGCACGCGATAGGCCTTGAGCACGGTCTCAAATGTCGCTTGATGGCCGGTTTCCCGGTTGTCGGGGTGGTAGCGCAGCGCCAGGAGCCGATACACCCGCTGGATCGTCTCTCTATCGGCCTTGGGGCTGATTTGAAGCGCTTCGTAAAAATCGACAAACGACCGGTCGGTGGTGTCGTTCATGTCCTGAAACCTCGGTGTAGGTACCCATAATGGTACGTCAGTCCCAAACGGCCAAGAGTACAGATGTACCATTGTTGTCCTGGTTGATACCCCTACGACCCCCTTAAAAAGAGACCTATGCCGCTACCGTTAGGGATTTCCGGGAAGCTGAGAATTAGCCCGCTTTTCTCACCAGGTGGCGAGGCGAAGTGCGTGAGAGGCCCGTCAGTACAAGGCGCGCGCCGCTCGGCGCCGCATTTCTTGAATAATGCGGGCGTACTTGAACAGTACGTTGAGCACGGCGAGCAAGCGCAACGCAGTAATGACGGGCCTATGGCGTGCTTCGACCGTCAGCTGGTGAGAAATGCGGGTTAGGTCACCTGCCATGGCAAGGCAAGCCGATCTATACTTTCCGGACAGGCCAGAGCAAGCGACTCAGGCCGTAGACGCATACGCATATCCAAAGGTCCACGGCCAGTCCCCAATCGAGGCCGAAAGGTTCGTGCCGCGCGCCGCCGGGAAGATAGTCCACCAGCCCGTAATAGAGGGCGTTACCGATAAGGATGCTGAACAGCGAGCGCCGGAAACCACCGGGCCAACGAAAACGCAGCCTTTCTCTCTGCTCTGGGGCGCTCAAAGTGTCATTCCCCAACAGTTTTCCTACATCGCTCAGCGTACAGTAAGTCGACAAGCGGCGCGGTGAATCGAGTCAGACAGCCGAGGCGATCGCCGCTACAGCGCCACCGGCTCGCCGCGCATTTCGCGCGACGCCCACATGGCCATGGTCATTCTTGTTGCCAGCGCTGATTCTTCGGGACGGCAATCCGCGGGCGGCTGGCCGCGCTCGCAGGCATCCACGAAGGCCCCGAGTTCGGCCTGGAATCCCTCCGTCGGCGGGAGTTCGAGGGTCTCGGCGCCGCCGTCGGCGCGGTAGAGCGCCAATGGCCGGGAGGCCGAGTTGAACTCGAGCACCCCAGCGTCGCAAGCGATCGAAAAGGCCATCGAAAACGGATAATCACCGGGATGCCAGCCCCCCGAGACGGTTACCGGCGCGTCGTTCTCGTAGTGCAGCCGAGCCTCGGCCACGTCGATCCCTTTGTCGATGGCCTCGACGCCGACGGCGCTGATCGATCGCGGGCGTCCGAAAAGCTGCAAGCAGTAGTCAAAGTCGTGGATCAGCAGGTCAAAAACGCCGCCGCCGCTGTTGGCGGGATCGTGCATCCACTTGCTCCAGCTCGGCACGGCGCACTTTCGTGACAGAGAAGCGGCTCGAACGGCGCCGAGCTTGCCGGAGCGGATGATTTCTTTCGCGGCCACGTACTCCGGCCAGTAGCGGATCACTTGCGCCACCATGAGGACGCGCCTGTTCTTGTAGGCCGCCGATATCATGGCGTCACACTCGTCGCCGGTTAAGGCCATCGGCTTTTCGACCAGCACGTGCTTTCCCGCGGCTAACGCCGCTTGCGCGAGCGGGGCGTGCAAGAAGGTAGGCACGCATAGGTCAACGGCGTCAATCGTCGGGTCGGCGAAAGCTTCTTCGGCTTTGGCGTAGCGGGCGATTTGGCCGAAATCCATCGCTTCCGTCGCCGGGCTGCTGAACTCCAGGTTGCCGCCAATGGCGCTAAGATCACCGGACCGCTTCTTGGGATCACCGCTGACCACGGCCGCGACTTCCACACGAGCGACTTTCGGGTAAGCGAGCAGGTGGGTAGCGCCCATATAGCCAAGCCCAACGACGGCAACTCTCACAGCGATCTCCTCGGGTCTATGCCCCAAAAAGCCATCGCCGGATCCAACCTAGCGCACCACGAACCAGTCGTTAAGCAGGTTTTCTTTGTTATAAGACAACTCATCCTCGCTGCCGTAGCGAACCACTCTCCGCCCCGCCGCCGCGGCGACGGCGTGGGCCGCGGCCGTATCCCATTCCATGGTCGGCCCCAGCCGCGGGTAGATGTCCGCGCTACCCTCGGCCACCATGCAAATTTTTAGCGAGCTGCCCATGGCCACGAACTCGACCTTTGTGTATTTTCGGCGCTGCTCGGCCACGAAGGCATCCATTTCCGGGGTGGGATGCGACAAGCTCCCCGCGATCACCAGGCGGCTGGGATCCCGCGGCTGATTCGCTGTCAAGGGAACCGGCCCTGCCTTACCCTCGACTTTGAACGCACCTTCGCTAACCTTGCCGTAATAGAGCAAATCAAACGCCGGGGCATAAACCACGCCGACCGTGGGCTGCGTCCCTCGAATCAGCCCGATATTGACCGTGAACTGGCCGTTGCGCTTGACGAACTCCTTGGTTCCGTCCAGCGGATCGACCAGCCAAAAAAGGTCCCAACTCTTGCGGATCTCGTAGGCTGTTTGTTCGGCGCTTTCTTCGGAAAGGATCGGGATTTCGGGATAACGCTCTTTCAGCCGCTGCGTGATTGTCTGGTGGGAGCGCAGGTCGGCTTCGGTCAGAGGCGACGCATCGCTCTTGTGGGCCACCTCGAAATCGGTTTCGTACACCTCCAGAATGGCTGCCCCGGCCTCGCGGGCCATGGCAACCAGGCACTCCATGTCGGGGAACTCCGGGGCGCTCATGGGTTGGGTCTAGGTCGGACGGCTCGAAAGGCGGGCTAGCCGAACCGCTTGGATCGAATGTGCTCGAGAGCTGCGCGGGCCGTATCGGGGTCCAATTTACCGCGGGAAGCAAAGTAGTCAATCAGCTCGGAAATCCCGTAGAGGCTATACAGCGGGCAGCCTATTTCTTCCAGGACTTTCTCGCCCCCCTGCTCGCGATCGACCACCACGAGAACCCGCTTCACCTCGAGGCCGTCTTTCTTGAGCTCCTCGATGGCCCAGACTTTGCTTCGGCCCGAGGCCATCACGTCGTCGATCAGAGTGATTTCACGCGCTTTCTGGATCGACCCCATATAGGCGCTCACGCCGGAGCGTCCCCCGGGGTAAGCCGCCGGCTTTTTCCTCATTTGCCCGTAAACCAAGGGGGACGACCGCGCCCGAGAAGCAAGCGCTGTTGCAAGAGCCAGAGGGGTCGCCGTGTCGGGGATACCGATAACTTGTTGCGGTTTGGAATCCGATCCCCCCTCGGCGGCAACGATCGAGATCAGCCTTTCGTGCAACGTTTGGCCCAGAGCGGCTAGGGCTGTCAGGTCGTCGTAGAGCTTATGCCTGAGGTCGATGAACACGGGCGTGGCCAGCCCGTATTCCTGCTGGACGCGCTCGCCGAACAGAACGAGACCTTTCTGCCAGAAGCTCTCCAGCAGCTCGTCCGGCGCCGCGTCACGTTCCGCGATCATCCGTGGGTCGGCCATGTCGGTTTCTTTTCGCTCTCCGGCGTCGGCAGGGCTCGATCAAGCGCTAATTCATCATTATAAGCGGGGCCTCGGCGCGACTATGCTGATCCGCCTCCCTGAACGCCCTTCCCCGCATCCTTCCAGTAGGGTTCACGAAGCACGCGCTTGAGGATTTTCCCTGTCGCACCCTTCGGCAACTGATCACGAAATTCCACGCTCTTGGGAACCTTGAAGCCGGCCAGATGTTCGCGAACGTGCTTTTGAACATCGTCCTCGCTTGTGGTCAAGTCGGGCTTAACCACAACGAAAGCCTTGACGACCTCGCCCCACTTCTCGTCGGGAACTCCCACGACCGCCGCCTCGTACACGGCCGGGTGCGAAGCGATGATGTTTTCCACCTCGACCGACGAGATGTTTTCACCGCCGCTGATAATGATGTCTTTCTTACGGTCGACGATGAGCAGATAGTTATGCTCATCCCACCAAGCCATGTCACCGGTGTGGAGCCAGTTATCCACGACAGCCTCCGCGCTAGCCCGCGGCTCGCTCCAGTAACCGTCCATGACGACGTCGCCGCGGATCATGATTTCGCCGATCGTCTTCGCATCCTTGCTGACTGCGGCGCCATCGTGTCCCACTACCTTCACTTGCGAACCGGGAAGAGCATAGCCGGTCATCGCCTGGCGGCGGATCCTTTCCTCATCGGAGACTTCTCCCAACGTTTCTTTCAAATGGGCCATGGTGACGACCGGCGACGTTTCGGTTAGCCCGTAGCCCGCCAAGACGCGGCAGCCGAGCCTCTCCTCCAACTGCCGAGTCAGCGCCGGCGACGATGGAGCGCCGCCGATCATGACCTCTTCGAGACTACTGAGGTCGTACTGAGCGAGTTCAGGAAAGCTCAGCAGCATGTTGGCCATGGTCGGCACCATCGAGAATGCCGTCACCCCCTCTTGCTCGATCAGCTTGCACGCCGTAGCCGGATCGAACCGCTTGAGCATGACGTGCCGCGCGCCCAGGAAGGTGACCGTGTGAGGACGGCCCCACCCGTTGGCGTGGAACAGCGGGATCGAGTGCATTTCCACGGCGCGGTCGGCGGCATTTCGTCCTCCCCGCCGACCGGTCCCCAGCGCCGTGTAGAGACCGTGCAGATAGAGCGTGCGGTGGGACAGCATCACGCCTTTGGGCCGGCCCGTGCTGCCGCTGGTGTAAAACAGCTCGGCCACCGCATTTTCGTCGTAGGTGGTGAAGTCGGGCAGTCGCGGCTCGGCGGACGCGATCAACTCTTCGTACGTTTGCGGATAGACCCAATCAGGAAGCTCCTTGTGCGGCCTGAGACTGATCCAGAGCACGTCCGGCAATTTCGCGTGCAAGCCGACCGCCAGCGGCAGCAACTCCGGGTCGAACAAAACCAACTTGGTCCCTGAATGTTCAAGGATGTAGGCTTGCTCCTCCGTCGACAACCGAACGTTGAGCGACAACAAGATCGCGCGGGCGATCGGCACGCCGTAATAGGCTTCAAGCAGTTGGTGACAGTTGAGGCTCAAGGTAGCGACACGATCCCCAGCCTTAACACCCAATCCTCCAAGCACCGCCGCCAGCTGGCTTGAGCGGTCCAGCAACTCGGTGTAGGTCAGTCTTCGGTCCCCGTCGACGACGCCGACCTTGGAACCATACTCGTCGGCGGCCCACAACAAAAACCGGATCGGCGTCAAGGAAAGATTCATCGTCTCGTCGCGCCCTGGTGACTGATTAGTGAATCAGATTGGTCCTCGCTTGTCCACCCCCGAGGGCCGAGCGGTTGCCCGATTCGAGCCTGCTAGACTGAAGTTACTTTGGGGGAGGCCTGGTTTCGGTCCAGCGCGGCGGATGACGGTCTCGGCAACGAAAATCAGCCTCTATATTGGCACGGCGGCTCTGGTTATCTACAGTGCCGCGGCACGCCTAGACGCGCAGGCTCCCGGCTGGGAGCAGACCATAGCCGCCGGAGAGCTGGCGCTCGAGGAACGTGACTTCGAGCGGGCCGAGGCGAGGTTCGAGTCCGCGCTGAAACAGGCGAAAGCGCTCGGCCCGGACAATCTCCAAACGGCTGAGACGCTGATGCGCATGTCCCGGCTTTATCGCCTGCAAGGCGATTACGCCAAGCCGGAATTGCTCTATGAGGAAGGGCTTGGAGTCGCCCGCCGGGCGCTGGGTCTCAAGCACCCCGATTACGCGGGTTACCTCAACGAAGCCGGCCGCTACTACCATGCCCGCCGCAAGTACGAGCGCAGCGAAGACTATTACGTCAAGGCCTTTGCTATCCGCGTGGAAGAGTTCGGGCGCGAGCACCCTCTGGTGGCGGAAAGTATCAGCAACTTGGCCGTTCTCTACGAGAATCTAGGGCAGCTTGCCCGGGCGGAAGTCTATCACCAGCACGCACTTCAGATCCGCGAGAAAGCCCTGGGGAGGGAGCACCTCGACACGATCACCACGCTGGAGCATTTCTCCCGCCTACTGCAGAAAATGCAGCGCAGCGTCGAGGCGAAAATGATGGAAGATCGCGCCCGCGCCGTGCGAGAAAAGCGGGTTCTTGCGCTCGGTCCCCCGAGTGCGGATGTTGGCGAGGTCTACTCCGGGCGAGAAGTCCGCAAACAGCCAAGACTCGCCGACAAAACCGAGCCCGAATACACCGACGAGGCGCGCATCGCCCGTCAGGAAGGAACCGTCGTTTTACAGGTTGCCATCGCCGCCGACGGGCGGGCGCGAAACTTCCGCCTGCTGCGCAGTCTCGGGCTGGGGCTGGATGAAAAGGCCGTCGAAGCCGTCCGCCAGTGGACGTTCAACCCGGCGCGCAAGGACGGCAAGAAAGTCACCGTCGTCGCCAACGTCGAGATTAACTTCCGGCTGCTGTGAAACGGGGCGCCCCCCCAAGCGTTCCCGGAGATCTATTCCGCCGAACTGAACTCGAACCGAATCCGCCGCCGCTCGAGACTCTGCCACCAGGCGTGAAACTCCACTGGCCGCTCGAAGGGCTCCTGCAAAATCCGAGCCCGCAGCATAACCGGCAGCGGGTCCTGGTCGAACGGGTAGGGGCGGCAGACGATCCTCGAGCCGGCTGGGTGAAGCTCCAGCACGATGCGGTCGTCCCAGCTCTTGCGCGGGACTCCGGCCAGGGTCCGCTCTACCGCGCCGCCGAAACATAGCGACAGCGAGAGCGCGTCCGCGATCTGTAGCAGCCGCACGTGGGGGTTCAAGTTTCGGGGAGCCGCGGCCGACGCCCAGACGGGGTCTTGGCGCAAGCGGGCAATAAACTCCCCCTGCAGCGCCTTTTGCTCGGCGACGAACCTCCTCGCTTGCTCCAGCTCGTCAGCGCTCGGCGGGGGCCATGAGTCCGGGTCGCCGAAAAGCGGATGCGCAAACGAGGCGTCCGGATTCTCCTCTATGCGGTAAGCCTGCAGCCAGTAAGCATGAAAGCTGATCAGCAACGCCACATAGGGGTGTTCCTTGGCGAACCGCGGGACGCCCAGTCGCCAGCGGGTAAAACCCTCGTCTTGGGTGAGCTGCAAAAGATCCAGGGGAAGGCCGTCGTTCGGATCCCGTTGGGGATCGGCTTCCCACTCCCACCAGCCGTTGTCGTGCTCGGCAATGGCTAGAATCACTTCGGATCGCAGTAACTCGGCGTCGGGACAGCCGGCGTAACCACCCGCTGCGCTGAATTCCCGGTTGCCCCAATGTGCCGCCAGGTAGCCGGACAGGGCGGCGTGGTCGGGCTGGCTGATCAGCCAAATCTGGTCATCGACGCGGCGCTTGAGCATGGGTGAGAGAAACTGTCAGCCGAAGTGAAGCGGCGTTCGAGGCGCGTCCGCTAGCATCGACGAAAATACCACCGAAGGGGCCGCCAGGCAAGTCGGGCAGGCATTACTGCTCCTTCACGATTCTAGCCGGGCCCATCTCGGCTGCAAGGTCCGATCTCTCCTATTACCCTGGGATCGACCTGTCCTTTCTACTGATGTTCGCTATATAGCGACCCATACACCGGTCGGAAACTGTCGATCCTGGAAAGGGCGCGGCATGCCGCGCCCGCACGAACAAACGTCATCGTTGTCCTGCGTTACGAATGCTTGGTGCTCTGCCGAAGGCCGAGCCGGTCACTGCATTTTGCGAACATCAGTAGGTGTCGCCCTCCAAAAGGGTCATCGACGGATCTGCACGCTCTAGCGGCCTTGCATTAGACTGGACAGGAGCGGTCTCCCCGGATCAACGACAGCTCCACGATGAATACGCTCGCCCGCATTGCACGCCACGCTCGCATTGCCTGGAGGAATGTCGAGCCTCACCCTAGTCCTCCGTTTCTGATTCTTTTCATCAACTCGATTTGCAACCAAAAGTGTGAGCATTGCTTTTATTGGCGCAACCTGAACCGCCCCGACGACCTCACGGTTGATGAGATGTTCGCCCTTTCGCGGTCTCTGGGGCGGGTTGAAAACCTGAACCTCTCGGGCGGCGAGCCCTTCTTGCGCAAGGAGTTCGCAGAGATCTGCCGGCAGTTCATTCGCCACAACAAGGTCCGCCAGATCTACGTTCCCACAAACGCCTACTTCACCGACCGCATGGTCGACCAGATCCGCCAGACGCTCGAGGAGAAGGAGCTGGAACTATTTGTGGCCGAGTTTTCTCTCGAAGGCGTGGGCGAGTTTCACGACCGCTTTCGGGTATCACCGGGATCGTTCGAGCGGGCCATGAAGAGCTACGAGGCGCTGGTTGAGTTGCAGCAGCGGGACCCGCGGCTGCGGATCCACGCCACCTCCTGCGCTACCGACGTCAACCTAGACGAGATCCGGCGACTCACAACCTACTTATTCGACCGTTGCCCGCGGATGGAGCACCACAATTTGGTCCTGATTCGGGGAGACCGCAAGAACCCCTCTTTACAGGGCCCCGCGTTGGACGACTACCAGCAGCTTTACGACTATATCCGTCGCCTCTGGAAGCCCCGCGAGCAGGGCCGGTACGGCTCGATTGTCGAGCCCATTACCCAGTCCGTGAAGGTACGGACCGCCCGCGAGCAGCGGCAGGTCGTCTCTTGTCGGGCCGGCGTGTTGAGAGCCGTCGTCTATTCGAACGGGGACGTTAGCGTCTGCGAAAACCACCCGCCGCTGGGGAACCTGCGCCAGAAGTCTTTCCGGGAGATTTGGGGTTCCCAACAAGCGCACGAACGCCGGCAATCGATCGGGCGGAAGGAGTGCTATTGCACGAATGAAACGTTCTTGTGGCCGAGCGTGGTCCATTAGGCCGTCCCCTTTGTGCGCTCGCTGCTGGGATCCGCGGCGTGGCGGAGAGTCGAAGGGCTGCGCCCTGAAGAAAAAGTTGCCGTTTCGACGACCGCGAACCATGGAGAGTCGGATTCAAACCTCGATCGGCTTATTCGTATTCAGCAACCCCAGTCCGCTCCACCTCCCTCGACCGGGGGTCCAGCCCCGATCCCAGTTAGCGAAGCGGGTGAGAGTGAGTAGGCGAGCTAGCCGGGTCTCGCAACAACACACCAGAGTGCGTCTCCCTTCCCTTGCCGAAAGCGCGAACAGGCGAACCGCCTTTGCAGCCGACTGCCGAAAACCCCAAGGGGAGAGGCGACTGAGGGCCAATCTCTTCCGAAGCGGTGGTCGCTCGTCGGGGGTGGCCGCTCTACACCTAAAGGCGGTCGTTTCTCAAGCGCCTCTTCTCAGACCCCTCAGACCCGCAAGATAAGGGAGATTCAAACCGTTTGGCCCCCGATCACGACCCTGTCGCCACGGTCACGGCAGCCTTCGTCCGGGGATGGTTCGCTGCGGTCCTCGAGCGGGAGAGAGCGCGGCGTTGGAACGCCCCGAAACTTTCTCATCCTCTCGGCGGGCGAGTCCGTTGTCAAGGTCCTGACGTTTTTCGTTTTTACCTACCTGGGCCGAGTGCTTGGGCCCGCCGCCTACGGCAACTTCGAATTCACGCTCGCCTTGATGACCTTTTTCGCCTTGTCAGCCGACTTAGGCCTGGGCACTTACGGCGCCCGCGAAATCGCCAAGCAGCGGTCACAAGCGCCAATCCTTCTTAGAGATATCAGCCTTCTGCGGGCGCTGCTTGCGTTCGGGTCTCTCGCCGTCACGGTCGTGATCGCGCTGCTGATGGAAGATAACAGCGAGGCCAAGGTTCTGCTTATCGCATACGGGATAAGCCTTTTGGGTATTCCCGGGCTGCTGCTTTGGTTCTTCCAAGGACACGACCTGATGCATTGGGTCGCGGCGGCTCAGGTCATTCGCCAAGGTGTTTTCGCGGCTCTTGTTTTGGCCTTCCTGACGGAGGCGACGCCGCTCTACTACATCGGTCTTTTCGAGTGCGCTTCCGTCTCGGCAACAGCATTGTTTTTCGTCGGGATCGTCCGAAAAAACCCGGCCTGGCGATTCCCAGCGTGGAGATTCGATGGGCCGGCGTTGCGGAAACACCTCCGGGAGGCCGCGCCGATCGGCCTCTGTGACCTGGCCTGGGCGGTTCTCTGGTACTTTTCGACGGTGCGCTTCGTTTCATGGTGCCGGAACAAGAATTGGGATGGTTTGGAGCCGCGCATCGCGCGTCCGGGGCGGTGCAGACTTTCGTGAGGTTCTACTTTTTCAATCTACTGCCGTCCATTTCCCGTTGCGTGGGCCAACCGCGAGAGTCGCTTTTGCGACTGATGGAGCGCTCTCAGACGGCGGTCGCCTGGGGAGGCGTATTTGCGGCGCTGCTGCTAACCGTGCTCTCTGGCCAGTTGCTCACACTGGCCTACGGGGCTGCCTACAAGAACGCCGCGCCGCCGTTTTCGGTGCTCATCTGGGCGGTGCCGATCGCCCTGATAAGGGGACATTACCGCTATGCCTTGGTAGCGTACAATCTCCAGAAATGGCTGCTTTATTGGACGGCTCTCTCAGCGGTGGCCGGAGCTTTGGCGGGACCCCTGTTAATCAGCCGATACGGACCTGTGGGAGCTGCCGCGGCGGCGCTGGGAGCGAATGTGATTGTGTTTGGGCTGTGTTACGAGACAGTCCGCCGACGCATCGCGAGGATTCCGTTCGCGCCGCGGCTGCTCAGGCCGCTACTGGCCCTGGCGATCTCGCTTTCCCCGCTGTGGGCGCCCTGGGAAGTCGATCCCTGGCCGCGGGCCGCGCTGATTGGGGCCATTTACTTGGGACTATTTATCTTGTTCGAGCGCGTCCGTCTCGGCGAACTGCTTAGAAGCGTGTCGGGCCGATAAACGACGCGCCGTAGGGGCCGGTAACGCGATGGAGACGGGCAAGATGTTCAAGCTGATTGTGAAAGCCAGGGCGCGGAGCAGCCCGCCCCGGTCGTCGGTTTGTGGCTCCCTTCCGCACCACGAGAACCGCTAAGAAGCAAGGGTCGCCGGCAACCACCTGGAAACGCGCATGGAGTTAGAAACTCACTCCACAAGGGAACTTCACCCACCGCCCAGTCGCTGGCGCTTCTCGCCTCGCGGCATCGCGCTCCGCCTGTTCATCACTTGTTGGCTCATCTACGTCTTGCACTTTGCCACCAACACGGTTCGCGAAATTTATTTGGCTTTGGCGATTGGCGACCACTTTTCTTTCCGGGTGGATGAGTATGCCCACCTTCACCCGGACCTATTCGAAAAAGAAGGCTACGGTTGGCACATCGGCGCGAACCCGGGCGCTTCGATGATGGTGGCGGTTCCCTACGCCGTAGCCCGGCCTTTGATCGATTGGCTGGTTGAGCGGACGAACCAACAACGGGCCGAAGCTGGGCTGACTGCCCCCCCGGCTTACGATTCCCCGTGGCCCATGGCCCGCGAGTTTTATCGCGAAGCCTGGCGTCGCGGCTACGACATCAAGTTCGGCCTGGCGCCGATATCGGCGCTGGGCGTCGTAGCGATGTTTTTCGTCCTGCGCAGGGTTTTTGGTTCGGACCGAGCTGCCTTTTGGCTTGCCCTGCTCTACGCCTTCGGGACGCCGGTCTTCTTCCGGACCGGCTACCTCAACCATAACTTGATGCTCGGCCGTGTCGCTTTTTGGGGCTTCCTGGCGTTGTGGAATCCCGCGGGATCAGCTCGCCCTTCCGCTCGCAGGCGATACCTTCTCGCCGGGCTGTCGGGCGGGGCCGCCATCCTGCTGGATTACTCGGGCGTCATTCTGCTGGCGGGGCTACTGGTTTACGGCGTCGTTCGGGGGAAGGGAGCCGCCAGCCATCCGAATCATCAACACGCCGCTCGCATTCGAATGCGCCGCGCTCTGCTCGTCGGACTCGGAGCGCTGGGCCCGATCATTCTACTTTGGTTCTATCAGTGGAGAAGCTTCGGGCATCCCTTCTATCCCGGCCAGCATTGGATGCCGCCGGTCGAATGGATCGAACTGGGTTATCAGGGCTTTACCTGGCCTCAACTTGACTTGCTCGCCATGCTGGCTTTCGATTATCGCTTTGGCCTGTTCGTAAGCTCACCCATTATGCTTTTGGCTCTGGCGGCTCCGTTCGTCAACAGAGGCCAAGACCGGCGGCTGGAAAAACTTGAACTGGCGTTTGTGCTGGCCGTGCCGCTAGCGCTGTGGCTGTTCTTCGGTGGAGTGCACTACACGAAGCTCCAGTACGGCACGGGGATTCGCTATCTATCCGCGGCGTTCCCGTTCCTATTTGTGGCTGTCGCGGTGGTACTGGCTCGGCTGCCTCGCCCGTTGGCTTTCGTCATCGGTGCGATGTCGCTGGCCCAGTCTTGGTGCCTGGCCATGTATCGCGACGTCGAGCGCGGCTGGGGCATGTCGGAACCCATCCTGCAGATCGTGACCGGCGGCTTGCAGTTGCCCGCGCTTACGGTGTTGTCGCAGATGGACGGAGCATACGGTGATTTCTTCACAGCCGGGATCTCCCCGCTCCCTTTGTTCGTCCTGACGGCAATGATACTCTACGGTGTGTGGTCGCCGTCGCTCGGGAAACGGATGGCGGGCCGCATCAAGTAAATGTCGCAGCCTAGGGACAAGACTGTCTCGGTCGACGTCGTGATCCCCGTTCTCAACGAGGCCCACGTGTTGGAAAAGTCCGTGGAGACGGTGCGGGCCTTTCTTGGCCGTGGATTCGAACATTCTTGGAAGCTTGTGCTTGTCGACAACGGATCGACGGACGGCACCCACCAGGTAGCCCAAGGGATCGCCGAAAAGCATGCCGACGTCGAATTCCTCCAACTCCAGCAAAAGGGTCGCGGACGCGCCCTGCGGCACGCCTGGTTGAGGAGCCAAGCCGAGATTGTCTGCTACATGGATGTGGACTTATCGACTGATTTAGAAGAGCTGCCGAAGTTGATCCGCGCGGTCGCCGATGAGAACTACGACATCGCGGTCGGCTCGCGCCTGATGCGGGGATCGCGAACCAAGCGTTCGCTGATACGCGAGATCACGTCGCGGGTCTATAACGCCGTCCTCAAACTGTGCCTGGCCACCCGTTTCAGCGACGCGCAGTGCGGCTTCAAGGCGGTGAGCCGCCGAGCCGTCCATCGCGTCGTGCCGCAGGTCGAAGACGACTCATGGTTCTTCGACACCGAATTGCTTGTGCTAGCGGAAAAGCAAGGCTATCGTATCAAGGACGTCCCCGTCGCCTGGACGGAAGACGACGATAGCCGTGTGCGGATTATTCCAACAGCATGGGATGATCTTAAAGGCGTGTTCCGACTTCGACGCCGGTTGAAAGGCTGGAAAGAAGCGCCGGAACAGGCGCCCCACATACCCCGGGAAGACTCATGAGGGTCCTGCTCGTTAATCCGTTTCAGGTGGATCTGGTCCACAAAAGGGGCCGCATCTACAATCGCCGCTGGACTCCGCTCGACCTGGCCAACACGGCGGCCGTGTTGGAGCAGGAGGGAATCGAGACGGCGATCGTCGACGCCAACGCCGAGCAGCTCGGCCCCCGGCAGGCGGCGGGGCGCGCTCGGGGCTTCGATAAGGTTTTCATTACCTCCACGAGTCTGGACCGTTGGCAGTGCCCCCACCTCGACATTAATCCCTTCTTGAAAACAGTGCGAGCGGTTCAAGACGTGGCTCCCGAAGTGTATGTCATGGGCAGCCATGGGACGGTGAAGCCGGTCGAGATGCTGGAGGAAACTCGCGCTCGGGCGATCATTCGAGGCGAACCGGAGGTCACCGTCCGGGAATTGTGCCGCTCGAGATCCCTTTCGGAGGTTCCCGGGATCACCTACCAGGACGGGGGCCAAGCGATCAGCAACCCCGACCCCAAGCCGCTGAAGATGGACGAGTTTCCCCTGCCGGCCTTCCACCTTCTGCCGATGGACCTCTACCACTACGAGGTGCTCGGAGGAAACTTTTGTCTGTTTGAGATGTCGCGCGG
This sequence comes from Bryobacterales bacterium, assembly GCA_965248365.1. GTDB lineage: Bacteria > Acidobacteriota > Terriglobia > Bryobacterales > UBA6623. Next base: position 1,318,999 of record CBDFJA010000004.1, on the reverse strand, counting down.
TTGCGCTTCCGACTGTACCTTTTGCCTACTCAAGCCCTATGGCGTCGGAGTCCGCAAGAAATCGGTAGACCGTCTGGGCGCCGACGTCGAGCACGGCATCCGGAAGTTCGGCGTTCGCACGGCGTACTTCATCGATCTCGAGTTCACCGTCTTGCGCAAGCAGGTCGTTGAATTTTGCAACTACATGAGGAAGAAGTCCTACGATTTCACCTGGTGTTGCCAGACCCGTTTCGACCTCGTGGATGAAGAGCTGCTCGCCCTCATGAAGCAGGCCGGTTGCCGGCTGATCCACTTCGGCGTCGAGGCGGGCAGCGAAGAAGTTCTCCAGACGGTCGACAAAGACATCACCATGAAAGAAATCGAAGCGGGGATGGGGAAAGTCAAGGCCGCCGGCCTCGAGTCGGCTTGTTTCTTCATCATGGGTTTTCCCGGATCCCAGCCGAAAGACATGGACGACATCCGCCGCTTCGCGAACCGGCTGAATCCCACCTATGCGTTGTTTCACGTCGCTGCCCCGTGTCCGGGGACCAAGATGTACGACGAAGCAAAGAACGACCCTAACGTCCGCTTCAGCGACGGCACCTTGTTCCCTGAAGCCTACGAAGGGCCGCTTTCGGTGCAGCAATTGAAGTCGATGACGCGCAACGCCTACCTGCGCTATTACACTCGGCCGTCTTACCTGTTTTCCCGCCTTGCGAAGGGCAAATTTCGCGCCCTAGCGAATCAAGTCGGCTTGTTCTGGCAATTCGTTCGCGCATAAGGAATTCGCGCTTGCGGGCCGCGGGCTCGCGCTTCAGAGGGTTCACGGCCGTGCCGCTTCAGGCGCTGAAGCCCTTGTACGTCAAGTAAACGCCGAGGATGAAGAACGCGACGAGTACAGCGGCCCACCAACGGCTCGCCGCCGCCGTCCACAGCCGGGCGACCTTGTCCGGGAATGCAAACCGGACAATACCTTTGATCAAGGTCAGCCACCCCAGCAGGGTGATGATTACTCTCCAGTCCGCGGTCCAAACGTTGTGGCTGACAACCAACAGAAGCCCCAACACCAGCGCCACGAGGCCGGAGAGAACGACGATCGCGAGGCTATCTGAAAACTCTTTGATCAGTCTCGGGAAATGTTTCCGATTCAGCAGCGCCGCGGGCGCCACAATAGCCAAATAGAGACCTAAAACTTTGGCCAGAAAAACCGAGACTTCCATAGCATCTCCTCGAGTCCTGCCGGCGTCCGCAGGGGTGCGACCGCCGCAAGCAACAACCGAACAGAGCCGCGTCCGCAAGGGTGCGGTCAAGGCCTCGTGACGTGCGCTCGAGTTTCGTGTCGGTGGCCTTATAGACCACGCCCATGCCGCCCTCGGTGATTTTGTAGTCCGAAATGGTCCGGCCGGTGATACTCGTTTCTATTTAGCAAAAGCGTCCGTCTCGGCGACTGCGGCGAACAGTGAGAACCGAACTGAGCCGTGCCCGTCAGGGCGCGGGCCCGCAGGCAAGCGACCACGGCTCTGATTTCCGGACGCATATCGACTTTTCCCGTGCCGGCAACCCCAGAGACGCGTCACTAGAATAACTCATTGGGGGCGGCGAACTTGGCCGCTTAAATTAGGTAAAGCAAAAGTCGTTGGCCGGCAGGGAGTTATTTTCGGGAGAAGGCCGTGACGGGCCAGAAGGATGCAAATCGGTGCCGGGCGACGCCCGCGGTTGGACCGGGCGGACTGCCCAGATCCGCCCGGGAACGCCTGCTTTCAGGCGCCGGTTCCACCGACCGGCCCCGGGGGCGAAATCATCAAAACTGAGCAATTGCCGCTGCTCCTGCTTGGAAGATTCCGAGGATTGTGGTTTAATGTCCTATTGGTAGGAGGCTAACTCATGAAACGATTCTCGATCAGCGCGTTATTCGTAGGCTTGCTTGCAGTGAGTTGGATGGTCGGTTACGACACTCCGATGGACACGGCCCAAAGCGCGGGGCACGCCAGCGGCCAGGGGAAGATGAAATTCAGAGTGCTCTATACGTCGGATCATCTGCCGCCCGAGGCGCAGAAAGAGGAAGTGCTGACCTCCGCGCATGGAGGCTTTGCCATCGATCGCCGCGAGGGTAAAGGCGAGACCTACTTCGCACTGAAGGGCGCCGGAATCATTCGCATCAGCGCCGACCTGAAGAGCACAAAACTGCTGGCTACCGCGGCCGAAATGAAAGACGTGAATATGCACAACGCTACTATCTGGTACGCGCCCGATGGTACCGGCTTCCTGACTTTTCCCGGCAACAACGCGGCCCAAGTCTTCACCACCAGCCTCGACGGAAAGTTGGTTCATTCGCTGAAGAGGCCCGACGGCAGCAGCGACCTTGGGCACCCGACAGCCAACGACTACTTCCTCGGGCAGGGCAATTTCGTACCCACCGACACCGAGTACCTAGACGGGTTGCTGTACGTGGCGACCGGCTACTCGAAGCTCGACTACGTGCTTACCGCCAAGGTTCTCAGCACGAATCCTTTCAAGGCCGCCTGGCACGATCTGGCGTTCGGCGGCAAAGGCGACGGTGTGGGTCAGTTCGGGACAGCGCACGGCATTACTGTGCCGGGGGGAACAAGGCGGATAGATATCGCCGACCGCCCGAAATCAGAAATCGACCGCTTCACGCGCCACGGCCAGTACATATCTACGGTGGACATGCCGGCCGGCTCCCTGCCCTGCGACATTGACTACCTCGAAAACTACTCGATCGTTGGCGCCTTACGCGGTCCGGACACGAAAAAGGGCGCTCCGATCTATATCTACGAGAATGACAAGCTGATCTCCACCGTCATGCCCAAGGACGACCTCGGGCTGGAGAACTTCACGCATATCCACAACGCGGTGCTGCGCAAGCACGGCGGCAAATACTACGTCATCGCGCAGGCTTGGAACCCGGGCGACTTCGCCATCCTGGAGCAGGTGGCCAACTAGCCCGCTGGTCCCTACCAGTGGCGGTCGAAGCGCCTACCCAGCTGCCGGCGCGAGGGAAATCTCGGTGACGGCGATCTTGCCGCTGAAACAGACGTCCACGTCGGCTCCCGGCTTGCGTTGTCTTTCGACATATTTGCCGTTGTAGTGCAGCAGCCCGTCCTGTTCGCGGAAGCCCAGAGGCAAGGGAGAAAGATCGAGCGGACAGAAGACCACCTCGGGTTGACCGTTCCCACGCTCGGGGCAGGGCAGGTTGATGTTCCAGAATGTCCCCGCCGAATGGGGGCGCTTCATCAACTCTTCGAGCAGCGGTCTGGTCCAATCGGAAGCCTGCCGCCAGTCGGCCTCGCTCAGGGGCCGACTGTGGAACCGGGAGACGGCCATGCTTTGCAGGCCGCGTAACGCGGCCTCGCGCGCCGCCGCAACCGTCCCGGAGTGGTAGACGTCGACTCCCAGGTTGCCGCCCCTGTTAATCCCGGACAATACCCAGTCGATCTCGCTGCCGAAGCGGTGGATGGCGACGCGTACGCAGTCGGCCGGCGTGCCTTCGACGGAATAGCGATGCTCGTCGAGCCGGACCACCCGAAAACCCTCGTCGGTCGTTGCCCGGTGGCTGCAGCCCGACAAAGCGCGGTCGGGGGCCATGACGAGCGTTTCCGCCATGCCGTCGACCGCGCCGCCAAGCGCCTTAAGGCCCGGGGCCCCAAGTCCATCGTCATTGGTCAACAGCAGCTTCATCGGTCTGGCACCTTGATTCATTCTGACAGAAAGCGGTGGGCGGTACTCGCCGGGTTCCTAGCCCGCTTTTCTCACCACGGTCCGCCGGGGACGAGGCGAAAGGCCCGCCAGCCACGGCTCGCGGCAGCGGTTCGTGCACATGGGCAGCGTACAGCATGTCGGCGAGCGGGTGCGCTGAATCGCGCACCTGCATCCTTGACGGCGGGCATGCGCTTCTATTCCCGACGACCGCTGGTGAGAAAAACGGGCTGGCGCTTGCCTGGGCGGCCGGCAATGGGAAAGCTCTCCGACTACCGAATCACTGAATCCTGGCGGCGACGAGTTCGGCGATGTCTATGATCTGGATGTCCTCTCGATCAGCGTGTTGAGCCGCGTCACTCAACATGATCGGACAGTAGGGACAAGCCACGGCTACCTTCCGCGCGCCGGTTTCAACGATTTCCTCAAAGCGCTTGTGGTTGACGCGGCCGCCGGGCAGCTCGGCCTTATCGTCGGCGATGAATAGTTGCGCGCCGCCCGCCCCGCAACAGAACGTGCGCTCGCGGTTGCGCCGCGGCTCGACAACTTCCGCGCCGCAGGCTTCGAGGATAGTACGTGGCTCGCGGGTAATGCCCCTTCCCCGAGCTAAATAACACGGGTCGTGGTAGGTCACGGTCTCGCGTTCACGCCGGACGCCCAAATCAGGCATCAGCTCGTCAATCAACTCGCTGTGGTGCAGAACGCGAATATCCAGCTCTTGATAGGCGGCATTCTGACGGTAGTCGGCGTCCAGCATCCGCGTACAGTGTGGACAGCAGGTGACGATGTTCTTCACTTTTTTGCCGTGGAAAACATCGATGACTTTTTCGGAAAGCTCCATGTAGAGGTATTCGTTGCCGGCCCGGCGGGCGGGCTCGCCGCAACAAGTTTCCCGCTCGAGCACTCCCCAGGAAAGCTCGGATGCTTCGAGAATTTTCTTCATCGCCCGCGCGACGTCCTGCCCGTGCGGATCATAAGAATTCCCGCAGCCGAGCCAAAGCAGCCACTGCTGAGTTCCGTCAAAGAGGGGAAACTTCTCCCCTTCGACCAACCGGGCGCGGACATCGTGGCCCATTCGCCAGGGATTGTGCGGCGCCCGCTCCATGGCGGTGAACAAATCCGACAGCTTGTCGTCGTGGGTGCGGCCCTCGCTGACCAGCCCTCGCCGCAAGTCGAGAATCTTCGCGCCGACGTGCTCAATACCCACGGGGCAAGCTTGCTCGCACGCGCCACAGGAAAGGCACTGGAACAGGTCTTCCTCCGGGACCCAGCTCTGACCGGCGCTGACCTCGGCGGTGGTGCCGGCGATCACGTCCCCACCCGCCGGCAACCCGCGCTGCATCTGCAAAATAATTTCCTTCGGGTCGAGTGATCCCCCAATCGTGTTCGCCGGGCAGACGTCCGTGCAGCGCCCGCATTCCACGCAAGTGTTTATGTCCAGGATGTCTTTGGCCGAGAGATCCCCGAAGCCCAGCATCCCGAAGTCGTTATCGTCTTCGTCCCGCAACGCTCGGACGCCGCTCGTCGTCTCCGTTCGGAAAAAAATCGTAATCGGCGCCAGCACTAAATGTAGGTGCTTCGAGTGGGGAATGACAAACAGCATCGCCAGGAAAGACAGCGTGTGGAGCCACCAGTTGATCCGCCAAGCCGCGGCCCCCGCCTCGACGCCGCGCCAACCAACCAGATAGGTAACCATCAACGCCACAATCAAGACCGCAACGAGGCCGGACGAAACCGACACCTCCCCCAACGAGCCGGGACGGAGCACGAACCGCCGGAGCGCGAGCCCTACGATGCCCGCCAGGACCGCGATCGCCCACACGGCGGCAAACGCCCCGTACCAGCTCTTGTCCGCTTGAGCGCGCTCGAGACCCAGTAATCCCAGCGAGAGATGCTCGACGCTGGCCCAGGCAAAGGCAAAAAAGCCCCACATCACCAGGGCGTGTAGGAAGCCCGCGACCGGGCGCTCGCCGATGACGCGCGTTTGCAGCACGACCTCGGCAAACGTACGCCACAGTCGGCGGCCCGGGCGGTCAACGGACAAGCCGGGCCGGGCAGTCCGCATCGGTCCAAGGCGCTCCCACAAGACCCGGAAAAAATACCCCCCACTCAGGACTAAGACCAGCAGAAAAGCGAGACGAGAGATCATGGGGGGCAAGTAGAGCTTAACCCGGTTTTCTCAAGCACTTCGCCTCGCCACCTGGTGAGAAAAGCGGTTTAAACGCCTCAGGGGATGATAGCGTAAACGAAACGACTGGTAGCGAGCCTAGCCCGCATTTCTCACCACCTGACGGTCGAAGCACGCAATAAGCCCGCCATTACTGCGTTGCGCTTGCTCACCGTGCTCAACGTAAGGTTCAAGTACGCTCGCATTCCTCAGGAAATGAGTCGCCGAGCGGCGCGCGCCTTGTACTGACGGGCTTCTCACGCACTTCGCCTCGCCACATGGTGAGAAAAGCGGGCTATCGTCTGTTTGGACAGCCGGCTGGTCAGAAAAGGGGCTAACACGGGCTAACTAACCCCGACGTTCACCGAAGTAGAGGCAGTGGGACCGGGCAAGCGACGTTAGGAGCCGCCGTCCAAACAAGAAAAGTCAGATGGTCACGGCTTGCCGTCGGCTACGATTCCTTGACCGCTTGAACAGCCTTCGTCAGCGCCGGCGCCACTTCAAACAGATCTCCCACGATCCCGTAGTCAGCCAACTCAAAGATCGGGGCCCCTGGGTCCCGGTTGATAGCCACGATCGTCTTCGAACCCTTCATGCCCACCACGTGCTGAATGGCGCCCGAGATGCCGAGAGCCACGTAGAGTTTGGGCGAAACGGTTTGGCCGGAGCTGCCAACCTGGCGCTCCAGGGGCAGCCAGCCGTTGTCGCAGATGGGCCGGGAGGCGGCCAGTTCCCCGCCGAGGGCTTCGGCCAGCTCTTGGGCGAGAGGGATGCTTTCGGCGTCCTTGATGCCTCGCCCTACCGAAACGATAATCTCGGCGGAGGAGAGGTCGACTTCTCCTTTCGATTCGCGAAAAGGCTCGCCGGGCCGGGTGCGTATGTCATTAGCGCTTAGCGCGACCTCCACCTGTCTCACGGCGGCCGGAGTTTCCGCCTTCTCGAGCCGGTCCGCGCGAAACGCTCCCGACTGCAAAGAGGCAAAGAAGGGGGGGGCTCCGCTCAAGGTTACATCCGCGTTCAGATTGCCTTGAAAAAGCTGTCGTACGAAGACCAACTCCCCGTCTTGGTACTTCACGCCAACCGCGTCGCTGAGGAACGGACGTCCGAGGGAGGCCGCTAGCTTCGGTCCGAAGTCGCGGACTTGGTAGGTATGCGGAAACAGAACGACGTTCGGCTTGACCTGATCGAGCAGTTGCCGGAGCGCACGGGTATAGCCGTCCGGCGAGTACTGCCCGAGCAACTCATGCTCGACGGCGAAAATTTCATCGGCCCGGGACGCGGCCAACTCCTCGGCAAGCGGCCCAACATCGGCGCCCAGAACCGCTGCTTGAACCTGGCTGCCGAGGGAAGCCGCAATCTCCTGACCGCCGGCAAGCGCTTCCCAAGACATCTTGTGCCACTTACCGCCCTGCTGCTCGGTGACGACCAGAACGCTCATAGGACGCGCGCCTCGAATCTCAGCTTCTCGACGAGCCGTGCCGCCACTTCGTCAGCCGCGCCCTCTAGGAACTGTGTTTGTTTCTCTCTCGGAGGCGTGTAAAGCCGGCGAATGATTTGGCTCGATGACAGATCAATTCCCAACTCGCCGGGGGTGTAGCGCCACAGAGGCTTCGTCTTCGCCTTCTTGATTCCCATCAAGGTAGCGTAGCGGGGCTTGTTGATACCGGACTGAATGGTCAAAAGCGAAGGCAAGGGAAGCTCGACGTCTTGGAACCATCCCGCTTCGAGTTCTCGCTTGACCCGGACGCAATCCTGTTGGACGCCGACTTCCACGATGATGGTGGCGTGCGGTAAGCCGAGCAACTCAGCCAAGACCACGCCGGTTTGCCCGAACCCCATATCGTCGGATTGCAGCCCGCTGAGGACCAGGTCGCAGCGCTCTTCTCGTTTCAGAGCGGCTGCCAGCGCTTGCGCCGTGGCGTAGGCATCCGAACGAGAAAACCTATCATCCTCAATCAGGAGGCCGCGATCAGCGCCTTTCGCCAACGCCTCGCGGATCGTCGAGGCGGTTCGCGCCGGGCCGGCCGAGACGGCCACCACTTCCCCGCCGTGGGCCTCTCTGATCCGCAGCGCTTCCTCGAGCGCAAACGAGTCGGGAGCATTCATTTCGTAGCCGAGGTCGGACTCGCGGACCCAGTGGCCACCCTCGTCCACTCGGATGGCCGAATCCCCGGCTGCTACTTGCTTGAGACAAACGAAGGTTTTCACGGTGAATCAACGTGGGCGACCGTTCCTGCGGCCCTCATATCCTCTGAAGCGATGGCCGCCGGGCGGCCGCCTACGCGCCGTTGGCGTAGCGCTTGAAAACCAGGGCGCCGTTGGTGCCGCCGAAACCGAAGGAGTTTGTCAGCGCGTATTCCATCTCCATGGGCCGCGACTGGTTGGGGACAAAGTCGAGGTCGCACCCGGGATCCGGGTTGAAGTGGTTGATCGTCGGCGGGACCACCTGGTCGCGCAACGCCAAGACGACCACACCGGCCTCGAGCCCCCCCGCGCCGCCGAGCAAATGCCCGGTCATGGACTTCGTTGAGCTGACAGCCAGCTTGTAGGCATGCTCGCCAAACGTCTTTTTGATGCCTTCGGATTCAATGCGGTCGCCGACGGGCGTCGATGTTCCGTGCGCGTTGATATAACCAATCGCCTCGCTGGAAACGCCGGCGTCGTGAATGGCACTCAACATCACGCGGCACGCTCCGTTGCCGTCCTCGGGCGGGGAGGTGATGTGGTGCGCGTCTCCGCTCATGCCGTATCCGACCAGCTCGGCGAGGATCGGTGCGTCGCGGCGCACGGCCGAGTCCAGGCTCTCCAGGATCAGGACTCCAGCGCCCTCGCCCACGACGAAGCCGTCCCGGTCGACGTCCCAGGGGCGGGAAGCGTGTTCAGGATCGTCGTTGCGGGTGGAGAGAGCCTTCATCGCCGCGAACCCCCCGACGCCCATTGGCGTGATAGCCGCCTCGGCCCCCCCACAGATCATGATGTCCGCTTCCCCGCGGCCAATAATCCGGAAGGAGTCGCCTACCGCGTGAGCTCCGGTCGTGCAAGCCGTTGCCGTCGCGGAATTGGGACCCTTGGCGCCGCAGCGGATCGACACCTGCCCGGACGCCAAATTGACAATGCTGGCGGGGATGAAGAAGGGGGAGATTCTGCGCGGGCCGCCCTTGAGCAGCGCTCGGTGCTCGCGCTCGATCACGTCGAATCCCCCGATACCGCTGCCGATGAAGACGCCCACGCGCTCGGCAATGTCCGGGGTTATCGAAAGACCCGAAGCGCGAAGCGCGAACTCCGCGCCGGCGATGGCGAAGAAGATGAACCGCCCCATCTTCTTCAGGTCTTTCTTGGTCACATAGTTGAGGGGATCAAAGTTCTTGACTTCACCGGCGATTCGACAAGCGAAGCCCTCGGAATCGAAAAGCGTGATGGGGGCGATTCCGTTCCGGCCCTCGCAAAGAGCCCGCCAGGTCTCTTCCGTCCCCTCCCCGACCGGAGACACAAGACCCACTCCCGTAACGACGACTCTTCGCGACAATTCCAGTTTCCTCCTGTTCCCACGGACACGGCCGCGCTCACTTCTTCTTCTTCTTCTTAACGCGGGTCTCCAGGTATTTGACGGCGTCGTCCACCGTCCTGATCTTTTCGGCCTGCTCGTCGGGGATGTCGATATTGAAGCGTTCTTCGAACCCCATGATCAGCTCCACGATGTCGAGTGAATCGGCATTGAGCGTTTCGACGAACGAAGCATCTCTGGTCACTTCGGACTCCTCGACGCTTAGCTGTTCACAAATAATTTCTTTGACCTGCTGCTCGACGTCCATGTAGCCTCCTGGAAACGGTTAAGGGAATTCTTGATTCTAGCCCGGCGCGAAACGCCGTGCAAGCGCCGCGGATTCGCTGATCGGCCTCGCGATCGCCCTTCCGACGAGCCGCGAGGGATTTCCCCGGGCGCTCCGCGGCTCGCTCGTCTATTATCACAAGTAGCGTGACGGCGGATGCAGTCAAGAGGCTGGCGAAGCAGACCGGGTTCGACTTGGCCGGGGTCGCCGCGGCGGAGCCGACTTTGGAATCCCTTTTCTACCCCCAGTGGCTCGAGCGCGGCTTCGCCGGGGAAATGAGCTACCTCGAGGGCCGCCGCGGTGAGATGCGAAGCGACCCCAAGAGCCTTCTTCCTTCCGCGAAGTCGATCATCTCGGTCGGTCTGGTCTATAACACCGAAGATCCTTACTCCACCGAAGTAGATTGCACGAACCGAGGCTGGGTCTCGCGCTATGCCTGGGGCGAGGACTATCACCAGGTAATCCGGGGAAAGCTCCACCGGCTGGTGGAGCTGATGCACGACGAAGTAGGGGCCTTCGACTACAAGGTCTGCGTTGATACGGCTCCACTGCTCGAAAGAGCCTACGCGCACCAGGCCGGTCTGGGGTGGATCGGCAAGAACACCTGCCTCATCAACCAGCAACTGGGCTCCTGGCTCTTCCTGGGCGAGCTGCTCACCTCTCTCGAACTGGAAGCCGACCAGTCCGCCCCCTTTCGCTGCGGCACCTGCACGCGCTGTATCGAGGCTTGTCCGACGGACGCGTTCGTGCCGACGGGCGAACCCGAAGGGCCCTCTTACGCGCTCGATTCGCGCCGATGCATTTCTTATTGGACGATCGAGTTGCGAGGGGAGATCTCCAAGCAAAATCGGTCCGCAATCGGCTCCCATATCTTCGGCTGCGACATCTGCCAGGATGTCTGTCCGTGGAACGGGCGCGCCGCGACAACGGACGCGCCCGAGTTTCAACCCCGTCACAGGCTCCCCTCGCTTGAAGAGCTTGCTTCACTCACCCAAGAGGAATTCACCCGCCGATTCGCGGATACGCCCATCGAGCGAAGCCGCTATCGTGGGTTTCTGCGGAACGTCGCCATGGCCATGGGGAACAGCGGTGAGGGAAAGTTTCTCGAACCCCTGCGCCGCCTCGCCGCGAACCCGGACCCCATCATCCGCGAACACGCTGAATGGGCCATTTCACAATTAGAAGGCGGCGGGAACCGCGAGATAGACTCTCCCCCGGGGCACGAGCAGGAACGCCTCGCCGCCAAGACGGACCCACACTCCTGATTGGCGTCCTGGTCGGTCGCTGACCGGCACAAAAAGAAGAAGGCCGGCCCGTTGCTATTCCAGCACCGTACAATAGACGGGCTGCTGGAGCCAGCTCGCGTTGGCCCCCTTTGTCTCCAACATCAAGGCGTATCGACCTGGAGGGGTCTTCGGCGGAATCACGAACCGAATCAATTCCGACGTCTGCTCCTTCATTCGTACTTTGTGGTCATGTTCGCCGTCTGTTAGGTAAAACGCCGACACCTGTCGCGCGTCAAGGTCTTCGCCCTTCGCGACCAACTCAGTTCCTGCTTGGCCACTGTCAGGCTCGACCGACTTCACCCGTGGAGAGGCGCCAAGGAGCGCCGCGGCAAAGGTCACGCTCAGGAGTACTCGCAGGCTCTTTGTTGCCATCGCAGCCTCCCAATTTTTCTACTCGAATACTAAACCTCTCACCGCCAAAATGCAATACTTGTACCTTATGCGAGTGAACCGAACCAAGGAAATGCTCCGGGAAGGCCGCGTTGCGTTCGGCTGCAGCGTTTCGCTGTCGCGCTCGGCCGAGATACCCCGCATGTACGCCGCCGCCGGACTCGACTGGATCTTCATCGACACCGAACACGGCCCCTTTACCGTCGAGACGATTCAGGATTTGGTGCGCAGTTGCTCGATGACGACAATCACGCCGATCGTGCGAGTCGCTGATTTCCAGTACTCGCTGGTCGCCCGCGCGCTCGACATGGGAGCCGAAGGCATTATCTTTCCCCGCGTCGACTCGGCCGAAGTCCTGGCCGAGGCCATCAGTTGGACGAAGTTCCCCCCGCAAGGCGTCCGTGGTTGCGGCTTTACGCCGGCCATCGTCAACTACGCGAACGCGTCCGTAACCGAAGTCACCGAGCATCTCAACGAGCAGACCATGGTCGTTTTTCAAATCGAGTCCAAGGCCGCCGTCGAGCGCTGCGACGAGCTCGTCTCGGTGCCCGGCGTTGACGCCGTCATGATCGGGCCGGCGGATCTTTCGATTTCCTACGGAGTCGGCGGCCAGTTCGAGCACCCCGATGTCATCGGGGCCATCGAAACGGTGATCGAGGCCTGCAACCGCCACGGCCGCTCCCCGTCCATCCAGACCCGGGACCCGAAGATGGCCAAGTTTTGGATCGATCGGGGAATGAAGCTGGTCGGCTGCGGGAACGACTTGATGCTGCTGTGGAACAGCGTCAGCCGGCTCGCCAAGGATCTCCACGCCGCGCGCGGAGACTGAAACGGCCCAGGTCGAGCGGGAAAGGCGCCCCGGCCCTGCGCGTTGGCGCCCTCGGAACCTCACCCGGCTCTGCGGTCTGTGACGTGACCGTAGGCGCGTAGTCCGGTGGCCCTTGCTTTCTTCGACGCCTCGATCAGCAGTTCGTCTACCGTCGGAGCTGGGCCGCTTCCATCAGATCCTCACAGCGGGTGGGTCTGGGTTTCGGCAGCGGCGACCCGTGAGCGACGGCAGCAGAAGCAGCGTGAGGAAAGGCCGGCGAGGAGCAATTATTTCGCTCTTTGTTCGCTTTGCGAATACAATGCAAGATGCTGCATTTAATACAGTTATAGGAAATTGGCTTTGTTTCGTACTTTTTTGTTGTCCGTCGAGCGTCATGTCGGTTTCCGCGGTTCCCCTTTCAGCGTAGCAAGAGTGCCAAGTTTCCCCGTTGCGCGGTGAGTGATTTCGCTTTGACTCGGGCCGGGGACCAAAGTGTCGCCCTGCGCTACGTGCTTATCCTCAAACTGTGATCACAAAAAGACTTGACAATCGGCTGCGCTTCCATCCACAGCGCTGGAGCGGGGGTGTTAAGAGGGACTAACCCGCATTTCTCAGCACCTGACGGTCGAAGCACGCCATAGGCCCGCCATTACCGCGTTGCGCTTGCTCGCCGTGCTCAACGTACTTTCCCGGTCGGGCGCCGAACGCGGGTCGCTGCTGCTTTTGGTAGAGCCAAAATACGAAACGGTTAGGCTGCACCCGCAAAAGTACACCTCCGCGCGCCGAGCGGCGCGCGCCTTGTACTGACGGGCTTCTCACGCACTTTGCCTCGCCACGTGGTGAGAAAAGCGGGCTAAGCTGGATGTAGTGGCTGCGGCGGACCTTCGAAGGAGAACTCTAAGTAGAGCGATCTCGCTGTTGCTGTGCCCTTCGGTGTTCTCCGTATTGCTGTTCTCTCTACCCTGCGAAGGGTTTGCCTCTGACGCGGAGTCTGAGCAGATCACGGGGCTGGAGGAGCCTGCGATCCTCGCCCTACAAGGCCTATCGGGCGATCGCCAAAGCCTCGAACACTATCGGGACCGAATCGTCATCCTGAATTTTTGGGCTACCTGGTGCGTGCCTTGCCGGGAGGAAATGCCGATCTTCGTCCGGGTGCGCGAACAGTATCAGGCAAGAGGTGTCGAGATCATCGGCGCGTCGGCGGACGATGAGAGCGCGAGAGGTCGAGTCGAGGAGTTCGTCGAAGAATACGGGGTCAATTTCCCGATCTGGCTCGGCGCCACCGTCAAGGACATGGAGCGGCTTGGCCTGGGAACTGCCCTGCCGGCGACTGCTTTGATCGACCGCGACGGACGCGTTCGTGCCAGGATACTGGGGCTCGTCGAGGAACACGAGCTGATTGAACGCATTGATTGGCTGCTAGGCGATCGAACTGCCCAGCCGCCACCTCCGCTGGTGGATCACCTCGAATCAGCGAAGGACAAACACGGCCACCATGAAGGCGAGGAAGAACACCAGCACGGGGCGGTAGCGATGGAGGGCGCTTCTCTCGTGCCCAGTTGACCGACTTGACCGGGAGAAGGCCGCGCGGTCAGCGGGGCGGGACACGAACTTGAAAAACGTTGGACATTCGGGTCTCGTTGGGTGGCGAATCAGATCGATCGCGCCAGCATCCGCACCACGCTGACCTATTGGCTCACGTCGAGATTCTCGGCCGGGGTGGAATACAACCCGCGGGCCGGCAAGGTGAGCCCACTGGCGAATCTCCTTGCCATTCGGGAGACGAGCCATCGTCCAGCGCTGGTCTTGGGCACCAGTTCAGACCGAATCGGCACGCCCTCCGGACAGGCCTTCTACGCCACCTTCAGCAAAAATCTGAAGCGCGAGACCGGGCTGCCGATCGCCCCCTATGGTGGCGTCGTGTACGGAACTTACGAGGGAAAAGTACGCCCGATCGGCGGACTCAACATCGGCTTCTCGGAAACCGTCACGTCGCTCGTGATCTTCGATGGAGTTCATGTTCATCCCACGTTCAACGTCTCTCTCAAGAGGCACACCGTTTCCTTCCTGCTTATCCGGGGCAGAGACCCCGGCCTGAGTTACAGCGTGGCCTTCTGACTTGGCTGTGAGGGATTCCCCGCCGGCGTGCGGGACCAGATTGTCCGCCGAGGTTTACCGCAGATCTGGCGGGCGACGAACCGATAGCGCGAAGGCGAAGAGCGATCCCGCCGGCCTAGGCCGCATTTCTCACCACTTGACGGTCGAAGCACGCCATAGGCCCGCCATTACTGCGTTGCGCTTGCTCGCCGTGCTCAACGTACTGTTCAAGTACGCCCGCACTATTCAAGAAATGCGGCACCGAGCGGCGCGCGCCTTGTACTGACGGGCCTCTCACGCACTGCGCCTCGCCACGTGGTGAGAAAAGCGGCCCAGGTCCGCGCTACGGACTGCGACAATCTGTGTACGGCGGACAGCGGGAACAGACCTTGGGAGCGCCTCGATCCGTAGTCGGGTCTACCCCTCGGCGGTAGATTGGTTGTGCCAGGAAGAAGGGAGGGTGTACCATGGGCGAGCCGGAGTGAACAGGATGCCTAGTTTCCTAATCGAAATATGCCACGCTTCAGAGCACGAGGCCTGCGTACGGGCTGCCCATGCCTTGCTCTCCATTGGATCTCACTACGTCACCAACGCGGATTGGGGTTGCCGAGACGGCGTGCACAAGGCCTGGATGATGGTGGACGTGGATTCCAAAGAAGACGCTCGGCGGATCGTGCCGCCGGCTTTCCGCGGCGATGCGACGGTGATCGCACTGAATAAGTTCACCCTTCAGGAGATCCAGGAAATGCTCCGGGATCTCTCGGGCGAGCAACCCGTCTGAGAGCCCCTGAAATAGAAGGTGCTGTTTGCGTCCGCTACCGGCCCTTCAACCGAGGGCGGATACACCTGGCTCCACAAGGGCGCCTCCAACAGTCCGCTCTCGTCGGTCGTCATGACAAGGCGCGAAGCGCCGCACGGATTGATAGCCGAGGATGAGGCGAAGCGAACGCTGGGTCGGCGGAGCCCGAGAGCCGGCACATTGCCGTCAGGGATGTAGGGGCACGGCATGCCGTGCCCCGGGGCGCTCGCCGGGTATACTGTACGCCGGGAAATGTACACAAACTGTTGCCGCGAGCCGTGGCCGCCGGGCCTTGCGCCTCATCCACTGCCCAGGTGGTGAGAATGCGGGCTAGTTGTGATCTTTCAACAGGTTGTTCATTCGGTCCCGGACCAGGGAAGCTGGAGTTGTCGAATAACCACGACCCTGGAGAGACCGCATGAACATCCATCAGAATGCCCGATTGACGCCCAAAGGCCGAGCCCTTTTGGTTCGATGCATCCTCGCTGGAGAGACGCCTCGGGCCGCCGCGGCGGCCCGAGACGTCTCAGAACGCACCGCCCGCCGTTGGCTGGCCCGCTACCGCGGCGAAGGCGAAGCCGGTCTCTACGATCGCTCTTCGCGCCCCCGGCATAGCCCGCGCCGCACCCCGCAAGCCGTCGTTGACCGCGTCCTCGCCCTGCGCCGACAACGTTGGACGGGCCGCCGCATCGCCCAAACCCTGCGGCTATCCCCGGCCACCGTCAGCCGCCTCCTCGGTCGCGCCGGACTCAACCGTCTCCGCGATCTCGAACCCGCTCCCCCCGTTCGCCGCTACGAACATCACCGTCCCGGCGATCTACTGCATCTCGACATCAAAAAGCTCGGCCGCTTCCAGCACGCCGGTCACCGCGTTACCGGCGATAAGACCCGACGCTCCCGCGCCGCCGGCTGGGAGTTCGTCCACGTCGCCGTCGACGACCATTCCCGCATCGCCTTCTCCCAGATCCTGCCCGATGAGCGCAGCCTTTCCGCTGCCCAGTTCCTTCTCCTCGCCCACGCCTACTATGGCTCGCTTGGCATCCGCATCCGACGCCTGCTCACCGACAATGGCTCCTGGTACCGCTCCCGCCACTTCCGTCGTACTTGCCGCCGCCTCGGCATCCGCCACCGCTTCACCCGCCCCTACACCCCTCGCACCAACGGCAAGGCCGAGCGCTTCATCCAAACCGCCCTCCGCGAATGGGCCTATGCCCGCTCCTACTGCTCCTCCCTCCAACGCGCCAACCATCTGCTCCCCTGGCTCCACGACTACAATTGGCATCGCCCCCACGCCAGCCTCGGCTATAATCCCCCTATCAGCCGACTCCCTCCTCCCCGGAACAACCTGTTGAGGCTCCACAGCTAGCCGCAATACTGTCGAGTTAAGAATATTTTCATGCTATCCTGTTCTCATCAACAGGAGGTGCGTGACATGGCACGAACGTTGGCGGAGCTTCCCCCCGGCTCGCGAATTAGCGACTACATCAGTTTGGGCGTGCTGGCCCGGCGGTTTCCGCGTTCGACGGTGGATCGCGTGTTGCGGCGCAGCGGTCGGGCCGACCGTCGTCAGCGCGATTTGCCGGCACCGGTGATGGTCTACTACGTGATCGCCTTGGCGTTGTATATGCAGGTGTCCTATCGCGAAGTGTTGCGTTGCCTGCTGGAAGGACTCAGCTGGCTGCGGGCCGCTCACAAACGGCCGGCGGCGGCGAGCCGCTCGGGCATCTCGCGGGCCCGCATACGGCTGGGGGCCGAGCCCCTGCGGCAATTGCACGACGAGGTCGTCAAGCCGATCGCCGACCCCACCACTCGCGGCGCCTGGTACGGTCGCCGGCGGCTGGTCTCGCTCGACGGCAGCGTTCTCGACCTCGCCGATGAGCCGGGCAACCGGCAAGCGTTCGGGCGTCCGGGGGTCTCGCGGGGCGCCAGCGCCTATCCCCAATTGCGTTTCGTATCCCTGGTGGAAAACGGCACGCACGTGCTGTTCGGCTCTCGCCTGGGACCCTACGCGAGGAGTGAAATCGCACTGGCCCAGCAGCTGCTGCCGGCGCTCGAAAAGGACATGCTCTGCCTGGCCGACCGCAATTTCTTCAGCTATCCGCTGTGGAAGCAGGCGCGTGGGACGGGGGCGGCTCTGTTGTGGCGTGTCAAGAAGAACTTGCGTTTGCCCCTCCAGCGGCGACTCGCCGACGGCTCCTATCTGAGCCGTATCTATTCCGGCGAAGGGGACCGCCGACGCCAAACCAACGGCCTCGAGGTGCGCGTCATCGAGTATCGGCTCGAGGGTGTTGACAACGCCGAACCCCTCTACCGTTTGCTGACCAGCCTGCTCGACCCGGCCGCGGCGCCGGCCCCACCACTGGCGGCGCTCTACCACGAGCGCTGGGAGATCGAAACGGCGTTTGACGAACTCAAGACGCACTTGCGAGGACCCAAGATCGTGCTACGCAGCAAGACGCCGGAGCTGGTGCGCCAGGAGTTTTGGGGGCTGCTGCTGGCGCATTTTGCGATTCGCGATCTGATGCATGAGGCCACCGCCAACAGCCAACAGGATCCGGATCGGCTTTCCTACGTGCATGCGCTGCGGGTGGTCCGCCGCAAACTGGCCATGGCGGTGGCTATTCCCCCCTCGAGCTAGAAAAGCGTTTCATCGACAGGTTCTCGACGAACTGCTCGAGGAGCGGGTGGTCTCCAGCCGCGGCCGCCGCCGTCCGCGCGGCGTCAAGCGCAAGATGAGCAGCTACCCGCTGCGCCCGCGCGCCCCCATCCGCAACGACCGCAGGAAAGTCGAGATTTCCATGCTTCTTTCTGAAATCGACAGTATTGGGGCTAGCCGCCATCGCGGCTTTCCCAAGGCCCCTGCAAATCAATCCATTCCGGAAAGGTTATCGGCTGGGTAGCGTTCGTGGTACTGTTGCGGCGCTCAATAGATTGGCGAAGATCCGATACGCCCCGGGAACCCCGGCCGGGAGCTGGCGGAACCAGGAGTAGCCGGTGTAGATGAAGACGCCTTGGCCGTATCGGGCGCTGAGCAGCCCTCCCCGTTGTGGCGGCTCGCCCGGATCGTTGCACTGCAGGACCGGCTCGTAACGCTCGTCCCAATCACTCATGAAGTAGAGCCCGCGCTCTTGCACCCAGCCTTCAAAGTCCCGCCGCGTGATCGGATTCGGGGCGTGCAGCAAGGGATGGCCGGGGTTGGGGAAAGTGACGGCTGCCTTCTTTCGGCTCACCCGGTTGCGGGAAGGAGTCATGGGATAAGGCGCCAGGGCAACGCCGGCGGCCGCTCCCCCGCGGCGAGATACCGTGTTGTACTGGACGACCAGCGCGCCTCCCTGCTCCGTGTAGGCGAGCAGCCGTTCACGCGCGGCGAGCAGGTCAGGGCGAGTGTTCAACGCGCGGACCCCCGTAACAATAGCGTCGAACTTAGCAAGATCCCCAGAAACCAAATCCTCGGATGAGAGCAGCGTGACCGAAGCGCCAAGTTGCTCAAGGGCATGGGGAATATTGTCGCCGGCCCCCATCACATAGCCGATTTTCTTGGCGAGCAGCTTGACCTCCGCTCGCGCCACGCGCAGGCGCGCCGCGGGATAAACCGCCTGGATCGGAACATGGGGATGTTCGATGATGCGCACCCCCGAGGACATGACCCGTCCTCCCAACTCGACTTTGGCGGTGACCTCGCCCGCCGAATCAGCCGCCGGCGGGGCGATCGAAAAGTTGAATGTCTGCTGCTGTCCCCGCCGCTTTAAATCGAACTGGACCGAGGCGGGTTTCACGCTCCAGCCCTCGGGAACGTCGAGTCGCAGCTTGCCGACCGCGCTTCCCGCGTTGTTTTGAAGGTTGACCGAGACGGTCCGCGGGTCCGCGTCGGGGAAGATCATGGTCTTTTCGGCGAAGCTCACAGCGACGGCCGGCACGATCTCCAAAGCCCTCGTCCGCTCGCCGAGCGCCCGATCGACCCAGCGATAGGCAACCGGTTTTCGGAAAGGCAGATCGAGGCCCTGCGCGGTCCTGAAATAGAACGTCGCTTCCAAGACTGGCCGTGCTTCGGGACGCCCGATCATTGTGGGATCGTGAATGCCGTAGGAGTCGCCCTGAACAGGCCGTTCAAGCCATTCGGGCTGCGAGTAGAGCGCAAAGTCCGGAACCCGGAGCGAGACTTTCCGACTCGAGACCTGGTTGTAACCCAGCTTCGCCTTGGCGCCCGGCTCGGTGTGCCCGACGACTCCGGTGATTCGGGTGCCAGCCCAAGTAAGGGGAAACCGGGAGCGGTTCAGAGCAGACAGGGTGATTTCGAGATCGCTGCCGGGAGTTGCGTCCCAGCGGTCGGCGGCGGCATCGATCCAAAGCCCGGCGGCGAGTTGAATCGCCTCCAGCAACTCCATTTTTTTGACCTCGATCCAAGGATCATTTAATTCTCGAACGGCAGCGTAAGCCTTCGTGAGCAGGGGCAGGACCGCCTCGGGGTTCTCGGGCCGGTAGTCGCTGTGCGCCCGCGCCAACAGACGAGCGACTTTTTTCGCTCCCGGCACCCGCCGCCAACTGGTATCGATGCCGTCAAAAAGATCGTTCTCAGCCGGATCGCCGGCAATGTAGGCGAAAAAAGCGGTCACGGGCCCTTTTCGTTGCGCTGTCCCCATGCCCTGGCTTCGATGCATGCTGCGGCTCTCACCGGCCACCTCCGCATAGGAGCGGCCCAGCAGGGGATCGTATTGACCGGCGTCGATTTTCAGGTGATTCCGACGTGCGTCTTTGGGTTGTTCGCGTTGCCGTCTGAAGCTGTAGGTATTCCAATAGAGTCGCTTGGCCCGCCACGGCTCGAGCCCTTGACTGAACTGATCGGCAAAACGGCCGGCGTCCGCGGCGGCCTCGAAGGCCTCGACCGAAAGATGTCCGACGGCGGTGTGTTGCCCGTGTCCGCCGCTGCCCTGATGAGGAAAACGGGTGACGATCACGTCGGGTCGAAAGCGCCGAATGACGCGGACCATGTCGCCCAGCAAGCGCTCACGACCCCAGCGCTCGAGCGCTTCGTCGGGGGACTTCGAGTAACCGAAGTCGATGGCGCGCGTGAAAAACTGCTCCCCGCCATCGATGCGGCGCGCCGCCAGCAGCTCCTGGGTGCGAATGACGCCCATCAGCGCCCCCTGCTCGGAGCCGATCAGGTTCTGTCCTCCTTCGCCGCGAGTCGCGGAAAGATAGGCTGTTCGAATGTGGCGCCCGCGCGCGAAGTAGGCGATGACCGCGGTATTCTCGTCATCCGGATGCGCACCCAGTACAAGCAGGCTGCCGAGCGTGTTCAGCCGTTCGAGAAGAGATTGAAGCCGCGCCGCGCCGCCAAGCCGCGCCTGCTGAGCCTGAAGCGGGACAAACAGAAGCAGAGCCGGCAGCAAGAGGCCAAGAAGGCAATCACCGAGACGCTTGCCGAGCGTCGCTACGGGTGCGTCATCTTGCAAGGGCGGGCCGCCGCGGCCGCCCTTGTTTCCGATACGTCGGCTGGCTCCGCCTCCGAGGGGGATCCCAGCGGAGCAAAGAACGCTGGGCCGGCGCAGCCGTTCGCCTCCGCGGCTTGCTGACAAAAAATGCTGGCTAGGCGACATTCGTGAATCTCGCCTTATGGTATCGAACCAGACAAGAAGGCCGTTTCGTTGCTTGGCGTGCTTCCCTTAACGATCCCGCGGGAGATCGGATCGCTCAAAGCAACTTTTCGACAACACGGGTGTTTCTTATTCTTGGAGCGAAGAAATGATGGAATACGTTACGATCGTCCTCATAGCCCTCGGGGCGGTGGGTTTACTTGCTGGGCGTGAATGGTATAACTCCCTGGCCGGTCTAATTCTGGCGGTTCTCGGTCTATGGATCGGCGGTTACTTTCCGCGGTAGCCGCAAGCGGTAGGCCGTCTCCACCGACTCGCATTCACGACCATCCTACTCGGATTCAGTCGGCAGCCCCGACGATTTCCATGCCCGCCAGCCACCGGCTAACGAGTAGACATTGCGGTAGCCCATCTTTTCGAGCGCGTCGGCGGCAAGCGCGGAACGGAATCCGCCTCCACAATAGAGAACGATCTTCTTCGAGGTGTCCGGTATCGTCTTTTCGATGTCACGCTCGATAACGCCCTTGCCGAGGTGGATGGCGCCGGCTGCGCGGCCGGCCGCCCATTCCGACTCTTCACGCGTGTCGACCAGGGTAAAGGCGGCAGCAGCGTCCAAATCGCTCTTTACTTCAGCCACCGTCGTTTCTTGAATACGCGATTTGGCGTCTTCGACAAGCTGCAAAAACTTCGCGCCATGAGTCATCATTTCTCTCCTTGAGAAGGCCATTTTCTCACAGCGGAGGGGGAGCGGGAGGGTCATGACAGCCGAGGGCGCGGCATGCCGCGCCCCTGCCAAGTAGGGGAGTGGCCGTGCCTGCACCCTCGGGGCGTTCACAAACGCTTGGTGCGAACGTCCTTTCGATGCCCGCCCTTGGGCTCGGAGCGGCGATTGTCGGGTTCAATGGACAAGGTGAGCTTCGAGCGGTCGCGCATGACTTCGAGGGCGATTCTTCCGTCTCGATCCGCCTCTCGAATCGCTGCCCTAAGCTCGCCCGCGTCGGCCACCGGTTTGCCGGCGAGCGCGACGATGATATCACCCGCCTTGAGTTGAGCTCGCTCGCCGGGTGTGTCTTGATCCACGGAACGAACGAGTAATCCTTTTTCGACACCGAAGTATTCCGCGAGTTGTCCCTCGACCGATTCCACTTCCGCCCCAAGGAAACGGTTCCTCATCACCATGTGGGGGCGGGGAAGATCAAAACCGAAACCGCGCCGGGTCCAGTTCAAGCCCGGAACACGGAACTCGCAGCCGGGCTCATCCTCATCGCAGAGCCAGGATCGGAAGTGAGGGCGCTGTTTGCGTTCGCCGATAGCAGCCTGAAGGTCGAGCTCAGACCCCTCCCGCAGCACGTTTAGCTTTATCTTGCGTCCGACGGGAGTTTCTTTCACGAGCCGCACGAAATGTTCGACACCCATGACGCGCTGCCCGGCGTATTCGACGACGGCGTCGCCTTTTTGGATCCCGGCACGCTCGGCGGGGCTGCCGGAGGCCACGTTGCTGATTTCGACACCGCGGGGTTCGCCCATGCCGAGCTCGGCGGCGCGGTCTTCGTCGATTTCGAGAAGCCCGACCCCGAGATAGCTTCCGTCCAGTCCCAGAGCCTGCTGAATGAAGACCCCCGCTCGGCCATGGGGCGGAGGCGGCGGGGGCGGCGGCTGGGCCAGTACCGAACCGAAGGTGAGTAACAGCGCAAGAAAAGAAAGTGTGAGAATTCGCATGATCTTGTCCCTCCTAAAGTAGTCCTCAATCGCAGTCGGCGCCGAGAGGCGTCCTCCCAGGCTGAAACGCAAGCATCGAGAAAAGTCTCGACGCGGCAAGCTGGAGAGCTTAAAAAATCGGGTAGAGCCAGCCAATTCGCTTCAGGTGAAGTTCCTTGTTTCCAGGGCCATGATGGGGGGCGAATTGCTGGCAGCCCCCATTTTTCTCTCCCCTGCGACTTTCGCCGCGGGCGGCCGCCCCGGCAGCCCGAAACCTGAGCTCATTCTTGAAATGGAGTGCCCAGCAATCTTTGTTCTTTGTCCTTTCTTGTGCTCGAAACAAAATCGTCGAGCCTTACTTTCGCTACTGCCGTTTGCGGATCTGAATTCTTCCGCCCGTGTTGTGGATGCTGAGCACGGGGCCGCCACCATTCAGGCTGCCTGCCGCGCTGACCACGCCGGGGCCGAAGCCGTCCTCGGCTCGCCGTACCGCGATAGCGCTGAATTCGCTCATGATGCGGTTCAGACGATTTCCCAGATCAACCGTAGCTTCGACCGTTATGGGCAGGGATTCGGGAAGAAAGACCACGATCCTGCCACCTAGGGTTTCCAGCCGGCACTCCTTCAACGGCTGTCCGGCGAGAAAATGAGCTTGGATACTGCCGGCGGCAGTCGCCGCTCGGACAGCGCCCGCCACGTCGTAGAGGCGAATATTGCCGGCCGCGGTTTCAACATGCACGCCGGACGGGGCCGAGCCGACGTTGATGGAGCCTCCCGCGGTATCGGCATCCACCGAGCCGGCGACCTGGCCGATCTCAATCGAGCCTCCCGCAGTACCGGCTCGAAAGTCGCCGCCGACTTTTTCGGCTCGGATACTTCCTGCCAGCGTCTCGGCCTGCAGCGTCCCTTTGACTTCTCCGGCCCGAATGCCCCCGCCGCTGGTTATCAGGGTCGCTGCGCCGCCGGCCTTGGCCAGTTCGATGAAGCCTCCCGCCGTTTCACAGTGGACGTCGCCGCCCACTGAACCGAGACGAATGAAGCCGTCGGCGGTTGCGGCGCGTACGTCACCGCCGATGTTTTCCATTTCGATCGATCCGCCGGCGGTTTCGGCTTTGACGCTGCCGGCCACGCCGGTCACCTTGAGGGCGCCGCCGGTCGTTTCCAGCGTGGCCTCTTGCGTCGAGGCGGGAACGGAGATCAACGCGTTGGCCGTGAAATTGCACTGGAAGCAGTTGGGGGAGACGACCCTCACCACCGCCGTGCCACCCTGTTGCGAGGTGTCGACGCGAGCCGAACCCAATAACCGCGCGGCCTCTTGCCGGCTCCTTGCACGGAGCTTCTTGACCACCTTATAGCCAACCTCCTGCCACGAACCCCCTGTCACGGTGATGTAACCCATTGAGCTGACACGGAGCCGTGTACCGGCTCGCAGGGAACCCTCTTCGGTTTGGACCCAGTAGCGGCCCTGCTTTTCGACCGGGCCAACTGTCTGTGCCGGCAGCGTCTGCGCTAGCGCCAAGGACCCCAAGATCCAGACGAGTTGTCCGGCAGCGCTCACGCCGGGGATTTTCTTTTCACTTGGCCTTGTGCTTGGTTGCATGAATTTACAACGGGTCATAGGCAAGCAATCCCCGGACCCGCTCCCTCACGGTCGCGGCTCGGAAGGCACTAGGCGATCCTGGTCGCATCAAAACAGTTCCTCCGAGGCATTGAGCTGACGCAGCGTTCTGCGGCACTTCAGGCGTACGTAACGGTTCTCATCGCTCTCCACCAATTCTTGCAGCAGCCCGACCAACTCGCCGTCGGGTTTCTCGGTAAGGGAGTCGATCACCTGAATGCGCATGCCGGGAATCTCGTCCTGCCGCAGCATCTGCTTCAGGGCCTCTCGGATATCGGGTTCGCCGTGATGGACTCGCAGCGCCTCAAAGGCCTTGAGGCGCACTCCCGGGTTGCGGTCGCGGAGCATGGCCTCCCGCAGCGCCAGGCGCACTTCGCGGTCATCGACCCTGTGGCGTAGTGCGTCGAGGGTCTCCAGACGCACGCCCGAGTTCGGGTAGTCCCGTACGGCCGAGATCAGCAGGCCGCGGATGTGGGGGGCGTGCGGCGCCCCGGAAATCGTGCGGCGAGTCGTTTCCTCCAAGACTATCTCCACGGTTCCGTCGTCGGGGTCCCGTTCGACCGACTGAATCTCGCCCACCGACGTTTCCCACGGAATCAGCGAAGCGGACCGAATATCCGAGACAGACGCCTCTCCGGCGGGGGCGCCCACGCTCGCTCTCCCGAAATAGAATCCCGCGACTAAGAGTACGAGGGCGGCCGCGGGCTGCCAGGTCCGGGGACTCGAAGCAAACACACGCGAGAGGTCTGCCCAGGCCGGCAGCCGGCTTGCGCCGCGAGAATTGTCCTGTTGCCAGTGGTAGACGCTGCGCATCAGATCGTGACGGCATTCGGCCAGCATGGCCTCGGACGGGTTCGCGGAGCACCGCTGATCGAGACGGCCCAGCAGGCGGCGCTCCTGTTCCACAACGCCGGCGCAGCCCGAGCACGACTCCAGATGCTCCTGGAAGGCTTCGTGCTCCCGCTCTTCCAATTCGTTGTAGAGGTAGAGCAGGAGGGTGTCTTTGACTCGTTCGCAGTTCATGGGGTGGTCTCTCCTAATGCTCGGCGGAGCTTGCGGGTGGCGCGGAAGAGGCTGTTCTTGGCCGCTTCTTCGCTGATCTCGAGAACCTCGCCGATGACGCGTAGCCGCAGGCCCTCGTAATGCTTCAGCTCAAACACCGCGCGTTCCTTGGGCGAAAGGGTCTCGATGGCGCGGTCGATGCGGTCGGCGAGCTCCCGACCGGCCGCCACGCGCGCGGGGTCGCTCTCGGGTCGCTCATCACGCGCCGTCTCGAGGAGTCCGGGACCGTCACCCGGAGTTTCCTGGCTCATCACGTGCTCGCGGCGAACGCTCCTACGGCGCAGCAGGTCGAGGCAGACGTTGGTGGCGATGCGGTAGAGCCAGGTGTTAAAGGTGCACTGGAACCGAAAACTGTCGAGGCTCCGGTAGGCCCGTAGGAAGGTTTCCTGATAGGCGTCCCGGGCGTCGTCTTGCGACCGCAGAAGATTCATGGCCACGCGCAAGACGTTTCGGTCGTGCAGCCGTACGAGCTGCTCGAAGGCGTTGTGGTCCCGCTCCCGAGCGGCCCGGATCAGAGCAGTCTCGCTGATGTGAGCCGCTTGCGGGCGGCTCGCCACACTAAGAGTTTCCACCGTCGCTGCCTGCAAATAGTGTAGACGTGCGAGACTGAATTAGGTTAGGCGTCTGGAGCCGCACGAAGGCCTTGGTGTTCACCACGTTGTAGGATAGGTGACATTACTGGGATTCCCTACGGGATTGCGCCAATTCTAGGGTCGCTATAGCGTCCGCACACTGAGGAGTGGCGACGAGTTGAGTGGTCACCGGCGGGGCGTGAATGCCGAGACGGTCCCGGGGCGCAGGTTGTAGGCGCCGGGTGGCGTTGCCGTCGAGGAAAGAACAGGGGGAAGTGTCCAACGGCCGACGAGTCAGCAGGAGTGAACGTGGACTCTCCACCGCGGAAGCCGAAGAAGAAATCTCGGGTCCTTGATGTCGTGGCTGTTGCCGTCATGCTGTTCGCCGTGGCGTTCGCCGTCTACCACCGGGTACCGAAATTTCGAACCTTGACGATCGCCCTCGCCGGCCGCAGCCCGGTCTGCTCTTTCGGTCAGGCGTTGAACTCCCCTGAAGTGGTCCGCGAGCACTACGAGCGGATTGATCGGGTGAGAAGCGCGAGCCGCCTCGTCGAGGAAGATGCCGAGGGCTTCGAGCTTTGGGAAACTCCCCAGGGAAAGTTTTGGGTTCCCTCGGGAGCCGCAGAGACGATGGTCTGGGTTGTTGCCAAGCATGAAAGCGACATGTACGATCCGCCGAATCTAAGCGTCCATCCGGGAGACGTTGTCCTCGACTGTGGAGCGCATGTCGGCGTTTTTGCCCGCGAAGCCCTGGCCGCCGGCGCCGAGCTTGTGGTGGCCATCGAGCCCGCTCCTCGGACGCTGGTTGCTCTGAAGAGGAATCTCGCTGACGAGATCGCCGCCGGCCGGGTGATCGTTTACGAAAAAGGGGTTTGGAACAAAGAAGAGACGATGGTATTCTACTCCGACGCCGACTCCGCGTTAAGCCGGGTGATGCTCCCCCATGAAGACCACAACCTGGGAACCCAGGTCCCGCTGACAACAATCGATAAGATTGTCGAGGAGCTGCAACTCGAGCGAGTCGACTTCATCAAGATGGATATCGAAGGGGCTGAACAAAAGGCGCTGGCGGGCGCGCGAAACACTCTAGTCAAAGGCAAGCCGCGTCTGGCGCTCGCCGGATATCACCTCGAAGACGATCAGACCAAGATCCCCGAGATCGTGCTCGCTACCCGCCCGGACTACGACATGAGGTGGGGGCTTTGCTCGGAAAAAGACTATCGGATCGTCCCCGCCATCTTATACTTCCAGTGAGCCGGGCCGAGTTTCGTCCAG
Source organism: Bryobacterales bacterium (assembly GCA_965248365.1). Classification (GTDB taxonomy): domain Bacteria; phylum Acidobacteriota; class Terriglobia; order Bryobacterales; family UBA6623. The sequence goes on along the minus strand of CBDFJA010000004.1, from coordinate 1,292,107 downwards.
AAGCGGCGTAGCACATCATTTCGTAAATCCAGCCTCAGCCCCCGCGGCTCTCGGAGGCGAGATCCACGCTGCGATTCTTACCTCGCCACGCGGCGGGGAAGGCGGGTCAGGGACTTCGTGGGATGAGCCGCGTCGCCGCCGCGGCCTCGGGACGCGCACCCGCTTCCACTTCCGCCGGGCCGACGGTTTCAGCCTGGCCGACCTCGGCGGGATCTTGCAGTTCGGGAATCTCGATACGGACGCACGTGCCTCCACCCGGACGGGGCTCGATCACCATGTTGAACTCGTTGCCGAAAAGAACTTGCAGCCTCTCGCGGACGTTGCTGACCCCGATGCCGCGTTGAAAAATTTCCGGCTTGGCTTCCTCGGAAACACCCACCCCGTCGTCCTCGATCTCGATTTCGAGGCGCCCCCCGCGAACCCGGCTGCGCAGCCAAATCGTACCGCCGCCGATTTTGGCGCTCAAGCCGTGCTTGATGGAGTTTTCCACGATCGGCTGCAGCAGCATGCTGGGCACGAGCGCCGGCAAGGTGCGGTCGTCGATTTCCTTGACGATCTTGAGCTTCTCTCCAAAGCGCACCTGCTCGATGTCGAGATAGTCGTCTATAAAGGCGATCTCTTCTCGCAGGCGGGTAAAGGCGTCCTGCTGGCGCAGCAAGCGTCGCAGAATGGTGGACAGCTTGAAGATGATCAGGCGCGCCGTTTCACGGTCGCTGCGGATGAGCGAGGTCACGGAATTCAGCGTGTTGAAGAGAAAGTGGGGGTTGATCTGACTTGTCAGCGAGGCCATCCTAGCCTGCATGAGGAGCCGCTGCTGCTCCTCGAGTTTCCACTCGTACCGGGTGGCGTTCCAGACTTTGAGGGTTAGCCCGACGCAAACGGGAACGGAAAAATAGACCAGGGCGATGGTGAAGGGATTGAGATCGTTGCTTGACTTATAAAGGACGAAGAGCGCCTCCCGCCCCTCAAAAGTATGCCCCAGGTTGATGCGGATAAACTCGACCCCCAGGCAACAAAGCAGAATCAGCATTTGAAAAGCGCCTTCCGGGCTTCTCGGGCGGCGGATAAACCAATTCGAAATGGCGAAAGGAAAGAACGGCGAGAAGCGCCAGACCTCCTCGGGCCCCGGCGCGAAGTCGCGCAGCAATCCGCCCAGGGCCCCCACCCCGACGAGCAGGGGAACGGCAAGCCACTCATGACCGGAACCGACCAAGGCCGCCAGACCGACCAGCCCTCCCGTCACCGCTCCGGTTACATAGCCCGCCACCAAGCCGGCGACGAAAGCCCCTTCCAGACCTAGCTCGGTGGCCTTGTAACCTAAAACGAGTCGCACCAATGTCCCCGACAGGAAGACCCCGCCGAACAGCAAGCCGAACTGCAAACGCTGGCGGATGGTGCGCTGCTCCCTGAGAAGCATCGTCTTGGCGAACGACCAGCGCAGCATGATGCTGGCCATCGAAGCGATGACCGCCAGCTTGACGAGCAGGCTAACCAGAAGTTCTCTTTCGGTACCCATGGGGCGGTGTTCTCGTTAGGAACCTTTGAGGGGAAGCTAGCCCGCCTTTCTCACCACCTGACGGTCGAAGCACGCAATAGACTCGCCATTACTGCGTTGTGCTTGCTCGCCGCGCTCAACGTACTGTTCGAGTACCCCTCCGCGCGCCTTGTACTGACGGGCCTCTCACGCACTTCGTCTCGCCACGTGGTGAGAAAAGCGGGCTAGGGCTGATTCACCGTTTCCACCCGCGGCTGGACGGGATCGGCCGGCGCGCTCGTCGGCTTGGCTTCCGCCTGCTTGGCCCTTTCGATGTCTTGCTTCAACAGCAGAGCAAGGTCCTGCCCATCCGATTTCCTGACGCCTCCCGCTTCCACCGACTTATCGGAGGCCGTGAGCGCCTCATCGTACTTGCTCTGCTTCAAGAGAGATTGCCCCAGCCGAAAAAATTTAATCCCGGTCTGTTTGTCGGCCACCTCGAGTGCGGTCCGAAACGACTCTTCCGCTCCAACATAGTCATTCCGCAGCATGGCGACCGACCCCAGACTCTCGTGAACCTGCGACATGAGGTCTTTCTTGACCAGTAGCCAATCCTCGTCAAGCGTTGCCGGATTCAGCTTGGCCATCGTCGGAATGAGTCTCAGGGCGCGCTGAGCGTAGCCCTCGCATTTGGCCAGTTTTTCGTCCTTGTCCAGGTCAAACTCGCGCGTTCTCATCGGAATCGCGTAGGCCAGATCCACGAGCGTAGGAACGTGGTCGGGATTCACTTCGAGGGTTCGCTCTCCGTAGATCATCATGTTGACGAAGTCGTTCTTGGCCCGATAGGAGACGGCCGCCATGTACAGCACCATGTCTTTGAACTCCGTATTCTTGAACTCTTTGACGAGTTTGTCCGCGGCGGCTATGCGAGCATCGGGGTCCGTGGCGGCGAAAAGAGATCGTAGCGCCTCGGCTTCTTCCTTTGACTTCGGCTGCCGCTCTTGCTGCGCCGGCAGGGGGACTACGAGGAGGAATAAGGATAAGCCGATGAGAAGTTTTCTAGTCATTGCAATCTCCATTCAAAATCACATGGGCGCAACTGTCCCGCTGGGACAGTGTAGCTGTTCGCTCCGCAGAATGCAGCACTTTTCGCCCCGCCGGCAGTCGGCTTGCTCTGATAGTTAGAAGATATCTCTTCTATCCAAAGCTGCCGCCTCGCTGCTCCGCGGGAAGCAAGAGAAGCTAACCCGCATCTCTCGCCATATGGTGACAAAAGCGGGCCAACTCGGTTCTCATTCGACCGGCAGGGCATATAGGGTCACGCTCAAGGGCGCTACTTCCATGGTATTCGCACTGCCCACGAAGGACGTTTCCTCGATATCAACCCGGCGCGGCTTGCCCGGGGCGTTGTGCGCCCACCTGCCGGGGCCGCTGATCGTCCACTTGCGCCCCGGTCCCGCCAACACGCCGCCTCGGACATCGAGGGAGATCGCGCGAGCTTCGTCGGCCGGGTTGACGACAGCCACCGTTATGCCGGTCTTATCTTCAGTCCAGGCCGCCGCGATGTCGAGAGGCTCATAGCTCCCCGACACATCGACGGGCGTGGTCCCAAAGTGATGCCGGTAGAGCTTCAGCACCAGTCCGGTCGTCTCGAACTCAGCGTCGGTCGCGGTCGTCTTGATGGCCCCGGCGACGTTGACGGTCTGCGCATAGTTGGCCATGAAGAAGAGGTCGCTGTTGCGGAAGAATTCGTGCAGGCCGGCGGCGATTCCCAGACCGTCTTGCAGGAAGAAACGCACTCCCCCTTCGCCGTACTCAACCCGGCCGTACCAATAGTCCCATTCGTCCATCACAATGCGGATGTCTTTCCCCTTGAGGGAATCGAGCGTCTTGCGATAGCCGCGGTGCAAGTCGGCGATTCTCTTGATGCCGGCCGGGACTTGCCCGACGTGGGCCGCGACCGCTTCCTTGCTTTGCCAATACCAGTGCTCGCCAATCAGATTCATGTGATCGGCGCAGCTCGCCAGCATTTTCTTACTCCATTCGTCCGCCATTGCGCTGCCGACCGCGACGGTCTGCAACGAAGGATCGACGGCGCGCATGGCCTTCTCGACCCGGACATGCTTTACGACGTACTCGGCAATGGGCTGGTCGAAGATCTCGTTCCCCACACCCCACCACTTGACGCCGAAGGGTTCCGGATGGCCGTTCCGGGCTCGCAGTTTCCCCATCGGGGTATCGGGGCCGCCGTTGACGTACTCGACTTCCTCGGCCGCCAACTCGGCGCCGGCGAACCCGGTATTAACAAGAATGAAGGGTTCGGCGTTGATTTCACGGCACAGGCTGATGAATTCGTGAATGCCGACGTCGTTGTGCTCAATGCCTTTCCAGGCGGGATTCTCGCGAGGGGGACGGCGGTCGGGGTCGCCGACGCCGTCCTTCCAGTTGTACCCGCTGACGAAGCTCCCGCCGGGCCAGCGGTAGACGGGCGCATTCAATTCCTTGAGCAGAGCCACCGTATCGGCCCGCCAGCCGTTAATGTTGTTCGCGGGCATCAGGGAGACCGTGCCGACCAGGAAGCTGCCCGTGCCCTTCCCGACGATTTCCAGGCGCCCGTTATCGGTTGCGCCCCGCGCGGTGAACCGGAGCGGGACCTTCGCGTAACGGCGAGTGATGTCGTCGACCGTCACCGTTTCGCGGTCGCTCGCGCCGCCTCCCCAGACAAGACTCACCTCGATGGGCGCCGCGCTGGGGTCGCCCGCCAGTACGATGCGTCCGCTGTAGCCCTTGCCATCGACGAGAGCGAGCCGTTGTTGGAGGATTCCGCCGGGCTTGCCGCCCCCGGGAAGCTGAATCTTCGGTGTGTATTTGCCAACATAGCTGCTCAGCGCCGCCGAGCGGCGATGTTCCCGAGGCCACGCCCGGACGGATTCCTCGGCCATCATCGTCACCGCGCCTTTCTCGCCGATAATCATCCACGGGGAACGACTAAGTACCTCGTAGGGGTAGCCTTCACCTTCCGAAGTCTCGTTCCCCGGTTTGAACATCGTCCAGGCCGGCGCCTCGCCGGTCACCGGATAGAAAAACTTGCGGTCCTCGAGCATCTCCGCCCAGAGTCCGCCGTAGATAACGCGCCCGAAATGTTCGATAAACTGCCCGTAAATATATTTGGAAATGGGCTCTCCGGTCTTGGTCGCGTCGATCGACACCCTGGCCGCTGGCGTGCTTGCCGGAAGCGCCAGTGCCGGCAGAAGCACCGTTCCCAGGACCGTCAGACTCAAGCAGCGCGTGAATCTCATTCTTAGTCCTTGCTGAATTCTCACTAGTGGGCTTTTCTCACCACTGTCACAGCGATGGGAGCGAAAGGCCCGGCGGCCAGGGCTAGCTGTGATCTTTCAACAGGTTGTTCATTCGGTCCCGGACCAGGGAAGCTGGAGTTGTCGAATAACCACGACCCTGGAGAGACCGCATGAACATCCATCAGAATGCCCGATTGACGCCCAAAGGCCGAGCCCTTTTGGTTCGATGCATCCTCGCTGGAGAGACGCCTCGGGCCGCCGCGGCGGCCCGAGACGTCTCAGAACGCACCGCCCGCCGTTGGCTGGCCCGCTACCGCGGCGAAGGCGAAGCCGGTCTCTACGATCGCTCTTCGCGTCCCCGGCATAGCCCGCGCCGCACCCCGCAAGCCGTCGTTGACCGCGTCCTCGCCCTGCGCCGACAACGTTGGACGGGCCGCCGCATCGCCCAAACCCTGCGGCTATCCCCGGCCACCGTCAGCCGCCTCCTCGGTCGCGCCGGACTCAACCGCCTCCGCGATCTCGAACCCGCTCCCCCCGTTCGCCGCTACGAACATCACCGTCCCGGCGATCTACTGCATCTCGACATCAAAAAGCTCGGCCGCTTCCAGCACGCCGGTCACCGCGTTACCGGCGATAAGACCCGACGCTCCCGCGCCGCCGGCTGGGAGTTCGTCCACGTCGCCGTCGACGACCATTCCCGCATCGCCTTCTCCCAGATCCTGCCCGATGAGCGCAGCCTTTCCGCTGCCCAGTTCCTTCTCCTCGCCCACGCCTACTATGGCTCGCTTGGCATCCGCATCCGACGCCTGCTCACCGACAATGGCTCCTGGTACCGCTCCCGCCACTTCCGTCGTACTGGCCGCCGCCTCGGCATCCGCCACCGCTTCACCCGCCCCTACACCCCTCGCACCAACGGCAAGGCCGAGCGCTTCATCCAAACCGCCCTCCGCGAATGGGCCTATGCCCGCTCCTACTGCTCCTCCCTCCAACGCGCCAACCATCTGCTCCCCTGGCTCCACGACTACAATTGGCATCGCCCCCACGCCAGCCTCGGCTATAATCCCCCTATCAGCCGACTCCCTCCTCCCCGGAACGACCTGTTGAGGCTCCACAGCTAGCCGGCTTTTCTTGCCACCTGACCGCGGGGCCTTTTGCGCGCGTCCTGCTAACCGCTGGTGAGGAATGCGGGCTAGTTCGGGTCGCGGTACGCCTTCGGCTTGGGATCGAGCCACTCGACAAGCTTGTTCTTTAGGGCCCAGGCGCAAAAAAAGTTGCCGGCCGGGGCGTAGTGCCCAATGTAGTAACGCTTCAGGTAGGCGTCGGCATCCAAATCGAATGTCTTGAACTCGGCCAAGTGTGCTTCTCTCAGGTCAACCCATGGGTACTCGCGCGTCTTCAAATAGTCGACAAGCGCCTGATCGAACCGATCTTCCCCGACCAATCGGGACCTCACGCCGCCGGCGCTGTAGGAAAGAATGACGAACAGTTTCTTGCCGGTCTCGGCAATATACCGCTCGACCATGCCGAGGATTTTGATGGTGGAAAACAGCGCGGCCCGAGTATGTACCCGACGCAGCTCGTCTTGACCAACCATGGCTCGTCCGCCCGCCGAATATGGCAGTCCAAACGCGGCGGCTACATCCGAGACGGCTTGGGCGGGAATGGGGCCGCCCGCCTCACGGAGCACGGCTATGGGCAAGCCCGGGTCATCCCCGAAGGTTTTGAGAACCCAGTCCAGATCTCGTAGTTTGCGTATGTCCTCAGGCGTTCGGCAAAGGTTATCAACCTCAACAAGCTCATCGTTCTCGACGTTAACTCGAACATGCGGCAGGGGCCCTTCGCGAGCCGTGGGCAGACGAATGTTACGCCAGGAGTCGAGGTTTCGATAGTGATCGTCGTCATAAATATTGAGGACGATGTGTTCGGCCGGATGCGTCTCCTCAACAAGCTTCATCCGCCTGAAGGCCTGGTAGACGCTGTATCCGCCAACCCCGAAGTTCTCGATCGGCTCGCCCAGATGAGCGGCCAGGTACTCCTGCCAGGTCTCGCCGTCGCTGACTTGGTCGCAATGCGTGAAACTGTCGCCGTAGGTGTGGATACGAGCCGCGGCGTCGGGGAAATTGATTCTTTTCGGGTACCGCTGGGTTCGTAGCGATACAACGTCCGGGAGCCGTTGATGCCATCGTACCGGATGGTGTCTTGAACCACCCAGCCCACTTCAGGGTGAAAAGTCCAACCGGCGTTGGGATGGTAGCCTTCGGCCGGCGGCTTCGCTTCCCCGATAAAATTGCGGACTTTCTCGGCCGTGGGAAGAAGCCGTTTCAGGTACTCGGCTTTTCGCTGCTCGAAGCTTGCGGCTTCCGTCAGCGGAGGAGCGGTCTGGCCGTGAACGGCCACGCGCCCAGCGACCACGCAAAGAGTAAACCAGCCGGCTAACGCAACTCTGATAGGCACTCTCATTCGGGGAAGAACCAACAGGCGCTACCTCCCTTACCTAGGACATTCTAACCTACGGCCACCGATGACCTGACAAAAGGGTCGGAAGACCGACCCCCCCCCGGGCTTGGCACCCTCCGGGCCGCGGGTGTATTCTTCTCTTGAAGAGGCCGGATGATCCTGTAAAGAGAGCGCGATCCCCAAGCGCGCCGAAACGGCGACGGAGCAATCACCGTGCACCGGGAACACGAACCCACGATAGAAAGCTACACGGACCAACTGAGTGTCGAGGCCGGCGAAGAGATAGGATTCCACGTTTCGACCAACATGCACGAATACGCAATCGAGATTGCGCGCGCGGGGGCGGAACGGAAGCCTGTCTGGACCAAGCAGGGCCTGCCGGGCGCGGAGCACCCGGTTCCGGAAAATTCGTTCTCCGACGGCTGTGGTTGGCCGGTCGCCCTCAAGGTGGCGGTTCCCGAAAACTGGAAATCGGGCTATTACGAAGTGCTCCTAACGGGCAGCGATCGCGCGGGCCGGAGCGCCAAAGGCGAGGCGTCCTTCGTCGTGCGATCGGCTCGGCCCGACCGTGATACGAAGATCTTGCTGCAGCGGTCCACCAATACCGATAACGCCTACAACACCTGGGGCGGGGCTGATCTTTATCGCGGGAAGAGGGGGCAAGCGCGGCGGGTTTCCTTCGACCGCCCGTTTGCGGGATCGGTGGGTTATAAGGGCCGCTTTCTGTTCAGCATCGCCGCCACCGCCGCGGCTGATCTCGCTAAGGGAGAAATCACCCCGGCGCTGCGTCGAGAATTCTCAGAGCAAGGGACGCCGCTCACGAATTTCGCCAACATCACGACCCATAGCGGCCACGCCGGCCCTGGCGTGGACCCTGCTGAACGAATCGCCGACCAATGGCACATTCAGGACGCCGAAAAATGCGTCCGGATCGACAAACAAGCGGAGGCGCTCAACGTCTATGACGGCTTCACGGCTTTTCAGAGTGGCTGGCGGAACTGGGAGCATCCGTTTGTCGAGTGGGCCGAGCGCGCGGGATATGAAATCGACTACGCCGTCAACTCCGATCTCGAGTTTCGCCCGGAGATCCTTGACCACTACAAGCTCGTCTTGAGCGTCGGGCATGATGAGTATTGGTCGTCCCCCATGCGAGATCATCTGGAAGCGTTCATTGCCCGTGGGGGTAACGTGGCGTTCTTGAGCGGCAACAGCGTTTATTGGCAAGTTCGCTCCGAAGATAACGGCCGCGCCCTGGTGTCGTGGAAACAAGGCTACAAGAACGACCCGCATTACGAAGGTAGTGACCACGGGCAGCTAACCACCCTGTGGTGCAGCCGTCTGGTCGGCCGGCCCGAGAACCGGTTGACCGGAGTTAGTTTCGCCTATGGCGGCTACCATCGCTTCTTCGATCAGTTTCAGGACGGGACGGGCGCCTACACCGTCCATCGCCCCAACCACTGGGTGTTTGAAGGCGCCGGTTTGAAGCGAGGAGATCTTCTGGGCGCTAGGGACAAGATTGTCAGTTACGAATGCGACGGCTGCGACTATGAGCTCGAAGACGGGATCCCCGTACCCACGCATCGCGACGGCACGCCCGAAAACTTTGAGATCCTCGCCGCCGGCCCGGCCGCCTTAAGCGCCGCCGATGACTCATTGGGCATGATTGTCGAGGCGCTCCACGGTGACAGGTCGGCCCCCCACCGCCAACCCGGAACGGCCATGATCGGCGCCTACACCCGCGGCGGGACGGTGGTGACCGTCGGCGCCACCAACTGGTCGGACGGCCTGCGCGGCCGAGATAAAGCCGTCGAACGAATTACGCGGAATATCCTGGATCGGCTGTCCAGGTAGGTGACAACCCGGCCGCGCGAGCCGGGCAATGTAGGGGCGCCACTCGGCGGGTCCTGAAGTTCTCCTTCGGGTGGTTGAAAATATAGGGCACGGCATGCCGTGCCCTCGACGCCCTTAGCCTTCGGTCGGCGGGCTAGCCTGCATTTCTCACCACCTGACGGTCGAAGCACGCCATAGGCCCGCCATTACTGCGTTGCGCTTGCTCGCCGTGCTCACCGTACGGTTCAAGTACGCCTCCGCTCGCCAAGCGGCGCGCGCCTTGTACTGACGGGCCTCTCACGCACTTCGTCTCGCCACGTGGTGAGAAAAGCAGGCTAAATCTCAAGACCTTCGAACGCCTCTTTGACCTGTTGAAGAGCTCCGACGATAAGCGATTGTTCGTTGACCGATTGCATGATGCGGGCTCCGCGCTTGAGCGCCTTCTCCGCTTCTTCGCGGCTGCCCACGGGCGTTCCCCACCACTTCCCATGCTTGGCGCAAGCCTCGGCGACCTTGTCGGTCGCGCGCTCGATCAACTTGTGTTTCATCTGCCCGATGATGCCGTAGCTTTGAGATAGGTCGCCCGGGCCCATCAGCAGCACATCGATCCCCTCCGTCGCGGCGATGGCATCCACGTCGTCGACGGCCTCTTTGTCTTCGATAATGCCGGCGACAAACGTCTCGGCGTTCGCATGCCGGAGGTATTCCATGCGCTCCGTCATGCCGTAATCGGAGTCCGTGCTTCCTCCGGACCCGCGCATCCCCAAGGGCGAAAACTTCGCCTCGCGGACAATCGATCGCGCGTCCTCGCCGCTCATGCAATGTGGGACGACGAGTCCTGTTGCGCCGGCTTCGAGCGGCTTGATGATATCGTTGTATCCCGTCCGCTCCACGCGAACCACCGAATCCATATCGTGGGCTCGGGCCGCCAGGATCATCTGCGACAGCTCGCCGTAGCTGAAATCGCTATGCTCGTGTTCGATCCAGACGCCATCAAACCCGACGAATCCCATGATGTCCACAATTTTCCAATGTGGAATGACCCACGACTGCGCCATGGTGACGTACTCTCCGCGGCGCAATTTTTCAAGTATCCGGCTGCGTCTCATTGGTTCCCTCCGAGTAGTTCGGGCGTGGTTTCCTCGGCCACAAAAGTAAACGTCGACAAGCCTCTTTGGCCGGTCCATCGTAGCAGTTCTTCGCCCCTGGCATAGCTGGTCCGATTCGCCGTCTTCGGAACGCAACTCCCGTCCAGCCCGCCGGGCTTCTTTGAAAACAGGCCGCGCCGGGAGAGCTCGACGTGGCGCGCGCATTCCTGCGTGCCGTGTCGCCATTCGGGGCGACATCGATTTGGGGGATCCAGTCGTCCCATTTGACCGGGCGGGACGCCTCAAAACGGACGTTTCGGGAGCAACCGGGTCACACGGAGCCGCGGGCGCAAGCCCGCGGTCAAGATGGCGAATAACCGCGGTCGCCGGGACAAGGAACTTCGGGCGTTACGGGGCCTGAACCGGCCCCCGCGGGTCCGTGGTTAGGGTCGCTCACTGTGGCGATACTCGTGCGGATGCGTGGCCTTGACCGCACCCTTGCGGATGCGGCTCCGTCAGGTACGCCCAAGGGCATCGACCCTCTGCCCGCACAAAGCCGTGGGCGTTAGCCCGCCTTTCTCCGTTGTGGCGCGCGCATTCTTGCGTGCCGTGTCGCCATTCGGGGCGACATCGAGTGTCGGACGAACTGTGTCCGCTCAGGCACGAGAGTCGTAGGGGCGGGCCGCTGCGTCCGCCGGTCGGGGATTCACGCTGCGTCTCGATTACGCGACCAGATCCCGCACAACCTCTCGGGACAGGTGCGGCAAGCCGCCCCTACGGTTTTGCACTGAGAAATGCGGGTTAGAAGCCAGCCCTCTTGTCGCACACGTTGAGAAGGGGTTCGCCGGCCAGGTAACGGCGCAAGTTCTCTTTGAAGGTCTCTTTGCGGCGTTCCCACAGTTGTGGCGAGTCGGCCGAGACATGAGGCGAGAGCAGCAGGTTGGGCGCGTCCCATAGGGGACTATCGGGGGCCGGAGGCTCCTGTGCCGTGGCGTCCAGCGCCGCTCCGGCCACGTGCCCGGAGTGGCGTTGAGCCTGTTCCAGCAGCTCATCGACGGCTTTCAAAACCGGGACTTGCGGACTCAGGCCGCCAATCTTTTGGAGGTGGCGTTGGAGGTGGTGGGACGTGCTTCTGAGGGAAAGTAGGACACCCGGGGAGCGCTACGCGGCTTTGTTTTTAGCGGCTTCCTCGCCCGTTAAGACCTCGAGGGCTTTTTTCAGGTAGGGGTCCTCTTGGCCCCTCTCGGCCTCACCAGGGGCTTCGGGGGGAGTCGGCAACAGGCCGTCCGCACCAGGGAACCGCGACATCCGGTAGCGCCTGACAGTTGCCGGCGGAAGGGGGAAACTGGGAGTCAAGCCGCCGTCCTGCAGCGCTTCTCCGCTGGGGCGCTGATATTTGGCCACGGACAAGATTAACGCGGCGCCGTCCTCCATCGTGATCGTCTCTTGCACGGCTGCCAAACCGTAGGTGCGTTCTCCGACAACCTCGCCTCGTTTGTTGTCCAAAATCGCCGCGGCCACCAGCTCCGCCGCACCCGCCGTCGCCCGGTCGGTAATCACGACCAGCGGCAGACTGGTGATCGACGAACCCGGACCGGCGTGGAATTCCTGTTCCGCATACTGCTGTCCCTTCAACGAGGCGATTAAGCCGCTGTCGAGGAAAAGATCCGCCAGCCGAACTCCCTCTTCGGTTTCACCGACCGCATTCCCCCGCAGGTCGAGAACGAGTTTGCCGGCTCCCTGCGACTCCAGCCTTTTGACCGCGGCCGCGAGTCGGTTCACGCTTTCGCCGTCTACTGTTTCCACAGCTACGTAGCCAACGTCGCTTTCGAGCATCTTGTGCTCGACCGTGGAAGCCTCGACCGGACCTCGAACGAGCGTGTGTTCTTGCGGCTCTTCGGAGCGGCGTAGCGAACGGACCAGAACAGTCACCCTCGATTCCGGAGGCCCGCTCAACATCGCCAGCAAATAGGCGGGCGGCATCAACTGCGTGCTCAGCCCGTCAATCGCTTCGATGAGATCAAACGGATGGATGCCCGCCCGATCGGCGGCCGACCCTGGCAGCACATGCAACACGGTCGCATAGCCGCTTCGCTTGCGGACCACGAGGCCCGTCGAAAGTCCGCTTCCCCGGTCCGGGTAGTCGAGGTGCTCGGTGACCTTCTCGAACTGCTCCGCGGTCAGATAGCTCGACTGGGGATCCAGGAATTCGACCAGGCCCTGCAGAGCCCCGTTGGTGACCTTCTCCATGTTGGGCTCTTCCACGTAGTCACTCTTGATCTTGGCAAGCACTTCGGTGTATACAGCCAACGGACGGTAGGCGCCGTCGCCTTCCTGCCCCCTTCCGATCAGAGATCCCACCACCAGCATCACGGTGAGTAACGTGGATACGAACACCATGCTGAGCTTGAATCGAGGAGTCATCAGAAACGATCGCTGCTGCTTACCGGCGGAGTCAAACAACCTTAGCTCATCATACTACGTTCGATTCCAAGCGCTCCATTCCATCCGGCGCCGGACTTTCCCCTGAGGTTCGCGTCCCGCCTCTTCCTGGCGGGCAGGCTGCGAACATCGGCCTTAACCGCTGGATTTCTTCTTTCGGCTCTTCTGGCGGGTCACAACTTGGTTCACGTACTCGGGGTAATTGCGATGCACCATGATGTGGAAATTGGGCTGATAGAATTCTTCGACCGCGAACAAGTACCCCTTGCGCTTCAACGAAGTCAGCACACGTCGCAGCCACTGCCGTTGGGCTCGCGGCATACCTTTTTTCGAGATGTCCAGACTGGCTCCCGTCAGGTGGGTAGAGCGCTTCTTGCCGGAAGCGGGCGCGGCGTTGTGATTCCGCTTCTCCAAGGATTTTTGATATTTCGCCGTCCTGATGAGGCTGGTAATCCGCAGCCGTTTTCCAAACCGCGCGCGAAACTGGTTGCTGAGCCTGTCCAGAAAAAGTTTTGACCAGGGGCGCAGGTAGTGAAGGCGAGCGGGGACAGCATGGAGGTAGTATCCCCTGGCGTTGGCCGGAACCGGGGTCAACAGACGCAGGCGCGCGAAGCGGTCGAGCATTTCCTGGTCTTCCAGTCGAGAGAGCTTGTCGCGATTCGCTCGCTCGTTCTGGATCACCTGCGAATCTGAGTTCGCTCGCAGGCTGTTCGCCAAGCTCGTTTCGAGCGGCAGGGTACATAGAACAAGAACAATACAGATTGTTTTCACTCGTCCCACTCCGACCAGCCTAGCACAGCGCCGTGAAGCAAACGACAAAGGTCGAGGTTCGGCTTGCCTGTCTGTGGCCGGCAAAGGCTTCATCTCTTCTTACATCGTCTGGAAAAGGGGCGAGCCATAGGCTAATCCGGCTGACGGGTCGGCGGAGGCGAAACGTGCGTTGAAGAGTGAATAGCGAGGGGTCCCGACCCTCTTTAGTCTCAAAGAGCATTGATTCTAATGAAGTTCAGAGGAATTTGGTTTGTTTCGTCACTTGTGGTTCGTGAGGGGAGGGTTGTTCGGTAGGTTGCCGAAACTTGGGCCGGCGAAACGGCCTGAGCCGTCGAGAAGAGTCTCGACGCGGCAAGCTGAGAGCTTGCGCCACGACGGGGCTCGATGTCGCCAAGAATGGCGACACAGCACGCAGGCATGCGTGCGCCACAAGAGATTTCCGGCTGCTGTGGTTGGGACTTGCTGCACGGCCAGCGAGAGCCGCCGGCGCCAGCCCGGGGCCTCGCAGGCTTACGGGCGCGGCTCTTTCCGTCCATTTTCGAGAGAACGGTGGGTGGGCCGGAGTCGGGACTGGCCATCCGCGTCGGCCCGCCCGTAGCGCGGTCTCCAGGCACCGTTTGCCAGACCCGCCGCCGTTTCTGCCCTTTCGTTCTACCGCGTCGTCACCCGCCAGATCTGCGAGTATCTAGAAACCAAAGGCCAACCCCGCGATTCCCCACGCGCCCGGCGTGCGAAAACCGTCCTCGAAATACGTGCGGTTGAAAATGTTTTCGACCTTTCCATACAGCCGCAAACTCTTGCCTTCCGACACGGGGACCGTGTAGCTGACGACAAGGTCGGCCTTGACCGGCCCGTCGAACAGGAAAGCGCGACTTCCAGCCGCCGTGAACAGCGGCGCCGCGTAGTCGCCGGCGGCGAAGAGGTCGAACACCAGGCTCAGCCGCCGGCCGATCCGTTGCGCCGCCGTGAGCGTAAACATGTGCTCTGAAATGCCGAAGCTCTTGAAGAAGTCCCCGCCCGCGACCGGCGAAGTTCGTTGATCGGAGTTCGTGTAGGTATAGGAGGTTTTCAGATCCAACCGCGCCCCGGGACTGGCGTCTACGCTGAGTTCGACGCCGCGGGCCAGGCCGCCGCCCGTGTTGCGGTAGCCGATGAAGCGGCCGAACGGATCGGCCGTAAAATCGATGCCCCCGCCGGCGTCGAAGAAGATAATCTCCTGCAGGCCCGTATAAAAATACGTCGCGCTGACTTTTAGACGATCCCGCGCCAGCCACTGATCCACTCCCGCGTCGAAAGCGATCGTCCGCTCGGGGCGAAGCGTAGGGTCGCCAAACGGGCTGAACGAGCCGAAGAAGAAGGACGAGCCAAAGCGTTCGAACAGCGAGGGCGCTCGGTAGGCGTTTCCCGCGTGGCCGCGGAGCTTAGTGCCCGCGCCGGCGAAGAAATAGGAAACCGCCCCGTCGCCCGTGTAGGCTGACTTCGGACTTTCAAAAGCGACATCGGCGTAGGGCGATGGCCCTCCGGTGAATTCTGGTTGGGTGAGGCTAAAGCCTTGCACACGCCCGGAGAGCGAAATCTGCAGGCGAGAGTCCAGCAGCCTCAACTGGTCCTGGAAGAAAGCACCATGGCTGCGCTGCTCAATCTCGAGACGCACGTCGACGCGCTGCGCCGGATCGGGATTCTCGTCCCGCGTCGGGCTGTCGTAACGCTCGCGCTCAAATTCGTATCCCAGGGAGAAGAGGTTGTGCCGGCCAAGCGTCAGGTCCGTGCGCGCCTCGACAACATCAATGCGCCCGTCGAAGCTGCTGGAGTTGTTGAACAGCGGTTCGAATTGAACTCCGCCGGGCCCGTCTTGGAAGTTCCGGCTTGTGATGACGCCTTGATAGGCAAGTCGATAGGACGCCCTGTCGCTGATTCTTTGCGACAGATTGAGAGCGGCCGCCAAGTACGAGGTGGAGCGCCGGCTATCGGGATCGTTCGGGTCGGTGGCGAAATTGGCTAGGCCGACGCGAAACGCCTCGCCGGCTTCGAGCTTGCGCTGTTCCTCCGGCGCCAAGGGAGTGGCTCGGATAGGACCCGATACTGGCAGGTTCACGGTCGCTTCAAAAGGGACAAAGGGGTTGTCGTTGAGCTGCACGAAACCGTCGGCGGCGAAAACGCGCCCTCCCAGCGACAGCGACGGTGTGAAGTGGTAGCCGGCGAAGGCATGCCCCGTGCTGTTTCGGAAGCTGTCGGATCCGTCGACCCCGTCGCGAACGTTCAGATGCGCGATGCCCCCGCTATAGTTCAGCCGCTGGTCGAGCGCCCCTCCCCCGACCCTCGCCCGCCCGCGGAGCAGGCCGAGACCTCCGCCTTCCCCCAGTAATTCCCCATGCGGAGGCCCGCCGCCCCGGTCGGTCACGATGTTGACCACGCCGCCCGTCGCGTTCGACCCGTAGAGCGACGAACCCGATCCCCGCAGGACTTCGATTCGCTCCGTGTTCACGTTCATCAAATCCTGCATCAGCGGGGTCGCGGCCCCCTGCAAGTCGGCCGCGTCGCGCAGACGAAGGCCGTCGACCAGCACGGCGGTGTCTTGCGATCGCAGCCCCCGAATCTGTATCGTTGTCAGACTTCCCGGGCCCCGCTGCTGCTGGACGCGTAGGCCGGCCACGCCCCGCAGCGCCTGGGCCAAGGAAAAGCCGGCGCGTCTTTCGATCTGTTCCGCGTCGATCGTATCGAGGGCCTTGGAGACCTCCTCCGCGGTTCGCGCCGTGCCGGACGACGTGACCACGACCTTCGTTCGTACCCTCGCCAGCTCGATTCCAACATCGAGAACCGACGTCTTCCCCGCCTCAACTCGAACCGCCTTAGCGGCCGCCGGCGCGAAATGGCGGGCCTCGACCTCGATCAAATACTCTGCCGGAGCGACGGACACGAAATGATATCTCCCTTGCTGGCTTGTATGGGTTGTGAGCCGCAGGCTGCTGTCTCTCGCAAACAGCGTAACGACGGCCCTCCCTACCACCGCGCCCGACGGGTCGGTCACCACCCCGGCGACGCTCCCGGAGTCTTGGGCCGCCCCCGGCATGACGCAACTGAAAAGCACGAGCGCGAAAAGCGCAATGATTCGTCTCATCCTTTGACCTCCTGATGCGAGGAAACGGAGCGGCCGGGCGACAGATTGTTTTGGAGCGCTCGTCGGACGCGGAGAATGCCTGCGCGACAAGAGGCGCAACAACCCGATGGGTCCTCGGCGGCGGCGGGAAATCCGGCCGCGCCGGTTGTCTTGTGGCGTACGCTCTCTAGCTTGCCGCGTCGAGACTCATCTCGACGCTTGGGGCAGTCTGGATTTGCGAAGCAGAGGCTTGAAACGCCCTTCGCGGTCGCCAGCCGACCCGCGCGCGCAAGCAGGCGGTCCAGTGACCCAGGTAGACGAGCGCGCCAATCGCAATGAGGAAAGCCGCGCAGCATCCGGATTCGACGATCCCGGTCGGCGGTCGGCGTCGCGGCAACTAACGGCACAAAAAATCCCTCACTCCCGGGCGGAGGTGAGGGACTTTCGCTCTATCGAATTGTGGCCAGACCATTCCGTCCCTCGCGGAAACTGAGTCTTTCCCGCTGGCAGGTAGGTCTCCTGGCTCGTGAGTTCAAAAGGTCCGACTCGACCTTTAGCGCAACCCTTGGCCTTCCCCGAACCGGAGTTCGAGTGGCTCCTTCCCGGTTGCTTCCCACATACAGTGGCGGGACCGCGCCGGCTTCTCACCGGACTTCCCTGTTATGCCCAAAGGGCACCTGCAGCGGGCGAGGCGGCGGCCAATCTTCACCGCAGCCTCAACGGTACCAGCGTATACCGCGGGTTGAGCGGCTGTCAACCGCGGGTTAAGCCTGCTTTGAATGGATTTCACAGCCACCAGTTCCGAAAGATCCCAAACATGATCTGTGATCCCGGATTCCATCGCAGGGGTGACTCGAATTGTGCTGTGAATCCGACAGAAGTTGTAACAGGCGAAGCGCCGCCCAAAGATTATCCCTCTTCTTGCTGAAGGCATTCGTGAATCTGGTCAGCCGCGGAATTCGCATTCGCGTGGTGAGGTTCTGCCGCTCGACGTGACTCGTGCTGATCCTTTTCGGGTCCGGGTCCCCAATGAACCCTCCCCGTTTACAGCCTACGCAACGTGCGGGGCTGTACAGCAAGGGGTGGACCGGAGTCGAACCGCGCTTTTTTTCTCAGCCGAGTGGGGGGTACTACACCAACCCAATCCTCATTCTCTGACTGCCATGGAGTCAAGGATCACTGAAAGACCCTCCAGAGCCTTCTTTAGCTTGTCTACGTCGCACTTCGAGAGCTGGTCAGGCAACGAGCTCATGATAGGTTGCTAAAGATTGTTTCTAAAAGCACTTGCGAAGCACCTAAGGGTGCCCCTACAATGATTAGTGTACAGATAGATGGGTACATCTGTACATGGGGAGCTACACTATGGGTATCGCATCGTTGCTTCAGCCCGAGAGGGTCTCCGTACGCCGAACTGAGCTACGCAAAAATCAAAGTGCCATTCTCCGCAAAGCCCACGGTTGTCGAGTTGTGGTCGTTAGGGGAGCGAGCGATGAAGCCGAGGAGAAGTATGTTCTCGGCAAGACTTATTTTGAGGATCTACTTGAACAGATGCAATCGCTGATGGAGACACTGGAGATTACCGCGGATCGACGATTGTTCAGCCAGATCATGAGTGTCGCGGATACCCTTGATGAGGACTTGCGGCTTGGGCGGCTTGCCGGGATCGAAGAGGCTTTCGCGGACGACTAGGGGAATGGTGAGTGTATACGCCGAAGTTCACCCCGGCAGCGATTGCTAACATCAAGGCTCTTCCCAAGAACGTGAAGAACGGCTTGAAGGCCGCGATTGCCGATAGCCTCTGCCATGACCCAGAGGGCTCGTCAAGAGCTTTGCGGGATGCACTGTCTGAGTTTCGTAGTTTTCACTGGCGCGGCTATCGGGTGGTCTTCAAGATAGATGGGGACCTCAAGGCCCTAGCAATAGTAGGTATTGGAAAGAAGACCCGAGACCCAGGCGAGGGCTTTTACCGGCATCTGGAGATCGCTGCAGAGAAAGGCGAACTGGCGGAAAAGGTTCTCCGAACGCTGCGAGCCTTTCGCTGAGCAACTCGTTAGATCCTTTTTCTTTTCGGGTCTCCCACCCGTTCGCGCCTTCGGCATCCCTGGGATCTTGCGAAAGTATTCAGACCCTGTCTGGGCTGTCTTCTGACCACCCTTCGCGCCCAGCGCGACGGCTGGCGAAGCCTTCAGTAGTTCTCTAGAGGTTCCGCGCGTACATTTCCCCCCATCCGGCCCGGCCTCCGGCGACGCTCGCGGGCCGTGTCAAATCGACACGACTCCATGTCCTGACGGGCTACTCATCGCCGCACGTAAAATTGCGGAATTGGATGAAATCGTTGATAACTCTCAGGTAAACTTGGCTAGGGGCAGCGGTCGGCGAATTGCTTCACTGGAAACCGAGGTAGTAGGCTTGATTCCGTCCAGGAAAAACATCACGGCGTGGGCTGCGGCCGCGGTCTTGGCGGGCTTGTTCGCCGGCTCGACTCGGGCAGCCGATGATAGCGTGGCCAAGGTCCTCGACGCCGGCGGCAACGTCTCCCTCATCCGCCACGACTCGCTCTGGGCCCTGTTCCCCAACCAGACGGTCGGGGTCGGCGAGACGATCGTCACCGGCGACGACGGCTTCGCGCATTTGGAAGTGAGTGACGGCAGCTCGTTCATCGTCTACCCCAACTCGCACGTTGTTTTCCGGAAGAATCCCGGCAGCCTCACGGATCTGGTCGACGTCTTCCTCGGGCGCATCAAAATTTACATCCGAAGCCTGGGCGGGGGTCCCAGCCGCCATCGAATCTTCACCCCGACGGCGGTGATCTCCGTGCGCGGAACGACGTTTGACGTCAGCGTGGATGAGAATGAAACAACGGTTGTTTCCGTCGAGGAGGGAGTGGTGGGAGTCCGCCACCGGCTGCTGCCGTCGAACAAGGAAATCCCGGTCGCCCAGGGACAGAGCCTCACGATCTATCGCGACGCCCCGCTGGCCAAGGCGGGAGTCAACAAAGTCAAGGTAGTGCGAGCCGCCGGCGACGTCGCTCGCACCCTCGGATACATCTGGGCCCGCTCGCGCCGCGCCGGGGGCGGCTCCGCTCCTTCCCCCGGCGGAGGCGGCCTTCCCGGCGACACTTCCGCCCCGAGCCCCCCGCTTCCCGGCGATACTCCCGCACCCGAACCGCCACCGCCGCCGCCCGAATAGCGTCATCGCGGACCAATCTCCTTCGTTTGCCGCTCGCCCTAGGCCGAGGTTCGCCGGCCATGGGATCGTCAGCTCAAACGTGGCTCGACTTGATACAATGACCCTTTCCCGCTTCCGAAATCACCTGGCGTTCGATCATGCTGCCCGCTTTCGTTCTTCCCGAAACCACCGTCGATGAAAAGGGCGCCGGACCTGCCATCGAGTTGGGACAGACGTCCGGCCAACTGCTCGTGCTAACCCTGGGCATCCTCGACGTTGTCGAGCAGGAGAGCTTGGACGTGTCGCTCGAAGGTTCCACCGATGGCGAAGAATGGAACGAGGCGCCGGTTCGCGCATTCCCGCAAAAGTTCTACGCGGGTACGTATTCCATCCTGGTGGACCTCAGCACGCACGCGGACATCCAATACCTGCGGGCCAACTGGACGGTGAACCGCTGGGGCGTCGGCTCTCTCACGCCGATGTTCAAGTTCTACGTGTTTGCCGAAGTCTTCGAGGAAGCGGCCTCGGAGAAAACCGCCTGAACAGGCCAACGGCCGAAGACCTGTAGCGGGCGCTGCCCGGGGTGAAGCCATCGATTCCACAGGCATCGTGAATCGCCACAGAGCACTTCAACCCTACCGCGATCGGATGGCCCAACCCGTTTCTCGCCGCAATCGAATTCGGTCACGTGCCGACAGCCGTAGGGGCGGCATGCTGGCCCCGCCCGGGATCGCCCGAGACGTGAACGTATCTATGAAACGGGGCGCTAAGGAGTCAATAAAATGTTGCGATTTGGGTTGTTCGGGGCTGGTCGAATCGGGAGCATGCATGCGCGCAACCTGGCTGCGAATCCACGGGTCGAGCTGGCCTATGTTTACGACATCGATGAACCGGCCGCGCGCAACGCCGCCGAGGGCGCCGGCGCTCGCCTAGCCCCCGACATAGCGACGGTACTCAACGACACCGCCGTGGACGCGGTACTGATCGCCTCGCCGACGAATACCCATGTCGATCTGATCGCTCAAGCGGCCAAAGCCGGCAAGGCCGTGCTCTGCGAGAAGCCGATCGCACTCGATATCGACCGTGTCAACCAGTGCCGTGACCGGATCGCTGATTGCCAGGAACCGATTCAAATCGGCTTCAACCGCCGCTTCGATCCCAGTCACGGGGCATTGCGCGAAGCGGTTCAGGCGGGCGAGATCGGACGCATCGAGAAGCTCATCATCACCAGTCGCGACCCGGCGCCGCCGCCTGCCGACTACGTCAAGGTTTCCGGCGGCCTGTTCCGCGACATGATGATCCATGATTTCGACCTGGCGCGCTTCATCATGGCTGCCGAAGCGGTTGACGTCAGTGCCATGGGCAGCGCTCTCGTGGACCCGGACATCGCTGCGGCGGGTCATATCGATACCGCTATGGTCGTCATGAAGATGGCCTCCGGCGCGCTGTGTCATATCAACTGCTCCAGGCGGGCGGTCTACGGATACGATCAGCGCATCGAAGCGTTCGGCCCGGGGGGCATGCTGCTTTCCAACAACCGCACCGGGACGACGGTTGAGCGCTACGGAAAGCAGGCGACTGCTGCCCGCGAGCCGTTGCTGAACTTCTTCATCGAGCGCTATGCGGAAGCCTACTTTAACCAGGTCAACGCCTTTGTTGACGCGGTCGAGCAACGGCGCCCGGCGGCGCCCAGCTTCGAGGACGGTCGCCGGGCGCTGATTTTGGCGAACGCCGCCGGCGAGTCGCTCGAAACCGGCCGCTCGGTCAAGGTGGTCTATTGACCGCGGTTCCGACGCCGGCCGGCCTTTCTCGCCAACGGTCGCCGGGAATGGAACCAAATGCCCGCCGTTAGGGTTGTAGAGGCGCGATTCATCGCGCCCGCTTGCCGACATACTGTACGCTGGGCGATGCGCACAAACTGTTGCCGAGATCCCGAGCCACCGGGCCTGTCGGCCCAATCGCCGCTACCGTGGTGAGAAAAGCGGGCTAACCAACTGACATGGGGGAAGCCACCGGAGTTTGGTAGCGCTACCGGGATTCGAACCCGGATTTGAGCCTTGAGAGGGCCCTGTCCTAACCCTTAGACGATAGCGCCGGCGGTTCTCTTGATTCTAGGCAAGCACCGTGAAGGGGTCAAGCAACTCGACAAACCGAGGAGCCGCCGCGTTGGCCCTCGCCGATCCGCCCTACGCTACACTAACCTCCATGGCCGACTTGACCGTCGCGGTCATCACGGACGAGTTCTCGCAAGACTTCGAGTTGGTCTGTCAAACGGCCGCCGAACTGGGCGTCCCGGCGATCGAAGTCCGCACGATCTGGAATAAGAACGTTGTCGACCTGTCGGACGAGGAGGTCCGCGAAGTAGGCCATATCGCCCAGGCGGCCAAGCTCGATATCATTTGCGTCGCCTCTCCTCTCTACAAATGCACTCTCCCCGATGGAGGAGACCTCGACGACAACGTTCAGCAAGACGCCTTTCATTCGGTCCATGCGTTTGAACATCAAGACTGGGTCCTGCGCCGGTCGTTGGAGGTCGCCGGGATTTTGAGGGCGCGTCTGGTGCGGGCCTTCAGCTTTTGGCGGACCAGGGAGCCTCAAAACCTAACCGATCGAGTGGTCGAAGCGCTGCGGCGAGCCGTGGACATGGCGGCTTCCCAGGGGCGCGTCATCGCGCTCGAAAACGAACACGCTTGCAACGTCGCCACCGCTTCGGAGTCGGCTCCTATCTTGAAGGCGATCGATCGTCCCAACTTCGGCCTGGTCTGGGATCCGGCCAACGCCTACGTGGCCGACGAGCTTCCCTATCCCGACGGTTATCGGCGGCTGCCCGCCGGGCGCATCGTTCACGTTCACGCCAAGGATTGCTCCATGGAAATAAGCACCGGCCGGGCAACGTGGAAAGAACTGGCCAAGGGTGAAATCGACTGGCCGGGGACGCTGACCGCGCTTGCCGCCGACGGCTACCGCGGAGCGGTGAGCCTGGAGACGCACTGGGGCGGACCCGACGGGGATAAATTCGAGGGCAGTAAGATTTGCACGCACGCCTTGAAACAGTTGGTGGCCGGGGCGGCTCCCCGACACCGCGCTTCGTGAATTCGCCAACCTCGCTGGGCCAACGGCGAATTTTCGGGAGGTTCTGTGGCAGGGGCGGTGTTTTTGCGATACGGCGGCGACTTCTGGTCGCCGTGGCCCTCCGTATCGCGCCCCGGCAAGCTTTAGCTTGTCGGCACTGCCCCCCGGGACAAGCACGAGTGTTCGTCGCCACCGAAGCGGTCGCCAGCGACCGGCACAAGGGCCGGGCCCGCCCCAATTTAAGTTTCAAGTTAGTCCTGAGCGGCGACCGGCACACAGTATGCCGGGCGATGTACACGAACTGTTGCCGCGAGCCTTGGCCGGCGGGCCTTTGGCCTCATCCACCACGGCGGTCGTGGTGAGAAATGCAGCTTAGCGGCGCCTGCCACCCCTGCCCCCACCAGATACCGAGCCGCCCCGAGAGATGGAGCCTCCTCGCGAAACGGAACCGCCTCCGCCGCGAGGGGTCGAACTGCCGCGGCTGCGAGAGACGGCGCCGCGAGATGCACCGCCCCCGAAGCCGCGAGGTCGCGAGGGTGAGAAGCCGCCGGACCGGGCCGGGGATCTTGTCGCGCTGGGAGCGCGGTTTCCGCGACTCACCCCACTTCGCGACGAGGTCGAGCCAAAACCGCGGCTCGAACGTGATCGCGACCCTTGGTAGGTCGGAGCGCGTGAGCGTGAGGGAACCGCGTAGCCGCTTCCATCCTGGTTGCGAAACCCTTGAAAATCAGCGGGCGGGTTTCGGGAGGCGCCGCGCCCGGACGATGAGCCGGACGATGAGGACCGCCCTCGCAAACGTAACCCGCGGGAAGATGTAGGGCCGATTCGCGGGGAAGACCCGCCGGGGCTGCGCGACGACCTACTACCGGCGGAGGAAGTTGTTTCGCCTGCGCCACGATTCCCGGTTATGCGCGAGTGGCTACGGGGGAAGAAAGCGCCCCGCCGATCGGCCGAGTTGCGCCCTTGGGGCGTTCGACCGAATGATCGCGAAGAGGGGGAGCTAGGTCGCAGAGCCGCGTTACCACTCGTCGTCCCCCGGCGGGAGGACACGGTAGCTCGGGACCGACCGAGACTTCCGCTTCGATTGGCACCGCCGAATCGCCGCCAGTCTAAACTGCCGCTTCCCGACGTCGCGCCTGAGATTCGTGAACGGCTCGTCCTCGACCGGGTCGCGGCGACACCGCGGCCCGAACGGGATTGGCTCGACCCGAAGGCGCGCGGTGACGTAGAGTCACTTGCTCGGCCGGAATCAACTCGGGGAGCGCCGCGGCTCGAGGGTGACGAGGGTCGCCCCGACCGCGGTGACCGGCTCCCCGCGCCGCGCGTTGAAATTTCCCCGCTGTTTCCGAACCGCCGCCAAGCAAGCCCCGAATTGCGCGCTCCGCGCCCTTCCGCGCCGGAAGATCTCGATGACGTCGTCGTTCGCGCCCTCGATCCGCTTGTCGCCACTCTCCCCGTCGATCGCGTGGCGCCGTCGCCGCTTCGACTTCGGGAGGGCAGCACCTGCACGCCTCCTGACGTCCGGCCGCGCCGGCTGCCGCTGAAACTTGTGGCCGCGCTGCTCCTGCTTTGCGTGTCTCGGCCTGACGGGCGTCCCGCCGGCCCCGCCGCCCTGACACCACCGCCGGCAGCGCCGCCTTGACCGCTTGAGGTCCGCCCCACTGTTGAGCCGGGGCCGTTCGCAGAGGAAGCGCCTGCTCTCCTTTGGCCTTGGCGGTCTGAAAATGTCCTCACCGAGCGGGCGATCTGCTCTCTCTGCTGTTCAAACGAGGTTCTCTGTCGCCCTTGCCGCGTGCCTTGTCGAGAGAAGAATCGGCTCCCGCGCGAGGCGCTGCCGCTGCGAGCGCTCGGCTGAGATCTAGAAGCCCGGACCGTCCTGCCCAGGCTTTCCCGCCCCGGAACAACCGGAATCCGGCCTCGCAGCAGGGACGCGCGACGTAACTCCGAAGCCCGCAGCGTCCGCGGGTTGTTGACCCGTCCTCGCGAGAAGCCCTGTGCATCGACCAGCGTCACGCCGTTTCTGACCCGGGCGTTGCGGTAGTTCGTGTAGATGTTGGTGCTGTTGTCGACGATGATCGTGGTGTTATTGTGGTGGCCGCCATGGCGCCCGCCGCGTCTACCGTAGCCGCCGTAACGACGCCCGTACCAGGGGTTGTATCGCTCGTAGGGCGCCAACGGAACCCATCCGATGTTTCCGAAACCGAAACCCACGCCGAAGCTGAAGCCCCTGTGGCTGTTGTAACCGAAGAAGGATACCAGAGCCGGTCGCCAGTAATGACGGGCGTAGCGGTAACCCGGATACCATCCCCAGCCATGATGGCGGTGGTGGAACCAACGCCCGTAGTGGTAGGGCGCCCAGGCCCAAGGCTCATAGCCCACCCACGTCCAGCCGTAGTAGTCGAGCCAGCTCCAGCGCCCATGGCGGTAAGGCGCCCAACCGGGTGAGGTGGAGGGGAACCAGCTGCGTCCGTATCCGCTTACGTACTCCCAGCGCCCGTGGCCGTCGAGATCTTCCGCCCCGTAAATGCTCCTGCTCACGTAACGACGGCTTTCGGACTTTTCCAGTTGCTTGTCCCGGCGATCGTTCCACCGGTCCCAGTCGTCTTTCGATTCCGCTTTCGCGGTCCGAAATTCCGGCGCGTCGCGGTCTCCCCGAACGTACATCGCACGCCCCTTGCTCAGGGTTTCCGTTCCCGCGACGGAAGAAACCTCGGCCTTGCCCCGGATAACGGCGATGACCGTGTGGCCGTCCGCGGTGACCTGGATTCGATAGTTCCCCCTTTCGAGGGGACGCACCGCTACTTGCGGAGTCTCGATGTCGACATCCGCGTCACCGTCACGAAGCTCGCTGTAGCTCACCAAGCCCCGCGCGAGTTGTATCCGAAAACGCCGGTTCGCCAACTCCACGAGGTGAACCTCCGTTGATTCGTTGAGTCTCAGCAGGTTTGCGAAGTCGAGTTGAATCTCCGCTCGCGAGGCGCTACCGGTGGCCAGGCGATCACCCTCGACTAAGGGCATATTGACCTGCGCTTCCGTCCAGTCGCCGGAATCCCCGCGGAGCGTGGTTACGTCGCCATTCGTCAAACTAACTCGCGCGACGCCTAACTCGGATTCCGACTCTTCCGAAGCCACCCAGCCGGGGTTGGCTCCCAGAGCAGCCGCGACCGCCAAAATCCACAAGCTACGGAGTGCGTTTTTCATGACTCGACTCCTCGAATGACAGTGTATCGACGTTTCACAGGGCAAGTCTGGTACCAGTTGACGAAGTCATTGAAAAATAACATCTTCTCCTTATGATTTCCCTCCCGAAGCTTGGTTGACAGCCACCAATTGGCCGAAAGCAACCACCGGGGCTGCGATGCAGGCATCGCCGGGGCGCGGCATGCCGTACCCGAAGGTCCGTCATGATCCTTGCGACGTGGCGCAGGCCCCCCAAAGAAGAAGGCGTTGACGGCCTCCGCAGCTCCGGAATCGAATCCTTGGTAACCGCGCTACGGGTTACCCCCGGGGTGCACGGGGTGCGGTGAGCAACCGGCGGTTTCCCTACGCAGGTTTCGCTAAATAACGGCCGCCGGCGGTCGATGAAATCCTTGGGCCGACAATAATCGCGCCGGTCGCGATCCCCCTCATGCCGGCCCACCAAGGAAAAATATCATGAACGGGATTATTCGAGTCCTGGTTCTCGGCTGCGTCGCGGGCGCGATGAACATCAGCTCTGCCCAGGATGAGGTCCTCTTCCCCGACAACAGCGGCGAAGGATCGTTCCTCGAGAACATGCGCTTCACGGTTGACCTGAGCTCGCGCATGTCGGTGAACCCGCATACGAACGACGTTTCCGCCGCTCAGTTCATCGGCTTCGACATGCACAAGGTCTTCACGGGCAAGAAAGGCGACTGGGGCACGGCCGTCGTGCAAGGCTACCTCACGCGCATCGACAACCAGAAGAAGCATCCCCCGTTCTTCGACGGCGAAGACGACTGGGAGATAGTCTATCGCATCGTCAACTTCAACTACACCGGGCTCGCTCGCGGCCGCTTCAACATTAGGGTCGGCCATTTCGAGATTCCCTACGGGCTCGAGCATCTGGTCAACATGAACGGCACGCTGCGCGACTACATGCACGGCCGCAATATCGGGGTGAAAGCCGACTGGGGCGTCGGCATCAACGGCGACCTCGACGCGTTCGAGTATGAGATCGGCCTCAGCCGCGGTACCGGGAACGGGTATTTCTCGACCGGCGACCCCTACATCCTCGCCGGCCGCGTGGGCACGCCCCGTGATGCGAACGTGGTCGCCGGCTTCTCGTTCATGGTCGGCGACGTCGCCCGGCCGGCGGCCCCGCGGAAGGTGCTCTATCGAAGGCGATTCGGGCCCGACATCCAGGTGCACTGGGGGCCGTGGTCGGTGCTGGCCGAGGCTTCCTACGGCGACGACCAAGGGAAAGGGGTGGTCAACGGATTGGTGGAACTCGACTGGCGCAGCCGCGGCGAACGCTGGCTCATCTACACCCCAGACCCGCCTCTTCAACCAAGAGTTTCCCACCAGGTGGGATGAAGCCTCGTCGGCCGTCGTCGGCGTCCGCTTCGCGCTCGACAGGCACTGGGCCTTCGGCGGGCAGCTCGGCCAGGAAATTTCGACCTTCGGATCCGCCTCGCGCGGCGGCCTGGGAAGCCTACAGATTCGATATCGCTTCTGACATATCTTACTTACAAAGGATGGTACGGACAATGCGACAACTCATCACTTTTGCGCTCTCACTGGCCCTCGCGGGGGCAGCATCCTCGACCGCCTGGGCTCAGGCCTACTGCGCCTTGCGCGATCCGGTCCGGCAGGTGTACGAAATGTACCCCGGCGCGAAGTCGTACCGTTCGATCGTAAGGACCGTCGCTCAGAAACATCGCTCCATCATCGCGGAGCAATTGCCCTTTACGATGCATTTCACCGAACTTGGACGGCACACGGTCTATGTCGCGCTCGACGGCGCCAAACCCATCGGACTCGTCCATGTGCGCTCCGAGCGCGGCCAATGGGGCCTGGTGGAAGTTGCCTGGGCGACCGATCTCGACATGCACATCGTCGACTTCCGTTTCCAGCGCTGCCGCGAGCGCGCGCTGAAACTCCTGGACACCGAGGAGTTCCGCGCCCAGCTTGTCGGAAAGCGCGTTGAAGATCTGGTGCGCATGCTGGCCGGCGACTATCAGGGAGTGAACCCATCATTTCTTCGCGTGCCTCCCGGCGCGGAAAAGCTGGCGGCGGTCGTCCTTCGTTGCGGAGCCAAGACGCTGGCCGCCAACGAAGTGATCTGGGGGGAGGACCTGAAAGGGCTGCGCCAAATCGAGCGCGGGCTGGCTGCGTTCGCCGGCGCGGAATCGGTCCGGGCCGTCAAGGATCCCTATGGCTCCGGCGTCCTCGCCGCCATCAAAACGGCGCTGCAAGGTTCGTCCACGGCCATCGATCGATCCGACGTCGTCGCTCTTCGGGTCCGCGACGGGAAGGGTTCGTTGCTGGGCACGGTTGTCCGCACAACCTGCGACTTCGATGGCCGGCGATGGACCAAGTGGTGGTCTGTCGACACCCGGAAAACCATCACCGACATCAGCAGCGTCGGTCCGTGGCCCGACGAGGAGACGAAGCTCGCGTTTACTGCGCTTGTGGGCGCGTCGATGGGCGAGACGGCGTCCTGCGCGAACGGCGCCATGATCCTGGCCACCGAGGTGCTGATCGTGGCCGGTCATCAGACGGACCGGAGCGACTAGCGGCATGCGGGTCGCCCATCACACGGCCGTGGTCGTGCTGGTCTGCTCGCTGGGCGGACTGGGGCTCGCGGGCGCCCTCGCGAGCGGATACCGCGACATCGACGGCCAGACGCGCGACCTCGGACAGAACTCCGTGGCGCTGCGCGACATCTCCCACCTGGGGACGCTGGTCGCGCAGTGGTTCGTGACCGTTGATCTCGTCTTCTACCAGGGCGAGACGTACCTCGTCAGCGGCGCGCGCGATCAAGCCGCCAATCTGCTCACCGTCTTCGAGGGGCTGCGCGGCGGAGCGCTCGGCCGACACAGCGCCCATCAGATCGATTCGGCCGCGACGGAGATCAGGGCGATCGACCAGCTCATCGAGCAGGCGGGCGCTCTGAGCGGGGAGAACCGGGACAGCCTGCTCAGCGGGCTGACCGGGCAGGTCGACGAGCATTCCAGCGGGCTGGTCGAGGCCATCGAAGCGACGTCGAGCGACATGCGAGAGCGGTCCGAGCGACCGACGGGCGAGCTCGAAGAGCAGCGCGAGCGGCTTGGTTCGATGGCCATCGCCCTCGGCCTGGCCTACGTCGGCGGCGTCTTCGGGGTGTGGCGCTGGGCCTCGGTGACAGTGGTGCGTCCCCTCGCCCGGCTGACGGCGGCGAGCCTGGACGGCAATATCGCCGACAGCTCGATTCACGATGAAGCGCGCGGGCCCAGCGAGGTCCGCCAGCTTACCGCGAGCATTCACTCCTACGCGGAAAGGCTGACGGCGTCGGCGAAAAAGGTCGAAGCGGCGAACGAGGAGCTTGCCGGGACGTTGCGGGAGCTCCGGGAGACGCAGGCGCAATTGGTCCAGACCGAGAAGATGGCCTCGGTCGGCCAGTTGGCGGCCGGCGTGGCCCACGAAATCAACAATCCGCTCGGCTTCATCGTAAGCAACCTCAACTCGCTCGGCGGCTACGTAGAAGATATCAAGCGAGCGCTTTCCGTCACCGAGGGGGTGATCGGCGCCGTTAAGGCCGGCTCCCCCGAGGTGAGCGCGAAGGTGGAAGAGGCCGACCGCGTTCGCGAGGAGATCGATCTCGATTACGTCCTCTCCGACATCGACAGCGTGGTCGGGGAGTCGATCGAAGGCGCCGACCGGGTTCGCAAGATCGTGGCGGACCTGCGGGACTTCTCGCACGTCGACAGCCCGGACGTGACGGAAGCGGACGTCAACGAGCTGATCGAGAAGACGCTGAGCGTGGCCGCGAACGAGCTGAAGTACAAGGCGGAGGTTATCAGGGAGCTCGGCGACGTGCCGGCCATTCCCTGCTTCGGCGGCCAGCTGAGTCAGGTCTTGCTCAACCTCCTCGTCAACGCCGTTCAGGCCATCGAGGAGCGGGGCACGGTGACGGTGCGCAGCGGTCAAGCCGGCGGCGACGTCTGGATCGAGGTCGCCGACACCGGTTGCGGCATCCCCGAAGAGCACCTGCCGATACTCTATTGGCCGTCATTAACGACATCCTGGACTTCTCGAGGATCCAGTCCGGGAAGCTAACCGTCGAGACCCTCGATGTAGACGTACCCAAAATGGTGGAGCAGGCGCTGGGAACGCTGGCCAAGCGGGCGCAGGAAAAGAGTCTGGAGCTGGTTGCGTTTGTCTCCCCCGACGTACCCAGGCTGCTGCGCGGCGACCCCATTCGGCTGCGCCAGGTCCTACTCAATCTGCTCAACAACGCCGTCAAGTTCACCGATCATGGTGAAGTGGCCCTGCAGGTCGCCAAGCAGGAGCAGACCGACACGCACACGCTGCTGCGGTTTTCCGTCCGCGACAGCGGTATCGGCATTCCTCCCCAAACGCAGGAGCGCCTGTTCATACCGTTCACGCAGGCTGACGGCTCGACCACCCGCAAGTACGGGGGAACGGGCCTGGGTCTGGCGATCTCGAAGCAATTGACCGAGTTGATGGGCGGCCGGATCGGTGTGGAGAGCGTCCCCGGAGAGGGATCGACGTTCTGGTTTACCGCGCGACTTGAGCAACCGTCCGCCCAAAAACAATCTCCGGTCGCGGATCAGACCCCGCTTGCGGGTTCCCGGGTGCTGATCGTCGATGACAACGAGAGTAGCCGGAAGGTTCTTCGCCAATACCTCGCGTCATGGCGGATGCGGCCCGAGGAGGCGACGGGAGGGTCGGAGGGGCTGGAGATGCTGCGCCGGGCGGCGGCGGCCGCCGATCCCTATCAAGTAGCGCTCGTGGACCTACAGATGCCGGAGACGGACGGGCTCGAGACGGCACGGGCCGTGAAGGCCGATGAGATCACCGCCACAACCCCGCTGGTTCTGTTGTGCCCCCTGGGGAAGCGGCTGGATGCCGCCCTGGTCGAGGAAGCCGGCCTGGCGACCTATGTGACCAAGCCGGTCAAGCAGTCTCAACTGTTCGATCGTTTGATCACCGTATTGGGCGCCGAGCAGGACTCGAAAGGTGCCGGCGAGAAACAGAACGGGACCCCGCCACCCACGGAGCAAGTAGCAGTGAAAGAAAAGCGCGGGCAGTGCCGCGTGCTGATCGCCGAGGACAACGTTGTAAACCGGAAGGTGGCCGTGAAGATTCTCGGCAAGTTGGGATATACGGCCGAGACGGTCAATAACGGGGAGGAAGCCGTCAAGGCGCTCGAAAGCACGCCTTACGACCTAGTCTTAATGGATTGTCAGATGCCGGAGATGGACGGCTACGAGGGCCACGGCTGAAATTCGCCGCCGGGAGACGAACGGCCGCCGCACTCCGATCATCGCCTTAACCGCGAACGCCATGCAGGGCGACGCCGAGAAATGCTTGCAAGCAGGGATGGACGCCTACGTCACCAAGCCCATTTCACCCCAGGCACTAGCCACCGCCCTGGATCACTGGGCGCAGGTAGCAGCGGGCCAAAAGCCCGCGGAATAGCCCCGGTAAGGAAGCTCTCCGAACTGTTGCCGCTAGCCCGCTTTTCTCGCCACCTGACGGTCGAAGCACGCCATAGGCCCGCCCCCAGTGCTGTCCGGGGAAAGTCGCGCCATCGGACGGTAAGTCTCGACCGCTCAATGTCTTATGGCCTGTTTTGCCCGGGAACGATTTGAAATCCCGAGGCCGCAAATGGTCGCCTGAACGGAGCATCCGGACGCGGCACAATGAGGGATGAACCTTGGCCGTACGGTTTTCTCCCAACTGATCGAGCACCTACCGAGCAAAGAGTTTCAGAAATGTGTATCGCGCTACCGCGGCGATTCCTATCTGAAAAGTTTCTCCTGCTGGGATCAGTTTCTTGCGATGGCATTCGCCCAGCTGACCTATCGGGCAAGCCTCCGCGACATCGAGACGTGCCTGCGTTCGATGCACGGCAAACTCTACCACATGGGATTCCGCGGCAGGGTAGCGCGCTCGACACTGGCCGATGCGAACGAGTCGCGCGACTGGCGGATCTACGCGGACTTCGCGCAGGTCTTGATTGGCATGGCACGGCCGTTATATGCCCACGACCCGATCGGTGTGGACTTGGACCAGACTCTGTACGCTCTCGACTCGACAACAATCGACCTCTGCCTGTCGCTGTTTCCGTGGGCGAGATTCCGCAAGCAAAAGGCCGCCGTGAAGATGCACACGCTGCTGGATCTGCACGGCAATATTCCCACGTTCATCCGCATTACTGGAGGCAAAGTGCACGACATCAACATCCTCGACGAGATCGGCCCGGAGGCCGGCGCGTTCTACGTCATGGATCGGGCCTACGTCGATTTCGAACGCCTCTTCGTGTTCACTCTCTGCTCGTCGTTCTTCGTCGTGCGAACCAAGAAGAACATCTTGCTCCAACGGCGCTACTCGCATCCCGTCGACAAATCCACGGGCTTGCGCTCGGATCAGACCGTCATACTGGCTGCCATCGAATCGGCCCAAGCCTATCCCGACCCGTTGCGGAGGGTCAGTTACTTCGACGCCCGGACGAACAAGCGGCTGAAGTTTCTGACCAACAACTTCGCGCTCCCGGCGCTGACCATCGCCCACATCTACAAGTCGCGTTGGCAGATTGAGTTGTTCTTCAAGTGGATCAAGCAACATCTGCGAATCAACTCGTTTTACGGCACCAGCGAGAACGCCGTCAAGACGCAGATCCGGATCGCTGTCTCGATTTACGTGCTCATCGCCATCGTCCGGAAACGGCTCGGGCTGGAAGCGAGTCTTTACCAGATTCTACAGATTCTCAGCGTTACGCAATTCGAAAAAATGCCCCTTTTACAGGCACTCCAGCCATCCGACTCCCCAAACGAATCCCCCTATGACCCCAACCAATTGATTCTATTCGACTTTTAACCGGACAGCAGTGGCCCGCCCCTACTGCGTTGCGCTTGCTCGCCGTGCTCAACGTACTTTCCCGGTCGGGCGGCGAACGCGGGTCGCTACTTCTTTCGCTAGAGCCAAAATACGAATGGCTAGGCTGCACCCGCAAAAGTACGCTCGCATTATTCAAGAAATGCGGCGCCGAGCGTCGCGCGCCTTGTACTGACGGGCCTCTCACGCACTTCGTCTCGCCACGTGGTGAGAAAAGCGGGCTAGCCGCCGGACCTTTCGCCTCGTCCACCGCTCGAAGGCTCACGCTTTCCGTACGACCCACACTCCCGAAGCAAGCGCCAGCAAGAACTTGAGCATGTCGAGCCCCGTGTAGGTGTGGTGCAACGTCCAAAACAGGGCTACCTCGGGCGGCGCCGGATCGCGCGGCAGGAAGTCCATGATTCGTCCCAGACGAATGGTTTCAGGAACGACCCAAAGCTGTAGTACAACTACGATGACGAGCATGGCGACGGCTGAGGCCGTGACGAACTTGCCTAGCCGAGCACGCCAGGCGAGCAGGAACACAACAGCGCCCAGCGGCAGTTGAACTTTTCCCCAACCGTCAAAGAAAAGCCGGTTGACTTCCGAAGCCTGGTGGCGCGCCATAAGCCGGTGCTGCTCGTCCGACAGGGCTTCGGTAACTTGCGCTAGCTGTGGAGCCTCAACAGGTTGTTCCGGGGAGGAGGGAGTCGGCTGATAGGGGGATTATAGCCGAGGCTGGCGTGGGGGCGATGCCAATTGTAGTCGTGGAGCCAGGGGAGCAGATGGTTGGCGCGTTGGAGGGAGGAGCAGTAGGAGCGGGCATAGGCCCATTCGCGGAGGGCGGTTTGGATGAAGCGCTCGGCCTTGCCGTTGGTGCGAGGGGTGTAGGGGCGGGTGAAGCGGTGGCGGATGCCGAGGCGGCGGCCAGTACGACGGAAGTGGCGGGAGCGGTACCAGGAGCCATTGTCGGTGAGCAGGCGTCGGATGCGGATGCCAAGCGAGCCATAGTAGGCGTGGGCGAGGAGAAGGAACTGGGCAGCGGAAAGGCTGCGCTCATCGGGCAGGATCTGGGAGAAGGCGATGCGGGAATGGTCGTCGACGGCGACGTGGACGAACTCCCAGCCGGCGGCGCGGGAGCGTCGGGTCTTATCGCCGGTAACGCGGTGACCGGCGTGCTGGAAGCGGCCGAGCTTTTTGATGTCGAGATGCAGTAGATCGCCGGGACGGTGATGTTCGTAGCGGCGAACGGGGGGAGCGGGTTCGAGATCGCGGAGACGGTTGAGTCCGGCGCGACCGAGGAGGCGGCTGACGGTGGCCGGGGATAGCCGCAGGGTTTGGGCGATGCGGCGGCCCGTCCAACGTTGTCGGCGCAGGGCGAGGACGCGGTCAACGACGGCTTGCGGGGTGCGGCGCGGGCTATGCCGGGGGCGCGAAGAGCGATCGTAGAGACTGGCTTCGCCTTCGCCGCGGTAGCGGGCCAGCCAACGGCGGGCGGTGCGTTCTGAGACGTCTCGGGCCGCCGCGGCGGCCCGAGGCGTCTCTCCAGCGAGGATGCATCGAACCAAAAGGGCTCGGCCTTTGGGCGTCAATCGGGCATTCTGATGGATGTTCATGCGGTCTCTCCAGGGTCGTGGTTATTCGACAACTCCAGCTTCCCTGGTCCGGGACCGAATGAACAACCTGTTGAAAGATCACAGCTAGGTTCGCCTCCAACGGATCTGCTAACCGGGGGGCTCCAACAAGGAGCACGTTGAAGAACGCTCCCGCTCCCAGCCACGGTCCGGCGTGACCTAATCATCGAACCGGGTCGCGTCAACGGTTCTTCTCAACAACGAAGTCGTAGCTCTTCACGCTCAACTCATCGGCGACGATTTCAAGTTGGAACCGGATGGCCCCGGACGGGCAGCAATTCGCATCCCCTTTGGTGGCGATGTTTTGTTCCCAACGTAGATTCCGAAAGTCAATGGGAGGGCTCTTGTGGGTCCAATAGCCTTGGGGCATATGGTTGTAGACGTCCACCCACGTCCGGTCATGCTTGAGTTTTTTCCAGTGCTTGTCTGACCAGATATATGCTGACTGCCAGCATCCCCCGGTTCCGTTTACGCAGTAGTCGACGACCAGGAAGGAGTGCTTCTTGGAGTGAGAAAGCGACACGTCTTTGAGGAACGTGAACTTCCGCTCCGTGGCGTCATACCAGATCGGCCGGGAGCGCTCTTCGTCAATCGACTCAAAAACCAGCGCCTCGTCCGTTTCGCACCTCGATTCTTCGTGAACAGAGACCGTCCGACGATAGCGAGCCAGGAGAAACCGCCTCCCGCCGACGGTTCCCAAAGGCGACGTGCCGACGACTTGGCACTCCTGGGACACCTGCGTGTCGTACTTGCACGCTCGGGATTCAAACTCCGGACACTTGCCGCTGAAGACGCTCGTGGCCACGGGATCTTGATTCCGAAAGAGAATACCGGGGAAGTAGGACTCTTCGTGCTTGTCCATCTGCTCGCGGGTCTGGGCGTCGGCAGAGACCGAGCTGACTACGGCCCAGCAGACGATGAGTAACAACTTTCTCGGCGGATGGCGGACGCTAAAACGTTCGGACATTGTCACTCCCCCCAATGCTGGAAGACGGCAAACGCGGCAATACACGTGCGCCGGGATTGACAGAGGAGCTGCTCGTCGATACGAGTCCTAGCACTACATCTTCCTCCCCTGACGCTGGCGCAGCGCCTCGAACAGTACAACGCCCGCCGCCACCGAGACGTTCAGCGAGGCGATTCGTCCGGCGACGGGTATCTTCACCAGAGTGTCGCACCGTTTGGCTGTCAACTGGTGGAGTCCCTTTCCCTCGCGTCCCAAAACAAGAACGGTATTACCGCGATAGTCGGCCTGGTCATAGTTTTCTTCGGCCTTTTCATCGAGGCCAATCACCCAATAGCCCTTGTCCTTGAGCATAGTCAGCGCACGGTTGACGTTGGGCGTACGAACAACCTCGATGTATTCGAGCGCCCCGGCTGCCGCCTTGGCGACGGTTGGCGTGATTGCAGCCGAGCGTCTGGAGGGGATCACGACGGCGTCGACGCCGGCCGCGTGGGCGGAGCGAATAATCGCCCCCAGATTGTGCGGGTCCTCTACGCCGTCAAGGACGACGACCAGGCCGGGATGCTTAAGCGCTTCAACGATATCGCCCAAGTTGCCGTAGGGTTTCGAGGCGACAACCGCGGTGACGCCTTGGTGGACTTCGCCTTGGGCAACTCGATCCAGCGCCTCCCGAGGCTCGAAGCGCACGGGCACTTTCCGCTGCCGGCACTCTTCGATAATGGACTTGAGCCGCGGGTTCCGCGCGCCTCGTACTATGACGACCCGTTCCAGGCCGCGCCCGGCGCGCAAGGCTTCGGTGACAGCATGGATGCCCATCAGCCGCAACATGGAGCGATTCCTCGGCCTTGTTCTTGACGATGGGTCCGCCGACGGCATACCCGAACTGATTGCGAGGTTTCCGCCCTATATAATGACAAATACGCAGCCTCGATTCGGCCCGCCGCTTCGGCGATGGATTTCCTCATACCAATCGGCATCCCCATCCTCTTCGCTGTTTTTTCTGCTCTTTTCCAGTTCGTCGCTAACCTCACCAAGGGAGAGCAGAAGTTCCGTGTTTGGGTTCGACAGCAAGAGAACGGCGAGAGTATTCTTGTCTTGCACCAAGGCCAGACCACGACGGGGATCTCGGGGTTGAAAAACTTGGTGGACATCGACAGATTGGCCGGCTTCGACGTGATCCTTGCCCCAGTCGGTATTGATCTGGTCATAGGCGCTTTCGCTTTATATGCCGCGGCGTTGATCCGCGCGACAGGGACGGCGGAAAGCATGTTGGGCGTTCTCGTCGTAGACATCGGTGCGTTGATCGCAGTTGTGATTCTGGGAGCGCTCGTCAACCTCGTGGGGCCGGACGAGACAAGGATAAAGACGGGCTGCACCGCGGGCGCCATCCTAACGGGTATCGCGGCGATGGCAATCTCGTTTCTCGTGGTCTAAAATTAAGGAAGAGGTTGTCGGATGGAAGCCAAGAAACTCGCCGTCGCCGGTTCACTGACGTCTATCGTCACTGTCGCGGTCGCTTCCTGGACCGTGGCGGGGCCTCTGTGGCCCAAGGTTCAAGATAGCAGCCTTACGGTGATATCTCTGGCGGTTATCGGCGCAGCGATCTTGTTTCTCGCCGCAACGGGCTTTTCCCGCAGCCGTTGATCCGGCGACCGGTTTTCGCCCCGCCCTCCGAATGTAAACCCGGCCCCCCCTCCCCATGCTTCGTTTCGAAACGGCTGGTGAATCGCACGGAGAAACGCTGGTGGCGACCCTGACGGGCCTGCCGGCCGGGGTACCCGTCTCGCTCGATTTCATCAACCGCCAGCTTTGGCGCAGGCAGCAGGGGTTCGGCCGCGGCGGGCGGATGAAGATCGAGAGCGACAAGGCTCATATTGTATCCGGCGTGCGGCACTCAAAAACGATCGGCTCTCCGATCGCCATTCTGCTCCAGAACCGGGATTGGAAGAATTGGAGCGAAGCCTTGCCGGTCGAGGACGCCGAAGGCAGCGCGGGGAAGGCCAAACCGGTGAAGCGTCCGCGGCCCGGACACGCCGATCTCGCCGGCAGCCTCAAGTACAATTTCCACGACGCTCGCTACGTCCTCGAGAGGGCCAGCGCCCGGGAAACCACCTCCCGAGTCGCGGTCGGAGCCCTGTGCAGGTTGTTCCTGGCGGAGTTTGACATTCGCATCCTCAGCCACGTCATCGCTGTCGGCAATGTCGCTCTGGAACGCGACGCTACCTGGGCGGAACTCGAAGCGCTCTATCAGAAGGACGAAATCCTGCTCAACTGCGTCGATTCCGATACCGAGCAGCGTATGAAGGCCGAAGTGGACGAGGCCTTTAGGACCGGAGACACCCGCGGCGGCGTCTTTGAAGTGGTTGCCCACAACGTCCCCGTCGGTTTGGGCTCTCACATCACCTGGGATTCGCGTCTCGACGGCCGGCTGGCGCAGGCTATCTTGTCGATGCAGGCCTTGAAGGCCGTTGAAATCGGCCGCGGAATGCTCGCCGCCCTTAGTCCGGGATCGAAGGTCCAAGATACGATTCACTACGACAAGCAAAAGCAGGCGTTCCATCGCGGGTCTAACCGGGCCGGCGGCCTCGAGGGCGGTATGACGAACGGGGAAGACCTCATCGTGCGCGGCTACATCAAGCCGATCTCGACCCTGCGGCGGCCGCTTGAGTCGGTCGACCTCGATACGCGCGAGCCCTCGATGGCGGCTTATGAACGCTCCGACGTCGCCGTCATTCCCGCCGCGGGCGTGATTGGGGAAGCGATGGTGTCGATCGTTGTTGCCGGGGCGTTCCTCGAAAAGTTCGGCGGCGACTCGCTGGGCGAAACCAAACGCAACTTCGAGGGCTTTCAGAAACAGGTGCGGGAGTTTTAGCTTCTTTGGGTTGGTCCAAGACCCGGATGGGCGCGCCGGGGATCGGTATAGCCGCTTGACAGATCTGTAGGGGCACAGCATGCTGTGCCCGCTTGCAGCCGCCCGAGACGTGAGCGTATTGATAAAACGGACTACTTAAGCATTCAGCCATCTCGAGTTTCCGCACCGTCTGGAGGCCTTATCTTATGGATGAAATTTACGTCTCGACCGACATGGAGGCCGACGGCCCCCTGCCGGGACCGCATTCGATGTTGTCGATTGGTTCGGCCACCTTCACCGATTCCGGAGACCTCGTGGCCACTTTCCGGGCCAATCTAAAGCCGCTTCCCGGCAGCAAGCCCGATCCCCAGACGATGAAGTGGTGGAGCGGCCAGCCGGAGGCCTGGATCCGCGCCACCGAAAATCCCCGCGACCCGGCGACGGTCATGAAGGAATATGGCGAGTGGCTGAAAGCTCTGCCCGGGAAGCCGCTTTTCGTCGGCTACCCGGCCAACTACGACTTTCTATTCGTCTATTGGTACCTGATGTCTTTCACCAAGGAAAGTCCTTTCGGTTTTCAAGCGCTCGACATCAAGACTCTCGCGGTGGCGGCCCTTGGAGCGCCTTACCTGGCAACTTCCAAAGGGACCATGCCGCGCGAGTGGTTCCAAGGGCTTCCCCCGCACACCCATGACGCTCTCGACGATGCCATCGAGCAAGGAATGCTTTTCTTTCGCGTGCGCGAAGCGGTCCGTTCCTCCTGAACATTTCGAAGCGGCGAAGCATTCAAAGAGCCGCCGCATGGATTCCCCATGGCCTGCCCGATAGAATAGGAGGATCGCCGAGAGAAGACGGGATGGCGCCCGGTGTGTGACGAATCTCCTCCATGATCCGCAAGATTGTCAAGTATGGTGACCCGGTCTTGGAGACTCCGTCCGATTCGGTGACGGAGTTCGACACGCCGGAGTTGCGCCGGTTGATCGCCGACATGTTTGAAACGATGCACGACGCTTCGGGCGTGGGCTTGGCGGCCCCGCAGATCGGCCTCTCCCAACGTCTCACGGTGATTGATCGCTCCGCGGGCGAGGATGAAAACGAGAAGTTAGTTCTCATCAATCCGGAAATCACGTCCGCCGAAGGCGAGCAGGTCGGCGAAGAGGGCTGTCTCAGCGTCCCCGGCTTTCGCGAACAGGTCAAGCGCGCTTACACGGCAACGGCGCGCGCCCAGGATGTCGAAGGCAACTGGTTCGAAGTAACCGGCGAAGAGCTTCAGGCGCGGGCCATGCTGCACGAAATCGATCACCTCAACGGCATACTCTTCTTTCAGCACGTGAGCCGGCTGAAGCGGGAGATCATCAAACGCAAGATCCGCCGACTGAGACGCAAGGGAGAGTGGGATTGACGGATGCGCACCGTCTTTATGGGCACCCCGGAGCTGGCCCTGCCCACCCTCGACGCTCTCCTCGAACAAGGACACGAGGTTGCCGCGGTCATGACGCAGCCCGATCGTCCCGCCGGGCGCGGCCGCCGGCTAAAATCATCGCCTGTTAAGAGCAAGGCGCTCGATCTCGGGATACCCGTCGAGCAGCCCGCCCGCGTCAAGGCCCCGGAGGTTCTCGAGCGGCTCCGGCAACTCCGTCCTGAAGTGATTGTTGTCGTCGGTTACGGGCAGATCCTGCCACGGCCGATCCTGGACCTTCCTCGCTGGGGATGTGTTAATGTTCATGCATCGTTGCTGCCGAAATATCGCGGGGCGGCGCCGATCAATTGGGCGATTGCGAATGGAGAGACGGTGACCGGCGTGACGACGATGCTGATCGAGAAGCGCCTCGATGCCGGTGATATGTTGTTGAAGCGGGAGGTAGAGATCGGGCCTCTCGAAAGCGCCCCTGAGCTAGCCGGGCGTCTGGCCCGGGTGGGCGCCGACTTGCTGGTCGAAACGCTGGCCGCTCTCGAGCAAGGAACTGTTGCCGCTGAAAAGCAGGACGAGACCGAGGCCACCTACGCACCGATATTGAAGCGCCAAGACGGCTGGATCGACTGGAATCTGACGGCCGGCGAAATCTTCAACCGCATCCGAGGGTTCACTCCCTGGCCCGGCTCCTACACGAGCTTCCGCGGCAAGCGGCTCCACGTTCGCGGAGCACGCCAGAAGGTCGAGGAGTCCGCGGAGCCGGGTGCGATCTCCATGGCCGAGGGCAGCCTCGAAGCCGGTTGCGGGGCTGGGACTGCGCTGGTTCTCGAAGAACTCCAGCTTGAGGGGAAAAAGCGAACGCCGGCCGCCGAATTTGCCCGCGGCTATCGGATCGCGGCGAATGAAGTGTTAGGAGAAGCACTCCAGTGAGCGTCCCCCTGGGCTATCGTTTCGCATCGACCTACGCCGGTATTCGCAAGCAGACCGATGATGATCTCGCGCTGATCGTCTCGGACTCGCCGGCCGCGGCCGCGGCCGTATTCACCAAAAATGCAGTGGTGGCCGCTCCTGTTACCGTCTCCGCCGAGCATTTGCGAAGAAGCGGAGGCGTCTGCCGCGCGATCGTGGCCAATGCCGGAAATGCCAACTGCGCCACGCCCACGATGCGAAGGGTAGCGCAAGCGACGGCTCGGGCGGCTGCCAAGCGGTTGGGTATCCCCACCAGCCAGGTGTTGCTCGCCTCGACGGGGGTCATCGGCGAGCCGCTGGACGAAAAACTGATCGTAGCCGCTCTGCCCGGCTTAGCCAAAAACCTTGCGCCCGACGGTCTCGAGCCGGCCGCTCACGCCATCATGACGACCGACACGTTTCCCAAAACCGCGGTCGCCGAAGTGAAGACGCGGCGGGGCGTGGTCCGCCTGGCGGGTATGGCCAAGGGCGCCGGCATGATCCAACCGAACATGGCCACGATGCTGAGCTTTATCTTGACCGATGCCGCTGTCGAAGCGGCAACGCTTCGAGGCATGCTGAAGCGGGCGGTCGATCGCAGCTTTAACTGCATTTCCGTGGATGGCGACACGTCGACGAACGACACGGTGTATCTGCTCGCGAACGGGGCGTCGGGCGTTCGGCTGGGCGGGAAAGATCGCGCTCTATTCGAAGAGGCTCTGGGCCGGCTGGCGGAGGAGCTGGCCGTGGCAATTGTGACCGACGGCGAAGGTTCGAGGAAGTTGCTGGCGATCGAGGTTCGCGGCGCGCCGACCAATAGCGCCGCTTCAAAGCTCGCGCGGGCGATTGCGAACTCCCCGCTGGTCAAGACCGCTTTGGCGGGCGCCGACCCCAACTGGGGGCGTATTCTCTCCTCGGCGGGGGCCAGCGGCGTGGGGTTTGACCCCACCAAGGTAGACGTTTCGCTGAACAGGCATCCGGTTTGCCGTCGAGGCGTGAGAGCCGACTTCTCGGAAGAAGAAGTCCAGGCCACGATGGAAGCCGACGACTCGCTTCTTGAGTTTCGAATTCGCGGCGGCGGCCGCGGCACGGCGCGCTTTTGGACCTGCGACCTGACCGAAGACTACATCAAGATCAACGCCGAGTACCGAACGTGAGCGGCGACACGCGCCGCAGACCAGCAGCCCGCGACCTCCACCGCTACCGCGGGCTGCCGACGCGTCTGCTCGCTTTGGTCGCGGTCTGTGCAACCCCTCTCTCCCCCCAGCCCGCCCCATCCGACGCCGCCCGGATGGCTCAGATCCTGCGGGATGCCGGACGGTCCCTCGCGGCCGGCAACGCTGCTTCGTTTCTCTTTTACTTTGACCCCGAGCGCTTCGCCGACTACTCCGCGCTGGAATCCGACGTCGACGCCCTCACCCGCCACAGCGAGATCGCCTCTTCGACGGAGGTCACGAAAGTCGAGGCCGAAGGCGAAGCCTATCTGGTCGAAGTCGACTGGATATTGCGGCTTCGGCCGATCAGCACGTTCGGGGGGACAGACACACGCCGCGAGTCACTGAAGCTTCGGTTTGAGCGGGTCAAGGATAGGTGGAAAATCGTGGAGCTCCAACCGATCGAGTTCTTCCGCCCGAAGTAGTGGCGTTCTTGGGGAATGAGCAACCCTCGTCAGCCGCCCGCGAGGGACAGCCGGAACGCGGCCATCTCCTGGCCGTTGCGAACCAGCAAGACGTCGCCGACCAGCACCGGGTGGTTCCAGGTCTTGCCCTCGATCGCCGGGAACCGCGCGAGCTCCGTGAATTGGTCGGGGGTCGCGCTAACCAGCGCCAGCTCACCTTCCTCCGACACCACCAGCAGCAAGTCCTGGTCGGGCAACAGCACGAGCTGGCCGCTGCCGTAGCGTCCTCCCTTCCACTTACGCTTGCCGTCCTCGACGTCGATGCACGCGAGGATGCGGCCGTCGAAGCCGAAGGCATGGCCTTCGTTAACGACGAAGTCGTTGAAGAAGGGCTTCAGCCGGACCGACGTCCAGCGCTCTTCGATGGTCCATCCGCCGGGTCCTCGCGCAACCGCGATGCGTCGCATGCCGGTCGTGTCGCCGCGGCTGATCAGGATGTCGCCGTCCGCGATCAGGGCCGGCTGCACGATGCGGGTGCCCGCCGGCCACGGGTGCTCCCAGAGCAGCTTGCCATTGGCGGGCGCCACGCTGGTCGCGCCGGCTGTGCTCATTAGCAGGATTTGTGCGACCCCGTCGATCGTCAATCGATGTGGCGAGCTGTAGCCGGCGCCGCGGTTCGGGCCGAACCAGCGCGGATCGCCGGTGGCGAGGTCGTAGGCGACGAGCGCGCCTTCAACAGCGACAATCACCAGGTCGTCGACCACCAACGGCGAGCTCGCGAAGCCCCAGTACGGGACCTTTGTATCGGTGTCGGATGCCGCGTTGCGCGACCACGCGACGGAGCCGTCGGCAGCGTCGAGCACGTTCAGGATTCCGGTCGCGCCGAATGTGTATACGCGACCGTCGCTGAGGGTCGGCGTCCCGCGCGGACCGGCGCCGCCCATCGACTCCCAGAACCGGGTCGCGTCCCCGTGTCTCCACACCGGCTCGCCGGTGGTCGCGTTGTAGCAGGCGACGACCTCGTCGTCGCCGCGCTGTTCCTGGGTGTAGAGGAGGTCGCCGCGCACCGCGAAGGACGACCAGCCCGGTCCAATCGGACGGCGCCAGAGTTCGACCGGCGGCGATTGAGACCAGTCGGTCACGATCCGCACGCCGGAGATGACGCCGTCGCGACCGGGCCCCCGAAAGCCAGGCCATTCGGCGCCTGCCTCGGCTGCCGCCGGAGCCGACGGGAGCGCCACGAGCTCGTCGCCGGCTCGGGCCAGGAGCCGCTCCTCAGAAGTCTCTGACCATCGCCATGCGAAATCCGCGGAGCCGCCGCCGCTGATGCCGTTGAACCGGACGAGCGTCCACCCGCCGCACGCGAGCAGGATGGTCACGACCATCGCGGTGCGCCGAGGCCCGTCAGCGAGTCGACGGCCGGCCACCGCCCATGCGACGAAGGCGAGGCTCAGAATCGGGCTGGCGAATAGGACGAACATGATCCCCATCATCCCTGTCGCAATCGACGGGTGGATGATGCGCGATGTAGCGGCCAGCGCGACGATCATCAGCACGACGGCGCCCCAGCGCTCGGACCGAGGCGCCCGGGAGAAGAACGCCCACCATACGACGACCGCCAACCCGCCGAGGAGTGCGCCCAGCGGCGCGATGTACCCCGCTATGGGCCCGGACACGACTATGGGGACGACATAAAAGGCCACCCACTGCAGCACCACGGCGACCACGCCGGGCCAAAGCCGGAGCGGCTTCCGCCGAGTCGGTTCGTCGGTCTGCACGTTGGCCATATCAAACTATACTCTCCCCAAAAGCCGTTTGTTCCACTTTTTCTTAGCGGGGCGCTACTTCCTAAGGCTTCTTGGTCGGCAAGAACGGGGAAGCAATCTCCAAAACCGCTAGGCCGGGAGTCCTCAACCTAAAACTGCAGCCGCTTCTTGAACAGGAACAGCAAGTTGGCAATCCCGTCGCGCCAGGGCTGAAGCTTGATTTCTCCGAGCCGCGAGGTGTACATCACGGGCATTTCGGCGAACCGGATGGTGGGGCTTTTTAAGGCCTCCACTTTGATCTCTTCCGAGAATGCCATGCCGTCGGAATCCAAACGAATGTCCTCGAGAATTGACCGGCGGAAGACCCACATACCCGACTGAGAGTCGCGCACCCAGCGAAAGAACAAGACGGACATGGTAAGCGAAAGGATCAGGTTGCCGATCTTGTGTTTCAGGCTCATCGCACGGCGATCGCGTACGGGAAAGCGCGACGCGTTCAGGAAGTCGACGGAGAGATGGTTGAATGCTTCGAGCAAATAGGAAATCGCGTCGACCGGGTAGGAGTGGTCGCCGTCGAGCGTGACAATTACATCACCGGTGGAGTTGGCGAATCCCTTCTTGTAAGCCCGGCCGTAGCCGCGTACATCCTCCCGAATGACTTTGGCGCCGTGGGAACGCGCCACCGCGGCCGTGCGGTCCCTCGAGCCGTTGTCCACCACGATGACCTCGTCGACGTAGTCGGGCATGCGTCCGAGGACTTCGTCGATGCCCTGCTCTTCGTTGAGGCAGGGAATGATCACCGTGATGGTCAGGTCTCTGTACATCGTTTCAGAGGGGCCGGACTCGCCATGGAC
This sequence comes from Bryobacterales bacterium, assembly GCA_965248365.1. Classification (GTDB taxonomy): domain Bacteria; phylum Acidobacteriota; class Terriglobia; order Bryobacterales; family UBA6623. The sequence continues at coordinate 1,247,298 of CBDFJA010000004.1, read as the reverse complement.
GGAAACCGATCGGGCAGGAAGACCCTTCCATGCCTACTGATCGTAGCTGGGCGGCCGCGCTTCTGTCATGTCGGCCCGATGCTATAATCGCGGCATGTGGAAGGCTTCTCTGTGCCGGCTGGCGGCGACGGCTACGTTCTCGTGTTTGTTGCTTGTCGCCTCCGATCTCTCTCAGTTGTCTCGTGTTCGCTCGGTCTATATTTGGCCCATGTACAATTCGTTCGACCAGTATCTGGCCGAGCAGATTGCCGAAGAAGACGTCTTCGACGTGGTCGTCGATCCGAAGTTGGCCGGAGCGGTTCTTACCGACCGCATTGACGCTCCCTTCCTGGCGGCAATGGAAGAGTTTTTCCCCCTACCCCAACCTGACGAAGCTGAAAAGGGTGAAGCGGAGGAAGAAGAAGAATCGGAATCGGGAGACAGCATCGAAGCCAGTGTCCGACTCCAAAGGCCCACCAATCGCGCGCTGAGCCGTCCCAAGGGGACGCTGTTTCTCGTCGATGTCAGCTCGCGGCGCGTGCTGTGGTCCACCTTCCTCAAGGAGTTTCAGCCCAGCCCCAACAAACTCCACGGCCAAGCGCGCGACGTCGTCGTGAGGCTCAAGAAGCAGCTTACTCCCGGACTCTAGCCCGCTTTTCTCACCACGTGGCGAGACGAAGTGCGTGAGAAGCCCGTCAGTACAAGGCGCGCGACGCTCGGCGCCGCATTTCTTGAATAATGCGGGCGTACTTAAACGGTACGTTGAGCACGGCGAGCAAGCGCAACGCAGTAATAGCGGGCCTATTGCGTGCTTCGGCCGTCAGGTGGTGAGAAATGCGGGCTAGCCCAATACTGGTCACTTATTGGGTCTCGCAAAATACAGCGACTTTGGATTACGGGCACAGCATGCTGTGCCCCTACAGTCTGAACACAGGCCTTGTCGCGCGCGCTGCGGGTTCGCGGCAGGGGGAGCGGCGGCGGGGCGGGTTCTTAGAGGTGTCGGGCTTGCGGTGAGACGGCCTCGCGAGGTTCGCCTTCGGAGGCCGATCTCGCCCCGACCGCTTGAAGCCGGGAACGTTGCGACGTAAAAAGGGCCAGCCCCTCGGTTGCCCGAAAAGGCCGGTCCTAATCTGAGAGTGTTCTCGCGAGCCTAAGCTCACGAATCGGTGGTCGGGGTTAGAAGTGCTCCCCTCCGTGAGGCGGCATGGGCGGCCCGGCGTCTTTTTCTTCCGGGATCTCGTGTACGGTCGCCTCGGTCGTCAGCATGAGCGCTGCGATGGAAGCGGCGTTCTGTAACGCCGTCCGGGTGACCTTGACGGGATCGACAACGCCCGCGCTGACGAGGTCGCCGTATTCATCCGACTGGGCGTTGTAGCCGTGGGTGGGCTCCGACTGAGCACGCACCCTTTCGGTCACGATGGCGCCTTCCATGCCGGCGTTCTGGGCGATCCAGCGCAGAGGATCTTCGAGTGCACGCTTGACGATGTTGACGCCGATCCGCTCGTCGTCATCTTCCACCTTGAGGTCTTGTAATCCGGAGGCGGCCCGCAGCAAAGCAACGCCGCCGCCGGGAACAATACCTTCCTCGACGGCCGCTCGAGTAGCGTTCATGGCGTCCTCGACGCGAGCCTTTTTTTCCTTCATCTCGGTCTCGGTGGCGGCGCCGACCTTGACGACGGCGACACCGCCGACGAGTTTGGCCAACCGCTCTTGCAGCTTCTCGCGGTCGTAGTCCGAGGTGGTCTCTTCAATCTGAGCGCGCAACTGCTTCACGCGGCCCCCGATGGCCTCCTTCTTGCCGCCGCCTTCGACGATGGTGGTGTTGTCCTTGTCGATGGTGATACGCTCGGCTTGTCCGAGGTCCTCCATCTTGACGCCCTCGAGCTTGACGCCGGTCTCTTCCATAATGGCTCGGCCACCGGTCACGATGGCGATATCTTCGAGCATGGCTTTTCGGCGGTCGCCGAATCCCGGCGCCTTGACGGCAGCGATATTGAGCGTGCCGCGCAGCTTGTTGACCACCAGGGTCGCCAGGGCCTCGCCCTCCACCTCTTCGGCCAAGATCAACAGCGGACGTCCGCCTCGCGCGACTTGCTCGAGCAGGGGAAGAAGATCCTTCATGTTGCTGATCTTCTTCTCGTGGATGAGAATGATAGGCTTTTCGAGCACGCATTCCATCCGCTCAGGGTCTGTGACGAAGTAGGGCGAGAGATAGCCGCGGTCAAACTGCATCCCTTCGACCACGTCCAGAGTGGTCTCGATGGTCTTGCCCTCCTCGACGGTGATGACACCGTCTTTGCCGACTTTCTCCATCGCTTCGGCAATGATTTTGCCGATGGTCATGTCGTTGTTGGCCGAGATGGAGGCCACTTGCGCGATGGCGTCGCCTTCCACCGGTTTGGCAGAGGCCTGCAAAGCGCCGACGACCGCCTCGGTCGCCCTCTCGATGCCGCGCTTGAGCGCCATGGGGTTCGCTCCGGCGGCTACGCTCTTCATGCCGTCGCGGTAAATCGATTGGGCGAGAATCGTCGCGGTGGTCGTGCCGTCTCCGGCTACGTCGCTGGTCTTCGAGGCGACTTCTCGAACCATCTGGGCGCCCATGTTCTCGAGTTTGTCCTCGAGCTCGATCTCCTTGGCGACAGTGACACCGTCTTTGGTGACCGTGGGGCCGCCGAATTTTTTCTCCAAAACGACGTTCCGTCCTCGGGGACCGAGGGTGACTTTCACGGTGTCGGCAAGGCGGTTTACACCGCTCAAGATCGCTTGCCGGCAATCTTCTCCGTACACTATTTTCTTTCCTGCCATTGATTTCTCCTCTCTTATGCAGCCTTTTCTTCTTTCGACCCCTCGGCGCCTTCGAGCACCGCTAGAACGTCGTCTTCTCGGAAAATGATGTATTCCTTGTCGTCGATTGTGACCTCATTCCCGGCATATTTGCCGAAAAGGATACGGTCTCCTTCTTTCACTTCGAGCGGGATCACGTCGCCGTTCTCCTGTCGCTTGCCGTTACCCACGGCGATGACGTTGCCCTGCTGGGGCTTCTCTCTAGCGGAATCGGGAATAATGATGCCGCCCTTCTGTGATTCTTCCTCTTCGATGCGTTCTACGAGGATTCGGTCGTGTAGTGGTCTCAACATCACGTGTCACTGCCTCCTTAAAGATACCGTCGATTAAGAATAAGAACTAAGGTGAAAGCCCAACGCGGGGCGGGCTAGGCTGGCGGCGATTGACTCTTTGGCTTAAGGGTAGCGAGATCCCCCCGTGACTGTCAAGAAACGGAGTCATGCGGCTTAAATCAATCGTGTAGGGATTTGTTTTGGAAGGGCGCTCTCTACTTCTTGGCGGGCTGGAAATGCGGGGTGTCCAGCGACACCGTCAAAGACGAAATACGGCCTTGACCTTAGTAAGCTATCTTGTGGTTGATCCCGGCACGCGGGACTAAAACGGGGCAAACTACTTGGGGCGGCAGGAACAGCCAGTTTCCCGGGGGTCGGAAGGCCAGGGTATGAATGCTTTTATCAAATTCCACAAGGGTCTGTTCAGACAGCCGCTCCACGTCAAGCTCTGGCTCAAGCTGCTCGTCGCCGTCAACATGGGCGTCCCTCTCTTCTATCTGAAGCAACTCGAGGCGCAGGCCGTGTTGGGTGCCTTTGTGGCAGGTTTCCTGTCCATGATCTTGCTGACGCGGATTTCCGGCTTCTCGCGGTTGTTGGGACTTGGTCATATTTTCTGGTTCCCGCTTCTTTACTTCCTATGGGCGCGGCTTGACCCGCACCCGGCAGGCGAGTTCTATGGCCTTTGGATCCGCGCGGTCATCCTGTTGAACGCCATCTCGTTGGTTATCGACGTCGTCGACGTCACCCGCTATGTCAGCGGGGATCGCGAAGAAACAGTACCCGGCCTATAGGCGCCGCCGATGACCTGACCACACGTGCCCGCCGCAGATACCGTCGAGGCCATCGGCCCTTCAACGCCGCCAGCCGTGTTCACGCGGGCGAAGGTTCCCCCGTGGCGCCGTATGCGCTCTCAGAGAAGAAACAAGACTTTTCTATTGACAAGATATATATTTGTATATACAATGATACTAGATGGAGCGGACAAACGACATCCCCAAGGCCACACTGATCGCTCGAGACTGCATCGCCGTCCGCCTGCGGCTGATCAACCGCGTCATCACGGGCGTCTATGACGACGCCCTGCGGCCGTTGGGCGTCAAGACCAGCCAACTGAACATCCTGGTGGCTGCCGCGTGCCTGGGCCTAGCCCGGCCCGCCGAGATCTGCCGCCGTCTGAAGATGGATCTCTCCACGCTGAGCCGCAACGTCGAGCGGATGCGCGCCCGCGGGTGGATCGAAGTTCAGGAAGACGAAAAGGACGCCCGATCCCACCCGTTCCGGGTGAGCGCGAAGGGCCGCCGGCTGCTGAAGAAAGCGTTTCCGGCCTGGGAGCGGGCGCAGCAGAAAGCAGAAGACCTGCTGGGACATTCCGGGGTAACGGCGCTGGGGAAGGCCGCCAAGAGGCTGGGATCTCTTGGGTGAGAAAGAAAGTTCCATGACAATTGTATATACAAATAATTGGGTCTAGGCGTTCCCATGGCAACGGTTACGACTCGACAATTCGGTGATTTCGTTCCCCACATCGCGGTTCCGGCGCTAGCGGCGACCGTTCTGAGTTTCGTGTCGGCCATCACGCCGCGGCGCGCCGGCGATGCAGGGACCATGGAACAGCGAGATGCGACCCTCGGCACCATCCCCGACCCGACACATCCATCAAGAGGCGAAAATCATGCAACTAGCCGAACATCCAACGGTCAAGCTCTTTGAGCAAAAGGCAGCCGGCCAGCCGGTGAAGACCCGACTGAACACACTCGACGCGGACCAACTCCGCGAGATGTGCCGGGAAGCCGGCGACGACGACGTTGGTTTCGTCGAAATCGAGCGCGCGGAGATCGCCGATCAAAGGGACGACATCATTGGTTACTTTCCTCACACCAAAACGCTGATCAGCTTTGTCTGCCGCGTGAATCGCGAGCCCATCCGGAGCACGGCCCGCTCGGTAGCGAATCTGGAATTCCACCACAGCGGGGACCAGGTGAATGAGGTTTCCGGCCGGATCGTTTCGGCTCTCGAGAGAAGGGGAATTCGGGCCATCAACCCCTCGATGGGATTTCCCATGGAAATGGACCGTTTCCCCGGGAAGATCTGGGTGGTTTCTCACAAGCCGGTCGCCGTGGCGGCGGGCCTCGGGCGGATGGGAATTCATCGCAACGTGATTCACCCGAAGTTCGGCAACTTCATCCTGCTGGGCACCGTGCTTACGGAGGCCGATGTGTCCCAGCACGCGCAGCCCATCGAGTACAATCCGTGTCTGGAATGCAAGCTGTGCGTGGCCGCTTGTCCGACGGGAGCGATTTCATCCGACGGCGAGTTCAACTTCTCGGCTTGCTACACGCACAACTACCGTGAGTTCATGGGAGGATTTACGAACTGGGTCGAGCAGGTGGCCGACAGCAAGGACGCCCGCCAATACAGGCGGAAGGTGAGCGACGCGGAGTCCGCGTCGATGTGGCAGAGCCTTTCCTTCGGGGCCAACTACAAGGCCGCCTACTGCATGGCGGTTTGCCCGGCGGGGGAGGACGTCATCGCCCCGTTCCTCACCGAGCGCAAGCAGTACCTGGACGATATCGTCCGGCCCTTTCAGCGGAAGGCGGAAACCGTCTACGTGGTTCCCGGCTCGGACGCGGAAGTCTACGTCTCCCGGCAATTCCCCCATAAGACGGCAAAGCAAGTCAGCGGAAGCCTTCGGCCCACCTCGATCGAGCGATTCCTTGATGGTCTCCGGCTGGTTTTCCAGCGGGATCAGGCGGAGGGTCTCGACGCCGCCTACCACTTCACCTTCACCGGGGACCAGGAGCGCGAGGCGACGGTCGTGATCCGAGACAAGGCCTTACAGGTTGACGAAGGGCATGTCGGGAAGGCCGACCTGCTCGTAACCGCCGACGCACACACCTGGCTGGGCTTTCTCCGGAAGGAACGGAATCTGATTTGGGCTTTGCTGACTCGGAGAATCCGCATAAAGGGCTCGCCTCGGCTGCTGTTGGCGTTCGGCAAGTGTTTCCCCTCATGATGGGGAACGGGTGGCGGCGGCGGTTTCGATTACGCGGAGAATGATGCGGCGAACCCCCGCGGCCAAGAATCCCGAAGGAGAGCGAACATGAACGATACCGGAGCCACGGGGAACCGTTTGAGGCCGCGTGTGATTTCGCGCCGAAGCCTCTTCCAGGCTTCGTTGAGCGTCGCCGCTCTTGCGGGCACGACACGGTCGGCCCCGGCGGCCGGCGGGAAGAATCTGGTGATCGCCAGCGCGAACGGGCTGGCGTGTTGCGACCGTGCGATGGAGGTGATCGAATCCGGCGGCGACACCCTGGACGCCGCTATTGCGGGCGTCAACATCCAGGAAGAAGACCCGCAAGACCGTAGCGTCGGCTACGGCGGGTTGCCCAACCAAGACGGGGTCGTGGAACTCGACGCCTGTGTGATGCACGGACCGTCGCGGCGTGCCGGTGCTGTCGGTGCTCTCCAAGGCATTAGAACGCCTTCGAAGGTGGCCAAGCTCGTGATGGAACAAAGCGACCACATCATGCTCGTTGGGGAGGGGGCGCTTCGCTTTGCCAAGGCCCATGGGTTCCAACAGGAGAATCTGCTGACCGAAGAAGCTCGGGAGGCTTGGCTGCTGTGGAAAGAGTCGCGGGGCGGCAACTGGGGCCCCGGGATGGATGCGCCCCCCGGGGAGGAATCCGGGGCGGCTCTGCCTGAACAGCTTGCGCCCGGCGAACGCAACCGGCCGCTCTGGGCGCGGGAGGCCGTCGAAGATCCCCCTTCGGGGACGATCACTTGCCTGGCGTTGAACCGGAAAGGGGAGATCTCCGGCTGCACGACGACGAGCGGGCTGGCGTGGAAAATCCCCGGCCGCGTGGGCGATTCGCCGCTGATCGGAGCCGGGCTCTATGTCGACCAGGATGTCGGGGCCGCCGGGGCGACCGGACGGGGAGAAGAGAACATCCGCATCGTGGGCGCACACACCGTGGTTGAAAACATGCGTCACGGCATGACTCCCGAGGAAGCTTGCCTCGACGCGCTCCAGCGAGTTTCCCGCAACTACGGCGACGAAAAGAATCGACTCCGTTTCGCGCTGTTCTTCTACGCCCTCCGAAAGGACGGCGAATACGGCGCCGCGTCGCTATGGAGCCACGGGCGGCAAGGGGACGAGCGAGTTCGAAGTCGTTTCGTCGTCAACGACGGCTCCGGCCCCCGACACGCGCCGGCGGGGTATCTGTACGGATCCGCATGACGGCACGCTCGCTGGCAGGGCGGTTGCCGCGCCGCGCGGCAAGAAAAGCGGGGCAAGGTCATTCCTTAACGATGCGGATGAAGCCGTCCTCGTCCACCGCCGCCGTGTCGCCGGTGACGAACCAGCCGTCGCGTATGACGGAACTTGTCTTGGCCGCGTCGCCGAGATATCCCGTCATCAGGCTGGGACCTTTGACCAGCAGGATGCCCTCCGTGTTAATTGGGAGTGTCTCTCCGGTCTCGGGATCGACAACCTTCGTGGTGACGGCCGGCAGGGGGTGGCCGACAGTCCCGGGTTTCGAGCCGATCTGACGCCTCCTGCCCTGGACGAAATTGGGGGCGTTGACTGCCACGACCGGCGACATCTCGGTACAGCCATAGCCCTCGATCAGGGGCAGGGAAAACTTTTCTTCGAATTCAGCCGCTAGGGATTCCGACGGCGGCTCGCCGCCGACCAGCGCATAGCGCAGGGAAGTAAAGTCCTCCGCCGAGAACTCACTTGCGTAGGTCGAATACATCGCCGGCGTTCCCACGATAATTGTCGCCCGCTGAGAACGAGTCAGCTTCCCGACCGTGATCGGGTCAAAGGCGTCGTGGTGATAAATAGCCCCGCAACCGCTCAGAAGAGGAAGCCACAAGGTTACGGTGAACCCAAAGGCGTAGTGGAACGGCAGAACGCCGAGAACCCGGTCGGCATTCTCCACCCAGAAAAGCTGCGCCAGAGAATCAACATTCGCGAGGATGTTTCGATGGGAGAGGATGACCGGTTTCGGGGGTCCGGCCGTGCCTGCCGTGTAGAGGACAGTGGCCATACTGTCGGGATCGACGGCTTTCTCGCGATAGATCTCTTGTAGCAAGCGGCTCGGCAGCAGGAAAGCCGCCAGGAACACGAGCGATCTCAACGCGGTGGAAGTACGCTCGAGAGCATCTTCGAGGTAGAGAAGACGTGGCACGGCGGGAAGATCGCGCGGCGGGTGGCGTCGAGAGCGAATGAGCGTTTCGATTTCGCATTCCCGCACGGCGGACGCCAGCTTCTCCGGGTCGCGGGTGTCGAGGTTGATGGGAATCCGCCCCTCCAGCAGCACGGCAACGTTGGCAATCGCTCCCTGTACGGAAGGGGGAACAAGCAGGCCTACCCGTTCATTAACCGGCTTTCCGCGGCCAAGCTGCGTGCGAAGCCACCCGGCGGTGCGCAAAGCTTCGACAAGCGCCCGGCCATAGCTGAGCCTCGTGCCGCTCGAATCCGTCGCGGCCAGGGAAAACCAATGGCGCTTCGCGGTTCGTATGAACCGTAGCTGGAGCTGATCTCGCGGCGTGACGCGGTAAGCCGCCGCCTCGCTTCCCAACTCCATCACCGCCAGGCGCACATCCTGGGCCGTCGCCGTGGAAGCCAACGGGGCTCCGAACGAAACCGTGACGCGATAGGGGAACCTTTCCGGCCATCGAAGGAAGAAACGGCCGTCTTTGAAGCTGAAGACGCTGCCCCAGACGCGGTCGAGATTGACCGGGATGATTGGGGCGTCAAGACCCTCGATGATTCGCTCCAGCCCGCGCTTAAAAGGCAGCATGCCGCCGGTCCTAGTGATCGAGCCCTCGGCGAAGATGCAGACGACGTGTCCTTGGCGCAACTGCTCGCGGGCGAGTTCAACCGATTCGGCCACGCGCTCCGGGTCTCCCCCCTGGACGGGGATCGTGTTCATGCGGCGCAAAATCCAGCGCAAAGCCTTCATCTCGTAGTAAGGGCGGTAGACAAGAAAGCGAAGGAAGCGCTGCACGCAGCCGCCAACCAGGAAACCGTCCACGTAGGAGACATGATTGCTCACCAGCAGCGCCGGTCCGCGGAATGGAACGTGCTGTTGGCCGATGATGCGGATGCTGTAAACGGTGTGCGTAAGCAGCCACAAACAGAAGCGAATCAGGAAGTCGGGAACCAGGGCGAGGATATAGAGCGTGACGGCGAAGGTGACCAGGCCGAAGACGAAGAGGATTCTGTCCGGGGCCATGCGGAATACATCGCTGCACAGGTACACGGCGCCCGACGCCAACAGAACCCCGATCATATTCAGAAAGTTGTTGGCTGCGATCAAGCGGCCGCGCTCGTCCGAACCACTCTTTTGTTGCAGCAGCGAATTGAGGGGGACGATGAACAACCCGGCCGTGAACCCCAGCGCGCTCATGGCGACCCCGGCCTGAAGATAGGAGGACCCCGAAGCCGCCAGCCAGATACCGGCAAATCCCATGCCGATCGAACCCAGGGGCGTCAGACCGAGTTCCACCTTGTCACCGGAAAGCCTGCCGGCCGCCAGGCTGCCCAACCCGATACCGACGCCGAGGAAAGTAATCAGCCGAGCAGTCCACTCTTCGCTGACCACCAAGACATCGCGGGCGAACAGGATCGTCACCAGTTGTAACAGCGCGCCCAGAAACCAGAAATAGGAGATCCCCAGTACCGTGAGCCGCAGGGGTTTGTCACGGTATATGCGGCGCAGCCCGTGAACGATTTCCGCCCAGGGGTTGAGCTGAAACGGCTTCTTGGTCTCGGGATCGCGAACCCTTGCGATGCCGAAACTAGTGAGAAACCCGCCGACGGCGACGATGGCCAGCAGACAGCCGATCAGCCACGTTCGTCCCTTCCAGGCAACCAGCATCTCGCCGCCGAACCAGGTCCCCAAGATGATGGCGACGTTCGTGCTCATCTGAACCAGAGCGTTGGCACGGGAAAGGTCCTTGTCGGGGACCATCTCGGGCAGGATGCCGTACTTCGCGGGGCTGAACAGCGTCGACTGCAAGGCCATCAGAAACAGCACCGCCAACATGAACCCGAGGTCTTGCACGTAGAGAGCGAAAACCGCCAGCAGCATGGAGACGATTTCGATTGATTTCGTGGCGATTAACACCGAGCGCTTGTTGCGCACGTCCGCCAAGTGCCCGGCGTAGCCGGAGAAAAGGAAAAACGGCAGAATGAACACCGTACCGGCCAGGGCGAGGGCGCGGCCCTCCGACCCGCCGGCGGCCAGGTTCGCGGCCAGCAAGGTGACGACGATCTTGTAGACGCTGTCGTTGAACGCCCCTAGAAACTGCGTCCAGAGAAACGATTCAAAGCCGCGCGATTGGAGGAGTGTTCCGAATCGTCCGAAAGGCATGTAATCGGGCCGCGTCCCGCAGTGGGAGCTAGGAGCCGGAGGCCATGCCGCTCAGGGATTCGGCAGGATCCACCGAGAGGTTGGAACTGTCGAAACGGCTCCTCAAGCTCCGGCAAGCGCAGTCGTCTAACGGTGCTGGACAGGCAGGAATGCCTATTCCACTGACGGTTGCCGCAAGAGGCTAGCCGTAGTGTAGCAATCGCGCGTCGGCGGGAATTGGAGATTATCAACACCGTTTGGGCCGACCGCGGCATGGGCAGTTGGTTTATGTGCGAAACCGGAGGATCACACCAGCAGGTGCGCCATGAAACGCCTTCCCGTCGCCGGAGACATGAGCTCGGTCAGCCAGAAGGCGGGTACCCGGGCACTTCGCTTCGCCACGTGGCGAGAAAAGCGGGCTAGGATGGGGAGTGATGGCCTAGGATGATGTGGTGGCCGTCAGCGCATTGTCAAGCCGCCGCCGATAGGGAAGACGGTGCCGGTTATGAAGTCGGTGGCGGGCGAGGCGAGGTAGACGACGGCAACGGCCACTTCTTCAACCGCGGCTGTCCGGCCCTGCGGCGCGCGCCTTGTACTGACGGGCCTCTCACGCGCCTCAGCACCTGGTGAGAAAAGCGGGTTAGTGTCGGTTTCAAAAGTTAGCGTAAATTATTCTACGGCACTCGTCGAGCCCCGTTCGCGCGGCTTGGTAGGGGTCCTTAGGCTAGCCGTAGTGTAGCAGCCGCCGGTCGACGGGCCGCGACAAGCCATTCGGAGTTGGTGCGGGGCGCAGCCGCCGATGTGGCGCACGCATTCTTGCGTGCCGTGTCGCCATTCGTGGCGACATCTCATCGCTAAAAACGCGAACCTGCATGGTTGTGCTCGCGAACTCACGGGGAAAATCCAACTTTCTGCCTCAGTTTCTGGCCTCTTTGAGCCTGTTCGGAAACGCCGTCACGGTACTCTGCGATTTTTTCACCTCTCCGTTTCAATCACTTAGACCGCCGACCACCCTCTGCCCCCTCCAACGTGACTTATGATCGAACCGGAGCCGGAGAACGGTCCCCCGGGAAGACAAACTTTCTTATTCCTGCCATTGACGGCCGCGCGGTGCCGCCCCATTGATCGGGAAAACTCGGTTAACTCACAAAAAGACAATGAGTTAGCCCTATCGGCAGGAAGGGGCATCGAGGTGGCGGAAATGGACCGCGGCCCTCACGAACATCCCCGGAAACCCGCCGGTAGCGAACCTTTCTCGTCCAACTTGCGCGTGCTAGCGCACTCGGCGGATCTTCGCTCCCACGGCGGCCAGTTTCCGCTCGATCCCCTCGTAGCCGCGATCGATGTGGTAGACACGGTCGATCACCGTCTCGCCGCGCGCGGCCAAAGCGGCGATGACCAGGCAGGCGCTGGCCCGTAAGTCCGAAGCCATTACCGTTGCGCCGCTGAGCGACGTGGGACCTTTGACCGTGGCTCGGTTTCCTTCGAGCGTAATGTCGGCTCCCATGCGCGTCAGCTCGGAGACGTGCATGAAGCGGTTTTCAAAAATGGTCTCAACGATATGAGATTCCCCGCTTGCCTGGGTCATCAGGACCATCCACTGCGCCTGCATGTCGGTAGGGAAGCCGGGGTATTCCTTCGTCGCCGCGTCGGCGGCCTTCAAGGGGTAGCCGCCCGCGACCCGGATAACGCCGGTCTCGGGGCAAGCGACCTCGGCGCCCGCTCGGGCCATCTGGGTTATCAGAGCTTCCATGTGCCGGCTCTCGGCTCCGGTGATCGTGAGATCGCGGCCCAAGAGAGCACCGGCCAGGAGGTAGGTTCCCGCTTCGATGCGATCAGGAATGATTGCGTGACGAGCGCCTTCGAGCTTGGCGGTTCCCCGGATACGGATCGTCGAAGAGCCGGCACCCTCGATCGAGGCCCCCATTTTCGTCAGCAGATCCGCTAGGTCGGCGATTTCGGGCTCGCGGGCGGCGTTTTCGAGGATGGTTTCACCGTCGGCGATCGTCGCGGCCATCATCAAGTCTTCCGTACCCGTGACCGTAATTCGATCGAAGCGAATCGACCCTCCTTTCAGCCCCCGCGGAGCACGGGCCTCGACGTAGCCGTGCCGCTGTTCGACCGTCGCGCCCAACTCGCGAAGACCTTCCAGGTGAAGGTTGATGGGACGCGCCCCGATCGCGCATCCTCCGGGCAAGGAGACCCGCGCCCGACCCGTCCGCGCCAGCAGCGGGCCGAGCACCAAGCTCGAGGCGCGCATCGTTTTGACCAGGTCGTAGGGCGCCTCGGCGGAAGCAACCGACTCGGCGCGAATGGAGTACCCGCCGTCGCGCCGTTCGACTGTGGCGCCGATGCTTTCCAGCAGCCGCGCCATGGTCCGGATGTCCCGCACCATGGGGATGCGGTCGAGGACGACTTCGCCGTCGGTCAGCAAGGCGGCCGCCATCGCGGGCAGGGCAGCGTTTTTCGCCCCGCTGATCGGGATCTCCCCGCTCAACTCGGAGCCGCCTTGGATGACGAATTTGTCCACTGACTTCTACTCTACCGGCAAACCGCGGGCATAGACTTGCCGCACGTTGAGACCCCTGTCCATCAGGACGAGATCCGCGTCGGCGCCCGCTCGCAGGCAGCCCTTTCTATCATCGATGCCCATCATACGCGCGGGAGTAAGAGTAGCCATCCGAATGACCTCCTCGAGCGGCAGGTGGAGAAAGTCTCGCATGTTGCGGACGGCGCGGTCGAGCGTCAAAACGCTCCCGGCCAATCTGTCGCCGTAATAGCAAGCACCGTCTCGGGCCTCGACCCTCAGCCCGCCCACGCTGTACTCGCCCGGCCCCATTCCGGTCGCCGAAAGGCCGTCGGAAACGAGTGCAATGCCATCCCCGCCCTTGCAGCGGTAAAGCAGCCGGATCGCCACGGGATCGACGTGGACGCCGTCGGCGATCAGCTCAGCCGTCACACCGGCATCCGTCAGCACCGCTCCAATTACGCCCGGATCTCGGTGCCGGAAGGGCCGCATCGCGTTGAACACGTGCGTGGCCCGGCGAACTCCGAGTTCCACGGCCTTGGCGGCCTGGTTATACGTCGCGTCCGTGTGGCCCATCGACGGCAACACGCGCGTTTCGAGCATTTCCTCGATCAGCTCCGGAGCCCCGGCCAGCTCGGGAGCCAGGGTTACGATTCGCAATTGACCCGCGGCCGCTTCCGCCAATTCGCGGTAGGCATCGAGGGTGGGATCGACCAGGTGCTCGGCCGGATGCACCCCGCGGCGGGAGACGCTCAAATAAGGCCCTTCCATGTGGATGCCGAGAGGCTGGGCCATCGGTCGCGGCCGCGTTTCGGACTCCTGAACATAGTCGGCCAGGAACTCGAACGCGCGACGGATGTCCGCTTCCGGCGCGGTCAGCGTCGTCGGGTAGTACGAAGTGGTCCCAAAGCGAGCCAATGTTCGGCCGATGACGTCCAGGGACTCCTCTGAAGCTTCCATGACGTCCCGCCCGCCGGCGCCGTGGTTGTGGGTGTCCACGAAACCCGGTGCGACGATTCCCTCGTCAAGACGAACCTCCCGGGCGCCTTGGGGAATGTCAATGGCTTCTCTGGCGGCGACCGCGCGAATGCGATCGTCCTCGACGACGACGACGCCGTTGGGGATCGGCGCCGGTGTGTATAGAGTGCCGGCAACGAAGGCTGTGAGCGGCATGACGCGTAATCAGACGAGCAAGCGGAGAGAAACGATAGTCCGGGGTGAAAGTCCCGGCTTCAAAAAGCGGATCTCCAGTCACCGATTTCTTCGTCTACTCCATAAGGGGAAAACCCCTGCGCAGTTTCCAGGCTCAGCGCCATTGTCATGTTAGAACACCCTCGTAGTCATCTCGCACGTATAGGTGTTCCGAGACATTATTTCGTGATCGCTTCCGGTTTGTTTGCGCCGAGGAGTGCTTCCACTGCTTTTTGCTTCCCCATGAATGCGCTGAGAAGCGCTTGGTATTCGTGGCTTTTCACCAATGTATTGCGAAAGTACTCTCGAAAGTTCGGCCAGTCCCGTTGATCGGCGTTCCTCTTCTTCAGCGCCGCAACCTTCACCTGCAGTGAGGCGTAGCCGGGATCGGCTGCTCGGAGGGTCTGCGTATCTTCGTCCGACCAGGCATAATTGGCGAATCGAGACAGACCCTCGGTGAGCACGATGCGCGAAGGACGGTTTGCCAGGAGGTACTCAAACTGGGCCGTCCTGCGCTCAAGATAGGCCACTTGCAGGTCTCTCTGGGCTGTAGCGATCGCTTCAAAATCTGGCCGTTGCCCGATCACTAATTCCGCCAACCCACGCTGCCACTCGAGTTGCGCAGCGGCGTACGCGCCCTGGGCCTTCCTGGCGGTCTCAGCAAGTCGGCGGCGGTCGCCGGAGAAATCACAAGAAAAGCTAAAACACGTATGCTGATCCGTGTCTGAACGCTAAGACAGCTCATCAATCCCAAAACCTTTCACCCTTAGATAAACAGGCGGTTCTCCCAAGCTACTACGGACCTCCCTAAGGCCTCATCGCTTCCGGCAAACTGTCTCCGGCTGCGGCAAGTCTTTGGCGGGCGGCGCCGGGAGCCAGTCCGAACTTGGCCACGAGAATCGCCACCCGGACGTCGCGGTCAGCCTGGGCCAGGGCCTGCGCGGCAAGCTCGTCGTCGCATGCGGCAACCTCGGCTACGATCCGCCGGCCGCGAGCGATAAGCTTTTCGCTCTTGAGTTGCAGCTTGACCATCAGATTCCCAAGAACGTAGCCCATCTTCACCATGACCGCCGTCGAGAGCATATTGAGGACCAGCTTCTGCGCGCTACCGGCCTTCATGCGGGTGGAGCCAGCAACGACCTCGGGGCCAACGACCGGCGTGATTGCGATATCCACGGTTCGGGACAACCGGCTCTGCGGGTTGCAACTTAGTCCCACCGTGAGAGCTCCGAGCGACCGAGCATAGGCCACCGCGCCCAGGACGTAAGGCGTTCTCCCGCTCGCGCTGATTCCCACAAGCGCATCCTTGGGACCGAAACCGCGGGCTTCGAGATCCGCCTGGGCGGCCTTCGGGTCGTCTTCGCTGCCCTCGGCCGCTCGAAATACCGCCGCTTCACCCCCCGCCAGCAGCCCTTGGACCCGTTCGGCCGGCGTGCCGAAAGTCGGGGGACACTCCGCGGCGTCCAGAACACCGAGCCGGCCACTGGTCCCGGCACCGATGTAAAACAACCAGCCACCCTGTTTAAAGCGCTCGACAATGGCGTCTACCGCCGCCGCGATGCGAGGAATTTCGAGGTTAACCGCGTCAGCGACCGTTTGATCTTCCCGATTGATAATTTGAAGCAGTTCGACGGTTGAGACCCGGTCGATTCGCTGCGAGGCGCGGTTTTTCTCTTCGGTGAGAAGCTGCTCCATCCGAGGCCAAGGGAAGTATAGCAGAGGGTTCCGGGGCTTCCGGGCCGAAAAGGCGAACGACGATCGCCTGAGGAGTGGCGCGCGCATTCTTGCGTGCCGTGTCGCCATTCGTGACGACATCGATCCCCCTTGTGGCGCAAGCTCTCAGCTTGCCGCGTCGAGACTCATCTCGACGCCCGGGGCGGTTCGGCCGTTGCGGGGATTTGCCCTGTCACTAACGTTCCAGGCTCTGTTGCTTGCTCTCGCACAGCCTGGGTACACCCTTGAGCGCACAACCCCAACGGACGCAGGTCTCTGCGAGCCCTGCGCTACGCACGCTATCGTTCTTCATGGCTCGTCATCCTTTCGTTTCTTTTCCTCTAGGGAAGATTGTTTGGGGGCCGTGCCCCGTCTACCATCGCGCGGGGCGAAGCCCGCTGGGGGAAGTTTAGCTCACTCCCCCCGCGATGACGAGCCTCCTCATTTCATCTCTGTTAGAGCGTATTCGGACTCGACCGCACCCTTGCGGGCGCGGCTCTGTTAGAGCAGTGTTCGGCCTTGACCGCACCCTTGAGCGCACAACCCCGACGGACGCAGGTCTCTGCGAGCCCTTTGCTACGCACGCACGGGCACCCCCGCGACGAGCGAAGCTGAGCCGCGAGCGGCGCACGTACTAAACTAGAGCTTAGTCCTTGCGATGAGTTCGCTAGCCCCAGAAGCCCTGCCCGGTCCGGCTCTCGGCATTGATAAACCTCAGCAAGAGGACCTGGACCGCTGCGTCCACTGTGGCCTCTGTTTGAACGCCTGCCCGACCTACCGGGAGCTGGGGCTGGAGATGGACTCCCCGCGTGGCCGCATCTACCAAATGGTGCAGGTTGCCGAGGGGAACATCGAAATCAACGATGATTACATCGAGCACATTGAGCTTTGTTTGGCTTGCCGGGCGTGTGAGACCGCGTGCCCGTCGGGCGTCGAATACGGACGGCTGATCGAGGCCGCGCGCTCGGAGATCGCCAGCAGCAGGAAGCTTGGTTGGCCGGCCCGCCTGCTGCGCTGGTTCGTTTATGGGCAACTGCTGCGCAGCCCTTTTCTGCTGACGGTAACCGGCTATAAGGCTTACCTCTACCAACGCAGCGGCCTGCAGTGGCTCGTCCGCAAACTGGGTATTCTCAAGCCGTTCGGGAGGCTCGCCGAGTTGGAACGACTGGCTCCTCCTGCTGAGCCTCCGTTCTTCTTCCGCCGGATCGGCGAGGTGTTCCCCGCGAGGGGCGAGCGCAGACACCGCGTCGCGCTGATGGCGGGTTGCATCGCCAATGTCTCGTTTGCCCGGCTCAACGAGGCGACGGTTCGCGTCTTGCAGCGCAATGGCTGCGAGGTTACCGTGGCCGCCGGCCAGGGCTGCTGCGGGGCGCTGCACGTGCACGCCGGCTTGCGTGACGCGGGCCGCCGGCAAGCCGAACAAAACATCCGCGCGCTTGAGCGGGGCGAGTTCGACGCCATCATCACCAACGCCGCCGGCTGCGGGTCGGTCATGAAGGAGTACCCGGATCTGTTCGAGCACGATTCCCCTTGGCACCGCCGGGCCCTGGCCTTTTCGTCGAAGCTGAAAGACGTCAGTGAATTTCTGGCAACCATTGATCTCAATCGCGATCTGGGACCCCTGCCCATTACGGTTACCTATCAGGATTCCTGCCACCTGCTTCACGGCCAGAAGGTTCGCACTCCTCCGCGGCAAATGCTGAACGCAATCCCCGAGCTGCGCTTTCGGGAGCTGCCGCTGACGGAGCTCTGCTGCGGCAGCGCCGGCGTCTACAACGTCGAGCAGACGGAGATGTCGATGAGCCTCCTCGAACAGAAGATGCAAATGATCGCCACGACCGGCGCCGATACGATCGCTACCGCGAATCCCGGGTGTCTGTTGCAGTTGCGCGCCGGCGCGGACATGTTCGGCAGCGGCCAACGAGTGGTTCACGTGGTCGAACTGCTGGACGAGGCGTACCGCCAGGCGGACGTCTAGCCGCGGCAACGTCGGAGCCGACTCAGAACCTTGCCGACCCACTTTCGCTACAATCAATCTTAGTGAGAATCTCAATCGCGGCGGATCACGGCGGCCTTTCTTTGAAGGAAGATTTGATCGAGGTGATTCAGCAAAACGGTCACGTCTTGCAAGACCTCGGCGCGGACGAATACGACCATACCGACGACTATCCAGACTTCGCTCTGGCCGTCGCTCGAGATGTCGCCACGGGGAAGGCCGATCGCGGCATCGTCATCTGCGGCAGCGGCGTGGGCGCGGCGATCGCGGCCAACAAAGTTCGTGGAGCGCGGGCATCGCTATGCCACGACACTTACTCAGCCCGCCAGGGCGTCGAGCACGACGACATGAACGTGCTCTGCATGGGGGCTCGGGTGATTGGACTTGCCGTGGCAACGGACGTTACGACCTCCTACTTGGCCGCCAAGTTCTCCGGTGAAGAGCGTCACCAGCGACGTTTGGCGAAAGTACTCGCCGCGGAGACCGCCGACTCCTGACAAGACGCCATCTCGGCGTCGGCGGACCGCGGCTTCGCCGGTTCCGACCGAGTCATGCCAAACATCGTCTACCTCCACGGATTCGGCTCCGGTCCCGACTCGACCAAGGGTCAATCGTTTCAACGCAACTTTTCGATGATCGGCGCCGAGGTGTACCAACCCGACCTGGCCGAGGGCGACTTCCAGGGATTGACGATTACCGCTCAGCTCGCCGTGGTGGACCGCGCCGTGCGGGAGCGGGAGCCGGTCTTGCTGGCGGGGTCCAGTCTGGGCGGTTACCTGGCGGCTCTTTACGCCGCTCGCAATCCCGAGCTTGTTCCCAGCCTGGTTTTGTTAGCGCCGGCTTTCGGCTTCGCTCGCCGCTGGGCGGAGCAGTTGGGGAAAACTGAAATGGCCGCTTGGCGGGAGCAGGGTGTCCGCTTCGTCCATCACTACGGCGCCCAAGAGAGCTTGCCGATCGGCTACCAGTTGTACGAAGATGCCCTCCAATACGAAGATTTCCCGGATGTGAAGCAGCCCACCCTGGTGTTTCACGGCTGCCTGGACGAAATCGTGAATCCCGAGTTGTCCACCGAGTTTGCCTGGGGTAGAGCGAACGTCCAGTTGGAGTTTCTCGATTCCGATCACCAGATGCTCGACGTTGTCGAGACGATCTGGGAGCGAGTGGCGATGTTCTACCAGGAAACTGAACCAACCCGAGGCCGACGTGCGTATCCATAAACGAAAGGCGATGCATACAGCGCCTCGAACTTTGGTGGACGCGGCGCTTCGTGATCCAGGGGCCTTTGAAGGGATCGTCGACCGTCATAAGTCGATGGTCTATAGTCTCGTGCTGAATTTCTTTCAAAACCGCGCCATGGCCGAGGACATCTCCCAGGAGGTGTACCTAGAGCTGTACAAGAATTTGGATCGTATTCAGTCCGATCAGCATTTGTCGTTTTGGCTGCGCCAAGCGGTTACCCGCAAGTGTATTGACCACACTCGACGGCTCAAACACCGCCGCTACCAGCCTCTTGAAGAGATCGTCGAACCCGGCGTCGAACCCCAATCGGGCGATCCGTTCCTGGCGGCGGTCCTGCGCGGCAAGGTAGCCACTCTGCCCGACAAGATGCGGATGGTCGTGTTGCTGCGATTCCAGGAGGACTTGAAACTGGCCGAGATCGCGGAAACTCTTGACATGCCGGTGAATACGGTAAAAACGACTCTGCGTCGAGCGCTGGCTCGCCTGCGGGAAAAGGTCCCGCATCTTGAGGCCGAGGTCTGTTATGGAACCGCTCGAACGTAATCTGCGACGCCTGCTCGCCCGGTGCCCGCCCCCAGCCGGCTTTGCCGCCCGGGTGATGGCGAGCCTTGAGAACGCAGCATCGCCGGTCAAGCCGGCGGGATGGGCGATGGCCGCCCGGTGGCGCTGGCCAATGGTCGGCGCTCTAGCGGCCTCGCTGGCCGTGGGAGTTTACTTGCAGCAGCGCCGCGTCGAGATTTCACCAAGCGAAGTCGAACAAGCAGTTGCCGCGGAGCGGGCCGCCGAGGAACTCCTCATTTCTTTACAGATTGCCGGTACGAAGATCAACAAGGCTCGTGAGGCTGTTCTGCGGCGGAGGGGAGAATCGCGATGATCAACCGAACGATTGGGCTTGTTGGCATGGCGGCTCTGGTTGGCGTGTCGCTGTGGGGTCAATCGAACGCCGAACTCGACCAAAAGCTCGAAAACCTCGAGGCCAAGGCCGACGAGGTAGTGAGCGTCAACCTGGACGGCAAGTCTCTAGCGCTCGGGCAGAAGCTGCTCGGGGTGCATCGGGGAGTTGGCGCCGGGGTGGAGAACTTGGTCAAGGGTCTGAAAGGGATCTACCTGCGGCGCTTCTTTTTCGCACGCAAGAAGTCCTATTCCCGGGAAGACGTGGCTCCCATCCGGGAGCAGTTGGAAGGCGATGGTTGGGTTGAGATGATCGACGTCAAAGACCGCCGCAAGACGGAAACCGTGACGGTCTACTCGCTAACGGAGAACGAGGAGCTGGCCGGCGTGACCGTGCTGACCGAAGAGCCGCAAGAGGTCACCGTCGTCAACATTCTCGGCCCGGTCGATCTTGAGGCGCTCTCCACCCTGGGAGAACAGATGGGCATTCCGGGCATGAAACTGGCGACCACCGAGTTGCCGAGGAAAAAGGTATTGGAACCGAGCTTGGCGCCCTCCGATCTAGTTCCCCGATGAGCCGGCCGCCGCGCGCTTAGCGCATCATTTCGCAAATACGGTGACGAAAGGCGGTCGAGCGCGTGCGCGATGAATCGCGCACGGCCTGCCGTGCGCGCAACCCGAATTGGTCATGGCGCGTAGGGGCGGACAGCCTATCGAATACGCCCAACAAAACCTGCGGGCCCGGAAAGCGCCGCGGTTGCGCCACGGGGTCTTTGAAAGCTCCCACCGGCGGCCCGAGGAGTCGTTGAGCCAGAATCACAAGTAGGAACTCGAGAGCAAACGTCGCTGTCGAGGCGAGCCGTTCAGCTCCCACAGACGATGAGGATTCCGGGCAGACGCAGTATCAGGTTGTGGGTGTTGTGCCTTTTCTTAACGGCCCTCTTCGCCGCCTGGGGCCAGGAGAATCCGACATCAGCCCTCCCCTTCCCGACCGGACCCGACGTGGACGAGCGAATCCCGGCTTTTGCGGCCGTTGATCACCTGGGCCGGCGGCAGACCTTCGACAGCCTCAAGGGACCGCGCGGCTTGCTGCTCCTTTTCCATCGCTCCGCGGACTGGTGACCGTTTTGCAAAGGCCAACTGGTCCAGTTGGAGCGCCGGCGCAAGGATTTCGAAAAGCAAGGCTTCGGGGTGGCCGCCCTGAGCTTTGACACCCTCGAGACACTCGGGCACTTCGCCGAGCGGACGGGCATCCACTACCCCATGCTTTCGGACCCCGAATCCAAGGTGATTCGCGCTTTTGGCCTCTTGAACCGGACTGTTCCGGCGGACCACCCTTTCCACGGAATCCCCAACCCCGGAGTGTATTTGGTAGACGAAAAAGGAGTCGTTCAGCGGAAATTCTTCGAGGAGAAATACAGCGACCGCTTCACAGCCGGTCATGTGCTGGTCCGAGCGTTTGGCCGTGACGCCGGCGGTTCCCGAGTCGAACGGGAAACGGATCATCTCTATTTGACGAGCTCGGCGAGCAACGAGTCGGTAAGACCGGGGAATCGGGTCGCCCTGGTGGCCACGGTTGATCTCAAGCCCCAGATGCACGTGTACGCGCCCGGAGTGAAGGGGGGATACATTCCGATTAGATGGGAAATGGAAACAGTCGAGGGATTGGCCGGCTTTTCAGTGCGCTATCCCGAGGCGGAGACCCTTTACTTGCCTGCCATCGATGAAACAGTCCCGGTCTACCAGGGATCGTTTCGAATCGTTGCCGATCTGAGGTTGGGAATGCCGGAGGACCTGGAACCCCTCCTCGACTCGGACGGCGACCTGCTGGTCAACGGGTCCTTCCGCTACCAGGCCTGCGATGACAAGATGTGCTACCTGCCTTTGACGATACCGCTGGAGTGGCGGTTCCAGGTCGAGCCGCTCGATCGGACGCGCGTGCCCGAGGAGCTGCGGCGGAAACAGCGGGATCGGTAGCGACGGGAGAGATGGGGGCATTTTCAGCTTCGAAGAAGTGAAACGCCGGGGCTGGATTCGGCTGGAGTGGTTAACCCGAACAGCATGGTCTGGCTGGGAGTGGCGATCACCGCGGCGGCGGCGCTCAGCCTATTGGCCGCGTACTGGCGAAGCACCAAGGCCGGACCCTATGCCGCCTACGGTTGGGTCGGCCTGGGCGTGATCGCTGCGGCGGAAATAGCGCTCTACCTCGAAGTCAAGCCGGTTGCCGTCTACTTCACTCCCATCGTTTGGAGCAGCTATATCATGGCCGTCGATGCCGCGGTTTTCAGCCTTCGCGGACGGTCCCTGCTACGCACCGAGCCCCAGGCCTTCGTTTGGATGGCCGTCCTTTCGATCTTCTTGTGGTGCTTGTTCGAGGGCTATAACATTCGACTGCGAAATTGGACCTACGTCGGCTTGCCGAGGAACTACGTGGCCCGCTACATCGGCTACGGCTGGGCTTTCGCGACGATCTGGCCGGCCTTGCTCGAAACAACCGAATTTCTGCTGGCCGTCGGCTTTAGAGGACGCTCTTCCGTCCCGCAGCCTCCCGTTCCCCGCAAGGCGGCGGCTCCATGGATCCTGGTAGGGGCGGCGATGGTGGCCATCCCTCTGCTTGTTCCACTCGATTGGGCCGTTTACCTGTTCGGTTCGGTATGGTTGGGCTTCATTCTGCTGATCGATCCGCTGAACTATCGTGCTCGGCGGCCTAGCGTGTGGGGCGACATCGCGGAACGGTCTTGGGGGCGGCTGTGGGCGCTGATGCTGTCGGGCGGGGTATGCGGGATCTTTTGGGAGTTCTGGAACTATTGGGCGGAGGGCAAGTGGTTCTACATCTTCCCTATCCTCGAGCAGTGGACGATCTTCGAGATGCCGGTAGTCGGATATCTAGGGTTTCCCGCCTTCGCCGTCGAGGCCTTCGCCCTCTATGTCTTTGTGGCTTCGCGGCTCGAACTCCCCCTCTACGAGCCACGGTGAACATGCGGGTCTGGGACAGGCGCCGCAGAAGTGGTTGGCTTTAGATAAGAGCCGACCGCCATGAGCGACCGCTGTTGGGGAGGAGCTTGGCCCCCAGCCCGCTTTTCTCACCACGTGGCGAGACGAAGTGCGTGAGAGGCCCGTCAGTACAAGGCGTGCGACGCTCGGCGAGCGGAGGCGTACTTGAACAGTACGTTGAGCACGGCGAGCAAGCGCAACGCAGTAATGGCGGGCCTATGGCGTGCTTCGACCGTCAGGTGGTGAGAAAAGCGGGCTAGGCTCCTGTCCCTTTGGGCGTGGCGCGCGGCCCTGCTTTTCCGCGTTAGCCGCGCGCCGCCAGTTCCCATTGCGTGCGCGGGCGCTTCTCGTGTCCCCGGCAACCGATGTAGCTCGCCGGAGTGAACCTGTCCACCAATCGTCATGTAAACACTTCAGTTTTCAGTCCAATTAAAAGCCAATTGTTCCCTTTCGTGTTATATTGTCAGCAGTTCTCGCTTCGAGATGCTGCCTTCCTCCAATGCTATGGCTCGATCGGCTGGTAGCCGAGATGCTCCTTCCCCTCGCTGCGTGGGTGTTCGCGAGCAGTCTGGATGATCTCTTCCTAGACGTCTGCTTTTTCTTCGTTTGGTTTCGTTCGCGTTGGCGGAGCGCGCCGCTTTACGGCTTCTCTCTCAAGTCCCGCGCGCCGCAACGGGAGCGCAGGATCGCACTTGTGATTCCCTGCTGGGAAGAGGCGGGCGTGATCCGGGAAATGCTGGAGAACAATCTGACGGGCATCGAGTACCGCAACTACGAAGTCTGGCTGGGACTTTATCCGAACGACACGCAAACGATCGACGAAGTGGAGAAATGCAAGGCGAGGTTTCCACGCATTCGCTACGTCGTCTGCCCCCGCCCCGGTCCTACGACAAAAGCCGATTGCTTGAACTGGATCATGAGGGGAATCCGGCGTCATGAACAGGCCAGCGGCGAGCGTTATGAGGTCTTCGTGCAACATGACGCCGAGGACGTGATTCCGCCGGGTGCGCTACGTGTCATCAACGACCACATCGGGCGCTATGACATGGTGCAGTTTCCGGTCTTTCCTCTGGCCGCCCCGCTGTGGGACGTCACTCATGGTACCTACGGCGACGAGTTCGCCGAATCTCACCTAAAGGAGCTTCCCGTGCGGGTGCGACTCGGCGGCTTTCTTCCTTCGGCCGGCGTGGGCACGGCCTATCGGCGGGAAGCCCTGGAGAAACTGTGGGCTGCCCACGGGGACCATCTGTTCGACCCATCGAGTTTAACCGAGGATTACTTCATCGGCCTCGAGCTTCACCGCTTGGGGTGCAGTCAGCTGTTTCTTCGCCCGCCTTTCGAGGAACGCTCGGGTAGCGCGGCCGGCGACGAGCGGCCTCTTACCACGCGAGCGACGGCGACGGGCCCGTTCGCCGTACGATCCTACTTTCCGCGAAGTTTTCGGACCGCCGTACGCCAAAGAGCACGCTGGATTACGGGGATTGGGCTGCAATCCTGGCGGCGTTTCGGCTGGCGGGCGGGCCGGGGACAGTTATATTGGCTCTGGAGAGACCACGAGGGTTTGGTCAGCCACCCGGTCGCGCTGCTGGCGAACGCCATCTTTTGCTATGGGGTGGCGCGCTGGGGGTGGGCGCATGCCAGCGGCACGCCCTGGCATTTCGGCGCGATCGTTTGGTCGCAACCCATCTTCGTGTGGCTGCTGGCCGTCAATTTCGGGATGCTCAGTTGGCGGCTGCTCGTCCGCTCGGTCTGTAGCGGCAAGATCTACGGATGGGGATCGGCCCTAACGACGCCCCTCCGCGCTCCGTGGGACAACTTGATCAAGTTCTGCGCCACCTGGAAGGCGATCGTAGGTTTCGCTGTTTCGCGGCTGCGGGACCGTCCTCTCGAATGGGTCAAGACCTCCCATGCCTTTCCCAGCCCGCGAGTTTTAATGAAGTACCGGCGAAGGCTGGGAGACATCTTGGTTGTCAGCGGCCGGCTGAGCCGCCCCGAAGTCGAAAAAGCGGCGCGAGAGAAGCCGATCGGGCAGCGCCTGGGCGAATACCTCGTCGAACGCGGTCATATCAGTGAACTCGAACTCTACGAAGCGCTCAGCGGGCAGCATGGTCTGCCGTTCCGCTCGTTACTGGGTGGCGCGGACGTTGAAAATCGGGCCCTGTTGTCTTTGCCGTCGCGAGTTGCCGCCCATCTGCGAGTCGTCCCCTTCCGCTTGGAGGGGTCCGACCGGCTGTGGCTGGCCGGCCCGGAACTGCCGACCGAGTCGGCCCAACAAATGGTCTCCAGCTATTCCTCCTTGACGCCCGCCTTCCTGCTCATCACGCCCACCAACTACGACTATCTGGTCAGGCGTCCCCGCGTGCCGGTACATGCTCCCGAGATGGCCCAAGCCGCCGCGGGAGACTGATCTTACAGTAAGAAGCCGCGCGGACCCGGTTCTTTCGTACGGGTTGGCGGCTGGCGTCTGGTTGCGTAAGTTCACGACCGTTTGTGGGCCGACAATCCCTGGAGCGCTCGTCGAGAACCCACCGTTTTCATCCTCTTGGGTGGCCTTGGGGCCTTTGGCCGCTCGCTTGCGCTGGCGGCTCAGTTTCGCTCGTCGCGAGCCTGTGCGTGAACCGGAAACTGGGGCTTGAACGCCAGTGACAGGCCGATCCTCATACCCAAGGTACTTGCCGCTTGCTTGCGGACCAACTCCGGCGACGGTTGATCGCTCAATACCACTTGTCTTTACGGACCAGGTTTTTCAGCCCTTCACCTTGTGAGAATCGGCGAACGTTTTCGAGCAGAACGTCCAAGTGCCGTTCGGCAATACGGGGTGCCATGCCGGCGACGTGCGGGGTGATGATGACGTTCTCCATCTTCCACAGAGGGTGGTCGGAAGGCAGCGGTTCGGTTTCGAAGACATCCAGGGCGGCGCCGGCGATTTCACCGGCATCGAGAGCAGCCGCGAGGTCAGTGAGATCGACCGTTACGCCCCGGCCGATGTTGATGAAGTAGCCGGTTTGCTTCATTTGCTGAAATCGTGCTCGTCGAAACATCTTCTCCGTCTCCGGGGTATGGGGGGCGGCAACGACGACGAAATCGCTTTCCGCCAGCAGGTCGGGCAGACGATCCAGGGGCCACAAGGCTTCAATGCCCTCGGGCGGCGGCTTTTCCATGGGATCGACCGCCAAGACGCGCATCCTGAAGGCCACAGCGTAGCGGGCAACCTCCAATCCGATTGCGCCCAGGCCGACGATGCCCACAGTGGCGTCCGCGAGATGCATGTGGGCGCGATCGACAGCGGACTGGATGACAGGGCCGGTAGCGATTCCCGTCCGTGCCGCTTCGCCTCCGACAGCCTCCCAACGGGCCTCGCCCTGTCGGCGGATGTAGTGGTGAAGGTTGCGCGCGAAGCAAATCATGTAGCCGAAGACCTGGCTGGCGATGACGTCCGAATAGAGACCTCGCATGTTGGTGAGTCGGCAAGAATGCTCGACGAGATCGGGGAACATGTAGTGTTCCAAGCTCGCCGTGACCGACTGCACCCACTGAAGGCGCGTCGCGGCAGCCAATAGCTGGGGCGTGATCTTTCCATAGAACGCCTCGGCATCCACGATTTCCCGCAATGCCTCGGCGGCGTCAGCGGGGTTGGCGACCGTCATGGGCCCGGCGGCTTCGACGATCTTGGCGAGTCTCTCTTGATCGACAAGCGGATGGATGACAAGTTTCATGATTAGCCCCTCTGCTCGGGTGGGAGTCGACTCTAGTAGTCTAGGGTAAGGGGCGGAACCTCGCCACCAATGCCCGACCGAAGAGTCATGCGACCTGCCGTGGAGAGGGGCCTTCGGCTGCTGACCGTTGCCGTCTGGTGCACGCAGGCCCTCCCGTCGCCTCCCGAAGACAAAACCGCGCCCCTCCCCTCGGTAAACCAGATTATCGAGCGTGCCCTGGAGCGTGCCCGTTGGCTCAAGGAGCAAAAGATTGAAGAGAAGTACGCCTTTTCCGAAGTCGTACGGGCCGAGAAGCTTAATTCCGACAAGAGCGTAAAAGAGCGCGGGCGCTCTCGCTATGAGGTTTACCCGGTCGAGGGAGTTCTCTTCAGGCGACTGGTGGAAAAGAACGGGCGGCAGCTTTCCGCCGAGGAAGTCGAACGGGAAGACCAAAAGGAGCGGGACCTGCGGGAGCCGGTCGGACGAGGCGGCAAACTAAAAGAGGACGAAAATCGCATCGAGTTCAATCAAGAGTTGACCAGCCGCTTCCGCGCCGAAGTGGTCTCGCGGGAACTTCTCCATGGAAGGCCCACCTACGTACTCCGCTTCGAGCCCAAGAGCGACCGGCTTCCCGTACGCCGCCGCATCGACTATGCGCTCAACAAATCGGCCGGCCGCATGATGATCGACGAGGAAACCTATGAGGTGGCGCGTGTGGAGTTCCACCTGATCAAGCCGGTGAGACTCTGGTGGGGGTTGCTGGGGAAGCTCCGCGAAGCCGAAGGCAGCCTCGAGCGCCGACCGGTGACCGACTGCTATTGGGCGCCGACGGAACTCAAAACCTATGTCTACGGCCGGATCTTGTTCAGCTCTTTTCACCGCCGGCGAGAGACCCAGTGGGGAGGGTACAGGCGCTGGATGGAAAGCTCCGCCGAGGCCGCGCCTGTCGAGTGACGCTAGCCCGCATTTCTCACCACCTGACGGTCGAAGCACGCCATAAGCCCGCCATTACTGCGTTGCGCTTGCTCACCGTGCTCAACGTAAGTGTTCAAGTACGCCTCCGCTCGCTGAGCGGCGCGCGCCTTGTACTGACGGGCTTCTCACCCACTTCGCCTCGCCACGTGGTGAGAAAAGCGGGCTAATGATGCCTCGGCGGCGCAGGTATCGTTACGGCCTTCAGGGAGCAATAGCTCACTTGGATCCCACGAGGCAATCACAACCGCCGCAGCCCGTTGCCGGCTCTACGATTACGCGAATCTACAACCGCACCACAGGAATAGAAGCGCTGCCGTAGAGCTTGCCGGCTTTCACGGTGGCAACTGGGATCAGCTTGCGGTGGCCCATGCGTTTGGCGCCCATGGCGTCGACGAACTCGAAGTCTCCCTCTTCAAGTGAAAACACGGCGACATCGGCTTCCGCCCCTTCTTTCAGCGTGCCCAGGCCCTCCATCTGACCGAACGTTCGAGCCGGATTCGTCGTCGCTCGCTCGATAACCTGGTCAAGCGAAAGCCCCAGATGGAGAAACTTCGACAGAGTCGTCGCCAGATCAAAGACCGGGCCGTGGACGTTGTGTTGATGAAGATCGCTCGAAATCGTGCCCGGAAGCACGTCCTGCTCGAGCGCTTTTTCGGCGGTGTCGAAGGCAAAACTGCCCGCGCCGTGGCCGACATCGAGGTGAACGCCGTTGGCGACGGCCCTGCGAACCTCCGGCAGCACGCGGCCACGCGCGTCGAGAATGCCTTTTCCCCGCCCATGAAACGTGTGCGTAATCACATCGCCCTTCTTGAGCTCTGCCAGGATCTGTTTCAACGGCGAGTGAGAGTCTCCAATGTGAACCATGATCGGCAAGTTCACCGCCTCGGCGGCTTCCCGCGCAAGGGCGAGCGCCTCGAGATCATGCGGGCCGGTAATACTGCGGGAGAGGCGAATCTTCAAGCCGACAATCACGTCTCGGTTACGCTCGATCGTTTTTATAGCCAGCTTGGGGTTCAGGTAGCGCAGATCGAGCAGCTCTCCCCATTGGTTGTCGGGCGACATCGTCGATTGCCCGATCAGGGATATGTTCAGCAGCGCGAAGACCCTGGTGTCGGCGACGTTGATGACGTATTTGCGAAGCCCGGGGAAGGTGTGGGCTCCCGAGGACCCGGCGTCGACGGCCGTGGTGACTCCCTTCGCCACGCAGTTCGGGTCGGCGGGAATTCCCAGCGGCGCCACTCCGTCGTAGACATGGGTGTGGACGTCGATCAGACCCGGCGTAACAATCTTGCCCTTCGCTTTGATTACATGGAGCGCCTCTGATTCAGAGATGTTCGCGGCGACGCGGGCGACTCGGTGTCCCGAAATCGCGACGTCGCGCTCCGCGGAAAGCCCCTGGGAGGGATCAACAACCTTTCCGCCCTTGACCAGTAAATCGTAGCGGCGGGACGACTTCGTTTGGGCGCAGAGCATCTCTCGCGCCGAGGGGAGAACGCCGCATACCAGGGTTGACCCCGCCAGCATCTGCCACAGAAAATGTCGCCGCGGCGTGCGTTTCATGGAAAGTACCCCCTTCGGTTTAGGTTACGTTCGTCACTAGTAAACTGTCTCAGACAAGACTTTATGGTCGTCCTCGCGACGTGGCGCGCGCTTTCAGCGTGCTGTGTCGGGCTTTCGAGCCCGACATTTTTGCATCTATGGTCAACTCGTCTCCACCACAGTCTACTAGAGGCCACATTTCTCACCACGGCCATGGCTCGCGGCGACAGTTCGTACACATCGCCCAGCGTACCGCATGTCGACAAGCGGCGGGATGAATCTCGTCCTTGCATCCCGGACGGCGGGTATTTGCTTTCACTTCTGCCGGCCGCTGGCGAGAAATGCTGGCCGGGCACCGGTCTTGGCTCTTCGCCTGTTAATAGATAGTAGATCAATGCGCCGGTCGTTCGCCGCGCCACCTCAGTTCGGCACACCAATTGCCTTAAACGCGACGACCGCGGACGGGGCCAGGTCTGCTCGTGCGCACATTCAACAGCCCGGCGACCCGTGCACGGACTCGCAAAGGGGCTTATAGCCCGCTCCTGCGACAATAGACGCATGCTGAATCCGCGAATCCCGTCTGCGAATCCGGGCGAAGAATACACTCGCCGCCTGGGGGCGGGGCGCACCGCGCTGGCCGCGCGGGAGAAGCGGCACGGCAACCTGGGCAACCTCCGCCTGTTGGTCGTTTTAGCTGCCATCGCGATGGCTTTTGCGGCCTATAACCGCGGAGCCTTCTCGGGCTGGTGGCTAGTCGTGCCGGTGGCGGTGTTCTTGTGGCTTGGTGGACGCTTACAGCGCGTCGAGACCGAGCGCTCGGTCCTCTCTCGTGCGGTGACCTTCTACGAGAGATCTCTGGCGAGGCTGGACGGGCACTGGGCAGGCACAGGCGAGAAAGGAGATCGATTTCTTGACGAGCACCACCTCTACGCCCAAGACCTGGACATCTTCGGCGCTGCGTCGCTGTTCGAACTGCTGTCGACTGCTCGGACGCGTATGGGCGAGCAAACGCTGGCGGCGTGGCTCAAGTCACCCGCGCCGCCGAATACCGTCCGAGCACGCCAGGAGGCGGTCGCTGAGCTCGCGCCGAACCTGGATCTGCGCGAGGACATCGCGGTGCTCGGAGAAGACGCCCGGGCCGGGGTGCACCCGGAAGCTCTCGCCGCCTGGGGCGAACGCGAGGCTCTCCTCAAATCCTCCCCGTTCCGAGTGGCGGCCCTGGGGCTGTCGCTATTCGGAGCGATCGCCGCGGTTGCGCTGATCACTTATCTGGTGGCCTGGCTCGGTCTTCTCGAACTGGCGGATCAGACGATGCTCGCAATGCGGATGTACATGCTGTCGGTATTCGCCCTCGTCGGCTCTGTCGTATGGCGTTTCAAGGGGCGCACGCAGCGGATCATCCAGGAAGTCGAGGAGGCCGCGCACGACCTCGGCTTGCTCGCGGGCGTGCTGAGTAGGCTCGAGGGCGAACGCTTCGTCTCGCCCCGGCTGGAGGCCCTACGCGCGGAACTCGACAGCGAAGGCCAGCCTCCCTCTCGGTGCATCAAGCGGCTGGATGGACTGATGGGACTGCTGGACTCCCGCGACAATCAGATCTTCGGATGGATCGCGCCGCTGCTGCTCTGGGATCTTCATCTCTGCTATGCACTCGAAGATTGGCGGCGAACCTCAGGGCCGGCCATGCGCCGCTGGCTGAATGCCCTTGGCGAGATGGAGGCGATTTCGTCGCTGGCGAGCTTCCGCTACGACCGTCCGACCTATGTATTCCCGGAGTTTGTTGCGGAATCGCCCTACCTCGAGGGCGAAGCGCTGGCCCACCCGCTGCTCGGGACCGACGGCGTGGTTCCCAACGATGTGCGTATCAGCGGCGATTTGCGGGTACTGGCGGTCAGCGGCTCGAACATGTCGGGCAAGAGCACGTTGCTGCGCACGGTCGGGGTCAATGCCGTACTGGCGCAGGCGGGCGGGTCGGTGCGCGCTCGCGGGCTGCGCTACGCCAGTGGCGACGTTCGCATTCCGCGCTTTCTCCTTAACGACCTCACGCGGTACTGGCGCACCGTTACCGTGGATTTCGTGTACAAGCAGCGCGCAGAAAACGACGACAAATGGGCTTTGCGGAACGCGAAGCTTCGGATGTCCCGCAAACTCGTGTTTGCCGCCGGTCTGCTGCATTGCTTTTTCTGTCACCTGGACCCGGCAGCCGAAAGCGCACGGGAGGCATTGAAGACCGCCCCAAAAGATGTCTCCGCGCTCACCGCGTACATGGAAGATCAACTTTCCCTAACGCCTCTCGACCTTGTCGCCAAAGCGTGCTTGCAACAGAACGTCAAGCCTGAGACGGCCCGATCCATTTTTGACAGTTACGATCGTTTCCTCTCCATCCTTGATGACTCTGAGAAGCGCTCCGAGTTAGCGCTAGCTCGAACCCATGATCAATTGCGTGAATCGCCGGCTTGGAAAGAGGTGCGAGAGGTGAGTCGTCCCTTCCACGACGGTCTCGTGGATCTTTTTCTCAATGACAATGAAAATCTCACAGCGCTGACCATGAAGTACGGAGTGTTTTGATGCGACCTGTTGGATTTTCAACTGGTGCTCTGGCAAGGGGGGATTTCCGGCGTGCACTGGACCTGCTAGACCGACACCACATCGAGGTTGTAGAGCTTTCCGCATTGCGGCTAGATGAACTCAAACCTTTGGTTGCTGCGATACCTGGGCTGGATCTGAAGCGCTTCTCGTTTGTCTCAATCCATGCCCCAAGCCGATTTGACCCCGAATCCGAACAGTGGGTTGTTCAGCAGCTTGCCTCACTTGCTGGGCTCGGGTACCCGCTAGTCGTACATCCGGATGTGATCTTCACTCCTGAAAGGTGGGCCGGGCTTGGGGATAAGCTCCTTGTCGAGAACATGGATAAGCGAAAGCCAGTCGGAAGAAATGTGAACGAGGTGAAGCCGCTCTTTGACTTATTTCCGGAGGCTCGATTCTGCTTCGATATAGGTCACGCGAGACAGGTGGACCCAAGCATGACTGAGGCATCCCTTCTTCTCCGCGCATTTGGCGATCGCTTGGCCGAGGTGCACATCAGTGAGGTCAACACCGCGAGCAGACATGATCCGATCTCGCGGAATGCTGTCATGGCTTTTCAAACCGTGGCACCCTACATCCCGGAAGAGATCCCTATTGTTCTTGAAACTCTCATCGCCGAAGGTCAAAGTGACATTCCGACCGAACTGCAACGCGCGGGTGAGGCGTTGAGCGATTTCTCATTAGCGGCCGTGTCGGAACCGCGTCGCCGTTAGGGCGAAGCGATCCTTTCCCGCGTCGTAACCGGTCTGTGCGGTACTTTGGCCACAAGAAACGCCTTCCCGGATGCCCCACAATCAGAGCATTTCGTTTCTGAGGCGGTCTCAACAAGCTAGGCGGACAGTCGCAAGACAACCGGGCGAAGCCTGGAAAGAGTGCGGGCGCGCACAGCATGCTGTACCCCCACAGATCTGTTGGACGCCCGGCAACGTAGGGGCACGGCATGCCGTGCCCGAAGTTCCCGATTGTCCACCTGGCTTCTAAATGGATGTGACCGAACTCACGGCTGTCCGGTTAAAAGTCGAATAGAATCAATTGGTTGGGGTCATAGGGGGATTCGTTTGGGGAGTCGGATGGCTGGAGTGCCTGTAAAAGGGGCATTTTTTCGAATTGCGTAACGCTGAGAATCTGTAGAATCTGGTAAAGACTCGCTTCCAGCCCGAGCCGTTTCCGGACGATGGCGATGAGCACGTAAATCGAGACAGCGATCCAGGTCTGCGTCTTGACGGCGTTCTCGCTGGTGCCGTAAAACGAGTTGATTCGCAGATGTTGCTTGATCCACTTGAAGAACAACTCAATCTGCCAACGCGACTTGTAGATGTGGGCGATGGTCAGCGCCGGGAGCGCGAAGTTGTTGGTCAGAAACTTCAGCCGCTTGTTCGTCCGGGCGTCGAAGTAACTGACCCTCCGCAACGGGTCGGGATAGGCTTGGGCCGATTCGATGGCAGCCAGTATGACGGTCTGATCCGAGCGCAAGCCCGTGGATTTGTCGACGGGATGCGAGTAGCGCCGTTGGAGCAAGATGTTCTTCTTGGTTCGCACGACGAAGAACGACGAGCAGAGAGTGAACACGAAGAGGCGTTCGAAATCGACGTAGGCCCGATCCATGACGTAGAACGCGCCGGCCTCCGGGCCGATCTCGTCGAGGATGTTGATGTCGTGCACTTTGCCTCCAGTAATGCGGATGAACGTGGGAATATTGCCGTGCAGATCCAGCAGCGTGTGCATCTTCACGGCGGCCTTTTGCTTGCGGAATCTCGCCCACGGAAACAGCGACAGGCAGAGGTCGATTGTTGTCGAGTCGAGAGCGTACAGAGTCTGGTCCAAGTCCACACCGATCGGGTCGTGGGCATATAACGGCCGTGCCATGCCAATCAAGACCTGCGCGAAGTCCGCGTAGATCCGCCAGTCGCGCGACTCGTTCGCATCGGCCAGTGTCGAGCGCGCTACCCTGCCGCGGAATCCCATGTGGTAGAGTTTGCCGTGCATCGAACGCAGGCACGTCTCGATGTCGCGGAGGCTTGCCCGATAGGTCAGCTGGGCGAATGCCATCGCAAGAAACTGATCCCAGCAGGAGAAACTTTTCAGATAGGAATCGCCGCGGTAGCGCGATACACATTTCTGAAACTCTTTGCTCGGTAGGTGCTCGATCAGTTGGGAGAAAACCGTACGGCCAAGGTTCATCCCTCATTGTGCCGCGTCCGGATGCTCCGTTCAGGCGACCATTTGCGGCCTCGGGATTTCAAATCGTTCCCGGGCAAAACAGGCCATAAGACATTGAGCGGTCGAGACTTACCGTCCGATGGCGCGACTTTCCCCGGACAGCACTGGACCGAACTTATGAGACGGGGCTACTAAACATCAACGGGAACCCAGGGACCGGGCGCTACTGGGGAGAAACTCGAACGTCTCGTCGCCGATCCGGGCGACCATTCTTCCAGGACCAAGATCCCTCCCTTGCTTCGGAAAAAAGACGGCCCCGTCGGTGGAATCGCCGGAACGTAGTTTCGTCCTCACCAGAGCGATAGCCGAGGCCGCGGCCGCCGCTTTGACGCCCTTCGGACCGAAGGCGAGAGCCGAGCGGCGGCGCTGTTCGTAGCCGTTGTTGGAGCGAATGCGTTGATTCTGATAAATTGCCTTCTCATAGGCAGTCTGCAGCTTGATGACCTCGTTGCGTCCCGCGCTGCGATACAACTCGTAAATGACGGTGTATTCGGAAGCCGCTTGCAGCCGTCGGCCGTCGTCGGACTCGAAAGAAAAATCGGTTGGCTGGAGGAGCCAGTCTTGACCGCTGCCATTGCTGAAGGCCACTTGAAAGACGGCGTAGTCTCTGACGGCCAGCGGCAAAGGGGCGTACATTACGGTGAGACCCTTGCGTGTCAAGGCCTGATAAGAGAGGTCGTTCGACAAGAACTCGATGACCTGTCCAAGGGCCGGGAAAGCCAGCATCGCGGCCAGCGACAAGGCCCAACCGAGCGAGCCGAGTTTCAGGGCCCGAGTCACTCCACTATGATACAGTAAGGACTTTTTCCCGCCTTGGATCACGTGGCTCCATGAAGGCTTTGACCGCACTTCCGACCGCGGCCTATGTGAGGGTTGCCGAAGAAGCGAACGTCCAACTCGCGGACCTTCTGAAGTTGGTCCAAGAGCTGGAGGCCGGTTCGCACCCTGCCTACATCGCCCGCTGCCGGCCCCACCTATCGGCCGGTCTGGACGAGGAGCGAGTCGCTCGCGTGCAGATGAGACTTCAGGGATTCTTGGACCTTGAAGACCGTCGGATCACCATCCTCAGCAGGGCCGGCCGGCAGAACGGCCTCACGCCCGAGCTGCGCGAACGAATCGAGTCGGTCACCGACCGCCGCGAGCTCGAAGAACTCTACTTGCCCTTCAGGCCCAGGAGAAGAACCGTAGCCGATGAGGCGATCGAACACGGTCTGGAACCGCTGGCTGAGTTCCTCCGCCGACAAGATCCCGAAACCGCGGACGTCAGCCAGGCCGCGGAAAGCTATGTCAACCCAGAGAGGGGAGTGCGCAACGTCGACGAGGCGCTGCGGGGAGCCCGTCACATTGTTGCCCGCCGGCTGGGAGAAGATGCCGCGATCCGGCGCGACCTACGCCCACTGATTCTCAAGCAGTCGGAGATCGTCGTGCACGCGGCCGAGGAAGCTTCACCCGAGCCGTCGCTCAAGAAGCGAATCGACCCGCTGTTGGGATATCGGGCGAAGGTTGACAAGGTATCCTGGCGGCGCGAGTTGGCGATCCGGCAAGCGGTGCGCGATGGAGCGTTGCGATGCGAGGTCGTGCTGCCGCGGGCGGGTATCATCAGCTTGCTGCTCGATGGCCTGCTGCAGAGCCAAACCTCTCTGTTCCGCCTCTACCTCGAGGCGGCGGTCAATGAGGCTTATGCTGAAGTTCTAGCACCGGCTTTTCGGAACGAGGTCTTGCGGCATCTCGAAGAACGTTCCGATACCGAGGCGGTTCGTTTATACGAAAACAACCTGCGCGATTTGTTGCTGACACCCGCCGCCGGCCCCATCCCCGTCATTGGTCTGGGGACGGGCCGCTCCGGCGGCTGGCGCGCTGCCGTGGTGAATGCGGACGGCAGCTTCGTCGAAGGCGCAATTGTGTCGCAAGACGGGCAAGGAACGAAGAGATCGCCGGCTGCCTCGAGCGAGCCGCCGGCCGATATCAGTAAGCAGGCGGCTTCCGCGAAGCCTACCGATAAAGAGACGCCGGGCGCCGAGGCGGGCGCCTCTGACGCACCCGCGGAGAGCCTGGAACCGACAGTCACAACCCAAGCCGAGCCGGATGCATCTATGGAGGACGGTGAAGCCGGGGACAAGTCAGATACGTCCAAAGCCGAAGTGAAACCCACGGCGCCCGAGCCTTCAACCGAGGATGAACCCGGCTTGCCGGGCGACGAAGTAAACGAAGCTCGACAAGGGCGCGAGGGTACGGCCAAGGACAGAACAAACGGCGCCGCCTCGCAGCCGATCGAATCCTCTCCGGCGGCCGGAGTGCCCCCCGACAAGGAAGCGAGGGCGGCTCGCCCGGCCGCGATGAGTCTCCACGATTTGATTAGCAAGCATAATCCGGCCGCTATCGCGGTGGCCAACGGCCCCGGCGTGAGGCAGCTCGAGAGAGCCTTGCGTAACGCCATCCGAGAGGCGGGAGCCAAGGACGTTTTCTTCACTCGGGTCAGCGACGCGGGAACCCGGGCCCACGCTACGTCGAAAACCGCTCGCAAGGAATTTCCAGGGGTCGACACCTCGGTCCGCAGCGCCGCCGGTTTGGCTCGCCGACTACAGGACCCGCTCGGCGAACTCGTGAAGGTGGAACCCCGCGCGCTCGGCCTGGGACCCCATATTCACACTGTCGATCCCAACCGATCGCGCCCCGGGCTTCGAATCGTGACCGGGGCCTGCGTCAGCCGGGTGGGAGTCGACATCAACACCGCTCCCGCCGAGCTGTTGGCCCTCGCCCCGGCGCTCACCGAGCGAATCGCCAAGCGGATCGTTGAATACCGGGAAAGCAAGGGTCCCTTCGCGCGGCGCGACCAGCTTCGCAAGATCCCTGGCCTGAGCGAAAGAATCTATCGACAAGCGATCCCGTTTCTTCGCGTCCGGGGTGGAGAAAATCTCTTGGACGAGACGGGGGTATCGCCGCGCGCCTACCCGATCGTGGAGAAAATGTTGTCGTCGGCCGAGGTGACGGCCGCGGAAGCGATCGAAAGACCCGAAGCGCTCGACAACCTCGATCTGGAAGAATTCGCGGACGCCGAATTCCCCGTTGAGGTATTGCGGGCGATCGTACGGGAGTTCAAGTCCGATGTGCGAGATCCGCGAGGAAAGTTCGAGCCTCCTCAGGCGCTCATCGAGCCGTGTTCCGCGGCGGAACTCAAGGTCGGCATGAAACTCGAGGGCGTCGTCACCAACGTCACTCGATTCGGGGCCTTCGTTGACATCGGCGCCGAACAGGATGGACTGTTGCACATTTCCGAGCTCTCGGACAAACTCGACAAGGAGTCGAAACCGGCGGTAAAGGCGGGTGACCGCCTCACAACCCATATCCAGGCCCTGCAGGAAAACGGCAAGCGAATCTCCCTGTCGATCAAAGAGCCCCGCCGCCCCACTCGCAAGCCACGGACAGCCGCTCCTCGCCCGCGCCGCGCAAGCGAGGCGAAACCTAAAGAGACGATGCGCAAACGTCGCAAGGGTCCGCAGCGGGAAACGACGGTGGCTAAGAGATCCTTCGGGCCAGACACAAAGCGCAAGGAGCGCGAGGTGAAGCAGGAAAGAAAACTCTCGTTGGACGAAAAGTTGTCGCTTCTCGAAACTCGGTTTCGAACCAAGATCTAGCGCGCTTTTCTTGCCAGGGTTTGGGTGGCCGGCGTTGAACGGACGTTATCTTGCGCTGACCAGACATAGGTAACACTTCTCGTTGCAGGGGGACTCGGAGTGTTCCCCCGCTGTTTGCCAACGCCCCAATCCCGCTATAATTTGCTGTTTGCCTTAGGATCGAACGAATGGAAAACAAAGGTCTTCACAAGAGCAGTTTCGGGCTTGAGCAGCACGGCCTAGGGGAAGTCAAGACGGCCTACTGGAATCTAGGTGCAGCCCGTCTCACGGAGGAGGCGCTCACTCGCGGCGAGGGACAACTGGCCGCCAACGGCTCGCTCGTCGTGCGCACCGGAAAATACACCGGCCGTTCACCCGGCGACCGATTCATCGTCTGCGACCAGTCCACGGAAGGCACGATCGATTGGGGTCCGGTCAACCAGAAGATCTCCCCCGAGCAGTTCGATCGGCTTTTGGCCAAGATTCAGGACTACTTGAAGGGCCGAGAGGTTTTCGTCCAGGACTGTTTCGGCGGCGCGGCTCCCGAGTATGCGCTGCCGATTCGTACGGTCCACGAACTCGCCTGGCACAGCTTGTTCGCCCGCCAGCTTTTCGTGCGCCCCGAGCCCGGGTCGACACGGGAACACGTTCCCGAGTTGACCGTCCTGTACGCGCCGGGAGCGCACGCCGATCCCGAAACCGACGGCACCCGTTCGGAGGCGTTCATCGTATTGAACCTGGCCCGAAAGATGGTGATCATCGGGGGGACAAGCTACGCGGGAGAAATGAAGAAGTCGGTCTTTACCACCCTGAACTACCTTCTCCCGGATAAGAAAGTCTTCCCCATGCATTGCTCGGCCAACGAGGGGCCGGAGGGCGACGTCGCCCTTTTCTTTGGCCTCTCGGGTACGGGCAAAACGACCCTCTCGGCCGATCCCGAGCGCCGCCTGATCGGCGACGACGAACATGGCTGGAGCGACAACGGCATTTTCAATTTCGAAGGCGGCTGCTACGCCAAGTGCATCCGCCTATCGGAGAAAAATGAGCCCCAGATCTGGAATGCGATTCGCTTCGGCTCGGTGGTCGAGAACGTGGTGTTCGATCCCGACACCCGAGCGCTGGACTTTGACGACGGCTCGATTACGGAAAACACGCGCTGCGCCTACCCGGTCGATTTCATCGACAACGCTCTGATTCCAAGCGTCGGCGGACACCCGTTGAACGTCGTCTTCCTGACCGCTGACGCCTTCGGCGTCTTGCCTCCGATTTCGAAGCTCACACCCGAGCAGGCGATGTATCACTTCCTGAGCGGTTACACCGCCAAGGTCGCCGGCACCGAACGAGGGCTGGGCAACGAGCCGGCGGCCACCTTCAGCACCGGCTTCGGGGCGCCGTTCCTGCCGCGCCCGCCCTCGGTGTATGCGGAAATGCTCGGAGACCGCCTGCGCCACCACCAGGCCCGCTGCTGGCTAGTCAATACAGGCTGGGCCGGGGGACCCTTCGGCGTCGGCGAGCGCATGGATCTGCCCTACACTCGCGCCATGCTCAGCGCGGCCCTTTCCGGCAAACTCGACGGCCTCGATTTCGCGCCCCATTCGGTTTTCCAGGTGGCCGTCCCCGATAGCTGCCCCGGAGTCCCGCCCGAGAAACTCGATGCCCGCGGGATGTGGTCCGACAAGCCGGCCTACGACCAAGCCGCGAAGGACCTTGCCGCCCGCTTCCACAAAAACTTCGCCAAGTTTGCCTCGGTTTCCGAAGAGATCCGCGCCGCGGGCCCTCTAGGTCTCTGACCGTCTGAAAAGTTCACCCGGTGACACAAGAATTGGGTTCAGCCGTAGGTTGTCTTATTTGCAAAAGCAAATCCGGCAGCCTTAGACTGGGTTATTGGTAAATCAGTGCTGTCCGGGGAAAGTCGCGTCATCGGACGGTAAGTCTCGACCGCTCAATGTCTTATGGCCTGTTTTGCCCGGGAACGATTTGAAATCCCGAGGCCGCAAATGGTCGCCTGAACGGAGCATCCGGACGCGGCACAATGAGGGATGAACCTTGGCCGTACGGTTTTCTCCCAACTGATCGAGCACCTACCGAGCAAAGAGTTTCAGAAATGTGTATCGCGCTACCGCGGCGATTCCTATCTGAAAAGTTTCTCCTGCTGGGATCAGTTTCTTGCGATGGCATTCGCCCAGCTGACCTATCGGGCAAGCCTCCGCGACATCGAGACGTGCCTGCGTTCGATGCACGGCAAACTCTACCACATGGGATTCCGCGGCAGGGTAGCGCGCTCGACACTGGCCGATGCGAACGAGTCGCGCGACTGGCGGATCTACGCGGACTTCGCGCAGGTCTTGATTGGCATGGCACGGCCGTTATATGCCCACGACCCGATCGGTGTGGACTTGGACCAGACTCTGTACGCTCTCGACTCGACAACAATCGACCTCTGCCTGTCGCTGTTTCCGTGGGCGAGATTCCGCAAGCAAAAGGCCGCCGTGAAGATGCACACGCTGCTGGATCTGCACGGCAATATTCCCACGTTCATCCGCATTACTGGAGGCAAAGTGCACGACATCAACATCCTCGACGAGATCGGCCCGGAGGCCGGCGCGTTCTACGTCATGGATCGGGCCTACGTCGATTTCGAACGCCTCTTCGTGTTCACTCTCTGCTCGTCGTTCTTCGTCGTGCGAACCAAGAAGAACATCTTGCTCCAACGGCGCTACTCGCATCCCGTCGACAAATCCACGGGCTTGCGCTCGGATCAGACCGTCATACTGGCTGCCATCGAATCGGCCCAAGCCTATCCCGACCCGTTGCGGAGGGTCAGTTACTTCGACGCCCGGACGAACAAGCGGCTGAAGTTTCTGACCAACAACTTCGCGCTCCCGGCGCTGACCATCGCCCACATCTACAAGTCGCGTTGGCAGATTGAGTTGTTCTTCAAGTGGATCAAGCAACATCTGCGAATCAACTCGTTTTACGGCACCAGCGAGAACGCCGTCAAGACGCAGATCCGAATCGCTGTCTCGATTTACGTGCTCATCGCCATCGTCCGGAAACGGCTCGGGCTGGAAGCGAGTCTTTACCAGATTCTACAGATTCTCAGCGTTACGCAATTCGAAAAAATGCCCCTTTTACAGGCACTCCAGCCATCCGACTCCCCAAACGAATCCCCCTATGACCCCAACCAATTGATTCTATTCGACTTTTAACCGGACAGCAGTGTTGGTAAATAGTTCGCCACAAGTTCCAAAAATTTCTGTCATCGTCCCTGTCCACAACAGCGCGTCTGACCTCAAAAGCTGTCTTGCGGGCCTACGACAATCCACCTTTTCCGAATACGACTGCATCGTGGTCGATGACGCTTCGACTGATGACTCGGCGGAGGTGGCCGCCTCCTTCGAGTGCCGGGTCATCCGCCTCTCAACCAACCAAGGGCCCTCCATCGCGCGGAATCAAGCCGCTCGTGAGGCCCGAGGCGATATTCTTTTTTTTATCGATGCCGATGTCTTGATTCCACCCGACACGCTGCAACTCGTGTGGAACCGTTTTGCCGAAGATCCTCAACTCGACGCCCTGATCGGCTCCTACGACGATCAACCCAGTCAGCGCAACTTCCTCTCCCAGTACAAGAACCTGTTTCATCACTACGTTCACCAGACCAGCCGTGCAACGGCATCTACCTTTTGGAGCGGCTGCGGCGCCATTCGGAGAGAGGTGTTTGCCCAATACGAAGGTTTTAGCGAAGAGTATAAGCGCCCCTCTGTCGAGGATATCGAACTCGGTTACCGCATGCGCGCCGAGGGGCGCAAGATGGCGCTGGACGCACGTCTTCAGGTAAAGCATCTGAAGGCATGGACGTTTTGGAGACTCGTTCGAACCGACATTCTAGATCGCGGTATTCCCTGGATCGAGCTGATCCTCCGGAGTGCAAGTATGCCTGACGATCTCAACGTGCAGGTCTCACAGCGCATCAGCGTTGCGCTCGTGCATCTGTTGTCGCTCTCGGTCCTTGCCCTGGCGATCTACTTCCAAGGCGTCTTTCTCGTCCCGCTGTGGTGCATTGCGTTCCTGTTGATCAGCAACTACTGGCTTTTCGGGTAGCCGTCCTCTACCGGCGGCAAGGGGCCGTTGGCGTGCACCGCAGCTGCACTGGGCGTCTCGATCCTGGTTGTCTATTGGCAGCGGATGTTGCCGCTCATCCCCACTCTATTGACGGCGTTGGCGGCGATTCTAGTCTGGCACCGCCTCTTGCGCGACCGCGCGACCGGCAAAGCGACCAAGGCGTACTCGGTGCTGCTGGGACTAGTGGTCGCGGCGGCGGGGGGTTATATCCTGAGTCACCTGCCGCCGCACCCGACCCTCGTTGTTCCGAGTCTGCTTCTTCTGGCTGTTGTTTCCCTCAACGCACCGCTTTATATTTTCCTAACGCGACGCCGAGGTCTTTGGTTCACCCTGGCGGCCGTCCCTTTCCACTTGCTCTACCACTTCTACAATGGAATCTCCGTCGTTGCGGGAACGGCGCTCTATTGGTGGAGAAAGACGGTGGCGCCGGCAAAGAAGTCCCCTGATCCCTCGGCGGCGAGCGAGTGAACTTCCGCTTACGAGGAGGCGTCGGAGTCCTTGCCAGCCCGGATGGAAATGCCGCGGGGCGCCACATGGCAAGGGATCGATTTACGCTGGGCGATGTACACAAACTGTTGGCGCGAGCCGTGGGCCGCCGCGCCTTTCGCCTCATCCACCGCCCGCCGTCGCGAGAACAGCGGGCTAGTTGTGGAGCCTCAACAGGTTGTTCCGGGGAGGAGGGAGTCGGCTGATAGGGGGATTATAGCCGAGGCTGGCGTGGGGGCGATGCCAATTGTAGTCGTGGAGCCAGGGGAGCAGATGGTTGGCGCGTTGGAGGGAGGAGCAGTAGGAGCGGGCATAGGCCCATTCGCGGAGGGCGGTTTGGATGAAGCGCTCGGCCTTGCCGTTGGTGCGAGGGGTGTAGGGGCGGGTGAAGCGGTGGCGGATGCCGAGGCGGCGGCAAGTACGACGGAAGTGGCGGGAGCGGTAACAGGAGCCATTGTCGGTGAGCAGGCGTCGGATGCGGATGCCAAGCGAGCCATAGTAGGCGTGGGCGAGGAGAAGGAACTGGGCAGCGGAAAGGCTGCGCTCATCGGGCAGGATCTGGGAGAAGGCGATGCGGGAATGGTCGTCGACGGCGACGTGGACGAACTCCCAGCCGGCGGCGCGGGAGCGTCGGGTCTTATCGCCGGTAACGCGGTGACCGGCGTGCTGGAAGCGGCCGAGCTTTTTGATGTCGAGATGCAGTAGATCGCCGGGACGGTGATGTTCGTAGCGGCGAACGGGGGGAGCGGGTTCGAGA
The DNA here is from genome assembly GCA_965248365.1 of Bryobacterales bacterium. GTDB lineage: Bacteria > Acidobacteriota > Terriglobia > Bryobacterales > UBA6623. The sequence goes on along the minus strand of CBDFJA010000004.1, from coordinate 1,204,306 downwards.
TCGCGGAGACGGTTGAGTCCGGCGCGACCGAGGAGGCGGCTGACGGTGGCCGGGGATAGCCGCAGGGTTTGGGCGATGCGGCGGCCCGTCCAACGTTGTCGGCGCAGGGCGAGGACGCGGTCAACGACGGCTTGCGGGGTGCGGCGCGGGCTATGCCGGGGACGCGAAGAGCGATCGTAGAGACTGGCTTCGCCTTCGCCGCGGTAGCGGGCCAGCCAACGGCGGGCGGTGCGTTCTGAGACGTCTCGGGCCGCCGCGGCGGCCCGAGGCGTCTCTCCAGGGTCGTGGTTATTCGACAACTCCAGCTTCCCTGGTCCGGGACCGAATGAACAACCTGTTGAAAGATCACAGCTAGCTGATGTTCAGACGCTCGTGTGTCGCATTGTCGACCGCGTCCCAGTCGATTTCGATTCCCAGGCCCGGCTTTTGGGGCACGTGAACGACGCCTTGATCGTCGATCGGGTAGGGGTCCTTCATGGGGAACTTGAAGATCGTCTCGGGCATAATGAGTTCGAAAAACTCGCAGTTGTTGATGGCGCAAGAAACGTGCAGATTGGCGATGTCCATCGGTCCCATGCTGGTGCAGTGGATCTCGCAGTTCATGCCGAACGCTTCGGCCAAGTGGGCGATCTTCAGCGTTTCCGTCACTCCCATCTTGCCCCAGGCGACATCCGCCCGGACGATGTCCACCGCTCGGTACCTGATCGCTTGCGCGACGCCCCACAATCCGCCGCTCGTTACTTCCGTTGCCGCGATCGGGATGTCGAGTGACGCGCAAAGTTTGGCGTATCTCTCTAAGTTCCAGTCGCGGAAGGGTTCCTCGAACCAGTAGTAGTTGAGCTTTTCCAGATGACGGCCAACGCGGAGCGCCTTCTCGTAGGTCCAGTCGGCGGCGGTGTCGACCATGAGAGTCATGTCGGGTCCGGCCGCCTCGCGCACGGCCGTGTAAACATCGAATTCGTCCCGGGCGTGGACCTTTATCGCCTTGAAGCCGCGCGAGCGCGCCTGCTCGACTTCCTTGACGTAGTCTTCCACGGTGTCGAAGTAGAGCATGCTGTAATACGCCGGCAGCGACGTTCGAGCCGCGCCCAGATACTGATAGAGAGGCAACTGCGCACGCTTGGCCGCTATCTCCCAAAGGGCCACGTCGACGCAGCCGAGAATATTGATCGGAAACAGACGGACGCGGCGATCCTGCTCCCAAATTTCCTTCCAAAACGCCTCGCGATGATAAACATCGCGGCCCACAATCAGTGGCGCGACCATATCTTGCAGATAACCCACCGGCACTCGGGCACTATGTTCAGCGACGCACGTGCCGACCCCTTCAAACCCGTCCTCGTCGGTCAGCTTGAGGACAATCACCCGGCTGAGATCGGAAAATCGAAAACCTTCCGAGTGATAAGGGATGTCCTGCGCGTCACGCTCTTGTTGGCAGACCCATGTTTCAAAGGCTTTGATTCGTGGCATCTGGACTCCTACCCGGCCGCGGCGAACCTGGCTGGACCGCAACAAGGCGGCCTTGCCACCGTGAAGCAACAACAGGCCCGGCAGCGACAAGGTCCTGGCAATCGCGCCGTATTAGGTTCGACATAGTAGCGCACTCGCCGGGCTGGGTGCCTTGCCGGGATCTTCGCAGGCTCTCGCCCGCGGCTCCCAGTGGAGGCCGAAAGGGCGCGGAAGAACATGCTTAACAGAGCCGCGCCCGCAAGGGTGCGGTCGAGCCGCCGTGACCAAACGGGTTGGCCGCATCGACAAGGTCATTCGCAATCTTGACCGCGGGATCGCGCCCGCGGCTCGGCTTGACCCGGTTGCTCTCGAAGCATCCGCTTGGAAGCCGAAGACGCCCCACCCCAGCCGCGCCCGCAAGGGTGCGGTCGAGGCCTCGTATTAGACCACGTGCCGCGTAGACAGACGGGGCTTTTCGGTTGACCAGCGCGAGCCGAGGCCTTGTCGCACCAACCGAGATCCTTCGCAACCTTGACCGCGGGATCGCGCCTGTACCTTTCTTGAGGCCAAGGACTTTCACTGCTCGCTGCGCTAGGCTAGTGGTTTCACCCCGCTAGGGTTTCCATGACAGCCCGCATGGTATTTCACACCCTTGTTTGCTTGTTCCTCGTGATGTGGTGGCCGGGAGACCGACTCAGGGCCGCCGACTGGCCGCGGTTTCGAGGCCCCAACGGTCGTGGAGTCGCCGACACGGCGGGATTGCCGGAAGTGTTCGGCGCGGACAAGAACATCGTTTGGAAAACCGCCTTGCCCCCCGGTCACTCTTCACCGGCGCTGACGGGAAATCGCATCTTCCTGACGGCTTACGAGGATGACAAACTGCTGACGCTTTGCCTGGACCGGGAGAGCGGCCGGGTCCTGTGGCGGCGTCAAGCTCCTCGCCCGCGCCAACAGCCTTTCCACAGTCTTCACGGTCCGGCGACTCCCAGCCCGGCAACCGACGGCGAAAATGTCTACGTTTTCTTCGGCGACTTCGGGCTACTGTCGTATGACGCGACGGGTGAGGAGCGCTGGCGAGTTCCTCTTGGCCCGTTCAACAACAGGAACGGCTCGGCGTCTTCTCCGATCCTAGCCGAGGGCATGGTCATTCTCATCTGTGACCAGGATGACGGAAGTTCCTTCATGATCGCCGTCGACCGGCGGGACGGGAGGCTGCGCTGGAGGGTCGAGAGGCCCGAGTTCACGCGAGGTTTTGTTACCCCGGGTGTTTACCGTCCCGCCGACGAACAGCCGCAGTTGGTGGTTCCCGGTTCCTACCAGGTCGTGGGCTACGCGCTTGCAACAGGAGAAAAGCTCTGGTGGGTGCGGAAAATCGGGTGGCAGGTAAAGTGCGTGCCGATCATTGATGGAGACACGATCTACGTCAACGCTTATGGCGAGGGAATCGGGGGTGCGGGGAGCACGGACGATCTGCCTACGTTCAAGGAACTGCTGGCCGAGAACGACGCGAATCAAGACGGCGAGATCGCTCGGGACGAGGGGCGGCATCCCCGGCTCACGGGCGATTGGATCAACGCCGACATCGACGACGACGGCTTCGTCCGGGAGCACGACTGGAAGTTTTACATCGCCCGGCTCGAAAGTGAAAACAGTCTGCTGGCCATCCGGCCGAACGGCCGCCGGGGAGACCTGACCGACACGAACGTGCTATGGCGCCACCGTAAGTCGTTGCCCAATACGCCTTCACCGCTACTCTACAAGGGCGTTATCTACATGGTGAAGAGCGGAGGGATCGTCACCGCCCTTGATGCCGCGCAAGGGACGGTCCTCAAGCAAGGCCGGGTGCGCGAGGCGGTACACGACTACTGGGCTTCGGTTGTCGCCGCTGACGACAAAGTCTTCCTGGTGAGCCAAGGTTGCGCCATCACGGTTCTGCGCGCCGCTGGCGAGTGGGACGTCCTCGCAGCGAACCGGCTCGACGACGAGTGCTTCGCCACCCCCGCAATCGCCGACGGACGGATCTATATCCGAACACTGAAGGCGCTCTATAGCTTCGGGAAACGCTAGCCCGCGCGTCTCGCCTGCTGGAGGCTGAAGGACCTGCCAAGATTCCTGTAAGTACCTAAATAAACAGGCGTTATGAGGAATTTGCTTTGTTTGGCAATTCTGTCGCCGGCAGCCGCCCACGGACGCGGACGCCGGAACAGCGCCAGGTCCGCGCTACAAGCTACAGGCGTCTCATGTGCTGGTTCGGGCCGGGTGCGATTGGACGTCCAACGACCGCAGGTCTCGGCAAAACGGCCGCCGAGGCCTGCGCTACGGGACTAGCCCGCGCGTCTCGCTAGCTGCCGACCGAAGGACACGATAAGCTCGCCAAGACTTCTGTAAGTAACTGGATACAAATGTTTTCTGTGGAATTGGCTTTGTTTGGTAATTCTGTTGCCGGTAGCCGCACGCGGACGCTGGAAGAGCGCCAGGTCCGCGCTACAACCGAGGCAAAGCTACTCTCGTACCCGACTGGTCGGGTCCGTCGGATTTTACGGGATGATCCCACCGTCCCGCCGTGCCGCAAACTGGCTGTAAACCATTGATTCCCCTTTGGTTGTACGAAATTGGGTTCGTTTGGTATTTTTGTTGCCTCGTTGGTTCGCGGTTCCGAGGGCCCGTGCCCACATGGGCCCCGAATGCTTCGCGTGTACTCAATCACATTATACCGCGCCGATCCAAGGAGGCCTTGGCGTCGATGGGGCTAAGCTGCTTTTAATGATATACTTAGGTCGCACGGCACGGTGAGCAAGCGCAGCGACGTAATGGCGGCCTATCGTGTGCTTTGGCCGCCAGGTGGCGAGAAATGCGGGTTAAAGGGGCAGATCTAGTTTTCCCGCCATGGGGGGCATGCTGTATCGCCCTGTCCAGGGCTGAGTCGTAAGACTTTGGCACCCACGGCTGAAGCCGTGGGCTTTTACATTGTATAGCCCCCTTTGGGGGCAAGAGACAGCCGCCGCGGGCTGCGAGATTTCAATCGTACAGCCCGAGCCGAACCGGCGAGTACCGCGACACACATTGACTGAAACCCGACGTGTTCGGCGGAAGTGTCGGGCGACTATTTGGAGATCTGTTTCGACTTCTCTCGCGGCCCGATCTTGCTCTGGTCGATGGGCTGAAAGCCAAGCTTCAGGGTCGGCGAGTCGGGCTTCAGGCGGAAGTCATCGGTCGTCGGGTCCAGGAAGAGCGGATCGGCGACGACGGAATGGGTATCAAAGCCCATCTTGCGCCAGTCGTCGAGCGGGATCTCCTCGTATTTCGGCCACAAGGGGTAGGTTCTTTTGGATTCCTCCATGTCCGACAACGGCGAAGAGCTTTCTCGAATGGCGAACTCGGCCCCGCCCGCGCTGAAGAACACGTTGTAGTCCGAAACGCCGACGGCGTCGCTGAGCGGCTCCGTGGTAAAGCCGATGTGGCGGTGAATGACCTTCGGGCTGTCGTCGGTGTTGTAGAAAATATTGCGCGTGAAATGGTTGCCCGTCATGAAGCCTTCCATCTGCGGCTGCCACCAGCCGCCCATGTGCGTCGCGCACAAGGAGTCCACCACAATATTGTTCTCGACGATGTTGTTTTTCCCTCCTTGTAAGTAGATACCGACGCTGCCGCTGCGGACGACGATATTTCCGTAGACGAAGCTATTGCTGGTGTAGTTATCGAGGTAGATGCCGAACGCCGGGTTGCAGGGCTTGAGCGTCCCCTGTTCGAGGCGCTGGCTCTCGAAGTCGGCGACCAGGTTGTAGCGAATCACGTGGCCGGAGCGCTCCGCCTGCCTCTCGACCAGTCCGTAGGGATCTTCCATCCACATGTTGATGGCTCCCTTGTCGCACGACTCCCGCCCGACGTTGCGGATCTCGTTGTACTCGACGATGTTGCGCCCGAATCCGCTGTTCCCCAAGTTGATGGCGTGGTGCGGCATGTTCTCGATGCGGTTATGCCCGATGATGTTGCTCTCGCTCAAGCCGAGAAATACGCCGGCGACGTATTTGTCGAACACCCCGCTGTCGTGAATGTAGTTGTCGACGACTTCGTTATAAAGCGGATGCCTCCTCGGCTTGGCGGGATTCGAATAATAGCTGCCGATCAGGCAGACGCCGATGCCGCCCGCTTCGTTGATCTCGTTGTGCCGGATGACGTTGCGCAGGTTGTATCCCTCGGCGTAGACACCGTTGCCGCCGACGCCGTAGAAATGATTGTTCTCGATGCGGCAGTACTCGGCCCGCTCGAGATGCACGGCCTCGCCGATGTAACTTCTCCCCTGGGTCGGCAGCATGGCGCCGTAGCCTTCCTGCCCTCCGCGATGCATGTTGATTCCCGTGGTGGTCTCTGTAAAGGTGAATCCCGAGACGGTGATGTGAGAGCCGCCGCTGATGTCAATCAAAGTTTGGAGCGCGGGAGCCACAACTTCCTGTCCTTCCAAGGAACCGCTCGGGGGCCAAAAGTAGACCACGCCTTCTTCCGAGTCAAGGGACCACTCGCCCGGCTGGTCCAGCTCCTCCAAGGCGTTCGTCACATAGAAGTGGTAACCCTCGCTGATCGGCATGTGCGGCCCTCGATAGAAGGCGTAGGGCATCGCCGAGTGATCGACCACCCGGTGCTTCAGCGTAATGACGCGACTCTCCGCGTCGACCGACTTGATGGGTACGATGTCGGTGAGTCCCATCGTGTGCACCAGGAAGACTTCAGCTTCGGTCGGCTTGGACCAGCGCGGCTTGATCGCCCCAGGTTTGTATTGAAAAGCGTCGGAGCGGCCTTCCCCGAGCTTTTGCGCGATCGCCCAGCCCCCGTAGAGGGGATTTTCAGGATCGAAGTTAGGAGTGCGGGCCCGGATCTGGCGTTTTCCCGCCAGGAACAACTGCCGGAATCGCCACTTGCCTCCTTTAGCGGCGGGAACGTCGGCCTGTAGGATTTTACCCGTGTAGGGCTTCCAGGCGGTGATCTTTCGGCCGCCGCTGAGAATAGGATCCTCTCCGGGGTAGGCCTGGTAGGTGACCGGGTGGTCCCGCGTCCCGCTGTCCGCCTTCTCCAGAAGAAACGTCTCCACCAGATAGTACTTGCCTCCGCGAACCATCACGGTAAGCGGCTTGTCGAGTCCGTCAGCGATCACCGCGCGCGCGCTGTCGCGCGCCTTTTCGAGCGTGGCAAAAGGACCGTCGGTCCCCTCCGCGTTCGGCGCGGCCAATTTTCCCGACCAGCCGTCGTTGCCATGCGTCGCAACGTAAAAGGCAGCCTCGGCTTCAGCCGAGACCGGCATGGCACTAAAAGCCGCAACAAGCAGTAACAATCCAAGCATGGCAGCGCCTCCTGCTTTCTTCGTTTCGTTATTACGGTGGCAATTCTGGGGCCTTATCCGAGCTTGTCGCGGCCGGCAAAATACAGTGACTTTGGAACACGGGCACAGCATGCCGTGCCCCACGATCTGAGCACGGGCTAGTCGCAACCTCGATCTCGACTCAACCCCCGCCGCGTTTTCGTTCCTTGGATTTTCTTTTCTTAGGAGGGGGCTTCTTCGCGGGGCTTTCCATGAGGCCAAGACGCAGCATCCTTTGAGCAAGTTCGTAAATGTCCGTCTTGCTCCCCTTTTTTCGAATACCCACGGCTGCCACCCAGACTTTGCGCTCAGCGGAGCTGACCCGGCAAACGATCCGATACCGCTGCCCGAGAGCGCGAACCGCTCGATAGCCGAGGAACTCCGCGGTAAGGGGCTTGCCTTGTTTCTCCGGATCTCGGGCGAGGGCGTCGATTCTGTCGCGGATTTTGACCCGCGCCCTTCTGTCCGAAATCCCCGCGAGCATGTTGAGAGCGGTGGGCGCGACAAATATGTCGAAGACCACCGCCTACCATCCGAGGTCTTTTTTGGCGCGGTCCCAGGGGATCGCCTTGCCTTGCTCGATTTCGCGAATGCCCTGACGCAGAGCAGGCAGGGCCTCTTCGTCGGCCATAATTTCCATCGTCTCGGTGAGCGTCTCATAGAGATCCCAGGGAAGGATGGCAAGCACGGGCTTGCCCCTTCGGGTGACGGCAACAGCCTCGGGCTGCTTGGCGAGACGGTTGGAGAGGGATGTGAGTTGGCTCCGTGCTTCAGCAATCGGTATTTCCTTCGGCATGGCTTTTAGTATTGTACATCTAACTGCCCGTTACGATGTACAGCAATTCGGCTCTCCCATACCGACGACCAGGAGTTAGCGCGACAGGTCGCCTACAGCCACAGCGGCGGGTATTTTAGCCCGACGCCCAGCTCGATGCCGGAGCTGATCATAAGCTCGATGCCGGTGAGATAGGAGGCCGCGCTCGTAGCTAGGAAGAGAACGACTTGGCCGACTTCCTCCGGTGTTCCGCTGCGGCCGACCGGCTGGGTCCCCTCGGCCCAGCGATCGATCTCGGCTCCTTTGTCGCCGAGTTGCTCGATCATCCGGGATCGGCTTTCCGTGTAGATGTTGCCCGGAAGCACCGCGTTCACGCGGACCCCGTGGCGGGCTTCCTCGATAGCCAGTGATTTTGTGAACGCGCTGATGGCCCCCTTCGTGCCGGCGTACAAGGCGCCGCCCTCTTGTCCGAGGACCCCGGTGCAGCTGCCCATGTTGATAATGCTGCCCTTGGTTTTCCGAAGGTGAGGCAGCGCGTACTTGCAGGCCATGACCTGGCTGATGTAGTTCGTTTGCAGCAGGCCTGTCACCTGTTCCAGAGTGAAGTCATCGATCGGCCCCATCGGGGGGTGGTAGCCGGCATTGTTGAACAAGCAGTCCAGTCGGCCGAAGCACTCGATGGCATGGTCAATCAGTGAACGAATTTCTTCCGGTTGACTCACATCGCACTTCCTAAAGAGGCACTCGCCCGGACCCGCCGCGGTCAACTCCTCCGCTACCTTGCTTCCGGCCTCGGTGTCGCGTCCGCAGATCATCACCTTGGCCCCGGCGTCGACAAAAACCCTCGCGCAACCTTCACCCATACCTTTGGTCGCGCCGGTAATCAGAGCCACCTTGTCCGTGTAGGATAAGCCGCAGCGGTCAATCTTCGAGATCCGAGGCACTTCCTCGGACTTGCCTCGCAAAAAATCGAACAGCGGCTGAACGCCCTGTTTGCTCATGTCCGGCATAGTCGGCTCCTTGGTCTTTTTGGTTTTGGAGGGGTGCTGAAGAGATCAACTTGTTTTGATCCTAGCGCGCCGCGCCCGCAAGAGTTCGGTTGAGGCTTCGTGCCAGCGAAGGCCTCGTGCCGGCAACCAGGTCTCGCGTGAACAAGCGGCGACCGCGGTTGTTCGCATCTTGACCGCGGGCTCCCGCCCGCGGCTCGGTGTGACCCGGTTGCTCCCGAAACGTCGGCTTTAAGGCCGAGCATGTCGGAACCGAGCTGCGCCTGCAAGAGTGCGGTTGAGGCTTCGTGTTCAACCGGGTCTCGCGTGAACAAGCGGCGACCGCGGTTGTTCGCATCTTGACCGCGGGCTCGCGCCCGCGGCTCTGTGTGACCCGGTTGCCCCTGAAATGTCGGCTTGGAAGCCGAATTCTCGGCAGGCCACGCTTAACGGTTGATCACAAAAATCGAGGTGGCGATGATGAGAACCAGCGTCATCCAGGTGAGGTAGTTCCGCGCCGGCGGGATGCGTTGCCTTGCCTCTTCAACGTACTTTCCCGCCCGCCAATCGCTGAAAGAAAACGTCGTGTTGACGAGTTTTTCCCGGGGAGGCGGAGCCGACATCAGGCTGCCGGCGACCATGGCGACGACACATGCCGCCAGGCTCAGCAGCGACGAGTTCAGGTAAGGCCTGAAGATCGCGCTGTCTTTGATGATTGGCAAAAAGTGCATTTGTGAGTCAGCGACCATGATCGGCGCTAGCCCGAGCCCGACAATGACCGCCGCCCAGGCGCCGGTCGTGTTGGCTCTCTTCCACAGGGCCCCCAGCAAAAACACCGCTGTGTAAGGCATCAGCAGGTAGATCCCCACCCGAACCTGGTAATCCCAGATGAACTTAAACTGTCCGATGACCGGCACCCAGGCGACCGCGAGCCCGAAGGCCGCCCAAACCGCCCACCGGCCCACGGCGATCTGGCGTTCTTGGCTCGTGTTCGGGCGCCACTTGAGGTAAAAATCCCTGGATATCAGCGTGGCGATCGAGTTGAACGCAGAGCTGAGGTGTCCCATTAAAGCCGCCGCCATGCCGGCCACCGCAAGACCCAGTAAGCCCTGGGGCATCAGGTTTTGCAGAACGACCGGGTAAGCGCGGTCGGGCTCTGTAATTGAATCCTTGAAAAGAACGTACCCAAGCAGCCCCGGCAAGATGAGGATCAGCGGCGTCAGCAGCTTCAGGAACTGGCAAAGAACCACGCCCTTTCTGCCCTCATCCAAATTCTTGGCCGCCAGACACCGCTGCACGAGCACCTGGTCGGTCGACCAATTCACACCGCCGGCCAGGAGCACCGCGACCCAGAATCCCAGCCACGGTATATCGGGGTCGTCGATCGGCTTGATCATGCCGACCATCGATTCGGGCAGCTTCGCGTTCAGGCCCTCGAAACCCCCGACGGCCTGCAGCCCCAGCACCGCCAGGACGATTCCGGCGATCATCAGTACGGTGGTCTGGATGAAGTCCGTGTAGATGACGACCGACAGCCCTCCCGCCATGGTGTAGACGGCCACCACGAAACCGATAATGAGTATGACCGCCCATTGGTTCCAACCCATCATCTCGTGAAAGGCGATACTGGCGGCCAGAAGCGCGACGGAGAGCCGAGTAAGGACGGACCAGGCGATCAGGTAGCCGGAATAAAGAGTCCGCGAGCCGGGACTGAACCGTTTCTCGAGAAACTCGGGAATTGTGAAGACCCGGTTTTTTACGTAGAACGGCAGGAACAGAAGCACCAGCGGGACCATGCAGTAGATGGCGATCAGCTCCCACCCGGCGGCCGCCCAGCCGACGGCGAAAGCAAGACCGGACAAGCCGATGAAGTGCTCCGCCGAGATGTTCGACACCAGCATGGAGGCGCCGATAAAGGGCCAGCTGACGTTTCTGCCCGCTAAGAAGTACCCTTCGCTCGACTTCGTGCGCTTGATAACGCGTAGGCCGACCGCGGCGACCACGGCGGCATAAATCAAAACGACAATCCAGTCAATGGTTGTCAGACCCATGACGCACTTGTCTCCTTAGGCTGGCGGGCGGCGATAGAGGGCGGCTTTGAGGGCCATCGCTTCGGAAGAGGTGAAATTTAGATGCCCAGTTCCCGTTTGAGATCTTCGGCGGTTACCGAGTCGTTTTTCTCGAGGTAGTCGAATAGCCGGCCTTCTACTTCGTGGACGACTTTCGCTTGTTCGATGACGTCGGCCGCCCTGTCGTTCGGGATCCGCAGGACGCCGTTGTCGTCGCCGTGCAGCAGGTCGCCAGGTTCGATCGGCATGCCTCCGACAGTCACCGGGACGCCGATGTCCATGATGACGACGTTGCCGTGAGAGACCACGCACCCGGGCCCGAAAATGTGAAAGCCGGGGGCCCGCTTGCGGATGCCTTCCAAATCCCGGTAGCCTCCGTCGGTGACCACGCCGACGGCCCCCAATTTCTGGTAGACAGCGCAAATCATGTCGCCGATGAAGCAGCTTTTGAGCGAATCATGCCCTGTATTTTGGATGGCGACCACGGCCGGCTTCGGTGCGGCCTCAACCGCGTCGATGAACTCTCTCAATTTGTTCGCGCGGGGCTTTCCCGGGTAGGTGCTGTCGGCCGTACAGGTAACCGCGTAGCCGATCATGGGCGGCAGTTCGGGAAAGCGGCAGCGCACGTCGCGAGACGCGAAACCCTCGATGCGGTCGCGGATGTCGAGCCGCTCGACGGCGTTCGAGAGCGTGGCGGCGTCAAACTTCCGCAACTGTTCAATAATCTCAGCAGAAACGGTTTTGCTCATATCTTTTCACACTCGGGCCGCGGGGAATTTTGTTCGATGAGTTGGGTCATCGGGAGGTTCCTTGTTGAAGCGAGCCTCTTAGGATACCTCACCAGCCAAGCACGGCGGTTATGCGAAAGCTGGGGAACTCCGTGGAAGCCATGCCCGCAGGGGCGTGGTCGAGGGATGGGGCTTGCCCGCCAAGGCCCGCAAAGATATGGTGCGGCGGGATGTTACATCGAGAACCGGCGGTGGAACATTCTTGCTATGATGCTACGAGCTCGGTCTTTCGCTGGCGGCAGCCCGACGGGCGAATGCCATGAAACACTGGCTGAGCCAACAGCATTACACGAAGCGACTCATGATTCGGTAAGACGGGAGGAAAGAGCCGGATGGCACACAAGTATTCTGTGGTTCTCATTACTCTGTCGAGCAGCCCCGGGGGCGACGTGTGGAAAAACCCCAAGGAGGTGCTGGAGACGATCGCCGAGCTGGGCTATGACGGCGTGGACCTTGACGCCGAGCCGGATAGGATTCCGCGGGAAAAATTTGACGAAGTCGTCAACATGGCCACCGGGCTCGGCTTGAAGATCCCGTCGCTGGTGGGCGCCTGGGGTGTCTGGCACGCCGGGGAAGAAAGGGACCTCGCATCCACCGACGAAGAGGGTAGAAAGAGGGCTGTTGACTACGCCAAGAGATGTCTCGACCTGGGCGCAACCGTCGGCAGTCCGGTCTACGAAATCTGCGCCGCGGGCCAACCGGAATACCCCGTGAGCAGCACGCCGAAAAGCGTTCTTAGGAAGAACTTTATTGAATCGGCCAAGGAAATCACCGAGCACGCGGAAAAGACCAATACTTACGTGGCCATCGAGGCCATCAATCGTTTTGAGGGCCATGCCGGTTTCTTGAACGCCGTCGAAGAGGCCTTGCCTATCGCCGAGGAAATCGGGTCGGACCATATCGGCGTGCTGGCCGATCTGTTTCACGTCAACATCGAAGACGGCCCGGTCCCCGAGACGATGCGAAGAGCGGGCAAGAAGTTAATGCACATCCACCTGGCCGACAGCAACCGACAGATTCCGGGTACCGGACATATTGACTTTCTGGAGATGGTGCACGCGCTGAACGGAATGGATTACTCGGGCTACATGTCCGTCGATTCCGTGCCGCCGAAGCCGGATTGGAAGACGCTGCTCACGAGTTCGATCACCTTCATGAAGCAGATGGAGCAGCAGGCCGAGTTGCAGCGCAGCATCGCGGCGACGAACTAGCTCGCTTTTCCCGCCACGTGGCGAGGCCGGGCCCAAGGTGACCCGATGGCATTTGACGCAAGCAAATTCGAGACCGTCCAGCAAGTAGGCGGCATTCGAACAGCCAGGTTCGATTGGCCCGACGCCGGCGGCTCTCCCGGCTGCCGCGGGGCGCTGGTCGATACCGGCTCGGGGCTGCGCTTTACCGTGGCGATCGACCGCGGCGGCGACATCGTCGAGGCCTTTTACCGCAATAGCAGCCTGGCTTACCTGACGCCAAACGGGTACAAGCTGCCCAGCCACGCCTACCACCACGACCAGGACTGGCTGAACAGTTGGCCTGGGGGACTGGTCACTTCCTGCGGCCCCCGCTACATGGGACCTCCGCGTGAGGAAGACGGCGAGCAGTTGTACCTGCACGGCCCGTTTTCCAATACGGCCGCCGCGCTGCTGGCGATCCATAATCCCGACCCGCGCAGCGGCGACCTCGACATGTATTTGGATATGACGATCCGTGATACGCGGTTCTATGGTCCCGTGGTCGAGGTGCGGCGCAGGATGAGTTGCACCTTGGGCAGCTCCGCCATCCGGATTCAAGATGAGGTCATTAACCTCGGGAATACCAGGGTCGCGCACAACTGGCTCTACCACGTCAACTTCGGTTACCCTCTGCTCGACCGCGACGCCCAACTGATCTACCGCGGAGAGGTCATGGGCGTCTGGGACAGTCTGAACCCGGCCGTGAGACCCGATCTCGACGCCAAGCTGAATCCTTTGAAAGAAGTGCCCGACACCATGTCCGAACATGCCGGCACCAGCTCGCGCGGCCTGGTGCTCGACGTTACCGGTGACGCGCAAAACATGGCCCATATTGGTTTACTGAATCGGAACCTGGGGTTCGCCGTCGAGCTCAATTACTCAACCAAGAGCCTGCCGCGGATGGCCAATTGGCAACACTTCGGACCCGGCGGCACTTACGTCTCCGCCCTCGAGCCGTTCAGCGGTTCTTTGTTCGGCAAGGCACAAGACCCGCACCCCCAGGCGGAGCAGTGGCTCGACGCCGGCGAGAGCAAGAAATACGAGATGAATGTTATTGTTCACCCGGAGGAAGCCGCCATCAACGGACTGCTCGCGCACGACGGCGACCTCGTACCTGTCCACCTCTAACGCCTCCCAAACCCAAAATGATCAATCACTCAAGGCCGGCCCGCATCGCTGTTTGGAGAGCAGGCCGCTCCGGTGAACGGCGCTTTCGAGGTGGCGCGCGCCTCACGGCGCGTCGTGCCGGCATTCCTGCCGGCATGCGCGCGATTGTCCGTGCAACTCGATGTCGCCACGAATGGCGACACGGCACGCAGGAATGCGTGCGCCACGTCGGGAGCCTCCGCCACGAAGGGCGAGTGGGCGCGCGGGAACACGCGCGTCACGTCGGAAGCCTCCGAGAGAAATACGAACCAGCCCCGTGAGTTCCCCTGCTAAAGAGCGGCAACTGAAGGACCCCTACCGCCTCGACCCGGCGGATATTGCGACCCCGCCCCGACGTTTGAGCAATGTCCTGCGCCACCTCGGGCCCGGCCTGATCACCGCCGCCGCCATCGTGGGATCGGGCGAGCTGATCGCCACCACGGTTCTGGGAGCGGAAAACGGTTACTTGCTGCTGTGGCTCATCCTGGTAAGCTGCCCGGTCAAGATTTTCGTGCTGCATGAAATCGGCCGCTATACGATCGCCACCGGGGAGACGTCTCTGGAGGCGTTCAATCGCGTCCCCGGGCCGCGGGTTCGTGTTTCTTGGGTAGTGTGGCTCTACGGCTTACTGATCCTATGCGGGCTTTTCCCGCAAGGCGGCATGATGGGGGCGATCTCGGAGATCCTCCACACGACGTTTCCCGCGATTCCCCTTACGGGTTGGCTGTGGGCCGTGGCCGTACTCACATTCTTCCTGCTGGTAGGGGGGCGCTACGGCCCGGTGGAAAAGATTGCCCTCGGCCTGATCGTCGCATTCACAACCCTGACGGTTGGTTGCGCGGTCGTCCTGCTCAAGAGCCCAGAATATTTCTCTTGGTCGCGGGTGCTCGAAGGCCTATCTTTTAGTCTGCCCCAGGTTGGCGGCTTTGGCACGGCGGTGACCGTCTTCGGCATCACGGGGGCGGGTTCAATGGACCTCATCCAATACCCCTATTGGTGTATCGAAAAAGGCTACGCGCGGTTTGCCGGTCCGCGGGAAGCTACCGAAGCCTGGACGAACAGGGCATTCGGGTGGATCCGCGTGATGAGCGTGGACGTCTTCGTTTCCCTCATCTTCTATACCTTTCCGACGATCGCTTTCTACCTGCTGGGCGCCGGCATCCTACCCGCCGTCGGTGTCGTACCGGAGGGTACGGAGATGGTCGGCATGCTGTCGAAGATGTTTACCGAAATTCTGGGCGGCTGGTCGTTCTATCTGTTCATGCTCGGGGCGTTTGCCGTCCTTTATTCCACGGTTTTCGCCGGCAGCGGGGCCATGGCCCGCGCGACCGCCGACCTGCTGGCCAACATTGGGGTCTTTGACAAGCGAGACTACCGCAGCAGACTGCGGGCGATCCGCATTTTGATCGGGGTTTTCTTGTTTGTTCCGGCGCTGTTCTACATGTTTGTGCAAGAGCCGGTGTTGATGGTGAAAATCGGCGGCATCGCCCAAGCTTCCATGCTTCCTATCATTGCCATTTCGACGATTTATCTGCGTTACCGCCACCTTCCGAAAGCGGTTCTTCCCAAGGGCTGGATCACCTTCGCCCTGTGGGTGACCACGGCCATCATCGTCGTGATGATGGGTTACTCAATGATCATCCGACATCTTCTGTAAGCCCCGTAGCGACAAACACTCTTGTTTGTCCAATGTCGCCACGAATGGCGATACGGCACGCAAGAAGGCGTGCGCCACGTCAGGCGACTCGCTGAGCCGCCGGCTGCTTTCCCCGCGTCGCCGCTTCGCGGCGAAGGACCGGCAAGAGTGCCGGTCTCTACTGCTAACCCGCATTTCTCACCACCTGACGGTCCGCGCGCCGAGCGGCGCACGCCTTGTACTGACGGGCCTCTCACGCACTTCGCCTCGCCACCTGGTGAGAAAAGCGGGCTAACCGGTTGATCCGTCGGGTTAGCTTAGGCGATGATCTTGTGCTGCACTTCGCCGGCGACGTCGGTGAGGCGGTGGTTGCGGCCGGCGTGGTGATAGATGAGCTTGGTGTGGTCGAGTCCCATCAGGTGCAGGACCGTGGCATGGAAGTCATGGGTGTGGACCTTGTCTTCGGCGGCGTACCACCCGAACTCGTCGGTAGCGCCGTAGGTCATGCCTCCCTTGACGCCTCCGCCCGCCATCCAGCACGTGAACCCGTAGTTGTTGTGGTCGCGCCCGTCCTTACCTTGGACGGCCGGAGAGCGCCCGAACTCCGTACCCCAGATCAGAAGCGTGTCCTTCAGCATGCCGCGGCGCTTGAGGTCTTTGAGCAGGCCGGCGATGGGCTTATCGACCTTGCGGGCGTTCGCCGAGTGGTTCTTGAAGAGCTTGCTGTGCTGATCCCAGTAGTTTCTGGGATAGCTGTGTGACACCTGGACGAAGCGCACGCCGCTCTCGGCGAAGCGGCGGGCCAGTAGGCACTGGCGGCCGTACTCGTCGGTGGGCTCTTCGCCGATACCATAGAGCGCCATCGTTTCCTTCGACTCTTTGGAGAGATCCATCACCTCGGGAACTTCCGCCTGCATGCGAAAAGCCAGCTCGTAGGACTCGATGCGAGCCTCGAGTCGCGGGTCGTGTCCGCTTGTCTCCAAGTGTCTGCGGTTGCGATTCTTCAGCAGGTCCAGTTGCAGACGCTGCTGGGGATCGGCCGGCTCGAGGTTCGCGATTTTTGCTTCCGCGAACGGCGTGGCTCCATCACCAATCCGAGTGCCCTGGAAAGCGGCCGGCAGGAAAGCTGAGCCATAGTTCTGCGCCCCGCCGTGATAAAACGTGGGCGAGATGGTGATGAAACCGGGCAGGTTCTGATTCTCGGTCCCCAGTCCGTAGAGCAGCCAAGACCCCATGCTGGGACGGATGAAGATGCCGCTTCCCGTCTGAAGCTGCAAGCCCGCGCCCCCGTGGGAAACCAAGTCGGAGTGCATCGAACGAACGACGCAGATGTCGTCGATACAATTGCCGACGTTGGGGAACAGCTCGCTGACTTCGATGCCGCTCTGTCCGTACCTATTGAACTCCCAGGGCGACTTCATCAGGTTGCCTGTCTCGGCAAACGTAACGCCGGGCTTCTTTCCCGGCATGGGCTGGCCGTCCAATTCGGTCAGCTTCGGTTTGGGATCGAAGGTGTCGATGTGGGACGTGCCGCCATGCATGAATACGAAGATGATTCGCTTCGCCTTGGCGGGAAAGTGCGGCGCTTTGGGCGCCATCGGGTTGGCGTATCCGCGGCCCGTTGCGGCTCGCGCCGCGTCTTCCGCGGCCAGCCCGAGAAACGCGAGGTATCCGAAACCGTTGGCGAAATCCCACAAAAGGTCACGACGGGAAACCTGATGAAGCGATGAGATGGACGGCGCTGCTGCTGCCATTTTTGTGGCCCTCCCCGTTTCAGTTCACGTAGAGGAACTCGTTCAACGAAAAAAGCGACTGGCAGTAGTTTTGCCAGGCCGCCAGCCGGCTGTCTTCCCGTGAGCGTCCGGCCCCCTGGAGTCGTCTCTCGTACTCTCTCAGAAAGTCCGTCGCCTCTTGTAACTCATCAGGTCTCGGCGAGCGCCCCAAGACTTCGAGATGCGCCAGCCGCAACCGCGCCTCTTCTTTCTCTTCCACCAGGCCCAACCTATAGAGGCTCTCGAACAAGGGATGCTCGGGCATCTTCTCCAGCAAGCGCTTGGCGAAGTGCAGGGACTCCTCTCGCAGGAAAGCGCTGTTCAGCATCAGCAACGCCTGCGGCGCGACCGTTGTGTCATTGCGCTTGGCCGTGACGGCGTTCGCGTCGGCAAAGTCGAAGGTCTGGAACATGTTGGGCAACTGATTGCGGACAACCGGCAGGTAGATGCTGCGCCGCGGGCTATTGTAGGCGCCGAAACCCTGGCCTGCTTTGGCGGCGGAAAACAGCCCGCGTTCCGTATCTACGGGCTCATTCATGTCCTGCCAATCCCAGATATCTCCTCCGATCGCGCGGTCAAGACGGCCGCTGATGGCCAGCACCGAATCCCGCAACTGCTCGGTGTCGAGCCGGCGGCGGTTGGCGCGCCAAATCAGGCGGTTGTCGGGATCGAGTTGCTCGCCGTCTTCCCGGGGGAAGCTCTGCATCCGGTAGGTGTTTGACAGCATGATCAGCCGGTGAATGGACTTGATCGACCAGCCGCTCTCGATAAAGCGAGACGCCAGCCAGTCCAGCAACTGGGGGTGCGAGGGCTTCTTGCCCGTCGACCCGAAGTTATCGCTGCTGGCGACGAGCCCCGTCCCGAAGTGGCCTTGCCAAATGCGGTTGACCATGACCCGGGCCGTCAGCGGGTTGTCGGAGCCGGCGATCCAACGCGCCAGTTCCAGGCGGCCGCTCTGCTCGGTCTTGATGGAGGAGTTATTCTCTCCGGCTATGATCTGTAGCACCCCGCGCGGGGCCTCTTCGCCCAGGTTGTTGTGGTTCCCCCGGATGTGGATCTTCAGATCAGCGGGCTTTCCCTCTTTGGGGGCCATGACAACGACCTTCTCGCCGCCTGGGATTTCCAAGACATCGTGTTCCCACCACATCGAGGTGTGAATGGAATCGGCCAGCACCTCGGTGCTCCGAAAGATCCCCGCCATCGAGTAGTAATCGCGGTTGGGGATGGGATCGAACTTGTGATCGTGGCAGCGCGCGCAGGCCACGGTTAGACCGAGAAACGTCTTGCCCGTCACGTCGATCTGCTCGTCGACAATGTCCATGCGCACCTGTTCTTTGTCTTGCTCGCCGAGAGCCTTCGGACCCAGCATCAAAAAACCGGTGGCGATCACGCGCTGGAGAGAGAGATCGAGGTTCTTGGTGGGCGGCAGCAAGTCACCGGCCAGTTGCTCGATGATGAACTGGTCGTAGGGTTTGTCGTCGTTGAAGGCGCGCACCACGTAGTCGCGGTATCGATACGCGTAGCGCATGATGAAGTTGCCGTCGTGCGCCGTCGAGTCGGCGTATCGCACGACGTCCAACCAGTGCCTGGCCCAGCGTTCGCCGTAGTGGGGGGATTCAAGCAGACGGTCGACGATCCCCGAAAAGGCGGGGAAGGGCTTCTTCTCGTCGTATTCATCGGCCTCAGGTTCGTCGGCCAGGAACTCGTCAATCTCCTCGATCGCCGGCGGCAGACCGGTCAAATCGTAAGTTGCCCGGCGGATCAGCGTGCGCTTGTCCGCGGACGGAGAAGGCGCAAGGCCTTTCTCTTCCAGCTTGGCCAGGATGAACCGATCCAGCGGCGTCTTCGCCCACTCGGTGTCGTTGACTTCAGGAGGTTTGGGATCCCGAATTGGCTGGAAAGACCAGAAGGACCGCTGCTCTTCCGTAAAGATGGATTCCTTCTCGGGCGGGCGCCACCATTCTTCCTGATTGATCCAGTTGCGAAGGGCGGCCAACTCCTCGTCGGCGATACGGGCGGCCCCCGGGGGCATCTTCAGTTCTCCGTCATGGGAAGCGGCCAGATAGAGCAGGCTGGTGTCCGCATTCCCGGGGACGACGGCGGGACCGCTTTGGCCGCCCTTGAGGAGGGTTTCGCGCTCCCGCATGTCCAGCGCGGCCATCCGGGCCTCGCCGTGGCAGGCCATGCAGTGGCGGTCCAAGACGGCGCGAGCGGATTTCTCAACGGTGTCGGGCGACTGCGCAAAAGCCGACACGGCGACCGCTACAAGAACCGCCGCCCGGGAAACCATGCGCCCAGCCGGAATACTCCTATCTGATTGCAAAACAACGGCCTCCGCAATTCAACAGGAAGCAGGAAGCAGGAAGCGCCTGCGCCACACATCCATCATGATGGTATCACAAGCACCCCGTCCATCGATCACGGTGTCTATGGCGGCTCCGTTCGAACAGCCCTTTCGACGCGGCTCGTTGGGAGTGAGTGGGGATTTCACCCCTCTTATTGCAAAAGTTCGAATTCAACAAAAATCGAGCATAACGGAGGCCCAAAAATCCGAAGCAAGAATAATCAAAAAAAGTCAACCACCCCAAAACAAAAAGGGTAAGTGATCCGATAGTGTTACATGAGTTGCATCATCCCGTGGAACCCCGCGAAATCCTCTGGGAAGAGCAAATGCGATTCTTTCCAGGTACCCGGTAATCCCTGAACTGCCCGGATGCTTCGAGAGGCAGAGGTTGAGTTGGCCCGCATCTGATGCGGATTGGTCTCGAGTCAAAATCGTCGCTCCGGAGCCTGGCGCGAGTCGTCGTCGGTAAAGCCACCGTGGGCGAGCGCGCGATAATATCCGGAATCATCGGTTACCTCTCCGCGCAAGGTAGCCGTTTGCTGAGCGTACGCGACTCCGCAAACCCCGACCAGGAGCAGCGCTGTCATGACAACAAGCCTTCTTGGGTACATGGATAACTCCTAAGAACCAGGATTTCCTTTTTGGCCATCCTGGCACGAACAGGGTAGCCGATCCACGGGCCGCCATACAACAAGACTAACTGGACATGAGGGCGTTGGTGCATGAATCGGTGTAAGCGAGCACGCTAGCGGCGGGGGGAAGTAGAGATAGGAAATCGTGACCTGCTCGTTTGGGACAAGAGTGGGCATCACGATCTCTCTCCCCCCGCCCGGCAGATTTTCGACGCGGTAGCCAACACTCGGAAATACGTTGAAATCGGGGAGGTATGGATGGGCGAGTCTGACATTGGTAGCCGGCCTTCGGCCCGAATTCCTTAGGACTACCGAATGGGTGAAGCCAGAATTTCCGATTTGGAACTCCGACTCGAACATGGTACTCCCTCTCTCCTCCTGAAGGCAAGGACTTTGCCTCGTAAGGCAGGCCACGACGGCATCGAAGGGTACTCATGGCCAGTTCTTGTCGTCCGCTGAGCCCGTCTGGCTGCTGTTCAGCCGATTGGTCGCACACCCCTCCGACCCTCCTTCCTCAACGCCCAGATTTCCTGCCCGAACGGGACGGCCCTAACCACCCGGCACAGGCAGCGCCCAGATCCGACGCAGCATGTCGCCGAACAGCCGCCGGTTCAGATGCCCCTCCGCCAGCAGCAGCCAGTAATACCGCGCGTGCTTGACCAGCCGACCGCCGGTCTTCATCAACCTGTGTTGCAAGCTCGTCAGCGACCAACTCTTGATCCTGTTCGGCAGCCCTAGCCGCCGCCACAAGTTGCCGAGGTTGTAGGCCAGCACGCTGAGCTGCAGCCGTACCTCGTTGGCTCGGAAGCGGTGACACGACAAGCGGGTCCAGTGCGTGGCCTGTTTGCCTTCCTTGATCCACTGCTCCGCCGTGCCGCGCTTGTTGCAGAACCGTACGACCGAGCGACTGGGTCGGGTCATGTTGGTGACGATGAAGCCGGGTTGCGCGAACAGTTCGCCCGGGTGGTGCTCGACCTTCGCTACGATGCGCTGCGGTTTGCTCCAACTGGCGGCCTGATACCGAAAGCTCTTATAGCGCACTAGCGGCTTGCGGCTCGGCCTTCCCGGCGGACGAAACAGGATGTCCTCGATCTCCAACTCCAGGCTTTTGTTCGCCGGAATGCGGATGGCGTACTGCACGCCGCGTTCCTCCGAAGACTCATAAACTTCCGGCTTGGCAAAGGCCGCATCGCCCCGGAAGGCGACCTGCTTGCCCGCAGCCTGTTGGCGCTCGATCTCCGGCAGCAGCAACTCGTTCCAGTCCTCAGCGCTGTGCACGTTGCCGGGACGCAGCTTCGCCGCCAAACAATCACCGTGCTGGTTGAACAACAACAGCGGGTGGTAGCAGACGGACTCGAAGTGCCCGTTGTAGGCACTGCCTTCCTGTTGGCCATGGACCGGACTCTCGGTGGAGTCCATGTCCAGAACGACCCGCTCGGAGTCGTCGAACGCCTCCGCTTGCCCGACCAGCTCTCGATTCAGCGCCATCAGCCCCAGCAGGTTCTCTTCGCTTGCCAGCAGCTCCGTCTCGAAGCTGTGCAGCGTCGAGGTCAAGGCCGCTCGGCGATCCCAGTTCCTCTGCGAGCCGATCAAGCGAAACGTCGGGTCAGCCGACACTCGGACGGCGTCGTTGAGGTCCTCGTAGCCCGCCAAGCGGCTGTAGACCGACTGGCGCAGCAGATCGGCCAGCGGGAACTTCTTGTTCAAGCCTTGTCGCGAATCGCTGAGATGCTCGTCAATCAGCTTCCCGAGACCGAGCCGCTCGTCCAACTCCCGAACCAGGATTAAGCCACCGTCGGAAGTGACACGCGATCCTTGGAAATCGACCTTCAATAATCCGTTGAAAGTTAGCTGGAACGGCTTTCTCTCTTTTTCACCCATTGGGTGTTGACCTCCATGGCGTCCTCATCGGGCTCTAGCCCCTATGAATAAAGACGCTGAAGGCCGCTGGAAGGTCGGGATGTCAAACATTAAATTGAAAATGCGGGCTTATACCCTCAGTTGGGTTCCTTCCCGCTGGTCGTGACCCGACCGGATCGGACCACGCGAAATCACACCCACCCGATGCGGCGAACGTCAGCCTGTCGCAGCTCCGTAAGCCCCGCTTTTCTCAGCCCGCTTTTCTCACCACGTGGCGAGGCGAAGTGCGTGAGAGGCCCGTCAGTACAAAGTGCGCGACGCTCGGCGAGCGGAGGCGTACTTTTGCGGGTGCAGCCTAGCCATTCGTATTTTGGCTCTAGCGAAAGAAGTAGCCACCCGCGTTCGGCGCCCGACCGGGAAAGTACGTGAGCACGGCGAGCAACCGCAACGCAGTAATGGCGGGCTTATTGCGTGCTTCGACCGTCAGGTGGTGAGAAATGCGGGGCTAGTAGCCCGGCGGATCGAGACGACCCTTCACGCGGGCGACTCCTATGATCAGCAGCTCGAGATCGGCGCTGCTGTCGTTGGCGAACGACTGTTCGTCTCCCAGCCGCATCGGAATCGCGTCGCCCTTGCGAACGGCGACGGACTCGTCGTTGACTCGCGCAGCGCCCGAGCCGTTCATGACGTAGTAGACCTCTTCGACCTCCTGATGTTTGCGCTTGCCGGTCGAAGATCCGGGCGGGATGACCAAGTGGTCGACGTAGGCCCAGTTTGTCGTGAACACCTCGGGGGAAAGAGCGCGGCGATAGTGAACCGTCCCCTTGCCGCCGTAGTAACGGTCGACGGGTCTGAGCAGCGAGCGCTCGAGCCGCATGGTGACAAAAACGGGAATCTTGTCTTGGGGCGCGCCGACACGGTCATCGTTCGTGTCGAAGTTGTCGTATGTTCCCTTGACGGTGCTGACCGCGATGTTTATCCACTCGGTGGGCTTGTCGCTGGAATTGTAGATGCCGTGCGCTTGTCCCATCTTGCAGGGCGCGCCCGCCGGTCCCTTCAGAGTGGAGGTGCGGCCGTTGATCGTGAACTCGGCCTCGTTGTCAAAGATGACGTACATCTCTTCGATCTTGTGATGAAAATGGTGGCCGATGCCGCCCTTCGGAGGGACCACTCCGCGGTGGAGGAAGAGGAAGTCCGTGCTCAGGTCAAAAGAATCGAGAAGGCCTTGATAGAGGAGTTCCCCCGCTCCGCGATGGACCGACTTGATCTTGCGGTACGTCGAAGGATCCGTGTGGGCCACGCGCTCGGCAAGCGGCTCGCGAGCAAGGGTCGGCATGGCGAGCAGGACGATCAGAGCAAGAATCCTCATGATGGGTTTTCCTTACAGGTAGACGAGCAAGATCGGGCCCTACAACTTCCACATTCTGACACACGAACGCGGATGGGATGGTATGCGTCCGTGGATACTTCTCAACCCGTGGATGATAGCAGGCCGCTTTTCTTGGCACGTGGCGAGAAATGCAGGCTCACGGTCGGATCCCGTGGTTTGGTGCGCCTTCTGTTACTATGGCTACCGGCACGCGAAGGCTGGTCCCGGAGGCTTACGGTGAAAGAGATTCCCAGACGAAGATTCCTTTCCGATTCTCTTGGCGGCGCGGCGGCCGCGGGGGCGGTGGCGACCCTCGCCATGCGAACTTCATCGGCATCGCCGAACGACCGATTGGGTGTGTCGATCATCGGGGTCGGCGGCATGGGGACCGACCATCTGAAGCGCCTTCTGACATACCGGGATGTCCGCATCCCCTCGCTCTGCGACATCGACCAGGCGCAACTCGAGCGGGCGAGTCAGACGGCGAAGCGGGAGGGGGGGGAGGCTCCAAAACTGGAGGGCGATTTCCGTGATGTACTGGCCGACCCGGACGTCGATGCGGTCGTGATCTCCACGCCTCATCACTGGCACTGCCCCATCGCCATCCCCGCCATGCAGGCCGGCAAGGACGTCTATGTCGAAAAACCGGCCAGCCACGTTTTCCGCGAAGGCAGGCTCTTGATCGACGCGGCCCGCAAGTACGATCGCATTTTCCAACACGGCACCCAGATGCGCTCGAGCGAGGTGACCCAAAAAGCAGGCGAGTTGCTCAAGGACGGCATCATCGGTGAAGTGAAAACAACCAAGGCCTGGAACTCGCAGAAGGTGGAGCTGCGGGAAACCGTTCCCGATGCTCCTATCCCGGCCGGCGTCAACTACGACATGTGGGCGGGTCCGGCCGCCTACGACGGCAAGTTCAATCCCAATCGCTTTCACCGTTACTGGCGTTGGTTCCGCGCCTACGGCAACGGCGGTGTCGGCGACGATGGACTCCACGATCTCGACATGGCACGCTGGGCGCTGGGGGTTGAAACCCATCCCGTTCGCATCACCGCCCACGGCAGCCGAATCGCTCTCACCGGCGACACCGAATATCCCGACAACATGATGGTCGCCCACCAGTACGCGGACGATAAGGTTCTGCTCTACGAGGACCGCAGCTGGACGCCCTATGGGCTTCACGGCATCGACAACGGCAACGCGTTTTACGGCACCGAGGGCTATATGATCTTTACTCGCCGCGGTCATTTCCAGGTCTACCTAGGACAGAAGGAAGAAAAAGGCCCCGGTATGAGGGGCGGCACGCGGGGATACGAGCAGCACATGCAAAACTTCGTCGATTGCGTGAGAAGCCGCAAGCAGACGGTGGCGAACGCCGAAGTCGCGCACTCCTCCTGCGCGCTCGCCCATTTTGGCCAGATCGCTTACGAACTCGGTCGGGTGCTGCACTTCGATCCCGAGAGCGAGCAGTTTCCCGGGGATGCGGAGGCGAACGCCCTTCTTACAAAGGAATACCGCGAACCATGGATCGTGCCGGACCCGGTATAAATTGATTAAATTCGGCTACAATTGACTCGAATTAAGCCTAGGGAGGTTGGGATGCACAAACATATGAAGCTTCGCGCCGTTGGACTTTTTGCTTGCGCTCTGGCTCTGACAGCCGCGCATCATAAGGGCGCCACCGAAGCGCTGATGGTCAACGCGGCTAATCGTTTTGTGGAGTCGCTGAACGAGCGTTTTCAGCGGCCCATGACGGTTTTCAAGTTCGACGCCGCCGACCGCACCAACTGGCACTATTTCCCCGAAGGCGGCTTCACCCAGGCACACGGATACGAGCGCAATGGCGTCACCTTCGGCGAAATGGACGCCAAGCAGCAGCACCTCGCTCACGGGTTGCTTAGTACCGGGCTTAGCCGGACGGGGTACGCCAAGGCCGTGGACGTCATGGCGCTCGAAGACGTTGTCCGCGTAATCGAGGCCGACACGACGGGCCACCGCGACACCCAAGGCTTCCATTTCACGATTTTCGGCGAGCCGTCCTTGACGGCGACATGGGGATGGCGCGTCGAAGGGCACCACCTGTCGTTGCACTATACACTTGAGAACGGGAAGCTGGTGTCCGCCAGTCCGACGTTTTTTGGCGCCAATCCTCACGAGGTGGCGCAAGGGCCGCACAAGGGTATGCGCGCCCTGGCCCTCGAAGAGGATCTGGCTCTGGCGTTGGTTCAATCCCTCGGCCCCGAAAAGCAGAAGAAGGCTGTCTTCAGCGATGTTGCGCCGTTCGACATCCTGACCATGGCCGACACGCGAGCGGAGATCGAGGGCGAGGCGCAAGGACTGCCGGCGTCCGAGATGAACGACAAGGAATACGCCACGCTGCTGGCGCTGATCGATGAATATGCCGGCAACGTGCCCTCCGACGTAGCGGCCAAGCGCATGAAAGCGGCGCACGAGACGCCTCGGGGCGAACTGCTCTTCGCGTGGGCAGGCCGTACCGATCGGCCTACGGCGGAAGCGGTTGTGGTGGGCAGCCTGACCACCGGAAACCGGGAAGTGGGAGGAAATTACTACCGCGTGCAGGCGCCCACTTTCCTAATCGAGTACGACAACACGCAGAATCAGAGCAACCACAGCCATTCGGTCTGGCGGGATTTCGAGGGAGACTTCGGACTCGACGTCCTAGCGCTCCACCACCGCCGGTATGATCACGGGATCTCCGGCCGCCAAGAGATCGCGGGGGACTGAAGTCGGATTGCGACCCGGGGGGAAATGACGTCCCGCATCGGACGCAGGGAGTTTTTGGCGGCTGCCGGGGCGCGGCCGCGGCGGCTCCGGCGTACTTGTACCCCGGCGCGGCTCATGCCGCTGATCCCGCCCAAGCAGCAAAGAAGTCCGCCGCGACGGGCGGCGCCGAGCCGGCCGGCGGAAACGGCATGAACGACTATCAATTCAAACTCGGCATGTATTTACCCGAGTTAGGATTGCCGTTCGACGAGGCGCTGGCCACGGCAAAGCAGATCGGGGCGGGTAGTGTTTGGTTCAATGGGATTCCCAACGAACCGGAAATCGCCCGGATGAGCGACGCCCAAGTGGACAGCATGGCCGAGCGCGTTGCCCTTCACAATCTCGACATTTTTCTGCTGAACGCGGGAAACCCCTTCAAGAAGATTCATTTGACCAATTTCGACCTGAAAGCAATGGCCGACCATCCGGCCTTTCGCAGCGACTTCGACGACCTGGTTCGATCGATGCGCATCGCAAAACGAATTGGCGTGCCGGCAGTCGGATCCTTCACGTTTGCCTGGCCGGGCGAGTACACCGCAGGCAAGCCAACTTGGCCGATGCGCTGGCTCACGCGCGGCGGCCATATCGCCGACGTCGATATGGAAAAACTGGTGAAGGCGTTTTCGATGGTGGCGGAGGAGGCCGAGCGCTACGAAGTTGACGTTGCTTTATCGATGATGCCTTGGAACTATACGAACACCACCGGCAACTTCCGCCGTCTCGCCGAACGCGTAGTATCCAAACGGATCAAAGTCATGTGGGGACCGGCTGACAACTTCAACTCCGGCGAGTCGGACGTGGCGACCAGGGGGTTGCAAAACGTACGTCCTTATCTCTACGGGCTTCACATCAAGGACCTGCACGTCATCGACGGCCTCCGGCTCAAGTTTGAATACCGCCGCTTCGGCGCCGGCGACATCGACTACCGAACCATTCTGCGCCAAGTGCGCGACCACCGTCTGGACACTGTACTTTCGGTGTCGACGCACTTTCGTCCTCCCAGCGGCTCCCGCGTCGAAGCGATGCACATCAACTACTCAAATCTCAAGCAACTCATTCGCGAGATCGAGAAAGGCGCCTAGGAGGCTTTTCTCGCCGCGTGGCGAGGCGGAGTGCGTGAAGACAGCGAACACGGCAACGGGCCCAGCGGCGGAGCGCTACAATGCCAGCAGTGGCTCGACTCTGGCTACAGGCAACCTGGCTTGTCCTGCTGCTGGGCGCCTCGGCAACCGCCAAGGAGAGCACCTTCAAGCTGCGGGGACAGATTCGTCCTGCCTTGCGAACGTTCGTCTTTCTGACTTCCCACGACGTTTCGTTCGCCGATCGCGCCATCAGCAGTCGCAAGGGCCGGTTTAGATTCAAGAAGCTCAAACCGGGGACCTATACGATCACCCTTTTCCATCCCTATTGGGGCGAGACGCGCCGTACGATCGAAATCACGGGCAGCTTCGCGGACGAGGAGGGCCGTATCGATATCTCCGTGCCCTTCCGCCTCTCAGAGCGGGGGCGCAAGCGCATGCTGCTGCGACGCACGCTTGTTTCCGCCAAGCAATTGAGCGTCTCGTCCCGTGCCTGGCGCGAGCTGCGCAAGGCGCGCCGCAGGCTTTCAAAAGACGACGCCGCGGCCGCGATCGCCCACCTGGAAAAGGCGGTCGAGATTTCCCCACAGTTCATGATTGCCTGGAATTTTTTAGGCAAGATCTCCTATCGGGAAAAGCAGTTCGGAAAAGCCGAGGAGTATTTTCGTAAGGCCTTGGGAGAAGATCCCGAAGCCTACGCGCCTACTGTCAACCTTGGCGCTACGTTGCTGGCCTTGGGCCGCTACGACGAAGCCCTCCCCTATAATCGGGCAGCCGCTCAAATGCGCCCGGACGACGCCCTGGTAAACTCACAAGCCGGGGTGAACTACTTCTTTCTTCGCAACTATCAAGAGGCTGAGCAGCGCCTGTTGAAGGTGAAACGCCTCGATCCGTCTCACTTTACGAATCCTCAGCTCGTGTTGGCCCAGGTCTACCAGATCCAGGAACGATTCGAGGAAGCGATCGTTGAGTTGCGCGAGTTCCTGGCCCGCCATCCCGATTCTGCCAGCACCGGCAGGATCAGGCTGGCGATTGAAGAGTTGGAAAACGGATCCCGGAACCGGCGGCCTATTCCGCGCACCGCCACGAGAGAGCCCGCGAGTCGCTAGCCCGCACTTCTCACCACTGGACGCCCGAAGCACGCCATGAGCTCCCGCCATGACTTCCTGGCGGCAGATTGGGTAGCCCGGCCGGAGGTGCGCGTCATCGTGGGCGGTGCGGCTACGAGACATGTCGCCAGGAATGGCGACACGGCACGCAAGAATGCGTGCGCCACGTCGAGGAGCCAGTGGTACCGCGTCGAGACTCTTCTCGACGCTGGGGTTTGGGATGGTTTGTACCCGGTACATGAGCCGACATGAGTGTCGGCACAGCAAGCAGGAGTGCTTGCGCCACGGGGGTGATTCCCACGCCGGGCATACCGTCGTGGCTTCACGTTGATCTGACGCGCAGCAGCGATATGTCGCCACGGAGGGTGACGCGGGCACAGCAAGCAGGAGTGCGTGCGTCACGGGGGTGACACGGGCACAGCAAGCAAGAGTGCTTGCGCCACGGTGAGTGTTGGGGGCCCGGCCTGTTGTTGCGCAAACAAAAAGCCCGGCAGTGGAAGCTGCCGGGCTTTGGATCTTAAAAAGGGCCGGGCGGCCAAGGGCCGCCCGGGTTAATTCAGAAACTTAATTGTCGTTCAAAAACCTAGAAAACGATCTTGACGCTGAGTTGAATCCTCCGCTGGCCGTCGTTTTCTCCGCGCGTACCACTGATGAAGTTGGTCGAACCTGTCAGGTTCCCCTGCGCGTCCCGTACAGGGATCGTCGTGCCAGGGTTGTTGAAGTTCGCGCGGTTGAACATGTTGAAAAAGTCGCTCCGAAGCTTGAGAACGACTGTTTCCGTAAAGTGAATGTCCTTCGTTAGGGACAAGTTCGTGGTGGCTATGCCCGGGCCTTCGAAGAGACCCCTTCCGGCGTCACCAAACTGGTACTGGGGCACTGCCTCAAACGCGCCCACGTTGAACCAGTTATCGATGTTCTTGGGGCCTTCCGGGTTGCCGCCGATGACGTTAGCCCGAATGCCCGCAGTGTTGAAGCAGGCGCAGCCGGGGCCACCCGACATCGGAGTCAAAGGCGCTCCCGATTGCAGGGTAATCACGCCGCCGAGGTTCCATCCGCCGATGATCTGCGCCGCGGGGCCGCTGTTGAGGGCCCGACGGCCCTTTCCGGCAGGCACTTCCCAGACGCCGCTGAGCACCATGCGATGGGTTCGATCCAAGGCTGAACGGCCTCGGTCGGTCTGCCTGTCGTACCAATTCTGGACTTGCACATCGTCGATGAATTTCGACCAGGTGTAGTTCCACTGGAATCCAAGACCCTGGGTAAACCGCCTCTCGGTTTTGACGAACAAAGCGTGGTAATTGGAGTTAAAGACTGTCGAGGCGAAGCGGACTACGTTATTGAACTGTGGAAACGGCCGGAGCCCCTGCGAAAAGGATGTTGTTGCTATCTCGGGTATCAGATTCGGGTGAATCTGGTTCCACTGATCGGAAGAGCGGCCGATATGGTTCGCCAGGTTAGCGATCCAGCCGATCTCAAACAACAGATTGTTCTGAAATTCGCGCTGGATGGAGGCGTTGTACATGATGTGGTAGGCCTGCTCGCGGCCAGTGTGCTGGATGAACTCTGGAGACAGCACCGGGTTTTCACCGGGGCCGACCGCGCCGACACCGGGATTCAACGACTCCGGCGTGAACGGTGGTTGCGAGGGCATCCCGGTCGCCAAGGTGTAAGGCGAATGCAGACCGTTGCCGATGGGAGCGAAGCTACCCGAGCGAGCTACGTCCGGGCGCGCCGTACCGGGAATCCACCAAATACTGGCCGAGTAGGGAGCGTTGTAGAACATCCCCGCGCCCAACCGCAAAACGGTCCGGGGCGCAAAGTTCCACACCAGGCCGAGGCGCGGCATGAAGTTGTTCCAATCGGTCTCGTTCAACCTGTCGGGAAACGTGATCGCACCCGGGCAGTTACAGGCCGGGTTATTATCCGTGTGGCTGAATCCGGCCATGAGATCGCCTCTCCCCTCGGTCATCCCCGTGTCCGCTTCCCAGCGCAGGCCGAGGCTCAGATTCACTTTGGGGCTGATCTTCCAGTCGTCCTGGAAGAAGATGGAGTTCCACCACGTAAGGAAGGCTCGCGTGTCGACGTACAGGTACTGTCCCGAAAAAGGAGCGTCGATCATGAACGACGCCAACTCGTCCCCCGAAGCGGCGTCGCCGGGCGTGGACGCGGTGTTGTTGGTAGTAAAGTCATAGGTCCCGGAAACGTCCCTGGCCATGAAGTAGGTGGAAGTGGATCGGCGCGTCTCATAGCCGAACTTGAAGAAGTGATTCCCGGCCATCTTCGAGGTGATGTTCGAGAAATGGAAGTTGCGGAACGGAATCTGGAAGCCGCCTCCACCCGTCCAACCGGTTCCGGGCAGTGCATACCGGCCCGTCCTGAAGTCCGGAAAGTGGTTGTTGGGGATATCCAGGAACTCGGTGGTGGCAGGTACACTGGGAGTCGGAAGTCCGATCCGATCGGGCCAGTTCAAGCCGGTGCTCGAATTCTGCCAACCCCAGAGCCGATAGTTGTAAGTGAAGCGCAACTCGTTCACCAAGGTCGCCCGAGCGTGCGTCCAGCCGAAAAGATAGTTCCTGACCGCTGTGTAGTTAACGCTGTCATCGGGGTCCACGGCATTCCGCGTGGTGAGGTCCGTGCGGGCGTCGATGATCGTGTCGCCCTCAAACCCCGGCCACGGCCCGTCGTTGTCGAAATCGGGCCAATCGAGAAGCTGGCGGTAGAAGAAGCGGTTTTTCTCGGAGTGCGTGTAGTCCATCTTGGTCGTAATGGCTTTTCGCTTGAGGAACTGGCGGCGGCTCCCGAAGTAATTATTTGTGCCCGAGGCATCGATCGGCGTCCGGTTGCCCTGCGGAAGCAGTGCCAACGTGGCCTTGGCGACGGGGCTGATTCTGTCGGAGGGGATGACGTTGTTCGGAAACTGCTGCCGCGTCCCCACCAGTTTTCCGGCACCGTCAAGCACTTGAGTTGCCGGGTCGAAAATGGATCGCACCGACCCGTCGGGATTCAACCGGTTGGAGAAGTCTCCTGTCCGAAGGTCGGGCACCGCAAACGTCTGGAACCCCGGATTGCTGACGACGTTCTGCGTGCCCTCATAGGTGAAGTAGAAATGGAGCTTATCCTTGACGATCGGACCGCCGATCGAGGCGCCGAAGACGTGCTCGCGGAAGTCCTGCTTTTCCGTGGCGAAGTAGTTGAGGCTGTCAAAGGCCTTCTGGCGGTGAAACTCCCAGGCTGAACCATGGAACTCGTTGGTGCCGGCCTTGCTGGTAATCAGCATCAGGCCGCCGCCGGAACCGCCAAACTCAGCCTTGTAGTTATTTTCCACGACGCGAAACTCTTGCACCGCTTCCAGGGAAGGGTTGATATCAAGAGTTTGGATTTCGACGCGGCTGTTCGACGCGTTGCCGCCGTCGATGTAGTATTGCTGAGAAGCCGTCTGTGAGCCGGCCACGGAGAAAAACGCCGTGAAGAACGAGCGGTCATCGGTGCTCTGGTAGGATATGCCCGGCGTCAACAGAATAAGCTGCTGCGGGCGCCTGAAGAGCAGCGGGATGTCGCGGATATACGCTTCTTCCATGTGGTCGCTCAGGGCCTGGGATTGCGTTTCAAGAGCAATCGCACCCGCCTCGACCTGGACCTGTTCCACGACGTCACCTACTTCAAGCGTGATGTCTACGTTGGTGACCTTACCTACTTCCAACGAGACATTGACGATCGCTGTTTTAAAGCCGGTCTGCTCGCACGAAATCTGGTAGATGCTCGGCTGCAGCCCGAGGATGCGATACCGACCGGCCGAGTTGCTCGGCTGTGAAACCGTGATGCCCGAGGCCACGTCGGTGGCCGTCACCGTAGCGCCGACGATTACCGCTCCCGTCGGATCCATAACCGTACCACCAACCTCGGCCCCTTGCTGGGCCAAGCCGGGAACGGCGAGCAGTAATGAAATGCAAATCATGGAGATCCATAATCTCGATGCAGTCATTTTCTCCCCCATCTGAAATTCAAACCTTTGTTCTTGCTGAAACTGGTTGCACCAAAGCCGCGACACCCGTTGTTTAGAGAGTGTCGCCCCCGTGCGGCGAAGCCGCCGCACCCCCAGCCGCGGGCGCACATACACACAAGGCCCTATGGGACCTCAGTAGTCACAGACTCCCCGGCGTACAAGTCGAACTGTTCGACGAATGCAAAAACCCCTTCTGAAAACCAGAGACTTCCCAGTATAGGCACCCGTGGAGTCTGATGTCAACCGCGAAAACCGGCATATGTCAGGCTGGTCAATCAAGCTGCCCGCCGGGGACCTATCTACTTAAAAAGGGGAGCGTTAGGGCCGTTACAGGAGGCCTTCGGGCACTTCTGTTGGGCTGGCGTCAGCGTACGAAAGCGGACAGGACCGGCAGCCCGCTTGACGGTTGAAGCACAAGGTGTGACAGGAGACCCGCAGAAGTCTAGCCCGCATTTCTCACCACCTGACGGTCGAAGCACGCCATAAGCCCGCCATTACTGCGTTGCGCTTGCTCGCCGTGCTCAACGTACTGTTCAAGTACGCTTCCGCGCGCCGAGCGGCGCGCGCCTTGTACTGACGGGCTTCTCACGCACTTCGCCTCGCCACGTGGCGAGAAAAGCTGGCTAGTAACTCGTTGATTTAACTTGGGTTGCTAGAAATTTGGTTTGTTTCGTTTTTTCTTATCGAGCGCGATGGGGGTTGAAGGGGTCTCTCCTCTTAGGGTAGCCGGTGGTGTCAAGCGTCTACCCGACGCGGCGCGGTGAGAGTGTGCGCTACACGCGGTAGTTCGGGACCGGATGTCGCCAGAAATGGCGACACGGCACGCAAGAATGCGTGCGCCACAAAAACAAACGGCCGGGGGTCGGCGAAGCGCCCCGGACGTCGAGAAGAGTCTCGACGCGACGCGGTGAGAGTGTGCGCTACACGCGGCAGTTCGGGACCGGGTGTCACCAGAAATGGCGACACGGCGCGCAAGAATGCGCGCGCCACATCGGGAAGCCGGGTTGCCCCGTGAATGGCCAGAGCGATCTCACCGGACGAACCACATGATCGCCGCGAGAAGGATCAGCACAACGATGGTCGCGAGGCGATAGTCGGTCCAGAGGCCGGGCCGGAAGCTTGGGATCGCCGCCGGGTCGGCGCCCTCGATGTCGCGCCGTTGGAACAGTCGGGCGGAGAAAGCCAGGGTGTCTTTTCCGCTCCACATGAGACCTTCCAGGGCCGCCGCGGGTTTGGGTTCGGTGAATCGCGATACGGCCATCATCAGAAGGATGGTCATGGCGACGGCGATCGGCGACCAGTAGACGATCGAGGGTTGGCTGGGGCCGAAGCCGGTAAGCTGCCGCATATGCTGGGCGAAGTAGCAAACCAGCGGCGAAGCCACGATGGCGGCAACAGAGGCGGCAGCGGTCGCCCGGCGCCAAAAGATCCCCATGGCGAATATGACGATCACCGGCGTCGAGATGTAGGCCAGGCCGGTTTGGAAGAACGTCATGATGGACTCATTCTCGCGTAGCCCCGGCGTACGAATGGCGGCGGTCAGCAGAAAGACAGTGGCGATCCGCCCGACCAGGATGAGCCGCTTCGCCGTTGCCTTTCTATCGATGAGCCGGTGATAGACGTCGTTGGCCAACACAGTCGCCCAAGAGTTGGCGATCGACGACGCCGAGGACATAAAGGCAGCCAGCAGCGCGGCAATGATCACCCCGCTCAGGCCCGCGGGAACAACCGCGGCGACAAGCATCGGCAGCGCCTTGTCGGGCCGGCTCAGGTCGGGAAACAGCACGAAGGCGATGACGCCGGGAAGAACCGTGATGAAAGGAAGGAAGAGTTTGATGTAGCAGGTGAGGATCGTTCCCATGCGAGCGTCCCACTCGGCGCGGGCGCCCAAGACGCGCTGGACGATGAATTGGCCGTGGCACCAGTAGTAGACCGAAACCAATAGGTAGCCCCCGAACATCGATGCCGGGAAGGGATAGTCGGGGTGGTCGGCGGGAAGAACGACGTGCATCTTGTCGGCGGCCTGGGCCATCAGGGCGTCGAGTCCTCCGATCGCTTGCAGACCGAACAGCGTGGCGATGACTCCGCCGGCGACCATGAAAATGGCTTGCAGGAAATCCGTCCAGACGACGGCGGTCAGGCCGCCCCAGGCCGTGTAGACGGCAACAAGAAGCGCGATCGCGACGATCGGCCATTCCATGGGAACACCGAAGATCACTTCGATCACCAGCCCGGCGGAATAGAACACGTAGGGCAGGGTGACGATCATGTCGAAGAGGATGACCGCGAGGGCGAACAGAGTCCGCGTCGAGAGACCGTAGCGGAGTTCCAGGAATTCGGGAATCGTTGTTACCGAGCTGCGCTGGTAGTAGGGAAGATAAACAAACGCCAGAAGGATCAGGGTGAAGAT
This sequence comes from Bryobacterales bacterium, assembly GCA_965248365.1. Lineage (GTDB taxonomy): Bacteria > Acidobacteriota > Terriglobia > Bryobacterales > UBA6623. The sequence goes on along the minus strand of CBDFJA010000004.1, from coordinate 1,169,513 downwards.
GGCGTGCCACTGCAAGGTGCCCGCGCCCATCCCGATCGTGTAGCCTTGCCCGGCCATGCCGACCAGCGATCCGCTCGAGATGTTGGTGGCGAAAAGCGACAGAGCGATGGCGTACCAAGGCAGCCGGCGGCCGGCCAGGAAGAAATCCGCGGCGGCTCCCTCCCGGCGGGACATGTAGAGGCCAAAGGCGAAGACCCCCACGAAGTAGATCCCGAGGACAAGCCAGTCAAGCCAATTGGCGCTCAGTGCCATGTTTGAACTAGCCCGCAAGAACGGGCCTGAAGCCGGCAGGATTGCCGGCCGAACTCGAAACTAGGACCGCCAAGAGTGGCGGTCGCTACTGGTCGCTACCCTTTTTTCCCCAGCCGCTCTCGCCACCGGCTGCCGGATCACTGCTACGCGCTCGATGTCGCCACGAATGGCGACACGGGACGCAAGAATGCGTGCGCCACGTCCAAGGGGCCTGTGGTGTCAAGCGTCATCCTGACGGCACGGTGAGAGCGCTTGCCACCGCGGCAGTTCGGGACTCGATGTCGCCACGAATGGCGACACGGCACGCAAGAATGCGTGCGCCACGTCCAAGGGGGTGAGTTGGCGGGCTTCCCATTTCGCATTGCCTCCCTCGACGGGGCCATTGTATAATGCCCGCTCCCCAAGCAATCGAGGAGGGCTAACCAGGATGGCAGATCATATCCCGCTGCGCAAAATGTGTCACGCGCGAGCGGGCGACAAAGGGGATTCGGCCAATGTGGGCCTGATTGTCTTCGACCAAGCGCATTACGCATGGATCAAGGAACATGTGACCGCCGGAGCGGTCGAGGAGTACCTGAAAGCTGTGCCGGTCGGCGTTGTGGAGCGCTACGAGCTGCCGAAGATCGGGGCTCTGAACTTCCTCATAGCAGATGCGCTCGACGGCGGTGGTTCGCGGACGCGGAAGATTGACGGGCACGGCAAGGGGTATAGCGCCATTCTGCTCGAAATGGAGATTGAGGCGCCCCCGGGGTTTGAGGCGGCGTCCGAGGAGGCGAGAGAGCTTTGAAGAACCGCAAGAACGAATCGTACGTTCGGTTGGGATCGGGGACGGCGTATGAAGAGGACCGCCGGGACCCCTCCCGCGAGCTGGCCGCGAGCGGGGAGATCGACTATCTCATCTTCGATTGTTTCTCCGAGAAGACGCTGATGCAGGCCGCTCTCCGCAAGCAGAGGGGGGACATCGGCTACGATCGAGTCCTCGAAGCGAAACTGCGGGTCGTCGTCAAGGACTGCGTCAAACACGGCATCAAGATGATCTTTAACGGAGGCGGCGCGGACGTACAGGGAGCGGCCCAGCGGGCGGTCGAAATCTGCCGGGATTACGATCTGCGAGGCGTCAAGATTGCCTATGCCACGGGCGCCAACGTCCTCGATCTCGTCAAGCAGGTTGATCCGATCATCGGCGAGACGGGCAGGCCCGCTTCCGAGGTTGGTGACGATCTCGTGGGCGGCTACGCCTACCAGGGCGCGGGTCCGATTGTCGAAGGGCTCAGCCGCGGAGCCGACATCGTGATTACCGAGCGGGCCGGTGATTCAACGCAATACCTGGGGCCGATGATGTACGAGTTCGATTGGCCCTTTGATGATTGGGATCGCATCGGCAAGGGCCTTGGCATCGGACACCTGATGGAATGCGGGGGACAGCTTACCGGAGGTTACTATGCCCATCCGGGCATCAAGGAAGTGCCGGACCTGCACCGCATCGGCTTTCCCATCGCGGAAGTAAAAGCCGATGGGGATACGGTAATCACGAAGCTTCCCGGAACAGGGGGGATGGTCACCGAGGCCATCTGCAAGGAACAGCTTGTCTACGAAATCGGGGACCCGAGCGATTACAAACATAACGACGGGGTGGTTGATTTCACGGGTACCGAGTTTCGAGAAGTGGGCAAGGATCGCGTGGAGGTAACGGGCACTTCGGGACATCCGCGTCCTCCGACGGCGAAGATCAGCCTCGGGGTCGTGGAGGGGTATTTCGGTGTCGGCCGGATCTCCTACATCGGGCACGCGGCCTACGAAAAGGCCCGCCTGGCGGGCGAGGTGGTCGCCAAGAGAATGCCGGCTCTCTACGGGACCGACCCCTCTGCTCTACGAATTGATTTGGTCGGGGTGAGTTCGCTCTTCCCGTGGAAGATGGACACCTCCGTTTTGCGGGAAGTCCAGCTGCGGGTGAGCGGCCGCTTCAAGACCAGGGAGGAGGCGGCGCTCGTGCCCTACGAGATCAGCACGCTGCCCTGCAACGGTCCGACGGGCGTCACGTGCGCGAGGCCGAGCGAGCATGAATACATCGAAGAGATCATGGGCTTCTATACGACGTTTCTGCCTCACGAACAAATGTCGTGGGAAGTGCATGAATTGGTGAGCTGATGGGGGGCGGTGATTTCAGCGTGCCTTGCTGCAAGGGGAGCGAAAAAAGGACTAGAGAAACCTATGCGCATCGAATGAGAGCATGAGCGCTATTGCGGAAGGTAACATTTGATCTCTGTAGGGTCAAGTTACAACGTTAGCCATCCGTTTTTTGCGTTCTTGGGATTGCACTACTCAATGGCAGAGCCGAGGCCAAGTGTATCCGCGTAAGCCATCGGTGCTCTTCAGTGCTGTCCGGGGAAAGTTACGCCAACGGACGGTAAGTCTCTACCACTCAATATCTTATGGCCTGTTTTGCCAGGGAACGATTTGAAATCCCGAGGCCGCAAATGGCCGCCTGAGCGGAGCATCCCGACGCGGCACAATGGGGGATGAACCTTGGCCGTACGGTTTTCTCCCAACTGATCGAGCACCTGCCGAGCAAAGAGTTTCACAAATGTGTATTGCGCTACCGCGGCGATTCCTATCTGAAAAGTTTCTCCTGCTGGGATCAGTTTCTTTCGATGGCATTCGCCCAGCTGACCTATCGGGAAAGCCTCCGCGACATCGAGACGTGCCTGCGTTCGATGCACGGCAAACTCTACCATATGGGATTCGGCGGCAGGGTAGCGCGCTCGACACTGGCCGATGCGAACGAGTCGCGCGACTGGCGGATCTACGCGGACTTCGCGCAGGTCTTGATTGGCATGGCACGGCCGTTATATGCCCACGACCCGATCGGTGTGGACTTGGACCAGACTCTGTACACTCTCGACTCGACAACAATCGACCTCTGCCTGTCGCTGTTTCCGTGGGCGGGATTCCGCAAGCACAAGGCCGCCGTGAAGATGCACACGCTGCTGGATCTGCACGGCAATATTCCCACGTTTATCCGCATTACTGCAGGCAAAGTGCATGACGTCAACATCCTGGATGAATTTCTTCCCGAGGCCGGCGCGTTCTACGTCATGGATCGGGGTTATGTCGATTTTCGGCGCCTCTTCGTGTTCACGCTCTGTTCGGCCTTCTTCGTGGTGCGAACCAAAAAGAACGTTTTGCTGCAGCGTCGCTACTCCCACCCGGTGGATAGGAGCACGGGCCTGCGATCCGATCACACCGTTATTTTGACCCCCTTCAACTCCGCCCAAGCGTACCCGGACCCCCTACGGCGGGTGAGTTATTTCGATGCCGAAACCAACAAGCGATTGAAATTTCTGACCAATAACTTCACCCTGCCGGCACTGACCATCGCCCAGATCTACAAATCGCGCTGGCAGGTGGAACTCTTCTTCAAGTGGATCAAGCAACATCTGCGAATCAAGTCGTTTTACGGCACCAGCGAGAACGCCGTCAAGACGCACATCTGGATCGCTGTCTCGATTTACGTGCTCATCGCTATCGTCCGGAAACGCCTCGGGCTGGAAGCGAGTCTTTACCAGATTCTACAGATTCTCAGCGTTACGCTATTCGAAAAAATGCCCGTTTTACAGGCACTCCAGCCATCCGACTCCCAAAATGAATTCCCCTATGACCCCAACCAATTGATTCTATTCGACTTTTAACCGGACAGCAGTGGTCATGGATGTTGCCCGCGACATCCAGCTCGAGGACTTTGCCCTCGTCCCTCACCCGCCCGATGCCCTCGCCCAGGGAATCCAGCAGGAAAACGATCGAGCCGGCTGTTGGGACCTTCGAGTAGGCAGGCGGCTGTCGCACGGCTACGGCAATCGGCCGGATATGTACCTCGCCGGTCAGTCCTTCGATCTTGTCCCCTTTCGCGACACGGCCTAGGACGCTCTCGCCATTCGGCTTGTCGTAAAGCACCGTGTCGGCTCGGACATCCCAGGTAGCGAACATGCAGCACTCGAACGGGCAGGCGCCCTTGGCGACGTAGTCGGCCCGGGGCTTCGCTCCCGCGGGCAAAGCGGCGAGTTTCGTTTGAAATTTCTGTCTGCGCCGGGCCGTCTGCTCGCGGTCCGCGGCAAGCTTTTGAGCGAGCGCCGAGTGTTGGAATTCCTGAGACGCTGTTAAGGGATGCAGCGCGTTACCCTCGGTCCGCAGCCGCCGGTCGACCTCGTTGTGTTTTTCGCCGTAGAGGTATTCGAGGACCGCGATGGCATCGTCGTTTTGGCCGACTTCGACATACAACTCTGCCAGATAGAAAAACAGGTGCTGGTTGCGAATCAGCTCCTTGCGCATGGCAATAGCCGTTTGAAAGTCGCCGCGCTTCATAGCCTCGTGTTCCTTGCGGTTGATCTCGCGGGTAGCAGCCATTGTCTGGCGGCTGAGCTGACGGGGACTCCGGCAAGGCGCACCGAGCAGCTTCTCTTCAGGGGTTTTCTCTTCCGAGGCCGCCGGTTGCACCCCTACGGTCAAAGCCACGGAAAACAGCACCAGCGCAATCGAGTGAATAGAGATCACAAGAGACCTCGCAGTTAGTCCTACATGCATCAGTTTTCAAGCTAGCAGAGGCTTGCCGGACGCCAGGAACCGGTAGATCTCGGCGAGGCAGGACGCGGTGCGAACAGAGCCGCACCCGCAAGGGTGCGGTCGAGCCTTCGTGACTATAACCGGGTTGTCGTGCCGACGAGTTGATTAGCAGAACCCGTAGCGGGCTCCGCGCTGGATGGAACACTACCTCCAAGGCCTCGGCGGCGACCCACCCGCTTATGAACTCGACTACGGCCTCGAAGAGAAAGAAGCGGAAAAGAAGCCCGAAGAATCGAAGGACGGGAACTAGGTTTCCCCGGTACCCGACCGTGATGCAGGGCCACCCCGCCCTACTAGAAATACCACGTAACTAATTGCTTATAAACAGGTTGTGAGGAATTGGCTTCGTTTGGTATTTTCCTCGTCGTCGAGCGTGATGCCGCTCTTCGCGGACCCCTTTTAGCATGGCGAGGTCTGTCGAGTGCGTCCGTTGGGCGTTGAACGATTCGTTGTCTCGGGCCGGGAAAGAGAGTACCCCCCGGCGCTATTCGTTCACGCAACGGGCCAAAAAGGCCACAGCTCTGTTCGAGCCCTGCGCTACAGGCCGCAAATCCACCACAACCCATTGATTACAAGTTGGTTGTGCGAGATTGGCTTCGTTTCGTATTTTTCTCCCTCGTGGCCGAATGTGTTGGGCTTTCCCCCGGCCCCCTTTTAGAATACCGGGTGTGGCGTAGCCCTTTTTCTACTCCCATTCTAAGTCGCGAAGCCAAGGTTTCGCGGTTCGAAAGGAGGTATATCGTTGATTCTTTGAGGTCGAGAGTGCTGTGATGGTCGGCGGATCGGGACCGGGAGTTAATCAGTAGAGAAGAAGACCAGCCGCGTAGCGGCTAGCCCCATGCCCCGAGCGGTCGTCCGAGGACGACCGATCGCCGGGTGCGTCGGGAAAGCGAAAAGCCGCGGGTCTGGAAACGGCACCAGCCCCGCGCTACGGAACTTTCTCCGAAATGGGAATCATGGCAGACCATATCTTGTCGACCTAACGGCTTGGCGATCACCTGCGGGCCGCGAAGCGGACCGACAGGTGCATCGCCGTATTAGGCAGAATCCTTCGGGGCAACCGAGTCGGATGATCGCTCAGCCATTTTCTTCGTGCTCCGCTTTCTCAACGCTCGCGACGACGCCTTTGCGACACGCCTTTTCGCCTGATTGGCGGCGTCGCCTTCTAGGATGTCGCGTTTCAGAACGTCGGGAAGAAGCTCTGCAAGCTCCTCAATTGTCACCTTAGAATCCGGCGCGAGACGTTTGAGTTCCCTCCGAATGACACTGAGGACTGGTTCTGATGCGATGAGGGCGCCCACGATGAATCGATTGACGACCTGTACATGCTCGTGAAACGTCTCTATCGCGGATTGGCTAAGGCCCTCCTTGCTGAGCAGATAGAGAGCTTCGTGGGTTTCGGATTTCCGAGGAGCAAGTTCGAGAACCCCAAAAGCGCACACCTCCTCGTGACGAATAAGCTGCTCGAACGCGATGCGATAAATCTCCCACCGCAGCCCGTTCGTGAGAACGACCCACGGTATGCCCTGGTTTGCACCGTAGTTCACGGCCTGGCGCAGGTGGTTTTCCCGAAGAGTCAGGCCAATCGCTTTTACCTCAATCAGGAACTTGACCTTCCCGTCCTGCTTCACGGCGAGGTCACAGAACGTCCCACGAATCGCCTGCTCGCTCGTTATGTCGGAGTACTTGTCGTAGCCGAAGACGTCCGCAAGGAGGTCCGTAACGATGGTGACCGTATCAGATTCGTTTACATCTCGATCCTTCGCGTCAGCAAGAACGCGCTGGAATACAGCGACCGTCTTGGAAAAGCGATCCGCGACTTTCTTGGGCACCTTCGCCATCGAGTGATCTCCTTTCTGTCTAACTCTTGTTTAGGCTGTCCTGGATAAAACCGGCCCTGGTCGGCCCAGACGAAGTCGCCGACGCCCACCCGGGCGGCAACTCCTTTTTTTGTAATGATTTCTCGCGTGTTCCATAACCCCCAGTTTTGTGCCGACCGGTCGGTCCGGAAAGACGGCCGTGGTTCGGCACGTGGGTGTAGCCGTGGTGGTCGTGGCGTCCTCGTGCCTTAAATTACGATGCCTGGCCTCCAAAAGGCCCTCGTTTTTGCGATGGGACTGGATCAATTATGGCATATAGATCCTCTCTTTTAGGAGGCTCCCAACCCAAAACCCGAGCTGTGGTGAAGCGATTCGATCGGCAATATCGGGAATTGGAGCGAGGCGCTGCATTACCCAAGCAATAGCGCTACCGCGCCATGGGGCTGCGACGCCGCTTCGCTGTGAGAAGAAACGGCCGCGGGTCTGGAAACGGCACCAGCCCCGCGCTACGGAACTCAGGGCTAACCGGGGTCAAACGGAGCCATAGCCCAGAGGCTGCGGTCAGGGTTGCTAATCAGCTCGTCGATACGACAACCCCGTTGTGGTCACGGCGGAGGGAATAGTCGTAGCGGGAGGCGCCGCGCTTGTTGCCGTGGCCCTCGCCCGGATAGAAAACCAACCGTACGGGGACTTTCCCGCCACAGCAACTCCGCCCCGCCGGCGGCGCGCTTGTTGCCACAATTCCTAGCCCAGGAAGATGCGGTCCGCCCAGGCACAACATCTCTTTCTGGAGGGCCGGCAGCACTTGTTTCGCCAGCGTGATTTCGCCCCTGGCACAAGGCCCCATGCGGCTGACACCCACACTTCGTTTCGGGGCGTCCCACCCACCCCGCTCCAACTGGAGCGAATAGTGCAGTCCTGCGAGGAGAACCAGAAACCGACCGCGCTCCCGCATGAAATCTCAGCCTCCTGGAGGCAAACCGGAGGAATCTCCCAAGGCGTCCGAATTTGGGCGCCGGCAGCCGACCTACGGGGCCTTCGGGTCGTCTCTGGTCCTTTCGTGGTCTCACTAAGGTTTCCCCGATAGCCCCGGTAAGGTCCACCGAGATTGCGCCAAGCGGCGGGGGCAAGTACATTTGAGTTCCAGATGAAAATGAAGAAGTTGCCCCGCCACCCATTCCCAGCAAGAACACTGGCGTCGGTGTACGCCGCCTTCGCGTTACTGCTGAGCGGCTGTAGCTGGGACAGCCGCTCCTCAGTCGTCGCCAACACTCTGACCGAGGCGAAACTCCCTGATGGACGGTATATTTCTTGGAAAGAGCGCGCCATCGACGCCCAGGGCGAATCGGGCGGGGTCCGCTTGCGCGGAGCACAATCCCTCCAGGTTGCCGATTTCGACCGGGACGGGCATCTCGATATCGTATCGGCCTACCGTGAGAGCAGTCATATCCGCATTGCCTTCGGGTCAGAGGATCCTGACGAATGGTTCCGCCTTTCGCTGGCCGAGGGCGCCGAGGCCGGCGGGGTGGTTGAGATCGCGGTGGCGGACCTCAATGCGGACGGTTTTCCCGACCTTGTCGCGGCCTGTGAAAAGGGGCATTTGCTTTACCTCGAAAACCCGGGAGGAACGGTTCGGGGCTGGCGCTGGGGAAGAATCATAGCGACCGATTTCTCGGCAGGCCGCGCGTTCGTCAGCGTCGCGATCGCCGATCTTAACGGCGACGCCAGACCTGAGATCGTGGCCTCGTACCGCCACGAGACCAACCCGGAAGGAGCCGTCTCGTGGTTTGAGATTCCAGAAAACCCCCTCGCCTCCGCTTGGCGCGAAAGCGTATTGTGGACCCTCAGCAACCCTATCACCGCCAAGCCGGCGGATCTTGACGGAGACGGTGATGTCGATTTGTTCGTCGCCTCGCGAGGCGACGAACCCATCTTTTGGCTCGAGAATTTGGGAGAGGTGGACCCCAGCTTCCAGCGGCATCTCATTCGGGTCCCCGAGGGGACTGAACTCGATCAGGTCGGCTCGGCCGTGGCCTTCTCGGAACGCAACGCGGAGGGCCGCCTGGACGTGGTTTTCATCAAGGAGCCTCACTCGCTCGTCTGGGCCGAGCAACCCTCCGACCCGGCCGAGCCGTGGAACCTCCACGCCATTGGCACGATCGCGCCGGACGAGCCGGCCGGGCTGGCCCTCGCCGACGTCAACGATGACGGCCGGCAAGACGTCGTCACGGGCAGCGCGAGTGCGGGACCGCGCGAAGAGGATGGCGAGGAAGTGAGTGCTTCCGACCCGGCTGGAACCATCGCTTGGTTCGAGAATCCCGGAGACGCGACCGTCGCATGGGCCCGCCACGACATCTCTCGACGCAAGCGAGGCAAGTTCGCCGCCTTCCTGCTCCAAGACATGGACGCGGACGGCGATGGGGACTTCCTCGTCACCCGCGGGCACAGCGGCGAGTTCGATGGCGTCCTCTGGCTCGAGCAACTCCACTCGGAGAAGCCAGTCAAGGTTTTTACTCCGGCGCGGGAACTGGAAAGCGAGCCGCTGCCCCTCGCGGGCGAGTCGCCGGGACTCGCGATCGGCCGAATACCTGTTCAGCAATCGTCCGGATCCGGATAACTACAGGCTGGCGCCGATGGAGCCCGTGACCGTCCCGGCCCGCGATGGGCTGGCGCTGCACAGCTATCTCACCCCGCCCCAAGGGATGGAGGCCGCCGGCCTGCCGTTGGTGTTGAACGTCCGCGGCGGCCCTTGGCCCGCTTTTCTCACCACGTGGTGAGGAGAAGTGCGTGAGAGGCCCGTCAGTACAAAGCGCGCCGCTCGGCGAGCGGAGGCGTACTTTTGCGGGTGCAGCCTGGCCCATTCGCATCTGGTGTGACCGAAGTAAGCAGCGACTTCCGTTGACGTCCGACCGGGAAAGTACGTTGAGCACGGCGAGCAAGCGCAACGCAGTAATGGCGGGCCTATTGCGTGCTTCGGCCACCAGGCGGTGAGAAATGCTGGCTAGTCGTCCTGCCCGGCCGCTTTCACCGGGGTCTGGTCGCCCTCGTCGGAGCCTGATGCTGTTTTTAGCCGAGGGCTTGGGGACGATCCGCGAAAGTGATCCCAACTGCCTGAAACACCCAGAAGCGCGGCGACGAGCACGATCGAGCAGTAAAGGAAGTTCTCGGTCCCGTCGAAACGGAACGACGGAGCGCCCAGAGCACGAACGATCGCGGCGGCGGCGAGCAGATTCCAGGCAAAAAAGGGGATTCGCAGCGGCTTCCAGCGAAAGGCGGCCAAGAGCATCGAGGCGAGCGCGACAAAACCGAGCGCAAGGAGCGTGGAAGCCATATCGAGAGGTGCAACCTCGGGGATCCACTCGAAGCGAATGCGGTCCCCCGGCCGCCATCCGATGAGGCCTACGGCGAGAAGAAACAACCCCAAAAGCAGGTGGAAACCGAAGGTAAGGAACCGAAGCGCGCCTGCCATGTAGCCTCGGCAAAAAGATCCCGAGAATCAGCACACGCATTGTAGCCCAACGTTGACCGCCCGCGTAGAAACCTATACTGGTCCTATGTCGATCATTCGTCGCTTGCTGTTTGTGGCGGTTGTCGCGGCCGTGTCGCTCGGTGCAGACGAGAGCGGGAAACCGCGGACCTATCAACAGCGTCGCCTGGCTCTGGCGAAACAACTCAGCGACGGGCAGATTGTGCTGTTTGGCTACGGAGAACGCGAAGCGCAAGACGCCAGGTCCCCGTTCCGCCAAGAGAACAATTTTTACTACCTGACCGGGTGGAATGAGCCTGGGGCCGTGTTGCTGCTGTTGCCGGCGAACACAAACCAGCCCTCCCACCGCGAGATCCTCTTTCTTCCCGAGAAAAACACCTCGCGGGAGCGCTGGACCGGCCCTCGAACGGGCCCCGACGAACCCGATTCGGATCAGAAAACCGGGTTCTCCGACGTTCGGGGCGTCGCCACGCTGGATTCTGTCGTCAAGCAAGCTCTCGGGGCCTACGAACGGATCTACGGCTTGCTGCCGCGGCGGCATCCGAACCTCGCGCAGCAGCCTGAACCGGATTGGACGAGGAGGCTCGCCAAGCTCGCGGGCGCGTATCCGGTGTCGAGCGTTCGAAGCGCCCTCGACGAGATGCGCATGGTGAAGTCCGAGTCGGAGATTCTGCTCATCCGGCGAGCAATAGACGCCAGTGTCGAGGCGCACCTGGCGGCGTGGAAGAAGATCCGTCCCGGCCTGTTCGAATACCAGTTGGCGGCTCCCATGATCGAACGGCTAATGAGTCTCGGCTGCGCGCGACCGGCGTACGCTCCGATCGTCGGTGGAGGCCGGAGAGCGACAATCCTGCACTATCGACAAAACTCCTCTCGAGTGCGAAGCGGTGAAATGGTCCTCATCGACGCCGGGGGAGAATACCGCCATTACGCCGCCGATATCACGCGAACCGTGCCCGTCGACGGCCGTTTCACAGACCGGCAGCGCGAGATCTACCAGGCCGTGCTTTCCGCTCAGAAAGTTGTGATTGCCAAAGTCAGGCCGGGGATGACCCTCGCCGGCAATGGCCCCAAAAGCTTGCACAGGATTGCGCGGGAAAAACTGAATTCTCAGGGAAAAGATCGGCGCGGGAAGCCTTTGGGGCGCTATTTTACCCACGGGTTGGGACATCACGTGGGCCTCGGCGTACACGACCCCGGAAACCCTAAAGCGGCGCTCAAGCCGGGGATGGTAATCACCATCGAGCCGGGCGTCTACCTCCCCGAAGAAAATATCGGCGTGCGGATCGAGGATATGGTCTTAGTGACCAGCGATGGCGGGCAGGTCTTGAGTTCGGCTCTGCCGAAAGAACCCGGCGAGATCGAACGGATGATGGCCGGCCGTTGAGTGTTCGCCTCCCCCGTGGGAGATCTCGGGGGTGCGCCTGCTTCCCCTCCGTCCCGGGCCGTTCGACGAGCCGCCGTCGCGGGGGCTTGGTACTCCTGTTCCATCAATCCACTCGCGTTTCGGGAGAACGCGCCCGCCGGTACCCCGAGAGCGCCTCCCCGTCTCGGTGAGAAGTGCGGGCTTTTCAGCGCTGAATCTTGATTTCACCCGCTGGTTTCGACGATTCGGTTTCCGGAGGGTCGAGAGTCGGCCCGTATTGCCGGTGTCGCGTTCGATGGCGGTAGGCCGTGTTCACCCACTGCTCCAGCCAGTCGATGACGGTCTCATACCACAGGACGCTGTTTCGAGGTTTGAGGATCCAATGGCCTTCGTCGGGAAAGTAGAGGAATCGAGAGGGGACGTCCCGCAGCTGCAAGGCGCTGAAGAGTTGCATGGCTTGGCTGACGGGGACTCGATAATCGTTTTCTCCATGGACCACCAAAGTCGGGGTCTTGAAATTTTGCGCGAAGTTGCTGGGAGACCACCGGGCATACATTTCCGGGTTGTCCCAGGGTGGACCGCTGAATTCCCAAAGGGGAAACCATAATTCCTCGGTCGAGCCGAACATACTGCGTAAATCGAACACGCCAGCGTGCGAGACGAAGGCGCGAAAACGGCTGGTGTGACCGAGCATCCAGTTGACCATATAGCCGCCGTAGGAGCCGCCGGCGGCGGCGAGCTTGCGGTTGTCAATGTAGGGCTGCTTCAGAAAGTAATCCACGCCGGCCATGATGTCGTCGTAGACCATGCCGCCCCAGTCCCCGTTGATGGCGTCGATGAAGGCTTGGCCGTACCCGGTGGACCCCCTTGGATTGGGCATAAAAACGACGAATCCGGCTCCGGCGAAGACTTGGGCGTTCCAGCGATAACTCCACTTTTCTCCCCAAGCCCCTTGCGGGCCACCATGGACGAGCAGCAACAGCGGATACTTCTTTTCGTAGTCGAAGCCTGGAGGCTTGACGACAAAACCGTGTATTTGCGTGCCGTCGCCGGCTTCGTAGGAGATTTGCTCGAGCGGAGTGATTTGATGTTCCCCAAGAATCTCGTCGTTGAGATGGGTGAGCTGTTGCGGCCGTCCGCCCGTCGAGAAGCCGCGAAAAATCTCGGTCGGGTGAGAGCCGCTATGGCCGCTATAGATGATGGACTTGCCGTCGGGGGTGAGTTGGACGTCCCCGTGCGTCGCATCGCCGAAAACGACCGGCTGAATGCCGCCGCCGGCCGCCGGCACGGTGTAGATCGGCGAGCGGCCGCGGTCCTCGGCGGTGAAGAAGAGCCGCGAAGAGTCCGGAGACCAGGCGATGCCGGTCACCCAACGGTCCGAGGTCTCGGTGACGTTGGCTGTGTCCCCGGTGGTTCGATCGTACACCATGAGCGTAAAACGGTCGCTCTCGTAGTTGGGCCTTGACTGCGCTCGATAGGCGATATAGCGCCCGTCGGGCGAATAGAGTGGGGAAGTATCGACGGCCGGATTGGAAGTAATCATGACCGGCTCCCCGCCCCGGATCGGAACGACGTAGATCTCGCTGTTCGTCTCGGTGGCGGGCGAGCGCGTGGCGGCCATGGTGAAGCAAACTTCAAATCCGTCGGGCGAGACGTCGTAGCCGTCGGGTCCGCCGAGGGAGAAAGGAGGAACGTCGCGACGTCCCGGCGTCAGATCACGAACCTGATCGCCGTCGATGCCGGAGACGAGAAGGTGAGTCCGGCGGCCATCGTTCCAAGTGTCCCAATGGCGGTAGAGAAGGCGGTCGAAGATTTGCGCCTTGACGGGACCTTCTTTTTGAAGTCTGAGTTTCTCTTTGTTGCAAGCGTCATCGGCGCCGCATTCGGGGAAGACGCGGCTCGTAAAGAGCAGGTGCTCGCCGTCGGTCGAGAAGACTACCCCGGCGGCTTCGGTCGCCAGGTCGGTCACTTGGCGGGCACGGCTGCCGTCGGAATCCATCAGCCAGACCTGAGACGAGCCGGAACGGTGGGAAACGAAAGCGATCTGGTTGGATCCCGGCGACCAGCGCGGCCGCTCGTTCTGCTTGCCGGAAAAGGTGATGCGCCGCTCCGTACCGCCGTCAATCGATATCGTGTGGATGTGCTTCTCTTTGGTGTTGTCGGAAACGTAAGCTTTCGTGACGACGAATGCCAGCGTCGAGCCGTCGGGCGACAACTGAGGGTCGGAGATGCGAGCAAGTCGATGTAGCGCCCAGACATCGAAAGGCTTTTTGGCCGGCTGAGAAAGTAACGGGACCAAGAGCAGCGGCAATACTAGAACCAAACGGAGCACTCTTAAGACTGTAACGCAGCCGTTGGGCGCCGCGAAAGACGGCGCCCAGCCGTTTCGGAAGATGAAGCCGGAGAGGAAGGGGGAGGAGGCGAACAGGGGGTTGAGGGCAAGCAAACGGGGTTTCGAGAGGTAACGGCTATTTCGAGCGAATAGGAATGCGGGCGGTTTCGGGGAACTGGTTTGGGGGCGAGCGGCTGTCAAAGAACGTCGGAGCGAGAGCGAGGGAAGGGGGCTAAGCAGTTGTCGAGCGGCGCCGGGGCGGATAGGCTCCGGCAGGGCGCCGGCGGGAATCATCGGCCGCTCTCGGCCGTCTCCCGGCGCCGGCAAGTAGTCCCTGTGGGACAGCCTCCCAGCAGCCCATTCTGAAGACGAAGTTCGCTCGGATACCATGGACAACTCTGACCGTGTAACCTAGCTAATTTAGCGTACGTGCACCTCACGCAAGCTCCCCTTTTCGAGCTGCATCAGGGTTGAACTTCCAAGGCGAATTCAGAGACGGCTGAGCCACAACAGGCATAACAAAGTCCGCTGGGAGCGTGTCTCTACTTCCGCTGCACCAGCACGCGGAACGTCTCGCCCAAACCGAACAGCAGCGTCTTGAGCTGCATCCTCAGGTGCAGGCTTTGGGCTTCGCTCGACGCCTCAAGAGCCGCCTGGAAATCGTCTTGCCGTCCAATCTCGCTCAAAAACATGGCCTGCGTCTGTAACGTCGCCGACAAAAAGCCCAGCTCCTCGCCCCGCTTCTCAAGCGCCGTGAGGTTCACGTGAGCGGTGATATCCTGCTGCCCTGGATTCGCCAGAACGTCTTCGCTTGCCTGGTGCTTTACGTAGCTCATCAGCGAGCCGCCCGGCAGGCGGCGCCCCCCGGCAATTTCGTTGGCCGTGTAGCCGTAATCGATGGTCAGCACATAGCCGCAATCTAGGGAGCGAGAAATATTTTCCAGTTGGTCGAGCGCCTCCAGATTGACCTCGACCTTTTGGCCTTCGGCCAGTCGAGGCGCGTAGCTTTCGAGATAGCCCTTCAACCGAGGACCGGACAGCGAACCTTCCACCCAGTCAAAGCCACCAACCCCCAGATCAACGTAGTGCTCGACGAGACCCTTGTCTTTGCGCTCGACCGAGTGTACGGGAAGCGCGTCGAAAAATTCGTTGCAGATGACGACGCCGCGGAATTGCTCGGGCAGCTCGCCTCCCGCGACATCAACCGTCCTGCATGTCACGCCCGGCAGGCAGCGCTCGATTTGGGACGTCGTCTCGCCCCGACCGGCCCCCATCTCGACTACGGTGAAATCCCGTGGGCGGCCCATCTCGTGCCGCCAACTCTCGATCCGCTGTGCCAGCAGCCGGCCAAACACCGGTTGCAGTTGTGCGTTGGTGTAGAAATCCCCTCCGACTCCAAACGGGTCTTGGGGACGGCAGTAGTAACCAAGCTCCGGCTGGTAGAGCGCCATCTCCATGAACTTGCGGAAAGGAAGGGGTCCCTCGCGGCGAATCTCGTCGGCGATGAGATCGGCAAGCTCCGTCATCGAGGCGCTTCGGGGTTGTCGAGGCTCTGCGGCGTGTAGACGAACATCTCGACAAAATAGTCGTGCAAGCCGTCAAAAATCATGCGCTGGAGAGTCCACGGGAATTGGCTGCTTGCGAGATCCCGAGGATGAATTTCGAGGTAGTAGGTGTGGATGTCCGGCGGTCTATTCTTCAGGTCGATAACCAGCTCGATCTTGCCGTCGTTGTTGCGGACCGACAAATCAAGCAGCGGGTGAAGGTATTTCTTGAGCTCGTTACGGACTTTCTCGAGCTCATCCATCGTTCGAGAATAGCAGAGCAGTTGCCGCGCGCTTGTCGCCACTCTCGTCAGGCTCGCCACCGCCGCTGTGCCCGGCTGCACTATCGCCATCTGGTGAGAAAGCGGGCTAGGGAGTACGCCGGCTCACTCGGACACCGGCCTCGACGGACTCGTCCGGATGGGTGATGACCAGCTCGCCCGCCTCGACGCCGGAGAGGATTTGAGCTGTTAGGCCGCTGCGCCGGCCAAGCTGTACGTTCCGCAGCTGCGCGAACTCTCCATCCACGACAAACACAGCCCACTGATCGCCGCGGCGGAACAACGCGCTGCTGGGCACTTGGAGAACTTCGTCCTCCTCCCACAAGATGAACTTCGTCTCCACGCGATACCCATCGCCGAGCCTTTCCCATTCTTCCGGCGGAGACACGATGTCGGCAATCACCAGCACGCGCTGTTCCTCGACGCCGAGAGCCGAGATCTTCGTAAACCCGAAGGGCTCGACGACGCGCACGCGGGCTTCGAGCGGCTGTTCACCGCCCCAGCGTTCTAGGATCACGCGAGTACCCGGCCCGGCACGGACGGCGTCCGCCGACAGCAGTTCGACCTCCACTTCCAAAAGGCGCGGATTGCCGATCTCCAGCAGCGGCTCTCCACGGCTCACGACTCCTTCACTTTCGCGCAGCACTTTGAGAACACTTCCGCTAATGGGAGCGTGGACTGCCACGGTTTCAGCAGGCTGTTCGGTCTTCTGCGCCGCGGAGTGGCGCAGTGCGGTGCGGGCCGCCTCCAGCTCGGACCGCGCCACCTCGACCGAGAACTCCGCCGAGCGCAAGTTCGCGCCCGTTCTTCGGGCTTCGGCTTCGGCTTGGTTGAGTTCTTCGTCGGAGACAGTGCCTGCTTCGTGCAGCTCGCGGACGCGGGCCAGTTGTGATTCCCAGTAGCGGGCATCCGCGGCCGCGGCGACGACGTTCTCTTGGGCTCCCTTGAGCGCTGCCTGCGTCGTCACAACACGGGCTTGCGCCTCGGCCCGTGCACGCGGATCCAGTACCGTTGAGCGCAGGGGGTCGAGCGTCAGGAGTTGCCGCCCGCGTTTCACCGAGTCTCCCACGTCGAGTTCGACGCGTCTGAGAAAACCAGCTACCGGCGCGGAGATCACGAAGTGGTCGACGACCCGGGTTCTGCCTTCTTCCTCCACGGTGACCTGGAGGGGCCCTCTCACGACGGCGGCGGTTTCGACGGGCGCCGGTTGCGGCATGAAGCCCCACACAATGGCCAGCACGACCAGCGCGCAAAAGCCGAGCAGTCCCAAACGTCGGCGCCACTTCACGATACGCACTCGCGGCTACTCCTTTGTCTTCAAGACGGCGACAAGATCGAGATGGTCCAGTTTCCGGCGCACAACGAGCGCCGAGATACAGGCAGACGCTAACACAACCGTTGCGGCAAACGAGTACGTGCTCGCTTCCACCACGAAAGGGAACCGGAAGAGATCTGTTTCGAGCGAGGCCACAACATAGCCGCAGAGCAACCTTCCGATGAGGAATCCGAGAGGAACGGCGGCCAACGTGAGCACAGCCAGCTCGCCCAACAGGATGTAGGAAATCTCGCCGCGGGTCATGCCCAGCACCCGCAAGCTGGCCAGCTCGCGGCTACGCTCGGAAAGGGAGATGCGCGCACTGTTGTACACGACGCCGAAGGCGATCGTACCGGCAAAGAGGGTGATAAAGGAGGCGAAGGTCAACAGTTGCTCGGCCATGGTCTCTTCGAGATTCTTCAATGCCTTCTTGCGCACGGTGACGCCGGCCACGCGAGGCATCTCCTTGAGCGAAGTATAGATTTCGTTTTCGTAACGGGAATCCGCGGACAGAAAAGCCCCGGAGACCGCATGCCCCTCGCGCATCATGCGGTTCAGCGCATCGATATGCATGCAGGCCGAGAGGCCGACGTACTGGTTGCCGAAGCCGGCGACCCGCACCTGCCTCACCGGGCGGCCTCCTTCGAGCACCTCCACGGTCACCGGGTCGCCGGGGCCGACGTTCAAGATGCCGCCGAGGAAGTCCGTCATCACCAGGCCGTCCCGGGGGATGTCGATCGGGTTGAGATCGACGTCCAGCAAACGATAGAGGTCGCCGCCGGGCCGGATTCCCCAGATCGCCGTGCGATAGGTGCGATGCCCGGAGCGGAGCCGCACCGGCACCGTCCGAAACGGCTCTCCGTATTCGACTCCGGGTAGGCTCCGTAACTCATTGAGGACGCGGCCGGAGGTCGGCTCGACGAACGTTACGGTCATGTCGTCCCGCTGTGCCAGCTCAAACTCCACGTAAATCATGTGCTCCACAATATCACCGAAGAAAAAGCCCGCCATCAGAATCGCATAGGCAAACGCGATGCCAATCGCGGTGAGTAGCGATTTCAGCGGCTGGCGTTCGATGTTTCTGGCAATCATGCGCGTCGGTTGCGAGAGCCAGCGCTTGAAGCCCAACCGCTCGATCACGGTCTCGCGGTAACGAGCCGGCGGTTCCGGGCGCATGGCCTCCGCCGGGGGTTGGCGCGCGGCGGCGCGAACGGAGTAGAGAGTGCCCGCCAACGCCGCCCCAGCGCTCACTAGGCCGGCTATCACCGCGACGTGTGGCTCCAGGACATAGCGCAGGAACGGAAAGCGGTAGAACTCGATGTACATGGCACTGAGGCCCCGTCCGAAGCGCTCGCCGCCCACTATCCCTCCCAAGACCCCGAGGGCGACGATCACAAGTACAAACTTTGCGTAGTGGAAGGCCACGTCGAAGTTGCTATAGCCGAAGGCCTTCAGGGTCGCCACTTGCTCCCGCTCGGTTCGGATCAGACGCCCCACGACGACATTGAGCAGGAAGGCGGCGACAGCCAGAAAGATGAGCGGGTAGATGGTGGCCATCTGCTCGAGCTGGCGAAACTCTTCGGACAAGTAGCGATGCGACACCTGGTCCTTACGGCCGTAGGCGCCGAGTCCTCCGTAGCGCCGGAGCAGGTCGTCCGTGCGGTCAATCACCTCCTCCAGGCGGCCGGTGGCGGTGAGCGTCAGCGCGACGTCGTTGAATGCCCCTTCCATGTCGTAGGCTGCTTCCAGCGGGGTTCGCGCCATCCACATCACCCCGAAGCTTTCAAAGTCGGGGATGAAGTCCCCCGCGCGGATCGGAAAGATGTGTTCCGGCGATAAGGCGACGCCGACGATACGCAGGCGCTTGCGGCGCCCGTTGATCACGACGGCAATCCGGTCGCCGGGCTGAAAACCGTGAGCTTTAGCGAAGGAGTCGTGGACGACCACCTCGTCGTCCCGGCGCGAGTCGACCAATCGGCCTCGCATCAGATAGAGGCCGTTGAGAAGCGGCGGGCCGAAGTCGGGAACCGAAACGAGCAGCCCCGTCACTGGGTCCGGATAATCCTCGACCTCGACCTTGGCCGGCGCCACGACACGGGTCTGAACGTGTCTCACGCCGGGGATCGCTTGCCGCCTGGCCCGCAGAGATTCCGGAGCCCGCTTGAGAGAGGCGAAGACTTCCGCAAAGTGGTAGTCGCCGTAGTAGACGGCCTGCGTGCGACGCAGGGAATCGCGCGTGCTGAGCGACATGACGAAGGTCGCCGCGCCGCTCGCGATCACCATCGCGATAGCCAAGGCCTGGCCCTTCATCGCCCAAAGGTCCCGGAAGAGCTTGCGGTGGAGGGCGGTCATAGGCTACCAGCGCAACTCCCGAGCAGGCTTCTTCGCCACGTTGCGGCGGACCTCGCCGATCCGGCCGTCGTGCAGGTGAATGACGCGGTCGGCCATGCCGGCGATGTCGGCGTTGTGAGTGATCAGGACGGTCGTGGTCCCCAGTTCGCGGTTGACTCTTTCGAGCGCCTCGAGGACGACGATCCCGGTGGCTGAGTCGAGGGCGCCGGTCGGTTCGTCGCAAAGCAGCACGGCCGGATTTTTCGCGATCGCCCGCGCGATGGCCACGCGCTGCTGCTCTCCGCCGGATAACTGCGACGGGAAATGATGTATCCTGTCCCCGAGATTCACCACCCTAAGGGCGTCGGCGGGATCCATCGGATGCTCGGCGATCTCTGTTACGACGGCCACGTTCTCGAGCGCCGTGAGGCTGGGAATCAGATTGTAGAACTGAAAAACAAAGCCGACGTGCGATCGGCGGTACTCGGTCAGCTCCCGGTCCGCGGCCCCGGTGAGGTCTTTACCGTGGTAGCTGACACGGCCGCTCGTCGCCGCGTCGAGGCCGCCAAGAATGTTCAGCAGGGTTGACTTGCCGCTGCCGGAGGGGCCCAGCAGAACCACCAGCTCCCCCAAGTAGAAGTCCAGGTCAATGCCGCGCAGGGCCTCGACTCGCACCTCGCCCATGCCGTAGGTCTTGGTCAGGCCCCGGGCCTCAAAGACGGTTTCTTTGATTTGGGCGCCTGGCGTTGTCGCTGAGTCGGGCACGAGTCGTCACTCTGAGCTGGATCGGCAGCCACTGTCCGAGGCCCACTCCCATTGTTCACCGCTGGACAAAATTCGACGCGCCAGAGACAGTGTGAAGTGGGTATATTTTATCGGGAGTAGGTAGCTGTTGAAACAGGTGTGCGAATTATGAGCGTGGTCGCCCGGTACCGAAGACCATTAGCCCGATCTATCGCTGTTGTCGGGTTTCTGTGTCTCGTCCGTCTTCTTGGGCCGAAGAAGTTTGTTCAGAGCGGCTTCGGGGTCCTCGGTGATAATCAGCCGCTCCTCTTTCGGCCCTGGTTTTTCGCGTTTCTTGGGGGGCTGTTTCACGTTTCCCATGATACACTCAAGGCGGTGACCCCGGAGGGGTTCGAACCCTCAAACCTGGATCAGGCACCCGGGTGCAAGCCGGGCCTGTCTACCAATTCCAGCACGGGGCCACAGGTGCTGAGAGCAGGGGCGGGGAGAGGTCTCAACGCTCAAGGCCGCCTCTGCTTTGGCCGGATCGCTCAGCCGACCCTTAAACCCTCCTCATTTGCCACCCTCCTCTTGGCGGACCTTTACCGACGTTTCGAGGTACGCGACACCACCTTGGAGAAGCGTGATGTGTGTCTGTCTCAGGTCCGCTGGATATTGGATGAAAGCACCGTCAAGCCCAGGGACTGGGAGGCGGGCAAAGCCCTCCGGCACCCGGTCAGCTTTCGGGTCTCCTGTCGGTGGAGCTGGTGGGGCCAGTGGCGGAGGTGGCGACGGCGGGCGTCGTCCAGGTGTACGCCGGGGAGTGCTCCCACTTGCGCGGCGGATTCTACCGCGCATGCCCTTGAGATGCGGAGACACAGTGCTCCCCGATTGCTCCAACGCTTTCAAATAGAAACGAATCGACTTATCCACCATCTGCCCAGCGGCAACACCGGCATCGCGAAAGCATTCTTGAATCTTCGCCTTGGTCGTGGTCCCGACGTTCACGTCTCCCACGATTGGCGCATAGCGAGTCTTCATGACCTCACCAAGGGCGGTCTTCCAGCTATCGTTACCCTCCTTGCGAGCCTGGATCAACCGATGGAGCGATTCGGTAGTCTTTCCGTCGTCGCCTTCCATCAGGCCCAGAAACCGGAGCGCAGCAAGGAGAGCGGTTTGGTCGCCTCCGGAAAGGTTCGACAGCATGCTCCGGTCGAGGTGGTCCGGGACTGCCGTGGTGCTGAGTTGCTCCACGAACTTGTCGAAAGTTCCATATGTACCGCGCGGCGGCGCTTCAGCCATTATCTTTCTCTCCCAGACGATCTGCATAGAATCGCATTACGATCTGAACTACATTGTAACCAAGGAGGACGATAAGTGTAAACCCTTCCTCGTGTAATCGTCAGGGCTTATGGAGATGAGCCTGTGCCCTTGTGGGTTTCCAAGGTTACTGGTAATCGCGTAGTGGTAACAAATGCCAAGGAATCAACAATTTTGAGTCTTCCTGCAAGGTCTGTGTTTGAGTTTGACGAGTCTAGGTTGGTTGAACTTCGGGCGGCGTTCGACAAACGTGACGCGGATCATTTGGCAATACTGTGGGATGAATCCATAGCGTATCTCAAGGAAAACGTCTTGCAATAGATATCATGATATGCTATCATCTATTCATGAAGAGACGGCAAAAGTCCCCGATTCTAGAAGCCCTTCGGCAGGCAACCCTGAATGAAGATAAAGCGGTCAGCTTTATGGAGCGTCAACGCTGGGATGACGATCCAGCCTGCCCGCGTTGCGGAGATATGGACGTATACCAGATGACCAGCAAAGACGGGCAACGGAACAAGGACTACCGTTGGCGTTGCCGTGGCTGCAAGGGCATGCACACCGTTCGGACGGGCACGATCTTTGAGGAGACCCGCTTGCCAATGCGTGTATGGGTGTATGCCTTCTGGCGGGCATGTGCGAGCAAGAAGGGTATTTCGGCCTTGCAGTTGTCGCGTGAGATGGAGATCACGCATAAGAGCGCCCTGTACGTTCTGCGTCGGATTCGGCATGGCTTAGGTAACGACACGCCCAGCAAGCTGGCAGGGACGGTGGAGGTTGATGAAACCTACGTCGGCGGAAAACCACGCTACAAAGGCATCTCTAAGCGTGGTCGCGGGACCAAGAAAACCCCTGTGTTGGGCATGGTCGAACGTGGAGGTGATGTCCGATTCCAGGTGATCAAACGCTTGACTACGGTTGAACTAGGGACCGTCATCGCAGAGAACGCAGATCTTACCTGTCGGCTCATTACTGATGAGTTGGAGCAGTATCGTCCGGTCGGCAGAGCATTCAAGGGTGGTCATGAGTCAGTGAAGCATTCGGCTGGGGAGTATGTGCGGCGGGGGACAGACGTGCACTCAAACAGCGTCGAGGGTGTCTTCTCACTGCTGAAGCGGGGCGTGATGGGGACATTTCATAGCGTGAGCAAGAAACACTTGCCGAACTATTTGAACGAGTTCGAGTTCCGCTTCAACACACGGAAGATGGATGACGGGGCGCGGGTAGCTGCGGCGATCCGCAGCGCCGATGGTAAACGGTTGATGTATCGGGAGTCTGTGGACCCCCCGCCGTATGCAGTTTCAACAAATACCTAGTCCCGTATTTTATTGAAACAGGTGCTAGTCCGCGCCGCCACTAAGACGGGCCGATGAACCTTCTTCTGCTAAAATCGGACCGAGGTGCTCTATGGACCCTCGCCACACATCCCCGCGCCATTTGACCTTATCGATCACACTCCTGCTGGCCGTCTCACTCGCCCCGGCCACGGCTGCTCACTGGGCCTCTTGGCGGGGACCCGCTTCCGACGGCATCTCGCTTGAAACCGGGTTGCCATCGAGTTGGTCCCCGGAAGGCGAAAACCTGCTTTGGAAAGCGCCGATCGGCGGCCGTTCCACCCCCATCGTGCTCGACGGACGGGTCTGCATCCTGACTCTGGCGGAGCCCGACACGCCGCAAAAATGGCAAGAACAGATTGCCTGCTTGGACGCCGACACGGGCGAGCTTGTTTGGGAATACCGCTATAACGTTTTCCAGACGGATATTCCCCACCACCGCATCGGATGGGCCAACCTGGTCGGCGACGCGGAAACCGGCTACGTCTATTCTCACGGGGTCGAAGGAATGGTCCACTGCTTCGACCGCGACGGCAAGATCGTCTGGTCGCGCCCGTTCACCGAGGAAGTCGGCCGCATCTCGGGTTTCGGGGGACGCACGGTCAACCCCATTCTCGACGGCAACCTTGTGATCGTCAGTTTTTTGAGCGTGCCCTGGTGGTCGACGCCGGGGCCCAAGCATAGGTTCTACGCGCTCGACAAGAAAACCGGCGACACGGTCTGGGTTTCCGAACCAGGCGGGCGTCCCCTTGATACGACGTATTCGGCCCCCGTGGTGAGGGTCATCAACGGCGAGAGGCTTCTCGTGGCGGGCAACGGCGACGGGGGCGTCTACGGTATGCGGGTCGCGACCGGCGAAAAAGTTTGGGGATTCAAGTTCAGCAAGCGCGGCATCAACTCATCGGTGGTCGTCGACGGCAGTTTGATTTACGCTTCCCACAGCGAGGAGAATCTCGACGGCAGTACGGGTATGGGCCGGCTGATCTGCTTGGATGCGAGCCGAGTCACCGACGGCAAGCCGCGCGAGGTGTGGCGGGCCGAGGGTTTCACGGGCGGTTACGCCTCCCCGGCCATTCACCAGGGCCGGCTGTATCACGTCGACAACTCGGCCAACGTTACGGCTTTCGACGCCCGAACCGGCAAGCAGCTCTGGCTTCACAACATCGGCATTGCGCAGAAGGCTTCTCCGGTGGTGGCCGACGGCAAGATCTACGTGTCCGATGTTGACGGGCAATTCCACATCCTCAAGATGCGGGGAGACGAAGAACCCGAGGTCCTTGACGTCGATGAGTTCAAGAACCCGGATGGCTCCGCTACTCAGATCAACGGATCGGTGGCCATTGCCGATGGGCGTATTTATTTGTTGACGAACAACAATCTTTACTGCATCGGAAACAAGACGAGCGGAGAAGCGGGGTCCGCGCCTGCTACGTCTTCACCCGAACAGGCGCCGGCGGGCGCCGAGCCGGCTTTCGTACAGGTCGTCCCCGGCGAGATCGTTCTTTCGGCCGGATCGAAGCACCAGTTTCGCGCCCGAGCTTTCGACGCCACAGGCCGGCTGATCGGGGAGTCCGATGCGACGTGGACGCTGGAGGGTATTGAAGGTTCTGTTTCTTCGTCGGGCGAGCTGACCCTCGGCGACGCCAACCGGCCCCAAGGGGGAATGGTCGTGGCCACCGTAGGGTCTCTCAAGAACTCGGCGCGGGTCAGCAGCCGGCCGGTGATTCGCTTCGAGGAAAACTTTGACCGGCTGGAAGAGAAATCCATTCCCGGCGGGTGGAATTTCACCAAAGGGCGTTTCCAGGCGGCCACCGTGGAGGGGGCGAAGGTCCTGAAAAAACTCTCCGGCAACCCGCGCGGTTGGAGGACGACGGTCTATATCGGTGACCCCAACGCTTCGGGGTACGTCATCGAAGCGGACTTGCTGGGGACCGAGCAGAAGCGGCGGATGCCCGACATGGGTTTGGTGTCCCACCGCTATACGATGGCGCTGATGGGCAACCGCCAGCAGTTGACGATTCGCACCTGGCTGTCGGAATTCGAAAGATTCTCCAAAGTGATCAAATTCCGCTGGGACCCCGACGTCTGGTACCGCGTGAAAATGCAGGTGGACCTCGAGCCGGAAGGCGGGGAAGGTACGGTCCGCGGCAAGGTTTGGAAGAAAGGCGAGCCGGAACCCGCCGAGTGGACGATCGAGGCGGTGGATCCGATCGCGCATCGCAACGGCAGCCCCGGCATCTACGGCTATTCGTCGGCCGAGATTCTCTACGACAATGTTTCCGTAACGCCCCGCGGCGGGTGATTTTCGGCTGACCCCAGAGTGAACCGGATGAAAAACGTAAGGCTTGACCGGCAGTTCAGGCTCACAATCGCGCTACTGGCCGTTGGCCTATGGGTTTTCCCTATGCAGGCCGAGGACTGGCCCATGTGGGGCGGCAAACCCGGCCGCAACTTGGTTTCTCAAGAGAAGAACATTCCGCGCACGTGGGACATCGACACCAAGACCAACATCAAGTGGGTTGCCGAGCTCGGCTCGCAATCCTATGGGAACCCGGTTATCGCCGGCGGCAAGGTTTTCGTGGGCACGAACAACCAGCTCGTTCGCAACCCTAAACTCGGCGGCGACCGGGGCGTCGTGATGGCCTTCCGCGAGACCGACGGCAAGTTCCTATGGCAGATGACCCACAAGAAGCTGCCCTCCGGCCGCGTCAACGACTGGCCGGAGCAGGGCGTCTGTTCCTCACCGGCGGTGGTGGGCGATCGGCTCTATTACGTGTCGAATCGGGCGCAGGTGTTGGCTCTCGACACCGAGGGCTTTCTCGACGGCGAGAACGATGGCCCCTACCAGGACGAGGAGTCCGCTTCCAAGACTGACGGCGACATTGTGTGGTCGCTCGACATGTATAACGAGCTGGGCGTGTTTCCCCACAATATGGCCGCCACTTCGCCGCTTGTCGTCGGTGATTTGCTTTTCGTGAATACATCGAACGGAGTGGACGAGAGCCACGTCAACATCCCCTCGCCGCGGTCGCCGAGTTTTTTGGCGGTCAACCGTAACACGGGCGAGATCGTCTGGGAAGACAGATCGCCGGGCGACGGCATCCTTCACGGGCAGTGGGCTTCCCCCGCCTATGGCGTGATCGGCGGCAGGGCGCAGGTCATCTTTGCTGGAGGGGACGGGTGGCTCTATTCTTTCGAGCCTGAAACGGGGAAGCTGATTTGGAAGTTCGACTGTAACCCCAAGGATTCCGAGTGGAAGCAGGGTCGCGGCGACCGCAACAATATCATCGCCACCCCGGTGGTCTACGACGACAAGGTGTTCATCGCCGTCGGGCAAGACCCCGAGCACGGCGAAGGCGTGGGCCACCTGTGGGTTGTTGACGCCACGAAGACTGGGGACGTCACCGAAAACGGTGTGGTTTGGCATCACGCTTTCCGACGCACCATCTCGACCGTGGCCATCGATGAGGGTATTGTCTACGCTGCGAATTTCAGCGGCTTTTTTCATGCCCTTGACCTGAAGACGGGCGGGTTGCTTTGGGAGTACGACACGTTAGCCGCGGTTTGGGGGTCGCCCTTCGTCGTCGATGGCAAGGTGATGCTGGGGGACGAAGACGGCGACGTGACGATCATGAAAACCGGGCGGGTCAAGGAAGTGCTGTCGGAAGTCAATTTCGGCAACACGGTCTACTCGACGCCCGTGGTGGCCAACGGCACGCTCTACATCATGACGCGCTCTCACCTCTACGCCATCGCCGGCCAGTAGTAGGCGCGAGAGATCGCCCTGTCTTTCAAGAGGTTGGCTGATAGCCCCAGTGACAACGACTCACATCTCACCCCCCCTGCAAGAAAAGGTTGCCGAGGCGCGTGAGCGGCTCGACGCCCACGTTCGCGAGATCATCGCCTGGCACTTCGGTCCGGCGACGGGCTGTCCTTTCTGGCTCGACTATGCCTCGAAGCTCGACTGGGACCCGCGGGCGGAAATCCGCGGCTTCGACGATCTCAAGCGCTTCGGTCTTTTCCAAGACGAGTGGCTGCGTGGCGGGCCTGTCCGGCGCTGGGTGCCGAAAGCGTACGCCGATAAGCCCGTCTATGTCTTCGAGACCGGCGGGACCACCGGCGTGCCCAAGATGCGCATCAACATCGACGACTTCCGGATCGATTACTCGGAATTCAGCGCAACCCTTCCCGACGAGTTCTTCCCGCCGGGGTCGGATTGGTTGCAGCTCGGGCCCAGCGGGCCGCGCCGCCTGCGGCTTGCCGTCGAGCACTTGGCGCAGGTGCGGGGAGGCATCTGCTTCCAGGTTGATCTCGATCCCCGCTGGGTCGTCAAGCTGCTCAAGCGCGGGGACGTCAAGGAGGCCGAAGCCTACAAGAGCCACTGCCTCGACCAGGCGATTACGATTCTCGATAATCACCCGAACATCCGGTGCCTGTTCACCACGCCGAAGCTGCTCGAAGCGCTGTCGGACCGTGTCTCACTCAAAGAAAAAGGCATCACCGGCGTCTTCTGCGGCGGCACGGAGATGACGCCCGAGTTTCACCGTTTTGCCCGCGAAGAGTTACTGGAAGGCGCGTACTTCGCCGCCACCTACGGCAATACGTTGATGGGCCTGGCCTGCCACAAACCTTTCGATCCGGCCGACGATCACGCCATCATCTACTATCCTCCGCAGCCGCGCGCGGTGATTCAGGTTGTGGACCCGGACGACATGGACCGAATTGTCGAATACGGAGCAACTGGGCGCGTCCTGCTGACGACGCTGACCAAGGAGTTTTTCATGCCCCGCTTTCCCGAGCGGGACGAGTGCGAGCGTGAAGAGCCGATCGAGATTTACCCCTGGGACGGCGTGCGCAACGTACGGCCGTTCTCAAAAACCAAGGGCGCGGTGGCCGTGGGGGTTTACTAGGCGTCATGGGCCTTGTGGGTTGAAAGGAGTACGTGAGAACCGAACAGAGCCGCGTCCGTCAGGGCGCGGGCCCGCGGCGACAACCGTACAGAGCCCCTGCTCGTCAGGGCGCGGGCCCGCGGGCTAACGCCCGCGTGTCAAGGGCGGAGCAAAAGTAGACCATCTCAGGGAGAGGACTCGTTTCTGAAAGCGGCTGTTTCCGGGGCTGGAGCGAAGTCGGGGGACGCCTGTTAAGGCGGCCCCGGACGTAGTGGAAGCCCCCCGAAACAGCCGGCGGCTGGGCGGGGGGATCAGGGGGAGGAAGAACGCTTCCGGGAACGCTTACTGTGCTGGAGACGGTAGCTCTCGCCATTCATCTCCAAGATATGGACGTGGTGGGTGAGACGATCCAGCAAGGCGCCGGTCAGCCGCTCGGAGCCGAAGATCTCCGTCCACTCGTTGAAGGGTAGGTTCGAGGTCACCAGCGTCGAGGCCCGCTCGTAGCGCTGGCTGAAGATCTCGAACAGTAACTCCGAGCCCGTCTTCGACAAGGGGACGTAGCCCAACTCGTCCACGATCAGCAGGTCTTGCTTGGCGAGCTGTTTCTGTAAACGCAAGAGACGTTTGTCGTCACGCGCCTCGAGCAACTCGTGGACCAATGCCGCGGCGGTGGTAAAGCGGACCCGATAGCCTTTCTGGCAGGCGGCCAGCCCCAACGCCAGGGCGATGTGCGTCTTGCCCGTACCCGAGTTGCCCAGCGCCAACACGTTCTCTCTGCGATCCAGATACTCCGAGCGCGCCAGCTCCAGGACCAAGCTCTTGTTCAGCGACGGCATCGAACGGAACTCGAAGGTCTCCAGGCTCTTGAGCACCGAGAACTTGGCGGCCTTGATGCGCCGCTCCGTGGCGCGCTGTTCGCGATCGAGCAACTCCAGCTCGCTCAGCCGTAGCAGATAGCGTGGATGATCGACGCCCTCCTGGGCACATTGCCGCGTCACTTTGTCGTACTCGCGCAGGAAGGTCGGGAGTCGCAGTGCCTTGAGATGCTCTTGGAGCAGAACCTGTGGTTTGGCCATCACGGTACTCTTGCGTCCAGCAGCGCCAGATAGTCGGACGCTGCGGTGGTTGAGACTCGAGCCGTCGGCAGATGGGGATAGTTTTCGAGCTCCAGCCGCGGCGGCCGCTGTTCGATGCGACACAGCAACAGATGCTTCACGGCGTCGAAGGAGATGGCGCCCAGCCTCATCGCATCCCCAACGGCGGCACGGACTTCTTCCAGACGAAAGTCTTCCAGCAACCGCAAGACCTGGATATACTCGCGGGAACCGGCCTTGCCGAGCCGCGCTTCGAGCAGCCGCCGCAGTCCAGCAAACTCCTCGGGCAACTGCCAGCCTTCCAGCGGTGCTGCTTGCTCGAGTGCTCCGGTCTTGCGTTCCAGCAGCGCCAGATAATGCAATGGATGGAAGATCAGCTCCTCGCGCCCATAGCTGCGCCGATGCCGTGCGATCTCCTCGCTGCCGGCGCAGATGACGACTTTGTCCACATAGCCCTTGATCAGCACTTGGCGGTGCCCGTACTCGGTCGGCACCGAGTAGTCGTTGGTGTGGTAGCGCACCAGCGACAACGACGTCACTCTCCCAGGACGTGTCTCGCAGGCCTCATACGCCGCTGCCGGCAGCGCTAACAGCGCTCGTCGATCACGCGCTCGAAGCGCTCTCCGATCGTCTCTCGATGCCCGCGTTGCCGGCGCTCTCGCCTCTTGCGGCACTGCTCTTCCAGCCATACGTTCAACGCTTCCCAACTTGGGAACCGGGGCCGCGGTACGAAGAAGCTCCGTCGGGCGACCTTCACAAGGTTCTCGACCTTCCCCTTGTCGTTTCCCTTGCCCGGCCTCCCAAAACGCTCCGCGAACAAGTAGTGCGACTGCAGCCCCGAGAACGCCTGCGTCTTCTGCCGCGTCCCGTCGCCTAGGATCCGCGCCACCGCCAGCGTTGTGTTGTCGTAGAGAATCCTCCGCGGCACGCCATCCCAGTAGCGAAACGCCTGGACGTGCCCCTCCAAGAAAGCTTCCGTCGTCTCGGCCGGAAACGCCCGCACGTAACTCTCGTCGCTGTGGGGTAGATCGATGACGAAGTAGTGCGCCTTCGCCAGCACCCCGCCGATCTCCACCTGCGCCTCGCCGAAGTCCGCCTGGGCGTGCCCCGGCGGATGGGTCAGCGGCACGAACATCTCGCGCTGCGAGGTCCGCTTCAGCCGCACGTAGTCCTTGATGATGGTGTAGCCGCCCGCGAAGTCGTGCTCGTCTCGGAGTCGTTCGAAGATCCGCTGGGCGGTGTGCCGCTGCTTCTTCGGCAGCGCTAGGTCCGTCTCCAGGATCTGGTCGATGATCGGCGTGTAGGCGTCGAGCTTCGGGCGTCGAATCGGCTTCTGCCGCCGATAGCCCGGCGGCGCGGCGTAGCGCAGCATCTTGCGCACGGTCTCTCGCGCCAGCCCGAAACGTTGCGCCGCTTCTCTCTCGCTGACCCCTTCGACAAAGACCGCTCGGCGAACGCGTGCGTACAACTCCACAGAGTACATCCCTCCTGCATCACACAAAACACCCCAAGAATGTTTTATGAAATGCCGGCGGGCGGTCTAGTTTTGCTCTGCCACAACACGGCTGAACATCGCCGCCCTGTGGTCTATTTTCACTCCGGCGCTTACACCCGCGGCTCTGTTTTCGGGTTTCAACGCAGGATTCATGCGCAAATCAGCCCCGCAGGGGCGCAGGAAATGACGCCGCACCGCTGAGACAACCACGTTCGCCGCTAACCACGCGAGCGAGCCCGTGAGAACCGCACAGAGCGGCGTTCGTCAGGGCGCGGGCCCGCAGGCTAACGCCCGCGGCTCTGTGCTGTTATGTTCGGCGGCCTGATTGTCAAACGTCCTTGGGCGTACTTGACGAAAACTAGCCCGCATTTCTCACCAGCGGCTCCGCCCGTGCCCCGCGCAACTCGCTTTCCCGGCACCCTCAACCTGCCGTAGACTGTATGTCTGCCTCGCTTCGACCTCTCCATGGAATCTTTTGACTACCAGCCCCGCACGCGGGTGATCTTCGGCGCGGGAAGCCTCGACCGCCTTGGGGAAGCTGCCCGGTCGTTGGGCGGTACTCGCGCGCTGGTGGTTTCCGACCCGGGCATCGCGGCAACCGGATACACCGCCCGCGCCGTCAAAGGGTTAGAAGCCGCTGGCCTAAAAGCCTTCCAGTTTACCGACGTCGAGAAGGACCCCACGACCCGTCATGTGGACGCCGGATTGGCCGCTGCACGAGAGCATCAAATCGATCTGATCGTCGGTTTGGGCGGCGGCAGCTCGATGGACTGCGCCAAGGGCATCAATTTCCTACTGACGAACGGCGGGAGGATGGCTGACTACTGGGGCGTAGGCAAAGCTACGAAACCCATGCTGCCGTTGATCGCCGTCCCGACCACCGCCGGCACCGGCAGCGAGGCCCAATCGTTCGCGCTCATCGCCGATGAAAAGACGCGCCAAAAGATGGCCTGCGGCGACCCGAAGGCCGCCCCGGCCGCGGCGATCTTGGACCCCGATCTGACGCTCACGCAGCCACCCGACATAACCGCCGTCACGGGAATAGACGCCATCACGCACGCCGTCGAGACCTGGGTGACCAAAAAGCACAATCCGGTTTCAGAACTCTTCTCTTGCCAGGCCTGGCATTTGTTGAGCGAAAATTTCCCTGTCGTGCTGCGAGAACCGAACAACCGCACGGCACGGGCGGGCATGTTGCTGGGATCTCATTACGCCGGCGCGGCGATCGAGAACTCCATGCTCGGCGCCGCCCACTCTTGCGCCAACCCGCTGACAGCTCACCACGGCGTAACGCATGGAGCGGCGGTCGGCCTGGTGCTTCCCGCCGTCATTCGCTTCAATGCCGGCGAGGTGGGCGCTCTCTACGCACAATTGGACGCGGATTTGGGTGGAGCGGAGGCCTTGGCTCAAACGATTGAGGACTGGATGCGGCAGGCCGAGCTTCCTACGCGCCTCTCCGAGTACGATATTTCGCAAGAAGCCTTGCCGCTGTTGGCGGAGGAAGCCGCCAGGCAGTGGACGGCAAGCTTCAATCCTCGCCAGGTCGCGGCGCGGGAATTGCTGGAGATCTATCAACGTGTTTGCTAGTAGGCTGTCGCGACAAGACTTTCCCATCTTCCCGGCGAGGTGGCGTGCGCCTCCCGGCGTGCCGTGTCGCCATTCTTGGCGACGTGTCTCGTTGGTGCGCCGGCCTTTCTGCCGGCCGGTGGGATGCCGGCAAGAATCCCGGCACGGCACGCTGAAAGCGTGCGCCACGTCGCTGTCAAGCCAATCACATCTTAAGCACTTCTTGAGTGGTATTCCCGAGCGCCGCTTAGTCGGGCTCCTAGCACTTTCCTTCCTCTTTGCCGCCGCCTCCGCGGCCGCTGACTGGCCGCTGTTTCTGGGCACTCCCCAACGGAACGCCATTGCTCCGAACCCGCTTCCTCCGCCTCTTGAAGTCGAGTGGACCTACGAGGCCCCAGCTGGCATCGACTCGACCGCCATCATCGTGGACGGGGCGGTCTACTTCGGCGAGATGGATGGAAGATTCCATGCCGTCGATCTCGAGACCGGCCACGGCAAGTGGACCTATCAGGCGAACCTGGGCGTCCCGGCGTCGGGGTGCGTGCTCGACGAGACCGTCTATTTCGGAGACGAGGACGGCGTTTTTCACGCTGTCGACATTGAGACAGGCCAAGCTCGCTGGACATACCAGACCGGCGCGGAAATCCTCTCCTCGCCGAACTGTCTTCCCGAGGGGATCCTGTTTGGCTCCTACGACGCCAACCTCTACAGCCTTGACCCGCGGACCGGCGAGGTCCGCTGGAAATACCAGACCGAAGACCGTGTCCACTGTAGTCCGGCCGTAAAAGACGGTAAGACCTTCGTGACGGGCTGCGACGGAAAACTGCGGGTCATCGACATCGCCAATGGGAAGGAAGTCAGCCAGGTTGACCTCAACGACTATGTGGCGGCTACTCCCTCACTAGTAGAGGATCGAGCCTATGTCGGGACCTTCGGCAATGAAGTCCTGGCCATCGACTGGAAGCGAGGGGAAGTCGTATGGCGCTACCACCATCCGAAGACCCGCTACCCGTTCTATTCCTCGCCCGTGGTCTCGAAAGGCAAAGCCATCCTTGGCGGGCGCGACAAGCGGATTCACGCCATCGACACCGAGACCGGCGAGCTGGTGTGGGAGTTCGCTACCAAGGGCCGAGTCGATTCCTCGCCGGTCATCGCCGGGGACGTCCTCTATGTCGGATCAAACGACGGCAACCTATACGCGCTGAATCCCGCCGACGGGACGCTGCTATGGAAGTTCACCGCCGGCGGACACATCGTCGCCTCGCCCGCCATTAGCGGCAACCGGCTCGTCATTGGCTCCCGCGACGGCGTGCTCTACTGTTTACGGTCGCAAGGCGAGTAGTAGGTCCTTAAACCGAGGGATCATGGGACTTCAAGGCAAGATGGGCTAGCTGTGATCTTTCAACAGGTTGTTCATTCGGTCCCGGACCAGGGAAGCTGGAGTTGTCGAATAACCACGACCCTGGAGAGACCGCATGAACATCCATCAGAATGCCCGATTGACGCCCAAAGGCCGAGCCCTTTTGGTTCGATGCATCCTCGCTGGAGAGACGCCTCGGGCCGCCGCGGCGGCCCGAGACGTCTCAGAACGCACCGCCCGCCGTTGGCTGGCCCGCTACCGCGGCGAAGGCGAAGCCGGTCTCTACGATCGCTCTTCGCGTCCCCGGCATAGCCCGCGCCGCACCCCGCAAGCCGTCGTTGACCGCGTCCTCGCCCTGCGCCGACAACGTTGGACGGGCCGCCGCATCGCCCAAACCCTGCGGCTATCCCCGGCCACCGTCAGCCGCCTCCTCGGTCGCGCCGGACTCAACCGTCTCCGCGATCTCGAACCCGCTCCCCCCGTTCGCCGCTACGAACATCACCGTCCCGGCGATCTACTGCATCTCGACATCAAAAAGCTCGGCCGCTTCCAGCACGCCGGTCACCGCGTTACCGGCGATAAGACCCGACGCTCCCGCGCCGCCGGCTGGGAGTTCGTCCACGTCGCCGTCGACGACCATTCCCGCATCGCCTTCTCCCAGATCCTGCCCGATGAGCGCAGCCTTTCCGCTGCCCAGTTCCTTCTCCTCGCCCACGCCTACTATGGCTCGCTTGGCATCCGCATCCGACGCCTGCTCACCGACAATGGCTCCTGTTACCGCTCCCGCCACTTCCGTCGTACTTGCCGCCGCCTCGGCATCCGCCACCGCTTCACCCGCCCCTACACCCCTCGCACCAACGGCAAGGCCGAGCGCTTCATCCAAACCGCCCTCCGCGAATGGGCCTATGCCCGCTCCTACTGCTCCTCCCTCCAACGCGCCAACCATCTGCTCCCCTGGCTCCACGACTACAATTGGCATCGCCCCCACGCCAGCCTCGGCTATAATCCCCCTATCAGCCGACTCCCTCCTCCCCGGAACAACCTGTTGAGGCTCCACAGCTAGGCCAACTCGTTCCCGGCCTAGGTCCCGCGCTAGGGCAAAGTCTGCTTGTCCGGGCCGGGGGAGGGCAACGAGGAGATTGGACCGGTCCCGCGGTAGATCACCTTGCCCCTCTTCATCGTCAAGACACACAGGTTCACTCCAAAGCAATCGACGATCTCCCGAAAGTCGCCTACGTCGAAGATCACCAGATCAGCCTGTTTGCCCGGTTCCAGCGAGCCCACGAGTTTAGCGCGGTCTAGGGCGGCGGCCCCATTGATAGTCGCGGCGCTCACGGCCTCCTCAGGGCGCATGCCCATCTGGGTGCAAGCCAGGGACAAGACCATCGGCATGCTCAGCGACGGGCTCTGGTCGGGGCTGAAGCCGCTGGCCAGGGCCAGGGCGGCCCCACGGTCGATGAGGCGCCTCGCGGGAGCGTATCGATCCCTGCCCCGATAGTACACCACGCCCGGCAGCAGCGTACCGACGACGGAAGACTTTGCCAGATGATCGATGTCCGCCGGGCTGACACAGTTCAAGTGATCCACCCCGATGGCGTTCATTTCGACCGCCAGGCGAGTCCCGCTCAACTTTCTTGTCCGCTCGACCTGAATTTTGAGCCGGAAACCCAATCGCGCGGCCGCCTGCAAGATTTCCCTGGTCTGCTCAACGTCAAACGCTTCCGGGTCACAGTCGACAGCACAGCAATCGGCCAGCCGGCGACGACGGATGAGGGGCAACAGAACCTCGGTCACTTGTTCGACGACGGCGGCCGGGTTGTCGATCAGCTCGGCTGCCTCGGGTTGCGCGGCCAGAAACGTGGGCAACACGTCCAGCGGGTGGCCGTCCATGGCGCGCGCCGCCTGCAGCCCTTTCAATTCCGAGGAGACGCCGAGCCCGTGCGCCGAACGAGCCTCGATCGTGGTGGTTCCGTGCGCGGCGAACAACGCGGCCCAGCGTTGCGCTTGGAGCTTGAGGCGCTTGCGGGAAGCGCTTCTCAGCGACGGCCGCACCCGCGGTGGACGCCCGTAGGGTTGCGCTTGCCCGTCGGGTATGCCGGCCAATCCGGCGTCCCGGTCTCGATCCCGTGACGGCGCGAAGACGAGCCGCGTATGAGGGTCGACGAAGCCGGGCGTCACTACCTTTCCGGTTGCGTCGATCACTTCGGCCGAGCGCGCCGCGGCTACGTTTTCAATGCGCCGCGTCGTGCCCACCTCGACGATCTTGTCATCCCGGATCAGCAGCGACCCGTCGGGAATGATAGCCAGATCGGAGAGTTGAAGCCCTCGCCGGGGCGATGGGCCGCGCAGTGTAACCAACTGGCGCGCCCCTCGGATAAAAATCACAGATCGAAATCTTTGCCTTACCGAGTCGTCTGCCGGCCCGATGGCGAGGACCCTTCGTTCATCGTGCCACAACCCACTCGTGGTGGAGGAAATAGGTAGGTACTAGCCCGCATTTCTCACCACCTGACGGTCGAAGCACGCCATAGGCCCGCCATTACTGCGTTGCGCTTGCCCACCGTGCTCAACGTACTGTTCGAGTACGCCCGCACTATTCAAGAAATGCGGCGCTGAGCGGCGCGCGCCTTGTACTGACGGGCTTCTCACGCACTTCGCCTCGCCACTTGGTGAGAAAAGCGTGCTAGCGGGCGTTTCTCGCCATGGCCGCGATGGATGGGATGAGACTGAAAGGCCCAGCGGCCCGGGCCGTACGCCCATGGCCGCTCACTGACGTTCGCCGCTCCCATTCGCACATCGGCGAGCGTCTACGATAGCAAGAAAAATATGCGACGAATGGGGTGCGCCTGGAAAAGGGAGCGTAGTCGCCCGAGGAGTCACAAATCTCACGCGAACGAGACCGTCTGTACTTTTGATAGCATTTCGCAGGAGACACGAAAGGAGGCTGGTTACTTTGAGCGACGACCGCGGACTGAAGGACAAGGTAATCATCATCACCGGCGGCGGCGGGGATATCGGCGGCGCCACGGCGCGGAAGTTGGCCGGGTTCGGGGCCAGAGTCATCATCTTTGATTTGCTCGACGAGGAAGCCGGGAAGGCCCGCGCCGCTGAACTCGGGGCCGCCGAGTACCGCCGAGCCGACCAGGGCGAAGAAGCGCAAGTCCAGGCCGGTGTCGCCGACGTGGTCAAGCGGTTCGGTCGGCTCGACGCGGCCATCGCCAACGCGGCGCTCGGCACGACGGGGAACTTGCTGGAGCAGACTCTCGAAGACTGGCGCACCTGCTTCCGAGTCAATCTGTTCGGCTGCGTGCTCGTGGCTCAGGCGGCGGTGAAACAGATGCTCGACCAACCCCCCGACAGTGAGGGGATTCGCGGCAAGGTCCTTTTCACCAGCTCCTGGGTCGGGACGCACCCCTACCCCGGCAGTGTCAACTACAACGCCAGCAAGGCGGCGGTCGATCACACGATGCGCTTGATAGCACAGAACTACGCGGCCCAGGGCATCCGAGCCAATGCCGTTGCTCCCGGCATCCTCGACGCCGGGTTGGCGGGCAAGTTGGCCGGACGCCGTCCCGAGCTGAGGGAAAGGTTCCTGGCCGCCGTTCCGGTGGGCGAGCTAGGCACCGCCGAGCAAATCGCCGATGCTTACGTTTTCCTGTGTTCACGAGAGTCGAATTACATGACCGGGCAGGTCCTCTACGTCGACGGGGGCGCGTCGTTAACCAGGAGGGAGTAGGAATCGCGGGAAAAAGTGACCTGGCGCGGGTCAGTTCCGCACACCGAGCGGCGCGCGCCTGGTAGTGAGGGCCTCTCACGAGCTTCGCCTCGCCACGTCGCGAGAAAACCGAACTACGCCACAAGCCCGCCGTCCACCGGCATAATCAAACCGGTCACAAACGATGCGGCGTCGGACGACAGCCAGACCACGGCTTCGGCGATCTCCTCGGGCCTACCCAGACGACCGATCGGCTCCTCGGCCGTGAAGTTCTCCACCGCGCCGGGATTGGCCGCCGCCTGCCGCTGCACCATCGGCGTCCAGATCAGTCCCGGACAGACCGCGTTGATGCGGATGTTCGATTTGGCGCACTCCAGGGCCGCCGTACGGGTGAGGCTGTGGACGGCGGCTTTCGAGGCAGCGTAGGCGGGCAACTGGGGGACGCCCCGCAGTCCGGCGTTCGAACCGGCGTTGACGATGGTCCCCGCACCCTGCTTGAGCATCTGCGCAATCTCGAATTTCATGCACAGCCAAACGCTTTTCAGATTCATCAGCATGATGCGGTCGAAGTTCTCCTGGGTGCAGTCCGCGGCGAGCGCCATCTCTCCCAGCACGGCGGCGTTGTTATAGGCGCAGTCAAGTCGGCCATAGGTGTCTACGCACTTGCCGACCAGCGCTTCCACCTCATCGGGCTGGGAGACATCGCATTCGAAAAAAGACGCCTCGCCGCCCTGCCCTTGAACCGAGCCGACCGTCTCCCGGCCCCCGGCCACGTCAACGTCGGCAATGGCGACCTTTGCTCCCTCCCGAGAGAAGGCCAGAGCCGTAGCCCGCCCAATCCCGGAAGAGCCGCCGGTCACCAGCGCGATCTTGTCTTTCAAGCTTCCGGACATGTTGAACCTACTCGGACGGCAATCGAAATCAAGCCCGCTCGATCGCGAGCAGCGGCCTTCCGATCGATGCTCTCTCCGATAAGAAGGAGCCGCCGGCGGATGGGTTTTCCTTGTAAGTTACTGCATTTAAGTAGCTTATTAAGCATTGGCTTTGTTTGGTCATTTTTCTTGCTCGTCGAGCGACAGGCCGATCTCGCCTTCCCCTCTTCAGAATAGCGAGTGTGTCAAGTGTCTTCGTTGGGCGATGAACGAAAAGCCGTGGATCCGGCGGGCGACGGCCAACTATCCATAGCGACATATTGCACCGTGACGGCTCGGTCGAAAACCCGCCGGCGTTCATCCTCTTGGGTGGACCGTGCACGCGATGGGCGCTCACTCGCTTTCGCGGCTCCGTCTTACTCGTCGCTGGAACCGCTCGCTGCACTCGTTCAGTCGGCTGCCATGTAGTAAAACAAACGGGCGGGCCGGTCGATCCAAACGAACGGGCGTCCTCCCGACACCCAGGGCGATTCGTAACACTCGGTGATCTTTTCCGAGGCCGGTTTGTTTTCCCTCAGCCAGCGGGATCGGAAGTGGCGCTGGATCACCGTGTAGGTCCGCGGCCGTTCCACCTCTTCTATTTGCAGAGACTTCATGATTTCATCCACCACGGCGGGATCTCGATATTGAAATTTGACGTACACCTCTTGCGACTGCCAAAAGGAGAACTTCCGGTAATACAGCTCGGTTACGCTTTCGGGCGCCGGGAAGCCGAAGGTGGTCTCGAAACCCGACCGGGACCATTCCGTGTCGGGTCCTTCGCGCAGCGAGAAGGGCCAAGGTTGGAAAACCGCGACCGCCAGCGCTATCACGACGGCGGAGATGACCCACGAAAGACTCGTCAGCAGGCGGGAAACCCAAACCCAGCGGTCTTTGTAAAACAGCTCGGCGTCGGGTTGGCCCTTCAGCAGATTCGCGATCAGCGCTCCTACGGCCGGGACGCCAAAAAATACATAGGGAACCGCCGCGGCGAAAACGAAGATGAACAGCGCTTCAGAGCTGACGAGCATCATCAAGAGCAACGCCATCGCAGCCAGCACTACCAGGACGCTTCGAATCGTGTGCAGTTGAA
This sequence comes from Bryobacterales bacterium, assembly GCA_965248365.1. Lineage (GTDB taxonomy): Bacteria > Acidobacteriota > Terriglobia > Bryobacterales > UBA6623. The sequence continues at coordinate 1,130,668 of CBDFJA010000004.1, read as the reverse complement.
ACGCCCAGCGCGTCTGCTTGCTTTCGGCGCGGTTCTTGATTCGCCGGAATCTGGGGATGGCAATGGGCAGGAAGACGATGGTGACCAGGGAGGTTCCGTAAAGGCACCCTACAAAGAGCGTCAGAAAGAGCGCCCTGCTGACGTAGAAACAGCCACCGGCAATAACAGTGAGGGCGACGACAGCCGCCGGTAAGGAGAGTCGATTACTCAAGGTTTGGTTCTTATTCTCTGGCCGAGACGAGCGCAAGCCCAAACGGGTGGAGATCCCACGGCGGGGTTGGGTGCCGTTGGGCGCCGATCCCGCCCCTGCGGGCGGCGCTCCGCTTCCCGCTCTCAAGATCCTCTGCCGGCGGTGGCCGGGATTGGGGCGCGCGCTGCCTGCTGATGCATGGGCCTGTTTCCACCTTGAGACGTTTCGGGACCGGATTGCGGCCGGGAAGGTCATTGGCGCCATTGATCGACTTTTTCACCATTCGGCCTGGAAGGGAATTGTGTCGATGGTAAAATGAGCCACGGGGACTCTTTTGGAGATTGACTCCCACCTGGCGGAGCAGGCTTTACTGGAAGCCTTGGAAGCCTTTCCTCAGTTCCGTACATACGGTCCAACGCTGGACTGGCGGCCCCTGATGGAAGGAGGCGCCTTTGTGGTGAGCTTCGAGGAGCGCCCGCCGCGCGAGACGCCCCATGTCTGGGATTTTCAGAACGCCGCCGTCAAGCGCTATAAGCAACTTGCCGGCGTCGGCGAAGGATCCCGCTCGAGTTAGGCCATGAACGACGATCAGCGCGCCAAGCAGCTTTGGGAGCAAGGCACCGAAAGCCTGATACAAGGCGACGTCCTGGAAGCCGTTCGGCTTTACGGGGAGAGCATCGACGCAAAGCCGACCGCCGAAGGCTACACCTTCCGCGGCTGGGCCGTCTCCTACCTCGGACAGCTAGACGAAGCCATCGAAGACTGCAAGAGGGCCATCCGCATCGACCCCGAGTTCGGCAATCCCTACAACGATATCGGCGTGTACCTGATGCAAAAGGGAAAGCTCAACGACGCCATCCCCTGGCTGGAATCCGCCAAGAAAGCCAAACGGTACGAGCCGCGCCACTATCCGTACCTAAACCTGGGAAGGGTTTATTTGGCCAAGGGTGAACGAATGCGCGCTCTCGACGAGTTGGTTAGAGCCCTTGAGTTTCAGCCCGGCGACCCCATCGTGATGGGTCTGATCCAAAAGATCGACTACTCGGTCAACTAAACCGCGCGAGAATCGCAGGGCTGTCGAGTCTCTCCGGTCCGGCCGCCCCCAGAACGTCATCCACATAGCGGGGCTTTCGCATCCCGACCAAGACGCAAGAGAGACCTTCCAGGTCCGCAAGAACTCTCAGGGTCATGCGGCTCAGGGATTCATCCCCCGCCGGGTAACCGGCCGCCAATAGTTTGGCCCGCACTTGATCCGAGACGTCTTGCTGGTGGGTTGCAAGAAGATCCTGAACCTCTTCGAGCAACGTGTTGAGAATCTTGACGAGGTCTTGCCTCCAGGCGTCCCATTCGGGACGCTGCCGAAACCTCTCGCCGGCCTGAACGATCCAGGCGCGGATCGGCTCGATCACATTCGGCCCGGCGACTTGTTGCCAGTGTGAACCCGACTCAACTTGAGGGATCACGCGCAAGAAGAGTTCACTCATTGACTCCTCGCCGGCTAGCCGCACCCGGTTGTCGAGCAGCCGCGCAAACGTTTCTTCGAGACGTCGCAGCGGCTCGACGATCTCTTTCAGGCGTTCCGGGCCTGGCGCGGCCGCGCCGGGCTGGAGCCAATCCGCCAGCCGAATCATTTGATTACGTTGAAATGCGTTCAGAGGGCGGTTGGCTAACACACCGAGTCCCTGTTGGCGACAGAACGTTAGAACCGTTTCGCCGGCGTTGTTTTTCTCCGTCGCTCCACCACCCTCGTAGAGGTTCAGGGGCAATTGGACGACCCGGAAATGATGCCGCGGGGATAAGCCCCTAGCTTGCTCGAGCGTGCGGCTGACGCTGGTCATGGTCGTACACCCCTGGCCGGCATCGAACGCCGGTTGGCCGTAGTTATTGGAGCTGACGCCGTACCAGCCAATTTTTCCTTCGGCGACCTTTTCCTCTAGAAACCGAAAAGCCTCGGCAATGCGGCCGTAGAATTCATCGTGGTCCTCGGGAGTAAGCCCACGCCGGTGCGCGATATCCTCGAGGAAGTATTCCGGGTTGTGTAACAGATAAACGTCGACGCGGTCCTGTTGCAAACGGGCCAGAGAGAGATCAATCTGCGTCTCGAGAAACTCGGGGTGAATACAGTGCCAGATTCCGGGACCGTAGTGGACGACCTCCGGAAACGTGCGCTGCTCGGCTAGGGCCATGTTTTGTCCCTGGATATAGCCTCCCTTGGTCACGACGATCACCTTTTCTCGGGGGTAATCGGGCAGCACGGCAGCAACCAACTCTTCGGAGGCGCCGTCCCCATAGTTGGCGCTGGTGTCGATGAGATTTCCGCCCAGGTCCAGATAGCGACGCAGGGCGGCCTCGTGCCCGGCATGGCCGTTGACCACGCGATAGCATCCGAATCCAAAGGGATGGCACTCGAGTCCCGTTGCGCCAAGAGGCCTAGTCTGCATGTCTCATCACCTGACGGGGGAAGCACGCCATAGGTCCGCGATTACTTCGTTTGGCTTGCTCGCCATGCTCGACATAGGGTTCAAGAACGTCGGGGCGCGGCATGGGGTGCCCGCGGTCGCCGAGCGGCGCGCGCCTTGTGCTGACGGGCTTCTCACGGACTTTGCCTCGCCACGTGGCGAAAAATGCAGGCCGGCTCCGTTCATTTCGGCAAGTGCCCCTGGAAGTCGTTGAGGATAGCGTGAGCAACGGTAATGGGAAATTCGTGACGGAGACCCCCGGCGTGGGCGTAGTCTTGTTGCAGGCCACTCCAACGCTCGGCCGTCCGGGTTTGTATTTGCACCAGCTTGGGGTCCTCGATGGCCTCGCCGGGGCTGAAATTTAGTTCGCAGGCAAAGATGCGTCCCGGCTTGTCGGGGTAGTGGAGCGGCGCCCCGAACTTGCGACAGATCAGGGGGCGATGATCGTAGATGCTGCACAGGCCATCGACCAGGGCGGGGCAGGCAAGACGTGTCCCGGGCCGAGGCAAATTCCCCCAGGCGTCGATATAGCCGTGCTCTTGCATGATCGTGTCCCGAGCCCGCAGATAGGCCGCAGCGTTTTTGGACAGCTTTTCCCTCTGCTGGTCGGCAAGCCCGCGGAAGCCGGCTGAGACGTAGGCCGCTTCGACCTCGCTGATCTGGAATATATGATGGCAGCAATCCGTGCAGCCGCGTCGGCAGTGGATGCGCTTGCCGTGCAGCCGACGCGCGCGCTTGAACTCCTGGCCGACTTCACGCGCGACATCGAGATAGCGTTGGATAAAGGGATTGGATTCCGACTCGGGCAAGGAATTTGCCATCTTGAACGGCGGGGACGGCCGGCCCCGCTATACCATCGTGCTCCGCGGCGGATCGCTTTAGCTGGGAATGATCGGCGACGGGGGGCCCTACAGGGTGCGGTGCTTGCCCGGCCACGCCCCCCTCGCCGGACCGGGGCCGTTGTTGGACGGAGATTCCGCTGTCCCGTGGCGCGGGCCTCCGGCCCGCTGGGCCGACCTCGGGTCGGGCTGTTCCCGCCTACGCCGCTCGCCCAGGTCGTGGGACTACCTTCCGCCGACGCCTCTGCCGGCCGCCGGTGCGCTCCCTCCGCCCGTTCTTGGAGCCGATGCATTCGGTTGCCGCACTCCGTGGAAGCGCGGTTGCCCCGAAAGGCTCACCAGACTGTCGCGCGTGGCTGCCTGTATGACAGTTGCCCTCTCGCGGTGCCACTCATCGAGCGAGTCCTTCTGGAGGCGATCAAACTTCGCAAGCAGGGGCCTGCCGGCGGGATCGGCGATCTCCAGGGACCATTTCTTTTTCACTTTGTGTTCAAACCCGTTGGCGGTGACGACCGCTTGGCCGCCGAAAACCTTAAGTCCAAGCGATTTTTCGGCCGCTACGTTTAGCCGGTAGACACCGAGCTTTGGAAACTTCGCGACGATGTCGCCGGATAAGATGGAGAGCGAACCTGCATGGGCGTTGCTCAGCACGTGCAATATGGCGGAACCCGAGATCAGCCGGACTCTCAGGTCGCTCAGGTGAGCCTTGGCCATCTCGAACTCGCTATTCTCCCCCACACGAAGGATCAAACCGGGCGCGAGGATGACTTCAACACGGCCTGCTTGGGTCTGCAGATGCTCACCCGCTTCCAGGTGGCGGAGCACCTTGTCGCTGGATGCGGGTTTTGATTCACCGACCACCTGTGCTTTGCCTTCCACGTGGAAGATCAACCCGGCTTGTCCCGAATAGGGACTTTGCGCCCACGAGGCGAGCGCAAAAAACGCAAGGGCGCAGACGACTCCCGCCCCCATGGCACTTCTATCGTGACCCAGGTATCTCGGCATGGCGATTTCTCCCTTGAAGTATTTGTCTGTCGGCAGGCTAGCTTGCTGTAATTTTACACCCGCGGCGAGCACCGTGAATAGCCGCGGCTCTAGGGTCTATTCGTCACTCAAGTTTTCGGGCGCCGAGGGCGCCTGCTGTTATAATTCGAGTGCGGTCGAGGATAGTGTTTCGTCGGCGCCGCGGCAGGCGGGCACGGCAGGATGCCGCTTGGACTCTGGCGCCGGGAAAACCGGTTAAGCGGCCCCGCGCGGAGGTATAGCCATCACATACGGTCCCCCAAGCTTGGCGCGTCGGACGGTGAGCGCGGCGCTGCTGGCCGGAAGCGCCGGCGCTTTGTTCGCGGCCGAAGTGTTTTCTGATTTTCAGCCTTCCGATCGCGAGAGTCCTCATGGCGTGGTCAGCCAGGTTCGATTCTCCTCCGGCTTGGTGGATTTGCGGGCCAACGCTCTCATTCAGTCGCCGGAGGGAACCAGGAAGGGTTTTCGCTTCGACGAACCGGTCTGGCTGATCGGATACAAATCCGAGATCGTTGACGAGGAGGGTAACGCGCCCCGGGAGAACCATCTGTGCCATACATTTTTCGGCGATGAGAACGTCGTGCAGCGGCAAGATCAGCGCGTCAGAGCTATCTATTCCGACGGTTTCACGCGGGACGTCCAGCTTCCTGACGGTTTTGGCCTGCCGTTCACGCCCTACGACGATCTGCAATGGTTTCCGTTGTTCAACAACCGCGGCGACGGGGTCAAGAAAGTCGGCATGAAGATCGAGGTCAACGTAATTCGCGAAAAGGATCTGAAGAAGCCTCTGAAGCGTGTCTACTCCACGCTGTTGAGCGTTCAGATGCCTCACCTCTACTACGTTCCGCCCGGCCGCCACCGGCAGCAGACGACGGTCGAGCTCCCTTTTGGCGGCAAGATTCATTTCCTGGGCACGCACATTCATCCCCACGGGAAGTCCGTGGAGCTGTTCAACCTCTCGCGCCGGGAAGGGGTTTGGAAGGGGAACATGAAGGGAGAGGGCGGCGACGCCCACATGGAAGTGTATTCGAACGCTGAAGGTTACACGGTTCGACCCGGCGAGACCTACCGCGTGACTAGCGTCTATGACAACCCAACCACGGAAAAAATTGACGCCATGGCGGCGCTGTTTATGTTCTATACGGTGGAGCAAGTAGAGTGACCGCTCGTAGCGCTCACCCTCGTGTCATCGCGTTTCTTGGGGGGATCATCGCTCTCGGTGCGCTATCCCCGGCGCAGGAGCCGGTCGGGCTTGCCGGCTCCTCCTCGACGACAGCCCAGCGGACCGTTGAAACTCTGAACTACGTATATGGGCCGTTCGACCTGCAGGCCGACACCCTGCAGCAGATCCCGCAACAGAGGGGGTTTTCCTTTCCCGAAGATGTCTGGCTTGTCGGCTATTCCGCCGAAGTCATTGATTCGGGGGGGAACAAACTCGCCAGGGAGCTGCAATGCCATACCTTCCTCGGCTCCGGGATCCCCGAACACCACCGGCGGACGGAGGTCGTGGGACTATTCTCCGACGGCTACACGGATTCGATGGACCTGCCCGATGGTTTCGGCCTGCTGTTCAAGGCGGGCGAGAGGATCGCTTGGATGCCGATGTTCAACAATCGCACTCCTCAATTGTCTAAGGCCGCGATGAGAGTCGCTTTCCGAATCATTCGCGCTCGGAATTCGCGGCGTCCCCTCAAAGCGCTCACGACCACCTTTCGCTCGGTTCATTCTCCCGACCTCTACTATGTGCCGCCCGGCCGGGACGTGCGGGAGACTACTTTCCATTTACCCGCCGGCGAGATCCACGCCATGGGGACGCACATCCACCCTTACGGCGTTTCGATCGAGCTGATTAACCTGACCCGCGGCGAGCCTGTCTGGAAGGCCGTCGGCCGCAGGGATGAAGAAGGCGCTCTTGTCTCAATGCCGGTTTACAAGAACGCCGAGGGCTATAGAGTCCGGCCCGGCGATCGCTTCAAGTTGGTCGTCGTATACGAAAACACGACCAGCGAGCCGGTCGATGCCATGGCGGGCATCTTTGTTCTCTACGCGCCGGAGCCTAGTTAAGTTAGCTAGCCGGCTTTTCTTACGCACATCGCGGCGCCCCCTGACGGTCGAAGCACGCAATAGGCCCGCGATGACTGCGTTGCGCTTGCTCACGGTGCTCAAGGTACTTTCCCGGTCGGGCGGCGAACGCCGGCGGGTGGAGATCGCACGCTCACTGGCCATCTCTCCGAGTTTTTTGCTCCTGGACGAACCATTCTCCGGAATTGATCCCAAGCAAGTGGTCGAGCTGCAGAGAATCATCTCCGAACTCAAGAGCGAGGGCATCGGCATCTTGGTGACGGATCACAACGTCCGTGAAACGCTGCGGGTTACCGATCGCGCCTACATCATCCACAACGGAGAAGCGTTTCGCTCCGGAAGCCCGGGTGAGCTGGAGTCCGATCAAGAGGTCCGACAAGTGTATCTCGGCGAAACCCTCGACGCGCCCAAGCCGCTGCGGTAAGTCGGCTCCACCCCTAACCACACGACAGAGCAAGCAACAATCGAACAGAGCCGTGCCCGTCAGGGCGCGGGCCCCACAAGCAACCACCGGACAGAGCCGTGCCCGTCAGGGCGCGGGCCCGTAAGGCGAGGAACCGGACAGCTTGCGGCCTCGCGGCGAGCACCGCACAGATTCGGGCTGCCCGGGCGCGGTCCCGCAGTGAGAAGCGTACAGATTCGCCCCGCCCGAGCGCGGGCCCGCGGGCTAACGCCCGCGGCTCTGTGTGGCTATATTCGGCCAGCTGACTGTCGACGCCGAACCGTTGGGACAACTACCTTCGCGGCTAATCATACCGGGAGCCGTGCCCTCACTCCGCCCCGCTTTGTCACCCCGCCCCCCCCGTCAGCGGAAATTCTCCACCAGCATCAGATCGCTCTGCAACTGATCGACTTGCGTGTACAAGATCGACCGGCCGTCGGGGGAAACCGTTAGGCCCTGATCCGCTCTAACTCCGGGTGGAAGCTCCCTCACCGGCGACGGGCAATCGTTCCGGCTCGCCGGACCTAGAAACTGAAACTCTCCACAGACCCATAGACTCAACAAGCAGGCCTCTTGCATAGACAATCTCCCGCCCGTCGGGAGTCCAGGTAGGACTCCAGGATGGCAGATTCTGGAATGTCAGCCGTTTCGGTTCTCCATTTGGTGTAAGGTCCTCGGCCAGGGCGAGCAGGTAAATGTCGGAGACAAGAAAGCCGAGGACCCTTGCGAAGGCCAGACTTCGCCCATCTGGGGAAAAGGCCGGACCGCTATCGCCTAACGATTTCGCCGGCGGAGATGTCAGCCTGCGCTTTTCACCGCTCTCGGTTGACAGCAGGAACAGCGCGAAGGGGTCGCCGGGTGAAGTTCGTTCGGTAACGACGAGCTCTTTGCTGTCGGGGCCCCGGGCTAGGTTGGAGGAAGAGTCTCCTCCCACGTCGCTGATCTCAGCCACTAGGCGCTCAGGGCCCCCGATAGCCGGGATCAGAAGCACAGCAGCTTTCTGCCTAGGCATCGCTCGTAGGAAAGCGATCCTGCGTCCATCGGCTGACCAGGCCGGACTGAAGTCTCGGGCCGGGTCGGTGGTCAGTCGCAAGGGAGTCTCGGAGCCTATCATTTTGACGTAGATGTCGAGATTGTCCTGGTTTTCCCCGTCCCAACAGAAAGCTACTTGGTTCCCGTCGGGGGAGAAGCTCGAGGAGAATTCACTGCCCGGATAGCCGGTCAACGGGACCGCCTGGAGGGGTGCCGCGGGCGCGTCACCGGCGCCGTTGGCCAGCCCGAATACGCCCAGCCAGGCGCTGACGCCCAGGATGACGGCGATCACCACGGCAACAGCGGCGATATACCACGGCGTACGGCTGGCGGGTTTCGACGCGGGCTGCGGCCGACGGGTGTCGCGCGCCTCCGACTCGGCCTGCTTTTGCAATTCCCGCAGATCGACCAGCATCTCGTCGATGTGCTGGTAGCGTTCGTCGGGCTTCTTCGCCAGCGCCTTGCCGACGATGCGGTCAAGCTCCGTGGGTATGCCGACCCGCAGGGCGGTTATCGGCTCGGGCTGCTCGCCGGCAATGGCATAGAGCACGGCCTGCTCGCGTTCTCCTTCGAACGGCGTGCGCCCGGTGACCACTTCATAAATCACCACCCCCAGCGACCAGATATCGGTGCGCCGATCGGTGGGCAGGCGCTGCGCCTGCTCCGGCGACATGTAAGCCGGGGTTCCTAGGATGGTCGCTGTCTTTGTGAGTTTCGACTGTTCAGCCAACTGCGCCAGCCCAAAGTCCATGATCTTTACTTGGCCGCGGGCGTTGACCATCAGGTTGGCGCTCTTGATATCGCGGTGGACGATGCCCGTCTCATGCGACGCTTGCAAGCCCTGCCCGGCCTGAATCGCAATATCCAGCGCTTCGTCGAGCTTTAGTGGACGTTGCTTGACTTTCTGCCTCACGGTGGAGCCGTCGAGGTAAGCCATGGCCAAAAACACCCGGCCTTCGGCCTCGTCGATTTCGTGGATGGTGCAGATGTTCGGGTGGTCGAGGGCGGCGGCAGCCTTGGCTTCCCGCTGAAAGCGCCGGCGGCCTTCCTCGTCTTCCACAAGATGTGGGGCGAGAAATTTCAGGGCCACGAAACGCTCGAGCTTGAGATCTTCGGCCTTGTAGACGACGCCCATGCCGCCCTCGCCGAACTTCTCGACGATCTTGTAATGCGAGATGGTCGTACCGAGCATGGTTAACTTTTGAGTCGAGGACCGCCACGATTGCCGGTCGCTACCGAATCGGTCGAGCGCTGTAGGGACAAACACTCTTGTTTGTCCCAGTGTCGGGCTTTCCAGCCCGACATTCCCGAATTTATAGCGAACTCATCTCCAAAACCGTCCGCTACCTCACGAACTATGGACCGGCAAGAGTGCCGGTCGCTACCAGGCCCTCGCTGAGCTCCCAATGATCTCATAGCGCGAGATCGCTTAGGCGATCATGAGCTATTCATCCCCTTGGGTCGGCCGTTCGGTCCACACCTGCTCATCGGCGTTCGCGGCTCTGAATTGCTCGCGGTGAATTGCGTCCTTGACCGCCAGCTTCCTCCGGCGGCTCTGCTTTACTCATGGTGAGCGCGTGCCCCAGTAAGGAAGTGCCGACAATTGGGACAACGAGACGTACAACTCCTGGCAGTGTGCTTTGCAGCCTCGACCGCAGGCTTCCGCCCGCAGCTCTGAACGGTTGAGTCGGAATAACCGCTCCGTCTAAACCCACTAGCCCGCATTTCTCACCACCTGGCGGTCGAAGCACGCAATAGGCCCGCCATGACTGCATTGCGCTCGCCCGCCGTGCTCAACGTAGGGTTCAAGTACGCTCGCATTATTGAAGGAATGCGGTGCCGAGCGGTGCGCGCCTTGTACTGACGGGCCTCTCACGCACTTCGTCTCGTCAGGTGCTGAGAAAAGCGGGCTAGTTTGAACGGCGCGGCGCCATCACCGGCGGAGAGGAAAACTTGTCGGCTGGTATACTGATTCCTAGAAAGTTTGACCACCGATCGCCGCCATGTTGATGCAGCAGCGCTTGAGCCTGAAACTCGCGCAAAAGCCGGTTTTGACGCAGAGTTTGCGCCAGCTCGTGAAGCTGCTGGCCCTCAATAAACTGGAGTTGAAGGAGGAAATCGCCCAGGAACTCATCGAAAACCCGCTGCTAGAAGCGACAGCGGACGGAGAGGCTTCCGTCGACGACGACTCGGGCCAAGACGACGCCTCGGTGGCCGACCGGCAGGCGGAGTCGGACCAGTCGAAGTCCAAGGATGAAACCGCGCCGCCCGAGGAAACGGGCGAGGTGGGACCTAGGAGCGACGCGGTTGCGAAGGAGGAAGCGTCGCCCTCGGCGGAGGATAACGGCTCCGATCCTTTTGACGAGATTGACTTTCACTCTTTTTTCGACGACTACCTCGATGCCGGCCAGTACACTCCATTCGGATTCGAAGTCATCGAGAGACCTTCCTTTGAGACCTTCCTCGCCAAGCAGACAACGCTGACCGACCATCTGTTGTGGCAGCTCAGTCTTTCTCACGCCTCGGGCAGATTGGCCGAGACGATGGAGAGTATTATCGGCAACTTGAGCGAGGACGGCTACCTCACGGCCACGCTGGAGGAGATCGCCGCCGCCGGAGTTTCCGCGGAGCAAGCCGCGGAGGCGCTTCGCCTGGTGCAGGAGTTCGACCCTCTCGGCGTAGCCGCCCGTGACTTGAAGGAGTGTTTATGGATCCAGCTGCGCGGCTGCGACGCCGACGGGGGCGTCGCCGGCCACATCATCGCCGAGCACTGGCGGCAGCTGCAGGATGGGAAGATGGCGGAGATTGCCGGCGCGACCGGTCGTCCGCTCTCGCACATTGAAATCGCTGTCCAGCTCATCAAGCACCTCGATCCTCGGCCGGGCGAGCAATACGCCGTTTCGCGTACGCGAACCGTTGAGCCGGATGTCTTCTTCGTCAAGACGCAGGAGGGCTTCCGTGTTGTCTTGAACGAAGAGGATCTCCCGGACCTTCGTTTGAACCGCCAGTACCGCCGCCTTCTGAAAAAAGGCCGCGCCAGCAAGGAAGTTCGTGGTTACATCCGCGACCGCTACAGTTCAGCGATGCAGCTTTTGCGCAACATTGAGCAGCGGCGGCACACGATTCTCAGCGTCGGTGAGTCGATTGTCAGGCGGCAAGAAGCCTTCCTGTCCCACGGTCTCGACCATCTACGGCCGATGATGATCAAAGAGATTGCCGAAGAAATCGGCGTACACCCGTCTACGGTAAGTCGAGCCGTTGCCAATAAATACGCACACACGCCGCACGGCGTTTACGAGTTGCGGTTCTTTTTCTCGGAAGCGGTGCAGGGTCCCTCGGGAAGTTCGCTTCCCTTGATGCTGCTGAAACGCAAGGTCAAGAAGATGATTGCCGAGGAAGACTCCAGCACCCCCCTCACCGACGACCGCATTAGCCAGTTACTGAGAGAAGAGGGGATCTTCGTCACTCGCCGCACCGTCGCCAAGTATCGCGAGGACATGCACATCCTCTCTACCCACCGCCGGAGGCGGCGCGCCTAGCCCGCTTTTCTCACCACGTGGCGAGGCGAAGTGCGTGAGAGGCCCGTCAGTACAAGGCGCGCGACGCTCGGCGCGCGGAGGTGTACTTGAACAGTACGTTGAGCACGGCGAGCGAGCGCAACGCAGTCATGGCGGGCCTATGGCGTGCTTCGATCGTCAGGTGGTGAGAAATGCGGGCTAGCTGTGATCTTTCAACAGGTTGTTCATTCGGTCCCGGACCAGGGAAGCTGGAGTTGTCGAATAACCACGACCCTGGAGAGACCGCATGAACATCCATCAGAATGCCCGATTGACGCCCAAAGGCCGAGCCCTTTTGGTTCGATGCATCCTCGCTGGAGAGACGCCTCGGGCCGCCGCGGCGGCCCGAGACGTCTCAGAACGCACCGCCCGCCGTTGGCTGGCCCGCTACCGCGGCGAAGGCGAAGCCGGTCTCTACGATCGCTCTTCGCGCCCCCGGCATAGCCCGCGCCGCACCCCGCAAGCCGTCGTTGACCGCGTCCTCGCCCTGCGCCGACAACGTTGGACGGGCCGCCGCATCGCCCAAACCCTGCGGCTATCCCCGGCCACCGTCAGCCGCCTCCTCGGTCGCGCCGGACTCAACCGTCTCCGCGATCTCGAACCCGCTCCCCCCGTTCGCCGCTACGAACATCACCGTCCCGGCGATCTACTGCATCTCGACATCAAAAAGCTCGGCCGCTTCCAGCACGCCGGTCACCGCGTTACCGGCGATAAGACCCGACGCTCCCGCGCCGCCGGCTGGGAGTTCGTCCACGTCGCCGTCGACGACCATTCCCGCATCGCCTTCTCCCAGATCCTGCCCGATGAGCGCAGCCTTTCCGCTGCCCAGTTCCTTCTCCTCGCCCACGCCTACTATGGCTCGCTTGGCATCCGCATCCGACGCCTGCTCACCGACAATGGCTCCTGTTACCGCTCCCGCCACTTCCGTCGTACTTGCCGCCGCCTCGGCATCCGCCACCGCTTCACCCGCCCCTACACCCCTCGCACCAACGGCAAGGCCGAGCGCTTCATCCAAACCGCCCTCCGCGAATGGGCCTATGCCCGCTCCTACTGCTCCTCCCTCCAACGCGCCAACCATCTGCTCCCCTGGCTCCACGACTACAATTGGCATCGCCCCCACGCCAGCCTCGGCTATAATCCCCCTATCAGCCGACTCCCTCCTCCCCGGAACAACCTGTTGAGGCTCCACAGCTAGCCGCAGCCGGGGAGAACAGCAATGAGAGTTCACTACACGGGCCGGAAGGCCGACATCTCCGACCGGCAAAAGCAGAAGCTACAGCTGAAATTCGATAAGATCCACCGGATTCTCGGTCTCAAGGACGGTTTGGAAGCGCATGTCGTCCTGTCTCGTCAGCGGCGCCTTTGCGAGGCCGAGGTCACCCTGCGCGCGTTGAGCCACACCCTGGTCGTCACGGCCAGCCACGCGGAACCTCTCTCAGCCTTGCTCGCGGCGGTGGACAAGCTCAGCAAGCAAGCCGTGAAGAACAAACACAAACTGATTGACGTTCGCAGACACGAAAGGCAACATGGCGAGCGTCCATCGGCGAGAGACGCCGCCTTGCCTGAGACCGCCGGTGACAAGCGCGAGCTTCGACGCCGCCAAGAGAACCCCGGCGCGCGAGTTATCCACAGTCGCCGCGTGGCGCCCAAGCCGCTGACCGTCGAAGAAGCCGTGATGCAGATTGATGATCTCGACCGCGACCAGATCACCTTCCGCGACGCGGAAAGCGGTGAAATGAGGGTGCTGCTTCGGCGGCGAGACGGCTGCCTAGAACTGGTCGAAGCCGGCTAAGCCTTTCATCCCCGCTCGAGCGGACCGGGACGATGAAGAAGCCAAAACGAGCTGGGGCGGGCCGTTCCCGCAGCCGAACCCAAAGCTCTTCCCCGCAAGCCCTTCCCGCGCCGGAGCCGGCACAGATCCCGCCGCTCGTAATCATCACCGGACTAAGCGGTTCCGGCAAGGGGTCGGTTCTCAAAGTCTTTGAAGACATGGGGTTCTATGCGGTGGATAACCTGCCGATCGATCTGATCCCCACCTTCGCGCAACTCTGCCGCCAGTCTCCCGAGATTTCTCGCGCTGCGCTGGTCGTCGATATCCGCGAGGGCCAAGCCTTGAAACGGTTCCCTGCCATGTTTCGAAGTCTGGGGGAGAAGAACCCTGGTTTGTTGCTGTTCCTGGAAAGCAGTGACGCGGTGCTGCAAAGGCGCTTCAGTGAGACCCGTCGTCCCCACCCGCTCGGACGCAAGGACACCATTCTGGAGAACCTTCGGGCGGAACGCCGGGCGCTGGCTCCGATCCAGAAGCTGGCCGACCTGACCATCGACACATCGGAATTCAATATTCACGATCTGCGCCGCCTCATCACCTCGCGCTTCAGCGGCTCTGCTACGGGACCTTTATTGCTCGTCACGGTGTGCAGCTTCGGTTTTAAATACGGGGTGCCGAGCGACAGCGACCTTGTCTTCGACGTTCGTTTTCTACCCAACCCGAACTACGTACCCGGATGCCGTCATCTCAGCGGCAAACACGCCAAGGTCGTGCGCTACGTTCGGTCTTTCCCACAGACGGGCGAGTTCATCGGACGCATCTCCGATCTTTCCATTTACCTCATCCCGCACTACGCGCGCGAGGGCAAAAGCAACCTGACGATCAGCTTCGGCTGTACCGGAGGCCGTCACCGCTCGGTGATGATCGCTGAAGCCATTGGCCGAAACTTGGCGGCGGCCGGTTGCACGATCAAGATCGTGCACCGAGACATCCACAAGAAAGACTGAGCGACGGTCACGGGATCGGTTCGCCCGGCCCTCTCTCGAACGGCTGGTATAATTCGGAGACAACTTGCTATGAATGAAATCGTAAAAGGCGGAAAATCTTTGCCCTTGCTGGCGATGATAGCGGTGGGTTTGGCGTGGGCGCAGAGCGACCCCGTCGACCAACCCCCTCCGCCGGAAGTGGAAGAAGCCCTGCGGTCTCGAATCACCCAGTTCTACGATCTTCTCGAGTGGCCTTGCCCCCTAAAACGAGTCCAAGTTGAATGTTAGGATTTTCGGTTTTAGGAAGGAGGCAAGAGATGGCAGGGAAGCGATTTAGTGCAGAACAGATCATCATCAAGTTGCGTGAGGCAGAGGTGGGTCTAGCTGTGATCTTTCAACAGGTTGTTCATTCGGTCCCGGACCAGGGAAGCTGGAGTTGTCGAATAACCACGACCCTGGAGAGACCGCATGAACATCCATCAGAATGCCCGATTGACGCCCAAAGGCCGAGCCCTTTTGGTTCGATGCATCCTCGCTGGAGAGACGCCTCGGGCCGCCGCGGCGGCCCGAGACGTCTCAGAACGCACCGCCCGCCGTTGGCTGGCCCGCTACCGCGGCGAAGGCGAAGCCGGTCTCTACGATCGCTCTTCGCGTCCCCGGCATAGCCCGCGCCGCACCCCGCAAGCCGTCGTTGACCGCGTCCTCGCCCTGCGCCGACAACGTTGGACGGGCCGCCGCATCGCCCAAACCCTGCGGCTATCCCCGGCCACCGTCAGCCGCCTCCTCGGTCGCGCCGGACTCAACCGTCTCCGCGATCTCGAACCCGCTCCCCCCGTTCGCCGCTACGAACATCACCGTCCCGGCGATCTACTGCATCTCGACATCAAAAAGCTCGGCCGCTTCCAGCACGCCGGTCACCGCGTTACCGGCGATAAGACCCGACGCTCCCGCGCCGCCGGCTGGGAGTTCGTCCACGTCGCCGTCGACGACCATTCCCGCATCGCCTTCTCCCAGATCCTGCCCGATGAGCGCAGCCTTTCCGCTGCCCAGTTCCTTCTCCTCGCCCACGCCTACTATGGCTCGCTTGGCATCCGCATCCGACGCCTGCTCACCGACAATGGCTCCTGGTACCGCTCCCGCCACTTCCGTCGTACTTGCCGCCGCCTCGGCATCCGCCACCGCTTCACCCGCCCCTACACCCCTCGCACCAACGGCAAGGCCGAGCGCTTCATCCAAACCGCCCTCCGCGAATGGGCCTATGCCCGCTCCTACTGCTCCTCCCTCCAACGCGCCAACCATCTGCTCCCCTGGCTCCACGACTACAATTGGCATCGCCCCCACGCCAGCCTCGGCTATCATCCCCCTATCAGCCGACTCCCTCCTCCCCGGAACAACCTGTTGAGGCTCCACAGCTAGCTCAAGGACAGACGGTGGGCCAGGTGTGCAAACAGATTGGGGTGACCGAGCAGACCTACTACCGGTGGCGCAAGGAGTACGGAGGGCTTCGACTGAATCAGGCCAAGCGGTTGAAGGTGTTGGAGAAGGAGAATGCCCGGTTGAAGAAGCTAGTGGCAGATCTGTCTTTGGACAAGCAGATCCTAAAGGAAGTTTCCTCGGGAAACTTCTAGGCCCGACGAAGAGGAGACGCGCAGTGGTGTGGGTGAGGGAGAGATTGGGAGCAGAGCGCGTCTCCGAACGTCGGGCCTGCCAAGTGCTGGGACAGGCTCGATCGACCCAGCGAAGGGAAAGGCATATCCCCGATGAGGAGGCTCGATTGGTGGCTGAGATGGTGGAGTTGGCCACGCACTACGGGCGATACGGCTACCGACGGATCACGGCCATGCTTCGTTGGGAAGGGTGGAAAGTGAATCACAAGCGGGTGGAGAGGTTGTGGAGACAGGAGGGGCTGAAAGTCCCGTCCAGACAGCCGAAACGAAGGAGACTGTGGCTTCATGATGGATCCTGCGTTCGGTTACGAGCGGCTCACAAGGATCACGTCTGGAGCTATGACTTCGTGCATGAGCGAACCCATGACGGAAGGGCCTTTCGATTATTAACCCTACTGGATGAATACACCCGGGAGTGTCTGGCCATTGAGGTCCAACGACAGATGAATCACCAGGACGTGTTGGATCGATTGGCGGAGTTGTTCGTGGATCGGGGAGTGCCTGAATACATTCGGTCCGATAACGGGTCAGAGTTTACGGCTCAGGCGGTTCGGGACTGGCTGAAGGCTGTTGGGGTGAGGACCTTATACATCGAGCCCGGCAGCCCCTGGGAGAATGGATATGTGGAGAGCTTCAACGGAAAACTGCGGGATGAACTGCTGAACGTAGAAGTCTTCGACACGTTGTGGGAGGCGAAGGTGTTGGCCGAGAGATGGCGCAGGGAGTACAACCAGCGACGGCCTCACAGCGCCTTGGCCTATCGGCCGCCGGCGCCGGAGGCCAGATTACCCAGGTCCCAGGACCAGAGTTCTATACCATGGAGTGGACTTCAAATGGTCCCAGGTCTAACTTAGAGAGTGGACTCGTTCCTGGGGGCAGGTCAAGGGTCAAGCAAAGCAATGAATAAGTTTTGGACGATCGTTCTTCCCGGCGCTCTCTGCGCGATTGGGTGGTTCGCTTATAACGCCGAGGGTTGGTTCGGCAATTGGGCGCGAGGCATAATCCAACCGCTCCTTGATCTGGGCGCCAAAATTCTCAACCTCGTTTTCGGGATCTAGCTAGCCGTGACGTTTCAACGGGTCGAGTCCGAGGGTCTCCCGGAGTGGTTACAGATTAGGGCCTATTCTCACAACAGAAAAGCGGGCTAACTGAGTGCGGTGGTCCCGGAGGCTGGCCGAAAAGGAACTGACTGACGGGCGGGGGCGGATTGAGGCCCTGCTGGGGAGCCGGGCAGCGATCGGAGGACTTCTCGATAGTCCCGCTGGGCGCGGTGGATGAAGCGCTGCTCAGCGAAAATCAAGCCCCACAACATCGCCACGAGGAAGCTGATGGCAATCAATCCTTGGTTGCTGATGCCGATCAATCTCATTGCGTTGGCCCTTCTCATCCTTTGACGGGCAATTACCACGCCAAACGGATTCCCCCCTGCTTTATCAATCAGATTCGAGCCGGCTTCAGGTAAGTTACGCCACGGCTCTGTAAAAGTTCCATGGTTCGCCATGAGGCCCGTGTAACTTTTACACACCCCAGATGTCCCTGGTCTGGTGGCGACTTCTTAACCCGCTTTTCTCACCACCTGACGGCCGAAGCACACAATGGGCCCGCCATTACTTCGTTGCGCTTGCTCGCCGTGCTCACCGTACTGTCCAAGTACGCCTCCGCTCGCCGAGCGGCCCGCGCTTTGTACTGACGGACCTCTCACGCACTTCGCTTCGCCGCGTGGTGAGTCACCATGAACTTCGTCCACCCCGCAGCATGAAAATACGGGCCGTAACGTAGCTTATGTTACAGACAGGGCCTATTTTCCAAGCAGAAAAGCGGCCTAAACGAGGATCGATCCTGTCCCGGTTGTGCGATGTGGCCCGTGTTCAGCAACGGCGCCCGGGTTTACGAGAGAGGCCTACGGTGCGGTTGGAGCCGAGTTCAAGTTACGGGCGGTGAGGCAGGTCGAGGCGGGAGCCTCGGTCGCCGCCGTGGCGCGGCGACATGAGATCCATCCGACGCTTTTGAGCAAGTGGCGGCAACAGCTGCGCCGCGATCCCGAACGAGCCTTTCAGCGCGACCGCGAGCCCAATGACGAGCAGATCCAGGTGAGCGAGCTGGAGCAGATGGTGGGCCGGCTCACGATGGAGAACGCCCTGTTAAAAAAGGCCTTGGCGCGGCTCGAGGAACAACAGCTTCCGAGCGCCGCGTCTTCAAAGACAAGATGATCCCCTTGATCGAGCAACAACGGGAAACGGGAGCGGGCTTGTCGTTGGCCGCGATGTGTCGTGTGCTGGAGGTCTCCCGCGCGGCCTACTACCGGGCTCGTCAACCGCCCGCGGGCGACAACGAGACGGCGTTGCGGGACGTGATCCAGCGCATCGCCGTGGAGATGCCCGCCTACGGCTCGCGGCGCATCACCGCCGAGCTGCGGCGCCAAGGTTGGGTGATCAACCGCAAGCGCGTGCAGCGCATCATGCGCCAGGACAACCTGCTGTGTCTGCGCCGCAAGAAATTCATCCGCACGACCGATTCCGAACACGGCATGGCGGTTTACCCGAATCTCGTGCCGACGCTCGATATCAGCGCTGTGAACCAACTCTGGGTGGCCGACATCACCTACATTCAGCTGTTGCGGGAGTTCGTGTATCTGGCGGTGGTGTTGGACGCCTTCTCGCGGCGGGTGATCGGCTGGTCGCTGGGTCGCACTTTGGAGGCGGAGTTGGCGTTGGCCGCCTTACGGACGGCCTTGCGGACACGCGAGATCGGGCCGGGCTTGGTGCATCACTCCGACCGCGGCGTGCAGTACGCCTCGGGCGACTACACGAAGCTGCTCCAACAGCACGGCATTAGCATCAGCATGAGCCGCAAGGCCAATCCCTACGACAACGCCATGGCGGAATCGTTCATGAAGACCTTGAAATATGAAGAGGTCTATTTGTTCGAGTATGAAGATTTCGCCGAGGCGAAACGGCGCGTCGGGCAGTTTCTCGATCGCGTCTACAACGAGAAACGTTTGCACTCGGCGCTGGGGTATCTGCCGCCGGTCGAGTACGAGCAAAGCGTGCTCGAACAGGCCAGTCTCGCGGGAGTCGTGGGATGAGTTTTCCGAGGCATGAGGGAATCTTTCGATCCGATGGGCGGGGTTCGTGCCGGAGTGGGGCGCGAAGCGAGAGGCTCCACGCCCCGACCCATCGTCTCGATGAGTTCCCGCCCGGCTATTCCTCGGCGGGTTGGTCTCCACCAGAGCCCGCCTCCGCTTCACCGGCCGAGCAGAAGTTTACAATGAAGGCCGCTCCCCAGCCAAGCCTTTTTCAGCGAATGGGGAAACCCTGCTTAGCAGGTTGTTTCACTACAGGGGTCCACCCCAATTTAGTGCAGAACAGATCATCATCAAGTTGCGTGAGGCAGAGGTGGGTCTAGCTCAAGGACAGACGGTGGGCCAGGTGTGCAAACAGATTGGGGTGACCGAGCAGACCTACTACCGGTGGCGCAAGGAGTACGGAGGGCTTCGACTGAATCAGGCCAAGCGGTTGAAGGTGTTGGAGAAGGAGAATGCCCGGTTGAAGAAGCTAGTGGCAGATCTGTCTTTGGACAAGCAGATCCTAAAGGAAGTTTCCTCGGGAAACTTCTAGGCCCGACGAAGAGGAGACGCGCAGTGGTGTGGGTGGGGGAGAGATTGGGAGCAGAGCGCGTCTCCGAACGTCGGGCCTGCCAAGTGCTGGGACAGGCTCGATCGACCCAGCGAAGGGAAAGGCATATCCCCGATGAGGAGGCTCGATTGGTGGCTGAGATGGTGGAGTTGGCCACGCACTACGGGCGATACGGCTACCGACGGATCACGGCCATGCTTCGTTGGGAAGGGTGGAAAGTGAATCACAAGCGGGTGGAGAGGTTGTGGAGACAGGAGGGGCTGAAAGTCCCGTCCAGACAGCCGAAACGAAGGAGACTGTGGCTTCATGATGGATCCTGCGTTCGGTTACGAGCGGCTCACAAGGATCACGTCTGGAGCTATGACTTCGTGCATGAGCGAACCCATGACGGAAGGGCCTTTCGATTATTAACCCTACTGGATGAATACACCCGGGAGTGTCTGGCCATTGAGGTCCAACGACAGATGAATCACCAGGACGTGTTGGATCGATTGGCGGAGTTGTTCGTGGATCGGGGAGTGCCTGAATACATTCGGTCCGATAACGGGTCAGAGTTTACGGCTCAGGCGGTTCGGGACTGGCTGAAGGCTGTTGGGGTGAGGACCTTATACATCGAGCCCGGCAGCCCCTGGGAGAATGGATATGTGGAGAGCTTCAACGGAAAACTGCGGGATGAACTGCTGAACGTAGAAGTCTTCGACACGTTGTGGGAGGCGAAGGTGTTGGCCGAGAGATGGCGCAGGGAGTACAACCAGCGACGGCCTCACAGCGCCTTGGCCTATCGGCCGCCGGCGCCGGAGGCCAGATTACCCAGGTCCCAGGACCAGAGTTCTATACCATGGAGTGGACTTCAAATGGTCCCAGGTCTAACTTAGAGAGTGGACTCGTTCCTGGGGGCAGGTCACCGCTGCAGTTGTTGCGCCCAGACCTAACCCGCATTTCTCACCAGCGATGGTCGGGGGTAGAAGCAAATGCCCGCCGTCAGGGATGTAGGGCGGGCGATTCATCGAGACCACTTGCCCTACCAACTGTAAGCCGGACGATGTACACAAACTGTTGCTGCGAGCCATGGCCGCCAGGCCTTTCGCCTCGTCCACCGTGTACATGGTGAGAACAGTGAGCTAGGAAGTTGTAGATCTAACGCCGCGCAGGCGAGCAGCAAGAGGCGGCGCCGCCGGCGATTGCCTTAGTTCGGGTTTCAGGCGGTGATGAAAAGTAACCGCGGTCGGCCAACCGGCGGTAGATGTTCCCGGCGACTTCGGCTGCCCGCGGGCCATACATCATCGGGCCGCCTCGCAACATGACGACGATGGCCAGTTTCTTTTCTTGCCCGCCGTTATAGGAAGCGAACCAGCCGAGGTTCGCGCGGTAGGGGCGGCGGCGCTGGGTGCAAGTCCCGGTCTTGCCGCGAATGAGTTGCCCGGCCAGGCGAGCTTTTCTTCCCGTACCGCGCTTGACGGCTTCCCCCAGGCCGGTCTCAATCTCACCCAGCCACGGCCGGATGGGGAGTTGCCGTTTGACCTTCGGGGAGAAATCGGCGATCTGTTGTTCGCTACGGGGGGCCTGCAGGTAGTAGAGCGTTCCCCCATTCGCCAGAGCCCCCATCAGGGCCGCCAACTGTAAGGGCGTTACCGAGATGCCGTCTCCGTAGGTGCTCATGCGGCCGACACTCCAGCGGTTCTCGGCGTCGGGAAATCTCCCCAACTGCTCGCCGGCGATTTCCCAGCCCGCTTTTTCTCCCAGTCCGAAAAGGTTCGCGTAGCGCTTCAGCCGTTCGAAGCCGAGTCGCTCTCCTAGGTATTCGAAGTACACGTTGTTGGAGATAGCCAGACCCTCGACCATGGTCATGAACCAATAGCCCTCGAACCAAACCTTCGCTCCCGGCTTGACGATGCCTTCGTTCAGGGCGGCCAACCCGACGACGAGTTTTATCGTCGAGCAGGGAATATACCCGCTGGCGAGGGCAAGCTTCTGGTTGACCATGGCGAGAACGCGGCCGCTGCCGGCATCGACGACGACAACAGCCCCGTTGAACTTGCCAAGGGCTTCGACCACAGCCTCTCGGACGATCGCGTCTTCGCCCGTTGAGAAATCACCCGCGGTCGGATCCGTATAGGTTCGCTCGTTGTACCAGTAGACGCGGCGCCGCGACCGGCGTGGCTTCTTGGCGGACTTGGTCGCCGAGCTGGATTGTGACGGTCGGCGGTCGGCGGATGATTGTTGCTTCTCGGCGCTGTCGGCCGAAGCGGGGTGGAGCCACAACAGCATCCAGATGACGGCCGACACCCCGAGTAGTTTCACGTTATCGAACGAGGAAGAAAGGATTCCTCTGGCTTCGTTGCTCTCTGGCCCGCCACGTCCGGCCAGAGAAGTATTGTAGCCGGTTCGCTCGGTGGGACGCCGAGCCGATGCTACTTCCTGACTCCGCGGGGAGGGAAGGTAGGGCGGCTGATCCTCGCGCCTGGAGGCACGGGTGTTTTTCGTCGCGCAGTCACTGCTTGCGCTGAGGAACCCAGCGCACCGCCACGACCGCCGCGGGCCGCGCTGAAGAAAGTCGATGCCGAACTCGACCAGCTCGTCAGCGCGGCTTTTCCTCTCCGAAAGACCGCTTGAAAACTTGACTCTTTCGTTACGTTGTCGCCTCTATCAGACAATGAGTCGCTAGGGACGGAAACACGCTTGAGACCGCGCCACCATGTTATGCTCTTGGCGTTCCCGATCGAGCGGCGGTTCGGTTGCTCGTCGAAGCGAACGCAGCGTTGATTTACAGGGGTTCCCATGACTATCGATCGAGACCCGGACTCCTCGGCGCCCGCGGCGGGCGCCGACCACGGTAGCCTGCCCCGCTGGGGACAAGACGACTTGCCGGAGCCGCCGCCGTTTTCGGGCCGCAACCTTTTTCAGGTCATCGGCCCCGGAGTGATCCTGCTGGTTGCCTCGACCGGCGGAGGGGAGTGGCTCGTTGGACCCGCCGTCGGCGTGCAGTATGGCCTCTCGGTGTTCTGGGTGGTCACCATCGCTGTTGTTCTTCAAGTTGTCTTCAACCTCGAATCGCTTCGCTACACCCTCTACACCGGCGAGCCGATGATCAGCGGCATCATGCGCCTCAACCCGGGGTCGCGGTTCTGGGCGATCGTCTATTCGACGTTCGGCGTGGCGACGCTGGGGTTGCCCTCGCTGGCGGCCGCCTCCGCCGCGGTGCTCTTCGCCGCTTTCGCCGGTCACATGCCGTTGGACTCCGATGCCCATGTGCTGGCCTATGTCACCTATGGGGTCATCGCGGCCGGCGTCGGCATCTTGCTTTTCGGCAAGACAATCGAGCGAATGCTGGAGCACGTGTCCTGGTTCATGCTTGTCTTTATCTTCCTGTTCTTGGGCATCGTCAACGTCTTCTTTGTCCCCCTTTCGAACTGGAGCAAGACATTCTGGGGCTTCTTGCAGTTCGGCCAAGTCCCCGCGGGGATCGACGTCGTCCTGCTGGGCGCGTTGGCAGCGTCGGCCGGGTCCGGGGGTATCGGCAACTTGGTCATCTCCAATTGGGCTCGTGACAAGGGTTTCGGGATGGGGGCGAAGGTGGGGGCTATCGGCAGCGCCTTCGGCCGCGGGCACATCACCCTCTCGGCGACCGGCAAGATCTTTCCTGTTACGGCGCAGAATCTGCGTCGCTGGAGGGTCTGGTGGAAATACGTCCACGCCGATCAGGTGTGGTTGTGGGGCACAGGCGCCTTTCTGGGCATGTTTCTCAATGTCAACCTGACCACGGCCATCATCCCGCCCGGATCGGACCTCTCCGGAACCGCCGCCGGCGCCTATCAGGCCGAGTATATGGCGCGGAACCTCTGGGCGGGGTTTTGGTCGCTGGCCTTGCTGAACGGGTTTTGGGTCCTCTTCTCCACACACTTGGGCAATACGGACGTCTTGATCCGCACCGTGACGGATATGATCTGGGCCGGCAGCCCGCGCGTGCGCGCATGGCGGCGCGGTAACGTAAGCTCCGTTTACTACACCGCCCTTGTTGTTTTCACGGTTTGGGGTCTGTGGGCTGTCAACTGGGGTACGGCGATGGCACTGTTCAAAGTGGGCGCCAATATCGGCGGCTTCATCCTTGCGGTGGCGGGTTTGCAAGTCTTGCGAGTCAACACCCGGTTTTTGCCGAAGGAACTGCAGCCGCCGCTGTGGAGAAAGTTGGCGCTCGCCGCCTGCAGCGTCTTCTACGGGACGATGTTCGCGATCGTCGTTTGGAGCCAGTTGTTTTAGCTGGGCTGAGGCGATCGTGCGCTCCCCTACTCTCCCCGCTGGAGGGGTCAGACGAGCGCGTATCGTGCTGCTCAGCGCAGCTGGTCACAGCAACCGCGAGATTGCCCAACAACCGGGTCTGAGCGATCACACGGCGGGCAAGTGGCGGCGGCGCTTCCTCGAGCAGGATGTGACGGGTTCCAGGACCAGATGCGTTCCGCCCGGCCTCGCTTGGTCAGCCGCGAGCGGGCGGCCCGGCTGGTGCGGAAGACGCTGCGGACCAAGCCCAAAGACGGTCGCCGCGAGCCACGGCCAGCGGGCCCTTCGCCCCAACGGCTGTGACCGTGGTGAGAGAAGCGGGCTAACCCCACAAGGCCAATCCGTGGACAATCACATTGGCCTTGCCCCACTGCCGTCCGGCGAGGGCAAGGGGCTGCCCGGGGGAAGCGATCAGGTGGAGCGCTCTTCTTCCCCGGCCGCTTCACCGTCGTCTTCGACCGCGGAAACCCCGCTCGCCGCCGCCTCGTCATCGCTGCTGATCTCGCCTTCGCCCAGCAAGCCCTTGCTGATCTCTTCCAGCTCCTTCAGGGAGGGTAGCTCCGACAGATCGCTAAGGCCGAACTGCACCAAGAAATCCTTGGTCGTCCGGTAGAGCATCGGTTTGCCGATCACTTTCTTGCGGCCGGCCGTCGTGATCAGCTTGCGGCTCAAAAGCGTGTGGACCACACCGGTGACGTTGACGCCCCGAATGGCTTGAATCTCAGGGATCGTCGCCGGCTGCTTGTAGGCGATGACAGAGAGTGTTTCAAGCGCCGGCAGCGAGAGCTTCAGCTTCGGCCGGAGCGTCCCGACGAAACTCCGCACCGCTTCGTGGTGTTCCGCTTTGGTGGACATCTTGTAGCCGTTGGCCACGGCGCGGATTTCCACGCCCCGCTCGGGTTTGCGAGACTCCTCCATCAGCGCCTGCAAGTCCGCTTTGACGACGTCGGCGGGCAGATCGAGTCCGCCGGCGATCTGCTCCAGGGTCAGCGGTTCTTCCGCGACGTAGACGATCGCTTCCAGAAGGGCCCGGCGTTCGGTCTCGTCGGGTAGCAAGGATGAAAGTATGGGCTGGTCGCTCACTCCGAGTACTCTGCTTGGACGGCGAGCAGCGGCTGCTCGCTGCTGAAGACGACATCGAACATTTTGTGTTTCCGCACGACGATTTCGCCGAACAACTCGTCCTGCCGCAGGATGATGGCCTGCATGCGCACCATTTCGAGTACGGCCAACAGGGTGGCCAGCATCGCCCGGCGGCTGGGCTGGCGTTCGAAAACCTCTCGCAACACAACCGGTCCGTCTTCTCCCCGCAGCAGGTTTTTCAAATACTCGATGCGGCTCTCTACCGAGACATCTCCGCCCGGCACGTCGAAGCGCGGCCGGTTTTTGGCCCTTTCGAGCACGCTCTGGAAGGAGTTGACCAGATCGAAGACGGAGACGGCCAATCCCGGCTCATCGGCTTCGTCGAGAAAAGCCTCCAGGGGCGGATTCGACCAGACGTTCTCTTCGACGAGACGTTTCTGCTGCAGCATCTGGGCCGCCTGGATGAACTTCTCGTGTTCCAGCAACTGCTGAACCAGCTGTTCCCGCGGATCTTCCTGCTCCGCCTCGGGAAGAGCCGGGTCGCGCGGCAGCAACATCCGCGACTTGATTTGGATCAGCGTCGCCGCCAGGAAGACGAACTCGCCACCCAAGTCGATATTCAACTCTTTGGCCTGGCGGAGATAGTCCAGGTACTGGTTGGTGATCTTCGCAATCGGGATGTCGTAGATGTTGATCTTCTGCTTGCGGATCAGATCGAGCAGCAGATCAAGCGGGCCGGCGTATTGTTCCAGCTTGATGCCGAACGATGAGCCGGCTTCCTCGCTTCGAGGTCCCTCCGCCGGCGGCTGTTCGTCGGGGCCGGGGGTCTCTTCCGGCGACAAGGGGGATACAGTGGGATTACTCACGCCAGATTCTTCATGCCTGCGCGTAAGAAGATGGCTGGCTGACCGCTTCAGGCCCAAGATTCGTTCTCAGAGAAGCCGGTCCGCGAGCTTGGCTCAGGCTCTCTAAACTTTAGCACGCGGTTTTAGTCGTGAGGTTGACTAGCGGCGCCGGTAGCAAGGGCAGCACCCCCGGCCAGCCTGTCCTTAGACGCGAGTGTGGTCTCCGTGGCCTCGATGTGTGGCCACCGGCGGGTTTTCGACGAAGCGGCCATGCTGCCATGGTCGTTACGGATAGTTGGCCTGTCACTGGCGTTCCAGGCTCAGCTTCTTGCTCTCGCACACCCTCGCCATGCCCGATTCGGAGCCTCGACCGCCAGTGATTGACCATGGGACCCGGCCAAGCCTGTGCCTTACCCAAAGGGATGAAAACCGGCGCGTTTTCGAATCGTGAAACTTGCGCCCCCAAGCCTGCTACGCGTTCGTTCCGCCGTCCGCGTTCAGACACGCTCCCGTCAAATAGCTGCTTTGCGGTCCCGCCAAGAACGCGACCAGGTCCGCGATCTCCTCCGGCTTGCCGTAGCGACCGAGCGCCGTGCGGGGCGTCAGGATGTCCGCGAAAGGGCCTTGGGCGGGGTTCATGTCCGTATCGATCGGCCCAGGCTGAACACAATTTACGGTGATGCCCCGGGGACCGAGGTCGCGCGCCCAGGCGCGGGTCAAGCCTGCTATGGCGAACTTGCTCATGGTGTAAAGCCCCAAGTTCGCCAGCGGCATACTTTCCCCGAAAATGCTCCCGATGTTGATGATGCGGCTTCCTTCCCCCATCACCCTGGCCGCCGACCGGGAGACGACGAAAACACCTCGGACATTGACATTCATTGCGCGATCGAAGTCCTCGTCGGTCGTCTCTTCAAGAGACGCGGACGACAATACGGCGGCATTGTTGACCAAGATGTCGAGCCGGCCGAAACGCTCAACGACTTTGTCGACCAACCCCGCCGCATCTTTCGCGTTCCCCGAGTCCGCCTGCACCGTTTCCACCTCAACACCTTTCTCGCGGCAAGCCGCTGCTACAGTTTCAGCCGCCTCCCCCGACCGCGAGTACGTGATCGCAACGTTGGCGCCGTCGGCGGCCAGCCGACGGGCGATTGCCGCCCCGATGCCGCGGCCGCCGCCCGTGACCAGCGCCGTTTTCCCCTGCAAGCTCATTTACCCTCCTCGACAGTCCCCCGGTTGGGCAAGTCCAAGGCGTTAGTTGTCGCTGATACAGAACAACTCGTCCTGGCTCCGCAAGAAAAGATCGCCGCCGACGATCACCGGGGAAGAGACGAACATCTCCTCGCCCATTTTGTTCGTTGCCAGAACCTCGTAGCTCTTGCCGAGTTTAAGAACGATGACGTCTCCTTCTTCACTGGCAAGATATAGTTTACCGCTCGCAGCCACCGGAGAAGCCTTGAACGAGTAGGCCTCGGGCAGCCGCTGCTGGTGGTAGAACTTCTCGCTGGTCTTGGCGTCCAACGCACTCACCATCCCGCGATCGGTCACAAAGTAGAGGATGCCGTCGTGCAACACCGGTGAGGCTGTACAGGAATTGCCTTTCTGGTTTGTCCACTTGACGTAGTCCGGGTTGTCGGTCAGGTCTCCTTTGCCACCGAGTTTGACGGCCATCGTATTCCCGTCACGCCACCCTGTCATGGCGATCACCATTTCGTTATCGACGCTCACAACGGCCGGAATCGCATTGCCGCCGAGTCCGCCGGCCTCCCAGATCAGATCGCCGTTCTCGAGATCATAGGCCCGCATGCGGGTCGAACTCGTGATGAGTTGCTTCCGCCCGTCGTATTCCACAACGATCGGCTGCGGCCAACTGCTATGCTCGTCGCGCTCGGCGCGCCAGAGTTCCTCGCCGGTCCGCTTGTCGAGCACAACGACGTAAGACTGGCCCTCGTGGTCGTTCTGGATCACAAGGCTGTTCCCGTGGATGACGGGAGGGATGCCCTCGCCGAAAGCTAGCCGCATCTGAAGTTGGCCGAGGTCCTTCTTCCATTTGAGGTTGCCCACAAGGTCATAGGCGTATAAGCCCCGCGAACCGAAATTCACGTAAAGCGTCTCCTCGTCGATCAGCGGCGAATTCGAGGCGAAGCTGCCATATTGGCGGTGGTAGCCCTCGTGCGGCGTCTGCTCGGCCGCGGTCTTCTCCCAAAGAACTTTGCCCGAGTTCTTATCGATCGCCATCACCACGAACTTGTGGTTGACCAACAAGCCCGAGCCGCCGCCGTGGCCCCGGCCGCCGAAGCCGCCACGCCGACCGCCGGGCCCGCCGCCCGGCCCTCGGCCGCCAAAGGCCGCTTGCATGATCGCGCGGAACTTTCCGCGCTCCTCATCGTTGAGTTCCCAGGGACCCCGGCCCTTAAGGAGTTCCTGCGCCTTCGTGCGATGCTCTTCGGGCAGACGCTCCAGAAAGCGGCTGAAATCAAAGCCTCCGCCACCGGGACCGCCGGGTCCCCGCGCACCCCGAGGAGGGCCACCCGGACCGCCGGGGCGTCCTCCGTGACCCCCCGCCGCGGCTTCCGGAATAGGTTCGGTGGGTACGGCCGTCGTCACGAAAATCGTGTCCCCCCAAATCACGGGCGTCGAGTTACCTTTTCCGGGGATCTTGATTCTCCACTTGACGTTATTCGGTGTCCGAGAAATGCAGGGGACCATCACTTTCGGCGACTCCGTTGTTATTCGGGCCACGCCATTGGCGCCATGAGTCCTTGGCCGCCGACTCAGCGAATAACGCCGGCACTGTGAGTAGTGAAAGAAAAACGGAGATTGCGGCTGCTCTGAGGTTCACCATGGATCATCCCCCCGGAATAGATCGTCTTGAGGAAGACGAAAATCGGTCCCCCATAAGGTTAACAGGGTGGTGAGTTTCTGTCTGTGCGGCGAGCCACGTTCACCGGGCCGCGAGCGCGAGCGAGCGGCGATGGGCCTCTGCCCCGTCCCAAGACATGAGCGGAGGTGGGAAAGCTGCCGGCCTGGGCTATAAGGCCGAGCCCCCCGGCAATGCCCTCGCCCCCCTTACCAACGTGATTTTCGGAGCGGCGACCCGGCCGCGCCCGCTGTGTAGCGGAGACGGTTCATTCGCCGCCCCCGTCGGACTTTCGCGAAGCACCGTCGGCTATCCGGAGCGCTGCTTTGGTCACTTGACATCGTCGAGCCGACCAGTGATGATCTACTACGAGCCTGCGGGTCTCCCCGGGTGGCGAGACCCGGGAAGGGAAAGCGCCGCATCTTTTCTGATTGAGAACTCTTGACTGTGAGGTAATAAAACCATGCAAATGCTGATTGCCGGCGACTGGGCCGACACATCCGACAAGATCCCGGTGATGAATCCTTTCGACAACACGGAAGTCGATACGGTGCCCAAAGCGACTCCCGATGACATCGATCGGGCGCTGGCCTACGCAGTCGCCGGGGCCAAGACGATGCGCAAGATCTCGGGTTTCAAGCGCTATGAAATGCTGATGCGCGCGGCCCAACTCATGGACGATCGAATCGACGATCTGGCTCGGACGATCACGCTCGAAGAAGGTAAGATTCTTGGCGAGTCGAAGATCGAGGTTGCGCGGGCCGCGGAAACGATTCGCCTTTCGGCGGAAGAGGCCAAGCGCATCGGAGGGGAAGTGCTGCCGCTCGACGGCGCCCCGAATGCTGTCAACCAATTCGGATTTACCCTGCGAGTCCCCTGCGGAGTCGTGCTGGCCATCACCCCGTTCAACTTCCCGTTGAACCTGGTCTGCCACAAGGTCGGGCCGGCTCTGGCCGGCGGCAACTCGGTGGTCATCAAACCCGCCACCGACACGCCGCTGATTGCGTTGAAGTTCGCGCAAGTACTGCTCGACGCGGGCGTGCCGCCCGAAGGCGTGCAATGTGTAACCGGTTCGGGAGGTGAAATCGGCGACATCCTGGCCAGTGATCCTCGGGTGCGCAAGATTAGTTTCACGGGAAGCCGCGACGTCGGCGAGAGGATCTGCCGTACGGCCGGCATCAAGAAGGTCACCATGGAGCTGGGCAGCAACGCTCCGGTCATCGTCTTGGCCGACGCCGATCTGGAAAAAGCCGCCGCATCCCTGGCGATCACCGGGTACGCTAACGCGGGCCAGGTCTGCATCAGCGCGCAGCGCGTGCTGGCGCACAAGGACGTCTACAGCGACCTGATCGATGCGCTCACTCCGAAAGTGGGTGCGCTGACCGCGGGCGACCCGCTCGATGAAAGCACGAACGTCGGCCCGATGGTGCGGGAAAAAGACGCCGCGCGCGTCGAAGAATGGGTCCAAGAGGCCTCCGGGCAAGGCGCCCGGGTGCTGACCGGCGGCGGCCGCAACGGGGCCGTGTTCGCTCCCACCGTGGTGGCGGACGTCAAGCCGGAGATGCGCATCTCGGCCGACGAACTTTTTGGCCCGGCGCTGGGCATCACGCCCGTCGAAACCATAGACGAGGCGATCTCTTTGGCCAATGAGTCCAACTACGGTCTCTCGGCCGCCCTGTTCACGGAAAACCTCGACAATGCCATGCGCTTTGCCCGCGAGGTCGATTCCGGCAACATACACATCAATTGGGGAACCGTCTGGCGCGCGGACCTGATGCCTTACGGGGGCGTGAAAGACAGCGGCTTCGGCAAAGAGGGTCCTAAATATGCCGTCGAGGAGATGACCGAATCCAAAACGGTCGTCATGCACCTGCGGTAGGTGTCGCCGACGCGCAGCCTTGCTGATTTTGGGGCGGCGCCTACTCATAGCGGCCGGCCTACTCTGCTGTGCCCTATTCGTGTACCAGGCTTCGTTCCATGGTAGAAATTTGCTCACTGGCGGCCATTGTCGCGACGATTGCCATGGTCGTGGTTTCACAGCCCGCAACCGCTGCGGAGCCGAACCTCAAAGCCCTTATCCTCGACGGGCAGAGCAACCACGAATGGCAAAAGACGACTCCGCTGATCGAGAAGGCTCTCGACCAAACAGGGATCTTCGCGGTCGATGTGGCCACGTCCCCGCCGAAGGGGTCCGATATGAGCGGCTTTGGGCCGGATTTTTCAGCCTACGACGTGGTGGTTTCAAACTACACCGACGTTTTCGACGGGGACTCGTGGCCTGAGGCGACGCAAGCCGCGTTCGAACAATACGTCTCACAAGGCGGCGGGTTCGTTTCCGTCCACGCGGCGGATAACGCTTTCCCCGAATGGCAGGCGTACAACGAGATGATCGGGATCGGCGGCTGGGGCGGCCGCGACGAAAAATCCGGGCCATACGTTCGTTTCCGCGACGGTCGAGTCGTCCTCGACCATGGCCCCGGAAGGGGCGGCAGCCACGGTAAGCGGCATGCTTACCAACTGGTCGTCCGTGACACCCAACACCCCATCACCAAGGGCTTGCCAACAAGATGGATGCACGCCGAAGACGAGCTCTACGACCGCTTGCGCGGGCCGGCCCAAGACATGACCGTGCTCGCGACCGCCTATTCCGACCCTAGCACCGGCGGTACCGACGAACATGAACCCATGCTTCTAACCATCACCTACGGCAAAGGACGCATCTTTCACACCACACTGGGCCACGACACGCTCGCCATGAGCTGCGCCGGTTTCATCACGACCTTGCAGCGGGGCGCCGAATGGGCGGCTTCGGGCAAAGTCACCCAGAAAGTCCTCCAGGATTTTCCGACCGCGGATCGGGTGCGGGTCCGCGAATAGCGCCTGCGCTTCAGCCCGCCGCTCTCGCTCGCCCTGGCCCGACGGCTTTGGTCAGCCTGACTCCTTTGTCATGTAACTCTTTAGTAGTTTCAATGATAGTGGGCCATACTGCAAGTAGCTCTCCAAACTGGCGGACGAGCCGTTTTACAAGCTGCCGGACTTCTTCTTCACTTCCGAGATCCATCAAGTCCAGGGGGATAAAGTATTCCGGCTTCGGCAGCGATTCCCGCAAGATCGCCAAGTATTTCCCGCGATAGGCGGCGTAGAAATCAGGCAAACCCGGTTCCTCGGCCGCGGCCAGCCCAACGCTTGAAAGCGCGCCAAAACTCGGTGCGGACCAACTCCTCAAAATCAGCAAGGCTCCCGGAGGCGACGTCTTTCAGGTGAGTGCCGAGCTTCATCAGTGCGATCCGGTCGTCTCCGCCGCCCGATACGTCCGGGGCCGCGCGAATCAGCAACTTCACGATCTCGGGTAAGCGCGTTCTCGATGCGCCTTCGAAAAACTGCTCGATCGGTTGGGAACGGCTCCGCGGGGGATCGTGCCAGAGGGCCCAAGGCAGATATGCCAAATAGCCGTCTCGGAAGCACTTTCGCAGAACCGCGGCGAAAAGGCCGTCGGAGTTTCTTTGCAGGGGATAAAACGGAGGCAGGAGGCGGCGATGGTCGAGGGAGAGGTTGCCGGCCATGCACAAGGCGCCTTCACTAATAGTGGTTCGTGTAACAGCGCGCAGGAGCTGTCGGCTCTTGACGACCGCCAAATACTCCTCTTGCGAGCGCGTAAGCCGCTCTCGGGAACTCGGCGGGGCATAGAGGTAGCCGGTAGTCCCTACGCCCGAATCTCCGAATATTCCCGCCGAAGCGGTTACGACGCGCCCCCCAAAAGACCGCAAGCGCTGGTCGAAGGCTGGGGTCGCGCGGTCAAGATCGACGCTGGCGGCGTCCTCGGGGGCTGGCAGGCAAGCGCCGACGTCGCGGCCGAGCAGGGCTTCATGGAGCGCGAGGAAGTCGTGCTCGACGACAGCGGTCGAGCGCAGGGTCGAGTCGCGGTCAGGGAAGAACCAGAATTCGGTGGGGTCGTGTTGCGAGGTTAGCGCCAAGCCGTCCGTTTGCTCTTCGGGCTTGGCGATTCGACAGACGCTGTCGTCGTCAACGAGCATGTAACATTCGCCGATCGAGTCGAGCAGTAGGGTGTTGCGAGAGGCTCCGACAGTGCGTACGCAAGGGCCTTCGCCAAACAGTCCAAAGCGCACGGTCTCGGCCGGTATGCCGGAAGCATCGATCAGCGCGGTTGCGAAGGTTTCGCGCTGAAGTCGGTTCGCGTAGCGAACCGAAACCGAATGCTCGCGGCCAAGAGCTTCGAGCATGGCTTGGTTGCGCTCTTCAACGGCGGGGTTGTCCGAGTCGTCGATGACGGCGAACTCAACCGATCGCCCGAAGGTTCGACAGTTTTCGCTGTAGCCGACGATTGCGCGGCGGAGCGTGTCGACCCGACCCCGCGTCGTCATCCCGATGACGCTGATCCGGGCCGGCGAACGGCGGACCACCGCTCGCCGGCAGCGTTCGATGAGATTGACATCAGAGACGAGCAAGCCCGCCCGCGCGTACTGCTCCAACTGATCCCTCACCGCCGCCAGTTTTCGAGGATTGACCTTGAGGCTTTCTCTGCCGCGATCGGCATAGGCGTGCAGCCGGGACATCCATTTCGCCAGAAAGCCGGGCAGTTTGGCGGTCGAGAGGGTCTTGAGTCCTTCAAGCTCAAGTCCCTGACACCAAGCCTGGGCGTGCTCGCCGAGGGGGAGAAAACGCGTGCAGGAGTTCAGCAACCGGATCTGTTCGGCGGAAAGCGACTTTGCAGTCCGGCTAGACTTGGCATAGATTAGATTCTTTGCCTCGCCGAACGGGAGGGATTCGTTTTCCCCGCAGCGATAGCGAGCCTCCATAATGTCGCTAATGTATCAAAGAGATCGCGCCGCCTGTATCGTCTACGCCCTGCTGTCGGTCGCGCTTTGTTGGTCGGCGCAGGCTCTGACCATCCACCACAACTATCAAGGAAACTGGACCGCGCTTTTCCAAACCGGAGACCGGCACCCCGTTCCGCGGGCGCTGGAGTTCGAAAACGTCTACAAGTTTGACCACACTCGCGGATACGACGGGCAGTTCTACCACTACGTAGCTCACGACCCGCTGTTGACGAAGGGGTTTTCGAAGCACGTCGATGACCCCAGGCTGCGTTGGCGGAGGATTCTTGTCCCCGGCCTTGCTTTTCTGGCGGCCGGCGGCCAACAGCGGTTGGTGGATAGGGCCTACCTGGGCGTCACTCTGTGCTTCGTTTTCCTGGGTGCGTATTGGCTCGCCCGCTATTGCCGCCTGCACGGCGCGCACGCCGCCTGGGGACTTTGCTTCCTAGCTATTCCAGCGGTGGCGGTTTCCGTGGAAAGACTCACGATCGACGTCGCGCTGGCCGCCTTGTGCGTCGGATTTGCGGTCTACGCGGTCCAGCCGTCGTGGAGATTGGTCGGAGTTCTCGCGCTCGCGCCGCTAGCCCGCGAAACAGGAATAGGGCTGGTTCTGGCATGCGGCCTCGCCGGGTTGATGAAGCGAAGCTGGGGCCTCACGGCTGCTGCTCTCGCTAGTACTCTGCCGTGGCTTGTCTGGTTGGTAGCGTTCGTTCACCCTGCGACTCGGCGTGACCCTTTCTTCTGGCTGTCGTGGTATCCCTTCAAAGGAATCTTTGAGCGGACGCTCCAACTGCCCAGCCAACTCCTTGCCGGCGACGCCGGCGCTTGGGCAGCGGCGCTCGACTACGTGGCGATATTAGGCATGTGGCTGGCTTTGGGGCAGGCGGCGATGGTAGTGCGCTCCGGCAAGCTCGACCCGGCCAAGCTGGCCACGGCGACGTACGCATTACTGGTGATCTTCGTAAGCAGCTTTCGGGTTTGGTCGGAAGCCTACGCGTTTGGGCGCGTTTTTTCTCCTTTGCTGATCTTTCTCGGTCTTCAGGCGATCAGTGGCCGCTCCCGCTGGTTACTGCTTCCACTCGGCCTGGTAGCGCTGCGCGTGGCGGCTCAACTGGCAACCCATCTTCCGGGCATCGTAAACGGTTTGACTCCTTGCCGCTGATGGTTCGCGGTGCTTGGCGCGACCCCTCTTTGCGGCGGCGGTGAGATGGCCTTGGCGATCTCGCTAGGGATTGCTGCTCCGCAACATTTTCTCCGCCGTTTGTAGCCTGCGACGGGCGTCCTCATCTTCCGGGCGCATCTTGACTGCCTGCCTAAAGTCGAGGACAGCACGGGCGTAGTTGCCCAGCAGAAAGTACTCCTGCCCTCGTAGACGGTAGATCTCCGGGCTCCGTTTTCTCTTGAAAGCCTTGCGAAAGCTCTCGAAGCCCTCCTTTTTGCGGCCCAGACGGAGTTGGGCGACGGCCAATTGGGCCCAGAACTCCGCCACGCGGCGATTAATTTTGATGGCCCTTTCGTAATAATCCACCGCGCGCCGGTAATCCTTCAGCCGCGCGTGCGCGAGGCCGAGGTTGCCGAGCAGATAAGCGTGATCCTTCGACCCGGCCGGTGCCAGCTTCTCTGCTTCCCTCCAGTATCTGGCCGCCGTGGCGTACTCTCCCCGCTCGTCGTAAACCCGCCCAAGATTGTTCAGGGGACGGTGTTTGTCGGGTGATTTGGCTGCCGCATCTTGCCACAAGAGCCGCTCGTCCGACCAGATCCGGCTCCTCTGGTAGGTCCCTGCCGAGTAAGCCACGAGCAAGGCGGCGACAACAACGGAAACATTGCGCCGAGAGGGGCTGAACAGCCACGCCACGGCCACCATCACGACGAGCGAAAAGCCTACGGAGGGAAGGTAAAGACGCCGTTCGGCAGCGAAATCCAGCAGCGGGAAAAAGCTGGAAGTCGGTGCCAGCACAACGAAGAAGAACACACCCCCGAAGGCGGCTAACGGAGCCCGGCGACGCAGATAAACGCAAAGGCCGCCCAGTCCGGCGAGTGCCATTAGGCCCAGCCACGAGAGATGGTCCCACAGGGTTTCCGACGGCACGAAGTGCCAGTCGACATTCAGGCCAAGCGGCACGGCCAACAGCCGCAGATAGACAAAATACACCCGGAACTGGGTGAACAAATATTCGTCCCACGGCAGCTTGAATCCCGCGGACTCGGCCAACAGAAACGGCTTGATGACGACGAAGAAGCCGGCCACGCCCCCGACAACGAACAGCGCATAGGTGGGCCAGTTCCATTTCATCCGCCGCCAGTCGCCCTTGGAGAGAAGCAGATAGTCCATGACCAGAATCACCAGCGGTAGGGTGAGCTTGTCTTGCTTGCAGGACATCGCCCCGGCGAACAGCAAACCAACCAGCAGCGCCGTCACCCATCGATGACGCTCTCGCAAGGCCGAGGCGAATACCCAAAGCGCCGCGACATAGAAGGCAGCCCCGAGAAGTTCGGGCCGGCTGCTGATGTAGGCCACCGACTCCGTTTGGATCGGAGAGGTAAGAAACAGCAGCGGCACGCCGTGGACGAAAACCTCTCGCAGCCGATCGGGAATAATCCGGTCCAGTCGTTCGGGTGTAAGTAACGTGTTCAGAAAACACCACAGCAGAACTGCATTCAAGCCGTGCAGAACGACGCTGGTGACGTGGAAACTCCATGGATCAAATCCGCCCCAGCGATGGTTGGCCAGGTACGTCAAATAAGGCAGGGGCCGTCCTGAGTTGATGATGGGCTTCCAGCGCCCCGTTCGAACCGTGCTGCGAACCTCCTTGAGGTCGTAGTCGTCGTAGAGGAAAGGGCCCGAAAGGCAAGGCGTATATATCACCCAGCCCAAGCCAAGCAGGGCGAGGGCAAACCACCAGCGCCGCAGGTCGCGCGCCCTCCGTTGCCGGGCCGGCTGGGCGGAGCCTTCGTGACCGCGGGCGGCGGCGCCGGGAGTGCTCGTTTGCCGGGATGGAGAGGCGTTTCGCCGTTTTCGTCTGATCTCCCTTTTCATGAGATCCTAGCTTGGAGCTTCAATTGGCGCGGACCCGGCCCTTCATGCCGGTCCTGACCGAAATGTTTGGCGTCGCCTGTGGCCCCACTAGCCCGCATTTCTCGGCACTGTCGCTGCGCTGGGGGAGGCGAAAGGCCCGGGGGCCGCGGCTCGCGGCGAAAGCTTGCGTACATCGCCCGGCTTACGGTCGGCAAGGCAAGCGGGCACGATCAATCGCGCCCGCGCACGTCATGCTGTGCCCCTACATCCCCGACGGCGGGCGTTTGTTTCCACGCCCGGCGACCGTTGGTGAAAAAAGCGGGCTAGAGCTCATACTTGGACACGATCTCCGACCAACGGCCTTGCCCTTTCAGGATCAGTTCTATCACGTCGCGCACGGCGCCGCCTCCGCCCGGGGCGGGGGTCACGAAGTGGGCGGCTTCCAATACTTCGGGTCGGGAGTCGGACGGCGCGGCAGCCAGGCCGACCCGTCGCATGAGGGGCACGTCTGTCAGGTCATCCCCGATATAGCCCACTCGCTCGGGCGATAGCTCGGCGTCCGCCAGAACCTCTTTGAAGGCGGGAATCTTGCCCGTGTTCCCCTGATAAAGATACTTCATGTGCCCGGTTCGAGCGCGTTCTTCGACCGCCCGGGACGTACGGCCGCTGATGATGCCCATCTCGATACCGGCCGCGTGCGCCCATTGCAGGGCAATGCCGTCTTGGGAGTGAAAGGCCTTGGTTTCAAACAAACCGCCCGCGGGATCGGGCAATAGATAAATACGGCCATCGGTGAGGACGCCGTCACAATCCATCAGCAGCAGCTTGACCTTCGACGCTCTTTGGATCAGGCTCGCGGAGTAAGGGTTCGATTCCACCATAGGTTCAGACTTGTGATTATAACGTCCCCGGAGAACGGCCCCATGGCGGCCCATCGTGTGCTTCGACCGTCAGCTGTCGAGGAATGACGGCTAGCCAAGTCGACGAGCGCCCCTGTAGAAGGAATAGATGGCCGCCATCTGGACGACGTGGAACAGGTCGTTATGGTTGAAGTGCTCGTGCAGAGTCCACCCGCTTTGCTGAATACCCGCCGCGACGAAGGAAACCACGACACCGGCGACAATCCAGCGAGAACCCGCGTCTCGACGCTGGTAGATGCTAAAGGAGTGCACCAGCAGCACGCCTATCATACTGGGGACATAGTCGTAGACGACGTAACGGAAGTCCTCGTGGGTCGCCATCCAGACCAGATAGAGGAGGAACTTGGCCACAGCCACACCGAGGACCCATCGCGACACCCGGCGAGGGAGGGTTGAAACAACAGCGGCCGAAAGCATCAGGAAGGCCGCCGTTCCGATCGAGTAGACGGTGACCTTCCAAAGAGCCGCCACCGTGTCGGGACGGAGGTAATGTAGAAAGCCGTGATAGGTGCCGCCGGCCACGGCCCCGACGGCGGTTACGAGCAAAGCCCATCCCCAAAGTCGGATAGAGGTCTCGCGGACCCCTCCGCCCACCCGAAGGAGCGCCAGCCCGAGAACGACGCACACAATGGCCAGCAGGTAGTCGGTCGCCATCGTCGTGGGCTCGGTGATTTGCATGGTTCCTACCGCGAATCGGCCGCTTGCAGTGCTCCTGTCGAGGCATTATACGCCGTATACCGCGCCCAGGAAATGGAACTCGGCCACCGTGCCAGCGATCTCTCTAACCCGCTTTTCTCACCACGTGGCGAGGCGAAGTGCGTGAGAGGCCCGTCAGTACAAGGCGCGCGCCGCCCAGCGAGCGGAGGCGTACTTGAACAGTACGTTGAGTACGGTGAGCAAGCGCAACGCAGTAATGGCGGGCTTATGGCGTGCTCCGACCGTCAGGTGGTAAGAAATGCGGGCTAACGCCCTGTTTTATCCCTGCCGATAAAGCCCTGGGAAGTGGAATCACTGTGCGGCGGCTATCTGTCATCCTCTGGTTGGGCGGCTTGGCCGCGAACCAAGGTCTCCCCGCCCAGAAGCTGAAGTCCTTTCCGTTCTTCAATCGTAGCGACCCGAAGATTGAAACCCGGGTCTTCGTTCATGCTCCACAGTTGAAGCTGGCCTGCAAGGAGATCGGGGTGCTGCCCGTTTCCCGGTCTCATCAGCCGGATCCCGCGGCGCCGGCGTTCGAGACCTTCTTACAGCAGGCTCTGCTGCAGAACGCCAAGGCCGAAATGATAGATTCGGTACCCAGCCTACCTTGGGACAACCTGCCGGCTTGGAAGGTGAGAGAGTTGACTGACGCCGATCGCATCGCCGCTGTCGCCCGGCAAGGATATTCCCGCAAACTCGACTTAGTGATCCTTGGCAGTGTCGACGCGTTGTTTCGCAAGCCGAGCAAAGGTTTGGTCGCTCGCGTGACCCTTCGAGTGATTAACACCCGCGACGGGGAAGTCCTTTGGTACGGAACCAAACGCGCCGATTGGCTGCGCCAGTTTGCTTTGGAAGACTGCCTTCTGCGCCTGGCTTGGTCGTTCGTTTCCGAATGGAGCGCCTCGCCGAAGTAGTGGGGCGCCCCTTGGCCGATCCTCTCCCCGAAGGGCCCCTCTTTGTGGTGCGATTCCTGCCCGACAAGCTGAGGCTTGTGGGGGCGATACGGCGGGCCCCGCCGCTCAAAGTGGGGCTTTGCTCCACCGCGGGCTAGCTGCCGGCGAGAAAAGCGGCTATTGGTCCTACCCCAGCAGCCGGCGGTGATACTTGAGGATGCAGTGGTTCATGACCACCCCGAGCCCAGCTTGTTCGGCACGGCGGGCCGCTTCGTGGTCGATCACGCCTTCCTGCATCCACACGCATCTGACGCCAAGGTGAATGGCCGCATCCACGGCCTCTCGGCAGCAGTCGGGACGGCGGAAAATGTTGACGATGTCGATTTTTTCGGGGACGTCTTCTAAACGGCCGTAGGCGGTCTCGCCCAGCGTCTCGGTGATGTTCGGGTTGACGGGAATGACGCGGTAGCCCTGGCTTCGCATGTACTGGCTCACACCGAAGCTCGGACGCCACGGCTTGTCCGACAAACCGACCACCGCAATCGTCTTCGCGGATTTGAGAAGTTCCGTGATTTCGTTGTCGTCCATCATGAGCTTAGTTCTCGCGCCCCGGCGCCTGTCTTATCTTCCCAACGGCGGCGCAGACGCTCAACTTCCGCCTTAGTCAACGGCCGGCTCCTGCCCACCGGCAGCTTAGCCAGCGCCAGGGGACCGATCTTGATCCTTTTCAGCTTTTCCACCAAGAAACCACACCGGCGAAACATGCGCCGAATCTGGTTGTTACGCCCATCGATCAGAGTCACTTCAAACCACGGGTTGTCGCCGGCCCTTACACGCCGGATCTTGACCGGGGCCGTGACCCTTCCGTCCAACCGAACACCGGCTCGGAGCTTCTGTAAGTTTTCCTCGCTGGGGTTGCCGTTGATCTTGACACGGTAGGTTTTCGGAACGCGGCTCTTGGACGAGAGAACTCGATGGGCGAACTCGCCGTCGTTGGTGAACAACAACAGACCTTCACTTTGATAGTCGAGCCGCCCGACGGGGTAAACCCGCGAACGGTAGCGGCCGAGCAGATCAGTGACCGTGGGCCGCCCCTGGGGGTCCGACGTCGTCGTGACACAACCCTTGGGCTTGTTCAGCATCAGATACAAGGGTGCCCGGGGGGCCTGCCGGACAACCTTGCCGGCGACCTTGATGGAGTCCTGATCGGGATCGGCTTTCGATCCCAATTTCGTAATGATTCTTCCGTTCACGCGTACTTGCCCCCCACGAATCAACTCCTCCGCTTTGCGCCGGGAGGCGACGCCGGCTTGGGAAAGAATTTTCTGAAGCCGCTCCTGCATGGTGGTGTCGCCGAGTTCACCGGATCAGCCGCGGTTCGGCGCCAAGATCGCCCCCTCGGGTCCCACGCTCTCGATTCGCGGTGGAAAAGCGGCCCAGGCAGCGTTCAATTCTCTTTCCGGCGTGAACCGACCGACGAAGAGACATCGTTTTCACCCCGGGCGCTCGCCGAACGGAACCGGAAACCGGCACGCCCAGGCGGAGTAACGCGGCGCCCGAGGGTGAAACGGCCAACCCACGCAGCGGCGTTCACTGTTGAGTGTGTCCGCGTCACCGGGGCGAAATACCAGGAGAGCGCGTACGTGATCTAAAGGCCTAAGTCAAACCTAGCCCGCATTTCTCACCACCTGACGGTCGAAGCACGCCATAAGCCCGCCATTACTGCGTTGCGCTTGCTCACCGTGCTCAACGTACTGTTCAAATACGCCCGCATTATTCAAGAAATGCGGCGCTGAGCGGCGCGCGCCTTGTACTGACGGGCCTCTCACGCACTTCGCCTCGCCACGTGGCGAGAAAAGCGGGCTAGCTGGCCGAGGCACCGTCCCCGACGCTGCCGGATTCGGCTATGTAGCCTCCGCCCGCTTGAGCAACTGGACTTCCAACAGACGGCTATCGGCGGGATTCAACTTTACCCTGACCTGGTCGCCCTTCTTGATATCCTTGAGCGTCAGCTTTCCACGGAATACTTTCTTCTTAGCTTTCAGCTTGGTCTTTTCGTCCAGCGAGCCAACGTAGGGTGTCCCGTCCTCGTCCTCGAAGGTCATCTTTTGGTTCTCAACATCCACCAAGACGACCTGCGCCTCTACGTTGATTACAAACTGCTGGCCGGGCAAGATCGCCGCGACTAGGGCCAAACAAAACGTTACTAGCATCAGTCTAGACTTTTGCATAGCCCGATTATAGGACAGCCGGCCAATGTGGCAACAGGGGAGGGGGGCGAAACACTGGGGCTCGGACCGGCGCCTTGAAGTTGTTTGCGGGGTTCTTGTCGCGATCCCGGCGGATACCGCCGGCCCTCGCGGAGGTTATCATTTCTAGAAGCCTCCGAAGAGTTGGCAGCTACGGCAGCCGCACGACGAACCACACGGAGCCGGCATTGCGGGACACAGACGAGAGAATCACACGGCGACAGCTTTTTCAGGCGTCGGCAGGCAGCCTCGGCCTTGCGGCCGTTTGCGCGACGCCCTTCTTCGCTGCAGGCGGGAGTCGGATTATCTGCTTGGCTCTGCGCTACCGGACCGATCCCGACAGAATCGCGCGCCTGCTTCCGCCACCGCTCGAGCCTGACGACGTGGCCGAAGTCTTAGTGGATTACGCGTCTCTCACCAAGCCCGACGGCGAGACGGCCATCATCAGCCCCCAAGGGGTTTCTTGTTTCGCGGTCCACGTGGCGGCTAAGTACAAAGGTCAGCGGGGCATGCTGCAGGCTGGGATGGCGATTAACCAAGACTGGCATCGGATTGTCAGCCGCGAGCTGGTCGGAGGCAATGCCAAGGACGGCGCCATCACGCTCGAGCGAAGGGGAGACCGCGTCAAAGCATCGTTCGCCCGCCGCGGGTTGCCGGTGCATCGAGTAGAGACGGTAGCGACCGACCGCCCCGCCCACCCCGTGTACTTGTGGCGAGAGACCGGCTACGGAGCGTTCGTCTTCCGCTATCGGCTGAATCCTGCCTGGACGAAAAGCATTCTCGACGAAGGACCTGTCGAACTCTGGCGAGTGGAGGGCAGCGACGACGGGTACCCGCTAGAACAAGCCGAGGGCGGAGAGCGCCCGGTCGAGTGCGATATCAGCCAGACCGAATTCGAGTGGATCGAGCCTTCCGGCTTGGATTCTTATATCGATCTCCCCGTCCGCGAGTTCCTCGGCGCGTCGTTTTTCGAACCCGCGGGGAGGGATCTCCTCGATTTACGGAGGCGCGTCGAAAGCACACGGTCCGTCTTCCTGCGAAACATTCGCCGAAAGTCGTTTGAACCTTGGGCGCTGTTGAACTACGAGCGGCCTGTTCAGAACCGGCAGTCCCGTAGACGGAACGCCTCTCGAACCGCACTCAAACTGACGACCGCTGAGATCAAGAAATACAAACGCCGGAAGGAGATTGATCTCGCTCCGATGGCGATGATCGATATCCGGCTGGCAATCGATGCGGGGATTCATGCCGAGATTCTTCCCCCTCCTTGCCGCACGACGCCGCGTGCGCTGTTGCGAATCTTGGGGATGCGCGTGGAGGCCGGCGACGTCTCGCCGCAACCTTTTCAGGAAGTCTGGCTGCTGGCCTCCTGCCGGGTGGGATCTCAGCTGTTGTGGTACACGTTGTCGCACGTGGCGACGCTCGGCGGCGACGTTCTCCACGGTCGGGAGACCTTCGGCTACCCATCGGTACGCGGAGAGGTCGATGTCGTGGTCACCCCCGAGCACTTCAGCTTGCACGGCCGTCGCTTGGGTCGCGAGTTTGTCTATGCGGAAGGGAGGCTCCGCGGCTCCGCGGCCGGAATCTCTCTGAGCCGGGTAGCAACGGTTGGGTTGCGGGCGCAACCCTTCGGGCGTCGCCGGACTCGGCCGGCTCAGCTCGTTTCACAGCCGTGGTATTTCCAGGGCCGCTACCTGCGGGTCGATCACCGTTCCCTGGTCTTGGAGCTTCCCAGCGAAACGGCGCCGGGCCGGCTGGGGAGACCGACGCCGTGGTTTGAGTTCCGGCCGTTCCAGATCGTGTCGGCCACGGCTGTGGAAGACGCAGGCATGCAGCGTGGGCCGGGGCGAATCGTGGGGGCCGTAGACGAATTTGCCCCTTATTATGCCGAGCGTTGCGACGGTGTGTTGCCGGGGCGAGCGGTCCCGGACAAAGTCGAACCCACGTTCCGGGTTCGTCGTCCGCGGACAGTACGCTCGGACCGGGGTATCGGCGAGACGAAACTGTCGTTCTCCGGATGAATCGCGTCCCGACCTCCCGACAGGGGGCATTCGTTTTCCTTACCTGGCGCCCCCTCGTGAGAAGTACGGGCTAGTCTGATACCATTCGGTGGGATACGTGATCGGGAGGCGACATGAAGCGCCGTGAATTTCTGAAGACTACCGTAGCCGGCGCCGCGATCGGCGCGGCGGTTCCCCTGTCGGCCGAAGGCCCGATGCCGCTGCGAACGCTGGGCAAAAGCGGCCTGCGCGTATCGCTGGTGTGCCTGGGCGGCGCTGACATGGGCTACCGAGCCAAGCCGGATGCCGTTCGGCTGATTCATCGGTCGATGGATCTGGGGATCAACTTTTTCGACAGCGCGCACAAGTACCACGATGGGAAGAGCGACTCGCTTTACGGTGACGCCTTCGCGGGGGGGCTGCGTAAGAAAGTCCTGCTGATGAGCAAGGCGCAGCTTCGTGACGAAGCCGGCGCCATGAAGCAGCTCGAAGAAACTTTGCGTCGCATGAAGACCGACTATCTCGACCTCTGGCAATGCCACGAGGTTTCTCACATGCAGGAAGTCGAAAAGATTTACGGAACCAAAGGTGCGTTGGAAGCCTTCGTGAAAGCGAAACAGCAAGGGAAAGTACGCCACATTGGATTTACCGGGCACCACGATCCGGAAGTGCACCTAGCCATGCTCAACGGGTTCGACGGCTGGGAAACCGTGCAGCACCCGGTCAATCTGATCGACCCCCACTACCTGAGCTTCGTCAAGAATGTGCTGCCGAAGGTAGACGCCGCGGGTCTCGGCAAGATCGCGATGAAGACGGCTGCCATGGGCTTGATTAAGAAAAACAACGTAGCCACCTATCCGGAGTGCCTACGCTACGCGATGAGTCAAAACCCTGACACCATCGTTTCGGGGGTGCGAACGATTGAGCAGTTGGAGGAAAACGTATCGGTCATCAAGCACCTCGGGCCGTTCAGCGACGAGGAAGTCCGCCGATTGGTCAGCCGCACCGGCAGAGGTCCCATCGGACCCGAGATCGAGGTGTATAAGCGGAAGCAGGCGTAGGGACCCGAACCCCGGAAGGGGTCGACGAGGGTAGAAATCCACGTTTCGTTGGTGTAGAGCTTCATATGTTCGTGTACTCTGAACCCGGTGTCCGCCTTTCGTTGCCGGCTCGACGGTGCTTCCGCGCCGGGTTCGGCGGTGGCCCGAGTCGGAAACAAAGGTGATTCGATGAGCACGGCGCCTGTCACGATTCTTGGGGGTGGAAACACGGCGTTTTCGGTCGCGGCGAATCTGACTCTGGCGGGCGCTTGTGTGACCTTGTGTGAACTCCCGCAATTCGAAGAAGCGATCGATCCGATCCGCGAGTCGAGGCGGATTCGCCTCGATGGGGTGGCTCGCGAGGGTACGGCGGCGGTAGACCACGTGACGACTGACTTCGCAGAAGCGCTGGCCGAATGCGAGCTGGTTCTGCTGATCATCCCCGCCTATGGGCACCGCGCCTTCGCGGAAGCTTGCGTCCCCCATCTTCGGCGGGGCCAAGCCGTGGTGCTGATGCCGGGGACGCTGGGGAGCTTGGAATTCGCTCGGGTTTTGAGGGAGCACGGTTCCCCGGAAGGAGTCGTGCTGGCCGA
This sequence comes from Bryobacterales bacterium, assembly GCA_965248365.1. GTDB lineage: Bacteria > Acidobacteriota > Terriglobia > Bryobacterales > UBA6623. The sequence continues at coordinate 1,085,686 of CBDFJA010000004.1, read as the reverse complement.
GACGGACACCGCCCCCTATGTTTGCCGCAAGCTTTCGCCCACGTCGGCGCACATTTGGGGCGTGGTTAACGGGCTGGGGCTGGGAGTATTTCCTAGCCGGGAAGGCGAGCGGGTCAGAGAGCTGGTCGAACCCTGGTTTCCCGGCGTCCGGCTGTACCCGAACGTGCTCGCCTGCGGGCTGGCCGCCATGAATCCGGTCGTGCACCCGGCGGGCGTGCTCCTCAACGCGGGCCGTGTCGAATATTCCCGCGGCGATTTCTACTTTTATGAAGAAGGGGTCACGCCCGGCGTTTGCCGCCTGATTTACGCGGTCGATCGTGAGCGGCTGGCGATCGCCGCGGCTCTGGACGCTGAACTTGCTCCGGTCGATGAGGCGTTCCACGAGGCAGGGTTCGGGCCGAAGGGAGACCTGTGGGCCACGATCAACGGCAGCCGGATGCTGACCGCTTTGCGCGCTCCCGGCGCGCTCGAGACGCGCTGGCTCACCGAGGATGTCCCCTATGGTCTTGCCGCATGGTCCAAGCTGGGCGAGCAGGTTGGAGTAGCCTGCCCAACCATGCGAGCGCTGGTCGAGCTGGCCTCGGTGGCCATTGGCATCGACTTTTGGGGATGCGCCCGCACTCCCGAGGATCTTGGGGTCGCCGGCATGAGCAAGAAGGCCATGCTGGACTACGTGCGGTAGGGCAACAGGCATTGATCGGATGGCATTATTCAGCATCCGAAGAAGTGGCGGAAGTTGTGACTAAGACCCACCCCCGAGCGTCGGCTCAGGCTGGCGCTCCCTGGCGGCTCGAGAGAGCCATCCCCATTTCACGCAACGCCGCATCTAGTGCGGAGAACCGATCATGCGGCCGAGCATGAAAGCTGTCGTCAGCTGGGCGGGACCGTCTTTCGTCCCTGGAAGCGGGTGTGGGAGTGTAGGCGACTGCGCTCACTGGCCTAACAAATAGCCGAGTCGGAATCTAACGGGCGGTTGGGATGAGGTCCCTGCTCACGAAGAACGCCGGCTACCTCGGGACAAACTTTTGTACGCGCATCCCGAGGCTCACGTCGACGACGTAAACGCCCCCGTCGGAGGCCACCGCCACGTCATGCGCCCAGTAGAGCTGGCCGTTGTACTTACCGAAGGACCCCCATTTTTCGAGGATGTTGCCCTTCAGATCCAGCTTCAGCACGCGGTTTCGGGCCGGTGGGGTGTGATGCAGATCTCCGCCGTCGGCCACGTACAGGTGGCCGTCAGCTCCAACCTCCAGGCCCCAGGGACGTCCCAGGTCGCTGCTCTTCCATTGGTCGAGGAAGCGGCCGTCGGCATCGAAGACCTGAATGCGGGAATTCGTGCGATCGGCGACGTAGACCCTTCCTTGATCGTCGACGGCAATGCCGTGAGGAGTATCGAACCGACCGGGCTCGTCACCCTTCTCGCCCCAGTCGAGAAGGAATTTCCCTTCGGGGGAGAACTTGGCCACGCGGTTGTTTCCATATCCGTCAGAGACGTAGAATTCCCCGTTCGAAGCCACCACGATGTCGGTCGGTTTGTTGAAGTGGTTGGCGTCGAGGCCAGGAACGCCCTTAGCCCCCAGGGTCATCAACAGTTCTCCGTCGTGGCTGAACTTCGTGACTTGGTGATGCACGGTATCGGTGATCCACACGTTGTCCTGGGAATCAACATCCAGCCCATGGGCCGAGCCGAACATCCCATCTCCCCAAGAGGCGACGATCTTCCCGCTGGCTCCGTCCAGGCACAGGATGGGTCGCGAGCCGCGGTGGAAGACGAAAACATGGTTGTGGGAATCGACTCCTACGCCGGCGACCTCCCCGAGGAAGAATCCATCGGGCAATTGCGGCCAGTCGTGGACGACTTGGTAAGACGGCGAATGGCTGTCGGAAAGTAGCGGCGCCAGCGTTACCCCGCCAATCAAGATGAATACAGCCAGCAAGTAGGTCCTTCGCATGTTCTAGACTCCTGTTGACTTCGGTGAACGAATCCGCCGTCCCGTCGCGACGTGGCCGGAAGGTTCGCTAGGTACAGTATTTCGCAAATGCGGTTCGCCTATCAATCAGCTTGTCGAGCGATGGCGGTTCATCAGCTCGGGCCCGATAAATGGCGCTTCCACCGGCGCGTGCGAGACGCCCAGCCCATCAGAAGGGGCGCGATTCATCGCCTCCGCGATCGGTCCGCCTTTCGCAACCGTATTTGCGAAATGATGTACCTAGCCAGCGGATCATTGTCAAGCCCGAGCCCGGATGTTGACCCAAGTATGCACGTGCGGAGAGCCACGGAAGTACCAGATCATCGCCGGACTCTCCAATTGCCACACATCCCATACGCCGTCTGAGCCAATATCCATGTTCTTGTAGAACGACATGGAAAGCGCCTCGACTCCGCCGCCGGCGCGGATGAATTTCATGGCCTCGTCGGTGTCTTTCTTGCGGAAGGGCAGCAGCAGGTCGCCGAGGACTTGTTCAACCAGTTCTCGCTGGTCCGGCGTCATCTCGGAGACCGGCAGACCCGCCAGCCGTCGCCCGGGGCTCTTCAGAGAGACCGTCGCGGCCCCCTGTTCCTTCCTGGGGTCTCCGAGCAAAGCCAGGGTCCGCTGCCTGCCGTCGAGGGCTTGGAACACTTCGTTGGCCCGCTTGGCCTGATACCAGTAGACATTCTTTGGGTGGTCGGGTTTTTCATCAAACCTCTCAGAGGCATGCCCATAGAAGATCGGCCCGCCGAACGCCGCTCCTTCGACCGAATCGCCGTCGCAGCGGCTCGTGCAGTGCCTTCCCGTCACGACGAATTCGAACGCACCGCTCCCCGGCTCTCCAAACAGGGCGACGGAATAGTTCTCGAGACCTCCCCCGTCCTCCCGAACATGGTAGAGAACCTTGTCGACGAACTCGGGGTTATGCAAGCCGCGAAAGATCTCACCGATCATGGCTTGCTGGTCCGGGTCGAAGAACTCACCGATTTTCATGGGCGTGATGTGCCAGTTAGCGTCCACTTTCGAGCGCAGCGGGTGGTCAAAAGGAAAAACGACCTTTCGCTTCTGTTCGGCGGACAAGGTCTCGTAAAGGTGCGCCACCACCGTTTCCGAAGACTTAGCGGAGTCCGCCCGGACGGTCCCGGTCGCCAGAGCGGCGCCGCTGAGAGCCGCCGTTCTAAGAAATCTCCTTCTGTTGATCCCATCGCAATCGTCGCAGGCCATCATAAGAGACGCTCCTTACTTGAAGCGTTATCGCACGTTAGGCGAAAGGAGTCAACCGTTTTCTGGGGCCGGCATGGTGAAGTTCCCCTAGCAGGCCTCTTCCAACCGCCGGGTTTTGCCGGCCGCCGGGAGGTCCTTCTGCGGAGAACCCGAATGCCGGCCCATTCCTAAGCCGCTTTTCTTACCACGTGGCGAGGTGAAGTGCGACGAGGCCCGGCGTTTCGCTGTCGGCTCAGCGCGATCCCTAACAGTCGCACAGGTCTCTGTGTATCACGTCTCCTGCGGGTTTTGTCGATCCCAAGCGAGAGACGCCGGACCCATCGGTTCGGCAAAGGCATGTTCGACCGATCAGATCGCCGCTCGGAGGAGCCGGCGGTCCCGACAGGCTCGCTGGCCGCCGTGTGAAAGTAGGGTGCCGTAAGGTGTGAAAGAGTTGAGAACCGCCTTCGATGATTTGCGCTAACCATTCAAACTATCAATCAGTTGCGCTGAAGTGGTAGAGTATCGCCAGAAGACGTCGTGCTTGGCTTCGGACGAGTGGCTGTTAGTTTAGTACGGTGCTCGTCTGCGACGCAGGACTGTGTTTCGATCGGCGACTGTTTCGCGGATTCGGCCTGATACGGGACGAGAAGAATCCACTAGCAGCCCGTGGTGAAAGTCGCGGGGGAGCGAAAAATGGGGACTGCCACCAATTCGCTCCCCGTCATGGCCCTCGAAACAACACACTTAGCCTGAAGCGAATCGGCTGGCTGTCCCGATTTTTCGCGACGTCTACTTTTGGTACGGGCTGCTAGTGTACGGGGAGTGTCAAATGAGCCCGGGAGGCGATTTCGCCCGGGCGCGCGCTAACTGTCTACCGAAGGTTACCGATGCCCGGGTTTTCCGCTAAGCTATGCGGTAGTGTCGGCGTGATGGATTCGTAAGGGGTCTGAAGAGGGAAGCACTGGCCCGGGGACTCGGTCCTGGGATCAGGGGGAAACAAAGCAGCGAAGCAACTGGGAGGCGTGGGAAAGTCCATGGGGACACCGGAGTTCCACCGGGGCGCGGTGGAGAAGAGCGAAGTTGGAGCCGAGCAAGACCGGCCTGCCGAGGGGGGCTGGCAGCTTGTGAACAAGGACGTCCCGTCTGCCGATCCCGGCTCCCACCCGGGCAAGAAGGATCCCGCTCTCGCGAGTCTTAGCGCCGAACTGCGGGAAGCCCAACGTCAACTCGAGGAAACCAAGGGTTTGCTGGCCGAGGAGCGAGCCGTCGGGCTCGAGAGGCTGCGCCAAGCCGACGAGATTCGGGAAGAGACAGCGTTCGGGGTGCGCGCTTTTCAACGAGACCTGGAGACCGGTTTACGCCTCTACCGGGGCCAGCGGGCGTGGAAAGTGATGTTGTTGCTGCGCCATGCGTACGTCTTGTTGGTTCGCCAGGGGCTTCGAGGCCTTCCTGCCTTTGTCAAATGGGTAGCGTCGCTCGCGCGGCCCTATGGGAGATTGGCCGAGGCAGAGCTTGGCTTCCCGGACGTGAGGAACTACGTCCCGGTCGAGTTGCAGCGGTCGTCTCTCGACGACTCGCTTGCCGAGGCGGCCGGCGTCAGGACGGCTGGACTCAGGAAATACGACGTCATTATTCTCACGATCTTTGACTTTGACTTCCTATTTCAGAGGCCCCAGCAGCTGGCCTGTCAGTTTGCGCGCCATGGGCATCGAGTGTTTTGGATAAGCCCCGGACGGCGCCTGCCTCTTTCGGCGCCGCATGAGTATGAAGCACGTGAGATTCGGAAAAATGTTTGGGAAGTTTGGCTCCGCGCCGACTGGCCCGATATTTTCGAAGACAGGCTGGGCTCGGAACAAGCGGCAAGCATCGTTTCGTATTTGGAGGAGCTCTATCGTGAATGGGCCATCGTGGAATCTTGTCTGATTCTGCAGCTGCCTTTCTGGCGGCGCATCGGGCTGAGTCTGCGGGAGCGTTTCGGCGCTAAGGTTCTCTACGACTGCTTGGACAACTGGCGGCACATGCCCAGGGTGGGACCCTTCAATCTCGCCGAGGAGAAGAAGTTGTTTTCCGAATGCGACGTTTCCGTGGTCACCGCGAAGGGAATGACGGCCGGCCGCCACCGAGACAAAGACCCTTCGATTCTGATTCGTAACGGCGTGGACTACGAATTCTTTTCGCGCCCCCAAGCCAATGAGGAGATGGCGAGCATCGCGAAACCCACGGTCGGATACTTCGGCGCCCTGGCCGCCTGGTTCGACTATGACTTGATGTTTGAGGTCGCCCAGGCGAGGCCGCAGTACTCGTTCGTGCTGATCGGCGGATACGATACGGAACAGACACGGGGGACGAACCACGTCCTGCGGCTGAGCGGGCTGCCCAACGTCCACTTCCTTGGCCATCAGGCCTACAGCGAGCTTCCTTCCTATCTCGCTCACTTTGATGCCTGTATCATTCCATTCCGCGTCAACGAGCTCACACGCATGTTCGACCCCGTGAAACTGTACGAATATCTAAGCCAAGGCAAGCCGGTGGTTGCGACGGAGATGGCTGAACTGGAGTATTGCTCCGACCTAATCTACGTCGCCGATGACTCCGGGGATTTCGCCCACAAGGTCGATCTTGCGTTGAGCGAGGACGACCCGAGTTTGGGTCTCAAGCGAAGATCCTTTGCCGCGGCAAACAACTGGACACAGCGTTTTGAGGCGATGGACGCGGCGCTGCGGGCATCCTTCCCGCTAACGTCGATCGTCGTCGTCACTTGCAACAGCGAGGACTTCATCGGGCCCTGTCTGGACTCAATTCGACGAAACACCAGCTACCCGAACTACGAAGTCATCGTTGTGGACAATGCCTCGCGGGACGGCACTCGCCGCATACTGGCGAGCTACACCGAGCGGGAACCGCGTCTTCGAGTGATTCTGCAGGATGAGAACGCCGGGTTCGCGCAGGCGAGTAACGTGGGAGTCGAGCAAGCCGGGGGCGACTACCTTGCACTCTTGAACGTGGACACGATCGTTACCTGGGGCTGGCTGGAGCGGCTCCTGCGCCATTGCCGCCGAGACACGAGCGTGGGCGCCGTGTTGCCCGTAACCAACTGGGCCTCGAATGAGGCCAGGATCAACGTCGCCTACACACAAATGTCGGGAATGGAAAAGTTCGCCGCCTCGCTGGCTCGGCGGCAATGGGGCCAGTCTCTTTCCCTTGAGATGGCGCCGCTTTTCTGCGCCGTCATCCCAAGGGCTGTGTGGAACGAATTGGGCCCCCTCGATCCGCGTTTTCAGGTGGGCATGTTCGAGGACGACGATTACTCGTTACGGATACGCAAGGCCGGCTTGCGTATCGTATGCGCGGAGGATTGTTTAGTGCACCACTTCGGTCTGGGCTCTTTCAGCAAACTTCCGACCGCCGAATACGATCGAATCTACAATGAGAACCGCTTCGCGTTCGAACAGAAGTGGGGCGTGGAGTGGAAGCTTCCGCGCCGGCGAGCGGGGGTTCCTGTTCAATGCGTGAAATTCGATCCGGCCAGTTTCGTTTCCGACACCTCGGCGTAGCACCCACGCCGCCCGAAGTCTTTGTCTCCCCCGCGGAAAGTTCCGGCCTGCTCGGAGCGCACGTTAAAAATGAGCAGTGTCAATCCAATTCCGCAGGGTCCGAATCTGTGGTCGCCAGGCGGCTTGACTCTTGGGAGTTACAATGGCCTTGCCGGGTGAAACGGAAGCGGGCTCTGCTGGGAAGCAACCCTGCCGAGGGATAGCCCGGCGGGCTCTCGAAACGATGATCGCGGGCGCGGGAACCAGCTTCTCGCGCCTTCGCTCAGCCCCATTGGATCGAAAGACCCCGATGCCTTGAAAATCCCCGCCCGCAGGGCGGCATCTGCACTAACGCGGAGCGCCCGCTCTCCCGTTCCGGCCGAACCGGCACACTACTGCGCGGCGGCGTTGTTGACCAGACTGCCCATCTTGCTGAAAATGATGCTGATGCCGTCGGCGATCCCTGGCAACAGGGCGCCGGCCGACACTGCGATGAATCCGGCCAACAAAGCGTACTCCACCATGTCTTGCGCTCTCTCGTCGCGCGTTAACTTTTCAAGTAAGCAATACAGTTTTCTCACAGTATCTCCTGACCAAGAATCAATAGACTTCAGTTCTTCAATCATCCGACTATTTTCTACGGTTGCCAATGGAGCACTCGTACTGTTTTTCACTTAAGCGTGGTAGTACTATAGTTTGGGACTACTTAAAGAGAATCCACGATGTATTCAGCTAGGGGATCTAGCCGATGTTTTATCAATGACTTAGTAGAGTCCGAGACGGTGGGTCGTGTGTGGAAGATTGGCCCGATCGGGGTCGATGTTCTTTCATTTCAAGCTCTGAGAGCTATTTTTTCGGCTACGATCGTTCCAAGGAGGGGGTAGTTTGCATTGTTGAATCTTTCCCGCATGACGCCGTTTGTCATCTACCGCCGCACCAAATCGCGTCCGGGAAGCCACCCTCCGCGTCCCTAAAACCTTTGCGCCCGAGTCCGGATTGGTAGGGAGTAATTCGAGCATCCTGCCGGAAGGATGATGCAGTGAACAAGCAAAAGCTTCCGCGGGCTGGGGACCGGATCAGAGCAACGACTCTTCGCCCGCTTTTTCCAGGGCTTCGACCAGGGCCGAGACCTGCTGCGCTTGCGGGCGGTGGCAGACCAGCAGAGCGTCCGGGCTGTCGACGACGACGAGATCCCTGACGCCGATCAAAGCGACCAGCTTCCCCGGCGCGTCCACATAGTTGCCGGCCGCCATGATCGATCGAACGGGCGAGCGCTCAACCGTGGTCTCCGAGCCGCTCAGAAGCAGCCGGTAGACGGCCTCCCAACTACCGATGTCACTCCAACCGAAATCCGCACAGGAGAGGCCGACGATGTTGCGTGCCTTCTCCAGGACACCGTAGTCGATGGACTCGTTCTCACAACGCGGGTAGTGCTCGCCCAGGGAGCGGCGAAACCTTCTTGACCGCAGCGGGGCGATCTTTTCAATCTCAGCGGCGGTGGCGGGCATAAAGCGCCCGATCGCCTCGCGGATGACGTCGGCCCGCCAAAAGAACATACCGCTATTCCAGCCGAAATGTCCGGCCGCCACGAACCGCCGGGCCGCCTTTTCCCGGGGTTTCTCACGGAAGCGGACCACGGGGTGCGGCTTGAGCGCGCCGGGCCGCGTCGTCTTGGGAAATTCGATATACCCGTACCCGGTTTCCGGCCACTTTGGCTGGATTCCGAGCACCACAAGGTTCCCCTGGGCAGCCGCCTTCGCGGCGGCGCGCAAGACCGTCAGGTAACGTGAAACCTTGCCAATGACGTGATCGGAAGGGAAGACCCCCATCAGGGCATCGGGGTCTTGCTCTGAGAGAAGCCGCGCCGCCAAAGCAATGCAAGGCCCCGTATTACGCTGTACGGGCTCGGCGATGATCTGGCGCCTGGGCACCTCGGGCAACTGCCGGGTGACTTCCTTCCTGAGGGCATCCCGGGTAAAGACCCAGATCCGCTCGGGCGGAATTAGAGGCCGCAGCCGCCCTACGGTCTGCCGCAACAGCGAACCTTCTCCGACCACGTTCAGAAGCTGCTTGGGAAACCGTCTCCGGCTGCGGGGCCAAAAACGGGTCCCCCGCCCGCCGGCGAGGATGACCCCGTGAAGACGCGGCGGCGGCCCGGACCGCACGCTCATGGCACCGTTAATTCGTGAGAGTGAATCAGGTTAAACGTGCGTCCCCAGCGTGTCTTACTGAAAAAATTGAGCACCAGGTCTTTGATATGGTCGGCCGAAATGCTAGAGTCCTGCAGGCGGTGGGTGGGAGCATCGTAGGACCAATAGATGATCAGCGGCTTGCCGATGATGTTCTCCCGGGGCACAAAACCCCAGAAGCGGCTATCGTCGGAAGAGTCCCGATTGTCGCCCATGGCGAAATACTGGCCGGGGGGGACGACCAGCTCGCTCCCGACAACGTGGTTCTCGAGCATCGTTTGTCCCCGCTGATAGACTCGCACGTCGGGCGCGGCGGGAAAGTTGTCTCGATACGCCTCTACATAGCTCGTGTTGTGAATAACGTAGGGCTCCTCGACGGGCTTCCCGTTGATGAAGAGATGCTTGTTGACCACGCGAACCCGGTCACCTGGGATTCCGACCGCCCGCTTGACATAGGTTTGGGACAGGTCGCGGGGGTAACGGAAGACGATGATATCGCCTCGCTCGACGTTCTGGTAAGGCAAGATATGCTGTCCCAGCGATCCCGCCGGCGCGTAGGCCAGCTTATCCACGAGCAGGTGGTCCCCAATCAGCAGCGACTGCTTCATCGAGCCAGTTGGGATGACGAAGGCCTGAACCAGCGTCGTGGTTCCGAATAGCAGCAGGATGACCGTTACCGTCCACTCGGCTACCATCCCGCGGCGCGGAGCATCGACCTGTTCGGCCTTCCCATCGGTCTGAACGGCTTTCTTTGCATTCATACGTTTCTCAAACAGTCTTCGTGCGGTTCCCGACCCGGCCCAGCAAAAGTCGCCTACCGGCTATTGTAGCCAATCCGAAAATCAACGGCCGCGGAACTGCGATACGGCCCAAACCCACGCCCCGGGCATGCGGCTGGAGAATTCCGGACCCGGGCGCCCACCTGTCGCTTTCGGCCGCCACCCGCGGAAGCGAGCCGGCATTCCCGGCCAGCCGCTAGATCCCTCTTCTGACCGCCTGACAGCCGAAAAGGCGATAATTTCGTTGCGCTTGCTTCTTGCTTGCTAAGGTTCCTGGATTGATAATCCTCCCCACACACGAGATCACCCCGGGAAGACACCTAAGCCGCAGTGGTACTATTCCGGCGATATTTCGGTACCACTTATCTATCGACTAGCCCCCCCCAACAGGTGTATAAGTGTAATGACATGTGCGCGCTAGCGGGCACAATGGAGAAAGGTACTTCCCGCAAATGTACTCCGACACCGACACCAACTCCGGCCGAACGGCGGAGCTAATTCGCATCGCCGTGGCAGACGATCACCCGATCTTCCGTGACGGTCTCTGCAAGCTATTGTCGCTCGAGCGTGACTTTGAGGTTGTTGCCGAAGCCCAAGATGGAACTGAGATCGCGGATATCCTCGCTAAGGTCGAGCCCGATGTTCTCCTACTCGATCTCCAGATGCCGCGGCGCGACGGCATTGCGGCGTTGAGTGCTATCAGCCGTAGCCGGCTGAAGACGAAAGTCATCGTTTTAACGGCATCGGAAGACCCTGATCAACATGTTCATGCCCTGAAGCACGGCGCTTCGGGAATTGTCCTGAAGCAATCAGCGACCAAGCTCCTGGCCGAGAGCATTCGCAAGGTGTACCAGGGTGGCATTTGGCTGGACGCCAAGGGCACAGCCTCGCTGATGGAACGTTTCTCCAACTCGACCGGCGATCCGGCGGAGAGAGCTAAGAACCGAAGACTTAGTAGCCGCGAGGAGGAAGTCGTTGAGCTGGTCGCCCAGGGTTTTAAGAACAAAGATATCGCCGACAAGCTGTACGTCGCCGAGCAGACGGTAAAGAACCACCTGCATAAGATCTTCGACAAGCTAGGGGTGGCTGACCGCGTCGAGTTGGCTTTATACGCTCTGGAGGCAAAAGGCGGCACCAACCCGCAAGTAGCCTCGCGGGGCGTTCAAACAGCGCCAAGCCCCTGATCGTCAAGCGGGGTTTGTTTTCGGGCAGTCTTCCCATGAGCCGGAAACACTCGCGTCGGCGCCAACCCCTTCGGCCTGCCGCGTTCGGCTCGCATCGAGGCTCAAGTTCATAGGCTCGCTCCCGCCATTCACCAGCGGCCAAGACGTTAGCCTGAGAGCCTATGCTCCGAAAAGGGGTTCGGGGAAGGGAGAACCTTCCTCATGGGCCGTCCAGGACGTCCGCTTCCAGCGGATCTCCGTCTGAATCAGCCAGACGCACTACATAAACGCCGTAATCGCTAAGAGCACCTTGTAGGTCAAGTTGAGCGCCGTCGGCAAGTAGTTGGCCTTTCTGCCACCCCCCCTCTTGCAAGAGAAGGAACTCTTGCTGTTGTGACACAAACTTGTCGTAGGGTTGGATATTGAGGGGCAGCCAGGGAGCCAGTCGAGTTGCGGCAACTTCACCCGCGTGGCTCCTGCCGAACCGAAGAGCAGCTTCCGGGTCAGTAAGGTAGTAGATCCTACTTCGCAGCTTGCGCGGCCAATAGTATGCCAATTGGAAAAATCCAATATGGTTGGCAACCACGATAGGAAGCCGCTCACTGCTGTCCGGTTAAAAGTCGAATAGAATCAATTGGTTGGGGTCATAGGGGAATTCATTTTGGGAGTCGGATGGCTGGAGTGCCTGTAAAACGGGCATTTTTTCGAATAGCGTAACGCTGAGAATCTGTAGAATCTGGTAAAGACTCGCTTCCAGCCCGAGGCGTTTCCGGACGATAGCGATGAGCACGTAAATCGAGACAGCGATCCAGATCTGCGTCTTGACGGCGTTCTCGCTGGTGCCGTAAAACGACTTGATTCGCAGATGTTGTTCAGATAGGAATCGCCGCGGTAGCGCAATACACATTTGTGAAACTCTTTGCTCGGCAGGTGCTCGATCAGTTGGGAGAAAACCGTACGGCCAAGGTTCATCCCCCATTGTGCCGCGTCGGGATGCTCCGCTCAGGCGGCCATTTGCGGCCTCGGGATTTCAAATCGTTCCCTGGCAAAACAGGCCATAAGATATTGAGCGGTAGAGACTTGCCGTCCGTTGGCGTAACTTCCCCCGGACAGCACTGGAAGCCGCTGTTCGCCGTCGTAGGGCCGCAGCGCGTCAGGGTTTGGAATTGCGGCGCGCCGATGCGCGGCCATATTGCTTGTCCCCCAAGTGTTCAAGCCGTACCACGCGGAGAGGCTCACAAGCGCTACGGCGCCAACAAGAGACCGCCGCCCGCCCGCGGGCAGCACAAGCACGGCGGCGAGTATGGCGTAACCGACAGCGGCAGGGAGCATATAGCGCAACGAGAGCGAGTCTGTCACAAGAAAGGAAGTCGACAATACCACCACGGGGAAGGCGCAAAGTCCGACAATGACCCCGAGCTCGTGCTTCGAGACGTCCGCGCCCCGGCTCTCGGTCTCACGCAAACCGTTTCTTCCCAGCCGCAAGACCGCCAGCAGGCCCAGAATCAACAATGCGGGGGGAACCAGCTTCTCGAACATCTCGGTGTGGAAGCGCAGGAAACGCCCCCAAGAAACCGGGTTCCAAGGGTTCCGCGCGTAGTCGCTTGCCGCCCCGACCAGCGGCAGCAGCAGCAGAACCGAGGAGCCTCCTAGGGCCAACGCGCTCCACACGGCGGTGTCCCCTCGCTTGCGCGAGACAGTGCGAATCAGTTCGCCGAGAACAAATGGAAACAGCAAAAGAACTCCGTAATAATGTGTCTGGATGGCGCAGAACAGGCTCACTGCGAGACCGAACAGCCCCAGCCGACGATGCTTCCCCCCCACAGCTTCCTGCCATGACGCGAGAGCAACCCCGAGGCAACCCAGCAGCAGACCGTACGGCCTGCCCTCTGGAATGTAGCCGGCAACTTCCGTTGACAGGATCGTCATCACAGCTACAGCCGCGGCCAGCGCACCGGCGATTCGGCGGGTGAAGCGAAACACACAGAGGCAAAGAACCCAGATCCCCAGCGCGGCGGGCAAGCGAAGCCCCAGATGCGGATCAGGTATGACCTCGAGCACTATTGACTCCCGCATAATATAGAGTAACCTTTTGGGGGTTCTGCTCGTCTTAATAGACATGGGGAACCCAAGAGGCGTAAGGCGCGATTTTGATGCTCTGGAAAAGCGACGGCTGGAGGCCGTGCGGCTGGTCGTTGACGAAGGTTTGAGTCAGTCCGAGGCAGCACGGCGCGTGAAGGCGGCGCCGCAAAGCGTGAGCCGTTGGGTTAGCGAGCATGGCGCGTACGGTGCCGCCGGACTCCGCCGGGCCGGGCGCGCCGGCCGCAAGCCGCTGTTAGACGCCACGCAACGGGAACGTCTGGAGGCAATGCTGCTGTGGGGCCCCGAAGCGCAGGGCTTCTCGACGCCGCTGTGGACTTGTCCGCGAGTCGCTCGTCTGATCGCCGACGAGTTCGGCGTGCGCTATCACGAAGGTCATGTTTGGAAGATCCTGCGGGCGCTCCACTGGAGCCCGCAACGGCCTGTCGGCAAGGCCCGCGAGCGCAACGAAGAAGCCATCCGCAACTGGCGGCGCAAGACTTGGCCGGCCACTAAAAAAAAGCCCAAAAACAAGGCCGCACGATCGTCTTCATCGACGAAAGCGGACTGAGTCAGAAGCCCCATCGTTGCCGCACCTGGGCGCCCCGCGGCGAGACACCCGTGCTGGAGTTCAACTTCAACTGGCAGAAACTTTCCGTTTCCGCCGGGCTGACCTTGCGCAACTTCTACTTCCGGCTCTATCCCGGCGCCATCGGCGAGCTGGAGGTCATCGACTTCCTGAAGGCTTTGGTCCGCCACATCGACGGCCCGCTGCTGATCGTCTGGGACCGCCTGCCGGCGCACCGCAGCCGCCTGGTGCGGGAGTTCATCGAGCTCTCCGAAGGCCACATCGCCACGGAGTGCTTGCCGCCCTATGCACCGGAGCTGAACCCGGTGGAATACATTTGGGCTTACTGGAAGCAGCACGAGTTGCCGAACGTCTGTCCGAAGGACTACTGGGAGCTGGACGAGCGTGCCCGCAAATCCCTGCGTCGCATGCGCCGCAAACCGCGCTTGATTACGGCCTTCTGGAAGCAGTCTTCTCTTGGCCTTGACTAACTCGATATTATGCGAAATTCAATAAGCAGTGTCCGAACTGGTCGAAGGCTTCCCAACCGACGACGCGGTTTCTCAGATCGGGATGGCGGGGATCGATTCCAGTATCCAGGTGGCCGATTCGGATGCCCTTGCCCTTCAGGCCCTCTCGCCACAGCTCCGGAATCCCAAGATGGGCGAGTCCCCATGCCACCTCTTCCGATTGGGAAAGCGGCGCGCCCATCGCCGTACGAAACGGCTCGGGGTGACATTCCGCCTTGTTGGTTGTGATGCGGGCGACTTGCTTGTTCGAGGCGAGCTTCTTGATCCAGTCCGGAGAGGCAAGAAACGAGACCGAGTTGGCCAGCCACGAGGAAACCAATAGTCCGCTTCCTACCGTGGATGTGGGCGGGTGTTCCTCCGACGCCTCCAGCGTGACGGGCACTCCCGGAATCGACTGCCTCGCGTTGCGGCGCAACAGCGCTCCCGCCACGACATCAAGACTTTTCATGACGGCTGATTCGAGCACCTGGATCTTCTCTTCGCGCGCTTCCGGCTCAAGGGCTTCCAAGATCCGTTGCTCGGCCGTCCCGTATTGGGGACGGAACAGGACGATCACGTCGGTGACAAAGCCGGCTTCGACTCTTTGGGCAACGGTTTTTTCGACCTTCTCACGATAAACAGCTGGGGGAGTCTGCCGGCGGGCCATTCGAAGAAGGGTTCCTCCCTTCCATTCTCATGGGCAGCCCATAAGGAGGCGGCTGCCGCGTTTCGTCAAGTGATTGTTAACGAGGGAGATAAAAAGGCCGAATCGGCGTGACCGCGAGATGGGTTCCGCGCCGGCCGAGACTTCAATCGTGCTCTGCGCGGCGGCAGGCAAACGTGTCGGGAACCTTCGCGGGAGCAGCGTGAGCTTCCCCCGCCAGGGCCGCTCCCCCACCTAACAACGCGCTCTTCAGGACGTCCCTACGTTTCATCACAGATTGCCGGATGACTCTCAAGATAGCAGCTCTACCGCGGGGGGACCGCAACCGGCGGGTCCGGCCCGCGGGGAGCGTTTCCAGCGGCCAGCGATCTCGCATGCGCCGGGAACGGCCGCTCGGCGGGCGGGAGTGCTTGCGCCATGTGGGTGAGGTCCGATGGGGGCGGGTGGCGTAATTTTGATTGTGTAAAAGGGAGGAGGGTATCCGCGGGCGTTGCATCAACGTTGTTGGGTGCACAAGACGCGCAACATCCTCGAGAAGGTTCGCAAGCGCGACTACGAGGAAGTCAAACAAGGCGCCCAGGCGATCTACCGGGCCGACAGTCGAGGTCAGGCGCGGCAGGCCTTCCACCGCTTCCGTCGCCGCTGGCGCGACGACTATCCGGCGATGCTGCGGCGGTTGGAGAAAGACTTGCCGGAGCTGCTGTCGTTCTTCAGCTTCCCGCGCCATCTGTGGCGCAAGTTGCGGACGACGAACGTCATCGAACGCTTGTTCGTGGAGGTGCGCCGCCGTACTCGGCCGATGGTCTGCTTTGTGAATGTCCAAAGCGTGGGCCGCATTATCTATTCGATCTTCCCCCGCTTCAACCTGGAGTGGAAAAATCGCACCCTCCAAGTTTTTACACAAGCTGCTTGACATCACCCCCTACCCCGAACAAGACTTACCCCGAACAAGACTTGTATTGCCTTGGGCGGGGTGCTAGACTAGGTCCGTCGGATCGCGCAGATTCGCTTGTTCTTCCTTTCCGGGCAATTTGACTTTTAGGGACTGCTGGACTTCGTGTGCGCAGTACATAGGAAAGTCTTCTATCACGGAACAGCCGTCCAGGCCCGCGGTGTCTTTCCGCCAACTGGGCTGGACGCAAGGTCTGTCAAGGCAGAGAGGGGTCAATCCCCGCTCGCGTTTCGGTATACGTTCCTACCTCATCTTTTGTGGTTTGCGCAGGCGTCGGGACGGCGCCGTCAGCTCGCACTGACCGGGAGCTGATAGGTATTGCTTGCGGTTGGCATCACCATTTCCTCTTCGATTCGGTCGCTGGATCGGAACTTCTCAGGAGTAGCAGATGGAATCGACCACGATGAACGGCTCGCACGCAGAGCGATTTGACTTTTCCAGAATCCGCACGGCAATCCCGATCCCCAATCTGATCGAGGTGCAAAAGAATTCCTACGAGCGATTTTTACAGATGGATCGCTTGCCCAGCGAGCGAGACGACACCGGTCTACAGGCGGTTTTTAACTCCGTATTCCCGATCACCGACTTCCGCGGCTTGAGCCAGTTGGAGTTTGTCGACTACTCCATCGGCGATTGGGAGTGCAAGTGCGGCCACCTGCGGGGTCTCCATCACCTTCGCTCGACCTGCAAGAACTGCGGCGCTACGATCCAGACCGACCCCTATGGACTGGAAGAGATCGCCTGCCAGGTGTGCGGAAACTACAACGCGAATCTCGTCACCTTCTGCACCAAGTGCGGCGATCCGGTCGGCTTGAAGCTCAAGTACGACGTCGAGGAGTGCCAGGAGCGGGGGATGACCTACGCCGCGCCCCTTAAGGTCACCATCCGGCTGACCATTTACGAGAAAGACGCCGACAGCGGCGAGAAGATCATTCGCGACATCAAAGAGCAAGAAGTGTTCTTCGGCGAAGTGCCGCTGATGACCGACGGCGGGACTTTCATCATCAGCGGAACCGAGAGGGTGATCGTTTCGCAGTTGCACCGCTCTCCGGGCGCCTTCTTTGAAGCGACCAACCGGCGAACCTCTTTTTTGGGCAAGATTATTCCTTATCGCGGCAGTTGGGTCGAGTTTGAATACGACGCCAAAAATCTGCTCCATGTCAGGATCGACCGCAAACGGAAGTTTCTGGGGACGGTCTTTCTGCGCGCGTTGGGACTTAAAACGGATGAGGAGATCCTGCGGGGCTTCTACACGGTCGACGGCATCCGTATTAGCGGCCGGCAGCTACTGCGCAAGGTTTCAGAAAGTCTGTTGGGAACCAAGCTGTCCCAAGCAGTCACCGACGCGAAGGGGGAGGTGCTCGCCGCCAAAGGCCGCAAGCTGACGCGCGGCCTGCTGAAGGAGATCCAGAAGGCGAAAGTCAAGAGCCTGCCGGCCGAGCCGGCGGATCTGGAAGGCGCGTTTCTGGCCGCCGACGTGGCCGATAAAAAGAGCGGGGAAGTGTTGGCCGAGGCCAATACGGAACTCACCGCCGAGCAGATCGTCGCTTTCATGGACGCTTCCGTTAAAGACTTCGACGTGTTCTTTCCCGAGCGCGATGAGGTGGGCGTGGTCATCTCAACGACGTTGAAGAAAGACAACGTCACCGCTCAGCAGGACGCTCTCATTGAGATCTACCGCAAGCTCCGGCCCGGCGATCCCCCCACGGTGGAAACCGCGACCCAGCTGTTCCGCGGCATGTTCTTCGATCCCCGTAAGTACGACTTCTCGCGTGTCGGCCGCATGAAGTTCAACATCAAGCTCTATGAAAAAATCGATGCCACGCCGCTCGACAAGCGCACCTTGGAACCGGAAGATTTCTACGCCACCATCAACTACCTGCTCAAGCTGCGCCGCAACATCGGCGAGGTCGACGACATCGACCACCTGGGCAATCGCCGGGTGCGCGCGGTCGGCGAATTGCTAGAAAACCAGTTCCGCATCGGCTTGGTGCGCATGGAGCGAGCCATTAAGGAAAAGATGTCGGTCTATCAGGAGATGTCGACGGCCATGCCGCACGACCTGGTGAACGCTAAGCCGGTGATGGCGGCGATCCGCGAGTTCTTCGGCTCCAGTCAGCTTTCGCAGTTCATGGACCAAACGAACCCGCTCTCGGAGATCACCCACAAGAGGCGGCTGTCGGCTCTGGGTCCGGGGGGACTGTCCCGCGAGCGGGCCGGTTTTGAGGTGCGCGATGTCCATACCACCCATTACGGGCGGATCTGTCCGATCGAAACTCCCGAAGGCCCCAACATCGGGCTGATCAGCTCGCTGTCCTGCTTTGCCCGCATCAATGACTACGGCTTCATTGAAAGCCCCTACCGGCGGGTGGAAAACGGCATGGTGATTGACGAGGTGCAGATCATCAGCGGTGGCGGCACTCGTTTCAAGGCGGGAGAGGTGCTCTCCAGGGGTGTCGTCGGCAAGGCCAACAAGGCGCTAAGCGCTTCTAAGCGGGCGGCGGAATATCAATCCCACTGCCACTATCTTTCCGCCTGGGAGGAGGACAAGTACATTATTGCCCAGGCAAACATCGAGGTGAATCCGAAAGGACGGATCGTCCCCGAACTGGCCAACTGCCGCGTAGCCGGCGATTTCCAACTCAAGCGCCGCGCCGAGATCGAGTACGTCGACGTGAGTCCGAAACAGTTGGTTTCCGTGGCCGCCAGCCTGATTCCTTTCCTGGAGAATGACGATGCCAACCGCGCGCTGATGGGCTCCAATATGCAGCGCCAAGCCGTACCGCTGTTGCAGGCCGAGGCGCCTCTGGTCGGTACGGGCATGGAGCGCGTAGCGGCCCGCGACTCCGGCGCGGTCGTTTTATGTAAGCGCGGCGGCATCGTGGATTCGGTGGACTCGGAAAGAATCATCGTGCGCGTGGACGGCAGCTTCCACGAGGGGCACATGTCGCGGGAGGTCGGCGCGGATATCTACCAGCTAGTGAAGTTCAAACGCTCGAACCAGAACACTTGCGTCAGCCAAAAGCCGATCGTTCGCGTCGGAGATCGGGTGGAGAAAGGCCGGGTGTTGGCCGACGGCCCCTGTACGGCGGCGGGCGAGCTGGCCCTGGGCCGCAATGTCCTGGTCGCCTTCATGCCCTGGCGGGGCTATAACTTCGAGGACGCGATTCTCGTCAGCGAAAGATTGGTCAAGGAAGATTACTACACCTCGATCCATATCGAGGAATTCGAGCTGGAGGGCCGCGACACCAAGCTCGGCCCGGAAGAGATCACCCGCGACATACCGAATATCGCGGAAAGCTTTCTCCGCAACTTGGACGAAAGCGGGATCATTCGCATCGGTGCGACGGTGCGCCCGGGAGATATTCTCGTCGGCAAGGTGACCCCCAAGGGAGAGACGCAGCTCACGCCGGAGGAAAAGCTGCTGCGGGCGATCTTCGGCGAAAAGGCCGGCGACGTCAAGGACGCCTCGCTCTACTGCCCGCCGGGTATTTCCGGCATCGTCGTGGACGCCAAGGTCTTCTCCCGTAAGGGGCAGGACAAAGACGAGCGAGCCAAGGCGATTGAGACGGCCACCGTCGCCCGCCTGCAGCGCAACCTCGACGATGAGAAAAGGATTCTCTATGACGAGCGGGCCAAGCGGTTGGCCAAGCTGCTCGAGGGCAAAATTGTCGCCTCCGACCTCCATGATGAACGTACGAACAAGAGGCTGCTCGAAAAGGGCGACGTTCTGACTCGGGAGATCCTGGAGGGGCTGCGGGCGCGCGATCTCAAAAGGATGCGCATCCGCGAGAAGAAAGCGGGCCTCAACGTCCAGATCGACGAGATCGAAGAGATGACGGTCCGCCAGGTTCAGGTGCTCGAAAAACTCACCGACGAGCGCGTGGCGAAGCTGAAGAAGGGCGATGAGCTGTCGCCCGGCGTTATCAAGATGGTGAAGGTCTATATCGCCATGAAGCGCAAGCTTTCGGTCGGCGACAAGATGGCGGGCCGGCACGGTAATAAGGGAGTCATTGCCCGTATCCTCCCCGAGGAGGATATGCCCTTCCTTCCCGACGGCAAGCCGGTGGAGATCGTCCTCAACCCGCTAGGCGTTCCCTCGCGGATGAATGTAGGCCAGATTCTGGAGACCCACCTTGGCTGGGCCGCTAAGGCGCTCGGCATCCAGTTCGCCTCGCCGGTCTTCGAAGGTCCGGGGGAGACCTTGATCAAGGAGCAGCTCAAGAAGGCCACTCTGCCTACTTCGGGCAAGACGATCATGCGTGACGGACTGACCGGAGAGCCGTTTGAGCAGCAAGTTACCACTGGCTACATCTACATGTTGAAGCTTTCCCATCTCGTCGACGACAAGATCCACGCCCGCTCGATCGGACCGTACTCGCTGATTACTCAGCAGCCGCTGGGCGGAAAGGCTCAATTCGGCGGCCAGCGATTCGGCGAAATGGAAGTTTGGGCCCTCGAGGCCTACGGCGCTGCTCACATCTTGCAGGAGCTGCTTACGGCGAAGTCCGACGACGTGCACGGCCGGGCCAAGATCTATGAAGCGATCGTTAAGGGCGAGGCCGCGATCGAGCCCGGCATCCCGGAATCGTTCAACGTGCTGATTCGCGAACTGCAGTCGTTGTGCCTCGACGTGGAGTTGATTAAAAAGCAGCAGGACGTGATTCAGACGGCCTTGGCGGCCGACTGAGCCTGTGCCGGCGGAAACGGCGCGAACCAAGAGGCGCTCCCGCGGGCGCTTCGATCGTAAACAGGGCGGGATGTATGGCCCGCCAAGCCCATTCGTGGAATGAATAGCGCAGGAGGTCACCTTGTATCGATCTAGTGCTTACGAGCGTGTCGGCGCCATCGTGGATTTCGACAGCATCCGCATCGGATTAGCCTCTCCCGAAAAAATTCGCAGTTGGTCTCACGGCGAAGTCCTCAAGCCCGAGACGATTAACTACCGAACGTTCAAGCCGGAGAGGGAGGGCCTTTTCTGCGCCAAGATCTTTGGCCCCACTACGGATTGGGAGTGTCTGTGCGGCAAGTACAAGCGGATGAAGCACCGCGGCGTCATCTGCGACAAGTGCGGCGTCGAAGTCACCCTCAGTCGAGTGCGTCGAGAGCGGTTGGCGCACATTGAACTGGCCTCCTCGTGTTCCCACGTCTGGTTCTTCAAGGGCCTGCCCAGCCGCATCGGCCAGCTCTTGGACATTACCATGCGTGAGCTCGAGCGGGTTCTTTACTTTGAAGCCTACGTCATCGTCGAGGCGGCCGAGGAGACCGGGCTGCGTGAAGGGGAGGTTGTCAGCGACGATCGCTATCGAGAGCTCGAGCAAGAACACCCCGATAAGTTCGTCGCCATGATGGGCGCCGAAGGCATCAAGGAGCTGCTGAAAAAATTGACCCTTCCCTCCTTGGCCGAAGATTTGCGGGTCAAGATGAAGGAAGAGACGTCCCTACAAAAAAAGCTCAAATACACCCGTCGGCTCAAGGTGGTCGAATCCTTTCGTCGGTCGGGCAACAAGCCGGAATGGATGGTCCTCGATGTGATCCCGGTGATTCCTCCGGAATTGCGGCCTCTGGTTCCACTCGATGGGGGCCGCTTCGCCACCTCGGATCTCAATGACCTC
The DNA here is from genome assembly GCA_965248365.1 of Bryobacterales bacterium. Lineage (GTDB taxonomy): Bacteria > Acidobacteriota > Terriglobia > Bryobacterales > UBA6623. The sequence goes on along the minus strand of CBDFJA010000004.1, from coordinate 1,064,459 downwards.
TATCGGCGCGTCATTAATCGCAACAACCGGCTCAAGAAGCTGATGGAACTGAACGCACCCGATGTGATCGTGCGCAATGAGAAGCGCATGCTGCAAGAGGCTGTCGACGCGCTGTTCGATAACGGACGCCGCGGCCACGTGCTCCGCGGAGCCAACAATCGGCCGCTGAAGTCTCTCTCCGACACCCTGAAGGGCAAGCAGGGCCGCTTCCGCCAGAATCTGTTGGGGAAAAGGGTCGATTATTCGGGCCGCTCGGTGATCGTCGTCGGACCCGAGTTGAAGCTGCACCAGTGCGGATTGCCCAAGCAGATGGCCCTCGAGCTGTTTAAGCCCTTCATCTACCAAAGACTCGAGCAGCGCGGGCACTGCACCACGATCAAGCAAGCCAAGGAACTCGTCGAGCAGCAGGACACCGTGGTTTGGGACATCCTCGAGGAGGTGATTAAAGATCACCCGGTGCTGCTCAATCGCGCCCCGACGCTTCATCGGCTGGGAATCCAGGCCTTTGAGCCGGTTCTCGTCGAAGGCAAGGCGATCAAAATCCACCCCTTGGTCTGCACGGCTTTTAATGCCGACTTTGACGGCGACCAGATGGCCGTCCATATCCCGCTTTCGCCCGAGGCGCAAGTGGAAGCCCAGGTCCTCATGCTGAGCGCCCACAACATCCTCTCGCCGGCCAACGGCGCGCCCATCACCACGCCTACCCAGGACATGGTCTTGGGGCTTTATTACCTCACCAAGGCTCGGCCCGGCGCCAAAGGGGAAGGGCGTACGTTCGGCAGCGTCGAGGAAGTGCTGTTGGCGCTCGAAATGAGGGAAGTCCAGACCCTGACGCCGATCAAGTTCTACTACACCGGTTGGGTCATCGATCTGACCAACGCTTTCGACAATCAAGACATTCTGCATGCCGAACCCGTCCAGTACAGCAAGCAGTACATGAATACCACCGTCGGCCGTGTCATTCTCAATGACCATCTGACCGAGCGGATGCCCTTTATCAACGGGCTTCTCAAGAAGAAGGGGATGGCCCAGTTGGTGCAGTACGCCTACCTGCGCTACGGCCGGGAAGAAACCGTCGAGATGCTCGACAAGCTCAAGACTCTGGGCTTCCATTACGCCACGCAGGCCGGCATCTCGATCGGCATCGACGATATGGTCGTGCCGGCGGAGAAAATGAGCCTCGTCAAGGGTGCTCAAAAGGAAGTCATGGCGGTCGAGCAGCAGTACCTCGACGGCGCGATTACTCACGGGGAACGCTACAACAAGATCATCGAGATCTGGTCCAAGGTCACCGAACGCGTCTCCGACGAGATGTTCGACGGGATGGAGTCGCAAGATCAGAGCGGTGCGGCAATCAATCCGATCTATATCATGGCCGACTCGGGCGCCCGCGGCTCGAAACAGCAGATCCGCCAGCTCTCGGGCATGCGCGGCCTGATGGCGAAGCCGAGTGGTGAAATCATTGAAACCCCCATCACGGCCAACTTCCGCGAAGGGCTCAACGTACTGCAGTACTTTATCTCTACCCACGGCGCCCGCAAGGGCCTGGCCGACACAGCCCTGAAGACAGCCGATTCCGGGTACCTGACGCGCCGTTTGGTCGATGTCGCTCAGGACGTGATCATCACTCATGCCGACTGCGGCACCAACGAGGGGATCTACGTCGAACCGATCGTCGAGTCCGGCGAGGTCATCGAACCGCTCAGGGACCGTATTGTCGGGCGAGTCTCCCTGGAAGAAATTCGCGATTATGAGGGCGGTCTGATCGTGGACGTCAACCAGGAGATCACCGAAGAGCTCGCGGTCGCCATCCAGGCGGCCGGCATCGAGCGGGTGAACATCCGTTCGGTGTTGACCTGCGAGGCCGAACGCGGGGTGTGCCGCATGTGTTACGGGCGAAATCTAGCGGCCGGCCGTCTGGTCGAACGCGGCGAAGCGGTGGGAGTCATCGCGGCGCAATCGATCGGCGAGCCCGGTACGCAGTTGACGATGCGCACGTTTCACATCGGCGGCACCGCCACGCGGGTTTCCGAACAGTCCACCCAGGATGCCAAGTCCGATGGCTTTGCCAAGTTTATTTCCATCACCACCGTCCGCAATCACCTCGGCGACCTGGTGGCCATGAACCGCAACGGCATCGTGGCCGTCGTCGATGACAAGGGGCGCGAGAAAGAGCGCTACCAGGTCGTCTACGGCGCCCAGCTCCGCGTCGACGATGGACAGGCTGTTTCGACCAACCAGATCCTTCTTGAATGGGACCCTTATACCTTCTCGATCTTGACCGAAGTGGGAGGCGCGGCGCGCTTCAACGACCTGCAGGAGGGCGTCACCTTGCAGGAACAGGTGGACGAGGTGACCGGTCTGTCGCAGTGGGTGGTGACCGACTCCCCCGATGAGAAAAAGCAGCCCCGGATCGAGATTCGCGGCCCAGACAACAAGAAGCTCAGAAAGTACCTCGTTCCCACCAACGCCCACCTAATGGTTCGAGACGGAGAGGATCTCCACGCCGGAGATGTGCTGGCCAAGATTCCCCGCGAGACCACGAAGACGAAGGATATCACCGGCGGGCTGCCGCGGGTCGTCGAGTTGTTCGAGGCGCGCCGTCCCAAGGAAACCGCCGTTATCTCCGAGATCGACGGAACCGTTCGCTACGGCGAAATCACCAAAGGCCAGCGGAAAATCCTCGTCGTGGCCGACAACGGGGAAGAGCGGGAATACCTTATCCCCCGCGGAGTGCACATCAATGTTCAGGAGGGCGAGCGCGTCGTCGCCGGCGAGCCGCTCATGGACGGCCCACGCGATCCCCACGACATCCTGGCCGTCTTGGGGGAAAAGGAGCTCCAGAAGTACTTGGTGAATGAGATCCAGGAGGTCTACCGGCTCCAGGGAGTGAACATCAACGACAAGCACTTGGAGGTCATCGTCCGCCAGATGATGCGCTGGATCAAGGTCGAGGATGTCGGCGACTCGGAATTCCTGCTCGAGCAGGTGGTTGACAAATTCAAGTTCCAGCACGTCAACCACGAGCTGCGCGAGAAGGACGAAGTCCCCTCAGTCGGGCGGCCTCTGCTGATGGGCATCACCAAGGCGTCGCTGGCGACCGACTCGTTTATCTCGGCCGCCTCTTTCCAGGAGACCACGCGGGTACTCACCGAAGCCGCCATCAGCGGCAAGGTCGATTCCCTGCGCGGACTCAAGGAAAATGTGATCGTCGGGCGGCTCATCCCGGCCGGTACCGGCCTCGACGTCTATCGCCAAGCAAAGATCGCCGGCGAGGACGAGCCGGAAGAAATTGTTCCCGAAGTCGAATACCTCAGCGGAATCCCCGGCTACGGCGAGGAGACGCCCATCGAGTACCCAGGCGGCCTGGGCCAACCGACCACGCTGCAATCCCCCGTCCTGCCCTCGGAGTGACCGTCGGAGAGTCCGCCAGTTCCCCGGTCGCACCCGGCGCTGAGCGATGCAAACGAACTGTCGCCGCGAGCCAGGGCACCCGGGCCTTTCGGGCGGCGAAGCCTGCGGCCGGCTCAACTGAAAGCACGCACAAGAGTCGCCACCGCGAAAGTTACCAGGAACGCAAAGACGAGGGGCATCAGAGCGCCAATGGCCGTCCATTTGCCGCTACGCGTTTCTCTCCAGATGGTCAGAATGGTCGTAGCACATGGATTGTGAAGGACCGAGCCCGTAGCGCTGATCTAGGCGGGCGATGATCACACGCCCCCTTCGCTCTATCAGTTCGTCGCCCGCCAGATCCGCGGCTTTTTGTTCATCGCCCAGCGGAGACACTTGACAGACACGCTATCCTCGGGGTAGAAGAACCCAGCGGCCCGGCATCGCGCTCGACAAACGAAAAACAAAAAAACGAAACAAACCCAATTTCTCACAACCAGCTTGTAATCAATGCCTTAGGGTGATATCCGTGTGCTCCGGGGTGCCGGGCTCTGCAAGGGCCGGCCTTCTCAGTGTGCCGCGAGGGAAACCGGGGACGGGTCTCTTTTTTTGATGGCGGAGTACGGATTCCCGGCCCGAGTCGAAACCGATCATCCGCCGCCAAGGAGACGCTTGACATGCCCCCTATCCTTAAAAGGGGGGCTGGCGACCGGCCATCGCGCTCGACGAGCGACAAAAAAATAACCAAACAAAGCCAATTCCTCATAAGCCTTTTGCAAACAATGGCTTATGGGCGGCTCCCAATCCGCGGACACCTGGCTCGGCGACCGCCGCACCCGGCCGCCCGCCCGATGGGCCAACGATCGGAGCCCCTGGCGCTCTTGCTCGGTCAAGATCAACGGTTGTTCGGTCGTCCGGTTCGCATCTAACCCGACTTTCTCACCACCTGACGGCCGAAGCACGCCATAGGCCCGCCATTACTTCGTTGCGCTTGCTCGCCGTGCTCAACGTACTTTCCCGGGCGGGCGTCGAACGCGGGTCGCTACTTCTTTCGCTAGAGCCAAAATACGAATGGCTAGGCTGCACCCGCGAAAGTACGCCTGCGCGCGTCGAGCGGCCCGCGCCTTGTCCTGACGGGCCTCTCACGCACTTCGTCCCGCCACGTGGTGAGAAAAGCGGGCTAAGCCTCCTCTATCTTAGAGGCATCCCGGCCTAACTTCGTTCACTTCTTTCTGGGACAGGAGACTAGTCTGGCTTCCACGGCCGAAAAGATCTCGCCTATTCGGAAAACTCGGCCGAGCCGGCCGGCTTAACCAAAAGTGCGTACGAGAGTTGCCACGACGAAGGTTACCAGGAAAGCAAAGACCAGGGGCATGAGAGCGCCGATGACCGTCCATTTGCTGCTACGCGTTTCTCTCCAGATGGTCAGGATGGTCGTAGCACATGGATTGTGAAGGACCGAGAAAAGCATCAGATTTACGGCGGTAAGCATTGTCCAGCCATGTTGATCTACAAGCAGCGAGCGAATTTGGTCGTAGGAGGTCAAGTCGCTCATCATGCTGACTCCCATATAAACCATGAGCATGGTGGGCACGACAATCTCGTTGGCGGGAATGGCGATTACATAGGCAAGCAGGATGACCCCGTCGAGGCCGATCGCTTCGCCCAGGGGATGTAAGAAATTCGCGGAATGCTGAGCCAGGTTTATTCCCCTCCATTCGATGTTGCCGAGTATCCAAATGACCGCTCCAGCGGGCGCCGCGGTCAGGATGGCGCGCCATAGAACGAAGATCGTTCGGTCAATAAGCGAGGTGTAAAGGATACGCAGGATGCTGGGCCTTCGGTACGGGGGCAGCTCGAGCGTGAAGGCCGACGCCTCACCTTGCAAAACCGTCCGCGTCAACAACCACGAGGCCACAAGAGTGAAGAGGATGCCGACCAGCACGACGCCCACTACGGCTCCCGCCGCGGCAACCGAGGCAAGAGCAGGAGGAAACGCAGCGGCGACGAATATTACAGCGAGCATGATCAAGGTCGGGAAACGCCCGTTGCAGGGTACGAAGTTGTTCGTCAGGATGGCGATCAGACGCTCGCGCGGGGAGTCAATGACACGGGTGGCGATCACACCAGCAGCGTTACAGCCAAATCCCATGGCCATCGACAAGGCCTGCTTGCCGTGGGCGCCCGCCTTGCGGAACAGCCAGTCCATATTAAAAGCCACCCGAGGCAAATAGCCCAGGTCTTCGAGAATCGTAAAAAGCGGGAAAAAGATAGCCATCGGGGGCAGCATCACACTCACGACCCAGGCCAACCCTCGAAACACCCCGTGCCAAATAAAGCCGGTCAGCCACCACGGCGCGCCCAGCGAGCTAAACCATGCGGCGGCTTGCCCCTCAAACCAAAAGAATCCCGTAGCCAGCAGTTCGGAGGGAACATTCGCTCCGAGGATCGTCACCCAGAAGACCGCGGCCAACAGAAACAACATCAACGGCAAGCCTAGAATCCTCGACGTTACAACGCGGTCGATTTTCTGGTCGAGGTCCCACTTGCGCCCGCCTCCGACCTGAACGGTCCGATCAGCGATCCGCTGGGCGTCGGAGTAAAGCGAAGTAACCACGCGATCCCGGAAATCCTCCCCGAGCTCGCGACGAAGCTCGTCGCTGCGGTCCAAGACCGCTTTCGCATCCAGAACCGGGGTGCTCATTGCGAACCTTCTATCGAGATGACGTGGCTGAACTGTTCCACGGGGGCTCTTTGGTCTTGTTCGAGCTCCCGCAGTTCGCCGCTCAACAGCGCCTGGCGGACGCGATGGTCGCCATCGAGCAATCGAAACGCCACCCATCGCGCGTTGGGCAGGCCCGGCGCCAACTCTTCGAGCATCGGGACCAGCTCGTCTAGAGCGCTCTGCACTTCTGCTGGGGCAGCGGGACGTAGGGGCTTCGTCCTGACGTCGCCGGCGATCACCTCGGCAGCGGTCCGAACCAGTTCTTGCAAGCCCTCTTTTGTCCGCGCTACGGTCGGAACGGCTGGTACCCCGAGGTCCCGGGCCAGGCTGCGCACATCCACCGTCAGCCCCTTACGCTCCGCTTCATCCATCAAGTTGACGCAAACGACGACTTTGTCGGTAATCTCGAGCACTTGCAAGACGAAATTCAGATTCCGCTCCAACGCAGTAGCGTCGACGACCACAATAGTGCAGTCGGGACGCCCAAAGAGCAAAAAATTGCGGCTGATCTCTTCGTCTTGCGAGGCCGACAGGAGAGAGTAAGTCCCGGGGAGGTCGACCAGTTTGTAGCTCGCGCCCTGAAAACGATAGCCCCCTTCGGCCCGAGTAACCGTCTTGCCCGTCCAGTTCCCAACGTGCTGACGAAGGCCCGTCAGCGCATTGAACACGGAGGACTTGCCGGTGTTTGGATTGCCGGCTAGCGCAACCAGGTGGTCGTAATTGCCCAAAGATACTCCCATTTGGGCCAGCTGGGCATGCAGGGAACAACTTCCACAACCCGAAGGCGAAGTGTTGGGATCGCTCATGGTTGGGGCGCTCCCCGCCAAGAATTACTTGCCTCGGGAGGCGTGGGCGAATCCGCGCTCCTCGATAGACCGGACGGAGCGCCCTGCCCCGCGACGGCAAACGCCTCCATCGGCCTGACCCAAATCTGATCGGCTTGCCGCCTACGCAGAGCGATCATCGTTCCGCGCACGCGGTAACCGCGAGGGTCTCCAAACGTGTTGTCGAGCTCGACGGTGACGCGCGCTTGCGGCGTGAGACCCAGATCAAGAAGACGGCGGCGGCTGAACCCGCGGCAGTCGGCGTCGAGCTCCACGACCTCGGCGGCTTGGCCCTCGGCCAACTCGGAGAGTCGCCTACTCCCTTCCGGACGCCGGCTATGGGGCGCGGGGGCCACAACCTGAATGTTGGCCGCCACCGCGCGCGCAAGCCGATGTTCCTGCTCGCCGTCGCTGACAACCAAGCGTTGCGGGTCGTTCTCAATGATCCGGACAGCTTTCCCGGGACGCAGGTCAGCGGCGAGGATTTGCTGAAAAATGACGTCCGGCTCGTCCTCGATGTGAACGATCCGCGCTGTCTCGTGGGAAGGCCATTCGACGAGCGAGACGGCGTCAAGCGGCGAAAACGAACCGTCGGCCGCGGGGATCGGGTCGCCGTGAGGATCGTGCTGGGGGTGCCCTAGGTGGGCCTCGAGCGCATCCAAATTTTCGGGTGAGAGACGATGCTCGGCCTTTTCGGCCGCTGGGTGCAAACGAGAAATGGGCACACCCGCGTCATCCGATAAGTAACGCTCCCAAAGCCGATGCGCTCGTACAATGTGCAGCGCCAACCGTTCGCCTACGGGAGTCAAACGGACTCCCGCGGCGACTGTCCCGACCAACCCTTGATCTTCCATGCGAGCGATCAGCCCCAACGCCCGGCGTTGCGAGATTTCCAAAGCTCCCGCCAACGACTCCCGCGTCGCAATTTCCGAACGCCTTTCCCCGCCAAGGATGTGTTTCAGGGCATCCTCGAACAGTTCCCTCCTGCGACGAGCCCACTGTCTGCGCGCGAGAGCCGCCACTCCCGCTCGCGGCCAGAAAACGCCGGCTGCAAGCAGCAATAGGGCAACGATGATAAGTAATCCTGACTGACCGTTTCCCATACCCTGACTCCGGCGGCTAGCTTCTCCGTAAGCGCTCTGAAATCGTCATTCCCGTTTCTCTCGTGGCCCTGGGTCGGGTACGACATGGATCTGACGAGCTACCTTCCTGCCCAATGCCCGGATGTCGGAAAAACCCTCGACGTGCAAAATCAGCGGACCGTCAAACGGCGCTTTCTCGCTGAGTTCCAATCGCGCCCCCGGGAGAAAGCCCAGCTCCGACAAGTACCGCAAAATCTCGGTATCGCTGTCTGAAACCCGCGATACGGTCGCTCCACTGCCGGCGTCGAGCTCGATGAGACAGATTTCACGACGTTTGGGGATCGTACCGTCTTTGCGGGGAATGGGATGCCCGTGGGGATCCACTTCAGGATCGCCCAGTTGTTGAGCGATTCGCTCCTCGAAGGTCTCGGAAATGGCGTGTTCGAGCTTTTCGGCCTCGGCATGCACTTCGTCCAGGCCGTAGTCCAGAGAATTGTGCAGGAATAGCTCGATCAGCCGATGATGCCGAATCACTTCGAGCGCCCGAAGGCGACCCCCGTCGGTCAGACTCGCACCGCGATGTTTCGTGTAGGCGACCCAGGGGGGGGTCTGCTCGGCTAGCTTGCGCAGCATCCCGGTTACCGAGGCCGGCGCCACGCTGAGCCGCTTGGCGAGCTCAACCGTGCTGGCGCGTCCCGTCTCGCCGGCGATGTCGAAGATCGCCTTCAGATAGTCGTCGACTGCCTCGGAAGCCATTAGTAGTCCGCCAATATTTAGGTAACCCTAAAAACTTATTTTTGCTCAATTGGGGAGGGTATGTCAACTTCTCGGAAAGGTAGCAGCGCCCAGCCCAACGCCGGTCGCAGTAAGTAACTCGCTGATTCGCTGAGGCTTGTGCGCCTTATGTCAGCCCGCCAGGTTTGGCCCGACAGACCGTGGGAGACAGACCTGACAGCCCGCAGCTCAATGAAATGAGGGTCCGCTCAAATAAAGGAGTGCATCGAGCAGCCGTGAAACCGAGCACTGGCGATGTTGTGCTGGCGGTAGATCAGTCGACGGGGAAATTGTGTTCCACAGCCGGTTTTGGTTCATCGCTTTTTGTTTGCTGCTGACGCGGCTCTCCGACTTTTTGTGGAGCAGCATGCCGGACGAGGGACTGCTGAACGCCGCGGAACGAAGCGAGCTGCGCACGAAGGGCGGACGGCGGGCGCAAGTCATGAGGATGATCGGGGACGACAAGTCCCATGCCTTCGTCGAAAATTTCGCCGGGCAGTGGCTCGAACTGCGGAACGTTTCGCTCGTGAAGCCTGATCCGGAGACCTTTCCCGAGTTTGACGAAGAGTTGCGCCAAGCCATGGTCCGCGAGAGCGAGCTTTTCTTCGATCACATCATGCGCGAAGACCGCGGCATCCTCGATCTTTTGAAGACGGATTACACCTTCTTAAACGAGCGGCTGCCGCGCCGACGTAAGCTGTGCGGTGTGCCACGACCGTATGGTTTCCATGCTCGACCGCATGGGCATCCCTACCGAGACCCGGGGCGATTCTAGCGGCAAGCTCGAACACCTGTCGAACATCGGATAGGCGGGGCAGAGGACTCTCCCTTCTGTGCTTGAGCATCAAGCCTTGATCGGGAGTTAATTTATATGTTGCCCTACACTGCTGTCCGGTTAAAAGTCGAATAGAATCAATTGGTTGGGGTCATAGGGGGATTCGTTTGGGGAGTCGGATGGCTGGAGTGCCTGTAAAAGGGGCATTTTTTCGAATTGCGTAACGCTGAGAATCTGTAGAATCTGGTAAAGACTCGCTTCCAGCCCGAGCCGTTTCCGGACGATGGCGATGAGCACGTAAATCGAGACAGCGATCCAGATCTGCGTCTTGACGGCGTTCTCGCTGGTGCCGTAAAACGAGTTGATTCGCAGATGTTGCTTGATCCACTTGAAGAACAACTCAATCTGCCAACACGACTTGTAGATGTGGGCGATGGTCAGCGCCGGGAGCGCGAAGTTGTTGGTCAGAAACTTCAGCCGCTTGTTCGTCCGGGCGTCGAAGTAACTGACCCTCCGCAACGGGTCGGGATAGGCTTGGGCCGATTCGATGGCAGCCAGTATGACGGTCTGATCCGAGCGCAAGCCCGTGGATTTGTCGACGGGATGCGAGTAGCGCCGTTGGAGCAAGATGTTCTTCTTGGTTCGCACGACGAAGAACGACGAGCAGAGAGTGAACACGAAGAGGCGTTCGAAATCGACGTAGGCCCGATCCATGACGTAGAACGCGCCGGCCTCCGGGCCGATCTCGTCGAGGATGTTGATGTCGTGCACTTTGCCTCCAGTAATGCGGATGAACGTGGGAATATTGCCGTGCAGATCCAGCAGCGTGTGCATCTTCACGGCGGCCTTTTGCTTGCGGAATCTCGCCCACGGAAACAGCGACAGGCAGAGGTCGATTGTTGTCGAGTCGAGAGCGTACAGAGTCTGGTCCAAGTCCACACCGATCGGGTCGTGGGCATATAACGGCCGTGCCATGCCAATCAAGACCTGCGCGAAGTCCGCGTAGATCCGCCAGTCGCGCGACTCGTTCGCATCGGCCAGTGTCGAGCGCGCTACCCTGCCGCGGAATCCCATGTGGTAGAGTTTGCCGTGCATCGAACGCAGGCACGTCTCGATGTCGCGGAGGCTTGCCCGATAGGTCAGCTGGGCGAATGCCATCGCAAGAAACTGATCCCAGCAGGAGAAACTTTTCAGATAGGAATCGCCGCGGTAGCGCGATACACATTTCTGAAACTCTTTGCTCGGTAGGTGCTCGATCAGTTGGGAGAAAACCGTACGGCCAAGGTTCATCCCTCATTGTGCCGCGTCCGGATGCTCCGTTCAGGCGACCATTTGCGGCCTCGGGATTTCAAATCGTTCCCGGGCAAAACAGGCCATAAGACATTGAGCAGTCGAGACTTACCGTCCGATGGCGCGACTTTCCCCGGACAGCACTGGTTGCCCTATCAGCGCGTGTCCTGGTTCAGCCGGAACGGGAGAGCCGACGTTCCGCGGTAGTGTAGATGCCGCCCTGCGGGCGGGGATTTTCTTAAGGCATCGGGGTCTTTCGATCCGATGAAGTTGGGAGCAGGCGCGAGAGTCCTTCCCCACGCCCACAAGTCATCGTCTCGATGATGCCACCGGGCTATCCCTCGGCAAGGTTGCGTCCCCGCAGAGCCCGCCTCTGTTTCGCCCGGCGCAAAGATTGTAACTCGTTCGATCAGGCCGCGCGAGCCCGCCTCCGACGCCTCCGACGCTGCTCGCGAGCTGCCTCCAGCTTGCGATCGCGCGCCGCGTGAATCTGGTCGCGGCGTCCGGCCAGCATGTCCGCCGGCGTCACGTAACCGATCGCCGAGTGCAGCCTGACGCCGTTGTAGTGTTCGACGTAACCCCCGATCAGCCGCCGTGCGTCGTCGAGCGTCAGCGGCACGCCCGGGCGGATGCATTCGTTCTTCAACGACTTGTGCCAACGCTCCAACTTGCCGTTCGACTGCGGATAGTAGGGCGACGTTCTGACGTGCGTCATCCCCGAGATGCGGATGAACTCCTTGAAGTCGGCGGCGATGAACTGCGGGCCGTTGTCGGAGATCACGCGCGGCCGCGCCTGGGGGTGCTTCTCCTTGGCCGCCTCTAATAAGATTTCGATATCGGTTTCTCTCATCGACTCGCGCAAACTCCATTCGACGATCGCCCGGCTGTAGCCGTCGAGCACGCTCGCCAAGTAGTAGAAAGTCCCGGAGACGTTGATGTAAGAAACGTCGATATGCCAATGTTGATGGGGCTTTCGGGGCATTCGAAGCCGCGACCCTTGACCGACGGCTTGCGGCTCCACTTGCTCAACAGCCCTTCGCGGTTCAGTGCTCGCCAGACGGCGGGCTGACGTTCGCGGCTCTGAGCGGTTGCCTTCGGCAAGCTGCCTGTCGAGGCCGTCTCCTGCTATCTTGGTTTCGTTGCAACCGCCCTCCGCGCCCAAGCGACCTGTCAAACACCCTTGGGCGTAGTGGACCACGAGGGAAGCGATGCCCGCTGGCAGCCTGTCGTGAAAGTGCTTGGCCGCAAGAAAGTGGGTACGGTCGGATTTTCGTATCTAACCCATACTGGAAACGACGCCGTTGGGTAAGCGAAAATCGGATGATGCTCCCCCTGTTTGTGCCGAAGCTGACTTCCACCACGGGTCGCTAGGCGTGGATTCGTAAGCCATCGTCGGCAGCTCTGTTTGCCGACGCCGGCGCTGCGTGATCGCTCAGAAGGTCGTTTGCTCGACCGACACTTGCCCATGTCAAAGCAGCGGCCGAATGGAGAGGTCCAACCGGGTATCGCCTGGGGTCCGTTCGTCCTAAGAATTCCGCTCGTTCACGTAAGAGTGGAGGCGCCGGAGTTGATTCAAGGCCTGCTGGTGGCCGGCGCCACGGGTCTGGCGGTTGTTCCTCTCTACGTCGAGCACTTCGGGATGAGTTTCGAGACGGCTGTGGCCATGTGTGCACTGCAAGTACCGCTGGTTTGCAGCGCCTTCATGGTCTTCGGCGATCCCTACGGTCCCGGTTGGTTGACGCCGGCGCTGCCGCTGGTCCTGCGAGAAGCGCTTGCCTACCCCACGGCGGGCGCGCGAACCGACTTCGTGAACGCGGTGGTGATCTTGGTTGGGATCGTGTTCTTCGTTTTGGGCGCGACGGGACTGGGAAGAGCGTTTCTGCGAGGTATTCCGTGGGCGCTGAAGGCCGGCATCGTCTTGGGAGCGGGCATGAGTGCTATCTACGGCGAGTTTGTGCCTCGTTCAGGGGGGCGGGCTTCTCGCTTTGATGAGTACACCGTTTGCGTCTTGCTGGCCGTGGGGATCACCCTGCTTCTGCTGTTTTCCGCGCCTCTCGAAAAATGGAAACGACGCTTTCGGTGGCTCGGATTTACGGCCTCGCTGGGTATTGCGCCGGGCTTTTTCGCCGCGATGGTCGTCGGGCCGTGGGCGGGGGAGGTGAGCTACCGGAGTTTTCGAGAACTGTTCGTCTCCCCGGTGAGCGGTGACTGGGTATTCAGCCCCGGCGACCTTCTTTTCCTGCCGGACTTTGCGGATCTGTTCGGCCATTTCAGCATTCTGGGGCGAGGTGTCCCCGACAGCTCGTTTTTCGTAGCCGCGCTGCCTCTGGCCCTGGCGGCCTACGTGATTGGCTTCGGCGATATCATCACCGGCACGGCGATTCTCAAGGATGCCGGGCGTGACCGCCCGGACGAGAGGATCCCCATCGACGAGCGGCGCACGCACCTCTCCGTTGGGGTGCGCAACATCGCCCACGGACTGCTGGGCGGACCGTTCTTCCCCCTGCAGGGTCCTCTTTGGACGGGGGCGACCGTGGTGGTCGCGGAACGGTACCGCCGCGGGCGGAAAGAAATGGACTCCATCTTCAGTGGAATTTTCAGCTACTACTTGTTCGGCATCCCGCTAGCTTATTTCGTCCAGCCGATGCTCGTTCTCGTGCGGCCGGTTCTCGACGTCGCGTTGTCTTTGACCTTGATCCTGACCGGATTTGTGTGCGCTTACGTAGCGCTCTCGATGCCGCGCAACCGCATTGAGCGAGGACTGGTCATCTTGATCGGTATGGTGATCATGTATTTTTCGACCCTAGCCGGCTTCGTCGTGGGGTTCGTTGCATCCGTGGCGCAATTGGGGCGGGAGGCCTGGCGGCAGCCGCCAGAAGCCGAGCAGTCGGGGTAGGGCGCGAAAAGCAATGGGCGCGGCCTTTCTTGCCTCCGCTCTCCGCTCCCTAACGAGAGGGGATGTGAAGGCTTGCCGACCGGATCGAGCCTCGCCACAACCCTCGCCCCGGGGTCGATCAGCACGGTTCCCCTCGCTCGGGTAGCACCTGAGGTACAATCCTTGTCTCCTGGAAGAATCGGACCGGCGCTTTTCTCCATGCTGGACCTAGGCGAGACTATGAACCGAACCCTAATCTTGTCGAGCGCGCTGGCTGTGATGTCTGTTTTCTCCCTCAGCGCCGCGGCACAGACTCCGGCCGGTCTGCTGACGCTTAGCGAGGAGTCGTTCGTCCTTCCCGCGGAGCGCGATTGGGAAAAAATTGGAGTGTCCAACCGGGAGATTCGAATACTCGACAGTTTTCACCGGGGTGGCGGCTACCTGGGGTTCCATATCGCCTACAACAGCTCCAAACTGCACGTTACCGGGATCCTTACCCGACCCTACATTCCCCCCGAGATCATGGCGAAGTACAAGAAAAAAGGCACTGCCGAGGAGGACGAAGATCTCATCGGGTTTCCACTGGTGATTCTCAATCACGGCTCCCGCGGCGGCGTCAGCGGGCCGTACCGAGCCATCGCGCTGGAGTTGGCCAGCCGGGGATACGTGGTTCTGGCCTCCACCTATCGAGGTCGAGCGGGTATCGAGGGACGCTCCCAAGGCGTGGCGGAGCTGGCCAAAGGGGAGGTGCTTGATGTCTTGCAGCTCACCGAGTTGGGCCGCCGGCTCGAGTACGTCGATTCGCTGCGAATGGGCATCATAGGCGAGGGGGATGGAGCGGCCATTACGCTGTTGGCCATCGAGCGATCGAATGTATTCCAGGTGGCCGTGGCCATCTCGCCACCCATTTTCTCGGGACTCGCCGAGTTCGGGTTCGCCGGGCGGAAAATCCTCAAGAAGCGGTCCCGATCGTTATTCGGCCGAGAGCTCGAACAAAATGACCTGCTGCGGGAACTCTATGCCCGCGACATGTTTCGGTTTCTCCCGAAGATCACTACCCCGCTTCTGCTGATCGCGGCCAGCTCGGACCCGAGCTATCGAGACCAGCTTCGCTTTGTGGAACAACTTTCCGCCCACGGCATCGAGCACCGACTGCTGGCTTACCCAGGCCTGTTCCCCGAGTTCATGACCGCCGTCGATGACGGGAACCGCCCGCCTGAGTGGCGTCAAACCCAGTACGCAGCCTGGACAGAGGTCTTTACTCTGCTTGACGAAGCGCTTCAGTTGCCCGGAGAAGACGAAGAGGAATCGGCAAGGTGAACTGCAACGCTCCGTAGCGGCGCGAACGGGCCTACATCTCAATAGTGGGGCTTTCTCCATTGCCGCTAGCTGTGGAGCCTCAACAGGTTGTTCCGGGGAGGAGGGAGTCGGCTGATAGGGGGATTATAGCCGAGGCTGGCGTGGGGGCGATGCCAATTGTAGTCGTGGAGCCAGGGGAGCAGATGGTTGGCGCGTTGGAGGGAGGAGCAGTAGGAGCGGGCATAGGCCCATTCGCGGAGGGCGGTTTGGATGAAGCGCTCGGCCTTGCCGTTGGTGCGAGGGGTGTAGGGGCGGGTGAAGCGGTGGCGGATGCCGAGGCGGCGCAAGTACGACGGAAGTGGCGGGAGCGGTACCAGGAGCCATTGTCGGTGAGCAGGCGTCGGATGCGGATGCCAAGCGAGCCATAGTAGGCGTGGGCGAGGAGAAGGAACTGGGCAGCGGAAAGGCTGCGCTCATCGGGCAGGATCTGGGAGAAGGCGATGCGGGAATGGTCGTCGACGGCGACGTGGACGAACTCCCAGCCGGCGGCGCGGGAGCGTCGGGTCTTATCGCCGGTAACGCGGTGACCGGCGTGCTGGAAGCGGCCGAGCTTTTTGATGTCGAGATGCAGTAGATCGCCGGGACGGTGATGTTCGTAGCGGCGAACGGGGGGAGCGGGTTCGAGATCGCGGAGACGGTTGAGTCCGGCGCGACCGAGGAGGCGGCTGACGGTGGCCGGGGATAGCCGCAGGGTTTGGGCGATGCGGCGGCCCGTCCAACGTTGTCGGCGCAGGGCGAGGACGCGGTCAACGACGGCTTGCGGGGTGCGGCGCGGGCTATGCCGGGGGCGCGAAGAGCGATCGTAGAGACCGGCTTCGCCTTCGCCGCGGTAGCGGGCCAGCCAACGGCGGGCGGTGCGTTCTGAGACGTCTCGGGCCGCCGCGGCGGCCCGAGGCGTCTCTCCAGCGAGGATGCATCGAACCAAAAGGGCTCGGCCTTTGGGCGTCAATCGGGCATTCTGATGGATATTCATGCGGTCTCTCCAGGGTCGTGGTTATTCGACAACTCCAGCTTCCCTGGTCCGGGACCGAATGAACAACCTGTTGAAAGATCACAGCTAGCCCGCTTTTCTCACCAGGTGGCGAGGGGAAGTGCGTGAGAGGCCCGTCAGTACAAGCCGGGCGCCGCTCGGCGCCACATTTCGTGAACCATGCGAGCGTACTTGAACAGTACGTTGAGCACGGTGAGCAAGCGCAACGCAGTCATGGCGGGCCTATGGCGTGCTTCGACCGTCAGGTGGTGAGAAATGCGGGCTAGGCGCTGGTGAAAAACGCGGGCTACTTGTGTCCTGGAATTCGCCCGTGGGGTCGCCGCCGAGCAGGGGATTCCCTATACGTCCGAATACTCCATAGCGACGAACTTCAATTCGAACGCGCGATCGATGACGTCGCGATCGAGTGCATAGGGAAGCTTCTCGAACTTGAGCAGGTCGCGGCTATGTTGATGACGTCGCGCGGGTGGCAGCGGCGGAACCTGCGGCCGCTCTTCTTGTAGCGCTCCTCGATGATATCGGTTAACAGACCCGCGGGACATTCGATATCCATCTGCCGGCAATAGTCATTGAAGATGGCGATGAATTCCTCGTCGCTAGGGTTCTCCATGAACATCTTATACTCGAGCCGTCGCAGGAACGCCTCGTCGCCGAGGTCGTTAGGGTCCAAGTTGGAGGAGAAAATCAGGAAACACTCAAAAGGAACCTGGATCTTCGTTCCCGTCTGAAATGATAAGTAATCGCGGCTGCGATCCAGAGGATAAATCCACCGATTGAGCAGAGCGGCCGGCGAGATCTGTTGGCGTCCGAAGTCATCGATCAGGTAGATGCCGTTATTGGCCTTCAGCTGGTAGGGGGCGTCGTAGATCTTTGCGGCGTCGATATACATCAAATCGAGCATGTCCATCGCAAGCTCGCCGCCTATGGTCAGAAACGGTCGCTTGCATTTCGCCCAGCGCTGGTCGAACTTAGGTTCGCTGGCCATCAGCACGCTTTCTTCTCCCGTGTCTATTTTTTCGTGGTAGAGGGAATCGAAGACCTTGATGATTTGCCCCTCAGCTTCGAGGACATAGGGGATGTATATGGGGGCCGAATCGATCCTCGCCAACTGTTCGGACAGAAAGCTCTTGCCGTTTCCTGGCTTGCCGTAAATCAGCAGGGATTTGAAGGAGTTGACGGCGGGCCCCAGCTTCGAGTAGAACTCGTCGGTGACTATGGCGCCACTGAAGGCTCTTTCCAGCGTGTCTCTGGTCAGCCAACCGGGTTTGAGCTTCTGTCGTTCGACCGCCGCGACGTACTGCTCGAGGGGGACCGGCGCCGGTCCCACGAACTGGTTGGTTTCCAAGTAATCCTTGGCGCGCGCCCTGCCTTCTTCGGAGAGGCCAAACTGCGACGAAACACTGCCGAACCCTGAGGACCGCTTAGCCTCGATGAGCCTTTGCCGCTTTAGGTCGTCGACGACGGTTTCGATGACACTGAACTGGAATCCCAACACTCTCGCCAGATCTCTGCCACCCACCTCCCCTCGAAAGTAGAGGTTTTTGAGTACCAGTTGCTCCACGAGACTGGAAGTTACCCCAGCCTCTTGCAACGAGGTGACCGGTGCGGGCGTAAACTGTTCGGTTTCCGCTTCCGTGGATTCGTCGGGCGAGGCGAGAGCTATGTCGCTCATAAGATTCGAGTCACTGCTGTCCGGTTAAAAGTCGAATAGAATCAATTGGTTGGGGTCATAGGGGAATTCATTTTGGGAGTCGGATGGCTGGAGTGCCTGTAAAACGGGCATTTTTTCGAATAGCGTAACGCTGAGAATCTGTAGAATCTGGTAAAGACTCGCTTCCAGCCCGAGGCGTTTCCGGACGATAGCGATGAGCACGTAAATCGAGACAGCGATCCAGATGTGCGTCTTGACGGCGTTCTCGCTGGTGCCGTAAAACGACTTGATTCGCAGATGTTGCTTGATCCACTTGAAGAAGAGTTCCACCTGCCAGCGCGATTTGTAGATCTGGGCGATGGTCAGTGCCGGCAGGGTGAAGTTATTGGTCAGAAATTTCAATCGCTTGTTGGTTTCGGCATCGAAATAACTCACCCGCCGTAGGGGGTCCGGGTACGCTTGGGCGGAGTTGAAGGGGGTCAAAATAACGGTGTGATCGGATCGCAGGCCCGTGCTCCTATCCACCGGGTGGGAGTAGCGACGCTGCAGCAAAACGTTCTTTTTGGTTCGCACCACGAAGAAGGCCGAACAGAGCGTGAACACGAAGAGGCGCCGAAAATCGACATAACCCCGATCCATGACGTAGAACGCGCCGGCCTCGGGAAGAAATTCATCCAGGATGTTGACGTCATGCACTTTGCCTGCAGTAATGCGGATAAACGTGGGAATATTGCCGTGCAGATCCAGCAGCGTGTGCATCTTCACGGCGGCCTTGTGCTTGCGGAATCCCGCCCACGGAAACAGCGACAGGCAGAGGTCGATTGTTGTCGAGTCGAGAGCGTACAGAGTCTGGTCCAAGTCCACACCGATCGGGTCGTGGGCATATAACGGCCGTGCCATGCCAATCAAGACCTGCGCGAAGTCCGCGTAGATCCGCCAGTCGCGCGACTCGTTCGCATCGGCCAGTGTCGAGCGCGCTACCCTGCCGCCGAATCCCATATGGTAGAGTTTGCCGTGCATCGAACGCAGGCACGTCTCGATGTCGCGGAGGCTTTCCCGATAGGTCAGCTGGGCGAATGCCATCGAAAGAAACTGATCCCAGCAGGAGAAACTTTTCAGATAGGAATCGCCGCGGTAGCGCAATACACATTTGTGAAACTCTTTGCTCGGCAGGTGCTCGATCAGTTGGGAGAAAACCGTACGGCCAAGGTTCATCCCCCATTGTGCCGCGTCGGGATGCTCCGCTCAGGCGGCCATTTGCGGCCTCGGGATTTCAAATCGTTCCCGGGAAAAACAGGCCATAAGATATTGAGCGGTAGAGACTTACCGTCCGTTGGCGTAACTTTCCCCGGACAGCACTGGATTCGAGTGCTGCCTAGCCTTCTCATTATTAGCCATCGGCCGGCCAAGAAACAGGGGTGAACTTCCAGGATGGCTAGGGGAGATCCCCTTAGACTTCTTATCGAACAACCTAAGATTTCAGACCTCGCCGACTAGCGCCGCCCGAGGCGGAGCAACCCCCGGGGATGCGGCTCCGTTCCAGGGCCAGACTAGCCCGCCTTTCTCACCACGCGGCAACGGCCATAGCGCTGGTTAGGGAGACGGAGTTTCCAACGGCTTCTTGTTAGGCAGCGTCTGCCCCCGGGCGCTCGAACCGAACCGTCTCCCCGGTTCGCGCGCTCTCATACCCGGCGAAGACCAAGCGGAGAATCTCGCGAGCCTCCCGCGCCCCCGCCAGAGGCGGAGGGGACTGCCGCATCTCGTCGAGAAAGAACTTGAGATGTTCCGCCGTGGCCGAGGCGAATTCTCCCTTCTTCGAGGAGGAATACACGCGCGATCGGCCCTCCACTTCCGCCCGTGCCTGGCCGCCCTTGAGCAGACCCGCTTTCACAACTGGCCGGCTGGCGTTTCGCGACCACTCGACGCTGAAGCGCGCCACGCCGCCGAGCGAAAGCCGCAGTGAGGCGTTCTCGCAATCCAGGCGCATCTCCAGGTACTTTTCCGGAGCATGACTCACGCGGTTGAACGAAAATGTGGCCAGTCGCTCTTCGGGGAACGTCAGGCTGGCGTGCACGAGTATGTCAGCGTCGTACTCGGGGCGACAGCGGGGAATGTGCGCATGAACCGATGTAGGCAGAGAGTCGAAAAAGAAACAAGCCAAATCAAGCGCGTGCGTGCCGAATTCGTAGAGCACGTATTGCTTCAACTGCTTCCGCCAGTTGGTTTCTTTCTCGGGCGGATGAAACATTTGCTGCCAGCACTGGATGCAATAGAGCCGTCCGAACTCGCCTTTTCGCAGTCGGTGCTTCGTTTCCCGGTAGAAGCTCATGAAGCGGTATTGGTTGTTGACGCGCAGCAAGCGTTGCTTGTCTTCGGCTAGTTCAATAACTCGATCCGCTTCTTCGAGGCTCGGCATGAAGGGTTTCTCGCAAAAGACATGAGCTCCGGCCTTGAAGGCCAGCCGACAGATTTCGAAGTGCGAATTCGGCGGAGTGCCGACAATGATGACCTCGGGGCTGGTAGCCGCGAGCATTTGCTCGACCGTCTCGAAGGTTTGGGGGATTCCGTACTTGCGGGCCATCTTTTCCCGCGCCGCGGAGTCAAGGTCGCAGCCGGCGACGACCACGATTTCGGGGACCGCCCGGCACGCCGGCACGTGGATGCGATCGGCCACGCCTCCCAAACCTACGATTCCAACGCGTACGCTCATCGGTTGATGATCTTATCACGGCTCCCCGGCCTCCTAGCCCGCATTTCTCACCACCTGACGGTCGAAGCACGCCATAAGCTCGCCATTACCGCGTTGCGCTTGCTCACCGTGCTCAACGTACTGTTCAAGTACGCCTCCATTATTCAAGAAATGCGGCGCTGAGCGGCGCGCGCCTTGTACCGACGGGCTTCTCACGCACTTCGCCTCGCCGCGTGGCGAGAGAAGCGGGCTAGCCTTTTGTGTACCTTGCCATAGCAGTGTAAGTTGCTGGATTTACATGTGGTTATGAGAAATTGGCTTCGTTTGGTCATTTTCGTTGCTCCCATTGTTCCACTGCTCCGTTCGTCGCTGTTGGGACAGTTCGTTGTTGCCCTGTTGTGTTCCTCGGGCCCCGGGCCCACTCTGAGGTCGGGGTTCCCTCATCTCCCGGTGAGGCGACCGGCGCGACGTCGCCGAGACGGCCACCCCTGCCGGACGCGAAACCAGTCCTAACCCATTGATTTAAAATTGGTTGGGCGAAATTGGGTTCGTTTGGTTTTTTTCTTTTCGTGGCCTGGGGCCAGCCTCAAGAAGCACGGCCCGTTCTGCTTCCATTTTATCATTCGACTCTCCAATTGCTCTTGGCCATCGGCCACAAGTCCTTGAAAACAAGGACTTGTTAAGTTCGTGAGGCTAGCCCGCATTTCTCACCAGCAGCCGTAGCAGGCCAAGCACATGCCCGCCGCCAAGGATGTAGGGGCACGGCATGCCGTGCCCGGGCGCGATTCATCGCGCCCCTGGAGTTTGGACATATCTCAAGCGGCGGCGGCATGAGTCAGGCGTTTGTAGCTGGGGTGGATGCCGAAGGGGAGCAGCAGGTGAGGTTGTTCGTGGGCCGTTGCGGGCACGGCAGGCCGTGCCCCTACAGGGGTTGCTCTGGTTGAGGGAAGCTCTTTGCGGAGCGCCCGCGGATCGACCAGCATGTCGTCGATGTGGGGGTAGCGTTCGTCGGCGCTTTTCGCCATCGCCTTGAATACGATTCGGTCCAACTCAATGCGGATCCGTGATCTCAGCGCGGTGGGGGGTTCGGGCTCCTCGTTCGCGATGGCGTAGAGGACCGCCTGCTCGCGTTCTCCCTCAAACGGCAGGCGCCCGGTGACCATCTCGTAGATCAGCGCAACGGTGCGGTCGAGAATAGTGTCGGTGGCCTTGTAGACCACACCCATGCCGCCTTGGCCGAGTTTCTCGGTGATCTTGTAGTGCGAAATGGTGGTGCCGATCATGGCTGACGTGGCGCACGCTTTCAGCGTGCCGTGCCGGCATTCTTGCCGGCATGCGTCGGGCTTTCCAGCCCGACATTCCCTAACTTAAACCAAACTCATCTCCCGAACCGTCCGCTGCCTCATGGCTTTGGACCGGCAGGAGTGCCGGTCCCTACCAGAGCTGGCGGTCGCTACGAAAAACAGGCTTCTCGTCCGGTTGAAGCTCTTCACGAGGGAATCGCGTCGTAGCGGCCGCGCAAGTCGTTCCAGCGGACCCGCAAGATATCGACGAAGGCGTCCGCGCCGCCCAGCGCTTGCACCTTCGTGCCTTCGACGTCGTTCCAGCGGACCGCGACCTCAGCGATCCCGAAGCCTAGTTTGCGCGCGAGATAGAGAGCCTCTACATCGAATCCGAAGCGGTCGATCATTTGGACGGCGAAGATCTCCCGAGCGGCCCGGCGCGAAAATAGCTTGAATCCGCATTGTGTGTCGGCGAACGACAGTCCGGCGACAACGCGGACCGCCAAGTTAAAGACCCGCCCCATGGCCTCCCGGAAGAACGGCTGGTGTACGCCAATCAAGGACCGGTCCAGCCCGCGGGAGCCGATGGCTACTTCGTTATCCGAGCCGGCCACGGCCGCAAGCAGTTTGTCGCATTCCTCGATGGGGGCGGATAGGTCGGCGTCGGTAAACAGAACCCAATCATATTGGGCCGCGGTCATGCCATGCCGCACACTGTATCCCTTGCCGCAGTTGCCCGGGTTATCGAGAACCCTGATGTGCAATCGATCGCCCGCTAAACGCGTCGCCAGATCACGGCAAACTTCGGCCGTGTGGTCCGTCGACCCGTCGTTGACGATCAGGATTTCGGCCTGGCGCTCGGGTGTGCTCAGCAGGTAGGCCGCTACCCGCTCCAGGCCGGCGGGAATGCGAGATTGTTCGTTATAGGCCGGGATGACAACGGAAAGTGAGGGTTGCAATAATAGCCCGCTCCGCGAGGGGGATTATAGCATTGGGAACGGGGAGAGAGGCCGCCCGGTTGAAAACCGACCCGCGTTTAGCCCGCTTTTCTCACCACGTGGCGAGGCGAAGTGCGTGAGAGGCCCGTCAGTACAAGGCGCGCGACGCTCGGCGCGCGGAGGTGTACTTGAACAGTACGTTGAGCACGGCGAGCGAGCGCAACGCAGTCATGGCGGGCCTATGGCGTGCTTCGACCGTCAGGTGGTGAGAAAAGCGGGTTAGCCCTTTGCGCGGGCCGCGCACTTGGCCGTACGCCATGGCCGCTCACTGGCGTTCGCGGCTCTGTCTCGCTCGTTGCAGGGGTGCGTGTAAGCAGAAAGCTGAGCTTGGAACGCTAGTGACAGGCCAAATCCTCGTAACGACCCGTACGCCATGACCGCAGTCGAAAGCTTTACCCCGCGGTCATCCCTTTGGGCGGGCCGCGAGGCCAGTGGCTGCTCCATCCCGCACCATCTCGGCCATGTAGGAACTGCGCACCAGGGGTCCGCTATAGACCGCCCGAAATCCGATCGACTCGCCAAACTCGCGGTAGCGGTCGAACGCGGCGGGTGAAACATACTCAGCGACGGGGAGTCTGTTTCGCCGAGGTTGAAGATATTGACCGATCGTGGCGATGTCCGTCCCGGCTTCTCGCAGGTCGCTCAGCAGTTGTCTGACCTCGTCCTCGGTTTCGCCGAGCCCGACCATCAGCCCTGATTTTGTCAGCGCCGGCTTCGCGCGACGGCGGGCGAAGGCAAGGACCCTCAGGGATTGATCATAGCCGGCTTGCGGCCGCACCCGCCGGTAGAGACGGCTCACGGTCTCCATGTTGTGATTGAAAACATCCGGCCCGGCGTCGAGAACGCGGGAGACAGCGTCCAGGTCTCCACAGAAGTCAGGCGTCAGCACCTCGACCCGCGCATTGGGAAGCCGGTGTCTCACCTGCCTGACGGTCTTGGCAAAGTGGCGCGAGCCGCCGTCGTGCAGATCGTCTCGGTTCACGCTGGTGACCACCACGTAACCCAGACCCATTCGGGCGGCCATCTCGGCCACATGGGCCGGCTCTTTGGGATCAAGGCTCCCCGGCATGCCCTGCGGCACAGCGCAGAAGCCGCAACGCCGGGTGCAGACGTTCCCCAAAATCATGAACGTCGCCGCTCCGCGGCTGAAACAGTCGTGGATATTCGGGCAGCGAGCCGATTCGCACACGGTGTGAAGACGGCGCTCCCGCAACTGGACTTTCAGATCGTGGAGCGCTTGGTAGTTCGTTTGGCCCGCGCGAAGCCACGCCGGCAGGCGCGGTCCGGGTGGGGTATTGCTCGGCTGAGAGATTTGAACCAGCGCTTGGTTGGGTGAGTTCACGGTCGCTTACAAGGCGGTCTCCCTGGGGCACTCGGTCGAAAACCCACCGTTTTCATCCTTATTGGGTTGGGCACGGGCTTGGCCCTACGCCATGGCCGCTCACCGGCGTTCGCGGCTCCCAATTGGTTATCGCGAGGGTGTGCGAGAGTAAGGGACTGAACCTGGAACGCGGTTGACAGGCCGTCCGGTGCAGCGGCGGGCCCGCGCCCTGACGGGCACGGCTCTGTCCGGTTAACGCAGCGGGCCTGCGCCGATGAGAAACGCCCGTCGTTGCCCACAGATGACCACTCGGTCGAAAACCCACCTCCCGGGCTAAGCACTCCATCTCATAATACGCTCATTTTTCGGGTGAGTGCGCGCGGGCACAGCATGCTGCCCCGACAGATCTGTTGGGTGCCGGGAAAAGTAGGGGCACGGCATGCCGTGCCCGAAGTTCCCGACCGTACACCCGGCTTCGACATGTACCTTACCGAACTTGTGAAACGGACCACTAACCCCCGCGCAAGATCGAGTCGAGACCATCGGCCTTGAGCTTCTCCCGGTAAGTCTTGGCCGCTTCGACGTCAGAGAAAGGTCCCACCAGCACGCGAAACCACCCGTCTCCCGCACCGTCGTAGAGAACAACCGGATATCGCTTGGCCCGCAACTCCTCCACCATCATGCGAGCATCGGCGCGAACTCGAGAGGCCGATACCTGGAGATGGATACCGCGGACAGCAGCCTCCCCCACGACGGATGTGGTCGTCGCCTTTCGGCGCGGAGTCGTGGTTGAATTTTCCGGGGCGGGGAAAGGACTGACCTTTCGAGCGGCTCCGTTGGATGCCGAGGGCCTTCGGTTTTCGGCGGGCGGCTCCGTCGCCGGGCGTTCGGAGGCTTCGCTCCGGAAAGTCTCCGACGCGGGTGCCTGCTCCAACAAAGTGTCCGGCAGTCTGACCCGGCCATTGGGCTCCTCGACCGCCTTGATTTCAGAGATCGTCTCCCGCTCGCTCTGGCCCCTGCTGTGTCCGACCGAATAACCAAGCGAAAAGAAAACCGCAAACAGGACGACAATCAGGAAAAAAGCGCTCAAGACCAGCTTGTTTCCTAACACCAGTTCAAACTCTTTGTCGCCGCTCGCCATAGGCCTCACATTCTAGCCGGCCCGCCCGGAAAGCGATGCCATCGATCAGCCGGCCCGCGGATTCCTACGTTGATGCTTTTCCTTCGTCGTCGCCCTTCCGCGACCACTTCGCCAAGGCGTGGAAGAGGTCAACCGGAAGGGGGAAAACGATCGTGGTGTTCTTTTCCATGCCGATCTCGGTGAGGGTCTGCAGATAGCGAAGCGTTACCGAGGTAGGCTGGCTAGCCAGCATTTTGGCCGCGACCGTCAGTTTCTCGGCTGCTTGCGCCTCGCCGGCGGCGTGAATCACCTTGGCTCGGCGTTCGCGCTCGGCCTCGGCCTGGCGCGCGATCGCTCGAATCATCTGTTCGGGAAGGTCGACGTGCTTGACCTCGACCGCCTGTACCTTGATTCCCCACTGGGCGGTGTGCTCATCAAGGGTTCCCTGCAACCGTGCGTTGAGCTTTTCACGCTGGCTCAGCAGCTCGTCAAGGTCGGCTTCACCCAAAACTGACCGTAGACGGGTCTGCGCCAACTGCGACGTCGCGTGCACGAAGTGAGCGACTTCGACGACCGCCTTGTTGGGATCAATCACGCGGAAGAAAACTACCGCGCTGACCTTGACCGTCACGTTGTCCTTGGTCACGACGTCTTGCGAGGGAACTTCCATGGTTTCGACCCGCAAGGAGGTTCGCACAATCCGATCGATGGGCTTAAGGACGACGATCAGGCCCGGGCCTTTGGGCTGAGGAAGCAGTCGGCCAAGCCGAAAGATCACACCTCGCTCATACTCGGGCAAGATGTTGATGCAGTTAAAGACGTAAAGCGCAACAACGACAATGAAGATCCAGCTGGCATCGATGGGAAGTGGCATGGTAGCCTCCTTGGCTGTTCGAGATCCGTGACTTGCGGCAAGCGACGGCCATGTTTTCAGCGCGCGCGGATCGCCCGCCGCTCCAACGGTGGCGATCAACTCCAGCAGAGATTATCACACGGCGACCCGAGCGCGCAGCGCCCGTCAGTCACTAGGCGTTTGCGCGGGTTCAACCGGTTCGACCGTTAGGGTAAGCCCCTTTGCCGCCAAGACCCGAACTTTCGACCCACTGGGAATCGGCTTTGCCGAAGCCGCGTTCCACAACTCGGAGTGTACAAACACTCGTCCCTTGGCGTTGATGGCCGTCCGGGCTTCGCCGATTTCCCCGATCATGGACTCTAAACCGGTCGCCACCTTATAGCGAAACGATTTCACCGCCAGCCGCAGTAAGAATACCGTAATGAGGGCAAAGGGGAGGGTTACGCCCACGGCCGTCCCCCAGCTGATCGATAGCTCGGGAATGCCGGTATCGACCAGCATGACGGCTCCTAGGATCATCGCACCCGTGCCCCCGATGGCCAAGATGCCGCCCGAGGCGATCGTGGCTTCGAGGACAAAACAGGCGACACCGACCAAAATCAACGCGGCCCCGGCCCAATTAATGGGAAGCACGCTCAGTGCCATTAGGCCCAAAATGGCGAGAATGCCCCCCGCCACTCCCGGAAAGATAAGACCGGGATGGGAGAATTCGACGTAGACGCCGAGGGCGCCGAGAATCAAAAGAATGAAGGCTAGATTGGGGTCGATGAGGGGAAGCAACACGCGCTGCCGCGTAGTGAGCTCGTAAGAGTAGACGGTCGCGCCCGCTAGCGCCAGGGTCTGTTCCGTGCCGTCAAAGCGTTCTATCGTGCGGCCGTCGAGCGCTTCCAGCAGGGACGGCACATCGTTGGCGACCAGGTCGATCAGATTCGACTCCAGAGCCTCTTTCTCCGTGAATGCCTTGCTTTCGAGAACGGCTTGCTCGGCCAGCTTGGAATTCCGTCCGCGCTTGTCCGCCACCGCGCGCACGGCGGCCGCGGCATCATTTTCGACCTTCTGTTTCATCACCTTGTCCATCTCCGCGCCGCCCATCAGGACAGGGTGAGCCGCCCCCGTGTTTGTTGCGGGAGCCATGGCGGCCACGTCGCCCGACATCAAAATCATGAAGCCGGCCGAGGCGGCGCGCCCACCGCTGGGCGCCACATAAGTGATGATCGGTACGGGCGATGAGACAATCTCTTGGATAACGTCCTGCGTGGCGTTGAGCAACCCGCCCGGCGTGTCCAACCTAATGATGACCGCGGAGTCGCCCCGCTCCTCCGCCTGGGAGAGGCCTTGGGCAATGATTTCAACCGTTAGCGGATGGATAACGTGGTCGACATCAATCTGCAACACGCGAGCCGCATCGGCGCGAACGCCCCATGCGCACGCCGATAATAGAAGCGCGAGTCGCAGGTAAGACGCTAAGTGGCCTAATTTCACGGGTTTCTAACCGAATTTTAGCATAGCTCCCTCCCACCGCAGTCTCGGCAACATTCCACTCTCCCGACCCGCGATGGGTATAATGTTGAGGTTGTTGCGCCTGCTTGCGGGGTCGGCGAACTTGTCGAGGTCAACCCGGCGCTTGTGGCCATCGCGAGGGCTGACTGATGCGAAGGACCGCTGCGATGAAGATTCATCAGTGGGATGAGATCGAGCACGAGAGGATGAGTCCGGGAATCGCGCGCCGCGTGGTCCACAGCGAGCGGATGACGATGGCCCGCATTTATCTCCAGCAGGGTAGCGTGGTCCCGCGCCACAGTCACGAGCACGAGCAGGTGAGCTACGTCCTCGAAGGCCGGCTGAAGTTTCTCTTCGACGACCGCGAGCTGGAAGTCGGGGCCGGAGAGATGATGCAGATCGCTTCCCACGAAGCGCATCGCGTCGAAGCGCTCGAGAACTCCGTCGCCCTGGATGTGTTTCAGCCGATCCGCGACGACTGGTTGCGGGGCGACGACTCATATTTGAGAAACCCTTCCGGTGACTCGTAACGTTATAAGGGTTAGGGACAGTCTCACCGGCCCCAGCTCGATGCGGTCATTGCGCCGATTTGGGATGTTGAGGGTATAGCGGAGTCATTAACGGCTCGATCGACAGCATGGACCTAGGTATCAAAGGTCGGGTGGCGGTGGTAGCGGCTTCCAGCCGTGGCTTGGGGCGAGCGGTGGCCGAAGCTCTGGCCACCGAGGGGGTCAAGCTCGCGCTGTGCGCTCGAACCGAGGACGTATTGAAAGACACCGCGTCTCGGATTCGTGATCGCTGGAAGGTTCCCGTCCTCGAGCAGCCGCTCGACGTGACCGACTACGCGGCCGTGAAAAAGTTCGTCGCCGCGACTCGCGAGGAACTCGGGGCGATTGACATCTGTGTCGCGAACGCCGGTGGCCCTCCCTTGGGAAAATTTGCTGATTTCACCCCGCAAGATTGGCGGCAGGCTTTCGAGTTAAGCTTCATGAGCACCCTGTGCTTGATCCGCGAGGAGCTGCCCGACATGAAGGCGCGGAGCTGGGGGCGCATCGTCTCCATCACTTCGGTATCGGTCAAAGAGCCGATCGAGATGCTCATCCTCTCGAACGCCATCCGGGGCGCCGTGGTCGGACTGATGAAGACTCTGAGCCTTGAGTACGGGCCGGATAATATCCTCTTTAACAACCTCTGCCCGGGGATGACCGCGACCGATCGATTCCTCAGCGGATCGGAAAAAAGAGCGGAGAGCGAGGGTGTGTCGCCCGAGGAAATCATCCGCCGAATGACGGAGACCGTACCCTTAAAGCGCCGTGGGCCGGCCCGAGGAGTTCGGCGCCCTGGCGGCGTTCCTGTGCTCGGAAAAAGCAAGCTATGTGACCGGCACCAGCACGGCGGTTGATGGCGGGCTCGTCAAGGGTGTATAGAGAATTGCGACAACGTTTTTCCATGGGTTTGCGGAGCAGGGTTAGTTTAGGCTTTCTATTGTTAGGCGTCGTTTCCGCCCTTCACGCCGCTCCGGTCTGGAGTAACGGGCAGGCCGCCCGGCTGATTATCGGCCAACCCAGCCCGACCCGCCAAGACCCCGTCCCCAGCCAGACGGTCCTCGGGGCCGTGGGGGGGATTGCCATCGCCGCCGACCGCCTTTTCGTCGCCGACGGCAACCGCGTCGGCGCCGTTTCGATCAGCAATCGGGCGGTGATTTACGAAAACCTCTCCGGGTTCATCCCCGAACCGGACGCGGAACTTCCCCAAGGTGATCCCTGCCCCATTTGCGTCGGCGTAGCGGACGTTGTGCTCGGGCAGCAAGACTTCGACAGCATCGGTCCGGGACTGCAAGACGGCTTTCAGAATGCCTCGGCTGTCGCCAGCGATGGTGTTCGGCTGGCGGTGGCTGACAGCAACAACAATCGAGTCTTGATTTGGAACAGCATTCCCACGCTCAACGACACGCCGCCCGATGTTGTTGTCGGCCAGCCGGACTTTACGACCAACGCGCCGGCGACAACTCGGGAAAAGTATCGAGGTCCCCAGTCGGTGTGGATCGATGGCGGGCGCTTGTTCGTCGCCGACACGGGGAATTCCCGGGTGATCATCTACAATTCGATCCCGTCGTCGAATGGCGCTGGGGCCGACGTCGTGGTCGGCCAGCCTGACTTTGACACTCGCCCCGAGCCGGACTTGACGCAATCGAACGTCCAGCCGACGGCCTCGGGGATGCTCAATCCCGTTTCCGTCAGCGTCAGCAACGAGCGAATGCTGGTCGCCGACTTGGGCTTCAACCGGATCTTGATTTTCAATACCGTGCCGACGCAGAATACGGCTTCCGCCGACGTCGTCGTCGGTCAGCCCGACATGGAGTCGAACTTGACCAACAATTCCGCGGCTCTATGTGATCCTCTGCCCGAGGAGCCGCCGGAGGAAGGCGAGGAAGAAGACGGCGCGGAGGAGGAAGAGGAGCCGGAACCGACGTTTCCGCGCCGATGCGCCGGCACGCTCAGCTTTCCTCGATATGCCCTTTCCGACGGCCAACGGCTCTTCGTTGCCGACGGCGGCAATGACCGCGTTTTGATCTTCGACGAGGTGCCGACAACCGACGGCGTCCGGGCCGACACGGTGTTGGGTCAGCCCGACTTTGAATCGCTCGTCGAGTCGGATGGCGCGAGCAGCTTGAGAGCGCCTTCCTCGCTGGCCCATGACGGGGAGAACCTGTACGTGGCCGATCCGTTCAGCCGTCGCATCGCCGTTTTCACGGCCGGGGAAGATCTCATCACGGAAGATGGCCTGCGAAACGGCGCCAGTTTCTCGGTGCACGCCACAGCCGAGGTGATCTTCCGAAGACTCGGCGGCGTCGACCAGGAAATCAAAGTCATCGTCGGCACGCAGGAGTACGCCTTCACCGCACAGGAAGACGAGTCCCCCGAAACCGTTCGCGATGATATCGCGGCACAGATCAACGCCGACCCCGAGGCGAGCGCTGTCGCGCAACTCTTTGATGGGGAAGGCGGCTCCGCCGCGGTGCAGATCGTGTTCGGAGGAGCCACACAGGCGGGCGATGTCATCACCCTGCAAGTCGCCGATCAGCAGTACGAAGTCGTTGTGCGCCCGGAAGACGCCGTGACGGACCTGGTCGACATCTTCGTCTTCTTTATCGAGCAGGCCGGCGACCCGAACGTCATCGCGAGCCGTATTGCCGGGGCCGGGGGCACGCTGCGTCTTCGGTCCGTAGAGACTGGCCCGGCGGGCAACGACATCAGTTTTTCCGTAACCGTCACCCCCGGATCGCCCTTGACGGTCGAACCCTTGGAGGGAAACCTGAGCGGCGGTAATCTCCAGTACGGCATTCGCCTGGTGGCGCTGGAAAGCGGACCAGCGGCGAATGGCCTCGCCTTCGACACGCAGGGCGATATCCCGAACGGTATGGCCGTCGAGCGCTCCGCGTCCATATTTACCGGGGGGGGCGACGCCAGTGACCTGCCTCCCGGCACGCTGGCGGCGATTTTTGGAAGCAACCTGGCCGACGCGGAATTCGGCGCCGCATTGGACGCTAGCGGCAAGCTCCCCACCGAGCTGGGAGGAGTGCAAGTTTACACCAACGGGATTCTCTCGCCGTTGTTTTACGTTGGGCCCGATCAAATCAACTTCCAAGTTCCTTGGGAAGTGGAGGGGACCAATATCAGCGTGTACGTACGGAGGCGGCTGGCCAGTCGCGTCATGGTCTCGGTGCCGCGTGCAACCGGCGCCCCCACGTCTGCTCCGGGACTTTTCAGTTTTCCCGGTTTCGGTATACGCGAAGGAATCGTCGTCCACGGCACCGAATTCTCCACCGGGAGCGTTGCGCTCTCCCAGACCGGTACGGGCGTGGAAAACCCGGTGAACGGCGGCGTGACGGTCGCCATTACGGTCCAAGATCGCGAGTACGCCTATGTAACGGTAGAAGGCGATACGCAAAGCTCGGTGCGTGACCGACTCGTAGAGCTGATCAACGCGGGCGACGGCGACCCGGACGTCGTGGCGACAGCCGGCCGAGAGAGCTTCTTCTCGGCACGGGCGAATGTCACCTTCACGGGAGAAATCCAATCCGGCGACGTGGTCAGCATCGCCATAGGCAATACCATCGAGGTTATCGTCGACGAAGACATCGCGGAAGTCGTCGAGGGCATTGCCTACAGCGTCGAGGTCCAGGAAGACGATACGCTCGAAGCGGTCCGGAACAAGATGGTGGTCGAGATCAACGCGGGCCGCGGCAACCCTCTCGTGACGGCTCGCAACCTTGAAGTGTTCGGTGAAGTAGTTCTCCAAGTTGTGGCCCGCGAACTCGGTGTCGAGGGCAACGATATCGTGTTCGATATCAGGACCTCGACCGACGCTGTGATCGTGATGGAGACCAACGTCGAAGAAAAGACTTTGGAAGGCGGCTCGACGCCGCCGGTCGTGAGGCTCACCGCGCGCGCTTCCGGTACCGCCGGGAACGACATCCTAATCAGTGGATCGAGCACCGACGAGCAGGAAATCAGCGCCATCACCATTACCCCTAATCTTTGCTGCGGAAACGAACTGTTCTCCCTCGTCACCGACGAAAACCCCGCCATTCCGGGCGAAACCGTCGTCGTGTTTGCCACCGGGCTCGGTCTAACGAATCCAGTGCCGAGTTCCGAGGGGTTGGAATCGGGAGAGATCACGCCGAACGCCCCGTTTTTCGAAGCGCCTCTTCTGTCGGCGGATACAGTTTCTTCCCTCGCCGCGGAAAAGACAGCCTCCGTGGAGTTCGTCGGGCTGATGCCGGGCTTCGTCGGCGTGTTCCAACTGAACCTGCGGCTCAATGCCGATCTGCCTGATCTGGAGGCGGCCGCTCTGACCATTGCACAGCGAAACTTCGTCAGCAATATCATTACCTTCCCGATCAAGAACCTCAGACCAATACGAGCCCCGTAAGCCCGCGGCAAGGGTCGGCCGTGGTGAGAAGTGCGGGCCAGGAGGTCAGCCATGCTGAAAGTCGGAGATCCGGCGCCGCACTTTACCGCTCCCAGTGACAGCGGTCGAGACCTTAGCCTCAAGGATTTTCGGGGCAAGAAGGTGTTCCTCTACTTCTACCCCAAAGACAACACCCCCGGCTGCACCAAAGAAGCCTGCGACTTCCGCGATGCCATGGGCCGGCTGCGGAGCAAGGGTGTCACCGTGCTGGGAGTCAGCCCGGATTCCGTCGCATCCCATCAAAAGTTCAAGCAAAAACACTCCCTGCCCTTCCCGCTGATCGTCGACGAGGACCATTGCATCGCCCAATCCTATGGGGTTTGGCAAGAAAAGTCGCTCTACGGAAGAAAGTTCATGGGTATCGTCCGATCAACCTTCGTCATCGACGAGGAAGGAAAGATCGCCCAGGTTCATGAAAAGGTGAAGGTGAACGGCCACGTCGAGAGCCTTCTCGAGACGGTTTGACGCGGTTCGGCCCATCATCGCGTCTGTGGGAGGGACGCCTCGGAGACCCGGCAACCCGTGGCCATTCGCCATCTTGACCGCGGGCTTGCACCGCTGACCGGGCTGGATCCCGAGACGCCCTTCCGAAGTAGACCATGCCCAAGCAGAGCCGCGCGCGTCAGCAAGAGGTCCAGTGATGCCGTGCGGTAACGACCGCCCCCCCTACCGTCCTCGCCGGGCGGCCAGATTTCCCTTGACTCTATACTAGACTATAGGATTTATACTGAAAGTGTCATGCCACACGCGAGTCCCAGCCGGCCACTTGATCATCTAAAAATTGGAGAGGTCGCCCGCCGGTCCGGAATGGGCGTCGAGTCGCTGCGATTTTACGAGAACCGCGGCCTGATCCGCCCGGCTGGCCGCACGCCCGCCGGGTACCGGCTCTACGATCCGTCGGTTTTTGAGCGGCTGTCTTTCATCAAGAAGGCGCAGGCGGTGGGATTCAGTCTCGACGAAATCGGACGCATCATCGCCGAGGCCCGGACCGGCAAACGTCCTTGCGCGGAGGTCCGACGCCTGGCGGCCGGCCGTCTGGCGGAGCTGGAGCAGAGGCTGGCGCAACTCAAACGCTACCGGAGGGAACTTCGAGAGACGCTCAAGGCCTGGGAGCGCGAAGGCGAAAAGGACGGCATCGTCTGCGGACTCATCGAAGGTCTGAAGCCGGACTCGATCCATCCGCCCAACCCGCCGGCGGAGGGCAAACGGAAGAAAACGAAAGGCGGCCGACGATGACGATCGAAAAGCGAAGCCTCGAAACGATCTTCCTCAAGATCAAAGGTATGACCTGCGACGGGTGCGTCAAGGCTGTGAAGGGCCGGCTTGCGGCGGTCCGGGGCGTCATTCGCGTCGACGTTCATCTAGCCGGCGGCGAAGCCAACGTTACGGCCGATCCGGTCGAAGTTCAAGTGCGGGATCTGCTGGAAGCGGTGCGGGCCGCCGGTTACGAGGCCATCGCCACGACACCGGGGAACGGGTCCCGCGTTGCGCTCGGCGGGAAGCTATCGGTTGCGACGTCTAGCGGCGCTTCCCCCAAGCCGGTGGCCCGCGCCCCGCAATCGACCACGCCCACGGGGCTTGTCGGCATCGCTTCCGCGCCGACAGCGGCGCCCACGACCGAAAAAGCCGAACTCACGATCAGCGGAATGACCTGCGCCGGCTGCGTTCACACCATCGAAAGGAGACTGGCCTCGGTTTCCGGCGTGTCTCTGGCTGAAGTCAACCTGGCCACCGGTACCGCGGCCGTTGAGTTTGATCCGCGTACGACGACCATTGAACTGCTTCGCCAGGCCGTCGAGGAAGCCGGGTACCAAGCTCGGGAGACTTCCACTCGGCCTCCGGACGGAACCGACGAGGAGTCCGAGTCGCGCCGGTGGA
Source organism: Bryobacterales bacterium (assembly GCA_965248365.1). Classification (GTDB taxonomy): domain Bacteria; phylum Acidobacteriota; class Terriglobia; order Bryobacterales; family UBA6623. The sequence goes on along the minus strand of CBDFJA010000004.1, from coordinate 1,030,107 downwards.
AACGCAAGCTCGTTGTCTCCGCCCTGTTCACCGCGCCTCTTTTGGTGCTGGCGATGTCTCATGGGGCGATCGCAATTCCCGGCATCAACTGGCTGCAGTTGCTGCTAACTCTTCCGGTGGTCTTCTACGGAGGGGGCCAGTTCTATCGAGCCGCGTGGGCCGCGGCGCTCCACCGAACTTCCGACATGAATACGCTGATCGCCGTGGGTACGGGATCGGCGTTTCTCTACTCGACGGTCGCTACAGTGGCGCCGGCGCTTGTTCTGGGACCCGGCGCCGCGGACCGGCACGCTCCGGTTTACTTTGAAACCGCGGCGGCGATCATCACGCTGATCCTGCTCGGGCGCATGCTCGAAGCGCGCGCGCGGGGCCGAACGTCCTCGGCGATTCGCAGCTTGGTCGGCATGCGGGCAAGAACCGCCCGCGTCGTTCGAGATCAGGTCGAAGCGGACCTGCCGATCGAGCAGGTTCGAATCGGAGACGTTGTCATCGTTCACCCGGGAGAGAAAATCCCGGTGGACGGCGTCGTGCTCGAGGGCCGCTCGAGCATCGACGAGTCGATGCTGACAGGCGAGAGTATTCCGACCGAAAAAGTTGCCGGCGATGAAGTCTTCGGCGGAACGCTGAACCGGGCCGGCGGTTTTCGCTTCGAAGCCCGGAAGGTGGGCAGCGAGACGATCCTGGCGCGGATTATCGAGCTCGTCCGAAAAGCACAGCAGTCGAAGGCGCCCATTGCCCGGCTGGCGGATGTGATCAGCGGCTACTTCACTCCCATTGTTATCGGCATCGCGGTGATCACGTTTGCCGCATGGTTCTTGCTGTCGCCGCCGGACGAGCGGTTGCGGCTGGCCGTGCTCAACGCGGTAGCCGTGCTGATCATCGCCTGTCCCTGTGCGATGGGTCTGGCCACTCCGACGGCCGTCATGGTGGGTATCGGACGCGCCGCCGAAAACGGCATCCTCATCAGAAACGGAGCGGCTCTTGAGATTTCGCACAAAATCGGAGCGGTCGTTTTCGATAAGACGGGAACCATCACCACGGGCCGGCCGAGGGTGACCGACATCATCCCTTTGCACGCGGTTTCAGAAGATGAGCTTCTTATTGGGGTTGCTTCGATCGAACGCCGGTCCGAGCACCCGCTGGGGGAGGCGATCGTTCGCGAGCTCGAGAACCGCGGCTTGAACGGGGAGAATCCCCAGGAGTTTCAGGCGATTCCCGGACAAGGGGTCGAGGCCCGCCTGAGGGGAGCCGGGTGGCTTGTGGGGAGCAACGCCTTCTTGCGCCGCCGCGGGGTGGAGACTGCGGCCGCCGATAAGGTCGGGCAGCGCGCGGCGGACGACGGCAAAACGGTGATCCTCGCCGCGCGGGAGGGTAGCCTGGCGGGGGCCATCGCCGTCGCCGACACCCCCAAGCCAGGGGCGCGAGCGACCATCGACAAGCTCAAACAAATGGGACTGCAAGTGGCGATGATGAGCGGCGACAATCGCCCGACGGCCGAGGCGGTAGCGCTTCAGGTAGGTATCGACGACGTGCGTGCCGAAGTTCTGCCCGACCGCAAGGCGCAAGAGGTGCGGAAGCTACAGTCGGAAGGTCGCTTCGTGGCCATGGTAGGCGACGGCATCAATGATGCTCCCGCGCTGGCCCAAGCCGACCTCGGCATCGCCATCGGCGCGGGAACGGACGTGGCCATCGAAACCGCTGATATCGTACTGGTGGGCAACGAGCTGCGAGGGGTCGCCGCGGCCATCGATCTCTCGCGCAAGACGTTGCGCACCATTCGTCAGAACCTGTTCTGGGCTTTCGCCTATAACGCGATCGGCATCCCTATCGCCGCGGGGGTTCTCTACCCCTGGACAGGGTGGCTGCTGTCGCCGATCCTGGCTTCCGCGGCGATGGCTTTTTCGAGTGTCTCGGTGGTGACGAATAGCTTGCGCCTGCGATCATTCCGGCCGAGTGTGTAGCCCGCTTTCCCCACCACCACCGGCCGCCGACCCTACGTCGATTCAGCACGAAAGGGGTCGCGGACCTCAACCGAACCGTATCGCTGTCCGTGGTTTAAGTCCTCGCTGTAAAGCGTGTGTACCCCCATGCCTTCGGCAGCGGCGATGATGGCGCCGTCCCAGTAAGAAATTCGATGGCGTTCGCTGATCTCGATGGCCACTTTGACGAGCGCATTATCGACGGCCAGGCAGGGGAACGCCTCCAGATGCTCGATCCACTCCAAGGCTTGTTGGGCCGGCATGGGCCGCGCGATCTTTCGAGTGACGGCCACATAAAACTCTTGCAGGACTTGTGCGGAGAGGCAGAAGTCCCGGTTCTCGATTAACTCCAAGGCGCGTTTTCGCTTCGTTTCCTCCGCGTCGCGTCCGGCCGCGGCGTAGACCAGGACGTTCGTATCGAGAAAGCAGTCAACGTTCATGGATTTCGTCTCGGGTCCATGACTTCCGTCCGAGGCGCGCCCGCGAGCGGTTGCTTAGCTGGCGCAGTCTTGTCCGCGCCTTCCGGGCCCGGTCGTGGCGTTGGGCAATACTAGTCAGAAATTCACGGACCAAGCCGTTGACCGAGGCGTCGCGCTCGACCGCGTAGCGCCGAACCGCCGTGAGCACGTCCTCGTCCACGCTGAGGGTGATATTTTTCATATACACAGTTTATGTGTAACTGTGTAAACGGGTCAAGCATCGTCGGTTGCGAAGGGGGAAGCGCTGAGAGAGCGGCACAAGTCCGATGGACACCGGGTCCAGCCTACGGACGCGGACCCTGGAACGGCGCCGGGTCCGCGCTAAAAAGCATTCTCCAACCGCGCGGCTGCCGGGGGAACTACAAACGCGCCAAGAGGGAGACTATTCCTTTTCTGAAGATCTCCCCCGGCGTGATCAGGCTGACCACAAGATGCCCTTCTTGGGAGAAGCCGAAGAATTGACCCGGGTGAACGTAGACACCCTCTTCTTCGAGTAGCCGGACCGCCCAATCTTCGTCGTCCGCGATCCCCGGTGCCTGTAGGATGGCGTACCAGCCGCCTTCGGCGTCCAGACGCCGGCACCGTCGGGTTAGGCTCCCATCGAGGAACGTGAGATTCTCATGAATTCGCTCGAGAAGCTGCGGCCGCAGCCGGTCTCCTTGCGCCAACAAGGCACCGACAGCCTGTTGGACTGGCGTGCCTACAGAGAGATAGGTATCAGCTATAACCTCCAGACGGCGCAGCGCGTCGTTGACGAGCTGCTGGGGTCCGTTGGTGACGATCCAAGCCAGTTTCATCTGCGGCAGAGCCGCGATTTTGGATAACCCGCTCAGGGTAAAGGCAAGGCAGTCCTCCACGGTTACCAGGCTGTCCGCTTGGCTGCTTTCGTGCGCCCGGGGGTAGTCGCGGAATACCTCATCGGCGATCAACGCCAGGCCGTGCCCGTTTGCCAGCTCGAAGAGCCGTTTGAGCTCGCCACGCTGGAGGAACGATCCCGTGGGGTTGTTCGGAGTGACGACGACAATGGCGCGGCAGCGGGGACTAATGGCCGCGGCGAGTTCTTCGAGATCGATGCGCCAGCCGTTTTCGTACAAGAGAGGGTAGCTGACCAGCTTGACATCATTCACCTCGGCCAGGAAATCCAGCAGCGGATAGCTGGGCGAGGGCGCCAGGATTTCGTCCCCCGGGTCGGCCAACAGCCGAAACAGAAAGGAGTAGGCTTCGCTGGTCCCCGTGGTGAGGATGATCCGGTCCGATGAGACGCGCGCCTGACGGGCGGCGTAGTAGCCGGCCACGGCCTCGCGCGCGGCGGCCAGCCCGCGCGGGTCCGGTTCATATCGCAGCGAATCCTCGGACGCCAGTTCTTGGAGTATGGGTTCCGGATCGTAGCTAAAGCCGCAACGCGTCGGGTTCGACTCCGTGAGATCAACAATGGGCAGCCCCCGGCACCGGCGTTTATCGAGGCACGCCGCCAGTCGGTTCGGTGACGTGTCCCAGCGAGTCCTCGAGGAAAACATGCGGCCAAAGTACCACAGCGAGGGCGGCATGGAGGCTGAAACCCGCTCATTCCCCCCGCCGCGAGTCTCCATACCGGTGCGTTGTTATGATGACAGTGAGTACGCGGCGATCTCCCGATGACGCAATTCTCCTTGCTGAAGCCGGCCCTTTGCGCTTTTTCCCTGGCACTTCTCGCGATCGGGGTGCGGTCTCCCTCCCAGACGCCCCCGCCGCCTGAGCAACAGCAAGAACGAGAGAAAGAGCGTCGCTGGCACATGATGCGGCCGGTGGTCCGCGGCACTCGGGCCGCGGTAGCCGCCGGCACTCCGCTGGTGAGCGAGGCCACCATCCGCGTGCTGCACGCTGGAGGCAACGGCGTGGACGCCGGCGTGGCAGCGCTCTTCGCGGGGGCGGTTTCCGAGTTCTCTCACTTCGGATTCGGTGGCGAAGCGCCTATTCTCATCCGAACCTCGGAAGGGACCGTCCATTGTATCGCTGGGGTGGGCCCGGCTCCCGCGCTGATGACCCGCCAGTTCTTTCAAAAATTGCGGACTTTGCCGGAAAACGAACAAGAGGCGCGCCGGCGCGGGCGAAAAACCGGCCCCATCCCCTCTTACGGTCTACTGCCGGCCATCACCCCCGGCATGGTCGATGGCGGGCTGCTCGCCTTAAGGGAATTCGGCACAAAGCCCTTCGCCGAGGTCATCCAGCCGGCGCTCGAGCTGGCCGACGCGATGCCCTTGGATGAGATTCGAGCACAGGCCATTGCTCGATCTTCCCGCTTCTTTCAGCGCTATCCCACTTCACGCCAGGTTTTCCTGCCCACCGGACGCCTTCCCCGGCCGGGCGGGATCTTTCGTCAGCCGGACCTCGCCGGGACGATCCGCTCGATGGCGGCCGCGGAACGTAAAGCGCTCGAAAGCGGCGCCAGCCGCTTGGAAGCCATCGACGCGGTGCGCGATCTTTTTTACCGCGGCGAGATCGCCCGCAAGATCGGCGCTTTTTCGAAGGAAAACGAGGGGCTGCTGCGCTACGAAGACCTGGCGTCGTTTGGCCTTGAGGTGGAGAAACCCCTGAAGACAACGTTTCAGGGTTTCGAGGTCTACAAGGGGGGCTTCTGGACCCAGGGCCCCGTGATGATCCAGGCTCTGAACATCTTGGAGGGCTTCGACTTGAGGTCGTTGGGCTGGAACTCGGCGGTCTACATTCACATTTTGGTCGAGGCGCTGAAACTGGCTTATGCCGACCGCGACACCTACTACGCCGATCCGAAGTTCGTTTCGATCCCCCCTTCGTTGCTGAGCAAGACTTATGCCGCCGAGCGGCGGCAGATGATCGATCCCGAGCGCGCGTCGGGCGCGTTTCGGCCGGGCCGCTTCGGCAAGGGACAGCCCCCCCACCCTTCTCGTTTCGAGGGACAACTACGCCCCCTGGGCGATTCGCTGGCGTCGCACGACACGACCGGCATCAACATCATCGCCGCCGACGGAACGATGTTTTCGACAACGCCATCCGGGGCATGGATGCCGTCAGTCATTGCCGGCGACACGGGCATTCCCCTAACGCAGCGGGCCCAGAGTTTCGTGATGATCCCCGATCACCCCAATGTCGTCGAACCGGGCAAACGGCCGCGCATCACACTCACGCCGACCATCATCACGCGAGGCGGCGATCCCTTCATGGCGCTGTCGACCCCCGGCGGGGATATGCAGGAGCAGGCCCTGTTGCAGGTCATGCTGCTCACCATGCTGTTCGGCGTGAATCCGCAATGGGCCGTCGAAGCCCCTCGCTTCCAAACGCGCCATCTCGTCTCGAGTTTCGACGATCACGCCATCGACCGCAATCTGCTGTTGCTCGACGAGCGCATCCCCGATGAGGTGATGCGGCAATTGCAAAGTTGGGGACACAAAGTCGAGCGCCGCAGCCGCTGGCAGAGCGGCTCCGCGCCCGTCGCCGTGCACCTGCGTCCCAGCGGCGTCATCGAGGCCGGCGCGGACCCCTACGGCTACCGTTACGCAGCGGGATGGTAGAATCACTCGCCCGCCAGATCCGCGGCCTTGCGCTTTTGTGGCGCACCCCGTCTTGCCTGCCGCGTGATTCGTGGCGACATCGAATCCCGCGCAAATTCGTGAGAGACGCGGGCTGGCCGGTGATATGATACTAGCCTGCATTTCTCACCACGTGGCGAGGCGAAGTGCGCAAGAAGCTCTTCCGTACAAGGCGCGCGCCGCTCGGCCCAGCAGTTCTTGAACAATGCGGGCGCACTTGAACAATTCGCTGAGCGCGGCGAGCAAGCGCGACGCAGTAGGGGCGGGCCTATCGGGTGCTTCGACCGTCAGGTGGTGAGCAATGCAGGCTAGCTTTGCTTCCCGACGAGAACTATTTTGAACGACGCTTTCCTAGAGGGTCGAGTAGCCGTCGTCACCGGCGCGAGCCGGGGTCTGGGCAAACCGATTGCCGAGTCTCTGGCGGCGGCCGGGGCTTCCGTTGCGCTTGTCGCTCGAAACCGGGATTTGCTCGAATCAGTGGCCTCGGGCATCGGCGACAACGGCGGAGTCGCCGAGGTTATCGTGGCCGACGTCAGTGACGAAGCTGCTGTCGCTGAGCTGTCCCCACGGATCAGTGAAAAACTAGGCCCGTGCGACATCTTGGTGAACAATGCCGGTATCAATATTCGCAAAGCTATTGATGAATTCACGTTGCACGAGTGGAACCGTTTGATCACGACCAACCTCACGGGGCCCTTCCTGATGTGCAACGCTTTCGTCCCCGCGATGAAGAAGAAGGGCTTCGGGCGGGTTATCAACGTAGCGTCGATTGCGAGTCACATCTCGAGGCCGAAACTGGCCGGCTATTCGGCGACGAAGGCCGGTTTGCTTGGCATGACCAAGGGGTTGGCGCTAGAGCTTGCGCCCTACAACGTCACGGTGAACGCCATCAGCCCGGGACCCTTCGCGACGGACATGAATCGGGAGATCCTCGACGATCCGGCGCTGAACGAACAGTTTATGCAAGGCATTCCCCTCAAGCGTTGGGGCCGGCCGGAAGAGATCGGTCCCCTTGCCGCTTACCTATGTCGAGAAGAAGCGGGATTCATTACCGGAACGGACATCGTCATCGATGGCGGCCGGATCGCGGAATAGCCGGGGGCGCATCTTGCCCGGGATCTCGGAGAAGCGAGTTGGTTTGTTGACGGAGCGGATTGAGTCTGCGTCAAAAAGCGTTGGGACAGCCGCTTGTAGCGCAAGCTCTAGCTCGCCAAGTTAGTCATTTCGACTATGCTCCACAACCCTATTTGCACGTCCAGGGGATGTCAAAGTCTGGAGCGTCGAGAAGAGTCTCGACGCGGCACGCTGAGAGCGTGCGCCACAACGGGAATTGAGCGCTCTCGCACGGATTCGAACGGGTGCGATTAGGAACAGGCAAGAATGAACGAACCGCTGCCGAGTGAACTGATCGAGGCGCTTCAGCGCGTTGACAGTCCCACGTTGTCGAACGCCATCGAGACCTTTGAAGTGCGCGAGCGCACGAGCGGATTCATGAGTCACCGTGTTCGCTGCATGTTCCCGGAGCTAGGCGTGCGCCTGGGCTACGCCGTTACGGCTCAAATCGACACGACGAGTCCGGAATGGGAGACGTCCAAGAAAGGACTGCGGGAGTTCGCCGCCTTGGTGGAAGCCTCGCCGAAGCCGGTCGTGCTTGTCTTCGAGGATGTCGGGCCCCGGCCAGGCGCGGCGGCCTGCATCGGGGAGTATTCGGCCGGCCTGATGCAGCGGCTCGGAGCCGTGGCGCTTGTGTGCGACGGGTCGATCCGGGATGTGGAGGAAGTCTGCGCGCTCGGCTTTCAGTGCTTCGCGCTGGGAAGCTCGGTGTCTCACGGAACGATGCGTCGTGTCCGTTGGGACGTGCCTGTGGTCGTGGACGGTTTACGTGTGGAGCCGGGCGAGCTCATTCACGGCGACGCAAACGGCGTCATCTCGGTCCCGAAGGAGATCGCACACAAGTTGCCCGCCGAGGTGGAAAAGATCCGCGCGCGGGAGCGCGAGGCTCTCAGCTTGATCGCCAGTCCGGAATTCGACCTGGACTCGGCCTTGAAGCGCATGGGCCACTGAACGATCCGGCTTTCCCGACGCGCCTCGCCGCGTGGTGGGGAAACGGGCTCGCTCCATCGCCGCGGAAGTGGTAACCTTGGCGAACGCGCTAGGGCCGGGCTCGACATGTCGCGCCCCTACGGAACTATTGCAAGAGCCAAACCTAAAGAAAGGTCAACATAAGATGGTAATCAAGAAAGCCGAAGATTTACGGGCGCTCGTCAACCGGATACTGCTCGCCGCGGGAGCCAGTGAGCGCAACGCGGGCGGCGTTGCGGATCATCTGGTGGCGGCGAATCTCGCCGGCGTCGACACGCACGGCATTCACCATCTCGGCGGGTACGTCAAGATGATCAACGACGGCGTGCTGGTGCCGACCGCCGATCCGGAGGTCGTCAAAGAGGGTCCTAACAGCGCACTGCTTCGAGGCAATTGGGGGTTTGGCCACGTCACGGCCCGAGACGCCATGGAAGTGGCCATCAACAAGGCAGGGGAACACGGTGTGGCCGTGGCGGCTATTGTCGAAACCACGCACATCGGCCGGCTCGGCTACTACGTGGAAATGGCGGCCGCGCGGCAGATGATCGGCATGGTCTGGGCGGGCGGATACGGCGTGGAGGAGCCGGTGGCGGTCCCCTACGGAGGCCGGGCCTCGGTCCTTTCCACGAACCCCATCTCGATCGGCTTTCCGGCGGCGAAGGACTCGCCGATGATGTTCGACTACGCCACCACCGCGATTGCCGGCACCAAGATCGATTTGGCGCGCAGCCGAGGGCAGGACCTTCCGCCCAACTCCGTCGTCGACAAAGACGGCAATCCCACGACGGACACGGCCGGGTACTTCGATGGCGGAGGGCACCTGCCCTTCGGCTTGCACAAGGGTTACGGAATCATGATGGCGGCGGAGTTTTTCGGCCGTATTCTTACCGGTTCGGATGACTATACCGAAACAGAGCGTGGCGGTCCCATCATGCGGCACCAGGGAGTGACACTGGTGGCGATTCGAGCCGACCTGTTTCAGCCCTTCGAGCAATACACCGGCCGGGCGGAGCAGATGCAAGAACGGGTGCGGGCCGTTCCTCCCGCCCCCGGCTTCAAGTCCGTGCTGGTGCCGGGTGATATGGAGTCCACGGCCCGAGCCGCGCGGGAGCGCGACGGGATTCCCATCCTCGACGACGTATGGGAGCGGCTGGTGCAGACGGCTGACTCGGTTGGGGTTGCAGTTTAGAACGGGAGTAGCGCACTACGCCCGTTACGAGGTGTGTGCAAACCGTTTCGGCGTCGGAGAGGCGTAGCGCGCCGCGCCGCGCGGAGCTTGTTACGATGGCCTGCTGACTATTTCATTGGAGAGGGGAGATTCATGATGAACAAACAGCGCTCGATTCTTGCCTTAGTTGCCTGCGGTGGTCTGATTTTCGCCTGCATGACGATCGGTAACGGCCAAACGCCGATCGGACCCAAATGGTGGCCTTCCGAATGGGGCGCCGACGACCAGCGAGGGGCGGCCAACCGTCTCACGCCCGAGAAGGTGATCGAAGCGGCGGGACTGATCAAAACGGGCAAGGTCTACCACGTCGGCCAGGTGTATGAGAAGGGCATGCCGTTGGTCGGCGAACGGCACTTCAAGCTGACGATTCCGGGTCTGCCGAGCTCGGGTCCGGTCAAGAAAAACCAAATCGTCGGCAACGATGAAATGTTCAGCGGTGAAATCGGGCAGGTCGGCACGCAGATGGATGGCCTGGGACACGTGGGCGTCCACATGAGGGGCGACAACTACTTCTATAACGGGTTCAAGCTGTCTGAGTTCGGCTCGGCCTACGGACTGAAGAAGCTCGGCGTCGAAAACATCGGCGCGTTCTTCACTCGCGGGGTTCTGCTCGACGTGGCCGCGCTGAAAGGCGTCGAGCGGCTCGACCCGAGCTATCTGATCACGGCCGACGACCTGCAGAAGGCGCTCGACGCCGCGGGACTGAAAATCGGCACCGGAGACGTGGTCTTGATCCGCACCGGGCACGCGCAACTGTGGATGAAAGATAACGACACCTACAACGCGAGCGAACCCGGTATCGGCATGGAGGCGGCGCGCTGGATCACGGATCGCAAGGTGAGCTTGATCGGAGCCGACACCTGGGGCATCGAGAAGATGCCCGGCGCGGATCCGGACAAGGAGGTCCCCGTCCATCAGTGGACGATCACGCGCCACGGCATCTACCATCTCGAGAACATGAACCTCGAAGAACTCGCGGCCGACAAGGTCTACGAGTTCGCCTTCGTTTTTGCGCCGCTGCCTTTCAAGGGAGCGACCGGTTCGCCGGGCAATCCGATCGCGGTGCGCTGAAGCGGCGGGTTGGGCGGGCTGCCGGGCAGTCACGGGAACCCGCCCCTACCCGATGGTCGCGGCAAAGCGGTTGTGATCTTTTCGCAACCGACCGTCGGCCGGAGATTCCAACGCTATGTCTGTCGAACAAAGCACTGACCTCGACGGCCTGCTGACCTCGCCCGAGTTCTATCGCGATCCCTATCCTGCCTTCCACCGGCTTCGCACCGAGGACCCGGTGCACTGGAGCGAGGCCTGGGGAGGCTGGGTGCTCACCCGCTATGACGACGTCGAGAAGGTGCTTCGTGACTTTCGGCGCTTCACCAAAGCGGGGCACGTAACCAAAACGCTCGACGATCTGCCGCCGGACGTCTTGGCGAAGATAGGGCCTTTGCGACAGAACTTCTCCGTCGGCATGCCCCAAACCGACCCGCCCGAGCACACGCGCGTGCGCGGTTTGATCAGCAAGGCGTTCACGCCCGCCATAGTCGATTCGATGGGCGAGCGCATCCAAGCCCTCGTTGACGAGCTGATCGACACGGTCACCCCCAAAGGAGAGATCGATCTCATCGCCGATTTCGCCTTCCCTCTGCCGGCGATCGTGGTGGCGGAAATGCTCGGCTTCCCGACCGAGAACCTCGACCAAATGAAGGCCTGGTCCGACGACATTGTTTCCTTTCACGGCTCGGGGCGAGCCGCCCGCGAGAGGGTGCTAAAAAGCAACGAAGCTTTCGTCGAAATGCGTAGCTGGCTGCGCGAACTCTTCGAGGAACGGCGACGCCGGCCGAAGGATGATCTGGTGAGCCGTCTAGTGGCTGTCGAGGAAGAAGGCGAGAAGCTCACCGAGACAGAACTCGTGGCTACGTGTATTACGTTGTTGACGGCGGGTCACGAGACAACGACGGGCCTGATCACCAACGGCATGCTCGCCCTGCTGCACCACCCCGAGCAACGCCGGCTGTTAGAGGAGAATCCCGATCTGATCGAGTCGGCCGTGGACGAGTTTCTGCGCTACGACCCTCCCTTCCAGCGCACTTGGCGGCTTACGGCTGAGGACGTCGAGATGCGCGGCAAACGAATCCGGAAGGGACAGATCGTGTCCCAGATGCTGGGAGCGGCTAGCCGCGACCCCGAGCAGTTTCCCGATCCCGACCGGCTGGACATCACCCGCCGGGACAGCGCTCACTTTGCCTTCGGCTTCGGCGTTCACTACTGCCTCGGTGCTACTCTGGCGCACCGCGAGGCCGAGATAGCGATCCCCACACTACTGCGGCGCCTGCCCGGCCTGAAAATGGCCGTTAATAAGCTGGAGTGGAAGACGAACATCACGTTCCACATGCCGGAGTCGCTGCCGCTCGAGTTTCGGCCCAGCGCGGGTTAGCGTGCATTTCTCACCACCTGACGATCGAAGCACGCGAGGGGGCCACCGCAGGCGGTCGAGCCACGGACGCGGACCCTGGAAAGGCGCCAGGTCCGCGCTACAAGCTTGTCACGAAGGCGTCCCAGGGCAAGCAGTTGAGCCTGAATCGGCAGTGACTGGAATGGCGACACGGCACGGCGGGAGGCGTGCGCCACGGGAGCTGTGGCGTCGCCGCTTCGCGGCGAAGGACCCGCAGGAGTGCCGACCCTTACCGAATCGGCCATTATACGCCGGGATCTGTCGTTCGCCGTGGTATGATGAGCACCGGGTAGCGGCTTTTGAAATCATAGCTATTGGGGCAACCGTATGCGTGCCGCGCGCGGTCTTCCAAAAGATAGTTTTCGCCGCGAAAGTCACGGCTCATCAAGCTGTTACGGGTGGGTCGGATATAGACAGCTTCGCCTTCGCTTCGATGGGGGTTGGAAGGCCTTCTCTCCCGCCGTCGTAGCGGCTTGTTTGTTCCTCTTCATGCTGCTGTATCCCCTTGCGTCCGCGGCCCAGGACGAAGTTCCCTCCGAACCCAAGATCATCTCCGTGTTCCCGATGGGGGGCAGACCCGGGACGAGCGTGACGGCCCAGGTGCGAGGTCGGGTTCTGGAGGGGGCCTACGCCGTATGGTTCGGCACGGACGGACTGCGGGGCGAGGTCGCCGAAATCGAGGAGGTTGACCTCAACGAGGTGTATCTCCGCCCGGGTATCGTGCACAAAAACCGCCCGGGTCAGCGGGTTTCGTTGAGGTTGAAAATCGATTCGGAGACCCCGGCGGGTGTTTACTCGCTGCGGCTTGTCGCGCCGCGGGGCGTCTCCAATGAACTCGATTTCCACGTCGGCCCGGAGCCAGCGGTGTTCGAATCGAGCAGCCCGGAAGCGAGAAAGCCGCGGGCGATTCCGATCCCCGCCGTTGTCCACGGCAGGATCAGCGCGCCGGGGCAAGTTGACTCCTACGAGTTCGAGGTCGCCGCGGGCCGGCGGTTGCTCGTGGAGCTGGTATCGAGCCGGGAAGCGCTGACGAACGCGGCGCGGTTCCGTCCGCAGGTGTCGCTGTACGAACTCAGCGGCAGTTGGTTCGATCCGAATCGGGCCGTTCGGCTGGCGTTTGATGACGGCGCGACGACCGATGCCGTCCGCGAGATGACGTCTCACGACGTGCCCACGTCCAGCCTAACGTATGGCTTCCGTAGAGCCGGTTCCTATCGTCTGGAGGTCGGCTCGACGTACGGTACCGGAAGTCCCGATTACGTCTACCAGTTGCGGGTGGCTCCAGCGCCGGACTGGCGCGCGGCTCCGCCGGCGGGCCCGTTCGTCTACAAAGAGATCCCCGTGCCCCGGCAATGGCGGGAGAGAACTTTCACGCGAAAAATCGAGGCCGACCGGCTGAAGCAGCTTTGGGCCAGAACGGTCGAGGCTCGCCACCAAGAGGCCGCGACCGAAGCGGGGCGGGTAACCGGCGAGAAAGTCGAAGGTCCATCGCTCGAGAAGCCGGCCGCGAAACAAGAGGCCCGCGCGACAACGTTTCCAACTCTGGTCGAGACCGAGCCTAACGACGAACCAGGCCAGGCACGGAAAATATCCGTTCCCGGGCTGGCCGAGGGTACGATAAGCCGTCCAGGGGACGCGGACTTCTTCGAGTTCGAAGTCAAGCCCGATCAGGCGTTGGCGTTTGAGATAGAGACACCCGAGGCTCGGCCGGTGCGCTTCAATCCCCGCCTGGAGATCCTTGACACCGCGGGCCGAGAGGTGCTGACCAACCTGCACAAGAAAATCAAGCAAAAGGATTCGGTCACCTACGTCAAGGCGCTCTCGCCCAAGACGGTTCACACGTTCCGGAGCGCGGGGAACTACTACCTGCGGGTAAGCGACGTCACCCCCCGTTACGGCGGTCCTGACTACCGCTATCGGGTTCTGGTTCGGTCGCAGATAGCGCATGTTGGTGAGATGGAAGTCGACGCCGATCGCCTCAACCTGGTCGCCGGCCGATCGAAGAAGCTGACTCTCACCAGCGAGCAGGAAGAAGGTTTTAGCGGCGAGGTGGCAGTCGTCGTGGAAGGGTTGCCGCCGGGCGTAGATCTCCTGCCCGTCGGTACTGACGTTCCCGAGCCGGGGCCTACCGGGGAAGAAAGCATCAAGAAAGAGAGCTACGTCCCGAACACGCGAAAGGCGTCGGTAGTGCTGTTGGCGGAAAGCGCCGCCGAGGTCACGAAACTGCCTAGGATGGTGAGGGTCGCTGCCCGGCCGATTGTCGGCGGCGAACTGGGCCCGCTGCTGGCGGTGAAGGAAATTCCTCTCATGGTCGTTCCACCGGCGGAGGACGCCGCCGAAGATCATCGGGCGGGGGAAACCGCGCCCTAAGACTGAACCGTAGCCATGCGAGAAAAAGACATCCTCCTACGAGCCTTTCGTTGCTGGGCGGTTTCCGCCCTGATGGTTCTTTGCGCGGCCGGCCCTGTCGGGGCAGCGGACTCACCCAACCCCGTTTCCCTTCGTCTAGTGCCGGAGAAGGCGGAACTGTGGGGCGCCGATGCCTCGCAACGGTTCGTGGTGCTGGCGGAATACTCCGACCGCCTGGAACGCGACGTCACCTCGCGGAGCCGGCTTTCCGTATCCGACTCGAACGTCGCCCGCGTTGACGAGCATCGACGGCTGGTAGCGCGGAGGGACGGCGAGGTCGTAGTGACCGCGCGATTTGCGGACCTGAAAAGCGAGGCCGCGGCTCGGGTTTCCGGCTCCGCCGAACGCCGCCCATTCAGCTTCGCCCGAGACATCGCGGGCATTTTCACCAGAAGGGAGTGCAACAACGCGGAATGCCACGGCAGTGTCAAGGGCAAGGGTGGGTTCAAGCTCTCCTACAACGCCCTGTTTCCCAAGGACGACCACTACTGGATCGTCAACGGGGGAACGTATCAGGTTCTCAAGGTCGAGCCGAAAGCACCGATCACTCCACGCGTTGATTTGGAGGAACCCGAAAAGAGTCTCCTGTTGCTCAAGCCCACGATGGGCGTGGCCCATGGCGGCGGCCCGCGGTTCGAAAAGGACTCCGCCGACTATCAAACGATCCTCGGATGGATTCGCGCCGGCACCCCCTTCGAAGAAGACGACGACCCGGCGCGGCGGGTCGCGATCGAGGGAATCGAAGTTTTCCCCCGCTCGGCGGTTTTGGAGCCCCAAGGCCGGCGGCAGCTTCTGGTCACTGCTTTCCTTTCGAATGGCCGCCGGGAAGATATCACCGGCGAAGTGCTCTACTCCTCGAACCGGTCCGATATCGTCAGGGTCACCGAGGACGGGCTGGTCGAAGCCTCGGGCAGCGGCGAGACGAGCCTGATCGTCCGAGCGGCGGGGCACAGCACGACCGCCCAGTTTGCCGTCGTCGAAAAGCTGATTCCCGATTACCCGGAAGTCGAGGGCCGCAACTTCATTGATGAATATGTGATCGCCAAGTTGCGAAGGCTGCATATTGTCCCTTCCGAGCTTTCAGGTGACGCGGAGTTCTTGCGCCGCGCATGCTTGGATATCACCGGCACGCTGCCGCCTCCCGAGCGAGTGCGGGAGTTTCTGGCGGATGACGATCCCGGCAAGCGGGACAAGCTGATCGAGATCCTGCTGAATTCGCCCGAGTACGTCGACTACTGGACATTTCGCTTTTCCGACTTGTTCCGCGTTGACTACAACGCGCGGCAGGACGTCAAGTCGACTCACTTGTATCAGCAGTGGATTCGCGACAGCGTGGTCCGCAACACGCCCTACGACCGGATTGCTCGCGAGCGCATCGCCGCCCAGGGTAATGCCGCCGCCACGCAGAACTACTTCTTTTTCGGACTGCGGCCGCCCCAGGAGATCGTCGCCGAGCAGGCCCGTGTGTTTCTCGGGGTTAGGCTCGATTGCGCCCAGTGCCACAACCACCCCTTCCAGCGGTGGAGCCAGAACCAGTTCTGGGGCCTAGCCGCCTTCTTCTCTCAAATGACGCTGGTTCCGACCGGGAGCTCGGGTTCCTCGCTGGTTATTGATGAGCCCGGCTTGGGTAAGGACGGCGGCAAGGCGATCCATCCGCGCAATAAAGAGGAAGTGCAGCCTCGGTTCCTCGACGGTAAGGAATTGCCGGAAGCGGGCCGCGCCGACCCGCGAGCCTATCTGGCCGAGTGGGTCACGTCGCCGGATAACCCTTTCTTTGCAAGAGCGAGCGTCAATCGCGTCTGGGGCTACTTTTTCCCTCGCGGAATCGTGGATCCCGTTGACGACTTCCGGACGTCTAATCCTCCCACTCATCCGGAACTATTGGACGCTCTGGCGGCGGACTTCAAGCAACACGGCTACGACCTCAAGCATCTCATCCGCAGAATCGCGCAATCGCGAACTTACCAGTCGTCGGGGCGGTCGAATGAAACAAACAAGAGCGACACGATCAACTACGCTCGATCCTTGCCGCGCCGGCTTGACGCGGAAGTCCTGCTCGATGCGATTTCACAAGTCACTGAAAAAGAGGAAGAGTTCTACCACGTGGGCCACCCCTTGGCGCCGGGAGGAAAGCCGGCGGTGGCGCCGCCGGGGACCCGCGCTATTCACTTGGTCCCGGAATTGTTTCCCTCGCGGTTCCTTGACATTCACGGGCGCCACACACGTTCGACAGTAAGGGGCCGCGATAACCAGCCGAAGCTCGAGCAAGCCCTGCACACGGTGGCGGGATCGACCTTTACCACTAAGTTCACCGAGCCGGGCGGCCGTATAGATCGTCTGCTGGCGGCGGGAGCCTCGAACGGCCGGATCGTCGAGGAGTTTTACTTGGCGGCGTTGACGCGTTATCCGACGGCACGGGAGAAGCGTTTATTGGGGGAGATGATTGGCGAGCAAGACGCGCCCCGTAAAGCGCTGGAATCGCTCGTTTGGGGACTTCTAAGTTCCCGAGAGTTCGCGTATAATCATTGACAGCAGATGCGAGATCCCCTCAAAGCAACCGGCTGTTACCGTTGTGCCGGCAACCCGGTAGGACGCAGGGAGTTTCTGCGCCTCGGCTCGCTCAGTCTTCTCGGTGTTAGCCTGAACCAGTATTTAGGGCTGAAGAGCGCCGCAGCCTCGGAAACAGCCCCTCGCATCGACCCGGCGGCCAAAGCGCAATCCTGCATTCTGTTCTGGCTGGAAGGAGCTCCCAGTCAGATGGACACCTGGGACCCCAAGCCCAACAGCAGCTTCAAGCCGATCTCGACCAACGTGGACGGCATCCGGATCTCCGAGATCTTTCCTCGGGTCGCCCGGCACATGGACAAGCTGGCGATCATCCGCTCGATGCATACCAGGGACCCTGACCACCCGCAGGGCACATACGAAACCATGACCGGCCATGTCCCCAGCGCCGTCATGCACTTCCCCAGCCTCGGTTCGGTGATCACCAAAGAGACGGCTCCGCGCAGCAAGGTCCCCGGTTACGTGATGGTAAACCGGCCCTACGAGGTCGAGCCATTCTCTTATGAAGCGGCTTTCAGTGCCGGCTTTATCGGCGACGCGTACAATCCGCTGATCATCAAAGATCCCAGGATTTTCAGCAATTCCAAGGCGGACCTTCCCCACGAGATCGCCAGCTGGGCGGACCTGCCGATGCCCGATCTGACTCTGCCGAAATCGATTTCCAGCGAGCAGATCGCGGACCGCCGCTCGTTTCTCAGGGTCGTGGACGAGCACTATCGCGCACAAGAGCAGATGGCCGAGTTCGCGCAGATGGATTCGCTGACGAAGCAGGCGCTGGAGATGATCTTATCTCCCGAGGTTAAGCAGGCGTTCGACCTGTCGCAAGAGTCCGAAAAGATGAAGGAAGCCTACGGCGTCAACCGAGTGGGCCAATCCGCCCTTTTGGCGCGAAGGCTGGTGGAGAGGGGGTGCCGGTTCGTGACGGCAGCGCCCTACAAAACAGGCCAGTGGGACACGCACGTCAAAAACGATGAGATGATGCGCGATACGTTGGGGCCCTCGGCGGACCAAGTGATTTCCACCCTGATCGAGGACCTCGAGCAGCGCGGCCTGCTGGAATCGACCGTTGTGCTGGTTATGGGCGAGTTCGGCCGAACTCCGAACGTCAACGCGAACGCCGGCCGCGACCACTGGGCCCACTGCTGGTCCATGGTGCTGGGCGGCGGCGGTATCCGCGGGGGGCAAGTGATCGGCGCCAGCGACGAAAAGGCCGCCTACGTCGCCGATCGCCAAGTCACCACGGGCGACCTGTTCGCGACCATCTACAAGGCTTTTGGGATCGACTGGACGAAGAGCTACCCCAGCCCGATCGGGCGCCCTATCTACATCGCCAACTCGTCGCTCGACGACACCCACGGCGAACCGATCGAAGAGTTGGTTTCCTGACCGAGCCGCGGGCATGAGCCTGCGGGAACTCTTTCCCCTTACGTGAAGCAGCCGTGGGCGTGAGAGTCAGTGAAAAAATCTAGGAACAGTGCACCGCGCCTCCCGTAAGTCATTGGTCTCGCCCGCGCACGGCGCTTGGGCACGGCTCTCCCTTTGTGTGACAGATCCGCGGGCGTAAGCCCGCGGGCCCGCGCCCTGACGGGCGCAGCTGTTTCCGCATTCCCCAAGGGAGCTTTCTTTACCCATCGCCCCGGAGGGAAATTACTCCGCCGAAGATTCGAGAAGGGACTTCTTTCAAACAGCCGGAGGATCGTGGCTGGAGGGTATACACCTACTGCGACGGCGACCCCCGGTGCACGGCTTACCCATCCGGCACCGGACCGGCAAAGGACCTAGCCGGCGCCGGAGGCTTTCCCGTGAGAGCGACGGGGGCCGGGGATCTCAGCCGGAGGAAACTACGTTGGCCGCCTGCAGACCCTTAGGTCCGCTCTCCACATCGAATTCGACTTCAGCACCTTCCTGCAATGTCCGGTACCCATCGCCCTGGATGGCCGAAAAATGCACGAAAACATCTTCGCCGCTGGAGCGCTGGATGAATCCGTAGCCCTTGCTTTCGTTAAACCACTTCACAATACCTTTCTCTGCCATTACAAAATTTCTCCTTAAAAACTTGTCTGCTGGCCTATTTGTCTGAGCTAGCCTAAGAATGGCAGGTGGGAGAAGTCTCGAAGGTGGAACCTCGATGCTTTCCGTTCTGCGACCCGATGGTAGCGAGTTCAGTCATCGGAACAACAGTTAGCTTATTATGGCACGCGGGGACCGCTTGGCGCTTGCTTTCTCATCGCCGGAGATCGTCAGAGTGGTCTCGCGGGCGCCGAAAAAGTTAATGCTGCCAACCTGGACGTTGTCCTTGCCGGGGAAAAGCTAGCTTTTGTGGCGCGCGCCTCCCGGCGTGTGTCGCCATTCCCGGCGACATGTCTCATTGCTGGGCCGGCCCTTCTGCTGCGCGATCGGATACCGGCACAGCACGCGGAAAGCGTGCGCCACGTCGCAGCGGTCGATCAGCTTGACGTCGCTTTCGATCCCGACATTTGTGAATCCATATTGAACTCGTCTCGAGAACAGTCCGCTAGTTAGCCGGCTTTAGCCCTTCTTCGGCGCCCAAGCCTTGCTCCAGCCATCCCGGATACCAGCGGAAGACGTTGCCCGTGAGGCTGCCAATGAAGATCAGCTTCTCGGGCGTGACGTGGATCCAATGTCCGGGACTCTCCATGGCCCCGACGATATCGCCGGTCTTGATGTCGATCTTCATGATGCGCCCGGCTAGCGTGTCGTAGGTGATGTTCTCGATATTGTCGCGGTGCGTGATGATCCACATCTCGTCTTCGGGCGTGATAAAGATGTTTTGGGTGGCCCCGAGGTGCGTCCACATCTTGATGAACTTGCCGTTGGAGTCAAAGATCTGAATGCGGTTGTTTTCGCGATCGCTGACGTAGACCGTGCCTCCTGAATCTACCCCCAAAGAATGGACCGTATTGAACTCCCCGGGCCCTGTGCCGGGCTTGCCCCAAGCCGTGATGTACCGGCCTTCGGGCGAAAACTTGACGACGCGGGAGTTGCCGTAGCCGTCGGCGACATAGACGTTGCCCTTCGGCCCAAAAGCGATATCGGCCGGGCGGCCGAAGTGCCTTTCGTCGTCGGCGTCCTCGCCTTTGACCCCGAGCGTCAGCAACAGCTTGCCCCGGCTCGTGAACTTCATGACTTGGTGGTCGCCGTTGTCGGTCACCCAGACGTTATCGTCCGGATCGACGCGCAGTCCGTGCTCGTTGCCGAACATTCCTCGACCCCAAGAGCGCAGGTACTTGCCATTCTTGTCTAACACGACCAAGGGATCCGCGACCTCCCCTCGTTGGAACACGTAAACGTTTCCGGCGGAATCCGTCGCCACGGCGGAGACGCGTCCGAAGTACCAGCCGTTGGGCATGGTGTTCTCCGGCTCGAACCCGAAGCGGATCTGGACGCGATACTTCAGCAGTCCGCCTTCGTGGGGGTACCAGCCGTGGTGATCCGCCCAGAGCGGGGCGATCAGGCAGGCCATCAAAACCAGGATTGTTTTTTTCATCAAAGGAGTCTCCTCGAGAAAAGTTATTGTCCGGCAGCCTTCGTTTCGGAACGGCGAGGAAATCAGCGCCAGTCCGCTTCGCGCCGACTTGGCCCTTGACTCTAGCCGCATTTCCCACCACCTGACGGCCGAAGCACGCAGTAGGGCCGCCATTACGGCGTTGCGCTTGCTCGCCGAGCGTGGCGCGTCTTGTACTGACGGGCCTCTCACGCACTTCGCCTCGCCACGTGGCGACAAAAGCGGGCTAAGCAACTGACGGGGACGCCGCTCGGGACCGCCCCGATTTTTCACGGCGCCAACCGGCGGGGTCA
This sequence comes from Bryobacterales bacterium, assembly GCA_965248365.1. Taxonomy (GTDB): domain Bacteria; phylum Acidobacteriota; class Terriglobia; order Bryobacterales; family UBA6623. The sequence continues at coordinate 1,009,552 of CBDFJA010000004.1, read as the reverse complement.
AAACAAGAGTATAGTCGGCCCACGTGGCAGGGGCCAATGGGGTAGAATCTCTCCGAAACCCGGGCTGTCTCGAATCAGACTGCCCCGCGGGGCCAAGGAGGAGCCATGAATTTGACCAAAGCGCTGATTGGCGGTATCGCTGCCGCGATAGCCACCTGGTTGGCCGACTACGTCATGCACGGAGTGATTATGGGGCCGACCTACGCCAAGTATCCGGTCTTCACCCAGGAGCCGGCCAACCCGTTGATGTTCCTGTTTGTCGCCGTTTTCATTGGCATCGCCGCGGCGTTGCTGTTCGCCAAGACCCGCGCGTGCTGGGCCGAAGGCGTAAAGGGCGGCGCTACGTTCGGATTCTTCCTCGGCCTGGTCGCGTTTTTCCCGAACTTCTACTTTTCGCTCGTGCTGGAAGGCTTCCCCTATTTCCTCGGTTGGTGCTGGGGCGGGATCAACCTGATCGATTTCGTCATCGCGGGCGTGGTGCTGGCGCTGGTCTATCGACAGGGGTAGGGCCGGCCGATCGTCAGGCGCGCGGGAAATTGATTCAAGAGCCGGAACCGGATCTGTTCGCGCGGCGCAGTTCGGGCCGCTCGATGCCGTGGTCGACGGCGTTGCGCAAGAGGTGCTCGAGCGACCCCGCCATTTCCTCAATGACGACCTTGTCGAGCTCGACGTTTTCGCCTTCGATGGTGAGATCCACCAGCTTGAGGGCTTTCGAGGCGGTCACCCGCACGGTACGGTGGAGCCGGCCGGCCAGACTCCCTAGGGGCACCATGCGAAAGCGTATGAGCTTGTCCTGCACTTCGCTCGATAGACGCCCCAGCCGGTTCAAGTAGCTGTCAAAGTCTCCGATGATGTTGCCGAACTGCGCGCTGACGGACCCGATGTCGCTGCTGGTTTCGGTCAGGTCCCGCGACAGCAAGTGAATGTCGCTGTAGCGGTCGAATTCAAGAGTGTCGAAATCTCCTCGTCGGTCGTCCTCGGCTTTGCGGGCGGAGAATGCCGGGCCGGACCCCGCGGCGAATCCGACGTTGTCCTGTTGATTCACCAGTGCTCCCACGGCGTGTTCCGTCTCAAGGGTCACGGCGATCCGCTTGAGCCGCTCGACGCTCAGGTTAAGCTCGTCTACTTCGTGAACGTAGCGCGAAAAATGCTGTTCGAAAGTAGAACGGTTGACCACCAGTTCGCTGACCAGACGAACGAGTTCGTCGAGCCGATCAAGCGGGATGCGGACGAGTTGGCCGGGCGCGGCGGAGGCGGCCGCTTCCGCCGCTTCCAACTTGGCCGCCGACGGCGCCTTCGGCATCTGCGTCAAGTCGATGACATGATCTTCCTCGAGCAATCGCTCCAAGGCGTCATCGGGTGTCAACTCTAGAGGATTTTCCAACGCTCCCAGGATCTCGTCGTAGACGCCGAGAATTTCCGAGAGTTGATCCTGTGACTGAGAATTCGCCCCGCCCTTCGCCGCCAGGTCCTCCAAAACATCGGTGCTGGTGAATAGCAACTCCCGGGCAGCGTCGGCCAGCTCGATCTTGTCCTCGTGGACTTGGTCGAGAAGGTCCTCCATGCGGTGAGCAAGACCGCTTGCGGTCGTCAGGTCGGTCATCGCCGCGGCGCCCTTCAGCGTATGGACGCGACGCCGAACCTCGAGCGTTAGGCCCTTGTCTTTCGGCTGCTGGGCCAAATCGCGAAGCAGACCGCTGATGGCCTGAAGATGCTCTTCGGCCTGGAGGGCAAAGGCTTCGAGGATTTCAGGATCCACAGGGGCCTCGCCGGGGGCCGGGGCGTCGAGGGGTGCTTTCGACTCCGCGGCCTGAGCCGATGCCGGCGGCTCCCCGGAAGCCCCCGGCAGCCGCCGGCCGTACTCCTGGTGCAGCTTCTCGAGCCGACTTTTCATTTGCCCGCTCGGGCGGTCAGTCGTCAAATTTTCCAGAACGTCGGCGGTTTCAAACAGCAGGCCAAGGGTATCGTCGGCGAGGACTCCCTCCTCATCGTGGAGCAGGTCCAATAGGTCTTCCATGCGGTGGGCGATCTCAGCGGCGGACCGGAGGCCGACAACCGCCGCCGCTCCCTTGAGGGTGTGAACAACGCGACGCAGCCCGAGAAGGGTCTCGCCGTCCGCGGGCTTTTTCTTGATCCGCCGAAGCGCCGCCGAGATGGACTGCGTGTATTCGTCGGCTTCCGCGCGGAACGCCTCCCACAACTCGGGCGAGACCGCATCCTGCTCGAAGCCGTTCTCGGAAGATGGTTCCCCGGTCAGCCCGGGTTCGCTGGGGTCGTCCGTATCTTGCAGCAGTTCCTCAATGGCTGCTTCATTGCCTTCCTCCGGGAGACCGCGAAGACGGCGGAGACGAACCACCACGTCTTCCACCCGTTCCCGCAACTTGCCCGACGCCGCCGACTCGACATAGGCGCCAATGGACTCGATGGCCCGCTCGATCGCCGCCCAGGTCGGGGGGTGGCCGGTAGTTTCTCCGCCGTCGTCTCTTCGATGGCCTCTTCCGTAAGATAGGCGATGTGGCTGAGCGGGTCCCGCGCGGGGGGAGACTCTTCCCCGGCTGCCTGAAGAGCGTCTTCCTCGGGCTGTTCGGGAACGCCGACCATCTCGCTGGACGCCACATTGTCCGCCGCCTGAACGCCTTCGGACTCACCGGAGACGCCGGCCTCAGGCTCCGACTCGGGCGCAGCTTCCCCCTGACCTCCGAGCGTGTCTCCACTTGCCCGCTCAGCAGCACCGGCCGGCTCCTCAGCCGCACCCGGTTCGCTCAACCCGACGCTCGCCGTCGCTTCGGCGTCGTCGCCGGCCGAATCTCCCAGGGCCTGCTGAAGCTCCTCCCGGTCAGCGCCGGCAGGGTCTTCCGCCGCTTCCGCTTCACTCGTCGCCTCTCCTCCGAAAGAAGTTTCAGGACCGTCTCCCGGCAAGGCCTCGAGCGGAGCGAAATCCGGAGGCGACTCGAGGCCAAACTCATCAGCCTCAAATTCAAGCGGCGCCTCGGCGGTAAGCCCGGGGTCGATCGCACCCTCACCGGCTTGCTGCCGGTCGAGTGGCTCGGCCCGCTCCCGGGGATCCTCGATGCCGGATGGCAATGTTTCCTCGTCTGCCATGCCTAAATGTCGGTGCAACCCAATGCGAATTGCCGCCGAAGAACCTTAGCCGGTGATCCCAACACCGCTCACCCGCTGTTGATCGAGTTCCACGGCCTCGTCGGCCGCCGGACCGTCCGCCGGCACCGCAAGGCCGCCGCCGGCCCCGGATAATCGGATGTGCCAGCGCCCTCGCTCGGCCAATTCTTTCTCGGAAAACGGTTTGGTGATGTAGTCGTCGGCCCCTTGCTTGATCCCCCAGAAACGGTCTTCACTCCGTGTTTTGCTGCTCACCAAAACGATCTTGATGTCCTCTGTCTCGGGTACGGTCTTTAATTGGCGGCACACTTGAAAGCCGTTCTTCTTCGGTAGAATGACGTCAAGCAGGATTAAGGCCGGGCGGTGTTCCACGGCCATCTCCAGCGCGGCCTCGCCGTCGGTCGCCTGCAATACCTCGAATCCCGCTCCTTCTAACGCCTTCACCATCAGCCGCAGTTCGGTTGGGCTGTCGTCGACGCATAGGACTGATTGAGAGTGCATGGGTTTTCTCCTAGTCACACGCCCAGCAGGCTGCGTGGTCGCGCGTCGGATTTCGGTACGTGCCGGTCAATGAGTTTCAGGAGTTCATCGTTCCTAAAGGGCTTGGATATGAATTCAACCGCGCCCGCCATCCTTCCGCGAACCTTGTCAATCATACTGGCGGACAACATGATGACCGGCACATGCTTGGTCTCACTGCTGTCCGGTTAAAAGTCGAATAGAATCAATTGGTTGGGGTCGTAGGGGGATTCGTTTGGGGAGTCGGATGGCTGGAGTGCCTGTAAAAGGGGCATTTTTTCGAATTGCGTAACGCTGAGAATCTGTAGAATCTGGTAAAGACTCGCTTCCAGCCCGAGCCGTTTCCGGACGATGGCGATGAGCACGTAAATCGAGACAGCGATCCAGATCTGCGTCTTGACGGCGTTCTCGCTGGTGCCGTAAAACGAGTTGATTCGCAGATGTTGCTTGATCCACTTGAAGAACAACTCAATCTGCCAACGCGACTTGTAGATGTGGGCGATGGTCAGCGCCGGGAGCGCGAAGTTGTTGGTCAGAAACTTCAGCCGCTTGTTCGTCCGGGCGTCGAAGTAACTGACCCTCCGCAACGGGTCGGGATAGGTTTGGGCCGATTCGATGGCAGCCAGTATGACGGTCTGATCCGAGCGCAAGCCCGTGGATTTGTCGACGGGATGCGAGTAGCGCCGTTGGAGCAAGATGTTCTTCTTGGTTCGCACGACGAAGAACGACGAGCAGAGAGTGAACACGAAGAGGCGTTCGAAATCGACGTAGGCCCGATCCATGACGTAGAACGCGCCGGCCTCCGGGCCGATCTCGTCGAGGATGTTGATGTCGTGCACTTTGCCTCCAGTAATGCGGATGAACGTGGGAATATTGCCGTGCAGATCCAGCAGCGTGTGCATCTTCACGGCGGCCTTTTGCTTGCGGAATCTCGCCCACGGAAACAGCGACAGGCAGAGGTCGATTGTTGTCGAGTCGAGAGCGTACAGAGTCTGGTCCAAGTCCACACCGATCGGGTCGTGGGCATATAACGGCCGTGCCATGCCAATCAAGACCTGCGCGAAGTCCGCGTAGATCCGCCAGTCGCGCGACTCGTTCGCATCGGCCAGTGTCGAGCGCGCTACCCTGCCGCGGAATCCCATGTGGTAGAGTTTGCCGTGCATCGAACGCAGGCACGTCTCGATGTCGCGGAGGCTTGCCCGATAGGTCAGCTGGGCGAATGCCATCGCAAGAAACTGATCCCAGCAGGAGAAACTTTTCAGATAGGAATCGCCGCGGTAGCGCGATACACATTTCTGAAACTCTTTGCTCGGTAGGTGCTCGATCAGTTGGGAGAAAACCGTACGGCCAAGGTTCATCCCTCATTGTGCCGCGTCCGGATGCTCCGTTCAGGCGACCATTTGCGGCCTCGGGATTTCAAATCGTTCCCGGGCAAAACAGGCCATAAGACATTGAGCGGTCGAGACTTACCGTCCGATGGCGCGACTTTCCCCGGACAGCACTGGCTTGGTCTGTTGGTTCGTCTTCAAAACTTTGCATACCTGATAGCCGTCCATCTTGGGCATCTTGATATCAAGGATGATTACGTCTGGAATCTCCTCGTTCAGTCGAGCCAGCGCATCGAGCCCGTCCTCGGCGGCCACGGGGCGAAACCGGTTGCGTTCGAGGACCCCGGAGACAGCGGTGCGAACTGTGGGGCTGTCATCCACAACCATCACCTGTCTGCGAGACAGCAACTGCTTGACCGCGTTGACGACCTTCGTGTCATCGGGGCGCAATTGAGCCGCCTTTCGCAAATGGATCAGGGCTTGGTTCGATTGCATCAGGTTCAGGTGGGCCAGGGCGAGGTGAACCAGGGCTTCCCAATCGCCGCCGCTGCTGGGGCTTGACTGAATGCGCTCAACCGCGGCACGCATCACGTCCCTTTGCACGCCGTCGTTCGTCAGAAACACATCGATATCGTCCAACTCCACGATCGCCTGGCAGTGAGGACATTGCTTTCCGTTTCCCGGGGACTTTCGTTCGCACAACGGGCACTCCCAGTGGGCCGTCGGAGGCGTGGACGGCATGGGCTGGAGCTTCGCATACCACTCCAGCGCTTTTGCGTTGTTGGGGTTAATGCGGAGAACTTCTTCAACGTATTCCTGTGCCGCCGCCCGAGTTTTTGCGATGTAGGCGCGCCACAGCCAAACGAGCTCGCTGTCGGGAGCTTGGCGAGCCGCCAGATCCAATAGGAACCGTGCTTTCGGCTTGTTGCCCGCTTTGTAAGCAACGATGGCTTCTCTGAGAAGCAGCTCCCCGGACGGGCGGTCAGCCGGCATCTCTACCACTTCTGACACATCGATCTCCTATCCCGGCCGGAGCGGATACATCGACCCAGCGCTCCAAACCGGCCTTGCCTGTGACGTCTACTTCTTGAGAAATAGATCAATACCCTCTTCTCGCCACACCGTTAAGGTCTGGACGTCCTTGGGATCGATCTTCATACCGATAGCGTTCACGGGAACATCTCTATTGGTTTGAATTTCAATCCAGTTTTTCTTCACGGCCGGATCAAGGCCCATGGTTTCCTCCTTCTTCGCCGCGGATCACGTCCCGGTGAACTCTCTCATAGCCGTACGTGTCTGGGTCAGCGAGAGCGCGCTACGACACTCGCTTTCCATGGAACGGGACTCGCCTCGCATAGTGAACATCTCCACCGGTGTCGCGTCGAGAGCACAGGGGTCGGTCCCTGCCGGGCGGTTGGCAACAGTGGCGGCGGAGGGCTCAGCTGTTTCCGGCACCGCCGGAAATCCTTCTTGGAACGCTCTCACGACCCCTTCCAACTCCGCCCGGCAAGACGTCGTCTCCTGTGGCCCCACGACGGCGCCGCACATCTTAGGTAGTCCCTGTCGAAAGATCGAGTTGACGGTCTGTCGCAGGGAATCCAGGTTGACGTTCGCGATGTCCGCCAAAAGTCGGTCTTCCGAAATGCTTTGCCAGAAGTAGAGTTCTTGCGTCGCCAAGCGGGTCATGCGGGTGTGGACATTCGATCCCGACGTGAGATGCCCACCCCGGATGCGGGTTTTTACGCGGCATAGCTCTTCTTCTTCAACCGGCTTGGTCCAATCGCCGAGCGAGCCGATCTCGTCTAAGATCAGCTCAAATGCCGTTTGAAGGTTGGACGGGGATGTGCCGCCCTCGATCACAATCACGCCCGTATCGCGATAGGCGTGGTATTCGCAGCCGATGTGATAGACCACACCCCATTCCTCGCGCAGACGATTGTGAAGTCGCGAACTGACGCCTCCGCCGAGCAGGTCGGTCAGGGCGTGAATGTCATAACGCGCCGGATGCGCATAAGGCACACAGGGAATGCCCAGAGCGAAATAGGCCTGATTGGACGCGCACTGTGACACGTGAAGCCGGCCGGGAGAAACCGGCGGCGGCGTTCTCACGACCTGGCTCTCGCCAATCAGTCTCCAGAAGCAGTCTCGCGTCTGAGCCACGAAATCGTCGTGATCAAGCGCTCCCCCAGCCGCGATCGTCATGCGGTCGGGACTGTAATGCTTGTGCACAAAGTAAATCACGTCCTCCCGCGTGAAGTTGCTGATTGCCTGCCCATCGCCCGCAATTGGCCGGCCGAGAGGATGTTCCTGCCAGAGCTGCCGCTTCAACAGTTCCTGGACGTGCCACGGCGGATTGTCGAATCCTGCTTCGATCTCACAAAGAATCGCCGACTTTTCCCGGATCACGCTGTTTTCGGGAAACGTCGAGTTGAGAAGGATATCTCCTAAAAGGTCGAGAGCATGGAAACAGTAGTCGTCCATCACGGAGGCGTAGTAGCAGGTGTAGTCCCTGGTCGTGAAGGCCCCAATCTGCCCCCCGGCATTGTCGATCGTCGTTCTGATCTCCGCCGCCCGGCGGCAGCTCGTCCCCTGAAACATGAGATGCTCGCAAAAATGAGCCAGTCCGCTTTCTTCACCGCCTTCATCGCGAGAACCGCAGTCAAACAGCACTCCCATGGACACCGAACGGGCCCAAGGAATCGCCTCCGTGACGACTTGAACTCCGTTTTCTAGGAGTGTACGTCGAACCGTGGTCCCCGACGAATCCATGGCTTCAGAGGCTTCAGACTTCATCTGTATCCGTCTCTTCGGCTCCTCGTACCGGCTACGGCGACTCTGCTGCTCCGCGCTGAGATTGACCGAGCCCGTGCATATTACAGCCAGATTCGGACGTCAATCCGTGCTCTAGTCGAGCACCCTTAATCAGCCTACAATCAATCAGTTGGATCTGTTAACGGGCCATTGGTTTGATTCTTAACCTATTTATCGCTCAGACGGGTACCGTGACCTTTTGCAACTACTGGATAGCCCCTGCGTACTCATGGTGCCCGGCATCTAAGGTGACCCTCGTACATCCATTGCCCCTCAGCCCGTAGTACGTTCGGGTGGGAAACCGACGGCTTTTCGGTGGGCCACACCGCGATGGCGGCCCAGGCGCTTGGTGTGTCACTGGCCCTCCAGACTCAGTTTTCCCGTTCTGAACGAATCGGAGAGATTTGTATTCAGTAAGTTGCCGGGTTAAATTCCGTTGCGCCGGCTTTGAAACCGCTCGGCGAAATCGAGTGGCAAGGTGAACTGGCTGTCCGCATCGGTTTCGTATCGATCCAGCGAGGGAGAATAGGTGCGGAATCGCATTTGATTCTCTTTGGGGACTAACGTGATGAGCCGAAGCCAGCCGTTGCCGCCGTTCTCCCGGGACTGGTAGTCAGCCAGGATTTCAAAAACAGGCTGGCCGGCGTTGTTGGTCGAGACTTGATGCCATTCGCCGCCGGCGTTGGGCCAGTGGCCGCAGAGCACCATGAAAATCCGCGGGTTTTTCTTGATCAGCTTGTTCCAGACGGCCTCACCCGAGTTGCCGACATCCGTGCGGTAATACGCCTCTTGCGTGCGGCCTTTGGTGACGTCGCTCATGTAGATATGGGTGGAGACGATCGCCGGCGTTCCCGGGTGACGCTCAAGGACGCCTTCGGCCCAGGCGATGGCCTCGTCGGGGATATCGGTCTCGAGATGGAAGATCAGGAACCGGTTCCCGCCGCCGCTAAACAGCTGGTAAGAGTTAAGTTCGTTCGCCGAACTCCCCCCGTACCAAGCACGGCCGGCGAAGCGCTGTGGGCCAAAGGTCTTCCGAAACGCACTGGCCCGACCCCGCGGCTCGCCCAGATCGTAGTCGTGATTGCCAAGGGCAACGCCCCACGGCAGAACGCCCTCAAGACGGGAAAAGGCCTCGTCGGCGACCTTCCACTCGTTGGGCGCCGCGTCGCCGTTTTGCACAATGTCTCCGACCTGGGTCACGAAGACGATGTTCTCCTTTTCGGCGTTCCTCCGAACCCACTCCGTTTGATCGTGAAAGTATTCGGGGTAGTTCTCGGCGTAGAACTGTGTGTCCGGCAGCATGACGATCGTAAACGGTTCTTGGTCGGTGGCCGGGCCGCAGCCTAGTGTCGACAGGAGGGCAATCAGAAGGGAGAACAGCAGGCGCGAGCTCATATTCATATCAGCTTATCTTGCCAGAGTCGGGCAGTAGCCCGCTTTTGTCGACACGTGGCGAGAAATGCGGGCTAATTCCACGCGGAGGGGTTTCGCTGATTCCTAGCACAAGCAGCGGACGCGCGGGGGCTTCATCCGCGTCCGACGAGGGGCATCTTGGTGGCCATGATGTTCATCGACAGCACATTGGCGTCCAGGGGCAGGCCCGCCATATAAAGGACAGCGTCGACCACATGGCGGACATCCACCCGCGGCTCTGCCATAGTTGTGCCGTTGGCCTGGGGAACGCCGGAGAGCATTTTTTCGGTCCGTTCCGTGACAGCGTTGCCGATATCGATCTGGCCGCAGGCGATGTCGTAGTTCCGGCAGTCGAGAGCAATGCACTTGGTGAGTCCGGTCAGGGCGTGTTTCGTTGCCGTATAAGGCGCCGAGTAGGGACGCGGCGTCTGGGCCGAGACGGAGCCATTGTTGATAATGCGTCCGCCGCGCGGTTGCTGCGCCTTCATAATCTTGATCGCTTCCCGCGCGCACAGGAATGCGCCCGTTAGGTTGACACCTACGACCGTGCTCCACTGCTCGTAGGTCAGCTCTTCCATGGCGATGCCCGGGGCGCCGACGCCGGCGTTGTTGAACAGAACGTCCAGGTGGCCGAACGATTCCTTGGTCGCGGCGAACAGAGCTTTGACGGAGTCAGGTTCGCCGACGTCGGTGGGCACGGCGAGCATCTCGCCGCCGGAAGGCTTTGCCAACGCGGCTGTCCGTTCAAGTTCGGCGGCGCGGCGCCCGGCGAGCACAACGCAGTACCCCGCGGATTGCAGGCCCAGGGCGGCCGCACGGCCTATGCCGCTGCCGCCGCCGGTGACGAGCGCAATTTTGGCATCGTTTGTCATGTTCGATTTTCCTCACATTGGAACCGGGTCCGGAACACCAAGCGACCAACGGCGCAGATCAGAACCGAACAGAGCCGCGCCCGTCAGGGTGCGGGCCCGCGGTGAGAAGCGCACACAGCCCCTATCGTCCAGGGATCGGGAGCCGCGAAGCGGCGGCAGGATTATAGCCCAGGGGTGAAGCGAAGCGGAACCCTGGGTGACAAGACCCAAGACCTCACAAGCCCCGCAGGGGCGCAGGAAAACACGCTCTCTCTGCTTTCTGCCTTCAACAATGGCCGTCGTTGTTTGGTAGACGGTCTGTGCCATTTTCCCGCGCCCTTACAGGGCTTGTTGGACTTTGGCGATCTTAGCCCAGGGCTGATCGCCCTGGGCTACTATCCCCCGCCCCCGCAGGGCTACTGATTCTGTGTTCTGCCCATTTTCCTGTCGCCCCTTCAGGGCTCACCTTTGTTTTCCGCCCTTACCTAGGGTTTCGCCTGTCGGCTCCACCCTAGGCTATGATCCTGCCGCCGCTTCGCGGCTCCCGAGCCCTCAATTTCTCGCGGAACCCTGGGCAAGACGGGTCGCACCCGCAAGGGTGCGGTTCGTGACGCCCAACATTTCTTATCCGGCAACCGAGGTCATTCGCAACCTTGCCCGCGGGCTAACGCCCGCGGCTCTGTGCGGCCATGTTCGCCCAGCCAGGCGTCTACGCCGAACCGTTGGGACAAGGCGGTTTCTGTTTGAAAAACGAAAACGCCCCGTCCCCCTCACCGGAAATTCTCCACCAGCATCAGATCGCTCTCGTCTTTGCGTTCCGAGTACAACATCGATCGGCCATCGGGGGAAACCGTTAGGCCCGAAAAACGGGAGACTCTGGGCGGGAGTAAAGTAATCGTTTCCACACGCTCCGTGGCAAAGCCGAAAAACCGAAGTAGGTAACTCCGGTTGGGATCATCCCTATCCGGCGCCTGAATGAAATAGATCCCCTGGGGCGTTACATAGAAGTTGAAAGTATGTACTGACTCAAGCACCCGGGTCTCTTCGCCCCCTCCTACAGGAACTTTCCACAGCCCTGTTGTCTCTTCGTCACTTTTTGGTGTGATACAGAAACTTGCCGTCCGGCGATTCTAGCGCCAAACGTCCCCCATTCCTGGTTACTTGATCAGGCTTCCCACCGCCGGCGGGCATCCTCCACATCTGGTCCCGGCCGCCGCGACGCGAAGTGAAGTAGATCCACTCCCCGTCCCGCGACCAGCTCGCCAGCGAGTCGTCCGCCGGATGCGAGGTGAGGCGAATCGGGTTGCCTCCCCGGGCGCTGATGACATAGACGTCAGTCTGCCCTTGCGGATCGGAGTCGAAGACCATCCGCTGACCGTCCGGCGACCAGCGTGGCGATCCAGAAAACGACGCTTCCTCTTGCGAGAAGAGCAGTTCGGCATTCGAACCGTCCGCCTCGCTCAGCCAGATCCCCGAAGTTCCCGTCCGAAATGACACAAAGGCGACTCGTTCGCCATCAGGTGAGTATCGGGGCTGGAAATCGGTACGCGTCGAAAAAACGAAGCGCGTCGGGGAACCTGGACCGCTTCCTGAGCCAGGCAACGGGAGGCGCCAGATGTTGTTGTCGGAGGATACGAGTGAGTAAGCCAGCCGGTTACCTCGCCTGGAAATGGCCGGGCCGGCTGCCCCCGTGGCGCGCGTCGGCAGTCGTTGCGGCCTGCCAGGCCCAGAAATTGAAATCCTCCACAGGTCTGGAGAGAGATAGGTCGCAAAGACGATCGCCCTGCCGTCGGGAGTCCAGGCGGGACTCCGGTAGGGTTGATCCTCGAAGGTGAGCTGTCTGGGTTCTTCCCTAGGGCTAAGATCTTCTGATAGAGATAGCACGTAGATTTCGGCGACCCCGTAGGTCTCTCGTCAAGAGAAAGCAAGGCTTCGCCCATCCATTTCGCCGGCGGCGACGTCAGCCTGCGCTTTTGACCGCTCTCGGTCGAGAGCAGGAACAGCCCGAAAGGTTCGTCGGGTGAACTTCGGTCAACAACGACGAGCCCTTCGCTGCCGGGGGCCCAGGCCAGGTGGGGGTTAAAAACATCTGGTTGGATTGGTCTCCTGATCTCAGCCACCTTGCGCTCGGGGCCCCCGATGGCCGGGATCAAAAGCACGGCAAGTTTCCCCCCGGGCAGCTCTCGCGCGAAAGCGATCGTGCGGCCATCGGGTGACCAGGCCGGACTGGAGTCTCGGGCCGGGTGGGTGGTTAGCCGTAGGGGACTGGGCGAGTCAATCGGCTTGACGTATATATCGAAATTCTCCTGGTTTTCCCCATCCCAGCGGAAAGCTATTTGATCTCCGTTGGGCGAGAAGCTCGGGGAGGATTCATTGCCGGGATAGCTGGTGAGCTGAACGGCCCGCAGGGGTTCCGGGGCCGCCTCATCGGCCTCGTCGGCCGGCCCGAAGACGCCCATCCAGGCGCTGACCGCAACGGTGAGGGTGATCACCACAGCAGCCGCGGCAATGTACCAACCCCTTCGCTGGACGGGTTTCGACGCGGGCCGCGCCCGACGGGTGTCGCGCGCCCCCAACTCGGCCTGCCTTTGCAATTCCCGCAGATCGACCAGCATCTCGTCGATGTGCTGGTAGCGTTCCTCGGGCTTCTTCGCCAGCGCCTTGCCGACGATGCGGTCAAGCTCCGTCGGTATGCCAACCCGCAAGGCGGTTATCGGCTCGGGCTGCTCGCTGGCGATGGCATAGAGCACGGCCTGCTCCGGCGACATGTAAGCCGGAGTTCCCAGGATGGTCGCTGTCTTAGTGAGTTTCGACTGTTCGGCCAACTGCGCCAGCCCAAAGTCCATGATCTTCACCTGGCCGCGCGCGTTGACCATCAGGTTGGCGCTCTTGATATCGCGGTGGACGATGCCCTTCTCATGCGCCACTTGCAAGCCCTGCCCGGCCTGAATCGCAATATCCAGCGCCTCGTCGAGCTTCAGTGGACGCTGCTTGACTTTCTGCCTCACGGTGGAGCCGTCGAGGTAGGCCATGGCCAAAAACACCCGGCCTTCCGCCTCGTCGATCTCGTGAATGGTGCAGACGTTGGGGTGGTCGAGGGCCGCGGCAGCCTTGGCCTCCCGCTGAAAGCGACGGCGGCCCTCCTCGTCTTCCACAAGATGTGGGGCGAGGAATTTCAGGGCCACGAAACGCTCGAGCTTGAGATCTTCGGCCTTGTAGACGACGCCCATCCCGCCCTCGCCGAGCTTTTCGACGATCTTGTAATGCGAGATGGTTTGGCCGATCATGGTTAGCTTTTGAGTCGAGGACCGCCACGATTGCCGGTCGCTACCGAGCCGAGTTTCTCGGTAATTCGGTAGTGCGAAATGGTTTGGCCGATCATGGCCTCCCTATTTCCAACTTTGGACGATTATACCGCTGACTCGCTGTTTCTGGGCAACGAGAAGAACTCGGTGGACTCGGCTCGCCACGTGGTGCGAAAAGCGGGCTAGTGTTCGAGGCAGGCGGACGGACACAATCCCGGGGTTGACGAAGATTCCACTCTCCCGTGACCTGCCCCCAGGAACGAGTCCACTCTCTAAGTTAGACCTGGGACCATTTGAAGTCCACTCCATGGTATAGAACTCTGGTCCTGGGACCTGGGTAATCTGGCCTCCGGCGCCGGCGGCCGATAGGCCAAGGCGCTGTGAGGCCGTCGCTGGTTGTACTCCCTGCGCCATCTCTCGGCCAACACCTTCGCCTCCCACAACGTGTCGAAGACTTCTACGTTCAGCAGTTCATCCCGCAGTTTTCCGTTGAAGCTCTCCACATATCCATTCTCCCAGGGGCTGCCGGGCTCGATGTATAAGGTCCTCACCCCAACAGCCTTCAGCCAGTCCCGAACCGCCTGAGCCGTAAACTCTGACCCGTTATCGGACCGAATGTATTCAGGCACTCCCCGATCCACGAACAACTCCGCCAATCGATCCAACACGTCCTGGTGATTCATCTGTCGTTGGACCTCAATGGCCAGACACTCCCGGGTGTATTCATCCAGTAGGCTTAATAATCGAAAGGCCCTTCCGTCATGGGTTCGCTCATGCACGAAGTCATAGCTCCAGACGTGATCCTTGTGAGCCGCTCGTAACCGAACGCAGGATCCATCATGAAGCCACAGTCTCCTTCGTTTCGGCTGTCTGGACGGGACTTTCAGCCCCTCCTGTCTCCACAACCTCTCCACCCGCTTGTGATTCACTTTCCACCCTTCCCAACGAAGCATGGCCGTGATCCGTCGGTAGCCGTATCGCCCGTAGTGCGTGGCCAACTCCACCATCTCAGCCACCAATCGAGCCTCCTCATCGGGGATATGCCTTTCCCTTCGCTGGGTCGATCGAGCCTGTCCCAGCACTTGGCAGGCCCGACGTTCGGAGACGCGCTCTGCTCCCAATCTCTCCCTCACCCACACCACTGCGCGTCTCCTCTTCGTCGGGCCTAGAAGTTTCCCGAGGAAACTTCCTTTAGGATCTGCTTGTCCAAAGACAGATCTGCCACTAGCTTCTTCAACCGGGCATTCTCCTTCTCCAACACCTTCAACCGCTTGGCCTGATTCAGTCGAAGCCCTCCGTACTCCTTGCGCCACCGGTAGTAGGTCTGCTCGGTCACCCCAATCTGTTTGCACACCTGGCCCACCGTCTGTCCTTGAGCTAGACCCACCTCTGCCTCACGCAACTTGATGATGATCTGTTCTGCACTAAATCGCTTCCCTGCCATCTCTTGCCTCCTTCCTAAAACCGAAAATCCTAACATTCAACTTGGACTCGTTTTAGGGGGCAAGGTCACCCGCGACGTCGAGCGGCAACAGAAAAAGCGAAACCGTGATAAGTTAATAGGTTCAGTTTTCACCTTGCGCCATTTCGAGTTGACGTTTCGTCAACCAAGGAGCACATTAGGATTGCCTTCGGACTGTGAGTGAGATATGGCTGACGTATTGATCCTAGGTCACCGCGGCGCCGCCCGACTGACCGAAAACACGATCCCCAGCTTTGAAAAGGCGATCGAACTGGGTGCCGACGGTTTCGAACTGGACGTCAGGAAAACCGCGGACGGCCAACTCATAGTGGTTCATGGGTCCGTGGTCGGCGGGCGAGCGGTTCAATCGAGCACCTACGAGCAGTTGCGGAAGTTGCCGCGCGGATTCAAGGTTCCGCTGCTGAAAGACGTCCTCGAGAAGTTCGGCCCGCAGGCCCACCTTTACATCGAGCTGAAGTCCCCCGGTTTTGAGCAACAAGCTGTGGATCTGATCCGCGAATCGGGCAACCTGGCGAAGACTCTCATCTTGGCTTTCCAGCCGCAGACGCTGACGAAGGTGCACGAGATCTCACCCGATCTCCAACTGGGCTTCATCTATAACCGCACCCAAGACGAGGAACTCCGTCACAACTGCCCGATCGATGTTCTGATTCCTCAATTCAAGCTGGCGTCGCGTGAACTGATCGAAGAAGTGCGCTCGGAGGGTTTGACGGTAGTCCCCTTTACGGTGAACGAGGTGTCGGAGATCAAACGGCTGCTCCAGCTTGGCGTCGACGGCTTCATCACCGACTACCCGGAAAAAGTGGCCAAGGTGATAGGCAGACAAACTTCGTGATGGGAGCATCCGCCTCGGACCGTTGAAAAGGGAGAGGAAATGGAGACCTTGATCCTAGTGGTCTTAGCGGTCCTGCTACTAGTAGGAGCCGGCTTCTACGTGGTGACTCGCTATTACGGTCAGGCACCGGGTCCAGGGGAAGCCTGGGTGCTGACCGGAGCTGGCAAGAAGCCGAAGGTTGTTATCAACAGCCGTGCCCTCCAAGGGCCCGGTCAACAAAAAGTCTCTGTAGACCTATTGACTCCCGCATAATCTAGAGTGACCTTTTGGGGGTTCTGCTCGTCTTAATAGACATGGGGAACCCAAGAGGCGTAAGGCGCGATTTTGATGCTCTGGAAAAGCGACGGCTGGAGGCCGTGCGGCTGGTCGTCGACGAAGGTTTGAGTCAGTCCGAGGCGTCATCGACTTCCTGAAGGCTTTGGTCCGCCACATCGACGGCCCGCTGCTGATCGTCTGGGACCGCCTGCCGGCGCACCGCAGCCGCCTGGTGCGGGAGTTCATCGAGCTCTCCGAAGGCCACATCGCCACGGAGTGCTTGCCGCCCTATGCACCGGAGCTGAACCCGGTGGAATACATTTGGGCTTACTGGAAGCAGCACGAGTTGCCGAACGTCTGTCCGAAGGACTACGGGGAGCTGGACGAGCGTGCCCGCAAATCCCTGCGTCGCATGCGCCGCAAACCGCGCTTGATCACGGCCTTCTGGAAGCAGTCTCCTCTTGGCCCTGACTAACTCTATATTATGCGAGATTCAATACAAGTCCAACGAATGTTCCTCATCCTTTGGTAGGTCAAGTGGGGTGGACCCCTGTAGTGAGACAACCTGCTAAGCAGGGTTTCCTCATTCGCTGAAAAAGGCTTGGCTGGGGAGCGGCTTTCATTGTAAACTTCTGCTCGGCCGGTGAAGCGGAGGCGGGCTGGGTGATCAACCGCAAGCGCGTGCAGCGCATGATGCGCCAGGACAACCTGCTGTGTCTGCGCCGCAAGAAATTCATCCGCACGACCGATTCCGAACACGGCTTGGCGGTTTACCCGAATCTCGTGCCGACGCTCGATATCAGCGCTGGGGTGAACCCCTCCGCTGAGACAATTTGCGATAGCGACACTCGCCGTTCAATGGTTTTTCCTTCTCGTCGGCTGCGGTCGGCTCCCCGTTCCTCCCTCCCTGCCCATAGTGTCGGTAAGGGCAAGAATGCGCGCCACATCGGCGAAGCAAGGAACCGGCTAAAGGGAGAGACACTTGCCGGGGATCCGCACAAACGATCTGTGGGATACTCACTTGTGCGAGAGACGGATGAGCACGATACGTGTATCGACCTTTGAGGGGCCCGGTGCCAGGGCCAAGATGCAAGAGGTGCCGAGGCCGAAGGTGCCCGACAAGGCAGCCCTCATCCGGATTGGCGTCTGCGGCGTATGCGGAACCGACCTACATATCCTGCGGGGGCATTGGCCGAAGCCGCTGCCCTGGCCGTTCACCCTGGGTCATGAGCTGGCCGGCGTAATCGTGGGAAAAGGCCCTGCCCTGGAGGCGGATTTCATGGGCTGGCCGCTGACGGTGGGCAGCAAGGTGATGCTGCCGCCGCTGATGCCGCGCGGCGAGTGTGACTACTGCGTGCACTACCCGGCAAACGCCAACAAGTGCCTCAATCCCACGTATTTACGGCCGCTACCTGGCATTCGAGAAGCCCCCGCACCTGTGGGGCGGCTGGGCGGAGATGGTGTACGTCGACCTCGACATGCTCCCGGCGACGAAGGTCTACCGCCTGCCCGATGACATGAGCTTGATGCTCGGCTCGCTCTCCGAGCCTCTGACCTCGTGTATTCGAGCGTTGAATCGAGCTGCCGGGGCGGGAGGCTTTCGGGCGGGCGACACGGTCGTCATCCAAGGGTCGGGGCCGATCGGCGTGTTGGCGATCGTCGCCGCTAAGGAGATGGGGGCGGGGCGGGTGATCGTGGTCGGCGCCCCGGAACAGCCCCGGCTGGCGCTTTGCCGGGAGTTCGGCGCCGAAGCTACGGTCTGTCTCGAAAGCGAAAAAACGCCACAGGCCCGCATTGACGCCGTGCGCCGCATCGTCGGCGGATACGGCGCCGACCTCGTACTCGACTGCAGTGGGCATCCCTCCGCCGGCCCGGAGGGGATCGAGATGCTCCGCGACGGAGGCACCTATGTCGAGATGGGCCAATTCACGGACGCTGGCGCCATCGAGACCAATTGGCACCGTTTCTGTACGAAAGACATCAACCTGCTAGGCAGCTGGGCGTTTACGGCCAACGACATCCCTCTAGCCATCGACATGCTCGATCGCGCTCGCGACCGCTACCCTTGGGATCGCATCCAAACCTGCTTCCCTTTCACTGAAGAGGGCATCATGGACGCGGTGGGAAGCGCCATGGCGATGCGATCGGTCAAGGCGACGATCGTACCCGACGAGGACTGTGGTTGAAATCCACCTCTTCATCGGCAGACATTGTTCATCGGGACGAAGGCTCATCAATAGCTTTCCGGGCAGAAGGTCGAATGATGAACCATAGATCAAGCCGCCGGGAATTTCTTGGCGCCGCGGTAGGGCTGAGCGCCATCGGTTTGGGCGCGGGTTGTTCAACAACGGCGGAGGAGGGCGCGCCCCTTCCCCTGCGGAGTCCCACCATGAATTTGTCACTCTCGGTTCGCGTTGCCGAATCTTTCCACAACAAAGAAAAGTCGGAGATGACCCTTGATGAGCTGATCTCCCTAGCCAGGTCGGCCGGCTATCAGGCCATGTGTATGCGCGCTTCCCAGTTGGGGGTTCATACACCGGGAGAAAGAGTCAAGGAAGCGGTCGAAGAGATCAGCCGCGGCGGGCTGGCCGTGTCAATGGTTACGGGCGACTTCGCGGTGCCCCGCAATGATGAGCACGGTCCCGACGGGTTGCGAAACATCACGCCCTATCTCGATCTGGCTGAGACTCTCGGCACCGATCTGATCCGCATTTGCATGAAAAAGGATGAGGACATCGAGTGGGCGCAAAAAGCGTCGGACGAAGCCGCCGAGAGGAACATTCGCCTCGCTCATCAGGCGCATTGCGCCAGCTTGTTTGAAACCGTCGCCGGCTCGGAACGCGTGCTCAGAGCTGTCGACCGGGCGAACTTTGGAATCATCTACGAGCCGGCCAATTGGATGGTGGCCGGGCAGCACTACGGGCCCGAAACAATTAAGCGCCTGGCGGCTTATATCTTCAACGTATACGTGCAAAACCATAGACTGAACCCGGACAGCCAAGCAATGCTGACCACCTGGACCAAAGGGCGCGTTGCCGTCGATCACATCGGCATCTGGGAGGCGGGCGGCGTGGATTTCGATAGCGTCTTCGAAGGCCTCTACGCGATCAGATACAGCGGGTACGTGACGGTCCACCAGGCTTTTGGCGGCATCATGTCGGTCAGCGACGCGGTCACGAGGAGTCACGAGTTCTTGAAAGCCTACGTGGGCGGCCCGGCTTGATTCGCGGTGTTCCTTTGAAAAGGTGCGGCCTGAGGCGGGGTATGTGGGACGGAGCCGCGCCCGCAAGGGTGCGGTCGAGGCCTCGTGTTAAACCGGGTCTCGCGTGAACGCAACGGATCGCTCGACCAGGTGATCCCAGCAACTCGCGCGATTCCCAGCCTCGACCGCGGTCTTGCGCCCGCAGCTCCGTTTGACACGGTTGGTCTTGAGATGTCTGCGCGGCCGGAAATCCCTGGGCGGCCTACGTCGCTCAGGCGAGAATGTCTTTCACAACATGGCCGTGGACATCGGTCAGGCGCTGCTCGCGCCCGCCGAAGCGATACGTGAGCCTCTCATGGTCAAGGCCGAGGAGATGGAGGATGGTGGCGTGCAAGTCGTGGATGGTCACGGGATCCCTGGCCACCTGGTCCCCTAACTCATCCGTTTCGCCGTAGGTAACGCCGCCCTTGATGCCGCCGCCGGCCATCCAGATCGTGAAACAGAACGGATGGTGGTCGCGGCCGTCGCCGTTGCCGGTATCGGGCGTGCGTCCGAACTCACCCGCCCAGATGATCAGCGTCTGCTCGAAAAGGCCGCGTGACTTGAGATCTTTGATGAGGCCCGCGATGGCCTGATCGGTGACGAGGGCGTTTGCTTCGTGGTCCTTTTTCAGGTTGCTGTGCTGGTCCCATGTGCCGTTCATGCCGAACTGGTTTGGGCAGGTGACCTCGACGAAGCGCACGCCAGCCTCGATCAGGCGCCGCGCGCGCAGGCACTGCAAAGCGTAGAGGCGTTTGGGCTTGTCTTCGGAATCGAGACCGTAGAGCTTCTTCGTCGCCTCGGATTCCTTGCTCAAATCCAGTACATCCGGCACGAGCGACTGCATGCGGTAAGCCATCTCGTAGTTGGCGATGGCCGACTCGACAACATCATCGCCGCCCGTGTTTCGGAGGAAGTCGCGGTCCTGCCCGACTAAGGCGTCCAGCTTGGCCCTTTGCACGCGCTGGTCCTTGTCGGCCGGAGTGATGTTGTCGATCGGCGGCCCTTCATCGCGGATGTGGGTGGCCTGGTGGGTCGCGGGCAGGAAGCCGTTGGCGAAGTTCTCGATGCCGCCCGGCGGAACGTAGGCGTCGCGGAGAAGGACGTAGCCGGGCAGATTCTTGTTCTCGCTGCCAAGCCCGTAGGTGACCCAGGAACCGAGGCTGGGAAACCCGCCGATGTTGCGTCCGGTGTGGAGAAAGACGTTGCCCCGAGCGTGGAGCGGAAACTCCGACTTCATCGAGCGTATGATCGCCAGATCGTCCACGCAAGTGGCGATGTGGGGAAACAACTCGCTCACCGGAGCGCCGCATTCACCGTATTGTTTGAACTGCCAGAGGCAGCGCAGCCATTTTCGGTCGGGCCCGGCAAGGTAGTTGTCGAGCTTGGCGTGTTTGCCGTCGAGCTCGGCAAGCTTAGGCTTGGGGTCGAAGCTTTCCATGTGGGAGACACCCCCGGACATGAAAAGCAAGACTACGTTGGTAGCTTTCGGCGCAAAGTGGGGCTGGGAGGATCGCCTAGCGGCAAGAGCTTCGCCGACCGCGAGCGCGGAGAAGGACAGATAGCCGAAGCCGTTCGACGCAAGCTTCAGCGCGTCGCGGCGGGTCATCGCGGCCAGGTAACCCGGACAGCCGTCGCCGTTGGTGAATCGCCCCTTCATCCTTCACCTACTACTCATTGAATGTACATGAATTCCTTGAGATTGAGAACCGCGTGAGCCAAATCTTTCCAGACCTTCTCGCTGTTCAGCAGCTCCGCGCGCGGGACTTGAAGCAAACTGGCCAGCTCGCCCGCCAGCCCGCGAAAGCGCTCCTTTTCGACCTGGGTCGGGTCGCGGCCCAGCACCGTGCGAAACAGGTCCGTAATGCGCTCCTCGACGGAGGAGGCTTGACGATCTAGGAGCCTGTTCGCGCAGGCCGTTGCCTCGCCGACCAGAAAGGGGTCATTGAGAAGGGTCAGCGCCTGCGCCGGAACGTTTGTCACGTCGCGCCTGCCCCGGGTGGCCATGGGCATCGGGTAATCGAAAGTTTCGAGAAACTTGGCTCCTTCCATGCGGGTCACCTTGATGTAGATGCTGCGCCTGCCCTCCCCATCAAGCGCTCCAGAGAAGAGGCGGCGATACTCTTGTGCTTCCCCGCGGTGGGGATGGATGCTGGGACCGAACATGGAGTCCTGTAGCTTGCCCGAGGTCAAAAGAATTGAGTCGCGCAGCGCCTCGGCCCCCAAACGGCGGAGCGGGTAATGGTGCAGCAGCAAGTCTTGCGGGTCGGCCTTGAGGGCGCCGGGGACGGCTTCGCCGCCCTGCCGGAAAGTTTCCGAAAGCGCCAGCAAACGGATCATCTTCTTGATCGACCACCCCTCTTCGACGAAACGGGCGGCCAGGTAATCCAACAACTCCGGATGCGTCGGTTTGTCGCCGATAAGCCCGAAGTTATCGACCGATTCCACGATTCCGCGCCCGAAGAGGTGATGCCAGATGCGGTTGACCATCACCCGCGCGGTGAGCGGATTATCCGGGCTCGCGATCGCTTCGGCCAGCTCCCGCCTGCCGCTTCCCGCGACCGCGGCCGGTTTTGCTCCCAAAACATGCCGTAGGAAGAGGCGCGAGGCCGGCTTCCCGTAACCTTTGGGATCGCCGCCCATCAAAACCGGGAAATCGCGGCCCGGACCGTTGTCGGCCAGGCCTTCAACCACACGCGGCGGGGAGATGCCCGCCTCAACGACCCGGTACTTATCGATCAGCGCGCGCAACGGCAGGCTAGCGCTCGTTCGGTTCGAGAGCAGGTCGTTGCGGGTAAGCCAGTCGAGCCAACGCGCGTCGTCGTCGGTGGCTCGGTCGGCCGCCCAGTTGGTTACCGCCGTTTCGATCGCGGCGGCGTAGCGGGCCGCCAGATCATTCCAGTCGCTCGGCGGATCGGCTTCGAACAGCCGCATCATGTGCGAGAGCTCCTCGCGGGGCGTCTCATCAACGTCATGCAGCACCGCTTCAACGACCCCAAAATAGGACGCCGGCGACTCGATTTGGCTGGGCGGGGCTTTCAGTCTTTTCGGACGGTCGGGGATGCGCGGATTTTCCCATTTGGTCACCAGCTCGACGAAGACTGGGAGCTGTTTTTGCTCGGCTTCAGTCTCGAGTTTGTTCCACCTCAGCGAGTCGCTACTGAGAATCTTGTACTTTTCCCCGATGGCGCAGTTATCGATGACCTTGCGGTGCGCGCCGAGCATGCCGCCCATCGCGCGGATGCTCAGATACTTCTTATCCTTGGGCAGAGTGGGAGACCGCAGGGCTCCGTTCAAGCGGCTCGTCAGCGTATGTGTGTAAAGGCCCGCGGGGAATATGCCGGCGACCGCTCGATCTCCCGCCGGCGCGACGGCGAACTCGCCGTTCGGAACCGGTCCCCGCCTCAGTCCGGCGCCCGAGGCGTCCCAGTTTGCGGCGTGATTGGAACGGAAGTCCACGAAGGTTTCAAAGTTGCTCTGGTTGAACTCAGTCCGCTCCTTGAACTCCCGGCGGTAGAGACCCGTCAATTTACGGAACGCCGACTCGAACGCCGCCCGCGACCCGCCTCCCTGATCTAACAAGAAGGCCCACGGATGTCCGGGGTCCGCGAGTCCCTGCTCCGAGCAGTTCACGGCGTTGCGCCAAGCCTCGAGGCGATCGGCGTCCAACCCCTCGGCGATCGACGCTTGGCCGGACTCTGAAGAAGGCGCGGCGGCCAGCAGATACCGCGCCACGTCCTTCGCCTCGCGGAGCCAGATCTTCGCCAGCTCGTTTCTGATCCGCAGTTTTAGGAGGCGGAGCTTCGCCCTTTCCTTGGCGTTGACCTCCGCCGTGTCGATCGCGTGAACGACGACTCGGCTGCTGTTTAAAATGCCGTACAGACCGTAGTAGTCTTCGGTCGGAATCGGATCGAGCTTGTGGTCGTGGCAACGCGCACAAGAGACGGTGAGCGCCTGAAACGTCTTGGTCAGTGTGTCGATCTGGTTGTCCATGACATCGAGTGCGATGCCGCGGAACTGGATGCAGTCGTCGTGCCCAGCTTCGCCAAGACGATAAAACGCGGTCCCGATAACGGACTCGTTGATGCGCTCATCCTGGTTGATGCGCGGTTCCTCGAGCAGATCGCCGGCAATGTGTTCGCGCACGAGCCGGTCGTAGGGAACATCGGCGTTGAAGGCGCGAATCAGGTAGTCGCGATAGCGCCAGGCACCGATGATTTCGTAGTTCCACTCGTACCCGCGCGTCTCTCCGTAGCGCACCAGGTCGAGCCAGTGCCGTGCCCAGTGCTCCCCGAAACGGGGCGAAGCCAGCAGCCGGGCGACGAGCTTCGGGTAGGCGTCGGCCGAGTTGTCGGCGACGAAGCGGTCGGTTTCGGCGGCGGTGGGTGGCAGGCCGGTCAAAACGTAGCTCAGGCGCCGGATCAGAATGCGGCGGTCGGCCGGCTCGGCGGGAGAAAGGCCGGCCTTTGCCAGCGCCCGATAGACAAAGGGGTCTGCCGGGCCGCGCGACCAATTCGCGTCGGCGACCGCGGGAAGCTGGGGTTTCTTCACCGCCTGGAAAGCCCAGTGTTCCCGAGCAAGCCTTTCGTATTGATCGTCGCCGGAGGCTATGGCAGGGGCCGCGGGCCAGGGGGCGCCCCGCCGAATCCATTCTTCGAGCGCCGCGATCTGAGATTCCTCGAGGCGGCCGCCGAGCGGCATCTCTAATCCCTGGTGGCGGACGGCTTGGATCAGCAAGCTCGCTTCAGGCTTGCCCGAGACGATGATGGGGCCGCGTCCGCCGCCGCGCATCATCGCCTCGCGAGAGTCAAGGCGCAGGGAATTGAACTGCTTTTCGGGTCCGTGGCAGCCGTAGCAATTCGTGGCCAGCACCGGGCGGACACGGGTTTCAAAGAATTCGATGTCCGCCGAGGTAGGGCGCGGCTGTTGCGCGGCCGCCGGCACGAGGGTCCCGCAGACAACCCCGGCCCACAACGTGTACCGTGCGATCCGAGCGAAACGGCGCATCTTCAAGACCCCTGGCCTGTAGATTAACACCCCGCGGAACAAGAGGGTGATCGACGCTATCCGCGAGTAAGACGGGCGACCCTTTCGCCTTCAACCTCTCCGAAGAACCTAGACGACCTTTTTTTCCGGGGTCATCGAGGTAACCACTCACGTCGGTCCCCCCTCTTATCGATAGACGCGCACGATCCATTCGGCAACCAAGCAGGGCTTGGGCGCATTCTCGATCTCCACGGCGACCTTCCACGTCATCTGAACACCACCCTGGAAATCGCTGACCGACTGTAATTGGAAGCGGGCCCGGATCCTCGATCCGGCCGGAACCGGCGCCGGAAAACGCACGCGGTTGAGGCCGTAGTTGATCGTCATCTTCGATCCCGCGGGCATTGTGACAGCCTGGCGCCAGAAGCTCGACAAGAGGGAAAGAGTCAGGAACCCATGGGCCACCGTTGTGCGGTAGGGCGAGTCCTGCTCGGCGCGCCGGGGATCCAAGTGAATCCATTGCCGGTCGTCGGTGGCGTCGGCGAAAGCGCGGATGCCCTCCTGGGTCACTTCAACCCACTCGCTCAGGCCGGCCTCCTGGCCGACCATTTCCCTCAGTTGGTCGAAATCTTCAATAGTGCGTGCCACGGCAGCCTCCTTCTTTCCCAGCCGGCCACTAGACAGAGCTAACCTGACAAGTGCGGTATTTCGAAGCTGGCCCAGCTTGCGAAAATCGGGTACAGCCAGCCGATTCGCTTTCGGCTATGTGCTTTTTTTTCGGGCCATGGTGGGGGAATTGGTGGCAGCCCCACTAGTGTCCCGTTGTTTCATCAAGGATTTCATTTAATTCTTTTCCTGCCAGTTCGTTACAGCGCATTGCCGGGGGGGGCGACTTGACGGGCCGACGGTAGGGGGCACAATGGGAGACCATGTATATCGGTCGCACGGTCTTCTCCCAACTGATGGATCTGTTCCCCTTGCGCACCTTCCAGCGCTGCGTCGAACGCTATCGCGGCAACTACAAAATGCAGCGCTTGAGTTGCTTGGACCAGTTCCTCGCGCTCGCCTTTGCTCAACTCACCCGCCGCGAGAGCCTGCGCGATATCGAAGCGACACTGCGGGCCGCCCAGCCGCGACTCTATCACATGGGCACCGACGCACATGCCAGCGACGTCAGCGTGCTGGACCAGTTGCCGCTCGAACCCGGCGCCTTCTACGTCATGAACCGCGGTTACATCCACTTTAAGCGCCTCTATCGCTTCGTCCTGGGCGCCTCCTTCTTCCTCGTGCGCGCCCGAGCCAATCTGCAGTTCCGTCGCCGCTATTCGCACGCGGTGGACAAAACCACCGGTCTGCGTGCGGACCAAACGGTCGTGCTCGCCGGCCTACATTCTTCCCGCAACTACCCCGCTCCGATCCGACGAGTGCGCTTCGTCCACCCCGAGCGCAAAGCGCACCTTCGTGTTTGTGACCAACAAGTTTTTGCTGCCGGCGCTGACCATCACCCAGCTCTACCAACGCCGCTGGAGAGTGGAACTCTTCTTCAAATGGATCAAGCAGCATTTGCGCATCCAGAACCTCTACGGCACTTCCGAGAACGCGGCCAAGACGCAGATTTGTTGGGGGTGAAGAAGAGGGACTGCGCGGACGGCAGACGCGGAAGAAGGCACTGGTAGCCATCGCCGCCGAGGAAGACGGTGCGGGGATAGGAAGGATCCGCATGAAGCGCATCCGTCGAGCTTCCAAGCACCAGCTGCACGGCTTGATCCAAGAGGCTGTCGAACCCGACAGCACCATCCACACCGACGGCTGGGAAGGTTACGTCGGCCTGGAGGCGGTTGGCTATCGGCACGAATACGACTTTCTGGCCACTTCCAGCCAATCAGCCTCGGAGCTGTTGCCTCTCGTTCACCGCGTGGCGGCCCTGTTGAAGCGCTGGTTGATCGGGACGCACCAAGGCGCGGTAAGCCGTGAACACCTGGACTATTACCTGGATGAGTACGCGTTTCGATTCAATCGACGACGCTCTCGTCACCGGGGAAAGCTCTTCTACCGGCTTGTGCAACAGGCCGCGACGATTGGCCCCACGACTTATCCAGAAATGGTCCAACACGTGCGCGGCAGGCGGATCAGCCGACCACAAGATATGGGGTAGTCGGGAGTGAAGTGCATACCCCAAAATCCCTATCTTAAGAGGCACTTCGCGGCGCCGATTCCCACCCCCCCCGAGTCTCACTCTAACCAACTGAATCTGTTCCACTTATAATGGCCAGTCGTCGAGCACGCAGCGAAACCCGGTGTGGGGATAGCGCCAGCCGCGGGCGTGCGCTTTGTTTCTGTTTGACAGCCGCAGGAAACGCGGGGGGTCGTCCCATGAGCCGCCTCGGACGCCGTGAATTTTCCCCTGTGGAGGCCCTCGCGGGTCGTCCTTCGGAGAGTCTTGATAGTATCCGCCCGCGTGCCAGTCAGACACCCATTCCCAGACGTTGCCGGCCATGTCGAACAGACCGTACGCGTTGGCGGGAAAGCTGCCGACGGGAGCCGTGAACCGCCAACGGTCCGCGCCGGATGCGACCCCGCCGCAGCACTGATCGGCCCCGTAGTTAGCCATGGACCGATCGATGGAGTTCCCCCAGGGGTACTTTGATTTGCCCGCGCCGCCCCGCGCAGCGTACTCCCATTCCGCCTCGGTCGGCAGCCTGCCCCCGATCCAAGAGCAGTAGCCAGTAGCCTCCTCCCAAGTGACCCGGACGATGGGGTGGGTTTCGCCGCGCCAGCCTCGATTGAATGCCGGCGGCGGCGGCATCTCGCGTCCGGCGCTTTCGGCGAACCGCCGGTAGGCGGCGACTGTTACCTCCGAGCACCCGATCCAGTAATCTTGCTTCAACTGAACCGTGTGCCTGGGGTATTCCCACTCCAGACAGTCATCGTCGGATTCCCCGCAGCCCATTTCGAAGCTTCCCGAGGAAATGAGCTGATACCGCAGCCCGTCCCTGGGATGAATCCTCCCCGAGGACGCACTGGCCGCCGACTCTCGCCCCGGCGTCGGTGGATTTTCCGTGCACGCCGAGACGATCACAATCACCGCAACCGCCGAAAGCCCGAGACTCAGCAGCGCATAAGAAGGAGCCGGTGCTCGAAAAACCGCCATGTGAGCATCATAATTCCTTTCTTCTGTCCGTCACATCCCGCAAGCCCAGCGCCGGTGGGCTCCGACGACGCTTGCCGCCGCGGTGAGTACCGGCGTTCTTCGGCGGAACAAGCGCCGGGCCCACCCCAATTGAAGTTCCAGGTTAGTTCGAACGTATCACGCGGGACCGCAGATTGATCGGCTATTGAGGAACGTAGACGCTCCAACCGGGAAGTTCCGTCAACTCCACTTGCTCCCATGATTTCGACAGACGCGTCATATAGTAACTGCCCCGGATACGATTTTCGCTCGGCGCGGCAACATAGCGAAGCGCCGCCGGCAGGTGCTCGCGAATTTGCTCGTCGCTTACCGGAAGCCCGGCCTGACGGCGGTTCAAAAGCCCGTGTCCCGTGTGATAGAGCTTTCCCTCGGCCATCAAGGAAGCCAGCGGATGCTCGGGAAAATATGCTTCTCCAGGATGCGCCTTGGCGAAGCGGTACGCTTGCTCGGAGCGCGAGATCGGCGGCGGTCCGACCAGGCGGCTGTAAGCGCGAGTCGCGGCGTAGCCGGCTCCCCTTGCGACCTGAAGCACCAGTAACAGTAGGATGCCGCTTTGAGCCGCGCGCTTGATCGTCGCTCCGACGCCTTCAGCCGTCACCAGACGCAGGATCAGCATGCAGACGCCGACTGCGAGAAACCAGTCCGGCGCGAAAAAGTTGTTGCTGGCCCCGGCAGCTTTGATGTGGCCCAGAATCGCCGTGGGGAGCATGCCGGCGGCTAATGCCAGCACAAGCAGCGGCTCGCGCAGCGACGCCTTACACCGTGCATCCAGGCTCGAGAGCCGCAGCAGAAACAGGGCGACAACCGCCAAAACAGCAATGTCGAGCACCTCCCCGAGCCGGCCGTACCCCTGCAAGATCTTGCCGGGGTAGAGAGAATGGCGGGCGGGGATTTCAAACATGGTGAGGAATAGATCCCCGAAGCCGTAAAGAGCGCCGAACAACACCCACCACGCGGCCCCGAAGGCCGCCATGAGCGGAAGAAACCTCGCGGCTGCCCGGCGCTGCTTGATCACCGCCAGATAGACGGCCGGGGCAATGAGGATCGGAACCATCGTCTGCTTGGCCCAAACCGCGGCGGCCGCCGTGGCGGCGGCGGCGAGAGCCATTCCCCAACTGTCGGGGTGTCTGCCAAGTCGCAGCGTGAAGTAGCAACACAGCCCGGTCAACCCGATCGCCGGAGTGTCCACGTGGGGGTACCAGGCCGCTCCCGGATAGACGAACCAAAACACGTGGAAGACGACGATCAGAAATAGCCGCGCCGCCGTTCTCTGATCCAGTTCAGGGTGGATCTTGCGGCTGCCGATCAACAGCGCCGCGGGGCCCATCGCAAGCAGAAACGATACGAGCAGGCCGCATTCGATCGCCGGAGCGGGCGAATCGAAAAGGACTACCGGGAAATAGAGGAAGAGCCCCAAGGGTCCGTAGATCAAACCCGGTAAGACGCCAGAGTCAGGGGAAGCGTACAGATCGAACCCGCTAACCGCCGCGTAGGCCCGCGCCACTCGAATGTCGTTCCAATTCGACCCGGGCCCTACGAGCGGGGCGGAAACCATCGCGTCAAAGACACAACCTGCCGCCGCCAAAAAACAGAGGGAGAGAAACCACCGGCCCCTCAGAAAGCCGGCGGTCATCGACGGCATCTTGTGGGCGGTCCATGGCGCCAAAGACGACGGGGTCCGATCCTTGGGGAAGCTCATCTTGCCTGGCCCTCGCGGGCCGCGGCGAGCGGCGGGCCTGTTTGCATCTCATCAATGTAGCTCACAGCGAATCACCCCATGGCACGATGTTTTCCGCAAGCCCACTGTTTCCCTGCCCAAGTACCTCGGTTTGTGGTCATACTTTCCGTGACCGCGATTGTGGGCTTGTGAGCGGTTCCCTATACTCAGAAGGTCCAATTCGGACTGCGGGCCGCCGGCGGTTGAAATTGCGGAGAGGATCAGATGCGTTGGCAACACATGGTCATCTTGCTGATCTTGTCCGCCCTGATGGCAGTCAGAGTCGCCTCCACGCACGACATCTTCAGCGCCACCTATGACGAGGGGTTTCATATCAGCGCCGGCCTACAGTGGTGGCAGACCGGCGAGTACAGCTACGACCCCAAGCAGCCGCCGTTAGCGAGAATGGCGGTCAGTTTTCTGCCCTACCTTTCCGGCGTCAGAACCAGGCCGGAGATGCCTCTGTATGAACAAGCAAGATATACGCTCGAAGAAGCCGGGAGCTATTGGAAAACGTTGACGCTGGCGCGGCTCGGAAACCTGGTTTTTGTTCCCATTCTCATTGTTTATGTCTATCGCTGGAGCACCGGACTCTATGGGGCGCCCGCGGGCCTTATCGCTGTGCTTCTGGCCACGTTCTCCCCCAACATCCTGGCCCATGCAGGGATCGCCACAGTGGACTTTGGCTTGTCGGCCACTTTCATCGGCGCCGCTTATCATCTCTACCGTTGGGCAGAGGATCCCCGCTTCCGGAATCTCGTGTGGGCGGCCTGCCTGCTGGCCGTGGCACTATTGTGCAAGTACTCGGTGATCGGCTTCATGCCTCCCTTGTTGATTGCGTATTTTGCAATTGCTCAGCGGGACAAGCTTTTCAATCGTCAGCGCTGGAACCTCATCGCCCCGCGCAAAATTGTCTTCCACGGGATCGCCTTTTGCGGAATCGCGGCGTTTCTGGTGTGGATGTGTTTCCGCTTTCACGTGGCTCCCCTGTCGGACCCGAAAGCCATTGTGAGCGAAACCGTCGACCGATGGGTCCCGCCCGGCTCGGATCTAAACCGCCCCGTGCACGCTGTCATTGAGAAGGCGCCGCTGCCGGCGCCAAGTTTTTTTGACGGACTGGCCATTGCCGTCCGCTTGGGTCGAAAGGGTGCCGCGGGTCAATATCTTCTCGGGCAGGTGAAGCACCAAGAAGGTTGGTGGTACTACTTCCCGGTGGCACTGGCCGTGAAAACTACTATTCCTTTGCTGCTACTGCTCGCTGTAGCCGCGGCGGCTTTCTTTGCACGGGGGCGGGCTTCGAGGAAAGACGGTTCCGTCTACTGCGCCCTGGGGGCTGCCGCCATCGTGCTCGTTCCTATGATGGGCAACCTCAATGGAGGCGTCCGCCATGTTCTGGCGATGTATCCCTTTCTGGCGATCCTGGCTTCCTCTGTGTTTCGGGACCTCGCGGGAAGGTCCTGGTGGAAGAGCCCCTTGCCGGCTATCGGGTGCCTCCTAGTTGTTCTCCACGGGGTTGCTTCCTTGGCGGCTCACCCTGACCAGCTGGCTTACTTCAATGAGATCGCCCGCGGCAGGGAACATAAGGTCCTGGGCGACAGCAACCTCGACTGGGGTCAAGACTTGGCGAGGCTGGGCCGGTATCTGGAAGCAAACGGAATCGAAAAGATTTATCTGCGCTACTTTGGAACGACCTCCCCGGAAGTCGTGGGTATTCGTAACTTTGAACGTCTTGAACCGATGGACCGCCCGAGGGGTTGGGTTGCCGCTAGCGTGACGCTTCTGCAAGGAAGGTACCGTCTACCAGGGCGACCGGGCTTCGAATGGCTGTTGGAGTTCACGCCGCGGGAGAAAATCGGGAAGTCGATTTGGCTGTACTACTTCGAGGAATAGTCGTGCGCGGCCCGGGTCATGATCCGCCCCGCCGGTCAAGATCCGCTTTTCGTAATCCAAACCTTGCCGCGAGGCGTCTGTCTGCCTCATCGTACTGTCAAGTTAAGAAGGGGAAACTCAAAACCGATGGAGAATGTGGTCAGTATTTCCTATTTTTCTCGGTCCTAGCCCCGCAAAGTGGCCCAACTTGATGCATTTGCCCCCGCAAAGCTCGCTCAGTTGGCCACTTCTTGAACCGTCGTTCGTTAACTTGACAGTACCCAACGCCGTTATAGAGAGGGCAGCGCGGGGTTCGAGGGTGAGCCTCGGGTTCTGTAACCCTTTCACACCCTATTCTCCTGCCTATCCGATATCCGACAGGTGTTCGAGCTTGCCGGTCGAATCACCCAGCGTTTCGGTCGGTATGCCCATGCGGTCGAGCATTGAAAGAAACAGGTTGTTGAGAGGCGTTTTCTTCGGGCAAACGATGTGCCGTCCGGGCTTCAGCGTGTTGCCGGCCCTGCCCGCAAGCAGCACCGGAAGGTCGGTATGCGTGTGTAGGTTTCCGTCCGAAATGCCGGAGCCGTAGACGATCATTGAGTTGTCCAGCAGTGTTCCTTCGCCATCGGCGATTGATTTCATCTTCCCCAAGAAATAAGCAAACTGCTCGATGTGCAAGCGGTTGATCTTGCTGAGCTGCTGGATCTTCTGCGGGTCCCTGCGATGATGACTCAAGCCATGGTGAGCGCCGGAGACCCCGATTTCAGGATAGCTACGCCCGCTCCCCTCCGGCCCGATCATGAAAGTGAGGATGCGGGTCGAGTCCGTCTGGAAGGCCACCGTCGCCAGATCGAAGAGGATCTTCACGTGTTCGTCAAACTCGACCGGGATACCGTGGGGCTTCTCTAGATCCGCCGGCAAATCCACCTCTTCCTTCTCTGTTGACGAAATCCGACGCTCGATTTCGCGAATCCCCTCGAGGTATTCCTGAAGCTTGCGGCGATCCGTTGGTCCCAGCGATCCCTGCAGTCGCTTGGCGTCGTCTTGCACGAAATCCAGAATCGAACGGTCCTGCCCCAGCCGTCGTGCTCGAGCTTCCGGGGTTTCGTCTGTTCGGACATCTCCGAACAGCCTTTCAAACACTAGGCGCGGATTAATCTCCGGGGGATTCGGCGTAGTGGATGAGCGCCAAGACACGCTGTTGGAGTAAGCACAGCTATATCCGGAGTCGCAGTTGCCGGCCAAACGCCCGGGCTCGATGCCCAACTCCAACGAAGCGAAACGTGTCTTGCCGCCCACCTTTTGGGCTGCCACCTGGTCGGTCGAGATGCCAACCTGGATATCAGCTCCCATCGTTTTCTTGGGGTGAACGCCGGTCAGGAAGGTCGACCCCGCGCGGGCGTGGTCACCCGCCCCGTCGCCCAGGGAATTCGCCTGGTATTGCGCCAACCCCGTAAGTACGAGCAAGTCTTCCCGGAAAGGCTCGAGCGATTTGAGAATCGGTCCGAGGTCATAGCCGGTTCCAGCTTTCGCAGGCGTCCAATCCTCCATGATCGCGCCGTTGGGTACATAGACGAACGCCATTCGCCGTGGCGTCTTTGCGTCGAGACGGGGCTTCGCAAAAGCGGGCGCCATCGAATCGAGAAACGGTAGAGCGATCGCCGTGCCCAAACCTCGCAAGACGGCCCTTCTTGGGATGTGTTTCCCTCTCATGGTTCAGTCGCTCCTTTCCTCAACTCGCATTTGAAAAGGCATACTCTCGACGATTCCCAGAACTAGGCTAGAGAACCGGTATCCATTGCGGGCGAGGCCGT
Source organism: Bryobacterales bacterium (assembly GCA_965248365.1). Lineage (GTDB taxonomy): Bacteria > Acidobacteriota > Terriglobia > Bryobacterales > UBA6623. The sequence continues at coordinate 976,815 of CBDFJA010000004.1, read as the reverse complement.
TACGGATCTCTTCGACCACCGGCTCGTCGTAGCTCTCGAGGCCACGTCCTAAGGCGTAGGTTAGCACCTTCTCGATCAAATTCCGTGAGAATTGATCCCGCCGTGCATAGAGAACATCTCTTAGGCCCGCCGGGCTATCGAAGCGTCTTCCGCCCGGCAGCTCACCCGAGGCGTCGATGGGCAAGTTCCCGTCGGTCGTTCTCCAGGCCCCGATAGCGTTGTAGTTCTCAAGGCCGAACCCGATAGGGTCCATACGGTCATGGCAGACCGCGCAGTTCGGGTCAGCCCGGTGCCTCTCCAACTGCTGCCGCAGAGACGCAGCATTGCCCACCGCCTGCTCATCCAGTTCCGGAACGTCCTCGGGAGGATCCGGCGGCCGGTCCCCAAGCAAGTTCTCCAGTACCCAAAGGCCGCGCAGAACAGCCGACGTGCGCGTGGGATAAGAAGATACCGTCAGAACGCTCGCCTGCGTCAGCACCCCTCCACGCTGTTCGCCTGAAAGCCGCACGCGCCGGAACTCCGGACCTGCCACCCCGTCTATGCCATAGTGTCGCGCCAGCTGTTCGTTTAGGAAAGTGTAATCAGCCTTCAAAAATTCCAGGATGCTGCGATCTTCGCGCATGATGCGTTCGAAGAAAAGTTCGCTCTCGCGCACCATCCCCGCCCGAAGCTCTTCGTCGAACTCGGGGAAGGTCTCCGGATCAGGTTTCACGAGCGATACGTTCCGCAGCTGCAGCCACTGCCCGGCGAAGTTTTCAACCAAGGCTTGGGACTTGCCGTCCCCAATCATTCTCATGACCTGAGCCCGCCGTCCGTTCTCCGTGCGTAGTTCGCCTCGGGCCGCGGCGTTGAGCAGCGCCTCGTCAGGCATGCTGCTCCAAAGGAAATAAGAGAGCCGCGAGGCCAGTTCGAAGTCGTTTATGGGACGAATGGGATTCGGTCTCGCCGGCTCAGGATCGCGCTCGACCCGGAACAGGAATTGTGGTGAAACCAGGATGGCTTTCAAGGCCAGTTGGATGCCTCGCTCGAAGCTTGCACCCTGCCCTACGGCACCTTCCGCAAGACGAACGTAGCTCCGGACTTCTTTCTCCGCCACCGAGCCGCGGAAAGCGAGCCTCACGACGCGCCCCAAGATTTTCTCCGCGCACGTTCGGTCGAATCCGTTACCGGCCGGCTCACACACCATGATCTCGCGGTGACTCTCGGGCAGCGGCGCGGGTTCAGGATTGAACGGGCCCTTGATCTCGATGGAGTCGGCGAACACCATCCTGGCCGCGTCTTTGTAGATCGCGCTCCGATACTCGGTCCAGTCAAGCGAGTTCGGATTCCAACGTTCGCCTTCAGGGCTCAGGACTTCCGCATACAATTCCCGCTCACCAGCTTCGACCCGCACACGGACGGGGTCTGGCTCGTCGTAGTCGGGTCTGTACTCAGCACTGTAGGTCGCTAGCTTCTCGCCTTCCAACGTCAATACGACGGGCAGAGGTGGTGGCGGTGGAAGCGGCGGGGGTTCGGGGTTGTCTTCGAGCCAAGCCTGATATTTGACTAGCTCCGACAACAGCGTCTCGCGTTCGAAGACGAAGGTCCCGCCAACCTTGGGGGCATCGAAGTGCTCCATGAAGCGGATCGTATGGTCGAGACTCAGGCAGAATTCTTCGGCCAACGTGTCGAGATCGACCGCCTCCACCTCGAGTTCCGACGCCTGCTCGATGAGTTCCGGCACGCGGTATGTCCACGGCAGCCGTCGCTCGGGGACACTGCGGCGGTCAACGAACCGCAGCCGCAGATCGTACTCTCCCGTTGCGGGGAAACGATGCCGCACGGCCAGCCTGCCCTCCGGCGAGTAGGGGACTCGCCCGGCAGCTCCAATCTGCCGTGGCTCGCCTTCAGCCCGCGGGGCGCTGTAGCGGAGAACCGTGGGCTTGACGCTGCGGTCGCTCATAATGGCACGCCGAATGATCTTGTCCGCGGCGGTCATATACTTCTCCATGAGCACGGGAGAAATCGACAAGACATCGCCGATGTTGTCGAATCCGTATCCCGTGTCATCGACCGGGAAATCGTCGGCCGGCCGAAAGTCGATGCCCAGCAGGTCGCGAACGGTATTGTTGTATTCGGCGCGGTTCAGCCGCCGCGCGGTCACGCGGCCGGGATTGGGTTGAGTGTCTTCGGATGACAGGTTGGCGTCGATCCAGTCGAGAACTACGGCAACCTCTTCGGGAGATGGGCGCGGCCGGGGCGCCGGCGGCATCATCTTGCGGTCAAGCATCTGCTTGACACGCCGCCAAACTTCTGCGTTCTTGAGCGCTGACCCCTCGTCCTGGTAGTGGTCGAACGACAGATCCGCAGTTTTCAGCTGGTCGTTGTGGCAGAAGGTACAGTGACTCTTGAGGAACGGCTGAACAGAATCTTTGAACGTGGGAGTAGCAGCAGTACCGGCGGGCGCCAGCAGCACACAGAAAGCGACGAACCGAAGCCGGCTGTACAACGCAATCTCCCCCTCGACCTATCTACCGCCAGCATAACATCTTAGGTTTCCGTTTATGTAAACCTCGTTGCGGCGTCGAGTGGCGCCTAGGCAGCATCTTCCCGCTTCATAGCTTCCCTCATTTCATCCGTGGAGACCCACTCAACGCTCTGTGACTAAACGGGGCCCAGTTGTGGCCCCAGTGCTGTCCGGGGAAAGTCGCGCCATCGGACGGTAAGTCTCGACCGCTCAATGTCTTATGGCCTGTTTTGCCCGGGAACGATTTGAAATCCCGAGGCCGCAAATGGTCGCCTGAACGGAGCATCCGGACGCGGCACAATGAGGGATGAACCTTGGCCGTACGGTTTTCTCCCAACTGATCGAGCACCTACCGAGCAAAGAGTTTCAGAAATGTGTATCGCGCTACCGCGACATCGAGACGTGCCTGCGTTCGATGCACGGCAAACTCTACCACATGGGATTCCGCGGCAGGGTAGCGCGCTCGACACTGGCCGATGCGAACGAGTCGCGCGACTGGCGGATCTACGCGGACTTCGCGCAGGTCTTGATTGGCATGGCACGGCCGTTATATGCCCACGACCCGATCGGTGTGGACTTGGACCAGACCCTGTACGCTCTCGACTCGACAACAATCGACCTCTGCCTGTCGCTGTTTCCGTGGGCGAGATTCCGCAAGCAAAAGGCCGCCGTGAAGATGCACACGCTGCTGGATCTGCACGGCAATATTCCCACGTTCATCCGCATTACTGGAGGCAAAGTGCACGACATCAACATCCTCGACGAGATCGGCCCGGAGGCCGGCGCGTTCTACGTCATGGATCGGGCCTACGTCGATTTCGAACGCCTCTTCGTGTTCACTCTCTGCTCGTCGTTCTTCGTCGTGCGAACCAAGAAGAACATCTTGCTCCAACGGCGCTACTCGCATCCCGTCGACAAATCCACGGGCTTGCGCTCGGATCAGACCGTCATACTGGCTGCCATCGAATCGGCCCAAGCCTATCCCGACCCGTTGCGGAGGGTCAGTTACTTCGACGCCCGGACGAACAAGCGGCTGAAGTTTCTGACCAACAACTTCGCGCTCCCGGCGCTGACCATCGCCCACATCTACAAGTCGCGTTGGCAGATTGAGTTGTTCTTCAGGTGGATCAAGCAACATCTGCGAATCAACTCGTTTTACGGCACCAGCGAGAACGCCGTCAAGACGCAGATCTGGATCGCTGTCTCGATTTACGTGCTCATCGCCATCGTCCGGAAACGGCTCGGGCTGGAAGCGAGTCTTTACCAGATTCTACAGATTCTCAGCGTTACGCAATTCGAAAAAATGCCCCTTTTACAGGCACTCCAGCCATCCGACTCCCCAAACGAATCTCCCTATGACCCCAACCAATTGATTCTATTCGACTTTTAACCGGACAGCAGTGATTGGAAATCATCATAAGCACAGCCACTGCCCAGCCGACCCCGGTTTGCGGTTCGCGGTTGCCCAAGCCACTGAAAAGATAAACGACGACGGAGACCATTGCCTTCACAGGTTCGTTGAAGTTCACATTGATGTCTTTTTCGAAGTAATGTATCGCGAATGCCCCAGAGAGCCACACTACGATCGCGGCCGATAGGGGGCGGAGGACTGCTAAGCATTTGGGATTCATAAGAGGCCACTCCAGCGATCGAGAAACCACCGGTATGGGCCTCAGGAAAGTCAGAAGCAGTCTCAAGCGCCACACGTCAGGCAACCATGAAACTGAAGCCCCAAAAAGGCTGAAGGCAAGCAATTCGAGTCCGAGAAGGTGGAGGAAGGCAGGCTCTCTCTCCCAGATAGGGAGAGCGTCTCTTGCTCTCTTCGCACCCGGATTAAGAGGCATGACCGACGCCAGGGCATCCAGGGTTTTGTTGGCGCGTGCTGTGAGTTCCTCGACAACGGACGTGTCAACCCCGGCTTGAACCTCCCAAATCTTCGAGTCTGAGGAACCCAAGTCATCCAAGACTGCCGCAGTGACTTCCTCGACGATGCTTGCTTCTAAACTCTTGCGGCAGAGCAGGACCGTTATCACGGCAACAGTGTCTACCCCGCCGAGTTGATTGGGGTAGGTGCGCCCTGGAATGGTGTAGGCAAGATACGGCAGAACAGGCCGAGCAATCATCGAATCCTGACTTGTCAGATATTCTTGATGCGCCCTGCGAAGTGACAACAGGTGTGATCCAGGGTCGGACAGGAGGTAGGCGACCTGGGGCGTGGGAACGCTGTTGACAAAAAAGCCAGCCGCAACCTTGTCGTCGTACAGGATTCTGCCCATCATTTCGTCGAAGGGCGTGTCTTTTGTAGGTTCCACCCGACGCACGTCAATCTGGAGCACCTCGATGACTTTGTCGGCAGTGAAGCGGGAGCCGCTTCCAGGTCTTGACACAGCTACAGTCTCGTTCGCAATATCGTCCAAGGTGTCTCGAGCGTCACCTAAATGCTGGTGTGGCCCTCGGACAACTTGAACCGGCTCGACGGAAAGAGCCAGCACTAGCTGCCAAGGGGGCGGTCCTTTGCTGTTTTCCGTCTTGTTTTGGGTCGCGGGCTTTATCGTTCCCAGCTCCCGAAATCTCGTTTTGGTTTTGATACGCTTCTGTTGCCGGAGCCGCCAGCGCAGATACCCTTCAACATCCTCTGCACTGAGGTCCGACAGCTACTCGACGTACGCCGCCCGCCTCAGCGCGGGAGGCGTGGCGGATGAGTGGGTCACCCAACTCCTCCGACAAAGCGACGCGAAGGTGTTCAAGAAGTACTCGCAGATGAAACTGCCGATGAAACGAGAAGCCCTCCAACGGATGAACCGGCGGGCGAGCGAGGAGCGGGGTCTCGATACGATCCGGCCGGTCTGAACTGGGGTTGCGATACAATCCGGCCGGTTTTGACGACGCACTGATGGAACGGGAATCGAGAAGTGGTTTAGAATCAATGAAGCACGCCTTTGGGCGCGTAGCTCAGTTGGTTAGAGCGCCTGCTTCACACGCAGGAGGTCCCCAGTTCGAGTCTGGGCGCGCCCACCATTTTTTTCAATAACTTACGGCCGTTTTCAGCCCATGTGAAAAAGCCACTGTAGACGATTTTGTAGCTGTTCAAAGCACCTCAGATCAACACGCAAGCTCAACAACAGGCGATCGAGCCTGACGCCCCGTTGAATAACCATTGAATTCGGCCCTGCTGGTCGCCGATCGAGAGAAGCCGCCCGTGCAATCTCGGAACGGCCGTCGCAGGTGTTGATTAGCGGCACCAAACTATCAAGGACGACAGGATCAGCCTCCAACGCGGTCCAAGAAATCGCGTTATCGGCCCCGCCTCAGGTCCCTCAGAAGCTCGTCGAAGGGGTAGAACACCCTAGGATCAAGGCCCTGGCGGTGCTCCTATCGGATAGCTCAACGGAAGGCTTATTTTCGCGCTCCCGGCGGGCTTCACCACGTCGGATCCTTTCCGTCGTTCCCCGGATGGGCCATCACACTACTCTTCGGCAATGCAGTAGAGGTTTCGCTGCCCCCGCAGAAACAGTTCGCCGCCAGCGACGGCGGCCGAGGCGCTGAAGCTGTCGTCGAGCCGGTTGACCGCCAGCATCTTGGGTAGGCTAGCGTGACTCATCACGAGCGTTGTTCCGTGGCGATCGGTGATGTAAAGGCGGTTGGCGGCACCCACCGGTGAGGCGTACACGTTGCGGATGCCGCCGAGTCGAAACGGGCCGGTCCGCTCTTCACCGGTCTTAGCGTCCACGCGTGAAAGGATCCCCTGGTAGTGATGGAGGAAGTAGAGCGAGTCTCCATACAGCAATGGCGATGGTACGTAGGGCGTGCCTCGTCTGCGGCTCCACACGACCTGGTCGGTGCCGGTGATGTCGCCCTTGGCGCCGTCGAGGCGTATGGCAAGCATGGCCCGCGTGTCGTAGCTGCTGGCGGCGTACACCATGCCGTCCGCCGAAACGGGTGTCGCGACGACGTTAGCCGACAGCCCGCCACATTCCCATATGACGTTGCCGGTGACCAGATCGTAGCCTCGAACGCGATCGGTACCGCTGATGATGAGCTGCGGCTTGCCGCCGTGCTCGACCACGATCGGTGTTGCCCACGACGTGACTTCTTCCCGCGCGACCCTCCACCGTTCTTCACCGGTCCGTTTGTCGAAGGCAATCACAAATGACCGGCCTTCGTGATCCCAGTTGATGATCAGCGTGTCGCCATGGAGCGCTGGTGAGCTACCCTCGCCGTGCGCGTGCTTGGTCTGCATCTCACCGAGGTCTGCTTTCCACTGCAGCTCGCCGTCCAGATCGAGGGCGTAGATCCCACGCGAGCCGAAGAACGCGAAAACATGCTCGCCATCGGTGACCGGCGAGTGGGATGCAAAGGTTCCGCTTAAATGACCACCCTCGTGCGGAACCTCCGTATGCAGCGTCCGTTGCCAGAGGATCTTCCCCTCGCGGCGGCTGATGGCGAGCACCATAAACCGATGATGCTGGGTCACCGGCACGCTGTCATGCGTGCCATGGGCGCTGTCGTACCTTGGTTCCATAGGATCACCGTAAGGTACGGCTGTGGTGATCAAGACGCGATCGCCCCAGACGATGGGTGTCGAATGGCCAGTGCCGGGCAGTGCAATCTTCCAGCGTATGTTCTCCGTCTCGCTCCACTCCACTGGTGGGTTCGCGTGCGGTGCGGCACCCGTCCCCATAGGGCCGCGCCACTGCGGCCAGTAATGATCGCCATCTTGTGCCGCCGCCAGCGGCACCAGCAAACTGCAGATTGCGAGGATTAAGACGCGCACTCCTACCATGGGGTCCCTAAGCTACCCCCCAGAACAACCGGCTGCGCACCCAGCAGTCAGTCAGTACTGCGATCACGCATCAGCCTCAGGAGAGATCGACGAAGCAACCTTATCTTAGCGCCGGCCCGGGGTTGGCCTGCGACCATCTTGCCAATGCCGGTGGGCCGAAAACCAAGATGGATCAAGCGGGCCGGATCGGTGTCGCGCAGCCGGTACTTGACCCACGCCGCGCTATAGTCCAACCTCCTTGGCCTCTGGCGAGTTTTCTGATTTCCTTGGCGGTGGTTTTGCCCGCGCTGATTATCCTGTGGACAGCGAAGCCGAGCCCAGCGCTGGCTGTCGCCTTTCGGCTAAAGATTGCGACACCTGGTGGCTCTATCCAACTCTGGTCATATCACTAATGTCAAGGGCGGAGCAAAATTAGACCACTGGGGCGGAGTAAAAGTAGACCATCTCAGGGAGAGGACTCGTTTCTGAAAGCGGCTGTTTCCGGGGCTGGAGCGAAGTCGGGGGACGCCTGTTAAGGCGGCCCCGGACGTAGTGGAAGCCCCCCGAAACAGCTGGCGGCTGGGCGGGGGGATCAGGGGGAGGAAGAACGCTTCCGGGAACGCTTACTGTGCTGGAGACGGTAGCTCTCGCCATTCATCTCCAAGATATGGACGTGGTGGGTGAGACGATCCAGCAAGGCGCCGGTCAGCCGCTCGGAGCCGAAGATCTCCGTCCACTCGTTGAAGGGTAGGTTCGAGGTCACCAGCGTCGAGGCCCGCTCGTAGCGCTGGCTGAAGATCTCGAACAGTAACTCCGAGCCCGTCTTCGACAAGGGGACGTAGCCCAACTCGTCCACGATCAGCAGGTCTTGCTTGGCGAGCTGTTTCTGTAAACGCAAGAGACGTTTGTCGTCACGCGCCTCGAGCAACTCGTGGACCAATGCCGCGGCGGTGGTAAAGCGGACCCGATAGCCTTTCTGGCAGGCGGCCAGCCCCAACGCCAGGGCGATGTGCGTCTTGCCCGTACCCGAGTTGCCCAGCGCCAACACGTTCTCTCTGCGATCCAGATACTCCGAGCGCGCCAGCTCCAGGACCAAGCTCTTGTTCAGCGACGGCATCGAACGGAACTCGAAGGTCTCCAGGCTCTTGAGCACCGAGAACTTGGCGGCCTTGATGCGCCGCTCCGTGGCGCGCTGTTCGCGATCGAGCAACTCCAGCTCGCTCAGCCGTAGCAGATAGCGTGGATGATCGACGCCCTCCTGGGCACATTGCCGCGCCACTTTGTCGTACTCGCGCAGGAAGGTCGGGAGTCGCAGTGCCTTGAGATGCTCTTGGAGCAGAACCTGTGGTTTGGCCATCACGGTACTCTTGCGTCCAGCAGCGCCAGATAGTCGGACGCTGCGGTGGTTGAGACTCGAGCCGTCGGCAGATGGGGATAGTTTTCGAGCTCCAGCCGCGGCGGTGACCTGCCCCCAGGAACGAGTCCACTCTCTATTGAATCTCGCATAATATCGAGTTAGTCAAGGCCAAGAGAAGACTGCTTCCAGAAGGCCGTAATCAAGCGCGGTTTGCGGCGCATGCGACGCAGGGATTTGCGGGCACGCTCGTCCAGCTCCCAGTAGTCCTTCGGACAGACGTTCGGCAACTCGTGCTGCTTCCAGTAAGCCCAAATGTATTCCACCGGGTTCAGCTCCGGTGCATAGGGCGGCAAGCACTCCGTGGCGATGTGGCCTTCGGAGAGCTCGATGAACTCCCGCACCAGGCGGCTGCGGTGCGCCGGCAGGCGGTCCCAGACGATCAGCAGCGGGCCGTCGATGTGGCGGACCAAAGCCTTCAGGAAGTCGATGACCTCCAGCTCGCCGATGGCGCCGGGATAGAGCCGGAAGTAGAAGTTGCGCAAGGTCAGCCCGGCGGAAACGGAAAGTTTCTGCCAGTTGAAGTTGAACTCCAGCACGGGTGTCTCGCCGCGGGGCGCCCAGGTGCGGCAACGATGGGGCTTCTGACTCAGTCCGCTTTCGTCGATGAAGACGATCGTGCGGCCTTGTTTTTGGGCTTTTTTTTAGTGGCCGGCCAAGTCTTGCGCCGCCAGTTGCGGATGGCTTCTTCGTTGCGCTCGCGGGCCTTGCCGACAGGCCGTTGCGGGCTCCAGTGGAGCGCCCGCAGGATCTTCCAAACATGACCTTCGTGATAGCGCACGCCGAACTCGTCGGCGATCAGACGAGCGACTCGCGGACAAGTCCACAGCGGCGTCGAGAAGCCCTGCGCTTCGGGGCCCCGCAGCAGCATTGCCTCCAGACGTTCCCGTTGCGTGGCGTCTAACAGCGGCTTGCGGCCGGCGCGCCCGGCCCGGCGGAGTCCGGCGGCACCGTGCGCGCCATGCTCGCTAACCCAACGGCTCACGCTTTGCTGCGCCGCCTTCACGCGCCGTGCTGCCTCGGACTGACTCAAACCTTCGTCAACGACCAGCCGCACGGCCTCCAGCCGTCGCTTTTCCAGAGCATCAAAATCGCGCCTTACGCCTCTTGGGTTCCCCATGTCTATTAAGACGAGCAGAACCCCCAAAAGGTTACTCTATATTATGCGGGAGTCAATAAGTTAGACCTGGGACCATTTGAAGTCCACTCCATGGTATAGAACTCTGGTCCTGGGACCTGGGTAATCTGGCCTCCGGCGCCGGCGGCCGATAGGCCAAGGCGCTGTGAGGCCGTCGCTGATTGTACTCCCTGCGCCATCTCTCGGCCAACACCTTCGCCTCCCACAACGTGTCGAAGACTTCTACGTTCAGCAGTTCATCCCGCAGTTTTCCGTTGAAGCTCTCCACATATCCATTCTCCCAGGGGCTGCCGGGCTCGATGTATAAGGTCCTCACCCCAACAGCCTTCAGCCAGTCCCGAACCGCCTGAGCCGTAAACTCTGACCCGTTATCGGACCGAATGTATTCAGGCACTCCCCGATCCACGAACAACTCCGCCAATCGATCCAACACGTCCTGGTGATTCATCTGTCGTTGGACCTCAATGGCCAGACACTCCCGGGTGTATTCATCCAGTAGGATTAATAATCGAAAGGCCCTTCCGTCATGGGTTCGCTCATGCACGAAGTCATAGCTCCAGACGTGATCCTTGTGAGCCGCTCGTAACCGAACGCAGGATCCATCATGAAGCCACAGTCTCCTTCGTTTCGGCTGTCTGGACGGGACTTTCAGCCCCTCCTGTCTCCACAACCTCTCCACCCGCTTGTGATTCACTTTCCACCCTTCCCAACGAAGCATGGCCGTGATCCGTCGGTAGCCGTATCGCCCGTAGTGCGTGGCCAACTCCACCATCTCAGCCACCAATCGAGCCTCCTCATCGGGGATATGCCTTTCCCTTCGCTGGGTCGATCGAGCCTGTCCCAGCACTTGGCAGGCCCGACGTTCGGAGACGCGCTCTGCTCCCAATCTCTCCCTCACCCACACCACTGTGCGTCTCCTCTTCGTCGGGCCTAGAAGTTTCCCGAGGAAACTTCCTTTAGGATCTGCTTGTCCAAAGACAGATCTGCCACTAGCTTCTTCAACCGGGCATTCTCCTTCTCCAACACCTTCAACCGCTTGGCCTGATTCAGTCGAAGCCCTCCGTACTCCTTGCGCCACCGGTAGTAGGTCTGCTCGGTCACCCCAATCTGTTTGCACACCTGGCCCACCGTCTGTCCTTGAGCTAGACCCACCTCTGCCTCACGCAACTTGATGATGATCTGTTCTGCACTAAATCGCTTCCCTGCCATCTCTTGCCTCCTTCCTAAAACCGAAAATCCTAACATTCAACTTGGACTCGTTTTAGGGGGCAAGGTCAGCCCGCGAAGTCGTGCTCGTCTCGGAGTCGTTCGAAGATCCGCTGGGCGGTGTGCCGCTGCTTCTTCGGCAGCGCTAGGTCCGTCTCCAGGATCTGGTCGATGATCGGCGTGTAGGCGTCGAGCTTCGGGCGTCGAATCGGCTTCTGCCGCCGATAGCCCGGCGGCGCGGCGTAGCGCAGCATCTTGCGCACGGTCTCTCGCGCCAGCCCGAAACGTTGCGCCGCTTCTCTCTCGCTGACCCCTTCGACAAAGACCGCTCGGCGAACGCGTGCGTACAACTCCACAGAGTACATCCCTCCTGCATCACACAAAACACCCCAAGAATGTTTTATGAAATGCCGGCGGGCGGTCTAGTTTTGCTCTGCCACAACACGGCTGAACACCGCCGCCCTGTGGTCTATTTTCACTCCGGCGCTTACAATCGTCCGAATCGCATGTCGGAGTGCTTGTTTACACTTGGCCCGCAAGGCAAGCGCGTACTTGAGCAGCTTGACGGTGAAACAGTTCAGCTCGAACGTCGGCTGCCGAAACAGCTGGAGCACTTTCTCGGAATCAACGAGGTTCGCGTCGCGGCGGAATCGATGGAGGGTTTGTCGTTCTTCTTCGCTTCCTGGCAGTTGCACAAGCTGCGGTGGGCCTACCCGATCGTTCCCGACGCTGTTTTCGCCTGCAACGGGCTGAACTTCGCGCTGGAACTCGATCGCGGTAGGGAGAGCGTCCGATACTTCGTGCGCACGAAGATTCCCTTCTACCGGAACGGCTTGTCCGGTTTCCCCTTGACAGCAGTCCTGATCGTCTCCGAGAGCTGGGCTCGCCTCGATTCCTTGGCACGCTCGATCCGCGATCACGGAGGAGGCCGGTTGCTTTACGCCACGATTGACGCCATTCGTCGTGACGGTCTTGACGCCCCGATCTTCCGCCGCTGGCCGAGCGAAGAGCGGGTGAGCCTTGTCTGAGAAAGGTCTCTTCTCAGACTCTCTTGTCGAGGGGAGACTTTTCTTTTCGCAACTCTCTATAAATCAGGAGGTTAGATCGGAATCGCCCCACCCTCTTCGGGGCAGTGTTCTTATCGTCCACCCGCCGGACTCACTATCCGGAATCTCACTGCTGTCCGGTTAAAAGTCGAATAGAATCAATTGGTTGGGGTCATAGGGGAATTCATTTTGGGAGTCGGATGGCTGGAGTGCCTGTAAAACGGGCATTTTTTCGAATAGCGTAACGCTGAGAATCTGTAGAATCTGGTAAAGACTCGCTTCCAGCCCGAGGCGTTTCCGGACGATAGCGATGAGCACGTAAATCGAGACAGCGATCCAGATGTGCGTCTTGACGGCGTTCTCGCTGGTGCCGTAAAACGACTTGATTCGCAGATGTTGCTTGATCCACTTGAAGAAGAGTTCCACCTGCCAGCGCGATTTGTAGATCTGGGCGATGGTCAGTGCCGGCAGGGTGAAGTTATTGGTCAGAAATTTCAATCGCTTGTTGGTTTCGGCATCGAAATAACTCACCCGCCGTAGGGGGTCCGGGTACGCTTGGGCGGAGTTGAAGGGGGTCAAAATAACGGTGTGATCGGATCGCAGGCCCGTGCTCCTATCCACCGGGTGGGAGTAGCGACGCTGCAGCAAAACGTTCTTTTTGGTTCGCACCACGAAGAAGGCCGAACAGAGCGTGAACACGAAGAGGCGCCGAAAATCGACATAACCCCGATCCATGACGTAGAACGCGCCGGCCTCGGGAAGAAATTCATCCAGGATGTTGACGTCATGCACTTTGCCTGCAGTAATGCGGATAAACGTGGGAATATTGCCGTGCAGATCCAGCAGCGTGTGCATCTTCACGGCGGCCTTGTGCTTGCGGAATCCCGCCCACGGAAACAGCGACAGGCAGAGGTCGATTGTTGTCGAGTCGAGAGCGTACAGAGTCTGGTCCAAGTCCACACCGATCGGGTCGTGGGCATATAACGGCCGTGCCATGCCAATCAAGACCTGCGCGAAGTCCGCGTAGATCCGCCAGTCGCGCGACTCGTTCGCATCGGCCAGTGTCGAGCGCGCTACCCTGCCGCCGAATCCCATATGGTAGAGTTTGCCGTGCATCGAACGCAGGCACGTCTCGATGTCGCGGAGGCTTTCCCGATAGGTCAGCTGGGCGAATGCCATCGAAAGAAACTGATCCCAGCAGGAGAAACTTTTCAGATAGGAATCGCCGCGGTAGCGCAATACACATTTGTGAAACTCTTTGCTCGGCAGGTGCTCGATCAGTTGGGAGAAAACCGTACGGCCAAGGTTCATCCCCCATTGTGCCGCGTCGGGATGCTCCGCTCAGGCGGCCATTCGCGGCCTCGGGATTTCAAATCGTTCCCTGGCAAAACAGGCCATAAGATATTGAGCGGTAGAGACTTACCGTCCGTTGGCGTAACTTTCCCCGGACAGCACTGAGCTACCATGTTTACCGACAACTACGTCGGTGGGCCCCCCACTGGTGATCTGGGCCGTCGGGGCGCACTTGGAAATTCCGGGTTAGAGGCTTGCGCGGAGCGCAGCAGAACCGAAACCCTGCTACAATCGTGCATCCTGATTTGCCATCAGGTTCGTACTGAGGCTGTGTCTCTGGAGAGATCATGAAGATCAGGTTTGTTAATCCGCATAACGACTCGAACATGTACGTTGCTCCCAAGTTCATCCGTCACGCGCGGAGAATAACTCCCGATTTGAACTTTTACGCCACAGGGGCGCTGTTTCCGCCCCTGAACCTGGCGACGCTAGCCGCCCTCACGCCGCCTGAGCACGAAGTGGTCATCGACGATGGCTGTGTCGGTCCGGTGACGGCGACCGAGTCGGCCGATCTGGTCGCCATGACCGCCATGACCGCGCAGGCGCCGGAAGCCTATCGTCTCGCCGACGAATACCGGTCTCGGGGTATACCCGTCGTGCTCGGCGGCATTCACCCCTCGATGTGTCCGGATGAAGCTGGGGAACACGCCGACACGGTGGTACTGGGCGAGGCTGACCGTCTGTGGCCGGATCTGGTCCGGGACTTCGCCAACGGCAAGTCGAAGGCGCGCTATCACGATCCCGAACCCGTTGACTTAGCCGATGTCGTCATTCCTCGCAGGGACTTGCTCGACCCGAGCGGTTATATCTGTTTCAACTCCGTGCAGACAACGCGTGGCTGTCCGTTCGACTGCAACTTTTGCTCGGTGACCACGATGTCGGGCGTCAAATACCGTTTTCGTCCCGTGGAGAAGGTGATCGAAGAGCTGCGGGCCATAGATGCCCGTTCCATTTACTTTGTCGATGACAACATCATTGGGAATCCCAAAAAAGCGAAAGAGCTGTTCAAAGCCTTGGCGCCGCTGAAGCGGAAATGGGCCTCCCAGGTCACCATCAATTTCGCGCGCGACAAAGAACTGATGCGCTTGGCTCGAGAGAGCGGCTGTCAAGGGGTTTTTATCGGCTTTGAGACCACCTCCGACAAGAGTGTCCGCGATGCGGGCAAGGGCGTCAACCGGCCCAAGGAGTACCTGCGCGACATTGGCCGCATCCGCGAGGCGGGCATCAAGGTCTGGGGGTCTTTTATTTTCGGCTTCGACAATGACGACCTGGATGTGTTCCAGCACACTCTTGAGTTCGTGGAGAAGGCCAAGCTGGAGTTCGCCCAGTTCTCGCTGATGACGCCGCTGCCGGGCACGGCTTTGTACCGCCAGTTCGAGGAGGAGCAAAGGTTTGTTCACCGGGATTGGGAGAAATACGATCTCGGGTCGATTGTCTTCCGGCACCCTCTGCTCACCGCCAAGCGGCTGCATTTTGAAAAGAATCGCGCCTACCGGCGTTTTTACTCCATCCGTTCGATGATCAAAAGGAACGGTCTGCCGAAGAACAAAAGCGACCTGTTTGTCTGGATTTCGAACCTCGCCGTGAGGGGACTGCTCAACCAGCGCTGGGGCAACGATTACTGGGCCTGGAAGGAAAGGGATCCCGGTATCGTAACCGACTACACCCCTCCCCCGAGCCGTGGACTCGTCAAGATGACGGAGAGCGACCGCCTCGTGAAGCTGGCGTCAACGGCCCGCTGAGTCGCTTTTCTCAGCGACTGGCGGGAGTGGAAGCAAATGTCCGCCCTCAGGGATGTAGGGGCGTGATTCATCGCGCCCGCTTGCCGACATACTGTACGCCGGGGGATGTACACAAACTGTTGACAGGAGCCGTGGCCGCCGGGGATCTCACGCACTTCGCCTCGCCAGGTGAGAAAAGCCGGCTAACGGCAGGAGCCAAGCCGGTCAGTCTCCGGCGATGGGCTCGCCGGCTTGCTTCTCGGATCCGCTAGCGGTTTGGGAGATGGTCGTTCCGTTCCCGCCCCCGCAAGCTTGGCCGTTGCCTTCAGCCGCCGAGAGGACCTTCAAGGGACCGACCGGCTCCTCGGCCCGGCTCGTCCCGTAAACGCTGAAGGGCTGGTGGTCGTTGACGCGAGCCAACTCTTCGAGGGGAGTCTTGCGGTGCTTGCCGATCAGCCTTGGTTTCTTGATCGGGGGATCGCTGTCGTCATCCCAATCAAGATAGAGGTGCTTCTTGAGTTTCTGTTCCGGCACGCCCGCGAAACGCATGGCGGGCCACTTGAACTGCCGCCCGTGGACCCATCGTCCGCGCGCGTGGTAGAAGGCTTTGGTACCCCAGCGGAAGAAAACGCGGGAGCGATCGCGCATGTCGCCGAAGTCCCGGCTTTGCTTCCAGGCGGTCATGATAAATTCCCACTGCAGTTGGGTCAGCCCTTTGGTTTTGAGGGCCTTGCCGTCGGCCATGCGCGTATCTTCGAGCGGCGTGAAAATCGACGGCACGTAAAGAGTCTTGTTCTTCCGCAGGCGATGCAGCAGATCGAGCGTCTGCCTCAGGTCGTCCTCGGTTTCGTTCGGCAAGCCGACGATGAACGTGCAAACCGGGAACCAGTTGTTTTCATTGAGAATCCGGATGCCTTCTACCACGATCTCTTGCCAGTCGCGAATATCGAAGGGCAAAGACTTGCCCGACATGGTAAGTGCGCCCAGGCGTGACGACCCGGTTTCAATGCCGATCAACGGGGCAAGGAACTTTTTGTCCGGGTGACTCGAAAAACGGTTTCTCAAGGCGCTTTTGGGGAGCAAGATCTTCGACAGCTCCTTGACGAGATCCGGATTCACCACGGCGGGGGCGATCGTGGCGTGCGAAAGCGGCAGATAGTCGACGCCGGGGACGTTGGCGATGGTCTCGTAAAAATTCACCAGCGCGTTGGGGTTGGGTATGTAGAAGGGAGCCGCGGCGCCGTAAATAAACACGTCTTCCGAAACCGGGAAGATGATGCGGCCGCCGTTGCTCGTGTTGGCGCGAACGGCCTCCAGGAGCTGTTCGGGGGGGACCGAGATGCGCGTTTCGAGCGTCGGCGAACAGAACGCACACTGCCGTCCGCAGCCGCGGTTCATCTCGACAACCCCGTAGGTCGTACGCTTGTGGGGAATCACCAGTTGTTCCATCGTCGGCTCGGGAGCCTGGACAAACTTGGGCAAGTCCTCTCCGGCCTCCGCCTTCTGAAACAGCTCAAGAGTGACGGTTTCCGCTCTCCCGTTGATCACACAGTCCACGCCTAGGCGCTCGGTGGAGCCGGTCTTATCGATTTGCCATGCTCCCGCGCCTCCCACGATGACTTTCGGCCTATGCTTCCGGATCGCCGGGTGCAGATAGATGCGCTCGCTTTCCGCCGCGTTGATCGGTCTCGCCGTGCTGCCGAAGATGTTGCTGTAGACGCCGGTCGAGAAGGCAGTGCCGATCGGGTTATGGGCGCCAACGCCGACGGCGACGGTTCGCGGGCCGACGAACCTGTCAAGGTCGTCCGGATAACAGACCGCGACATCGTCGGCCGGGAAGTTCTTGAGCAGAATAGCCTCCGCTACCCGAACGCCGTAGGGCATGACTTTAGCCGTTCCATCCGCATAGCGGGGCTGGTCGAATTTGTTTTTATAAAAACGGCGAGGTGCGAACCGCGCCGGAACCGAAGCGTACACCATCTGCTTCCACGGGCTGAAGGCTTGCTCGGTGCTCTCGGTGTCGGGCGCCGTCAGGACAAACTTTACCCCTCGTGGATCGTGTGCCATAAGCTCACTTTAACGAAAACGTATAATTGTACCGTGTTTGGCTCTCGAATACACCACATTTTGCGTCAGCCTCGACGATCGGGGCTTCAAGGGCCAAATCCGCTAGCTCTTCGGGAAGCAACAGGAGTTTCGTATCCTTTGGGAAGACTTGCCCTCTAACCTGAAACTCAATTGGGGCGGACCCGGCCCTGACCGACAAGCTCAATCGTCCAACAAGTTTCTAACCTGAATGGTCCGGTGTCGCCGCCGGTCCCACTAGCCCGCTTTTCTAGCCACTTAGTGAAAAAAGCGGGCCGGCTGTCCTTAACCTTCGTGGAGCCCGGCCCCCCTTGCCCATGCGCTGTCTGCGGTGAACCGGCACGGATCGGCAGAGCGGCGCGCCCAATTACGAACCGGCCGCGGTGGACAACAGGGAGTGACATGGTGAACTGATACACTCTCCTTATCAGCCCCGCGTTCTCGCTGTTCTCGGGCCACCTAGGGTTAGAAGCGGTTAGAATCCGTAAGCAGAGAGCAAGGGCGGTTAGCTCAGTTGGTTAGAGCGCCTGCCTTACAAGCATCGTCACCGCTTCTTTTCTCTCCATCGGTTACGTTCAATTCTTTGCGTTATCAACAACTTGGGGAACCTGCTCGCCGCTCACGGGCAACCCCAATCCCTTCAACAAACAGGGGTTTTGATACAGTTTTGATACACCTGCGAAGCAGGTGCTCTGTTGTCACGGGATCAGTGAGCGCTTTGGCAGAGCCCTTCCCCTATCTCGATCAATGCGGGATTGCCTGAAGTCAGGCTACAGGGGCTGATCGCCCACGAACAACAGCTCGCCGTCGATGAGCAAACGCCGAAGCAGACGGCCTTCGGTCTCGGTCTCGATTCTGTCATCTCGAACAGTAACTCTGAACCTGTCTTCGCCAAGGGAACGTAGCCCAACTTGTCCACGATCAACAGGTCTTGCTTGGTCAGCTGTTTCTGTAAGCGCAGCAGACGTTTGTCGTCTCGCGCTCCGAAGTAGGACATTGCTTACACAGGGATCAATAGTGCGGAGAGGATTCCGTCCGATGTTTTCCAGCAACACAGCGAGATTGCCTTTGAGTTTTAGCCCCTCGACAGCCTCTTTCTCATTGAGAGGCTGCGGAGTCGATTGGCCCGAAGGCGCGACAGTCGAACGCAGAGGGATCCCCTTATACCAAGGATCCCTGCTGACGATCCCCCGCTTTGGATCAACGAGCGAGACGAGCAGGACCGGCGCGCCGAGCCTGCCGTCATGGAGGCGGCGCACCGCATCTGGGGGCGCGTTCTCTCCTTTGTACGCGGGCGGCGCAACGACGTCTCAGAGGCCGCCGAGATACTCGCAGAAACGGTGTATGCGGTATCGCAGGCGGTTCGCTCAGATCGCCGGCGGGAACCGGTCCGCAATCTCGACGCCTACCTCTACCATTCCTTCGTGCGCCGGTTCACGCGATTCGTGGGCCACGAGGAGAGGATTCAATACGTCGAGTCGGCTGAGTCGCTGGATTCTCTCGGGGCGAGTCCGCGGAAGGACTGGGTGAACGCTCTGGAGAACGAGATTCTGCTCAAGCAGATCCTCGGTGCCATGGATCCGAAGACGCGCCAGGTGCTGACTCTGCGCAACGCCGGGCACTCGTGGCAGGAAGTCGGCCGGCAGTTCGGCATCAGCGCGCACAATGCCGAGGTGCAGTTTTGGTACGGCGTCAAGAAGGCCAAGGGCTTGCTCGGGGTCGGCGACGAGCCGAAAAAGCCGAGGCGACGAAAGAAATGAGTAGCAAGACCATATGCCTGCCAGAGAAGCGGCCGTCGAGGAAGCTGAAGAGCGCTTTCTGAAGACGCCCGAGAAACTGCTCCAGACGGCAGAAGGAGAACAACGTCTCCGTAGGAATGGTTGCTTCAGGACAGGGGCTGGCTCAGCTGACCTGAGCGAAGGCATTGCGAGCCTCGATTGGTGAGCGCCCACCCAGGAAACCGCAGACCCTTCAGTGCCCAGAAAATCGAGCGGATCAAGCAGGCCACACGCAAGGGCGATCAAGCCGTCCTGGTGAAGTATGGCGGACTGAATTCTGCCCTACGGCGGCACGCCACTTTGAAAAAACTCCCCACCCCGCGAGGGACGAACAGCATACCGATTAACGGCTACGCCAGCTTGGCGGTCGCGCCGGTTCGCCGGATCGGAATCAGCTCGTTGAAGCCGTGACTAGCGCGCTCCGATAGAGACTCACGCCCTTAACGGCCACGCCGCACGATCAACGATCTCCGTAATGGCCCTGCGACTCTCCCGCACCGTACTTCCATCATACAAACCCGACACTTCGGCGCATGATCCGCTTCATCATTAACAGCCACCTCGACTCCCGATTCCACACAGGTGTGCCACGCCGCACTATCCCACCATCGTCTGGTCAAGCGCCTCTCCGGATAATCCACCCCGCGGCAATCCGGCGATAAATTCCCGCATGCGGTCCAGGCGTCGCATCGTCGCGTCCATGTCCACGATGCCCCCGTCCTTCAGGGCGAGATAGCTCCCCCCATCGCCGAATGTGACCTCGGCAACCGCCGCAGAAGCCCCGCCGCGAAATCTGCCAGCCTTTTTGATCCTGAAGTCGTGGGTCTGACGGGCGTGCCCGCTCCGCTCGCTGAGGCGTACAGTCAGTCGGGTCGCTTCTTCGATCTGAAGATACATTCTAACCTCATGCACCAAAGCCCTCAAGGCGACCGGACGCTGCAGGAGATCGCATCGAAGCACCAGGTTCATCCGAGCCAGGTGAGCCCATGGAAGTGCCAGGTGATCGAAGGGCTTGGCGAGGTGTTCTCAAACGGCGTTGAACGCCGATGTCGGGATCATGAAAGCGACGTCCGCGAGCTTCACGCCAAGATCGGCGAGTTGACGGTGGAGCGGGATTTCTTGTCCAGAGAGTCCGGTCGATGAGCCGGTCCGAGCGCCGGGCGATGGTGACGTCATCAGCCGATGGCTTTCGGGATTATCTGGGGCTATCGTCGAACGAGCTACGCTCCGCTGCCTCACTCAACAGCCACTGGCTTCGAACGTTGCGCCCACGGAACCTGAAACCGGCTGCCGCAACGCCGGCACCACCATTCTGCCCCCCCAGCATATGCGACATTGCGTCGAAAGCGCTGGTGAACCAGGCGACACCATACTCGTCTGAACTTGTCTTGCACGGTTTGCCTTTTGAATCAAGAGGTGACCTCATTCTACGCTACGTCCGGGTGAGCAGCTTCGACCAGAACCCGGAACGCCAACTCGAGCATGTCCCGGTCGATCGGCTCTTTTACCGACACGGCTTCAGGTAAGAACACGCAGCGTCCGAAACTGGAAAGGGCGCGCCCTTTCGCGCGCGAAGGCGATACAGTTGGTGGTGCATAGCATGGATCGGTAGGCGCGCAACTGGCGGCAGAACAAGCAAGTCGAACAGGGCGACTTCCGGCCCCTACCGCCGCTCAATCGACCTCAGCGTACGATTTTTCCGTTTCGTGAAGTGACCCCTACAGGGGACTCGCGGGTAGCAGGAGCTACTGTATACGGTAGAGTTCAGGCCCGCTGTGAGAGGTTGCGGCAGCGATCCGAGTCTGAGGCGCATTCGATAGGGAGAAAATCCTTCGGGTGGCATTCGACATCACAGGATACGTGCCTGAAACGGATAGGCGCGGGCAGATCTGCTGGGCCGGGCGGGAGAGTCGGAGGATATCGAGAGACTGGATTGGGCTTCCCGATGGCTGGGGCTGACGGAACCGAAAGCTGAAGTCCTGTTCGATCCTGGGGCTTGGCTTGAACCGGTAGATTACTGCTCGGAAGCATCCAGTTCCCCCGGGGGCAAGGAGGAAAATACGGGGGCGGCTTCGAAATTGAGCGACAGACTGACGATGGGCTCCGTGGAGGTGACTTCGATCGATCCGGTAAAGCTGGTGAGACCAAACAACTCCGCCATGCCGTGAGCATCATGGCCTCCGGGTGACAGTGTCCGAACGACGCTGGCCAGCACCTCCCCAGCCGTGTCCCTGGCAGTAAAGGTGACAGGGACCGATATGGCGGAAGGGTTTGCATAGGCAACTCCGGTCCCAAACTGATCTTCTCCCTGTTCGGCAAAGGTGACAAACCGGGTTGCCGGAACTGCCGTTGCATTGACTCCGGCTTCTGCCGTGGGCGCCCCTTCGCTGTTGTGCAGACGATACAGAAGGCTGGCCTGCACCGGCCCGGAGCAGGTGGCCCGCGCCCAGCCTGGCGCAAGAGAAGCGTTCAGGTCCACGTTGGTTTCCTGGTGAACGGACCCCCCTGGCGGCAGAACGTCGGGTCGGCTGACAACCGTTCCCAGTGCCGCAAACGAGACCATCAGCGGAGTTCCGTGATCGGAGATGAAATCGGTTTGACAGGTCACCTCCTCCGGGGAGTAGTTGATATAGGTGATCGTGGTTTGCCAACTCGCTCCCACGGCAAGATGAGGGAAGTAATACGTAGTCGATCCCTGCGCGGAAGCATCCAGTTCCCCCGGAGGCAAGGAGGCGAATACGGGATCGGCTTCGAAATTGAGCGACAGACTGACGATGGGCTCCGTGGAGGTGACTTCGATCGATCCGGCAAAGCTGGTGAGACCAAACAGGGACCCCATGCCGTCCGCATCATGGCCTCCGGGCAACAGTTCTCGATCGACGCTGGCCAGCACCTCCCCGGCCGTGTCCCTGGCAGTAAAGGTGACGAGGGCCGCTGTGGCGGAAGGGTTGGCATAGGCAACTCCTGTCCCAAACTGACCTTCCCCCTGTTCGGCAAAGGTGACGAACCGGGTTGCCGGAACTGCCGTTGCATTGACTCCGGCTTCCGCCGTGGGCACCCCTTCGCTGTTGTGCCGACGAAACAGAAGACTGGCCTTCACCGGCCCGGAGCAGTTGGCCAGCGCCCAGCCTGGCGCCAGAGGATCGCTCAGGTCCACGTCGGTCTCCTGGTGAACGGACCCCCCTGGCGGTAGAACGTCGGGTCGGCTGTCAACCGTTCCCAGTTCGGGAAACGAGACCATCAGCGGAGTTCCGTGATCGGAGATGAAATCGGTTTGACAGCTCACCTCCTCCGGGGAGTAGTTGATATAGGTAATCGTGGTTTGCCAACTCGCTCCCACGGCAAGATGAGGGAAGTAATAGATCTGATCTCCGGTCTGCAGGGTCTTGGTCTTCTCTTCGCCCGACTCCGACCAATCGCCCGTTCCTGTGGCGTTTGTCGCCCGCACCTGCACCTCGTAGACCGTGTCCGGCATCAGCCCCGTGAGCGTCGCGGTCCGGGCCGTCCCTTGGTGTTGCGCATCGGTGAAACCGTCGCCGCTGTCGCCTTCCCGGTACCGCACGTCATAATCGGTGATCGCCGGCCCGGTATTCTCGGGATCCATCCACTCCACCATCAGGCTGTACGGCGTCGCAGCGGAAACAGTCGGCGCCAACGGCTTGCCCGGGTTCTCGTCGGTCACCGTCACGGTGACCTCCACCGTGTCCGTATCGAATCTACCGCCCGGATCGGTGACCAGCAGCCTGAAGCTCAGCACCACATCCACCGTCAGTTCCTGTGGGGCCGTGAAGGTGGGATTGACCACGTCCCGGGACGACAGCACCACGCGCTCGCCACGGTATTGATTCCAGCGGTATTTCAGCGGATCGTCGTCGGGATCGCTGCTGCCGCTGCCGTCCAGCGTCACCAGCGCGCCTTCCCTCACGCCGGTCTGGTCCGGGCCCGCATCCGCCATCGGTCGATTGTTCGCTGGCGGACGTGGCGGCGGCGGGAAGCCTCCGCCATCTCGGCTCTCCGGCGTGGCCGTTGCCGTCTCCACCGGGCCATAGCCCAGAGCGTTCACTCCCCGTACCTCGAAGACGTATTCCCTGCCGTTCGTCAGATTGGGCACCGTCGCGGACCTCTCCGACGGATCAACCCTCATCCAGTCGCCGAACTCCCCGCCGCTCTCCCTCCAGCGGTATTCGTAGCGGACGATCGGAGCGCCGCCGGTGTTCTGCGGGGCATTCCATCTCAGCGTCACCTGGCCGTTGCCGGGGATCGCCGTCCGACCAAGCGATGAGATCGGCACCGTCACCCCCGGCGGCGCTATACGGACGTTCAGCGTCGTGGCCTCGTTCGGTTTGTTCTCCACCGACGACCTCACTGCGCCTCCGCTCATCGTCAGCGTCAGCGTGTAGTTGTGTGCCACCCGATCGGTCCTCGGGTTCACGGTGGTGGTGAAGATCCGGTTATCCGTGGTCTGTAATGCCGCAATGGTTGGGTTGCAGAAAATCGGGTTGTTTGCGCTATCCGTGCAGGCAGGTTCCTGCTGCGTTTCGATGTCACCGCTGGTGAAGCTCCTCACCTCCTCGGAGAAGCTGAACCTTAACGAGAACGCGCCTTCCACCGGCGGCGGCGGGGACGGCGTCATCTGAACCGTCAGCGGGGCGATGGTCCTCCCCTCGCCCGGCTCCGACCAATCGCCCGTCCCTTCCTCGTTCGTCGCCTGCACCTGCACCTGGTAGACGGTTCCCGCTTTGAGGTCCGAAAGCGTCAAGGCGAGCCCCGGCCCCTCGTGTTGCGCATCGGTGAAGCCGCCGCTGCCGCCTTCCTGGTACTGCACGTCGTAGTCGGTGATGGGCGGCCCCGTGTTCTCCGGCTCGCTCCAGTTGACCGTCATACTCTCGGCCGTCTCCCCCGAGAAGGTCGGTGCCTCCGGGATACCAGGCGGTTCCCGTTCGTCCGTCACTCTGACCGTGAACGTCTGCTCGGCCTCCAGTTCCCTCGCCCCCGTCCCGCTCCTTACTTCCACTGTCACCTCATACTCGTTGTCTCCGGGGGCCTCGAAGTCCGGCGCTGTCTGGAAGCTCAACTCTCCCGTGTCGCGGGCAACAGAGAACTGAAACCGGTCGACCCCGCCCACGATCTCCCAGCCCGTCACCTCGTCCCCCGGGTCGGTGTCCCTGGCCACCAGCCGCCTCGCCAGCGACTGGTTCTCCCGGACATCAAACGAACTCGGACTTGTGATCTCCGGCGCCGTGTTGGGAGCCCCCGTGGTATTGGTCACCGACTGGCTGCTCAGTCCCAGAGCCTCGTTGCCCACAGCATCCCGGATCGGTCGCGTCCCCGGACTGTAGTTCACCCGAATCCCCGTGTCCCCGTGCTCCACCGCCGGATCGAGCGTCAGGGTCACCACGCTTCCGCTTACCGATACTGCGGAAACGTTTCGCCCGGTACCCCCCACCTCCACCGTGAAGTCTCCCGTCCCCGGCCTCGAACCACCGTCCAGAGCTTCGCCATAGGTCAGCGTCAGAGAGGAGCCATCCACCGCCGCGCTCAGAAACGCCGGCCGGACCCCGTCCACCTTGTGCCCCGCCTGCGGCGCCACCGCTTCATGGTCCAGCACCGCATCATTGTCTGCCTCGTCCTTGATCGTCCCGCCGTTCAGGTCAATGCGGCCGGGAGCAATGCTCACCCCATCGGTGTCTTCGTCCCCCAGGGCCACCTCGTAGCTGAACACCAGCGCCGCCGCGCCACTGCCTCTCAGGTAGCCGGCCGTCCGGTTCCTGCTCCCTATTCTCAGCCGCATTCGCGGCGTCCTCGTCACTACCACCGTCTCGTCGAAGGTCACCGTCGCCTCGATCTCGTCCTCCGCCGCATAGATCTGATCCCCCCCGGGGTTCGAGGTGATGGCCAGACTGCTCACTGTCGGTGAGGTCGTGTCCGGGGTGTCGTTGGTCACCGCCTCGCGGCTGAGCGCCTCCGCATCGTTTCCCGGCACATCCTGGATCGGGTTGGCCCCCGGCGTATAGCTCACTTGGATCCCTGCCTCCCCGTGTTCGGCCGCCGGGTCGAGGGTCAACTCCAACTCTCTCCCGCTCACCGCGACCCGGGTGACCGTCCGGGCATGATCGCCTCCCGCGACCGTGAAGTCATCCATCTCCGGCGTCGAACTCCCGTCCAGCGTTTCGTTGTAGGTCAGCGTCAGCGTCGCCCCGTCCACCACCGCGCCGTCGGTGACGGCCAACTCCGGTTTGACGCCGTCCACCTTGTGGCTCGAATCAGCCGCCAACGCCTCATGGTCCAACTCCGCGGGATTGTCCACCTCATCTTTGATGGTTCCTCCGTTCAAGGCGATGCGGCCCGCCTCGATGCTTACACCGTCGGTGTCGCTTTCCCCCTCAGTCACCTCATAGCCAAACACCAGCGCCGCAGTGCCCGTGCCGCCTTGATAGTCCGCCGTTCGCCTCCCGCTTCCCATCCGAAGCGTCAACTGCGGCAGCCCCTCCACCTCCACCGACTCGCTGAAGGTCACCGTCACCCAGTGCTGTCCGGGGAAAGTCGCGCCATCGGACGGTAAGTCTCGACCGCTCAATGTCTTATGGCCTGTTTTGCCCGGGAACGATTTGAAATCCCGAGGCCGCAAATGGTCGCCTGAACGGAGCATCCGGACGCGGCACAATGAGGGATGAACCTTGGCCGTACGGTTTTCTCCCAACTGATCGAGCACCTACCGAGCAAAGAGTTTCAGAAATGTGTATCGCGCTACCGCGGCGATTCCTATCTGAAAAGTTTCTCCTGCTGGGATCAGTTTCTTGCGATGGCATTCGCCCAGCTGACCTATCGGGCAAGCCTCCGCGACATCGAGACGTGCCTGCGTTCGATGCACGGCAAACTCTACCACATGGGATTCCGCGGCAGGGTAGCGCGCTCGACACTGGCCGATGCGAACGAGTCGCGCGACTGGCGGATCTACGCGGACTTCGCGCAGGTCTTGATTGGCATGGCACGGCCGTTATATGCCCACGACCCGATCGGTGTGGACTTGGACCAGACTCTGTACGCTCTCGACTCGACAACAATCGACCTCTGCCTGTCGCTGTTTCCGTGGGCGAGATTCCGCAAGCAAAAGGCCGCCGTGAAGATGCACACGCTGCTGGATCTGCACGGCAATATTCCCACGTTCATCCGCATTACTGGAGGCAAAGTGCACGACATCAACATCCTCGACGAGATCGGCCCGGAGGCCGGCGCGTTCTACGTCATGGATCGGGCCTACGTCGATTTCGAACGCCTCTTCGTGTTCACTCTCTGCTCGTCGTTCTTCGTCGTGCGAACCAAGAAGAACATCTTGCTCCAACGGCGCTACTCGCATCCCGTCGACAAATCCACGGGCTTGCGCTCGGATCAGACCGTCATACTGGCTGCCATCGAATCGGCCCAAGCCTATCCCGACCCGTTGCGGAGGGTCAGTTACTTCGACGCCCGGACGAACAAGCGGCTGAAGTTTCTGACCAACAACTTCGCGCTCCCGGCGCTGACCATCGCCCACATCTACAAGTCGCGTTGGCAGATTGAGTTGTTCTTCAAGTGGATCAAGCAACATCTGCGAATCAACTCGTTTTACGGCACCAGCGAGAACGCCGTCAAGACGCAGATCTGGATCGCTGTCTCGATTTACGTGCTCATCGCCATCGTCCGGAAACGGCTCGGGCTGGAAGCGAGTCTTTACCAGATTCTACAGATTCTCAGCGTTACGCAATTCGAAAAAATGCCCCTTTTACAGGCACTCCAGCCATCCGACTCCCCAAACGAATCCCCCTATGACCCCAACCAATTGATTCTATTCGACTTTTAACCGGACAGCAGTGACCGTCACCTGGATACTGTCGCCCGCCGCATAGGTCCGGTCCGTTCCCGGATCTGAGGTGATCGCAATCGTGCTCACGGTGGGCGCCTTGGTGTCTACCGAGAACGCCTCGCTCGCCTGCAGGCTGCCGTTGTTCAAACCATCCACCACCGCACCCGCCGTCACCGTCACCGTCACCTCATCCTCAATGCCGGCGTCCGGCGCGATCTCGAGGGTGTAGACCGCGCCCGCGCCCGCGAAGTTCGACCCTGTGCCGTTGGTCACCTCGATCTCATTGGCTGTCAGCCCCATCACCGGCTCCGAGAAGGTCATCGTCACCGTGAACCCGTCCTTCGTCGGATGGGTCGCGCTGCTCGTGATCGACGCCACGGCGGGGCCTGTAGTCCGGGGGGGGATGACATGCGATGCCAGAACTTCCGTCAGCACGGTTCCGTCCGCGGTGCAGATGCCGCCCGAGGCGCAGGACTGGCCGGCAACCAGGGCGAAGGTAATCGGGCCAACGCCCGTGGGAGTCAGGGTGAAGAGATAGGCATTGGCCGGGTCTCCAGGCGCGACATGGGGGCTGATGCCGGCGATCGTCGCGCCGGTGACGCTGACCGACGTCGTATCTGCAGCAAAGTTCACCACGGGCCGGCTGAAGGCAACCACCACCTTCGGTGCATCGGTCGGGCCGAGATGGAATAGGGAACTGGCAGGACTCTCGGCAATCTCCGCCCTCAGCGGGCCGGGCGTGTCCGCCAGCGCGTCGGCGGGGACGGGTGACGCCGTCAGGGAGGCCCGCTCTTCGGTATTCGCAGCAGTGAACCTGATGAAGAACTTCTCCTGACCCGTGGCTGGATCGACCTGCGTGACCGTCTCCTCCAGGAGTGGCTGGCCTCGCAGGTTTCGGCCCCAACTGATCAGCCAGTCGCCGTTGTCCATGGGCACGACCTGCCCGCTGGAATAGCCGAACGCTTCTTTGTTTCCATGCAGGGAATGATCGCGGACGAAGACCGCCTCGCCGGCGTCGTGGTCCAGCGCATACTCCACCGCACGGCTGTACTCGCCGTGCGACCCTACCTTCCGGTGGCGCTTCCAGGGATTGATCAGGCACACAGCTCCGTTGTCGTAGAGCAGGAGATGGCCGTTCGGCAGGATCGTCGCGGAGTGCTGGCCGCAGAATTCCCCCTCGGGATCATTGACCGGGATGAGCGGCGCCGGGCCGATATCGCGTGACGCCCACTGATCATCACTCAGGTTGGTGCGTCCCACTCGCCACACCACGTCTCCGGAGGTGGCGTCAATGCCTAGTACCTTTGAGCACCCCCGGAATGATCCGACGATAGTGTGATCGCCCACCATTTGGAGGGAATTGAGATGGGCATACCCGTCCTCTGATTTTTTTGCGAAGCGGTGCTGGACGCAGTCCCCGAGCGGCATCTTGCCCCAGGAGTCCCAGGTGAACAGCGCCTCCCTATTGTCGCGAGTAATGATCTGAATGGCCGAATCGGTCAGGGGATGGGTGACATACGGGCGCCCGCTTTCATCGATGAACGTCAGATGGCTGAGGTCTCTCACCTTCAGCTCATACGACATCAGCAGGTAGTTGCCGTTCGGCAGTATGGCGAAGGCATGTTGATCTTTGCCCCGCAGCGGGGCGACCGTGCTGACCTGACTATCGATCACTTCCAGGTGCTGATCCAGGATGTCGAACGTGTTGCCCTGCGCGGCGGACGCGTAGCGATAGACGCCATCCGGATCGACCCGGAAGAACCATGTGCGCTGACGGGCATCGGAGCGGAGTCCGCGGAATCTCGGGACGCCGTTATTGTCCATCATCACCAGATGTCCGGCGTGACGGAACAAGAGCAGGTCCTCGAACACGCCCTCGGCACCAGCATACCGGCCCGCCTCGATCTGGTAGAACTGGGCATTGAGGCAGTGGACGTGGTAGACGGTGTGGGCACCGTTGCGGTCGGTCACGCTGATTGGCACATCGCTTGTTGGGGTCACCTCGACCGTTGCGGTCATATCGCCTGTGGAGTTCCCGCTCGGCACCATCCCGTCGACGGCCACGCGGGCGCCCGGGGGCGCCCTCAGGGTCACTCGCATCGTGTCGCTGCCATTGCAGCCGATGGCGTAGTGCAGGGTCTCCCCTCGGAACGCCGGATTCATGGCGCGAGCCGGGTTGGCTGTGGCGGCGTCGGTGGTCACCTCAAGCGCCGTCAGCAGCGGTCCCGTCACCACGTTGGCGGTTGCCTTCTGAACACTGTGGGCAAGATCGTGCTCGTCGTCGTACGTCGACGTCACGCGCAGGAACGCGTTCGTGTCGGCAGCCGTCGGCATATAGCTGGCTGCCTCCTCTCCGGCGATGACCACCCAGGCGTTCGGCCCCGTCGAGCGCTCCCACTGCCACATGACCGTCCCGGGCGTGACGCCGTCGGGGTCCGTGAGCGTCGCGGTCAGCACCGAGCCCGCCTTGGGCCGCACCGTGGTCAGCGAAATTGCGCCGGCCTCGTTCTCGTCGGTGACCGTGACGGTCACACTCAGGGGATCCAGAGAGGTGAAAGGGGTGCCGGCTCCGGCGAACACGGTCACCTCGTAGTCGTTTTTGACGTCCCCATCGTCGGGCATTTCGTAGTCCGGCAGCTTGGGGAAGGGGTTGTCGGCGTCCGGGTCGATGTGGAAGCGAAGGACGCCCGGTGGGTTGTCGATGCTGAAGTGCTCCTTGTCGTCTCCGGTGAGAATCCAAGTGATGCCGTCCCGGTCTGCCTCAGACGAGGCGGTGTAGGTGGCCACCCGCACGGCCCCGTTCTCGGCGTAATCCGTGCTCGACGGTCCCGTCAACTCCGTCAACAGTTCAATGATATTTCGCAATGTCACGCGGATATCCGCCGTGTCCGTGTTGTCGCCGTCGCTGACCTGCACGGTGATTTCGTAGACGTTGTCCCCGTCGGCGTCGTCCGGGTTTTCGTAGTCGGGGGCCGCCGCGAAGGCCAAGTCGCCAGCGGCGCTCAGCGTGAAGTGGTCCGCGTCCGCGCCGCCCGCCTTTGACCACGCCAAGTCTGCCACGGTGCTGTCCTGGTCCTCCGCGGTCAAGGTCGCCACCGCTGTCGTCCCTTCATCGACAGTGAAGGTCGTCGCACTGGTGATCTCCGGCGCCGCCGCCTGGAGCGTGAAGGTCAGGCTTGCGATCGGCTCGTTCGAGAACTTGCCCGTCCCCTTGATGCTGGTGATCGCGCCCTTTGGTGAGGTGGCGATGTTGTTCAGCGAGAATTCCGTTCCCTCCTCGGTCCCGGCGTCGTACGGAAACAGGTCTACCGTGAGGGATGGCTGCCAGCCATCATCGGCGGCATTGCGAAGGGACAATCCGGAGACGCCCACGAACCAGTCCGGGCTGGGAGCGACCATCGTGAGCAGAGTGACCCGGGGATGGCCGGTGGTGAGTGTGACTGTGTTGATGGTTGACGAGCCTGTCGGGCCGATACTGCCGTCGCTGCCCTGAAGGACGTAGAGCGCATTCGGTTCGGCTGCCCTGACCTCATTCGCCAGGGTGCTCGTTCCCCCGAGTTCAGCCATATACTCGACCCCCGTGCTGGCCGTACCGCCACTGCTCCAGAAGGTGACGTTGCCATTGTGTACGGCGCCGATAAAGGTCGTGAAATGCTCACCAGATGGGACCGATACCCCGCTCGCCAGGGCACTTGCTGTGAATTTGCCTTCGAATGTCACCCGGTAGGTGGCTGATTGCGCGTTGCCCTGCGCCGGCATGATCACCAACGGCGCAGCGAGCACTAGCAGCACTCCTGCCGCGGCGGGGGCAGTCAGGGATCGGGAAAGGATTGCAAGGCGGGTGAAGCGCCCCTGATAGCGCCGGTGATGTTCGCGGCGCATGGCGTCACACCACCCAGGCCGACGGGCGGGGCTATTCGGAAGGTCTGGCGGATGGAGTGCGGTGCCTGGTTGAGGAGGGCTGAATGTATGGTCGTCGATGGCAATTCCGACAAAGGCTTGATATGAATCAGGTGCTGCCGCCGCGTGCTTCAGATAGGAGTCCGGCAGCGATGTCAGGCGGCCATAATAGTCCCGTTGCTACCTCCTGTCAATATCACGATTACATTGTTCCTATGGCATATTTCTATTGCCTCACCGTAAACCTTGACCTGTCCGTAAACACTTGTAACTGCGTGCTTTACAAGCTCCTGGCCCGCCCGTGGTTTCGGCATATAAGTGGTTGTTTTATTGCGTTGCCATATGTATATGTGGCCATGTGATGCCGTCCGGGGCCGCGCCTTTCGACCCGCCGGTTAGCGCGGCGCCGGGACCACTTCTCCTTGCGGCGCTTCCCTGTAACCATCGGCTTGCCGCCAACGCCAGAATGTGCGATGACATAGTCACGTATTGTCAAAGTGTCCCGTCTGGAGGTTCTTTGAGTGCTGCTCCTGCCCCCGCTCGAAAGCCTGCGCTTCTTCGAGGCCGCCGCCCGCCAGCAGAGCTTCACCCGCGGCGCCGAGGAGCTCGGCGTCACCGCGGCCGCCGTCGCGCACCGCGTCCGCCTGCTGGAGAAGCACCTCGACGTCCCGCTGTTCGACCGCCGCCCTCGCGGCGTGCGCCTCAATCGGCGAGGTCAGGCCTACCTGAAGGAGGTGCAGCGCATCCTCGCCGAGGTCCACGGCGTCTCCGAGCGCCAGCGCCGCTGGGCTCGCCGCGTCCGCATCGTCTCGGTCGAGGCGGTCGCCGAGAAGTGGCTCGTGCCCAGGCTCGCCAGCTTCAAGGCGGCGCACGCCGGGGTCGCGATCGAGCTGGAAACCAACCACCGCGGCGTCGACCCCGACCGCCGCGACTTCGACGCCTGGTTCGCCTACACCGGCGAGACCGCGGCGCCGCGCCCGGTGACGTGCCGCGAGGATACGCTGCTGGAGGAGACGCTCTACGAGGAGGAGTTGCTGCCCGTGTGCAGCCCGGCCCTGCTCGCGGCGCGCGGCCGGCCCCGCACGCCGGCCGATCTCGGCGGCTGGCCCCTGCTCTACGACCTGGGATGGGACGCCGACTGGTCGTACTGGTTCGCCCGCCAGGGCGAGTCCACGCCGGACCTGTCGCGGGCCTCGGGCTTTCGCCTCTACAGCATGTTGGTCCAGGCCGCGGTGCACGGCATCGGCGCCGCCATCGGACGCTCGATGCTCATCGCACGGGAGTTGGAGAGCAGGACCCTGGTCCCCCTCTTCGACCGCCAGGCCGAGGCGCCCGAACGTTGCTGCCTCATCACCACGGCGGCCTCCCGGCAGCGGCCGGAGGTGCGGGCGTTTCGGGAATGGGTCCTGGACGAGGCCAGGGCCGCCCTCAGCGGGGCATCGCCCAGGGCGCCTTCGTGAGCCAGAAGCCGAGCTTGTCCGCGTAGGCGAAGAGGGCCGGCAGTCCGCCGGTATGGAGGAAGAGCACCCGGCTGCCCGCGGCGATGCGTCCCGCACGCACGTGGGCGACGAGGCCTGCCACCGCCTTGCCGGTGTAGACCGGATCGAGCAGTAGCGCCTCGTGCCGCGCCGCCATCGCCATCGCCTCGCGCACCGCGTCGTTGAGCTGGCCGTAGCCGAGCCCGCCGAGCGGCGGATGCCCGGGGGCGGAGTGAATGACGTAGGGCCGGCGGCCCCGATCCGCGAGTACCCGGGCTCGCCGCTCCAGCGACGCGTCGGCCGCCGCCTCGTCCTCGCCCAGGGGAAACGCATGCAGCGTCGCGCCGAGCAGCCGGCCGAGCAGCAGGTTGCCGGAAGCGCGGTGGAGAGCGCCGGCGTCGACGACGCGCTCTTCGAGCTGGACGTCGACGTCCATCCCGAGCCGGCGAGCTCCGGCCGCGGCGAGGCGGACGAGGTTCGACTGCACCGCCCCGGTCACCAGCACGGTGTCGGCGCCGCGCGCCTGCGCTTCGCCGAGGTGGAACTCGAGCTGGCGCACCTTGTTCCCCCCGAAGGCGAGCCCCGTGCAGTCGTCGCGCTTGATCCACAGCTCGATCCCGAGGGTCGCGCCGAGCTGCGGGGCCGGGTCGAGCGGCGTCGGCGCGTGGCCGAGGCGGACTCTCGGGAACCGGTCGACGACGACCGCCCGGCGCTGCTCGTCGGTAAGCGGCCGCGCCTCAATCCGGTCGAAGAACTCCCGCAACCGGGTCAATTCGTTTGCGACAAAGGCGCTGTTCGCTTTTGCCCGCAGACGATCGGAGTCTTTCAGAAAGTCCAGTATCGTTCTCAGCGGTCGGATTTCCGGGGCGTTCGACAGCGTGTTCGGCCAACGGCCCGCGAATTGGCCCGCCGCCTTCTCCGCGTCGCGGCTCAGTTCGCGGAAGACGTTGCGCGTCATGTACTTCGGCGGATTAGCGAACTGCACCAAGCGGTCATGTACCGAACGGAGCGTCGCGATCTGTGCCGCCAGCGCCCGGCGCCACCAGTGGACTCTGGCAGTCACCAGCGCCTCGGCGAACGCCCTGGCGTCGTCCCGCGACAGCCCCGACACGAACGCTTCCCCTGCGGCATGACGAAAGCGTATGCCGTACCAGAGCCACCCGGTTTTGACTTTGGCCGCCACGATGTCTCCGAGAGGGATTTTCGTGTATCGGGACCCATGCGTCAGTCTCAGGGCATTCGTGTTCACGGCAGCAGCCCTGGCGTCTTTCGGGCGAAGGACTGCGAACAGGAGCGACGCCAGCCCGATTCGTCCGACCCTGAGACGAACTACAGCTTTCGAGGCGTCCATGGGCCGCGACTTCTTCCCGGCTTTTTCACGAGGCCCGGTTTTCGCCTTTGCCTTTTTGCTCATAACCGTCTCTCCGTGCGCAACAGGTGCGTCGCCTGCAACGACAATACCTGAATCCGGCACCATTCTCCGCGTTGCGGGTCGCCTCGAGTTGGGACCCGTTGTCAGGGTATCCGGCAACTGGCGTATCGTCTTCCGCTTCGATGGACGGGACGTCAGGTGCTCCTCGTAGCCCGCACCGCCACTTCGAGAATACAATTCATCCACCGAAGCCAAACGAGCTAATTTAGCGAATTAGGACGCGCGGGCCATCCTCGGCGATGCCGGACAGCACAACCGGAGCGCGATCGGAGAACTCGGCCACCATGGGCATCAGGCAGATCGGTGCGATTTTGCACGCTAAGCGGAGCCTTTCTGACGAGCGTTGAGGTGCCGACAGAGCGTCGAGCGGTGGATACCAAACTGCTCTGCCACCTGCCGTATTGAGATGGCTGGGTCGGCCGTCATCGCCTCGGCCATGAGGATCTGTTCAGGCGTGAGTGCTCGCGGCCGTCCGATGGCCACGCCCCGCTTGTGGGCGGCGGCGAGTGCGGCAAAGATGTGAAACGTGAGCTTGCCGGCGGGTGTTGTCGTGTCGATGGCTTCCTGGAGGGACCGTAATCCGACCCCGCGGTCCTGGAGCGAGTTCACCACATCAATCAGATCGCGGAGGGAGCGCCCAAGGCGGGCGAGTTTCCACACCACGACGACATCGCCCTTGCGCGCGAACGCGAGAAGCTTCTCTCTCGCCGGGAGAGTCGGCAAGCAGGCGACGCATTGGACAAGGCTGTCGTGCCATCGCTTCCGGGCGAACCAAGTGTGCTTGCAGTTGAGTGGGCTGGCCTACAACCTGGGTCATCTGTGGCGACGGCTGGTACTGCCGCGGCGAATCAAGCGCTGGTCGCTGACGAGCTTACAGCAGCGGTTAGTGAAGACGGGCGGTCGATTGATCAAGCACGCGAGGTACTATTGGTTGCTGCTAGCCGAAGGGCATCTGAATCGGCGGTTGTTCGGCAGTATGCTGCGGAGGATCTGGGCCTTACCGCTGCCGAGTGGGTAAGACGGTCCGTTACCGGTGCGAAACTATGGTTCTGAGAGATTACTGTCGGAGGGGTGTGCGACAAATCGACTGAGCAGCAGCGAGACAGCCTTGTCGGACAGCTAAAACAGGCTGTTGGAACGCTTCGCCCCCCCCGCGACTGCCGTCGGGCAAAAATTTCTTCCGTTCCGGGGAGCAGGTCTTGTATCCTGTGCGAGCCGGATGTCCAAATCGGAAATTCCGGATTGTATGCGACGGATTGGATGTTGAGGAAGCGTTGCGTGGAGCCCGGCGATTTGAACTGCTGCTGTTTCCGCTCTCGTCGTCTGACCGGCTGGTGTGAATTCTCCGCGCGATTGTTCTCACGCTTCTACGGTAGACTTGTGGGATACGATCCGGATCCATAATCTCAGAAAAAGCTTGAGAACAAGGTCCTTATGTCATGAGTCAACAAAGGAGATAGTTATGGCTGGCAAGAAGAGCGGTAAATTTGACAACGAAGGAATTGAAGGCCTCGCAAAGGACAAGACGGTCGTGTACAAGATCGAGGACAACAAGGGGAACCTTCTGTATGCCGGTGTCGCAAAGAGAGGGCGAGTTGAAGCGCGCCTGAAGGAACATCTGCCCGATGGAGTTGATCCCGTGCGGGGTGGTGCAAAAGTTCGAATTCAACAAAAATCGAGCATAACGGAGGCCCAAAAATCCGAAGCAAGAATAATCAAAAAAAGTCAACCACCCCAAAACAAAAAGGGTAAGTGATCCGATAGTGTTACATGAGTTGCATCATCCCGTGGAACCCCGCGAAATCCTCTGGGAAGAGCAAATGCGATTCTTTCCAGGTACTCGGTAATCCCTGAACTGCCCGGATGCTTCGAGAGGCAGAGGTTGAGTTGGCCCGCATCTGATGCGGATTGGTCTCGAGTCAAAATCGTCGCTCCGGAGCCTGGCGCGAGTCGTCGTCGGTAAAGCCACCGTGGGCGAGCGCGCGATAATATCCGGAATCATCGGTTACCTCTCCGCGCAAGGTAGCCGTTTGCTGAGCGTACGCGACTCCGCAAACCCCGACCAGGAGCAGCGCTGTCATGACAACAAGCCTTCTTGGGTACATGGATAACTCCTAAGAACCAGGATTTCCTTTTTGGCCATCCTGGCACGAACAGGGTAGCCGATCCACGGGCCGCCATACAACAAGACTAACTGGACATGAGGGCGTTGGTGCATGAATCGGTGTAAGCGAGCACGCTAGCGGCGGGGGGAAGTAGAGATAGGAAATCGTGACCTGCTCGTTTGGGACAAGAGTGGGCATCACGATCTCTCTCCCCCCGCCCGGCAGATTTTCGACGCGGTAGCCAACACTCGGAAATACGTTGAAATCGGGGAGGTATGGATGGGCGAGTCTGACATTGGTAGCCGGCCTTCGGCCCGAATTCCTTAGGACTACCGAATGGGTGAAGCCAGAATTTCCGATTTGGAACTCCGACTCGAACATGGTACTCCCTCTCTCCTCCTGAAGGCAAGGACTTTGCCTCGTAAGGCAGGCCACGACGGCATCGAAGGGTACTCATGGCCAGTTCTTGTCGTCCGCTGAGCCCGTCTGGCTGCTGTTCAGCCGATTGGTCGCACACCCCTCCGACCCTCCTTCCTCAACGCCCAGATTTCCTGCCCGAACGGGACGGCCCTAACCACCCGGCACAGGCAGCGCCCAGATCCGACGCAGCATGTCGCCGAACAGCCGCCGGTTCAGATGCCCCTCCGCCAGCAGCAGCCAGTAATACCGCGCGTGCTTGACCAGCCGACCGCCGGTCTTCATCAACCTGTGTTGCAAGCTCGTCAGCGACCAACTCTTGATCCTGTTCGGCAGCCCTAGCCGCCGCCACAAGTTGCCGAGGTTGTAGGCCAGCACGCTGAGCTGCAGCCGTACCTCGTTGGCTCGGAAGCGGTGACACGACAAGCGGGTCCAGTGCGTGGCCTGTTTGCCTTCCTTGATCCACTGCTCCGCCGTGCCGCGCTTGTTGTAGAACCGTACGACCGAGCGACTGGGTCGGGTCATGTTGGTGACGATGAAGCCGGGTTGCGCGAACAGTTCGCCCGGGTGGTGCTCGACCTTCGCTACGATGCGCTGCGGTTTGCTCCAACTGGCGGCCTGATACCGAAAGCTCTTATAGCGCACTAGCGGCTTGCGGCTCGGCCTTCCCGGCGGACGAAACAGGATGTCCTCGATCTCCAACTCCAGGCTTTTGTTCGCCGGAATGCGGATGGCGTACTGCACGCCGCGTTCCTCCGAAGACTCATAAACTTCCGGCTTGGCAAAGGCCGCATCGCCCCGGAAGGCGACCTGCTTGCCCGCAGCCTGTTGGCGCTCGATCTCCGGCAGCAGCAACTCGTTCCAGTCCTCAGCGCTGTGCACGTTGCCGGGACGCAGCTTCGCCGCCAAACAATCACCGTGCTGGTTGAACAACAACAGCGGGTGGTAGCAGACGGACTCGAAGTGCCCGTTGTAGGCACTGCCTTCCTGTTGGCCATGGACCGGACTCTCGGTGGAGTCCATGTCCAGAACGACCCGCTCGGAGTCGTCGAACGCCTCCGCTTGCCCGACCAGCTCTCGATTCAGCGCCATCAGCCCCAGCAGGTTCTCTTCGCTTGCCAGCAGCTCCGTCTCGAAGCTGTGCAGCGTCGAGGTCAAGGCCGCTCGGCGATCCCAGTTCCTCTGCGAGCCGATCAAGCGAAACGTCGGGTCAGCCGACACTCGGACGGCGTCGTTGAGGTCCTCGTAGCCCGCCAAGCGGCTGTAGACCGACTGGCGCAGCAGATCGGCCAGCGGGAACTTCTTGTTCAAGCCTTGTCGCGAATCGCTGAGATGCTCGTCAATCAGCTTCCCGAGACCGAGCCGCTCGTCCAACTCCCGAACCAGGATTAAGCCACAGTCGGAAGTGACACGCGATCCTTGGAAATCGACCTTCAATAATCCGTTGAAAGTTAGCTGGAACGGCTTTCTCTCTTTTTCACCCATTGGGTGTTGACCTCCATGGCGTCCTCATCGGGCTCTAGCCCCTATGAATAAAGACGCTGAAGGCCGCTGGAAGGTCGGGATGTCAAACATTAAATTGAAAATGCGGGCTAGATGCTGTTGTGCCCGGCTGGGTTTATTCCCCGCTCGTCCACCCAGGACTACGTCACCTTCCACGTAAAGGATGAGTCCCGCGCGTCCTGAAAACGGGCTTTGCCCCCACAAAGCAACCGGACTAAGCGCAAGCGCTCCCCCAAACAAAACAATGATGAGTTTCGAAATCCCACTCCGGCGCAAGGCATTACACATGGCAGCACCCCCTTTTTTCCTGCCCCGAAACTCCGAGAACGCCTGATTCACACTACTCCGAGTCTACACGAGAGCGCCCAGCCTGAGAACCTTATCTACCGAGCCTGCTCTGGCGGCGGTGTTGCTGGCCTATCTGGGTGGATCGGCTCCGTGGGCAAGTAGTCCCTCGGGTCCAAAGACCCGGTTCCCGGGCTGCGGCGCTCGGCGGCTTCAAGTTCGGCGTTGTCAAGAAAGAAATTCCGCAATCTTTTAAAATAATAAGACCAAAGGAGACAGCCCGACAGGCCAACACAATGAGCACCGATTTCCTTCTTTCATTATCCCGAACCAAACTCACAGCGGAGGTTGCTCGCAAGATGGTTGGTCACCTGTTGCATGGTGACTGGAAGGAGGGTGATCGCCTCCCATCGGAGAGGGAACTGTCCCAACGTCATTGCGCATGCTGCGATCCGGCGCGTAACGGAGGCGATCGTCAGCGGCAAGACCTACGTGATCGATCTCGACCTGCGGTTCTACTTCGACACGGTGCGACATCACGTCGTGCTGGAGAAAGTAGCTCGGCGAGTGCGAGACGACGAGGTTTTCTGGCTGCTGCGGTTGCTGCTGAAGGCGTCGGGGAAGCAGGGCGTTCCGCAAGGCGGGGTGATTTCGCCGCTGCTCAGCAACGTGTATCTCAACGAGGTAGACAAGATGCTGGAGAGGGCGAAGGAAGTCACCCGTCGGGGACATCGGGTGGGAGTCGAGTATGCCAGGTTCGCCTATGACTTGGTGATCCCGAGGCGATCTAGTTTACGAGGGATGCGAGAAGCCGGGAAGGCTGTGTTTCAGGGGTCTTTTAGTTGAGGTTTGTCTCAGTTTTGGTGGGGGTTGCCTCCCCGGCTCAATTCAAATATACCAAATCTCATAGGCCGAGGCAATCCCTAGAGATGTCGAATGCAAGATGATCCTGAAAGGTGGAAGTGTTTCCAACGCAAGATGATCCTGAAACGACGACAAAAGAATTCTTTCTGCCAGCGGTAAAACACCGTCACCCTTATCCACCCCCACCCTTGACCAATCCCACCCAAATGCTAGGGTGAGCTTATAACCCACCCACCAGATGACCCGACTCACCAAAGAGCACCTCGAGAAGGCGCTCGACAAACATTTCAACAAGGTAGACCACCGATTCGAAAAGCTTGTGACCAAGCAAGATTTCGAGCGCACAGTCCAAAGACTCGCCACCAGAGACGATCTCAGCAAGAGAACTGAGGAGCTGAAGGCCCATACTCAGCAGCAAATAGCAGAGCTTGCCCGCATGGTGACGGAAGGCTTCGACACCGTCCAACAGCAGTTGGATGTTCGAGACGAGGTCAATCAACTCAAGCTAAAAGTCGCACGAATCAGCCAAGCCATCGGCCTCCGAAAATAACGACCTGGTGGAGTCGTCCTCTCAACCGAAGGCGTTTCCCCCGGGGCACACCTATGCGTGTAATCAGATGTGACATTTGTAGAAAGGTCATCAAGGACAGCGACCAAGCAGCCCGCACGGAGTTTTTGACCAGCTCGTTCATGTGGACGGGGAGCCGCATGGTTCGCGACTTATCCGCCAGGGCGCGCGTGATCGCCTAGCGAATCCACCAGTAGGTGTACGTCGAAAACTTGAAGCCCCGGCGGTAATCGAACTTCTCGGCCCCACGCATCAGTCCGATGTTGCCTTCCTGAACCAAGTCCAGGAAATCCAAGCCCCGATTCGCATATTTTTTGGCGACCGCGACAACCAGGCGTAGGTTCGCTTCGACGAGAGCCTTTCGAGCTTGATTGACCTCACGTCTGCCTGCTCGGATTTCGCCATCGCGCTTGCCCCTCTCTAGGATTCGCATTTAAAGCATTTTGATCAGTGGCTTACGGTTCGGCGCCGCGATTTTACTGACGCTCAGTCAGGCTACCGACCGCTCTATGGAGTGGGTCTTGACAGGGAAGGAGTGACCGGGGCCTACAGACCCAACAAAGAGATTAGCGAGGGTCCAACCTTAGGCCGTAGCGGAGAAGTTCCAACTTGTCCACAGTTCCCACAGAGACCCCTCTTGAACTCTTGCCGGTTGCCTGTTAAGCAGAAATTATCGTTTTCAGTGTTTTTGGCGTTTCGTAGAATCAATAACTTATGAGTTCTCAACGCCGCCCTGGCAGGGTTCGAATGCCACCCTCACCGCCACGATAGTACCCCACCGATCTCGCTACCAAGATTTTCGTGAGGCTGACGGCTATTTCGCCTACGAATCCGCGACGCGTCAGGGAAGGTGTATGTCCATTACTCCCGGGCCTGGGTGCGCGCTACGCCCCACGAGAGACATGCGGCCGGGTCAACTTGAGTCTACTTAGTGGCAAGGAACAACTTAAATCCCGTACGGCTCGAGCTCGCGGCCTTGCCGATTTGCTGGAATAGGAAGGAGACTTCATTTCTTTCGCTGTCGGAGAGCTCGTACACCCGGATGACCGTGTTCCACTTGCGACCCTCCTCCTGGTACTGGGGCAGCCCCATCTTGCTAAAGTGGCGTTCTTCCTCGCTGCCGACCGGATCCGCCGAGGACCGCATGAAGATGGTTCCCACCAGGGGGTTGGAGAACTCGGGCGTTTCGTCATCGTCTTCCCACAGCTGTCCGCTGACAACAGCTTTCACGTCATCCCCACTGGAAAAGGCCAAGACCGGCTGTTGTTTTTCAAACCGCACCTCGATGTCGAAGTGGCCTTTTTCGAGAACCGTTCCGTCAGCGGTACGCAAAGCTACCGGTAAATGCACTTCGCCGGAATAAGAGGGGAGTGGCTCAGCAGCCTCCTGGGCGGCAAGCAGGCAGGTAATCGCCAAGAGACAAAGAGTTCTCGTGAGCATTGCGAACGCCTTCCTCCCCGGGGCGCTAGTCCTGCTTCAGCAGTTTCGCGAGCTCGTGGCTGCGGTGTCCCGCGTGTCCCACACCAGTAAGGCGCCGATCGAGGCCTTGGAATCGATACGTGAGCTTCATGTGATCGAGCCCCAGCAGTTCGAGCATGGCGCCCTGCAGGTCGTTGACGTGAAACTTGTTCTCGGCGGCCACGAAGCCAAGGTCGTCGGTTGCTCCGATGGCTTTTCCGCCGCGCACTCCGCCGCCCGCCAGCCAAGTCGAGAAGCCGTAGGGATTGTGGTCTCTGCCCAACTTGCCCTGCATGACGGGAGTGCGGCCGAATTCTCCGCTGCAGACGACTAGCGTGCTCTCGAGCAGTCCGCGTTGCTTCAAGTCCTCGAGCAGGCCGGCCACGGGCTTATCCATCTCCCAAGCGTTCTCCATATGGTTCTTGTCGCACTCACCGTGTCCGTCCCAGTCGCTGCTATAGAGGTGCACGTAGCGCACTCCCCGCTCGACCATTCTTCGCGCCAAAAGACACATGCGGCCGAACTTTTCGGTGGGCTCGTCGTCGAGCCCATACATCTTGCGAACATGCTCCGGCTCTTTAGATAGGTCGATCAACTCCGGCGCGGCCATCTGCATCCGAAAGGCCAGCTCGTAGTTCTTCATGCGGGCGTCGAGGCGCGTGTCGTCGCCGCGGGTTTCCCGGTGACTTCGGTTC
Organism: Bryobacterales bacterium; assembly: GCA_965248365.1. GTDB lineage: Bacteria > Acidobacteriota > Terriglobia > Bryobacterales > UBA6623. The sequence continues at coordinate 935,258 of CBDFJA010000004.1, read as the reverse complement.
GCCTTCTTGACCCGAGCAAGGATTCTCTGCTGCCTCTGCAAGTCAATCTGCGGCGGCGGGCTGAGGTTTTCGAAAGGCACACCGCGGGTCGAAACCACCGTGCCTTGGTAGATGGCGGGCAAATAGCCGGTCGCAAACAGTGACTTACTGGATCGCATGTTTCCATCGGCCATCACAACGTAAGAAGGCAGATTGTCGACCTCGCTGCCCAGTCCGTAAAGGATCCACGAGCCCATGCTGGCGGCTCCGATGCGAATCGATCCCGTGTGCAGGTAGCTCAGGGCCGGTCCGTGAATAAACGCCTCGTGATAGCAGGAGCGGATCACGGCCAAATCGTCGGCGTGCTTGGATAAGTGCGGGAAGAGGTCGGAAATCTCGAGACCCGACTCGCCATGCTTCTCGAATTTCCGCCGGGTAGCTAGCAGTTTGGCTTCGTAGGCGTCGATTTGGGCTAGCAGTAGGCCCTCTCGGTAGCTCTCGGGCAGCACTTGTCCGTCGTAGCGTTCAAGGGCCGGTTTGTAGTCGAAGCTGTCTACTTGACTCAGGCCGCCCTGCAGGAAGACGAAGATGACGCTCTTGGCTTTTCCCGGGAAATGGGGCGCTTTGGGAGCTAGCGGATCATACGACGAAGGACCGCGCGCTGCCAACAGACTCTCTTGGTTCAACAAGTGGCCCAAGGCCAGCGAGCCGAATCCAAACGACGATTTCTTCAAGAACTCTCGCCGGGAATTAACCTCCACGCTCCCGTGGCAAGCTGGTGTGCGCATTGGGTCCCCTCCCTTCATCAATCTACAAACAGAAATTCGTTCAAGTTGAAAACAGCCAAGCAGAGTTCGGTGAGCGCTGCCGCCCGGGGTGCATCGATCGTCTGCAAAGCTTCCGGCAGCTCTCCGGGAGGTTCTTTCCAAGCGCCCTGCGCCCCAGCGGCTTCCAGCATGTCGAGATCGTCCTGCTTTTCCTCGCTTGTCGGCGGCCGGCCCATCGCGGTCCGCCAGGCGTTTTCGACCCAAGCCTCCGCGTCGTCTCCGTGGTCTTTTACAAGCCGGTCCGCGAAATGGAGAGCCTGCTGGAACGACATCTCGTTGTTTAAGAGCCACAGCGACTGAGGAGCTACTGTCGTCACGTCCCGGCCTTCGCAAGCGACGGCGGAGTTGGGTGTATCGAACTTCTCAAACATCGGGAAGTCGAAGTTGCGTCGCCTGAGAATATAGATCGCTCTGCGCGTGTGGTCTTTCGGGTCGGCGTTCACTGTCCAGGACCACTTCCTCCTCAGGGGTACCATTTCCGTTTGCGACATCGCCGGTAGCACAGGCCGGCCCCACATCTTCGTGTTCAACGTGCCCGCGACCGAGTGAATGTTATCCCATACAGCCTCGGCCTCCAAGCGCCTGCGGTTCGTGCGCCAGAGGTAGGAGTTCGTCGGATCCTTCCGGGTATTCCCCTCATGCTGGAACTCGCTGGACCTCTGGTAGGTCGACGAAAGCATGATGAGACGGTGCATCGATTTCAAACTCCAGCCGCCCCTCACAAACTCAGTCGCCAGCCAGTCAAGCAATGCGGGATGAGTGGGAGGCTGGCCCTGGCGGCCGAAGTCGTTCGAGGTGCTTACGATTCCCGCACCAAGGTGCCACTGCCAGAGGCGGTTGACCATCACGCGAGCCGTCAAGGGATGATGGGGATTTGTCAGCCAGAGCGCGAACTCTTTCCGATAGCGAGGCCCGTACCGTTCTTTTGGCTCGAAGTTCACCCCGTCGCCGAAGACCCGGGGAATGGCGGGCCCCACCTTCTCTTTGAGCCGCCGGACGTCGCCTCGATCACGGACGTGTACCGCCTGAATCAACTCCGGCTCGACGTGGCCCAGCACAGTCGCTGAAGGGGTGTCGAAGAAGGTGTCGTACTCCACCTTGTGCGACGCGTCCATCGTAGGGAAGCTGGTGACGGCTTCCGCCAATCGGTGGACCAGAGTTTCGTACTCGTCCTTTTCCGCGGGGGTCATGTGTTTTCGCAGGTCGGGCCTCGTCCGTTCCCCAGGATCGAACTCAAGAAGGGCCTCGATCGCTTTCTCTAGAGATGCAGCAAGCTTTTGCTGCTCCTCGCTGCGCTCGTCTTCCGCCACCTCGTAGGCCGCCACAACTTCCGGCGAGAACTCAGCCTTCTTCTCGTCGGTGATCCTCTTTTTCACTCGGTCCTCGAACAGCCCGTACGCATCGCGCACTTCATCGAGTGCGACGTAGCGGGCGAAATCATCTCTGCGATGCACGGCGGACATCTCGGTCACCACGGGAATCGTGACCGGCTGACTGGTAGCAAAGATGGCCTGCATCGAGTAATAGTCGCGTTGCGAGAAGGGATCGAATTTATGATCGTGACAGCGGGCGCAACCGAGCGACAGCCCCATGAACGCCGCACCCGTCGTATCGACCCAATCGGTTAGCCTTTCGTAAACAAGCCTCGGCGTGTCGAGGAAGGTTTCCGGAATGATGGGGCCGAAGGTGTACATGCTGGTGCCGACGCGCGCCTCCAGGTGTTCCAATTTCTCTGGCGGCACGCCGTAGTTGCTGTCGAAGAGATCGAGATCGTCCGGCCACAACTCGTCGCCCGCAATCTGTTCCTGCACGAAACGGTCGTAGGGCTTGTCTTCGTTGAAGGATTTAATCACATAGTCCCGGTAGCGCCACGCGTTGGGGATGTAGAGATCCGACTCGAAGCCCTCGCTGTCCGCATAGCGCACGACATCGAGCCAGTGCCGGGCCCATCGCTCGCCGTAATGGTCCGAAGCCAGTAGCTTATCGATCAGTTTCTCGTAAGCCTTTGGCGAGCTGCCGTTGAGAAACTCGTCGATTTGCTCGGGGGTTGGAGGTAGACCGATTAAGTCGAAATAGGCGCGGCGAACCAAGGTGAGCTTACTGGCCGCCGGCGCCAACGCAAGGTCCTTCTCTTCTATCTTTGCCAGGGTGAATGCATCGATCGGATTGTGAACCAGGTTGGCGTATTTCGCAGGCTCGGGTACGGCCGGACGGCGCGGTTTCCGGAAGGCCCACCACTCTGGTTCGGCATTCTGTTCGCCTTCTGTCGCGGATGCGGGCCAGGGAGCGCCTTGGTTGATCCATTTGGTCAGAGTTTCCAGTTCCGCGCTGGGCAGCGGCTCTTTGCTGCCGGGAGGCATCACCAGTTCGCCGACGTGAGCAGCGACCTGATACAAGAGGCTTTCGGCGGCGTTTCCCGGTGCCACCGCGGGGCCTCGACTGCCACCCTTGAGCAGCGTCCCCCTCTGCCGCAGGTCCAGACCCGACATCTGCGCCGAACCATGACAGACAAGGCAGTTTTTCTCCAGGATAGCTAGCGCGTCGTCGGCGAGGGACGAGCTTGCTGCAGCGGAGGTCCCAGGCGCCGCGAGCCACAAGCCCGCTGTTAGGATGACGAAGGAAGCACGAAAACTGGCCATGGCTGCCCTATCTCCATTGGTGTCCGGCATTCCCCAGGCTCACCAACACCCTACGGTTGGAACCCCGCGAGAAAAACGGGTGCCCCCCGTGTCCACAGCTTTCCTGATTCGTGTCAATGACCACACTCAGTATACGTCCGGCCCGACTCTGCAAACAAGAATGTGAGAGTGGGATCGGGTCCCCTTCTGCAGAGTGAGTCCAGAGAAAGATAAGTCCGGGTACCACATGGAGGTGCGGCTTTGCGTGCTTGGCACAGGTGCGCTGCGGGCCTTTCAACCTCAGATCCCGCTATTCCCTTCGGGGTTACCCGGGCAGGAAAGAGTATAACGCCTCTGCTTGAGTAGGTCAATGGAATTTTTCTACGATACCAAGGGGTGCTAACCTTTCCGCCATCAAATTTTGAAGTTCCTCTTTCACCTGTGGCCTTTGTGTGATCAACTCCTCGGCGTCGAAATTGGCCGTGGTAGATTTGACCGCTTCCTGGATGTACGGCTGAATGACCCGGCTTTCATAATCCTGCCGCATATTGCGATAACAGTGCTGTCCGGGGAAAGTCGCGCCATCGGACGGTAAGTCTCGACCGCTCAATGTCTTATGGCCTGTTTTGCCCGGGAACGATTTGAAATCCCGAGGCCGCAAATGGTCGCCTGAACGGAGCATCCGGACGCGGCACAATGAGGGATGAACCTTGGCCGTACGGTTTTCTCCCAACTGATCGAGCACCTACCGAGCAAAGAGTTTCAGAAATGTGTATCGCGCTACCGCGGCGATTCCTATCTGAAAAGTTTCTCCTGCTGGGATCAGTTTCTTGCGATGGCATTCGCCCAGCTGACCTATCGGGCAAGCCTCCGCGACATCGAGACGTGCCTGCGTTCGATGCACGGCAAACTCTACCACATGGGATTCCGCGGCAGGGTAGCGCGCTCGACACTGGCCGATGCGAACGAGTCGCGCGACTGGCGGATCTACGCGGACTTCGCGCAGGTCTTGATTGGCATGGCACGGCCGTTATATGCCCACGACCCGATCGGTGTGGACTTGGACCAGACTCTGTACGCTCTCGACTCGACAACAATCGACCTCTGCCTGTCGCTGTTTCCGTGGGCGAGATTCCGCAAGCAAAAGGCCGCCGTGAAGATGCACACGCTGCTGGATCTGCACGGCAATATTCCCACGTTCATCCGCATTACTGGAGGCAAAGTGCACGACATCAACATCCTCGACGAGATCGGCCCGGAGGCCGGCGCGTTCTACGTCATGGATCGGGCCTACGTCGATTTCGAACGCCTCTTCGTGTTCACTCTCTGCTCGTCGTTCTTCGTCGTGCGAACCAAGAAGAACATCTTGCTCCAACGGCGCTACTCGCATCCCGTCGACAAATCCACGGGCTTGCGCTCGGATCAGACCGTCATACTGGCTGCCATCGAATCGGCCCAAGCCTATCCCGACCCGTTGCGGAGGGTCAGTTACTTCGACGCCCGGACGAACAAGCGGCTGAAGTTTCTGACCAACAACTTCGCGCTCCCGGCGCTGACCATCGCCCACATCTACAAGTCGCGTTGGCAGATTGAGTTGTTCTTCAAGTGGATCAAGCAACATCTGCGAATCAACTCGTTTTACGGCACCAGCGAGAACGCCGTCAAGACGCAGATCTGGATCGCTGTCTCGATTTACGTGCTCATCGCCATCGTCCGGAAACGGCTCGGGCTGGAAGCGAGTCTTTACCAGATTCTACAGATTCTCAGCGTTACGCAATTCGAAAAAATGCCCCTTTTACAGGCACTCCAGCCATCCGACTCCCCAAACGAATCCCCCTATGACCCCAACCAATTGATTCTATTCGACTTTTAACCGGACAGCAGTGTTGCGATAAATTTCCCCCACGCTGTTGGCATTCAGCTGGTAGTTCAAGGTGACTTCGGTGGTAACCAGTTGCAAGTCCTTGCTGGAAGAGCCGGTAGAAGCGGTGTATTTCTGAAGCTGGGTTGACATCAGAATTACCTCCTCAGCGAAAGGAATCTTGACATAGAGACCTTCAGGTTTGATCGCCCCGGTCACGGCTCCAAAACGCAGCAAGACGCCTCGTTGTCCTGCGCCGACTATCCCGGTGCTTCCCGCTACCCACTGCTGTCCGGTTAAAAGTCGAATAGAATCAATTGGTTGGGGTCATAGGGGGATTCGTTTGGGGAGTCGGATGGCTGGAGTGCCTGTAAAAGGGGCATTTTTTCGAATTGCGTAACGCTGAGAATCTGTAGAATCTGGTAAAGACTCGCTTCCAGCCCGAGCCGTTTCCGGACGATGGCGATGAGCACGTAAATCGAGACAGCGATCCAGATCTGCGTCTTGACGGCGTTCTCGCTGGTGCCGTAAAACGAGTTGATTCGCAGATGTTGCTTGATCCACTTGAAGAACAACTCAATCTGCCAACGCGACTTGTAGATGTGGGCGATGGTCAGCGCCGGGAGCGCGAAGTTGTTGGTCAGAAACTTCAGCCGCTTGTTCGTCCGGGCGTCGAAGTAACTGACCCTCCGCAACGGGTCGGGATAGGCTTGGGCCGATTCGATGGCAGCCAGTATGACGGTCTGATCCGAGCGCAAGCCCGTGGATTTGTCGACGGGATGCGAGTAGCGCCGTTGGAGCAAGATGTTCTTCTTGGTTCGCACGACGAAGAACGACGAGCAGAGAGTGAACACGAAGAGGCGTTCGAAATCGACGTAGGCCCGATCCATGACGTAGAACGCGCCGGCCTCCGGGCCGATCTCGTCGAGGATGTTGATGCCGTGCACTTTGCCTCCAGTAATGCGGATGAACGTGGGAATATTGCCGTGCAGATCCAGCAGCGTGTGCATCTTCACGGCGGCCTTTTGCTTGCGGAATCTCGCCCACGGAAACAGCGACAGGCAGAGGTCGATTGTTGTCGAGTCGAGAGCGTACAGAGTCTGGTCCAAGTCCACACCGATCGGGTCGTGGGCATATAACGGCCGTGCCATGCCAATCAAGACCTGCGCGAAGTCCGCGTAGATCCGCCAGTCGCACGACTCGTTCGCATCGGCCAGTGTCGAGCGCGCTACCCTGCCGCGGAATCCCATGTGGTAGAGTTTGCCGTGCATCGAACGCAGGCACGTCTCGATGTCGCGGAGGCTTGCCCGATAGGTCAGCTGGGCGAATGCCATCGCAAGAAACTGATCCCAGCAGGAGAAACTTTTCAGATAGGAATCGCCGCGGTAGCGCGATACACATTTCTGAAACTCTTTGCTCGGTAGGTGCTCGATCAGTTGGGAGAAAACCGTACGGCCAAGGTTCATCCCTCATTGTGCCGCGTCCGGATGCTCCGTTCAGGCGACCATTTGCGGCCTCGGGATTTCAAATCGTTCCCGGGCAAAACAGGCCATAAGACATTGAACGGTCGAGACTTACCGTCCGATGGCGCGACTTTCCCCGGACAGCACTGATCGAAAATAAAGGCTCTGGTCTTGCCCTCGATGGTCACGGCAACGACCTGTTCGGTGGGTCGAATGGGCAACGGCCGCTTCAGGTCAACGGGTGCTCTGAGTCGGCCGCTGAACTCATACCCCGCGTAGGGCGTGCTTCCGTAGCGGACGTCGCGGGTCGGTCGGTCCAAAACTCGGCCGCGGGGGAACGATTTTCTGAAATCGTCGAACGAAACAACTTGACTGCTGATGATCTCGAGCCAACTACCCGTAGCCGCCCCTACGATCGCTTCTCCCGTAGCTTGTTGCCACAGGGAGTCGCTCTGACGGTCGAACATCACCATGTCGCTGTTGCGCAGCATTCCCGACACCCCAAAGTCGCGGACCGTGCCATCGACCCGTCTGTCGAAGGTAATCGCCGTATTACACAGGGGACAGTAGCTGACCAGAATCGGACGCTCTCCGATCCGGTCGTTCACCAACTCATTCCAAACCAAGATCTGTAGCGGATAAGCACGCGCTTCGTCGCCACGTGTCACCACCAGCACCGGCTCCTTGGGGCCGACCCACGTGGCGGCCTCGTTGGTGGCCATGAACTTGGGCCGGTCTATCGCCCGGATGCCATCCTTCGGCGGTCCACCGGAGCGAAGCTCGGAAAGGTTGATCGATTTTTTCGAGAGGTCGGTTTTCCAGTTTCCCTGATTCAGCTGCGCCGCGGCCGGCAGCACGGCAAACAAAAGAAGGACCAGGATGCGGCTCATCTTCGATATCCTCTCCTAACTGGTTTCGACCGGGACAGCCAACCGGTTACGCGCCACGTCCAAAAAAGGCCGCTGCCGGCGACGGCGAAAATCGGTGACTGTACTGGACTGTACCCATTTTTCCTGCCCCTGCGCGACTCATCGCGCCCTCTTGCTCAGTCCCTTGCTCTCGCACACCCTTGCCATGCCCGCTTCGGAGCCGCGAACGCCAGTGAGCGGCCATGGCGTACGGCCAAGCCCCCCCCACCCGGAGGATGAAAACCGGGTTTTCGACTTCCCCCGCCCACGGGCTTGAGGAAAACCACTTCCATCCGTACGCCGTATAGGTTAGTCTGGAACCTTGTCGCGGGCAGGCGGTCCCATCTTCTTGCGAGCTGGGGTCTCCCTCGATGGCGGCAGTGCCCTGCCCCGCGTGGCCGGAGCGACCGCCCTGGGCTTTCTCCGCGGCCGTTTCGGGCCTTTTCTCCGCGGCTCGGGCGGCCCTTCATCGGACGCGCCTCCCGCACCAAATCTGCGAAAGAAAACGGATTTTGTGATTTTTGAAACCGGCCCTACGGGCGCAACGTCAGATAGAGCGTATGAGTGCCGCAACCGCTGCCGCCGCTCTTCCGTTAGCCACCCCGGCCCGCTACGAAACGGCTAGGTCCAAGGTGGGATTCAAGGACAGCGCGGAAGCGGAGCTGATTCGCCGCTGCCAGGCCGGCGACCAAGAGGCTTTTCGCCAAATCGTCGAGCGAAACCGGGCGAAGGTCTTCTCGATCATCTACGGAATCGTCCGCAACCGTAACGACAGCGAGGACATCGCCCAGCAGGTCTTCACGAAGATCTATTTTTCGATTAAGGGCTTCGACTTCCGCTCCTCGCTCATTACGTGGGTCTACAAGATCACCGTCAACGAGTGCTACGACTACCTTCGGAAGCGAAAGGTGAGGAAGCTCGTTTACGAGAGCGATCTGGCTGAGTCAGACGCCCGCACAATTGAGAATTCGGGGCTGGCTGTTGAGAAAGCTCCTTCGATCGACTGGCGGACGGAACGCCGTGACTACCTGATGAAGCTGCTCGCTAAGGTGTCGGAAGAAGAGCGGGTCCTACTGGTGCAAAAGGAAGTGGAGGGACTTACTGTCGAGGAATTAGCTCGCATGACCGGCCTCAACGAGAACACCGTTAAGGTAAAATTGTTTCGAGCTAGGCAGAAGTTGGTGAAAGCGGCCGCTAAACTCGAGAGAGCCGCAGCGGGATGAGCCGGCGCAACTTGGCGCATCCGAAGCTCTCGGTCATCAAGGGCGCCCCGAGAAGCGCAGGGTTCCGCATTCGAGGATAGGTCGAGGACGATAGCCATGGATCAATTTCTTGAGGACAACTTGGAGGCCTATCTCTCGGGCGAGTTGGACGACGACCGGAAGGCGGAGTGGAACGCCTACTTGGCCGCGCATCCGGCAGCCGCCCGGCAAGTGGCGCTGTACGAAAACACCGCGTCGATGTTGAGGGAGCTGCGCCCCCCGGAAGACAATTGGTCCGGCGCGCCGGGCTTTTACGATCGGCTGGCGGAGCGCATCGAGGAACAGCAACGCATTCCCTTCTGGAGTGTATTCCTGCAACCTCCGTTCGGACGGCGCCTTGCTTTTGCTTCTCTGATGTGGCTGGCTCTGCTGGGCAGCTACTTCGTCACCTTTACCGACCCCGCGGACTCCCAACAACGTGTAGCGGAAGCTTTCCTAGTGGAAGAGCCGTCTCCGGTGCATAAAGTCCGCCTAGGCACCGATCTTCACGAAAACCGCAGCTCGATGTTGGCAACCTTGATCAGCCCTGGGGAGTAAGCGTCCATGTCTGAACCGCGAGTCGAATCCTACCGAGGCAAGGCTTTCCTGATCCTGCTGGTCGTATTCTTCGGGGGGGCGGGCGCAGGCGCCGTGGGCACGAAAATCTTCCAGCGCAACGCCAACGTCGCGGGCTCAGCCGCGGCCAGACCCCACTTGCACGATGCGAGCGTAACGGTCGAGCGTCTGCGCGAAGAGCTCGACCTCGACACCGGTCAAGTCAACCAACTACACGGCATCCTGGACCATTGCATCATGAAGGAAGCCGACCTGCTCGATCAGATCAAATACGCCAAAGAAGACGGCCGCCGGCGCATTCTCGATATCCTCGACGAACAACAGCGCGGTAAGTTCGATGCCGCCCTCCTACGAGTCTCCGATAAATAGGCAGGCTGGCGTAGTCCGCGCGGAAGTGCCGCGGGTCCCGGCCCCTGTCGTGAATCGCTTACGTCCGGCTATGCGTGGCCCGAGGCCCCCGAAAACCTGCCGGAGGAGGCCCAAACCTGCTTGACCCGAGTGCCTGGTCGTGCTAGGAACCAATAACCGCCGATCGCCTGTGCGAAAGCGATTGATCGCCGAGGCGGGAGTCCCCCAAATGCGGTTTCCAGTTCCCGGTGCAGTGGTCGCTCAGCGGTATAATTTCGACAAGAAGGTGCGATGGGGGTGATTCGCTTTGCCGAGGGCGATCCATGGAAGACCCGGTGAGACTGAGATGATCTTTGCCGCGAGTTCCCGGCGTCGGCGGGGAATCGCCAACTCCCCCGCCCGCGAGAAGAAGCCGCGGGCTACCCCGCGCCTCGTTTTGGTTGTGGCTTCGCTGTGGGCAGCGTTTGGTTCGCTGCCGAGCATGCGGGCCGCTGACCCGCCTGGGGATCACTTCGCCGCATTGGCTGATGAGTACGCGACCGAGGTTCGGCCGCTGATCGAGCAGTTCTGCTTGGGTTGCCATTCGACGGCGCTGCGGGTAGGAGAGTTGGATCTCGAACAGTTCTCGACGCTGGCGGAGGTACGGGGAGGCACGAAGGCCTGGCTCAAGGTTGTCGAGATGCTCGACAACGGGGAGATGCCGCCGAAGTCCGCCGGGCAGCCGGCGCCCGAGCAGCGGAAAGAGCTGCGCGGCTGGATCGAGCGCTATCTCCATGCCGAGGCATTGGCCCATGCCGGAGATCCGGGACCGGTCGTTCTACGGCGGCTCAACAATGCCGAATACACCTACACACTCCGCGATCTGACGCGAGTCGACGATTTGAACCCGGCGCGCAAGTTCCCCGGCGATAGCGCGGCGGGGGAAGGGTTCACCAACACGGGCAACGCGCTGGTGATGTCGCCCGCCCTGCTGAGCAAATATCTCGACGCGGGAAAAGGGATTGCTCAACACGCAGTCCTGCTGCCGGACGGCTTTCGTTTCTCCCCGCGCGCGACACGGCGCGACTGGACGGATGAAAGCCTGGCGAGTATTCGCGGGTTCTATCGCCAGTTCGCAGACACCGAGGATCTCGGGGTCGGTTCGGCGATCGGGAACGTCAAAGTCCACGGCGACACCCGAATCGGGCTGGCCGGACGTCTGCCGCTGGAGAAGTACTTCGCTGCCACGCTCGCTGAGCGGGATGCACTGACGACAGGTCGCAAGACGATCGAAGCCGTGGCCCGCGAGCACGGGCTAAGCGCCAAATATCTCGGCACGCTTTGGTCCGCTCTTTCGGGGTCCGCTCCGTCGTTGCTTTTGGACGATCTCCGTTCCCGATGGCGTCAGGCGAAAGCAGTAGATGCCGCTACGCTCGCCGCCGATGTCGCCGCCTGGCAGAGGGGGCTGTGGACGTTCGGCCCGGTCGGCCTGATCGGCAGGAAGGGAGGTCCGTCGCGGTGGATGGAACCGATCAATCCTCTGCTGAGCGAACAGGAGATCCGTTTCCCCGTACCGGATGATCTCTGCGAGGAAGAAGAAGTCGTACTCTCGCTCGTGGCGACCGACGCAGGAGACGGCAACGAGAATGACTTCGTTGTGTGGCAAGCCCCCCGGCTGGTCGCGCACGGACGCCCCGACATTTACCTTCGCGATATCCGAGATCTCTACTGGGACGCGGGCCGCGGTCAGCCCCCGAACAAAGCGGCCGGCCCTGCTCAGTGGGGCTTGGATCCGGCGATGTTCGGCAAGCACCCCGAGGGCCATACGATCGGCTCCACCTCGCTGTTTGTTCGTGTCCCCTCGGTCGTTAAGATTCGTCTTCCCGGCTACCTGGCGGCCGGCCGCAAGCTGGTCACGACCGCTACGCTCGACCAGGGGATGGGCCGCTCGGGGAGCGTGCAGGTTGACGTCCTCGTTGGTTCGCCGGTCCCTACGTCCGGGCTGGCGCCCAGCGAGACTACCGTGACGTTTTCCAAAGTGACCCAGGTGTTCTCGGATCATCGAGACATTTCTTTCAAGCGAGTTTTTCTCGCCGCCGAAAACGGCACGGCGTGGCGGCGGATCGAGTCGGGATTCGATGAGTATCGCCGCCTGTTCCCGGCCGCGCTCTGCTTTAACCAGATCGTGCCGATCGACGAAGTCCTCACGCTGACGCTTTTCTATCGGGAGGATGACCATCTCGCGCGGCTGATGCTCGACGATGAGCAGCAAGCCCGGCTCGACCGGCTTTGGGAAGAGCTGCACTACGTCAGCCGGAGTGCGTTGCTGCAAGTCACGGCCTTGGAGCTGCTCCTGGAAGCTTTTGAAGGCAACGGAATAGAAGATCGCTCTCAGCACGAAGCGGTCATGCCGTTACGCTTGCCGATCTACGAACGCGCGGCCGAGTTCAAGAAGGAGCTGATCGCGGACGAGCCGGCGCAGACCGACGCTCTCGTCGACTTCGCTGCCCAGGCCTATCGGCGTCCGCTGACGGGCGTCGAAGCGGAGGAATTGCGCGCACTCTATCACCGCTTGCGCGAGCAAGAGATCCCACACGACGAGGCCTTTCGGTTGACGCTCGCCCGAGTCTTCGTCGGGCCGGCATTCTTATATCGGCTAGAGAACGCGGCGCCGGGAACCTCCCCCGCGCCGGTCTCCAATTGGGAACTCGCCAACCGGCTAAGCTATTTCCTGTGGTCGTCGGAACCGGATGAAGAACTTCGTGCCGCGGCCGCCAGGGGCACGCTGCGCACGCCCGAAGTTCTGCGGAAGCAGACCCGACGCATGCTCGCCGACGCTCGCGTGCGCCGCCTGGCCACCGAGTTCGCCTGCCAGTGGCTACACATCCATGATTTCGATTCGCTCGACGAGAAGAGCGAAAAGTACTTCCCCGAATTCGCGGATCTTCGCGGCGATATGTACGAGGAATCGATTCGGTTTTTCACGGATCTGTTTCAAAGCGACGCGTCGTTGTTGAGCCTCCTCGACGCCGATCACACCTTCGTGAACGCGCGGCTGGCGGGCTTCTACGGCATTGGGGGAGTCGAAGGCGGGAAGTGGCGGCGTGTCGATGGAATCAGGCGGCATGACCGCGGGGGCATTCTGGGTCTCGCGACAACGCTGGCGAAGCAGTCGGGCGCGTCCCGCACGAGTCCCATCCTGCGAGGCAACTGGGTCAGCGAAGTGCTGCTGGGTGAGAAACTGCCGCGTCCGCCCAAGGAGGTTCCTCAACTTCCCGCCGACGAAACCAAAACCGACGGGCTGACGGTGCGCCAGCTGGTAGCAAAACATACCAGCGTTCCGCTCTGCGCCTCGTGCCATCAAAGAATCGACCCGTTCGGCTTTGCCCTCGAAGGCTTTGACTCGATCGGCCGCCGCCGCGACCGTGATCTCGCCGGCCGTCCCATCGATACCGAGACGAAACTTCCCGACGGAAGCGAGATCAACGGCCTGGGGGGCCTCCGAGACTATCTGCTCGAAACGCGCCGCGACGCCTTCCTCGGCCAGTTCTGCCGCAAGCTGCTGGGCTACGCCCTTGGCCGGGAGGTCCAACTCTCGGATCGACCGCTGCTCGCCGAAATCGAGCAGCGGCTGGCTGGAAACGGCTACCGTTTTTCCGTGGCCGTCGACATGATCGTTCAGAGCCGCCAGTTCCGGGAGATCCGCGGCAGAGAGGCTCGACTCGGGGCATCGCCGTGAGCCGCGGTGCTTCGTTCTTCGACCGGTCGCGCGTGAAAGACGCAAGACTTGAGCGAGTGCGGTGTAGACTAAAAATGACCCCACAACCTTCAGCCCTTTTCGGGGAGGCAAATCATGAAGACCCATCACTTTTCTCGTAGGACATTCTTACGCGGCGCGGGCGTCACGATGGCGTTGCCCTGGATGGAGTCGTTTCCCGTATGGGGCGCGCAAGCCGCCGCCAAGCCGGAAAGCCAGGCTCCCGTGCGGCTGGCCGTGCTGTTTTCGGGAAACGGTTTTTGCACCAACGAGTGGTGGGCCAAGGGCGAAGGAAAGCAGATGGAACTCGGTGGGGTGCTGGCGCCTCTGAGCGACTTCCGCGAGAAGATGCTCTTCATCCGCGGGCTCTACAACGAAGAAGCCCTCAAGGGCAATATCCACAGTTCGCAGACCGGCAATCTGCTCTCTGGGGCGCCGCTTGCTTCCGGCGGCCAGATTCGTTCCGGCACGAGCATTGACCAACTCGTCGCTCAACGCTATGGACGATCGACGAAGGTGCCCAGCCTTGTGCTGGGCTGCGAGCGATCGAATCCGGGGATTCACAAGAACTATTCGATGCTCTACAGCTCGCACATCTCGTGGATCTCTCCGACCGCTCCGACGCCCCTCGAACTCTACCCCGCCCTGGCCTTCGACCGGCTGTTCAAGGATCAAGCGCAACGCGGGGATAAGAGCGTGCTCGATGCGGTGCTGACCGACGCGAATCGCTTTCGGCGGAACATCAGCTCGGCCGATCAACAAAAGCTCGACGAATACCTCAATTCGGTGCGCGAGGTCGAGCAACGCATCGAACAAGCCGACGGGAAGGGCGAGCTGCAAGGCTGGCGGCCGACGCTCGACAAGCCCAACGTGCCGCGTCCGCCGGACGGCATTCCGCAGAACCTCGGCGAGCACATGCGGCTGATGTCGGACATCCTGGTGCTGGGTTTTCAGACCGACACGACGCGCGTCTGCACACTGAAGCTCAACAACGATCACAGCTACCTGTTGTTCCGGCATCTCAACGTCGACGTTGGGCACCACGAACTCTCGCACCGCGACGACGCCGACTACCTGAGGGTGAATCAGTTCTTCCTGGAGCAGTTCGGCTACATCGCCCGCAGGCTGGAGGCGATCCAAGAAGGCGATCGCACCGCGCTCGACAACTCGATGCTCATGTATTGCTCAAGCATGTTGACGGGCAACCACATCGCCACACAGCTGCCCGTCGTACTGCTCGGCGGCGGCGGCGGGCGAATTCAGGGCGGCCGGGTACTCGACTACCTCGAAAAGCCGAACCGCAAGATGTGCAGCCTCTACCTGTCGATGCTCGACAAGTTCGGCATCCGCCCGAAGCAGTTCGGCGACTCGAACGAGCGCCTGGCAGAGGTGTGATTCGCGGAATTCCCTTGAGAGTGTGGCGCTTCGGATGGTGTCTGTTGACCTTGAGCTTCCACCACCGAATCGTGGACCGGCCCTGCTTAGCCCGTCGGGTGGTGAGAGGTGGCTGCTAGAGGAACTTCCACTTCTTTCCGCCAGTTCGTGAGGCATCCTCAATGCCCGCAACGTGGCAGCCGAGTCCATGGAGTTCGCGGCCTAGAGTGGAGTTGCCCGGCACGAGTTCTCCCTTCAAGTACGTGTCACTGATCAGGGTGTACTCATTGCTGATCGTCCAGTCGACCGGCAGGCCCACCACCTTGGCTACATCTCTGGTTTCGAGTGCTTTCTTGGATCCGACCCGATTCAAGATCAGCCTCACATCTTCGCTGGCGATTCCCAATTCCATGAACTGACTGATCTTCCGCCTTGCCAGGTGAAGA
This sequence comes from Bryobacterales bacterium, assembly GCA_965248365.1. Classification (GTDB taxonomy): domain Bacteria; phylum Acidobacteriota; class Terriglobia; order Bryobacterales; family UBA6623. Next base: position 919,881 of record CBDFJA010000004.1, on the reverse strand, counting down.
GACATAACTTCCGGCGTGCAAACCAAATATTGACTCCCGCATAATATAGAGTAACCTTTTGGGGGTTCTGCTCGTCTTAATAGACATGGGGAACCCAAGAGGCGTAAGGCGCGATTTTGATGCTCTGGAAAAGCGACGGCTGGAGGCCGTGCGGCTGGTCGTTGACGAAGGTTTGAGTCAGTCCGAGGCAGCACGGCGCGTGAAGGCGGCGCAGCAAAGCGTGAGCCGTTGGGTTAGCGAGCATGGCGCGCACGGTGCCGCCGGACTCCGCCGGGCCGGGCGCGCCGGCCGCAAGCCGCTGTTAGACGCCACGCAACGGGAACGTCTGGAGGCAATGCTGCTGCGGGGCCCCGAAGCGCAGGGCTTCTCGACGCCGCTGTGGACTTGTCCGCGAGTCGCTCGTCTGATCGCCGACGAGTTCGGCGTGCGCTATCACGAAGGTCATGTTTGGAAGATCCTGCGGGCGCTCCACTGGAGCCCGCAACGGCCTGTCGGCAAGGCCCGCGAGCGCAACGAAGAAGCCATCCGCAACTGGCGGCGCAAGACTTGGCCGGCCACTAAAAAAAAGCCCAAAAACAAGGCCGCACGATCGTCTTCATCGACGAAAGCGGACTGAGTCAGAAGCCCCATCGTTGCCGCACCTGGGCGCCCCGCGGCGAGACACCCGTGCTGGAGTTCAACTTCAACTGGCAGAAACTTTCCGTTTCCGCCGGGCTGACCTTGCGCAACTTCTACTTCCGGCTCTATCCCGGCGCCATCGGCGAGCTGGAGGTCATCGACTTCCTGAAGGCTTTGGTCCGCCACATCGACGGCCCGCTGCTGATCGTCTGGGACCGCCTGCCGGCGCACCGCAGCCGCCTGGTGCGGGAGTTCATCGAGCTCTCCGAAGGCCACATCGCCACGGAGTGCTTGCCGCCCTATGCACCGGAGCTGAACCCGGTGGAATACATTTGGGCTTACTGGAAGCAGCACGAGTTGCCGAACGTCTGTCCGAAGGACTACTGGGAGCTGGACGAGCGTGCCCGCAAATCCCTGCGTCGCATGCGCCGCAAACCGCGCTTGATTACGGCCTTCTGGAAGCAGTCTTCTCTTGGCCTTGACTAACTCGATATTATGCGAGATTCAATAGATCTTGTCGGCCAGCCGAAAGACGTCTCGGGAAGAAGAAAACACGCTATTGGGCAGGTCGACGATCACGCAGGGATAGAGTGAGGTCGCCGAGCGGAACACTTCCGGGATTCTATCCAGCCGATCCGGCGACAAGTGGGAGAAATCCGGAGAGGGTAGAACATCCAAGCCATTCCAGGTGGTCACGATGCGGGGCCACATTTCATCGATCACGTCGATTCGGGCCAGGGCGTCGGCGAGCGTGAACTCCGGTTTCAGGCGGAGACGAAACGCGATGGTGCCGGAGTGGAAATCGAAGTCCACCAGCAGAACTTTCTTCTTAATCTCGCGCGAGATAGCATCAGCCGCGTGAAGTGCGATCGTGGAGGCGCCGTTGCCGCCTTGCGCGGGCAAAAAGCAGATCAGGCGCCCTCTGGTCTTGGAGGAACGGTCAAGCTTAGGCCGCGTTCGAAGGCTCTGCCGCAGTTGGCGGGCGTCAAAAGGCGGAACCAAATACTCCGAAGCGCCGGCGCGCATGGCGGCCAGGATCGAGTCGGCTCTCGACGTGATGTCGGCGGCAATGGTCGCCAAGTCAGGGTGAGACTGCTTGGACTCATGAATCAGCTCGATCGCCAGGGCTTGGTCGCCCACGTCAATAACGATCGCCGCGAGCTTTCCGGCCCGCGATGCCAAGAGACCCCGAAACTCCTCGCGCGTCGGGTACGACGGCAGGATCGTCAGTTCGGATTCAATTTCGGCGGCGGCCCCAAGTGCCTCACGAAGATCCCGCGCAAGGCCTTCGTTGGGCGTTACGATGATGATTTGACTGCCCGTGGCCATACAGACTCAATACTCAATCGACAGATTGCGCTCTCACCGTTTATTCTACCTGCCGGTTGACCCGCCGGACCGACCGGGTGCTTTGAAGGGGGGACCAGAAACTCCGATGGCCGGAACGCCGAAATCGGCGATCCGGGCAGGTTTCACCGTCAAAACTCTTTTCCGTGGTAGAGTTACGCCACGAATTCCTTGTAACCGTTGTACGGCAGGGTCGGGCGCACTTCCATCCTAGGAATCACTTTTTCCGTAGCCTGTGACCAGCGCGGGTGCGGCCGATTGGGATTCACATTAGAATACCAACCGTACTCGAGACCCGCGACCTGGTTCCACAGCGTCGGGGGCTTTCTCTTGGTGAACTCGATCTTGACGATGGACTTGATGCTCTTAAGCCCGTACTTCCAGGGAACGATCAGGCGAATCGGCGCACCGTTCTGCTTCGGCAGCGGCTTGCCGTAGATGCCGGTGACGAACAAGGCCAGTTCGTTCATAGCTTCGTCCAAACGCAGCGCCTCGAAGTATGGCCAGGGATAGTGGGATTGCGAGGCGATGCCCGGCATTTCCTTTGGTCTGTGAGCCGTGACGAATCGAACGTATGCGGCGTCCGGTTAGGATCGACTTCCCGAATCCAAGCCGAGATCGGAAAACCTGTCCAGAAATTGTTCCAACATATCATAGCCCTGTCGGGGCCTCGTAGGGCGACCCGGTTCAATCCCGTGACCCGCCGGGTCTCGACCCTGAGGTTGTTTCCGGTCGGTCGGACACCTACTCGCCCCGCAGGACTTCGAGCGGCTTCCTGCCCAGGATGTGGAAGCTCGAGAGCCAGCCGGCCGTGTTGGCCAGCAGGGCGGTGGCGACGACGGCGACGGCATTAGGCAGCAACTCAAATTGGAAGCCGCTGTCGAGCACGCGGTCGAGTAGCAAGCTAGAAAATCCCGTGGCCAGCAGGCTGCCCATCAAGCCGGCCACCGAGCCCAAGACCAGAAACTCGGCCGAGAAGATCCCGGCTACGCGCCGCCGCGTTGCCCCCAGCGTCTTGAGGATGGCGACCTCGCGGATGCGGCGGAACCTTGTCGCCATGACGCTCGAAACGAGAATCACTACGCCCGCCAAAATAGCGAAGGCGGAGACGAAGCGAATGACGAGCCCGATCTGGTCGACGACTTCCTGCACGATCGCCAGAACGTCGGCGGCATTGATCACGGTTACCGCGGGGAACTCGTCGAAGGCGACGCGTTGCAGTTCGACCGCCTGCTCAGGGTCAATTCGCACGCCTCCATAGTAGGTCGTAGGAAAGTTCGCTAACGCCTCGGGTGTGAGGATGAACTCGATGGTGCCTCCCGGGCGTATGGCTTCCGCGCGGTGAATGGCTACAACCCTCGCACTGAGGTTTCGTCCTCCGACTCGCCAGTCGACTCGAGAGCCAATCTCCACGCCGAGAATGGCCGCCGCACTTTGCTGAACGGCGACCAGCGGCTCGCTTCGCGCTGGGTCATCTGGCATCCACCACTGCCCCTCGATCAGCTCCATATGCTCGGGCAGCTCCTCTCGCCAGGTGATCGTTCTCGTGCGCCGGAACCGTTGGTTCCAGCCCTCCAGTTGCATCTGCTCGACGAGCTTCCCGTCTACGGACACCAACTGGGCCGCCACGGACGCTACCAACTCGGGTTCGTTTTCGATACCGGGGTGGCGCTCAAGTAGCGCCAAAAGGCCGTCGCGTTCTTGGTTGGTGATGTTAATCAAGAAGACGTTGGGCATGTCGGGGGGCGCGCTGCGGACGATCTGCGTGAGCACGGAGGATTGAACCAAGTAGATGCACAGCGTAAAAGTGACCCCAATGCCCAGCGCGACCAGGATCGCCTCGGCGTGATTGCCCGGCCGATGCAAGTTGGCGATGCCATGGCGAATGGAGACAGGGAGTTTCCACGGCAAGCGGCGCGGCAACTCGCGCAGGAACCGCACCAGCAACCAGGCGACCATGCCGAGCACTCCTAAGCTGACGAGCAAGCCGCCGGCAAACCAGGTCCCCAGCAGGACCGACTCGCCCAGCCAAACAGCAATCGCCGCGATCGCGGCCACGATCATGAGGCCCACCCAGAGCGAAGAGCGCGACTCCGCCAACCGCTGCCTGAGTGTTCGCTCCGCCTGGAGCAGGTCGCGACGGAAGATGAGTGCGGGGCGAACCTGCCGAATGCTTAGCAGCGTAGGCAGGGTGAACAAAAGAACCACCAGCAGGCCTACTGCTAGTCCCTGAATGGCCGCCGAAGGCTGCCACTCCAGCGAGGAAAGCTGCGGAAAGTAGTTGGAGATGAGTTTCGGGAACCAGGCCTGCACGCCGTAGCCGAGCAAAACCCCCAGGGCGCTGCCCAAGCCCCCCAGAGCCAGGGTTTGCGTGAGGTAAATGCGCATGATCTGCGACGATCGAGCGCCGACGCACTTCATGATGGCGATCGTGTCAAGCCTTTGCTGCAAGTGTGAGTGCATGGCCGTGCCGACGCCGAGGGCGCCGACGATCAGCGCCACGAGGCTGACCAAGCTGAGGAACTTCGTGGCCCGGTCAAGGCCACGTTTCAGCGTCGGATGCGTTTCGCGGAAATCGACGATCTGTGCTCCTTGGAACTCAGTCTCCAGCTCGCGTCGCGCTTCGGGAATGGTCATGCCGGCGGTGGGAAGCCGGAAAAGATAGCGCTGGGAAGCGCGGCTGCCGCGCCGGATCAAGCCGGCCCGCTCTAGGCCTTGGCGGCTTATCATCAGGCGGGGACCGACGTTCATCGTTCCCGTCATCCGATCCGGCTCGAGGACAACAGTCGCCGCGATGCGGAACTCCGCGTCCCCCAAGCGGACACGGTCGCCGACGTCTAGATTGAGGCGTACCAGCAGATCGTCCGAGACCGCCATGGCGTCGGCTTCGGCGAGAACCGCATCCAGCCTCCCCGGAGGATTCAGCTCGATGGCGCCGTAAAACGGATACTTCCGCGGATCGACGGCCTTGACGGCGACGAGCAAGGGCCGCCGCGCTTCGGGCGACGACATCATCGACAGCGTTTCCGTCACCCAGGTTCGCTCCACGCCCTGGCCCTCAAGGGCGTCGAAGACGGCCTGCTGTTCTTCAGAGGGGAGGTTAAACATGCGCACGGAAAGATCGGCGGCGAGCAGCGTTCGAGCGTCCCGGAGAAGCGTGTCGCGAAAGGACCCACTAAAGCCACGCACACCCGTCAAAGCACCCACCCCAGCGGCGACCGCCAGCACGACGAAGAGAAACTTGCCCTTCGACGCGCGTGCTTCGCGCCAGGCGACTTTCACGGCATTGCGCCAGCTTAGAACGCGAGTCATGGTCTAAATGGCCCGGCTAAAGGGAAAACCCACCGCGGGCGATCCCTCCAGACTTCCAGCTGTCCCACGCGGGCGCTGGGATTTCTGCTTGCTAGCAAGGGGCAATCAATTAGTTGTGCCGGAGCCGATACGACCAACCGGCCGCTCAGCGAATGTCCCCACGAGTTCCGCGGGAATCTATCGCCGCCGCTAGAGCCCGCTCGACCCAAGCAGTTACACTCATTCCCTCCACGCGGGCCAACGAATACACGCGAGTAAGCAGATGAATCGGCAGACGCCAGGTCACGCTTCTCCTAATTGTCTCACTGGTCGGCGGTCTGCCCGCTCCTCGTCGTCTGCCGCCTCTGCTCAAGACGTTCTGCCAACTCCTCTCGTAGCCGGTTGAGCCTGAGTCCCGCGCACCCTTTGGCCACCCTTTCCGACAGAAGCTCGGCGATCGCCTGACGATCGCGCGGAAGCTGCTTTTTCCTCCGCAATCAGCCCTTGCTGGACACCGAGCTGAAGCCACATGTCCTCCAGCGCCAGGTAGAGAGGATCTCTGAGTACCTCCAGATGCGATCGTCGCCGCTCATAAATCGGCGATCTTGGATCGAAGGCGAACTGTTCAAAAGAAACCCAGGGCACACCCTGTCTAAATTTCGTCAGTGCCTGCGAGTAGAACTTCTTTTCTTCTTCCGTGAGGCCACGCAAGTCGACCTCAAACTTATTTCGTCGATTAACATATTTCAAGTTTCGGTCTCCAAATGTCAGCGCCTGACATGTAGGCTGCAATCTTTATTCAATTTCTTCAAAAAACACCGGATGATATTCCAAATCACTGCTGTCCGGTTAAAAGTCGAATAGAATCAATTGGTTGGGGTCATAGGGGGATTCGTTTGGGGAGTCGGATGGCTGGAGTGCCTGTAAAAGGGGCATTTTTTCGAATTGCGTAACGCTGAGAATCTGTAGAATCTGGTAAAGACTCGCTTCCAGCCCGAGCCGTTTCCGGACGATGGCGATGAGCACGTAAATCGAGACAGCGATCCAGATCTGCGTCTTGACGGCGTTCTCGCTGGTGCCGTAAAACGAGTTGATTCGCAGATGTTGCTTGATCCACTTGAAGAACAACTCAATCTGCCAACGCGACTTGTAGATGTGGGCGATGGTCAGCGCCGGGAGCGCGAAGTTGTTGGTCAGAAACTTCAGCCGCTTGTTCGTCCGGGCGTCGAAGTAACTGACCCTCCGCAACGGGTCGGGATAGGCTTGGGCCGATTCGATGGCAGCCAGTATGACGGTCTGATCCGAGCGCAAGCCCGTGGATTTGTCGACGGGATGCGAGTAGCGCCGTTGGAGCAAGATGTTCTTCTTGGTTCGCACGACAAAGAACGACGAGCAGAGAGTGAACACGAAGAGGCGTTCGAAATCGACGTAGGCCCGATCCATGACGTAGAACGCGCCGGCCTCCGGGCCGATCTCGTCGAGGATGTTGATGTCGTGCACTTTGCCTCCAGTAATGCGGATGAACGTGGGAATATTGCCGTGCAGATCCAGCAGCGTGTGCATCTTCACGGCGGCCTTTTGCTTGCGGAATCTCGCCCACGGAAACAGCGACAGGCAGAGGTCGATTGTTGTCGAGTCGAGAGCGTACAGAGTCTGGTCCAAGTCCACACCGATCGGGTCGTGGGCATATAACGGCCGTGCCATGCCAATCAAGACCTGCGCGAAGTCCGCGTAGATCCGCCAGTCGCGCGACTCGTTCGCATCGGCCAGTGTCGAGCGCGCTACCCTGCCGCGGAATCCCATGTGGTAGAGTTTGCCGTGCATCGAACGCAGGCACGTCTCGATGTCGCGGAGGCTTGCCCGATAGGTCAGCTGGGCGAATGCCATCGCAAGAAACTGATCCCAGCAGGAGAAACTTTTCAGATAGGAATCGCCGCGGTAGCGCGATACACATTTCTGAAACTCTTTGCTCGGTAGGTGCTCGATCAGTTGGGAGAAAACCGTACGGCCAAGGTTCATCCCTCATTGTGCCGCGTCCGGATGCTCCGTTCAGGCGACCATTTGCGGCCTCGGGATTTCAAATCGTTCCCGGGCAAAACAGGCCATAAGACATTGAGCGGTCGAGACTTACCGTCCGATGGCGCGACTTTCCCCGGACAGCACTGATTCCAAATACATCTTCTTCTGCCTGAACTTCTTGCGCGCCTCTTGCAAGAACTCTCTGATGGAGGCGACTTCGCGTTCTGTTCTTACATTGATCACGATCTCACGATTCAGATCCTGCTGACCCCTCCACAAACCCTTGACGACTCCCCGGTCGGTAAAGGCTTGGAATAGTCCCATCATTCTTCGGTTCTACCAGCGCCAGACTTCCTTTTCAAACGCATTTCCCTCGTTGTCGCGAAGTGGGAATAGCAACGTTACCCTAAACCATCGCTGCCTATGGTGCATTACGTAGACTCCATAGTCACGGCAACCCTCCTTGTCTTTAGGATACGAGCTTCCCTTGAATAAGTCCATACAATTTCAAAAGACTCTCTCGGGAGGTCAACCATAGAGTTAGCTCAGTTCTGCTTCCCGAGCAACTCGTCCGATACGATGCGACCGTCGTGGAGGCTAATCAGGCGATCCGCTCGGGCGGCGAGTTCGCGGTTGTGGGTGACAAGAAGCAAGGTCGTCTGCTCGCGGCGGTTGAGATCCAACAGCATTTCGAGGACACGGAGGCCGTTGGCGCTGTCGAGGTTGCCCGTCGGCTCGTCCGCCAGGATAAGCGGCGGCCGGCAAACAAACGCCCGAGCGATGGCGACCCGTTGCTGCTCGCCCCCGGATAGTTGGACGGGGTAGTGGTCGAGACGATCCGCGAGGCCGACGCTTTCCAGAAGCTCTCGCGTCCGTGCCGCACCGTCATAGCCGTCGGCTCCCACGTCGAGAGGAAGCAAGACGTTTTCCTCGGCGGTCAGGGTCGGCACCAGCTGGTAGGACTGAAACACAAATCCGATCTTGCGGCCCCGCAACACCGCCATCTCGTCTTCGTCCAGGTGCGTGATTTCCCGGCCGTCGAGTAGAATTTGGCCCGACGAAACCGCGTCGAGACCCGCCAGTAGACCCAGCAGAGTGCTCTTTCCGCTGCCCGAAGGTCCCATAACGGCGACAAACTGCCCGCGCGGCACGGCGAGGTCGATGCCCTTAAGGATCTCGACCCTGTGGGAGCCGCTGTCGATCGTTTTCGACAGGCCTCGGACCTCAATGATGGGCTGCGGACTCGACATGGACCCCCGCCGAAACTTATTATGGCATGCAGTGCGTACGTCGATTCTCCTGCTCGCTTTCGTCGTCGTCTGGGGTTGCGGCTCGGGACCGTCCGCCGATACCCGGCCGAGCGAAGAGCCGGCGGCGCCCCCGAGCCACGCGCGCCGGCCGGCGCTAGGCTCGGATCCGGTCATCGTTGCGTTCGGCGATAGTCTGACCGCGGGATACGGGGTCCCCTTAGGCCAGAGCTATCCGGATTACCTGCGGCGGGATCTCGATCGGCTGGGATTCAGCTATGTCGTCCGCAACGAGGGGATGAGCGGGGATACGACCAATGGCGGTCTGGTTCGGAAGGAGATCGTCAGCGCGTTGAATCCCGAATACGTCATCGTCGCGTTCGGCGGCAACGACGGCTTGCGAGGGCTCGATCCGGAACGGATGAAGTCCAACCTGCGCGAGATGATCAACCACTTTCGACAACGCGGAAGCCAAGTGATTCTGGCCGGCATGAAGCTGCCGCCCAACTACGGCCGCGAGTACTTGGACGCGTTCGAGAAAGTCTTCCCGGAAATAGCCGAGGATCTCGACGTGCCGCTGATCCCCTTTTTGCTCGAAGGAGTGGGCGGCAACCCGGAGTTGACGCAGGCCGACGGCTTGCACCCCACCGCGGAGGGCAACCGGCTCGTGGCGCGAAATGTGCTGCAGGTCTTGGAGCCGCTCTTGGCGGTGCATGCTGAAGCCGGGCAAGCACGGTAAGCGCAGCCAGTGGGAAGCAAGACGCGCTGCGAGAGCAGAAGGACGCAGGGACGAAAGAGGCCCGCGTTTTCCTTTCAAATCACGGCCCGGCGCCCTCTATGCCGGCGAAGAAACAGGCAGTTTCTTCAGGGCCGCCCCATCATTTCCCGCCTTTTGTAGCCGGCGGGCGGCTCGAACTCGCCGGGCTCCACGGCCCGGTGTTTCGCCGAGCGGAGCACTGATTCGCTTTTCAGCGAGCCGTCGTTGCCGTAGTTTTTGGTCACCACGGGAAAGCCGTCCAACTCATTCATGTGCTGGAACACGTTATCCCCGACAGTTTGTGAAAGCCCCGGCCCGGTGCCGCTCGAAAACGATTCCAGCATCTCGCTGAAGAACGCCGCCATGTCGCGGAAAACGTCGGCCACCTCGCCCGCGCCTTCTACATTTGACCAGTCGGTGACCCACAGTTCCCTGATCTTGCGGCCCTCGCGCAACACCTCGTACTTGACGCAGGGGTAGCCGCGAAGATCGGCGCGATCAGCGGTCTTCCTTAATTCACTCGCGGGACGCCGCGGAGGCTGCATGGCCGGCATGCGCTGCTTCATCATTTTCTCGACCATCGCCCTTTGCTCTGCCGGAACTTTCTTGAGCGCCTCCTGCATTTGTTTCATGGCTTGGCTCATCTGGCCGGACATTGCCTTCATCGTCTCCCGGTCCATCACGAAGTAGCTTTCATTGCCATGATCGATGACCACCATCTCACGACGATCTCCGCGATAGATCATTGTCGCTTGCGAATCCCGGCCACTGGCTCCCAGCTCGCTTTTCAGATTGCGCCCTTCGACCAGCATGGCGATCGATTCCATTAGAGGGGGCGACGAATCGTGATCTTTGGTCTCCATTTCAAAGACCACGCCGGCTAAGAGTGGGGTAGAGGCGAGCACCGCCGCCGAGACAATATGCAAAAGCCGCTTCATAGTTGTTTTTCTCCTTATTCAGGGCAGATTGGATTGAGGCTCGTGCGCGGGCACGTGCCGAATGTTGAGGTTTGTTCGTCAGGGCGTGCCGGCCGTCGTGGAGCGCGGTAGGACCCTTTGTCGTGCACTGCCGCGACGAATCGCCGCCCACTGGGCAAGCTTTTAGCTTGCCTAGGGGCACGGCATGCCGTGCCCACGGCCGCAGCCGACGAAGCCCCTTCCCCGGCGCCCGCCTCAGCAGCAATGGAGGCTCCAGCCCCGCTCAGGCGCCGCCTCCGGCGCGAACGGATCGTTCTCGGAGCAGCGCTGCTGCTTCTGGCGGTGCTTATCCTCGCGCTGTCGCTCCGCTCCCCCGAGACAGTATCTCGCACTCGCCCGGTGCGGTTCGCCTTCACCCCAGGCACCAATGTCGCCGGGCCGGTCATCTCTCCCAACGGACGGCATATTGCCTACATTGCCGGAGACGAGGAAACGAAGCTCTGGGTTCAGGATCTCGACCGGCAGGAACCTCGCGAACTCGGCGTTGCTGCCTCGCGCAGGCCAGAAGGTCGTTCGGGCCTATTCTGGTCGCCCAACAGTGATTTTATTGCTTTCACTGAGGGTCGGGAGTTGAAAAGGATCCCCGTCGGCGGGGGAGCTGCCATTTCGCTTTGCCCGCTGCCTCAGATACCCTTCGCCTCGGGAGCGTGGAGTCCTGACCGCAACACCATCGTTTTCACGGTCGGTGTGCCGCCGAGCTTGTATAAAGTTGCGTCCGAAGGTGGCCCCCCCCGAGCTGTTGATCAAGGGGCGCGTGAATGAGGTCTTTCTAGTGGCGCCTCGTTTTCTGCCTCGTATGCACGGCGACCGAACGCTGTTGGTAACAGACATTGCGAGACGCCTCACCGTGCTCTACAACCTCGACACAGGGGAGGAGACTCTGGATCGAGAGCGACCGGACACAGAATTGGTCTATTCCCCCAGCGGACATGTGCTGACGCAGCGGGGAATGCAAGGGCCCTCCTCAACGGTTTGGGCGATGCCCGTTTCAAGCGACAAGCTAATAGCCACCGGCGAGCCCTTTCTCGTGGCCGAGAGCGCGTCCAACCCAAGTGTTTCCGCGGATGGGACCCTGGTCTACCTCGACCAGACGGGCAGAGACTGGCAACTTGTCTGGCGGGATCGTAGCGGTAACAAAGTGGGTCTGATCGGCCAAAGTCAACCGATCATCCCCATTACCACCTCACCGAGATTGTCGGTGGGCCCTCCGAGGAGGCTGTTCCGCGCGGCGGGGTTGTCGTCCGGGGGGGGACGGAGTTTAGTACGCATACGTATGATGTTTCGGCGGATGGGCAGCGCTTCGTCATCGCCGAACCCCTCGAAGACGCGCCGCCGCCGGTTATCCGGGTGGTTCAGAACTGGGCCGCGGAGTTCCAGGACAGGGAGGAGTAGGCGTGGGCGAGGTCGCAACCGCCGGACAGAGCCGCGGGCGTGAGCCCGCGGGCCCACGAGCCGTTCGATTCTCACCTCGGGCCCGCGCCGCAACGGGGCCGCTTTCGTGACCCGGTCAGTTGTTGTGTCGCCCTTTCCAGGGCTCCGGCGAACTGCCACTTCTTCCCACGGCTGAAGCCATGGGAAGACGACCCTGACCTCAACCAACGCGGTCAGCATTCCGCCGTGTTCCACATCACCTTAGCCGACCGCGAGCCGCTGTTAGAATGTCGGTATGGCGACGGCGCTCCTAGCCCTATGGGTGTTTCTAGCGGCGGCTTCCGAGAGCGCCATCGAGTCGGCGGCAAAGGCCCTCGATCAGCAAGATTACGCCAAGGCCGCCGAACTGCTTGAAAAAGTGGTCGCCGACGAGCCCGACAACGGCAACGCCCGCTTTAATCTGGCGTTTGCCTATACCGAGATCAAGCAGCTTCGGAAGGCGATCGAACACTACGAGATTGTCGTTCGTCAACAGCCGGAGCTAGCCTCGGCGCGGGTGAATCTTGGCCTGTTGCTGATCCGGGAGAACGAGTTCTCCCGGGCTGTCCCACACCTCGAGGTATTGGCCGCCGCTCGACCCGATGATTTCGAAGCGCAATCGTTTTATGCCCGCGCGCTCTCGAAGGCTGGGCGACAGGAGAACGCCATCGGAGCATATGAGCAGGCTCTCAAGCTCAAACCCGACTCGGTCGACGCCCATCTCGAACTCGGGCAGTCACTGGCAAGGCTCAAGCGTTTTGATGAGGCCACGAACTATTACCGGCGGGCAATTGAGCTCGACCCGCGGATGTCGGAGATGATCCTCGAGCTGGCCGAGATCGTCGAACGGGATGGGAAGATCCGGCAAGCGGCGGATTTGTATCAGGACTATCTGAAGTCCCATCCGGAAGCCATTGCCGTCCGGGAGCGGGCGGGCTTCCTGATGCTCAAGCTAGAGCGCTTCGCCGAGGCGATCCAACTTTTTGAACAGGTGGTCAAGCGGAACGCCACGGCGACCAACCAGGCGGCGTTGGCGGAAGCATACTCGTCACACGACCAGCCCGGCAAGGCGCTATCGGCCTGGCGGGCCGCGACCGTCCTCAACCCCTCCAGTCCCGAACTGCGAGTGCGCTACGCGGACGCTTTGGTTGGCGCGAAGCGCTATAAGGATGCGGCGGACGAGTTCCTGGCCGCGCTCGAGCACGACGCCGATCTGGTCGGGGCCTGGAACGGGCTGGCGTTCTCTTCCTACCAGCTCAGCAACTTTGAGAGAGCCCTGAAGGCTCTCGACGAATCCCGTCAACGCGGCGGGGAGAAGCCGGCCTCCCTTTATTTCCGGGCCATCGTAGAGGACAACTTGCAGATGCGCAGCGAGGCGCTGGCCAGCTATGAGGCGTTTCTGGCGGCCGACTCCGGGCTGGAAGACGAGGAGTGGAAATCCGAGCAGCGGATCAAGGCGCTTCAAAAAATACTGCGCAAGGGCGGGCGATGAGGATCGTTTCGCAACTGACGCTGTTTACACTGCTCTCGGTCGCTGTCCTGGGAGCCGATTCGCGCGTACCCCGGGATTTGGAATCCATCAAATCGGAGCCGGGGTTCGAAAAACGCGCTGCGCTGGCCTTGCGCTTCGCCAGACACAAGGTCGACGGCGTGCTCGCGGCCTATCAAGAAGGGGACGTCGACGGCGGCGTTGCCCTGCTGGCCCAAATCCAACAGGCCGTTGAACTGGCCTACGACTCCCTGATGGCCACCGGCAAGACCCCCCGCAGACACCCAAAACATTTCAAGCGGGCGGAGATCCGCACGCGTGAGTTGGCCCGGGAACTCGAGGCTCTCCGTCGGGAGCTGAACTTTGACGAGCGCTCCGCCGTGGACGGCGTACACGGCCGCGTCACCGAAATCAATACGCAACTGCTGACAGCCATCATGACCAAGAAGCAGAAGTGAGCCCGCCATGAACGCACCACGCGCCCTGTGCTTGCTGATTTGGCTCCTCGTGTTCCAACCGCTCGGGTCACAAGAGTTTGCGACGCAGCGGGACTTCCTGACCGATCACGAGGTCGATGTAATCCGGGAGGCCCAAGCGCCGGATCTGCGAATCACCCATTACCTCCACTTCGCCGGACTCCGGCTCGAACTCGTGCGGCAGCAACTGGCGAAAGAAAAACCCGGGCGCTCGGCGAACATCCACCGCAACCTCGACGAGTACGGGCGCATCATCGAAACCATCGATATCGTGATCGACGACGCCCTCGACGATGACAAGGACGTCAGCGAAGTCATGGACAAAATCGTCACGGAAGAAGAGCGATTCCTGGCTTCATTGCAGCGGATGGCCGATGATCCGGCAGACGATTACTTTCGATATGAGTTCGTCCTCGAGGACGCCATCGAGATCACCCAAGACAGTATCGAGTTGGCCGAGCAAGACCTGGGCGAGCGCCTAGCGGCCGTTCGCGCCGCGGACGAACGGGAGCGCCAAAAGCTCGAAGAGTCGATGACTCCCGCCCTCCGGAAAGAGACGGCCAAGATCAAGAAAGAAGAAGAGAAAAAGAAGCGCAAGAGGCCGACCTTACTGAAGCCGGGCGAGGCTCTGGGGTCGCGGCCAAAGAAAAAGTAGCTCCCGTTCCAGCCGCGATCGGGCTTCCGGAATGTGGTCAAGAGGCCGACGTGGGTCGCGGCGACTCGGGCCCGGGCCGGCCTTGGGACCGGAGGCGGCCCGGTTAACCCACCCTCCTAAAAGTCCGCGTACTCCGGCCGCGAGGGGGTAAACACCTCGACAACGGCCGAGTCCTCGAGCGCCACGGCGCCGTGAGGCTTGTTCGATTCCATCACGTAACCGTCTCCCGCCGCCGCGATGAACTCATCCTCGGGAGCCTCGCCGATGAAACGGATTTTCCCGGTCAGGCACATGCCGATCTGTACCGGTTCGTGATGGTGCAGCGGGATCTTGGCCCCCTGCTTCATTTCAATGTGGCAAAGCATCGCACCGTCATTGTACGTCAGCGTCTTGCGGACGATGCCCTCCATCATTTCGACTGCTTTGGCGTTTGAGAGACTTTTCTGTTTCATGAGAGATCCTCGTTTGTCATTGATAGGGCTTAGCCGTCGGCCCTCCTAGGCCTCAAAGCCGTGCTGCAGCCTGTGATGGGTGGAGTCAAAAACCTGCGTCGACTTCGACAGCTCGTGGCGCCCGTCGCTCGCCTCGGCCTTAGCCCGAGCCAACAGCCTCTTCTTCGCCTCGTCCGAGAGCGGCTGGAAGTCACGGGCTATGGCCACCGCCTCCTTGAGCTGCCCCATGGACGTGAAACCCACGACAAGCGTCGAAACGTCCATGCTCAGAGCGTACCGCAGGCATTCCTCCGGCGTCAGGCTCGTCTTAGAGGGGATGATGCCGTTACCGCCGCCCAGGGATTTCATGCCGATTACGCCTACGTCGTTTTCCAAGCACACCGGCACGACTTGGCGCTGGAAACTACGATAGTGAGCGTCCATGATATTGATCGGCATCTGAGAGCTGTCCCAGTCATAGGGCTTGCGCAGCATCTTCAGGTGAATGCTCGGGTCCTTGTGGCCGGTGAAACCGACGTAGCGGACCTTGCCGGCCTTTTTGGCTTCCATGGCCGCCTTGATCCCGCCCTTCTCGAACACCCAATCGGGGTCATTATCGTAGTCGATTTCGTGAAACTGCCAGAGATCAAGATGGTCCGTCCTCAGGCGGCGGAGGCTATCCTCTAGGCACTTCATCGACCCGGCGTAGTCACGCTCGCAGTTCTTGGTCATCAGAAACACGTTGTCGCGGCGTCCCCCGGCCAAGGCCTCTCCCATCACCTTCTCGCTCAGGCCGCCCGAATACTCCCACGCCGTGTCGAAGAAAGTGACCCCCTCATCGACCGCCGCATGCATGATGCGGACCGCCTCGGGCTTGTCTTCGGAAGCCACCGAAGCCATGTGCCCTCCGCCCAGGCAGAGGATCGAGACCTGCTCGCCCGTACGCCCCAGTCTTCGAGTCGGAATGCCGGAAGACCCCGATTGCTGGCCACGGGCAACACTTCCGACGGCTGCACTCAGCGCACCGCCAGCCGCGGTACGCAACAAATCACGCCGAGAACTCTCGCTTGCCATTGTCGCCTCCTTGCCTACGGTGACATTTTACAACGGCGGCCCACCCGCTGTCGTCTTCCCGGCAGTATCCCGGTTTCGAGTTGCCTGTCCAGCCTGGGACCGGCCCGGCGCCCGCTTGCAGGCCGATCTTCCATCGACGCCGATTCCGTCAACGGTCGAACGCGGACGCCATCGTCCGAGGCGACACCCGACACTACGGTTGGATGGGCGGGGGGATCTCGGTCAACCCGGTTGCCGCTCACTATTTACCCCCCTTTTTACATGCGTATCCATAAATATCCCGCCAATGACAATCAAAAGCAAGTTTTCTAAAAGCGTTTTGGTTGAGCATTTCTTGTTGACTCCCGTGGTACTATGCGGCATATTTATCTTAATCCGCCTGCCGGACGCGGCTAATCGACCGGCCTGCCATCGCCTTCTGGAACAGCCCGCTCCCTGCAAGGATTCGTTTTCTACAGGATTACCGCACAGGGGCGGCCGCTCCACCGGCATGATTGCGACACGGTTCGATCTAAATGATGTTTGCCCTAGTCCTGACGGTTACCGCTCTGTCGACCTTGGCTCTTTTGGTCCTGTTGGCCAAGCTAGGCCGGCCTCCGATCGAGCCGCCGGACGACCTACCGGCCGTCGAAGCTACACCCCTTGCGGAAGAGGCCTATCGGGACGCTTTCCGGGATCTTGACGCGGCGACCCCAACCGCGCGCCGCCAACTCCGGTCGGACTTAGCAGAAAGGATTGGGAGAGATTTCCGCCGTCTCTGGGCGGTGCTGCAATTCGCCATCCCCACGAGCGCGAATCCCCAGTTCGGAGTCGTGACTGCGCGGCAGTTCCTCGCCTTCCGACGACTGCGTCTAATGTTGACAATTCGGCGGTTGCTCCACCTCTAGCAGCCCGTGGCAAAGGCAAACGTCGCGAAAAATCGGGTACAGCCAGCCAATTCGCTTCCGGTTAAGTGTTTTGTTCCGAAGACTATGACGAGGGGCGAATTGGTGGCAGTCCTTGGCAGTCCCCATTTTTCTCTTCCGCACGACTTTCGCCACGGGCTGCTATTATAGCTAGCCCGCATTTCTCACCACCTGACGGTCGAAGCACGCAATAGGCTCGCCATTACGGCGTTAGGCTTGCTCGCCGTGCTCAACGTAGGGTTCGAGTACGCCCGCATCATTCAAGAAATGCGGCGCCGAGCGTCGCGCGCCTTGTACTGACGGGCCTCTCACGCATTTTGCCTCGCCACGTGGTGAGAAAAGCGGGCTAGCCGAGTTTTCCTACCGCAGACGGCGCAAACCGGGCCGAATCTTTGGAGCCGCGGCGGAATCCGAGGGTCCGGCACGAGGCGGCGCCGGAAGTCCCTTCGGGATTTGAACCACTGGGTTCCCAGCCCAAAGCCGGGGTTTGGAAAGACGCGAGTCGTCTCTAAGCTTCAGTTGGTTTAGACTATGGAATTCGGTGGCCACCCGCGGCGCAGCCGGCACGGGGCTGCGTACGCTGCCATGCCCGACTCGAAATGGGGCCGCGCGGACGCGTCTGACCTTTGGTGGCGGATCGGTCGTCGAAGGCGAGCAGGCTACACGGAACCCTGTTCATCCGACTCGTGAACAGGAGGCACAAGCTTGAAAATCACTGACCTAAAGGTCTTCCAAACCCACGGGTTGCACGGCAACTGGACATTCGTCAAACTCTACACCGACAGCGGCTTGACCGGCGTCGGAGAATCGAGCATTGAGCGCCACGCGCCTGAGGTCCGGCAGGCACTGCAGTCGTTCAGGGATTTCCTTGTCGGACGCGATCCCTTTCAGATCGAGGAGATCTGGAATTCTCTGTTCAAGCAAACTTTCTGGTACGGCCAACTCATTACTCTCGCCGCTTTGAGCGGAGTCGAGCAGGCCCTGTGGGACATCAAGGGCAAACACTTCGGCATGCCGGTCTACGAATTCCTAGGCGGCAAGCTGAGGGACAAAGTGCGCGCCTACGCCAACGCCTGGGCTTTTGAGTCAATCGAACTCGGGGGAATGAAAGACACACCGGAGTCGATCGCCAGGAATGCCGAGGCCACGGTCGCCGACGGATTCACCGCCTTGAAGTGGGACCCCTTTCGCCGCGGCGGCCAAGTCATAGCCAAAGAAGAGGAAAATTTCGCCATCGCTTCGGTCAAGGCCGTCCGTGAAGCCGTCGGGCCCGACATTGATCTGCTCATCGAGTGCCACGGGCGCTTCAACATGTGGAGCGCGATCCGCATGGCGCAAAAGCTCGAGCCGTTTGACCCGTTCTTCTACGAAGAACCGATCCCCCCCGACAACGTGGACGCCATGGCCGAAGTGCAGCGAGCCATCAACCTGCCCATTGCGACCGGGGAACGGCTTTACAACCGCTGGGAGTTTCGGCCGTTGTTTGAAAAACAGGCGGCGCGCATCATCCAGCCTGACATCTGCCACGCGGGCGGTATTCTGGAGCTGAAAAAGATCGCCGCCATGGCCGAAGCCTATTACGTGAGCGTCCAACCACACAACTCGAACGGCCCGATATCGACCGTCGCGAGCTTACATCTCGATGCCTGCATCCCGAACTTCATCATTCAGGAGTTCTTCTATCCCGACTGGGAACAGTACAACGAGATCCTTACCAATCCCATCGAGTACGAAGGCGGCTTTTTGAAGATACCGACCGGGCCGGGATTGGGGACAGACATCAACGAAGAGGCCATCCTCAAGCGGCCGCCGGTCGAGCTGCCTTTCGAGGCGACCTGGATGGGGTCTTACTGGTAGGGCGGAGTGAAGCGGCTACACAGAGAGACCAAGCGCTCACCAGCCTCGGTCGCTTTCCGCGACGTGATCGGGCAACACACAGGCGGGGGAATCCGGTCGTCAAGGGAAGGGTGGCCTTGCGTCCCAAGTTCCGATGGATGGCGCGGAAGCCTAAGGACGCGGACCCTGGAAAGGCGCCAGGTCCGCGCTACACAGCCTACCGGCTATCCTACGCCCCTCCGGAGCTGGACCGGCCCTAACTAACGAGTATCGGGGCTAGCGCATAGGCGGCAGTTTCCGGTCGCCCGACCCCGGACGGAGTTGCTGGGGCGTGACCAACCAGGCAAGCCGGCCCCGCGAAGGTTCAACTTCACTCCAGTTCTCGACCGCAAACTCGATGCACGCGAGGGCCGCCGTGGGAAAGCTCACCGCTCCTCCGCCAATAAGGAGACTGACCAAAGTAGACCACGTCGGTTCGTGTCCGGCGATGAGAAGCGTCTTTGTCGACTCGGCCTCGCCCTGCACTACTTCAAGAACTTGCCCAGGCGTGGAGTCGTAGAAACGATCGGTGCCCCTGATCGCGCAGCCCCAGCTTCCTGCTTCCGCCGCTACCTCGACGGAGGTTCGGGCGCGAACGGCGGAGGAAGTAATCACGGAATCAGGGGTCAATCCCATGGCGCTCAGAAACTCCCCGACGACAGCCGCGTCCCGCCGGCCCCGCGTGGCGAGAGAACGTTCGTGGTCGCTCGACGCACCCCAGTCCGCCTTCCCGTGGCGAAGAACAAGTAGGGTCAACATCCGCTCTCCAAAGGGCCCCGCGGGCCGGCGGTTCGCTCAGGCCAGTGGATTCACCGCTTCGAGCTGGTCGAAACGGTTGAAATCCTTGTCCGTGGTGTAGAGGCTCGCGCCATGCTCGATGGCGAGCGCCGCCAAATGGGCGTCGATCACCAGTTGCCCCTGGCATTGGAAATTTTCCAGCAACTCGGCGAAAATCCGCCAATGACGTTCTCCCGGACCCAGAACCACAACACTGGGAACAGCGAGCCACTCCCGCACAATCCCAACAGATTCGCGGGTCGTGAATGGCGCTCCAAAAACCCGTGAAGATGTGCTTATTCGGATGAAAGCGGTGATCGTCTGCCAAGCCAGGCAGAAGGGCGTAGCCGACGATAAGGCACCCTCCAGCCAGTCCTTCGCCGCCTTATGATGATCACTCGACGGGTGATAAGCGTGGAGAAGAAGGTTGGCGTCGACGAGCCTCATCGACGAGGCGGCCCCTCGAGATCTTCCAGCAATGACGACACACAGTCCAACTCGAAGCCGGGACGAAGTTCCGTATCCCGAGTACGCACGGTGAACGGCTTGCGGGGCTTCATGGTTCGCTTGGCGTTTAGACCCAAACGCAGCGTCTCATTAACAATTTGCTTGAAGGGCCGACCCGCTTTCCCGGCAGCCTCGCGGAGTTTGTCGGCGATATCGTCGTCGAGAGTAAGGGTGGTCCGCACATCTTGATGATACTTTAAGAGCATCACGATGTCAAGGCAGGTTGACCGGATCGTTCCAACGAGTAGGCGGATACTCAAGGGAGATTAGGCCGTGGATCAGCCTAGGGGCCGGTTTCTCCCGCCTGTGTGTCTCCTGACCACGTCGCGGAGCTCGGTCGTCGAGGGGGGGCCAAGCCTCCGGATATTCGCCCTTTGTTCTCTTCACGGTTGACGTGCAAGCTACTGTGCGCAATTTAGTTAGGGGAAATCGGCTTTGTTTGGTATTTTTCCCTTTTCTCGACGCCGTCCTGCTTGCTCGCTACCCTATTTTTAAGCATAGCGGGCGTGTCAAGTGTTGCAGGCGAGGGTTAGAAAAGACCGCAATCGCCTAAGCCGCTTTTCTCACCACGTGGCGAGGCGAAGTGCGTGAGAGGCCCGGCAGTACAAGGCGCGCGCCGCTCGGCGCCGCATTTTTTGAATGATGCGGGCGTACTTTTGCGGGTGCCGCCTAACCGTTTCGTATTTAGGCTCTACCGAAAGCAGCAGCGACGCGCGCTCGGCACCCGACCGGGAAAGTACGTTGAGCACGGCGAGCAAGCGCAACGCAGCAATGGCGGGCCTATGGCGTGCTTCGGCCGTCAGGTGGTGAGAAATGCGGCCTAAGCCCCGGGCGTCAGCCTACGGCCTGCCAAGTTTCCAGGTTGAGACGCCCTTCCGTAAAGGGCGGGATCACGTCATGGTGCATCAGCCAACGGACGCAGGTCTCGGCAAAACGGCCGCCGAGGCCGGCGCTACGGGCTTGCGCCGCGACCGGGATCGATGTCGCCAAGAATGGCGACACGGCACGCTAGAATGCGTGCGCCACAAAGACAAACGACCGGGGGTCGGCGAACCGATAGAGCAAAGGGGAAGAGCGATCTCGCCCGCCAAGATCGGCGCCGCCGAACCGCTCTATTGAAGTTACTCCGGTTTTTGCCCGCCGATGATCTCGCGAATTTGCTTGTGCACTCGTTGGAATTCGGATTCCATGGACGCGAGAAGGGCCTCATCCGGGTCGAGATGCCCGTCCCTGGCGGGATTCTCGAGTTGCTGACTCAACTCCGCCAAGGGGTTCGCCCCGACCTCGCGGCAGCTTCCCTTAATCGCGTGAGCGGCGCGCCGGACGGCTTCCGGGTCACTTCCGGCGAGCGCCTGGCGTGCCTGCCGCAGGTGATCGAGTGTCTCACCCAAGAAGGTTTCGAGCAGCTCGTTCAAAATTTGCGGATTGCCGCCCAACTCCTCGCGAAGCTGTTCCAGCGCGGCCGGGTCGATCGCGCTATCGGCGGCGCGGGTCGCGGGTGGGCGCCCGCCGCGGGAACCGCTCTCAAGGGAAGCCTGTAGCATTTCCAGCCGTACCGGCTTGCTGATGTAATCGTTCATGCCCGCCTCGAAGCAGATCTCCCGATCTCCCTTCATCGCATTCGCGGTCATGGCGATGATCCACGGACGTTGCCCCGGCGGCCACTCGTCCCGGATGCGGCGCGAGGCCTCCAGCCCGTCGAGTTCCGGCATTTGGACGTCCATCAGAACTACGTCGTAGGGTTGGCGCCGCAACGATTCCAGGGCTTCGAGGCCGTTACTAGCCACGTCAGCGCGATAGCCGAGACGTTCGAGAATTCGTAGGGCAACCTTTTGATTGATGAGATTGTCTTCGGCCAACAGAATCCGCAACGGCAACCGCTGGGCCATGGCGGCATCAATTGACTGCTCGGGAGACCGGCCTGGCACCAGGACGGGGCGCCCTTGAAACATCGACAAAAAGACATCGTAAAGCTGCGACGGCCGGATGGGCTTTCCGAGCACGGCTACGAAATCGGATTCCGACACGTCGGAATCGCGCAAGCGCGCGCCGATCTCCCGGGCACCAATCGAGGTCAGCAACACAAGGGGCAACTGGTCCCGCGGATGGGCCTTGCGGATCTCGTAGGCCAGCATCAGCCCATCCATCTCGGGCATCATCATGTCGAGAACCGCCACGTCGAAACGCTCGCCCTTCGCCAGCAGCCGTAGCGCGTCACGCGCCAGCGGAACGGCGCGGGGTCTCATCTTCCAGGACTCGGCTTGACGGACCAAAATCGTGCGGTTTGTAGCGTTGTCGTCGACGATCAAAACTGTCTTGCCCGCCAGCTCGACGGGGGATCGGAGCCAGGCATCGTCGGGTTGTTCGGCGGCCTTGGCGACATCGATGGCGAAATAAAATGTCGATCCCTCTCCCAACCGGCTCTCGACCCACATCTCGCCTCCCATCAATCGAACCAGCTTGTGGCTGATAGCCAGTCCGAGGCCGGTGCCGCCATAATGGCGCGTCGTCGAGGCGTCGACTTGGGTGAACGCCTCGAACAAGCGATCCATGCGGTCCCGTGGAATCCCGATCCCGGTGTCTTTGACCGAGACCTGGAGGCGGTAGAGGCCGTCTCCGCGCGGCTGGGAGGCGGCGCTGACGAGGATTTCCCCCTGGTGGGTGAACTTGACCGCGTTACTGAGAAAGTTGACGAGCACCTGGCGAACCCGGGTGACGTCTCCGAGCACGACCGTCGGTGTCTGCTCGTCCATCAAGTAGGCTAACTCTAGGTGTTTCTCCGCGGCTCGCGGGGCGAGAAGTCCCAGCGCCTCCTCCAAGCATTCGCGAAGGTTGAACACCACCTGCTCGAGCTCGAGTTTTCCCGAATCGATCTTCGTGAAGTCCAAGATGTCGTTAACGAGAGCGAGCAGGACGTCTCCGCTGCGACGGATGGTTTCGGCGTATTCTTTCTGCCGGGAGCTTAAATCGGTATCCATCAGTAGTCCGGCCATACCGATCAC
Source organism: Bryobacterales bacterium (assembly GCA_965248365.1). Taxonomy (GTDB): domain Bacteria; phylum Acidobacteriota; class Terriglobia; order Bryobacterales; family UBA6623. The sequence continues at coordinate 897,024 of CBDFJA010000004.1, read as the reverse complement.
ACCGTTCATCGGCGTACGAATCTCGTGGCTCATGTTAGCCAAGAACTCTGACTTGAGCCGGGCCGCTTTAAGCGCTTCGTCCCGCGCCGCGGCCAGCTCCTGGGCGGCTTGCTTCTGGGGAGTGATATCCCGGTGGTACCAGACACGGCCGTAATAGGCGCCGTCATCGCCGCGCACGGGCGCCCCGTAGCGGTCGAAGATGCGACCATCTTTCAAGACTATCTCGTCGCGGCTCTCTTCATCCGGATGCGCGTAGAGATAACGCAAACGCGCCAGATAGGCTTCCGGCTCCGCGACCTGGCCCTTGACCCAGTCCTGGAACGCCGCCTTCGACCTAGCCTCGGCGACTTCCTTCGGAAGGCCCCACATATCGATGAATCTGCGGTTGACCGAGAGCCACTTCCCCTGTTCGGAGACGATCGTGATGCCGTCGATCGCCGCCTCTCCTTGAGCTGCCAGCAAAGTTCGTTGGAAGCGAGCTTCTCTTTCGGCGCGCAGGCGTTCGGTGATATCGACGGCATAGAGATTCACATAGCCGGCGTCGGAAACCGGGGTCATCGAAATGGAGAAAGCGCGATCGCCGCACTCGGTTTGGATCTCGCGTTTGCGGCCGGCTCGGAACGCCGCTTGAGCGGCGGAGCGAACATCGCCGGGCACGGGACTTCCGACGCTACTTCCCCAGGAAGTCAGCAGCACGGAGGCGGCTTCGTTGGCGTACATCAGCACGCCCTGCTCGGCCACCCGCAAGACCGGATTCGTGTTCTCGTCGGGAAACCGGGCGAGTGCTTGGATCCGGTCGTCGGCCCGCTTGCGGTCGGTGACGTCCTGGGAAATCCCCACCAGCCGGGTGACCTGACCCGCCTGGTCGCGAATCGGCCGAAAGCGCTCCCAAACCCAGCGTAGGGATCCGTCGGGACGAAGGATGCGGTACTCCTCGGTCCAATCCCCCTCGCAACCCGAAGCTAGGTATCGGTCGCGACTGGCGCGAACGCGGGCGCGATCTTCGGAACGAATCCACTTATACTGGCTTTCGGGATCTTTGAGTACGTGCCCGCTCGGCCGGCCCCATAGCTCTTTGTAGGCAGAGCTGACATAGATCACCTTGCCGCGTCGCGCCTCGGTGATCCAAAAAACTTCCTTGACCGTTTCGGCGAGCTGTAGAAACCTCTCCTCGCTCTCGAGAAGAGCTCGTCGAGTCGCTTGTTGGCCCGTCATCTACCGATTCACTTCCTGGCGCCCCCGGGGAACCGTATTGACCGGCCTGGGGCCGGCGTATCCGCTTTCCCTAGTCTTCGTACGCGCAGTATCGCAATGTAACACTTGCCGGGTTGAGAGATTTCCCTAAGAATAGCCGAGACCGTCAAACGGAGGGGGAAAGACGGCGAAAAAACCGTAGCCTGCCGGGATCCCAGCCGGGTAGCGGGTCGGGGATCGCCCCCTACCCCGGGCGGCTAGCGTGGCGGCTTGCCCAAATACCCATACTGCCTCAATAAGGGCCAAGTCAGAGCGGTCACCACCGCGCGTCGAGGAAAACCCATCTTCGCTCGCCACTCTTCATCCGCTCGAATCTCGAGGGCGCCCGTGGCGAGGCGCATGGGGTTGCCTGATACGGTGTGGCTGGTTTGGATTTCGACGCGCGAGGCCCCGACCCGGGGAAGCTGTGACGCATCCTCGCCCACAAGTTCACAAACGGAACGCAAAACGTCCTCCGGGCGGGCCACGAAATCTTCGTAACGGACTTTGAGCGTTCGCCCGGCCGCGAGCCACTCAGCGATTCGATGGCCAGGTTGTCTCTGAGCCACATCCGGCCGCTCTTCCAGGTCCCGGGCGGGCCATATACCTTTGCTCGGGGTCCCCCAGGTGTAGTTTCCTCTTGCCCAGAGAGTAGGCCACGCCGCGCGAGTCCCGAACGAGATGGAGCAGGTAAAGATCAATCGCCGGCAGCATGGTCAGCAGCCAACCGTGCACGGCGGTCTTAGACGAATCGACGATGACCTTGGCGGCGGTTCGCGACTGAATGGCCCGGTAGAGCTTATCGAGATTTTCCAGGTACGGGCGCAGGGTTGCTTGCAGATGCCGGCGTCCTTCCGGGCTAAAGGCCAGCAAGCGATTCTGTTTCGAGTAGGCGAACATCCGCAGGTTGGCCATCGAGTGAGCGTCTACGCGGTCCGCTGCGCCGAATGCGTCCTCCAGAACGGCGGTCCACAGATCACACTCCCGGAAGGGCTGTCCACAGCCGCATGACCAGTTCGCGATCAGGCCTCGTCCCCAGACGTGGCGGATCTCGCCGCCATGGAAGAAGTTCTGCCCGCTGCCCAGAACGTTGCCCACGACAGTACTGCCGCTGCGGTCGCAGGAAGCGATCAACAAGACCTTGATTTTTTGTTCGCTCATGGGGACCAACTGTTTAGCTTAGCCCGCTTTTCTGCTTTGAAAATAGGCCCTGTCTGTAACGTGAATTTACGTTACCGGCTGTATTTTCATGCCACGGGGTGTAGGAAGTTCACGGCGACTCACGAGGTGGCAAGGTAAAGTGCGCAGGGATCGCAGAGACCCGCGGCCTTTAACCCGCATTTCTCACCACCTGACGGTCGAAGCACGGAATAAGCCCGCCATTACCGCGTTGCGCTTGCTCACCGTGCTCAACGTACTTTCCCGGTCGGGCGCCGAACGCGGGTCGCTACTTCTTTTGCTAGAGCCAAAATACAAATGGCCAGGCTGCACCCGCAAAAGTACGCCCGCATCATTCAAGAAATGCGGCGCTGAGCGGCGCGCGCCTTGTACTGACGGGATTCTCACGCACTTCGCCTCGCCACCTGGTGAGCAAAGCGGGTTAGGTTCGGTGCTCAGTGCCCGAGGCGAGGCTGTGCGACAGCAAGCTACTGAGCCTGGAACCCTAGTGACAGGGCAAGTCCTCGCAACAGCCGAACACCCGGGCGTCGAGAACCGTCGTCCCCTGTGATGGGGTCGGGTGCCGGGAGGAGGCAGTTCGGGCGTCACGAAAGCTCGACCGCACCCTCGCGGGTGCGGCTCTGTTTACCCACGCTCAGACTCAACCGCACTGAGCGGTGAGCGCAAGTCCGCGGGCCCAACCGCTCGGTCGCTGCGAGCCTGCTTCGCTTCACCCTGAGCTACTATCCAATGTCCCCTGGGGGCTGCTCATCCCGCGTTCGGTCGGTCATCTCAACGCCGCGAGCTATTCCGGTCGACCGCCCCTGGATGTCGGGCGACTATCTGCCCTGGCTCAGGCGGCGGAAGTATTCGGCTACCGCTTCGCGGTACTGCTCGGGGACGGGTTCGGCGCCGACGACACGCACCTGGAAGGCGCCCTTTTCCTGCTCGACTTGGCGTCTGACTTCGAGCTCGAGTTGCTCGAGCAGAGCGAGCAGGTTGCGGTGCTCCTTTTCGAGCAACTGGGGGTCGCCGGGGAACCGGGATTGGGAAAGGCCGGCGACGAAACCCCGCAGCTCCGCTAGCGCCTGCTCATCGATGCCTTTCCCTCTGAGTTGCTGGGTCAGGCCGGGTAATCGCTCCACCGCTTCTCGTAAGGAGCGCTGGACGTCGGCGAGCGTGCCCGCGTCCCAGGCGCGAACGCCGCCTTGGAATCTCCGGCCGCCGAAGTTGCTGGCGCTCCCGCGCCACTGCATGGGGCCGCCTTCCCGCCCGCCCTGGGTGAATGCCCGCCGTTCGCCCGTGGGGGGGCCGAGTCGTTCCCCCTCACCCGCTCTCGCGCCCTGTTGTTGACCATCCCCTTGCGCGGCGCCTTGACCTCTCGGCCGCCCGGACTGCCCCTCGCCTTGCCGCGACCCTTGCTGCCGGCCCTGTCCGGGCTGTTGACCTGGACGCCGGCCTTGTTGGCCCGGACCGGTCTGTGAGCCTGGCTGTCGGCCTTCCGCCATCTGCGCGCCCTGAGGGTCTTGGCCAGGCTGGTTACCTTGACCGGGTTCTCCACCGTTTTGACGTCCCAGGCCGGCCGCTTCCTCGAGCTGTCGGCGCAGTTCCTCGAGCTGGGCTAATTGACGTTCGAGACCTTGCTTGCCGCCATGTCCTTCGGCTGCCGCCAAACGCTCGGCTTCGCCAATCTGCTGCTGTAATTTTTCCAAAGCTCGGGTGACGCCTCCTTCGCTCTGCGCGATGTGGACGGCGTAACCTTGGCGAATATAGCGAGCGGCATTTCCCAGCCGAGTCCCGACTTCGGACTGCTGGAGGTCGCCGAGAGCTTCGCGGAGTTTTCGGGAGGCCTGGCCATCCTCCATCCGGCGGGCTGTCTGCTGAATCTCCCGCTCCAGCGCTTCGACTTCCTCTTGCATCTGAGTCTTGCGCTCGGCGAGTTCGAGTTCTTCACTCGGCGACATGCCGCTGGGGATTCTGCCCCGCGCGGAACCTCCGCTTTTCCGAATTTCTTGCAGGGCATCTTGCAGGGCTTGGTTCAATCTCGCCGCCATTTCCTTCTGCTGTTCGGTCAATTGGGCGGCGCGCTTGGCGATGTCGGAAATAGAGTCGCCGGCCTGCTGCCGGAGTCGATCGGCGAGCTTTCTGAGGGCGTCCTCGAGTTTGTCGAGGGCGCGGCGGGCGTAGGCTTGGCTCTGCTGCCGGCCGAGGGGGCTGTTCTGCCGTCCGCTCGCCGACTGGCTGGCTTGCATATCCTGAGCGGCCTGTTGAAGGTTACGAATGGCGCTTTCCAATCGTGGGCTGCCGGCGCCTCCCGAACCCTGCCGCGAACTCTGCTGTTGCCGCTGCTGCCGCGACTGCTGTTGTGACTGCTGTCCCCCTTGCTGCTGCGACTGCCCGGACTGTCCCTGCGACTGCTGTCCGGACTGCTGCCCCGAGTTACGCTGCGCGGCCTGTTGCCGCTGCTGCAATTCCTCGAGCCGGCGACGCAGCTCTTCGGCTTCCCGCCGCAGCATCTCCTGCTGCCAGCGCTGGGAAAAGGTCTGTGGTTGGGACTGCTGTCTCTCGGCGAGCTTTTCCTGCCGCTTGGCCAGTTCGCGGAGTTTTTCGAGCGCCTCATCGATTTCGCGCTCCAACTGCTGGGCAGACCCGCCGCCCGTTTCGTACTGGTTTTTCTCGAGGTCCATCTCCAGCTCGAACATGTCGGCCAGATCGCGTCCGCCTTGGCCTCCCCCGCCGCCCCGGCCGAAGGAGATCGCTATCCGGCGAAAGATCGATTCAGCGCGGCGCAGATGCCGCAAGGCCTTTTGCTGAGGAGAAATCGACTCCTCGAGCTCTTGCTCCTTCAGCAGTAGACCGGCGGGCCCCATGTGTTCGGCCGCTTTCTCGATGTTTTCGACGAACGCCTCGAAATCCTTGTCCGTTGCGGCCAGTTGTCTAGCCTTGACTCGCCGCGCCAAGGTTTGCGCCTGGTCGCGCAACTTGAGCTGGATCTCCGACAACAACAGGGCGTTTTCTCGGATCTCTGCCTTCGACTGCTCGTCGGAGTCGGTCGATTCCTGAATCAAGTTCCAGGTAGCCGTCAGGGTTTCCTTCTGACGGCGCGAGATTTCGTTTTGTTCGCCGCCGCTGCCCATCATCCCGCTTCCCGAAGCCTGGCGCTGGAAGAATTCCATCTCGAACGGCCTTACCTCGATAAAGTACATGTCCGTCTGAACGGTGGTCTTGGCGTCCCGGGCGACGGCGTAGTAGGAGACCAGGTCACCCGGCTGCAAATCGGCGGCGGGGCTCAGCCGCTCGTCACCGGCGGCTTCGTCTTCGCCGTAGTCCGGGCCCATCTCTTCCAGGTAGAAAGTGTAGGGGGCCTTCGATTCCACTCTTCCACGGAGGTCGAGCAGCGGTTCTTCTTGGACTTCACCGCCGTTCACCGAGTAGTAAAGGTCGAATGACCGCAGACCGAAGTCGTCTCGTACTTGGAATTCCGTGACGACCTCTTCGATGCTGGTGGCCTTCGAGTCGCGGCCCGGCCGCAGAAACTTTACAACCGGCTTTTCGTCGGGGACGACGGAGATAAAGAAGTCCTGCGTCAAGCGGACGATTTCTCCCCGGTACATGGCCGCCACGAAGTACTCTCCCTGTTTCCCCACTTTGAGACGGCCGGTGGTTCGCAGGCCGTCGGGATCCAGTGGTATGGATTCCTCGCCGTTGACGCGCAGGATGCCTTCGGCCAGCGGCTTGTCCGTCTCGATTTCCACCTCGATTTCCGTGTCGGCCACGGCCCGAATGTCGCCTCCCGGGTCTTCGATCAGCGGTTTCATTCCCGCCCAGCCAGGGTAGTGATAGGTCAGTTTGATGTGCTCGACGTGAGGCATTTGGACGACGTTGACCTCGAACTCTTCGCTGCGGATTCCACCCGCCGTGACGTAGTAACGAAGCGGTTCCCGCACACCGGCGAAGACAAACTCGAATCCGCTACCCTCGAGTTGCCGCTGCATGGAAGCCTGCTCCCAGTCAATACTGCTCGAAAACTTGGCCAACAGCTGCATTTCGGCGGGCTCGAAACCCACCGTATCCGCGGCTATTAGCAGGTCCACGCCTTGGCGAATCGTGGCGTCGCCCGGTTCGACGACGATTTGGTAAAGCGGCGGCGCGCCCGGTTCCAACCAGCCTGCCCACAGTTCGGACGTGCCGTAGCCCCAGTAGCCGGGGCCGGAGTGGCCGAGCCAAAACAGGAAGGCGAACGCGGCGACGGCGACCCCCAGGTAGGCGAAGACCCGCCCGATGCCGGCGACATAACGGGCAGGCGCGGCTTCCGCCACCCGCCAGGCGTCTTCGGCGAGCAAATCGATCAAGGGGTTCGGCGTCTCCGCCTTGCTCTCCGACGTCTGATCTACCAGGGTTTCGACTCTGCCGTCGAAAGCGGGAACTGATTTTTCAATTTGAGCCGCCGTCCGGCCGCGGTCCAAGCGCAGAAGAGGCCGAATAAGAACCCAGACCAGGACCGCGATCAGAGCGCCGAATAGGATCGCGCGGGAACTTACCACGCTCGAGTTCGAGAAGGCGAATCGGTTGGCGACGTAGACGCAGGCCACGGTGACGAGCAGCGCCGTCGCCACAGTAGCGCCTAGGCCCCTGGAGGCCAGCGCCAATCTCAACCGGCGTTGAACGCCGGAAACGTATCCTTGAATGCTCTGGAACGGGCCGGGAGTGGAGGAGTTGAACACTAGACTTCCACCTCGCGTCGGACCTTCAAATGCCAAGTCCCTACGACTGATTCTAGCAGCGTCACGATCGCCAACAGCGCTAGCAGCCAGCGCCAAATCTCTATGGGCGGGACCCGAGCGACTGCCTCCGAAGCGGTCCCGGCTCCCGCATCTGCTCGTTCTCGTCCTGTGGCCTGCCAGAGGGCCATCAGATCAGCGTCGATCGGCCGCAGGTTCGACTCCCGCGCGTCCGGGTTGACGGCCACCAGCTCCGTCCGGCCCGCTCTGCGCACCTCGTAGAAACCGACGTCGGTGAGCTGAAAATCTTCACCGGAGACCGACTCGGAAAGCGAGAGAGACCGCTCTCCCTGAGGGTCAAACAGTTGAACGGTTGACCCCGCCGTCCGGTGCTTGCCTAGCTCGATCACGGAGTCTACCAGCGCCTGGCGCTTTTCCTCTTCGATCCCCGACAGATAGCGCGCCGACTCCATGGCGAAGGGGACAAATACGGGGTGCAGCGGCAGATCGTTCCAAACGTTGTCAAGCGACGAGGCAAAGACCGTCACCCGCCCCTTTCCCAGACGCTGCTCGACGAGTAGCGGCGAGCCATCGGAGAGGCGGGCTAAGACCTGGTCCTGTTCCCCCACGCGCAACCGCGCGAAGCGGAAAAACTTAACCTTCGGTGAATGCACCCATGGGGCTACCGCAGGATGAGAACGGTCGATCTCCCCGACCAGCTGAAAGCGGTCCCGGCGGCGGGCGGCGTAGCTCGCCTCTCCCATCTGCTGGGAATAGAAAGGCGCTTCGCCGGCCAGGGTCGTCTTCGGCCCCAGAGCCAACAAGACCGAGCCTCCTGCTTCCACGTATTTCCTAAGACGTTCCCCGAAGGGCGAGGGCAGCCGAGCGACGTCGGAGACGACCACGAAGGCAAAGCGCTCGGGGCGCCGACTGCCGACCCTTGTCGCCGAGAATCCCTCCACTCGAAAAGCGGCTTCGGCGGACGACTCCAGGGCGGACTTGTAGTACAGCAAGTCGCGTCCGCGCCTCCGGCCCGAGACAAACAGGACGGTCGCCGGCTCGGAGTGGCGGAACGCTACAAATCGTTGATCGTCCTGGGCGAGCGCGTCGCTCGGCTGGATGCGAATGACGCCGCGGCTATCACCCTCGGGAACTTCGAAGCCTTCCAATACCACCGAAGCGCGTCCCGATGGGGGCGCCTCGACGGTTCGGGAAGCCACCTCTCTGCCATTGATCGTCAAGGTGACCCGTTTGCTCGCTTTCTCTGTCCCAAATCCCGCCACGGTTGCTTCGAGCCGCGGAGCGCCGGCATAAATACGCGTCGCCCCTCTGATCGTCTCCACGCACCAGTTGGGCGAAGAGGGTTCAGCGACGCTGTGAATCTTTAAGGCGGCCGTAGTGGGCAGGGCCACGTCTTGGAATCGGCCGGGCATGGAGGATTGTTGGAAGTCGGAAACCAAGTGAACCTGTACGGGTCCCATCGAGTTGCCAATTAAGTTCCGAACGGCTTCAACCGCGTCGCCGAAGGAATTTCGCGAGTAGCCGGGATCGATCGAACGAATGGCGCTCCTTAGAGCTTCCCGATCGCTGATGGCTTCCGTCAGCAGCCGCACGCTCGCGCCTGCGGCGATGATCCGAGCTCGATCGCCCGGCTCCATCCGCTCGACGACGCCTTCGGCCTCGCGGACCGCCCGCTGCCGGCGATCACCGAAATTCATGCTCAGCGAGGTGTCGAGAACGATCAAGTGCAAGGTGGGCGCGCCGCCGAACGCCACCGCCGGAGGCCGCTCCCAAATCGGCTTGGCGAAAGCAAGCGCGACGAGCGCGTAGAGCGCCAGGCGAAGGGCCAGCAGCAGCAGATAGCGGAGCCGCCTCTCTTTCAATGAACTTTGTTGCCGGCGTTCAAAAAACATCAGCGAGCTGAAAGGCAGCTTGATAGGGTTTTGCCGGTGCAACAGGTGCAGCCATAGCGGCAGAGTGAGCGCCAGCCCGCCCAACAGAAACAACGGAGTCAGAAAGGTCATCGCTAGCGCTCGTAAGTTAGACGTCCGACGGAGCGAATACGTCTAGCCCGCTTTTCTCACCGCCGGACGGTCGAAGCACGCAATAGGCCCGCCATTACTGCGTTGCGCTTGCTCGCCGTGCTCGACGTACTGTTCAAGTACACCTCCGCGCGCCGAGCGTCGCGCGCCTTGTACTGATGGGCCTCTCACGCACTTCGCCTCGCCACGTGGTGAGAAAAGCGGGCTAGTGCTTGGTTCCATAAGTTCGCGATCGTTGGTAGGCCGACAATCCCTGGACCGTCCCCTCGCGGTCGCGGCTCAGAAGGCTCTCGGAATAAACCACTTCCGGGCCGGATTGACGATCGGTGCGATGCTTAGGGAAAGGTCTCTTTAAATACGCGAGCTTTTGAAACCTAGCACTAGCCTGCATTTCTCACGAGCGTTCAGACGACCGGCGTTGAAGGAACTTTGCTTGTAGGGGCGAACCGCCCTTACGCCCTCGTGAGAAACGCCGGCTCCACAAAGCATCGCCCAATTTCACGCCGCCTCTGTCGAAAGCGGGCCTGTCCGCCTCCAGCTCGCCGTGTTCAGGAGAGCGCCAGCTCAATCGTTCGACTCTTCGGATCCGACGCCGTAATCTTGAACGACCGCACTTGGCCGCGCTTGAGTTCTTCGGGCCGCGCGGAGCCCGACTCGCCTCCCGCTCCCCCTTGCCAGGCCGAGCGGAGCATGTCGCCCAGCGACGAGACGTCCTGGGCCGAGGGGGCTGACTCAGCCGCCTCGCCGGTCGTCTGTTCGGTTGATTCCTCCCAGCGGCAAATCCCCTTGACTCCTTCTCCCAGCTCGATGGTCGCTTCCCGCCGCCGCACTTTTACGACCCGCCCGGTCACCGTGTCACCGATGTTGGTTTCTTGGATAAAGTTGTCCTGGCCATCGGGCTCGAGTTTCTTGATGCTGAGCTTAAGACGGCGCTTTGGGGGGTCGATTTCGACGATCACCGCCTGAATCTTCTGATCGACCTTGAGAACTTCGCTGGGATGATTGATACGCTTTTCGGCGGTCAGGTCCGAGACATGAACCAGGCCTTCGATCCCGTCGGCGATCTCGACGAAGGCGCCGAACTTCATCAAGTTCCGCACCGTGCCTTCAACGACTTTGCCCACCGGAAAATCTTCCCGGATACGCTCCCAGGGGTCCCCCAAAGTCTGCTTGATGCCGAGAGAGATCCGCCGGCCCCCCGTGTTGATGTCGAGCACGACGACGTCGACGACTTCGCCGACCTTAAGCAGGTCTTTTGGGTGGCGCACCCGGCGGGCCCAAGACATCTCCGAAACATGCACCAAGCCCTCGACGCCGGGCTCGAGCTCGACGAACGCGCCGAAGTCCTTCAGCAGTTTGACCTGGCCGTTGCGCCGGTCGCCGACCTTGAGCTTTTCGCCGATCAGTGTCCAGGGGTCCGGCGTGAGCTGCTTGCGGCCCACCGAGATTCGTTTCCCGCTGTCTTCGATCTTGAGAACCTTGACTTCCAGCAAGTCTCCCTCGGAAAGCACTTCGGAAACATCGGCGACTTTTTCCCACGAGAGGTCTCTGACATGAAGCAGAGCGTCCACGCCCCCCAGGTCGACGAAGGCGCCGAAGTCCCGGATGTTTCGAACCGTGCCTTGGACTACCGTGCCCGTCTCCAAGCGGGCAATCGCGTCTTCTCGCTGCTGTTCTTTTTCTTCCTCGATCAGGACCCGCCGATCGACAATCACGTTTTCGTCGTCCACGTCGAGCTGGATGATGCGGCAGCGAACCTCCTCGCCCACCAGCTTCTCCAATGCGGAGGCGTCCTTTGCGCCGGAACGCGACGCGGGCATGAATGCGCGTACGCCGACGTCGACGGCCAGACCACCTTTGATCGCTTCGGTGACAGTCCCGGCGACGGTGGCCCCGGTCGAGAACGCCCACTCAAACTGCGCCCAGTTTTTCGGGCGCTCGGCAATCACCCGAGAAAGCAGCAGATAACCGTCCGGCGAACGTCCCGTAATGCTCACGTCCACGGAGTCTCCGATTTGCAGCTCGGGGCCCTGTTCTTTCTCGGAACGAGTTTCGAGGGGCAGGAAGGCTTCCGATTTTCGTCCAATGTCAACGAAGACGCCGTCGTCGCGGACGCTGACGACCCCACCCGTCAGGACTCCGCCTTCTCGGGAGGCGGGTTTCTCCTGTTGCCTTTCGAATTGCTCCAGCAGGTCGGAAAACGACTCTTCGGAGGCGGTTTCCGGCCCGGAAGGGGACACGTCGGCCGAGGCAGGCTTGCTTTCGGGGGAGGGTTCGGATTCCGCGGATGGACTCATGGGCACGAGCGCAGCCTTACTCACGGGTGTAGCTTTACTTCATTGTCCCATAGGGTACATGGCAACGCGGAGCAGCCCGATAGCCGGCGCTTTCGTCCGAGTCCTGTACGAAACAAGGTGCGCGGCCTACTTCAAGTAGCTGGGGTCCTGGGGGCCACTGTCGGCAGAGGGTGCGTCACTTTGTTGAAGGACGTTCCGGCCGTGGGTCTGATCGGGTGACTGGAAGTTGGTCTGGGTGACGCGGCCGCTGAGGGATTCAAGGAACGCGATGAGATCCGTTTTTTCGTCTTCGCCAAGTTCAATCGGCGGCACTTCGCTTCGCATGCCAGGGGGCGCCGACCCTCCCCGACGGTAGTGGTCGACGACATGGGAGAGCCGCAAATAGAAGCCGTTGTGCATAAACGAATAGCGCCGCGTAACGTCGCGGAGGCTAGCCGTTTTGTGCTTCGTTCCCGGCACGGAATCTCCTTCTCTTTCCGGCACGCCCGTGTAGTGGAACTGGTGGTCGGTGAGCAGCGGGCCGTGATGGCAGGAAATACAGCCGGCCTTGCCGGTAAAGAGCGCCATCCCGCGCTTGGCAGGCGCCGTTAAAGCGTTCGGGTCGCCCATCAGGTAGCGATCGAGGTCGCTGTCATAGGAGACCAGAGTCCTCTCATAGGTCGAGATCGCCTTGGCGACGAGATCGAAACTCACGGGCCGGCCGGGAAAGGCGCGCTCGAACAGCTTCTGGTATCGGGCGTCGCGTTGAATCCTCCGCGCGGCGACGGTGGGGTCCAAATCCATTTCGCGAGGATGGCGAAGAGGAAATGCCGCCTGTTCCTCCAAGGTCTTGGCGCGGCCGTCCGAGAAAAGCCGGCGCTGCCAACCGACGTTGAGCAGGCTGGGCGTCTTGCGCGGCAACTCCGATTCATGCAGGCCCCAGGCCCGGCTGAGGCCGTCCATGAACAGCAGCTCGGGCTTGTGGCAAGTGCCGCAACTGCGGCGCCCATTGCCGGAGAGCATCTCTTCGAAGAAGAGCATCTCACCGAGCTGGACCTTTTCGACGGACGGCGGATTCTCGGGCGGATAGGGCGGCGCGCCGCTAAGCGGCACCAGGCGGTCAGCCCCGCCCGCGGCGAACGCGCCGGCCAACGCGGCGAAAGTCAGCAACAGTGTTGCGCGAACCACGATTCCAACCTAACACAGGCCGCCACGGAACTCCGCCGGCGCTGCTCGACGTGGTAGGACCCAACGCTTAGGCCGCAGGCGCGCTGACACAAAAAACGGATACGACCCGGATCTCCCACCCGCTGACCTGACCTACCGCTCCGTGGGACCCACTGTGTCCAGACGCGAGAGTCGGGTCGCGCTTACATGTCCTTCGACGAGACTTCGTAGGTGATCATGAAACCGGTGGTCCCGTTGGTCTCAAATGCGCGGTCGCTGACACGATAGGCTTGAACCTTGTTAGGCATCATGATAAAGCCGTCGTTTCGCGGGGCCCCGAAGTACCTCAGGTTTCTGAAGACGACGTTGTTTTCACTCATCCCCCCGAATCGTGAAAGCAGGATTTCGGCGACCTTACCCCCATCGAGCCGCGCGTGCGCTTCTCCTCCCTCCGCGTTCCAATCAATGCGGGCATCCGTCCCGACACTGAACGATTTCCACTTCACGGGATAGACTTTTCCGAGAGCGATCTTGATCACTTCGCGCTGTTGTTCCGTAACGGAGGGCTCGAACGTAACAACGGCCCAATCGGCCTCGCCGTCACCAAAGTTTTCACCAAGGTCTCCCGTCACCCAAAACTTCACGCCGTCCAGAGAGACGTCACCATAATGCCCCTTGTTTACCCGATGAGCCATATTGAACTTGCAGAAGTGTTTTTCGGTACCGTGGACATGGTGAGCCGCCGGTTCCGCATTGAAATAGCACTGGCAAAACATAGGGCAGCTGCACGCCTCGATGATCGTTGTGTTAAGCGCCCAATCCTTGGCCGCTTCTTGTTGCGCCGACGCAGGTCCCGAGACAACCACAGTAGACACAATCAGAGCTGCGACAACGCACGAGACTGCAATCCCATACTTCTTGTATCCAGACATACTCCCCCCTTGTGGACCGAATCCTTTCGGCTTATTGACTCCCGCATAATATAGAGTAATCTTTTGGGGGGTCTGATCGTCTCAATAGACATGGGGAACCCAAGAGGCGTAAGGCGCGATTTTGATGCTCTGGAAAAGCGACGGCTGGAGGCCGTGCGGCTGGTCGTCGACGAAGGTTTGAGTCAGTCCGAGGCAGCACGGCGCGTGAAGGCGGCGCAGCAAAGCGTGAGCCGTTGGGTTAGCGAGCATGGCGCGCACGGTGCCGCCGGACTCCGCCGGGCCGGGCGCGCCGGCCGCAAGCCGCTGTTAGACGCCACGCAACGGGAACGTCTGGAGGCAATGCTGCTGCGGGGCCCCGAAGCGCAGGGCTTCTCGACGCCGCTGTGGACTTGTCCGCGAGTCGCTCGTCTGATCGCCGACGAGTTCGGCGTGCGCTATCACGAAGGTCATGTTTGGAAGATCCTGCGGGCGCTCCACTGGAGCCCGCAACGGCCTGTCGGCAAGGCCCGCGAGCGCAACGAAGAAGCCATCCGCAACTGGCGGCGCAAGACTTGGCCGGCCACTAAAAAAAAGCCCAAAAACAAGGCCGCACGATCGTCTTCATCGACGAAAGCGGACTGAGTCAGAAGCCCCATCGTTGCCGCACCTGGGCGCCCCGCGGCGAGACACCCGTGCTGGAGTTCAACTTCAACTGGCAGAAACTTTCCGTTTCCGCCGGGCTGACCTTGCGCAACTTCTACTTCCGGCTCACTGCTGTCCGGTTAAAAGTCGAATAGAATCAATTGGTTGGGGTCATAGGGGAATTCATTTTGGGAGTCGGATGGCTGGAGTGCCTGTAAAACGGGCATTGTGGGGTATCCACTTCATTCAGGTACACCCTATGGGTTGTGGCCTCGTGGCTCCGGACAGGAATGTGAGATTGCGAGGATCGTGCGAGTGGCCGCCAAGCCGACCCACACGCGAATTCATTGCGGTGGCAGCCTTCGGGCGGCAACTCCGAGAATCGGACGCGTTACGCAGCCCCACGCCGCGCCAGAGCAGTAACCTCGGGATTCGCTTCTTGGTAGATGCTTTCGCGCGACCACAACATCTTGTGGCTACCTGAGTCAAATGGATACCCCACCGGGCATTTTTTCGAATAGCGTAACGCTGAGAATCTGTAGAATCTGGTAAAGACTCGCTTCCAGCCCGAGGCGTTTCCGGACGATAGCGATGAGCACGTAAATCGAGACAGCGATCCAGATGTGCGTCTTGACGGCGTTCTCGCTGGTGCCGTAAAACGACTTGATTCGCAGATGTTGCTTGATCCACTTGAAGAAGAGTTCCACCTGCCAGCGCGATTTGTAGATCTGGGCGATGGTCAGTGCCGGCAGGGTGAAGTTATTGGTCAGAAATTTCAATCGCTTGTTGGTTTCGGCATCGAAATAACTCACCCGCCGTAGGGGGTCCGGGTACGCTTGGGCGGAGTTGAAGGGGGTCAAAATAACGGTGTGATCGGATCGCAGGCCCGTGCTCCTATCCACCGGGTGGGAGTAGCGACGCTGCAGCAAAACGTTCTTTTTGGTTCGCACCACGAAGAAGGCCGAACAGAGCGTGAACACGAAGAGGCGCCGAAAATCGACATAACCCCGATCCATGACGTAGAACGCGCCGGCCTCGGGAAGAAATTCATCCAGGATGTTGACGTCATGCACTTTGCCTGCAGTAATGCGGATAAACGTGGGAATATTGCCGTGCAGATCCAGCAGCGTGTGCATCTTCACGGCGGCCTTGTGCTTGCGGAATCCCGCCCACGGAAACAGCGACAGGCAGAGGTCGATTGTTGTCGAGTCGAGAGCGTACAGAGTCTGGTCCAAGTCCACACCGATCGGGTCGTGGGCATATAACGGCCGTGCCATGCCAATCAAGACCTGCGCGAAGTCCGCGTAGATCCGCCAGTCGCGCGACTCGTTCGCATCGGCCAGTGTCGAGCGCGCTACCCTGCCGCCGAATCCCATATGGTAGAGTTTGCCGTGCATCGAACGCAGGCACGTCTCGATGTCGCGGAGGCTTTCCCGATAGGTCAGCTGGGCGAATGCCATCGAAAGAAACTGATCCCAGCAGGAGAAACTTTTCAGATAGGAATCGCCGCGGTAGCGCAATACACATTTGTGAAACTCTTTGCTCGGCAGGTGCTCGATCAGTTGGGAGAAAACCGTACGGCCAAGGTTCATCCCCCATTGTGCCGCGTCGGGATGCTCCGCTCAGGCGGCCATTTGCGGCCTCGGGATTTCAAATCGTTCCCTGGCAAAACAGGCCATAAGATATTGAGCGGTAGAGACTTACCGTCCGTTGGCGTAACTTTCCCCGGACAGCACTGCTTCCGGCTCTATCCCGGCGCCATCGGCGAGCTGGAGGTCATCGACTTCCTGAAGGCTTTGGTCCGCCACATCGACGGCCCGCTGCTGATCGTCTGGGACCGCCTGCCGGCGCACCGCAGCCGCCTGGTGCGGGAGTTCATCGAGCTCTCCGAAGGCCACATCGCCACGGAGTGCTTGCCGCCCTATGCACCGGAGCTGAACCCGGTGGAATACATTTGGGCTTACTGGAAGCAGCACGAGTTGCCGAACGTCTGTCCGAAGGACTACTGGGAGCTGGACGAGCGTGCCCGCAAATCCCTGCGTCGCATGCGCCGCAAACCGCGCTTGATTACGGCCTTCTGGAAGCAGTCTTCTCTTGGCCTTGACTAACTCGATATTATGCGAGATTCAATAAACAGCGTCAGTATAGCTCAAAGAATGAGAAGGGTAGCGTGATTTTTGCCCTACCATAACTTTATCGCATGTCGAAGCATCTACAACGCTATGATTGACCGGCGGCCAGCGCTGATCGCCCGCTGTGCCGGAGCCGCCGATGTGGTCCGATGCGTGAACTTCGCCCGCGAGCGACAAATCCTGGTTTCCGTGCACGCCGGCGGCCACAACGTGGCCGGCAAGGCAGTCTGCGACGGCGGGTTGATGATTGATCTGTCGCCCATGAAGAGTGTGCGCGTAGACGCCAAGGCGCGGACGGCACGGGTCGAGGCGGGTGTGACTTGGGGAGCCCAGCTTTTCGGTTGAAGTGCCAGATGGTTGGATCTCAACCACGACGGCCCAATTCTACCCTTTCGCGAATGCCTGCTGATAACAACCGATGTCACTGGCTCTCGGCCCAGGGTCCCGGCAGCCCTCTGATGGGACTCGATTTGGGTTCGGTCGGCGCCGGATTCCAGAGGCTCCGACGGCTGGACCCGAGCCGCCAGATCCTGTGTAATGGCGTAGCGTTTACGGGGGTCGGCCCACTCACCCACGAGAGGGAGGCGTCCGGGTCAGGTCTTCATTCCACCTATCTTGATAGCGCGTTTTCTTCGGCATGCAGGAGACGGCTTTTCGCAGCGTCTCACCTACGACCACACGCTCATCACAAACCACGCCATGCCCACGATACCCAGCAAGGCGGACCCGATTTGAACCGGCCGCCGGGTGGCCGCCATCTTGGTGACCCGGCCCAGAAGCCAGGCGAAGATCGCCAACACCGCGGCTTCGGTGGCCGCGACACCGCTGAGTACGTAAACGGGGCTCATTTCGGATTGCTCGAGGAAAGTGGCGAAGTAGAAGCCGTGAAAGATCCCCATTCCGGCCGCAATCAGCCAGCGGTAGCCGGCCTCCGGCAATAGCAGGATTTCGACCGCCAAATAGGCGACAGTCAGTGCGGCCGCCGCTTCAACGAATCGTGGCGCGGGCTGCCATGACTCCGTGGCGACGAAAGTCGCCGAGACGGTTTCGGCCGCGACGAACGCGAACGCCATATGGAGCAACTCTTTTCGGCTACGTCCCGCAAGCGCCAAAGCCACGAGGAACAATAGTTGAACAGGGCCTCCGATGACGCGTGCCGCGCCTGCCCACATCTCGGTAACGGCGGTTTCCGCTTCGGTGGGCGGCGTGAAGCGAATCGTCGCCTGGTTAAAACTGAAGTCGAAGACGGCCTGCTTGCTGACCTTGCCTCGCGTCGCGCGCAGCACGTGCACGTGATTGGGAACGGTCACCGCCGCGAAGTTACATTCGACGTCAAGTTGATCGATCGGTGCCGCGAATTCGAACACCGAGCGGCAGCGATACCACCCCGAGGCCGCGTCGGCCTCGCACGACGCTTCCAATCGGCGAGCTTCTCCGGACTCACTCCTCAGCCGGATGTTTTCCAGCAGCGTCCGCTGCGGCTCCTCGAGGTGGGTGACTTCATAAAGAGGCATCCTCAATTCGTACACAGCACGGTGGCCAGCGACCTCCAGCTCGCCGCTGCTCATGCTGATGGCGTGGGCCGAGGCGGTCGCCGTCAGGCCGAGCCCGATCACCGTCCATCCGGCGAGGGAGGAAACCCGGCGTGCCCACGATGGCTTGCTGGAGCGTTCGGTCATTCCCGGCCGCTGAAACTAAGATACTCCCCAACAACGCGATAGTCGTTGTCCAGGGTAATCTTGCACAAAAAGCCCGCCGAGGTGTCGGTTCGGAAGCGGAAATCCGTCAGGCGGACGACGGCACCTTCCGGGTGGGAGTCGATCTGCGTGTAGGCAAACTGGGCAAAGCGCGCGTAGTCCCGCCCGGTTTCGCTGTTCCAAGCGGACTCGAGTGCGGGTCCCGGCTGTGGTTTGTAGTAACGCTGGCCGGCTGTTGGGTCAAAGGGGGCGGAGTCAAGAAAGTCGATGCTGGAAATCCAGTAATAGCCCTCTGTTTCGACGAACGTGCTCCAGCCAAGAAGCTTCAGCGGCTGCGGAAGCGCCGCCACGCGGACCGCGGGAGCCCCATCGTAGAGGTGAGCGTCGATCGCTCCGAGCGCCTGCTGATGAAATATGGCCTTCACGCCGATGTAGGCGATCAGGGCGAATAGAACAATCAAGGCCGGAGCGCCGCCCCGATTCGGCGCCGCGCCGATTTCGCGGTGAACGAGGGCGATGACGGCCGGTGCGAGCGTCGCTATGAGGAGCGCCGCCCAAATCCAGAGGTCCACGACGAAAAGAACGTCCCACTGATACCAGCGCTCGGAAAAAGGCAGCAACGCGCGAACTCCGTAGGGGTTGCACAAGTCAAGAAGCGGGTGGGTCAGGGCGGCGATCACGGCCAACAGCCAGGTTCGGAGCCACGGCGGCGGGTCGCCTCCCTTGCGCAGCCACCAGCGTGGTCCTTCGACCAAAGCCACCGCGAGAGCCGCCATGATGGGCACGGCCGGCAGGGAGTGCGTGATGTGCCGGTGATAATTCAAATAGTTGATCGAAGAGCTGGAAGTGAGGATGTCGATGTCGGGTATGTTGGCCGCCACAACGCACATCAAAGTTGCCCGCGGCGTCAGCCGGCCTAGTTGGGTCCGAGCCAGAAGAACGCCTACCAACGTGTGCGTCAAGTTGTCCATGACTAACGGGCGGATCGGGAATAGGACGATTCGGCATCCCTTCTGCCTCCGAAGCGTTCGGCATACTCGGGCGGAAGAAGCAAACGGACCTTCTCGGTTGCCATCTCGACGGTGGCCGGCAGGCGGCCCGCCGGCTCGCCGTCCACCTCGACGTAAATCGGCTTCGCATCACGAGCCAAAAACTCGACTCGGTCCGCGCGGTGGAAGGTAACACCGGTAACACCGTCCAGGCCGCCGGTGGCCATTCGGGCCAAATAGCCCACGTAGCGAAGCGGGGATTCGCCGCGGAAGACGGCCACCTGGAATTGTTCGGAAAAAAGGTGCGCCTCGGGGGTGATGACGAGGCGTCCCCCGTACAATCGGCTCTTGCTGACAAGGGCGAAGGTGGCTTCGTGAACCTCGTCTCCGAGGCGAACCTCGAAGGGATCGAATTTTCGCTGAAGCTGCTCGATCGATCCGAGCCAATAGGCTCCCTCGCCCAGATAAGTTTTCAACCGGGTGTTGAGGTGATAGACGATTTGGGCGTCGACGCCTACCCCGCAGAGAAGAAGAAAATGTCGCGCGCCAGGTCTGGGCTGGTCAAAACGAAGCAGTCCCACCGGGACCCGGCAGCTCACCAGCCCCGGCAGCAACGCCGCGGCCTTTTCCACATCGACCGGAATGCCGGCCTGCTCGGCAAGCAGGTTGGCCGTTCCCGAGGGCAGCGCCAGCAGGGTTGCTTGGGATGATCCCGCCAGGGCGCAGACCGCCTCGTTAAACGAGCCGTCGCCTCCGCTGACGGCGATCAGATCGGCTCCGTTCGCCAGCGCTTGCTTCGCCAGGCGCACGACGTCGCCCGATTCGGTGGTGGCGACCAGGGCCACCCGCTCGATCCACTTTTCGAGAATTCGCCGGGCCGCTTCGACTTGGCCCAGACGACGGCTTTGGCGGCGTCCGGAAACCGGATTGTAAATCAGAGTGGCTCGCTGAAAGGTCATTCGACGTAATTTCTATAATAGAACGGCCATGCCGGAGTCAGTTTCCGCCCCCGACCCTTCTCGCGCAGCCACGTCTTTGCGTGAAACGATCCGCCGCCACGAGCACCTCTACTATGTGTTGGACGAGCCCGAGATCAGCGACGCCGAGTACGACGCGCTTCTCGCCCGCCTGAAAGACATCGAACAGCGGCATCCCGAGCTCGTAACCGCTGACTCTCCGACCCAGCGTGTCGGTGGCGGCCCGCGCGAGGGTTTTCTCAAAGCGCCGCACCCGTCGCCCATCCTGAGTCTCGACAATGCCTTCGATGAACAGGCCCTGCGGGACTTCGACCGGCGGGTCCGTGAACTGGCGGGCCTGGAAATCGTCGACTACGTCGGTGAGCTGAAGCTGGACGGCCTGTCGATGGCGGTGCAGTTTTCGGGGGGTCGAATGAGCCGGGCGCTGACGCGAGGCGACGGGTTCACGGGTGAGGATATCACCGAGAATGCGCGCACCATCCGCTCGCTTCCCCTCGTTGTCCGGCGACCGCGGGAACATTCTTTGCCCGCTGAGTTTGAAGTCCGAGGAGAGGTTGTCATGAACCGCAGGGCGTTCGAGCGGCTCAATAGCGAACGCTTGCAGGGCGACCAACCCACGTTCGCGAATCCACGCAATGCCGCCGCCGGGTCTTTGCGAGTACTCGACCCTCGCATCACGGCCTCTCGACGGCTCGAGTTTTTCGTCTACGGCCTTCTAGCTGAGGGTCGCGTGGTGCTCGAAAGTCACTGGGATACGCTCGGCGCATTGGCTGACTTCGGGTTTAAGGTGAATTCCCACCGGGCCAGGCTCCGCGGCGCCGACGAATTAGTAGCTTTCGGGGATCGCTGGAACGATAGGCGAGAGAGCCTTCCTTACGAGATAGACGGCTTGGTGTTTAAAGTAGACTCGACGGCGGTGCAGTCCGCGCTGGGAAGCACGGCCCGTGCTCCCCGCTGGGCCATGGCCTATAAGTTGGCCGCCGAGCAGGCGGAGACGGTGGTCGAAGACATCGAGGTCCAGGTCGGGCGGACGGGTGCGTTGACGCCTCGGGCCTTGCTGGAACCCGTCGGTGTCGGCGGGGTGACGGTTTCGCGCGCCACGCTTCATAACGAGGATGAAATCGAACGCCTCGGGCTGCGGATCGGTGATACGGTCCTAGTCGAACGCAGCGGCGATGTCATCCCCAAGGTTGTCAGAGTCACGGCTCAGGGGAAAGACCGGCGGTCGTTTCTCCCGCCGGGGAATTGTCCGGTCTGCGGCACCAAGGTGGTTCGCGAGCAGGGGGAGGTTATCCGGCGCTGTATCAATACAAACTGCCGTGCCCGGCTGAGGGAGTCGATCCTGCACTTTGCGTCTCGCCGAGCGATGAACATCGACGGGCTGGGCGAAGCCATTGTGGCGCAACTTGTCGCCCGAGGGCTAGTGAAAAGCGTCGCCGATCTCTACGATTTGACGGCCGACAAGCTGGCAGCCCTCGAACGCATGGGAGAGAAGTCGGCCGCCAATTTGCTTTCGAGCATCCGAAACTCCCGCTCAACACCCTGGCCGCGGGAACTGTTTGCCCTGGGTATCCGCTACGTGGGCGAACGCACAGCTCAGATCATGGCCGATAGCTTCCCCAGCGTCGATTTGCTGGCGGCCGCGTCGATCGAAGAGCTGCGGGAGGTCGAAGAGATTGGGCCGCGGATCGCCGAGACCGTGCGCGACTTCTTCCAGGAGCCCAACAATCTTTCCCTCATCGAGCAGCTTCGAGCGGCCGGCCTGCGATTGAGTCAGGAGCCAACCAGGAGTCCGGACGGAAGACTCCAGGGGCTTACCTTTGTTCTCACCGGTACGTTGCCGAATCTTACGCGGGAGGAGGCTGCCGAACGGATTGAGGGCGCGGGGGGGAAGGTGACCAGCTCGGTCAGCAAAAACACCGACTATCTGGTTGCCGGGGAAAGTGCGGGATCGAAGCTCGAAAAAGCGAAAAGGCTCGGCACGGCCGTCATCGGGGAAGGAAAGTTGCTTGACCTGTTGGGTCCCGAACCGCAACCATGACGTAGTAGAGTTTGCCTGCTGCCCGAGTGTGTCCGGGCTGGGTGGAGAGACGCCGCGAGCTGAAGGTTCTCGTTGATACTACGAGCAGCAAGGGAGAGGAAACCATGAATCGGAGGAACCTGTTGACGTTGGGCGTTGCCTCGGGTGCGACGGGGGCTGCCGGTCTGGGTCTTGGCTACCGCTACCACGGAGCATTGCGGCACGTGCGGAACGAACTGCTAGGAGGGGAGAAGAAACCACCGGCCAACACACCGCGTGCGCAGTTCCAAGAGCAGTCGCGAGCGATCCAGGAACGTCACCGAAGGCAGAAGAAGCAGGACGTTCAAGCGCTGAAGACCAAGTACGAAGGGGCCGTTCTGGGAAAGTTTCGCGTCTGGGACTTGATCGAGAAATTGGCCCTCTGCGTCGATCCCACGGACGAGATTTTGGGCTGCACCAGCCAGTATATGCACGTCTGCCAAGTGATCGCGGGCATGGAGCGCGACGGCGAGCTGGATGACGCCATGCTATTGACGGCGCTGCTGCACGATCTGGGGAAGGTGGCCATGCTGGCCGGTGAGGCTCCCGAGAACGTCGTCTGTTTCATTGAGCCCGTGGAAGCCTTGGAGCCGGCCTCGGGACTCGACAAGGTAATCTTTCAGTTCGGACACGACGAGATCGCTTACTTGCGGTTGAAGGATCATGTCCCCGAACACATTGCCTGGCTAATCCGCTACCACAGCATGATCGTCGGCAAAGCGGAAGAATACATGAACCCGCGGGACCGTAAATTCCACCGGAAGTACTTCACCAGATTCAGCAAGTACGACCACGGAACAAAATCAACGGCTTTCCTGCCGAAACACGCGACTCTGGAGCGCTACCGCGACTTCGTTGAGACTCGCTTTCCACAACCGATTCTCTTCTGAACTGGAAGCGGCAGGCCGCCGGCGCGCCACAAGGATCTTGTTACTCTCGCCACGCGGCGGGACCCACAAGTTCATGCCCAACAACGCCCCTTCGGATCTATCGCAGTCGCCGGGACCTGATGATTCTAAAGACGGTGAGCTTTGGCCGTTGGCGAGTTTCACCGACCGAGTGCAATGGCTTGCCTGCCGGCTTGACGACTCGCTTGACCGCAGCCCCTATCTGTTTTGGGCGCCCTTTTCCGCCGTTTTCTGGCTCCCGGCGTACTTCATTTGCCGCACCAAGCCTCTGTGGTACGACGAGCTGCTGAGCTTCCATGCGGCATCGCTTCCCGATCTCGGTTCGATTTGGGAAGTGACTCGCTCGGGAGCGGTCGCCGAGCCCCCCTTATTTGCGGTCCTCGCCCGCCTATTGAATTTCGCATAATATCGAGTTAGTCAAGGCCAAGAGAAGACTGCTTCCAGAAGGCCGTAATCAAGCGCGGTTTGCGGCGCATGCGACGCAGGGATTTGCGGGCACGCTCGTCCAGCTCCCAGTAGTCCTTCGGACAGACGTTCGGCAACTCGTGCTGCTTCCAGTAAGCCCAAATGTATTCCACCGGGTTCAGCTCCGGTGCATAGGGCGGCAAGCACTCCGTGGCGATGTGGCCTTCGGAGAGCTCGATGAACTCCCGCACCAGGCGGCTGCGGTGCGCCGGCAGGCGGTCCCAGACGATCAGCAGCGGGCCGTCGATGTGGCGGACCAAAGCCTTCAGGAAGTCGATGACCTCCAGCTCGCCGATGGCGCCGGGATAGAGCCGGAAGTAGAAGTTGCGCAAGGTCAGCCCGGCGGAAACGGAAAGTTTCTGCCAGTTGAAGTTGAACTCCAGCACGGGTGTCTCGCCGCGGGGCGCCCAGGTGCGGCAACGATGGGGCTTCTGACTCAGTCCGCTTTCGTCGATGAAGACGATCGTGCGGCCTTGTTTTTGGGCTTTTTTTTAGTGGCCGGCCAAGTCTTGCGCCGCCAGTTGCGGATGGCTTCTTCGTTGCGCTCGCGGGCCTTGCCGACAGGCCGTTGCGGGCTCCAGTGGAGCGCCCGCAGGATCTTCCAAACATGACCTTCGTGATAGCGCACGCCGAACTCGTCGGCGATCAGACGAGCGACTCGCGGACAAGTCCACAGCGGCGTCGAGAAGCCCTGCGCTTCGGGGCCCCGCAGCAGCATTGCCTCCAGACGTTCCCGTTGCGTGGCGTCTAACAGCGGCTTGCGGCCGGCGCGCCCGGCCCGGCGGAGTCCGGCGGCACCGTGCGCGCCATGCTCGCTAACCCAACGGCTCACGCTTTGCTGCGCCGCCTTCACGCGCCGTGCTGCCTCGGACTGACTCAAACCTTCGTCGACGACCAGCCGCACGGCCTCCAGCCGTCGCTTTTCCAGAGCATCAAAATCGCGCCTTACGCCTCTTGGGTTCCCCATGTCTATTAAGACGAGCAGAACCCCCAAAAGGTTACTCTATATTATGCGGGAGTCAATAACCGGTACTCCGCGGTATGACTCCGGTTTCCACGGTACGCACACCGCGGGCACGATTGTAGGGGGCAGCAAGAGCGGCGTAGCCATCGGCATCGCCCCTCGGGCGAAACTCGTTTCAGCCCTGGTACTGCCCCAAGGCAGCGGCACGACCAAGCAAATCGTCACCGGGATGGAATGGTGCGTGCGGCAAGGCGTCCGCATCCTCAACCTTTCTCTGGGAGGATCCGGATACAACCAGGCTTATGAGCCGGCCGTGCACAATCTGGGGCTACTTGGCGTTTTCCCGTCGTTCTCAGTCGGCAACGCCGGTCTCGGCGTCACCGGCAGCCCGGCGAACCACCGCGACGCTTGCGCGGTCGGCGCCGTCAATGCGGGCAACGAGGTCGCCGACTTCAGCGGCGGCGGTGCTGTCGTCTGGGGCGACGAGGACGTTTACGTGAAACCGGACCTGTGCGCTCCGGGCGTTTCGGTATTCTCGGCCATACCGACTCCCTACGTCCGAGAAACGGGAGCAGATCCCTACGATCGGCTGGATGGAACGTCCATGGCGGCGCCGCACGTCTCCGGGACGGCCGCTTTGCTATGGGAAGCATTCCCTGAAGCCGCCGCGACGCAGATCAAGCAAGCGCTCTACTCAACCGCGCTAGCACTGGGGTCGACCTTTCAAAATATGCACAGCGGCCACGGGTTGATTCAACCGCTGCCGGCTTTGCGAAAGCTGGAGCAAATCGTTTCACGGTCCGGCTCGAAAACAACGAAGCAGCGTTCATCGGTCGTCCTGAACAAACGGGAGGTTGTCGGGCTTCCCGGCGAGACCCCGAGCAAGGTCGCCATTCGCCCCGCCAGCGTATTTTCACATCGGGAAGTAGCTGTGCGAAAGCAAGCACCGCAGCCCCCCGACTGGTCCGCGAACACTATACCGCGCGAAGAAAGATCTGTTGACCCGCGTAGATCCCGACACGAGAAACCGGTGAGTCGAGGCAGAAGAGCGGCATGCGCCGAGTGCTAGTTCTGCTTTGCGGCACGATCAGCTACATGGTCTCTCTGGGAGCGTTCCTCTACACGATCGGGTTCGTGGGCAAATTTGGAGCGCCCAAGTCCATCGACTCCGGCGACCCGGGGCCTCTGGTTCCATCCGTGTTGATCAATGCGGTTCTTCTGGGAATCTTCGCCCTTCAGCACAGCGGTATGGCCCGCGAAGGATTCAAGGGTTGGTGGACTCGGTTCGTCCCGCAGCCGATCGAGCGCAGCACGTACGCGCTATTTTCCAGCCTGGCGCTCGTTCTTCTCTACTGGCAATGGCGGCCCCTGCCCGAGGTGATCTGGAAGGTCGAAAGCGGGGCTGGTCAGGCCGTCTTTCAGGCCCTTTTCGCCCTAGGCTGGCTAACCGTCCTGCTGGCGACCCTGACGATCCACCACTTCGATCTGTTGGGAATGCGCCAGGTCTGGCTGCGTTTTCAAGACTTGCCCTACCGTGATCTCGGGTTCCGAACGCCTGGCCTTTACAGGTACGTGCGGCACCCGATTCAGGCTGGCTTGCTGATTGCTTTCTGGGCCACGCCGACCATGACGGTCGGGCATCTGATTTTCGCCCTGGGAATGACGGCATATGTACTGATTGCCGTGAAGATGTTCGAAGAAAAGGATCTGCGCAAGGAGTTCGGACCCCGCTACGAGAATTACATGCGGCAAGTCGGCGGATTCCTGCCCAAGGGACGTTATCGGGAGACATCCCCGTCCCGCTAGGACGACCTAGGAGGCACGCTATTCTGATATCGTTAGGATTGTAGGCCTTAGCGGTCTAGAACCGTGCGCCTTAGCGGCCCTTGACCCCCAAGGGACTTCGATGCCCCTGCCGGGGTAACGTTCATCCGGCGGTCGTGTGCCGCGAGGCGGGAAAGACAGGAAGGGACCAGTGAATTTTCGTTCCCTCTTCAGCGTTTTCTCTCGAGACCTGGCCATCGATCTGGGAACGGCCAATACGCTGGTCTCTGTTCGCGGCAAGGGGATCGTTGTCAACGAGCCTTCGATCGTCGCCATTAACAAGACATCCGGCGACGTCGAAGCGGTGGGCAAAGAAGCCAAGGAGATGGTCGGGCGGACGCCGGGAAACATCGTCGCCATCCGCCCCATGAAGGACGGGGTGATTGCGGACTTCAAGGTCACCGAGAAGATGCTGGCCTACTTCATCCAGAAGGCGCACAACCGGAAAATGCTGGTGCATCCCCGAATCGTCATCGGCGTGCCCAGCGAAATCACTCCCGTCGAAGAACGCGCGGTGCGCGATTCGGCCTACCGCGCCCATGCCAGCGAGGTCCATCTTGTCGAGCAAGCCATGGTGGCCGCGATCGGCGCCGGGCTGTCTATCACCGAGCCTTGTGGAAACCTGGTCGTGGACATCGGGGGGGGAACGACTGATGTGGCTATCATCTCCATGTCCGGGATCGTCTACTCGCGTTCCGTTCGCGTCGCCGGCAATGAGATGGACGAAGCGATCATCAACTATCTCAAGAAAAAGCACCACCTGCTTGTCGGCGAGCGCACGGCGGAACAGGTCAAAATCGAGTTAGGATCGGCCTACAAGTTGGACGATCCTTCGACGATGGACATCAAGGGCCGCAATTTGATCGAGGGAGTGCCGCGAACGGTGACGGTGGATGACTCGGAGATCAGGGAGGCGCTTTCCGAATGCGTCAACACGATCATGAATGCGATACGAGTGGCGCTCGAAAGGACTCCCCCCGAGCTGAGCGCCGATATCAGCGACCGCGGCATCGTGCTGACCGGAGGCGGCGCGCTGCTTCGCAACCTTGATGTGTGCATTCGAGCGGAAACGGGCCTCCCGGTCTCCATTGCCGAGGACCCGCTGGCTTCGGTGGTGATCGGCACGAGCCGAATGTTGAGCGATTTTAAATTGCTCCGCCGCATTTCTATCGAATAGCGCCCGCGGAGCGCTTACTCGGAGCTTGGCGTCGCCCAGCGCTTGGCGAGGGCACCCGCCAAGCGGCTGACGACGTGGGCGGACCCAGGCCGCAAGGACTGGCGACGAACAAGAACCGTGGTAGAACTTTTCACCCGCTACCGGAACACCTCGGCCCTTATCGTGGTGCTGGCTCTCCAGCTCGCTCTGTTGGCCTACCAGGTGAAACGCGGGAATGACGGCAGCCTGTTGCACGTATGGACGGCGGCGGCGATCGCCCCGGTGCAGAAAGCGATGAGTACGTCGTCGCGCTTTGTAAGGTCAAGCTGGAACGACTACGTTTGGCTGGTCGATACGGGCGAAAAAAACCAGCGATTAAACCGACAGGTTGACGAACTGAAGCTCGAGAATCAACGGTTGCGGCGGTCGGTGGGACGATTCGAACGTGGGCGAGCGCTGAGGGGGTACCAGGAGAGTATTCCTTCCCAGACCGTGACCTCCCAGGTCATCGGCGTAGGGTCCAATCCGAACTCCAGGGAGATCTTCCTGGATCTCGGGACAGATGCCGGCGTAGCAGCCGGCATGGCGGTCGTGACGGCGGATGGAATCGCCGGCAAGGTGCACGCGGCCCATGGCGGTACATCCTTGGTGCTGCTGCTCAACGACCCCGAAGCCGCCGTCGGCGTGCTGCTTGCCCGTTCGCGCGCGCGGGGAGTGTTGAAGGGAACCGGTTCCCCTTTTTGTCTGATGGATTACGTGGATCGTGATGTCGAAGTGCGCATCGGCGAAGAGGTCTATACTTCCGGGGACGACCGAGTCTACCCTAAGGGGCTTTTGGTGGGAACGGTCATCCGCCTCGAGCAAGCGAGTGAATTCCAGCGCATCTACGTCAAGCCGGCCGTCGCTCTCGACCGGCTGGAAGAAGTGTTGGTGATTACCTCGGGAGTGCACCAGCAACTGCCCAGCTCGACCGCACGGCAGCAGCCCGGGCGATTGCTACCGCCCCCCCCCGCGGATTTCAAGCCGTCGAACCCGGTCGAGTCGGGTCTGCCGAGGGGCCGGAACGGCGGCGGGGCCTTGGGTTTTGATCCGATCGAAGACTCGGCCCCCGGCGCCGCTCCTCAAGCCACGGCCGCGGATCGATTGAAGCGGCGCTACCTGCGAATCGGCGAGGCGCAAGGACATCGATTCGGGGAAGGCGAGCCCGGCTCTCCGGCTCCCGACTTCAATCTGCGAACCGCGCGGCCCCGGCCCCTTCCCGGGGACACTTCGACAGCCCGGGCGGAGATCGGCGACTCCGGGGCGGCTCGGCGCCGGCAAGCGGAATCCCCGCCGCGGCGGACCGACGCTGCAAGGACTCAGACCGCCGCACCCGACCCTACGACGGGCTCCAGCGCTTCGGATGAGCGCGGATCGGAAGAGCGCAGGGAACCTCGCTGAGGGAAGCCGTGGGGCAGCCGCTTTTTCCTTCACTTGTCCGGGAAAATGCCACCAGGATGGCCACGGGCGTGCCCGTCGTGATCGCCGTAGTGGCCCTGGCTGCCCAGGTATACCTGCCGCTTCATGTCAGAACGTTGGGTCTCTTCGATCTGCCCCTGCTCGTTGTCGCCTATCTGGCGTTGCTCGGTCGCCGGCCCATCGTGGGACTGCTGATCGGCGCGGCGGTCGGATTGGCGCAGGACGGGCTGACGCATGGTCCGCTGGGGGTTTTCGGCATGACCAAGACGGTTGTCGGATACCTGGCCGGCTGGGCCAGCCAGGTGATCGAAGTGGGTTTCCCAGGCGTCCGCGGCGCCTTGGTCGCGATTTTCTTTCTCCTTCATCAATTCCTGTTTTGGACCGTTCAGATCGTGTTGTTAGGAAACGAACTCGCGGTGGATCTCGCGCTCACCTTCGGCCTGGCCGCCGGCCACGCGGCGGCGGCGCTCCTGCTTTACCGCTTATTCGATCGCTGGAAGAAGACCTCGTGAGCCCTTACTCCAGGCAAAGACGAACCAGCGGCGAAGTGCAGATCGTCGTGTTTCAATATGTAGCTGCTTTGGTCGGTCTGTGGCTGCTCGCCGGGTTCTGGCAGCTGCAGGTGCAGAGTCCGGAGGTGTACGAGCAACGCGCTGAGCGGAATCGGATCAAATCACGGCCGCTGCATGCCCCGAGGGGAAAAATCCTCGACCGGGAAGGCCGTATCCTGGTGGACAGCCGTCCCAACTTCAAGGTCTTGATGTCCGGGGCCGAGGCTCGGCCGCAACACCTGGCGCTGATCGCGGAAGGTTTGAACATTTCCCGCGAGCGCCTCGAAGTCCAGCTGCGGCGTCTCCGGGAGTCGGACGCTCCCGGCTATCGGGCTGTGATTCTCAAGGAAAACCTGACGCCGGGCCATGTTGCTTTCGTCGAAGCTCACAAGGCGGAGTTTCAAGAGCTGGAGCTGCTGCGATCGCAGAATCGGCTGTACCCTACCGACGGCCTGGCCTCCCACCTGATCGGCTACGTCGGGGAGATCAATGACCGCGAACTCGAGCAGGTCGAATTCGTGCTCGCCGAGCCCGGGGCCGAGGTGGGCAAGGCCGGCGTGGAACGTCAGTACAACAACGCGCTCACCGGCTCGGACGGCAGCCGCGTCGTGGTCGTCGACAGTCGCGGGCGCGAGCGAGGGTTTCTGGGAAGCGATCCCGCCAGGCCGGGAAGCGACGTTCACCTGACGATCGACCTGGACTTGCAAGTGGTCGCCGAGTTGGCCATGCGGGGCCGCAAAGGGGCTGTCGTAGCGCTCGACCCGCGCAATGGTGAGATCCTCGCTCTGGTCAGCTCGCCCAACTATTTCCCTGACAAGTTTGTGGGCGGCATCTCTGTGCACGACTGGCGGCGGTTGACGGGAAATCCGGACAAGCCTCTGCTCAACCGGGCTATCCAGGCCCAATTGGCCCCGGGATCGGTGTTCAAGCCGGTGGTGGCCGTTGCGGCGCTCGAAAGCGGTGTCATTGACACGGACTTTACCGTCCAGTGCCAAGGTGGAGCTTCTTTCTACGGCCACTACTTCCGCTGCCACAAAAGGGACGGGCACGGCGAAGTCAACCTGTATCAAGCTCTCGTCCATTCCTGCGACGTTTTCTTTTATACAGTCGGCAACAAGCTAGGGATCAACCGGATCGCCGAATTCGCCGAGCGTGTCGGCTTCGGGCGACCCACGGGGATCGATCTGCCCCACGAAGAAGAAGGAATTGTGCCCTCCCCAGGGTGGAAGCTGCGCCACTTCCGCGAGAAGTGGTACGCGGGTGAAACGATTTCCGTCACCATCGGCCAGGGCGCGCTGACCGTCACTCCGCTACAGGTAGCTTATGCCATCGGCGGTTTGGCGTCGGGCGGCGTGTGGTATCAGCCGCGGCTTGTTTCCACAGCCCACAGGAAGGCCGTTCGCGACGACTATGAGCCTCCCGCTCCTCGCATCGTGAGACTCCATAAGAAAAGCATCGAGGCGGTCGTCAAGGGGCTTTGGGGAGTGGTGAACGCGGGGGGGACCGGAGGTCGCGCTCGGCTCGCGGGCTACAACGTGTGCGGCAAGACGGGAACCGCCCAACTGGTTTCCAATCGGTCGCCCGTGAGCGGCGATCGAGACTTGCGAGACAACGCTTGGTTTGTCGGGTTCGCTCCCTGCCGCAGCCCGGAAATTGTAGCGGTCGCGCTCTTCGAACACGGCGAGCACGGCCATCTGGCCGCGCCCATCGTTCGCGACGTGTTGAAAGCCTATTTCGACAAGCAGCGGCGGGCCCCCGGGGACGTTCAGCAGGCTTACCGCGGGGCCGGTTCGAGGGTGGATCTCGCCGCCTCGCGCTCCGGCCGGGAGAACTTGCCGTGAGAGAAGCGGCGACGACCCGGGACTTCGACTGGACGTTGCTGGGTTTCGTGCTGGCGATCGCAACGCTGGGAGTCGTCGAGATCTACAGCGCTACCCGTAACACCGTCTGGGAAGACGCCCACCTCAAGCAGTTGTTGTGGATCGGGCTGGGTCTCATCTTGCTGTGGACGGTTTCGCGGATCGACTACAAAACCCTCGTCGACCAGGCGCCGGTCTTCTACGCCATCGCCGTCGTCCTGCTCGTCGGCGTTGAGCTTTTCGGCTCCACCTTCGGCGGGGCCAAGCGATGGCTGCCGCTGCCCGCCGGGCTGCATGTGCAGATCTCTGAATTCGTCAAGGTAGTGCTAGTATTGTTGGTGGCATGGTTCTTTATGGGCTCATCGGGAAGGCTGGCGCCGCCGGCAAGACTGGGAGCCATAGCGGCGCTGTTTGGGGTTCCCGTGGTCCTGGTGCTCAGACAGCCGGATCTGAGTACGGCCCTTAGCTATCTGCCGATCCTTGCTCTGGGCGTGTTTCTCGCCGGGGTACGATGGAAACACTTGGTTGTTCTGGCTCTACTGGGTTTGCTGGCCGCGCCGATCGCCTGGCGCCAGCTGCAACCCTATCAAAAGGAGCGCCTGATTGCTTTTGCGGACCCGGAACGAGACCCCAGAGGCGGGGGTTATCAATCGATTCAGTCGAAAATCGCAGTCGGGGCGGGCGGCATATGGGGTCAGGGCTTCGCCCGCGGCTCGCAGACACAGTTGCGCTTTCTGCCGGTTCCGCATACGGATTTTATCTTTTCGGCTTACGCCGAGGAGGCGGGTTTCGTCGGAGTGGCCTTGGTTCTGGGGCTTTACTTCGCTGTTTTGATGCGTGTGGTGGACAACGCACGGACGGCCGCGGATACGAGCGGGATGCATATCTGTATGGGCGTGGCCGGGCTTTTGCTGTTTCATCTGGTGGTGAACGTCGGCATGGTGATCGGCCAGATGCCGGTGACAGGCCTGCCTCTGCCGTTGATGAGCTATGGGGGATCGAACGCCCTCACGACGTTTTTGTTGTTCGGATTGGTGATTAACGTCCGGCTCCGCCGGTTTACAAACTAACGGCATACGAAAAGTTCTTACGCCCATTGGGCGAGTTTGGGTCGGAACCTAACGGCCCGAAAGATAACACTGAGCACAAGGGAAGGATGAGTGCCCAGCCTCCGCGGGAGCGGAACAGCGGCTGGAGAGGCTGCCGGCGTTGAGCGCGATGTGCGTGGCGCTCCGCCTGGCGAAGGCCGAACGAAGCGGGATGACAACGCTCGCCTGTTTGTTGCGGCGGGCCTCCGCTTAAACGAGATTCAGGCGTCTCGAAGACGCCCATGTCTTGCCTAAGAATGCCGCGCTGTGGTTTGGGCCCTCCTTCCTGAGGAGGGAATCCCTTGTCGAAGGAACTGATAGTTGATTCGTCGCCTCACGAGACTCGCGTAGCCATTCTGGAAGATGACCGGCTGGTTGACGTTTACATAGAGCGCGAGTCGGAATACCCTTTAGCCGGAAGTATCTTCAAGGGGAGGGTGACCCGCGTGTTGCCGGGCATGCAGTCGGCCTTTGTCGACATCGGCCTGGGACGGGATGCTTTTCTCTACGTCTCTGATTTCTTTGACGACGGCGAAAAAGAAGAACACGATGCGATCGCCAGCCGTCCGGAGGCAGCCTCTGAAACCGCCGAGTCCCCCGCAGCTGACCCTGAACCGGCCCCCACAAAGACTGATGCCTCGATTAAGCCGAGTCGCCGGGAGCGACGAGGCCGCCGTCGCCGGAAACCGGCGACTAGGGAGGGCTTCCCGGAGTCAAAATACGCTCCGGTCGGTGAGCAGGAAGCCTCTCCCCAAGTAGACGCCCCCGCCGAGCCGACTGCCCCGGAAACCGAGTTCGCGGTCTTGCCGGGCGAATCCTTAGCGAAATATCGAGACCGGCAACCTCTTGCCGGGAAGGAGGACTCAGGCGGCTCCGAGCCGGCGAGTGAGGCCGCCGATCAACCGCAGCGTCTTGCCGTGGCGAATCAGCCAGAGACCTCCGCGGCGGAGACTACCTCTGACTCGGAGCCCGACGATCAGCAGTCCGCCTCCGGTGGCGGATCATCGCCCGCGGTTTCCGACGAAGGCGGCGCCCCAGCCGAGCAGCCGTCTCCAGCCGATCCATCAAGCCTGGCGAGCGACGCCGACACGGGCCCCTCTTTCTCGACGAACCCGGACCCAGACCCGCCCCAGACCGGCGGGGAGATCCCGGCGGCAGGCGACGAGCCGGACACCTCCCGCGCTACGGTTTCGGAGGGGATCCCCCGCCCGCTCTCCACATTGGAAGCCGAGTCAGGGGAAGCCGAGTCACCGGGACACCCCGGCCCATTCGAGTCGCCGCAAACCGATTCGGGCGAGCAGCTTTCCGAGCAGGCGGCCCCGAAGTCCTTGACCTCTCCCCGCTCAGGCGGCTCGTTCTGGGATCGGCTGCTTTCAAAGTCGACGCCCGATAAGGACGACCAGCCAGGGACCGTTTCGCCCGCGGGTACGGGCGGGTCTCCTACCGAGGCGACCGAGGGGTCGGACGCAGGAGACCGCCAGGCGGCTCCCTCGACCGAGCAGGCCGAGGACGTTTCGTCGGACGGATATGAGAGTGAGGCGGAACCGGGCCTTGCGGATCAAGATCCCGAAGCTTCTTTGGCCGAGGGTTCGCGCGAGTCCCCGGCGGCGGCGTCCGACGCGGAAAGCGGCCGCGGATCTTCCGATCTCATGACCGAGACCGAGACGGACGGGGATCCCCATGCCGCGGAATCTTCGGCGGACGAGCCCTCGGCAGCGCGTCCGGCCAAAGTTCGGCTGCGCGGCAGGTCTTCCCGCTATTTTCGCCGCCGCAACCGGCGTCAGAGGCCGAGCGAAGTGCCCGCCGGCACGGCCGGAGACGGCGCAGCACGGGAGTCTACCAAGCCGGAAGGCGAGTCTCGGCAGCCGCGAATCACCGACCTCCTCAAGGAAGGGCAGGAGGTGCTGGTCCAAATCTCCAAGGAGCCTCTCGGCAGAAAGGGTGCGCGCATCACCTCTCATATCGCCCTTCCCGGACGCTACCTCGTCTACATGCCGACGGTCGAGCACACTGGCGTATCCCGGAAGATCGTCTCCGAGGCCGAGCGCCGCCGTCTTCGCAAGGCTGTTCTCGCCCATAGCGAGGGAATGCCCGGGGGGTTTATTGCTCGCACGGCCGGTGAGGGCGTCGAAGAAGACGAGATCGCCGACGATATGAACTTCCTCCACGGCCTTTGGCGGGGACTTCGAGAGCGGGCGGACGCCTCCCCAGCCCCTAGCCGAGTCCATCAGGATCTTGACGTGGTGGAGAGGATTTTGCGCGATCAATTGGCCGATGCGTTCAAGACCATTTGGGTCGAAGGCGAAGATGAGTATGAAAGAATCCTGCGCTTTGTGGAGCGCTTTCAACCGGATCTGCTTAAACAGGTCAAGCTCTATACTCGGCGGAAACCCATCTTCGACGAGTTCAACATTACGGCCGAGTTGGAAAAGGCGTTACGGCCCAAAGTGTGGCTGAAGTCCGGCGGATACCTCGTCATCAACCAGACCGAGGCGCTCGTGGCCATCGACGTCAACACGGGCAAGTATGTCGGCAAGTCCGACAGCCTGGAGGAAACCATCGTCAACACCAATCTCGAGGCCGTGCAAGAGGTTGTGCGGCAGATGCGTCTTCGGGATCTGGGGGGTATCATCGTCGTCGACTTCATCGACATGGACGACCGGACGAACCGCCGCAAAGTGATGGCCGCGCTCGAACAGGAGCTCGAGCTTGACCGGGCGCCGTCGAAGGCCTTGCGGTTTAACGATTTCGGCCTCGTTGCGATTACGCGAAAGCGAGTCAAGCAATCGCTGGAACGCACCCTCTGTACGCCCTGCCCCTACTGCCACGGCTCCGCCTACGTCAAGTCGGCTCAAACGGTTGCCCTCGAGATTTTGGCGGAGGCCAAAAAGATGGCCCGTTCGGCGAAAAAGCGCAAAGACGTCACTCTGCGGGTGAACCAGGAAGTCGCCCGCGTCCTCAAATCGCATGACAACACCTACTTGCAGGACCTTGAGCAGCTTCTAGGATCTCACGTGTTGGTGCGCAGCGACGTTTCACTACACCGGGAGAACTTCGGCTTTCACTGACCCGCCGCCGCCCTCCTTCGTCGGGCGGATCATTCTACAAACCGTAGCCACCTGGTGAGAAAAGCGGGTTAAACGCCTTCCGGTAGGCAAGCCTATCCTTCGACTTCTCGGCTCGTCGCGGTTCACCCGTTCTGGTGGTCCGCCATGCGAACGGATACGAGTTGCGAGACGCCGGCTTGCTGCATGGTCACGCCGTAGAGGGTCTGGGCGGTTTCCATGGTTGTCTTGCTGTGGGTGATCAGGATGAATTGCGTGCGGCCGCTCATCTCGCTGACGAGGCGGCTAAAGCGAGCGAGGTTGGGCTCGTCGAGCGCGGCGTCCACCTCATCGAGCACGCAAAACGGGCTGGGCTTGTATTGGAAGGTCGCCATCAGCAAGGCTACCGCGGTCAGCGATTTTTCGCCGCCGGAAAGAAGGGCGACGTTCTGCAAACGCTTACCCGGAGGAGAGGCGATGATGTCGATCCCCGAGTCGGCGGCGTTGGCTTCGTCGGTCAACTTCATCTCCGCCTGGCCGCCGCCGAACAGCGTGCGGAAAACTTCATGAAAGTTCTTGTTGATTACTTCGAAGGCATCTTGAAACTTGCGCCGCGAGACGGCGTCGATTTCGGCGATGGCCGTTTGCGTGTCGGCGATGGAATCCACCAGATCTTTCTTTTGCGTTTCGAGAAAGTCCAGCCGCTCCTTGGCTTCCTGGAACTCTTCGAGAGCCAGTACGTTGACCGGGCCGAGGCTCTCCAGTTTCGCCTTGGTCTCTTGGTGCCGGGCTTCGGCCGCGGCGAGTTCCTCGTCGGCAAGCTCCGCGCTTTCGCCCTCGGATACCTCGCGGATAGGCTTCCCGATCTCGCGCCGGCATTCCTCCTCGAGGTGCTTGACCTCGGAGCGGATCTCGGCCAAACGCACGTCGATCGCGGAACGATGATCACGAATTTGATCTAAAGACGAACGCTCGACGCCGATCTGCTCCTCCGACGTCTCAACGCGGCCGCGCAACTCGGCGAGAGCCCGCGAAATCTCGCTCGCTTCTTGTTCCGCCTCGACGCGCCGGTCGCACTGTTGCTCGATGCGGCTTTCAAGCTCGACGTTCTCCTCGAGCAGGCGGACACGCTCCTGTTCCGACTTTCGCATTTGCGTCGAGAGGGACTGCATCCGCTCGTTCTGCTCTTCGACGCGCTGCCGAGCCCGAGCGGACGAGGCGGTCGCTCCCTTGTGCCTCTCTTCAAGAGTCGCCAATTGGGTGCGTGCTTGTGTTTGTTCTTGGAGCAGAGCGGCGAGTCTCCCCTGGTTTTCGTGGATGCGCTGTTCCAATTCGGCGAGCAACTTTTCACCTTGGCCGCGTTCCGTCTCCTTCTGCTCGATCCGCCGGCTATGAGCGTCCCGATCCGCCGACGCCTCTTGTGCCGTGTGCTGCAGCCGCTCCCTTTCGACGCCCGCCACCGAGCACCGCCGCTCGCCGCGGTCGATCTCCTCATCAAGCCGGCGCAGTTCATGCTCGCCGGCCAGCAATCGTTTTTCCGTCTCCTGGCATTCGGACTTGACAGTCTCCAACTCCGTACTTTTGTTCTGGATTTCGTTTTCGGCTTGTGACGCGATGGCCAGGGCTTCATGAAGCGACGTCTCCCAAGCGGCGATGTTCGGAGTCAGCTCGCGGAGCTCCCGCTTGAGCGACAGGGGACCGCTCGCGCCCGGCTTGCCGCCTCGCACCGTGTGGCCGCGGTAGCAAACGCCGTCCGGCAATAAGAACGAAAGATCGGGATACTGCACCGCCAGCCGGCGAGCGGCCTCTTCGTCTTCGACCAGGTAACAGCCGCGCAGACGCGGCAGCAGGGACGACGCCGCGCCGGAGAGCCCATTGGTCAGGCGAATCGAGTCGGCCAAGCGCCCCGAGACGCCCGTCTCCGGCCCCAGAGCGGGAATCTCTTCGGCCAGCTCAGAGTCCGGGTGAACGAGAAACGTAACCTCGCCGTGCAGGTCTCGACAGACAAGCTGCACGCCCTGCCGTGCGTCGTTCCAACTCTTGACGACCACGAACTCGAGCTCATCGCGCAGGAAGTCTTCGGCGACCCTCTCGTGCTCTGGAGCGACTTCCATGTAATCCGCCAGGATGCCGGTCGGATGGAAGCCCTGCTCCGCGCGCCTGTCTATCGCCGCGAAAAAGTTTTTGACGCTCTCGGCCGTATACGCGTGGTGGGAGAGAATTTCTTCCAGCGAATCACGCCTGGCCCTGGACCGAGAGAGTTCCTCCCGCAGCCGCTCGACTTGTTCGCGCCCGGTTGCGGCCTGCTCCTTGTGTGAACCGATCTGCTGCTCAATGCTCTTCCCGCGAACCGCCAAAGCTTCGAGATTGTTCCGTTCCCGTTCAACCTGTAACGCTGCCTCTTCGCGGCGGCCTGCCAGACCCGCGAGCTCCTGCCGTGCGTCTTCCTCTTCCTCCCGCAGGCCTGTGATCCGGCGTTCGGTGCCGGCAAGGAACTCCTCGAGCTTGGCGACTTCATTCCGCGCCGCGGCGATCTCACCAAGAAGCTGGAGTATGCGAAGGCGGCCGCGCTCCTGTTGCTTCTCATCTTCAACGGCGGTGGCTTGGCACTGCTCGACGTCGGAGGTCTTTTGCATCAACGCTTGCCGGGCGCTGTCTTTCTCCGCCGCCACTTGTTCCAAGGCGACCTCCTCCGACGCCGACTCGGCCTCAAGCTGCTCGAGCCGCTCCGCAAGATACGAGATTTGAACCTGCCACTGTTTTTCGCGTTTTTCGTTCTCCTTGGCGGTCCCGGCCTGCTGTTCCACGCGAGAGCGCAACCGCTCGATGTCGACCACGAGCTCAGAGAGCTCCTCGCGGCGGCTCGTCAGCGCCGTATCTTGGAGTTGCTGCTGCTTGCGATGCGACGTCAATTCGCTTTCGAGCCGCTGCAGCCGCTCGGTCAACAGACGATTCTCGCCTTCAGCTTCCTCCGACTCCGCCGCCCACGACCTGAGCTGCCCATCGAGGAGCCGGTATCGACCGGCCAGCAGAACCGAGAGAGTCGCTTTGAGCCGATTCTGGAGTTCCTCGTGCCGGCGTGCTCTCGACGCCTGGCGTTTCAGCGAATTGACCTGCCTGGTCACTTCCTGCAGGATGTCATTGACGCGATCGAGATTTTGACGGGCGCTTTCGAGTTTCAACTCCGCCAGCCGTTTTTTCGTCTTGAACTTCGTAACGCCCGCCGCTTCTTCGATAAACGCGCGCCTGTCCACGGGGCGGGAACTCAGGATCTGCTCGATTCTTCCTTGCTCGATGATGGCGTAGTGCTGCGGTCCCAGACCCGTGCCCATGAACAGCTCTCGGACGTCGCGCAGGCGGCAAGCCTTTCCGTTGATCAGGTATTGGCTTTCACCGGATCGAAACAGCTTGCGCGTAACGACCATCTCTTCGGGCCGCTTGGCCAAGTTTACCGGGACTCCGTTTGAGCCGTTCCCGTTTCTGGCGGCCAAGTAGGCTTCCGGGTCCACCAGCGTCAAGCTGATCGAAGCCAGGCCCGAGGGTTTGCGGTCCCGCGAGCCGTTGAAAATGAGGTCCTGCATGCGAGCGCCACGGAGGCTTTTGGCCGACTGTTCACCGATCACCCAACTGATAGCATCGCCGATATTCGACTTCCCGCACCCGTTAGGGCCGACGATGGCCGCAATACCATCGCCGCTGAATCGCAACTCCTGACGGTCGCAGAACGACTTAAAACCGAAAAGTTCCAGTTTCTTGAGGCTTAGCACGGTCTTTCACCTTGAGGCCCGGCTGGGTTCAGGTAACGCTCGTTTCAGCTTACACTGTTAGCGATCAAACAAACTTGGACAGGGCTACGAGTCCGCCTACGCTCGATTATGGTAACTCTGTCGAATCCCGTTGTAAAGCCCTAGCAACAACATTCAGTATGAAATCGGGCAAACCGTACTACATCTGGGGCTACAGTTCCCCACGCTGACGCCCCTCGGAGCGGTACAATACTAATCGTGACGCCCACCCTTGGCGGTATACGATCTTCGGCCTTGACGCTGATTGTGGCCGTTACGGCCTTGCCGCTGGCTGGCCAGACCTCGCCGCATCTCTCAAACGTGCGCCAGCTTACATTCGGAGGCCAAAACGCAGAGGCTTATTGGTCGCCCGACGGGGGCCGGCTCATTTTCCAATCCACTCGTGAGGGAAACGCCTGCGACCAGATCTACCTCATGAACGCGGACGGCTCGGGGATCGAGCGCGTCTCGACCGGAAAAGGCGCAACCACCTGCGGATATTTTCTTCCCGAGGGCAAGGGGATTATCTATGCCTCGACGCACGCGGGCCAGGCGGAGTGTCCGCCGCGCCCTGACCGCAGCCAGGGTTACGTCTGGGCCGTGCATGAAACCTACGAGCTCTACGTCGCGGATGGCGAGGGGAACAACCCGCGAAAGCTCACCGAAACCCTAGGATACGACGCCGAAGCCACCGTGAACTGGAAAACCGGTAAAGTTATTTACACTTCGAAAGCATCCGGCGATCTCGATCTGTGGTCCATGGATCTCGACGGGGCGAACAAGCGACGGCTCACGAAAACTTTGGGCTACGACGGCGGGGCGTTCTTTTCGCCGGCCGGCGACAAGATCGTCTGGCGAGCTCATCACCCAACCGAAGCTCAGCAGATCGAGCGCTACCGTGAGCTGTTGGCCCGGAATCTGACGGCGCCCATGAAAATGGAACTGTTTGTCGCCAACTCCGACGGCTCCAATGCGCGCCGGATCACGAACTTCGGTTGTGCCAGCTTCGCGCCGCAGTTCACCCCCGATGGCCGGCGCATCATCTTCTCCTCGAACAAGAACCGCTGCGACAGCCGCGAGTTTGAGCTTTTTCTGATTGACCTCGACGGGAACAACCTCGAGCAAATCACCGATTTGGGAGGCTTTACGTCGTTTGCCGAGTTTTCCCCGGACCGGGGAAAGTTGGTATTCACCTCGAGCCACAACGCCAAGAGCCGCTACGAATTCAACATCTTTGTGGCCGATTGGCAGCCGTAGAAGGCCACGCCGGTCTGCCGTGGTTTTGCGGCGCCTCCGCTCTGTTCGGTCGAAAGTCCACCGCTTGTCGACGCCTTGGGAGACCGCGGCCCTGTCTGCGACCCCTGGGCGCTCGCTCGCTGGTCTGTGAAAAACCGGGGGCTGGCAGGGGTACAGGCGTGCTTTGCACTGGCGGCCCTTTCACGCACTTCGCTTTGCCATGTGTTGGAAATGCAGCCAGGCTGCGTGGTGCGAAAGGCGGGCGGGAGGTATAATTACGAAAGACCTAATTTCTATCGAGATAGTAGAGATTGCGCTTTCCGGGCGCGACGGGAGGGGATGACTTATGGCGACGACGGTGAGTAGTGTCGGCGCTGACCGCTGGGCGCACTTGCCGGCGGCCGTTCGA
The DNA here is from genome assembly GCA_965248365.1 of Bryobacterales bacterium. Lineage (GTDB taxonomy): Bacteria > Acidobacteriota > Terriglobia > Bryobacterales > UBA6623. Next base: position 856,273 of record CBDFJA010000004.1, on the reverse strand, counting down.
GAGGAAATCGACGTCTACGAAACCGAGTTGCGCCGTGTGCAGCAGGGTCAGATGTCGGAGAAGATTTTCCTCGAGTTTCGTCTGCGGCACGGCGTCTACGGACAGCGGCAAGCCGGCGTCCAGATGCAGCGCATCAAGATCCCCTTGGGCATCCTGAATACCGAGCAGATGATTCGGCTAGCGGATCTCTCCGAAGAGTATGCCGACGGGGTCAGCCACATCACAACCCGCCAAGACATCCAGTACCACTTCGTCGACATCGACGATACGCCGAACATGATGCGCCGGCTGGCGGAGGTGGGTATCACGACGCGCGAGGCGTGCGGCAATGTTGTCCGAAATGTCACCTGCTGCCCCAGCGCCGGCGTTTGCGCCGACGAGGTGTTCGACGTTACCCCCCATGCGCGGGCGATGGCCTTTTTTCTACTGCGTCATCCGGACGCGCAGAACTTCGGCCGCAAGTTCAAGATTGCGTTCTCGGGATGCGAAGACCATGCCTGTGGGTTGGCCAAGATGCACGACATCGGGGCGATCGCCAAAATCGGCGAAGTCGATGGGAAGCCGGTGCGGGGTTTCAAGGTTTACCTGGGCGGCGGTCTTGGCGCTCTTCCGCACTTGGCGAAGCTCTACCGCGAGTTCGTGCCGGCCGAGCAGATGCTGCCGATGGCGCAGGCAATCGCTCGCGTGTTCGCGCGGCTGGGCGAGAAGAAAAACCGTGCCAAGGCCCGCATGAAGTTTCTGATCGCGCGGTTGGGGATGGAAGAATTCACTCGGTTCCTCGAGGAAGAGCTGTCGAAGCTGCCGCGCGACGAGCGCTGGGCGCGTGAACTGGAGAAGGCAACGTCGGATCTCTCCGACGAGCCCTTGAAGCCCCCTTCCGAGTTGCAAGTGCCCGCAAACCCCGACGACGACTTGCTGCGCTGGCTCGACCTCAATGTTCATCCGCAGCAGCAAACGGGCTGCTCCATGGTGGAGATTTTCCTGCCCTTGGGGGATATCTCGGCCGACCAGTTGCGCGCCCTGGCACATCTGTGCCGCAAGCATGTGAAGGATACGATCCGAACGACGGTCGATCAGAACCTGCTGATTCGGTGGGTGGCCAATGGGGATCTCATCGAGTTCCACGACGGCCTGAAGGCTCTGTCGCTGGCCGAGGTGGGCGCCGGGCGGCTGCGTGATGTGACCGCGTGCCCGGGCACGGACTCGTGCAAGCTGGGGATTACGTCGTCGCGCGGCTTAGCGGCGCTGTTGCACGAGAAGTTCAACAACGGCCTAGGCGACATCGCTGATCGCCAGGACTTGAAAATCAAGATTAGCGGATGCTTTAATTCCTGCGGCCAGCATCATATCGCCGACATCGGGTTGTTCGGGTCCGTGCAACGGAAGGGAAATTCCACGGCGCCGGTATTCCAGGTCGTATTGGGCGGTACGACACAAGGCAACTCGGCTTCGCAGGGCTTGACGGTGAGCAAGATCACGGCCCAGAGCGCTCCCGAGGTCGTCCGCAAGCTGACGGAGTTCTACACCAGCGAGAAGAAGGAAGGCGAGCTGCTCGCCGACGTCGTCGCGCGCCTAGGCAAGGCGCGCGTCAAGGAAGAGCTGCGGGAGTTCTCTTTGTTACCGACCTATGAGGAGGCGCCGCAGTATTACCAGGACATTCGACAACCCTGGATATACGAGAAATCCGTCGGCGTGGGCGAGTGCGCCGGCGCGGTCGTCGATCAGGCTGAGTTCATGCTCGAGGACGCCGACCGGCTGAATTTCGAGGCCACCCTGGCGTTGGACGAAGGCCGGCATGAAGAGGCGGCGCGAAAAACCTTCGAGGCCAGTAAGAAAGCGGCCGACGGTATCCTCTCGACTCGGGGATTGCTGCTGTCGGATAACTACGACACGGTGGCGGAATTCCGGAAGCACTTCTATGAGACGAAGGTTTTCTGGGCTCCCTTTGCCGAGAACTTCTTCCGAGCGGCAGACAAGGGAATCGACGGCCTGACTCCCGAGCAGGCGCGCCGGCGGGTTGAGGAGACGACGCTTTTTATCGAACAGGCGCAGACGGTCTTCAGCCAACTGTAGCGGCGCCGTAGCCTCGCCTGACAGACGTGGCGCACGCCTCCCGGCGTGCGCCACGTCTGTCAGGACCAGAAAGTCTGAAGCACACTAAGTAACGAGTATGGTGGCTAGGGCAGATTATTAGTCGACCGGGCAACACATCCATGGAATCGGACCTTCAACGAATCAACGCCAAATTGATGGCCAACGGGCCGGCGGATCTGAACATCGATCCGATCCTTGCCGTGTTCGGCCGCTGGCGTCAGGACAAGGAGCACCCCTCCGACTGGGTTGACCTCGCCGACTACGCTCACATGGCCCGAGGACAGGGAATCCTACTGGTCGGCAAGCAAGGCAACTTTTCGGTGGATTTGACTGACCCGGGACCCGGGCTACTCTATGGCGGCAAGAAAGATTTCCAGGGTTCGCCGGCCAACCGGGTGCTCGAAGCCATGCGGCGGTGTCTGACGCTCGCCGTCCCCTTGGTTGGCGAGCCGGAATACCCCGCGTCCCTCAAGCTTCAGCCCGGCTCTTGGGAACTGACCGTCAACGATCGCCTGAACTTCCCCAACACAGACGAGACGGACAAGCAGCTAGCACCCGGCATCCAGTCGGCCCTTGACACCGTGTTTGGGGCGGGCAACTACAGTGCCGAACGGGAACCCGACCCGGGGCGGCGCTGGGCGTATTCGGTCCGAGCCGAGTGGACGGCCGACGTCGAACGGCTCCTCGAAAAAGTGACGGAAATCGCCGATTCCGCTGCCGGGTGACGATCCCGTATCGGACTCAGAGACCTCCGGGTGCTCCGGGGCCGGCGCCTGATCCCGGGGGAGTCCTCGATCCGCCGCCGAGTCCTTGCAACGACCCGCCGGCTGAGGAAGAACGCGCGGGGACACCGACGATCTGCGCCCGAGGGTGAAACGCCATCAGGGCGAAGGCATAGTAGACGCGGTGATCGATCGGCTCGAGCCGCTTTCCGGTCATTGGCCCGTCGGTAGCGACCCCAAACAGGTTCCAAGCGCTGCCCGTTTGCTTGTCCAGAATTTTACCCTTCTTGCGCTGAAATTTCAGCCGCTTGCCATCCAGCTCGGGCGAAAATACTCCGACGGAACCCACCTGCCGGGAGCCGGCGATCCTTCGCGCGTCGTTGACCGATACCGTGCCCGGGTAGTGGAAGACTACGAATCGGTTCTTCTTAATCTTGGATTCGACCACGCCGGAGCGTCGCAGATTATCGAAAGTCACTGCTGTCCGGTTAAAAGTCGAATAGAATCAATTGGTTGGGGTCATAGGGGGATTCGTTTGGGGAGTCGGATGGCTGGAGTGCCTGTAAAAGGGGCATTTTTTCGAATTGCGTAACGCTGAGAATCTGTAGAATCTGGTAAAGACTCGCTTCCAGCCCGAGCCGTTTCCGGACGATGGCGATGAGCACGTAAATCGAGACAGCGATCCAGATCTGCGTCTTGACGGCGTTCTCGCTGGTGCCGTAAAACGAGTTGATTCGCAGATGTTGCTTGATCCACTTGAAGAACAACTCAATCTGCCAACGCGACTTGTCGATGTGGGCGATGGTCAGCGCCGGGAGCGCGAAGTTGTTGGTCAGAAACTTCAGCCGCTTGTTCGTCCGGGCGTCGAAGTAACTGACCCTCCGCAACGGGTCGGGATAGGCTTGGGCCGATTCGATGGCAGCCAGTATGACGGTCTGATCCGAGCGCAAGCCCGTGGATTTGTCGACGGGATGCGAGTAGCGCCGTTGGAGCAAGATGTTCTTCTTGGTTCGCACGACGAAGAACGACGAGCAGAGAGTGAACACGAAGAGGCGTTCGAAATCGACGTAGGCCCGATCCATGACGTAGAACGCGCCGGCCTCCGGGCCGATCTCGTCGAGGATGTTGATGTCGTGCACTTTGCCTCCAGTAATGCGGATGAACGTGGGAATATTGCCGTGCAGATCCAGCAGCGTGTGCATCTTCACGGCGGCCTTTTGCTTGCGGAATCTCGCCCACGGAAACAGCGACAGGCAGAGGTCGATTGTTGTCGAGTCGAGAGCGTACAGAGTCTGGTCCAAGTCCACACCGATCGGGTCGTGGGCATATAACGGCCGTGCCATGCCAATCAAGACCTGCGCGAAGTCCGCGTAGATCCGCCAGTCGCGCGACTCGTTCGCATCGGCCAGTGTCGAGCGCGCTACCCTGCCGCGGAATCCCATGTGGTAGAGTTTGCCGTGCATCGAACGCAGGCACGTCTCGATGTCGCGGAGGCTTGCCCGATAGGTCAGCTGGGCGAATGCCATCGCAAGAAACTGATCCCAGCAGGAGAAACTTTTCAGATAGGAATCGCCGCGGTAGCGCGATACACATTTCTGAAACTCTTTGCTCGGTAGGTGCTCGATCAGTTGGGAGAAAACCGTACGGCCAAGGTTCATCCCTCATTGTGCCGCGTCCGGATGCTCCGTTCAGGCGACCATTTGCGGCCTCGGGATTTCAAATCGTTCCCGGGCAAAACAGGCCATAAGACATTGAGCGGTCGAGACTTACCGTCCGATGGCGCGACTTTCCCCGGACAGCACTGCCCGCTACCACAATCAGGCAGGCAATCACGACCCCGATAACTGCGATCTTTTTACCCAGCCCTTGCGGAATTCTAAAATCCCCAAATTCTCCAGTAGAGTACTTTGGCATCGCTACCTCCTTTTATCCAAATCTATGGAATGGATTCGCCCCAGCAGAGGGGCCTGTCGGGTGGAGCTTGGAGCAAGTCCGATACTCTGGCAACTCACGCAGCGCCGTTCCAGTCGGATTAAACCGCCTCGTAGGCCATCGGAGGTCGAAGGGAACCCGACATGCAAGCCAGGATTTCCTTTGTCGCCGTCCTGAGACGGATAGGATAGCCGATTCCCGGCTGCGATACAACGGTTTCGCACTGCTGCTACGTTCGGTACTCCTTTCGCTGCCGCTCCGGCCTTCGAATGCTGCCCGATCATGGCGTTCCGGCGAAGCCAGAGGGCTTTTTGGCAAAACCCCTCCCGCGCCGACCCTCGGCAACCCGCGTACGCTGGCTGATCCGGGCCCTCGACGTTACCCTCCCGGCACAGGCAGCGCCCAGATCCGGCCTAACATCGCCCCAAACAGCTTGCGGTTCAGATGCCCCTCGTGTCCGTATCCAGCCCCTCATCGAGGGTTACTTTGCATTACACGAAACCTTCCGCTTCAGTGTTCGCACCATCCAGCGCATGCTGAAGCGCGTTGCTAACCGCGCCCGTATCAGCCGCACCGTCTCCCCTCGCGTGCTGAGGCACACCTTTGCCGTCACGGCAATCCAGAAAGGGATCTCCCTGCGCTGCAACGCCTGCTAGGCCATGACACGCTGCTGACGACCGAAATCTACCTCAACCTCTCCCCCGAGCACGTTGTCGAAGAGTTTCAGCAGAAGTGGTGACGGTCGTGTCGATCGCTCGGTCCAGGGAGTGACTTCAGGACATCCGGCGGGGAACACGGCTCAAGAAGGCCGTTGCACGTCGTACAATAACTCCCAGCAGTTTTCGACGACCGAAAATTTCCATTGTGTCAAGGGCGGAGTAAATTTGGACCACTTCGGCGGAGCAAAAGTAGACCAGTTGGTGAAGGGGTAGCGGTTTTCGTGGGACGGCTGGAACGGAGCCTGCGGTCGCCCTTTAGGGCGGCCCAGGCGTAGTGGAGGCCGTCCCACGAAAACCGGGCGAGTGGCCGGTGGGTCAGCCCAAAGAGTGAGCCCGCTTCTTCTTGCTCTGGATCAGACGGAAGCTTTCGCCGTTCATCTCTAGAATATGAACGTGGTGCGTGAGGCGATCGAGCAGGGCGCCGGTCAGCCGCTCGGAGCCGAAGACCTCCGTCCATTCGTTAAACAGCAGATTCGAGGTGACCAGCGTCGAGCCCTGTTCGTAGCGCTGGGAAAACACTTCGAACAATAACTCCGCTCCGGTCTTCGATAGCGGCACGTAGCCCAGTTCATCGACGATCAGCAGATCCTGCTTGGCCAACTGCTTTTGACATCGCAGCAAGCGCCGTTCATCTCGGGCTTCGAGCAGCTCATTGACCAGTGCCGCCGCTGTTGTGAAGCGTGTTCGATAGCCGCGCTGACAAGCCGCCAGTCCCAACGCCAAGCCGATGTGCGTTTTGCCCGTGCCGGAATTACCCAGTGCCAGCACGTTTTCGCGGCGGTCGATAAACTCACAGCGCGCCAGTTCCAGCAGCAGCTTCTTGTTCAACGCTGGCAAGGACGGGAAGTCGAAAGTGTCCAGACTCTTGGTCACGGGAAACTTCGCGGCCTTGATGCGGCGCTCGGTGGCCCGCTGTTCACGGTCGAGCAGTTCCAGCTCGCAGAGTTGTTGCAGGAAGCTCCTCGAATCCAAGCTCTCGGTGGCGCATTGCCGCGCCAGTTTGTCGTACTCGCGCAGGAAGGTTGGCAGCCGCAACGCTTTCAAATGCGCTTCGAGCAGAAGTTTCGACCTCGCCATTACCCCCCTCCTTGTGCCAGCAGTGCCAAATAGTCCGCAGCGGAGGTTTGCTCCACCTGGGCTGCCGGCAGGTGCGGATACTTCGTCAAGTCCAAGCGCGGCGGCCGTTGCTCGATGCGGCACAGCACTAAGTGCCTGACTGCATCCAAGCCAATCGCTCCCAACTCGCAGGCTTGGCGCACCGCCGCGGCAACGTGCTCGAATCGGAAGTCCTCCAGTAATCGCAATACCTGCACGTACTCGCGCTTGCCTGGCTTTCCCAACCGTGCCTCGAGCAAACGTCTCAAGCACGTGAACTGTTCGGGCAGCTCCCAGCCCGCCAACGGGGCCGCTTGATCGAGCGCGTTGGTCTTGCGTTCCAGCAGTGCTAGGTAATGCAGCGGATCGAAGATCAACTCTTCGCGTTCGTAACTGCGCCGGTGGCGCGCGATCTCTTCGCTGCCACAACAGATCACGATTTCATCGACGTAGCCTTTCAGCAACACCTGGCGATGTCCGTAGCGTGTGGGCACCGAGTAGTCGTTGGCGCGATAGCGCACCAATGACAGCGACGTCACCCGCGTGGTGCGTTTGTCGCAGGCGTCATAGGGCGTGGGCGGCAAGGGCAACAACGCTTGGCGGTCACGCTTGAAACGTTCCTCAATCGTTTCGGTGTGCCGCCGCAAGCGCCGCTTACGATTGTTGAGGCACTGCGCTTCGAGCTGCTCGTTGAACGCTTCCCAGCTTGGAAACCTTGGCGCCGGCACCATGAAGTTCCGCCAGGCATAACCGACCAGTCCTTCCACCTTTCCCTTGTCGTTGCCTTTGCCCGGACGCCCGAAACGATCGGAGAATAAATAGTGCGACTGCAGTTCACTGAACACCCTGGTCCGCTTGCGCCTGCCGTCGCCCAGAATCCTCGCCACCGCCAAGGTCGTGTTGTCGTAGAGGATGCTGCGTGGCACGCCGCCGAAGTACCGAAACGCTGCGTTGTGCCCCTCGCAAAACGCTTCCGTCGTCTCGGCCGGGAAAGCTTTTACGAAAGCGTCATCGCTATGCGGCAGATCGACCACCAAGTAGTGCGCCTTGCGCTGTACGCCGTCAATGACCACCAGAGCTTCACCGAAGTCGGCCTGGGCATCGCCCGGCGGATGCACCAGCGGCACGAACATCTCTTGCCCGCCGAGCTTCTTGTCGCGAACATAGTCCTTCACGATCGTGTAACCGCCGGTGAAATCGTACTCGTCGCGCAAGCGGTCGAAGATGCGTTTTGCGGTGTGGCGTTGTTTCTTCGGACGTTCCTGATCGTCGATGAGGATCTGATCGACGATTCCGGTGAAGGGATCCAGCTTCGGCCTCTGCGCTGGTTGGCGCCGCCGATAGCCCGGCGGAGTGGCGTAGCGCAACATCTTGCGCACCGTCCCTCGCGCCAGGCCAAACCGTTTGGCGGCCTCGCGCTCACTGAGCCCTTCGACAAAGACACTGCGCCGTACTTGAGCGTATAGCTCCACGCGATACATCCCTCTCGTGTCCCACAAACACCACAGGAATGTTCGCTGGACCACTCGGACGGTCTACTTTTACTCCGCCCAAAAGCAGCTTCGATTCGCCGCTCTATGGTCTAGTTTCGCTCCGCCGTTCTCACATTGGCAATTCCACGTGACCGAGGGCACAAAAGAGAAGCTCGCCTCGCTTCGCGTACAGCTGGTCGAGGTCAACTCCCGAACTCGACACTATGCAGCCCGCATCTGGCAACTACCGCTCGCGTATTTCGGATTGATTGGGGTCAGCTTGGCCACCATTGCAGAGAAACACCCCTCTCTCTGGTGCGGCGCGCTCTTGACCTTGGCCGGGATCGGTGTGTTCGTCTCTTGGCACCTCCTGCGCATCCTACGCGCGTTGGTCCAAGCGCGCAAAGCTCTGCAAAGCATCGAGAACATGCTCGATCTCCCTACGACACACTCATACAGCGTCAGTCGTCCGTTTCTCTTGCTCTCTATTCTCTTCGTAATCTCCTTTTTCACTATTGCCGGATGGTCCTGCATTAGGTGTGCCTCTCAATCTCTGCTTTCACTAAGCTCACCGCCATGACTCAACTCACGCAGGAGTACTTCGACAAAAAAATAGCGGTGATCGCCACCAGAGATAAACTCGACCCCCTAGGCTTTCGGGTGACGAACCGTTTCTGGCTGGCCGGCATTTTCTGCGGGCTGCTCCTCTCTACCCAGGCATGTACCTACAGCATTATTGACTCCCGCATAATATAGAGTAACCTTTTGGGGGTTCTGCTCGTCTTAATAGACATGGGGAACCCAAGAGGCGTAAGGCGCGATTTTGATGCTCTGGAAAAGCGACGGCTGGAGGCCGTGCGGCTGGTCGTCGACGAAGGTTTGAGTCAGTCCGAGGCAGCACGGCGCGTGAAGGCGGCGCAGCAAAGCGTGAGCCGTTGGGTTAGCGAGCATGGCGCGTACGGTGCCGCCGGACTCCGCCGGGCCGGGCGCGCCGGCCGCAAGCCGCTGTTAGACGCCACGCAACGGGAACGTCTGGAGGCAATGCTGCTGCGGGGCCCCGAAGCGCAGGGCTTCTCGACGCCGCTGTGGACTTGTCCGCGAGTCGCTCGTCTGATCGCCGACGAGTTCGGCGTGCGCTATCACGAAGGTCATGTTTGGAAGATCCTGCGGGCGCTCCACTGGAGCCCGCAACGGCCTGTCGGCAAGGCCCGCGAGCGCAACGAAGAAGCCATCCGCAACTGGCGGCGCAAGACTTGGCCGGCCACTAAAAAAAAGCCCAAAAACAAGGCCGCACGATCGTCTTCATCGACGAAAGCGGACTGAGTCAGAAGCCCCATCGTTGCCGCACCTGGGCGCCCCGCGGCGAGACACCCGTGCTGGAGTTCAACTTCAACTGGCAGAAACTTTCCGTTTCCGCCGGGCTGACCTTGCGCAACTTCTACTTCCGGCTCTATCCCGGCGCCATCGGCGAGCTGGAGGTCATCGACTTCCTGAAGGCTTTGGTCCGCCACATCGACGGCCCGCTGCTGATCGTCTGGGACCGCCTGCCGGCGCACCGCAGCCGCCTGGTGCGGGAGTTCATCGAGCTCTCCGAAGGCCACATCGCCACGGAGTGCTTGCCGCCCTATGCACCGGAGCTGAACCCGGTGGAATACATTTGGGCTTACTGGAAGCAGCACGAGTTGCCGAACGTCTGTCCGAAGGACTACTGGGAGCTGGACGAGCGTGCCCGCAAATCCCTGCGTCGCATGCGCCGCAAACCGCGCTTGATTACGGCCTTCTGGAAGCAGTCTTCTCTTGGCCTTGACTAACTCGATATTATGCGAGATTCAATAAGTATAAGCCGGTACCGTTCTGAAAACAACGATTTCCAGGGTAAGGAGATTCGATAACTTGGTGGAAGTTCGTGATGAGAACGTCGTCAGCGGATCGCGGTCGAATTTCTTCGCGTGGCCGACCTTCAGTCTCGCGATTTCTGACACCAGTAGACCGCGAGCTGCGAAAGCCGCGGGGTAGCGCCGCGCCGGCCCCCGAAATAGGCGGGAAGCGGCTGCCACAGGAGAGTGATCCCGATCCGCCATGGTCGGCCAATCAGGGTTCTCGACTGCGATATAGTGAGACTGAGATGGCGTTTGTACCCGTGACCGAGGCCATGGATGAGATCCGCGACGGGCGGATGATCGTAATCGTCGACGACGAAGACCGCGAAAACGAAGGCGACCTGACGATCGCCGCGGAAAAGGTGACGCCCGAGGCGATCAACTTCATGGCCAAGCACGGTAGGGGGCTCATCTGCTTGGCTCTTACCGGAGAGCGCCTGGATCACCTGCGGATCCCTCAGATGACCAGCCACAACAACTCGGCGCTGGGCACCGCTTTCGGCGAGTGCATTGACGCCCGCACGGGCATAACGACCGGCATTTCGGCCGGCGATCGAGCGCGCACGATCCAAGTGGCCATTGACCCCGCCGCGACAACTGCTGACCTTGTGCGGCCGGGCCACGTACCCCCCTTGCGCGCGCGCCGGGGCGGCGTACTCGTACGCGCCGGGCAGACGGAAGCCTCGGTCGATCTAGCCCGCCTGGCGGGTCTGATTCCCGCCGCCGTCATCTGCGAAATCATGAACGACGACGGAACCATGGCCCGGGTTCCCCAGCTTGTCGAATTTTGCGATCGCCATGGCCTGAAAATGCTCACGGTCGCCGAATTGATCCGCTATCGCCTCGAGAACGAGCGCTATGTTCGCCGCTTCGCCGAAGGGATGATCGAGACGCCCTACGGCGAGTTCCGGACCATCGCTTATCGCGGTGAAATCGATGACGAGGTGCACTTGGCATTGGTCAAGGGAGAGGTCAGCAACGCGGAGGGGGTGCTCGTACGCATGCACTCTCGCAATCTGATGGGCGACGTGTTTCTTTCGACCGATGCTCCATCGCACCGGATCATCGAAAAGTCCATGGAGAGGATTGCCTCCGAGGGGCAAGGCGTTCTCGTCTACCTTCACCAAACCGGCCTTGGCTATGGCCTTGAACGCCTTTCCAATGGCCGGCAACGAATCATCGCTCACCCCAAGGAGACCAAGAAGCGGGATTCCGAGGGCGGACAGAGCCATCCCCAGTATGAGTCCGGCATCGGCGCCCAGATTCTCTCCGACCTCGGGCTGCGCACGATTCGGTTGCTCACCAATCGTCCGCGCAAAGTGGTGGCGCTCGAGGGGTTCGGCATCCGTATCGTCGATCAGATTCCCGTCTTTGAGGTCGAGAAGTCTCGAGCGACTCCCGCTGCTAAGAATTGAGTTTCCGGACGCCGAACCCCCCAGGCTAACTTCTCGTGCATAGCCGCGGGCGTTGTCTTGCCCCATGCCGCCCTGGCCGCTCACTGGCGTTCGCGGCTCCACATCGGGCATAGGCGGAGCCGCGCCCGTGAGGGCGCGGGCCCGCGGGCTAACGCCCGCGGCTCTGATTCGCTTGTCGCGAGGCTGTGCGAGAGCGAGCAACTGAGCCTGAAACGCCAGACAGGCCAAATCCCGGTAGCTGACCCTTGCCCCCCGTTGGTCGCTCGCTAACGCCCGCGGCTCTGATTCGCTTGTCGCGAGGCTGTGCGAGAGCGAGCCACGGAGATGAAATGAGGAGGCTCGCCATCCCGGGGGGAGTGAGCTAAACTTCCCCCAGCGGGCTTCGCCCCGCGTTAGACAGAGAGCCGTGTAGTCCTTCGGGAAAGGCCTTTTTAGATACGCTAACTTTTGTCAGTCAGCACGAGCCCGCATTCCTCACCGTCTCACGAGGCGAAGTGCTGCAAGAAAGCGGCCTAACAGACAGGAAGATCGAGTTCACTGCAAGAAGCGGGAAGAACCGTGAGATGGCGCAGCAGTGGAGCGCTAGCGAGCAGACGCTCGAATTCGGCGTCCGTGGAGTGCTTCAGGGCCAGCAGCGACCGCTCGATCTGTTCGGTCACTCCCGCCAGAGCGTCGAGTTGCTCGGCACGGTAGAGAGCATCGGCGCCCCCGCGCTCCTGGTCGCGCCACTGTTGATCGCAGAGGTAGGCTTGCACTAAGGCTAGCTGCTGTTCGATCACGGAGAGATCCCGCGTCTCGAGTCCCCGCAACAAATCGCGGGCCGCAAGGCGACATCGGTCATATATTCGCTCATCGCTCGTCATGGATTTCCGATTCCCTCCACTTCCCGGCCGCCGGCCGTACAGGCGATCTTGTCGACGGACCTTCAAGCAAGATGCCCTGCGTCAGTAACTTCCGCCCCCAACAACCAAGAGAGTTGGCCCCGGGGCGGTTGCCGCGGGTCCCAGCCCGCATTTCTCGCCACCTGACGGTCGAAGCACGCAATAAGCCCGCTATTACTGCGTTGCGCTTGCTCGCCGTGCTCAACGTACTGTTTAAGTACGCCCGCATTATTCAAGAAATGCGGCGCCGAGCGTCGCGCGCCTTGTACTGACGGGCTTCTCACGCACTTCGTCTCGCCACGTGGTGAGAAAAGCGGGCTGGCTGCCCAAAGGTCCCTTATCGGAAGCCCGACGGCGAGTCAGAGCAGATTTTCGCTCGGCGCCTCGCCACCTGGTGAGAAAAGCGGGCTAAAGCTTGTAGAGCATCCCGTAGATCACGATGCCTGTCAGCGAGACGTACATCCAAATCGGAAGCGTCCAACGGGCGATCCGGCGGTGGCGGTCAAAGCGCTCTCTCCACGCTCGGTAGAGTGTTACCAACGCCAGAGGCACAATGGTGGCGGCCAAGAAGACGTGAGTGATGAGGATGGTGAAATAGAGCGGCCGGATCCAACCTTGTTTCGTGAAAGGGACCGAACCCACGTGGTAGTGGTAGACGAGATAGGAAGCGAGGAAGAAGCACGACGCTACAAACGCGGCCAGCATGCAGAATCGGTGGCGCGCAACCTCGCCTCGGCGGATGAAATAGTAACCACAGCCAAGCAGCAGGGCGCTAACCGAGTTTAGGGAGGCGTTGAGGGCGGGCAGATCGCCGACGTCCATTCGTCAACTCTGCGCCTGCGCCGACGGGCGGTGGGCTTGCAAAAAGGCGGCCGCCAGCGTCGCCGCGCCAAAGGCGATCATCACGATCAAGCAGAGCGCCAAGCCGGGGCCCGCCGTGACGCCCTCCGGGCTAAGAAAGTGGCGCAGCGCGGCTACGCCGTAGGCGACCGGGTTGACCATGATGACCCACTGCACCCAGGACGAAGCGCCCGCGGCTGGAAAGACGGCTCCCGACAGCACCCACATGGGCATCAGCACGATGTTCATCACAGAGTGAAACCCTTGCACGGAGTTCAACCACCAAGCGAAGAAAAACCCTAAGCCCGTCAGGCCGAACGAAAGCAGCAGAATGGCAGCCAGTAATGCAGGGATTCTCGATACCTCGATCGGGACCCCCATCAACGGCGCCAGCGGCAGCAGCACGATACCCTGAAAGGCTCCGATCGTCGATGCGCCGAGGAGTTTGCCGAGGACCAACGCCATGCGAGAGACCGGCGCCACGAGAACCGAAAGCAGAAATCCTTCACGCCGGTCTTCGATCACCGAAATGTTTGAAAAAATGGCCGCGAACAGCACCGCCAGCACGACCGTCCCCGGAAAGAAAAAGTCCAACGACCCGGCGTCGCCCCCGATCCCGGTCCGCAAGGACGTACGGAAGCCCGAGCTGAGCAACAGCCAGATCACAAGCGGCGTCGCTAGGCCGCCTACCACGCGACTCCGCTGGCGATAGAAGCCCCGAATCTCGCGACCCCAAAGGCTTACGACAGCTAGCCACAGACTCGGCGTCGGAGACGGGCTTTGCTCTACCTTCGGCTGCACGGCAATGGCTGGAGCATTCACGAGCGGGTAACCTTGGTCACCGGAGACCCCCCCCTCCAGGAGGCGGCGTAACCGGTCGGTTCGCAAATCCAATTCGGTGGTCCGAATCGGGAGGCGATTGTTTAATTTTACCTTTGATCGCCGTTCGCCGCTTCCTGCCCGAAGCGACGGCCGGTCATGTGAATGAAGACGTCCTCGAGGCTGGGGCGCGAAACGGTGACCGAATCGATTCGTTGCGGCAACTCCTCCATGAGCCGGGCCGCCAGCCGGGAGCCTTCGGGATGTTCAAATCGAACGGCACCGTTTACTACGTTCGCTTGGAGGTCCAATTCGGCGGGCAACTCGGCCAAAAGGGCATGGGGATCACCCGCGGCCAGCATCACGACCTCGCCGCCGATCTCGCTTTTCAATCCGCGCGGCGTCCCCTGCGCCACAAGAGACCCTTCGTCGAGAATGGCCAGTCGGTCGCATTTGTCCGCCTCGTCGAGCAGATGGGTCGTCAGCAGAATGGTCACTCCTTCTTCGCAGCGCAATAACTGCAAGTAATCCCACAGGTCCCGCCGGGCGCCCGGGTCAACCCCCGTGCTGGGCTCGTCGAGCAAGAGCAGTCGCGGCCCATGGAGCAGCCCTTTGGCCACTTCAAGCCGCCGGCGCATTCCGCCCGAGAGCGTCTCGACGATGTTGGCGCGCCGATCGGCCAACCCCAGCCGCTCCAGTACGAAAGCGATTCGATCCCGAAGGGCCTGGCCCCGCAAACCGTAGAGATGTCCTTGATGGACAAGGTTCTCAGCGGCCGTCAGTCGCCGGTCGAGGCTTTGATTCTGAAAAACAACACCGATTTGACGCCGCACTCCCAGTGGATTCTCGACGGCATCGACTCCGAAAACCCGCGCCTCGCCTCTTACCGGCGCCAACAAAGTCGAGAGAATCCGAAGCAGAGTCGTCTTGCCGCCGCCGTTCGGGCCAAGCAGACCAAAGACTTCGCCGGGCTCGACGAAAAAGCTTACGCCCTTCAGCGCGTCCCACTCGCCGTAGCGATAGGCGAGATCTTGCACTTTGACCGCGGGCACGCCTTCCATGTATCGCCCCCCAACGCCACGATAGCACACGGCACTGCGTACGGCTTCAAGCCGAATGCCGCCCCCGCGGCCCTCGGGCGTCGGCCTCGCCCCGCTATCTTGTGCCCATACCTGCCGCCTCGGCCGTGACAAGCAGCGGGCGCCAAGCGCCGCCGCGACCGGGTAGGATATACTTTCCGAGCGCGCCCGAGTAGAAATCGCCCGCCAACGAAGTCGCGCTGTGGGGCCTGAAATCTCGGCGCGGAAGAGCCGTGATCGGACACTCTATCTCCCACTATTAGGATCGTTGGGAAGCTCGGCGAGGGCGGGATGGGCGTCGTGTATAAGGCCGAAGATACGAAGCTCAAGCGTACCGTGGCTCTGAAGTTTCTTCCCCCGAGTTCGACTGCCGGAGAAGTGGAAAGAGCGCGGCTGCTGCGTGAAGCGCAGGCCGCGGCGGCGCTACAGCACCCCAACATTTGTACCGTCTATGAAATCGATGAAGCCGACGGCCGGGCTTTCATTGCCATGGCTTATTTGGAGGGCCGCAACCTAGCCCAAAGAAACGCGGACGGGCCATTCGACATCTCCGAGGCGCTCGACATTGTCATCCAGGTGGCCCAGGGACTGGAGGAAGCGCACGAAAACGACATCGTTCATCGGGATATCAAGAGCGCCAACATCATGCTGACGAACAAGGGCCAGGCCGTGATCATGGACTTCGGCTTGGCTTATTTGGCCGGAGGCAGCCGGATCACGCGCAACGAGCTGACCCTGGGGACCACGGCGTACATGTCGCCCGAGCAGGCGGCCGGCGAGGCGCTGGACAGGCGGACGGATCTCTGGTCTCTCGGCGTCGTGCTTTACGAGATGCTCACGGGCCGGCTTCCGTTTCGAGGGCACTATGCCGATGCGATTATCTACTCGATCGCCAACGAGGACCCCGATCCGGTGACGAGCCTGAGGAGCGGCATTCCCCTGGCTCTCGAGCGCATCGTGGAAAAGGCCCTGGCCAAACGCCCCGCTGAGCGCTATCAGCACGCCGACGATCTGCTGGCCGACCTGCGAGCGCTACGCCGCGGTCGGGAGTCCGGCTCCTCCCCGCGGCTTGCGCCGCGCGAAGCCAAGCCGGCGGAGCCCTCCATCGCCGTACTGCCGTTCGTCAACATGAACCGCGACGAGGGAAGCGAGTTCTTCAGCGACGGCATCACCGAAGACATCATCATCGCCCTGACGAAGGTGGAAGGTCTGCGGGTCGCCGCCCGCAACTCGGCCTTTCAATTCAAGGGCAAGACTCCGGATCTGGATGAGCTGGGCCGCAGGCTCAAGGTCGATAACGTTCTCGTCGGCAGCGTGCGCCGCGCCGGCAACAGGCTCCGGGTCACCGTGCAGTTGAGCAACGTGGCCGACGGTTACGAGTTGTGGTCGGAACGCTACGATCGCTTGATGGAAGATATCTTCGACATTCAAGACGACATTTCACAAGCCGTGGTCGGAACGCTCGAAGTCAAGCTCGTCGGCGGGAAGAAGTCCTTGGCTCGGCGGTACACGGAAAACGTCGAGGCCTACAAGCATTGCCTCCGAGGCCGCTACTACTGGCATAAGCGAACGCCCGAGGCCATCCGCAAAGCCAAGGAAAACCTGGAACTCGCGCTGGGGGAAGATCCCAACTACGCTCCGGCCCATTCGGGCCTGGCGGATTGCTCGGTCTCATTGGCGCTGATCAACGATCCGGATCCTCCCAGCGAGGTGATGCCCAAAGCGAAACAGGCAGCCCTCAAGGCCCTGGATCTTGATCCCATGTTGCCCGAGGCCCACGCCTCGCTGGGCTTCGTCGAGGTGGTCTACGGTTGGAATTGGGAGCCGGCTGACCGCGAGCTCAAGCGCGCCATCGAACTCGACCCCGGCTATTCAACCGCCCACTACTGGCGCGCCGTTTTCGTCCTGGTCGGCACCGGACGTCTCGACGAGGCTCTCGATGAAGCGCAGGCGGCACTCAACCTCGAGCCGGTCACCCCCTCGATCAACATGGGATTGGGCCTGGTGCTCTTTTATCGCCGCGAATACGAGGCAGCGGCCGAACAGCTTCGCAAAACACTGGAGTTGGAGCCGAACATTGTCTGGGCCCGTTTTTTGCTCGCCAGAACGCATCAGCAATTGGGCGATCCCGAGAAAGCCGTCGCGGCTTTTGAAGAGTTGGAGCTGCTCTCGATGCGAGAAGGCCATCTGGGCTACGCTTACGCCGTCTCCGGCCGCCCCGAGCAAGCTCGGAAGCTGCTCGATGACCTCCAGGAACCCTCCCGCCCGGCGCACATCGTCGCTTTCCAAATTGCTTTGATCCATGCGGGCTTGGGGTCGGCGGATCTGGCGCTCGAGTGGCTGGAGCGGGCCGTTGCGGCTCGCTCTCCTCAGCTCGTCTGGCTGAACGTCCTTCCGGAGTTCGACCGGCTTCACTCCGACCCCCGATTCGCCGCCCTGTTGGAGAAGATGAACTTGAATTCGGGGACCGCGACGCATTCGGCGTAAATCCCCGGCGATGTCGGCGGGGGCGCCCGTTTGCCGACATATTGTACGCTTGGGCGATGTGCACAAACCGTTGCGGCGAGCCATGGCCGCTGGGCCTCTCACCCACTTCGCCTCGCCAATCGTTGAAAAACGGGGGTTGGGCGGGCACGGTGGCCCGCCCCTACTCCTCGTGAGAAACGCGGGTTAGCTCTTAGCCGATGAGGCATTTCCCCCTTCTTGCCGCCCTAAGCGGCGTGTTGCAAGTCCTGATGTTCCCTTCTTTCGGCCATTTCTTGTTGGCGCCGCTGTCCCTGGTTCCGCTTCTGCTAGCCGTTGCTCGCGAGTCCGGCAGTCGAAAGCAGTTTCTGCTGGGCTGGCTCGCCGGGGCCATCTTCTGGGGAGGGGCTTGCTATTGGATCTACGATGTCATGCACCGCTACGCGGATTTGCCGGCGCTTGCCGCGGCCGCGATTTTCGTTGGGTTTTTCTTGGTGAAGGGATTACACTTGGGGCTGTTTTCCGTACTGGCAGCGCCGCTTCTTAGAACGCGCTGGGCGATTCCGGCGGTGGCGGCGCTTTGGGTGGCGCTCGAAGGGAGCCACCAATATCTTGGTTTCACCTGGCTTCATCTCGGAAATGCCGGGATCAGCATGTCGGTCCTAGCGCGGTTGACGCCCTATACGGGGGTCTACGGAGTCTCATTCGCCTTGGCTTTGATGAACGTTGCTCTATGGTCGGTCCTGACGGGAAGGCCGCGCCGTCAGCTTGCCTGGCTCGTGTTGCTGCCGGCGCTCTACTTGCTCCCGGCTTTGCCGCCGCCCGAGACCGGGGACGCCGGGGTTCGTCTGATCCAGCCCAATGTCAATCCCGACCAAGTGGTCGGTCGCGGCTGGTCCCGCCGCCGCCTAGCGCGACATCTTGACAGAATGGAGTTTCTTTCGACCGAAGCCGCCGCCTCCTCGGAGTCGATCCCCCCCGACCTTGTCGTCTGGCCTGAATATCCGCTCTCCGGATACTTTTTTGAGGACCCCTCGTATCGCTCGTTCATGGAACGTTTGGCGCGCAAGGCCGACGCTGCTGTGATCTTCAACGCCATCGACTTCGAGCCGTCGGCGGGCGGGCGCCCCCTCAACACCGCCGTGACGCTCGACCTGACCGGGAAAATGGTTTCCCGCTACGACAAGATCTTCCTCGTTCCCTTTGGTGAATTCGTTCCTTGGCCGTTTTCTTACTTCATCGACAAGGTCACCCTCGAAGCAGGCGACTTCGTTCCGGGAACCGAGATAGCGGTGGCCCGGCTCGGTGAGCGCCAGGTGGGAACATTCATCTGCTACGAGTCGGTCTTTCCCGGCGGCGTGCGGCGGTTTGTCGACGGAGGCGCGGAAGTGCTCGTCAACATTTCAAACGACAGCTGGTATGGGCGGTCGGCGGCCCGCGACCAGCACCTTTTAATAGCCCGTATGAGAGCCGTCGAAAACGCTCGCTGGCTGTTGCGAGCAACCAACGACGGCATCACGAGCATCATCGATCCGGCCGGCCGCGTCGTGGCCGCGCTGCCCTCCTACGAAGAAGGTGTCTTGGCGGGGCGGTTTAGCTACTCGTCTCGAATCACTTGGTTTACTCGCTTCGGCGAATGGTTCTGGTGGGCCGCGCTATTGGCGGCCGCTGCTTTTGGGGTCGCCGCTCGCCGACTTGCCTGAGGGCGAGACAAAGATCGTCGCCGCGCCGGGAGCGGACGCTGTTTTCAACTACACAACGGTCTCGGCACGAAACTGCTTTCGCCGCGGGCTGTCGGCGGCCGGCCGACGTCCCGACCCTTGTCGGACGACGGTCGGAAACGGCGATGATTACAGTTCGTTCTTGCCGTAACCCTCCATGATGTACTCGCAAGCCCGGACCGTGAGGGCCATCATGGTCAGGGTAGGATTCTGACAACCCAGGCCTTCGGCCTGTCCGCGGATGCCGATGAACTTCTCAACCGTTTCGTAGTAGGGGGCCAGCTCGTCGTGGGAGATGGGCCAGTCGTCTCCGAAACCGTCATGGCCGGCGGCCTTGAAATCCAGGTCGCTCAGGCGATAGCTCTGACGTCCCCAGGAGAGGGAGCGGCCGCCCAAGACCCGCATCCGAATCCAGTGGAAAGGCTTTCCCGGAGCCGTCGTGTAGGGGTTTTCGTAGTCGTTGACGAACCACGGGTAGTTCGATTCCACACAGGCGTACAAACGGCCTTGAATCGGCCGGTAGCGCATGATGTTGGGACTCTTCGGCTTCCTGAGGATGCTTGATGAGTTGCCCCGATACTTGAGCTGGTGCGGCTCGACGTGCTCGGTAAAGTCGGCCGGAGTTATCTTCTTCCCGGCTTCGAGCACGGCGACGCGCATGCGGGCTTCGGTGAGTTGTTTGGCGGCGAAGCCGCCCGTGGCTTCCGACCCGATTACCACGGCGTCGAAAAGGTCTCGGTTGCGGTCGTTGATCTGCAGCACTCGTCTTACTCTCTTCAAACGGGTGAGCGACCGGGTGCGCATCGAGGGGTTCGGGCCAGCCCGCATTTTCTGCTTGGGGAATAGGCTCTGTCTGTAACATAAATTGCGTTAGGGGGCATATTTTCATGCCGCGGGGTGGATGAAGTTCATGGTGACTCGCCAGATGACGGTCGAACCACACGACAAGCCCCCCTTACTCCGTTTCGCTTGCTCAGCGTGCTCGACGTAGGGTTCAAGTACGCCCCCGCTCGCTGGGCCGGCGTGCGCCTTGCACCGACGGGCCTCTCACGCCCGTCGTTTGGCCGCCTGGTGAGAAAGCGGGCTGGGCGGAATGTTCGACAAAAGAGGGGCGCGCTACCCTGAAATCTCGTAATGCTCACCTGACCGGGCAGCCCGCCCATCCATAACGGCTTCCTTTGTCCACGGCTTAAGGACCCAACAACTGCCGTGCCGAAAAGAATTTCTGACTTTTCTCCATTATGGCGTTTGCGGCGAGTGCGAAATATGTACAATAGGTTGTTCGCATACAGGCAGGATTGGCATGTAATGAAGTTGTCCGTTTCCCATCATTTGTCCGAAATGGAGCGTCCGTTTAAGGCGGGCGTCCCGACAGCATCGGACTGGACGGAGGTCTTGCTGCGGTCCGTGACGGATAGCGCGCCCCTGGGCTTTTTCGTCGTGGACAACCGGACCGACGCCATTCTCTACTTCAACGATCTTTTTTGTGAAATCTGGAATATCCAGAGGCTGGAGGGGCGACTGCGCCGTGGGGAATTGAAAAACAGCGACATTATTCCCGACTGTCTTCCCCTGGTGAAGGACGTCCCGGCATTCGTTGAATCTTGCAAGCCACTGCAGAGTGAAGAGAATCGCGCGGTCGTCGAGGATGAGGTGGGATTCGTCGATGGGAGGACCGTCCGGCGGTTTTCGACGCAGATTCGCGACGTGGAGGACCGCTATTTTGGGCGGCTTTACATCTTCGAAGACGTCACCGAGCGGAAACGCGCCGAGCAAGCGCTGGCAGCCGCGCACAGGCAGCTGGAAACACGCGTGAGGGAGCGCACGAAAGCGCTGGAGGAAGCCAACTCGGCGCTGGAGAAAGAGGTCGCCGAGCGCAGGCTGGCTGAGGAGGCGTTGCGCCGATCAGAAGAGCAGCTTCGTGCTCTATTCGATAATAGCCCCGACTTTGTTCTCACCCTGGACCAAGAAGGCGGCATACGATACATCAACCGCACCCGAGAGGATTTGACCAGGGAGCAGGTTATTGGAAGCTCCTGCTGCGAATACATGCAGGGAGCCTACATCGACGGGTTCCAGCGCGCTTTAGATTCCGTTTTCCAGCAGGGAAAGTCCAGTCAGCTGGAATTCGCGACTTTGACAGGCACGCTGTTCTCGGTTCGCGTGGTTCCCTTGAAGAAGGATGATCGCGTGGCTTTCGCCATGGCGATTGCCACGGATATCACCGAGCGCAAACGGGCTGAAGAGGAACGGCAAAAACTCGAAGAAAAGATTCAATATGCCCAGAAACTCGAAAGTTTGGGGGTGCTGGCCGGCGGCATTGCCCACGACTTCAACAACCTGCTGACCAGCGTGATGGGCAATGCCGAGCTCGCCCTGCGGGAGATGCCGCCTGGAGATCCTTCCAGATCCTACCTCGATGATATAGCGACGGCCGCCGAGCGCGCCGCGCAACTCACAAGGCAGATGTTGGCCTACGCTGGCAAGGGGCGCTTTGCCGTGGAATCTCTCGACCTTCCAGACTCGTCGGCGAAATGGCGCATCTGGTGGAGGTTTCGATATCCAAAAAGGTCGTCTTCCGATACGACCCCGCCGAGACGTTACCCTCTGTTAAGGCCGATCCGACACAGCTCCGACAACTGGTGATGAATTTGGTAACCAATGCCGGGGAAGCGATCGGGGACGGCAGCGGGTCGGTCGCTATACGCACCGGTGTGATGGAAGCGGATCGCGACTATCTTTCCGGGACGTATTTGGATGAGGAGCTTCCCGAGGGCGACTATGCCTACTTGGAGGTGGCCGACACGGGTTGTGGGATGGACCATGCCACGCTGGAGAGAATCTTCGATCCCTTCTTCACCACGAAATTCACCGGGCGCGGCCTGGGCTTGGCGGCGGCGCTGGGGATTGTAAGGGGTCACAAGGGAGCCGTCAAGATCGACAGCCAACCGGGCCGGGGAACCACTTTCAGGGTGCTGTTTCCTGCCTCTCCGAAGGTGATCGAGGATGATCCGCGGCCGCCGGTGCGGACTGGGGAGCGGTGGCGCGGGAGCGGAGTCATCCTTGTGGTGGACGACGAAGAGAGCGTGCGGACTTTCGTCACGAGACTGCTGCAAAAGCACGGCTTCAGCGTGGCGGCGGCGAACGACGGTCGAGAGGCCGTAGAAGTGTTTCAGTCGCGGGATGAGGAGATCGCCGCCGTGGTGCTGGACCTGACGATGCCGCGCATGGATGGGGAAGAAGCCTTTCGGGAGCTGCGCCGTCTGTCTTCCGGCGTAAAGGTAATCCTGACGAGCGGATACAGCGAGCGCGAGGTAACGCATCGATTTGCAGGCAAGGGGCTGGCCGGGTTCGCCCAGAAGCCATTCCGGCCGGGTGATCTAGTGAGTATTGTCCGTCAAGTCCTGGAAGGCGGCCGCTCGGCTTCCGCGTAGGAGACGTTCAACCCTCCGTCGACCTCTCTTGATCCAACCAGAGGATGCCCAGAATTCCGTTGAAACGCGCGGCTCTCGAGAACTTGTAGTTTACGCCGCTTGGGCCTGGGCCGGTGGCGGCGTCGACAGTCTGCCGAGCTGGTCGAGTAATTGTGGCAAGTGGCGGTAGCCCTTGACGCGCCGGAAGCTTTTCTCCGCCAGCCACAGACCCGCGCCCACCCAACGCTCGCGTTGATCGCCTCCCCGCCAGCGCTTCACCCGGCCACAGACACGGTCCACCACCGAGAAGGCCGACTCGATCGGGTTCGTCGTCGCCAGCGTAGAACGCAGCAGATCGTCGAGTCCGAGCCGGTGCACCGTCAGCGTTTCCTCTCTCCCCTCTTCGAGCGAACGCGCTGCCGACGGGTTCAACTCCATCAACTCGCGATGCAGCTTTTCCAAGGCCGTGTGGGCATCCTCATAGCTCGACATGGCATAAGCGTTGGCCATCTTGCGGTCCACCGATTCGCGGTATTGCTGCGGCACATGACCGGTCACATTGCGGCGCTTGTGCATTTGACAGCGCTGGATCAGCGCCGTCTTGCCCGCGTGCTTGCGGACCGCCTTGGTGAGCGCTTTCGCGCCGTCGAGCACATACAGCATCGGCACCGAGAAATCGACGCCGCGCCCGGCCAAATCCTCCAGTAATTCGCTGACCACCGTGGTGTTCTCGCTCGCTCCCTGCCGCAGCCCCAGAACCGTTTTCGACCCGTCCGCAGCGCCCCCCAGCGCCGCGACCAGGTGCTGGCCCTTGAACTCAATGCCGTCGATGTACATGGCGCAGAACTTGAGTTTGCCAAGGGGACGTTCTATCAGTGCGTGCAGTTTCTCTCGGCTGGTGCGCACGAAATTCTCGCTCACCGCCGACTTTTTCGATGCCCTAGGCGGCGGCAAACTCTCGCACGGCTTGGGAGTAATTCCGCGTCGAGAGCCCGAGCATGAGTTTGTCCCAAACGGCGTCATCGAGCGGCTCGGAGCGGCGGAACAACTCATAGCTGCCCAAGGTTTGTTCGTGGCCGTCGTCGCTGCGCAGCCGCGGACGCTGGATGGGGACCTTCTGTCCATCGACGACGAGGAAGCCTTTCTCGCGGCCCCAGCGATAGGGCTGCTCGGCTTCGCGCCGCTGGTAGTGCCCGCCAGCGAGCTGGCGCACTTCGTCATCCATGATGAGCTGCATCAGATCCAGGCCTGCCTGGCGCATCAGCTCACCGACGCCTTGTTGCAGGGCGGCGGCGACTTCCTTCAACGGCAAGTGCAGTTGCCGTTCTTGTCCGGATTCTTCGGCTTGCTTATGGAATTGGCGAACGGCCTGTTCGCGGTCGATCTGGTATCGTTTCTTCATAGCAACTCTCCTTTTTAGAACATGAAACACATCACTCCGAGCCTAACGGCTCGGACTGGAGAGTCGCTACTTTCTACGAACTATCGGACATCCTCTTTGTCCACGCTATCCACATATTGAATCTCGCATAATATCGAGTTAGTCAAGGCCAAGAGAAGACTGCTTCCAGAAGGCCGTAATCAAGCGCGGTTTGCGGCGCATGCGACGCAGGGATTTGCGGGCACGCTCGTCCAGCTCCCAGTAGTCCTTCGGACAGACGTTCGGCAACTCGTGCTGCTTCCAGTAAGCCCAAATGTATTCCACCGGGTTCAGCTCCGGTGCATAGGGCGGCAAGCACTCCGTGGCGATGTGGCCTTCGGAGAGCTCGATGAACTCCCGCACCAGGCGGCTGCGGTGCGCCGGCAGGCGGTCCCAGACGATCAGCAGCGGGCCGTCGATGTGGCGGACCAAAGCCTTCAGGAAGTCGATGACCTCCAGCTCGCCGATGGCGCCGGGATAGAGCCGGAAGTAGAAGTTGCGCAAGGTCAGCCCGGCGGAAACGGAAAGTTTCTGCCAGTTGAAGTTGAACTCCAGCACGGGTGTCTCGCCGCGGGGCGCCCAGGTGCGGCAACGATGGGGCTTCTGACTCAGTCCGCTTTCGTCGATGAAGACGATCGTGCGGCCTTGTTTTTGGGCTTTTTTTTAGTGGCCGGCCAAGTCTTGCGCCGCCAGTTGCGGATGGCTTCTTCGTTGCGCTCGCGGGCCTTGCCGACAGGCCGTTGCGGGCTCCAGTGGAGCGCCCGCAGGATCTTCCAAACATGACCTTCGTGATAGCGCACGCCGAACTCGTCGGCGATCAGACGAGCGACTCGCGGACAAGTCCACAGCGGCGTCGAGAAGCCCTGCGCTTCGGGGCCCCGCAGCAGCATTGCCTCCAGACGTTCCCGTTGCGTGGCGTCTAACAGCGGCTTGCGGCCGGCGCGCCCGGCCCGGCGGAGTCCGGCGGCACCGTACGCGCCATGCTCGCTAACCCAACGGCTCACGCTTTGCGGCGCCGCCTTCACGCGCCGTGCTGCCTCGGACTGACTCAAACCTTCGTCAACGACCAGCCGCACGGCCTCCAGCCGTCGCTTTTCCAGAGCATCAAAATCGCGCCTTACGCCTCTTGGGTTCCCCATGTCTATTAAGACGAGCAGAACCCCCAAAAGATTACTCTATATTATACGGGAGTCAATAGTTGCTGTTGACGGCAACCGCCCAGACTGGTAAGCGACTTCTGCTGTAAGCTACCTTTGCTGATCGCTCTAGCATATTCCAACACATTGAACCAGGTCACTCTCTGCTCGTCGTTCTTCGTCGTGCGAACCAAGAAGAACATCTTGCTCCAACGGCGCTACTCGCATCCCGTCGACAAATCCACGGGCTTGCGCTTGGATCAGACCGTCATACTGGCTGCCATCGAATCGGCCCAAGCCTATCCCGACCCGTTGCGGAGGGTCAGTTACTTCGACGCCCGGACGAACAAGCGGCTGAAGTTTCTGACCAACAACTTCGCGCTCCCGGCGCTGACCATCGCCCACATCTACAAGTCGCGTTGGCAGATTGAGTTGTTCTTCAAGTGGATCAAGCAACATCTGCGAATCAACTCGTTTTACGGCACCAGCGAGAACGCCGTCAAGACGCAGATCTGGATCGCTGTCTCGATTTACGTGCTCATCGCCATCGTCCGGAAACGGCTCGGGCTGGAAGCGAGTCTTTACCAGATTCTACAGATTCTCAGCGTTACGCAATTCGAAAAAATGCCCCTTTTACAGGCACTCCAGCCATCCGACTCCCCAAACGAATCCCCCTATGACCCCAACCAATTGATTCTATTCGACTTTTAACCGGACAGCAGTGTGAACCAGGATACGCTCGCAAGGCCAATCGTACCGTTAAATACACCAGGTCAGTGCTGTCCGGGGAAAGTCGCGCCATCGGACGGTAAGTCTCGACCGTTCAATGTCTTATGGCCTGTTTTGCCCGGGAACGATTTGAAATCCCGAGGCCGCAAATGGTCGCCTGAACGGAGCATCCGGACGCGGCACAATGAGGGATGAACCTTGGCCGTACGGTTTTCTCCCAACTGATCGAGCACCTACCGAGCAAAGAGTTTCAGAAATGTGTATCGCGCTACCGCGGCGATTCCTATCTGAAAAGTTTCTCCTGCTGGGATCAGTTTCTTGCGATGGCATTCGCCCAGCTGACCTATCGGGCAAGCCTCCGCGACATCGAGACGTGCCTGCGTTCGATGCACGGCAAACTCTACCACATGGGATTCCGCGGCAGGGTAGCGCGCTCGACACTGGCCGATGCGAACGAGTCGCGCGACTGGCGGATCTACGCGGACTTCGCGCAGGTCTTGATTGGCATGGCACGGCCGTTATATGCCCACGACCCGATCGGTGTGGACTTGGACCAGACTCTGTACGCTCTCGACTCGACAACAATCGACCTCTGCCTGTCGCTGTTTCCGTGGGCGAGATTCCGCAAGCAAAAGGCCGCCGTGAAGATGCACACGCTGCTGGATCTGCACGGCAATATTCCCACGTTCATCCGCATTACTGGAGGCAAAGTGCACGACATCAACATCCTCGACGAGATCGGCCCGGAGGCCGGCGCGTTCTACGTCATGGATCGGGCCTACGTCGATTTCGAACGCCTCTTCGTGTTCACTCTCTGCTCGTCGTTCTTCGTCGTGCGAACCAAGAAGAACATCTTGCTCCAACGGCGCTACTCGCATCCCGTCGACAAATCCACGGGCTTGCGCTCGGATCAGACCGTCATACTGGCTGCCATCGAATCGGCCCAAGCCTATCCCGACCCGTTGCGGAGGGTCAGTTACTTCGACGCCCGGACGAACAAGCGGCTGAAGTTTCTGACCAACAACTTCGCGCTCCCGGCGCTGACCATCGCCCACATCTACAAGTCGCGTTGGCAGATTGAGTTGTTCTTCAAGTGGATCAAGCAACATCTGCGAATCAACTCGTTTTACGGCACCAGCGAGAACGCCGTCAAGACGCAGATCTGGATCGCTGTCTCGATTTACGTGCTCATCGCCATCGTCCGGAAACGGCTCGGGCTGGAAGCGAGTCTTTACCAGATTCTACAGATTCTCAGCGTTACGCAATTCGAAAAAATGCCCCTTTTACAGGCACTCCAGCCATCCGACTCCCCAAACGAATCCCCCTATGACCCCAACCAATTGATTCTATTCGACTTTTAACCGGACAGCAGTGTCTTGACAACTATCGTGGGTTCTCGAACACTTTCATCCTGATTCGGGATGTCAACTTCCTCGTTGGAGAAAATAGTACTGGCAAGACTTCTGTACTCGTGTTAATCAATCTTCTGTCCTCACCGCGGCTTTGGTTTCAGCCGAACTTCGGGATAGAAGAACTCGCCTTGGGGCACTTTCGGGATATCGTTAGCGTTCATTCCGCTGACCGACGGTACTTTAGGGTCGGAATCAGTGCTGTCCGGGGAAAGTTACGCCAACGGACGGTAAGTCTCTACCGCTCAATATCTTATGGCCTGTTTTGCCAGGGAACGATTTGAAATCCCGAGGCCGCAAATGGCCGCCTGAGCGGAGCATCCCGACGCGGCACAATGGGGGATGAACCTTGGCCGTACGGTTTTCTCCCAACTGATCGAGCACCTGCCGAGCAAAGAGTTTCACAAATGTGTATTGCGCTACCGCGGCGATTCCTATCTGAAAAGTTTCTCCTGCTGGGATCAGTTTCTTTCGATGGCATTCGCCCAGCTGACCTATCGGGAAAGCCTCCGCGACATCGAGACGTGCCTGCGTTCGATGCACGGCAAACTCTACCATATGGGATTCGGCGGCAGGGTAGCGCGCTCGACACTGGCCGATGCGAACGAGTCGCGCGACTGGCGGATCTACGCGGACTTCGCGCAGGTCTTGATTGGCATGGCACGGCCGTTATATGCCCACGACCCGATCGGTGTGGACTTGGACCAGACTCTGTACGCTCTCGACTCGACAACAATCAACCTCTGCCTGTCGCTGTTTCCGTGGGCGGGATTCCGCAAGTACAAGGCCGCCGTGAAGATGCACACGCTGCTGGATCTGCACGGCAATATTCCCACGTTTATCCGCATTACTGCAGGCAAAGTGCATGACGTCAACATCCTGGATGAATTTCTTCCCGAGGCCGGCGCGTTCTACGTCATGGATCGGGGTTATGTCGATTTTCGGCGCCTCTTCGTGTTCACGCTCTGTTCGGCCTTCTTCGTGGTGCGAACCAAAAAGAACGTTTTGCTGCAGCGTCGCTACTCCCACCCGGTGGATAGGAGCACGGGCCTGCGATCCGATCACACCGTTATTTTGACCCCCTTCAACTCCGCCCAAGCGTACCTGGACCCCCTACGGCGGGTGAGTTATTTCGATGCCGAAACCAACAAGCGATTGAAATTTCTGACCAATAACTTCACCCTGCCGGCACTGACCATCGCCCAGATCTACAAATCGCGCTGGCAGGTGGAACTCTTCTTCAAGTGGATCAAGCAACATCTGCGAATCAAGTCATTTTACGGCACCAGCGAGAACGCCGTCAAGACGCACATCTGGATCGCTGTCTCGATTTACGTGCTCATCGCTATCGTCCGGAAACGCCTCGGGCTGGAAGCGAGTCTTTACCAGATTCTACAGATTCTCAGCGTTACGCTATTCGAAAAAATGCCCGTTTTACAGGCACTCCAGCCATCCGACTCCCAAAATGAATTCCCCTATGACCCCAACCAATTGATTCTATTCGACTTTTAACCGGACAGCAGTGGGTCGGAATGGTGCAGCAGTTGCCCGATTCAGCTCCCGACTATTCTGCGTTCTTAATGACGTTTCGAGAACGGCGCGCGCTGCCCTCACTGTCCGTCCTGTCAACCATCCTGGGAGACAAGCAACTGCACATCCAGTTAACGGAATCAGGCGCCGCTTACAAGATAGTGCCCCTACCCCAAGAGCTGAACGTGAATACGATTTTGAAGAGTGTGTATCCAGCGTGGGCGCGGGAACTGGAGTGGACCCCGAAAATGAGACAACTCGTTAAGCATCTTTTTACAGTGAATGGAGAGAGGTGCCATGATGTTGTCCAGGAGAAAGTTTTCCGCCGAGTTCAAGTTACGGGCGGTGAGGCAGGTCGAGGCGGGAGCCTCGGTCGCCGCCGTGGCGCGGCGACATGAGATCCATCCGACGCTTTTGAGCAAGTGGCGGCAACAGCTGCGCCGCGATCCCGAACGAGCCTTTCAGCGCGACCGCGAGCCCAATGACGAGCAGATCCAGGTGAGCGAGCTGGAGCAGATGGTGGGCTGGCTCACGATGGAGAACGCCCTGTTAAAAAAGGCCTTGGCGCGGCTCGAGGAACAACAGCTTCCGAGCGCCGCGTCTTCAAAGACAAGATGATCCCCTTGATCGAGCAACAACGGGAAACGGGAGCGGGCTTGTCGTTGGCCGCGATGTGTCGTGTGCTGGAGGTCTCCCGCGCGGCCTACTACCGGGCTCGTCAACCGCCCGCGGGCGACAACGAGACGGCGTTGCGGGACGTGATCCAGCGCATCGCCGTGGAGATGCCCGCCTACGGCTCGCGGCGCATCACCGCCGAGCTGCGGCGCCAAGGTTGGGTGATCAACCGCAAGCGCGTGCAGCGCATCATGCGCCAGGACAACCTGCTGTGTCTGCGCCGCAAGAAATTCATCCGCACGACCGATTCCGAACACGGCATGGCGGTTTACCCGAATCTCGTGCCGACGCTCGATATCAGCGCTGTGAACCAACTCTGGGTGGCCGACATCACCTACATTCGGCTGTTGCGGGAGTTCGTGTATCTGGCGGTGGTGTTGGACGCCTTCTCGCGGCGGGTGATCGGCTGGTCGCTGGGTCGCACTTTGGAGGCGGAGTTGGCGTTGGCCGCCTTACGGACGGCCTTGCGGACACGCGAGATCGGGCCGGGCTTGGTGCATCACTCCGACCGCGGCGTGCAGTACGCCTCGGGCGACTACACGAAGCTGCTCCAACAGCACGGCATTAGCATCAGCATGAGCCGCAAGGCCAATCCCTACGACAACGCCATGGCGGAATCGTTCATGAAGACCTTGAAATATGAAGAGGTCTATTTGTTCGAGTATGAAGATTTCGCCGAGGCGAAACGGCGCGTCGGGCAGTTTCTCGATCGCGTCTACAACGAGAAACGTTTGCACTCGGCGCTGGGGTATCTGCCGCCGGTCGAGTACGAGCAAAGCGTGCTCGAACAGGCCAGTCTCGCGGGAGTCGTGGGATGAGTTTTCCGAGGCATGAGGGAATCTTTCGATCCGATGGGCGGGGTTCGTGCCGGAGTGGGGCGCGAAGCGAGAGGCTCCACGCCCCGACCCATCGTCTCGATGAGTTCCCGCCCGGCTATTCCTCGGCGGGTTGGTCTCCACCAGAGCCCGCCTCCGCTTCACCGGCCGAGCAGAAGTTTACAATGAAGGCCGCTCCCCAGCCAAGCCTTTTTCAGCGAATGGGGAAACCCTGCTTAGCAGGTTGTTTCACTACAGGGGTCCGCCCCAAACACCAATCAAGACGCTCGGGCTACAAACGACTGAGGCTACCGCGATACACATTTCTGAAACTCTTTGCTCGGTAGGTGCTCGATCAGTTGGGAGAAAACCGTACGGCCAAGGTTCATCCCTCATTGTGCCGCGTCCGGATGCTCCGTTCAGGCGACCATTTGCGGCCTCGGGATTTCAAATCGTTCCCGGGCAAAACAGGCCATAAGACATTGAGCGGTCGAGACTTACCGTCCGATGGCGCGACTTTCCCCGGACAGCACTGGTGGGCGATGGTCAGCGCCGGGAGCGCGAAGTTGTTGGTCAGAAACTTCAGCCGCTTGTTCGTCCGGGCGTCGAAGTAACTGACCCTCCGCAACGGGTCGGGATAGGCTTGGGCCGATTCGATGGCAGCCAGTATGACGGTCTGATCCGAGCGCAAGCCCGTGGATTTGTCGACGGGATGCGAGTAGCGCCGGTGGAATACCTGTTGTCTCTCGTGTGTGTTCAAACCGCAGAATGCAACCCATGCGGAGTTTAGACCGGTGCTGGAGTGGGTCCTAAGGGGCAAAGGTCGCATGATCTACGGCGGGACAAAGTATAAGAATGAGCTTGGTTTGGTGACGAGCTTGATTCCAGTCTTGAGTGAGCTCGAGCGTGCCGGTCGAATTGTCCTACTACCCGACGAAGATGTGAATTTCGAGGAGCAGCGTGTTGAGAAATTAGCTGAGGGCAAAGGATTCGACGACGCACATCTCGTCGCTATTGTAATAGTCTCAGGCTGCCGGGTCGTTTGCACCAACGACGGTGGCGCCGAGCGCTGTCTGAAGCGGAGAGTCTTCTATCCGCATGGCCTAAGGAAACCGAAGATTTACAAGCGAAGTAGTCACTGCAACCTGCTCTGCGATACCAACATCGTTAGCATCTGTCGAAACTGAGCTCGTAGCGCGGATCTCGCTTTTGAGATCCGCGGCCTTTCTGCTAACCAACCCCAAACCGTCCCCTCGATCCGCCATCCGTCACATCACTCCTGCCTCAAAGAATCAACAACATACTTCCTCTCCAACCCGAAAAAATGGACTCCGTGGCTTAGAATGGAGGTGGAAAAGGGAGTCCTGCGCCTAGGGGGAGGAATTTTAGGGGAAATCCGGCCAAATCCGGCCAAAACGCCTCCGTAACGCCCATGGCGGGAATGTGCTGTCACGAGCCTGCACTATATTGGTAGGGGATGAAAACTTCCGCCCAGGCATCGGTTCTCGTTTTCCTGACGGCGGTCTGCCTTGGCGGTCAGGGGGTCGTCTCGCGCGGCGTCAAACCCGTGCCCCGGGGCGAACCGTCGGGTCTGCCGTTCCACGCCAAATTTACCGATGTCGCCGATGAGGCGGGGCTGCGCATGCCTGTCATCTACGGCGAGGTGGATTATAAAGACTACATCTTGGAAACGGTGGGCTCGGGCGCGGCGTTCTTCGACTACGATAACGACGGCTGGATCGACATTTTTCTCCTCTCAGGCACGCGCCGGGAGAACGCACCCGAGGGGGCTATCAACCGGCTTTACCGAAACAGCCGGGACGGCACGTTTCGAGACGTGACCGCGGGTTCGGGCTTGGGCCGTTCCGGATGGGCCTCGTCGGTCACCGTCGGCGACTACGACAACGACGGGGACGAGGATCTCTTCGTCACCAATTGGGGCAAGAACGCCCTTTACCGCAATGAAGGCCAAGGCAAGTTCAGCGAGGTGACCGAAGATGCCGGCCTACTGCACGAAGGTACGCGCTGGGGGGCGGGGAGCACCTTCATCGACTACGACCGGGACGGCCACCTCGACCTGTTTGTCGCCAACTATCTGGAGTTCGACTTCGAAACGACGCCGGGCAAGGGAACCGGAGTGACCTGCCGTTGGAAAGGGGTGCCCGTAAACTGCGGGCCCCGTGGGCTGCCGACCGCGCGGCAGTATCTCTACCGTAATCAGGGGGACGGTACGTTCCGCGACGTCAGCGAGTCTTCCGGCATTACTCAAGCGCTCGAGGGATACGCGATGACCGCGGTGGCGGCTGATTTCGACGGCGATCGGTGGACGGATATTTACGTGGCCTGCGACAGCACGGCCAGCCTTTTTTTCCGAAACAACCGCGACGGCACGTTTGCCGAAGAGGGGTTAGAGCGGGGCGCGGCGCTGAGTGATGACGGCATGGAACAGGCGGGGATGGGCGTCGGTGTCGGGGACTACGACCTCGACGGGGACCTCGACATCTTTAAAACCCACTTTGCCGACGACACCAATGTCCTCTACCGCAATGACGGCGACGGCAATTTCTCGGACGTAACGGTCCAGGCGGGTCTGGGTGTCGAAACGCGATTCGTGGGCTGGGGCGCCGCCATCGCGGATCTCGACAACAACGGCCTTCCCGACCTTTTCTACGTGACCGGAAGCGTCTATCCGGAGGTGGAAAAAGAACTGCCGCACTACCCCTACCACACGCCTCGCGTGATCTTCCGCAACCTGGGGGAAGGCAAATTCGAGGAGCTGATCGGAGAGGCCGGTCCCGGCATCGATGCCGCTCACACCAGCCGCGGCGCTGCGTTCGGCGACTATGATAACGACGGTGATATCGACGTGCTCATCGTAAACTTGAACCAACCCCCGTCCCTGCTGCGAAACGATCTCGACAGCGATGATCACTGGCTGAAAGTCAAGTTGATCGGGGTGGCCTCCAATCGCAGCGCGATCGGGTCGTCGGTGAGGGTGAGCTACGGTGATCGCCAACAGGTGCAGGCCGTCGTAGCCCAAGACAGTTTCTACTCCGTCAGCGACCGCCGGTTGCATTTCGGACTAGGCGCGGTTGATAAAGTCGATCTCGAGGTTCGCTGGCCGAAAGGCTCCACGGAAACGTTCCAGGATCTCGCCGCGGATCGGCTGGTTACCATTCGAGAAGGACAGGGAATGGTGAGTAGCGAAAAGATGCCGTGAGGCCGAAATACGGCTTTAGGACCAAGACGACTGCTTCGGCCACGGACCGTGGAACCTAGCCGTTGAGTGCCTGATAGAATTCTGAAAGGGAAATGTCATGAAGAGACTAACGATCCCCATTGTCGCTCTGAGCCTTTTATTGAATCTCGCATAATATCGAGTTAGTCAAGGCCAAGAGAAGACTGCTTCCAGAAGGCCGTAATCAAGCGCGGTTTGCGGCGCATGCGACGCAGGGATTTGCGGGCACGCTCGTCCAGCTCCCAGTAGTCCTTCGGACAGACGTTCGGCAACTCGTGCTGCTTCCAGTAAGCCCAAATGTATTCCACCGGGTTCAGCTCCGGTGCGTAGGGCGGCAAGCACTCCGTGGCGATGCGGCCTTCGGAGAGCTCGATGAACTCCCGCACCAGGCGGCTGCGGTGCGCCGGCAGGCGGTCCCAGACGATCAGCAGCGGGCCGTCGATGTGGCGGACCAAAGCCTTCAGGAAGTCGATGACCTCCAGCTCGCCGATGGCGCCGGGATAGAGCCGGAAGTAGAAGTTGCGCAAGGTCAGCCCGGCGGAAACGGAAAGTTTCTGCCAGTTGAAGTTGAACTCCAGCACGGGTGTCTCGCCGCGGGGCGCCCAGGTGCGGCAACGATGGGGCTTCTGACTCAGTCCGCTTTCGTCGATGAAGACGATCGTGCGGCCTTGTTTTTGGGCTTTTTTTTAGTGGCCGGCCAAGTCTTGCGCCGCCAGTTGCGGATGGCTTCT
Source organism: Bryobacterales bacterium (assembly GCA_965248365.1). Classification (GTDB taxonomy): domain Bacteria; phylum Acidobacteriota; class Terriglobia; order Bryobacterales; family UBA6623. Next base: position 822,045 of record CBDFJA010000004.1, on the reverse strand, counting down.
TCGTTGCGCTCGCGGGCCTTGCCGACAGGCCGTTGCGGGCTCCAGTGGAGCGCCCGCAGGATCTTCCAAACATGACCTTCGTGATAGCGCACGCCGAACTCGTCGGCGATCAGACGAGCGACTCGCGGACAAGTCCACAGCGGCGTCGAGAAGCCCTGCGCTTCGGGGCCCCGCAGCAGCATTGCCTCCAGACGTTCCCGTTGCGTGGCGTCTAACAGCGGCTTGCGGCCGGCGCGCCCGGCCCGGCGGAGTCCGGCGGCACCGTGCGCGCCATGCTCGCTAACCCAACGGCTCACGCTTTGCTGCGCCGCCTTCACGCGCCGTGCTGCCTCGGACTGACTCAAACCTTCGTCAACGACCAGCCGCACGGCCTCCAGCCGTCGCTTTTCCAGAGCATCAAAATCGCGCCTTACGCCTCTTGGGTTCCCCATGTCTATTAAGACGAGCAGAACCCCCAAAAGATTACTCTATATTATGCGGGAGTCAATAGTGCTCGCCGGTGTGTTGTACTTCATGACCTCAAATGGCGGGGTTCCTAGCGCTGCTGAGGAGTCGCAACCGATACGCAGCGTTCAATACATGGGTCGGCTACTCAGCGTTCTACATCGCCGAAGAAGAAGGCCTTTTCGCCAAACGACGAATCAAGGTCGAGACCGCGGTGCTCGAAGGGCTTGCTGAGAAAAACGCGGCCATACTTCGCGGTGAGATAGACGGAATGGGCGGAACCATTGATTCAGCAGTCATCTCCGTGGCCGGTGGAGTTGATGGTTCCCTCATTTTTCAGTTCGATCGATCGAGCGGCGCGGATGGCATTCTCGCGAGCGCCGAGGTGCAGTCGGTCCAAGATCTTGTGGGCAGAAGCGTGGCTGTCGAGGAGGGCTTTATTGGCCACTTTTTCCTTCTTTATATGCTGGACAAGGAAGGTATTCCGCGAGAGTCCGTCAAGATCGCGCCCATGGGCACTGAGCAAGCGGGGGAAGCTTTTGCATCTGGAAACGTCGATGTCGCGGTCATCTGGGAACCGTACCTGAGCACCGCGGAGCGGCGGCCAGGGGCGCACGTCCTGGTGTCGAGTGCCGACATCGAACCAATCTTGGCAGCTACGCTGTTCATGTCGAGAGGGTTCCTTGCCGAGCGATCAAACGATGCCGCCGCTCTGGTCGAGGCGTTGCAGGAGGCGAACGACTTGTGGCTCGCGCACCCGGAGAAGTACAATCCACTCGTGGCGAAGCGCTGGGGTTTAAGTCTCGAACATCTTACGGGCATTATGGACACGATTGAGATTGTTTCCGCCAAGGATCAACTCAATCAATTCGGCAGTTCCGCTTCGCCGGGACCACTTCTTTCTTATCTTTCAAAGTGTGCGGCGCTTTGGCTGGACGCCGGAGTCATAGAGCGCACTGTGGACGCGAAAAAGGCGGTCGATCCAGGCCCTGTTAGCGCCGCACTCCGAGCGGGCCAATGAGATCGCGAAGTTGGCGGTGAAGGCTGGGTTGCTGAGGCGCTCGGCCCCCGCGGCGACCTCTGGCGGTATCCGCTAAACGCTTAAACGCTTTTGGGAAGCTATGCGGATGTTTGTCAACGAGCCATGTCGCTTTAATCTTTGATTTATCACCTTGGTTTTTGGTTAGACTCCGCTCTGACCTTGGCGAGAACAAATGAACTGGAATCTGATGAAACGTTTCCACCCGATTCGGACTCTCGCTACTCTCAGCAGAAAGAGAAACTCATTTTGGCTCGTCGTTCCCTTGATCGCCGGCATGGGGATCTTTGGCGCAGGAGCGGGGCAGGCACAGGTGCCGGACGCCGATTGCTTCAGCGGGAGCTGCGGGGGACAAAAAGGCATACCGCGGTGTCCAGACGGTTTCGACGAAGTCGGCTTCGTTCTCTATGCCAATAGCAAGGCCAACGCCACAAACGATTGCGAGACCGTGATTTCCTGCACGAACCTGGGGAACAAGACCGTCGAGATTAGTTGCCGTTTCTACCACGGGTTCTTCCCCATAAGGCCTGGCGGACCAACTGAGGCGCTCTGCAGCGCGTTCACCCCTGACGTCGCGCCCGGCGACACGAATGAATGCGCCACGGATACGACGGCCGATCCCGACTTTCAGGCCGCGGGGATTTTTCTAGCAGGCGACGGCGATTGTCCGACCTTTGAGGGAAAGGGGCTGGTCTGCATCAAGGGAGGAAACCCCCATCAAATCTTCTGCCAAGCGCACCTGGCTTGCGGAAACGGAACGGTTCTCGAGGACATCGACATCATTCGCCGGAAGGGAAAAAAAACAGGGTTCAAGGGATCAAAAAACCACTGACTAATATGGGCAATTTGAGTTAGGAGGAGCTAGCCCCCTTTTCTCACCACGTGCCGAGACGAAGTGGGTGAGAAGCCCGTCAGTACAAGGCGCGCGCCGCTCGGCGCCGCATTTCTTGAATAATGCGGGCGTACTTGAACCCTACGTTGAGCACGGCGAGCAAGAGCAACGCAGTATTGGCGGGCTTATGGCGTGCTTCGACCGTCAGGTGGTGAGAAATGCGGGCTAGGTGCTGAGGAGACTGATCCGTGCTTTGCGCGGCCCCGGATCACGGTCGCCCGCCACGACCGAAAACTGGCACCGCGAAGGCGTCGGCGGGATGTGGGAGGAAATCGGCAAGCTGCAGTTTGATTTCCTGGTCGAGCGGGGTCTCCAGCCGGGTCACTATCTTTTGGACATAGGATGCGGTTCTCTCCGCGGCGGAGTGCACTTCATTCGCTATCTCGACAAGGGGCGCTATTTTGGCCTTGAAAAGGAAGCGTCTCTCCTCGAAGCCGGCCGAAGCGTCGAGTTGAAACGATACGCGCTGGAGGAGAAAGGGCCGCAACTGTTCGAGGCCGATGACTTCGACTTGTCGGCCCTGCCGCCCGAAGTTCGGTTCGACTTCATGCTGGCGCAGTCGGTCTTCACCCACCTGCCCCCCCAGCTCATTGAATTCTGCGTGAAAAGGTGATGCCTCGATTGCGGGAGAAAGGCGTGTTTTACGCGACCTTCGATGAAAGCCCCGACGAGAAGAGCTACTCTCGAGGACCTCACAAGTGGAGGAGGGACGAGCTGCGCATGGTGCACTATCCCTTTTCGCTTTTCGAAGGCATTGCGGGCCGCGTCGACGTGACGGTCGAATCCATTGGCGAGTGGGGCCATCCACGGCGTCAAAAAATGATGGCCTTTCGGGGCCGGGCATTTCTTGAATAATGCGGGCTAGTGGGTCTGGACCCTTCCTGACACGAGACTCCGGGGCTCCGAGCTTCCAACCTCAAACGAGTCAATTTCGACTCGGCAAACCCACCGCCTGATGATCTACGGCTAAACCTAAAGAGGATGCAAGCCGCCTGGGGGCGGCTACTAGGACAAACAAGAGTGTTTGTCCCTACGGGCGCGAGCAATAGCCAACGGCCGCAAGTCTCGGCAAAACAACCGCCGAGCCATGCTCTACGGGATCTTGTGTCCTCCAAACATCCCCGTAAGTGCGGTAGGGGCTTCTTGTTAAACCGGGTCTTGTGTGAACACCCGGCAACCCGTGGTCACTCGAAAACTTGACCGCGGGCTTACGCCCGCGGCTCGGGTAGAGGAGCGGGCTAGCTGTGATCTTTCAACAGGTTGTTCATTCGGTCCCGGACCAGGGAAGCTGGAGTTGTCGAATAACCACGACCCTGGAGAGACCGCATGAACATCCATCAGAATGCCCGATTGACGCCCAAAGGCCGAGCCCTTTTGGTTCGATGCATCCTCGCTGGAGAGACGCCTCGGGCCGCCGCGGCGGCCCGAGACGTCTCAGAACGCACCGCCCGCCGTTGGCTGGCCCGCTACCGCGGCGAAGGCGAAGCCGGTCTCTACGATCGCTCTTCGCGTCCCCGGCATAGCCCGCGCCGCACCCCGCAAGCCGTCGTTGACCGCGTCCTCGCCCTGCGCCGACAACGTTGGACGGGCCGCCGCATCGCCCAAACCCTGCGGCTATCCCCGGCCACCGTCAGCCGCCTCCTCGGTCGCGCCGGACTCAACCGTCTCCGCGATCTCGAACCCGCTCCCCCCGTTCGCCGCTACGAACATCACCGTCCCGGCGATCTACTGCATCTCGACATCAAAAAGCTCGGCCGCTTCCAGCACGCCGGTCACCGCGTTACCGGCGATAAGACCCGACGCTCCCGCGCCGCCGGCTGGGAGTTCGTCCACGTCGCCGTCGACGACCATTCCCGCATCGCCTTCTCCCAGATCCTGCCCGATGAGCGCAGCCTTTCCGCTGCCCAGTTCCTTCTCCTCGCCCACGCCTACTATGGCTCGCTTGGCATCCGCATCCGACGCCTGCTCACCGACAATGGCTCCTGGTACCGCTCCCGCCACTTCCGTCGTACTTGCCGCCGCCTCGGCATCCGCCACCGCTTCACCCGCCCCTACACCCCTCGCACCAACGGCAAGGCCGAGCGCTTCATCCAAACCGCCCTCCGCGAATGGGCCTATGCCCGCTCCTACTGCTCCTCCCTCCAACGCGCCAACCATCTGCTCCCCTGGCTCCACGACTACAATTGGCATCGCCCCCACGCCGGCCTCGGCTATAATCCCCCTATCAGCCGACTCCCTCCTCCCCGGAACAACCTGTTGAGGCTCCACAGCTAGCCGCGCCGGCGCAGGCGCTCCAGAAGGGCGATCGCTTCGCGCATGTCGGCGAGTTGCTTTTCGCCCGTGATCTCCCGCTCGATGGACAACGGGCCGCGGTAACCCAAGGCCTTCAGTTTCGCCACGTAGCGCTCCATGCCGACATCCCCCTGGCCAAGAGGAACCTCCGTTCCCCAAATCCCCTTCTCCTCGGGCCAAAGCGCGTCTTTGCAGTGGACGCTGATGACCCACTCCTTGACCATATCGAGCGCTTCAAGAGGCTCGCCCGAGCCGTAAAGGATCATGTTCGCCGGGTCGAAGTTGATGCCCAGGTTGGCCCGGTCAACGTCGCGGATGAAGATTCCTAACGCGGCCGCCGACTCCTGGCCCGTTTCGAGACCGAAGCTTTGCCCGTTTTCGTGGCAGTGGTCGCAGACTCGGCGAACCATGTCTCGTACGGCCAGGTAGTCGGGATGATCACGGTCTTCCGGGACGAAACCGATGTGGGTTGCGACCTCGGCGATCCTCAGCGCCTTGGCAAAGTCCGAGCACTCGTAAGTTCGTTCTTCACGCTCTTCTCGAGTAGCGGGAGGGACGAAGCCAACCGTCTTCTGAACGGTGGGAATATCGGCGTAGCTCTCCCCCCGGAAAGCGGGGAAGACGGCCGTGATGGTGAAGTTTAACCGTTCGAGGGCCTGGCTCCAGGTTTCAACGGCCGCGGGAGTGAGGTTTGCGTCCGGGTGGATGCCGAGCTGGCCGCAATCGACTCCCAGCCCCTTGACCATTTGGACGATTTCAAAAGGTGTTCCTTCGACGCCGAGATCACCGCCCGTCCAGAACATTACGCCGACTTGCAAGGGTTCGAGTTGGTTCATCATCAATCAGAATCGGATACGGGAAGGTGCGAAGAAAGTGCCGGGGACATTGATGCATCGGTCCGTGATTCCGTCGCTCAGGGAGCCAAGGATCGCAAGTCCCAGCGAAACGACCGCCGAGCCATGCGCTACAGGACGCCCACCGTGTTGAACGGCGAGCATGAGAGAACGCTTCGACATTTGGCAAGGATCTCACTTCAAAAGCGCTTACGGTCGAGATGCGGAATCGAGCGCGGCGATGACCGTATCGACATCGAACACGCAGCCGCCCCAAGTGCCGCCGCTGACCCGCTGCATGGCCGCCCACAGCCGCGTGTCGTCGGGAAGTTGGGGATTCGCGGAGAGGTCCTCTCTTGGCGGGCGCTCGGCCAATACGCGCGTTCCCTGGTCGGCCCCATAGATCTCCTCGCCGCGGCCCACGAGATCCAGCGAGCCTTCGAGCTTATTTCGATCGATGACGATCTCAATGCGATCGCCGTCCAAGACCTTGCCGATCGGCCCGCCAGCCAGCGCCTCGGGCCCGACATGGCCAATGCAAGCGCCGGTCGAAACTCCCGAGAAACGGGCATCGGTAATCACGGCGACCTGTTTGCCGAAGGATAGATACTTGAGCGCGGAAGTGATCTGGAAGATCTCTTGCATGCCCGATCCCAAGGGACCACAACACGCCAGCACCATGATGTCTCCCGACCGGACGGCTCCATTCTTGATCGCCTCGATGGCATCAGCCTCGCGTGTGAACACGCGTGCGGGACCAACCTTTCTGTAGACCCCGTCGTCGTCGACTACGCTGGGGTCGATGGCCGTGCTCTTCACCACCGATCCTTCCGGCGCCAGATTACCGCGGCAAAACGTGATCGTGCTCGTCAGTCCTTGGCGGCGGGCTTTCTCGGGGTCCATGATGACATCGTCGGGCTCGACGCCGTCTTGCTCGACGAGCCGCCGGCGCAAGGCCTGCCGCCGCTCCGACCCTTGCCACCAGTCCAGGACCGTGTCGAGCGATTCGCCGCTCACCGTCAGCACCGCGGTGTCCAACAATTCCATCCGTCTCAGGTGAAGCATGACTTCGGGAACGCCCCCGGCCAGGAAGACTTGCACCGTGGGATGCATTCTTGGCCCATTGGGCAGCACGTCCACGAGGCGTGGAACACGCCGATTGATGTCAGCCCAGTCGTCTACCGTCGGCCGCGGGAGTCCGGCGGCGTGCGCGATGGCGGGAAGGTGCAGAAGAAGGTTTGTTGATCCCCCGAACGCGGCGTGAACCGCCATGGCGTTACGGATGGACGCATCGTTGATAATGTCTCGGCACACGACCCCTCGGTCGTGCAGCTGCATCGCCGCTCGCGCGGATCGGCGCGCCATATCTTTCCAGATCGCCTGGCCGGAGGGGGCAAGAGCCGAGTGCGGCACCGACAGCCCCAGCGCCTCGCCCACGACTTGCGAAGTGGCCGCGGTGCCCAGGAATTGGCATCCTCCTCCAGGGGTGCCGCAAGCGCGACAGCCGAGAACCGATGCCTCCTCCAGGCTTAGCTCGCCGTGGGCGAAGCGCGCTCCCATGGATTGAACCGCTCCCGCGTCTTCGCCCTCCGAGGGCGGCAAGGTGACCCCGCCGGGGATCAGCACGCTAGGGAGTTCCCTCATCGAGGCGAGCGCCATCATCATGGCCGGCAGGCCTTTGTCGCAGGTGGCGACGCCGATGACCCCCTGACGAGTCGGCAGTGAACGAATGAGCCGGCGCAGAACTTGAGCCGCGTCGTTGCGGTAGGGCAGGCTGTCCATCATGCCCGTCGTACCTTGCGTTCGGCCGTCGCAGGGGTCGCTGCAGAATCCAGCGAAGGGGATGGCACCGAGAGACTTGATCTCCTCGGCGGCGGCTTCGACCAGCAGTCCGATCTCGAAGTGGCCCGTGTGGAAACCCAAGGCGAGCGGAGTGCCGTCGGGAGAGCGGACGCCGCCCTGCGTGCCCAGGATCAACATCTCAGGTCGTCCCAATTCGGTGGGATTCCAGCCCATGCCGGCGTTCTGTATCCAGCCGAAGATATCGCCGCTCGGGCTGCGGCGAAGCATCTCGGCCGTCAGCGGCAGTTGGCCGCTCGGTCCCGGTGCGCTCGTGCGAATCTCAAGAATGGAAGCATCACCCGAGTCGAAGACTTTATTCATGGCATTACCTCACCAAATTATAGATCTCTTGCGCCATGGGCCGAGCGCCATTGGACTCGCCACGTGGTGAGAAACGCAGGCTAGCGGCCCGTGGCGAAAGTCGCACGGGAGAGAAAATGGGGACTGCCACCAATTCGCCCCCCATCATGGCCCTGGAAACAAACTTTGCCTGAAGCGAATTGGCTGGCTGTACCCGATTTTTCGCGGCATCTACTTTTGCCACGGGCTGTTAGGCGCGGATTAGGTAAACGGAGACCTCGGCGCGCAGGTTCCGCAAGAAGCGGACGCGGCGGTCGCCGCGAAGAAAATAAGAGCGCTCGATCGCGAGACCCTCTTGCGCAAGCACGTCTTCAAAATCCAGAATCGTGACGAAGTGGATGTTGGGGGAGTCGTACCATTCGTAAGGCAGATGGCGCGTCTTGGGTGCATGGCCCGTGAGTAGAAGGGCAACAGAAACCGACCAGCGGCCAAAATTGGGGAAGGCAATGATCAGCCGTTTGCCCACTCTCACCATTTCGCGCAAGACGTCAAGCGGCCGGTACGTCTCTTGCAGCGTCTGGCTAAGAATCACGTAGTCAAAACACTTGTCGGGGTAATCCGCCAGGCCCTGATCGATATCCCCTTGGAACACCGGGAGGCCGTGCGCCACGCACTTGCGGACCTTGGCCGGGGAAATCTCAACGCCGCGAGCCTGCACTTGCTTTCGCTCGGCCAACCAGGCCAGCAGATCCCCCTCGCCACAGCCGAGGTCGAGCACACTCGAGCCGTTCCTCACCAGCTCCCCGATGATCTCGTAGTCGCGGCGCCCAAGAACCTCGGGGACAATTGCGCTCAGTTTGGCTTCAAGCGTGGCCATGGCGCACCAATCATTATAGTAGCGTCGGCGGCAGGGCAGCCGATCTCCCCCGGCCAAGCAGCGAAGTATGGCGGGCCTATCGCATTCCTTGGCCGTCAGGTGGTGAGAAATGCGGGCTACCAGGACCAGTATCCCGTCAACAAGCCGAAAAGGAGGCCGCCCAGCCCCGCAACGACGGGGAAAGCCGACAGCGCTCCCGCTAGGCGCGTGCCGACGGCCGTCTTCCCGGGCCAAAATGAAATCGTCGCTTGGCAGAGGATCACCATCGCGAAGCTGATATGGCCGCCCAGGCCGTCTTCCACACACCAGGGGCAGTGTCGGCTCTCCGGGGCATGAATATTGCACGCCTCGGCCGCGCCGTTCCACCACGACTGGCATCCGCATTGGTACACGGCGTCGCAAGCGTTGATGAAGAAGGCCGATGCCGTTCCGGCGGCGGCCATGAACACCGCGAGCCTCAAGAAGAAAGCAACAGTCGGCCGTCTCACCACGTGTAGTGCGCCGTGTAGGTAATGGTCGCTTCGCCGCCGCCGGGGATCGTTGGCCGAAACTCCACCGTTTGGGCGTCCGTCTTGGTGTAGTCCATGGAGTTTGCGGTGATCTCCCACTGGCTCCAGCGGTACATGTGCTCGATAACACGGACCTCGATGGCTTCTTCTTTGTGGTTGCGCACCTTGATCTCAAAGGATTCATCGACCCAGCGTTCCCGCGAATCGTACTTGAAGTTGGTCCTTCGGCGCTCGCCGACAAGGTCGAATGCGTTGCCGGTGTAGAGACGCACGGTCTCGTCTTTCGGAGTGTGGTCAACCTGATCTTCGCCGATGAATTCGTTGCGTCCATCCACATCCCGCCGATAGACCTTGACCTTGCCTTTCGGAAGCGGCATGCCGAGGTTCGATTCCTCGGAGTTCTCGAATTGCAGCATGACCCACACTTTCGGGTTTGACAGAGTGCCGTATTCGGCTTGGGTCCGTATGTTGTGGTAACCCCAGTTGCGATACCGCGGGTCGACCTTGAATCCGTCGTATACGTAGATCCGCTCGGCCGGGACGTTGGCCGCGCGTACGAACTCCACCTGCTTGATTTCCCGGTCCAGAACCGTGGTGGGACGCTGCAGCGTGTATAGGTGGTATTCGTCGAACGAGCGCTCGGTCACCGGCGAGCCGGCCGACCCGCCAACCGTCTCGGCGAAAGAGTAGCGTCCCAGCACCGGTTGCCCCGCCTGGACCCGCGCCACGTCTCCCGCCATAAGTTTGACGTTGGCATTCTCAAAATCCTTGCCGCTCACGTTTTCGAGGGTAACCCAACCGATGATGTTGAAGGTGTCTCCGCTCTCGGGTGCGACGGCGTTGTAGTTTGCCTCCCAGCGCATTCCGCCGGTGAGGTAGGAGAACTCGACCTCGTGCCGGCCGGGTTCGCCTGACCAAAGTCGCCATAGCAAGGTTGGTTTCAGGAAGGCCTTAGGGTCCAGCGCGTCGAAGATCGGCTTGCCCGGCAGGCCGAACCGGATCTTACCATCCACTTCTACAATCGGCTGGCCGCCGCCTTGCGGATTTGCACGGAGCGTCTGACTATAGCGGTAGGCTTGGCCATAACGCTGAAAAGCGGATGCGTGGGGGACATAGCCGCTGCGCAAGACCTTGCCCCTCACGATGCTTTTTTCGCCCGTCTGCGGCGCCGTGGTTTCAAAGTCCAGCACCTTGCCCTCTGACTTGAGGAGCAACAGGCCTTGACTCAGCGGATCGCTTTCGTAGTTTTGCTCAAGGACCCGGATCGAATCCGGTTGACGAAGGTCACGAAGCATGACCGACTCGGGCTCCAGGTGAGCGGTGATGTCAGTCACGCGCACCTCATTTTCGCCCTTCGCTAGCTCGAAGGCGCGGGTCTCCTTCACCGCGGCGAAATTCTGGTTGTAGATGGTGAGCTGGGTTTGAGCACACACGGTACTCACGGTAAGCGTTACGGCAAGAAGCAGAGATTTCATTTTGGTCTCCTGATCCCAATCCTGTTGCTAGGGACGGTGGATTGTCCCGACTTCATTACTAGACACCGCTCGCGTCTGCGTGGTTTCTCAAAAAGGACGCTTCGGAACCTCTTTTCGTGTAGAGGAATCTGAAGATCCTTGATTCGATGCAAACAACACGAGTCGACCTCCTCTCAGTCCAGGTACGCCATGGCCTTGAGTTGGGGAAACTCGCCGGAATCCACCGGTCGGAATCGAGGGATCGGGAGTGTGCTAGATTGGGTTTAAATCAGCGGATATCGCCCGTCGACCTGGTTTGAGCCGCGGAGAGGTGGCTGAGAGGTCGAAAGCAGCGGTTTGCTAAACCGTCGTGGGGTTTATAGCTCCACCGGGGGTTCGAATCCCCCCCTCTCCGCCAGAGATTCTCACCGCCTCGCCTCTCGCATCAACGACTGGCGACCATGTAACACCGTGTGCTCGACCATTGAGAGCATCTCCCAATGCCGTGAAGAGGATCACGAGCGCCTCGGGGACACTCTCCCGGTAGAGGGGCGATGATCGAGCAGGACATCTATCGGCATCGTTTCGGTGCGGAAGATCTCGAGTCCCAACGGCGACTCTGGAGACCCATCTGCCGCTACCTGCAGCGGTATGTGAACACAAGCGGGGTGACGCTCGATCTGGGAGCCGGCTTCTGTCACTTCATCAATCAGATCGAATCGCGCAAGAAGTTTGCCGTCGACATCAACGCCGAGACGATCCGGCAACACGCCGCAGCGGACGTCAAGACTCTCGTGACCGACGGCTCCGCGCTCGATGGGCTTCCCGCAGGCTCGGTTGATACCGTTTTCGCCAGCAATGTCTACGAGCACTTCCCCAGTCGCGAGGCGGTGGCCGAGAGCTTTCAACGGGTGTCGCGCTTGCTGCGGCCGGCCGGGCGCTTCATCATCATGCAACCGAACTTCGCCCACTGCTACCGCGCCTATTTCGACTTCTTCGACCACCGGCTGGCCTTCACGCATCGCGGTATGGCCGAAGGCTTGGTTAGCTCGGGTTTCGAGATCGAGAGACTGATCCCCCGTTTCCTGCCTTTTACAACGAAGAGCCGTTTGCTTCAGGCTCCTTGGCTGGTCTCGCTTTATTTGAGTTCCCCCCTCGCTTGGCGCATTTTGGGTGCGCAGATGTTGATCGTGGCTCGCCGGAGTTAACCGGCTTTTCTTGCCCAGGGGGAGTGGTGAGAAAAGCGGGTCAGTCGGGAACTCCCGCCAGCATCTGCCGCACGCTGAGGAACGCGAACGTCCCGTAAAACACCGCGCACAGCACCAGCGTAGCTTGCCTCCAAAGCGGAGGCCGGAGTTCGGGCGGCAACAGAGTTCGGTTTACATGAAGCGCATGGAGCGACAGCAGAATCATGAATGTCGCGGAGATATTGGCGCTGATTTGAAATAGGAAAATCGGCGGCGCGAGTTGCAGAGCTATCACGCCCCAGACCATATTGCCGCCGAGCAGTGCGTAGTATACCCAGCGGATGTCTCCGCCCCGCCATCTCCGCACCCGGGCGCTGCCGGACCACAGAAGATCGGTGGTGGTTCGGACGAAAGTGTCTACCCCGGTCAGCGAAGTGCTGAAAAGGATCCAAAAGCCGCAGATCAGGGTCAAAAACCAGAACGCCGGCCCGCCCGATGCCGAAAGCCCGTTGGCAACTTCCGCCGCCACGGCCAATCCTCGCAAGTCCTTCCCGGAAGGCAACACCTGAACCGCGAGGACGCACGGCAAGAACATGCTGGCGATCCCTCCGGCAAGAAAGATGCCGTATTGATCCAGCTTGGCAAACCAAAACCAAAGCTTCCATTTCTTGCGGTTTTCCGGTGTCAGTGGGAAGACCTTCCCGGTTTTTGCGAGTTTCACCTCCCGCCCGGCAAACAGTGTCGGGATATAGCCGACCGTCGATCCCATACCGAAACCCTTGTCGCGGTACCAATTCGTCAGAACGGCATTCGAGACACCACCCGCTCCCGAGCTGGCCGCAAAAGCAGCGATCAGGAACCAGTCGATGCCGCCTTCCGACTCGCCTCCACGAATCCATTCAAAAAGGACAAGCCCCCGAACAGCTTCCCACCAAACTGACAAGGGCACGAAAAGGACAACCACAATCGTCATGTAGATGAGGACCCAGGAGACCATAAACCAGCTCAGACTCTCGAGCGTGCGCTCGATTTTGCGGCCCGCGAGTAAAACGGCCCCACAGAGCAGATAGACCAGCGAACCAAGGAGAGCAACCAAACCGCTGTCCTGCTCATCGCTCGGCAGCCGGCCCAGAATGCCTGCCGCCAGCGCCCCCGCGGCTAGACCCGCCATGTTAGGCCAGCCGGTTCCCAACCAAGTGAAAACGGCATAGATCGACCCCCAAAAATAGGATCCCGGCCGGGTCCGCATGAATCCCGTGAAGATGGGCTCGCCGCTGTAGAGCGTGTATCGTACAAGCTCCAGGTTGAGCTGAGTCTGCAGAAAGACAGCGACCACGGCGATCGACATCAGCGATAGCCCGTATTTGACGGTGACGGTGGGTCCCATCAACCACTCGCCGCCGCCGATCGAGGCGGCCAACATGATGGCGCCCGGACCAATGGTCCGAAACACATCGCCCAGACCCCTGCCCGGAGGCGCGGGGAGATCGGCTTGTTCCCAGGACGGCAGTTTTCCGGCTGGGACTTGGCTGGCGTCGGTCAAATGGGGCCTCTTGCCACGCTTGGATCGGAGGTCTTAGTGGGCTGTCCTGGAGACGAGCTCAGCATGGATTCGAAAATGGCGGGTTCGAACGCGACGTGGCGCACGCTTGTAGCGTGCTGTGCCGGCATTCTTGCCGGCATCTCAACGGCTGGCGGAAGGGCCTGCGCGGCAACAAGATATGTCGCCACGATGGCGACATGGCACGCAAGAATGCGTGCGCCACGTCCGTAGGCCGATTGGTGCATGAGTCGGGCAAGAAAGCGTAAGCCACATCGCCAAGACGATCAGAAAATCTCGTCTGGGACAGCTTGCTAGTTTTCAGGAGGGGATCAGTCATCCCGCGTCGCGCCATTCACCCTACCATCTGCCGCACGCTGAGGAACGCGAACGTCCCGTAAAACGCCGCGCACAGCACCAGCGTAGCTTGCCTCCAAAGCGGGGGCCGGAGTTCGGGCGGCAGCAGAGTTCGGTTTACATGAAGCACATGGAGGCAAAGCAGAATCATGAATGTCGCGGAGATATTGGCGCTGATTTGAAACAGGAAAATAGGCGGCGCGAATTGCAGGGCCGTCAAGCCCCAGACCATATTGGCGCCGAGCAGCGAATAATAGACCCAGCGGATATCTCCACCCCGCCACCTCCGCACCCGCGCGCTGCCGGACCACAGAAGATCCGTGATCGTTCGGACGAAGGTGTCCACGCCGGTCAGCGAGGTGCTGAAGAGGATCCAGAAGCCGCAGATCAAGGTCAAGAACCAGAACGCCGGCCCGCCCAACGCCGAAAGACCGTCGGCAACTTCCGCCGCCACGGCCAATCCGCGCAAGTCCTTTCCGGCAGGCAACACGTGAACCGCGAGAACGCAGGGCAAGAACATGCCCGCGATCCCGCCGGCAAGAAAGACGCCATATTGATCCACCTTGGCAAACCAAAACCAAAGGTTCCATTTCTTGCGGTTTTCCGGTGTCAGTGGGAACACCTTCCCGGTCGTCGCGAGTCTTACTTCCCTCCCGGCAAATAGAGTCGGGATATAGCCGACGATCGATCCCATGCCGAAACCCTTGTCGCGGTACCAATTCGTCAGCACGGCATTCGAGACGCCGCCCGCTCCCGAGCTGGCCGCAAAAGCCGCGATCAGGAACCAGTCGATACCTTCCGAGTCATCCCCGCGCATCCATTCGAAAAGGAAAAGCCCGCGAATAGCTTCCCCCCAAACCGACAGCGGTACGAAAAGGACAACCACAACCGTCATGTAGATAAGGACCCAGGAAACCATGAACCAGCTCAGCCCTTCGAGCGTGCGCTCGATTTTGCGGCCCGCGAGCAGGATGGCCCCGGAGAGAAGAAACAGCAGACAACTAAGAAGCAGCACCAACCCGCGGTCCTGCTCATCATCGGGCAGCCGGCCCAGAATGCCCGCCGCCAGCGCCCCCGCGGCCACCCCCGCTACGTGGGGCCAGCCGGCCCCTAGCCAAGTAAAACAGGCGTAGATCGTTCCCCAAAAACGCGGACCCGGCCGGGTCCGCATGAATCCGGTAAAGATGGGCTCGCCACTGTAGAGCGTGTACCGTACGAGCTCCAGGTTGAGTTGAGTCTGCAAGAAGATGGCAACCACCGCGATCGACAGCAGCGATAGGCCGTATTTGACGGTGACGGTGGGTCCCATCAACCACTCGCCGCCGCCGATCGAGGCGCCCAGCATGATGGCGCCCGGACCAATCGTTCGAAACACATTGCCCAGACTCCTACCGGGAGGAGCAGGAAGATCGGCTTGTTCCCAGGGCGGCAGTTTTCCTGCTGGGACTTGGTTGGCGTCGGTCAAATGGGGCTGCCTCTTGATTCGATTGGATTCGAGGTCTTACGTTTTCGGGACGGGCTCAACCGTCTCGCCGTCGCCATTCACCCTACCACTTGCCGCACGCTGAGGAACACAAACGTCCCGTAAAACGCCGCGCACAGCAGCAGCGTAACTTGTCTCCAAAGAGGGGGTCGACGTTCGGAGCGCGAGCACTGTAGTGCGCGGGGACTTCCACGAGCCGTCCGCCGGAGGTAAACCGCCTCACGAGATGATCTCGTCGATCACTCTGCCCTCGATGTCGGTGAGGCGGTAATCGCGGCCACTATGGCGGTAGGTGAGCCGCGTATGGTCGAATCCCATCAAGTGCAGAATCGTGGCGTGTAGATCATTCGGGTGAACGGGGTTTTCGACCGCTTTGAAGCCGAAGTCATCCGTGTTGCCATAGGTCACGCCTCCTTTGACGCCGCCGCCGGCCAGCAGCATCGAGAAGCCGTGATTGTTGTGGTCTCGACCCGCTTGGACTTTGACGAGCCCCCCGACCTCAACGGTCGGCGTTCTGCCGAATTCACCACCGATCACCAACAGCGTTTCGTCGAGAAGTCCCGATGCTTTCAGATCTTTGATCAGCTCGGCCATGGGCTGGTCTGAATCAAGCGCTAGACGGCGCATCGCTCCCTGGATGTCTTGGTGAGTGTCCCAGGGCTGCTGATTGCCGAAATAGACCTGTACCATGCGCACGCCGCGCTCGACCAAACGGCGCGCAAGCAAGCACCCGCGGGCAAAATCGTCGTCCCCGTAACGCTCCCGGGTCGCTTCGCTCTCTTGGCTGACATCAAAGGCGTTCAGCCCTTCGGTTTGCATACGATAGGCGACTTCCATGGAATGAATCGTCGCCTCTAACTGGGGGGAGGGTCCCGTTGTCTTGAGATGCGCCCGGTTTAGCTTCGACAAAAGACCAAGCTGTCTCGCTTGTTGGGATTCGCCGTGACGGGGATTCCGCAGGTTCGGCACCAGCCCTTCGGGATCGGTTTCCGTCGTTCGAATGTAGCTCCCCTGGTAGGCGCCCGGCAAGAAAGCCGACGACCACAATTGCGGACCGATGACAGGTATGCCCGGACACATGACCACATAACCCGGCAGGTTTTGGTTTTCCGTTCCCAGGCCATAGGTCAGCCACGACCCCATCGACGGAAACCCCGGCAACCGCTGTCCACTGTTCAACATAAACAGCGATGGCTCGTGGAAAGGCAAATCCGTATGCATGGACTTGATGACGCAGATGTCATCGATCGCCGCCCCCAGATGCGGGAAGATTTCGCTGACCTCGATGCCGCTTTGCCCGTACTTCTTGAATTCGAAAGGCGAACGCATCAGGTTACCCGTCCTGCGCTCGGTTTCAAAATTGCCGCCGGGAAACGGCTGGCCGTCATACTTCGCCAGCATGGGTTTGTGGTCGAAGGAATCGACCTGCGAGGGACCGCCGTTTAAGAACAAGAAGATGACGTTCTTCGCTTTGGCCCGGAAGTGCGGAGCTTTCACGGCCAACGGGCTGGAGGAGGAGGGCTCTTCGGCCAGCAACTGCGAAAGCGCCACCATCCCGAACCCGGTCCCCGCGGTCCGAAGGAGCTCACGCCGGGTGATAGGATTAGCGCCTCGGTCCCTCATCACGTTTTCGCCCAACGGGAAACGGCCCGCCTAAGTTTACTCTACCGAGTCTCGCAGATCATGCTGACACGGCCCGTGTTCAGACCGTAGGGGCACAGCATGCTGTGCCCGTGTTCCAAAGTCACTGTATTTCAAGAAACGGGGACTGTCAACGATTTTCGCTCCCGCAACTGCTTGTCCCCAAGGTTCCGACGACGAAAATCGGTGGCTGTCCCCATTTCAATTTCTTTCGTCAGTTCACATACAAAAATTCGTTCGAACTCAACAAGACTTGTGCGTATTGCGCCCATGCCTTCGGCTCCGACGTTACGAAATCGCGCCCCCACTCCAACTCGTCTTTCGTCGGCGCGCGGCCGAAGAGCAAGCGATAGACGGCGCGGATCTTGGTGTTGTCGTCGTCTCCTTTTTCGCCGAGACGCCAGGCGAGCGATCTGGCCTGTTCCATCACGAACTCACTGTTGAGAAAAAACAGGCCTTGCAGCGGCGTATTGGTCGGAATTCTTCGCGGGCTCGTGACGTTGGGATTGGGAAAATCAAAAAGCCCCAGTGTCGTATCCAACCGCCTGCGGCTGACATAACCGTAGACCGTTCGCCGCGTGTTACACAGGTCTTCGAGCGCGTCCGGCGGTCCGCCCGGCTTCGGGTCCAGTTCCCCGGAAACGTACAGCATCGAGTCACGCAGCGACTCGATATCCAAGCGCTTCCGGCTGTGCCGCCAAAGCCAGCGATTTTCCGGGTCCGCCTCGATATTCTCCGCGATGTTTTCAGAGCCGAGGCCATAGGTCGCCGACAACATGATTTCGCGGTGCAGCTTCTTGAGCGACCAACCGTTCTCGATGAACCGAGCCGTCAAGTAGTCCAACAGCTCAGGGTGGCTGGGACGCTCGCCCATCCGGCCGAAGTTGCTGGGTGTCCCCACGATGCCTCGCCCGAAATGGTGTAGCCAAACACGGTTGACCATCACCCTCGCCGTCAGCGGATTCTCCGGGGAGGCAATCGCCGCGGCCAACTCCAGCCGTCCGCTTCCCACCGAAAAGGGTCGGGAGACGGGGCGGGTCAGTATCGAGAGAAAGCGGCGCGGCACCTCGTCCCCGAGGTTGTTCTTGTTGCCGCGGATATGGACTCGCTCGTTCTTGGGATCCGAGATATCGGAGATGATGTGAAAGAAGGGATATTTGGCCGGCATCCGGTCTTCGAGCGATTCGATCTTCTGGCGCATCAATGCCAAGTGCTCTTTCCAGATGCCGTCGAGGAAACGATCGATCTGTTCGCCGCCGTAATAGAGAATGCCGCTTTCGAACTTGACCGGGATTTCGAACTCGTCCTCCGAGGCCAAATCCCGCCAAAGGAAATAGCGGTCTCTTTCCAAAGACAGCAACTCCGTTTTGCCCAGTTCAACCCGAGTGATCGTGCCGCCGCGAGTCCGGATGAGATTCTCCTCGTCGACCTCTCTCTTTTCTCGAATGACCGATACAGCCAGGTCTTGGACTTGCCGCGCCAGGCGGCGGAACTCCACTTCGGGGGCGCCGCGCTCGAGCAACTCGTCCCAAGGATCGAGAAAAGGGTGGTCCCTCGGGGAGTGGCTCAAGTATTTCAGCCAGCGTTCCAGGGTTTCCTCATCTACGGAATCCAGCCGCGCCACCGTCGGGACGTCCTGCTCGAGCGGCCCCAGCACTTTCCACGCCGCCATCATGTAGGCCGACGTCCGTGCCGCCATGACGTCAAGAAGCTGCCGGCTCTGCATATCGATGAATTCCTCCAGAGCGTCAACCTCGGCCTCGACCCGTTCCTCTTCTTCTTGATATTGCTCGACGACTTCCGGCGATGCCAGTGGAAACTCGTCCGCCTCGGTACCGTTGAACACCCCCAGCAGCGCGTAGTAGTCTTCCGTCGGAATCGGGTCGAATTTGTGGTCGTGGCACTGCGCGCAGGCGACGGTTAAGGCCAGAAAGCCGCGTGTCGTAGCGTCGATCCGGTCGTCTTGGTGCAGGGGACTCAGGGCGTAAAATCCGAGTCCGCCGACGATCTCCTTTCTGTCGGGATGATCGAGCAGGTCGCCGGCGATCTGGGCCTTGACGAACAGGTCGTAGGGCATATCGTTGTTCAGCGCTTCGATCACCCAGTCTCGAAAGCGATAGCCGTTACGGTAGGGATCCATCTCGGTCGAGTTCAGTTGGTCATCGGAATAGCGGGCCACGTCGAGCCAGTGACGGCCCCAGCGCTCGCCATAGCGAGGCGATGCCAACAGCCGGTCGATCACGGCGGCAAAAGCGTCCGAGGAGGTGTCGTCCAGAAATGCGTCCACTTCCGAGGGCGTCGGCGGAAGGCCGGTCAAGTCGAAATACGCTCGCCTCAGCAGTGTCGGTTTGTCCGCCAGCCGTGCCGGCCGCAGCCCCTCGGCCTCAAGTTTCGAGAGCACGAAGCGGTCGATGTCGGACTTGACCCGGCTTTCGTTTTCGACCTTGGGCGGGATGGGCTTGCGAACCGGCTGAAAAGCCCAGAACTTGCGTTGCTCAGGGGTGACGCGATGCTTGCCGTTTTCTTCGACCACCGGCGCGGCGGCGCCGGCATCGGGCCAATACGCCCCATCCGAAATCCACATCGCCAAATCGTCGGTTTGGTAGGGGTCGAGTTTCCCCTGCGGCGGCATTTTTAGCCACTCGTGGGTTTGGCGAACCGCCTGGATCAGCAGACTCCGATCCGGGTTTCCTGGCGTGATGGCCGGTCCGGAGTCGCCCCCTTTAAGCAGCGATTCGCGCGACGTCATCCGCAGCCCGCCCATGCCCGAGGAGGTGTGGCAAACGAAGCAGTTGTCCGCCAGCACCGGCCTTACGCGTGTTTCAAAGAACTCGGCACGGTCCAACTCTTGCGTCGCCAGTGGAGCGGTGAGGAAAAGCCAAAGGACAGTAAGTGGCGGGAGGCGGCTGATATGGCGCGAAAACGATCTTGCAGGCACGGCGGTCTCCTCGGCAAAGAGGAACCTGAGAACGGAGCCCTTGTTGCTTGCCAGATCTATGATAACCCAAAGGGAAAACGATGCGGGCCTCGACCGCACCCTGGCGGGCGCGGCTCGGTTCGGACACGCTCGGCTTCCAAGCCGATGTCGACGGAGCAACCGGGTCAAGCAGAGGCGCGCGCGCAAGCCCGCGGGTGGACGCACCAAAGGCCTACAGGTGCTCGGGGCGAAGACCAGTCTTCCTGGCGATCCGTCCGAGCATCACTGGCCCGATCTCGTCCTTGTCGTGGAAGGCGAAGACATAGTCGGTCCACCCTGGCCTCTGAAGTGTCCGGTGGGAACCCGACTGACGTTTGATGCGCCAACCAATTCGCGTGAGTGCGGCCAGAACGGCCCTGGCTTTCGAGGCCTTCCACCGTCTCACGCGGCGACGGAGAAGGAGACGTTAAGAGGATCGGGAACAGCTTCTCCGTTATCAAGGCGCTCGGCGAGCACGCGCAGCGCGAGAGCTTGCGCTCGAGCGACAGCCTGGTCCCGATCTTGACCGTAGGCGAGGACGCCGGGAAGCTGCTGGACCTCCGCGATCCAGCGACCGTCGCGTTCCCGGTCCAGCTCAATCGTCAGGCTCACAAACTCAGTCTACCAGGGAGCCTCGGTTCGCGATCGCTCGTCTGAAGCCGGAGGTGCTGGTGGCAGCGTTTGGCGCGGTCCCGATTGTTACAGCCGGTCACGGTGCCGGCTGCATCATCCGCGGGCTAGGCTTGTTCACAGTGCCACTGCCCGCGCAACAAACGCCGCCGATGGCTGTCCCCAACAGGATGCTCCCGGCCCGATGGTCCGAAACACATCGGCGACGTTTCTATCCGGAGGAACCGGGAGATCGGCGAGTTGCCAAGGTGGCAGCTTTCCAGCGGGAACCAAGGTGGCGTCAGTCAAGTAGGGTGGCCCGCTACGCCCCGCAGCGGCGCGTTCTTAGACTTCAGGCGCCTCTATTCCTTGGCGAGAAGCTATTTCAGTGATCTGGCGCCAAGTTTCGTCCGCGATCGGAATTCCCTGTTTCGCACGGCGCGAGCGCTCGCGGGCTTCGGGCTCGCCGGGTACCAGTATTTCGTCGAACCCGGGCGCCAAGGCGCTGCTTTTAACCCATTCGACGAGTTCGCTGACGTCAGCGTCGTACCCGTCGCCCGGCCGCACTTTCTCAAGGTCAATCACTATGGCCAAGAAGCCGTTCCCAGTCCGGTTCTCGCCGGGCCGCGCGCACCCCGCGCCTGACAGCGCACCGGCCAAAATATCGGTGATCAAAGCCAGCGCGAAACCCTTGTGACGCCCGATCGGCAGCAGCGCTCCCTCGGGCGGACCATAGAAGTCAGCGGGATTGGTCGAGGGCCGGCCTTCCGCGTCAACAATGCAGTCGGGCGGCAGAGCCGCGCCGCGATGCAGCGCGACGCGAACCTTGCCCTCGGCGACGGCGCAGGTCGAGATGTCCATGACGATCGGGTCGCCGTCCGGGCGCGGCACGGCGGCGGCGATCGGGTTGGCCGACAGGCGGCGCTCCCGGCCTCCCCAAGGGGGCACCAGCGCCCCCCCACCATGGGAGTTGACGAAGATCATGGCGACCATGCCGCGCTCGGCGGCCATCGAGGGAAACTCGCCCAACCGTCCGATGTGGCAGCAGTTGCGTACCGAGACGACCCCGACCCCTGTTCGAGACGCCTTCTGAATGGCAACCTCCATGGCCTCCCGGCCGATCACTTGCCCCCAGCCCCAGTCTCCGTCGATTACCGCCAGAGATTCGGTCTCGACGACGGTCTGGGGAGAGGAACCAAGATTGATTTCCTTCCGATCGATCCGCCCCACGTATTCGGGAATGCGGATGACCCCATGGGAGTCGTGGCCCATGAGGTTGGCTTCGACAAGGGACTTGGCGACTCGGGCGGCCTCCTCGGACCGCGCCCCGGCGGCCTCGAATATCCGGGCCGTAAACTGCTCGAGTTCAGAAGCTGAAATGGTCGGCATGGTTTCTCGTTTCGGTTAGCGTGGGATCAGCCGGCGGGAGGGACGGGCGTGAGGTCATTGATGGCCTCGACGACGCCCCGCGCTCCGCTAGTCAGGCGGTTGGCGAATCTCCTTCAGCAGTCGTGACGCGGACGAAACAAACAGGTCTACGTCCGACTTCATGGTGATGCAGGCGTAGCCCTGAGCGGCCTTCTCTCGGGCCTCGGCCGCGCTGTAGGTATTGCAGCAGGCGATCTTGCCCAGCCTTCGGCAGACGTCCAACGTTTTTTGGACTCCGGCCGCCACTTCGGCGCTGCTGTCAACGTCTTGGCGGGTCAGCCCCATCGAGAGGGCCAGGTCGGTCGGGCCGACGAAGCAGCCATCAACCCCGTCCACAGAAAGAATCTCCTCGACCGCGTTAACGGCGTCAATGTGTTCGATCTGCACCAGCAACCACGTCATTTCGTTGGCGGTTTCCGGATAGTCCTTGCCCCAGTGATACCAAGAGTCCCCGCCGATGGAGCGCTCGCCCAACGGCGGATACTTGGCCGCGGCGGCGGCTTTCCGTGCCGCCTCACGGCTGTTGATCATCGGAACGACGATCCCCTGCGCGCCCAAGTCGAGAATCTTGTTGATCTCGCTGTAATTATCGATGGGTGTTCGCACCCAGGGCTTGGCGCCGCTGGCGCGCAAGACGTGGATGCACTCGTAGGTTGTCTCGTAGTTGAGGCAGCCGTGCTGCATGTCGAGCACGACGAAATCCCAGTGCATCTGGGCCAGGAAGCGGGAGGCCATGGCGGTCGGAAACTGCTGCCACAGACCCATCAAAGGTTCGTTGTTGCTAGCCGTTGTCATGATGATTGCATGTTCACTTTGGTCGAGCCGATGAAAGCCTTGGCGCTCGCCCGCCTGTTGGGTTTTCCCTAACCAACTTCCGAGGAAGCGCGATTTACTTGGTCGACTCCGGCTCGTGCGCCGGTCTTTTGCCGCTCAGGAACGCCCCCATCTCCGACGCTGGAAAGCGCAAGCCCAGATAGAAGGCCCCAAACAGAGCGTAGAGCGCGCTGGCTTCGTCGAAGCGCATTTCGTAAACCAGTTTCTTGAACACGAGCGGATCATCGGCAAACAAGTCGACGCCCCACTCCCAATCGTCAAAGCCGATCGACCCGGAGATGACCTGTTTCACCTTGCCGGCGTAGCGGCGTCCGATCAAACCATGGTCGCGCATCATGCGCCGGCGTTCGGCGATCGGCGCCAAGTACCAGTTCTGGGCCTCGCCGCGTTTCTTATCCATCGGGTAGAAACAGAGGTAGCGATGGGGCGGCACCCGCGGCCAAAGGCGCGGCTCCATGGCTTTGCGCTGCTCGGCCATCTTGTCGGCTTCAGCCGCCAACCATTCCGGACTTCCCGGCTCGACGCCTTGCTCAACGAGCGACTGATAAAGCTGAACGGAGGCCTCGTACAAGCCTAGTTCGACAACGGAGACATAGGAGTGCGTCGCCTCCAGGTAGTCGCTGAGTCTGAGCTGCGCGAGTCGCAGCTCCGTGTCGTTCAGCGCCTCGAAAGAGCGGCGAAAGTGAACCGCCATGAGGTCGCCCTTGTGGCCGAGCAGCGAAAAAACCGCGCTGCCGCCCTCATCGTTCCGCTCCAGTTCGCCGAGCGCCTCGGCTGCCTCGGTGGAGATTTCCGTCCGCTCTTCCTCGGACAGCGCCTTCCAGTCCGCCCAACGAACCCGGAACATCTGATGCAATACGCTCGACCCGTCGAGCGTCAGGGGCACAGCCGGGGGTTCGCTCGGCCCCGCTCCGGTTCCAACGGCCGGCCCCGGGTGGGAAGAAGTTGCCTCAGGTTTCGTCATTCTCAGTTCCTAGTAAACTTTCTCAGGCAAGGCTTTATAATCGTCCTCGCGACGTGGCGCACGCTTTCAGCGTGCCGTGTCGGGCTTTCGAGCCCGACATTCTTGAATCGAAGGTCAACTTGTCTCCACGACAGTC
Source organism: Bryobacterales bacterium (assembly GCA_965248365.1). GTDB lineage: Bacteria > Acidobacteriota > Terriglobia > Bryobacterales > UBA6623. The sequence continues at coordinate 798,428 of CBDFJA010000004.1, read as the reverse complement.
CACTAATCGTTAGATGCGCGGAGCACCCCATGCCCGGCTCCACTCGCCGGTCGTGCCCATCTGGGGTTTCAGATACGCCGGCATTCTTCAGGAGACCGGGCGCCGATCCCCGCCCGGCCACGGGGCCGAAAAAGGGGCCCGGACCAAAACCGGGCCACTCATCAATCTAACAAAACGCGCGGGCAGGGATTTATCCCCCTCAACGAGGTGAAACGAAATCACCTGGGTACCCGCCGAACGCGGACGAGAAAAGGCCGGCCGTCACTTTTGCACGGGGCCGCCTCAAGGAGGCTCACCCCGGGCTCTTGGCTTCCCCGAGCAGCCTTGCGTGATCTTTGTATGAAACAGTCCACTCCTCTCGCCATGGGCTACACGTTCATCCTTAGGGCGCTGCTATGATCCACCGAAGGAGGCGTCATGCGCTCACTCAACTTCTCACACCTGAGAAGGCCGGCCCTCCTTCTCGTTCTCAGCCTGGCTTGCGTGAGCTTGGCTTTCGCGGGCGGTTACTGGATTGAACTGGAAAACCCAGCGGTCAGCGACGCTCCCAACGCTCGGGACGCAGTGCTCATTGTGCACGCGAGGCGCTGTCACAACACGCCCGCCGAGGCGCTGCTGACTGCCACCGCGGAAGGCTTAATCGGGGGCGAACATCAATCGCTGCCCTTGGACCCCTTGCCTCTTTCAACGCCCGGAGTATACGCCATTCGGCGGCAGTGGCCGACGGATGGCGAGTGGGTAGTGAGCCTCGCCGCTGCATTGCCCGCGGAAGGCCTGCGCTTCCCGATGACCGTCGGCGCTCTGGTTCCGATCGGACCGGACCTCTTCCCGGGCGACACCGAGAAAATTAGGCCCCAAGCCCTTGGTCCGAAGTGGAAAGGCGAACCGGGCAATGTTCAGTTCTTCTGGCGTGAACCGGCCGACGAAGAGATATCGTCTTCACTCCGGGCGCTTGTCGAAGGGAACCGGAAACTGCGGGCCCGAGTGGAGTAACGCGGCCGTCCGCGGCTGCATCACCTATCAGGTTTCGCCGCTGAGAGCGCTCGGTCGCCGGCAGCGCTGAGAACCCATACGAGATGGCTCGGCCTTTTGGATCGGCCGGACTTTTGAATCGGCCTGTCAAATCGAATGGATACTCCCCTTCCAACCGACCCGTGCCGCAACTTTGACGTAGCTTCCGTTTCTCTGACAACTTTGTTTGCAGCGCTTTCATTCGAAGCGCGGATTTGGGGCGTTCTCAGTGCTGTCCGGGGAAAGTTACGCCACCGGACGGTAAGTCTCTACCGCTCAATATCTTATGGCCTGTTTTTCCCGGGAACGATTTGAAATCCCGAGGCCGCAAATGGCCGCCTGAGCGGAGCATCCCGACGCGGCACAATGGGGGATGAACCTTGGCCGTACGGTTTTCTCCCAACTGATCGAGCACCTGCCGAGCAAAGAGTTTCACAAATGTGTATTGCGCTACCGCGGCGATTCCTATCTGAAAAGTTTCTCCTGCTGGGATCAGTTTCTTTCGATGGCATTCGCCCAGCTGACCTATCGGGAAAGCCTCCGCGACATCGAGACGTGCCTGCGTTCGATGCACGGCAAACTCTACCATATGGGATTCGGCGGCAGGGTAGCGCGCTCGACACTGGCCGATGCGAACGAGTCGCGCGACTGGCGGATCTACGCGGACTTCGCGCAGGTCTTGATTGGCATGGCACGGCCGTCATATGCCCACGACCCGATCGGTGTGGACTTGGACCAGACTCTGTACGCTCTCGACTCGACAACAATCGACCTCTGCCTGTCGCTGTTTCCGTGGGCGGGATTCCGCAAGCACAAGGCCGCCGTGAAGATGCACACGCTGCTGGATCTGCACGGCAATATTCCCACGTTTATCCGCATTACTGCAGGCAAAGTGCATGACGTCAACATCCTGGATGAATTTCTTCCCGAGGCCGGCGCGTTCTACGTCATGGATCGGGGTTATGTCGATTTTCGGCGCCTCTTCGTGTTCACGCTCTGTTCGGCCTTCTTCGTGGTGCGAACCAAAAAGAACGTTTTGCTGCAGCGTCGCTACTCCCACCCGGTGGATAGGAGCACGGGCCTGCGATCCGATCACACCGTTATTTTGACCCCCTTCAACTCCGCCCAAGCGTACCCGGACCCCCTACGGCGGGTGAGTTATTTCGATGCCGAAACCAACAAGCGATTGAAATTTCTGACCAATAACTTCACCCTGCCGGCACTGACCATCGCCCAGATCTACAAATCGCGCTGGCAGGTGGAACTCTTCTTCAAGTGGATCAAGCAACATCTGCGAATCAAGTCGTTTTACGGCACCAGCGAGAACGCCGTCAAGACGCACATCTGGATCGCTGTCTCGATTTACGTGCTCATCGCTATCGTCCGGAAACGCCTCGGGCTGGAAGCGAGTCTTTACCAGATTCTACAGATTCTCAGCGTTACGCTATTCGAAAAAATGCCCGTTTTACAGGCACTCCAGCCATCCGACTCCCAAAATGAATTCCCCTATGACCCCAACCAATTGATTCTATTCGACTTTTAACCGGACAGCAGTGGGGCGTTATAATCAATGAAGAATTGGGGTGACTACATGATCACATTGCGGTCGCAGGTGATGCCTCTGCCATTGATCGTCGGGTTAGCTCTCGTCTCTTGTGGCGGGAGTTCCAGACCCGGCGAGTCTGCCGTCGCGCAAGCCGCCGGCGACGCCGAACAGCGGCAACCGGCGCCTGACTTCTCTCTCCGCGACGCCGACAATCACGAGGTCAAGCTGTCCGACTTTCAAGGCAAGGTTGTGCTGCTGAACTTTTGGGCGACTTGGTGCGGGCCTTGCAAGATCGAGATGCCTTGGTTCGTCGAGTTCCAGCGAAAATACAGAGACCGCGGGTTCTCGGTCATCGCGGTGGCGATGGACGAAGAGGGCTGGAGAGTGGTCCGTCCTTTCGCCGACCGGTTGAGGCTCAATTTCCCGATTGTGATTGGAAACGACGAGGTTGCCGACAAGTACGGCGGCATCTTGGCTCTGCCGACCACCTACATCATAGATAAACAGGGAAAGGTGGCCCTGATGCACCAGGGTCTGACCAGCAAGGGCGGCTACGAAGATGAGATTGAACGGTTGCTCTAACACGCTGCTGACGGCATTCCTGATAACGGTAATCGTCGGGTTAGCCGGCGCCCAATCGTCTAGTGGCTTTCACGCAGCCGCCGTGTTGCCGTCGGGCACGGTAACTCTAGAGCCGGGCCGGCTGGTCGTTATCCCGGTGGCTGTTCGCATTCGGCCGGGCTTCCATATCAACTCTGACCGGCCGGCCGACGCCTACCTGATCCCGACAATATTGACGTGGCGGACGGAGGCCCTTGCCTTGAAGGGCATCGAGTACCCGCCCGCCGAGTTGGTCGAATACAAGCACTCCGACAAGCCGCTTTCCGTTTATTCGGGCAAGTTCGTGATTCGCTCTTCTTTCAGCGTGCCGGAGCAAATTCCCGACGGCCTGAGCGAGCTTACCGGGAAACTGCGCTACCAGGCATGCAATGACAAAGCCTGCTTTCCTCCCAAGAGTCTCCCGGTTCTCATTCCGCTCGCCGGGGTCTCGTCGTCTGATAGAGGCAACAACGAAACAAACGGGTCAAGTTTTTCAGGCGGCCTTGCGCAGCGGAAATCACCGATGGTTTTCAAGGTGATCCAGAAAGTCCTGGAGCCCCCGAAGGCCAAGCCGAGACGGACGATAGGGTTTCAGCCCCCAAAGAAGTAGCCCTTCGGGCTCCGTCCAGGAGAAGCGCCGACGTTCTGTCGCCTTTCGCCGAAAGACTGCGACAGCCCACCGCCTCTTCACCAGCCGACAGAGCCCGAACGCGACCATTACCCCCGTGTTTGACGCCCCGCGCGGGTGTGAAGGGAGGGTTGAACGCGACAGGAAGACAGAATGCCGTTGCATGTTGAAGGGCAATGATAATGTCCCCTTGAGAGGGCAATAGAAATGTCCCCTAATCTAGCCCGCTTTTCTCACCACCTGACGGTCGAAGCACGCCATAGGCCCGCCATTACTGCGTTGCGCTTGCTCGCCGTGCTCAACGTACTGTTCAAGTACGCCCGCATTATTCAAGAAATGCGGCGCCGAGCGGCGCGCGCCTTGTACTGACGGGCCTCTCACGCACTTCGCCTCGCCACCTGGTGAGAAAAGCGGGCTAGGGATCCAAAGGAGGAGCCGAGATTGGGCGCATGGCTCGGCGACCGTTTTGCCGAGACTTGCGGCCTTACTGATCGACGAGTCTGCCGTCGGCGACCGTCCATAATGCCGACGCCAGGCGATACGAGCTGTGGGCGCTGAGCAACTTCTTGCCTTGTCGGCCGAGGGAGCTTAGCAGACTGGCCTCGGGGCCTCGACCGTGAGCGCCGGCTGTTGAGAATGGCAGCCAGTGAGACGCTCGCCAGACCAGAGCGGAGGTGTGGTTCCCGAAGCGAAAGCGGAGTTGACGAACAGCGCCACCGGACTCGTTCACTCTACCGAGACCCATGAAAGTGGCATTTATGTTTTCCCCACTCTGACGGCGGGTGAGTATCAGCTCGCCCGCGTGGACGCGATTCATCGCGCCCCTCGGGCTGGAAAGCCCGACACCGGCCGGGCTAGAGCTTTCCCTGTCAAGCCGATCACATACTGAACATGGCGCAAGCTTGCCGCGTCGAGACTCTTCTCGACGCACCGGGGCGACTCCGCCGTTGCGGGGATTCGCCGGACACGGCCGGGGCCATGATAAGGTCAACGTGATGGATCAGCGGGCGGGCTACGTCTTGGTGGGCGGCAAGAGCTCGAGACTGGGCATAGACAAGGCGCTGTTGGAGTTTAAGGGTAAGCTTCTGGCGGCGCGAGTCGCCGAGGTTGTCCAAGCAGCCGCGGGCCGCGTCACGGTCGTGGGCCCCGTCGAAAAATACCGACACCTCGGACTGCGCGTCATTCCCGACCCGGTGGAGAACTTCGGTCCCCTGGCCGGTGTGCTTGCCGCTCTGGAGGATTCCGAAAGCCCCTGGAACCTGGTCACGGCTTGCGACATGCCCTACCTGGACGCCGCTTTTCTGAATTTCCTCTTCGAGGAGGCGCGAGCAGCCGGCGCGGATGTTCTCTTACCCGTCGATGCCGAAGGGAATCCCCAGCCGCTCTGCGCGGTCTACTCCCTAGAGGCGCGCTCGACGATTCGCCGCCGCTTGGAGCAGGGGGTTCACAAAATCACGCGAGCCTTCGAAGGGCTCGGAGTCGGCGAGCTAGCGCCCGATCGCTATGCCCACTTTGACCCCGAGGGGCGAATCTTTACGAATCTCAATACGATGGAAGACGTCCGGGGAGCGGGACTCGGACTGCCGTCCGCAGGGGGGTCGTAATAACCTTGCCCGATTGCCGATCAGCGTAAACGTCGCCGTTAGGAAATTTGCTAGGCCGGGCCAATCCTGAAAATAGTAAGCTCGGTACAGACAAACCTATCCGGAATTTCTCTTATGGCGAGCGGGAGGGACTTCTATGTGGGTCTAAACAAAAGTTAGCCGCACGGAGTGAACCAGGGACAAATGGGCGAACCAGTGAACTCAGAGGGAACCCAGCGTGATGTTCCCGCCATTCGACCACTCGTTCTCGGTGGCTTGATAATTGCGGTCGTATACGGAGCGTTTGGCCTCGTGGTCTGGTCGGTGCTGCCCGACTGGGAAATGCGAGGGCAGTTTGGAGACATGTTCGGCGTGGTGAACGCTCTATTCTCAGGTGGTGCTCTGGTCGGAGTCAGTGCTGTCCGGGGAAAGTCGCGCCATCGGACGGTAAGTCTCGACCGCTCAATGTCTTATGGCCTGTTTTGCCCGGGAACGATTTGAAATCCCGAGGCCGCAAATGGTCGCCTGAACGGAGCATCCGGACGCGGCACAATGAGGGATGAACCTTGGCCGTACGGTTTTCTCCCAACTGATCGAGCACCTACCGAGCAAAGAGTTTCAGAAATGTGTATCGCGCTACCGCGGCGATTCCTATCTGAAAAGTTTCTCCTGCTGGGATCAGTTTCTTGCGATGGCATTCGCCCAGCTGACCTATCGGGCAAGCCTCCGCGACATCGAGACGTGCCTGCGTTCGATGCACGGCAAACTCTACCACATGGGATTCCGCGGCAGGGTAGCGCGCTCGACACTGGCCGATGCGAACGAGTCGCGCGACTGGCGGATCTACGCGGACTTCGCGCAGGTCTTGATTGGCATGGCACGGCCGTTATATGCCCACGACCCGATCGGTGTGGACTTGGACCAGACTCTGTACGCTCTCGACTCGACAACAATCGACCTCTGCCTGTCGCTGTTTCCGTGGGCGAGATTCCGCAAGCAAAAGGCCGCCGTGAAGATGCACACGCTGCTGGATCTGCACGGCAATATTCCCACGTTCATCCGCATTACTGGAGGCAAAGTGCACGACATCAACATCCTCGACGAGATCGGCCCGGAGGCCGGCGCGTTCTACGTCATGGATCGGGCCTACGTCGATTTCGAACGCCTCTTCGTGTTCACTCTCTGCTCGTCGTTCTTCGTCGTGCGAACCAAGAAGAACATCTTGCTCCAACGGCGCTACTCGCATCCCGTCGACAAATCCACGGGCTTGCGCTCGGATCAGACCGTCATACTGGCTGCCATCGAATCGGCCCAAGCCTATCCCGACCCGTTGCGGAGGGTCAGTTACTTCGACGCCCGGACGAACAAGCGGCTGAAGTTTCTGACCAACAACTTCGCGCTCCCGGCGCTGACCATCGCCCACATCTACAAGTCGCGTTGGCAGATTGAGTTGTTCTTCAAGTGGATCAAGCAACATCTGCGAATCAACTCGTTTTACGGCACCAGCGAGAACGCCGTCAAGACGCACATCTGGATCGCTGTCTCGATTTACGTGCTCATCGCCATCGTCCGGAAACGGCTCGGGCTGGAAGCGAGTCTTTACCAGATTCTACAGATTCTCAGCGTTACGCAATTCGAAAAAATGCCCCTTTTACAGGCACTCCAGCCATCCGACTCCCCAAACGAATCCCCCTATGACCCCAACCAATTGATTCTATTCGACTTTTAACCGGACAGCAGTGGGTCGGAGTGATCTACGCGGTCCTGCTCCAGCGGCGAGAACCGCAGCTGCAGCGGCAGGAACTCGAGCTGACGAGGCGCGAGATCCAGAGAACAGGTGTAGCGCAGGAACAGTCGGCGCAGCGTCTTCTTGAGCAAACTACTATACAGACACGGCTTCTGAATGCCCAACTCGTGAAGGATCGATTGGAACTCTACTGGGAGACGTACAGGCCCGTGACCGCAGAGCAGGTTGACGAGTTCAAGTTCTACCCTGAGGACTATATGGAACTCGACCTTTATGAGAAACGGTACAAATTGGACGCCGCCGCCATCCGTCGCTACATTTACATGTCCGAACTCTACGAATACCTCGCGTTCACACACTCGCTGCAGAGCCTCGACGTACCGGACCCACTGGGCGAGCATTGGGTCGCGACGTGGACAAGAGATCTCATCGAGTCGAGTGAGTTCCTGGATGTTAATGAGCAGTACGGTGAATACTATCCGGTGTTCAAGTCATTCGTGGAGCGAATCCGCCAGTCGGTGCTATCGTCAGATGGCGGCTAACAACGGCATGCAGCGGACGGCGCGTCTCGCGACAGCTGATGCCGGCGCCGTTAGGCGGGTGACTCAGCCCTGACGAGGCGTTGTCGGAAGGGAAAGACCATGTCAAAAGTAGATGAACTCAAGGCAGAAATCGAGGGACTCGCGAGTGAAGAGTTCGCCGAGCTTTTCCGGTGGCTGTCAGAAAAGGATTGGGAGCAATGGGATAAGGAGATCGAAGCCGACTCTCGGGCGGGAAGGCTCGATTTTTTGGTGCGTGAGGCGCGAGAGGAGAAGACTAAGGGGACTCTCGAGGACCTCTGAATGCACGGCGCAACCGCCCGCTTCTGGACCTGCTTTGCGCGTCTGCCCGAAGCTATTCAGAGAGTGGCACGACAGAACTTCGAACTCCTGAAAGAGAACCCCGCGCACCCGTCACTGCATTTCAAGAAAGTCGGAACTCTGTGGTCCGTGAGGGTCGGTCTCAATCACCGCGCCCTCGCACTTGCAGATGGTGGGGACTACATCTGGGTCTGGATCGGTCCTCATGACGAGTACAAGCGGGTGATCAGACAAGGGGGCTAGCAAGCTGCTTTGGGGCGGGTCTAGGGAGCCGCTGCTTCGTCTCTAAAAAATGTCCAGATAGCGCCCGCCAGACCTGCCTTTCTTGAGTCCCGCGCGGCACAAAGGTGTGGGCCCTGAGTTTCCGTGTTGCAAGGCGTGTAGCGCAGACATTCTTAAATGAAATGACTGATAACTTGTGAAAGAACGTTCAACCTCTGCTGGCCGAGCACGATGGGAGAGGCCCAGTCCGTCCACTCAGGCTGCCGTTACTCGTTCCGATGCACCAGCTCTAAGAACGCATCCGCGGCGTGCGACGGCTGCCGCCTGGCGGGATACACCAACCGAATCTTCCGCTCGACCTGGATTTGCTTGACCGCCACTTCCCGCAGGATGCCGGCCGCAATCTCCTGTTCGACGCACATCTTAGGGAGGAAGGCCACGCCGAGGTTCAGTTGGACGAGTTTCCGAATCGTCTCGATGGTCGGCATCTCGACCTCCATATTGAGGGGAACCTGATGACGCCGAAAAATGTCGATTACGGTGGCGCGATACGGGGAGACGACATTGTGAGCGATGAACGTCTCCATACCGAGCTCGGCGATCGTGACCTCCCGACGGTCCGCGAACCGGTGCTTGGGTGAGACGACGAAGGTCAACGAGTCGGTGTAGATCTCGGTGGCCGCCAACTTAGGGTCACCAGGGTCATAGCTGATCGCCCCCAAATCCAGCGACCCGGCCAGCAGCGCCTCCGGGATGCGGCTCGACAGACTACGGCGAATCTCCACCTTCACACCCGGATAGAGTCTCCGGTACCTCTCGATGTGCACCAGAAGATAGAGGGCCGTCGATTCGTTGGCCCCGATCGTAAGCTTGCCGGCGCTCTTGTCTCGTAGCTCGGCCAAGGCGTTGTGAAGCTCGCGCTCGAGACCATTGAAGCGCAGACTGTATTCCCATACGGCTCGCCCGGCATCGGTCAGCACCAGGCTTCTCGACGAACGATCGATCAGCTTTTCCCCGAGCTCGGTTTCCAGCCGCTTGAGGGCAAGTGATACCGCCGGCTGGGTCCGCGACAGCTTTTGTCCTGCCGCGGAAAAACCACCCTCTTCGACAACTGTTCGGAAGATTTCGAGTAGCGAGAGGTCCATGGTCTTATGCTCCTAGCCCGCTTTTCTCACCAGAGGGCAGGAAAGAACTGCCTGCCGTGGCGGAAAACATTTATGGAGAAAACGTTAGCGCCAGGGAAGACAAGCGGCCCTTCGGTTACAGAGTGTACCCAATCGAGCTTCCCGTTTGCCAAGCACTTTCGCCGCCAGGTGAGCGCCCAGTTTGACGGCGGGGCTGGGACTTTGACTAGCCAAAATGGACGTATGGGCTGTGAAGCCGGTGAAGGCGGAGGAAGCCGTTATCGGTAAGCGGTCTCGGGACTGAGGTCGACCGCGCAACGACTCGGCGGTTCGGGCCCCTCGGAAACCGCCTCTGGAATGATGACCCTACTCACCGTGGCTCGCTCGCCGGAAACAGTCCGCGAAGGAATGGTAGACGGCCAATGGTTATGAGACAAGGTGGGTGCGCTGTTGCTGAGAGGGGATCAGCCGAGCTTGGCGGCGACGTCGGCGGCGATGCGTTCCCCGTGAAAACGGCCATTCTCGATGAAAATCTCGTTGGTGTGCATGCCGGCGACCAGGACGCCGGCCAGGTAGACGCCGGGCCTCTGACTCTCCAGGGTGTCGGGGTTGGTGCGCGGGCGCTGTGAGTGGGAATCGAAAGTGATGCCGGCGCGTTCCAGGAAGGCGACGTCCGGTTGGTAGCCGGTCGCGGCGAGAACGAAATCGTTGGGCAGCACGACCTCTCCGTCGGGGGTGCGAATACGGATCGTCTTCTCGGATATCTCCTCCACGCTCGATCCCAGGTAGGCGCGAATCTCACCGTTTTTGATGCGGTTTTCGATGTCGGGCCGGACCCAATATTTAATCTTGTCGCTCAACTGTTTTGCTCGGTGAATGAGGATCACTCGCGCGCCGGCGCGGTGGGTTTCAAGAGCGATGATTGCCGCCGAATTGCGCCCTCCCACAACGGCAAGATCGCAATCGTAGAAGGGATGAGGGTCTTCGTAGTAGTGAAGGACCTTGTCCAGCTTCTCGCCGGGCACGTTCATCGTCACGGGGAGATCGTAGTAGCCGGTTGCCAGAATGATTTTCTTGGCCGCGTAGCCAAGTCGATCGTCGGCCCGCGTGGTGGTCGCTACCTGGAAATTTCCGTCGGCGCCTTGAACGGCGTCCACTCGCTCGTAGAGCCGCACATCGAGTTCGTAGTGGGCGGCCACGCGGCGGTAGTACTTGAGAGCTTCGTTGCGGGTCGGTTTGTCGCGAACGGCCGTCATGGGGAGGTTGCCGATTTCCAGCAGCTCGGGGGTCGTGAAGAACGTCATGTTCGTGGGGTAGCGATAGAGCGAGTTGACCAGACAGCCCTTTTCGACCACGACAACGTCGAATCCCCTCTGCTTGACTTCAATAGCGCATGACAAACCGGTGGGACCCGCCCCAACGACCAGGACGTCGCACGGGGTCGCGGGGGCGGAATTCGCGGGGGAAGAAGGCACGGGTGACGGTCCGGAGACTAAACTTACTATTTTAGCCTCGATGTTCCGATCTCCGGCGAGAGTGGCCCGAGGGGATGGTCGAAGCTCCCGAATGAAGATCGGCATCACCGGTTACCCAACCTACGGCGGCAGCGGCATTGTGGCCACCGAGCTGGGGATGGAGCTCGCCGCGCGCGGGCACGAGGTTCATTTCATTACCTACGCCAACCCGATCCGTCTCACCGACGATTCTCCACGCATTCACTATCACGAGGTGGAGGTCAGCAACTACCCGCTGTTTCAATATCCTCCCTACAGTCTGGCGCTGGCTTCCCGCATGCTCGAGGTCGCGCGATCGGCGGGTCTCGATCTGCTGCACGTGCATTACGCGATTCCGCATTCGATTAGCGCTTGGCTGGCAAGCCGCATGCTGGATGAGCGTCTGCCCTTCGTGACCACGCTTCACGGCACGGATGTGACCTTGGTCGGCGCCGATCCTTCCTATTTGCCGATCACCAAGTTTTCGATCGAACAAAGTCCCGGCGTGACCTCGATCAGCGAATACCTACGGAAGAAAACCGTGGAGGTATTCGGCATTGGCGACGAGATTCGGGTGATACCGAACTTCGTCAACTGTGAACGCTACTGTAGGGGGGGAGATCCCGCCTTGCGAGCCCGGCATGCATCCGGGGCGGAAAAGATCATCGTTCACCTTTCGAACTTTCGTCCCGTCAAACGGGTGCTCGACTGCATTCGGATCTTCGCCGAGGTTGCGCCGGTGGTTCCCGCTCGGCTGCTGATGATCGGTGACGGTCCCGAGCGCGCTCCGGCTGAGGCTTTGGCGCGTAAGCTTCAAGTAGAGGATCGTGTCCAATTTCTCGGCAAGCAACTCGGCGTTGCCCAACTGCTTGCGATAGCCGATTTGATGTTGTTGCCGAGCGAGATGGAGAGCTTCGGTCTGGCGGCGTTGGAAGCCATGGCCTGCGGTGTTCCGAGCGTTGCCTCACGTGTCGGAGGACTGCCCGAGGTCGTGACGGACGGGGCGGACGGGTTCCTCGTCGAGGTCGGCGACGTCGAAGGCATGGCCGCCGCGGCTTTGGGGCTGTTAGGGGATCCGGAGAAGCATCAAGCTTTCGCCATCGCCGGACGCCGGGCAGCCAAGACGAGGTTTTGCGCCGAGAAAGTCATACCGCAATACGAGCAGTATTACCGCGAAGTTTGCGCTCGCTAGCGCCGGTTTCAAAAGTCGGCGTAATTGTTCTAGCGGCGCTTGTCGGTCGCCGTCAGACGTGTTTACGCGGCTCTTAGGAGGGCTTAGCGCTTTCTCTGCTTTTGCTGGCCCACGCGGACTTTCGTCGACGCGTTCTTGGTTTCTTCCCAGGCCTTCCAGTCGAAACGGGCCGCGGCATCTTTCAGGTAAGCGGCGACGTCGGCGTTTTTCGGAAGCACGGCCACGACGGTGGCCGCACCAGGGCCGTCGGGATTGCGTATGCGGTATTTCTTCGTGTTCGGGATGCCCATTTTCTTCACTCTATCACAGCCATGGCGCTACGCTAGCCCGCTTTTCTGCTTTGAAATTAGACCCTGTTCTGATCGTCCTGGCGAGGTGGCGTACGCTTTGCGTGTACTTGGTCGGGCTTTTGAACCCGACATTTTCAAATCCATGGTGAACTCGTCTCCCGGTTAGTCCACGCTAAGAGCTGGAGTCCGCGAGCCGGCTTGGGCGCCGGCCAGGGCATCCCCGCCTACCCCGCGAAGCCAAAGATCCGGCTGCCGAGGAAGTAGACGATCACGGGAACGACCAGCAGGCCTAGCAAGTCCAGTGCGAGACCGGCGCGAGCCATGCCGGGAATGCTAACCCAGCCGCTGCTGAAGACGATGGCGTTCGGCGGGGTGGCCACTGGCAGCACAAAAGCGAAAGAGGCCGTCACGCCCGCCGGGATCAACAGCAAGTAAGGATGAATTCCGATTTCGACCGCCGTGGCGGCGATGACCGGAGCGATCATCAATATCGTCGCCACGTTCGATGTCATTTCCGTCAAGAAGGTCACCAGAAAACAGCTCAGCAACACAAGGATCCAAACCGGGGTTCCTTCAAGCTGCGACAGATGCGAACCGAGCCAACCGGCCAGCCCCGTCTTTTGAACCGCGGCCGCCAGGGAGAACCCACCGCCGAACAGCATGACGATACCCCAAGGCAGACCCCTCTGAATAGTGCCCCAGTCCATGATGAAGCGCTCGCGGCGTCCCTTCCAGTCGATGCCCCCTTTGAGGTTCACCGGAAGCAGGCAGAGCAAGACCGCCATGGCCATGGCGACGGTGGCGTCGTGCACGCTTTTCGGCGTGGAGAAAACGCTCGACCACCCTGGGAGGGTCAAACCGCCCAAGTCCAGCGGCTGGCGAAAGATCCACAGCAGGGCCGTCACCAGGGCTACGACGAGCACTATTTTCTCCGCAGCCGTCATCGGCCCAAGCCGGCGGCGTTCGTCTTCGATCACGGTTTCCGAACCCACGAAGCGAATCCGCTTCAGGGCTACGGGCGCGCCGAATCGGCACAAGTAAAGCCAACAGATCGGCAGGAAAACGATGACGATGGGCACACACATTAAACTCCAGTCCAAGAAGGCGATCGGGGGCTGGTCGGGGAAGCTTTCCTGTGTGAGTCCTAGGAAAGCGACCGTAGCCGGCGAGCCAATGATGGTGCCGATGCCGCCGATGCTCGCCGAGTAAGCGATAGCGAGCAGCAGAACCAGCCCGAAGTTGGTCTTCACCTGCTCGGGCGTGCGGTCGTTTTGTTCGCCGTCGATTTCGGCAAAGCCGGCAAGTTGGGTGACGACCGCCATGGCGATCGGCAGCATCATCATCGTTGTCGCGGTATTTGAAATCCACATCGAAAGGAAGGCGGTGGCGACCATGAACCCGAGCACGAGTTGGGTTGGACGGCCTCCAAATCGCCGAATCGTTTCCAGCGCGACGCGGCGGTGGAGATTCCACTTCTCCATGGCGAGCGCAATGATAAAACCGCCCAGGAAGAGAAAAACGATGTGGTTGGCGTAGTGAGGTGTTACGGCGCTGCTGGACATCACGCCAAGCAGCGGGAAAAGTGCAATCGGGAGCAGAGCCGTAACGGCAATGTGAGTCGCCTCGGAAATCCACCACACCGCCATCAGCACCGCCACGGCCGCGGTGCGCTGAGCTGGCTGGGACATCCCGACGGGCTGGGGCGACAGCAAGATGGCCGCGAACAAGATGAGGCCGAAGGCCAGGCCGATTTGCTGTCGCCGGCCGTAGGGTTCGCTGTCGCGCGCGGGCGGCTCTGGGTGGTTTCGGGCCATGATGCGAGTTGGGTCGGGTCGAGCTAGCCCCCTTTTCTCACCACCTGACGGTCGAAGCACGCAATAGGCCCGCCATGACTGCGTTGCGCTTGCTCGCCGTGCTCAACGCAGGCTTCAAGAATGTAAGGGGCACGGCATGCCGTGCCCGAGGTCGGCGAGCGGCGCGCGCCTTGTACTGACGGGCCTTTCACACAATTCGCCTCGCCCCTTGGTGAGAAATGCGGGCTAGCTGTGGAGCCTCAACAGGTTGTTCCGGGGAGGAGGGAGTCGGCTGATAGGGGGATGATAGCCGAGGCTGGCGTGGGGGCGATGCCAATTGTAGTCGTGGAGCCAGGGGAGCAGATGGTTGGCGCGTTGGAGGGAGGAGCAGTAGGAGCGGGCATAGGCCCATTCGCGGAGGGCGGTTTGGATGAAGCGCTCGGCCTTGCCGTTGGTGCGAGGGGTGTAGGGGCGGGTGAAGCGGTGGCGGATGCCGAGGCGGCGGCAAGTACGACGGAAGTGGCGGGAGCGGTACCAGGAGCCATTGTCGGTGAGCAGGCGTCGGATGCGGATGCCAAGCGAGCCATAGTAGGCGTGGGCGAGGAGAAGGAACTGGGCAGCGGAAAGGCTGCGCTCATCGGGCAGGATCTGGGAGAAGGCGATGCGGGAATGGTCGTCGACGGCGACGTGGACGAACTCCCAGCCGGCGGCGCGGGAGCGTCGGGTCTTATCGCCGGTAACGCGGTGACCGGCGTGCTGGAAGCGGCCGAGCTTTTTGATGTCGAGATGCAGTAGATCGCCGGGACGGTGATGTTCGTAGCGGCGAACGGGGGGAGCGGGTTCGAGATCGCGGAGACGGTTGAGTCCGGCGCGACCGAGGAGGCGGCTGACGGTGGCCGGGGATAGCCGCAGGGTTTGGGCGATGCGGCGGCCCGTCCAACGTTGTCGGCGCAGGGCGAGGACGCGGTCAACGACGGCTTGCGGGGTGCGGCGCGGGCTATGCCGGGGACGCGAAGAGCGATCGTAGAGACCGGCTTCGCCTTCGCCGCGGTAGCGGGCCAGCCAACGGCGGGCGGTGCGTTCTGAGACGTCTCGGGCCGCCGCGGCGGCCCGAGGCGTCTCTCCAGCGAGGATGCATCGAACCAAAAGGGATCGGCCTTTGGGCGTCAATCGGGCATTCTGATGGATGTTCATGCGGTCTCTCCAGGGTCGTGGTTATTCGACAACTCCAGCTTCCCTGGTCCGGGACCGAATGAACAACCTGTTGAAAGATCACATCTAGCCCGCATTTCTCACCAAGGGGTAGGAAAATGGCTGCCGGTTGTGGGATAAAACATTTATGGAGAAAACGTTAGCGCCACGGAAGACCAACAGCCCTTCGGTTACAGAGTGTACCCAATCGAGCTTCTCGTTTGCCAGCCACTTTCGCCGCTAGGTGACGGCGCGATTCGACTGTCCGAGCGCTGTTTTGACTTCTTTAACCGTTTTGGCGTTCGGCGCCTGACCGGGAAAGTACGTTGAGCACGGTGAGCAAGCGCAACGCAGTAATGGGCGGGCTTATTGCGTGCTTCGACCGTCAGGCGGTGAGAAAAGCGGGCTGGTTGTGTCGAGGCCGGTTAGAAAACAGGTCCTGGACGGACCGGCGAACGCACCCCCGATCAGCGCCGGACCAATCAGGATGATACACTGTGTCTCGCAACTCGATTCCTCTCGGATGGAGTTGATAGGAAAGACACATGCCGATTAGCGACGACTTGTTGGAGATCTTGTGTTGCCCGCGAACCAAAGTGCCGGTGCGCATGCTGCCTCAGGATCAGTTGGAAGAACTCAACGCAAAGATCGCCGAGGGTGCGGTGAAGTATCACGACGGAAGCGCTGTCGAAAAGCCGCTTCAGGAAGGCCTGATCACCGAGGACGAACAAGTGATCTACCGCATTGACGATGACATTCCCGTGATGCTGGTCGGTCAGGGTATCTTGACGGAGCAGGTCAAGTAGCACTAGTGCCCTGTTTTTAAAGTTCGTGTAATGTAGCAAATGATAGCGTTTCGTCGCCTTCCTATATTAGGAGGCACGGCAAAATGCGAGCCGGAGGTTCGACAGCGCCGCTGGAGTTGAGCGAGTGCGAGAGTCTGCGACGGTGGGCGCGGCGGCGCAGTACGGGGTAAGCTCTCGCGAAACGAGCAGGGCGATTCTGCTTTGCGCCGAAGCGAACAGGAACACTGTCGTGGCCGAGCGAGCCGATGGGGCCAAACAGACCGTGGGCAAGTGGCGATGACGCTTCCCGGCCAAGGCCCGCGGCCTGAGCCGCTCGAGCGTGCATAACCCCAAACCCTTCCTCTGAACCAAGACGGCCGACGAAATCCTTGCCGCGGCCGCCCGTTTTTGTAAAACGAACCTTAACGACAGGACACGAGTTCTAACTAAGGGAAAGTTGACGGCGGCGGGCGGGTCAACGGAGAATACGCTTTTCGCCGGCTTGCGCTGTTTCAATCCGTGACCGAATAGCGCGTCTGAGACTTTACAGGAGAGAACGTGGCGGCTGAGCTTTTTGCCGGGACATCGGGATTTGCCTACACCCAGTGGAAGCCGGACTTTTATCCGCCCAAGCTGCCCGCCAAGCAGTTCTTAAAATACTACGCCAGCCGCCTCAACAGCGTTGAGATCAACTGCACGTTTCGCCGCACGCCTTCGCCGGCAACGATCGAAAATTGGCTGTGGGCCACGCCCGAGGGCTTCCGTTTCTCGCTTAAGGCTCCCATGCGCATCACCTATATCCATCGCCTGCGTGAGGCCGGTGAATCGACGGCTTTTTTCCTGCGCGCCGTGGACCCTCTGCGCGTGAACAAGAGGCTCGGGGTGGTTCTGTTTCAATTGCCTCCCCAGTTTCGATGCGACCTGGACGTCCTCGGGGATTTCCTGGCCGAGTTGCCGGGCGATCTCCGCTGCGCATTCGAGTTTCGACATGCGTCTTGGCACGACGAGCGAGTCTATGAGCTGCTCCGCGGGCATAATGCGTGCCTGTGCTTTGCCGAGTCCGAAAAACTCGAAGCGCCCGAGGTCGTCACTGCTGATTTCGTCTATTTCCGGCTGCGCAAGAACGATTACACCGCCGAGGACCGCGCCGCCGTCTGGGATAGGGTCCGACGCCGGCTTTCAGAAGAGAAGGCGGTCTTTCTGTTTTTCAAGCACGAAGAGACCCCCGAGGGTGCCGCCTACGCCGAAGAAATGCTCCGGCGAGCGCGAAGCTAGCCCGCCAGGTGGAACTCCTCGCGCCTGATCTACCCCCCTGCCGTCTCGCCTGCCGACTTCGCGTGGCCAAAAGGCACGGACGGCTCTCCGGACGGCTGCTTCCAATTCCAGAGTGGGTTGACCTTCAGTGTTCACTTTGTTTGTGAACCTCGACGGTGGCGGTGCTAAACAAGGACGATGGGCTTCCGTTTCACCCGGCAAGGCCATTGTAACTCCCAAGAGTCAAGCCAAGAACTCCTTCTGCCGGCGGTAGAACACCGTCGGCGGCAGCGCCAGCTCGTCGCAGAGCTTTGAAACCGGCTCCTTGTCCACCAAGTGCCGTCTCACAATGGCCACCTTCTCTTGGGCTGTGTAGTGCTTCCGTGCTTTCCTCATACGTTCCCTCCGTTATCTTGACGGCGGAACGCTTTCTCCATTTCCAGCTGAGGCGGGACAGGAGCAGTTCCCCGTAAAAAGCTTCTGTGTCGTCCGCCCACTAAAACTAGCTAAAACCTCAGCCGCAGGCTGAACTGAATCTGGCGCGCGGACTTCGCCGAAGGAATGCCGCCGAAGTCAGGCTGATCGGAGACGCGCCGCGGCAGATCGAAATTCGCCCGGTTGGCGAGGTTGAACGCTTCGGTTCTAAAATCGAGGCTCACCGACTCCGAAAGCGCGAAGGTCCGAACGACGGCCACATCAACGGTCGCCAGGCCCGGGCCCGTGAGAATGTTCCTCCCGGCGTTCCCAAAGCGAAACGGCTCTGGGGTCTGAAAGGCGGCGGTGTTGAAGAAACGCTCCGGGGTGGAGGGCCCCTGCCGAGGGTCTCCGACGACATCGGGACGATCGACGCCCGAAACATCGCCCGTATTGCCGGTGTTGCTGTTGTCGAAGCTCAGCCGCGGCGTGAACGGGGGCCCTGATTGGAACGACCCGATCGCGTAGAACTGCCATCCGCGGGCCAGCAGGTTACGCTTGAACGGCAGGGCGTAGCTCGTGGTAAAGACGAACCGGTGGCGCTGGTCGAAAGCCGACAAGCCTCGTTCGGCCCGCGGATCGTGATTGTTCTGGGCGAAGCTCTGATCGCCATCGGTCTGCAAGAACGCCGACATGTCGTCGATCGATTTCGACAAAACGTAAGCTCCCGAAAAAGTAAATCCGCGGCCGAATCGCCGCTCCACCGACAACTGCCTGAATGATAGGTGGAAGCCGCGCCTGATTCGAAAACGACCACGTTGGCGAAGCCCGGTATGGGCCGGCGGCCTTGGACGGGGCCCTCGCCCGGGAACGGCTGGTTGATGTCCCGCCGCCGCAACAGCTTTGTGCCTTTCGATCCCACGTACGCCGCACGCACCACCACGCGCCCCGGCAACGCTCTTTCCACTGAGGCGTTCCAATGCTCGAAGTAGCCGGTGCGGAAATCCGGCTGCATGGCGTTCACGGAAGGCGGCGGCGCGAAGCCGGAGCTCTCGGGGAAAGGGTTGCCGAGGGTCAATAGCTGTTGCTGGGTGGGCACGAAAACTCGCAGCTCGAAGAAAGGCGGGTTGAAATAGAGGCCCGAGTTGGCTTCCAGGATGGCAACATCGTAGAAGACGCCGTATCCGGCGCGAACCGCCAGATCACCAGATCCCCGGGGGCTCCAGCTCACACCAACACGAGGGGCAACGTTGTTCACGTCGGACTCGAATCCCGACCGCGAGGCTCCCTCGGCGCCCGCTCTCACCAACTCGTTCCGTGCCAGGTCGAAAAAGGTGAAGCGGTCGCCGGCATCCGTCGCCGGGCGGTTCCATTCGTAGCGCAGGCCAAGATTCAAGGTAAGCCGCGGCGTAACCTTCCAGTCATCCTGCAGGTAGCCGTTCCATGACGACGCGCGCTGACGGAACGGGTTGTCGATGACCGTCTGGATCGTAAAGGTGGGGAAGCCGAGAAGCATATCCGCCGCCGCGCTCGTGGTGAACGCACCGAGAAAGTTGAACTGGCCGCGGCCGAAGAAGCCCTGAATTCCGCTGTTTGAAAACCGCCGGTAATCGAGGCCTGTCTTGAGTGTGTGCCGGCCGCGGACGTGGGTTAGCTGTTGGACGACCTGAAAAGTGTTGTCTTGCCGCAGGATGGGCTGGGCGATGTTGTCGGAAAGATTGTCGAAGCCCGCCACGTTGATGGCCGGAAAGCCGACGAAGTCAGGATCGGTGGAAAGCCCGGGGATGCCAAGCCCGCCCGCGATATCGTTGCCCGCGTTTTGCTGCAGGACCTCGCGGCGAAGACGATTGAACCCGAATCGCCCTTCCCAGATCAACCTCGGACTAAAGGAATGTGTTTCCGACACGACCAGGTTCTGGCCGCGATTGAGCACGAAACTTCCGAACCCCGCCACGTTGGTATTGCCGTCGCTGAAGGGCGCCAGACTGCGATCGTGGCTCAAGTTGTAGCGCAGGTACATGGCGTCCTTGGAAGAAAAATAATGGTCGAGGCGGCCGTACGTCTGGTTGATCAGCGCGTCTCCGACGGGCGTCGAAACCAGATTCCGCGCAGACCCCTCGAGGTTCGGATCAGGCCAATAGGAGGCCAGCGCGGACCCGATCGGATCGATTCGCTCAGGGGGGATCTGATTATTGGGGAACGGCTGTTGGGTGAAAGGGTCGATAACGGCCCCGGATGAGGCGGAAAAATCGCTGGCTCGCTCCGCTGCCGTCGGGACCCGTGCCGTCTTGGTCACGGCGTCGCGGATGCGCGTGCCCTCGTAGCCCGCAAAGAAGAACGTCTTTTCGCGGCGGATCGGGCCACCCAACGATCCGCCGAACTGATTCCGTTTGAAGGGTGGAATAGGCTGGTCGGGCAGGTCGAAAAAATTGCGCGCGTCAAGGGCGTCGTTGCGCAAATACTCGTAGAAGGACCCATGGAGCCGGTTGGCTCCGCCTTGGGTCACCACGTTGATCTGGGCACCGCCGCCGCGGCCGTATTCGGCCCGGTAGTTCGCCGCGTGCAAGCGGAATTCACGCACCGAGTCGAGCGGCGGGCTGACGACGATGCGGTTGATGTAGAGATCATTATTATCCACGCCGTCCAAAAGGAAGTTGTTCGAGGCTTCTCTAGCCCCGCTGACGTGCAGGTCGCTGTTGTTCTGCCGCTCAAGCTCAGATCCCGGCGCCGCCGGCAGCGCGCCGGCCGAAAGCAAGGCTAGTTGCAGAAATTCCCGCTGATTGAGAGGGAGGTCGGCGAGGGTCTCGCGGCTGATGACCGCACCCAAAGCGGCGTTCTCAGGATCGATCAGAGGCGTCGAATCCGTGACGGTGATCCTCGCCCGCTCCGTCTCGAGCGACAGAGACAGATCGACGTTGAGATGGCGTCCGACCTCGAGCCGAACGCGGCGTGGCCGTCCCGTGAACTTGGGGGCGGAGGCAGTGAGTTCGTAATTCCCGACCGGAAGCACGGCAAAGTGGTAGACTCCCGCCTCGTCGCTCCGACTCACCCGCCGCCAGCCCGTTTCCCGGTGAAGGGCTTCCACCTGGGCGCGAGCCACGACCGCGCCCGAAGGGTCTAGAATCCGGCCGGCGATGCGCCCGGCCGGCGTTTGCGACCAACCGGGTGCGGAAGCGCAGCACGCAACCGCCGAAAGCAAAAGGGCACGCATGAAGGAGCAGGGACTCTCTCACAGTATAGAGGCACTATGCCGGGCTATGATTTCAGCGAGGGTTTGGAAAAAGGTCCTTGGTGAACCGAGAGCGCGTCAAGATCGACTGGAAATTCGATCGCCATGCCGCGGGAAGACCCGTTATCACGCGGTCAGAGAACTAGTTTGACATGAGCAAGCAGTCTAGTTTTAGCTACTTTCCTGCGCAAAAAGGAGAAACTGCGTGGCGGCTGGGTACAGTCAGCCAATTCCCCCAGCGGCGCTACAAGGCTTTTACCTATCATGGATGTCTCACGGTTTTTCGCAAAACCGCAAGCGAGCGGCCATGGGTGTAGGGTTGCGCCTGTGCCCCACCCAAAGGGATGAGCGCGAGTGGGTTTTCGACGAAGCGCTATTATGGCTAGCTGTGATCTTTCAACAGGTTGTTCATTCGGTCCCGGACCAGGGAAGCTGGAGTTGTCGAATAACCACGACCCTGGAGAGACCGCATGAACATCCATCAGAATGCCCGATTGACGCCCAAAGGCCGAGCCCTTTTGGTTCGATGCATCCTCGCTGGAGAGACGCCTCGGGCCGCCGCATCGCCCAAACCCTGCGGCTATCCCCGGCCACCGTCAGCCGCCTCCTCGGTCGCGCCGGACTCAACCGTCTCCGCGATCTCGAACCCGCTCCCCCCGTTCGCCGCTACGAACATCACCGTCCCGGCGATCTACTGCATCTCGACATCAAAAAGCTCGGCCGCTTCCAGCACGCCGGTCACCGCGTTACCGGCGATAAGACCCGACGCTCCCGCGCCGCCGGCTGGGAGTTCGTCCACGTCGCCGTCGACGACCATTCCCGCATCGCCTTCTCCCAGATCCTGCCCGATGAGCGCAGCCTTTCCGCTGCCCAGTTCCTTCTCCTCGCCCACGCCTACTATGGCTCGCTTGGCATCCGCATCCGACGCCTGCTCACCGACAATGGCTCCTGTTACCGCTCCCGCCACTTCCGTCGTACTTGCCGCCGCCTCGGCATCCGCCACCGCTTCACCCGCCCCTACACCCCTCGCACCAACGGCAAGGCCGAGCGCTTCATCCAAACCGCCCTCCGCGAATGGGCCTATGCCCGCTCCTACTGCTCCTCCCTCCAACGCGCCAACCATCTGCTCCCCTGGCTCCACGACTACAATTGGCATCGCCCCCACGCCAGCCTCGGCTATAATCCCCCTATCAGCCGACTCCCTCCTCCCCGGAACAACCTGTTGAGGCTCCACAGCTAGCCCCCATATCACCGAGCCGATGACGATGGCGACGGACTATCTGCTCGCCGCTCAGTGTCTGATCCAGGCTGGAGTGTTGGCGCGACGGGCGCCGGCCATGCGGTTTGGGTCCGTCCCAGTTTGGGTGGCCGCGTTCGCGGCGACCGCCGTTGCCGCTCTAGCCGGAGGCGCCGCGCACGGGTTTGCCATTTACCTGGGTTCGGCGAACCTGCGGCTCGCGTGGACCGTCACGGTGACGGCCATCGCGGTGAGCAGCTTGCTGATGCTCTGGGCCGGCGTACGCTCCGTTCGGCGCCCGCATACCAGCGATCCCGGGCGTCGGAAGTCGGGCGCTCGCTGGTTGATTAGAGGAATTGGCGTCACCCTGGTCGGGTTAGGGATTCAGCAGAGCGGCTGGTCCCTGGCCGAGCACTTCAATCACAACGATCTCTATCACCTAATCCAGATGGCGGGTCTTTATTGCTTCTACCGAGGAGCCCTTGCGCTGCACGAGATGGAGAGTAGATGATCTCGGGCGGAGTTTGATCGGAGACGCGCCGGACGGCGCGCGGGAATCTCCGCACCATGGCGGTTCAACGCTTCGGAACCTTCGGCGACGAGAGGTAGCCGACGATGTGGTTTTTCTCGATCTTGTTGACGACTATCTCGTGGGGGATGCGAGCGCCGGCGACGTAGAACTGGACGGGTTCGAGGAGTGTCCTGTTTTTCTTTTCAACCTTTTTGTCGTCGACCAGAAGCTCCATCGTGTAGCGATTGCGCCGGCGGTCGGCTTTCTTAAGCCTGATATCGATGGGTCCCACCGGTTGTGACTGCCGGCTCTTGGTGATGTCGAACGCGTGGTAGTTGCGCCGGCCCAGTTCCTGGAGGGCTTCAAGCTCGGTGGCGTTGGTCGCGATCAGGCCGCTTTTCACGCCTAGATCGCCCTTGACCGACGTTAATTCACCGATCGTCTTCTGTAGTTGTTCCCGGTTCTTTTCGACATCCGATTTGACGCCGTCGACCGCGCTGACGAGCGAGCCGACTCGGGCTTCTGTCTTTTCCGCCTCGTCGCTCAGCTTTTCGATCTTTTGATCCACCACTGTTATCGCGGTCTTCTGTTCGGCGCCTTGTTGCTCGATTTCCTTCGCCAGTCGTTGGGTCCTCCCGAGGAATTGCTGCTGATTCTTACCGGTGCTTTCCAAAATCTTCTTTTCGGCCTGGGCCGCGCGGCTTTGAAAATCACGGGTGCTCTTTTGCAGGGTTTCGCTGATGCGACCCTCCGTCTCGGCGAGCTGCGAGAACTTCTCTTCGTACTTTCCGAGTTGTTCGGAAACGGAGGCGATCTCTGCTTGCGCCGATCGGACTTCCAAAAACAGAAAGACGCTTACGCCCACCAAACAGGCAACCACCGCGACGAGAACGATGGCAAGGACACGGTCAAACGACGTGCCCTCTTCCGCCGAGACTTCCGGCATCGGGTCGTACGAGGCCATGTTTCCTTCTCCTAGATTGTCAAAGCGGAACGCGTCGAGCGGCCGCCGATCCCGGTGCCGTTTCTATCTTAAGTTGACGGCGCACGACTTCTCGCGGGATCCGCCAAAGGAACCCCGGCGCCCTCCAGCGGGCAAGAAAATGTTGGCATATAGAATGCCCGGGACCCCACGCTCAAAGGGCGGCTGCCGGCAAGAATGACTTTTAGCTCGAACCGGCCGAGCTCGCCGCCGACCGTCGAGCCGCGACCTTGGGGGTCGCCAGGTAGCCGACAATGCGATTCTTCTCAACCTTCTGGACGACAATTTCATAAGGAATGCGCGACCCGAGCACGAAGAACTGCACGGGCTCGAGAAGCGTCTTGTTCTTTTTCTCAATCCGCTTATCGTCCGCCCACAGCTCGATCGTATATTTATTGCGCTTGCGGTCGGTCTTCCTCAGCCGGACTTGGATGGCGCCGACCCGCTGCGGCTGCTTGGCTTTGGTGATGTCGAAATCGTAGTAGTTGCGCTCGCCCAGCTCCCGTAGCGCGTTGAGTTCCGTTCCGTTCGTCGCGATGAGCCCACTCTGAACACCGAGATCGCCTCGCACGGTCTTCAGCTCGCGGAGGGTCTGCTCGATCTCTTGCCGGTTCTTGGCGACATCCTGCTGCACGCCTTCCACGGTTCCGGTGAGAGACCCCACCCTGGAGTCGGTGTCGGCGGCCACTCGACTGAGTTGGCTCACTTTGCCGTCCACTTGGGTGAGCGCTGACTGATGCTCTACCTTTTGCTCGTCCAGCTTCTTGGCCAGCACTTGGGTTCTGCCGAGAACGCGTTGCTCGACCTTGCGAGCCGTTGCACTCAGGTCTTTTTCGGCCGACGCTACGGCGCCACGCAGTTCCTGGACACTGTCGTCCACTTCGCGTGAGGCGCGGTTGACCACTCCTTCAAGCTGAGCGAATTGCTCTTCATGGAGTTGTGTCTGAGCAGCAAGATCGGCCTTGACCGAGCGGACCTCCAGGAAAAGGTAAACGGTCAGGCCAATCAGCACCGCCAGCACCACCATGACGGCGATGGGCAGCAATTTCGACCGCAGCGGGGACTGTTCGTCCCCAAGGATCTCGTCTTCATAGATTTCGTCTTCGTTTGCCATAAGGACTGTTTCCTGACTCCCTAAAGGGGGGGAAAGCCGTAGTGTAGCTATTCTAGCATCCATTAAGACGGTCGCCAATGGCCCGCAGGTTACCGGAAAAAGGATTCAAACAGGGCTATGGAAGCCTCAAAACCGGTGCGCTAGCCCATTTTTCGACGGCCAAACCGTCTGAGTTCAGTACTTTGCTATGATCGGGCGTTCATGGAAGGACAGCCGCCTCGTATCTCCGTCGTTATCCCTGTTCGGGATGAACAGGATAGTTTGGACCCCCTCGTTGATTCGCTCCGGGGGGTTCTGGTCTCCCCTTACGAGCTTATTTTCGTTGATGATGGCAGTACAGACCAAACCCGTAAGAGATTGAAAACACTACACGAACCAGGGCACGTCCGAGTTTTGTGCCTGAAGAAGCCCTCCGGCAAGACAGCGGCTTTGGCGGCCGGTCTCGCCGCCAGCCGCGGTGGAATTGTCTTCACCATGGATGGGGACCTGCAGGATGATCCCGCTGAAATTCCGAGGTTTGTAGAACAGCTCGATGCGGGGTACGACCTGGTCTGCGGCTGGAAGAAGAAGCGCCGTGATCCCATCGCCAAGATCGTGGCCTCGCGGATTTTCAACTTCGCGACTCGCCGGCTCACCGGGCTGGCTCTCCATGATGTAAATTGCGGCTTCAAGGCTTTTCGGGGCGATGTTGCCCGCTCTCTTCAGCTCCACGGAGAGATGCACCGCTTCATCCCGGTGTTGGTTGCCGAGGCGGGACACCGCGTGGGAGAGATCGAGGTCACCCACCACCCCCGTCGCCACGGTCGTTCAAAGTACGGGTTTGCTCGGCTGTTGAAGGGGTTCTTGGATCTGGTCACCGTCGTGCTCGTGACTCGCTTTCGGGAAAGACCGGCACACGGGTTCGGCTTGGCGGCCTTGGGGTTCCTGGTCCTGGCCACCGCGGTGTTGGGTCTTCACTTGCTTCTCTACCCGTCGCCCCTGTTGGTTCTGTTGGCCATGACATTACTGCTGGGCGCCATCATTTTGATCGCCTCGGGATGGGTCGCCGAGATCATCGTGGCGCGGCGGCCGGCCTCGGACAAGCTCCCCCACTACTCCGTCGAGGAGCAGCTTGACTAAACGTGTCTTGAGCCTAGCGAAGGTCTTAGTTCCCTTCGTCATCGCTTTCTTCATCGGGCGGGTCATTTATCGAAATTGGCATCAGGTTCGCGAAGCCGAGTGGGTACTGTCCCCAAGCTACCTCCTGGCTTCGTTCCTGTTGACCGCGTGTTGGTTTACGGTGCGCCCGCTCGTCTGGGGTATTCTGCTGAAAAAGTTCGGCTACCCCATTTCCTTTCGCGGCGCCTACTTGGTGGTTCGACGGGCCGAGCTGAGCCGTTACGTGCCGGGCACGATCTGGCAATACGTCAGCCGGGTCTACCTGGCGGGCCGCTACGGAGTTCCCGCGGCTGTATGCATGGCCGCAACCTTTCTCGAAACGGTCCTGCTGATGCTGGCTTCACTGGGTCCGGCCGCGTGGAATCTGGACGCCTTGCTTCCCGACCTGGCGCGGTTTCAGCGTATCCTGCTCGTCGCCATTCCCCTGGCTGCGGCCGTGTTGGTGCATCCCCGAGTTCTGAATTTCTGGACGCGGCTGTTGTCCCGTGCTTTGAAGCAGCCTTATCAGCGGCTGAGCATGCCGTGGTCGACGATCGCCCCCCTCTGGGGGGCCTATCTAGTGGTGTGGGCGCTGCACGGGCTCGGCGCGGGGATTTTCGTAAAGGGTGTGATGGTGATGCCGCTCGACCGGGTCCCGGAGCTGGCCAGCTATTACGCGTTGGCCTGGCTGGTGGCCATGGTTTCCGTAGTCGCTCCCGCGGGCATGGGAATCCGCGACGGCGTTCTCGGCCTGCTACTGAGCCGGCTGATGCCCGAAGGCGTGGCTTTCACTCTCGCTGTTGCTCTTCGTCTGTGGATGACCGCGCTGGAACTGTTCTGGGCGACCCTGGCTCGAGGACCGCTCCCGACCGCTCCTCCAGAACCGGAGGAGGTCGGCGCCGGCTCCCGCCTACGGTAGACCTCGTAGGTGCGTTGCCGGATCGGCAGGCCCTTGTCCCACCAACTTTGCTTGTAAGAGTAAGTCCATTTCCAGACTCTCTCGAACTGATCGCTGAGCCCCCGCGGCTTTGCTCCCCTGGGGTCCCATACGACATACCAATCTGCTTCCGGGTAATCGTCGAACTGATCGTCCGGCAGGAGGCCCCGAAAGCCCCGGTTACGGGCGTTGGTACTGTCGAGTTGAGCTACCCACCGAATCTCCGGCAAGTAGAAGAACAGGGTCATTCCTTTTACGTTTCTAAACACGGCCAGCTTATCGCCTGCGCGGACCCGAGATTGCAGGAACTTCACAACCGGCTCGTTGTAAGAGCGGTCGTTGAAGAACTGCCTTTCGACGACATGGTCGAATCCATTCACGTTGAAATTCAAATTGGGCCAAATCAGAAGCCCCAAGAACATGGCGGAAGCTATCTTCTTGCCGGCCGTCCGTTCCAGCCCGGCGATAGCAATCGCGCCCAGTAAGACCACGGCCGGGAGAACCTGGTAGTAGTGGCGGTAGAACGTTTTCGACTGCCCGACAGCGATGGCCAGTAGGGGCGAGACCAAGATCACCAACCCGGCCAGCAGGGCCGCCTGTGTCCACAGCCCCGATCCGCGGAGCTTGCTCCAACAGTAGAGTAGTGTGGCCGGCACGGCAAGGCTGGCAGCGAGTAACAACCAAAACAACGCCTCGTCACCTTCGTGGACATCCATATGGCCGAAGCCAAACAGGACGGGAGAAAGCGGGACTACGGCCGCGGCGGCCATTGCGAGCTTCGCGGCAACGGGCACGGCGCCCATCTTTCGCTGGAAGAGGTAGAACGCCGTCGGGACCAGCCCGACGAGCGGCGTCATTCGCCAGAAGTCTCTCCCGCGGTTGATCAGCGCGTGGCGATAGATTTCGCCCAGCGGTTTTTGTTCCGGCGGGGGCCAGCGGCTTGCAAATTCCCAGTGGAACAGCCCGAAGTCCGCGGCGATGATCGGAGCCATGGCAGCTGAGAGGAGGAGGAATCCGCGGGTCAGCCGTCCGTCGCCTCGCACCAAGATGAAGACCGCCAAAGAGGTCCACATTCCGGCGAAGCTCATGTAGTTCGAGAAGTAGAGCAAGAGTCCCGCCAGGCCCAACCGAGCGTAAAACGAACGCCGGGAGGCCAGTGAGGGGTCCCGAAGATAGCGGCATAATTCCAGAAAGAGAAGCGCCGCCGCCAAGACCACGAGAACGTAATACCGGCTCTGGCGGGCCGCGGACAAGAAATAGATAGAAAGCAGCCCGAGATAAGGCATGAGAAACGGGCGCAGACCCGATCCGAACAGAACAACTCCTAGGCGGTAGAGGACAAACAAGCAAACGGCTCCCACAAGCGCGAAAGGAAGTCGCGCGGTCCACGTGCCGACGCCGAACAGCTTGAAGGAGGCTGCCGCGACGTAAAACTGCAGCCAGCTCTGCATGGCGGGCGTTAGTCGGGCATTGAAGTCGTGCCCGTCGGCCGCCTGGACGATCAACTGGCTGCCGTCAAAGACCCTGGGCGCCCAGTACCCCTGCTCGACCATCAATCGCGCCCAGTTCGCGGTGGAGCACTCGTCACGCCAAAGCAGCGCGCCGTCCAGGCGCCAAAACAGCAAGAAGGCGCCGAGCAGGACCAGTAAAACGATGAGCGCCGTGCGCATGGACTTCTAAATATTAACCCGCCTTTCCCGCCACCTGACGGCCGAAGCACGCCATAGGCCCGCCATTACTTCGTTGCGCTTGCTCGCCGCACTCAACGTAGGGTTCAAGAATGTAGGGGCACGCCATGGCGTGCCCGAGCGTGCCGAGCGGCGCGCGCCTGGTACTACCAGGTCTCTCCGACTCGAGCCTGAAGCAGGTTGCAACACAAGCCGGCGAACGGCAGCTATGGGACTCATCATTTTCAGAACCAAGGTCAGAGGCAAGCGGCTCCGCACCGGCCCCCCGAACAAGGCCCGCGGAGGTTTCAGGAGCTGGTGCCGGGCGGGAAGAGTTTTCAGTATGGTCCACAAATTTCGCCCCCGCCGCAACTTTCCCTCGCGCTCGCGGTTTATAGCAGGTAAAGAGCGGGCCGGCCGCTTTCAAAGATCACCAAGAAGCAGAGGAGGAAAATAGACATGAAAAAGCTTACGCAGTGGTTCACCCTAGGCGTTTGCACCCTGACTTTGGGAGCCGGCCTGGCGTTCGCTAAAGATCCTGTCGCTCAGAGGCAAGAGAGGCAACAGAGACGAATCGGCCAGGGCGTAAGCAGCGGCCAGCTCACCAAGCCGGAAACCCTGAGGCTCGAACGCAACTCGGCGCGCATCCATCGCTCGATCGTCAAGGATCGCCATGACGGCGGCGTGTTCACGCCGAGAGAACGCGCCAAGGCCCAGCGGAAGCTCAACGGGCAGAGCCGAGCCATCTATCGCCAAAAACACGACGCCCAGACACAGAACGATTAACTCTCCCCGAGGAGCCGGCGCGGGTAAGCCCCTCGCCCGTCCGGCTCCCGCTCTTCCCGGCCCGAGCCAATCCCGGGCTTCGACCGGCGGTTGACACCCCGATGGCGTAGGTGCGGTCGCCGCGGTGCCGCTGCGCTTGGCTCAGTCAGGCCTCAAAACCCAGCTCCTTATTTTAAAGGCCCCTGGTTTGCGCGGAATCGAGCAGGGGTAGCCGAGCCACCACCACTCGACGGGGGCCTCAGTTTCGACAAGCCCGCGACTGTGCCACTCGCCGGCTAGCCGATCCAAAGGCACAAGGTAGTCCAGCGTGTCCGGGCTGGCCTTCTCGTAGAGGCCCGTCAGCCGGCTCAGGATCTCGACTTCGGTTTCGACGGGGAAGTGCTCAAGGCAGAGCATGTTGGAGACGGCTTGGGCGGCGGACACCGCCTCCAACCCGCGCAACGAATCGGGTGAGGCCGACAAGGTGTCGAGCAGCGCCTGGGTCTCTTTGTCCTCAACGGGATCGGCGTCCAACCCGCCCCGAGCCGCCCGCAGGGCGCCGCGAAAAGCTCGGTGGCGAGAGCGATCCTCGCGGACGGTTGAAAACAGGCCCATCCGCGAAACATCGAGGAGAAGTCTTCTCCAGACCCGTTGCGTCTCGGCGGCGGTCAGCTTCGACGACAGCGGCCCGCGAGCGATCGCGTCGGCGAAATAGACCACTCCGCCGGGCTTGCACAAGCGCGCCAGTATCTCCACGTGGTCGCCGACAACAAACCGCTGGAGCTTCTCCTGTGCCTGAACGTGGTTTTCCCATGCCGACAGCCGGCCTTGAAATTTGTTCCGCAGAAGGCGATCCGCATAGGTGCGCGGATAGCGGGGCAACTCGGCGAGAACCAACGAAGATATGACGAAATCAGCCTTCGGAAGCGACGGCCCCTCACCAAATTCTGAGACCGCATCATAGATCTGCCCCAGGCGGTCGAAAGCCTCCTCGGCGCTGCCGCTTTCCTTTACCGCTCGTTCAACTCGCCCCATCATTGATTGGGCGAAAGAAGTGATGTCGGATACGCGAATCTCGACCCTATCTTGAAGTTCGGCAGGCAAGCGGCCGACGGCTTCGCGCATGCTTTGCTCGTCGAGATCGGCGAGGACGACCCGCTCGAATCGTTGGGCTAGGCCTTCGAGCGGAATCTCGCGGCAACTTCCCGCTCCGAGCACGACCGCCGTCGAGCGCCCAGTAGACAGTTTGGCGGCTTGCAGAATGCGGGCGCGGCTCTTTTCTACGTGTGGAACCCAGTAGTCCTTGTAGCGCTGCTCCGCCGCGCTCAAGGCTGCCCCCGTCCGCTGAAAAAACTCGTCCAGGGTCTGGGCGGAGACGGTTGAGAAACTGATCGCCGCCGCGAGGATCCAGTAGGCGGGGCTAGGAAGCCGTGCCGGACGAGACTTTCCCGCGGGCCGCACGCCCGACAACCCCTCCCTCCTCCCCGGAAATCGCAGCTTCATCCTCGAACGCGCTCCGGTTTTGCCGCCCAGCGGGCTTGTTCGATCCATAGGCGCCTGTGTACATTCTAAGTATTCTAAGCTCGTCCTTTGTCCAGCTTCGGGAATTTTGCTAGACTCTCGCCTATCGATCTCCCAGAAAAGCGCGCCGGCCAAGTATTCCCGTTGGGCGGTTCACGGAAAAAGGTAAACAAATGAATGGCAGCCAAGCGATTGCACGAATTCTAACGCTCGAAGGCGTGAAGCAAGTCTTTTGCTTCCCGATGACGCCGATATTAGAAGCCTTGGCCGAGGAGGGAATCCGTCCCATTGTGGCCCGCCAGGAGCGGGTCGCCGAAAACATGGCCGACGGCTTTTCCCGGACGTCTCTCGGCGAGCGGATCGGAGTGGTCAGCGTACAAGCGCTTGCGGGTGCGGAGAACGGGTTTGCTGGTATCGCCCACGCGAATACGGATTCAAGCCCGGTCTTGTTTCTTCCCGGTCACCCGGGCCGGCAGTTCAAGGGCGTGCCCCCCAACTTTGACGCCGTGCCGAACTTTTCAGGAACCACGAAGTGGGCCGATATGATCCCTTCGGCCGATGCTGTTCCGGGCCGGATGCGGCGCGCGTTCACGGCCCTGCGGTCAGGCCGCCCGGCCCCGGTGTTGTTGGAGGTGCCCGGCGACGTTGCCGCGGAAGAGTTTTCCGGAGAGCTGGACTATCGCCCTGTCCCCAGGCTGCGGACCGCCCCCGACCCCGACGCGGCGCGCGAGGCCGTCAAGCTGCTTCTCGCCGCCGAGCGGCCCATGATCTGGGCGGGGCAGGGAGTGCTCTACTCCCAAGCTTGGGAGGAATTGAAGCAGGTCGCCGAGCTGCTGGGCGCTCCGGTGATGACTACGCTCATGGGTAAGAGCGCCTTTGATGAGCGGCACCCGCTTTCGCTCGGCATGGGTTCCTACTGCCGAACCGCGATGGCCGAGGACTATCTCGACCATTGCGACGCGCTGTTTGCCGTCGGGACGAGTCTAAGCCGCTACATTTTTACGCCTGTGATTCCTTCCGGGAAACGGGCCATCGTCCATGCGACGGCTGACTCGCGCGACCTGAACAAGGACTATATGCCTGACGTGGCCTTGCTGGGCGATGCCAAACTCACCTTGCGCCAAATGATTGAAGAAATCCGGTCGCAGACCGGGGGGGCAGCGAAGCCCGGCAGATCCCAGGCGGAAGAGCATGTTCAGGGCGTCCGAAGCCAGTGGCGGCAGCGCTGGGCGGCGAAGCTGATCTCCGACGAGGCGCCCATCAACCCCTACCGGGTAATCGGCGATTTCATGAAGACGGTTGACCCAAGCGATGCCATTGTTACCCATGACTCGGGCAATCCCAGGGATCAGCTCGCGCCACTTTATGAGTCCGTCACGCCGCGCGGCTACATCGGGTGGGGACATTCGACGCAGCTCGGTTTTTCCCTCGGCGCCGCGATGGGCGCCAAACTCGCGGCCCCGGAAAAACTAGTGGTCAACTTCATGGGCGATGCGGCGTTCGGCATGGTCGGCATGGACGTCGAGACGGCGGTTCGGGAACAAATCCCGATTCTGACGATGCTGCTGAACAACTCGGCGATGGGGAACTACGAGAAGAACATTCCTAAGTCGGTCGAGCGCTACGGGACGAAATACCTCAGCGGCCGCTACAGCGAGGTCGCCCGCGGATTGGGCGCCTACTCCGAACGCATCGAAAAGCCGGAGGAGATCATTCCCGCCATCGAGCGCGGCATCGCCCAGACGAAGGAAGGGAAGCCCGCGCTACTCGAGTTCATCACCCGCGAAGAACCCGACATGGCGATTCCGCAAAGCGGCTCGCACTGATGGTTTGATTGCCGCTGAACCGTCAGCCTGTGTTCTCGCCAGGTACTCGGGCGCCCGGCTCACTGGTCGCTGGGGACTTCCAGTTCCGGCGCAATGCCGGACCAGGCTTTGCGGGCGGGTGTCGGTGTGGTGCTCGTGAAGCGAACTTGGGCGCGGGTGCGCGGACATACCAGATCGAGTCTCCGTGTTCGCGCCGCGGTCATCTGAACCCGCTCGACCGAGTGACGATGGAAGGTTAAGCGCTGGCTGGCGAGCAGCACGGCCGCCATGTCCATCTGCTCCGAGTCCAATACCAGGCGCTTGACGACAATGGCGTCGGGGCCCGTGCAGACGACGCTCACCGCGTGTCCGGCAAGCTCCAAGGTGCAACCGGTGAGCTCGGTCGTTTCCCGCGCGCTGATCTCGATGGCCTCTTCGGGTTTGTGGTCGGGGTTGAACAGGGCGATGAACTTTTCGTTGTAGTCCGCCAGGTAGCCGGGAAACTCGCTCGAAGTCAGGGGAGCGCCCTCGGGATAGCGAATCTCCAGAATGACGGGCTTGCCGATGTGGCGTTCGAGCAACGGCTCGTAAGCGTTGGCCATCACGTCGAGAACCGAGCTTCCGATTTCGCTGATCTTGCCCGTCTGCCCCTTGACGGCGGCACCCATCTGACCCTTCCCCGTCATTCGCCCAATAAAGAGGCTCAGCGTATTCATGATTGCGTCGCGCACGACGTTGATCAGGTTGCTGACGCTGCGCCGCCCCCGCCGCAACACTCCGGGGTGAACGCTGCGTCCGATTTGCTTCTCGCGGTCTCGAAGTTCTTCCGGCGTCAGCCCGTCGACCGTCCGGCAGACGGCCAAGCTCTTTAGAATCTCGCCCTCGTAGATCAAAAAGCCGCTCTTGCTGAGACTCCGAGAATCTAGGAACGGTGAGTCAAACGCTATCCGGACCCCCTGGCTGTAGACGAACATATCTCCCCAGACGGCCGGGGCATTGGGAGCTATTGACTCCCGCATAATATAGAGTAATCTTTTGGGGGGTCTGATCGTCTTAATAGACATGGGGAACCCAAGAGGCGTAAGGCGCGATTTTGATGCTCTGGAAAAGCGACGGCTGGAGGCCGTGCGGCTGGTCGTTGACGAAGGTTTGAGTCAGTCCGAGGCAGCACGGCGCGTGAAGGCGGCGCAGCAAAGCGTGAGCCGTTGGGTTAGCGAGCATGGCGCGTACGGTGCCGCCGGACTCCGCCGGGCCGGGCGCGCCGGCCGCAAGCCGCTGTTAGACGCCACGCAACGGGAACGTCTGGAGGCAATGCTGCTGCGGGGCCCCGAAGCGCAGGGCTTCTCGACGCCGCTGTGGACTTGTCCGCGAGTCGCTCGTCTGATCGCCGACGAGTTCGGCGTGCGCTATCACGAAGGTCATGTTTGGAAGATCCTGCGGGCGCTCCACTGGAGCCCGCAACGGCCTGTCGGCAAGGCCCGCGAGCGCAACGAAGAAGCCATCCGCAACTGGCGGCGCAAGACTTGGCCGGCCACTAAAAAAAAGCCCAAAAACAAGGCCGCACGATCGTCTTCATCGACGAAAGCGGACTGAGTCAGAAGCCCCATCGTTGCCGCACCTGGGCGCCCCGCGGCGAGACACCCGTGCTGGAGTTCAACTTCAACTGGCAGAAACTTTCCGTTTCCGCCGGGCTGACCTTGCGCAACTTCTACTTCCGGCTCTATCCCGGCGCCATCGGCGAGCTGGAGGTCATCGACTTCCTGAAGGCTTTGGTCCGCCACATCGACGGCCCGCTGCTGATCGTCTGGGACCGCCTGCCGGCGCACCGCAGCCGCCTGGTGCGGGAGTTCATCGAGCTCTCCGAAGGCCACATCGCCACGGAGTGCTTGCCGCCCTATGCACCGGAGCTGAACCCGGTGGAATACATTTGGGCTTACTGGAAGCAGCACGAGTTGCCGAACGTCTGTCCGAAGGACTACTGGGAGCTGGACGAGCGTGCCCGCAAATCCCTCGTCGCATGCGCCGCAAACCGCGCTTGATTACGGCCTTCTGGAAGCAGTCTTCTCTTGGCCTTGACTAACTCGATATTATGCGAAATTCAATAGGTAGGTCACGTGGTGGTTGTGCATCAGGCGGAGGCATTTGTCTTTGCTCAGACGCCGGACCAAGGCCGCCAATAGCGTTAGCGCAAAGATGAGGAAGATCGTGACGAGGAAGAGATCGTCAATGATGGTCGTATCCATAGCTGCGTTTTGTGAGGGGCTGTTGTTTTCGCGGAGTGACCGGCTCCGGCTGCGACCCAAGCGGCTGACCGAGCCATCCAAGAGGCTCTTGCTCCGGGGGGCCTGTACTCCATGACTGACGAGGCCCGGCGACGCCCAGCAGTCCGCCGGGCGTCTTGCGAGTTCGACCGAGCATTGTAGCGTGTTTCGCGCTCGCTCACGAAATAAGGGCGTCCAGGTCAACTCGTGCAAGTACAATCCGTTCGGGCGGGAAGTTGCGGCCGCAACAGCAATCTGATTTGATGAGGGAAACGAGCTGGGCGAATCCGAACAGCTCAAGCCCGGGGAGATAGCTTTTGTTGGGGGTCCTCGACGTTGGGACCCAGCGGTCTTCGGTCCGCAACTTTTCGAGCGCTGAAAGGACGATCCGTGCCGCATCACAGCAGGCGCATTTTCTCGGCCGCCCGCCGGGTCGGCGTCCGCGTGGCTGTGACGCTTGGCCTTCCGGTCTCGCTAGCCTTCGGCCAGGCCGCCGACCCCACTGATTTCTTCGAAAAAAAGATTCGCCCCATCTTCGCCGACTACTGCCAAGGGTGCCACAACCCGGAGCTCAAGATGGGAGGGCTTGACTTGTCGACCCCCGAGGGTTTCGCGAACGGGGGCCAGAGCGGGCCGATCGTTTCACCCGACAACCCCGCGGACAGCCGCTTGCTGAGAGTCGTCAGCTACGAAGAGAAGGTGAAGATGCCTCCGCGGATGAAGCTCGACGATCCCCAGGTCGCCGCCCTCAAGGAGTGGGTCATGGCGGGTGCGCCTTGGCCGGGTGCCGAAGTTACGCCGACGACGAGTATCGAAGAGCGCCAAGCACGAACAGAAAAACCTCCGTTCACCGAAGAGCAAAGGAACTTTTGGGCTTTCCAGCCGGTCAATGACCCGGCTCCACCCGAGGTTCGCCGTGAGAGTTGGATACAATCCCCGATCGACCGTTTCGTGTTGGCTCGGCTCGAACAAGAAGGGCTTGCGCCCGCCTCCCCCGCCGACGAGCTGACGCTGCTCCGGCGGGCGACGTTCGATCTGACCGGCTTGCCGCCGACGGAGGAAGATATCTCTCGGTTTTCCGCCGACGATTCGCCCGACGCTTTTGAGCGGGTGGTGGCTCGCCTGCTGGCCTCGCCCCGCTACGGCGAGCGCTGGGGACGGCATTGGCTCGATGTGGCGCGCTACGCCGACTCGACCGGCAACGACGAAGACCATCGCTACCCCCACGCCTGGCGATACCGGGATTACGTCATCGCCGCCTTCAACGAAGATACGCCCTACGATCAGTTTGTCCGCGAGCAGATCGCCGGCGACCTGCTTCCCTCCGACGATCCGGACGGCGTTAATCGCCGCGGTGTTGTGGCCACGGGCTTTCTGGCGCTTGGTCCCAAAGCCCTGGCGCAGCGCGATAAAGACAAGATGCTCTACGACGTCTACGACGAGCAGATGGATGTCGTCACCAAGGCGTTCATGGGCTTGACCGTCACTTGCGCCCGCTGCCACGACCACAAGTTCGATCCGATCCTGACGAAGGACTATTACTCGCTGGCGGGCATCTTTGCCAGCACGAGAAGCTTCCGGTTTCCGAGAGTTTTTGTTTCCAAGCCTTGGGTAACTCCCCTGGCGCCCGAGGAAGAATATCAGGGATATCTTCAGCACCGGGACGCCCTCGCTTCGAAGAGATTCGAGATTGACGATATCGTTGGCGAGCACCTCGAGCGGCACAATCGGAAGCTCGTCGGGAATCTAGCGAAGTATATGCTGGCCGCTCGTAAGGTGTATCACGACGGGGCGGCGCCCGCTGATGCGGCTGCTGAAGAGCGGCTTGACAAAGATATCCTCCGCCGTTGGTGGGCTATCTCAGGCCGCGGGCGGACGACGCCCGCTCGTACCTGAGCGACTGGCGTTCGGCGCCGGAACAGGAGCTGCCGAAGATCGCCCTGGCTTATCAGGGGGGATTTGAAGATCTCGCTTGCGAATGGCACGAAACCATGCGGAGATGGCGGCGGGCCGTCAAAAAAGCGGTGAAGGACAAGAACATGCCCCCCCCGACCGGCCTAAGTTCGACCCCGAAGAAGATCCCTTCTTCCACGACGTTCACTTCGCCGAGCAGGGACCGTTCACCCTTTCCGAACAGGAGCAGGACGCGGTCATTCCGGCGCCCACGGGTGCTGTCGTCGCCGGTCTGCGCCAGGAGCTGAGACGTCTGGAAGCGACTCTCCCGCCGGAACCGGAGTTGGCTTCTTCCGTCGCGGAAGGTGATGTTGTGCAACAGAAGGTCTTCATTCGCGGCGACCACCACAACCCGGGAGACTCCGTCTCGCGTGGATTTCCCGCCATTCTCGGCGGGTGGGACGAGCCGCCGATCGCCCAGGGCAGCGGACGCCTGGCGCTGGCCGAATGGCTGACTCGGGATGAGCATCCGCTCACCGCGCGCGTGATGGCGAATCGGATTTGGCACTGGCACTTTGGGGAAGGATTGGTTCGGAGTCCGAACAACTTCGGGAAGCTGGGCGAACGGCCAACCCATCCGGAATTGCTCGACTACCTGGCCAAGCGCTTCATCGGCGGCGGCTGGTCCGTCAAGAAGATGCATCGCTTGCTCATGCTGTCGAGTACGTACCAAATGAGCAGCGAGGCAGCGGCGGATACGCTCGGGAAAGACCGGGAAAACAAGCTCTTGACGAGATTCGAGCGCCGCAGACTCGATATCGAGTCCATCCGAGACGGACTCCTCGCCATGGACAGCTCGCTCGACCTCGAAATGGGCGGGACGCTGCAGTCCGGCTATGGCACCGACCGCGAGAACAGCAATGATCGGCTGAGCTTGAATCCCGAGAAAGTGGATCGGCGCTTGGTTTATCTTCCGCTGCGACGCGCCAACTTGCCGACGCTGCTCAACTTGTTTGACTTCGGCGACGCGACAACCCCGACAGCAAAACGTTCCGGCACGAACGTCGCGCCGCAAGCCCTGTTCATGATGAATAGCGAGTTCGTGGCTACGCGGGCTCGCAACCTGGCGCGGAAGCTGTTGGCCGATGACGGCGGCCCCGGAGACGCCCAGCGTATCGAGCGCGCCTATCTGATCACTTTGAATCGACCTCCGGAGAGCCACGAAATCGAGTCCGGATTGGCCTATCTCGATCGGCTCGGAGGCCGGGCCTCGGGATCGATGGAAGGTCTCGACGCCTGGCAAAGTCTGTGCCGGGTCCTCATGGCATCGAACGAGTTTATATACTTGGAGTGAGTCCCGTGAACCACTCACAATTTCTTCCGGCGCCGTCAATTTCCCGGCGGGCGATGCTCAGGGAAGCGGCCTGCGGGTTTGGGTTTCTCGGTTTGGCGGGTCTGCTGGCCGAGCAGTCCGAACTTTACGGCGCCGCCTCCGCCAATCCCCTGGCGGCCAGGCCGCCCCACTTTGAACCGAAGGCCAAGCGGGTCATCTTCCTGTTTATGCATGGCGGTCCCTTGACCGTTGACATCCTCGATCCGAAACCACGCCTGGCCCGGGATCACGGCAAGCCTCTGCCAATCAAGAGGCCTCTGGCGTTCGACCGCAAAGCTCCGGGCCCGTTGATGAAGCCGATGTGGGAATTCCGTCCGGGGGGCGAAAGCGGCATTCCGGTCAGCGATCTGTTCCCCCACGTCAGGGACCGTGTCGACGATCTCTGCGTGATCCGCTCGATGGTCGGCGAAGGCGTCGACCATGGGGCGGCGCTGCTGCAAACCTTTACGGGCACGAGCACTTTCACTCGGCCCAGCTTGGGCTCGTGGGTGCTCTACGGGTTGGGCACAGACAATCAAGACTTGCCGGGCTACATTATGATCAAGCCGACGCTGGCCCACGGCGGCTCGCTGACCTGGAGTTCGGCTTTCTTGCCCGGCGCTTACCAGGGCACGGCGGGTCGGGCACGCCGGCCTCAAAGTGGAAGACGTCAAGGACGAGCCGATCGAGTATCTCATTCAGAAGGAGCTCACGCCCGAACAGCAGCGCTACGAACTCGAGATGCTGCAGGCGGTCAATCGGCGTCATGCGGCGCGGCGCGGCCACGATCCCCAACTCGAAGCGCGCATCCAGGCTTTTGAGCTAGCCTTCCGCATGCAGACCGTCGCGCCCCGGGCGTTCGAGGTGGAAAAAGAGTCCCAGGCGACGAAGAAGCTCTACGGTCTCGATGAAGAAGAAACCAGCGACTTCGGTTGGCAGTGCTTACTGGCGAGACGGCTCGCCGAGCGCGGCGTTCGCTACATCCAGTGCACCCACAGTTATAAGTGGGACCAGCACACCGATTTGTTTGAAAAGCACACCAAGAACGCCAAGGAAGTAGACAAGCCCATCGCCGGTCTGCTGACGGACCTCAAGGCCACGGGCCTGCTCGAGGACACGCTCGTTATTTGGATGGGCGAGTTCGAGCGCACGCCCGTCTCGCAAGCCGGCAACGGGCGCGACCACAACCCCTACGGCTATAGCATTTGGATGGCTGGCGGCGGCGTAAAACCGGGCTTCGTCTACGGAGCCACCGACGAGATCGGCTACCATTCCGTCGAAGACCGCATGCACATCCACGACTTCCACGCCACGGTCCTACATCTGATGGGACTCGATCACGAAAAGCTTACCTACCGCTATAGCGGCCGCGATTTCCGCCTCACCGACGTGGCCGGCGAAGTGGCGACGAAGATTATGGCCTGATTTACGTCAGCCAGCCTCGCTGGCTACGAATCTGGCGTCCTTCCCGCTAAACTGAAGCTGCCTTTACCATTTGTGGTGTTAGGTCCTTCCAGTTGGGACGCTCATGTGAGATAAGGATAAGTTCGTCGTCTTTCTGAATTTCAAAATCATCTTCCGGACCCAGTACACACTTTCTGCCTAACTGTCTTACCCCAATCAGAATTATCGGATGACCATCTTGCTTGACCCTTCGAAGGTTCGCCGCCGCATCAGAGAACTGCTTGGGGATTTCCGGCGGAACCGGGGAGATGTAGATTTCACAGCCATCGTAGCTAAGCAACTCGCGATGTCCAAGGTAATCAGAAGTCCGACGCCCGTTTTCTGCGTTCCGCCGGTGTCACTCGAAGTATTGAAAGCGTGGCCCCCAGCGACCAGGCGGATCCGCTCATTTTGCGTCCGCCGGATTAGCTTTTTCACGCCGTCAAAGTTAACCGGAGTCTGGTAATCGGCCGGGAAGATCTCGACATCGCGGTTCCAGTTCTCCCATTTTTTCTTCTTGGCGTTCCACTTGGCTTCATGGTCGGGTTCGCCGCCCGCGAAGACCAGCCCGTAGTTGTACCAGTCCCGCAACCCGGCCTCGAACGTTTCCTTGCTCCGCTTGTCGATATCGGTGAGCGTCAAGCCTTCAACGTAGCCGGCCAATTTGGTAGACAGGGCGTTGACTTCGGCAATCAGCTTGGGATCGTCACTAGCATGCTCGGCGTAGTACTTCCGGCTCTCTTTGATCTTTGCGCTGAGGTCTTGCGCTGTCTGAATAAACGCCCCCGCCTCCGCGTCGCGAAAATACGGCATCGGAGCGATTTCAAGGAGCGCCTCGACAACGTCGTCCTCTCTCGACGCCGCATTGCGCAGCCGGTGGTTATGGACCAGGATTCGCAAGCGCGTCTTCTGGGCCGCGTTCCTAAAGTACTTCTCGCGATCGCGAAGCAGATTCTTGTTGATGTAGGCGATCTCAAAGCGCGAGACCTTGCCGAGATGCTCAGCCATGCGCATGATTTCGACGATGTCCGCGTCGACGAACATTCCTCCCGGCCGTTCTCCGCGACGGTTTTCGAAGATCGTTACGTAGTCTCTGATCGCCTGGGGACCAGACTTGATTTCTAAGGCGGGGTGTGGATTCTGTGGGAAAGGTTGATTTACTGGGTAAGCCATGCTTGGTCCGATTATAAATCACGCCATGAAGGCGCGCCGGGGAGGCGTCACCGCGCAAAACGGTCGCATCCCTGGCCGGACCGTCCCCCGGCCTACTTCTTCAGCGTCTCGAGAACGCGGCGGGACCCGCCGATAAGCGTGGCGTCGTCGCCGTTGACCAAGAGGAACTCGTCGCCTTTTTCCACGCACGCCGCGGCGTGTTCCAGGCTATAGCAGCCCGTCCCCATGGCCTTGCCGTGCTCGCGGCAGGCATCGCGAACCTTCTGCTCGGCAGCGACGTACTTCGGGTCATCGTACTTCATGTAAATGCCGAGTGAAATCGAGAGGTCCACGGGACCTATGGCGGCGGCGTCGATGCCGTCAACGCTCATAATGTCATCGATCTTGTCGATGGCTTCTTGCGATTCGATAATCGGGCTGATCAGGAGCGACTCGTTCGCGGTCTCAAAATATTCGTCGACATCGTGAAAATACATACCCGCTCGCCGCGGACCCCAGCCGCGAATCCCCGCTGGCGGGTAGCGGCAGGCTTCGACCAGGCGCTTGGCCTCTTCCCCGTTATTGATGAACGGACAAATCAACCCCGGCGCCCCGTTGTCGAGGAACCGCCGAATCTGGTCGGCGTCGAAGATCAAGGGCCGGGCGAGAACGACAGCGGGGGTACCGACTCCGGCCTGGAGCATGGCCCTCACCTGCGGCAGGCTGGTGCCCGTGTGCTCGCCATCGATCAGCAGCCAATCGTAGCCGGCGTTACCGAAAATCTCGACGACCGCCGGGTCGGTCAGCGCCAACTGTGCCCCGAAGCAGGTCTCTCCGGCCTTGAGTCTTTCCTTCAACTTACGAACTTTTTCGAGTTCTGGAAGCATCGATTCGGTTTCCTCTCTAGTTCATTTCCCACCGCGGCTTGACGTCGCGGTTGACATAGGACGGCGGCCAGCGGTGTTCGGACAGGGCAAGTATCGCCTCCACCGAATAACGCCAGAAGTTCTCGACGTACTCATCCGACATGCCCGCGACGTGCGGCGTGATGACTACGTTGTCCAGTTTCAGCAAGGGATTATTGGGCGGAGTGGGCTCCTGCTCGGTCACGTCCAACCCGGCGGCGGCGATTTGGCCTTCCCTGAGGGCGACGACGAGGGCTTTTTCATCGACCACCGGCCCGCGCGAGGTATTGATGAGAATCGCGCTCGCCTTCATCATCCGCAACTGTGGTTCGCTGATGAGGTGCCTCGTTTTAGGTGTGAGCGGACAATGCAGGGAGACGAAATCGGACCGCGACAGCATTTCTTCCAGTGACACGGCCTCGACGGAATCCTTAGCCATCTCATCGGCGCTCACCAAGGGATCGGAGGCAATGATCTTGACATTGAAGCCGCTGAGCTTGCGGGCGACGAGGCGGGCGATGTGGCCGAAACCAACCAGGCCAACCGTGTTGCCTCGCAGGTGCCAACGGTACTCGGGTATTTGGAAATCCCAGATTCCCCGGCGTACCGTCCTGTCCTGAATAGGGATTCGCCGAATGACCGCCAACAAAAGAGCAATGGCGTGGTCCGAGACGCAGTCGGAAATCGCATCGGGCGTGTTGGCGACAATGATCCCCCGTTTGGTCGCCTCAGCCACGGGGACGTTGTCCGTTCCGCTGCCGGAGCGCACGATGGCGCCACAGCGGGGAAGCCGCGCCAGCCTCTCGGCCGTCAACAGTCCACCACCCCACACCCAAACCAAGTCGGCGTCGCCGGCGTATCGCGCCAACTCCTGTTCGTTCGCACATTCGCGAGCAACGAACTCGATCCCGGCATCCGCCAATTCCTGGCGAACCCACTCGGGTACCACGTGTCCTTCGGACCCGACAAGCGCCACTTTGAACGGCTTTTCTCCCACTGTTTCGGTCAACCTCGTAGACGGCCCTTACACCCCTCCAAACCAAGTCTCGAACAGCTGAGGTAAACCGAGAGCGGCAATGCCGAGGAAAGCGATAGCGCACAGCGCGAGACCCAGCTGCATGAACCAGCCCGGCCTCAATTCAGGAGGCAAGAACTTGCGATTGACGTACAGCGTATGGACGGCGCTGACACCGAGCGCAAGGTTGCCAATGCCGGCGCCGTACTTGGCCAGGGTGAGCGGATCGAACAGCGAAAGGGCGAACGTGCCCCATATGATGTAGCTCAACAAGATCGCGTAGTAGATGTATTTGACCTGGTTCCCCTTCATCTTTTTGACTCGAGGGTTGACGACCCAAATGATGTCCGTCCAGCGGCGGGCCAGCGAATCGGCGGAGAACGTGGATCCGGGAGCAAGCACCAGGAAGCCGCACAAAAGCGTCAAGGGCCATAAAACCGCACCGTAGGCGGGGTAGGCGCTGGAGATTCCATCGGCCGTCATGGCCGCCACCCGGTCGCCGGCGACGGGGGCATTACGGATGAACTCGATGGAAAGCATGCAAGGCAGGGCCATCCCTATAAACGAAGCAGCCATCCAAACGGCGGTCTGATCGGTAACGATAAAACGGATCCAGCCGCGCCAACGAGCCACGCTCTCCGGACTGATCCGAAAAACCCTGCCGACGTGAGAAAGCGTGATCATACGCCCGCCGATCGCGCTAGGGATGGCGCCGGTCTTTCCGCCCATGCCCCAACCCTTGTCGCGAGCGTAGTTCGAGAACAGGCTGTTGGCCATTCCGCCGGCCCCGGCAATCGCAAAGAAGGCAGCCAGCAGGGTCCAATCCAGGTCCGGAAGCCGGCCATGCTCGAAAAAGTAGGTCAGCAGGTTGCCGGTTTCCGACCCGCGGTTTCGAATCAGGTCCCTGAAACGGGAGACCGCGGGCTCGGGAACGTCCTCAAGCCGCTCGTATCGGCTGACGACTCCCGACTCGGTCACCAACAGGTCCGCGGGCTGCCAGGCGCCGTCGGGCGCCTTTCGGCCCTCCGCTCGCAGAGTGAGATCGCCGTCGGTGTGCTCGACAAGAAACCGCCCCGGGCGAGCCAGGCTTTGCGCCGCGGCAGTCTGGTTTCGCAGCTGGCTTTGCAGCTCAGCCGGTACGGCTTCACCGAGGGCGTATTTCTGTGTCTCACCGCTCCCGCTAACCAGGAACTCGGTAACAACGGCCTGGCCATTCTCGGTGGTTCCCTTGACGGTATAGACCACCGACCCTTCCCGCTCGGTCCAGGTGAAGTGCCGCCCGTCAATCACCGAGTCGGCCCGAAAAGGAACCGATCCAAAGCGGAAGAACCCTGTTATTACGTCTCCGATGTTGCGGGCGGAAACCATGAACACAACGACAAAGCTCAGATAGCCCAGGACCACGACGATCTTGAAAGTCATGACCCGTTCGATCATGCGGTAGACCGCTCGGCCAAAAAACAGGGGGACAAAGCTCAGGTAGAAAACCACGTACCCCAAGACCGTCACCAGTTGCCCTTCCGATAACGACAGCCCCAGAAAAGTCGTCATGGCGTCTCCGGGAAGGTGGCCCAGTAAGGCCGCACTCAGGGGCACGGCGGAATTCAAGGCCATGAAGGGGAAGATGTTGGAAAATTCCGTGAGCAGGTATACGAAGGTCCACAGCCGCCATCCCGGCCAGGTGCGAAAGTAGCCTACCATGGCCGGTTCGCCGCAATAAAGCGCGTAGCGCATCACCTCCAGATTCAAAAACACCTGGCAAATGATGCTGATGGCGGCCAGCCACATCACCATAGCCCCGAATTGCGCGCTGACCGCGGGACCAAATAGCCACTCGCCGGCCCCGATCGATGCGCCGGCAAGCAACATCCCCGGCCCGATGAAGGTCTTCCACTCGCGCCAACCCCTCTTGATCGGCGGCGCCAGCTCGTCCACGGTCCAAGGGGAAAGAACACCGG
Organism: Bryobacterales bacterium; assembly: GCA_965248365.1. Taxonomy (GTDB): domain Bacteria; phylum Acidobacteriota; class Terriglobia; order Bryobacterales; family UBA6623. Next base: position 753,791 of record CBDFJA010000004.1, on the reverse strand, counting down.
CGGTTACGGTTTCGGGCTGTCGTTCATTCTCTCGGTGAGACTCGGAGTCGGTCATGAGAAGCTGTTCACCCCTGTGGCGCGTGGCGGTTCATTATCGAAGGCGGCGCTTGCGGTGCGGAGGTCCACACGATCGTCGGAACTGGTTTGCGTAATATACCCCTGAAAGACGCCGCGGGTTGGAGTTACACGAGCCGCGAGACTCAGAAGGAATACCCTATCACGGGGTCCGGGTCGCGTCAATCAACGTAGGAGTTAGCTATCCCGCGTCCCACAGCCTCCCCTGACGTACACCCTACACCTTGTAACGATGGCGATCTGCGTGAAAGCTCTGATAGACCCAGCCGGGGAAACGTTTATACTTGTTAAGGGTACTAGTAGTACTACCATTGGGCGTTTCGAGCCGCAGCGGCTCTGAGCAGAGCACGATGGGGGCATTTCCCAACGCTGAAGCGCGCAAATTAATCGAGCACCATGGCGCTCGGATCACGGATTCCGAGGAGCGTCTGCGGTTCGTGCTTCGCGCTTCACGGGCTGTTACGGAGGAATCCTCGAACGGCCGTCCGAACGTGTTTGGCGGCTGGGGCCGCCGGTTGGTCGCGCTTCACGCTTCATACCGAGCCTCGTTGGTGACCAGGAAGTCGTTAGGAATCGGGTTCGACCGAATTTCGCTTTTCGCGCTGTGGCTCTGGCGTACGCCCTCCACCGGTTGGAAGATGGCGCTGGCGTCGGTGTGTCTTGTGGCCATGTTTTCCCAGGTGACGGGCCTCGGTTCCCGGGCGGGGCAAGAGAAACCCTCGGGCGGCGGGCAGCCCGGCGAGACGCTTTTGGCGAAACCGGAAGAGAAACTGGACGTTTGGCTGGTCGAAACGCGAGGCCAAGTGGAGCTCTATAGCAATGGGCTGCGTGTTTCGAACGAGTGGCTGACCCATACGGGTCCGCGCTCTTATGCGGTGTATTCGCGCGGTCCGGGGGCGGAAACCCGGGAGACCGACCGTCGCGATCGTCCGATGGGGCTGGTTTTCCACACGACGGAAAGTGAACTGCCGACGCTCGAGAAGACGAACAACCAGTTGATTCGCTATGAAGGGCAAAAGCTGGTGAACTACATTCGCCGAGAACAGCTTTATCATTTTCTGATCGACCGCTTCGGCCGAGTTTACCGCATCGTCCCCGAGACCGAATATGCCTATCATGCGGGCTATTCGCTTTGGGCCGACAGTGGAGAGCTCTATATCAACCTGAACCAAAGTTTTATCGGCATATCGTTTGAGACCAGGCCGGCCGCAATCGGTCCGGACGTTCCCGTCGAAGAGGGAGTCACCCCAGCCCAGTTCTCGAGCGCCCATCTGCTGACCGAAATGTTACGCGAGAAATTCGGCATCTTGGAGTCCAACTGCGTGACGCACGAGATGATTTCGGTCAACCCCAACAAAATGCTCATCGGCTACCACATGGACTGGCGGGGCCGATTTCCTTTTGAGAAAGTCGGACTTCCCGACAACTACCAAGCCGTCCTGGCAAGTGTAGCGGAGTGGGGGTTCACCTACGACTCGCCGTTCCTCGAGGAACTCGGTGGCCAGGTATGGCCGGGAGTGCGCCGTTCGCACGCGCTTTTCCGTCGGGAGGCGGCTCTTCGCCAGCTCTCGGCGAAGCGATACCGCGAACAACAGGGAAAGCGCTTTCTGGCCCTTGTCAGGGAAGTAAAAGAAACGACGCCGGCGTTAACTTGGGCGGACCACGATACGGACCGCTCAGCGCAAGCTTTTTCATCGGCGAATAACAATCGGGCGACGCACGGGCCCGAGTAAGGAGGAGAAATCACATGAGCAAGAAGAATGTCAAAGGCCTCGACCTTGGCACGAGCCGTATTGTGGTGGCCCGTCATGGAGAGGAAGGTTATGAGTACGAGCAGGAACTCAACGCTTTTGTCGAGATTCCTTACTCGCGCATCACCGTCAAGGCGATGGAGCAGAAGGAGATTCCGCATCGCGTGGAGGGGGCGATCTGCTACGCCTTCGGCCGCGGCGCCGACCAGTTTTCGAACATGATCGACGGCCAGACGCGGCGCCCGATGTATAGCGGCCTGCTCAATCCCAACGAGCCGAAGAGTCTCGAGATGACCGAGGAAGTGCTGACCAAGATGTGCGGCAAAGCCCAGTCGGGAGAGAAGATCTGCTTTAGCGTACCGGGCGCTCCGCCTCGTCGCGAAAGCGATCTGACTTTCCATCAGGACACCGTCAAGCAGATGCTCGAAGAACTGGGCTACAAAGTCATGAGCCTCAACGAAGGCCTGGCGGTCGTCTATGCCGAACTGGAGGACGCCAGCTTTACCGGAATCGGGGTGAGCTTCGGCGGAGGCATGTGTAATGTCTGCATCGCCTATCTGGGCATGTCCGCCTTGTCATTCAGCACCGTCCGGGCCGGCGATTACATCGACCGCAGCGCCGCTTCGGTGAGTAACGAGACGACGACCACGGGTCGCTTGCACAAGGAAGGCGACTTTTCACTCAATGGCCTTTTGCAAAACAGCCTCGACCAGGCGTTGTCGGTTTACTACGGGGACATGATCCGGGGCACGGCTGTCCGGTTAAAAGTCGAATAGAATCAATTGGTTGGGGTCATAGGGGGATTCGTTTGGGGAGTCGGATGGCTGGAGTGCCTGTAAAAGGGGCATTTTTTCGAATTGCGTAACGCTGAGAATCTGTAGAATCTGGTAAAGACTCGCTTCCAGCCCGAGCCGTTTCCGGACGATGGCGATGAGCACGTAAATCGAGACAGCGATCCAGATCTGCGTCTTGACGGCGTTCTCGCTGGTGCCGTAAAACGAGTTGATTCGCAGATGTTGCTTGATCCACTTGAAGAACAACTCAATCTGCCAACACGACTTGTAGATGTGGGCGATGGTCAGCGCCGGGAGCGCGAAGTTGTTGGTCAGAAACTTCAGCCGCTTGTTCGTCCGGGCGTCGAAGTAACTGACCCTCCGCAACGGGTCGGGATAGGCTTGGGCCGATTCGATGGCAGCCAGTATGACGGTCTGATCCGAGCGCAAGCCCGTGGATTTGTCGACGGGATGCGAGTAGCGCCGTTGGAGCAAGATGTTCTTCTTGGTTCGCACGACGAAGAACGACGAGCAGAGAGTGAACACGAAGAGGCGTTCGAAATCGACGTAGGCCCGATCCATGACGTAGAACGCGCCGGCCTCCGGGCCGATCTCGTCGAGGATGTTGATGTCGTGCACTTTGCCTCCAGTAATGCGGATGAACGTGGGAATATTGCCGTGCAGATCCAGCAGCGTGTGCATCTTCACGGCGGCCTTTTGCTTGCGGAATCTCGCCCACGGAAACAGCGACAGGCAGAGGTCGATTGTTGTCGAGTCGAGAGCGTACAGAGTCTGGTCCAAGTCCACACCGATCGGGTCGTGGGCATATAACGGCCGTGCCATGCCAATCAAGACCTGCGCGAAGTCCGCGTAGATCCGCCAGTCGCGCGACTCGTTCGCATCGGCCAGTGTCGAGCGCGCTACCCTGCCGCGGAATCCCATGTGGTAGAGTTTGCCGTGCATCGAACGCAGGCACGTCTCGATGTCGCGGAGGCTTGCCCGATAGGTCAGCTGGGCGAATGCCATCGCAAGAAACTGATCCCAGCAGGAGAAACTTTTCAGATAGGAATCGCCGCGGTAGCGCGATACACATTTCTGAAACTCTTTGCTCGGTAGGTGCTCGATCAGTTGGGAGAAAACCGTACGGCCAAGGTTCATCCCTCATTGTGCCGCGTCCGGATGCTCCGTTCAGGCGACCATTTGCGGCCTCGGGATTTCAAATCGTTCCCGGGCAAAACAGGCCATAAGACATTGAGCGGTCGAGACTTACCGTCCGATGGCGCGACTTTCCCCGGACAGCACTGGATCCGGGGATTCACCGAACGCCTCGGACAAGAGGTTTCCCGTACGAAGAAGCTGCCCAAATTCGACGAGGCGATTCCGGTTGTCGTCAGCGGCGGCAGCGCTTTGGCCGGCGGTTTCCAAAGGGAACTGAGAGCAGCTCTTAAGAAAGTTTCGCTGCCTTTTGAAATCTCCGAGGTGAAGGTGGCCGAAGACCCGCTCAACAGTACCGCCAAGGGGACGCTCATGGCGGCGACGCTGGAAATGTAGAGTCGCGGGCCGGCGGACAGCACGTTTTAGCCGCGGCTCGCCGGTAAATATCCGAGGCAGCTTCATGAACACGCTGAATAAGCTTTTCGAGCAGCACCGTGCTATCTCCGGCCTTCTTTGTCGCGATCCGACTTTCGTCGACATGGAACTGCTGGCCCAGTTGGGCTGCCACGCCATCTGGATGGACCTCGAACATTCGCCCACCTCGATGACCGAGGCGACGCGGCTGAGCCGCACCATCACTCACCTGGGCATGGTTCCCATGGCCCGCATCATCGAGCTTTCCCGAACGCACGTTCAAGCGTTGCTCGACGGCGGGTTCGAGGTACTGATCTTGCCCGACGTCAAAGACGCCGCCCAGGCCGCCGAGTTCGCGCGGCTTGGGAAGTACCCTCCCGACGGTGAGCGCGGCGTCTCCACAACCGCCGCGGGTCTCGACTATAACCTCGGCGGCGACCCGCGCCGGGCGCTCGAAGAGGCCAACCAGGACACTCACCTGATGGCCATGATCGAGAGCGACGAAGGATTTGCGGAACTGGACGCCATCCTGGGCGTTGACGGCATCGACATGGTCACCGTGGGCCCGATGGATTGGACGCTCAGCCGCGGTGCGTTCAGCGAGGATGTGAAAGCCGGGCTGGCCCCCAAGATCGACCAGGTTGTCCGTGCAACCGCAGCGGCGGGGAAGATCCCGGCCATGACGGTCGCCACCGCCGAGCAAGCCAAACACTTCGCGGATCTCGGAGCTCGTCTCATCCTCATGGGCGTTGACGTCGCGGCCAAGAGGAAGGCGTTCGCGGGCGCCTTGGCGCCGTTCGAGGAAGCGTTCGGGAACTAGCCCGCATATCTCACCACGTGGGAGCGTAAGTGCGTGAGAGGCGCGTCAGGACGAGGCGCGGGTCGCTCGGCAATCTGGGCCACGACATGCCGTGGCCCTACATTCCTGACGTTGGGCACGGCGAGCAAGCGCACGCGGTCGTGACCGCCTATTGCGCGCTTTGACCGTCAGGCGGTGAGAAAAGCGGGCTAGATGGGTACGCTCGCAGGAGCGTCGCGGCAGCAATTGTCAAGTTAACGGCGGTCAGCGACAGTTGACCGATGGAATCCCTGGTATCGAGCCGCCGCTTTCCAACTGAGGTCATCAACCATATCGTTCGGTTGGGAAACAACGCCCCGGTCCCATGGCACTGGGACTGAAAATTTAGCAGTGCTGTCCGGGGAAAGTTACGCCAACGGACGGTAAGTCTCTACCGCTCAATATCTTATGGCCTGTTTTGCCAGGGAACGATTTGAAATCCCGAGGCCGCAAATGGCCGCCTGAGCGGAGCATCCCGACGCGGCACAATGGGGGATGAACCTTGGCCGTACGGTTTTCTCCCAACTGATCGAGCACCTGCCGAGCAAAGAGTTTCACAAATGTGTATTGCGCTACCGCGGCGATTCCTATCTGAAAAGTTTCTCCTGCTGGGATCAGTTTCTTTCGATGGCATTCGCCCAGCTGACCTATCGGGAAAGCCTCCGCGACATCGAGACGTGCCTGCGTTCGATGCACGGCAAACTCTACCATATGGGATTCGGCGGCAGGGTAGCGCGCTCGACACTGGCCGATGCGAACGAGTCGCGCGACTGGCGGATCTACGCGGACTTCGCGCAGGTCTTGATTGGCATGGCACGGCCGTTATATGCCCACGACCCGATCGGTGTGGACTTGGACCAGACTCTGTACACTCTCGACTCGACAACAATCGACCTCTGCCTGTCGCTGTTTCCGTGGGCGGGATTCCGCAAGCACAAGGCCGCCGTGAAGATGCACACGCTGCTGGATCTGCACGGCAATATTCCCACGTTTATCCGCATTACTGCAGGCAAAGTGCATGACGTCAACATCCTGGATGAATTTCTTCCCGAGGCCGGCGCGTTCTACGTCATGGATCGGGGTTATGTCGATTTTCGGCGCCTCTTCGTGTTCACGCTCTGTTCGGCCTTCTTCGTGGTGCGAACCAAAAAGAACGTTTTGCTGCAGCGTCGCTACTCCCACCCGGTGGATAGGAGCACGGGCCTGCGATCCGATCACACCGTTATTTTGACCCCCTTCAACTCCGCCCAAGCGTACCCGGACCCCCTACGGCGGGTGAGTTATTTCGATGCCGAAACCAACAAGCGATTGAAATTTCTGACCAATAACTTCACCCTGCCGGCACTGACCATCGCCCAGATCTACAAATCGCGCTGGCAGGTGGAACTCTTCTTCAAGTGGATCAAGCAACATCTGCGAATCAAGTCGTTTTACGGCACCAGCGAGAACGCCGTCAAGACGCACATCTGGATCGCTGTCTCGATTTACGTGCTCATCGCTATCGTCCGGAAACGCCTCGGGCTGGAAGCGAGTCTTTACCAGATTCTACAGATTCTCAGCGTTACGCTATTCGAAAAAATGCCCGTTTTACAGGCACTCCAGCCATCCGACTCCCAAAATGAATTCCCCTATGACCCCAACCAATTGATTCTATTCGACTTTTAACCGGACAGCAGTGAAAATTTAGGTATGGTACGTACCATGGAAATTTCCACGGAAACAGCCGGCTCGGCGGTGGTCTTGAAGACCCGTGGGCGCCTGGACGTCAGCACCGCCCGATCCTTTGAACAGGAAGTGCTTGTTCACGTCGACAGTGGGGCGCCGATTGTCGTGGTGGATCTTTCCGCGGTCGATTACGTGAGTAGCGCCGGCCTCAGCAGCGTGCTGGTCGCGGCGAAGCGCGCAAAGGCGGTGCATTGCCGCTTCTCACTGTGCGGGCTCGCGGGGAACGTTCTCAAAGTCTTCGAAATCAGCGGATTCGCTAAGATTATTCCCATACACAGCGGGCCTGAAGAGGCGATCAAGGGTTGATGAAAGCCGTTGTGCATTTCTAGCCCGCTTTTCTCGCTTCGTGGCGAGGCGAAGTGCGTGAGAGGCCCGTCAGTGAGGCGCGCGGAGAGTGAAGCCCGTCGTGAGCACGGCCCCAGAGTACTGAGGAGACGGTTCTGCTGGCACTGTGATGAAAAGACCGGCAAATCTGACCTATGGGCTTGAGGACCGGCCCCCGTTACTCCTCACTCTACTACTGGGGTTGCAGCATACCTTGGCCATGTCCAGCGGCCTGGTATTTGTGGCCGTGGTCTTGCCGTCAGACGCTTGGCCAACATCCCTGGCGCAAGACGTCGTCCGATTGTCGATGATCGGGGTTGGCGTGGGCACCATCCTGCAAGCATCAAATCGGTTCGGAGTTGGATCCGGCTATCTGTGTCCCCAGTTGTTGGGCCCAGCCTTTCTGCCGGCGTCGTTGTTGGCGGTAAAAACAGGAGGCCCAGCGCTTCTTTCCGGGATGATCATTGTTGCCGGGTTGTTCCAGGCAGTATTCTCGCGATTCCTGCAGCGCATGCGAGCCCTGTTCCCCACCGAAGTTGTCGGCGTGGTCGTCGCCATGGTGGGCATCATATTGATCCCACTTGGCGTGTCCGCTTTTTTCGGTGACACCGCGGGCGTCTCTGCTATTTCCGAGGACGTGGTGGTTACCGCCGCGGTCATTTTTCGTCTTATGGTCGGTCTCGCGGTCTGGGGCCGAGGAACGCTACGCCTATTCAGCCTTCCCATTGGCGTGGGGATCGGATTCGTCACTGCTTATGGCTTGAATCTGCTGTCGGAGCAAGACCTGGCGGATTTCGCCTCCGCGCCCTTGTTCGCGCTGCCCCGCCCTGTGACATTCGACGGGCTGTCATTCGACATTGAGTTGCTGATCCCTTTCTGGCTGCCGGGCTGGCGTCCAGCCTTAAGGGTATTGGGGACTTAACAATCTGTCAAAGGATCAACGACGCGGAGTGGGTGCGGCCCGACATGGGTTCCCTATCGAGGGGAGTTCTGGCCGATTCACTGGGGGTGGTGTTCACAGGCTTGTTGGGCGGCATGGGACCGTCCACTTCGTCGAGCAACGTGGGCGTCTCCATAGCTACCGGAGCCACCAGCCGTCGGATAGCTTTCAGTGCCGGGGCTATCTTCATCGCCTTGGCTTTCATTCCCAAGCTGGCGATCTTCTTTGTGATCATGCCGATCCCGATTCGCGGTGCGATTCTGCTCTACGTGGCTTGCTTCATGATCGTCGCCGGATTGCAGATTGTTGCCTCGCGGATGTTGGATTCAAGAAAAATCTTCATTGTCGGTATTTCTTTGATTGCCGGCTTGAGCGTCTACACTACTCCGGAAGCTTATGGACAAGTACCGAACCTACTGGAGCCGCTGGTGGGATCAGCTCTGGCCCTATGTACAACCGTGGCCCTCACCCTGAACCTGCTGTTTCGAATCGGAATTTCCAAGCGCGCTTTGCTGGTACTGCGCAGCGGCCCCGACGCCGGGGGAAAAGTGCGGGGCTTTACGGAAAACGAAGGCGGCAAATGGGGTGCGCGAAGCGATGTCGTCTACCGGGTCACCGCAGCCCTCACTGAGTTCATGGAAGCCGCTTCGGACCGCGAGTTGGTTCAGGACGACGTGAAGATCAGCTTGAGCTTCGACGAGATGGAAATCGCGGCGGACATCCGCTATCGAGGCGAGCCGCTAGCACTTCCGACCAGGCCTCCTTCCGAAGCCGAGCTGCTGGAGTCCGACCCCGCGAAACTGGGCCTTCCCGGACTGCTCCTTCGCCACTACGCCAGTAACGTTCGCCTCAGGAGGCAAGATGACGAGATCCGTCTGCGTCTAACCTTCGATCACTGACTGTGTTAAGCGAATAATCCACCCGAGGGCGTTGTCGAGTTAACGGTCGTAGCGCCCCGAAACTCGACCGACTCTCCGCTTGTTTCCCGGCGATTCCTCATCGCGCGCCGCGCCAAGCTCGTGAAGCAGTGACGACACCGGTCGTGCTAGGGTACGTGAGGCTCGGCTGGCAGGTCGGGACGGACAAGCGCACCTGCTCATGAGAAACTCAACGGTTTTGCCGGGTCGAGAGTTGCACAAATAACCCATGCGTTCGGCAAAGAAATTATTGCTGGGGCTGGCGCTCATAGGGGCGACTTCGGCCGTGCTGTTGCTTTCCGACGCGAACCGACGCTCGACCGGACCGAGCGATATGTTTCGCGTGGCAGTGCTGCAGTTTGCCTCAAGTCCGCTGATGGAGGACGGTGTCTCCGGGATGCGCGCGGGTCTGACCGAAAGCGGTTTACGGGAAGGCCGGGACGTCGAGATCCGAATCTACAACGCGGAGGCCGATATTCCCACTGCGAACACCATCGCCACTGAACTTGCAAGCGGGCAGTTCGATCTGGTGCTCACTTCCGGGACTCCGGCGATGCAAGCGATGGCCAATGCCAATCAGGACGGCAAGACGATCCACGTGTTCGGTCTGGTGGCCGACCCCTTCGGTTCTGGGGTGGGACTCAAGCGGGAGGATCCCCTCGATCACCCGGCGCACTTCGTCGGGATCGGGTCGCTGCTCCCGATGGCGCCGGCTATAGAACTAGCAAGGGATCTCTACCCGAATCTCAAGGCAATCGGTCTGGTCTGGAACCCGGCGGAATCCAACTCGGAGATCTTCACTCTCGAAGCTCGCAGGCTCTGCTCCGAGATAGGGATCGAACTCCTTGAGGCAACCGTCGATAACTCGGCGGGTGTGTTTGAGGCGGCAAATTCGCTGGCGGCCCGTGGGGCCGATGCACTCCTTATCAGCGGCGACAACACTGTCGCTTCCGCGTCGAATTCGATTCTGTCGGCCGCGAAAGCCGCCCGCATCCCCGCATTTTCGATTCTCTCGGGAAACGCCAAGCTGGGAGCGCTCTTCGAACTCGGCGCGAACTTTCTGGAAGTGGGTCGACTGACAGGCGCTCTGGCCGCACGGATTCTGCAAGGGACCGATCCGGCCACGGTCCCGGTGACGAACATCGTTCCCGAGACGCTGTCGTTCAACCTGCCCGCGCTGGCGGGTCTGAACGATCCGTGGAGAGTCCCCCAAGAGTTGCTCGACCGGGCAGACGTAATCATTGACGAAAAGGGCGTTCATGAACGCAAGGCTGCTCAATCGGAATCCTCAACCACTCCGGCGCCGCTTGCCAAGAAGTGGAAGGTGAAGGTTTTCAGCTATGTGGAAGCACCCGCCGTCGAGGAAACCGTGGAAGGTGTTTTCCGCGGATTCGAGGAGGCGGCGCTTGTGGACGGGCGTGATTACGAAGCTAAGTTCGTCAGCGCCCAAGGCGACATCGCAACCGCGAGCAGCATGGTGGACGCCGCCGCGTCGGACGGGACGGAGCTTATCGTTTCGCTGACCACTCCGATGCTGCAGGCTTGTCTGAGCCGGTCGCGCGGGATCCCCGTAGTGTTCACTCTGGTCGCGAATCCCGTGCTGGCCGGCGCCGGCAAGTCCAACACCGACCACTTACCGAACGTCGCCGGGAACTTCGTCATAAGCCCCTTCGCTCGTATGATGCGGGCTGTGCGCGAGTGTCTGCCCAACGCCCGCCGCGTGGGCACTCTGTTCGCTCCCGCGGAAGTCAACTCCGTTTTCTACAAAGATAAGCTTGTCGAAGCGGCCCGTGAAGTCGGTATCGAGGTCAAGGCCGTGGGAGTAAGCACGGCCAGCGAGGTAGTAGACGCCGCGCTTTCCTTGTGCAGCACGAATATCGACGCGATGTGCCAGATTTCCGACAACCTGACGACAGCTACCTTTGCGCCCATCGTGCAAGCCTCACGGCGATTCCGCCTGCCGTTGTTCAGCTTCAACACGACGCATTCCAAGCAAGGCTCGGTGCTGATGGTCGCGCGCGACTATTACGATGGCGGCCGCGAGGCAGGTCTCCTGGCGGCTCGAGTCATGCGCGGTGAAAACCCCGCCGAGATTCCCTTCTCGCTCGTTCAAAGGACGCGGTTCATCATCAACCTGGATAACGCGAAGAAGGTTGGATTGAGAATACCGGCTCATCTCATCGAGCAGGCGGATGAAGTCATCGGCCGCTGATCTCGGATGAGCGCAACCCAAGGCAACCCGCGGATGGCGTGGTGGGTCCGACCGCGGTCATCACCGCGAAATCAGAACGCGCTCGGAGACACACGAATGCTGAAAGTGCTTCCCCCTCGGTTCACGGCCCCGCGAGAAACGTCGTCACGCCTTGGGGATGGTGATGATGAATTCGGCGAACTCACCTTCCTCGCTCTCCACCCGCATCTCCCCCTGATGCGTTCCGACGACAACGTCGTAGCTAATTGACAGACCCAGCCCCGTTCCTTCGCCCGCTGGCTTGGTGGTGAAAAAAGGCTGAAAAACCTTGTCTAGAGACTCGGTCGGAATTCCTCGGCCGTTGTCGCGGACGCGCACTTCCACGGCGCCGTCCAAGTTCTTCGTACTCACCCGGACGGTCGGAGAGAATTCTTCGCCTGACGATTGCTTTTTTTCGTCGGTGGCATAGCAAGCGTTGTTGATGAGGTTGAGAAACACGCGGCTCATATCTTGCGGGACGACATGGATCATTCCCAGCGCGGGGTCATAATGACGCTCGATCGTGATGTTGAACCGGGTGTCCTTCGCGCGCATTCCGTGATAGGCGAGGTCGACGTACTCATCGAGCAGCTTGTTGAGATCGGTGGGTTGCCGTTCTCCAGGGGCGCCCCGTGAATGGAGCAGCATCCCGTCGACAATACTGTTCGCGCGGTCCCCATGTTCCTTGATCTTTCGCGCGTTGTCCTCGATATCGGTGAGCAGCTCGCCGATGTCCTGATCCGCGCCCGGCCCGATCTTGTCGCGAGGCCCTGTGACGACCTCACGCAGCTCCAAGCCTATCCCGACCCGTTGCGGAGGGTCAGTTACTTCGACGCCCGGACGAACAAGCGGCTGAAGTTTCTGACCAACAACTTCGCGCTCCCGGCGCTGACCATCGCCCACATCTACAAGTCGCGTTGGCAGATTGAGTTGTTCTTCAAGTGGATCAAGCAACATCTGCGAATCAACTCGTTTTACGGCACCAGCGAGAACGCCGTCAAGACGCAGATCTGGATCGCTGTCTCGATTTACGTGCTCATCGCCATCGTCCGGAAACGGCTCGGGCTGGAAGCGAGTCTTTACCAGATTCTACAGATTCTCAGCGTTACGCAATTCGAAAAAATGCCCCTTTTACAGGCACTCCAGCCATCCGACTCCCCAAACGAATCCCCCTATGACCCCAACCAATTGATTCTATTCGACTTTTAACCGGACAGCAGTGTCCAGCCATGTATGCGCTGTCAGTCCCAGATAAACTCGGGGAATGGCGGCTAACCCGGTTACGAGCAGAAGGAGAAGATTCGTGCGAGACCAGGTCACTTCTTAGCGCCTTGCGGGGCCCGGCTAGAGTCGTATCTCTAGACCAGAATTTTCGATCTGTGGACCGTACATGGTACACCTTCGCCTCTTCTAACACAACGCATTCACCACGGGAAGACAAGCAGCGGACCGGATCGAAGCGCTCCGACGGCGCGTCTCTCCCTCCGACGAAGCTGCCCCGCTGGGGTGCGGCGGATCAATCGGGTTGTAAGCCGCCGGGCAACGGCAGCGTTGGTGGTATTCTGCCGGCCCAATGGGGACTCAGGTGTCCCGCCCCCGGTCGGAAAGCAGCCTCGTCTACCTCATCCGGCTCGCCGCGGACTGGTCTACAAACCACTTGATGTCCTCGCGTTCGCGAGCGATTCGTTGAGCCGGCAAATCGGTGGGATTCATTGGTCCTTCGAGAACGCGCCGAAGGGTTGCCGCCTTGTCCGCGCCGGCAACGAGAAAGAAGACGTTTCGGGCGGCCAGGATCGGCCGGGGCAGCAGCGTCACCCGATGGCTGTCGCGGGAAGCAGCGTAAGCGGCCGCCGCGATGCCCGCTCGCTCATGGATGAGGGGACTTCCCGGAAACAGACTGGCCGTATGGCCATCCGCCCCCATGCCGAGATGAACGACGTCGAAACGGGGAAGCCCGCCTTCCTCGAGCTGGAAAAACTCGCCGATAGCCGCCCCATATCGACCGGCTGCCTCTTCCGGCCGCAGTTCGCCCTCGATCCTGTGGACTTGGCCGGCCTCTATGCCTGTCGGCTCGAGCAGCGACTCGCGGACCATCCGATAGTTGCTGTCGGCATGATCCGGGGGGACCGAGCGTTCGTCCACCCAGAAAATGTGAACCCGGCGCCAGTCGAATCGGCGGTCGGCCAGGTGTTCGAACATGAGCCGCGGCGTCGACCCGCCCGAGACGGCCAGGGTTGCCTTCTCGCGCTCCCCTAGGGCCTGGGCAAGCCGATCGATGGTGAACTCAGCCGCTGCCGAAGCGGCCTGTTCCTTGTTCGGGGCGATGTGAAAACGGGGATTCATGCCACGCGCTCGGAGATGCGAGTGGCGGTGTCGAGAGCAGCGCGGAAGACCGTGTCGGGAGCAAAGATTTTCAGCTCCTCGTTCAGCAGGGCGACGTCGCTGCTGGGGGGGAACCAGACTCGGTTGCTGACGGCGGGGCCTGCTTCGGTCGAGAGTTCGAGGTCTAGATAGTCGTCCACCCGGCGCAAGAGAATCTCAAACAGCGGCTCCCCCCCAGACTTGAGATCGACCGCCGCGAGCCGGCTTCCCAACCCAGGGCTTTCCGTCTGGTGGAGCCCCATGCGAACCTCCCGATCGCCGTGGCGCAATACGAGCGTCTCGCCGCCTTTCTCGGACCACGAACCGCTGTTGAGGCTCCAACCCAGGCAGTTCGCCAGCCAGCCGGCCATCAGATACGCGGACGCCGGTATCCCCGCCTTCCCGTTCCCGCCGTAGGCGAGCTCCACGGCGGCAAGCTCGGGCAAACGCTGCCGGCAGGCCTCGTTCTCGAAGACCTGGGCCACGGTTTCCCTCCAGCGGGTCAAGCGCGCCCAGCTCAGGTCGGTCACGCCGCTCGCCGACCGGCTAAGATCGGAGAGCCACGACAGCGCGTCGCGGGAGCTGCGGAATTCGCGAACATCGACGATGAGCCGGTCCGCGAAAGCCGACAGTCGCTTGAATACCGGAAGACGGGCGACCCGCTCGCTACGGCACCAGAGGACCACCGGCAGATCCGAAACAATCAAGGGCAGCAGGACCGAGGGCAGATCGGACGCGGTGCGTTCGGAAACCTCAATTTCGATCTGCTCGCTGCAGATCTGTTGCCGGCGGCCCATCGGCATCCAGCAATGGGCTTTGACGTCGGCCTCCAGCCGCTCGTCGCCGCCCGCGGCCACGCGGATCAGAATGGCCCGGCTGGGATGACTCTGCATCAGCTCGGCCAAGGTCTCCGACAGGGCGGCCACGTCGTCCTCTTCGTTAACAAGAACCAGCAACGTGAGAGAACAAGCCCTCATCAGCGCCTGCTCTTCTCCCGGTGAGTGGTCGGCCAAGGAAGCCCACAGCTCATCGATTTGACGAATCAGGGTTCCGGGATCGATCGCCATCGGTGACCTAAACGAATCCGAGGGGGTTCAGGGGGTCCGCCAACTATGGCGGTTCTCGTTGAGCATTTGGTCGGAGGGCCTTGGCCCCCAGCTTCCCGCCGCGTAGTTGGGAAAGTCGTGCTTTCGGTTCTTCCAAACTTCCACAATCGGCTCCACGGCGGCCCAGGAAGCCTCCACCATGTCTTGTCGCGAGTAGAGCGTCCCGTCGCCGGCTATGGCGTCCAGCAGCAGAGTTTCGTAAGCGGAGGGCTCGCGCACTCCGAAGCTGCTCCCGTAGTGGAAGTCCATCGAGACGCCTCGCAGTTGCATGCCTTCTCCGGGCTTTTTGGCATCGAAACGAAGCGAAATGCCGCCGGAGGGCTGGATGCGAAGAATCAGAAGGTTCGGGGTCTCGACCGGACTCTGCTCGGAGAACAGAACGTGAGGCGCGGAGGCAAACTCAATCGAGATTTCCGTCACGCGCTTGGCGAGCCGTTTGCCCGACCGCACGTAAAAAGGGACGCCCGCCCAGCGCCAATTATCGACGAAGAATGTCACGGCGGCATACGTATCGGTCTGGGACTCGGCATCTACGCCCCGCTCTTCGCGATAGCCGGCAAGATTGTTTCCTCCTACCCGGCCCGAACCATACTGGCCGGCGACCGCATAGCGGCTCACCTCATCCGGCGACATCGGCCGAATCGACTCGAGAACTTTGCCTTTTTCGTTGCGCACGGCTTCGGCCTCGAAGCGCGCCGGCGGTTCCATGGCCATGGTTGCCAGCACCTGAAGAAGATGATTCTGCACCATGTCCCGGAGCGCGCCTGATTCCTCGTAGTAGCCGCCCCGATCCTCCACGCCGATCGATTCGGCTGCGGTGATCTGAACCTGGCGGACGTAACGGCGATTCCACAACGGCTCGAAGATACCGTTCGCAAACCGGAAGGCGAGGATATTCTGCACCGTCTCCTTGCCCAGATAGTGGTCGATCCGGTAGATCTCGCTCTCGTCGAAAACACCGTGGATTTGACGGCTCAACTCGCGGGCGCTCGCTAGATCGTGGCCGAACGGCTTTTCGACCACGACCCGGCGCCAGCCGCCGTTTTCAGACCGTGCCAGGCCCGCCGCTTCCAACTGCTGGACAATGGGTCCGTATAGGCTGGGCTGCGTCGAGAGATAGAAAAGAACGTTGTCGCCGGTGCGCCGCTCGCTGGAGATCGCTTCCAGCCGCTCCTTCAGCGAGCTGTAGTAGGCAGGGTCCTTGACGTCTCCGGGAACGTAGTACAGTCCCCGCTCGAAACTTTCCCAAACTTCCTCGTCGTATTGATCTTGCTCGCTGAAGTTCTTTACCGACTGTTTCATGCGGGCGCGAAAGTCCTCGTCGCTCAGCGGGGTGCGGGAATTGCCGGCCACCGCGAACCCGGCGGACAGACGGCGGTCGTGGGCGAGGCTATAGAGCGCGGGGAGCAGCTTGCGCTTGGCCAAGTCCCCGTTGGCCCCAAATATGACGATCGTGCATTCGGGTATGCGGCGCTCAAAGCGCAGGGAATCGATGAACGGGTTGGGGTCGACCATGGCTTCCGCAGCGGCCATCGGAAGGATTATCGTCAATTAGGAGAGAAAAGACCAGGTTACCACTCCGCATAGGCCGTGCCGTTGAGGCCTACGCGGTCCGAGCCGCTCTTTATGTCGAAGACGCCGGACTCTCCGCTCGGGCCGACGTCGGAGATAATCTCCCAGGTATCTGATGACTCGGTAAAAGGGTCCACCGGAACCTGCCGCAAATACCCCTCCGCGACCAGGTCTTCGAGACTCTGAGGAGGCGACTCTTTGTCATAGGTGTACTGATCGATCACCGAGCGGATGGTGAAAAGGTTGCTCTGCAGAACGCTCTCCTTCGCGCGGACCATCGCGGTCGTATACATCGGCACGGCGATCGAGATGATGGTCAACATGATGGCCATCACCACCATCAATTCAACGAGAGTGAATCCCCGTTGTTTCCGGTTCGCCTTACCACTCGCTATAGCGTGTCCCATCCAGTGCCACATCCATACTGGTGGTGAAGACATCGAAGACGTTCTGCCCACCCCAGCTCATCGACCCGGGGTCATCCTGGACCGAGCGCATCCCCCAGCTCGTCGAGTCCGTGATGGGGTCAAGCGGAATCCGGCGCAGGAAGCGGATCTTTTGTTCGCCCTCCTCGTCGGAACCCATCCCGGAAGCCCCCCGGCGGGAACTTCCCAACCCGCCGCCCGACTGGGAACCGAACCCTCCCCCCGTCGAACCGCCGAATCCCCCGCGCGACTGCGAGCCAATGCCGCCGCCTTGCCGGCCCCCGAACGAGCTGCCTTGCCGGCCCCCGAACGAACTGCCCTGTTGGCCGCCGAACGCCCCGCCTTGTCGGCCGCCGAATGCGCCACCAGAACGGCCTTGGCTACCGCCGAATGCGCCGCCCTGCCCGCCAAGACCCTGCATCCCCCCCTGTCCGAAGGGATTGCCCCCCACTCCCGTAGCTTGAATGGTAATGCCTTCGACCATACTTTCAAGCGTAAGAGGATACCCAAATGTGTCCTCGTCGAGCGGCCCGAATTTGCCCTCATCCGCCATGTCCTTGTGTCGGTCGATCGCCGTGCGGATTTCAGTAAGGGCTCGCCGCAGGCGTCTTTCCTTCTCGCGCTGCACCTTGACGCGGGCCAGAGGCAAGGCCATCGTCGAGAGAATCAGCAGGATGGTGAAGGCAACGATCAACTCCACCAGGGTTAGGCCTGCCTGTTTTCCTCTTCTTGGGGTGGTCTTGGCGCCGCCGGAAGCGCGCGACACGCCCGCGATGACTTCGTTGTGCTTGCTCACCGTACTGTTCAACTACGCCCGCATTGTGCAAGAAATTCGGATGCCGCGCCTCCTCCCGCCGGCACGCTCGGGCGCTTCCCTCGCCGCGCGGCGAGAAAAGCGGGCTAACGAACGCGCACGCTGATCTGGCCCGGAGCGACTTTCAGAGGCTTCCTTTCGGCATCACGAGCGCCCGTGGGTGTTACCTTGACGTCGGAGCGGCCCCGAGCCACTCCCTCGAAAACCAGCTTGACCAGCAGTCCGCCTCCGTCTACGCCTCCGGTTCCCGGAAAGCGCGAAATGTTGACGGCCGCCAATCCCACTCTTTGGCGAATGTTCTTCGAGAAAATCAGGTCCTGCCCGTCTCCCTGTAAGAACGTTCCTCGTTGGATGTCGACGAGACGAAGCAGTTTCGGATTGTATCCGAAGCGCATGGGAATGCCGAAAAGCTGCTTCACATTGGTAACCGACACGCCGACCTCGATCTGCTCGCCGACGGCGACTTCCGGCGCGGCGGGAGCGAAACGGAAGCCGGGGCCGGCCGAGGGCCCCTCAGCCGCCGCCCGGGTTGCGGCAGGCTCCGCCTCGGCCGCTGCGGCTTCTTCCCGCTCTTCAGGCTCGGTCAAGGCCGGTGCCGCGGGAACACCAGGCTCGCTCAGCGGCAGCGCCGGGCTTCGAGCCGGCGGCCCAGCTTCGGCGACCTCGGTCGTTTCGGGTCCCTGTTGGCTGGGAGCATGCGCCCCCACTTTGGGCAGCGCGGGGACGTCGTTGGACGCGCTCTCGTATCGCACCCGGTAGACTTGCTCCACTCCCGAGGCAACGCTCTGAAGATTCACTTCGTTGATCTCCGGCAGCCGGACGATGCGCGGCACCAGCACGACCAATATCTCGTTTTCCGAGGTCTGAACATCGTTGCTGCTGAAGAAGCGTCCTATGATCGGTATCGCGCCGAGAAACGGCACGCCTGATTTCGTGATGAACGTCTGTGCCTGCATCAGCCCGCCGAGAATGCTGGCCTCTCCTTCCTGGATACGAACGTCGTGCGTCACCTTGCGCTGGCCAATGACCGGCTGCGAGATGCCCCCAATATCGACAAAGTCGCGTACGTTCGAGATCTCGATCTCGATGTGCATGGACACCTCTGAATCGTTGTGGATCTTAGGCGTCAAGTCCACATTGACTCCGACGTCCGTATAGGTGAACTGCGTGTTGACCAGCGGGTTGATGCCCACGCCGCCGATGCCGGGCTGAAAACTGCCTGTGGCGATGGGAATACGATCACCGATTCGCAGACTGGCTTGGAAGCCGTCCGCCGCGCGAAGCCGAGGTGATTGCAGTAAGCGAGTATCCGAGCGGGTCATCAGCGCGGTAAGCTGGGCCCCCGGCAATACGGTTGACCAGTCGCGCGAGCTGAGCTTCCCTAGATCCGAAAGCGCTAGGCCGCCACCGCCGCCTTCTCCCCCTGCCGAGCCACCGCCGGTGAACGTCACAGGGAGGCTCAGGCCGTTCGCGCCGCCCGACACCGGTGTAACCCCCAGTTCACGGTTGCGTGTCTTGCTCGTCTCGAGCACCAGCACGTCAATGATCACCTCGGGACGAGCCTTGTCGATATCGTTGATCACCTTTTCGGCAAGCGCAATCTTGTCCGCCGGCCCTCGAACGATCAGCGCGCTCATCGAGTTCACCGGGAATATGCGCCGAATGTCGGTCAGGCCTCGTATGGCGGTCGCCACCTCTTGGATTTCTTGCGGCGTCGCCGCGTTTGACAGGTAGAAGGTTCTGACCACTTCTTCTTGGTAGTCCCGCCGCTTGTTCGTGTTGTCGTTGGTGATGAAGACCGCGTTCGGCGAAACGGTTTTCCAAAACGACTTGGACATGAGGCTGACATAGTCGAGAGCGTCTTGGAGCGTGGAGTTCTGGATCTCGACGCTGATCTCTTGCTCGTCGTAGTCGGGATCGAAAAGCACGTTGATGCCGGCCAGCTTGCAGATCGTCTCAAACACGACCTTGCTCTCTTGTTTCGGGATCGTCAGGTTGATGAGTTGCGTGGAGATGGGCCTGAGCTCGGGCAGCCCCTTCAAGCGCGCGACTTTGGCCTCCCGCGCCAGCCGTTCTCTTTCCAGAGGTCCGACGCCGATCGTTTCTTCGTCGGCTGTGGGATCTTCTTTGAGCCGTTCACGACGCTCGATCATCGCGACCGTGCGCTTGCCCTCCTGCGCGGCGACACTCGAGGCCGGATCAATCTCCAACGCCCGCTGGAATTCGTTGAGCGCCTCTTCGAGTTGCCCCTGCCGGCGCAGTCTGTGCCCACGGTCGACGTGAGCCTGCCCGGCTACGAAACGCAGGCGCCGGGCGGCCAGCTCGTAGCGCTGGTCCACTGGGTTTTCCGCCACGGCTTGCTCGTAAAGCTCCAGAGCCTGGTCGTAGTCTTTCACCAGCTCGGCTCGACGCCCCTGGTTGTAGAACTTCTTGGCTTTGCGGCCGCCCGCTTCCGCCGAGGCGGTCAGCAGCAGCGCTAGCGCCAGCCCGGAGGCAACCGCCCGGGCGAGGCGGCGCGCGCCGTAGACCGAAGCCGTCAAACGTGCCAATCTAGTAACTGGGACATGCGTCCGGCGGGCGATACCGGAAGTCCGGTCCAAGCTTGCTCGTCTGGCATCCGCGCGTACGATCCCCATAGTGATCCCTCGTAAAGGTGACGTAGGCGGAGCGCCAAGCGTGGAAGGAAATGAGCGGCAGCGATCAAGGCATTAAGATGTTGAGCGACAACCGCCGAGCCAGGCATGACTATTTCCTGCTCGAAGACATGGAGGCGGGAATGGTTCTGACCGGCACCGAGGTCAAATCCATTCGTGCGGGGAAGCTGCAGTTGCGGGACGCCTACGCCACGATTCGGGACAATGAGATGTGGCTGTTCAACGCTCACATTAGCCCTTACTCTCACGGCAATCTTCAGAATCACGATCCCCTGCGGCCCCGAAAGTTGTTGCTGAACCGCCGCGAGATCAGCCGCCTGATCGGCAAGACCCACGAGAAAGGGCTGACCTTGATCCCAACAAAGGTCTACCTGTTGCGCGGGAAGATCAAGTGCCGACTGGCCTTGGCCAAGGCCAAGAAGCTCTACGACAAGCGGGAGAAAAGCCGCCAACGGGAAGCCGAGTCCGAAGCGCGGCAAGCCGTCCGCGACGGCCGCTAGCCCGGAGGGCACACTTTTCCCTTTTGCTCTACGGTTCATCGCCCGGCAGGTCCGCAGCTTTTGACTATTTCAACGGTGGGGGTTCATCTTCCGACGAAGACACTTGACACGCGCGCTATCCTCAGGAGGGAGGGACCCTGGAGACCGGCATCGCACTCGACCAACGACAAAAGGACGAAACAAAGCCTATTTTTCACAACCCATTTGTAATCAATGGCTTGTAGGGGAGTTCTCGCGCCTTGGGGTGCCCGGCGAAGAGGGATCGCCGGCGATACGCGTTCGCTTGCCGTGGAAGAGCGCTGGCGGAAAACGGCGCCCGTCGTTCGTCGCTTGGAGTGAACACAACAGATGAAGGCGCAAAACCAACCCCTGTTTCTGCTGGCCTTGATGGCCCTGCTGGTCCAAGCGCCTATGTACGGTCAGTCATCGCTCTCGTCGGCGCCGCCCGAGCCGCCGAAGGCGGACGTGCCTTACCTCATCCACGCTAATAACTTGGTGGAGACCGAACAGGCGCAGGCCGTCGAGCAGAGCAGCAAGAAGGAACAGACCTACCACGTTCCCGGCGCTACTTCCGGGGTCCAGACGCCGATGGCGGGCCCCGAATTCTTGCTGAAAGTAGAGAATCTCGACCCTGATCGTTTGCAGCTCTACCGCTTCGAATCGCGAAACGGCCGCCGAGAAATTCTGATTCGCAAGAAGAAGAAGATCGTGGCCAGAGCTTACTACACCTCGATAACCAGGGTCTCCCCGGGCATCTTCCGAATCCGGACCGACCAGTTCCTCGAAAACGGTGAGTACTGCCTGACTCCGAGCGGATCCACCGCGGTGTTTTGTTTTACGGTGCATTAGCCCGCCTTTCTCGCCGGCTGACGGTCGAAGCACCCGAGAGGCCGGCCGTTACACCGCTGCGCTTGCCCACCCTGCTGAACGCAGGGTTCGCCCCAACGGTGACCAGGTAGTATAGAAAGTCTCAACGGCAATTTCATTTTTGACGCAAGGAGTCTCTCTATGCTCGAAAGAATCACAGCCTCCGGCGGGCCCGCGCCTCTCGGTCCTTACTCTCATGCCGTCAAAGCAGGCGATCTGGTCTTCGTTTCCGGTCAGGCCGCTCTGAACCCGGAAACCAATCGGCTCGAGGCCGGCGCGGCGGCCGCCCAGACCCGGCGCGCGCTCGAGAATATCCGCACCATCCTCCAGGCGGCCGGGGCGGATCTGAGCGACGTCGTCAAATGCTGCGTTTATTTGGCCGACATCCAAGAGTTCCCCGAAATGAACCGCGTCTACGCCGAGTGTTTCGGCGAGTCGAAGCCGGCGCGTACGACGACCGAAGTGGGACTGCCTCACAAGGACATGAAGGTCCTCATCGACTGTGTCGCCTATAAGCCGGTGGAGTGAATCCGCCCGGGAGAGATGCTGTTCACTCGTTCTCCCACCACGTTGCCGCTAGAATGTTAGAAACCGTTGCTTCCTTGGACCTTGAGGTGTTTACTCGCTGAAACGCGAGCGGCCGATTCACGGGCCGCGATCACGATGCAAAAGCAGAACAGCAAGTTTCGAGACATCGAAGGCGAGCTCAGCGCGCGCGGGCTTCGCTTCGGCCTGGTCGTCAGCCGCTTCAATAGTTTCATTACCGAGCGGCTCCTGGGCGGCGCCATGAATGCCCTTGAGCGAACAGGCGCCGGAGAGGGGTCCATCGACGTCGTTCGCGTTCCCGGCTCGCTCGAAATACCCGTCACGGCGCGGGAGATGGGGCGTAGCGGCCGCTACGACGCTATCATTTGCCTGGGAGCGGTGATCCGAGGCGAAACGGCTCACTTTGACTACGTCGCCGCGGAAGCCGCTCGGGGCATCGCCGACGTCGGGCGCGAGACGGGCGTACCGACCATCTTCGGCGTGTTGACCTGCGATACGCTCGAACAGGCCATCGACCGGGCCGGCGCCAAGGGCGGCAATAAAGGCTTCGAGGCGAGCATGGCGGCTCTCGAGATGGCGACCTTAATGAAGGAGTTGCACGATACCGCCTCCCCCGCGGACGGTTAACATGCCTTCGCGACATCGCTCTCGAGAAAGAGCCCTGCAGTTGGTTTTTCAATGGGATCTCAACCGCGCCTCGACCGAACAAGTCCAGCAAGGCTATTGGGAAAGTCTTTCTTCCACCGCCCCGCCCGGCGGCGATCCCTTCGCCGAGCGGCTTTTTCAGGGTGTCACCGCCCGGATTGACGACATCGACGCCTTGATTCGCGAACATGCCTCGAATTGGAAACTGGAGCGCATGTCCACGGTCGATCGCAATGTCCTTAGGACAGCCGTTTTTGAGATGCTCGACGAAACGGTCGCCCCGGCGGTGATCATCAACGAAGCCATCGAGATCGCACGGCGTTTTTCGGGAGACGAGTCCGGCCCTTTCATCAACGGTATTCTGGATGCCGTTCGGCGGTCTTTGACGACAGCTAAGGCTTCGTCGGGGGAGAGTTAGCCCGAATGCGCGCCGGATGCGCGGCTTTGCCCTTCGTGGCGCAAGCTCTCAGCTTGCCGCGTCGAGACTCATCTCGACGCCTGGAGCGGTTCCGCAGTTGCGAGGGTTTGCCCTGTCACTAACGTTCCAGGCTCTGTTTCCGACTCACGCACACCCTCCGCGACGAGCGAATCGGAGCCGCGGGCGTGAGCCTGCGGCATGGGTCCTGACGGGCAGGGATCTGTCCATGCCCGATCCAGACCCGCAAGCGAGCGGTCATGGATCGTCCGCAACCTGTTGGTTTTCGACGGAACGAGCCTACTGGACAGCGCCCACTTGCGCTGCGTTGGGGTCAAGCTTGATCTCTCCAAAAGCGCTCTCGTACTGGGCGATGTTTTGGTGTAAGACGCCCAGCAAAGCTTTGGCCTGTTGCGGGCTGAGATAGATCCCCTGAAAACTCCTAATCTCGACTTCCTCTTGAGACTTTTGGTGGATCGTGCCGAACTGCAAGAAGAAATCCCAGACGTTCACCCGGATCTGGACGCTGTTGGAGTAGCTTTCGCGGTAGTCGGGTCCGCTGGTCAGATTCACTTTCGGCTGTTTCGGTTGCTCGTTCATGGCTATTCATGCTGACGCAGGTCGAGGGGCGGCGTCAACGGCCCGAGAATCGAGGACTTCGGGGCAGCGGTGCCCCTTCCCCCAAGGCGTCGCGCGCCCGGCCGTTGGCCCGCCCCGCCTACACCTGAACGCAGTCCTGCGGTCTTGCCGACAGGCGGACCGCAAGCGTTCGCTTGGGGGGCCTCCGCGCCGGCGAGTCTACAATGAGGTTTCCGCTCACCGGCATGCCGACATCCGATAGCCCGCCTCAACAACCGACCGTCGAACTTTCCTGGCGCGCGGTGGTTCTGGGCCTCATCATTGGGCTGATCATGACGGCGGCCAATACCTACCTCGGGCTCTACGCCGGCATGACCGTGTCGGCCAGCATCCCAGCGGCGATCGTCTCCATGGGAGTTCTGCGGGGCGTCCTGCGCCGGGGCACGATCCTCGAGAACAATATCGTGCAAACGATGTCGTCGGCGGGCGAATCCGTCGCCGCGGGCATCATCTTCACGGTCCCGGCGCTCGTGATCGCTCAAGTGTGGACCGGCTTCCCTTATTGGGAGGTCACCATGATCGGCCTGCTCGGAGGTGTGCTGGGTGTCTTATTTATGATCCCGCTTCGAAGAACGTTGATCGTCGAGGACAAGGAGCTGATCTACCCCGAGGGCGTCGCCTGCGCCCAGGTTCTCGAAGCGGGCCAGAAAGGCGGCCGGTCGTTGAGGGACATCGTGGCGGCCGTCGCGGGAGGGCTGCTGTTCAAGTCCTTTATCGGAGTAGTGGGCTTATTTCGCGGAGTCGTGGAGGGAGCTGTGCGCGTCGGCGGAACCCTCTTCTACTTTGGTACGGACATCTCCGTGGCCCTGCTCGGCGTCGGAGTGATCGTCGGACTGGAAGTTGCCGCGCTCGTTTTCATGGGCGGGGCGATCGGCTGGGTGGTCTCGATCCCGCTTTACTATCTCTCGAATCCCCTTCCTCAAGCGCACGCCCTAGACGCCGCGTGGGACGCCTGGAACAGACACATTCGCTACATGGGCGTGGGGGCGATGATCGTCGGCGGCCTGTGGTCGATGTTCAGCGTGCGCCGGGGAATCGCCAAAGGAGTCCGCGAAGCGGTGCAGGGCTTCGGCAGGCGGGCAGGCGCCCCGAAACAACGTACCGAGCAGGATTTGCCCACCTCTCGGACCTTCATCATCTTGGTGGCCACCGCGATCGCGACGATCATTCTCTACCGGGCCATGACGGGATCGACCAGCGTGGCGTTGACCGCCGGCGTTGTGATGGTCATCGCTTCGTTCTTTTTCGTGGCCGTCTCGAGCTACATCGTCGGACTCGTGGGTAGCTCCAACAATCCGATCTCGGGCATGACCATCTGCGCACTGATCTTTTCCTCTGTCGTCTTGCTGCTTTTAGGTATGAGCGGGACGGCGGGTATTCTGGGAGCATTAGGCGTCGCCGGCGTCGTCTGTTGCGCTGCTGCCACGGCCGGCGATACCTCGCAGGACTTGAAAACCGGTTTCCTCGTCAAAGCAACTCCCTGGAAGCAGCAAGTTTCGCAATTCATCGGCATCTTGATTCCCGCCTTCATCATTGCGCCCGTACTGTCACTGCTTCACCAGGGCTACGGCATCGGCACCGGCGGCGAACAGGCCCTGAGAGCACCTCAGGCAACCCTGTTCGCGAGCATCGCCAAGGCCCTGTTCGAAAACACCGGGCTGCCGTGGACCATGGTCGGTATCGGCGTGGCCGTCGCCCTGGGACTGATCGTTATCGACGAGTCTCTGAGAAGAGCCGGTAGTCGCTTCCGGACCCATGTTATGCCGGTAGCCGTCGGCATCTATCTGCCCTTGAGCTTGTCCGTGCCGATTTTCGCGGGGGGGCTGCTGAGCTACATCTTGGTTCGGACAAGGCCGGCAGGAGGAAGCGCCGCCGCGGAGGCCCGCCGGCACAGCGCCATTCTGATAAGCTCCGGCCTCATCGCCGGCGAGGCGATCGCCGGCATCCTCATCGCAGTCCCGCGCACGCTGGGAGTGGAGCTGCCGATACCGCTCGTCGACAGTGCGCTCCTCACGCTGGCTGCGTTCGGAGCCGTTATGATGCTCGTCTACTATGCGTCCGCACGAGAGATTGGCGCCGCGGCCGGTGGACACACCGAGTGAGACCCCTAGCGGCCCTCGTCAGCCTGGTTGCTACAATCATCGTTGGGCCTGTCGGACGGGCAGTCGCCGCGCCTGTTTGAGGCGGGGAGGAAAGTCCGGTCTCCGCAGGGCAGCGTGCCGGCTAACGGCCGGGGGGCCATTCTCAAAGGGTGGCCTACGGAAAGTGCCACAGAAAATATACCGCCCCGGGGTTTCCTCGAGGTAAGGGTGAAAAGGTGCGGTAAGAGCGCACCGCGTCTCGAGTAATCCAGACGGCAGGGTAAACCCCACGCGGAGCAAGACCAAATAGGGGACCAGCGGTGGCCCGCCGCGCCCACGGCGATCGGTTCGCCCTCCGGGGTCGGGCCGGTGGCCGAAGTCCCGGGTAGGTCGCTTGAGTCCGGCAGTAATGCTCGACCTAGACGAATGGCTGCCGCCCGGGCTCAGCCCGGGCACAGAAACCGGCTTATAGTTCGACAGGCCTCTCGCCCGGTTTTCTCAATGGGGGGGGTGTATTGGGTGGGGTCGCGCCACAGGTAGCGACCGCCGCTTTGGGCGGTCATGCAAGTAGCGGCCGGCAATCTTGCCGGCCACGCGCGTAGCGCACGGACGGGTCAATGCGGTCGCCCCTCTACCAGGCCACCAGCATTCTTAGGTCGCGAATGTTGTTTCCCGTGGG
Organism: Bryobacterales bacterium; assembly: GCA_965248365.1. GTDB lineage: Bacteria > Acidobacteriota > Terriglobia > Bryobacterales > UBA6623. The sequence goes on along the minus strand of CBDFJA010000004.1, from coordinate 727,345 downwards.
CCCGGTGATCACCAGGTCGTCAAGCTGCTCGAAGAATCGGTAGGAGTCGGATCTGTGCTGGTAGTCGCCGGTGTCCATGCCGAGCTTCGATGCTCGCCTGGCGCTATGGCCGTCAGCGAGCGCCCCGGCGGCGGGGGAGTTGCCGTCGACCCCGTCCGTGCCGGCGCTGACGACGGCGATGTTGCGGCCGGCGATCCGCTGGGCGCAGGCCAAGACGAAGGCCTGGTTGCGCCCTCCCATGCCGCCTCCGGTCACCGGCCAGCTCAATTCGCCCCCTGTCAGCAAGGCTACTGTCTGCCCTGGATGGCCGCTTTGCAACTCCTCGATCTTTCCGAGCAAGTGCTCAGCGGCGCGTTCAAGAGGCCAGTCGTCGACGGACATATCGGTCCGGCAGACCCATCCTTTCGACTCGGCCTGAGCAGCCAGCCGGTCCAGCCCGTCCTGGTTTCCCAGCAAGCAGTGCCAGGAACTGTTCTCGAAAGCGGCGTCCCCTGGTTTCGGGGTTTCAGGGATCGTGGATTGATCGAACATCTCTTGGACGGATCGTGGGAAACGCCCGACCAGCTTCAATCGCTTCGCAATGGCATAGCAGTCTTCGACGGTGGACTCGTCGGGCATCGTTGGCCCCGACGCCACGGTGGACGGTTTGTCCGCCGGAACGTCCGAGACGTAGAGGGTGACCTGGCGGGCAGGGTGCGCGGCCTTAGCCAGGCGTCCCCCCTTGATCGCCGAGAAATGCTTCCTGAGGACGTTCATGTCGACGATGTTCGCGCCACAGGTGACCAGCAGGCGGTAGAATTCACGGCAATCTTCAAGCGATATGGTCTGCGAGATGGGTCTCTCGCAGATGGCCGATCCACCGCCCGAGAGGAGACAGATCAGCAGATCTTCCCTCCCCAGACTCTGCAGCAGGTCTCGTGAGGCGTCGGCGGCGAGGAAGCTTTGCTGATCGGGATAGGGGTGTCCCCCCAGGTAGGCGTGGAAACCGTCTAGCTCTTGCTCAGGCTTCGCCGAGGCGACCACGATGCCCGCCAGGGCGCGTCCCCTGACTATCTCCGTCAAGGATCGAGACATCTGAAAAGCGGCCTTGCCGATTGCGACAACGATGATTTTCTTGTAGCGACCCAGCTCGATTCGGTCGCCGCCGACCTCGAGCACATCATCGCGGCAGGCCAACTTTTCCGGCATGACCCGATTGAGAGACAAACCTTCCAGCGTTGAGAGGAACAGTTGACGGAGGGTGTCCTTTATTTCCGACACGGCCGAGCCTAGTCGAAGAGCGCCGTGTTGACCAGGTTCGGCGGCCGGTTCCCTTGGAGGGCGGCTACGACGTTTTCCGCGGACATAACGCTCATTCTGCGGCGCGTGTCAATCGAGGCGCTGGCGATGTGCGGAGCGAGTACGGCGTTGTCGAGGTTCAGCAATCGTGGTTCCACTTCAGGTTCGCGCTCGAAGACATCAAGCCCCGCGCCGGCGATAATTTCTTCCGTCAACGCATCCGCAAGCGCTGCTTCGTCCACCACGGGACCGCGGGAGGTATTGATCAGGATCGCGGTCTCTTTCATCATCGTAAGCTGCGTGGTGCTGATCAGCTTGCGGGTCTCGGGAAGTAAGGGCACGTGGAGGCTGACGAAGTCGGACTCCCGAAGCAGTTGTTCGAGTGGAACGAACTCCAGACCGAGATCAGCTTCCACCTCTTGCGGGGCGCGAATGGCGTCGTGGTAGAGCAGCCGCATTTCGAAACCCCGGCCACGGCGCGCCATGGCCTGGCCGATGCGTCCCATGCCGACCATCCCGAGCGTCCGCCTGTGAATGTCTTGCCCGCAGAGCAGGTCGATGCTCCATTGCCGCCATTGGCCGGCGCGCATGAAGCGATCCGCTTCAGCGACCCGCCGCGCGGTCGCCATCAGCAGCGTGAAGGCAAAGTCCGCCGTCGTATTCGTCAGCACGTCGGGAGTGTTGGCGACGGCAATCTTACGCTCGGTAGCCGCTTGGACGTCGATGTTGTCAAACCCGACGGCGACATTGGCGATGACCTTGAGTTGCGGGCAGCGGTCCATCACCTCGGCGGAGAACTTATCCGTCAACTGGCTGATGGCGCCCGCCTTGTCTTCGAGCCGGGCAAGCAGCTCTTCCGGCGGGTAGCTGATGGCGGAGTCGTGATATTCCACCTCGGTGTGTGGCTGGAGATAATCGATAGCCTCGGGATAAACGCGCTTGGTAACAAGGACCTTCGGTTTCATTGGTGAATTATTGTCTCACAAGCCCGCCAAAGCGTACAATTGAAAACCTGAGGTGAAACAGTATGGCTAAGCTAGGCTTTCTCGGACTTGGGTTGATGGGCTACCCGATGGCGCGCAACCTGCTCAGGGCGGGTCATCAGGTGGCGTTATGGAGCCACCGATCCGCGAAGGCGCGGCGGCTCGCCAAGGCGGAAGGCGGCCTGTTTTGTGAAACGCCTCGGCAAGTGGGCAAGTTCGCCGAATGCACGTTCCTCTGCGTAGGGAACTCCGAGATGTCGGAGTCCGTCCTGCTCGGAACCGAAGGCGTGATCAAGGGCATCAGGAAAAACGCCGTCGTCGCCGACGCCAGCACGATCGCCCCCAGCGTCGCCCGCAAGATCGCGAAAGCCTTTGAAGCGAAGGGCGGCTATTACCTGGATGCACCTTGCACCGGCTCGACCCCCGGCGCGACGGGGGGGACGCTGACCTTCATGATCGGCGGCCCGAAGAAGGTCTTCAAGCGCGTCGAGGAGTACTTTCACCCCATGGGCAAGACATTGTTCTATTGCGGCAAGCAGGGAATGGGGCTGCAGGCCAAACTCGCGCAGAACCTGGTGATCGCCAACATCATGCAAGGCTTCGTCGAAGGGATGGCCCTGGCCGTAAAGGGCGGAGTCGATCCCGAGCAGATGCGCGATATCCTTGACGCCAGCGCCGCCAAAGCCACCCTTATCAGTTTCAAGGCGCCCTACATCTTCGGACGCGATTTTCGCGCCAACTTCCCCTTGAAGTGGATGCACAAGGACGTCGGCTTGATGCTCGACTCAGGTCAGGAGTTGAAGGTTCCCCTGCCGGCCACCTCGCTCGTCCATCAGCTCTTCGGAGCAAGCGTTGCCCGCGGCCACGGGGACGAGGATTTCTGCTCGGTGGTCAGTCTGTTGGAGGACTGGGCAGGAGTCAAGATCCAGGCCAAGAAATCCAAGAAATAGAAGAATTCCACGAATCGTAGAGAAGCTTGCGTCGTCAAGGAGTTTCCCGTATAATGTAAGAAGGCCGGGGGGGCAACTCCCACCAAAGCGAGACTAACCTCAACCAAAGACCCCTGAAGCGAAAACCTCCCCGGCTTCTATTCCCTTCGCCGTTTTTGCCGCGCATCTCGTCCCCCTAGTCCACTAGAAGGGCAAGTCTTAGCAGCGGCGGCCACGTTTGTTCCGGTACAACTACGATGACCGACGCCCGGTGAGGGTCGGAGCCGCTGTGTAATTCATATCACAGGGTCCTGGACGGAGGGATTGCCTTCTCCTATGAGATTTGGTATATTTGAATTGAGCCGGGGAGGCAACCCCACCAAAGCGAGACAAACCTCAACCAAAAGACCCCTGAAACACACCTTCCCGGCTTCTCGCATTTCTCGCAACTAACCCGCTTTTCTGTTTTGAAAATAGGCCGTGTCTGTAACATGAATTACGTTATGGGGCATATTTTCGTGCTGCGGGGTGGACGAAGTTCATGGTGACTCACCACCGGTTGAGCGCGGTGGACAAACGTAACGACGTAATGGCGGGCCTATGGCGCACTTCGACCGTCAGGTGGCGAGAAATGCGGGCTAGTGGGTACCGGCCGGACCCTCAGGCGGGAAACTTGTTGGAACGATTGAGTTTATCGGTCAACGCCGGCAGAAGGGCCGGGCCCCGCCCAATTTGAGTTTCAGGTTGGCCGTTCAGCGGACCAAAGCCCCGCCATCAGGGATGCGGGGCCGTGATTAGTCGGACAGCAGCAGGTTTCTACTCGAGGGCCTGCCCTGCCGAAGCCTCCTGGGGCAAATTTTTCCTGTAGAAACCACGCCTCGGTTAGCAGACGGCTAATTCGGACAACTCGGCGATCAATCGCGCCCGCTTGGCGAGATAGTGTACGCCGGGTGATGTAGATAACCTGTTGCCGCGCTCCCTGGCCACCGCGCCTTTTAGCCTTGTTCACCGCAGCCGTCGTGAGAAAAGAGGGTTGGCGGCCCGTAAAAGAAGTTAGCCTGCGTTTCTCACCACGTGGCGAGACGAAGTGCGTGAGAGGCCCCTCAGTACAAGGCGCGCGCCGCTCGGCGCCGCATTTCTTGAATAATGCGGGTGTACTTGAACAGTACGTTGAGCACGGTGAGCAAGCGCAACGCAGTCATGGCGGGCCTATGGCGTGCTTCGACCGTCAGCTGGTGAGAAACGCAGGTTAGGTGGCTGACTCCTGCTTTTCCGGTTCGCCGTCCTGCGACCCCGAGCCTACGGGAGAAAACTTCTCGCTAACCACTTTTCGCCCCTGCTCGAACAGCTCAGCCGCGTCCTCCGCCACCTCTTTACCACGGTCGTAAAGCTCGCGGCCTTTTTCGAAGGCTTCTCTTCCCGACTTGTTCAGCCTCTCGCGGCCTTCGAGCGTCCTACGACGTAGCACCTCTCTTGTTTCGCTTCCCGACTGTGGGGCCAGCAACAAGGCCCCCGCGGCTCCCAGAGCGGCTCCCGCCAGGAACCAGGCCAAGCTTGTATCACTATGGTCTTCAGCCATTGGAATAGTCCTCCAAATTTCAGTATAGGGGAAACTCGCCGCCGCGAACGGCCCGCGGGCCCGCGGTCGCGCCGCCGGCCGTCAGCACTGAGTCAAAGAGCCTTCCCCACCGAAAACGTGTTGTTAGCGTCGCTCCGTCTGGCAGTCGAATTGGAGCATCCGGTTTACGATTGCCTTTATCTGACTTTGGCGGCGGATAGGGGTGTGCCTTTGGTGACCGCCGATAAGAGATTCGCTCAGTTAGTGCGCAGGTGGCCCCGGCTGGCGCCTCATGTGTTAACTCTCGCCGAGATCGGCTAGCGTTCCAGGGTCAGTGGCTTGCTCACACGGGGTGCAAACGGAGCCGCTCCCGAAAGGGTGCGGTCGAAGCCGCGTGAGCACAAGGGGTCGTAGCATGGAAGAAGTCGTTCGCGCCTTGACCGCGGGCTCAAGCCCGCGGCTTTGTTTCGCCAGCTTGGGGTCGCGGGAGGTAGCTCCGATATAATGAATGCGCGGGCCGCGGCCGGCCGCAACTTTCCCATCAGCCTGAGAGCTCAGCCTTGTCGCAGGACTATCTTGAGATCCGTGGGGCCCGCGTCCACAATCTCAAGAACATTGACCTGCGGCTCCCCCACAACAAGCTGATCGTCGTAACCGGGGTTTCGGGTTCGGGGAAATCCTCGCTCGTCTTCGACACGATTTACGCCGAGGGCCAGCGCCGCTACGTGGAGTCACTGTCGGCCTACGCGCGGCAGTTCCTTGAGCGCATGGAAAAACCCGATGTCGACGAGATCAGGGGCATCGCGCCGGCCGTGGCGATTCGCCAGAAGAACACCACCCGAAGTCCCCGCTCGACCGTCGCCACGGCGACCGAGATCTACGATTTCCTGCGGCTGCTCTACGCGCGAGTCGGGCGGACGTTCTGCGCCAACTGCGGCAGCCGAGTGCGAAAGGACACGGTTGACGACGTTGCCTCCCGCGTCCTCGCTCTCCCGGAAGGATCGCGGCGGCACGTATTGTTCCCCGTTGAGCGCGGATCCCCTGACGGATTAACCCCGCGGTTGAAAACGCGCCTTGCCGAGCTGAGGGGCAAGGGGTTCAATCGCCTCTACCAGAGCGGGCGGCTGTTTGAATTCTCAACGCCTGAGTCGCTGTTGGAAATCGACTTCGGCAAGCCGCTCTATGCGCTGGTTGATCGGCTCGTGATCGCCCGCCATCTTCACCAGCGGGTGGTCGACGCGGTGGAAACGTGTTTTCGCGAGTCGCGCGAGGCGGCTTTCGAGCCGGCCGCAGAGCACGCGGGCGAGCGTCTTTGGTTCAGCGAAAGGTTTGAGTGCCGCCAGTGCAACCTGGAGTATCTCGAACCCGAACCCCGCTTGTTTAGCTTCAACAGTCCGTTCGGCGCCTGTCCCACTTGCCACGGGTTCGGGAACACGATCGATTTCGACATGGATCTGGTTGTGCCCGACAAGTTCAAATCTCTCGACGAAGGCGCCGTCGACCCATGGACGAAGCCCCGCTACCGGAGGTATCAGCAGAAGCTGCTTCACGCCGCCAAAGACGCGGGCGTGCGGGTCGACGCCCCCTACTATCAGCTAACTCCCGAAGAGACGGATTTCGTTGTGAACGGAAGCGGCGGCTTTCCCGGCGTGCGAGGTTTTTTCAACTACCTGGAAAGAAAAAAATACAAGATGCACGTGCGGATTTTTCTCAGCCGGTATCGCGGCTACGCCCTCTGCCCGTCGTGTCGGGGCGGACGCCTGCGGGCCGAAGCACTCCATGTCAAGGTAGGCGGCAAAACGGTCCGGGATATCGTTTTGATGAGTCTCGAGGGGGCCAAGAAATTCTTCGCAAAACTGCGGCTAACCGGACAGGAGGCCCAAATCGCGGGACAGCTTCTGGAGGACATTCGCCACCGGCTGGCCTACCTCAACGACGTCGGATTGGAGTATTTGACCCTCGATCGATTGGCCTCCACGCTGTCGGGCGGGGAAGCGCAGCGTATTCAGCTTGCGACGTCGCTGGGGTCGCGGCTGGTCGGAGCCTGCTACGTGCTCGACGAGCCATCGATCGGACTCCACAGCCGGGACACTCGGCGCCTGATTCGCATTCTCGAACATTTGCGCGACCTGGGAAACACCATCTTGGTGGTGGAGCACGATCGGGAGATCATGCAGGCCGCCGATCACATCGTGGATCTCGGTCCCGGGCCCGGAGAGCGGGGAGGCAAAGTTGTGTTCGCGGGCGATTTCCCGAAGATCCTCTCGAACGGCGGCCGATCGCTCACCGGCTACTACCTGAGCGGGGACTTCTCGATTTCGCTGCCCAAAAAGCGGCGCAAGGCAAAGAAGCGGCGGCGGGTCAAGTTCAGCGGAGCGATCAAGCACAATCTAAAAGGCATCGACGTCACGATTCCACTGGACGTGACCACGGTCGTCACCGGAGTTTCCGGGTCCGGCAAGTCGACGTTGGTTCACGACGTCATCTACGAGGGCCTGCGGGCGGCCAAGCGACGCAACGGCCACGATACGGCTGACGAGAAGGCCTTGCCCTTACCTTCCCGGCGAATCTTAGGCGCTTCCCTGATCGACGAGGTCATTCTCGTCGATCAGTCGCCCATCGGGCGCTCTCCCCGCTCGAACCCGGTGACCTACGTGAAGGCTTTCGACGGGGTTCGCGAACTTTTCGCGTCCACGCCCCACGCCGACCGTATGGGTTTTACGCCGGGCAACTTTTCGTTCAACATCCCCGGGGGGCGCTGCGAAACTTGCCAGGGTGACGGTCGAGTAACCGTCGAGATGCAGTTTCTGGCCGACGTCGAGCTGGTTTGCGAGGACTGCAACGGGGCGCGCTACAAGAGCGACATCTTAAACGCTCGCTACCAAGGTAAGAACATTCGGGAAGTGCTCGAAATGACGGTCAGCGAGGCCCTGAAATTCTTCATTCGCACTCCCAAGATCATCAACAAGCTGTCGAGTCTCGCCGAGGTCGGGCTGGGTTACCTGAGGCTCGGCCAATCGGCCACGACGCTCTCCGGGGGCGAAGCGCAGCGAGTCAAGCTGGCCGGCCACATCGCCCAGGCGAAGTGCGAAAACACCCTCTACATGTTTGACGAGCCGACCACGGGGCTCCATTTCGACGATATTGCCAAGCTGCTGAGCGCTTTTCAGAAGCTGCTGGCGAAGGGAGGATCTGTTCTGATCATCGAGCACAACCTCGATGTCATCAAGTGCGCCGATTGGATCATCGATCTAGGTCCGGAGGGGGGCGAAGGCGGAGGACGGATCGTCGTCGAGGGAACCCCCGAGCAGGTAGCGGCCTGCCCCGAGTCGCACACCGGGCGGTACCTGGCGAAGGTTCTTGACGGGGCGGGTTAGTTGGCGGGCCGTAGTGGAAGTGGGCCGCGGTGACCGGACCGGGCACAATCGGCACTCCGAAAACTATGGTCCTACTACTAGGACATATGTCCCTCGCACAACCTCCCGGTGGTGGTTGAAAATGTGTTTCAGTTCCGCTATCTTTCGTAGGTGCGATGAGTGCTACGGCAACGGTCTCGGCCCGCGCGGACGTCACGCCGGAGTTGTGCGGGGAATTCCTCTATTACATGGAACTGATGCGGGAACTCGAAGACCGCGTCGAGCTCAAGCTTTATCGCCAAGGCAAGATCGCGGGCGGCTGTTATACCGGCCGGGGACAGGAGGCCATACCCGCCGGAAGCGCCCTGGCCGCCGAGCCGGACGACTACTTCTGCCCCTCTCACCGCGACCTGGCAGCGTTCCTGATCCGCGGTATAACGCCGCGGGAGATGCTGGCCCAATATCTCGGCCGAGTGGGCAGCCCCACCAACGGACGGGATGCCAATATGCACATCGGCTGTCAGCGGCGCAAGATCCTTCCGATCATCAGCAGCATTGCGTCGAACGTGCCCGTCGCCGGCGGCATCGCCCTGTCGATCAAGTACCGTCGTGAGCCGCATGTCGTGTTCAACTACTGGGGCGACGGCGCCACGAGCCGAGGAGATTGGCACGAGGGCGTCAACTTCGCGTCCGTCCAAAAGCTCCCCATCGTCTACTTGTGCAACAACAACCTCTACGCTTACTCGACCCCGCTCGAGCTACAGATGGCCATCGAGAACGTGGCCGACCGCGCCGCCGGTTACAACATGCCGGCCGAGATCGTGGACGGAAACGATGTGATCGCCGTTTACGAAGCCGCCAAGCGAGCAGCCGCGTATGCCCGAGAGGGCCACGGCCCGTACCTGATCGAGTGCAAGACTTTCCGTGTCGGCGGACACTCCGCGCACGACTCCGCCGATTACGTCCCCCACGAACTGCGTGAAAAATGGTCCAGGCGGGACCCCATCCTCAAACTCCAGAAATCGATGGTGGAAAGAGGCTGGTCGAGCGAGCAGGATTTCAAGCAAATCAGAACGCGAGTTTTGGCCGAGATTGACGACGCTGTCGAGTGGGGGCTCAAGCAGCTCTACCCCGATCCCGCCACCCTGGAACAGAACGTCTACGAGAAGATCTAGCAGGCCGGTTCGGCGTCGGGACCGGTCGGCAACGCCCAAGGAAAACTATGGCCGAGATGACCTACGTCGAAGCGATTCGCCAGGGCCTTTGGGAAGAGATGGAGCGTGACGAGTCCGTTTTCGTGATGGGCGAGGACATTGCCGCCTACGGCGGCGCCTTCAAGGTAACCAAGGGTTTTCTGGAGCGCTTCGGCGAGCGGCGAGTGATCGACACGCCGCTGTCGGAGGCGGCCATCGTGGGGGCCGGAACAGGGGCGGCCATCAACGGCCTGCGGCCGGTCGTCGAAATGCAGTTCTCCGATTTCATGGCCTGCGCGTTCGACCAAATCACGAACTTCGCCGCCAAGTGCCGCTTTCGCTGGGGAGGGAACGTTCCTCTCGTGGTCCGCGCCCCGACGGGAGGCGGCTTTAGCGGCGGTCCTTTTCACTCCCAAAATCCGGAAATGCCTTATGTGCACACGCCCGGCCTGAAGGTTGTTGAACCCTCCACGGCCTACGACGCCAAGGGATTACTGAAGGCGGCCATCCGCGACAACGACCCGGTCATCTTTCTAGAGCACAAGCACCTCTATCGCCGTATCAAAGGAGATGTCCCCGTCGACGACTACACCGTCCCGCTCGGCAAAGCGGCCGTCCGCCGATCGGGCCGGGATTTGAGCGTGATCACCTACGGTGCGATGGTTCACGTAGCGCTCGAGGCGGCCGAAACACTCGCCCAAGAAGACATCGACAGCGAAATCGTCGACCTCAGAACACTCATGCCGCTCGATCGCGAGGCCGTGCTGGCAACAGCGAAGAAAACCGGCAAAGTGATTCTGCTGCACGAGGATACGCTAACCGGCGGGCTGGGCGGCGAGCTGGCCGGCCTGATCAGCGAGCACGCTTTCGAGCATCTCGACGGACCCCTCGTTCGCATCGCCCCTCCCGATACGCCCGTGCCCTATAGCCCGCCCTTGGAAAAAGCCTTCCTGCCGAATGCGGAGAAGGTGGTCGAAAAAGCGCGCTGGCTTTATCGATATTGATCTTGCCGGGCGCTGGCTGGTGTCCCTGTCCGACGCGGCGGAACGCCGATTACTGTTTCGTCTGCCCGGGCGTGGGCGGGACATATCCCGGGGGGAGCTGCGATCCCTCGCCGAAGAAGAACTCTTCCATCTGCTTCATGATGAGTTCCTGCGCCTCCATCGTCGCCGGGTTGAGCCGGTACTCGTTGATGACCATCTTCAGGTGCTCGGCCCACAATGCCCAAGCGTCTTTTGACACGTTGTCATAGATCCTCTGGCCCAACTCCCCTTCAAAAGGCGTCTCATCGAGACCGCGAAGCTGTTTGCCGAACTTTACGCATTGAACCATTCTCTCTGCCATTCGTTTCACCGCCCACTTTATTCTAGGCAGAAAGTCGCCGCACTGCAAAACGAATTCGAGCACCCGGGCGGATGGGAAGCGCCGATCGGCAACGGCCCTGCGCGCCGAGGCGTAGTTGGTCAAGCAAGAGGTTCGAGGCCGTTCCGCCTAGCCCGCATTTCTCACCACCTGACGGTCGAAGCACGCAATAGGCCCGCCATTACGGCGTTGCGCTTGCTCGCCGTGCTCAACGTACTGTTCGAGTACGCCTCCGCGCGCCGAGCGGCGCGCGCCTTGTACTGACGGGCCTCTCACGCACTTCGCCTCGCCACGTGGTGAGAAAAGCGGGCTAGGGCTACGACACTACGGCGATCGGTCTACAGTCGGCCGCCTTTTGCAAACGAATTTTCGAATGACTTGCTAAGCGAAACCCGACCTCAGGTAATTCCCGGCACGGGAAGTCGCGAACACAACTCTTCGACTTCACCGCGAACCGAGGCCAGCAGAGCTTTGTCCTCGTGGTGGTGGAGAGCCTTGGTCATCCACTGCCCCAGACGCTTCATTTCCGGTTCTTTCATACCGCGCGTCGTCGCCGCCGGCGTGCCGAGGCGAATGCCGCTGGGGCGAAGCGGCGGATTCGGGTCATCGGGGATGACTTGCTTGTTGGTCGTGATCGAAACTTCGTCCAGGGCCTCCTCGGCGACGCGCCCGTTGATGCCGAAACTTGTCACCGTGTCGATGACCATCATGTGGTTTTCGGTGCCGCCGGTGATCAGCTTGGCGCCGTTTTCGATCAGCGTCTGAGCCAGCACCTGGGCATTGTCGAGAACCTGGCGACAATACTCCTTGTATTCGGGTTGGCCCGCTTTGCCCAGGGTGATGGCCACGGCCGCCACGGCGTTCATGTGCGGACCGCCTTGGAGACCGGGGAACACCGAGCGGTCAATCGTTTTGGCGAACTCCTTCTTGCAGAGAATCATCCCGCCGCGCGGACCGCGCATCGATTTGTGCGTGGTGGTGGTGACGAAATCAAAGCCCGCGTCACAGGGGTTTCTCATGGCGCCTCCGGCGATCAAGCCGCCGATGTGCGAAACATCGGCCATGGTAAGGGCGCCCACTTCGTCGGCGATCTCCTTGAAGTTCGCGTAGTCATAGTCGCGCGGGTAGGAAGAGTAGCCGCATAAGACCAGCTTGGGCTTAGACTCAATCGCCGTTCGGCGAAGCTCATCGAAGTCGATTCGGCCCTTTTCCTCGGGAAGCGTCTTGTAGCGAATGAAGTTGTAGATCTTGCCCATGTGCGAGACAGGCGCGCCGTGCGTGAGGTGGCCGCCGTGTGAGAGATCCATCCCGAGCACGGTGTCCCCGGGCTGGAGAAAGGCCATGTAAACAGCCTGGTTCATCGGCGAGCCCGAAAGGGGCTGAACGTTGGCGTGCTCGCAGCCGAACAACTGCTTCGCGCGGTCGCGGGCCAAGTCTTCAATCACGTCGGTATACTGTTGCCCGCCGTAGTAGCGTCTTCCCGGATAGCCCTCCGAATACTTGTTGGTGAAGACGGAGCCCAACACAGCCAGAACTTCCGGATAAGTATAGTTCTCGGAAGGGATAAGCTCGACGCCGGCCTGCTGGCGTTTCTCCTCCCCAACGAGCGCGTCGAAAATCTCGGGATCGTTCGCTTCAAGCAGTTGGCGGTTGGCGTCCATGGTTTCCTCGGAAGTTTGCTCGCGGCGGGAACGGAATGATCCCCACCCGGGGGGATGACCCCGTCCCCTATTGGGTCTCGCGAAATACGGCGACTTTGGGTCACGGGCACAGCATGCTGTGCCCCTACAGTCCGGACACAGGCCGTGGCAGCATGATTCGCGGGACTCAGCGGTTCAGAAACTCTGTTTCCTGTCCGTGAGGACCTGATCCCCTAGAATACAGCCGGGGGAACTTTAGTTCTTTATACCGGCCTGCTTGCGACACCGCAAGTCTGAACTCCCCTAGCCCGCATTTCTCACCACCTGACGGTCGAAGCACGCAATAGCCCCGCCATTACTGTGTTGCGCTTGCTCGCCGTGCTCAACGTACTGTTCAAGTACAGTGCTGTCCGGGGAAAGTCGCGCCATCGGACGGTAAGTCTCGACCGCTCAATGTCTTATGGCCTGTTTTGCCCGGGAACGATTTGAAATCCCGAGGCCGCAAATGGTCGCCTGAACGGAGCATCCGGACGCGGCACAATGAGGGATGAACCTTGGCCGTACGGTTTTCTCCCAACTGATCGAGCACCTACCGAGCAAAGAGTTTCAGAAATGTGTATCGCGCTACCGCGGCGATTCCTATCTGAAAAGTTTCTCCTGCTGGGATCAGTTTCTTGCGATGGCATTCGCCCAGCTGACCTATCGGGCAAGCCTCCGCGACATCGAGACGTGCCTGCGTTCGATGCACGGCAAACTCTACCACATGGGATTCCGCGGCAGGGTAGCGCGCTCGACACTGGCCGATGCGAACGAGTCGCGCGACTGGCGGATCTACGCGGACTTCGCGCAGGTCTTGATTGGCATGGCACGGCCGTTATATGCCCACGACCCGATCGGTGTGGACTTGGACCAGACTCTGTACGCTCTCGACTCGACAACAATCGACCTCTGCCTGTCGCTGTTTCCGTGGGCGAGATTCCGCAAGCAAAAGGCCGCCGTGAAGATGCACACGCTGCTGGATCTGCACGGCAATATTCCCACGTTCATCCGCATTACTGGAGGCAAAGTGCACGACATCAACATCCTCGACGAGATCGGCCCGGAGGCCGGCGCGTTCTACGTCATGGATCGGGCCTACGTCGATTTCGAACGCCTCTTCGTGTTCACTCTCTGCTCGTCGTTCTTCGTCGTGCGAACCAAGAAGAACATCTTGCTCCAACGGCGCTACTCGCATCCCGTCGACAAATCCACGGGCTTGCGCTCGGATCAGACCGTCATACTGGCTGCCATCGAATCGGCCCAAGCCTATCCCGACCCGTTGCGGAGGGTCAGTTACTTCGACGCCCGGACGAACAAGCGGCTGAAGTTTCTGACCAACAACTTCGCGCTCCCGGCGCTGACCATCGCCCACATCTACAAGTCGCGTTGGCAGATTGAGTTGTTCTTCAAGTGGATCAAGCAACATCTGCGAATCAACTCGTTTTACGGCACCAGCGAGAACGCCGTCAAGACGCAGATCCGGATCGCTGTCTCGATTTACGTGCTCATCGCCATCGTCCGGAAACGGCTCGGGCTGGAAGCGAGTCTTTACCAGATTCTACAGATTCTCAGCGTTACGCAATTCGAAAAAATGCCCCTTTTACAGGCACTCCAGCCATCCGACTCCCCAAACGAATCCCCCTATGACCCCAACCAATTGATTCTATTCGACTTTTAACCGGACAGCAGTGTCCAGATCACTATGGTCCATCAGCCTCTGAACCGTGACGATGTCACAGCCCGACTCAAGAAGCCTCGTCGCGTAGGTGTGGCGGAATTTGTGGAGAGTGGCATTTCTGACCCCGGTGTGGCCAGCAACCTTCTTCAGTCTCCTCAGCAAGTGCGTCATTCTCCCGCCCTTACCGTTCGGGAAGACCCACTCTGAGGTTCGTGGCAGCTTCTTCAAGAGGCCTGACAACTCTTCAGGTATCGGAATTGTGCGTTCCTCATAGTCCTTGGGCGAGAATCCATCCTTGCCTTCACCGCTCAGCCGGACAGTTGCCTTTTTGCTCTGTCTAAGACTGACATCAGGCCATACAAGGTAGCAAAGCTCCTGTTCCCGAAAGCCGGTCAGAAGCAATGTGGCGAAAACCGTTTTCTCGAACTCGCTGCAAGCCCCAAACAGCTTGTCGAGTTCCTCTTGTGAGTAGGTCGGGGGTTTGCGCTTCGATTTCTCTTTCGAGTCCTTCAGGGCCTTAAAGCGGGCACATGGATTCTCCATCTTCAGGCCCCGCTCGTTCATCAAGAAGTAAAAAAACGTCCGAAGGACGCTGACCTCAAAATTGATAGTTCGGAGAGTAATCAGCCGCTCACTTCCCAGGGGCCACTGAACCTTCTGCTTGCTCCGACGGGTCTTATAATCATCAACGTCGGCCCGGCTGACGGCTTCAACGAACTTGCCCTTGCCCATGACCCGCTCAAAGTGCTCAAGCACCTTTCCGTAGCGCCGGAGGGTGTTGGGCTTATCAGGCGAATGCACCAGGACATGATCCAAAAACATGGCCTTGGCTTCACCGATTGTCGTGCCCGAGCCTTGTTCCTCAACACAACCTCCCTGCCGCCGCTGACCATCTCACCAATTAGCTCGTTGCGCTTTCGGCGCTGGACTTCAATTGCTTCACTTGGAGTCTGGCCTGCCGTCTGACGCCGTTTCCCACCATCTTGCCACCACTCCAGGAAGTAGGTGCCCGGGCGGTCGTCCCAAACGTAGCGATTCCCGTTGCGTTGCAGATAGACAAATCGCCACCGGCCGCTCTCCTCACGAATCTTCTTGATGATCCTGACCCGCTTGCCGGTTCTCACGAGGGGACTCCTTTGGAAACAAAAACAGGCCCCCACAGCGGAAGCCCTTGGTGCCCAAAACACCACAACTAACGGGCACCAAGATTATCTCACGACTGTAAGTGATTACAAATAAAAGAGAAAGAAAATATTGGCTGGGAGGCAGGGACTCGAACCCCGATAAACAGATCCAGAATCTGTCGTGTTACCGTTACACTACCTCCCAGCGGAGGACGCAAAATTAGTATACCGCGCGACTGAACACACACAAGCGCTTGCTTGTCGCGATCTGAAGGGCAGGGCGCGCAAAGTCTCGCTTCCGCCCGGGTCTTGTTTCGCTAGGATATAGGCATGGACGACGGGGTTTTCGAGATCGAGTGCCCTTGCTGCGGCGCCAAGCTCGAAGTCGACGCGGAGACCGAGGCCATCCTATCTCATCAAGCGCCGAAGCCGAAGGAAGCCCCGCTCGATCTTCAAAAGGCGGTCCGGCAACTCAAGTCGGAAGAAGGTAGTCGTGATCAGAGGTTTCGCGAGCAAGTGCAGGCCGAACGCCAACACGGCAAGGTGCTCGATAAGCGCTTCGAGGGACTGCTCAAGAAGGCGCGCTCGGAAGGTCCTCAAAAACAGTTCCCCCGCGACATCGACCTGGACTAGGCGGGTGGCCTGTTCTCGAAACGGGTTCACCACGGATTTGAGAATGTCGGGCTCGAAAGCGACAGGATCTGATCGGCTTGACAACGACGTGGCGCACGCTTTCAGCGTGCTGTGCCGGCATGCTTGCCGGCATCCCAATGCCCGGCAGAAGGGCCGGCGCAGCAATGAGAAATGTCGCCAAGAATGGCGACACGGCACGCAAGAATGCGCGCGCCACGTCGCCTGGAGGATCAGACGGTTTTGTCTGAAACAGACGGCTAGAGCTCGGCGGCCGGGCGTCCGTCGCGGCGCTTGATCCGACGTCGACCCGCCTCGTGCTGGAAGGGCATCGGCATCTCGGAAGGAGGCCACGGCGGGCTGTTACACTGGTTGCTTGTCTCGGCCGCCAAGGCCCTGGGGCTCGACCATGCAAGAGGTTGTTAAGCCCATCGCGGAGGGGAAGAAAGGGCTTCTGGACAAGGCCCTTTCGGTTTTCAGCCAGGTCAAACCCGGCGAAGGCGCCACCGCGCTGTTACTCGCCGCCAATGTATTCCTGCTGCTCGCCTCTTACTATCTGCTCAAGACGGTCCGGGAAGCCCTCATCCTCAGCGAGGGCGGCGCTGAGATCAAGAGCTATGCCGCGGCGGGCCAGGCTCTTCTGCTGCTGGCCGTGGTCCCTGCTTACGGAGCGTTTGCGGGCAAGGTCAACCGCACTCGCCTGATTACTTGGGTGACGCTTTCTTTCATCTCTCATCTCGGAATCTTCGCTGTCTTGGGCGTCTCGGGCGTACGGGTCGGCGTGGCCTTCTTTCTGTGGATCGGCATTTTTAATGTTCTGGTGATCGCGCAGTTTTGGGCCTTCGCGAACGACGTTTTTACCGAAGAGCAGGGCAAGCGGCTGTTTCCTTTGGTCGGCGTGGGCAGTTCCCTGGGCGCCTGGGTGGGTTCGAAGACGGCCAGTGAACTCTTCGGCGTGTTCGACCCGGTAGCGGCTCCCTATTTGATGATGCTGATGGCGGTCGGCGGCTTGCTAGCTTGCATCAGTGCTGTCCGGGGAAAGTCGCGCCATCGGACGGTAAGTCTCGACCGCTCAATGTCTTATGGCCTGTTTTGCCCGGGAACGATTTGAAATCCCGAGGCCGCAAATGGTCGCCTGAACGGAGCATCCGGACGCGGCACAATGAGGGATGAACCTTGGCCGTACGGTTTTCTCCCAACTGATCGAGCACCTACCGAGCAAAGAGTTTCAGAAATGTGTATCGCGCTACCGCGGCGATTCCTATCTGAAAAGTTTCTCCTGCTGGGATCAGTTTCTTGCGATGGCATTCGCCCAGCTGACCTATCGGGCAAGCCTCCGCGACATCGAGACGTGCCTGCGTTCGATGCACGGCAAACTCTACCACATGGGATTCCGCGGCAGGGTAGCGCGCTCGACACTGGCCGATGCGAACGAGTCGCGCGACTGGCGGATCTACGCGGACTTCGCGCAGGTCTTGATTGGCATGGCACGGCCGTTATATGCCCACGACCCGATCGGTGTGGACTTGGACCAGACTCTGTACGCTCTCGACTCGACAACAATCGACCTCTGCCTGTCGCTGTTTCCGTGGGCGAGATTCCGCAAGCAAAAGGCCGCCGTGAAGATGCCCACGCTGCTGGATCTGCACGGCAATATTCCCACGTTCATCCGCATTACTGGAGGCAAAGTGCACGACATCAACATCCTCGACGAGATCGGCCCGGAGGCCGGCGCGTTCTACGTCATGGATCGGGCCTACGTCGATTTCGAACGCCTCTTCGTGTTCACTCTCTGCTCGTCGTTCTTCGTCGTGCGAACCAAGAAGAACATCTTGCTCCAACGGCGCTACTCGCATCCCGTCGACAAATCCACGGGCTTGCGCTCGGATCAGACCGTCATACTGGCTGCCATCGAATCGGCCCAAGCCTATCCCGACCCGTTGCGGAGGGTCAGTTACTTCGACGCCCGGACGAACAAGCGGCTGAAGTTTCTGACCAACAACTTCGCGCTCCCGGCGCTGACCATCGCCCACATCTACAAGTCGCGTTGGCAGATTGAGTTGTTCTTCAAGTGGATCAAGCAACATCTGCGAATCAACTCGTTTTACGGCACCAGCGAGAACGCCGTCAAGACGCAGATCTGGATCGCTGTCTCGATTTACGTGCTCATCGCCATCGTCCGGAAACGGCTCGGGCTGGAAGCGAGTCTTTACCAGATTCTACAGATTCTCAGCGTTACGCAATTCGAAAAAATGCCCCTTTTACAGGCACTCCAGCCATCCGACTCCCCAAACGAATCCCCCTATGACCCCAACCAATTGATTCTATTCGACTTTTAACCGGACAGCAGTGAATCCCCCTATCAGCCGACTCCCTCCTCCCCGGAACAACCTGTTGAGGCTCCACAGCTAGACCCACCTCTGCCTCACGCAACTTGATGATGATCTGTTCTGCACTAAATCGCTTCCCTGCCATCTCTTGCCTCCTTCCTAAAACCGAAAATTCTAACATTCAACTTGGACTCGTTTTAGGGGGCAAGGTCTTCGCAACCATACCTCTCCCCGGGCTGGCTCGGGGCGCGGGCAAGGCGTCTGGCGTATCCCTAGCAGCGCTCTTAGCTGTCCTACTGGGGGCTTTCTATATTGAGGCGAATCACAGCAGATACCGCGAATACTTTCCAAACCCAATCTCTGAGCCGGCGGAGATCGCCTATTTCGTAAGGGACAACACCGAGTATCGGAACATTGTCTTTTGCCACTCTTTCGAGATACCCGCCCTATCCGTCGAGTTTCTCAGCTACTCAAATAAACGCGTCTATCCAGCCCAGACCCTAGAGGATATTCATCGCAAGGCAAGACGCCTGGATGAACTGAATCGTGATTACATGATCAATCTCCTTGTCCTCCAAGAAGATCAAGAGTTAAGCGCCCGTATGAGGGGTTTGATGAGCAGAGGACACGAGACTCGTAGCAGTGGATCGCTGAGACTAGTCAGGATTGAACCGGAGGCGTTTCGCCGTCTCATTCGTGATTCCGAGGTGGAACCGAGTCGCGTCTTGCTGCGGAACGATACCCATGAGCACTGCTGTCCGGTTAAAAGTCGAATAGAATCAATTGGTTGGGGTCATAGGGGGATTCGTTTGGGGAGTCGGATGGCTGGAGTGCCTGTAAAAGGGGCATTTTTTCGAATTGCGTAACGCTGAGAATCTGTAGAATCTGGTAAAGACTCGCTTCCAGCCCGAGCCGTTTCCGGACGATGGCGATGAGCACGTAAATCGAGACAGCGATCCAGATATGCGTCTTGACGGCGTTCTCGCTGGTGCCGTAAAACGAGTTGATTCGCAGATGTTGCTTGATCCACTTGAAGAACAACTCAATCTGCCAACGCGACTTGTAGATGTGGGCGATGGTCAGCGCCGGGAGCGCGAAGTTGTTGGTCAGAAACTTCAGCCGCTTGTTCGTCCGGGCGTCGAAGTAACTGACCCTCCGCAACGGGTCGGGATAGGCTTGGGCCGATTCGATGGCAGCCAGTATGACGGTCTGATCCGAGCGCAAGCCCGTGGATTTGTCGACGGGATGCGAGTAGCGCCGTTGGAGCAAGATGTTCTTCTTGGTTCGCACGACGAAGAACGACGAGCAGAGAGTGAACACGAAGAGGCGTTCGAAATCGACGTAGGCCCGATCCATGACGTAGAACGCGCCGGCCTCCGGGCCGATCTCGTCGAGGATGTTGATGTCGTGCACTTTGCCTCCAGTAATGCGGATGAACGTGGGAATATTGCCGTGCAGATCCAGCAGCGTGGGCATCTTCACGGCGGCCTTTTGCTTGCGGAATCTCGCCCACGGAAACAGCGACAGGCAGAGGTCGATTGTTGTCGAGTCGAGAGCGTACAGAGTCTGGTCCAAGTCCACACCGATCGGGTCGTGGGCATATAACGGCCGTGCCATGCCAATCAAGACCTGCGCGAAGTCCGCGTAGATCCGCCAGTCGCGCGACTCGTTCGCATCGGCCAGTGTCGAGCGCGCTACCCTGCCGCGGAATCCCATGTGGTAGAGTTTGCCGTGCATCGAACGCAGGCACGTCTCGATGTCGCGGAGGCTTGCCCGATAGGTCAGCTGGGCGAATGCCATCGCAAGAAACTGATCCCAGCAGGAGAAACTTTTCAGATAGGAATCGCCGCGGTAGCGCGATACACATTTCTGAAACTCTTTGCTCGGTAGGTGCTCGATCAGTTGGGAGAAAACCGTACGGCCAAGGTTCATCCCTCATTGTGCCGCGTCCGGATGCTCCGTTCAGGCGACCATTTGCGGCCTCGGGATTTCAAATCGTTCCCGGGCAAAACAGGCCATAAGACATTGAACGGTCGAGACTTACCGTCCGATGGCGCGACTTTCTCCGGACAGCACTGAGCTGCTATAACGCCACGACCGGGGTGCCCTACTACAAACAGCAGCGCCCCCCCAAACCTTACAAGTTCAAGGCCTCGCTCGTCGGCGCCAACGGCAAACTCTACCTGTCGAGCGAAGAGGGGGACGTGATTGTCCTCAAAATGGGAGAGAAGTACGAAGTACTGGCGACCAACACGCTTGCGGGACAGACCTTCGTTGCCTCGCCAGCGATCGCCAACGGCGAAATTCTCCTGCGCAGCGAGACGGCGCTATTCTGCATTCGCGAGACGAACTGAGGGGTAGGCAGCCCGTGGTAGAAGTCTTGCAGGAGCGAAAGATGGGGGCTGCCAGGACTGCCACCAATTTGCTCCCATCATGACCCTCGAAACGAACCACTTAGCACGAAGCGAATTGGCTGGCTGTACCCGATTTTCGCGACGTGTACTTCCACCACGGGCTGGTAGGCCTCCGTTCGTCAGACAGGCCGAGAAGCGCCTCAGGACGGCGTTGTTCGGTTCACGTTGACGTCGTAGAGGCAGACCCGCACCTGTTGGAAACCACACGCTCCGACTCCAAACAGAAAACCCATTTTAAGTCCACTGCTCACGTCGCTGGGGATCGGCTCGATTCGAAACCCGGTCGACGCTGCCATGCACCAGAGCCTGCGACCCTCCCCTCGCCGTAACGCTTCTTGAGCCGCCTCGCTTGCCGGTAACTGATCTCCAGCAACTCGGCCCCTTCCGTTAACTTCAGCTTCCCTCGTTTCACTCGGCTCAGCACTTCGCCGCGCCTCAGTTCCCTGGCATTCATCCATGTCCTTCCCAATCTCGGCTCCTCCTTTGGAGCTCCGGATGAGGGGACATTATCATTGGGCTACAACACACGGTCGCGTATACGATGGCAAACCACTGCTTGCCGAGCGGCATGGCCGGACGCTAGCCTAGTTTTCTGCCGCGGCGAAAGAAAAAGAAGAGCCTCCCGCGCGAGTCCGCGCCCGACCCGTCCATATTCCTCATCCCCCCCTCAATTGGGGAACCCTCCTCGGTGGCCTTCGGGGCACTCCTGGCTGTAGGGGTGGCCCTGTTTCTCTGCGGTATTTTCAGTACCGAAGCGGCGGACACCGATTTCTGGTGGCACCTCAAGACCGGCGAGTACATTGTCGAGCACGGCAAGCTCCCGGTACCTGATCCGTTTTCTTACACCTCGAGCCACGGCCGGCCCGCCTACCCAGGCGAAGAGACGGTCCGTTACTTCAACTTGACCCACGAGTGGCTAGCTCAGGTTCTCTGGTGGCTTCTCTACCGGCTCGGCGGATTCCCCGCCGTGGTGCTGTGGAAGGGATTTCTTTTGAGCGTAGTGTGCGCCGCCGCGGGATGCCTGGCGGCCCGGCGAGCGGGGAATTTCTATCTTGGTATCCTTGCCGCTCTGGCGCCCGTTCCCGTGCTTACGCTCTTTTCCGCCGACCGGCCGGCGCTGGTGACGTTTGCGTTGGTGGCGGTGTTCGTCCTCGTCTTGGACGGTTACGTCTCCGGCGGCCGGGTGGCGTGGCTATGGGTGCTCATCCCCCTGCATGTTGTCTGGGCCAACTCGCACGGCGGTTTTTTTCTGGGTTGGGGCGCGCTGGCGGCCTACAGCGTCGGAGCTTGGCGGTTGCCCACCGAGCGGCGGAAACCGTTGTGGCTCGCAGCCGGGCTGTGCATTCTGCTGAGCGCTCTGAATCCCAACGGGTTTCGGATACTTGAGGTGCTGCCGGCCTATCGGGAGAGCTACCTGACGAGCACGCTGATCGAGTGGAAACGCCCTTTCCTTTGGGGGCCTCCCTACAGCTATAACCTGTTGCTCTACTCGACCGCCGCGGCAATGATAGCGACTTGGAGGAAGCTTCGTCCTTGGGACGTCTTACTGTTCGCCGCCTTCGGGTCGGCCTCGTTGATGGCCTTCCGCAATATCGTGTTCGTCGCCTTTTTGGCTCCGGTGTTGCTGGCCACCTAGGCCTGGCCGCTCCTGGCAACGAAGCTGCCCCGGCTGCCGGCCGGCGTCGCTAACCTCCTCGTGTCGCTGGGGCTGGCGGGATTGCTCGTTTACCAGGGGTCGGCAGGCGGCCTTTATCAGCTTCGGGCGGCCGAGTGGAAGTTTCCCCAGGGCGCCGCCGAATTCCTGCGCCGGAACCAGATCACCGATCCCATCTTCAACTCTTACGAGTACGGAGGTTATTTGATCTGGGCGCTATGGCCCGAGCAGCGAACCTTTATCGACGGCCGCGCCTTGAACGAAACCGTGTACAAGGACTACGCCAAGATCCTGCATATTAAGCGCTCCGCCGGCGCAAAAGGGAAGGAGTTGCGAACCCGGCTGCTCGACCGCTACAAAGTGCAATTCGTCGTTACGAACGCCTTTGAGTTCGCCTCGGGCGTGATCTACCCCTTGGCGCTTGCCCTCTCGGGACCCTCCTACCCGGAGTGGGCGCTGGTTTACGAAGATACCCAAGCTCTGGTTTTCGCCCGCGACGTTGTCGAGATCGAATCCGTTCGCCTTCTCTCGCAGCGGGAACGGCTGGCCCGGATTCCCTCTGGAGTGGGATGGCAGGGTCTCGGTGAGATTTTCCGCGAGACCGTCGTCGCGCGATCGCCGGAAACCATCCGACTGCCGCTTACTTTGCCCGACGACCCCTGGCTCGATCTCCACCTCGGCACGCCCGAGGACGGCGCGGTCACCTTTCGCGTAGGTCTCTCGTCAGCAGCCGGCGACGAGGTCGTGTTGCTGGAGCGTACCCTAACGACGCCGCATCGCTGGGAGACCGCGCACGTTGATCTTGCCGCCTATGGCGGTCAGGAGGTGACCCTGGCGTTTTCCCTGCCCGATGGGGAAGACGGAACGTTGGGTTTTTGGGGCAGCCCAGTGGTTCGCGCGCGGGGTGGGCCGCCCATGCGGGCGGATGAATCCTCAGGCGATCTAGCTCGCGCGCCGGCTCCGCAAGGAATCATCCTGATGGTGGCCGACACGCTGCGAAAAGACCACCTCGACTCGTACGGCTACAAGCGGCAAACCGCGCCAACCCTGAGCCGGCTGGCCGCCGAGGGCGCCCTTTTCCGCGACGTCGTTTCCCAGGCAACTTGGACGAAGGTCTCCGTGCCTTCGATCATGACCTCGCTTTACCCCACTTCCCACGGCATCGCCGAGGTCACCGACCGGCTTCCGGCGGCCGCGAATACACTGGCGGAAGCTTATCGCGCCGCCGGCTACGCCACCCTCAGCTACTCCTCGGTTGCCTTTTCAGGAAAACTGACCAACCTGCACCAAGGATTCGAAGAGCTCCACGAACTGGGATCAACCCAGCTCAAGCGCCGCACAAAAACCGCCCGGGTGTACGCGGACCGGCTATGCGCTTGGCTCGAGGAACATCGCGACGCCCCGTTTTTCGTCTTCTTTCACGTCTTCGACCCGCATGACCCCTACGAGCCCCGCCGGCCCTACGAATCGATGTGGGCCGACCCTGGCAAAAAGGAAGACCACGAGCGCGATGCCGACAAGCTCCGGAAAGTGATCCCCGATCCCTTTATGAGAACGCGAGCCATGGGCACGCGGCGGCAATTTGAAGAGGCGAATATCGATACCCAGCAATACCTTGCCTATGAGAAGGACTGGTACGACGGTTCCATCCGCGCCATGGACGCGGAGCTGGCGCGGGTGCTTGAGCGGCTGAAGACGCTCGGCCTGGCCGAGAAAACCATGATCGCGTTCATCGCCGATCACGGCGAAGAGTTTCTCGACCACGGCCGCATGTTTCACGGACAGACTCTTTATGGGGAGCTGACGAACGTACCTCTGGTCTTGTTCTGGCCTGGGGTCGTGCCGAACGGGGTGGTGGTCGATGAAACGGTTCGCAGCATCGATCTGATGCCGACATTACTCGACGTCACCGGGCGAGCCCTGCCGGATGGCTTGCAGGGCCAGAGTCTCGTGCCTTTGATGAAGGCGGCAGCCGAGCTGCCCGGGGCCGATGCGACAGAGTCCACGGTGGCCGGCCTTGCCGCGGATTTGGGTTGGCAAAGGCGTCCCGCGGTCTCCGAGCGCGCTACGACCCAGCGGAGCGGCGGACCCCGCCCCCGCGACGACGAGGCCGTCTCGATTGTGCTCGACGGCTGGAAGCTGATTCACAACACGAAAAGCTCTTCGGGCAGGCCCGAGTTCGAGTTGTTCGAGCACGCGAAAGATCCCTTGGATCTCGAGAACGTTGCGGACGAGCACCCCGACGTCGTGGAGAAGTTGCTTGGGGAACTTCAGGCCTGGCGGGATCTCACCCAGGCAGGAAAACTACCGCCGGCCGATTCAACCGAAGGCCTAAGCGACGAGGAACTGCAGCGTCTGCGCAGTCTGGGCTACATCCAGTAGCTCCGTCGAAAACCCGCCGTTTTTCATCTCTCGGGTGAGCCGTGAAGCCCATGGGCGCTCACTTAGGTTCGGGGCTTAGCCCCAATACTGTCGATTTCAGAAAGAAGCATGGAAATCTCGACTTTCCTGCGGTCGTTGCGGATGGGGGCGCGCGGGCGCAGCGGGTAGCTGCTCATCTTGCGCTTGACGCCGCGCGGACGGCGGCGGCCGCGGCTGGAGACCACCCGCTCCTCGAGCAGTTCGTCGAGAACCTGTCGATGAAACGCTTTTCTAGCTCGAGGGGGGAATAGCCACCGCCATGGCCAGTTTGCGGCGGACCACCCGCAGCGCATGCACGTAGGAAAGCCGATCTGGATCCTGTTGGCTGTTGACGGCGGCCTCATGCATCAGATCGCGAATCGCAAAATGCGCCAGCAGCAGCCCCCAAAACTCCTGGCGCACCAGCTCCGGCGTCTTGCTGCGTAGCACGATCTTGGATCCTCGCAAGTGCGTCTTGAGTTCGTCAAACGCCGTTTCGATCTCCCAGCGCTCGTGGTAGAGCGCCGCCAGTGGTGGGGCCGGCGCCGCGGCCGGGTCGAGCAGGCTGGTCAGCAAACGGTAGAGGGGTTCGGCGTTGTCAACACCCTCGAGCCGATCCTTGATGACGCGCACCTCGAGGCCGTTGGTTTGGCGTCGGCGGTCCCCTTCGCCGGAATAGATACGGCTCAGATAGGAGCCGTCGGCGAGTCGCCGCTGGAGGGGCAAACGCAAGTTCTTCTTGACACGCCACAACAGAGCCGCCCCCGTCCCACGCGCCTGCTTCCACAGCGGATAGCTGAAGAAATTGCGGTCGGCCAGGCAGAGCATGTCCTTTTCGAGCGCCGGCAGCAGCTGCTGGGCCAGTGCGATTTCACTCCTCGCGTAGGGTCCCAGGCGAGAGCCGAACAGCACGTGCGTGCCGTTTTCCACCAGGGATACGAAACGCAATTGGGGATAGGCGCTGGCGCCCCGCGAGACCCCCGGACGCCCGAACGCTTGCCGGTTGCCCGGCTCATCGGCGAGGTCGAGAACGCTGCCGTCGAGCGAGACCAGCCGCCGGCGACCGTACCAGGCGCCGCGAGTGGTGGGGTCGGCGATCGGCTTGACGACCTCGTCGTGCAATTGCCGCAGGGGCTCGGCCCCCAGCCGTATGCGGGCCCGCGAGATGCCCGAGCGGCTCGCCGCCGCCGGCCGTTTGTGAGCGGCCCGCAGCCAGCTGAGTCCTTCCAGCAGGCAACGCAACACTTCGCGATAGGACACCTGCATATACAACGCCAAGGCGATCACGTAGTAGACCATCACCGGTGCCGGCAAATCGCGCTGACGACGGTCGTCCCGACCGCTGCGCCGCAACACGCGATCCACCGTCGAACGCGGAAACCGCCGGGCCAGCACGCCCAAACTGATGTAGTCGCTAATTCGCGAGCCGGGGGGAATCTCCGCCAACGTTCGTGCCATGTCACGCACCTCCTGTTGATGAGAACAGGATAGCATGAAAATATTCTTAACTCGACAGTATTGAGTCTAAACCAGGATTTCACTTGCTCCTGGCAAGGGCCAGTATACACCCTCGCTGCCCCGGATACCAGGATCAGGCGCGCTTGGTGGAGCGTCTCGAAGATGTAGAGAGCCGCGAGCAGGAACGCTCCGGAACCACGGGCCGGACCGAGCACCGTGACCGTTGAAATCGCCTTGTCGAAGGCTCCTAGAAGTTCGGGCCCTTCGCAGTCGGCGATCACATCCTCGGCGTTTCAATAACTTACAGGCTGTGGAAAAGGCGCGCCGGGGGCTGAGGAAAAGCAGCTAAGTGCTTTGTCGCATCTCGTGTAGAGTTGCACCCCGCGGTGGGTTCAGGTGATAATGGTAGAGCTTCAACAATTCCTGGCCCGCAACAGGAGTCGCCGACGTGCATTTGAGACGAGAAAGAGCTTCTCTCGTTAGCGCTATTTCTTCCATGTCTACATCGGGGCGCCGTCGGGCGGCTCGCCGCTTTCTGGAAGGCCTCTCCACGGATGAGTTGCAGTACATAGCCGCGTATTTCGGCGCAAGGTTGCTCGAGCCCGAACAGACCGGCCCCGAGCAGAGTCGAGACGAGATGGCTCATCAGATCGAGCGGTATGAAGGTAAGCGCAAGACCCCGCGGAGATCGAACGGCTTGAAGATTTCGCCTAAAAGCCAGGATGTCTCGCACCAGATGATCGTGCTGCTGGAGTATTTGAGCGCCTGCAGCATGAAAGCAAAAACGGCGGCGGTGCGGGCCAACGCGGCGTGCGCCTAGAGGATCTTCCTGGTGCTGGGACGAGGATCTTTCCCAGCGACTCGGCTCACACGAGCGAGAAGGCCTGAGCCGGAGCCCGCGCCGGAACAGTAGAATAGGGGCTCGTGTATAGCGATCGGCTCCTTGATCATTTTCAGAATCCCCGCAACGTCGGCGAGTTAGCGAGCCCGGACATCCGGGTCGAGGTGTCGAATCCCGTCTGTGGGGACATTCTCCAGCTGAGCGCGCGGGTCAGGGACGGTCGAGTAGCCGCGGTGCGCTATTTGACCCGTGGGTGTACGGCTTCGATTGCCGCCGGCTCCGCTTTAACCGAGTTGCTGTTGGACAAGACAGCGGAGCAGGTCTTGGCCTTGACCCGCGAGGATGTCGAGGAGGCCGTCGGGGGTCTCTCCAACGAATCCAAGCACGCGGCCTTGCTCGCTCTAGACGGGGCCAAGGCGATGGCCGGCCAACTAGGGGAGCGCGCCACCTAACCCTCCTAAGGGTTGGATCGGTTCTCTTCTTCGGCCCGAGCTTTTTGCGACAACTGAGAAAAACGCTCGGCCAGCTTGCGCTTGCCGCTGATTGAGTAGAGGGCCGAAAGGCGTTCGAGTGCGTGTACTCTTCGACTGGGAGGGTTGCTGTAGGCAAGCAGGCCATGGGGAATGACGTCGTCCGGCATGATGAACCGCGTCTTGTACATTCGCGAAGATCGGCGGGCGTGCGACGATACTCGCAGACCCCGCATCCCGGCCACTCTCAAATAGGCTCTGATTGCCGCGTCCGTCTTCTCGCGACTCTCCAATAGCCTCCCCAGATGGTGCCACGCCTGCTCGTTTCCTCGGCCCAGCTCGGCGGCGCGCCGCAGGTAAGCCTCCCATTCCCGGCTGTGACCGGACGTCTTGGTCAACATGGCGAGATTCAACCAGGGCCTGGAAAGATTCGGCAACTCAGTCGCTGCCCCTTCCAGATAGCGGCGGGCTTCTTTTAATCGACCGCGGAACAGACAGAGTTTGCCGATTCTGGCCCCGAGGATCGGAGTCCTCGGCCTCTGCTCGAGTTGCAAAATGGCGCTGTCGACAAGCTCATGAAGTTTTCCCGGATGCCGCTTCTCCAGATCCCGGGAGAACTTCGAATCCACAATGTCGGGCTCCAAGGAAAGCGCTTCTACGTAGGCGCTGAACGCCCGGTCCTGATGCCCGAGTCTTTCGAGCATCAGACCGGCGCTGATTTGATACTCACCCGTCTTGTACACGGCGCGCGCGCGCTCGACGTAGGCATAGGCCGGCTCCCATCGCCCCGTCAGAGCGTGGATCCAAGCGATGTTGTGCAGGAAACAGTCGTCGCTGGGACTCAGAGCAAGAGCCCGAGAATAACACTCCATCGAGTCGCCGAGCGCCTCGGCGCCAAGAGGCGAGAGTTCCGCGCCCGGCCGCAGAATCGGCTCCACGTCAAAGGGGTGTCCGAGCGCCCTCTCCGATAGCAGTGCCGCCGTGCCCCAGTAGTGGGCGTTGTCAGGATCGGCGGATGCCGCCCGCCTTGCGTGTTCGAGCGCCGCGACATGATCGCCGCTGAAGGCCAACCGAACTGCCCGTGCGAACTCCGCGTCCGCTTGAACGTGGCGCAAGAACCAAGACAACACCCAACAGGACCAGCAGATTGCGACCGCCAACAGGAACACCGGCACGGCGTTTTTCCTGAACTTTGCACCTGCGCCGTCCAAGGTCATTAGTTAGTCCTGATCCTAGTTCGCTTCGCTCGCTCCAGCAGATTCCGGAGCCGCCGATCGGCGCGGAGAGGCTTGATGGAGCAGAGAGCTGTTGTGGGCCATCAGAAAAATGACCACTGCCGATACGCCTGCGTTGCTGATCATCGATGAGTACGTTCCATCCCGCACGAGAACCGTGAAAAAACCAATCGCCAATAAGGCCGCCGCGTCCCTTGTGACTCGGTCGGGTGATCGCCTCATGGCTTGAATCGACACGGCAAAGAAAGAGAAGACCAACCAGAGATAACCGATCGCACCGATCACCCCCCTTTCTACAAGGACCTCCAAAACAATGTTAAAGGGTTGCGCGGCAAACGGAACCCCGTCGCTCTTGGCGCCGAAGGCAACATTCGCCAGCGCGAAATTGGAGGCCCCAACCCCGAACAGCGGACGAGATTCGACCATCTCGGCTGCTCTTCCCCAAATCCGGAACCGCCCATCGATGCTGCGAGAGTGGGAAGCCGAGTCCACGATGCGGAAGGTGCGCAGAACCGCCCCCGCGGCAGAGGCAAGCAGCAGACCGGCGAGAGCAAGCAAAGCCCGCCGTTGTCCCCGTCGCCGGCCGGCCCCGACACACAAGTAAGCCGCCGATAGGACTACGAAAGCGACCAGGGCGATGTATCCGCCTCGCGACAAAGTAAGCAAAATTGCGACGACGGATAAGACGGAGGAGGCCGCCCACAGAAGCTTCAAGTCGCCGGGGATCCAAAGCAGGACAACGGTAAACGGCAGCAACGAGAGCAGGACGGTCACGGTCTCGGCCACCGCTCCTCCGGCGACAGGGGGAATCAAGTTTTTGAAGCGGGCGAGGTCCTCAAGGCCCAGAGAGCGAAGGTCAGGAATTTTTGTCAGGGCATTCCAAACAAAAACGATCGCTAGGGCCGCTCCCAGCAGACTCATCGCCATATGGTAGAAGCGGCGATATTCGACACGATGACAAGTGTTCCTGGCGAGGAAGTACACGACGCCCAGCAGGTACAGGCCGGTTAGAAATCGGATGGAGTTGTGCGCGTATGTCGATGCCAATACACCGATCGTCTCGACGGCAATGACGATCAGCAGGGCGGTCCCGGCCCAACCCGGCCGTAGCGCTGTTCGAAGCCGTCCACCACGGGCCAACATGGCTAGGACCACCAGGACGACAGCGGTGAGCGGCACTACAGCGACATTGGGCCGACCGAGGAGGCTGGCCGCAATCCCGGCGATCACCGAACCCACCGCGAGCAGCTCCCAAACCGGCCGTTCCGCGACCGGGTGATCGAGAAGCCCGGCTAGTTTCGCGGACCAAGTCGTTTCCCGGACAGCCATCATCATGGGATCACCGCGGAATTAGCCCCGATACTCGTCACTTAAGAACATCCTTAGCTCCCGAAGGGGGCGGAGGATGCTAGCCCATCCCAGGCTTCCCCGCATTCCTCACTAAGGCTTAACGGGTGCTCTGTTCCGACAACCGATCAACTCGCCCCGCCCGGTCGTTCGATAATTTGCGGACTTCGGGAGCGGTCGATTCCCGGCGGGCGGCGACTCTTTGGCGGGCCGGCAATCGTCCTCGACTATCTCGCTGCCCCGGCCTGTCACCGATTGCGCCGACCAGGCCCCGACAAAGCCTCATTACCTACCGGAAGGGCATTTTCCCAGGAAGCATCGAAATATCCCGCGTCGATCGGGTTGTTGTCTTTCCAGACTCGAAAATCAAAGATGCCGCGTGTTGCCGGGTCCGCGTCGACCACCTCCCACGCCTTGGTGTTATTCGATCCGACGACGACTACGTACTTTCCCGGATTCAAGGGATTCGGATGGACCATTTCAACGGTGATGTTATCCCCCAGATAGGTTCTCCCGCCGACTTCGATGCCGTCGGGCCTGAACGCAACCGGCAGGCTGTCGGCCACCCTCTCGAGGATCTTGTTTGTCCCTGGATGACCGACCAGAACCAGGTTCATTTTGGCAATGTCATCTTCAGTAACGGCCGAGTCAATCTTGTATCGGCAGTCCACGAACCGCTCCTTCCGCCACGACTCGCGTAGCGACGTCACCGCGGCCGTCATGCTCTCGACACTGGCTTTGTCTCCGCCGCTACCTCCGACCA
The DNA here is from genome assembly GCA_965248365.1 of Bryobacterales bacterium. Classification (GTDB taxonomy): domain Bacteria; phylum Acidobacteriota; class Terriglobia; order Bryobacterales; family UBA6623. Next base: position 696,663 of record CBDFJA010000004.1, on the reverse strand, counting down.
CGAGAAAGGAGCTGCCGAAGGCGTCCTCCACCGGGCCTGAAAGCAAAGCGCTTTTTCGCCACGGACCGGCGACTGCCTCCCCCTGGCCGGTCACCCCTACCCGGATCGTCTGTTCCCGCGGAATACCCTCGAAACTTGTCCGCCCGTTACTCCTCACCGTCAGATGCTCGCCGGGGGGAGAACCCAGCTCGCTCAATATGATTTCAAAGCTGCTAACGTTGTCGGTTTCGACCCTCACCAGCTCGGGCGACACTCGCGCAGCGTCGATCGTCGCCGTGCGGCTCAAGTCCTCGATCCCCGTGATTCGCAGCCAGTGGACGGTGTTGTGCCGGAGCTGAGCCGTGGCAAGGAAACTTCTTTCGGAAAACGAGCCCTCTTTTTGTCCGCGAAAAACGCGAAGGTTTTTTCGGAGGGGTCGCCGGAGTTCTGCATGCCGTGCTCATCGTCTCCAATATCGAGTTCCACATCCACGCCTTGCCGGCGCAGTTCATCCGTGAAGTCGATGATCACTTGCAAAGGCAAGCTCTTGTCGTAGCGGCCGTGCAGAATGTACACAGGAGTGTTTCGCAAGCTCCGACCGATCGTTTTTGGGCTGCGACGCGGGGAGTTTGAATTCTTGCCGAAAATCGGTGAAATCCCGCCGGCCGCCGCGAACAGCGAGGGGAACCTCGCCGCCATCAGCAGAGCGAGTCTCGCACCTTCCGACTGACCGGTCAAGTAAAGGCGATCAGGATCAATGGCATAGTCCCTCTTCAAGTCGTTCAGTACTTCGAAGACGTCCGTCATACCCATAGCCGCGCCGTAGCTATGGCCCCGCCCATTGACCCAAACGCCGCCGAAACCGTGTTTGTTGGCCGACCCTTCCACGGGAATAATTTCACGCAAGAAGGCGACGTAAATACTCTTCAAGAAGGGTCGAAGCGTGGCAACTTGATGGGGCATGAACATGACCAATGGTAACGGGGCCTTGGCGTTCTTCGGCACGTGAACCATATAGTGCTGGAAGTGCTGGACTTGCCCGTCAATCTCGGACACGAACGCCCGCAAGTGCCGGCCTCGTCTCTCTCGAAACGGGTCTAGGCCTGCTTCCAATGCCCTGAGCGTCGTTTCGATTTCACCGATCAGATGGATTGTCTTGGCTTGCCACGCCGAGTGGATACGTCCTTCCAGATCGGCATGTACGTGTGCCAGCAGGTGCTCGTAGCGAAATAGCATCGCCTCCAAATTGAGCCCATGGCTTTCGGGGATCGATCCAAACGCCCCCTGGCGGGACCGGAAAGCCGATCGCAGTTCAAAGGGGTCCCCGAAGTAGACGGGTGTCTCCAGCGTATCCATGGGGAAGGTCAGTCGGGCGATGTAGAGACCGTTCTGAAGAACGGGCACGGGCATCGTGGTCGCCTGCGTCGTGGTCCGTTGGTAGCGAAACTGCTCGGAGTGAACCACTGCATCGTTTTCGTCGACGATATCCAACGCACCGGGAAAGTCCTGGCCGTAGAGATCGAGATCGATACTGAACAGGTCGTCCGGTGCCAATATGCGGTCATGCAGGGGTAGTAGTAATCCGTAATGCTTGGCTTTCTCGACAGCCGAGTCAAGCGCCAAAAGTCTTGCCGACAGGCCCCAGCCTCCCGACTTGTGAGCGACCTTGGCAACGACAAGGTTGCGCCCTTTCTTGAGCTCGACGGACGCAAAAAGGCCGTATTTTTTCACACCATGAAAATTGGTGTTCCGTTCGGCAACCACGGGTTCGTTGTTGCACCATAGCTTCATGGTGTCGTCGCTGCCGAGGGCCAGGGCGATTCTCCGGTCGTCGGGGCTTTCGATGGCGATGGCGCCGTAGACCACCAAGGATTGAGGCACGTCGAAGACCTTCGTGAAATCGATCTTGGGAATCTCCCGGATTCGATATCGGAAATTGCCGAAGTCGGGCGCCAGGACCGAAGCGTCCCGAGCCTGGTCCTTCGTGAGACTCAGCAGCCGCTCCTCGGTAATTTCCGTTTCGCTAAGGCCGAAAAGAGCAAGAAAATCGCGATTCAACCCGACCGGTCGTGTGTGGGCGTCGGGAGCGAGCAGCTCTTCCTTATCGAACCGGAACGGCCCGATCAATTGCCACTGATCGACAAACACCTCCTCTTCAAGCATGCCGGGGCCAAGGCGTACGGTGGGAAGACGCGAGAACGCGCCACACGCCAAGGCGTGAAGCGCAAGTACAAACAAGCAAGCTGCCAAGGTGGCGAACACGGCCCTTTGCGCTGGGCGTGCCCTCGAAAAGCAAAGTCCTGTTTCGCGACCGGAATCGGCGACGGAAAGTTTTGGCGTCCTGCCCATGATCTATGAGGCGATGGATCTCCGAGGACCGCCCCGTTTTCGGCGGCGCAGGGACGACTAGCCTGCTTTTCTTTCCACTGTCACGGCGATCGGGAAGACCCGATGGCCAGGACTCGCGGCAACAGTTTGTGTATATCGTCCAGCGTACAGTCTGTCTGCAAGCCGGCGCTATGAATCGCGCCTGGGGCAGGGCATGCCGTGCCCGGGCATCCCCGCCGGCCGGTTTTTGCTCCACGGCTGCCGGTCGCTGGTGAGAAGTGCGGGCTTAGCTGTTCTCCCTGCGCCAAAGCCGTTTCACACGATCGAGTACGGAACCGCGCTCTCGGGATGGCTGACCGTCCTCCGGCACCGCAACAGCCTCGCGCGGAGCCTCCATCTCGTCGAACGCGCGAACCTCTAGCTTGATCTGGTGCTCGAGGGCCTTCGCGCCGCCGGGCGCCGTCCCTAGGAAGTACTCCGGCTGCCACGGAGCCGGCTTGGCTTTATGCAGGCCCCGCGTAGTTTCCTCCGCGAGAACCTTCTTCTCCCGAACAAGTTGGCGCCGTGCGTCGGACCACTCTTGGTGCCCTTTGTCGAGCTCAGGTTCGGATTCGATATTGCGAACTTCCGGCCGAAAGGCTTCCAGTTCACCGCGGCGCTGAGGAAGGATCATGCAAATCGGCTCGTCCTTGCGAAACTTCACCCTGCAAAGTGGCCGCGTCAGCTTCCAATTCATCGTGAACGTTGCTACTGCCCAGTCGGTTTCCACAATAGCATCGAGGGGGCACGCGCCGTCCTTAATCCAATTGGTCGGACCGCGAACGAACAGATTGTATCCCGGAGGCGTGCGGAAGAGATAAGGAATATGCCATGTGAGAATACCGTGGCCGAAGATATTCAGAACAAACCGAGACTTTTGGTTTCGAGGGTATTTGATTTTCAGACTGTCAACGTGGGGTTTCCCCGTCCAAAGCACTTCAAAGTCACAGTCGTTGAGAAGAAACCAGCCGGCCTGGTTGGCGATGCGCAAAGGCAAGCAGCGGTAGGCACCGTTCGAGTGCCAGTCCATCCAGCGGCGCTCTTCCGAAGCGGGAACGATTTTCATCGTCACCGGCTTGAGGCGATACGCGGTGACGGTCAAGGGAAGACCGCCGGTTTCCGCCCGTTTTGGCGCGGCTTCGGATTTTCGATCCCGGTCAGCCGCTTGCGGCTGGAGCTTCGGCTCGGGCACTAGGCATCTCCGGCAAGAAGCGTCGTTCAAGCACTACTACGGTCTTGTTTCGAGTCGGCCGTCTTGACTTAGGAGCGGGGGGGGGGCCGCGCCCGAATCCCGCCGTCGGGGTCAGGTCGCAGGGCGGCGCCGCTCTCGCTCTCTACAGCCGCACGCCTAACTCGCGGCAGCGCATCAGCCGTCAAGTCACTCGTGACTCCTGAGCATCTCTCGGCCGCAATCGTCGCCCGGCTTTCTGAAGACTTCCCAGGCACCTGCCGTCGCGAGGCAGTCCTTCCATCAAGCAGGTTTTTTGGCCCCCGACATCGAACCTTTCTTCAAGGGATTGAGGCTCTTATTATGTTCACCACACGTCGGAATAGTCAAGATATTTGGCCTTTGATGTTTATTTTCTACATGCCAGTGCAAACCGCGCTGGTTTTGAACGCACGGGAGGTGCTCAGCCTACACTTTCTATTTTGAAAATAGGTCTGTCTGTAACATGAATTACGTTACGGCATGACGGCACTCATTATTGAAGGCCAAAGATTTCCACCGCGGGCTGTCACACCGCGGGACCGCGTCCCGGCGTAAGCGCGAGCTCGACCGTGTCTTCGACCCCAATCGCCGCCCAGTCCGCGGCTGAAGCTCGGTTGATCGACACTTCCAGATAGCCGGAGCTGCCGGCGATCACAAACGGGGAATCGTCCGGCCCCAGCGCGTAGGCCTCGGCAAACGAGTCGACTGCTTTCCCTCCGGCGATCAAATGATGGAAACGCGACTCATCCCTGATCAGATCGGCGGGGAAGCTTGTTACCAAGTTCCCAAATCGATCCACGTGCAGGATTCTCCCCTGCCATCTTCCCGGTTCGATGAGCCGCGGCGCCGTCGGGGCTAGCCTCAGGTAGTCCGAAATCAGCTCGCCGAATTCCTCGCTCCGAGTTCCTTTTGAAAGCCGCGCCGCGACCGGCGCGAAAACGTCGCGGCCGTGAAAAGTCCGGCTGGTTGGCTTGAGCGCGTAGCGGTCCGTATCCACACTCCTTACGGACGGAGTTTCTCGTTCATAAACCTGCGAGAGCACTCCGTTATCCGGAGCGACGAAGTGATAGCCCCCCGCGTCGACGACGATCGGCCGTCGCTCGGTTCCGACCCCGGGGTCGACCACGACGACGTGTACCGTCCCGCGGGGGAAGTAGCGATAGGCCTGGGCAACCGTAAAGGCGGCCTCCGCAATGCTATGGGAGGCTATGTCATGACTGACGTCAACCACCCGCGCTTCGGGGTGAATCGTCAACATAACCCCCTTCATTACGCCGACATAATGGTCGGCAAGACCGAAGTCCGTGGTGAGGGTGATGATTCCGGAGCGCACGTTATAATCAATGATGCCAGCCCCCCGGTATGCAGCGCTACTACTTCGACCATAACGCCACGACGCCTGTCGCACCCGAGGTGCGAGACGCGATCGTCTTGTGCCTGGAAGGATCCTACGGCAACGCCTCGAGCATTCACGGTTTTGGACAGGACGCCAAGGCGCGCGTCGAGCACGCTCGCCGCCAAGTCGCCGAGTTGTTGTGTTGCAGCCCCGCCGAAATCGTCTTTACGAGCGGCGGAACCGAGGCCGATAACCTAGCCATTCTCGGGACCGTGCGAGCCTCGACCCGCTCCCGGAAGCACGTCATCACGAGCTCGATCGAGCATCCCGCGGTCCTGCATACTTGCCAACAGCTCGAGAAGGAGGGGATCGAGGTCTCCCACGTCGGGGTCGGCTCGGACGGCGTCGTCTCTCCCGACGATGTGAGGGCTGCCCTGCGGCCACACACCGAGCTGATTTCGATCATGCACGCCAACAACGAATTGGGAACCGTGCAGCCCGTCGCCCCAATTTCGGAAATCGCGCGCGAAGCCGGCGTCGTGTTTCACTCTGACGGCGTGCAAAGCACGGGGAAAATCCCCACCGAAGTGGACACGCTTGGGGTTGATCTGTTTAGTCTCAGCGCCCACAAGTTTTACGGGCCGAAGGGCGCCGGAGCGCTCTTTGTGAGGAAGGGGAGCCAACTCGAGCGGATTCAACACGGCGGGCGTCACGAACGAGGGTATCGCGCCGGCACGCAGAATGTGCCCGGCATCGTCGGTCTCGGCGAGGCGGCGGCGCTCGCTCGAAAGAAAATGCCCGCTGAAGCAGAGCGTCTCGCCGGTCTGCGTGACCGGCTTGAAGCCGGCATCCTCGAGGGCATCGAAAGCGCCAGGGTCAACGGCCGCGGAACGGATCGAGTTCCAAACACGACCAACATCCGCTTCGATGGTCTGGAAGGGGAGGCACTGGTCATCGCTCTCGACCTCAAGGGCATGGCGGTCTCGAGCGGCGCGGCTTGCTCCAGCGGCGCTGTCGAGCCGTCACATGTGTTGATCGCCATAGGCCTGTCGGCCGATCAAGCGCGCTCGAGCATCCGATTCTCCCTGGGCCGGCAAAATGACGTGCGGCAGGTGGACGCCCTGCTCGGCGCCCTTCCCAGGGTCGTCCGGCACTTGCGCCAGCTCTCCCCGGCCTACGCGGGATCGGCGGAGCGGCCCTAGCCCGCCCTTGAAATGAGTTCACAATAGATGCGGAAATGTTGGGATCGAAAGCTCGACACAGCACACTGAAAGCCGGGGCCACGCCGAGACTCGATGTCGCCACGAATGGCGACACGGCACGCAAGAATGCGTGCGCCACGTTACCCGGACGATCAGAAAGCCCTTGTCCGCGACAGCCTCCTAGCGTTGGCCGGTGTTTCTCGCCGATGTCAGGCGTCGACGATCGACTGTAATCGGGATTCGAAGAAAACAAATGGCTGATGATCTCATTGCCGTCGCCATGAGCGGCGGCGTGGATAGCTCGACGGTTGCCGGTCTGCTCAAAAAGCAGAACCAACGCATCGTCGGGCTGACGATGCAGCTCTGGAACCAGCGCCGCTTCCCGGAGCTGGCGGTCGAGGGTGCAACGGCCGGACGCTGCTGCTCGCTCGACGACGTCTACGACGCCCGCCACGTTGCCGAGCATCTCGGCATCCCCTACTACGTCGTCAATTTCGAAGACGGGTTTGAAAAAGAAGTCGTCGAACCTTTCGTCAACGATTACCTCGCGGGCAGAACACCGATTCCCTGCACGCTGTGCAACAACTTCGTCAAGTTCGACCAATTCGTTCGGCTGGCCGAGCAGGTGGGTGCGTCGCGTATCGCCACCGGACATTACGCTCGCATCGACTTCGACCCCGCCGGCGGCCGTTACCTGTTGCGCCGCGGCGTCGATACGTCCAGAGACCAGTCGTATTTTCTTTTCGGGCTTACTCAGCTTCAGTTGGAGCGCAGCTTGTTTCCTCTCGGGGGCGTGCCCAAGTCGGAAGTTCGCCGCCTGGCCGCCGAAATGGGGCTTCCCGTGGCTCACAAGGGTGAGAGCCACGAGATCTGCTTTGTGCCCAACGGCGACTACGCTCGTTTCGTGGAACTTTACGTCGAGGGCAAGGGGTCCGAACGCAAGGAGTCATCCGGAGAGATCGTTTCCGAGGATGGCCATGTGCTCGGCGAGCACACGGGCATCCATCACTATACGATCGGCCAACGGCGCGGACTGGGGGTTGCCACCGGGCGGCCCATGTATGTCGTCAAGATTGAACCCGCCGGCCAACGGGTCGTCGTCGGGGACGGGCAGGCGCTGCTTCGCAAGCAGTTTCCAGCCGGTGGCGTCAATTGGATAGCGGTGGAAGATCTCCGCGAGCCGCTGCGCGTCGAGGTCAAGATCAGGCACCAGTTCAAACCGGCCTGGGCCGAGGTCCGCCCGACATCGGATCCTCAGCGCGTCGAAGTCGAGTTCGACCAGCCGCAACGGGCGGTCACGCCCGGTCAAGCCGCCGTCTTTTACGATGGCGATCTAGTGCTCGGCGGCGGCTGGATCGAGTAGCTGCGTCAGCCATTCCGTAGCGCTTACGCGGAAGCGCCGGCTTGCATCCGAAGAACCGGGCCGGCGGGCTCAAGTTCTATCGGCGCCGGATCGATAATGACCGTAGAGGCGGAACCGTCGAATCCGATGCATAAATACGTTGTCTGCGGACCGCAGGGCTGCGGCAAAGGCACCCAAAGCGAGCTACTTTGCCGCGATTACGACTTCGTCCACATCTCGATCGGTGAAATCTTCCGCCGGCACGTTCGAAACCACACCAAGCTGGCGGCGAGAATCCGTCGCATCACCGAGCAAGGACTTCTGGTTCCCGACGACATTGTCGAACAAATCGTGCGCAAGCGCCTCGAAGAGCATGACTGGAACTACGGGTTTGCGCTCGACGGTTTTCCGCGAACCCAGCGGCAGGCGGAGTATCTTTTCGAGAACTGGAACCTGGACAAGGTGATCTACCTCGACATCCCCGACGAAGTGGTGTCCGGGCGAGTCATGCATCGGGCCAGGGTCGGGGAGGGTAGCCGCTTCACGAAGCGGGTTGACGACGACCCCGAGGCGCTGACCACCCGACTCCGTGAATACCACGAAAAGACGCAACCGCTTCTGGATCTCTACCGCAAAAAGGAAATACTGATCACCATAGACGCGAACCGCCCGATCCCGCGAATCTACGAGGAGATCCGCTTGCGTCTAAGCCTGCCAGCGCCGGAAAACCATGGTCAGTCGGCACACACCGAAAGCCTCGAGAGTCTGTCGAAGGTTTCCCAAAGCTGAGATCACTGCCCAGGTTCAACGGCGAGGCCTATCACGAACTTCGCCTCGAAGGTGGCGAGAAATGCAGGCTAGTCAGCCCCCCGCTCCCGGACCACCGTAACCCATTGACTACAAGTCGGTTCCGCGAAATTGGGTTGGTTTCGCTTTTTCTTAATTCGCCCGTCGAGCGTCGTGCCGGGCTCGTGGTCTCCTCCTTCAGAATAGCGAGCGTGTCAAGTGTCTCCGTGGCGCGATGAACGATCGGCCTCGACTCGGGGTGGGAAGGAGGCTGGCCCCTGTGTCATCCTTCTCCCAGGCGAGGGGCGAGAAAAGGCTTCTCCTCCCGCTAACGCTTGGAACCATTCCCGCACCGAGACAGGACCTGCGCGGCGCGTTCCAAGGCTCGAAGACGCTCTCGAAATTCGCTCTCGTTAGACGAATTCCGCCTGACGGTCTCTCGGAGTGCCGAGGGCGACTGCGGCCGTCCGCTAAACGCTTGATCAATCTGGATAAAGCGGTTGTGTTCGCGGACCTCCGGCGTATCGTAGTAGAAGAAGGCCTTGCGGTGAGGACCGACAGGAAAGTGGGAGGGTCTACCACGTTCCCCGTTAACGTATACGCCCAAGTCTGGCTTGTCACTATAGAGGAACTGGCCGTGAAGATCATACATCGCTCCCCCCTCCAGCTCTAGGTATCCCCCCGGCAATCCAGGAGAACGTTTTGACGTAAGGTTATGGTCCACCTCATACTTCAACAAAGTCGAACAGTCGCGGAGTTCTGGTTGATCTCCAAAAAAAGAATCTTTCCACGAAGACGCTTCCCCGAAAAACTATTGTTTGTCATTTTAACTTTTCTCCTAAACTCCTATCTGTAAGCTTATTATAAGATGATATAATCATAAATTGTAGGTGCCTGTCAACAAGAAAGGCTAACTCCACCTGGCGAACACAGCTATTTTCGTGGGCCTGTCGTGCGTGCATTGGCTTCCACCTGGCCGGGCGGCCATTGCTCTCCGGCTGGTTGGGGGCGTACAATCCCCTCGGTAGGTGAGCGAAATGGAAAATCCCGAGCAAGACAACAACCCCCGGTCTGCGAGCGTAAGCCGCAGGACGTTCCTTGGCGGTACGCTTTCTCTGACCGCCGCCGCGGCGGGCAACGCCGCTTCAGCCGCGCAGCCACCGATACCGAGTACGGCGGGCAAGAAGATCGGATTCCCCCTGTGGTGCGACAAAGGAGGGCTCATTGACCCCACCGAACCCGGGGACGAAAAGAAGGTCAGGGATTTCGTCCGGAAATGCGCCGACCACGGAGTGACGAGGCTCTTCCCGTGGACCGGGTCGCGCGTGCTGGTCGAAGCCGCTCGCGAAAAGAACATCGAGGTCCATCCGTATCTGGCTTTCAACTCTTATGGTCGAAAGAACGTGAGGTACACCTGGTCCGTCAACTACGTTGGGCCGCCTATAGGGACGCCCGAAGCCAAGGACATCCTAGATCACCATCGCCCCATCTGGGCCCATCGGCGCTATTCAGCAGGGGTGAGCGAATTCGCCAAGCAGCATCCCGAGTGGTGGGCTCTCGACCGTCAGCTAACCAAGGAGCTCGACGTCGGCCGAAAGCGCGTCATGAGCCTAGCCGTGCCCGAGGTACGCGCTTATGAAAACAGACAGTACTTGTCGCTGCTCGAAAACACCGGCGGAGACGGTGTTCAAGTAGAGTTCATTTCCGAGAATAAGGATGAGGATGGCGTGGCGATCTTCGGTTACGAGCAGCCGATGGTCGCCGCATATCGGGAGAAGTTCGGGAAGAGTCCCCTTAAGCTGGCCAACAACGATCCTGGTTGGGTGCAGTTCCGCGCGGACCAGGTCACGACATGCCTACGGGAGTTGCGGCAGAGGCTGAAGGATAAGTTTCCGCGGGCGCTCCTATCGGTAACGGTGATTGACCGCGACCGGGAGGATTACATCAAAGTCGGCCAGGACTTGCCTCGCTGGGTCGAGGAGGGATTGATCGACGAGTTTTACGTCTGGTTCCGCACGACCTCGGACATCGGTACGCTGGAACGCCACGTCAAGCAGGCCGCGGAAATCATAGCCGGCCGCGTCCCTCTGATCGCCGAGATTTCCTGCTACCACCCAGGAAGCATCCAGGACCCGAAACGAATGGTCGAGGCCGCCCGCCGCGCGCGAGCCAGCGGAGCCGACGCGGTCGGAATCTACCGCAGCCACGCGGTCGATCAGCTGGATTTGTGGTCCGCTGTCGAGCAAATCGCGCAACTTTGATCGGCAACCGGTGAGTTCCATTCGGCAACCCCAAGCGCGGAACTGCTCAGAGCTCGAGCTTGCCGTCGAAAACCATGTCTTTCAGCTTGAACTTGCGCTTGAGCGTCATCGGTCCGAGCTTCATCTCGAACTCTACGTTCTTGTCTTCGAGCGCGATCGGGTCGGTACGCGGGAAGGAGACGAACAAGGTAACAGACTCCTCCCGCCTATGCGTTTGAACGATCTCAGGGTGAATGGGATCTTTATTCTTGCGCTTCAGGGAGGTGGTTTCCTTGAGACGATCCGTGTTCTTCGACATGCCCGCCATACGGCCCGAGAACCCGGCCACCGAGACAACGTAGTGCGTCTCGCGCCTTTCAAGGAACTGCTTGGATTCCGCGGCCGTGTGGGCCTCGTTGCCGAAACGGCCTCTCATCAGGGCCCGCTTGATGGGCAGGGCGCTGGACCACTGAATCGTAAGTTCAGGGGAGGGAGGCATGCGGCCGCCACCGGCGCGGTTATAGCCGCCGCCACCGCGGGAAGCTCCGCCGCCACCGCCACCACCGCCACCAAATCCTCCGCCACCGCCGCCTCCGCCACCACCGCCGCCAAATCCTCCGCCGCCGCCGCCGCCACCACGGCCGCCACCGGCTCCGCCGCCGTACCCGCCGCGAGACCCTTGTCCGCCCGGGCCACCCATGCCCCCGAAGCTGAGGGTGACCTTTTTCGCCCAGGGAGAATTGTTAAGGATTCTGCGGACTTCCTTCGCGCTCCACTCGGTGTAATCTTTCGTCTCCCAAAAGTTCGCGGCCGAAAGGATGGCCGCCCCAACCAGACCAAGTCCAAAAAGTTTAAGTTTGGGTTTCATCATTAGAGGTATACCTCCTAGCCCGCTTTTCTCGCGAGCTGACGGTCGCAGCTTGCCGCGCGCCGCCCGTGTCATCAGTTTACCGGGCTTGATCCCGCTCCCGGTTGCGCTGTCTCTGGGCGCCTCGACCTTTGGTTTTCTCCGTTATCTCATACCGGAGGCCCTGAGGCCCCTCAACAATTCTACGCAGCCGTCGCCGCATCGGACAACAGCCCCGGAAGCCGCATTTCCACGGTCAGCCCCGGACTCGAATTCCGCGCCCGGAGATCACCGTGGTGCAGCTCCACCGCTCGCCGCGCTATGGAAAGTCCCAGCCCGACGCCGCCACTGGATCGATCGCGATCCCCGTTGACACGATAGAAAGGATCGAAGATTCTATCGAGATCTTCCGCCGCCGCGCCGAGTTCCAACCCTACGATGCGATCTACGTCCTCTCCGCGAGCGGTCAGCATCAGAATGGGGATTTGGCTCTCTCGGCGAATCTGACGCAGTATCTCAAAACCGTCCAGGCCCGGGAGCATGACATCGAGGACCACAAGGTCGTGAGCGCCCTCCAGAGCCCGCCTTAAGCCGCGCGTCCCCTCGTATTCACGGTCAAGATGGTAGCCTTCCTTTTTGAGAAATTTCTCGAGGAGAACGCCCAACTCCACGTCGTCATCGATAAGCAGTACCTGCACTACCTCGAATGTAGCAGGACAGGCAAGGGCGAACCGTAAAGTTTTCTAAACAAAGCTTCACAAAGCTTAATCTCGCGGAAAAGTTGTTTTCGCGTTATCCGGGTATGCTGAAGAGACCAACAGCTTGTGGCGATAGTCGTGTAGGAGCGAAAAACGGGGATTGCCATCAATTCGCTCCTCGTCATGGTTCTACCACGAGATGCTAGAGGTCGCGAGATGAGAGGTTGCCGTGGTTAGACGCTCAGCACTTGTTCTATCGACGGGCCTGTCGGTGGTTCTGGGGACCCTCCTTGCCGCTCAATCGGCAACGGAAGGGACGGCGACCGCCGAGCGCCGCTTGGTCGGACGAGTGACGTCCGCGAACGCCGAGCAGGGGAATCTCACCGTCGAAACCGACCAAGGGGAAGCGGTAACGGTCGGGATCGACGGCTCTACTCGATGTATGCGCGTTCCTCCCGGCGAAAAGAGCCTGGCGAACGCGGTTCCGATTGGGATCGCCGACATCAACCTCGGTGACCGCGTGCTTGCCCGGGTTCCGACCTCTACGAGCGGTCCACCTGCGGCGGCGAGCCTGGTTCTGGTCATGCCCCGAGCCGACTTGGAGCAGAAGCGGAAGCAGGAACTCGCGGACTGGAAAACCCGCGGCACGGTCGGCAGAATCGCTTCGCTTGACGCCTCGGCAACAGAAGTCACGCTCGTAGCGCAGTCTCTTCGGGAAACCAAAACGACGATTGTTGCCGTTCAGAGGGAGACCGGAATCCGCCGCTACGCACCGGGGTCGATTCGCTTCCAGGAGGCTCGCCCCAGCTCGTTCGAGGAACTCAAAGTAGGCGACCAGCTCTGGGTACTTGGCGAAAGCCAAGAGAATCCCGAAGGGGCGAGAATTGAGGCGGAACAGCTTGTAGCCGGGGCGTTCCGCAACTTCGCGGCGACGGTTCGAGGCGTCGAGGCGGGCGAAAGCACGGTCAGAGTCAAAGACCTCGAGACGGGCAAGACTTTCTCGGTCCACATTGTCGAGGAATCCGTCCTGCGGCGCCTACCTGAGCGGATGGCGTTCTTTTTGGGAATGGCTCTGCAGCGGTCGAATTCCGGGGAGGCAGGCCCCCCGCGGAACTTCCGCCGAGGCGGATCGGGGCGCGGCGGACGGCCCCCGGGCGGCGGGTCCGGCGGCCCGGGCGGGGGATCGAGGCCCGGCGCGATGGGCGGACGGCGTCCGAACATGAGCTTTCAAGAGGTTCTTCAGCGGGCGCCGCAATTCTCGATTGACGAGTTGAAACCTGGAGAGCCGCTCATCGTCTCAAGCACGACGGGCGAGGGCGATACGCCGATCAAAGCCATCACGGTAGTAGCCGGTGTCGAGCCACTACTCGCCGCCGGCCCAGGGGCACTGGGTCCGCTGGGCGGTCCCTGGAGCATGAGCGTCAACGTACCCCAGTAAAGCCATGCATGAATCAAACCCTCGCGCACGAAGCCTGGATTCGATAGGCAGACTCTTCGTCAGTCTCGCAAATTGTGGTGACAGGACCCCTGTTCCCGCTATAGGGGTGGGGCGTGCTGAGCGCGTGTTCCAAAGCCACCGTATTTTGCGAGCCTCAATAGTGTGGGCCGCCGTTTGCTTGTTGCTCGGCCTGCCCTGCTCGGCGGCCGAGGAACCCGCCAAACCCGGCACGATCAGCGGACGTGTTCTCGACGAGACGGGAGCCGTCATTCCCGCCGCCACGGTTTTGGTCAGAAGCCCGAAGGGCGATACCCGCACGGCCGCCGCGGACAACCTGGGCGCCTACGAGGTGAGCGGTCTTGCCCCCGGGCGCTACTCGGTCCGCGCGGTTGCCCAAGGCTATGTGCCGTATGAGGAAGTATGGGTGGAAATCGAAGCCGGCTCCGGCCGGACCATCGATCTCCCCTTGCGCGTCTCTTTCGAGAAGCAAGAGTTAACCGTGGACGATGAGTCGTCGGAGGGGATCAGCGTGGATCCTCAAAGCAATGTGGGGTCCCTCGTCCTGCGGGGAGAGGATCTTGACGCCCTCTCCGATGACCCGGACGATCTCGCCGCCGACCTCCAGGCGCTCGCCGGGCCCTCGGCCGGCCCGAGCGGCGGCCAGATTTTCGTCGACGGGTTTTCCGGAGCCCGCCTGCCCCCGAAACACTCGATTCGGGAGATCCGCATCAATTCCGATCCCTTCTCCGCGCAATACGATCGGTTGGGCTTTGGGCGCATCGAGGTGTTTACCAAACCGGGCAGCGACAAGTTCCGAGGCAGCACGTTCCTCACCTTTAGCGACGAGAGCCTCAATTCCCGGAACCCGTTCGCTCCGAACCGCGCGCCTTACCAATCAAGGCTCTTCGGAGGCGATCTCAGCGGCCCGATCAACAAGAAATCCTCCTTCTTTTTTGATGTCCAGCGCCGGGCGATCGACGACAACGCGGTTGTCAATGCAACGGTCTTGGACCCCAGCCTGTCGATCGTCCCATTTAGCCGAGCGGTGGTCACGCCGCGGCGCCGCACATCGATCGGCCCGCGCTTCGATTACCAACTGGGCCAAAAGCACACGCTGGTGATGCGTTACCGTCACTTCCGAGACGACCTTGACGATCGGGGAGTCGGAGAGTTCTCCCTGCCGTCTCTCGCCTACGACACCCTCCGATCAGGGCACACCGTTCAGGTAACCGAGACGGCCGTACTCAGCGCGGAGACGGTGAACGAAACCCGGCTTCAGTTCAGGAGAAACCGGTTTGATCGGTTGGGAGACAACTCCATCCCCACGACGAACGTCCTGCAGGCGTTTCAGGACGGCGGCGCGCAGGTGGGGTTATCGGAAAACACGGTCGATAGCTGGGAGATCCAAAACTATACGACCCGTTCGCTGGGCAAACATACCTTGAAGTTCGGCGGGCGGCTGCGAACAGCCGACGTTTTGGACCTTTCGCCGCGGAACTTCGGCGGCACGTTCACCTTTGGCGGAGGCTTCGCCCCGGAACTCGACGCGACGAACCGGGTCGTGGTCGACGCCTCGGGGCAACCCGTGATGATCCCGATCACCTCCGTCGAGCGCTATCGCCGAACGGTTCTGTTCGGGCAGCAGGGACTGACCGGCGAGCAGATTCGTAGTCTCGGCGGGGGCGCCACTCAATTCTCCATTGCCAGCGGAAACCCTAGTGCGGAAGTAAACCAGATGGATCTGGGCGTTTTCCTGCTCGATGACTGGCGCACGCGCCCCAACCTTTCCTTGAGCCTGGGCCTGCGCTACGAGACGCAAACCAATATCAGCCGGGGGACGAATTTCGCGCCGCGGATCGGAGTGGCCTGGTCTCCGCGAGCCGGGGCGTCGGGCCGCGGCAAGACGGTTGTCCGCGGGGGCTTCGGGATGTTCTACGACCGCGTCTCCGAGGACCTGACGTTGCAGTCGCTCCGTTTCAATGGTCTTACCCAGCAGCAATACATTGTTCGCAATCCCGACTTCTACCCTTTCGTTCCTTCCACCGACACCCTCGCCGATCTGCTGGCGCCGCAGACCATCCGGCGGCTGGCGGCGGATGCGCGGGCCCCTTACCTGATGCAGACAGCCATCGGCATCGAACGCCAGCTCCCGCGCCGCACCACGGCGGCTGCCACCTATACGCACACGCGCGGCGTGCATTTGCTGCGCAGCCGCAACATCAACGCACCCCTGCCGGGGAGCGGGGAACGCCCTTTCGGCAGTGACGACTTGTTCCAGTTCGAAACGACCGGGTTTATGCGCCAGAACCAATTGATTGCCAATGTCCGAACCCGCTTTCACTCCCGCGTGTCGCTGTTCAGCTTCTACTCCCTGAACAAGGCCAAGAGCGACACCGACGGCGTGGGCAGCTTTCCGGCTAACCAATACGACCTCAGCACCGAATATGGACGCTCCGCCCTGGACATCCGGCATCGCTTCGGAATGGGTGGATCGATCACCGGGCCCGCCGGGCTGCGATTCAGCCCGTTCATCATCCTGCGCTCCGGGATACCTTTCAATATCACCACCGGCGGGGACAACAACGCCGACCTGATGTTCACCGACCGTCCAGCCCTGGCGACCGACCCGAACGACCCGGACGCGATTGTCACCCGCTTCGGCGTTTTCGACCCGACTCCCGAGCCGGGAACCCCGGTCATCGCAAGGAACTTCGCCGAGGGGCCTTCCTACTCCGCGATCAATTTTCGCATCAGCAGGACGTTCGGCTTCGGAAAGAAAGCGTCCGCCTCGGCGGACGCCTCCGGAGGCCGCAGGCCCGGCGACGGGATCATGATCGGAGGCTCTCGGCACCGCCGCCGTGGAGGACGCGGAGGACGCCGCGGGCATTTCTTCGGGGGCGGCAGTTCCGAGCACCGCTACAGCCTTACCTTTTCCCTCTCCGCTCGGAACGTTTTCAATACGACCAACCCGGCTGCCCCGATCGGAAACTTAAGCTCACAGCTGTTCGGACAGTCCAACGCGTCAGCGGGATTTGGCCGAGGCAGCTCGGGCGCCGGGAACCGTACGATCCGTTTGCAGCTGCGCTTCAGTTTCTGAATAGTGAACCGTGCCGAGACGCGCCTGGCCGAACGGCTTCGCCGGCGAAGAATCGGCTGTGGTAGACTTCAGCGTTTGTGGCGGGGCGGCCTGCCAGAGGGAGTCCGGCGCTGTCTGTCCATGCGCTCTGATCTTTATGAATAGGGGAAAACCGTGAGAATGAATCGTCGAGATTTCGGACGCGGTCTGGGGATGATGTCGCTGGCGGCGGGACTGCCCGCCGCGGCGCAGTCGAGCGCGGCCGCCAGCCGGGACGAAGAGTTCGTCCCCTGGTACCGCAAGCTCAAGGTCGGCATCGAGATCGGGCCGACGGGCAATAACGACGGCGACGACATTTTCATGTCAAAAGCTACCGGCAAGGAGTGGATCGAGCAGCTGGTGGTGGCCAAGGCGCAGTACGCCGTCCTGTTCATGAAGGACTTTGAGTTTGCGTTTTACGCCAGCCGTATCGCCCGTCAGTGTCCGAATCTCAAAGGCCGCGATCTGTTGCGGGAGTGCTTCGACGAAGCGGCCAAGCACGAGATGCCGATCATCGTCTACCAGCAGATCCAATACGATTCGGCGGCTTGGCGAAAGTTCCCCGAGTACCGCATGCAGGACGTCGACGGAAAGGACATCCCCAACCGGCTCTGCTACAACCGCGGCTATCTCGAGCACTCCAAGCGAGTCGCCGATGAGCTGATGGAATACGAGATTGCCGGGTTTCATTTCGACATGCTCGACTACGGCTTTGGCAAGCCCTACGGGTGCTGGTGCCCGACTTGTCGGGACTTATTTCAAAAACAGCACGGCGTCGAGATGCCTCGGAAGCGAACCTGGGACGAGCTTTGGGAAAAGTTCCTACAGTTCCGGTATGCATCGAACTCGGGGTTCTGCAACGAGCTTCGCGCTTATGTCCACTCCAAGAATCCGCGAATCTCGGTCGACTTCAACTACCACGGCTATCCGCCCTTTGACTGGCAGGTGGGCGAGCTGCCGATACCGCACTCGGCGATGAGCGACTTCGTCACGGCCGAGGGGCTGCCGTGGGCCTTCGGCTATACGATGCCGAGCCTGATTACGCTCTTCATGGTCGCCAGCCATCCGGAGGGGTTGGCTCAGGGGGTGACCTGGCGGGGGATTCGCGAGTATCACGATTACACGGTGCGGCCGGCGATCGACATCAAGGCCGAGGTCATGACCTACCTGGCCCACGGAGCGTTTTGCACCATCGTGGACAAGGCCGATTACGAGGGCACTCTCGACCATGAAGCCTACCGCCGCATGGGCGAAGCCTTCGGCGAGGCGCGAGCGAAGAGCGAGTACTTCGGTCACAGGCCGGTGCGGGAGGCGGGTATCTACTTTTCCGAGCGCACGCGGGACTGGTACGGCCAAGGGGATGAGACGCCCGCCAAGATCATGCGGGTCGAGCGGATGCCGACGGAAAAGTACTACCAGTCTTTTCTCGGGGCGCACAGCGCCATGGTCGAGGGCCACATACCTTGCGGGATCCTTTTCGACGGGAATCTCTCGGTCGAAAAGCTGCGCGAGTTCCCGGTTGCCTACTTGCCGAACGCGGCCTGCCTCACCGAGAAGCAGGCCGGCCTGCTGCGAGAGTACGTCGAGACGGGCGGCAACCTGCTCGCCACCGGCCTCACCGGCCTCTATGACGGGATGGGCAGGCCGAGGAAGGAATCGGTGATCGCGGAGTTGATCGGCGCAAAGTTCGTCCGGCGGATGGAAACCAAGGACCACTACTTTCGGTTCGACGCTCCCGATGACGAGCTGGGCAGGGCTTTGCAGACGGACATTCCATCGGACTGGTCCATGCTGGCTTGGGGTGACTGGGCCGAGTTCGAGCCGAACGGGGCCGAGGCAATCGGTCAATTATGGCTTCCGCATCGCACGCCGAAGCGCAGTTGGGAGGGTGAAGACCCGCACCGCGCCATGTCGGCCAAGGAGGCCGTGGGACCGGCGGTGCTTGTGAACCAGGTCGGCGAAGGGCGGGTTGTCTACATACCGGCTTCACCGGACGCGAGTTGGGGCGCCGAATATCGCATGCCCGAGCATCGTTTCCTGATCCGCAACGCCATTCGCTACCTGAACCCGGCGCCTCCAGTCGTCGTGGATGCTCCCTCAACCGTCGAGATCGTCGTTACCAAGGACGACGCCGGCCGGCGCTGGATCATCCACTTCCTCTCGGGTGTTGCCGGGGGAGTCTATACGCGCGGGCTTTCACCGCATTCGCTGGGGCCGGTTCAGGAACCACGTCTCTACAAAGCGAGCGTCGAAGTGCGCGCGCCGATTCGCAGCGTCAAGGTCCTAGGCGCCGGCACAAAGGCCAAACGGAAGGGACGTACGATCCGGCTGCAAACCGATGAAGTGCACGAGGCCCTGGTGATCGGGGTGTAGTCGGGATGGGGCGCACGGAGGCCCGCTGTGAGCCGGCCGGCTGATCCATTGCGGCGGAAGACGACCCACGACCGCACGGCGCAAGAAACGGCTCGGGGGTCTGGCCCGAACAACGGCTGCGCTACGCATGGCCGGTTCTCTGCGTGACCTAGCGGGCGCTCCCACCAGCGCCGGTCCACCGGCCGCGGGTCTCGGCAAACAGCCGCCAAGCCCCGCGCTACAAAACCGCTGCGCTACGCAACCCATGGAAGCCTTGCGCTGCAAGAAAGATGTCCCGGCAACTGATACGTAATATGATTTAGGTGTGATCCCTACCGAAGCGCTGGCGGCTTTGCGCGCCGTCGTCGGCCCCCGCGGCCTGCTCGAGCGGCCCCAGGACCTGATGCTTTATGAGTACGACGGGAGCATCGAGAAGGGCCGTCCCGAATGCGTCGTCTTCCCCTCGACGACCGAAGATGTCGTCGGCATCGTTAAGATCGCCAAGCAGTTCGACTTAGCCCTGGTAGGTCGCGGCGCGGGGACCGGGCTAAGCGGCGGCACGATCCCTACGCAAGGCGGCATCATGATCGGCTTCGCCCGGATGAACAAGATCCTCGAAATCGATCTCGAAAACGAGTGCGCCGTCTTGCAGCCCGGTGTCGTGAACCTGGACATCTCCGTAGCCGTCCAGGGGAATGGATATTACTACGCTCCCGACCCTTCCAGCCAAAGAGCGTGCACCATCGGGGGCAACGTCGCCGAAAACGCAGGGGGGCCGCACACGCTGGCTTACGGAGTCACGACGAACCACGTTTTAGGGGTCGAAGCCGTCCTGCCCGACGGCACGGTCATCACCACCGGGGGCAAGGAAGCGGATCGTCCGGGCTATGATCTCACTGGTCTGCTGACTGGCTCGGAAGGAACCATGGTGCTGGTCACCAAGGTCATCGTGCGGCTCATGCGGTCGCCCGAAATGGTCAAGACGCTGCTGGCCGTCTACGACGAGCCCGAAGACGCTGCTTCCACGGTGGCCGCCATCACGGCGCGGGCCATCGTCCCGGCGGCCGTAGAAATGCTTGACGGCGTTATGTTGCGAATGGTCGAGGAGGCGACCCACGCCGGCTATCCGATGGACGCCAACGCCGTGCTGCTGATCGAGGTAGAGGGTCTTCAAGAGACCGTGGAAGAGCAAGTCGCGCAGATCGGCGACGCTTGCCGGGAGAATAACGCTCGGGAAGTGCGCATCGCGCGTTCCGCCGAGGAGCGTGATCTGCTCTGGAAGGGGCGCAAGAACGCCTTTGGCGCCGTGGGACGGGTCAGCCCGACCTACTACGTCCAAGATGGCGTTGTACCACGTACCCGCATCGCCGACACCCTCCGCTTCATCTACAAGGTCTCCGACAAATACAAACTGAAAATCAGCAACATTTTTCACGCCGGCGACGGCAACATGCATCCCATCATCATGTTCGACGACCGAAACCCCGACGAGCTCGAACGCACGAAACGCGCCGGAGCGGAAATCCTCGAGTACTGCGTGAAGGTCGGAGGGGCCATCACCGGCGAACACGGCGTCGGCATGGAAAAGAACGATCTGATGCCGATGCTGTTCGCGCCCGAAAGCCTGGAACTGATGGAACGGCTGATCGTGGTCTTCAACCCCGACCGGCGCCTGAATCCCGGCAAGCTCCTGCCGACGGGAAAGGGGTGCCTGGAAGTCCGTCCGATGAGCAGCCGCGGGAAATCGATGGAGTGGTGAGGGAGGGCGAAGGCCCCATGCGGAAAGCGAGAATCCTTTTGCCGATCGGCCTGATGCTTATGTCCGCCTGTGCCCCGAAACCCGATTACGACCTGATTCTGCGCAACGGAACCATCTACGACGGCAGCGGCTCCTCACCGGTTGTGGCTGATCTGGCGATCCAGGACGACAGAATCATCGCCGTGGGAGATCTGGGCGAGGTGCGCGGCAAAGCGGAGATCGATGTCGGGGGACTCGCCGTCGCCCCCGGCTTCATCAACATGATGTGCTGGGCGAACGAAACCCTCATCGCCGACGGCCGCGCGCAGAGCGACGTTCGCCAGGGGGTGACTCTCGAAGTACTGGGCGAAGGCCGCTCGATGGGACCGCTCAACGAGGCCATGAAGAAGGAGATGGTCGCGGCGCAGGCAGACATCAGATATGACGTCGAATGGACAACCCTCGGCGAGTATCTCGCTTATCTCGAGAAGCGCGGTGTTTCGCCCAATGTGGCCTCATTTATAGGAGCCGCGAGTCCCCGCGTCTACGTCATCGGCCACGAGAATCGCGAGCCGACAGCCGAGGAATTGGAGCAAATGCGTGCATTGGTGCGCAATGCGATGGAGGAGGGCGCGCTGGGCGTGGCGTCGTCGCTGATCTATCCGCCGGGCGTTTTTGCGGAAACCGACGAGCTGATCGCGCTGGCCAAGGCCGCGGCCGAGTACGACGGCATCTACGTCTCCCACCTGCGCAGTGAAGGCGCGCAGCTCCTCGAAGCTCTGGACGAGCTGATCACGATCGCCCGGGAGGCCGAAATTCGCGCCGAAGTCTATCACCTAAAAGCGATTGGCGCAGAGAACTGGCCGAAGCTCGATCAGGCGATTGAGAAGATCAAACGCGCAAGGGCGGAAGGTCTGGCCGTCACCGCGGACATGTACACCTACACGGCCGGTTCGACGGGGCTGAACGCGATCATCCCGCCATGGGTGCAGGAGGGAGGATTCGAGGCTTCCCTCCAGCGGATGAAGGACCCCGCCACACGCCGGCGAATCGCCCGTGAGATGGTCGAGCCGAGCGACGAATGGGAAAACATGTACCTGATTGTGGGATCCCCGGACAACATGTTGCTGGTGGGCTTCAAGAGCGACAAGCTGAAGCGTTTCACCGGAAAAACGCTGGCCGAGGTCGCCGAGACGCGGGGGAAATCGCCGGCGGAAACCGCCATGGACTTGATCGTCGAAGACGAGTTCCGCATCGACACGGTCTATTCCATGATGTCGGAGGAAAACGTCAAGAAAAAGATCGCCCTGCCGTGGGTCAGTTTCTGCTCCGACTCGCCGTCGCCGGCCGCCGAAGGCGTATTCCTGAACAGCAGCGTCCACCCGCGGGCCTACGGCAGTTTCGCGCGGCTGCTGGGAAAATACGTTCGGGATGAGAAGGTCATTCCGTTAGAGGAAGCGATTCGCAAGCTGACGTCGCTGCCGGCTCAAAACCTCAAGCTCGACCGGCGCGGGATGCTCCAGCAAGGCTACTACGCCGACGTTGTCGTTTTTGACCCAAACACGATTCAAGACCACGCCACTTTCGAAGAGCCGCACCAGTATGCCACCGGGGTTCTGCATGTTTTCGTCAACGGCGTGCAAGTGATCAAGAACGGTGAGCATACGGGGGCGAAGCCGGGCCGCTTCGTCCGCGGGCCAGGATGGCGGGGCAGGAAGGGAGGGTGACTCGAGCGCCTGGGATGTGACCCACCTGCTGTTCCGTTCGCCGTATCGGGCGTGCAGCAGAAGCCGAGTGCTTCAGGTAGTGAGAGTTTTACGCCGTCACCTTTCATTCACTCAGTCGCTTCGAACGTCCCCACAGCGCCGATCCTTGTGGAACGAGGACGAGCACCCGGGTCTCCCCGCTGCCTCGGTGCAATTCCTCCTCGTGGTATAAAACCGCCTCGGTTGGCTGGCTGAACACCTTAGAACACAACATCCCCGGTCACTCTGTTGAACTGGAATTGGAGATCCGGGGTTTTCCCAAATTAGCGTTGCCCCTTTCGTTTGCTGCTCGGCCATCTGCCGCCGGCCGACGTCCGATCGATGGCCGGTGGCCGTGAGCGTGATGGAGGCTAACAATGCCCCTTGTGCCAGAAGAGTAAGAATCAGATTGCCCATGCCTGGTTTGCCTCCTTGGAAGATAATCGAGTGAACGTGCAATAGTACTTGTCAGTGCTGTCCGGGGAAAGTCGCGCCATCGGACGGTAAGTCTCGACCGCTCAATGTCTTATGGCCTGTTTTGCCCGGGAACGATTTGAAATCCCGAGGCCGCAAATGGTCGCCTGAACGGAGCATCCGGACGCGGCACAATGAGGGATGAACCTTGGCCGTACGGTTTTCTCCCAACTGATCGAGCACCTACCGAGCAAAGAGTTTCAGAAATGTGTATCGCGCTACAGTCGTGAGACCCCACTCTTGGCACCGTAGATATCGGCCCCAGATGAGAAGCAGAATCAAAGGAACGATCCACCACCCCAAAAAAACAGAAGTGGGGTATCCACTTCATTCAGGTACACCCTATGGGTTGTGGCCTCGTGGCTCCGGACAGGAATGTGAGATTGCGAGGATCGTGCGAGTGGCCGCCAAGCCGACCCACACGCGAATTCATTGCGGTGGCAGCCTTCGGGCGGCAACTCCGAGAATCGGACGCGTTACGCAGCCCCACGCCGCGCCAGAGCAGTAACCTCGGGATTCGCTTCTTGGTAGATGCTTTCGCGCGACCACAACATCTTGTGGCTACCTGAGTCAAATGGATACCCCACAAACAGAAATCAACTCCCTCCATCGAGACAGAGAGTGTACGCTTTCCGCCAGTCTCGCGAAATGAGACCGTACTCGATCGTTGAGAAGCCAAGGGTAGGCCTTCTCGTGGAGAGGGATACCATCAGGGAATACAGCCGGTAGAGTGGCCAGGATCGCCCATAAATTTTGCATGTAGAAATGAAAGTAGAGGTAGAAAACTAGCAGCAGCAGAGGTGCTACGAAGAAAAACCCGACGATCGGAATACTCCTGTCAACGAACGGAAGGGGCGCCGATTCCTTGCCCATCAGAAGGTCGACGTCCGTTGTCACTCCGATCGTGAGTAAGCAATAGAGGCATCCTACAAGGATCGCCACGAACACCTTGCGAGCATTCTTATTGACTCCCGCATAATATAGAGTAATCTTTTGGGGGGTCTGCTCGTCTTAATAGACATGGGGAACCCAAGAGGCGTAAGGCGCGATTTTGATGCTCTGGAAAAGCGACGGCTGGAGGCCGTGCGGCTGGTCGTCGACGAAGGTTTGAGTCAGTCCGAGGCAGCACGGCGCGTGAAGGCGGCGCAGCAAAGCGTGAGCCGTTGGGTTAGCGAGCATGGCGCGCACGGTGCCGCCGGACTCCGCCGGGCCGGGCGCGCTGGCCGCAAGCCGCTGTTAGACGCCACGCAACGGGAACGTCTGGAGGCAATGCTGCTGCGGGGCCCCGAAGCGCAAGGCTTCTCGACGCCGCTGTGGACTTGTCCGCGAGTCGCTCGTCTGATCGCCGACGAGTTCGGCGTGCGCTATCACGAAGGTCATGTTTGGAAGATCCTGCGGGCGCTCCACTGGAGCCCGCAACGGCCTGTCGGCAAGGCCCGCGAGCGCAACGAAGAAGCCATCCGCAACTGGCGGCGCAAGACTTGGCCGGCCACTAAAAAAAAGCCCAAAAACAAGGCCGCACGATCGTCTTCATCGACGAAAGCGGACTGAGTCAGAAGCCCCATCGTTGCCGCACCTGGGCGCCCCGCGGCGAGACACCTGTGCTGGAGTTCAACTTCAACTGGCAGAAACTTTCCGTTTCCGCCGGGCTGACCTTGCGCAACTTCTACTTCCGGCTCTATCCCGGCGCCATCGGCGAGCTGGAGGTCATCGACTTCCTGAAGGCTTTGGTCCGCCACATCGACGGCCCGCTGCTGATCGTCTGGGACCGCCTGCCGGCGCACCGCAGCCGCCTGGTGCGGGAGTTCATCGAGCTCTCCGAAGGCCACATCGCCACGGAGTGCTTGCCGCCCTATGCACCGGAGCTGAACCCGGTGGAATACATTTGGGCTTACTGGAAGCAGCACGAGTTGCCGAACGTCTGTCCGAAGGACTACTGGGAGCTGGACGAGCGTGCCCGCAAATCCCTGCGTCGCATGCGCCGCAAACCGCGCTTGATTACGGCCTTCTGGAAGCAGTCTTCTCTTGGCCTTGACTAACTCGATATTATGCGAAATTCAATAGAAGTTTCCTCGACGACCCGCAGTGTTTCAAACCTAGTGACATCCTCCAGCAATCTTGCTCCAGCCAAGCTTGTGCCGCCCAGTTGCCCTGACAAGAGACTCTTTGCCCCGGTGAGATCGGCACCCTCCAAGTTCGCCGCGAGCAACCTGGTCTTGAGGAAGTTGGCTTTTTGCAGCTGAGCGCCACATACATCGGCCCCCTCAAGATCAGCACCCTGAAGGCTGGCTTCGCGGAGGTCGGCCTCATTGAGAATGGCATGCGGCAGGTCGGCTAAATCGACGTGCGCTCTCCGCAAATTGGCACCCCAAAGTATGGCTTTCTTGAGGTGCGCGTTCTGAAGGTTGGCTCCGGGGAGGCTAGCCCCTTGGAGGTTGGCCTCATTCAGGTTGGCATCTTGGAGGTTGGCCCCCTCGAAGTCGGCGCCCTTGAGCTGCGCCCTACAAAGCTTGGCGTTCTCGAGATTCGCTCTGCGAAGTTCAGTTCGGTCGAGGACAGCCCCCTGAAGATTGACCCCGGAAAGGTCGGCCCAGCTGAGATCAACCTCTCCCAGAACGGCTTGCTCGCCGTAGTTGCCGCCCGTATCGAGCCACTGCTCGTGAGCCTTCAGTATCTCGGCCAGTGATTTCTTCCCGATTAAAATCTCTTCCGGCGGCCGAAATTTCGGCGTTTCTTTCCCAAGTTTTGGACCAACGGCCATTTTTGGCTTCCCAAGTCAGTGGCTCAGCTTCTAAATCTCGGAAGTCCCAACTCGTCTCCGGTCCGTATGGTACAGGTAATAATGGCTGAAAGCAAGTCCTAATAAACTGGAAAATCCCGGTTTTCCCTAGGATAAGGCCCACGATTACGATCCAAGAGCGTGGCGCCGATTCTCTGGTCGATGTTCCCCCAAGTGGGCTGCCACGCCATCGTCCGGGCGCGGCAGGGTGCTCCCGGACATTTTTGTGGAGTCAAAAACTTGCCAATGGCGACAAGTCCAAGGCCGCGTTTCCCTAGAATAGGAGTTTACTGTTTGCGTAGAGTTGAGGATCCAAATGAAAACTTCCTGGGGTGACCTTGCTGTCCGCGATGTGCACGCGCATCTTTTTTCACGCGATTTTTTCAAGGCCTTGGCCTCGCAGAAAAAAGACCTGCCGCCGGAGCGGCCCGTCGAAACCATGGTCGAGCAACTCGGTTGGGACCTGCCGTCCGAGGACAACGCCCAACTGGCCGCACGATGGGTGGAGGAGCTTGACCGACACGGTGTCGAAAAGGCTGTGTTGATCGCTAGCGTTCCGGGCGACGAGCAATCGGCGGCTGACGCTGTTCGAGCATTTCCCGATCGCTTCTGGGGCTATTTCATGCTCAACCCGTTGGCGCCCGACGCCGCGGAGCGAACCGAGGCGGCGCTCGACAAATTCGGACTGCGCGGCATTTGCCTGTTTCCGGCGATGCATCGATTCTCCGTCCAAGATGACCGCCTCAAGCCCATCTACGAGCTTGCTTCCGAGCGCCCCGGCGTCGTCGTCTTCGTTCATATGGGGGTGCTGACCGTCGGCGTCCGGAACAAGCTGGGGCTGCCGTCGAAATTCGACATGAGCTACTCGAACCCGATCGATCTGCACCGAGTGGCGCTCGAGTTCCCGAAAGTGAACTTCGTGATTCCTCACTTCGGCGCGGGCTACTTCCGGGAGGTCTTGATGCTGGGGGATCTCGCGGCTAACATTTATCTCGACACGTCGAGCTCGAACTCCTGGACGAAGTATCAGGTTCCCCCGCTCGACCTCCATGCCGTCTTCGCGCAAGCGCTTGCCGTCTACGGCGCGAACCGCCTGCTCTTCGGCTCGGACTCATCCTTCTTCCCGCGCGGTTGGAATGCGGCGGTTCTCGAAGCTCAGCTCCCGGTATTCGAGCGGCTTTCGCTCGCCGCGGATGAGGTTGCCGCAATCCTGGGCGGCAACTTGCGGCAGCTTTTGGCCTAACGAAATCGGTCGGACTAGACAGCGCGCTGACGAGACAACGGAAAATCGGGTACAGGCGGTACAGGCGGCCATCGCTTCAGGTTAAGTGCTTTGTTTCGATCCCGCTCCTCTCACGTACTTCGCCTCGCCACCTGGTGAGTGACGATGAACTTCGTCCGGCCCGCGAAATGAAAATATGCCCCGTAACGTAATTCATGTTACAGACAGGGCCTATTTCAAAAGCAGAAAAGCAGGTTAGGGGCTGGTACAATAGCCTGCGGAGCACGGCGATCGATGGTGCGTGACGGGATCCACTACGGGGTTGGTCTCTCTTCGGGGGGGCTTCTGGCAAGTCTATTTTCGTCGCCGGCTTGGGGGCTTCCTTTTTTCGTGATGGCCGCCTTCTGCCTGTACTTTTTCCGTGACCCGGAGAGGGAGATTCCCGCTGGCGCCGTCGCTGTTTCGCCGGCCGACGGGAAAGTGGTCGGGTTGCAGCCGAGCGGAGACGGTGGCCGGCGGGTTAGCGTGTTCCTCAATATCTTTGACGTCCACGTCAATCGCATGCCTGTTAGTGGCCGCATTACGGCCTTCGAGTACCGGCCGGGGAAGTTCCGCTTGGCGAATCGGGAAAGCGCGTCGGTGGAAAACGAACAGACGAGCTTGACGATCGAGTCGGGAAGCGCGACAGTGGTCGTCAGACAGATCGCCGGGCTGGTGGCTCGGCGCATTGTTTGCCACAAGTCCAAGGGCGACGTCGTCGAAAAAGGAGAGCGATTCGGCTTGATCAAGTTCGGCTCCCGCGTCGACATCTTGCTGGGACCGGAGTGGGACTTGTTGGTGCAACGGGGGCAGCGCGTCAAAGGGGGGAGCTCGATTCTAGCTCGTCGACGGGATTCATAGAATGGGCGAAATCCAAACCACGAGGAACCCTCGTCGAACGTATGCCCTGCCTACGGTTTTCACTGTGGGTACGCTGTTTTGCGGCTACTACTGCCTGATGAAGACCGTACAGGCGATCTCGCTGCCGCCCGACCTGGGAGACGAGGCGGCCCGGCTTTACAACCACGCCGCCTTGGCCATCGGTCTGGCGGTGTTTACCGACGGCATGGATGGCCGCATAGCGCGGATGACCAACGCCGTCAGCGACTTTGGACGTGAGATCGACTCGCTGGCCGATGCGATCACGTTCGGCGTCGCGCCGGCCACGCTGGCTTTCGCCTGGGGGATTCGCTCCCCTGAGCTGGCCGCCGGCCTCTGGTTGGCCGACTGGCTGCCGGCCATCGGGTACCTGATGACGTTCCTTTACCTGACCTGCGGCGCCGCCCGCCTGGCGCGCTTCAACGTGCAGAAAAATCCGACGCCGAAGAACCCGGGGCACCCCGGACGCCGCTACTTCGTGGGTCTGCCGATTCCTCCGGCCGCGGGGATGCTGGCCGCGGTCGTGCACTTTTGCGGTGGGTACCCGATCCAGAATTGGTGGCCCTGGGGCATTCTCTGGCTGGTGCTGATCGCGCTGCTTTCATTTCTGATGATCTCGACTTGGCGGTATGCGAGCTTGAAGGACGTCGGTCTTCTCCAGATTCCGTCGTTGGTGATGGTCGTTTTCTTCGCGACTTTGATTTATCTCATCTGGAACTTCTCGGAGCCGGTGTTGCTGGCGATGGCCTCCACCTTCGTGCTCAGCGGCATTGTGACGCGCATTGGGGGGCTGTTTCGGCGCCGACGCCGGTCGGTCGCAAGGTCGGAACACGCGGTCAGGGAGTCGGTCGCGGACCCGCGCTAGGACTCTGTCACCGAGAACGAAATTCGGCGTTTTTGACTACAACATGTTGAGTAGCGCTTGTTTTATTTGCCTAGATGGGGCAAACTCTTCCGCGGGCTCGTGTCCGCCGTTCGGGAAGCTTGGTCCCCACAAAGGAATGGCGCCGTTGTACGCTCGAAGGCGCGCTAACCCGCTTTTCTCACCAGCTGGCGGGGCGAAGTGCGCGAGAGGCGTCAGGTGGTGAGAAATGCGCGTTAACCCCGCGTATGGTTCCGCCGTCGTCTGGTTGGCGGTTGCTTTTTCCGCCGGCTCCTGCGGCTATCGCCTGGCGGGACGCGCCGACACGGTACCCGATACCGTCCACACCATCGCCATTCCCACGTTTAGAAACAACACGACCGAATTCAAGATCGAGCAGTACGTGACCAGCGCGGTCGCACAGGAATTCATGACGCGCACGCGCTATCGGATCGTCAGCGACCCGGCGGAGGCCGACGCGACCCTGACGGGCACGGTACTCAACTTCTTCGTTTTCCCCGTCGTGTTCGACCCCAAGACGGGCCGGTCGACCAGCGTTGCCACTCTGACCCAGGTCCAGGTCGCGTTGATCGAGCGCAACACGGCCAAGGTGATCTACCAGAACCCGGCCTTCGAGTACCGTGAGCGCTACGAGGTCACGATCGATCCGGAAGCCTATTTGGAGGAGAGGCGGGCCGCCTTGGCGCGGACGGGCGACGGGTTGGCGCGGAGCCTGGTTTCCGCCGTGCTCGAAGGTTTCTGAATCGAGATGAAGCCTAAACAGTTTCTCGCCAGTCTGGACCGATCCCCGCCAGCCCCGGCTTACCTGTTTCTCGGCAATGAAGGGTTCTTTCGAGACCGCTGCCGCCAGGCGCTCATCAAAGCCGTCTTGGGCGACCGGGATCACCCCGAGACCGGCTCCCCGGAAGGGTTGATCGATCTCGATCTAGGCGAGCAGCCCTTGAACCGGCTGCTGGATGAAGCCCGGACGCTCTCATTGTTTGCTCCCCGCCGGCTTATCGTCGGTCTGAATGCGGAAGCCGTACTGCCCAGGCGAGTCCCCACGCGCACAGCAGCCGCGTCCCCCGGTAGTGACCCGCTTGCGGACTATCTCGCCGACCCGGTAGCCGGGGTCGTATTGCTGTTCGAGGCGACCCGCTACGATTGGAATGATCGCGGCGACAAGGCCAATCTCGAACGAGTGGCGAAGTTCTACGCGGGGGTCCCCGCGACCGTTGAGCTGGGGCGGCTGACCCCACAGGAGGCGATCGCGGCCGCCGCGCAATTGGTGAAGGAGCTGCGACTCAACATCGAGCGGCCCATTTTGTCCGAGCTGGTGGAAATGTTAGGGAACGACATGGCCCGCCTGGGCAACGAATTGGAGAAGCTGGCCCTCTACGCCGCCGACGGGCGGGCGATCAGCTCCCAAGATCTCGAGACTTTGATTCCCGAGGCCCGTCAGCGGGGCGTATTCGAGTTCTCCGACGCGCTGGCCCGGAAGAACCGTCCGCGGGCGCTCGACGTGCTCGATACGCTGGCCAGAAGCGGCGAGTACTGGCCCATGCAGATCAACCTTCTGGCCGGGCTGTTCCGCCAGGCGTTGGCGGCGAAAGAAGGGGGTGCGCGAAACAGCGCGGAGTTGATGCGGCAATGCCAACAAAGCGGCGTTCGCATGTGGCCGTCGAGAGCAAGGCAAGTGCTTGATATCGCTCGCCGATTCTCCCAAGACGAACTCGAGGGCGCGCTGACCTCCTTATTCCAGGCCGATCGGGATCTTCGGCGCGAGCGGCCGGGCGACCGCATCATCATGGAGCAACTGGTGGTCAGGTTGACTGGCTAAGCGGAGCTTGATTCAGCCCGCTTTCGCTGGGAGGGTTTTTGCCAGAACGGTGAGCCGGGACTTCATCCGCGAAGCGGTGTTCTTCTTCAGCACGCCTTTCTGCACCGACTTGTCGACGATGCTCAGCGTGGGATTCAACAGTTGCTGGACGGCATCGGCGTCCTTGTCGGCAAGCGCTTTTTCGAGCTTCTTGACCTGGGTTCGCATCCGGCTCCGATTGCGGCGATTGACCTCGGTCTGCTTCGCCGTCTGGCGGATGCGCTTGATCGCGGAACGCGTATTTGCCACGAGATTTCCTTTGAAGAAGCCGTGTACCGCACTTGGGAGGGGCAATGGACGGCTTTTCTCCAGCATAGCTGTCTGCCTGAGGGCTGTCAATGCAAGGAGCAGCGTTGTGCAAGGAGTAGCGTTGCGGGTCTATGGACACTCGCAAAACGCAGTGACTCTGGAACCCGAGCACAGCAAGCTGTGCCCCTGGAGTCCGAACGCGGACGATGTGACCATAACTTGCGAGACTCACTAGGTGGCGCGCGCCCGCGGGAACGCCGCCGGGTTAGCCCGCATTTCTCACACCCGACGGTCGAAGCACGCCATAGGCCCGCCATTACTGCGTTGCGCGTGCTCGCCTTGCTCAATGTACTTTCCCGGTCGGGCGTCGAACGCGGGTCGCTACTTCTTTCGCTAGAGCCACAATACGAATGGCTAGGCTGCACCCGCGAAAGTACGCCCGCATCATTCAAGAAATGCGGCGCCAAGCGGCGCGCGCCTTGTACTGACGGGCCTCTCACGCACTTCGCCTCGCCACGTGGTGAGAAAAACGGGTTAGCGCCCCCTGGGCCCCGGCCGACGGGAATCCGACCCGCTTTTCGCCCTCTACGGTTCCCGGACATGTTTCGAGCTAGGCGATCTCGGCCCGCCGCGGGGAGATCGATCTCGCCCGATTTCCCACCAATCTGGCAAGAATTCGATCCGCGGGCCGCCAACAGTTGACAAACGGCCTCAAAGGTAACAACCATGAAAAGCTTACTTCTTCCTGATCTAGCGTGCGTTTCTCGCCAGGTGGCGAAACGAAGCGGGCCGGGGAGGGAGTGTCCCCGGAAACGTCATCGAACTGGAGGTGAACCGTGACAGCTGCTCTTCGTTTCAAATTGGTTGCCCTGTCCGTATCCGCGATTGTTCTTCTTGGCATCTCGTGTGCGCCGCAGCCGGAACCCGAAGTCGCCCCCCCGGCCGCGAAGTTGATTGGGGAGACTGTTGAAATCTCGGTTCCGCTCGGGTTGCCGCCCTTGCCCATCCCGGAAGACAATCCGCCGACGGCGGAAACCATCGCTCTGGGGCGGCAACTTTACTACGATCCCTTGCTGTCGGTGGACGGCACGATCGCCTGCGCCTCTTGCCACCGGCCTGACGCTGGCTTCGCCGACCCGGACCAGTTTTCGAGCGGCGTAGGCGGCAAGAAAGGCGGCCGGCAGGCGCCCAGCGTGATCAATGCGGCCTACTACACGACGCAGTTTTGGGACGGGCGAGCCGCCAGCCTCGAAGACCAGGCCGGCGGGCCGATGCAGAATCCCATTGAGATGGCGCATACTGTCGAAGGCGTGGTCGGCGATCTCTCGGGCGACCCCGGCTACGTGGCGCGATTTG
Organism: Bryobacterales bacterium; assembly: GCA_965248365.1. Classification (GTDB taxonomy): domain Bacteria; phylum Acidobacteriota; class Terriglobia; order Bryobacterales; family UBA6623. Next base: position 664,529 of record CBDFJA010000004.1, on the reverse strand, counting down.
AAAAAGCCTACGGGCCCGGTGCGGTAACCTTCGACAAGGTCGTCAAGGCGATCGCTTCTTTTGAGCGAACGGTTCTCAGCGGGAATTCGCCCTTCGACCGCTACATGTACGGCGGCGACGAGTCGGTGTTGAGCGAGTCCGCCAAACTCGGTTTGGAGGTGTTCCGCAACGAGGAAAAAGGCAACTGCGCCGTTTGCCACAGTATCGACGAGAAATCGGCGCTGTTTAGCGACAACAAGTTCCACAACCTGGGCGTCGGCGTCGACGACGAGGGCGAGCTGAGCGACCTGGGCCGCTATGAAGTGACCAAGCAGGATGCGGACCGGGGCGCCTTCAAAACTCCCACACTACGAAACATTGCGCAATCAGCGCCTTACATGCACGACGGCAGCCTGACGACGCTCAAGGACGTTGTGGACTTCTACATCGGCGCCGGCAATTCCAACCCCTGGCGCGACAAGGAGCTCAAGGAGCTCGACCATCTGACTCGCAAGGAGCGCGACGCCCTGGTCGCGTTCATGGAAGCGCTGACCGCGGAGATGCCCGATAATGTTGGCGCGCCTGGGGGCGAAGAGTCCGCGAGCGACTAGCTCGCTTTTCTCACCACCTGACGGTCGAAGCACGCAATAAGCCCGCCACTACCGCGTTGCGCTTGCTCACCGTGCTCAACGTAGGGTTCAAGTACGCCCGCATTATTAAAGAAATGCGGCGCTGAGCGGCGCGCGCCTTGTACTGACGGGCTTCTCAAGCACTTCGCCTCGCCACGTGGTGAGAAAAGCGAGCTAGCAAACTGTCCTGGAGACGAACTCATTATAGATTCGGAAATGTCGGGCTCGAAAGCCCGACACAGCACGCTGGAAGCGTGCGCCACGTCGCTAGGATCAGTAGTCTGGTAGGCGTTTTCGCGTTCGGCGCTTACGGCGAGGCGCGGCGCGCAGCAGGGACCGGCAATCTTACCGGTCCTTGGCCGGAGGCAGCGAACACGGCGCTGCCCCAATACCTCATCGCAAGAAGTTCTTCCCCAACGCCGGGATCTCGAACGTCGTGTAGACCGGCGCGCCGCCAGACGTTCCGCTGTGCGGTGCGATTCCAGCGTCTTGACCGATAAGAGATCCGATGCGATCAGACGGTTGTTTCGGGGCCGCGCGGGCGGGTGTTCCCTGGCCGACTTGGTGGGGGCGCGGCGGCGAACTTTGGAGAGGCAATCAAAGTTTGCCGGCCACAATCGTTTTGGTAGGCTGCGAACACAGCTTGCAGCCGAGGGCGAGCCTCGGTATTGGCGACGCCGAGATCGAACACGGTCAGAAGCATCATTTTTTGCGGATGCTGGAGGGGCTGATCGGCAAGCATGCGATCGATTTGATCGGTGAGGAGACCCGCGCCGGGGAGGAAACCATCGCTCAAAAACTCGCCGACACCCACGGATGCGAATACGTCACCATTGACGCCGTCAAGCAAGAAAGACGCAAGCTGGGGATTCCGGGCGACTATCTCCAGCCGGACGCCCGATATCCATCCGGGCAAGTCGCCCGCTGGCAAGCGCTCCGAGAGCGGTTCATGTACGACAAGCTGAGGCGGCACGGCGGCCGGACTCGCAATACGCTGGTCATTTGCGGTTGGAGCCATCTGGAGCGGCTGGCGGTTCTTCTCGGGGAAGAAGGTCCGGACCCGCGGCTTTGTGACGTCCGGCGGACGAAATGGTTCGTCAACCGCTGGCGATCCTAGCCCGCATTTCTCACCACCTGACGGTCGAAGCACGCAATAGGCCCGCCATTACTGCGTTGCGCTTGCTCGCCGTGTTCAACGTAGGGATCAAGGAAGGAGCCCGCATGGTTCAAGAAACGGGGCGCTGGGCGGCGCGCGCCTTGTACTGAGGGGCCTCTCACGCACTTCGCCTCCCCGGCTGCCGGCTGCCGGGGCGGGACACACATGAACGCCTACCCGCGAAGTTTTCAACGAGATTGAGGCACGAGGGCCCGGCCGCGCGTTAGCGCAGCCAATCTCTCCAGTTGCTGGGAACCCCTCGAACCAACAGCAACGCCAAGGGGATGCCCCAATTTGGGAAGCGCTCCAGGAAATCCCAAATTTCCTTGCCGGAAAGAGGACGCGCCAGTCCCGTGAGAAGCCCCCAGATGGCTCCCCACAGCAGGACGGCTCGGATGGGATTGACCAGAACCAGGGCTGCGATTACAAAATCCATGATGCCGATTACGGGGAGAACCGTCGCTGCCGTTTCCTCGGAGACGCCCAACGACCCCATCAGCAGCAGCCGGAAATCAGGGGCGGCTTGGTAGGCGAAAACGCCGTGGCCGAGAAACTCCCCGCACATGGCGATCCGCAGCGTCCACTCGATTTCTTCACCAGTCAGCCTCGACGGTCTGCTGCTGGAATTGGGCTTTCCGCGCGATGAATTCTATACTACTGAAAGGACGGTCTGGGCGAAAGACGTGACTAACGCTTGTGGCCGGCGGTAAGGAGAACATCAATTTGCGGACGGTTGTGCTGGGAGCGGGAGGGCAGCTTGGTACGGAGCTAGTCGCTGAGTTGCGGCGGCGCGGCCAAACTGTTGTCGGGCTGAGCCGGCAAGAACTTGACATTACCAACGAACAGGCGATCGAACGAGCCTTTCAGGACCATTCTCCGGCGTGGGTCGTCAACGCCGCTGCCTATAACCACGTGGACCTGGCCGAACAGGAGCCGGAGATCGCGATGCGGATCAACGGGCTGGCCGTGCGTTCCTTGGCGACGGCTTGCCGGCAACACCGCGCGGTACTGATGCACTTCTCGACCGATCACGTCTTTGATGGGAAAAAGGAAGACCCTTATGTCGAAGAGGATCTCCCCAGTCCACCTTCCGCCTACGGGGTGTCAAAGCTGGCGGGTGAGCTTTATGCGCAAGCTTGCCTGGACAAAGTGTACGTCGTGCGCGTGGCCGGTGTTTTTGGCCCCGCCGGGCGACATACGAGTCGCGGCAATTTCCCGGAACTGGTCCTGCGGAAGGCGGCCGAAGGCAGCCCGCTACGGGTCGTCGAGGACTTTTTCGCGACCCCCACCTACGCCCCGGTCTTGGCCTCCCGATCGATTGATTTGCTCGAGCGCAGCGCGTTCGGTCTTTACCATATCGGCGGAGGGACGCTTATTTCTTGGTATCAGTATGCCTTGAAAATCCTGGGCGCGGCAGGTCTGGAAGCCGACATACAAGCCACCAATCACCGCGAGTTTTCGACGCCCGCGCGGCGCCCGATGCGCTCAGGCTTGTCAAACGCGAAGATCGAACGGCTGGGCTTAACCAGGATGCCGCCGTTGGATAAGGCTCTCGCGGACTACATGGAGCGGCGGAAGCAGGTGAAAGCTCCGCGGGCCCATCACTCCTAGCCCGGCACCGTGGCGCCCGGGGGTAAGACCGTTGCGGAGCACCATCCGCGGAAGATAGAATTCAAGGACGTATCAAGCCCGCGCTGCGTGAACTGGCGGGGAAACGTCTCACCCTCCGGGCCCGACGCCGGTTAACCAGCCAGATCGAGAGATCCCATGGAAATCACGAAAGAGCAATTACTCAAGGCCTATCGCGAGATGAAAACCATCCGGGAGTTCGAGGAGCGGATTCACGTCGAGTTCGCGACAGGAGACATTCCCGGGTTCGTGCACCTCTATGCCGGCGAGGAGGCGGTTGCCGTCGGCGTTTGCATGCACCTCGACGATAACGACAAGATCGCCAGCACGCATCGGGGTCACGGCCACTGCATCGCGAAGGGATGTGACGTCCACGGGATGATGGCTGAGATCTACGGCAAGAAAGATGGCTTGTGCGCGGGCAAGGGCGGATCGATGCATATCGCCAACCTCGAAGTGGGCATGATGGGAGCCAACGGTATCGTCGGGGGCGGCCCTCCCCTGGCCTGTGGCGCGGCGTTGGCGGCCAAGAAACTCGGCACCAAGGGCGTCGCCGTGGTTTTCGTGGGGGACGGGGGATCGAATCAGGGCACCACGCTCGAAAGCCTCAACCTGGCTTCGGTCTGGCAACTGCCCTGTGTTTTCGTCGTCGAGAACAATGGCTACGCCGAGGCTACGTCGAGCAAGTACTCGGTCGCCGGCGCCGACGTGGCCGAAAGGGCGAAAGGGTTCGACATGCCGGGAGTGACGGTTGACGGACACGACTTCTGTGCCGTCTACGACGCTGCGGAAGAGGCAATTGGCCGCGCCCGCGAGGGAGGCGGCCCGACTTTGATCGAATGCAAGGTCAATCGCTACTTCGGTCACTTCGAAGGCGACGCCCAAACCTACCGTGGTCCCGATGAAGTCAAGAATCTCCGCGAGAACCGGGACTGCATTGACGCCTTGGCCCTCTCCCTCACCTCCTCCTCATTGGTGACTTCCGAGGAACTGGCGAAGATCGACGAAGAGGTGAAGGCTCTGATTGACGATGCCGTCGCGAAAGCGAAGGCTGCGGCCGAGCCGGGCGCTGAGGATCTGGAGACGGACGTGTATTCGGAGTACTGAAGGCCAGTCGCGCCGGCTTAGGCGGGAAGCCGTTGGGCAGACCGCCCTCGAGCCAAGTTGAGGCCGTACGGGGAAACTAGGATCTGTCGCAGCAGTGTATCGACCGCGATCCGCGTTTTGAGTAACCACAGGAGGGAAGCATCGATGGCCAGAAAAATCACCTTTCAAGAGGCTATAAAAGAAGCTCTAGCCCAGGAGATGGAGCGCGACGAGTCGGTCATCGTGATGGGAGAAGACGTCGCCGGCGGCAGTGGCGCCGATGGCGAGATGGACGCCTGGGGCGGTCCGCTCGGAATTACCAAGGGGTTGTGGAGCAAGTTTGGTGATCGCGTTATGGACACGCCGATCAGTGAATCGGCGTTTGTCGGCGCGGCCATTGGCGCGGCCACGGCCGGGTTGCGGCCAGTCGCGGAGCTAATGTTCATCGATTTCATGGGCGTCTGTTTCGACCAGATTTTCAACCAGGCGGCGAAGTTCCGCTATATGTTCGGCGGCAGGGCGGTCACCCCGGTGGTCATCCGCACCATGTTCGGGGCCGGCCTTCGCGCCGCCGCGCAGCACTCGCAGTGTCTCTACCCCGTCTTCACCCATATTCCGGGGCTGAAATGCGTGGTTCCCTCGACACCGTACGACGCGAAGGGCTTGCTGATCCAAGCAATCCGCGACGATGACCCGGTCATCTTTTGCGAGCACAAGGCGCTATATCAAACCGAGGGGGAGGTGCCGGAAGAGTCCTATACCTTGCCTTTCGGAGAAGCCAATTACGTGCGGGAAGGCGGAGACGTCACGGTCGTGGCGTTGGGGCGGATGGTGCATATGGCCTCGGAAGCCGCGGATGAGTTGGCCAACGACGGCATCGAGTGCGAAATCATCGACCCGCGAACCACTTCGCCGCTCGATGAGGACACCCTTCTCGAAAGCGTGGAGAACACCGGCCGGCTCGTGATCGTCGACGAAGCGACGCCGAGGTGCAACATGGCGACCGACATTTCCGCGCTGGTCGCCCAAAAGGCGTTTGGCGATCTCAAGGCGCCGATCCAGATGGTAACCGCTCCTCACACGCCGGTGCCGTTCAGCCCGGTTCTCGAAGACATCTACATCCCCGATTCGGGGAAGGTGGCGACGGCCGTTCGAGAGGCCATGGCGTACAAGGCATGAGCACGCCGCCGATCCATAAAGTGACCATGCCCAAGTGGGGGCTCTCGATGACGGAAGGCAAGGTCGTCGCTTGGCTCGTTGAGGAAGGGGCGGGGGTAAGCCCCGGCGTTGAAGTCGTGGAAATAGAAACGGAAAAAATCGCCGGCGGTTTGGAGGTTACCGAATCGGGCGTCTTGCGGAGGGTGGCGCAAGTGGGCGAGACGGTGCCCGTTCAAGGACTGCTGGGGGTAATCGCCGACGCCTCGGTTCCCGCCGCGGAGATCGAGATTTTTGTTGCTGATTTTCAGGCAAGTTTCGTGCCCCCGGAGGCCGACGAGGAAACGGCCGGCCCCGCGCCCGAGACTGTCGAAGTCGAGGGCCGCACCCTGCGCTACCTGCGGCGGGGCGAGGGTGGTGATCCGGCCATTCTGATTCACGGTTTCGGCGGCGACCTCAACAACTGGCTTTTCAATCACGAGGCTTTGGCCGCGACTCGTACTGTCTACGCTCTCGACCTTCCCGGACATGGCGGTTCGTCCAAGCAAGTCGGCGAGGCAACCCTGGGCGAGTTCACCAAGGCCCTCAGCGGATTCATGGACGCCGTCGGCGCGGAGAAGGCCCACTTGGCCGGCCACTCGATGGGCGGCGCCGTTGCGCTGGACTTTGCGCTGACCCATCCGGCGCGGGCGCTCTCGCTCGCCCTGATCGCCTCCGCCGGACTGGGTGCGGAGATCGACGGCGACTATATCGAAGGCTTTATCACCGCCGGCCGCCGCAGGGACATCAAGCCGCATCTTGAAAAGCTGTTCGCCAATTCAGGGCTCGTAGGGCGGCAGCTCATCGACGACATTCTCAAATACAAGCGCCTCGACGGCGTGGACTCAGCCCTACGCGCGATCGCCGATCAGTTTTTTCCCCAGGGCCGGCAGGCAGCGGTGCTTGATGATCGGCTGGGTGAGTTGTCGATACCCGTTCAAGCGATTTGGGGCTCGGAAGACCGAATCCTACCCGCCTCCCACGCCGAGGGCCTTCCCGCCAACGTTAAAATCCAAATCATTTCCGGAAGCGGCCACATGGTGCAGATGGAGGCCGCCGCCGAAGTCAACCGGGCCATCGTTGATTTCTGGGAGTAGTTCGGGCTAGCCCGCTTTTCTCACCAAGGGGCTGTGTGTGGAGGTCTGTCGAAGGGGAGGATATCAACCGCCGGCCTTCGCCCAAAGATGACCTGCTAATCGCCCGAGCCGGTCGCGGCGGTGGCAACGGGTTCTGGAACGACCTTCAGCAAGATCGGTTCAGCCGCGAAGGAATTTTGAAGCGGTGAGCGGGTCCGCACGCTGCCGGCCAAGTGAATCCACTGCTCGATCGGCTTCGCCTGCGGCAGGGCGCGAATGTGAAAAGTGCGACTTTCCTCTCCCGCTGGGATCGCGATGGCGCTGAGGCCGATCTCGGGAATGTCGATATGAGGTGGTAAATTCCGTAGCTCTACCTGTACTCGGCCGGCAAAGCCATTCTTGCGTTCCGCGCTCACGGTGATCTCGATATCTTCGCCCGGCGCAAGGACGATTTCTCGGGCATCGGCGGCCAGTTCGACGTCAGCGGCGGGAGAAAGTGAGATGAACTTGAGACTGTCTTCGGGCGCGGCCCAGCGGGTAACCGGGCGGCCACTGATATTCGCCGCAGCCTTGACCTTGAAGGGGACCGCGCGGTCCAGATCGGTCTCGGGATCGGCGGAAGCCAGCAGGGTCGTCAAGCCTTGGCCGGGCGGGATGACACCCGCGGTTGCGCTCATGCCGGGAGGCAGGTCTTCGACCGTGACATGGATCGGTCCGTCGAAGCCATCCCTGCGGGATGCCAGTACCGTGATCGGAATCTGTCCACCCCGCGGGACGTTCGGATTCCGCGGCTCGACAAGCAGCCGAAAGTCGGGCCTCGGGCGGCGCATTGTCAGCCGGTAGGGATAGTCCTCTCCGCCTCCGCCATGCACATCCTTGAGCCGAACGACGTAGGAACCGTCGGCGGGGGCGGTGAAGTGCAGCCGCGAGTCACCCCCGTAACCGGGCCCTCCATCGTCGTTGGCATAATACAGCCGAACAAGAGGCAACCCGTTCGAGGCAAACTTTCGACCGGGAGGGTGGATCATTACTTTGTAAACCGGTGTGTTCATCGCCTGACTTTCACTGGAAGTCCCCAGAAAGGCAAGCCTTTGCGCGGCTTCCTCGAAGGGGCTGCTTTTTCCGGCGCTCGTGGGCGGAAACGAGGCAAAGGTCGTATCTTCATCCGGCTGGCGCGGTATGCGAGCTATGCGCATGATCTCGCTGCCCATCATCACGTAGTCTCCCGCGAGGAGTTGTTTGAAAGAATGAAGGCGAATCGCCTGTTGGGTTGAGGTGAAGTTCCGCAGTGTTACGTTGGTTTGGGCGACCGCTCGGACCGTCGCCCGCTCGATGGGGTTTCCGTTTTCGTCGAGTACGTGAATTAAAGAATCAAGTCTGGACCCCAGACGGCCGGCGTTGACCTCGATAACAATTTCGTCCCCTTTTTGCGCATTGAAGCGGAAGTAATTCGACACCGGGCCCGCGCTTGTGGGGGACGGGATGCGACCGTTGACGGTCTGAGGCAAGGCGACGGTTTGAGCCTCCCCGAGCGAGGTGTTGGCTCCGCTTGATTCGACCTCCTCGTAGTCTTCCAGCGCCAGTTTCCATTCGTTGACGCTTTTGCTGGCCGGTCCCTGGGGACGCAGGGTGACGGTGTAGCGGTTCTGCCCGGAAGGCTCGCCGGCCACGGGAACCTGCTTACTGGAAAGGTTATAGCCTTGCACGGAAATCTTGGCCGTTTCGCCTCTTTGCAGCCCGAGCGGGTAGGCCGATTTCACGATCGGGAACTTGCCGATCTTCAAGCGATAGAAACGGTCTTTGCCGCCGCCCCTTTCGTAGTCCGCGAGCCGGATATAATACGTCCCCGCCTTCGGAAACCGATGGGCGAACCAGTGCCTGGAAGCCTCTTCGTAGTCTCGGCCGAATTCGCGAAGCAGCTCGTGATCGGGCGTCAAGATCGAAATTAGAGCCTTGAACTCGGACCCGATCATCCACGCCGCTTCTTCAAAGACCAGTTGCTCACCCTCGCCGACCACAATTTCAAAGTAGTCTTCGTCGCCGGGAGCGGAGATCGCTCCGGCCAGAATCGCGGGCAAAAATGTCTTGGTGGCGCTCAACGGGCTGTCGTTCGGCTCCGCGTCGGGGCGCTCGCCGTAGTAAGGTTCGACGAGCACTTTGGCGGCCGGGCTAGTCCCTATCGGCGTGTCCAGGCGGAAGCGGAGGGTCCCGATCTCTGCGTCGGGGCTGATGTCGAGTTCGACGGCGACCTCATACCTGGGCGGTAGCGGCCCCAGATCAATCGTAGACGGCAGCCCGCCCGCGCCTAGTCGCACCGCCTCGGGCGCCGCCGGAAGCTCTTTGATACCGCTGATTCGAGCCTCCACGCCCGGCTCGCTGAAGTAAATCGCCCGCGTCCCCGCCAGGTTGAAGCCTTCGATCTTGAGTTCCTGGGAGATGCCGCGAACGACGGCGCGCGGCGAAACGGACTCGATCGTCGGCGGCGTGACGCGGTTCCCGGAGGGGTGATCGACCAGCGGACTGGCCAAGGCCGCGAAAACTAAGCACGGAAAGACGAAGAGCTTTTTCATCACAGTCACCTTGAAGCCCGCAACGTGTCGAGCTGATCCTGGTAATCGTCGAGATCGTAGATACTTAGCGAGCCGTCGAATCGCCCGGCGGCCAGCCGGTTGCCGTCCGGGGAGAATCGCAAAGACATGACCCAGTCCGGCTGCGCCGGCAGGATCTTCAGTTCGGCCAGATCGGCCGAGCGAAAGACCTTGATCATTCCGTCGATCGAAGCTGTGACCAGCTTTTCTCCGTCCGGAGAAAAGGCGATCTGAAGGATAGGACCCTGGTGGGCGATGAGCGAGTGTTGCAACTTACCTTCCTTTTCGCCCAATTCCCAGATGCGGATGGTCCGGTCCAGACCGCCGGCGGCCACAAGCTTTCCCGAAGGATGGATCGCGATGTCGTTGATCCCCTCGAGCGGATCGCTCACGGTGTAGAGGCGTTCTCCGCTCGACACGTCCCAAATCTTCAGCGAGCGGTCGGCCGCTCCCGAGAGCAGCCACTTGCCGTCAGGCGTGAATTCCAGCGCGTAGACGGCGTCGATGTGGTCCTTCAAAGTACGCAGTTCTTTGCCCGAGTCAACGTCCCACAATTTAATCAAACGGTCGTAGCTGGAAGTCGCCAGGATGCCGCCATCCGGCGAAAACACTGCGGCATAAATAGTGTCGGCGTGGCCTTCGATGGTCAGCCGCGGCTTGCTCGAGACCACGTCCCAGATTCTGACTTCGCCGCTTCTGGCCGGCAGCCCGCCCGCGGCGGCCAGCAATCGTCCGTCTGGGGAAAAAGCCACGCTGCGAACGACTTCTTGCATCCCTTCGAAAATCGCCTCGGTCTTGCCCGTCGACGCACTAGCCAGTCGCACCACCTGAAAGCCGCCCAAGGCCAGCGTTCGGCCGTCGGGACGGTAGGCTAGCGAAAATATCTGCGGCTTGAGCGGGGCGGTGGGCGCCACCTTCTTGTGTTCGATGGAGGGTGGCTTCGCGCTCGCGGTTTCACCGGGCTTGGGGCCCGCGGCCCCAGCGTCAATCCACCGTTTGATGAGGTCAAGCTGCTCGGTCGGGAGACTCCCGCCCCCCAGAGGCATCGAGGGTTCCAGCTTGCCGGCGACCATGCGGTACAGCCGGCTGCTTTCGCTGTCGCCGGGGACGACGGCCTTTCCATGAGAGCCGCCCCGCTGTAAGTCCTCAAAGGTCTCGAGTCCGAGCCCGCCCATCTTGGCGCTGCCGGCGTGGCAAGCCACGCAGTTTCGGGCCAGAAGGGGAGCGATGTCCCTCGTGAATGACGGTGTATCTTGAGCCGCCGACGAGCCGAGCGCGCCAAGCGTCACCAGGGCGGCGCGGATCAGGGCTGCGCAGCGAATCTTGGTCGGCATCAGTGGTTAAACAGGAATTCTTTTTTCGTCAGCAGCGCCCACATCATATCCTCCAAGGCCTCGCGACGCGCCTGCCGGCGAGCCTCGACAGGCCCTTGTTCCCGGCGGGATTCCCGTAGAGCGGCGAGAATGCTCTCTTTCTCCGACTCCGTCGGATATCGGCTGAAGGCCGACAGAAACACGTGCTCCAAGATCCGGCGGTCGGAGAGCCCGAGTTTCAGGAACAAGTTGATGCTGCTTCCCCCGCCGCGCAGCTTGCTGTTCAGCGTGTCTCCATTGATCACGTGAAGCGCCTGGGCGACGCTCGGGTCCGACGAGCGTTCCCCCACGTCACATACCAACCGATCAGGCCGGCCAAAGGAGTCCAGGAACTGGGAGTCGATTTCAACGTCCGGCAGCTCGAGAGCCCGCATGCCGCGCGGATAGCCCTTGAACACGGACGGCACGCCGGTAATCTGCGAGTAGGCGTCCAGGATCACCTCGGCCGAAAGGCGCTTGACGATGTATTTCGAATAGTATTTGCTGTCCGTCTGGTTTGTCGCCGTCGGGTTGGACGCCAACTGGTAGGTTCCGGAATTCATGATCGTACGGATCACGTGTTTTACTCCGAAGTTGTGGGCGACGAAGTCCTTGACCAGCGCGCCGAAGAGCTCTTCGTTCGAGGACGGGTTCGTGGCCCGCAAATCGTCTTCGGGAAACACCAATCCTCGGGCAAAGAAATTCGCCCATACTCGGCTGACCAGGTTACGGGCGAAGTAGGGGTTCTCCGCGCTCGTCAACCAGCGGGCCAGGTGGAGGCGGCGGTCTTCGGGGGAGTCGAGGGGCAACGGCTCGCCGTCGAGAGGCGTAGGCGGAAGCGGCCGCAGCAGACGGGGGTGCGGGATGTCTCCGCTTGCTTTGGCGAAGACGATCGAATCGCCCGGTTCGCGGCCGTCTTTGATCGCCACCCGCGCGAAGAGGTTGGCGAAGCGATAGTACTGCCGCTGGGTCCACTTCTCGAGCGGGTGGTTGTGACAGCGGGCGCACGTTAGCCTCTGGCCCATGAAAGCCTGCGTCACGTTCTCCGCCAGCTCGGGTGTTTCCTGGTGAATCACGAAGTAGTTCAAGGCCGGATGACGCCGCGTGCTGCCTGAGGAAGCGAGTATTTCACGCGCGAAATCGTCCCACGGCTTGTCGCTCTTGACGGCGTCGCGGATCCAGTTATAGAAATCCCACATCGCCGTCCGGTCCAGGTTTTCGCTCGAAACAAGCAGCAGGTCCGACCATTTATACGCCCAGTAGTCGACGAATTCGTCGCGTTCGAGGAGACTGTCGATGAGCCGAGCGCGTTTGTCGGCCGCGGGATTGTCGAGGAACTGCTCGACCTGCTCGGCGGTGGGCAGGGTTCCGGTGGCGTCGAGAAAAGCGCGGCGAATGAACTCGGAATCGGTAGCCGGGCGAGAAGGAGCGATTCTCAGTTTTTTGAGCTTCGCCAAGACGAAATCATCAATGAAGTTGTTGCGCGGAAAGTCGCGGTAATCGTCATCGGAGATTTCATTCGGGAAGGGGACGGTCAAACGAGAATCAACCACTCTGCTCGAATACCAGACCGTAATGGCGACTTCGCCGTGGCCCGTCATGGCCACCATGCCGGCGTCGTCCACCGAAGCGACGGCCTCGTCGGTGGTGGCGTATTTCGCCCAACGGGATACATCGGCGACGCTTCCGTCGGAATAGTGGGCGTTGACCACTACCTGTTGGCTGGCGCCGGGGTCCAGCGTGGCCGCCCGGGGGTAGATCTCAAGCCCGATGACGTCGGGCGCATCGCGTCTTGGAGCGGCGGCCCCGGCGGCGATCCACTCGGCGATCACGCGGTATTCGAGTGACTCGGGGCCGAATCGCTTCCCGCCGCCATGAGGAACCGCCGCTGTTGGCTTCAAAAGCATCAAACTCGAAGCCGGATCGGCCAAGGTGACGCGGCGCGCCACCGACTCCCGAGTCAGCGCCCGGTGGTCGGCGGGCGGGTCGTAGCCCCGCAAGGTCAGCTTGAACCCGTTCTTGCCGGCCAGCGCGCCGTGGCAAGCTCCCTGATTGCAGCCCATTTTGGTCAGCACCGGGATGACTTGGTTGCGGAAACTCCAGGTGAACGGCTTCGCGGTTCCCTGAACGGCAACGCTGACTTTGCCGCTCACTCCCTCGGCCTTCGCGGAAATGACCGCCGAGCCGTCCGAGACGGGCCGCACCACGCCTGTCTCGCTAACCGTCGCAACCTCGGGGTCGGAGGAACTCCATTCCGCTCGGCGGGTCCAGTCTTGTTGGTGTCCGTCGAAAGAAGCCTGGGCCAGTAACTGTTGCCACGCCTCGGGCCCGGTCAGTTGAATGCTTTCTGGAAGTATCGCCAGCGACGGTCCGGCATACGCCGGCGCGGCAAGGCAGAGGACGCCCGAGAGAGCCGCCACGAGCTGGAGCTTGTGGTTCATCGAGAGGAGAATCTCCTTGCGGCTAGTAAGCTGTCCCAGACAACGCTTTCGGACCGCCCGGGCGACGTGGCGCACGCCTCCAATCACGAAAACAGCTCGCCGATCGCTTCCGTGCCGCTGTCGACGGCGAAGATCGGACGGCCCTGAGCACCGGGCAATTCCTGGTCCAGCTTAATGCCCAGCCCGCGGTAGACCGTTGCCGCCAGTTCCGGCGGTGAGACGGGGCGATCTTTCGGGAACGCCGCATGGTCGTCGGACGCGCCGACAACCTGCCCCCCCTGAATGCCTCCCCCGGCCATGACCGCGGTCCAGACTTGCGGCCAGTGGTCGCGTCCCCCGGCGGGGTTGATTTTCGGAGTACGTCCGAACTCGCCGACCGCCACGATCATGGTTTCCTCGAGCAGGCGCCGGTCGTGGAGATCTTCCATCAGCGATGTGAACGCATTGTCGAACATCGGGCCGCAGAGGTCTTTGACGGCGCTGATCGGACTAAACGGCGGCGAGCCATGAATATCCCAGGTAATCTCGTCGAAGACGGTCTCGAACATGTTTACCGTCACGAATCGTACGCCCGCCTCGATGAGCCTCCGCGCCAGCAAGCATCCCTGGCCGAAGCGGTTCAAACCGTATCGCTGGCGCACTTCTTCGGCCTCGCGGTGCAGTTCAAAGGCCGCCCGCGCCTTCTGAGACGTCATCAAGGTATAGGCTTGGTGGAACGTGTCGTCGAGCAGGCGCGCGTCCTGTGACGTTTCAAACTTGCTGACCGTCTTGTCGACCATGGCGCGCCAGTTCCTGCGCCGGTCAACCCGTAGCGCCGACATGTAATCGGCGGGCAGCAGGTCGGGCACCTTGAAACTAGGCGCCGCGGGATTGGCGTTCAGCACGAACGGATCGTAGCGCTTGCCCAGGTAGCCCGCCGTCTGCCCGTGGGGCATGTTGCCGCCTGTGGGTCCGATCGGCTTGGGCAGCAGCACGTGGGGCGGCACATCCCCCTTGGAGCCTTTTAAGTAAGAGAGCACGCAGCCGTAGTGTGGATGCTCGACTCCGGCTTGGAAAAGCCGGCCCGTCTGCATCATTTGGTGCCCGGTATCGTGGACCGCCGGGGCCGTATGGTAGCAGCTGCGAATGAGCGCGTACTTGTCGGCGTGCCGCGCCATGCGGGGGAAGATCTCGGAGATCTCCATCCCGGGGACATTGGTCTTGATCGGTCGATGGGGACCGCGAATTTCCGCCGGCGCGTCGGGCTTGGGGTCCCAGGTATCGAGCTGAGACGGGCCGCCCACGAGCATCAAAAAGATGCAGTTAATGTCCGTCTTGCCCTTGTCCACGGCCCCCAGGGCCTTCAGCTCGAGAAGCTGGGGAAGACCCAAGCCCAGGAAAGCCAGCGAGCCGGCATGGAGAAAATCACGGCGGCGCAGCCCATCACAGAATTGAACGGGACGATCGGCATCGAGACGGATCATACGCGCACCTCACCCAGGTTAATTCAACATCAGTTCGATGATACTACATCGGGTGAAATCCGGCCCGGCTGGTTGCCACCGCCTCTATAAGACTACGGGGCTTGTTCCAACCTAAAAGCACGATCCTCTCGCTGGACGCGTCTGGCGCCCGACGCCTGCACTGAAATTCAGCACTCCGCCCCCGACCTATCGTTCCAACCCAAACAGCGGCCAGCGCACATGTTCATACGTGAAGCGCTTCGGGTTCACGGCGATCAGGCCGGGTGTGTCTACCTCAATCAGGCGGGCCGCAATGGGTTCGTAGGCCGCCCGGGGAGCAATGCACCCCTTGGCGACCAGAATCTTCTGTCGCTGCGGGTAAACACCGGAGCCGCTTTCAGCCGCCGAACGAGCTCAGCCGTCATCGTTTCAAAGGCCTTGTCGGTGACTTTTCCCTTGGGAGTGGCTTCCGCGAGCAGCGTCGGGTAAAGCTGCAACCCAAAGCGTTGCGCACCTTCAAGGTAGCCGCTGATCGTGATACTTGCCCTCTCGTGGTCCTTGAGGAAATCATCATCGGGACCACCTTCTATCCACCCAAAATCGGCCAAGTCGGTTTTCTGTGGGTTGAAGGTATCGGTTTCATGGCTAATGCCGCCCACAGCGATCCGCGGCTTACCCGTCCCGGCGGAAAGCAGCAGGGCAGGTAGACCAAGCTACCCGACCGTTCGCTGGGAATTGGCGCAGGCGCTCCTCCGCGGCGGCGATCTGAAGGGTGCCGCGGCCAGACTTTCCGAGCAGGTCGAACTCGATCCGAACCACGTCCCCGCGCTGCTCGCCTTGGGGGGAATTCAGGAGAAGCTCGGGGAGGGCGGCAGTTGGGCGCAGCTTGACGATCGAGCGAGAAGCATCGCCCGAAGCATACCCGCGACGGACGCGGGTTTCTCCGAACTTTTGCGCAGCGACCCCGCGCGGGCTGTCTCGTTCCTGAACGTTTTGTTGCTGTTAGAGTCCGGCGTCCTCGAAGCGAGCACCACCCAGTTCATTCGCCGTCAGCCCAAGGTGGGTGATCTCGAGAAAACGCTCGACCAGCTTGGAGGTATTGTCCGAGACCCTTCTCGAAACGACTGGTTTCAGGAGGTCTATTTCCACTGCCGGATGGAGCAGGGTGAACTGAAGCTCGCCCGAGATCAGTTGCGGGGGCTGAGGAAACGTTTTCCGGATTGGCCCATGCCGTATTATTTATTAGGGAAAGTCTTACGAGACGCTCTCCTTTGCGACGCAGCGGCAAATGGTTGAACTGGATCCCAACGGCTACCGCACACACCTGTTGAGCGCAGCGGTGCTCGAAGCGCGGGACCGCGATGACGAAGCCATGCAAGCCTATCGCGCGGTACTCAAGGCCGAGCCGGATGTTCCGGGAGTTCATTATCAATTGGGGATGGCATTGACCCGAACTATGCAACTCGACGAGGCCATCAGCGAGTTTCAAAAAGAGTTGGAAGTCGACCCCTATCACGTGCTCGCGCAGATCCGCTTGGGGGAGATCTACGGCTACCGGCGCGAGCACGAAAAAGCGATTCCCGGGCTCCGCGCGGCGCTGGAGTTGGACTCGGCGAGCGCGGCGGCCCACGCAGCGCTGGGCCGGGCGTACCTACTGGCGCGAAAAGTGGACGAGGCGGCTGAAATGCTCGAGCGATCGGTGAAGCTCGACCCTGACGACAAGCAAACCCGCTACCAATTATCGATCGCGTACCGAAGGCAGGGTAGGAGGGAGGAAGCAGACCGCGAGTTCGCCGTCTTCACTAGGCTGGGCCAGGAGGAGCAGCGGGGACTAGGTCTCCCACAGCAGAGGAGTTTACTCGACTCCGATTTACCCGAGGTGGAAGACTGAGTTTAGGATTTCCCGTGAGGACATCACCAAGACCTACGGTGCCATGGCGCCTTTCATTCTGGGTAGCGGCCTATTTGGTCTTGATGCCGCTTCGGGCTCAGACTCCCAGTGCATCGCCTTCCGAAGCCGGTGCCGTCATCCGCGTTACGGTGAACCTCGTGCAGGTCGATGCCGTGGTCACGGACAAGAAGGGCCAATTAGTTACCGACCTGACGGCTGAAGACTTCGAGATTCTGCAGGACAAGCAGCCCCAGCAGATCAGTAATTTCTCGTTCGTCTCGATAGCTTCGCGCTCCACGAGTAGTCGAGACGCCACGACGGTTGGTGAACTTTCCCCCAAAGGGGCCGTACAACGCCCGCCAACGGCTCTAAGAGTCGACCAGGTGAAGAGGACGATCGCCTTCGTCGCGGACGGTCTTGGACTGTCTTGGGAAAGCACGCGCGGCGTGCGCGACGCCCTAGGGAAGTTTGTCGACGAACAGATGCAGCCAAACGATTTGGTCGCCGTACTTCGCACGGGCGGCGGAATCGGCGCCCTGCAATCGTTCACCTCCGACAAACGGCAGCTTCGGGCGGCAGTTGCACGCTTAAAGTGGAACCCGCTAGGGCGACGCGGGGCAGACGCTTTTTCGATGCCGGATGACCTTTCCGGGTATCCCGATGGGCAAACAAGCGACCTGCCTCCTGGTGCGACCGAAGACATGATGAGCACACAGCGGCTCGATATCTTGAGGGGAGAAGTGCGGTCTCGCAACGAGGAAGGAATGGGGTTTGAAATTGATCAATCCCGTGAACAGTATTTTTTGGTAGGCACCCTGGGTGCTCTAGGCTATATTCTGGAGGGTCTTAGGAACCTGCCTGGCCGCAAATCCCTGGTGCTGTTCTCCGACAGTGTCGGCGTGCTGGCCGCGGAAGGCAAGAGCGAGCGCGTTGTCGAGGGGCTGCGCCAAGTTGCCGATCAAGCAAACCGAGCCTCAGTCGTGCTCTATACGATCGATCCGCGGGGTGTTCAGCATCTGGGCGTGACGGCAGCCACCAGCCTTACCGAGAGCGATCCCTACATTGTCACGAACTCCCGCAAGCTGGAATACTTCCAGGGACAAAGCGGACTGGGTTTTCTGGCCTACGAAACCGGCGGCCTGTTTGTGGCAAGTGCGAACGAAGTCAGCGGTGCTATCGGCCGCGTGATGGACGACCAAAAGGGCTACTACCTCATCGGATACAGACCCCCGGAGGAAATTTTCGACCGATCGTTCCATAAGATTGAGGTCAGGGTGAAGCGACCGGGTCTGCGGGTCCGCTCCCGTAGCGGATTCGCGGGCGTTGCGGACAAGGCGCCGCAGCCCGAGCAGACCGATCGGTTGTTGGCCGCGCTGACCTCGCCTTTCGGCGCCGACGCGGTGCGACTGAAATTGACCGGGTTGTTCGCAAACGATGCCAAAGGCTCGTTCATTAACTGCCTGTTGTACATAGATGGAGGGGACTTGATGTTCCTCCGAGAAGAGGAACAGACGCACACCGGGGCGGGCGAACGGGAGCGTACCTATGGACGCCATAAGGCAGTGGTGAACGTCGCCGTAATGACTTTCGGCGACAACGGCAAAATGGTAGAGCAGAGCCGGCAATCGTTTGCGATCCAACGTACTACCAAGGCACGTCAAGTTAGCGAACAGGGCCTGGTTTACTCAGTCAGTCTTCCGGTCCGGAAGGCGGGGGCCTATCACGTAAGAGCCGCCGTCCTCGATACGTCTTCCGGGAAGATGGGCTCGGCCAGCCAGTTCATTGAGATCCCAAAAGTCGACACAGGCGGTCTTGCTGTATCCGCCATTTACCTCCGGGCACGTCCTTCGCCAATGCAAGAAAAAGGTGAAGAAACGCCCACCGCTGAGATCTCATCGAGTCCTGCTATGCGAGTTTTCCGCCCCGGCGAGCAGCTCGAGTACCAGTTTCAGATTGTCAACGCCAAGGTTGATCACATTGGGAAACGACCACAGCTGGAGGCGCGGATGCGCGTGCTCCACGAGGCGAAGACGGTGTTCGAGACCGAGTCTCTCCCTTTGAACCTCGCACCGCAGAAGGACTGGAAGCGCGTCTTCTACGCGGGACGGATGAAGCTCGCCGACGACCTAAAGCCCGGCGACTACATATTGCAGTTTGTGGTAACCGACAAGTTTGCCAAGCGACAGCCCCCGTCCGTGCAGTGGATCGATTTCGAAATCCAACCCCGGCACTTGGCCGCGTTGCCGCAAGGGGTCGCGACGACCGGGCGCACCGACCTTCCTCGCAAGCCCTTACCCGAGGGACTCGCACCGCCGCACGTCGAGTTTCGAGATCTTTCCCAAGAGGCCGGCTTGACGGGGGTCAACGTGGTCGGCGTGAGAGCGCGAAAGGATTACCTTGTCGAATCGGCGGGGACAGGGGTTGCTGTCTTCGATTACGATAACGACGGCCTACAAGACATCTTTCTGGTCAACGGCGACCTTTTCGATCGTGGTTCGTTGCGACCGAGACATTACTTGTATCGCAACACGGGCGAATTGAGGTTTGTCGACGTGACCGAGGAGGCCGGCCTGGTCCACACCGGCTGGGGACAAGGAGTGTGCGCCGGCGACATCGACAACGACGCTTACACGGACTTACTGGTGACACACTGGGGCAAGCATCGATTGTTCCGAAATCAAGGTGATGGAACGTTTCGCGATGAGACGGAGCAGCGAGGGTTGGCCATTCCCCAGCGCCGTTGGAGCACGGGTTGTTCCTTTCTTGATTATGACCGGGACGGTGACTTAGACCTCTTTGTCGCCAACTACGTGGACTTCGACCCCGAAAAAATCCCGAAGGCTGGAGAACCCCCAAGGCCGGGACAAATCGCTGAGTGCAACTGGAAAGGGATCGCCGTCTTTTGCGGGCCACGGGGGCTCCCCGCCGAAACGATGTCCTTTTATGAGAATGATGGCAACGGGGTATTCACTGACGTTTCCAAGAAGGCCGGTATCGTGGGGCCGAAGAGCTACTACGGGTTGACAACGTTGACTGGTGACTTCGACAACGACGGCTGGCCGGATGTGTACGTCGCCTGCGATTCCACACCCAGCCTCCTCTACCGCAACCGAGGAGACGGAACCTTCGAGGATCTGGGCGCCGTCTCGGGAGCTGCCTACAACATAGACGGCATGGAACAGGCCGGCATGGGAGCAACCGCCGCCGACTACGACGGAGACGGGGACCTGGACATTTTCAAGACCAACTTCTCCGGTGATACACATACCCTGTACCGAAACGACGGCAACTGGACGTTCATGGACGAAACAATCCCCGCCGGGTTGGCCGTCAACACGCGCTACCTGGGGTGGGGCACTGCTTTCACCGACGTCGATCACGATGGATGGAAAGACATTTTCGTCGCCAATGGTCATATCTATCCGGAGGTTGACGACAGCCGAATCAACGAGACTTTCTTGCAGCGGCGGCTGCTCTATTGGAACCGCGGAGACGGGGAGTTCCACGACGTTTCGCCCGAAGCCGGGCCGGCCATTCAAGCGCGTCACTCTTCGCGAGGCATCGCCATCGGCGACCTCGACAATGACGGTGCCCTGGAGATCGTGGTCGCGAATATGCACGAGCCTCCGTCGCTACTCAAAAACTTCGGCGAGCATGGCAACTCCCTGCTGGTTGAGGCCCTAACCCCCCTGGGTCGGCACGCGATCGGGGCGCGCATTACCGTCCTGGCGGGCGAGCTGAAGCAGATCGACGAGGTGCGCAGCGGCGGCTATCACATTTCCCAAAGTGACTTCCGCATGCATTTCGGAATGGGAAGCAACACCCAGGCTGATATCAAGGTCCGCTGGCCTGACGGCAGCGAAGACGCATTCGAATCCGTCGAGGTCAACCAGTGGGTTGTCGTCCAGCAGGGTAAAGGCTTGACCGAGACCCACGAGTTCCGCTGAGCGATTGTTCTTCGCCTGAGTGGATCGTAGCTAGTGACCCAAGCTCGCAACCCCGAACAACGAACTTTCGAACTAGAAACTGCTCAACTAGCCCGCTTTTCTCACCACGTGGCGAGAAAAGCGGGCTAGCTTCTTGTCGACGCCATAGCCCAGACTCTGCTTGCGAATATCTTCGAGGATCATCCGCGGGAATTTATCGCCGTACCCCATTGGTTTGAACTGGAGAGCGGCCTTCCGTGTGATCGTGAGGCGTCGGCGTCAGTAGCCGAAACGGCAAGCGTCAAGCTCGCAGCACGACGACCTGACGATTATGGCTCTGTCTCGTCAATCGCTTGCAAGGGCAATGCTGACCGGCCACGACACACGTCCGCTACGGATGGATCATATCAAACAGAGGCCATACGGGGCGCCCTCGACACTTATGCCAAGAGTTTCCTAATCACCTGCCCGCCGACGTCCGTCAGGCGGAAGTCGCGCCCCTTGAACTTGAAGGTGAGCTTGGTGTGATCCAGGCCTAGTTGGTGAAGGACCGTCGCCTGGATGTCGTGCATGTGGATCTTGTCTTCGACCGACCCGAATCCCAACTCATCGGTAACGCCGACGGTTTGGCCCGGCTTGATTCCGCCGCCGGCAAACCACATCGTGAAGGCGTCGATATGATGGTTGCGCCCGACAGAGGCGCGCTTCTCACCCATGGGCGTACGGCCAAATTCACCGCCCCAGACCACGAGCGTCTCGTCCAGCAGTCCTCGCTGTTTAAGGTCTTGTATCAAAGCCGCACATGGCTGATCGGTCTGACGGCAAAGCTTCTCGAGTCCCTTCCCCAGGGTTTGTTCTCCCTCGCCGTGGTGGTCCCAGTCGGTATGGTAGAGCTGAACGAAGCGAACGCCCCGCTCCACCAGCCGGCGGGCCAATAGGCAGTTGTTGGCGAACGATTCCGCCCCCGGCTCAGCGCCATAGAGATCGAGCGTTTCTCGGGCCTCGGCAGAGAGATCAATCAGTTCCGGACCGCTGGTCTGCATGCGGTAAGCCATCTCATAGGCAGAGATGCGGGTGGAGATTTCGGGGTCTCCGACTTCAGCGAGGTGGGTCAGGTTGAGATCGCGGATGGCCCGAATCGTCTCACCCTGGCGCTCGTGACTGAACCCCTTGGGACTCGAAAGATTAAGGATCGGGTCTCCGCCGCTTCGGAACGGAATCCCCTGGTGGGTGGTGGGCAGAAAAGCACTGCCCCAGTTGAGTGCGCCGCCCCGCGGCCCACGCGGTCCCGACTGCAGTACCACGAACCCCGGTAGATCTTGGGACTCACTGCCCAGTCCGTACGTCACCCACGACCCCATACTCGGCCGGCCAAACCGCGTTGAACCCGTGTTTACGAAAATCTTCGCCGGCACATGGTTGAAATTATCCGTACTCACCGTCGAAACGAATGCCAGGTCGTCGACGACCGTAGCGAGGCGCGGTAGAAGTTCGGACACGTACTTCCCACTCTGCCCGTATCGGGCGAACTTGCGTTGCGTCGCCAAAAGTTCGGGGACGTCCTCCGAGAACGTGTCCATGAACGCGAATCTCTTACCCTCGAGAAACGACGCAGGTGTCGGCTGACCGTCGAGCTGCTGTAGCCTCGGCTTGTATTCGAACAGGTCCAACTGGCTGGGTCCGCCGGCCATGAACAAGTAGATGACACTCTTGACCTTCGGGGGGAAATGGGATTTCCGAGGCGCTAATGGATTCGTCACCCCCGCCGTGTCGGCGCCGAACGCTCGCCCGTCGGTGAGAAGCGACGCCAGCGCCATCTGCCCCAGCCCCATGGCGCACTGGCTGAAGAAATGGCGGCGCGTGCCGGCTAACAGGAGTCTTTGATCAATATCCATGGCTTCCTCCCGAGAAGCAGCGGACCCCGCGAGACTCTTTCGAGGCTTGCCGAAGAGGTCTTGCCCGGCTTAGGCATCCAATCAACCGCTCACTCCCTGGTCACGAACTCATCGAGATTCAGCAGTACTCGCGAGACGGCTAGCCAGGCCGCCAGTTGAGGAACGTCAGCGTCTTCCGGCACATCTTGCGCAAGGACCTGGCGGGCCTTCTCCGGGTAAGTCAAGAAGTCGTCAAGCTGGACCGCAAGGAACTGCTCCAGCCTGGCTCGCTCGGCCGGCCTCGGCTGTCGCCCAAGACAGACCCGGAAAGCATGCGTCACCCGAGCGGAATTGTTGTCCGGCGCGTCCCTGAGCACGCGTGTCGCCAGGCCCTGCGCGAATTCCTGGAACGTTTCATCATTCAGCAGGGTGAGTGCTTGTAGTGGCGTATTCGACCGGTTACGGCGCGTGCAGGTTTTGGTTGAATCCGAAGCGTCAAAAACCATCAGCCCGGGATGGGGGCTGGCGCGCCAAAAATAGGTATACATACCCCGGCGAAAGCGATCGGCGCCGCTTTCGGCAACCCAACCGCGATCGACCTGCGTCACCCGGCCGACCCCTTACGGCTGAGGCGGGAAAACACTCGGCCCACCAATTTTCGCGGTGAAGAGGCCGCTGGCAGCCATCGCCGTGTCGCGCACGATCTCCGCTTCCAGGCGCAGCCGAGCTTGCCGTCCGAGCAGCCGGTTAGTCGGGTCCAATTTGGCAAGCTCTGGCCGATACCCAGAAGAGTGGCGATACGTGGCGGAGTCCACGATGAGACGGTGCATTGCCTTCAGGCTCCACCCCTGAGCGATAAACTCCGAAGCCAGCCAGTCGAGCAAATTAGGATGAGAGCGAGGCGATCCCGCGTGCCGAAGTCGTTCTCGGTCTCGACCAGCCCTGTACCGAAGTATCGTTGCCAGATACGATTGACAGTCACCCGTGGAGTCAGCGGGTTTTTCGCATCCACCAGCCAGCGGGCCAAGTCCAGCCGATTCGGACTCTCGCTTTTCGGCAACGGCGGTAGGATCGCCGGCACCCCCGGCTCCACGTCGATCCCTTTCCGAAGGAAGTCACCTCCGAGCTGAACGTAAGCTTGGCGCGGTTTGGGCAACTCCCTCATCACCAACGTGCTGGGGACCTTGGGCTCGATGTCTTGCAGCGCCTTGATCCCGGCCTGGCGCTTCGTGTAGCCGGGATCCATCTCCTTGAAAGCATCCTCTACCGCCTCCTTCTGAAAGTGGCTGCGCTCTTTGGGTGGGATTTCAAGAATCTCCAGAATCTTGGGCTCGAGTTTTGATCGCTCTTCGTCTGTCAGCGTCTCGCAGCACTCGGCCGCCTTGGCGAGTATCGGTCTCTCGTACTCTTCCAGCTCCTTTTCGAGGAGGGCGATCTGTGCGCGGATGGCTTCGCGCCGGGCGAGTTGCTCGGCGGTTCCGAACTCGAGTATCGGTTCGTGGGCCCTTGCCCGGCCTACCTTCCCACCGACACCCAACTGATACTCGGCGCCCAACTCGTCAATGTTGTTGAAGAACGCATAGAACCGATAAAACTCCTTCTGCGAAACAGGGTCGTATTTGTGGTCGTGGCAGCGCGCGCAGCCCAGCGTCAGCCCCAGGAAAACCGCGCCGGTCGTCTCGACCCGATCCACCACCGCTTCCACGCGATACTGGTCGAAAACTGACCTTGCCCCCTAAAACGAGTCCAAGTTGAATGTTAGGATTTTCGGTTTTAGGAAGGAGGCAAGAGATGGCAGGGAAGCGATTTAGTGCAGAACAGATCATCATCAAGTTGCGTGAGGCAGAGGTGGGTCTAGCTCAAGGACAGACGGTGGGCCAGGTGTGCAAACAGATTGGGGTGACCGAGCAGACCTACTACCGGTGGCGCAAGGAGTACGGAGGGCTTCGACTGAATCAGGCCAAGCGGTTGAAGGTGTTGGAGAAGGAGAATGCCCGGTTGAAGAAGCTAGTGGCAGATCTGTCTTTGGACAAGCAGATCCTAAAGGAAGTTTCCTCGGGAAACTTCTAGGCCCGACGAAGAGGAGACGCGCAGTGGTGTGGGTGAGGGAGAGATTGGGAGCAGAGCGCGTCTCCGAACGTCGGGCCTGCCAAGTGCTGGGACAGGCTCGATCGACCCAGCGAAGGGAAAGGCATATCCCCGATGAGGAGGCTCGACTGGTGGCTGAGATGGTGGAGTTGGCCACGCACTACGGGCGATACGGCTACCGACGGATCACGGCCATGCTTCGTTGGGAAGGGTGGAAAGTGAATCACAAGCGGGTGGAGAGGTTGTGGAGACAGGAGGGGCTGAAAGTCCCGTCCAGACAGCCGAAACGAAGGAGACTGTGGCTTCATGATGGATCCTGCGTTCGGTTACGAGCGGCTCACAAGGATCACGTCTGGAGCTATGACTTCGTGCATGAGCGAACCCATGACGGAAGGGCCTTTCGATTATCAGTGCTGTCCGGGGAAAGTCGCGCCATCGGACGGTAAGTCTCGACCGCTCAATGTCTTATGGCCTGTTTTGCCCGGGAACGATTTGAAATCCCGAGGCCGCAAATGGTCGCCTGAACGGAGCATCCGGACGCGGCACAATGAGGGATGAACCTTGGCCGTACGGTTTTCTCCCAACTGATCGAGCACCTACCGAGCAAAGAGTTTCAGAAATGTGTATCGCGCTACCGCGGCGATTCCTATCTGAAAAGTTTCTCCTGCTGGGATCAGTTCCTTGCGATGGCATTCGCCCAGCTGACCTATCGGGCAAGCCTCCGCGACATCGAGACGTGCCTGCGTTCGATGCACGGCAAACTCTACCACATGGGATTCCGCGGCAGGGTAGCGCGCTCGACACTGGCCGATGCGAACGAGTCGCGCGACTGGCGGATCTACGCGGACTTCGCGCAGGTCTTGATTGGCATGGCACGGCCGTTATATGCCCACGACCCGATCGGTGTGGACTTGGACCAGACTCTGTACGCTCTCGACTCGACAACAATCGACCTCTGCCTGTCGCTGTTTCCGTGGGCGAGATTCCGCAAGCAAAAGGCCGCCGTGAAGATGCACACGCTGCTGGATCTGCACGGCAATATTCCCACGTTCATCCGCATTACTGGAGGCAAAGTGCACGACATCAACATCCTCGACGAGATCGGCCCGGAGGCCGGCGCGTTCTACGTCATGGATCGGGCCTACGTCGATTTCGAACGCCTCTTCGTGTTCACTCTCTGCTCGTCGTTCTTCGTCGTGCGAACCAAGAAGAACATCTTGCTCCAACGGCGCTACTCGCATCCCGTCGACAAATCCACGGGCTTGCGCTCGGATCAGACCGTCATACTGGCTGCCATCGAATCGGCCCAAGCCTATCCCGACCCGTTGCGGAGGGTCAGTTACTTCGACGCCCGGACGAACAAGCGGCTGAAGTTTCTGACCAACAACTTCGCGCTCCCGGCGCTGACCATCGCCCACATCTACAAGTCGCGTTGGCAGATTGAGTTGTTCTTCAAGTGGATCAAGCAACATCTGCGAATCAACTCGTTTTACGGCACCAGCGAGAACGCCGTCAAGACGCAGATCTGGATCGCTGTCTCGATTTACGTGCTCATCGCCATCGTCCGGAAACGGCTCGGGCTGGAAGCGAGTCTTTACCAGATTCTACAGATTCTCAGCGTTACGCAATTCGAAAAAATGCCCCTTTTACAGGCACTCCAGCCATCCGACTCCCCAAACGAATCCCCCTATGACCCCAACCAATTGATTCTATTCGACTTTTAACCGGACAGCAGTGATGGCGGGGCTATTGCGTGCTTCGACCGTCAGGTGGTGAGAAAAGCGCGTTAGCCCCCACCTACTGAGAAAAGCGGGTTAATAAAGCACCGCCGGGAGGTAGGCCCCAGATGGTTCGTTATAGAGCCCGATACTCATCAGAGTCATCGGCTGTACGACGCGAAGTCCGTTCTTTAGGCACCAGCGGAACAGCTCGCCGTTGCGGGTCGGCAACAGGAACCCCGGACCGGCGTACTCCGAAGCTTCCCCGATCAGCGCCTTCAAATCATCATTGCTTTCGCCGACGGAGTGCCCAAAGAATCCAAGCAACGTCGTATATCCCGTCACGCGCCCCGCGCGCTCGACAACTTGGGCGGATCCTTGCCGGATGCCGTCCATCAGCTCGCCGCCGCGATCGTGCCCATGAACGCGGCTGCAAAGACGGTTGCAGGCATCCGCGTCGCTCTCCGCGGCGGGGCGAACAGTGACGCCCGGAAATGATGTATGGATCGGCGGACCCTGCATCGTCGAGATCGGCTCCCTCGTCTCGAAACCCAACTTCGCATAGAGACTCAGTGAGCGATTGTGGTAGGTCGCTTGCAACAGTCGCACTCCCGGGAATCCCCGTTGCTCGGCCCGAACGAGCACGTCCGCCATGAGCCGGCGGCCAACGCTTTTGTTTTGGACTTCAGGGTCGATCGTGATCGGCCCTACGCCGGCGATCGCCGAGCGCTCATCGAGGAAATTGCTGCCCACGATACGCCCGTCGATTTCCGCCACGACGGAATAGAAACCCGGGTGAGCCAGTAACATCGAGAACAAACCAGCCGCGATTTCAACGGAGGGAAAATCAGGAGGAAAGCGATGATGGTTGGCCAGCGCCCCGAACGCTTCGAAACAGATCTTGCCGCACGGGTTCGCATCCTCGACAGTGCCTGGCCGTAGCTTTGCTTCCATGGCGGCGTCCCCCCGAACCGGCGCTCCCGCCGGTTATAGCGAGAGCCGCTTCGCAAACGGTCGATGTTCCACCGGACCACCCCGGCCGGCCCTGTGCCGTCGTTCTGCGTTGGCTCCTGCCCGGCCCCGCGAAGGCAGCCCGTCCGTCACCTCAGTCCGGCCGCTGAGCTGGTCTGCCCCCTTGCGTTCGCGGCTCCGTACCACGCCGTTCCCGCAATCTACTTTGGCGCGCGCGGTTTCTCCCGTGGTCCGATCTTGCTTAGATCAATGGGCTGAAAACCTAGTTCGAGCGCCGGGGAGTTGGCACGCAAGCGGTAGTCGTCGTTCGCGGGATCGACGAACATGGGGTCCGCGATGACCGAATGCGTGTCAAACCCCATGGCCCGCCACTCGGCGAGCGACATGTCTTTATATCTGGGCCAAATGGGGAATGGCCTCTTGGATTCCTCCAACGGCAGCATTGGCGACGAGGCTTCCCTAATCGTAAACTCCCCGCCGCCACTAAAAAGGAGGTTGTAATCCGACACTCCGATGACATCGGTGATCGGTTCCTTCTCGAAGGCGATGTGGCGATGGAGGAGTCTGGGATCGCCGCCGGTGTTGTAATAGATGTTCCTGGAGAAGTGGTTTCCGGTCATGAAGCCTTCCATCTGCGGTTGCCACCAGCCGCCAAAGTGAGTGGCGGTGTCGGTCCCCACGATAATGTTGTTCTCAATGAAGTTGTTCCGGCCGCCTTGCACATAGACCCCCACATTCCCGACGCGAACGATCACGTTCCCATAGACGAAGCTGTTGCTGCTGTAGTTGTCCAGATAGATGCCGAAGGCGACGTTGCAAGCGGTTGCCTCGCCGTCTCCGAGGCGTAGGTTTTCAAAGTCAGCGATCAAGTTGTAGCGGATCACATGTCCCGCCCTCGCCGCCTGCCTTTCGACATGGCCGTGGGGGTCTTCCATCCAACTATTGATGGCGCCCTTATCGCAAGACTCCCGGCCGACGTGCCGGATCTCGTTGTACTCGAGAATATTGCGCCCAAAGCCGCTGTTGCCCAGATTGATCGCATGGTGCGGCATGTACTCGATCCGGTTGTGGCCGATGACGTTGCTCTGGCTCAGACCGAGGAAGATCCCGGCCACGTACTTGTCGAACACCCCGCTGTGATGGACGTGGTTATCGAGGACCTGGTTGTAGATGGGATAGCGTTTGGGAACCTTGGGATTCTTGTAGTGGCTTCCGATCAGGCAGATGCCGATGCCTCCGGCTTCGCTGATTTCGTTGTGCTGAATGACGTTGCGCGCATTGTAGCCTTCGACGTAAATGCCGTTCCCGCCCACGGCGCGGATATGGTTGTTCTCGATGCGGCAGTGTTCACTCCCCTCTACGTGCAAGGCTTCCCCGATGTATTTTCGACCCACGGTAGGAAGCATCGCCCCGTAGCCTTCGTGTCCCCCGCGATGCATGTTGTCGCCCGTCGTGGTCTCGGTCAACGTGAACCCAGAGATGGTGATGTGCGCCGCGCCGGTGAGGTCGATCAGAGTTTGCACGGCCGGAGCCACTACTTCCGATCCTTCAAGCGAGCCGCCGGGCGGCCAAAAGTAGACCACGCCGTCTTCCGAGTCCAAGCACCATTCGCCCGGCTGGTCGAGCTCTTCGAGAACATTGGCGACGTAAAAGTGCGATCGCCCGCCGATCGGCATGTGGAACATCTGGTCTCTCGGCGACTCCAGAACGGCGGGAGCGATTTCCGGATAGGAGACGTAAGGCATGTCGGAATGATCCCTCACGCGCTCGACCAACGTGATGACGCTGTTCTCGCGGTCGATCGACTTGAGAGGTACGATGTCGGTCAACCCAAAGAACTCTATGAGGAAAACTTCCGCTTCCCGCGGCTTGGCCCACTGCCGCTCGAACAGGCCCGGTTTGTACTGGAAGGCGTCGGGGAGTCCCTCGCCGAGAGGCAGGGGGGAAGCCCAGCCGCCATAGAGAGGATTTTCGGGATCGAAGTTGGGATAGCGGGCGCGTATCTGGCGCTCGCCGTCAAGGAAGAGCTGCCGGAATCTCCAGTGGCCGCCTTTCGCCTCCGGAACCATAGCCCGCAGGATCTTGCCCTTGTACGGTTTCCAGCCCGTGATCCTCCGCCCACCGCTCAGGATCGGCTTCTCGCCTGGGTAGGCCGTGTAGGCGACCGGATGATCTCTAGTCCCGCTATCCTTCTGATTGAGAAGCAGCGTGCCCGGCAAGTAGTATTTGCCTCCCCGCACCATCGCCGTCGCGGGCTCGGTCAAGCCGTCCGCAATCAACTCCCGCAGGGCATCGCGGGCGCGCGCGAGCGTGGCGAAAGGACCGTCCGTCTTACCCTGGTTCGGTTCTGATACTTTTCCCGACCAAGCATCATTGCCGCTTGGCGCGACAAAAAAGGTGGCTTCCGCCGCTGGGGCGAGCTGGGGAACTACGCTAAGGGCAACGATCACAAATAGTAATCTGGACATCTTAACTTCCCTCCGGGCTGGTCTATCATTCTACTGAGTCTCGTAAATAACGGCGACTCGGCCCGTGTTCGGGCTGTAAGGCGTAGCATGCTGCCCGTGGTCCCGAGTCGCTGTATTTTGCGCGAAAAATGAAGACCGCCAGGACTGCCACGATCCCTCCCCGGCGCGGAAACATCGGAAACAATTCGGCAACGATAGTGTTCACGCCTTCGCTTCGTGGCGCACGCATTCTTGCGTGCCGTGTCGCCATTCGTGGCGACATCGGGCGGCACGAGCAAGCGCGTGTGGAGATCCGTAGCCCCGTAGCGGCCTTTCTTAGCCCGCTTTCACTTGAACGGTCGGCTCGGAAAGTGTACGGTTCGGACCCTCGCCGACGCCGTGATCCGTTGTCTGTCTCGGAGGGGTCCTGGTCCTACGCGGGGGTGAAACCCGGCGAAGGTACGCGGGTAGACAACCTGGTAGAATACTCTCAGCCCATAGATCCCAAGGGGGTTAGGATGCGCCAAACCACGATTTTCTCCGCCTTCACGGCCCTAGTTCTGCTGAGCGCCCAGGCTGCGACGCCGGGCCGGTCCGCGGAAACAAAGACCGAGATCGCGAAGCTCACCATCCAGCCGTCGTCGATCGTGTTATCGGCCCAAGGGGAAGGCCGGCACGTTCTCGTCACGGGCGAAACGGCCGACGGAGACAGAGTCGACTTGACGCCGGAAGCGCGGTTCGATCCCCTAGGCGACGGCGTTCGAGTGGACGAGGCGGGCTTTCTCTACCCTCTCAAGGAAGGTGAAACCAAAGTTCGCGTCACCGCCGGCGGACGCACGGCGGAGCTCATCGCCAAGGTCAGCGATCTCGGCCACGGGGTTTCGCTCAACTTCCTACGCGACGTTGCCCCCCTGCTGAACAAGGCGGGCTGCACGGCCGGCGCCTGTCATGGCTCGGCCAAAGGCAAGAACGGTTTCAAACTCTCGCTGAGAGGCTATGATCCCCAGTTCGATTACGACGCGCTGCTCTACGAAGTCTCGGGACGGCGTATCAACCGGGCGGCCGCCGAGCAGAGTTTGATGGTCGCCAAACCTACGCAGTTGGTCCCGCACGAAGGTGGTCTTCGCATCAAACCTGGCTCGCGTTATCACAAGACGATCCTGAGCTGGATTTCCGAGGGCCTACGCTTCGGGGACCCCGGTAAAGACGACGTCGTGAAACTCGAGGTCCTGCCCCGAGAAATCTTCATGGCTCGGCCGGGCAGGAAGCAGCGCGTTCTGGTGACCGCCTACTACGCGGACGGTTCTCTCCGCGATGTCACCCGCGAAGCGGTCATCAAGAGCAATTCCCCCACCACGGTGAAGGTCGCCGACGACTTGGTCGAGGGTCAGCGGACCGGCGAAGCGAACCTGATGGTTCGCTACCAAGGGAAGTTCGTCACCCTGCCCGTCACGATTCTCAACCCGGAGCCGGGTTTCCGTTGGCGGCGACTTGCCCAACACAACTACATCGACGAGCAGATCGACGGCAAACTCAAAAGGCTAAAGATTCAACCCTCTCGGGTTGCCGACAACACGGCCTTCTTGCGCCGGGTCTACCTGGATCTGATCGGCCTGCCACCCACGCCCGAGGAAGCCCGAGCCTTCTTGGAAGACCCTGAAAGGTCCCGCCTCAAGCGTGGACGCCTGATCGACCAGCTCATGAATCGAAGTGAGTTTGTCGACCACTGGGCGCTGAAGTGGGGGGATTTGCTGCAGTCCAACCGCAAGTACCTCGGTGAGAAGGGCACCTGGGCCTTCCGCCACTGGATACGCGATTCCATTGCTTCCAACAAACCCTACGACGAGATGGTGCGCGAGCTGGTCACCGCCAGCGGCAGTACGTATGAGAATCCCGCCGCCAACTTCTTCCGCGTAAACGACGACCCGAAGCTGGCGATGCAAAGCACCACCCAGATCTTTATGGGTGTGCGTATGGTATGCGCCCAGTGTCACGATCACCCCTTCGAGAAGTGGACCCAGACGCAGTACTATCAACTGGCCGCTTTTTTCGCGGCCGTCGGCGTGCGACCGGGCTTCGACAGCGATGAGCAGATCGTCTACCTCAAGCGCGAGGAAAACCAGGTCAAGCACCCCAAGACCGGGCGCGTCGTCGATCCCCAGTACATCGTGGCCAGCGCCGGCGCCCCGCCCATTCCCGACGCCGGCGACCGGCGTAAGGCGTTGGCCGAATGGCTGACTTCCGACAACAACCCTTTCTTCGCCCGGGCCATCGTCAACCGCATGTGGAGCTATTTCTTCGGACGCGGGATCATCGAACCGGTCGACGACATCCGGGCCTCGAACCCGCCGGTCAACGAAGCGCTGTTGCAGGCGCTGGCCAACGACTTTGTCGAACACGGTTACGACCTGCGGCACGTCATCCGCGCGATCGTCCACTCGCGGGCTTACCAAACCGGCATCGAGACCAACAAGTGGAACGAGAACGACGCGACGAATTTCTCGCACTTCATGCCGCGGCGGCTGCCGGCCGAAACGCTTTTCGACGCCATCTCGATCGCCACCGGTTCGACCCCCGAGTTTCCGGAAGTGCCCTCCGGCTTCACGGCGCAGCAGTTGCCCGACCCCCACGTCGGCAAGGGCGGATTCCTGGACATGTTTGGCCGCCCCGAGCGAGAATCCTCCTGCGAGTGCGAACGCCGCAACAATATGACTCTGCCCCAGGCCATGAACCTCGTCAACGGACCGACCCTGGCCGAAGCCATCGCCGACCCTGACGGTCGGGTCGCGACGCTGATTCTCGCCGGCGAGTCAAATCGCCGCCTGATTGAGGATCTCTACCTAGCCACGCTCAGCCGCTTCCCCACGAACAGTGAGAACGACGACGCATTGGCGTACTTGCGGAAAGGCCCCGGCCGGGCCTCGCGGGCTCAAGATCTACTGTGGGCGCTGATCAACAGTAACGCGTTCCTGTTCAACCGTTAGCCCGTTGTTCTCGCGCACTTCGACTCGCCGGCTCGTGAGAATGCGGGTGAGACGCTCACGAGCGCGACAGGGATTGCTTCGGTAAGTCTGACCGCTGCTAGCCCGCTTTTCTCACATGTGGCGAGTCGAAGTGCGTGAGAAGCCCGTCAGCACACGGCGCGCGCCGCTCGGCGCCTCGTTTCTTGAATAATGCGGGCGTACTCAAACAGTACGTTGAGCACGGTGAGCAAGTGCAACGACGTAGTGGCGGGCCTATCGCGCACTTCGCCCGTCAGCTGGTGAGAAATGCGGGCCAGCAACCGTCACTGTTGGCCATCTTGGTTTCGAGTCGCGGCCGGCAATTTTGTCAGCGGCATGGTTTTCACGATGGTCGCTAGGGGCCGTTACCCGCGGATGTCCCGAATTCCGTAAAATTGGAAGACGGAAAAACGATGGTTGAGCTGCTGAAAAAGCGACGGACTTCGCCGCGGCCGCCGCTGGCGACCGACACGGGTCGTCGGAGGCGGGATCGCCTGTGCCGGTAACCTTTCAGCGGCCTGCCGGATGGACTACAGGAAAAATCGTGAAAAATCGGGACTGCCGCCAATTCGCTCCCCCTCATGGCCCTAGAAACAAATCACTTAGCCTGAAGCGAATCGGCTGGCCGTACCCCATTTTTCCGCTCGAGAGGAACTAAAATCCACACCGGAAGGAATTGATATGGCTTTGACCGAATCGACCATGCTTAGTCTCGGAACGGAGGCTCCCGCGTTTCAGTTGCCCAATCACGTTACGGGAGACACAGTCAGTCTTGACACCTTTGCCGGCAACCAAGGGTTGCTGGTGATGTTCATTTGCAATCACTGTCCTTTTGTGAAGCACGTCCAGGATGAGCTGGCGCGGCTTGGAAGAGACTACGCCGGCAAATCACTGGGCGTCGTTGCCATCACGTCGAACGACGTTCCGAATTTCCCCGATGATTCGCCGGAAAAATCGAGGGAGCTCGCCGAGAAGCTGGGCTTCACTTTCCCCTACTGCTATGACGAGAGCCAAGAGGTGGCCAAGGCCTACACGGCAGCCTGCACGCCGGACTTTTTCTTGTTCGACGAAGGCCGCAGGCTTGCTTACCGCGGCCAACTCGACGATAGCCGTCCGGAGAACGGCAAGCCGGTGACGGGCGCCGACCTGCGCGGTGCGATCGATGCCGTGCTCGCGGGCTGGCCGCTTAGCGCGGGCCAGATCCCCAGCATCGGCTGCAACATTAAGTGGAAGGTGGGCAACGAGCCGGCGTACTTCGGGTAGTCCGTCGCGCGCGCCGGGGCGGACCGTCCGCTGCAGCAGTCCAGAGTTCATCTCGGCGCTGGAAGCGCGTCTAAACAAAAGGCTGACGCAGCAAAGCCAGGGCCAGCGCCGCCGGGAAAACCGGGACAGCCTCAATCAGTCATGTTGTGAACTCCAATTTGCTGATTCTACGTACCTTGCTGCCTCCTGCCACCCCCGGCTTGGTTTTTCGTAATCCAGCTATCATATTGAAAATTTGAGGGTTGCTCGCTGCTCCCGGGGGTACCTGAGGCTGTCCCAGTTTCCAGTTTCTGTCGTGGCCCCGCCAGATCCGTGGCCGTTTGTTCATCGGCCACGAAGACACTTGACACGCTCGCTATTCTGAAGGGGGACGATCCTTCCGGAGAGCGGCATTGCGCTCGACGGACAAAAAAATAACCAAACAAACCAAATTTCCCGTAACCAGCATGGAATCAATGGGTTGTGGCTGACTTCCAATCCCGCTGGGCGGTCTGCGACCTTTTCTCACTTCCTTTTCTCGCTTCAATGCCCCGCGGACGAGTTCTTCCCGAACCGTCGTTTCCGGCGTGCTCCCGCCAGCAAGATTCTCACGAGCGAATGGACGTGAAACCGAAGCCGCTCGGCGAGGAACGCCGCGTAGCGCGTCCATTTGCGCCGCAGGATCTGGGCTGTGATTCGCTCCTCGGGCAAGAACATCGCGTCGACGTGGCCGGGCAGACGCAGAGGCAGCAGCCGGCGACGGATCACGCGCAGTCGGTCGCCCAGTCGAGGTAACAGCGCAAGGTGCAGCCGAAGCTCGTCTTTGTTGGGCCGGAAGCGCAATGTCAGCGGAGAAGGCGAGAAGTCGGCGAACCAGCGGTGAACGTCGCTGGGGAGACGCTCGACTTCGTCTCGGACGGCCCGCGGGAAGCGGCAGCCAAACCAGCTTTCGGCGAGAAGGAAAGGAACGGCTTGAAGTTGGCGCAGAGAGGGGTCGTGCGATTCCTCCCATTGACGCCATACATCACCGTTCTCGAGCTGGCTCTCGAGAAAATAGGCCAACTCGAAGGCGTGGGCCGGCTTGAGGTCGCCGCGCAGCAGGTGACGCAGGGCGTGGAGCGCCGCGTAGCCGAGCTGATTGACCGGCTGCAGGGCCGGTAGGGGTCTTTCGTCGAAATGCTGCCGGGTGCTGGTTAGCCGGAACTTGTCCACTCCGGGAGCTCGAATACGTTCGGTGTTTTCGTCCCAAAGCTGGAAGTGCAGCTCAACGATCGGCGGAATGTCGGGGTCAAAGTAATCCCCTTTCCAGTGCCAATCGGTGCGCCGAACCATTGGAGGCAGATGGTCGATGGGTAAGCGTTCATGGCCCCGGACGGTGTCAAACCCGAGCTCCAGCAGAGTCTTTCGGGCATGCCGCACGTCTTCGGGCGGGCACAGCAGGTCCAGATCGTACTGCATGCGGAGTCGGGCGTTGCGAACAAACCGCGGGGCTTGTAGGAAGCCCTTCAAAACAACGTGCTCGACCCCGTCGGAATCAAGGCGATCGGCAATCTGAAGGTACTCTTGCTTGAGGCGCTCGAGGCGTTGCGCATTGGCCGCGAAATTCTCTTCGATGCGTTCGCGGACACGCTCGGGCAAATGAGGGCGGCAGACGTCCCCAAAAACCAACGTGAGCTGGGAACGGTCGCAGAACCCGAGCGCCTCATCCCACTCGTTTTCACGTAAGGAGGAAAGCAGCTCTTCGGAGGGCTCGGCGAAATTCAGAGCGGCGAGGACGGCAGCGCAGGCGCGGGGAAGTTCAGCTACCTGCCGCCACCTTACGGGCGGCATTTCTCCACTCTACAACAGAGGACGGGAAACGCCCCCGTCATCGAGGCGCGTGCCGGAGGTTTCATCCCGAAGCGCGGAACTCTTCGCTGAACCAGCGATAAGTTCGTTCCAGGCCCTCCCGCAAATTCGTGGGCGCACGCCAGCCCAGGGAACTCAAGCGGGAAACGTCTAATAACTTGCGAGGCGGCCCACCGGGTTTCGAAGGATCAAACACGACCTCTCCCCGATACCCCACGATCTCAGCTACCATCCCGGCCAATTCGGCGATGCTGACATCCTGGCCGGTGCCGACGTTGATGATGTCGCCTGAGTCGTAGTTCAGCATCAAGAAGTGAACAGCGTCCGCCAAATCTTCGACGTACAAGAATTCGCGCCGAGGATTCCCCGTCCCCCAGACAGTAACCGGAGAAGCCCCCGAAACTTCGGCCTCGTGGAACTTCCGAATCAGCGCGGGTACGACATGGGAAGTTTCCAAATCAAAGTTGTCCCCGGGACCGTACAGGTTCGTCGGCATCAAGGAAATCACCGGGAACCCGTGCTGCCGCCGATAGGCTTGAGCCATTTTGATGCCCGCGATTTTCGCGATCGCGTACGGTTCGTTGCTCGGTTCAGGGAGGCCGGACAACAGCTGGTCCTCGGTCATCGGCTGGGTGGCGTGTTTGGGATAAACACAGGAGGATCCCAGAAATAGAAATTTGCGAACGCCATACCGGAAAGCAGCGTCAATCACGTTCGTCTGAATCAAGAGGTTGTCGCGAATGAATTCGGCCGGGTAGGTGCTGTTGGCTAGGACGCCGCCGACTCTCGCCGCCGCTAAAAAGACATATTCGGGTCTCTGCTGTTCAAAGAATCTTTCGACGGCCGGCTGACTGGTCAGGTCCAACTCAGAGCGCCCGCGCGTAACAAGGTCCCGGTAACCCGCTTTCCGCAGATGGCGCAGGATCGCCGATCCTACAAGTCCCTGGTGGCCCGCTATATAGACTCGGCTGGTCGGTTTCACGGGGCGTCGCTCAGCTATCGGTCGTGGCGAGGTTCGCCATGGCGTATTCCTTTTGGGCCAGCTTGTAGTCGTGATCAACCATCATCGAGACCAGTTGTGAAAAGTCGACCTTCGGCCGCCACCCCAGTCGCTCGCGCGCCTTTGTCGCGTCGCCAAGCAGACTGTCCACCTCCGTCGGCCTGATGTAGCGTTCGTCAATCTCGA
Source organism: Bryobacterales bacterium (assembly GCA_965248365.1). Taxonomy (GTDB): domain Bacteria; phylum Acidobacteriota; class Terriglobia; order Bryobacterales; family UBA6623. Next base: position 627,763 of record CBDFJA010000004.1, on the reverse strand, counting down.
CGTGCTGCCGCCAGTCCAGGTCCAGCAAAGCAGCGGCTTCGGAAAGGAACTGGTCCACCGAACGCTGTTCCCCCGTAGCCACGACGTAGTCGTCCGGGTGGTCCTGCTGAAGCATCATCCACATGGCCTCGACATAGTCGCCGGCGAATCCCCAGTCCCGATGGGCGTCGAGGTTGCCCAGATAGAGTTTATCCTGAAGGCCGACTTTAATGCGTCCGAGCGCCCGCGTAATCTTACGGGTGACGAAGGTTTCTCCCCGTTGGGGAGATTCATGATTGAACAGAATCCCGTTGCAGAGAAACAAGCCATAGGATTCGCGGTAGCTGACCACGTACCAGTGGGCAGCCGCCTTACTCACGGCGTAAGGGCTGCGGGGTCGGAACAGGCTCTGTTCGTTTTGCGGGGGAGCCGTGGCGCCGAACATTTCCGACGACCCGGCCTGGTAGAAACGAATCACTTTGCCCGTCTCGTCAGCCCGGTCGCGGATCGCCTGCAACAAACGCAGCGTCCCGGTAGCGTTGGCGTCGGCTGTGTATTCAGGGAGATGGAATGAAACCATCACATGGGACTGGGCCGCGAGGTTGTAGACCTCCTGCGGATCGGCTTTCGCCAGTACGTGACGGAGAGAGGATGCGTCCGACATATCGCCGTAATGTAAGATGAGCCGCGCACCACTCTGGTGAGGGTCTTCGTAGATGTCGGTAAGCCGCTCGGTGCCAAAGGTGCTGGACCGTCTCACGACGCCGTGGACTTCGTAGCCTTTGGCTAATAGAAAACGCGCCAAGTACGATCCGTCTTGACCCGTGATGCCTGTGAGTAAAGCGCGCTTCATGCAGCAAATACACCCTTACGGTGCTGGTTTTGCCGGGGCCTACTTCCGCCGCACATTGATAAGATCACCGAGCAGTCCCAAGGCAAATAGAATGATTCCCGTGGAAAACATAGTCGCCACGATCACGTCGGGCAAGTGCCGGCCGAGAAGTTGGGATATGATAGCCGCCGCGGCTGAAGAAATCATCAGCAACAGGGCCAGGGAACCGAACACCTGCAAGGGGCGAAAATACATCACGGCCCGAACGACCAGCGAGAAGAACTTGACCGTGTCGCGGATGGGACGAATCGAACTCCGCCCGATCCGTTGATGGTAGTCGATGGGCACGTATTCCACGGTTAGACCGTGCATGTGCATCGCCAGGGTGATGGTGGTCGTAAAGCTAAACGTGTCGGGCAGCATGAACCAGAAAGTCGCCAGATGGCGGGCCCACATGCAGCGAAGGCCGCTATTGATGTCCCGGATGTCCGCCTGCGACATCCAGCGGCTGAACTTGAGCAGCAGCGATTTAACCGGTCTTCGCAACAGTGGCACGTTGACGTTGGCCCCGGTGCGAGCACCCACGACCATGTCGGCCTGGTCGAGCAGTTTCACGAACTCCGGTATTCTTTTGTTGGGATAAGTGCCGTCGGCGTCGGTAATGGCCAGCCGGTCGTATTTCGCCTGGCGAAAGCCCCTCTTGAGAGAGGCTCCATAGCCCATGTTCTTCGGGTTGTGAATCACCCGCAGGTGCGTATTTCGCTCGCTTAAATCATCAAGAATCGTCCCCGTCCGGTCCGTGCTCCCGTCATCCACAAAAACCATCTCCCAATCGAACGACTCGCCCTCAAGGACATCTCGGATCTGTCTGACCGTTTCGGCCACGACCGCTTCCTCCTGATAGCAAGGTACAACGACCGAGCACCCCGGGGATTGGTTTCTTTCGAAGGGCATGAAGTGTGACGGCGGAAAGCGGGTTTTCAAACTTCAGGGGTTGTGAACCGGACACTCCGCGTGGCCGATCCCCTCTAGTATGTACCAGTTTAGCCCGCTTTTCTCACGACGTGGAGAGGCGAAGTGCGTGAGAGGCCCGTCAGTACAAGGCGCGCGCCGCTTGACGCCGCATTTCTTGAATAATGCTGGCGTACTTGAACAGTACGTTGAGTGCGGCGAGCAAGCGCAACGCAGTAATGGCGGGCCTATTGAGTGCTTCGACCGTCAGGTGGTGAGAAATGCGGGCTAATCCGCATCCCTCCCGACGCGGCTCACCGCCAAACCCACTGCCACGGCCACCAAACAGCCCACGACGTTGTACCAGAGATAGGATATCGCGGTACTCGCGCTGATCCAAGCCACGGCGGCGAGGCCGGCCAGCATCCCCGAGAAGGCGCCGTTGCCGTTCGCCCGCCATGGCCCGAAGGCCAGCACGAAGGCACCCAGCAGCGACCCATAGAAAAACGACCCCACCAGGTTGACCGCTTCGATCAGCGCACCGAGTTGCCCGGCGAAACCGGCGAATGCCATCGCGTAAAGGCCCCAGAACACCGTCGCGAACTTCGCGACCCGCGCGTAGTGGGGGTCGGCGGCCCCGCGGCGAACGTATCGCTGGTAGTGATCGATCACCGTGACCGCCGCCAGGGCGTTCAGTTCGGACGAAATGCTCGACATCGCGGCGGCGAAGACGGCGGCGATAATCAGTCCCACCAGTCCCGTGGGCAGATATTTCAGCACGAAGTTCAGGAAGACGTAGTTCGTATCGTTGTAGGCTTCGCCCCCGCGGCTCTTTTCGACCGCCGCAATACCTTCCCGCCGAGCGTCGAGCAGTCGATCCTGGGCGGCGGAAAAGGCCGCCCGAGCGCCCGGCTCATCCGGCCGCAGTAAAGAGAGCGCGGCCTGGCGGCGCGCGCCGAACGCTTCCCGGTAGCGCGCTTGGGCACTCTCAAAAGAAGCGTCCTCGGCGCGTGTCATCCGATCGCGCTCGACGTTGTCGAAAAGCATCGGCGGCTCTTCGAACAGAAAAAAGACAAACACCAGAGCCCCGGTCAGCAGGATCAGAAATTGCAGCGGCACCTTCACGACGGCGTTGAAGAGCAGGCTGATGCGCATCTGAGCGATCGAGCTGCCCGTCAGATAGCGTTGCACCTGCGACTGATCGCAGCCGAAGTAGGACATAGCCAGGAAGGCTCCTCCGATCAGGCCCGACCACAGGTTGTAGCGGTTTCCCCAGTCGAACGACAGATCGACGGCGCGAAGTCTTCCGGCCGCGCCCGCCAGCTCAAGCGCGTCGGGGAACGATACCTCGGCTGGCAACGCCGCGATCGCCGCGACCAGAGACGCCACAATGCCGAAAAACATTACCGTCATCTGCTGCACGTCGGTCCACATCACGGCGCGGATCCCACCCAGCGTCGTGTAGCCGACCACGACTACGCCCATGGCCAAAATCGTAAAGGCCTCAGGCCAACCGAGGATCGCCGAGAGCACCACAGCTGGCGCATAGAGCGCCAAGCCCACACCGAGTCCGCGCTGCATCAGAAAGATCAGGCTGGCCAGAATCCGCGTCTTGGCGTCAAAGCGCCGCCCCAGGTATTCGTAGGCCGTATAGACTCCCGAGCGGTGGAAGAGAGGAACCGCGACCGCTGAGATGATGACCATGGCGATCGGCATCCCGAAGTAGAACTGCACGAAGCGCAGCCCATCGCTATAGCCCAGGCCGGTTGTCCCGATGAAGGTGATGGCGCCGGCCTGGGTGGCCATGATCGACAGACCGATCACCCACCAGCGCATGGTCTTCCCGGCTAGCAGATAGTCGTGGACGGTCTTGCCGCCCCGGCCGCGGTAGAGGCCGTAGCCGACGATCCCCGCCAGCGAGGCAATCAGGATCAACCAGTCCAGGGCGCTCATCCGGGGCGGTCGAAACCTACGGTGAAGAAATAGAACACCATGATCCAGAATGCGAGGTAAATCAGCACGGCGGCGTAGAGCCGTCCCCAGGAGCCGAACAGCGGAGCCCTCTCTTGGTCGTCCGGGACCGGTTGATGGTGGGCTGATTGCGTCAAGGTTGATTGAAATACTTAGTACAGCATTTCGCAAGTGAAGTTACACATTGAGTAGCCTGCCGGTTAGCCAGAAGCCGAGCGGACGATCGGGAACCTCGGGCAGCCAACAGATCGGTAGGGGCACGGCATGCCGTGCCCGCACGGCGACCAGCGGCCGCCACCGGCTTGGGGTGAGCCGGGCCTGCGATCACAAACCCATCAACTGCTCCCACCGTTGGTGAAAGGCGATCGCGGAGATTCCCAAGAAGAAAAGGAACGAGCCGATCAGGCCCACCTGCACATACCAGGCGAGACGGAGCTCGGGCGGAAGAAGCGAGCGGTTCACGTACAGGGCATGAAGAGAGCTAAACGCCAGGCCGATGTTCTTGAGCGTGTTGGTGACGATGGCCAACACCAGAGGGTTCGGCGTCAAGCGCAGGGCAATCAGGCCCCAGATGCCGTAGGCGGTCATGATCGTGTAGTAGATGTTTTTGACCTGGTGGCCTTCAAGGTGCCGCACCCGCCGGCTGCCGGTCCAGATCACGTCCGTCCAACGGCGAACCGTACCATCGGTACCGGCGATCTGTCCGGGGGCGAGAATGATAAATCCGCACAGAAGGGTCAGCGGCCAAAATATCTCACCGGCGCGGTCGGCGACGCCCCGGGCCATCATGGCGGCGGCGGCATGCCCATCGGCTTGGGCTCCAGCGCGGAACTGCAGCGCCAGCATGGCCGGCAGCACCATCCCCAGCAAGCAGCCGACACCCCATATGGCCACCTGATCGCGGACGATATGGCGAACCCACCCGCGCCACCGTTTCAGACTTTCCTCATCGATCGGGAAGACCTTACCGACGTGGGAAAGTTTCACTTCTCTACCGCCTATCATGCTGGGGATCGCGCCGACCAGCGGTCCCATGCCCCAACCCTTGTCGCGCGTGTAGTTGGAGAAGTTCATATTCGACAGCCCGCCGGCGCCCGCGGCCGCCGCGAAGGCGGCCATCGTGGCCCAATCGATCTCCGCCGCGGGAATCGATCCGAACTTCACCAAGCCACTCAGAACATCGCGCCAGACAGCGCCGTCGACCATGACCAGACAAAGGCCCCCCAGGTATCCCAGCACGAGAAAGACTTTCACCGTCATCACTCGCTCGATCGAGTTGTAGATCTTTCCCCCGAAGATCAAAGGAACAAACGTTGACAGAAAAATGGCATAACCCAAAGTCCGCACAAGAGGGTCATCTTCCGGGCCGGGCAGGCGTCCCAAAATAGCGGCGGCCAGAGGCACGGCTGCGTTCGACGCCAAATAGGGCCAGATCCCTCCCAGGTCGATGAGCAGGTAGAAAAAAGCCCAAAACTTCGGCCCGGGCGGCGTGCGAAAAAACCCCACAAAAATGGGCTCACCGGTGTAGAGGGTGTAGCGCATCACGGTCAGGTTGTAAAAGATCTGGAAGCCGATGCTGACCGTGGCGATCCACATCAACTGGCCGCCGTGGCGAGCCGCAACGATGGGCCCGAAAAGCCACTCCCCGCCGCCGATATTGCTTCCCACCATGAGCAGGCCGGGGCCGATCAGGGCGCTCCAGTGGCGCCAGCCAAACTCGGGGGCTCGGGGAAGTGCGCCGCGATCCCAGGGAGGAAAGTAGCGGGAGGCCTTCGCTTCGATGCTGTCGGACTCAGCCGGAGGCATGCCAAAAATACTAGCAAACGAGGCGCTAATGGCGCGCGGGAGATTCTTGGATGCTGGCGAGTAGGTTACGCAGGCCCTCTTCGGCCAGGGATTGCGAGCCGGAGACAACCTCGCAACCGGGACGCAGCGGTGTTTGGGGAACAGCCCCTCAAACACCTGATGAAGCCAATCGGCGGCCGCTGTACGGCTGGTCAGCGAATGGGCCAGGCACATGCCGCCTCCCTCCACGAGTGCTAGAAACTCATCGGAGGAACCGGTCTGCCGGACTAAGAGTTGCACCTGATCCGACCCAACCCGATGGACCTCATGGCACAACTCAGACACTTACTCACAATTTTCCCAGTACTCGATGACCCGCCACAATAGTCGGAAAGGTTCAATCCCCTTCGCGAGACTGATGGGACTAAGGTACCAAAGCTTTCGCCTCGTACTAACCCGCATTTCTCACGACGATTCGCGTGGTCGGCGTTGAACGAGCATCACTGCTGTCCGGTTAAAAGTCGAATAGAATCAATTGGTTGGGGTCATAGGGGGATTCGTTTGGGGAGTCGGATGGCTGGAGTGCCTGTAAAAGGGGCATTTTTTCGAATTGCGTAACGCTGAGAATCTGTAGAATCTGGTAAAGACTCGCTTCCAGCCCGAGCCGTTTCCGGACGATGGCGATGAGCACGTAAATCGAGACAGCGATCCAGATATGCGTCTTGACGGCGTTCTCGCTGGTGCCGTAAAACGAGTTGATTCGCAGATGTTGCTTGATCCACTTGAAGAACAACTCAATCTGCCAACGCGACTTGTAGATGTGGGCGATGGTCAGCGCCGGGAGCGCGAAGTTGTTGGTCAGAAACTTCAGCCGCTTGTTCGTCCGGGCGTCGAAGTAACTGACCCTCCGCAACGGGTCGGGATAGGCTTGGGCCGATTCGATGGCAGCCAGTATGACGGTCTGATCCGAGCGCAAGCCCGTGGATTTGTCGACGGGATGCGAGTAGCGCCGTTGGAGCAAGATGTTCTTCTTGGTTCGCACGACGAAGAACGACGAGCAGAGAGTGAACACGAAGAGGCGTTCGAAATCGACGTAGGCCCGATCCATGACGTAGAACGCGCCGGCCTCCGGGCCGATCTCGTCGAGGATGTTGATGTCGTGCACTTTGCCTCCAGTAATGCGGATGAACGTGGGAATATTGCCGTGCAGATCCAGCAGCGTGTGCATCTTCACGGCGGCCTTTTGCTTGCGGAATCTCGCCCACGGAAACAGCGACAGGCAGAGGTCGATTGTTGTCGAGTCGAGAGCGTACAGAGTCTGGTCCAAGTCCACACCGATCGGGTCGTGGGCATATAACGGCCGTGCCATGCCAATCAAGACCTGCGCGAAGTCCGCGTAGATCCGCCAGTCGCGCGACTCGTTCGCATCGGCCAGTGTCGAGCGCGCTACCCTGCCGCGGAATCCCATGTGGTAGAGTTTGCCGTGCATCGAACGCAGGCACGTCTCGATGTCGCGGAGGCTTGCCCGATAGGTCAGCTGGGCGAATGCCATCGCAAGAAACTGATCCCAGCAGGAGAAACTTTTCAGATAGGAATCGCCGCGGTAGCGCGATACACATTTCTGAAACTCTTTGCTCGGTAGGTGCTCGATCAGTTGGGAGAAAACCGTACGGCCAAGGTTCATCCCTCATTGTGCCGCGTCCGGATGCTCCGTTCAGGCGACCATTTGCGGCCTCGGGATTTCAAATCGTTCCCGGGCAAAACAGGCCATAAGACATTGAGCGGTCGAGACTTACCGTCCGATGGCGCGACTTTCCCCGGACAGCACTGAACGAGCATTATTGTAGGGGCCGACCACCGTGTCGGCCCCCTACCGATCAGTACATATTGTCCGGTGCGAATGTGTGCCAAAGATCGTGCATTGATACTGAGCAGACCGGGACTAAAGTGTTACCTATGTCCCGGTCTGCTCAGCACTCCTCGTGAGAAATCCGGGCTAACCCACTTTTCTCACCACCTGACGGTCGAAGCACGCCATAAGCCCGCCATTACTGCGTTGCGCTTGCTCGCCGTGCTCAACGTACTGTTCAAGTACGCTTCCGCGCGCCGAGCGGCGCGCGCCTTGTACTGACGGGCTTCTCACGCACTTCGCCTCGCCACCTGGTGAGAAAAGCGGGCTAACCTTTCGAGACCGGCGGCGGCGCCATGACCACCGCCACGACCAGTCGCTCGGGACCCGGATTGTGCAGCGAATGATCCTCGCCCGCCCTCGCAAGCACGAGGTCACCCGGACTGATACGCGATTGCTCCTTGCCGACCCGGACTTCACCCTCGCCCGAGAGGACGAAATAGAGCTTGTCCTGTCCCGGGTGAGTGTGTAACCGGTGTTCTTGTCCTGGCTCGAATGTATTCAAGCCGGCGAAAAGATGGTCTCCGGCCAACAAGTTCGCCTTGCCCATCTTGTCGGGACGGAAAACCGCTCGGGAAACCGCGTCTTTGACGATCATTGCATCGGGCCTTCCTGCCAACAAGGCTGCGGAGAGAGCAGGTCACATTAGGCTTACTCCCCTACGTGCAGCATTGTGACCATAGCGGCCAGTCCCTTCGGTTCGGCGTCTGAGGACCGGGAACCCACTCTGGAGCTCCCACATTGTACTCCGGTGACGGCCGGATGATCGCCGCTATGCGCCCAGCTGGGCCAGCCAGATCAGCAGCACGATGAACACGCCGACCAGACCCCAGGCTGTGAGGAAGCCGCCCCAGTCGATGCGGGCGAAGCGCGGGATCTCAACTCCGAAGCGCTGCAGGCCGCGATAAGCGAAGGCGGAAACTTTCCGGTAGTCCAACTGAAGGGCGACGCCCTCTGTAGTCGACGCCGGCTCCTCAGAGAGGGCCGCCGCGACGGAGTGCGCTGCGGGGTCGGCCTCCGTTTTCGTGGTCCTCGCCGGCCCGGTCAATCGCATGTCCGACTCGCGGCCGACGGGGGTGTGCAAGCGGGCGAAAAAAGAATCAAGTTGTTCGGCCGGGAGCGGGCGCGTCAAGAGACTGACGGCAATCAGCAGGCCGAACGCCGCGGCCAGCATGGCCAGAATCTGAAAAGCCTGGCCGCTGTGTTGAAACGACGAAAGAAGGTTCTCTAGGGGAGGGAGCGCGGCGAAGCTTGCGGAGGGAAGTTTCGATGCCAGCCAGAGGGCCAACGCACCCACGAAGCCCGCCCAAACGCCGGCGGAATTGGCCCGCCGCCAGGTGACGCCGAGCCAAAAGGCGCCGCCCAGCAGTCCGACCAGTTGGATCGACCAGACCAGGATTTGCGTCAGACTTTCGGCCCCGAAAGCGATGATCAGACCCGCGGCGAGCAGTCCCGCCGAGGCAATCCGCGCCACCCAGAGGTAGTGCCGGTCTGTCCTGTGCCGAACGACGTGGCGGTAAAAGTTGTGCGCGAAGATCGCCGATCCCGTCACCATGAACGTTTCCGCGCTGGTAATGCCGGCCAGCAGGCAGGCGATCATCAGCCCGCGCCAGCCGTCGCCCAACAAGAGCTGAATCGAACGCCCGAAGAGCGTCTCGCTGGCACGCGCGGCTTCCACGCCGCCCGCCGGAACGTCCTGAAGCACCTCGGGGAAGATCACGACGGCAATCAAACCCGTAAAGGCCCAAGCGATCGTCAACAGCCGCTTGACGAAGTTCCCATAGCAGAACCCGACCCTCGCTTCGAGTTCCGTCTTGCCCGAGCCAGTCGCCGTCATGACGTGGGGTTGGACGACAACGCCCACCAGACCGAGCAGCGATAAGGCGATGACGAATCCCAGGTCCCCCTCGCGCGCTCCCTCGGGAGCGACGATGGAAAGCATGGCCGGATCGAGGCCCGCGTGCAGTTCCGTCATCCCTCCGATGACGTTCAGCCCCGCCGGCACCAGCATGAACGAGAGGACGATAATCATGACGCCCTGCAGGACATCCGTATAGGCGGCCGCCATCAATCCGCCGGCCATGATGTAGGTGGAGAAAAGAATGGACAGCAACACCACGGACTCCTCGGTGGGGATGGCTCCCCCCGTCGCTCCTGAAACGGCCGCCCCCGCTCCACGCAACAGCATGGCGATCGAAAGGATGAGATAGCCGAGAGCCACGAAGGAATAGAGCACTTCCAGGGATCGTCCGTAGCGAATGCGGAAGAAATCGCCCGTGGTCGTCACCCGGAGCCGGCGGATGATGGGAGCAATCATCCAATAAAAAGGCGTCGAGAACAGGTACATCCACTGGTACCAGATGCCCCCCAGACCGACCCGCGCAGTGGCCCCGCTGACCTGGACGGCCTGTTCGCTGTGCGTCCCCGTGCACAGCCAGTGCATCACCAGCAGGCCCTTGCCGAAACTCCGGCCCCCGAGAAAAAAATCGCCTTCGTTCTTGACGCGCCGCGACGCCCAGAAGCCCACCGCCATGACGGCGGCGAAATAGCCGACGATGGCGGCCAGGTCGATCAGCTTCAAGCCGTAGAAGGTGGACATGCGCTCAGGCGTTCAAGGATAGCATCGAGTGGACCGGAGTCCCTGCGGACACTTGCTGCGACCCCAGTCGAGATCGCGATCAAACGGTGCGCGACCCTGCCTAGGGCGTCATGGCGCGGCCGCCGCTCACCGTCAGCGTGTGACCGGTCATGAAAGCGGAAAGATCCGACAGCAAGAAGTAGACGACGTTGGCGATATCTTGCGGCTCGCCGAGTCTGGCGAGGGGCGTGGCGTCGATGAGCTGCCGCGTCTTCTCGGGACCGAGCAGGTCTCCCATTTCCGTCTTGATCAGACCGGGCGCGATGCAGTTCACGCGGACGTGCGGCGCAAAAGCGTCGGCGCAACACTTGACCAACGAATGCAGGGCGGCCTTGCTGGACGCATAGTGGATCTGCATCGGGCGCGGACGCAAGGCGGCGAGTGAGGAAATGCACACGATTCGGCCGTATTGGTTGGCCAACATCTCGTCCTTCACCGCCATGACCGTTAGAAAGGTCCCGTCCAGATTGATCGACATCGTCTTCCGCCAGGTCTCCCAGGAGATCTCTTGGTGCGACTCCAGGATGCTGATGCCGGCGTTGGCAACGAGCATTGAGATCGGCCCCAGCGCCCTGCGGGTCTCGGCGACCATGGCTTCGACGTCCGAGGGTTTCGAGATGTCGGCCTTGACCAGCGCGCATCGAACGCCCTCCTGCTCCACCAGCCGCTTGGCCTCTTGAGCGTCTTCGTCGCGGCTCAAGTAGTTGATGGCAACGGCGGCGCCATGTTTGGCGAGTTTGATGGCCGTGCCGCGGCCGATGCCCCGCGACCCTCCCGTGATCAGTACCGTTTTGCCGGCGAATTCTTTTTCAGGCAATGGAACCCTCCCCAGTCGCGAGCTGCTATTGAGATGTGACGTGTTGATAACGGCGCAAGGCAAACACTTTCACATACATGCCGCGGTGAACGCAAACCGTTGGGCTGTACCCGGCCGCCGCGCAGTTTCTCCTTTTTGCACCGGAAAGCAGCCGGCAGGGCTTCGCTGGGGATGAAAAAAACCCGCCCGGTGATGCCGGGCGGGTAGATTCAAGGAGAGGGGGGGAAACTATCCTCGCAGTAACGCCAGAACGGCTTGTGGCGCGGAGTTGGCTTGCGCCAGTGCAGCCACGCCGGCCTGCTGCAGAATGGCGGCTCGAGTAAGGTTGGCCGCTTCAGCCGCCAGGTCGGCATCTCGGATCCGACTTTCGGCAGCCGAGAGGTTGGTGATCTGAGTCGTAGCCAGACCAATCGCGAATTGCAACTGGTTCTGGCCCTTACCGACGTCGGCTTGAACCGACGCCAATTTCGACACGGCGGTCGCCAGCAGCGTCACCGCGTTCTCCGTGTTTTCTTTCGAAGAGATGTCGGCGACCGAGCCTCCCGCGAGCTGCGTGGAAGCCTTCAGTAGGGCGCTCGAGTCCGTGTTGGCAACACCGTGGTTGTTGACCAAGTCGCCAATACTCACCGAGAAACCGGACGACAGCGTACTGAGGAAACGGATATTCTCGGTGGTACCGCCGGCAACTCTCTCTTTCACAGCCACGATCTGTTTCAGCGTGCTGTTGTTCGATGCCTGCAACTCACTGTTGATCCTGTCGACCGCCTGGTCAAGCGTGAACGAATTAGCGAAACTGAGGTTCACGACCAGGTTCTGGACCACGCCGGCCGAGTCCTTCGCGCTGAAGGCCAGGCTTTGAACGTCATCTCCGAAGTTGAGCCTGGTGAAGGCCGTGGAAGCGGTCGCGTGGGCTCCCCCGGAGTTGATGAAGTTCGTGCTGTCCACTACTTCGGCGAAGGTGCCGGCGGCGATGCTGCCGGTATCGTTGTCGCCGAACTTCAGAGCAGGCGTCGCGAGATCGTCCACCGAGATCCGGAACAGCGTGCCAGAGGCGGATGCAAGCGTAATCGTACCGCTCGACTGCGTAGCCTGTATGTCGGTGGTGCTCAACAAGGAGTTCGCCTGGATCAGGGAATTGATCTGGTCGACCAGTTCGACATCGGTTGTTGACGTGGCGACTACGACCGCCAAGGTCTCGGAGCTGGCGCCTTCCGAACCCTCGACGTAGATCGAGACTGTGGCGGTTCCGCCGACGGTGTTGTCGAAAGCGGCGCTACCGGTAATGGTGGAGTAGGTTACGTCGGTAGCCGTGCCGTGCACGCCGCCGCCCAGCTCGCCTGTACCGAACCCAAACGTGTCGCCCACGTCCCCGGCGACAATCACGTCGAACCTCTCACCCTCGTCGTTCGTGATAGTCAGGTTCGTGCCGTCGGACGACACCGAGTAGCCGGCCGAAACCAGGCTGGTGTTGGCCAGCAGTTGGGTGTTCAGAAGGGCTGTAAGAGCGGTTTGATTCTCGCCGCCGGCAGCGGTAACGGTGAGGGTCTGCTGTGTAGTGAGTCCGCCACCGTCAATGCGGATCTTGATGGTGCCGGCAGTTGCGTTACCGCCTGATGCGGCGCCAGTGCGGGTGACGTTGAGCGATTCGCCGGTCGCGCCGCTGGCAAAGTTACCGAGCAGCGCATTGGCCAATCGGTCGCCGGCCTGCACTTGAAACGCCGTACTGCTGGACGTGAAGGCCAACTGCTGCTTTCCGGTCGTATCCGTATTGACAACAGCCTTGATGCCGGCGTCCTTGAAGGCCTGCCCCGAGGAGGAGCTGACCGAGAACCCGGAAATGGCGGAATTGATCGCGCTGGCCAGGGTCGTGGTGTCGACAACACCCGTTAGGTTCACGGAAAGCTGCGCCTGATCCGTGTCCGCGAAACCGGGGCCGACGAAGTGAAACTCCGTAAAGCCGCTGGTGCGCACCGAGCCCGTGTTTGTCGTATCCGCGGCGATTGATTGCACGCTGGTGGTCGAGGAACTGCCGATATCGGTGGTCCCCTCAGTGCCTCCTAGCGCTTGGACACCCTTCAGGCCGAGCCTGTTGGCATTGACGGACGAATTACTTAGGTCGATCTGAACCGATCCGTTGGTGGTCTCCGTGATGTTGGTGTTGGCGCGCCCGCCGCCGATGAATACCGACAGCAGCGCGTTGAATGAGCCGCTCGGATCGAGGCCGATAGCCTGGGCCTGGCGGTCGATTTCGGTGAGAACCGATGTGAACTCGGTGTTCAGCACGGCTCGGTCGCCCGTAAACGTGCCGGATGCCGACTGCGTGGCCAGCGTTCTGGCACGGTCAATCAGCAGCGAAATGTTGTTGAGGCCGCCGTCGATCGTCTGCAGGGTGCTGAGTCCGTCCGCGGCGTTTCGAACGCCTTGTTGCAACACCGAGATATCGGACCGGAACCGGTTGGCAATGGCCAACCCGGCCGCGTCATCGGCCGACGAGTTGATACGGAGGCCCGACGTCAGCCTCGTAATAGTTCGCAGTTGCAGGTCATTGGTAAAACCCAGTTTTTCCTGGGCGATCAACGACGCTACGTTGGTAACAATTGAAAAACCTGGCATAGTGTTTTCCTTCCTTGGTATGAGTTTCGCCAGGAGTCCCTTCCTGGCCGGTGCGGGCTGGGCCCCACCCGTTTGTGAGTTACAAGGCAGCTTATCGGTCTTGCTTTCCGATGGTTGAGCAAATTTCTGTCCCCGGTGCGTTTTTTTGTCACTGTCGGTCGCCCGGGGCATTTTATTCGCGTCGGTCGGCGGTCTCTCAGAGCGCGGCTGCATGACCGCCTCGCCAGGTGGTGAGAAAAGCGGGCTAAACGCCGATAGCGCCGCGCTCGTGAGGGGGCTGCGCGGCTGTACCCGCGGGCGGCATGCCGTACCCCTGCATTTCCAGGCAGTCAACAGATCGGTATGGGCTGGCGTGTAACGGAGCGGTGGGGAAAGTACGTCCCGAGCGCTATGCGCGGGCGCGGCGGTTGATCCGCAGCCACTTGGCCACGTGGAGTTCGGCTGCTTCGGACTCCTGTAGACGGGCGGTTGCCTTAGCGTGCCGGCGCAGTTTCTTCGAACGCAGCGTTTCGAGGAGCCGAACCCGGCGGCGCGCTTCGATGACGGCGCTGACCTGGTCGCGGCGGTCCTGCTCGAGCTTCCGCTCGGTCGCCGAAGCGTGAAGGCGTTCCCTTGCCAATCGTTCGACGTAGGCGTCGGTAGAGCGCAAGGCGGCGCCGCTGGTCAGGGAAACTCGCGCGGTCTCATCCAGCAGTTGCCGCGACTGTTGCTCGAGCGCCCTTCCACGCTGTCTGAAGTAAGACATGCGGGCAAGGGTTTCCTTCAGCCCGGCCTTGGCGATGTCGAGCTGGAGGCGGCGGACGGCCAGAACTCTTTCCAAGGGAAACGAGAAGGCCCTCATAGTTTTCTTCCCAGCTGTTGGAGCTGTTCGAGAGTGTTTTCAAAAGGTTCGTGGGACGACAAGTCCTGCTTCAGGAAACTCAGAACCTCGTCTCGAGAGCGAATCGCGGAGTCCACTTTGGGATTGGCACCTTCCACGTAGGCTCCTAAGTTAATCAGGTCCTCGGTCGTGCGATAGGTAGCCAGCGAGTCCCGCAGGCGACCCGCGCTTTCGAGGTGCTCCGGAGCGGAAACGCTGCCGGCCAAGCGGCTGATGCTTTCCAGCGCATCGATGGCGGGGTAGTGGTTGGATTCCGCCAACCCGCGGGACAAGATGATGTGTCCGTCGAGGATGGCCCGCACAGCGTCCGCCAGGGGTTCGTTCATGTCGTCGCCTTCGACCAGTACGGTATAGAAACCTGTGATCGACCCGCGGGCGAAGTTGCCTGCCCGCTCTAGAATCTTGGGCAGCAATTGGAACACCGAGGGCGTGTAACCTTTCTGGCCGGGGGGCTCGCCCGCCGCTAGCCCAATCTCCCGCTGAGCCATCGCGAAGCGCGTGATCGAATCCATGATGAGCAGCACCTCGCGCCCTTGATCGCGAAAGAACTCCGCGACGGCCGTGGCCAGGAAGGCTGCCCGCACCCGAACCGGCGCCGGGCGGTCGGAGGTGGCCGCCACGACCACGGATCTGTCCAGGCCCTCGGCGCCGAGCGTCTCTTGAAGGAAGGCGCCGACCTCGCGGTTTCGCTCGCCGATCAGGGCGATCACGTTGACGTCTGCCTCGCTATGACGGGCCAGGGCGCCGAGCAGGGTACTTTTGCCTACTCCGGAGCCGCCGAATAGACCAACCCGCTGGCCCTTGCCGCACGTCAGCAAGCCGTCGATGACGCGAACACTGGTCGTCAGCCGCTCATTGATCGGTCTTTCTTTCCATCGGCCCTGGAGGAGCTTTATAGAGCTCGTAGAATTCGCTGGGGTGGATCGGCCCCTTGTCGTCGATAGGACGTCCGAAGCCGTCGACAACCCGGCCCAGAAGCTCTTCTCCCACCCCAACGCGAGCCTGTTCGCGGCGAGCTACGATCGGAATCCCCAGCCGCAGACCATCGACTTCCGCCAGAGGCATCGACAACACGCGCCGGCCACGGAATCCGACGACCTGCGTTCGGACTCTGTTCCCCGAGGCGGTCTCGATCTCGCAAAGGTCCCCGATCGAGACGGGAGGTCCGTCGGACTCGATCAGCAGCCCGACGACTTCCGAGACGACGCCGGCGGCGCGAACGGGACTCAGCGTTTCCGTCCGCGTCGTTTGAGACCGCAAAACCTGCCTGAGATCCTTCACTGTTCTCAGCGGTCCGCAAGACCGTACTCGATCTCCTGGAGTTGTGTCTCGATGCGGGCATCGAGTTCCCCCTGGTTGGTCTGAAACAGGGCGCCCCCGCGGGAGACGCCCGGGTCGGCGACCAGCTTCAGATTCGCAACCGGGTTGTCCCGGAAATAGGCGGCGACCGCATCGAGATCCTCGGGACTGACGGTCAGCCTTTGGATCTCGACGCGGTCGAATCTTGCAAACAGGCGTGAACAATCGCCAAGACTGTCGTCGGGTCGACATGCAGTTCGCGATGAACGACCCGCCGCGCGATAGCCAGAGACAGCGCGACGAGTTCGCGTTCCGCCTCGGCGCGTAGACGGGGTTTTAAGGCGGCCAGCTCGTGCGCCGCTTGGCCGAACGACCGAATCGCGCCTTGCATTTGCCGCATCGCGTTTTCATTCCCGGTTTGTTCCCCTTCGGCGAAGCCCGCCTGAAAGGCTTCTTTGCGAGCCTCCTCGAGATCAACGTTTTGATCCCGGGCGGATTCGCTTGGCCCCGGGGCCGCATGAGCCGCTCCTTGCGCGCCGAGCCCCAAGGCTCGCGCGGCGGCGGCGTCCACGCCCGGCGCCAGGCTGCCTACTTGCTTTGGCGCGAATGCGGACAACCCGTGGGAAGGCGGATTCCGGACCTCGGCCGGTTGGAGAGGGCCGGCGGCTACGGCACTGTCCTTGATTACCCTAGACAACGTACTGTTCGCCCACCGCGCCTTTCAGACTGATCACGCCCTCGGACTCGAGAGCCCGCACGATGCCGATGATCTGCTGCTGGGCCGTGTCAACGTCGCGGACCTTGACCGGCCCCATCGCTTCCATATCCTCCTGCAACATGTCCGCCCCGCGTTCCGACATGTTGCTGAAGAAGTGATCGCGAAGCCCATCGCTGGTCCCTTTCAGAGCGAGGGTCAGCGTTTTTTTGTCCACTCGAGATAGAATCTCGCGCATGCCGACCGAGTCAATCAGCAGGACGTCCTCGAAAACGAACATCAAATTACGGACGGCCTCTCCCGCCTCCGAATTCGCGTCTTTGATCTGCCCCAGCAGATCCTGGCCGGTGTTGGATTCCAGTCGGTTGAACATTTCCGCGACAGCCGGCAGGCCGCCATAGGACTCGCGGCTGAACTGACCCAGCGAACTCAGCTTTTGGTCGATGATGCCCGCGATGCGGCTGACGATTTCCGGCGAGATCTGCTCCAGACTGGCCATCCGCATGGCTACATCGGCCCGAACTTCGGGTTGTAGCGCGATCAACATGCCGGCGGCGGAACTGCTGTTAAGGTGTGACAACACCAGAGCGATCGTCTGCGGACTCTCCCCCTCGATGAACTTGGCCACTTGGAGAGGGTCGGCCTTTTGCAGGGAGTCGAAGGTGGGAACTTCATCGCCCAACGACTTGACCACCCGGTCGATAATCAAGCGAGCTCGATCGGGACCAAAGGCGCTGTTCATGACGCGCTTGGCGTACTCAATGCCCCCGGACATCAAGTAGTCTTGCGCCATCGACATCTCGTGGAACTCCTGTAAGGTGTTCTCGGCTTGTTCGGGCGTCACCTTGTTGAGCTTCGAGATCTCCCGGCCGACCAGCTGGACTTCTTCTTCGGTGAGATAGCGAAACACGTCCGCGGCTACGTCGTCGCCGAGAGTGACAATGGCGATCGCGGCCTTGCGCAACCCCGAAAAGACCTCGTTGACGTTTTCGGCGTTACTTATCATTCTCGTGAATCCAACTACGCATGAGTTGGACGAAGGCTTCGGGGTCCTTGGCGGCCGTCTCCTCGAGGTGCTTCTTGAGCACCTGAGCTTTCGATCTCTGGAGAGTCGCCTGCCTTAGCCCCTTGAGCATGCGTGCCTCCTCGGCCTCCTTCTGGCGAGCTTCTTGCTCGGCGGCTTCAATTTCACGCTGCGCTTCCTCTGCCGCGCGCCGCGCCTCTGCTTCGGCTTTGATCTTGGCCACTTTTCTCTTGAGGCGGACCAGGAGCCAGCCAGCGCTCCATCATGAACAGAATGACGACAGTGCCGGCTATAAGGTAATATCGGAACTTTTTGAACCACTCTGACGAGAAAAGTTCTTCCGCGGCGGGAGGGGGGGCGGGGGAGGCGCGGGAGGCTCTTCGAAAATCGTGAAGGGCAGCGCTTGGATCGTCAGCATGTCGCCGCGCTCTTCGCGGATGCCGGCGGCGGCGACCACGAGCTCTCGGAATGTCTCCATCTCCTCGGCGGTCCGAGGCTTGCGGATCAACTTGCCGGCCTCCTCGTCAAGTTCGACAATGTGATCGACCAGGACGGCTACGGACAAACGCTGGATCTGCCCGCGTTCTAGGTCCGTGCGCGTGACCGTGCGGCTTGTCTGGAAATTGGTCGTCTCGACCTTGCGCGAGGAAGCTACGGTTCCGCCTCTTGGCTGGGCGGGCTGGCGCGGCAGGTTCGACGCTGTTCCGGGCACCCCGCTTTCCTGGATCGGCTGTGTCGTGTCTTCCGATTTTTGCGTTGTGATGACGATCGTGTTCGGATCCAGAACTTCTTTCGTCTCTTCGCCGCCCTCCCAATCACACTCGGCGGCCACGGCCGCTCGTACCTTGTCGAAACCGACATAGGGTTCGAGCGTCGCCACGATGTTGTTTTGGATTCTCCTCTCGATCTTCCTTTGGTAATCGAGCTGTTCATCGGTGAAGCCTTCGCCTTCCCGACGGGGATGCGCCAGCACCGTGCCTGCCGTGTCAACGATGACGACCCGCTGGGGATCAAGCCCCTCGACGGCGCTTGACACCAGATACCCGATGGCGTCGACCTTTTCCCGGCCCAGCCCCGCGCCGCGCCGCAGCTGAAGTACGACCGACGCTTTGGCAGGCTGCTCGCGATTGAGGAAAACACTCTTTTGGGGGAGACTGATGTGCACCTGCGCTCGCTCGACTTCAGTTAAGGAGAGAACGGACCGCTCGAGCTCGCCTTCCAGCGCCCGACGGAAATTGACGTGCTCGGCGAATTCCGTGGCCCCGAAGCTGGACTCGTCAAACAGCTCAAAACCGAGGCGTCCCCGTCGGGGCAATCCGTCGGAGGCGAGCTGCAGCCGCACCTCCGCCAGGTTGGGTTCCGGCACCAGAATCGTTTGCCCCCCGGCCGCGAGCTTGTAGGGAACCTGCAGCTGCTTGAGCCGCGCCACCGCGGCTCCGGCTTCTTCCTGGCTTAGATCCGTATACAGGGGCCGAAAGGCCCACTCCAGCATGACCCAGCGAAACGCTGAGATACCGCCGAAGACGAGCGCTCCCACCACCAGCAGGCCGATCTTGCGTTGCGCGTTAAAGCCCTGAAACAGCGCGCCGATCTGCTTGCCAAGGTTCGCGATGGCGAGAATCAGGTTCCCCATGACCGTCTTGTGGTGCGAATTCCCCTACGGCCCGCCGCCGGCCGCCGATCACAGCTTTGGGAAAAGCGGGTACAGCCAGCCAATTCGCTTCCGGCTAAGTGCTATTTTTCGGGCCATGGTGGGGGCGAATTGGTGGCAGTCCCCAGTTTTTCTCCACCACAGGCTACTACCCCAGGCTCTTCCGAGGCCGGACCGGCCTTAACTGACGAGTATTAGCGCTAGACCTGCATGCGCATGACTTCCCGATAAGCTTCCACGACTTTGTTGCGAACGCCCATCATCAGCTCGAAAGCTAGGCCAGCTTGCTGCCCGGCCATGATGACTCGATGCAGCTCGACCGGCTCGCCGGCCATCAGCCGCTTCACTTCTTGGTCGGCCTCTTCGCCCAACTGTTTCACACGCTCAAGCGCCTCGCCCAGCATGTTCGCAAACGAAGCGGCATCCCCAGCTTGAACCTGCTCGCCGGGGGAGATCATTTCGGGTAACGCGATCCTGCTTAGTGCGACGGGGTCCATCGATCGTCTCCTCCGAAGATTTTGGGCGCCGCCCGTTCGCTTCGGCCGGTCGCATCGCCGGCCTACTCGCCTGTCTTGTGAGCTTCCTGATGTCCGGGGACGCGATCGGGGCCTAACGGGCAATCTCAATCGTTCGAGTGATCATTTCTCTGACCGCGGATACTACCGCCAAGTTGGCCTGGTAGGAACGCACGCCCGCCGTCAGATCGACCATATCTTCCACGGGATTGAAGGGCGGAAAATCGACATACCCTTCCGCGTTGGCGTCGGGATGGCTCGGCAAGTAGCGCCTCTCCGCGGGTGTATTGTCGACACTTACCTCGGAAACGCGCACACCCTGGACGTCGGGGGAAACCGACGATCCCGACGGAGACTGCACGCGCGCCAAGACCGCCTCAAAGCCGGACGCGGGCTGTGGCTCGGCTTGGAAAATCACGTGACGCCGCCGATACGGCCCTCCTTCGGGAGTCCGCGTCGTTTCGGCGTTGGCGATGTTTTGGGCCAGCACGTCGACCCTCATTCGCTGAGCCGCGAGCGCCGAAGCGCTGACATCCAGGATGGAAAACAGACTCATAGAGGTCCTCGATGATCGTTACGTCTGGCCTTCTCGGATCGCCGAACGAACCGATTGGATGCTATTCCTGAGCATCAAAGAGGCCAGCGAATAGCGGATACCCGCTTCCCCTAGGATTCGCAACTCTCGGTCAAGGCTGACGTTGTTGCCGTCGTTTTTGATCGGCAAGCCTTCGACCTGCCGGACGATCAGCGGCGAAGCGATCCCTGCGGCCGACTGCTCGAGCGCTCGCGCCATCTCTTCGCCGAAATCGATATCCCGAGCCAGATAACCCGGGGTATCGGCGTTGGCAATGTTGGTCGCCGTCAATTTCTGTCGCACCGATAGCAAGTCCATGTATCGGGCGATCAGGAGCGCTTGTGAACCGAGCAGCATGTCCGCGGGCCCTTTCTTGCATGGCAGGGGCCAAAGGGCGGCCCTTTAGAATCAAAGAACCGCCGGTCGGGGAGAGACAAACTGTTGTCACCTCCCGAAATCTTGTCGCCCGGCCTACCCGGGGAACACTTCTTCGCCGGCCATTCTCGCCCGTCCGTCTCGGCTCGACGCTCGCAACTTGGCCGCAAAGGTCGTGCGTTTGATCCTTAGCAGCTCAGCTGCCCGTTTCTTGTTGCCCCCGGTTCGTTCGAGCGCCTGTTCGAGCAGGCTGCGCTCGAACAGGCCGACGACCGAGTCGAAGTCGATCCCCTCGTCGGGCAGCCGCACATCCGGCGCGACCGCGGGCGCCGTACCGGCAGCGGGCGCGGGAAGGGGGAAGTCGCTGGGATAGAGGATCTGGCGATCTCCGCTCAAGGCGACGGCCTTCTCGATCGCATTCTCGAGTTGCCGCACGTTTCCCGGCCAACTATATTCCATCATATTCCATCAATCGGATTACGGTCTCCGGCGCCACCCGCACCAGGGGCAAGCCTTCTTGACGGCATATCTTCGCCAACAAGTGCTGCACGAGCGACGGCAAATCTTCAACCCGCTCGGCCAGGCTCGGCAGGGACATAGGAACCACATTCAGTCGGTAGTAGAGGTCCTCGCGGAACTTGCCCTGTTGGACCAGTTCTTTCAGGTCGCAGTTCGTTGCCGCGACCACGCGAACGTCAACCTTGATCGTCTCCGAGCTGCCGACCCGCTGGAACTCTCGCTCTTGCAGCACCCGAAGCTGCTTGCTCTGCATCTCGAGCGGCATTTCACCGACTTCGTCAAGAAAGATGACGCCGCCGTGCGCCTGCTCGAAACGCCCGACGCGGTGACTGACGGCGCCGGTGAAAGCGCCCTTTACGTGGCCAAACAACTCCGCCTCAATCAGGTGCTCGGGGATGGCCCCGCAGTTGACCACCACCAGTGGACGAGCCGCCCTCGGCGAGGCGGCATGAATGGCCCGCGCGACGAGTTCTTTGCCCGTGCCCGTGCGGCCGGTGATCAATACCGTGGACTGTCGCGGTGCAATGAGTTTGATCAGCCGGTTGACGCTCCCAATGGCCTTGCTTCGGCCGACCAACTCGGCTGCGGCTTCAGAAACCTCCCCCTGTCCAGGGGATGTTCGTAACAGATTGTTCTCATGGGCTCGGGTGATTCCCCCTACGACTGCGTCCGCCGAGAGGGGAGTCTCGGGCGGAAGGGGCAAGTAGTCGTTGGCGCCAAGGCGAGCTAGCCGGGCGGCCTCGGAATAGTCCGGCTGTCTCGCCAGTACCACGACGGTGAGAGTCGGACAGAGGCGTAACGCCTCTTCGATCAGCCGGTCGACGGCGATGTCGTCCAAGTCCGTGCCGGTGACTAAAATGTCATGTTTCTCCTCGGCAAGCTGCTTCAGACACTGCCACCAAGATGCCGCCCCTTGCAGATCCCATTCGGTCCCCTGCTGGTTCGCCAAAGACTCCTCGGCGGCCGCTCCGATGCCAATGCAAAGGGCTTTGATTCGTTCTCTCATGCCATCGCAGACTAAGGGATTGGCAAGACGGCCCTAGCGCGGAGGGGGGAATCCTGCTGGAAGGCCGCTTGGCTGCCACTCTCCCGGACTTGAGCTACGCGCAAGACGGACGGCGACCCATAACGTTCTTGGCAGCGCCCCTGGACCGCTCTGCGACGCGTGACCCCATCTTCTGCGAACTCAAACAATCAATCGGTCTTTCCAGCGCCCTCGTGTATCTGTCGCCAGGTGGACGATTGTCTATAACCGTCGGGACCTAGCTGACTGAGAGCAAAAGGAGTTATGACACTTGCCGGATGGCGGTCGACTGGTCTTAATTATTAGACGGCTTCTCACCACCTGACGTCCGTAAGCACCCGGGAAAGAGCCGATCTTAGCCCGCTTTTCTCACCACGTGGCGAGGCGAAGTGCGTGAGAGGTCCGTCAGTACAAGGCGCGCGCCGGTCGGCGCCGCATTTCTTGAATAATGCGGGCGTACTTGAACAGTACGTTGAGCACGGCGAGCAAGCGCAACGCAGTAATGGCGGGCCTATGGCGTGCTTCGACCGTCAGGTGGTGAGAAATGCGGGCTAGTTCGTCGGGCTTGCTCGCCGTAGGTCTCGAGTACGCTCGCATTGTTCAGGAAACCGGGCGTTGTGCCGCGCGCGGCTCGTCCTGACGGTCCCTTCTCACACACTCGGCCTCGCCCGCGGGCTGAGAAAAATGTGCCGGCCGCAATTGCGGTTACTGAGCGACTCCGGATGCGACCGCGACCCCGGCGGCCGACTCCGCTCGCGGCTGGACATTTCCCAATCGTTGACGGGGGGCCATGGCCGCCGCCGACTGGCTCAAAATGACGATATCCACCCGACGATTCGCCGCCCGTCCTTCGGGTGTGCGATTGTCGGCAATGGGACGGACGGCTCCATACCCGGACACGGAGATCTTCTCAGGGGCCAGGCCAAGCCCGCCTTTGAGCGCGTTCATAACCCGAATCGCCCGGGCCGTCGACAGATCCCAGTTGGAAGAGAAATCCTTGGTCAGTATGGGGACGTTGTCGGTGTGCCCTTCCAGCCGGATGGGCTGGTCGGTGATCCCCTGCATTGCTTGGCCGACTTCCCGTAACAGAGGCTTGCCTCCACTACGAAACGTGTCTTTGCCGGTATCGAAAAACGCCGCCTCGCGAAGACTGAGAACCAAACCGCGGGACGTCAGGCGGACCGCAACCTTATCGCCCGCCATCAACGAGGCTAATCTCTTTTCCACCCGTTTCTTGATCGGTATCATTTCAGCCCGCGTCAGCCTCTCGCGGAGGCTATGCGTGCCGGGAATAGGGTCCACGCCGCCCGCGGCGGCATCCATTAGCCCGCTACCGGCAGCCGGGATCGCCTGGGTCGATCCTTCGCCACCGAGATAAGAAGAGTAGGCCGCCGCCATATGTACCATCTGCTTCTTGTCGACTCGCGAGGTAGCGAACATGACGACAAAAAAAGCGAACAGCAACGTGATGAAATCGGCATAGGATACTAGCCAGCGCTCATGGTTTTCTTCGGATTGTCTTCTTGAACGCATCTCAACGTCTGGCCGCGGCAGGCGAAGGATCCCCGGAGGCTTCCGAAGTTTCCTCCTCTTCTGTCTCCAGAAAGGCCGAGAGTTTGTTGCGGATCAGCCGAGGGTTGAGCCCTTCCGAGAGGGCGATCACGCCTTCCAGCGTGAGCTCTTTCGACGTTGCCGCTTGTTGCGCGCGGCTGATGATTTTCTTGGCGCCGGGCAGAAGAACCAGGTTGGCCACGCCGACTCCGTAAATCGTGGCCACGAAAGCCACGGCGATGCCCTTGGCCACTTCATCGATGTCTTCGAGATGCTTCATCACTTGGATCAGCCCCATGACGGCGCCGATGATGCCGATCGTCGGCGCATAGCCGCCAGCGGTTTCAAAGACCCGCGCCTCGGCTTCACGGCGCCCGAACTCCTGATCGATCTCCTTTTCCATGATGTGGCGGATGTCGCTGGGTTCGGTCCCATCAACGGCCAACGTGATCGCCTTGGCCAAGAAAGGGTCCGAAATTTCCTTCAGTTGTTTCTCGAGCGAGACGATGCCGGCGCGACGGGCCTTGTTCGCCAGCGACACGATCTGCTCGGTCTTGGCGTCGAGGTCGTGCTGGGGTTGAGAGAAGATCACCGCTACCTGCCGGCAGGCTCCCAACACGGTGGGGAAGGGCACGGAGATCAGGGTCGCCCCAAAGGTTCCGCCAAAAACGATGAGAGCGGCCGTCGGCTGCAAGATCTCATAGAGGGATCCCCCTTCGAGCACCAAGCCCCACCATATGCCGCCCGCTGCGAGCACGACGCCCAAAATGGTTCCCGCATCGATTCTCATCGTTGACCTCGGGCCGGTGACCCGCCCTGCCTTGGAGTATGAGCCGGCTCGCGAAGCATTACCGGCAGCGCTGTGTGAACTCGCCGTTGGTAGAGAACAACCTTCTCGACAACCTCGCTGATCGTTTCTTGAACAGCAAGTTTCTGGCCGCTGGTCAACGACAGAACGGTATCCGGAGTAGCCTCGAGGGACTCCACGACGTCGGCGTTGACCACGATCTCAGCGCCGTTGAGCCGGGTCAGGTTGATCATGGCCGTTGCTCGTCCTTCATATCGACCGCCGGAGGGCATCTCCAACGCCGGAGGGAACGGGGCTGTGAATCGTCTTGGCGCGGATCGAGGGTCCGGCGAATCGGACCTTGACGCCCGTAGTCCTCGGCTTAACTCGCTTTTTTCACCAGGTGGCGAGGCGAAGTGCGTGAGAGGCCCGTCAGTTACCGCGTTGCGCTTGCCCGCCGTGCTCGACGTAGGGTTCAAGAATGTAGGGGCGCGGCATGCCGTGCCCGAGGTCGCCGAGCGGCGCGCGTCTTGTACCGGCGGGCCTCTCGCGCACTTCGTCTTGCTACGTGGTGAAAAAAGCCGGTTAGGGTAGCGTCGCGACAATCTCTCGCTTGTTGGCTTCCCAAGCTGTTATGCCGCCGGCCAGCTCTTCGATCTCCGTGAACCCTTCCTGTTGCAGGATGGCGGCGGCGATCGAGGAGCGGTATCCTCCCGCGCAATGTAGGGCAAGGGTTTGGTCTTTGGGCAGTTCGGAAGCTCTCCCTCTGAGCTGGTTCAGCGGAATGTGCACGCTGCCTTCGATATGTTTTGCCTCGCGTTCTTTGGGTGCTCGGACATCGACCACCAGCGGGGGCGAAGCGGAGGAAAACTGGTCCGCCAGAGTTGCCGCATTGACGCGGTCCCACCCGTCCATGAGATCGGGACGCTGTTCGAGAGCGTGCATTCCCTCCCCAAGATATCCGCTGACTCGGTCAAAACCGATGCGCCCGAGACGTCTGGCGGCTTCCTCCTCCCTCCCCGGTTCACAGATGAGGGCGATCGGTTCTTCCGGGTCGAGGAGAGTTCCAGCCCAACTGGCATACTGGCCTCCGAGTCCGATGTTGATGCTTCCGGCCAGGTGGGCCTTGGCGAAATCGCCCGGGTCCCGGGTATCGAGAAGTTGCGCTCCCGACCGCTTTAGGGCAAGAACCTCGTCCACCGAGAGCGGCTTCAGCTCGCGTCGCAGAACCTGTTCGAGCGTCTCGCGCTCTTTCGTGTTCAAAATGGCGTCGTAGGTAAAATATCGGGGCGCATCGGGCTGGTCGGCCGTCACGATGCGGATGAAATCCTCTTTGCTCATCGGCTGCAGGGCGTAGTTATAGCGTCGTTGGTCGCCTATGGTTGAAACCGTCTCCGCGCTAAGGTTCTTCCCGCAGAGTGATCCGGCTCCGTGGGCTGGGTAGACAAGCGTCTTGTCCGGGAGATTCAGGAGCTTTTCATGAACGGAGTCATAGAGCATTCCACCCAATTCGCGCGCCGACCAGCCGAGCGAGGCCCGCAGGTCCGGGCGGCCTACGTCTCCGACAAACAGCGTGTCGCCCGTCAGAACGGCGTGGGGATCGTCCTCGCTCTGGTCAAGGTCATAGAGCAAGATGCAGATCGATTCCGCCGTATGCCCAGGGGTTTCGAGGGTCTGTAGACGGATCCTTCCCAAATCGAGGACCTCACCGTCCTTCATCGGCGCGAACTCGAACTCCGCCTTGGCCCGCGCTCCAAGATGGATGCGGGCCCCTTGCCGGTCCCGAAGCTCGAGATGCCCGGCGATGAAGTCCGCGTGACAGTGCGTCAGAAACACGTGGCGGATCTCAAGGTTCGATTCCCGGGCGTCTTCGAGGTATTGGTCGACGTCGCGCTACGGATCGACAGCGACGGCTGCCCGGGTGGACTCGTCTCCAATCAGAAAGGAGGCATGCGCCAGGCAGTTCAGGTAGTACTGTTTGAAGATCATGGCTTTTCGTCCCTTTCCCGATGACACCCGTTCCCGCGTTGTTCCACGGCCACCTCACCGGCAGTGTACGTCCGAAGTCGCTATCATGGCAAGGTTTCATCTACACGCCAGCTAGCCCGTTTTTCACGCCAGGTGGCGAGGCGAAGCACGCGATAGGCCCGTCATTACTGCGTTGCGCTTGCTCACCGCAGGGTTCAAGTACGCCCGCATTATTCAAGCAATGCGGCACTGCTCGCTCTGTATCGGCCTCGAAGGCCGGCCGCGGGTACGCAGTCGCCGCCAGGGCCGAACTTCATAGAGCACCGCGTCGAGAACATGACCCCACCCGAGTTTGGATGGAAGCCCGGTCGGACGTTCTCCTCAGCTGAAATTTTCTCCGCCTTTCCTGCTTGACAAGGACGCGCCTCCTCATGGAAGCCTGGAACGCCAGTGACAGGCCAAGCGTCTGGGCTGCTAGCGCGCCACGTCTCTTCCAGGAATCGCGGAACCCTATGCCTGCAGGTTACGGCTCACCCCAGTTGTTGCAGTACGGAGTACCCCATCATGACCGCCGTGACGGCGGAGGTGACCCAGAGAGCTAGGGTGATCCACCCCTTGGGCGCAATGCTTTTCGGGAGATGACGGTAGCGCAAGTAGAGAACCGAGAAGCCGATAATGGGCAGCATCAAGGCTTGCGCGACGCCGCCGATCTTCACCAGCAGAACAAGCTCGGGCAGGGCCATGTAGTAGATCACCGGCAGGACAAGCACAACCCCGGTGAAAAGCTGAATTGCACGGCGCCGCCGCCGATAATCGCCGCCGTCATAGGCGCCCGCCAGTGCGGCGAAGTCGGCGAAAACGCGTGCGCTGGCGGCAGCTCCGCCGAAGATGGAGGAGTACAAAATGGCTACGGCGCCGGCTAGAAAGAAGTGCAGCGACCAGGCGCCTAACGTCTCGGTGTAGATGTTCGACAAGATGTTGATCGTCTCGGCGCCCTCGGGAACGACCCCCAGCCCATGCAACACACCCGCGCCCAGCAGGTAGAAGGCGATCGTGGCCGCGGTGTAGAGCAGCATCGAGCTCGCTACGTCATAACCCATCACTTTGATCCACCCGCGGGCCCGACCCAGCCAGGCACTGGTGTCGTCGCGAGGTCCTGTGAATCGTGCGTACCCTTTTTCGATGCACCAGTACGGGTAGATCACCAAATCGGAGGAACCGACCCCCGTAAGACCGAGTACCGCGACCGCCGTCACCAAACCGCCTTGCGGCAGATCGAACAGCAAGCCGTTCAGCAGACGCGGCCAGGAAAAGAACTCCGGCCTCATTCCCAGCAGCACGGCCGCGCTGACGGTTAAAGCGGTGAAAACCGCGACGAGGGCGAAGGAAACGTTTTCGACCAGACGGTATCGGCCGACCGCCAGTACCACCAGAGTGACCAGCATGACGATCCAGACCCAGGCGCTAATGGCGACCGCCGGGACGATGCGGTTGAGCACTTCGGCGATGCCCGCGAACATCCCGCTGAGCGCCGTCAAGGCCGTCGCCTCCATGAGAAACCATGTCCAAACCACCCACGAGACCCGAAAGCGCGGCCCCGGAACGCGGTTCAGGGCTTCCAGCGCGGTTTCGCCCGTGCCCAGCGTGTAGCGGCCCATTTCGTTCTGCACGACGACCTTGATCAGGCAGCTCACGATGACCAGCCACAGTAGGCGGTAGCCGTTCTCGGCCCCCAGCACGGTGGTGGCGATCAGCTCGCCGGTGCCGACGACCGTGGCGGCGGTGATCAGACCGGGTCCGATCCTTCTCAAAGCGCCGCTGACGGTATTGGGTGGAACCTCGATGCTTTCAGGACGAAGCGCGTAAAGGTCGACTACAGTTTGATCCGCCATGGTTGAAGTGGAGGCTTCGGGTTAACGCGTGGCCTGTCGTGGAGACCAGTTCACTATGGATTCAGACGTCGGTCTCGACCGCGACGTGGCGCACGCATTCTTGAGTGTTGTGTCGCCATTCCTGGCGACATCCGGTTGGGGTGAACCCCTCCGCTGAGACAATTTGTCATAGCGACAGTCGCCGTTCAATGGTTTTTCCTTCTCAAAACAGTCTCTTCCCTTTTAGCATGGTCCTCGGCTGGTGAAGCGGAGGCGGGCTCTGGTGGAGACCAACCCGCCGAGGAATAGCCGGTCGGAGACTCATCGAAACGATGGTCCGGGGAGTCGGCTTCGGTCGGCTTCCCGTTCCCCCCTCCCTGCCCATCGGATCGATAGATCTCCGGATGCCTAAAAAAACTCGTCGTCGCTCCGGGAGGCCTGCGCCACATCGCTCGTTGCGAGGGTGTGCGAGAGCAACGGAGTGAGCCTGGACGTTGGCCTCCGACCCAGGGGACTCACTTACGGCCCAAATAGCTTCCGTCGGTGGTGCTGACGCGGATCTCTTCGCCTTCCTTGATAAACGGCGGAACCTGGACGACCAGCCCGGTTTCGGTCTTGGCCGGCTTGGTGACGTTGGTGACGGTGGCTCCCTTGATCGCCGGGGTGGTTTCGACGACCCTCATCTCTATGGCCGCCGGCAGGTCGATGTTGAACGGACGACCCTCATAAAACCGGAGGTCGAGCGTCGCGTTCGGAATCAGATAAGACACCTGCTCGCCCAGATCGTCCTTGGTCAGGTGAATCTGCTCGTAGGTCTCCGTGTTCATGAAGTAGTAAAGGCCGCCATCTTCATAGAGGTATTCCATCTCCTGCTCGTCGAGGGACACTTTTTCAACGACGTCCTCGGAGGAGAACTTGTGCTCGATCATGGCGCCGCTCGACTGGTTGCGCATCTTGGTCTGCACGAAACCGCGCTTATTTCCCGGTGTTCGATGCGACACGCGGAAGACCGAGAACAGATTGCCGTTGAACTTGATCAACATTCCCGGGCGGAGTTGCGTGGCTTGAACGTCCAAAGCAAACCTTCCTTAGTCCATGCGGGTTTCTACCAGCCTGGCAACCTGGGCCGAGCCTTCAGCCGCCGGCGGATGTCCGCGGCGCGTTCGACGAACGGCAACCTGATCGGCAGAGCCGCCAGCACAGGGGATTCAGCCTGGCTTGTCGCCGATACTCATGACTCTTCAACAAGTCGGGTACCCTTCCCCATCGGCCGAATACGCCCTTGCGAGCTTCGTCATAGGCTACTAGACGTCATTATATCAACAGTTTGGGGCGATTCCTCGGATAGTACACAAACTCTTGCCGCTAGTCATGGCCAGCGGCCTTTTGGCCAGTCGGTGTCACCCTGGCGGAATCGCGGCCTAGCTGTGATCTTTCAACAGGTTGTTCATTCGGTCCCGGACCAGGGAAGCTGGAGTTGTCGAATAACCACGACCCTGGAGAGACCGCATGAACATCCATCAGAATGCCCGATTGACGCCCAAAGGCCGAGCCCTTTTGGTTCGATGCATCCTCGCTGGAGAGACGCCTCGGGCCGCCGCGGCGGCCCGAGACGTCTCAGAACGCACCGCCCGCCGTTGGCTGGCCCGCTACCGCGGCGAAGGCGAAGCCGGTCTCTACGATCGCTCTTCGCGTCCCCGGCATAGCCCGCGCCGCACCCCGCAAGCCGTCGTTGACCGCGTCCTCGCCCTGCGCCGACAACGTTGGACGGGCCGCCGCATCGCCCAAACCCTGCGGCTATCCCCGGCCACCGTCAACCGCCTCCTCGGTCGCGCCGGACTCAACCGTCTCCGCGATCTCGAACCCGCTCCCCCCGTTCGCCGCTACGAACATCACCGTCCCGGCGATCTGCTGCATCTCGACATCAAAAAGCTCGGCCGCTTCCAGCACGCCGGTCACCGCGTTACCGGCGATAAGACCCGACGCTCCCGCGCCGCCGGCTGGGAGTTCGTCCACGTCGCCGTCGACGACCATTCCCGCATCGCCTTCTCCCAGATCCTGCCCGATGAGCGCAGCCTTTCCGCTGCCCAGTTCCTTCTCCTCGCCCACGCCTACTATGGCTCGCTTGGCATCCGCATCCGACGCCTGCTCACCGACAATGGCTCCTGGTACCGCTCCCGCCACTTCCGTCGTACTTGCCGCCGCCTCGGCATCCGCCACCGCTTCACCCGCCCCTACACCCCTCGCACCAACGGCAAGGCCGAGCGCTTCATCCAAACCGCCCTCCGCGAATGGGCCTATGCCCGCTCCTACTGCTCCTCCCTCCAACGCGCCAACCATCTGCTCCCCTGGCTCCACGACTACAATTGGCATCGCCCCCACGCCAGCCTCGGCTATAATCCCCCTATCAGCCGACTCCCTCCTCCCCGGAACAACCTGTTGAGGCTCCACACCTAGCCGCAATACTGTCGAGTTAATAATATTTTCATGCTATCCTGTTCTCATCAACAGGAGGTGCGTGACATGGCACGAACGTTGGCGGAGATTCCCCCCGGCTCGCGAATTAGCGACTACATCAGTTTGGGCGTGCTGGGTCGGCGGTTTCCGCGTTCGACGGTGGATCGCGTGTTGCGGCGCAGCGGTCGGGCCGACCGTCGTCAGCGCGATTTGCCGGCACCGGTGATGGTCTACTACGTGATCGCCTTGGCGTTGTATATGCAGGTGTCCTATCGCGAAGTGTTGCGTTGCCTGCTGGAAGGACTCAGCTGGCTGCGGGCCGCTCACAAACGGCCGGCGGCGGCGAGCCGCTCGGGCATCTCGCGGGCCCGCATACGGCTGGGGGCCGAGCCCCTGCGGCAATTGCACGACGAGGTCGTCAAGCCGATCGCCGACCCCACCACTCGCGGCGCCTGGTACGGTCGCCGGCGGCTGGTCTCGCTCGACGGCAGCGTTCTCGACCTCGCCGATGAGCCGGGCAACCGGCAAACGTTCGGGCGTCCGGGGGTCTCGCGGGGCGCCAGCGCCTATCCCCAATTGCGTTTCGTATCCCTGGTGGAAAACGGCACGCACGTGCTGTTCGGCTCTCGCCTGGGACCCTACGCGAGGAGTGAAATCGCACTGGCCCAGCAGCAGCTGCCGGCGCTCGAAAAGGACATGCTCTGCCTGGCCGACCGCAATTTCTTCAGCTATCCGCTGTGGAAGCAGGCGCGTGGGACGGGGGCGGCTCTGTTGTGGCGTGTCAAGAAGAACTTGCGTTTGCCCCTCCAGCGGCGACTCGCCGACGGCTCCTATCTGAGCCGTATCTATTCCGGCGAAGGGGACCGCCGACGCCAAACCAACGGCCTCGAGGTGCGCGTCATCAAGGATCGGCTCGAGGGTGTTGACAACGCCGAACCCCTCTACCGTTTGCTGACCAGCCTGCTCGACCCGGCCGCGGCGCCGACCCCACCACTGGCGGCGCTCTACCACGAGCGCTGGGAGATCGAAACGGCGTTTGACGAACTCAAGACGCACTTGCGAGGATCCAAGATCGTGCTACGCAGCAAGACGCCGGAGCTGGTGCGCCAGGAGTTTTGGGGGCTGCTGCTGGCGCATTTTGCGATTCGCGATCTGATGCATGAGGCCACCGCCAACAGCCAACAGGATCCGGATCGGCTTTCCTACGTGCATGCGCTGCGGGTGGTCCGCCGCAAACTGGCCATGGCGGTGGCTATTCCCCCCTCGAGCTAGAAAAGCGTTTCATCGACAGGTTCTCGACGAACTGCTCGAAGAGCGGGTGGTCTCCAGCCGCGGCCGCCGCCGTCCGCGCGGCGTCAAGCGCAAGATGAGCAGCTACCCGCTGCGCCCGCGCGCCCCCATCCGCAACGACCGCAGGAAAGTCGAGATTTCCATGCTTCTTTCTTAAATCGACAGTATTGGGGCTAAATGTGGAGCCTCAACAGGTTGTTCCGGGGAGGAGGGAGTCGGCTGATAGGGGGATGATAGCCGAGGCTGGCGTGGGGGCGATGCCAATTGTAGTCGTGGAGCCAGGGGAGCAGATGGTTGGCGCGTTGGAGGGAGGAGCAGTAGGAGCGGGCATAGGCCCATTCGCGGAGGGCGGTTTGGATGAAGCGCTCGGCCTTGCCGTTGGTGCGAGGGGTGTAGGGGCGGGTGAAGCGGTGGCGGATGCCGAGGCGGCGGCAAGTACGACGGAAGTGGCGGGAGCGGTACCAGGAGCCATTGTCGGTGAGCAGGCGTCGGATGCGGATGCCAAGCGAGCCATAGTAGGCGTGGGCGAGGAGAAGGAACTGGGCAGCGGAAAGGCTGCGCTCATCGGGCAGGATCTGGGAGAAGGCGATGCGGGAATGGTCGTCGACGGCGACGTGGACGAACTCCCAGCCGGCGGCGCGGGAGCGTCGGGTCTTATCGCCGGTAACGCGGTGACCGGCGTGCTGGAAGCGGCCGAGCTTTTTGATGTCGAGATGCAGCAGATCGCCGGGACGGTGATGTTCGTAGCGGCGAACGGGGGGAGCGGGTTCGAGATCGCGGAGACGGTTGAGTCCGGCGCGACCGAGGAGGCGGCTGACGGTGGCCGGGGATAGCCGCAGGGTTTGGGCGATGCGGCGGCCCGTCCAACGTTGTCGGCGCAGGGCGAGGACGCGGTCAACGACGGCTTGCGGGGTGCGGCGCGGGCTATGCCGGGGACGCGAAGAGCGATCGTAGAGACCGGCTTCGCCTTCGCCGCGGTAGCGGGCCAGCCAACGGCGGGCGGTGCGTTCTGAGACGTCTCGGGCCGCCGCGGCGGCCCGAGGCGTCTCTCCAGCGAGGATGCATCGAACCAAAAGGGCTCGGCCTTTGGGCGTCAATCGGGCATTCTGATGGATGTTCATGCGGTCTCTCCAGGGTCGTGGTTATTCGACAACTCCAGCTTCCCTGGTCCGGGACCGAATGAACAACCTGTTGAAAGATCACAGCTAAACCGGGTTCATGACGACGAAATGCGCCCTTGCAGCGGCGTCCAGCTAAGAATGTTCCCCCCAATGCCGATATCGATATTCGGGGGATTGTGCGCTCACCTCTTCATCTGCCAACCCGAAAACCCGTTCGGGGGTCTCCGGACTCCGCGACCGACTACCGGTCGAATCTTCTCGCCTCGGTCGAGAAGCTGCCTCCGCTTCCGATAGTCCTAAACCAACTGCTCCAGATGCTGAACAGTGCGAAAGCGTCCTCCGGCCAGATCGCCGTCATCATCGAAAAAGACGGCGTCTTGAGCGGAGCCGTGTTGCGCAGTGTCAACTCCGCCTACTATGGACTGCCGAGCCGGGTTTCCTCGATTCGCCACGCCGTCACCCTGTTGGGCTTCGCCACCGTCCGAAATCTGGCCCTCGCCTTTTCCATGCGCCAGATGCTCGTCAAACCCCAAATGCCCTCCAAACGGCTTTATGCCGAGTATTCCCAACACGCCTTGGGATGCGCGATCATGACCCAGTTCCTGGCACACTACACACGCTCGGAGGAGATCGAAGCCGCCTTCGCCGCCGGATTGTTTCACGACATCGGACGCCTGCTGATCATCGTTACCCTCCCTGCGATGATTCCCGCAATAGTAGCCCGTTGGGACCAAAGCGACGGATCGCTGGAAGAGTCCGAAAAGCA
The DNA here is from genome assembly GCA_965248365.1 of Bryobacterales bacterium. Classification (GTDB taxonomy): domain Bacteria; phylum Acidobacteriota; class Terriglobia; order Bryobacterales; family UBA6623. The sequence goes on along the minus strand of CBDFJA010000004.1, from coordinate 593,881 downwards.
AGTTCTCGATGTGACGCATTCGGAACTTTCCGGCGTTGTTCTGGCCAAGTGGAAGCTGCCGGAGAGCATCCAACAAGCGGTCGTCTTTCACCATGCCCCCGACTCCTCGCCCTCCGTCTCCAGCCAACCCGTCTCGCTCGCGCACCTGGTTCACGCCGCAGACCTGTTCGTCCGGTTCTACGGTTTAGAAGTCCTTTCTTCTGAGAAGCATCCGGCGGAATGTCCCGATCGCGCCTTCGAGCAGATCGGCCTGCGCGAGTCTCTCCCTGAGCTGTTTAAGCGCTTCGAGACCGAGTTCCAGTCGATTCGGGGCGTCTTCCAGTAGATCACCCCTCCGAGTTTTTTCTTACCCGGCATGGCTAAGAAGTACTGATTTGTGTTAAGCTAAAGTACTTAGTTTTCCACGGTAGCCATGCACCGGACCTAGTGGAAATACCCTGGAGCTGAGGTCTAGGCCTAATGAAAGACGAGCAAGAGTACGATTCAAGTTGCAGTAATAGGAGTCGTGGGTGAACGTTCTTGCGGGGTTTGTTTATCTTCAGGTCCTCGACGTACTTACGACAATCGCCTTCCTTCTGCAAGGCGTCAGCGAGGCCAATCCGATCGTCCGATGGGCGATTCGCGCCGGACCACATCCCATCGGCTCGCTTTTCATGCTGAAGGCTGTCGCTGTCGCCATGGCGGTCGTCTGCGTGTACCGGCACCGGGAAGGGCTGTTGCGAAAGGTGAACGTTTTCTTCGCGGTGGTCGTCTTGTATAACCTCGTAGTTCTGGTCGTTACCTCTCCAGCCGTGCTATAGCGCGCTTAGCCCGCGTCCGTGGGGCCCTCCGCTTCAGAAAAAATCTGCGAGAACAATTCTCTGGTCTCCGTGCGTGCTTGGGCGACGAGGTCCGCCAAGGGCTTTTCCCCGGTACCGATGCCACTCCATCGCTCGAGCAGCTCTGTTACCGTCTCGCGCTGCGAACGCGAGGTGGGTATTTTGTTGGTCGCTCCGGAGGAGACCCGAATGCCGTGGTCCAGCGAGCGGAAGAAGACCGCCAACCGAGCTAGCGCCTCGGCTTGGCTCATGGTGAGGCTATCGGTAGTCCGCAACACCTCGATCCTCTGCGGCGTGTTGAGCGCAGGGAAGAACAACCCCGCGTCCCGCAGCCGCAAGTACAGCAGGATGAAGTCGATGTCGTAATAACCACCTGTCCCCGCCTTGAAGGGATGCGTCGGACCCTGTTCTTCCTCGAGTTTCCGGCGCATCTTGACAAGCATCGGGCCGAGATTGCCGCTCGTCCCGTAACGGCGCCAGTCCACCTCCTGCAGCTCGCTCAGGAATTTCGTACCCCGCGGAAGGTCCCCCGCTACGGCGCGCGCCTTCATATAAGCGATGCCCTCCCAGGCTTCCGCCTTCTTGGAGAAATATCGTTTGAAGGACGACTCGGTCTGGACCAGTTCGCTGTCGCGTCCCATGGGCCGCAAGCGCGTATCGACCGTAAAGATGACGCCTTCTTGCGTATAACTGCTGATCACGTTGATCAGCCGCTCAACGACGGATGTCCAGAACGGCTTTTCGCCGACAGCGTCGTCGGGCAGCGCGAAAACCAAGTCGGCATCGGATCCCAAGTCGAACTCGCGCATCCCCAGCCGACCCAGAGCTATCACGTGCAAGTGATGGTCCGGCCGAGACTGTTTCGAGCGCCGGCAGACTTGTTGGACCGAGATTTCGTAGGCCGTCGCGATCACCTCGTCGGCAAGGTCACTCGTTTCTTGGAGGGTCGAGAAGATCGGATGGCGCTGATGGATGCTCTGGCCAAGGATTTGCAGCATTCGACGGCGGTAATAGCGCCGCAGCGCCGCGGACTTCTCCGGCAGCGGCTGGTCGTGCTCGGGCAGGCCAGCCAGTTCGGAGGGGGCCGGGGGCCGGTTCGATCCTTTCTCCCCCGCGCGGCCGCCTTCCGATCCGGCCTCCTCACCGGGAGCCGGGTCACCGGCCGCATTTGCGACTGTCTTCAGGTATTGAACGTCGGAGGGGTGGCGGATGAGATGCTCGGCTAGGAAGGGGCTGTGCTCGATCAGGTCGCCCACGCAGCTCATGAGCCGCGGATGGCGCTCAAACTCGGCCAGCAATACCGGCATGGAGATGACTTTGTTGATGAAGTGCTCGAAGTGGTGGCTGCCCCAGCGGATGGGCAGCGATGAAATGATTCCCGCCAAATCCGGATGGTGCTTGTCGATGTGGCGAAGCTGGCTGCGCCAGCTGTGGGCCGCGCGTTTTTCGATGGGATCCTCGCCTTCCGGCAACTCCGGCTCCGGCGAGAGGGGAACGCCGCCGGTAGGCTTTTGGGCGCCGATCACGCGATCGTAGATTTCGGTCACATGGGTTAAGTGCATCTTCACCTGGCCGAGCAGCCCGGGCCCCGTACTTCGGGGCGAAGCTTCGCCTTGCATTCTGCGGCTGAGCAGCATTCGCGCTTCTTCCTTATCGGGGATGGTATGTGTTTGGCGATCGTGCTCGAGTTGCAAACGATGTTCGAGGGATCGCAAGTAGACGTAGGCGGCATTGAGCTTGGAGTAGTCGGGTGTCGAGAGGTACCCCTTATCCCTGAGCCGGTGGAGTGCGTAAAGGGTGCCGCCGCTTCGTACCCAGCGATCCCGCCCGCCGTAGAGCCGCTGCATGCACTGCACCAAGAACTCAATATCCCGTATGCCGCCGCGAGCCAACTTGACGTTGAGGCCCGGCTTGGCGCGCCGGCCCAGATCTCGCCGCATCCGGTCCCTGGTTTGGGCCATTCGCTCGACGGTCGAGAAGTCCGTGGTTGTCTGGTAGATCAAATGTTCGACCATTTTCAGGAAGCTGTTTCCCAGTCGCGGCGATCCCGCGGCCGGACGCGCCTTGATAAGCATCTGCAGTTCCCAATCCCGGGCCCGGCTGTGGTAGTACTGCATCATGGACTGAAGCGGCAGCACGAGCTCTCCCATGCTTCCCTCGGGCCGGAGCCGCAGGTCGATCCGATAGCAAGATCCTTCCAGTGTCCGGTGGGAGAGAACCGACGTCAGGCGGTGAGCAAGCTGGGTGGCGAAGTCACGGTTTGAAACCCGGATCGGCCCGGCCGTTTCACCGTCATGGGTGTAGAGAAACATGAGGTCAATGTCAGAGCTGTAGTTGAGCTCGAGAGCGCCTAGTTTCCCCAGCGCCAAGACAGCGAACTCGCACTCGATCGGCCCGCTTTCGGCCGCTGCCAACGGCCGCCCAAACCGCTGCAAGAGTTGCTGCTGGACCTGCTCTTGCGCGCCCTGCAAGACCGCGTCCGCGAGGTTGGATAACTCCAGGGTGACCTCGGCGAGGGTGGCCAGGCCCAGAAGATCGCGCAGCGCGATGCGCAAAACGTGCATTCTCTTGAAGCGTCCTAGCGTCCGCGCCACATCCTCATCGCTCAAAGACGCGTCCAACCAGCCGAGGTCGGAGCGAAACTCGTCACGCGAGAGTACTCGATACAGCTTCTCTTCCCCCAGCGTCCATTCCAGCAGCTCGGGATAGCGGTAGAGAGTTTCCGCTAAAAAATGGCTGTGAGAGAAAATCGTCAGGGCGGCCTGGAGACGGCTGGCCGGGAAAAACAACTTCCTCAGGGGTTGACCGCTAATCTTGGCGTAGCGCTCAAGATGGTTGAGCGCGGAATCGGGATCGGGAACCTGACGGATGAGAAGTTCGAGCGTTTCAAGACCCTTGTTCGGAAGCTGAGGCTCCAGGCTCCTGATGTTCTTTCGCGCCCCGACCGGGTCGCGGAACTCAATTCCCTCAAAAAGTGAACCCACTGCTTCTGAAGATACCGCAGTCGGCTCGGGTTCTTGCTCGGGATCGCCGGAATTGGATGTTTGCGTTCGATTTCTTATAATGACATCGCCTGAAAAACCGGTTGCCCAAGGTCGCGCATCGAAACCCGGTGTGAGAAAGCGGGAACAGGAAAGCTCCGCCGCGCGTCGGTTGGGTAGAGAGAAAGGGCGAAGGGAGGTAGTCTGTTGCCAACAAGGCTGATTGGGTTTGCCGGCCAACCGAAGATTGTATTAGGGGTTCTCGTATTGCTGACAGCGGGCCTTGTTTTCGAGACCGGCTACTTCACGTTAACCGCCCAGACCCGGCAGGAACGGGCCAAACAATTACTCGATCAGTGTTTGGAGGCGCTTGGGGGCGACGCTTTCCTCAACGTGAAGAATATGGTTCAGAAGGGCCGCGCTTATTCCTTCCGCCGGCAAAAACTTCGCGGCCTGGCCGTCATGTCTATCTTCACTCGCTTCGAGCCGATGCGCGAATCGGACGACCCGAATTGGCTTCCCGTCAGCAGGCGGGAGGTCTACACGGAGAAAGGCGACTATTACGTCTTGTTTCAAAACGGCCAGGGCTGGGAAGTGACCTACCAAGGAGCTAGGCCTCTTCCCGAGGATTCGTTGCACAGATATCGGGAGTCCACTCGCCGGGACATCTTCTACATCCTCCGCTATCGCTTCGACGAGCCGGACATGTACTTCTATTACGCCGGCACCGAGATCATCGACAACGTGCCCACTCACGCCATAGAGATCGTCGACGGCCGGGGCGAGGCCGTGACCGTGTACTTAAGAATGTCGGACAATCTTCCGGTGCAGCAGGTTTATCTTCGCCGGGACCCGAAGACCAGAATCCCCTACGAGGAGAAATCGCTTTTCTCGAAATACCGCAAGGTCGGTCAGCTGACCCTGCCCTGGAATGTCCAGCGCCGGCGCGACGACTACAAGATCTTTGAACTGTTCGGTCGGACGGTCGAAATTGACCGTGCGCCGGCCGAAATGTTTGCTCTCAAGAAAAGGCTAGCGATCCTTCCCCCTAAGTCCTAGCCCGCTTTTCTCACCACGTGGCGAGGCGAATCCCGGGCGCGAGCGATTTCGGCGAGGTTTCGGAAAACCCTCTGCTAGAATCGAAGCAAGTTCCTTCCCTATGGCGGTTACCCCGCACCTGGATCGGCTCAAACAACGGGCCGCCGGATTACCGACTTCCCCCGGAGTTTATTTATACAAGGATGCCGCGGGGAGGGTCATCTACGTCGGCAAAGCGAAGAGCCTGCGCCACAGGGTGCGAAGCTACTTCGTGGACGAGCGTTTGTCGGACGCCAAGACCGGCAGCCTGCTGGGGGAAGCCCACGACATCGACTACATCGCCGTTGCCAATGAAAAGGAAGCGCTGGCTCTCGAAAACAACCTGATCAAACAACGTCAGCCGCGATTCAATGTTCTGTTGCGCGACGACAAGACCTACCCCTACATCAAGCTGACCAAGGAACGTTTTCCGCGGGTGTACGTCACCCGAAGACTCAAAAAGGACGGCTCGTCCTATTTCGGCCCTTACTTTCCCGCCAACTTGGCGCATCGGCTGGTGAACTTCATCCACCGCTATTTCAAGATCCCGTCTTGCCGCGTGGACTTGACCCGCTTCCACCCGCGGTCGTGTCTGGAGTATCACATTCATCGCTGCTGGGGGCCGTGTGTAGAGAGCCTGACGACCGATGAAATCTATACCCGAGCCGTGGAGGACGTCCGGATGTTCCTCGAGGGCCGGCGGGGCGAATTGGTCGGCGAGCTGCGATCGCGCATGCTGGAAGCTTCCCAAAAGACGGAATTCGAACAGGCGGCGGCCTTGCGGGACCTTATCTCGACCGTCGACGAGCTGAGCGAGCGGCAGCGAGTGGCGGCTGTTGAGGGCCGTGACATCGACATTTTCGGGATCTGCGCGGAAACGCCGCTTGTGGCGGTGAACTTATTTCACGTGCGCAACGGCCGCATCGTCGACCGCCGAGAGTTCTACTGGGAAGATGCGCGCGAGCCGCGCACTGCCGAGTTCCTATCGGCCCTGCTAAAACAGATCTACCTCGGCCAACAATACGTCCCCTCGCTGGTCCACGTTCCGGTCGGATTTGACGACCAGGCGGCGCTTCAAGAATTGTTGACGGAAAAACGCGGGCGCAAGGTCGAGATTGCCGTGCCGCGGCGTGGTCCGAAGAAGTCGATGCTCGAGCTTGTACAGAGCAATGCGCGGCACTGTTTTGAACAGCGGTTCCACGTGATGAAACCGACTCCCAAGGTAATGATGGCGGCGCTCATGGATGCCCTCAGCCTGCCTGACAGTCCGGCTCGGATTGAGTGTTTCGATATTTCTCATATCCAGGGCAGCGACACCGTAGCATCGATGGTGGTCTGGGAAAACGGGAAGATGAAAAGGTCGGACTACCGCAAGTTCATTCTCAAAGGGGTGATGGGAATCGACGATTTCGCTTCGATGAAGGAGGTCGTCGGCCGCCGCTGCCGCCGGTTGCGGGACGAGGACAAGCCCATGCCGGGGTTGGTTTTAGTGGATGGGGGTATCGGACAGCTACACGCCGCCGCTCGGGCGCTGGCTGAACTTGGCATCATCAACCAGCCGTTGGCGGCCATCGCCAAACGCGAAGAGACGATCTTCGTGGAAGGCCAAGAAGACGAGCCCATCCGACTCGATCGCTTTTCTCCGCTCCTGCACCTGGTCCAAATGATTCGCGATGAGGCGCATCGGTTTGCCGTGCGTTTCCACCGCGGCCGCCGGCACTCCCGCCAACTCAGGTCCGCGCTGCTCGAAATTCCCGGAGTCGGCGAAAGAACAGTCCAAAAGCTATTGCGAAACTTCGGAAGCCTCGAACAGGTGCGCGGCGCGGGCCTCGAAGAGCTGGCGGCGGTCGTCCATCGAAAACAGGCGCAACGCATCCGGCAGTTTCTTGCCCACGACCCGGCCCAATCCTAGAAGTCTAGCCCGCTTTTCTCACCACGTGGCGAGACGAAGTGCGTGAGAGGCCCGTCAGTACAAGGCGCGCGACGCTCGGCGAGCGCAGGCGTACTTGAACGGTACGTTGAGCACGGCGAGCAAGCGCAACGTAGTAATGGCGGGCCTATTGCGTGCTTCGACCGTCGGGTGGTGAGAAAAGCGGGCTAGCTGTGATCTTTCAACAGGTTGTTCATTCGGTCCCGGACCAGGGAAGCTGGAGTTGTCGAATAACCACGACCCTGGAGAGACCGCATGAACATCCATCAGAATGCCCGATTGACGCCCAAAGGCCGAGCCCTTTTGGTTCGATGCATCCTCGCTGGAGAGACGCCTCGGGCCGCCGCGGCGGCCCGAGACGTCTCAGAACGCACCGCCCGCCGTTGGCTGGCCCGCTACCGAGGCGAAGGCGAAGCCGGTCTCTACGATCGCTCTTCGCGTCCCCGGCATAGCCCGCGCCGCACCCCGCAAGCCGTCGTTGACCGCGTCCTCGCCCTGCGCCGACAACGTTGGACGGGCCGCCGCATCGCCCAAACCCTGCGGCTATCCCCGGCCACCGTCAGCCGCCTCCTCGGTCGCGCCGGACTCAACCGTCTCCGCGATCTCGAACCCGCTCCCCCCGTTCGCCGCTACGAACATCACCGTCCCGGCGATCTACTGCATCTCGACATCAAAAAGCTCGGCCGCTTCCAGCACGCCGGTCACCGCGTTACCGGCGATAAGACCCGACGCTCCCGCGCCGCCGGCTGGGAGTTCGTCCACGTCGCCGTCGACGACCATTCCCGCATCGCCTTCTCCCAGATCCTGCCCGATGAGCGCAGCCTTTCCGCTGCCCAGTTCCTTCTCCTCGCCCACGCCTACTATGGCTCGCTTGGCATCCGCATCCGACGCCTGCTCACCGACAATGGCTCCTGGTACCGCTCCCGCCACTTCCGTCGTACTTGCCGCCGCCTCGGCATCCGCCACCGCTTCACCCGCCCCTACACCCCTCGCACCAACGGCAAGGCCGAGCGCTTCATCCAAACCGCCCTCCGCGAATGGGCCTATGCCCGCTCCTACTGCTCCTCCCTCCAACGCGCCAACCATCTGCTCCCCTGGCTCCACGACTACAATTGGCATCGCCCCCACGCCAGCCTCGGCTATAATCCCCCTATCAGCCGACTCCCTCCTCCCCGGAACAACCTGTTGAGCCTCCACAGCTAGCCCTGAGAACGAAATTCGGTGCTTTTGGCTTACCGGGACCCCGCGAACTCGCTGTGCTTCCTGCCGAACTGCCGGTAGATGAGCAGCCCGATCCCCAGCCAGACGACGAAACGAATCCACGTCTCAAGCGGCAATCCCAGCATCAGCAGGAAGCACGCCGCGATCGAAAACAGCGGAACGGCGGGGACTCCCGGGACGCGAAACGCGCGCTTCCTTTCCGGTTGGGTCTTGCGAAGAACGAGGACTCCGGCGGATACGACCGCGAAGGCAAACAACGTCCCGATGCTCGCCAGGTCCGCGAACGTGCCGATGTCCCACACCCCGGCCGGGATACCGACGAACAGCCCCGCCACCCAGGTGCTGACGTGCGGCGTTCTGTACTTGGGATGGACACGAGAAAACATCGCCGGCAGCAACCCGTCCCGCGACATCGCGAACCAAATACGCGCCTGTCCGTACTGGTAGACCATCAACGAGGAGATCATCCCCACAACCGCTCCCACGCCCACCACCTGGCGGATCGAAGTGAACCCCAGCGCCTTCAAGGCGTTGACCACCGGGGCCGCGTTTCCCAGTTCTCGCCAGTTCACGATGCCCGTCAGCACCACGGCGACCGACACATAGAGCACCGCGCAGACAACCAACGTACCGATCATGCCGATCGGAAGGTCTCGCTGGGGATGGCGGCACTCTTCGGCTGCCGTTGAGACCGAGTCGAAGCCTATGTAGGTAAAAAAGACGATCGCCGATCCGGTGAGCAAGCCCTGAAAGCCATTCGGGAGAAACGGTTGATAGTTCGCCGTGTCAATGGCGCGAGCCGCTCCGAAGACGAAGATCAGGATCGCCGCCACCTTGACAAGGACCATGACGTTGTTCGCCCGCGCGCTTTCTCGCACCCCGCGCACGAGTAGGATTGTGAGCACCATCAAAACCACGAAAGCCGGCAGGTTGAAGATGGCCCCCGTGAAATCCCCGGACTCAATGGGCGGACGGCTCCATGCCGCGGGCAGGTGAAAACCGAACAGGCTGTCTAATAGATCGTTGAAGTAAGCGGAGAAGCCGACCGCGACCGCCATGTTTGAGACCGCATACTCGAGAATCAGATCCCAGCCAATCATCCAGGCAATCAGCTCCCCGAGCGTGGCGTAGGCAAACGTGTAGGCGCTGCCGGCGACCGGGATCATCGAAGCCAACTCGGCATAGCACAGAGCCGCGAAGCCACAGACGACCGCCGTCAAAAGGAACGACAGCGAGATGCCCGGACCCGCGCCCGGCCGTCCGAAGGTCGAAACGGCGCCGCTGCCATGGAGAATCAAATCCAGTAGCGGCGCTTTTACCATCGAGGGAACCGAGACCGATTCTCCCGCCGCCGCCGTTCCCGTCAGGACAAAGATTCCGGTACCGATGACCGCCCCAATACCCAGGCCGATCAGGCTCCAAGGACCCAGCAGGCGGCGCAAACGTCGCGCGGGGTCTTGGGACTCCTCCAGCAGCCGGTCAATACTTTTGGTGCGGAAAATCTGGCGCATGGCCCGAGGCACCATCATAGCCGGGACGGGCGGGTCTGCGGAAGGAAGCGGTCGCGAGGACATGGGGAGCACCATGGCCTTCCATCGTTAGTCGCCCCGTCAGTTACAATATTCGTGCCCGATGCGCCTTAAACCTTCAACGCTTTTGAGATTGCCGGCGGCGGCAGTCTTGCTCGCGGCGCCCCTGTTAGCGCTGCCGCAAGGGATCCCCCACGACGATGGCGAGGTGGGAGAAGCGCTCAAGTCCCTCTTGCGCGTCTCTGACCCCAGCACAGGCTTCTTGTTCGCCGCGCTGGGCGTGGCCTTTCTGGCCGGGGCGGCGCACGCCCTCACCCCGGGACACGGCAAGGCCATCGTCGCCGCCTACTTGGCGGGCTCTCGGGGAACGGTTTGGGACGCTGTCTACCTGGGAAGCGTCGTCACCGTTACGCATACAGCGACGGTATTTACCCTTGGCCTGATAACGCTCTACGCCACGCAGCATTTTCTGATGGAGGAAATCTACGCCTGGCTGTCGGTTTCGAGCGGTTTGCTGATTGTCGCTATAGGGGGTTGGCTGCTCCGTGCTCGCTGGCGATCGTTTCGATCGGGCGAAGCGGACCATGGTCATGCACACTCCCATTCTCACGGCCCCCTCGGTGGTCACACACATGTTCATTCCCACGTTAGCGAGTCCGGGGACCCGGCCGAAAACCAAGCTCACCAACACTCACCCGGGCATGATCACGGCCATGAACACGGCCGCGAACACGCCGATATGCACGATCCCACCCCGCCTGCGGGGCGCGGAAATCTGCTTTCGCTCGGCATCTCGGGAGGGCTGGTGCCCTGTCCGGAAGCGCTGGCCGTGCTGCTGATCTCGTTTACCGTCAATAGGCTGGTTTTCGGGCTGATCATCTTGGTCGCTTTTAGCCTCGGTCTCGCGGCGGTGCTGATCGCCATCGGTGTCGCCATGGTGTTGGCGGGCCCGGCCCTCGAACGCTTCTCGAAGGACGGGCCGCTTATGCGTGCCCTGCCGCTGGGCAGCGCCGTAATCGTGACCATGCTGGGACTAGCCATTCTCTACAAAGCCGCCTCGGACACGGGGCTGCTCTAGGAAAAACGGCCGCCCGTGCCGTAAAGTCTGTCTACACGAGCGTACGTCAGGCGATTAGGGCGCGACCGACCTGACGCTTCTGAATGCTCCTAGCCCGCCTTTCTCACGAGGAGTGCGCGGGCCACCGTGCCCGCCCAGTAGGGTCAATGTACGATCTTTGGCAACATTCGCACTCGACAAGGTGTACTGATCGGTAGCGGTCGACACGGTGGTCGGCCCCTACAAATCATGCTCGTTCAACGCCGACAACGCGAATCCTCTTGAGAAAAGCGAGCTAACCCGCATTTCTCACCACCTGACGGTCGGAGCACGCCATAAGCCCGCCATTACTGCGGTGCGCTTGCTCACCGTGCTCAACGTAGGGTTCAAGTACGCCCGCCTTATTCAAGAAATGCGGCGCTGAGCGGCGCGCGCCTTGTACTGACGGGCTTCTCACGCACTTCGCCTCGCCACGTGGTGAGAAAAGCGGGCTAACTCGGGCCTACAGCAAAGCGTGCCCTGTACTAAGATACGGGCCCAGGGGTGGCGCGCGTGAGTGCATGGTCTCCAACATCGTGGCAGGCGAAACCCGCCGCCCAGCAGCCTGCCTATCCGTCTGAAGCCGCGGCCTCCCAGGTGATTCAGGTTCACTGCTGTCCGGTTAAAAGTCGAATAGAATCAATTGGTTGGGGTCATAGGGGGATTCGTTTGGGGAGTCGGATGGCTGGAGTGCCTGTAAAAGGGGCATTTTTTCGAGTTGCGTAACGCTGAGAATCTGTAGAATCTGGTAAAGACTCGCTTCCAGCCCGAGCCGTTTCCGGACGATGGCGATGAGCACGTAAATCGAGACAGCGATCCAGATCTGCGTCTTGACGGCGTTCTCGCTGGTGCCGTAAAACGAGTTGATTCGCAGATGTTGCTTGATCCACTTGAAGAACAACTCAATCTGCCAACGCGACTTGTAGATGTGGGCGATGGTCAGCGCCGGGAGCGCGAAGTTGTTGGTCAGAAACTTCAGCCGCTTGTTCGTCCGGGCGTCGAAGTAACTGACCCTCCGCAACGGGTCGGGATAGGCTTGGGCCGATTCGATGGCAGCCAGTATGACGGTCTGATCCGAGCGCAAGCCCGTGGATTTGTCGACGGGATGCGAGTAGCGCCGTTGGAGCAAGATGTTCTTCTTGGTTCGCACGACGAAGAACGACGAGCAGAGAGTGAACACGAAGAGGCGTTCGAAATCGACGTAGGCCCGATCCATGACGTAGAACGCGCCGGCCTCCGGGCCGATCTCGTCGAGGATGTTGATGTCGTGCACTTTGCCTCCAGTAATGCGGATGAACGTGGGAATATTGCCGTGCAGATCCAGCAGCGTGTGCATCTTCACGGCGGCCTTTTGCTTGCGGAATTCAGGTTCTGTCGAACCTTCCGCCCCTGGTGACCTCCTGGGAAGTGGAGGCCTTGCGAAGCGAGTTGGCGGAGGCGGCCCGGGGAGAAACGTTTCTGCTGCAAGGGGGAGACTGTGCGGAGTCCTTTGACGATTGCACCTCCAACACCATCGCCAACAAACTCAAAATCCTGTTACAGATGAGTCTCGTGCTCGTCCACGGCGGCGAGAAGCGAGTAACACGGGTGGGAAGGATCGCAGGTCAGTACGCCAAGCCGCGTAGTGCCGAGCAGGAAACGATCAACGGAGTAACGCTGCCAACCTACCGCGGCGACCTCATCAACCGGCCCGGCTTTAGCGAAGCCGACCGCACTCCGGATCCACAGCTGATGCTCCGAGGCTACCAGCGTGCGGCGCTAACCCTCAATTTCATCCGGGCGCTGGTCCAAGGCGGCTTCGCCGATCTCCACCACCCTGAATACTGGGCCCTTGACTTCGTTGATCACTCACCACTCGCCGGCGAGTATCGCCATATGGTCGGGAGTGTCCGGCAAGGCTTGCGGTTGATGGAGAACGTCCTGAGGGCCCCAGCCGGTGAAATAGAGCGGGTGGAATTTTTCACCAGCCACGAAGCTTTGCACCTGCCCTACGAGGGAGCGCACACGCGCCGCGTGCCACGCCGCGAGGGTTGGTATAACCTCTCGGCGCATTTCCCCTGGATCGGAATACGCACCGCCGACCCCGGGGGCGCCCACGTTGAGTATTTCCGTGGAATACGGAATCCCATCGGCGTGAAGATCGGTCCTGACATGACCCCTGAGGCGCTCGTCGAGTTGCTTGGAATCCTACACCCCGACGACGAACCCGGACGCCTTACGCTCATCCACCGCTTCGGCGCGGGCAAAATAGCCCGCCGCCTGCCGCCGCTCATCGAAGCTGTCCGGTCAACGGGCAAAACCGTAGTTTGGTGCTGCGACCCGATGCACGGTAACACAAAGACGCTCTCCAACGGCGTGAAGACGCGCCGCTTCGACGACATTTCGGCCGAGTTGGAGCGAGCATTCGAGATCCACAGCGGCCTTGGCGGCCACCTGGGAGGAGTTCACTTCGAACTGACCGGCGAGAACGTCACCGAATGCACGGGCGGCGCTCGTGGTTTGAGCGAGACTGATTTGAACCAAGCCTACCGTTCCCGAGTCGATCCCCGCCTCAACTACGAGCAAGCCCTCGAGATGGCCGTGATGATTGCCCGCAAGATGAGCAGCGGCTGATTCTTGGCGCTTCTATTGACTTCCGCATAATATAGGGTAATCTTTTGGGGGTTCTGCTCGTCTTAATAGACATGGGGAACCCAAGAGGCGTAAGGCGCGATTTTGATGCTCTGGAAAAGCGACGGCTGGAGGCCGTGCGGCTGGTCGTTGACGAAGGTTTGAGTCAGTCCGAGGCAGCACGGCGCGTGAAGGCGGCGCAGCAAAGCGTGAGCCGTTGGGTTAGCGAGCATGGCGCGCACGGTGCCGCCGGACTCCGCCGGGCCGGGCGCGCCGGCCGCAAGCCGCTGTTAGACGCCACGCAACGGGAACGTCTGGAGGCAATGCTGCTGCGGGGCCCCGAAGCGCAGGGCTTCTCGACGCCGCTGTGGACTTGTCCGCGAGTCGCTCGTCTGATCGCCGACGAGTTCGGCGTGCGCTATCACGAAGGTCATGTTTGGAAGATCCTGCGGGCGCTCCACTGGAGCCCGCAACGGCCTGTCGGCAAGGCCCGCGAGCGCAACGAAGAAGCCATCCGCAACTGGCGGCGCAAGACTTGGCCGGCCACTAAAAAAAAGCCCAAAAACAAGGCCGCACGATCGTCTTCATCGACGAAAGCGGACTGAGTCAGAAGCCCCATCGTTGCCGCACCTGGGCGCCCCGCGGCGAGACACCCGTGCTGGAGTTCAACTTCAACTGGCAGAAACTTTCCGTTTCCGCCGGGCTGACCTTGCGCAACTTCTACTTCCGGCTCTATCCCGGCGCCATCGGCGAGCTGGAGGTCATCGACTTCCTGAAGGCTTTGGTCCGCCACATCGACGGCCCGCTGCTGATCGTCTGGGACCGCCTGCCGGCGCACCGCAGCCGCCTGGTGCGGGAGTTCATCGAGCTCTCCGAAGGCCACATCGCCACGGAGTGCTTGCCGCCCTATGCACCGGAGCTGAACCCGGTGGAATACATTTGGGCTTACTGGAAGCAGCACGAGTTGCCGAACGTCTGTCCGAAGGACTACTGGGAGCTGGACGAGCGTGCCCGCAAATCCCTGCGTCGCATGCGCCGCAAACCGCGCTTGATTACGGCCTTCTGGAAGCAGTCTTCTCTTGGCCTTGACTAACTCGATATTATGCGAGATTCAATAGATGATTAGCCCGCTTTTCTCACCACGTGGCGGGACGAAGTGCGTGAGAGGCCCGTCAGTACAAGGCGCGCGACGCTCGCCGCCGCATTTCTTGAATAATGCGGGCGTACTTGAACAGTACGTTGAGCACGGCGAGCAAGCGCAACGCTGTAATGGCGGGCCTATGGCGTGCTTCGACCGTCAGGTGGTGAGAAATGCGGGCTAGGTTGGCAGGTCTTCCCAAGACAGTTGGGGCCTGGCGAAAGGAACGAGCGGCGCCTTACGCCAGAGGGGTCGCCGCCCGGACCCTCCAGCCGCCATCGCCTACTGGCGACATCTCCCGAAACAGGCCGCAAGTACCCCTCCGAGCCGGCTGCAAGGGCAGGTATTCGTTGGCGGACGGATCGGCGCCGGGGATGCCGGTTGCGGGGACTTGGCGAACCGGAGATAATCGGTTCTCGACTTAGAGGCGTCCGGACCGTCATGATAGGCGGCGGCTGAAGCAGCTTCGTTTGTCGGGAAGGCCTTTTATCATTGTTCGGAGACCCGGTTTTGTACTCGCGCCGAGAGGACAGCTCCAGCCTGCGACCCGTCGGACGGCGCAGATGGATCCGCACCCCGGCCCGTCCCCGACCGGGGGCGCATTACCCCAACAAAAGCGGGCGAACGAAGCTCGTAGGCGCAGCGGGTCTCCCCGGCGGGCCGATAAGGGATCTGTAGTCAAGGAAGCAAGCGATGGCCTACAAACCCATTGAATCCTATGGCGTGATCGGCGACATGCATTCGGTCGCACTGGTCGGTACCGATGGCTCGATCGATTGGTGCTGCCTGCCGCATTTCGATTCACCGAGCGTTTTCGCCGCCATCCTCGATGACAAAAAGGGAGGGCGTTTCCAGATTGCGGCCACGCATGAAGGCAGCCGCCGGCAAATGTACCTACCCGAGACGAATGTCTTGCTGACCCGTTTCCTCAGCGACGAGGGAGTCGGCGAGGTGATCGATTTCATGCCCGTCCGGAACCATCAGGCGGCGAGCGACGCCGGCCGCCATCAGATTATACGGATCGCTCATGCCGTGCGCGGGACCGTTCACTTTCGGATGCAGTGTAAGCCGGCGTTCGACTTCGCTCGCCAGTCTCACCGCCTTGTCCTCGATAAGCGGGGCGCGGTTTTTGAAGTCTCGGGGATGAAGTTTGCGTTGACCAGCCCTTTTCCTCTTCAGGGACACGATGGCGCCGCCGTGGCCGAATTCGCGCTCCAGGCGGGAGAAAGAGCCACCTTTGTTTTCCGGCAAGAGGAGAATACGAGGTCAACCGATCTGCTGGAAGCCCCGCCCGTCGGCGAGCAGGCTCTTGAGAATACGGTGGACTACTGGCGGAAGTGGCTTGCGCGCGGCCGTTACGAGGGCCGCTGGCGCGAGATGGTCGATCGCTCCGCGCTGGTGCTGAAGTTGCTGACCTTCGAGCCGACCGGGGCGATCGTAGCCGCCGCGACCTGCAGCCTCCCTGAGGAAATCGGCGGTGTGCGCAATTGGGACTATCGCTACACCTGGATCCGCGATGCCGCCTTCACCGCCTATGCTTTCCTCCGTCTGGGCCATACCGAGGAGGCGGCCTGCTTCATGCGCTGGCTCTTCAAGCGAGTGGCCGAGAAAGGAGAAGATGAGAGTGAGGCTGGCCCGTTGCGAATTATGTACGGCATCGATGGTCGACATGAACTGCCCGAGCAGACACTCGATCACCTGGAGGGCTACCGCGGGTCGAAACCGGTGCGGGTCGGCAACGCGGCCTCCCATCAGCTTCAGCTTGACATCTACGGCGAGCTGATCGACTCGGTCTACCTTTACGACAAGTACGGGGTTCAGATCTCCTACGACGGCTGGCTGCAACTGCGCCGCATGCTGGACTGGGTCAGCCGGAACTGGGAACGGGCCGATGACGGAATTTGGGAGGTTCGCGGCGGCCGACAGCAGTTTATCTACTCAAAGATGCAGTGCTGGGTGGCCCTCGATCGCGGGCTGCGGTTGGCGCTCAAACGCAGTCTGCCCATCGACCGCATCGGTCTCCGCAACGAGCGTGACCGCATCTACGAGACGATCATGGAAAAGGGCTGGAACGCGGATCGTAAGACCTTCGTCCAGTACTTCGGGTCCGACGCGCTCGACGCCAGCAACCTGCTGATGCCGCTGGTGCTGTTCATCTCGCCCAGGGACCCCCGGATGATGTCGACCATCGACCAAACGGTGAAGGAACTGGTCTCCGACAGCCTCGTCTACCGCTACGAAATCGGCAAGGGAGCCGGCGACGGGCTTACCGGACAAGAAGGCACCTTCAGCATGTGCACCTTCTGGCTCGTGGAAGCGCTGGCGCGGGCAGGCCGCGTGGACGAGGCCCGATTCACTTTCGAAAAGATGCTGACCTACGCCAACCACCTGGGCCTTTACGCCGAGGAAATCGGTCCCAGCGGAGAGGCGTTGGGCAATTTCCCCCAAGCCTTCACCCACCTCGGGCTGATTAGCGCGGCGTTCGGCCTAAACCGCCAACTGAGCAAACGGGGCTAGCAGCTTTCCGTCGCAACAGTGAACTGTAATTTTCCGACCTCTGGGAACCCTGGATGAAAGCCGTCGACTCATGCGGTCGTTTGAAATCGTGGAAGTGAACCCGATCTCGGATACGGGCAACCGCACGGGCCGACTCGCCGTCGAATTGGCGATGACGGCTTTCGGGAAGCGCATTCTTTGACGATGATCCCCGGACCCGCAAGGCTTCGGGCGGCCAGTCGTAAACGTAGAGGCGCGCCAGGCGGCTCTGGGCAAGCAGGGATGGGATTCCGCTCTCCATCGCGCTCCATGTTAGCTTCTTACGCGTCAGCCGGAGCCTCGTAGTTTCGTCTTGACAAGACCTCCTATCGGCTACATAGTAAAGGTAGAGAAGTCAACATGAGCCTTGCTGGTCGCGCAGGGAGCGCGGTCTACGGCTCGGGAAGGAGGTCGCTATCGAACCACCCGTCATTTACAGGCGGCCCCCTGGTGAACCACGGCGTTGCGGCTGAGCTTGATTGGGAGACATCGTCGGGCCTTTGGCCGTAACCCGTCGATAGGAACGAACCAGGGCCATGTGTTGTTACACAGCCACGGACTGAAGTCAACGAGATTATCGATTTCAGGGTTAGTCAGTGGGCCGCCACCGTTTCCTACAGGTTTCCTCTGTTACTCCGGCCCCTCTCGTAGGTCCTACCCGACCCGGCATCCGAAGCCCGACAGGGTTGGCGAACTAACGCCAATCCCATGGTTTGTTGGACGGGTATACGGGGGCTGAAGTACACTAAACATACCCCTGCCGGGCACTGCAAACGGTCGGGTTCCCGCCGATGAGGCTTTACCCCACAATCCTGTTTCTGCTTATAGTTTTCCTCGTCGGCGCGCTCAGCCCCCCGGCTTACGCGCAGGGAGACCAGCTTGCTTCCGATATTCGCCTCTTCACCGTGCTGGCCGCGCTGAATGTGGCAGGTTACGACGACGGCTTCGGTTCACCCTCTGACAGCCCGGTCCGGCGGGCCCTGCGGCAAGAGCTGAAAGACTTTCAGGGTTCCAGTTCGCAGCGTCTAAGGAACCTTTACTCGCAGTTCAAACTGGACGATGCCGGCGAGAACCTTTCGCAATTCGTTTCCTTCGCGTTGGCCACTCAAGGCCCTCCGGATTTTGAAATCCGCGCGGAATTGCCGACCGATCTGCCGCCGGATGTGCGCCGGCTTCGCTCCGCCGCTCCCCTGATGGCGGAATTTTACCGGGAAGCGCGGATCGAAGCTCTCTGGAGCAAATACCAGGCGGCCTTCGATCGAGAGATCGAGCGCTATCAGGAGCCGCTGATCCAAGCGTTGTTTGAAGCCGCCGGTTATCTGCGTGTCTCGCCGACAAGCCGGCAAGTACAAAGCTTCCAGGTTTTTTTTGATCTACTCGGAGCGCCCAACAACATCAACACCCGAGGGTACGGAGGCAGGGTGTATGTCGTCGTTCACCCGTCCAAGGAACCGCGCATCGACGAGATCCGCCACGCCTTCCTGCTTCATCTGCTGGATCCGCTGTCGATCCGTTACGCCGAGGAGATCGGCGAGAAGGAAATCCTGTCTCGGTTCGCGTTGTTCGCTCCCGCGTTGGGCGAAATCTACAAGAGCGACTTCCAGTTGCTGGTGACGAAATGTCTGGTCAAGGCTGTCGAGGCCCGGCTGGCGCGAGTCTCGCGGGCCGAACGCCAAGACCGTGTCCAGCGTGATTTGCGCGAAGGCCTGATCCTGACGCCTTACTTTTACGAAGGCTTGGCGAAATTTGAAAAGCAAGGCCAGGCCATGAGGTACTACTATCCGGAGTTGATCGAAGGGATCGACTTGAAGCGGGAGGCTGCCCGGCTGCAAGAGGTCAAGTTCGCCGAAGCCCCGGCTCGGTCGCGCTCTGGGGCGATCCGGCCTAAGGTCTCGGAAACGGATATTCTCCTGCGAGACGCCGAGTTGTCGCTACAGGCGGAGCGGCCCGAGGAAGCGCGAAAGAAGCTGGTTCGCGTTCTTGACCTCTCGGGCGGCAAGAACGCCCAAGCCAGCTATGCTCTTGGACGTGCCGCGCTGCTGGAGGGCGACCCGGATCTAGCCCGCAGCCACCTTCAGGAAGCGCTCAAATCCGATCCCGACACCTACGTTCGAGCAATGTCTCACCTCTACATCGGGCGCATTGAGGATGTACTCGGGAACCGGGAACAGGCCGTCGAACACTACGAGCTGGTGCTGGCGGCCGGAGATCCGTCCGAGCGCATCCGTCAGCTCGCCCAGCAGGGGCTCGAGCAGCGGTTCGGCCGGCCTCGCGAGGAAGACGAGCAGGAGTACGAGGAGGAGTGAGGCGGTATGTTTGCCCGTCGACGCCGAATGCACCTAGGGCGTGGCAAAAATTAAGTTCGATGAAAAATGGGGACGGTCAACGATTTTCGCTCTCTTGGGCTGGTGGGTTTTCAGTATGTCCAGACGAAAACCGGTGACTGTACCCATTTTTCGGGGCCCAAACTTTTGCCACGGGCTGCTAGGAAGTGGCATGCTGCAAGAGAGATTCGGCGCGGGGACACAATAAACCAGCCTGAGGGCTTCGGCCTTTCGGTCTTGATCGGAGAATGTAGATGAGCAGAATGATTCTTGTCGGAGTAGTCGCCTCGTTGGTCGCCGGCCAGGTGCTTGCTCAGGAAGAGCAGCAGCAGGGTCCACGACCGAAGTCCATGGCGGAAAGCGAGGCGCTGATGGTGGTCCAGAGCGCGACCGATCCCGACACTCGCATCAAAGCGGCCGAGAAGGTCCTGATGAAGTTCAAGAAGACAGAGTTCAAAGAGTGGTTGCTCTACATGATGGTGGTGTCTGCCGGCGAGAAGAAAGATTACATCGAGATGGAGATTTACGCGGACAGGCTGCTCGAAGTGAATCCTGAACACGGTTTGGTGCTTGTTGACCTAGGCTACTTGATTGCGGGGCAAGCAAACCGAGATGACCTCGACAAGTCCGAGAGACTCGCCAAGGCGGAAGGTTTTGCCAAAACGGCTCTGAGGATCATCCCGACCATGCCGAAGCCAAACCCCGAAGTCACCGATGAGCTTTGGCTGTCGGAGAGAAAAACTATGATGGCGCAGATTCACGAAACTCTGGGCATCGTGGCCTTCATGCGCGACGATTACGCCGGCGCGGAGGAATCGTTTCGAAAGTCCATCGCCACGGCTCCCCGACCGCGCGGAACAGCGCACGTTCGCCTCGGGCACGCTCTGTTGGAGCAGGGAAAACATGCTGAGGCGGAGGAAGCCTCCGAAAAGGCCATGCAGGCCGGTGACATTCCGACCAGCGTGATCCGCGGGCTGAGGGGCGACATCGCAAAGGCTAAGCAGGCGGGCTGGAAAGCTCGACCCGGGCCCGACGGCCTTGAGCCGCAAGTCGAGACCGTCGAACAGTAAGCGGTCTTTTGGGGGGGCTGTCTACGCCTTTGGTTTTCCGCGAGCGGCCGTCGCGCCGGATACTTGGTCTGTCACGGGCGTTTCAGGCTCAGTCCCTTGCTCTCGCCATCTTTGCCATGCCCGATTCGGAGCCGCGAACGCCAGTTGAGCAGCCATGCCGTAGGGTCGAGCCTGTGCCCCACCCAAATGGGTTCTCGACCGAGTGGTCCCGGGATTGCCGGCACATAAAACGATCGTGAACTTAGGCAACCAAGCGCCAGGCTGATTTAGCGGGCGCGTTTTTTCACTGCTCCGAGATGGCTGCTGAACTTGCCCGACTCGAGGACGCCGTCGAGTACCGCTTTCGCAAGCGGGATCTGCTGGAGCAGGCGGTCACGCACAGCTCCTACAGCCAGGCCCTGGGCCTCTCCGAGGACAACGAGCGGTTGGAGTTCCTCGGGGATTCCATCCTCGGATTCATTGTCAGCGAGCACTTGATTGCTCAATTCCCCACTCGGCCCGAAGGCGAGCTTACGAAGCTGCGGGCGAGTCTGGTGAGCGCGGCCAATCTGGTGAAGGTGGCCGAGAGTCTTGATCTAGGAACCTACCTACGGCTGGGACGCGGCGAGGAGGTCAGCGGCGGCCGGCAAAAAAGGACGCTGCTCGTCAATGCCTTTGAAGCCCTCGTCGCAGCCGTCTACTTGGACGGAGGCGTTGAAGCAGCCCGTCAATTGATAGGCAAGACCGTTCTCACCGACGCCGCTCTCCTGGGTGCGGTTGAGAATCTCCCTTTTGATAACAACAAATCGGCTCTGCAAGAGCTTCTGCAAGCTGCCAAGCTCCCAATCCCCGTCTACGAACTTGTCGCCGAGACGGGCCCTCCGCACTCCAGGACGTTCACGATCGAACTTCAGGTGGGATCCCTTTTCTCCGCGCGGGGTGAAGGGGCCTCCAAGAAATCCGCCGAGCAGCAAGTCGCCGGGCTGGCGCTGGAATTTTTCCGCGGCGGAGAGCGCCCCAAGATCACCAGTTGAGGAGTCTTCGAGGGATTCGAAGCTTCATCGGGGGAAGTACTCCATTCATGGATGCACTCACGTTTCGGGCGGGTGCGGGCGGCAGCCCCGACAGATCTGTTGGGCGCCTGGAAGTATAGGGGCACGGTATGCCGTGCCCAAAGTTCCCGATCGTCCACCTGGCTACTAATCAACGATCCTATACCGAACGGCGTATCGGGTCGTGGACTCTTCGGCTGCGGGTGCGCAAGGCTTCCAGCAGCGACGAAGGCAAATTCAAAGCGCCAAGTTGCGCTCGCCCTTTTTCGGCTCCGTGGAAGTCACTGCCGCCGGTGATTCCCAGTCCTAAGTTCTCGGCCGCGGAACGGAACTGTGCCATTTCGTCCGCCGTGTGGTCGACGTGGTAGACCTCGACGGCGTCGAGACCCTTGGCTCCTAGCTCTTCGAAGAAATCTCGCGCCGAGCCCTTAGCTTCGCGGATCGCACGACCCGGATGCGCCCAAGACGAGATGCCCCCGGCCTCGCGGATCCAGCGCAGAACGTTCTCCAGCGAGGGGTCGCGGCGCTCCACGTATCCCGGGGCGCTCTCGTCCAAGTAGACCTTGAAAGCCTCGCGGATGCTCGACACGTAGCCCCGGTTGACGAGCAGTTGCGCGAAATGCGGCCGTCCGGTCTGCGAGCGGCCCAATTGTTCGGCGTCCTCCAGGCGAATGCTCAGGCCCAACTGCCGCAGCCGCTCGGTGAGACGGCCGTTGCGTTCCCGGCGCGCTTTTTGTACACAAGCAAGATGGCCGCGGAAAGTCTCGCCGGGCGGGCGTTCGAAAAAGTAGCCGAGAACGTGGATCGAGCGGTCCTGATACTTCGTGCTCAGCTCGACGCCGCAGACCAACTCAACGCCGGCTCGCTGGGCGTAGGGCTGCGCCAAATCATAGCCTTCCAGGCTGTCATGGTCGGTGATCGCGACCGCCTCGAGGCCTAGGCGTCCGGCGAGATCGATGAGCTGGTTTGGACTGAGCGTCCCATCCGATCGATCACTGTGGGTGTGAAGATCGACCATCGGTCGTTATGAGATCTAACTCGACTAGTTTAGCCCAAACCTTCTCGGCGCTTTCTTCGGGCTTCTCTTTGCTCGAGTCGATCACGACCTCGGGACTCGAAGGCGGTTCGTAGGGATCCGACACTCCGGTGAACTGCGGGATCTCCCCGGACAGGGCTTTCTTGTACAACCCTTTCACGTCACGCTCGATCAATACCTCGAGTGGACATTCCGCGTAGACCTCGACGAAGTTTTCGATCTGAGCGCGCACGCCGTCGCGTATGTCGCGGTAAGGCGAGATGGCCGCCGCAATCGCGATCACCCCGTTGCGCGACAGCATGGCGCAAACGAAGCCGATGCGCTTGATATTGGTGTCGCGGTCTTCTTTGCTGAACCCCAAGCCCTTCGATAGGTTCGTACGCACGACGTCGCCGTCAAGAACCTCTATCTTGGCGCCCAACTCGCGCAGCCGCTTCTCCAAAATATCCGAGACGGTTGATTTCCCGGACCCCGAGAGTCCCGTGAACCAGATGGTAAATCCTTTGTGTGTCATCAGCTCATCACAGCAGCCCGGCAAAACACCGATACCGGGACGCAAGGTCCGTGGCCGATCCCCCAGACCCCTACCTTCCTTTCTTCGGCCCAGCTTGGGTCCTGCCCTTGCCCGAACAACTACTTGGCGCCGGCCAGGACCTCGTCGAGCAGGACGTCCACTTCGCGCTGCACTTGCCCGCTCGGTGAGACGTGAATGCCGCACTCCTTGTCGTCTTCGGTTTCCCACCACCAGCGGCCAGCGCGGTGATGCTCGTCCGCTGCGGTCGCGCGCGTGCACGGCGCGCAGCCGATCGTCGGATAGCCCCGCCAATAAAGTTCATGATAGGGCACGTCGTTTTCGCGGATGTACTCCCAGACCTGCTCCTGCGACCAATCAGCCAGCGGGCAAAGCTTATAGATCCCCCCGCTCTCGGCATCAACTTCGACCTTGCGGATGCCCTGGCGGGTTTCGGCTTGGGCGCGCCGTAGGCCGACCATCCAGGCGTCGAGCTCGGCCAGCTTTCGCTCGAGCGGCCGCACCTTGCGAATCTCGCAACACAGCTTGCGCTTTCCTACGGAGTCATAGAACAAATTCGGCCCATAGCGCGAAACCATCGCCGATACTTCCGCTGAGTCCGGAAACACCGCCTCGATGGAGATGCCGTATCGGCGCCGAACTTCCTGCATCAACTCGTAGGTCTGTTTCGGCATCCGTCCCGTATCCAGAGTGAAAACCCGGACCTTGCCTCGGGAGAGACGGGCCGCCATGTCGAGCAGCGCCATGCCCGAGGCCTGAAAGCTCGTCGAGATCGCGATTCGGTCGCCGAAGCGCGCAAGGCCCCACTCCACCACTTCCTCGGCGGCGGCGCTCTCCGCCGGTTGGGTCTCGACCGTGTCCAAAAGCTTCTTCATTTTCCAGCGGCCGCTTCGACGAGGATCTTGGCTACCTCGGAGCGGGTGAACTCCGCGGGCGGCATCTCGCCTTGGGCCAACATTTTCCGTACCGCCGTCCCGCTGAGGAATACTTGCTCTTCTTTGGAATGCGGGCACGTCTTGGGGGACGTCATCTGGCCGCAGGCCTTGCAATAATGCACCATGTTAAAGAAGACCGGTTCGATGCCCAACTCGCCGGGCTCGAATTCGGAGAAGATGTGCTGGGCGTCAAAAGGCCCGTAGTAGTTCCCCACGCCGGCGTGGTCGCGTCCAACGATGAAATGAGTGACGCCGTAATTCTTTCGCACTTGAGCGTGGAAGACCGCTTCACGGGGTCCCGCGTATCGCATCCAGGCCGGAAAGCCGGCCAACAGCGTGTGCTCGGGTGAATAATAGTTGTCGATCAGAGATCGGTAGCAGGCCAAGCGTACCTCGACCGGCGTGTCGTCGGGTTTGGTTTCTCCCAGCAGCGGGTGAATCACCAAGCCGTCGGCTGTTTCCAGCGCGATCTTGGTGATGAATTCGTGAGCGCGATGGATCGGGTTTCGGGTTTGAAATCCCACCACTTTCTTCCAGCCCCGCTCGATCGTCTCCGCCTTGACCTTGCGAGGTGAAAACGGAAGCCCACCGGGAAGATTGAACTCCCAATCGTCAAACGTTTGCACCGCCCCGGCAAGGCTGAAATCGCCCGATTTGAGCAGCCAATCGACCCCCGGGTGGGCAGCGTCCGCGGTGCGAAAAATGTGGCGCGCGTAACTGCTCTTGTCGATCTTGAAGATCTCCTCGATATGCAAGACGCCGGCGGGGACGCCCGTTTCGTCCTCGAGAACCAGTCGCTCGGCCTTGGCTAGGGACGTCGCCTGCTCTTCTTCGACCGGGAAGATGATCGGGATGCTCCAGGGTTCGCCCGAACTCAGGTGCATTGTCTCGGTTACGCTCCGGACCTCGCCGCTCCCCAGGAAGCCGCGCACCGGTACATACCCTTGCTCAGCAAGCAGATAGAGGTCGCTAAGCTGCTTGAAGCTGGCCTTGAAGGCCGGCGGGTTTTCCTCGAGCAGAGACGCTTTTTCAGCAGCGGACAACGTTGTCAAAGGATCAATCCTCCCAATTCCTATCGATTTAGTAGGGATTCCCAGGTTAGCAAACGGTACCCGACCGCGCAACCGAGGCCTGCGAAACAGCATGCCTCTCGCAAATCATGGTGACATCCTCCGTGTTCAGATTGTAGGGGCACGGCATGCCGCGCCCGTGCTCCAAAGTCACAGTGTTTTGCGAGTCTCGATAAGTTTAAATATTGCAGTCACTTAAAGAGAATTCGACGGCGCGGAGCCGCCGCATCGTCTCTGACGATTTGCGACCGAAAAACGACGCCTCCCTTAGTATGGCAACTCCACGGCCCGAGCGAAATTGACCGCCTCTAGCTGCTGAAGCTGCTGCAACACCGCGGCGGGGATGCCCTCGTCGATGCGCACAACAGCTACCGCTTCGGCCGGCTCGCCCGGACGGTGGGTATTCTCACGCCGCCCGAGAGAGAAGTCGGCAATGTTAATGCCGTTGTCGCCGAGGACGGTGCCCAGCCGGCCGATCACGCCGGGGACGTCGATGTTATTGAGAAACACCATGTGGCCTCGCAGAGCAGTCTCGACGTAGATGCCGTCCACGCTGATCAGCCGTGGAGATTGATCGGCGAAAACGGTGCCTTCCGCGCCCCGCCGTCCCTCTTCGGTGTCGAGCACCAGCGATAGGGAATCACTGTACTGCGTGCGGCCGCGCCGGATCTCGTTTAAACCGATCCCCCGGTCAGAGGCGATCTGGGCGGCGTTGATCAGATTGGCTTTTTCCGATAGGAAGCGGTTGAGAATACCCGCCAGCGCCGCGTTTCGTATCAACGTCGTGTTGGCTTCCTGAAAGTTGCCGGAGTAAGTCAGGGTCACCCGGCTGGGACTGCCGCCCGCGATCTGCATGGCGAAGGACCCGAGCCGCTCCGCCAACTCCAAATAAGGGCGGATCAGGGCGTACTGTTCGGCGCTGATCGAAGGAGTGTTAACGGCATTCGTGACCACACCGTGTTTGAGGTACTCGCGGACCTGCTCGGCGATGCGGATGCCCACCGCCTCCTGGGCTTCCTCCGTCGAGCCGGCGATATGGGGGGTAGCGATGACCTTTTCGTGTGCGAGCACGGGCGAGCCGGCCGGGGGCGGCTCGGGCGAGAAGACGTCGAGCGCCGCGCCGGCGACTTTGCCGGAACGCAAGGCTTCGTCGAGGGCAGCCGAATCGATCAGCTCGCCCCGGGCGCAGTTGATGATGCGCGCGCCGCGCTTCATCTTGGCAAAGGCGTGGCTACCCAACAGATGGCGCGTCTCGGGCGTCAGCGACAGATGCAAACTGATATAGTCGCTGACGGCAAATAGTTCGTCGGCGGAGACGAGATCGACACCCCGCTCCTTGGCCCGCTCGCGCGAGACGTAAGGGTCCTGGGCCACGACCTTCATGCCCAGCGATCTGGATCGCCGCGCGACTTCCATCCCGATACTGCCCAGTCCGACGATGCCGAGCGTCTTACCGCTCAACTCCGTTCCCAGAAACTTTCCCTTCTCCCACTTGCCGGATTTCGTCGACGCACTGGCCTGGGCGATGGGACGCGCCAGAACAAGCATCAGCGCCAGCGTGTGTTCGGCGACCGAGACGGCGTTGCCCCCGGGCGTGTTCATCACGACGATGCCGCGGGCGGTCGCCGCCTCGATGTCGACGTTATCGACTCCGATCCCGGCGCGGCCGATGACGCGCAGTTTCGGCGCTCGACCGAGCAGGTCCTTGGTTATCTCGGTCGCGCTGCGGACAATCAGGGCTTCGGCTTCGGGCAGATGAGCGGCAAACTCCTTCGGGGTGGAGGTTATGGCGTGCCAACCTGGCTCGGACCGGAAAACCTCCAGGGCCGCGGCCGAAATGGTTTCAGCGATCAGAATATTCATGGGCGGAATTTGCGGCCTGCTCAGGCGTCCGCTGGCGACGGCCGGAACGCTTCCCGGTAGACTTGTTGAACCGCTCGAACGCCGGAGCCGAACTCGACCGGCCGGCCCAGCGCGTCGAAGATGATTTCGAGTTCCGCGATGACTCCAAAAAGGTCGGTGACATCGAAGTAGCCGAGGTGCGCGATGCGGAAGATCTCCCCCTTCATGGAACCCTGTCCGTTAGCGATCACCGTGCCGAATCGCTCTCGGAACTGCCGCACGATTGTCCCCGAGTCAATACCCGAGGGAGAGCGAACGGCCGTGATCGCGCCCGCCGGGGCGCCTTGGGCAAACAGTTCGAGGTTCAAGGCCATGGCCGCCTCTCTGGTTGCCCGCGCCAGCAGTTGCGCGTTTTCGATCAGGCTGTCGCGTCCGATCTCGCGGATGTAGCCCAGTGTTTCCCCCAGCCCCAGCATGAGGGAGATGGCCGGCGTGTAGGGCGACAATCCTTTCTCGGCGTCCTGGTGCTGCTTGCGCAGATCAAAGTAGTAGTAGCCTTGTTTCTCGGATCGGCAACGCTCCCAGGCCGCGGGGCTGAGGGAAACAAAGGCCAGCCCGGGGGGAATCATGACCGCTTTTTGGGACCCTCCGATGACGACGTCCAGCCCCCAGCCGTCGATGTCGAGGCGGCTGGTACCGAGTCCCGTGATGCCGTCGACGACGAAGAGGGCGTCGCTCGCGGCGACTGCCGAGGCCATCGCCTTAATGTCGTGGCTGACGCCGGTAGAGGACTCGGTCGCCTGGACGAAGACGCCTCGGATCGTCGCATCGCTCTCCAAAGCCTCCGCGATTCGCTGCGCTGAAACGGCCTCGCCGTAGGGAGCATCAAGCACCTGGACGTCGAGTCCGAAGGCGCGTGTAATCTCGACCCAGCGCTCGCCGAACGTGCCGGCTGAAGCCACTAGGACTCGCTCGCCGGGAGCAAAAAGATTCGAGGCCGCGCTTTCCATGGCGCCGGTTCCCGACGAGGTGAACAGCACGACGTCGTTTCGCGTGCCCATGAAGTATTGCAGGCCGTCGAGGACCTGCCGGTAGAGTTTCCGGAAGTCTTCCGTGCGATGGTGGATGTTGGCGCCCGCCATGGCGCGAACCGCGGGCGGATAAAGAGGCGTGGGTCCCGGCGTGAGGAGTCTGAGCTTCTTGATGTTCATGGGAGCGGCGCGTAAGAAAAGACAATCCCTGGCGCCAGGTATGTGAAAAAACCGGAGACTGTCACAGGCGGCGTCCTAGAGGTCGCTGAGAATCAATGACGTCTTGAGCCGCAGTTGACTGTCCCAAGGTTTTTTCACAGACCCGCGAGGGACGGTCCGCGTATCAGCGATTACTCTTCAGAATAACGCGGTGCGAAGTCCGTCGCACGCTCGGTTGCTCACGTTTCGGGCGAGTGTCGGCGGGCGCAGCATGCTGCCCCGACATCTCGAACGGCGAGGCTTTACTCCACGGCTGCTAGCCGCTGCGAGAAATACGGACTCGACATCGCTACTGTCCGCCGCGGAATTTTCGCAGCGCCGTGTAGCTGGCCAAGCCGAGCAGATAGGCGGCCAGCGGCTTGGCGAAGACGTGTATGGGAATCAAGAAGGCCAGGCCAACCGCCGCCGGCCAAGCGAGCGTCGCCGCTTGGTTTGAGTGGTGATCGTCCTCATCGGCTTGGTAGCGTGCGATTCCGAGCCTGGGGAACAGGACGTGTTCGGCGAAGACGAACGCTCCGGGTACGACGAGTATCGTGCTGCATATCGCCACATAGCTCAGCAGCCTCATGACGATGATGGGGAAGCACGACAGAACGCTCGTGAGCAGGCCGGCAATAAGAGTGACCTTCCAGCGCGGCCAGTTCGGGGTCACGCATTGGAGAGCGAGGCCGGAACGGTACAACGTAGGGTTGGCCGTCGTCCAGCCGGCGATCAGTACCGCCAGCGCACCGGCGGTTCCCAGCGCCTCATAGGCCATCAAGCCCGGGTTGATTTCCCGTCCGACGGACGCCACCATGACGCCGGAGCAAATCCAGGCCAGCGTGTGCCCGGCGTACATTCCAAACGCTGAGAACAGGCCATAGCTCCAATGTCTGGCGTAGCGGAAGATCGCCATATCGCCGAGTCCCAGGTTGTACGAGGAGTTGCACAACCAGGAGAAGAAAACAATGTGCCAAAACGTATATTTCTCCTGGCCTAGCGCCGGTACGCCCGTCCAGATGCGGGTCTCGGCAATCTCCCACAGGTTGCTGAGATCGTGGTGAACACCCAGCCGGGACAACATCGCGACCGCTCCCGCGATGAAGACAGCAAAGATCCACGGGGCGCAAAGCTGCGCAAACTGGCCGAGCTTCTCAAATCCCAAAATGGCGAGGATCGTCATGACGATACCGATGCTAAGGGTGATCACGACCCAGCCGACGCTAGTCGGAAACACATCATCGAGCCGAGGGCCGGCGACACCGAAACCGAGCCCTACCGCGGTGGCCGAGATCGACACCATGGCGCTCGAAATCGCACACTGATAAATAGCGATCAGGATGTTGTAGAAAGCGGTGAACCGGGGACCGGCGATTCTTCGCAGGTACCAATACATGGTCAGCCGGGTCTGGGTCGCAATGGGGGAGCAGACGAGAGTCCACGACAAAATCGCAAGCAAATTGCCGACGATCAGTCCCCCGATGACCGCTGCGGCGCCCACGCCGTGAAGGACAAAGAATCCCCCGATGACGAACTCGGTTGCCGAGACGTGTTCCCCGGCGAAGAGGCCGGCAAATTTGCCGGGGCCTTGGAACTTATCGGGAGTGACCGGCTCGCGGTCGAATTCGTAGAGCCGGTCCATCTGGGCGGTCAGGCTGCTGAGTTTCAAGATGATGTCAGGTGCGTGAAATGTGGGTGCGGCGTTTGAGGGACATTTGGCCTGTGACCGGCGTTCCGGACTCAGTTCCTTGCTTCCGCGGCCCTGTCGATAAACCAAGCTGAGCCGCGCGGGCGGGCGTCGCAGCTTGTTTAGCTGTTGAGCACCTCGCTCAAACGCCGCAGCTCATCGTCCGTCGTCTCATTGGGGACCGAACATCCGGGCGCTAGAATCAGTTGTCGGCCGGCGCCCTTCCGGGCAACGTCCCATTGCTGTTTCATCTGGGCCCGCGTGAGGTTGCGGAAGTTGCGCTCGTCGATCCCTCCCATCAACGTTCCGTAATAGCCGTGGCGGAATCGCTCGAACGAAACGCCTGTTCGGTAGACCGAATACTGAATAACGCTCGCCTTCCAGCCGGAGTAGAAACGATCGAGGTAAACCCCATCCCCGTGCAGATGCAACGTGTTGAGTGGAGCGCTTGGGACGGCCGCTAGGATCATCTTGTCGAAGGGCTCGCTGTAGACTGCGTAATCCTCTTGGCTGAGCACTTCGTCGCGCGCGTTCGCAATGGCGAGAAAAACGCCGGTGGCGCCGGCCTCGATCGCCCGTCTGGCGTGATTCGCCTGTGACTTCGCGATCACCTCCAGCGCGTCGAGCAGCGCCTGGAGGTCTTCCTCCTTCAGCCGCAGGACCTCTTCTTTCGAAGACAGCTTGCCCGCCACGTTCCAAGGATTGAAGACAGTCTCGATAAAGTATTTCCGGTCCTTGAGTCCGTCGCGAATGATTTCCAGCGCGCGAATCTGCTCCGGGTAGGGATTGTCCAGGACCTCCAGCTCGTACCAGTTGCCTTCGGGTTTCGGATAAGGGAAGTCGCTCATCACCTTGACAAGGTCGGTGTTGAACTTGTCTTGGAACTCCAACGTCGCGCGCGCGTGGTGTTCTCCCGAAAGGTGCTCCAACCCGAAGTGGTAGTAGAAGGTAAACGGGGGCCTGTCGAGATCCTGGCCTTCGAGAGCTCGATCAACCCGTTGTTTGCCGTTGAGCTGGGGGCCTTTTCGGCTGCACGAGGCCGTCGCGGCGGCGGCGGCCAGCAGGAATCCGCGTCGGCTGAGCATGGGGCGGCTCCTCTATTCTCCGGTGTGGCTGCGTAGCGGGCCCGGCTTGTCGGCGTCTACTACAGATCCTCGCCCGTGATCGTGTAGTAGGCTTCCACGTACTTCTCGGACGTGTTGGCCACGACTTCCGGCGGGAGCTCTGGCGCGGGCGGCGTCTTATCCCAGTCAACCGACTCCAGGTAGTCGCGGACGTATTGCTTGTCGTAGGAAACCTGTGGCCGGCCGGGTTGGTAGAGTTCCAGCGGCCAATAGCGCGAAGAATCGGGTGTGAGCACTTCGTCTCCGAGGACGATTTCGCCGTCGAGTTGGCCGAACTCGAACTTCGTGTCGGCCAGCACGAGGCCTTCTTGAAGCGCTCGCTGCGAAGCTCGCGAATAAATGTCCAACGTGAGGTCGCGCAGCTTCCCGCACAACTCGGCGCCGATCAGCTCGGAGGCTTCCTCGAAGCTGATGTTGATGTCGTGGCCGCTTTCGGCCTTGGTGGCCGGCGTGAAAACAGGCTCTGGCAGCAAACCGCTCTCGCGGAGCCCGGGAGGCAGTTTCACGCCGCACACCGACCCGGTGGCCTGATAATCCTTCCACCCCGATCCCGATAAGTAGCCGCGGGCGACGCATTCAATCGGTACCATGTCAAGGGCCTTGACCAGCATCGATCGGTGCTCGAGCTGATCGCGGTAGCTGGGCAGCGGATCGGGGTAGCTGTCGACATCAGCCGTCACGAAGTGAGTGGGGATGACGTCTTTGAGAAAGTCGAACCAGAAGATCGAGAGTTTGGTGAGCACTTCGCCCTTGCGGGGAATGCCGTTCGGCAGAATCACGTCGAAGGCGGAAATGCGATCGGTGGCGACAATCAGAAGCTGGTCGCCTACTCGGTAGATGTCGCGAACCTTGCCCCGGGCAATCCGTTCACAACCGGGGAGGTCGCTGTTAAGCAATACAGAAGGGTTGTCTGTCATCGTGTGAGGGTCTCTCTCTCGGAACGCTGCGCGGTCACTTCAAGCTGCTGATGATATCGAGCCTGTGCCTCCAAGATCAACCTTGAGAGGAATTCCGCCGTAATTTTATAGCGGCACTTTTCTTTGCGCGTCGGCTCTCAGAGGCCGGTGAGCGTAGCCCGCCGCCCTTCCATCTCACCTGCCGCCGGCCCACTCTCAGGGGGTGCACCCGCCCGGCGAGTAGAATGTGAAAACAGCCCATGGGTAAGCCTGCTGATCCCAGCCGAACCACCGGGGTGTTGAAATCCTTGACAGCCGGAGAACGACTCTGGCTTCTCGCAATCTTGCTGGTCGGCCTCGTCCTTCGCGTCACGGGGATCGGCTGGGGGCTGCCGCCTACGACGCCGGAAACGGCCGCTTCCGGGTTCCGTGGGACGTACGCCTTCGATGAGGTCAGCGTCCTCTACAGTTTGGCGCGGACCGACCCGGCAAACCTGGACTTCGATCCCAAGCTTTACCGCTGGGGCACGTTGCACTTGGAACTGGTGCTGCTTGCCCTGGAGGGAGCGCAAGCGGTCGGCGTATTCGAAAGTCCCTGGCGAACGGCCTTCGGGGGGATGGTTCCCGGCGAGTTCGAAAAAGTATATGTCGTGGGGCGGCTCGTCTCGGTAGCGGCTGACCTGGCGACCGTCTTGCTCACGTTCCTGCTGGCCGCGATGCTCGGCGGCAGACGAGCCGGACTGTGGGCTGCCGCCTTGGTGGCCCTCTCTCCCGGACACCTTCTGCAAGCGGCCCAGATCCGAGTGGATGTCACCGAGACGACGTTGGTCGCCCTGACCGGGGTGCTGGGGCTGCGGTTGCTCGCAAGCGAGCGGCGCCGACTGTGGCTGGGGTTCGGTATCGCCGGGGGACTTGCCATGGCGGCAAAGTATTCCTCGGCTCCCATGGTCCTAGCCGCGGCCGCGGTCGCTCTGTGGCCACATCGATTCGCCTGGTCGAGAGCGCGTTGGTGGCTCCTTGGCGTTCTGGGGGGCTTCCTGGCCGGTGAACCGTTTATTCTTGCGAACCCCCAGGAAGTGTGGGAACCAAACAAGCAGGATCGTTCAGGCAAGCCGACAAGCGATCCCCGAGCACTACTACATCTCGAAACCCTCCTTGTTGGTGCAGCATGTGGTCGCCCTTGCCCGGTTTTCACTAGGGTTTCCCGCGGTGTTGCTTGCCGCATGGGGGTTGGTGCTTCTGGCGCGCCGAGGCTCGCCGCCAGGCTGGATGGCGCCAGTGATGTTCTTGGTGGGCCTCGCCACGCTGCTTCCCCAGAACTGGCCGTTACTGCGATACCAGCTTCCCCTCGTCCCCTTCTGCGCCGCGGCCGCCGCGGTTGCGCTCGACGGCCTTCGGCCCCGTTGGCGGTGGATAGCGGCGACTCTGGCCCTAGGCGTCGCTCTGGCGGCATCGGCCAACCAACTGGGATTCATGTTGTCTCCGCACCCGGTGAATCTCGCACTGGCCGAGGTCCCCAAGAAGGTCCCTCGAGGCCAAGCCATAGCCCGCATCATGCGGGAGGTTCCACCGCTCGATGAATCGGCCTACCCGATGGGGCCGAACCCTTTCGTGGACGATCTCGCCCAAACCTATCCGCCCTGGGTCCTCACCACCGATCTGCTGGTCGGCGACTATCCGCATCAAAACAAGGTCCTGTTTGAAACGCGCTACGAACGAGTCGCCGTCTTCCGCAGCCCCTCGCTCTTTCCATGGGCGACTCTGAGCGAAGCCGGCGCACCGCACGATTGGAGATACACCCACCCCACGACGATTCTCTACAGGTTGCGATGACTCCCGTTCAACCGGGGCGAACACTCTCTGCCTTGAGCTACAGTAGGCGGAGCCGTAGCAACCAGGGGGCTCTTCTCACCACGCGGCGAGACGAAGCAGCCCGTCAGTACAAGGCGCGCGCCGCTCGGCGCCTCGTTTGTTGAACAATGCGGGCGTAGCTTTGCGGCGGCGGCTTGGCCCGCTCGTATGTTGGTGCTACGAATAAGCAGCGATTTGCGTTCAGCGCTCGACCGGGAAACTACGTTGAGCACGGCGAGCAAGGGCAACGATTTCAATGGCGGGCCTATTGCGTGCTTCGGCCGTCAGGTGATGAGAAAAGCGAGTTAGAATGGTGAACCGGAGGAGCCATGGCTTTAAAGAAAAAGTTGGAAGGGCGCGTCGCGCTGGTCACGGGAGGTTCTCGAGGCATCGGCAGGGCGGTCGCCATTTCACTAGCCCAACTAGGAGCCGCCGTAGGCGTTAACTATCACCGGCGCGCCGACGCCGCAAAAGAAGTGGTCGCGGGAATCGAGGACTCAGGGGGCCGAGCGATCGTCCTGCAGGCCGACGTCGGCGACAAAGCGGCCGTGGCCGCCATGGTAGAAACGGCGAGGTCCGAGCTTGGGCCGGTCGATATTCTGGTCAACAACGCGGGGGTGGTCTACGCGGGAGACTTGTTCAACTTCAACGAGGAGGAAGTCGACCGTATGTGGCGCACCAATGTGAAAGGAGTGGTCTACTGTACGGCCGCGGCGGCGTCGGATATGGTCGAAAACAAGTACGGCCGCGTGATCAACCTTGCCTCCATCGCCGCGTTGGGAACCGCGTACCCGGGAACGACGTTTTATGCGGCGACCAAGGCGGCCGTCATGGCCCTGACCAAACGATTCTCCTACGAGTTGAGATCCAATGGAATTACCGTTAACGCCGTGTTGCCCGGACTCGTGATCACCGACATGCCGATGGAAGGAAAGAGCCCCGAGGAGAGGCAGCGGATGATCGACAGGGCGTCGGGTCTGTCGATGACGGGGCGGGTCGGCCAACCGGACGACATTGCCGGCTTGGTCACGTTCCTTGCTTGCGAGGAATCCGGCTTCATGACGGGCCAGTGCGTGGTCTCCGACGGCGGCCGCATGGACTACCTGTCCCCCGGTTGAACGCCCTCGTGTCCGAATGAGAGACTTATTAAGGCTCGCAAAATACAGTGACTTGGGAACACGAGCACAGCATGCCGCGCCCCTACGGTCCGAACACGGGCCATGTCGCCATAATTTGCGCGGCTCGGCGCGCGCTCCTGCATTTCCAAGCGCCCAACGGATCGGTCGAGCACAGCATGCCGCCGCCCGCGGCCTCAGGCGTTTGGGGAGCGAACGATGAATAAGCAAACGGTTGTGCGAGCTCTGGCGGCGGTTATAGCTGCCGGAGGCTTTTGGGCGGGATGGACCCAGCAGCCCGACCGGAGCCTCGAAGCCGAACAGATTCGGCCGGCCGCCCACGCGATCTTGGGCGGCGGGGGCAACGTCGGCGTTTTCGTGACGGAGGAAGGGGTGGTCCTGGTCGATGACAAGTTCGAACGGCACGTGCCCGAAATTCTTGAGAAGGTCAAGGCCATTACGGACCAGCCTGTACGGTATGTCTTTAACACCCACCACCACGGCGACCATGTCGGGGGGAACCCGACCCTGCTCGAAAGCACGGAAATCATCGCTCATCGCAACGCTCGGGAGAACATGCTCAAGAATTCCCAGGCCGGTCTGCCGCGTGTGACTTTCCGAGAGCAAACGTCGGTGTTTTTGGGAGGCCATGAGATCCGCGCTTACTACTTCGGGCGCGGCCATACCGACGGCGATGCCGTGATCCATTATCCCGACCAGAAAGTAATCCACTCCGGGGACCTGTTTATACGCGCCTCGCCGTTTATTGACTATTCCTCCGGGGGCAGCGCCCTCGAGTGGGATAAGACCCTCGCGGCCATCCTCCAGTTGGACTTCGACACCGTGATCCCCGGACATGGACCGGTTGCGAAGCGCGAGGACTTAGTCCGTTGGAAGAAGGATTTCCAAACATTCCGCTCCCGTGTGCGGCAGCTCCGCTGGCAGGGCAACACGGCCGAACAGATTGAAAAACTCGTCAAGCTCGATGACTTGAAGGGCTGGAGCATGACCAACTTGCTGCAAATGAGCCTGCCGGGACTCTACGATGAGCTTTCCGCCGATTGACAACAGACGATTGCTTCTGATGGCGAACCCGCTTTTCTCATCATGTGGCGAGATGAAGTGCGTCAGAGACCCGCCCGTACAAGGCGCGCGCCGCTCAGCGCCGCATTTCTTGAATAATGCGGGCGTACTTGAACCCTGCGTTGAGAAGGGTGAGCAAGCGCAACGGCGTCATGGCGGGCCGATCGAGTGCTTCGGCCGTCAGCCGGCGAGAAATGCGGATTAGTCAGGCGAGACCGTCCCCGCCGTTCGTTCGCGCGGAAGCGGGACCGCGTGGGAGGACAGGCGGTCGGGAACAATCGGCCATCGAACGCGTCTTGGCCAGGCGGCCAGCTAACAGCGATGCCTGAACAAATTGTCAAACAGCGCTCGCGCGGTTTTATCTGTATCACTGCGCATCCGGAGGGCTGCGCTCGAAACGTCGAGCAGCAAATCGAAGCCGTGAAGCGCAGCCGGCCGAAGAACATCGCCGGGCCGCGCAACGTACTGGTCATCGGCGGCTCGACGGGTTACGGGCTGGCTACGCGAATCGCCGCCGCCTGGGGTTTCGGCTCCAAGACCCTCGGCGTCTTCTACGAACGTCCCCCCGACGGACGAAAAACCGCCGCGGCGGGATACTACAACACGGTCGCCTTCCACCGGCTGGCCCGCGAAGAGGGGCTTTACGCGGCCGGGATCAACGGCGACGCCTTTTCCGACGAAGTCAAGGGCCAAACCCTAGATCTCGTTCGCCGCGACATCGGCAAGTTGGACTTGGTCATCTATAGCTTGGCCGCGCCCCGTCGCCTCCACCCCCGCAAGGGCAAAGCGTTTCAGGCGGTGCTGAAGACGATCGGAGACCCCTACCGAGGCAAGACGGTCGACTTTACCAGCGGCGCGGTGACGGAAGCGGCCATTGAGGCCGCTGATCAGGAAGAGGTCGCCGCGACGATTGCCGTGATGGGCGGCGAAGATTGGCGCTTCTGGATTGACGCGCTTGATGAACAAGACTTGCTCGCCGAAGGCGCGCGGACCTTGGCTTATTCATACGTCGGCCCCCAGCTCACTTGGCCCATCTACCGACAAGGCACCATCGGCGCGGCCAAGAAGGATCTCGAGCGGACTGCCGGGGAGTTGAACGCCCTACTGGCTTCTCGGCTGGGAGGGGGCGCGCGGGTTTCGGTCAACAAGGCTGTTGTCACCCAGGCTTCTGTTGCCATTCCGGTCGTTCCTCTCTACATCAGCCTGCTGTTGCGGGTCATGAAACAAAAGGGCGTTCACGAAGGGTGCATCGAGCAGATGCAAAGGCTCTGTTTCCGCCACTTGGCCGAAGGCAGGGAACCTACCCTTGACGGGGAAGGTCTCATTCGACTCGATGATCTCGAACTGCGCGACGACATCCAAGCAGCGGTCGCCGGATTGTGGGAGAAAGTGTCCACTGAAAATATCGAGGAACTTTCCGACATTGCCGGCTTCCGACAAGAGTTCAACAACCTATTCGGCTTCGACCTGGAGGGTGTGGATTACGCCCAACCCACTGAGACGGATCTACCGTTGTAGCTCAGGGCCCGGAAACCCGGAGCCACTGCCTCCGCGCTGACGAGGGTCGGAGGGAGTCCCCCCGGGACGGGCAAGCTCCGTGGCGAAATCCGCCCCCCCCGCTTTGCGCGCAGCGATAAGAAAGGGGGGGAGATATAATATCGAAAAGGTTGGCTCCCCTTGCGCAACCCTCTTCATAATCACTCACCGTTTGGGCCTGGAGAATAAATCCTTCTGTTACAGTGACTTACAAAAATATGGCGGCTCTGGAGAGGCGGAAGCGCGGTTGTCGCCGATTTCCCTTTTTCCGATAAAGCAAATTCGAGGCGGAAGCGTTGTCAAGCACATTTCCGCCCTCCAGGTCAAAAAGTGCCTGTCGAGACATGGCGACCAGGATATCCGGGTCGTCGTTCCGGACGCTATTCACCCTAGTGCTGACGCACGCCTCTCGTAGGGGCCGGCACGGGGTTCACGCGCTAAATCGAGGCGCCTCCCAAGTGTCTCCGGATGACGCGGTGGGGCTGCGGAGGGACAGTACGCAACGGCCGCAAAGAAACACTCGATTCATAAAGAACTTGACAAGGAAACGATAGTTTCTTAAGCTTCTGGCATCGGAACGGAACGCTTCCCAGTAATGACTCGCCAGACCGGTCAATATCGCATGACCAACAACCTTGGAGAGGAGGTTCGCGCGTTCGTTCCGTACCCGCTGCCTCCGGTCGATCCTCCCCTGGTGATGGATGGCGCGACCACGGAACTCCACGCAGCCGCGCAGACGGCCCTGGCCCGTCTTGCCGTAGCGGGCAGGATGATTCCTAGCACCGATTGGTTCCTTTACGGCTTCGTTCGGAAGGAGGCGGTCGTTACCTCGCAGATCGAAGGGACGCAGGCCACGCTCCGCGACGTTCTCACCTTCGAAGCCACGGATCAAAGCGACCGTCCGGACGACGTCCGAGAGGTCTGCAACTATGTGGACGCTCTCGCACACGCACGAGGACAAATTGCGAACCCGAAGGGTCTGCCGCTAAGCGTCCGCCTGTTGTGCGACGCGCACCGCATTTTGATGCAGGGCGTTTGTGGCAAGGACAAGCTGCCCGGTGAAGTCCGCCGCTCGCAGAACTGGATTGGTGGCAGCAGACCCGGTAACGCCCACTTCGTCCCGCCGTCGCCCCAGGACGTCCCTGACGCTCTCGCAGAGCTGGAGCGGTGGTTGCATGACGATGGCGACCTCCCCCCGCTGGTCCGAATTGGACTGGCCCATGTGCAGTTCGAGACGATCCACCCCTTCCTCGACGGCAACGGCCGCATCGGCCGGCTGCTGATCGCGCTGCTCGTTGAGCATTGGGGTCTGCTCGATCAGCCGCTGCTTTACCTCAGTTTGGCGTTCAAGCGTGAGCAGCAGGAGTACTACGCGCGGTTGGCGGCCGTTCGCAGCGACGGTGATTGGGAGGGTTGGGTCACCTTCTTCCTCGAGTGCGTGCACGAGGCTGCCGACGATGGTGTTCGTGTCGCGCAGGCGCTCCATGCTCTCGTCGGGCGCGACCGCAGCCGTATCATTGCCCACCACCGACCGACCGTTACCGCCATCCAGTTGCTCGAGCGCCTGCCGTCCAATCCGGTCGTCACCGTTCCCAAAGCATTGGAACTGATCGGCTTGACGGCGCCGCCGACACGCAAGGCGATTGAACTGCTGGAAAGCCTCGGCGTGCTTCGCGAGATCACGGGCAAGCGGCGGGGTCGCGCGTACGCCTATCACGAGTACCTGCAAATTCTGACAGGTGACGAAGCGTGATCCATTGGCGACTCCCCAACATCGGAGCTCGAAATACCTTTGCCCCTCGCGTACCGCGGAAATGATCCAATGACGCGCATGGCCGACAAGATCATGGAGCGGGTCGCAACGCACGAGAGAGGAACGTGGGTGTGCACGCCAAAGGACGTCCTGGACCTCGGCAGCCGCGAGGCCGTCGACCAAGCGTTATCGCGCCTCGTCAAGGCGGGCCAACTGCGCCGCGTCGGTCACGGGCTGTACGACATGCCCAGGATGAGCGCCGGAGGATGTCCGATAGTTCGTAGAAAGTAGCGACTCTCCAAACCGGGCCCTTGGTAGGCTCGGGTTGATGTTTTTCTTTTTGAAAAGGAGAGTCGCTATGAAGAAACGATATCAGATTGACCGCGAGCGAGCAGTCCAAAATTTTCAGAAACAAGCCAGTCACAGTGAGCAGTCACTGCAATTGACGCTGCCCTTCAAGGAGGTCGCCGCGGCGCTGCAAGACGGCGTCGGGCACTTGATGCGGCAAGCCGGATTGGAGTTGATGCAACTCATCATGGAGGAAGAAGTGCGGCAGCTGGCCGGCGAGCGCTGCCAGCGCCGCGAACCAGGCCAGCACTACCGCTGGGGAGGCGAGAAGGGGGTTCTCATCGTCGACGGGCAGAAAGCACCGATCACCCGCCCGAGGCTGCGCAGCGACGAGGGCCGCGAGCAGCCGCTGGGCAGCTACGAGTTGTTTCAGCGCTCGGAACCGCTGGACGCGGCCGTGTGGGACAAGCTCATGCTTGGTTTATCGACGCGCAATTACGGCAAGGCGGTGCGCGAATTCGCCGACGCTTACGGCATCGAAAAGTCCGCGGTGAGCGATCATTTTATCCGAGTGAGCCGCTGCAAGCTGCGGGAATTAATGGAACGTCCGCTGGGCGAGCTGTCGTTGTGCGTCATCTATATTGACGGCGTGGAGTATCACTCGCAGCACCTGATCGTGGCGCTGGGACTGGCCGCGGACGGGCGGAAAATCGTGCTGGGGATGAGCCAAGGGGCCACCGAGAACGCGCTGGTGGCGGGCGAACTGCTGGACGATCTCGATGAGCGCGGGATGGATTTCACCCAGCCGCGGCTCTACATTCTCGATGGCGCGAAGGCGCTGAGCCGAGCGGTAAAGAAACATGCGGGGAAGACGGCGCCGATCCAGCGCTGTCAAATTCACAAGCGCCGCAACGTGGTTTCTCACCTGCCCGAGCAGTACCGGGAATCGGTGGACCGCAAAATGACCAACGCCTATGCGTTGGCGAGCAAAAGCGGCGCGCAAGGAGAACTCGACAAACTGCACCGCGAGTTGATGGAGCTGAATCCTTCGGCGGCCCGCTCGTTGAAGGAGGGGATGGAAGAGACGCTGACCATCTATGAGCTGGGGGTGTCGCTGCTATTGCGCCGGACGCTGGCGACGACGAATCCGATCGAGTCGGCCTTTTCGGTGGTGGAGAGGATTTGTTCGCGAGTGAAGTGTTGGCGGCGGGGCGATCACATCGAGCGCTGGGTGGGATCGGCGTTGTGGGTGGCGGAGAAGAATTTCCGCCGCTTCAAGGGATATAAGGACTTGCCGAAGTTGCTGAGGGCGCTGAAAGAACTTCGGCCCGAGAGCGCCGCCTCCCGGTCCAAGGCGGCGTAAACTAGATCTACCGGAGAACCGCGAGTTTCAACGGAAATCCGGACATGCTCTGAGCGCCGTGCTAAAGCGGCCGGCGCCCTCTGAGGACCGAGGATGGAACTTCCCAAAGATCTACGTTTCATCTCGCTGAAGTACGCCGGACGCTGCCGATCGTGCGCAACGAGGCTAGAAACGGGCGAGCGCGCCCACTGGTCACCATCGTCGAAAGAGGTCTGGTGTATTGACTGCGCAGGTGGTGAGGGTTCCTCCGTCCAAGTCGCATCGGATAGCGTAGCGGGCGGTTCGCGGAATACCACAACGAACGCAAGTCCCAGCAGTTCGAGTTCTTCAAAGCCGGTTGCCAACAGCACGCAAACTGCCTGGCAGCAACTATGCAACTATGCGCAACGGTGCATTGAAGCGGAAGCAGCGAAATCGCTGGTCCCGTACGTCAAAGAGAACTCCCTATGGTTCTTACACCCTGGGGAAGAGAAACTGGTGGTCGGGCAGAGCGACTCGACGCCAGCGCCCGGAGAACTCCCCGATAAACTAGGATCTCGCACACGGTCGATCATCTACGGCTGGCCGACTATCGTCGTAACCGACCGCGATCACACACCCAAGGTTGCCCCTCTTTTCGCTGTCCAGATCGAACCGGAACGAGGCCCCAACGATCAGTGGGAACTTCACGCTACTATGGAGCCAGAGTTCAACCTGGCCATCACGGCAAGCGGTATCTTCGACCCTTCGATCACCGAAGACATCAGCGACCTGTTCAGTCACGGCTTGCCGTTCGGAGATGCCGATGCTTTTAGCGCCCTCGCCGGACGAACGGCCGACCTGCTCGGACTCCAGATCTTGTCGCCTCTCAACGCTAGAATCCTCGAATCGAACATAGGTCGCAAACAGGGTGTCTACAACGCTGCGATTTCGGTTGTGGCAGAGTGGTCTGGATACACCAGCACTCTTCGTGAGGAGCTGCGACAACTGCAGACCCGCGAAGACTGGTCGACTACGGCTGCGGCACATCTTCTCCTCGACGGTTTCGCGCCGAAGGAAGACAAGCGACCTCCGTCCGGGCCTCTTGCGGCTCCACTTGTATGCAACCAATCACAGGAGGAAACACTCGAGCGTCTCCGCAGAGAACCTCTGACGGTCGTGACCGGCCCACCCGGGACAGGCAAAACGCAGCTCGTAGTCAACGCGGTTACGAACGCGTGGCTGGACGGCGACAAAGTCCTGGTGACCTCGACCAACAATGGTGCGGTTGACGTGGCCGTCGACCGCGCGGAAAAGGACGTGAGTAGCGGCTTGTTAGTCCGCACCGGCAATCACGGCGTGCGCGAGCAGGTTTTAGGCATTGAGAGTCCCTGGAAAGTCGAACGCGTGGAGTTGCACCGGGCCGGCGGCGAAGTCCATGTCTTCCTCGAACACGATGAACAAGTGCGCTGGTGCTGTCCCGAGTGCAGCGCCGAGTGCGGGCTCCATGATCATCAACCCGAGCGCTGTTGGCGTCATCTCGACACCTGCCAGTACCGCACGATTCTGCATGCCAGGCCGCCGCGCAGCGACTGCCCCGAGCACGGGCCGCGGGTGGTGCGACTGCCGTGGGCCGAGGTCTCCAGCCGCTTCACGGTGCTGTTTGAAGCTCTCGCGATCTCGTGGCTGAAAGAAGCTAGCCAACAAGGCGTCGCCGAGCTGCTCGCACTGAGCTGGGACGAGATTCACGGCATCCTCGAACGCGCCGTGCAGCGCGGCCTGGCGCGCCGCAGCGCCGAGCCGGTCGCCCATCTGGGCGTCGACGAGAAGAGCTTTCGTAAGCGCCATCGCTACCTCACCGTCGTCAACGATCTCGACCGCTCGCGCGTGTTGTTCGTCGCCGAAGGACGGCGCCAGGCCAGCCTGGACGGCTTTTGGGAGACGTTGAGCAAAGAACAGCTGGGCGGCGTCGAGGCCGTCGCGATGGACATGTGGGACCCCTACGTCGCCTCGACGCGCGAGCATCTCAAGGAATCGGATAAAAAGATCGTTTACAACAAATATCACATCGCGGCGCACTTGGCGAAGGCCGTGGATCAGGTGCGGCGGGCGGAGAACAAACACCTGCGGGCGGCGGGCGACAAGCGTTTGAGCGGCACGAAGTATGCTTGGCTGCGGCATCCAGCGAACTTTTCCGAAGAGGCTTGGCGCGAGTTTCGGGCCTTGCGGGAAAGCGACCTGAAGACGGCGCGGGCGTGGGCGTTGAAGGAGACGGCGATGCGGCTGTTCGACTACCGTCGCGAATCGGCGGCGCGGGCCTTCTTCGAGCAATGGCTCGGTTGGGCCCGCCGCATCCGGTTGACGCCGATGCTCGCTGTGGCACGGATGTTGGCAGCGTGGCTCGATAACATACTGACGTATCTGAAACACCGCATCACGAACGCGGTCAGTGAGAGTTTGAACTCCAGGATCCAATGGGTGAAGGCGACGGCTCGCGGCTTTCGCAATCAACAGAACTTCATCAACGCCATCTACTTCCACTGCGGAGGACTCGATATGGCCCCCGGCCACTAGCGATCACGAACAGTTCCTCGCCAGGGACAACATCGACAGAGTTGTCGTGGCGGTCCCGAACTACCTTCACCGGGAAATCGCATTGGCGGCGCTCCAGGCCGGCAAGCACGTCCTGTGTGAAAAGCCGCTAGCGATGAACGCCGCCGAAGCCGCCGAGATGCTCAACGCGGCCCAGAGTGCCGGGCGTGTACACA
Source organism: Bryobacterales bacterium (assembly GCA_965248365.1). GTDB lineage: Bacteria > Acidobacteriota > Terriglobia > Bryobacterales > UBA6623. The sequence goes on along the minus strand of CBDFJA010000004.1, from coordinate 550,455 downwards.
TGACAGCCTTCACGTATGGGTTCGCGCCAGCAATCCGATATCTCAAGCACCTGGTCGAGAGTGGGGCCTTGGCGAGATTCGCACGGTTCGCGCGGCGTACCTGATGGCGTTCTTCGGGTGCCTGTCGGGCTGGCGCTCTTCGAAGAAGCTGGCGGGTTCGGGTGTGCTGGCCGACATCGGCTCTCACTTGATCCATCTGGTGCGGCAGCTCGCGGGAGAAATCCAGGCGGTTTCGCCCTGGAGCGGCGGGTGCTAAACGACCCGGACTCCGATGTCGACGACTGGGCCGCTTTTCTCGCCGAGTTCAAATCGGGAGCGTGCGGCACATTCGAAGTCTGCCGCCTGTGCCCCGGACGGGGAGCTGACGTCACCGAGCAGATTTCCGTGGAGGTTTACGGCGCCGAGGGAGGCGCGGTCTTCTCCTCGCAAGACCCCTGCGGTTTGCAAGTGTCGATCGGCGACGACCTGAAAGAACCCGCTAGGAAACTGCGCCGTGTTCCCGTTCCAGAGGAGTTTTTGAAAGTGCGCGGTTTTCCGAGAGATGTGGCCCCAGCCGGCCCCGCCGAAGCACCGGAGGAGAACCTTTACGCGACCGACGATGATCCGCGTTGGAGCTACCGCTACGACCAAGCGTTCCAGTTTGTCGATAGCATTCGCCGCGGGAAATCACCGGCCCCGTCGTTTGAAGATGGCCTGCAGTGCCAGCGAGTGCTGGACGCGGTTCTCGCCTCGAGTGCCACGCGAAGCTGGGTGGCGACGTAGCCGGAAACGGGAACCTTCACGGTCAAATACTGGCGGAAGCATTCGAGTCCAAGTGTGCGAGAGCGGCATCCCTCGCAATTCCCAAGAAGGCGACAGCTTGCTCGCGGCTCACGCTCGGAAAAGAATTCAGAAATACTTCGATACTGTCACCAGCTTCCAAGTGGTCCAACAGAACCTGGACCGGCACCCGCGTCCCCTTGAACACAGGAGTGCCGCTGAGAACGTCCGGTGAGCGGCTGACCACATCCGCGGCTGTCATTGCGACGGGCATGGTCTCATTCTACCTGGTTCGGTGCGGTTTCTTGCTTTTCTGGGCCCCAGGCGTTCGAGCGGCGATGAGCGTGCGGAATAGGTCCGCGCGTATGCCGAGCGCAGACTTCCCGTCCGCGCCTCTCTCCGATCGTCTGAAAATTCTGCTGGATAGTGGTGCTACGTTAGCCTGGCTCGGTCGACGGCTCGCTTCCAGCCCTCGAATAGCTCTTCGCGGCGGGCGGAGTCCATCTCGGGCTCGAAACGGCGGTCGACCTGTCAAAAGGACTCCAGCTCGTCCGTAGACTTCCAAACATCCGTTGCAAGGCCCGCAAGGAAAGCCGCCCCTAGCGCGGTCGTCTCGATATACGCGGGGCGTACCACAGGCTTGCCGAGAATGTCGGCTTGAAACTGCATCAGGAAGTCGTTGGCGGCGGCGCCCCCGTCAGCTCGCAGCTCCGTCAGGGGCGCGCCGGCGTCGGCTTCCATGGCTTCCACTAGCTCGCGGGTCTGATAGGCGATGGATTCGAGCGCGGCGCGAACGATATGCGCGACGCCAGTGGCTCGGGTCAGGCCGCTCATGATGCCGCGGGCTTTGGAATCCCAGTGAGGCGCGCCAAGACCCACAAACGCGGGCACGAGGTAAACGCCGGCCGTATGGGGTACCGACATCGCCAGCTCTTCGGAATGACCGGCGGTTTCGAGCATTCCCAGCGAGTCCCGTAGCCACTGCACGACTGCGCCGGCTACGAAGACGCTGCCTTCCAGCGCGAACTGCAAGCGGGCGGACTCGGAAGCTGCCATGGTGGCTAGCAGTTGATTCCGCGAGGCGATCGGCGTGCTGCCGGTGTGCATCAGCGCGAAGCAGCCGGTCCCATAAGTGTTCTTCACCAGCCCTTTGCGGAAGCAGGCTTGTCCAAACAGGGCTGACTGCTGATCGCCGGCAATCCCGGCGATAGGGATTTCCGCCCCAAAGTGGGGTGCCTCTGTTGTCGCGACCACGCCGCTGGACGGAACGATTCGCGGCCGCATGGAAACAGGTATGTCCAGCAGCCCGAACATTTCGTCGTCCCACAAACCGCTCGCGAGGTTGAGCAGCATCGTGCGCGAGGCGTTCGTGAAATCGATCAGGTGACTGCCGCCCCCGGTGAGTTTGTAGATGAGCCAGGAGTCGACGGTTCCGAAGGTCAAGTCACCCGCTTCGGCTCGCCGGCGGGTGTTCGGTACGTTGTCGAGAATCCACGCAATCTTGCTACCGGGAAAATAGGCGTCAACGACCAGGCTGGTTTTCGCGGTAATGCTGGAACCATGGCCCGCCTCGACCAGCTTGCGGCAGGCGTCCGCCGTGCGGCGGCACTGCCAGACGATCGCCGGAGCAACGGCTTCGCCCGTGCGGCGGTCCCAAACAATCGTGGTTTCGCGCTGGTTCGTGATGCCGATCGCCGCAATCTCGGTGACGGAAATTTGGGCCTTCTCGAGCGCCGAGCGCGCGGCCGTAAGCTGCGCCTGCCAGATTTTCTCGGCGTCTTGCTCGACCCAGCCGTCGTGTGGATAGTGACACTGAATCGGAACCGAGTGAACCGCTACTTCCCGGGCGCTACGGTCGAACAGGATGGCCCGCGCGCTCGTGGTCCCCTCATCGAGCGCAAGAACATAGGACATGGCTAGGCCTCTGGCAACTGCCCTTCTTCGAGCAGATCGCCTTTTTCGAGATAGCGGGTCTGGCGGGCGTACTTCGCGGTGTTGGGGTCGTGCGTGACCATGATGATCGTCTTCTCCTGCTGCTGATTGAGCTTGGAGAGAATCGTCAGGACATCCTTGGCTGAAGCGGCGTCGAGGTCGCCCGTCGGCTCATCGGCGAGGATGATGGAAGGATCGGTCACGATCGCGCGCGCAATTGCGACACGCTGCTCCTGGCCGCCGGAGAGCTGGCGCGGGTAGTGCTCCAGGCGATCAGCCAGGTCAACGATATCGAGTGCCGTCCGTGCATGTTCCCGGCGCTGCGCTTTGCTCAGATTCGTGAGCAGCAGTGGCAGCTCGACATTTTCGAGAGCCGTGAGCACGGGGATCAGGTTGAACGTTTGGAAGACGTATCCCACGTTCTCGCTGCGCCAGCGCGCCATCTGCTTGTCACTCAAACGGCCCAGATCTTCCCCTAGCACCGTGACTTTGCCGGCCGTTGGTTTGTCGATGCCCGCGATCAAGTGAAGCAGCGTCGATTTTCCCGACCCCGAGGGCCCCATCAAGGCCAGAAAGTCTCCGCGGGGGATGTCCAGATCGACGTTATTGAGCGCAACGACCTCGTACTCTTCGCGGCGATACACCTTGCGCAATTTTTCCGCTTGGATGACTGCGTTGTTGTTCATGTGGATTTCGGCCTCACCGGGTCGCCGTCTTGCAGTTCCGGCGACGGGTTCACAATCAGATCTTCGCCGCCCACTAGACCGCCGGTCACTTCCAAGCCACGGCTGGTGGTGGGCCCGACAGAAACGGGTCGCCGCAGTGCCCGCTCACCTTGCAGCACAAACACGGCGTTCCCGTCGCGCAAGGCCGAGGCGGGGATCACGATCGTCGGCTTTGCAGCGGTTGCTCCGGCGGACTTCTTGTCGGCCAAAAAAGCGACGTTGGCGTTCATCTCTGGCCGCAGGTAGTTGTCCGGTTCGAGGATCTGCACCTTCACCTGAACCGTTGCTTTTTGGCGGTCCGCCTCGGGAGAAATCTCAACAATTTCACCCTTGTATTTGCGGTCCGGGAATGCGTCGGTCCAGACGGTTCCCCGCTGGTTCGGGCCGAGCCTGGCGAAATCGTCCTGGCTGATGTCGAGCTCGACTTGAATGTCGTTCAAGTCCGCCAGAGAAACGACGTAACCTTTCGCGCCGCGCTCGCCCACGAAGCTCGTCGTGACGAATTCGCCAATCTCGACGTTGCGCTCAAGAATCGTCCCTGTCAGCGGCGAGCGGATCAAGGTCGCTTCCAGCCTAGTGCGCATGAATGCCAGCTCACCTTCCGCCTGCTGGACTTGGCCCCGCACAGCGTCAACGACTTCCCGCCGCGGGCCGATCCGAACCAGCTCGAACGAGCGATCGAGGGACTCGACCCGCGCCTGCTGAGACTCGAATCGGGCCTTAGCGTCGTCCAATTGCTGTTTGGGAAATACTCCAGCTTCGGTCAGCGATTGTACGCGCTGGAGATTGATGCGGGAGTTTTCCAGATCCGCCTTTGATTCTTCGAGGTTGGCTTTGGCGAGAGCAATCTCTTCGGGCCGGGAGCCGGCTTCGAGTTCGGCCAGCCGGGCCGTGAGCGCCGCCAGACTTCCCTCAGCCTGGGTCACTCGGGCGCGATACTCGGCGTCTTCGAGGCGGACAATGAGCTGGTTCTCCTCGACGGGATCGCCCTTTTCGACGCCGATCCAGGCGACCCGGCCGACCACCTTCGGGCTTAGCTCGATTTTGTGGTGGGCTACGATGTAGCCGGCGGCCTCGAGGACGACGCCTTCGCCTGAATCACCGCTCGTCTGGGGGGTGACGCGGAGTATCTCGACTTCCACCGCGTCGGCTCCGGAAAAGCCCAAGCGCCATGCTCCAAGGCCCGCGAACAGGGCGATTCCGGTGAGAATCCACCATTTGGCCCAGCGAGGCGGACGATCGTCCACGCGCCGCACGGAGCGGTCGATTCTGAGGCTGTCGAGGCCCTTGTCGATCTTTTCGCTTTCGACCGGCATGTGGAGCTAGTGTAGCTGAGCAGCAAGACCGCAGCCAAATCAGTCCCGGATCTCGGGAGAAGCCCGTTGAAACGGGCTTTCAACCCGGGTAGCATCGTCCGCATACCAGCCGTAAAACGACTGGCCTATTGAAAAGTGAAGCCGCGTAAACGTGGCTAAAGCTACCCCTGTACGTGCGGCCGCGTGTGCCTGCGAGACGTGCCGTCCAGCGGGACCTTTTCCACTCACTAGGTATCACGGATTGAACTGAGAATGTCGCTCTTGGCCGCCATCCGCGCCGGCAACAGCCCTCCCAGCACTCCCATGATAATCGCGAACGCCAGTCCAATGGCCAGGATCGCGGGTGTGACCTCGAAGTTGAAAGTGGTCTCGCTGAATGTCACGAAGTTGCCTATGCGGCCTTGCCTCCCATGGATCAGCAGCACCGCGAGCAAGCAGCCGAAGGCGCCCCCAAGCAGCGAAAGCAGCAAAGATTCAATCAAGAAGGACGTCAGGATGCTGCCTCGCGAGAAGCCGAGCATGCGCAGCACGCCGATCTCCCGAGCCCTCCGCGCAACGGCCGTGTACATCGTGTTCATCGCGGCGAAGCTGCTGCCTACGGCCATGATGATCGCGACCACCATGCCGAGCATTTCGACAGGTTGCGCGGACGACATCTGCTGAGCGTAGTATTCTCGTTCGGTTTCCGCTTCAAGCTGCAGCCGCTGATCGTCGGACATCCTGTTCTTGAGTGCCGTCAGGGTCACTTCGTCGCGGGCGCGCACCAGGACCGAGCTGCGGGAATTGCCGCGGCCGAGATCCGACGTAATGAAATTGCCGTCGCCCCAGATCTCGCTGTTGAAAGCGGACGGGCCGGCATCGAATACGCCGACCACTTCCCACTCACCGCGCCCGAACTCGACCTTGTCGCCGATCGAGGTGCCCTCGCGAGCCGCGTTCGTGCCGCGTCCAACGACAACTTCCCTTTTCCCGGTCTCGAACCAGCGGCCCGACTGCAGGCGCATCCCCTCCCGCATCTTGATGCCCATGGGGGAAACACCGCGAACGTTCACGTTGGCATCTTGCGTCGTGTCCGCGCGCAGCTGCAAGTTCACGACGGTAATAACCTCGTGCGAGACCATCGGCTCGCCATCGAGTTGCGCGATGCCTTCCATGAATTTCACGACTTGGAACTTGTCCTGCGGGACGACGCTGACCAGCTCCGAGGTCGCACCTTGGCGCTTGACGATCAGATGCATGGGACTGCCGGTCACTTCGAGCGACGATCGCAGTCCGCCGACCAAAGCCGCGATCCCGAGCAGCACGGCAACAGTCAGGCTGATGCCCAGCGCCGTCATCACCGTGGTGGCCTTGCGGACCCAGAGGTTTCTCAGGTTGTAGGAAATGGGAATCGCCATAACTGGAAGAGTCTAGCCGGAGTGCCGCAGAGCATCGGTGATCCTTATGTTGGATGCTATCGTCGCCGGGACCACCGAGCTAAAGAAACCAATCAGCAACGCGACTGCCAGACAAACCGGCACCGCCCAAAGAGGCATCATGAAGCCGGTGAAGAACCCGACGATTAGGTTTCCCAGCGCCTGGGTCGCTACATAAGACAGCGCAGCGCCGAGCAGACCGCCCACGGCCGCGATCAACATCGCCTCGGAAACGATCATGGTCAATACCACGGGGGCGGTGAAACCGAGCGTCTTTAGCACTCCGATTTCCTGAATCCGCTCGCGCGTCGACATCGCCATCGTATTGGCCGAGACCAGAACAATAGTGAACACGACCGCTCCGGCGATCGACAGCAAAAACAGCTTGATATTTCCGATCTGCTCGACGAAAGATTGCTGGAAAGCGTCCTCGGTCTCCGTCTTGGTGGGCTCGGGCGAGTTGCGAAACATTTCGTCGACCGTCTGAGCGATTCGCGGAACGTCGCCGGCCGAGCGGGCCAGGATAGTGAACAAGCCGGCGAAATTTCCCCACTCCTCGGGTATGCTCTCTTGCAAATACTTGTAGTGGAACAATGTGGACTGATCGTTCGGCGCTTCGAAAATCGCCCGAATCACGAACTCCATGTCAAACGGATAAATGTCGCCCTGGATCGTGATCCGCTGCCCCAGCTTGAATCGCAGCCGTTCGGCGATGGAGCTTTCAACTGCCATCCCCTGCCGGTCGCGCAGGAAGGCTTCCTTCTGCTCCGGCGGCATCACGTATTCCGGATGAACCTGGAAGACCTTCTCGGCCTCCACCGCAAAGCGGGCAAACATGTGTTCGGGCTTCTGGTCGATGTAGGTGCCTCCGAACCAGTTATAGATGCAAACCGCCTCAACGCCTTCCACCGCGCGGATGCGGCTTCCGTAGTATTCCGGCAGCGCTTGGGTCAGTGAAACACGGTGCCGGGTGATGAGGCGCGCATGGTGCTCGTCGCTTGTGGTCGGGTGGTAAAAAGCAGCGTAGACCGTGAGCAGGAACCCCAGCAAGAACAGTGACACTGTGACACTGAGGACGGTAAGAATCGTGCGCCGCTTGTTGCGCAGCAGATTCTTGAAGACGAGCGGTATATATTTCATACGGCAGTTTGGAAGCCGGAGCCCCGACCGTGAGGGAGGGGTCTGCCACAGTCGGCGCGCGGCACGCGACAGCCGCTACTCTCCCCCTGTCTTGGTTGCAGCTCGTCCGCTTAGGTCTAACGAATTATAACAGCCGAAAGTTCCAACGCCGAGCGGGTAGATCCAGTGAAGGGCACACCCGCTGAACGGGTGGGCGATCAAAGACTACTCCCCGTGCCGCAACGCCTCCGTGATCGTCATCCGCGCGGCAAGCGCCGCCGGAGCCAATGAACTCAGCACGCCAATCGACAACGCCGCAGCCAGACAAACCGGAACTCCCCACAAAGGCAGCGCGAATCCCTGGATAAACATCACAATTTGGTTGGCCATCGCGAGCGTTGCGAGATAGCAGAGTCCCACGCCGGCAATGCCGCCGACCAATGAAACAATCACCGATTCGGTCACAATCATGGCTAGCACCGACGCCGTAGAAAAACCGAGAGTCTTCATCACGGCCACTTCGCGCGTCCGCTCTCGAACCGACATGGACACCGAGTTTGCGTTCACCAGTAAGATCGTGAAAACCAATGCCGTGGCGATGCTGAGCAGGAAAAGCTTGATGTTGCCGATCATGCTGATGAACGAGAGCATGAACGCTTTTTCGGTCTCGGTTCTCGTCGGCTGCGGGGCGTTGCGAAACATATCGTCGATCGTCCTTGAAACGCGCCCAGCGTCCTCGGCAGCGCGCAGCCGGACCGAAAACGTGCTGACCTCTCCTCGCTGGCCCGGCGACAAGCTTTGCTGCAGATACTCCCAATGAAAATAGGCTTCGAGGTCGTCAGGGCCTTCGTAGATGGCTCGCACGTACAGTTCCAGGTCGACCGGATGGACGTCGCCCTGAACGATGATGCGGTCTCCTAGCTGCAGCCGTAATCGCCGGGCCACCGCCTTCCCCAGCGTCAGCCCCTGCCGGTCTCGCTGGAAAGCTTCAAGCTGATCGGGCTGCAGGATCGATTCAGTCCGAATGCGGAATACCTTGTCCGGCTCGACCGCCATCAGCGGCAGCATGTTCTCGGGACGGCGGTCGATGTACGTTCCGCCGAACCAGTGAAAGATGCAGGCCTCGCCGACTCCTTCCACCTGCCGGATGCGGTCTCCGTAATACTGTGGCAGCGGCACCAAGAACGAAACACGGTCGCGGGTGACGAGCCGCAGAGGCTGTTCTTCATAGCTCTCGCGCGCGTAAAACGTCGCATAGACCGACAGGAGAATGCCCAGCAACAGCAGCGAGACTGCCATGCTGAGCGCCGTCAACGCGGTGCGCCGGCGGTTGCGCAAAAGATTCTTGAACACGAACGGGATGTATTTCCGCACCGGTTCTTGTGGCGGCTCGCCCCTTCCCTCATCAGTGTAGACGCGGGATCACATGGAGGCGTAGCACACACACGATACGCTTGCACGCAGGTGTCCAAAACGTCTTGATCGAACTACTTCCCGTGGGGGCCCGAGGAAGCCCTGGGACGGCTGAGATTGGAATGGCGCCGGTCCTCGAACTCGAAGCCCTCATCGAGCACCTTGACCACCACGTCGCGCCCCCGAAACTCCCGCACCAGTAGTGTGCCGGGCACGAGCAGTCGCGGATCTCGCGAGGGCGGGATGCGGCTCTTCGCCGTTCGAGCCCTCACCTCCGCTGAGCCGGGCCGGATCGGATCACGCGGGGCGCACATTCGGAGATCGGCGTCGTTGGCCAGTTCCTCGGCACGCCGGCGGGCCCGCTCGGAGAGGCCGCCCTCGGCCAGGGCCTGCAGGCGCCAGGCGATGCGCTTTTGCAGGGCCGCCTTGTGGTGGCAGCGGCTCTCCTCGCCGAAGACCTCCAGGTACTTGTCCCGGAGCTGGCCCACGGTCAGTCGGGACAGCTCCTGGATCTGTTGATAGGTGCTTGCTTTCATCCAATTTCCTCCTGTTCATGGACTCACCCTCTGGCGGGCGGTCCCTCCGCCTCGCTGTCTCGGGGCGTTAACTCGTTCATTCATGAACGCTTCGGTGGCCCGAACGATAAAGTCGATTCTCCGTAACCATCTGGGAATGCTTGTCTTTCCCGACCTCGTTCCCGGATTCTGGCGAGATTCCTCGGCTCTTCCGGAGGCGCAGGCAGCCTTGGGCCAGGATCGAGGCGATCTCCGCGATCACTTCATCGCGGGTGGGTGGGATGTTTGCGTTGGTCGGCATCCGGTCCTCCTTGGCGGGAGGCCGCGGAAGAGGAAGTGCTGTGGATGCCGCGTGGGACGGAAACGACCGTCAGGAGCCGTTGGAGTCCGCTCGACACCGCACCAGGCGATGTCGCCGGCACCCACAACGGGCTCCGTTCTCACGACCGCTGCCGCTGTCTGGTGATCCGCCGGACCCTCTTGGCCCGGCTTCTATATAGATAATTACCGGAGCGAGTGAAAAAGTGTCACTTTCGGTGGTCCGCGTGCAACCGGGCCGTTAAATAAAGCGGGATGTTAAATGGAGAATGGGAGAATCCGTAAACGATATCTTGGGGGGGCGTGCGCAACCCCCATGGTTGCACGCGCTACCCCGTGCGTCAGTTTACGAACCGGAGAATCGGAAAGAATGTGTAGGTCGGCGCAAGTGATTGGAAAAGCGCCAGATACGACAAGACCCCGACGGGGCCGTCCGGCGGGGTCTTGCGTTAACTAACAGACCGCAAAAGTTCGCGATTATGATTTTGGCTCCTCAGGTAGGACTCGAACCTACAACCCTCCGGTTAACAGCCGGATGCTCTACCAATTGAGCTACTGAGGAGTGGTGAAAGAACTTATTTTATGCTCCCAGAATCGCATATACGTGTCAACGGGCGGGAGCGCCCGGCGACGTTTCCACCGGCCTCTTATCCCCTTTTCGCCGCGGCTCATCGGCCTGCTTCATCCCGTGATCCCGCCCATGGCAGCTGACTTTCGAAGCTCTGACGTCGAACAACGAATTTACGTACCGCTCGCCGACCCGCCATCCGTCCAAGAAATCGGGCATTGTACAATGGAACCGGATTTCAACTCGCGATGAGTCATCAGCCGTTACCAGTGCCTGCCGAGGGGCAAGAAGACGACAGCTTAACTTTTGACGAGAGAGTCAAACCGCCCACTTGGAAGGAGCGGCTGAAACGTCCCAGGACGGTCGCGGCGCTCGCCCTGGCAACGATGATCCTGCTCGCGCTCATCCTCCTCGAGCGAGGACGCCTCGAAACTCAGCTTCCTCCCCCCACCGTCTCCTACGTGCTGCTCCCCAACGAAGGCAAGACCGACGGCCTGCCGATCGCTATCAAACTCAATCAACTGGCGATCTTCATGATCAGTGACCCGCTCAAGGAAGGCTCGGGGGCTACGCGGGCGAAAAACATCGTGGAAGGTCTCCAGCCGGCCCTCGCGGCTGCCGCCGAGGATCCCGGAAAAACAATCACCATCGACACGGAGTCCAACGATCTGCCGGCGATCGTGCTTTCAGAATCGGACGGTAGCGACGAGCGAGTCCTCGTGCGGGTGATCCCGGCGGATATGGTACTGGCTGGTGAAATCGATGCCAAGCGGTTGGCTCGGGTTTGGGCGGAACGGCTGGCCGACGCGATGAAGGTCCTGGCCTTTGCCGAGGTCCCCAAGTTCAGCACCGGCACCGAGTTTGGCGACACCCTGAAAACAATGCGCGCCAATGCGGTCACCCCGCAGGGCATCGTCACCGCGGACTCCCTCGCCGCGGCTTTCGACGGCCTCACCGAGCAGCAACGGCTGGCGTTGGAAACCTTGCCGGTGAGATCGCTCCCTACCGAGCCGGCCCCGGATTCAGGGCAGTGAGTTGATCAGCCGGTCAATTTCCTCTTCGCCGGCGTAAAAATGAGGTGACGTTCGGACCCACCCGACCCGCTACGCCGCCACGATTCCCCTCTCCGCCAGCGCCGCGACAGCGGACGCGGAATCGACGCCCGGCTTGCGGAAACTGATGATCCCGGAGCCGTCGCCGTTCTCGCGAGACGTCATGAGCTCGTACCCTCGGGAGCGGACGCCGACCGCAATTCGCGCGGCCAAAAGGTGAAGCCTTTGCTCGATTGCTTCGACGCCGATCTCGAGGAAGAGATCGATCGCCGCCTGGAGTCCGCGGCAGCCGAGGGTGTTCAGCGTGCCGCATTCATAGCGGGAAGCGCCCGGCCGCGGAGCCGGATCGTAGCTATGGGACTGCCAGCCCTCGACGTTGCTCCAACCGAACTCCACCGGCTCCACCTCGGGAATCAGATCGCGGTCGACGAACAGGATGCCGCAACCTTCCGGGCCTAGAAGCCATTTGTGGCCGCCCGCGGCCAAGGCGTGGATCCCGCTTCGCTTGACGTCAACCGGGAAGGGCCCCAATCCCTGGACCGCGTCCACCACCAGGAGACACCCGCGCCGGCGGCAAATTTCGCCGACCGCGTCCAGGTCCACGCGGAAGCCGCTCACGTACTGCACGAATACTCAGTGCCAGCAGGCGCGCCCCCCGGCAAGCCCGGTCTACGTTGTCCAACTCTACATGGCCCTGCCGAAGCTCAAGCCAGCGGAGCTTCACTCCTCGCCGCTCGAGCCGCCGCCAAGGGAAATAGTTGGCCGGGAATTCACCTTTGATCCCGACGACGACGTCTGCGGCCCGCCAGGGCAAGCCGTTGGCGATGATCGCCAAGCCCTCGGACGTGTTCTTGGTGATGGCAATCTCATCCGGACTGGCGGCCAGCAACCGCGCCGCGGCCGAGCGGAGGCCGCCGTAACACCTTGACCAGCTTGAAGAATGGGCCGTTCCGTTGAGCATGACGTCCTCGGCGAAGTCGTTCATGGCCCCGACGACGCGACGCGGTAGAGGGGAAACGGAGGCGTGGTTTACATAAATGTAACTTTTGGTAATAGGGAATTCCGAGCGGTAGACGGACAAGTCCATCGTGTATTAGGGTAACGGAAGGGAAGTCGGGGGCGTTCCCCACACGATTAAATGTGGGTCTGGCCCGCGGTGGGGGTATACTGAAACTGGGAGTGTAGTTCCACCGTCGTCCGCTCGCGAGGAGGTGTCGGAAAATGATGACTCGTCCACGGTCGTTTGCGCTGATGCTCGTCCTGGCTCTGGTGATTCCTTTCTCCGTCGCCGCCAAGACAAACGAAGGGACAACCAAGAAAAAACCCAAGAATAAGAAGCAGGATGTCGAGGCGATCGGCGACCGCAACGTCGGGAAGGGCATGAACTTCTACTCGCTCGAGAAGGAAATCGCCATGGGCAAGCGGATGGCCCAACAGATCGAGCGGCACGCCAAGATCGTGGACGACCCGACGATCGCCGAGTATGTCAACCGCGTGGGGCAGAACCTTGTCCGCAACTCCGACGCCAAGGTGCCCTTTACCATCAAGTTAATCGACAGCCAGCAGGTCAACGCCTTTGCGCTGCCGGGAGGATTCTTCTTCGTCAACGCGGGCCTGATGCTGCGAGCCGAGAGCGAGTCCGAGCTGGCCGGGGTCATGGCCCATGAAATCGCGCACGTCGCGGCGAGGCATGGCACCCGCCAGGCCACGCGCGGGCAGGTTGTCAGCCTGGCGACGATTCCGCTCATCTTCATGGGCGGCTGGACGGGATTCGGTATTCGCCAGGCCGCTGGGTTTGCGATCCCCATGGGCTTTCTGAAGTTCAACCGCGGCTTTGAGCAAGAGGCTGACTTCCTCGGGTTGCAGTATTTGTACAAGGCCGGCTACGATCCGACCTCCTTCATCGACTTCTTCGAAAAGATGAAAGCCGATGAAAAACGGAAGCCGGGCACGATGGCTAAGCTGTTCGCCAGTCACCCGCCGCACGGTTCCCGCATTACGAAAACGCAAAAGCACATCGACGAGCTGTTGCCGAACAAGTCCGAATACGTTGTCAGCACCTCGGAGTTCCTCGATGTCAAAGAGCGGCTGTTCGCGCTTACGCGCCGCACGAAGGAAGCGCGAGAAGACCCCAACCGCCCGCGCTTGCGGAGAAAGACCTCGGGCGGCACGATTCCCACCGAAGACGGCGAAGGTGACGCCGGCGGCGAGGAAGACGAAGACGACGATCGCCCAACCTTGAAACGGCGTTAGAGCAGGCGATCGGGAGTTGACAGTAGGCTGTCTTGTCGTCAGGGTCCAGTCGGACCGCTGCTTTGAGCTCGCGGATGGCTGCGGCATAGTCATCGCTCTTGACGCACAGCTTGCCCGAATTCGCGCGTGGCGCCGCATAGCCCGGATCTCAAGCCGCGGCTTCTCGCGTATACCGCGGCGCCTCCCCGTTCGGCCCTTCTTGAAGCCGGATTTCTCGCAAAAGGTAGTTGCCACAAAAATGGGAGAGGTTCAAGCGAATGACTTGCTTGAGCAGCTCGTCAGCCTCCTTATAGCGCAGGATATCAGCAGCAGGAAAGCCAGTTCTAATGGGACCGCCTGCTTCCTTGGCCGGCCAGACATTCGATGGCCGTGCCCACTGACCTGATGCAGCGTCTGCTGAGGCCGATTCGAGCTAAACTGTAACCGAGCACGGTCTTCTTGCTCGAAAGGTCGGCAATGCGGGAGCAAGACTTTTACCAGGAGTCGGAAACGACCAAACCGGCGCAGTTGAACTGTCCTTATTGCCGGGAGGTGGCCGAATACGGGCTGCGTTGGGTGGTGCGCGCAAAGAGGCAGAAACTGCCCAGGGGCGCTGATGAGCGTGACCGAGCCCGTTTCGCCAAGGCGCAGTCTTATATGGTGCTCAAGGACGATCGGGTCGCCTGCCGCAACATGCGCTGCCGCAGACGCTTTGAGATCTCAGGCATCAAGACGATGGCGTTTTTGTGATCCCATTTCACCCGCCCACCACAGGAAGCGGCCCAGCGGACGGCGCTGCCGCCAGGTGAAGCTCCAGAACCTTCGAGCGTTGATCTCTCGGACAGGCCAACCCCAATACGTCTCGATGCGCCATCGCAGGTAGGGGCTTGTCCAGGGACGCAGCCGGTAACCGCGAGTACTGTTCCAAAGAAAGCGAAGGACAGCGGCCGACTTTGAGAAAAGACCGGGCGGGCGTTTCCAACCGGGCCGCAGGGATGAACTCCGGGCGCTATTCAAGGTAGTACCCGGGCCGGTGTCTGACCCGCAGCCTCTTGGCCTTTCCACTGAGGACGACTTCGACGCCGCGGAAGCCGGTCCGCGACGTATCCTGTGGCGTGTAGGCCAGCACGTACTGATTGCGGATATCTTGCGCAATCTGCTGGGCAATGGCGCGGACTTCGTCCAAGGTCTTGGGGAAGAAAGCCGCGCCCCCGGTGGCGCGGACAATGTGTCGGACAGCGCGCGCGGCGCGCTTGGCTTCTCGCGGCGCCTGCTCGCCCAGCAAGCCCACCGCGTAGACCACGGTTTCTTTCCCTTGCAGCACGCGGATCATCGCTTCGAGCGTATTATCGGTGCGGCTGGCGTTATCAGCGCCGTCGGTGACGACGACCAGCACGCGCTTGTCCCATTTCGCCTTCTCCTTGAGGTAGTCCAACGACATGCCGATGGCGTCGTAGAGCGCCGTGCCCCCGCGGGAGTCGATGCGCTGCAGGGCGTCCTGCAGACGCAGCAGGTCGCTGGTGAACGGGCTGTCAAGAAAGGCTTCGTCATTGAAATTCACGATGAAGACCTCGTCGTCGGGGTTCGACGCCTTGACGAAATCCAACGCCGCGGCGTTGACGCTCTGGCGCTTGTCGCGCATGCTGCCGCTGTTGTCGACCAGAATGCCCAGCGAGACGGGAATATCCTCGCGCAGGAACTTCTTTAACGTTTGCGGAATGTTGTCTTCGTAGACCTTGAACGTGCTCTTGGGCAGGTCGGTGACGAAGTGCCCCTGTTTGTCGAGCACCGTCGTGTGCAGCACCACCAATTTCGTGCCCGCGCGGAAGATGAGACCCGGGTCGTCTTGACGCACGCTCGCTACGCGGCTTTGGGCCGGACTCAGTAGGGAGAAGGCCGGCAGGCACACGGCAACCGTGAGAAGCAAGCGGGCAGGCGAAGATCGCCGCGCCGTTGTCAAGGAGGGAATGCCTGCTTTCTTCAAACTCGTCTGCGTCCTAGTCAATGGAAGCCGCGCAGTCTAGCGGCCTGTCTCACAGAACGAAATTCGGCCATTTTGACCGCAAGATCTTGTGCAACTCTTGTCTTTCATGTCTAAACGCGGCGCCAAAAATGTTCTGTGGGACAGGCTCCTAGCGGGTCGGGGCATAGTATCCCAAGCGGTAGTGCGCGCGCAGCGGCGGCATGCCGCGGATCTTTTTCGTGACGATTTTCACGCGCCGCCATTTGCCGTCCTTCTCCTGATTACTAGGGACGTAACCCAAGACATACTGGTTCCTGAGTTCGATGCCGATTTTGGCCGCGACATCGGGCAGTTCGTTAATGTTCTCGACGGGAAATTGGCGGCCCCCGGTCTGCTCGGCGATGTGGCTCAAAAGGCCCGGGCCGGCAAGTTCTTCGGGCGTGCGCCCTCGGCTGGCCATGGGCTCAAAGATGCCGATGGCGTATATCTGAACATCGGCTTCTTTGACCAAACGCTTGATTTCGCGTTCCGTATAGCGGCTGCTGTTGTCGCCGCCGTCGGAGATGATCAACAAGGCCTTTTTCCCGTTCACGCCTTCTTTCATCTTGCTGATGGCCAGGTAGACGGCATCGAGCAGCGCGGTACGCCCCTTGGATTGTGTAAAGGTGAGGCGATTCTGAACTTCCTCCAGGCTGTTCGTAAAACCGATCATCAGCTTGGGGCGGTCGTTGAACTGCACGAGAAAGAACTCATCCTCGGGGTTGGAGGTCTTCATGAACTGCGCCACAGCCTCGCGGGCCTTGCTCATCTTGTGACCCATGCTGCCGCTGGCGTCGAAGACAATGCCCAGTGACAGGGGCACGTCCTCGGCCCCGAACTGCGTGATTTCCTGGGTAGCTTTGTTCTCGAGTACCTTGAAGTGTGTTTTTTCGAGCCCGGTGACAAAGCGCCCCATGGGGTCGGTTACCGTCACGTTGATGAGCACCAGGGGGACGTCAACCTTGATCGTTGACGCTCGCGTCGGGAGTTCGGGTCGGGAGGGTTCAGGAGCGCGGTTCTTGAGGGAAATCTTGGCGTCGGCGGCGAAAGCGGGCAGTGCCGCTATAAGCGAGAACGCCACGCCACGAATGGTTTTCGAGCCCCCAAACACTGCTGACAAACCCACTCCCACAACACCTCCCCGGCGAAGAAAGGCGCGAAGCCGCTGACTCGGGAAAAAGCCATTCTGATTCTAACATACGACCTAAGCCAAACCTAAGCCGCGTGGTAGTGTCCTAAACCTGCGTTGCGCAGGTTTAGGACACTACCAGCCGCCTTTCTCACCACCTGACACAAGCACGCAATAGCCGCCTTTACTTCGTTGCGCTTGCCGGCCGTGGTCGACGCAGGGTTCCACTACGCCCGCGCCGGCTAAGAAACCGGGCGCCGAGCGGCGCGCGCCTGCTGCGGACCGATCGCTCATGCATTTCGTCTGGCCAAGCGGCGAGAAAAGCGGCCTAAACCTGTGCTAGAATTTAGCTTACGTGCTCGCTGACGTGAAGCCTGCACCGGCTTGGCCTACCGCTGTCACCCGTTGCGAAATCCCGCGGCGGCAAGCGCCGGACGTGTCCCACTACCCTCCTTCCCTGCGAACCCAAACGAATGATTGCCCATTCCCGTGGGTCATCATGCAAGAAATGCGGGCTAACTGTGATCTTTCAACAGGTTGTTCATTCGGTCCCGGACCAGGGAAGCTGGAGTTGTCGAATAACCACGACCCTGGAGAGACCGCATGAACATCCATCAGAATGCCCGATTGACGCCCAAAGGCCGATCCCTTTTGGTTCGATGCATCCTCGCTGGAGAGACGCCTCGGGCCGCCGCGGCGGCCCGAGACGTCTCAGAACGCACCGCCCGCCGTTGGCTGGCCCGCTACCGCGGCGAAGGCGAAGCCGGTCTCTACGATCGCTCTTCGCGTCCCCGGCATAGCCCGCGCCGCACCCCGCAAGCCGTCGTTGACCGCGTCCTCGCCCTGCGCCGACAACGTTGGACGGGCCGCCGCATCGCCCAAACCCTGCGGCTATCCCCGGCCACCGTCAGCCGCCTCCTCGGTCGCGCCGGACTCAACCGTCTCCGCGATCTCGAACCCGCTCCCCCCGTTCGCCGCTACGAACATCACCGTCCCGGCGATCTACTGCATCTCGACATCAAAAAGCTCGGCCGCTTCCAGCACGCCGGTCACCGCGTTACCGGCGATAAGACCCGACGCTCCCGCGCCGCCGGCTGGGAGTTCGTCCACGTCGCCGTCGACGACCATTCCCGCATCGCCTTCTCCCAGATCCTGCCCGATGAGCGCAGCCTTTCCGCTGCCCAGTTCCTTCTCCTCGCCCACGCCTACTATGGCTCGCTTGGCATCCGCATCCGACGCCTGCTCACCGACAATGGCTCCTGTTACCGCTCCCGCCACTTCCGTCGTACTTGCCGCCGCCTCGGCATCCGCCACCGCTTCACCCGCCCCTACACCCCTCGCACCAACGGCAAGGCCGAGCGCTTCATCCAAACCGCCCTCCGCGAATGGGCCTATGCCCGCTCCTACTGCTCCTCCCTCCAACGCGCCAACCATCTGCTCCCCTGGCTCCACGACTACAATTGGCATCGCCCCCACGCCAGCCTCGGCTATCATCCCCCTATCAGCCGACTCCCTCCTCCCCGGAACAACCTGTTGAGGCTCCACAGCTAACCCATGGACGCCGTGAAGAAATACATCTTCGTGACGGGCGGAGTTGTCTCTTCGCTGGGCAAGGGTATAGCGGCGGCGTCGATCGGCTACTTGCTCGAGAGCCGGGGTCTGCGGGTAACGCTCCAAAAATTCGACCCCTACCTGAACGTCGATCCGGGCACCATGAGCCCGTTCCAGCACGGGGAGGTTTTCGTCACCGATGACGGCGCGGAAACCGACCTGGATCTGGGCCACTATGAGCGCTTCACGCACGCCCGGCTCACGCAAGCGAATAATTGGACCAGCGGCCGGATCTATGAACGCATCCTGGCCAAAGAGCGGCGGGGAGATTATCTGGGCAAGACCGTACAGGTGATTCCCCACGTCACCAACGAGATCAAAGGCGCCATCCAGAAAGTCTCGACCGACGACGTGGACGTCGTGATTGTCGAAATCGGCGGGACGGTCGGCGATATTGAGTCCCTGCCCTATCTGGAGGCCATCCGCCAGATGAGGCACGAGCTGGGCCGGGAGAACTGTATTTTCGTGCACGTCACCCTCGTTCCTTGGATCGCGGCCGCCGGCGAGCTCAAGACCAAGCCGACACAGCACAGCGTGAAAGAGCTGCGGGGAATCGGCATCCAGCCCGATTTATTGCTCTGCAGGACGGAAACCGACTTATCCGCCGAGCTCAAAGAAAAGATTGCCCTGTTCTGTGATGTCGAACGTGAGGCGGTCGTCGCCGCGCGGGACGTGAATTCGGTTTATCAAGTTCCTCTTAGTCTTGCTCAGGAGGGAGTGGACGAGATCATCCTCAAATCCTTAGGCATGGAGGCGCGGCCGCGCGATTTAGAAGCATGGGAAGAGATGCTCGAGCGCCTGCGAAACCCGCAAGGGGAAGTGACGATCGGCATTGTCGGCAAATACGTAGGGTATGAAGACTCCTACAAGAGTCTGCGGGAAGCGCTGTTGCACGGCGGGCTGGCTCACAGCGTTCGCGTGGTCATCCGCTGGGTGGAGGCGGAAGATATTAACCGCTCCAGCGCGCACGCGCAATTGCGCGACCTCGACGGCATCCTGGTGCCCGGCGGATTCGGCATTCGAGGAATCGAAGGAATGATCGAAACGATCCGCTACGCCCGGGTCGAGAAAATTCCCTACTTCGGCATTTGCTTGGGCATGCAGACCATGGTGATCGAGTTCGTCCGGCACGCCTGCGAACTGGAGAAGGCTCATTCGACCGAGTTCGACCCGGCGACGCCGCATCGCATCTTTTTCAAGCTGCGCGAACTTAAAGGCGTCGAGGACCTCGGCGGCACAATGCGGCTGGGCGCTTGGCCCTGCCATTTGGCGCCGGGCAGCTTGGCCGAGCAAGCCTATGGGCGAAAGGAAATCAGCGAGCGGCATCGCCACCGCTATGAATTCAATCTCGAATACAAAGAGGCGATCGAAGCCCGTGGCATGATCGTCTCGGGCGAAACGCCGGACGGAACCTACGTCGAAATCTGCGAGCTCCGGGATCACCCCTGGTTTTTGGGCTGCCAGTTCCATCCCGAGTTCAAATCGAAACCTCTCGAGCCGCAGCCCCTTTTCAGCGCTTTTGTCGGAGCTGCCTATCAGCGGGCGCTTGGCCGACAGGCGGAAGAGCAAAAAGCGGAAGCGGAACAATTCCTTCGGCTGCGCGCCGTGGAGTAGCTGCCCGGCCGGGCAGCCGCCGCGAATTGGAGCCGCGAACGCAAGCGAGCGTCCATGGGATCACGGTCCGCCCAAGGGCGTTGTGCCGCCCCGCGGTACACGGAAAACCGCCGACCTCTCGTCTAATTAGCGGCCGGCCGACGCGGAGCATTCTGAGATCATGAGCGCGGTCAACATCGGTGCGGTGAAAGTTGGAAACGGCTGCCCCCTGGCGGTGATCGCCGGTCCTTGTGTGATTGAGTCGGAGGAACACGCGATCCGGACGGCGCAATCGGTGCAGCGGGTGGCCAGCGAAGCCGGCCTGCCGGTGATTTTCAAGGCCTCCTATGACAAGGCCAACCGTACCAGCCAAGCCTCCTATCGCGGCCCCGGGATCGGCGAGGGCCTTCGCATCCTGGGAGAGGTCAAGAAGCAGACCGGGCTCCCGGTTTTGACCGATGTGCACGAAGTCGGACAGGTCGCCGCGGCGGCGGAAGTTTGCGATGTGCTGCAGATCCCCGCTTTTCTCTGCCGGCAAACGGATCTGTTGGTCGAGGCGGGGCGCAGCGGTCGGGTCGTGAACATCAAGAAAGGCCAGTTTCTCTCACCTTCGGAAATCCGCTTCGCCGCCGAGAAGGTGGCTGCTACGGGTAACGAGAAAATTGTGTTGACCGAGCGCGGCACAAGCTTCGGCTATCAGAATCTGACGGTCGATTTCCGAGGCCTCCCCATCATGCGGGAGATGGGCTATCCGGTCGTCTTCGACGTGACCCACAGTCTGCAACTGCCGGGCGCGCAAGAGGGTAGCAGTGGCGGCCAACCCCAGTTCATCGAGCCGTTGGCGAGAGCCGGCGTGGCGGCGGGCGCCGACGCCGTTTTCATGGAAGTCCACGAGGAGCCCGAGCGCGCCCTTTCCGACGGCCCGAACGCGCTGCGGCTTGATCTGCTGCCCGGATTGCTCAAGCGATTGGCGGGGTTAGACCATCTCGTACAGTCTTGGGACGACCCCAGTCCGCGGCCCTGATCTCGGCTTGGGGTTGACATTGTCCGGAAAGGCCGGTAGCCCCCTTTCGAGGCAGCCGTCCAGTGGTACGGTTTCCGGGTAGAGACCGGCACTCCCGCCGGTCCTTCGCCGAGGAGGTAGCGGACGGTTCTGGAAATGAGTTCGCTATAAATTCGGGAATGTCGGGCTGGAAGCACCGCAATGGACGCGATACGTGGCGCTCCCGTCACACCGGTTCCGGGGCCGCCGAAGCGTTCCAGGTTCAGGCCCACGGAAAGAGCCAACGCCGCGGTGAGAACTCCCAGCCCGGCCCGCAAAGCTTTCCGGCGGTTCAGCATCGCCGGCGCGGTCGCTCGCGAACCCGTCACCGGCTTCTCGCGCAACTCCCGCAGGTCGACGAGCATGTCATCGACGTGCTGGTAGCGCTGTTCGGGTTTTTTCGCTAGCGCCTTGCCGACGATCCCCTCCGGCTAACCCGCTTTTCTCACCACCTGACGGTCGAAGCACGCCATAAGCCCGCCATTATGCGGTGCGCTTGCTCACCGTGCTCAACGTAGGGTTCAAGTCCGCTCGCATTCCTCAGAAAATGAGTCGCTGAGCGGCGCGCGCCTTGTACTGACGGGCTTCCCACGCACTTCGCCTCGCCACGTGGTGAGAAAAGCGGGCTAACCGCGCGGTGCGATACAATTTCTTCTTAGCCGCATCCACCCGCTTTTGAGGCCCGATTTTCGGTGGGCATACTTTTCCGCTACGTTGTTCGTGAAATCGTCGTCAGCTCGCTGATCGGGACGCTTCTGTTCACGTTCGTGCTCTTCTTGAGTTCCGTCGGCCAGTTGATGGAACTTCTGATTCGCCCGGGCGCCTCGGGCAGCCAGGTCCTTTTGCTGTTCTCGTTGTGGGTTCCTCACACGCTGCGGTTCACGATCCCGATCGGCGTGCTGGTGGGGGTGCTGGTCGGCTTGGGGCGTTTGTCGACGGACGGCGAAATCACCGCCATGCGGGCCGCCGGCATCGCCGGGCGACGGTGCGTAGGTCCCATCGGCCTGGTGGCTCTTGCCGGGACGATCTTATGCGCCGCGACGACCCTCTATCTGAATCCGCTCGCCCTACAGGAGTTTCGCCGCATCGGCGAATCGATGAAGATCTCGCAGGCCACGGCGGAGATTCAACCCCGCGTCTTCATCGAGAGTTTTCCCCACACCGTGCTCTACGTTCGCGACGTCATCGCCGGACCGGTTGTCCGCTGGAAGGGAGTTTTCTTGGCGGATACGAGGGATCCCAGCACGCGCGGTTCATTCGCCGGCGTCAACGCCGCCGTGGACGGACCCCGCATCACGGTCGCCGAGGAAGCGCTGGCGCTGCCCAGACCCGAGCAGGATCGGCTTCAGCTTCATCTGCCCCACGCTTATACCTATGAGCAGTCTTACGACCCGCTGCAATACCAGAGTTTCGAGTTCCTTAAGAGCGACCAGGTGCTTGAAACGCAGCCGAGCAGTTTTTCCCCTTCCCGGCGTCCCTTTGACGAGACCCCTACATTCGTATTGGCTGCTGGAGTGCGGGGCGGAGAGGATCGACTCAGGGCGAGCATCGAGCTGCACCAGCGTTTCGCGCTGCCCATCGCCTGTCTGGTTCTGCCGATGGTCGGCATCCCGCTGGCTATTTCGTCCCAGCGATCCGGCAAGTCCGTGGGAGTTGTTTTAAGCCTCGTGCTTGTCTTCATCTACTACATGATTCTTCTGGCCGGCTTCGCGCTGGCCTTAGAGGGCCGGCTGCCGGTGGGCCCCGCCGTCTGGATGGCGAACCTGGCCTTTGGTTTGGTTGGCGCCTTCATGCTGCTGCAGCTAGACGCTCCGAATCGCCGGGATATCACGGCAGCGCTCTCCGGCCGGTTAAGGCGGCTGTTCGAGCGTTTGCGACTCAACAACAACGGCGCTTCCGAATCCGCGGAAGCCGGCCGTGCTTCCGCCGTCAGGGAGCAGCGGCGCCGGCTGCGCCTGGGCTCGAACGGCTCTAACGCCAGAGGGGTGCCGTTCTTCCTGATCGTTGACCGATATGTTCTTCGCACTTTCCTGTTCTACTTTGCGATCCTCGTCGCTGCCTTTGTCATGATCTGGTTCGTCTTCAGCTTCTTTGAGCTGCTGACCGACATGCTGGCCCACGAGAAGATGGGGCTGTTTATTCCCTACATCTATTACCTGACGCCGTTTCTCGTCTATGAGACCGTGCCTCTGGGCATGCTGGTAGCGACGCTGGTTTGCTTCGGCATCCTGGCCAAGCACCAGGAATTGATGGCCTTCAAAGCCTGTGGCGTGAGCCTGTACCGCTTGGCCACTCCGATTCTGGTCGCGGCCGTCTTCGTCAGCGGCATGTTGTTCGCGCTCGACTATTACTATCTGCCCGAGACGAACCGCAAACAAGACGCCATTCGGGACGAGATCAAAGGACGCCCGGTGCGCACGTTTCTGCGTCCCGACCGGCAGTGGACCGCCGGAGCCGGCGACCGAATCTACTACCACCGGTTTTTCGACTCCGCCAACAAACAGTTGGCAGGCGTCAGCGTTTTCGACTTCGAGCCTGAGCCGTTTCTGTTGAAGCGGGTCGTCTCCGCCGAAAGCGCTCGTTGGGACGAGCAACAAAGCGCCTGGGTTTTTGAGAACGGCTGGGTGCGCCAAATCGCCGGCAGCCGCGTGCTCGACTTCGAACAGTTTCAGTCCAGAGCCTTCCCCGACCTCGAAGAAGAGCCCGGCTACTTCCTGAAGGAAGAACGCCAGCACGAGCAAATGAACTGGACGGAGTTGCGCTCCTACATCACCGACCTGACCCAGAGCGGATTCGATACCGTGCGCCTGCAAGTCAAATGGCACAAGAAACTCGCTTTCCCGCTCTTTGTTCTCGGCATGACCGTTTTAGCCGTTCCGTTTTCCCTCGTGGCCGGCCATCGGGGGGCTCTGAGCGGGGTCGCCTTGAGCATCGGCCTGACTGTGGCTTACTACGCCATCAACGCTTTCTTTGAGCAGCTGGGGCGCGCCAATCAACTCTCGCCTCTGATTGCCGCTTGGGCGCCGGGTCTGATCTTCGGTCTCAGCGGCGTCTACCTGTTCCTGCGGGTGAAGTCATGAGGTCGGATAACGAGACATTGCCGGGAGCCTGCCGTGGCCCAAACCGCGCCCACCGTTGTTGACCAAGCCCGGCAAGCGCGCGAACGGCTTGCGCCCTACTTGCGGCCCACTCCCTTGGTGCTCTCCGAAGCGCTGAGTTCGCGTACCCCCGGCCGCGCGTGGCTCAAACTCGAAACCCAGCAACCGACGAACTCCTTCAAGGTCAGGCCGGCGCTGAACGCCATGCTTCGTCACCTCGACGAAGCCCGCCGGCGGGGCGTGGTCACTTCGTCGTCGGGGAACTACGCACAGGCCGTCGCTTACGCCGCCCGAGCGCTGAACGTCGACGCGCAAATCGTCATGATGCGCAAGTCTTCTCCCTTCAAAGTCGAGCGCACGCGGCAACTTGGCGGCGAGGTCGTCTTCTGCGAGAACACCTTTCAAGACCGCTGGAAGACGGTGTTCCGGATTCAGGATGAAACCGGGCTGCTGCTGCTGCACCCCTTCGACTCGGAAGAAACCATCGCCGGCGACGGAACCATCGGGCTCGAGCTGGTCGAACAAATCGAGTCCGACTTCTGCGCCGTCGTGCCGGTCAGCGGCGGAGGCCTCATTGCGGGTATCGCGGGCGTCATCAAGACATTGCGGCCGGGATGCCGCGTCATCGGCGTTCAGCCGACGGCCAACCCGTCGATGGCTCTCTCGGTGGGGGAAGGGAAGCGCGTCACGGTGACGCCGGGGCCGACTTTGGCCGATGCGCTCACCGTCGCCACCCCGGGCGAGAGAACCTTCGAGATCGTCCGACGATGTGTCCACCAGGTGGTGCTGGTCGAAGAAGCGGAAATCATCGCAGGCGTGCGTACCTTGGCCGAAGAGCAAAAACTCGTTGTCGAGCCCGGGGGCGCCGTCGGCGCCGCCGCGCTGCTATCCGGCAAGATCGACAGCGGCAATCTGGATGTGGTTTTGATCCTCAGCGGCGGCAACATCCTCCCCAGCAAACTGGCGGAACTGCTGAGCGGTGATCGGTAAAGTAGCAGCGGGGATTCGCGCCGCGACCGCCGCCAAGGGCGGGGCCCCGCGCCATGACGAGCGGCAGATATATTTCGCCCTTTGTTCGCTTCGGGACTGGCCTGTAACCTGCCAAATCAAAGCGAGTTATTGGAAATTTGGTTTGTTTGTTTTTTTTCTTTTTACTGAGCGTGGCGCCGATCCACGCGGTCTCCTTCTTCTATAGTAGCGGGGGTGTCAACTGTTGCCGTTGGTCAGTCCTGGAGCGTGGCCACGCTACGGCTCTGAGTGAACAGCATTGGCGCTAATCCGCATTTCTCACCGCGCGGCGACGTGTCCCGTTAGTGCGCCTGGCCCCTGACTGTTGACGGCCACGTGTCCCGCTGAAACGACTTGCCCCTCCATTCCGCCGAATAGGCGAAGATAATAGTGCATTTTGCGCGTACGAAAGCAATATTTGACCGCCGTCTTGATCGTGCTGGTGGGCGTGTGTCTGGTTCTGGACTCTGTTGTTGCCGGCTTGGCGACCGGCGAAGTGCAAGCTTGGTTGAAATTGCAGTCCTGGTATTCGGCGCGGGTTGTCTGGTTGCTGCTTGGCGTGGCCGTCGTCCTCTCGGTTGGGGTCGTGATTTGGCAGCGTCGTTTGGGGGACTCTCCAGAGCGGGTTCGCGGAATTCGATCCGAAGCCGACTTTCAGCGAAACCGCCGGCAATTGATTCAACGTGTTCGAACAGACTGGGTTGAGGGGGTGCTCAACCGGTCGCTGTACAAAGTGGCGCGGATCGAGTTGGGACTCGAAACCAAACCGGACGCCGTTGACCGGCCCCTGGATGTGGTTGTCCGAAGACCCGACCGGGAGTCGCAGTCGTTGCCGCTGGGGACTCCCATAATCTCTGTTTACGACGGGTTTGAAGGGCAGCTTCTGATCCTGGGCGATCCTGGAACCGGCAAGACCACTTTGCTGCTCGAACTGGCGCGGGATCTGCTCGACAGGACGCAAAAGGACGAGTATCATCCTGTTCCCGTTGTCTTTAACCTTTCGTCTTGGGCGAAAGAGCGACCGCCGTTGGTGGAGTGGCTGGCGCACGATCTAAATCGGCAGATCTCTGACATCCCCGCGAAAACGTGGCGCGTATGGCTAGAAACAGATCGGATCTTGCCGTTGCTCGACGGCCTGGACGAAGTCGCGCTCGAACACCGTGAGGAATGTGTCGCCAGGATCAACGACTTCCGAAGACAAAAAGCACGTCTCCCTTTCGTCGTGTGCAGCCGGACGCGGGACTATGGTTCCCTTGACGCGAAACTGGAAATGCCGGGTGCGGCGGAGGTACAACCGCTGAAGCCGGAGCGAGTCGCTCAGTTCTTGGAGCAAGCGGGCGAGCCGGTGGCGGAAGTGCGAGCGGCGCTCCAAGGGGACGCGACGCTCTGGGAAGTGCTTGACACTCCGTTCATGTTCAATATTGCCATGCTGGCCTACCAAGGAGCGTCGGCAGGTGCGGTACGGCTCAGCGGCACGTTGGAAGAGCGACGGGCCATGCTTTTCGCGAAATACATCGACGCTGCGTTCAAGCGCCGAACCAACGAAGGCCCTTACGATCGGGATCAAACGATCCACTGCCTAGGGTGGCTTGCCAAGGCGCTCGTTCGCCAAGGGCAGACCATCTTTCACCTGGAGAGCTTACAACCGAACTGGCTGGGGCTGCGATCATCCCGAGTCGGCGGGCTGGGCACCGGGCTGATCTTCGGGCTGATGGGCGGGCTGATGGGCGGGCTGATCGTTGGCGACGGTCTCAGACCGGCTGACACCATGCGCTTCTCCTGGGCGAAAACAAGGAACAGGCTGGGCGTCAGGCTGTTCGGCTGGCTGATCTTCGGGCTGATCGGCGGGCTGGCCTTCGGGCTGGTCGTCGATCTGGCCTTCGGGCTGGTCTTCGGGCTGGTCGTCGTGGTGCTAGTCAGTCTAGACGACGCACTGGTCACGGGTGAGATTGCGACCCGCTCGGGCGCAAACGAAGGCACACACCGATCCCTATGGCAGTGGGCAAGGACCGTTCTATTATTCGGGCTGGTCTTCGGGCTGGTTGGCGGGCTGATCGGCGGGCTGGTTGGCGGGCTGAGCGGCGGGCTGGTTGGCGCACAGAGCGGCGGGGGCTGGGGGCTGCTCGCCGGGCTGTTCTGCGCGCTGGAGAAAGGAGGTGCTTTCTTTATCCAGCACTGGGTGCTTCGTTTTCTGCTTTGGCGCAAGCGATTCGCACCCCTGCGATACGTCCGCTTTCTCGACCACGCGGCGGAGCACGTTTTCTTGCGCAAGGTCGGCGGGGGCTACATCTTCATCCATCGCATGCTCATGGAGCACTTCGCCAAGTTGTATGAGAGCGAGACACGGGCGGCAAGCAAGGCACAGAGCGCCGCGGCGTAGTACTGCCGGGGCACTGTCGGTTCCACTCCAATTTGTTGGTCACGAGCGCTACATTTTTTGTTTTCAGTAACCTCTGGGCCCTTGTCCAGAGAAATCCCAACCTCCCGCGATAGAATAAACGCGGGGGGGAGGCCGTCGCCCGGAAGGCATGACAAAATCGGGGATTGGCACAATCGGGGTTCGGACTTGCCAACTTCTTTACTCTCACGGAGCGTGGAAGCCGCGACTGACTTTTGCATCCGCGAAAGCGGCGACTCACCGAAAAATTACCAAACAAAGCCAATTTTGATATAAGCCAATTTATTTCAATAACTTGGAAGATATTTTCGAGGCGAAGAAAAGGCGTTGTTCAGGAGCAACTGAGCCTACTGGTTGCCCCCTCGTGAAGGGTGCAAGCGAGCCGGAACTAGCGCAGCCAGACCCTCCCGCGTATCGCCTTGTAGACCATCGCGATCCCCAAGACGATCAGCAATAGCGGCCACAGACGCCACACGTCGGGGCGGACAATCCCGAAATTGGCAAGTTGGAACAATATCCCTGCAAAAACAGCGCCAAGGCCGAATGACGCACCCCAACCGTGCCGGCGGGTGCCGGTGAGTTGATAGAGTCCGGCCGCCACGAGAATCAAAGGCCAGTAGAGTTTGAGATCCGCGAGATGAAACGACAGCAAATCGAGTTTGGACAGTTGAAGCCAAATCCCGGCCACAAGAACGGCCGCGCCCATGCCGCGGCTGCGGCGTGACGGGTCCAAGACCCGGTGGGTCCCCAAAGCCACGAGCAGCAAGGGCCAATACCGGTCCAGTCCCCCTAATTCGTAGACGTCGAGGTTGTTGAGGACGAGCAAGACTCCCAACCCGGCGATCAACAAGCCCGGCAAAACTCGGCCGTAACGCGGCGACGGTGTCTAAACATGAGTCGATTTCTTGGCCAACAAGCATGGGGCCCTCGTCATCATATCAACCAGGGCAGTGGTTCGAACGCGGGGACAGCGCTGTGAGGCACCGGGCGTGACATTGAGTGGCTGTGTTACCGCCGGTCCCGCACAGCCTTTTCTGTCACTGTGTATTGGCAGACCAGACGCGCAGCTCATTGGCAACGCTGTCCCCACGATCTGTGCCGACGGACGCACGCCCGAAGCGTCCCGGCTTCACAGATAGAAAAGACTCAGACGGGGAAGCCCGGCCGCTTGCAAACATTCTCTTTCCAGGTATTGCCTTTCCAGTCGCGCCAGTTGTTCAGCGGTCATTTTGTGGCGGTGGGGGGCGAGTTGGCGATCCATTTCTCGCCGCGCCGACAGCATTGCCTCCTCGGACGCCTCTTGCATAGCCGCGGCGATCAGCTTTCCTTCCAGCACACCCAAACGCTGTTCGACCGCTTCGGTGTCGGATAACTCTTCGTCCGGGGCGGCGGCTAATTGTTCGAGCGCCTTGGACGTTCGCCGGTAGGGTTCCGAGTTTTCGGGCTTCCCTTCAGCTTGCGCTTGCCTGATCAAGCCGGCATTGCGGAGGAAGTAGTCGCGCAATTGCTGGTGAGGAAACGGTGGTTCGACTTCCGCGGACCCTGCTCCGCCGCCTTCCTCGGAAAGTTGGCGGGCGGCGTCCAGCACCTCTTGGGTGCAGTACGCCAGCGAGTTGACGGCTCGTATGCGGCGCTTACGAGCGCGCCACTTCTCGAAGGCGCGATCGATACCCTTGAGAACCGCCGCCAGTGGGACTCCGGCATCTTTCCAGGTTTCGATCAGGGCCCAATCCAGGGGCGACAGCAGGAACGTTGCCGTGCCGCGGGCGCGCTGAAAGTGCTCTTCGATTTCCGTGAAGTAGTTGAAATAATTCACGGCGCCCAGTAGTAGAGACCGTTAAACAGCATCTTGAAAGCCGCGTAGGACTGGCCTCGGTATTGCGGGCGGACGCCGAACAGGACAAGGTGGCCTCGGCCGATCCGGACGTCTACCACCGCGGCGCGGTTTGAGAGGTACTCCCGGCCCAGCAGCCACCCCGACGCCAAGATGTCGTGTCGCGGGAACTGGAGTACGGCAGCGGCCTGGCGGCCCTCCGGAGTGTCCCAAACCTCGAAAGCGGGGCCGGACTGGAACCACACCGCTTCGCGCGGCCTCATGCCGAAGCAAAGTGGATGCGACGTGTCGACGGTAACGTTCAGCAGGGACCCCGGCGCGTAGAATTTCTCGTTGTCGAGGCCGCTGAGCACGTTCCGAACGGGAGGGTTCAGCCGATCGAGAGCATAAACGGAGGCGCGGTTGAGAGCCAGAATCGTGCCCCCCTCGTCGACAAAGCTCCGAAGCGACCGGGCCCCGTCATCCTCAATGCCGCCGCAGTATTCAGGCGGAACTTCCGCCCCGCCATTGTAGAGAGCACCCTGAAGGTAGCCGGCGTGAAGCGCGGTCGGGCGGGCGTCAGGCAGGATGATGACGTCAAAGTCCTGATTGAGGTTCCCTTGTTGGATTCGTTTGCCCGATAGCCGCCGATAGGGAAACTCAAACTCTTCGAGGAGCCATCTTGTCCAGCCTTCGTCGATGATGGGGAAATGGCCATGGTAGACTCCGACCCTAGCTGGGCGGAGAAGCTGATGCTCGACGGGATTTCCGTTCCAACTTCCGAACACCAGGCCAAGCTCATCCGCCAGCCGGGGAAGCAGCTGGCCGGCGGCCCCCTCCCGAGGGATGTAGAAGATGCCGTTGCGGCGGTTGCGATAGACCTCGGCGCCCGCTCCCAGTAGCCGGTTCACCGCTTTCCAGGAATTGCCCAGCGCCGGCGACAACGCCACCACGGCGGTACCGGCCACGAAGCCCGGCTGCGCTCCTACCTTGTTCACCCGCTCCAGCCTGGTCTCAACAGGATCGTCGATCCGGACCGTTTCCACTCCTTTCAACAGAGGCAGCGCGTGGGCGGTCACGTCGTAGGGCTTGAGCGGAGGCCCGCCCGGGTATTCCCGCAAGTCGGGATATTGCTGCTGTTCCAACAGCGTCTTGGCGAACGAGCCGTAGGGTTGGCTCGTTCGAATCACATAATCGCCTTGGGGGAACAATCGCCCCGTCGCGCGAAAATCTTCCGCGGAACGCTCGATTTCAACCATGCCGAACTCGAGGATCTTCAGCAGGCGCGTCATCGCGTTCGCGTCGTGCTGGGAGCGAGGAATCACGAAAGCCCATGGAGAGCTCTTTTCGATCGTTCGCCGGCCGATGCGATAAAAGTTCTCGAGCAATTCTTTCCGGTGAAGGGCCGCGTGGTAAAGGCAAGACTCGAAGGTGATCAATTGGTAGTCGACGATATCGCGCAGCTTCCACTCACCGCCCGGCCAGGGCTCTAGGAAATTCCAGCTCCGTTGGCGCGCATTGTAGCCCCGCGCACTGGTCTGGAGGGACGAAAACGGTATGGTCACCGGTGTTGCGTAACGGATGCCGGCCGCTTCACTGAGCAGACGCATTCCACCGTGATAACTCTGATAGTGTCTGGCCGGCGCGAAATAGTCATAGATGCCGTGGACGACGACCCCTTTCTTGCCGGCGGCGGTCAGATCAACGGCCATTGCCGCGCCGAGCATGTTGGCTTGCTGGGCGATCAGCGGATCAATGTTCGGGTCGATCGGGTCCATCCACGGCGGAACGAACATCCTGGCTCCGTGAGACCCCATCTCATGGACGTCGTAAACGATCTGTGGGTGCCAGACGTTGTGAACCTTCCCGATGGCCAATCGCGTCTCGACTTGCGTAAAGGCGTACCAGTCGCGGTTGTTATCGTGTCCCGCGTACTTGTGATAGAGCTCCGTCATGGGCGCGCCTTCATAGGGCGTTCCGACGTAGCGTTCGTACCAAGCGGCTACTTTGTCCACGCCGTCGGGGTTGAGCGACGGAAGAAGAAGGAAGATCGTGTCTTGCAAGATGCGCCGGGTTCGCGGTGTATCTTCGGCCAGTAATCTGTAAGCGAATTCGACGGCCGTGTGGGTCGAAGCGACCTCGTCGGAGTGAATGGAACAAGTGATCAGCACGACCGTCTTGCCCTCGGCGATGAGCGCTTCGGCTTGCTCTTGTGACGTCCGGCGGGGGTCGGCCAGCTGAGCCTGGATGTCGCGGTAACGATCGAGGTCGCTCAGTGTTTCGGGAGCGGCGATCGTCGCCAGGATGAATGGACGCCCCTCGGTCGTCTTGCCCAGCTCATCGACCACGATCCTGTCGCTCTCTGTCTCCAGTCGCCGGAAGTAGCGGACCACCTCGTCCCACGCGATGAGTTCTCGGTCGGTGCCCATCGGGTGTCCGAAGTGAGACTCCGGCGAAGGAAGAGCAACGGCCTGCGGAAAGGCAACCGCGGCAAGGACCGGTAGAGCGGCCAACAGCCGCGCCAAATAACGCATCACCACTACTATATAGCCAATCCGCCCGGCAGCCCAACGCCAAGGGGAGTAAGGCTCCCGAGGCTGTCGTCGGGGAAGGCTGCTGGCGCGCTTTCTCGCCGGGTGGCGGAAAATACGTGCTAACTAACCACGCGAGAGAGCGGACAACAACCGAACAGAGCCGTGCCCGTCAGCCCGCGGGCCCGCTCTGTTTCCGAGGTTCGAACGCAGGGTCGCCCCGCGCAACCGTCCTTCTTTCAGGGGCTGGCCGGCGATCACTCGGGTCCAAGCTTGAGCTTGTTGAGCGACCGGGTGGTATATCCCTCTTGGGACTCAACGATTCGTACGTGCCGATCCAGCGGCGCGTCCCGAAAACTCTGGGTCTGGTTGGACGTCGGCCAGTACACCTCGAGAAGGTGGATATTCTCCGCCTGACCAAGGCCGATGGTCTGCCGCAGCGGATTGGCGCCGAAGCTGCCGCCGCTGTTGACATGTTTGTAGATCGAGCGGCGCTTGCCGTCTTCCACCACCTCGACCCGAATCCGCGCGCCGATGGCCGAACGGTTCGTTTGAACGCTGACGAGCTCGACGGTGATCCAGCGATTGCCGAAACCCGGATTCTCATATAGCGAATCCTTAAACCGATCGCCGGCGAAGGCGCCGCCCATCTGTTCGAAAATGTCCTGGTCGCCGTCGTTGTCGAAGTCCGCAAACACGACCGCGTGGCCTTTTTGGAGATGACCGAACCCGCCGGCCGTGGTGACGTCCGCGAAGCTCTTGCCCTCTCGATTGCGGTACATCACGTTCGGCATCAGGCCACTGTAGTTCTCATAACCGGTACCGAGGTAAAAATCGAGGTAGCCGTCGTTGTCGACATCGCCGAAGTTGGCGCCCATCGGGGCGTTCGGACGCATCAGGTTCCGCTCGACGGCCACGTCTTCAAAGCCGCCCCGCCCGTCACCGCGATAGAGGCGTGCCAGCTTGGTCTTCTCAAAGCGGAAACCGAGGTACGCGGCGGCGAGGTCCCCGATGGTGGCTGAATAGGCTGAAACGTATAGGTCCGGGACTCCGTCGTTGGCGAAGTCCCAGAACCAGGCCGGAAAACTTTCCTCCGGACCGGTAACGCCCAGTTCCGGCGCAACGTTGACGAAAGTCCCGTCGCCCTGGTTTCGATAGAGGCGGTTCGGCCCCCTGCGTTTCGGCGCGCCTTGGTTCGACACATAGATGTCCGGCAGCCGGTCGGCATCGTAGTCGCCCCAGACGACGGCCTTGGCAAAGCGGTCATTGGTGACGCCGGCTTGCCGGGCAACGTCGGTGAAAGTGCCGTCGCCGTTGTTGCGGAAAAGCTGGCTCGGGGCGGGCAGTCCGAGAAGGGCTTCATTGCCGACGTAAAGATCCAGGTCGCCGTCGTTGTCGTAGTCAGCCCAGGAGGCCGTCTGCGTGGGGTAGTGGACCTTCCCCAGGCCTGCCTCGAACGTCACGTCGGTGAACGTACCGTCGCCGTTGTTGCGCAGCAGCGAATTAGGGTGCTTCCCCCATTGCACCAGCCACGCCCCCCGCAATACGAGAAAGTCGACGTTGCCGTCGTTGTTGTAATCGGCCTGGACAAGGTTGAGGCCGCCGGTGATGCCCGCCAGGCCCGCCGCCTCGGTTCGGTCGGAGAACATCCCGTTCCCCTGGTTCCGAAAGAAGCGGATTTGGCCCGCCGTGTCCCAGGTGGAAACTACGAGGTCGAGATAGCCGTCGTTGTCGAAATCGTCCGCCACGGCGCCGCCGGAGAGGCTAAACGTGTCGAGGCCGACGCGCGGGGCAATATTGATGAACCGCGGAAACGGCTCGTCTGACTCGAATGCTTTCGGACTGATCCGGTAAGCCGCGGGCACCCCATCCGGATGGGCGCCGATGGTCATGTAGGCGATGTTGAGCAGCCAGCGTGCTCCGAGATGCAGCCGCGAGTTGGGGGGGGATTCCGCCAGCACTTCGGTGAAATATTCGATCGCCTGTTTTGATGCGCCCTTTTCGGTATGGATTCCTTGGCCTCGGATCGGCAAGACGCAGCTTTCCGGCGTGAACCGATTGCAGCAGTTCTGCGTCTCGCCGACTCGCATGTAGGCGACGCCCCGCTCAAAGATGAATCGATTGGCTTCGTCGGGAGACAAAGCGTCTCTTACGTGAGGAAGCAGATCGTAGGCCTTGCTGAAGTGAAGGATCGCCGACTGCTCGCGGCCGAGGTTCAGCTCGCTCGTCGCCAGCCTCCCGTGGAGGCGCCAGCGCCTCGCCGCCGGCGCGTCGGCCGGCAGGGCTGCAAGGTCCGCTTTCAGAGTGCGAGACGCACGGTCCCCTAGATAAGGATGTTCGTCCGAAGCGCGATGCCGGATCTCCCTCAATAGAGCGACCATCTTTTGATGGCCGGACGTCGGGGGCGTCACTCTCGTCGGCGTGGCGGCCGTGGCTCGATTCTGTCCGGCCGCGTTCTGCCCTTTTGAAGGCGCGGTCAGAGCCAGCAGGACAAGCAGAAGCCAATGAAAGCGGTGATGAGGCATTTCAACGTCCCGGTTCTTGCTCAGGCTCGCAAAATGCCGTGACTTTAGAACACGGGCGCGGCATGCCGCGGCCCTACAGTCTGGACAACGGACCATGTCGCCACGATTTGCGAGGACTCAGTAACTGTAGATTAGCAGCGCCGGAATCCCTCCGATAGCCTGTCGCTACAATGATGGGACGGGGCGAGATCCAGGCGGCCATGCGCACCCATTCCTTTTTCGCGACGCTTTTCATTGTCGGCCCGCTCGCTCTTCTTGGGGCCGACATACATCTCCGTCTTGTCGATCACGCGAACGAGCCCGTCAAAGAGGCCGAAGCAAGGTTGACGAACACCCAATCCGGTGAAGAAGTTGTACTGAACTCGGACGAGCGAGGCAAATTGACATTCGCCGGACTGCCTCCCGGTCCTTACCTGTTGGAGGCCGTGGCGAAAGAACACATCCCTGCTAAATCCGAGCCTCTGGAACTGTTGGAAAAAGACGTCGAAGTCACGCTGAAGCTCGCCGGAGCGGAGGCCTACCGGAAATTGGAGGAGGCGGGCAACGCGGCGCACAATCAACGCAACTATCGGGAAGCGATCGGGCAATATGAAAAAGCGGTGGAGATGGCCCCACAGAATCCTGTTGGCTGGGCGAACCTGGCGCGCGCCTACGCAGGCTTGAGGGATCCGAAGCAAACGAGCGAGGCGGCGCAAAAGGCGGCCGCTCTTCAGCCCCACGAGTTCGGCGCTTTGGAAGGGGAGCTTCAGGGGTGGATCAAGTATGAACAGGGCTGGGACCATCTCGAGCAGCGAGAATTCGTCAAGGCGATCGAGTTACTCACCGAGTCGGTCAAGCGCAGTGCCAATAGCGCTATGAGCTATTACGCGTTAGCGATGGCCTATGCTCACCAGGGCAGGACGGCCGACGCGTTTGAGCACGTTCAGCAGGCGCTTAAGCTAAAACCGGACGATGCCGAATCGCGGAAACTGAAGGGGATTCTCGAGCGCAGGCTCGGAAGCTCCCCCGGCCCCTGACGGCTGGGAAGTTCCGCTACGACAAGCTAAAGCTTGCCGCCACCTGGTGAGAAAGGCGGGCTAGGTGTGGAGCCTCAACAGGTTGTTCCGGGGAGGAGGGAGTCGGCTGATAGGGGGATTATAGCCGAGGCTGGCGTGGGGGCGATGCCAATTGTAGTCGTGGAGCCAGGGGAGCAGATGGTTGGCGCGTTGGAGGGAGGAGCAGTAGGAGCGGGCATAGGCCCATTCGCGGAGGGCGGTTTGGATGAAGCGCTCGGCCTTGCCGTTGGTGCGAGGGGTGTAGGGGCGGGTGAAGCGGTGGCGGATGCCGAGGCGGCGGCAAGTACGACGGAAGTGGCGGGAGCGGTACCAGGAGCCATTGTCGGTGAGCAGGCGTCGGATGCGGATGCCAAGCGAGCCATAGTAGGCGTGGGCGAGGAGAAGGAACTGGGCAGCGGAAAGGCTGCGCTCATCGGGCAGGATCTGGGAGAAGGCGATGCGGGAATGGTCGTCGACGGCGACGTGGACGAACTCCCAGCCGGCGGCGCGGGAGCGTCGGGTCTTATCGCCGGTAACGCGGTGACCGGCGTGCTGGAAGCGGCCGAGCTTTTTGATGTCGAGATGCAGTAGATCGCCGGGACGGTGATGTTCGTAGCGGCGAACGGGGGGAGCGGGTTCGAGATCGCGGAGACGGTTGAGTCCGGCGCGACCGAGGAGGCGGCTGACGGTGGCCGGGGATAGCCGCAGGGTTTGGGCGATGCGGCGGCCCGTCCAACGTTGTCGGCGCAGGGCGAGGACGCGGTCAACGACGGCTTGCGGGGTGCGGCGCGGGCTATGCCGGGGACGCGAAGAGCGATCGTAGAGACCGGCTTCGCCTTCGCCGCGGTAGCGGGCCAGCCAACGGCGGGCGGTGTGTTCTGAGACGTCTCGGGCCGCCGCGGCGGCCCGAGGCGTCTCTCCAGCGAGGATGCATCGAACCAAAAGGGCTCGGCCTTTGGGCGTCAATCGGGCATTCTGATGGATGTTCATGCGGTCTCTCCAGGGTCGTGGTTATTCGACAACTCCAGCTTCCCTGGTCCGGGACCGAATGAACAACCTGTTGAAAGATCACACCTAGTGCAAACAAACCCAATTGTTAGCTGTCTTCCAAAGAACTTAACCGCTTATTATCAGTGACTTGCTGTACTTATCGGAGGAGGACAAAAGGAGAAGTGTAAGTTGCCGACATGAAGCCCGTTAGACTTTCGCGGTTGGTCCCAGCGGGTACCAACAGAAAGGTCCGCTACTTTTGGGTCATCGTTGGGTAATCAATGCGCGTCAGATCGCCCCCGTCGAGGCGGCGAAGTCAAATTCGGTGGAAGGCCTTCAGGATGTCCTTCAGGGGGTATTTCAACGCGATCGGGCGTCCGTGGGGGCATGACATCGGGCAGTCGGTCTCGGCCAGCTCGTCCAATAGCCAGCGCATCTTGGCGGCGTCGAGCGGCATGTTCACTTTGATCGCCGCATGGCAGGCGATCGTGGCCGACATCCTGCGTTGAAGATCCTCGATCGACAGCGCCCGGAGTTCTTTTTCCGGCGTGTCGAGAATCTCTTGAATCAGCGCTTCCACCTGCGAGGCGGATAGGGTTGCCGGAGCTGCCTTGACCGCGATCGTGCGGTTGCCGAAGGGTTCCAGGTCGAAACCGGCGGCCCGGAACTCTTCCTCGATTTGGGCGAACTTCAACTGCTGGTCGGCCCGCAGCGTGATGATGATGGGCATCAGCAAGCGCTGGCTTTCGACTTTACCTTGCGAGCGCTCGCGGAGTACTTTTTCGAACAAGATCCGCTCGTGGGCTACGTGCTGATCGATAATCCACAGACCGTCTGAGCCGGCGGCCACGATGAAGCTTTCTTTGATCTGGCCCAGTGGCCGCAACTCTCCCAGCTTGGCCATGGTTTCAGGCGGCGCTTCCCGCAGCGGCGCGCGGCTGTGGAGTTGCGGCTGGACGTCCAGAGTCTCTCCGACCGCGTGCGCCAAGTCCTCGGGGAACCGGTTGGCGAGAGACGGTCCCGCGGCGTCCGGCATGGGGGCGCTTTGCGGGGTTGGGTGCGAGCCCGGCGCGGAGGGGAATTCGATGGGCGGCGCGCCTTTGAAGTCGAAGCGTCCCGCGGTAGCCGGGGGTGGTTTCAGCTCAAAGCTCGAAGCTTCCGAGGCCTGCTGGGCGAGCCTGGTGGACTCCGAATAGGGCAGCGAAGCCGCCGGCTGTGGGCCGGCCTCGCTGATTTCAGGCGGTAAGGGAAAGGTCGACACGGGCTTCGATTCCATCAGCCGCTCCCGTATCGAGTCGCGAACGAAATCGTGAACGACCGATTGATGGCGGAAGCGAACCTCGGTCTTTGACGGGTGGACGTTGACGTCCACTTCTTCGCATCCCATCTCGAGAAACAGCAGGGCGAAGGGGAAGCTGCCGGGCGGGATGACGTTGTGGTAAGCGCTGGAGATGGCGTGCAACAGCAGACGGTCACGGATCAACCGCCCGTTGACGAAGGTATAGATGGAATTTCGGTTTAGCTTTTGGACCTGAGGGTTGGACACAAACCCAGAGACCTGTAATGTCCGGTGTTCGAGTTGGGATTCCGCCGCGCGCGCGGCGGAGACGGCCTGTGTGCGGGGAACCGGGCTGGGCGCCGACTGCAACTCGCGCGGGGCGGGTGAGAGCTCGACGAGTTGGTCGAGAGTCTCGGCCCCGAACACTTGAAAGACGCGCTCCCGCAAGGTTTTCACCGGGGTGACGCTAAACAGCGACCCCTTCTCGTGGACGAGCTGAAAAGATTTATCCAGGTGAGCGAGGCTGTAGTGCGTAACCAGCGAAGCGATGTGAGCTAATTCGGTTTTCTCGGTGCGCAGAAACTTCCGCCGAGCCGGCACGTTGCAAAAGAGGTCCCGAACGGTCACCGTGGTTCCGCTCGGGAGAGCGGTTTCGGTAACATTGATCATCTTCCCGCCGGCGACTTCCACGCGCGTACCGGTAGGTTCCTCCTCGCTGCGCGTCTCTAGTGTGAAGCGGGAAACACTGGCGATCGAGGGTATGGCTTCACCGCGAAATCCCAGCGTCGCGATGGAGAGCAGGTCTTTGACTTCGCTCAGCTTGCTGGTTGCGTGCCGCTCAAACGCGAGCATGGCGTCGTCGCGCACCATGCCCGAGCCGTCGTCGGTGACCTGCACCAGCCGCTTGCCACCCCGTTCGACTTCGACGCGCAACCTCGTCGAACCGGCGTCGAGCGAGTTTTCGAGGAGTTCCTTGGCCACCGAAGCAGGGCGCTCGACCACCTCACCGGCGGCGATCTTGTTCGCCACGACGTCGCGAAGAACGTGGATTCGGGCCATGAGTGATCTGGCTGGGTAGAACCAGCTTACGTGGGCGGCCCGCTCGGGGGCAACTCGGGTGGTACAAACCGCGGACATGGGTAACACCTGAGTCCGGGCACATAGGTAACACTTTCCCCCCGCTGGGGGCCGAAACAGACGATAAGCCCGTCATCGTCCGGCTTTCGCAACTGCATTTGCGAAATGATGGACATAGCGATTAGCTGCCAGGGTGCTCGCTGGGGAGCGGCTTGCCATCGAGTTCTTCTTCCCGGACGTCGATCTCCATCCGAAGCAACGCCGCGCTGAACGTCTTGCCTTGGGCATCGGTTCGCAGAGATAGACTTCCTCCCCCGCCGAGGGCCTGGTGTAGCAGGAAATTCAGCACTTCCAAATTGGGCAACTCATAGCGTTCCACCCGGCCCAGGCACAGCGCGCCGAAGTGCGCCTTGACGCGGTCGACCGTCACTTCACGGACGAGAAGCGGGTAGAAACGGGGCTCGCGGGCGATCAGGCCTATATTGGCGGTGTCACCCTTATCGCCCGAGCGGGCGTGGGCGATGTCGATGAGGCGAATCCGCATGGGGTGAAACTCTCTGGTAGGATAGCAGCGGCGCGAAAGGGTTGTGTGACGGGCTGCATCCGCTTTGACGGGAGCAATTTCGCCCTTCCGAAGCCACGTTAGAATAAATGCTTACGTTGCCATGGAACATGGTAGGGAGCAGGGGGTCCACAAGCGCTATCTGGGCGCATTAGTCGGCCTAGCCGTCGGCGACGCGCTGGGAGCGTCGATCGAGGGGTGCTCACCGGGCAGCTTCACTCCGATCGAGGGTATGGTCGGTGGTGGAACCTGGGGACTCGAGGCCGGGCAGTGGACCGACGACACCTCGATGGCGCTGTGCTTGGCGACGAGTTTGGTGGAATCCGGCGGCTTCCGAGCCAAAGACCAAATGGATCGCTATCTCCGCTGGATGCGGGACGGTTACCTCAGCAGTACGGGAAGGTGCTTCGACATCGGAGGGACCGTGTCGGCGGCGCTCGAGCGCTACCGAGCGACGGGAGATCCCTGCGCCGGGGTAACCGAGGCCGATACCGCCGGCAACGGATCACTGATGCGGCTGGCGCCCATCCCGATGTATTTGCTTCATGATGCGTCGCGCGCCATGGTTCTGGCGGTCGAGATGTCGAAGACGACTCACGCGGCGGCGGAGGCCGTAGACGCTTGCCGCTATCTCACCGGTTTGATAATCGGGGCGCTGCGCGGCGATTCGAAGCAGAATCTTCTCGCGGACCTCTATTCGCCCGTCTATAACTATTGGTTCTTTCAGGAAGTCGCGCTGGCCCCGCGCATCGACGCGATTGCGCGAGGCGTCTACAAGTACAAAGAGGCTTCCGAGTTGCCGGCGAGCGGCTATGTGGTCGACACGCTCGAGGCCGCCCTATGGGCGTTTGATCGCACAACGACATTCAGAGACGGCGCGCTGCTGGCTGTCAATCTGGGCAACGATGCGGATACGAGCGGAGCCGTCTACGGCCAATTGGCGGGCGCCTATTATGGGATTGACGAGATCCCCGCCGAGTGGCGGGAGAAGCTGGCTCACCTGCCGATGATCGAGGATCTGGCTACCGCCCTGCTCAAGCAAACCAGCCAGGGCATACGTCATTTCACGTCGCTATGAGCACGCGGAACTCGCTCGATCAAGCCGCACCGGCCGCCGCTGATCCTGCGCCGCCGGCGATTCGGCAAGCCTTGTCGATTCCCAACCAGCTCACGATGTTCCGCCTGCTGGTGCTGCCGTTCATCCTGATTGCGATGATCTACCGCCGGCATGAGACGGCGCTATGGTTGTTCATCGCGGCCGGGCTCACCGACGTGGT
Source organism: Bryobacterales bacterium (assembly GCA_965248365.1). Classification (GTDB taxonomy): domain Bacteria; phylum Acidobacteriota; class Terriglobia; order Bryobacterales; family UBA6623. The sequence continues at coordinate 510,122 of CBDFJA010000004.1, read as the reverse complement.
CGACGGGCTTGTCGCCCGGCGCTTTAACCAAAAGACGCGGCTGGGAGCGTTTCTAGACCCCATGGCTGATAAGTTGCTACTCAGCTCGGCGTTTGTTGTGCAGGCGCTGATCGGTGTTATCCCCTGGTGGGTTACGATCCTGGTGCTCAGCCGGGACCTGATCATCATGGCCACCGTGGTGGTGATGATACTCGCCACGCCGATTCGAGATTTCCCGCCAAGCCTTTTCGGCAAGGTGAATACGGCTGTCCAATTCTTGACGATTCTTGCCATCGTTGTACACAACGCCCAGCAGGGCTGGTGGAGCGGCGAGGTCGTCTATGTTTTGCTCCGGGCCACGACGGCGACCACTTTGATCAGCGCGGCCCACTACATGATTGAAACCACGCAGCGAATCCAGAAACACTCGGGCGACTCGCCCGATCTGTAACCCTGCCGCGGGGACAGGCCGCGAGCCATGGCCACCGGGCCTTTCACCCCAATCGCTGTGACGGGTGGTCAGAAAAGCGGGATAGGGCGTTCGCGCTCTCCCGATGGGGCCGAGTAGCCGCCGGCAAATCAATTGTCCGACTCCCGTCCCAGCCGGTTGACGGAGAACTCGGTCAGCGCTAGGCTTATGGGTGACGGGTCATGAACCGCTACCTTCCAGCCCGCCAACACCGAATAGCCGGCTTCGTCGCTCTGGCTCTGGCGGGTTTTTCCTTCTGGTGTGGAACCCAATGGCCGTTTGCGTTCATTCCGGCGGCCCTGTTTGTGGGCAGCTCGGCAGCCCTTTTTTATTTGGCCACGCGCCCGGCCATCGAGGTTAACCGGTCGGGGATCAAGATCGGGCCGCAAAGCTTCCGCTGGCGAGACGTGGAGCGCATCGAGCCCACGGCTTGGGCGTCGCCGCTGGTGTTGCGGATCTGGCTCCAGGACGGCCGTTGGATCAGGCTCATCTACCCCGGCGACAGCGACGCGATCGAGAGTTTGCTCGAACAGATGGAACGGCTCACCCGCCGGACTTCGGTTGACGAACTGGCCGGCGCCCACTGTGCAGACGAGGTGATTTCGCTGAGCAGCCGATCTGAACAGCCCCCTTCGCGGCGATTCAAGCTTCTTCGTCCGGAGGATGCGGCCGAGGTGGAGCGTCTTTACCAGCGCCTCAAGACAGCCGGACACTTGGACAAGTCTCCCCACGAAGATCATCAAGGTTGAGCACTTCGCAGGCTCCGCCGCCGGAGCGCTTTCTCGAAGGCGGTAGCTCAGAAGGCCGCACCTGACATCAATCCGAACCAATAGCCCAGCGTAATCGGAATCAGGCGATAAAGGCGATTCTGCATCGCAGGCGAAAGGCCAAGACGCCTCGCTAGTAACAAGCCTACAAAAGAGGATGCCAGGACCACCAAGACTACAATAGCGCTCAGCAACGCCATGATTGGGCCAATTTCTTTTCCAGGATCATCGGTCTGTTGGTTGCTGTCTTGGGCATACACTAAGGGTCACTGCTGTCCGGTTAAAAGTCAAATAGAATCAATTGGTTGGGGTCATAGGGGGATTCGTTTGGGGAGTCGGATGGCTGGAGTGCCTGTAAAAGGGGCATTTTTTCGAATTGCGTAACGCTGAGAATCTGTAGAATCTGGTAAAGACTCGCTTCCAGCCCGAGCCGTTTCCGGACGATGGCGATGAGCACGTAAATCGAGACAGCGATCCAGATCTGCGTCTTGACGGCGTTCTCGCTGGTGCCGTAAAACGAGTTGATTCGCAGATGTTGCTTGATCCACTTGAAGAACAACTCAATCTGCCAACGCGACTTGTAGATGTGGGCGATGGTCAGCGCCGGGAGCGCGAAGTTGTTGGTCAGAAACTTCAGCCGCTTGTTCGTCCGGGCGTCGAAGTAACTGACCCTCCGCAACGGGTCGGGATAGGCTTGGGCCGATTCGATGGCAGCCAGTATGACGGTCTGATCCGAGCGCAAGCCCGTGGATTTGTCGACGGGATGCGAGTAGCGCCGTTGGAGCAAGATGTTCTTCTTGGTTCGCACGACGAAGAACGACGAGCAGAGAGTGAACACGAAGAGGCGTTCGAAATCGACGTAGGCCCGATCCATGACGTAGAACGCGCCGGCCTCCGGGCCGATCTCGTCGAGGATGTTGATGTCGTGCACTTTGCCTCCAGTAATGCGGATGAACGTGGGAATATTGCCGTGCAGATCCAGCAGCGTGTGCATCTTCACGGCGGCCTTTTGCTTGCGGAATCTCGCCCACGGAAACAGCGACAGGCAGAGGTCGATTGTTGTCGAGTCGAGAGCGTACAGAGTCTGGTCCAAGTCCACACCGATCGGGTCGTGGGCATATAACGGCCGTGCCATGCCAATCAAGACCTGCGCGAAGTCCGCGTAGATCCGCCAGTCGCGCGACTCGTTCGCATCGGCCAGTGTCGAGCGCGCTACCCTGCCGCGGAATCCCATGTGGTAGAGTTTGCCGTGCATCGAACGCAGGCACGTCTCGATGTCGCGGAGGCTTGCCCGATAGGTCAGCTGGGCGAATGCCATCGCAAGAAACTGATCCCAGCAGGAGAAACTTTTCAGATAGGAATCGCCGCGGTAGCGCGATACACATTTCTGAAACTCTTTGCTCGGTAGGTGCTCGATCAGTTGGGAGAAAACCGTACGGCCAAGGTTCATCCCTCATTGTGCCGCGTCCGGATGCTCCGTTCAGGCGACCATTTGCGGCCTCGGGATTTCAAATCGTTCCCGGGCAAAACAGGCCATAAGACATTGAACGGTCGAGACTTACCGTCCGATGGCGTGACCTGCCCCCAGGAACGAGTCCACTCTCTAAGTTAGACCTGGGACCATTTGAAGTCCACTCCATGGTATAGAACTCTGGTCCTGGGACCTGGGTAATCTGGCCTCCGGCGCCGGCGGCCGATAGGCCAAGGCGCTGTGAGGCCGTCGCTGGTTGTACTCCCTGCGCCATCTCTCGGCCAACACCTTCGCCTCCCACAACGTGTCGAAGACTTCTACGTTCAGCAGTTCATCCCGCAGTTTTCCGTTGAAGCTCTCCACATATCCATTCTCCCAGGGGCTGCCGGGCTCGATGTATAAGGTCCTCACCCCAACAGCCTTCAGCCAGTCCCGAACCGCCTGAGCCGTAAACTCTGACCCGTTATCGGACCGAATGTATTCAGGCACTCCCCGATCCACGAACAACTCCGCCAATCGATCCAACACGTCCTGGTGATTCATCTGTCGTTGGACCTCAATGGCCAGACACTCCCGGGTGTATTCATCCAGTAGGGTTAATAATCGAAAGGCCCTTCCGTCATGGGTTCGCTCATGCACGAAGTCATAGCTCCAGACGTGATCCTTGTGAGCCGCTCGTAACCGAACGCAGGATCCATCATGAAGCCACAGTCTCCTTCGTTTCGGCTGTCTGGACGGGACTTTCAGCCCCTCCTGTCTCCACAACCTCTCCACCCGCTTGTGATTCACTTTCCACCCTTCCCAACGAAGCATGGCCGTGATCCGTCGGTAGCCGTATCGCCCGTAGTGCGTGGCCAACTCCACCATCTCAGCCACCAATCGAGCCTCCTCATCGGGGATATGCCTTTCCCTTCGCTGGGTCGATCGAGCCTGTCCCAGCACTTGGCAGGCCCGACGTTCGGAGACGCGCTCTGCTCCCAATCTCTCCCTCACCCACACCACTGCGCGTCTCCTCTTCGTCGGGCCTAGAAGTTTCCCGAGGAAACTTCCTTTAGGATCTGCTTGTCCAAAGACAGATCTGCCACTAGCTTCTCCAACCGGGCATTCTCCTTCTCCAACACCTTCAACCGCTTGGCCTGATTCAGTCGAAGCCCTCCGTACTCCTTGCGCCACCGGTAGTAGGTCTGCTCGGTCACCCCAATCTGTTTGCACACCTGGCCCACCGTCTGTCCTTGAGCTAGACCCACCTCTGCCTCACGCAACTTGATGATGATCGGTTCTGCACTAAATCGCTTCCCTGCCATCTCTTGCCTCCTTCCTAAAACCGAAAATCCTAACATTCAACTTGGACTCGTTTTAGGGGGAAAGTTACGCCAACGGACGGTAAGTCTCTACCGCTCAATATCTTATGGCCTGTTTTGCCCGGGAACGATTTGAAATCCCGAGGCCGCAAATGGCCGCCTGAGCGGAGCATCCCGACGCGGCACAATGGGGGATGAACCTTGGCCGTACGGTTTTCTCCCAACTGATCGAGCACCTGCCGAGCAAAGAGTTTCACAAATGTGTATTGCGCTACCGCGGCGATTCCTATCTGAAAAATTTCTCCTGCTGGGATCAGTTTCTTTCGATGGCATTCGCCCAGCTGACCTATCGGGAAAGCCTCCGCGACATCGAGACGTGCCTGCGTTCGATGCACGGCAAACTCTACCATATGGGATTCGGCGGCAGGGTAGCGCGCTCGACACTGGCCGATGCGAACGAGTCGCGCGACTGGCGGATCTACGCGGACTTCGCGCAGGTCTTGATTGGCATGGCACGGCCGTTATATGCCCACGACCCGATCGGTGTGGACTTGGACCAGACTCTGTACGCTCTCGACTCGACAACAATCGACCTCTGCCTGTCGCTGTTTCCGTGGGCGGGATTCCGCAAGCACAAGGCCGCCGTGAAGATGCACACGCTGCTGGATCTGCACGGCAATATTCCCACGTTTATCCGCATTACTGCAGGCAAAGTGCATGACGTCAACATCCTGGATGAATTTCTTCCCGAGGCCGGCGCGTTCTACGTCATGGATCGGGGTTATGTCGATTTTCGGCGCCTCTTCGTGTTCACGCTCTGTTCGGCCTTCTTCGTGGTGCGAACCAAAAAGAACGTTTTGCTGCAGCGTCGCTACTCCCACCCGGTGGATAGGAGCACGGGCCTGCGATCCGATCACACCGTTATTTTGACCCCCTTCAACTCCGCCCAAGCGTACCCGGACCCCCTACGGCGGGTGAGTTATTTCGATGCCGAAACCAACAAGCGATTGAAATTTCTGACCAATAACTTCACCCTGCCGGCACTGACCATCGCCCAGATCTACAAATCGCGCTGGCAGGTGGAACTCTTCTTCAAGTGGATCAAGCAACATCTGCGAATCAAGTCGTTTTACGGCACCAGCGAGAACGCCGTCAAGACGCACATCTGGATCGCTGTCTCGATTTACGTGCTCATCGCTATCGTCCGGAAACGCCTCGGGCTGGAAGCGAGTCTTTACCAGATTCTACAGATTCTCAGCGTTACGCTATTCGAAAAAATGCCCGTTTTACAGGCACTCCAGCCATCCGACTCCCAAAATGAATTCCCCTATGACCCCAACCAATTGATTCTATTCGACTTTTAACCGGACAGCAGTGGTTGGTACTACCACATGGGATTCCGCGGCAGGGTAGCGCGCTCGACACTGGCCGATGCGAACGAGTCGCGCGACTGGCGGATCTACGCGGACTTCGCGCAGGTCTTGATTGGCATGGCACGGCCGTTATATGCCCACGACCCGATCGGTGTGGACTTGGACCAGACTCTGTACGCTCTCGACTCGACAACAATCGACCTCTGCCTGTCGCTGTTTCCGTGGGCGAGATTCCGCAAGCAAAAGGCCGCCGTGAAGATGCCCACGCTGCTGGATCTGCACGGCAATATTCCCACGTTCATCCGCATTACTGGAGGCAAAGTGCACGACATCAACATCCTCGACGAGATCGGCCCGGAGGCCGGCGCGTTCTACGTCATGGATCGGGCCTACGTCGATTTCGAACGCCTCTTCGTGTTCACTCTCTGCTCGTCGTTCTTCGTCGTGCGAACCAAGAAGAACATCTTGCTCCAACGGCGCTACTCGCATCCCGTCGACAAATCCACGGGCTTGCGCTCGGATCAGACCGTCATACTGGCTGCCATCGAATCGGCCCAAGCCTATCCCGACCCGTTGCGGAGGGTCAGTTACTTCGACGCCCGGACGAACAAGCGGCTGAAGTTTCTGACCAACAACTTCGCGCTCCCGGCGCTGACCATCGCCCACATCTACAAGTCGCGTTGGCAGATTGAGTTGTTCTTCAAGTGGATCAAGCAACATCTGCGAATCAACTCGTTTTACGGCACCAGCGAGAACGCCGTCAAGACGCAGATCTGGATCGCTGTCTCGATTTACGTGCTCATCGCCATCGTCCGGAAACGGCTCGGGCTGGAAGCGAGTCTTTACCAGATTCTACAGATTCTCAGCGTTACGCAATTCGAAAAAATGCCCCTTTTACAGGCACTCCAGCCATCCGACTCCCCAAACGAATCCCCCTATGACCCCAACCAATTGATTCTATTCGACTTTTAACCGGACAGCAGTGGTTGGTACTATTAAACGCGGCCTATGATTGAGATTGTTGCGGGTAACTTGCTCGATGCCGAAGTCGAGGCATTGGTGAATACCGTAAACACCGTCGGCGTGATGGGTAAGGGAATCGCACTGCAATTCCGCCTAGCGTTTCCCGACAATTATGAAGCTTACCGTCGGGCCTGCCAGCGAAAGGAAGTCAGGCCCGGTGAAATGTTCGTCTTCAAGCGCCTGACTGACCCGAGATTCATCATTAACTTTCCGACGAAGCGCCACTGGAAGCAAAGATCACGCATGAGCGACATTGAGTCTGGGCTGCGTGCGCTCGTGGACCTCGTGCAACGCGAGGGAATTCAGTCGATCGCAGTGCCTCCGCTCGGGTCTGGAAGTGGAGGACTAGACTGGGGAGAGGTTCGCCCGAAGATTGAGCAAGCTCTCGGTGAACTCGCGGGTGTGCGGGTTCTGCTTTACCAACCCAAAGGTGCTCCGGCGGCCGAGAGTATGAAGGTAGCTACCAAGCGCCCGAAAATGACACCGGGACGTGCCGTCCTGATCCGCCTCATGCAAGACTACGCCATACCTGGCTATCGGCTCCAACTTCTTGAAGTACAGAAACTTGCTTATTTCCTCCAGGCGTCGGGTCAACCCCTAAAGCTGGAATTCCGTAAAGCTAGGTATGGACCTTACGCCGAAGCGCTTGAGCACGTTTTGCAGAGAATCGAAGGCCATTTCGTTCGGGGCTATGGGGATCGAAGCGGTGGCGCCTCGATCCGGCTCCTTCCTGATGCGGCCCAAGAAGCTCAGGCCTTCCTGAGTAACGACCCTGAAACGCTCGCAAGACTTAGGAGAGTGTCCTCCCTTATTGAGGGATTCGAGACGCCCTACGGTATGGAGTTGCTTGCAACTGTCCATTGGGCTGCTCTTGAGGAATCGAATGGCATTGATAGCGTGAACGCGACCATCAAAGCTGTCCACTCCTGGAGCAGCTATAAACAGCGTACTTTTACCCCCGACCATATCCGTGTCGCTTGGGGTCATCTCCACGAACGGGGTTGGCTCAATCGGACGTCCGCATATTGATCGTTACTTTGCCCACCATTCTGCTCGTCCCATGGCTGGGCCACTGGACTTTTCCCCCGTTGACCACCGGGCGCTGGCCCCTCAGTGGTTCATTGCCCGAATCTGAATTCGGCTCGCGGTAACGCCCCGCGTCATATAAACTCGCCCCGCCATCGACTAAATTAGGAGCAGACGGTTTTCCGGTGGCCGGCGACAGCAGCGAATCCGACCCTCGAGCCCGGCTCGAGGAGCACCACAAGGATGCCTACGGGTGGGCTCTCAACTGCTGCGACCGGCGGCGGGAAGACGCCGAGGACGTACTTCAGACGGTGTATCTGAAAGCAGTGCTGTCCGGGGAAAGTCGCGCCATCGGACGGTAAGTCTCGACCGCTCAATGTCTTATGGCCTGTTTTGCCCGGGAACGATTTGAAATCCCGAGGCCGCAAATGGTCGCCTGAACGGAGCATCCGGACGCGGCACAATGAGGGATGAACCTTGGCCGTACGGTTTTCTCCCAACTGATCGAGCACCTACCGAGCAAAGAGTTTCAGAAATGTGTATCGCGCTACCGCGGCGATTCCTATCTGAAAAGTTTCTCCTGCTGGGATCAGTTTCTTGCGATGGCATTCGCCCAGCTGACCTATCGGGCAAGCCTCCGCGACATCGAGACGTGCCTGCGTTCGATGCACGGCAAACTCTACCACATGGGATTCCGCGGCAGGGTAGCGCGCTCGACACTGGCCGATGCGAACGAGTCGCGCGACTGGCGGATCTACGCGGACTTCGCGCAGGTCTTGATTGGCATGGCACGGCCGTTATATGCCCACGACCCGATCGGTGTGGACTTGGACCAGACTCTGTACGCTCTCGACTCGACAACAATCGACCTCTGCCTGTCGCTGTTTCCGTGGGCGAGATTCCGCAAGCAAAAGGCCGCCGTGAAGATGCACACGCTGCTGGATCTGCACGGCAATATTCCCACGTTCATCCGCATTACTGGAGGCAAAGTGCACGACATCAACATCCTCGACGAGATCGGCCCGGAGGCCGGCGCGTTCTACGTCATGGATCGGGCCTACGTCGATTTCGAACGCCTCTTCGTGTTCACTCTCTGCTCGTCGTTCTTCGTCGTGCGAACCAAGAAGAACATCTTGCTCCAACGGCGCTACTCGCATCCCGTCGACAAATCCACGGGCTTGCGCTCGGATCAGACCGTCATACTGGCTGCCATCGAATCGGCCCAAGCCTATCCCGACCCGTTGCGGAGGGTCAGTTACTTCGACGCCCGGACGAACAAGCGGCTGAAGTTTCTGACCAACAACTTCGCGCTCCCGGCGCTGACCATCGCCCACATCTACAAGTCGCGTTGGCAGATTGAGTTGTTCTTCAAGTGGATCAAGCAACATCTGCGAATCAACTCGTTTTACGGCACCAGCGAGAACGCCGTCAAGACGCAGATCCGGATCGCTGTCTCGATTTACGTGCTCATCGCCATCGTCCGGAAACGGCTCGGGCTGGAAGCGAGTCTTTACCAGATTCTACAGATTCTCAGCGTTACGCAATTCGAAAAAATGCCCCTTTTACAGGCACTCCAGCCATCCGACTCCCCAAACGAATCCCCCTATGACCCCAACCAATTGATTCTATTCGACTTTTAACCGGACAGCAGTGATCTGAAAGTACTCGGCGGCAAGGCCCGGTTTAACGGGAACTCGTTGTTTCGAACCTGGCTGTTTGCTCTGATTCGAAACACGGCCGCCGACCGGCGCCGTTCTTGGATTCGGCGGCTGTTACGAGAGCAAAAGATGGCGCCTTCGCCGATAACGCCAAGCCCCGATCAGCTGCCTTGGCCACTCAGCGGGCCGCGCTGATCGAGACGGCTCTCGAACGGCTCACGGCGCGGCAGAGCGAATCACTGCACTTGGTTTTCTATCAGGGAATGACCCTGGAACAGGCCGCCGAGGTGATGGGTGTCTCCCTTGGCTCGGCCAGAACCCACTACGAGCGTGGAAAAGCTAAGCTGCGCCAATCGCTCCGAGGAGTACTCGAATGAGGGAAGATCGACAACTAAACGACTTCTTCGAAAAAATATGAAGCGGGCGGACGCCGAGACGGCCCCGGGTTTCGAGTCGGTTCTTCGGCCACGCCGCGGGCATCTTTGGCTTTGGGTTCCTGCCGCGGCCGTCGCCGCCGCTCTCATCATGTTGTCCGTTCGGCCGCCGTCAACGGGCCCGACCCCGGCGGCAATTTCCGAGTGGCGGTCTCCCACGGCTTTTCTGCTGCAAACTCCGGGCGGGGGCTTCCTTCGTGAGCTGCCCGCAATCGGAGACGTCAACCAGGAGGAAATATTGTGCGAAAATTGCTTCTAGTCTTGTCATTCTTGCTGTGCGTCGTCGCGGCCGCGCCCGCGCAGAATTTCGTGCCAAACCCGCATTTTCACATGGGAGGAGCCCGCGGGGGCGACCCGTTGGAGCGTCACTTGGTCCCGCCCGAGATCATCATGCAGCATCAGAGCGCGCTGGGGATAACCTCGAGCCAGCGCGAAGAGATTAAGAAACAAGTTGCGGCCCTCCAGACCCGTTTCACCGAACTGCAATGGGACTTGCAAGCGCATATGGAAGCCCTGTCCCAGTCGTTGACGCATCTGGAGGCACAGGAGGAGACCGTGCTCGCTCGGCTCGATCAAGTCCTCGCCTCCGAAGCGCAGATCAAGCGCACTCAGCTCTCGATGCTGCTGCGGATCCGCGGGATTCTGACCCCGGAACAACTGAAAAAAGCAAGGGAAATTAGGCAAGTACCGCATTTAGGCCTCTCGTACGGAAATTACACCAAGGAGATCCAGCCTCAAGAGCACCAGCGAATGCTACAACCGGGTCAGAAGAAGCTTCGCGAGTAACACTAGCCCGCATTTCTCACCACCTGACGGTCGAAGCACGCGATAAGCCCGCCATTACCGCGTTGCGCTTGCTCGCCGTGCTCAACGTACTGTTCAAGTACACCTCCGCGCGCCGAGCGGCGCGCGCCTTGCACTGACGGGCTTCTCACGCACTTCGCCTCGCCACCTGGTGAGAAATGCGGGCTAGCTGTGGAGCCTCAACAGGTTGTTCCGGGGAGGAGGGAGTCGGCTGATAGGGGGATTATAGCCGAGGCTGGCGTGGGGGCGATGCCAATTGTAGTCGTGGAGCCAGGGGAGCAGATGGTTGGCGCGTTGGAGGGAGGAGCAGTAGGAGCGGGCATAGGCCCATTCGCGGAGGGCGGTTTGGATGAAGCGCTCGGCCTTGCCGTTGGTGCGAGGGGTGTAGGGGCGGGTGAAGCGGTGGCGGATGCCGAGGCGGCGGCAAGTACGACGGAAGTGGCGGGAGCGGTACCAGGAGCCATTGTCGGTGAGCAGGCGTCGGATGCGGATGCCAAGCGAGCCATAGTAGGCGTGGGCGAGGAGAAGGAACTGGGCAGCGGAAAGGCTGCGCTCATCGGGCAGGATCTGGGAGAAGGCGATGCGGGAATGGTCGTCGACGGCGACGTGGACGAACTCCCAGCCGGCGGCGCGGGAGCGTCGGGTCTTATCGCCGGTAACGCGGTGACCGGCGTGCTGGAAGCGGCCGAGCTTTTTGATGTCGAGATGCAGTAGATCGCCGGGACGGTGATGTTCGTAGCGGCGAACGGGGGGAGCGGGTTCGAGATCGCGGAGACGGTTGAGTCCGGCGCGACCGAGGAGGCGGCTGACGGTGGCCGGGGATAGCCGCAGGGTTTGGGCGATGCGGCGGCCCGTCCAACGTTGTCGGCGCAGGGCGAGGACGCGGTCAACGACGGCTTGCGGGGTGCGGCGCGGGCTATGCCGGGGGCGCGAAGAGCGATCGTAGAGACCGGCTTCGCCTTCGCCGCGGTAGCGGGCCAGCCAACGGCGGGCGGTGCGTTCTGAGACGTCTCGGGCCGCCGCGGCGGCCCGAGGCGTCTCTCCAGCGAGGATGCATCGAACCAAAAGGGCTCGGCCTTTGGGCGTCAATCGGGCATTCTGATGGATGTTCATGCGGTCTCTCCAGGGTCGTGGTTATTCGACAACTCCAGCTTCCCTGGTCCGGGACCGAATGAACAACCTGTTGAAAGATCACAGCTAGGTGGGCCATGGGGTCCAGGAGCGTTTCGGTGTGGTTAGTGATGGTCAGCTTGGCGCCGGCGTGCTTGGCCAGCAGCGGTAGGCTCCCAAAATCCCAAGCAAGGACCAGATTAACAAGGAAGGGCTTAACGTCAGCCAGTTCCAAATGGCGCTTTTAGAGAAGATTGAAGGGTTGACGCTTTACACTCTGGCACAGCAGGAGACCCTACAAACGCAGCGGTCTTTACTCGAAGCCCAGCAGACGAAGATGGAAGCCCTCGAGGCGAGGCTCCTGCGTTACTTGGCGTTCCTGGACTCGCGCGTCAAGGCAACCGAGAAGCTCATCGCCAAGCTGAGCAAAGGCGACCCGGCCGTCGTCTGGCTGCGAAGTCCCGTAGCGCAGGCATGGGCTGTCGTTTGGTAGCCGCCATTAGCTCGGGGTGAGCCCGTAGCACGACCGCGCCGTGGATCGCGGCTTCCGTCCGCGTAACTTGATGTCGCCGGGAATGGCGACACAGCACACAAAATGCGTAGGCCACGTCCAGACGGCGATTTCTGACCAGGCTCTTGGTTGCGACTCTCCAGCGAGCGGTTTCGTTCGCAGAGCTTTCGGACGAATTCGAACCAAACGATTCCCCGCGGCTATCCGGCGCCGTAACCAATCAACGCTGGCCACGTCTATCCTCATGGGGGGCATGGGTACGGCCAGGCCCCCCGTGAGATCGACCCATGAGTGATCGATCCTCTCCTTCTCCGCCGATGGCGGGGGTGGCTGTGGTCGGACAGATGGCCTATGGCCATCAACTCCAGCCTCCTCATCAGTTCCGGCCGCAGTCATCTCCGCCCCGATCGCTTTGTCGGGTGCGCCGGTTCAACGGCCCGCCGCACGTTCGGTCGGCGACCTTCCTAGCCCTTGAGGGTCGAGCATTTCGCAACCCGACAACCACTTGAAGCGGAGTTTGCCGCGTAAGGGGCGGTGCTAGCCCGCTTTTCTCACCACCTGACGGTCGAAGCACGCCATAGGCCCGCCATTACTGCGTTGCGCTTGCTCGCCGTGCTCAACGTACTTTCCCGGTCGGGCGCCGAACGCGGGTCGCTGCTGCTTTTGGTAGAGCCAAAATACGAGACGGTTAGGCTGCACCCGCAAAAGTACGCCTCCGCTCGCCGAGCGTCGCGCGCCTTGTACTGACGGGCCTCTCACGCCCTTCGCCTCGCCACCTGGTGAGAAAAGCGGGTTAAGATAGTAGGTCAGCGGAATGGTCCAAATGAGGGAGTGGGAGGTAGCGGTTCAGGCTGCCCGGTCGAGGAAGGGCGAGGACATTGTCGTTCTCGACATCGCCAAGGCCAGTTCTTTCACCGACACGTTCGTGATATGCGCGGGCACGAATGCCCGCCAAAACCAGGCTATCTCCGACGCCATCGAGACGGTCTTGAAGAAGGAAGGCGTGCGTTCAATCGGGATCGAAGGCTATCAGAACGCGGAGTGGATCTTAATGGACTATGGCGATTTCGTCGTGCATATTTTTTCGGCGGAAGCACGCCGCTTCTATGACCGCGAGCGACTTTGGAGGAACGCGCCCCGGCTACCGATCCCCGAAGCGGCCTAGCGAGCGGCGGAGGGCCTCACTAAGCCGGAAGTGCCCGCGGACACGTTGAAACTCTACCTGCTCTACATCGGCAAACCGCGTAATCGCGAAGCCAATCTTATGGCCGAGGACTACGCTCGGCGCATTGAGCGCTACTGCCGCTTCGAAATGCGTTCGCTGAAAGACGAACGCGCCGTCAGGAACTATCCCCGCACGGCGAAAGTCGTACTCGACTCCGCGGGAACGCCGATGGCTTCTCGGGATCTGGCTGCGTTCCTCGGGAAGGTCGGGCGAGACGTTGCCTTCTTTGTCGGCGGGGCGGCTGGATTCTCCCGGTCATTTCTTGAGGATGCCGATCTACGCTTGTCGCTGTCGAGAATGACCCTGCCACACGAGCTGGCCCGGGTTGTTCTCGCGGAGCAAATCTACCGGGCGTTCACAATTCTGCGAAACCACCCTTATCCACGGTGATGGGCGGGGGATAGGGAAGCGAGGCTCCGCGGCTCGCAAACGGTGGCCGGCGAGGCTCAGGGAGCTTGCGGGCCGGCGCATCTACTGCGATAATGCTCGCCCAGGACCGGGAAGACATCCACCATGCGTGTTCGCGGCGCCGCGGCAGGCTTGCTCTTGTCGTCGGGCTTTGTGTCGATCATCCTGTTAGGAGGGTGCAAGTCCTTGACCACATCGGATCAAAACTACGATCCCGGCTGGGATTCTTTCCAACGGGAATTCATCGAAGGTTTGTTCGAAGTCGATCCTGCTTCGGCCGTTCAAGCCGGGCGGCACGACTTCGACGGCCGGCTGCCGGACTGGAGCAGCGAGGGGATGGCAAGCGCGGCCGCGTTTCTCAAACGCAGCCGCGAGCGAGCGACGGCCTTCCAGACCGACCGTCTCGATGAGTTGCAGCAGTTCGAGCGGGATTATCTTCTAGCGGTCGCCGACGAACGCCTGTTCTGGATCGAAACCTCCCAAGCGGCCTATGGCAATCCGAGTTTTTACGCCGACGCCCTTGACCCGAACGTCTATGTCGCCCGCCCCTACGCCCCGCTTCAACAGCGGCTGCGGTCCTATATCGCCTACGCGAAGAATCTAGCGCGGGCTGTCGAGCAAATCAAAGCGAACCTGCGCACCCCTCTGCCCAGAACCCACGTTGAAATCGGGCGCACCGTGTTCGGGGGATTGGTTTCCTACTTCGAAAAAGACGTGCCTAGCGTGTTCAAAGCTGTTGAGGATCAGGCGCTGCAAGCCGAGTTCGCCGAGGCGAACACCGCGGCGATCGCCGCGGTGAGAGGACTAGACGCCTGGTTGGGCGAGCAGGAGTCCGCGGCGACGGACGACTTCGCGCTGGGTGCGGACTTGTTTTCGCAAATGCTCTACCAGACGGAACGCGTTGACGTAAGTCTCGACCGTCTCGAACAGCTTGGCCGGCAGGATCTGGAACGGAATCTGGCAGCGCTCGAGCAAGCCTGCGCCGCGTTCGCGCCCGGCGAGTCCATCGCCGAATGCGTAGCGCGGGTCCAGTTGCGCAAGCCCGCCCAGGGACCGGTGGCGGCCGCCCGAGAACAGTTAGGCAGCCTGAAGCAGTTCGTCGTCGAAAACGATCTCGTGAGCATACCGGGACCCGAGGAGGCGCGGGTTGCCGAGTCGCCGCCCTATATGCGGTGGAACGCCGCTTACATCGATATTCCCGGACCCCTCGAAGAGAACTTGCCGTCGGTTTACTACATCGCGCCGCCCGATCCCGCCTGGACGGACAAAGAACGTCAAGACTACCTTCCGGGCGCTTCCGATCTTCTGTTTATCTCGGTGCATGAAGTTTGGCCCGGCCATTTTCTCCAGTACCTTCACTCCAACCGATCTCCCTCGGCCATCGGGCGGCTTTTCGTCGGTTACGGCTTCGCGGAGGGGTGGGCGCACTACGTCGAGGAGTTGGCTTGGGAAGCGGGGCTCAACCGCGGCGATCACGAGACCCGCATCGGGCAGCTGCTGAACGCTCTGCTAAGAAATGTCCGCTATTTATCCGCGATCGGTCTGCACACGGGCCGAATGACGGTCGAGGAATCCGAGCGGATGTTCCTTGCAAAGGCCTTCCAAGATCCGGGGAACGCTCGCCAACAAGCGGCGCGCGGAACCTTCGATCCGGCGTATTTGAACTACACGCTCGGCAAGTTGATGATCCGAAAATTGCGCGACGATTGGACGTCTACACGCGGCGGACGCCAGGGGTGGCGCGAGTTTCACGACCGCTTTCTCTCTTACGGCGGCCCCCCCATTCCATTGGTGCGGCGGGCGATGCTGGGCGCACGCGCGCGGCCGGTTTTGTGAGCGCCGAACCCCGCCTGCTGAGTCTCGCAAATTATAGCGACACGGCCCGTGTTCCAGGTACCATGGCTCGTCATCTCGGGCGCAATTAATTGCGCCCCTGCCATCGGACAATCCTACACTCCGGCATCCATGGGAGATCTTGTTAACATGGTAAGAGAAGCTCTCGAAGCAACGCGAACCCGCGGTTCCACGGGCGTATCGCGAAATAATCCAACGGGTAGTAGGAATGAGCAAAGGCGAGTCCCGGGAATCGGAGAATCCACAGGAGCAGGCTGAACCGGCAGAGGAATCGCAGCCGGGGCAGGGAAGACCTCCTGACACTCGCCATGAGGCCGACCCCGCGGGATCGAACGGCTCGGCGCCGGAGGATGGGGCCGAAACTGCCCCCGACGGAGGCCCGACGGCCGGCGAGTCCGACCTTGCCGCCGCGGTTGCCGAGAGGGACCGGGCCGTGGCCGAGAAGACCGAGCAGTTTGAGCGCTTTCAGCGGGCCCAGGCCGAATTCGAGAACTTCCGCAAGCGGCTCCTGCGGGAGAAGGAAGAGGCTCACCAATACGCGGCGATGGGATCGATCGAGTCGCTGTTGCCGATCCTCGATGATTTTGAACGCGCTCTGAACGCCCCGGGAATCGACGCCGAGTTCCGAGAAGGATTGGAGCTGATCTACCAGCGGATGTTCGAGGTCTTCACGCGAGCCGGTCTGAAACCCGTGGAAACCGAAAACACCAAATTCAACCCTTACTTCCATCACGCTCTTGACCGCGAGCCCGCCGAGAGCGACGAGCAGGACCAGAAGATCATCGAGGTTTACCAGCGCGGCTATCACTTCAAAGATCGCCTGCTGAGACCGGCCATGGTTAAGGTGGCCGTGAAGGAAACCGCCAAGCAGACGGAGGACGAGCAGGAAGAAGAGCAGAAGTAGGCGGCCGTCGGCGATGGCTCCGGCGGCCCGAAATCGCAGCGGCACGAGCCGCGACGGGTAGCGAGACTAATATCGGTGGCAAACAAACGGGACTATTACGAAGTTTTAGGCGTTGACCGCGGGGCCGGGGAGAACGCGATCAAGAGCGCCTACCGCAAGCTCGCGATGAAGTATCATCCCGATCGCAATCCCGACAGCTCGGAAGCGGAGGAAAACTTCAAGGAGGCGGCCGAGGCCTATAGCGTGCTCAGCGACGCCGACCGACGAAGCCGCTATGACCGTTTCGGGCACGATGGGCTTGCCGCCGCAAGCGGCGGCGGATTCGACCCGCGTGACTTCAGTGATTTCGGGGATATTTTCGGGGATTTCTTCGGCTTCGGCGATCTGTTCGGGGGGCGGCAGCGTAGGGCCAGGCCGCGACGAGGAGCCGACCTGCAGTACGACCTGGACGTGGATTTCGAAGACGCCGTCTTCGGCCTCAGCACCGAGATCCAGTTCGCGCGCAACGAAGCCTGCGGGGAGTGCCGCGGGTCGGGGGCGGCGGCGGGCAGCGGTCCGGCGACTTGCTCCACGTGCGCCGGGCGAGGGCAGGTTTACTACCAGCAGGGGTTTTTCTCGGTCGGACGCACTTGCTCGGCGTGCCGGGGTTCGGGCCAGGTGATCGAGAAACCGTGCAGCACCTGTGGGGGGCAAGGGCAGCTCCGCAAGCAACGCAAGCTGAAGGTAAACATCCCCCCCGGCGTCGACAACGCCACCCGACTGCGCCTGAGCGGCGAGGGTGAAGCGGGGGCGCTGGGCGGCCCGCCCGGCGACCTCTACGTCGTTCTGCGGGTTCGCGAGCACCCGATCTTCGAGCGGGTAGAGAACGATCTGCACTGCGAGGTGCCGATCAACGTAGCCCAGGCCGCCCTGGGAGCTCAGATCACCGTGCCGTCCCTCGAGGGGCCGGCCCAACTGAAGATTCCACTCGGCGTTGAGACCGGCCGCCAATTTCGTCTTCGCAACCGAGGGGTGGCTCACGTGCAAAGCGGCCGGCGGGGCGATCTCGTCGTTCACCTCAAAGTCGCGGTTCCCGCCAAGCTCACCAAAGAACAGCGCAAGTTTTTCGAGTCTCTGCTGGAAGTCTTGCCGGTCGATAACACGCCCACGGAAAAAGGCATCTTCGACAAAGTCAAAGATTACTTCGCGAACTGAGCGCCGCCGGGGGGATCGAAAGCTGCGCCATGCTCGCTAGGGAGAGCTGTGCGTTAACGGGCTTTTCCCGCCCGTCACCGAATCCACCGCGGTCTTGGTGATGAACTCCGGCGAACCCGTTGGGAGGCGGTCGGCTTACCCCTCGTTGGGTAAGATGAAGGCGTGCTCTTCCGGTTCAGCCGCGAGCTGCTTGCCGTCGGCTCCCAAGCCCCCGACTTTCAGCTTCCCGACGAGGAGGGCAACGCCGTTCGGCTCTTCGATTTCCGCGGCCGCCGCCCCGTCGTTCTTGTTTTCTACGTCATGGACGCGACGCCCGGCTGACGCAAGCAACTTTGTCAGTTGCGGGACAACTGGTCGTCCTTCGAGGAACGTGGCATCATGGTGTTCGGCGTGAATCCCGGCGGCGCGCGCGGTCACCAAAAGTTCAAACGCGCTCACGAGTTTCCGTTTCCGCTGTTGGTGGACAAGGGAAGGAAGGTCGCCGCTCGCTATGGCGCGGGAGGGGTTTTTGTCAAGCGATCGGTCTACGGTATCGGGATCGACGGGCGAGTTCGGTTCGCCCAGCGCGGCATGCCGTCTCCCGAGAGCATCCTGGCGGCGCTCAAGGACAACGCCGCCCCCTAGCGGACCTGTCGTGGAGACGAATTGACCATGGGTTCAAGAATGTCGGGCTCGAAAGCCCGACACGGCACGCTGAAAGCGTGCGCCACGTCGCGAGGCAACGCAGTAATGGCGGGCCTATGGAGTGCTTCGACCGTCAGGTGGTGAGCAATGCGGGCTAGGGGCGGCGACGGCGAGGAGCTTTGTTGTGCTCGGACGAGCGGGCTTCGTTCACGCGGAGAACTTTGTCTTCGAGCGGAGCGCGATTGAAGCGTTTGATCACCGCCTTGACGTCCTCGTCGGAAGCGGCTTCTATGAAAGCGTAGCCCTTGGATTCCTGCGTTTCAAAGTCACGAATGACCTTCACTTCATCGAAGATGATTTCCTCGCTGCTCAACCAGCCCTCGATCTCCTCGGCGGTGACCCAGTTCGGGAGGTTCCCCATGAAGACAGTCCTTGGCATCCAAAATCCCTTCAAGAATGAGATGGTCTGTCGATATTATGGTGTTTCGCGTCCCGGAAACGCAATCTTCGCGGTCGGCTTCCTCACCGTCGGGCCCTAACGGCAGCGGGGCCGGTCCGCGGTGAAACCGGCGGTTTGGGAAGTTTAGTCCGCTTTCCCAGGACCTGACGTTCGAAGCGCGAGACGAGCCGGCCGAACAGCCATTATCTCAGGCAAGTCACTGATGTTTCAAGCACTTCCGAGCTAGCTCGCATTTCTCACCACCTGACGGTCGAAGCACGCCATAGGCCCGCCATTACTGCGTTGCGCTTGCCCACCGTGCTCAACGTAGGGTTCAAGTACGCTCGCATTCCTCAGAAAATGAGTCGCCGAGCGGCCTCTCCACGTGGTGAGAAATGCGAGCTGGTCCTTGGTTCAGCGGCTTTGTCATCCCCGACTCGGCCGCTGTCCCTTGAAGGGATTGAAATCGACCCCTTCGTCGAAAACGTCCACCCCTTCGGCTCTTTTCAGGCTGTTGACAACCCAGTAGGTAAGAGGTGTGGCAAGGGCTTCGTAGCCGACTTTGAAGAAATAGCCGGTGAACATGAGATTCAACATCGTGCGGAACTTGTGAATACCGATGAAGACGATCGTAATCACCACGACCGTGTCGACCAGCTGGCCCACGACCGTCGATCCGATGGTGCGGGTCCAAAGCCACTTTCCCTGAGTAACAAGCTTCATCTTCGACATGACGAAGGCATTGGCGAATTCGCCGCACCAGTAAGCGACCAAGCTGGCCGCAAGAACACGCGGCACGAAGCCGAAGACCAGCTCGAACGCTTCTTGGTTTTGGAACTCCGGAGCCGCCGGAAGACTTGTGGTGATCTGCGCCATCACCGCCAACAACGTAGCCGAGAAAAATCCGATCCAGATGGCCCGCCGCGACGCGCTGTAACCATAAACTTCGACGAAAATGTCACCGAAAATATAGGTGATCGGAAATAGGATCTGCGCTCCGCTGATAAGAAACGGGCCGAACTCCCGTCCCAAGAGGGTGAACGGTCCAATGGCGCAAAGCTTCTGGGCAACCAGGTTGGAAACCAGCAGAACGACGACGAAAACGTGAACGAGCAGATCGTAGTAGCGAAACCGGTTGCCGCCGGTGAGCGTCTTGGCTACGTCCGACAACGGTTTCGAGATCTGTTCAGGCATAAGGTAATAGTGTAGAACGCCCGGCGGCGTCCTGAGCGGATAAGGCCCGGAACACGCGGTCTGAAGGGTCCGCCGCCCGCCTCCGCCGACGGTCAATAAGGGTCATCATCATCTTCAACTTCTTCGACACTGAGCTTCCTTCGCCCGTCGGCGGAATAAGTTCGGGCAGGCTTGGGACGGGGGTTGCGGCGCGTCTCGATCACACAACGGGAGGGATGTCGGCCGCGATGGCTTGGGAGGCCGCTTCTTCCAACTGGTCCAATCCGCCGTTGAAGAAGTGGTCGGCGGCTTCGATCCAAGTAAGCGTCTTCGGCGAGAGGGCGCGGGCGAAAACCTGCTCCATCGTTTGACGGGACCCGTGCTCATCGTTCGTGCTGTGGAGAAAGAACTTGGGGCAGCCGCAATGGGCAAGAAAAGCCCAGTCCCCGTGATCCACCGGCGTCCCCACCCCCAGGCAGCGCTCGACGCGGGTGTCGCCGCAAGATACGCCCAGCGCCACCCTCGAACCGAAGGAAAAACCGGCGGCGACAAGCGGCAAGCCGGGATAACGTGCGGCAAGGTATTCCACCGCCGCGCGCAGATCATCTTGCTCGCCGACGCCTTCGTCGTAGGCGCCCGCGCTTTGCCCGACCCCCCGGAAATTGAAGCGCAGCACGGCCGAGCGTGCCCGTCGCGCCCCCTTGGCCAGCCGGTAGGCGACCTTGTTGTGCATGGTTCCGCCGTGGAGCGGATGGGGATGGCAAACGACGACCGCTCGTTCGACGCGAACCGTTTCGTCAGGGCCTTCGTGAAGCGCTTCCAGCCGGCCGGCCGGACCCTCGAGGAATATGGATTCGATCAAACGGGCCATGAGCCGCCGCCGGGCGATCGTCAGCTTGAACGGTAGTTGCTGAACTGCACGTCGATCCCGAAATCGCGCTCTTGCAGCGCGGCGATCACCTCTTGCAACTCGTCGCGCTTCTTGCCGCTGACACGAACCTGGTCGCCTTGAATGGAAGCCTGCACTTTCAGCTTCATCTGCTTGATGAGTTTGACCATCTCGCGGGCCTTTTCCATCGGGATGCCTTGTTGAAGACTGATTTCGCGCAGAACGGAGGATCCCGCCGCCGGCTGCACCTCGCCGTAGTGCAACCCCTTCAAAGGCACCTTGCGGCGAACAAACTTTTGTTCCAGAATCTCGAGCACCGAGCGCAGGCTGAACGTATCTTGACTGCGGACCACAATGCGTCGGGCCGTCGAGTCGAACTCGATCGTGCTTTTGGACTGTTTGAGGTCGTAGCGAGTCCGAACTTCTTTTTCCGTCTGATGGATCGCGTTGACGACTTCCTGTAAATCGATATTAGAAACGACATCGAAACTGTTAACCGGCACGGGACAACCTCATCGGTAACAAGGATAGCAACCGCCGGCCTTTCGGAAGTGGACAACCGAGGCGATCCGGAAGCAGGCCGCGGGTCACGCCACGGCGCGGAAAGCGAGCCGGCATGGCCTCAAACCACAAGGCCGGACCGCGGCGGGAGGAACGGGGCGACGCTACTTGCCTTCCTCGGGCGGCTTCTCGGCTCTTCCCTTGCGAGCGTCGGGCTCGGTGTCGAGCTTGCTCGGCCCGGAAATGGTTTCCGCGGTGACCTCGGCGCTCGGCGCGCCGGACACCCGGCCCAGCCCCGTCGACGGCCTGATGCCGGGAGGTGTCGCCGGCTTGAGGGGAGTCATCGCCGGGCGGCCTCGTTTGGCTGCCATCCGCACATCGGGACGGCCGCCAAAAAGCCCCTTGAATTTCCCCAACTTGCCTTTCTCGATCTGCCGCTCGACGTTGTATTTCATCAGCTCATACATCTCGGGATCGGGTTCGGGAATCGGCCGATTCAAAGCGGCCAGTTTCAGCTTCGCCTCGTCGGCCCGAGGACTGAGCGGATAATCTCGGATGAGCTTGGAGAAAGTCTCGGCTGTCTTCTCTTCGAACTGTTCGCCCAGTCTTTCGTAGATCGTCCCCAGCAGCCACAGGGCCTCGTCATTCCTGCTGTAGAGCGGATAATGGTCGGTCAACGTCTGCAGGCGGTTGATGCCGGCTCGGTAGGCGCCCTTGGTCGAATAGAAGCTGCCAACACGAAACTCGGCCTCGGCGATCACTTCCTGGACTTCACGAAGTCTCTGTTCCGTATTCTCAATAAACCGGCTGTTGGGAAACTGCAGCAGCAGGTTCCGACACTCGTGATCGGCTTTCACCGCGTGGGTATTATCGCGGTCCGGCTTTTGCATCTGATTGACGTGGATGTCGCAAACCCTGAGTTGCGACTCGGCGGCTTCCTCCATGGTCGGGAAAAAGGTAATGAAGTCCTTGTATTCGGCTTCCGCCTGGGCCAAGGCGTGGCGGGTGCCTTCCCGGTACCAACTGTCGGCGATGGCCAGCTTCGCCTTGGCAATGTATTCGCTGTCGGGATAGGTGTTGAGCAGCGTCTGCAGCGTGAGACGGGCCATTTCATAGCGTTTCTTCTCGATATCCTTTGTCGACTTATCGAACAGAATCTTGTCGGGCTGCTGTGAATTGTTGGCGATGGGGTTTTCGTACTTGGGGCCGCTGCAACCGGCAAGCCACACGATGACGAAGGCGGGCAGCAGGCAGATTATCGATATTCGTCTCACGAAGCTGGTTTTCATGGTCTCATCACGCTCGTAACAGTTGGGTTTGCTCGGTGGCTCGCTGCAGGGCATGGAAGGCTTGGGCGGGGTCGGGAGTCCCGAAGATCGTAGTCCCCGCGACGACGATGTCGCACCCGGCCCCGATGACCTCGCCCACGTTCTCTAACGTTACTCCGCCATCGATTTCGATGCGGAACGCCAGATCCCGCTCCCGGCGAATGCGGTCGAGCCGGCGGATTTTCTCGATTGCTAGCGGTAGGAATTTTTGCCCGCCGAAGCCCGGATTCACGCTCATCACCAGCACAAAGTCGACCAGATCCAGCACATCGTCGAGAGTATGCACGGGCGTAGCCGGGTTCAGCACGGCTCCGGCCATCGCCCCCTGATCGCGAATGAGCTGCAGGCTGCGGTGGAGGTGAGGGCAAGCCTCCTGGTGAACCGAAACCATTTGCGCGCCCGCGCGAATAAACTCGGGCGAGTAGCGGTCAGGATCTTCGATCATCAGGTGACAGTCGAAGGTTAGGTCGGTCGCCGCGCTCAGCGAACGAACAACCGGCACGCCGATGGTGATATTGGGTACGAATCGGCCGTCCATGACGTCGACGTGAATCATGGAGGCGCCGGCGGTCTGAACGGCTTGAATCTGCTCGCCCAGCCGAGAGAAGTCCGCCGCCAGAATCGAGGGAGCGATCTCAACCATACCCGAAGACCCGCCAAACAAGCTTTATTCTATCATTTCTATCGGCCGACTCCATCGCGCCCTAGAGCGTTCCCCGTGCTCCCAGGAATCGCTGATCCGCGATCCTAGACTGGGCGTGGCCATCCACCAAAGCGACCGTCTGATTCTTCTGCCAACGCGCGGACTTTTTTCCATTCAGTTGTGACACCTCAGAAACCGTCACACCAGGGGTGGTCGGGACTTCTGTTCGGTACTACACTCGATCAGAGGAATTCAACGGCGCCCTCAACAGGATTCGGAATTACCGTTCTCAAGTGACTTATACGCTTTGCCCGGCGGGTTTGCCCTGACTTCCTAAAAAAAGGGCGGTTCATTTCCGACGGATTGCCGTCTTGATAGGGTAGAGGCGCAAATAACGTCTGAAAGCGACGATCGGCTGACCCGCTTTTCTCACGAGGTGGCGAGGCGCCTCAGAGGATCTCCGTACAAGGCGCGCCGATCGGCGCCGGCTGAAGCAGGATGTGGCTGTCGGGTGTTGGAGGTTCTAAACGGAGAACGGCGTCCGTTTGATCGAAGGGAGGTTTTCAGCATGTTCGGGAGAGAAGCTCAGTTCTGCGCAAATCTTGTTTTAGCCGTCTTGTTTGTCACGGGGCTTAGGGTTGCCGCCCAAGCCAAGGACGAGTGGGAGCCTATCCCGCCCGACGAGCTGGCTCTCAAGGACGACCCGCTCAACCCGGGAGCACCTGCGATCATTCTCTATCGGGCGACGTTCAGTGACCACGAAGAATCCTTCGAGAGGCATCATTACCGGATCAAAATACTCAACGAGCGAGGTACTGAGTACGGCAATGTTGAGATTCCCTACATCAACGGCGTATTTCGTGTGGAGGATATCAAGGCTGGCACGGTGCGGCCCGACGGCGCCTCCATGCCGTTCGACGGCAGAGTTTTTGAAAAAACCCTAGTGAAAGCGCGAAAGCTGAACGCATTTGCCAAGACGTTTAGCTTGCCGGCGGTCGAAGCCGGCAGCATTGTCGAGTACAAGTACAAGCTGCAGGGCAAGAAATCGCGACTCTTTGCTCCGCCATGGATCATTCAAAGTGAACTCTCGGTGCGAAGGGCGCGATTTGCCCTCACGCGATACATGACACCCTACGCCGGGGTTTATTTTCGTTCGGCCATCATTGGGTTGCCGAAGAAAGCGGAGAACGAGATAGCCATGGGTCTGGTGAAATTGAGAGACGTCCCGCCCTTTCAACAAGAGGACTTCATGCCGCCGGAGGACACTCTCAAGGCACACGTGCGGTTCTTCTACACGCCTTCGGGCGACTTCTGGGGTGAGGTGCGCAACCGTGCGTTTAAGCGTGTAGAGAAGCTCATCGGCAAAGACAAGAGCATCAAGCGCGCAGTCTCGGCAACGGTCTCATCCACCGATGACCCTCAAACCAAGCTGCGCAAGCTTTATACCCGGGCCCAGCAGATCGGCAACCTCAGCTATGAAGGCTCACAGACCGAAGAGAAGCGTGGAAGGAACGGTAAGGCAAAAAACGTCTTGGCTCACGGAAGCGGCTCGGGTGCGGAGATCAACAGGCTTTTTGTCGCTTTGGCGCGCGCGGCCGGTTTCGACGCATCCATTGCCTGGATCGTCGGGCGGGACCGGACCTTTTTCCGTCGCGAGGTGCTCGATGCCGGCCAGCTCAACGCCGAAGCTGCCGCGGTTCAGATCGGCAATGAGGAAAAGTACCTCGACCCCGGTACGCCCTACACGCCTTTTGGTCTACTCTCCTGGGAACAGACGGGGGTTCCGGGCATCGTTCTAAGGAAATGATGGCTTCGGTTTTAAGGACGCCGCGGAAGCAATCAGCGGCTTTGTCACTACGCCCCTCCCTGTCAGCACGGATGCTCGAACCGAGCGCAAGGCTACTCTGCGACTGGCCCCGGACGGGACTCTGGAAGGTAAAGGACACGTCGCCTTTCATGGACAGGAAGCGCTGCAACACCGTCTCAGGGCCTTCGAAAAGGACGATCCGGCGAGGCGCGAGCAATTGGAGGAAGAGTTGAAGGGCTGGTTGCCTGGCGAAGCGACAGTGGAGGTCGACAGCATTCAGCACTGGGAGAACCCGGAAGAGCCGCTGCGAGTGGAGTTTACTGTGGAGGTGTCCGACCTTGCCACCGTGGCCGGCCGGCGCCTGCTGCTGCCTCTAGGCGTGTTTCAAACTAACGAGAGGAAGTCGTTTCAGCATGCGAAGCGTGTTCACCCCGTCTACTTCCGACATCCTTGGGAAGAACACGACGAAATCATTCTCCGCGTTCCAACGGGTTATGAAGTTGAGGGCATGCCGGAGCCTCGGCGAAGTTCGGCTCCATTCGGCCAGTACGAAATGTCATGTGAGAAGCACCCCGACGGCGTGCTGTTGCGGAGGCAGATGGTGGTAGGAGGTAACTACTACAAGGTAGAGCACTATCCCGCTTTGAGGCGGTTTTTTAGCAAGGTGAAGGCAGGCGATGAACAACAACTGGTTCTGGTTGCGACGGAGACGGGGGAACGGCAGCAGTAAGCGCGCCGCGCTTTTCCTGGCGGCCGGGCTGCTGACTTGCAGCGCGTTGGCGAACGCCGGCGTGCCCGATTGGCTGCGGGCGGCCGCGCGGACCTCGCTCCCTGATTATCCCGAGGACACCGCGGCCGTGATGCTGCTGAACGAACAGGCCACCACCGTCACGAAGGCCGGCGAGATCAAGACCCGATACCGTCGTGCCTATAAGATTCTGCGGGCGGAGGGGCGCGACTACGGTACCGTCGTTGTGGATTTCGACCAAGAAACTCGTCTGACGTCTCTTAAAGCTTGGAGTCTCCCGGCCAGGGGCAAGCCTCACGAAGTGAGGGAGAAAGATGCCGTCGAGACCGGCCTCTCCGAAGGAATCCTGTATCAGGACACTCGCCGCAAGGTGCTTAGCATACCCGGCACCGACCCGGGCAGTGTGATCGGCTATGAGTACGAGCAGAGAGGAAGGCCGCTCGTCTTACAGGATTCCTGGTTGGTCGCTCGAGAGATTCCCGTGCGGCGGGCGCGATACGAGCTGGAATTGCCCGCCGGCTGGGAATTCGAAACACGTTGGGTCAACCACCCTGGGGGAAAATCACAGCCGGTCGCGAAGAACCGCTCGGTCTGGGAGCTGGAAGATATCGCGGCCATCGACAGGGAACCGGCCATGCCCCATTGGCGGGCAGTAGCCGCCAGGTTGCTGGTCAGCTTCTATCCCGCTCGCGAGGACTTGCGCGAAAAAGCCCATGGTTCGTGGAGCGACGTGGGGCGATGGTACGGCAACCTGACACGCGGCAGGCGCCGGGCTTCGCCCGGGATCCGACAAAAGGTAGCCGAGCTCACCGAGGCCAGCCCGACTCTGCTCGGCAAGATCAAAGCACTGGCCGCTTTCGCGCAGCGAGACATCCGCTACGTAGCCATTGAGATCGGCATCGGCGGTTACCAGCCGTACCCGGCGGTGGAGGTCTTCACCAACCGCTACGGCGACTGCAAGGACAAGGCCACCCTGCTGGGCGCGATGCTACGGGAGGTCGGCGTCGAGTCTCATTACGTGTTGGTTCACAGCCGCCGAGGCGTGGTGATCTCCGAAGCTCCTTCGGTTTTGAGTTTCAACCACGTGATTGTGGCCGTCGAGCTGCCCTCGGGGGGCCAGTTGCCCGCGGTATACGCGGCGCGCGAATACGAGGGACTGGGCCGCCTCCTTTTCTTCGACCCGACGGACCCCGTGACTCCGCTCGGCTACCTTCCACCTACTCTGCAGGCCGGTCGCGGCTTGCTTGTCGGAGATGATGGCGGCGAGCTCGTCGAACTGCCGTTACTGCCACCCGCGGTCAACCGCTTGTTGCGTAACGGAAAGTTTAGCTTCACCGAGGACGGGTCTTTGCAGGGCGGCGTCCGCGAGATTCGCTGGGGAAACCTGGCAATCACTCGACGAAGCGCTTTCCTACGGGTCGCGGGCCCAGAACGGCAGAAGGTCTTCGAAGACTTTCTTGTCGGTTTCCTGGCAGGTTTTCGGTTGCTCCATGCCCGGGTGGAAAACCTGGAAGAGTACGACCGGACCCTGGTCTTGGACTACAAGTTCGTGGGCGACAATTATTCAAAGTCCGCCGGGAAGTTGCGCTTGTTCAAGCCATGGGTCCTGGGCCGCAAGAGCCGCGGGTCGCTGGAAGAGGAAGACCGAAAATATCCAGTCGAGTTTCTCTCTACCACGTCGCAGAGCGACATGTTCGACATTACGTTGCCGCCCGGCTACCTGGTCGAGGAGCTTCCACCCGCGGTTACCTTAGCCACTGACTTCGCCGAATACCGAAGCAAAATTGAGCTGGAGGGCGATGTCCTCCGCTGCCGCCGCAACTATTCGATCAAAGCCGTGCGTTTGCCCGCCGAGCGCGTAGGGGAATTGAACGCCTTCCACTGGCGAATCGCCGCCGATGAGCGCAGCCAAGTCGTCCTGAAACGTTTGGAAGAAGAGCAGTAGCTAGCTGTGATCTTTCAACAGGTTGTTCATTCGGTCCCGGACCAGGGAAGCTGGAGTTGTCGAATAACCACGACCCTGGAGAGACGCCTCGGGCCGCCGCGGCGGCCCGAGACGTCTCAGAACGCACCGCCCGCCGTTGGCTGGCCCGCTACCGCGGCGAAGGCGAAGCCGGTCTCTACGATCGCTCTTCGCGTCCCCGGCATAGCCCGCGCCGCACCCCGCAAGCCGTCGTTGACCGCGTCCTCGCCCTGCGCCGACAACGTTGGACGGGCCGCCGCATCGCCCAAACCCTGCGGCTATCCCCGGCCACCGTCAGCCGCCTCCTCGGTCGCGCCGGACTCAACCGTCTCCGCGATCTCGAACCCGCTCCCCCCGTTCGCCGCTACGAACATCACCGTCCCGGCGATCTACTGCATCTCGACATCAAAAAGCTCGGCCGCTTCCAGCACGCCGGTCGCCGCGTTACCGGCGATAAGACCCGACGCTCCCGCGCCGCCGGCTGGGAGTTCGTCCACGTCGCCGTCGACGACCATTCCCGCATCGCCTTCTCCCAGATCCTGCCCGATGAGCGCAGCCTTTCCGCTGCCCAGTTCCTTCTCCTCGCCCACGCCTACTATGGCTCGCTTGGCATCCGCATCCGACGCCTGCTCACCGACAATGGCTCCTGGTACCGCTCCCGCCACTTCCGTCGTACTTGCCGCCGCCTCGGCATCCGCCACCGCTTCACCCGCCCCTACACCCCTCGCACCAACGGCAAGGCCGAGCGCTTCATCCAAACCGCCCTCCGCGAATGGGCCTATGCCCGCTCCTACTGCTCCTCCCTCCAACGCGCCAACCATCTGCTCCCCTGGCTCCACGACTACAATTGGCATCGCCCCCACGCCAGCCTCGGCTATCATCCCCCTATCAGCCGACTCCCTCCTCCCCGGAACAACCTGTTGAGGCTCCACAGCTAGCCCGCTTTTCTCAGCACGTGGCAAGGCGAAGTGCGTGAGAAGCCCGTCAGTACAAGGCGCGCGACGCTCGGCGACTCATTTTCTGAGGAATACGAGCGTACTTGAACCTTACGTTGAGCACGGTGAGCAAGCGCAACGGAGTAGTGGCGGGCTTATGGCGTGCTTCGACCGTCCGGTGGTGAGAAATGCGGGCTAGGACAAACAGGAGCGTTTGTCCCTACCGGGCTCGGCTGTCTCGCTCAGTCCTTCGTATTTTTGGATTCGACGGATTGGACGATCTCCCTGAGGTGCGTAACCACTTCTCCTACCGACAATGAGCACGTAGAGATTTTTTTGCAGTTGCGCCTCGTGGACGGCCTTCCGTGTCGAAAAATCGGATGGCGACACCAACTTCTTATACTATGGGCAGTATGCAGGCCCCAAGCAAGGGCCGCAATTCAGCTACTATGGATGAGATGAACAGGAGGTGGCGGCTTGGAATCGTTTAACTACGCGCGGCCGAAAACCCTGCAAGAGGCCCTAGGGTTGATGGCGCAACACGGCGAGCGAGCGCGGCCGCTCGCGGGCGGTACGGACTTGCTGGTCCAGATGAGAGTGGGCCGGAGACAGCCTGACTGGGTCATAGACGTCAAGGACGTTCCCGAGCTCAACGAGCTTCGACTCGACGCGCACAGCGGACTTACCTTGGGGGCCGGCGTGCCCTGCCATGCGATCTATGAAAATAGCGAAGTGATTCGCGTCTATCCGGCGCTCAACGACGTGGCCTCGCTGATCGGGGGAACCCAGATTCAGGGCAGGGCCTCGATCGGCGGCAACCTCTGTAATGCGGCGCCGAGCGCCGACGCCATCCCGGCTTTGATTGTGATGGGGGTGCGCTGCCGGATCGCCGGTTCCGGTGGCGAGCGAGAGGTGGCGGTCGAGGAGTTTTGCACCGCGCCGGGCCAGAACATTCTTGAGCCCGGGGAATTGCTCGTCTCACTGAACTTCCCGCCGCCGGTTGTCGGGTCGGGCGCCCACTACCTGCGATTCATCCCGCGCAACGAGATGGATATCGCGGTAGCGGGAGCCGGCGCCTCGGTCGTTTTGGAAAACGGAAACTTCCAGTCGGCTAGAGTCGCGCTGGCGTCGGTGGCGCCGACGCCTCTTTTCGTCAACGAAGCCGGGGAAGCGCTAGCCGGGCAAGCGGTGACCGCGGAAAACATCCAAAAAGCCGCTCAAATCGCCAAGGACGCCGCGCGGCCGATCACCGACATGCGCGGAACCATCGCCTACCGCAAACACCTTTGCGAGGTGCTAACCCGCCGGGCGCTCAACGTCGCCGTCGAACGAACCCGGAATTCAGCCCAGGAGGAAAGCTAATGCCGGCAAAAAGTCACGTCAAAACGACGATCAACGGCGAGTCGGTCGAGTTTTTGTGCGAACCGCGGCAGAGCCTGCTCGAATGCCTGCGGGATATCGTCGGGCTGACCGGCTCCAAGGAGGGCTGCAACGACGGCAACTGCGGAGCTTGCACCGTCGTCCTGGACGGGCGAATCGTGCCCTCTTGCCTGGTGCTGGGAGTGGAAGTTGACGGCCAACAGCTCACGACCATCGAGGGCGTGGCCGCCGGAAGCCAATTGCACCCGATTCAACAGGCCTTCCTCGAAGACGCGGCCCTGCAATGCGGCATCTGCACGCCGGGGTTCATCGTGGCCGCCAAGGCTCTGCTTGACAAGGAGCCCGACCCCTCGGAGGAGCGCATTCGCTTTTGGCTGGCCAACAACCTTTGCCGCTGCACGGGATACGACAAGATCATTCGCGCGGTGCAACACGCCGCCGCCAACATGCAACAGGAGCAGACATGAGCCAACCGGATTACGAACCGAACGTTGTGCTTTCGACTACCGAGTTTGACGTCGTCGGGACGCGGCCCATCCGCCCCGACGGGG
The DNA here is from genome assembly GCA_965248365.1 of Bryobacterales bacterium. Taxonomy (GTDB): domain Bacteria; phylum Acidobacteriota; class Terriglobia; order Bryobacterales; family UBA6623. The sequence continues at coordinate 479,630 of CBDFJA010000004.1, read as the reverse complement.
CCGACAAGGTCACCGGCAGGGCGCTCTACGGCGCCGACGTCGCCATGGCCGGCCTGATTCAAGGGGCGATTCTGCGCAGCCCCCACGCGCACGCTCGCATCAAGTCGATCGACACCAGCAAGGCCGAGGCTTTGGACGGCGTGAAGGCGGTCGTCACCGCTCAGGATCTGCCCGACCCGGGCGACCGGTTCGTCGACCTCGGCGAGGGCGCCACGCGTCTGGCCTACATTCTGGGCAACGTCCTCGCCCGCGACAAGGTGCTCTACAAGGGGCACGCCGTCGCCGGCGTGGCGGCCGCGAGTCTCCACGTTGCCCAACAAGCCGCGCAACTCATCGAGGTTGACTACGAGCTGCTGGCGCCCGTCCTGACCGCGCCCGCGGCCATGGAAACCGGCGCCTCTCTGCTTCACGAAAACATGAAGGGGAAGGAACTCGGCGAAGAGGCGGATCGGCCGAGCAACGTCGCCGATCACTTTCGATACAGTCTGGGAGACATCGACAAGGGATTCGCGGAAGCCGACCTTGTCGTGGAGCGGGAGTACGACACGGCCAGCGTTCACCAGGGTTACATCGAGCCACACAACGCGACGGTTCTTTGGAACAACGACGGACGCGTGCTGATTTGGTGCAGTACCCAGGGATCGTTCGTCGTCCGCGACACGACGGCTTGCATTCTGGGCATTCCTCAGTCGCAGGTCAAAGTAACGCCCATGGAGATCGGCGGCGGGTTTGGCGGGAAAATCCCCGTCTACGTCGAGCCGGTGGCGGCGCTTCTTTCCAAGAAGACCGGGAATCCGGTAAAGATCGTCATGAGCCGCCAGGACGTTTTCGAAGGTTCGGGTCCGACGCCGGGATCTCATATGAAAGTCAAGATCGGCGTGACCAACGACGGCAAGATCACCGCTGCTAAGGCCCATTTGGCCTACGAGGCGGGCGCCTATCCCGGCGCGATGGTCGTCCCCGGAGCGATGTGCGTATTCGCGGCCTACGACATCGAGAATGTCGTCATCGACGGTTATGACGTTGTCGTCAACAAGCCCAGCACGGCGGCGTATCGCGCGCCGGGGGCGACGAACGCCGCCTTCGCGACCGAGACCGTCGTCGATGAGATCGTCGAGAAGCTGGGCATTGACCCTCTCGAATTTCGACTGAAAAACGCCGCTAAGGAAGGCACGCGCCGCGCCGACGGTCCCAAATACCCGCGCATCGGCTGTGTCGAGGTCCTTGAGGCCATGAAGAACCACCCCCACTACAAGGCTCCCCTCGAGGGACCCAACCGCGGCCGCGGGGTGTCCATCGGGTTCTGGTTCAACGTGGGATTGGAGTCGAGCTGCAGCATTTCGGTGAACGCCAACGGTACGGTCAACCTGGTCGAAGGATCGACCGACATCGGCGGTACGCGGGCCTCGGTCGCCATGCAGGCCGCGGAGGTGTTGGGCCTCGCCGTGAAAGACGTTCAGCCTACGGTCGTCGATACCGACTCGGTGGGGTACACCGCCGTCACCGGCGGAAGCCGTGTCACCTTTGCGACCGGCCTTGCGGCCTACGAAGCGGCCCAAGACGTAAAGCGCCAGATGATTGACCGGGCGGCGCGAATTTGGGAGGCCGACGCCGAGAACATCGAGTTCCGCAAGGGCGTCTTCCACCACAACAATGGTTCCAGCGATCAAATGACCTTCGGCGAACTGGCCGAGCAACTCGGATCGACCGGCGGACCGGTCATCGGCCGGGCGGCCGTGAATCCTCCCGGAGTGGGAGGTTCATTTGCCGGGGTCATAACAGATGTCGAGGTCGACCCGGAAACCGGCAAGGTCACCGTCCTTCGGTTTACCTCGGTGCAGGACGCTGGCAAGGCCATTCACCCGAGCTACGTCGAGGGGCAAATGCAGGGAGGCAGCGTCCAGGGCATCGGCTGGGCTCTGAACGAAGAGTACTTCATGAGTGGCGAGGGCGTCATGGAAAACTCGAGCTGGCTCGACTACCGCATGCCCACTAGCCTCGATCTTCCCATGATCGATACGGTGATCGTCGAAGTGCCGAATCCGGGGCATCCGTTCGGCGCGCGCGGGGTCGGTGAGGCGAATATCATCCCGCCGCCGGCCGCTCTTGCCAACGCCATCTACCATGCCGCGGGCGTTCGCATGAACCGGCTGCCCATGAATCCCGGAGCCGTCATGCAAGCCGTTTGGGACAAACAAGAAAACTGACCGCATGGCCACGGTGTACATTCCCTCGATGATGCGGAAGTTCACCGCCGGCGCCGAGAAGGTCGAAGTCGAGGGAGCGACTGTCCGCCAACTCATCCGCAACCTCGACTTGATGCACCCGGGCGTCAAGGGATGGCTGGTGGAAGGCCACCGTCTGAAGCCGAACATCTCCGTGGCCGTCGACGGAACGGTAAGCAGTTTGGGCTTGCTCGAGTCGGTTAGCGAGGAAGCCGAAGTCCACTTCGTCGCCGCCATTAGCGGGGGCGCGGGGTAGGCTCCCCACGGCGAAAATCTTCGAGCTTCCGGGACTGGCCTGGATTTTCCAGCCCATGAAAAAGAGGCCGCGCCGGCTGCTTGAGACGCCGGTTCTCCTGCTGCTCTGTTTTGTCGGCCTCTGCAGTTGCAACCGGCCGCTTCCGTCCCCTCCATCGCCCGGCGAAATCAACGTCGTCCTCATCGTCTTGGATGCCACCGCAGCGCGTTATCTTGGCTGCTATGGCAACGAGCTTGAAACCACTCCCAACATCGATCGTCTGGCGCGCGACGCGACCTTATTCGAGCGTGCTTATTCCCAGGCGGCCTGGACATTGCCGTCGGTCGCCTCCTACATGACAGGTCAATATCCGCCGTCTCGCGGAGAGATCGGAAAGGCGTTTCTAGAGCGGCCCATCGCGTCGCTGTTACTCGAGGCGGGCCTCGAAACCGCCGGCTTCTCGGAAAATCCTTACGTCACACGGCAGTTTGGAATCGCCAAGGGGTTTCAGGTCTTTCGAGACTACTTCCCCTATTCTTCTCTCGCCGAGAAACCGTTGACGTTCGATCGCATGGATAGCTCTCGCACCGTAGCGGACGTCGTCGCCTGGCTCGACGAACACCACCAGCAGCGCTTCTTCCTCTATGTACATCTGCTACCGCCGCACTCGCCCTACGACCCCCCGCCGCCGTTTTCCGGCAAGTTCGATATCGGTTACGAGGGGTCCGTCGATGGAGGAACCGACACGTTGACCAAGATCGACAGGGGCGAGATCCGGGTGAATGGGCGTGACCTAGAGCATCTGCGGGCGCTCTATCAGGAGAATCTTTCATACGCCGATCATCAGGTGGGGAAAGTCTTCCAGGCCCTGAGCGCCCAACAACTGTTGGATAGGACCCTTTTGATCGTCACTTCCGATCACGGTGAGGCCTTCGGGGAACACGGCCGGATGCTCCACAACCACACCGTTTACGAAGAGATGATTCAGGTGCCCCTGATCATCCGATTTCCGCCGGGGTTGGGCCGTCCGCCCAAGCGTTGGAGCGGGGTCGTGGAGTTAACCGATCTATTGCCGACCATCTGTGACGTGCTGGCGATTCCTCGACCGGGCAAGATCCACGGCGCCAGTTTGTTGCGCCTGGCGAGCAGCGGCCAAGTTGCCGACCGCGTGGCTCGTTCATGGACCAGCTTGATGCCGCGGCTCTTTGGCGGACTCATAGCCGGTCATCACAAACTCATTCTGGACATGAACTCCGACCGGGTTGAGCTCTATGATTTGCGCGACGATCCTGGCGAGAGAAAGGACATATCGGCGGATCGTCCTACTTTGGCTGCTCAACTCCAAAGGCTCTTGCCGGCAACAGACGCTGATACTGTGGAGGTGGTAGAGACTGAGCTGGGTGATGCGACCCTTGAGCAATTGCGATCGTTGGGCTACCTGCAATAATTACTTGGAGAGAGTCGCGGACAGCTTGCGGTCAGGGGTGGCCTTCGTTGCAAAGTGCGAAAGGGTTTTGAGATTCGGGGTGTCTTTGCTTTTCGTGCCGCAAGAAACTCGCAGCTCTGGAATGCAGCCACACCGACGCGCCGGGAGTTAATCGTGAAGGTGGCTTCGGAACTGGAAGGAGAAACCTAGCCCGGTTTTCTCGCCACGTGGCGAGGCGAAGTGCGTGAGAAGCTCGCCAGTACAAGGCGCGCGCCGCTCGGCGCCGCATTTCTTGAATAATGCGGGCGTACTTGAACAGTACGTTGAGCACGGCGAGCAAGCGCAACGCAGTAATAACGGGCCTATTGCGTGCTTCGGTCGTCAGGTGGCGAGAAAAGCGGGCTAGGTGTGATCTTTCAACAGGTTGTTCATTCGGTCCCGGACCAGGGAAGCTGGAGTTGTCGAATAACCACGACCCTGGAGAGACCGCATGAACATCCATCAGAATGCCCGATTGACGCCCAAAGGCCGAGCCCTTTTGGTTCGATGCATCCTCGCTGGAGAGACGCCTCGGGCCGCCGCGGCGGCCCGAGACGTCTCAGAACGCACCGCCCGCCGTTGGCTGGCCCGCTACCGCGGCGAAGGCGAAGCCGGTCTCTACGATCGCTCTTCGCGTCCCCGGCATAGCCCGCGCCGCACCCCGCAAGCCGTCGTTGACCGCGTCCTCGCCCTGCGCCGACAACGTTGGACGGGCCGCCGCATCGCCCAAACCCTGCGGCTATCCCCGGCCACCGTCAGCCGCCTCCTCGGTCGCGCCGGACTCAACCGTCTCCGCGATCTCGAACCCGCTCCCCCCGTTCGCCGCTACGAACATCACCGTCCCGGCGATCTACTGCATCTCGACATCAAAAAGCTCGGCCGCTTCCAGCACGCCGGTCACCGCGTTACCGGCGATAAGACCCGACGCTCCCGCGCCGCCGGCTGGGAGTTCGTCCACGTCGCCGTCGACGACCATTCCCGCATCGCCTTCTCCCAGATCCTGCCCGATGAGCGCAGCCTTTCCGCTGCCCAGTTCCTTCTCCTCGCCCACGCCTACTATGGCTCGCTTGGCATCCGCATCCGACGCCTGCTCACCGACAATGGCTCCTGTTACCGCTCCCGCCACTTCCGTCGTACTTGCCGCCGCCTCGGCATCCGCCACCGCTTCACCCGCCCCTACACCCCTCGCACCAACGGCAAGGCCGAGCGCTTCATCCAAACCGCCCTCCGCGAATGGGCCTATGCCCGCTCCTACTGCTCCTCCCTCCAACGCGCCAACCATCTGCTCCCCTGGCTCCACGACTACAATTGGCATCGCCCCCACGCCAGCCTCGGCTATAATCCCCCTATCAGCCGACTCCCTCCTCCCCGGAACAACCTGTTGAGGCTCCACAGCTAGACGCGGTCCTAGACGAGACTTCCTGGCCCTGGCGACGTGGCGCGCGCTTTCAGCGTGCTGTGTCGGGCTTTCGAGCCCGACATTCTCCGATCTATAGTGAGCTTGTCTCCAGGACAGCCCGCTAGAACGCCCCAAGGCGCCCCTTCATGCCCACAAAACTCTTAGCCGGTGCCGACGATGGCCTGCACGAGCTCGGTGACGAGCAGAGAGTCCATCTCGCCGGCCGCGAATGCACCGCCATCGCGACCGAACCCACGGGGATCTGGACTCTTGTCGATCGGCGTGATCTGTGGCGCTGTCCCTCTAACGGCGACTGGGCCCAGATCGCCGAACTCGACGAGTTTGAAGCGGAGTGCCTGCTCCCCACTCGAGCGGGGGTTCTGGTAGGAACATCGGAAGCTCACCTTGCGAAGCTGGCGGATAACGGCTTCGAGCCAGTCTCGTCCTTCGATCATGCGGAAGGAAGGGACAGTTGGTTCACTCCCTGGGGCGGCCCGCCCGCGGTGCGTTCCCTGTCAACCGACCCTGACGGTGCGATATACGCCAATGTTCACGTTGGGGGTGTCTTGCGGTCGAGAGACGGAGGGCGGTCATGGCAGGCGACGATCGACGTCCACGCCGATGTGCACCAAGTTGTTTTCGACGCCGGTTCGGGTTTCTTGCTTGCCGCCTCGCTGGAAGGACTCGCCGTCAGCGAAGATCGCGGCGAGTCGTGGACGTTCAACACCCAAGGACTACACGCCAGTTATTGCCGCGCGGTCGCGATTGCGGGGGAAACCGTTCTGGTCACCGCTTCGACCGGACCGTTCACGGATCGAGCAGCCGTGTACCGCTCACCGCTTCCCGCGACTGGGGCCTTTGAGAAGTGCGAGGCGGGTCTGCCGAAATGGTTCCCGAAGAACATCGATACGCATTGTCTGGCGGCCTCGGGTGCCGAGGCGGCTTTCGGCACGTCCGACGGACGGGTATTCCGCCCCTCCGACGAGGGCCGGACCTGGGAGCCGGCAGCCGAGGGATTACCTAGGGTGCAATGCGTGAGCTTCGTGTAATTTCATAGGAAGGGAAGGAAAGCGGTTTCGTTTCCTCCCGCTCCACTCATTGTTTGACAGCCGAACACGCCGAAGTTAGCATGAGAGTCACCAACACCGCGCGCTCGTAGCTCAGCTGGATAGAGCGTCTGGCTACGGACCAGAAGGTCGGGAGTTCGAATCTCTCCGAGCGCGCCATTTTTTTCAACAACTTAGGTCGCCACGGAACCGTCAAAATCCCGGGAGCGGTTCCATTTTCCACGGGCCTGAGCGTATCTTTCAATGGCTTCGGCAGCGGCCGCTCTCTCGTCTCCGGCTTGACTGGAAACGGGTACGAGGAAAGGCTGGACCTCCTAATTGTGCCGGGGTTCACCCGCACGAACATATCACCGTTTTCAACAAAATCTTGACCGGTTATCGTAGTCGATCGAAAAACGGATATTCCTCCCCGCCTTTGTATTTGTTTACGGGGCTGAGCCGGGCGGCATGCCCCGAACCGCCGTGGGCGCCAGTTCCCGTGCCAATTTTCTGTCTGTTGCGTCGGGGTTGCCTGGAAGTGCCAAAAGGGAATTGGCGATCGTCCCCATTGTGGTCCTCGCGGCCGGACGTTCGTCTAAACGGTTAAACCGGCGCTGCCCGACGCCTGGCCAGCGGACTGAACGCTGAACAGCCGGTTCCGGATCGCCCGTGCGCGGTTGCTACTCTCCCCGGCAGAGCGGGCTTGGAGCGTAAGGATTCCGGTAAGGAAGGAGCTCGGTGTGACACTATTGCCATCGGAGCGGCCCGTCAGTGTCATGGTGGCGGATAAGAGGGCCTCGGCCTGAGCTCCGCCGCGGGCGAATGCCTTAAAGGGTCACATCTCCGCCAAGAGGAGAGGGCGCGGCGAGGGTTGCATTCGCCGAACTGGTCCCGCCGGCCAGGGCGATGAGCAAGTGACCGGCAGGCGGGTTGTTCCGCAGATCGAGCGCAACACCCAGAGCCGACGGACCGCTAGCCGCCCCGTCGCCCTGACCAACGAGCGTGAGGTGTAGAGCAATGCCGGCCGCGCCTGTCGCGAGGGCATCCCCCTGGCCGCTGAGGGACAGATTGAGATCCACGGCCGCGACGCCGGTGGCCGCGCCATCGCCTTGACCAGACAGATCAACAAGCGGCACGTCAGTCCTCGGTTACCTTGAGGCCGTTGACGGCAAACTTGGGTTGATCGTCGAGACCGACGGTCTTAGAGGGCGTAACGTCTCCCCAATAGAGCATGTTGCCGGCGGTGGCGGCGTCAAACAGCGCCCAGCCGACGATCGTGCCCCAAGCGGCGGTCGCCACCGGGAAAGTCACGACGGTTCCATTCTTCTTCTCCGTCGGATTGGTGCCGTTCGCGGCCGGAAAGTTCGTTGCGTCGTTGGTGATCGCTTGACGGGCGTATGCGCCTCCCGACGGCTCGGTGATCCCACCGCTATCGGTTGGCGTGGTTGTTGAGAGCGCTAAGTGAACGGTTGCGGGCCGAACAAAGTCCGGGCCACCCAAAACGTGGTCGAGTATCTCCGCTTCTAGGTAATCGGATTTTCCCCCTGGCATATCTCCTCCATAGCATTCAGATTTTGTCGCCGGACGCCTCGTCGTAGTAAGGGCCAAGTCGGGCGAGGCAGACAAATGCTCGCGGCAAGTTACTGTCGTTTATAGGGTAAGGGCCAGTTCGCGGGGCGAATACCGGGCCAACATCTATTGACTTCCGCATAATATAGAGTAACCTTTTGGGGGTTCTGCTCGTCTCAATAGACATGGGGAACCCAAGAGGCGTAAGGCGCGATTTTGATGCTCTGGAAAAGCGACGGCTGGAGGCCGTGCGGCTGGTCGTTGACGAAGGTTTGAGTCAGTCCGAGGCAGCACGGCGCGTGAAGGCGGCGCAGCAAAGCGTGAGCCGTTGGGTTAGCGAGCATGGCGCGCACGGTGCCGCCGGACTCCGCCGGGCCGGGCGCGCCGGCCGCAAGCCGCTGTTAGACGCCACGCAACGGGAACGTCTGGAGGCAATGCTGCTGCGGGGCCCCGAAGCGCAGGGCTTCTCGACGCCGCTGTGGACTTGTCCGCGAGTCGCTCGTCTGATCGCCGACGAGTTCGGCGTGCGCTATCACGAAGGTCATGTTTGGAAGATCCTGCGGGCGCTCCACTGGAGCCCGCAACGGCCTGTCGGCAAGGCCCGCGAGCGCAACGAAGAAGCCATCCGCAACTGGCGGCGCAAGACTTGGCCGGCCACTAAAAAAAAGCCCAAAAACAAGGCCGCACGATCGTCTTCATCGACGAAAGCGGACTGAGTCAGAAGCCCCATCGTTGCCGCACCTGGGCGCCCCGCGGCGAGACACCCGTGCTGGAGTTCAACTTCAACTGGCAGAAACTTTCCGTTTCCGCCGGGCTGACCTTGCGCAACTTCTACTTCCGGCTCTATCCCGGCGCCATCGGCGAGCTGGAGGTCATCGACTTCCTGAAGGCTTTGGTCCGCCACATCGACGGCCCGCTGCTGATCGTCTGGGACCGCCTGCCGGCGCACCGCAGCCGCCTGGTGCGGGAGTTCATCGAGCTCTCCGAAGGCCACATCGCCACGGAGTGCTTGCCGCCCTATGCACCGGAGCTGAACCCGGTGGAATACATTTGGGCTTACTGGAAGCAGCACGAGTTGCCGAACGTCTGTCCGAAGGACTACTGGGAGCTGGACGAGCGTGCCCGCAAATCCCTGCGTCGCATGCGCCGCAAACCGCGCTTGATTACGGCCTTCTGGAAGCAGTCTTCTCTTGGCCTTGACTAACTCGATATTATGCGAGATTCAATAAGTGATGGCTAACATGGGAGATAAATTTCCTGAATAGGCGTGACCGCGTGTAGGCGGTCCGGCCCCCGGCCTGGACCGCTCCCCCTCTAGCCGGCATTTCTGCTTGGAAAATAGGCCTGTCTGCAACATGAATTACGTTACGGGGCACATTTTCATGCCGCGGGGTGGACGAAGTTTATGGTGACTCACCAGCTGGAGAGAGCGCATGCGACGTCCGACAACCAGGCGGATCGAACCGGGGCCGAGATTGTCATCGCGGAATTTCAGTTGTCTCTTAACCATCTGCGTTAGGATAGAGAAAACGAAGCGAAGTCAGGAAGCCACATGCAGCAAGAACTGATTGTTTCCAAGTCGGACGGAGAGGATTTCAAGCCTCTCGAAACGCTGGAAAGCCGTATCGAAGACGCGATCGAGCGCTATCGATCGGCTCAGCAGGGGCAGCAGGCCGCCGAGCAGGAGGCCGGCCGGTTGCAAGAAATCGTGTCGGAGAAGGAAGAGCAGATCGTCCGCTTGACACGGGACTTGGCCGAGGTCCAAGCCGAGCGCGACCGAGTGCGCTCCCGGATTGAGGCCTTGCTCCAACGGCTCGAGACAATCGAAGAGTAGCGATTCCCGAACTCGGCGGCTCGCGAGACGGCGGCAAGCGCCGAGCTGAAGGCGGTTCTCATGGGCACAAACGAGCGAACCCAAGTACATATCTATGGGCAGGTTTATCACCTCAAGGGAGGCAACGACCCCGAACATACCCAGGCAGTCGCCAACCTGGTCGACGAGCAAATGAACCGTGTTGCCGCCCAGACCCGCGTCCCGGACAATTATCGTGTGGCTGTATTGACGGCGCTTCACCTCGCCGACGAGTACCTGAACTTGAAAAAGGACCACGACGAGTTGAGGTCACAAGTGACCGCGAAGAGCAATCGCCTCGTCTCCCTCCTCGACAAGATCAACAACGAGGAAGAATCGGCGTCCGTTTTCCCTGCGGCGGACTGACCGATTCGAAGCGGTCAAAAGCCGCCCACCTCGGCCCCTGACGCAGCAGGCATCGCCGATCAAGCGAGACGACCGTAGAGAGGATGAGAGTTCTCTTCATTGGGGACATTGTCGGCAAACCGGGGCGGCGGATCGTTCGCGAGAGATTGTCGGGCCTGGTGGGAAACCTGGATATCGACCTTGTCATCGCCAACTGCGAGAACACCGCCGCCGGGTTCGGGATTACTCCGGATTTGGCGAATCAACTGTTCGAGGCGGGCGTCGACGTATTGACCTCGGGCAATCACATTTTCGACCGCAAGGGCATCAACGAATATCTGGCAACCACGCCTCGACTGCTGCGGCCGGCCAACTATCCAGACGGCGTCGCGGGCCACGGCGTCTGTCAAGCGTCGACATCCACCGGCGTACCCTACGCCGTGCTCAACCTGCAGGGGCGCGTCTATCTGCCCACGATCGACTGCCCCTTCCGGAAAGTCGACAAGCTGCTGGAGAAGATCGACGACAGCGTCAAAGTCCGTCTGGTGGATTTTCACGCCGAGGTGACCAGCGAAAAGATCGCTTTCGGCTGGTACTTAGACGGCCGCGTGTCGGCCCTTGTCGGCACCCACACGCACGTACCCACGGCCGATGAGCGCGTGCTGCCTCAGGGAACGGCCTATATCACCGACGTAGGAATGACGGGACCATACGATTCCGTGATCGGGATGAGCAAACAAGCCTCGATTTCTCGCTTCCTTCACGGCCTACCCACCCGCTTCGAACCGGAAACCGGCGACGTGCGCTTAGCGTCTGTTATTGTCGAGATAGACGAGACCACCGGCCAAGCTTCGTCGATCGAGCGGCGTGTCGTCCGCGAGACCTAACTCGTCGAGGACGGCCTCGTCGTGTCGAACGCGGATGAATATTTTAGAATAAGCTCACTATCTCTTTCGTGTCCCAGCCCCGCATACCCTCTGTAAGAAAAGCAGTCGGGTAGGTTATGATCGTGAGTTCCGAGCTTGAAGTTTTTGGGCCGCCCCCTCGGAGCCTCGAGGGGGAACGCTTGAACGATGCGGCATCTGATTCTTAGCGACATTCACGCCAACTGGGAAGGGCTGGAGGCGGTTTTACGGGATGCCGAGGGGTCCTATGACGAAATCTGCTGTCTCGGTGATGTCGTCGGCTACGGCGCCGATCCGAACGCGGTCACCGAGTGGGTTCGCAAGAATGTAAAACACGTGATCCGGGGCAACCACGACAAGGTCTGCTGCGGGCTCGAAGAGCCCATCATGTTCAACCCGGTCGCGAGGCAGGCCGCCGAATGGACGCTTCAGAATCTCAGCGACGAGAATCGGGATTATTTATACAATCTCAAGAAAGGGCCTCTGGAGCTGCCCGACTTCGTCATGGCCCACGGCTCGGTTAAGAACGAGGACGAGTATCTCGTCGACCCTCGCGAGGCACTGGCTCAGTTTCCCCTTCTCCAGGGTCGCCTGGCGTTTTTCGGGCATACACATATCCAGGGTGGGTTTCTGCTCTCGGCAAACGATTGCCAAGTCGTCTACAACGACTCTGATCACAACAACCTCATACTATCGATCGCCGAGGGCGACACGCCCCTGCTGAACCCCGGCTCGGTCGGTCAGCCCCGAGATCTGAATTGGATGAGCGGCTATGTTTTGTACCACAGCGAACAGCGCACCGTCGAATTTCGCCGCTGCGCCTACGATCTCGAGACCGCTCAGCGCAAGATCAGGGAAGCGGGCCTCCCGCCGACTCTGGCGGACCGGCTGGCGTACGGACGATAGAGCCGTTACCGGCCGAGCCGGCGTGACTGTTTCCTTCTCACGCACTTCGCCTCGCCACGTGGTGAGAAATGCGGGTTAGCCGCAATACTCACGAGGGATCGGGTGGTCGGCGTTGAGCGAGTATGATCTCCCCGCTCAGGATCATCTGGCCAGTGCTGTCCGGGGAAAGTCGCGCCATCGGACGGTAAGTCTCGACCGCTCAATGTCTTATGGCCTGTTTTGCCCGGGAACGATTTGAAATCCCGAGGCCGCAAATGGTCGCCTGAACGGAGCATCCGGACGCGGCACAATGAGGGATGAACCTTGGCCGTACGGTTTTCTCCCAACTGATCGAGCACCTACCGAGCAAAGAGTTTCAGAAATGTGTATCGCGCTACCGCGGCGATTCCTATCTGAAAAGTTTCTCCTGCTGGGATCAGTTTCTTGCGATGGCATTCGCCCAGCTGACCTATCGGGCAAGCCTCCGCGACATCGAGACGTGCCTGCGTTCGATGCACGGCAAACTCTACCACATGGGATTCCGCGGCAGGGTAGCGCGCTCGACACTGGCCGATGCGAACGAGTCGCGCGACTGGCGGATCTACGCGGACTTCGCGCAGGTCTTGATTGGCATGGCACGGCCGTTATATGCCCACGACCCGATCGGTGTGGACTTGGACCAGACTCTGTACGCTCTCGACTCGACAACAATCGACCTCTGCCTGTCGCTGTTTCCGTGGGCGAGATTCCGCAAGCAAAAGGCCGCCGTGAAGATGCACACGCTGCTGGATCTGCACGGCAATATTCCCACGTTCATCCGCATTACTGGAGGCAAAGTGCACGACATCAACATCCTCGACGAGATCGGCCCGGAGGCCGGCGCGTTCTACGTCATGGATCGGGCCTACGTCGATTTCGAACGCCTCTTCGTGTTCACTCTCTGCTCGTCGTTCTTCGTCGTGCGAACCAAGAAGAACATCTTGCTCCAACGGCGCTACTCGCATCCCGTCGACAAATCCACGGGCTTGCGCTCGGATCAGACCGTCATACTGGCTGCCATCGAATCGGCCCAAGCCTATCCCGACCCGTTGCGGAGGGTCAGTTACTTCGACGCCCGGACGAACAAGCGGCTGAAGTTTCTGACCAACAACTTCGCGCTCCCGGCGCTGACCATCGCCCACATCTACAAGTCGCGTTGGCAGATTGAGTTGTTCTTCAAGTGGATCAAGCAACATCTGCGAATCAACTCGTTTTACGGCACCAGCGAGAACGCCGTCAAGACGCAGATCTGGATCGCTGTCTCGATTTACGTGCTCATCGCCATCGTCCGGAAACGGCTCGGGCTGGAAGCGAGTCTTTACCAGATTCTACAGATTCTCAGCGTTACGCAATTCGAAAAAATGCCCCTTTTACAGGCACTCCAGCCATCCGACTCCCCAAACGAATCCCCCTATGACCCCAACCAATTGATTCTATTCGACTTTTAACCGGACAGCAGTGATAGCAGCTAATAAACCCGTTGTCGGTAAGCACGTACAGCTTGTTGTCGTCGAGCACCGGCGAGGATGTGTAGGCGTTAGCCTTTGTGTTGGTCCACAGGACGCGGTCCGAATCGGTGATGTCGCCCTTTCCGCCCAGTCTGATCGCCAGCAGGTTCGGGTCTTTGTATCCACTCATCACAAACACGATATCGCCGTGGATCACAGGCGCCGGGATGACGTTCCGGCCCAGTCCCTTGGACTCCCAGATGAGTTCGCCGGTCGCGCGGTCGTAGCTTCGGATCTTGTTCGTCGCGCTGGTAATCACCTGTTTGCGGCCTCCGTATTCGACTACTAGAGGCGGTGCCCAGGCCGTCACTTCGTCACGCTCCACGCGCCAGATCTCCCGGCCGTTGTTCTTGTCGAGAGCCGCCATCAGCGAATCGCCTTCATGGTCGAATTTCAGCAACAGCAGATCGCCGTCGAGCACCGGAGAAGATCCCTCGCCGAATTCCCAGAAGGTTTGCATCCGCACGCCGAGGTTCTTTTTCCACGCCAGGTTTCCGTCCAGGTCGTAGCTGTAGACGCCCCGAGAGCCGAAGTCGGCGATGAGATGCTCGCCGTCGGTGACAGGCGATCCCGAGGCGAAACTGCCGTAGTCGGCGTGATAGCTTTCATGCGGCGTGGCCGATGTGGCCGTCCTTCGCCAGAGGATCTTGCCGCTGTTGCGGTCGAGACACAGGACAACGAACTCATGGGCGGCCGGTTGCTCGGGTTGCTCTTCGGCGGGGATGGCCGTGGTGAGAAAAATCTTGTCGCCCCACACGACGGGAGACGATCTCCCCCTGCCGGGGATTTCGGCCTTCCACTTGACGTTCCGGGTGTCGCTCCACGAGGTGGGTGCATCGCCCGAGGCCATTCCGTTGTTTGTCGGTCCCCGCCAACGGGACCACTGGCCGGATGAGTCGAGGGTTGAGTCGGCTAGCAGTAGTGCGCCGACCAGAATGCTCGTAGTTGTTAGGGTGGCCGCTTGGTGTAGGGTTTTCATAGTCTCTTGTGAGGGATTGTTGGCGGTCCCTATAAGATTTGAACCGGATACGGAGGGCCGCCTCTCTCTTTTTCGAACTATAGCTGATTTTGTCGACGGGCGCTTGAGGTTTTCTTGCGTAATCCGCGAGGCTGCTTGGCTAGCTTTTCTCTCCACGTGGCGCGGCGAAGTGCGCGAGTAACCGGACTGGCGATGAGCCGACTCAGCTTCGCCGGTGCCGGGAAGACGCGATGTCGGATAACGTAAACTACCTCTTTGGCTTTCGGCGACTTTATCCGCGCGGCCCCCAAGGCTGAACTGCATGTCCATTTGCGCGGCGCCATGCCCCGCAAGCTGTTCGCCGATCTGCTCCGCTGGCGCTCGCCGGAGGTGGCCCTAGCCAAAGCGCCGCCCCGCCAACTGGAGCTGTTCCGGCAATGGGACAACATCCGGCCGTTTCTCAGGTCTCGCCCCCGGTTGGCGAATCGCGTCGACTCGTTGTTTCGCACTCACTCCTTCGACCAGTTTCTGGCGACGTACCTTTTCACCGCCTATTTCGTTGCCGACATTAGCCGCTTCCGAGATCTCGTCTCCGCCGTCGTTCGGGACATGGAATCCCAAAACATCGTCTACGCCGAAATCACGGTCTCGGTCGTCGAGTACCTGCAGCAAGGGATTGCCCTCGAAGACCTCCTGGCGGCGCTCGAGGCTGCCGCCGAAGCATCACGAATGCGAGTCCAGTGGATTGTCGACCTCGTGCGAAACATCGGCCCCGAGGCGGCGCTGAGCCTGCTGGGGGATATTCTGCGGATTCGGCCTTCGAGCGTCGTTGGGATCACCCTGGGCGGAAGCGAGCGGCTGTTTCCTCCGGCTGAGTTCGTTGAGGTTTACCGGACGGCTCGCGACCACGGGCTTCGTCGCAGCGTCCACGCGGGGGAAGGGCTGGGCCCCGACAGCGTCTGGGACGCCCTCCGCTTGTTGCAAGCGGAGCGAATCGGCCACGGTGTGCGCGCGATTGAAGACAAGCGGCTGGTCGATTATCTTGGCGAGCATCGGATTCCACTCGAAGTTTGCCCGACCAGTAATCTCCAGACGGGTGTTTATCCTTCCTACGAAGCCCATCCGGTGAAGGCGTTATACGAAGCAGGCGTCCCGGTGACCATCAACACCGACGATCCCGCGTTTTTCTCGACCACCCTGGCCGAAGAGTTCGAACATGTCGCCGGCCGGGGATGCAGCGACCAAGACCTGCTGGAGATGCTAAAAAACGGGTTCCGGTATGCGTTCCTTCCCCCACCGGAAATCGAAAGCTACCTGGAAGAGATCGATCGCGAGTGGGATCGGTATCAGGCGGGAGCGTCAACAGGAGGCGATTAAGGGTTGCCGCCTACAATCGGTACGTGAACCACGGTTACGGTGTCGAGCGCGACGGCTTCCTCGACAGCGCCGCGAACTTCTTCTTGCGTTTTGGCCAGGACCCCGCGAGCGCCCAGCGACTCGGCGAGCTTGACGAAGTCGATCGGCCCCAGAGTACTGCTAATGGGTTCCCCGAAGCGTTTGATATGTCCCGCCATGGTGATCCCCCAGGACTGATCGTCCGCCACGATCACGACGAACGGCAGACGCTGGCGGACGGCGCATTCGATCTCCGCCACGGTGAAGGTGAAGGAGCCGTCCCCCGTAAGCAGGATCACGGGCTGGTCGGGGAACGCCATCCGCGCTCCCATCGCGCCGCCGAGACCCCACCCGACAACGCCGCTCGGCCCGCAGTTGAGCCGGCGGCGGGGATAGTCGGCGCAGAGTAAATGATGCGCCCACTGGGCCGCGCTGCCGGCGTCGATCAGCAGCACCGTTTCATCCGTCAGCGCTTCCCGCAATGCGGCTGCGATCTGGACGGCATGCAGGCCTTGCTCGGCCTGCTCGGCTCCCTTTTCCTCGATGGATTGCCGGAACTCCGTCCAGCGCCGACGAGCTTCGGCCAGCCAGTCGGCATGGCGCTTCCCGTCGCGGTCTTCGTAGATCTTGGCGAAGTTTGGCCAGCCTTGGGCGATTCGCAGGATACGAGCGTCGCCGGAGATCGTGTCGGGACCGAGAAACCCGAGGCGATAGTCGACTTCCGTGCCGGCGAGGATGACGCAGTCGGCGTCCGCTAGCAGTCTCGGCCCGCCGGTGAGCGCGCCAATGAGGCCCACGAAGGTTCCCAAAGGGCGTCTGATTGAGTCGCGATCTAACGCCAAAACACCCAGGGGCACGGAGAACTCTTCGGAAAAATCGGCTACCGCACTGCTTTCACCCGCGTAGTAAACCCCGCTACCGGCCACGATGAGAGGACGCTCAGCACTCGCTAGGCAGGAAGCGGCCTGCTCGAGATCGTCACTCGGCATGGAGGAGGAGGACTCGACCGGCGGTGGCTGGACCATCTGTTCACTGCCGACTTCCGTGTCTTGAACGTCCAGCGGAAAACTCAGATGGACGGGGCCCGGCGGAAGATCAGTGGCCGCCCGCCAGGCTTCGTCGAGGATCTGAATCGTACGTTCGGGGCGATCGACGACGCGCCCGTATTTGGTCAGAGAACGCGCGAGAGCTACCTGGTCGTAGTCCTGGAAATGACCCATCCCGGAGGTGCTCTGGTTGCCGGCGCCGGAGATCAGCAGCATGGGCGCGCGGCTGTAGTAGGCATTCGCGACACCCATGATCGCGTTCACGTGTCCGATGCTCGAAACGGCGACCACGCCGGGACGCCGGGTCAGGCTCCCGAAGGCTTCGGCCGCGTAGGCCGCCGCCTGCTCGTTGCGCGTGTCAACCAGACGCACACCCGACTTCTTAGCCGCTTCGTAGAGCGGATCGAGTCCGTGGCCGCACAACGTCGCGATCCACTCGACGCCGCGATCTTGAAGGCCTTTCACGAACCATTCGGCGGATGTCATTTTTATCTGGTCTCCGTCCACACAATGAGCACGATGTGGGAACAGCTTAGCACCGACGAGAGACGAAGTGGCGAGCAGGTGACCTGTAATCCGTCCTGACCGGGCCCGACAGGAGGGCAGTCCGCGTTGCGCGTCGCCGCGGTTGAACTTTGCGTGCCCGTTGCTGGGGGCCGCGCTGGGTGCGGTCCTATTTTTCCACCGCTCTTGGCCGGTGCCTTTGCCGGCACCGTGACCGGGTCGGCTAACGGCGCCAAAAAAGCGGCGGGGGTCTTCGATCCTCCCCCGCGACGGGCATGCAGCCCGTCATGTTGCAGCCTGTCATCGAGGTCGGTTTGGTACGCCCGTTATCCTGGAAGAGAGCTGCTCGCATTCGCCGTGCCGGCGCGCTGGGAAGTTGGTTCTCGGCGCGGGGAGCGGAGGTCGATGGGTCGTTGAAGCTCCCGGTCTCCAAAAAGGTCCAATGACGGTTCTCATTCTCGGTTGTGGCTACACGGGGCGGCGCGTGGCGCTGGAGATGCTGTCCCGCGACGCCCGGGTGATCGCGACGGCCACTGATGATTCCAAGCTCCAGGAGTTGCGCGCCGCCGGAGCCGACGCGCGGCGGGTTGACGTGTTCGAGCCCAAGACTCTGGAGGAGCTAGGCGGCGAAGTTCCCCAGGGAACTTCGGTGTTGCTCTCCGTGCCGCTTCTGCGCGAGGAAGGCAAGCTGTTTGATCCTACTCCGCAGCTTCTCGAAGCACTGGGGGACCGGCCTGCCCGGGTAATTTACCTGTCGACGACCGGCGTCTATGGCAAGACACGCGAGGTTGATGAGACCACGGCCGCGGCACCGGTAACCGAGCGGCAAAGGCTGCGGGTCAAAGCGGAGAAACAGGTCGCGGCCGGACCGTGGTCTTCCCTGATCCTGCGGCCGGCGGCGATCTACGGCCCGGGGCGTGGAGTACACGTCGCCCTGCGCGAAGGCCGGTTTAGGCTTGTCGGCGACGGCGGAAATTGGGTTTCGAGGATTCACGTGGACGATTTGGCTCGGCATGTCGTCGCCGCGTTCGGATCCCCACTTACCGGGGCTTTCCCGGTTGCCGACGAGTGCCCGTGCAGGTCGCACGAAATCGCGGAGTTCTGTTCTAAGCTGCTCGACCTGCCCATGCCCCCGTCGGCAACTGAGTCTGACGTCGACGAAACGCGGCGTTCGGACCGGCGGGTCGACGGAGGGGCTGTCCGGCAAGCACTCGGGGTCAGGTTGCGACACCCGTCGTATAGGAGTGGGATTCCTGCTTCTCTGGCAGCCCAGTAGATGATCGGGGCCCTAGGGCACGGCATGCCGTGCCCCTACATTTCCCGCACACCCTCGTGCCCCTACGTTCCCCGCACGCCCTCACGACAAGCGAATCAGACCCGCCAGAGGGCGGTCATACCCTGTGAGCAACGATGGGCATTTCTCATTCAGCGCGGGCCTTCGGCGAGAACCGGACAGAGCCGTGCCCGTCAGGGCGCGGGCCCAGGGGCTGCGCCTTCGGGCCGCGGCTTCAGCCATGGCGGCAGCGAGGCAGCCTTGTCGGAAGATCCTACCCCAAACTCCGGAACCCGCATGTTTCCCCTACCCGCAATAGACTCTCGGCACGCGCTTCGAGATATTGCAAAGCACCTCGTAGGGAATGGTGTCGCATTGCCGGGCCATATGCTGGGCGTCGATCGATTCGCCGATCAAGGCTACTTCCTCGCCCGGCTCGGCCGCGGGCGCGGCGGTGAGATCGACAAGCGTCAGGTCCATGCTGACCAGGCCCACGATCGGGCAGCGTTCCCCCCGAATCACGGCTTCCCCGCCGTTTGACATGCGCCGGCTGAGGCCGTCTCCGTATCCGACGGAGAGCACGCCGATGCGCATGGGGCGCTCGGCCGTGTAGGTTCCGCTGTAGCCGAGCCTAGCTCCGGCCCGAGCTTCGCGGATCAGTAGGATTCGAGTCTTCCATTCGAGAACGGGAGCTGTGCGGATCCGCGGCTCGACGGCGCCGCCGATCGCGGGATTCACGTAGCCGTAGAGGGCTAGACCCGGGCGCACCATGTTGCGGTCGGCATCGGGCCGATAAGCGATCGCGGCGCTGTTTGAAACGTGAACGTAGCGCGGGCGTAGGCCGCATTGTTCCAGCTTCTCGACAACCGTGTCGAAGCGTCTTAATTGTTCGCCGGTCTGCGGACTGCTGAAGTCTTCGGCAGCGGCTAGATGGGTCGCCAAACCCTCAAGCCGCAAATCGGAGGCGTCAACGATGAGAGCGGCGAGATCATCGGTCGAAGCGGTGTCAAAGCCAAGCCGCGTCATGCCGGTATCGAGGCCCAGGTGATAGGGCAGGTCGCGTTCGCTTCGGCGCGCTTGCTTTTCCCACGCTTCGAGCTGCGCGCGGCTGTGCAGCATGGGTGTCAGCCCCCGTGCCTGAACTTCCGCTTCCTCCCCTTGGGGAGGGCCGGTCAAAAGGAGGATCTTCTCCTTGACGCCGGCCTCCCGTAGCAGGACAGCTTCGTCAAGATAAGCCACCGCGAAGCAGTCGGCCCCGGCCGCGGCGAGCGCCCGAGCGACTTCCACTGCTCCGTGGCCGTAAGCGTCACCCTTGATCACCGAGACGATGGCCACCCCGGGACCCACCGCTCGACGGATCTCGAGATAGTTCTCGGCCAGCCGTCGCCGATCGATGCTAGCGTATGTGCGCGTTCTTGGAATCATACGAATCTAGCACAGGCTCGGGGAAGCCCCGCCACGTGGTGAGAAAGGCGGGTTAGGGACGTTCGGGTTACAAGCCGCGTTGCTTCCCTTGGTTGTTGAGTCGGCTTGGGCCGACGCACCCCGCATTGCGGGCGGCCCGGCGATGGGGCGACAATGTCGGGTATGCCCGCGAACCCCTGGTACCGCAACACGGTCCTTTTCGTCCTTGTGTGTCTCTTGTTGCCGCCGGCGGGCTTGATCCTGCTCTGGATGCGCCCGCGGACAGGTGTATTTCGAAAACTCTTTGTCTCTTTCGCTTTGGTCGTTCTCACGATCGTCCATCTGTTCGCCTTTTATGGACTGCGGGCGGAGTTCGCCGGCAGCGGGATGCGCCCCATCTTCACGTTCCACAACACCGATTCGCACTATGACGACCTCGAGCGTGACCGCAAGGTTGAAGGTGGCCTGGTAAGGGCCGCAAGCACGGCGGGCGGCTCGGGCAACGCCTACTGGACGGATTTCCGGGGACCGAATCGCGATGGCCGCTACGACCAGCAACCGATTCGGACGGACTGGCCGGCGGCGGGTCCGCCAGAGCTGTGGCGGACGAAGATCGGCGGCGGCTACGCATCTGTTGTGATCGCCGAGGGACGTATCTTTACGATTGAACAGCGGCGCGGGCAAGAAGTCGTGGCCGCCTACTCGTTGGACTCGGGAAAAGAGCTGTGGACGCACGGCTGGGCGGCGTTTTTCCAGGAGAGATTGGGAGGAGACGGCCCCCGGGCTACCCCGACCTGGAACGAAGGCAAAGTCTACGCGCTCGGCGGCGAAGGAGAGTTGCGCTGCCTTGACGCCACAACGGGCGAGATGATCTGGAAGCACGACATCCTTAGGGAGAATGACGCCGACAATCTGATTTGGGGCATGTCGGCTTCCGTGCTCGTGGTGGACGGCAAGGTCATCGCGCTGCCCGGCGGGGCAAACGACAATTCGATCGTAGCCTACGACAAGCTGACGGGTGAGGTTTTGTGGAAGTCGCTGAGCGACGCGCAAGCCTACACGGCCCCCATGCTGGTTACGCTGGCGGGCGAAAGGCAACTTTTGATCGTCAGCGCGGAACGGATGATGGGCGTTTCAGCGGAAGACGGCGCTCTTTTGTGGGAGTATCCCTGGGTCACTCATCACGGCATCAATGCGTCCCAACCGTTGGTCGTCGACGCAGAGCATGTTTTCATCTCCGCTGCTTACGGTCACGGTGCGGCGCTTGTCAGGGTTGCGGGAACGAACGATAGCTTTGAGGTAAATGAGGTTTGGCAAAGCAATCGCATGAAGAACAAGTTCAATAGTTCGGTCCTGCACGAGGGCTATGTCTATGGACTGGACGAGGCGATTCTCGGCTGCGTAAACCCTCGCACGGGCGAACTCAAGTGGAAGGGCGGCCGCTACGGATTCGGGCAAGTGCTTCTGGCCGGCGGCCACTTAATCGTCCTCACCGAAAAAGGGGATTTGGCTCTCGTCAAGGCGACGCCCGAGGGCCACCAAGAGGTAGCGCGTTTTTCAGCGCTGAGCGGCAAGACATGGAACCATCCCGCCTTGGCCGACGGTAAGCTGATCGTCCGCAACCAAACCGAGATGGCTTGCTACGATGTGTCGGGGCCGTCGGGGACCTAGTCCGCGCCTGCGGTGTGAGGTTTTTTGCCGAGCCAAAAGCGTGAGCGAGCGGTCCGGGCATGTGGCGAAGCTAGAAACAGAGCCGTGCCCGTCAGGGCGCGGGCCCAGGCAAGAAGCGGAAAGAGCCGTGCCCGTCAGGGCGCGGGCCCGCGGGCTGATGCCCGCGGCTCCGACCCGCGTTTCGGATGTTCTGCCGCTTTTAACGGGAATTTGACTCTGTATGTAGTGCGCTCCGCTCGTACGCTGCCGGCCAACTAACCGGTCCGAAAACTGCCATGGCCTATTCCGATCTTCGTCAATTCATTCAGGCGCTCGAAAAAAACGGCGAGCTGAAGCGAGTGTCCGCCGAAGTCGACCCGATTCTCGAAATTACCGAGGTGGCTGACCGGGCCGTAAAGAGCGGTGGCCCGGCGCTGCTGTTTGAAAAGCCGAAGGGGTACGACATCCCGGTGCTCATCAATGCTTTTGCCGGCATGAGAAAAATGGAGCTGGCGCTCGAGGTGGACTCGGTGGAAAGTATCGCCGCCCGGATCGCCGAGTACCTGGAGATGAAAACCCCGCAAGGGATGCTCGGCAAGCTGAAGATGTTGCCGAAGCTGGCCGAGATGGGGTCGTTCTTTCCGCGCGAGGTGAAGACCGGCCCGGTCAAGGAGGTCATTCGCAAGGATGATTTCTCGCTTTTTGACTACCCGGTTTTAAAGTGCTGGCCGCAAGACGGAGGCCGCTTCATCACCCTGCCGCTGGTTTTTTCCCGCAACCCCGTCACGGGAAAGCGCAACGCCGGCGTCTATCGCTTGCAGATTTTCGATGAGCGGACGACAGCGATGCACTGGCAGACGCACAAGCAGGGCGCCGAACACTATCGCCGGGCGTTGGCCGAAGGGAAAGAAGCACGCATGGAAGTCGCGGTCGCTATCGGCTCCGATCCGGCGACAATGTTTTCCGGCATCTTGCCGCTGCCGCCCGACCTCGATGAGATGCTTTTCGCCGGCTTTTTACGATCGAAGCCCGTCGAGCTGGTGAAGTGTGAAACCGTTGATCTCGAAGTACCCGCTAATGCCGAGATCGTGTTGGAAGGCTACGTCACGCTAGGCGAATTACGGACGGAAGGTCCGTTCGGCGACCACACGGGCTTTTATTCGTTGGAAGACGAGTTCCCTGTTTTCCATGTAACCTGCATCACGCAGCGCAAGGACCCGATCTATGCGACCACGATTGTCGGCCCGCCGCCGATGGAAGACTACTACATGGGCAAGACGATTGAGCGCGTGTTCTTGCCGCTGATGCGGCTGCAGTTGCCCGAAGTTGTCGATATGTGCATGCCGGCGGAGGGGATTTTCCACAACCTGATGATCATCTCGATGCGCAAGTCATACCCGCTGCACGCTCGCAAGGTGATGAGCGCCATCTGGGGTTTGGGTCAGGCGATGTTCACCAAATGCATCGTCGTCGTGGATCACGATGTCAATGTCCAAAACTTAAGAGAAGTCGCTTGGAAGGCGCTCAACAACATCGACCCCGAACGCGACATCCAGTTCGTGATGGGCCCGGTCGACCAGCTCGACCACTCCAGCCGGCTGCCGAACTACGGCTCGAAGATGGGCATCGACGCCACCCGCAAATGGAAAGAAGAGGGGTTCACGCGGCCTTGGCCCGACCTGATCGAGATGGACGACGAAACTAAAAAGCGAGTGGACGCCATCTGGGAGCAGTTGGGAATCGGCGGGCCCGGATAACATGACGGGCGAAATCGCCCTGGCGTTGCTGCTCGCGGCCGCGATTGGTCTGTTGCTCGGGTTGATGGGCAGCGGCGGATCGATCGTCACGCTTCCGGTCTTGGTGTACGTAGCCGGCATACCCGCCCAGACCGCGGTCGGTATGACCATGGTTATTGTGGGCTCGGCGAGCTTCGTAGGCGCCTACCTTTATCATCGCCGCGGGAATTTTCACGCTCGGGCCGTCCTCTTGCTCGGCCTTACCGGCATCGTTGGCGCTTACGGGGGAAGCGGCCTGACGCGCCTCGTTTCCCCGTCCGCGTTGATGCTCACCTTCGCGGCCCTGATGCTGGTAGTCGGGCTGACGATGTTCCGCGGCCGTCGGGAAGCCGCCGCCAGGCAACGCTGCTACCCGCTCCGCTGTTTGAGTGTCGGCGCGGCGGTGGGCGTGCTGACGGGTTTTCTGGGCGTTGGCGGAGGCTTTCTGATTGTGCCGGCGCTGGTGTTGTTTGCCGGCCTGGAGACGAAGAAGGCGGTCGGGGCGTCACTCGCCATCATTGGGCTAAACTGCGCGGCGGGATTGGCCGGGCAGCTTCGCTATACGCAGTTCAACTGGACGATGACGCTGGCCTTCCTGGGAATCGCACTCGGGGGGATGTGGGCCGGGACATCGTTTGCCGGCCGGCTTGATGATCGTTCGCTGAGGCGGATTTTCGCCTGCTTTCTGGTAACCGTCGGTCTGGTCATTGGTGGAGTGAACCTAGTGTAGACTCAGATCGGAGGTGTCTCGGTATGGGTTTTAGATTCGCTTGCTACATTATGCTGGCTTGGCTCTGGCTTGCGTGCCGGAGCTCATACGCGGGTGAGGCGCCTACGCGGTTTGTTCTTGTGGTCAACACCGGCGACGAATCGGTCTCGCTGGTGGATCTTGATGCGATGAATACGGTACGCCACTTTGAAGTCGGGCCGAGTCCGTACGGAGTAGCCGTAAGCACGGATGGGGGAAAAGTTGCCATTGGCGTCGAGGGAGAAGGCAAAGTCAAGTTTTTCGATACCCGGGAATACCACCTGCTGGCCGAAGTCAAGATCGGCGAGATGCACCACGACCACATGATCCTGACCAGCGACGGCAACTACGTTTTGGATGCGAACTACCACAGTGACACTGTGATCGGCATCGGCCTCGATAGTATGAAAGAGGAATTCCGTATCCGCGGCACGAGCGCTCCTCATGTAGTCAAGTACGGACCGCTGAACAGCTACGCCTACGTCACCTGCAAAAAGATCACGGGCATTGGCATCATCGATCCGGCCAAGCGCAAGCTTGTCAAGTTTCACTTGCTCAACGTCAATCCTCGGAGTCTTACTTTTTCACCCGATGAGTCAAAGCTTTACTTTGGGTCGTTTTGGGTCGATGGATTTTTTGAGATGGATAGCAGGACGGGCAAGGTGACCCGGCTATTCAGGCTCAAGACCCCGAAGGAGAACTCAGATCCGCAAGAAGTCACCTACCACGGCGTGGAGACGATTGGCCCCAACATCGTGTTGGCCGCGAACGAAGGCCGATCCTATTTGGACGCCGTTGACGTTAGAACCGGCAAACTGCTTGACCGGCTGCGGAGCATTTCGAAACCCTGTTGCATCGAGCGGATTCCCGGTCGCGAGGGCGGCCCGGTTCGTGTGCTGGTGAGCAACATCGGCGACGGCACGGTTCAGGTGGTAGGGGTATCGAGCGAGGGCAAGTTGAAGTCCCTTGGGAAGGTAGAGGTGGGTAAAGCGCCTAAGAGGGTGGCGTTTCTTCCCATTGCCGCCCAACAGTAAAATTTCCCGGGGCCTGACGCGGCTCGGCTGCATGACCGGGCGGTCTCATCCCTTAGCTTCAATCTGGAAACTCGCCCACGTACCGCACTTCCTATTCGAGATCAAAGCCGTAGCGCTCGCGGATGCGGCGTTTTAGCCCGGCGATTAGCCCGACTTTCTCGCCACGTGCCGAGGCGAAGTGCGTGGGAAGCCCGTCAGTACAAGGCGCGCGACGCTCGGCGAGCGGAGGCGTACTTTCGCGGGTGCAGCCTGGCCGTTCCGTATTTTGGCTCTACCGAAAGCAGCAGCGACCCGCGTTCGGCGCCCGACCGGGAAAGTACGTTGAGCACGGTGAGCAAGCGCAACGCAGTAATGGCGGGCTTATCGCGTGCTTCGACCGTCAGGTGGCGAGAAATGCGGGCTAGGCCTCGCAGCCTTTCGCTCACGGTAAACAAGGGGACTTCTGTGCCGCGTGCATGGAAGTAAACTCTTGCTATGTAGTAGTAATCGGCGTTGGGAGGCGGCATGGAATTCAAGTATGCGGCGAAAAACCACGGGCTTGAGAAGATCGGGCTCAACATCCTTGAGGAACCGGCGAAGACTTGCGAGGTAGCCCGGCGAGCGGGTTATAGCGGAATCGAGATCAAGGGCCAACCGGACAGTATCCCGTCAAAGCTGGCTAAGGAAGTCGCCGCGGCGGCAGCGTCCGCGGGCGTAACGATTCCCGCCGTCGGCGGGGCGTGGGGCGCCTGGGACGCCGGGGAGGAACGGGACCTCGGCTCCGGCGACGAGTCGGTCAGACGGCAAGCGCTCGACTACGCCGCAAGGTGCATCGACTTGGCGGCGGATCTGGGCGCTCCGGTTTTTGAAATCTGCTGTGCTCCTTTCAAGCAGGAATACCCCTACCCAAGCCGGTCGCTCGCCGAAGTGCGAGCGTATTTCATCGAAGCCGCGGGCGAGATGTGCGCCTACGCCGCCGGCCAAGGCGTGGCCATAGCGATCGAGCCCATCAACCGGTTTGAGGGATATCCAGGCTTCATGAATGACATGGAAGACGCCATGAGCGTCGTGGAAGAGATGAATCTCGACAACCTGGGCGTCTTAGTGGACTTTTTTCACGCCAACATCGAGGATGTATCTGTCGCCGGTGCGATCAAGAGGGTCGGCAAAAGCCTCATGAACATACACCTTTCCGACAGCAATCGCGACCTCCCCGGCACAGGACACATTGACTTCCGGGCAGCCGTACGAGAGCTCGAGGAAATCGGCTATCAGGGACACATGTCGATGGGCTTTCTTCCGCCCAGACCGGATACAGATAGGCTTCGCGAATCGTTGCTCGAAAAGGCTGTTCCTTACATGAGAGAACAGGAGCGCGTGGCCGCGTCGTAGACCAAGTCCGCTCCCTGGCGGTGGCGGCTCAGCTCGGAAGCTTGTCGCGGGATGGCTTACGGCGCTCGCAGGTTGGCGTATTTGACGACGAGCTTTTTCAGCCCGTGTCCCGGAAAGTGGACGGTCAGCTTGGTATCTTCGCCACTGCCCTCGCGGCGCATCACGGTTCCCACGCCCCACTTTTCATGGCGAACCTTCGCTCCGGTGCGGAAACTTCCGCGCCGGGCGGGCGCCTTCGGTCTAGCATGTGGGGCCGTTCTGTCGATGTCGGCAGTCTTGTCCGTGCTTTGGCGCGGCCTCCCCGTAGCGGACTCTTGGCCCCGGCCGGTGGGGGAAAAAGAAATGCCGCGCTCGGCGAAAAACGAGGCCACGTTTTCGGCCGAGTTGTAGGTCCGCAAGCCCGCGGGATCCTTTCCGGCCATTCGCCGCACGGTATGCTGCTCGGCGAAAAGATCGATTTCTTCCTCATCTCCGCCTTCGTCATCCATCGTCAAAGGAATGGCCGAGCGATCTTCGACAAGCTCGGCGGGTATCTCCCGCAGAAACCGAGACGGCGTCATTCGCTCGGGCGAGCCGCCTCCGTAGCGCCGGCGCTGCTGGGCGCACGTCAGCAGGAGCTGCCGGCGGGCGCGGGTCATGCCCACGTAGCAGAGACGGCGCTCTTCCTCGAGGGCTCCCTCGTTTTCAAAAGCGCGGCTATGCGGGCAGAGGCTTTCTTCGAGTCCGATGATGGCCACGAGCGGAAACTCGAGCCCCTTGGCGCTGTGCAGCGTCATCAGCATCACTTGCGCTCGAACATCAATTTGATCCGTGTCGGACACCAGGGCGGCATGATCAAGGAAATCGCGAAGATCTTCACCGCGGGAGGCGGCGTCAGCGGCGGCGTTGACGAGCTCCTGGATGTTCTCCATCCGGCTCTCGGCGTCCGGAGAGCTGTCTCGTTCGAGCATCTGGCGATAGCCGGTTTCCTCGACAAGCCAGGACAAGACCTCGTCGATCGGTTTGGTTCGGATTTCGCGTTTCACGCGATCGATCAGAGCGCAAAAATGCGTCAGCGCCTTGTGAGCTCGTAACGACAAGAGCTTCTTCTCCAGCATCTCGCCGATGGCTTCCCAGAAGGAAAGTTCGTGCTCGCGAGCGTAGTTTTCGATCTGTTCAACCGTCGTCCGGCCGATCCCTCGGGCCGGGGTGTTGATGACCCTCAGGAGGCTGATCGAGTTGGCCGGCGACACGGCCAGGTTGAGGTAGGCAATCAGGTCCTTGACTTCGGCGCGCTTATAGAAGCTGACGCCGCCGACAACGAGATACTTGCGGCCGTAGCGCCGCAGAGCCTCTTCCATCTGCCGGGATTGTGCGTTCGTACGGTAGAGGGCGGCGGCTTGGCTGTCCGGGTTTTGATTCAGATATCGGTGCAGATGATCGGCGACGAAGAGCGCCTCGTTTTCGCCGTCCCGTCCGCGATAAAAAAGGATGGGCGGGCCTTCGTCGGCGTCGCACCACAGAGTCTTCCCTTTGCGGTGAATATTGTTCGCAACGACGGCTCCGGCAGCCTGAAGAATCTTCTTCGTCGAACGGTAGTTCTGTTCCAGCCGAATCACGGCGGCGTTGGGAAAGTCCCGTTCGAAATCCAGAATGTTGCGGATGTCGGCGCCGCGCCAACTGTAGATCGACTGGTCCTCGTCGCCCACTACGCCGATGTTCCGCTCGGCGCCCACAAGCAGCCGCATCAGATCGTACTGCGGGCGGTTCGTATCCTGATACTCGTCCACCATCAGGTAGCGATAGCGCCGGTTGACGGATTCGCGAACTTCCCGGCTGTGCTGCAGCAAACGCACGGCTTCGAGCAGAAGATCGTCGAAGTCCAGGGAGTTCGATTGCCGCAGTGTCTGCTGGTAGCGATCGAAGACGACGGCCAACCTTTCGGCGTGTGAACTGGTCGCTTCGCGGTAAAAATCTTCCGGACCACGGCCCTGGTTCTTGGCCTGGCTGATCGCCGAAAGGGCGGACCGCGCCTTCATGAACTTCTCGTCCAGGCCGACCTGTCGGTAGACTGATTTCACCGCCGCCAGTTGGTCGTTTTCGTCGTAAATCGTGAAATCCGTGGTAAAACCCGGCCGGACCTCGGCCAACCCAGCACCGTAGGAGCGCAGCAGGCGGACGCAGAAAGAATGGAAAGTCGATACCAGCGGCAGCGCAATCCGCTCGGGTCCCTGTTCGCGCAACAGAGCGGCCACGCGCCCGCGCATCTCATCGGCGGCTTTATTCGTGAAGGTGACGGCCAGTAGAGAGTGCGGCGCAAGTCCTCGTTGAAGAATCAGATGCGCCAAGCGGCAGATAATGACCCGCGTCTTTCCGCTACCCGCGCCAGCCAGGATCAGTAGCGGCCCTTCGGTGTGGAGAACGGCTTCTCTCTGACGGGGGTTGAGGGTTTGAAGGAAATCCACGAAGGAAAGCTCATTGTAACTTAGTGCCTTACCGAGACAGATCAGTCGGCGAGGGCGGCATTCCGGCGACCTCAAGTTAGTTCAAGCCCAATCCGGCAGGCAAAGTGGTCTCAAGAAATGTTTCGTTGTTGACGTTACCCCCACCATCCTCGAGACGATGCAAGAGCTGATGGCGCTCCAAGGCGAGCTCCGCCAAATCTTACGTCACGCTCAGCGCCCCTGAGCGGACCCAGAGCCAATGCCAAGTCACGACCACCTTGCTGTGGGGCTCCAGGGCGATAAACGTGTAAGCACCGCCGATGTCTGATGGCTCGACATATGCGACAATATCCTGTGATGTAACCTTCCCAGATAAGTTCAACTGCCTCACTTAAAATTAAGGGTTTTGCCTCAGTTCGGGAGCGGTCCCGACTGAGGCTCTAAGGATGAAGTGTCTAATCATCGCCGCTGGAAAAGGTAGTCGTCTACGGCTCAGGGGTGACAGCAAACCCCTCATTCCCATTTTGGGAGTCCCCTTGATCGAACGTGTCATTCGCTCTGCCTGGGAGGCCGGAGCGGATGACTTTTATGTGGTCACCGGATACCACGAGGAGGGCATTCGCACGTTCCTTCGCCGTCTGACCGACCGCACGGGGATTCCTATCACCCCCATCGTTAACGGGGATTGGGAAAAAGAAAACGGCTTGTCGGTGCTCAAGGCGCGGCACCACCTGAGTGATCCTTTTTTGCTGCTGATGGCGGACCATCTCTTTGAGCCGTCGATCGCCCGTGAGATGCTGGAGCTCCCTTTAGCCGAAGGCGAAATCAGCCTTGCCGTGGATAGGGATATTCGTAATTCCCTCGTCGACATGGGGGATGTCACCCGAGTAAAGACCGAAGGCGGGAAGATCAACAACATCGGCAAGGGCTTAACGGATTTCAATGGCTTTGACACGGGGATTTTCGTCTCTACTCCCGCCATTTTCGGCACGCTGGAGCGGTGCGCGGAGGAGTCCGGCGATACCAGCCTGTCTGGAGCGGTGCGGGTTCTGGCCGGCGAGGGCCGGGCCAAGGCAGTTGATATTAACGGCCATTTTTGGATCGATGTAGATGATCCCACGGCCGTCAGGCAGGCGGAGAACGCGCTCTTGACCGATTTAGGGGGCAAGCCCAATGACGGTCCTGTGTCGCGGCACTTGAACCGACCCCTATCGGTGAGGATTTCCCGCCGGCTCGTCAACTACGGCATCACCCCTAATCAAATATCCCTGTTTTCGTTCCTTTGTTCCGTGCTGGCGGCCGGCCTGTTCGCACTGGGCGGCTACCTCGCCCTTTTGCTGGGCGGTTTTCTGGCACAGTTCACCTCGGTCGTCGATGGCTGCGATGGCGAAGTGGCGCGGCTCAAGTTCCAAACCACCCCCTACGGAGGGTGGCTCGATGCGGTATTGGACCGTTACGCCGACGCCTTGCTGCTTTTCGGACTCACCTGGCACGCCTATGCCGACAAGACCGATAGCCTCATCCTACTGACCGGATTTCTGGCGATTATCGGTTCCTTTATGGTGAGCTATACGGCGGACAAATACGACCGCCTCATGCGCGCCCGTATCCGGCACGGCAAGGGATTCCGTCTGGGCCGCGATGTCCGTGTCTTTCTGATATTCCTCGGCGCCCTGCTCAGCCAAGCTGCTCTGACGCTGGTCGTTATTGCCGCTGTGATGAACATTGAAACGGTACGCCGCGTCATCATCTGCCGGGACCATGGATAGCATAGAAAGCGCAAAACAAAGAATCAGAGCGACGATCGCGGCTTCCAAGGTCCCGGAAGACCCTCTCCATGCCGAAAACACGCTTCTGTGGGTGTTAAGGCTCGATGCCAAGGCCGGACAGGCATTGCAGATCGCCGCTCTCGCTCACGATATCGATCGGGCCGTTCCGACAGGGAAAGTGCGTCGCGGCGACTATGACGACTATGAGACATTCAAGGCTGCCCATGCGCGTAACGGGGCGAACATCCTGCGAGCGATCCTCGACGAGTGCGGCGTGGCCAAGCCCACCGCGGACGAGGCTTGCCGGCTGGTAGTCCGTCATGAGGTTGGAGGCGATGACCGCTCTGATCTGCTGAAGGATGCGGATAGCATTTCGTACTTCGAGGTCAATATGCCGTTCTACTACGAACGCGAAGGCTGGGAAGAGACGAAGCGTCGTTCCATTTGGGGCTATCGGCGTCTCTCAGCGCGGGGGAGAGAGATCGCGAAGAGCATCACATACGACGACGGGGCATTAACACGCCTGCTGGAGGAGACGATTCGAGAAGCTTGTCGCAAAGGGTAACCATGTCCGCGCGGATCGACTTCAAGCATGTGAATCGAGAGGCAGGCGGAGTCAATCGGGGCCGTGATGGACGTGGAAACGATAAACCGCGCCGTCATCTGGCGGGATCGTGGGTAGAATAAGATACGCCAAATGGAGAGTCGATCGTGGGCTGTAAGGTCCCGGAAGGCGTCGGCCATGCTGAGAGAACTCGTATTGGACCTACAATAAGTAAGACGAGCAACTAGGCTGGGGATAGTTTCTGTATCATTTTTTCCTGGATGAAGTGGAAGTACTTCCGTCCTTATTGAGGTCTTCGCACACCTGTGGCGGCCATTCCGTTTTGGGCCGAAAGTTGTACCTCAACAAGTAGCGGTCAAGAACAGCGTTGTTCCACGATGAGACCAGGACCATCTTCTTCCGGCGAAGGATGCCTCGGACGTCCACGGGCTTAGAAAAGTCGAGAAAGTCCTCCCAGGTTCCGCTAAACCTCTTCGGCCACTTGCCCGCCAGCGGCGAGGATGCCGCTCGCGGCCCAACCCGGGAGAGTTTCTCGAACGTTCCACGGTTGTACTTCTCCAACGAGATTTCTCTGTCGAGCGGGTAATAGTCGCTCTCGCTGTCGCCGTTATCCGCCACGATTGTTAGGTTGCGCCAACCGGCGGGCATCGTCCCGTGCTTGCCCCACTGCACTCTAACGGCTGGCTGCCCGCCAGACCGATTGGCCTCTTCGAGCGCGGCAGGTAGGGCCCTTAAAATCCGTCCGTGAAAATAGGTGAAGTAATCGACGACCCGGTCTCGCCTTTCATCCAGGCGCACCCACATCAGTTCGTGATCGCAAGGGTCGTTGTCTTCGGGAAAGTCGATGTCATCCTCCCAAAAGAAGTGGTAGGCAATCCAGGGCGCCTTTGGATGGATGACAGCAGCTGCGTCTCGGAGACCGAATGGCTCACTCGGCGTGGCGAACACTCGAGGAGCAAATCGCAACACCAACTTCAGCTCGGCTTCAGAAGGCGCGCGTGGCGGATCTGCGCTGAGGACGCGCTTGTAAGCCCCGCTTGCTTCGTCTAACTGGCGCTTTAGGTGTACGTCCAGTGCCTCTCTATTGGCCTGCTGTGCCTTTGTCACCTTGCCATTGCAGGTAGGCCGCAGGTCAACACGTTGTCCGTAACTCAGAGCTGCAAATAGAGCCATTCCGGCGATTCCTTTGCCTCCCTCCACAGAACCCCACAGAAGAGAGGACGTAGGTCGAAGCGTCGCGGGTACAATTGATACGAGCGACACGATGCTAGTCTATACTCGATTGGGGCTTCCGAGCACTGTCCGTGTTGGAGATAAGTGAGCGATTGATCCGTGAATGCCTATTTAACGGTTTTCGGGATGATCCAAAGTTACGGCCTGCAGGGTTGCTCGCCCCCCCTGACGGTGGACTTTCTGACGAGGCCTCGACCCGCCCAGTTGCCCGACCGGGCCGCTCGTTAGCTACCATTTTTCCGAGTTCTGCGTCTTAATTTGTACGAAGCGGTATGCTGGGTATCCTGGAGTTGAGATGACGCCGCCGGACCCGTGGTAGAGTTCAAACACCGAAGAGCGATAAGACGTGAGTGGCCCTCACATCCAGCTTCCGATCGGCCAGCAGGTGCTTTTGCCGGGCCATTTCGATGCTCCGGTCGTGCTAGAAGGCGCGCGTCCACTTGGGCAGGACGGCTCCAGTGGTTACGAGTGTCGCGTAAGACTAGCGGATGGGACTCTTGAAGAAGCCGTGATCTCGGCGGCCGAGGCGGCCGGTCTCGGCGCGCCTCTGGCTAAAGAACAGGCCAAAACTGAGCTTGTTGACCCGGAAAAACTGCGCCTTCTCGTGGAATCTGTGCGGACTCGTCTGGCCTATGCACACGACCAGCAGTTCGCAGTTAGCCTCTCGGGGATTCGCACCCTGCCTCACCAGATTGAGGCCGTCTATCAGAAGATGCTTCCGCAACCGCGTCTGCGCTTCCTACTCGCGGATGACCCTGGTGCCGGCAAGACGATCATGGCGGGTCTCCTCATCAAAGAGATGAAGCTGAGGGAGGCCATCGAAAGGGTCCTGATTCTGTGTCCAGCGCCTCTTACGATTCAGTGGCAGGATGAGATGCTCCGCTGGTTTGGAGAACCGTTTGACATCATTTTCTCTGCTGTGGACCAGCAACAGTTGACAAACCCATGGCAGCCCTCTTCACAGGTTGTTTCGTCAATTGACTATGCCAAGCAGGATGAGGTGCGGGAGCGGGTCTGGCAGCAAGAATGGGATCTCGTAATCATCGATGAAGCGCACAAGTGCTCAGCCCGAACGGAATCAGCAGGACGGGGACGTGAGCCGAAGGTCGCCACAACGAAACGATACGATCTCGTTTCGCGCCTCACGGCACAGTCAGACCATGTGTTGCTTCTGACGGCCACCCCTCATCACGGCGACGAAGACAAGTTTGCGCACTTCCTGCGCTTGATCGATCCTGATCTCTTTCCCGAACCCCACCGTCTGGGCAAGCAGGCGGCGGCGATTCGGAAAGACGTCTTCCGGCTCGGCGAGGATTCTCCCTGGGCGCTGCGTCGCCTGAAAGAGGATCTGAAAGACCTCGATGGCAAGCGTCTCTTTGGTACTGTCAAGTTAACGAACGACGGTTCAGGGAGGGGCCACTGAGCGGGCTATTGGAGGGTTCTAATACATCAAGTTGGCCACTTTCCGGCGCTAGGACCGAAGAAAATGGGCTCTACTGACCACATTCTCCGTCGGTTTTGAGTTTCCCCTTCTTAACTTGACAGTACCCATTCGTGCTAGGTTGTGTCTCCATGCAGCCTCTCGTCATCGACGGCCGCGCGTTTGCCCTCCCCGGATTGGTCGCTCGTGTTTTGGGACAATACGCGAGCTACGAAGGGCTGATCATAGTCGTGCAACGACACGGTCCACGATAACTTTGGCCACGGTGCGGTTTGGGGCGCATTCGTAGATAAGCGAAAAAACCCGTTGGTACGCACGACGCTGAGTTTTGGAGAGGTGTTCTAACGGAGAGACGGAGCAGTCTCGGCCCTCCAATTTCGCTACCTCCCGTCGCAGCTTCCGAATCTCCCTTTTCGGACTCATGTTACCTTCAGCCTCGAACAGTTCGCCACCAGCGAGCTTTTCCGCATCGGCTATCGTCCCCTGAACCTCTCGAAGGAGCCGTGCCTGGTCAGCCTTACCGAGTGATCCCTGCTTTATGATTAAGAGCTTCTCTCTTGCCGCGTCGCCCTCGACGATTACCTTCTCGAGGGCGAAGGAATTGGCGAAGGTCACGACGATGAAGATTGCGAGGTAGCCGAGGCCTGCGATCAGGGCAGCCTGGCGGGAAGAGAAAGAAGGCGAGGTGGTGGACATGATGTCTCCTCGTGACGGGTTGTGGCGGGCGCGAAGCCCAAAGGTTGGTATTTTCTGCTACGCCTCGATCCTCGGCCGGCGATATTCGCTGGCGAGATAGACGACCGCCACGGTGAAGATCAGGCCGATCCCCAGATGCAGCCAGTCGATGTCCGAAAGCCACCGGGTACGCCAGCGGCGTCTCGGTCGCCGCGCCGCTCTCGCCGAAGCCAAAAAACCCGGTACCGGCGACGGTACTCGACAAACTCCATGGCAATGAACGACTGGCCGTCGGATTCGTCGATGTCATCGATGACCGCGATGTTGGAATGAGTCAGGGCCGTAGCCGCTTCCGCTTCCTGAGAGCGCGTCTTGGTCTCCCTGTCGTTCAGCAGATGGGCAGCGAGAAACTTGAGAGCAACGGTGCGCTTGAGTTTGGTGTCCTCCTTGTAAGACGACACCCATGCCGCCCTCTCCGAGCTTCTCGCTGATGCGGTACTGGCTGATGGTTTGGCCGACCTTGCGGTCCAATTCTACCTCTCAACGCACAGATAGTGATAACAAACGATGTCACAAACAGGCAGATTTTTTCGTCCAGGACGCTGCGGTAGGCTTGGTTTCCGGGTCGGTCGGCGGGCCGTGACCGCGGTCAGGTGTCGGATTGCTCATGCGATCGGGATTTCGCGACACCTTTCGGGCGCTGAGCTGCATGTCGTTGAATTGTTGAAGCTTAGGTTACTCGCGGTCGCGGAAAGCGGGTCGGGATCTCCCGTCTAGTTCGTTCCATCGAGGTACATCGGTTTTCAGGTAGAGCTTCCTTGGGGGCCACGGCTCCCAGAGGTCTCACTGGAAATTCTCGAAAGGGTTGGTCCTGCTGTACACTCTTCGAGATTGAGGTAGTAATAGGTCTGCCTTAATCCGGGAAGCCGATGCGCTGCAGCAGCTCTTGGTAGCGCGGGTCTTGCCTGAAGGACTCGTTTGCGCACGGGTACTGCTTGAGGATCACGAGCAGACCGTCGCGCTCCTCGAAGGCTGTATCCAGCCACTGGAACGCTTGATTGAAGTCACCCAGGTACGCATAAACCCAGGCGATGGGTGAGGCGGCGCAGTACCTTTCCGCTCGCAAGTCCTTGAGCTTGTCGATCGTCCGCAGCGCCTCCTCCGGGTGCCCCGCGACAGCCTGGCACGTTCCGAGGAGTCGCAGCGTGAAGGGGTCTTTCGGTGCGAGCGACACGGCAGCTTCGATCGTTCCGAGTGCTTCGTCCGGACGGCCCAGGAAGCGCCATGCGGTTGACATCTCCCACCTTACTGGGAAATAGGTCGGGTCGATGTCCAGAGTCTTGCGCGCCTGATCGAGGGCGGCTTCGAAGTCACGCGCATAAACCAGGAGGAGGCAAAGAAAACGATTGACGAATGGAGACAACGGGTCCAATTGGACGGCGGTCCGCAACTCCGCAACGCCTTCGGCCGGCCGGCCGGTCTCCCCGAGCAATATGCCCAAATAGACTCGCGAAATCGGGTCGGCCGGGTTCAGTTCGCCAGCGCGCCGGTAAGACTGCTCGGCTCCGGCGAAATCCCAGTCGTACACATGGCGGACGAGGCCCAAAGAGACGTGAGCGTCGGACGTGGTCTCGTCCATCCCGAGGGATCTAACGGCCTCCTCCTTGGCTTTCACCATCACGTCAGCGGGCCGCGCGTAGCCGAGTATGCCCAATAGAGCGTATGCCTCGGCCATGCCCGCGTGCGGCTCTGGGTAGTTCGAATCAGTCGCCAGGGCCCGTTCAAAACACGAAAGACCTTGGCGTATGCCGGACTCGGAGAGCTTAACAACGTTGTGCCGGCCCTGTAAGTAAAGGCGATAAGCCTCGAAGTCGGCAGTTCGACGGGTCGCCCCCGGAGAAGCGACGGCGCCGACCAGCTTCCTCTTGAGCTGGTTGACGATCGCCTGCGAGATCTCGTCCTGAATGTCGAAGATGTCTTCAAGCACCCGGTCATAGCGCTCGGACCACACCTGGGCTTCTTCGGCGGCATCGATCAGCTCGACCGTAATGCGCAGCCGGGTGCCGGCGCGACGGATAGTGCCGGTCAGCACACAGCCGACATTCAGTTTCTCGGCGACCTGCCTTACTGCCGTGCCCTCCCCTTTGAAGCGAAACGCAGAAGCGCGGGGCGTGACCCGCAAACCTTCGACCTTCGCCAAGGCACTGATGATGTCTTCGGTGACGCCGTCGCTGAAGTATTCGTCGTCCTCGTCTCGGCTGCGGTTCTCAAACAGCAGGACCGCAATCAAGGGACGCGCGTCCCTTGTCCCCGACGACTGCCGCTTTCCCTCACTCGATTCCCGGCTTCGCTTCAATGCACCCAGATCGGCAAGCAAGTCGCTGACGGTTTGATAACGCTCGTCAGCCCGTTTGGTCAAGCACTTGTTGGCAATGCGCTCCAATTCGGGCGGGATGCCCGTCCGCAGGGCCGTGATCGGTTCCGGCGCCTCATGGAGAATCGAGTACAGGATTGCCTGCTCGTAATGGCCTTGGAACGGTACTTGCCCGGTGGCCATTTCATACAGCACCACGCCCAAGGCCCAGATGTCCGTGCGGTGATCAACTTTCTCGCCGGTCGTCTGTTCCGGCGACATATAAGCGGACGTGCCGACCGTCGTTCCTTCCCGGGTGAGCTTCGACGCCGCCGCAGCCACCTGCGCCAACCCGAAGTCCATCAGCATGGCCTGGCCTGTCGTGGTGAGCATGATGTTGGCTGGCTTGATGTCCCGGTGGACGACGCCCTTGCTGTGCGCCTCCTGTAAACCCTGCGCTACCTGGATGGCGATGTCGAGCGGGCGGTCGAGGCTTAGCGGCCCTTTCTCGATATGTTTTCGTAGTTCCTCGCCTTCCAGGTAGGCCATCACGATGAACGTGTGGCCGTCGGCCTCGTCGATCTCGTGGATCGTGCAGATGTTCGGGTGCTGCAGTGAAGCCGCCGCCCGCGCCTCGCGAAGAAACCGCGCCTTGGCTGGCTCGTCCTCCAGCAAGTTTGACGGCAGGAACTTGAGGGCGACCGGACGCTGGAGCTTCGTGTCCTCGGCCTTATACACGACTCCCATTCCGCCCTCGCCGAGCTTCTCGGTGATCTTGTAGTGGCTGATAGTTTGCCCGATCAAGATGGGGACATTGTAGCGCCGTCGCGATACCTGGTGATAACAATCGTTGTCACTAGCTATCCGTCCAGAGCCCTGTTAGACGCCTGATCTAGCTCGACTTTCGCGCGTGCGGCGACCGGTTGCGGAGGCTCTGACGGCTGATTGCTGGATGCGAAGTTATTTCTCGGTAGCTATCCGACGGCGATTGTAAAGCAGGCCAAGTGGCCCGTGGAAATTGTACCGCCGAACGGCTGCCGCGAGCGGAAGACTGTGCTGGGGCCTGGGAAACGGGCTTCTCGTCCATTGGCATCACCGTCGCTAGGCGAGGCCCTGCGCTAGATCCTCCCTTGTCGGCAAGGGTTGATCCAGCCACCTGGATCAAGACTTCACCAGGAGGATCTACCGGCGCCGCTTCGGTACTTGACAGCTCCTCCCTCGAAAGAACTTCCGCCAACCACGCGAAGCGTACTGCCGGTGTCGATGTTCGCCGCGGAGGTTCGTTCTCTGGCAGCTGGATGGCTTTGGCTGACCAGCGGTTCCGACGAGGTGCGGTCGAAGAACGAGACT
Organism: Bryobacterales bacterium; assembly: GCA_965248365.1. Classification (GTDB taxonomy): domain Bacteria; phylum Acidobacteriota; class Terriglobia; order Bryobacterales; family UBA6623. Next base: position 441,190 of record CBDFJA010000004.1, on the reverse strand, counting down.
GGGCGATCGGCTCAGTTGGCCTCGGGAGAAGGGCGGCGGATATCTAGCGTCCTACTTTGGCCGCAGCAACTTTCGCAGCCGACCCTTGAGCACCTGTTCGCTGGGCGATCTGGCGCCGCTCGTAAGCCAATCCTCAAGCTGACTAACCCTCACCTTGTGTTGGAAGGGTGGTCGCACTATTGTTCGGCGATGCAGTAAAGGCTTCGCTCCCCGCGCAGAAACAGCTCGCCGCCAACGACGGCGACCGAGGCGCTGAAGCTGTCGTCGAGCCGGTTGACTGCCAGCATCTCGGGTACGTCAGCGTGACTCATCACGAGCGTTGTTCCTTGGCGATCGGTGATGTAAAGGCGGTTGGCGGCGCCCACCGGTGAGGCGTACACGTTGCGGATGCCGCCGAGTCGAAACGGGCCGGTCCGCTCTTCACCGGTCTTAGCGTCCACGCGTGAAAGGATCCCCTGGTAGTGATGGAGGAAGTAGAGCGAGTCTCCATACAGCAATGGCGATGGTACGTAGGGCGTGCCTCGTCTGCGGCTCCACACGACCTGGTCGGTGCCGGTGATGTCGCCCTTGGCGCCGTCGAGGCGTATGGCAAGCATGGCCCGCGTGTCGTAGCTGCTGGCGGCGTACACCATGCCGTCCGCCGAAACGGGTGTCGCGACGACGTTAGCCGACAGCCCGCCACATTCCCATATGACGTTGCCGGTGACCAGATCGTAGCCTCGAACGCGATCGGTACCGCTGATGATGAGCTGCGGCTTGCCGCCGTGCTCGACCACGATCGGTGTTGCCCACGACGTGACTTCTTCCCGCGCGACCCTCCACCGTTCTTCACCGGTCCGTTTGTCGAAGGCAATCACAAATGACTGGCCTTCGTGATCCCAGTTGATGATCAGCGTGTCGCCGTGGAGCGCTGGCGAGATCCCCTCGCCGTGGGCGTGCTTGGTCTGCATCTCACCGAGGTCTGCTTTCCACTGCAGCTCGCCGTCCAGATCGAGGGAATAGATTCCACGCGAGCCGAAGAACGCAAAAACGTGCTCGCCGTCGGTGACCGGCGAGTGGGATGCGAAGGTTCCGCTGTAATGACCACCCTCGTGCGGCACTTCCGTATGCAGCGTCCGCTGCCAGAGAATCTTCCCCTCGCGGCGGCTGATGGCGAGCACCATAAACCGATGACGCTGGGTCACCGGCACGCTGTCGTGCACGCCATGGGCGCTGTCGTACCTTGGTTCCATAGGATCACCGTAAGGTACGGCTGTGGTGAGCAAGACGCGATCGCCCCAGACGATGGGTGTCGAATGGCCGGTGCCGGGCAGTGCAATCTTCCAGCGTATGTTCTCCACCTCGCTCCATTTCGCTGGTGGGTTCGCGTGCGGTGCGACACCCGTCCCCAACGGGCCGCGCCACTGCGGCCAGTAGTGATCGTCATCTTCTGCCGCCGCCGGCAGCACCAGCAGACTGCAGCATGCGAGGACGACGACGCGCACTCTTACCATGGTGTCCCGAAGCTATCCTTCCAGAACGTGCTGCCGCACACGTCGCGCAGTCAGTACTGCGACGACGAATCAGCCTTATTGACTCCCGCATAATATAGAGTAACCTTTTGGGGGTTCTGCTCGTCTTAATAGACATGGGGAACCCAAGAGGCGTAAGGCGCGATTTTGATGCTCTGGAAAAGCGACGGCTGGAGGCCGTGCGGCTGGTCGTTGACGAAGGTTTGAGTCAGTCCGAGGCAGCACGGCGCGTGAAGGCGGCGCAGCAAAGCGTGAGCCGTTGGGTTAGCGAGCATGGCGCGCACGGTGCCGCCGGACTCCGCCGGGCCGGGCGCGCCGGCCGCAAGCCGCTGTTAGACGCCACGCAACGGGAACGTCTGGAGGCAATGCTGCTGCGGGGCCCCGAAGCGCAGGGCTTCTCGACGCCGCTGTGGACTTGTCCGCGAGTCGCTCGTCTGATCGCCGACGAGTTCGGCGTGCGCTATCACGAAGGTCATGTTTGGAAGATCCTGCGGGCGCTCCACTGGAGCCCGCAACGGCCTGTCGGCAAGGCCCGCGAGCGCAACGAAGAAGCCATCCGCAACTGGCGGCGCAAGACTTGGCCGGCCACTAAAAAAAAGCCCAAAAACAAGGCCGCACGATCGTCTTCATCGACGAAAGCGGACTGAGTCAGAAGCCCCATCGTTGCCGCACCTGGGCGCCCCGCGGCGAGACACCCGTGCTGGAGTTCAACTTCAACTGGCAGAAACTTTCCGTTTCCGCCGGGCTGACCTTGCGCAACTTCTACTTCCGGCTCTATCCCGGCGCCATCGGCGAGCTGGAGGTCATCGACTTCCTGAAGGCTTTGGTCCGCCACATCGACGGCCCGCTGCTGATCGTCTGGGACCGCCTGCCGGCGCACCGCAGCCGCCTGGTGCGGGAGTTCATCGATCTCTCCGAAGGCCACATCGCCACGGAGTGCTTGCCGCCCTATGCACCGGAGCTGAACCCGGTGGAATACATTTGGGCTTACTGGAAGCAGCACGAGTTGCCGAACGTCTGTCCGAAGGACTACTGGGAGCTGGACGAGCGTGCCCGCAAATCCCTGCGTCGCATGCGCCGCAAACCGCGCTTGATTACGGCCTTCTGGAAGCAGTCTTCTCTTGGCCTTGACTAACTCGATATTATGCGAGATTCAATAAGACGGATCGACGAACTAACCTCATCTTAGCGCTGGCCCGGAGGTCGCCTGCGACCATCGTGCCAATGCCCGGGGCCCAGATGCCTCCAGCCACGCCTTCAGCGAGCGCACGGGACAGGTTCCCCGGTTCGACCCGAAGGGTATGCCGACCTTCCTCCCAGTAGCCTCCTGATCGGTCTTAGAACGCCGCAGGCGCACCACCAGGCCGTCCTCGGTGAACTCGATATCCCCGACGTTGAGGTTGGCCAGCTCCGATCGGCGGAATCCTCCGGCGAAGCCCACCAACAGCAAGGCCCGGTCTTCGGATACCCAACAGGGCATTCGGGCGGGGCCGCCACCATCGAGCGGATGTCGGTGGGAGTAACGGCAGGCTGCACCGATCATGTACAGTAACCTAATCACTGTACATGAACCGCTCGGATAGTGTACACTTTGGGGTATGCCACGTCGACGCCGAACACCCCGAAAGGACACCCCCACTCCGGCCGCGCTCTACCTCCGTGTAAGCACCGAGGATCAGGCCAGCAACGGTTACGGCCTCGACGCGCAGCGCACTCGGTGCCTGGGGATGGCACAAGCCAAGGGTTGGGAAGTGGTGCAGGAGTACGCCGATGAAGGAGTCAGCGGCGCGCAGAACGGTACCGGCCGACCTGGACTGGCCCGGCTAATGTCTGACTCCGCGGCGGGCAAGATAGACGCCGTGGTGATCCTGAGCCTAGATCGCCTCGGGCGCAAGACCCGTCTGGTCCTTGAACTCGTTGACCAACTGACGTCCTTGAACGTTGCCCTTGTCAGTTGTAAGGAGAGCTTGGATACGACAACGCCCCGGGGCCAGTTCGTCCTGACGATCTTCGCTGCCCTAGCCCAATTGGAACGCGATCTGATTTCCGAACGTACGAAGGCGGCGCTGGCCGAACGCGGGAGACAGGAGGGATACCGCGGGGGCCGCGTGCCCTTCGGCTACTGGTTGGAGAGCGATGGCAGCGTGACCGTCGTCAAAGACGATGCCTCGATCGTGCGGAAGATCTTTACCCTTCGTCGAAAGGGCTGGCCACTACGGAAAATCGCCTCTCACCTTACCGACCGCAAGGTCAAGACCCCCCGGGGCGGTCAGCGCTGGTACGCGTCGTCCCTGAAGGCCATCCTCGACAACGACGAAGCCTACCGGGGCGCAGCTCGGTGCGGGAGTCCCTATCACTGGCCGAAGATCGTAGGGCCCTCACGCTCCCTGAGTACTCGCTAAGGTGAGGATGATTGCTGCCTGGGCTCCGGGGCGCATCTTTGTCTCGCAACAGAGGCGGAGGCGGTTGGGGCCCCCGGGCTTGACCCCAGCCCCCAATTTTTTTGTTTCATTTTCGTCGCGTCTGCGCCTCGGCTCAGGGAAGACCTGTCGCCGCGGGGCGGGCCAGTGGGCTGGGCAGGGCGTAAAGCGGTGCGCCTGGATCAAGGCTTCGCCGTTACACAGGATCTAGCGGCTCGGACCGCGCGACCGAGGCCGATCGATTGGCGCAACCGGATTTCGCAACATTTATCGTCGCCGCTCGGTCCGGCAGGCGCGACACGGCGAAGGATTCGGCCGGTCACAGCGACGATTCCGCTAGAAGTTTTTCCGTCATCTCCGCGTGCGTGGGTATGCCTATCTCCCGATAGACCGCAAGAGCCGTATCGAGGAGATCTCTTGCCTTCTTCCCATCGCCGGGGGAGTTGCGGTCAACGAGCATGCGCGCAAACCAGTAGCGCGCCTCGGCCTGTTCGCTTCGGAAGGGGATTCCATTGGCCAGACGGAGGGCGGTCTCGAAATGGTTCTGGGCTTCGTCCCAGCGCCGGCCGGTGGCCGCGGCGATGCTGGCAATGGTCTGCAGGAGGTGGCTGGCGTCAAATGTCACAACGGTGTCAGTCGCGATCGCTTCCACCGTGAGCGGGTAAAGCTCGGCGGCCCGATCCCGCTCGCCAAGCAGCGCAAGTCCCTCGACCGTCTCAAAGAGCGCTTGCCAAGCGCCGGGGCCATTGAGCCTGCCGGCGCGAGGGAGACCGTCGCGGCGTTCATCGAGCAGAGCAAGCGCGTCGTCGGTGTAACCCAAGGAGCATTCGCACAGGAAGAGCTGGCCCCAGCCGTTGCCCGTGAACACGCTGGCCCGCGGTTCACGGTTGAGCGAGCTCTGGGCGCGAGCGCGCGCCTCTTCCGGGCGGCCGCGCCAGAGGCTCGCCTGGGACTGCCAGGCCTCGCCCATGAATGACCACTGCCCGCCTGTCGAGGCGATGAAGGTCATTACTTGCTGAAGATATGATTCGTGCGCCTCGAGATCCGCCGTCGTCAACCAATCTCGCTGTCCTTCTGAAACCCGTGCGTGAGCCTCAGCCTCCAACAGGCCTAATCGTTCAGCCAGAGCTCGCGTCTCCTCCTGGGTGCGGGCGACTTCATCCGGTCGACCGGCCAGGACGGATGACCATTGCCGATTTGCGAGGGCATGGGCCAGTTTATCCAGAGCTCTGGTGGGTCTGAGAAGCTCCACCGCCCGGCCGGTCGCTTCCATCTGCTCGCGGCGGCGCATGCAGGAGTAAAAGTGCCAGGAGCTTAGGAGGAATACCTCGCCCTGCAGCCGTGGGTCCGAGAGCTCTTCGGCCATCGCGAGCGCTTGCCGCATCATCGCGTCCGCCGATTCCAGATCGCACGCGAATCCAAGGGCCCAAGCGCAATGGCCGAGCAGCCAGCAGCGATCAGCACTCGGCTCGGGAGGGAGGGCCCGCAAGCCCCGCCGGGCGGCCTCTACACCCTGGAGAGGCTGAGCGAACCAGACATGATACTGGGCCAGCATCTGACAGATCATAGATATCCCTCGCAGGTCGACTAGCGCTTCATAGATCGGCAGGGCCGCTTCCCAGTCGTCGATCGCCTCCTTCCACAGCCTCAGGCTTCTATGCGCCAGCCCGCGCTTCCACAGCAGCGACGCTCGGTTCTCTCGATCATCGGCCGGCAACATCGACATAGCCAGGTCGAAGTCTCGTCGAGCTTCCTCGAATGCGCCCGTCTCCAGCGACTGTTCGCCTGCAAGGATCAAATAACGGATGGTCTTCGCCTCGTCGGCGACTGCCCCCGCTTCATAGAGGTGATACGCCAGCGCCGACGCATGTCTCGTGAGATCGGACTGGTAGACGCGTTCCATTGTCTCCGCCACACGCGCGTGAAGACGCTGGCGCCGGGGAAGCGAAAGATCTCCCAACAAGGTGCTGCGAATCAGCTCGTGAGTGAACACGGAGCTTGTCTCGCGTCCCTCACGCTTCGACGAAATCAACTTCGCGGCCTCAGCCTCCTCGATCGCATCGAGAAAACTATCGCTGTCGAGGTCGCTCAGAGCTTCGACGAGCTTCAAATCGAAACGCCGGCCGACGACCGCGGCCGCAGTGAGCAGCTTCGGCGTGGCCTCGCTCAACCTCTCCAGTCTCCTGCCAATCACGAGCCGGACCCCTTCGGGCACGTCCAGCTCGTCGACGCTCACGTCCGTCTGCCAGTCGCCAGCCTCGTCGAAGAGCTTGCCCTCTTCAGACAAGTGCTGAAAAACCTCGCCGACGAAGAACGGATTCCCCTCGGTCTCGTGGAAAATCACCTGAACCAGCGTCCGCGGCGGCTGGCTGCCGCCCAGGGCGGTCAGCAGCTCGGCGACCGCCTTTTGCGGCAACCGCCGCAGCCGCAATCGTTCTGCCTGCTTCTGCCGCACGAGCGCGGCCATCGCCTTTTCAAACGGCTTGCCGAAGTCGAACTCCACGTCGCGATAGGTCCCGACCGCCAGCAGGCGTATGCCGGCGAGGTGGGGCGCCAAGTGCTGCAGCAACCCGAGCGTCGTGTCGTCGGCCCAGTGGAGATCATCCAGCAGCAACACCACCGGCTGCCGAGCACTCAATCTCCGGAAGAGGTCCAGGACGGCGTTGAACAAGACGCGGCGCTGTTGCTCCGGCGTCAGTTCGGCGGGCGGAGGGATGTCGTCGACAACCCGGTGGATTTCCGGAACGAGCCGGGCCACGTCGCCGGCTGTGTCGCGCAGCGCCCCCCGCAGGACGTCGGCGGGGATCTCGCGCACCATTTGCTCCAGGATCTCGACAAACGGAGTGAACGGGGCCGTGCCCTCCTCATAGCAATGACCCGTGAAGGCGAGCATGCCGCGCTCGCGAGCGTCCGCCAGAACCTCTTCCGACAGGCGGGTTTTGCCGACGCCGGGCTCGCCGCCGATCAGGGCGAGGGCGCCCCGGCCTTGGGAGACGTCAACTAAGAGCGCGGTCAGCTTGTCCTGTTCGGCTTGCCGTCCGACGAACGGCTGCCGCCTCTTGAGCGGCAATACGGCCACCCGCGGAACTTCGGAGGACGCGGCCGGGGCCTCTGCGGTTGAGGGGCGCGACGACAGCTGGAGTTCACGAAGCGCTCGATGCAGCGCCTCGCCATCCTGATAGCGCTCGCCCGCATCCTTGGCCAGACAGCGCCGGATGACGGCCGCCACCTCAGGCGAGCTGATCCCGGGCGGCTCCGGATCTTCATTCAAGATGGAGTAGACGATCGCCTGCTCGTAGTGGCCTCGGAAGGGCGGGTTGCCGGCGAGCATTTCGTAGAGCACGCAGCCCAGTGCCCAGACGTCGGTTGAGGCGTCAATCTCCGCGCCGCTAGTCTGCTCCGGCGACATATAGTGGACCGTGCCGAGCGTTGTTCCTTCGCGGGTCAGCCTGGAATCCGTGGAGGCTAACTGCGCCAAGCCGAAGTCGAGAACCACGCCCCGCCCGTTCGGGGTAACGAACAGATTCGCCGGTTTGACGTCGCGGTGGACAATCCCCTTGGAGTGCGCCTCCGCCAGGCCGTCGGCGTACTGAGCCGCGAGATCGAGCACGCGCTGGACTTCCATCGGCCCCTCGCCTATCTCGTCCGCCAACTCCCGGCCTTCGAGATAGGCCATCGAGATGAACGCCCGCCCGTCGGTCTCGCCAATCTCGTAGACGGTGCAAATGTTGGGATGACTCAGCGCCGCCGCAGCTCTGGCCTCTCGAAAAAACCGCTTGCGGTCATCCGCGTTCGAGACTAAGTGCGCCGCCAAGAACTTCAGCGCGACGACGCGCCCCAGATGCGTGTCCTCAGCCTTGTACACCACACCCATCCCGCCCTCACCGAGCTTTTCGGTGATCTTGTAGTGGCTAATGGTCAAGCCAATCACGACGCCCGAATTCTACCGCTCCGCGGATGCCTGGCGCAAAACAAGCGATCGCATGAACGACCCGCAGAGGGCCTCCAGAACGTTTGGGTGGAGCGCTTCTACGCCTTCCAGACGGAGGTTTGGCCCCGTGGTAAGCCTTCACCGTTGCCGGGAAATTGTTTTTCAACATCTCTCCGCCGGACAGCGCGAATGCGCCGATCGGAAGCCGAGACGAGCGACGTACCACTTGGCCAGATCCTCCCTTGTCGGCAAGGGGCGATCCAGCCACCTGGATCAAGCCTTCGCCATGAGGATCTACCCGCGCCGCTTCGGTACGTTGACAGCTCCTCCCTCGAAAGAACCTCCGCCAACCACGCGAAGCGTACTGCCGGTGTCGATGTTCGCCGCGCGGAGGTTCGTTCTCTGGCAGCTGGATGGCTTTGGCTGACCAGCGGTTCCGACGAGGTGCGGTCGAAGAACGAGACAGGGCGATCGGCTCAGTTGGCCTCGTGAGAAGGGCGGCGGATATCTAGCGTCCTACTTTGGCCGCAGCAACTTACGGTCAACTGGGCGCCCCGGGAGGCCCGAACTCGCAGTCCGACTCTGCCGCTGGAGGTCGAGCTGCCGGACAGGGTCGTGGCCCCGAGGCAGGCGTGGGTGCCGAGGGGACTTGAGGAGCGAGCCGGAAGCAGGCCGACATTTGGGCGAAGTCCACGCTAGTCAAGTACTCTACCTCAGTCTGGGCGTCGTCGCCCCACTGCTCGCTGACTGGCCCGCTCGAACTTCTTCACGAAAGCAACCGGCGATATACCCAGCGCTCCGCAGAGATCTTCGATCTCCAACAGGTCCAAACGCCGCTCCCCGGACTCATACTTGCTCACGAACGACTGGGGCTTGCCGAGCCGCTTGGCCAGCTCTACCTGACGGAGCCCGGTCTCCTGCCTGATCTGCCGCAGCAGCGCGAGCAGGACTTTGCGTCTCTCTCGCCTCTCCGCCGTCCTGCTGCCGACCAGGCCCATGAGCAGCAAGTATGCGAGGGCGTTGACGGATATCCCAAAATAGGATATGCTCCGGCTGGGGCTGGCCGCTCAGCAAGCCGGAGAAGTATCAACCACTCCACCGCGCGGCTGGCCTGAGAAAGCCTGCGAGCCCCAATACTATGTCCTGCTGAGATGCCACCACACCGACTGAGGGATACGAAAATGACGAGACGATCTGCCACAGCAGTTGTAATTCTTCTCCTACTCACAGTAGGTCTAGCGCATGGCCAATCACTGGGACGCCTCGATTGCCTGGAACTCGTGTAAGCGCCGGAGTGAAAATAGACCACAGGGCGGCGGTGTTCAGCCGTGTTGTGGCAGAGCAAAACTAGACCGCCCGCCGGCATTTCATAAAACATTCTTGGGGTGTTTTGTGTGATGCAGGAGGGATGTACTCTGTGGAGTTGTACGCACGCGTTCGCCGAGCGGTCTTTGTCGAAGGGGTCAGCGAGAGAGAAGCGGCGCAACGTTTCGGGCTGGCGCGAGAGACCGTGCGCAAGATGCTGCGCTACGCCGCGCCGCCGGGCTATCGGCGGCAGAAGCCGATTCGACGCCCGAAGCTCGACGCCTACACGCCGATCATCGACCAGATCCTGGAGACGGACCTAGCGCTGCCGAAGAAGCAGCGGCACACCGCCCAGCGGATCTTCGAACGACTCCGAGACGAGCACGACTTCGCGGGCGGCTACACCATCATCAAGGACTACGTGCGGCTGAAGCGGACCTCGCAGCGCGAGATGTTCGTGCCGCTGACCCATCCGCCGGGGCACGCCCAGGCGGACTTCGGCGAGGCGCAGGTGGAGATCGGCGGGGTGCTGGCGAAGGCGCACTACTTCGTCATCGATCTACCCCACAGCGACGAGAGTTACGTGCGGGCGTTTCCGGCCGAGACGACGGAAGCTTTCTTGGAGGGGCACGTCCAGGCGTTTCGCTACTGGGATGGCGTGCCGCGGAGGATTCTCTACGACAACACAACGCTGGCGGTGGCGCGGATCCTAGGCGACGGGACGCGGCAGAAGACGCAGGCGTTCTCGGGGCTGCAGTCGCACTACTTGTTCGCGGAGCGTTTTGGGAGGCCGGGCAAGGGAAACGACAAGGGGAAGGTCGAGAACCTTGTGAAGGTCGCCCGACGGAGCTTCTTCGTACCGCGGCCCCGGTTCCCAAGTTGGGAAGCGTTGAACGTATGGCTGGAAGAGCAGTGCCGCAAGAGGCGAGAGCGCCGGCAGCGGCGTATGAGGCCTGCGAGACACGTCCTGGGAGAGTGACGTCGTTGTCGCTGGTGCGCTACCACACCAACGACTACTCGGTGCCGACCGAGTACGGGCACCGCCAAGTGCTGATCAAGGGCTATGTGGACAAAGTCGTCATCTGCGCCGGCAGCGAGGAGATCGCACGGCATCGGCGCAGCTATGGGCGCGAGGAGCTGATCTTCCATCCATTGCATTATCTGGCGCTGCTGGAACGCAAGACCGGAGCACTCGAGCAAGCAGCACCGCTGGAAGGCTGGCAGTTGCTCGAGGCGCGTGACGACAAACGTCTCTTGCGTTTACAGAAACAGCTCGCCAAGCAAGACCTGCTGATCGTGGACGAGTTGGGCTACGTCCCCTTGTCGAAGACGGGCTCGGAGTTACTGTTCGAGATCTTCAGCCAGCGCTACGAGCGGGCCTCGACGCTGGTGACCTCGAACCTACCCTTCAACGAGTGGACGGAGATCTTCGGCTCCGAGCGGCTGACCGGCGCCTTGCTGGATCGTCTCACCCACCACGTCCATATCTTGGAGATGAATGGCGAGAGCTACCGTCTCCAGCACAGTAAGCGTTCCCGGAAGCGTTCTTCCTCCCCCTGATCCCCCCGCCCAGCCGCCGGCTGTTTCGGGGGGCTTCCACTACGTCCGGGGCCGCCTTAACAGGCGTCCCCCGACTTCGCTCCAGCCCCGGAAACAGCCGCTTTCAGAAACGAGTCCTCTCCCTGAGATGGTCTACTTTTACTCCGCCCCAGTGGTCTAATTTTGCTCCGCCCTTGACAAACTCGCCGATGCCAATGGGAAAGCGGTCGGGAAGATTCTGGGTGGCAGCAGTTCGATATCCCTGTTCAGATCCACCAGTTTGGGCTTTCCCGCGGCAAGCGTCGCCTTCGAGGTAAATGGCATTCCGGTGCTCCTCCACGCGACCCGCAGCCGACTTTACGGGTTTCTAGGTGATGGGCTTCTGTTTGAGTCCGACGACTGCTCTGGAACTGCTTTTCGGCCTGTCTTTTCGGCGGGAGGAAGTCCGAGCACGCAAGAGATCCGGGCGGATCTTTGGCCACTGCCGGACGCAACAATCATGCCCCCTGGAAACACGCTCTACGTGGCAGACTCGAATGCCGTCCCTCAGGTCCGCAGCTTCCTCTCGGAGCTTAGGCCGCCGCCTCCCGTCGGCAACGGCGCCTGCGTCGTAATCGATGAACAATTCGAAAGTCTCCCGGCAACTCCGCAGGTCGATCTTGACACCTTGGGGTTTACCCCGCCGTTTGAGGGCCGGAAGTGTCTTCCCAAGGGCAAGGCGAAGAAATAGCTCGGTTGGGAGGAGCACCTGGGCGGCAGGTAGCATCATTCCCGTTTCCGTCAGTGTCGGCGACGCGACCAGCCAACCTGGTGTCTGGCTGGCCGCGGAGTGACCGTAGCCTCGGGGAGATCCGCCAAGGGCCCTGGGAGGAAGCTCTGCAATAAAGTACACTGCGGTCACGAGGCAATGAGGAACAGGTCAATTCATCCCCCCGGCTGGCGAGGCAATGGCAAGGAAGGCGCCCTTGGCCGAATTGGTCTCGATCACGCCGTCTCAATTCCCGCCGCCTACAATCTGGCCAGCATCACGCGCCACCTCAGGGGTGGCAAGACAGCGTTCATGGAGCTAGCCGAGTCTGCCGCGGCAGCCTACGCATGTCTTGGTCGGCCCGTGGAACTGTGGAACAAGCTGAGCTGCGACGATCAGCGGCGCCTCGCGCTGGAGGAGGTTTGCCGGGCGTCCAACGTCGCACCGGAAGACCTTCCGGCGGCGGTCATCGCTTGGTCCTTCGGCCAGAACCTCGACGTCGCGCGTCTTGTAGGGGCGATGATCCAGCCGCGGCTGCCCTACAACTGGCCGGACCCCGGCTAAAACCGTAGCATTGTTGCCAGTAAAGTGTGAACCCCAAAGAAGGCGGTCTGCGCATGATGTGGTGCGGTCCGATCCCCACAGTCCCCCCTCAAGACGACTGTAGGTCAAAGAGCGCCCTAACTGACTCTGCCGATTGATGTTGCACGTGGTAAATGGGAGCAGTTTCGACTCTCACACTGACCCGACCCAGCGATCGCTCCACCCTGGTCTTGAGCATGCGGGTTTCAGGCTAAACTAGAGGTGCCGGCTAGGGAGGAGGCCTGCGCCGCCTGTCCGGACTTCCTTTGGAAGCCCTTGGACTACGACGCAAAGACCGAGGATGAGCAGACAGCAAGCTAATACCCAGTCCCAGGGCCTTTGGGGCAGGGCCGTATATAGCGCCGCTAGCGAACGGGCCAAGGAAGTCGAGGCCACTCCACTCCCCCTTGCGGACGTGCGGACGTTTGAGGACGTCAGTTCCCAGGTTTTCCCTATATAGGGGTCGAATTACCAAGAGTATTGAATCCCCCGTCCGCATCCGTCCTCGCGTCCGCACCTGCTGGGGTCTCCTGCGCTGAATGATCCTCCTTCAACCCAATACCCACCCAGGTCCACGTTCGCTCATGGCCGACTCTAGCTTTTCTGAAGCCACGTGACTCCATCCTACGTGTGAATGCCCGACGGTCCAATGGTTGCGACTCGCCGTTCACGTCGGCCCAGTATTTATAGTTGAACCAGAGTTGGCCGCAGGCGGCTTGCCTGTCGGGGCCCACGACGCAGTCCTCGTCAACGAACTCGCCAACCGGGTCCATCTCCCCGCGGTACTTTTCCGTAACGGCCCTGACCGAGGCGAGCATCTCCAAGCCGTGCTTCTGCCACTCCAGACAACCTTGGACGGCCCAGGCCAGAATGCCGGAGGCCTCGGCCTTCAGCCTTTCGAGAAGACCCTTGTCGGCCTCCTGGTCGCTGAACCGACGATGGAAGGGAATGACCCGCACTCGCCGCCAGAATCCGTGCGAATCGTCCGCAACGAAAGGAAGGTGATTGGTCGCCAGCCAGAACTTTCCGACTGGCTGAAACTCGAAGAACTCGCCGTAGAGGAAGCGGGCCGTCAGCTTGTCGGTACCAGTGAGCACCTTGACCCTTGTCTCGTTCAGCCGGATCTTCTCGCCGGTCTCGCTAGACGTCACCAGGCGCCGTCCCGCGAGAGCGGCCAAGTCGTTCGGTACTGAAGAACGGTTCTTCAGCTCCAACGTTGAGAACGGCATGTTGTAGGCGTAGGGACCGAGGGCGTGGCGCAGTGCTTCGAGAAACGTGCTCTTGCCGTTAGAGCCTCCGCCTACGCACAGGAACAAGCACTGTTCGGACACATCTCCAGTTAGGCTGTATCCTATCGCCCGCTGAACGAATTCAACGATTTCCCGTTTCCCCTCGAAGATCTCGTCTTGGAACTGTTCCCACCGTGGGCATCGCGCCTCGGGATCAAACCGGACGCCTGTGTGAATGGTGATTCCGTCCTCCTGCCTTCCGTTGCGGAGTTCGCCCGTTCGCAGTTCCACAACCCCATTCTCCACGCCCAGGAGCCATGGGTCCGCGTTCCAACCGTCCCCCGAATGGGCCAAGGGAGGCTCCGACTGCGCGATGCTCAAGCAAGCTTTCAGTCTGGGCAGGGATTCGCTTTGTATCGCCCATTGAAGTTCCTTGTTCTCGGACTCGTTACCGTCACCCTCCGAGCTGTTCAATGCGTGCCTCTTCCGAACGCGGGCAGTGTACTTTGCTCGGCGGAGCAACTCCCCATCCTTATCCATCTCCCACCAGTGGTCCCGCCACACAAACCAGCGTCTTCTGCGGTGGTCGTAGCAAACGCCCTTCATGAAAAGTGACGCGAACAGTTCGGCGTTACCAGCATCGGTCCGAGGGAAAAACCGCTCACTCTTCTTGGCCATCCCTGCCTCCCCTTTCATCCTCGCGGCCACCAGATAGACCTCGTGCCAAAATCGTCTCAAGGGCCTCTATTCTCACAACGACTTGCCCTTCCCCCGGAACGCTTCGTCCGCCCCTCCCGAGTTGTAGCTCTTCGGAACGGCCTGGGCTTCAACGTATTCACTCAACCAGCGCTCTGGGTACCTCACGAGCCGACCGACTCGGGTCCAACGCGGTCCACGACGCTCGCGGCGCATGCGACGCAGAAGCGCTGCGGAGCAACCGAGATACCGGGCGGCTCCGCGTTCATCGTAGGTCTCAGTCATAGATCTTCCTTCTTGGAACTTGTCTCTACAGACCTAAACTAACCCCAAGGATCACCTTGGGTAAAAGGCAGAGCTCAAGAAAAACCGGCGGGATTCTGTTACAAGGTTTTGCCCCGGTCGCGACCGAAGTTTGCAGCCGCCTGCCGAACGGTTGTGGAGCCTTTCGATTCCGCATCGGAGTAATGAAGTTTCACTTTGATACTCTTTGCCAAGGGAGGCCAGAATGTGTTTCGGATTAGAGCGGTCCGCACCTCTGACTCGTCGCCGGACAGCCCGCACCCATGCCGAAAGAACCAGTACAGCTGCAGCATTCCGAACGTCGCGGGATCTTCAGGGCAGGGGTAGGATGTCGAACTAGATTCCTTCAGTTCATTGCGCAGCGCCCGAAGTGACTCCGGTGTGTGGCGATACTGTTGCCTGGTAAGCATCGTGATAGCGCGCTCCGCTGTGAATGCCAAGTCGCCTCCCACACTTGGGTGCAGTTTCGAGGCGTAGTGCCTAACGCGGTGGAGGGCTTCTACGGCTTCATCTACTTTTCTACCGAGGGTCTTTTGACGCCGGGCTTCCTTGGCAAGACGAGTTAGGTCCTTTAGCTGGGACTGATACCCTGTGTAATTCTCAAGGTCCGCAACCGTATCGACTACGAGAGCAGCCAGCTGCCTACGCTGGAGTCGGTTCAGGCCGTCCAGCACCCTGCGCGCGACATCATGCTCTTTGATGCCTCTCTCGACACTTGACAACTGGCGCTCAAAAGTCTCGCGGCACGATTCGAGCAAAAGACGTCGTGGGTCCCTGGCCACTGCGGCACTCCCCTTGCTCCTTCGTTTGGCCGGCAGGCGGGGACGCAAACGAGGGTAGCGAGCAAACATGAAGTAGCTGTATTCGTGCCAATCCTGAGCCCGCGGACACCTTGGCTCTAGGTCATCAAGCTCGTTCAGCCAGTTAATCCAACGCGGGTCGGCAGCCTTAGTGGGTAGGCTTCCACTCGTGTTCTTAGGCAGGTGAGACCTTTTTCTTCTGGCGGCGGTCTTTGACGATTTCGTATCCTCTCGCATTGGCTTTCGTACGGACCCCCCTTTATGTTAGGCAGCGTCCAGAGACATTACCAGCAGGCACCAAGAGCTACTCTCGCACAGGGCCAGTCCCTTGAATTGCCTTCAGCCAAAGCGACGTCCGTACAACCGGGGGCGGGAAAGCTGACGAGAAGCGTGGCAAGAAGGCTCTTGCAATCTTAACCAAAACACTTTAGGATATTATCATGACAAAAGCGGAACTTCAGCGCTTCACATCTTGGCTCGGCAAGAGGAGCTACAAGTCCCGGCTCGAACGACTCGGCCTGGAGCGCATCCAGGAGATCGCCCGAGAGAACGGCAAGAAGGGTGGGAGGCCGAAAGGAAGCGGGAAGAAGAGATCGAAGAGCAAAAGGGGGACGTGAGATGGCACTGTGGAAACGCAATAGAACCTGGTGGGCGGATGTGGCCGTCAACGGCACACGTTATCGTCAGTCGCTTGAGACCTCTGACCACCGAGAAGCAAAAGCAAAGGAGAAGGAACTCGTTACCCAGATCCAAGAGGGCAAGGTAGCAGCCCCGTCGGGCAAGGCCTTTGCCCGACTGCCCTTCGACCAGGCGGCTGACAAGTACCTTGCTGGACGGGAGAACCGGGTGAGCGAACGCACCGTGCAGTTCGAGAAGGAACGGCTGGTGCCCCTCAAGAGGCACTTCGGCAATGGCCTTCTGGGGCGAATTACGGCTGAGGACATCGCCACCTACCAGCAAGCAAGAGTGGGGCAGGGCATCTCCGGCCGGACTATCAACATGGAGATCGGCGTCGTGCAGCGGATGCTGAAGAAGGCCAAGCGCTGGGACCTGCTGGCCGAAGACGTCACGCGTTACCCGGAGGCTTCGCACATCGGCTGGGCCCTGATCCACGAGGAGAAGAGGCGGCTGTTCGTCACGGCTGGCCAGAGGCCAAGTTGGACGGTTGCCCACTGTGCGGCAACATTGGCGGTGAGCACCACCTGCCGCGGAGTGGAGTTGAAAAATATCAAGTGGTTGAACGTGGATCTGTTCAAAGAGGTTCTGACCGTCGAGCGCAGCAAGAACGACAGCGGTCGCCGCACGATCCCGCTGAACAAAGACGCCGTGGAAGCGCTGGTGCGACTGCGAAAGCGGGCCGAGGCTTTGGGGTGCGCCGAGCCGGAGCACTACGTCTTTCCGGCCTGCCAGCACGGACACATTGACCCGACCCGGCACCAGAAGAGCTGGCGAAGCGCATGGAGAAATCTCAGGAAGGCCGCCGGGTTGCAAGGTTTCCGCTTCCACGACCTGCGGCACACGGCGATTACGGAGTTGGCGGAAGCCGGGGCGCCGGATGCGACGCTGATGGCGATTGCCGGTCACATGTCGCGGCGCATGCTGGAGCACTACAGCCACGTGCGGATGAAGGCCAAGCGCGAGGCGGTAGAAAAACTCTCCTCGGGGCTGATGAGCGTCAGGTCGGAGGGCTTGGAGAAGGCCGCGGAGGTGAACTGAAATGTGCCGGTCGGGCGGGGTTACGTCACAATCTGCGTCACAATTGGCGGGTCGGGCCGAGCGGGTAGCACGTAACTCCTTGAAAACATTGGTGGGCGGTACTGGACTCGAACCAGTGGCCTCCTGCTTGTAAGGCAGGCGCTCTAACCAACTGAGCTAACCGCCCCTTGGAGTTACTTCCTTGATTCCAAACCACTTGCAGATTCTATTCCATTGGCGAAATCACTAAAACCGGCCCGAATTGTATCAAAACTGTATCAAAACCCCAGTTTCGTTGGCCCGCAGTGTATCAGAACCCTGCTCCTCACCCGCTTGACGGTGCTCCTCACCAGCCTGACGATGGAGACTCCGCAACGCTTCCCGTTTCATCGCGAGTTTCATTTGCGAGTACTTCTTGAACACCTTCGCATCACTTTGTCGGAGCAGTTGGGTCACCCACTCGTCCGCCACGCCTCCCGCGCTTAAACGGGTTGCATACGTCGAACGGAGATCGTAGATCCGGAAGTACGCGACGCCCGCGCGTTCCAACGTTGTCCGCCAGATCCTCTTGAAGCTCGCTTGGTAGCCGCGCGGGTTCCGATTGCTCGGAAACAACCACGGCCCTGGTCCAGCCAGCAAGAGCTGGCTGCGGAAAGCCTCTACCGCCAAGTCCGTTAGCGGCACCTCCCCCACACCCGTGGGGGTTTTCGAGTCAGGTATCCAGACCACTGCGTTTGCTAGGTCGACCTGGTCTTTCCGCACTGGTGCAAGCTCCTTGTAGACCCGTAGTCCGGTTTCCGTGATGATCCGGATCACGTTCCGCAAGTACGGGGGCGCGTGCAACTCAATCCGCTGCTGTTCCGACCACGTCATGTAATGCGGCCGAAACAACCCCTGGACCCTGACGGGGAACTCCACCGAGTTACACGGGTTGGCCGCAGCAAACTTCTTCTTCACCGCGACATTCAACACCCGGCGCAACACGCGAAACTCTTGGTGCACGGTCGCCGGCTTCAGCAGCCCGAGCTCTCGATACCCCGCCCGTGTCTTGACACGTTTCTGTTGTCGAAGCCGCCGGCGCAAGTACTCCTCAACGTCCTCTGCACCGATGGCGGACAACGTCTGCGCTCCGAACACGGGCTTGAGTTGCTTCAACGCGTTTTGGTTGGCTGCGTGCGTCTTCATACTCCGGAAGGGCGGCTGGGAATAGTGCTCCAGGAAAAAGTCCGCCCACTCGTCGAACGTGAGTCGTTGGCCGCGCCGAACGAGCGCGAGCACATTCTCATCCCGTGCCTGCAATCGTTCGCGTAGCCGTGTTTGGGCTTCCTGCCAGTCAGTTGTCCCAGTAGACTCGAGGCGCCGGGTACCGTCTCGATCCCGGTACCGCATCCACCAGAAACGGCCGCGCCGGTACAGGATGCCGTCATGTTTTTTCGGTCGTGCCATTCACCACCTCCTGTTTGAATGAGGCGCGAAAGGCCGCAAGGTCCGATCGCAAAAACCGGATGTTCCGACCCATCACGCGGAGATGGGGAATCTGCCGCCGCTCAACCCAAGCATACACGGTCTGCGGACTCACACCAAGAAACCGGGCAGCCTCCTTCACCGTCAACGGCGCCTCCTCGGCCAAAGCGTGCATCACAACCGCCTCGACGAACACGCCGGTCGCAACGAGGACTCAGAGCACACCTGTTCCAATATCCAAACAGTGACCATCACCACCCAATCCCGCCACCGGAGCAGCTTTGAAGTGTCAAATCGATCCTCCACGCACACTTCCGCTTGTCACGGCTTCCGCGCCGCCGACACCGTGCTCTGGACATAGCCCGGCCACTCGCCTTCTTGGTGGTGGTCCAGGGGTCACAGAGATCTGCCGCCCTTCATCGTCGCAATCCGCCCCCTATATAGGAGTCTCCCCATGGGGAGAACCTCAATCCGATTTTTTTGCACCTCCTAACCGAAAAAGTTTTGAGTTTCTCTCCCTGGATAGACTCTTCAATCTTTAGGGGGGCGAGGTCAGCAGCATCGCGCCGCACCGCGCACCCAGAGATCGATCCCGGTTGCTTCGACCTCGCCACCCCAAACGCATGGGAGGTTGAAACGGTTCAACTTGTACACCTTCGTCGCATCCCAGTGCGACTGCTCCAGCTTGGTTGCACGGCAGTGCTGGCCGTCACGTCCGCCCCGGCTCGATCGGCTGTGGAGAACGCTGTCAACGTCTTCAGATCAGCTTCAGCGGGCCGATCGCCCGCAGGCCCGGTCTGGTCGCGATCGTTGTCGGCGGATTGCTGTTTGCCTTCGGCCAGAGGCAGAGTAAGCGAGCCATGGCCGGGATTGTCTTCGGGCTCGGAATGGCCATCGGTACCGTCAATTTCATGGCCTGGCTGTTTCCATGACACCAGCAGAAGAAGACAATGACAGAGCCGTCCTTGCATCCCGTGTACCGCTCCCTGAACCGGCCGCTGACGATTCTGGGCGCGGAGCGGTGCCTCTTCTTGCTGGCACTGATCATGGACGGGGCGGCGTTCAACTTCTGCGGCAGCTTGTTGGCCGGTCTGGTGATGTTCGCGTCGCTCTTTGTGTTCGCGCAGTGGGCGACCCTCGCCGATCCGCAAATTCTACGCATTTTCCTGAACTCTTCGAAATTCCGTTCGCAGCACGACCCTGCAAAGTTCGAACTGCTTTCACTGACGAGGGGGCGCTCGTGGTCAGGTTGAGCCGCAGGCCGCTGACAGACTTGAGTTTGAGCACGGGCAAACGATGGGAATAGAGATTACACGATGATTCGCGAAAAGGAAGAGAACGGCGAGAAGTACGTCACGGCCACCACGGAGGCTGAATTTCACGAGGCGCTGAATCGAGGACTCGCGGTCGAGCTGACGCGGGAACTGGCGGAGAAGATCGGAGTGCCCATGGACGAGGACGTGGGCACCGTGGCGGAGATCAACGCGGCGCGTTACGACCGTCACAACTAGGAATGGAGGCGCGCTATGGCTAAATCCTTTTGGCAGCGCGGGGAAGACTACGCGCAGAAAGTCTCCGACGAAATCATTGACCAGATCAAGCGCGGAGTTGCGCCCTGGCAGAAGCCGTGGAAGCCGGGAGAACAGATCAGCGCCGAAAACTTCTCGACCGGCCAGAAGTACAGCGGCGGCAACAGCCTTTACCTGATGAGCCGGGGCATCCGCGATGGACGAGGCGACAACCGTTGGGGCACCTACAACCAGATTCGGGAAGCGGGTGGGCAGGTTCGCAAGGGCCAGAAAGGGACGCAGGTTCTGTTCTTCACGGATCGCACGGCGCGGGCCGCGAAGGACGAGAAAGGGCAGACGATCAAGGACGAGAAAGGCAAGACGATCTACGAAGAAGAAAAGCGGTCCCACCCCATCTGTAAGCAGTACACGGTGTTTAACGTGGAGCAAGCCGAGGGCCTGGAATTGAAGCCGCGAGAAGGCCAAGTACGGCCCGAATGGGACGCTCACCGAGACGCCGAGAAAGTGATCGCGGCCAGCGGGCCGACCGTCGAGCACGTCGCCGGAGATCGCGCCTACTATCGGATGGCCGAGGACAAGGTAGTGCTCCCGGAGCCGTCCCAATTCCCCACCCGCAACGGCTACTACCAGACGGCGCTTCACGAGTGCGGCCATGCAACCGGCCACCCGGATCGTATGAACCGCGAAACGCTCAAAGAGGGATTAGACAACGGCTTCGGATCGCCGGAATACGCCCGCGAAGAATTGCGGGCCGAGATCAGCGCCATGATGACCGGGGAGCGCGTGGGCGTAGGACATGACCCGCAGCGCGGCGCGGCCTATGTCGAGAATTGGGTGAAGGTGCTTGAAAAAGACCCGCATGAGATTCATAGAGCGGCGCGAGACGCGCAGAAGATGACCGATCACCTCATGAAACGGGCCATCGACCGTGAGGTTGAGAAGCCGAGCGAGGAAAAAACGCGGGCGCAGTTGACCCAGGAATACTCTCATGCTCGCGGGCCGCAGATCAGCCAAACGCCAAAACAATCGCCGGAACAACAACCCGCTCAAGCGCAACAGCACGACGTAGGGCCGAGCCGTTAAGGAGTTACCGTGTTTGATCCGCGAGACTTTACCACCGATCCCCGGACCCGGCCCGAAGCTCGCCCCAGGCGCGACCACGCGAAAGAGCGCAAAAACCGCGAGCGCGACGGCCACCGGCGCGAATACGATCCCCGCAGGACGAAGCGACAGACCTTCCAGGACCGCACGGATCGAGCGATAGCGGATGTGGGAATGTACCGCAACGTCGCCTACCGCGACGTGGCAGATGCTCACTTTGAGGGACATCCCTACGCGGCGCGGCGGGCCGTGGATCAGATGATCCGGGCCGGTCACGTCCGGGAGCATACCGCCGAGGGACCGCAAGGCGGCAGCTACAAAGTGCTGACGCTCACCGAGCGCGGAGTGGAGCGGGCGGAGCGCGTAGCCCGCGACCAGGGGCTTGATTCCCAACAGAAGGCATGGAGCGGGCTTGTGAAGCCCGGCGAGCTTCAACATGACGTGGCTGTATTTCGCGCCGCGAGGATCGAGCAGATGAAGCTACTCGAACAGGGAGCCGTCCTCAAGCGGGTCCGCATTGACGCCGAACTCAAGCGCGAGATCGCCCGCGCTACGGAGATCGCTCGAGTGCGCGGCGGGAAGGAAGCGGCGGAGGCACTAGGTCTATCCGTCCAGAATGGCCGCGTGGAGTACCCGGACGCGCAGCTTGAATATCTCGATGTTGAAGGCCGTAGCGGGCGCGTCAACGTCGAGGTTGCGACCGAGCACTACAGCGCCAAGAGTATCGCCGCGAAAGCCGCAGCCGGGTTTGCCGTGCATGGAAGCAACGGGCGGGCGACGGCGCGGATAGCCCGATCCCTCGGCCAGGACGAGGGCGGCGGAGGCGGCGGCACACGAGATAAAGGGTCTATCGAACTCTAAAGGGAGATTCCCGCAATGCAGCCGTGGAAGATTAGTGTTGGCTTCACGGCCATTATCCTTGCCGTGGCCGCGATGGTCGGCGGAGAACACTTCGCTTTTCTCCAACCTCACTTTCAAATCATCTTCACCGATTATTGGATGTCCCTAGCGTGGTATGGCGGACTTGCCATAGTCTCGCTGCTGGCTGTGATTTACGCCGCCGCCCGCGCTTTGGGCTTGGCTGACCTCGGCCTCAAAGTCGATCTCATGGAGCGCTCCATTCGGCGCGGCAGCAGCGGGCAAACCGAGCTTGCCAAGAAGTTGGGGCAAGAAGACCGGGGACAGTTCCCCGGCGTATGAGTCAACAAAAAAGGGAGACACAGATGACAAACAAACATTCAACCATCTCGAAGCACGGCGTTCTTCTGGTGAGCATCCTCGCGCTTTCGGCGGCAGAACTGTTGGCCCAGGTGACGCCACCAGTCACACCACCGGGGGGAGCAGGAGCAAGCCCTTGGCTGCAAGCGATTGACGTGTTGCAGGCCGCTTTCACCGGACCCATTGCGCGAGGACTCAGCTTGATTGCCGTCGTGGTGGGCGGGCTGATGTTCGCCTTCGGGGAAGGCGGCAGCAAGAAGGCCCTGGCCGGAATCATCTTTGGCCTGGGAATGGCCATGGGCGCGGCCAACTTTCTCGCCTGGCTCTTCTGATGGAGCGCGGGAAAACATGGCGCGGATACCCGGCGCTTTCCAAACCGCTCACCATCATGGGCGTCGAGCGCCGCTGGTTCCTGTTGAGCGCCACGTTGGGGCTTGCCTTGTGGAACGCCATCAACTCCATTGTGGTGGGCGCATTGATCTTTACGGTGCTCTACGGCGTCGGGTTTTGGGCCTGGAAGCAAGACCCCAACATGCTTGAAATCCTGCGGGCGTCCGCGCAGTTTCGCGCCCGCTACGATCCCGGCAAATGGGCGGAGGCTCCCTGGACCCTTCTCATTCGGAGATAGCGGGTGAACGTAGACAACGAACTCACGGACTTTGACGCGGCGGGATCGCTGGCCGAGGAACTGCCCTGGTGGGGCTGGCTCGAAGATGGCCGGTCCTGCCTGACCCGCGCCGGGGAGCTTATGTCGATCGCCCGGCTAACGCCTACCGTCCTGGACGGTCAGACACCCGAACAACTGGACCGGGTGGTGGACCGCTGGCAACGGATGTTGAGCGGCGTCGATTCGCGGACCCGGCTTTACTTCTATTTGCTCCGGCGTCCCATCCAATTCGAGAACCAAGGTGATGACGAAGCATCGAGCGTTGCCGCGCTTGGCCGTCGTAAGCGCCAAGCGTTCCTTGAGAAACGGCTGCAGAGCGTCAGCGCCTATGTCGCATGGGCGCATGATCCGGGCCTATCCGCCGTCACCACTCAAAAGAGTGGCGGGCCGTGGTGGATGGCTTATGCCAAGAACTGGATGGCGCGGCGGCGCAATCAACATGAATCGGTTTACCTTCATTCCTCTATCGAGGGCGCGGCGGGGAGATTCCGGCAACTGGTCGAAGCAAGCCGGGCGCTGGTCGATGACCTGACGCCGGTACGGGTGCTTGACGCGGCGGAAGCGTCTGGGGTCTTGAACGAACTCACCAACCGCCCCGGAACCTTCTGGGACGGGGCGAGGGGCAGCGGCATGAACTGGAGGCTGGCCGTCTCCGAACTCGAAGCGGAGCGGCGCAATCTCCGCCTGGACGGGGAGCCTGTCATTCTCTACTCGCTTCTCTCGCCACCCGGAGCAGCGAAGGCGAATCTTCTACAGGCGCTTTACCGGCTCGATGCCACCATGACGGTGACTCTCGAATGGCGTCCGCAGGGCCTCGATGCGGCCCGGCGCAAAATCCGGGGAGCGCAGCGCCATTACTTCTCGAAGCGCTACTCGATGGCCGCTCACGTTCAAGAAACAGAAGGAAGCGCGGCGGCGATGGTGGACACGGCGGCGGCGGCGGAATCGGAGCGCCTCGGCGATGCCCTGGTCGAGTTGGAGACGGACGGAATCGCCTACGGCGACTTCGCGCTGACCGTGGCGATCCACGGCCCGCTATCCGTTACCGAGAGCCTGGACGGAGATATCCGGCGTATCTTTACCAGCCATGACGCCAAGGTGATCCGGGAGGGTTACGGGCAGCTTCCGGCGTGGTTTTCGCGGATGCCCGCGCAACCGCGCCGCCGGCAGGTCCGCTCCGTGTTCGTATCGGCAGGCGCGGTTGCTTCGATGGCTCCGATCTTCGGTCCTCCGGTGGGAACACCGCGCAGCGGCCACTTGAGGAAAGCGGCTTTGGCCGTGCTCGAAACCCAATGGAGAACCCCCTACTACTACGATCTGTTCAAAGGAGACGTGGGACATACATTGGTGCTTGGCGCGACCGGCGCGGGCAAATCCTTCGCGCTCAACTTCCTTCTGGTTCAAGCCCTCCAATACGATCCGCGTATTCTCATTCTTGATCTAGGCGGCTCCTACCGCTGGCTGACCCAGTTTCTAGGCGGAGGCTACATGGAGCTATCCCCGGAAGGCGACGCGGGCGGCGGGTTTCGGTTACGGCCCTTCTCGCTTCCGGCGGGGGAGCGGACCTTCGGATTCCTTGCCGGGTGGATTGCGCGGCTCTTGCGAATCGGCGGCTGGACACTCGGCGGGGAAGACCCAAGCGAGATTCGCGCCCGCGTCGAAGACCTCTATGCCTTCGCACCCCAACGGCGGACCCTTGGGGTGCTGGTCCGTTCGCTGCCCTCAAAGATGTGGCCTGCTTTGGGGCGCTGGCACGGAGACGGCGCGTGGGGTCGATATTTCGACAACCCGGCGGACGCTGACGACCTCAACTTCGAGGACTGGCAGGTAATCGACATGGCGGGCGCTGCGGAGCACGAGGACTTGTGCGAAGCGGCGCTGTTCTACCTTCTCGAATGGTTGCGGCTGTCTTTGGAGAACCCCAACGAGACGGCCAGGGTAAAGCTCATGGTGGTCGATGAAGCGTGGCGCTACTTGCAAGACCCGGCGGTGCTTTCCTATCTTGCCGAAGCCGCGAAGACATGGCGCAAGAAGAACGCCGCGCTGATTATCGCCACGCAAAGCGCCGTGGACGTGACCGGGACCGCGGGGGCGGAAGCCTTGCTCGAATCCATGCCGACCAAGCTGTTTCTCGCCAACCCCGACTTGCCGGACAAAGC
This sequence comes from Bryobacterales bacterium, assembly GCA_965248365.1. Taxonomy (GTDB): domain Bacteria; phylum Acidobacteriota; class Terriglobia; order Bryobacterales; family UBA6623. Next base: position 416,293 of record CBDFJA010000004.1, on the reverse strand, counting down.
CGCCGAAACCTTCCGGCTCAACCCTTCCGAAGTCAATACCATTCGAGGCTTGATCCCCAAGCGCGAGCTTTATCTACGCCGCACCGACGCGGCGGGTATCTTGCGGCTCGAAGTCGATCCGGCGAGCTACTGGCTCTATACCTCGTCGCCCGTCGATGCTCACAAGCGCGCCGAGGCAGTCGAACAATACGGCCTCGTCGAGGCCATTGAACACCTATCCAGGAGGTAGCTCATGTTGAAAATCCTTACACTCGTCACGGCGGCGCTCGTGGCGCTCACCATCCCGCTGACCGCTCAGGACGGCGGGCCGGTGTTGCGCGTTGAAGGAGGCCAGGATCAAATCGTACAGATTCGCGCCAAGACCCGGCACACCACCGTTATCGTGCTTCCCCAAACGGAAAACGTGCTGGATTTTGTGGTCGGAGATTCCGAATACTGGCACCTGACCGGAGCCGCGAATCTCGCGTTCCTGAAACCCATTGCCGAGGGCGTCACTACCAACGTGGCGCTGGTTTGCGAGTCCGGGCGCATCTACTCATTCCTTGTCACCGAGCAAAGCGCGGGCCGGCCACATCTTGTCGTTCGCATCGACCAAAAGGGGGAGGCCGATCCGCGAATCTCGCCGGTCAAACATGAACCGGCCTTTGTCGCTCGCGGGCAGGTCGCCGCCTATCAGCAAATGGCGGAGACCGCCATCAAGACGGCCAAGGCCGCGCAGATGGACGCCGATAGCCGCATCGCGGACACGGCGGCGCTAGCCGAGGGCGAGAGCGAAGCGTTCCGGGCGAACTATCCTACGCGGCTCAAGTTTCCCTACCGATTGGAGGACAAGGCGCACAAGTGGCCGTTCCTGGTCGAGGGAATGTGGCACGACGGGCAGTTTACCTACCTTCGCTCCAACGCCCAGGAGTCGCCCGCGCTGTACGAAGAAAAGGACGGAAAACCGTCGCTCGTGGCCTACGATCTTGGCGAGGACGGGCTGTACATCGCCCGTCACGTTTTGGGCCACGGCTGGTTGCAGATCGGCAAACAGAGAGTACGGTGGCGCTTCGCCGCGCCGGAGATCGGGCCATGATCGAGTGGAAGCGGCTCTACGTAAAACCAGCAGGATCACTCCCCGGCGGCGTCGTCACTCAATGGGGTGTGGGAGCCATCACGGTTTTCGTTCTTCTGTTCCTGACCTACTGGATTTGGCTCGGCGGCGGGGAGCCGGCAGCGCTTCCCGGAGCAACCGAGACAGCCACAACCGCGCCGCGCAGCTTTACCGATCAGATGACAGCGCGGGTGGACGCCGAAACGATGCGGGCCGAAACCAAGCGGGCAGCGGCGGATCGAGCCTTGCGGGCGCAGCAACAACGGCAAGCCAACGTCGCCGGACTTACTGCCGCCAACCAAGCGGCCCTACTTGCCGGGCCGAGTCCCGACACCGGGCAACCCTACACCCAGGAAGAATGGGAACTCCGGGAGCGCTTGCGCCTGGAAGACGTTGAGCGGCGCAGCCGTTCGCTTCGCAGTTCGCCGGTCGCACAGACCTACCGGAAACTGGACGGCAGCGCAAGCAGCGGCAAGCGCATCGTTGACGATCCTGCACCCGCAAAAGATGAAGGCGCGGAAGCCCTGCAACACGCGCTTGACACAATGCGGACGGTCACGACCGGCCTTGAAGATGAAATCGCGGCGGAGGCCCAAGCGGATCAAGCACTTATCGCGGCACTCCGCGGAACGCCGACCACGCCGGAAGCTGCCCCGGTTGTTCCCGCCGCGACTGCGGGCAGCGCCACGGCGCGAGATTACTCTGTTCCGGCGCGGCTCGAAGTGCCGCAAGACCCTCCGGGCTGGGAGCGTATCTATGAAGGCTCGTTTTTAGAAGCGGCGCTGGCAACACAGCTTTCCGGCGACTTCCCCGGCCCGGTGCTGGCCGTGGTTGCCATTCCCTTCTACTCGGCGGATCGGCAGCGCATCCTGGTCCCGCGAGGGACGCGGGTTATTGGCACGGCTCAGGCCGTGACAAACCAGGATCAATCGCGGCTCGGAGTTGGTTTCGACCGCTTGATCTACCCCGACGGAAGCTGGGTTTCGCTCCAATTTCGGGGCCTCAATCAACTTGGCGAGGGAGCCTTGAAAGATCAAGTGGACCGCCACTACTTCTCTATGTTCGCCGCTGTCGGGGCGGTCGGCGTCCTCAGCGGCCTCACGGCGGCGCGGGGCAATCCTTACGAGGGCGGAGTGGCGGGTTTCCGCTCCAATGCCGGGCAGGGACTCGGCCAGGCCGCTACGCGCATCCTGGACCGTTTCTTGAATCGTTTACCCACCATCACTATTCGCGCCGGACACCGGCTCCGCGTCTGGTTCACTTCCGACGTGCTGGTTCCCCGGCCCACAAAAGGAGATTGAAAAATGAAACATCGAATCTTGACCGCAGTAGTTGTTATCCCACTCTTTATCGTCATCACCACCACGCCCGCTCACGCCGTTTTCGGATCGATCCTAGCAGGCATCCAGCGGGCCATGATGATCTCCAATCAGGTAACTCAGATTTACAAAGACACCATGGCGAAGATCACTTTTGACGGGCAATTGACTCAACTGGTGGATCAGGCCGCCCACCTGAAAGAACAAGCGCTCGGAACTGTTGGGGCGCTGACCGATCCGTTCACCGACCTAGCTTCTGTGCCGACGCAGTTTATCGGCATTGGCCTGTCGTGGAAGAACGACTTTAGCGGAGTGGCGGCGGAGGTTGCGGGAGCGGTCGAAAATATGGGTGAGAGCGGCAAGAGCTTTCGGGAATCGTGGGCGCAACGGCTCACCGCCGCCGATACGGTGTCGGAGACGGACATTCTTAATCTCTTCCAGAACAGTCGCCCGGAGGTCGCGGCGCGGGCTTCGCGCGGTTATCTCGCGGCGCGGGAACAAGGCGACAATCGGCTGGTCCTCGATCACGCCACGAGCGAGGTAGCGGCCAATCTCATGATCGCGGCAAAGGACGCCGTGAAGTCCTATGAGGGCTTGCGGAATAACACCAACACATCCAACACCGCGCTTGCCCAATCGCAAGTCGCCGGTACGGTGACGCAAGGGAACCTCACCGCTGCCATGGCTCAGTTGATGGCATATCAGGCGGCGAAGGAGTCAGCGGAGGATTACGAACGCGAGATCGCCCGGCGCGAGGCGCTGGCTGAACGTGTTGCGGCGCAACAGCAGGCCGAGATCACCTTCGCCGCGCACCAGGCCGGGCTTAATGCCAGGCGGGAAACCCTGCGGGAAGGCTTGCTCTTTCAGATTCCGGCGCTCTATGGCGGTCAGGGCCAATAATCCGTTTCAACCATGCAAATCCAACTCGATCCCAACATCCCGACCAATCTTTCCCCCGAAGAACTGAGGGACTTCAAATCGTTCCTCGATATCGCCCTGGACGGACTGACGGCGGCGGCGGGAACGGAGGTTTTCACCACCGGCAATGCGATGTTGGGCTTTCTCGCCCTCATCGTTGTGGTGTTGACCGGGCTGAAGACCGCCTTCAGCGGGAACATTCAGCCGTGGGAACTGGTGCGGGTCGTCATTGGGGTGTGGATACCGTGGGTGATGTTGCAGTTCTACACCACCAACATTCCGGGAATGGCCTTCACCTTCCCAGGGATGATCGCGGCGGGAGGAAACTGGCTTCACGAGCTACTCGTTGGCGACGCCCTCTTCTCGGTGCAAACCGAACTTACAAACCTTTTTCACTCGCTCGCGGCGGGTCAAGCGGCGGCGGCGCAACAGGGCGATCTACTAAATATTCTCACCAGCGGACTTCATGCCTCGATGACGGCGGTTGCAGGGTTTGTGATGGTGATCTTCATGGCCCTCATGCTCCTTATCTTGGCCGCCGTCACCTACGCTCAAGTGATCTGGGCGCAAGTCGCCCTTGCGATCCTCATCATCCTGGGTCCGATCTTCATTCCGTTTCTGGTGTTCGATCCGCTGTCGTTTCTGTTCTGGGGTTGGTTCCGGGCGATGCTCACCTACTCGTTCTACGCCGTCATTGCCGGAGCAGTGCTCCGCGTGTTCTCCGCCGTGGGAATCTCTTACATCACGAGCTTGGCTGACGCCAACCTGGACATCGAGAGCTTCATGGACGTGGGTATGTGGACGCTGGCGGTCGTGCCTTTCTTTATCGCCGGAATACTGGCAAGCCTCAAGTGCGGGGAACTCGCTTCGATGCTCGTCACCAGCGGCGGAGCAGCCGGAAGCGGCTTGATGGGCATGGCGACGACGGCGGGAATGGCTGCGGCCAGCGGCGGCGCGGCGGCGGCGGCGAAGGCGGGCGGAGGGATCAAATGAAGAAGCCGAAAATCAAAGACGCCGGAGCCGAGTACGCCGAGATATGGGGCGAAGCCATCCACGCCAACCGTCATCTACGGGTGATCTCCGTCGGGCTGGCTATCGGAGTGCTCTTGCTCATCGTCGTCGTCATTCGCATTGTTTCGGTCGAGCCGCCGCGCCCCATCGTCGTGAGGGTTGATGAAGTCGGGCGGGCCGAGGCCGTCAGCTACAAAGCGATGGAAGCCCAGGCGGACCCGCTGGACCCCACCACCAAATATTTCCTCAACCGCTTCATCTACGACTTCTACTCACGGCGGCGGGCCACGGTCGCACAGAACTGGTCCCGGAGCTTGCGCTTCCTCAGTACGCAACTCGCCAACGCCTCGTTTCGCGCTGACAGCCAAAATGTCGCCCTTCTTGCGGCGGGCGTGGCGCGGGGTGAATTGCAAGTCGCCCGCGTCATTTTGAGGATTCAACCCAACCCTCAGCAGCCGCACAGCGCCACGGCCGATTTTGACCTCGTGCGAATGGAGATGGCAAACGAAGTGGGCCGGGAGCGCTGGACGCTCTCGCTTCAATTCCACTTCCTCCAACACATCCCCCCGGAGTTGATCGTGTTCAACCCCATGGGAATCGTCATCACCTACTTGCAAGGCGACCGCGCCACCGTCACCGGAGATCAGTTGTAGATGATCAAGCATTTGCGGGGAAGAGATCGCAAGCTGGAACCGCTCGGCTGGACCGGCCAGGACGCGGAATGGATCGCGCTCGTGTGCCTTCACAGCGGCGTCTTCACGCGGGCGCAGTTCTGTCATTACTTTGGTGATGCTCATCGGTGGACGGCGGCTCGTTTTGTGCAGACATTGATTGAGCGCAAAGCGGCGGTCGAGGGCGAGTGGCCGATTATGAATGGCGGAGGGAAGACGTGCCGCATATCGAGCAAGCTGATCTACCGGGCGCTGGGCGTCGAGGACATCCGCCACCGGCGCAAAGCCAGCAAGCCGGTTGTCATGCGGCGGCTTTTGTCGCTGGATTTTGTTCTGGAACATGCGGGTATGAACTGGCTCCCCGCCGAGCCGGAGAAGGTCGAGTTTTTTGAAAAGCTCGGCTTGCCGCGCCGCTTGATTCCGCGCCGGATTTACTACGGTGTGGCTGGCAACCAGAAGCGCTACTTTGCCCTCAAACTTCCCCTTGCCGTGGACCCTGAAATCGTCACCTTTGCCTACGTCAATCCGGGCCACCAGACGGATACCGAACTCCACTCGTGGGGAGCCGCGCATGGGCCGCTTTGGGATGCGCTCCGCACGAAGGGGCGGCAGGTTCGGGTGATCGGAATTGCGGTTGAAAATGCCACCGTGGATCGAACGGAGCGAGTGCTTGAAGCATGGGCGGCAGCGGACCCAGGGAGACCCGATGAAGGGCTGACGGTGAAGCAGGAGATCAAGGCGATTCACGAGGCGATGGTCGGGGAGGACGAGGAATTTCTAGCCCGGTACGGAGGATTCGCCAAAGCTGGGAGACGGTCTGTGGAACTCCAACGCCGCCCGGAAGCCAAGCTAACGGAAGGAGTTTCGATTGACGACTATTCGACATGGCGGGCCGTCCGGTTTGCGGATCGGGATGAGGTCGGCTGAGAGAGGCGTAAATCCGGCGGTTTTGAGTGTGACTGGGGGCCGCATGGTTTTTGTGACACGTTCAGAGGGGGGGGTGTCACACGATTCGGAGCTACGGTGTTACAACGCTCTATTTCGCTATCTCTCTCATTCCGCTTTGGTTATCCGCTGTGAATCGGCCCGCCCCTGCCGAGCGCGGGAAAAAGGCGGGGACGAGAGCGCCCCCCCCCCAAAGCGGGGGGGCATGTGACCCCGGATAGCGGTACTGAGTCACATACCGCTATCCGGCCCCATGGGGTCGCTCTCGTCCTCATTTATCCCTGCGGGAAGGCTCAGAACAGCCCCCCAAGAGCGGCGCTGAAAGCACGGAGACGGACCTATGAAATGGCGCGAGTTGGTCCCTTATTTGCGAGAGCTTTGGCACCGGCCCGCTGGCCCGATGAACTGGAAAAACCCGATCCGGGTTTTCGCCGTCGTGGGCTGGCTGGTGGTTCAAAGTTTGGTGCTGTTGGGCTTGGCCGGGTGGCGGGTGGTTCAAGGTTTGATGCTCTTGGGCTGGGCCGTGCTTCGCGCCGGGCAATTCGTTGTAGCGCTTCCGGCTCTGGTGCTCTTTTTTTTCGCCGGTCTGTGGTATGCCGTGTGGAGCTTTGTACGGCGTCCCTTCCCCTCACTTGATGAAAACCCCTTGCTTGCTTTGATGAACTACCACACCCCCAACTTCTTCGGTTGGGTGGTGCTGTGGTACTACGTTTCGCCCTTCGTTGTCGTCATGCTGTCCGGGCTTATTGCCCTCACCGTTTGGAAGGTCTGGTTGGAGGGGCGGCGGCGCGATTTCGCACCCTTCGCCAAGCTCCCGCCGTGGCCGCTTGATCCCAAACAAAAGGCCCCGGCCATCGTCATCGGGGAGGTCCATCACCCGGTCGAGGCGCGCGAGATTTTCAGTCCCTCGTGGCTCACCATCCCGGAGCGCGGACTGTATACCGGCGTGGCGATCTTCGGAGCCGTGGGATCAGGCAAAACCTCGGCTTGCATGAACCCGTTTGCAAGGCAGCTTCTCGGCTGGCAAGCGGCCAATCCGCAGATGCGGGCGGCGGCGCTGGTGCTAGAAGTCAAGGGAGACTTCTGTCACGACATCCGCCAAATCCTGGTCGAGGCGGGCCGTGGACAAGACTACATTGAGCTTGGCATGGATGCCCGCGCTCAATGGAACCCACTCTCGGCCTGGTGGCTCGATTCCTACTCGCTGGCCTACACCGTTTCGAGCTTGCTCAATCAGTTGTTCGGGAAGGGCAAGGAACCCTTCTGGCAGCAAGCCTATACCAATCTGGTCCGCTGGATCATCGAGCTTCACCGGGTTTTCCCGGAGCGCTGGGTGACGTTGCAGCAGGTCTACCGCTGTGCCATCGACCCGGAGCTATTTGCGGCCAAGATCGAGGAAGCCGAGAAGCTGAGTGATGACCTGAACACAGGGAGGGTTTTCGTTTCGAGCGATCTAGTGGGATCGAACAAGATGGCACTGGCTGAATGGGTGTGGAAACAGGCGGGGAACCCGAAGCAACAACAAGCCGTCTACGGCCGAGCCTTGAAGGAAAAACTTGACAAGCTCAAGATCACCCATCGAATCGTTTGGGAACCCGGACCCGGCGAAGAGACAAGAGAGCGGGTGGAGGCCGTCAAGCGCTGGTTTGTCCACGACTGGCAAACCCTGGACAACAAGATCAAGTCCTCGATTGTGGAGGGAGTTTCGGTGTTCCTTGCCATGTTCGATATGCCGGACGTGGCGAAGGTGTTTTGTCCCGCCGCGCCGCATATCCCTGACGATCCCCAAGCCATTACCCTGCAAGCCCAACTGAAGCGGCTCAAAGCGGAGAAGGACGCGGCGGCGGAGATCAACTACACATGGGGAGGGGCAGCGAAGGAGGCGCAGAAGCCGAAGGCAGCGAAAAAGCCGGAGGCGGCGGAACCGGAGGCGGAACCGGAGCCGGACGACAAGACGCCGGACCCCGCAGCCGAGAGCAACCAGGCCGCTACCTCCATTCCCCCGGCTACCGGAGGGACGGCTCCGATCTCGCAGCACCTACCGCCGCTCTTTGAATTGATCGAGCAGGGCAAGGTGCTGGCCTTGAACATGCCCGCTGGTATCAACCCGGCGCTGGCCCGCGCCGTGGGCGTGATGCTCAAGAACGCTTGGCTACAGGCGCTTCTCATGCGCCCGGCCAAGATGAAGGCGAAGCCGGGCAGCTACTTCCGGCCCGCCGTTTTTATCTGTGACGAATATCAAGCCTTCGCTTCGGTGGGTGAAGACGACCCATCGGGCGATGAAAAATCCTTTGCGCTGACCCGGCAATGCCGCTGCATCCCGATTGTCGCCACACAATCTATTTCCTCGTTGCGGGCCGTGTTGGGAAGCTCGGAAGCGTGGCGTTCGCTGTTGCAGACGCTCCGCACTCGCATCTTCCTATCGCTGAGTGATGACGCATCCGCCAAGATTGCGTCGGAGTTGTGCGGCCAGGTGGCGAAGATCAAGGAATCCTACACCATCAGCGAGACCTCCAAGCGCTCGGAAGTCTCCCCACTCTCAGGCCGGGCCGGAGGCGGAGGGGGGAGCATGGGCGCAACCAAATCATTCCGGGAGCAACGCGAGGCCGTGTTTCACCCGCGAGACTTCGCCTTGCTCTCGAACTGTCAAGCGATCTGTCTGCCCTATGACGGGGCGCAGTCGCTTGAACCTCGCCGCGTTTACCTGAAACCACACTATCTACCAGCCGAACACTCCTATTGGAGAGCGAAGGAGGCGGGCCAAATATGAGCGCCGCAAGCGGACTGGAACACCTAAAACCGTTTCTACCGGGTTTGGAGAGCGCCCTTGAAGATTCCGAAGTCAGCGAGATCATGATTAACGGCCCCGCCAATGTATGGGTCGAGCGGGCCGGACGGCTGATGGCACACGCCGCCCCGGACCTGGACGAAGCGGCGCTGTTACGGGCCGCTATCCATATCGCCCGTCCTTTGGGGCTGGACCCGGCCAGCTCGCCCATTGTCGATGCCCGGCTCGATGACGGATCGCGGGTTGCTATCTGCGTTCCGCCCGCCAGTCCTCAAGTCGCTATCACCGTCCGCCGTTTCGGGAAGCGGGCGTTCTCGGCGGATGATCTCGTCAAGCAAGGCGCACTCCCCGAAAACGTGCGGGCCGAAGCAGAGCGGGTGTTGCGGTCCCGGCGCAACATCCTGGTTTCAGGCGGAACCGGATCGGGCAAGACCACGTTGCTCAATGCCCTCATCGAACTTCTGCCCGATGACGAGCGGATAGTTGCCATCGAGGACACCTTGGAGCTTCGGATCGAGCGCTCGAATTGCGTTCGATTCGAGGCTCGCGGTTTGCAGGAAAGAGCAGTCACAATCCGCGATTTAGTCCGCCACGCGCTACGTCACCGCCCGGATCACATCGTCGTGGGCGAGGTTCGCGGCGGAGAGGCGGCGGACCTGCTGCAAGCCCTCAACACCGGCCACGGCGGATCGCTGACAACCGTACACGCCAACAACGCCGAGAGCGCTTTATCGCGGATTGCCAGTTGCGCCATGCAGGGCGGCGGGGAGCTACCGTGGGAAGTCACCTGTAGAGGCGTAGTGGACGGCATCGCCATGGTGATTCACATGACGCGCCACGAGGGGCGCCGATTCGCGGAAGAGGCGGTTTTCGTCAAAGGCTACGAAGCGAGGAACAACCAATGGGACATTCAAAGAATCACGGTCGAAGGGGCTTGAGCCTGCCCCTGCAACTCAGGGCCAAGATGACCGGACTCGCCATGTTTATCGGCGCTTTCCCTTCTCGAAGCGGACGGAGTTTATTCGACTGGAAGAACAAGCGCGGCAGCGAGGAATCGGCTTATGGAACCGCCGCTGAAATCGCGGTTTCCCCTGGATCATCCCCGACGCGCTGCAAGCGCCGCGATTCGGGCGATCCACTTTCCCACCCGTTACCCCTTGCTCCATTGATCGAGCATTGCCGGGCGAGGCTCAATGGTGACATGCCTTCCGGTGTTGCGCCAAATCGCTTTCGCGCCGTCCGGCGGATGGGTCTAGGTTGCGCCATGTTCTCGCGCTTCCCGTCGCCGGTCCCGGTTTGGGCCGACGCAAGGCCAGCGCCAGAACGCTTTGCTCGCCTTCGGCGTCTGTCACTCAACCTTTGCTTTTGTCGGCCCTGCCCGTCACCGGCGCGGGCGGCGCTTTCCTACCGCGTCAGGGTTTGGGCGTTTTCCGCCATTCGCGGGTGAGCGAAAAACGCTCACAAACCCTTAACTCTTTAGGAGGAAAAACATAATGGCAAACCAGAAACCCGTTGATGAAATCCGGATCGGTCGCGTCAAGGCTACGATTTGGCGCAATGGAACCGACGAACAGCCGAGGCACAATGTCACCTTTGCCCGCCTCTACAAAGACGGCGATCAATGGAAGAGCACGCACAGCTTCGGGCGCAACGATTTGTTGGTGCTTGCGAAAGTAGCCGACTTCGCCCACACGCGCCTCTTCCAGCTTCCGGCAGAAGCAGAACTCCCGGAGGTTCAGGTGGACGAGTCCTAGCGGGCAACCGCGCCAGGGCGCGGCGGAGCCGTTCGCTTCGCCGCGCTTGTTCTTTTCTTCCCGCTTCGATTGAGTGTTTGCTTGTGGTGCCTTTCCGCTCACAGCGGCCCGCCGTTGGCGGCGTCCCAGGGCAACTCTCGCGCCAGAACGCTTCGCTCGCTTTCAGCGTCTGTCACTCGCGTTGTCTTATCTGGTCCTTGCCCGTCGCCCCGCGCTCGCTCTAGTCTCCTTCCCTGGTTTGTGGTTCTCCCTCTTCCCCTGGTGAAGGGAAAACACAGCAAACCATCGAAGGAGACACCATGAACCAAACCCAACGACTCATCGACAGCATCAGGGACGCCCCGCACGACGCCGTTATCGTCGCTGGCATGTTCGCTATCCCGGCTCTCATCGCGCTCTGGATCGTCAACCGTATGCGCCACCCGGAGCGCGGCTTACTACACGCGCTTGTTATCGCCAGCGTGGGATTCGTTCTTGTGCCGTGCGTATCTAGCGCCGTCCTCATCCTCTGGGTCCGCACCGGCGGAGATTCCATCCAGGCTGCCTTCGTAAGCATGTTTGTCTTTGTGTTTGGCTTTTGGGGCTTTCGCCGCTGGTTGCGGAGCGCCCCACGAGCCGCGAAGCCAACGAAGGCTCTTGTAGCCCCGGCGGTTCACGCTGCCCCTCGATCCGGTCTAGCGGGTGAAGTAGCCGAGCTTCGCACCGAAGTTGCCCGTCTACGGGCGGAGCGCCAGGATCGCGGCGGCGAAGATGTTGCGAAAATGTCTCGCCGCCCGATTCACTAGCTCCTTCAAAGCCCGTTTGTCCAACCCCTTCTACAGCCGACCCCCTTTCCCCTCGCCCTGGATGATTCCAGATCGGTCCTCGCTGTCAAGGGTTCGCTTCGCCGCTTCGCGCCCTGGACCGCTGCGGGCCGATCTGGAGACACGCGCTGTTCACGAGGGGAAGGGGGGGTCGAGCCGTGTGGACGGGCCGAAAGGGAACCTGAACTTCGACACGGACGACGATGGAGACGTCGACTCAGACGACGACTACTGGAACAGCGGCGCCGGCTGAGATCCGATCGGTGAGGAAGACGCACCCTTCACTGCGGATTTCAACGGTAATCGCCGGACCGTGTCCAACCTGTTCATCGACCGGGATACCGAGGACGAGGTCGGTCTGTTCGGGGCTGTCGATAGGAGCAGAATTCGTGGCGTCATCCTGGCCGGCGTTGACGTGACCGGCCGCGACGCGGTGGGCAGCCTGCTGGGGGACGGTGTCTATGGGTCGGTCGTTGACAACCATGCCACGGGCCAGGTTTCTGGACAGGATGAAGTAGGCGGCCTCGTGGGCCGAACCTGGGGCACGGTGTGGTACAGTCCGCCATCAATGTGTCCGCCAATGATGCGGTCGGTGGGTTGGTCGGGCACCAGATTCTCAATGACACCGTCGGCCAAGATCTCCAACCCCCACACCCGCCGCGCCTATGCCCGTCCCGTGGGGCGTTTTTGGCTTGGTGCGAGGAGCAAGGGATCGAGCTGCGCCAGGTCACGCCGGGGCTGGGCGGGCGTTTTATCGAGGAGTTGCCCGGATCGGACCCCACCCGGAATCTGGCCCTGGCCGTGTTCGGGTGGATTCAGATACAGCCCGACAACGTCCTCGAGTTTCTCGGCAAAGCGGGGATCGTTGCTGAGCTTGAAGGTGGCGGTGCGGTGCGGCTTCAAGCCGTGTGCGCGCCAGATACGCCGCACGCTGGCTGCACTGATTCCCATGGCGGCGGCCATCGAGCGGGTGCTCCAGTGAGTAGCGTTGGGCGGAGTTTGCTGCGTGGTCTTGGCGATGAGTTCCCTCACGAGTTTCGCGGTGATCCGCGGTTTGCGGCCGGGACGAGGGGCGTCCTTTTCCAGGCCAGCGATGATCTCGTTGAAGAACGCCTCACCTAAATAAATCTTGCTGTCCCACAGCATCGGCTCGTCAGGCTTACGCTCGTTCCACCAAAAATCAGTAAAGTCGGCAATCAGAGCGGTGGCGGTCGTTTCGCGCCGCGCATCCCCATAGACCAGCGAGATGCTGCAACCAAACAGCCGCTTCATTTGGTTGCGGAGGCGGGTGTACTTTCCGCCGCTGGTGCTGTAAACACCGAGCGCTCGCATCAAGTCCGCCAGCGATTTCCCCAGGACCAGCTCGCGGTTTTGGGTTCGTACCGCTTCGGTGCAGAGCCAGGCCAGGATCAAACGCGGCAGGTTGCCGAAGGGGAGCTTGTTGCCACCCGTCACCGTCATGTAGAGGGTGAATGGCCCGTTGACGCGTTTGGGCATTGTCAAGTTAACGCATCACAAGCCGAGACAGCCCCAAGATATGGCTAGTAAACCTACACCTAAATACTCGATATGGGGGCTTGGTCCCTCGGAAACCAGTTAACTTGACAATGCCACTGGAAGGGGCCACCCGCGAATACATTGAGATCCACAATGAGGATCCCACGCCGTTCATTTGAACCAAGACGGCAGACGAAATTCTGGCCAGCATAGGCCGCTACGCCCAGCGCACGCTGGCCGCCCACACCCGCTAACTTATGTCACGAACCACGGGGACAGGAGACTAGCAGCCCGTGGCAGAAGTGGGCGCGGGCAAAAAAGGGGACTGATCATCTGCTTAGCGTATAAATTCACACGATTCTGGGCGCTACCCCAATCTCGTACCCAAAGAACCGAGAGCGGTTAGCAAGTCCACCCAAGCCGACTTGTCGGCGTAGGATGCACTGCGACCAACCCGCCTGCTTTCATCGACTTGACGAAATCTTTACCGCCCTGCGTTCCATGACATCCACTCACCTCGACCGCGCGGCGGTCGAGAAGCTCTTCCGTGTGCGCCAGCGCCGCGCACGACAGATCATGGCCTCTCTAGATCCGTGCGACAAGGCTTACCTCAAGCATCAAAACGCTGGATTTCCCCGCACGGCCAAGGACAGCCATTTAGGGATGGTCGCGATAATCGTCGTCCCGCGCTGCCAGACTTTGACGTCGCCGCGACTCCTGCTGTGGACATCAACCGCATAATCGTCCCCAGATACCAGATAGGGCGTTCGGTTGACATATAGGAATATCATGGATAGGCTTTCCCTTATGAAAACGACCCTTAATATCGATGAGACCGTGATGCAACAGCTACGGGAAGAAGCTGCACGGCGAGGAACCACGATGTCCGCCCTCGTGGAAGCGGGCCTCAGGCGCGTCCTCGCAAGGCCCACACCCGCCAATGCACAGCCCGATACCCTGCCGCCGCTGCCGACCTGGAGAAGCGGAGGGTTCCGGGTCGACATCGCCAACCGCGAAGAGCTCTACCGGGTAATGGAAGAGGAATGAGTGCTGGTCTTCGATACAAACGTGCTCGTCTACGCGGTTGACCAGGACTCCCCATTTCATGATCCTTGCCGCAACAGCGTCTTACAGGCTCGCGATGATCCGTCACCGGCCTTTCTCACCTGGAACATTTGCTACGAGTTCCTGCGGGTAACCACACACGCGCGAGCGTCTGTGTCCCCTTGGACGCCGTGGGAAGCTTGGGGTTTTCTCGAAGCGCTGCTGGACTCGCCTGGGTTCGATCTGCTGGTGCCGACGCAACGTCATGCGGCAGTGCTGGCGCGGACCCTGACGGAGTTGTCGGATGTTCGCGGCAACCTGTTCCACGACCTTCACACCGCAGTGTTGATGCGCGAGCACGGCATCAACCGGATCTGCACCCGCGACACCGATTTCCATCGGTTCCCGTTTCTTACCGTTGTTGATCCCATGCGATAGGACCTGGGCCGGGTCTTTAAGACCGAGTTTCTGTTCAGCTACCTGTCCGAGTCACAGTTGCGATCTCGCACCCGTCGTGGCCTGCTGAAGGTCGAGCAACTGCACGCCCTGGCCCGGGATGTGTATTACGGTTGGCGAAGACGGATCAACGCTCGCGAACTTCACGAGCAGATGAACTCGTGTAGTTGCCTGACGCTGATCTTGGCGTGCGTGATCTACTGGCAGGCTAAGGAGATCTCACGGGTAGTGCGAGGGTGCAAATCGGAAGACGGCAAAATCGACATCGCGCTGCTCGACCATGTTAGCCCCATTGAGTGGACAACGTCATCCTGTACGGACAATACCTATTGGACCGTGCCCAGATCCGCTGACCAAGGAGCTTAAAGGATATTTTTGCAGCAATCTGGGCGGTACCCCGTATACAGTTTGGTGAGGAGGTCTGAATGACGAAGAAAGAGCCGTTTTCGGCAACGTTCAAACAGGAGAAGGAGACGAAGAACACCGTGCGGTACAGCGAGGAATCAGAAGACCGCCGTCCGGTGGTGGGTACCGTGTACTTCGACAAGTACGAGTTGCCGAAGCCCTATCCGGAGCGGATTCGGGTAACGATTGAGGTTCTGGAGTAGAGGGTTGCGCCCAGGTTGCTCCTCCCAAAGAAAGCTCGATAAGTATCAGGCTTGAGGTGTGGAACGGTGGATCAGCGTCTCGGTTTCTGTCAAGGGCGGAGCAAAATTAGGCCACTGGGGCGGAGTAAAAGTAGACCATCTCGGGGATAGGACTCGTTTCTGAAAGCGGCTGTTTTGGGGGCTGGAGCGAAGTCGGGGGACGCCTGTTAAGGCGGCCCCGGACGTAGTGGAAGCCCCTCGAAACAGCCGGCGGCTGGGCGGGGGGATCAGGGGGAGGAAGAACGCTTCCGGGAACGCTTACTCTGCTGGAGACGGTAGCTCTCGCCGTTCATCTCCAAGATATGGACGTGGTGGGTGAGACGATCCAGCAAAGCGCCGGTCAGCCGCTCGGAGCCGAAGATCTCCGTCCACTCGTTGAAGGGTAGGTTCGAGGTGACCAGCGTCGAGGCCCGCTCGTAGCGCTGGCTGAAGATCTCGAACAGTAACTCCGAGCCCGTCTTCGACAAGGGGACGTAGCCCAGCTCGTCGACGATCAGCAGGTCTTGCTTGGCCAGCTGTTTTTGCAAGCGCAGGAGACGTTTGTCGTCACGCGCCTCGAGCAACTCGTGGACCAGCGCCGCGGCGGTGGCAAAGCGGACCCGATAGCCTTTCTAACAAGCGGCCAGCCCCAACGCCAGGGCAAGGTGCGTCTTGCCCGTACCGGAGTTGCCCAGCGCCAGCACGTTCTCTCTGCGATCCAGATACTCCGAGCGCGCCAGCTCCAGGACCAAGCTCTTGTTCAGCGACGGAATCGAGCGGAACTCGAAGGTCTCCAGGCTCTTGAGCACCGGGAACTTGGCGGTCTTGATGCGGCGCTCGGTGGCGCGCTGTTCGCGATCGAGCAGCTCCAGCTCACTGAGTCGCAGCAGATAGCGCGGACAGTCCAGACCTTCGGCCGCGCATTGCCGCGCCACTTTGTCGTACTCGCGCAGGAAGGTCGGCAGCCGCAGCGCCTTCAGCTGCGCTTCCAGCAGCACTTTCGGCTTGGCCATCACTCGGCTCCCGCGTCCACCAGCGCCAGATAGTCCGCCGCTGCGGTCCTCGCCACGCGCGCCGTGGGCAGATGGGGATAATTCTCAAGTTCCAGCCGGGGTGGGCGCTGTTCGATGCGACACAGCACGAGATGCTTGACGGCATCGAAAGAGATCGCGCCGAGCCGTAAGGCGTCCCCTACGGCAGCACGGACTTCTTCGAGCGGAACGTCCTCGAGCAGACGCAGTACCTGGACATACTCTCGAGCTCCAGCCTTGCCGAGCCGCGCTTCGAGCAGCCGGCGCAGTCCAGCAAACTCCTCGGGCAACTGCCAGCCTTCCAGCGGCGCTGCTTGCTCGAGTGCTCCGGTCTTGCGCTCCAGTAGGGCCAGATAGTGCAGCGGGTGAAAGATCAGCCCCTCACGCCCATAGCTGCGCCGATGCCGTGCGATCTCCTCGCTGCCGGCGCAGATGACGACTTTGTCCACATAGCCCTTGATTAGCACTTGGCGGTGTCCGTACTCGGTCGGCACCGAGTAGTCGTTGGTGTGGTAGCGCACCAGCGACAACGACGTCACTCTCCCAGGACGTGTCTCGCAGGCCTCATACGCCGCTACCGGCAGCGCTAACAGCGCTCGTCGATCACGCTCGAAGCGCTCTCCGATCTTCTCTCGATGCCCGCGTTGCCGGCGCTCTCGCCTCTTCCGGCACTGCTCTTCCAGCCATACGTTCAACGCTGCCCAACTGGGGAACCGGGGCCGTGGTACGAAGAAGCTCCGTCGGGCGACCTTCACAAGGTTCTCGACCTTCCCCTTGTCGTTTCCCTTGCCCGGCCTCCCAAAACGCTCTGCGAACAAGTAGTGCGACTGCAGCTCCGAGAACGCCTGCGTCTTCTGCCGCGTCCCGTCGCCTAGGATCCGCGCCACCGCCAGCGTTGTGTTGTCGTAGAGAATCCGTCGCGGCACGCCACCCCAGTAGCGAAACGCCTCGACGTGCCCCTCCAAGAAAGCTTCCGTCGTCTCGGCCGGAAATGCCCGCACGTAACTCTCGTCGCTGTGGGGTAGATCGATGACGAAGTAGTGCGCCTTCGCCAGCACCCCGCCGATCTCCACTTGCGCCTCGCCGAAGTCCGCCTGGGTGTGCCCCGGCGGATGCGTCAGCGGCACGAACATCTCGCGCTGCGAGGTCCGCTTCAGCCGCACGTAGTCTTTGATGATGGTGTAGCCGCCCGCGAAGTCGTGCTCGTCTCGGAGTCGTTCGAAGATACGTTTCGCCGTGTGCCGTTGCTTCTTCGGCAGCGCTAGGTCCGTCTCCAGGATCTGGTCGATGATCGGTGTGTAGGCGTCGAGCTTCGGGCGTCGAATCGGCTTCTGCCGCCGATAGCCCGGCGGCGCGGCGTAGCGCAGCATCTTGCGCACGGTCTCGCGCGCCAGCCCGAAGCGCTGCGCCGCTTCTCTCTCGCTGACCCCTTCGACAAAGACCGCTCGGCGAACGCGTGCGTACAGCTCCACAGAGTACATCCCTCCTGCATCACACAAAACACCCCAAAAATGTTTTATGAAATGCGGGCGGGCGGTCTAGTTTTGCTCCGCCACCAGCGGCCTCAAACGGCCGCCCTGTGGTCTATTTTCGCTCCGGCGCTTACACCTTGTGGGTGAAGCTGCAGGGATCGCTTTTTCTCTGCCATCGACTCCAGTATCAACTACTTGCCTCCCCCAAGCTGCCGTCCAACTGCCGTTTTTAGGTTGAAGTCTTTGTCCATCATCATCCGCAGAAGTACTGGATAGATGATAAAGATGAGCACAAGAGCATTTACAAGCCCACGGAAAGCGGTCTCCGCGTTTCCTCGAATAGCGATACCGACAGTACTGAGAAGGCCTATAAAAACCAACATAAACAAGGAAGCAGTGATTCCCACAAGGAAGGCCCCGGCAGTACCCCGCCAAATGAGAAGCCACCCTGCGCAGAGGCTCTCTCGATAAGTCATGGGTTCATCCGCATCCAGCGCGTGATGGTGCAACAAGGGTGTCCGTCCATCAGGGTCAAGGGAAAACTTCCCGGGCACAACGGAACCCAATACCGATGCAAGTCCAAGCTCGACGGCAAGGAGCCAGAAATCCGCATACTCCTACACAAGCAGGTCTCCAAGGCCTCCATCGCCAAGATCCTGGACATCTCCAGGATCGCCATGCAGCACTTTATTAACTCGCGGCAACTCGCTCCCAACGCTTCACAGCCGCAGTCTCGGGCTCATCGCCCTTAAAGGATATTTTTACAGCAATCTGGGCGGTACCCTCATTGCCCCATTTCAGGTTGTTTCCCCACCCTGAACCCGTCCAGCTTATTGACTCCCGCATAATATAGAGTAACCTTTTGGGGTTCTGCTCGTCTTAATAGACATGGGGAACCCAAGAGGCGTAAGGCGCGATTTTGATGCTCTGGAAAAGCGACGGCTGGAGGCCGTGCGGCTGGTCGTCGACGAAGGTTTGAGTCAGTCCGAGGCAGCACGGCGCGTGAAGGCGGCGCAGCAAAGCGTGAGCCGTTGGGTTAGCGAGCATGGCGCGCACGGTGCCGCCGGACTCCGCCGGGCCGGGCGCGCCGGCCGCAAGCCGCTGTTAGACGCCACGCAACGGGAACGTCTGGAGGCAATGCTGCTGCGGGGCCCCGAAGCGCAGGGCTTCTCGACGCCGCTGTGGACTTGTCCGCGAGTCGCTCGTCTGATCGCCGACGAGTTCGGCGTGCGCTATCACGAAGGTCATGTTTGGAAGATCCTGCGGGCGCTCCACTGGAGCCCGCAACGGCCTGTCGGCAAGGCCCGCGAGCGCAACGAAGAAGCCATCCGCAACTGGCGGCGCAAGACTTGGCCGGCCACTAAAAAAAAGCCCAAAAACAAGGCCGCACGATCGTCTTCATCGACGAAAGCGGACTGAGTCAGAAGCCCCATCGTTGCCGCACCTGGGCGCCCCGCGGCGAGACACCCGTGCTGGAGTTCAACTTCAACTGGCAGAAACTTTCCGTTTCCGCCGGGCTGACCTTGCGCAACTTCTACTTCCGGCTCTATCCCGGCGCCATCGGCGAGCTGGAGGTCATCGACTTCCTGAAGGCTTTGGTCCGCCACATCGACGGCCCGCTGCTGATCGTCTGGGACCGCCTGCCGGCGCACCGCAGCCGCCTGGTGCGGGAGTTCATCGAGCTCTCCGAAGGCCACATCGCCACGGAGTGCTTGCCGCCCTATGCACCGGAGCTGAACCCGGTGGAATACATTTGGGCTTACTGGAAGCAGCACGAGTTGCCGAACGTCTGTCCGAAGGACTACTGGGAGCTGGACGAGCGTGCCCGCAAATCCCTGCGTCGCATGCGCCGCAAACCGCGCTTGATTACGGCCTTCTGTCTTCTCTTGGCCTTGACTAACTCTATATTATGCGAGATTCAATAACAAGTGATCTTGCTATTGACAGCTTCAACAATTAACTCTATTATTAAGAGTTACCTTGAATTGAGAGTATCTCGTCGATGCAGAGATGGAGGAACACATGACCAACACAGAGGAACTCAAGGAAGACATCGCGTACGTCCGCGCCGCCGCAGATCGATCGGACACCAATCCGATCCCGTCCATATATCTGCTGTGGGCGGCAATAGGACTCTGCGGCTTCGCACTGGTGGATTTCACCGACGATTACCGATGGATCGGTGGGTACTGGCTCGTCTCGGCGCCAGCCGGCTTCTGCCTCTCCATGTGGCTCGGTATACGGGCGAGTCACCACGCGGGGCAGACCGATCGTCAGGAGGGCATTCGCTGGAGTCTTCACTGGCTGGCGTTCATGGTGGCCGGTCTGCTCGGCGGGGCGCTCGTCGTAGCGGGACACTTAAAGTGGTCCGGGTTCAGCTCGCCTTGGGTCCTGCTCTTGGGCTTGACATACTTCCAAGCGGGCGTGCATCTGGAACGTCGACTCCTGCCGATTGGCCTGATGCTCGGCGTCTGTTACCTAATCACGCTCTTCGTGCCCGGGTATGGGTGGACCACCGCCGGTGTCATCGTTGCCGTCACCCTCACAGCGCAGGCGTTCCTTGGAGCACGGGTGCGCGATGCCACGAACTGACCCGGACATTCCAGGTCTCGACGAGTTGGATTCGCTCAATGGACTCCTCGAACACCGAGTACGGCTTGCGATCTGCGTTCTGCTCTCGAAGCACGACGTGATGTCGTTCAGTCGCCTGAAGCAGGTGCTCGAAGAGAAGGACGGCAGTCTTGGCACGCACCTTCGCAAGCTCGAGGACTCCGGCTATCTCTCGATCGAGAAGACCTACCGCGACCGGCGACCGGTGACCTGGTATCACCTGACCGCCGACGGCCGGGTCCGCCTGAAGCAGCATGTCGCGAACCTGATGCGGCTGATCGAGCGGGCCCGCTGAGCCCCTGCCGCGAAGGGAGAGGCACGATAACCGTCTCCCTGTTGTTGCTGGCGCCAACGTGCGGAGTGAGGTCGGAAACGGTCGTGCGGTGCTCCTTGGGGGGTGCCCGGGAGAAAATCTCCGCCTTGCATCTCAACTCTAGTCAAGATGCCGTTCACCCGGCTGTCGTTCGATCCCCGTTCTTCAGGTCCACGGTAATCGTCCGCCTCACTGTGAGAAGAAATTCGCCGCTAACGGTTTTCTCGAAGTCTTACCGGGTCATTTCTTCACCCGGACCGATGGTTCAGGAGGGAGAGACTTCCTTGAGCCGCCCGGTGGCACAGTCGTAGATGAATCCGCGTACTTGATCCTTGTAAAGGATAAAGGGGTTGGCTTGAATGCGGGACATGGATTGACGAACATCCTGTTCCAGATCTCCAAACGCCTCTAGCGCAAAGGGAGGGCGCAAGCCGGTATCGGCTTCGATGGCGTCTTTGACGTCGTCGTCACGGAAGGTCAACATCCCACAGTCCGTGTGGTGGATCAGCACGATTTCTCGAGTGTCCAGCAGCCGCTGGGAAATCACAAGCGACCGGATGGCGTCGTCGCTGACTACACCGCCCGCATTACGTATCACATGCGCGTCCCCTTCCTTGAGGCCCAGGATCCGGTGAGGGTCCAGGCGCGCATCCATGCAAGCCAGGACAGCCAGCTTGCGTCCCGGCGGAAGCGGCAAATCACCTTTGTCGAAACCCTCCGCATAGCGGATGTTATTGCTAAGCACTTCGTCGATCACACTCATCTGGGTCTCCTTGCAATGCCAGAAGGTCAAAACACAAACGTGGCTTCAACTTCCCCAGCTAGGAATTCAGCCTACCGCCCTTCCCACTGATCTACCTCCGGAACTGTTGGGGATCGTATTTTTGCCCGCCCGGTGCCGAGGCGCGGGGGAAGCCACCCCTAGGAAATCGAGGGGGACCAGCGGTCCCTAATAATATCTGATAAGTAGCTTGATCGGGTAGAAACGGGTTGATTCGAAGCTTCACTATGTCCATCCAGGATGCCGTGTTTGTTCATGGCTCGTTGTGTCAAACCTTTTGTGCCGCAGGCTGATTCTGGCCCTCGTTACACGCTAGGCCGCGCGGATGAGGCTGCGATCGATGAGGTACTGGCCGTAGAGGAGCAGGTTGTGGTCTCCAGGGCGTCTAAAGATAAGGAGCGCTTGACGGGTTCCCGCGCGTGTGCGGGGATAGACCCTACCGGGCTATTACTGCCCGACGTCGTGCCTCTGGTCCCCGCGGCAGGGCATCAAGCCGCGCTTTGGCTGGGCGGGTTGAGTCGCATCTCTCGCTCAACACCTTATCGCTGGATGGCCTCCTAACAGCAGCAAGCCTCGACTCCGATCCGGGCTTAGCGTGTAACATGGCAGCGTTTTGCCCGCTACCCTCCATAGGCCATAGAGACGCTCTGTTAGTTAAGACTCGCCCGAGCCTGCAGCTTCTCGATCTCGACCGCTCGACCCCGCAGGGCCTCAATCTCGGCTTTCAGCGCGAAAGGATCTATCGTCCTGAGCGCGGAAAAGAACTGCCGGAGGCTCTCCGGTCCCAATCCACAAAAATTCAAGATGATGGCGACCTGGGCACAGTCGGGGCAGAGTGTCTGTCCCGTCCCTACGTCGTCACTCTCGACGCCACACAGCGTGACCGACTCACTGAACGACTCTCCCGGCCAGTCCACGCCAAAGTGGTGATAACGTCCTTGCTTCTTCATGGCCTTTGGGTCTCCTTGGGTTTGATTTCACACTGAGGCAGAGGCGCTTGTGACTGCCGTTCGTGTTTTGTCCCCATGTACACAGATTACCTCAGTTTTGCTTCCCGAAACCTTCGGCATTGAATAGCGACACCGAAGAGGGAGCGCATGTCTACCACCTTCCCGCCCCGGGATCCCACCCCCACAGCTAGCGTGCCCGCTTACGTCAATTCATGCACCAATGCCACCGCCACGCAGCACTGGAATTCGATATGAAAATATCATACCCTACTAGAAAGTCATCTCACTTGGAGGTTTCACGATGGCAGCTTCCCATAAACGAACATTCAGTCTGCCCGGCGAACAGGCAAGGTCACTGCTGTCCGGTTAAAAGTCGAATAGAATCAATTGGTTGGGGTCATAGGGGGATTCGTTTGGGGAGTCGGATGGCTGGAGTGCCTGTAAAAGGGGCATTTTTTCGAATTGCGTAACGCTGAGAATCTGTAGAATCTGGTAAAGACTCGCTTCCAGCCCGAGCCGTTTCCGGACGATGGCGATGAGCACGTAAATCGAGACAGCGATCCAGATATGCGTCTTGACGGCGTTCTCGCTGGTGCCGTAAAACGAGTTGATTCGCAGATGTTGCTTGATCCACTTGAAGAACAACTCAATCTGCCAACGCGACTTGTAGATGTGGGCGATGGTCAGCGCCGGGAGCGCGAAGTTGTTGGTCAGAAACTTCAGCCGCTTGTTCGTCCGGGCGTCGAAGTAACTGACCCTCCGCAACGGGTCGGGATAGGCTTGGGCCGATTCGATGGCAGCCAGTATGACGGTCTGATCCGAGCGCAAGCCCGTGGATTTGTCGACGGGATGCGAGTAGCGCCGTTGGAGCAAGATGTTCTTCTTGGTTCGCACGACGAAGAACGACGAGCAGAGAGTGAACACGAAGAGGCGTTCGAAATCGACGTAGGCCCGATCCATGACGTAGAACGCGCCGGCCTCCGGGCCGATCTCGTCGAGGATGTTGATGTCGTGCACTTTGCCTCCAGTAATGCGGATGAACGTGGGAATATTGCCGTGCAGATCCAGCAGCGTGTGCATCTTCACGGCGGCCTTTTGCTTGCGGAATCTCGCCCACGGAAACAGCGACAGGCAGAGGTCGATTGTTGTCGAGTCGAGAGCGTACAGAGTCTGGTCCAAGTCCACACCGATCGGGTCGTGGGCATATAACGGCCGTGCCATGCCAATCAAGACCTGCGCGAAGTCCGCGTAGATCCGCCAGTCGCGCGACTCGTTCGCATCGGCCAGTGTCGAGCGCGCTACCCTGCCGCGGAATCCCATGTGGTAGAGTTTGCCGTGCATCGAACGCAGGCACGTCTCGATGTCGCGGAGGCTTGCCCGATAGGTCAGCTGGGCGAATGCCATCGCAAGAAACTGATCCCAGCAGGAGAAACTTTTCAGATAGGAATCGCCGCGGTAGCGCGATACACATTTCTGAAACTCTTTGCTCGGTAGGTGCTCGATCAGTTGGGAGAAAACCGTACGGCCAAGGTTCATCCCTCATTGTGCCGCGTCCGGATGCTCCGTTCAGGCGACCATTTGCGGCCTCGGGATTTCAAATCGTTCCCGGGCAAAACAGGCCATAAGACATTGAGCGGTCGAGACTTACCGTCCGATGGCGCGACTTTCCCCGGACAGCACTGAGGCAAGGTATATAGACCCAGATCGTCGATGATCAACGGCGGAAGCGTCGCCAGGGTTTCCATGAACTGTTTGCGGGTGCCATCAGACGAGGCAGGGGTCGGTCGACCTGAATAGAAGAGTCAGTCCAGAAAGTCGGCGCTCATGACCAGTATTCTCAGTCATCCCAGGCGCGGAAATAACGGCGACCAACAACGCCACCGGAGCCGAGGTGACCGGTTCGACGGATGCCGCTGGCGCATACGAATTGACTCTGGAGCCCGGGATCTACACGATTACGGCCGAGAATTCCGGCTTCGAGACTGGCATCGCCGATGACGTCGAACTGATTGCCGGCCAATCGGTCCTGCGAAACTTTATGCTCGAATTGGCCGCTGTCACCACGTCCGTCGTGGTCGTCGGCAGCCGCGCCGCGCCACGATCGGTGACCGAGTCCACCGTGCCCGTGGACGTCATCCGTGCCGAGGACCTCGCTAGACAGGGCAGCAGGGATTTGGTATCCCAGCTGCGGGCTGTCATCCCCTCCTTCAACATCAACACTCAGCCGATCAGCGATGCGGGGACCGTCGTCCGTCCGGCTAACTTGCGCAACCTGGCGCCCGACCACACGCTGGTCCTGGTCAACGGAAAGCGCCGCCACCGCTCGGCGGTCATCACTTGGCTGGGAAATGGCATCGCCGACGGCTCGCAGGGACCGGACATCTCCATCATTCCATCGATTGCCATTCGGCAGGTTGAGGTGCTGCGCGACGGCGCGGCGGCGCAATACGGCTCGGACGCCATCGCCGGAGTCATTAACTTCCAACTGAAGGACGATCCCTCGGGAGGCAGCCTGGAAGTTCAAACCGGGGGCTTCTTCGATGCCAATTCGGGGGACCCGGCGACGTGCGGGTCGGGCATCATCGGCGACATCAAGCACTCGTGTAACGGAATCGGCGGACACGGCCGGACGTTTTCCGTAGCCGGCAACGTCGGGGTGCCGCTGGGAGCGAACGGTTTCGGCAACATCAGCATGGAGTACGGCACCGCCGATCCGACCAACCGCGCCATCCAGCGCCAGGACGCGTCGGACATCATCAACGCGGGCAATACGAATCTGCGCGACACGGCGCAGGTTTGGGGATCGCCGAGAATCAACCACGACTTCAAGCTGTTCGCAAACTTCGGCCATCTGTTCGACGATCGTTATCAACTCTACGGTCACGGCAACTACGCGTCCCGCAAGGTGACCGGTGGCTTTTACTTCCGGAATCCACACACGCGGGGCGGGGTTTTTCGCGGTCCCGTGGTCGACGGAAACCGTACGCTGCTCGTCGGCGACCGGGTCTGGGCCGATACCGCGCCCACCAGCAAGGATCCTCCTCCCGGACGGGAGCCGGGCGCCGCCGGCTGCCCCATCATCCCGATCGTCGACAACGTCCCCGACGCAGGCGCTCTCTCCGCAGTCGAGGCCGACCCGAACTGCTTCACCCTCCACAACCGGTTTCCTGGAGGATTCACTCCGCAGTTCGGCGGGGATCTGATCGACCGCTCGCTGGTCGGCGGTCTGCGCGGGTTCGCCAGCAACGGCTTCACCTGGGACGCGAGCGCCAGCATCGGCACCAGCGAGATCGATCAGTTCATTTTCGATACGGTCAATGCGTCGCTCGGTTTCGACACGCCGACATCGTTCCGGCCCGGCGTCTATCGGCAGGAGGAAACCAATCTCAACTTCGACGTTACCTACCCCCTCAACGATCTCGTGCACTTGGCCGCCGGCGCGGAGTGGAGGAGGGAGGAGTTCACGATTGGCGCCGGCGATCAGCCGTCGTGGGAGATCGGTCCGTATGCCGCGCAGGGCTTCAGTTCCGGTTCGAACGGCTTCAACGGCTACCGGGCCGACACGACGGCGGGAGTCTGGGACCGCAGCAACATCGCCGTCTATGGCGACGTTGAGTTCACCGACCCGGGCCGGTGGACGCTCGGCACGGCCGTCCGGTTCGAGAACTTCGACGACTTCGGCAAGACGGTCAACTACAAGGTCTCCGGGCGCCTCAAGCTGACCGACATGGCCGCGCTGCGCGGCGCCGTCAGCACCGGGTTTCGGGCGCCGACGCCGGGGCAACAGAACGCGTTCAACGTGACGACCGCCTTTATCGGCGGGCAACTGACCAACCAAGGTGTGGTTCCGGCTACCTCAGCCGTGGCCATGGCGCGGGGCGGAGGCCAGCTCCAACCGGAGACATCGCGCAACTACAGCGCGGGCGTCGTCGTCGAGGAGGGCCCGTTCACCTTCACCGCGGACTATTTCCGGGTCGACATCGACGACCGCGTCGCCCTGGCCCAGGAAATCCGTTTGTCGGAGAACGAGATCGATACGTTGCTGGCGGAAGGGATTCCAGAAGCACGGAATTTCCCCGTGTTCCGGTTCTTCCTGAACGACTTTTCGACGACGACCCAGGGCATCGACCTGATCTCGACGCTGGTGAAGGGGCGTACGACGTTCAGTGCGATCTACAACTACACGGATACAGCGGTCAAGAACGTCGAATCTTCCGTGATCGACCAGTTCCGCATCACTACGCTGGAACGGGGGCTGCCGAACACGCGGTGGAGCTTCAACGTCAACCACGACGCCCGCCGATGGAATCTCATGGGCCGCTTGAACTACTTCGGTCAGTTCTGGGACAGCGAGGACGGGCGGAACGCGGCTGACTTGGGCGTCGTATCCGAGTCGTGGCTGTACCCGTCCTATTCCGGCAAGGTGCTGCTCGATGTCGAGCTGGGCATCCCGTTCAGAGAAAACGTCACTCTGGCCATCGGCGGGGAGAACGTGCTGAATACTTACCCCGACGTGAACGAGAATGGCAGCTTGACGGTCGGCAATTACTACAGCCAGTTCTCGCCCTTCGGGTTCAACGGCGCGAACTTCTACGTGCGGCTCAACTATAGCTGGGGCATGAGCCGCCCCGGCGACGCAAAGATCGTCTTAGATCAAGCGGCGCCCCAACGCGATCCGGAACGGGTGCGCCAAGAGGTTGCCGAGCAGATCGCGGAGCTCGAAGCGCTGCACGATGAGTTGATCGGCCACCTGAAGGCGATCCAAGAGGCTCAGACCGATTTGTGGTTACAACGCTGGGATGGAGACCGGGTAGCAAAGGCGCAGATGGCGAAAGAGCGAGACATGGCGATGTTGCGGACAAATTTTGCAAGAAGAGCCGCCGGTCAAGACGTCGAGCCGCTAGGAAGAAGCGCCGAATCGAAGCAGCTACTAGTCAAGGCTCAAATCGCCGATCTCCGCTGGAAGAATTCAACCCGTTTAAGCGCGGGAGGCGTGGCAGACAAGTGGGTGACCCAGCTCCTACGGCAAAGTGATGCGAAGGTGTTCAAGAAGTCTTCAGACCAACGCCAGATGGCGATTTCAAGAGCTTCGTTCTGGCAGAAGAATAGTTTCCAGTAGGCAACCAACTGTGCGGTAGTCGGTGTGACACCAACGTAGCCTCCCTTGCGCCACAATGCGACGCGGCGATCACTGAGGTCAAGGCCGAGATCAAAACTCAGACTTCCCGTATTGATGTTCTACAGCGAGTGATCTGGCCGCTGATCGTTCTGCTGGCTACGACTGTCTTCGGCCTGCATCGCAAGCGGAACCGCCTTCGACGCTCGCGACCGCCATCGCTTTGCTGCGTGTCGCACGGAATCCCTGCTGAACCAGCCATTGAACTGCGTCAACGATGGCTCTGTTTCGCACGAAGTTTGCATCCGGGTCCTTGCCTCGCGCTGTCGGCCGCGAGCGTTTCCTCGCCAGCACGTCGGCCATCCATGAGGCCAGCTCGCCGGGGAGCGGCTCACCGTCCCGCAGCAGTTGTTGAGCAATCAAACTGACGCCATCCCACGCCGCCCTGATCTCTCTGGAACACCGGATCAGTTGAGCAAGCAGCACCGGGCGGCGTTCCGCGGGAGCCTTGCGGTAGCCCTCGGCGAGGGCTTCCGGCGACGTTTCCATCGCCGCTTCAACCTCCTTGCGGGTGTCGCTGGCGAGCTGCACAGCCGACTTGAATCTCGCGTCATCCATGCAGACGTACCACCTTCGCGCTGCCGCCGGTCATGTACGCCGCCCACTGATCCATCAAATGAAAGCGCTTCTCGAACTGATCCAACCTCGCGTAACTCCGTTCTACGGCAGACTACACAGCGGCGCCAGCGCCAGCTCCGCAACGGTGTGCGGCGTATCTCTGACGGCGTCCCGCACTGCACGATCCGTCCTCGCCGCAGGATCGCGATCCGATCCGCGACCTCCAGTGCGTCCGCGGCAGCGCGCGTCGCGTAGATCACCGTTCGGCGCCCGGTCACTCCGGCGGGGTGGTAGGGACAGCACGGTGACAAGGGCATGCTGAGCAACTGGAGAAGCCCTCCCCGTCCCGTCGAGAAATCGGCGGAGCAGGGAAGCCGTATAACTGGCAACAACCAGGAAAGCTGGAACCGTTGACCACCATCTCCGAATTGCCAGAGAGTACCGTCTTCGACGGCCGCCTCGATATTCTAGCGGGCGCCCGCAGCGAACACTCCGTCACGATCGAGGACAGGTCCTGCGATCTGGTCATCATGAATCCCCCGTTCACGCGGCCCAGAATCGTCCGCCGCGGCCATCACCTGAGCCATCAACGCCTGGAGCGCTTCTGAGTCGCCGGTGTTCCGTAGGATCAAGGTACCTCGTAAATTACAGCCCGCTCCCGAACAAGGGTGCCGAGCAAGGCTCCAATTCCAGCCCCGAGTCCGGAAAAGGCCATCTAGAGGCGGGCCAGCGTCTCCGTACCGGGGCCGGGCGAGCGGAAGTCGTCCTTGCACCTGGTCTGCTCTTAGGTGTGGGGGAAAACACAGAGCTTGAGATGGTCCAGCCTCACCTCAGCGACCTGAAAGTGCGCTTGATTTCCGGATCTGCCGCCCTGCACGTGGTGAGTAACGCCTATTTGGACGGGCTCTCGGTTCACTCCGGCGACGCCTTGGTTAGGTTTGACAAGCTCGGCGTGTACCGTTTAGACGCTCCGGCTGGAGAACCTTTGCGGCTCAAGGTTTTCGATGGCAAGGCCGTCGTGTCTGCCAACGGGTCCGTGCACAAAGTGAAAAAGAAATGGTCGCTCGCGTTGGCCGAACCGGATCGTGGACCTACCGTCAAAAAATTCGATCGCTCGCAGAAGGACTCACTAGATAAGTGGCAAGGTGAGAAGGTCGCGGCGCTTGAAGCGACCGAGCTAGGTAAAAAGGAAACCGGCTTTTTAGATGTGTGGCCCGGCGCGCCCCGTGCACCGGTCCAGACACCAAGTCCGAATCGGAGACCAACGCGGCCTGCGGAACTTTGACCCTAAACCGTGACCCGCGAGCTTTACCGGCAGGCGGACTCTCATTCTTCGGCGGCCGGCTGCGGAACGTACAGAATAAACATCCCAGCCATGGCATCCACGGGCCGGTCGCTAGTGTTTTCGTAAACGGCGATCAGCTTGAAACGGTCACCGGCATGGACGGAGTAGCCTTCTCGGCTGGTGTAGGTTGGCATGCTCACGAGGTTGCCCGTTGCATCCCGTCTTCCGACCGCTTTCCAGACAGATTCCTCACGGGTAACGTTGATCAGCTCAATCGAGACCCCATAAGGATGTATATGTGTTCCGATCGCGTGGATCCGGCCGACGAAGGGCGCGTCAAACGTAGTTTCGCGGACGTCTCGTCCTGGCGGCACGTAGTAGAGATCGGGTACCTGGATTGTGCGAAATGTCGTGGTTAGTTCCTGAAGCGGACGTTTGAGATACCTGTCCCGCACGACCTCCAGGGTTATCTTCATCGCCGCCGATGTATTTTCGGTAGCACGGTTGTTGAACATCGGTGTCCAGAACACTGTCTGTCCCGCTTTGAAGAAAATGCCGAAACCAGAAGGCAAACGGAAGTTCTCGGTGTAGCCGTCGGAAAACAAGCCGGCGACCTGATCATGAGAGTGATGTACGGGAAGGGAGGTGCCCAGGAAGGTATGGCACTGCAATTCTCTCGAGAGCCTGTTCCCCGAGGAATCGACAATTTCGGTCCCAAATCCCACAAGCCAGAGGTCTTCGGGAAAGGTGAGTTCCATTCTGGGAGGGGTTTGTTGCAGCCTTTCCGCCTCCAGATCCAACGGTCCGTACGTGCGTGTCCATGTCTCTATAATCAGGTCGTCCCGCTCAGGCTCTTCCTGCGCAGGCGTGTGGCTTGAGAATAGAGCCACAAATACGGCCGGCAACAGTCGGCTAAGCCTTGTCCGTTTCATCGCGATGAAGCAGCTCCTGGCATCTCCGCCACTGGCCACCTCGTGCAACCCTCATCACGCCGACGCTGTAGTAGCGGGCTCTCGATAGGAAACCGAGAGCACATCGTGAGCCTGTGGGCTGCCCGGATTTTTAGCGCCCGGCCCCTTGGCAGCACGGCAGCGGTTTCACACAACGCACGTTGCGACACAGCATAAGTTTACAGCATGGAAGTACTTGACACTTGACAACCACCAGCCTATTCACCGATAATATCGTAATACTAGTTTACTGTAGTTCCCTGTGCTCAGCTTTCAAGGGGGAAATAGACATGCATATGATACGGACGCGGTACGTCGTTGTGGCGTTGGCGCTTGTTTTCACTTGCACCACGAATTCGTTTGGTCAGGTGGGCAGTGAAATCACGGGAATCGTGACAGACCCAAGTGGGCTCGTGGTTCCTGGGGTTGCGGTGATCGTGACAGAGGTATCAACGAATACAAAAAGTACGTTGGAGACCAACTCACAGGGGGTCTATTACGTGCGTGTCCGGCCGGGCATGTACGACATTGAGGCCAGCTTTGCAGGCTTCAAGACCGTCACTGCCGCGGGCCTCCGGGTGTTCACCGCGGAGGTGTTTCGGTACGACATTACGATGGAAATCGGAGACGTCGCGGAGACGGTCGAGGTGGCGGCGATAGCGGGCGCGGTCTCGCTCCAAACAGACACCGTGCAGATTAGTACTGATGTGCCCGCCGAGATATTCCAATACCTGCCGGTGGTCACGCGACACACGTGGGAGATGATTGACATTTCGCCCACCGTCCGATTTAGCACGGCTGTTTCCGGCCGGGGCTTTAATCTTTCGGGTTACCAGCCGTTCGTGTCCGCGGCCGGCAATCCAGGCAGCCGGGGCCATAATTTTTACATTGATGGGTCGAACACCGAATACAATCGCATCGTTGGCGACAACGGCAATATGCCAGTCATCAATCCGCCCCCGGAGAGCGTGCAGGAACTGCGCCTGATCGTCAGCAACTATGGGGCGGAGTACGGCGAGGGCGCCGGTCTGACCATCATCACGACCACCAAGTCGGGCACCAATCAACTGCGTGGGTCCGTCTACAACTACATGCAGAACCGGTCCTTTGACGCGCGCAACACCTTTCTGCCGGAAACGCCGCCGCACAACTACAATCAATTCGGCGGCACCGTCGGCGGTCCCATCATAAAGAACAAAACCTTTTTCTTCGTCAATATCGACGGCCAACTCGAACTGGTGGCCAGCCCCAAGCTCCTGACGACTCCCACCGCGTTGATGAAAGCCGGAGACTTCTCACAAAGCTTTAGCGACGGAGGATCTCTGATCCCCATCTACGACCCGGCAACCACGGTCAATACGGGCACCGCTGAAAGCCCGGTGTTTATGCGGCAACCCTTCCTGGGCAATGTCGTCCCAGCGTCGCGTATTGATTCGGTTTCGAACACCCTGACCAGTTTTTGGCCGGCCCCGAACGCGCCAGGAACGGTCTCGGGTGCCAATAACCTTCTGGGAACAGGAATCGCCAATGACCTCAACCGGGACTATCAGGGCGTCAAACTCGATCACAACTTCAATGAGAATCACCGGATCTTTATGCGTTACATGAAGGAGTTTACGGACCCGGGTGTTCAGGGGCCTCTTTCGGAGCACGCCTGCTGTACGTCATCCGATCCGGACAAGCGGTTTTACACCGTGTTGAGCCGCGTCTGGCAGGCGGGCCACACCGCCGTCCTAACACCGACGCTGATTAGCGATTTCCGCTTCTGGTGGAGTCGATTCCAGTTCATTAGTCAAGCCGGCCTTCCGGAAGACTTTCAGACCGATTGGGCCGGAAGGCTGGGCTTGCAGAATCTCGGTCCCGATGTGTTTCCTATCTTCAGTATCACCGGCGTAGCCCAGATCGGGGCGGGCGGCTTTGCGCAGAATTATGCCGGCAATTATTACATCACTGGGCCTTCGCTGACGGTAACGAATATTCGCGGCAAACATACTCTCAAGATGGGCGGTGTGTATAAGTACTCCGCCGCCAAGAACAAGCTGCGGTTGACTCCCTCGGGCCGGTTCTTCTTTGCCGCGGCTCACACGGCTCAGCCGCTCGAGGCGGGGACCGGAGTCGCCTATGCGTCATTCATGCTCGGCGAGGTCGACGCTGGGGAGCAGGTGGAGACGACCCCAAACGACCGGCGTAGCAGCCACATTAGTCTTTTTGTCCAGGATGACTGGAAAGTGCGGCCTAACCTGACACTGAACATCGGGTTCCGCTATGAGTACGACACGCCGGCGTACGAGGTGGGAGAAAACTCGAGCTTCCTGTTTGCCGCGGACGGAAGCCAAGAATTGGGACGCGAGGTGAAGATCAATCCCGTGAGTGGCACGCCGGGAGTCATCACGTTTGCCCGCGACATTTTCGCCCGCACCTTCGAGCACGTCCCGCTGCACGATAGCAACAAGTGGCATGTGGCGCCCCGCTTTGGGTTTGCCTGGAACCCGCGACAAGACTTGGTGATCCGCGGGGGCTATGGGTGGTATCTGCCCGGCGCAGATTGGGGGAATATAGTTTGGAACGGCCCCTTTCACGGTGGGACGGTCATTAATTTCAGGCCCACCAGCGATGCGCTGGGTCTCCAGTCACCTTTTACTCTCGAGAACGCCATACCGGAACCGCCCAGGCCCCAGTTCAACGATTCCTTTGGGTCGGTACCCGTCGGGGAGCAACCTATTTTCAACCCGGAAATCTACTGGCAGCCCCGCCCTCTTGCCTACAGCCAGCAGTTCAACCTGGCCGTCCAAAAACAGCTGAGGAGCAGCATGTTTGTGACCCTAAGCTACTTGGCCAATCTGGTTCGGCACGTGCCGATTCAGGGGTCGCTCAACCACAATCAGATACCGACAGAGTTGCTGGGTCCTGGGGGCCCCGGTGAACTGCAAGCGCGCCGCCCCTTCCCACAGTTCGGCAACATCAGCTCACGTGGCGTTCCCCATGGCACTTCCAACTACCACGCGGGGATCCTCCAGTTCACGCGGAACTTCTCTAGTGGCTTGGCGTTCACGACGCACTACACCTGGGCCAAACAACTCGACAGCGTAAGCTACTATCGGGATTTCTACCAGCTCGGCCAGCAGTACGGCCCCGCCCCTGCTGACGTGCGGCATCGGTATATTTTCGCCGGCACCTATGAGTTGCCGTTCGGTCACGGCAAGCCAAATCTTTCCTCCGGGCCGGCAGCGCAGGTGCTCGGAGGCTGGAGTTTAACCGGGCGGTATGAGCTAACCTCGGGCAGGCCGCAGTATTGGGGGAACGCCCAAAACACGACAAATTCCCTAGGTGGCCAACAAGGCGTCAACCTCACCTCCAAGCCGGCGGTGTTTAGCAGCAATTTTGACCCCCGAGCCGGTACCTGGTTTGACACGTCCGTTGTCCAGCAGCCGGACCCCTTCACCTTTGGCGCCGCTCACACGCAGGTGTACGGTCCTGGTTACAACAGCCTGGACGTGGCTCTCATTAAGAAGATCCGGTTCACCGAGCGGTATCTGCTGGACCTGCGAGCGGATTTCTTCGACCTGTTCAACCACCCCAATTACAACAACCCCAACATGACGTTTAACACGCCTGGCTTCGGTACGATCGTCAGCACCGTGTCCCCTGGCGGCAACCGCGTCATTCAGCTCAGCCTGAAGCTTTACTTCTAGGCTGGTATCCTGTCGATAGGGAAGGGAAATCTTCCCTTCCCTATCGGGGGTGTCCAACATGGACAAGCGTGCGGTCCTCGTAACAGCGATACTTCTCTTCGGGGCCGTAGCAAATCCTGCCCAAGCTAGCCAAGCCGTTGTGGCCCATGAAGAGGGGGTGCAGCTGTCCCGCCAGGGGCGCCTTGCGCCAGCCATAGCAAAGTTTCGCGAATCGATTCAACTCGATCCGCAGTTTGGAGAGGCGCACCTGAACCTCGCCGTCTCACTGCTAACGGCCGGGGACATAGACGCCGCGGTGCCGGAGTTTCAACTGAGCGCCGAACTGCTTCCCGACGACCCGCGCCCCTATCTAGGGCTGGGCGCTGCCTATCGTAAGATGAACGCGCCGGCTCAGGCCTTAAGTGCATATCGGCAGGCCCTGAAGATTGATCCCGAGAGTGCCGAGGCGCACGGGGGTCTTGGGGTCGTGCTCCAACAGATGGACGACCGGAGGGCGGCTGCTGACGAACTGCGTCGCGCTGTTGAACTGAAACCAGACTTACCCGAGTTCCACCTGAATCTCGGCGCGGTCCTCGGCGATCTGGGCCAGCCTGCCGACTCCATCCTGGAATTCCAGAAGGCGCTGGAGCTGGATCCCGAGTCCTGTCTAGCCCGCATGAATCTCGCCCTGGCATATCGCGCCGTCGCGGACCTCGACGAGGCTGCCCGGATGTTTCGTGAGGCGACCCGCTGCCAACCGGAGGACCCGAAGCTGTTCTACAATCTCGGATACGTCCTGAAGGGTAAGGGGGAATTCGAAGAAAGTGTGGTAGCTCTTCGACAGGCCATTGCGCTGGATCCAAGCTACGATTCGGCCTACTACCAACTAAGTCACGTCCTGCGGAAGATGGGGGATTTGGAGGGTTGGAAGTCCGCACTGACGAAGTTTCGCGAGTTAAAGAGCGCTTCCAAGCAGCGTTCTGACCGGGCCGACCAGGTAATTGCTCATGTGAATCGAGGCGCGGAACTGGCCGGGAAAGGTGTGTTGGATGCAGCCATTCAGGAATTCCGAAATGCCCTGGCGCTGGAACCGGATTCCGTCGCCGCGCATTACAATCTCGGCCGGTTGCTGCAACAGAAACAGGACCTGGATGGCGCCGCGGCTCAGTACCGGCTCGCCATAAAGGCGGATCCGGACTACGCGGACGCACACAATAATCTGGCCGTTGTGCTGAGTTTCCAAGGCCGCGCGGAAGAAGCCCTAAAGGAGTTCGAAGCCGTTGTGCGGATCGAGCCCGACTCCGCTCCCAGTCGCTTGAACCTCGGCCTGATGTTGGCCCAACTGGGACAACTGGAGCGGTCCGCGGAAGAGTTTCAGGAAGCTGTCCGTTTGAAGCCTGCCTATGCGGAAGCACATCATTCCCTGGGGGTCATCTATCGTAAGAAGGGAAATCTGAAAGCCGCGGAGGAGGCTTTCCGCCAAGCCCGGCAGCTAAAGCCGACCCCGCAGCGACTTGCGAATTAGGCAGTAGGTTACCTAAACGAAAGGTGGGCATGGACCAAAGAAAGAGACCACGAGGCATCTGGACGCTGGGGGTTCTAGTGTTGTCGGGATCCTTCGCGACTACGTCTCTTTCTGCGCAGCCTCTGGCGCAACTGGAGCGAGCGGCGGTGGAGGTATTCAAGTTACATTGCGCTGGGTGCCACAGTGGGACCAGCCCCACGGCTGGTCTGGACTTAACGTCCGTCTCCGCCTTGTTGAAAGGGTCCCAGCGGGGCCCGGTAGTCGTAAAGGGAGCGTCGGAAAACAGCATTCTGTACCAAAAGGTCAGTGACCGCACAATGCCTCCGCCGGGATTGGGGCAGCCTCTCTCCTCCGATCAAATCGAGGCCATCCGAAAATGGATCGATACGGGAGCGTCCGGCCCGCATCAAGCCGATACCGCAGCGGACGTATTACTGACCTCCGGGAAGATTACCGAAGAGGACAGAGACTTCTGGGCGTTCCGACCGCTGGCGCGACCAGCAGTGCCGAAGGTGAAGGTCTCCCAGCGCGTGCGGACGGCAATTGATGCCTTTCTGCTATCGAAGCTGGAGTCCAAAGGACTTACGTTCTCGGCCGATGCGCCGAAGTGGGTACTGATGCGCCGTGCCTACTTTGATCTCGTGGGATTGCTGCCCTCGCCTGATGAGGTGCGGCAATTTGTCTCGGATAGCAGGACTGATGCGTACGAGCGAATGATTGACCGCCTACTCGACTCCCCGCACTACGGAGAGCGATGGGGCAGGCATTGGCTCGACGTGGCCGGCTACACGGACGAAGCAAGTTACGCCTCCGAGCTGGATACCTTGACGCCCAACGAAGGCATCTGGCGGTATCGAGACTATGTGATTCGCTCGCATAACAAAGACAAGCCTTTCGATCGCTTTCTGACCGAGCAGATTGCCGGCGACGAGCTCTTCGATTGGCGTAACGCGGCTAGCTATACGCCTGAAATCCTCGATGCCCTGGTCGCAACGGGCTTCTTGCGGACAGTGAAAGATCTCACTGATGAGCCCGAATTGAAGCGCCCCATCGACAGGTACGAGGTTTTATTCCGGGTCGCGGACCACTTCACGAGCAGTATCCTCGGACTGACCGGTGGCTGCGCGCGCTGCCATGACCACAAGTACGATCCTATACCCCAGGCTGACTATTACCGCCTCCTGGCCATCTTTGCCCATGCTTATAACCCCGACGAGTGGCTGGAGCCGAAAGACCGTTACCTTCCCGACGTGTCGCAAGTAGAGCAAGACGAGATCCGCCGGCATAACGAGGAGATCGACCGGCCGCTTGGCGAAATGACGGGGCAACTCGATGCACTCTTGGAGCCCCACCGCAGCGAATTGTTCGACCTGAAGCTCTCCGCGACAGTGCCTGACTCATTAAAAGCCGAAGTTAGGCTCGCCTTCGCGACACCTCCCGACAAGCGCACTGCCGTGCAGAAGTATCTTTTCAGCCAACTGTCACCCGCGCTCAGTGTAAGTGCGAGCGAGATCGAGAGTCGGCTCAGCGAAAGAGAAAGAACAACCAAGCAGAAGTTCGAAGAGCGGATTGAGACGCTCCGAGGGTGGCGGCGCTCCACGGGTAAAGTTCAGGCGTTGTGGGACACGGGTTCTCCACCGACGATCCGATTCCTACACCGAGGCAGTCTCGACACCCCGGGTCCTGAGGTGACCCCAGGGTTTCTGTCAGTACTCTCCGATCCGAAGGACGCTCGAAGCGTCAGCGTGATCAATACGGCTTCGAGCGGCCAAAGACTGGGCCTTGCGAGATGGTTGACGGAAGGAGGTGCGGCTCCGCTGACTGCCCGGGTGATGGTCAACCGCATCTGGATGCATCATTTTGCTTCCGGTATTGTTCGAACGCCAGGGAACTTCGGTCGCAAGGGCACTCTCCCAACGCATCCCGAGCTACTGGATTGGCTGGCCTCGGATTTTATCGAAAACGGCTGGAAGCTCAAGAGGCTTCACAAGCTGGTCATGACGTCAACGGCTTACAAGCAGTCCTCTCGACGGCCACCTCGTGGTGAGCCCTTCAAGGCTGAGAATCTAGATCCCGGCAACGATCTGCTCTGGAGAATGAATCCACGGCGGCTCGAAGCGGAGGCCTTGCGGGACGCCGTCTTATCCGTCAGCGGCAAACTAGACCTCACTCCGGGAGGTCCGCCAGTGCCTCTGGAATGGGGTGCCGATGCGCTTATCACGGCATCGGTCCACGGTCCGACCGACGGAAGCCAGTTTCGGCGAAGCGTGTACCTGTTCGCTCGGCGGAACTATTCGACGAGCTTCTTAGACGTATTTGATTTTCCAGTCATGGCGCTGAACTGTACGGAGCGGACGCAGTCCGCGACACCACTGCAGTCTCTCACGATGCTGAACAGTGAATTTGCGATGGAGCGAGCGAATGACTGTGCGGCTCGAATAAACAAACTTGCGGGCCCCAAAGCAAGTCGGGAGAGTACGATCGGAACGGCGTTCGTCTTGGCCTTCGGTCGCACACCATCTGCTGAAGAGAGCCAGGCGTCGTTGGAACATCTGGCGGAGCAGGAGGATCGGTACTCGGGCCTCGGGTACCCAGTGGAGGAGGCGTCCCAGAGTGCCCTTGCCGGGCTATGCCGGGCACTGATGGCTTCTACGGAGTTCCTTTATGTCGAATAGCTTGTGTAAGGACCAGTACTTGAGAGGAGGGTTCGGCTTATGCGCGTACGGAACACCATGAAAAAATGGGCGCCGCAGCCGCTCTCGCGTCGACGGGCGCTTGAGCTCTCGGGACTTGGCTTCGGGAGCCTGGCCTTCAACTACCTTCTGAGCCGAGAAGGGTTGCTGGGAGCTGATAGTGGATCCGGCACACAGGTCTTCCGTGATCTGAAGCCTCGGTCCGGGCATTTTGAGCCGAAGGCCAGAGCGGTGATTCAGCTCATGCAGAGCGGTGGTCCAAGTCAGATGGATCTGTTCGATCCAAAGCCGGAACTCACAAAATGGAGCGGCCAGCCGCACCCGACCGGAGTGGAAACCTTCCAGCGGAATAACAGCGACAGACTCTTCGCGAGCCCTTTCACTTTTAAACGCTACGGGCAGTCGGGCTTGGACTTCTCTGACGTCATTCCGCAGATCGCCGGCGTGGCTGATGAGCTGTGCATTGTGCGGTCGATGTATACGACGAACAACAACCACCCTGAAGGGGTGATGATGATGCAGTCGTGCAGCACATTTGCGGGACGCCCTGTCATGGGGGCCTGGATCACTTACGCCTTGGGGACCGAGAACGAGAATCTGCCGGCTTACATCGTGTTACGGGACCCCAAGGGATACAGCTCGAGCGGGAAAGTCGTGTGGACCAGTGGCTTCTTGTCTGCCCTTTTTCAGGGCGTCGAGTTCAGCTCTGCCGGACAACCTGTCCACCACCTCAGTCCCACTCTTCCTCTGCCGCCCGGCGCCCAGCAGGCCGATCTCGGAATGCTTGGCAAGCTCAACTCACTGCACGCCCGATCGCACCCCAGGGAAAGCGAATATGAGGCGCGTATCCAAAACTATGAGTTGGCCGCACGGATGCAGATTGCCGCGGGAGATGTCCTTGACCTTTCGAAGGAGACGGGGACCACGAAGAAGCTCTATGGGTTGGACAACGCGGTGACCGCGGGTTTCGGCGTGCGATGCCTGATGGCCCGGCGGCTTGTTGAAGCCGGCGTGCGATTTGTGCAGGTCTTTCCGCCTTTGGAACCCGATTTCAATCCCTGGGACCACCACAGCAGCCTTGAAAGCGGGATGCGCACAATATGCAATGGCACGGACCAGCCCTTTGCGGCACTGATTCGGGATCTAAAGGAACGTGGCCTGCTGGACACAACCATTGTCCTTTGGACCGGGGAGTTCGGACGCCTGCCGACCACGCAGCCCAATGCATCGGGCGGGAACGGGCGCGACCACAATCGCCACGCGTTCAGCCTGGTGTTAGCCGGTGGGGGCTTCAAAAAGGGTTTTGCTTATGGGGAGACAGATGAGTTCGGCTACAAGGCTGTGGTGAACCGCGTGAGTGTGCCGGACCTGCACGCCACGATTCTGCACTCGCTCGGCCTCGACCATGCTCGTCTGGTCTATCCCCACCACGGGATACAAGAGACGCCCACCGACACCCGAATCAACCAGCCACGGGTGATCACGGACCTGATGGAAGGGTCTGCTCCGGCTTAGCAGGCCGTGGCGGAAAATCGGGGCCGGTCACCAATGCGATCGATCTCATGACATTGCAAAAAGAGCACCTTAAGCGCAATCGAATTGGCCGGCTGCGCCCTTTTTTCCGGATCGGGCCCATCCATGACGCAAAGGTATCTTAACTCTTATTAATTATAGGGCCGATTAAGTAGATAGTTCTCGAGCGGGTTGAGGAAATGCGAATGGTTTTAACGGGCAAGGTCGCGATAGTCACGGGGGGTGCGTCGGGGATTGGTGAAGAGACCTGTACACAGTTTGCAAACGCGGGAGCGAAGATCGCAATCGCGGACATTAATGCTGACCGAGGACAAAGCGTCGTTCAAGCCCTTGAATCCAGCGGCGGTCAAGCGATCTTGTTGCACGTCGATATTCGAGACCGTAAGAGAGTCGATAAGGCCGTTGAGACGGCGCTTGGCACCTTCGGCGCCATCGATATTCTCGTCAACTGTGCCGGCTTCAATGAGTTCAGAATGCCTGAGGAAGTCACGCAAGATTATTGGGAAGAACTTCGTTCGGTCAACTTGGACGGTACCTTCCACTTTTGTCATGCCGTGATGCCGCAAATGATGAAACAGCGGAGCGGCAAGGTCATTAACATCGGATCAGTGGGAGCTGTACTCGGTTACCCCATGGCAATTCCATACATAGCGTCCAAACACGGCGTTGTCGGTCTGACAAGGGCGCTGGCCGTTGACCTCGGCCCTTACGGAATCAACGTTAACTGCATTTGTCCCGGGCCGATTTGGACGCCGTTGTTTGAAGAGCAGACGGACAAAGCGTTTCAGGAAGGAATTCTTCGGCGCACGCCGCTCGGAAGACTTGGCAAACCTGCGGACATTGCAGCCGCTGCGCTTTTTTTGGCCTCTGGTTCCTCGGACTGGATCACGGGAGCGATCTTGCCAGTGGACGGTGGTATTGTCACGAGCGTTCGCGCCAAGCACGCGGGCTAGTGGGGGAGTTTTTTGGCTGGCTATTAGTTAGCGAGCTACTTATGAAACTAAAAGGCAGCGTAGCCATTGTGACGGGCGGTGGTTCGGGAATGGGACAAACGATCAGCCGATTCCTGGCGAAGGAGGGGGCTCGTGTTGTCGTTGCCGACATCGACATCGAGTCGGCGAGGTCAACGGCCAAAGAGATCCAGGAGGCTGGGGATCAAGCTGAAGCGGAAGGTGTTGACGTTTCGGACCATGATCAGGTGGTTGGCTTTGTGGCCGCGGTGACAGGCAGACATGATGCCGTAGACATCCTCGTCAATTGTGCGGCGGTCACCGAGTTCTCACCCGCAGAAGAAATCACAGCCGAGCAATGGCGCAGAATGATCGGTGTCGATCTAAGCGGCGTGTTCTACTGCTGTTGCGAGGTTGGGAAAGGAATGATCAAGAGAACCCGGGGGAAAATCATCAACTTCAGTTCTACGGCAGGGGTCGCGGGGGTTCCCTACATGACACACTACACCGCCGCGAAACACGGAGTTGTGGGATTGACGAAAGCTCTTGCCGCGGAATGGGGCAAGTACAACATAAACGTGAACTGTATCTGCCCCGGCGCCACGCTCACGTCGATGCTTTTGGAGTCGACGACGGAACAATACCGGGCTCAAAGAGCTGCACGAACCCCACTGAACCGGCTGGCCACGCCAGAAGATCAGGCAAAGGTCGTGTTGTTTTTGGCTTCATCGGAGTCAAACTACGTCACCGGGAACATCGTGTGCACAGACGGCGGGATTTACGCCATGGCCGCTTCAACAAGCAGCAACGCTTTACAGGGTGATACCTTTCGCAAAGAGAAATGAAGACAGGAGACCCAAGCCACATGCAGGGAAAGGTCGTGAAAATGAGTGAGGCCATGTGTTGGGAGATTCCCGATCGAGAGCCGCACCATCGTTTCATGGGGCTGATGTTCGAGAGGGACATTACTCCCACCAGAAAGATGTCCGCCGGGTTTGTAATCTTACCTCCTAAGCAAGAGCAGGAAAAGTTGAGCATTCATGAAGGTGAAGAGGAGATCTACTTTGTTGTCCGTGGTAAAGGGCAATTTGTGCTCGATGATGAGGTCGTCGATGTAGAGCAGGGGACTGCGGTATACATTGAGCCGGGATGTCGCCACCGGGCTATCAATACCGAAGATGAAGAAATGCATTTGTTTTGGGTCAACAGCCCTCCCGTATTTGGCCCAGTAGGTGCCTATCGTGAGTTGGTAAAGAATTGGAAACGCGTAAGGTAGGAGAAAGCACCGATCCGTCGAAACGGTTAGAGAGGCCCTATGAGCATGATCAAGAACCTGCATCATGTGGGAGTCGTGGCTGCAGACATCGAGGCGGCGATAAGATTCTACGTCGAGACCTTCCAATGTCAGCCTGTCAAAGTCGTCACCGTCGACAAGCCTGGTCTAAAGCTAAAAACTGCGATGGTTTCCATCGGGGCGAGTTCCGGGACCTGTGTGCAGCTCATTGAGCCTGAGTTAGGGCTTGGCGTTCAGGAGCTGAGGGAGCAAGGCGAAGGAACGATCCTGGAAATGGCGTTGCGAGTTGAAGACATCGAGATGGCGTGCAATCAAATGAAGCGCCTGGGCATTTCGCCGGTAAATATTTTGGGACAACCCCTGAACACAAACTTCGTAACAGCTGCGTCTGGAAATAAATACTTTTATCTTCCGAAAGAGAAGGCGCAGGGAACGAGCATCGAGATCATTCAGATTGCTGAGGGTAAAAGATAAATGATTTTCGCAGGCGAGTTGGAAAACCGTTACAATATGGCGGCGTTTCTAATCGTGCTTGATGCTAAAAGTATCTGAGTTGGCATAAAAGATACGGAGACGATCCCCGATGAGGCTGGAGCGCGAACGGCGGTTCTAAGGCCGGCATGGCAGGACTATTCGAGTGCCCGAGAGACATCCCGCGGAAGCTCTTCCGCAACCCTTGTGGCGATTGCTTCTCGCGCCTTCCTGCGCTGTTCTCCGATGATCCGCGTCAGCACAGACTCGGCAGGGAATAGAGGTCTTTCTTGTTGAGATACTCCCGCGCTCGGGCTACAATGCGGCGGTCCGTTCCAGCCGACACGACCCTTCGTAGAGGAATTGCTCCAAGCCTCGTGCTTGGTCAGGGTCAAAGTTCCGCAGGCCGCGATGCTCTCCGATTCGAACCTGGTGTCTGGACCGGTGCAGGGGCGCGCCGGGCATCGGCCCCCACACATCTAAAGCGCCGGTTCCCTTTTACCTAGCTCGGTCGCTTGTGCTTGTCAAGAAGCCCGGGCATGACCCGCCAGCCGGCGTTCTCCACTAGCCGCTCATCGGGCACGCTATTCTTCATCGGACCCATCGGGCTCTCGGACGGTCAGAATTTGGTTGCCCGCAACGTCTTCAAGACGCTGACGAAGACCGCTAGGCCACGCGATCTCCAGCAGCTTAACTTTCTTGTCCGATCCCAACCCGAAGTGGACCCTTCTGTCGCTGGCAGACAAATAGCTTCCGGCCGTCGTCACCAGGCCGTACTGCTCCTCCCCAGATTCTGAGACGAGGTGCAGTTGAGCTCCGACGCCGTCGCGGTTGCTGACGGTGCCGACCGTGTTCACGATGAGCCAGTTGTTACTGTTCCCCTGGTTCCTTAGAACTACAGCGCTCTCTCGATTGCAGTTGACTGCAACATCAAGGAAACCGTCGTTGTCGAGGTCGCCGAAGGCCGCCCCCCGGCCCGCCCTGGGAATCCGGAAAGGCGGACCGCTCTGTTCGGAGACGTCCTCGAACTTCCCGTTGACGTTCCGCATTAACAGCAAGGGCTCCTTATAACGCAGCGCCGGCTTAGTTAGCTGGACATTATCCACCACATGGCCTTGGGCGACAAAAACGTCCTTCCAGCCGTCATTGTCATAGTCGATAATCTTCATCCCCCAGCCCGAATGCATGAGTGTGATCGAGCTTACCCCGGACGGCTCCGAGTGATACTCGAAGTCACCGCTCACGTTCCGGTCACTGCTGTCCGGTTAAAAGTCGAATAGAATCAATTGGTTGGGGTCATAGGGGAATTCATTTTGGGAGTCGGATGGCTGGAGTGCCTGTAAAACGGGCATTTTTTCGAATAGCGTAACGCTGAGAATCTGTAGAATCTGGTAAAGACTCGCTTCCAGCCCGAGGCGTTTCCGGACGATAGCGATGAGCACGTAAATCGAGACAGCGATCCAGATGTGCGTCTTGACGGCGTTCTCGCTGGTGCCGTAAAACGACTTGATTCGCAGATGTTGCTTGATCCACTTGAAGAAGAGTTCCACCTGCCAGCGCGATTTGTAGATCTGGGCGATGGTCAGTGCCGGCAGGGTGAAGTTATTGGTCAGAAATTTCAATCGCTTGTTGGTTTCGGCATCGAAATAACTCACCCGCCGTAGGGGGTCCGGGTACGCTTGGGCGGAGTTGAAGGGGGTCAAAATAACGGTGTGATCGGATCGCAGGCCCGTGCTCCTATCCACCGGGTGGGAGTAGCGACGCTGCAGCAAAACGTTCTTTTTGGTTCGCACCACGAAGAAGGCCGAACAGAGCGTGAACACGAAGAGGCGCCGAAAATCGACATAACCCCGATCCATGACGTAGAACGCGCCGGCCTCGGGAAGAAATTCATCCAGGATGTTGACGTCATGCACTTTGCCTGCAGTAATGCGGATAAACGTGGGAATATTGCCGTGCAGATCCAGCAGCGTGTGCATCTTCACGGCGGCCTTGTGCTTGCGGAATCCCGCCCACGGAAACAGCGACAGGCAGAGGTCGATTGTTGTCGAGTCGAGAGCGTACAGAGTCTGGTCCAAGTCCACACCGATCGGGTCGTGGGCATATAACGGCCGTGCCATGCCAATCAAGACCTGCGCGAAGTCCGCGTAGATCCGCCAGTCGCGCGACTCGTTC
Organism: Bryobacterales bacterium; assembly: GCA_965248365.1. GTDB lineage: Bacteria > Acidobacteriota > Terriglobia > Bryobacterales > UBA6623. Next base: position 371,930 of record CBDFJA010000004.1, on the reverse strand, counting down.
GCATCGGCCAGTGTCGAGCGCGCTACCCTGCCGCCGAATCCCATATGGTAGAGTTTGCCGTGCATCGAACGCAGGCACGTCTCGATGTCGCGGAGGCTTTCCCGATAGGTCAGCTGGGCGAATGCCATCGAAAGAAACTGATCCCAGCAGGAGAAACTTTTCAGATAGGAATCGCCGCGGTAGCGCAATACACATTTGTGAAACTCTTTGCTCGGCAGGTGCTCGATCAGTTGGGAGAAAACCGTACGGCCAAGGTTCATCCCCCATTGTGCCGCGTCGGGATGCTCCGCTCAGGCGGCCATTTGCGGCCTCGGGATTTCAAATCGTTCCCGGGCAAAACAGGCCATAAGACATTGAGCGGTAGAGACTTACCGTCCGTTGGCGTAACTTTCCCCGGACAGCACTGCCATCGTCTGTTTCCTGACGTGTTTTCTTACGCAAGCTTGCGTTGCGAAAAGCGGTCTACCGCCCCTTCCAGACGGGACTGCGTTTTTCTAAGAACGCGCTCATGCCTTCCTGCGCATCACTGGCTAGGGCGTTCGTCACCATGACTTGTTTCGCGTAGGAATAGGCTTGGGGCTGGTTGAGATCGATCTGGGAGTAAAACGCCTGCTTGCCGGTCCGTACGACCAAGGGGCTCGCTTCCGCGATTCGGCGGGCCAGATGCCGGACGGCTTCCGCGAGCTGTTCGCGCGGCACGACGCGATTCACCAACCCCCATTCGCAAGCTGTCGCGGCGTCGATGGGATCCCCGGTGAGCAGCATCTCGAGGGCCCGTTTGCGCCCGATGGCACGGGTCAGAGGGACCATCGGCGTGCTGCAAAACAGTCCGATACGAACGCCCGGCGTGGCGAACCGAGCACCGCTGGAGGCGATCACCAGGTCACACGAGGCCACCAGCTGGCAGCCTGCCGCGGTGGCCACGCCATCCACCTGCGCGATGACCGGCTGCGGGACACGCTGTATTTCCGTCATCAGGTTGGTGCAAACGTCGAACACCAGACGATAGCTCTCCTTGTCGCCCCCGAGCATTTCCGTCAGATCGTGGCCCGCACAGAAGGCCGGCCCCTCGGCCGCCAAAATGATGACCGCGATCTCTTCGTTGGCGCCGACCTCTCGCAACGAAGCGGCCAAATCCCGCATGAGATCCAGCGACAGCGCGTTGCGGCGCTCGGGACGGTTGAGCGTGACGGTTGCTAGCGGTAGGGCCAGCTCGACAGTAAGATGCCGGCTATCCATCGCATTTTCAGGATATCACGGGCCCCGCTTCGCGCCGGAGCCTGATCAGATCCGGGCAAGAAGGTCGCTCGGCCTTCGCCTCGGAACGGCTTCTGAATTGCTCTACACTTAGGATCACTGCTGTCCGGTTAAAAGTCGAATAGAATCAATTGGTTGGGGTCATAGGGGGATTCGTTTGGGGAGTCGGATGGCTGGAGTGCCTGTAAAAGGGGCATTTTTTCGAATTGCGTAACGCTGAGAATCTGTAGAATCTGGTAAAGACTCGCTTCCAGCCCGAGCCGTTTCCGGACGATGGCGATGAGCACGTAAATCGAGACAGCGATCCGGATCTGCGTCTTGACGGCGTTCTCGCTGGTGCCGTAAAACGAGTTGATTCGCAGATGTTGCTTGATCCACTTGAAGAACAACTCAATCTGCCAACGCGACTTGTAGATGTGGGCGATGGTCAGCGCCGGGAGCGCGAAGTTGTTGGTCAGAAACTTCAGCCGCTTGTTCGTCCGGGCGTCGAAGTAACTGACCCTCCGCAACGGGTCGGGATAGGCTTGGGCCGATTCGATGGCAGCCAGTATGACGGTCTGATCCGAGCGCAAGCCCGTGGATTTGTCGACGGGATGCGAGTAGCGCCGTTGGAGCAAGATGTTCTTCTTGGTTCGCACGACGAAGAACGACGAGCAGAGAGTGAACACGAAGAGGCGTTCGAAATCGACGTAGGCCCGATCCATGACGTAGAACGCGCCGGCCTCCGGGCCGATCTCGTCGAGGATGTTGATGTCGTGCACTTTGCCTCCAGTAATGCGGATGAACGTGGGAATATTGCCGTGCAGATCCAGCAGCGTGTGCATCTTCACGGCGGCCTTTTGCTTGCGGAATCTCGCCCACGGAAACAGCGACAGGCAGAGGTCGATTGTTGTCGAGTCGAGAGCGTACAGAGTCTGGTCCAAGTCCACACCGATCGGGTCGTGGGCATATAACGGCCGTGCCATGCCAATCAAGACCTGCGCGAAGTCCGCGTAGATCCGCCAGTCGCGCGACTCGTTCGCATCGGCCAGTGTCGAGCGCGCTACCCTGCCGCGGAATCCCATGTGGTAGAGTTTGCCGTGCATCGAACGCAGGCACGTCTCGATGTCGCGGAGGCTTGCCCGATAGGTCAGCTGGGCGAATGCCATCGCAAGAAACTGATCCCAGCAGGAGAAACTTTTCAGATAGGAATCGCCGCGGTAGCGCGATACACATTTCTGAAACTCTTTGCTCGGTAGGTGCTCGATCAGTTGGGAGAAAACCGTACGGCCAAGGTTCATCCCTCATTGTGCCGCGTCCGGATGCTCCGTTCAGGCGACCATTTGCGGCCTCGGGATTTCAAATCGTTCCCGGGCAAAACAGGCCATAAGACATTGAGCGGTCGAGACTTACCGTCCAATGGCGCGACTTTTCCCGGACAGCACTGACTACGGAGTCGTACTGGGCGCCTTACATCGGAGCAGAAAAAAGGAGTCGCTACTTTCAGCAGTTTTGACAAAAGCGAGCCAGGGAGAAGCCGGCCTATGACCGACCAAGATCGTGTTCAAGAGTTCGCCAAGCAGGCGGAGCAAGCGCCGACGGGTCTCCTCTCCGAGTTGGTGCAGTGGCTCCGCCACAACAAGAAGTGGTGGCTCGCTCCATTGCTCGTAATTCTGCTGCTGGTGAGCGCTTTGGTATTGATGTCCGGGACCGCGGCTTTTCCGTTTATCTACACGTTGTTTTAGGAGCTAACTAAAGTGATAGTCGAGAAACCGGGCAAGCCGGTCGTTTGGCCCCTTCCGCCAGTAGCACGAAGGGCTGGGCGAAGAGTCCGATACGGGCATGCGACCTTGTCGACCTTGTACGGTCATACGACGCCGGACCTTCAAGCCATAGCCTTGAAGACGGAGGGAAGCCGTCTCAGTCGAAGCCCTGGAGCGGAGCAATGAAACGTTTGTTCGCTCTGCTGCTGAGTGTGTTTGTCGGCTTGTTGGTCGGAGAGTTTATTGTACGAGTGCGGGAGGAAGCCGGCTTCCGGGGAGCATGGGCGTCGATCTGGGAATCAGAAGATCGCGTTCCCACTTCCTTCGGGGCGAAAGACCATGGCATGGCGCCCGATCCGGAACTGAGTTTCACGTACAACCCGAATCAACCCGATGTCAACTCTCTCGGCATTATTGACTCCCGCATAATATAGAGTAATCTTTTGGGGGTTCTGCTCGTCTTAATAGACATGGGGAACCCAAGAGGCGTAAGGCGCGATTTTGATGCTCTGGAAAAGCGACGGCTGGAGGCCGTGCGGCTGGTCGTTGACGAAGGTTTGAGTCAGTCCGAGGCAGCACGGCGCGTGAAGGCGGCGCAGCAAAGCGTGAGCCGTTGGGTTAGCGAGCATGGCGCGCACGGTGCCGCCGGACTCCGCCGGGCCGGGCGCGCCGGCCGCAAGCCGCTGTTAGACGCCACGCAACGGGAACGTCTGGAGGCAATGCTGCTGCGGGGCCCCGAAGCGCAGGGCTTCTCGACGCCGCTGTGGACTTGTCCGCGAGTCGCTCGTCTGATCGCCGACGAGTTCGGCGCGCGCTATCACGAAGGTCATGTTTGGAAGATCCTGCGGGCGCTCCACTGGAGCCCGCAACGGCCTGTCGGCAAGGCCCGCGAGCGCAACGAAGAAGCCATCCGCAACTGGCGGCGCAAGACTTGGCCGGCCACTAAAAAAAAGCCCAAAAACAAGGCCGCACGATCGTCTTCATCGACGAAAGCGGACTGAGTCAGAAGCCCCATCGTTGCCGCACCTGGGCGCCCCGCGGCGAGACACCCGTGCTGGAGTTCAACTTCAACTGGCAGAAACTTTCCGTTTCCGCCGGGCTGACCTTGCGCAACTTCTACTTCCGGCTCTATCCCGGCGCCATCGGCGAGCTGGAGGTCATCGACTTCCTGAAGGCTTTGGTCCGCCACATCGACGGCCCGCTGCTGATCGTCTGGGACCGCCTGCCGGTGCACCGCAGCCGCCTGGTGCGGGAGTTCATCGAGCTCTCCGAAGGCCACATCGCCACGGAGTGCTTGCCGCCCTATGCACCGGAGCTGAACCCGGTGGAATACATTTGGGCTTACTGGAAGCAGCACGAGTTGCCGAACGTCTGTCCGAAGGACTACTGGGAGCTGGACGAGCGTGCCCGCAAATCCCTGCGTCGCATGCGCCGCAAACCGCGCTTGATTACGGCCTTCTGGAAGCAGTCTTCTCTTGGCCTTGACTAACTCGATATTATGCGAGATTCAATAAGGCGCCGAAATCGCCGCGAAAGACCCTAAAGGGCCAATGCGAATCATCGTGCTCGGCGATTCTGTCGCGGCCCCGCGTTTTAACGAGCCTAAGGACAACTGGGTAGCCATGATTGGGGAGCAATTGAGGGGACGGGCCGAGGTCATCAACGCCGCGATCATCGGATACACGATCTACCAAGAAAGATTACTGCTGGAAAGTCGCCTCCTCTCTCTTGAGCCCGACCTGGTCGTTCTGCAATACGCGCTCAACGACAACGAGAGATTCCTTCACCGCTTCGACAAGGAAGTTGCAATCGGCTTGCTGCTGACCGAACAGGCTCGCCGCGACTTTGTACCCGACGAAGGGGATCCTCTGGCGTGGCTTCCCAAGAGAAGCTACCTGGTCTTGCGGCTGCGGTTTGCACTGATGCAAATGCGTCTGAACCAGGCGAAATACCCCTGGGAGCGCTACCCCGGCTTTGCCAAGGCGTGGCAGGAGGACTCCTGGGAGTTTGTCAAAGAACAGCTTGCGGCCATCCAGCGCTCGGTCGAAAGCATCGGCGGCCGTCTGGCGGTTGCCGCCTTCCCCTTCGTGCCTCAATTCGACGAGGAACTCGTCCAAAGCGAGTTGCCTCGGGTCCTTTACCCCCAACGCAGGATGAGCGAAATCTGCCGGGAAATGGAAATACCGCTGCACGACCTCTACCCCTTACTGGCAGATCATGGAGGGGCCGAATTGTTCGCCGACCTGGCCCATCTCAACCCCGACGGCCATCGCTTCGTAGCCGACGAGATGGTCCGCTTCTTGGAAGAAGGTGCTTTCGTAACCCCGAGGCCGGTTCAGCTCGTTGATTAGCGGCAAGCGCGGAGATGCTGTGTCCACCTCAGACAAGACTGGCCGCCCTGGGCCGAGTCCGCGGCTCTCGTATTCCTCGACTCTAGCCCGCTTTTATCATCGCGTGGCGAGGCGAAGCGTGTGAGAGGGCCATCATTTTGACTCGCTGATTTGACAGACCGCTTATCAGCACATGCAAGATGATAAGGTTGGGCCGCACCAGGAAGATCCCGCGCTGACGAAGATCGCGCCGGGGACTGTTTGAGATGATGAGAAACATCGAATTCGACACCGACAAACCCAACGACCCGACGATCATGAACTCCGGCAAGCCGAACTCGCCGGCTGTGGGGACCGGGCGCCGAACGACCGTTGCCCGGCTGCTAGGGGCGGCGCCGGCTTTCTTGCTGCTGGTGGTCGCCGCTCTCATGACGCTGGGCTGTGGCGCTCCGCCTTCTGACGAATCGGGAACTTCGCCGGCCCGTTTGCGCGTTGCCTTCATCGTCAAATCGACCACCGACCCTTTTTGGCTGCATGCTATCAGGGGCGGGCGGAGGGCAGCGGAGAGCCTGAACATCGACTTGGGGGTGCTGAGCCCGATCGATGAGGCCAACATCGCCGAGCAGGTTGCCATGGTGGAAGACGTCGTGCAAAAGGGCGTGGACGGTATTGTCCTGGCTCCGGTCGACTCCGACGCCCTTGTGGCCCCGGTGGAGAGAGCGAATGAAGCCGGCATTCCGGTGGCGGCGATCGACGTGGGAGTGAACGGCGGGAAGCTGTTGACCTTAACCGCGACCGACAATATCAGGGCGTCCATCATGGCTGCCGACCGTTTGGCCGAGAGCCTTGGGGGTTCGGGGAAAGTTGCGGCGCTCATCTGCAAACAAACGATCTCCTCCTGCCGCAAGATGCTGGCGGCTTTTGAAAAAAGACTGCAAGACCATCCCGGCCTTGAGCTTGTCGGAGCGCCGGTTGCGGTTCCTTATTGTGAAAAAGCCTATAACGCGACCACCGACCTGATCACGGCACACCCCGATCTCCGCGGACTGTTCGTCTTCGGCGGCCAAGCGAACACCTGCGCGCCCGAAGCCGCGATGGCTGTCGGCAAGAACCCCGGCAAGGACCTGTGGATCGTTGCCCGCAACGCCGGCGAACAAGAGTTGGAGGCGATCCAGACCGGGCGCCTGGACGCGACCGTAGCGCAGTTCCCCGAAAATATGGGATTCGCGGGTGTTCAGAGCATCGCTGACTTTCACCTCGGCAAGCCGGTCCCTAGTTTCATCCATTCGGGCACGGAACTTGTAACCGCCGAGAACCTGGAGCAGTACCTCTCTAAGAAATAGCTCGTCCGCTCGCCCTCCCAAACGCCAACGCCGACGGGTTCCCCTCAAGTAAGATTGTTAGGTTGGTCATCCCCCGATCTTGAAGCGCCCGCCGGGGTGCATTTGCTGGCGAGGCGTTTGAGAACTGCCTGACCGGGTGAGAAACCTCCGAGACCGTGCCAGTGTCTCGATCAATGAAAACGCCCAGATGTCGGCGAGAGAAAATACGTTGACCGCTCCCAGCCTGCTCGAACTCGCGGGCGTCGGCAAGCATTTCGGTGGAGTGTTCGCGTTGGACAACGTCAGCCTACGCCTCGGCCATGGAGAGACGGTCGGTCTGGTGGGCGCCAACGGAGCCGGCAAATCAACCCTGATCAAGTTGATCTCCGGCGCTCTCGGTCCCGACAGCGGTGAGATACGGATGGAAGGCCGCACGGTCCATCTCCGAGGGCCGTCCGACGCTACGAGCTTGGGCATTGAAACGATGTATCAGGACCTGGCGCTGCTCGACCGCTTGAGTGCGGCAGCCAACATTTTCATGGGGCGCGAATTGTGCAAAAGGTCTCTGGGTCTTCGATGGCTGGACGAGGAGGCCATGAAAGCCAAAGCACGGGAGTTGCTCGCGCGGTTGAACTATCACTTCGACGTCGGCGCGGCGGTGAAGTTCCTCTCCGGAGGACAACGGCAAGCGGTTGCTCTGGCCCGCGCTGTTTATGCGGGTTCCCGCGTCATCATCATGGATGAGCCGACGGCGGCCCTCGGTGTCGAGGAGACCCGGCGAACGTTGGAATTGATTCGTGCTTTCAAGGAACAGGGAATATCGATGATGATCGTCAGCCACGAGCTCGACGACGTTTTCGCCATCACGGATCGCATTGTCGTTCTTAAGAGCGGAAGAGTCTCCGGGGAATTGGTCACTCAAGAGACAACACACGAGGAAGTCGTCCGCTTGATGATGATCGGGGCCGAGACGAAGGGCGCGCGTGTCGCGAACGATCACGGCGCTGAGCCGGCTGCGTCCAGCTAGCCGACGTTCGGAGATTGAACTCAGCATTGGTTGCGTGAAAGATCCCAATCAACCCACGGAGCAACCCCCGGACGGCCTGGCAGTGGGTCCGGGATCCGTCGTACCTCGCTTTTTGCAACCAACGCGCCAGAGAATACTGGTCGCCGCCATCCTCGCCCTAATGGCTGTGGTTTCGATTCTCTCGCCAGCGTTCCTGACGATCCGCAACCTGCTGAACATCCTCGAACAGCTTTCGATCGATGCCATCTTGGGCGCGGGAATGACCTTTGTCATCATCTCCGCCGGCATTGACCTTTCCGTGGGCGCCGTACTGGCGCTGGGTGGGATTACGGTCGCTGCCTTGCTCGTGGCCGGCTTGCCCGTACCCGTCGGACTTCTGGGCGGTCTCGGTATCGGACTGTTCTTCGGCTCGCTCAACGGACTTGCCATCGCCTATGCCCGGATTCCCTCGTTCATCATGACGCTGGCGGCGATGAACATCGGGCGCGGCACTGTCCTTTTCACCACCAGAGGAAATCCGATCTCGAGATTCCCCGAGGCGTTCCGATTTTTGGGCAAGGGGAGGCTGGGGCCCATGCCCATGCTCGTGATTCTCATGGCGTCCGTTTATCTCGTCTGCCATTTGGCGCTGCGAAAAACCCGTTTCGGGCGCTATACCTTTGCCATTGGGAACAACGCGGAGACCGCTCGGCTGTTAGGGATCCAAGTTCGCCGTCATATGCTCGCCCTGTATGCTTTAAACGGTGTCTTAGCCGCGCTGGGCGGCATGTTGTTGGCGGCGCGGCTCAACTCGGCGCTTACACTCGCCGGCACGGGAGCGGAACTGAACGTCATCGCGGCCGTAGTCATCGGAGGAACGAGCCTCTACGGCGGCGCCGGCACGATGCTGGGCACTTTGTTGGGGACGCTTTTTCTGCGAATCATCCGCAACTCGCTCAATCTCTTAGGGGTGTCTCCCTTTCTCCAACAAGTGGCCGTGGGCGCGCTACTGGTCTTCAGCGCCTTAGGGGATATTCTTTCCCAACGTTTGTCGAACAGGTCTTGGAAGGTTGCCACGGCCAGGGGGACGTCGTAAACAGCATCGTCGCGCGAACTGTGAGCTACGGCCACCCGCGGGCCAGGGCACACCATCGAGGAGTTCTCCATGAGGCCGCACTCACAGATGAGACAGGAAGCCGCGGGGCAAGCGGTGGGACGGCGTCAGATACTGTCGCTGCCCGTTGCTCTAACAACAGCCGTGTTTTGTCAGGTGGTAGGTGATTCGATGGCCGCACCCGGTAGTAACTCAGAGAACGAACTGGCCCGTAAAAGTCCCCAGGGACCGGAAAAACAATCGGCCGCGACGGCTCTGCTCGCTGACCCGATTTACAAACAGCACCTGACGGGCGCGGGACACCCCGAGCAGCCGGGACGTTACGACGCCGTGGTCCAAGCGCTCGAGGAAGCGGGGCTGCTGGAGGACCTGCAAGAGCTCGATCGCCGCGCGGCGATCGAGGAAGAAATCCTCCTTTGCCATACCCCTGAGTACTTAGAAACCGTCCAACGCGATGTCGGCGCCGCTGCTCGCATGCTGAGCACGGGCGATACCGTGATCAGCGAGAAATCCTACGCGGTTGCCCGGGAAGCCGTCGGAGGCGTGCTCCAAGCTGTTGACGCCGTCGTCGAGGGTCGGGCCGCAAATGCGTTTTGCGCTGTTCGCCCGCCAGGGCACCACGCCACACCCGCTCGCGGGATGGGCTTTTGCATCTTCAACAACATCGCCATCGCCGCCCGCTACGCGCAAAAGCGGCACAACCTCGAGAGGGTGCTGATCGCCGATTGGGACGTTCACCACGGTAACGGAACGCAGGACACTTTCTACCAGGATGGTTCCGTGCTGTTCTTCAGCACGCACCAGTCGCCCTGGTATCCCGGCACAGGCAAAGAGTGGGAAACGGGCGAAGGCCCCGGCAAGGGGGCCACCATTAACGCTCCCTTCCCGGCGGGCGCGGGCCGAAGCGAAATCCTGGGTGCGTTCCAGACCAAACTGTTGCCGGCCGCCAACGAATTCAAGCCCGATCTGATCCTCGTATCGGCCGGATTCGATTCGCGTCTCGGAGATCCCCTGGGTCAATTCACGTTAACGGATCAAGACTTTGCCGACTTGACCGAGCTGCTGCTCGAGCTGGCCGACAGACATTCGGCGGGACGATTAGTATCGGTCCTAGAAGGCGGCTACAACCTTGAGGGGCTCGGCTTGGCCGCCGCCAAACACGTGGAGGCGCTCAGCGCGGTGAGCTCGTGAACTAGATGAGCGAACCTTCCGACATCATCGTCTTCGGGAGCTTGAACGCCGACCTGGTCCAGACCGTTGACCGCCTTCCTAAACCCGGGGAGACGCTGGCCGGAGGCGATCTCAAAACCTTCAGCGGGGGCAAGGGCGCGAATCAAGCATGCGCGGCCGGCCGCATGGGCGCTCGCGTGTCCATGGTCGGCCAAGTCGGAAACGACCGCCTGGGGTCGCTCCTGCTGGAGAGCCTGCAGTCCGCGGGCGTCGACACTGAGCGCGTCGGCAAGTCGGACAAGCCGACCGGGACGGCGGTGATCCTCGTCTTGCCGGACGGGGAAAACCTCATCGTGATTTCCGCCGGCGCCAATGCCACTGTCACCCCCGCAGTGGCGGAAGCCCGGCTGGACGACCTCGGCCCGCGGAGTTTACTGCTCTGTCAGTTGGAAACCTCTCTCGAATCGGTAGAGCGAGCTCTTTCGCAGGCAAAGGCAAAAGGAGCGAGGACCATGCTGGACCCGGCGCCCGCCCGGCAACTGTCCCCGGAGTTGCTGCACAACGTGGACTTTCTCACGCCGAACGAAAATGAAGCACTCATGCTTCTCGGGAAGCCCCCCACGCCGGTTGACGACGACGCTCAAGCCGAGGCGGTCGCCGACGAACTCCTGGCCCTTGGGCCGGGGACGGTGGTGCTGAAACTCGGACCCCGCGGCTGCCTGCTGACTACTCAGGAGGGACACCGGTGGGTGTCCGGGTTCGAAGTCGCCGCTCTCGACACGACCGCCGCCGGGGCGCTATCGGTCACCAAACCGGGGGTGCAAAGCTCGATTCCGTCGCGAGAAGAAGTCGATGAGTTCTTGGCGGGCTAAAACGTCGCGATCGGATTGAGCGGCGAGCCGGTTGCTCCCGGCACGGCGAGCGGCGCGGCCGTCAGCAGAAACTCCCAGCGGTTTTGCTTGGCGGCCTCTTCGGCCACGGCCTCAAGATCACAATTGTCGAAGATCGGGATCCCCATGGCAATCAGAACCAACTGGTGGATGGGGTGCGAGTTGCCTTCTACGCCCGAGGGCAGCACATCGAGTGCCGCGTCGCTACCCATCATGGCGATATCATGGTCCTTGATCCATCTGGCGCAGGTGGCATCGAGCCCGGCCGCTTTCTTGTCGGCGTCCCACGGCCCCTTCTCGTCTCTCGCCGGCCAACGGCCGGTGCGGATGAAGACCACGTCGCCGCTGGAGACCTTCAGGCCGGCCTTCTTTTCCCAGGCGTCGAGGTCGGCCGGATAGATCGGGGTGCCGGCTTCAAGGTAGGGGACACCCTTGAGGCGCGGAATGTCCATGAGAATGCCGCGCGAAAAAATCCCGCTCTTGATGTTATTGACTCCGAGCTTGCGGGCGCCCTCGTCGACCACTTCCTCTTGCGAATATCCGTTGTACATCTTTCCCTTGTGGAACATGTGGCAAAGCGCATCCATGTGCGTGTGCGCGTAGCCGTGATAGAAGACCTTGAAAGTATCAACGCTGAACACTCCGATAGGTCGCAATCCGGTGTAATTCATCACGTGTTCAAAGGGAGAGTCGTTGTCGGCGGCCTCTTCCTTCAAGACGTCGTGGGCCAGCGAGACCGAAATACCGCTCTCAACCAGCGCCGCGGCTTGTTTGCGCTTGGCCGGAGTGATCAAGTTCAGGGCGCCTAACTCGTCTTCCTCGCCCCAGCGGCCCCAGTTCGACAGCTCGCTCATCCAGCCCTCGACCATCTCCGCAGTCACCTTCGGAGCCGCCTGGGCCCCGCCCCGAGTCGAATCGAACGAACCCGTACATGCTACCAGAAGCGCCAGCAGCGCGCCTCCGCCCGTCCATCGCCCCGACCTTGATCTTCGCATTGCCTGTCTCCTTGCCGTCCTGTTTCTCCGGGTTCATCGAGGACCGGCGCCGCCTAGCCGCTCCCCAAAACCCTGGCCGATTCAGAATCGCCTAGTGTAGCACCCTGTCCGGTCCTTCCATGGCAATCGCTGCTCTTGGATTTTGTCGCGGGCCTGGATGACGACTGTTTTACCCCATGAGCCAGCGCTAGCTGTGATCTTTCAACAGGTTGTTCATTCGGTCCCGGACCAGGGAAGCTGGAATTGTCGAATAACCACGACCCTGGAGAGACCGCATGAACATCCATCAGAATGCCCGATTGACGCCCAAAGGCCGAGCCCTTTTGGTTCGATGCATCCTCGCTGGAGAGACGCCTCGGGCCGCCGCGGCGGCCCGAGACGTCTCAGAACGCACCGCCCGCCGTTGGCTGGCCCGCTACCGCGGCGAAGGCGAAGCCGGTCTCTACGATCGCTCTTCGCGTCCCCGGCATAGCCCGCGCCGCACCCCGCAAGCCGTCGTTGACCGCGTCCTCGCCCTGCGCCGACAACGTTGGACGGGCCGCCGCATCGCCCAAACCCTGCGGCTATCCCCGGCCACCGTCAGCCGCCTCCTCGGTCGCGCCGGACTCAACCGTCTCCGCGATCTCGAACCCGCTCCCCCCGTTCGCCGCTACGAACATCACCGTCCCGGCGATCTACTGCATCTCGACATCAAAAAGCTCGGCCGCTTCCAGCACGCCGGTCACCGCGTTACCGGCGATAAGACCCGACGCTCCCGCGCCGCCGGCTGGGAGTTCGTCCACGTCGCCGTCGACGACCATTCCCGCATCGCCTTCTCCCAGATCCTGCCCGATGAGCGCAGCCTTTCCGCTGCCCAGTTCCTTCTCCTCGCCCACGCCTACTATGGCTCGCTTGGCATCCGCATCCGACGCCTGCTCACCGACAATGGCTCCTGGTACCGCTCCCGCCACTTCCGTCGTACTTGCCGCCGCCTCGGCATCCGCCACCGCTTCACCCGCCCCTACACCCCTCGCACCAACGGCAAGGCCGAGCGCTTCATCCAAACCGCCCTCCGCGAATGGGCCTATGCCCGCTCCTACTGCTCCTCCCTCCAGCGCGCCAACCATCTGCTCCCCTGGCTCCACGACTACCATTGGCATCGCCCCCACGCCAGCCTCGGCTATCATCCCCCTATCAGCCGACTCCCTCCTCCCCGGAACAACCTGTTGAGCCTCCACACCTAGCCCGTTGTTGCAGGTAAGACTTTCCGATCGTGGGCGATGCGGCGCACGTATTCTTGCCTGCCGCGTCGCCATTCCCGGCGACATGTCTCGTTGGTGCGCCGGCCCCCATGGCGCTCGCAGCCGATTGACGTCTCGCCGTTCGGTTGGGGCAGCCCAAAGACGGCCGACTGGGGTTTGGTAGGATCATGAAAACCATGGATCTGACTGAAGTTTTTCAAGCGCTGGGCCGTTCTAGTTTTCAGGAGCTCGTCGAGGGCGTCTCGATGGGCCGATTGCGCACCTATGATGTTTATGAATCGTTCAAAGTCCGCGCTCATCTCAGCAAGCTGAATCGGGAGCGGCTGCGCCGTGCGGTTCCCAGACTCTGGGATCGGCTGATGCAAGGAGAACAAGATTTGGCGCACGAGTTGGCACAGGGTATCCTGGTGTCGAACCTTCCCTTTGTCGTCGAAGTGCTCGACTTTCTCGAAATTCAGCATGACGGCAGCGGGTTTTTCGACAAGAATTCCTCGGCCGCGAAAGAGTTGGAAGACGGATGGCAGGCGAAAGTGTTTGAGGAGTTCCGCGGGCGTTATCCGGAGTCACTCATCGTGCTCTATACGAATCATCTGGCCGGAGAACTCAACCCTTCCCGGGCGATCTTTCTGCCGGCCGGCCCGACAAAGGGGTGAAGCGAGATGGCCGACAAAACCATTGCAATCCTGACCGGCGGCGGCGACGTTCCCGGCTTGAACTCCGTCATCAAGTCGGTCGTCTACGGGGCCACGTCGAAGCCGGGTTACCGAGTCGTCGGCATTCGCCGCGGCTGGGCCGGTTTGACATACCCCAATCTTGACGACGGCTTCGATGAGGAATATTTCGTGGACCTGACCCGTGCCAACACCCGTACGATCGACCGCACCGGGGGCACGTTTCTCCATACCTCTCGGACCAAACCTTCGCGGCTGAAGGTAGACCGTTTGCCCCAGCACGTCAAGAAAAGACTGGGCGGGTGTAAGGAGGTAGATCCCGGCCCCTACAAGTCCTGGTGTGCGGCAAACGAGGAGGACATTCTCACTCGAAAAGCCTTCAAGGACAGGCTGCAGGACAAAGGGTTCGAGTGCAAACGCGAAAAGGAGGGCATCTTCTGGTGTGGGATAGGTCTGGATGCCGAAACTTTCCAACGGGAGTCCTCCACGGAGCCTGACCCAGACCCAGAGGTGGTGTAGAAATGTATGTAGATGTATAGATTTCTACCATAAGTTCTCTATTCCCGCGTGTATAGAGTTTTAATCAGTGCTGTCCGGGGAAAGTTGCGCCATCGGACGGTAAGTCTCGACCGCTCAATGTCTTATGGCCTGTTTTGCCCGGGAACGATTTGAAATCCCGAGGCCGCAAATGGTCGCCTGAACGGAGCATCCGGACGCGGCACAATGAGGGATGAACCTTGGCCGTACGGTTTTCTCCCAACTGATCGAGCACCTACCGAGCAAAGAGTTTCAGAAATGTGTATCGCGCTACCGCGGCGATTCCTATCTGAAAAGTTTCTCCTGCTGGGATCAGTTTCTTGCGATGGCATTCGCCCAGCTGACCTATCGGGCAAGCCTCCGCGACATCGAGACGTGCCTGCGTTCGATGCACGGCAAACTCTACCACATGGGATTCCGCGGCAGGGTAGCGCGCTCGACACTGGCCGATGCGAACGAGTCGCGCGACTGGCGGATCTACGCGGACTTCGCGCAGGTCTTGATTGGCATGGCACGGCCGTTATATGCCCACGACCCGATCGGTGTGGACTTGGACCAGACTCTGTACGCTCTCGACTCGACAACAATCGACCTCTGCCTGTCGCTGTTTCCGTGGGCGAGATTCCGCAAGCAAAAGGCCGCCGTGAAGATGCACACGCTGCTGGATCTGCACGGCAATATTCCCACGTTCATCCGCATTACTGGAGGCAAAGTGCACGACATCAACATCCTCGACGAGATCGGCCCGGAGGCCGGCGCGTTCTACGTCATGGATCGGGCCTACGTCGATTTCGAACGCCTCTTCGTGTTCACTCTCTGCTCGTCGTTCTTCGTCGTGCGAACCAAGAAGAACATCTTGCTCCAACGGCGCTACTCGCATCCCGTCGACAAATCCACGGGCTTGCGCTCGGATCAGACCGTCATACTGGCTGCCATCGAATCGGCCCAAGCCTATCCCGACCCGTTGCGGAGGGTCAGTTACTTCGACGCCCGGACGAACAAGCGGCTGAAGTTTCTGACCAACAACTTCGCGCTCCCGGCGCTGACCATCGCCCACATCTACAAGTCGCGTTGGCAGATTGAGTTGTTCTTCAAGTGGATCAAGCAACATCTGCGAATCAACTCGTTTTACGGCACCAGCGAGAACGCCGTCAAGACGCATATCTGGATCGCTGTCTCGATTTACGTGCTCATCGCCATCGTCCGGAAACGGCTCGGGCTGGAAGCGAGTCTTTACCAGATTCTACAGATTCTCAGCGTTACGCAATTCGAAAAAATGCCCCTTTTACAGGCACTCCAGCCATCCGACTCCCCAAACGAATCCCCCTATGACCCCAACCAATTGATTCTATTCGACTTTTAGCCGGACAGCAGTGATCGGGGGAGACCCCTTGTAGTCCTCCTCTCGCTCGGCGAAATTACGGTTCAAATCGACATTGTTTTCATTGAACCTCCTGAGCCAAGCCATTCCATAGGGATTGGTGACATGCACCAGGACGAGCGCGGCGTCTTTGGGCATCACCGGAGGGCCTTGATCTAAGAGTTGTAACTGAATGGCCGAGCCGGCAAAGGCCTCGACCCCGTGGAGACCGGATGAATGAAGAAGAACCTCGCGCGGCTGTTCGGCCCCGCACCAAGCGATGTCGATGGTCAGATCTTCTCCCGCCGGACCCTTGGCATCCAGTTGCATCGATGTGAGCCTTCCGCCCGCTGCTTTGGATCCCTCGCGAAAGCGGGAGCGAGCGGTGAAGTAGTCGGGTAAGAAGTACGTGGCGTCCATGTCGTTCTCCGGGCTTTCTTGGTCGGTCGTACAAGATGACAGGGAAAGCATTAGGACTCCCGCGATGAACGCAAACAGAGTAAGCATCGACGCCAAAATTCCGGCAGCACTTCTCATCGAACCTCTCCTGACGGCTCCGCCAGCGAGCCCACAACCGGGTTGGCCCGCGCCAGCGACAACGTCGCGTTGCGCCGGCGAAGGGTGTAAAGGACGCAGTAGGTGGCCGCCGCGGCGATCAGGTGCTTGAACGTATGGCCGCTCCAGAAACCGCTGAGCTCGTAGATCGGGGCGTCCAGCAGCTCACAGATTTTGGCCAGCCCAAACAGTGCCCACAGCAGCAGGAACGGGCGGCTCTGCCCGTAACGCGAAGGGAACATCCAAATGATGAGGGGAATTGCGATCACCGGGTAGAACTGAACCGCGATGTATACGCGCAGGTCCCCCGCGCCGGCCAGCTCGCTCCCATACCAGTGCAAAACGCTATAGAGGCCCAGCAGAACCACAGGCGCGAGCATGATTTTCCCGGCCCGTTTGCTGACAAACTCCGTGACGACGATCGTGAAAAACGACGTCAGCAGAAGGCTGAAGACCAGGCGGTCCCAGACGAGGGTGTGGTTATTCGGGTCCGCGTGGTAGTAGGCCGAGCCGAAACAGGTGAGGAACTCTCCGACGAGGAAGACGAGGTAGGCCGCGAGTTCCCAGCGCTCGGCAAAGATTTTCGAGAGATCCTTTTGACGGAGCAACCACCAGCAGCCCCATGCGCCGATCACCGCGAACGGCAAATTCGACATCACGTTCCACATGTGCGGGATGCCCAAGATGGACCGCTGATCGACGAAGTCGTGGTAAGTGAGGTCTTGGGCTATAGGCGGCGTCAGCAGGATGCCGACAAAGATCGGAAGACTAAAGCCCAAAGGGATGATCAGACGCCGACGCCGGCTCCGCGCGGTCAGCGGGCCAGCGGGTTTGGCTGATTTTGTCGCCATAGGCTCCGCCCGGGGATTCGTGTTCATGACATCGTCTCGCTAACCGCCGATCCGGCGGTCACAGAGGGTATGGTGCACTTCGCAGTCAACCCCAGCTTCCACCGCACAACCATCCCTTTGAGGCGCGTGAACGGTTTCCAGCCGCTGATAACCAACGAGCTTAGCTCTTGTGGAAAGCGGGTGAGCGTCTCATGCCCGTTCTTGGTCACCAGGACGGTATCGGAATGTCGCACGCCGCCGACACCGGGCAAGTAGATCCCCGGCTCAACGCTGATCACCATGTTTTCGGCCAACCGGTCCTCGCTGCCTTCGGCTATCCAAGGAGCTTCATGGTTGCCGAGACCGATCCCATGGCCGGTGCGGTGTAAGCGTCGGTCTTCGCCGCTGTACCCTTCCTTTCGCAAATAGTCGTTCACAGCCGCATCTACTTCGCTACACGGCACACCGGGTCTGATCATCCCCAGCGCGATACGGCGGGCCTCCGTCATGGCCGCAAACGCTTCGCGCACGTCGGCTGACGGCCGTGCGGTGAAATACGTTCGCTCGCTGTCCGCGGCGTAGCCGTTGACGCGGCTGAGCACTAACGCCACGTGCGGCCCCTCGCGGAGGCGGTCGTTGAGGTCAGGAATCGAGTGTGGCATCGCGCTGCGGGGGGCTGGCCAGGTGGCCATCACCACTTTCGTTGTCACCGGATCCCAATCATCGACCTCGCGGATGATTTGTAAAGTGACGAGGCGCGTTTGGACAAAACCCTCAGCGACGCTGGCCCCCCGGTACGAAGCTGCCAGGAGACGGTGAACTCCAAGATCAGCGTAGCGAGCCGCGCGACGGATCAGCGCGATCTCGGTGCGGGACTTGATCAGCCGCAGCCGTTCGACCAGCGGCGCGACACGAATCGTGTAGCCCCTCATCGCTTCCGCGATTTCTTGCGGGAGTGTGGGCTCCACCCCAATCTGTTTGGCCTGCCCGATCAAGTGATGGAGGGCGTCCGGCCACCCGCGACCCGCCGGAGCCGGATATTCCCAGTAGGTGCGAATGTCCTGCTCCGTGACCTTACAGGCTTTCTTCATGTGTTCCTGTTCGAGCTTTGGCACTAACAGGATGGGAGCCTGGCGGGGACGGATCAGCAGAAAGAACGGGCGCTCCAGCGGCTCGAATCCGGCGCCTGTCAGATAGTAGAGGCTGTCCAGGGCCGAGACGATGAACACGTCCAGGCCGGCTTCCGCGACGCTGGTCTGAAGCGATTCGAGGCGCCTTCGATATTCCTTGGATGAGATTCTCAGCATCTGCTTATCGTTTACTAGCGCCTTTGCCTCCCGGCGCCCACAACATACGCTGCCAGGCAAAGAGCGGCGAAAACACTAAGAGCCGGGAAAGGCAGCAGGTATTTGGCCGGCGCGTAGACGGCGGCGATCACGAGCACGAGGGGCAGGAAGATATTGCCGAAATTCATGGCTTGCGCGGCATGGCGCGCGGCCCGGGGCGAATCCCCGGAGTTAAACAGCTCCCGCACCAACAAAAGGTTCAGTATGCCGATTCCGAAACAAGCGATGTGCCCTAGCCGCAGCAACCGCCGCGCCGTGTCCGTGTAATCGCCGATGAAGTTCGGCGGAGCGACGGGGCCGTCAAAAGACCACAGACCCATGATGAGGCCGAGGGCCGCCCCGCAGGCCATGCCCGTCCACGCGATGATGCGGTTGAGACCGCCCATCGAGTGACCCCGTGCCTGTGAACGGCCAGGGGCGTGGACAACGCCGTCAATTGTTGTCGGAGTGCTAGACATGTTCGTCTCCTGACAGGCGGTCCGCCGTCATGCCGTCGCGCCGCCGCCCGTAGCATTCCTTTCGAATCTCCTTGCGCCTGGCGGACTGCGCCGGGGAGTAGAGATCGCGCATCAGGCCGCGAAAGCCGTCCTCGAGCTCGTCGGCGCTCATCCGCTTCGGGCGATAGGTCACATCGAAGAGCGTGCAGGAGTCCCAGAAGATCGGCTTCAGTAACCGTCCCTCGGATTGGAGTCTGTTGTATAGCCCCGTGCCGGGGAACGGAGTGAGGATGGTGATTTGGACTTCCGACAGCCCGCTGGCCTGAACAAACTCCCTCGTCCTGTCGAACACGCTCAAATCGTCCTGGTCGAATCCAAAGATGAAGCAGCCGTTGACGGTAATCCCGTAAGACTGGATCTTACGGATCTTAGCGGCGTAGCCGGCGAGCCGGCTCTGCTTCCAGCGCCGGCTGTCGATAGGGCCGAGGGCGGCGGGGTCCACCGACTCGAGTCCGACCAGAACCTGCGCACAACCGGAAAGGGCCAGCAACTCGAGAAGCTCATCATCGTCAGCCACCGAGAGATCGGTTTCGGTAAACCACCGGATTCGGTACTGGGAGAACAGCTGCGCCAACTCGCGAGACCACTTCTTGGAGACGAAAGTATTGTCGTCCGCCAATTCGATAAAGGGCTTGGGCCAGATGTTGAGAATCGCTTCCAGCTCGCGCCGTACCTGAGCGAGGGGCTTGATCTTGTAGGGCGAAATGAGTCGCGACGCGCCGCAGAACTCGCAGTCCAACGGGCAACCCCGGCTCGTCTGGAGTGTGAGCCGGTTGTACCGGCCGACGTCGAGCATGTCGTAGCGGGGGACCCGAGCCTGCGCGAGGTCAAAGCGCCGCCGGCTCTCCATGGATGAATACCGGGGACGTAGAGTGCCGGTTTCGAAGTCCGAGAGCAGCTCCGGCCAGAGCAGCTCGGCTTCGCCCGCGACGATGGCGTCCGCGTGGGCCAGGGCCTCCTCGGGAAGCGCCGTGACGTGGAGGCCTCCCAGCACAACCGTAACACCGGCTTCTCGAAGCTGATCGGCGATTTCGTAAGCGTCGAGAATGCGCGCCGTTAGGGCCGAGATGGCGACGATGTCGTAGCCGGCGGCGGCAATCTGAGCGGCAGCGCCATCGGTGAGCTCGTCGATCTCCCGGTACTCCGCCTCCCAGTTCTCCGGCGTGTGAGCGGCCAGCGTCAGCAAAGAAAGAGTCGGTAGGGACGCAATGACTTGCCCTCGTTCGATAAAGCCGGGCAAGGTCATGCCAAGCCGCCGTAGCTCGTCGCTTTTCACCCGCACACCACTCATGGCCAGCAATAAGACGCGACGCGATTTCATGGGACGTTCCTCCGTGTTCTGAAAACGAGTTTACGGGCGGACGCCGGGAGCGAAAACCCATGGCGTGACAGTTTCTGAAGTGCCACAATGCGGAAGGTCGCGAAAAATAGGGTACAGCCGGCCAATTCGCTTCAGGCTAAGCGCTTTTTTCCGGGCCATGACGGGAAGCGAATTCGTGGCAGCCCCCATTTTTCGATCCTGCACGATTGTCGACACGGGGAGCTAGCTGAGAGCCGGGCCTCGATCTGGCCCGCCGAGGGTGCCGGCTAACCAAGGGTGCTGGGAAATGGACATTCGCATCAGCAAAGAAAGCGAAGTCCCGGTTCACGAGCAACTGGCGGCGCAAATTGTTCTGTCCATCGGCACCGGCCAGTTGAAGCCCGGCGATCCGTTGCCAAGCGTAAGGGCATTGGCCCGCAGACTAAAAATTCACCACAACACGGTCAGTCAGGCCTACCAAGACCCGGTTCTCCAGAGGCTGGTTGTGAAACGCCGCGGGATCTCTTTGGTCGTGCGTTCTCATTCGGAGCAACAGCGCGTGCCGGCGGCAGGGGCGAAGGATTTGGACGAATTGATTGATGCGACGGTGAGTACGGCGCAGCGCGAAGGCTACTCGCTGCGGCAGCTGAGCGAGCGTTTTCAGCAGCGCATGCTCGAAGGGCCGCCTGACCACCTGCTCGTCGTTTCCGACGACGCCGGCCTGCGCGTGCTCATCCCCATGGAGATCAAGGAAAGGTTTCACATCCCCATCAAAGCGTGTTCGCCGGATGATTTAACATCGAATCGAAGCCGGGCGGTGGGCGCGCTCGTCATTTGTGCTCCCGGCCACGTCGAGCAGATAAAGCCGCTGCTGCCCACGAAACGCGCGCTCGTTCCGATCACTTATTCCTCGGTCGACGAGCACATAGAAACGATTCGCAGCCTGACAGAGCCGTCCTTGATAGCGCTCGTATCCGTCAGCCGGTACTTTCTTGAAGTGGCGCGCGCGGTTCTTGCCCCCGTCGCCGGGCAAAGGCACTCTTTGCAGGAATACCTGCTGACCTCCGCACGGGGGGAATTCCGAGGGGAGGCTGCCGACATTTTCCTTTGTGACTTGATGGCCGAGCGCGTCGTACGTACTCAGGTGAATGGAAAGAACGTCCTGCTGTACCGCGCTATTTCAGACGCCTGCCTGGAGCAGCTTGCCCGCATGCTGGCCGGTTCCGCGGAAACAGCCGGAGCCTGACCGGCGAGCCAGCGCGATCGAAGGCCTTGTGTTCGACTCGGGGGAAAGCCGTCGGATTCCCTCTCCGGGGCCGATCAAGTTAACTTATGATTGCCCGGATCGCCCAGACCAACCCCACACCGGCGGCGATCGCCTGCTCGTTTTGTCACGCTAAATAACGGGGCCTCCGCCGGGCCGAAAGATGGCCAAGAATAGTTGATTCGAGGTTAGGAGTTGGTGAATCCGGCAAGTGTTACACTCGAGGCGATCTGCGGCGCGCCGTGAAAAGCGGTCAACCCACTCCAGTAGAATAAGAGGCGATGAGTGAAGCGCAGACGCCCGCGCCGGCGCGCGTGCTGATCGTCGACGACGAGCAGGACCAGCGAAATGGTCTGGCCAGTCTGGTCTCTTCCTGGGGTTTTGCCGTCGAGACGGCCTCCGACGGTCAGGAGGCCCTCGAAAAACTGAGTTCTTTCCCCGCTCACGTCATGCTGACCGACCTCAGCATGCCGCGCATGGACGGTTTCGAACTGCTGCGCCGCCTGGCGGTCGACGGTCCGCGGCCGGCGGCCATCGTGTTGACCGCCTTCGGCAGCATCGAAAATGCCCTCAAGACCGTCCGCGACCTCGGCGCGTTTTGGTTTCTGGAGAAACCAATCGACGCGAACGCGCTTCGGGTCCTGATCAACCGCGCCGCCGCTCAGGGGCGCTTGACTGAAGAAACGGACCGGCTGCAGCGCCAGTTGAGCTATCAAGGGCTGCTCGAAGGGCTGGTCGGGCCCTCCCCTGCCATGCAGGAGGTCTTTTCGACGATCCGGCAGGTCGCGCCCAGCAAAGCGGCCATCCTGGTCACGGGCGAGAGCGGCACGGGCAAGGAGCTGGTCGCCCGCGCCGTTCACGCCCTCAGCCCGCGCAAGAACGACCCCTTCGTCGCCATCAACTGCGCGGCTTTGCCGGAATCGCTGATGGAAAGCGAATTGTTCGGACATGAAAAGGGCGCTTTCACGGGTGCCGTTCAGCGTCGCGCCGGGTGTTTCGAGCTGGCCAACGGCGGCACGCTGCTGCTTGACGAAATCGGAGACATGCCAGTCGGCACGCAAGCCAAGCTCCTGCGGGTCCTGGAAGACTCGCGGGTGCGCCGCCTCGGCGGCGATAAAGAGATCGAGGTCGACACCCGCGTCATCGCGGCGACCAATAAACCCGTTGACGACGCCGTCGCCAACAACGAGATTCGGGAAGATCTCTACTATCGGCTCAACGTTTTTCGCATCCACCTGCCGCCGCTGCGCGAGCGCAAGGAAGATGTACTGCCGAGCGCCGAGGCGCTCGTCGAGGATCTCAACAAAAAGCACGAATGCCGGGTGGTCGATCTGCACCCGGATGTGGTGGAGAAGTTTCGCGGCTATCACTGGCCGGGGAACGTCCGCGAATTGCGTAACGTTTTAGAACGCGCGGTGATCTTGGCGGGGGAAGGCACCATCCTGCCCTCGCACTTGCTGGGCAACCTTTCCGCCCCGGGAGAGAAGGCGCCGCTGGCCGAGCCGGCCGACCCGAATGTCGTCCGACTCCCTGTGGGCACGAAGGTGCGGGAGGCCGAAAAGGCGCTGCTGCTGCGCACCCTCGAGCACACCGGCAACAATAAGACCCGCGCGGCGAAAATTCTTGACATCAGCCTCAAGACTCTGCACAACAAGTTGAAAGAGTATGGAACCCACTGACCATCGGGCGCTCCTCGCCGATTGTGGCGGACGCTCGCGGCGTGCCGCGTCAAGGCGACACCGGACGGTCGGATCGTCATGTCTTTGAGAACCCGCCTGCAGCTATCGATCGTTGCCCTGGTGGTGACGGTGGTGCTGGCTCTTTCCCTGCTCCACGTCCATGGCGTGGTCGAAACTCGCTTTCGAGACGCGTTGGAGCTGGCGAACATGAATGCCACGCAGGTGGAAAGCTTCATTCTCCAGATTGTCAACGAGCAAACGCCTAGCTGGCAGCCTCCCCCGAAAAGCGACGAAGAGGTCGAGAAAATCTGGACGGAGATCGTCGAACAAGACGCCGGCTTGTCTACGTTGCTTCAGAAGCTCGTCGGGAGTTCCCCGGTGATTGTCGAAGCGCTCGTCAGCGGGAAGAACGACCGTGTCTTGGCCGCTTCCTTTCCCTCCAAGGGGGGGCGGAAGATCGATTCTCTGCCCCGCTTCGAAGACTTCGAGGAAAAACCTTTGTGGGCCAAGCTCGAGGAGGTCCTGGCCCGCAATCAAGACTATGAGGTGACGCGGCGTCTGGGCATACTCGAGAAGCAAGCGCCGCTGTTCACGGTTCGAGTGATTCTCTCGTCCGTCCTGCTTCGAAGCCAAGTGATGCCCCGTATCCGCGATCTGGCGGTGGTCTCCGCCGTGTCTCTGCTGCTGTCGGTCCTGCTGGCTGTCCTCGCCTCGCGGATCGCGTCCCGGCCGCTGGCCAGAATCAGCGACATTATCGACCGTATCAGCCGCGGCGAAGTCCTGGCGGACCGCGGCCCCTCGAAGAACCCCGCCAAGGAAGTGGCCGTGGTCGAGTCCAAGCTCAGTCTGCTCGGTGAGCAATTTAGAGGCGTCCAGGCCGACCGTACGCAATTACAGGCCAACGTGGATCAGTTGCTCGAGAGGATGGAGGACGCCGTTCTACTGTTTGGCCATGACAACCGCCTGGTCATGGCCGGGCGCGCGGCGGAGCGCATTCTCGGGGGCCGCTGGCAAATGATGGGAGCGGCGATCGAGGAGGTCTTCCCTGACTCGACCGATCTCGGGGCGCTGGTTCAGAGTGCCGTTCACCTGCGGCGAGCCGTAGCGGACTCCGCGGTCACGCTCGATCGCGACGGAGAGACGCCCATCCACCTGCTGGTCAGTGTTGAAGTTCTCGAGCAGTTCCCCACCCACGAACGAGTCGGTACGCTGGTGACGCTGCGCGACGCCACTCCCCGACGCGAACTCGAATCTCAATTGGACGTCTCCCACCGCCTCGCCTCGATCAGCCGTCTTACCGGCGGGGCGGCGCACGAAATCAAGAACCCGCTGAACTCGATCGCTTTGCATCTGGAGGTATTGAAGTCCAAGTTGGATGGTTCCTCGGAAACGGTCCGGACGGAGATTGAAGTCATTGCCCGCGAGATCACTCGGCTCGATCGCGTGGTCAAGAGTTTCTTGGATTTTACCCGACCGGTCGACCTCGATTTTCGACCGCTTGACCTGGTGAAGCTGGTCGAAGAAGTCCGTACTCTCGTCGCCCCGGAAGCCGAGAGGCGGAAGGCCGAGATCGTCACTCACAACGAAGTCGCCGACGCTGAGGTTCGGGGAGATCGCGATCTGCTGATGCAGGGAATTCTCAACGTTGTCGTCAACGGCATTGACGCCATGCCGCAGGGAGGAAAGCTGGAAATCGGCGTCCGCAGGGCCGGCCCGGACTGGCTGCTGACGATTCGAGACCAGGGAGGCGGAATACCGGGCGAAATACGCGACAAGATCTATAACTTGTATTTCACGACCAAGGGACGCGGTTCCGGCATCGGATTAGCCATGACGTTTCGGGTCGTGCAGCTTCATGGCGGGACAATCGATTTCAGCAGCGATCTCGGCAGGGGGACGGAGTTTCGTCTTCGGCTCGGAGCCCTGAAGGAAACGGAATCTCAGCTGCTTCCCGGGGGCTCGGACCGCTTCGCCGGCAATCGATCGCGCCGCGTCGACAACGAAACAACCACCGCCACCGAGATGTCGTAGTTGAAACCGGGAACGGACCGCGCGATCACCAATGAGTACTCGGACAAAGTCCGCCGGCGACGGCACGCCAACAAGAAAGGACAGCGTGGTTGGAGAGATCATTGGACCGCGCCGCATGGGCACACACCCGGGGCTTCGGCTTCTTCTGGCCCTCATGTTGACTCTGGCGGCATCTTGCCGGACGAGAACCGACGTGGCGAAGACGCCCGTTTCACCGCTCCCACCAGTTCCGGCGGTGGCAGAGGCCCCGCCCGCCCCGGCCGAACCGGTGTCGGAGCCTCAAACACAACAGCGTCTCGCGCCGTCGCGGGAAATCCCGGCGGAGGCGATACGTCGAGATTCGGCGCCCTTGGCTCTTGCCGATGATCCCAGGCGACAAGATCCCGGTTTGTCCGAGACAGTGGAAAAGGTCGCCGAAACGACGGCGACCGATGAGGCGTCGGGTTTTTCGGGCGATTCTCCTCGCCGGCGGTTTCCTCAGCTCGGGAAGATCCTGACGGCGGACCAACGGCGAGCCTACGACCGTGCTATTGAACACAGCATTCGAAGCGTACGGAAAACTCTGGCTGGTATTGTCGATCGAAGCCTCACGCCGGATCAGAGCAACGCCGTGCGGCGAATTCGCGGATTTCTTAGCCAAGCCGAGGCCGCCCGTAAGCGCGACCCGGCGATAGCCAAGAATCTGGCCGACCGGGCTGAGCTGCTCGCTCAGGACCTGGCCAAGTTTTTGAGATAGCGGCCCGATTGTTTCAGGTCGCAAATACGGTCACGAAAAGAGGCCGACCGAGGAGACGAGGAAATCGCGCCGCTGCTGATGGGCTTGAGCGTGTCGCGGTTCAAGCGTAGGGACCGATTCATTTCGCCCGAGCTGACCAGCTACAATACTCGACAGACGGATTGCTACCTAGCCGTATTTGCTGAAATACTGTAGGTTAGGGTTGACTCGTCTTTCGACCTATCGAATCTTCGAGGGATCAAAGCGAAGCCCAGAGAGGTTCCAGTTGGAAGAAAACGACAGCACGGCATCGGAGCTTCAGCCGACCGCTCCGGCGTCAAAAAGTTCGAAGCCGCCACGGCTTGGCAAGGCCGCCCGATGGAAACTGGCCCTAGTGGGTCTGGACATGGGCTCGACGGCGATCAAGGCTGTGCTGCTGCATCGGCCGCAGGGTCGAATCACGCTCAAGCAGGCTGCCATCGCTCCCACGCCCGGCGACGCCGTTACCGAGGGAACTCTGACGGATGGAATTGAAATCGCGTTGGAAATCAAGCGCCTCTTCAAGGAGTCCCGGATCCGAGCGCGCCATGTCGCCGTCGCCGTGGGCGGCGACAAAGTTTATTGCCAATGTGATTCGCTGCCCGACGAGGATAAGTTGGGGCTGGACGATATGGTCCGCCGAGCCGCCGAAAAGACTCTTCCCTACGCGATCGAAAACGCGCTGGTCGACTATCAGCCTTTGGGCGCCGATGGAGATCAACCCCCGTCGGAGGTCTTCTGGGTCAGCTCTCCGGCTGAGCAGGTGGAATGGCTGCGTGAGACCATCGTGCTCGCCGGCAAAAACGCGGCTTTCGTCGACGTCCAAGCTTGCGCTCTGGCGAACGCATTCGCGCACAGCCGCGAGCCCGACGCGAAATCGCCCTGCGTTCTGTTACACGTCAGCACGCGCCACCTGATCGTCTGTCTCATGCGGGGGCCGACACTGCGCTTTGCCCGACATGTTTCCGTCGCCAGACGCCAAATCACCCTCGCGCCGAGCAGTCTCCCCGAGCGCGTTCTTGCCCAAGTCGATGGGCTGTGGGAAAAGCTCGTCGAGGCGGCGGCGCCCGATAGCCCGCAGTCCGTTTATCTCTCAGGCGGCGCGGTTGGCAGCAACCAGCTCGAAGAAGCCCTGCACGAACAGCTGGGCCTTCCCGTCCATCAGCTAGATCCGATGAGGAACATCTCCTATTCCCCGACCAGCTACGCCGGCAAGCTGATAGATGAGTACAAGCCAGCGATGACACTGGCCATAGGATTGGCTCTACGCGGTTTCCCAGACCATGATCGAGATTAACCTGCTGCGTCCTCGGATCAAGCCGCCCGGGTGGCAATCAGCGCTCGAGCCGCGGGGCTGGTCGGCCTTCATTTCTCGACGAGAGCTTCTGCTGGCGATCGTCCTGTTGGCGCTCGGCTTGGCGATACTTCGCCTCGGGTTCGGGCTCCTTGACGAAGCGGCAGACGTGACGGGCAATCAAGCCTCCAGCGCGCCGGTTGCTCCGGCGGCGCCAGAGAACCCTCCCGCCGCCGCGGCGCCGGGAACGGAACCCTCGGTCGAAGATCCGGATCCGGCGGCGGACGCTGGAACCGTCGTTGATCCCGGCGAAGATGCGCCTCTCGCCGACGCCTCCCCGGAACCGTCAACCCTTTCCACTCCGGCGGCTTCTCCTCCCGATCCGGCGACCTCACAACAGGGAGCGGCAATCGTCGATCCCTCTCCCGGAGATCCGCCCGCCTCCGGCGGCAGGCTGACGCAACTTCGCCAGGTGACCCAGCCGGACGTGGTGCAGGTCGTCATCATCGCCGAGGGGACTCCCGAGTACACGACGTTTCGCGTTGATAACCCGAACAGAGTGGTGATCGACATCCCCGGCTTTCGCGTCGCGATTCCCAAATCCCAGCGATCACAGCCGATCTCCCATCCCTCTATGGAACGTGTCCGGGTTGGGCAATACCGAGCGGATCCGCCGGTATCCCGAATTGTCTTCGACGTCGTTTCCTTCCCCGACGTCGAGATATCGTCCCAACCCGGCAGCTTGAGGATTCGGCTTTCACCGGCCGTCGAATGACCCCCGCCGCCCAGGTTGGGGAGCGGCAACTCGAAACGGAAGGGCCCTCGCGCCTGAGGGCGCTACGCAGGGCCCTGGCCCGCGGCGGGCACGAATATTTTCTGGTCGCGGGACCCGCCAACCTCCGTTACCTCACGGGATTCACCGGCAGCCTCGGTTACTTGTTGGTCGATCCGGAACGGGCGGTTCTCTATGTGGACGGGCGCTACGGAACACAGGCCGGGCAGCAGACCCACGGCGTCGAGATCGTAGTCGCCCGCGACGAGCCTCTCCGCGCGGTGACCGACAGTATCGGGAAACGTCGCATCCGGCGCCTTGGCTTCGAGCAAAACCGCGTCTCGTTCGAGACGTATCTTCACCTCCGGGAAAGCCTTCGCGGCCGGCGTCTTGATCCGCTCAGTGGTGTTGTCGAAACACTCAGGCTGATCAAGAGCGCGGCCGAGGTGGAACGAATTCGCCGGGCGGTCAAGTTGAATTCCGAAGCCTTCGAGCGAGCTTGCCGGCAACTCAGACCCCCATGGACGGAAGCGCGCCTGGCGGCCGAGATCGAGTACCAAATGCGCCGGCTCGGCGCCGACGGGGCGGCGTTTGACACCATCGTCGCCGGGGGAGAGCGATCCGCGCTGCCGCATGCGCGACCGACCCGCCGCCGACTCCCACCCGCGGCCCTCGTCGTCGTCGATCAGGGTGCTATACTCGATGGCTATACGAGTGATATGACTCGTATGCTGTGCCTCGGGCGCCTGGACCGGCGAGCCAGGACGATTTACAAAGCGGTCCGAGAGGCTCATTCCGCGGCGGTGGCCGAAGTTCGGTCCGGTATTAAAGCCAAAACCGTGGACCGCAAAGCCCGCCAGGTGCTGCGCAAGTTCAAGCTCGACAAGGCCTTTACCCACTCGACGGGACATGGACTTGGGCTTGAGATTCACGAGGGACCGCGCCTCGGGCCCAACCAGGACGGGAAACTAGCCGCCGGTATGGTCGTGACGATCGAACCGGGCGCTTACGTGGAAGGCGTCGGAGGAGCCCGGCTTGAAGACGTCGTCCTCGTCAAGCGAAACGGTTGCCAGGTGCTCACCTCGACATCCCGCGAGCTTCGGCAGTTTTGATCCCCCCGGATTGCGCCTCCTAGCGCGCGGCAGAACTCGGCTATTCCATGAACTTAAGACAGATCAAGGCCCTGATCGACACGGCCATCGAAAAGGACATCGCGGAGCTCGAATTCGAAAAAGGAGATGAGAAGCTCCGCATCCGCCGTTTTCCACGCGGTGGACCGTCAGACAACCCTAACTCGCCCCCTTACGTTGTGGTTGCTTCCGCCCCCCCCTCGATCGGCGAAGCCCCGCAGCCTCCGGCGGTCGCGCCAGCGAGCAACCCGGCTCCCGCGGCGCCTCCCGAGGAACCGGCCGAGCAAGAGGAGGATCTGGCGATGGTAAGCGCCCCGATCGTGGGGACTTTCTATGAGGCGTCCTCTCCCGACGCCCCCCCCTTCGTCGAAGTGGGCGACAAAGTCAAAAGCGGCCAGGTGCTCTGCATCATCGAGGCCATGAAGCTGATGAACGAGATCGAAGCAGAGATCGGGGGCGTCGTCGTCAAGCGATTCGTCTCGAACGCACAGCCGGTCGACTACGGCGCAGCACTGTTTGCGATTAAACCCAACCCATGAGGATTCGTCAATCAATGGGGACCGCGCCGAGCGCCACCCGCGTAAGCCGGCTGGCATCAGCGGGTAAAATCAGCGGGAAGTGGACAGGGGTGAAAAAATCGGGACTGCCATCGGAAGCTAGGTGTACTCACCGATCTGCACTCGCCGCGGCTGGCTGTCCCACCATTTTTTCGCACTTTCGCGTCCCCCGTTTTTCCCCAGCCCCTTAAGGGCCCCGGATTTTATGTTCAGGAAACTATTGATCGCCAACCGCGGCGAAATTGCCCTGCGCATCATCGCGGCCTGCAAGGATCTCGGCATCCGTACGGTAGCCGTGTACTCGGAAGCCGACCGCGGCTCGCTGCACGTGCGCTATGCGGACGAAGCCCTCTGCATTGGTCCGCCGCGCAGCACCGAGAGCTACCTGAACGTATCGCGGATGATCAGCGCCGCCGAGATCACCGATGTCGACGCCATTCACCCCGGTTACGGCTTCCTCGCCGAAGACGCCGGTTTCGCGGAAGTTTGCGAAGTCTCGGGCATTCGTTTCGTGGGGCCGAAACCGGACCAGATTCGCCTGATGGGCGATAAGGCCCAAGCGCGTCGAGCAATGAAGGAGGCCGGGCTGCCGATCTTGCCGGGAACCGACGAACCGCTGGAGTCGGTCGAAGAAGCCCGCCGCTGGGCCAATGACATCGGCTTTCCCGTGATGATCAAGGCGGCTGCCGGCGGAGGCGGCCGGGGGATGAGGGTCGTCCCCAGCGCCCGCGAACTTCCCGAACTGTTCCACCAGGCGCAACATGAGGCCGCCGTCAGCTTTCATTCCTCCGAAGTCTATCTCGAGAAGTTCATCGACCGGCCCCGTCACATCGAATTTCAAGTACTCGGCGACAACCACGGCCGGGTCATCACACTCGGAGAGCGAGAGTGCTCCGTCCAGCGCCGGCACCAAAAACTGCTCGAGGAAGCACCCTCTCCCCGTCTTGACCAGGAAACACGGGATCGCCTTGGCGCCCGGATCGTCCAGGCCTTGTCGAAGGTCGGGTACTCGAACGCGGGAACCGTTGAGTTCCTGATGGACAAAAAGGGCGATCTGCACTTCATCGAACTCAACGCCCGTATCCAAGTCGAACATCCCGTCACGGAACTAATCACCGGCGTCGATTTGGTGAAGAGCCAGATCCTGCTCGCCGACGGCGAGCATCTGTCGTCGGTTGTTCCGGAAAAGATCGAGATCCGCGGCCACGCCATCGAATGCCGCATCAACGCCGAAAACCCCGAGACGTTTACGCCCTCGGCCGGACGCATCTCAAATCTGCTGCTGCCGGGAGGCATCGGGATCCGCGTCGATACTGCCGCCTACCCGGGTTGGTTCGTGCCGCCTTACTACGACTCGCTGATCGCCAAGCTCATCAGCCACGGCCGGGACCGCACCGAAGCCATTACTCGCATGCAGCGCGCGCTGGACTTTTTCCTGGTCGAGGGCATCCACACCTCGATCCCTCTGCACCGCCGCATCATGGCCGATTCCGATTTCTCGCTCGGCAACTACGACACCCACCTCATCGAGCGCCTCATCGAAGAGCGGGCCTCGGCAACGGGACCCTAGCCTGCTTTTCTCACCAGGGTTCGGACGACCGACCCTGAACAGTCATTATTTGTAGGGGCCGACCACCCGATCCCTCGTGAAACATGCGGGCCTAGCCCGGATTTCTCACCACCTGACGGCCGAAGCACGCAATAAGCTCGCCATTACCGCGTTGCGCTTGCTCGCCGTGCTCGACGTAGGGTTCACGTACGCCCGCATTATTCAACAAATGCGGCACCGAGCGGCGCGTGCCTTGTACTGACTGGCCTCTCACGCACTTCGCCTCGCCACCAGGTGAGAAAAACGGGCTAGGGGCCACCCGCTGCGCCGGCTCATTCAGGCAAGAAACTTGTTGGAACAATTGAGCTTACGCGCGTCAGGACCGGCACAAACGTCGGGCTCGCCCCAATGGAAGTTTCAGGTTAGCTATAGCTAGTAATCGTCGTGCCCCATAGGCATGGCGGGCGCTTTTTCCTTTTCGGGAATTTCGTGCACCGAGGCCTCGGTGGTGAGCATCAGCCCGGCAATCGAAGAGGCGTTTTGCAGCGCCGTGCGGGTCACCTTGGCCGGGTCAATGACGCCGTCCGCGACCAAGTCGCCGTATTCGCCCGACTGAGCGTTAAAACCGAAGTTGCTTTCGGACTTCTCGCGGACCTTGGCCACTACGATGGCTCCCTCCTGGCCGGCGTTCTGAGCGATCCAACGGACGGGTTCTTCGAGAGCCCGGCGCACTACGTTGATGCCGATCTGCTCGTCCTCGTTGTCGGACTTCAAGTCCTTGAGCACGTCCCCGGCCCGCAGCAGAGACACGCCTCCGCCGGGCACGATTCCTTCCTCGACGGCTGCGCGAGTGGCGTGCATGGCGTCCTCGACGCGGGCTTTCTTCTCTTTCATCTCCGTTTCGGTCGCAGCGCCGACTTTGATCACGGCGACGCCGCCGACCAGCTTGGCCAGTCGCTCCTGGAGCTTTTCCCGATCATAGTCGGACGTGGTTTCTTCGACTTGCGACCGCAGTTGCTTGACCCGGCCTTCGATCGCATCCCTCGTACCGGCTCCCTCGACGATCGTCGTATTGTCTTTGTCGATGACGATGCGTTTCGCCTGGCCGAGGTCCTCGAGTTTAACGCCCTCCAGCTTGATGCCGGTTTCCTCCATCAGCGCTTTGCCGCCGGTAAGAATGCCGATGTCTTCGAGCATCGCCTTGCGCCGGTCGCCGAAGCCGGGAGCCTTCACAGCGGCACAGTTCAAAGTGCCCCGCAGCTTGTTGACGACGAGCGTCGCCAGAGCCTCCCCCTCGACTTCTTCGCAGACGATCAGCAAGGGCCTGCCGGCGCGGGAAACCTGCTCCAGCAGCGGCAACAGGTCCTTCATGTTGGTGATCTTCTTTTCGTGGATCAGGATGTAGGCGTTCTCGAGAACGCATTCCATCGCTTCCTGGTCAGTTGCGAAGTAGGGCGACAAGTAGCCGCGGTCGAACTGCATGCCTTCGACCACGTCCAACTCGGTCTCCATGGTCTTGCCTTCCTCAACCGTGATGACGCCGTCCTTGCCGACCTTTCCCATCGCTTCAGCGATGATCTTTCCGATGGTTTTGTCGTTATTCGCGGAGATGGCCGCCACTTGGGAAACCGCCTCCCCTTCCACCGGACGGGAGAGGTCTTGGATTTGGGCCACCACCTTCTCCGTGGCCTGCTCGATACCGCGCTTGATCGCCATGGGATTGGCGCCGGCGGCGACGCTCTTTACGCCTTCCCGATAAACAGCCTGCGCCAGGATCGTCGCCGTTGTCGTCCCGTCGCCGGCGACGTCACTAGTCTTTGACGCCACCTCCCGCACCATCTGAGCGCCCATGTTTTCGAGCTTGTCTTCGAGCTCGATCTCCTTCGCGACGGTCACACCGTCTTTCGTAACGGTGGGACCTCCAAACTTCTTCTCTAAGACGACGTTTCGGCCTTTGGGGCCGAGCGTGACGCGCACTGCGTTCGCTAGTTTGTTGACGCCCGCCAGAATCGTCTTGCGAGAGTCTTCACCGAAGATAATTTGTTTTCCAGCCATTCTCGTCCTCTCCTTTACGCTGCTTTCTGGGATTCCGCGGTGTTTTCTTCGACAACGCCCAGTACCTCGTCTTCCCGCAAGATGAGATATTCGCTACCTTTTATCTGCACTTCCGAACCGGCGTACTTGGCAAAAAGGACGCGGTCACCGACCTTTACGTCGAGCGGAGCCACTGTCCCGTCTTCGAGCCTCTTGCCATTGCCGGCCGCTATGATTTTGCCCTGCTGAGGCTTCTCCTTGGCCGAGTCGGGAATGATAATTCCGCCCCGTACCTGCTCCGCATCATCGAGCCGTTCGACCAAGATGCGATCGTGTAGTGGTCTTAAATTCATCAATCACCTCCAAGTTCAGAGAACCCTCGCGCACACTCTCGTGAACGCAGGGCTGTATTTATTGATGCCGGCTATGAGCCGGCCGCAACTTCTTATGAGGCAGTGCCAGCGACTGCCAGTTACTTCATGAAGAGCTTACACCGAGGGCGGCCGTCAGAGTCCTTTCCTAGTCCTTGCACTGCCCCACAGCCTGGAGCTACCTCAGTGCGTTAGAGCGAAAGCCCTGATGGTTTCGCTCTAGAAAACACCTTACCACAAGTGTCTCTATCCTTGTCAAGATAGTTTAGCGATTTGTACTAAGATTCTTGCGTTTCCGGGTGCCGACGACCCTCCAAACAGGGCCAAACCCATCATTCGTCGCGGGCTGCGACAGACCAAATCCGCACCGGGTCGCGAACCCGCTTGTTTCAGCCCCTGGAGTGAGTCGAGGGCCCCTTGAGCCGCTCGGTGGACCTCCTTCGCAGTGGCTGGTAGCATAAGTCCTCGACTCCGCACGACTCTTCCACTGAGGGTATCCGCATGTCTCTCGAAAGCATGTTTTCCTTGTCCGGAAAGGCGGCGCTGGTCGCCGGCGCCAGCCGCGGGATCGGCCTCGCGATCGCCAAGGCCGTGGCGGCAGCCGGGGCGCAAACAATCATGGCCGCGCGGTCAACGGAGGCGCTCGAGAAGGAAGCGGCCGCCCTCCGCGAGGCCGGCCACGATGCGCGTCCGCTGCATCTGGACGTCACGAGTACGGAGTCGATCCGTGCCGCGGCCGAAGCCGGCGACCACATCGACATCCTTATCAATGTGGCCGGAACCACCAAGCGTAAGCGCTTCGAGAAATATACCGAAGACGAGTACAACATGATCATGCAGACGAACCTTCACGGTCTCGTGCTGCTGACGCAAAAGGTCGGCGCAAGGATGATTGCCCGCCAACGCGGAGGGAAGGTCGTCAACATCGGCAGCGTCACTTCGTTGTTCGGCCTGCCCTACACAAGCGTCTATACGATAACGAAGAGCGCGCTCGCCGGGTTGACGCGCACGTTGGCCGTTGAATGGGCCAAGTTCGACATTCAGGTCAACTGTATTGTTCCTGGATTTATTCTCACGGAGCTGAACCGCAAGATGTGGGAACCCTCGGAAATGCACGAGTGGCTTCGGCTCTCCCAGGGCAACTCTCGATTGGGAACGCCCGAGGACATCGCGGGCTTGGCGGTGTTTTTGTGCGGTCCGAGCGCCGACTACGTGACCGGGCAGTTGATCGCCTCCGATGGCGGCTACACGAGCGGCTCGAATTGGCCGCTTGAGGCCTGACAAGGGCGCGGCCCCTGCGGCGAGAATCGCACAGAGCCCCTATCGCCCGAACGCGGGCCCGCGGGCTAACGCCCACGGCTCTGTGCGGTGATGTTCGGCAGCTGAGGGTCAGTCACCTGGTCAAGCGCCTCGAAAAACTCAGGGAACGATACCGCGACCGCTTCGGAGTGTCGAATCACGCAGGGCCCGTCAGCGCGGAGGGCGGCGACCGAGAACGCCATCGCGACCCGGTGGTCGCCGAACGAGTCAAATTTCGCCGCTCGAAACCTCTGCCGCCCGGGAATATGCATGCCGTCGTCGAACACTTCGACCTCGACGCCCATGCCCTGGAGGTTTTCCGCAACCGTGGTGATGCGGTCGCTTTCCTTCAGGCGCAGCTCCGAGGCGTCGCGAATCGTCAGGCCTTCTTCGCTGGCGGCGCCGAGAACCGCGAGCACCGGAAGTTCGTCGATCACTTCCGCGGCTGTCTGACCAGCGATGAGGCCTCCTTCCAACACTGCTCTGGAAGCAGAATTCGGGCCGCGAACGCGTATGTCTCCCAACGGTTCGCCATGGACCTCCCTCTGCGTCAAGACCTCGAGGTCGGCCCCCATTTTCCGCAACACGCCGAGCACGGCGGTCCGCGTGGGGTTCAAGCCCACCCCTTGCACCGTAATGTCGGCACGCGGCACCAATAGTCCGGCTGCTAGAAAGAAGACGGCGGTAGAAAGATCGGCAGGGACCGCGAGCTGTAGCCCTCGCAAGCGAGGTAGTCCGCGGAGTGCGATCCGCCTGTCGGCGACTTCGATTTCCGCGCCAAATTGCCTGAGCGCGATTTCCGAGTGGTTTCGTGTCGGCAACGGCTCGCGAACCATCGTTGTTCCCTCGGCGAACAGCCCGGCGAACAGAACACTCGTCTTCACCTGTGCGCTCGCCATCGGCAGTTCGTAGTCAATCGGCTTGAGTTGCGCCCCCTGAATTCGCAGGGGGGGAAGATCGCCGGCCCGCCCGATGATGCGGGCGCCCATACGGGTCAGCGGCGTAATGATTCGGCGCATCGGGCGGCGCGAGAGCGATTCATCGCCGCC
The DNA here is from genome assembly GCA_965248365.1 of Bryobacterales bacterium. Classification (GTDB taxonomy): domain Bacteria; phylum Acidobacteriota; class Terriglobia; order Bryobacterales; family UBA6623. Next base: position 335,984 of record CBDFJA010000004.1, on the reverse strand, counting down.
AATAACGCTTTCAAACGCCTGTCCGGCTAAGATTCCCGAAAGCATGCGTATCGTGGATCCCGAGTTTCCCGTGTCAAGCTGATCTCGGGGTGTGCTAAGTCCGCCGAGGCCCGCGCCCTCGACTACGACTTCGTTCTCGTCGCGGCGAATACCGATCCCCAGCGCGCGCAAGCACTCGAGCGTCGAAGAGCAGTCGGCGCCCGTAGCGAAGTTCCCGATCACACTGGGGCCCTCGGCCAGGGCCGCAAGCATGGCGTAGCGGTGGGAGATCGACTTGTCGCCCGGCAGGCGAAGCTTGCCGGAAACAGACCGAGCCGGGGAGATCCTACGATCCATAGGGTTCATTATGGCAACTGGGGTCATGCCCCTCCGAAAAGCGATTCAGGAATGAGATCCTACGAACAGGTGCGCCACGGCCCATGCGTCGGAAAGCCCGCTAGGTTCAGATCAACTACGAGGCTGTTTGGGAAGACGCCATCCGTAACAGAAATTACGTTCACCCGCCCGTGTTTTGCTCCTACGGGATGCGGCAAGTTTCCGGGCCACCCACCAGGCGGTGAGACGATGTGCGTGAGAAGCCCATCACTTCAAGGCCCGCGCTTACCGAGGGGGACATTTCTATGCGGGCTTTGACAGCCCTCCTGCCCCCGCGTTGCACGCCGCCCGCCGAAACGCTACCATGTTGCCCTTGGCACAGTATTTCGCGAGTGCAGTCACCGATCAATCAGCTTGTCGAGGCAAGGCGGCTTATCGGCTTAGGTGTGGCATCCATGGAGCCCCCACGTTTGAACCCGTGATGAGCCAGTCCATCAGTAGGGGCGCCAGTAGGGGCGCGATTCGTCTGGTCCACGGTCAACCGCCTTCGGCAACTGTATTTGCGAGATGCCCTTAGTGGCTCCGTTTGCGCGGCGACCTGGCGGCTGTTCGCACTTGGTCGTGTGGACGCGGCTTGTCGCGCCAGGTCCCAAAGCTGCCCGAATTAGGCGAGCAGCCTTGGCTGATCAGTTACCAAAACTACGGGAGGACTAGTGGAAAACGCGAGAAAGTTCAGAGAAAAGATACGCCGCGGCGAGACTTGCCTCGGCGTCGGCATTGCGTTTAACGATGCCACGGTGACCGAGGCGTTATGCACGATCTACGACTCGGTTTGGATTGATGCCGAGCACAAGCCGTTTTCGTTGGAGACGGTACAGGCGCACGCCATGGCCACGAGAGGGACGGGCACCGCGGCCTTGGTGCGGGTCGCCTGGAATGACCCGGTACTCATCAAGCCAGTTCTCGATATCGGCGTGGACGGAATCATTGTCCCCATGGTGAAGACGGCCGAGGAAGCCCGCCAGGCCGTGGCCGCCTGCCTCTACCCCCCGGAGGGCATTCGAGGCTACGGGCCGCGGCGCCTTTACAACTTACCGCCAATGAATCAGCAGGAATTCGTCAAGTTCGCCAACGAGGAGATCATTGTCATCGCGCAGATCGAGCACTTTGAGGCGGTCAACGATCTGGAAGAAATCCTCGCCGTGCCGGGGTTGACCGGCGTCGTCGTGGGTCCTAATGATCTCTCGGGAAGCATGGGGATGCTGGGTCAAACGCGCCACCCCGATGTGTTGCAAGTTATCGAGACGCTGATCGCCAAGGCCCGTAAGACCGATGTCTTTTGCGGTATCGCCATTGGTCACGATACGGATATCGTGGCTGAATGGTTCAAAAAAGGTATGCAGTGGGTCAATGCCGGCGAGGACTGCAGCCTTATGATGGGCGCGGCGGAGGAATCCGCCGGCGCGATTCGAGCTCGAGTGGCGGCGACCGGTTCGAGCGAGTAGCGCGTCGCCTTAAAGACTTGCGGATATCGCAACGAGGGGCTAGGCGGCTTTCTCACCAGCCGACGTTCGAAGCACGCGACAAGCCGCCGAAACAGACCGCCCATCATCGATGAGCGTAGCCGAAAATCGGGCTCCGTGGAGTGCATCAGAAACTGAATCATTATGATGCATGATGTGGTAGCATAGCAAGGAGGGCCGGGATGAAAGCTATCACGCTACGAAAACTTCCTCCGGATTTGGGCCGCCGTCTGGAGCGCAAAGCCAAAGAGAAAGGATCGAGCCTGAATAAGACGGTGATCGGGATTCTTGAAGCGGCGCTGGGAACGTCAAAAAAGCGAAACACCGGGCTTCACCACGACCTCGACCACTTGGCGGGCTTGTGGTCCGAGGACGAGGCAAAGGAATTCGATGAAGACCTTGCCGCGCAACGGAAAATCGATCCTGAACTGTGGCGATAGATGCGCGTGTTTGTCGACACTTCCGCCTATTCGGCCTTTCTGCGAGGCCACCCGGAGGTGGAGTCCGTACTGCGGCGGGCCGAACAGATATACCTCAGCCCTATCGTCTTGGGAGAGCTCCGATCCGGTTTCCGGCGAGGCCGGCGCGCGGCCCGAAACGAAGAGGTTCTTGATGAGTTTCTTAATACTCCGCGAGTCGAGCTCCTGCCCGTTCTCGACAGCACTGCCGTCCGTTACGCGGAGATATTGAGCTATTTTCGAAGCGCGGGCACTCCTCTACCTACGAACGACGTGTGGATCGCGGCCAGCGCGATGGAACACGGCTTACAAGTGCTCACGACGGACAAGCACTTCCTGGCTGCGCCGCAAATCCTATTGGACTTGCGGGAACCATGGCCGTAATGGAGTGCCGTTCTGTTCGGGTGCCGGATTGCCGGTCGAACCTCTGCGCCCGATATGAATTCTCAATCCCGCGAAGGTCGGACCCCACGTGCTCGAGGACGGCGTGGTCTTCGACGGCGATCGTCGTCCCTCGATGAGGAAAGATCGAGGGCGATGTTCGACGGCAAACCCGATCTCAAGTGACGACCCCGCACAATCAAGGGTCTGCCGCCACGGGTTTGGCGAGAGGCGGTGCTGGTCGTTCGGACCGGCTCAATATCTAATAACCTTCTCGGACCTTGCCGTTGAGCGTGGCTAAGAAAACAAGCAGGTCGCTTTTCTCCCGTGCCGTAAACTTCACCTTCCGAATCTCTTCATCAAGGTGCGGGTTTTCACGGCCGCCGTCGCTGTAGAAGTCAATCACGTCCGCGAGCGTTGCCAGGGCGCCGTCGTGCATGTAGAACCGTCGCCGCCAGCGCGAGAAAGAACAGGGTTCCCACAGTTACCAGCAGCGCTTCGGCAAAGATTCGTTTCAACATGACGATCTCAACGCGTCTCGTCCAGGACTACCTCTGGGCAAGCGCCAACGGCCTTTGACGTCGCGTACGCATGTGTTGCTGGTGCATAGTGGCCGACGGCCCCGGATGTGGCGCGCGCATTCTTGCGTGCCGTGTCGCCATTCGTGGCGACATGTCTTTGTTGGGCGCAACAGCCTGCCAGCTGGGCGGTGGAGATCCATGGCGCGAGTACCGGCCCATGCCGGCAAGAATGCCGGCACGGCACGCTGAAAGCGTGCGCCAAAAATCGCGTCCCAGCGCCACCTGTGCGCGATTTCGTGCTAGGCTTCTCTTCAACAACCCATGCAGCGGCGGCGTCTTCCGCACCAGTATCCGGAAGGCCGGGCGTTCTTTCTCACCTGGCACTTGTACGGGAGCGTTCCTGCTTCCCGTTTTCCCGCTCCGCACGATCTTAGTGTGGGCCGGGCCTTCGTTTGGATGGATCGCTATCTGGACACAACCAGGACTGGACCGATCTGGCTCAAACGCGCGGAGATCGCCCGCCTGGTGGTCGAGGCGATTCACCACTCGGCCGAGAAACTGGCCTACTACGATCTCGAAGCCTACGTGATCATGGCCAACCATGTTCACCTGCTCGTTTGGCCCCGCGTCCCGGCCCCGAAGCTTCTGCATTCGTTGAAAGGCTACACGGCGCGTGAGGCAAACAAGGTCCTTGGCCGTACCGGGCAGCCTTTCTGGCAAAAGGAATCGCATGACCACTGGGTCCGTGACACAAAGGAGTTGGAGCGCATTCGGTGCTACATCGAGGAAAACCCCGTAAAAGCCGGTCTGGTGTCGCGTCCTCAAGACTACCCCTGGTCGAGCGCCAACGGCCTCTGATGTGACGCACGCAACGTGCTGCTGACGCATCGGCGCCAATGGGATGTGGCGCGCGCATTCTTGCGTGCCGTGTCGCCATTCGTGGCGACATGAAGAAGCCGCCGCTGCTGATCGCTGCTGCCTGCCACAACCGAGTCCACACAAACCGCGGCATGTCTCGTTGGGCGCAACAGCCTGCCCTGCTGGGCGGTGGAGATCCATGGCGCGAGTACCGGCCCATGCCGGCGAGAATGCCGGCACGGCACGCTGAAAGCGTGCGCCACAGGCGTGCGCCACAAGCGTATCCAAGCGTGTGCTACCAGAACGCGATCTGCCCCACAAGCGGGCCCCACAGCACATGCGTGCGCCGTGTCGGGGCCCGCGTCTCCCGCCACGTCGCTCATTTCGCCGCTATCAACTCGGCCAGGAAATTCTCCATCACCCAGATCTCCTCGTCGTAGACACCGGAGGTAAAGGCGACGCGCTCCCCGTCCGGGTGGACACTCAATCCCTCGATCCTGTAAAGCTCCAGATCGAGCTTTCGAGGCTCTCCACCGTCGGCGGAGACCACCCAAATATGGCTCCTCGAGTAGTTCTCCCACGTGCCGAACAGCAAACGGCTTCCATCCGGCGTCCAAGCAAGCGAGTTCCGAAAAATGCGGTCCTCCGGCCGGGCGATTTCGCGGCTGGATCCTTCCGCCAACGACATCACGTTCAAGGCCTGCTCGCCGATTGTCCCCTGAATAAAAGCTAACTCTCGGCCATCGGGGGAAACCGCCAGCCCGGAAATGAAATGACGATCGGGAGTCCGATGCAGCTCCTCTTCTTTGCCGCTCTTGACGTTGCGCATGATGATCTGCTCGAACTCGGAACCCTGGTGCGTCCGCCGAAACAAGATTGCTTCCCCGTCCCGTGACCAGGAATGATAGGAGAGGTGTTCTCCCGGTCCGCTCAATACCAGCGGCGTTTCTTTCCCAGTCTCGATGTCCACCCGAAAGATGCCTTGGCGTCCACGCCGGTCGCTGGCCCGAATCGCCAGCGCGCTTCCGTCCGGGGTCCAGCGCGGCTGGGCCAAGACGTCGCCGTTGCTTATACTGAGCTTGAGGGGAGGTTCTCGATAATCTCCGGATTCGAGGGACTGAATGCAGAGCACTTTGGAGGCTTTCGCGTTTCGACGCGAGAAGTAGGCCAAATACCGACCGTCCGGGGACCATTCCGCGGAACGGTTCGATCCAAGGAAGCGCTCAGTGGCCCGGACTGGGGCAGCCGAGGGTGTTTCCGTGTCGAGACCCAGCGAGGCTACGTACACGTCCTCCCGGCCGGAACCGAGGCCATAGAACATTAGAAGTCGTTCAGGAGCGAAAAATGGGGACTGCCAGGACCGCCACCAATTCGCCCCCGTCATAGCCTAAGAAACAAGTTGCTTATCCTGAAAGCGAATTGGCTGGCTGTGCCCGATTTTTCATGGAAACGGACAATAGATGACTATATCAGTTATTAGTATTTGGCTATAATAGTCTTATGAAAAGAGCCACCGTATCCGATCTCAAGAGCCGCTTGAGCGCCTATCTCAAAAGGGTCCGGGCGGGGGAGACGGTGCTCGTCCTGGATCGCGACCAGCCCGTGGCGAGGATTGAACCGGCCGCGGCCGACGACGATCCCAGAGGTCGCTTGGCCGTACTCGCCCGCGAGGGACTCGTCAAGCCCGCGGAAAGACGGGTTCCCATGCGGATGCTAAAGTCGAGGCCGCCCGTCTGCTCGAAGAGTGTCCTGGAAGCGCTGCTTAAAGAAAGGCGAGAGGGCCGTTGAGGTTCTGGGACAGCTCCGCCATCGTACCCCTGCTGGTCGTGGAATCACAGCGGAAAAGAGTACTTTCGCTCCTGGAGCGCGATGCGGTGATGCTTGTTTGGTGGGCGACGCCGGTTGAAGTCTGTTCGGCGATCGCCCGCTACGAGCGAAGCGGCGACCTCAGTGTAGGCGACGCGTCGAAGATCCTCGAGCGTCTGGAAGCGCTCGCCCTAAGCTGGCACGAACTGCAGCCAACCGCCCGCCTGCGTCGCACGGCCCAGCGGCTATTGCGGGTACATCCTCTTCGAAGCGCCGACGCTCTGCAGTTGGCCGCCGCGATAACCGCCGGCGGGGGAGAGGTCCCGTCACTGGAATTCGTCTCCCTCGACGACCGGCTAAACGACGCCGCGCGGCGCGAGGGCTTGCGGGTCTTGGGGTAGATAGAGGAATGCGATTCGAAATGGATGTAAACGGCGAGAGGCTGTGTGTCGCCGGTATGCAGGGCTTCGGAGCGCTGGGCCTGTGGCCAAGGCCCACGCTATTCTAGGACGCGTTTCCCACCACGCGGCGAGACGAAGTACTTGATTATGAGAAGCCCGTCAGTACCGGGCGCGCCCCGCTCGTCAACCTTCGGGCACGGCATGCCGTACCCCTACATTGTTGACGCCTACGTTGAGCACGGCGAGCAAGCGCAAAACAGTAATGGCGGGCCGATGGCGCGTTTCGACCGGCAGGTGGCGAGAAAGGCGTCCTAGGAGGTTGGTTTGAGAATCATTTCTCTCATCGCTAGCGCTACGGAGATCATCTGTGCGCTGGGCCTCGAGAATTCTCTCGTCGGCCGCTCGCACGAGTGCGACTATCCGCCCTCGGTAGCTGGCCTGCCCGTCTGTACCAGGCCGCGCTTTGACCCCTCGGGGAGCAGCCGGGAGGTGGACACGCGAGTCAAGTCGGTACTTCGTGCTTCGGCCGCCGAGGATGCCCTTAGCGTCTACGAGGTCTTCTCCGAAAAATTGAGGGAGCTTGCCCCGACGCATATCGTTACCCAGTCGCAATGCGAGGTGTGCGCCGTCAGTCTCCGAGACGTCGAACGAGCATTGCGCGAACTCACCGCGTCGGAAGCGGAGATCATCTCTTTGCAGCCGAACACGCTCGCTGATTTTTGGAAGGATGTCGCGCGTGTAGGCTCCGGTCTCGGCGTGATCGACAGCCGCGTTCGGCTGGTAGCCGGTCTGCAACAGAGAATGCAGGAAATCGAAACGAAGGCGCGGACGCTCAAGAACCGTCCCGGCGTCGCCTGCGTTGAATGGGTCGATCCGTTGATGGCGGCGGGCAATTGGATGCCGGAGCTGGTGCAGATGGCGGGCGGCGAGAACTTGTTCGGGGCCTCGGGGAAACACTCGCCCGAGATGACGTTTGAGCAACTAGCAGCCGAAGATCCGGACATCATTTTCGTCTCGCCTTGCGGTTTCGATATTCCCCGTACGAGAGAGGACCTACCGCTTCTCGAATCCCGTCCCGGTTGGGCTGGCCTACGGGCGGTTCGTCAGAGCCGCGTGTACGTAGCCGACGGCAATCAGTACTTCAACCGGCCCGGCCCGCGGCTTGTTGAGTCACTTGAAATCCTGGCCGAGATTGTTCACCCCGAGGTCTTTCAATTCGGCCATGAAGGAAAAGGTTGGGAAAGGGTGGGATTTCCCCCGGGACGCTAATCACGCCCAGTTTTCCACTCGCAAACCCCTAACACGAGGGAACTCTCTTGCGTTGTTGGTGACTAACCCGCTTTTCTCGCCACCTGACGGTCGAAGCACGCCATAGGCCCGCCATGACTGCGTTGCGCTTGCTCGCCGTGCTCAACGTACTTTCCCGGTCGGGTGCCGAGCGCGGGTCGCTGCTGCTTTCGGTAGAGCCAAAATACGAAACGGTTAGGCTGCACCCGCAAAACTACGCCCGCATCATTCAAAAAATGCGGCGCCGAGCGGCGCGCGCCTTGTACTGACGGGCCTCTCACGCACTTCGTCTCGCCACGTGGTGAGAAAAGCGGGCTAGAGTGACCCCAAGGGCCAAAGCGTGGGCGGCGATCAACAGGTCCATTGATCCTATGGGGGTTCCTTGCCGCTCAAGTTTCGTCCGCAGCGGTCCCGTAGGCCGCGGCTGCTGGGGCGTCAAACGCCGGCACTTCCAACGGCAGGACGAATTTCTCCAACGCTTCCAACGCTTGGGAATTTCTCTTGGGGAACTCACTCTTGGCTGCTCTGTATTGAAGTTCGGCCAGCGTAATCGAGGAGATCCCGGCGTCGCCCGCCTCGTAGGCGCGAAAGCGTTCCAGAACCCCCATTGGCCGTGGTCGCCCAACGGCCCGAACGCGATCAAGGCGCCACGATTTCCTGGAACGCTCCCACAACCTTCAAAGCCACGGCTTTCAGAGCGCCCGGGCCCTCGCGTGCTCGGACCAGCCCATGGCTGGCGCCTTCAAACTCAAGCAGCCGATGATGGGCGGGCATCAGCGGAAGCGCCTCGTTCATCTCATCAAGGGATCCGAACGGATCGCGCGAGCCGTGCGCGAAAAGAGCGGGCGTTTGCAGGCGCGGAAAATGTGCGGTGCGCAGCCTTCCGGGCTTGCCGGGCGGATGCAAAGGATACGAGAGAAGCAGCAGAGCAGCGACCAAGTCGGGGTCTTCGGACGCCAAGATCGTTGCTTGCCGTCCCCCGTAAGATTGTCCTCCGAGGAAAACTTCCCCCGCTGAAAACTCGCGCGCGACCCCAACCGCGCGCCTGAGTCCTTCCCGGTCTTCGGCGGCGGTCGAGGGAGAAGGGGGCCCTTTGGGGCGGCGCTGGCGGTAGGGCAGATCGCAACGCAGCACCGCCACTCCCGCGGCGGCGAAGGCCTCGGCCAGCCCAACCAACAGGGGCGCGTGGCAGTTGGACCCGGCACCGTGGGTCAGAACAAGCGCATCCCCACCGGCGACCTCAGCGCGGTGCAGGGAGCCGCGCACAGCGGGGGCATCCGGGAACGTTCGCTCGATAAGAACGGCTGGAGCGTTCATATTCGGGGAAATCTCTCGCCAAGGGCCGTACGTTCTCCGGCCCGCCGGCCCGACCGCTGCATCTCGCTACATCGCGGACAAACGCGGCAATCAGCCGGACCCGCCCGCGGAGGGAATCAGATCGAGTTCAAACGCCAATGCGTCGTTTTCTTCGATCTCCAAATCTTCGCTCTCTTTCTCATAGTCGCGCAGAAACTCGTCGTCTTGCCAGGCCCCTTGCTCAACGTCTTCCCAGGCGAAGATGTGGTAGCGACCGGGGGCGATTCCCGCGAGGGAAAACACGCCGTTTTGATCACTCGTCGCGGCTTTGAACAGATGCTGCATCTTGCGTCTCCGCCCTTGCGGAGCGAGAACTACCTGGGCCCCGCTGAACGGTTGCTCCTCATCGTTTCGGACAACACCCTCGACGCTCCCCGCATTCGGACTCAGTAGCAATTCGAGCGTTCCCGAGACGGTTTCCGCGGCGGTCAGATCCAGACCGTCTTCCAGAACGTCCTCGTCGCCGAGCCGTGCCGCCTTCAGGTAGAAATTTTCTGGCGCGCCGCTGACGGTCACCTCATAGACATCCTGAAACATGTTTTCAACAAGAAAGTCGCCTTCCGGTTTTACACGGCCAAAGCCGCCGCCCATCATCGTGAATTCCCGCGGGCGCAAAAAGACCTGCAACTCGGGAAAGTCAACTTCCGCGTCACCTTCAACACGGATCTCGCCGGGCAAACTGATGCCCGGCCGCACTACGAGCCGGATGTCATCAAGGTCACGGTCGCCGACAGCAATAGAACGGCGTCCGCCGAGACGCTCGGAGGGATCGAAGAGCCTCGCAACCAGGCTGTATTCTCCCGGAGTTACACCGCGGATCTCGAACTTCCCCTCGGCGTCGCGCATAAAAGTCTGCTTCCTATTTGAGAACGTGAATCGACCGCCCCCCCGCGGCATGAGCATCAGCATCGCCTGACGCACGGGCCGGCCGGTAAGCAAGTTGAAGACTGTCCCGGAAACGCGGACGGTTCGCGCGGGCCGCATTTTGATGTCGATGCCGAGAATCTCGCTGCCGGGCGCGACATTAATGGGGATGGCTTGATCCGACTCGTAAGCGCCGGGGTAATAGGTGGGGATGTACTCCTGGTTCTGAGAGCCACCCGCTTGCGCGCCGACGTTCACGACGCCCCGGCCTCGGGATCCTGACCGGTAGTTGGCGCGAAGCCAGTAGCGCCCAGCGGCCAAACCAAAGACGCGGTACTCCCCCAAGTCGTCGGTCGAAGCTCGACCCACGGGAATAAGCTGGCGTTTACCCTGGAAGTAGCGGTGAGCCATCGCCTCGATCTGCACGTTGGCCATGGGTTCGTTATCTTCATCGACGATGCGCCCGACGATCACGCCGGCGCGGACGAGGCTAAAAACCACGCCCCCGAGATCCTGGCCGGGCTGCAGAGTCAAAGTCGTGCCGGGGCGATTCGGCGTGCGCTGGCCGTATTCTTGTGGGGCGTATCGATTTCGCTGCACGGACAGCCGATAGCGGCCCGGTTCGATGTCGGCCAGAAGAAACTTGCCGTCGGGACCGCTCTTTGTCACCTGCGGCCGACTCCGACTCTCCGGCTTGCGCAAGAATATTCGCGCTTTGCCCAGCGGCTCGCCGCTCGTGGCATCCAAGACAATGCCGGCGATCGAACCCTTTTCGGAGTGCGCTTCGACTGGTTGTTGCGCTGGCAGCCAACCGTGGCAGAGAGTCAAGAGGAGGGTAAGCGAGAGGCGAGCAATGAGCGTCATGAGTGTCACGCTGGCAGGGTCCGGGGCTGTTTCCAATGAGTGTAACGGCTAGCTTGCATTATTGGTTTAACTTGGTTTAACAATGGGCCCTGTCTGTAACATGAATTACCCAACGGGGCATGTTTTTCATGCTGTGGGGTGGACGAAGTTCGTGGCGACTCGAACACCAGTGAGCGGTCAGGCCTACAGCCAAGCCTTGCCCCACCCAAAACGGATGAATACGAGCAGGTTTTCGACCGAGCAGTCATCTGTCGGTAACGACGGGCGTTTCTCATCGGCGCGGGCCTCGGCGTTCACCGGACAGAGCCGTGCCCGTCAGGGCGCGGGCCCTTCACCGCGCCGGACCCGCCTTGCGCTTGGCGCTCTTGCCCCCGCGAGCGGTCAGCCGCAAACCCCAACGCCGGAGCGCCGAGTCCTCGCCCCAGCGGCCCAGCATGTACTGCGCACACTGCACCAACAAGCGCCGCAACATCGGGCCGCCGGTTTTGGTAATGCTCAACTCCGGCGTCCTCCCCTGTCTACTACCGTGCGGGGCGAAGCCCGCCGGGGGAAGTTTAGCTCACTCCCCCCGGGATGGCGAGCCTCCTCATTTCATCTCAGTGGCCTGCTCTCGCACACCCTCGCGTCGAGCCTTGAAGCCGGCAGCGCGGGGCTGGGCCGGCGTTGGTAGCGACCGCCACTCTTGGCGGTCCTGGTTTCAGTAGCTCGTAGCCCGGGGCCGGCGTTTGGCCCAGACCCGCGGCCTTCCTACGGCAGGAAATACCTCCCGAAATGGCGGACCCAGGTCGAGAGCCGCTCGAGACCCCAGTCATGACGCCCGAAGTCCATCGCCAAAGCCGTGACCAGAGGCCACTTCCAGGTCAGCAAAGCCCCGACGCCCAGAGCTGCTACGGCTTGTCCCAAGGCCTCGGCAACTAGCAGCGGCTTCAGCGCGCGTTCCTTCTGTGCCTGGCGGGCAAGCACTTGCGCTTTGAGCCACACCAGTTCGGGGTCGGGAAGGGGAGTCTGCCGGTCCTCGGCAGCGCTTAACTTACTCATGAAGGTCCCGACCTGCACCAAATCCCGGCAACGGGCACACTCCGCCATGTGGGCTCTGAGGGACTCGCTCCACTCGTCCTCGCGGGCAGCTCTCAGAACATCCGCCTCGTTAGGACACAGCGCTTGCTTCATGGCTTCAACTCCCGGTGCAGGCCTTCTTTCGTCAATATCCCGGCCAATTTCTTACGCGTCCGAAACAGCAGCACGCGAACGCTCTTTTCGCTGAGGGACAGAGCGCCCGCAATCTCGTTGTGCGAGAAGCCCTCCACGTAAGCTAGCCAAAGCATGGCGCGCTGTTTTGGTTTCAGCAGCCGAAAGACCGTGCGGAAATCGTCGCGCTCCGTTGGACGCCGCTGGGCCTGCTCGGGAGCGAGCCATTTGAAGCGCCATAAGCGTTCGCGGTTCGCTCGCCGCCAATGGTCCCTTAGAGCGGAGGTCGCGGTTTTGTAGAGGTACGCCTTCATTTTTTGATCATCGAGCAACGGCGGACGCGCCCGCAGAAAACGGTAGAAGGTCTCTTGGAAGATGTCGTCGGCCAAGTCGATGTCGCCGCAGACCCGGCGAATGTAGGATCTTAGGCCGGGGGCCGTTCTGCAATAGAGAATTTGGAAGGCGGCTTCGTCGATCGGCGGGGCTTGGGCATCCTCCTCAACCGCGGCGCGGCTGCTCAGCGCTGAGGAAACCGAAGCCATGACTCCCTTAGAGATCATAGAGGATGCGGAAGGTCACTGGAACACCCGAATCTGTGCTGCCGGGCGGCGCGGTGGACCTCCATGACCCATCAGAACATTGTCAGCCCTAACCCGCCCTTTTCACCAGCCGATGGTCGAAGCGCGCGATAGGCCGGCCATTACTTCGTTGCTCTTGCTCGCCTGCCCTGGAGACAAGTTCACCATCGATTTGGAAACGTCGGGCTCGACCGGATCTGACCGGTTTTACACGACGTGGCGCACGCAAGAATGCGCGCGCCACATCGCCGGGACGATCAGAGTCCTGACTGGGACAGCCTGCACGTTTCGGCTTCACCGCACGAGACCCGACTGACACGGGGGGTGGGCACTCACGGTGTCAATGCTCCGGGGGGATCTGCGCTTCCCAACGGCGGAGCGCCTTCTCGAGTCGGTTCCTCGTCCTCGTACATGCCCCACTTCTTCGAAAGGCGGTGAGAAGCGGCGGCCGCAATCAAGAATCCGATGCCCAGCGAAAGAAGAATGCCGCCAGGAATGACTAGGTCCGATTCTTCCCATATCAGTGTCAGAAAGCCTATCCCAAGGGCGGACAGCATGGCCCCTTTTTTCATCGTGGCAAGGACCCGTTGCCTTGGACCCTGCCGACCCCCCTCAAGCTCGCCGAGTAGAAACTTGCTTCCTTCGCTTCCCAAAAACTCGGCCAGTTCGCGACCGGAATCGAACTTGTCAATGAGCTTCTTTTGGACTTCCGCCCGTGCCTGTATCCTTGCCTGGCTCTTCCGGTTGGCAAGCCACACGAGCAATACCACCATGGTGAAGCAGCCGAAAGAGGTGAATATGGGAACGAGAACGGCAACCATATTGGGATTCATGTCTATGCGTTTCCTTCCAAGTTTTAGCTTGTCGGTCTGCCGGACGCCGTATAGAAGCGGCTGCGTCTGACTTCCCGGCAATCGATCTCCCCCCTATAACGCTTCAAGAGGTACTGAGGTTAACAGGCCCGGCCCTCAGCCACCCCTTGGATCGATCCACGCTCTTTTCTTTTGTGGCTGCACGCGTTCTTGCGCAAGTCATATACCAGCTGGCCTGCCGACGTGGCGCACGCATTCTTGCGTGCCGTGTCGCCATTCCTGGCGACATGGCAGGCGATGCTCACACCTCCCCTTCGATTTACCGGTTCGTCCCCCGCCAGATCCGCGGCTTTTTTCTGCCGAAACGCTTGACACGCCCGCTATCCTCAAGGGGGGAGCAACCCGGCGCTCCGGCATCTCGCTCGACGAACGACGAAAAAAACCAAACAAAGCCAATTTCTTTCAACTCTTTGTTAATCAATTACTTACGGAGTATTTCTGACTGGCTGTTGCCGGCGCATGGTGGGAACAACCGGCGAATATCTCCACCTCTATAACGCCCTAACGGGTACTGAGAGTAACAGGCTCGGACCTCAGGCTTGTACCCCATTGCGCGCGGGAATGGCTGGGAGTACAATTGTCTCCGGTGCTTCCTGGGGAGGATGGCGCCGCGGGAGGGTAAATGAAGCGTCGGTGCGTCTTAGGCGTGCTTGTGTTTTTGTGCTTGGCTGCGACTGGCCTGGCGCAGGTTGCCATCTCGACGCAGGCAGGACTCATCCACCATCACGTCGGGCAAGTGATGGTGGACGGCCAACCTGTTCCTTTCGACTCACACCGATTCATCCAGCTTGATCCGGGTCAAGTTCTGGCTACCGACGACGGTCAAGCGGAAGTTCTTCTTTCGCCCCACAGCATCCTCCGCCTCGGCCCCAACAGCCGCGTCAAGCTGCTGTCCGACGATATTATCCACCCGAAGCTGGAGTTACTTCGGGGCTCGGCGGTAATCGATTCTTCGAGAGGGGCCACCGAGGCAATCGTTTCCCTGGTCTCCGGCTCATCGCTGGTTGACATCCGATCCGGCGGGCTTTATCGGCTGGACGCGCCGCTGGACCAGACCCCTGTTTTGAGGGTGTTTCGGGGAAAGGCTACCGCCCATGATGATGGGTGCGAATGGAGATTGAAGAGCCGCCAGGCAGTCCGGCTGGACTCGTCTTCCCTCGGGGTGTACGCCTTTGACGCGGATACCCCCGACGCTTTAGACGAATGGAACCGGGAGCGGGGGGTACGGATCGCCTGGCTCAACCGGCTGTCGAGCGGCCCGGGTCGCCAGTTCGTCGACGGCCTGAGAAACATTGGGCGGCATCTGGGGAACGCGCGCTCGAACTTGCGAAAAGGGATCCACCGAGGCCGACAGTTCCCCACGTCAGCGCGCCGCCCCCCTCGGGCTCAATCACGAAGTGCTTCCGGATCGGATTAGCCCGCTTGTCTCGAGCAAGGGCCCGGCTTCCGCCGCTTCCCGAGCCGGCGCCGTCAGGCTGGCTCCCGCGCACACCTTGGCGACGAACAAAGCTGAGCCGCGAGCGCGAGCGAGTGGTCCATGGCCTGAGGTCCGGGCCGGAATAGATGGTAGGATGGCGATATCTCGCTGTTGCCAGCCAACGGCGAAGGCCCGCTCGCGCCTAGCAGCCCGTGATGAAAGTAAACGTCTCGAAAAATCGGGCACAGGAAGCCATTTCGCTTCAGGCTAAGTGCTTTGTTTCTAGTTCTATGGCCGGGGCGAATTGGTGGCAGTCCCCATTTTCCGCTCCCCGCGACTTTCACCACGGCCTGCTAGTTAGAATGTTCGACGTCAGGAGAATCCACATGAAGTTCCGTTTCCTTGCAGCCCTGCTGGTTTCGGCCGTAGCGCTGACAGGTCAGCCGAAGAAGATCCTTGTTGTGGGCCAGAATGACGACATCGTTCGCGAGTGGCGGACGGCCTCCGACAAAGTGAAGCTTGTCCGCGTGACCCATAAGACCGTCATGAGCGAAATCGCCGACGCTCACGCGCTGATCGGCAACATCAAACCGCAATGGGTGCGTGCCGGCAAGAATCTTGAGTGGACGCAGACGATCAGCGCCGGTGTGGAGAAGGTGCTTCACCTGTCCGGTTCGAACGATCTGCGCGACAGCGATATCGTCCTCACCAACAACCAGGTCGTACAGGGACCCGAGATCGCCGACCATGCCATGGCCATGTTGCTGGCGCTGACTCGCGCAATTCCCAAGTGGCTGAAGCTAAAGGGGGAACAACGCTGGCAAAGGGATACCAAAAATCTATTCGAGTTGAACGCCAAAACAGCGCTGGTGATCGGGGTGGGCGGCATAGGGAGACAGATCGCCTTGCGGTCATGGGCTCACGGCATGAAGGTGATCGGCGTCGATCCCGAAGACATGCCCTACACCCCTTATATCGAGCGTGTCGTCAAGCCGGACCAGCTTGATGAGGTGATCCCCCTGGCCGATGTTGTCTTCATGGCCGCGCCGCACACGCCGGAGAGCCACAAGATGATCGGCCCGGCCCAGTTCGAGCGAATGAAGAAGGGTTCGTACTTTATCGTCGTCAGCCGGGGCGGAACTTACGACCTCGATGCACTGGTTAAGGCGCTCGACGAAGAGCGATTGGCCGGGACGGGTGTAGATGTGACCGACCCGGAGCCGCTTGCGACAGGGCATCCACTGTGGCAGTTCGACAACGCGATCATCACACCGCATATCGCCGGCCGTTCGGACCTGGACCGGGTGCGCATGTTGGGCACGGTGAAGGAAAACATCCGGCGCTTTGCCGAGGGCCTGCCGCTTATCAACGTGGTGGACAAGCACAAGGGCTACTAGCCCGCTTTTCTCACTACCAGGCGGCGCGCCCGGTCCACTGCGGAGGCCGAGTCTTTCCCCTACAATGAATCGCTGAGATGCGCGCTCGAACCCCGGTCCCGCTGCGGGAGCTCAGCCGTCAAGTTCTGAACGGCCAGACGACCCCCAACGAAGTGGTCGAATACTGTCTGGAACGCATCGAAGAAACGGATGAAGTCACCGAAGCTTGGGCCCGCCTCGACAGCGAAGGCGCCCGCCGCGAAGCAAGTCGCCTCAGCGACGAACTCAAGACCGGGCCGCCCCGCGGCGACCTGCACGGCATTCCTTTTGGCGTCAAGGACATTTTTGACACCGCCGGCCTAGCAACCGAATGGGGATCAGCGCTCTATCGAGGGCGGGTCCCCGCAAAAGACGCGGCCCTGGTGGCGCTCCTTCGTGAAGCGGGAGCCATCGTTCTCGGCAAGACGCATACGACCGCGTTTGCCTACTTTGACCCTGGGCCGACCAGGAATCCCCACAATGCGGAATACACGCCGGGCGGTTCGTCGAGCGGCTCGGCCGCGGCCGTCGCCGAGAGCGTGATTCCCTTCGCGCTGGGCAGCCAAACACAAGGATCAGTCATTCGCCCGGCGTCGTTTTGCGGCGTGGTGGGACTCAAGCCCTCCTTTGGGCGACTGCCGACCAGAGGCGTCATGCCCTTCGCGCCCACTCTCGACCAGGTCGGGCTGTTCACCTCGACGGTCGACGACATGGCGTTCCTGTGGCGGGCCATGGGCGAGGCCGCCGGGACGAGACCGTCCGCGGACCGGCTGGCGGCTCCGGCATGGCCGATTGACGGTGGCCTGGATCCCGAAATGCAAAGCGCGTTCGGCCAAGCCCTGGAACGTCTTCGTGCCGCCGGGTTCGCCGTGGACCCGGTTTCGCTGCCTGAAAGCTTCCACGATCTGCCGCGGGCGACGAAGTGCGTGATGCGATTCGAAGCCGCCCAGGCGCACGGCGAGAAGTTCGAACAGCACGGGCCAGAAATTGGCGCCAAGCTTTTCGAGCTGCTCGCCGAAGGCCGCGAGACGAAGCGCGACGAGTATGAATCGTCGCTCGAAGCGCTGGTTCGGGCCCGCGCGGATTTCGCCGCGCTGACATGGACATTTCCGGTCTGGGTAACGCCCGCGGCGCCGGGTCCGGCTCCCAAGGGATTGGCCTCGACCGGCGATCCTTGTTGCAACGTGCCCTTCACCGCCCTGGGCGTTCCCGCTGTGTCGCTGCCGTTCGGTTTCAGCCGGGACGGGCTGCCGCTGGGAATGCAACTCGCCGCCGGCAGGGACCAAGAAGATCTGTTGCTGTCAACGGCGCTACGGTGCGAAAGTAAGTTGATCTAGTGCTTAGTTCCAAACGTTAGCGTATTCAAAAAGGCCTTTCCCGAAGGATCACGCGGCCGGCTGTCTGACCCGGAAGGGCTTTGTTTACGAAGCCGTCTGAGCCGCGACCGCGAGGGAGCGTCGATGAGCCTGCGGCGCACCCAGAGGGATGAAAAAACTGGCGGCTTTCGACGGAGCGGGTCATAGGGCTGGCGACTGGTCTGCGCGCATCTATGGGAACGGCGGGTTTTGGAAATGTTGTTACGGATAGTTGGCCTGTCACTGGCGTTCCAGGCTCGCTTGCCTGCTCTCGCACACCCTCGCGACAAGCGATTCGGAGCCGCAAGCGCCGGCGAGCGGCTAGGCGTGCGGCCAGGCCTGTGCCCGCCCAAAGGGGTGAACGCGAGCGAGTTTCGAGGGAGCGGTCCCCGAATTGCCGACCCATAAACGATCGCTAACTTAATCGTAGTGAGCATTAGATGGGGCTTGTGCTGATGCCGGTTTCTGTCTCGCTGTAGCAGCAGGCTAGCCCGCCTGGAAGGGAATTTCAACGATGGAGCTGCATGCTAACTGGATTGACTGGTGGGTCCTGGGTTTCTATTTGCTCGGCGTATTCGCGTTCGGCCTCTATATGTCGCGCAGGGAAGAAACGTCGACGGACTTCTTTTTGGCCGGACGCCGCTTGCCGTGGTACGCGATCTCGTTTTCGCTTTTCGCAACCAACATATCGAGTGGGTCGCTGGTCGGGCTGGCCGGCCAAGGTTATACGGTAGGCCTAGCGGTAGGGACGCTCGAATGGCATGCGACCTTGAACCTGTTGCTGCTGGCTTTCGTGTTTCTTCCCTATTACCAGCGCCGCTCCGTCGTTACGATCCCCGAGTTTCTGGAACTTCGCTACGGCCTGAGCGCTCGGACGCTGTTTGCCGCCGCGGTCATCATCTTTGACATGGCGATCCTGATGCCGTTCGTCTTCTACACGGCCGGGCTCGTTATCGAGGTGATGTTCGGTGTTCCGATGATCTGGTCTCTGTTGGGGATAGCCGTCTTCGTCGGCGTCTATACGGCGTGGGGCGGGCTGAGCGCGGTCGTCTGGACCGATTTCGTGCAGGCGATCTTCATGGTGGTCGGCGGCGCGATTTTGACCTTCTTCGGCCTACAGGCGATCGGCGGCTGGGAAAACTTGATCGCCCAGGCTGGAGATAAGATGCACGTCGCGCTGCCCGCCGATCATCCCGAATACCCCTTCCCGGCGTCGATGATCGGAGGCTATTTTCTGATTTCCATCTACTATTGGTGCCAGAACCAGAGCATCGTGCAGCGTGCTCTGGGGGCGCGGTCCGAGTGGGACGGGCGCATGGGCGTCATCGGCACGTGTTTTATCAAGCTCATCCTGCCATTTATCGTCGTTCTTCCGGGGACGATCGCCTTCGTTCTGTTCCCAGGCTTGGACCAGCCCGACAAAGCCTATCCGTTGCTCGTCAACCAGGTCGTGCCGGCGGGATTGAGCGGGGTAATTATTGCCGCCGTCGTAGCCGCTTTCATGTCCACGGCTTCTTCGGTTTCAAATTCTTGGGCGACTGTCTTCACCAACGATCTTTACCATCGCCTGATCGATCCGAAGGCGGGCACGAAACGCCTTTTGCTGGTCGGGCGGCTGGCAACCATTTTTCTATTGGCCGTGGCGGTCATCCGCGCTCCCATGCTGCGGGAGAACGAATCCATTCTGCAGTACTTCCAGAACGGCCTGGCCTACATCTCAACGCCGATCATCATCCTTTTCGTTCTCGGCATGTTCTGGCGCCGAGCGACGTTGGCCGGAGCCGTGGCTACGATCGTCGCCTCCCCGTTCATCTGCTACGCGGTTCAAAACATGAAGGTGCTTTCGGATTGGGGCCTTCAGCAGACATCGGTCGTCCACTGGGGACCCGTAGCGGTGGCCGTTTCGGCGCTGGTGATGATCGGGGTCTCGCTGGTGACCCGCCCCAAGGACGCGGACGCTCTCGACGGATTGATCTGGACCAGCCGGGACACGTTTCAGTTCAGCGCGGACCTTTTCCGGCGTCGCGACGTAGAGGGCGCGGAAGGGGCCGCCCCCCCCGGAAAGCTCCTAGGTGTCTGGAAAGACTTCCGGGTTGTCGGCGTCGTCGTGTTGGTGCTGCTGGCCGGATTTCTCTGGATTTTCCGGTAGTCGCCCCCCCCAGGGACCAAAAGCCAGCCGGTTTTCGACCGAGCGGTCATGCCGCTACGGTCCCAACGGACACTTGGCCTGTCACTAGCGTTCCAGCGTCAGTCCCTTGCTCACGCACACCCTTGCCATGCCCGATTAAGAGCCGGGAACGCCAGTGAGCGGCCATGGCGTACGGCCAATCCCGTGCCCCGCCCAAAGGGATGAACGCGGGGGGGGGCGAGGGAGCGGTCCAGTAATTGCCGCCTATGAACGATCGCGAACTTATGGGACCAAGCACTAGCAGCTCGTGGCAAGAGTAGACGTCGCGAAAAATCGGGTACAGCCAGCCAATTCGCTTTAGGTGAAGTTTTTTGTTTCCAGGGCCATGATGGGGAGCGAATTGGTCGCAGTTCCCATTTCTCTCTCCCGGGCGACTTTCGCCACGGGCTGCTAGCCCATTTTTCTCACCAGGTGGCGAGAAGCCTCTGATGTCCCACGGCCGCGGTAGCCGCTAAGATGTAGCGTTGTGAGGGATAGAAAGAAGGCTGGGTCCAGCCGGGCATCCAGATCTTTGTTTTCGATCGTTGCACCGGGAATGCTGCTGGCGGCTACCGGCGTCGGCGCCGGCGACCTGATGACGACGAGTTTGGCCGGCTCGGAAGTAGGGCTTGGGTTGATGTGGGCGGCGATTGTGGGCGTCGTCTTCAAGTTCGCCCTGACCGAAGGCATTGCGCGCTGGTGGCTCGCCACCCAATCAACGCCGCTCGAGGGCTGGGCGTGGCGGCTGGGCGGCTGGATTCGGTGGGCCTTCTTCGCTTATCTCCTGCTTTTCACTTTGGTAGTGGGAGGGGCGCTGGCCACCGCCTGCGGCGTAGCGGGTGGCGGGCTGGTTCCCCTGGGAGACCCCGTTACCTCGAAGATCGTCTGGGGGGTCTTCCATTCGATGTTGGGCTTGGTATTGGTCTGGTACGGGAGCTTCGTGCTGTTCGAGAAGTTGATGTCGTACTTAGTTGGGATCATGTTTGTCACGGTGATTACGACGGCGGTCGCGATTGGCCCGGACTGGGGCGAGGTCGCGCGGGGATTGATTCCCTCGATTCCAGCCGGCCAGGGAGGCTGGGTGCTGGCTGTAGTAGGGGGTGTGGGAGGAACGGTCACGCTACTCTCCTACGGTTACTGGATGCGCGAGGTCGGCCGTCGCGGACTGGGGGATGTCCGGGTTTGCCGCATTGATCTGGCCGTGGGAAACGGGGTGACGGCATTATTCGGAATGGCGGCGCTCATCATCGGCTCCGGGGTTCAACTCGAGGGCGGAGGAGCCGACCTGCCGATCCGGATGGCTCATCTGTTGCAGGCCGAGATCGGTCCTTGGGGCTACTGGATTTTCCTGGCGGGATTTTGGGGCGCCGTTTTTTCAAGCCTTTTAGGCGTGTGGCAGAGCATTCCTTACATGTTTGCGGACTTTCTGGAATTAGGAGCCGGCAAAACGCCGGGTCTGAGGAGGCAGACCGACCTTCGCGGGAGCAAGCCTTATCGCGCCTACCTGGTGTTCATCGCCACGGCGCCGCTGGTCTTTCTTTGGGCGCCGGTCAGGGAAATCCAGCTAGCGTACGGCGTGATCGGCGCTTTTTTCCTGCCCCTGCTGGCGCTGACGCTGCTACTGCTCAATAACCGCCGCCGTTGGGTGGGGTCCGACTTCCTCAATCGCCCGCTGTCCAACGCGATTTTGGTGGCGGCGTTGCTGCTTTTCGCCTACCTAGGGGCGGGGCAGGTTTACGAGCGGCTGATGGAGGTCTTTGGAGGTTGACCCGACGTCCCAGCGCCCGAGACGGCGATGTGCCCAACTACTCGATGGGAACCGTATAACTGAGAGCGCCGATTGCCTCGCCGACTTTGGCTTCTTTGTAGTGCGGGTGGCACATCATGCACTTTTCCATGACCACGGGAATCGGCGTGGCCGCCCGCAAATAGCGTTTGCCGTCGCGGTCGACAACTTCGTCGTGGTAGCTTTCGCCTCCCTTGAGCTTGGCGACAGCGCCCTTCTCGAAGTCGTCCCGCGGCGAATTCTTGGCCATGATTGGTTTGCCCGTGGCATCGAGAAGCCGCACTTCGTGCCAGCCCTTTTTCTTCATGGCGTCGAAAAGGGCGACCGCCGCCGTGCCCGCCGGCAGCGTCGAACTGTCATTGACGTAGTGCGTCGTAACGAGAACTACGACCGTCTTGTAGAGGTCGTCGAGCAGGCGAATCTGCTTACGTGTCCGCTCGACGGCCGCGTCGCCGGCTTCGCTCGAAGGAGCGAGCGGGAATAGCAGCCCCAAGACCGCCAAACCCGCAAACAATTTAACAGTGGTTGATTTTGAGATTGTCATCATGAATCACCTGTGTGGGGAAACCTTGCTTGGAGGCTCACTTCGAAGAGAGTAGATCAGTATCAGTGCTGTCCGGGGAAAGTCGCGCCATCGGACGGTAAGTCTCGACCGCTCAATGTCTTATGGCCTGTTTTGCCCGGGAACGATTTGAAATCCCGAGGCCGCAAATGGTCGCCTGAACGGAGCATCCGGACGCGGCACAATGAGGGATGAACCTTGGCCGTACGGTTTTCTCCCAACTGATCGAGCACCTACCGAGCAAAGAGTTTCAGAAATGTGTATCGCGCTACCGCGGCGATTCCTATCTGAAAAGTTTCTCCTGCTGGGATCAGTTTCTTGCGATGGCATTCGCCCAGCTGACCTATCGGGCAAGCCTCCGCGACATCGAGACGTGCCTGCGTTCGATGCACGGCAAACTCTACCACATGGGATTCCGCGGCAGGGTAGCGCGCCGACACTGGCCGATGCGAACGAGTCGCGCGACTGGCGGATCTACGCGGACTTCGCGCAGGTCTTGATTGGCATGGCACGGCCGTTATATGCCCACGACCCGATCGGTGTGGACTTGGACCAGACTCTGTACGCTCTCGACTCGACAACAATCGACCTCTGCCTGTCGCTGTTTCCGTGGGCGGGATTCCGCAAGCAAAAGGCCGCCGTGAAGATGCACACGCTGCTGGATCTGCACGGCAATATTCCCACGTTCATCCGCATTACTGGAGGCAAAGTGCACGACATCAACATCCTCGACGAGATCGGCCCGGAGGCCGGCGCGTTCTACGTCATGGATCGGGCCTACGTCGATTTCGAACGCCTCTTCGTGTTCACTCTCTGCTCGTCGTTCTTCGTCGTGCGAACCAAGAAGAACATCTTGCTCCAACGGCGCTACTCGCATCCCGTCGACAAATCCACGGGCTTGCGCTCGGATCAGACCGTCATACTGGCTGCCATCGAATCGGCCCAAGCCTATCCCGACCCGTTGCGGAGGGTCAGTTACTTCGACGCCCGGACGAACAAGCGGCTGAAGTTTCTGACCAACAACTTCGCGCTCCCGGCGCTGACCATCGCCCACATCTACAAGTCGCGTTGGCAGATTGAGTTGTTCTTCAAGTGGATCAAGCAACATCTGCGAATCAACTCGTTTTACGGCACCAGCGAGAACGCCGTCAAGACGCAGATCTGGATCGCTGTCTCGATTTACGTGCTCATCGCCATCGTCCGGAAACGGCTCGGGCTGGAAGCGAGTCTTTACCAGATTCTACAGATTCTCAGCGTTACGCAATTCGAAAAAATGCCCCTTTTACAGGCACTCCAGCCATCCGACTCCCCAAACGAATCCCCCTATGACCCCAACCAATTGATTCTATTCGACTTTTAACCGGACAGCAGTGGATCAGTATATACGCCGGGCGTATGTCACAAATGTTATTCGGCGCAAGTCGATTCTTGATACACCTTATCGGCCGGTGACGAAAGTTTCACAAGTACAATGCGCGTCGCGTTTGCCATTGCGCGCGGGCTAGCTGCATTTCTCGCCACCTGACGGTCGAAGCACGCCATAGGCCCGCCATGACTGCGTTGCGCTTGCTCGCCGTGCTCAACGTACTTTCCCGGTCGGGTGCCGAGCGCGGGTCGCTGCTGCTTTCGGTAGAGCCAAAATACGAAACGGTTAGGCTGCACCCGCAAAACTACACCTCCACGCGCCGAGCGGCGCGCGCCCTGTACTGACGGGCCTCTCACGCACTTCGCCTCGCCACCTGGTGAGAAAAGCGGGCTAGCGTCTCACCGTCAGCGTTCCCTGGGCGCTTCTGAGCAGGTCGGAGGCGTCGGGGATAAGTGCTAGGGCGCGCCGGACGGCCGGGTCCTGATCGATTTCGGCCAGAAGGCCGGCTTCCCAGCCCACACAAGACCGGTTGACGTGCTTCTTCAGACCGCGCCGGACGTAGTCTCGATTTTCAAAGATTTCTTCCCTGGTAAAGGTAATTCGCTCCTCGTAAAGATAACGCTGAAATCGTTCCAGGATCTCAGCGTTTGCTTCCCAGCCCGAGGAGATCTCCGTGCGGTTGAGGCAGTATTGCTGAGCGAAGCCCTGGAGCGCTCGCTCCAACTGCAAACGCTGTTGGAAAGGGTTGAGCGCCAACTCGGAAAGTTCGATGTCCGGCGTGATTCCCCCGCCGCTGTAAACGCGACGGCCGTTATCGGTCAGACTCACTTCCTGATGCGCGGGCCGGTAGCCCGGACTGCATGCATCGGCGTAATAGTCCGCCGCCGACACGTTGCGGTAGGGACGTTGTATCAACCGGCCACTGGGAGTGTAGTAGCGCGCCGTGGTCAATACCAAGGCGGTGGGACTGCTCCTGAGGTCCACGACCGACTGAACAAGCCCCTTCCCGAAAGTATTCGAGCCCACAATCAGAGCCCGATCATGGTCTTGCAACGCCCCGGCCACGATCTCAGACGCCGAGGCGGACTCGCAGTTCACCAGCACCACCATGGGGTAGAGGTCTCCCTGGTGACCCTGACGGACCCGATACGATTTCTCTCTCGACGCGCGGCCCCGATGAGAAACGATGGTTTGCCCCTGGGGCAAAAAACGGTCGGCTACCCGTACTCCCGAGCTCAGCAGCCCTCCCCGATTGTCTCGAAGATCTAGGATCAGTCCGGAGACATTTCCCGCCGAGAGCTTCCGCAAAGCTCTGTCAATCTCCCCATCCGTCGTTTCGCTAAAGCTCTCTAGCTTGACGTAGCCGACGCCGGGTTCCACAAACGACGCCAGGGGAATGCTCGGGCGAGGAATCTGGGCCCGGACGACTTCGACCTCGACCTGCTTATCCACGCCCCGACGTCTCAGGCCAAGACGAACAACCGACCCCCGCGGTCCGCGGACCAGCCGAGCCACCTCTTCGACCGACAGGCCGCCTGTCGATCGGCCGTCTACGGTGGCGATCTCGTCTTCGGGCCGAATGCCCCCGCGAAAAGAGGGGGTATCGGGAAATGGGAAATCGACAATCGTCCGCCCCTTAAACGAGAGGATCTGCATGCCGACGCCGGCATAGCTGCCTTTCTGCTCCTCCCGCAGGCGGGCGAAGGCACGCGGATCGAGGAACTGGGAGTGCGGATCCAGCTCGCGCAGCATCGACGGGATCGCGCCGCGGTAAATTACGCTTTCGACGTCAATCTCAGAGGAATAGTTCCGGCGGACCAAGGCGAGGAGGTCTTCAAAGTCGCGGGCGGAGTCCTTGACCGCGTCCTTCTGTCCGACGAGCGCGGCGTTACCCAGACCGCGGCCGTAAATGCCGCCGAGCAGCGCCGACACCCCCACCACGGCGACCACGGCGAATATTCCACGAAGGCTGGATGCCACGATGACCTTCCTTAGCCAGCAAAACGCTGCAACCAGTATACCCGCTCAATCACAAGCGTCCGCTGTCTGTGACCGAAAGGGCCGGAGACAGATGGGCCGCATCTCCCCCAAAAGCAAACGGGCTATTCCGGTTTGGTCACCCCGATCTCTCGCTCGTCGCCTCCCAGGTCTTTGACATGGATTTCTACCGGCGAGGCGGGCAGTTGGCCGGCGAATTTTTCGCCCCACTCGATAAGGATGACGGCTTGCTGGTCGCAGAGGTCATCGAGACCTAGGGTTGCGAGCTCGGGCAGATGGTCCAAGCGATAGAGATCGATGTGGTAGACCTTGGGGTCTCCTTCGTATTCGTGGATAAGCGAGAAACTCGGGCTAAGGACGTCGGCGGCAGGGGCAACCCCTAGCCCGCTGATCAGTCCTTTGGCGAGTGTCGTCTTACCGCAGCCCAACTCTCCGATCAACAAGACCAGTTGCGGCGGAGTCATTTCGCGTGCCAACTCGACGCCAAGCTGGACGGTTTCCTCCGCGGAATGCGTAAGGTAGGTTTGCGCCCGATCGGAGGCCATACCACAAGTGGGACCGTTGAGCTAGACCTTCCGGTAAACCGTAGTTGGGATCCCCCGCTGACAGCGACCGACGAGCACCACAGGGTAACTACGCCAACTCTTGAAACCGGACACTAGATCACTCGATTAAGGTTGCGCGCGAAGGAAACCTGCCAGGGAATGGGGTGGGCGGCTCCGCCGAAACGCCTCCGCGGACCTTGCCCGTCCTCCGTCAACTCGCCAAGTTCTCTTTGCCTTCCTTGCGAAGCACGACCACGTTGGGGGCGACTGCGGCGGCATCGCGGGCTTCGACCTTTTTGCGGAAGGCCCGGAAGTAGTCGATGGCTGATATGAGGGCGAACACGACCACGAACCACAGCGCGGCGTAGGCCATTTCGGCCACCAGTGCCGAATACGGCGCGACCAGCAACAGTGAAACCGCGATGACCTGCGCGACCATTTTCGTCTTGCCCAGATCGCTGGCGCTGATCGCGTAGCCCTGCGAGATGGCAATGCTTCGCAGCCCCGAGACGGCAAACTCCCGGCTGACGATAATCACCACCATCCAAGCCGGGACTCGCCCTAGCTCGACGAGAGAGATAAAGGCGGCCGAGATCAGCAGCTTGTCGGCCAGAGGGTCAAGCAGCTTGCCGACAGTGGTGATCTGCCGCCGGCGCCGCGCCAAGTAGCCGTCCAACAGGTCCGTGGACGCCGCTATCAAGAAAATCGCTAGGGCCAGCCATTCCTTGGAGATGACCGCCCAGCCGGTGTCTAGCTCGATGTTACGGCGCAGCATGACCGCCAACAGCAGCGGCACGAAGAAGATCCGCAGTACGGTGAGCGAGTTCGGCAGGTTCATAGCGCGGAGGCGGGATGCGGCGGCCCGCAGGTCTCGCGAACATAGATTAGCCTACTATATTTTCGGCGGGTCCGTAATGGTTTCCCGCGAAAAAACGCGAACACGCGAACTAGACGTCGAGAGCGGAAAAAAGAGATGAAAGGAGGAGGCTCGCCGGCTCTGCCAGCCTGCATTTCTCACCACATGGCGAGGCGAGGTCCGCGAGAGGCCGTCAGTACAAGCCGCGGGCCGCTCGGCGCCCGGTTTTCTTGAACCACGCGGGCTTACTTAAACAGTACGTTGAGCACGGCGCGCAAGCGCAACCCAGTGATGGTGGCCTATAGCGTGCTTCGACCGTCAGGTGGCAAGAAATGCAGGCTAGTGAGCTTTGCTCCGAAGGCTTATCCATAAGGGTGATCGAAAATCTCCTGTTGCCTGAAGGGATGGACGGCGGGCCTTCTGAGGGAAGCCGCGGCCGCGAGGCCACGGGCAAGTCCGTGCACAACATGGCGGTGAGGGTGTCCCTGCGGGCCGGCAGGCAGTGGCTCGTTCCTCCGATGTCGATTTTTTTCGCGCCTTCCGCTACCCTTGTTGTTCGATGGCCTCGCCCAATATGGTCGGTCAGCGGAGGCGTTCGGAGTGGGATGGCCGGGCGCGAGAGGACACTTGCTGCTACGCCGCCTTAGTCGTCCGCGGCAGAGCCGAGAGGAGTTCTTTGACTCGGCCGCTGACGCGGTTCTACGAGTTCAGTTTTGACCCTTCCTGGCGGCGTGAGGGCGGCGGGCACAACCTCGGCGTGCGGCTCGGGCGGCGTGGGTTTCCGGCGGTTGAGGTTCACGTGACGGAATGATCCACGGCGCCGACAGCACTGCCCAGGTTTCGATCCAAGCCGCGGAGCAAGTGTTGAAGTTCGGCGCCCTCCCACCGTTCTCGGTCGTCTCGCCGCTGCTTCCGTTGCTCGTGGCCTCGGTCGTGGGCCTGACGGGCTGCCCCACACCATGGGCATACGCCGTGGTGGTTGGCTTTGCCTACACATTGGGCTGCGCGGGGGTCTATCTGCTGGCGAGGCGACTGCGGGCAACAGGCCCAACGGCGGCGACGGCGGCACTGCTCTACGCTCTGGCGCCCTCGCGCCTGTACACGGTCTTCGATCAGCCCGATGGAGTCCGAGTCTTGTTCTGGTCGTTGGTCCCGTTCCTGCTTCTGTCGCTCGATGTCAGCCGGCGTAAGCCTCGGGCAGCGCCCCTGCTCTTCGTCGCGAGTATCACCACACTGTTGCTTGCGACCTTGCCCGACCGGCCTCGTTCCCTCGACGCACTTGCCGCGGCGGAACTGGCGCTCGTGGGTCTGGTCTCGCTTTGGCCGCCGTTCGGATCGCCGCGGGCGCGTGGGATCTGTTTCGCTGTGTTTCTCTCCTGCGCGGTTTGGACCTTCGCTCTTCGGCCGGACTACTCGTTTCGACCGGCGCCCATGCCGCCAGGCGCAATCGAGTGGATCGACGAGCACTCACAAGGAGCCAGGGTCTTCGGCCCCGTTTCGATCGACGTCATGGGCAATCCCGTGTTGGCTCAGGCCGCTGCATTCGTTCGCTCCGGCGAGCGCCGCAAGGACGTGCTGCTTTGGCTCAAGGCCATGGCGGTCGAGTATCTGGTAAGCAGCGATTGGAGGAAGTTTCAGGCCGACCTCGAGTGCGTGTACGACGAAAAAGGGTGGTGCGTTTACTACTTGCCGAGCCCCAACCCGGCTGAGGCGGTGGTGGTCTCCCGTTGGGCGCGGCAAACGCTTCGTCCGATCCGCGGGTTGTTCGATCGCCAGGGCCTGGAAGCTTACCTCGATTGGGCCGGTCGCCCTGAAGCCGCGGGTGTCCATTGGAGGGCGGCAGGCCGGGCGGAAATCCGGGCTGATTTGGGGCCTTCAGACGCCATCCTCGTCCGCCTAACCGCCCGGCCGGAGTGGGAAGCGGCTGTGTTCGATGGGTCCGACCATTGGGTCAGCCTGCCGATTCAGCCGGACCCGCTCGGGTACATGATCATTGACCCTGATCGCGTCGGACCGGTCACCTTGCGAATCGAGTACCGCCCCAGCTGGTGGCAGCGCGTTTTCCCCGCGGCTCTCCCCGATCAGCCCCTGGTCGCCGGCGAGTTCCCCACGATCTTGCCGGGTGGGATCGTGGATGGGGTCCGCTACACGCCACCTCCCTTTAGCCCAAACACTGTCTTGACGATCTTCGGCCACGACTTTATGTCCCAGCGGACAAGGGTATTATTTGGCGAAAAAGCGGGGGAAGTGCTCTACGTGGGCCCCAACCAGATCAACGTGAGGCTGCCGTCTAACCTGGAGCCGGGCTTACTCGGGGTCCGAGTCGACACGGAGGGTCGCCTCAGCTATCCCCACATGATCGAGGTCCGCCGGTGATGCGGATCATCCTTGGGCGCGCTTTCGCGGCGCTGCTTCTGATCTCGAGCGGCATTTCAGCTCAGACCCGGCTTGAGCAACGCATAGGCTTCTATCAGTGGGTCGGATCTCCGAGCTTCGAGGCAAACGAAGACTTGCTGACTAGGGCGCGCCGGCGCAGCGTCGAAACCGGGTTTCGCGCCTTCCGGCTTTATTTGGGAGCGCGTTTCGATTATCTCCATCCTCCTCTTTCTCCTAGGCGGTTTAGTCGCGACCGTGTGGACGGGCCTCTGACGCCGGCCAAGATACTGGCGCTGCCCCGTTACCGATCCGTATTGGAAGACGACGACATCGAAACCGTCGTGTTGACCGTCTATCCGATTCGCGATTACGGAGCCGGACCCGACGACATCAACCTGCTGCGTCCCTGGAGCGAAGCCGAAGCGGAGATCGAAAACAGTCAGACGAAAGAACTCTGTGAGTTCTTGTATCAGCAATTCGGCGACAAGCCGAAGACCGTGATCTTGGCCAACTCCGAGGCCGATGCAAAGCTGCTCGAGATCATGAACTATACCGGATCAGCCGAGCAAGCGATCGACACATTGACGCAATGGACCAATACACGATTTCAAGCGCTGGACGAGGTTCGAAGGGGCTATCCCAAGGCCCGCCTGCGGATCTTTCACGCCCTGGAGATTAACGTCGTCAACCTGCGCCTAGTGAAGCGGGGAGCCCGGTTTCATAAAGCCGTCCTGACACAGGGATCTTCCGAGCAGGGTTGGTCCACGCTTGAGGATGTCGTCCCCCATGTCGTCTTCGATCTGCTTTCCTACTCCGCCTACGAATCGGCCAACTCCCCCTTTGAAACCTGGGAGAGCGATGTGGCCCCCCAAGAGACGGTCACCCGCCTGCGCCGCGACCTGGAACGAATCCGGACACGTTCCGAGAAGTCCCTTTCGCCGGTTGGCCGACGTCGATTCGGCAAGGACTTCGTCATGATTGGCGAGCTAGGATACGCCCGCGACCGCTTCGAGCATCTCCCGACCGGTCCGCTGTTGCCGCGCTTATATTACGCGCTGAAGACAGCGCTCGAGTGGGGTTGCCCCTACGTCGTCTTGTGGCAGGTGTACGATTCGCCTCGTGATGCTGGCGAACCCTGGGGCTTTGGGATGTACGATAAACGGGACGACACGCCTCGTCTCAAGGCAGTCCCCGAGGGATGTGACTCGGTCAAGAGCTGCTTGAGCCTTCTGTTTTCAGACGGCTTCGCCGCCTGGCGGGAAGCGAATAGATTTGAGTGACCGCGGGGAAGAAGCGACACTCAAGGAGATGCGCATGAAGAACTTTCTCACTGTTGCCGCGGCTTTTCTCCCGTTCGTTCTCCTCACCACCGGCTTGGCCTCGGCTCAACACGACCTGACCCCCGAAGGCCGCTGGGAGGGGCGAATCAGCATACCCGGCCAGGCGCTCGAGATCGTCGTTGATCTTGTTCAAGGGGACGGAGGCGAATGGCGGGGAGAAATCGACATTCCAGCCCAAGGGGCGAAGGATTTTCGCCTGTCGAACGTCGAAATTGACGGTCCGCGGGTTTCATTCTCGATGCAGGGCGTCCCCGGCAACCCGTCTTTTAACGGCAGGTTGTCGAACAAGGGAGAGAACATTGCCGGCGATTTCACCCAGGGAAGCGCCCATTTCCCCTTCGTGCTCAATCGCAGCGGGGAGGGCCCCGACGTTCCCACCGAGCCGGCTGGGGTCGTCATCCCCGCCGGTGTGCCCGGTGAAGGGCTGGAAGGCATTTGGCTCGGGGCGCTCAATCCCGGTTCTCTTAACCTGCGGGTGCTCTTCAAAATTTCGAAGGCCGCGGACGGTACTCTGACCGCAACGCTTGACAGCATCGATCAAGGCGCCGAGGGCTTGAAGATCAGCAGTATCCGGGTCGATGGGGATTCCGTTCGGCTGAAGCTAAAGGAGCCTATAGCCGAATTCGAGGGCACGATCAGCGAGGACGGTTCCCAGATCAGCGGCGAGTGGCGACAGGGCAGCGGTGTACTGCCTTTAGTCATTAAACGCCAGGAAAAAGCCCCTGATCTTGCTCGGCCCCAAGATCCGCGGAAGCCCTATCCCTATGACGAAGTGGAAGTCTCGTTTATGAACGACCACGCCGTGGTGAAGTTCGCCGGGACCTTGACGCTGCCCAGGTCCAAACATCGAGCACCGGCGGTTCTGCTTGTCTCGGGGTCAGGTCCGCAGGACCGCAACGAGACACTGATGGGTCATCGCCCGTTTCTGGTTTTAGCCGACTACTTGACACGCCGCGGCATCGCCGTACTGCGGGTTGACGATCGCGGTGTAGGAGGCTCGACCGGCAATGTTTTTGAGTCCACCATGGAAGACTTTGCAGCGGACGCCCGAGCCGGTGTTGAGTTTCTCAAGGGCCGTGACGAAATCGACCCGGCTCGGATCGGAATCCTAGGGCACAGCGAAGGTGCGATCGTCGCGCCCCTGGCCGCCGCCATGTCCGAAGACGTAGCGTTCATCGTGCTCGTGGCCGCCCCCGGAGTCCTAGGGGAAGAGCTGCTTTACCTACAGTCCGCGGCCATGATGCGGGCCATGGGGGTGGGGGACGATCTGATTCGCCGGAACCGCGCTATGCAGGAGCGACTGTTCGCCGTGGTGAAAGCAGAGAAGAACAACGATACGGCCGCGGGGAAGCTCCTGGAGATCCAGCAAGAGCACTTCGCCGGACTGACAGATAGTGAGAAACGGGCTCGCGGCTACCCTGGCGAGGAGGCGCTAAGAACGCAGTCGAAGATGCTGCTGACGCCTTGGTTCCGCCATTTCCTGACTTTCGACCCCGCGCCGCCGCTGCGCCAAGTCAAATGCCCGGTGCTCGTCGTGACCGGTGAACGCGACCTCCAGGTGCCGCCTGATGAAAACATGCCGCCCATCGAGGAAGCGCTCAAGGCCGCGGGCAACAAGGACTACAAGTTGGTGGAGCTGCCTGAGTTGAACCATCTACTCCAGACCAGCCGAACCGGTCTCCCCGCGGAATACTCGAAGATCACCGAAACCATCGCCCCCGCCGCGCTTGAAACGATCGCCGGCTGGATTAAAGAGCACACACAAGCCGGAGAGTAGTGCGTCGCAGCCGCGCAGCCGCCACCGATCCGGATGCCCGCGAAACACCGGCAGGAAACCTCGATAGCGGAAGACTGAGCCGCGACCGCGAGGGTCTGTCGATGAGCCCGCGGCGCACCCAGAGGGATGAAAAAACTGGCGGGTTTCGACGGAGCGGGTCATGGACTGTCCGCCCATGACCTACCGTGAATTCATGCCACCAAGCCCTACGCCTTCGCCATCTGCCGCAGCACGTACTGCAAGATCCCGCCGTGCTGGTAGTAGAGCACTTCCTGGGGGGTGTCGATGCGAACCACTGCTTGGAAGCTAATCGGGCTGCCGCCCTCGGGGATTGCTGTGACCGTTACTTCTTTGGCCGAACCGTCGCCCAAACCCTCGATGTTGTAGGTCTCCCGCCCATTCAGCCCGAGAGATTCGACATCGTCGCCGGGCTTGAACTGCAGCGGTAAGACCCCCATGCCGACGAGGTTCGAGCGGTGAATACGCTCATAGGTTGCAGCGATCACGGCGCGCACGCCCAGCAACCGCGGCCCCTTGGCGGCCCAGTCCCGTGACGACCCGGCCCCGTACTCCTTGCCGGCCAGCACGATCAACGGCACTCCCTCGGTTTGATACCGCATCGCCGCGTCGTAAATCGTCATTTGCTCGCCGTCGGGAAGATGCTGTGTCCAGCCGCCCTCCGTCCCCGGAGCCAAGCGGTTACGCAGGCGCACGTTGGCGAACGTGCCGCGCATCATCACCTCGTGGTTGCCCCGTCGCGAGCCGTAGGAGTTGAATTCTGCCGGCTTGATGCCGTTCTCTATCAAGTACTGCCCGGCCGGGCTGTCGGGCTTGATCGCTCCCGCCGGTGAGATGTGGTCCGTGGTAACGCTGTCACCCAGAAACGCCACGGCCCGCGCGTCGGCAATGTCGGTGACCGGCTCCGGATCGGGACCTGTGTCTCGAAAATACGGCGGGCGGCGAACGTAGGTCGAACTGCCGTTCCAGTCGAACAGGACGTCCGCCGGGGCGTCGAGTGAGTTCCAATTTTTGTCGCCGGCGTATACCCCGCTGTAGGTCTTTCTGAACAGTTCCGAGCCGACGGCCGAGCCCACTACCTGTTGCACTTCTTTCTGCGTCGGCCACAGGTCGCGGAGATACACGTCACGGCCCTCGAGATCGGCGCCCAAAGGGTCGTTCATCAGGTCTACGTCCATGCGCCCCGCCAGCGCGTAGGCCACGACAAGGGGCGGGGAGGCGAGGTAGTTCATGCGTACTTCCGAGTGAACCCGCCCCTCGAAATTGCGGTTCCCCGAGAGGACTGAAGCGACCGCTAGGTCCCCTTCTCGGACAGCTTCGGAAACAGCCTCCGGAAGAGGCCCCGAGTTCCCGATGCAGGTGGTACAGCCGTAGCCGACCAAGTGGAATCCGATCATGTCCAGGTATTCCGCCAAACCCGATTGGCTCAGGTATTCGGTGACGACCTTCGAGCCGGGCGCCAGGCTCGTTTTGACCCAGGGCTTGGTCTGCAAGCCGCGCTCCACCGCTTTCTTGGCGACCAGCCCGGCAGCTACCATGACCGCCGGGTTCGATGTATTCGTGCAGCTTGTGAGCGCGGCGATGACCACCGAACCGTGGTGGAGTTCGTAGGCTTCCGGGGCTTGCTCGACGCTCACGGCGGCTGGGGCGGCTTCAACCGCGACTGCGGTTCCCGAGCTTTTTGCCGCGGACGCCGAGGCGGTTTTTCGCTCCGAGAGCAGCCCGGCGAGAGCGGATTCAAACGACTCCTTCGCCTTTTTCAGCGGCACCCGGTCTTGGGGGCGGTAAGGCCCGGCCAGGCTTGGTTCGACATCCGCCATATCCAGTTCCAGAACATCGGAGTAAACGGCCTCAGGCGACCCCGGCTCACGGAACATGCCTTGCGCTTTGGCGTAGGCTTCGACCAGCTCGATCTGCTCTTCGTCGCGACTCGTCAGGCGAAGATATTCGAGAGTCTCCACATCGATCGGGAAAATGCCGCACGTCGCGCCGTACTCGGGAGCCATGTTGGCGATCGTCGCCCGATCGGCGAGCGGCAGATCGGCAAGCCCCTCGCCGTGGAACTCGACGAATTTGCCCACTACGCCTTTCTGGCGCAACATCTGCGTTACGGTGAGAACCAGATCCGTCGCCGTGGCCCCTTCGGCCAATCGCCCGCTGAGCTTGAAGCCCACGACTTGCGGAATCAGCATCGAGATCGGTTGGCCGAGCATCGCCGCCTCGGCCTCAATGCCTCCCACGCCCCAACCCAGGACCCCGAGACCGTTGATCATCGTCGTGTGAGAGTCCGTTCCCACCAGCGTGTCGGGAAACGCGCGGACGGCGCCGTTTTCCTCGTCGCTGAAGACGACCCGCGCCAGGTATTCCAGGTTTACTTGGTGGACGATGCCGGTTTCAGGGGGCACGACCTTGAAGTTGCGAAAAGCGTTCTGTCCCCACTTCAGGAACTCGTAGCGCTCGCGGTTGCGCATATACTCGAGCTGGCCGTTCAATTGGAACGCTTCCGAGCTGCCGAAGCGGTCCACTTGCACCGAATGGTCGATCACCAGCTCAGCCGGCTGTAGCGGATTGATCCGCGAAGGGCTGCCGCCGAGCGCCTTCATGGCCTCCCGCATCACCGCCAGGTCAACCAGGGCGGGGACGCCGGTGAAATCTTGCATCAGCACCCGCGCCGGGCGATAGGCAATCTCTTGGCTGGGCGTCGCCTGGGGGTCCCAGCCCGCTAGGGCTTCGATGTCGGCGGCCCTCACCGTCTCCCCGTCCTCGTTGCGAAGGAGATTCTCGAGCAAGATCTTCAGCGAAAACGGAAGACGGGAGGCGCCGCGGCTCTTGACGGCGTCGAGGCGAAAGATCTCGTATGTTCGGCTGGCAACCGTAAGCGTAGTTCGAGCGCCGAAGCTGTTCATCGCTTCTCCCGCTGTTGGGACCGCCTCCCCCTCAACGATCGCCGGACAAGACCCAACGTGCTTTCCAGGACGCCGCTTGTGACGGGAAGGTGTAAAAAAATCGGGACTGCCACAAGCGGCGCTCGCCGAACATTCGTAGATTTACCGGTCTTCGCTCGCCGCGGCTGGCTGTCCCAGCATTTTTTCAAACCTTACACACCGCACTCCCATGATCGCACCGGCCCGTTCACGGCGGCAACTTCATACCCCTTCTGCTTCAAGGGGTCACAACTCCGGTCCTTTAGGGGATCTTAGCTTGCCCTCTCTTGATGGAAAAGTGATAAATCAGCGCTCCCGCGAGGATGGTCGCCAGGCTCCAGGCGGCGACCTTCACTTCACTCGACGCGAAGTGTAGAAATATCCATAAACTGACCGCAATGTACAAACCGGGAAGCAAGGGATAGCCGAAGCTGACCCAAGGCAGCCGTTTCCACTCGGGACGTTTGCGAAACTTGAACAATGCCAATACCGAAAGGGCCGAAAACAGGTTCAGGGTGAACCCCACATAGACGAACAAATCTCGGAATGTCGCCACCAGAATCAGCAGGCAACAGCATATGCCCTGGCAAATAACCGCCACCCAAGGACTTTTCCATCGCGGGTGTACCCGCGCGGCAATGGCGAAGAAAGCCCGGTTTTTCGCCATCGCGTAGTAAACGCGCGGACCGATCATGCACATGGCATTGACCGTGGCCAGAAGGGAAACTGCCATGGCGCCGCTGAATAACCCGGAGATGCGAGGGCCGAAAAGGCCGGCCGAGGCCGCCGAGCCGACCGCCACAACGCCCTTCAGATCCTCGAGAGGGGCGGCGAAAACATAGAGGCAATTCAGCACGACGTAGAGGATCGTAACCAGAAAAGTGCCCAAGACCAGGGCAATCGGCAGTGTTCGTCCCGGGTTTCGAATCTCCTCGGCGACGTAAACGGCCGCATTCCAGCCACTGTATCCCAGATAGACAAAGACCAAGCTGATGGCGAACTGCACCCCCAACCCGTGCGATGAGGTGGGTTCGATCGACTGGCTGAAATGGCCCCAATCACCCGTGCCGACGGTGAAGCCCAGCACGATGAAAGCCGCCAGGACGAGCAGCTTGGTCGCTGTTAGAACATTTTGCAGCACGGCTACTTGCGAAACGCCGAGCAAGTTGAGCAGCGTGAAGGCGATCACGATGCCGCAGGCGGCCAGTTGCGCGCCGCCTAGTTGAATGGTGATGAACCCCAGTTCTATGACCGGCGCGCCCGGGTATCCCGACTCGAGGCTGGGATAGAAGTGCGCCAAGTAGGCCGAAATCACCAACGCGGTGGCCGCAATCGGGGCCGAGAAACCGGCGAAGAAGCTGACCCAGCCGTCGATGAAGCCCCAGGTCGGCCCCCAGGCCTCGGAAAGGTAGACGTATTCGCCGCCCGAGCGCGGGAAATTGATGCCCAACTCGGAATAACACAGCGCGCCGAGCAAGGCTATGGCAGCCCCGACGAGCCAAATTCCCACGACAAGCTGTGGCGACCCCAGGTCCCCGGCTAGAAAGCCGGTCGTGGCGAAAATACCGACTCCGATCATGTTCGAGACGACCAAAGCCGTGGCGCTGACGACACCCAGTTTCCGTTCCAGTCGGGGTTCGGACATAAGTCTTGAGGATATCGAGTTTTGGACGCCCATGGGAGATCACCGTCGACATCTTGCTCCCGGACCGCTTTGGTGCCATCCTCGAAGCAGATGCCCGCCACGTCTAGCCCGCATTTCTCACCACGTGGCGGGCTTATGGCGTGCTTCGACCGTCAGGTGGTGAGAAATGCGGGCTAGCGCAAGCGCTGTTCGCCGAACCTTGGGGCGGGCTCCGCTCGCGGCCTTGCTCGTCGTTTCCGCGATCTTCTGCTCCTGCGGCAGCCTTTCCGAACCCCCTGCTTCCGCCGCCGCCCCGCCAGACTCTCATGAAGCCCGGCGTGAAGCGATGGTGCGGCTCCAGATCCGCGCCCGCGGAGTCAAAAACCCGCGCGTCCTGGAGGCGATGGAAACCATACCCCGGCATCTGTTCGTGCCCCAGCGCCTGACCCGCCAGGCCTATGACGACCGACCTTTACCGATCGGCGCCGGTCAGACCATTTCACAGCCCTACATCGTTGCCTTCATGAGCGAGCTGCTCGACGTCAAACCGCGGCACAAAGTATTGGAGATCGGCACCGGCTCGGCTTATCAGGCAGCCGTGCTGTCGCGGTTGGCGGAAAGAGTCTACAGCATCGAGATCGTCAGGAGCCTCGGCGAGCAGGCCCGAGAGCGCCTCCACCAGCTCGGTCATCGCAACGTCGAAGTGCTGATCGCGAACGGCTACCTTGGCTGGCCCGCGAACGCCCCATTCGACCGCATCATCCTCACGGCCGCGCCGGAAAAGGTTCCCCGGGCGCTCATCGAACAATTGGCCGCTCCGGGACGACTCGTCGCGCCCGTCGGGACGTCCGGTTGGTCCCAGGATCTCATTGTCATCGACAAGGACGCCGCCGGAAAAACCCGCAAGCGAACGGTACTGGCGGTCCGCTTTGTGCCCATGGTGGATAAGCCGAACTAGGACGCAGGGGATGTCCCGGAGACGAGTTCGCTATAGACTCGGATTGTCGGGCTCGGAAGCGACGTTAAGCCGGTCACATGCTACGACGTGGCGCACGCTTTCAGCGTGCCCAGGGCAAGGCATGCCCGCTCCTCCTCGAATCACCTATCGTAAGGAAGCGAACCGGCGATCGGACGGCTGAACGCCTTTCTCGTCAAACCGTCGTGTACAAACGGGGCAAAGGGGATACCCGGGTCGCGTTCATCCTCTTGAGCTTGATGGTAGGGCTTTGCCTTGGGAAACCCCTGATTTATTCGCCTCGAGCTGTTTCCACAGCGCGCGGAGGTCTTCCAGGTCCAGTTGATGGACTCTGTGCTCTGATTGGCTCAGTTTCGACACCTGAGACCGGCCGTAGAGACCCGCTAGATTGTTAAGCAACGTCTTGCGGGGTTGCCGGAAACAATGCTGCAAGAAGCGGACAAAGCCGGCTTCGACATTCCCGCCGCGCCGCAAGGTGAACCGCACCGCCGCTGAATTGACCTTCGGCGGAGGCCGAAACACTTCCGCCGGCACGCCAAACAGCCACTCCGGCCGGCTATAGAGCTGACAAAGAACGCTCAGCAAGCCGTAGTCGGCGTCCCCCTTTGTCGCCACCACCCTCCTGGCCACCTCCTCCTGCATCAGGAACACGGCCTGGGAGACTCGGTCGGCCAGGGCAAAAGTCTTCTTCAGGATCGGGGAGGTGATGTAGAAGGGAAGATTCCCGGCCATCAGCACCCGCCCCTCGGTGCGGTCGGCGATCAACTCCCCAAGATCAATATTGAGAATATTCGCCGGGACGATTTCGACCCCCGACGCCCCGGCAAACTTCTCCTCCAGACTCGTCACCAGCCGGGGATCGATTTCCACCGCCACGACCCGGGCCCCGCGGGCAAGCAACGGCTTCGTCAGCGCCCCGCGTCCGGGACCGATCTCGATGACCACGGAACCAGGCTCGATCGGGAGCGCGGCGGCGATCTTCTCGAGCACCTCGCGGTCGCGAAGGAAATGCTGACCCCACGGGGGGCGCGGTTTCGCGCGAGGCACAGCTCCAGTGTAGCGAGTAAAACCCGGGCCAGCTGGCCCCGTCAGGGGCCGCAACAAACACAGCCCGCGGCTTCAGCCGTGGGAGAAAGCTATACCGCCTGTGAAGAGCGGTCGGTACTGATGAGGCTCAGCGTGAGCGCGCCATCACCGGTGGGGAAGGTGATTTTTCGCGTTCCAGGACCGCCGGCGCTCGCGAGGGCAGGGTCGCTCGGATCTCTCAGCGCCGGTATGGTATGGGAGCATAGGCCGGGCAGAACTCCTTTTAGGTTTCCCACGACCATGCTGGTGACTTCCGTCAGCGCGTCGGCGATATTTTCGGCCACCAGCCCTCCGGCCTGCGTGCCGAAAAACTTGCCCGCGATTTCCGCCGCAAGATCTTTTTCACAATGGATGCTGATGACCCCTTCCCAAGCGCCTCTCAACTCACTGGAAGCCGTGATCCCGCGGCCGGCCGGGATCGAGATCTTGGTGGAAGGAGGATGCAGCTCTAGTCCCAGCATGCTCCCCAGTACGTTCTCCATGACCTGGGGCGCCGCGGACAGCAATCGCAGCGTGTTGGGACTAACGCCTGCTTCCTCCGCTGCTTGGGCGCTCCGAGGGAACTCTTTTTTTTCTCCGCCGCGGCGGTTTTCATCGGCTAGCTGTGATCTTTCAACAGGTTGTTCATTCGGTCCCGGACCAGGGAAGCTGGAGTTGTCGAATAACCACGACCCTGGAGAGACCGCATGAACATCCATCAGAATGCCCGATTGACGCCCAAAGGCCGAGCCCTTTTGGTTCGATGCATCCTCGCTGGAGAGACGCCTCGGGCCGCCGCGGCGGCCCGAGACGTCTCAGAACGCACCGCCCGCCGTTGGCTGGCCCGCTACCGCGGCGAAGGCGAAGCCGGTCTCTACGATCGCTCTTCGCGCCCCCGGCATAGCCCGCGCCGCACCCCGCAAGCCGTCGTTGACCGCGTCCTCGCCCTGCGCCGACAACGTTGGACGGGCCGCCGCATCGCCCAAACCCTGCGGCTATCCCCGGCCACCGTCAGCCGCCTCCTCGGTCGCGCCGGACTCAACCGTCTCCGCGATCTCGAACCCGCTCCCCCCGTTCGCCGCTACGAACATCACCGTCCCGGCGATCTACTGCATCTCGACATCAAAAAGCTCGGCCGCTTCCAGCACGCCGGTCACCGCGTTACCGGCGATAAGACCCGACGCTCCCGCGCCGCCGGCTGGGAGTTCGTCCACGTCGCCGTCGACGACCATTCCCGCATCGCCTTCTCCCAGATCCTGCCCGATGAGCGCAGCCTTTCCGCTGCCCAGTTCCTTCTCCTCGCCCACGCCTACTATGGCTCGCTTGGCATCCGCATCCGACGCCTGCTCACCGACAATGGCTCCTGGTACCGCTCCCGCCACTTCCGTCGTACTTGCCGCCGCCTCGGCATCCGCCACCGCTTCACCCGCCCCTACACCCCTCGCACCAACGGCAAGGCCGAGCGCTTCATCCAAACCGCCCTCCGCGAATGGGCCTATGCCCGCTCCTACTGCTCCTCCCTCCAACGCGCCAACCATCTGCTCCCCTGGCTCCACGACTACAATTGGCATCGCCCCCACGCCAGCCTCGGCTATAATCCCCCTATCAGCCGACTCCCTCCTCCCCGGAACAACCTGTTGAGGCTCCACAGCTAGCCCTCCTGTTCCAGCTATCGACGCCTGGCACGAATTCCATTACCCCGCTCTTCTCACTACTGTCACGGCGATTGAGGTGAAAAGCCCGGTGACGATGGCTCGCGGCAACAGTTCGTCTACATCGCCCGGCTTACATAGATTCGGAAATGTCGGGATCGAAGGCCCGGTCGGGCGCGCCGAAAGCGTGCGCCACGGTTGATTTCACAGGGGTTCGGCGAGATTGGGTTTGTTTGGTATTTTTTGGTTGGCGAGGGTTGGCACCGCGGCGGGAAGGGCCCGTGGAGGGTGTGAATGCGGCCTGTGGGGCCCGCGCCCTGACGGGCACGGCTCTTTCGTTCATCTTCGACAGCGCGGCTTCTGGGGCCGAATCGCTGGAGAGTCGGAAGCCGATGCGGCCGGCCGCGGGGCTTGAGGTGTCAATCGGGGGTGGGGCCTGGGCTGGGACGTAGCGGCCGGGGTGGGAAGCGGCGGCGGCATAGGAGTTGGCGGAGGAGCGAGCCTCGCGAGCCTTGCGTTCGTCGCGGCGGAGGTCGGCCAGCTGCTTCACGGCGCGGAAGAAGCGGCGGCTGAGATGTCCGTCGTAGCGCGCCAGGTGAACGAAGGCCTGGGTGCGCTCGAGCATCGCCGAGCCTAAGAGCTGCGTCTCGCCGTCGTAGCCGGGGCGCAATCTCTCGGGATGATATTTTTCGGTCAGGCGGCGCTTGTCGGCGACGGCAGCGGCGAGGAAGCCGGTTTCCAGGCGCGTGAGGCGGCGCATGCGCCATTGGGCGTCGGCGATTTGGCGGACAAGTTCGAATTCGAGCGAGTTGGCAGGTTGGATGTCCGCTTCAAGGGCAGCGAGTTGGCTGTCGAAGTCGGCGGGGTCCTCGCCGGGCAGGACGGTGTCGCGGGCGAGGAGTCCATGCTTGAGAGCGTTCGTTGCGACGCGGCTTTTGCCTTCCTTGGTACGCGGCCCGGTGGATTTCTTTGCGTTCTTACGGTTGGCCTTAATTTGGGCATTTGTAGACATAATTATTATTCCTTTCGTGGAGCAGAGGCTCCAATTCCAGGGTAAGGCGGGGTTGCCCGGTTGCAGGGGGTTGGGTACGGCAAGTAGCGTGGAATGAGGGGAGTGGAAGTGGGGAAGCGGTGTGACTGGAGGTGGGGTTTCAGTACGAGGGCGAGCCGCCCACGGGCTCGGCCGATAGCCAACGGCCGCAAGTCTCGGCAAAACGACCGCCGAGCCATGCGCTACGGGACTTTTGCGCGCCGCCGGAGGCGGTCGAGCCCAGGGACGCGGACGCTGGAACAGCGCCAGGTCCGCGCTACAAGCTAGCAGAGGGCGCGCCGCCCGGAGGCGGTCGATCCCAGGGACGCGGACGCTGGAACAGCGCCAGGTCCACGCTACAAGCTTCCGGGTTGCGGAGGTCCAAACACCCTCAGGCCAGTAACTTCTCGACCACGTTGCCGTGTACGTCGGTGAGGCGGAAATGGCGTCCCTGGAACTTGAAGGTCAGCCGCTTGTGATCGACGCCCAGGCAGTGCAGGATGGTGGCTTGGAGGTCGTAGACGTGGATTGGGTCTCGCACGATGTTGTAGGAAAAATCGTCGGTTTCGCCGATCGTGATGCCGGACTTGATGCCGCCGCCGGCCATCCACATGGTGAAGCAGCGCGGGTGGTGGTCGCGGCCGTAGTTGGTTGCGGTGAGCCTGCCTTGGGAGTAGGCCGTTCGACCGAACTCACCGCCCCAGACGACCAGCGTGTCCTCGAGCAGTCCGCGCTGTTTGAGGTCTTGGATCAGCGCCGCCGACGCCTGGTCGGTGCCCTTCGCTTGCAGGGCGATATCGCGAGGCAAATTGTAATGCTGATCCCACCCTCGATGGTAAAGCTGGATGAAGCGTACGTCGCGCTCCGCCAAGCGACGGGCCAATAGGCAGTTGGCCGCATAGCTGCCGGGGGTTCTCGAATCGGCCCCGTACATCTCGAAGACGTGTTCGGGCTCCGCCGAAAGATCCATCAACTCGGGAACGGAAGTCTGCATCCGATACGCCATCTCGTACTGCGCGATGTGTGCGTCAACCTCCGGATCGGGAAACGCTTCCGTCTTCAAACGGTTGAGCTTGGCCGCGCTATCGAGCATGCGGCGGCGGATGGTCTTGCTGATTCCCGGCGGATCGGACAGATAGAGCACGGGGTCGCCGCGGGAGCGAAACTTGACGCCCTGGTGGGCCGAGGGCAAAAACGCGCTGCCCCACACGCGGGAGAACAGAGGCGTGTCGGTATTCTGTGTATTGGACTGCGAGATGAGCACCACGAAGGCCGGCAGGTCGCGGTTTTCGCTTCCCAGGCCATAGCTCAACCAGGCGCCTATGCTGGGCCGACCGGGCTGCTCGCTGCCGGTCTGAATGAAGGTGATCGCCGGGTCGTGATTGATCGCCTCGGTATGTACGGTTTTGATAAGGGCAATGTCGTCGACGACCTTGGCGGTGTGGGGAAGCAATTCACTGATCCACACCCCAGACTGGCCGTGCCGATGAAACTCGTACAGCGAAGGAGTGACGGGCAGGGATTCCTGCTGCGACGACATGCCCGTAATGCGCTGGCCGCGGCGCACCGAGTCGGGCAGGTCGGTGTTAAACAGAGCTTTCAGCTTCGGCTTGTAGTCGAATAGCTCGATTTGCGACGGAGCGCCCGTTTGATGCAAATAAATGACGCGCTTGGCTTTGGGAGCGAAATGCGGCAGACCCTGAAGTCCGCCCGTCTGGGGATCGATTTCACGATCGTTGGCCCCGCCGGGAGCGGCAAGCAAATTCGGGTTCAGCAACGAGGCCAGAGCCGCCGCGCCAATACCGGCGGCCGCCGGGCCGAACAGTTGCCGGCGGGTCATAAACAGTTCGTATTCATCTCGCGGCGCCATATCGTCACTCCTTGGTGATCGTTTCGCGAAGACTGAGCACGGTACCGGCCACGGTGGTCCAGGCCGCCAGCTCGGCCGCCGGGATGGTCGAATCAGGTTCGGATTCGCCGACATCGAGCAGCGCGCGAGCCGCGCGCTTGTCACGGCGATAGTCCTCTTCTTGCTGCTCGGCGAGGGTCAGCAGCACGCGCAGTTCTTCGGCGAAGGGTTCTCGCGCCATGGCGAGCCGATAAGCATGCCGAACTCGCCCGGCGGGTTCAGCGCCCGCTTCCGTGATTATCCGCTCGGCCAGAGCGCGGGCGGCTTCGACATAGGTGGGATCGTTCATCAACACGAG
Source organism: Bryobacterales bacterium (assembly GCA_965248365.1). GTDB lineage: Bacteria > Acidobacteriota > Terriglobia > Bryobacterales > UBA6623. The sequence continues at coordinate 292,256 of CBDFJA010000004.1, read as the reverse complement.
CGCTTGCAGCGGCGTGTTCGTGCGCGACCGGCGGGAGGTGCACTCTTCGCGGTCCGGTGCATCGAAGGTGGCTAGCGACGGCGGCGGTACCGTGCGCTTCCAAACCGTATACAGGCTTCGCCGGTGGAGGTCCTTGCCGGTCGCGGGATGGTATTCCTGGCCGCTGAACTGAAACCCGTATGCCAACTCCAGCCACAGGCCTCTCGGCTGGTAGGGATAGACGCTGGGCCCTCCGACTTCGTGGGTCAGCAGGCCGCTGACGGCCAGGGCGTTGTCTCGGACCATCTCGGCCGGCAGCCGGAACCGCGGACCGCGAGCCAGCAGACGGTTCTCGGGGTCTCGTTCGAGCGACGCCGGCGTGACCTCAGACGCCTGCCGGTAGGTGGCCGAAGTGACGATCAGGCGCTGGATGGCTTTGACGTCCCAGCCGACGCGGATGAACTCGGTGGCCAGCCAGTCAAGCAGCTCGGGGTGAGTGGGCGGTTCGCCTTGAGAACCGAAATTCTCCGAACTCCTGACGATCCCCGCGCCAAAATGCATTTGCCAATAGCGATTGACCGTGACACGCGCGGTCAACGGATGGGACGGATGAACGAGCCACTGCGCTAAGCCTAAGCGATTGGGCGGCGCGTCCTTCGGCATCGGCGAGAGGACGGCGGGAACGCTCGCGGTTACCTTTTCCGTCTTGTCGCTGTAGTTCCCGCGCCGCAGGATGAAGGTCTCGCGGGGCCGTTTCATCTCCTCCATCACCATGGAGGTCGGGATAAGCGATTCGAGCTTCTCTTTCCTGGCTTCGAGATCCTTGAATTTCGCGTAGAGCTTTTGATGCTCAGGCAAGGCGGCTTGGCTCAGATAATAGTGCCGCAGCCTCTCTCGGCGTGACAAGCAAGCCTTTCGCCGCCTGCCTTCAACCGTCTGGTCGTATTGCTCGTTGTTCTTGTCCTCGACCTGATCGATGTCGGCGGCCTCTTTTTCGTCGTAGGCCTTGACGATCTCCGCGCAACCCTCAATCGGCGAGGAGAGGACTGCTCGCATCGGCTCATGGAGACGAAGCTGTCGGATCTCGGCCTCCGTCAGTACACGGTCGTAGACGCGCAAGTCGTCAACAGCCCCTTGATAGGGATTCCCGCTCTGCTTGTTGCCGATCTCGAGCGGCATCCGGTTCGTGATCGGCCCCGACAGGCTGTCGCGGAGCACCTCGAGTTCCCGTGGTATGCCGTCGAAGTAGAGCTTGAGCCCTGAAGCCTCGCCCGACCCATCATAGGCGAGGGTCAAGTGGCTGCCGAACTTGCCGGCTATGACGCCTTCTTGGGTCCTCACCTCGATGGCGTCATCCGGCCGGCGGTTGGTCAGACGGACGTAGAGGCGAAACTTCAGGTCGAAAGGAGGCTCGCGTCTCGACTCGCCGGCAAGCAACTCGAATCCTCGACGGCCTTGGGCGGGGTCCACCTTCTCCAGCACGGTGAGAAGCCGGTCGGCGGGGATCAGATCCCCCTCGCCGGTCCCGGCGATCCAGAACGCCACGGAAAAGGGACGATCGCGCCGCAACTCGGGCACGCCCAAACGAATGTGTGTTTCCCCGTCGAAAACCGCCCCCGCGCCCGCCGGGCCCTCGGCATACGCCATCTCGCCACGCGGGACTTCCCCGCCCTCGTGATGGCCGGAGGTATCGGCCAACCCCCCGTCGAATTCGTAGTGGGCCGCAAGCCCCTCGGTCGCCGCCGCGGGGATTTCCGAAAGAGCCGCCTGCCGCCATTCGGCTACCCATCGATCCACCTTTTCGAGCGGCAGGGCTTCTTCGAGAGCGCTGATCTGTTGCTGCATTCCGTCGAGCTGTTGCTGTTGCTCGGGTGAGGCGAGCCGGACGAAAGGCTTTGCGTTCCCCAGTCTTCCATCCAGCCCTCGTTCGGTGACCGTATTGAAAAACGCAAAGAAGCGGTAAAACTCCTTCTGTTTGATGGCATCGTACTTGTGATCGTGACAGCGGGCGCAGCCCATGGTCAGCCCCAGCCACGTCGTCGCCGCTGTCTCGACCCGATCCACGACGTATTCGGTCTGGTACTCCTCGGGAACCGCGCCCCCTTCAAAGTTAATCATGTGATTGCGGTTGAAACCCGTGGCGACCTTCTGCTCACGGGTGGCGCGGGGCAATAGATCGCCGGCTATCTGCTCGATCGTGAATTGATCGAAGGGTATGTTGCGGTTGAAGGCGTCGATCACCCAATCGCGCCAAGGCCACATCTCTCGAAGACTGTCGATGTTATAGCCGTGGGTATCCCCATAGCGCGCCAGATCGAGCCAGGGCATCGCCATCCGCTCGCCATAGCGAGGTGATCGCAAGAGCCGGTCGACGACCTTGTTGTAGGCATCCGGGGAATCGTCGGCTAGAAACGCTTCGACTTCCCGCGGCGTCGGCGGCAGGCCCGTGAGGTCGAAGCTTACCCGGCGCAGCAGCCGGGCCTTGTCCGCTGGCCGAGACGGCTCGAGGTCCTCTTGCTCCAAACGCGCGAGGACGAAGGAGTCGATCGGATTTCGCGGCCAGGCTTCGTTCTTGACCTTTGGCGGGTCAGGACGGACGGGAGTTCTAAACGCCCAGTGGCTTTCCCACTCCGCCCCTTGGTCGATCCATCGGCGGACGAGTTCGATTTGCTCCGGGGTTGGGCGGCGCTCGAACCCCGGCGGAGGCATGCGGGCGACTTCCTGCTGGTGACTGATCCTCTGATAGAGTCTGCTGGCGGCGGCGTCTCGCGCGACGATGACCTGATAGCCGCCGCGATCCGCGAAAGCGCCCTCTTTGGTATCGAGCCGCAGACGGGCCTGTCGCTGCCCTTCGTCCGGCCCGTGACAGGCGAAACAATTGTCGGAAAGAATGGGACGGATGTCCCGGCTGAAGTCGACTCGATCGAGCCCCGGGGTCTTCGAGGCGGCGGCCGCCGAATCCCACGTGATGAGCCGGACAGTCACAAGACTACCCAGCAACAAGCAGAAAAGAAAGCGCCCCTTCACTTTTCTCCTCCCTCGTGGTACACGGGCAAGGTTCCCAAAGAGTAAAACGGGGTCCGTGCCTCGGGCTTCCTGAAAGCCAGTGTGCTTCAGAACCACCCCGGCACTCGTTCTTCCCGGTACTTGCTGTTTCAGTCTTCCGATTCTCTTGGACTCTCGGATATCACCGTTCGCGACCGCCACCCTTGGGCAGACTCTCAACCTAGCAAAGATCTTCAAGTGGGAGGGTTGCAAACCGACAGCCGTGAGATCTTTGATTTCCTCTGAGTGGGCGCGCTTGACGAATGCAGAGATCTGGCAATCACCCGGAGCATTATGTTTCAATGCTTGTAACAGCAACGGTCGGGCGACGGCCAGCGGCACCGCCTATGCCCGGGAAAAACGAGGGAGCCGGGTTTATTGACGGCAAAGAGGGAGATAACAGATGAAACGGCGCACAATCATTCAGGGCCTCGCGGCGGTTAGTGCAGCCCCATTGGCGGTGGCCTCATCGGGCTGGTCGAACGGCTTCGCCGAACAGCTCCGCAGCGACTTTCTTAGCCATTGGCAGAGCACCCGCGAGTACGCACTGGAGATGCTGGAGGCGATGCCCGCCGAGAACTTCGACTTTAAGCCGGTCGAGGAACAGGACACCTTCGCCGAGCAGTTTGAGCATTTCGCCAGTAGCAACGTAGGATACTTCTCACACTTTCAAAAAGAGGTCGGCGAGCCGCGACCGACTCGCCCGGAATCGCTGACCAAAGATACTCTGCGCGAGTTTGTCGGAGCGATGTTCGATTATGTCGAGGCCGTACTCTCCAGTTTGACGGAAGAGGAGTTCCTGCGCCGCGATGTGCGCATGAGCCCCCGCTCGAAATCACACACCGCTCAAGATGTCTTCCTGCGGGCCTATATGCACACAGCGCATCACCGAGGGCAGATTGTCACCTACCTGCGTCTCAACGGTGTGACTCCCCCGGGCTGGCGCTTTCCGCCGAACGGGGTCGCCTAGCGCGCTTGTCCCCTTGGGGCCCAGAAGCGGCGCTTGGCCCGGTTTACCGTAAACTTAGATCTGCGACCTGCTCCGTGCTGCCAGCGATGCCCGGAGCGAAGGCGAAGGATCTGCCGCTATGCGGCTCAGTATCCCCAGTCTCCACCGGCCACTCGGACGCTACTTTCGCCGTAAGCGTTTCCGGCAATTCTTGCGGGCGTTCGGAGTGTCCAGCGACACGCGCGTGCTCGATGCGGGGGGCTATGAATATTACTGGCAGTTCTCCGACTTCTTGCCCCGTGTCACGATTGTGAACCTCGAAGGGCCGGCGGGCGGCCCGGGCCGGTGCCATTGGGTGATCGCCGATGCGCGAAGGTTGCCCTTTCGCGACAATGCGTTCGAGGTCGCCTTTTCCAACTCCGTGATTGAGCACATCTCCGACCCAGCCGACCGTCAATCTTTCGCCCGGGAGTTGGGGCGAGTGGCCGAGCGTTACTATGTCCAAACGCCGAATTTTTGGTTCCCGGTCGAGCCTCATCTGATGACGCCGTTCGTTCACTATCTCCCCCGAACGCTTCAACGGCGCCTGTTGCGCAACTTCACGGTTTGGGGAATCCTGGTGCGTCCGACGCCGGAAGGGTGCGACGACTTCCTGCGCGACATCCGAATGATGGATGAGCGCGAGCTGAGACAGTTGTTTCCCGAGGCCGAAATCTGGCGCGAGCGAGTCTTGGGGATCACGAAATCGCTGATCGCGGCCTATCGGTAACATCATGGCCCCTCGTCGAGCTGCTGACGCACAGACGCGGCCGGCAAGCCGCGGCAAAAGTCGTGCAAGAGCTAAAAACGGGGACTGCCAGGACTGCCACCAATTCGCCCCTCGTCAGATCCCTAGAAACAAAGTGCTTGGCCTGAAGCGAGTGGGTTGGCTGTACCCGATTTTTCGCGGTCTTCGCTTTCACCACGGGCTGCTAGGTCCAGGCTTTCGACACCGCCCCTGGGCGGCCCTGCTGCTGTTGCCCGCGCTGCTGCTTGCGCCTAGCCCGGCGGCGCCAAAGAAGCTTCGTCTGGAAGCGATTGTCTCCGATGGCGGCCTGGCCAGCCCCGCGCCCAGGCAGTTAAGCTGGAGTCCCGACGGCCGGCTGCTCACCTATATCCTCGCGCGTGACGACGGCGACCAGCGGGATCTGTGGGCCATGGATCGAATCAGTGGCGAGAATCGGGTCCTCGTCACCAACGAAAAGCTGGCGACACTGGCGCCTGCCGCCAAGCAAGCCACCAAAGACGAGCGGGAGCGCGAACGCCGCCTGCGCTATTCGGTCGCTTCCTAATCATTGGTCGCCCGACTCGCAGTCGATTCTGTTCAGCAGCTCCGGGCGACTTTATCTTTATGATCTGGCCGCCGAGAAGGCGCGGCCACTGGCGCCCGGAAAGCGAGGAGTGCGAAACCCGCGGTTTTCGCCCAACGGTCGCTGGGTTTCCTTCCTCTACAAACACGATATCTGGCTCGTTCCGCCAAGCGGAGGGAAAGAGCGCCGGCTGACTTGGGGAGCGACGGACACCCTGTTCCACGGTGATCTCGACTGGGTCTATCCGGAGGAGTTTGCGATCCGCTCCGGCTATGAGTGGTCGCCCGACGGACGGAGACTCGCGTTCCTCGAGCTCGATCAGAGCTTGGTTCCCACCTATCCGATTCCCGATTTGCTGGATCTCGCGGCCAAGGTCGACCTGCAGCGCTATCCCAAACCCGGAGACCCCAACCCCAAGGTTCGCGTGGGCATTATCGAAGCAAAACCACGGGCTTCCGGCAAGCCGCGCATCCGATGGGTCGGCCGCCGCAGCGAGTACATTCCTCGTATGGCCTGGGCCGGTAATGACCTGGTTGCCGTGCAGCTACTGAACTGGCCGCAAAACGAGTTGGAGCTAATCTTCGCCGACGCCGGGAACGGGCGCAGCCGGACTGTGCTGGCGGAAAAAGACCCCCACTGGATCAATGTGACCAACGATCTCCACTTCCTCAAAGAATCCAAAGAGCTGCTGTGGACTTCGGAGCGGACCGGCTTCCGCCACATCTACCTTCATAGCTACGAGGGCCGCCGCCGGCGACCGCTGACCGAAGGCCCCTGGGAGGTGAGCAAAGTTGTCGGCGCGGACGCGGAAAACGGCTGGGTCTACTACCTCGCGAATGAGGACAACCCAATCGGCAATGGTCTCTATCGAATAAAGCTTGACGGCGACGGCAAGCAGCGGCTCACAAGCGGCAAGGGGAGTCACCGCATTCTGATGAACGCAGCCAAAAACGCCTACGCCGATACGCGCTCCACCCTGACCACGGCTCCGGAAGTCACCGTGCGGGACCCGAACAGCGAAGCTACGACGATTGTCCATCGCTCCCGGCCGCTCGACGAATACGACCTCGTCAAGCCGGAACTCGTCGAGCTCGAATCCTCCGACGGCGCTTTGGTCCGGATGATGCTGATCAAGCCGCGGGCAATGGACGCTAACCGGCGGTATCCCGTGCTGATGTACGTCTATGGCGGACCCCATGCGCCGACCATCCGCGATGCTTGGGGGCGGCGCTACCTTTTCCATCAATATTTGGCGCAAAAGGGCTACGTGGTCGCCTATGTCGACGACCGCGCCTCGTCTCTACGCGGCCATCGCTACGAGGCTGCGATCCGCGAAAACTACGGTCCGACGGCGCTGGAGGATCAACTCGCGGCCGTCAAATATCTGCGCTCGCTTGACTTCGTGGACCCCGAGCGAATCGCCATTTGGGGATGGAGTGGAGGCGGCTTCAGCGTTTGCTTCGCTCTCACTCATAGCGAAGTGTTCAAGGCAGGGGTGGCTGTGGCTCCGGTGACCGACTGGCGGCTCTACGACTCGATTTATACCGAGCGTTATATGGGCCACCCGGCCAAGCAGGCCGAAGCCTATCGCAAGACTTCGGCGGTCGAAGCCGCCGAAAATCTAAACGGCCGGTTGCTGCTGGCGCACCCCACCTCCGACGACAACGTTCACATCCAGAACACAATGCGGTTCATCGATGCCCTCGTCAAGGCGGGCAAACCCTACGATCTGCTGGTTTATCCCGGGAAAACTCACACCATGCACGGGAAAGCGGTCCGGCTACACTTGTTCCGCGGGATCGAAGACTTTCTGCGAGAACACCTGTAGCCTTGGGAACTACACTACTCCCAGAGCAAGCACCGCGTCGGCGACCTTGAGGAAGCCGCCGATATTGGCGCCGCGGCCGTAGTCCACGTAGTCGGAATCCTGCCCGTGGGTTACGCATTCCGCATGAATGCGCTTCATCACTTCTTGCAGCCGCCGATCCACTTCGGCGCGGTCCCAGGTCGTGTATTGCGAATTCTGTGTCCGCTCGAAGCCGGAAACAGCCACCCCTCCCGCGTTCGAAGCCTTGCTCGGCGCGTGCAACGTCTTGGCGTTGTGGAAAACCTGTGCCCCGGCCGGGGTGGTCGGCATATTGGCTCCCTCGACGACAGCCAGAACGCCGTTTCGGACGAGCTCGGAAGCATCGGCTTCGTCGATTTCGTTTTGCGTCGCACAGGGGAAGGCAACGTTCGCCTTCACGGCCCAGGGCTTTTTCCCGGCCTGGTATTGGCAGCCGAACTTGTCGGCGTACTCTGCGATGCGGCCTCGCTTGACCGTCTTGAGATCAATGACGTAGTCGAGTTTTTCTTCATCGATGCCGTCTGGGTCGTAGATAAAGCCCGACGAGTCGGATAGCGTAACCACCGTGCCGCCCAACTGCAAGATCTTCTCCACGGTGTACTGCGCGACATTGCCGGACCCCGAGACCAAACAGGTTTTCCCTTTCAGGCCGTCCCCCCGGCTTCTCAGCATTTCTCGCAGGAAATACACTACGCCGTAGCCGGTCGCCTCTTTGCGAACGAAGCTGCCGCCCCAGGCCGGCCCCTTACCGGTGATGACGCCGGTGAACTCGCCCGTCAGTCGCTTGTATTGCCCGAAGAGAAACCCGATTTCGCGGTCTCCGACGCCGATGTCGCCGGCCGGGATGTCCCTATCCTCGCCGATGTACTTGAACAGCTCCGTCATAAACGACTGGCAGAAGCGCATGACCTCGTCGTTCGACTTGCCTTTGGGATTGAAGTTCGACCCTCCTTTGGCTCCGCCCATGGGCAGCGTAGTGAGACTGTTCTTGAGGACCTGCTCGAACCCCAAGAACTTCATGATGCTCAGGTTGACTGAAGGGTGGAAGCGCAGCCCGCCTTTGTAGGGGCCGATGGCGTTGTTGAACTGCACCCGCCAGCCGCGATTCGCCCGTACGCAACCCTCGTCGTCTTTCCAGGTCACGCGGAAGATGATGGCCCGGTCGGGCTCGGTCATGCGCTCGAAAATTTGCGCCTCTCTATACTTGTTGTGATTCTCAAGCATGAAGGGGATCACGTGCTCGGCGACCTCGCGCACCGCTTGATGGAACTCCGGCTGCCCCGGGTTGCGGCGAACCAACCCGTTCATGAACCGATTCAGCTCTGACTCTGCCTCCTGCTTGCCGGCCATGCGATCCTCCCCTCCCCGTTCACCGCTTGCGAACTCGTTCGTGACCGGGGGTACCCAAAAGCTACCGCAGGCGCAGGCCCGTGCGCCACTCCTCGATGTAATGCGCAGTCCCAAGAGCGGGCCCAGACAGCCGGGGTGCTGCAATCTCTTTCTCGTGGAAGCCCCAAATACGGTTACGAAGGTGGCCGACCGCGGATGCGACGAATCGCACCGTTACTGATGGGCTTGAGAATCTCGCGTTCCAACTTATTGACTCCCGCATAATATAGAGTAATCTTTTGGGGGTTCTGCTCGTCTTAATAGACATGGGGAACCCAAGAGGCGTAAGGCGCGATTTTGATGCTCTGGAAAAGCGACGGCTGGAGGCCGTGCGGCTGGTCGTCGACGAAGGTTTGAGTCAGTCCGAGGCAGCACGGCGCGTGAAGGCGGCGCAGCAAAGCGTGAGCCGTTGGGTTAGCGAGCATGGCGCGCACGGTGCCGCCGGACTCCGCCGGGCCGGGCGCGCCGGCCGCAAGCCGCTGTTAGACGCCACGCAACGGGAACGTCTGGAGGCAATGCTGCTGCGGGGCCCCGAAGCGCAGGGCTTCTCGACGCCGCTGTGGACTTGTCCGCGAGTCGCTCGTCTGATCGCCGACGAGTTCGGCGTGCGCTATCACGAAGGTCATGTTTGGAAGATCCTGCGGGCGCTCCACTGGAGCCCGCAACGGCCTGTCGGCAAGGCCCGCGAGCGCAACGAAGAAGCCATCCGCAACTGGCGGCGCAAGACTTGGCCGGCCACTAAAAAAAAGCCCAAAAACAAGGCCGCACGATCGTCTTCATCGACGAAAGCGGACTGAGTCAGAAGCCCCATCGTTGCCGCACCTGGGCGCCCCGCGGCGAGACACCCGTGCTGGAGTTCAACTTCAACTGGCAGAAACTTTCCGTTTCCGCCGGGCTGACCTTGCGCAACTTCTACTTCCGGCTCTATCCCGGCGCCATCGGCGAGCTGGAGGTCATCGACTTCCTGAAGGCTTTGGTCCGCCACATCGACGGCCCGCTGCTGATCGTCTGGGACCGCCTGCCGGCGCACCGCAGCCGCCTGGTGCGGGAGTTCATCGAGCTCTCCGAAGGCCACATCGCCACGGAGTGCTTGCCGCCCTATGCACCGGAGCTGAACCCGGTGGAATACATTTGGGCTTACTGGAAGCAGCACGAGTTGCCGAACGTCTGTCCGAAGGACTACTGGGAGCTGGACGAGCGTGCCCGCAAATCCCTGCGTCGCATGCGCCGCAAACCGCGCTTGATTACGGCCTTCTGGAAGCAGTCTTCTCTTGGTCTTGACTAACTCGATATTATGCGAGATTCAATAGGGGCGCAATTCATTGCGCCTGAGCCGATGAGCCGCAATGCCTCGACAAACTTAGGGAAGGTAAGCCGATTTGCGAAATACTGTACTGAATTATGGAAAACAAATCGGATGAGCGCCGGCTCTACATCCCTTACAACGAGGAGCCCATTGAGCTGTGGCTCCGGTTCACCGGCCCGATGCATGACCCCGACTCAGCATCCCTGCAGCTTCGTTCGCGGTCGCGGACTCGGCGTCGCCGAGGGATTCAGATCGAGGATCAACGTCGCGGCCCGTGTGTTGAGCCAGTCGCTCCAGGGAATTGATGACCAGACAGCGACGTCGGATTTCGAGACAGCCGTGCCGCTGGAGCTTGTTCAATGAGCTCGAGGTCGTTTCCCTGGTCGCGCCCACCAGGCCTGCCAGGTCCCTTTGAGAGAGGTGAAACCGCGGGGTCTTCTCCGAGTTATTGTCTTGCGCCGAGCCGGCCCAGCGAAGCAGGAGCCGCGCAATCCTCTGCTCAACTCCCAGCAGGGTGAGCGATTCGACCTGCTCTTCCAGTTGACGCACCCGCCGGCCGAAGATTTCGGCAAGAAACTGCCAGAACTGTGGGTTCTCGCCCGCGTAGGCCAAAACAGTTTCTCGCGGGATGACGGTTACCGAACTCGGTTCGATCGCTTCGGCCAGCGCCGGGCGGATCAGCTCGCCGAACACAGCAGCCTCGCCGAAGACCTCCCCAGGTCCGGCGATCTGGAAGATGCATTGTTTGCCGCCGAGGCCGGGCACGGAGATCTTCACGCGCCCACTCTCCACCAGGAACAGCCGATCACTTGGGTCGCCGGGGGAATACAGGCGCATCCGAGGGCCCAAGTTGGAAAGCGCCACTGCTCCTTCCAACCTCCGAATCTGACTCGCGAATCCCATCGGGCGGGTAGACATGGGGCGTTCGCCTCAGAAAAACGGCTCCCCGTGCGGCACTAAGAATAGCAAATCTTACAAGAAATTTCACCAGTGTCCGACTATAAGTCGAACAGCCTCAACCGGTTAGAAATGCGGGCCGATTTTCTTGGGCTTGGCGCCGTCAAAGGCCTGTAAAATGGGCACTTTCTCCCATAGCGTCCCGCCGAGGAACTGTAAGATCCGGAAGAGGCCGGCCCCAGTTGCAAACGCTTCTTGAGAATTGCAAGAGCTCGGGTTGCACCGGACCAAGGCATGCTCGACGTCACACAGGTTCTCGTGACAGGTCAACGGCGTGAAGACGGGTCCGGCCCGGGTTCATGCCTCATAGCTCACAACCTGAGAGAGGGGCCGCGGCGCGCCAAAAGCGGGAGGCGAAGTTCAAATCGAAAAATACGGGCCGGCCACTCCGCTAACTCGTTCCCAGGGATTTATCCACGCCAATGCTGACGATAGCCGGGCACTCGTGAAACGGCCCTTCTCCGCGAATCGGCCAGAATGGGCCAATTTGCCCAAACTTGTTCCTGCCGTGGATTTCCTGTTACAAAGGGTAGTCGGACGCCCTTCAGAAGGTAGCGCCTTGCCGGTGGACTTGTCCTGGAGACAAGTTCACTAGCGAAAATGGGTACGGTCACCGATTTTCGTCGTCTGACCTCACGGGGAACAAGGCAGTCGCGGAAGCGAAAATCGTTGACAGTCCCCATTTTTAGCGATTGGGTAATGTCGGGCTCGAAAGCCCGACACGGCACGCTGAAAGCGTGCGCCACGTCGTCAGGATCAGAAAGTCTTGTTTAGGACGCCTTAACCAGGAGCAACCTACGAGCCTCCGAGTCTGTCAATTAGGAAGCGGCAGCAGCGGTAACGCGACCCTTGTGGCCACCGATCGCGTGCGCCTTCTGGTGGATGTCGGCTTCAGCTTCCGCGAGGTCGGGAAACGGCTCAAGGCCATCGGAGAGGAGGCGGAAAAGATCGACGCCATCCTCATCTCTCACGAGCACGCCGATCACGTCTCGGGGCTGCCGCAATGGGTCAAGAAGGCAAAAGCCCCCATCTACATCACGGAGTCAACCGAAGCGGCTTTGGAGTGGAACGGGGTCGAGCCGAATATCGAGCGTTTTCGAGCCGGCCAGCGGCTTATCATCGGCGACCTTGAGGTCGACACGTTCACCGTGCCGCACGACGCGGTCGACCCGATCGCGTTCTGCTTTCACTCGCAAGGGATCAAGGTGGGGCTGGCCATGGACCTGGGCTACATCCCCGATTCGGTGAAACATCACATTGGCGGCTGTCATCTGCTGCTGCTTGAGTCCAACCACGATTTGGAGATGCTGCGGGTCAGCCCTTACCCGTTCTTCGTCAGACAGCGGGTCGGCAGCCGCCACGGGCACCTCTCGAATCAGGCGGTCTCCGAGTTCCTTGAGACCGGTTTCGACGGCCAAGCCCGATGGCTGGTTTTGACTCATCTGAGCGCAAAGAATAATCACCCCGCCATTGCCGACATGTCGGCCCGCGAGGCCCTCAACCGGCGCGGGGCTACGGGTACGCGTTTAGTGATCGCTGAGCAGCGACGCCCGACGGAGGTTTTCGAGCTTTGATTCCGCGCTACACCCGCTCGGAGATGGGCCAAATCTGGTCCGACGAAAACAAGTTCCGCAAATGGCTCGAGGTGGAGCTGGCGGCTTCGGAGGCGTTGGCCGAGATCGGAGAGGTTCCGGCCGAGGCGGCGAAAGCTCTCCGCCGGCACGCCGACTTTGATGTGCGGCGGATCCAGGAGATCGAAAGCCGAGTCAAGCACGATGTCATCGCTTTCACCACCGCCGTGGCGGAGAAGATGACGGCGGCCGGCGCGGCCGATGCGTCCCGCTGGTTTCACTACGGGCTGACCTCGAACGACGTGGTCGATACGGCTCAAGCGCTGCAGATCAAGGACGCGAGCGAACTCATTCAATCGGACCTCGACGGATTGCGCCAAGCGCTGCGGGAACGGGCATTCGAATTCAAGGACACGGTCATCATCGGGCGCACCCACGGGGTCCACGCGGAACCGACCACCTTCGGACTGAAGATCGCCAACTGGTATGCCGAGGTTGAGCGCCACGTGGCGCGCTTCGAAGCAGCGGCGGAGCAGATTCGGGTGGGCAAAATCTCGGGCGCTGTCGGAACCTTCGCCCACATCAGTCCGCGGGGCGAAGAGAGCATTTGCCGAAAACTCGGCTTGGAACCGGCGCCCATCTCCTCGCAGGTCATTCAAAGAGACCGCCACGCCCACTACCTGTCGATCCTGGCGCTGATCGCCGCCACGCTGGAAAAGATCGCCCTCGAGGTGCGGCACTTGCAGCGGACCGAGGTTCGAGAAGCCCAAGAATATTTTTCCAAGGAACAGAAGGGCAGCTCGGCCATGCCGCACAAGAAAAATCCCATCACCTCCGAGCAGATCTGCGGACTGGCCCGGGTGGTGCGTTCGAATGCTCTGGCTGCCTTTGAAAACATCGCTCTCTGGCACGAGCGCGACATCTCTCACTCCTCGGTCGAGCGCGTCATCCTGCCGGACTCGACCATCCTGACGGACTATCTTTTGACCAAAACGACGGACCTGGTCCGAAAGCTGCTGGTCTATCCCGAGCAGATGAAAAACAATGTCGATCTGGGTGGAGGCCTGGTTTTTTCCGGGCAACTGCTGCTGGACCTGGCAGCCAAAGGCGTGTTACGCGAACAGGCCTACGGCTGGGTGCAGCGCAACGCCATGCGGGCCTGGGAGGAGCGGTCCGATTTCCGCCAACTGGTCGAACAAGACGCGGATATCAGCTCTGTTCTGAGCAGGGATGAAATTTCCGCTGCGTTTTCCCTAAAGCGACAGCTTCGCCACGTCGATTATGTCTTCGAGCGGGTTTTCGGCGCGACCTAGGCCGCTGGGGCCGCTGGAATGAGACGGATAGAGTGGCTGGCCTTCGACCCGATCGACCAAGCGGCGAAACACCAACCCTGGTGAAGAATCCGCAATCGGGTCTCGAGACGAATCCCCCGCTCGTTTCTTAGCGCCGATCACCTTGATCTGTAACCTCCGATACACTTTAGCGCTCATTTAGTACTATCGGTGCAAATTTTGTTTTGGAATTTGGGCAGACTCGGGCTAGAATCTTTAATGGAGAGTATATGTCAACCGCGACGTTGGGACATTTAGAGTTGGCTCAGGAAGCCAGCGGCGTTCGGGTCCTTTTGGCGATGGATAACGTGGCCGCTCGCCTTACCCTGGAAGCCTTGCTTCGAAAGAGCGGCTATGCCGTGGACTCCGCGGCTTCATTGCCGGAGGCCATGGAAAAGGTCGAGGGTGAGCAATACGCCTTGGTTTTGTGTAACTTACGAGGAGAGTCCCCGGAGGCCTGCCGCCGCGTGATCAAGCTGGCTCAGACCCAGGAATACCGTCCCGCAACGGCCTATCTTACCGCCTCGCCGGAAAAGCGCAAACCCCAAAAAAGCGATCAGCTATTGATCGAAACTGTCGACGTCCCCAGCCTGTTGACTCAGGTCGCCGACCTGATTGCAGGCCGAGCGGCTGACCGTAGCCGTCGAGCCGTGCGCCGAAACTGGGCCTAATCGGCGACTCCTAAGGCAAATTTTCGAGGACGCGGCGGTATGAACCGCGTCCGTGAATAGGGCGTACGGCTGCTCCGCTTTTCTCACCACGGCTGCGTTGGATGAGGCGAAAGGCCCGGCGGCCGTGGCTCGCGGCAACAGTTTGGGTACATCGCCCAGAGTAGAGTTTGCCGACAAGGCGGGCGCGATGAATCGCGCCGGGCACGGCATGCCGTGCCCCTACATCCCTGACGGCGGGCCATGTCAGCATAGTTCGCGAGACTCGGTAGGAGGGCTTTGCGCATCTCTCTTCGAACTTAAACGGCGGAGTTTCTACCAGCAGACAGTCTAATTTTACACTCTCACGGTCTCGCTCTCGCGGAGGTGTTTCCGCTTTTTTGAACGAGGCGATAACCCGGCGCCGAGGTCATTCGCCATCTTAACCGCGGGCTTGCGCCCGCGGCTCTGCTTGACCCGGTTGTGCCCGAAACGTGCGCTTCAAAGCCGAGCATAGGTAAACGGAGCCGCGCCCGCAAGGGTGCGGTCCAGGTCTCGTGACGACACCCAGTTTCTCACTCGACAAACTGGGTCCGGGGGCTTATCCCCGGCACTGGGGGGCACTGGCGATCTTGACCGTGGGCTCGCGCCCGCGGCGGACGTGGGCGTCCGCGCCACATCGTTCGCCGAACCCAGCTTCTATCACGAGCTCAGGCGTTGGTGGTGTTGCCACTGGGTAGACCAAACCGGAAAACAGTGGGCTTGGCGACTCGGAGGTAATCGGCAACCGTCATGAAGATCGAATCCGTCAGCGCCCCGGCGTTGAAGGCGATCCGGTCGTTCTCGACGATCGAGGAGTCTACATATAGTTCGAAGGGCAACAGCGGCCGCCCAAACGGAGGAACTGACCCGGGTACCAACCCGGTGAGATCTTCAAGCTCGGCGGCTGTGGCAAAGCGGGTCTTGCGGACCCCGAAGCGGGATCGCACGGCTTGCGAGTCGACGCGCAGCGCCGCGCTCAGCACAAAGAGTCGAAAGTCATCGCCGACCTTAATCAAGAGAGCCTTGCCCCCGATGCGGATGTCTTCTCCGCGGACGCGGGCCGAGTCCTCGGAGGTAAGAGTCGGCTCGTGATGGAGTTCTCGGTACTCCACGCCGTGGGCGTTAAGGAATTCACGGATTCTTTGGAGTACAGGCGTTGAGCTCACCGTCGGCCCCAACCGAAAGGATCACCCACGCTCAGCAGGTAGGTCAACCGCGGAGGGCTATTTCCGGCCCTCGTAGCTATGCCTCCTTCTCCAAAGCATCCAAGGCGTCGATCTGGCCCTGCAACTTGCGGGCCGCGCGCCCATTCAGTATCCCTACAAAACACAAATCAGAATGACAACCGTTCCTCTTACCGCAAGGGATTGCACGGTGTACTCGCCGGCGGCCCCGATTCGGGCATGGGTGTGCGCAAGCAGGAAGCCTGGAACGCTAGCGACAGGCCGTGCGTCCGGCGCAGCGACGGGCCCGCGCCCTGACGGGCACGGCTCTGTGCGGTGCAAGCCGAGGCCCGCGCCGATGAGAAAACGCCCATCGTTGCCCACAGACGACGGCTCCGTCGAAACCCGCCGATTTTCCCTATGGGTGCGCCGCAGGCTCATCGACATTCCCTCGCGGTCGAGGCTCAGAAGGCTTTGTAAACGAAGCACTTCCGGACCAGACAAACGGCTGCATGGTCCTTCGGGAAACGCCATTTAGATACGCGAGCCTGTGGAAGTAAGCACTAGAAATGCTAACTCCCCAGGTGCTGATAGAGGGCGAACCCGGAGATTCCGAAGAAGAAAACGAAGCCCGCGACCAGCCCGGCTTGGAGATACCAGGGGGGGCAAAGTTCTTTGGGCATTAGCCGACGATTCACATAAAGAGTGTGGAGTGTCGCGGTCCCGAGGCCTATGTTGCCTATGACGCTGCTGACGATGGCCAAGAATAGAGGATCGGGGGTGAGCCGCAGGGCGAGGAGTCCCCACAAGCAGTAGCCGAGCAGAACGAAGTAGTAGACGTTCTTCACCTGGCGGCCCTCCCGAGAACGGAGGTTTCCGGACGCGCTCCAAAGGACGTCAGTCCATCGACGCACGATGGAGTCGAGGGTCTGAGGGAAGCCAACCCCTAAAACGAAGAACCCGCACAGAAGAGTAGAGAACCAAAAGATTTCCCCATGGCGGTCGGCGATTCCTCGCGCGGTCATCGCCGCGGCCGCGTGCCCCTGGACCTCCGCGCCGCGAAGGAACTCGAGCGAGAGCATGGAGGGGAGCGCCATGCCGAGCAACGAGCCGAGACCCCAGACCCAAAGCTGATCCCGGCGAATGTGCCGCAGCC
Source organism: Bryobacterales bacterium (assembly GCA_965248365.1). Lineage (GTDB taxonomy): Bacteria > Acidobacteriota > Terriglobia > Bryobacterales > UBA6623. The sequence goes on along the minus strand of CBDFJA010000004.1, from coordinate 275,526 downwards.
AGCCGCGCCAGCGCTCGAGGTTCGCCGCGGTAATAGGAAAAACCTTTCCCGTGTGCGAAAGGGAAATTTTTCTTCCGCGAACCAGGCTCGGGATGGCGCCCACAAGCGGCCCCATTCCCCAGCCCTTGTCTCTGGCGTAATTCGAGAACGTCGTGTTCCCCAAGCCACCGACGCCGGCCACGGCCGCGAACGCGGCCAAAGTCGCCCAGTCGATCTCGCCTTGCGGGAGGGACCCGAATTTGAAAAACCCGCTGAATATTTCCAGCCACACCCGGCCGCTCACCAAGACCAGGTCAATCACGAGCAGGTAGCCCAGCACGGAAAAGACCTTGACGACCATGAGGCGTTCGACGGCGTTATAGACCTTGCCGCCAAAGATCAGTGGGACGAAAGCCGCTAGGAAGATGGCGTATCCGAGATTGCGCACCAGAGCATCGTCGAGGGGTCCGGGCAGGTGTCCCAGCAAGGCGGCAGCCAGGGGCACGGCCGCGTTCGAAGCCGTGTAGGGCCAGATGTGGCCCGAATCGGCAATGAGGTAGAAGATGATCCAGAACGTGGGGCCAGGCGCCGTGCGCAGAAAACCGACGAAAATCGGTTCACCGGAGTAGAGCGCGTAACGCATGACGGCCAGGTTGAAGACTACCTGGAGCGCGATGCTGATCGTCGCCAGCCACATGACCATGCCGCCGTAACGGGCAGTCACGATCGGCCCGAAGAGCCATTCGCCGGCGCCCATCGTGCCTCCCACCATGACCAGCCCGGGGCCGATCAAAGTTGTCCAGCGGCCCAAGCTAAAGCGGGGAGCCGAGGGGAGTTCGCCCGTGCCCCAAGCGGGCATGAAGCGGGCAGCCTTGGTTACGCGGTCGTTGTCGTCGGAGGAAGTCACGCGCGCGGACATCGTAGCAGAGTCTTACAGGGAATGCCCGGTTTGTGTGGTGCGGATCTCCTCACGGCGCGAAACGCGCCTTGGGAGATCCGCACCACAGGGGGTTTGTTTGGCGCCGCTTCCCCCGGCTGAAGCCGGGGGCTACTTTCCGGCGTCCGCTTCGCGGACTTTTGGCAGGCCGGGAGGCCGGCCCCACTGGGCCGGGCCGCGGTGTCGAAACTTACACCTAACTACGGGGGGAATCACCGGCCTCGCTATCGTGCGCGGTACTCGGCGGGGGCGATGCCCGTGTGCACCTTAAATGCACGCGAGAAATGGCTGCGACTCGAAAAACCGAGGCGGCCGGCCACATCGTTGATAGACAGCGCCCCTTGCCGCAGAAGATGGGTGGCGCGCTGCATGCGCACGTGGTGGACCAGGCTCATGGGCGGACGTCGGAACGCGGCGGCAAAGCGCTCGGCGAAAGCGGATCGGCTCATCGCCGCCGCCTCGGCGAGGGATTCCACCGTGTGATCGCTACCCGGATCGTCGAAAATCCGGTCAATCGCTCGTGCCAGCCGAGGATCTTCGAGCGCCGTCAGCCAGGGCAGCGGGCAATCGGTGTCACTGCACAAGCGCCGTAGAAGATGCACAAGACACTGAAACATGAGCGACCCCACCATGGCTTCCCTCCCGGGGCCGGGCCGCGACTGCTCCGCGAGTATGCCCTCGAACGCGGCCAGCGCCTGCGGGGATTCCGACATATCGACGATGAGCACCTCGCGCAGGTGGTCGAACAGACCCAGCGACTCGCCGTAGAGCACGCGCATCTTTCCGCAGGCGATGAGGAGATCAACGTTGTCGGGCGATCCCGCCACCAGCTGGGGGATGGCGTCACCCTCGGGAGGCGCGCTGATCTGCAACTCATGCTGCAATTCCCCGTGCGATCGCAGTTCATGCTTCGCTCCCGAGGGCACCACAGCCAGCCAGTAGGGACCCACCGGGCGGGCGTCGCCGTCCGGACCGCTCACCGCGCCTTTTCCCTTCAAGACGAAGTGGATCATCACTCCCGGAGGTCCGGGCAAACGAATACGCCAACCCTCGCTCAGCATGCAGAGCGCGAAGTACTCAACCTGGACGTCCAAGTTGGACAGCAGCTTGTCGAGCACCATGGCCCTATTCTATCTCGCTCGAGGATCCGCACAAACTGGACGATTGTGCACGCCTTCCGGACCACCTCGCCCTGTGACCCATGTGAAAGTTATACCTATCGGCGGACGCCACGGCCAACGCCGGGCAGACTCAGGATTGATGGACACCAAAACACTGAAAAAGGAGAACCAAAATGAGAACCATGACAATTGCGGGAGCCATCACGGTTTTGATCGCAACGATCACCGTTGGAGGCTTACAGGCCCAGCTCCCAGACCCCGGCATGACGATTGAGCCGGGTCGCACCGCGCTGGTGGTGACCGATCCGCAGAACGACTTTCTCAGCCCCGAGGGCGTGACCTGGGGAGTCGTCGGCAAGAGCGTCGAGGCGAACGGCACGGTCGACAATATCGAGAGCCTTCTGAAAAGCGCGAAAAAGACGGACATGCCGGTATTCGTCTCCCCTCACTACTACTTCCCGACCGATCATGGTTGGAAGTTCGGCGGCGCCGTCGAGACGATGATGCATGCCATCAAGATGTTCGACCGCCAGGGCGCCCTCACCACCCAGGGCTTCGAGGGGTCCGGGGCGGATTGGCTGGAGCAATATAAGCCGTATCTTGAGGACGGCGCCACCGTCGTGGCAAGTCCTCACAAAGTCTATGGACCCGAGACGAACGACCTTGTCCTTCAGCTCAGAAAACGCGGGATCAGCAAGGTTATTCTGGCCGGAATGTCGGCCAACCTCTGTGTCGAATCTCATCTGCGCGAGCTTCTCGAACAGGGCTTCGAGGTGGCCATGGTCAAGGATGCGACGGCAGCGGCACAGCTTCCCGGCTTAGACGGATACGCGGCCGCGCTGGCCAACTTCCGATTCCTAGCCAGCGACGTCTTAACGACCGAAGAAGCGACGGAGGCCATCCGGGCGGCGGTCGGCGGCTCCGAGGAGGAGTCGGAGGAGGCCGACGCCGGCCCAAGCGGATCTTGAGAACTTCTCTCGCTCGTATCTTGCGGTTACCGAAATAGGCAGTGACTTCCGTTCAGCGTCCGACCGGGATAGTACGTTGAGCACGGCCAACAGGCGCAACGCAGTAATGGCGAGTCTATTGCGTGCTTCGACCGCCACGTGGCGAGAAAGCGGGCTAGAGCCAGTGCCACCGAGTGCGGATCTGGGTTGCCGCCCAGGTCCGCCGCTTTTTTTTGTCAGGTTTGCACCTTGACCCTCACAACGGAAATCCTCGCACAGCTCCAGGTTCGATAGAATGACCTGGAGTTAAACCGATGGCACGGAGCGAGTCCGGAAGCGGCTGGCTGGGCCAAGTTTGCTATCCGCCCCGCAAGCCCACACGCTGGGCAAACCTCTTTTTCGCCGCGGCCTTAGCCGCAACCTTCCCCGGCATCTTGTCCGGCCAAACGGCGGACAGCCCTCGTTTTGAATCCGACATCGCTCCCATCTTTGAGGCCCATTGCCTGACCTGCCATGGCGAGCGCCTTCAGCAGGCGGAGCTCGACTTGCGGACTCGCGACGCTGTTCTCAAGGGCGGCAAGTCCGGGCCGGTGGTTGTTCCCGGCGCGGCGGTCGAGAGCCTGCTTTTGGAAAAAGTGAGCTCCGGGGCGATGCCCATGGGGAACCAAAAGCTCGGTCCCGATGAAATTGAGGTGATTCGACGTTGGATCGAGGCAGGAGCCTTGCGCGAGGGCGAGGACTCGCAGCGGGCTTCTGAGATCACGGCATCCCAAGAAGTCAGCGCGCGCGAAATCGTCGTCACCATCCTCAACGTCAAGTGCTTGCTCTGCCACGGCAGGCGCCGCCAGGAGGGCGGGCTCGACATGCTGACGCGCGCCGGCCTACTAAAAGGCGGCGCGTCGGGTCCCGCGATCGTCCCCGGCAAGCCCGGCGAGAGTCTTCTCATCAAACGCATCGAAGCCGAAGACATGCCTCCCGAAAAGGATCTGGCGCGGGTCTCGGTTCGCCCGGTGACATCCGCGGAGCTTCAAAAGCTAAAAGCGTGGATCGCCGCGGGAGCGCCTTTCGACGACGAAAAACCGGAGCGGGTCGTTGCTCGGGCTGATCCCTTGGTAACGAAGAAGGACCGCGAATTCTGGTCCTTCCGATCCCCGAAGCGCTCGCCGGTTCCGAGGGTACGCCGTCAAGACCGGGCGCGGACGCCGATCGACGCCTTCCTACTCAGAAGGCTTACGGCAAAGGGACTCGCCTTCTCGCCCGACGCCGAACACCTGACGTTGATGCGGCGGGCTTACTTCGACGTGATCGGATTGCCGCCCAGTCCGGAGGAAGTGAAGGCTTACCAGGCCGACACCAGTCCCAAGGCTTACGAACGACTGGTCGATCGGTTGTTGGGGTTGCCTCGTCACGGCGAGCACTGGGGCCGCCGCTGGCTTGACGCCGCCGGCTATTCGGATTCGGAAGGGCAGGTCTCGGCCGACGCCCGGCGTCCTTACGCCTGGCGATACCGCGACTACGTGATTCGTTCTTTTAACGCCGACAAACCCTATGACCGGTTTCTTGTCGAGCAGATTGCCGGCGACGAACTATTCGACTACAAGGCGGTGAAGCAATTTACACCCGAGCAGCGCGAAAACCTCGTCGCCACGGGCTTCCTGCGCATGGGTCCCGACGGCACCTACAGCACCTCACAGGCTTTCGTTCCCGAGCGTTTGAAGGTGGTCGCCGATCAGCTTCAGATTCTGACCTCCACGGTCTTGGGCCTGACCGTCGCCTGCGCCCGCTGTCATGACCACAAGTACGATCCGATCCCGCAGCGCGACTACTATCGGCTCAGCGCGATTCTTCGTTCTGCCTATGACCCCTACGACTGGCTCTCTCCCAATGAGATGCCCGTCGGCCCCCGCGCCAAATGGGACGAGACGAACACGCGCATCATGCCGGGAGGATGGCCGGAAGGGGAAGTCCGAGAGATCAAGAAGCACGCGTCGATCCAGGAGAGGGTCAAGCGATTGGAGGAAAAACTCGAACAGAAGGTTCGCCCGTTGCGGGAACAAGTTCTCGCTGAAAAATGGGCCAAGGTTCCCGACGGCGTCCGCAACGACGCGCGCGCGGCCTGGGATACGCCCCCGGCGCAACGCAGCGAGCTTCAGAGCTACCTGGTGAAGAAGTTCGCGGCCAAGATAAGAATCGAGCCGGGGGAGCTGGAGAGCAGATTCGAGTCGTTTGAGAAAGAGTCACTTGAGATCCAACGAGCCATTCGCCAAGCCAAGAAAAAAATTAAACCGAAGCCCCTAATCCGTGCTCTGTTTGACATGGGAGGTAGGCCGACGGCGGTTCACATTCTCCATCGTGGCGATTTTCGTAACCCGGGCAGCAAGGTCGAGCCGGGCGTTCCCTCGGTGCTGAGCTTGGGGCTCGATCCCTACGAGGTGGAACGGCCGGCTTGGAAGAGCGGCACCAGCGGCCGGCGATTAGCCCTGGCGAGGTGGCTGACTCAGCCCAATCATCCTCTGACGGCGAGAGTGATCGTCAACCGAGTCTGGCAGCACTATTTCGGGGTCGGACTGGTGAAAACCGAAGGAAACTTTGGCCGCACGGGTTCGCCGCCGTCACACCCGCAACTGCTTGACTGGCTTTCGACCGAGTTGGTTCGGAGCGGGTGGAGCCTCAAAGCTTTGCATCGGCTGATACTGACTTCCACCGCCTATCGGCAAAGCTCTTTATTTGATCCGGGAACCCATGGCGCGGACCCGGATAACTCGCTGCTGTCGCGGTTCCCGCTCCGGCGGCTCGACGCCGACGCCATTCGCGACTCGATCCTGCAGGTGTCAGGGCGTCTCGACGCCACGCCGTTCGGGCCGCCCGACAAAATCAAGGTCCAGCCCGACGGGGAGGTTGTGGCCAAGCCCGGGGAAGGCTACCGCCGAAGCATTTACTTGCTGCAACGCCGCAAGACGCCGGTTACGATGCTCGCCGCCTTCGACACTCCCCAGCTCAGCCCCAACTGTCTTCGCCGGGCACACTCCACGGTTTCCTCGCAGGCCTTGCAGATGATGAACAGCGACATGGTTCGCGAAAACTCTCGCTACATGGCCGGGCGTGTGATCGAAGCCGTGGGCGCGGATGCGGGCAAGCAAGTGGAGAGAGTTTATCTGGCCGCGCTTGGCCGCCCGCCCTCCCGAGAAGAGTCGGACCGCGCCCAATCTACTTTGCGCCATTTGGCGCCGGGTTGGAGGACGCATCTGGACAAAACAGCGCCCGCCGAGCCAAGAGACACGCGGGCTCGCTGGCTGGCGCTGGCGACGCTTTGCCACACTGTCCTGAACTCGGCGGAATTCCTCTATATTGATTGAGACACTCGGATATGTACACCCACGGGCCCAGCCAAGCAATCCTGCCACGTAAGGACGACAGCCTCGTTTCCCGGCGTACGTTCTTCTCGCGGATGGGCGACGGGCTTCATGGGGCCGCTCTGGCGTACTTGTTGGGAGGCGATTTGTTTGCTGGCAACCCGGCTCTGGCGGCGTCGCAAGACCGCTTATACGACCTGCGCCCGCGCAATCCCCACTTCGAGCCGAAGGCCACCTCGGTCATTCAATTCTTCATGAACGGTGGTCCCAGCCAAGTGGACCTATTCGATCCCAAACCCGCGCTCGCGAAGTACGCCGGACAGCCGCCGGGGCGAGACCTGGCCAACGATATCGAATTCATCAACGAAGCGGGCGGCTTTATGCCGTCTCCTTTCCAGTTCGCCAGGCAGGGGCAATCGGGGATCGAGGTGTCGGAGATGTTGCCCCACATCGCCCAACATGTGGACGACATTGCTCTGATCCGATCGATGTTCACGCCGCATTTCAACCACGAGCCTTCCATCTTCACCATGCAGAGTGGACGGATGTTCTCCAGCCGCCCCAGCATGGGATCTTGGATCGTCTACGGCCTGGGGAGCGAGAACCAAAACCTGCCGGCCTACGTCGTCCTCGACGACCCGAAGGAATTGCCGGTCAACCATATTCAGAACTGGCAATCCGGTTGGCTGCCGCCCGTTTATCAGGGCACGCGGGTTCGCTCGGAAGGCTCGCCTCTGCTGAATTTGAAACCGAAGCAGGAGTACCCCGGGCCGGTGCTCGATCTGGCGCGGTCCCTGCTGGCCCGCATGGATCGCGAACATCGGGGCAAGCGCCCCGGGCAGCCCGAGCTCGATGCCCGCATTGCGAACTATGAACTAGCGGCGCGCATGCAACTCGCCGCCGGCGACGCGCTCGATCTTTCCCAGGAAAGCTCCTCCACGAAGGAGATGTATGGCCTCAACGACAAGCGGACGGCCTCGTATGGGCGACGCTGCCTCATGGCCCGCCGTCTGGTCGAGCGCGGCGTGCGAATGGTGCAACCCTATATCGAGAGCCAGATCTGGGACAACCACCAGGATTTGGTCAAGGATCTGAGTTACGCCTGCGGCAAGACCGACAAACCGATCGCCGCCCTGATGCACGATCTCAAGCAGCGCGGATTGCTCGACTCGACCTTGCTCATTTGGGGCGGCGAGTTCGGTCGGCTCCCTTTGTCACAGTCGCGGGGGGCCAACCCGGGGCGCGATCACGGGCCCACGGGTTTCACCGTCTGGCTTGCCGGCGGCGGAGTCAAGGGCGGAACCGTCTTCGGCGCTACCGATGACATCGGCTACAAGGCCGTGGAGAACCGTGTAAGCGTCCATGACTTCCACGCCACGATCCTTCACCAACTGGGCATGAACCACCGCGACCTGGTGTTTAAGCGCGAGGGCCGCAGCGAACGTCTCACCGACGAATTCCCCGCCCGCGTGGTGAAGGAAGTTCTGGCGTAACGAAGCGCGAGGCTAGGTCGAGCAGCCCGAAGCCGCGACGCCTTGTCTTGCCGGCTCTGGCCTTGCCGGTTTTGGAAGCCGGGCAAGAGGAGCAATGAGCATTACAGTGGAAGGGAGTAGCCATGGAACCTGCCATACCCTCGCCAGGTGGTGAAAAATGCGGGCTAGGTGTGGAGCCTCAACAGGTTGTTCCGGGGAGGAGGGAGTCGGCTGATAGGGGGATTATAGCCGAGGCTGGCGTGGGGGCGATGCCAATTGTAGTCGTGGAGCCAGGGGAGCAGATGGTTGGCGCGTTGGAGGGAGGAGCAGTAGGAGCGGGCATAGGCCCATTCGCGGAGGGCGGTTTGGATGAAGCGCTCGGCCTTGCCGTTGGTGCGAGGGGTGTAGGGGCGGGTGAAGCGGTGGCGGATGCCGAGGCGGCGGCAAGTACGACGGAAGTGGCGGGAGCGGTACCAGGAGCCATTGTCGGTGAGCAGGCGTCGGATGCGGATGCCAAGCGAGCCATAGTAGGCGTGGGCGAGGAGAAGGAACTGGGCAGCGGAAAGGCTGCGCTCATCGGGCAGGATCTGGGAGAAGGCGATGCGGGAATGGTCGTCGACGGCGACGTGGACGAACTCCCAGCCGGCGGCGCGGGAGCGTCGGGTCTTATCGCCGGTAACGCGGTGACCGGCGTGCTGGAAGCGGCCGAGCTTTTTGATGTCGAGATGCAGTAGATCGCCGGGACGGTGATGTTCGTAGCGGCGAACGGGGGGAGCGGGTTCGAGATCGCGGAGACGGTTGAGTCCGGCGCGACCGAGGAGGCGGCTGACGGTGGCCGGGGATAGCCGCAGGGTTTGGGCGATGCGGCGGCCCGTCCAACGTTGTCGGCGCAGGGCGAGGACGCGGTCAACGACGGCTTGCGGGGTGCGGCGCGGGCTATGCCGGGGACGCGAAGAGCGATCGTAGAGACCGGCTTCGCCTTCGCCGCGGTAGCGGGCCAGCCAACGGCGGGCGGTGCGTTCTGAGACGTCTCGGGCCGCCGCGGCGGCCCGAGGCGTCTCTCCAGCGAGGATGCATCGAACCAAAAGGGCTCGGCCTTTGGGCGTCAATCGGGCATTCTGATGGATGTTCATGCGGTCTCTCCAGGGTCGTGGTTATTCGACAACTCCAGCTTCCCTGGTCCGGGACCGAATGAACAACCTGTTGAAAGGTCACAGCTAGGGCTGGTCGAAAACAGCGACCTAACTGTTAAGATAGAGCGTTCTTTCCTGTTCGGGGGCGGTAGCTCAGCTCGGTAGAGCAACGGCCTTTTAAGCCGTGGGTCCTGGGTTCGAATCCCAGCCGCCTCACCATCTTTTCAACAACTTACAAGTTGCGTAAACGCTGGCCCGCGGACCTATTCTCGCCCTGTTCGGCTGGCTTTTGTGCACCTAGCCCGCTTTTCTCACCACGTGGCGAGGCGAAGTGCGTGAGAGGCCCGTCAGTACAAGGCGCGCGACGCTCGGCGCCGCATTTCTTGAATAATGCGGGCGTACTTGAACAGCACGTTGAGCACGGTGAGCAAGCGCACCGTAGTAATGGCGGGCCTATCGTGTGCTTCGACCGTCAGGTGGTGAGAAATGCGGGCTAGAGTGCACCCTAAGGGGGCAGAAAACCATGGGCCGCCGTTTGCCCGGACCCGCGGCCTTTGCTGCGACGGGCGCCGCGCTCGGGCCGGTTTCCGGCCCGCGGTCGAGGCGAATCGCTTGTCGTCCAGCCGGGACACTTGACAGACCCGCTATTCTCAAGAGGGAGGACCCCCAACGACCCGGCATCCCGTTCGCCGAACGAGAAAAATACCAAACGAACCAAAGTTCCAACAACCCGTTTGCAATCAAAGGGTTAGGCCATCCACGCTTTTCTCGCAAAGTGGCGAGGCGAAGTCCGTGGGGCTGGGCTGCCGCTGGCTCAGACCCGCGGCCTTTTCCCGGAACCCTACGTTGAGCAAGGTGAGCAAGCCCAACGAAGTGATGACCGGCGTATGGCTTGCTTCGACCGTCAGGTGGGGAGAAACGCGGCTAGGGCAATCGCTCCGTGAGCAGCAACACAAAATCCGCCAAGCCGAGGTCGTTCGCAGCCCACCTGCTGAAGACCAAGTACCGAACGGCCTTCGGCCGACGCATCACGCCGCCGTTCGTCACCCTCTACGTCACGACCCGCTGCGACGAGAAGTGCATTCACTGCTATTACTGGGACGAACTCAACCCCCAACCCAACCGCGACTTCCGGCTGGAGGAGTTCGAGCGGACGCTCGACTCGATGGAGAAAATTTACAACCTCTTCATTGGCGGAGGCGAACCTTTTCTGCGCCCCGATCTAGCAGACATCTTCCTTGCGGCAGCGCGTACGAACCAGGTGAGCAACCTCTATGTGCCCACCAACGGCCAGCATACCGAGCGAACCGTCAGCGTCCTTGAGAGGACGTTGGGCGGAGCACCGCGCATGAGGTTTCATCTCAACCTCAGCGTCGATCACACCGACGAGCACAAGCACGATTTCATTCGCGGCAAGAAAAACGCGTACCAGCGGATGTTGCGGACACTCGATGCCATCCAGCCGATTCGCAAGCGATTCCCGAACCTGATCGTTCATACCCTGACGACAGTGATGAGGGAGAACCAGGACGAAATTTTCGACATCTACGAAGAGCTGAAGCGCCGCTTCGATCCCGACGGCGTTTCGTTCAACTACTGTCGCGGGAACCCTCTTGATCCGTCACAGACCGACGTCGATCGCGAAGTCTACGAAAAGCTGGTTAACCGCATGGAGGAAGACTTTTCTCAGGGCCGCCCTCGGCGGGACGGGGCGAGCGCTTACGGGGCCGGAAATCACCTTCTCGACCAGCACGTACGGCGGAGCGTCGCGCGAACAGTGGCCGAGGGGAAAGCGCAGTTTTCGTGCGTCTCGGGCCGTTTGGCCTGTGTCATCTACAGCAACGGCGACGTCGTGGAATGCGAGGTGAAAAACAGCAAACTCGGCAACCTGCGCGACGTCGATTATGACTTCCGCAAGTTGTGGTTCAACGAAAACGCCTCGAGAATAGCGGCGGAGGCCGCCGAGGGTTGTTTCTGCACCCACGAATGCGGGCACTACTCGTCGACGATCTATCGGCTGCCCGTCGTTGGGGGCATAGCGATCAAAGCGGCTGGGAAGCAACTGTCGGGGAAGCTGGGTCTCGGCGAGGGGACCGAAGGGGTCTAGCCGGCGCCGAGGCAGCCTGTGCCTACGTATGATTCGGTCGAACGGGCCCACGGTAATATTTGACATCCCTAGTCGCATGGCTTAGCATCGAAGTACTGTCTTGCCGTGACCTACCGATTGCAGTGCTGTTGTAGCGAGCCGGCGTAGAGCCGGCTATCCCGTCCCGATCCTTTTCCGGATCGCCTAATTCGCCAACCACGTTCCCGATTACTGAGGCGTATACCAGGGTGCTTCTAGACCGCCCAGGTATAGAGACCAAAGCAGTCAACCTTACGAATCGCCAAAGTTGGGAGGCCTTATGCTCAACGCCATTAAGGAACAGATCGAAAACGTATTCAAGCAGGACCCGGCGGCCAAGAACACGCTCGAAGTTTTGCTCTGCTATCCCGGCGTACACGCGATCTTGCTGCATCGAATTGCGCACCGCTTCTACCACTGGCATCTCTACGTGATTGCGCGGCTGACCTCCCATTTTTCTCGCTGGTTGACGGGCATCGAGATCCACCCAGGGGCCTCCCTCGGGCGGCGGTTCTTCATCGACCACGGGATGGGTGTCGTGATCGGTGAAACGGCGGTCATCGGCGACGACGTATTGCTCTACCAGGGGGTGACGCTGGGCGGAACCGGCCATGAGAAGGCCAAGCGTCATCCCACGCTGGGCAACCATGTCGTGATTGGCTCGGGGGCGAAGATCTTGGGCGACATTGAGATCGGAGACTGGGTCCGGGTCGGGGCGGGATCGGTCGTTGTGCGGCCGGTCGAACCCCACTCCACCGTCGTTGGGATCCCGGGGCGCGTGGTCGCCGTCAGAGGGGTCGCCGTGTCGAAGGAAGAAGAGGAGATGCTCGAGCACGGGCATCTGCCCGACCCGGTGGGCCAAATGATCGGCAGCCTGAACGAACGCGTCGCGGCGCTCGAAGCGGAAAGCGAAGAGAAAAAGGCCGGGGCTGCCGGACCGCTGGCTCAGATCCCGGGGGGCTAGCTGTGGAGGCTCAACAGGTTGTTCCGGGGAGGAGGGAGTCGGCTGATAGGGGGATTATAGCCGAGGCTGGCGTGGGGGCGATGCCAATTGTAGTCGTGGAGCCAGGGGAGCAGATGGTTGGCGCGTTGGAGGGAGGAGCAGTAGGAGCGGGCATAGGCCCATTCGCGCAGGGCGGTTTGGATGAAGCGCTCGGCCTTGCCGTTGGTGCGAGGGGTGTAGGGGCGGGTGAAGCGGTGGCGGATGCCGAGGCGGCGGCAAGTACGACGGAAGTGGCGGGAGCGGTACCAGGAGCCATTGTCGGTGAGCAGGCGTCGGATGCGGATGCCAAGCGAGCCATAGTAGGCGTGGGCGAGGAGAAGGAACTGGGCAGCGGAAAGGCTGCGCTCATCGGGCAGGATCTGGGAGAAGGCGATGCGGGAATGGTCGTCGACGGCGACGTGGACGAACTCCCAGCCGGCGGCGCGGGAGCGTCGGGTCTTATCGCCGGTAACGCGGTGACCGGCGTGCTGGAAGCGGCCGAGCTTTTTGATGTCGAGATGCAGTAGATCGCCGGGACGGTGATGTTCGTAGCGGCGAACGGGGGGAGCGGGTTCGAGATCGCGGAGACGGTTGAGTCCGGCGCGACCGAGGAGGCGGCTGACGGTGGCCGGGGATAGCCGCAGGGTTTGGGCGATGCGGCGGCCCGTCCAACGTTGTCGGCGCAGGGCGAGGACGCGGTCAACGACGGCTTGCGGGGTGCGGCGCGGGCTATGCCGGGGGCGCGAAGAGCGATCGTAGAGACCGGCTTCGCCTTCGCCGCGGTAGCGGGCTAGCCAACGGCGGGCGGTGCGTTCTGAGACGTCTCGGGCCGCCGCGGCGGCCCGAGGCGTCTCTCCAGCGAGGATGCATCGAACCAAAAGGGCTCGGCCTTTGGGCGTCAATCGGGCATTCTGATGGATGTTCATGCGGTCTCTCCAGGGTCGTGGTTATTCGACAACTCCAGCTTCCCTGGTCCGGGACCGAATGAACAACCTGTTGAAAGATCACAGCTAGCCTGCAGGGGCCGTAGCCCGCCCTTTGGTAGAGAAGACAACGTGAACCAGCAAATCAGCCAGGCTTTGGGGCATGCTGTTTCGCCCTTCCAGGGCTCGCTCGCAGGGGTTCCGCCACCCACGGCTGAAGCCGCGGGCTTTTACATTGCATAGCCCCTTCGGGGGCAAGAGGCGGCCGGGCCCGTCAGGGGCCGAACAATCTCAGCCCACGGCTTTAGCCGTGGGAAAAAGAGCAGTTCAGGGAAGCCCTGGAAAGGGCGACACAGGCCTCACGATCAAACGTATCGTTCGTCGTATTCAATCTGATGTCTTTTCAAGAAGGCAACAAGCTCCTCCTTCGTTTGAGTGGCAGTACGTTGAGCACGGCGAGCAAGCGCAACGCAGTAATGGCGGGCTTATGACGTGCTTCGACCGTCAAGTGGTGAGAAATGCGGGTTAGCCGATCATCCGGTTTGGAAAGGAGATCAGCCGGTCTCGTCATCGCTTCGACAGGAAATAGAGTCCGGCGTAGACTTTGGGGTCGATCAGGAAGCCTTCTTCCGCGCGCTTGGAGAGCCAGGAATCAACCTGTGACAACGGAACCAGATGGACGCGGATGTTCTCGCCTTCGACGCCCCCGCCTTCTCCGACCCGCTCAAGGCCGCCGGTCTGAAGAAAGGTAACGACCTCGGAAGTTAGCCCGCCCGAGGAGGGACCCGTCCCCAGGATCTCGAATCGTCCGGCGCGAAAGCCGGTTTCCTCTTCCAGCTCCCGAGCGGCGGCGTCCAACATCGTTTCGTCATCCGACGCCTCTTCGTCGCCGACGAGGCCGGCGGGCCACTCAATCATCTTGGCTTGAACGGGCTCGCGGTACTGCTCGACCAGCACGGCTTCCTGCTCGGCGGTGACAGCGATGAGAACGACGACGTCGGTGACGCCCATGCGTTCAACGAACTCCCAGTTGTTTCTCCGGCGCAGTTGCAAGTACCGGCCTGCACCGAGAACGCCGTCGCCTGGGTTCGCACTCATCTTTTGAACCTCCCCAACCCGTTTCTGAAAGAATCTCACATCGAGTTCACAGCGGTGTGCGGCTCTCAACCGGCGACTTTCTTGGGGCGGCAGTCCAAAGCGGGCCACGAAGGAATACCGGGAACCCTGGAGCGTGCCCGACCCAGTGTAGATTAGCGGGGCTCGCACACCCTCGCGACGAGCGAATCGGAGCCGCGAACGCGAGTGAGCGGTCAGGGCGCGGGCCCGCGGGCTAACGCCCGCGGCTCTGTGTGGTTATGTCCAGCAAGCCGGCGACATTGCGAGTTCGTTCAACACGGGCAATCCTAACCCTCGTGACAAATGCAGGCTAGGACTTACCTATACTGGGACAATGCGCAAGGTCGACGCAGGCGTCCGTGTTCGCTACGCCGAGACCGATCAGATGGGCGTCGTCTATTATGCGAATTACCTGGTCTGGATGGAAGTCGGCCGGGTCGCCTACTGCAGTGAGATGGGGTTTGAATACCGTGATATGGAGCGCGAAGACGGCGCGATCCTGGCCGTTACCGAGGTGCGCTGCCGCTATCTAGCCCCCGCCCGTTTCGACGACGAAGTGCGCATCACGACGTGGGTCAAGGAAGCTCGATCTCGCACCTTGCGGTTCGCCTATGAGATGAGTCGGCGAACGGATGACCGCCTGCTGGCGACGGGCGAAACGCTCCACATCGTCTGCGATCGAGAAGGCAGAACGATCCGTTTACCCGAAAAATATCGCCAGTATTTCCCGCTTACCGCCGACCCGCAATAGTGACTGAGGGCACGGCATGCCGTGCCCCTACGTTGTTTCGGGGGCTCCACGGCATGGGCATCGTTCCCCAAGGGTCCGAGATGGTTAAGATTCTCTCCAACATGTACACCGAGACGCTCTGCTCCGCAAAACCCGGCGACCGCTCGGCATTCGCCCCGATGAGATTCGACGTGCTCAACCGCGGAAGGTTCGTCCGGCGGTCTCAGTAGGTTGCCCGCCCGCCGCTGACGTCGTAGCACTGTCCGGTCACAAAAGAGCAGTCGGGGCTGGCAAGAAAGTGGACGACCGCCGCTACTTCCTCGACGGTGCCGGTCCTGCCTCGCGGGATCCGGGAGATCATATACTCGACCTCAGTGCTGTCCGGGGAAAGTCGCGCCATCGGACGGTAAGTCTCGACCGTTCAATGTCTTATGGCCTGTTTTGCCCGGGAACGATTTGAAATCCCGAGGCCGCAAATGGTCGCCTGAACGGAGCATCCGGACGCGGCACAATGAGGGATGAACCTTGGCCGTACGGTTTTCTCCCAACTGATCGAGCACCTACCGAGCAAAGAGTTTCAGAAATGTGTATCGCGCTACCGCGGCGATTCCTATCTGAAAAGTTTCTCCTGCTGGGATCAGTTTCTTGCGATGGCATTCGCCCAGCTGACCTATCGGGCAAGCCTCCGCGACATCGAGACGTGCCTGCGTTCGATGCACGGCAAACTCTACCACATGGGATTCCGCGGCAGGGTAGCGCGCTCGACACTGGCCGATGCGAACGAGTCGCGCGACTGGCGGATCTACGCGGACTTCGCGCAGGTCTTGATTGGCATGGCACGGCCGTTATATGCCCACGACCCGATCGGTGTGGACTTGGACCAGACTCTGTACGCTCTCGACTCGACAACAATCGACCTCTGCCTGTCGCTGTTTCCGTGGGCGAGATTCCGCAAGCAAAAGGTCGCCGTGAAGATGCACACGCTGCTGGATCTGCACGGCAATATTCCCACGTTCATCCGCATTACTGGAGGCAAAGTGCACGACATCAACATCCTCGACGAGATCGGCCCGGAGGCCGGCGCGTTCTACGTCATGGATCGGGCCTACGTCGATTTCGAACGCCTCTTCGTGTTCACTCTCTGCTCGTCGTTCTTCGTCGTGCGAACCAAGAAGAACATCTTGCTCCAACGGCGCTACTCGCATCCCGTCGACAAATCCACGGGCTTGCGCTCGGATCAGACCGTCATACTGGCTGCCATCGAATCGGCCCAAGCCTATCCCGACCCGTTGCGGAGGGTCAGTTACTTCGACGCCCGGACGAACAAGCGGCTGAAGTTTCTGACCAACAACTTCGCGCTCCCGGCGCTGACCATCGCCCACATCTACAAGTCGCGTTGGCAGATTGAGTTGTTCTTCAAGTGGATCAAGCAACATCTGCGAATCAACTCGTTTTACGGCACCAGCGAGAACGCCGTCAAGACGCAGATCCGGATCGCTGTCTCGATTTACGTGCTCATCGCCATCGTCCGGAAACGGCTCGGGCTGGAAGCGAGTCTTTACCAGATTCTACAGATTCTCAGCGTTACGCAATTCGAAAAAATGCCCCTTTTACAGGCACTCCAGCCATCCGACTCCCCAAACGAATCCCCCTATGACCCCAACCAATTGATTCTATTCGACTTTTAACCGGACAGCAGTGACTCGACCTGGTCTTCGGTCAACTGACTCAGTATGGGTGTGCGGATGACGGTGGGGGTCACCGCGTTGACGCAAATGTCGTGCGTGGCGACCTCTTTCGCCATGGACTTGCTCATGGCGATCACCCCGGCTTTCGTAGCCGAGTAGGCCACCATATTGGGGTTGCCTTCCTTGCCGGCCAGCGAAGCGATGTTGACCACCCTTCCGTAGTCGCGGCGGATCATGTGAGGCAGGACGGCGCGGCAGCAGAAAAAGACGCCGGTCAGATTGACATCGAGAACTCTCTGCCAGTCCTCATCTCCCTGTTCCCAAACCGGGGCCGCGCGGCCGGCGCCGCCGGCGTTGTTGACGAGGACATCGACTTTTTCGACGCGAGCCAGAACTTCCTCGACCACGGCCTCGACGGACGTTCGGTCGGCGACATCGACGGCAACGGGGAAACCCTTGAGGCCCTTGGATTGCAGTTGCTCGGCCACCGCTCGCGCGCCGTCGAAACTCTTATCCGCGACGGCCACTTGGGCGCCTGCGTTCGCGAGGCGGTGGACGATGCCTTCTCCGATTCCCTGGGCGCCGCCGGTGACGATCGCGGTCTGCCCGGCCAAATCGAAAAACGCCATCCCTAGTCTTTTGGCGAATCTTCGGCGGGTTCTTCTTGCTCTTCGGCTTTTTCTTCCGAAGTGTCTTCCGGCAAAGCGGATTCCTCTTCCGGCGAAGCGGATTCCTCTTCTCGGCCTTCGGCGAAAACGTCCACTTTGATCGACACATCGATGTCGCGGTGGAGGTGGAGCTTCACGTCATGCTCGCCGAGCATGCGGATCGGCTTGCCGATGAGAATGTAGTGTCGGTCCACGCTGTAGCCCAGCTTTTCGATCTCGGCGGCAATATCGCGAGAGGTGACCGAACCGAACAACTGATCAGCCTCTCCCGCGCGGGCTACGATCTTTATGCGCAGATCTTCGAGCACAGAAGCCAGTTTCTGAGCGTCGCCCATCATACGGGCGGCTTCACGTTCAGCCGCCGCTTGCATCTGGCCAACTTGCTTTCGGCTGGCCTTGGTGGCCGGAATAGCCAGCTGTTTAGGGAACAGGTGGTTGCGGGCAAAGCCTTCCGCGACCCGCACAATGTCGCCCTTTGATCCGAGCTTAAGAATCTCTTGTTTGAGGATAACTTCAACCATGGTGACTCGCCCTCTTTCCCCCCCGCGGCTACTCGTCAGGGACCTTCATCGGGTGGGGAGTTCCGGGCAGGCGGCCCGCTTCACCGGCAAAGGGCAACAGGGCGATGTTGCGCGCCCGCTTGATGGCCAACCGCAACTTGCGCTGATGAAGGGCACCGAGGCCGGTGTGACGGCGCGGCAAAATCTTACCGCGGTCCCCGATAAACTGCTTCAACACGTCCACGTCCTTGTAGTCAATGTGGTCGATCTTATGGACACTGAAGTAATCAACCTTCTTGCGGCGCATAAAGCGTCGCTTGTCCGAGCCCTGGCGGGGGCCTCGGCGTCCTGCTTCCCTCGCGGGAGGAGCCGTTCTCTCCGTCATTTCGCCTCCGGGGTGTCGGGCGCCTTGGCTTCTTCGCTCTTAGAAGGCGTCGCCTGTTTGGGCTTACCGGGCGCGGTCGCGGTCGCAGCGGCCCGGGGAGTGGACGCCGACCGGCGCGCGACGCGAGATCCCTTGCGGCCCGATCGCTTCTCGCGTTTTTTCTTGAGTTTCTCGAGGCGCTTTAGCTCCTCATCGATACGAATGGTGATGTATTTGATCACCGCGTCGGCGACGCGCAGCCGGCGCTCGATTTCCCGAGCCAGACTGGTGTTGTCTTCGGTGCTGTAGTGCATCAGCACGTAGTAGCCTTCACGCTGTTGCTTGACCCGATAGGCCAAGCGGCGCTTACCCCACTGCTCGACCTTCATCACCGTACCGCCTCCCTCGGAGACCGCGGCGGTGAACTGCTCGATCACCGCGTCGATCTCGCCTTCCGGGAGATCGGGTTTGACAATAAAAACAAGTTCGTAAATCCTCATATTTCGGTGGCTTCCGATCCAACGGCGCGACGGTTACATACCGTCATGGCTTTGGCAGCGCCATTAGAAATAATGAGCCGGACCGCACTGGCGGCTCTCTCCAGTAGTTCATCCAGTTGTTTCATGCGGCTCGGGCCTAACGGCGCCAGCACGTAAGCCGCTCCATCGTCGACAGGTTCGGGGGGACGGGTGCCCAAGCGCAGGCGAAGGAATTCGTCCGTCCCGACGGTTTCCATGATCGACTTCACGCCGCGGTGGCCTCCAGCCGATCCCTTTTCCCGGATGCGCAACGCCATCCATGGAAGCGCCAAATCATCATAAACCACCAGCAACCGGTCATGCTTTACCTTGCAGTGGCCAAGCAGCGACCGCACCGGCTCACCGCTGAGGTTCATGTAGGAAAGCGGCTTAGCCAGAACAACGCCTGTTCCCGCGATTTCCCCCGACCCCACTAACGACCCGGCGACCTTTCGGGTCAGTCGGATCTTCTCGTCCGAGGCCAACCGATCGACGGTCAGGAATCCCAGATTATGCGGGGTGTGACGATAGCGAGGACCCGGGTTGCCCAATCCTACGATTAGATGCATGCGCCTGCTAGGCCGCTCTACGCCTCCGCTGCCGGCCGGCTGCCCCTCGAGGCCCGGCTCCGCCGGCTTCCACTGCCGGCGGCAAGTTCATTCCTTTTCGTCCTGCTTTTCCGTTTGCTGTTCCTCGCCGAGGGCCTCCTCGCCCGCTTCGCCCTCGGCCGCGACCTCATCCTCCGGTGTCACTTCTTCCTCGACCGCCTTCGGCGCGATGACGTGGACCAAGACGACATCGGGATTGGTCACAAAGCTGTACTCCTCCGGAGCCGTCAGGTCGCGCATCCGAACCGAGTCGCCGATACTCAGCGACGAAACCTCCACGGCGATCCTTTCAGGGGCATCGAGCGGCAAACACTCGATCTCGACCTCGCGGGTAACGATGCTCTCAATCCCACCCTCTTCCTTGACGCCGACGGACACTCCCACGGTTTCGACGGGCACGCGGAGGTGCAGTTTCTTCTTCAGATCCACGCGCTGCATGTCAACGTGCAGCAGATTGCCGCGAACCGGATCCACCTGCCAATCGACCGCCATGGCGGCAGCCGGCTCGACACCGGGGACTTTCGGGTTCACGATTTGATTGTGGCCGGCGGGCGACTCCAAGATGCGAGTCATCGCCTTCGTGTCGAGCGCCAGCGCCACGGATTCCTTGCTCAGCCCATAGAGAATCGCGGGAACTTGACCCTGCTCGCGGAGCCGGCGCGCCGGCCCCTTACCGCGTTCTTCCCTTACCCTGGCCTCGAGTTCAACCTGTTGTTCCAACAGCGTCTCCTTACCTGAGTCCGGCTCGTGGCCGCCTCTATACGAAAAGCCGGCTGATCGACGTCTCCTCGTGAATGGACTCGATCGCCTCGGCCAGCAGAGGCGCCACGCTCAACTGGCGTATCCGGGAACAGTGTTGAGCCTTGGGTGACAAGGGAATCGAGTCACTGACCACCAGTTCGGTGAGCTGCGACTTCTCGATTTTCTGCAAGGCGGAGCCTGACAACACGGGATGTGTACAGCACGCGTATACGCCGACTGATCCCTGTTCCAATAGAGCTGCCACGCTCTTGACGAGTGTTCCGGCTGTATCCACCATATCGTCGACGATCAAGCACGTGCGGCCCTCGACGTTTCCGATGACGTGCATGACCTCGGCAACGTTGGGGCGATCGCGGCGCTTGTCGATAATCGCCAGCGGGGCATGAAGTCTTTTCGCGAAGGCGCGAGCGCGCTCAACGCCGCCCGGGTCGGGCGAAACGACCGTTAACTTCTGCAGCCGCAGCCCCTTCAGGTACTTCACCATGACCGGCGTGGCGAACAAATGGTCGACCGGAATATCGAAGAAGCCTTGAATCTGGGCTGCATGCAAGTCCAGGGCGAGCACCCGGTCCGCCCCTGCCGTGACCAGCAAACTGGCGACGAGCTTGGCCGAGATGGGCACGCGCGGCTTGTCCTTGCGGTCCTGGCGGGCGTAGCCGTAATAGGGCAGCACGATGGTAATCCGCTTGGCCGAGGCTCTTCGCAAGGCGTCCATCATCAGCAGCACTTCCATCAGGTTGCGGTCGACCGGCGTACAGGTCGGCTGCACCACGAAAACATCGCCTCCGCGCACGTTCTCGTTGATTTGCAGGTAGATCTCTCCGTCGGAGAACGTTGTCACCGAGGACTCAGCCAGCGGCGCTCCCAACTCGGCACAGATCCGCTCGGCCAGTTGAGGGTTGGCCGTGCCAGTGAAAACCGTCAACCGATCGCGATTCATGGCAAGTACGGGTTGGGGAGCCGCCATCACCCACTCACGCTGTCCGAACTGCTCCATAGCCTGCGATATGATCGCCGGCTAAGCGTTCGTACCACGTACGAACTCCCGCAGAGTCCCCGCAGAGAGTCGCGTGCCCGGATGGCCGATCGTCGGTCGGAAAACAATCCGCAAAGGGCGCCGCCGCTGCCGCACATCATGGCCGCGGACGCACCCGCCTTAGTAAGCCGACTCTTCCATTGTTGCAGATCGGGAAAAGCTTGGAAAATGACGTCTTCAAAATCGTTCGGCAGCAGCGCGGCCAAGCCCTCTAATCTGCCGCGCTCGGACGCGCAAACTCTTGTGTAGAAACCATCTATGATAGGCTGCCTGCTTTTTGCTGTCAATGAAGAGAGTTTCGGCAGGCGAAGCCGCCGATAGGCGTCGGCTGTCGATACGCGGATCGGAGGTACGAGCAGCAAAGCCCAATGGCGGCGACTGTCCGGCAAAGGATAGACTTCCTCCCCCCGGCCGACGCCCACTGCGGTTCCCCCTACAAGGAAGAACGGGACGTCGCTGCCAAGCCGCGCCGCAATTTTGAAAAGCAACTCCGGCGGCGGCGCCGGACGGAGGAGCCGCTCGAGAGCCAGCAGCACGGCCGCCGCGTCACTCGATCCGCCTCCCAGCCCGGAGCCGTAAGGAATGCGCTTCTCGAGATCGATCTTGACGCGTCCCTTCCAGTGGTTGGCGGCGAGCAGATCCCTGGCCGCGCGATAAGCCAGGTTGTCTTCGTTTTCGAGAGCTTGGTCATTGCAGCGCAGCGTGACCCGGGCGGATCCGCGCGGCGCGTAACTGACGGTGAGCCGGTCAGCCAGAGAAATCGTCTGCAAAACGGTGCGCAGCTCGTGATAGCCGTCCCGACGGCGGCCCACGATCCTCAGACCCAGGTTGATTTTAGCCGGGGCCTGTCCCACCAGAGTCGGCATCTTACTGGTTGTATTCTACGAGCGAGACGATATCGTAGTCGGCGAGTTTCTTGCGGCCTTCGAGGAACGTCAGCTCCACGACGAACACCAGAGCGGCTACCTCTCCCCCGGACTGCTCCACCAATCGGCAGGTCGCCGCGGCCGTGCCTCCGGTGGCCAACAGATCGTCCACGACAAGCACTCGCTGAGCGGGCCGGATGGCGTCCGTGTGAATCTGCAAAGTGTCCTGCCCGTACTCGAGATCGTAGGTGATCTGGTCGGTCTCGGCCGGCAGTTTGCCGGGCTTGCGCACGGGGACGAACCCGGTCCTCAGGCGGGCGGCGAGCAGCGGCCCGAAAATAAAGCCCCTGGCTTCGATGCCTACGACCGTGTCGGGCCGGAACGCTCCGCAGCGCGAAACCAATTGCTCGGTCAGGGCGGCGAACCCCTCCGGG
The DNA here is from genome assembly GCA_965248365.1 of Bryobacterales bacterium. GTDB lineage: Bacteria > Acidobacteriota > Terriglobia > Bryobacterales > UBA6623. The sequence goes on along the minus strand of CBDFJA010000004.1, from coordinate 253,264 downwards.
TCCTTAAGCAAAGTCGTAATGTCGTAGAACAAGATCCCCGGCTTGGGGAAATCGGGAACTTCTCGGATCAGTTTTTTTAGGTCGCTCATTTCGGCTGCTTTTCTTGACTAGAACTCGATCGTGAAGGCCCTCAGCGCTCTGACCTCCGCCTCTCGTTCTTCGACTTTCTCCACCAACGAGTAACGCGGTCCGGCTCGCAGCCGCCGCCCGAGCAGTGACAGCGCCTCCGGCGGGCCGACAGCGTAGACCTCGACCGCTCCGTCGGCTCGGTTCCTGACGTGACCACCGAGACGCAACTCACCAGCGCAGCGCTCGACAAAGTAACGGAACCCAACACCCTGAACCCGGCCATGGACGACATAGTGGCGGGCCACGGTTTGAGAAGCGGGCATGCGAGGCGTCCCAGCAAGGAAGATCTTACCCGATACCGCGTAAGAACTTCCAGGCGTTTTCAGGCCGAGCGTTGATTCTGCCAGGCAAACCGAATAAAACAAAGAGAAATCGGCGATGGAACACCGCTTGCAATGCCTATCGACCGTGGATGATCTGTTAGCCATCGCTCTCGTCGCCGGCGCGCTCATTCCAGCCTTCGGGCTGGCGCTCATCTTTGAGTGGGGCGTGCCGACGGTTATCTTGCGGGCGTTGGCCCAGGCATCCGGCCGCACCGGTGAAAACTTCCCCCAGGCGCGGTAGTGTCTCTTTTACTTGAGCCCTGCGGGGACCTGATTCCCTGCGGACCAGCGGGAAGCCTCCATCCCCTGCAGGGCTTTGTCGGTGAGAGAAGGGCCGCACCGATTTTCAGGAATCGGCGATCAGGGATCTTCCACTCCGCGGGCTTGCCGGCTGGGCGGGATTACTTCCGGGCCCCTCGTCGGGGCTTTTTGACACGGGACTGGCGAAGCTTTGTCGGTTTACGCTTGGGTTTGGAAATGATGAAGGCTCCGCTTCCCACTCCCGTGGACTTGTAGAGCTTATCGTTGTCGGCCATTGCGCTTCCTATGACGTTATTCTACCCGATTCCGCAGAGAGAGCAACGCGGAGTCTGCGTGATATGGGCAGGCGCTGTGCTGGGACACGAGACGTCGCGTCCGCGGTCGGCCACTTTCGTAACGCTGTTTCCGAAATGATGCACCAGGCGGCCGCTGGGCACCGGGGCTTACAGGCAACCCCATGGATTTCCCGCGCGTTAGTATGAAGTGAGGCCCCCGCCCCGCCCGAGCGGGGCGAAACCATGCGTTTCCGAATCTTACTGCTGTCGTCGGTGCTGCTGCTGCCGCTGTGGGGACAAAAGCTCAAGCTCTACCTTCGCGAAGGGGGCAACCTCACCGTCAAAGAATATGAGGTCGTCGAAGATCGAGTCCAATATTACAGTCTGGAGCGAAGCCAGTGGGAAGAGATCCCTCTAGCGTTGGTCGACCTCGACCGAACCCGCCGCGGCGTCGAACGGCAAACGGCGCGCCGCAAGGAGCGGGAACAACAAGACCGCGTCGAACGGGCCGCGCGGCGGAAGGGCCGAACAGAGCTGCACAGGGTTCCGTTGGAGGACGGGGTCTATTATTCCGATAGCGATCGCGTCGTCCCCATTGAACAAGCCGAACTCACGATTGATGCCAGCAAGAAGAGGGTTTTCCTGCAAGTGTTGGCCCCCGTGCCGCTGCTGAGTAAGTCGACGGTGGAAGTCGAGGGTACGCAGGCGAAACTCCTGGTCGGCAACGCCAACCCGATATTCTACGTTCGACTGGAGCAGATCACGCGGCTGGCCATTGTGCGGCTCAAGGATAAGAAGAAAAGCCGGCTGGTCCAGACGCTCCAAAAGATGCCCCAACAAACGGAACTGTTGGCGGAACAGGAGGAGCTGGAGGTCTTTCGGCAGCAACTGGCCCCGCGAGTTTATAAGATTTGGCCGACCGAGCTGATCCCGCCGGGAAACTACGCGGTCGTTGAATTCGACCGCGGAGGAGAGAACCTCCGCGTCTGGGATTTTACCTATCGGCGCGACGTCTCTTCCCGGGCAGCCAAGACGGCGAACAAGCCCTCTCGCGCAGGCCGCGGTACTCCGTAAAGAAACGCTCGACGGGTCCGGCGGCCTTTGTTGTCTACGATTTGACATCGCCTCTGACTGCCCGATACACTGACGACTCCTAGGATGCTGCTGACCCGGTCCTTCATCACCTATATGGCGCGCGAGTTGGCGCGCAACCTCGCCGGAAAATGGGTCGAACCCCGCGATCACAAAGTCCTCCGGGATTCGCTTGAAGGCAAGATTGTCGACGAGCTAAGCATCGAGGACGAGATTAACGCCGAGGTCCGCGAGCTGCTCAATCAATACGCCGACTACATGCGCCGCCAGCGGATCCCCTACCAGGAGATGTTCTGGAAGGTCAAACGCAAGGTGCTCGTCGAGCGCAAGGCCGTCTCCGCTGCTTCCCGCGAACCTGGGGAGCGGAAAATGAAACTGTCGCGCGACAAAATTGTCGAGCTGTCCCATAAGTTGGCCGGCGCTCTGCCGAGAGTTCCTGGAACCCGTCTACTCAAGCCTTGGAACGAGGTGCGGTTGGAGATCGTTTCCCAACTGACCGACATCCTCGTCAAAGAGGAAACAATCGACAAGATTGCGCAGGAGAAGATCAGCAGCCAGAAAAGGGAGATCCCGGAAGGCAGCGAAGAATGGAGCCTGCTTTATCGCCGCTACTACGAAGGAGAGATGAAGCGCTACGGGATCGACCTCTCCCTGGTTTGATCGACCTTCCGGTCTGCTGGGACCCTGCCGACGCCGGCCCCTGCGACAGACCGTCCTTTTCTAAAGCCGGAAAAGCACCAGGTATACAGCCGGAACGGCAAAAAGCAGGCCGTCCAAGCGGTCGAGGACCCCGCCGTGACCCGGCAGCAAGCTTCCACTATCTTTTACACCCGCGGAGCGCTTCAAGCCCGACTCGACTAAATCACCAATTTGGCTGGCCACGTTGACCCCCAACCCGAGCAGCGCCGCTTCGAGCGCCGGCACGTCGAGCGGCACGTAGCTCAGATAGGCTACAGCGGCCGCACTGCCCAAGAACGCCGACGCCAGCGTCCCCTCCCAGGTCTTGTTCGGGCTGATGCGGGGAGCAAGGGGCCGGCGGCCAATCGCGCGCCCGACATAGTAAGCGGCCGAGTCGCCCACCCAGTTCACCAGGAGAGCAAAGAACAGCCAGTGTGGATTCAGGCCGTGGATCTCGCGAGCCAGAGCGAGCGACCCACCGATATAAATCACGCCTAGCAGCGTCGCCGAGACTGATCCCAAACAGAGATCGAGAGAGCGGCCAGGCTGGAGCGACAAGACCAGCAACACGGCAGCGAGGGTGACGAAAAACGCGGGATGCGGAAGGTCACGGGCCAAAATCAACACCGCCGCGGCGCCATATCCCACAACGCGGAAAGGCTGCAACCGCAGCCTTGCGGCCATGTCGAAAAACTCCCGCAGGCACAGCAGCGCCAAGAGGGTGAACGCAGCCCCGACGAGCCAGCCCGGGGCGTGGAAATTAACCGCGATGACCAGAGGAATCAGCAGCAGGGCCGTGAGGACCCGAATCATGGGGAATACTTGGCCAGCGAAGAGGGGCCTGGCTGGCCGGAGTCCGACGGGTCCTCGTCTTGGCCGGGCCCGGCCGCTACGAGCGCGGCATCCGAGGCGGCCCGCCGGTCGGAACGGCCCAGGCCCCCGTAGCGGCGCTCTCTGTTTTGAAAGTCGAGGACGGCTTCCAGCAGGTCAACTGTTTGGAAATCGGGCCAGAGCTTTTCGGTGACCCAGATTTCCGCGTAGGCAATCTGCCAAAGCAAGAAGTTGCTCACGCGCATCTCGCCCGACGTCCGAATCAGCAGGTCCGGATCGGGCGTCGTGGCCGTGTAGAGATGCGCACTGATGGTTTCTTCGGTGACCTCGGCTCCGGCGCCGTCCTTTCCGGCCCGCGCGAGAATCGCGTTCACGGCGTCCACTAATTCCGCGCGCCCGCCATAGTTGAGGGCAACATTGAGCTGCAAGCCGGTATTGGTGGACGTTTCGACGATGGCGTAGTCCAAATCGCGCTGCACCTTCTCCGGCAGAGCGGCAATCCTGCCGATCACCTGGAACCGAACATTGTTCTTGCGCAGAGCCGGCAGCTCCTCGTGCAAATAGTGGCGCAACAGCTGCCAAAGGGTCTCGACTTCGGAGCGGGGCCGCTTCCAGTTTTCGACGGAGAAAGCGTAGACGGTCAGCGCGTCGATCCCCAAGCGGCAGCAGGCTTCGATGGTTTCGCGCACAGGACGCACCCCCGCCCGGTGTCCGGCGACGCGCGGCAGATGGCGACGCTTCGCCCAACGGCCATTACCGTCCATGATGATGGCGATATGGCGAGGCAGGCTATCCGGATCCAGCCGGGAAGCGAGCCGTTCCTCCTCGCTTCCCGGGGTCGCCCATTCAAGAAAAGCCTTCATCGGGATACTGACTATCCTACAACACTGAAAGCGCCGCCAGCGCCGCCGACAAGACGATCATCACGGCTACCGTCGCGTAGGCCGTGACGTTGTAAATCCGCGAGTTGACCCATTTCCCCATCAGGTCGCGACGGTTGGCCAGAATCAAGATGAGTATCAGGATAATCGGCAGCAGAACGCCGTTCAAAACTTGCGACAGCAGGATCATCCGAACGAGCGGGAAGGCGGGCAGCAGCACCAGCCCGGCGCCAACAACGATCAGCAGCGTGTAGAGCCAATAGAAGACCGGCGCCTCTTTGAAACGCTGGTTGACGCCGGATTCAAAACCCAGCCCCTCGCAAACCGAATAGGCTGTTGACAAGGGGAGAATGGTCGCGGCGAGAAGAGAGGCGTTGAATAGGCCCGCGCTAAAGAGAATGTAGGCATAGGGACCGAGTGGTTGCAGGGCCAATGCCGCTTCGGAAGCATCCTGGATGGCACGAGGTCCTTGGGACCAAATGGCCCCCGCGCAGGCGACGATGATGAAGAACTTGATGAACGCCATCACGACGCAGCCGACGATCACTTCGATTTTGGACTCGGTGAACTGTTTCACGTCGACGCCTTTCTCGACGATCGCCGCCTGCAAGTAGAACTGCATCCAGGGGGCGACGGACGCTCCGACGAGCCCGACCAACATCGCCAGGTAGGGCCCGTCGAACGCGATCACCGGCGTGACGCTGCTCTGGAAAGCGAGCGGCCAATCGGGTTTCGCGATCACCGCCGAAATCACGTAGGCCACGTAGAAGCTACTGGCGATTAGGAAAATTTTTTCGACGCCGCGGTAGGTTCCTTTGACGACGAGAACCCAAACCAGAGCGGCGGCCAGCGGTACGGAAAGATAACGGCCGACCCCGAACAATTCGAGGGAAACGGCGATCCCGGCGAAGTTCGCCGTGACGTTCGTCAAGTTCACGAGCAGCAGGGCGACCATGACGAGAAACGTCGTGCGCAGACCGAACTCCTCGCGAATCAGATCCGACAGGCCCTTGCCGGTGACCGCGCCCATGCGCGCGCACATGACCTGGGTGACGATCAGGATCAACGTCACCGGCGCCATGGTCCACAGCGGCAGATATCCCCAGCGCGCCCCGGCTTCCGAGTACATGAAAATCCCGCCGGCATCGTTGTCGACGACCGCGGTGATGAAACCGGGGCCCAAAACGGCCAGGAAGACAATCATGCGATGCCGCAGGTTCTTCAGCATGGCTTTCCCGGATCACTTCGGCGGCTGATCTCCGGCTCGTGGGCCGCCGGTTAGCCCGCCTTTCTCACCACCTGACGGTCGAAGCACGCAATATGCCCGCCATTACTGCGTTGCGCTTGCTCGCCGTGCTCAACGTAGGGTTCAAGTACGCCCGCATTATTCAAGAAATGCGGCCCCGAGCGGCGCGTGCCTTGTACTGACGGGCTTCTCACGCACTTCGCCTCGCCACGTGGTGAGAAAAGCGGGCTAGTCTTCGGGCGTAAGAACGCTGATCACGTCATCCGCCGTGATGACGCCGCTGAGTTTTCCGTCTTCATCCACCACGGGCAGGGTGAACAGATTGTACTTGTCGAACAGCTCGACGACGCGCTCGCGGTCGGTGTCGAGACCAACCTGAACCGTCTCTCGAAACGCCCACTGCTTCAAAGGCGTCCCGGGAGTGGCTATAAACAAGCGCGCGACCGCGACGGCGGCCACGAGCTTGCCCTCGGCGTCGATCAAGAAAACCTTCGTTAGGCTGGCGAGCAGGTTCTCATTCCCCTGCATCGCCTCCACGGCGTCTTGAACAGTAGCGTCTTCGTGGAGGGCGATGAATTGTGTGTTCATCATTCCGCCGGCCGTGTCCTCTTTGTACTCGAGCAGCTCCTCGACCTCGGCGGCGGGAACCTGCTCCATGTCGTGGAGGATTTCTTGGCTGGTCTCCTCTTCGAGTTCGCCGAGCACATCGGCGGCGGAGTCCGGCGCCATCTCTTCCACGATGTCGGCCGCGCGATGCTTATCGAGCGAGGCCAAAATACTGGTCTGGATTCTGGGTTTGATCTCGCTGAGGGCCTCGGCGGCAACATGCTCGTCGAGGGTTTCAAACAGCGCCTCGCGCTCGGCGGGCGCCAGCTCTTCGACAATGTCGGCGAGATCAGCCGGGTGGATCTGTCCCAAGCGATCGTGGGAAATCCGCAGCTTCAGCCGGCGCCGCGGATCGGGCTCGACAATGTTGCAATATTCCCAGGGGATCGAGTTCGGCTTGATGCGCTCCTGGAGGCGCCGAATCGTCTTGGCCGGCAGCACGCCTTCGATCAGCCTGCGGAAGGCGCCCTGCAGACCGACGCCCACGCCCTGGACCCAAAGTTCGTCGCGCTCGGACGTCGGCTCAACTCGCAGCGCGACGTCATTGACGCGGACAACCTTGCGCCCGTTGACGTCAACAATTTGTTGATCTAGGAGGTCCTTGCCAAGCAGAAGGAGGGATTCATCCGGGTAGTAGGGGACGAACCGCGTGTCAGCAAGACGAACACGTTGCGGCGAGATGGTTTCCACTTGGCCGTAGCCGACCATGAACGGAACCCGGCCACCGCCCACCAGGAAGCGAGATACACGTCGAGGGTGTTCCGCCGGAGCTAGGGCGACGTCGCGGATGCGGCCGATGCGACGCCCGGCGGGGCCCTCGACCCGCATGCCGGTCAGCTCCGTCAGATAGACGATCTGTTGAGCGTCTACTGCTAGGGTCGCCATCCTCCATCTCGCTCACTCTTGCCGATCTAGACGTCATAGAACTATCGAATCGCTTCGCCCCGTGTCCGACCGAGCCCGACCGGCCCCCCCCGGGGCCGCCACTTCCCCTACAGCCTAGCACGGCGTACCGCGGGGATCGAACGGCCCCCGAAAGTCTACACTAGGGAAATGTCCGGTGAACCGTGGAGGGTGTCGTTGCACGGCGGCCATAGCGGCCAGTTTTGCGAGCACGCCAAGGGGGACCTCCGCGACGTTCTCGAAGCCGCCGTCAAGGTCGGCTATCACACTTTCGGCGTGAGCGAGCACGCGCCGCGCGTCGAGGACCGCTTCCTGTACCCAAGTGAAATCGAAAAAGGTTTCACGGCGACCCGGCTGGAAGAAAACTTTGAAAGTTACGCCTCGACGATCGCTGCGCTAGCGGAGGAATTCGCTGATCGCCTCACGGTCTTGCGAGGTTTTGAAGCCGAAGTGGTTCCCGCCGACGGCTACCGCGACACGATGCTCGGCTACCGAAGCCAGTACGGTTTCGACTACATGGTGGGCTCGGTGCACTACGTGGACGAGATCTCGATCGACAGCGAATCGGGCCAGTTCCGGCGGCTTCTCGATAAAAGCGGCGGCCTGGAAGAATTAGCCGTTCGCTATTACGAAACGGTTGCCGAAATGGTGGAAGCGCTGCGGCCCGACGTCGTCGGCCACCTTGATCTCATCCGCAGACACGCCGGGCCGGCGGCGAAACTCGATACCGCTCGAATCCGAAGCGCCGCGATACGAGCCCTGGAGGTCGTCAGCGACTGCAACTCGATCCTCGACCTGAATACGGCTGGCTACCGGAAGGGCCTGGGAACCCCCTACCCGGCGCCCTGGTTGGTCCGACTCGCAAACGCGATGGGCATCGGGTTCTGTTTTGGCGACGACAGTCACGGGCCCGACCAGGTCGGCGCGGGTATCGAGGACGCCCGAGAGTACCTGCTCGAAAACGGCATCGCTCGCGTGACTACGCTCACCCTCGAGCGTGGCGAACTTGTCCGCGAGGCCGCCCGATTGTAGAGGCTCCTTGCGGGTTTGACTCCCGCAGCGCTCAACCGGGCTCCCGGCTCAACCGCGTAGTCCGTTTCATAAGTTCGTTCCAGCCCACGTAGAAGCCAAGTGGACGATCGTAAACTTGGGTAGGGCATGCCGTGCCACGGGCCCGCACGTGGCGCACGCGTTCTTGCGCGACGCCACAAAAGCGAAAAAGGCCGCGGGTCTGGGCCAAACGGCGACCCAGCCCTGCGCTACGGGACTACGGGACTTGTCCCAGCAACCCGCGTGATTCGCAACCTTGACCGCAGGCTTGCGCCCGCGGCTCTGTCTGGTCCGGTTGGTCTCCCGAGGCGTTCGCTTTGAGGCGGAACACATCTCAGCAGAGCCGCGCCCGCAAGGGTGCGGTTGAGGGCCCCGCGACCGTTGGACCGGCGCTGGTGGAGCGCCCGCTGGGTCACACAGAGAACCGGCCATGCGTAGCGCAGGGATCGCAGAGCCCTGCGGCGGTTAGGGTTGCGCCGCGCTCAAGGCTCGACGCCAGGCTGTGCGACAGCAAATGACAGAGCCTGAAACGTTAGCGACAGGACCAGCCCTCGCAACGGCGAAACCACCCCCGGGCGTCGAGATGAGTCTCGACGCGGCAAGCTGAGAGCTTGCGCCACAAAGCCCCGCGAGGGGGTAGAAAAGGCCGCAGGCCTGGGCCAAACATCAGCCCAGCCTGCTCTACGGGACTTACTGTACCTGATAGAAGGCCTTCAACTGTTCCATGTATTCCTCTCCTCTCACGTCATGTGACAGGAAAAATTCGAGCCCGCCGCCTCCTACTAACAAGAACTCGATCCTATTATTCTTGTCCTTCAGTACGATAGAGGACAATTCCTGATCCGTGCCATCAGTTAAAAGTCGAAGTCCCTTTTTCCATTGTTCAAGAGAAGCGTCATTGCCCGAAGCATCCGTAGCTCCGGATTCAAACATCAATTGAGATAGCTCGGGAATCCCTTCCTTCGTCCTGTTGAAGCTATAACCCGGAGTTTGATGATAAGCATCAACATCAATGTCCTGCTCCTCTCTCACTGTAAATACCGGCCCGGCGACGATTTGATCCGTCTGCGAGCTTTGCGAGTCGGACGCTATGTAGCGAACCGTGGACGGGTACTGCTGCGAGTCCGTGCCCGTCGTCACGGGAAAGTCATGGTCGAAGATCGCCCCTTCGGCCACGAGGTCATCCACGCGGACTCTTTCGCCCATGCCCCACAGTACGGCGCGGAGCGCGCGGGGACCCAAGGCGCCCTCTACCTCCAAACTAAGGGAATCGATGCTCGAGTAGCGTCCTCGGGCGATGACCGTGGCCGCTCCCCTCCAGGGACCGTCATTGTGTTCCACGGTGAAGCTTCTTTCCGGCTCAATGAGGTAGGTGAAATCATCAAGGCTGCGCATCAGATACGCATCCATGGTTCCGGTTTCGCTGTCGCCGACAACGACGGTGCCGACAAGCGGCCCGACCTCCCCGCCGTCTCGGTTGTACGCTCGTAGCAGGACATACTTGGCCTGTTCGGGAGCGCCGAGGAGCAGCTCATCGAGCGATAGTTGCCAATGTCCGTAGGGGTCCATGTTGAAGTTGCGTTCGCCCACTTTTTCTCGGACCAGGCCGTTGATGCCCGCATCTCTGACGCGGTAGCCTTCGGCCGCGAAGGATTGGGCGATCGCCGAGGTGTTGGTAATGCGAAACTCACTCCAGCGGCCGTCGCCGGCGCGGACGTTGGGCGCCATGAGCGTTCGACCGTAGTCGAGAGAGCCGGCAGCATTACTGACGGCGATCGATTTAGCCCCGCCGTTGACGATGTTGTGCAGGCCGCTTTCCCCCGACATCCGCGCGCCCGCCCGGGCCCGGATCGACCGCATATTCCGAGGGCTTGCGAGATTCGGGATCAGGTCCTCAGGCGTTCCCTGAAGTTTGGCCGTGTTTTCGTGCGTCTGGGCGCCGAGCAGATTGCCCTTTACATCACGAGCCTCCAAGGTAATGTCGGTAGGTTTTTCGGCCCAGACGGTTAAGTAGTTGGTGACCACCCCTTCACCGTGATCGAACGGCCGCGTTTGCCCATGCACGTTGTTGAAGATGATGTCGGACGCCCTATAGGCCGCGGGAAGGCCGGGAACGAGACGCGTTCCGCCCGCCGGATTGTCCGATCGAAGGAAGACGGGGCGATAGCCGTCGGGAAGGTCCTGTCCCATGACAACATTGGCGTCAACGGGACGCAAGGCCCGGGTCAAGCGGAAAACGGCTTGAGACCGGCCCCTCGACGCCCGGCCGACAACGGTTCGGAAGTCCCCGCTGCCTTCGACAGCATAAGAGCTTTGCAATCCCTTCTGGCCGCTGACAACGAAATAGTCGGCCCCACCTAGGACGGGATCATAAAGAACATCGATCCAACTCGCGCCGGAGGAAAATATCTCGCCGACATCCAGATCGACGTAGGTGCCGTTGCGCACTTGAATGGGCGAGCCGTCGGGAAGACGGTCGACGGTCTGCAACGCCTCGCCGTCCGCTGAGTAGGCCGTCACGCTGATGCTTTGCGTGGCCTCATTGATCGGGTTCGGTTCCGGAATATCGACAACGCGAATCGTGCCGACGCCGGCGACGCGGGGCGCCGGACGGCCGCTAAAAGGCCGGCGCCCACGGACGACGTTAGCAGCGCTCTACGCGAGCCTGTTCGGCGTAAGAGACGTTCAAAAATCATAGCGATGGGGCGAGGTCGTTGCAGCGCAACGGGGAGGGCGCTTTTCGGCCATCCCGGCACCGCCAGTGTAGATGAGGCCAGGGTTCGGCGGCAATCAGCGTCGTGGCGCGGCCGGCGGGGCCTGACCCGCTTTTCTCGCCACCTGACGGTCGAAGCACGCCATAAGCCCGGCATTACTGCGTTGCGCTTGCTCACCGTGCTCAACGTAGGGTTCAAGTACGCCCGCATTCCTCAGAAAATGAGTTGCTGAGCGGCGCGCGCGTTGTACGGACGGGCTTCTCACGCACTTCGCCTCGCCACCTGGTGAGAAAGGCGAGCTAACCCTTCACCGATCCCGCGTCGATAAAAATCCTTTAGGACCCACTCAGGCAACGCTGTAAACCGGTCTTCAAAGGGTTGATGTAGTCAAGGGTCTCGACCGCGGCAGGCTTCTCGACTTTCTTTGGATGCGAGACGCCAGTTCCGACCCTGCTGAAGGGTGCCTTGGCGCCGGCCATCACGCACCTTTATCCGAAGGGCGAGGTTCCACGGCGGTGCTAATGCCGTGACTTCAACGCGACGATAGTATTGCCGTAGTCCTCATCGGGACTAACGGCAGAGCAAGGCCAACAGCGCTTCAGCAGGCTGCGTCATCAGAAGAATCTGGGACTCAGAAAGCGGAAGCTTTGACCCGTCGGTCGGCGGGGAAGCCGGGGCGCCCGCGGGTGGCGTCCGGCGTGTGAAGGTGCGGACAACGAACATGGCACTCGCGGAGTTTCCCCACTCAGACCCTGACGCGCCCTGGTACGCGCTTCGCGTGAAGCCTCGGCACGAAAAAAGCGTCTCTTGGCGTTGACGAACAGGGGCTACCTCACGTATTTGCCCTGCCATACAGCTGCGCGCCGCTGGTCGGATCGGACGAAGCGAGTGCGTCTGCCGCTTTTCCCCTGCTACCTGTTCTGCCGCATGCGGATCGAAGATCGGCTGCCGGTTCTGGTGGTGCCCTCGGTGCACTCGATTGTGGGTTTTGGCGGCAGGCCCTGCGCTGTCGAGGAGGCCCAGGTCCTCGACATCCGGAGAGTGGAAGAATCGGGACTGCCGGCGATGGCCTGGCCCTCCGCGGAGATCGGCGAAAGGGTCGAACTTACGGCCGGCCCCCTGAGCGGCCTACAAGGCGTGATTGAACAGTTCAAGGGAGTGGACCAATTGATCGTTTCCGTCGAGCTGCTGCAGCGGTCCGTGGCCGTGGCGATTGATCGCCGCTGGGCGACACCGGTGAACCCGGCCGCGCGGGGCTTCCCCACCCAGACTCAAGATGCGCTTGCGCGCCGGCGCCGCGAGCCGACAGGCGTCTCCGGGAGCGCGCCTGCAATAGGAGCACAACGTGACAATGACCTTTCTGGGGACGCGTATTGGGGGCCGTTCGTTATGCGCGGCCGCCGCTTTGGCGCTTCTTGTCTTCGCGGCGCGAGCCGCCGAGACCGGGAGATCGACGAACGATCTATTAGGCAGCCCGCTCGGAAGCGAGGTGGGCGGCAGAGTTGTCCCCTCGACCTACGTGCTGGGGCCGGATGACGAGATCAGCATCCGCGTCATGGAGTCGGAGGAAATCTCCGAGGAGCCGTTCCGCATTGACCCGCGGGGCGACATCAGCCTCCCTCTGCTAGGCCGCTTGCGGGCCGCCGGGCGGACGCCTCGGGAGTTGGAGGCCAAGCTGGCCGAGCGCCTGCGGGCCTTTATTCACGAGCCCCAGGCGCTGGTCCGCGTCACCCAGTTCCGCAGCCAGCCGGTTTCGGTGATCGGGGCGGTCAACAAGCCGGGCATCCACCAGCTCGAAGGCCGCAAGAGCCTGATCGAGATCCTTTCCTTGGCCGGCGGCCTGCGGCAGGATGCCGGCCACACGGTCAAGATCACCCGCCGCCGCGAATGGGGGCCCATACCTCTCGAGAGCGCCGCGAACGATCCTTCGGGCCGCTTCCAGATCGCCGAAGTCAGCCTGGAGGCGGTCATGGAGGCGCGCAATCCGGAAGAAAACGTGCTGATCATGCCGAACGACGTGATTTCGGTGCCCCGTGCCGAGATGATCTACGTCATTGGAGGGGTCCAGCGCGCGGGAGGTTTCGTTCTCCACGAAAAAGAAAGCATCACCGTGCTGCAGGCGCTCGCTCTGGCGGGCGGGCTGACGCGGACAGCGGCGAAGAAAAACGCCAAAATCCTCCGGCCCGTCCAAGACGATCGGGAACGCGTTGAAATCATGATCGATCTCAAGGACATCATGGCTGGCCGGTCCGAGGACATCGTCCTCGAGCGGGACGACATTCTCTTCGTGCCCCATAGCGGAGGCAAGAGGGCGGCCCAGCGCGGGGTGGAAGCCGGTATCGCCATGCTCACGGGGTGGTGGTCTGGGGCGTCGGCCGCTAGCGCCGCTGGGAACAGATATGGAGAGACTTCGGCCAATGACTTCCGAGCAGCATTCTTCGGTGCCCGCGCGGCCCATCGACGTGGCAGGCCCCCCGGCACGTACAAGATACGTGGATGCGGTCGTCGACGACTATGTTGACACGTCTGATTCGGAGGGGCTGCTGGAGTACTGGCGGGTCCTGCGGCGTCATAAAGCGACGATCCTGGTGGGGGCGTTTCTAGGAACGCTGCTGGGCTTTCTGGTGAGTCTGCCGCAAACGCCCATCTACCGCGCGCGGACCGCGATAGAGATCGAGACTCTTAACGAGAACTATCTGAATCTGCGTGAAGTCAATCCCACGACGGCCGGCGGAAGCGTTGCCAGCGAGTTCGAGATCTCCACGCAAGTGAAAGTGTTGGAAAGCCAGTCCCTGGCCGAGAAAGTTGTCGACCGGCTGCGGCTCGACGAGCGTCCGGAGTTCCAGCACGCCCCGGCGCGCGAGCAAGCGCTCGAGGTGGCGACCGCGAATTTTCAAGTCGTTCCCACGCGCCGCACGCGAATCGTTGAAATCTTCTCGGATTGGCCCGACCCGGTGCTGGCGGCCGAGTTCGCCAACGCGCTGGCGGAAACCTTCATCGAGCACAACCTCGAGACGCGCTGGAAGTCCACCCAACGCAGCGGCGAGTGGCTGACCAAGCAGCTCGAAGAGTTGCGGGTGAAACTCGAGCAGTCGGAAGAGAAGCTGCAGCAATACGCCCGCATCAGCGGGTTGCTGTTTACCTCGGAAAAGGAAAGCGTGGCCGAACAAAGGCTCAGTCAGCTGCAACTGGAGCTCTCAAAAGCCGAGGCCGACCGCATCGGCAAACAGTCGCGTTTCGAGATGGCGAACACGAGCCAAACCGAATCACTGCCTGACATCCTCGACAACGGCCCCTTGGGAACCTATCAGCTCAAACTGAACGAGTTGCGTCGGCAACTGGCCGAGCTGAGCGCCCGATTCACCTCGGCGCACCCCAAGATCAAGGCCGTACAGGTGCAAATCGACCAACTCGATACGGTCGTTGCCAAAGAGCGCGGCCATATTGTTGGGCGCATTCGCAATGAATACGAGACCGCTCGTCGCCGCGAAAAGCTGCTCAAAAACGACTACGCCAAGCAGTCTCGGTTCGTCGCCGAGCAGGGCGGCCGGGCCATTCAGTACAACATCTATAGGCGGGAGGTCGAAACCAACCGTCAGCTTTACGACAATCTCTTGCAGCGGGTCAAGGAAGCCGGCGTCGCCTCCGCCATGCGGGCCAGCAATATCCGCATCATCGATCCGGCGAAGCCGCCCCGCTCGCCCCACAAGCCGAACCATGTTCTCAACGCCTTGCTCGGGCTGCTGTCGGGTACCCTGCTGGGCGTCGTTTTCGTTTTCGTCGGGGAGCGGGCCGACCGCACGCTCAAGCAGCCGGGCGACGCAACGCAACATCTGCGCGTGCCCGAGCTGGGCGTCATCCCCTCTTCGACGCGCGACGCGCCGCGACCGAAGGGGTACGGCTACTTTTACGGCTCGAAGCGGAAGCGGCTGAACGGTTCGAGCCCGGACGGCGCCGAGAATGGGAAGCCGGAGGGAGCCGCCGCCGAGTCGGCGGAGACGGTCGAGCTGACCTCTTGGCAGCGAAAACCGACGCTGATCGCCGAATCGTTCCGGGCGACGCTGACTTCCATTCTATTCGCCGGAGAGAACGGCACTCGTCCGCGCGTGTTGGTGGTTACCAGTCCCAGCCCCGGCGAGGGCAAGACCACGGTGGTCAGCAATCTGGCGATTTGCTTGGCGGAGATCAATCGACGCGTCCTACTCATCGACGCCGACATGCGCAAGCCGCGCGTGCACAAGATCTTTGATATCGCCAACCGACGCGGACTGAGCGACTTGTTGCGGGAGTCGGGGACGATCGAGCAGCACGGTTTGGCCGCTTTCGTGAGCGGTACCCAGATACCGGGGTTGTTTGTCTTGCCCAGCGGCTCTCCGACCCACAGCATCCCTAATCTTCTGCATTCGGTCAGAACGCCCGAGTTGATCTCCTGCGCCAAGGAGGAATTCGACACCGTGTTGATCGACACGCCGCCGATGATGCAAATCTCCGACGCCCGGGTGCTGGGTCAACTCTCGGATGCTGTGATCCTTGTCCTGCGAGCGGGACAGACAACCCGAGGTACGGCCAAAGCGGCCTCGGAGCGATTCCTCGAAGACGGCACCCGCGTGCTGGGAACCGTTCTGAACTCCTGGAACCCGAAAGCCAACGGTTACGGCTATTACGACAACTATTACTACGAGTACTACTATTCCGAAAAAGAAGAACAGCCGACTGCGCAACCCTCGTAGCCGCTAACTGACAAGACTCGGTTCGCCGGCGGGGCGGTTCCACCTCGCCGCGGCCCGCCGCTCGTTCAGCCGATCTCACGATTTCCGGCCAACCCTGATGCCACAAGCGAACGTCGAAACCGCGCCTGTGCCTTACGCCGGCACGCACCCGGCAGCGGCAAGAGCAGAGACGAAGCCTCTGGTTCTCGCGCACGTCTTCCATCGTTACCGCTATCGCCTGCTGCAGCTTGTCTTGGACACGCTGGCCGTGGGGGCGGCCTGGTCGGCCACTTTCGAATTGCGCTTTGTACTGAATCCCTGGATGCCGATTGCACTGACCCGGGGGCAACTTTTGGCGGCTGCGCCTCCGCTGTCGGCCGTCATCATCCTTTGGATGCTGACCGCCGCCTATCGCGGCCTGTACAGCTCCCGGGGCGTGTCGACGGCTTCGGCCAGCCTGGCGAGAGCGGCTGAATCGGCTATCGTAGCCGGCGCGCTGACAATCATCGTCACGTTTTTCTCGCGCCAGGTCGGGGCGCATCTGTCGCGCTCATTTGTTCTGCTTTTTGCGCCGCTCAGCTTTCTGACGATGACGGCGGCGCACTACCTGGCGCTGGTGGCCGCCGTCCTGATCGAACGAAGGTGGCCGGCACCGGAACGAGTAGCGGTGGTAGGAGCGGGCGCTCGAGCCAGGGGGCTGGTCGATCGCCTACGGAGTGCGGGGGGAAGTGGCCTGTCCGTTTCGGGCGTCATCCTGCCGCCGGCGGTTTCCGCGGAAGGCCTGGGCAATCCGGTTCCGGTGTTGGGCCGTCTCGCGGATCTCGCCGCCTTGGTTAATCGTCATGGTCTGGACCGGCTGATTATCGCCGACGGGCATCTGACGGAGCGGCAGATGGAGGAGTGCGCCGGCACGGCCAAGCGCATGGGCGTCGTTGCCAGCCGTGCTCTTCCCCTGCCGGGGCCGAGCACGCGAGTTTCCCTTAGCGAGATCTGGGGCCTGCACCTGCTCGAGTTGCGAGGGCCCTCGTTCACGCGCGGCCAAGAGTGGCTCAAGCGCGCTTTCGACATCACGGCCGCCGGGCTGCTGCTGGTCGCTCTATCTCCCTTGTTGGCGGGGCTTGCGGTTCTCATCAAGCTCACCTCGCCCGGACCGGTGCTCTACAAAGCGCCGCGCGTGGGGCGCGGCGGCCGCCACTTTGTCTTCTTAAAGTTTCGATCCATGTATCACGACCAAAACGAGCGCCGGCGGGTAGCGGGGCGGAACGAGAAAACCGGCCACGTCTTTAAGATCCGTAACGACCCCCGGGTGACGCCGCTTGGCCGGTTCATGCGCCGCTATAGCTTCGATGAGCTGCCCCAGTTCGCCAACGTCCTGCTGGGACAGATGAGTTTGGTCGGGCCGCGTCCTCTTCCCGCCGAAGACCTGGAACTCGACGGACAAAGCAAGGACTTCGCGGTCTGGACCGAGCAGCGCTCGCGCGTGGCGCCGGGAATCACCGGGTTGTGGCAGATCAGCGGGCGCAGCGAGCTGCCCTTTGAGAGGTGGGTGGATCTCGACATGCAATATATCCGCAACTGGTCGTTCGGGCTGGACCTGAGGATTCTGCTCGAGACTCCCTTGGTCGTACTCACAGGACGAGGAGCATGCTGAGAAGTTCCGCCGCCGTTGCACCCGTCAAGGAAAGAGACCTCGCGCGGGCGAAGCCGCCGGCGGTTTCCGTCCCCGCACGCCTATTCGCGGGGGTGCGGGCCATCGTTTCCCTCCTTCCCTGGGACCACGCTGGATTTCGGCGCGCCCCGGTCCGCTGCCTGCTGCGGCTGCTCGCCTGGCGGTTGCGCTGCTTTCTTTCCTGGTCGGCGGTGATCGAGCTGCCCCGCTGGCAAGCTCAGTTTCTGTTGCCGGCCGAGTGGCGAGGGGCGGGCACGACGACGATTTTTATGGCCAGAGAAGACTACGATCTCGAAAGCCGCTATCTCGATTGCTTCATCGCGCCGGCGACGTCGTCGTTGACGCCGGCGCTAGCTTGGGCGTTTACACGGTAGGGGCGGCCAAGCTGGTGGGCGGAGGCGAAAGAGTGTTGGCCTTCGAGCCCGGGCGAGAGTCGTTTTCCCTGCTGGAGAGAAACATCAACTTCAATCTACCCAACAATGCGCGTTGTTTTCGGACAGCCCTGTCGGAGCGCAACGGCGTGGCGCGACTTTTTCACCATGCAAACCGTCCGGTCAGCTATTCGCTCGGGGGTGGGGACAACAGGGAAGGATTCTGGGAACAAACCAGAACGATAACGCTCGACGCCGTTTCTGAACAGCAGGGCATCACCCGCCTCGACCTGCTGAAGATGGACGTCGACGGGGCGGAAGAGCTCGTTGTGGAGGGCGGGCGGGCGCTTCTCAGCCGCAGCCGGCCGACGATCCTGTTCGAGACGAACCCGGCGGAGCCAGACGGCTCGGCCTAGCGCCCGAAGGCGCCTGGCAGGCGTTGGCGAAACTCGGCTACCGGTTCTTCCGCCTCCGCCCGAAAGGCGTCTTGTCGCCCTTGGCTGTTTGCCCCGAGCGGACCATGAACGTCGTTGCCCTGCACCCGGAAGGACGGACCCCGGCGCTTCCGTTCGAGCTGGGGAACAAGGGCCGGCGCGCGGGTTCGGGTTTGCCGAACGGCCATGGCTGAGCTGGGAAGCCGACTGCCGTTCGCGACCGCCCATCGGCGGCCGCTTCAACAGCTAGAGAAAACAGCCACCGGGCCTACCGCCCGCAAGAGTTTATGGGCTCTTGCCGACCAAGGCGCCCAGAGCGCAACGAACTTCCTGACGTCGCTGCTGCTGGCGAGGTTATGCCCCCCCCGGCAATTCGGCGCTTACGTGCTGGCCTCATCGGTGCTGCTGGCAGGCAGCGGCTTGCAGGGTGCGCTGGTGACGGGGCCGATGACGGTTCTCGGCGCGGGGCGCGACGGGGAGGATTGGAAGAGCTATGCGACCACGTTGGCCATGGCGCAGGTTCTTCTAGGGACCTTGATGGCGGCGGTTGCGGTCGCGGTGCCGCTCGGGTGGGTTGGTCTGGGGGAGGACTTGCGACCGGTCTTGTGGGCCATGTCGGCGGCCCTGCCCCTCGTACAGGCCAGGGAGTTCTGCCGCCAAGTGCTCTATACCCGCCTGCGCGCCTCCGAGGCGTTCTCGAACAACCTCTTCTATTGCCTGGCGCAGCTTACGGGTGTGATCTTGCTCTGGAAACTCGGCGGGCAAAGCGCGAGCGGCGCGGGGGAAACGCCGGCCGCCGCGTGGCTGACGGCGGGCAACGTTTTCCTGGTCATGGCTATTGTTTCGTTGGCCGGCGCGCTGATCGGAGTGTGGCAGATTCGCCGCGACCTGACGCGCCGCGTTCCCTCGGCCCGAAGCGATCTGCTCGGGACCTGGAAGTTTGCCCGCTGGAAGCTGGGCAATCAGTTCGGAATCCTGCTGGCCGGGCAGGCCAGTTTGTGGGCTATCGGAGGCCTCAAGGGGACGGCGGGAGTGGGCATGGTGGAAGCGGCCAGACTGGTGTTCGCGCCGCTTCAGATTCTCTGGCTAGGCGTACCGAAGGTGCTCGATCCGCGAGCCGTTCGACTCTACGAGCGGCAGGGCGCTGGCCATCTGCGGAATTTTCTCAAACGACTGCTGCCGCTGTGGAGCGCGCCGTTTTTAGTCTACGGGCTGATCGTGCTGGCGGTTCCTGAGTTTTGGCTCGGTCTGCTGTTCGGTGAAACCTACGAGGGAGCGGGGGCGATTGTGACGCTGTGGGTGCTGGTCTATGCGCTGCTGGGACTTCGTTGCGGGCGGCGAACTTTTTCTACGCCCGCGACGAAATCGACCGCGCCCTCGGTCTGACCGCCCGTGCGCTAGGTGTGGAGCCTCAACAGGTTGTTCCGGGGAGGAGGGAGTCGGCTGATAGGGGGATGATAGCCGAGGCTGGCGTGGGGGCGATGCCAATTGTAGTCGTGGAGCCAGGGGAGCAGATGGTTGGCGCGTTGGAGGGAGGAGCAGTAGGAGCGGGCATAGGCCCATTCGCGGAGGGCGGTTTGGATGAAGCGCTCGGCCTTGCCGTTGGTGCGAGGGGTGTAGGGGCGGGTGAAGCGGTGGCGGATGCCGAGGCGGCGGCAAGTACGACGGAAGTGGCGGGAGCGGTACCAGGAGCCATTGTCGGTGAGCAGGCGTCGGATGCGGATGCCAAGCGAGCCATAGTAGGCGTGGGCGAGGAGAAGGAACTGGGCAGCGGAAAGGCTGCGCTCATCGGGCAGGATCTGGGAGAAGGCGATGCGGGAATGGTCGTCGACGGCGACGTGGACGAACTCCCAGCCGGCGGCGCGGGAGCGTCGGGTCTTATCGCCGGTAACGCGGTGACCGGCGTGCTGGAAGCGGCCGAGCTTTTTGATGTCGAGATGCAGTAGATCGCCGGGACGGTGATGTTCGTAGCGGCGAACGGGGGGAGCGGGTTCGAGATCGCGGAGACGGTTGAGTCCGGCGCGACCGAGGAGGCGGCTGACGGTGGCCGGGGATAGCCGCAGGGTTTGGGCGATGCGGCGGCCCGTCCAACGTTGTCGGCGCAGGGCGAGGACGCGGTCAACGACGGCTTGCGGGGTGCGGCGCGGGCTATGCCGGGGACGCGAAGAGCGATCGTAGAGACCGGCTTCGCCTTCGCCGCGGTAGCGGGCCAGCCAACGGCGGGCGGTGCGTTCTGAGACGTCTCGGGCCGCCGCGGCGGCCCGAGGCGTCTCTCCAGCGAGGATGCATCGAACCAAAAGGGCTCGGCCTTTGGGCGTCAATCGGGCATTCTGATGGATGTTCATGCGGTCTCTCCAGGGTCGTGGTTATTCGACAACTCCAGCTTCCCTGGTCCGGGACCGAATGAACAACCTGTTGAAAGATCACAGCTAGCCCTATCCCACGACTATGACGAAGCCATATTCCGCAATTTCACGAGGTTGGGCATCCCCGCCGCCGACATCTTGCACCGCGGCATGCCCAGAGACGGTCGCGCCGGGCCCGCGTACTTCCGCCACCTCATCGAAACGGGGTCTGTTTCTCAGCTAGCTCTTGCGTGGGATTGGCTGAGGGAGAACTCGCTCGACAATCGGGTCTTGCTCGGCTTCTACGTCGACTGGCTGTTGCGCGCTCGGCACTACGAGACCGCGTTTAAGGTGCTGGCTGGACACGCTCAAAGGGGGGCCGCGTAAGGGCCCGAAGGGAATCGCCTATTCAATGCAAGCTTTGAACACGAACCAACCGGAACCGCCCTAGATTGGAATATCATCCCCGACCAACACGCCGAGACCTCGTGGGACCTGGCGACCGTACTCGAGGGCTCCCGATCGCTGAAAATCCGCTTCGACGGAGAAGCCAACCTTGCCTATCGACATGTTTACCAAAAGGTTGTGGTACACCCCGGCAGAATGCGCTTCCGGGCAGCCGTTCGGGCCCGAGGGCTGACGAGCGACCAGGGAGTCGGGTTCCGAATCTACGATGCGGAACGTCCGTCTCGCCTCGACCTGCGAACGAAAACCGTCAGCGGTACTTGCGGCTGGAAAACGCTCGCAATCAGGTTCGCCGTCCCTCGACAGAGCCGGCTGCTGCAAGTCCAACTAGTCCGCCAACCTTCGACGAAGTTCGACAACAAGCTAGCCGGCAGCGTGTGGATCGACGATATTTCGCTGGTCAGCTACGACTAGCCGATCCCCCGCACATCCCGCGGTTGGCCGGCCATCCCTCCCACTTCGTTCAGCCGATCGAAGGCTAACCCGCATTTCTCACCACCTGACGGTCGAAGCACGCCATAGGCCCGCCATTACTGCGTTGCGCTTGCTCGCCGTGCTCAACGTAGGGTTCAAGTACGCCCGCATTATTCAAGAAATGCGGCGCCGAGCGTCGCGCGCCTTGTACTGACGGGCCTCTCACGCACTTCGCCTCGCCACCTGGTGAGAAAAACGGGCTAAGACGTCCACCCCCACCGCTCGCTCGCGTTTCCCCCGCGATCCCTAACCGACCGGCCTTCCGCTTGCCCTCTTGATCGCTTCGCCACGCTAGCCCGCGCGGAAGCATCCGATAAGAAACACAGAAGTAGCGGGACCTCCTCTTGACCGAAAAAGCTGCCCTTGTCGCGGACCAAGTCACATCACTTCTGGCGAGCGTCGGCGACACCCCGCGCGACCTCAGCCGGCGGCTCAATGATCTCCTCAGGCAAGACCGCCGGGGTTTTCAACAGGCCGCTGTCAAATATCTACTGGCGGCGGAACAGTCCCCGACCGCAAGGATTATCGTCTGGCTGCTCGAGAAAGAAGGCATGCTCCTCGAGATCTTACTCAACCAGGCCTTGTGTTCCCTCGACGAATCTATATTTGTGGCCCGGGTCATTCACGCCAACGTCGATCAGATCGACGTCCAACTGGCGAGAGCGCTGAAAGACGCTCATGAAAACCAAGCATTGAGAATCCTCCGTCTGTTGGCCGTAGTCGTTCAGAACAACCGCACCCTGCCGCTTCTGATTCGCGCGTTGCGGGACAGAAGCCCTGAGTTGAGGTCAAACGCCGCGTTGATCTTTGCGCGCCATTGCCAGAACGAAATTTTTGTCGCCAATGTGATGAGGGACCCGAATCCCGCGGTCCGCGCCAGCGCCATTGAGGGATTGGCAGGGGCTGATCGAATTCCGGATCCGGAAGTTCTTTCGGAGGCTTTCTCGGACCCCAATCCGCGGGTGCAAGCGAATGCCATCCTGGCCTACCGCCGCATCGACGAGAATGCGGCCTTCGAAAAGTTGGAGGAGATGGCCCGCCATCAGGACGGCGACTTCCGTGCTACCGCCGCTTGGGCCATGGGAGAAACTTAGCGCGCTCGACACTGGCCGATGCGAACGAGTCGCGCGACTGGCGGATCTACACGGACTTCGCGCAGGTCTTGATTGGCATGGCACGGCCGTTATATGCCCACGACCCGATCGGTGTGGACTTGGACCAGACTCTGTACGCTCTCGACTCGACAACAATCGACCTCTGCCTGTCGCTGTTTCCGTGGGCGAGATTCCGCAAGCAAAAGGCCGCCGTGAAGATGCCCACGCTGCTGGATCTGCACGGCAATATTCCCACGTTCATCCGCATTACTGGAGGCAAAGTGCACGACATCAACATCCTCGACGAGATCGGCCCGGAGGCCGGCGCGTTCTACGTCATGGATCGGGCCTACGTCGATTTCGAACGCCTCTTCGTGTTCACTCTCTGTTCGTCGTTCTTCGTCGTGCGAACCAAGAAGAACATCTTGCTCCAACGGCGCTACTCGCATCCCGTCGACAAATCCACGGGCTTGCGCTCGGATCAGACCGTCATACTGGCTGCCTTGGGTTCCCCATGTCTATTAAGACGAGCAGAACCCCCAAAAGGTTACTCTATATTATGCGGGAGTCAATAGGAATAACGAGGTTTCAGTGGGTTCCCAAATCCCCTTAACAAGCAATGCAGGGGTGATCACTCCGTCACTTGTATTGAGATAGATGGTGAGTCCATCTATGACGACGTACTCATCAACTTGGAAAGTGACCCAGCGAAGAGTGTATCCCCAAACCTGATAGATCATCCGGCGGGAGATCTGGCCATCGTACACGTAGTCGGCAGCGGCACCACCGAGCAGCACCGCAAAAACAGATATGATGGTGACCTTCCATGTCTCCTTCATCACGCTTTCTTTCATGTTACGCGGGCGGGACGGCCATGTCACCCCAGCGGCGGGTTTGGCAGCGTGAAAAGGTTGGGCCGGGCGCTGGATGACACGGCGGCGTGGCTCGCCAGCTTGTAGGCGTCGCGGCAACACGGGTATTGGGGTTCCGCACCCTCGCGACAAGCGAATCGCAGCCGCGAACGGCAAGTGAGCGATCATACCTTGCGGGCATACGACGGGCGTTTCTCAGCGGCGCGGGCCCTGCGGCGAGCACCGGACAGAGCCGTGCCCGTAAGGGCGCGGGCCCGCTGGCACTGCACAGATTCACGCCGCCCGAGCGCGGGCCCGCAGGCTTACGCCCGCGGCTCTGTGCGGTTATGTTCAGCTAGTCCCGTAGCGCTGGGCTGGCACCGTTTCTAGACCGTGTAAGTTGCTAGTTTTAATGGAGGTTATTGGAAATTGGCTTTGTTTGGTCATTGCCTTGCCAGGTCAGCGAGGCTATCGATTCCATGTCGCCGCGAATGGCGACACGGCAGGCAAGAATGCACGGGCCACAACGCTCAAAGGCGGCGGATCTCAGAATCGAGATGACCTTGCGAACCAGCGATCTGGCCGTCGTAGGCGTAGTCGGCAGCGGCACTACCGAGCAGCACCCCGTCGTGTACCCCTTTTCTACGGGTCTACTCGGATCCGCAAGGCTCGAACCATGCCTGGCGTGAGGGCAACGCCGGCCGCAAAGCCCCTTTCGTTGACGCCCTTCGGGGGCTGCGGGTACGATGAGGTACGGCTTTTCGGAGTGTTTCTCACTAGGAAGAAGGGGCTGTGCGGGCCACGGAACTAACCGTTTTAGATCAAATCATCGTTCGCAAAAGGGCGGAGCTGGTCGCGCAGCGGGCACTGGTCAAGATCGAGGAACTGGAGAAGCGTCCTGGACCTGCGCATCGTTCTTTTCGAGAGGCGCTGAGGAGGCGGCATCCGGCGATCATTGCCGAGATCAAGAAGGCTTCCCCGTCAGCGGGGCTCATCGCGGACGAGTTCCAACCCGCTGCCATCGCCGCCCGTTACGAGGCTGCTGGCGCGGCGGCGCTGTCGGTGCTGACCGACCGGCAGTTTTTTCAAGGGTCGCTAGACGATCTCAGCCGGGCTCGCGAGGCGACGCGCTTGCCCGTTCTGCGAAAAGATTTCACGCTCGATCGCTACCATCTGGTGGAGGCCGCTTCGTCGGGGGCTGACGCGGTGCTGCTGATCGTGGCCGCCCTGACGGGTGACGAGCTAAGCGAGCTGCTCGAAGCGGCCCGGGACCTCGAACTGGAGCCGCTTGTCGAAGTCCATGATGAGCGGGAACTCGATCAAGCCCTCGAGGCCGGGGCGGACTTCGTTGGGGTCAACAACCGCAACCTGAAGACGCTGGAAGTTTCTCTGGACACCTCAATACGGCTGGCGGAGCGGATTCCCTCGCGGGTAGTGGCGATCAGTGAAAGCGGCATTCGCTCGCCCGAGGACATCCATCGCCTCACCGAGGCGGGCTATGGGGGCTTCTTGATCGGCGAGAGCTTGATGAAGCAGCCTGACCCGGGCCAGGCGCTATCCCGTATGATTCAAGGAGTGAGCCGCCTTGCCCCCTGAGATCATCAAAGTTTGCGGCATCACCGGGGTAGCCGACGCTTTGTTTGCTGCAAAACACGGCGCGACAGCTTTGGGATTCGTCTTTTTCCCCGGCAGCCCCCGCTACGTCAGGGTGGAGACGGCGGCCATGATCTCGTCCGCGGCGCCGAAGGACGTGTTGCGGGTCGGACTTTTCGTCGATGAGAAGCCCGCGCAAATTCTCAATGTCAAACGGGCCGTGAACCTCGACGTCGTGCAATTGCACGGAGACGAGACCCCGGAGGTTTGCCGAGAGC
This sequence comes from Bryobacterales bacterium, assembly GCA_965248365.1. GTDB lineage: Bacteria > Acidobacteriota > Terriglobia > Bryobacterales > UBA6623. Next base: position 227,992 of record CBDFJA010000004.1, on the reverse strand, counting down.
TTGATGAGCTTCGGGTCTGGAAGGCTTTTCGGGTAAGGCCCTATTTCGCTCTCCAAGAAATCGAAGAATACTCGTGCGAGGCCTTTCTACTCGACGGTGCGTCGGAAGAAGGCTCCTACGGCGGCAGCGGTCGAACTTTTCCCTGGCCCACGGCCCAGAAAGCCAAACGGCACGGCAAGATCATCGTGGCCGGAGGACTTGACGGGGACAATGTGGGGGAAGCGATTCGGCAAGTCGATCCCTGGGGAGTAGACGCCAGCTCGCGGTTGGAGCGGAGACTCGGCGTCAAGGATCGCGAGAAAGTTCGGCGATATCTGGAAGCGGCCCGCTCCGTTGAATAGAGAAACGATGGCTAAGCACGGTGCCGCTACGTTGCCCGATCCAAAGGGGCATTTTGGTCCCTACGGCGGCCAGTATGTCCCGGAGATCCTGGTTGCGCCTCTCGAACAGCTCGAGCAGACCTATAACGAAGCGGTCGAGGACCCCGAGTTCCAAGCGGAGTTGGCCGGGCTTTCCCGCCAGTACGCCGGCCGCCCAACGCCTCTATTCCACGCCCGGCGGCTGAGCGAGCACCTCGGCGGCGCCGAAATCTATCTTAAGCGCGAGGATCTGCTTCACACCGGAGCCCACAAGATCAACCACTGTCTCGGCCAGGCGTTGCTGGCGCGGCGCATGGGCAAACGGCGAATCATTGCCGAGACAGGCGCGGGGCAGCACGGGGTTGCGTCCGCCACGGTGGCAGCCTTGTTCGCGCAACAATGCCGGGTCTACATGGGCGAGGAAGACATGCGGCGGCAGAGCCTCAATGTTTTCCGGATGCGCCTGCTCGGAGCCGAGGTGGTCTCCGTGGACGCGGGCAGCCGCACCCTCAAGGACGCTATCAGCGAAGCCATGCGCGACTGGGTGGCGAGCTTTGAAACAACCCACTATCTGCTGGGATCGGCGCTCGGCCCGCACCCTTACCCTCGCATGGTGAGGGATTTTCAAACCGTGATCGGACGAGAAGCGCGCGAGCAATTTCTCGAGACCAGCGGCGGACGGCTGCCCGATCTGCTGCTCGCCTGCGTCGGCGGAGGCAGCAACTCGATCGGATTGTTTCATCCCTTTCTAGCGGACGAAAGCGTAGGGATGGTGGGGGTGGAGGCGGGGGGCCGCGGGACGGATCTGGGTGATCACGCGGCGCGTTTTTCGGGCGGCAGCCCCGGCGTACTGCACGGCGCCTACAGCTACTTGTTGCAGAACGCCGACGGCCAAATAGCGCTCACTCACTCGGTTTCGGCCGGTCTCGACTACGCGCTGGTGGGTCCCGAACACGCCTGGTTAAAGGACGCGGGGCGTGTCGAGTACGTGTCGCGGTCGGACGAAGAAGCGTTGGAGGCGGTCAGGCTGCTTTCCAAGCTGGAAGGAATCATCCCCGCGCTGGAGTCCGCCCATGCGGTCGCCGAGGCGGTGGGGCGCGCACCGCAGGCCAAGGGTCGGGTATTCTTGATCAACCTCTCGGGCCGAGGCGACAAGGACATCACCATCTTCCGCGAAAACATGCCGGAGTTGGGGTAGTGCTAGGCGGCGTTTCTCACGAGGAGTGCGTAGGGGCTTGGCCGTACGCCATGGCCGCTTTGGCCGCCGTCTCGATCGCGAAAGCCTGGTCTCGGCCCTGTCGAAACAGGTCGCTCGCGGCGATCGCTTCCAGCGTAGCGACAAGAATACTTTCGCCCTCCGCGACCGGGAGTAACCATGCTGCTGGAAGCGTTTTTGACCCTCACCGCCCAAGGGCGGCCCGTGTTTCGACGACACCCCAGCTGGCGGCGGGCTGCTTTGCCTGGGACGCACCACCGTCTCCCGCATCCTGCTCACCGCCGGCAGCGTGCGGATCGAGCCGATTGCGCCGGCTCTGTTCACGGCCAACAACAACGGCATGGGAGTCGCCGCCGCGCGGTTCATTTTGGTGTTGCCGGACAACAGCCAAGTGGAAGACTTCATCTTCGATCCTAACCTGCCCGTCGGCAGCCGCGCGGCGCTGCCGATCGATCTGAGCGGGGAAGGCGAGCTTGTCTTTTTGGTGCTGTTCGGTACGGGTATCCGCGGCTTTACCGATGAGGTGACCGCCACGGTCGGGGGAGTGGCGGTGCCGGTCCCCGCGGCGCTGGCCCACACGGACCTTGTGGGACTCGATCAAGCTAACCTCGGTCCCATGCCGCCGGAGCTGATCGGCGCCGGCGAGGTGGAGATTATCCTCTTCGTCGACGGCGTCGCCGCCAACGCGGTCACGGTGAGGTTCCTGTAGGCCGAGCACCTGGTGTTCGCGGCTCCGAATCGCTTATCGCGAGGCTGTCCGAGAGCAAGCCCGCGGTCAAGATGGCGGATGAGATCGGCTCGATGAACGGATCAGTTCGGGGGTTTGCTGAGAGCCCGTCCGCTACAAGGGAATATTGCCGTGCTTTTTCCTCGGCGTGGTGTCGGCTTTGTTTTCGAGCATTCCCAGGGCGGCAATGATCTTCGGGCGAGTGTAGCGCGGCTCGATCACTTCATCGATCCAACCCTTCTCCGCGGCTGTGTAGGGATTGGCGAAGCGCTCGCGGAACTCGTCCACCTTCTGGCGGCGGAACTCGTCAGCGTCGTCGCCGGCAGCGGCCAGTTCCCTGCGGTGGAGAATGTTGACGGCGCCCTCCGGCCCCATGACGGCGATCTCGGCCGTCGGGTAGGCGTAGTTGATGTCGGTGCGAACGTGTTTCGATCCCATCACGCAGTACGCCCCGCCATACGCCTTACGGGTGATGACCGTGATTTTCGGCACCGACGCTTCGGCGTAGGCGTAGAGGAGTTTCGCGCCGTGCTTGATGATCCCGCCGTATTCCTGGTCCGTGCCGGGCAGGAAACCGGGGACATCTTCAAAGGTGACGATGGGGATACTGAAGGCGTCGCAGAAACGCACAAACCGGGCGCCTTTCAGAGATCCATTGATGTCTAGGCATCCGGCGAGCACCGCCGGCTGGTTCGCGACCACGCCCACCGGCCGACCGTCAAAGCGGGCGAAACCCACCACCATGTTCTTGGCGTAGTGCTCCTGCACTTCGAAGAAATATCCCTCATCGGCGACCAGCCGAATGATCTCTTTGATGTCGTAAGGCTGATGGGACTCATCGGGGACCAGCGAATCGAGTTTCTCTTCCAGGCGATCAGCTGGATCGGTGGTAGACCGGCGAGGCGGATCGTCGACGTTGTTGAGCGGCAAAAAACTCAGCAACTCGCGGATCGCCCGCAAGCACTCAGTGTCATCGGGCGCAATGAAATGCGCTACGCCGCTAACCTGATTGTGGGTGTGCGCTCCTCCGAGCTCTTCCTTGGTGACTTGTTCGTGGGTGACTGTTTTAATAACGTCCGGTCCGGTCACGAACATATAGCTTGTCTTGTCCACCATGAAAACGAAGTCGGTGATGGCCGGCGAGTACACCGCGCCGCCGGCGCAAGGTCCCATGATGGCTGAGATTTGGGGCACCACCCCGCTTGCCAGCGTATTGCGGAGGAAAATATCGGCGTAGCCGGCGAGCGATGCTACGCCTTCCTGGATTCGCGCTCCACCGGAATCGTTGAGCCCAATGACCGGCGCGCCTGTTTTCACGGCCAGATCCATAATCTTGCAGACCTTGGCGGCATTTGCCAGCGACAAAGATCCGCCGAACACCGTGAAGTCGTGTGAAAAAACGTACACCAAGCGCCCGTCGACTTGCCCATAGCCGGCTACGAACCCGTCGCCGGGGATCGTTTTCGACTGCATCCCGAAGTCGGTGCAGGAGTGAGTCACGAAACGATCCAACTCTTCGAAACTGCCTTCATCCAGCAGCAAATCAATCCGTTCGCGGGCGGAGAGTTTCCCCGCCTTGTGCTGGCGCTCGACGCGCTCTTTCCCGCCGCCGGCTCGAGCGGCCTTATTCCGTTTTTCGAGATCGGCCGATTTCTCTTCCCGGGTCATGACTTGCCGTCCTCAATCCAGAACGTTGGAGTCTCTCAGGTTAGCAAAGCGCTTGCCGGACCGCTTTCGGTATGATTTATTGGCTGTTCGAGCACCGCGCCCCCTTGCCGGCATGCTGTATGCTGAACAGGCTCGGCAGAGGACTTAGCTGCTCTTCCAGATCCGTTCGAAACGCCTTACGGGCAACCGGTATTTGCTATGGACTGGTCTGCTGATTCAAAAAGTCTGATCTATGCACCCTCGACCGCCAAGCAGAAGAGGCTGGAGTTCTGGCGAGTAGAGGTCCGAGACGGAAGAACCCCCCAGCATCTCGGGATATCACTCGAAGGAATGCTCCCTTCCGGTCTCAGCATTCACCCCAATGGGAAGAAGATTGCCTTCGCGGCAGGCGACCCACCTCACAGCGAAGTGTGGGCGATTGAGGGCATCCCGACTAAATGATAAGGAATGTCATGAACAAAGATTCCTCCCCGCAAGGCGTAAAACGCCGTGACTTTCTCCGAGCAAGCTCGTTGGGTCTGGCGGGCCTTGGCCTGAGTCCCCTGGGGCAGGCCTCGAGCGCGCCGGCTGCCGGTGGAAGCGGCAGCTCGGTCGTGAAAGCCAAGGCGGAATCATGCATTCTACTGTGGCTGGAGGGAGGCCCCAGTCAAATCGACACCTGGGACCCGAAGCCCAGCAGCGGGTTCAAACCGATCTCGACGAACGTTCCCGGCATTCAGATTTCCGAGCTGTTCCCCCGCATTGCCCAACAGATGGACAAGCTGGCCATCATCCGCTCCATGTACACGGAAGAAAGCAATCACCCTCAGGGGACCCACTATGCCATGACGGGCCACCGGCCCAATCCGGCCATGAAGTTCCCCAGTCTGGGGTCGGTCGTCGCCAAGGAGCTTGGCCCGCGCCACGATATTCCCCCTTACATGCTCATCCCAAAACCTTGGGAGCTCGACTTCAACGTGTCCTATGCCGATTCGTTCGATGGGGCTTTTCTGGGTCCCCCGTACAATCCGATCATCCTTCCCGATCCCAGCCGGGAAGATTTCGAGATTCCGGATCTCAGGCTGCCCAGGCCGCTTTCCGTCGAGGATGTCAAAGACCGGCGGACATTTTTGGAAATCGTGGATCGCCGCTACCGCGGCAAGGAGACGAATGCCGAGTTTCTCAAGATGGACGCTTTCGTGGACCAGGCATTGAATATGCTTTTGTCGCCGAGGGTGCGAAAAGCCTTCGACCTTTCTCAGGAGTCCGCAAAGACCAAAGATGCTTACGGGCGAACGCGAGTGGGTCAGAGCATGCTGCTGGCGCGTCGGCTGGTCGAGTCGGGATGCCGTTTCGCCTTGGTTGCCGGTTACCAGCACGGCGAATGGGACACCCACGGCAAGACGGAGGTGGATCGCTTGAGTAACGATCAAACGCTTCGCGACCAGCTCGCGCCCACGCTGGACCAGACTCTTTCGACCCTGCTCGAGGATCTCGATCAGAGAGGGCTGCTGGAGTCGACCGTGGTGATTGTGACCGGCGAGTTTGGTCGCACCCCCTACATCAATGCCGTCCAAGGACGAGATCATTGGCCTGCCTGCTGGTCTATGCTGCTGGGGGGCGGCGGAATCCGGGGAGGCCGGATCATCGGCGGCAGTGACGACCGGGGCGCGCAGGTGGCCGGACAGATGGTGACCATGGGAGATCTGTTCGCGACGATCTATAAAGCCCTCGGCATCGACTGGACAAAAACCTATATGAGCCCCATCCGGCGGCCGATCTATATCGCCAACTCCATCGGAGACAAACCGGGCCGGCCGATTCCCGAATTGGTTTAGCCGCCGATCCGGCGACCTCCGGGGAGGAAGACAGAGTTAGGGCGGCTCCATCGGCTGCTTCTACGCGTAAGCCGCATTTCTCACCACCTGACGGTCGAAGCACCCCCGGCCGTTGCGAGGATTTGGGCTGCTTACGCACATCCTGGCGACCAACCAAACAGAGCCGCGGGCGTTAGCCTGCGAGCCCGCGCCCTCACGGGCACGGCTCTGTCCGGACGTGTGGCACAGATCGCGTTTAACCCGCTTTTCCTCACCTCGAGCAGGTTCGTACAGTGGTGGCAAGACTCAACCATCAGCAGGCTCGCGCCACCCCGCGCTCGCTCGGTCAGGTAGTCGATATAGTGTTGGCTGAGGCTCCCATCACGGTTGGCCATGCCCTTCTCCATGGGCCCGGTGATGAGGCGATTGCGCAGCCCCATGGTGTTCATGCGGCCTTCCCGTAGCAGCAGATCGAATGCCATGGCAGTCGTCTCCTCTCTCCTAGTCGCGTCCCTCGATCCCACATGCGGCTGGAACATGAAATCCCCGAAATTCTACAACAAAAAGCCCACCGGTCCGCGTACGGGCCTTTTCCCCATGCAAGATGAACCTGGTTGGGATGGCGCCGGGCGAAGGGATCAATCCCGGAGGGCGGCCCGGCGCGCCGACATTTCTGTCAGCATCAGCAAACGCACGACTGGCCCTGCGACTCGATGTCGCCAGGAATGGCCACACGGCACGCGAGAACGCGTGCGCCACGTTCAGTGCCGATCAGGCTCTTGGCCGCGAATGTTCAGCGAACGCCTTTTCGACGGTCTGCCCAAAAAACGAAAATGTCGAATAAAGGGAAGCATGTTGTTCGGTTGTATTGTCCTGACTCGGCTCATTGGTTTAGTATTGGGGTTTAGCATCGGGGTTTGGTATTGGAGAGGCGGAGCCCCTGGCCGGGGGATCTCCGCCGGGGGGTCCTGCTTGAAAGCTGGGATAGAAAACCGGCCGCGCCGCGCCGGGGTTGCTGCCCTTGTGCTGGCCGGTTCGCTGTCCTGCCCGCTGGCGGCACAGTCGGTCATTTCGCTTCGACCCGCGCTGATCCACTACACAGAGGGGAAAGTTCTGCTCTCGGGTGCGAAGGGGCAACAGGGCCGGCGGGGCAAGTTCGTGCACCTGCGGACAGGGCAGCGGCTGAGTACCAGAGGTGGTCAGGCCGAACTGGTGCTGCTTCCCGGCACGTTCCTACGGCAAGATGACAACAGTGAGATCGAGATGCTCTCGGCCAAACGTTCAGGCGTTGATTTGCGATTGATCTCCGGATCGGTCTTCGTCGACATTGCGGACAAGGCCAGCAAAAACCTGCTCACCCTGACCTGCGGCGCCTCCCGCGTGCAATTTGAAAAACGAGGATTGTATCGTTGCGACCACCAACCCGGTGAAGCTCCCTCGCTGCGTGTTTACCGCGGCAAAGCGTCCGTATCGGCATTCGGGCGGCAGTTCCAACTAAAATCGAAGCGCTCGATGGCCGTCGCGAAAGACTCTCCACCTCTTCTGGTTGCAACGTTCAATCCGTCCCGAAGGGATGCCTTTGCGAAATGGAATCAAACCCGGACCAACGCAATTGCCGCAATCCTGCGCCGCCCGGACGCGAGCGAGAGGGGCTTTACGTGGCTCTCTGGAACCTCGGGTAGATCGCGGCTGGGCCGCTCGCGCCGACCCGCCAAGCCTCGACCCTCGAAGGACTCGGCTAGCGAAAAAAAGACCGCCGGCGTCGAAGCTGCCCGACTCAGCGCGAATTCGCCGGCCGCCGGACAGCTCCTGCCTACCTGGTAGTTCCACCGGTCTCGCCTTAGCGACGCCGGCCCCGAGAACATATCCGCTCAAGCCGTCCCCTCCCAAGGCAGCTTCCCCGTCACGGGGCAAACTTTCCGCACGCTGGCGTCGATCCGCTCGCCCAGCGCCAGCAGATCATCCGCGGATAGTCGACCTTGAATCTGCTCGAACAACCGGCGCTCTTCGGTTCGAATGTGACGGCTCAACAACGCGCCGAATTCACCGAGCAGCGCAGTGCGCTCGCCCGCGGGCGCGTGGGCGAGTCTCCCAAGCAGCTCCTCCATTTGTCGGTGTTCTCCGATAAGCTCGTCGATCATCTCTTCCGAGTCAAGAAACGGCCTCACGGCGGGAAACAGCACTTCCTCTTCCACCTTGAAGTGCCCCAATAACTCCACCTCCCCCAGCTGAGCCGCCTTGTGGCTTAACTCTTCGGCCTTCTGCTCGCTGGGGTCGGCCTTTAAGCCGCGGTCGATGAGAACCGCCAGCGCCAGCCCGTGCTGATGTTGGTGTGATAGGGGGATCAGGCTAGGATCGCGGAGCATGCCCCTATTCTAGAACTCCCCAGGCGGTCCCGCCCGCGACCCAGCGCCGCGAAAATGCGACGACGGGCACATCCGGCGAATCACACGATGCAGTTGTTCTAGTATTTACCTCAGGCTGGCGTTGACGCCGATAGCGGGACGCTCTATTTCGGCATGCCGCCGAGAGAGTTTTCCACACGCATGCAGCCGCCGATGCAGGCGGCAAGCTGAGGAGTCCGGGCGAAAGCCGCTAGGCGCGAGGCCTGTGGTACAATTCCTCGCTCGATGAGCGTAACAGCCGATCAGGAGCGGGGCTACTACGATCGAGCTTACGCTCCGCACCTCGAAGCCGACGACGGCGCGCTTCGCGTCGATCGGCGCATCCTCGCGGCCCAATTCGACGACCCGGCCAACCCGCGTTTCGAACGCCGGCGGCTCTATCACACGGCCCTGGAAAAGCTGCTGGCCGAACCCGTGAAGGGACGCCGCGTGCTGGACTACGGCTGCGGGGTCGGCGACTGGGGCGTAATGTTGGCCGTCGAAGGGGCAAACGTGACCCTACTGGATCTTTCGCCTGTCGCCGTCGAGGTGGCTTTGCGGCGCGCTCGGGCAAGCGGGGTCATCGAGTCCGTACGCGGCGTCGCGCGCGACGCCGGCGACCTCAGCTGCTTCGCCAATGGCGAGTTTGATCTCATCTTCGCCTGCGCCGCGGTCCATCACACGCTCAAGTACGGCCGCGCTTTCGAGGAGCTTTTGCGCGTGCTCAAGCCGGGCGGGCGGCTGGTGATGGCCGAGGGCTGGGGGAACAACCCTCTGCTCGACGCCGCGCGCCGTCTGCGCTGGCGCTTCGGCCGAGAACCGGCCGAAGCCGGCGAAGGAGCGATTTTCGACGAGGGCGACGTCGAGCGGCTGCGGCAACACATGCGGCAGGTTGAAGTTACCCCTTTGAACCTGCTGGCTATGGCCAAGCGTCTGTTCCGGGGCCGTTTCCAACGCCCCGCGGTCCGGGCGATCATGGTCGGCCTTGAAGAGGCGGATCGGCTGCTGCTGGAGGCGCTGCCGGGGCTGCGCCGCTACTGCGGCGAAGCGGTTGTTGTCGCCGAAAAATGAAAGGCGGAACGCTTACGAATGTCCTGGCGTTCATGAAGCGGTGGCAGACCAGCACCCTTCGCCTCAGATCGTCTCCTCCTCCCCTTCGCGTACTTCCAGTCGGGGACTACCGCACGCCTTACGAAAAGCTGGTCTCGCTCGACAACTGGCAGCAGCACTTGAAGGAAGGCATCACGGTCGATTATCTCGAACAGCAAGCACGGCGGATGAGCGATACCGAATGCGCCCGCCCCATGCAGCAACGCAAGCGGAAACTGCTGGCCAGCTGCCGCTCCCCTTGGTAAATCCCAGCACGAGGGGGCGGGGCCTGGCGGCCCGGACTCGGCATTGATGGGAGGGGGGGAGAGGAAGCTCGACCAACGTCCCTGATCCGGGCCACACCAAGTTCCGCTTCCCCCTCCCCCCTTCGAACACCGTCAGAAAGGAGATCCACTCGCCCGACCAACCCCTCTTCAGGATCATTTCTTGTATTGGAAAATGCTGATCCAGCGCGGCGAAAATGCGACGACGGGCACATCTGGCGAATCACACGATACAGTTGTTCCGGCACCTGCGCCAAGAGGGTGTGGAGGCCGCTAGCGGCACGCTCTACTTCGGGATGCCTCCCGGAGAGTTCTTCACGCGCATGCAGCCACAGGCGCAGGCGGCAAGCCCGTAGCGCTGATCGAGGCGGGCGATGACCACACTTCCCCTTCGCTCTACCGTGTCGTCGGCCCGCCAGATTCCGCGACCGTTTGTGTATTGCCACGCGGACGCTTGACCGCCTGCTATTCTCAATAGGGAGTAACCCTGAGGCCGGTATCGCGCTCGACGAAAAAACAAAAAACGAAACAAACCAAATTTCTAGCAATCCCCCTGTAATCAACGTGTTGCGAGGTTATTTTCTCGGCGGTCGAGACGGGTAGTTGGTCGTCAACCTTCGGTTATGGCCGCTACGGCAACCGCTCCATTACTGCGAGCACGGGAAAGTCCGGGACAGTGTTCCCGACTTTTCGGATGAGTTGTTTGGTCGCGTCCGCGGAAGATAAGAGAGGTCGCTGGGACCAGCACCACTGCACAACTGGAGACGCGCCGCCACGTCGGTGGCGACGCTGCCGCGGAGGTTCGGTGCATGTCACCGATCTCTCAAGGATGGGAGCGCGTATGGCTATGGTCATAGATGACATGATCAACATGCAACCTGCGAGGCCGCCCAAGGTGACAGACGACCTTGCCGAGGTGGAGGAACCGCCGTCACGGCTTGCGATCCTGGGGAAAACACGCAACATAGAACGCCTGCGGGATTTCCCGCTCGTCGAGGCTCTCTGGATTGGCGACGTCAATGAACGTCAGTTTCACGAAATCCTGCCGCTGATCGATCCGCTGTATCTCTTCTTTGACGGCTTGCGCATCGCTGATTTGGCGCCTCTTGGGCGGCTCCAGCGTTTGCAGGCGCTCGAGATTCAGTGGAATACCAAGGTCGCCAGCATTGCCTTTCTGAAGAACCTTGTCGGCCTGCGGCTTTTCGCCCTGTCACACTGCCCCAAGGTGCATGATCTGGGACCCATTGCCGAACTTCGAAACCTCGAAATCCTTGATCTGTCGGGCGGCATGTGGAGCACGTTCCGGCCCGACACCCTTGAGCCGCTCAGGTACTTGAAAAACTTGAGAGGCCTCAGCCTCACGGCCATCCGCGTCGGCGATCAATCTCTTCGGCCCATAGCCGGCCTCACAAACCTTCAGGAGATCGAACTAAGCAATCAATTTCCCACCGAGGAGTACGCCCGACTCTCCGTCGCTCTGCCGCATATTCAATGTACGCACTTCTCACCGTACCTAGATTTTGGCGCAGGTGAGGACGCGAAACAGGTGATGGTCACGGGCAAAGGTAAACCTGTTCTTTCGTTGCCAAGAGAGGCCGATCGCCTGCAACGCTATGTCGAGCGGTTTCGAGAGATGCAGGAACAATATCGGACGGACCCGACAGCGGAGTAGACCCGTGGCGCAAGGCCGGGCTCGTTTTGCCGAGACCCGCGGTTCCTATCAAGTCCTTCACCCCGATTGGCCGCGCATTATCCTCAAATCCGATGTCGGCCGCGACCGGGTTGGATCAGGCCCGTTCCCATCCGCCCACGCTCTATCGGAACGCTTACGAATGTCCCAGCGTTCAGCAAGCAGCGGCAGACCAAGCACTCTGCCCCTCAGCTCGTCTCCTTCCCGTTTTCGCGTGCTTCCAGTGCTTGCCTTAGCCGCTCGGGAACCGGCACCGATTTCATTTCTCCATGGCTGTCTTTTCGGACGCAGACAACCGTCAGGCGGCCTCGGGCCACTTCATGTTCACCGCACGTGAAAGAGAATCGGTAACCGATTGAGGTACGCCCGATCTCGGCAACCGAGAGGTGGACAGCCAACTCGTCGCCGAATGCTACGGTCTTGACGAAGTCGCAACCCGCCGACACCCGAGGGCAGAGCACGGTGTCGAACGGCGGGTCTTTGCGTTTCTGAATTCCGAGGGACCGCAGAAACTCGGTTTCCGCCTCTTCCATGTAGCGGAAGTAGTTCGTGAAATGGATGATCCCGGCCGTGTCGGTATCCTGCCAGTGGACCACCCGCCGATAGTGGAATTCGTTTGCCATAGATCTGTGAATCTTATTGTGAATCTTATAGAGTCTCGTAGACCGCCAGCGTCTCCTCGGCCACGCGCCGGGTGTGGAACCACTGGTAGACACCGTGCCGGCCCCTCTGCCCCATCCGGCGACCCTCGGCTCGGTTGTCGATCAGCCACTCGATCGAGCGGAGGAGGTCATCGACATTGCCGGTCTCAAACAACAGCCCGCCGCCGGTTTTATTAATCAGTTCAGGGAAAATTCCCACCCGCGGCTGAACCACGGGAACCCCGCCGGCCAGCGCTTCGAGGACGTAGAGACCTTTCGGTGCACGATAAGTCACCGGCACGGATAAGGCGTCTAGGCCGCTCAGGAAGTGGAGCTTTTGTTCGCGTCCGATCGATCCCAGGTATTCGAAGGCGCCCTCCGATCCCCACTCCGTGACTTGTTGCCGAATGCGGTCGAGGTAGCCGCGATGCTCGGGGCCAAGCCATCCGGCGACGCGTAGGCGCAGGCGGGGCCCCGACGAGCCTCGCTTCTGAGTCAGCCGCCGCAAAGCCTCAGCCAACAGATGCAAGCCTTTTTCGGGACAGATGCGCGCCAAGTAGCCGACGACGAACTCGCCCCGGACGGCGTCTGGTTTAGAAGAGAATCCGTCCAGGCTAATCCCCGGCAACACAACGTGGATCACGTCCGCGGAAATACCAAGATGGGGCGCCATGGCTTCAGCATGGTCCTGGCAGGGCGCGATGAACGCGTCCACGGACCCGGCCATATGGCGCACCAGGTCAAAAGCGCGTTCTTGATGTGGCGCTGGGAGGTTCGAGAGGAAAAAGTCCTCCCCCTGGAGCGAACAGCATACCGGGATGCCCAACTGCCGTTTGACGGCCGGCGCGATGCCGGCCAGAAGCGTGTTCGTCAGGTGTACAACTTCGGGCCGACTCCGGCCCAGCCACTCGATCAGCCTATCGAGTTCTTTTTTATGAGGTCCCTCGCTGCCCTCGACAACCGAAACCGTCAGCGGCCCGAGGTCCCGCGGCGCCGTCTTGACGGCGAACCGGGCGGCGAAGCGCAACAGCCGGCGATGGTCGAGGAGGCGGTCAAGAAACCCCGGCGTTCGCCGAAACAAAGAATACTTTTGCTGAAGGTAGACGTTGATGCCACCGTAGAAGACCCGCCCGAGGCTGACATCCTCTTCGTCGGTCCGAATGGGCGTATAGGTGGGGATGAGCTGGACGTCGTGGCCGAGTTCCAATAGCGCCGCGGCGAGGGCGTTGTCCCGTAGGCAATTGCCACAGATCATGCCCCCGGCCCCCGCCGTGATGTAGGCGATCTTCATGGAAAGCTACGCCTGTTCCAATTGTTTCGGCCGGTCGCCTTTCTCACCCTCTGCCGGCCGAAGTGCGCGGTGGAAAAGCGGGCTGCTAGTCGCCGGCCACGGGTGCGCCGGCGGCAACCGCCGCACCGGCCGGCTGCTTGCGCGGGAAATACTTGTTCAGTGTCTTCTCCGACGGAGGCGCAGTGAACAAAGACACGCCGACCAAAGTCACGAGAGAACAGACGAAGATCGTTGCCGCTGGCATCATGCCCAGAAACAGGTACCTGCGGTCGCCCCCGTAGTCGCCCGCCTGAAACAGCAGCAGCCAGGCAGCAGCCGTGACCACAACGGACGCAATGGCCCCTGCCCTGGTGACACGACGCCAGTAGATGGAAGCAAAGACTAACGGGAAGAGGCTCGCAAAGCCGCTGAAGCACCAAATGCCCAGCGTGAAGACGTGCCGAGGTTGAGCCAGAGAAAGCAGGTAAGTAACCGCGACGACGCCGACAATAAAACAACGCGCCAATCGCACGCGGTCGCGGTCGTCAAAGCGAGCTTCCCCGAAATAGTGGGTCACGATATCGTGGGTGAACATCGTACCGAGGCAGAAAAACTGCGAGTCGAGGGAAGACATGATGGCCGCCAGAATGCCCGCCCCCAACAGGCCCGCCAGCAACGGGCCGGTCAGCTTCTGCACCATGATGGCGAGTTCCGTGTTAGGAGGCACGCCGCTGGGAACTACCGGCGAGCCGTCGGGCATGACCGCCGCCGTCGCCCATACGCCGATCAGGATGCAGGGAACCCACACGACCATGATGAAGATCGGATGCGCCACCACCGTGAGTCGAAACGTTTTCGCCGACCGAGCCGTCAGCCAGTGCTGAAACAGATGCGGAAACATGCCCACGGAAAAGGGAATGAAGAAGTAGGTTAGGAACTGCAACTGCGTAATTTCCTCACCGCGGATCAGTCTCTCGGGACGCGCTTCGAGCACTCTTTCGCTGGCCGCCGCCAGGCCGCCGAGCTTCGAGGAAATCACCACGAACGCGATCAGCCCGGTCACCATAAAAACGCACGTCTGAAAGGTGTTGGCCCAGGTGGCGCCCCGCAGTCCCCCGAAGAAGACGTAGAGTAAGACCACCGCACAGATAAAGAGTCCGCTGAGCCACGGGGGAACGCCCCCCTGCGTCGCCGCGAACATCTCTGGAAACGCCCCACGAGTCAGTGAGCGCACGACGCCTCCGGCCCCGAGCAGACCCATCAGCAGGTAGGGGATCACCAGTCCGACCAAGATGGGGAACAACAGAAGGCCTAGAGTGTTACTTTCAAAACGCTCTCTAAAATATTGAATTTGAGTGATATATCCATGTCTCTTCCCTATCGCCCACAGCCGAATCCCGACCAGAAAAAAAATCGCGGCGTGAATCAACCCGGACCAGGAAGCCATCATGCCGTAGACGCCAATGCCGGCCCGGAACGCTTCTCCGGTGCTGCCTACCAGCGCGAAGGCGGTCATGGTCGTCCCGAACACGGACATCAGCAACAGTACGGGACCGATCGAATGGCTGGCCAGAAAATAGTCCCGGGCCGTACCGCGGAAGAAGCGCTGGCTGAGCAAACCGAGGCCCAGTAACAGTAGCAGGTAGGCGGACATGACGACGAGCTGGGTCATTCGCCGGTTGTCTCCTCGGGGGCTTGTTCGGCAAAGGCTTCGGCGTCAGACGGCCAAGCGAAGACCAGGGCCAGGTACCAAAGCAGGGCGGCGACAAGCGAGTACAGGGCGTGGTAGGCCAGCCCGACCGGCAAAAAGCCGAACAATAGCGTGGCGTCGTGCCACAACCAGAAGTCTTGGTGGAGGACCGCCAACACGAGGATGGCCAGGTAAACGGCTTTTTTCTTCATGGACTTGCCCGCGCCGGATCGGTCGAGGCTGTCGAATCGGTCGCGCCGCAGACGGGCGCGATGGCCTCATCGCCCGGTCAACAGACTCCCTGCAACCCGATCCTAAAGGGTAGCAGGAGAGAGCGGCCGTTTGTTCGCGAGACGGGACACGAGACCCGGGACAGCTGCCTATTTCGGTGCCGGGGCATGTTCATCACCCATGGGGACACTTGCCACAGCGGCACCATCCTCAAGTACGTAGGCCGTATCCCGTAGCGCGAAGCCGGCACCGTTTTCAGGCCGTGTAAGTCACCGGATTAATGGGGGTTATTAGAAATTTGGTTCGTTTCGTATTTTTTCTTCGCCCCTAGAGCGCTACGCCGGTCCGTGCGGTCTCCCCCTTTAGAATAGCGGGAGTGTCAAGTGCCTCCGTCGGGCGATGGGCGATTGGCTTCGAGTCCGGCCGGCAACCGGAGCGCCCCTGCGCTATTTACCCCCGCACCCGGTTGGAAAAGAAAAGGCCGCGGCGTGGAACGACTGAAGCCAGTGACCAGGGGAAAAGGCCGCGGGTCTGGGCCAAACGACGGCCCAGGCCCGCGCTACGGGACTACGGGACTTGACACGCCACGCGAGACCCCTAATCAACATTACCCGACTCGTCCACTTCAAGCAGCCGCGTCTCCTCCGCGCTGACCAGCTCATACACGTTGCCGCGCCACTCGATCCTGCGGGTGACGGCCGAGCGGACAAAGATGTATAGCCAGGCCCACGTCGCGATGGGGACGAACCAGAAATAAGCCCAGCCGAAGCGGTCGAGCCAGTCCTCGCGGTCGGGGAACATGAGGCGGGCCGCATAGCCGCGCATGGCGCCTTTCCCCATGCCGGGGATGATGGTGACGACCAACCCGGCCAGACCGAGCGGATTGCCGGCAAGGAGCGTCAATAAGCTGACGAGCATCGCTCCGCAATAGACGATGTGGCTCAGAAAGCCCACCCACCACATGCCCCGCCGGTATACGCGGGTGATAATCAACTGGCGAGTGGCCCATCGCAGGAATTCGCGGCCGGAGCAGGCCCCGGTGCCGGCCACCATGCTTCCGGGAACAAAACGAATCCCTAGCTTCGAGGCGTTGAGCGCGGAAGAGAGGCGATAGTCGTCGCTGACAGGGCCTTGCCAGAACTTCGGTATCTCCGCTCGGTCAAACACTTCTCGGCGGATGCCGGTGGCGCCCCCCCAAGCGAAGTTCTTATCGTTGCTGCTCATGTTGCCGGCGACGGTCGAATTCCAGACGCTGCGCAGCAGGGGCCAGAAGCCACCATCCTCGGGGAAATACCAGCGAAAGCCGGTCGTGGCGCCGAGCGAGCGATCCTCGAGCGGGGCGACGAGAGATCGCAACCAACTGGGAGAAACCTGTCCGTCGGAGTCGGCGAAAACGAAAACTTCGCTGGAGGCGCGCGCTTCGTCGACGGCGACCAGCAAGTTGTGCACTTTTTCGCCTTGCCCGTCAGGGGGCGGGCCGGCAATCACGATGCGCGCCCTTTCACCGAGCATAGCCCGGGCGGATCTCAGGCCGGGATCCGACTCGCTTCGTGAAACGACAATCAATTCGTAATTGGGATAGTCTTGCTCGGCGAGCGTGAGCAGGTTGCGGCTGAGATCGTGCTCGAGACCCTTGACGGGAACAATCAGAGTGGCCGGGGGATGGTAGTTCGAGGGCGGATCTTGAAGAGAAGACTGGACGTGTTCCAGGTAGCGCCGTCCGGTGCGGATCGACCAAAAGGTTGCCAGGGTGGCCGGGATGACAAAGCACCAGAACAGGAACTCCAGCACCGATCGAGTCTATCATAGAGTCGGTAAACCTACCGTGGGTCGGCAAACCCACCGTTCGTGCCGTGGGTCCGGGTAGCGGGGTAAACTGGTCGGGCTCTGACCAGAAGCTAATTCATAATAGGCAAGCTAGGTAAACCCTTGCCGACCAGAACGAAGCCGCAGGAGCGGCGGACGCCTTCGGCGTGGGGTCGGGTCTGCAGCGTTGGATGGCGTTTTCCGCAACGGTTGATAGGGGGTAGGTTCTAGCCCGTATTTCTCACCACCTGACGGCCGAAGCACGCGATAGGCCCGCCATTACTTCGTTGCGCTTGCTCACCGTGCTCAACGTACTGTTCAAGTACGCCTCCGCTCGCTGAGCGGCGCGCGCCTTGTACTGACAGGCCTCTCACGCACTTCGCTTCGCCACCTGGTGAGAAAAGCGGGCTAACCATGGAGAAAGGAGGTCTCTATGACCAGAATCACTCAGCGGATGCGAGAAGAACTCGTACGCCGCAACTACACCGAAACTACCATCGGCTCAAAGACGTGACCAAGTTGCTTCGGAGTTGCGGCGAGTACCAAAACCCGGTTCAACCTCCATAGCGTCCGCCCCTCCAGCGGCTTCCTTCTAGTCTCCTTATCGAAAGTGCCTCGGTAGAGACATTTCCTCCCTCTCCACCTCCCTTCACCTCGGCACTCCCGATGAAGGCTAACGACAACAAGGCAGGATTTAGCCGCTTGAGACATTGCTCGGCTCGCCGTCCGACGGGCGCTTGCTGGCTGCATGCTCAAGGTGATAGCACAGCCCGCTCTCAACGTGAAATACTAGAGGTAATTCGGTTTCACCGGCGGTATTTTTCGAAGCTACAGGAGCGACCCGATGTCACATTCCATGGAACAAACTGCACAAGGTTTTTTTGAGGCCTGTGAGGCCGGAAAGGGTTGGCAGGCGTGCGCGCCCTACTGCAAGCCGGACGCATCTTTCTCGGCTCAGGCCGAGCCTCTGGCCGACGTTAAGACTCTTGAGGCGTATGCCGATTGGATGAAAGCTCTGGTTGGTTTTATGCCCGACGCTAGCTACGACCTCAAGTCCTGGGCCGTCGACGCCGAACGCAACAATGTGTCGGCCTACGCGGTCTTTTCGGCAACGCATACCGGCGAAGGGGGGCCGTGTCCGCCTACCGGCAAGAGCGTCAAGACCGACTACGTGTACGTGATGTTCTTCGAGGGCGACAAGATCAGCCACATGACGAAAATCTGGCACTCGGGGCTTGCGATGAAGGAGCTTGGCTGGGTGTAGCGCCATCATCGGCAAAATCGGCACAGTGGCGAGCCAGCGAGGTCGCCGTCCGCCTGGAGGCCGTAGGGATTCGCTGTAAACGTTTGGCGCGTGCCATGTTCCGAGGCGATGGTCCGCTGAAACAACGAGAGCGCGAGCAGGTTCGAAGTGGACGCCCGGGACGAGTCTTATCTGGGCAAGACGCCTTTGGATTGAAGCTGTTCTCATGCGAACCGGATATGCAGACAGGTATTTGCGCAGACGGCCTACTCAGCTCGTTCTTGGAACTTGGTTGTGCTCGCGGTCCGGAACTCGACGCAGAGACCCTTCTATCCCGCAGCAAAGTATATGGGAAGCAGCAGTGCCGTATCGAGGTAGACGTGGGCCAGAATCGTCACCCATAGGTTCCTGCCAACCACAAGGTAGGACACGCCGAGAGCCAATCCCACGAAAGCCGTCTGGACTATCCCCGCTGGTCCCCATTCAAAGTGAACGCCGCCAAACACAACAGAGCTGACCACGACGGCTACCCTCCAGGCCATTTTGCGCCCCGACCCCAGCTCCGCGATTCGGTTGATCAAAAAGGCGCGGTAGATGACCTCCTCACCAAACGAGGAGACGATGTAAACCCCTGCCAAGCAAAGGAGAAACACTACAAGGTTGTCCCGCAAGAAGTCATACCCGCTCATATCGGCGGCTTCTGGCCAGCCGACGATGTTCGCCATGACGACCGCGCCCACTACAAATGCGAGCCCCGCAACGACGAAGACAACCACGGACTGTATGACCGCACGGACCACGGCGCGCCGACTGTGAACTTGAAAGCTCAACCCAAAGTGGTCCCAACCCTGCCCACGAAAGTGCAATCCCAGCCACACGGTGACAAGCATCAGCGCATTGGCCACCCAAACCACTCCATAACGCGCCAGCGGATCCTCTCCAACCAGCGGTCCCACGCCCCAGATCACTGTGCCAGCGACGAGAAACACGGCCAGTAACTCGCCCACTTGTGCCAGCTTGCTGGTGAGAAGTGCTCGTCCTATTCGTGCTATCCAGTTCCCGAACTAGCGACCCTGCATCGGCTAGTCTTGCGCCCGACCAAGATGCCCAAATTCTACCACTCTCGCAATAGCTGTCGGGAACAATCGATGTCGCTCGTTATCGGCTAGAGTCTCGCCAGCCCTCTGATGGGACTCGATTTCGACCCGCTCGGCGACCGGTTGAAGAAGCTCTGACGCCGCATCGCTCAACGGGAAATCATTTCTCGACATGTTCCAACGGCGGCTCTTCCATTGAACAGTCTAACGTGGGCAATCGGCACGAGGGCCCCTACTTGTGAAGCGTCCGTGTGCCCGGTTATTGGGGAGGCGTTTTGGAGCGGCAGGCAGCTACCTTGAGAATCCCCCGCCACCGAGCCGTGACTTTGATGTGTCAGTGGAAGACGGTCACACCAGGCAGCCGGTCGGTTCAGGCGTTGGCTTCGAGTTTTTCGGTCAGCTCCTGCCAGGCCTGCTCGCGGGCCTGGATGCTCTCGCGGTACTGCTCCATGCGGGCGGTAATCTCGGCAGCGCGTCGGTGATCCTTGTAGGATTCACTGAGCCGGCGTTGTAGCTCGGCGACCTCGGATTCCAGGCGGCTGATCTCCGCTTCCAGCTCCCCGATTTGGCCGCGCAGGCGCTCGGCTTGCAGGGGGTTCATCCGCGAGGCCTTTTTTTTTGAGTTCGTAGAGTTTTCGCCGTGGCGAACCTCCCTGACCGGCGGCTCCAGCGATGCGCCGGGGGTCACTCGCTGGGCCCGGAGCGATTCTCGGCGGCGGTTCGTTTGCCAAAGATAGTCTTCGTAATTGCCAGGGAAGATCTCGACGCCGCCGTCACCCACCGAGAAAACCTTGCCGGCAAGTTTGTCGATGAAGTAGCGGTCGTGGGAGACAAAGACGATCGTTCCACTGAAGTCGAGCAGACTGCGAAGCAACACCTCTTTGGCCCGCAGATCAAGATGGTTTGTAGGCTCGTCGAGCAAGAGCAAGTTGCTCGGTCTGACGAGCATGCGGGCCAGGGCATAGCGATTCCGCTCGCCACCCGATAGAACGCCGATGGTTTTGAAAACGTCGTCGCCGGAAAACAAGAAGCACCCCAGCAGGCTCCGCAGCTCGCCGTCGCCCGAGCGAGCCGCCAACCGGGCCAGATCATCGAACATTGAAACCTGGGGGTCCAACTCTTTGTACTGGTCTTGAGCGAAGTAATCCACCTCGACGTTGTGCCCCACGATGCGTTGTCCCCCGGTTAGGGGTTCGTCCCCGGACAGTAGGCGAATGAGGGTCGATTTCCCGGCCCCGTTGGGACCAATCAGCGCAATGCGATCCCGGCGTTCCATGATGAAGCTAAGATCCGAAAAAACCTCTTGGGGTCCGTAAGTCTTAGCCACATGCTGGAACTCCATAACGATGCGGCCGCTGGCCTTCGGCTGCGGGAATCGGAAGTGGACCGTGCTTTCTTCCTCGGGCAGTTCGATTCGCTCGATCTTGGCCAGCTGCTTGACGCGGCTCTGCACCTGCACGGCCTTGGTCGCTTTGTAACGGAATCGGCTGATGAACGATTCGAGATGGCGAATGTGATCCTGCTGATTCTTATAGGCGGCCCGGACCTGCTCGATCCTCTGCTGCCGCAAGGTTTCGTAGCGGGAGTAATTTCCGGCGTAGAAGTGAACTTTCCGGTTCCAGATTTCGATGATGCTTTTAACCGTGGCGTCGACAAAAAAGCGATCGTGCGAGACGAGAATAAAGGCGAAAGGGTATTGTGCGAGATATCCCTCCAGCCAGTTGCGGGTTTCGAGGTCGAGGTGGTTCGTCGGCTCGTCGAGAAGCAGCAGATTCGGCTTCTCGAGCAGCAGCTTCGCCAGAGCGATGCGCATCTGCCAGCCGCCGGAAAACTCTTCGGTCCTTCGATTCCAGTCCTGTTTGGTGAACCCAAGACCCCCTAGCACAGCACCTACTTGCGCCTCTTTCGAGTACCCCTCAAGGACGTGATAACGATCGTGAACCCACTGGTAGCGCTTGGCGACAGCGTCATATTCGGCGCCAGCGGGATCGAGAGACGACATCTTATCCGCTAACCGGTTCTGTTCACTCTCCAGAGCCAGGACCTCGTCGAACACGGCCACGCACTCGTCGAAAACCGTGCGCCCGGAAAGCGAGAGACCGTCCTGCGGCAAATAGCCAATCCGCAAGTTTTTCTGCCGGCTGATACGCCCCTGATCGAGGGGCTCTAGGCCGGCCAGAATCTTCAGCAGGGTGGTCTTGCCACTGCCGTTGGCGCCGACGATACCGATCCGGGCCTGGGTTGTGATGAGCCAGTCCAGGCCTTCAAACAGCACCTTCTCGCCGTAGCGGATCGAGGCGGCGGAGAGCTGAATCATATGTTTTCAGTGTAACGTTGGGATCTCGCGGCGGTTGGGACAATGTGTACCGACCCCGGTAGCGGGCCGACACGGTGCGCGGCCCTACAAAGAATGCTCGTTCAACGCCGACTAACCGAACTCTCGTGAGAAATGCGGGCTAGAAAGCTTGCGGCACGACGGGGTTCGATGTCGCCACGAATGGCGACACGGCACGCACGAATGCGTGCGCCACAAAAGAGCAAGGCCACGGATCTGGCGAGCGAGTGATGCGCGAAGAGGAAAGGCGCCGGCTCTGGGTCGAGGTTATCTTTCCGCTTGATAGTTGGGCGCTTCCTTGGTAATCAAGACATCGTGGACGTGGGCTTCACGCAGGCCAGCCGATGAAACGCGAACAAAGCGCGTCTTCTTCTGGAGTTCGGGAATCGTCCCGCAGCCGCAGTAGCCCATGCCGGATTTGACGCCCCCCACAAGTTGGTGGACGAGATCGCCGAGGAGCCCTTTATAGGGAACGCGTCCTTCGACCCCTTCGGGAACCAGCTTGCCACTGGCCGGGTCCTGCCCATAGCGCTCGCTGCTGCCGCTGGCCATCGCACCCATCGATCCCATGCCTCGATAGGCCTTGTAGGTCCGGCCCTGGTAAAGCACGGTTTCACCCGGGCTCTCTTCGGTGCCGGCCAGCAGGCTGCCGATCATGACGCAATCGGCGCCGGCCGCTACCGCTTTAGTAACGTCGCCGGAATACTTGATGCCGCCGTCGGCAATGAGAGGCACGCCGGCCTCGTGCGCCGGCTTCGCGCATTCGTCGATCGCGGTGATCTGGGGAACTCCCGCGCCGGAGATGACTCTTGTCGTGCAGATCGAGCCGGGACCGATGCCGACCTTGACCGCATCCGCCCCCAAGCGGACGAGGTCCTTGACGGCTTCCGCGGTGGCTACGTTGCCGGCGACAAGCTGAAGGTCCGGGAGAGCGCGCCGCAGTTCCTTGACGGCGTCCGCCACCCGGCTCGAGTGCCCGTGCGCGGTGTCAATCGCCAGAACATCCACGCTTTTGGCCGCCAGCGCCTGGGCGCGCTCCAGATAGTCTCCCGAGGCTCCGACGGCCGCACCCACGAGCAGGCGGCCGTGTGCGTCTTTCGCGGCGATCGGATAGTCGAGTTTCTTCTGAATGTCCTTGACGGTGATCAGGCCCTTGAGCACGTAGTTTTCATCCACCACCAGGAGCTTTTCGATGCGGTGTTTCTGAAGGATTTCTTCCGCTTCCTCCAGAGTCGTGCCGACACCCACGGTGACCAGATTTTCCTTGGTCATGACCTCGCCGATCGGCATGTCCAGTCGGGTCTCGAACCGCAAATCGCGATTGGTGAGGATGCCGGCGAGCTTGCCCTCTCGGGTAATCGGCACGCCCGATATGCGGTAGCGCTTCATCAACTCCAGGGCTTCGTGAATCTTGTTGTCCGGCGACATGGTGATCGGATCGACGATCATGCCGCTTTCACTACGCTTTACGCGATCCACCTCCTCGGCCTGCCGTTCGACGGGCATGTTTCGATGGATGAAACCCAGTCCTCCCTGGCGGGCCAGCGCTATCGCCAGCCGTGATTCGCTAACCGTATCCATCGCCGCGCTGACCAGCGGAATGTTGAGCCGAATCTTGCGGGTCAGCTTGGTTGTCGTGTCGACCTCGGCCGGCAACACGGAACTGAAGGAGGGAACCAGAAGAACGTCGTCGAAGGTGAGGGCTTCCGGGACAGGACTATTGACCATACGCCATGATACGGAAGGTCCCGACGGCGACGCAAGACGTAGGCGCCGGGCGGGTGTGTGGAAAGCAACGCGAAGTCTTGGTGGATTTGTCGCCCGTTGCCCTCGTCAGGTGGTGAGAAAAGCGGGTTAGGCTCGGCTAGCCTTCGTTGCCGTTCCCCTCCGGCGGCTCTTGCGGCGCAGCTTCGCCGATATTCTCCCCGCCGTCCTCTTCCCAGACATCGTCGGAGAGCGAGACCGAGGGAGGGGCCTGTACCTTGCCGTCGACGGCGACCCTCTCGGCTACCGCCGCGGAAATTGGCGACTCACCGGCAGGCGCCAAAGAGGGCGCCGCAACGGGCCTGACAAGCCTGGCGCGGTCCGCCTCTTGATCGCGATATTGCAGTTGATACAGGCGCCAGTAGATCCCCTTCCTGCCCAGCAGGTCTTGATGCTTGCCTTGTTCGCGAACCTTGCCCTTGTGCATCACGAGAATCCGGTCGGCCCGCCGAATGGTCGAAAGCCTGTGGGCAACGACAATCGAGGTGTGGCCCGACACCATCCTCGACAGCGCACCGCGGATCCTCAGCTCGGTCTCGGTGTCGACGCTGGAGGTCGCCTCATCCAAGATCAGAAAGCTGGGATTATGAGCTAAAGCCCGTGCGAAGCTGATGAGTTGTTTCTGGCCCGACGAGAGCGAGCTTCCTCGCTCGAGCAGCGGCTCGTCGAATCCGCGGGGCAAGCTTTGAACGAAACCATAGAGATTAACGTCGCGGGCCACTTGCTCGACACGCTCGAGGGAAACAGCCTCGTCTCCCATGCGGATGTTGCTTCCGATCGTGCCGGCAAACAGATAAGGATCCTGTAGGACGATGCCGAACTGGCGGCGAAGCTCGGAAACCGGCCACTCGTTGATGTCTCGGCCACCCACCAGAATACGCCCTTTTTGAATGTCATAGAAGCGCAGCAGCAGGCTGATGAGGGTCGTCTTGCCCGCCCCGGTGTGGCCGACGATGGCGAGCGTTTCTCCCGGCTCGATCCGAAAGCTGACGTCCCGCAAAACCCATTGCTCGCCCCGGTAGGCAAACCAAACGTTCTCGAACTCGACACCCTGGGGGACGGCGCGCGCCGGCCGGGCTACCTCCGACACGCCGACCGGTTTCGCCGCCGCCACGTCCTGTTCGATCTCTTCGTCAGGGGGAGTATCCAGAAGCCCAAAAATACGTTCCGCGCTGGCCATCGCCGACTGGAGCACGTTGTATTTTTCGCTGAGATCCTGGATCGGCCGGAAAACCCGAGTTCCGTATTGAATGAAGGCCACGACAATACCGATGGTCACGCTACCGTCGATGACGCTAGCCCCCCCGTAGACGATCAGCACGGCAATGGCCAACACACCAAGCCATTCGACGGCGGGGAAAAAGTAGGCATGCGCACGAATGGCCCGATAGTAGGCGTCGCGATGCTCGGCGTTGATCTGATCAAACTCTCGCTCGCTTCCCCGCTCGTGGCTGAAAAGCTGCACGACGCCGATCCCGCTGATGTGCTCTTGCAGAAAGGCGTTGATCTTGGCGACCGCGACGCGGACTTCCCGGTAGCTTTTCCGCGCCCTTCGCCGAAACCAGATCGAAACCAACGCCACCAGGGGCACGACGCTGAACAGAACCGCCGTCAGATCCGGGCTCAGATGAATCATCGCCGCCAAAATAAACGTGAGTGTCAGCAGATCGCCGAAGATCGCCACAACGCCCGACGTGAACATCTCGTTGAGGGTGTCAACGTCGGTCGTCGTTCGAGTCACCAACCGCCCGACGGCATGGCGGTCGTAGAAACTCACTCCCATCTTTTGCAGGTGAGAGAAGATCTCCAGGCGCAGGTCGTACATGACGCGCTGTCCCGTGTAATGCATCACATAGGTCTGCACAAAGCGGAACAGGAAGCCGCAGAGCAGGACCGCTAGGTAAATCAGAGCCAAGCTGTTCAGGCCCGCCAACATATCCGCCGGGAGCCAGGGATCAAGGACCGAGGCGGCAGCCGGGCTGGGATCGAGGTAGCGGTCGATCGCGACCTTGGTTAAGTAGGGTCCAGCGACGGCCAGCAACGAGTGGATGACCAGCAGGCAGACCGAGATGGCGACCAACGTCCGGTAGGGCCGCAGGTAGCGCACCAATCGCGCCACGAGCCGCGAGTCGTAGATCTTGCCGATGGCTTCGTCTTCCATTACGTTGGTCGCCTAGCCCGCATTTCTCACCACCTGACGGTCGAAGCACGCCATAAGCCCGCCATTACTGCGTTGCGCTTTCTCGCCGTGCTCAACGTACTGTTCAAGTACGCCCGCATTATTCAAGAAATGCGGCGCTGAGCGGCGCGCGCCTTGTACTGACGGGCTTCTCACGCACTTCGCCTCGCCACGTGGCGAGAAAAGCGGGCTAACCGGCTTTTCCCGCCAGGCGGTCCGCCTATACATGTTCCAACTCCTGCTCAAGCCGTTGCTTTTCGTAAAGCCTCGAGTAATATCCGCCCTTCGACAGCAGCTCTTCGTGCGCACCGCGCTCGACAATCCGGCCCTCCGCAAGCACCACTATCTGGTCGGCGTGGCGGGCCATCGAGACGCGATGAGAAATCATGAGCGTCGTCCGATTCCTCATGATCACGCGAAGCTGCCGCAAAATTTTCTCTTCCGTGATCGTGTCAACGCTCGACAAACAGTCATCGAGAATCAAGATCCGCGGGTCCCGGATGACGGCGCGGGCGATTGCCGTGCGCTGTTTCTGCCCGCCTGACAGGGTCATTCCCCGTTCACCCACGAGAGTCTCGAACGCCTTGGGGAACTCCGCAATATCGTCCGCGATGTGAGCGATGTTGGTCGCTTCCAATACCCGCCGGTTATCGGCCTCGGGGGACCCGAAGGTCACATTCTTTCGAATGCTTTGACTAAACAAGAAGGTTTCTTGGGGCACGAAACCGACCGAGCGGCGAAGCACGTCGAGCGGGATGCGCCGCGCGTCCACGCCGTCCACCAGGAGTGCGCCCCGCTGCGGTTCGAGCAGCCGCGGCACGAGATTGACAAGCGTAGTCTTGCCGCCGCCGGTCGGGCCAATGATCGCCAACGTCTGTCCCGACGGAACGTAGAGGTTGATGTCGATCAGCGAAGGCCGCTGGGAGCCGGGATAGGAGAACGTCAAGTTCTTAAACTCGAGGTCACCCCGGATGCTTTCGATCGCCGCGTCGGTCTGTTCGGAATCAGAGATTTCCAGCGGGTGCCCGAGCAGCTCATTGAGGCGCTCCAGAGAGGCGGTGCCCCGCTGAACGAGGTTGACGACCCAGCCGAACCCGATCATCGGCCATGTCAACATGGCCATGTAAGCCATGAACATGACGAAGGAGCCGAGCGTGATCTCGCCCCGCAAAACCTGCCGCCCTCCGTACCAAAGGACAATCACGTAGGTCAGCCCGACCAGCACTTCCAACAGCGGGTAGAACTTGCCCCAAAGCCGGACCAGCCTTAAATTCTGCGCCACGTAGTCGTCGCCGAGATCGCGGAAACGCTCGATTTCGGCCCCTTGGAGCGAGTACGCCCGCACGATGCGAGCGTTGCTCAAGCTTTCTTGCACCAGAGAGCTAATGTCGGAAAATCTTTTCTGGATGCGCTGAAACCCCTCGTGAATCCGGCGGCCAAAGTAGGTAACCGTGAGGGTCACCAGGGGAACGGGCAAGAAGACAAAGCAGGCGAGGCGCCAATCCGTCGAACTCATCACCGTCAACACGATGACGAAGGTCAGCAAAACATCGACCGAATACATGACGCCCGGGCCAAGCATGAGCCGTACGGCGTTCATGTCGTTCGTTGCCCGCGACATCAGGTCCCCGGTACGATAGGACTGGTAGAAACGCTGGGACAGTTTCGTCAGGTGGGAGAACAGGTCGTTGCGCAGATCGTACTCGATGTCCCGCGAAATGCCGATCAAGATCCAGCGCATCCAGTACTGGAAGACGCCTTTCACCAAGGCTAAGACCAGCAAAAGCCCGGCCAGCTCAACGAGCGCCTGGAGAGTAAAGTCTTCTTGGAGACGGTCAATCGCGATCCCCATGACAACCGGAACCGAGGCGGCTAGGAGAGTCTTTGATCCCAGCGCGAGAAAACCGGCCCCGTAACGCCAGCGGTAGCGCAGCAGGTAGGGGTAGAGCGTCCGTAGGGTCTTCAACATAGAGGCTTCACTCGAACCACGAATGCAGGGTCTTGAGGGATTCGAGCACGAAGACCTTCCTTCCCTGTCGGCTGCGCCACCAATCTTCGGGCCGAAAGTCGGGATAATCGGCGGCGACAAAAACGTAGTCGACGTCCTTCGAACCGTGCTTATGGAAAATGTAGCGAGCCCGTCGGGTGTGAAAATTTGAGGTTACCACGAGGGCTTTTGCTATTCCGCGACGCCGCAGTTCCCGGTCCAGCCGACTTGCCTCCTCCAGGGTTGAATGCGCCTCGATGGGAAATCCGTCAAAGATCTCCTCGGAAGCACCGCGAGCCACGGCGAAAGGAATGGACAGCTCGTGCTCGGCAATGCCGAAGTAGTTCGTGGGGCCGCTGACCAGGACTCGGGGGGCGTAGCCTTTTGCGACCAACTCGGCGGCCAGCAGGATCCGTTCTCCATGGAGATCTCCGGCGAGTACGACCACAATGTCCGCCTTTTCGAGCGGGTCGGACTTGATGAGAAGCTCTCCCATCCGCGTCAGCCAGCTTGCGCGGCTCCCGTAGGCTAGCCCGATCGCCAGAGCCAACAGCACGGCCGCTCTCAACCAGCGGCGACGGGAGAGTGGACGGCGGGATGCGGGGTCCGACCTCATCCGGGAACCAGTTTCATGCTTGACGGCGCGTGTCCGTATGTTTGACCGGCGATTGTGTTCGAATCTCACTGGGACCCGCGGGGAGCATCCCAGATCCTCTATCGCTCGGTCGAGATTGGGCTCAGGCCTAGGTGTGGAGCCTCAACAGGTTGTTCCGGGGAGGAGGGAGTCGGCTGATAGGGGGATTATAGCCGAGGCTGGCGTGGGGGCGATGCCAATTGTAGTCGTGGAGCCAGGGGAGCAGATGGTTGGCGCGTTGGAGGGAGGAGCAGTAGGAGCGGGCATAGGCCCATTCGCGGAGGGCGGTTTGGATGAAGCGCTCGGCCTTGCCGTTGGTGCGAGGGGTGTAGGGGCGGGTGAAGCGGTGGCGGATGCCGAGGCGGCGGCAAGTACGACGGAAGTGGCGGGAGCGGTACCAGGAGCCATTGTCGGTGAGCAGGCGTCGGATGCGGATGCCAAGCGAGCCATAGTAGGCGTGGGCGAGGAGAAGGAACTGGGCAGCGGAAAGGCTGCGCTCATCGGGCAGGATCTGGGAGAAGGCGATGCGGGAATGGTCGTCGACGGCGACGTGGACGAACTCCCAGCCGGCGGCGCGGGAGCGTCGGGTCTTATCGCCGGTAACGCGGTGACCGGCGTGCTGGAAGCGGCCGAGCTTTTTGATGTCGAGATGCAGTAGATCGCCGGGACGGTGATGTTCGTAGCGGCGAACGGGGGGAGCGGGTTCGAGATCGCGGAGACGGTTGAGTCCGGCGCGACCGAGGAGGCGGCTGACGGTGGCCGGGGATAGCCGCAGGGTTTGGGCGATGCGGCGGCCCGTCCAACGTTGTCGGCGCAGGGCGAGGACGCGGTCAACGACGGCTTGCGGGGTGCGGCGCGGGCTATGCCGGGGACGCGAAGAGCGATCGTAGAGACCGGCTTCGCCTTCGCCGCGGTAGCGGGCCAGCCAACGGCGGGCGGTGCGTTCTGAGACGTCTCGGGCCGCCGCGGCGGCCCGAGGCGTCTCTCCAGCGAGGATGCATCGAACCAAAAGGGCTCGGCCTTTGGGCGTCAATCGGGCATTCTGATGGATGTTCATGTGGTCTCTCCAGGGTCGTGGTTATTCGACAACTCCAGCTTCCCTGGTCCGGGACCGAATGAACAACCTGTTGAAAGATCACACCTAGGCCGCTTTTCTCACCACCTGACGGTCGAAGCACGCGATAAGCCCGCCATTATTTCGTTGCGCTTGCTCGCCGTGCTCAACGTACTTTCCCGGTCGGACGCCAACGGAAGTCGCTGCTTACTTCGGTCGCACCAGATGCGAATGGACCAGGCTGCACCCGCAAAAGTACGCCCGCATTATTCAAGAAATGCGGTGCCGAGCGGCGGGTGCCTTGTCCTGACGGGCTTCTCACGCGCTTCGCCTCGCCACGTAGTGAGAAAAGCGGGCTAGGTTGGGATCGGGTTCAGACCTATGAACCAATCCGCCCTGGGAGGTCCCCCCATGAGTAGTATGGAGTATTTTCTCGCGGCTTTTAAAGCTGTTTCCGTCGACGATGGCCTACGCCAACCGGCAACGCCCTTGGCAGTTCTACCGTATGTCCTGGCCAGATCACGATCAGTACACATCCTTCCCGCGCGAATTTACGGTAAAGATCCTACATCGCGACTTGGCCGAAGACGCGCTGACGGGCCCGTTCGGGGAGGGCTATTTCCGGCAGTTGAAAACGTAGGCCGGGGGTAAGTTTCGCCAGATCGTGCGCGACCGCACAGTTTGAAAGTACTCGCGCAGCAGATCGCCCACATCGTAATAGCGGAGGCGTCTTTCGTGCAAGTGCATTCGATGGACGTACTGAAACTGAGTGAAGACACTTCGCTCGCTGAGAAACGGCATCAGCCTGCTGAGGATCGCGTGCTGCCGCGAGTCGGGTATCAGACCAAGCCCCAACGAGGAGACCACGGCGTCAATGTGTTCCCAGCCTCGATCGCGCAACGCTTGGGCGGCTGATTCGGCTCCGGCGTGGACAATTTCCAGTCGGGGGTCCTCCAAGCTCTGCCGCAGATACTCGACAAAGCGCGGGCTGACTTCAAACGCCAAGACGCGCGCGTCCGGTGACACCAAATCGAGCAGCTCGCGGGTCATCACCCCCGTGCCGGGACCGAGCTCGACCACGAATTTGGCGTCGCTGAGGGGGAGCGGCTCCACCATCGCCTGCGCCAGCATGCGGGAGCTGGGAACGACCGCCGCCGTCGACTGAAAGTCGGCGAGAACTTGCGTGGCAAAGGTTGCGAGGCTCAAGCTAATTGACCCGATCGGACGGGCGCACGTTACGACGGGAAGGAACTGAATGAAACGACGATCATAACATACAAGAGGACGCTGTTTTTGCAACGGAGTTGTCCGATGCGAGACGATCCTGAACGGGAACCGTGGGGCTCGCCGGCAGTCTAAATCAATTCTTGAATCGGAGAGCCTACTTTGTTGTCGAAGCCGTTGGCGATGTAGATGGGGCGGCCGACGGGCGTCATGTAGGTTTTCCCCCAGTCGATCCCCATGGCTTTGTAGACGGTTGCGTAGAGGTCTCCGATCGAGGTGGGCCGTTCGGCCACGTAGGCGCCCCGGTCGTCGCTGGCGCCGACGATCTGGCCGCCGCGGATGCCGCCTCCTCCGACCACCAAAGACCAGCAATCCGGCCAGTGATCGCGACCGTTACCCGGGTTGATGTCGGCGGTGCGGCCGAACTCTCCCGTGGCGATCACGACGGTGGACTCCAGCATGCCGCGCTGATCGAGGTCTTCGAGCAGAGTCGACAGCGTCTGATCCAACGAGGGCGCCAGGGTCTCGCGCAGCCTCTTTTCGTTGTCGCCGTGCGTATCCCACTGGCCATGCGTGTAACCCGCGGCGGTCACGAATCGGCACCCCGCTTCGACAAGGCGGCGCGCCATCAGGACGCTTTGCCCCACGCGGGTGCGGCCGTAGCGGTCTCTGGTCTTTTCCGATTCCCGGGAAAGGTCAAAGGCCTTCTGCACGTGAGGGGAGAGGATCATCCCCAGCGCCTGCTCTTGGAAGGAGTCCATCTTCTGGAAGTCGGCCAACTGCTCCCGCTGGCGGTAGTGGCGGTCGACGATACCCAACAGCGTACGGCGATCGTCGATGGCTTCGCTGGAAATCGATTTCGGCAGGCTGAGATCGGGAACCCGAAAGTCCGGCTTGCTGGGGTCGGGCAGAATCATGCCATCGTATTGGCCCCCAAGAAAAGCCCCTTTGTAGGCCTCTTCGTAGTTGAAAAAATCGCTTTCCGTGGGCATCGGAACGATGACGTAGGGCGGCATGTCTTTCCTCGGCCCGAGTTCCTTGGAAACGATCGACCCGAAGCTGGGGAACTTCATGGCCGGATTCGGCCGATGGCCCGTTTGCGTCTGGATGGTCCCTTGCGGGTGGTTTCTTTCTTCTGTCTTCATGGACCGGATGATCGACAGCTTGTCCATGTGCTTGGCGACGCCGGGCAATATTTCCGAGATCTCGATGCCGGGAACATTCGTGGGAATCGTCTTAAAGAAGGAGTTGCCCTTGACATCCCAAGTGTCGAGGTGGCTGACGCCGCCTTCGAGCCACAGCAAGATGCAAGCCGTGGCCTTGCCGGCCGCGGCCGGGGTGTGCTCTCCGGCCAACGCGGGAACGGCGCCAAGGCGGAGATATTCGCTGAGACTCAATCCCAGAAAGCTCAGCGAACCCACGCGCAGGAAATCACGCCGAGTCGCTGCTATTCCCTCACAGTGATCACATTGACGCTGTTTCATGTATTCGTTCCTCGCTAGTGATTGTAAGCAAACTCCCGGGAGCTAACGAGCGCCCAGACGAACCCTCCCAGAACCTCTTCACGGCGCGACGTTCGTTGCCGCATGAACGCCAACAAATCGGCTCGCTCGCCGGGTGTTGGAAATCTCATGAGAGCGGAGAGGTAGAATTCCTCGATGATCTCGTCGTCGGAAGAGCCGCTCTTCAACAGTCGATCCAAGCGCCCTCCCTCCGTCGTAATCTTGCTCGTGTAGGTCGAACCCGCCCACATGTGTAGCGCCTGACCGAGAGTCGGCTCGGGATTGCCCAGTACCGGCATCTTCCGCATGGAGCGCCCGAAGGCGTCCATAAATTGAGACGGACACAAGTCAGGAATCATCTGCATGGCTCGAGTCCTCGGCGGCGGGCTGCCTCCTCCGGCGAATTTATGGAAGTCAAAATCCTCTTCCACGCCGGTGGCTCGCGAGATGGCGTCCAGCAGCACGGCGGCATCCAACGGTCGAGAGAAAGCGCGCGAGTAGTTGACCTTGTCTCCGCGGTTGGTTTCGTTCGGTTTGCCGGACAGTTGATAGGTCCGCGATTGGACGATCGTCCTGATCAAATGCTTGAGGTCGTGATTGTGATCTCTAAAATCTTCCGCTAGCGCCTCCAGCAAGGCCGGATGCGAAGGGGGGGTCGTGGTCCTAAAGTCGTCGACCGGATCAACAATTCCGCGCGCGAAAAGGTAGCCCCATATGCGGTTCGCCGCGGCTTCGGCGAAGTAGGGGTGAGAGGTCATCCATTTCGCCAATTGGAGACGCGGGTCCAGCCATTCGTTTTCCGGCAGGCGTGTACCCTCGAGAAACGCCGGCACGACTTCCTCTTTGGTTTTTGGGTGCAGAAGCTTCGCGTCTCCCGCTCGATCAACGTGGCCACCGCCCAAGGCATCGAGTACCACGTGAGAGTCTCTCAGCTCTTCCAGCCCGCTGTAAAAGGCCGTCAAACCCCAGAACTGGTTTTGGCTCCAGTTTTCAAACGGGTGATTGTGGCATTGGGCGCAATCCAGCCGACGGCCAAAAAACACCCGCACGTGCTCGGCCATGATCTTTTCCGGCTTCATGACTTCGGTGACGTAAAACAGATTTCTCGCCGGGGCCGCGTAACCCTGGGCCGCGACGCGCTCCCTGGCCATCTGGTCGTACGGTTTGTTGGCCGCGATGCTGTTGGTTACCCAATCCTCGTATGCCTTCGTCATATCAGGCACATTCGCCGAGGTGACCGTCACGCGCATGAGATCGCTGAAGCGAAAACCCCAGTAATCGACGTACTCAGGCGAGTCGAGCAGGATTTCGATGAGTTCATCCCGTTTTCGCGGGTTGTCGCTGGAGAGGAATTCACGGACGCGCTCGGGCGGGGGAAGGGTTCCCGCAAGATCGAGACAGATGCGCCGCAGAAACTCTTCGTCGCTCGACAGCTCGGAAGGTATGATGTTGAACTTCCTCAGCTTGCTGAAAACGAACTCGTCGATAAAGTTCCGCCGCTCAACTTCGGGATAGTCGACGATCGGTTTTTCGATCACGCCGAAGCCGGCGCTGGCGGCATGTCCGGCGGCGCGGATCAATATGGCCGTCTCACCGCTGCCGGCGGCGCTAACTAGGCCGTTGCCACTCACCTCGACAACATTTTCGTCATTGGAAATGTAGAGCACCTGATCGGTGATGTCTTCCCGCCGACCGTTCGACAGATGCGCCGTCACGAGAAGCTGGCGCCGGCCTTGGCGATCGAGGACCGTCTGCCGGGGGAAGACCTCTATGCCGGCGATCGAAACACCCCCCGCTCCACTGTCCTCGCCGTAGGGGATGCCCGAGCGAATCCAGTTGAGAATCGTCTCGTAGTCGGAAGAGCCAACCGCGAACCGCTGTCCGGCTCCGTGGGGGACGATCATCGCAGGCTTGGACAAAAGCAGGCTATTTTCGGGTTGTTCGAGATCAACGCGCGGATTTTTGGGGCCCTTTGATTCGTCAACAAGTACCTGGAAGGCGCCGCCTTCGACGATCCAGCGGTAGTCTTCCTTGGGGTGGAGAGCATTCTTCGTCAGCTTAAGCCCTCCCTGTCCCTTCACCCCGCCGTGACAGTCGCTGTTGTTGCATCCTCGTTTGGTAAAGATCCCGCCGATATCGCGCGCGAAACTGAACGGCCTTAGCTCTCCCGCCCCTTCGATGCGGATCGTTGCCTTCGCCTCGCGTCCGCCGAATCCGGCGGTGAGCGCTACTTGTCCGCTACGTCGCGCGACGAAGCGGCCGGAATCTTCGATTTCGCCGCTGCCGGGGGTCGAGAGAGAGAACCGGCTGTCCCTGGTCACGTCGCGTTCCAAGCCGTCCGCGTACTTGCCGAGCACCACGAACCGCTGTGAAGCGTCGCGTCCCCAAAGCGTCGCGTCTTCAGGCACCAGGGAAAGGGACAACAGCTTGGCTTGCGTTTGCTTGTCGGCAGCCGGCCGGCCGGCCATGGGGGCCGCCGCCAAGATGAGCGACAAGGCGAATCCGAGGCTCGTGAATTTGGTCTTCATCTTCATTGGTTCAGCCTTCTAAAGTGCCGCGGTTTCTCGCTTCGTGTTTTCCGGCTCCTCCACCACCATGAGAGGTAGATCTCGAACCAGCAGCGTCGAACCGGGTTTCCCGTCGACGATGGGCCGGCACTGTAGTTGAATCGTACTGGGTATTCGCGTCAGCGGCGCGTCCTCGCCGGAAAGCAGCACGATCGTTGTTTCCTGCATCTTCGGCAGAATTAATTCGGGCTCGACGGGGATCTCCGTCGGTGCCGTCTCGTCGTTGACTTCGGCCGCCGCCAAGGCTTCGACCCCGGGCGGAAGTCCGGTAACCGAAAACGACACGTCGCCGGCGAACCCTTCTTCGTGCGGCGTATAGATCGTCAACTTCCTAGCTTGGCCTCGAACCAAATTGATGCGGTCGATCCTGGCGGGAGTCTTGCCGCCGCCGTCGAAATGAGAGGACCCCTTCTCCAGCGAGACCTCGCCGACATGAGGGATCTGAGGACGAACCAGCAGGCGGTAGGCGTAACGAGGGTCGCCGTATCGCGTCGTCACATCGCGCACCTGCAGAAAATACTCGCCGCCCTTGAACGAGTAAATCACTTTCGGACGCACGCTTTTGAAGTAAACTCGTTCATCGGAGTTGTTGTTGTAGAGCGACCTCCTTTTGTAGATGTTCGTGAACAACTCATGGTCTTGCGAGTCGACGACACTGATTCGCGGATTGAAGTGCGGCGGTCTGGCCTCGGGGGTTTCGATCTCGAACGCCAGACTCTGACCAGGCTCGGCTTGGAAGCGAAAGATATCGACGTCACCCGGACGTCCGATGGTCCCCTCGATCACGGTCGGCACGGAAATCGGCGGAGATCCATCTATCATGTCATTCGGTTCTGTTTCGCTGTGGTAGATTGGCTCGGAGAGCTCGTTCGGGGACCCCGTTATGCCCTCTTCCGGCGAGGGGACCGTACCAGCCGCAACCTCGGATCCGCCGCCGCTGCCGCCTCGTGGTTTCTCGGCTTCCTCCGCCCCGCGGGACGCTAGGGCGCCCATCCAGTCGGCTCCCACCTTTCGATCGAAGCTGCTGCCCAGCGACCCCAGCCAATGCCGCTCACTTTCCGCTTTCGACAGCGGCGGCTCGCCTTCGGCAACGACTTGAAGTTCGTAAGCCGCGTCCGGGCCACCCTTGCCGAATAGCGAGGAAACCTCTACCGCGTAGCGCCCCGTCTGAGCTACCCGATAGGTCCCCTCTGTCTTGAGACGCATCAGGTCGAAAGATCGATCCTCGTCGAGCAGCAAGCGGCGAGGTCGGTTCGGGTCGAGCCAGCTTCCCTTCGGCTGGTAGAGAGCCAGCCGTCCCTCAACAAAGCCTTGCGTGCGGACGATCTTGAGCGACAACTCCTGCCCTTCCGACGCGCGAAACGAGTAGTAGTCCACCTCGCCGGGTTCAGCCAGCCTTCCGTGAATCACCACCGGCAGGCTTGCCGGCTGCGATCGAAACGCCGTCTGATGGGGATCATCGCCTTCGACAACCACGCGGTGATCGACAACCCGGAATTCCATGGGATTTGAAACCCCCGCGGGCGCAACAAGGCGCAGGCGATGCATGCCGAGGGGAACCGACGCAGCGATATCCATTCCCACCAGGACGCGGTAGTCCGGGAGCTTCCGATCTTCCCCCTTACCGGGCGGGGCCGCGTTCATTCCGCCGTCGCTCGGAGGTTTCTCGACCTCTTCGACGTTCTTGATTTCGGCAACCAGACCGTCCGATTTCGGCCATACGGCGTAGGCCCCCGCGATGAGCTTTCCACGAAATTCGACTTCGACCGTTGTGCCTCGTTGGCCGCCAAGGGGGAACACGGAAGAAAGCGTGGGTTCGGAGACCTCCACCATCTCAACGGCGACAATCGGGCTTATCAGAAGACAGAGAAGGATGGATAAAACGGAGAAGGTGAAAAGGTGCGCGCAACCCCGACCGTCGGTTGATGAAGTTACCGTGTCGCTCTTCATCGAATCCCCTTCCATGGCGGGGAGAAAGCCGTCGTTCCTCTCTCCCTGAAGTTGCTTTAAGTCATTTCTCGAGCAACGACGTTCACAGCCTCATGCCCATCAGTATTATATCCGGACTTGTCCCCCGCGAGATGATCCTGAACCGGGGGCGGTGTTTCCAGCGCAAGATGATTCTGAAGCGACGGCAGCCCGCGGAAGGCCCACCGCGGGTGAATGCGAGCCACCATGCGGCAGGCCCACGTTTCAGGTTGGTCGAGACTCGCGAGTTCCGGCTTCCAGGGGCATCTTGCACCCGAAACCGCGCGGCCGGATGACTCGGGCGCGCGTCGGGCCGATCGGATTGAGACGACCCGCTGAGACCATCATCGGCGGCGCAGATGCCGCGCGCGTACGCCGTTGCCTGCAATTCTCGATTACGGGTTGCGTAACCCCTCCCAAACCGCGTATGGATGCGGCGTCGCTTCCACCTGAACGCTGCGAGATAATACGGGTAGTGCGCGCCGGCCGATCGAAAGCGAATCATCCACTACGAACGGACTTGGTCCTGGCGCTCGACGCCATCAAGACTCATCCGCTAAGAGCCTTCCTGACGATTCTCGGCTTGACGGCCGGCGTGGCGGCGCTGATGGCGGTGATCACGCTCATTCAAGGCGCCAACACGTTTGTCGCCGAAAAGTTCGCCAACCTGGGGACCAACGTCTTTCGCATCGCCAAGACGCCGTTCGCTACAACGGATTTTCAGGAAGCGTTTCGGGCTCGCCGTCATCCCGACCTGGGTATAGATGACCTGCGGGCGCTGCGGGAGTCCTGCGAGCTGTGTGAAATGGTGGGGGCCTCGGTTTCATCCAACCTGGCCGTGCGCTATGGAAATCAGGAGTTGCGCGACATCTCGCTGCGAGGCAACACGCCGAACATGGTGGAGATGGGGAGCCAGGTGGTCGACCGCGGCCGGTATTTTACGGAAGCCGAAGAGCGTCATTCCGCCTCGGTGTGCTTGCTCGGCTCCAGTTTGGTGCGGCAGCTCTTCCCGACCGTCGACCCGATCGGCCGCATCGTGCGCGTAGGCCGAGCTCCGATCCACATCATCGGGACATTCGAGGAGATCGGATCTATTATGGGGCGCGATCAGGACAATTATCTCGTTACTCCCTTAAGCACGTTCTTCCGCCTGCGCGGCTCGCGTCACAGCCTGACGCTGGAAGTGAAGGCGGCGGGCGACGGCATCCTATTTGAACAATCACAGGACCAGGCGCGAGCCCTCATTCGCGCCCGCCGCGGCATTAAGGGAGCAGAGAAGGAAAACTTCTACCTGGGAACATCGGCCAGCTACATCGACCTGTGGGAGACGATTAGCTCGTCCTTCTTTGTGGTTTTCATCAGCATTTCTTCCATTGCGGCCGTCGTCGGCGGGATTGTCATCATGAACATCATGCTGGTCAGCGTGACGGAGAGAACCAAGGAAATCGGCGTGCGACGAGCCTGTGGGGCGCGGCGGGGCGATATCTTGCGCCAATTTCTGGCGGAAAGCATGCTGCAGTGCATCGTCGGCGGCAGTTTCGGAGTCCTCGTTGGTTTTGCCGTGGCGCTGCTGCTGCGCCAGTTCGCTTCCTTCCCCGCCGACGTCCAGTGGTGGGTGGCCGTTTTGGGCGTGGGCCTGGCCTCGGCGGTGGGCTTGTTTTTCGGGATTTACCCGGCCATGAAAGCCGCCGATCTGGACCCGGTCGAAGCATTGCGGGCGGAATAAGGTCAAGGTCGAAAGATGACGTCGTCTCAGTTCCGCGAGAACATACGAGTGGCTTTTCACTCGATTCAGTCTCAGAAAGTTCGCTCGTCGCTGACCCTGCTGGGAGTGGTCATCGGCGTGTCTTCGGTGATCGGCGTGGCCGCCATTATCGAGGGCCTGAACCGAGGTGTCATAGGACGCATCCAGGCGCTGGGGTCGAAGGTTTTCATCCTGAGCCGCCTCCCGGCCGGCACTTTTGGTCGGCCATCGGAGGAGATTCGGCTTCGGAAACACTTTCGATTCAGCGACGCCCGCCGCATTGAGGAGTCAAGCCCCTCCGCCGAGTACGTATCCGCCTTTACGACCCGGGCCGCCTTCTTCGGCGACTCGAATGACGTCCGCTATCGCAACGAGCAGGTAACCAACTTGATTTTGCGTGGCGTGGATCACAACTATAGCGCGGCCATTCCCATGTTCGACGTCTCCGAGGGAAGAACCATTTCTCGCTACGATCAAGATCACGCCCGCGCGGTAGCCGTCATCGGGCAGGGCATCGCCGCCACGCTGTTCCCTCAGACTGACCCGATCGGCAAGACCGTACGCCTCAACGGGTTGCCCTTCGACGTCGTGGGCGTGTTCTTCAAGGACGAGGGCCTCTTCGGCGGCCCTGGAGTCGATCAATTCGTCTGCATCCCCTACGGGACGTTCCACAAGCTGTACCCCGAGATCGAAGAGCATTTCCTGGCGGTTTCCGTCCGCGACACCGCGGACTTGCCCAAGGCCGCCGATGAGGTGATCTCGGCGGCGCGCCGCGTTCGGAAGGTGCCCCCTGCCGCGGAGAACGATTTTGACCTCATGTTGCCGGAATACATTACCCGGCTATGGCGACAGTTGACGGGAGCGTTGTTCATACTGACCTTTTCGATCAGCTCGATCGCCCTTCTGGTCGGGGGCATCGGCGTCATGAACGTTATGTTGGTTTCGGTGACGCAGCGAACTCACGAGATCGGAATTCGCAAGGCAGTCGGGGCGCGGCGCCAAGACATTCGTACGCAATTTGTGATCGAGGCTTTGGCTCTGACGACGGCCGGAGGCGCGCTCGGCGTCCTGCTGGGGGGAGGGTTGGCTTGGCTCATCTCCGCGATCTTTCCCATGCTACCCGTCTTCGTGTCGCCCTTTTGGGTGGTCGCCGGATTATCACTGGCCGCGGGAGTGGGCTTGTTCTTCGGCTACTATCCAGCCAGCAAGGCCGCTCAGTTGGACCCGATCGTCTGCTTGCGTTACGAGTGAGGGGCCGGGACGGTGAATGGGCGTGCGCGTTTCGCTCTATGACTACGGGAGGTTCGGGGCTATCCTTCCATCAGGTCTAGCTGTGATCTTTCAACAGGTTGTTCATTCGGTCCCGGACCAGGGAAGCTGGAGTTGTCGAATAACCACGACCCTGGAGAGACCGCATGAACATCCATCAGAATGCCCGATTGACGCCCAAAGGCCGAGCCCTTTTGGTTCGATGCATCCTCGCTGGAGAGACGCCTCGGGCCGCCGCGGCGGCCCGAGACGTCTCAGAACGCACCGCCCGCCGTTGGCTGGCCCGCTACCGCGGCGAAGGCGAAGCCGGTCTCTACGATCGCTCTTCGCGTCCCCGGCATAGCCCGCGCCGCACCCCGCAAGCCGTCGTTGACCGCGTCCTCGCCCTGCGCCGACAACGTTGGACGGGCCGCCGCATCGCCCAAACCCTGCGGCTATCCCCGGCCACCGTCAGCCGCCTCCTCGGTCGCGCCGGACTCAACCGTCTCCGCGATCTCGAACCCGCTCCCCCCGTTCGCCGCTACGAACATCACCGTCCCGGCGATCTACTGCATCTCGACATCAAAAAGCTCGGCCGCTTCCAGCACGCCGGTCACCGCGTTACCGGCGATAAGACCCGACGCTCCCGCGCCGCCGGCTGGGAGTTCGTCCACGTCGCCGTCGACGACCATTCCCGCATCGCCTTCTCCCAGATCCTGCCCGATGAGCGCAGCCTTTCCGCTGCCCAGTTCCTTCTCCTCGCCCACGCCTACTATGGCTCGCTTGGCATCCGCATCCGACGCCTGCTCACCGACAATGGCTCCTGGTACCGCTCCCGCCACTTCCGTCGTACTTGCCGCCGCCTCGGCATCCGCCACCGCTTCACCCGCCCCTACACCCCTCGCACCAACGGCAAGGCCGAGCGCTTCATCCAAACCGCCCTCCGCGAATGGGCCTATGCCCGCTCCTACTGCTCCTCCCTCCAACGCGCCAACCATCTGCTCCCCTGGCTCCACGACTACAATTGGCATCGCCCCCACGCCAGCCTCGGCTATAATCCCCCTATCAGCCGACTCCCTCCTCCCCGGAACAACCTGTTGAGGCTCCACAGCTAGCCCTATCGCCGCCGATAGAGATTAGTAGACTGTCCGGGAGACGAGTTCACTATCGATTCGGAAATGTCGAGATCGAAAGGGAGTCGGCGGACGCTCTCAGCTCGGGGCACCGGCGTTCTTACCGGCATTCCGTCAGCCGGCGGAAGGGCCGGTGCGCCAACGACATGTCGCCAAGAATGGTGACACGGCACGCAAGAATGCGTGCGCCACGAGGCGGGCCCGCTTTTCTCGCCATGTGGCGAGGCTTTGTCGGGGACAGCCTACTAGGACGAGAGAGCTATAGCGGCATCTATGAAGATCATCGACATCCTCGGCAGCGGCAAGCGTACGGTGTCGTTTGAATTCTTCCCGCCAAGAACCGATGCCGGTTTCGAGGAGCTGTTCAGGACCATAGCCGCTCTGAAGCCTCTCGATCCCGACTACGTTTCGGTAACCTACGGGGCCGGGGGCGGCACGCGTCGCAAAACGGTCGAGCTCGTTCTGCGCATCAAGCACGAGATCGGCCTTGAGTCGATGGCTCATCTGACGTGTGTGAGCGCGACGCGAGAAGATATCAAGGGCACGCTCGACAATCTGAACCTGGGCGGCATGGAGAATGTGCTGCCGTTGCGGGGCGACCCTCCGAAGGGGCAGGAAAAGTTTGTCAAGACCGAAGGAGGATTCGAGCACGCCAATGAGCTAGCGGAGTTCATCCGCGGACGCTATCCCTTCTGTCTCGGCGGCGCCTGCTACCCCGAGGTTCACCCGGAAGCCCGTCATTGGGAAACCGATCTCGACAACCTGAAACGGAAGGTGGATGCGGGAGTAGATTTTCTCATCACCCAGCTCTTCTTCGACAATGAGCACTTCTTTCGCTTTCTCGAGCGGGCCACCGCCCGGGGCGTCAAGGTTCCCATTCTGGCCGGCATCATGCCTATCTTGAGCGTCCGACAAATCAAGCGCTTCACGCGAATGTGTGGGGCGACGATTCCCGCTGACTTGCTTTCAAAAATTGAAGCCGTGGAGGACGACCCCGAGGCCGTACGGCAGCTCGGCGCCTATCATGCAACCGAGCAGTGCGAGGGTTTGTTGGCAGGCGGCGCCGCCGGATTGCACTTCTACACTTTGAATCGGTCGACGGCCACGCGCGTCATCTTCCAGCAGATCAAAGGGCTCCTCGCGCCGACGCTCTCGGCTGTGGAATGAGCGTTCCTTCTCGCACGACCGGCCAACATCCGGACGGTCTCTCCGCGGGGACACGCCATGCGGGGCGGAAGCCCATCGGGTTCCGGGCGAGCAAAGATTGACCCCGAATCACGGGTTTGCTTGAGGCCGCCAAGTTCCTAAAGCTAGACCGCATTTCTCAACCACCTGACGGTCGAAGCACGCCATAAGCCCGCCATTACTGCGTTGCAATTGCTCGCCGTGCTCAACGTACTGTTCAAGTACGCCCGCATTATTCAAGAAATGCGGCGCCGAGCGGCGCGCGCCTTGTACTGACGGGCTTCTCACCCACTTCGTCTCGGCACGTGGTGAGAAAAGCGGTCTAGACCGAAAAAGAGATCACCTATTGACGGGGCGGCAAAATGAGAGCGCATCGAGAGGTCGAGCCTGCCCAAAGTCCGGTTCAGGAAGATATCGAAGGCGATGAGAATCCTGTGAACCTAACCCGCAGGGCGTTTTGGGGGGCCATGGGCGCGGCGCTTGGGGCGTCTCGTGCTCGGTCGCAGGCGTTGCCCAGCCAGCCTTACGAGCAGTTCCTGCCCGGTCCGGGAGTCGGCGGGGAGGGTGTCCTGCGCGTTGTTGATCTTCCCGAGCACCCCGGTTCGCCGACGGACCCGAACAACCTTATCGCCGTTGCCGCCTATGATCATGACGGGAACGTTCTGGAAGTGCGGGAGACTCTTCCGGGCGGCGCGGCCTTTCGTGTTCGCCGAGGCACCTATTATGACGTCGCCGCGGGCAAATTTTTCGCCACGCGGAGGGAGCAAATCGGCGGCATTAGCGTCAGCGGCACGAAGGATTTTCAGGCCTCTACACGACGACGGGAACGGGCCGATTCGGCGGCGGGCGCTTGCGAATCTCCAGAAGCCGCGGCAGCGCATTATTTAGAGAAATGCGGCGCTTTGCGCCCGCCGACACGAACATTGTCACTGGCCTCGAGGTCCCCAACGGCTATGATCCTCTGTTCAGCCGCGGCGATAATGCCGCGGGCGGAACCCGGCTGGTTCCCGTCCTGCCGGAACCCTGCGGGGCAACCGAAATCCTGTTTGCCTGCCAATTCTCTTCCTTGCGAGGAAAGCTGCAACCTTTCCCCCACGGTGAAGGCGACTGGGAGAGCAGGATAAGGATTTCCACCCGGGAGGACGCAGTCGTCACATTCCGAGCCTACGATGGCGACGGCAACATGCTGGGGGAAACACTGCGGGAAATAGAGGGCTCTCCCGGCGGAACTATCACTCTCGAACTTACGCCCGAGCAGCTTTTCTCGGTCGAAGAGATACCCGATATTGAACGCATCACCTGGGTGAGAGCGACAAGCGCCGGCATTCGCCTCTTCGGGGAAAAGGGCGTCGCCCACATCGCTAACGGGGCGGACCGGAGTCAAGCCTACTCGCTCGCAGCGTCCACCCTGGACCTAGGTAGAGAACTTGTCGCTCCCAGCGTGAAGAGCGGAAACGGCTACTGGTCAGAGCTCGTGGTGACGAATCCTTTTGAGGAGCAGCAGACGTTTGAGGTGTATGGCTGGAAAGTCATTGAAGATTTCATCAATGGCAGAACACGCCAACAAGTGCGCTTCGCAAGGCTGATCGTTGCCGCGAACGGTCAAGTTCGCAGGAGCATTGCCGGCATTTTCGGTCCCTGGGCTGGAGAGGTTGAATACGTAACCCTGACGGTTGACGAGCGATCCGCGAACATGCCGGGCCGGCTGGCCGGAA
This sequence comes from Bryobacterales bacterium, assembly GCA_965248365.1. GTDB lineage: Bacteria > Acidobacteriota > Terriglobia > Bryobacterales > UBA6623. Next base: position 184,562 of record CBDFJA010000004.1, on the reverse strand, counting down.
TGGTTCTTACCGGCCATGAACAAATCGGAACCATGGACGCCTACGAAATGACCCCTTGCGGCGAACCGAGATTTGTCATCTACAAGCGTTCAGATTCGTTCGAGCACAACGATCCCGCGCCGATTGTGGAGCACACGGTCATCCTTCGGGGACGATTTCATCAAGGCCACGGGTCCGATTACAAGATCGCCGCAAGAGAAGGTCTCCGTCCAGCATATAAGTGGTATACAGAATAGACCCGCGAAAGCCAGTGAGAAGCGAAAAGCTGCTGGGCTGACCGTCCCGCCGTGCTGAAAACCAGACTGCAACCCATTGATTCCATGTGGGTTGTGAGAAATTGGGTTCGTTTGGTATTTTTCCCCGCTTGGTCGAGCGTGATGCCGGTCTGCGCTCTCTCCCCCTTTCAGGATAGCGGGGGTGTCAAGTGCCTCCCCTCGGGAGATTGGCTTTGGCTCGGTCGGGAACCAGAAAAGGCCGCAGGTCTCGAAACGTCACCTCGCCCTTCGCTACCGGACTAAAAGTCGTAGCCTGTCCCCGACTTTCCCGGCAAGGGAACCCGCGGAGCGGGTTACTCGAAGATATCTGAGGGGATCATCTCGAGAGCGAAGTCCGGGATCTGTAGAGAAGGGACCGCTGTCAGGCCGTTCTCGGTGTAGACCGAAAGCTGCCTCTGCCAGGGGTCGGCGAGCCAGATGTGCGGCACGCCCCAGTTGCGGTACTCCTCGAACTTCCGGATGATCTCGGTGTGGCGGTCTTCGCGGGAAACGATCTCGACGACGAGAAACGGCGGGTTTGACGGGACAAGCTCGGTGGGTCTTTCCCGAAACAAAGCGAAGTCAGGAATACGAACGCGAGTGGGCGCAAGACGCACCCGAAGCTCGGTCCTGAGATGAAGGTCGTGATCTCGGCTCAACGGCGTGAACAACTGAATGAGGCGGACTTGCGCCGCACTGTGCGGATTCTCCCCCAAGTTTCTCTCCACAATCTCGCCGTCGACATATTCGGCGTCCGGCTCGTAGACAGTCCGGAGGTATGCTTCCAGCGGAATCAGAGTCTGCGTTGCCACTGGGTTCAGCTTACCAGAAGAGAGAAGAATGTTGTCCCCGTTTTCCGTCTTGCCGTTTCTCCGTGAAACGCGCCGGCCTAGCTGTGGAGCCTCAACAGGTTGTTCCGGGGAGGAGGGAGTCGGCTGATAGGGGGATTATAGCCGAGGCTGGCGTGGGGGCGATGCCAATTGTAGTCGTGGAGCCAGGGGAGCAGATGGTTGGCGCGTTGGAGGGAGGAGCAGTAGGAGCGGGCATAGGCCCATTCGCGGAGGGCGGTTTGGATGAAGCGCTCGGCCTTGCCGTTGGTGCGAGGGGTGTAGGGGCGGGTGAAGCGGTGGCGGATGCCGAGGCGGCGGCAAGTACGACGGAAGTGGCGGGAGCGGTACCAGGAGCCATTGTCGGTGAGCAGGCGTCGGATGCGGATGCCAAGCGAGCCATAGTAGGCGTGGGCGAGGAGAAGGAACTGGGCAGCGGAAAGGCTGCGCTCATCGGGCAGGATCTGGGAGAAGGCGATGCGGGAATGGTCGTCGACGGCGACGTGGACGAACTCCCAGCCGGCGGCGCGGGAGCGTCGGGTCTTATCGCCGGTAACGCGGTGACCGGCGTGCTGGAAGCGGCCGAGCTTTTTGATGTCGAGATGCAGTAGATCGCCGGGACGGTGATGTTCGTAGCGGCGAACGGGGGGAGCGGGTTCGAGATCGCGGAGACGGTTGAGTCCGGCGCGACCGAGGAGGCGGCTGACGGTGGCCGGGGATAGCCGCAGGGTTTGGGCGATGCGGCGGCCCGAGGCGTCTCTCCAGCGAGGATGCATCGAACCAAAAGGGCTCGGCCTTTGGGCGTCAATCGGGCATTCTGATGGATGTTCATGCGGTCTCTCCAGGGTCGTGGTTATTCGACAACTCCAGCTTCCCTGGTCCGGGACCGAATGAACAACCTGTTGAAAGATCACAGCTAGGCCAGAGTGGACGGATTTTCGCTACTTTGGTAGGAGACATCCAGGCCGGCGACCCTTGGCGGAAAGGAGTCTGCTTGTGGAACAACGATCAACACGCTGGTTTCGAAGCCGAACGTTCAAGTGGGGAGTGGCGCCTCTGCTGGTTCTCATCGCCGGGTTGGCGGCGTACATCATCGCCTGCGGGCCGGATAGCAACATTGAGGGGGAAACGGCTCAGATCTGGGCGGTCGTCGATCTCAAGGCCGGGATGAGGGTCGGTGAAGTCGGCGCTGGCAGCGGGAAGATGTCGGTGCTCGTGGCGCGCGAGTTGGGATCCGGCGGACATCTGTTTACGACCGAAATCGCCGCCGGCAACCTGGAGGACATACGACAGCGAGTAGCGGACGCCGGGCTCAACAATGTCACCGTCATCGAAGCAGGGGAGAAGCAGACGAACCTCGCCGCCGAATGCCGCGACGCGATCTTCATGCGCAAGGTTTATCACCATTTCACGGACCCGGCGGAGATCAACGCCAGCCTGTTCGAGGCGCTTAGGCCCGGAGGCGTGCTGGCGGTGATCGACTTTTCGCCCGGTCTTTGGAACGCTTGGCTGCCTCGGCCTGATGGGGTGCCGGAAAACCGCGGTGGCCACGGAATGCCGCGGGATCTGCTAATCGCGGAGTTAACCGGCGCAGGGTTTCGGCTGGAGCAAGTCAGGGGCGAATGGTGGCGCTGGCCCGTCGACGGCTATTGCGTCGTGGTGCGTAAGCCGAAGGAGACTACTTCAGAATCCCTCCCTCGGTCATCCTTCTGGGATCGAGTACACGCTCCAACTCCTCGCGGCTGAGACCGGTCTCTTCTTCGGCGACGTCGATCGGCCTGCGGCCCTCGGCGTAGGATTTCTTTCCAATGGCCGCGCCCTTCGCATAGCCGATGACGGGATTGAGCGCGGTGACCAGGATCGGGTTTTTCTTGACCAGATCAGCCGCGCGTTTTGTGTTCGCCTCAAAATCGGCAATGGCTTTGTCGGCCAAGACACGAGCAGCGTTACCCAGCAGGCGCGCGCTTTCGAGGACGTTGCGGGCGATGACGGGCAGCATCACGTTCAACTGAAAGTTGCCCGATTGGCCGCCAAGCGTCACGGTCAGATCGTTCCCGATCACCTGGGCGCAAACCATCGCGGAGGCTTCGGGGATCACGGGATTGACCTTGGCCGGCATAATGCTGCTTCCGGGCTGCAGGGCGGGCAGAGCGATGTCGGCCAAGCCGGCCAGGGGGCCGCTATTCATCCAGCGAAGGTCATTGGAGATCTTCATGACGGCCACGGCGGCGGTCTTGATCTGTCCGCTGAGCTCGACAATCGCGTCTTGACTCGAAAGGCTCACGAAATAGTTGCGGCTGCTGATGAAGGGCAGGCCCGTGACCTGAGAGAGCCGCTTGGCGACCCGCGGGCCAAACTCGGGGTGCGCGTTCAGGCCCGTCCCGATCGCCGTACCTCCCAGAGCGAGCGGCGAGATGCGCGGCAGCGACGCCCGGATGCGAGCCGTGGATTGCTCGATCTGTCCGCTCCAGCCGCCGAGTTCCTGGCTGAGGCGCATGGGCAGAGCGTCCATCAGATGGGTGCGGCCGTTCTTGACGACGTCGTCGACTGTTTCGGCTTTGTGATCGATTGTCTGACGCAAATGGTCGAGGCCGGGGATCAGCGTCTCGGCAACCTCGAGGTAGGCGCTGACGTGGATGGCGGCGGGGATCACGTCGTTGCTGCTCTGTCCCATGTTGACGTGATCGTTGGGGTGCACCTCGTGGCCGAGTTTTCGCGTCGCCAAGGCGGCGATCACTTCGTTGGCGTTCATGTTGGTGCTGGTGCCCGAGCCGGTCTGGAAGATGTCGAGCGGAAAGTGAGCGTCGTGGTCCCCGCGGGCCACTTCATCGGCGGCTTCGCGGATCGCGGCGGCCATACCGGGTTCCAGGAGTCCCAGGTCTTGGTTGACGACCGCGGCGGCTGCCTTGATCAATCCCAATGCGCGCAAGAAAGTTCGCGGAAAAGGCAAACCGCTAATGGGGAAATTCTCGACGGCACGCTGGGTCTGCGCGCCCCAGAGGGCGTCGACAGGCACCTCAACCAGCCCCATACTGTCTCGCTCAGTGCGATGTCCTTGCTTTGCCATGGTGTTCGACTTTCCTCCCTCAGGCCATCTTAACCTAGACGGCTGGTCGGGGCTTGATCAGCGGCGGATCAGCTTCACCGATTCGTGGTCAGGGGGGTTTCAAGCAGCCCGCGGGCGGGTCGCGACACAGCGCCGTCTGGCTGGCAGTCCGCTTTCTCGTTTGCATCGAGAACCCTTGCCGGCCAGGATCTCCCCCCGTCTTTTGGCAAGGATTCACGCTGTGGGATGTCGGCATTCAACTCTGGGAGGGTTTCTGACGATGAAGAGAGCAGGAGTGTTCCAGGAGGTCTGCCCGTCGGAGGGAGCGCAGGTGACCGAGCCCGTTTTTCTCACCAGGTGGCGAGGCGCAGTGCGTGAGAGGCCTGTCAGTACGAGGCGCGCGCCGCTCAGCGCCGCATTTCTTGAATAATGCGGGCGTATTTGAACAGTACGTTGAGCACGGTGAGCAAGCGCAACGACGTAATGGCGGGCCTATCGCGTGCTTCGACCGGCAGCTGGTGAGAAATGCGGGCTAGGTCCACGGACGGATCAGTCACAGGCTCTGATGGCTGCAGCAACAAATTTTCACGGCTACGGCGATGGCGGCTTAGCGGGACTGAGCCAGCGGGCTCGGGAGGCTAGTCGGCTGGCGGCCGGTCCGGCCTGGCCGGAAGGCCCGGACCTTGACCAGGAGGCCCCCGAGGCCCAGAGCAACGGGACCGAGGACTATGTTCGCCTCTACCTGACGGAGATGGGATTGGTGCCGCTTTTGGACGCTAAAGGAGAAGTTCGCTTGGCAAAAGGGATCGAGCGGGGACGCCTTAAGGTCCGCAAAGCCCTGGCCGTGACTCCATGGCTTTGGAAAGAGCTTCTCGAGCTGCAACGAACGGCAGGAAGTGGGCAACTCAAGCCGCGGTCGTGGATGGAACCGGAGAGCGGCGAAGAAGAAGGCTCGGCGAAAAAGCGAGCCGAGGAGAATCTGTTGTCGGGCTTGGCCGAGGTGGCTCAAGCCGTTGAGGGCATCGGGAGGGCGGCTCGTTCGGCAGGCAAGCGGCTCGGAAGCGGCAAGGCGGCTCGGCGGAGGCGGGCGTGGCGTCTGGCTCGACGCAAAGTCGTGCTGTCAAGAGCCATTCAAAGCTTGCCCCTTCGGCCGGAAGTTTGGAAAGTCTGGTCCCAGGAATTCGAAACAATCGCACGCACGAGTCCCCAACCGGCTCGGGATCTGTCGCTTTCGCTGAGCGCCGACGTTCGAGCGAGGGGCAAAACAAGGGGCCGCGGGCGAGCGCCCGTCCGAATCGGAATGCGCAGAGCCGAAATCCAACGCACGCTGCGACGGATTCGGGAAGGTCAGCGGCAGGCTGAAGAAGCGAAAAACGCCCTTGTGGAGGCCAATCTGCGGTTGGTCGTCGCCGTGGCAAAAAAGTATGTCAACCGCGGGTTGCACCTGCTGGACCTGGTTCAAGAAGGCAACATCGGACTGATGCGCGCGGCGGAGAAATTCGATCACTATCGGGGTTTCAAGTTCTCGACCTACGCCACCTGGTGGATCCGCCAGGCGGTGACGCGAGCCCTTTCCGATCAGTCCCGCACCGTTCGCATCCCGGTTCACATGAATGATCAGCTGCACCGCTTTCTGCGCGCGCTTAGGCAACTTGAAACCGAATCCGGCCGTCCGCCAACGAACCAGGAGGTGGCCCGCCGGCTCGAAACCGATGTCACCAAGGTTGAAACTCTCAGGTCGATCTCCCGCCCCCCGATATCCATCGACACTCCGGTGGCCCACGAGAGTGAATCAGGCCTAACCGACCTGCTCGAAGACCGCAATGCCAAATCACCGCTACAGAGAGTGGTGGATGCCGACTTGCGCGGCAAGACCGCCGATCTGCTGCACCGGCTTTCCCCGAACGAAGAGAAAATCCTCAGAATGCGTTTCGGAATCGGGTTCGAGCGCCAACACACGTTGCAAGAAATCGGCCGCGAGTTTGCTCTCACGCGCGAACGAATTCGCCAAATCGAGACGAAGGCGCTGCAAGCCCTTCGCGATCCACGCTTCGCTCCCCAACTGCGCGAACTACTGGAATCCCAAGTGTAATCCGCCTCGGACGCCGCCCCGGCGTCCTCGTTTTCTCTAGCCTGAAACTCAGATTGGGCCGGGATCGCCCCTTGCTCAAGCCGCGGCCCGATTGAAGTCTCAGGTTAGGTGTCGGCAGACCCGCCGGCTCCGGCTGCCCGCGGAGTCGTGGTGCGCCGATTGAAATCAAGCGCTAGCCGCCACGCGAAAGCAGGCTCCGACGTCGGTCGAGAGTCACGGCAGCCGCTAGCTTTGGATTTTCAGTTGACCCCAACAGCGTGGCCGGGTAGGATGGTCGATCGACTGAAATCGGAAAGGCTGGACCATGGCCATTGATTCGAAGTTGCAACGCCAGATCATGGGACGATTCGCGACTGGCGTGACGGTCGTGACCACGCGGTGCGGCGAAGAGCTCTTGGGCATGACGGCGAATGCCGTTGTGTCGCTCTCGCTCGATCCGCCGCTCGTCGTGGTCGCCGTCGACCGAAAGAGCCGCATGTGCGAAGGGTTGGCGGAGGGCGGCTGCTTTGCGATGAACATCCTCAGGGCGGAGCACGAAGACATCTCGAACCGCTTCGCGCGCCCCGGGCCGAAAGACTTCTCCGACCTTAGGGTGACGACGGCGGAAACGGGAGCGCCCATTTTCGAGGACGCTCTTGCCTACCTCGACTGCCGTCTTGTCGACACGCTCGCCGGCGGCGATCACGACATTTTCTTGGGGGAACCTCTCCAAGGAAGAATCGGCGAGGGGGAGCCGTTGATCTTCTACAACGGAGGCTACACGCGACTGGCGATCGAAGGAACCTAGCCGGTTGCCGCTCGGCTGCATTACAGTTAGTACAGTCCGCTTTCCGTCGGCGAACCATACCGGGAACAAAGCAGTTGCGGAAGCGAAAACCGGACCGCCCCATTTTTCGCCGCGGGCTGCCGGCGACTGATTTCAGAGTAAGGGGGGATATCCCATCATGAAAAAGCAGCGTCTGATTCCAGCTTTGACCGCCTGCGGCGCGGCCTTTCTTGTCTGTATGACGTTGGGCAATGGCCAGACGCCCATCGGGTCGCCGTGGTGGCCCTCGGAGTGGGGCGCCGATGACGAGCGCGGCGCGGTCAATCGAATCACGCCTGAGAAAATCGTCGAGGCCGCGGGCCTCATCAAGACGGGCAAGGTGTACCACGTCGGCCAGGTTTACGAAGCCGGCATGCCCCTGGTGGGCAACCGTCATTTCAAGCTGACGATCCCGGGCCTGCCGACCCACCCGGTGCAAGGCAAGACGCGCATCGTCGGGCTCGATGAGATGGTTAGCGCCGAAATAGGACAGGTGGGCACGCAAATGGACGGCCTCGGGCACGTGGGAGTCCAGATGAGGGGTGACGCGTACTTCTATAACGGTTTCAAGATGTCCGAGTTCGGCTCGGCCTACGGCCTCAAGAAGCTGGGGGTCGAGAACATCGGAGTCTTCTTCACCCGCGGCGTCTTACTTGACGTCGCAGGGTCGAAAGGCGTCGATCGACTGGAGGTCGGCTACTCCATCACCCCCGCTGACCTGCAGAAGGCTCTCGATGACACGGGGCTGGAGATTACCCCCGGGGATGTAGTGTTGATTCGCACCGGCCATGCGCAGCTTTGGATGAAGGACAACGAAACTTACAACAAGGGCGAGCCGGGCATCGATATGGACGCGGCGCGGTGGCTTACGGACCGCAAAGTGAGCTTGATCGGCGCCGACAATTGGGCGATTGAAGTGTGGCCCCATCCCGACCCCGATCAATTCAGCCCCGTCCATCAATGGACGATCACGCGCCACGGCGTCTACCATCTTGAAAACATGAACCTGGAAGAACTTGCGGCTGACAAGGTCTACGAGTTCGCCTTCGTCTTGGCGCCGCTGCCGCTGAAGGGGGCGACGGGATCGCCCGGCAACCCCATTGCCATGCGATAAACAGTGTGTGTGCCGGATGGTGCGACGGATCAGCCCAGTTCTCCTAGTTGCCGCTCTTTCGGCTGTGCCGACCAGCCGGGCGGATAGCGGCGAGTTGCCGGCGCCCACCGGCGTCGAGGCATCCGACGGCGCCTATTCCACCAAGGTGGGCGTGTGTTGGAATCACATTCGGGACGCCACGACGTACCAGGTATTTCGAAGCACCACGGAAAATCCCGCGTCCGCGGCCAGTGTGGGGACGACTTCGTCTGTCATCTTCTATGATTCCACGGCGGTGCCTGATCAAACCTACCACTACTGGGTTCGGGCGGAAAACGGGGACCTCAAAAGTCTTCTCAGCGTGCCCGATCAAGGGTTTCGCGCACAAGGCATTAACAGCCGCTTCGGACCGATCAAGCCGCTGGATCCGCCTCCCGAGCCCCCCGAGAATCCGGTGACCGGCGCCAAAGTGTATCTGGGCAAGACCCTGTTCTGGGACGAGCAGCTTTCTTCGACGCGGACCGTCGCCTGCGGAACCTGCCACCTGCCGAGCAATGGAGGCTCGGACCCCCGTTCTCTGATTCCCTCGCTCTCGACGCACCCGAGCGTTGACGGCGTCTTCGGCACGGATGACGATATCGTCGGCTCCCCCGGGGTGCCCCTCAACCGGGCGGACGGCACGTACGTGTGGTCGACCAGCTTCGGTTTCCAGGAGCAGGTCACCCACCGCAAGGCGCAGTCCGTCATCAACGCTGCCTACTGCACCGACAAAGGATGCGACCTGCTCTGGGATGGCCGCGCCGACCAGCAATTCAAGGATCCAATTACTGGGAATGTCGTGATCGAGAGCGGAGCGGCGCTCGAGAGCCAGGCGCTGATTCCGCTCTTGAACGACACCGAAATGAGCCACCAAGACGCCGGCTGGGACGACCTGGTGGCTCGTTTATCGGAGTCCCAACCGTTGGCGCTCTCGCCTGCCATTCCGGCGGCGCTTTCCACCTGGGTCGGCGACCGTGGCTATCCCGAACTCTTCAGCGAAGCTTTCGGCGCGCCGGAGATAACGCCGGTCCGAATCGCCATGGCGATCGCCGCTTACGAGCGAACGCTCTACTCAGACCGGACACCCTTGGACGCCATCGTTTCGGGCATCAAAGAGGAGCCGCCGGCCGAGAAGCGGGGGCGGGAATTGTTCTTCGAGATCGACTGTAACGCGTGTCACCTGGGGCCATTGCTGTCGGACGGGCGATTCCGCTCGGTTGGTCTTCGTCCGGCGAGCGAGAATCGAGGCCGCAGCGAGGTCACCGCCAGTCCGTTCGATTTCGGCGCGTTCCGCACACCGAGCCTGCGCAACGTCGCACTGCGGGCTCCTTACATGCACAACGGACGCTTATCCACCCTGGAAGAAGTGGTCGACTTCTATGACCGAGGGGGCGACATCGACCCCCCGCCCAGTTTCATCGAGGAGCGCGGACTCACCGCACAGCAGAAATCCGACCTCGTCGCTTTTCTCAGGAATCAGCTGACCGACCCTCGCGTGGAATCGGAGGCGGGACCGCTGTTTGACCGTCCCATGCTCTACTCCGAGTCCGCAAGGGTTCCGCGGATCATTGGAGCCGACTCGGGAGCCGACTCGGGGCCCGACTCGCTCGACCTTGAATCCCCCAATCCCCAGGTCCAAGCCATCGAGCCTCCCTTGGCCGGCAACCCGAGCTTCACGGTCGGGCTGTTCGCGGCTCTGCGTGGCGCCCAGGCCGTGCTCGTGATCGATGACGCCGACCCCGGCGTGGGCCCTGGCATACCCGCCTCGGCCTCTTTTGCCCGGCGCACCGTCACGGCCGCCAATGACGTCCAGAACGGCGGTTACGCCTCGTTGAGCCTGCCCATCCCAAACGACTCGACACTGATCGGGTCCACGCTGTTCGGCCGTTGGTTTGTGCAAGATGGGCCCAGCGTGTCCGCTACCCCGGCGTTTGAGATGACTGTGTTTGAGGCGGCTCGGCCCCCGGTCGAAGCCCCGGTTCTCTACAGTTTGTCGGCGGCGAGCCTGGCGCTGGGATTCGTCGCGCCGGAGTCCATCGTCTCCGGATTCGGGGTGAATCTCTCCACCGCGACCGAAAGCGCGGGGTCGATTCCTCTGCCCACGACGCTGGCCGGAGTCACCGTTTTGGTCAGGGACAGAACAGGCAGTGAACGCCTCGCTCCGCTGTTTTACGTCTCGCCCGGTCAGCTTAACTATCAGGTCCCGCCGGGGACTGCCATCGGAGAGGCCACCGTGTCAGTGTTGGGCGGCGGAAACACCGCCGCTTTGGGAAATCTTCAGGTGGCGCCGCTGGCTCCCGCGTTGTTTGCCGCCAACGCGGATGGAAAAGGACCGGCCGGCGCGCTCGCCCTACGCGTCGGGCCGGACAACTCACAGACCTACGAGTCGGTCGCGCGGTTTGATCAGACGCAGAACAGTTTCGTCTCCCTACCCATTGATCTTGGACCGGAAAGCGATCAGGTTTTCCTCGTCTTGTTCGGCACGGGCATCCGCTTCGCCGTCCCCGGGACCGTGACGGCGAAAATCGGCGGCATGGCCGCGGACGTGCTCTATGCCGGAGCGCACGGCGAACTCGTCGGCGCCGATCAGGTCAATTTGCCCCTTTCACGCAGCCTGGCTGGGCGGGGTCAGGTGGACGTCTTCATCACCGTGGATGGTCAGACGAGCAACACCGTCCGGGTCAGCATCCAGTGACACGGTGATCTGGCCGCATGGGGACCCCCCGTTCAGTCAAGGAGTCCTTTCCGGATCTCCGAATTCAGTTGACTCTTGCGAACGGCCTCGTTTGAAGGGCCGCTATTTCCGGGAAATCCTCGGCCGTGAAGGGCCGGCCGACTTCCCGTCAGTACAACTTGAAGCTGCTTGACCTCGTGGAACTGCCGGTCGAAGAGGTGTCGCGTCTCGGACGGGACTTCGACTTGATTTACTGTACGGGCGTTCTGCACCACTTGGCGGATCCCGTAGAGGGTCTGCGGGCGCTTCGGTCGGCGCTAAAGCCGGACGGTCGCATGGACCTGATGCTTTACGGGCGGCATGGCAGGGCAACAACCCTGGTAGTTCAGGAACTCATGCGTCGGTTGCATATCACGGCCACGGGGGAGGGTGCTGGGAAGGCCTTGTGCTGGACGAAATCTCTTCCTCCCGATCATCCGTTCTGGAACTCCACGGTACCGATCAAAGACCTCGAATCGCACGAGGGCATCGCCGACTTGTTGCTCAACCCGAGAGAGCGCTCCTATTCGGCGGACGACATCTATAGCCTCCTCGCGCAAGCTGATCTGCGCCTGCAACGTTTCTTCTATCAGGCCTACTATTCCCCACGATGCGCTCTGCCGGCCGATTCCCCCCTACTGGCGCAGCTGGAAAGACTGCCGCCCGAGGAGCAGTACGCCGTCATCGAACTGTTTCGATCCTCTATTCGCAAGCATCAGTTTGTCGCCTGCCGTGACGACCGGCCCGAATCCACATATAGACCCGAGTTTTCCGGATCTGAGTTCTCGCGCTACGTTCCGGTTTTCACCCCCGGGATAAAGATTGTCAAGGAAGATTACCCGAACGGCGGCAAGGGGAAAATCCACTACCCGCTGCACGAAATCGGGGACCCCAGCTTGGTTCTCGACGCCTCCCAACTGGCGCTCCTCGAGGCAGTGAACGGTCATCGAAGCGTTGCCTCAATCGCTAAAAAGGTGGCAGGGAGGAAGAACGCGAAGTCGCGCGAAGTGCCGGTCAGAAGATTCTTTCAGACGATGTGGGAACACGACTTCCTGCTGTTCCACATGCCGCCCGAAGACAAGATCCCCTCCGCCCGCGCTCCCCAGCGGCGGCAGGCGCGAACCGATGGGGAGAGCCGGTCCCCGGCAGGCCCGAGCAAGCAGCGCATCTCATCGGATGGCTCCCGTATTCTCTACGATTCATGTCCTGTGTGCGGGGAAGAGGAGATCAAGTTTTTCCGCGAAGCCGATTGCACCGCCCATCCGCACTACCGCGAAGGCCTGCCGCGCACCATGCGATGGGTCCAATGCGCGGGCTGCGAACATATTTTCACGGAAGGGTATTTTACGCAAGAAGCGCTGGCCCGAGTTCTTGAAACCGCCCACCCGCACCAGATGCCTGGGCCGGGGAAGGAACTTGAAACCGCCCGCCACGTGGCCGCCCGCATCGTCGGCTCTCTGGGGTCGGTTCTCGGGCGGCTGGGCGGCCGCCTTGGATGTTGGGTTCGGCAGCGGCGCCCTCCTTACGACGGCTGCGGAGTTCGGGTATGACGCTACGGGCATTGACGCGCGTCCGGCGGTCGTCACGGCGATGCGGTCTCTGGGCTACCCGGCTCACTGCGTGAAATTCACGGATTTCAACGACGAGGAAGGTTTTGACGTTATCTCCATGGCCGACGTCCTCGAGCACATGCCGTTTCCGCGACAGGCCCTGCGTCACGCGGCGGGACTTCTGAAACCGGGAGGGTTGGTCTTTATTTCCATGCCCAATATGGATTGCCTCATCTGGAGGCTTCTGGACCGGCAGGAGTCAAACCCCTATTGGGCTGAACTCGAGCACTGCCACAACTTCACGCGGGAGCGTCTCTACGCGCTCCTGTGTGAAGTGGGCTTTGATCCCTGCCACTACGCCGTCAACGCCAGATACTTGGCCGGCATGGAGGTCATCGCCCGCAGGCTGGGGGAGGCGGTGATCCCCCCGGCACCGTAGTTGTTTGACCCCCTGCGTAAACAACCCGCCGATTCTGCCGATGTGGTTGTTGGGGGAGTGTTTGAAACACCTGCCTTCCCGTCCATGCTCTCTATTTCCGAGAAAGCAGATCCCGCCGAGCTACCCGTAGCACCCCACGGCCCCTCCACAATGCAGGGGCTGATCGAGGGATCAGCGACCGTCGTCGGCAGCCCCAGCCATTGGTTCCACGTCTACTTTCCGGCTCGCAAGCCGACCACCGATTTGGACGTGCTGGTAGCTGGCTGCGGTACGGATCTGGCTGCGCAGTTGGCGGCTAGCTCGGGTTCCCGCATCACCGCCATCGACACCCGAAGCGATGCGCTGCAACAAGCCGCTCGGCAAAAGCAAAGCTGCCGGCTGGAGAACTTGCAGATCGTCGAGTTGCCGCTAGAAGAAGTAAGCTCGCTCGGCGGTGACTTTGACCTGATCTTTTCACCCGCTGACCCCTGCTATCGGCCCGACCCCTCCGGGAGTCTCCGTCCGCTGAGGAACGTGCTGCGCCCGGACGGTTCCATCAATCTCACCTTGCTCGCCCCCTATGGCCGTCGCGGGATGCAAACGATTCGAGAAATCCTAAGGCGGTTGCGATCTCCCTCCGGTGCGCAGGGCGCGGAGATGGCTCGGCAGGTGCTGTCGCTGATTTCTCAGGACGTCGCCGAAGGCTCACGGAAACAGCAAGCCCGCGCGTCGATCAACGACCCGGCGATACTGGAGGCCTTGCTGCGTCCGGAGGAAACGAGTTTCGACGTGCCCGCCCTCTACAAGTTGCTCGAGCGCAGCGGATTGAGGTTGCAGCGATTTCTCTATCAAGCGCACTACTTCTTTGAGTGCAGCCGACTAGCAGCGTTCCCGGAACTGCTGGCCGAGGTCCAGCGATTGCCCGAGACGGAGCAGTTCGCGCTGGCCGAACTCTATCGCGGTTCGATGGCGAGTCATGAAGTCGTGGGTTGTCGGGATGACCGCCCTACAGCAAGCTGGCGAATCGGCTTCGACGGCAGCGACTGGCCCCGTTATGTGCCGATTCGCAATCCCGGCCTCGGCATTAGTGAGCAAGACCTCCCCTCCAAGGCCGCGGCGCGGCTCCATTGGGAGTCGCACGCCTTTCCGGAGATCAACGCCTTGGTTGATTCCTTGCAGGCGGGGCTCTTTAACGCCGTCGATGGGCGCCGCACGATTTCGGAGGTTGTCGCGAACGCCGGAGCGGAGTTCGATGACCCCGTGGCCCGGGAGTATGCCCGCAACTTCTTCCGCTCGATGTGGGTTTTCGACTATTTCTGGTTCCGCACCGCCCGCCGGAGCGAGGATGAGCACCCTGCTCCGTCGGTAAAGTGACCGAAGGTCATGCCTGAGCTACTCGAGCTTCCTGAAAACAGCGTCATCACCTTTCCGGAAGGACTTCCGGGCTTCGAGGACTCCCGCAAATTCGTTCTTCTTCAGCCCGAAGAACTGGCGCCGCTGTTTCTCTTCCAGAGCGTGACGGAAGAGCACGTCAGCGTTCCCGTCGTCCCTGTACAAATGATGGTCAAGGACTATCGCTTGCACGTCGGCTCGGAAGACCGGGACATCCTTGAGCTGACCGAAGATCCCCGTGTGGGCGAGAACGTCTTCTGCTTGGTGGTCATCATTCTGTCCAGAGAGAAGCAGCCTCCCACGTACAACCTATTCGCGCCCATCGTGATCAATGCCGCGACGAGGCGGGGCAAGCAGATCATGCAGATCGACAGCGATTACCCCAGCGTGCTGCCCTTGCCCAGTAAATAGCCATGCTCGTTTTTCGCCGCCAGCAGGGTGAATCGTTCAAGGTGGGCCGGCAGGTCGAAGTGCGCATTCTACGCATCGGACGCGGGCACGTCAAAGTCGGCGTGATCGCACCGCGGGAAATCGAGGTCTTCCGAACCGAGATATCGGACTTGAACCGCAAGGCCGTGGTGCCTGATTGGTCCGATCCCGACGTTCGACAAAGCCTCGAGTTGCTGTTGGGCTTGCTGCAGCCAAGCCGAGGGGACCCTCCCGACGGACCCAGCGAGTGAGGTCCTGCTTCGGAGGGCGATGCTTGGCCACGAATACACTGCGACCCGTTGACTACAAAAGAGTTGCCATAAGTCGGCTTTGTTTGGTATTTCCGGGCTAGCTACTTTTCTGCTTGGAAAATAGGCCCTGTCTGTAACACGAATTACATTACGGGGCATATTTTCATGCTGCGGGGTGGACGAAGTCATGGTGACTCGCCACGTAGCGAAGCCAAGTGCGTGAGAGGCCCATCAGTACAAGGCGCGCGCCGCTCGCGCGGAGGTGTACTTTCGCGGGTGCAGCCCGGCCCGCTCGTATCTTGATGTCACCGGAATAAGCAGCGGCTTCCATTTAGCGTCCGGCCGGGAAACTACGTTGAGCACGGCGAGCAAGCGCAACGAAGCAATGGCGGGCCTATTGCGTGCCTCGTCCGTCGGCTGCTGAGAAATGCGGGCTAGTAGGCCACCGGCTGCGCCGGCTCATTCAGGCAAGAAACTTGCTGGAACGATTGAGCTTACGCGCGTCAGGGCAGGCACAATCGCCGGGATCGCCCCAATTGAAGTTTCAGGTTAGTAGATCACCCTCCACCCGTAGCTGTTGGAAGCATTCTTAGCACAAATCTCGACGGCGTCCTTTATACCGCTGCCGCCTTCCTCCACCCAAAATACAAACCGATTGGAGACGCTGCAGGACGGCTTAGTCCCGGCGTCGACGAACTGTGTTTGAGTGTCCAGCCGCAGCAGTGGAGATGATAAATTGCTCGCTACCCCCGGGACGTTGCCGACGATGTTCTTGTTTGATCCCGTCCCGCCATCCGACAAATACGTCCCCGCCCCGTTGAATACGTTTCCTATGATGTTGTACGCGTCGCTCCCTCCCGATTGGATATCGATTCCCGTGCTGCCCCCGATTCCGGAGAAGTAACTATCCGAAATGGCAAACTCCGACACTCCGGCCTCAACCGTTATGCCGGTGCCGCCCGATAGCATGTTCTGAAAAACGCTGCCCGTGATGATGTTTGCCAAAGACCCCGCTCTTAAAATGATGCCGGTGTCACCGCTGGCGATGGTCGTGAAATAGGCTTGAGTAATGGTGTTGAACCAAGACCCATTCTCCACGTCGATCCCAATCACGGCACAGGCGTCGCACATGAAATTGTCAATGCGGTTCCAGCTGGGACTGGTTGTAGTCGAACCGACGGTGTTTCGCGCGAACTTGACGCCCGTAGTCGCATTGACGATCGTGGAATCGGTGATGCTGTTGCCCTGGCAGTCGTTGGAGAATTGGACGGCAAGAGGAACATTGCCGAGACCTCTATAGTTTATGTCGTTCAACACGGCACTCACCGCCCGCTGAAAATGGAGAAGGGGTCCGCTGATCGTATAAGGCGAGGAGGATTGCTGGATCCAACCGTCAATCATGATGTCGAAGCTATGAGCCGTGTCGACTGTACTGCCGAAGAAAGCATCCACGTCTGACCCGACAACTGTGTTGTGAATGTAGACTTCATCAACCCGATCGAGGTGAAAGGCCTTAATCAGGTTGAAGTGGATGTTGTTGAAGGTCAATCCGTTTGCCAGTATGCCGTGGAAAGCCACATCGTTCACCGCGAAGAATCCGTCGATTTCAAGATTAGAAAAGAGACTGGACCCATGAAAAATCTCCCACGGCGAACGTATCCGGGCTGTCAAACTCATACTGGACCGAAAGCGTATTGGCCTTGCGGCGCATCAGCTGTAGCGGATCTGACGCGGCAACAGAACTGAAGGCCGACCCGCCGTTGCCTTGAACAATCCCAGTGAGACTGGTCGTACCCGTACCGCCGCTGCCGACGGGAACCGTCGGTATCCAGTCGATATCTAGCGTACCGCTGCCGCCCGCCTTGGGAATCGCGTTATCCGCCGGAGTCGCCGTCGCTACTTCGTCCGTACCGCCGTGCTGGTGAGTTGTCGCGTGCGGACCCGCCGAATTTGGCGAACAGACGAAGGCCCCCGACTGCCAAACGAGAACTTCGTTCTCCGCGCAGGAAGACAAACCTGTACCACCGTTCGACGGAGGGAGAGACCCTTTGACTTGTTTGGAAAGTTCAACGCGGGTCTGTGACGAAAGCGCCGAGACAAAAAAGACAAACAATAAGAGCGATTTTCTGATCATATGCACCGCCATGGTTGGGCGTCCCGGATCGCCAGGCGCAACCGCGTGTGAGCATGCTCTATCCAGTCACGCCACAGTCGCGTACGCCGGCGGTTCGCCCGGGGGGGAACGCCGTTTCTGGAGATTAGAATTTCCGCGCTTGGGATCAAAGTCTTGAGCTGATCTGTTAAGACGATCGGCCCTTGCCAAACTCCTCCCAGGGTCATTGCCCCGGAGATGGGCTTTCGATCCGCCCCGCGCAGTTTCTGTCTCCGGGATCAGGCTAGCATCGGACCTGCACGGTTCCGCGGTGCGTTTGCCCTAAGGCATTGGAAAACAAGTTCCATAAAAACCGGAAAGTGGCGTGACCGGCCACGCCGGCCGCCCCTTGGTAGACGATCTGCCGTATTGCAGAAGGGTACATATTAGAAAAACATTGGGGAGGCGCTTAGTCCGCTTTGCTGGCCGTTGGGGCAACCGCCTAGCGAGGCTCCTCATCCGGGGTGTGAGCCAGCCGTTTATCGGAGGTTCGCGCTGACGCACTTGGCTGTGATACCTTGCAACATTAAACCTGACCGCGATCGCGGCATGGGGGGACTCGGAACCGTGGCACCGTTTTCGCCGCGCGGGCGGGGCCATCGTTGACCTGAAATTTCATGCTTCTGGATCTGCAAGGCATTGAAAAATATTTCACCGGCGTGGCGGCGCTTCGACGGGGCGACTTCCACGTAGAAGCCGGAGAGGTCCATGCCCTGGTCGGAGAAAACGGCGCGGGCAAATCCACGCTGATGAAAATCGTCGCCGGGATGCTCGAGCGCGACGGCGGCGTCATGCTGTGGCGGGGTTCCGAGGTCAATTTCCAGCACCCCGCCGACGCCCACGCCAGCGGCATTTCCATGGTCCATCAGGAATCCCTTCTGGCGCCCCATCTGACGGTGGCCGAGAATATTTTCCTCGGACGGGAGCTGGAGACGGGCCCCCTGCTCGACCAACGCCGCATGGAGCGCGAATGCGCGGCGCTTATCGAAGAGCACAACTTTCCCTTGCAGGCCGGTTGGCGGGTCGAGACGCTGAGTCCGGCCCAAAAACAGCTTGTTGAAATATGCCGCGCTCTCCACAGCGCGTCGAGCCTGCTGATTTTCGACGAACCGACCTCTTCGCTCTCGGAAGCCGAAACCGCCGAGGTGTTCCGCATTGTGCGCAGCCTGCGCGGGCGTGGCATGGGGATCATCTACATCACACATCGCCTCGACGAACTGTGCCATGTAGCCGACCGCATCACGATCTTGCGAGATGGCGAGACGGTCCACAGCAGTCCTTTCTCCGCCGTGACCACGGAACAGATCGTCCATCATATGGTCGGTCGCGAGGTCTCGGCGATCTACGAGCGCGAGCCGCTGCCGCCGGGAGAGGAGCTGCTGCGAGTGGAGCTGGAAGGGGTTGGCTTGACTCTGCACGCCGGGGAGATCGTCGGTGTCGCCGGACTGATGGGCGCCGGCCGCACGGAACTTTGCCAGACCATCTTCGGCATTACCCCGGCCGCCGAGGGAGCGATTTACGTCCAGGGCCGTCAAGTGGAGATTCGCTCGCCCCAGGACGCGGTCAACGCCGGCATCGCCCTAATTACCGAGGACCGGCAGAAGACCGGGCTCGCGCTGCGGCTGCCCCTGCGAGTCAATATCACCCTAGCCAACGTCGAAGGCGTCTGCCGGGCGGGCTTTGTCAACGGCGCGCGGGAAGAAAAGGTGGCCGAGGATTCCCGCAAGCGTCTCCAGATCCGCGCGGCGTCGATCGAACAACTTGCCGGCCGATTGAGCGGCGGTAACCAGCAAAAAATCGTCATCGCCAAATGGCTGTTCCGCGATGCCCGAGTCCTGCTGTTCGATGAGCCGACACGGGGGATCGACGTAGGCGCCAAAGCCGAGGTCTTTGCCTTGATGGATGAGCTGGCGCGCTCCGGAAAGGCTCTGCTCATGGTCAGCTCGGAGTTGCCCGAACTCCTTCAGGTCGCCGACCGCATTCTGGTGATGCGGGACGGCCGCCTGGTCGCCGAGCTGCCTCGGCAAACGACGCAGCAGGAAATCATGCACCTTGCGGCGGTGGGGAGATGAAACTTCGCTCGGGGATGCTTCAGAAGCTGCTGCCGTTTTTCAGCTTGATCGCCCTTTTTGTGTTCTTGTCGCTGGCGTCCCCCTATTTCTTGACAGCGACCAACCTCTCGAGTGTGGTGCGCCAGACCGCCGTGATCAACATCATGGCCCTGGGCATGACGATGGTCATCGTTTCCGGGGGCATCGACCTGTCCGTGGGCGCGATTCTGGCATTCTCCGGCACCATCGGCGCCATGGCCATGGTCAATGGAGGTGGAGTGGCCGGCGGCATCATTGTCGGCATCTTGTGTGGTTTGGGGTGGGGCCTTGCCAACGGTACTTTGATCACAAGCCTGAAAATCCCACCCTTTATCGTGACCCTTGGGACGCTCGGCATCGCCCGCGGGTTGACGCTGATTATCTCGAACGGCCTGCCCGTGGTCGGTCTCCCGCGCGAGTTCGCTTTTCTGGGAGAGGGATCGATTGCCGGTGTGCCGTTCGTCCTGCTGGTGCTTCTGGCTTGTGCTGTCGTCGCGTACCTCATCCTGCACTCCACCAAACTCGGTCGATATACCTACGCTCTGGGGAGCAACAAGGAAGCCGCCGTCTACGCCGGCATTCCGGTGGCGAAATACACGGTAGCGGTGTATGCGATCTGCGGCATGTTGAGCGGTGTCGCCAGCATGATCGAAGCCTCGCGGTTGATGACCGGCCAGCCGACCGCCGGACAGGCTTATGAGCTGCAGGTCATCGCCGCCGTCGTGATCGGCGGCGGCAGCCTCTCCGGGGGCGAGGGCAGCGTCGTCGGCACGCTGATCGGCGCCTTCATCATGGGTTTGCTCGCCAACGGCAGCGACTTGCTCGGTATCAACCCCTACCTGCAACAGGCAATTATTGGGGCCGTCATCATCCTCGCCGTCGCCCTCGACGAAGCCCGCAAACGACGCTTCTCGGGGTGAGTGAGTTCGGTCAGCCTTTCACGCAAATCGTCGGCGTCGGATTTCCGCGCCCTGAAGGGCGAGATCGGAACCGAGGCTACTTCTCTTGAGCATTCACGATCGCTTCCACCAGACCCTCGACCGTGTAGCTCTTAGGCTCGGCGTCCACGCGGATTCCCAGCTCGCGGGCGGTTTGTGACGTGATCGGGCCGATCGAGGCGACCCGCACGCCGTTAAGCCGCTCGATGGGGCACAGCTGGGCAAAATTTCGAACGGTCGACGAACTGGTGAAGGTAATCCAATCCGGTCTTGGATCTCGACCGAAAGTCTGTTGCGCCAGCTCGGCGGACTGTTCCGGCACGCAGGTTCGGTAAGCCGGGACGACATGGATTTCCGCGCCACGCTTTTTCAACTCGACCGGAATAAGGTCGCGCGCAACGGCGGCGCGAGGCAGCAGGATTCGCTGATCCGCCAGGTCGTGCTCGCCGAAGGCCTCCAGCACGCTTTCGGCGACGTACTCCGAAGGCATCAGATCAACTTTTAGGTGCAAGCTCTCGAGACGCTCCGCCGTGGCAGGTCCAATGGCGCAGATTTTGGCCTTCAGGGAGCGCAGGTCGCGGCCGCCTGCGTCCAGCCGATCCACGAAGTGGCGAACGCCGTTTGCGCTGGTAAAAATAATCCAATCGTATTGCCCAAGCTCGGCAATTGCCTGATCGAGCGGGGCCCAGTCCTGCGGGGGACGAATTTCAATCGTCGGCAACTCGATCACGTTGGCCCCGAGGACCCGTAGTGCACTTGAGAGACGCTCAGCCTGCCCGCGAGCGCGGGTAACGACCACCTTCGATCCGACGAGCGGCAGTTTGTCGAACCAGTTGATCTCCCGGCGAAGCGAAACCACCTCCCCGACCACGATCAGTGCCGGAGGCTTGAGCTTCGCGCGGCTGATTTCTTGGGGCAGGTTTTCGAGGGTTCCTTCCACCGTGAGCTGGTCACCCCGCGTGCCCCAGCGGACGGCTGCCGCGGGAGTCGATGGCGCGCGCCCGGATTGGATCAGCTGGCGCGAAACCTCGGCAAAGGTAGTCAGCCCCATGAAGATCACCAGCGTCCCCGCCGTTCCCAGCTTGCTCCAGTCGACATGGTCGGCTTCATGTCCGGTGACGAACGTGACGACCGAGGTAAAGCGGCGATGTGTCAAAGGGATGCCGCTGTAGGCCGCCACGCCCAGCGCCGAAGTAACTCCGGGAACGACTTCGAAGCGGACGCTGGCGTCCCGCAAAGCTTCCGCCTCTTCGCCTCCCCGGCCGAACATGAAGGGGTCTCCTCCCTTGAGCCGAACGACCTTTTTCCCGGCCCGGGCCTCGGCGATCATCATCTTGCTGATCTCCTGCTGGCTGTGGGCGTGTTGGGTCCGCTTCTTTCCGACGTAGACGACGCGCGCTTCCCGACGCTGGTAGGACAGCAGCTCCGTCGGCGCCAGGGCGTCATAAAAAATAACGTCCGCCAACTCGATCAGGCGCAAACCTTTTCGTGTGACCAGCTCCGGGTCGCCCGGACCGCCGCCCACAAGGTAGACGACGCCCGCGGTCTTGCTTTGAGGGTTGCGAGCCATTTGCGGTTGCTATTCTTAGGTTAACGGACTGCACGCTGGCAGAGCGTGCCGCCGGCTTTCGAAAAGTATACTAGCTACTTCCCGGTTCGAAACGCGCTTGCGGCTCGCGGCGGGGACGGTCACCGATTTCGCGCGTTCGAAGAGTCAACAAATCGCGAAGGCGACCGGACGTGAAATTGGCTGAGTATCCCCGCCGCCCGGTTTTTCCGTTTTCGCACCCGAAAGTAGCTATCTTCAACATGGCGACCTCTCCCCAGGCCGACTCCCCGTCCCCGTCGAGGCGCGTGACGCTGATCGTGAGCCTGGTCGCGGTTCTCATTGTCGTCATGCCGTTTCTTTTTTGGCGCAGCACTTGGTTCGGGCGCCAGCTCAGCGACCAGCAGATCAGCGAATACCTCGCCGACGAGGAAGCTCCGCGCAAAGCGCAGCACGCGCTTTCTCAGATCTCCGATCGCGCGGCTCGCGGCGATGCCAGTGTCCGCCAATGGTATCCGCAGATCCTCACGCTGGCTGACCATCGGTTGCCCAAGATGCGAACAACCGTGGCTTGGTTGATGGGCCAGGACAATCAATTCAAAGATTTCCGCGCAAAACTACGACAGATGCTCGAAGATCCCGAACCGGTCGTGCGCCGTAATGCTGCCCTGTCGTTGGTTCGTTTTAACGACGGCGGCGGGCGAGAGGAACTTCTTGCGATGCTTGGCCCGTACACGGTCGAGGCGCGCCACGCGGGTATCCTTACGAATCGGCTGGAAGAGGGCGATCCGGTCGACCAAGGAACCCTTTTGGCTCGTATCGAGGCAGACGCGAGCGAAGAACCCGCCGAACTTCGCTCGCCGCTGCCGGGCGTTGTCGGCAAGCGGCTGTTGGGGGATGGCGTCGAGGTAACAGTCGGCGACCCGATCACTGTGCTCGGCCCCAGCGCCGAGCATGTCTTTCAAGCCCTGCGGGGCCTCTATCTTGTCGGCAAGCCGGAGGACCTTGACGCCATTCGCCCCTACCTGCGGCCGCGTGACGACATGTCGATCGAGGTTTCGAAGCAAGCTCGCCTCACCGCCGATCAGATACGCGATCGCGCTCGGCAGGGCCCCGTGGTAGTAAGTAGCCCTGAATTGTAAACGTTCGGTTCAAGAAGCGACCGGGGTTTTTTCGGCTGACTTTCGCAAGAAAGCCCAGGGTGCATCGTTCACATGGTCTGACGTGCGGCACGAAAGAGACAGGCATCTCCGGTGAGCAAGCGCAACGAAGTAATGGCGGGCCTATCGCGTGCTTCGGGCCGTCAGGTAGCGAGAAACGAGGGCTGGATGTCATGCAACCTAAGTAGCTCATTAAAAATAGCTTAACCCCATCAGCGCCAGGGCCTCTTGGGATCGGCAAGGTACAATGTAATTGAGTACGCGCGAGGCATTCGGAACCCGTTCGAGCACCGGTCGTCGGAAGCCGCGAACCAACGAGGCGACAAAATTACCAAACAAACCCAATTTCGTCGAACCCAAAGGGAATCAATGGTTTACGGTTGGTTTTCGATTGTAGATTGTAGCGCGGACCTGGTGCTGTTCCAGCGTCCGCGTCCGTGGGCTAGTTAGCTAGGCCGCATTACCCCCCTATCGCGTGCTTCAACCGTCAGCCGGCGAGTCACCATGAACTTCGCCCACCCCGCAACATGAAAATATGCCCCGTAACGTAACTCATGTTACAGACAGGGCCTATTTCCCAAGCAGAAATGCGGGTTAGTTAGTCCCAATGCTCGTTAGTTAGTGCCGGTCCAGCCCTGCGGGAGCGTAGGATAGTAGCCCACCCACTGCTGTCCGGTTAAAAGTCGAATAGAATCAATTGGTTGGGGTCATAGGGGGATTCGTTTGGGGAGTCGGATGGCTGGAGTGCCTGTAAAAGGGGCATTTTTTCGAATTGCGTAACGCTGAGAATCTGTAGAATCTGGTAAAGACTCGCTTCCAGCCCGAGCCGTTTCCGGACGATGGCGATGAGCACGTAAATCGAGACAGCGATCCAGATCTGCGTCTTGACGGCGTTCTCGCTGGTGCCGTAAAACGAGTTGATTCGCAGATGTTGCTTGATCCACTTGAAGAACAACTCAATCTGCCAACGCGACTTGTAGATGTGGGCGATGGTCAGCGCCGGGAGCGCGAAGTTGTTGGTCAGAAACTTCAGCCGCTTGTTCGTCCGGGCGTCGAAGTAACTGACCCTCCGCAACGGGTCGGGATAGGCTTGGGCCGATTCGATGGCAGCCAGTATGACGGTCTGATCCGAGCGCAAGCCCGTGGATTTGTCGACGGGATGCGAGTAGCGCCGTTGGAGCAAGATGTTCTTCTTGGTTCGCACGACGAAGAACGACGAGCAGAGAGTGAACACGAAGAGGCGTTCGAAATCGACGTAGGCCCGATCCATGACGTAGAACGCGCCGGCCTCCGGGCCGATCTCGTCGAGGATGTTGATGTCGTGCACTTTGCCTCCAGTAATGCGGATGAACGTGGGAATATTGCCGTGCAGATCCAGCAGCGTGTGCATCTTCACGGCGGCCTTTTGCTTGCGGAATCTCGCCCACGGAAACAGCGACAGGCAGAGGTCGATTGTTGTCGAGTCGAGAGCGTACAGAGTCTGGTCCAAGTCCACACCGATCGGGTCGTGGGCATATAACGGCCGTGCCATGCCAATCAAGACCTGCGCGAAGTCCGCGTAGATCCGCCAGTCGCGCGACTCGTTCGCATCGGCCAGTGTCGAGCGCGCTACCCTGCCGCGGAATCCCATGTGGTAGAGTTTGCCGTGCATCGAACGCAGGCACGTCTCGATGTCGCGGAGGCTTGCCCGATAGGTCAGCTGGGCGAATGCCATCGCAAGAAACTGATCCCAGCAGGAGAAACTTTTCAGATAGGAATCGCCGCGGTAGCGCGATACACATTTCTGAAACTCTTTGCTCGGTAGGTGCTCGATCAGTTGGGAGAAAACCGTACGGCCAAGGTTCATCCCTCATTGTGCCGCGTCCGGATGCTCCGTTCAGGCGACCATTTGCGGCCTCGGGATTTCAAATCGTTCCCGGGCAAAACAGGCCATAAGACATTGAGCGGTCGAGACTTACCGTCCGATGGCGCGACTTTCCCCGGACAGCACTGTAGCCCACCATACAGCCGAACCGTGGGTGGCGCGGGAGCTTGCCCGCGCCACCATCTCGACAACAGATTTTCTCCAGCCGGCTTCTGGATGGCCAAAAACGCTATGTAAAGGGTATTGGGGTTAGATTAGTCCTGGTCTCGCAGTAATTGTCGCAGCGTCGGAACGAGATCGGAGCGCTGGACTTCCTGTTGACCGAAACGGGCCGATCTCCACTCCTCGTGTTCCGACACGTCACCGGATTTCGTCCTGCCGATGTCCATTTCCTTGACAGTCACCACGCCGCGTGAGGCTTCGTCGGATCCCATGATGACAACGTAGGGGATGTGCAGCCGATCGGCGCGTTGAAGCTGCTTGCCGAGGCGCTTGGGCCTGCCGACGTGGATTTCAGTAGGAATGCCCGCCCGGCGCAGCTCGTAGGTGATGGCAAGATACTCTTCGGTAAGGTCGGGGTCCACGGTGGTGACCAGGACTTTCGACGTGGTCCGCCGTTGGGGGATTCGCTCAAGCTCGATGAGGGCCGCCAGCAGCCGATCGACGCCGATGGACGCCCCCGTGGCGGGGATGCGCTGCCCGGTGAAGCGAGTGACGAGATCGTCGTAGCGGCCCCCGCCAAAGATAGAGCCGAATTGGGGCGCATCGAGCAGCACGGCCTCGAAAACCGGCCCGGTATAGTAGGCCAGGCCGCGCGCGATGCTGACGTCAAGAGATACCCGGTCGCTCAGGTAGCCGAGTGCCGTGAGGTGAGACGAGATTCGCCGCAGAACGGCTAGTTCGTCTTCAGCCCCTTCAACTCCGGTGAACAGCCCGGCGACCTTGGCCAAGACGTCCTCCCGGGTTGAGCCGCTGATGGCCAGAAACTGCTCGATCTTAGCGAGTTGCTCATCAGCAAGACCGAGACCACGAATGGGATCGCCCGACGCATCGGTGTAGCCCGTCGTGAGCTCCTTCTTTACTTTGTCGAGGCCGACCTTTTCGAGCTTGTCCAGGACGCGAAAGACGTCTGTGGCGGCGTTGGCCGGGACGGAGGCATAGGAGAGCAGCAGGGTCAGGATCTTGCGGCTCGAGAAACGGACACGATAGGGGCCGACATGGAGAGCCTCGAGCGTGTCGCACATGGCGGCGATGATCTCGGTGTCGGCGACTTCGGATTCAGCGCCCACCGAATCGAGGTCGAATTGCGTGAACTCCCTGTACCTCCCCGCCCCGGGCTTGTCGGCCCGCCAAACCTGTGCCACCTGGTAGCGCCGAAAGGGAAGAACCATCTCTTGGCGGTACTGCGAGACGAAGCGTGAAAGCGGAACGGTCAGGTCAAATCGCAATCCCAGGTCCTCGTCTTCCGGGTTGCTGACACGAAAGATCGACCCCTGAGCTTCTTCTCCGGCGGACCCCGATAGCACGTCCAGGTATTCGACAGCCGGAGTCTCTAGGGGCGAGAATCCATAGAGTTCATAAACTTGCCGAATAGTCTCGACCATGTGCTGGCGGGCCAGCATGTACTCCGGCAGCAGATCGCGCAGGCCACGCGATAGACGGGGTTTCGCCATATTCTTTCGGGGGTTGGAAGAGGCCAAGAGGAATCGCCGCGACCGCCTCAGGTTAGCATTTTCGAAAGCAGCCTTTCAGCTTGCCTATCTCCCAAAGGTGCCCCAACGGGCTGTTTGGAGCGGTTTCCGTAGGGCCCACGGCCCGCTCTGCTCACTGAACGGGCGCCGTATGCTGTCCAAGTCAGTTTTCCAGAAAGCTAATTTGGGCAAGACTGACTTTCCGCCGACTTTCCCCGTCTGCAATTCATTCACACCTTCCTGTCCCCAACTTTCATGTCCTTGCCGACCAGCAATCAAAACCTCACGTACTTCAACGGAGACTTCAATCGCGTCCAATCTTTACTAAGAGTCTCCGCGCATGATCTCTTAGTTGCTCGTTTGGATCCTTCTCCGCCGTGGCTTGAAGCAAATCCAAGACTTCAGAAGATGTCGGCGCGATTTCAGCAAGTGTGCTGAGCCACTGCTGTCCGGTTAAAAGTCGAATAGAATCAATTGGTTGGGGTCATAGGGGGATTCGTTTGGGGAGTCGGATGGCTGGAGTGCCTGTAAAAGGGGCATTTTTTCGAATTGCGTAACGCTGAGAATCTGTAGAATCTGGTAAAGACTCGCTTCCAGCCCGAGCCGTTTCCGGACGATGGCGATGAGCACGTAAATCGAGACAGCGATCCGGATCTGCGTCTTGACGGCGTTCTCGCTGGTGCCGTAAAACGAGTTGATTCGCAGATGTTGCTTGATCCACTTGAAGAACAACTCAATCTGCCAACGCGACTTGTAGATGTGGGCGATGGTCAGCGCCGGGCGCGAAGTTGTTGGTCAGAAACTTCAGCCGCTTGTTCGTCCGGGCGTCGAAGTAACTGACCCTCCGCAACGGGTCGGGATAGGCTTGGGCCGATTCGATGGCAGCCAGTATGACGGTCTGATCCGAGCGCAAGCCCGTGGATTTGTCGACGGGATGCGAGTAGCGCCGTTGGAGCAAGATGTTCTTCTTGGTTCGCACGACGAAGAACGACGAGCAGAGAGTGAACACGAAGAGGCGTTCGAAATCGACGTAGGCCCGATCCATGACGTAGAACGCGCCGGCCTCCGGGCCGATCTCGTCGAGGATGTTGATGTCGTGCACTTTGCCTCCAGTAATGCGGATGAACGTGGGAATATTGCCGTGCAGATCCAGCAGCGTGTGCATCTTCACGGCGGCCTTTTGCTTGCGGAATCTCGCCCACGGAAACAGCGACAGGCAGAGGTCGATTGTTGTCGAGTCGAGAGCGTACAGAGTCTGGTCCAAGTCCACACCGATCGGGTCGTGGGCATATAACGGCCGTGCCATGCCAATCAAGACCTGCGCGAAGTCCGCGTAGATCCGCCAGTCGCGCGACTCGTTCGCATCGGCCAGTGTCGAGCGCGCTACCCTGCCGCGGAATCCCATGTGGTAGAGTTTGCCGTGCATCGAACGCAGGCACGTCTCGATGTCGCGGAGGCTTGCCCGATAGGTCAGCTGGGCGAATGCCATCGCAAGAAACTGATCCCAGCAGGAGAAACTTTTCAGACAGGAATCGCCGCGGTAGCGCGATACACATTTCTGAAACTCTTTGCTCGGTAGGTGCTCGATCAGTTGGGAGAAAACCGTACGGCCAAGGTTCATCCCTCATTGTGCCGCGTCCGGATGCTCCGTTCAGGCGACCATTTGCGGCCTCGGGATTTCAAATCGTTCCCGGGCAAAACAGGCCATAAGACATTGAGCGGTCGAGACTTACCGTCCGATGGCGCGACTTTCCCCGGACAGCACTGGTGCTGAGCATAACGCTTCGCAGCACCGGCCCATCACCTTCCGCAGGTGTATTCCTCAAAGATTCAACCAGCTTGGGAATCGTAGAGTCGGCCCGTGGCCCGTACTTCGCCAACGCACGAGCTGCGAACGCCTGAGCTTGCGGATGTACGTCATCCAAAGCCTCAACCAACACGGGCAAGACTTTCACGGGTGCCGTATCTCCCAGGATGCCTATCGCTGTCGATCGCAGGGTCCCCGGCAGATCCACGCGAGATCGCACCAGTGTTATTAAGGCGTCCACGGCTTCTTCGTCGCCGGGCGCGAGATGCGTAATCGCACCCCATAAGGCGACTCGCACTTCGGCGGATTCTTCGGTGCGCGCCGTCTCTCTCAGTGACTCAACGTCACCATTGCCAGCAACTGCGAGACCCCGCAATCCATAGGCCGCCCTTGCTCGTAGCTCCCGGCTCTCGTGTGGCGCCTGCACGAGTTCAACCAGCGCCCGCCTCACTCTGATGTCCCCCGGAGCAATCTCGGCGATAACACGGATAATCGCCTCTCGGCGCAAGTTCTCCTGTGGTTCTCGTAATCGAGAAAGCAGAAGGGGCAAGACCATAGCGACGTGGGCATCCGATCTAACGCTGCCAATCACATGGACGGCAGCACCCTGAACAAAGGCCGTCGGATCGCGTTCTATAACCTTGACGAGAGTCAGCACGATTTCATCGGTTGTCGGCCTAATGTCCTGAAGCCAGTGCTGTCCGGGGAAAGTCGCGCCATCGGACGGTAAGTCTCGACCGCTCAATGTCTTATGGCCTGTTTTGCCCGGGAACGATTTGAAATCCCGAGGCCGCAAATGGTCGCCTGAACGGAGCATCCGGACGCGGCACAATGAGGGATGAACCTTGGCCGTACGGTTTTCTCCCAACTGCTCGAGCACCTACCGAGCAAAGAGTTTCAGAAATGTGTATCGCGCTACCGCGGCGATTCCTATCTGAAAAGTTTCTCCTGCTGGGATCAGTTTCTTGCGATGGCATTCGCCCAGCTGACCTACCGGGCAAGCCTCCGCGACATCGAGACGTGCCTGCGTTCGATGCACGGCAAACTCTACCACATGGGATTCCGCGGCAGGGTAGCGCGCTCGACACTGGCCGATGCGAACGAGTCGCGCGACTGGCGGATCTACGCGGACTTCGCGCAGGTCTTGATTGGCATGGCACGGCCGTTATATGCCTACGACCCGATCGGTGTGGACTTGGACCAGACTCTGTACGCTCTCGACTCGACAACAATCGACCTCTGCCTGTCGCTGTTTCCGTGGGCGAGATTCCGCAAGCAAAAGGCCGCCGTGAAGATGCACACGCTGCTGGATCTGCACGGCAATATTCCCACGTTCATCCGCATTACTGGAGGCAAAGTGCACGACATCAACATCCTCGACGAGATCGGCCCGGAGGCTGGCGCGTTCTACGTCATGGATCGGGCCTACGTCGATTTCGAACGCCTCTTCGTGTTCACTCTCTGCTCGTCGTTCTTCGTCGTGCGAACCAAGAAGAACATCTTGCTCCAACGGCGCTACTCGCATCCCGTCGACAAATCCACGGGCTTGCGCTCGGATCAGACCGTCATACTGGCTGCCATCGAATCGGCCCAAGCCTATCCCGACCCGTTGCGGAGGGTCAGTTACTTCGACGCCCGGACGAACAAGCGGCTGAAGTTTCTGACCAACAACTTCGCGCTCCCGGCGCTGACCATCGCCCACATCTACAAGTCGCGTTGGCAGATTGAGTTGTTCTTCAAGTGGATCAAGCAACATCTGCGAATCAACTCGTTTTACGGCACCAGCGAGAACGCCGTCAAGACGCAGATCCGGATCGCTGTCTCGATTTACGTGCTCATCGCCATCGTCCGGAAACGGCTCGGGCTGGAAGCGAGTCTTTACCAGATTCTACAGATTCTCAGTGTTACGCAATTCGAAAAAATGCCCCTTTTACAGGCACTCCAGCCATCCGACTCCCCAAACGAATCCCCCTATGACCCCAACCAATTGATTCTATTCGACTTTTAACCGGACAGCAGTGAGTCGCACAATACCATGCGACACCGTCAAAGCGATGAGAAAAGTGATGATCAGCAGTGCGAAGAACATAATCCGTGCAATCTCTCAGCGCGGCCCGCTTGACTCCTGGCGAGCACTCATCAAGAGCTTACCTGAACTCGGTACCCTCCTTCCGTCGCTGTTGTTTATTCCCCTTTGGCCGAAGAGAGCCGCTCTGCCTGCGAGCCGTCCCGTGAAGAATCCGGCGCACTCTCGTCCAACACAATCAGCACGGTCCCGCGGTCGGCCCGCGCTCCGAGCTTGTAGAACCAATAGGGCACTGCTATCAATGTGGCGATAAATGCCGTGATGAATATGGGGTTGCCGTTGCGGTAATCTAATTCACCGCCGCCAGCAACCGTACCACCTAAATGGCCCATCCCAAATCCGGCGGGGATGCCTACCAGCAAGCCAATCAGCCGATACTTATAGCGGGTCGTCTTGCGGGGTCTGAGCCGGATCGTGCGAATGTCTTCCCGCGCAATCAGTGTTTCAGACCCCTGACGCTCGAACCGAGCGGATCGCCGACGACCACCCGGAGACCCGCTCTTGGCAATCTTTGTTTCGTGTCGCAGGCGCACCAGCCGCAGGCCCGTGCCGGTCGCCTCGATGAGTTTCCCCTTCAGCCGCTCGGACGACTGCAACTCAACCCAGATCTTCGGGCGGAAATCGCCTTCGGCCATTATCGTTCGAGCCTTTTCCCAGGGGACTTCGACGGAGACGGTCTTTGCCAATCCTGCGGGCGTGACCAGTAGAACCGCGCAAAGCAATGCTGAGGTTGTTTTCATCAAAATAGACTGGAACTTCACAACGTCCTCCCTGCCCAGCGCACCTGCCCGATCACCCTGCCATCTCTCGGAAACGGCAGCGGCGTGAGCCAACCCCTACTCATTGGGACTCGTTGATGCGCTCGAACGTGGTGCTGAGTTCCTGCGCCCGCGCGATCTGGTCGACAGCCACCCGTGGTCTTCTCGCGGCCAGACCCTAACGGGGTTAGTACTGATCTTGCTGATTCCCGGAAGCCTCGCCCTCAGAATCGAACTGCTGGTCTGCTTGTGGCCGCGTCCGGTACTTGGGCGGGACTTCGTAAATGCTTCCCATCCGCGAGCCGAAGAAAAAACCGGCAGCGATCGGGAGGGTCAATATTACGTGGCCCAGTCTTGGCATTGCAAAATCGTGGCTCGGAGGGGCAAGGACGATTTCCACTAATGCAGCGGCAACGCCCAAGGCAACCCATCCCGGCCATCGTTTTTTGAAGGGGCGGCGAGTGAGCACCTTGCGCACGACTTGTTTCCGCACGGTGCGCCTTCGCCCATCCTCCAGCGTCAATGTTACGGTGTTCTCTGTGGCCAAGTGAAAGCGCCCCCTAATCTTATGGTCTCCTCGGGGAGCTTCGTCCTCGTAAAACTGTACTTCCATCTTCGTTTTAGGGGACACCGCTTGCACCTTCGACCAGTCCGCCTTCTTCGCCCCCGCTTGGTATAGCTGCGAAAGGACGCCAGAGCCTTTGATCTTGTGGTTCTTCCGCGCGAAATACCAGGGAAGCCTGCCGTTTACGTTGTGGGCTTTCGGGTCCGCTCCGGCTTCCAGCAGCGCCTCGATCACCGCTAGGTCGGCGGTCTTCCAAGCTGCCCAGTGCAAGGGTGTCCTTTCTTTTTCGTCCCGCTCGTTCGAGTCCGCTCCGGCGCGGAGACAATCGGTTACCTCCTCCACCGTGGCGGTCTCGAAAAATCGTGACGTGTTCCAGTCCTCGCAGGCCGCAGCCCGTGTGGGGGCAGGCGACGTTTTCTGGGCGTTCTGCGGGGCTTCCCCGGTCGTTGCTTTTGCTGGTACGGTGTGCACTCTGGACCAGTCGGGCACGTGCCTCAGCGTGCAGCCCGGCAAGCCAGCCAGAAGTAGCAGGGGCAAGATGCCGGTGGCTGTGGTTCGTCTGAAAAGATTGCCTTGGCGCTCAGTAAAATTCGTCATTTCAAGGTGACCCGAAGTTCCTGGCTCGAAACCGCAACCGCCCGCTGCTCGATGGTGGGAGCAGTTTGCCTTCTCCCTCACAGCCGCTTCCCCACCTACAGCACCTGCCCCAGGACCAGTGCTGTCCGGGGAAAGTCGCGCCATCGGACGGTAAGTCTCGACCGCTCAATGTCTTATGGCCTGTTTTGCCCGGGAACGATTTGAAATCCCGAGGCCGCAAATGGTCGCCTGAACGGAGCATCCGGACGCGGCACAATGAGGGATGAACCTTGGCCGTACGGTTTTCTCCCAACTGATCGAGCACCTACCGAGCAAAGAGTTTCAGAAATGTGTATCGCGCTACCGCGGCGATTCCTATCTGAAAAGTTTCTCCTGCTGGGATCAGTTTCTTGCGATGGCATTCGCCCAGCTGACCTATCGGGCAAGCCTCCGCGACATCGAGACGTGCCTGCGTTCGATGCACGGCAAACTCTACCACATGGGATTCCGCGGCAGGGTAGCGCGCTCGACACTGGCCGATGCGAACGAGTCGCGCGACTGGCGGATCTACGCGGACTTCGCGCAGGTCTTGATTGGCATGGCACGGCCGTTATATGCCCACGACCCGATCGGTGTGGACTTGGACCAGACTCTGTACGCTCTCGACTCGACAACAATCGACCTCTGCCTGTCGCTGTTTCCGTGGGCGAGATTCCGCAAGCAAAAGGCCGCCGTGAAGATGCACACGCTGCTGGATCTGCACGGCAATATTCCCACGTTCATCCGCATTACTGGAGGCAAAGTGCACGACATCAACATCCTCGACGAGATCGGCCCGGAGGCCGGCGCGTTCTACGTCATGGATCGGGCCTACGTCGATTTCGAACGCCTCTTCGTGTTCACTCTCTGCTCGTCGTTCTTCGTCGTGCGAACCAAGAAGAACATCTTGCTCCAACGGCGCTACTCGCATCCCGTCGACAAATCCACGGGCTTGCGCTCGGATCAGACCGTCATACTGGCTGCCATCGAATCGGCCCAAGCCTATCCCGACCCGTTGCGGAGGGTCAGTTACTTCGACGCCCGGACGAACAAGCGGCTGAAGTTTCTGACCAACAACTTCGCGCTCCCGGCGCTGACCATCGCCCACATCTACAAGTCGCGTTGGCAGATTGAGTTGTTCTTCAAGTGGATCAAGCAACATCTGCGAATCAACTCGTTTTACGGCACCAGCGAGAACGCCGTCAAGACGCAGATCCGGATCGCTGTCTCGATTTACGTGCTCATCGCCATCGTCCGGAAACGGCTCGGGCTGGAAGCGAGTCTTTACCAGATTCTACAGATTCTCAGCGTTACGCAATTCGAAAAAATGCCCCTTTTACAGGCACTCCAGCCATCCGACTCCCCAAACGAATCCCCCTATGACCCCAACCAATTGATTCTATTCGACTTTTAACCGGACAGCAGTGATTTTCAGCATTTCGCGTCTCGGCGCCAGCTGGCGGTACATCCGATAACCTGCCGGTATGCCGCGCGGATTGCCCACCGTGATGCCGATCCGGCCAGGGCCGGTGTAGTAGAAGTAGCTTGATGTCTTCATCTCAGTAACGGTTCCTTGTTGTGGCGAATGATGGCTCGTTGCTGTTGCATTAGTGGTCTCCTGCAGGTCCGGCGCGATACCTTTCTGCGGTCACCAGATAGCGCATGTTTCTGGTGTTGAGTTGCACTTTGGGTTCGGTCGCCGTCATGAAACGGATCGCATCGCAAATGATCACGACCTTTTGACCTGGGCACCAGACGGCGATTGGCGCTTTCCAGTCGCCGGGGTTCGCAATCTTGTGAGATCGTGCGTCAGCTCCATTGCCTTCACGATTTCCTTTTTCGTCATTTCGGGTCCTTTTCTAAGTGTTTCACGTTTACCTATTAATATATTACCACTCATAACATTCTGAGTCAAGTAAAAAGACTATATTTTCCGCGCAAAGTTACCTGTTAGTATTATACCGGACGGTGGTATACTTGAAGGTATGGCAACAGTGAAGCTATTTGGATACAGATGCGAACGTTGCGGGCATGAGTGGGTGCCTCGCCTATCGGGCAGGACACCGACGGTATGCCCGAAATGCAAGAACCCTTACTGGAACGTCCCGCGAAAAAAATCAACGAAGTCGAACCGCTAAACCCCCTTTCGCAGAAGCGCTCACGACTGCAAATCTTGTACCGTTAAAAAAAGGGAGGAGTTTTAACGGTGTTTGTCGGCTCAGTTCCGCGCCCGGTTGTCGACCAAATCCTCCGCACGGTGGCCTTTGGCGACTGGGGCCGTGTCTTTGTCTGTTGTTCGGGGGGCTTTCGAGTTGACCGGGCGATCAAGGTGAAGTGGCCCGGCGTGCGTCTGATCTCAAACGATGTCTCACTCTACAGCGTGTCCCTCGGGCGCTTGCTCATTAGCGACCCGTTCCCGATTCGGTTCACCGAACGCTTGGAGTTCATCGAGAACGCTATTGATCCCGATGACTTCGAGGCGCGGGTAGCGGCTGTCATGGTTGCGCACGAAATGGTGGCCTACCGGGGCAACAATATCTGGGCCAAGACACACTTTCGGCACTACGTGGATGAATTCGGCGAATACCTTGCCGATGCCAAGACCAAGCTGCGCAGTTTTCAGCAGCGGACGGTGATTGACGGCTTCATGGCAGGTGATTTTCGGCGTCAAGCGGAACGCGTGACGCACAAGGGCGGCGGCGTAGTAGCTTTCCCACCAACTTATCGTGGCGGGTACGAGCGGATGCATCGTTTTGTTGACGAGAACACCGAATGGGACCGCCCGGCCTATGAAGTGTGGCACTGCTGTCCGGTTAAAAGTCGAATAGAATCAATTGGTTGGGGTCATAGGGGGATTCGTTTGGGGAGTCGGATGGCTGGAGTGCCTGTAAAAGGGGCATTTTTTCGAATTGCGTAACGCTGAGAATCTGTAGAATCTGGTAAAGACTCGCTTCCAGCCCGAGCCGTTTCCGGACGATGGCGATGAGCACGTAAATCGAGACAGCGATCCGGATCTGCGTCTTGACGGCGTTCTCGCTGGTGCCGTAAAACGAGTTGATTCGCAGATGTTGCTTGATCCACTTGAAGAACAACTCAATCTGCCAACGCGACTTGTAGATGTGGGCGATGGTCAGCGCCGGGAGCGCGAAGTTGTTGGTCAGAAACTTCAGCCGCTTGTTCGTCCGGGCGTCGAAGTAACTGACCCTCCGCAACGGGTCGGGATAGGCTTGGGCCGATTCGATGGCAGCCAGTATGACGGTCTGATCCGAGCGCAAGCCCGTGGATTTGTCGACGGGATGCGAGTAGCGCCGTTGGAGCAAGATGTTCTTCTTGGTTCGCACGACGAAGAACGACGAGCAGAGAGTGAACACGAAGAGGCGTTCGAAATCGACGTAGGCCCGATCCATGACGTAGAACGCGCCGGCCTCCGGGCCGATCTCGTCGAGGATGTTGATGTCGTGCACTTTGCCTCCAGTAATGCGGATGAACGTGGGAATATTGCCGTGCAGATCCAGCAGCGTGTGCATCTTCACGGCGGCCTTTTGCTTGCGGAATCTCGCCCACGGAAACAGCGACAGGCAGAGGTCGATTGTTGTCGAGTCGAGAGCGTACAGAGTCTGGTCCAAGTCCACACCGATCGGGTCGTGGGCATATAACGGCCGTGCCATGCCAATCAAGACCTGCGCGAAGTCCGCGTAGATCCGCCAGTCGCGCGACTCGTTCGCATCGGCCAGTGTCGAGCGCGCTACCCTGCCGCGGAATCCCATGTGGTAGAGTTTGCCGTGCATCGAACGCAGGCACGTCTCGATGTCGCGGAGGCTTGCCCGATAGGTCAGCTGGGCGAATGCCATCGCAAGAAACTGATCCCAGCAGGAGAAACTTTTCAGATAGGAATCGCCGCGGTAGCGCGATACACATTTCTGAAACTCTTTGCTCGGTAGGTGCTCGATCAGTTGGGAGAAAACCGTACGGCCAAGGTTCATCCCTCATTGTGCCGCGTCCGGATGCTCCGTTCAGGCGACCATTTGCGGCCTCGGGATTTCAAATCGTTCCCGGGCAAAACAGGCCATAAGACATTGAGCGGTCGAGACTTACCGTCCGATGGCGCGACTTTCCCCGGACAGCACTGGAAGTGTGGGACCCCGCCGAGATCGACAGTTGGGTTCTTGGCCTGCGTGATCGGGGCGTTCCCTATTGCGTCTTCGCGGACCGTGAACTTGTCGTCCTCAAGCCGGTAACGGTCTATTCGGCGAATGGAAGGCGGACGGTATATACCTATGCCGAAACGTCCAAATCATCCGTGCGGGCTACCGCGCATCGCAGCGAACCGTTCCAGTACACCGCCGTCGACCCGGCGGCGCTCACACCCGAAAGCACCGTAGCCGTTGTACCAGCGGACTCGGCAAGGCTCAATTTTCTCAAGGACCACTACCTTTCCAAGGGAATCGCGCACGTGCCCGGCGAGATGAACTTCCTTGTCTATCTCGATGGCTCGCTTGCGGGCGGGTTCATCTACGCCAGGGAGAAATTCGGCGGCAGCGGTCTCTATCTGCTCAGCGACTTCGCCATCTCGCGCCAACGGAAACTGTCGAAGCTGATCGCGTTCCTGGCCACGTGCGGAACCCCTGTGTCCATGTTCGAGCGCCGCTATTTGATTCGGGTTTCAGCCCTCGCTACCACGGCCTTCACGAACAAGCCCGTGTCCATGAAGTATCGCGGAATTTTCAGGTTGGTCTCACGAAAACCAGGAATGCTTAATTATGAAAGTGCCACTCGCAGAGAAGACCCGCAGGAACTCTACCGTCTCTGGTACCGCAAATGGGCTGAAGACGCGGGTCGTAAGTAAGGACCTTCGCGGTCTTAAGATGCTCGAAAAGAACGCACGCTACATGCCGCCGGCGCAGTTCCAGCGGCTTGTAGCCAATCTCGAGGCCGACGGGTGTCTCACGACGGCTCCGCTCATTTATCGAGACGAGGCTTGAGTGGCAACCATCGCGTCCAAGCGGCCATTGAGGCCGGGATTAAGACTGCGGACTGCATCGAGATCACATCGCCCCTGACGAAACAACAATGCGTGGCTATCCAGCTGTCTCATAACTCCATTGAAGGCGAGGACGACCTGAACACGCTGCGCGAACTCTATGAATTGTTGGACTTCGGGACGAAGCTCTATAGCGGATTGTCCGATGACGTATTTGGCAAGATCGAGCCGCTGGACGTGACGGGCCTGGCAATTGGCGCGCCGGAGTACCAAGACCTAACCATTCTTTTCCTGCCTGACGACCAGGAACAATTCGAGGCCGCTCTCAAGAGGATCGAGCAAGCGGCAAAGCGCAAGCGCCCGCCGTCTATCCATCTCGCGCGATTCGAGGATTTCAACAGATTCTTCGATGCCCTGATCGCCGTCAAGGAGCGGAGCGGGGTTCACAACTCCGCCATTGCGATGCGGCTCCTGTCCGACTTGGCCATGGAGAGGCTAGAACAGATCGAGAAGGAAGCAGCCTAGCCATGCCCGCACCACGAAAAAGCCGGCGCACTGGGTCCAACAGAACAAATCGTCCTCGATTCACCGTGGCGAAGGTCCAGGAAGCTCTCAGGCAGTCAGCGGGCATTCGCAGCGGAGCCGCGAAGCTACTGGGCTGCGCGCCGAACACCATCAAGAACTACATTGACCGCCATCCCGGACTCGCCGAGGTCGAAGCCGAAATTCTGGATGTCAATCTCGATGTGGCAGAGACGAAACTCCAGACCGCGATCCGCGAGGGGAACTTGACCGCGATCATTTTCTACCTGAAATGCAAGGGCAAAGAACGCGGTTATACCGAGAGATCACAAATCGAGGGGCCGGATGGCGGACCGGTACCGGTGAAGCCTGATATGAGCGCTCTGACCGATGACGATCTTAAGAAACTGCGAGAGATCATTTCCGGCAAAGGCCCGGCCCGACGTGAGAAGAAGTAGCGCGCCGGGACTACGTTAATGAGCTAGATAAGGTCGTCTACGGTTACGTTGAGCGCCTTGGCGAGGGCGGCCAAGGTCTTGGCCGAACCCGTACGTTTTCCCGTTTCGATCTGAGAGAGGTAAACCGAATTGATGCCGGCGGCAGCGGCCAGTTCTTTCTGGGTCATACTGCGATGGCGACGATATACACTGACCGAATTTTGACCGGCCAAGAGATGGTCGGCCACCTCGATAGGAAAAGACTCACCATCTTCGATCTTGGCATGGTCGTAAAGCTCTTCATCGCTCAACAGTGCCTCGGCGTCCTCGTTCGCCAAGCGCTCATATTCACGCCATGGGATCACGGCGAAAGCTGGCTGTCCGGTGCCGTCAAAAATGATTTGCCGCTTGCTCATGGTGTTCTCCTATCACTTGTAAGCCTGGCCACGCGGGGCAATGCGGAGCACGTCAATGACGCGGGTCTCATCATTCCGCTCAAAAATGATCCGCAAGCTGCCAACACGCAGCCGAAAACCAGGCCTCCCTTTCAGCGTAGTGACATCGATATCTCGCCGGTCGGCATCTTTGGCCAATTTGTCCAATGCGCGGCGAATGCGCTGGGCTTGTTGACGAGACATCATCTGCAAAGCTTTGATAGCTTGCTTCCTGATCGTCAGTTCGTACAGCACATCCTCGATGCTTACTTATATAAGTATAGCATTCAGCTTTATTAATGTCAAGCTTTTTGCTTTATAGCGGGCGGTTCGAGACTTGGACTTGGAAACGACATGACTTCCGCTGCTACAGCTAGGTTGTCCTCTACCGCAAGGGCCTTGTTAGCTAATTCCGACTGGATCGATCAAGAGCTGGCTGAACGTTCCTTGTGGGAGTTCACGCGTCAAATGTGGCCGTGGATTGACCCAGCCCCCTTCAAGGACAACTGGCACATCGGCTGCATCGCCGAGCACTTGGAAGCGGTGAACCTGGGTCAAATAAGACGGCTCTTGATCAACATCCCCCCTCGGCACATGAAATCTCTGAGCGTATCAGTGGCTTGGCCTGCCTGGTCGTGGCTGCGGAAGGAAGATGGTCCGCTATGCGGACCATCGGTGCAGTTCCTATTCGCTTCCTATGCCCAGAGTTTAAGCACTCGCGATAGCGTGAAGTGCCGCCGCCTGATTGATAGTCCGGTCTACCAGCGGCGCTGGGGTGATCGTTTCCGGCTCACCAGCGACCAGAACACCAAGACCCGCTTCGAGAACGACAAGGGCGGCTACCGGCTTGCGACCTCGGTAGATGGTTCGCTCACCGGCGAGGGCGGTGGAATCCTGGTTATTGATGACCCACACAACGTCCGCGACAAAGAGAGCGAGATCGTTCGTCAAACCACCCTCGATTGGTGGGACGAGTCCATGTCTAACCGGCTCAACGATCCGATGACGGGGGCCTATGTGATGATCATGCAGCGGGTACATCACCAGGATCTGGCGGGTCATGTGCTCGACAAAGGCGGCTGGGAGCACCTGTGCCTACCAGCACGCTACGAGCACGACCATCCTCATGTCTCGGTCCACGATAAGCGAACACGGGACGGCGACCTGTTGTGGCCGGATCGGTTTCCCGAGAAGGCTGTGCAGCAGCTCGAAGCCGATCTTGGATCTTACGGCGCTGCTGGGCAGCTTCAGCAACGCCCCGCGCCCCGTTCGGGCGGCATGTTTGACCGCGAATGGTGGGGAATCGTTGATGCGGCACCCGCTGGAGGGGAAAATGTGCGGGGCTGGGACTTGGCGGGAACCGAGGAAGCTGCGGGCAAGAAAAACAAGTCCGCATATACGGCGGGATGCCGAATGAAGAAAGTCGCTGGTGTCTACTACATCGAGGACATGGTTCGGTTCCGTGGTTCCCCGGCGCAGGTTGAGCGGGCGATCGGGAACACGGCCGAGGCTGACGGACGCAATGTAGTAATTGACCTACCGCAGGACCCCGGCCAAGCCGGCAAGGCGCAGGTACGATATCTCGTGAAGCAGCTGCCGGGATTCAATGCCCGGTTTTCTCCCGAGAGTGGAGCGAAGCCTGTTCGAGCCGAGGCCCTATCGGCCCAAGCCGAAGCTGGCAATGTCAAGTTGGTGCGCGGTTCTTGGAATACGGCGTTTATCGACGAGGCGGCATTCTTTCCGAATTCCGACTATTTGGACCAGATTGACGCGGCGAGCCGGGCATTTCACCGGCTGACGGGCAAAGGAAAACGAAAAATATCTATTGCTGCTCCCACGCGCGTCGAATTGGCGGACTAACTGGCGCGGATATACATGGCGCCACCACAT
Organism: Bryobacterales bacterium; assembly: GCA_965248365.1. Classification (GTDB taxonomy): domain Bacteria; phylum Acidobacteriota; class Terriglobia; order Bryobacterales; family UBA6623. The sequence continues at coordinate 144,117 of CBDFJA010000004.1, read as the reverse complement.
AAATGTCGTAAACCAGCTAAGCTGGTTGTGTAAAGGATGTAGTGCCTAGAAAAAAGGGATTAATTCAACCATGGCCACGCCACTTGATGCTTTCCTGTCCCGATTCAGGCCGCGCCGGCCCAAGGCGACCGAGACCGTAGGAACGCCTGGCGTCGCCATCTACGGCGGCTATGTCGAAGAGCGTGAAAAGAGCAAGGATCTAGGATCGCATGATGCCCGCTACCGCACTTATAGCGATATCCTTGCCAACACGTCCATCGTGGCGGCTGGCACCCGCTACTTCCTGAATCTCGTTGCCAAGGCTGAGTGGTCGTTCACTCCGTCGGAGAATGACAGTGACGGGCGGTTTGCCGAGCTGGCCGAGTCGATGCTTACTGACGATCCGGGAACGCCGTGGCACCGGATCGTTCGCCGCGCGGCCATGTACCGTTTCTACGGCTTCTCGATTCAGGAATGGACCGCCCGGCGCCGGGATGACGGGCTGTTGACCTTCGCTGATGTTGCTCCCAGGGCGCAATTCACTATCGAGCGCTGGGACGTGGAGGAGACAGGCGGCGTGCAAGGAGTGTTGCAGCGCAGTCCGCAGACGCAGCGCGAGATCTATCTGCCGCGCGAGAAGTTGCTCTACATGGTGGACGACACGCTCAATGACAGCCCCGAGGGATTGGGGTTGTTCCGGCACCTGGTGGCCCCGGCGAAGCGCTTGGAGCGATACGAGCAGCTTGAGGGTTTCGGCTTCGAAACCGACTTGCGCGGTATTCCGATCGGCCGCGCGCCGTTCGGCGCGCTCGCCGATCTGGTTCAGCGGGGAGAGATCAGCAACGAACAGCGCGTCCGGATCGAGGCTCCGTTGCGAAAGTTCATCAAGAGTCACATCAAGGACCCCAGGCTGGGCTTGCTTCTCGACAGCGTGACCTACGAGACCAGCGACGAAGCGGCCCGTCCGTCTGGGACCCAGCAGTGGGACGTCGAGCTTCTTACTGGCTCCGCCACGAGCTTTTCCCAGAACGCGGCGGCCATTGAACGGCTCAACCGTGAATTGGCCCGCATCCTGGGCGTCGAGCAATTACTGCTTGGCTCTGACAGCGCCGGGAGCTTCGCGCTCAGCCGCGATAAGACCAATGCCTTCTTCCTGTTGGTGGATGGGGCGTTGACCGAGATCCGCGAGGCGGTCGAGAGCGACTTGCTGACAACGCTTTGGCGGCTCAACGGCTGGCCGGTGGAGATGATGCCTGAGATCAGAACTGAAGCGGTGCGCTTTACCGATGTCGAACAGATCGGGGCGACGCTGCGCGACATGGCGACCGCGGGGGCGATGCTCGACCCTGACGATCCGGTGGTCGGCGAGGTCCGTGATCTGATGGGTATCAGCCGGCCGGCCGCGGTTGTGGGCACAATGCGGGAACAAGACGCGGCGCTGGCAGGCGGCAAGTCTCCTGATGATGACGATCTCGGAGAAGCGAACCAATGAGTCTGACAACGATCACGATTAACGCCACCAAGTATGCCAGCTATGCCTCGGTGGCCGAGGCCGACGCCGCGCTCGCCGTGGACCCGCTGCGGGGGAACGCTTGGTCTGCCCTCAGTAATGAGGCGAAAGGCATTCGCCTGATCGCGGCAACGAACCGCCTGGACTTGCTGAGGTGGAAGGGGAGGAAAACGCGAGAGGCGCCGCAAACAAATGCCTGGCCCCGCTCCGGCCTGACCTATGCCGATGACGGCACGGCGGTCACGGACGATAAGGTTCCCCGACAGGTCGAGCGCGCCGCGATATTGCTGGCGGGTTCCATTGCCTCCACGCCCTCGCATGCCGACGCGGGAACCTCGAGCAGGGCGGCCAAGCGTGTCAAGGCGGGCTCTGCCGAAGTCGAGTTCTTCCACCGGCAGGAGCCGGTTACGGGCAAACCGATCCAGGATGAGACCGTGTTCGAGCTTATTCGACAGTGGCTCGAAGGCTACAGCGTTGTTAGCGGCTCTAGGGGTGCTCTTGCGAGCGGGACGGATGGCGAGAGCGCCTTCGAGAACCGAGACCGGTATGGGCGGACAGGAGGATTCGCATGATTTCCACTTCAGATCCCGGCAAGAGTTCAGACCCTTACTTCAAGCCAAGAGAAAGACGTTGCGGAAGGTGTGGAACGGTCTTTACTACCACGCCCGCCAGGCGATATTTTTGCCGGCCGTGTTGGCTGAAAAACAAGGTAAGGCATTCAGGCAGGACACCGGGAAAAGTGTTGTTGCCCGACCTAACCAAGGCGCGGCCGCCAGCTGAGTGACTTGCTCGCCCGGCTGCACGGACGGACTTCGATGACAGACTTCGTTAAGGAAAGCAATCGGATTGAGGGCATCCACCGCGAGCCGACGGAGCAGGAAGTGAACGCCCATCGCGAGTTTCTCACGCTCACGAATATTCGCATTGAGGATCTTCAAAACCTAGTGGCAGTGCTGCAACCGGACGCGAAGCTGCGGGTGAAGGCGGGGATGGACGTGTGCGTGGGCGGTTACACGGCGCCGCGTGGCGGTCCAGAGATTCACGAGCGCTTGTCCAACCTGCTCCGCTCCATGCAGCGCCATGGCGCCTACGATACCCATCTCGCCTACGAACGCCTGCCACCCGTTTACGGACGGCAACGGAAGATCCGGGAGGGCGTTGTGGTTGTGGCAATTGAATGGCAACACGCCGCTTGGATTTCTTCATCACTTCTACTACCAGACGCTACAAAAAGAGGAAGCGGCGTTGAGGAAGTAGGCGGTCATGCCTGAACTCTTCGGCCTTGATATTGCCCGACTGGTCGCCGATTCCATCGAGTCGGCGGGGAATCTTCGTCCCGGGACTCTCGCCAAGTCGGAGCCTGGACAAGAAGACCCGAACGACCCTACGGCCCCTGTGTCGTCCATCACCACGGCGCACTCATTCCAGGGTTTTATCGAGGCAAAGGCGGTGCGCCGCGAGGACACGCTGATTGCCGAGGCCGTGCCCGTCATGACGATCCTGGGTGCTTCCGTGAATCCTGTAGCGGAGCCTGCGGTCAACGACAAGGCAACGATCGACGGCATCACCTATGAATTGGTCCGGTTGATTACCCGAGATCCGGCGAGCGCTGTGTACGAGTTCGAGGTGCGATGAGCCTGGCGGTAATTGCCAAACAGGAGACCATCACCGACAGCGAGGCTCGGCTTCTCGCGCTTATAGCCAATGTCGAGACACGGCTGAGGATCGCGGCCACGAACGCTATAACGGCGTCCAAGGACACTCCGGGGACGCTCGAAGAACTGGCGGTGCTGATCGAGCAGGGGCGCGTCGAGGAAGCGGTACAGGCCGCTGGCCGCGCGGGAGCCATCCGCATCGCTGACGGATATGCCGCCGTTTACACGCTGGCCGGACAGGAAGGGGCGAGATTCCTCGAGGACGCGCTTGATATCACCGTTGGCTTCGACCAGGTGAACGAGCGCGCCGTGCGGCACATGCAGGGCGAGAGGCTAAGATTCATCCGTGAGTTCACAGACGAGCAGAGGCAGGCCAGCCGAGCCGCCTTGGTGGATGGCATCGAGCGGGGCCTGAACCCTATAGCTCAGGCGCGTAATTTCCGCAGCAGCGTCGGGCTGACAGCCTACCAGCAAACAGCCGTTCAGAACTACCGGAGGCTGCTTGAGCGGGGTTCTTCCGAGGCATTGTCACGGGATCTTCGCGACCGGCGGTTCGACCCGACCCTGCGCCGAGCCATACAGTCGGGCGAGCCGCTGACGGGGGCGCAAATCGACCGCATGGTGGAACGCTACGGCGAACGATACGTTAAGTACCGGGCCGAGGTCATCGGGCGCACCGAGGCACTCAGGGCCGTCCATGCGGGCAATGACGAAGCTTACCGGCAGGCCATCGACGAGGGCCATGTCGTCAGGGAAGAGGTTCGGCGAATGTGGATAACGGCCCGGGATGAACGAGTGCGACCGTCTCATGCTGCGGCGGGGGGCCAAGCGCGGGGGATGGACGAGCCGTTCCTGGTAGGTGGTTCTCAACTTCGTTATCCTGGCGACCCGAACGGTCCGGCCTCGGAAACCGTGCAGTGCCGGTGCTCGCTCGCGACAAGAATGGTGGTTGTCGAATGATGCCGGTCAGCGAAGCGAGTAGGGGCTGTCACATGACGCCCAGGGAATTCCGCGAAGCGCGACTGAAGCTCGGGTTGTCGGTCAACAAAATGGCGGACGTGTTGAGCGTTGATCCGCGTACGATTCGCCGCTGGCAGGACAGCAGTCAAGGGGTGCCAGGGCCGGTTGTAGCAGCGATAAGCATGATGCTGCGACACCACGTGGAAATGACGCCTTAGCTTATGTTCGATCTGCGTTTCGTTCCTGCCACACTACCAGATCGTCGATGTCCACCTGGAGTGCTTGAGCGAGATCGCTGTAGAGCTTGATCGTACCGTCTCGTTGCCAGTTCTCTATGTGGGAGAGGTAGGCACCTGATTTCCCAATCTTTTCTGCGAGCTCGCCCTGCTTCATCTTGCGGTGCTCACGCCAAACCTTGACCGGATGCTCTCCGTCGATGAGCCGGTCTATGACCTCGCTAGGCATCCATTCCTTACCCTTCATGTCCTTCATGGCACGATCATAGGCAGCGACATCGGAAGCTATCTCGGTCGCGTCACGTAGCCTAAGGTATTCCTCGTACGGGATCACTGCGTACTCGGGTTTGCCATCTCGCTCAATGACTTGCATTTCTTTACTCATCGGTAAGCCTGCCCCCGTGTTTCAATCGTCACGATCTGAATCATTTGCTGGTTGTCAATGCGGCGAAAGAGAATTCGCCATCCGGCCATTTTGAGCCTATACCCATCGCGTCCCTGAAGTTTGCTCACGTCCAAATTTGACGCATGTGGGTTGCTCGCCAGATCTCTCAGCTTTGCCGTATCTTGGCCCATACGAGCGAGTCGCCGCGTGGCTTGATTACTATATGTTATCTGATGCACATTAATATATTAACTTAAAGCTATTTTAGTGTCAAGCGAATAGTTATATATAAGTTTACTATTTGCAAATAAAAAGAAGGGGAGAGGGCATTTCGTCAGGAGGACAAATTGTCAGGAGGACATTTTGCCAGTCTTGACAACAATTTAGGGGTGATTCATAAGTAGGACAAGGGATGCAATTTGAATTGCGGGCCGAGGTCGTCAAGGTCGATGAGCAGCTAGGGCTGGTCATGGGCTATGCCATCGTGTGCGCGGAAGAGGGCAAACCCTATTTCGACAAGCAAGGCGACCACATTCCCGAAGACGCCATGCTCAAGGCGGCGCTCGACTTCATGGAGCACAGCCAGGTTGCCCGCGAAATGCATGGTGGGGAACAGGCCGGAACCGTGGTCTTTGCCTGGCCCATGACAACCGACATTGCCAAGGCATTCGAGATCGAGGCCCGAAAGACGGGGCTGATGATCGCCATGCGGCCCGATGTGGACATGCTCCAAAAATTCCGCAGCGGCGAGCTGAGGGGATTCTCCATCGGCGGCGTACGGGTCGAGGACGAAGAGGTAGCCGATGCCGCGTAACCCGAAGCGCCGCATCATGCGGGCATTCAAGATCAACGAGATCAGCGGAGTGGACGACCCGGCCCAGGAAGGGGCCCGGGTCGCCATCATGAAGCGGGCTGAACCCCAGCAAGCTTCTCTATTCCGGGACTCGGACGATACGCGCAAAGCTGCTGGCGATCTAGCGGACCTGCTGACGAGCGAAGAAAACGGCCATCAGCACGGGATCAGAGTTCGCGTCTACGACGGCGAACTCATGATCACAGTCATGTATGCGATGGGAACGGATAACGAGCACTCGCATGACCACCCGATTGTCAGAATGCCCGGCGGCGAATACGTGCTCGGCACCATTGCGGGCCACACTCATACGATCGACCAAGAGGCCGTGAACCAGGTTGTTCTTGCCCTCATGACGAAGACAGCTGAGGGGTCCGTGAACTCAAAAGGAGATAACCAGATGCCGGAAACCCATACGGTTGAAAACCTGCAATCGCAGCTCGACCGGGCCAATGCCATCATCGCGCTCAGCAGCGCCGAGCAGGAGCATTTCGACAAGCTGGCAGACGACGGTCTCAAGAACGCCTTCCTCGAAAAGCATGCCGATGAACGCAAGGCCGAGATCGAAGCCGTCAAGAAGGCGGCCCAGGAAGCCGACTCCGTGCTTTACACGACGGCGGACGGCGTGGAACTCCGCAAATCAGATGGCGAGGCGGTCATTGCCTTGGCGAAGTCGAACGATGCCATCCGCAAGGAAAACGAAGCCCTGCGCCAGCAACGCGGCCAGGATGCCTTGGAAAAGCGGGCCGAGACCGAACTCCGGTATCTGCCGGGCGATGTGAAGACCCGCGCCGCCATGCTGAAGGCGGTCGAGGGCATCCCAGACGAAGCCCAGCGCGAAGCGGCTCTGAGTTCTCTCAAGGCCCAGAACGATGCCATGTCCAAGGCGTTCGATGCTCACGGCGCCGGCGGACAACCCGATTCTGGTTCTCCGGACTCTCAACTCGACAAACTGGCTAAGAACCTGGCCGAGAAAGAGAACATCAGCCACGAAGCAGCTGTTTCCAAAGTGCTGACCACCGACGAAGGCAAAGCACTCTACGAGAAGACCATCAACTAAGGGAGACCATTATGGCCAATGTAAATGCAGTCAAGGCAATCTCGCTGCCCACCGGAGAAGACCTGAGGGGCGGTTTCGCCGAGGCCTTGATCATCAACTCGTTAGGACAAGTGGTCAAGGCCCGGTCCGCGGCAAGCGTCATTGCCGGGGCGCTCGCGGAAGAGCCTTCCGCCGGCGCTGTTGGAACCAGTGTGCCGGTGGCCCTGGTCGGCGGCGGCGGAAAACTGAAGATGAAAGCCGGCGCGGCGATCGCAGCGGGTGACCTGATCGTCGCCAGTGCGACCAGTGGACGTGTCGCTGGCGTGGCAAATGCGGCGGCCCTGGCGGCAAACCGGATGGCCGTGGGCATTGCGCTCGAATCAGCAGCCAATGGCGACATTTTCGAGGTGCTCGCCATGACCGTCAATGCAGCCGCCGATGTGAATCGAGCCAAGCAAGTCTTTCTGCCTGCCGGAGAAGATCTGACGGGCGATGTAGCCGAGGCCCTGACCGTCAACGCGTCGGGACAAGTCGTCAAAATCTCGGCCGCGACAGACGTGATTGTCGGAGCACTCGCGGAGGAGCCGTCTGCGGCTACCGTTGGAACCAACGTGAAAGTGACCCTCGTCGGTGGCGGCGGAAAACTGGAAATGAAGGCCGGCGCGGCAATTACAACAGGCAATTTGATCGTCGCCAGTGCAACCAGTGGACGTGTCGCTGGCGTGGCCGACATCGCGGCTCTGGCGGCAAACCAGATGGCCGTGGGCATTGCGCTCGAAGCGGCAACCGCTGGCGACGTCTTCGAGGTGCTCGCCATGACTATCGCTGGACCCACAGCCTGATCGGCTTTAGGTGAGAAGGAGCTAAAAAATGCCTTACACACAACCGTCTCGTGGAGACGTGCATGTCAACCGGCCGCTGACCAACATTTCCGTTGCCTATATGCAGTCGGCGGGTGTGTTCGTTGCCTCCCGGGTCTTTCCCAACATCCCGGTCGCGAAACAGTCCGATGCCTACTTCGCCTATGATCGCGGCGAGTTCAACCGGGATGCCATGGAGGAGCGCGCGCCCGCGACCGAGTCGGCCGGCGGTACCTACAAGATCGGGAACGACGTCTACTACTCCCGGGTCTATGCCTATCACAAGGACGTGCCGGATCAGGTGAGAGCCAACCAGGACAGCCCGATCAACCTGGACCGCGAGGCAACCGAATTCGTCACGCGGAAAGGTTTGATCAAGCGCGAGGTCACCTGGGTAGACGCCTACTTCAAAACAGGCGTATGGGCCTTCAACGTGGTTGGCGCAACTTCACGCTCATCCAATCTTGATCCGTCGGGAGCCTCGGCCAACGGCGTTCTCTACTGGAATGATGCCAACTCCACCCCGATCGAGGATGTCCGCCTGCTGAAGCGGCTCGTTCTGGAAGAGACCGGTTTCATGCCGAACACGCTTGCCTTGGGACGTCCCGTCTTCGATGTCCTGGTAGACCATGGCGACATCGTGGGGCGCTTGGACCGTGGGCAGACCGCTGGACCGGCGATGGCTAATCGTGAGTCGTTGGCGGCGCTGTTCGAGGTCGACGAAGTGCTGGTGATGGACGCCATTCAGAACACGGCGCGCGAAGGTCAAGACGCCGATCACTCGTTCATCGGCGGAAAGCATGCGTTGCTGTCTTACCGCCCGGCCACCCCGGGCATTCTGACTCCTTCGGCTGGCTACACCTTCTCGTGGCATGGTTATGTGGGCGCCAGCGATCAAGGCGTTCGGATCAAGCGTTTTCGCATGGAGGAGTTGGCGAGTGACCGGATCGAAGCGGAAGCGGCCTACGATCAGAAACTCATTTCCGGCGACCTCGCGGCGTTCTTCAACGGCATCGTTCAGTAACGCCAGGACGACGACGCGATGCGCAAACCTATCCGCAAGCTCCGCCACTGGAAACAGCGGTACAACCCCAACGCATCCTTTATCTGGCGCCGGAAAGTAACTTGGAACGGCAAACCCTGCATTCCAGGCGGCTCGATTCCTGACGGGCTGGCCGCCGACAAGGCCAAGCTGCGGCGATTGTGGGAGAGCCAGTGGATCGAACTCGCGGAATTCGAGGCCCCGAACGTGCAGACGGGGCAGGTGGAAACGAATGGCGGCACTGGCACCGCTCTTCCTGCCGGCGTTGTGGTCGAGGGTATCGGCGGACCTTGGCACATCGTGAGGTTGCCCGACGGCACCGAAACGAAGGTGCGCGGGAAAGAGGCGCTGCGTGATCTCCTCTCCAGGCTGAAGACGAGTGATTGATTTCGTCCAGTTCGAGCACTTCGTTGTCGCCATTGTCACTGCGATGGGCACGACCGGGGCATTGTTCCTCCGCACCTATCTGATGAGCAAGAAAGTTCCAGCGGCGAACAGTCTCTCCGCCGCCGTGCTGGATCAAGCCAACGAGACGCGCAGCGCGATAACAGCTCTCAACACTGCCGTTCAATCGCTCAACGCGAGGGTCGAAAAGGCGGAGGATTCGCGCAAGGAAATGTACAAGTCCATGTCCAAGGTCATTGAAAAAATCAACGATCACGAAAAGGAATGCGCCGGGCGCTGGGGCCAAACCAGCAGTCTTATGATGTCGCTTCAAAAGCAGCTGGACAAGATCGAGAAAAAACTGGGGTACTGATTCCCCGTCGAGGAGGAGAAAGCCATGGAAGAGAGAATCGAGAAGAAAGTGGACTCCCTGCTGTTCGTGCTGGCCAACAAGCCGTGGAGCGCTGTGTTTCTGCTTGTTCTCGCGGCAGCTGTTTTCATTCTTGGCATTGTTGTAGGGAAGGCGTAAGAAGACAAGAGGGGCGCAAGAATGTTTGGGGCCATTTTAGGATTTGCCGCACCGTTTTTCCCTGACGTTCTGAAAATTATACGTGGTCATTTGGATCACAAGCAGGAAATGGAAATGCTGCGTCTGCGGCTCGAACATGGAAAGACAGAACACGAGTGGCGGATGGAAGAAATAAGCCTGCAGATGCAGGCTAAGGATGTAATTTCAGCGAGGCGCAGCGCGGAAGCCAAGAAGCAGAGTTTTGGTATCGGACTACTCGATGCCGCCGATGGACGCCCGGTTTCAAGTTGGATCTTCAACACATCCTTTGCGCTTTTCACAGTGCTCGATTTCGTCGTCGGGCTGGTAAGGCCGGTCATCACCTACTCGATTGTCGCGCTCTGGATGGCAGTAAAAGGCTTTGGCCTGAGTGCGATCTACGGTGCGGCTAGCGGAACCAAGCTGGAACGCTTGATTAATGTCTTCACCAGCCCGAATGTTTGGACACAGTTTGACCAAGAACTAACTATGGTCGTTGTCGGGTTCTGGTTCGGATGGCGCGTAAGAAAGCACACGGGAGCTGGTAAGTGAGTGAATCCCTGTCGCTAGCAGTCGAGATCGCCAAGCCTTTCGAGGGCCTGCGCCTCTCGGCATATCATGATCCGGTCGGTTACCCAACAATCGGCTATGGACACCTGTTGAGCCGTAACCGGTGGGAGGAATTGGACCGATGGGCGGATATCTCCGAAGCGGAAGCTGAGCAATTGCTGCAAGAGGATATGGGCCGTGCTGCCAGAAGCGTTGAACGTCTTATCCTGCTTCCGCTAGAGCCGGAGCAGGAAGCAGCATTGATTGACTTCGCATTCAACTGCGGAGCGGGAAATTTGCAAGCCTCTACACTGCGGCGGGTAGTTAATCGCGGGGACTACGAAGACGCTCCCCGTCAGTTCAGGCGGTGGATTTACGCACGAGGCCGTAGGCTTCCCGGGCTAGTAATACGTCGGCAAGCAGAAGCGGATATGTGGCTTTCAGCAGGATGACATGCCTCCTGAACGAGCGCAAATCAGAACTATCGTTCGCTCCCTGGAGCAGCTAGCGGGACGTGTCGTCACCAGGCTCACGCTCGACGTAACCGCGAACCTGGTTGAAACAACGCCCGTGGATACCGGGTGGGCGCGGGCGAACTGGGTGCCCGCCATCGGCGCCCCGGTGATCAAGGATTTGACGGGCGCCGGGCGGAACGTGGCCGCTGCCAGTGCCGAGCAGGCCGCAGGCCAGGCAGGGGTGCTCAGCTACAAGTTGAACAGGGGCAAAGTGTTCGTCTCGAACAACGCGCCCTATATCACGAGATTGAACGACGGGCACTCCCGTAAAGCCCCGGCAGGCTTTGTGCAGCGGGCGATCCGCAAGGCGGTGACCGAGGATATCCGGGGGTTGCGCGATTGATGTCGGCTCCGAACGAGGCTCGCCGAGATATTTACAAGCGGTTTCTCGACAACTTCACAGAGTTGAGCAGGGACCGCATCGCGCTCGAAAACGAGAAATTCAAAGAACCTGCCGGCGGGAAATGGGTCCGTTTCGTTGTCCGTCACAGCGGCCGCCTGCAAAACACGCTCGGGCGACCCAGTAACCGGCGTTTCAGGTCTTTCGGGTCGCTGCTTGCCCAGGTGTTCACCGAGGCAGGCTCCCGGATGATGGAAGCGGACCGGATCGCCAAGGCGATTGTGGACATCTTTGACAACGAGAGCTTTTCCAACCTCGATTTCCAGGCAGCCGTCTCACGCGAGGGCGGCCCGGACGGCAAGTGGAACATGATTGTTGTCGAGATCCCGTTCGAGTACGACGAGATCAAGTAGGGAGGTCTTCAAATGGCGAGAGTTCTGACCAACAACGTAGGCTTGGCCTACGCCATCGAGACGGCGCTCGGCACACCTGGAGCCAATTGGAAGTTGGTCGAGCCGAACTCGATTGGAAGCTTTGGCGCGGCAATCGCGACGGTCACGCGCGACCCGCTCAGCCCCAACCGTCAACGGCGCAAGGGGTCGGTGACGGATCTCGATAGCGCCGTCGAGTTCGAGGCCGACCTGACGCTTTCTGCTTTCCGGGACTTCATCGAAGGCTTCGCCTTCGCGGCAGGCATCAACCGTGACGTGACCGGTATCGCCTCAACGAGCGCCAGGCGACGGGCAGCAGTTACACGGTGGCCGCACTGAGTGCCGCGCAAGCCGGAAAGCTGAACGCGGGCACGCTCCTGTGGGCGGCGGGGTTCGGCAAGGCGGCGAACAATGGCCTCAAGTCCGTCAACGCCGACATTGCCTCCGGAGCAACGGATATCTCGGTCGCGCAGAGCCTGACCACCGAGGCAGCGGGCGCGCGCCTGTCCTTGGCCAGCTATCGTGTTCCGTCCTCCGGCGCCGTCACATGGGCCTATGATTCGGCCAGCAAGCAAGCTACTCTGCAAATGACCGGCCTCGGCACAACGCTGCTTGGGCTTGGTCTAACGCCGGGGCAGTTCGTTCACATCGGTTCGATCGCGGCAGCGGGGAATACGAGTATCGTCAACGCCTTCCAGAACACGGCCGCCAACGACATGCACGGCTATGCCCGCGTCGCGAGCATCTCGGCCAACCGCGTCGTCTTCGACAAAACAGACGCGGCGCTGAAATTCTCCGACAGCACGTCCCCGACTACGGCGGTCGATATCCTGTTCGGCGAGTTCATCCGCAACGTGTCCACCGGCGATTCAGACTACATCGAGCGTTCGTTCCAGTTCGAGGCGGAGTTCCCGAACCTGGGCACGGGCGGCGCCTCCGAGTACCAGTATGCGAAGGGAAATTTCTGCAACACCCTGGGATTCAACGTTCCGCTTGCCGACAAGGCCACCTTGTCGCTGGCGTTCATTGGCACCGACACCGAGAACCCAACCCCCCTCCGCAAGACTGGCGCTGCCAGAGCCTCAAGCCCTGCTCAGGTGGCGGCATTCAACACTTCGGCGGATATCGTCCGGCTGCGGATCACGGAGACCGACGAGGACGGCCTGACAACCGATTTCAAGTCGCTGACACTGACGCTCAACAACAACGTCAGTCCAGAAAAGGTGGTGGGCCGGCTAGGGGCGAAGTTCATGAACGCGGGCAACCTGGAGGTGGATATCGAAACGCAGCTGGTCTTTACCAACGGCGATGTCGTGAACAAGATCCGCGACAACGAGACGGTCACCATGGACTTCGTTCTCAAGAACGGGGAGGGCGTAATCGCGGTGGACATTCCCTCGATGACGCTTGGCGGCGGCGGCCGGGAATACCCGGTTAATGAATCGGTGCTGATCAACACGACCGGGCAGGCGTTCCAGGATGACGGTTTGGGAACTTCGCTGGGGGTGAGCATCATTCCGGTGCCGCTGCCGTAGGAGAAAACAAAGGACTATGACTGACTTTTCCGATATCCAACAACAGGCCGAGACCAGGCAAACGGCTCGTTTCACTTTTTATGAAATCCGTGGCGAGCCTTGGCTCGAGACCGTTCCGGCGACAGAGCGCAATAAGCCCTACTTCAATGCTCTGCTCAAGAGCCAGCGTCGCAACCGGAGGACTTTGCGCCCGGGCAGCATCACCGTGGACACGCTCAAGCGCTCGCGCGACGAGGACCGCGCTCTCTACGCCAAGCACATCGTCAAGGGCTGGGGCAACGTTCAAGACGCCAAGGGCAAGGCCGTGGCGTTCTCCGAGGATGCGTGCGCCGATTTTCTCAAGGCTCTCCCGGACTGGCTGTTCGACATGCTGCGGGAATTCGCCTCGGACCCGCAGTCGTTTGTCGAGGATGAGGCCGCCGAAGTCGAGGAGACGGCAAAAAACTAGCAGCGCGGCTCCTTTGGGAGCTGCGCTTCAGCCGTGACGGGTTCTCGGTCGAGGCGGCGATAGCCAAGGGACGGCCTCTGCCGGATTGGTACCTCGACGAGCCGGAGATGTTGCCGGGCGATGAGTTCTACCTCGCCGCGTTCAATGAGTTGTCCACGACCCGGGCCGTCGAGCTGGGCCCGATCCCGTGGCATCACATTATTAGCTACGCCGAGCAAGCGGAGTTGGACGAAGAAATGTCCGCAACCTTCCACGCGGTGATCCGGGCGATGGATGCGGCTCACCTCACATGGACGACTGATGAGGCCGAGAAACGGCGGAAGCAGGGCGTACGCGGCAGTAGCCGTTAGGCAGCCGCCCTGTCCCCGACCACTAAGCCACGCCCCACCGCGCGCAATGCCCTTTCCACGCTATCAATATGGGAACGATGGTCTAGATCGAGCAGTTTGCGGACGGCGCCTTCACTCAAATTCAGGCGTTCTGCAAGCGCTACCTTTGAGATGTTCTGGCGCCGCATGGCTGAGTAGAGCGCCAACTTGGCAGCGGCCATTGCCGGAACCGCGATCAATTCCTGCCCGGCAACGGCCACGCTCGGAACTGGAATCTCCTCACGATTATCAACGTATGCGCTCAAAGCAACAGTTAGCGCGTCTTCAGCCATTGCCAGTGCCTCCACGCGGTCGTCACCGCAGGTCAGAGCTTCTGGAACGTCAGGGAACGAGACAGAGTAGCCGCCATCCTCTTCCGGTGCGAGGTTGCAAGGATAGACATAGTGCATCAGAAATCCTCCTTCCCGATATTCAACTGGTTCAGCATGTTTCGGAAGGTGCCGGGCTTAAGTTCTCCGCGCTGAACCGTTGTGCGCCGGTTGCCGATATAAATTATCCCGTGGCTGCCCTTCCCGCGTTTGGCGTCAAAGCGGAATGCCTGCCCGGTTTTCTTGGCGTATCGCCTTGCCCGCTTGATAAATTCTGACCCGTTGATGATATCAGTATAGCATTTTTAAGTACGAATATCGATAAAAATCGTACCATAAAAAGCGATTAGAGCGAGACATGGCTGACTTTCGCATCGTCGTCACCGTCGATCCCTCGCGGGCGCAACAGGGCTCGCGGCAGATCGAGCGCTCGCTCGATCGTGTTGGCAACCGCGCCGACCGGTTGCGCGGACTCATCACGCGGGCCTTCGCGTTCGCCGGCGCCACGGCTGGGTTGACGGCCCTCGCTGCGGCTGTCCGCGCCTCGGTTTCGAGTTTCGCGGAGTTTGAACGAGGGCTGATCGCGGTCGGCAAGACAACGGGGGCGTCTGGCGCGGAGCTCGAGGCCCTTGGCGTCGGCGTCCGTGAACTGGCCCGGACGCTGCCCGTCGCAACGGGCGAGATGTTGTCCGTCGCGCAGGCGGCGGGTCAGCTCGGCGTACGTGGCAACGCCGACATTCTGAGGTTCGTTGAAACAGTCGGGAAACTGGGCCTGGCGTCGAACCTTGCTGGCGAAGAAGCGGCTACATCCCTGGCCCGCATCCTCACGATTACCGGAGAAAGCTTGTCCGATGTTGACCGCCTGGGGTCAACAATCGTGCGGCTCGGCAATAACTTCGCCGCAACCGAAGCGGAGATCGCCCATGTCGCTACCCGGGTCGCCCAGCCAACGTCTCAGTTTGGAGTCGCGTCAAGAGATATCGTCGGCATTTCAACGGCACTGCGAGCAGTCGGTGTTCGGGCGGAACTCGGCGGCACGGCGATTGGACGCGCCTTTCAGTCCATCAACGATGCCGTGCGTCGTGGGGGCAAAGAGCTTGAGACTCTGGAACGCATCACGGGTCAAACCGGAGACACGCTTAGGCGCGTCTTCTTCGAGGATTCCGTCGATGCATTTCAGTCGTTTATCGAAGGATTGGGGAAGATCCAGTCAAGCGGTGGAGACGTCACCGCGGCCTTGGAAAGAATGGGTCTGCGGGGCGTTGAGAATGCCCAAGTTCTGGGAACTCTTGCAACACGAAGCAACGTAGTATCCGACGCGCTGTCGCAGGCGAACGACGAGTGGGGAACAAATTTTGCGCTGACCCGCGAGGCCGCCGTTGCGTCGACCAGCTTCTCGGCTCAGATGCGGCTCGTGACGAATGTTCTCGACGAGGCGGCTTCCGAACTTGGCCGCGCCCTCGCGCCGGCGCTGCTCGATGCGACGGGGCAGATGCGCGATTTTCTGATCGAAGCTCAGCGGACGGGCGAACTGCAAAGGATCTTTCAGGATGCCGGCGCCGCCGCGAAGGTTGCGGCGTCCTTCTTCGGCGGATTGGCTTCCGTATTTCAGATCGTCGGCGGGAACCTGGACAATTTGAGGGTCGCGGTCGAAGCGCTCGCCGTCGTGTTCGCCGTCCGTTTCGTGGATTCGCAACGGAAAGCGGTCATGGGGACCCTGAGTAAATCGCGGGCAAATCAGGTTGCTCTCAGGAGCGAGGTCGCCCGCACGGCCGCGATTCGAGACCTGACGCGCTGGCAGCTTGCGGACATCCGCGCTACGACCAGAGGCACTGCGGCGACGGATCGCATCGCCCAGGCTCATTTCCGGGCATCGGCCGCAGCCAAAGCCCATGCTGCAGCGCAGGCGAACCTGGCGGCTGCAACTCGGCTCACTTCACGAGCGCTGACTGGCCTGAAAACGGCATACGGGTTCCTGGGCGGACCCTGGGGGGTGGCGGCGCTCGCCGCGTTCGCGGTTTACGAGTTCGCCAGCGCCAATAAGCGGGCGCGGGAGAGCCTCTTCCAGCTGCCGGAGGACATTGACAGGTTTCGCGAGTCGCTGGAAAAGCTGAACGCCGCGCAATTGCAAGCCCGCAGGCTCGACATTTCCGAGGCCTTAACAAGTTCTCAAGGAGAACTTGGAGATTTGAACAGCGACCTCAAGCGGCTTGATAAACAATTGAAACGGGGGACCAGATATGTAGGCACCGGGGACTTTGTACATCTTGTGGAATACACCGCAGAGGAGATCAAACGATTAGAGAATCAGCGCATCCGTCTTGCGGGCGAAATCGCGGACCTTAGAAATGTTATTGCGGCCCGGCAAGAACACCTCGCCGCCGTCGACCAAACCTATAACTTTGTCGGCCCCCGGATACCCCCGGATCTTAGGCGGGAAGAGCGAATCGGTACTGAAACCGGAGGAGGCACGGGCGGCTTGCTTACGGGAACAGCCGACGCCGCCCAGAAAGCGGCCAACAATCTCGTCAAGATCAACGCGGCGGCGAACGACCAGATCGCCGATATCGCGCTCAGCCGGGTCGATCAAATTACCCGTGCCGAGGAAGCCTCGGTTGCCAGGGTGCTCGAGCTGGGCCAGACTCGCGGAGTGAGCGAGGAGAAAGTCCAGCAGGCGATTACCGCCATCCGGGTGTCAGGATCTCTCCAGCGGCAGCAGGTGGAGGAAGAGGCTACCGAGCGGGCACGGCAGCTTGAACAGGCCAGAATCCAAGCGGTGCGGAACAGCAACGAGCGGGCCACGCGCTCGATTGCCTTGCAACTGGAATCCTTGCTGCCTCCTACGAGCGGGCAATAGAGGCAGCCAGGAGGCAGCGCGACGAGACCATAGCGGCACTGGACGCCACGGACGAAAGATACGAGCAACACGTCGCGGCGGTCGAGCTGGTCTATCAGGCCCGCCTCCGGCTTGCCAATCAGGCCCGGGACGAAGCCGCCAACAACGCGCAAAACGAGACAGAAGACAGAGCGCGGCAAGAACGGGCGCTGGAGCGAGCGCGAGCCTTGCAACAGATCCATGACCGCCAGGCCGCCTTGGGACTGGCGACACGAAACACCGCAAGAGAAACCCATCTGTGGGCCGAGGGGATGCGCCTGGCTTTACACGAGAACGGGATGGCCACCGAACAAGCCCTCGATGCCTTGGACGCCATCGAGAAACGGGCACGCCAGCTTGCCAGCAATGACCCCTTGGCAGGACTGCGTGTCGGGCTGGAACAGTATGCGGCGCAACTTCCCAGCGTGGCTGAGCAGATCAACGAGGCTGTCAGCGGATCGCTACGGAGCATGGAAGACGCCTTAGTGAACTTCGTGGTCACTGGCAAGCTGAGGTTTTCCGATCTCGTGGATTCCATTCTGGCTGATCTTGCAAGAATTGCCATCCGTCAGGCTTTCCTTGGCGCCCTGACGTCCGGTTTGAGCAGCGCATTAGGCGGAGTTTTCGGAGGAGTCTTCGGTGGCGCAAGAGTTAATCCGGACGCTATCGGTGGACCAGTAACCCCGAGTACAACCACGCTGGGCACTAATCCCTTTCTGGCTCGCGGCGGCCTGATCGCCGGCCCCGGCGGGCCACGTTCCGACAGTATCCTGGCCCGCCTCTCCGACGGCGAGTTCGTCGTCAACGCGGCGGCGACGCGGACCCATTTGCCGCTGCTGGAAGCGATCAACCAAACTCCCAGTTTCCAGCAGGGCGGCGCGGTGAGGGTGCCCGCGACTTCCCTGCCCGCGCCGGTTGCCACGGACGGCGGCATCGTCGTGCAGGTGATCGACAACAGAAGAAGCGGAGAGCCGGTGCGGGTGTCCGAGCAACGCGGGCCTGACGGCAGACGGGTTGTCAGGGTCACCGTGGAAGACATAGTAGACGGGGGCTTGAGGTCGGGCCGGTACGACGGGGCGATGTTCTCCCGGTATCGCAACCGGCCCAATTTGGCGCCGAGATGATGATGACAAAACAGAGGATCAAAAAGCCCCATGCCGGCTTGGCCTAATTCTTTGCCCCAACAACTCTCCCGGCAAGGGTATGAAGAAGCAGAAGGAGACAACGTGCTTCGTACTGCCGTTGACGCCGGTCCTGAGAAGCGGCGAAAGCGCTTCACCGCTGTGCCACGTTCCCTGCGGGGCGCCATGCCGCTGACGGGCACTCAGCTGGATACCTTTCGCGCCTTCTTCTCCAGCGACATTGCTGACGGAGCCATGGCCTTCGACTTTCCGAATCCCCGCGATACCGGCTCCACGATCTCTGTCGTGTTCCGCGAGCCGCCGTCCTGGGTCAACGACGGCGGGGACGTGTACCGGCTTCGATTGAACCTGGAGATTCAGCCGTGAGCACCCGCAGCCAAGACTTTATACGTTCTGCTTACGCGGCCCAAACCGATGACGTCTGGCTGGTTCTGCTTACCATCTCGCACTCCGACCTGTCAGACGACATCCGCGTGGTCAATAACACCGAGGATGTCACGTCGCGGTCGAATCTCTACGTCAAGTTCGCTTTCGACTTGTCGTTGCCCATCGATTCCAACGAACGTACTCCAGCAGCGGAACTGCGGATCGACAACGTGAGCAGTGAGATCGCCCAGGCGGTGCGGTCGATATCGACGGCGCCCTCGGTCAAGATCGAAATCATCCGGGCGGCCGAGCCCGATAGCGTGGAGCTTGCGATGGACGGATTTTTCTTGCGCGACGTGCGGTGGGACGTATCAACTGTCAGCGGAACGCTTGTGCTCGATGACATCGATACCGAGCCTTACCCTGCGGGCATCTTCTCTCCCGCGTCGTTTCCTGGAGTGGTGTGATGGGGCGGCAATTCGTCGATAGGCAACTGTGGGGCCAATTCGCCGGGCGGGCCGTCAAGGTCCCGTTTCTGGACCGGGGCCGCGATTACGACGGCTGGGATTGCTGGGGCCTGGTCGTGTGCTGCTACCAGGACGTGTTCAACATCGATCTTCCGATGCATGACGCCTATAACACTGTGAGCGATCACCGGGCGGTTAACCGCCTGATCGTCGAAGGGGTGAAATCGTGGAGCAAGGCGGTCAAGGCCGAGGCTGGAAACGTTGCTTGCATCTTCCGGCGCGGGCTGCCGCTCCATTGCGGGGTGATGCTGCCTGGCGGACGCCGCATCCTGCACTGCGAAGAGAAAGTGGGCACCGTGCATGAGCCGATAGAGAGGTTCCGGCTGGAGGGGATTTATGAATGGAAGCGATAGCCTCTCCGTCATCGCCGCTTCTCACCCGCTGCTGAGTCAGCATAGCGAAGTGGAGGTCCCCGCCGGCCTCACGCTCAATGAAATACTGGAAGCCGCGCAGCCCGACCTCGTACTGCGGGCGCACGCGCATATCTTCTTGGATGGGGAGATCGTGTCGCGTGAGCAGTGGGCGCACGTGAAGCCTTTGCCGGATCAGCTGGTGCTCATCAAGGTTCTTCCGTCAGGCGGGGGCGGCGGGGGCGGCAAGAATGTACTGCGCATCGTCATATCGATTGCCATTTTGGTAACGGCCACTGTAGCCGGTCCTGCACTGGGGGGAGTGCTGGGATTCAGCGGTAATCTGGCTACTGCCGTTGGCGTAGGCATTATTTCTACCGCTGGCCAGCTGGCCCTGCTCGCCATTGCGCCCCCTCCATTCCCCGATGCCGCAACAAGGCATGAAGGCCAGGAAGCCTCCAACGTCTACTCCATCGAGTCCGCCCGCAATAGAGTCCGCCCCTTCGCGCCGGTCCCCGTTGTTTTGGGCACGCACCGCATGGTGCCGCCGCTCGGTGCCAAGACATACACCGAACTCTACGGGAGTGATCAGTATCTCCGCATGATCGTCGTGTGGGGCTATGGCCCTCTGGAGATCACTGGCCTGAAAATCGGAGAGTCCCCGATCGGCGGCTTCCTGAACGCCGAAACCGAGACGCGGATGGGGCGTGCCAGCGACGCCGCTCTGACCCTCTACACCAACAACGTGTCGCAGGACTCATTCCAAGTGCAGTTGGAAGGCAAGACGGGCGATCAGCGGGGAGACTGGACAACCAGACGCACCGAAGCTGACACCAGGGACATCTCGATCGACATGGCATTTCCCGAGGGCCTGTCGCGCTTCGGGAACGATGGACGGAGAACATCGCTTCGGGTCGCTATCGACATCGAGTACCGCAAGGTGGGCGCAACTGGCTGGGTGGTGTACCGCCCGTCTTACGAGACCGACCAGACAATTAGCGTGGACTTCAACGGCGCTATACCTACACCATTTCGACAAGGATACTCGTGGACGCCTTCTGACGGCCCGGGGCAATACGACGTCCGCATCCGCCGCGTCACGGCCTCCAGGACGTCGGAGAGGGAGTTCGACGAGGTGTACTGGACAGCCCTGCGGTCCATCAAAGCCGGCAACGCCATAGACTTCGACAAGCCGCTGGCCGTGACAGCCTTGCGGATCAAGGCTACCGATCAGTTAAGCGGCGTGGTGGACAGGCTCAACGCGACCGTCACATCGCTGGTTGAAGATTGGGACGGCACGAACTGGGTAGAGCAGGCTTCGTCCAACCCGGCTTCGCTGTTCCGTCACGTGCTTCAGGGTCCGGCGCGGGCCAATCCCGTGCCGGACTCGCGAATCGACTTGACGGCCTTAGAAGAGTGGCACGAGTTCTGCGAAACAAACTCCTACGAGTACAATGCCGTACTCGATTTTAACGGCTCGGTGTACGATGCTTTGCGGACCATAGCCGCCGCCGGAAGAGCATCGCCCTCCTATGCCGACGGCAAGTGGTCGGTGGTCGTCGATACCGGGACTCAGCTGCCGGTACAGCACTTCACCCCGCGCAACACGTCCAACTTCCGCGCTGTTCGGAGCTTTGACGAAACCCCCGAAGCATTAAGAATACGCTTCCTAAACCGCAACGAGGGTTGGCGGCGGGATGAGCGGATCGTCTACCGTGACGGCTACGATTCGTCGAACGCAAAAAGGTTTGGCTCGATTGAGGCACAAGGAATCACCGATCCCGATCACGTGTGGAAATATGGGCGCTTTCAATTAGCTCAGCTTCTGCTGCGGCGTGAAGTGTGGTCGTTCGACGTCGATTTCGAGTATTTGGTGGCCTCGCGCGGCGACAGGGTGAAAATCACCCATGACGTGTTGCTTGCAGGACAGAAGCCAGCCCGGATAAAGTCTCTTGCCACTAATGAGGCAGGCGATATCACGGGGGTCGAGATCGACGAGGAAGTGACGATGGTTGCGGGGTCGAGCTACGGGGTATCCATACGGACACCTGGGAATCCCGTGCTGACGACGGGAGTCACCTTGGCGGTAGGCGCCACCCAAGACCTTGTGTTTTCGACCGCCATCCCTGCCGCAACGCCAGTTGCCGTGGGCGACCTGCTGGCGTTCGGGGAACTGGGAAAAGAGACAATAGACGGCCTTGTGGCCAGCGTGACGCCCGCTGACGACCTCTCCGCCAGTGTGTCCGTGCTTCCCTACCAATCGGGTGTCTACGACGCCGAGACCGGTACCATTCCGCCCTATGAGACGGGCCTGACACCGTTGATCCCCGATAGTTACAACTTGGTGATCGACCATTTCCGCTCCGACGAGTCAGTCCTGCGTCGCGAGGGCACGGTGCTCGTACCGGGAGTTGCGGTGAACGTCCGTCCCATTGCCGACTCCGAGGCGGTCATCGAGGCGCAGATACGTCCCAGCGGTGCGGAGTCTTGGGCCTCGGCCGAGATACGCTCCCGGGGCAAGGCGTACATAGAGACCGGAGGCGTGGTTGAAAGATCGGCCTACGACTTCCGCTTCCGGTGGAATGGCGGCCTTTCTCCTTCGCCCGGGTCATGGACCGAAAAGCTTGATCACACGATAGTTGGTCAGACGAGCCTACCGGGAGCATTGACAGGTTTCGCCGTGGCCGCCGTGCCAGAAGGATTTCGTGCCACATGGATCAACCCGGGAGAAATCGACTTGGCGGGAGTGCGGGTCTTCAGGGGATCGTCCAATGTTTTCTCACAGGCAACGCAAATTGGGCAGGTAAACGCCTCGTATTTCACTGACGGCAACCTCGAGGCCGGAACTCTCTACTACGTGTGGGCGAGAGCAGTTGATTTAGGCGGACGCGAAGGGCCTCTTTCTGGACCTACCAGCGTGACTCCGACAACGGCAGTCGGGGAAAAAGGTGAGCCGGGCGATAAGGGTTCAAAGGGGAAAGTTGGTCCCAAGGGTTTTCCCGGGCAAGGCGGCGCCCCAGGCGATAAGGGTTCAGAGGGGGAAGTTGGTCCCAAGGGTTTTCCCGGTCAAGGCGGCGATCCGGGCGGCAAGGGCGATCCCGGCGGGAAGGGCGGGGCGGGAGCCAAGGGCCTGCCGGGAGCTGCCGGCAATCCAGGGCCAGGAGGACAGCAAGTGTTTGTCTACTACACCGATGCGCCCGCGAACACGCCAGCGGCTGACCTTCGGCCCCTAGCGAAGCTCGCCGATGGCCGCTGGACAACGGCAAGCGGCTACTACTGGCACGGCGACGCTACCCAGGTCCCAACAAGCTAAACAGGACGGTACAAATGACCAATAACATACTCTGCGTAAGCGCATTCACCGAGCGCCGGCCGACAATGGATGCCGAGCTAAGACAGCACGGCTACGAAGCAGCCTACATCGATGCTCCCCGAGGCGAAGAGGCCGCCAGCAAGGGCTGGAAGCCTTGCCCAGCTTGGCGCGATCCGCTGGCCAAGAGGCTGCTGACGTGGGGAGAGCTTGCGTGCTTCGCCGGGCACTACCTGGCGTGGCAACGCGCGGCCGAGATGCCGGAAGGCGCCATCATTCTCGAAGATGACGCTCAGATGCTCGATCGTCTGGACTTCATCGAGCGCGGCGATCTGGTCTATCTCGGCGGGAAATTCATGACAGATCCCGCGCCCGCCGAAAAGGGGTTGATACCGGCCCCCTATGCCTACTGGACAGTGGCCTATTGGCTGTCGCGACTCGGCGCCCGCAAGCTGCTCGCGGCCACCAAGAAAGAGTCGGTCATTCCCGCTGACGAATTTATTCCCTACCATGGCGGCGCGAATCCAGAAGTTAAGACGCGGCATGGGCAACACCCGCCGGCCACGCTGTCGGCTTGGGCTGTTCCGCGGTGGCTCGTCAAGCCGTCCCGACGATGGCCGTCCGCCACGGAAGGATCAAGGCCCGCCTTCGAGTTGCGAACCGCTACCTTCGCCACCGAACGATCGCAAGCCGCGAGGCTGTGCCGAGCACTGGAGGGGATGGGATACAGCTACGACATCCTCCTGGAAGGCGAGCCTGGCTGGGACACATCCGGCCGAGGGGGGATACGCAAGCTAAACGCCCTGAGAGATTGGCTCGAAGGCTTGGATCAATCCCAGGCAAGAACGGTGGCGCTGGCGGTGGACGGCTACGACACCTATCCGCTCGTCGGTCCCGACGACTTGCTAAAGCGGTATGGCTCCATGGAATCCGAAATCGTGATCGGCGGCGAGGTGGCCTGTTGGCCGGACGAATCCCTGCGGGATCAACTGGTCAAGTACGCTTCGGACGGCTGGCCCGGCGAGACAGGTTCCGAAACAGCGCTTTACAACTTCCCCTGTTCGGGGACGCTGGTGGGCATGGCAAGCGATCTCGAAGCCGAGATTGGGGAAGCCCTGAATATGGAATCGGTAGACGATCAGCTTGCCATTCAGAAACGCATTCTTCAGAGGAGCGACCGCGGGATCTGGCGCGTGGACCGGGAAGCCTACTTGTTCCAGGCCTTGCACAACGCCAACGGCCATGTAGTCCGAGAAAACGGGACCGTCAAGAACGAAAAGAGCGGCTGCTATCCAGCCTTCCTGCACGACAACGGGCCGGCGCCCATGATGAACCGCTTCCTGGAAGAGCCTAGCCCTGCCGCGGTCTCGGGACCGAACATTGACCTTGCCCGCGATGCCGGAGAATTCAGCCTCTTGGGGAACGACATCGTTGGCATGCCGTTCCTGAAACGCGAAACGGCCTTGGCCTTGGCCGAGGCTGTTCAGGAATCCGATCTGTGGGGGCCGCTGCCGGGAGACAACGTGCCTGGGGACGAGCTTCGTTGCAAGGCGTGGAACAGCGAAGCCCACCAGACCCTGCTAGGACACTTGAACGGCGTTCTCGGGCCGATCATCGAATCCGTCTGGCGTCCCGCACGGTGGCGGGAGCCAAAGGATGTGTTTTTCATCAGGTATTCCTCCGGGAGGCAACCCGGTATTCGGCTTCACGAAGACAACTCGTATGTGTCCTGCTCGATCAAACTGCGCCCGGCTTGCGCGGGCGGGGAATTGTGGTTTCCCCGCCAATCGTTCAACGACGCCATCGTGCCGGTAGGCTGGCTGCTGTTGTGGCCGTCCGAAGTGACGCATCCGCACAGGGTGTTGCCGGTTACGAAAGGCAGACGGGTCTCGATGGCGGTCTGGACCTGATCACCGCAGGTGGGCAGCCGTGATTCGATGGGCTATTAACGCTTTCAAGGAAGCCGGCTCCCCGGAGCCTGTAGCGGCCTCGGATTTTGACACGCCGTTCCCGGCGCATATCGGTTTTCCGGGAGGCAAGGGACAACCGGGGGCCAAGGGCTTGCCCGGCGATCCAGGCAGTCCCGGAACAAAGGGGGCGAAAGGTCCCGGGGGCCGGATGGGTTCGCCCGGCCAAGATGGCGCTCCTGGCGCCAAGGGCGGACCCGGCGGCAAGGGCCGGAAGGGCAACCCCGGTCCCCAAGGCCAGGACGGGCCCAAGGGCGGACCAGGAGACCCTGGACAGAAAGGCAACCCCGGACCCCAAGGCGAAAACGGCCCACAGGGTGGACCAGGCGGTCCTGGGCAGAAAGGCAATCCCGGCAGTCAGGGTAGCCCGGGAAACCCGGGAAGCGCCGGTAGTCCAGGAGGCTCAGGGGATGCCGGCAATCCAGGGCAAGGCCCCTCGTGGCAATCCGGCTATCGGGATGGCTACAACCTGGGCTGTAGGATCAACTAAAGCATGGCCATCAGGTGGTCCATCGATGCGATTGCTGCGTCAGAACCGAATATCGCCGCCGGTTCGTTTGGAAGCCCTGTATCCATTGAAATCGCCGGCAACGTTGGCTTGCAGGGTTCCCAGGGCGAGAAGGGAGCCGTCGGATTGCAAGGCGATCCTGGATCTAGCGGCTCCCCTGGCAGTTCCGGCGGTCCCGGACAGAGAGGTTCGCCGGGCGGTCAAGGAGAAAACGGACCGAAGGGCTACAAAGGCAGCATCGGGAAGAAGGGCAATCCTGGCGGTCAGGGCGAGGACGGGCCCAAGGGCGGACCAGGAGGCCCTGGGGCGCGAGGTCAACCCGGACCCCAAGGCGAGGACGGGCCGCAGGGCGGATCCGGCGGTCCCGGTCAGAAAGGCAACTCCAGCAGTGCCGCTGGCCCCGAGGGTGAAAAAGGAGCCAAAGGTTCGATGGGCCAGAAGGGGCCAAAGGGAAGCGATTCCTACCTGAACGGTTACAGGGCCGGCTACACGGCCGGGCAGCACGATGCGATGCAAGGGCTTTGCTGAGGCCCCATGGCGATCAACTGGTTTATTTACGCGGCTGCTCACACCGCCAACGATGTGGCCGCTCAATCCTTCGACGCGCCGTTGCTCTACATCGGCCCCATCGCTCCTGCGGGCGTCAAGGGCGACAAGGGAGAGCTGGGGCCAAAGGGCGTTACAGGCCAGACGGGGCAAGGCGGAGAACCTGGCGCCAAGGGCGGACCAGGAGACCCTGGACAGAAGGGCAACCCCGGACCCCAAGGAGAAAACGGGCCCAAGGGCAGACCCGGCGGCAAGGGACGGAAGGGCAACCCCGGACCCCAGGGTGAGAACGGGCCCAAAGGCGGACCCGGCGGCCGTGGAACTAAGGGACAACCCGGCCCCGGCGGAGAAAACGGACCACAGGGGGGGGCCGGAGAAGACGGGACTGCCGGAGAGAAGGGGCAGAAGGGCGCGCCGGGCGAGAAAGGCCAGAAAGGACCGTCTTGGGGATGAGACACAGATACATAGCTTTTACCCGTGGTGATCCCAGCGAGGTAGCCCTCACTGACTTGACGAACGTTAAGCGGGTTCAACCCGAACAAGCGGGGAACATCGACTGGCACGCCTGGGTGCTGGAGTTCGACCCGGAAAATCCTGACGAGCCGGAACAGCTTCTGACGGACGGCAAGCTACAGCCTGCCAGTCTCTCCCCCGACAAGAATTCCATGACGACCGTTGATGGTCTCGTTTGGAACCGGTTGAATTGAGCCATGCCATCCCACTCCATTCTTCCTTGCTACTTCAATCCCGGTTACGTCCAGCGCCAACTGGAGCTATTGCGCCGGTCAACGGCGATGAAGCCCGGCGGCATCCTTTCCGACAACCGGATTCACTCCGAAACCCGCCGCAGCGAAGTGGGCTGGCCTGACTCCACCATAGAGATTATCCGGTTAGCCGGCGATGCGGCCCTGGCTGAGAACGAAAAGCATTGGCGATTCAAGTTGGACGGCAAGGGGGAATATCAGTTGACTCATTACTCCGATGCGGATGCCGGCGTCTACCACACGCACATCGACATGGATATGAACTCAGGGGTCTCGAGCGTGCGGAAACTCAGCTTCGTCCTACAGCTGTCTTCGGGCGGCGATTACTACGGCGGCGATTTGACCCTCGAGCACGCCGGGTCCCCGGATCAGTGGCAGGCCCGGCGCCTCGGGACGCTGATCGTGTTCCCTTCCTTCGTGCCGCATTCGGTGGGTCCGCTGGTTCGCGGGGAGCGCTGGTCGCTGGTGGGGTGGATCTCTGGACCGGCCCCCGCCTGATCGGGACTGAGAGTGTAAGACGAATCGGCCTGCGTCCTGCGGGCCACACTAAAACCATGAAGAAGGTACATCTTGATCGCGGCTACCCCGGCCCCGTGGGCTACTACCCCTCAATGCAGCAGCTGCGCCGGATCATCGCATCGAAAAGGGAGAAACTCGAGGAACTTGAAGCCCTGCACGAGTTACTGCACGGCGCCTTCCACGACGAGCTCCCCAACAAGAAGGCCGAGAAAGCACTCAAGGGCTTGATCAGCTCACGCTGAGATGTCGTCGCGTGAGACGGGGGTTCCGGCAACCGGCCTGGACAGGTTCTTCCGCACTAGCGAGCACGCCGATGGGTTCTTTCACCCCGAGACGCTGACTCGGTTCCTCGGTAAGTACTTGGTTGAAGTCGAGGCGCTGTTCGGCCCCCGCGATCCATCCTTCACCATCCTCGGCATTGAACTCGTCGACACGGAGCACTCGGAGCCACGAATCTGGTTCCCGCCCAGCAGCCCCGAGCGAAAGCATGTCATCGTACACCTGATGCCCGACCCAGAGGATTGCGAGCGTGACTGCGCAGCGCGGCTCCGGTGGCAACTTGCCCACGAATGCGTCCACCTGCTGGACCCTCATCCAGGGGCCGCGAACGTGCTGGAGGAAGGACTCTGCACGTGGTATCAGAATCACGCGGAACCCAAGCCTTTCCGACAGCCGAAGGGAGGATCCTACGCCGAAGCCCTAGCGCTCGCCAATCCCCTGATGGATGAACTTCCCGACGTGATCCGCCACCTGCGCCAGACGGGCCACCGCATCAGATGCATCACGAGCGAGGTGTTGCGCGAAGCCTGCCCACGCATCCAGCAGAACCTCAGCGTCAAGCTGACACAGACGTTTTCTGGATGAAACCGAGGAACGGGGTGGATATCTGGACCAGCCCTCACCTGACTGGGTTTTCCGTGCGAACTGGAGGTGAGTGATCCCGATTCAGTACACTACTAACGGACGGGAAATTTTCATGCTAACCGACGCATCGACTCGTACTCTATCCCTACTTTTCGTGTTGCCAGTCGCAGTGATAGCGCGATACACATTTCTGAAACTCTTTGCTCGGTAGGTGCTCGATCAGTTGGGAGAAAACCGTACGGCCAAGGTTCATCCCTCATTGTGCCGCGTCCGGATGCTCCGTTCAGGCGACCATTTGCGGCCTCGGGATTTCAAATCGTTCCCGGGCAAAACAGGCCATAAGACATTGAGCGGTCGAGACTTACCGTCCGATGGCGCGACTTTCCCCGGACAGCACTGTGTGCGACTCTTTGACCGTCCCATAGCTTCCATACTGCATCGCATTGTAACGGAGGAGTTGAGCGGGGCATGGCACCGCTACATCAAGTTTGCGGCGTACGTTGTCGGCATCTCGGCAGGTGTTCGCATCCATCAGCTGGAACGGTATATTTCGGCACCCCAGAAGGATGAGGAAGTTTTGGTCCTCACTCCGGAGCGGTGGACACTGGAGGTCTATCGGACCGTCATCGAGACGCTTCAGGGTATTGCCTGGATGCTTCTGGTGGTCTTTGTGGTGGCACTACTGGCGTACGTTCTTGCACGAGGCTTTGAGTTAAAACACGTTCGAGCACCTCAGGACGGAAGCCGTGATGTTGCCGGCCAAGGCAAAAAAGCTCGCCCGGTGGAAGCCGAAGAGTTGGGAGGAGTTGAAGAAGAGGCCGACAAATGGCCCGGGTGATCGGGCAGGTGCGGTGGACAGGGAAGACGTTGTGACAGAGAATCGAACCCTCGGGCAGATCGTTTGGTGGGCACACACGGAGGAGTGAGGAAAGGGCAGGGTGTTGATAGTCCTTGTTGTTCTACGCATTATTCGATTTTTTCACCACAGCAAGAAACAACGGAATGCTATTAAAGGGGGAATAGCGAACCATGGCTGAACTCAAGACGAAAAGGAACAGTCGAAGTGTCCAGGCGTTCCTGAATGCGGTCGAGGATTCCGGGCGCAGGCGAGACTGCAAGACGATCGCGAAGCTGATGAGCGAAGTGACCGGTGAGCGACCCTCGATGTGGGGCGACTCGATCGTCGGCTTCGGCGCCTACCACTACAAGTACGCAAGCGGCCGCGAGGGGGACTTGTTCGTGACTGGCTTTGCCCCCAGAAAAGGCAGCCTGTCGCTCTACCTGACGTGTGATCTTTCCCGAGTGCGGCCGCTCCTCGGAAGACTTGGCAAGCACAAGACGGGCAAGGGGTGCCTGTACATCAAACGGCTCGAGGACATCGACCAGGATGTACTCAGGGAACTGATCGAGAAGACTGCAGCCGCGGTATAGAAGACGTAGGGCTGAGGATCGATTACCACTAAGTACAGGGGAGCCGCTCAATCGATCTACTCAGTTGCCATTCTGCTTATGGTGGGGGCGAATCACTAAACTGAAAAATATTGTGAGAGAGGTGGAGTCACGTGCCAGGAGATTGGACAGCTCAAAGAGTCGAAGCAGGTATCGACGAGTTACGCCGTTGCATTGAAGAGGTGAAGAAGTCTCGTTCCGGGCGAAGCTCCTCCACCACCACCCCGAAAGCCACCCCCGCCACCATCACCAAAGCCTCCCCCTGACAAAGGGTCCGGCTCCTGACTTTGATGGAGAAATCATCGCTCAAAGACACATCTCGATCGTGGGCGTGTGTAGGTCTGGCCCTGCTGATGGTGGTTCCCCACCTGGGGCCCGGGCTTAGGGCGGAACAAAGAGCCGAGGAAGCGCTCTATGGTTGGGACCGGGTGGGTGCCTTGAAACCCGGCCGGCGGATCGCTGTCAGGCCTTTCAAGGGAATGGGTAGCAAGGTGGCCGGCGACTACGTGTCGAGCGATGACGCCGGGCTCGTTCGCCGCCTTTTTCTTGTGCCGCTTCCGGCCTTCCTGCCCGTTGCCCCCCATCAGCTGCACGCAGACCCGATCCACCCACTTGACGTCGTAGGGATTCCAGCCCCCGTATTCGTCGAGCAGTCCCAACAGGGCGGCTATGGGGACACTACCCGCTGGACGGGGAGGATGCTATGAGTGAGGAATAGGTACTGAGCGTGGGCGTTGCGCTGGCGGGCGCATAGCCTAGGCTCGTTTAGTTAGGTGAAACTCTGTCCGTCGAAGGCGTGCTGCGTTCCAATTGATCGAAGGTGCAGAAGTGATGATCGCTATGGTGCAAGCGATCAGAAACGCTGCACCACCAGAGCGGTGCGTGCGTTGGAGAGGAGATGCAGGCGAGGGCTACGGAGAGAACCACGGAGCTACGTAGATCAAGACGAACCAGCCCGTGCCAACAAAAAGAAGTCAGTGCTGTCCGGGGAAAGTCGCGCCATCGGACGGTAAGTCTCGACCGCTCAATGTCTTATGGCCTGTTTTGCCCGGGAACGATTTGAAATCCCGAGGCCGCAAATGGTCGCCTGAACGGAGCATCCGGACGCGGCACAATGAGGGATGAACCTTGGCCGTACGGTTTTCTCCCAACTGATCGAGCACCTACCGAGCAAAGAGTTTCAGAAATGTGTATCGCGCTACCGCGGCGATTCCTATCTGAAAAGTTTCTCCTGCTGGGATCAGTTTCTTGCGATGGCATTCGCCCAGCTGACCTATCGGGCAAGCCTCCGCGACATCGAGACGTGCCTGCGTTCGATGCACGGCAAACTCTACCACATGGGATTCCGCGGCAGGGTAGCGCGCTCGACACTGGCCGATGCGAACGAGTCGCGCGACTGGCGGATCTACGCGGACTTCGCGCAGGTCTTGATTGGCATGGCACGGCCGTTATATGCCCACGACCCGATCGGTGTGGACTTGGACCAGACTCTGTACGCTCTCGACTCGACAACAATCGACCTCTGCCTGTCGCTGTTATCGCCCACATCTACAAGTCGCGTTGGCAGATTGAGTTGTTCTTCAAGTGGATCAAGCAACATCTGCGAATCAACTCGTTTTACGGCACCAGCGAGAACGCCGTCAAGACGCAGATCTGGATCGCTGTCTCGATTTACGTGCTCATCGCCATCGTCCGGAAACGGCTCGGGCTGGAAGCGAGTCTTTACCAGATTCTACAGATTCTCAGCGTTACGCAATTCGAAAAAATGCCCCTTTTACAGGCACTCCAGCCATCCGACTCCCCAAACGAATCCCCCTATGACCCCAACCAATTGATTCTATTCGACTTTTAACCGGACAGCAGTGTTTTCGAACAACTGTACAATCTTTCGGATTGTTCGATCTTGTAAGTTGATGGCCGCATCGTCTGCAAAAAGGTCTGAGTATCTCGGGTCTTTCTTGGTTTCCTCGAATATTTGCCTCACAACATTGACTTTGAGTCGATCCAGAGTGTCGTCAAAGACGGCCAAGCGGAAGCGGTTGCTGTTGCTATGCTTCTCCTCGTAGAGCTTGCAAAACAAGACCTTTGACATTTCATCGAAGGCCACAGTGGGGTCATAACCCTCATTATTGCGAATTGCGTTATGGCATGATTTATTGACTCCCGCATAATATAGAGTAACTTTTTGGGGGTCTGCTCGTCTTAATAGACATGGGGAACCCAAGAGGCGTAAGGCGCGATTTTGATGCTCTGGAAAAGCGACGGCTGGAGGCCGTGCGGCTGGTCGTCGACGAAGGTTTGAGTCAGTCCGAGGCAGCACGGCGCGTGAAGGCGGCGCAGCAAAGCGTGAGCCGTTGGGTTAGCGAGCATGGCGCGTACGGTGCCGCCGGACTCCGCCGGGCCGGGCGCGCCGGCCGCAAGCCGCTGTTAGACGCCACGCAACGGGAACGTCTGGAGGCAATGCTGCTGCGGGGCCCCGAAGCGCAGGGCTTCTCGACGCCGCTGTGGACTTGTCCGCGAGTCGCTCGTCTGATCGCCGACGAGTTCGGCGTGCGCTATCACGAAGGTCATGTTTGGAAGATCCTGCGGGCGCTCCACTGGAGCCCGCAACGGCCTGTCGGCAAGGCCCGCGAGCGCAACGAAGAAGCCATCCGCAACTGGCGGCGCAAGACTTGGCCGGCCACTAAAAAAAAGCCCAAAAACAAGGCCGCACGATCGTCTTCATCGACGAAAGCGGACTGAGTCAGAAGCCCCATCGTTGCCGCACCTGGGCGCCCCGCGGCGAGACACCCGTGCTGGAGTTCAACTTCAACTGGCAGAAACTTTCCGTTTCCGCCGGGCTGACCTTGCGCAACTTCTACTTCCGGCTCTATCCCGGCGCCATCGGCGAGCTGGAGGTCATCGACTTCCTGAAGGCTTTGGTCCGCCACATCGACGGCCCGCTGCTGATCGTCTGGGACCGCCTGCCGGCGCACCGCAGCCGCCTGGTGCGGGAGTTCATCGAGCTCTCCGAAGGCCACATCGCCACGGAGTGCTTGCCGCCCTATGCACCGGAGCTGAACCCGGTGGAATACATTTGGGCTTACTGGAAGCAGCACGAGTTGCCGAACGTCTGTCCGAAGGACTACTGGGAGCTGGACGAGCGTGCCCGCAAATCCCTGCGTCGCATGCGCCGCAAACCGCGCTTGATTACGGCCTTCTGGAAGCAGTCTTCTCTTGGCCTTGACTAACTCGATATTATGCGAGATTCAATAAGAACACTCTTATTGACTCGCGCATAATATAGAGTAACCTTTTGGGGGTTCTGCTCGTCTTAATAGACATGGGGAACCCAAGAGGCGTAAGGA
This sequence comes from Bryobacterales bacterium, assembly GCA_965248365.1. Lineage (GTDB taxonomy): Bacteria > Acidobacteriota > Terriglobia > Bryobacterales > UBA6623. The sequence goes on along the minus strand of CBDFJA010000004.1, from coordinate 111,618 downwards.
TAGTTACATCATCAATGATGAATAGCCCGTGTTTTGCCTCCTGCCTTAGGCTGTCTTGAAGCTCTCTACTTACAAGGAAGTCGAGTAGATCTTTTTGCAGGTCCTTTCTGGGGGGTAACTCCGGGATGCGATTTTTGTTTAATGTCTGAAAGAACTGGTATTGATCCCCGTTGGTTATCAGGACCCACTGCTGTCCGGTTAAAAGTCGAATAGAATCAATTGGTTGGGGTCATAGGGGGATTCGTTTGGGGAGTCGGATGGCTGGGGTGCCTGTAAAAGGGGCATTTTTTCGAATTGCGTAACGCTGAGAATCTGTAGAATCTGGTAAAGACTCGCTTCCAGCCCGAGCCGTTTCCGGACGATGGCGATGAGCACGTAAATCGAGACAGCGATCCAGATCTGCGTCTTGACGGCGTTCTCGCTGGTGCCGTAAAACAAGTTGATTCGCAGATGTTGCTTGATCCACTTGAAGAACAACTCAATCTGCCAACGCGACTTGTAGATGTGGGCGATGGTCAGCGCCGGGAGCGCGAAGTTGTTGGTCAGAAACTTCAGCCGCTTGTTCGTCCGGGCGTCGAAGTAACTGACCCTCCGCAACGGGTCGGGATAGGCTTGGGCCGATTCGATGGCAGCCAGTATGACGGTCTGATCCGAGCGCAAGCCCGTGGATTTGTCGACGGGATGCGAGTAGCGCCGTTGGAGCAAGATGTTCTTCTTGGTTCGCACGACGAAGAACGACGAGCAGAGAGTGAACACGAAGAGGCGTTCGAAATCGACGTAGGCCCGATCCATGACGTAGAACGCGCCGGCCTCCGGGCCGATCTCGTCGAGGATGTTGATGTCGTGCACTTTGCCTCCAGTAATGCGGATGAACGTGGGAATATTGCCGTGCAGATCCAGCAGCGTGTGCATCTTCACGGCGGCCTTTTGCTTGCGGAATCTCGCCCACGGAAACAGCGACAGGCAGAGGTCGATTGTTGTCGAGTCGAGAGCGTACAGAGTCTGGTCCAAGTCCACACCGATCGGGTCGTGGGCATATAACGGCCGTGCCATGCCAATCAAGACCTGCGCGAAGTCCGCGTAGATCCGCCAGTCGCGCGACTCGTTCGCATCGGCCAGTGTCGAGCGCGCTACCCTGCCGCGGAATCCCATGTGGTAGAGTTTGCCGTGCATCGAACGCAGGCACGTCTCGATGTCGCGGAGGCTTGCCCGATAGGTCAGCTGGGCGAATGCCATCGCAAGAAACTGATCCCAGCAGGAGAAACTTTTCAGATAGGAATCGCCGCGGTAGCGCGATACACATTTCTGAAACTCTTTGCTCGGTAGGTGCTCGATCAGTTGGGAGAAAACCGTACGGCCAAGGTTCATCCCTCATTGTGCCGCGTCCGGATGCTCCGTTCAGGCGACCATTTGCGGCCTCGGGATTTCAAATCGTTCCCGGGCAAAACAGGCCATAAGACATTGAGCGGTCGAGACTTACCGTCCGATGGCGCGACTTTCCCCGGACAGCACTGATCAGGACCAAAGGAGCGATCCTTGGTAACAGACGAGCGTATGAGATAGCTTGCTCACGGACGAATCGATCTAGGATCGCCGACGGAGCCTTCGTCTCGCAAAGAATCAGTGGGGCGGTCTTCTTGGCGGTTGTGTAGACGACAACATCTGCAAAGATATTCTTGACCTTGCGGCCCTCTTGAACCTCGATGGCCTTGTCGAATTCGCAGTACGAGTCCTTGTAGCCGAGCTTCCGCAGGAATGGCAGCAGCGCCTTGATCTTGACGTCTTCCTCGGTCCGCAGGTCGTCGGGCATTCCGGTTCTTCCGTTCGTGACGATGCAGTCTGAGCGAGCCCGGTCGGCAGAGTCGACCGCAGTTCCCAGCCAAACAAACTGGGATTTTAATGTTTTACGAGAACGGCGCTTTGCCGCTCCACATTATCGCTGATCCGTCATCCGACCGAGTTCCTGGATTCCGCAGAGGTCTGGGAGGCTTTGCTCGACGCATCCGGGACAGCTCCCGAACTCTGGGTTAGCAGCCCGTGGTGAAAGTCCTTCGCCTTGAAAAACGGGTACAGTCACCGATTTTCGCCGTCTACTCGATACCGGAAACAAAGAACTTGCGGAAGCGAAAATCGGATGGCAGTCCCCATTTTCGCTCCCCCGCGACTTTCACCACGGGCTGTTAGCTTAGAGGCCAGTGGGGCGGGGGCCGGGAGGCTTAAGCCGCTGACTCCGCCCAGCCTGACGCCCAGTTCGGCCATCAACCTCTCGTCGCCCCCGATCTCCCTCAAAAAGAAAAGTAGTGGCCCTGTCCCCATTTTTTTGCAGACCCTCGCGGGCTCGGTTTGGTAGCCTGACGCCTGTGCTCTGCTCGCGGCATCGCGTGATTTCGATCTCCACCAGTCTTCCGGGGTCGAGGCGCTCTCGTTCCACCGTGACGGGAATGTAGTTGTCCGTGAGGGCGCGGGTTGGGGGCCCGTCGTGACTTTCCAGCGTGACGGCGGAAAAACGCCGCCCGAGAAGCGAGCGCCTAAAAGCCAGATTCTTTGAGGCGATCAGCTGCCGCAGGATGCGGCTGCGTTCCTTCTTGACGGCCGAAGGGACCTGGTCGGGGTGCTCGGCCGCCGGCGTGCCGGGCCGCGTCGAATAGGGAAACACGTGCAGGTAAGTGAAGGGCATATCGGTGACGAACTGTCGGGTCGCCGCGAAATCGCGCTCGGTCTCGCCAGGGAACCCGACCATCACGTCAGCTCCGATCGAGGCCCACGGCATCAGCCGGCGCGCCGTTTCCAGACGGCCGGCGTAGTGGCGAACGCGGTAGCGGCGGCGCATGGCTCTGAGGATTCGGTCCGAAGCGGACTGAAGCGGAATATGAACGTGCTTGCAGATACGATCGCTCGAGGCCATCAGAGAAAGAAGGTCGTCGCTCCAATCCATCGGCTCGACCGAGCTGAGCCGCAGCTTGGCGACGGGGGTTTCCCCCAGCAGCCGACGCAACAGGTCAAGCAGGCGCGGCCGGGCGGGCAAGTCTCGGCCCCAGCGCCCGAGGTTGATTCCGGTCAAGACGATTTCCTTATATCGCTCGGCAAGGGAGCCGACTTGGCCGATCACTTGCTCGGGGCGAGCGCTTCGGCTGTTGCCTCGAACGGAAGGAATGATGCAGAAAGTGCAGCGGTTGTCGCAGCCCTCTTGAATCTTGAGGTTGGGCCGCGTTCGGTCCCGCCCGGCAGCCGTGACGGGGTAGGAGAGGAATTCGGTTTGGTCGCGGATGTCGCCAACCAGGATTTGACCGGCCGCGATTTCCCCGTGATAGGGCGGCTCGGGCGGCTCCGCCCCGGGCGAGATATTGACCAGCTTGGGCGCGACAACGTCGGCGATGGCTGTCTTGTGGGAGTTGCCCACGACCCAGCGAACCCCGGGCAGTTCGGCCAGCTCGGCGGGACGCCGCTGGGCGTAGCAGCCGGTGACAAGGATGCGGGCCTTGGGGTTTTCCCGATGGATGCGGCGAATTGTCTGGCGCGCGTCCTGGTCGGCTTCCGCGGTAACCGTGCAGGTATTGACGATCACCAGCTCGGCGGCGGAGGGCGTGTCCATCTGGAGCAGACCCTTGGCCGCCAAGGCAGCCGCAATGCCGGCACCGTCGGCCTGCGTCGCGCGGCAGCCGAAATTTTGAACGTAAAACTGATGTCCGGCGGTCATAGGAAAGAAGCGCAGGCTTCGATTGGAGTGCCGGGGCCTCTCAGGAAGCCCGAGGCGGGAAGGTGTGACTGATTCCACGTGCTTTCCGGAACGCCGCTTGTGACAGTCCCCGATTTTTTCACACCTTCCCGAGGCCGTTCCGGTACTCGGTCGTGGGACTGAAGTATCGGCAGGAACTCCCGAGCAGGATCAGCCGTCGCGGTCGCGCCTCATTTTCTTGCGGTTTCGCTTTCGGGCCAGCGCTTGCTTAAGCCGCTTTTTCTCGCCAGGCTTGAGATAGTAGGAATGGCGTTTCACTTCCTTGATAATGTCTTCCTGCTGTACCTTCCTCTTGAAGCGCCGCAGGGCGCTGTCAAGTCCTTCGCCTTCGTTTACGTAAACTTCAGCCACGCAATGCACCTCCTCGGCGGGGTGGCGCCCCTAGTGAATATCGCAAGGCGAAAAACCGGCAACCCCAACCGTCTTCCTAAAATTGTACACTAGGGTTGCGAGCGAGGCCAAACCGGAGTCGGCTGCCGGCCGCATGGGGACCCGGCATGTCCGCGGTGTATTTGGTCCGCACCAGTTGCCATCCTGGGCCCCTTCCACGTCTGGCCCGCTAGCGCGAGTAAACAAGCAGCCTACTTTTCTGTTTCGGAGATACGCCCCGGGCGCAACCGGCGTCGCGGCGCGGCCTCTAGCCCGCTTCGGCCGTCAGGTGGCGAGCAATGCCGGCTGGACCTAATACGGCCAGGGGATTGGCGGGCCAACTTTGGGCACGGCATGCCGTGCCCCTACGATGAGCCGCGCCCCTATCAGGAGGGCGTGCTGTAAGCCCCTGCTATGAGTAAGGTACTCACCATCATGCTTGCCGGGGGGGCGGGAGAGAGGCTCTATCCGCTGACGAAAGACTGTGCCAAACCGACCGTCCCCTTCGCCGGCGCCTACCGCATCATTGATATCACGCTTTCCAATTGCATTAACTCGGGTTTGCGGCAAATCTATATCCTGACGCAGCACAAAGCATTGACGCTCAACCGGCATATCCGTCGGGCGTGGAACATTCTCTCCCCCGAGATGGGTGAGTTTGTCGAGATCGTTCCGCCCACCAAGCGGGTCAGCGAGGACTGGTACCTGGGCACGGCGGACGCCGTGTTTCAGAACGCCCAGAGTATCGAGGCGGAGGGGTCGCCCTACACGCTGATCGTGGCCGCCGATCACGTGTACAAGATGAACTACCAGGCGATGCTGGATTGGCATTGTTCCCACGAGGCGGAAGTAACGGTGGGGACTACCCAGGTTTCCCCGGCCGAGGCGGCGCGTTTCGGAATCGTCGAAATCGATCCGGCGTTTCGCATTCGAAGGTTCGAGGAAAAACCGAGCCATGGACATCCCAGCCGCTCGCGGTTCAATGCGCACATGTGCAGCGCTTCAATGGGGATCTATCTGTTTACCACGCGCGTTTTACTGGAAGCTCTGCGGGAAGATCACTCTTCTACGAGCAGCTCACATGATTTCGGCGCGGACGTGCTGCCGCGATTGGTCGAAAGCGGCCGCCGCGTCTGTGCTTTCGACTTCGCCGGAAACAGTCCGCGGGAGGTTCCCTATTGGCGGGACGTGGGAACCCTGGACGCCTACTACGAGGCGACCATGGGCCTCGTCTCGCTATCGCCGGAGTTCAATCTCTACGACGAGCAGTGGCCGCTGCGAACCGAACAGCCCATTTACCCGCCGGCGAAGTTCGTTTTCGCCGAAGGAAGCCGCCGTATGGGCGTGGGCGTGAATTCCATGGTTTGCGCCGGGTGCATCGTATCGGGGGGGCGGGTGGTGAACAGCGTCTTATCGCCGGGAGTGCGGGTGAACAGCCATTCGGAGGTGGAAAGCTCGATCCTGTTCCGCAACGTCGTGGTCGGCCCCCACAGCCGGATTCGGCGGGCCATCATCGATAGTCGAGTGCGGCTGCCCGAGTACACGGAAATCGGCTTCGATGTCGAACAGGACCGCCGCAAGGGCCATTTCGTCACCGAGTCGGGAATCGTTGTGGTTCACTCCGCTTCGCCGGGAGTCGAAAAACAAGATCACGAGAACGGTTAACGCGCGTTTCTCACCACTGTCGCGGCGGTGGGGGCGAAGAGCCCGGTGGCAAGAAGGAACGGCTGGAAACGGCTTTTCATCTGTCCGCGGTCGCCCCGTCGATCAACTCCACATGATCGACGACCCCGATAATGGCGGCGTCGATGGGAGTCCGAAGCCGCTCGATAGCGGTCGTCGCCGCCCAGCCGTCGGTGGCTAAAAGGACTTGATCGCCGATGCCGGCGTCGACGGAATCCACGGCCAGGACAGGCGCACCGCGCTGGTTGCCCTCGAGGTCAAGCGGGGCCACAACGAGCAGTTTCAAATTTTCGTGACTGGGGTGTTTGCGCGTGGCGACCACTTCGGCGACCACCCGGCCGAGCAGCATCCTAGCGGCCGCCTCGTTGATCGATCGAGTCGACGATGCCGACGACAGCCGCATCCACGCCTACTCTGTCGGGAAGAAACGCGTAAACGGCTTCGCCCCCGCTGCTCCAATAGATTCTTTCGCCCGCCCCCGCGCCGACGGCATCCACCGCGATCAGCGGCCGTCCGGTATCCTCGCCTTCCACTGTGATCGGCTGAATCACCAGCAGCTTGCGGCCCTCGAGATCCTGACTCTTGACCGTAGCCCAAAGCCGCCCTACTACGCGGCCCAGGCGCATTTACTATTCCCTGAAAAATTCACCGCCTCGAGCAATTCCGGCGGAGACGCCATTCGCTTTAACAAGCCCACAGGCGGGCTAGCCCGCATTTCTCACCACCTGACGGTCGAAGTGCGCCATAGGCCCGCCATTACTGTGTTGCGCTTGCTCACCGTGCTCAACGTACTGTTCAAGTACGCCTCCGCGCGCTGAGCGGCGCGCGCCTTGTACTGACGGGCCTCTCGCGCACTTCGCCTCGCCACGTGGTGAGAAAAACGGGCTAGGCAACCAACGGGCGCAGCGCACTATGCTTCGTCCCCGGAGTCAAGGTCCAGTTCGTCCACGATACCGATGATCGCCGCATCGACCGGGCTGTCTTTGCACCCTCTGGCCAGACGCGCCGAGCTGCCCGAGACGGCGATCACTTTTTCGCGATTCCCCGCCCCGACCGTATCGACGGCGATCACATACCCCGGCTGGTCGTCCCCTTCCGGCGAAACGTGGCGCAGCACGAGCAGCTTTTTGCCTTCCAGCCGCTCGTCCTTGCGGGTGGCGACAACAGTACCGACGACGCGGGCTAGTAGCATCGAGAGCGTCCTCTAAGAAGGCCTTACTTGCTGGCCTTCGGGGGTGAAATCGCGAAAACGTCACTCAGGTTGTTATGCGGACGCGGGATGACGTGTACCGCGATCAGCTCACCAACCCGGCGGGCCGCAGCGGCGCCGGCGTCGGTCGCAGCCTTGACGGCAGCGACGTCTCCGCGACACAAAATGGTGACGTAACCGGACCCGATCTTCTCCCAGCCCACCAAGGTGACGTTGGCCGACTTGACCATCGCATCGGAGGCTTCAATCAGCGACACCATGCCTCGCGTCTCAATCATTCCAAGGGCTTCGCCCATTTATTTTCCTATCCTCCCTTTTCCCGCATCGCTTCCTCCACGAGTCGGATCAGCTCATCGCGGGTCACTGTAAATCGTTGTCGTCCATCCGCGGGGGCGGCGGCGGTCGCAGTGTCCTCCGCCGCGACCGGACATCCCGGCTGTGCTACCGCCTGGGATTCGACGCCATAACGCCCTCGGGACTCGAACAGCTTGTCGACTTCCTTCCGCGGCAGGGTTTTCGCTCCGCCCAGCATCTCGGCGACCAAATTAATTCGCGCGAAGTGTTCCACAGTCTCCATGCGGAAGAAAGCCTGATAGATGTCCTTCCCATAACTGACCGAACCGTGATTGGCCAGCAAGATTGCATCGTGCTTCGGAATCAGCGGCAGCATCGGCTCCGTCAATTCCGGCGTGCCGGGCAGCCCGTAGGCGGCCAGCGGCACACAGCCCAACCCGATGACCACCTCCGGCAACAGCGCCTTACTGAGCGACAGTCCCGCGGCGGCGAATCCGGTGGCGACCGGCGTGTGCGCGTGGACCACCGCTTGCACGTCCGGACGCATCTTGTAGATCACCAGATGCATCAGGATTTCAGACGTCCTCTCCAGACGCCCGGAAACCTTGTTGCCCTCGTAATCGACGATGATCAAATCGTCGGGGCGCATCATTCCCTTGCTCACACCCGTGGGCGTGGCAAGAATCCGCTCGCCATCTAGTCGAATGGTGATGTTGCCGTCATTGGCGGCCACCCAACCTTTTTGGTGAACGAGGCGACCAACGTCGACAATGTCTCGCCGATGCTCCCGCTCGGTTTTAACCATGCGACCCCGTATCCTAACGTGAGGGGCGCGCGCTTGTAAAGCAAGGGCGGCATGGAAGGACGGCATGGAACTCCCAGATGCGTCGGAGGGGACTGCCGCGGTTCTCCATGGTTATGGCGAACACACCTCGAAAACGAAAGGCTACAATGACATCGTGATTCGCCAGGTCTCAGAGACCATCGCCCGATACGGCATGCTCGACGCCGGAGACCGCGTGGCCGTCGCCGTTTCCGGGGGGCCCGACTCGGTAGCGCTGCTCGAATGCCTGCGCGAGCTGGCCCCACAACTCGGCATCACGCTAGCGGTAGCGCACCTCAACCACCAGCTTCGCGGAGCCGAGTCCGGCGAGGACGAGCAGTTCGTCCGGCGATTGGCTCGCCGCCGCCGCCTGAAATTCGTTTCAAAGACAGTGGATATGCCCGGTCAGGCGCGCGAAAGGGGAGAAAACATCGAGCAACTGGGCCGTAGTTTCCGATATGAGTTCTTTGGCGAGTTGGTTCGCCGAGGGCAATTCGACAAGGTGGCGGTCGGGCATACGCTTTCCGACCAGGCTGAAACCGTGCTTTTTCGGCTGCTGCGAGGCTCGGGAACCGCCGGGCTGTCCGGAATTCGGCCCGTGCTCGATAACAAGGTAGTGCGACCGATGATCGAGGTTACCCGAGAGCAGGTCATGGATTATCTGAGGAGGGGTGGCCACAAATGGCGCGATGACTCGAGCAATCAAGATCCCCGCTTTGACCGCAACAGAATTCGGCACGAGCTTTTGCCGCGGCTCAGCGAGGACTGGAACCCCAATCTCTTCGGAACTTTGGCCCAGATGGCCCAATGGGCGCAGGGGGAAGAGAATTACTGGCAGGGTGTCTTGCCGGCGCTGGCCGAGCGTTATCTCGAATCGAACAGCGACGGCGTCTATTTCCAAGCCGGGGAGATGACGGCCCTCCCTGTTGCCGTGGCCCGCAGATTACTCCGGGTGGCAGTCGAGAGGGCCCGCGGGAGCCTGGCGGGGATCAGCTTTGAGCACATCGAGGCCTTGCGGGGGCTGGCGGCCCGGCGCCGGGGAAGCGGCAGATCGCACATTCCGGATTTGGAGGCCATCCGGTCGTTCGGTCAGATCCGACTGGCTCGCTTTTCTCGGGAACCGGAACCTTACTCGCGGAGACAGTGTATCCTAGTAGGGGCCCCAGGTTCTTTTAAGCTACCCTGGGGGTCCTCCTTAGTCGTTCTCAAGAGATACACCCGAGAGAACTTTCAGGGGAAAGAGCGTTATAATGGAAGTTGTCACGGCCTAATTGACTGGGAAAAAGTCCCCAAACCGCTTAAGTTGCGTAGTTGGAGGGCGGGAGACCGCTACCATCCGCGGGGTTGGAAGGGGGCTAAGAAGCTCAAAACGCTGTTTCAGGAGCGCAAGATCGCGGTCTGGGAACGGCCCCGGTGGCCGGTGATCGCCGCGGTCTCAGCCGAGCTGGCAGAGGCCCGGGCGGAATCGGGCGAGCGTGAAGTTGTCGTGTGGGCGAGGGGTTTTGGGCCGTCAGTGGAATTTGCGGCGGACGATAGTAGCCGCACCGTCGTGGACATTACCGAGTACGCTTCAGGTGGCGACGGCGAAGTAGGAATCGAATCAGGAACCTAGCGCGTCTATAGGAATAGGTCTAGAGGAATAGACTGCCCTCTCTGGGGTGGGTGGACGCTAGAGGAATGCGATCGTGAATTCGACAGTCAAGACCGCGGTGTTCTGGGTCGTCTTGCTGTGCACGGCGATTCTGCTTTGGCGCGTGATCCAGACGGGCAGTGCGGCCGGAGAAAGACCACTTACCTACTCGGAGTTCTATCAGGAAGTCAAAGCCGGCAATGTCCGCAGCGTGACCATTGCCGGCAACCAGGTTACCGGCAAGCTCCGCGGCGACGAGAATCTGCGCACGACGATTCCCTCCGATTATCCGGGCATCATCGATGTGCTGCAGGAAGCCGGAGTGGCCATCGAGGTCAAGGAATCGAGCACCCCGGCTTGGCTGAGTTTTCTCATCAATGCTTCACCGTTCATCCTGTTGTTCGGTTTTTGGATCTTCATGATGCGTCAGATGCAGGCTGGGGGGAACAAGGCGCTCAGCTTCGGCAAGAGTCGGGCGCGTCTGCTGACCAGCCAGCAAAAGAAGATTACCTTCAAAGACGTCGCCGGAGTCGACGAGGCCAAGGAAGAGCTCCAGGAGATCATCGAGTTCCTGCGAGAGCCACAGAAGTTCCAGAAGCTGGGGGGACGAATCCCCAAAGGCGTTCTGCTGGTGGGGCCGCCCGGAACGGGCAAAACCCTGCTGGCGCGAGCCATCGCCGGCGAGGCCAACGTGCCCTTCTTCTCGATTTCAGGATCGGACTTCGTGGAAATGTTCGTCGGGGTCGGCGCCAGCCGCGTACGAGACCTCTTCGAGCAGGGCAAGAAGAGCGCTCCCTGCATTATCTTCGTGGATGAAATCGACGCCGTCGGACGCCATCGAGGGGCCGGGCTGGGCGGCGGCCATGACGAGCGCGAACAAACCCTCAACCAGTTGCTGGTGGAGATGGACGGCTTCGATTCGAACGAAGGCGTCATTCTGATAGCAGCCACCAACCGGCCCGATGTTTTGGACCCGGCTCTGCTCAGACCGGGCCGTTTCGATCGCCGCGTGGTGGTGAATCGCCCCGATGTCCGCGGTCGCGAGGGCATTCTGCGGGTTCATACCCGCAAGGTCCCGCTTGCCAATGACGTCGACTTGCGCGTGCTGGCGCGCGGCAGTCCCGGTTTCTCGGGTGCCGACCTAGCCAACTTGGTTAACGAAGCCGCTCTTTACGCCGCTCGCCAGAATCGCAAAGTCGTCACGATGTACGACTTCGAGCTGGCCAAGGACAAGGTCATGATGGGCACCGAGCGCCGCTCGATGATACTGACCGACGAGGAAAAGAAAAACACCGCTTACCACGAGGCTGGGCACGCCCTGGTCGCGGCGATGATTCCGCACTCCGATCCCCTCCACAAAGTGACCATCATCCCGCGGGGAGCGGCGCTGGGCGTTACCATGCAGCTGCCGCTCGAAGACAAGCACACCTATACGAGAGACTTTCTGGGGGCCAGATTGGCCATCCTGATGGGCGGGCGCATTGCCGAAGAGATGTTCCTCGAGCACATGACCACCGGCGCCGGCAATGACATCGAGCAGGCCACGGAAATGGCGCGCCAGATGGTCTGCGAATGGGGAATGAGTTCGCTCGGACCGCTTACCTTCGGGAAAAAGGAAGAGCAGATCTTCTTGGGCCGTGAGATCGCCCAGCACCGCGACTACAGCGAGGCGACCGCTATTCGCATTGACGCCGAGGTCAGCAACTTGGTCAAGACGGCTTACGATCAGGCGAAGAAGATCATCACCGACCACTCCGACGTGCTGGTCCGTATGGCCGAGGCGCTTCTGGAACGCGAGGTGCTCGACGGCGACGACGTGCGGGCGCTGGTCGAGGGCCGTGAGCTGCCCGACGAATCCACGCCGGAGGTCGATTCCTCTCCCACTCCTCAACAAGTGCTCCGACCGGACTCACCCAAACCCAAAAGGGTGCCCGGCCTTTCCGAAGGCGAACAGCCGTCTCCAGCCTAGTTCTCAGTCTCATCAATACACTCACGGTTCGGGATTTACCCTGTCACTAGCCCGCATTTCTCACCACCTGACGGTCGAAGCACGCCATAAGCCCGCCATTACTGCGTTGCGCTTGCTCGCCGTGCTCAACGTACTGTTCAAGTACGCTTCCGCGCGCCGAGCGGCGCGCGCCTTGTACTGACGGGCTTCTCACCCACTTCGCCTCGCCACGTGGTGAGAAAAGCGGGCTAACCCTCCAGGGTCAGCTCCCTGCTCGCGCACACCCGCGCGACAAGAACCCTGCTGCCCCGCGGCGCGGGCCCGCGGCCGGCAGCGGGGCGACCTCCGACCGCCATTGGGCACAGCATGCTCTGCTCTACCGATCTTTTAGGCTCCCTGGAAACGTAGGGGCTCGGTATGCCGAGCCCAAAGTTCTCGATCGTCCACCCCGGCAAGCCTGTTCCTCGCGGGGCTGGGTCGCGTGATTGAATGAGACAGAGTTCAGCGGCTTCCGCCTCCCAATAGCCTTTTGTCACAGGCGGCTCGGAAGCCGCGGCGGCGGATCGTAGCGACCATGTTTGACCGTCACCTAGGCGGCTGATACACTGAGGTTTTCGTGGTCGGGGTGATCGAGAGCGGTGAAGTTCGCGTCCGTTGTTCCCTCCATCGCGTGCTACCATGCCCAAACGAACGTTTCAACCCAATCGCCGTCGCCGCGCCAAGACGCACGGTTTCCGGGCCAGGATGAAGTCTCCGGGGGGAAGGAAGGTGCTGGCCAACCGGCGGGCGAAGGGTCGGCATGTCCTCACCGTCAGCTCGGAGAAGTGATCAGCCCGCGGCCGAAGGCTTCCCGCGGTCCAGGCGGCTTCGGAACAAAGTCGAATTCCAGCGCGTTTACGGTGAAGGACGGAAGCTGACGAGCGCCTACTTCCGGGTTTTCCTTAGACAGACCGGAGGTCGGGAGCCCACGCGGGTCGGCCTCTCGGTTTCCCGCTCGATAGGGAACGCTGTCGCCCGGAATCGCGTGAGACGGTGGCTCCGGGAAGCTCTGCGGTGCAACTGGGTTGAGATCCCCGACGGTTGTGAAGTCGTCGTCCATGCCTACCGAAGAGCGATTGATGCTCCCTGGGAAGATCTTGAGACGGAAGTCCGACGTGTTTTCCGCGAAGCTGGCCGGTCAGTCCGACAACGCAGTGATGGATGACTCTATCGCTTCGCAAAGCTTTGCCCAGCGTGCGGCGGTCTTCGGACTGCTGGTCTACAAAAACGTCCTTTCGCCGCTGCTGCCCTCCTGCTGCAAGTTCCACCCTTCGTGTTCCTGCTATGCCAAACAGGCGGTAGAAAGCCATGGAGTAAGACGGGGTATGTGGCTGGCCGCCAAGCGGGTTCTTCGCTGCCGGCCGCTCTCCCCGGGCGGCTACGATCCGGTCCCTGATGCCTGAAGACGACCAGTTTGTTCAGAAGCGCTTGCTGCTGGCCTGCGTGATCTCGGCCGTCGCCATTACGGTGTACACTTTCTTCGCCCGCCCGGTGGCCCCTGTCGTAGCTCCTGAAACCGGCGCTGAACCCGTTACGGCGGCTCCCGGCGACCCGGCGGAACCATTCTCGGAGCCCTTCGGCGAGGGAGCTCCCTCCGAGGCGCTCGAGCCGGCGGCTGCTCCCGGAACCCAAGCGGCCGAGTCGGAGCAAGAGATCGTTGTGGAGTCGGACACCTTTGTCGTCCGCTTCTCGAATCGCGGGGCCGTGGTCACGAGTTGGGTGCTCAAGGAATACGTTCCCGCCAAGGTCCCGGGAGAGATACGGGAGTCAGGTAACGGTAAGCGACTTGATTTGGTTCATGCGGGCGGCGCAAAGAAACACGGCTACCCCTTTGGTTTGGCGCTTTCCGGCGGCCAGCCTGTAGCCGAGGTTAACCAAGCTCTCTTCGTTGTCAACGACGGGCTGTCGTACCGCTTCGCGCCCGCGACCGTCAGTTTCGAATACTCCGACAGCGTCCACACGGTCCGCAAGTCCTTCCGCTTCGAGGCCGAGGGGTATTTAGTCGAGATCACGAGCGAGCTCGTCGAGAGCGGACAAGCTCGTCCTCACCTGCTGACCTGGCCCGGGGGCTTCGGCGACACCGCCCAGCCGGACGACCAGATGTACAGCACAACGTTCTACTACGATCCAACCCAGCGCGAGCTGCTGCGCAATGAAGCCGGCGATCTGGAGGATGATCCGACAACCAATATCGGGCCCTACCCCTACGTCGGCATCGACGACAGCTTTTTCACGGCGGCGTTTATGCCGTTAGGGTCGGAGATGACTGTGCAGCTTGAAAGCTCGGGGGTAGCCATCGAGCCGATCGCCACCGGCGCGGAAGCGACGTTCGCGGCGCTCGCGGTCGGGGGCGCTGAGAAAAACCAGCTGCGGTTGTTCGTGGGTCCTAAGAGTTACGACACCCTGGCATCTGTGCGGCCCGAGCTACGGGAAATCGTCAATTTAGGGTTCGCATGGTCTGTTTTCAGATGGCTCAGTTTTCTCCCCGAGTCGATCTACTGGATGCTGCGATGGACGCACGACAAGTTCGGGGTGAACTACGGTTGGGGGATCGTTCTGGTCACCGTCTTCCTCAATTTCGTCATGCTGCCATTGAAGTGGAAGAGTTCGAGATCGATGAAGAGAATGCAGGCCTTGCAGCCGCTCATCAAACAGATCAACGAAAAGTACAAGGGCCTCGGCCTACGGGACCCCAAGAAGGCGAAGCAGCAAGAAGAGACGATGGCCCTCTACAAAAAGCATGGGGTGAACCCCTTGGGCGGCTGCCTGCCGATGCTGCTGATGATGCCTTTCTTCTTCGCCTTCTACAAAGTCTTGAGGGTGGCGATCGAAATGCGTCAGGAGTCTTGGTTGTGGGTGGGGGACTTGTCGCTCCCGGAGCAAATTCCGATTCGTGTTTTACCGCTGGCCATGGTGGCCTCACAATTCTGGATGCAGAGTTTGACGCCGACGCCCGGCACCGATCCCGCTCAAATGCGGCTGATGAAGTTCATGCCACTGATGATGGGGTTCGTGTTTTACGGGTTCTCCAGTGGGCTGGTGTTATACTGGTTGACCAGCAACGTCGCTGGCGTCGTGCAGCAGCTTCTGCTGAACCGCTTGCCGTCCGAGCCGATTGAGATCGAGCGGCCGAAAGGGCGCCGCAAGAAGAAACGGCCGCACAACTGACCGCTGGACCCCCTTTCTTCGAACATGCCCGAGCTGACCTGGACGGTGGACGCTCTGCGCCCGAAAATCGTCGAATTCCTGGACCCCGTCTTGACGGCGTCCGGCCTTGATCTCAGCTTCGACGTTCGCGAAGCCGGCTTCCTCCAGAATCCGGACCTGATCTCTCCCGATTTGATGGTTGTCTTCGAGGGCCGGGACGTCGATTTGTTGCTGGTCTATCGAGCCGAGCTACTGCTGGCCCTCGAACAACTGAGCATGGAGGCTCTCCGGGTTCCGCACCGCGAACGTTACAGGCTAATATTTGACGCCCACGACTACCGCATGATGCGCATCGAAGAGTTGAGATTGAGCGCCGTCACGGCGGCCGAGAAGGTCAAAAGCGCCGGCGCGCCCTTCCATTTCCACCCCATGACCTCCCGGGAGCGCAGAATCATTCACTTGGCTCTGCGCGACGACGCGGAGGTTGCCACCCTCTCGGAAGGCGTCGCGCCAAACCGGCACGCGGTCGTTTACGCGGCTGAGCGCAAGTGAGACGAGCATTGCGCCGAGCGTATCAGGGATTTGCTGAATACTGGGAACCGCGCACTGGCTTTCGGGGCTCTGATTCGCTCGTGGTGAGTTGCAGCTTTGACCGCAGGCTTCCGCCCGCGGCTCTGAATCGTGCTCGCGCCCTCCTTCGCATCGTTAGCCCGCTTTTCTCACCACGTGGCGAGACGAAGTGCGTGAGAGGCCCGTCAGTACAAGGCGCGCGCCGCTCGGTGAGCGGAGGCGTACTTGAACAGTACGTTGAGCACGGCGAGCAAGCGCAACGTAAGTAATGGCGGGCCTATTGCGTGCTTCGACCGTCAGGTGGTGAGAAATGCGGGCTAGCCGCGAACGTGGTTGCCCGAACAGTTCGGCGTCGACAGTCGGCCGGCCGATCATAGCCGGACAGAGCCGCCGGGCGTTAGCCCGCGGGCCCGTGCTCGGGCAGCGCGAATCTGTGCAGTTCTCGCCAAGGGCCCGCGCCCTGACGGGCACGGCTCTGTTCGGTGGTTGCCTGCTTTGTCGCGTTCGCGAGCCCGCACCCTGACGGGCGGGGCCCATGCGGTACGCGCCAAGAGTGTTTGACGGGCCGCTCGGAGCGCGGGCTAGCTTTTGAAAGTCGAGGAACAGCGACGCCCGGGGCGAAATTGACTCCTGTCCATCCCGAAGACACGATCGTTGCTGTCTCGACACCGCCCGGTAAGGGCGGCATCGGTGTCGTACGGCTTTCCGGGACGAAGACTCTCGAGTTGACGGAGAAGCTGGTCTCGACCAAGGCTCCCAAAACGTTCGAGCCGCGCGTCGCTACCCGCGGCGAGCTCGTAGACCGAGAGGGACGCGGCGTTGACCAAGTGCTGGTCACCTTCTTCCCCAAGCCGAACTCCTACACCGGCGAGGACGTGGCCGAGATCTCTTGTCACGGCTCACCGGTCATTCTCGCTTTTGCCGTGGAGCGGGCCGTGGAGTTTGGCGCCCGCCTCGCCGAGCCGGGCGAGTTTACCCAGCGCGCTTTCTTCAACGGCCGCATCGACCTCGCTCAAGCAGAGGCCGTACGGGACTTGATCGAAGCCACCACGGTGTATCAGGCCCGCGTGGCGCTGCAACAGGTCGAGGGGGCGCTGTCTCGCCGCCTGACCTCGCCGAAGAATCAACTCTGTGAACTGATCGCGCTCCTGGAAGCCGGAATTGACTTTGCCGAAGATGATGTTGCCGTGGCCGCGGACGCCGAAATTCTGGGGCGCCTCCGGCCGCTGATGAGCGATATCGAGAAGCTGGCCGAGAGCTACCGCTTCGGCAAGGTTGTCCGCGGGGGCATTACACTTTCCATCCTGGGACGCCCGAACGTCGGCAAATCCAGCCTTTTCAACCGCTTGTTGGAACAGGACCGGGCCATCGTCACGGCAACGCCGGGAACGACCCGGGATCAAGTAAGCGAGACCCTGGTTCTCGAGGGATTGCCCGTCCGGCTTATCGACACGGCCGGAATTCGAGCAACTTCCGACGTCGTGGAAACCAAAGGCGTCGAGAAGAGCTACGAGGCGCTGGCGGACGCCGACTTGATCCTGGTCGTTCTCGATCTGTCGCAGCCGCTCCAAGATACCGATAGAGAGTTATTAGCGCGAGAGGGGCAGGGCTGCCGCAGCCTTGTGGTCGGCAATAAGAGCGACTTGCCCGGGAAAGCGGAGGTCGGCCGACCCTATTTGGCCGTCTCGGCGACGACGGGAGGCGGAATTCCCCAGCTCCGGCGGCAGATCTACCAGCACGCCGTTCCCGACCATAGCCAGGGCGCCGAGGCCGGCTTCATCACCAATATCCGCCACGCGCAACTGCTACGGGGCTCGCTCGAACAGTTGGAACGCGCCGCGCGAGCCGTCGCCGCCCAAGTGCCTCACGAAATGCTGCTGCTCGATCTCTACGCGGCGCTCAAACCGATCGATGCCGTCACCGGGGTAACCACTATCGAGGACATCCTGGACAACATCTTTTCCACCTTCTGCATCGGAAAGTGACGATACAATGGAGCCATGCAGGCTGTGGTCTACGTTACGTTGAAGAAAACCGTCTTGGATCCCCAGGGGCGAACGATCTGCTCGACACTGAACGGGCTGGGGCATGAGAGCGTAAAGGATGTTCGGCAGGGCAAGTATTTCGAGGTCGAAATGGACGACACCGCTTCTGCCGACGAAGCCCGCGAGGAGTTGGAAAAGATCGCCCGGGAAGTTCTCGCCAACCCCGTCATCGAGGAGTACCGCATTGACTGGAAAGGCTAGCCCGCTTTTCTCGTCAGGTGGTGAAGCGAAGTGCGTGAGAGGCCTGTCAGTACAAGGCGCGCGCCGCTCAGCGACTCATTTTCTGAGAAATGCGAGCGTACTTGAACCCTACGTTGAGCACGGTGAGCAAGCGCAACGAAGTAATGGCGGGCCTATCGCGTGCTTCGGCCGTCAGGTGGTGAGAAATGCGGGCTAGCGACTTCCCGGCAGGACAGGCGCTTGCGGCTCGCGGCGGAGAGTGCCACCAATTTCGAGCCGTCGAAGAGTCAACAAGTTACGGAGGTATCCGGACGCGAAATCGGCTGACTCCCCCCGCCACCACCCAGTTCCTCTTTTTTTGCATCGGACAGCAGCTAAAATGTGCGGCATCGTAGGCTATATCGGCCCCGGGGAAGCGGTCCCGGTCATCATTGACAGTCTCAAGAGGCTTGAGTACCGGGGGTATGACTCGGCGGGTCTCGCCGTAGGGGCCGACGGCAGCGAACTGGCGGTGCGCCGAGCCGCGGGGAAACTCCGCAACCTTGAAGAGGCCGTTCGCCTGAACCCGGCCGAGGGCACCTACGGCATCGGCCACACCCGCTGGGCCACGCACGGCCGACCGACGGAAGAAAACGCCCACCCGCATCGCGACTCCACGGGCGACATTGTCGTCGTTCATAACGGCATCATCGAGAACTACCTGGCTCTAAAGGCCGACCTGGAAAAAGAAGGGCATCGCTTCATCACCGACACGGATACGGAAATCATTGCCCATCTGATCGAGAAGTTCAGCCGCGACGGAGAGTCGCTGGAACAAGCCGTGCGCAAAGCGGTGCCTCATCTGCGAGGCGTCTTCGCGATGGCGGCGATCTCCCGCCGCGACCCGCACAAGATCGTCGCCGCCCGCCGCGGTCCGCCGGCCGTCGTGGGTTTGGGCCGGAACGAGTACTTCGTAGCGTCCGACGTTCCCGCCATCCTGCACCACACGCGCGACATCTTTTTCCTGGCCGATGGGGACATTGCCATCCTAACGGCGAACGGCGTGCGCCTAACGGACTTCGAGGGCCGCGGGGTCAACCGTCCGGTGAAGCATATTCTCTGGGACCCGGTCATGACCGAGAAGGGCGGCTACAAGCACTTCATGCTCAAGGAGATCTTTGAGCAGCCGCGCGCTATCCGTGATACCACTCTGGGACGAGTCGGCCGTGAAAGCGGCCGAGTCTTTCTCGACCAGATGGAAATCACGCCCAGCGAGTTCGCCGCCGTCGAACAGGTTCGCATCGTAGGCTGCGGCACCTCGTGGCACGCTGGGTTGGCGGGGAAGTTCATGATCGAGCGGGTAGCGGGCATACCGGTCGAAGTCGACTATGGCAGCGAGTTCCGTTACCGCGACCCGATTCTTCCCGACAACACGCTGGCGGTCGTTATCAGCCAGTCCGGCGAGACGGCGGATACTTTGGCCGCTCAGCGCGAAGCCAACGGCAAGGGGGCCAAGACCCTGGCGATCTGCAATGTCTTGGATTCCATGGTGACTCGAGAGGCCGCCGGCACGATCTACACCCACGCCGGACCGGAGATCGGCGTCGCCTCGACCAAGGCCTTCAGCGCGCAACTGACGGCGCTGTTCATTCTGGCTCTACACCTTGGCCAGGCGCGCGACAAGTTGACGACGAAAGAGTCTCGCCGGCTGGTCCAGGAACTGCTTAGCGTCCCAACAAAGCTGGAAAGCGTGCTGGGTAAAGACAGCCAGTGTGAAGAGCTGGCGCGAAAGTTTTACCGGGCGAACGATTTTCTTTTCTTGGGCCGCGGCATTCACTACCCCATCGCCCTCGAGGGCGCGTTAAAGCTCAAGGAGATCTCCTATATTCACGCCGAGGGTTACCCCGCCGGAGAGATGAAGCACGGCCCCAACGCCCTGATCAACGAGGATCTGCCCGTTGTGATCATCGCCACCCGAGATCCTTCGAGCGAAGCGTCCCAACTGCGCTACGAGAAGACGCTCGCCAACATCAAGGAAGTCGAAGCCCGGCAGGGCCAGGTTCTGGCCGTCGCCAATCAAGGGGACGAGGCGATCAAGCAGATCTTGGAACATGTGATCGAGGTTCCGCCGGCCCACGAGCTGCTGCTGCCGATCATCGAAATCGTGCCCCTCCAGCTTCTCGCCTACCACATCGGCGTACTGCGCGGCTGCGACGTCGACCAGCCGCGCAATCTGGCGAAGAGCGTCACCGTCGAGTAGCGCGCCGCGGGCAGAGTCGTGGACCACGGCGTCCGACCCGGCCTCGGATCGGCTTCACTCGCCGCACGATTCAGCTCCCGAGTTCCTAACGGACGCGTTCGCTGACGAGCAGGCAGCCGGGCTTGAGATCGCCCTTGGGAGGGGAAACGCGGCCGCCTTTCTCACCACCTGATGGTCGAAGCACGCGATAAGCCCGCTGTTACAGCGTTGCGCTTGCTCGCCGTGCTCAACGTAGCGTTCAAGTACGCTCGCATCCCTCGGAAAATGAGTCGACGAGTGCCGCGCCGCCTGGTACTGACGGCCTCTCACGCACTTCGTCTCGCCACGTGATGAGAAATGCGGGGTGGAAAGCCGAGCGAACCGGGGAATGTATAATTGTCTAGTTGCCGTCCGAGGGCCCGCTCGATCCGTCTTCGCCCTGAAGCTGCGGCACAAGCTCTGCGTTGACCAACATGTCCCCAACCTCGGCTAAGGATGGCGGATTTCCCTATGATCGGATTTACGTTGCCCTTGGCGTACTCATCTTCGCCTGCTGGTCGTGGCTTATCCTCGGAACGCTGAGCTTTCCCAAGCGCGGATTTGATTTTCGGGCCTTCTACACCGCCGCTTCACTGCCCCTCGATGAGCTTTACGATTTTGAGACCCAGGCCGTGTACCAAAGGGAGCTTTGGAAAGATTGGCCGGAGATCGACAACGTTCTGCCGTCGCCATTCCCCCGGCCGCCTTTCTACGCTCTGCTGCTCAAGCCCTTGGGGTATCTCGATTATGTGACTGCTCTTCACACCTGGCTCGTGCTCCTGTCGCTGGCGTCGGTGGCGAGCGTGCTCCTGGTGGGAAAACTCTACGGCGGGGGTCCCGGCATCCTCGTCCTGCTGATCAGCTTCTATCCCTTCTCCACCGCCCTTCGCATGGGTCAGGACTCTCCTCTGGTACTGCTCGCGGCTTTGCTTGCCATCCACTTCCTTCGGCGCGGCCGCGAGTGGCTGGCGGCGCTGTGTCTGGCATTCGTCTTCCAAAAGTTCAATATGGTCTTTCTTCTTCCCGTGGCCCTGCTTTTGCACAAGAAGACCTCGTTCCTAGCGAAGCTGGCCACCGTGGTGGCGGGGCTCGCCGCTCTGAGCGTAGCCCTGGTTGGACTGGATGGCGTCTGGGGTTACTACCATCTCTTGACCCGCGGTTCGCTGGACTTGTTCTTTTGGAATGCCTGGAACCTTCGTGCTCTGGTGTGGCGGTTCGGATGGAACCAGCCGCTCTATGTTCTTCTCACGGTCTTGGTTCTGGCCTGGTTGTTTGTGTTGCTGCGGAAGCTGGAGTTTGAAACGGCGTTTTGGATGAGTATATCGGGGGCGCTGATTGTTTCCTGGCATTCCTCTGGCTATGAGCACCCGGTCGTGCTGCCCTTGATCTACCTAGCCTGGACTCGATACCGGGTCTACATGGCCGCTTTTCTACTCTTTTTCGGACTGTGGCCTCACTTCCACTTCGTCGACCGAATATCTTGGCTGGTGACGCTTACTCTGCTGGCCTTCACCGTCGAATTGTGGTGGAAGGGCCGTTCTCCGAATGTTCCCCGAGAAGCGCCGGCCGCCCCTTCCAGGTAATTCCGCGTCTCCGTATATGTTCGTCGTCTGAGCTACTCGAGATTGCCGCCCACGAGCTTGCGCACGGTTGGATCGTCGAGGGCAGCCGCGGTAATGATGCGAGCGGGGAAATGAATCGATCTTTGCGGCGTTTCGCCGTTTAGTTTTTGGACGACGGTCTCTACACCCAGGTAGCCGATGCGGAACGTATCCTGTATGAGCAGCGCGTCGATGACCCCGTCTCGAAGACCCTGCTGCAAGCCGGGGCTGGCGTCAAACCCAACCAGCTTGACTTTGCCCGCCAAGCCGCGGGCGCGCAATGCCCGCGCCGCCCCCAGCGTAGCCTCCTCCCCTGAACAGAAGAAGCCGTCCAGCTCCGGGTGTGCCGTCAGCATGGTTTCCGCGACGGCCAAGGCGCGAGCCCGATCCGCCATGGCGTACTGTTCGGCCACGATCTCGAGTCCGGCGTAGTCTTCCCGGAGCGCTGCCTCGAAGGCTCTTTCTCGCTCCCCGGTCGAAGAGGCGCCGGGAACATCTCGTATGACGGCCACCCTTCCGACTCCACCCAGGAGTTCACTAACGCGGCGGGCGCCCGACAAACCAGCCGCGTGGTTGTCGGTGGCCACAAAGGATACGTATCGCTCTGTCGCCACTTTCGAATCGAGGATGGTTACGGGGATGCCCAGATCCGCCGCTCGCTCGACTACGCCCGCTAGAGCAATCCTCTCGGTCGGCGAGAGCACGATCCCATCTACCCGGCCGTTGATCATGGACTCGACGATCTGAATCTGCCGCGAGAAGTCGGTTTCCTTCGTCGGGCCGTTCCACCGAATCTCGACATCGAGATCCCGTCCAGCGGCGAGCACCCCCGCTTGCACGGATCGCCAAAACATGGAGTTCGTCCCTTTGGGCACAACGCCGATGACTCTTCGGCCCCTTCTCCGGCACGAAACCATTGTCGCCGGGAGCAATGCAATCAGGACACTCAGAAAGGTTCGTCTGCCCATGGCGCGCCGTAACGTGTAGTGTAGCGAGTCGAGTCGAAGAATCTCGCTCATTCGAGGCTGTCCTACAATTAGATTTGCCCCTAGGATTACACCCTCGGCGGATGCTTGCGTCCTTCGCCGCTCCCGATCGCGGGAACGGCTCTCGTGCGCATTTTTGGCCAGCGGTCGGCAGCCGTGGAGCAAAGCCTCGCCGTTTGAGATGTAGGGGCGCGATTCATCGCGTCCGCTTGCCTTACCAACTGTAAGCCGGGCGAGGTAGAACCTCTCGCCCCGAACACTGTGACAGCGGTGAAAAATGCCGGCTGATCCCGTCGCCCGCGCCGTGGCCGCGCTGGGCGAAATTTCGGGCCTAGCGGTCCGTGAAAAGGTCAGTCTTCGCCACTACACTCGCTTCGGTATCGGGGGCGAGGCCGACCTTTTCGCCGAAACGGCGAGTCCGGAGGCTTTTGCGGCGGCGGTTGAGGCCTGCCGCGGGCAACGATTCCCCTACTACGTTCTCGGCGACGGCAGCAACGTCATTGTGTCCGATGAGGGATTCCGCGGCCTGATCCTGCGGTTCGTCGCCGACAATCTCGCGCTTGACGGCCGCCAGGTGACCGCGGACGCCGGCGCGTCGCTCGAAGCGCTGGTCGATTTCACGATCGCCGCCGGCCTGAAGAGCCTTGAAACGCTGGCACGCATCCCCGGGTCCGTCGGAGCGGCTGTCTATGGGAACGCTGGAGCCTACGGCCATTCGATCTCAGAGAGCATAGAACAAGTCAAGTTCTTCGACGGCGGCAAGGTCCTCGAGATCGACAGCGCCGCCTGCGAGTTCGCCTATCGGGGCAGCGTCTTCAAGCATCACAAAGACTGGGTCATCTTCCAATGCCGGCTGAAGCTCGATCGAGCCGACGCCGGCGAATTGCGAAAAAGAGCCGACGAAATCACCGCCATTCGGGATGAAAAATTCCCTCCCGCCATGCGCTGCGCGGGCAGTATCTTTAAAAACTTGCACCTCAAGGACCTGCCGGAAGACGTAAGATCCCAAGTGCCCAAACAAGTCACTCGGGAGGGCAAGGTTCCCGCCGCCTACTTTCTCGAACAAGTGGGCGCCAAAGGCCTGCGCCGCGGCGGGATTGAGATCGCTTCCTACCACGCCAACCTGATCTACAACAAAGGCAATGGCACGGCGACCGAGCTGCGAGGCCTAATCGCCGAGCTGAAAGGCCGCGTCCGCGAGCGCTACGGCTTTGAAGTCGAAGAGGAAGTGCAGTACGTGGGGGAGTTTTAGCGCGCTTTCCGGCGTAGCATACGAGTACCGCTCGGGGCGGGTTGGCCCCCATTGGGCGACGTAACCGACGTGACCGGAGCCGTTGACCGCTCGCGCCTCAGCCGATATACTGGAATTTTATGCGGTTGATCCTCCATCACCGGCATAGCCACCGCCATCATGGTGGCCGTGCGCGCCGGTAGGGGATCGCAGCAACAGTACGCAGCAGTTTTTGAATCCCAACCCGCTGGCGAGAGCGCTGGGCGGGTTTTTTCTTTGGACACACTATGAAACTCGACTTCACCAAACTCGACGGCCTGGCCCCGGCGGTCATTCAAGACGTGGATGACGGCCGCGTGCTCATGGTCGGCTTTATGAATGAAGAGTCGTTTCGAGAGACTTGCGAAACCGGCAAGGTGACGTTCTTCAGCCGTTCCCGCAACGAACTTTGGACGAAAGGCGGCACGTCGGGCCATTACCTGCTGGTGAAAGAGATCCAGGTGGACTGCGACGAAGATACGCTGCTGATCAAAGCCGCGGCCCTAGGTCCGGGCGTTTGCCATAATGGGTTCCGAAGTTGCTTCTACCGCCGTCTGAACAACGACGAATGGGAGCAATTTGAGGATCGCGCTTACGACCCGGACAGGGTCTACAAGGCGGAAACCCGGTAGTTCCCGATGCTGGAAATCACCTCCAGTACTGACAAGGCGGCCCTGAACCGGCTTTTTACTCGCCGCCGGCGGCGGCTTGGACGGGCCGAGGCGGTCGTGGGCCCGATTCTGGAGGCGGTCCGCAAACGCGGTGACCGCGCGCTTCTCCGATACGCTCGGCAAATGGATGGCCTTACCGCGCGCGGTGTTCGCGTGCCGCCGGACGTCTTGCGGCGGGCGGCTGGGGATCTGCCGAAGGATTTTCGCGGGGCGCTGGTCACAGCCCGCCGGCAAATACGCCGCTACGCCGAGCTTCAGATGCCTCGCTCATGGACGAAGCGGGCGCTCCCCGGCGGGAAGCTGGGCCAACTCGTACGGCCCATCGAGTCGGTCGCGGCCTACGTGCCGGGAGGCCGATATCCCCTGCCCTCGACCTTGATGATGACGGTCGTGCCGGCTCAGGTGGCCGGGGTAAAAGTTATTTCCGTCGCCTCGCCTCGACCGCCGAGCGAAACGCTGGGCGCCGCGGGCTTGCTGGGAGTCGAAAACTTTTTCCACATGGGAGGCGCGCAGGCGATTGCCGCCTTCGCCTTCGGAACCGAGACTGTGCCCCGCGCGCAGCGCATTGTCGGTCCCGGAAACATCTACGTCGCGGCGGCAAAAAAGTTGCTCGCCGGGGATGTCGGCATCGATTTCGTTGCCGGGCCGACTGAGATCATGCTCATTGCGCCCGACGGCGACCCTCGCCTGCTGGCGGCCGATATGCTGGCGCAGGCCGAGCACGACGCCGATGCCTCGGCAATCTTGCTGACCCGCTCCAAGCGGCTGGCCGGCAGAGTCGCGGCCGAGATCAACAGGCAGCTTTCCACTCTGCCCACCCGGGCGACGGCGGCGAAGTCGATCGCCAAAAACGGCGCCATCGTCGTAACGCGAAATATCGATGAAGCTTTCGAAATAGCGAACCGCTTCGCCCCGGAACACCTTTCGATTCCCGAGGAATCGCTCCTCTCGAAGGTCGAAAACGCCGGCAGCGTCTTTGTCGGCGCTTGGAGCCCGGAAGCGGCGGGCGACTACGCTTCGGGACCCAACCACGTCCTGCCGACCGGCGGGGCGGTCGCGCTGCGCGGAGGGCTGTCGGTTCTCGACTACGTCAAGATCATCTCCGTGCAGCAGCTCGAGCCGGCAGGTCTGCGGCGGTTGGCGCCCTCGATTTTGACGCTGGCCCGCGCGGAAGGCCTCGAGGCCCACGCCCGCTCGATCGAGGTGCGGCTCCATGCCTAACACGCTGTCCATTCGACGGCCTCGACCTCGTCGCGCGGTTCGGAAGATGAAGGCCTACTCCCCACCGACCAGCGACCGCTACGGCAAGGTGCGCCTGGACTTCAACGAAAACACGGTGGGCTGCTCCCCCCGCGTCGCCCGGGTGCTTAAGAGCCGCGTGGGACGCGACTTTTTGGCGGTCTACCCGGAATACGAGAAGGCTCGGGAAAAGATGGCCGAATTCTTCGGCGTCAACCCGGACCGTATCTTGTTTACCAACGGGACCGACGAAGCCATTCACCTGCTAGCGAGTACCTATGTCGATGACGGCGGCGAAGTGGTGATTCCCTCGCCGACCTATGCCATGTTCCGCTTCTATGCGGAGCTGGCCGGGGCGGCGCTGCGGCTCGTCCCCTATCACGAGGATCTGGCCTTCCCACTCGAGGAAATGCTTTCCGCCATCACGGCCAAGACGAGGCTGGTGCTGGTCGCCAACCCGAACAACCCTACAGCCGGGGCGATTCGTTTGCGCGAAATCGAAGCCATATTGCGCCGCGCTCGCAACGCCGCTGTCTTGATTGACGAAGCCTATTACGAGTTCTGCGGCATTACGGCTCTCAAGCGGCTGTCGCGGTTCCCCAATCTTTTCGTGAGCCGAACATTCTCGAAGGTGTACGGGCTGGCCGGTTTGCGGATGGGCTGCCTCTTCTCGCAGGCCGAAAATATTCAATCGGTGCGCAAAGGCCAATCGCCATACAGTGTTAACTCGGTCGGCGTGATGTGCGCTTTGGAGGCTATTGAAGACCAGGACTATATACGTTCCTATGTCGAAGAAGCATTGGAGGCCCGGGAGATGTTGTGCCGGGGGCTCGATCGGCTGGGGATTCACTACTACCCGAGTCAGGCGAACTTCGTCCTGGTGAAATTCGGGAAGAGGGCCGGAGAAGTCTGCGGCTATTTGCGGGATAAGGGTTTGCTGACTCGCGACCGAAGTCACCAGCTTCCCGGCACGGTGCGAATCACAGCCGGCAAGAAATCGCAAGCGCGCAAACTCTTGGCTCGTCTGCGCGAGGTGCTTTAGCGCTTGGCGGCGATATAGCGTTCCTGGCTCAGTCGCCTGCTCTCGCGGACCTGCGCGACGAGCGAGACAGAGCCTCCAGTGCAAGCAAGCGGTCCCCGACCGGCCTGACTGAGCGGCGCGGCGGGAAGTAGATCACCGGCTTACGTAGCGACATCCGATCCGCCACTCTGGAAACGTGATGAGAAAAGCGACGGTCGAGCGTACTACAAAAGAGACGCGGATCCGCGCCCGGCTCGCGATCGAGGGCAAGGGGCGCTACGAGGTGTCCACCGGCATCCGCTTCCTCGATCATATGCTGGAGTTGTTTGCCAAACACGGCGGATTCGATTTGACGATCCAAGCCGAAGGGGATCTGGACGTCGATCAGCACCACACCGTGGAAGACGTAGGAATCGTGCTGGGACAGTGTTTTTCCCAAGCCCTGGGCAAGCGCGTCGGCATCAACCGAGCCGGCTATTTCGTCATGCCCATGGATGAATCGTTGGCCGTCGTGGCCGTCGATCTCGGGGGCCGTCCGGCTCTGGTCTACCACGCGCCGACGCGCTTTCGGACGGTGGGCGACCTTGAAGTCGAGTTGTTGCACGACTTCTTCGACGGCTTCGTGCACCACGGTGGAGCGAACCTCCACGCCCGCTTGTTGTATGGCCGCTCGAACCACCACAAGATCGAGGCGATCTTCAAGTGTTTCGGACGGGCCATGCGATATGCGTGCTCGAAGGATTCCCGACTGAAGAATCAATTGCCCAGCACCAAGGGTCTGCTGGAGGGAACAGCTCGGTAGTCCCGATGCTCGTTAGTTGGGGCCGGTCCAGCCACCGTACCCGCCCAGTAGGGTCAATGTACGATCTTTAGCACAAATTCGCACTGGACAATATGTGCTGAGAGGGGGCCGACAGGGTGGTTGGCCCCTACAAACGCGGGGTGCGCGAAGCTTGATTGGGTCATAATCGGAGGGGTTGCAGAGAGGCAGCGGCCGCGTTGAATGGGAGTTCGCGAAGAAGAAATCGTAAGCGATATTCTGCGGCAAGCTTCGCGGGCGCCGCAACCTGGAGTGAGTGTCGGTATAGGAGACGACGCGGCGGTCGTTCGGGCTCCGCCGAAGGGCGAGAGGCTGCTGCTTTCCACCGACCAAGTCCTCGAAGGGACTCACTTTATCCGCGATCTGCACCCGCCGCGCGCTCTCGGCCACAAATGCCTGGCCCGTGGGTTGAGTGATATCGCCGCCATGGGCGGCGCGCCCTGCTACTTCTTGTTGTCGCTGTGCCTGCCGCCCTGGGTGGATCGCGATTGGCTTCGCGCCTATCTAGCAGGCTTGCTCGGGCTGAGCAGGCGCTGTCGGGTCCCTCTGGTGGGGGGCGACGTCGCCGGCGGACACCAGTTCGGCGCGGACGTAACGGTTGTCGGCGCGGTAGGGGGCCGTCGCTTGCTGCGGCGCAGCGGAGCCAAAGCGGGTCAGGGAATCTTCGTCTCCGGGAGACTGGGCGGCTCAGCCCTAGGGCTGGAGCGGTTGAGCACGAGGGCGTTCCCCGTTTCCGACCCGGCGATCCGGCGGCATCTCTACCCGCAGCCGCGTCTGGAGTTGGGCCGCTTTCTGCGCGATCGGGTCGACGCGACCGCGGCGATGGACTTGAGCGACGGTCTATCCACTGACCTTGAGCGGCTCGTGCGAGCTAGCGGAGTCGGCGCCGAAATCGAGGAGAGCGCGGTGCCGCGATTCCGCGGCGCGACGGCGGCGCAGGCGCTCCACGGGGGCGAGGATTACGAACTTCTGTTTACGGTCCCCGCGAAAAAAGTGGTTCCTCCCAGCTTCCGGCGCATTCGCTTGACTCAGGTGGGCCGGGTGCGGTCTGAATCCGGGATCGTTTTGCTTTCCAAAAACGGGCCTCGCGAGTGGCGAGCGGAAGGTTTCGAGCACTTCCGCTAGTCCGCTTTTCTCGCCACGCGGCTATGATCGACCAGCCGAGCGTCGATGCCGAGCCGTTGGGACAACGACCTTCGCCGCCCAAGTAACCAGCAGCGCAGATTAGAGCCGCACAGACCCGTGCGCGTCAGGGCGCGGGCCGCCGGCAACGCCGCACAAATTCTCGCCGCCCGAGCGCGGGCCCGCGGGCAAGAAGCGGAGGGATCGCCGCTCGTCAGGGATCGGGAGCCGCGAAGCGGCGGTAGGATTATAGCCTAGGGTGGAGCCGGAACGGCGGAACCCTAGGTGACGGACCGGGCCCCGACGAGCCCTGAAAGGGCGGCGGGAACACTCATGGGCAAGTACATCCTGAACACTTTTCTACTTCAATCCAGGACGTTGCCCCGCGCCCGCTCACTGGCGTTCGCAGCTCTGTCTTACCCGTTTTTCGCGAGGCGGGCGGGGTAGGACACGTTCCGCCCCCGCGATTTCTGCTCGCTTAGAGAAACTGAGGTGGGAGCGTTGGGTCAGACCCACTTCAGGGCGCCCTGGCGAAAGACCCAGATGTAGCCGAAAATCAAAATGGCGAGGAAAACCAACATCTCGATCAGGCCGAACAACCCAAGCACGTTGTACTGAATGGCCCAGGGGAACAGAAAGACCGTTTCGACGTCGAAGATGACGAACAGGATAGCGACCAGGTAGAAACGAATCGAATATCGTCCCCGCGTGTCGCCTTCCGGCTCGATGCCGCACTCGTAGGGCTCGGCCTTGACTTTTCCGGGCACGCTGGGCCGAATCAGCTTCGCCGCCAAGATCGTAACGACGGGGAAGGCCGCAGCGAGAGCAAGAAAGATCAAGATGGGGATGTAGCCGCGCGGCATCCGAGACCAATATAACACAGAGAAGCGAACCACCTATCCGGCCCTGTCTTGGCTCCCGCGTTCGTCGCGGGAGTGATCGCAAACCCGCTGGCGCGAGCGGCGCGGTGCGAAGAGGTGCACTCCAACACTACGGTGAGCGACCACCCCGAAGTCATGGCGGGCGGCGACCAGCTCGGGATAACCGGCAGGCGGATATGTTAAAACATAAACAATAGAACATGTTTCAGGCGGATCACGCTCGGTTCATCGCAGGGAACGCAATTTCGGAAAACCAATGGACGAGACTGGCAGGTGGTTGACTAGTCTAGAATAAGTGTTATTGAAGGAGGGATCTTATGAAACTTCGAGTCGTCATTCTGCTCATTCTGACCGTCGTAAGCCTGTCCGCTAGGAAGAACAAGGCAGTCGAGCGCTGCAATAATGCCGCGCGGGTCCTGGACGAAATCATGGGGGCCGGAGATAGCGCCATTCCGCGGGATTTACTGGGGAAGGCACAATGCGTGGCTATCATCCCCGGCGTCAAGAAGGCCGGCTTGGGCTTCGGCGGGAAGTACGGCAAGGGTCTGCTGCACTGCCGCGGCAAGGGCAACAAAGGTTGGACCGGACCTTCGACGGTTCGTATCGAGGGAGGCAGTTTCGGTTTGCAGATCGGCGGGAGCTCGACCGACGTCGTGCTGTTGGTGATGAACGAACGTGGGGCGGAAAAATTGATTCAGAGCAAGTTCACGCTAGGAGGGGACGCTTCGGTGGCGGGCGGCCCGGTGGGGCGGACGGCGACAGCGCAGACGGATGCCCAGATGCACGCCGAGATTTTGTCCTATTCTCGATCGCGCGGCGTCTTCGCGGGAGTTTCACTGGAGGGCGCCACGCTGCGGCCCGACCATGACGCCAACTTCAAGATCTACGGCCGGGACGTTGAGCCCAAGCGGATCTTGAGCGGCGAAGTTGCCGCCCCCGAGTCGACCGCGAACTTACTGGCGACCCTGAACAAGTATTCGACTTCCAAACACAAGTAACAAGGGGAGGTCTTATGAAGGCCGAGAGCAGGAGAACTTGTGACCGGGTCGACCGAGGAGGAACGTTTTCGTCCAAGGTTGATTTGGGATCGGCGACGACTCGCCGCTTGCTTGCGGTGGGAGCGGTCCTCTTTTTGCTGACGTTGATTAGCCCCGTGAAGCTTGTCGGTGGCGCCCGCAAGGCCGCCAAGCGGGTGGACGCGGCCGCCATGGTGCTCAGAGATACGCTTTCCGGAATTGACAGGGGGATTCCCCACGGCCTTCTCAAGAGGGCCGAGTGCGTCGGGGTGTTTCCCTCGGTGTGGAAAGGAGCGTTGGGCTTCGGGGGCAAATACGGCAAAGGCGTGGTGAGCTGCCGCACGGCCGCTCAGGGCTGGAGCGGGCCAGCCACGTTCCGTATCGAGGGCGGCAACGTCGGATTCCAGATCGGCGGCAGTTCCACGGACCTTGTCTTGGTATTTCTGGGCAACGAAAGCATCCGGAAGCTTCTCCGGACCAGCTTCACGATCGGCGTGGACGGCGCGGCCGCGGCGGGGCCGCTGGGACGCTCCGCGTCGGCGAACACCGACACCTTCCTACGGACCGAGATCCTGACCTACGCTCGCTCCCGGGGCCTGTTTGCGGGGGTCGCCTTCGACGGGGCGACGCTGCGTCCCGCCCACGGGGCCAATCGCAGCTTGTACGGCTTCGATGCCCGCGCCCAAGACATTCTGCGCGGGGACGTTCAGGCTCCGGCGGCGGCTCATGAGCTGTTGCGAATCCTGAGTCAGTACGCGCCCGAAAAAAAGGCCGGCGACTAACCCGCCTGTGCGGCCATGACCCTGGTTTTCCTGTTGGCCCGGGCCACTTCCTTGACGGCGTCCCCAACGTAGCGGACTTGCTCTTCGGCCATCGCGGGATAGAGCGGCAGAGAAATCAGCCGCGGGTACAGCTCCATGGCCCGCGGACATTGGTTCTCGGGAAGTTGGGCAAAGGACGCGAAGAAGGGGTGCAGAGGAACAGGGATGAAGTGGACGCTCGTGCCGATTCCTCTCTGGCGCAGTTGCCGAATGAACTCGGCGCGGTCAATGTTGAGCCTGTCGAGGTTCAGCCTGATTGCATATAGGTGCCAGGAATGGCGGCACGAGTCGCTGTCGGTCGGCAACTCCATCTCGTCCACATCCGCGAAGGCAGCATTATACATGCCGGCGTAACGCCTTCTTGTCTCGATGAAACTCTCCAGTTTGCGGAGCTGGACGACCCCCATCGCCGCTTGCATGTCGCTCATGTTGTACTTGAAGCCGCAGTCCAAAACCTCGTAGTACCAACTCCCCCGCTCGGCATAGCGCCCCCAAGCATCGTTGCTGATGCCGTGAAGACAGAGCCGCCTCATTCGTGCGGAAAGCTCTTCGTTTTCGGTCGCGACCATGCCGCCTTCGCCGGTTGTCATGTTCTTGGTGGCGTAAAAACTGAACGCCGCCGCGTCACTGCGGGCAGTGCAAACTTTGTTGAATCCACCAAGGGGCGATTCCTGATAATGACTGCCCGCGCCGTGGGCGGCGTCTTCCACCACGAACAAACCCCGCTCGCCGGCCAGTTTCCAAATTCGCGCCATTTGGCATGGAAGACCGCCCAGATGAACCGGCACAATGGCTCGAGTACGCTCGGTGATTCGACGGGCAATCAAATCAGGATCGACGTTCCCGTCGCCGCCGATGTCCGCTAGGACCGGCGTCGCACCAACGTGGAGGATCGTGCTGACGGTCGAGCAGAACGTTAGGGGCGTGGTGATGACCTCGTCTCCCGGGCCAATTCCCAGAGCGGCAAGCGCCAGATGGATCCCCCCCGTGCAGGAGTTCACCGCTAGAGCGTGCTGCGCCCCAACGTAGTTTCGGAATTCCTCTTCGAACTGGGCCGCCTTCGGCCCCGTCGTGACCCACCCCGAGCGAAGAACCGCCGTGACCTCGTCAATCTCTTCCTGACCGATGGCGGGAAGATTATAGGGGATGAAGCCGCGCTCACTCATGGCCAATCAGGACCGCCGATTCCGCGGCGTTCGGTTCCCCGGCCGTGGTAGAAGGCCGGAATCGTCGATCCGCATTCGTCTCGTTCAAATGTGTCTGATCTCTTAAGAGCAATTGTCTCACGGAATTCCGCCGCGCTGCTTTTTGGCGTTCGCCCCTATGACCGAACGCCCGTACGCCTTTTTCGCCCCCGCCGGTCAGACCAGCTCTACAGACTTTTCATTGTTGCCCACAACCGCCAACACTCCTCGATCCAGCGTCGCAAGAACACCTCCCCGCGAAGCGGCCAAAGCGACCAGGTAAGCGTCTGTTACCTGCCTGTGGCCGGCCATGGGAAAATCCACGGGTATCGCTCGACTCACTTCCAGATCGTCGGGCCAAAACTCATGTCCGGACATCGACGTAATGCGCTTCAAAAGGCTCATCGCAGCCGGCGGCGACACCGCCTGAGACGTAAAGGAAGGATTGCTCGAAATGCGAACGAACGCGATTTCGGTCAGCGGACAGGTTCGAAAACCTGCCGCGCGGTTGCGGGCGAACCATTCCTGCGCCTGAGGATGAAATACGTGAGAAGGCCAAGCTAGAGCCAACAGAACGTTGATATCCAACAGGTAAGGCCTCACAGCTCGTCCTCCGCCTCAAGGGTCCGCTCCAAAGTAATCGTTTCGGCATCCTCCGGCAGATCGAAACACGGAAACGGCTTCTTAGTCTGAAACGCCGCCCGCGGCCATAGACCCCGCCGCACGAGCTCGCCCACGGCTTCTCCGAGAGAGACCCTTTTGGCAGCGGCCACCGAGCGGGCCGCCTCGTAGACATCGTCGGGAAGATTAATGGTTGTTCGCATCATGATGATTATTGCATCATGATGTCGTCGATCTCGTTCCCCGCTTACTCGCCGGCTGCTCCATCCTTCACCGTCACCAGCGCTTCGACCAACGGCCCCTGCGACTGCCCGTCGATTCTGACTTCCGCTGTCATCAAGCGGCGAATGCCGTCCGCGGTGGGGGGTGCGGTGGCTGCTAGCGCAATCTCGCCTCGACCGCCCGGGTCGAGTGTCAAGGCCGCGAACTCAGCCTGCGCCTCCCACCCCACGGGCGGCTGTAGCCGTGCTTCGTAAGTGACCGTGCGCTCGAAGTTGTTGCGCACGAGAAGGCGATACTCGATTGGTTGGCCGAGTTCGAGCACCGAGACATAGGGCAGCAGACGGGCCCAGAAAAGATCGATGAAGTGGTCGGCGGGGTCGCCCACAATGTTGCGGAACGCTTGTTCCTTACGGGCGATGTAGTCGACATAGTGGTCGAGATCCTCCTTCGAGCAAGTCAGCACGTCGCGGTGCCCCGGACAGATCAGCTCCGGGTTGACCTTGCGCATCACCTCGGCGCAGCGGCGATGCATGCCAAGCTGAAAGCTGTTCCGCAGGACCGTCGTTTGGTGAGGACGCGTCTCTACGCGGTCTCCCACCTGCACCTCGTGAAGGAAATAGTTGTCCCCCGTGAAAGCAACCTGGCGGTTGTCGATCATCCCCGCGTAGACGGAATGAAATTCCGTCTGACCGGGAGCGAAAAAGATCTGAAACTCGTACTCCTCCCACTGAAACTTTTCGCCGTCCGTCAACCGGCGATCGACGCGGATCGGCTTGGGAAACGTACACGGCGTGCTGGCCCACCGGGCGGGGTCGGCTATGACCTGCCCGACATCTTCCAGCGCCCAGCACTTCGTCCCATGATGGCGTTGCAGATAAGGAATCCCGCAGGTGTGATCGTCGTGGATGTGAGTGGGTACGACGAGGTCGAACCGCGTCACGCCGTAGTCGTCGCGCAGTTGGTCCAAATGATGCGCGACGAAGCGCATGGTCTCCATGGGGTCATGATCCGGTTCGATATGCATGTGCGGGAAGAAAGCATGTCCGTAGTCGACGAACATCGCCTTGCCGCTCTCGCTGAGAATGACGTAGAAGTTCGAGCAGGTCCAATCGCCGCCCCACAACAGATGCCGTGACAGGGGGATGAACCTCGACTCGGGAAGGTAGGCCGTTTCCGCGGAGGTACAAAGATTGCCTCCTGCTCGGATGCCGCGGCCAAGCTTGATGCAGTCCATGGTCCGCCGTTCCAGACGGTCGATGTCGGCGGCGACCTCCGTAATCGGCTCGCCGTGCGAGGGGTAGCCGGCAGCGATATTCCGCGTTCGCAGGGCCTGGATCGACTGTATCGTGAAGGCCAGCCCCTCCATCGCCGCATACATGTACTCCATGGCGTGAAGCTGATAGAGTTTGCCTCCGGCTGCCATCAAATCACCCGTGAAGGCAACGATCCGGCCATCGATCTCCACAATCAGGGCGCTCGAACCGAGGGTGTGCCCCTTGGCCGGCAAGACGAAAAATTCATAAGGCCCCCAGGTGAACGTCTCGTAGTCTTCGAGGGGCGCGTCCACGGGGATGTTTTCGCCGATGGTGAAGAACGTGTTGCGGTCGTTGTAATTGTCATACGTGCGGCGCGTCCGCCAGAAGAGTTCCGCCTGCTCGAATAGGTGCCGCTCATACTCCGGCACGGCGACCTTGGCCCCGTGCTCTCTGATCCGCGGCGTACCGGCGCATTGGTCGCGATGGTGATGGGTGTGAAGCACCCACTCGATGCGGCTGGCGCCGGTCTCCGCTAGGTGATCGAGAATCGCTCCCGAGCCGGCGTCGATCAGCAGCCCGCGATCACCGTCCGCGATCAGATAGACGTTGCACGTGTCGGTGAGCTGGTAAAGATGGTCGGAAATCTTCGTCAAGCCTGATCCCATGTTTTGTCTCCTAATGGCTGTGCTTCAGTCTGCCAAAGCCGCCTGAGGTTGTCACTGTTCTCGTTTTGGACACTCTCTTAGATCGGTCTTGAAGGACTTGGCGGGACCGGCGGAACGGGCGCTCGTCCGGGGGAGGGCGCCGGTCCCTACCGAGAGGGACGGTACCGTCGGTCCTCGCTTGTGTCCGCCGCCAAGGGGCGCTACAGCGCCCGCGTCCCACCGACGTTTTCGAAACGCCCCTCTATTCGCTCAATGAACTTCGAAGCTAGGCCTGCGGCCGAATAGGCTCCCAAGCGTGCCAGCGGCTCGCCAGTCGCCGCATAGCCGCGAATCTCTTCGTCGCTGAGTTCAAGCAGTTGGACTTTCGTCTCGTCGACGTTCGTGTGGCTGCCGGTTGGACCGATCCGGCATTGAGCAGTCAAGACGTCGTGCTTACGCCCGGCGAGTATTCGGAGCATCCGGACGGCTTCGCTCGAGTCCGCTGGCTTGCCGAGAAGGACGCCTTCCACCGAAATCACTTTTACGGTTCCCGAAGCGATGTTTTCGGGGCCGGGTGGCGCTGCTGCCGCGGCGATCCCAGCCAACCGTTTGACGTATTCGCGCGGCGACTCGTGCTCTTGCATCTCCTGCGGCAAGTGGGGAGGCCGTTTCGGAAGCCGGGTCTCGGCTTCGAGCAACCTCTTCGAGCGTGCATCCGGGGTAGGTCGAAGCATGCTGTAGAGCCGAGCTACCGGCAGCCCCACGACGTTCGAGTAGCAGCCTTCGATGCGGTCGACAAACTCACCGGCGCCACCCTGTATCGCGTAGGCGCCGGCCTTGCCGAACGGCTCACCGCCGCTGACGTAAGCGTCGATCTCTTGCTTGCTGATCGCCCGAAAGCGGACCTTCGTCTGCTCGACGACCACTCGGCAGCGGTCCGCTTCAAGCAGGCAGATGCCTGTCAGGACATCGTGCGCCTGGCCAGACAACAGCGTGAGCATGCGGAATGCATCTTCGCGATCCCTAGGTTTGCCGAGAGCGGCGCCGCCAACGACCACGATCGTATCGGCCCCGAGGACGAACTCGCCCGTGCGCCAAACGGCCCGCGCCTTGGCCTCCGCCAGCCGCCTCACATGGTCGAGCGGCGTCTCCGCTTCGCGCTCGCTCTCATCCACATTCGCCGGTCTTACCGAGAAAGGGATCTCAGCCCTTCGAAGGATTTCTTGGCGCTGAGGCGACGCGGAGGCAAGAACGAGCACTGCCTATATAGTGTGCCCCAAGAGGGAGGGGCGGACACCCTGAGCCGGTTGTGAAGCCGTCGCTCGGACCCCAAACCGAGCCTGGAGATCCGCTTTTTCGCTTTGGAAATCGGCGAGTGCGCGGGATGCAAGCCGCGCTGGAAGCCGATTGTCACTCGAACCGGGAGTGGAGCCTGCTGGAGCAGCTGGGGCAGGGACCGCTGATGTGGCCATATCCTCAACCCGATACAATATCCAGTTTGACGCCCGCGGCAGCGGCGTCGGCGACGAAGTTGATCGGAAGCAGTAACTTTAGACTCGCGAGGAGAACACCATGCCGGGCGAAGGAACAACGAGGGAGAGGGGCCGGCGGCCCCGATCAAGCGAACTATTTGAGCGAGCGCAAACCTCCATTCCCGGCGGCGTCAACTCGCCGGCCCGCGCCTTTCGGGCCGTGGGGGGCGACCCGCCGTTCATCGTTCGCGGCCAGGGTTCGTCGCTGTTCGACGCCGATGGCAACGAGTTCGTCGACTTCGTGGGCTCGTGGGGACCGCTGATCCTCGGGCACCGTCACCCGGCGGTCATTGAAGCTCTCGACGGCGCTCTTCAGACCGGCACCAGTTTCGGCGCGCCCACGGAACAGGAAGTCGAGATGGCCGAGCTGATCGGCGAGCTGGTCCCTTCGGTCGAGATGGTGCGTCTGGTGAACTCCGGCACCGAGGCAACGATGAGCGCCGTTCGGCTCGCCAGAGGCTATACCCAACGCGATTTGGTGGTCAAGTTCACGGGCTGTTACCACGGCCACGTCGACTCCCTGTTGGTGAAGGCCGGCTCGGGATTGGCGACGCTCGGCATTTCCGATTCGGCGGGCGTGCCGCAAAGTCTCTCCGCGACGACGATTCCCCTTCCCTATAACTCCGTCGAGGCGGTTGAGGATTGCTTTCGGCGCCACGGTGACCAGATTGCCTGTGTGATCCTGGAGCCGGTCGTGGGCAACATGGGCTGCGTCCCCCCGGCTGAGGGATATCTCGGGGCGCTGCGAGAGATCACCGCCCGCCACGGGTCGCTGCTGATTCTTGACGAAGTCATGACCGGATTCCGAGTCGCGCTCGGCGGGGCCCAGGCGCTCTACGGCATCCGGCCGGACCTGACGACACTGGGCAAGGTGATCGGCGGAGGACTGCCGGTCGGCGCCTACGGCGGGCGGCGCGACGTGATGGAACACGTGGCCCCCCTGGGCCCGGTCTACCAGGCGGGGACGTTGTCGGGGAACCCACTGGCCGTGGCGGGAGGCTTGGCTACGTTGCGCACGCTGCAACAGACGCCGGGGATCTTCGAGCAACTCGAAGCCAACGGCGCACTCCTCGAGGAAGGTCTCGCCGGGGCTGCGCAGAGGGCCGGCGTGGCGGTCACGATCAATCGCGTGGGGTCGATGTTTACGGTTTTCTTTACCAGCAGTCCTGTCACGGATTTCGACTCCGCCTCGAACAGCGACACGGATCGCTTTGCGAGATTCTTTCGCGGGATGCTCAACGCCGGCATCTATCTGCCATGCTCCCAGTTCGAGGCCGCTTTCCTGTCGGCGACCCACGGCCAAGCCGAGCTCGACAAGACGATTGCGGCCGCGGAAAGCGTCTTCACGGACCTGGCCCGGACGCCCGCGGAATAGCTGCCCGCCAGACCACGAACTTTCTCGCGAGCGGGGGGCGCCGTGTCCGATGAGAAGTCAGTTTCGTGTTACCCTTTCCCTGCGTGGCCGAGCATGCACGATCGAATCTGGCCGGTATGAGACGGTTGAAAACGCCGGCCCTGACAAAATTTGTGAGCTGAATCGGACGCTTCGGACACCGGCTACGGAAGGCGGCGATGGAACTGAAAACGGTTAGGATGCGGATTCCCGAGGACGCTAACCTGATCCTCGGCCAGTCCCACTTCATCAAGACGGTGGAAGACCTTTACGAAATCATCGTTGGGACGGTGCCACAGATGAAATTCGGCATCGCTTTTAACGAGGCCTCGATGGCGCGTTTGGTCCGCGTCGAGGGGAACGATGACGAGCTGAAGAACGTTGCCGCCGAAAACGCGCAGGCGCTTGCCGCCGGACATGTGTTTGTCATCGTAATCAAGGACGGCTACCCCATCAACATTTTGAATCGCGTCAAAGATTGTCAGGAAGTAGCGCGAGTTTTCTGCGCTACCGCCAACCCGCTTGAAGTCGTCGTCGCCGAGACGGAACAAGGGCGGGGTGTGCTCGGTGTGGTGGATGGGTCTCCGCCGGTTGGCATCGAGCAGCGAGCGGATGTCGAAGAGCGACAGGAGTTACTGCGCAAAATCGGCTACAAGAAGTAGTGACAGCGTCTCCGAGGCTCGCGATCTTACTGGCGATTTTGGCCGCGGGTCTTCCGATGCCCGGCAGCGTTGCACCGATCGTAACGGCTATAAGGCCGGCTATCAGGGCATACTCCACCATGTCCTGCGCTGTTGTGTCAGCCAGGATTTTTCGCCAACGCGCAAGCCGGTTTTTCATGGACGTGTCTTTGGGTTTTGGTCCGATCTACTTATTGTGACAACATAGATCTCGGTTGCCAAGATGACTTAGGTACCGAATTGAAATGGTACAGGAGTCCCGAATAATTACGCTCATGACCGTAGAAGCCTAGGGCCTCTACACTACGGGGGCCACGACCGACGAACGGGGGTGTTGTCTAACGACGCGTCTGAAGGTGGGTCTCGAACTCGGGCGGCGGACAACCCTGCCGGTCGTTCCGACCTAGCCGCGGCTACTGCTCTTCAATCACCGCAACCTCGGAGAGAGACGGCTCCGCCGGATAGTGGGAAGCTACGTAGCCCTCTAAGATTTCGATAAACTCCCCGACGATGCCTTCTCCCTTGAGGGTTTTCAGCAGCCGGCCGTCCACGTAGACGGGGGCCTTCGGCTCCTCGAAGGTTCCCGGCAGGGAGATTCCAATGTTGGCGTGCTTGGACTCGCCGGGACCGTTGACGACGCAGCCCATCACGGCGACCCCCATCTCTTCCACGCCCGGGTGTTGACTCTTCCAGATGGGCATCTTTCGGCGCAAATAAGTTTCGATCTCCTCGGCCATCTCTTGGAAGAAAGTGCTGGTCGTTCGGCCGCAACCGGGACAGGCCGTGACCTGGGGAGTAAAACTGCGCAGCTCGAGCGACTGCAACACCTGCTGGCAGACGAGGACTTCCTCCCTACGATCGCCGGCGGGCGCGGGTGTCAGCGAGACCCGGATCGTATCGCCGATTCCCTCTTGGAGAAGGATCGACAGCGCCGCCGTGGAAGCCACGATTCCCTTGCTCCCCATACCGGCCTCGGTCAGGCCAAGATGCAACGGATAGTCGCAGCGGGCGGCCAGATTGCGGTAGACGGCCACCAGGTCCTGGACGTTAGAAACCTTGGCGCTCAAGATAATCCGATCATGCGCCAAACCGTAGGACTCGGCCGCTTCAGCAGACCGCAGCGCGCTGAGGACGATCGCTTCGCGGGTGACCTCGGCGGCGTCCTTGGGTACGGCGAGGCTGGCGTTTTCGTCCATCAACTGGGTGAGCAAGGCCTGGTCGAGCGATCCCCAGTTGACCCCGATGCGCACCGGCTTGTCGTTGTCGATGGCGACCTCGATCATCGTGCGGAAGTTGTCATCGTGTTTCTTGCCGATATTGACGTTGCCCGGGTTGATGCGATACTTGGCAAGCTGTTCCGCGCAGCGGGGGTACTTCTTGAGCAGAATATGGCCGTTGTAGTGAAAATCCCCTACGATCGGCGCATGGACGCCGAGATCGCGAAGCGTCTCGACGATGCGGGGAACCGCTTCCGCGGCCTTATCGTGGTTGACCGTGATCCTCACCAGCTCGGAACCGGCTCGGGCCAGCTCCATGCTCTGGTTCACGGTGGAGGGGGAGTCCGCCGTATCGGTGTTCGTCATCGACTGGACGACAATGGGGTGATCGCCGCCTACCTTGACGCCGCCGACGTCACAAACAGCTGCTTTTCTGCGCGCAATCGGCA
Source organism: Bryobacterales bacterium (assembly GCA_965248365.1). Taxonomy (GTDB): domain Bacteria; phylum Acidobacteriota; class Terriglobia; order Bryobacterales; family UBA6623. The sequence goes on along the minus strand of CBDFJA010000004.1, from coordinate 71,041 downwards.
TGGATTCCTAGTCTTGGTCGCCTTGAAAAAGAACCCTTGATTCTATCAGAGGAACGAGATTCCCTCCTGGGAAGGACGCGATCGCACTTGTACGCCGTGGCCCCAGGCAGCGTTGCCACCGGCGGCAGCGTTGATCGCTTCGACAGGAACGGCCGTTACCGCCGACTATCGCAACCAGTCATCCAGGTTAGCGGCTACGAAAGCGTCGTCGTTCAGGTGAGGATAGGCGGCGTAGATGCGGTCAATCTGCCGCATCTGTCCCGGGGAGAGCGCCTGTTTCGGATCTAGGCACCATCGCCCCCGCAGCAACCCCTGGCGGCGCAGAACCTCATGAATGCCGGGGATGGCGCCTCGAAAGCCGTGGGCGGCGTCGAACAGCGCGCTGTTGACGTCGGTTACTTGGGCGGCCAGCGTTGCTAGAGGCTGCGGAATGGGCAATCGTTGCTCATCGATGACGCGATGGCATTCCGCCAGTTGGAGGACCGCTCGACGGGTCCAGACGGCCCAGTGGCCCAGCAGGCCGCCGACGATGCGGACGGTCTTGCTCTTGCGGTCTTGGGAGAACCGAAAGGGCGTGAGCAGATCCATGAGGATGTTGTCATCGTTCCCGGTATAGAGTGCGATGTTTCGCTCTCGTCCCGCTTCGACAACGGCCCGTATCACGTCCAGCATCTGATAGCGGTCAAACGCCGCGATCTTGATGGCGACTACATTGTCGATCTCGACGCAGCGCCGCCAGAAGTCGAGGTCCAGGTTGCGTCCTCCTAACGACGGGTGAAGATGAAAGCCGAACACCGGAATCACTTCCGCCACCGCCTTGACGTGAGAGATCAATTTCGACAGGGAAGCCTGAGGAAGGCTCCCCAGGTTGAGCAGCCCGGCGTGATAGCCTAAGTCCGCCGCCAGACGCGCCTCGCCGACGGCCTGCCGGGTGGTCCCGCAGATACCCGCCACTAGGATCGCCGGGGCCGACTTTCTGGGTCGGGCGTCCCTCGCGGTCTCGGCCGCCAGTTCCAAGGCCGGTCGAAGCAGGCCGACTTTCGGCTCGTGAATGGCGAACTGCGTGGTGTGGACGCCGACGGCCACGCCGCCGGCGCCGGCTGCCACGTAGTAGCGAGTGAGCGCCCGCTGCCTTGGCTCGTCCAGCTTCCGGCCGCTGTTCAAAGCGAGCGGATGCGCGGGAATGACCGTTCCCTTCCGTAGGCGAGCCAGAACGGCTTTGGGCGGCGTCGGCGGTCGACTCATCGGCTGAGGGTGGACTCGTGACAGAGCCGAACACGATAACTCGGCCCTTCAGCGCTGTTTCGAGAGCTCCTCGGGGAAAAGGGCGCGGCCCTTGGGAGGGGGTAGGACCCGGCGCAGCAACTCCAGCCGCCGCCGGATGCGGGGGCTCGCCAATTGCCTGGGACCCGGCTCGATGTCGATATCGCAGCAAAGGCCGTGGAGGTAAAGCGTCAAGGTATCCGCGAGTGCTTGGCGACAGTAGTTTTCCAGCAACTTGGTCGGGCGAGTCAGGTCACTTTGGCGCCGGATTAGCTGCTCTTTCAGGCGCCAGCTCCTCTCGTCGATTTCACCGTGGGCCTCGGCGGAGAGCTCGTCCCGCACCAAATCCTGAAAGCCGTTGATGGATTCTTGTTCGAGGCGGTTCGAGAGCAGCGTCGCTAAAGCGCCATACAAGCTGTAGTGACAGTCCGTCACTTCCTCGTCCTTGATAGCGAGAAACAGGAAATCCTGTTCATTAAAGTCGATGGTGGCCGCATAAAGCCGCCGAGTCGCCGCAGGGGGATCGAAGCTGACGCCGGGGGTCGTTCCAGCCTTTCGCTGCCCCCCGTTGCGGCCGCCTTCCGCTCCCGTCAGTTTGTGCTTTTCCAAGAACGGAACCAGGACAAACGCCAGATTCGGGAGTGTGTCGCCCACTTTGGGAGGTACAGCCGCTATCGGTTCATAAAGCAGCTTGCGAAGAGCCGCTTCCTCCAACGGAAGCGCCGAAAAGTAGCTGAAGGCCTTGTTCAACGGAATCATCTGGCCGCGGCACTGGCGGGCAAAAGATTCCACCGTGGTAACCTTCGAATCCCGTGGCATGATGCTTCTTTTTAGCTACTTCCTGGTGCAAGATACGCTTGCGGCCGGCTGTACCCGGCCGCGACTTAATTTTCCCTCTTTGCAGCGGAAAGCAGGTGGCGCAAACCAATTCTATCATGTGCCGCTCTGAACCCAGGCTGGCGACAAGGCACGTCTGCCATGCGGACTCTTTCGCACTTCCGGGCAGCATTGGTTTCGCAGGTCTTGTCGGCAAAAGCAGTCTGGCCGACCTGTTAGCGGTTTGAGGGTGCTCCGATCGGATAGTTCGACGAAAGTTTTGCTCTCGCCGCAAGGCTTCCCCGAACCGCTCCTTTTTCCCACGGCTGAAGCCAGTGGGCTGAGATTGTTGCGGGCCCTGACGGGGCCGGTGGCCGCTCACTCCGTAGACTGCGACCGATATGGAAGGATAGGTCCCTCCACACCTATGCTGTCCGCGATTTCTCCCACAACCCTTTTCACACCGCGGACCAGCCCCAGTCGAGGGGGGAACCTCCTACCTTCGGACCTCACGAACCCAAAGGCCGGCGGCCGCGGCGGCCAACACCCGAAAATCGTGGATACTAACATCCCCAACGGCCCGGATCGAACGGAAGCTGCCGGCCAGGGAAACCCGGGCCGGATTGCCTCCGGCAGGCTGACGCCGGAAGAACAAGCCGTCGTGGCCGAGCTAAGGCAGACGGATCGCCAGGTTCGAGCGCACGAACAAGCGCACCTGTCGGCGGCCGGCGGACTGGCGAGGGGCGTATCGTTCACCTATGTCACGGGTCCGGATGGGCAACGCTACGCCGTCGGCGGCGAAGTCAGCATCGACACCTCACCCGTTGGAGGGGATCCCGAAGCGACGATCCGCAAAGCGCAGCAAATTCGCGGGGCGGCCAACGCCCCCGCGAATCCTTCGTCGCGGGACAGGCAAGTGGCTGCTCAAGCCGGCCAGATGGAACAGGCGGCCCGTGTTGAGCTCGCCCAGCAGGAGCGCGAGAAGCTCGAGCAGAGGACGCGAGCCTCACAGGCCCGGTCTTTTCATTCGCGGGACAGCGAGCGGATCGGCACTACTCTTTCGCTGCTGGCTTGAGGGTTTCGACGTCAAAGACTCCCTCGGCGTCGGACCGGGCCGCGCTCCCTTGCTCGTTCAACGCCGGCCACGCGAATCCTTGTGAAAAAAGCGCGCTCGAAGCGCAGCCTGATCGAACTTACGATATGGAACGCACCACCTAGCGCGCCGCGGCTTCGAGTATGCGGTCGGCCGCTTTCACCACCAGAGCTATCTCCTCGACTTCGTAAACCCGCACGACGTGCGCGCCCCCGGCGACCGCGACGGCAACAGCGGCCGAGGTCGCAAACAAGCGGACGCGGGCCGGGGATCGAACGCTTTCGGTGAGAAACCTTTTGCCGGATGGGCTGACGAGGATCGGCTGACCAAGCGGTCCGAGACGGTACAAATCAGCCAGGATCTGATCGTTTTCCTGTCCTCGCTTGCCCATCTCGAGGCCCGGGTCGATGACGATCCGGCGGCGGTCGATCCGGGCGCCGCGCGCGCGGCCCAATGCCGAGTCAAGATCCCGCTTGATGATCTGCATGACGTCGGGAAGCGGTGGCTGTCGCCGCCAGCTCTCCGGCGTCCCTCGAGCATGGCCTATCACCAGGCCGGCGTCGTGCTGATTGATGACCTCGGCCATTCTTGGGTCGAAGGAAAGGCCGCTCCAGTCGTTAATAACGTTCGCTCCGAGCGCGAGGCTTCTTTCCGCGGTATCGGCATGGCAGGTCGTGACCGAGACCGGAACGTCCAAGCGCTGCCGCAGCTTCCGAAGCAGTGGAACCAGCCGACGCAATTCTTCGTCCGCCGAGATGAGGGTGGGAGGGTCCAAGCTAGGCTGGGGGGTCAGATCGACCAGGTCCGCGCCTTGCTCCTGCATCTTGAGCGCAGCCTCGACGGCATCTTCGACCAGCGTCGCGGAATCGGGCGAGGACGCCGCTCCAACATCGAGAACGCCCATCACGGCGGTCCTCACGCCAAGGGACAGCTCGCGCCCCCTGATTCTCCACGGGTAGCGGTCACGTTGGACTTTCACATGCGGACTCCCTACAGACAGCTGTTTCCCACTCAGTGCTCCCCGGGGGTGCTCACAGGGCGCGGGGTTCCTTCTCGCTTCGGCCGCCCTTTTTCGAACCAGTAAAAGCCGACCGTCGCGAGAACCGCCGCCACGCCGATCAGCGCCAGCGTCCACCAGTTTCGCTCGTAGAGCTGCGAACCGAAAAGAGTGCTGAACAATAGCGCCGGCGATCGCCCCAGGCCCGAGATGACCATGAACTCCCGAAAACCGATCTTCGTCAACCCGGCGGCGTACGACATAGCGTCTTTGGGCATGCCGGGCGTCAGGAAAAGCAGAAAAAACGCGGATCGTCCCCGGCGCGACTGGAGTAGCTCGTCAACTCTCTCCAGCGTCCGCCAGCCCATCAGCTTGCCGATGAGCGGACGTCCGACCAGTCGCGCGAAGGCGAAATCGAAGGACGCTCCCAGCATGATCCCAATCAGCGAGTAGATGAACCCCTGCCAGGCTCCGAAGACATAGCCGGCTGCTATTTGCGTGATCTCGCCGGGAATGGCGAACAGCACGACTTGCAGAAATTGAATCCCGATACAGATAAGCGGCCCGACGGGACCGCTGCGGCGCATCCACTCGACAATGTGGTCGTGGTTGCCGAGGTCGACTGCCAGGCCGGATTTCCAAACAAACCAGCCCGCTAGCACCAGGCCGGCAAGCAGAAGAGCGACCCAAAGCGCGCGCCGTCTAGCCAGCATTTCTCACCACCTGACGGCCGAAGCACGCAATAGGTCCGCCATTACTTCGTTGCGCTTGCTCGCCGTGCTCAACGTAGGGTTCAAGTACGCTCGCATTCCTCAGAAAATGAGTCGTCGAGCGGCGCGCGCCTTGTACTGACGGGCCTCTCACGCACTTCGCCTCGCCACGTGGTGAGAAATGCCGACTAGACGAGCCTGCGATCCCGGTGTCGGGACTATTCATTGAGCCACTTATCGAGGTCGGGGAAAAGCACCTGCTGGATCTTGGGCTGATCCACGTTTTCCTGAAGGACCAGATAGGCGCCCGAGTCTATCCGCGGAGAAGCTTGCCGGCCATCGAGGTGGAGGCCCATGGCTTTCGTGCTTTCATAGCCCATTCTGAAAGGGTCTTGCACGACGATCGAGTCCAGCGTCCCCGCCCTGAGCTCTTGCACGAGTTCTTTCGAGGCGTCGAACCCGACAATTTTTACTCTACCGACCGCCGCCCGCTGTTTGACAGCCTGCACGGTACCGACCGTGCTCGATTCGTTGTCGGCGAAGAGACCGGCGAGGTCGGGGTGGGCCGTCATCATGTTTTCCGCCTCCGCAAGCGCACGGGCGCGATCGGCCATCGGGTAGCGGACCCCCAGCATCTCCACCTCGGGGAATTCCTGCGCCAGCGTGTCTTGGAATCCAGCTTCCCGTTGCATGGTGGAGGCGCTGCCCGGCATGAAACCGATCAGGCCCACCTTGCCTCGCCCATCGAGAATCTCGCCCATGCGGCGGGCGGCCATCACGCCGGCCCCGTAGTTATCGGTGGCGACGTAGGAGATGATCTTGTCGGTGTTAATGCCGGAATCGAAGATAGCTACCGGGATGCCCTGCTCCACGGCGCGGTCAACAACCCCTACCAGCCCTTCCTCGTCAACCGGGGCGAGCACGATGCCGTCTACCCGGCGGTTGATCAGATTCTCGACAATCGTAATCTGACGGCTGGCATCCGTCTCCATCTGAGGAGCATTCCAGATGACTTCGAGGTTGAATTCCGCGGCGGCGGAGAGGGCGCCCGCGTGGACACTCTGCCAAAAGATATGATTGGTGCCCTTGGGAACGACGCCGACGACCTTGTTTGTGCGGGTCCGGTGGCAGCCAAGCGTCGCTAGGACGGCCGGCAACAGCAGAGGCGCCAGAATTCGGAAACGAATCATGAAATCAGGTTTACCACATACGGGCGGCCGGCGCGTTTCAAGGTTCACCGGCTGCACTCACAGCGATGGGTCGTGCACTCGGCGGAGGACCCCGGCAGCCCGTGGTGAAAGTCCTTCGCCTCGAAAACGGGTACAGTCACCGATTTTCGGTGTCTACACCTATACCGGAAACAGAGAAATTGCGAAAGTGAAAATCGGATGACAGTCCCTATTTTCACCGAACCCACTTCTACCACGGGCTGCCGGGGTCTCTCTATCCCAACTTTGCTTTTCGGACCTTCTCGGCCTGCTGCTCGCGAAACCGCGCGAGTTGTTTCTTCAACTCGGGGTCGTGATTGGCCAGGATGGCCACCGCAAGCAGGGCGGCGTTGGTTGCTCCCGCCTTGCCGATCGCCAACGTGCCGACGGGGATCCCGCCGGGCATCTGAACGGTCGAAAGCAACGAGTCCAACCCCTGAAGCGCGGGGCTCTGGATGGGAACCCCAAGCACGGGAAGCAGCGTGTGGGCGGCGACGACACCGGCCAGATGAGCCGCTCCCCCTGCGGCGGCGATTAAAACTTGGATACCTCGTTCCTCGGCCGTTGTCGTGTATTCGGTGGTCAGCCCGGGCGTGCGGTGCGCCGACATCACCTGGCACTCGTGCGGGACACCGAAGCGGGTAAGCACCTCGTCGGCGTGCTTCATTGTCTCCCAGTCAGACTGACTTCCCATGATCACGCCCACCAGGGGCTTGGTTTCATCCGGCATGGCTGTCTCTCTCGGGGTAGCAGATGTTCAGGGGTGGGAAAGGCGGGAACACCCTGGCGATCGTCCGCGCGGCGCTTGCAGCCGGCAAGCGCCAGGGCAGTCCCCGACTCCTCTCAGTCCCCGGCCCGGTTTCGGGACGATCATTGTAGCACTCATGCTCGGCGGCACTGGGGTGACGTGATGGCGCAGGCTACTTCGGCACAGGTCTTGCGCGCCTTCCTCGACCGCAAGGGCCAGCCCGCCTTTCTCACCACCTGGCGAGGCTGACCGCCGAGCTACCATGAGGGGGTGACGAGGCTCGCCGCCACAACCATCGGCCGACGGCTGCTTTCGGGCCTTGCCTTGATCGGCTGGGCCGCGATGGCGAGCTCCGCCGTGACGCTCGAAGTCCATAACCCGGTGGGGGGGGTGAACGTGGAGGCGAGCTTCGGAAAGGAGCTTCAAATTAGGGGGCAAAGCGCCGGCCGCAAGCTTGCTCAGCAGGATATCCGCGTCGTTCGGGCGCCGGGCAGGATCGTCGTGCGCTGTGAGCCGGCCGACCGGGAGCCGATCGACCTCCACATCCGGCTCCCGTTCGACTTCTCGCTCGATGCGACAACAACCAGCGGCGCCATCCGGGTGAGCGGCATGATACGGCGTGCCAACCTTCAGACCGACAGCGGCGACCTGCTTCTCTCGGCCCCGTGGCGGATTACCCGCATTCGGCTCGACGCGGAAGAAAAGCCGCCGGAAGTGAAGATCGCGCGCGGTCTCAAGTTTTCCCGAGGGCGAATCGACGTGACCGCGGAAAGAGCGATCTGGCGGCTTCGCGACCGGCTCGAAGATCCCTTCCGCGCCTATGGTGAGTTCCGGATCAAGGCCAAGACGCCGGGCAAGCTCGAACTGAGCGATCACCCGATTCCCGACGAGTCGCCGATCAAGTTCCCCTGGCAGGCCCCTGCCGTGCTGGAGGAGATCTTGCGAGGCCCCACTGCGCCGAGCAGTTTCACGGAAAACGAAACCAAGCAGCCAAAAGCCGAGTTTCCGGCGGACAACAGCCGTCTGCTGTTTCGCTCCGATGTGCGCATGGTCAACCTCGTTCTGGCCGCTTCCGACGAGGCCGGCCGACCGGTAACCGATTTACGCGCCGAAGATTTCGAGGTCGTCGAGGACGGCGTGCCGCAAAAGGTTGCCTTTGCCGGTTCCGAAGACGTCCCCTTCAACATAGCGATCCTTCTCGATCTCAGCGGCAGCACCAGGCCCGACCGGGCCTCCATGCGGGAAGCCGCGGCGAAACTCGTGGGGCTGGCGAGACCAGGCGACCGGGTGGCGCTTTACGCCCTGGCCGGGGGCGCCTTCCACGTCGTCTCCAAACTTAGCGGCCGGCGGGACGGGTTGCTCGAGACGATCCGCGGGATCCCGGATGTTTCCGGGGCGTCGCCGCTCTACGACGCCGTTGTGTTGGCCTATGCGGAGGATCTGCGAGACCGCCCCGGGGAACGCAACGGCTTGATCGTTATCAGCGATGGAATCGACAACCGGATCAGCCGCCAGCAAATGCCTTCCCGCGTGAGTTTCGACAAGCTGGTGGACGCGGCGGGGCAAATCGACGCGCTAATCTATCCGGTGTTTCTCCGCTCCGGGGAGAGGTTCGGCCAAGGCTGGTCGCGGAAGGCAAGGAAAAAGATGCAGCAGCTCGCCGATACGTCGGGCGGGAGACTGTTCCCGGCGCAATCGATCCGGGATCTGGAGCCGGTCTTCCCGCTCGTGGCCGACGAGCTGCGCAGTGTTTACAGCGTCGCCTACTACCCGAAGAACCAAGTGTTCCGCGGCGAGTGGCGGAGGGTTCGAACCAAAGTGAAACGGCGCAACGTAAAACTGCGCGCCAGGGCGGGCTACCATGCGCGCTGACGGGCTTCGAGATGTAGCGTTGAGCGGAGCCGGCGGCGGTTCTCATGCCTGATCTTTCGCGCGAATTTGCCCGGGACAATTCGCCCGTCCCGCGGGGGCCGACTCATCGATCACTCCCCGGCCGACTCCGTATTCCCCAGGATGGTTTCGATCACCTGGCAGTGCCGCATGTTGTGGTAGGCGATGTAGTAGAACCATTGAAGCGCGGTCAATTCGCCGTACTCGGGCGAAGGGTGCTTGAAGACATGTAGCGCAAGCGCCGATCCCCCTCCCTCTAGTTTCCGCATGGCTTTTCGGTGGGCCGCGTTAAAGAATTCCAAGACTTCGGCTTTGGTCTTTAGTTTCTCGGGGGGCCGATACCTTTCGGCTCGCTTTTCCGCCTGCAACATGAGTCGCCGGACCTGCGCTTCCTTGCCTTCCAGCTCTTTCGCTCTTTCCGGCTGCGCGGGGGCTTGCATGGCCCTGGCAACTTGGTTCTGCAGACTTTGATGCGCCAAGGCGACGTGTTCCGCCTCTTCGCCGATGTCGTAGCGGATGCCGGCCGCCTTTACATCCCACTGTTCCTCGTCGATTTCCGCCATCAAGGACAAGAAACGATCGGCCACCTCTTGCATCACTTTGGAAGCCTTCCGGACTTCGGCTGGCTCAGGGAAACCCAACCCCGCGAAAAGGTGAAGGCCGAGCGCCAGCGGCAACAAAGTCGAACGGCAACGTTTGCTCATCGGATTCTTCCTATCCGGGGGGGACCCTGTGAGATCCCATCGCCCTCATCGGGTGTATTCGCCCAGCCGCCGGTCCTGCTCTCATCCCGTGATGGTCTGTTGCACCCGGTCGGCGAGAATATCCACCAGCCCCGGGTGCTTGTCCAGCGGAGGGGAACAAACAAGATTCACGCTGGGATGGCAGGTCGAGATTTCTTGCAGGATGCGCGGCAGGTCGCGCTGTAGATGCACTCCCATCATCAGGAAATAGGGCGCCACGACGATCTTGCCGGCTCCCTTTTCGACCAACGCGCCGACCGCCTTTTCCAGATTGGGCTGAGCCAATTCGAGAAACGCAGCTTCCCATAAGGTAAGGCCGCAGCGGCGAGCCGTCGCCTCGGCCACCCGCCGTACGCCTTCGTTAGCTTGTTCGACGCTGGAGCCGTGACCGAAGACGACCAGCCCAACCTTTTTTTCCGGCTCCACTAAAAGATTAGTCTAGCAGCCGGTTGTAGAAATTAACCCGCTTTTCTCACCACGCGGCGGTCGAAAAACGGGCGCCGTGGGGGCTGTCTCCATTTTTTGCCAGGTGGCGAGTCGCAATGATCTTCCTACACCCCGTGGCGTGAAAATCAGCCCGCAACGTAAATTTATAGGACCTATTTTCAAAGCAGAAAAGCGGGCTAGATGTGGAGCCTCAACAGGTTGTTCCGGGGAGGAGGGAGTCGGCTGATAGGGGGATTATAGCCGAGGCTGGCGTGGGGGCGATGCCAATTGTAGTCGTGGAGCCAGGGGAGCAGATGGTTGGCGCGTTGGAGGGAGGAGCAGTAGGAGCGGGCATAGGCCCATTCGCGGAGGGCGGTTTGAATGAAGCGCTCGGCCTTGCCGTTGGTGCGAGGGGTGTAGGGGCGGGTGAAGCGGTGGCGGATGCCGAGGCGGCGGCAAGTACGACGGAAGTGGCGGGAGCGGTACCAGGAGCCATTGTCGGTGAGCAGGCGTCGGATGCGGATGCCAAGCGAGCCATAGTAGGCGTGGGCGAGGAGAAGGAACTGGGCAGCGGAAAGGCTGCGCTCATCGGGCAGGATCTGGGAGAAGGCGATGCGGGAATGGTCGTCGACGGCGACGTGGACGAACTCCCAGCCGGCGGCGCGGGAGCGTCGGGTCTTATCGCCGGTAACGCGGTGACCGGCGTGCTGGAAGCGGCCGAGCTTTTTGATGTCGAGATGCAGTAGATCGCCGGGACGGTGATGTTCGTAGCGGCGAACGGGGGGAGCGGGTTCGAGATCGCGGAGACGGTTGAGTCCGGCGCGACCGAGGAGGCGGCTGACGGTGGCCGGGGATAGCCGCAGGGTTTGGGCGATGCGGCGGCCCGAGGCGTCTCTCCAGCGAGGATGCATCGAACCAAAAGGGCTCGGCCTTTGGGCGTCAATCGGGCATTCTGATGGATGTTCATGCGGTCTCTCCAGGGTCGTGGTTATTCGACAACTCCAGCTTCCCTGGTCCGGGACCGAATGAACAACCTGTTGAAAGATCACAGCTAGACCTTCACGCCGAGCGCATCGGCTGCGTTCACGACATCCTGCCAAGTCGACTCGGGGATTTGAATGCCCTCTTCCGTGCGGCGGGTGCGCTCGCGGTGTTCGAAATCTCCGGGCGCCATCACCCGCTCGACGCCGGCGGCGGGGGGAACGGCTTGGATGCGCTCGACGAGCTCCGAAGTCCGCGTCGCGAATTCGTTTTTCGACGAAAACACGCCGCTGTCGATGGCCACCATCGTCAAGCCGGCGGTTCGCATGTGCGGGCCACCGTGCTCGGTTTCGGCGTAGTTCTCGGAGCCGGCGAGGATGCGGCTGAGGATCTCGAGGGCCACCATGATGCCGAACCCTTTGTGTTCGCCGAAGGGCAGCAGCGCTCCTCCGCCCTGGGGCCATGCGTTCGAATCCGTGGTGGGGTTGCCGTCCTTGTCGATGATGCATCCCGGGGGGACCTCGACGCCCTTAGCCGCCGCCAGCATGATTTTGCCGCCGGCGATTCGGGTGGTGGCGAAGTCGAGCACTACGGGTGGCCCTTGGGAAGTTGGGAAACCCATGCCGATCGGATTCGGAGCGAGCACCGGCTTGCGCCCTCCAAAAGGCGCCGCGGTTGGTATGTTCCCTGAAAAGCCGCCGTTGAAGACCATCAAAACCACGTCCTCCGCAGCGGCCATTTCCGCATAGTGGCCGAGCCGTCCGATATGGTTTACTTCGACGGCGGCGGCCAACACAACTCCGTGTTCTTTTGCCCTTTTGATGGCGACATCCGTCAGGAAGTGTGCCGTGAAATGTCCCCAGCCCCAGTTGCCGCGCGCGAATAGGACGCTGCCTTTCTCCGAGACGATCTCGGGACGCGCGGCGGGAACGATATCGCCCTTCCCGACCTCTTGCACGTAGTGCGGCAGGTGCTGGACGCCGTGCGAGTCGTGGCCGGCAAGATGCGCCCCGACCAGTATGTCGGCGACAACCGTTGCGATGTCGCCGGGCGTCCCCACAGCTTTGAGGACATCTTCGTGTAGCCGCTGAAGTTCCTCGCTCGTTTTCGTAATCACAGTGTCACCTCCTCCGACTTGCAGCATTTTTCATGTAGGGGACTCGATCTCACCATCATGACTGTCTCATTTCAGGGGTTCACCCCAGCGAGCAGATCGGCCTGCTCAGGGGCCGGCCGGTCCTTATAAAGAATATCCGAAGGAACCCGACCGCGTATATTCGCATGCGGCCTACTTCACGCCACCAGTTCGGGAACGACCCGCCCATGAACGTCGGTGAGCCGCATGTCGCGGCCCGCGTGGAAGTAGGTCAGCAAGGTATGGTCCAAGCCCATAAGATGCAAGATGGTCGCGTGCAGGTCATGGACGTGGACTTTATTCTCCACGGCGGCGTAACCGAAATCATCGGTGGCCCCCACGGTCTGACCGCCCTTTACGCCGCCTCCGGCCATCCAGGTGGAAAATCCGCGTGGGCTGTGATCCCTGCCGACGTTATTCTGGCTGGTCGGCGTACGGCCAAACTCGCCGGCCCAAACGAGCAGCGTCGATTCAAGCAAGCCTTGGCGCTCCAAATCCGCCAGCAGCGCGGCTATGGGCTGGTCAGTTTCCCGGGCGTGGAGTTCGTGGTTCTCGTCTACGTTACTGTGCGCGTCCCAGTTATCGTCGCCGTGCCCGCCGCCGGAGTAAAGTTGCACGAAGCGGACGCCGCGCTCGACCAAGCGGCGAGCGATCAGGCATTTGCGCCCGAACTTCTCGGTGACGGGATCCTCCAGGCCGTAGAGCCGCCGGGTCGCGCGCGACTCGCCGGCAAGATCGACGGCCTCCGGCGCGGCCGTCTGCATCCGAAACGCCAGCTCATAGCTGGCGATGCGCGCCATCAGCTCCGAGTTTTCCGGGCCCGCGGCGCCCTTGAGCTGGTGCAGCCCAGACAGTAAATCGAGCTGTTGCCGCTGCTGAGCCGGCGTCACGCCTTCGTGCCGGCCAAGGTAGAGAATCGGGTCGCCGGTGGAACGGAACGCGGTGCCCTGATAGGTCGCCGGCATGAACCCGGATGACCAATTCGGCGGGCCGGAGATCGGTCCGCCGCGGTGATCCACCATGACCACGAACGCGGGCAGATCTCGATTCTCTGTTCCCAACCCGTAGGTCAGCCACGATCCTACGGCAGGGTGGCCTTGCCGCAGAAAGCCCGTATTCATCTGCAGCAGGCCCGACCCGTGCGCGAAACTGTCGGCGTAGGTGCCGCGGATCACGGCGATATCGTCTACTCGCTGGGCCAGTTGCGGGTAGAGGTCGGACACTTCGATGCCGGATTGACCAAATTTTTGGAACTTCCGGTTTGAGCCAAGCAGCGTACCCGGCTTCCTCCCCTTGAGCACAGGGTCGTCATCGAGATTCGGCATCGGCTTGCCGTGATATCTGTTGAGCTCCGGCTTCGGATCCCAGGTATCGACCTGGCTAGGCCCCCCGTACATAAAGAGAAAAATGCAGGACTTCGCCTTGGCGGCGAAATGCGGTTTCCTGGAGGGCGAGGGCAGGGCTTCCGCGGCCAGGGCGGTTTCAGCAAAGAAGCCGTCTCCGGCCAACAGGTAGGTCAGGGCGGTGCCGGCGAATCCGCCGCCAGTTTCCCACAGAAACTCACGGCGCGTCTGACCGCACGGAGTCAACTTACGGCCGGCTAGAGGAAAGCCTTTCATGGCTTCTCCCATCAGGAGGGCTACCTCAGTTTAAATAGAAAAACTCATTCGTGTTGAGCAGCGTCAGCAGGAATCCTTCCAACGCTTGGCGGCCGCTCGTGTCCACGTCTCTTTCGGCGGCCTGTAGGTCGGCTCGGATCTGTCTTTCGTGAGCGCGGAGGAAGTTGAGCGCCAAATGGAGCTCGCCCGCCCGTGGCTGCCTCCCCAGGGCCAACTCAAAAGCCCGCCCGACCCGCTCTTTCGGGTCCTCACCCGCTTCTCGCAGAAGCCGATCAGCGAAGTGACCGGCTTGCTGATGGATGAAGTCACCGTTCAAGAATATCAAAGCCTGCGGACCGGTAGTCGACACCCGTCGCTGCTCGCAACTCGACGATGTATCGGGAGCGTCGAGAGCCTCAAGCTCGGGTACAGCCAGGCTCCGTTTCGAAAACACGTAGACGCTTCGCCGAGAGGCCTGCTGCTCCGTGGATTCTCCCCAGCCTTCTCCGGGTCTGGATTGTCCCTCCAGAACGGCCTGCGTCAGGGTGGGGTAGATGCTGGGTCCATGCATTTCGACGTTCAGTTGCCCGCTGAGCGCCAAAACGGAATCGCGAACCGCCTCCGCCTCCAAGCGCCGCGGCTTCCAACGCCAGAGCAGGCGCTGATCGGGATCGATTTTCGCCGACCGCGGGTCCCAGGCCGAGGAAAGCTGAAACGTACTGGATGTGACGATCAACCGGTGGATATGTTTCAGACTCCAGCCGGACAGGATCAACTCCGTGGCTAGGTAGTCAAGCAACCGCGGATGTGTCGGGCGTTGCCCCATCAGGCCGAAATCGTTCTCGCTGGCCACCAGACCCTCTCCGAAATGGCCCTGCCAAATCCGGTTGACGATGACCCGCGCGACGAGCGGGTTGTCAGGCCGCGTCATCCAGCGCGCCAGCGCGAGCCGGCGCCCCGTCGACTTCTTGATGGCCGAAGGCGCTTCCAGTCGGTCCGCGCCGAAGACCGAGGGCACGCCCGGCTCCACTTCCTTGCCCGGCCGGCGGATGTCTCCTCTTGCGAGGACACGGGTCGGGGAAGTTTCGCCGGCGTCCTCGTGCCAGATGTAAGCGCGGGGCGGTTCGGGGGGTCGGGACGCATTGATTTTCGCGATCTGTAGCTGATACTCCAAAAGCTGAGTACTCTCCTCCCGGGAGGCTTCCCGACAGATAGCCTCCTCCAGCAGGTCGTGGAAAGTCCCGACCAGTTCCTTCTGTTTCTCGGATCGCTTCTTCGGGTCGGCAAGAGCCGCGAGCACCGTTTCCACCTGTTCCGACCAGCTCAATTCCGCGGGCAATCCCTGATGCTTCTCAAGGACGCGCTTGAGAATCGCCCTTCTCGCGTCCTCGAGCGGCTCTTGGACGAGGGCGACCTCGGCGTCCGCTTTTTTCATGGCTTCGCCGTAGACCGCCAATTCCTCTTTAGTGCCCACGAAAACATCCAGGTCCGCGCGCCCATCTTGCGGCCGCTGCAGCGGTTCAAAGACGGCTAACAGGCGGTAATAGTCTTCCTGCGGAAAGGGTTCGAACTTGTGGTCATGGCAGCGGGCGCAGCGAATGGTGAGTCCGAGGAACGCTGTTGCGGTCACCCCGAGGACGTCATCGAGTTGGTCATAGCGGTCGACGTCCGGATCGGCGGGCTCGTCGTCCCAGCTACCCAAACGCAAGAACGTCGTGGCGATCTGGGCCTCCGCATCGGAGCCTTCGATCTCATCGCCGGCTAGATGTTCGGTCACGAAGCGGTCGAAAGGCTTGTCGTTGTTGAGCGCGTCGATGACGTAGTCGCGGTAGCGCCAGGCGTGCGGCTTCGTCCCGTCTCGTTCGTAGCCATTCGTTTCCGCGTAGCGGACGACGTCGAGCCAGTGTCTCGCCCATCTCTCTCCATACTGGGGCCGCGACAAAAGATCGTCCACGACGCGGGTGTATGCATCGGCTGACTCGTCTTGAAGAAAAGCGTCCACTTCTTCCGGCGTCGGAGGCAAGCCGGTCAAATCCAGGTAGACACGGCGCTGTATCGTACGGCGGTCCGCGGGCGGGGACGGCCGGATGCCCTGCTTCTCGAGATCGCGCAAAATGAAGGCATCGACGGGAGAACGGACCCATTCGCCGTCGCTGACCGGGGGGACTTGTGGGCGCTGAGGCGGAACAAAGGCCCAATGCCGGGTAACGGGCTGTTCGTTTGAGGCTTCCGAGGTCCCGGATGCGTCCGCGCTCGCGCCGCTGTCGATCCACGCTCCAATAACGCCGATTTCTTCTTCCGTCAGCTTCTCTTCGCCCATGGGCATCGACTGGTCGACGATGCGTTGATAAAGCAGGCTTTGCCGGGCCGATCCCTTGACTAATGCGAGCCCCTTATTGCCGCCTTGGAGCATGGACGCCGGAGACCGCAGATCGAGGTTGCCCATGCGCACAGCCTCGCCGTGGCATTGCAGACAGTGGCGGCTCAAGATCGGAAGGACGTCCTGTTGGAAGTCGGGAGGGGAAGAGGCGGCGCCGGCGGCGCCGTAAGCCACGAGCAACAGCAGCGGCTTGATCGGCTTCATCGTATACAGGGTACTGCAAGGGGTGGGGAAAAGCGAGATTTTGCCAGGCAGCGCTGCCCCGGTTTTTGGGGGCGACAGCGACGTCTGCCCAGGTTGCCGGGTCACCCTCTGCTTTCCTAGGAGGAGCCTATTTTCAAAGCGGGAATGCGGGCTAGCGGCCGGTTTCGAAAGTTGGTGTAGTTACTCTACGGCACTCGTGGGTTGTCTGCAGCCGTGTTGACGCGGCTTCGTGGGGGTCCTTTAGGCGAGTTGTTTTACGGCTGGTTGCGAAGCAGGTGCAAAAACCCGTCTTATAGGTCGCTTCCAGCGGGCTTATCTTCACCGAGGATCGTACGCTAACCTTTGAAACTCAGCACTGGCGAGCCAACCCTCCGAGCTGTGGCGGCGGGATGTCCGAATCTCGAAATATGAATCAACGGTTCACTATTCTTGCTCCGCATGGAGCGCGGCCGCCGCACCGCGCCGGGCAGCCCTGGGCGTGGCCTTTGCCCGGAGCGTAACGTTGACGGCTCGGAACAGCCAGCGTACGCGGGTTGCCGACGGTCGGCGCGGGGGAAGTGTTGCCAAAGGTCCCTCTGGCGTCGTCGGAACGCCATGATCGAGTAGCATTTGAAGGTCGCAGCGGGAGCGAAAGGAGCACCGAACCGCGGCAAGAGTGCGAAAAGCGTTGCATTGCAGCCGGTGGTCGCGTGTCCTATGCGTGCCAGGACGGCCAAAAGAGTGAGTCAATGCACCACAAGGCAGCGAAACAGAGAGACTCTCGGGCCAATGGGACCCATTCTCCTCTTTGTACGTCAATTTATATACCCTAGGGCGCGCAGCACGCGCAAGTGCTCTTCATCTGGTTCCATCGTTTCGGCGGAGCGCTGAGTAGAAATGGAGCTTCTCTCGGCCAACAACTGCTGGGTCAGGATCTCTGTTTCGACAGTCTGCTGACGGCTGAGGCTAACCTTCTCTCCCGGGTCTTTGTTAAGATCATACAGTTCAGATCGCCTTTTCCTCGTTTTCAAAATAAACTTTACTTGTTTTGTTCGGAGTGAAGCGACTTTTCCGAGCAAGTCGCCGAAAGCAACTATGGGGTCGGACTCTGCATTACCGTAGCTGCTGCCCAACAAGTCGTTGAATGCCCGCTTAAGACCATCTATTGACTCCCGCATAATATAGAGTAACCTTTTGGGGGTTCTGCTCGTCTTAATAGACATGGGGAACCCAAGAGGCGTAAGGCGCGATTTTGATGCTCTGGAAAAACGACGGCTGGAGGCCGTGCGGCTGGTCGTTGACATCGAGCATTGTTCCACTGGCGGACTTGATGGCGGAACGTCGGCTCTATCTGCCTTTGCTCAGCCTGAGTCTCGCGATCGGCATCATAGGGTCGCGCGCCCCGCGATACGCGGTCCCGCTGTTGGCTCTTCTGCTCGCCGGGCTTAGCTTGCAAAGAAGTTGGGTGTGGCACGGCGAGGAAAGCCTTTGGCGGGATACGGTGGCTAAATCTCCCGCCAAGGTTCGCCCCAAGATTCAGCTCTCCAGGGCCCTGGGAGCCAAGCACCCGCCGGCGCACGATGAACAGCTTCGGCTGTTGGATGAGGCACGATTTCTGGCCCCTCACGATCCCGACGTAGCGACCGAGATGGGCGTTGTCCACCTGCAGATGGGCCGCCCCTCCGATGCTGCACGCGAGTTTTCGGCGGCGCTGAGAGCGTTTCCAGACGACCCGGGAGCGCTCGCGAACTACGGAGCCGCCCTATACGCGCTTGGGCGCGGTGACGAGGCCACCCGGACTTTTCGGGCCGCGCTCCGCCACGACCCATGTAACTTCGATGCCCGCAATAATTTGATCCTCGTTTTTCGCAGCCGAGGAGATGAGCTCGCCGCCCGACGCGCCGCGCGTTTACCCCAAGGCTGCCGGTTTACCCCCGAGCAACGGGAAATGATCGAAGCGGTGAGATAGGCTGCTCGCCACCCCTAACCCGCATTTCTCACCAGCCGAGGGTAGAAGTGCAAGCAAATGCCCGCTGTCAGGAATGTAGGGGCGCGATTCATCGCGCCCGCTTGCCGACATGACTCCTGCCGGTCCGTGCGCCGCCTCGTCGCGCATCGGCCGCCCGCCAGACCCGCGGCTTTTGGTAGTGCGCTAATTGTGCGTTGCTCCCGCGTCAACACGCGTCTGGACGCGAACGTTTCTTGTACGCATCAATTGCCTGTTGGGCTTCTTTCGGGCTGCCGTAGCCCGAGCCAAAGAGCGGGCGATCCTCGGGATTGACGTCATCAGCCGAAGAACCTTCGGGCACTTCGACGATCTGGAACGGTGCTTTGCCGACCCCGTACAACACAGCATAAGTCATAGTTCTTATCCTGCCGCCTCGATGAGAAGTTCGTCAAGGCTCCAGACGTGATCGGTAACGCCCGCTTCAATAGCAGGGGTGACCTCGATCTTGCCGTGAATCCGGCAGTGTTCGACTGGTCGACGGACTGCCTCCTTTTTTAGTGGCAGAGAACCTTAAGCCGTTTATTTCCGACGAGTTGCAGCAGTCGACGACACCTATAGTCTTTCGGACCATCAAGGGCGGCAAGGCATTTTGATCACCGCCAACACCGGCAATGAACACCTGGACCGTCAAATCACATCTGTCATGACGCTTATGCGTATATCTGAAGACAAGGACGACCTGGAACACTACTTCGCCAAAGCCTTTGGGAAGCCCCCAAAACCCGTTCAGCAGCGACTAACCGCTAGTGAGATCAATGTTCCTGGACGGGGCAACGCGAAGTGATCCGCTGGCGGCCTGCCCTCGCAAGGCCGCCAGCAAGACCAACGCACAATTAGCGCACTACCCGGCTTTTCGTTCATCGTCCAACGAAGGCGCTTGACAGTCTCGCTATTCTGAAGGAGGGAGACCCCACGGAACGCATGCCGCTCGTCGAGCGAGAAAAAAACACGAAACAGACCCAATTTCGCACAACCCACAGGGAATCAACTGGTTAGAGTGGGTTCGTAGACGGATCTCGACTTTAAGATCCGCGGCCTTATGCTTTGTGGCGCACGCATTCTTGCATGCCGTGTCGCCATTCGTGGCGACATCGAGTTCCCTGGCAGCGGGTGCTCTCGGTGCGCTGCTCGAAGGTAACTGTCGGCGCGGCGCAGCAACCCGGTAGGGGAGCAAGGAATTGACCAAACAAAGCCAATTTCTCATAACCACGATGAAATTCAGTAATTTACGCGTAGCTGTCAGGCGGCCCGGCCGCGTTTGCATTCAGGTCGAGCCGGCAGTACACTACCTTGGCGACATGAGACGGATCGGACACCCACGATGAACATCACAACGATCGAAACCTTGCATTGCGATGCTGGCTGGCGGAATTTTTCGTTCGTCAAGCTGACGACCGATACCGGCTTGGCCGGCTGGAGCGAGTTCCAAGAGGGTTTCGGGTCGCCGGGTGTTTCAGCGGCCATCGAGGGGCTTACACCGATGGTGGCGGGCCAGGACCCGCGGCACACCGAAAAGATTTACTGGGACCTCTACGCAGCCACTCGTCCCGCGGCCGGCGGGGTTGCCGGGGAAGCGGTCGGGGCGATAGAGAACGCCCTACTGGACGTCAAGGCGAAGCACTACGGCGTCCCCGTCTATGAGCTTCTGGGCGGCGCCGTGCGAGACCGGCTGCGCGTCTACTGGTCGCACTGCGGCACCTATCGAGTCAATTGGCCGGAGGCTCATCCATACCCGCCCGTCGAGTCACTAGACGATGTTGAAGCTCTCGGCCGAGAGGTGAAGGACAAGGGCTTTACGGCCCTTAAGACCAACATCTTCTTATTCGACCGCAAGCCGTCGGGCTATCTGCCCGGATTCAACCGTCCGGCGGGTTATCCCGAGCTGAACGCCGAGCGCGACGTCGTCGCCGGCCTGAAAGCCGAGATGGAAGCCTTCCGAGAGGGGGCGGGGCCCGACATCGACATCCTGCTGGATCTCAACTTCAATTTCAAGACCGAGGGTTATCTCAAGATGATCGAGGCGCTGGCGCCGCTGGGGTTGTTCTGGATCGAGATCGACAGCTACAACCCACAGGCTCTGGCGCTAATCCGGCAACGCTCGGCCACGCCCATCAGCTCCTGCGAAACCCTGATCGGGATCCGCGAGTTCCGGCCGTATTTCGACTGCCAGTCGATGGACGTCGCCATCGTCGACGCGGTCTGGAACGGCGTGTGGCAGTCGATGAAGATCGCCGCCTTGGCCGAGTCCTACGAGGTCAACGTCGCGCCGCACAACTTCTACGGGCACCTCTCGAGCATGATGAGCGCGCACTTCTCAGCCGCCGTCCCGAACTTCCGCATCATGGAGACGGACGTCGATGAAGTGGGCTGGCGGGACGAGCTGTTCACCGTGGCCCCCGAGATCGAGGAGGGCTATCTGATTCTGCCGAAGACTCCCGGCTGGGGGACCGAGCCCAACGAGGCTGGGCTGAAGGCTCATCCGCCGCGGCAGCTCGGCGGGATACTCGGCAGCCGCCGATGAGGGCCAACGTTTGGGCCGGGTAGTCGAAGGAAAAGAACAAGCAGTTCACAGCCATTGCGGTGGGAAGGAAGCAGCTGCCGGAATGCACGTCACCGTAGGACAGCACGCCGCCCGAAGTTTGACCCTCACCGAAGACCACGTCCGCAAATACGCCGAGATCACATGCTCATTCGCGGGACATTGGACGAGAGTTGTTAATTCGCATCCTCAAGCAGGCGGGAGCGTCGAGCACCGAGCCGCGAGTGTGAGCGAGCGGTCCAGGGATGAGGCCGCTCGGCGTGGATGAATCCTTGTCCTCCCCCGCGCCCATCTAACGACAACAAACTTCCCGTCCCGCGCTTTGCCGCGAGACCGCCGAAAGGCATAGAATCGAAACATGAGTCTGAAAATCTCGGATCGGGAGTTTCAGTCGCGGCTGATTGTCGGGACGGGCAAATATCGTAGCTTTCAAGAGATGAAGCGCTGCCATGAACTCTCCGGCGCCGACTGTGTAACGGTGGCCGTCCGGCGAGTGAACCTGACCGACATCTCCAAGGAGTCGCTCATCGACTATATCGATCGAGAGAAAATCTTCATCCTGCCCAACACGGCCGCCTGCTACACGGCCGAGGAAGCCATCCGCACCGCTCGTCTGGCGCGCGAGGTGGGTCTGTCGAACTGGGTCAAGCTCGAGGTCATCGGAGACCGGAAGACGCTGTTTCCCGACAATGAAGGCCTGCTCGAGGCCACCCGCGTCCTGGCGAAGGAAGGCTTTGTCGTGCTGCCCTATACCAATGACGACCTGGTCAACGCCCTGAAGTTGGTGGATGCCGGCGCGGCGGCGGTCATGCCCTTGGGCGCCCCGATCGGCTCGGGCCTGGGAATCCAAAATGAGACGAATCTGCGGATTATCCGAGAGATGATTACCAGCGTCCCGCTGGTGGTGGACGCCGGCGTCGGCACGGCGTCCGACGCCGCCAGGGCGATGGAACTCGGCTATGACGGCGTGCTGATGAACACGGCAATCGCCGAGGCCGAGGAACCGGAGAAGATGGCTCTCGCCATGAAGGGCGCGGTCGAAGCGGGCCGGCTGGCCTGGGAGGCGCGGCGTATGGAGAAGAGACTCTATGCTTCGGCCAGCAGTCCCTTCGAGGGGGTTGTGCGCTGACCGCGAGCCTATCGTTTTTCGGGGATTTTTACTAGCGTCTCGTCCTGGCGGGCCATCTGCAGTTTCTGCCGCGCGATCCGCTCGATGGCGGGTCCCTCGGGCGCCAGGTCGCCGATGGCCACCTCCAAGCGGGCATTCTCTTCGCGGAGAGATTCAAGGCGGAGTTGGATCTGTTCTTCCCGCTCCCAGGAGGCGGTGAGCTCCGTCAGCCGCTCGTAGATCGAGAGATGGTAAAAGACGAGGCCCACCAAAACGAGAGCGAGGAAGCCCAGCCACCGCCACCTGTTTCTCCTTGGCTCGGGTCCTTCCATCATGTCCAACTATACTTCAACGAGGCTGTTGTCGCCATAAGAAGAATGTCCCAGTCCGGTTTCGCGTCGAGCCGCAATGGGTTCCGAGGGAGAAGACTTAGCCATGACCGATAAAGTCATTGTCTACACGAGCTGTAGGGACGCCGCCGAGGCGGAGAAGCTCGCTCGACACCTGGTGGAGCGACGGCTGGCGGCTTGTGTGAGCATTGTGCCCGCGGTGAGATCTTTTTACCGTTGGAAGGGCGATATACAGGACGAGCAGGAATTGTTGCTCATCATTAAGGCATCGCGGGGCTCGTTGACCACCCTCCGCCGCGAGATCGAAAAGCTCCACAGCTACGATCTGCCTCAGCTCGTGGCAATTCCCATCGTGGACGGGTCTCCGAATTACCTGGCATGGCTGGAGAGGGAGCTCGCTGCCTCGTGACGCGCCACGGGTTGAGACATCACAGCTAACCCGCCCCTCCCGTTCTGTTACGCTATACGCGTTATGGTCGCCACTCCTCCGAACCCCGCCTCCGCCGAAGGGGGCGTCGTTGAGTTAGAGAAAAAGTGTCTGATCCAAAGCTATGGCCGTCTTCCCCTGGTCATCGTCCGAGGGAAGGGCTGCTACGTCTACGACGAGGCCGGCAAGCGCTACCTGGACTTCGTCTCCGGGATAGGCGTGAATGCGCTCGGCCACGGCCACCCGCGAATCCTCAAGGCCATTCGCGAGCAGATGAGCCGCTTGATTCACTGCTCAAACCTCTACTACCACGGCTTCCAGGCCCCGCTGGCTGCCCGGTTGACCGAACTCACCGGACTCGACCGTGTGTTTTTCACCAATAGCGGCGGGGAAAGCGTAGAAGGCGCGCTGAAGATCGCCAAGGCCTTCGGACGGCGCCAGAGCGAAGAGAAGTTCGAGATCGTGGCGCTCAACGACGGCTTTGCCGGGCGGACGGCGGGCGCCCTGTCGGTGACGGGCACGGCGAAGTACCGCGAACCTTTCGAGCCTCTGTTGCCGGGAGTCAAATTCGTCGACCTCAACGATCTCGACGGGCTCAGGGTGGCCGTCGGCGATCGCACTACGGCGATCCTGCTGGAGCCGATTCTCGGCGAAGGCGGCCTTCAGGAAGTAAGTCGGGCCTTCGC
The DNA here is from genome assembly GCA_965248365.1 of Bryobacterales bacterium. Classification (GTDB taxonomy): domain Bacteria; phylum Acidobacteriota; class Terriglobia; order Bryobacterales; family UBA6623. The sequence goes on along the minus strand of CBDFJA010000004.1, from coordinate 47,752 downwards.
CCGTTGCGCGATGGAGCTTTCGAAGCAGCACAACGCGCTGCTGATCTTCGACGAGATTCAGAGCGGCCTCGGACGCACGGGGAGTTACTTCGCCTTCCAGTGGTGGCATCAGCCGTCCGCTGACGATAGCAGTCCGGAGCCGATTCAGCCGGACATCCTCGTCACGGCCAAACCTCTCGGCGGGGGGCTGCCGATGGGCTGCGTCATTGCCAACGAGCGAGCCGCTGAAATGATCAGCCCGGGTCTGCACGGCACGACGTTTGGGGGCAACGCTCTGGCCTGCCGGGCGGCGCTCGAGTTTCTGGACGTCCTCGACGAGGAGCTGCCGGCGATTCGAGAAAACGGGGATTACTTCAGGCGGCGGCTCGAAGAGTTCGTCATACGCTACGACTTCGTCGAAGGGGTGCGCGGCAAGGGATTGATGGTCGGGTTGAACCTGAAAGTCCCCGGCAAGGCCGTCGTGCAGCAGGCGATGGAGATGGGCTTGTTGATCAACTGCACCACCGAGACCGTGTTGCGATTCCTGCCGCCCTACATCATCGAGCGGCGCCACATCGATCAGGCAGTCACCATTCTCGACAAGGTCTTTCAGCAAGGCCCGCCCGCGGCGGCCGGCTAGGCCGCTTTTCTCACCAGGTGGCGAGGCGAAGTGCGTGAGAGGCCCGTCAGTACAAGGCGCGCGCCGCTCGGCGCGCGGAGGCGTACTTGAACAGTACGTTGAGCACGGCGAGCAAGCGCAACGCAGTAATGGCGGGCCTATGGCGTGCTTCGACCGTCAGGTGGTGAGAAATGCGGGCTAGGTGTGGAGCCTCAACAGGTTGTTCCGGGGAGGAGGGAGTCGGCTGATAGGGGGATTATAGCCGAGGCTGGCGTGGGGGCGATGCCAATTGTAGTCGTGGAGCCAGGGGAGCAGATGGTTGGCGCGTTGGAGGGAGGAGCAGTAGGAGCGGGCATAGGCCCATTCGCGGAGGGCGGTTTGGATGAAGCGCTCGGCCTTGCCGTTGGTGCGAGGGGTGTAGGGGCGGGTGAAGCGGTGGCGGATGCCGAGGCGGCGGCAAGTACGACGGAAGTGGCGGGAGCGGTACCAGGAGCCATTGTCGGTGAGCAGGCGTCGGATGCGGATGCCAAGCGAGCCATAGTAGGCGTGGGCGAGGAGAAGGAACTGGGCAGCGGAAAGGCTGCGCTCATCGGGCAGGATCTGGGAGAAGGCGATGCGGGAATGGTCGTCGACGGCGACGTGGACGAACTCCCAGCCGGCGGCGCGGGAGCGTCGGGTCTTATCGCCGGTAACGCGGTGACCGGCGTGCTGGAAGCGGCCGAGCTTTTTGATGTCGAGATGCAGTAGATCGCCGGGACGGTGATGTTCGTAGCGGCGAACGGGGGGAGCGGGTTCGAGATCGCGGAGACGGTTGAGTCCGGCGCGACCGAGGAGGCGGCTGACGGTGGCCGGGGATAGCCGCAGGGTTTGGGCGATGCGGCGGCCCGTCCAACGTTGTCGGCGCAGGGCGAGGACGCGGTCAACGACGGCTTGCGGGGTGCGGCGCGGGCTATGCCGGGGACGCGAAGAGCGATCGTAGAGACCGGCTTCGCCTTCGCCGCGGTAGCGGGCCAGCCAACGGCGGGCGGTGCGTTCTGAGACGTCTCGGGCCGCCGCGGCGGCCCGAGGCGTCTCTCCAGCGAGGATGCATCGAACCAAAAGGGCTCGGCCTTTGGGCGTCAATCGGGCATTCTGATGGATGTTCATGCGGTCTCTCCAGGGTCGTGGTTATTCGACAACTCCAGCTTCCCTGGTCCGGGACCGAATGAACAACCTGTTGAAAGATCACACCTAGGCCTCGGCCAGTACCCTACTGGCGGGCTCGGTGGCCCCTAGCTAAAGGCGCTCCTCGTGAGAAATGCGGCTCAATGCCTCGATCGCGCGGGGGGGGACGTGGACCGCTCCGGCGACGTCAGGCGATCCCGGAACCACCACCGAGAAGTGGGGCAATCATTCTCCGGATGATGCAGGTAAGCGGTTCGACCGGCAAGACGCCAAAAACGCGATATATGGAAGTTTTGGGTTGACAGACCCCAAGATCATGTGTAGTATGTTCCATGTCGCGTGAGCCTGGCTACCCCTCGTAGCTCGCGCGGAACTCGCCTACGGACCAGCGTTTCGGGTGTTTTTCGGGCGGCGAGGAGACGGTATGGGCAAGTTGGGGGAAAGAGGATAGAAGGGAAGAGAAGCATGGGTGAAATTAGCGTTGACCTGGCGTCTCAGGTAGATCGGCTCTCAACAGACGTCGAAAAAAAACGGGGCCTGGCTTTCCCGCGGTATTTCACGAAAGACTTGGACCCCTCCCAGACACCTTACGACCTGCTCGAGTGGGAAACTCGCACCGCCTCGATCGCCAACGAAAAGGGAGAGTCGATCTTTGAACAGCGCGAGGTCGAGATGCCCCGCAACTGGTCACAGACCGCGACCAATATCGTGGCCAGTAAGTATTTCCACGGGTGTGTTGGGACGCCCGAGCGTGAACACAGCCTGAAGCAGTTGGTCCACCGCGTCGTGGATACGATCGCTGATTGGGGTGCGGCCGACGGCTACTTCGCGACGACGGAAGACGTCGAGAACTTTCGCGATGAGCTAGCCCACCTCATGCTTACGCAGAAGGCCAGTTTCAACTCGCCCGTATGGTTCAACGTCGGGGTGAAGGAAGGCCGCGGCTACGGTTGGGCGTGGAACAAGGCGTCGGGACAGGTGGCGGCCTTAGAACCGGGCGTCCACCGCCCGCAGTGCTCGGCCTGCTTTATTATCTCGGCCGACGACACCATGGAATCGATCATGGACCTCGCCAAGACCGAGGGCATGCTGTTCAAGTGGGGATCGGGAACCGGTTCGAACCTGTCGAAGATTCGGGAGGAGGATGCCTCGCTCAAAGGCGGCGGTCGGGCGTCGGGTCCGGTGTCGTTCATGAAGGGGTTCGACGCCTTCGCGGGAGTCATCAAGTCGGGGGGCAAGACACGCCGGGCGGCCAAGATGGTGATCTTGAATGCCGACCATCCCGACATCAAGAAGTTTATATGGTGCAAGGCCAGCGAGGAGCGCAAGGCTTGGACGCTGGTCGAGGCCGGCTATGACGCGGCGATCGACGGAGACGCCTACTCGTCGGTATTCTTCCAAAATGCAAACAACTCGGTTCGGGTGACGGATGCCTTCATGGAAGCGACCGTCAACGACGAAGACTGGTGGACCCGTTCGGTGGTCAACGGCCAGCCGAAAGAGCGCCACAAAGCTCGCGAATTACTGCATGACATCGCCGAGGCCACCCATCAGTGCGGCGATCCCGGCATGCAGTTCGACACCACGGTGAACCTCTGGCACCCCTGCAAGAATACGGCGCGGATCAACGCTTCCAATCCCTGCTCGGAGTACATGTTCTTGGACGATTCCGCTTGCAACCTCTCATCGTTGAACCTGCTCAGGTTTCAAGGTTCCAAGGGGCGATTTGACGCCGAGGCCTTCCGCCACGCCGTCGATACTTTGATCATTGCGCAAGAAATTATCGTCGACAACGCTAGCTACCCCACCGAGGTCATCTGCCGAAACTCCCACGATTATCGGCCCTTGGGCTTGGGCTTTGCCAACCTCGGAGCGCTGCTGATGTCGATGGGCTTGCCTTATGACAGCGACGAAGGGCGCGCCATTGCGGGGTCGATTTCCGCGGTCATGTGCGGACAGGCCTACTTGACCAGTTCGCGGATCGCCCGGACCACCGGGCCGTTCCCCGGCTACGAGCACAACCAGGAGCCTTTCCTGGAGGTGATCCGCGGGCATCGGGACGCTGCCCGGACCGTAGACTCCCAGCACGTCGACGAAGCGCTTTACGACGCGGCGCAACGCTGCTGGGACGACGCCTATGCGGCCGGCAGCCAAAACGGCTACCGCAACGGCCAAGTCACGGTCATCGCGCCGACCGGTACGATCGGCTTCATGATGGACTGCGATACGACCGGCGTCGAGCCCGAGTTGGCGCTGGTCAAGTACAAGAAGCTGGTGGGCGGGGGTGTGATCAAGATCGTCAACAACACGGTGCCGTCAGCGCTGCTTAAGTTGGGTTATTCGCCCGAGCAGGGCAGCAAAATCGTCAGCCACGTCGATTCCACCGGGACGATCGAGGGCGCGCCTGATCTTCAACCCGAACATCTGCCTGTGTTCGACTGCAGCTTTCGGCCGCAGAACGGCGAGCGCGCCATCCACTACATGGGGCATGTTCGCATGATGGGCGCCGTGCAGCCGTTCATCTCCGGAGCGATCTCGAAAACGATCAACATGCCGGGGGAATCGAGCGTCGAGGATATTGTGAACGCCTACGTGGAGGCCTGGCGGCTGGGGCTGAAAGCGGTGGCCATCTACCGCGACGGGTCCAAACGCGCGCAGCCGCTCAGCTCGTCTCAGGGGAAAGAGGGAGAAAAAGACCGGCAAAGCGCCGAGGCCGCAGCCGAAAAAGTAGTCTTCCGGCCGATGCGCCGCAAGCTCCCCGACGAGCGGCAGTCGGTGACCCACAAATTTACCGTTGGCGGGCACGAGGGCTATATCACGGTTGGCCTCTATGACGATGGGACGCCGGGCGAGATCTTTATTCGCATGGCTAAGGAAGGTTCAACGATCAGCGGCTTGATGGACAGCTTCGCCACCGCGGTGTCGATGACCCTGCAATACGGCGTGCCGCTGCAAGTGCTGGTGGATAAATTCCAACACGTGCGCTTCGAGCCGAGCGGATGGACGGGGAACTCGGAGATTCCCTATGCCAAGTCGATCATGGACTACATCTTCCGCTGGCTGGGCGCCAAGTTCATCTCACCCGAGTACAAGCAAACCGAAGTTGGTGAGACCCCGGATCTGCGGCCCACCGAGCCGGATGAACAGAAGTCGCTGTCTTTCCAGCCGGCGACGGTGGATTCGCCGATTTGCTCGGAATGCGGGTCGCTGATGACGCGTAACGGCAGTTGCTACAAGTGCGAAAACTGTGGCTCAACCTCCGGCTGCAGTTGAGCGCTAGTGTTTGTTCTCCGTCCCTTTCTTTAGGGTGGAAGCTCCGGGTAGGCAGGTGAGCTTCCACCCCTTTTTTACGAGACCTTGCGCTTGGCGCCGCGCTTCGCTCTCTTCCTCCGGCGCGGGCTAGGTTCAGTGCAGGCGGGGCGGAAACAATCGCCAGACGGCGCAGGGATCTAAAGGGTTCGGACTTTGGTCCGGAAGGGATCAGCAGATGCGGAATGGGGACTCTGAAGCTACATTTTGTACTGCCCGAGGTCTTCGTCGGAGAGGTTTTCGAGCCAACGCCGCAGCTCTTCGCTATTGGCCTTGTCGCTGACGGCGCCGCTGACTTTCGACGACTTCAGTACGTCATCCTCGACATAGATGGGGCAATCGAGACGCAGGGCGACGGCCAGGGCGTCGCTGGGGCGGGCGTCGATGGCGATCAAGTCGCCGTTATGCTCCACCCAGATCACGGCGTAGAACGTGTCGTCCTTGAGTTCGCTGACGACGACCTTGCGAACCCCGGTCGTCAGTCCGAGAAACACGTTCTTGATCAGGTCGTGGGTCATCGGCCGAGGGGTAGCGACCTTCTCGATCTCCAAGGCGATGGCGTTGGCCTCGTAGACACCGACCCAGATGGGCAGCACCGACTTGCCGTCCAGGTCTTTGAGGATGACGATCGGCATGTTGGTCACCGGGTCCATCATCAGACCCCTGATTTTCATTTCAACTTCCATCACCTACCCCCTGTGGTTTCTCGCTGCTGTTTCTCGTTACTGAAGGATCCTAAAGCCATGAAAAGTCGAAGCGGCCGGTTTCCCGACAAGTTCTCCGACCAAGGAGTTCGGTCCTGAGCCGGTCACCAGAACCCGGCAATAGCCGCCCCGCAGGTCCTTTCCGATGCCGAGGCCGCTCGGATCGGCGAAGTTGAGGACGCGATTCTGCGTCGTGCGGCCGATCCACTGTTGGGACTTTTCCCGGCGGCCCTCGACGAGCACTTCTTCCTCCCTGCCAATCAGATCGGCGTTGCGCCGGATTTGGATATTACGCTGTTTCTCCTGCAGAACGGATAGCCGCCGGGACTTGACGTCCCCCGGCACCTGTTCGTCGTAGGAAATCGCCGCTGTGTTGGCGCGCGGCGAGTACTTGAAGGAGAAAACGGAGTCGTAGCGGACCTCGTCGAGCAGCGAAAGCGTCTGCTCGAAGTCGTCCTCCGTCTCGCCCGGGAATCCTACGATGATGTCGGTACTCAGGGAGATGTCGCGGCGGGATTCGCGGATGCCTTCGATCCTTCGCAAATATTCCTCGCGGGTGTAGTCTCTCTTCATGCGCCGCAGCACGCGAGTGGAGCCTGACTGCACCGGCAAATGGACATGATCGCACAGCGCGGGATTTCGGTCGATCGCCTCGACGATATCAGCGCTGAAGTCGCGAGGGTGGGAAGTCGTAAAGCGAACCCGCCTGACGCCGGGAACGCCGCCGACGGCAGCCAACATGCGGGCGAAGTTCCAGCTCGGCGGGGAAGGGTCGCGGTAGCTGTTGACGTTTTGCCCCAGCAGTTGAATCTCGCTATATCCGCCGGCCGCCAGCCGCCGGGCCTCCTCGAGCACGCTCGAGCTGGTGCGGCTCCGTTCCGGTCCCCGGGTGAACGGTACCACGCAGTAGGCGCAGCTCTTGTCGCAGCCCTCGATGATCGTGATGAATGCCTTGTAGGGGTTGTCGCGCCGGGTGAGCGGCGTCTCAAAGGTTTCGTCGGTATCGAGAGCCAGCCCGGTGACGCGATCTTCCCCGGCTTCCACGCGTTGGAGCAAATGGGCAAACCGGTTGTAGCTGGCTGAGCCGCAGACAAGACGAACATGAGGCGCCTGGTCGAAAACCTGCTCGCCTAGATGCTGTGCTACACAACCGAGGACGCCGAAGATCTTGCCTTCGGACTTGGCCTTTTTGAAGTTGGCCAGCCGCGAAAAGACCTTCTGCTCGGCCTTATCGCGGATACTGCAGGTGTTGTAAAGGACGAGTTGGGCGTCCTCGGGCCGCCCGACCTGACGATAGTCTCGGGCGATGAGCGTGCCGCGGACCTTTTCGCTGTCGTGGACGTTCATCTGACAGCCAAACGTCTCGATGTAGAAGGTCTTCCCCACGCCTCGACCCAACTCGTCTCAGTATAGCAATCGGGCATCCGCCGCCCGCCGATCGACGATCTCCGCCAGACCGTCCCCGTCGGCGCAGCAACGAGACTCGGGGACCGGCGGAGCGTTGTTGACCAGCCGTTTTTTCGATGCCCTTCAGCCGAAAACCCCGGCATTCCTGGCCGATAAGAATCACAGCCAAGGAGTCTGCTTTTGAAACGCCGCGAGGAGCGCCGCCAGGGCGCTCGGCACATGTGTTCGGAGTTTATTCAGGTCTCGTTTTGGGACGAGCGGGGCCGGGAGATTTCGGAAATCGGCGTCTTGGAGGACGTCAGCCTGGGAGGGGTCTCCATCAGCTTGAACATCCCCATTCCGGTAGGAACCGGTGCCCGGATTCACACCCGCGACTTCGAAGGCCAAGTGGCGGTCCGCTACTGCGAGCTGGGCAACTACGGGTATTTGGTCGGGGTCGAGTTTGCCGATGGCTACCGCTGGGACGAGGAAAAATGGGAGCCCGAGCACCTGCTGGCCGTGCCCGACGGCGGGTGGTAGTTCCAGGCGAGCCGTCAACCGTCGTTCCTGCTCTGTTTCATAAGTTCGGTCACCTACATGGGAAAGCCGCGGGTTTCGCGTACCGCGTTCCGATCCCCTGAATTTTCAGGCGCCCCGCGGATCCCAAAGCAGCACAGCACGCCGCGCCCGCCCTCATTCGCCGAAACGTGCGTGTATTCGCGTCGGATACACCCTCGAACCGAGCGTTGGTTTCCACCCGCGATCCTGTCACTATAGATGGGTAGGTCCCATCGCCGAACGAACGTCCCCATGAAGCCACGCATTTTTTCGGGCATGCAGCCCTCCGGCAATCTTCATATTGGAAACTATCTAGGCGCTCTGAAAACCTGGGCCGACATTCAGCATCAGTACGAACCGATATTCTGCATCGTCGACCAACACGCCATTACCCTCTACCAGGAGCCGCGGCAGCTTCAGCAGAAGATCGAAGAGGTGGCGGCGCTTTACGTGGCCGCGGGCATTGATCCCGCCCACTCGGCCATCTTCGTCCAGTCGGCGGTTCCGGCGCATGTCGAGTTGGCGTGGGTATTTACTTGCGTTACTCCGATGGGTTGGCTCAGCCGCATGACGCAGTTCAAGGCGAAGGCCGAGACCCAGGAATCGGTCGGGACGGGACTATTTGCTTATCCGGCGCTGATGGCGGCCGACATCCTTCTCTACCAGGCGTCGATCGTCCCGGTCGGCGAAGATCAGGCCCAGCATCTGGAATTGACCCGCGACATCGCCCAACGCTTCAACTCGCTCTACGGAGAGACCTTCGTCGTTCCCGAGACCCGGCTGCCCGCCGTGGGCGCTCGCATCATGGGTCTGGATGACCCGGCGGAAAAGATGAGCAAATCCACCCCGGGAACCAGCCACGCCGTCGACCTGCTCGATCCGCCGTCGCGCATCAAGAAATTCATCATGCGGGCGGTGACCGACTCCAGCCCGGCTGTCGATTTCGACGAGATGGGACCGGGCGTCGCGAATTTGCTGAACATCTTCCAGGCTTTCAGCGGCTACGGCGACGACGAGTTGCGGTCCCACTTTGACGGCAAGCAGTACGGCAGCCTGAAGAAGGACGTTGCGGACATGGTGGTGGCGAAACTGGAGCCGATCCAGAAGAAGTATCAAGAACTCATGGCCGAGCCGGGCGCCGTTCGGAAAATTCTCGCCGCGGGCGCCGAGCGCGTCTCCCCCATCGCCGAGTCGACGATGAAGTTGGTTCGGGAGCGCACCGGTTTGTACCGCCTATAGTTTCGTGGCCGTTTTCCTGAAAAAACCGTGGCACGTTCTCCTGTCCCACCCGCGCATAGTTTGTCTCTCGCCGGATATTACCGGCTTCTTCACGAAAATCTGAATTTTCGCCGGCTTTGGCTGGCCCAGCTCATCAGCGGCCTAGGCGACTGGTTCTATTCGGTCGCCATCTATGGGCTGCTGCTTGAGCTGACGGGATCGGCCGAAGCGGTGGCTTGGGCGGTCGTGCTGCAGATTCTGCCCTTCTTCCTCGCCAGCCCCACCGCCGGCGCCGTGAATGACCGCGTCAGCCAGCGGCGGGTGATGATCGCCACCGACGTGTTGCGGTCCCTGGTGGTGCTGGGAATGCTCTTCATCGAACGGGAGGGGCAGATTGGGCTGCTCTATCTGCTGCTGGGGGTGGAGGTCGTCGGCGCGGCATTTTTTGAGTCTGCTCGAACCGCGGCGATCCCGAACGTTGTCGATCGTAGCCGGATCTCGACCGCCAATGCGGTTTCGTCGACGACGTGGTCGGTTACGGTCACGGCGGGAGCGGGACTGGGCGGGCTGGCGGTCGCTTTTCTAGGCCGGCAGCCGGCGTTCGTGATCAACTCCGCCTCGTTTCTTCTCTCGGCCTGGTTTATTGCGCGGGCGCGGTTCGCCGAGCCGCACCTCGAGATCTACTCCGACCTGAAATGGCGGGAGATCTTGGGCTTTGGCCCGATCGCCGAGGGCTTTCGGTACGTGGCCCGCGACTGGCGTCTGGTGGCGCTGATGACCGCTAAACTCGGGCTGGGCATCTTGGGTGCGCGGGCGGTGCTGGTTTCTATCCTGGGCCGCCAGGACATGCGCATCGGCGGTCACGCGGCCCTGGGCATGGCAGCACTGTTCATGTTTCAGGGGGTGGGATCGGTTGTGGGCCCGTTGCTGGCCGGCCCACTGGTGGGAGAACAGCAGCGGCGAATGCGCTGGTCGATCCTCGTCGGATATTTGGCAGCGGGGTCTTTTTACATGGCCTTCAGCGGCGCTCAAAATCTAGCGTTGGCCTGGCTGAGTATGGTCGTGGCCCATGCGGGAGGTTCGATCGTCTGGGTGTTCTCGAATATGCTTCTCTACTTGAACACGGAAGACCGTTTCCGGGGCCGCGTGTTCGCCGCCGATCTCGGTCTGTTCACGGTCACCGCCTCGATCGCCGGCTACGCATGCGGGAAAGCGATCGACCTGGGCGTCACCGCCCGCGCCGCCACGTTCGCCGTGGGAGCGGCGATGTTGCTGCCGGCCCTCGCCTGGGCCTTGGGTATGCGCATGTTGTGGGACTCGGGCGACAAGGTTTCCGGACGACAAACCTGACACTTGCCCGCGGTTCTCACCCCCGGACGAAACCGACGGAAACAAAACCGAACCCCAACCGCCGCACACGCCCCAGCAAGTGTGAGAATGCCCGCCAATCGTGACTTGGCCACGATGTTCGTCATTCTCTTTCCGTCTGTTCCGAGCGCAAGACCCAAGTCGCAGCCGCGCACAGATGCACAACACTGGCCACCGCCAGGTATGTCTTGAAAGCTGCCAGGTTGTGCTCATACCCCTCTTCGCCCGCCAAGCCGACCCAGAGCGCAAGCGCCAAGCATACCCCTAATGACGAAATACCGATCACTCCCGACCAGATGTCCAAAGCGGAGCGCGATGAGTTGGCGGCTCGCTCGCGAGTAAGGGATGCGGCCGGGGCCGGAGGGGAAGCGCTTTCCGGCTCGGATGGGCGGGGCTCTCTTGAGGCCGCCCCGCGCGCACCCGCGACGGCCGCGAACGCAGTGTAGGAGACCGCCGCGAGCAGCCAGCCCGGGACAGCGATGAACACCACGTGCAATAGTTCCGATCTCCACAAGGCAAAGCAGGCGACGACGGTGATCGCCCAGGCAGCCAGCGCCGCCCAGTTGACAGCCTTCCGTGACTCGCCGAACCAGTAGCGGCGCAAGCCGATCCGTGGGAAAATCCAATGCTCAACGAAAACGACCGCCCCGATCGGCGCCATAAGAATGGCGAAAGTGCCCGCGTACTCGAGCAGGTATCGGAAAATGTAGGGAAAGCACGCAATGATGACCGTCCCCGTTCCGGCCAGCAATGTGACCAGCCACCGGGGCCACCCCGGCGTGACCACCTGCAGAGCGAGTCCGGCGCGATACAGGGTCGGATTCGACGTCGCCCAACCGGAGACAATCACACACAGCGCGCCGCCCAAGCCTAATGCTTGATAGGCGACTTCCCCCGAATCCAGATCGCTTAGGGGAGTGTTGAGCATCAACGCCGCCCCGGCTCCCATGACGCCCGAGCACAGCCACACCAAAAAGTGGCCCATGTACATTCCACAGGCGGAAAACAAGCCGTAGCGGGCGCGCGGCGCGTAGCGCAGCAGGGCCATGTCCGACAGTCCTACGTGGAACGCCAGATTGGCCAGCAAGGCGAACGCAGCCACATGCCAGAGGCTAAACTCCGAGTCCTCGCGCCCGACCCATATACTCTCGCCGGCAAGCCGCCACAAGTCGTCGAGGCCTCCGATCGAGCCGACCCCGGAGGAGCCGGCCGTCAATTGCGGCAGGACGGCCAAGGCGCCAGCAAAGAACATGACGAAGATCCAGGGCACGCAGATCGTCGAGAACTGCGCCAGCCGTCTGAAACCCAGGATCGCGACGGCGACGACCACCGCTCCGACGCCCACGGCAACCAATACAAAGCGCAGGTCGGTCGGGTACCACAGGGTCTGCGGCGGTATGCCGAAGGGGATGCGAACAGCCGATGCCGAAACTGTAATCATGGCTCCCGCCAAGGCGCAGAACAGAATGGCGTTCACCACGTTGTAGCTCGCCGTCACTACCGGCCCGGCGATGCGCCGCAAATACCAATACAGCGTCAACCGCGTCTCAACGGCAATGGGGGCGCAGATGAACGTCCAGGCGAGAACGGCCAAAAGATTGCCGAGCAACAAACCGAGAATGAGATCCCGCGTTCCCACGCCCCAGGAGACGAACAGGGCGCCGATCACGAACTCCGTGCCGGCGACGTGTTCGCCCGCAAAAACAGCCGCGAAATGCCGGCCGCTTTCGAGTCGGTCTCGAGTGACGGGCGCCCGCTCGAATTCATTTAAACTGTCAAGGCGCTCGTGGAGACTGGGCGATCGGGTGGCCGGCGGCGATTCTTCTTTCTTGCCGGAACGCATCAGGGAGATTGTACCTCCGCGGGATTGAGGGTCGGGTGGTGAACAATTCGCGCTAGCCCGAGGGCGCCGCTTACGAAGACTCTTGGTCGTGTGCGACTACAAAACTTTTCTCCACAACCGCCGCGCCGACCGAATCCCCAAAGGCGTTGACAGCGGTACGAGAATGCTGGCGGCTCCGATAGCGGCCAGGGTAGCTGTGACAGCTATGACGAGTTGCTGCATGAGGCTCAAATCCATCCCGATCGCCTGAGCGATAAAAATTGCGGCGGCAGCCTCGTACAGAGCCGTACCGTCCATGTTAATCGTGGCGCCGAGGGGCAATACGAACTCCGTAGACCGTTTCGAGACACCCGCCTTTTCGGCGGCGCATTCCATGGTGACCGGAAGCGTGGCCGAGGAGCTGGCCGTTGAAAAGGCCGTCAGCAAGGCCTGCGACATCTGGTACATGAAGCGATAGGGGTTTCTCTTGGTGAAAACCCACAGGATCAGCGGCAGCGTTATGCCGGCATGAATTGCCAGTCCCAGAAGCACCGTCACCACATACCATCCGGTTTGACTAAGAACTTCGAGAAACCGGCCCTCCGCCTGCGCCTGACCGAACCGTGCAGCGACAAGACAGAAAATTCCCACCGGCGCCACTTTCATCAGCAGAAGAATGAACGACAACAGCCCGTCATTAATCTGGACGATCATTGTCGTAATGGCCGTGACCCTCGATCCCATCGTCGTCAGCATCCCGGCAAAGATGATGCTAAAGACGATCAGAGGAAGAAGATCGGTCTCGGCGGCGGCGGCAATCAAGTTATCCGTGAAAAGCATCAGCAGGAGGTTGTTGAGAATCGTGCCAATCGTTGCCGACTCGTCCGCGGTAGCGATCGCGGGGCTGGTTTTGGCCAGTTCCTTGAGGGTTTCCGGATCAAACGCCCCGACGCCAGGCTGGATCGCATTCACCGTAGCTAACCCGGTGATTACGGCAAGGACCGTCGTGGCCAGATAAAAAACAATGGTGCGGCCGCCCGGCCGTCCTAGCTTGCGAACATCACCGAGGCCGATAATTCCACTCATGACGCTCGCCATCACCAGGGGAACGACCATCATTTTTAGGAGTCTTAGAAAAATCTCGCCGCCCGCATGGAGCTTCATGGCGAAGTGCGGAAACAGGAGGGCGATGCCGACAGCGGCGACGATGCCAATGCAGATATAAAGTGTCAAACGACTTTTCTTGGCTTCCGGCATGGTCATCTCCTGCGCGCGGGCAAAATCGGGTACAGCCGGCCAATTCGCTTCCGGCTAAGTGCTTTTTTGAGCACTAGTTTCCGACACCAACGGGCACCGTCAGCAGTGGGCTGACTCCCTTCAGACGAGCGGCTTGAAGAGAAAACAAGTATGTCAGCAAATTGAAGGTCGCCTTAGAGTGGAGGTCCCGATCTTCGATCCGAAACCAATGGCCGCGGTAGTTGATGCGGACAAATGCGTCGGTTGGCCGCTCGCTTTGCGAGTGGATGCGCAAAAGGTTCCCCGTCACCTTGGCCCAATCAAGGGGCCTGCCTTCCGGGTCTTTCGCTACCGTAACGAGACCCTGCTCTTGGTGGGCCTGGGGCGCCTCGACAGCCTGTGAGAGAAAGAACAACACGCCAAGCAGAGAACGCCCGGAAACAGCGATTTCATCCGCTTCTCTTCGCAGAGTCTCCGAAGTTATCTGGAAAAGCTCGTGCTGATCGCTCAAATCCAGAAGTTTTCTGGCCGCTTCAACTTCAGTTTTCCACGTACCCTCCGGCAACGGCCTTGGGAGATGAAAAAACATAGCCCGCTGCCCCCCCTCGTACGTCACCCGAAAGTTCAGAACGTCGGCCATTTGCAGCTTGCGCAGTAGACCCGCTAGTTGCCGAAAGTCTTTGTTTTCCGGTAAGGAGGAAGGTGTCGGTCCGGTTGCGCTGGGTGCGTTCTTTAGGTCGTTGATCTGCTGGACGCAGCAGAGTAACAGCCGTTCGATGCTCCATCCGGATTCGGACAAGAGAATCAGGGTGACGGGTGAGATGGGGGCCAGAAGCCGCTGGGCGAATTCCTCCCCCTTGAGCGGCTCATAAGTGATCGTTGGACGCTCCGAGTAGCTTCCGCCGACCCCGAACCCGTACTCGGTCCGATCCTTGCCGTCTATATTCACAATGGGTGAAGCGCTAGCTCGACCGGACAGGGAATACTGCGCGACGACCGTGCCGACATCGATAAAAAGGGGCGTATCTCGATAGCGGAGACGCACTAGGTTGAGCAAAAGCTGTTCGTTAAGAGAACGGGCGATCGTCTCGTTGTAGTTGAATCGGGCGCTTGGGATCGTACGAGGACCCATTCGAGTGGCGCAGCTCATCACGAAACACTGGAGTAGCAGTATCCCGGAGCATAGAAGTTGAAGCGCCCATTTTTCTCGTTTGAGAATCAAGCCTGGCAACGTATCTTCACCTCCCGAGCTTGCCGGATCGAATGTCGAGTAACATTATGCCTGTGCGCGGGCGTTTTGCAAACTGTGCCCTTGCCCCGATCCGGCCAAGGACACATACTTGTCAAGCTGATTTCGGAAGCCGTCATCCAAGCCTGCGGGACTTTGCACGAGCCCCACCGCGGCCGGTTCCTAACCATCAGCAGCCGCCGATTTGGCGGATGAGTTGCCGGGGCTCTCGCGGATCACCTTCGACAGCAGGCTATGCTGGGGTTCGTCCAGTTCTCCATTCTCCAGGTGTTTCCAGCATCTCTCTTCCAGACCGGAGTAGTGTTCCCGGGATGCCGCGGCGTCCCGGTCCCTTTCGTTCCTGAGCGCGCGTATCTCGCTCAACAGCGCCCGAGTCAAGTTCTCCTGGGCTTCCTTTTTCCTGCTCTCGATCAGATTCATCAGGGCCTGCCAGCGCGCCCGGTCCAGCTCGTCCGCGGTCCACCAGCGTTTCCTGACGCGTTCGTCGATCTCCGAGCGGATGATCACCAGCCGCTGGACCGAATGAGGTTCACTCGCTCCGACTGAAATCTCAAAAACCCTTCTACCGACCTCGTTATGGATCTTATCCCGTCGCAACCTAAGGACCCCCTGGGTACCGCCGATCAGGATGACTAGGATGGCCAAGCTGAAATAAGTCGCCTCTAGCCACTTACTCTCGGCTGGCGAGGGCAGATATCTCGCCTCCTGTTAGTAGCCTCGCGCGGCGGGGTGCAGCCGGAGAGAGGGAAGGTTCGCCGCCATGGCTTTCGCGCCACCCTCGACACCGAGGAAAGCATTGCCTTCAAACAAGATATTGGTGATTCTTCCTACGTCGAAGGGTAGGTCTTCCGTGGTGACCAGCACGGTCCTTGTGGCGATTGTTCCTACCGCCGAGGAGCCTTCCGGCTGACACTGGTAGGTTCCTGGGGCGATTTCGGAGACCGTCAGCGGGCCTCCGAGCATCTTGGCCATCTTGCGGCGATCGATCGAGAGCAGCCTGAGCCGGTTGTCCGCAAGAAGCGTCCTAACGGCTGCGCTGGGCACGGATGAGACAAAAAAGGCGGCGTCGATGTCACCGCCGTGTAGCTCGTTGACCATTTCAGTAACGGGAAGAAAGACGGCTTCGATCGAATTCAGCGGAACGTCATGGTGCATCAGAATGGCTTGAGCCAGGATTCGTGTCCCGCTTTTCTCGGGTCCGAGGGACACTCTCCGGCCCTTCAGGACCTCCACCGTCGGGTTCAGGTCCGCGGGGTTCGGAAGCTTATCTACGCGGACCAGCACGTGAACTTTCTCCTCCTCAAAGGCGGCGATGCGACGCATTCCGTCAACCCTAATCGAGTTGCCGTTCTTGTCCTTGATCGAGATTTCCTGTCCATAGACAGGCCTGGACTGTCCCAGGTATGCCGCGAGGGCAATGTCGTACTGCATCAGCGCGATCGCGGACCGCTCCGGATTTGCCAGCAAACTTGCATTTTCGAGGGAACCATCGGTGTGTATCGCCCTCGCTGGAATACCACTCTCCTTGAGTAGACTTTGGATGTCCTTGCCAAGGTGATGGTACCTCCCAGTGATGGCTCCCGTGGCGACGTGCAGTTTCTCCTCCTCTTGCTCCCAGAAGCTTTCCGCGCCTGGATGAAGCTCCACGCCGGCAAGGGGCCCGGGCACGTGGGCGTCTTGGAACCGAATGTCTTGGACCCGCGAATGTGCAATGAGCAGCCTGTCGACATTGTCGAATATTGTGTCCAGGATCAGCGAGGCCAACCTCCCATCCAAATCTCTCCGGCAAGCCAGGACTACCTGCGTGGCAACCGTGTGGATCGGCTTGCGCTGGCCCTCGTAGAAGCCGGCAGGGATAACTTCCGGGATCAGTAAATTCTCGAATCGGGGTTCGGACGCGCTGATCTGATCCGGCGTGATCTCCAAGTCTATGAGACGCCCACCCTGTTCAACGGCTTCCGTTACGGCATTCGTTGGAGTCCCGGCGCAGAGAATGGCGGCGTCCAGTTGCCCACTTTTTAGCATCCTCGGCGCGTAGGCATAGCCTTTTGTGTCGCCTTCTCTCTCGTAATCTTCATCCCCAATCTTTACGGCCCGCAGCAAGGCTCGGGCAACCTGCTTCGTTCCACTGCCATTCTTGCCGATATAGACCTTCTTGCCCCGCAGATCGGCGAGCTCTCGAATGCCTGAATCACTCCGCACGACAACCTGAACGACATCTCGATATAGGGTAGCGAG
The DNA here is from genome assembly GCA_965248365.1 of Bryobacterales bacterium. Lineage (GTDB taxonomy): Bacteria > Acidobacteriota > Terriglobia > Bryobacterales > UBA6623. The sequence goes on along the minus strand of CBDFJA010000004.1, from coordinate 30,902 downwards.
GGCTCTGATCTCGTCCCGTTGATCTTGTGATGCCATCGCCAGAGTAGTGCTCATGGCAAGGCCGAGGTCGGCCCGATCCTCGGTCTCGGGATTCGACAGCAGTTGGATGTTCTGTTCCGCTCCGGACGTTTGCCAGACCGGAGCGTTCCGAATCCGATGTTCCGGGAGCTCTTTCAGGACACGAGCAAGCTCAGTTCCAAGAGCGTAATAGGTGCCTCCTTGTGTGCCGGTGGCGATTCGAACCGTGCCATCCTCTTGTTTTTTCAACGACAGCCAGACCACCACTCCGATGCAGAGTGTAAACGCCAGCGCAGTCATGGGACGCCGCATCCCGAACATCTTCATTCACGTTCCTCCTTTTCAGAGGGCGAAGCCGAGAGGCCCCCAGACAGCTGATGACATCACGAAAGTGGACGGTTTTTGATTCTACGACAATGCTAGCGTCACCGGGGATCACCGTTTAATCTCCATGTTTTCAAGCCACTTAAGTTTTTCTCCTTCAATAACTCGGCGCCTTAGGTAAGGGGAGAAGAAAAACAGAAGTAGGTCGGCGAAACGAACCCAAACGAGACCGTCTTGCCGTTAGCCCGCATTTCTCACCACCTGACGGTCGAAGCACGCCATAAGCCCGCCATTACTGCGTTGCGCTTGCTCACCGTGCTCAACGTACTTTGCCGGTCGGGCGCCGAACACGGGTCGCTACTTCTTTCGCTAGAGCCAAAATACGAATGGCTAGGCTGCACCCGCAAAAGTACGCCTCCGCGCGCCGAGCGTCGCGCGCCTTGTACTGACGGGCCTCTCACGCACTTCGCCTCTCCACGTGGTGAGAAAAGCGGGCTAACGGCCTGTCTTGGCGAGCGCCCGGCGCAAGTCGCTTTCGCTCTGCAGGCCAACGAGATAGGCGGCGATCCGGCCTTCCTGGTCGACGATCACGATGGTCGGCAGGAGTGCAGCCCCATACAGGCGAGAAACCTCGTGCCCTTGGTCAACCAGGGACGGGAAGCTATAGCCCTGCTGTTCCATAAACGGGCGAGCCACCGTTTCCGACTCGCCATTGACGCCGAGCACCACGAGTTCCTCTCGCGTGTACTCGTCGTGCAAGGCCTCGATATGGGGGAGGTCGATGAGACAGGGACCGCACCAGCTGGCCCAGAAGTCCAGCAACACGATCTTGCCGCGCAGGTCTCGGAGGCGGAAGGTTCTCCCTTTGAGGTCTTGGAGGCTGAAGTCGTGCGCGGGCTGCCCGAGAAACCTGGCGGAACGCCGTGCCTGACGATCGAAGGTAGCCACCTGCTCGGCGTCCTCGGGCGGAACGAAAACGAAAAGCGAGTCCGGCGATTCTTCGTTGGCCTGAGCGGCAGCAAACGAGACGGTTTGCACGATCTCGACGGGGCGTTCGAGGCCCGGCGGCTTGGCAGTGGCGCGAGAAACCTCACGGACGATTAGGAAGCTCTTTTGATCGATCCAGAAAGTGCGCGTCGATTGGCCCAAGGGAGCCCCCGCGGGAAGTTTGTAGCTGGCTTCGACGACAGCGTAAGCGCTCGCGCGCACGTCGCCGTCCAATGACTCGCGCCGCAGGATGGTCGCGCCAACCAGGTTGCGCGATAAGGCTTCGTAACGCCTGGGGTAGCGTTCGACCTGCTTAGCGAAATCGTCGTCGTCGAAGGCCCGCGCTTTCGAGCGAACGTTGTCTTTCGGGTCCCAGCGGGTCCGCGTATATTGGTTGACGCTAGGCAGATAGACCCAACTGTTTTCACCGTCAAAGACGGCCAGACGGTTTCGCGACGGGCCGCGGATCTCGACTCGGGAGCGGCCTTCAGCGTCCAGGGCGGTTACGTAGCGGGCGGAAGTCCGCCGCTCTGCGTCCCCGGATCGCGTTTCGGTCACTTCCTCGGCGGCGAAGTGGAAGCTGGTGAGGCTGGAGTAGGTGGCTTCGGTTCGGCGAAGCAGATCTTCCCCGGAACGAGCAACTTCGTCGGCGCCCCGCGCGGGCAACGCCGCCCCCAAAAGGACAACGGAAAGAGCGGACGCTCGCCTCACGGTGAGGCCCCCCCGAGGAGGCTTTCTAAATAAGGCTCCATCAGAATGCCCGATTGACGCCCAAAGGTCGAGCCCCTAGCCCGCATTTCGCACCACCTGACGGTCGAAGCACGCAATAAGCCCGCCATTACTGCGTTGCACTTGCTCGCCGTGCTTAACGTAAGGTTCAAATACGCCCGCATTATTCAAGAAACGAGGCGCCGAGCGGCGCGCGCCTTGTACTGACGGGCTTCTCACACACTTCGCCTCGCCACCTGGTGAGAAAAGCGGGCTAGTGGTTGTAGGTGAATTCTCTCGAGGCGATCAAACCCCAGACCAGAGCTTCCATCGTTTTCCGGCGTGAAGGCAGCCGGCGGATCGCCGTTTCGAGTTCAGCCAGTTCCCGATCGGTTGGAAACCGGGAAAGCGCCGCCAGGTAAAATTCCTCAATCATCTGCTCGTCGGAAGCATTATCTTTCAGCAGCCGGTCCAGGCGACCCTCCGCTTCGGAGATCTTTCTGGTGTAGGTGGAGCCGGCCAACATGTGCAAGGCCTGCGCCAGATTCGCCTGTCGCTCTCGCACCGGTATGGTTTCCCGCAGGGGCGGCCGTCCGTAAACATCCAAAAAGTGCGTCGGAGAACTCTCGGGCACCAGATGGATCGCTCGGGTCCCCGGCAGCTCCACCCCTCCACCGACATAGTGATCGATCACGAATTTTTCCTCGACATCGGTGACCCGAGAGATGGCATCGAGAAGGATTTCCGCCTCCAGCCGGCGAGGCAGAGCGCGAGAGTAGTTGATTTCGTCGTCCTTGTTCGTTTCGTTCCCCTCCGCCGACAACTGATACGTCCTGGATTGAACGATCAGCCTGATGAGATGTTTTACGTCGTAGCCATGTTCTTCGAAGTCCCTTGCCAGCCCTTCCAGCAGATCAGGGTGGCTGGGAGGGTTGGTGGAGCGGAAGTCATCCACGGGATCGACAAGCCCTCCCCCCAAGAAGTAAGCCCACATCCGATTCACGATGACCTTGGCAAAGTAGGGATTATCGGGCGAAGCGACCCATGCCGCCAATCTCATGGTCGGGTCGGCCCGTCCGCTTTCGGGAAGAAGCGCTCCATCGAGGAATTGCGGCTGGGCTTCCTTGTGAGTTCGCGGATGAAGGACTCGCGGTTCCCGGCGCTCGCCGTGGCCGGCCGGATCATCGAAAATCATCCCCGCATCTCGGACCCGGCTGACCCGCCCGTAAAACGCCGCCATCCCCCAAAACTGATCCTGGGTCCAGACCTCATAGGGATGGTTATGGCACTGGGCGCAATCCATGCGCAGCCCCATGAACGCCCGAATGTCCTCGGTCATCCTATCCTCGGGCAGCAATATCTCGCCGGTTCGCTTGAAGTAATGCCGGGCCGGGCCGTTCACGCCTTGGGCGGAGACGCGCTCGCGCGCCATCTGATCATAGGACTTGTTTTGGGCGAGGCTCTTCCGAATCCAGGCCCGATACGCCGATGCGTTCGACCACATCACGCGGAAGAAGTCCGCGAAGCGAAAAGTCCAGTAATCGACGTATTCCGGCGAAGCCAGCAGAATCTCGATGAGCTTTTCCCGCTTTCGCGAATCTTCGCTCGCCAGGAATTCCCGCACGCGCTCGGGCGGTGGCAGGGTGCCCGTCAGGTCCAGACACACCCGCCGCAGGAATTCCGCATCACTGGAAAGTTCGGACGGAATGATGTGAAACCTGCGCAGTTTCGAAAAGATGTGATCATCGATCAAGTTTCCGCGAGGCGCGTCGGGATAGTCGAGGATCGGCCGGGAAATGACGCCCACGCGCGTGCTCGCGGCATGCCCCGCCGCCCGGATGATGACGGTGGTCTCGCCCCTTGCGACTCCCCTCACCAAACCCTGGGGGGTGACTTCCACGACCTCGGGATTGTTCGAGACGTAACGCACGTGCTCAGTGATATCTTCCCGCCGGCCGTTGCTCAAACGAGCGGTCACCAGCAAGCGCTGTTTCCCGGCGAGATCCATGACCGCTTCCTGGGGAAAGACTTCGATGGAGTCGATTTCCGCGCTCCGCTGCCCGTCTTCCTCCCCGTAATGCGCCCCGCCGCGGACCCAGTTCAGGATGGCCCGATAATCCGAGGAACCGACCCCGAAGCGCTTCCCGCCCCCGTGGGGGACGCTCAAGGTGGGCTTGAGCAGCAACAGGCTCTTTTCAGGCTCCTGCGTATTCACCCGAGGATTGTTAGGCCCCGAGGCCGGCGCGAGACCGTGGTAGCGCTCTCCTTCGACAATCCACCGCTGGTCGTTCTGTGGAGAGCGGCCGTTCAAAGAGAGCTTGAACCCTCCCTTCCCCTTCACGGCGCCGTGGCATTCGCTGCCGTTGCATCCTCGCTTGGTCAAGATCGCGCCGATGTCGCGGGTGAAACTAAAAGGTCTTTCGTTTTGGGAATCCTCAATACGAACATTCGCCTTGGCAACCCGACCATCCAGTTCAGCTTTCAATACTGCCCGGCCGTCGGCTAGCGCCAACACGCGAGCGCCTTCCCCCACCGTCGCCACCGCCGGATCGGAAATGGAAACGCGGCTCCGCAAAGTCACATCCCGCTCTAGACCGTCGGCGTAGGTTCCGAGCACCAGGAATTGTTGCCGGGCCCCGGATCCCCAGAGCGTAACCTCCTCCGGCACCAGCTTCAGCGACAGCAGCCGTTTCCCCGCTTCCGCCCCAGCCGTCGATATCCCGGAAAAACCGACGCCCAGCATTGCCAGCAAGACAGCTACTTTATTTCGCCGAGGGAACCTGCCGGCGCGCGGTTTCAAGCCCGCCTCTTGCCCGTCCTTCTTGTTCCGCCCAATGGTAGCAATTGAGGCTCGCAAAATACGGTGACTTTGGGACGCGGGCGCAGCCTGCTGTGCCCCTACAGTTTGAACGCGAGCCATGTCACCATAATTTGCGAGACTCAGTAGGTTCCGCTGAATCAACCCCTTGTACGGCGCCATCGGATGCCTCACTCGCCCTCACCCGCTGCTGTCTTCCTCGGCCGAATCACCATCAGAGCCATCCTGCCGATGAAGATCTCCGTGCCCGGTTTTCCGTTGACAATCGGCCGGGCCTTGAAGCGGACAACCTTCGGCATGCTTGTTGCCGGGGCATCAGCCTTGGCCAGCAGGATAATGGTGGCCTTTTGGGTTTTAGGTACAAAACGTCGTTCCCGGATGCTCGGATCCGCCAGAGGCCCGTCGTTTTCCACTTCCGCCCCCGTCAACGCTTCGACGCCCTGCGGAAGACCCTCGACGCCGATAACAACCTCGCCGTCAAAACCTTCCTCCTGCCCGGTGGTCACGGTCAGCTTTCTTGCTTCGCCGGCAACCAGATTCACGCGGTCTTCTTTCAACTCGATCTCGCCTACATGAGCAATCTGGGGCCGAATCAGCACCCGATAGGAGTAGCCGGCGCCGCCGCGTCGAGGAGTGAGGTCGCGGATCCGCAGATGGTACCGCCCCGGCTGCTCGAGGGTCTCAATGACTTTTGCCTCCAGCGCCTCGAGATAAGAGATCGAATGGAGGTTACACCCGGCTCCCTTCGCCAGACACTCGAGAATCGAAAAATAGGACAGGGGGTCCGTGACGTCAATTTTCAGCTTCTCGTGCGCGTTCGTCAAAAGCTCACGGCCACCCGAGTCAACGACCTCGAGCTTGGGATAGAATCGTGGAGGCGTCGCCTGGGGGGTCTCGATCTCGAAAGCTAGGGGCTGCCGGGATTTGACCTCGAATCGAAAAGTGTCCACGTCGCCGGGATGCTCGATGGTCCCCTCAATTAGGGCGGGCACGGACACCTCCAAAGCCTGCCCCAGCCTGTCGTTAGGTTCTTGCTCCCGTCGAATCGGGATGAGCGCGGCGCCGCCGGCGAGATCAGCGCCCTCCTGCTCCCCTTCCGCCTCAAGCCTTCCCGGCGGAGCTGACAAACTCCCTCCGCCACCGTGCCCAACCTCCTGTTCGGGAGCCTCAACCGTTCTTGACCACAATGCCTTGAGCCGGTCGGGGCGCAGTTTGCGGGTGAAGGCCCGCTCTTGCCAGGCATCGCCGGCAAGCCGCGCGGACCATTTTTCGTAAATCGGCGGGCGCTCTTTGGGGACAATGCGAAGTTGGTAGACCAAATCCGGCGAAGTTCGACCGTATATCGTCTTGGCTACTTGGTGCTCAAAGTCAGCCTGTCCATCGTCGTCAAACTTCAGACGGGTGGAATCAAGCGGATTCAGCCAACTCCCCGCGGTTTGGAACAGGCCAACTCGGGGGATGAAGGATATCACCGTTGCTACCAGAACCAATTCCACGATGCGGGATGATTCGACCCGTACGAGGTAGCGGCCCTGTTTCGGAAATTGGTAAGTCCATCGCATTTTGGGAATGGCGTCAAAGGGCCTGCCCTCTCCCTTGGTAGGGGCGCTACGCCGTCCTCTGGCAAAGATCTCAAAGGCCACCTGGTGACCTTTCCCCGCGTCGAACGCGTAGTAATCGCGTTCCCTCCCTTTGCCGATTTTCCCATTCACGACCGTCGGCAAGACGATCTGCTGGGCTTCCGCGGGTGTATTGTGAGGCGTTGCGGCCTCCCAAATGACGGCTTCGGAATTGACTAGGAAGACTAGGGAATTGGAGACCCCTTTCTCCGAGACCACCCTCAGAGAGCGAGGTCCGTTCTCGGCTGCCGGATCGATTTTCACTTGCAGCAGAATCCGCTGACCCCGACTGCTCTCTTCCGTCTCCGCGGAGTCTTCCTTGTCGGCGCCTTCCTCGTCGGGCTCGATCGCCTCGACGCTCTTAATGCGCGCCTGAAGACCCCCGCCTTCAAACCGGACGGCATAAGCGCCGCCGAGGCCTCGACCCCGGATCTCAGCCTCCAGGGACGTGCCTTGTTGTCCGCCTATAGGGAAGATAGAGAACGCCGCAGGCTCGCTCGCGGCTTGCCCCATGCCGCGGGGTGCTCCAAGGACCGCGAGTAGAAAGAAGACAATCGGGACGAGTGAACCGTGAACTCTTGTCCCCATCACGCTTCCCTGGGATTCGCCTGGAAAAGCCGTTCTCGAGTCGTCAAAACTTCTTCGTCTGCAATGCGAAGCCAAGCCTCGCTTGTCAAGAAGGCGCAAGGGAAATCGCCTTGCGGGGTCATCATGCGGGAGAAGGACAAATGAAGTCAAGCTGTATGTCCGCGAAAGGGCCGCCCGGAAAGGCTCGGCCCTAGCCCGCTTTTCTCGCCACGTGGCGAGGCGAAGTGCGTGAGAGGCCCGTCAGTACAAGGCGCGCTTCGCTCAGCGCCGTATTTCTTGAATAATGCGGGCGTACTTGAACAGTACGTTGAGCACGGCGAGCAAGCGCAACGCAGTAATGGCGGGCCTATGGCGTGCTTCGACCGTCAGGTGGCGAGAAAAGCGGGCTAGGTGTGGAGCCTCAACAGGTTGTTCCGGGGAGGAGGGAGTCGGCTGATAGGGGGATGATAGCCGAGGCTGGCGTGGGGGCGATGCCAATTGTAGTCGTGGAGCCAGGGGAGCAGATGGTTGGCGCGTTGGAGGGAGGAGCAGTAGGAGCGGGCATAGGCCCATTCGCGGAGGGCGGTTTGGATGAAGCGCTCGGCCTTGCCGTTGGTGCGAGGGGTGTAGGGGCGGGTGAAGCGGTGGCGGATGCCGAGGCGGCGGCAAGTACGACGGAAGTGGCGGGAGCGGTAACAGGAGCCATTGTCGGTGAGCAGGCGTCGGATGCGGATGCCAAGCGAGCCATAGTAGGCGTGGGCGAGGAGAAGGAACTGGGCAGCGGAAAGGCTGCGCTCATCGGGCAGGATCTGGGAGAAGGCGATGCGGGAATGGTCGTCGACGGCGACGTGGACGAACTCCCAGCCGGCGGCGCGGGAGCGTCGGGTCTTATCGCCGGTAACGCGGTGACCGGCGTGCTGGAAGCGGCCGAGCTTTTTGATGTCGAGATGCAGTAGATCGCCGGGACGGTGATGTTCGTAGCGGCGAACGGGGGGAGCGGGTTCGAGATCGCGGAGACGGTTGAGTCCGGCGCGACCGAGGAGGCGGCTGACGGTGGCCGGGGATAGCCGCAGGGTTTGGGCGATGCGGCGGCCCGTCCAACGTTGTCGGCGCAGGGCGAGGACGCGGTCAACGACGGCTTGCGGGGTGCGGCGCGGGCTATGCCGGGGGCGCGAAGAGCGATCGTAGAGACCGGCTTCGCCTTCGCCGCGGTAGCGGGCCAGCCAACGGCGGGCGGTGCGTTCTGAGACGTCTCGGGCCGCCGCGGCGGCCCGAGGCGTCTCTCCAGCGAGGATGCATCGAACCAAAAGGGCTCGGCCTTTGGGCGTCAATCGGGCATTCTGATGGATGTTCATGCGGTCTCTCCAGGGTCGTGGTTATTCGACAACTCCAGCTTCCCTGGTCCGGGACCGAATGAACAACCTGTTGAAAGATCACATCTAGGCGGGGCTAGGCGTTGCCACATGTACAACGATAAACGTAGAAGAAAGTTCTCCCCGTGCCTACCGACAGATGACCGCTCGGTCGAAAACCCACCGGTTTTCATTCCTATGGGTGGACCGCGAGGCCCATCGACGCTCCCTCGCGGTCGCGGCTCGGCAACTAACGAGTATTGCTGCTAGGGCGCGCTCTGCATATCCGCCGTGACTTGGTAGGGGGTCAGCTCGACGGGGTAAAGCCGAGCGTGGTCGAGACTCGAGCGCAGGTAATAGCCGTCGTACCACGAGGCTCGACCGAAGGTGGGTTGAATAGCGGTTTGCGGGGTGAAGGCGGGAAACACGGCCGAGCCGTCGCGCACGCCGTCGATATAGATCAGCCCGCGGCGGCTGGGGCCGTCGAAGGTAACCGCGACGTGGTGCCAGTTGCCCGCCGTGAGGCTGCCGGCGGAGAGCAGCCAAGGATTCGACGCAGGCAACCCAGAAACGGAGAAGATCACCCGTCCGTCGTTAAAGACACCGACGTACCATCCCTGGAAGTCACCGCCGTAGTTGGCGAATAGAACCCCCCAGTTGTTGGGCAGCGCATCGAGTTTGACCCAGGTAGAGAAGCTGAAGCCGGCGGTGCTCAAGTCAGCATGGGGCGTGATGTGAGCGTAGTCGGGGTAGCCGTCAAAGCTGCGAGCAGTCCCCGCGACCCCGGCCACGGAGGTCGCCCCCAACCCCTCCGTCACGGCGTCGTGGCCGCCGCCTGAGCTGTCGGCCAGAACCAATCCCGGTCCGCTTCCCGCATCATCGAACCTCCAGAAGGCCACCGGGTCGGGAAGGTCCGGCAGTGGGGGCGGCGGAAAGCTGCTGATCTGGGTGGTGATCTCTGTCGCTGAGAGAGTTCCCGGGTAAAGCCGCGCCTCATCGAGTTTGCATGCGAGGTAGTAGCCGTCGTACCAGGAAGCGCGTCCGAAAGTCGGTGAAACGGCAGTCTGCGGCGTGAAGGCGGGGAATGTCGCGCCCCGATCGAGTTTTCCGTCGATGTAGATCAGGCCGCGGCGCGTGCCGCCGTCAAAGGTAACCGCCAGGTGGTGCCAATGACCCTCCAGCAGGCTGCCGGTCGAAAGCAGCCAAGGGTTGTGAGTAGGGAGTCCGGAGACGGAAAGTATGACTCGGCCATCGTTATACACGCCGACATACCATCCTTGGTAGTCGCCGCCGTAGGTGGAGTAGATCACCCCCCAATTGCCGGGATGGGCATCCAATTTGACCCAGGTCGTGAAGCTGAAGCTGGAGGTGCTCAGGCCGGGGGCCGGGTTCATGGTGGCGTAGTCCGGCCTGCCCGCGAAGCTGCGACCGTTGCTTGAAACGGCAGGTACGGGCTGGGTCCCAAGGCCTACCGTGACCGCATCGTGGCCGTTCCCGGAGCTATCCGCGAGGACCGTTCCGGATCCCGAGGCTGTCTCATCAAGGCGCCACTCGGCAACCGGCTGCAGCCCGACATCCGCTTGAAAGGCGGCGAAGTCGCTCTGGACTTCGGTTGGGGTCCAGGGGCCGGGGACGAGAAGAACCTCATCGAGATCCATGTGGAGGTAAGAATCATTCGTCCAAGACGCTTTGCCCATGGTCAGCGCGCCCGACGTCTGCGGTGTCAACCCCGGCACATAGCCCTGTCCGACGGCAACACCGTCGAGGTAAAACCTGACCCACCTGCGCGCGCCGTCGTAGGTGACGGTGACGTGCTGCCAACGGTTGAGCGAGACCGACGTGTTCGAGATGACAGACGGCGCGTCATTCGGCAGACTGCCCACGTTGCAGAGGATTCGCCCGCCGGCATTGACGCCCACGAACCAGCCATCGGCCGCGTCACCGTAGTTCGCGACGACGGCACCCCAATCCGCGGGGTAGGAAAGCAACTTGACCCACGCCCGCAGCGTAAAGCCGGCTGGCGTCAAGTCGGTGGAGCCGGGGACTGAAATGGAATCCGTTGCGCCGTTGAAGCGCCGGCCTTGTCCGCTTACGGCCGGGATGATCTCTGTGCCCGTGATGGCGCCGTGGTGGCCGTTTCCCGAGACGTCCTGGGCGCCGCTTTCGAAATCCCATTCCGCGACGGTCGAGGTCGAGGCGGGTGGGGCGGGTGGCGAGAAGGATTGGTAGTCGGCGGTGATCTCGGCGGCGCTCCGCAGCCAGGGGTAGATCGTCGTTTCGTCTATCTGGGCGTTCAAGTAATAGCCGTCGTACCAGGAAGCGCGCCCGAAGGTAAGCGGCTGAGTCGTGTCGGCGCCAATTCCCGGGAACCGCGCTCCGACATCCCGAATTCCATCGACGTAGATCGTCGCGTCGCCGCTGGTTCGGTCCATCGTAACCGCGATCGCATGCCAGCGGCCCAGCTCCAGCTTGGCGTTCGAGACCAGCCAGGGAGCACTGCTGGGCGGCGTGGCACCCATCAATATGACTTCGCCGCCGGACTTCACCGCCAGGTACCAACCCTGGTAGTTGCTTCCGCCGAAGGCCGACAACAGGACCCCGAACTTCGCCGGATACGACAGCAACCTCACCCAGGTTCGGACTGTGAACTGTTGCGGAGTCAGCGCCGTTGAGGGTGGCACCGCCACGTAGTCCGTCGAGCCGTTCAACAGACGGCTCAGGCCGCTTACGCCGGTTGAGGCGACGGTTCCCGGGCCGTAGGTCACGCCGTTGTGCACGCCCCCCGCGCTATCAAGAATCGCCAAGCCGGGACCGGCGCCGGTCTCCTCAAACGACCAAGACGCCGCCTGGGTTGGGGCAGCCGTTACCGTCAACGTCACATTGACGGTCGCCGGCGAACCGAGCGCGCCCGGCGCGGTGATAGTAATCGTACCTGCATAGACGCCGGCCGGCAGTCCCGCCGGGTTGACGGACACGGTTACGCTCGAAGGAGCCGTGCCTGAGGCGGGCGAGGCGCTCAGCCACGAAGCCCCCTGGGTTACCGTCGTTGTCCATCCCAAACTCCCGCCTTGCGCTTCGCTGACCGAAAGCGTTTGCGAGGGTGGCGTGGAGCCTCCGGCAACGGCGACGAAACCTAAGGTCTGGGGTGCGACGACGAGTTGCGACTGCTGGGCGGAAAGTCGCGAAACGCGGACGTTGTCGATGAACCAGCCCTCGAAATCATTGAATTGGGCGTCGATCGTGTCGAACGCGAACCGCAGGAGAATGCTTGACCCAGTGAATCGCGATAGGTTGATCCGGTAGGGCGTGAAAGCACCGGTTGTGGTGTTGTGCGCCAAATGGGTGAGCGTCTTCCAGGTCGTGCCGCTGTCGGTGCTGATCAGCAGCCGTCCGGAATCCGCGTTTAGGTAGGCCCCCGCGGCGCCGCCTCCCAAATCGATGGCGCTGCCGAAGCCTTCGGCCAGCAAGACCTGGTCCCATTCGACCACGGCGCTGGTGATTCCGCTCAGATCAATCGCCGGAGAGGTTAAACTGCCGGAGATGCGCGCGCCGGTGTTGTACGTCCCGCTAGACTCTTGGCCGAACCACCACGAATACTGTCCCGAAGCCGCGCGGCGAGTCGTGCGATGCCAGAGTCCGGTTGCCGTCCAGCCATTCGTGCCGCTTTCGACATCATCGTTGAAGCGTTGATCGACGGCGAGGGGCGGAGAACCACCGCAGGTCGCCGGCACGTCGTACGCTTCGTAAACGCTCAGAGCCGTATCGTTCGGCTGCCCGGCTTCGATCGGATTGAGCGCCGCGGAATAGCCGAAACCCCGCGACGCGAAGGCGGCCCAGATGGTACAGCCGTTAGAGCCGTCAACCCCCAACGACTGTGCCGCCTGCAGGATGGCGTCCCGCGCATCCAGCATCGAGGGACGGGAGGGGGTCAGCTTTAACGCCGTCGTCACGGCCCGTTCGAAGTTGCTCTGTCCGATCGCCTGCCGCACGTCCCACAGGACGGTAGCCCAGATCTCGCCGTCGCTATGCACCTGCGGCAGATCAAATATAAGGGCCGTGTTGGGGATTGCCTTAGGACGCAGCGTTCCAAACTGGCCGAAGGTGTAGGGGCTGTTGTCGTAGGCGACCCCGCGAATGCCCGTGGTCGAATTAGTCGAAACATACTCGCCCACCACGGGATCGTCGGTGAACGAAGCGGCGTAGGCGTCGCTCCAGCCTTCGCCCATGGCTCCGCTATGCCAGCGGAATAGACCGATCACGCTGTTGGGGCCGCCGACAAGCCGGGTCGTCAGCCCGTGGACGTACTCGTGAATGATGACGTCGGCGTCAAAGGCGGAATCACGTCGCAGCCCGGCAAACAGACCGAGGTCCATGCGCGGAGCGATTCCATCCGGAGGCGTCGTGAAAAAGGCATTGTTTTGCGCTACGGCATCCTGGACGTCAACCCACACCGCGTCCCCCGCGGCTCCGCCACGGCTATAGTTGGCGGCCTGGAAGTTGCCGGACGGCTCGTCAAACCCGAGGCGATATAATCAGTCATGGAGAGTATTTGCCCAGTAGAAGGCATTGGTGATGGCAGCGTTTCGGTCCGTGACGGCGTCGCCCGACTGCGCGTAGCTGTCGGTGAAGTCGAAATCGAAATGAGCCTGAGCATCCGTGGCGCGCCCGTCGCAGACGTTGTTGCCGTCCGCGTCAAGACAGGCGTCGACGTTGGGGCCCTTCGTCTCCGTTGCCTCGACCCAGCAGCCGCCCGCCGCCGGTCCCGACTGGAACTGCGAAGGATAGACGTCCGCGGGACAAATGCCGCTCGTCGACGGCCAGCCGCTAAAGAGCTCGCTGGTTTGGGGGCCTGCGTCGGGGTGTGGACTGCCGGCCGCCGGGAAAACTTTCCCCCGGGGGTTGACCTCGCGCGCGAGACTCAGGCTGAACAGAATCTTGCCGGATTCATCATCCACCACGACCGCATATGTCCGCAAGGGAGCCAAAGGAAGATACACCTGCCAAGCGGGAAGGCTGACGTTTCGGTGCGGAAACCACACCTGCTTGACCCGCACCAGGTCGGTGAAGTCGGGGCCCGAAAAGACCGCTCGACGATCGGAGCCGCTTTCGGTGGTGACGACCCGCAGCCGAGGCTGGGCTTCCGGTGCGATCTCGCGTAACGCTGCCTCGATAGCCCGACGGGGACCAAGTGTGAGCGCGAGCGTCGCTGGAGCCGGAGGAATCGGTCTCTGATTGACGCGCCAGATCTCGCCATCCCTGCCCACGTGTACTTGGACCTCGCTGTCAAAATAGGCGACCCCCGCATAGCTCGGCTGGAACGTGAGATGGGTCAGACCGGCATCCGCGCTTTCACCCCGAGCCACTAGCGGCAAGTTGAACGGCGAAGCCACCTTCGTTTGAAAAGCGGCAATCTCCCGGTGCAGATAGTCGCGAGCGATGGTTTCCGGGTCGCCGGAGCGGGGTCCCGTGATCGGTCCCGATAAATCGAAGAGTGAGCGGGGGAGGGAACCGCCCAATGGTCGCACCGCGCCCGAAGCATACGCCCGGCCGCTTTTGGCCGCATGGCGCGGCGACGTCTGCGCAGACCTGGAGCGCGCATCAAAGGATTCGTAGTCGACCGGGCGATCGGCCGGCTGTTGCGCGGAGGCCGTATTTAGGGTGAGTGCGGAAAGAAACGAAAGTAAAACAAGAGCACGCCCGGGAAGCCCGCCGGTGGGAACCATCTTCTGATGCTCTTCGGACACGCGCGGGAATCCCTAGTGCGTTTGGACCAAAACATCACCCCTATCCCTGATGCGTGCAGGAAGATATGTCCTTGATAAAAGATGGTCACACCCGTTCGGCCCGCTGTAGGCCTCGGAGTCATGCGCTGTTGCGGAGCCAAGCCATCGTTGGCGCCGGCGTGACTCAGCAGAGCAGCTATCCTATCCGTACCGGGCCTGCTAAAATGGGAACCTTTGCCTGACTGGAGGTGTAAGATGAAAGACCACATTCAAACCAACCAGTCCTTTCACGCGCTCTAGCAAGCGCCGCGAAGGATACCCTTCCGAAACGCACGTCAAGCGTGGAGTCCGCGTTGTCCACGGCGACAAGGAACTCATCGAAAAACTCGGTCGAAACGATCTTTGCCCTTGCGGTTCCGGGCGCAGATTTCAAGAAGTGTTGCTTAAAGACCGGATCGTATGATGGCGAACGCCGGAATTACTTCTTTTAGGGGGTAATGCTAGAGCCGGAGAGCGGCGCACTCTGTCGCTCTCCGTGCCACGCCACCGATGATCCTCGGCTTAGTGCGCTCAAGACGAAACATCCCCTCTGCCCCTGATGCGTGCAGGAAGATATGTCCTTGACAAGAGATGGTCACACCGCTCCAGTCCAAGGCAAGCCCTGGAATCCTAGGGTGTTACCGAGCCAAGTTGTCGCGCGCGCGACAGCGATTCGGCGGAATGCCGTATGCTAGTCCGTGCGGTGAAAAAGTTAGCCATTCACGGAGGACGGCCCGTGCGGGAGAAGCCTTACTCTGCCTGCTCCGGGTTGGGAGAGCGGGAAAACGAGTTGTTGCGGGAGGTGCTGGCTTCCGAGCAGTGGGGCGGTTTCCACGACTTCGTCGGCAAGTTCGAGCAACTTTTCGCGGGATTGCACGACTGCGAGCACGGAGTCGCGGCGGCGAACGGGACGCTGGCCCTCGAGATGGCGCTCGAAGCGGCGGGCATTCGTGAAGGGGACGAGGTCATCGTACCGGCGCACAGCTTTATCTCGACGGCGTCGGCGGTCTCGCGAGTGGGAGCGGCCCCCGTATTCGTCGATATCGATAGCACCACGTACAACATCGACGCGGAGCGACTCGCTACGGCGATTACTGATAAGACCAAAGGCGTCGTCGTAGTACACTTCGGCGGCCAAATGGCCGACGTGGACCGCATCGGGAAAGCGCTGGCGGAACGTGACGTCATGCTGATCGAGGATGCCGCCCACGCTCATGGCGCCGAGTGGCACGGCCGGCGCGCCGGCAGCGTCGGCCTCTGTGGCGTGTTCAGCTTTCAAAACTCAAAGGCGATGAGTGCCGGTGAAGGCGGCATTCTCACCAGCAATGACGAGGAGTTGGCATCGCGCGCCCGCTCGCTGGCCAATCACGGACGCCGCGGCGAGCGAGGGGGGTTCCATCATTTCACGTTGGGATCGAATTACCGCCTGACCGGACTCCAGGCAGCGATCCTGCTGGCCCAACTTGAACGATTGCCCGAGCAGATTAGGCGGCGGCAAGAAAACGCGGCGATTCTCAGGGAGCAGATCAAAACGCCCGGCATCCACTTCCAGAAAGCGCCCGAGGGAGCGAATGTGCAGACTCTGTATCTACTGGCGGGACGAATCGACGAGAAACTCTTCGGGCTCGAGCGGGATGAGTTCGTCCGCGCCATGAACGCCGAAGGTATTCCTTGCCGGCCCTTCTATCCGCACCCGCTCTACAAGAACCCGATGTACCAGAACCTGCCTCATCGGGCCGAGCCCTGCCCGGTGGCCGAGCAGGCTTGCCGCGACTCTTTCTGGCTGCCGCAACAGGTGTGGATGGGTAATTCCACCGACACAAACGATATCCTGCGGGCCATCGAAAAGATTCACCGACTCTACAAGCCGCAGCCGCATCTCGGCAAGATCCAGTAAGCCGCGGGGGAACATTTCTATTGGGATTTGACAAGTCCGGTAGGCCTCTGTGCGCGGGAGCGACGGCGAGTTTTTCCAGATGCATATAAGGAAGTTTATCGATCCGATGGGAAGCAGTTAACCCGCATTTCTAGCCACCTGACGGTCGAAGCACGCAATAGGACCGCCATTACGTCGGTGCGCTTACTCACCGTGCTCAACGTACTTTCCCGGTTGGACGCTAGCGGAAGTCGCTGTTTACTTCGGTCGCACCAGATGCGAATGGGCCAGGCCGCACCCGTAAAAGTACACCTCTGCGCGCTGAGCGTCGCGCGCCTTGTACTGACGGTCCTCTTACGCACTTCGCCTCGCCACCTGGTGAAAAAAGCGGGTTAATGAACGGGAGGCCGACCAAAGCCGGCTCGGTGTGGCGGCCAGTAGTTTCCCTATCGGCGGCCAACCTGGCGCCGTATCCATCCTTCTATGCCATGTACTAGTAGCCCGTGGTAAAGGTGAAGGTCGCGAAAAATCGGGTACCGCCGGCCGATTCGCTTCAAGCTAAGTGCTTTCTTTCTATGGCCATGGCAGGGGCGAACTGGTGGCAGTCCCCATTTTTTGCTCCTGAACGACTTTTGGCACGGGCTGCTAGACTAGGTTGGCGTAAGGAGCACCCTGTCATGAAACAGCGCTATCTGCTGGTAAGCTTTCTCGCAGCATGTCTTACAGGGGAATCGGCCAGCCATTTGCCCACGCACGTCGACGTATTTACCTCGGGGGCCGAGGGGTACCACACGTTTCGCATTCCGGCGCTTGTCACGGCGCCTGACGGCGTCCTGCTCGCTTTCGTTGAGGGGCGCAAGGAAAATCCCCGCGACCCGGGCGAGGGCCAAGGGGATATTGACCTCGTGTACAAGTCCAGCACGGACCAGGGGAAGACTTGGTCCCCGCTGAAGATACTCGATGACCCGGGGGTCAAGTGGGCGGCCTCTAACCCGACGCCGGTCGTCGACAAGACAAACGGGCGGGTCTGGATCGTCTTCAATCGCTGGGAGCCGGGGTTCGGCACGAGGCTCTCCCGAGCAGGCACAACCAACAGCCAGACCTGGGCCCGCTACAGCGACGACAACGGCAAGACGTGGTCTTCGCCGATCGATATCACGAGAAGCGCTCGAGACTTCGACGACTGGAACGCCATGTTTCCCGGACCCGGGGGCGCCATCCAGACCCGCGGCGGGCGACTCTTGATTCCCGCGGCGAGGACGCTTGACACGTCCAAGATTTGGGTTTCGTTCGACGAGGGGGACAAGCTGGTAACTACGATGCGCTCCTACGCGATTTATAGCGATGACCACGGCAAGACTTGGCAGAGAGGGGAGCTGCTTCACGCCTTCACCGACGAGTGCCAGTTCGTCGAACTCGCCGACGGAGCCGTGATGATCGACGCCCGCCAGAACTACGGAGACCACCGCTGGGTCGCGATCAGCCAGCGCGGCGGTGAAACTTGGTCCCGCCCGCGCGCCGGGCAATTCCTGACGCCCGTGGCCACCTCGATAGAACGCTACACCCTGAAGTCCGCCGGCGACGATCGCAACCGCATCCTTTGGACGGGGCCGAAGGGTCCTGGCCGGCAGACTCTGGTCGTGCGGACCAGCTACGACGAGGGACAGACGCTTGGCAACGAGAAGGTGATCTACGGCGGTTTCACCGCCTACTCCGATATTTCGATTCTGAAGGACAAAACCATCGGCGTGCTTTGGGAACGCGGCGTCAGCAAAGGTTATCAGTTCATCACGTTTACTCGGTTGGATCGGGAATTCCTGGAAGGTCCGTAGGCTCGGTCACCCGCCAACGGAGACAAGCGCCCCATAGATCTGTAGGGGCGGCATGCCGTGCCCGCATGCACTCACCCGAAACGTGAGTGTATTTATGAAATGCCCCGTTAAACGGGGCCACCCCAATTAACCCGCTTTTCTCGCCACCTGACGGTTGAAGCACGCCCAGTGCTGTCCGGGGAAAGTCGCGCCATCGGACGGTAAGTCTCGACCGCTCAATGTCTTATGGCCTGTTTTGCCCGGGAACGATTTGAAATCCCGAGGCCGCAAATGGTCGCCTGAACGGAGCATCCGGACGCGGCACAATGAGGGATGAACCTTGGCCGTACGGTTTTCTCCCAACTGATCGAGCACCTACCGAGCAAAGAGTTTCAGAAATGTGTATCGCGCTACCGCGGCGATTCCTATCTGAAAAGTTTCTCCTGCTGGGATCAGTTTCTTGCGATGGCATTCGCCCAGCTGACCTATCGGGCAAGCCTCCGCGACATCGAGACGTGCCTGCGTTCGATGCACGGCAAACTCTACCACATGGGATTCCGCGGCAGGGTAGCGCGCTCGACACTGGCCGATGCGAACGAGTCGCGCGACTGGCGGATCTACGCGGACTTCGCGCAGGTCTTGATTGGCATGGCACGGCCGTTATATGCCCACGACCCGATCGGTGTGGACTTGGACCAGACTCTGTACGCTCTCGACTCGACAACAATCGACCTCTGCCTGTCGCTGTTTCCGTGGGCGAGATTCCGCAAGCAAAAGGCCGCCGTGAAGATGCACACGCTGCTGGATCTGCACGGCAATATTCCCACGTTCATCCGCATTACTGGAGGCAAAGTGCACGACATCAACATCCTCGACGAGATCGGCCCGGAGGCCGGCGCGTTCTACGTCATGGATCGGGCCTACGTCGATTTCGAACGCCTCTTCGTGTTCACTCTCTGCTCGTCGTTCTTCGTCGTGCGAACCAAGAAGAACATCTTGCTCCAACGGCGCTACTCGCATCCCGTCGACAAATCCACGGGCTTGCGCTCGGATCAGACCGTCATACTGGCTGCCATCGAATCGGCCCAAGCCTATCCCGACCCGTTGCGGAGGGTCAGTTACTTCGACGCCCGGACGAACAAGCGGCTGAAGTTTCTGACCAACAACTTCGCGCTCCCGGCGCTGACCATCGCCCACATCTACAAGTCGCGTTGGCAGATTGAGTTGTTCTTCAAGTGGATCAAGCAACATCTGCGAATCAACTCGTTTTACGGCACCAGCGAGAACGCCGTCAAGACGCAGATCCGGATCGCTGTCTCGATTTACGTGCTCATCGCCATCGTCCGGAAACGGCTCGGGCTGGAAGCGAGTCTTTACCAGATTCTACAGATTCTCAGCGTTACGCAATTCGAAAAAATGCCCCTTTTACAGGCACTCCAGCCATCCGACTCCCCAAACGAATCCCCCTATGACCCCAACCAATTGATTCTATTCGACTTTTAACCGGACAGCAGTGAAGCACGCCATAAGCCCGCCATGACTGCGTTGCGATTGCTCGCCGTGCTCAACGTAGGGTTCAAGTACGCTCGCATTCCTCAGAAAATGAGTCGCCGAGCGGCGCGCGCCTTGTACCGACGGGCTTCTCACGCATTTCGCCTCTCCACGTGGCAAGAAAAGCGGGTTAAGTTTCCGGTCAGCGTTGCTGAAACAAGGCCGACCGCCGGACGCGTTCTCCTTTGAAAACCACCAGAGAGATTCGCTCTGTAGCGCTGATGTCCTGGAGCGGATTGCCGTCAACCAACAGCAAGTCGGCATCATTGCCGGGGCGGATGGAGCCGATCCGCTGCTCGGCCCTCAGCAAAATGGCGGCGTTATGGGTCGCCGCTTGGAGGGCGACGTGAGGCGGGATGCCGGCTTCCACCCAGAGCTGGAGTTCGCGGTGGACGGTCGGCCCGTGGATCACCAGGGGATTTCTGGCATCGGAGCCCACGACCAGCGGAACGCCGGCCTCGTAGGCCCGGCGAAGGTTTCGCTTCGCCAGATCGAGCGCCCGAGCCCAATTCTCGACGTGCGCAACCCGCTCCGGCAGCCCTCCTCGCAACAAATCTTCTCGTGTGCCGTCGAGCAGGCCGCGGGGACCGACTTGCTGCACCAGAGTGCGGCTCAAGAGCCGGTCGCTTCGCGCGGCAAGCTCGGCAAGCGCATCGATCACGCTCAGCGTCGGCGAGTAGGCTGTGCGGCGCTCGGCCATGCGAGCAAGCAGCTCATCGGGAAGCGTTTCCCGGTAAGTTCCGTGCTCGATGCCTTCCGCGCCGGCGTCGAGAGCGTCCGCGATGTCCTCCGCGCTGCCCGTATGGACAACCAGCGGCAACTCTTCGCTACGGGCCTGCGCGGCGATCGCTCGCAACACCGCAGTGTCCATCCTCTCGAACAGCATCCCGGCTCGCCCGGTCTCGAGGACCGCTTTGATTCCGTCCGCCCCTGCCTGCTTTAACTCGCGCACGTGACGGCGCGCCTCTTCCGCATCCCCGGGCAGCCGCAACAATTCTTTCTCGGCGATATCGCGCCACGGTTCGGGCAGGTCTCTGAGGTACTGAGTTCCGTGCCCCCCGGGCGTAGTCAGCAGCGGCCCGCAGACGAAGAGTTCCGCTCCCAGCCGCTCGGCGCGATTGACTTCCTCACGCAAGCTGAGGGAGATGCCGAGCGGATCGCCGACGCTCTTGACGGCGGTAATTCCACAGTAAAGGTAGGAAGCCAGCGCGCGCCCCATCGCTTTTTCGGGCGACGCTCTGCCCTGCCCCTCGGGCAAGGAGCCTCCCGGCGCCGCGAGGTGAACGTGCATGTCGATCAGCCCCGGCAGCAGTGTTTTCCCGGTGGCCAGGACGACCTCGGCGTTCAGCCGCCCCAGATCGGGATCGTCGTCCTCGTACACACGGCCGATCTTGCCGTTTTCGATGAGCACGGACCCGGATTCGATGACCCGGCCATCGCCCGTGAAAATTCGCGCCTCGTGGATGAGTAATTTTTCAGAGCGCTGCAGGCTGCGCCACAGCGTTTCGGCCTTCTGCATGTGTTCACGGCTGCGGACGTGGTAGCTGCCGAGCAAGAAGAACGGGGCCAGCACAGCCAGCACCCACAGCTTGGCGGCCGCGCGAACCTTCTGCTCCTTTTCCCAGCGGAACAGTTGTCTCGAGAGGAACAAACCGACGACGAACGTGGTCGTCAACGCAACGACCGAAGGCCAAATGTCGACCAGCGACTCGCCGCGCAAGAAGATCCCCTGGAAGCCGGTGACCAGATACGATGCCGGTACAAACTGCGCGATATACTGCGCGACCTCGGGAAGCAATGTGATCGGGAACGTGGCTCCGCTCAGCAGCAGCATGGGAAGGTAGAGCAAATTGACTACGATATTGCTCTCTTGCATCGAGTTGACGACCGACGCAACAATCAGCCCGATGGCCCGGAACGACATGACGCCCAGCGAGACCAGAACCAACAGCGACATCGTGCTGTCGGGAGGCGGCATCTCGTAGATAAAGTGGGCTAGCAGCAAGATCAACAACACGGCGGGCATGTAAATGAGCCACCCGGTAAACGTCGAGGCTAGCAGCAGCGGAGTCGGAGTGATGGGCGCCACCCGAAAGCGCCGCAGGATATTGTTGTCTCGCTCCTGGACAGTTCGCATGCCGGCGCCGAAAAGACCGTTGCCCAAAATCCCCAGCACCAGAACCATGCTGACGACATAGGAGATCGTCCCGCCGCGGCTAACCAGCAGCTCCGCGAAGCCGAAGAAAAAAAGCAGCGGGAACAGGTATGTAAAAAAGATCACCACCGGCTGACGGTAGGCCAGCTTGAGGTCGATCTTGATGAGAGCCAGGTAAGGGTTCACTCGCGCAGGCTCCTTCCCGTCAACTCGAGGAAGACGTCTTCAAGCGAAGGTCTCTTCAAACGCACGTCTTCCAAATCAACGCCGTGGCGGTCAATCCAGCGAACGATTTCGACCAGAGTCCGAGCCGGATGGCTGGTGACGACCGATAGATGAGTTCGATCCGCATTGAACGAGGCGGTGTCCGAGTCGGGCCAGTCAGGGAGGTCCCCGTCGGGCAAAGGTGTCTCGCAGCGGATCTCAATGACGCTCTGGCCCAGCGTGCGGTTCTGGATTTCTTGGGGCGTGCCGCTAGAGATGATCCGGCCGCCGTCGATGATGGCGACTTGATCACACAGCTTCTCGGCCTCCTCGATGTAATGGGTGGTGAGCAGGATCGTGCGCTTTTCTGTTCGCAGTTCCGAGATCAGACTGTGAATTTCGCGGCGCGCTTGCGGATCGAGGCCGGCGGTCGGCTCGTCGAGAAAAAGAACCTGGGGGTCGTTCAGCAGGGCCATGGCTAACACCAGCCGCTGTTTCTGCCCGCCCGAAAGGGTCGAGTAGTACTGCCGGCGTTGTTCCCAAAGTTGCAGCCTGTCCAGCAGATCCGCGATATGCAGGTTCTGGCTGTGGAAGCTCGCGAACAACTCCATCGCCTCCATGACGCGGATCTTGTCGGGCAGGTTGGTGAATTGCAGGCAAACTCCGATTTGGTCTTTGAGCCGCCTACTCTCGGTGGCCGGGTCAAAACCGAGTACAAAGACTTCGCCCGATGTCCGCGGACGGAGACCTTCTAGGATCTCGACCGTCGTCGTCTTGCCGGCGCCATTGGGACCAAGAAGTCCGAATACCTCGCCCGCTCGGATCTCGAAGTCAACCCCTCCGACCGCCCGCAGGGGGCCGTAGCTCTTCGTGAGGCCACGGACACGAATGACTGGATCGGAGTCTGCCAACGTCTACGGAGAATATCGGCAAGGGACGCTCAGCCTCATAAACTTGAGGCCTCTGATCGGCGGCGGCATCATGAAATGAGCAGCGCGGCGTTTTGTCCCTATTACGAAAACGCTTCGTCGAAAACAATCTGGGAAGGTTCGAAATCGATTTTTCTGACGAACTCCAAAGCCTCCTTGGCGCCGTGCTCGCGATTCATCCCGGTATCTTCCCACTCGACCGACAACGGACCCTGGTAGCCGATGTGGTTCAAGTGACGGATGATCTCCTCGAAGTTCACGCCGCCGTGGCCCAGTGAGCGAAAGTCCCAGCCGCGATCCGGGTGGCCGAACTTGACGTGAGACCCTAAGATCCCGGTTCGGCCGTCCAACTGTATGGCCGCGTCCTTCATATGAACATGGTAGATGCGATCCTTGAACTCCCGCAGGAATTGAACCGGATCCACCATCTGCCAATGCAGGTGGCTCGGATCGAAGTTGAAGCCGAAAACTTCGCGGTGGTTGATCGCTTCGAGCGTCCGGTGAGACGTGACGATATCGTAGGCGATTTCGCCCGGGTGAACTTCCAAAGCGAAACGCACGCCGCACTCTTCGTAAACGTCAAGGATCGGATTCCACATCTTGGCGAAGTATTCGTAGCCTTTGTCGACCATTTCTACCGACACCGGAGGGAAATCGTAGACCAGGTGCCAGATCGAGGACCCGGTAAAGCCGACCACCACCTCTACTCCGAGATTTTTCGCGGCGCGGGCCGTGGCCTTCATGGCCTCGACGGCGAAAGCACGCTTCTTCCCCGCTTTGCCCGCGCAATCGGCCGGGGCGTACGCGTCGCTGCGGCTGTCGTTATTCGGGTCGCATACCAACTGGCCCGCTAGGTGGTTGGAGACCGTGAATAGCTGGAGATTGTGTTTCTCGAGGATCGCTTTTTGCCGCCGGCAATAACGGCGATCTCGGGCGCCTCGAAAAACGTCCAAGTGATCTCCCCAGCAGGCAAGTTCAAGGCCGTCGTAACCCCAGCTCGCTGCTTTCTCCGCCATCACCTTCAAGGGCAAATCAGCCCACTGTTGCGTATAGATCGTCACCGGTCTGCTCATGGCTCTCTTCTCCTCGCGGCAATTATTTGGAAAGGCGCTCTCTATTATCCGCCTTCCGTCACCGGCTGATGCAACGGTTCCTGCTCCGAATTCCCCGCCGTGAGCCGCCGGGGCCGTCCGTTTCTCAAGCGTATCGCAGCGAACGGCGTTCAGCCACCCCTAGTCCGCTTTTCTCACCACGTGGCGAGGCGAAGTACCTGAGAGGCCCGTCAGTACAAGGCGCGCGCCGCTCGACGCCGAAGTTTTTGAATAGTGCGGGTGTACTTGAACCCTACGTTGAGGACGGCGAGCAAGCGCAACACGGTAATGGCGGGCCTATTGCGTGCTTCGACCGTCAGATGGTGAGAAAAGCGGGCTGGGACGCGAAACCTGGTCCTGAACCAAAAGCCCCGGCATAGCCGAGCCAACTCGTCCTCGGAGCGACCACCAGAAAAGCCCGCCGCTCCGGGCCAAACGACGGCCCGGGGCCGCGCGAGGGGACCCACTCAAGAACGGCGGTGAGTTCCGGTTATCACGCTTGCCGGAGGGAGTTGCTAAGAAAGGGAAGACCGGCCACTGCGCGGCCGGTTGGACCCCACCCCGCACCCCGATCGGTCGTCCGGGGACGACCGATCGCCAGGCCCTTTGGGAGAGCGCGCTTCCGATATACAGAATCACTGCTGTCCGGTTAAAAGTCGAATAGAATCAATTGGTTGGGGTCATAGGGGGATTCGTTTGGGGAGTCGGATGGCTGGAGTGCCTGTAAAAGGGGCATTTTTTCGAATTGCGTAACGCTGAGAATCTGTAGAATCTGGTAAAGACTCGCTTCCAGCCCGAGCCGTTTCCGGACGATGGCGATGAGCACGTAAATCGAGACAGCGATCCGGATCTGCGTCTTGACGGCGTTCTCGCTGGTGCCGTAAAACGAGTTGATTCGCAGATGTTGCTTGATCCACTTGAAGAACAACTCAATCTGCCAACGCGACTTGTAGATGTGGGCGATGGTCAGCGCCGGGAGCGCGAAGTTGTTGGTCAGAAACTTCAGCCGCTTGTTCGTCCGGGCGTCGAAGTAACTGACCCTCCGCAACGGGTCGGGATAGGCTTGGGCCGATTCGATGGCAGCCAGTATGACGGTCTGATCCGAGCGCAAGCCCGTGGATTTGTCGACGGGATGCGAGTAGCGCCGTTGGAGCAAGATGTTCTTCTTGGTTCGCACGACGAAGAACGACGAGCAGAGAGTGAACACGAAGAGGCGTTCGAAATCGACGTAGGCCCGATCCATGACGTAGAACGCGCCGGCCTCCGGGCCGATCTCGTCGAGGATGTTGATGTCGTGCACTTTGCCTCCAGTAATGCGGATGAACGTGGGAATATTGCCGTGCAGATCCAGCAGCGTGTGCATCTTCACGGCGGCCTTTTGCTTGCGGAATCTCGCCCACGGAAACAGCGACAGGCAGAGGTCGATTGTTGTCGAGTCGAGAGCGTACAGAGTCTGGTCCAAGTCCACACCGATCGGGTCGTGGGCATATAACGGCCGTGCCATGCCAATCAAGACCTGCGCGAAGTCCGCGTAGATCCGCCAGTCGCGCGACTCGTTCGCATCGGCCAGTGTCGAGCGCGCTACCCTGCCGCGGAATCCCATGTGGTAGAGTTTGCCGTGCATCGAACGCAGGCACGTCTCGATGTCGCGGAGGCTTGCCCGATAGGTCAGCTGGGCGAATGCCATCGCAAGAAACTGATCCCAGCAGGAGAAACTTTTCAGATAGGAATCGCCGCGGTAGCGCGATACACATTTCTGAAACTCTTTGCTCGGTAGGTGCTCGATCAGTTGGGAGAAAACCGTACGGCCAAGGTTCATCCCTCATTGTGCCGCGTCCGGATGCTCCGTTCAGGCGACCATTTGCGGCCTCGGGATTTCAAATCGTTCCCGGGCAAAACAGGCCATAAGACATTGAGCGGTCGAGACTTACCGTCCGATGGCGCGACTTTCCCCGGACAGCACTGTCATACACCAAAGAGCGAGCGTCTTCAAACACGGGGTCGAGCACATACCGCGGTTTGAGGTGCTCGACGAGGCGAGACGCAAGATGCTGATGGGGCACGATGAGGAACCGATAGCGACGCTGATCGAAAGCGTCGGTTACAATCCGCCGGGCAGGCTCGGAGCCGTGTACGAAGACACTATGAAATCGTGCCACATCCGGCGCGTAACCCCGCGCGCGATGGTTTAAGGCTAAGATCCAGTCGTCCGGTTGCGCATGCTGTTTGAGGTATTCGAGGGAAGCGTACTCGGCGACCACTTCCCGCAGATAGCCTTTGGCGTCCAGACGGCCTAGGAAAAACTGTAGCTGTGGCGCATTGACCTCAAGTAGCATCGCGACCAACAGTGCAAAAACGAATCCATAGAATAAGCCGGCCTGGATCAACACCCGAAGCAAGCCGCGAGATCGCTCGTAAAGAGCCGCGAAACGGGCTGCGGTAAAAAGGAAACACAACAAGATCGGTACAATGGCGTAGCGCAATGTCGGCCAAGCAGAGCCCCAGTACAGGCAATACGCCGCGGTGAAAAGCAGGCAGGCGCGTTCACCAGGCTGTCTGAAGCGTCGACGCACCAGGAGCCACGCCGGGGCGAAAAGAACCAAGAAGATTCCCATCGGATTGTCGGACGGCGACCGCAAGGCGGACGCGGTACGGCCCTCAAAGTGGATCGCCCAGGGGATCCGGAAGTAGCTCATTCTTTTTACCTGGTGGTTTGATTCAGGTGGCTCGATTTTCCGCGAGAGCGCGGTTTCCCACCTCATCGGGTACACCGGGTTGCCTGTTAGCCAAAAGGCGCGAAGGTGCCAAAACGGTCCGAAGATGGCAAAGACCAAAACCAGCGAGGCGGCCAAACGCCGTCGCCGAGGGCTTTTCCACATGGCGTGGAGATACAGCAACCCAAGGGGGAGGCCGCCAAAGAGCGCCACGTGTTTCACGCCGAAGCTCATGGCTAGAAAAAACACCCCCAGCCGCAGCCAGTTCCGGTCCATGGAATTCTTCGCCCGCAGATAGCAGTAGAGCGATGCCAATTGAAAGAACGCCAGCGCGACGTCATTTTTCAAGATGCTGCCCGTCCAGTGAAGAAATGGGATCGTACCAGCAACAACCACACCCGTTAGCGACCCCAAACGATCGATGTCGCAGCGGCGAGCCACGGCGAATGCCAACAGCAGGGTGAGCGCGAAGAAAGCGGGACTTACCATCTGTGACGCGGCTTGCCCGCCCAAGCTGTAGGTCAACGACATCAACACTTCCACCGACTGCGGGAACAAGGAGGATGGCAAAAAAGGGACCGGCGCCAAGCCGTGGGTCGTGGCGTAATGCCGAATGGCCGGCAAATGATCGCGCATGGCGTCGACCGCAATAGTGGGCGCCAGCGCGACCAGCAAGGTCAACATGCCAAACACCGCTGCAAAAAACATCAGGAAGCCGACGATGGGACGCCGGAATTCCTCTCTCGACCGCCAGTTGGCGTACAACGCGCGACCATGGACCACCAACCAAGGAACTTCCCTTCGTAACAAAACACAGGGAGCGGCCAACAGCACCAAAAAGGCCCACCAGTAGTAGCCGCCGAGAAGACCTAAAACGAATAGGACACAGATCATAGCCCCCAGCCCAATACCAGTGGAAATCGCGATATCATCGACAGGCGAACGGATATCGAGTCCCAGCTTTTGGCGGCCGTAGCGCCCGACCGCGAAGCAAGCAATAACGAGCCAAGCAACCACGAAAGTCGGTCGTGGCTGATGGAGCGCGGCAACGACCAGCAAAAAACCCACCAGTAAGGCGGGTTCGTATTTCCACAAGCCTCGCTGTCGAAGGACGAGGTGTATCAGCGACACCGTAGCCAGAAGGGGCAGTGAGACGAGCAACAGACGCTGGAATTCCGGTCCTGGTTTCGCGAAATAATTGATGTGCCAGAGGAAAGGCGACCAGGTCAGCATTACCGAGACTACGAGCCAGGCCAGCCAAATCGCCAGCACGATCGTCGGTCGCCAATTTAGCCTGAATTCCAAAACGTCTCCCTCCAAGGACGCGCCCCTCAGCCGAGCGGTCGGGGCAGAAGTCGGCGGACTGTACCACCGCCACCAACACCGAGCGGTCTGCTGATCATCTATTGAATCTCGCATAATATAGAGTTAGTCAGGGCCAAGAGGAGACTGCTTCCAGAAGGCCGTGATCAAGCGCGGTTTGCGGCGCATGCGACGCAGGGATTTGCGGGCACGCTCGTCCAGCTCCCCGTAGTCCTTCGGACAGACGTTCGGCAACTCGTGCTGCTTCCAGTAAGCCCAAATGTATTCCACCGGGTTCAGCTCCGGTGCATAGGGCGGCAAGCACTCCGTGGCGATGTGGCCTTCGGAGAGCTCGATGAACTCCCGCACCAGGCGGCTGCGGTGCGCCGGCAGGCGGTCCCAGACGATCAGCAGCGGGCCGTCGATGTGGCGGACCAAAGCCTTCAGGAAGTCGATGACGCCTCGGACTGACTCAAACCTTCGTCGACGACCAGCCGCACGGCCTCCAGCCGTCGCTTTTCCAGAGCATCAAAATCGCGCCTTACGCCTCTTGGGTTCCCCCATGTCTATTAAGACGAGCAGAACCCCCAAAAGGTCACTCTAGATTATGCGGGAGTCAATAGCCCGCTTTTCTCACTACCTGACGGTCGAAGCACACAATAGGCCCGCCATTACTGCGGTGCGCTTGCTCGCCGTGCTCAACGTACTTTCCTGGTCGGGCGCCGAACGCGGGTCGCTACTTCTTTCGCTAGAGCCAAAATACGAATGGCTAGGATGCACCCGCAAAAGTACACCTCCGCGCGCCGAGCGTCGCGCGCCTTGTACTGACGGGCCTCTCACGCACTTCGCCTCGCCACGTGGTGAGAAAAGCGGGCTAGGCCTCCGGCGCCTTATCGTCTAGTGAAGTTGCGGAGAGCGGAACGCCGTGTTCGGCCCAAAGGCGTCGTAATTCGGAAGTGGTTCCCCACTCCGGCGCTCCGTCGTTCGGGGTTCGCGCGGGAACCTTTTCCCACTCCACTTCGGCAAGCTTCCGATATGCCTCCATGCCCTTCGGTACCAGGATATCGGCGTAACGGGAGATCGCGCCGAAAAATACATGAAGTCGCCGTGCGGTTCGCCGTGGAACAGTCTGCCGGCCAGTGCGAGGGGTTCCGGTTTGGCTTCTTCGCAGGCCTTGTAGTGGATGTCCTGCAAACGGTCCCGCAATCCGTTCAGGCTCCATCGCCGCCATCAAGGATCGAAGGGCCGATTCACGGATTTCGATCACCGCGGCGGGCAGCCCATCCTCGCGTAGCTGTTCAACCGAATCGATCACCTCGTCCACGCCGGACGCGTAGGACGCCATCCCGCGATGGTGAATAAACCTACGGACCTGGACCGCCTTGTCGAGTACTTTTTGGACCGCCACCGCCGCAATAAGAGTTTTCCTTGATAGTCACGGCTGGGACGATTACGACACCGTCCACCCACCGTCAAAATGCAAGGCCTTGTTCGGGAACGCCTTCAATGGACATAGCCTAACGATTTTAGCTCCTTGCTTAGCTCTGGATCGTTTGGGATCGTTTCAGGATCTTCAGAGACACCTCCGCGCTTGGAGGCGGCGGCGCGAAGTTCGGCCAATAAATGCGACCCGGCGATGTGCGCGAGTTGATTCTTTGTCTGGCGCGGATCGGTTTCCATGTCGTACACTTCTTCGTTGTCACCTGGTCCGCGAATGAACCAATAGCGCCCTCGGATGACGGCGATCATTGCGGGGGCCTTCAGCAATTTTCCGAGTCCGTCAAATCTCCCACGGCTCCGTACTGGCCGGCGCTTTCCCGCCTCCCACTGGTAGGAATATTCCATCGCATAAAGCGTTCTCAACCGCCCGCGGACGTCGGTATAGAGAGACTGAGCAAATGATTCTCCGTCGAGCCTCGTCGGCGCTTGCAGGCCGAGCAACTCGATAATTGTGGGCGCTATGTCGACAAGAGAGATTGGGTCTGGGCATGCGCGCGGTTTTATGCCCGGCCCGCCAACCACAATAGGTATGCGAATAAGGTCCTCATGCAGCCGGCCGGCGTGATGGATCCTGCCTGCAGCGGGATCGAACCCCTCGCCGTGGTCGGACACCAGAAACAGTGCCGTCCGGTCCTGCTGGCCGGAGGATTCAACGGCCTCAAGCAATTTCCCGAATCCGGCGTCAAAACTTGCGATCTCAGCGGCGTAGAGCGCCTTCATGCGATTCCAAGCTTCGTCCCCACAATCAGCACCGTGAAGGCAGTCGAGATACCTAACATTCCTATGCCGCTTGACGCCCAGGAATTCGAGGGCCCAGCTATTTTGGATGAAGTAATCGTGCACCGCGAAACTGTGCAGAAATAAGAACAGCGGGGGCGCGTCAGCGGCTCGCTTCGACAGAAGAGCAATCGCACGATCAAAAAGATTCGCTCCGCGCGGCCGGTTGGGGCTTCCCTGCCGGGGCAAAATCACATCCGACGAAGGGGTAGAATCTAACGTTCCATCGTAGCGGTCGAACCCATCTGAAAGTCCGAATTTATGATCGAGGAAACCCTCGTCGGTAAAAGCCACCGTTTCGAATCCGTTCTCTCGAAGGGTTCGAGCCAACGTTCGCAACCGCCCCGCATGCGCGGCGCGGGCGTAACGATCCGGGTACAGACCGGTCAGAAGAGACCGGTGAGCGGGCAGAGTCCACGACGCTGTTGAATAGGCGTTTGTGAAACGCACGGCTTGAGCCGCGAACTGGTCGAGATGGGGGTGCTCGGACGCACCGGCTTCAAAAGCACGTAGCGCCGACCGATTCAAAGTATCCACAGAGAGCAGAATAACTATTTGGGGACGCTGCTTATTGACTCCCGCATAATATAGAGTAATCTTTTGGGGGTTCTGCTCGTCTTAATAGACATGGGGAACCCAAGAGGCGTAAGGCGCGATTTTGATGCTCTGGAAAAGCGACGGCTGGAGGCCGTGCGGCTGGTCGTTGACGAAGGTTTGAGTCAGTCCGAGGCAGCACGGCGCGTGAAGGCGGCGCAGCAAAGCGTGAGCCGTTGGGTTAGCGAGCATGGCGCGTACGGTGCCGCCGGACTCCGCCGGGCCGGGCGCGCCGGCCGCAAG
>CBDFJA010000003.1:0-2363857 GCA_965248365.1 Bryobacterales bacterium | reverse complement strand
TGGCCTCCAGGTAGGGCCGCATCACCTGCTCGACCCGGCAGATCTTGGCGTATTCGAGCAGTTCTCCCAGGTCGAACCCGTTTCGCGCCTTGTGGAGCTTCAGTGCTTCCAGCACCACGTCCATGCCGATCTTGTTGCGGAACTTGAAGCAGTCAGCCAGGGTCTTTTCGCGGTTGTAGACTTTGACGGGCACGCCATCGATGCGATGCGTTTCGATGCCAGGTTTGTATGCGGCAGGCGAGAACCTGTGTGCCCGGATGGGGGGATAGCCCAGCGACGGTACCCGTGAGTCCCTGGGCACCGCCACGGAAACCTCATGGGGGATCTGGGTCGTGATGTCGTGATAGGCGAGCGCGGAGACGAGACAGATGACGGCGTTCGGATACCGCAGGCTCACCGTGACCAGGTCCGGGTTGCCGATCGGGGGCAGTTCCACCAGCCGGTAGATGCCCCGGCTGACTGGCTCGATGACGCCCCGGTCCCTGAGCGCATAGAGCATATAGCGTGTGATCCCGTGCGCGATGGCCTCGCTCATGCGAAGCTGGCCACCGTGCTCGCGGAAGATTTCTTTAGGGCGTTCCCGCATATCCGGCTCCAGACATATCGTTCCTACTTGATTGTAAGTGATAACAATATGTCTGATTACGGCCAGGAAGTCAACCGGAAAATCACACGAAGACGGGGTCCGTCATCACCGGCACCAGGAAGACCGTCTCCTCTCCGACCTGATCGAGATTGGCCTGTTCCCTCACCAGCATGGCGCAGCGCACGGCGTCGACGATGTGATCGTTGCCCTTGGCGTAGACCACCCGCCCGTCGTGCAGGGTGTAAGTGTGCGTTGTGAACTGGTCTTCGATCTCCAGGTCCTCGACCGGGAACACGACCTGGCGGCGCTGCAGCGCGCCGTTGATGAGACTGGTCATGAACTCCTTGGTGCGCTTGCGGACCTGTTTGCCGTCCCGGACGGCCAGGGTTGTCATGCCGCCGAAGTCGTAGCCGCGTAGCCTCCCTTCGAGCTGTAGGTCCCGGTATTTGTCCAGGGTCAGCAGTTCCTGCACAACCGCCAGGCCGTTGCCGCCGTTGTCGACGCCAATGCCCGTGGCCGCGTAATAGCGGTCCAGCAAGCCGATCGTTTGGGCGATGTGGGGATAGGCGACGTGCTCCATGCGCACGCGCAGGATCAGCTTCAGAACGCGACGCTCCGGTAGCTCGACTTCCTGGAAGACCACGATCTCGGTGGGGTCGTTGGTGTAGCCGAGATCCCCGCCGATCCAGAACACGCCGGTCTGCGGCATCAGGTTCAGCAGCATCTCCAGCCGGTCGTGGGAGGCCTCCTCGGTCTCGCAGCCGCGCAGCTCCTCCCCCGTGATCACGCATTTCTGGTACTCGACGACGTCCTGGCGGCAGAGGTTCAAATGCTCGACGTTAAATGCCCCGTAGGAGGGCTTGCCGTGCTCGCCGGCCACCTCGTGCTGCCACCCGGCGCTGTCCTTGCCGCCGTAGAACTCCTCGAGTTCCGCCTCGCGCTCCTCGCTCCAGATCGGGTTCAACCAGGACGGCCAGCGGAACACTTGGAACTGGGTCGAACTGGTCAGCCGGTAGTAGGTGGTGTCGCGCAGTCCGTTGGGGGTCGAATAGATGCGGAGCGTCCCGCCGGCCTTGAGACACTGGCGTAGGGCCTTCCACGCCCGCTCGGTGAGCCAGGCGCCTTCGTCCACCCAGACGCGGTCCACGTGCAGGGACCGGAAGGAGTCGCCGTAGGCGCCCGCCGGACGGAAGTAGAGAATGGAGCCGTTGGTGAATTCCAGGCGGAAGTAGGGTTTGCGGTGGATCTTGGGTTTTCCATACTTGCTCAGTGCGATGCTGCCCATCAGGTCCGGGTTCGCGTCGAGCTGGAACTCGAACTCTTCGGTCAGGGTGTCCAGATGCCCCTGGTGGGGCGCGCCGACGAGGCCCTGGCTGCCCCGGTGCGTGAAGGCGAAGTGCAGCGCATCGGTGCTGATGCAGACGCTCTTGCCAACGTCGCGGCCGTCCAGGTGGATGATATTGCGCCCCGAGCACCGCAGGTCGTCGACCTGATGCGGCCAGTAGACCCTCTCTTGGCCATCCCGGTTGCGCAGGTAGGCTTGGCCCCACAGCACCGGGTCGGCCAGGGTCTTAGCCACTTCACGTTCTCTGGTGGATAGCGGAGCCATTCAGGGCAGCCTCGGTAACAGTGTTGCCCGGATGATCGTTCCCAACAGCTCGGCTAACTCCCGCCGCGTGGCCCGCATCCGCTCCCGGTCCCGGATCACGCCTTCGATGTCGGCGCGGGCCTGATCCAGCTCCTCCCATTCGCGGTAGGTCCGCCGGGCGGTTGCGGCCCGGGTCCGCACCTCGTCCATCTTTCCTTCCGCCAGCACCGCGCCGATCTCCATGAGCCGGCGCCCGACCGCGCGGACGGCTTCCCGGTTCTCTTCGAGAATCGTGTTCATCGCTTCTCCTTCTTCTTCTGCGGTTCCGCTTCGCTCCGCTCTTGCGGCGGCTTCTCACCCTGCGCCCAAGCGTCCAGGGCGGCCAACGCCTCGGCCAGCCGCTCGCCGATTCCCTTAAGCCGCTCCCGCTCGGGGTGCTTCGCCTCCTCCAGGGTCTGGTTGGCCTCGGCCACGTACTCCGGCATATGACGGTTCATGGTTTGGATGGCGTGCTGGATGCGCTGCGGCGGCCGCTTCGCCGCACAGCCTGCCAGGGAGGCTGCCAGGGTGAGGACCAGCACCGTCCGGGTCACGGTTTCAATCGGTCTCTTCATGAGATTCCTCCTCGCCCGCGTGTATGGCCTTGACTTCCGATCGACACGAAGCGTCCATGGTGTCGAGCGCATAAGCGCTTGTAGATCAACCATTTCAACCCACCGAAAAGGAGAGTCACATCATGACCGACACACTGCACGAGGCTGGGCAGGCCTACCTCGAACACCTGAAAAGCCAGGGCAAGAAGGAGCGCACGGTCTATACCTACGGCAAGGACTTCGAGCAGCTCGAAGCCTTCTTCGGGGCCGACCGGAAGCTCAAAGGCATCTTGCCCCCCCACGTAGGCAAGTTCTTCCGCTCCGACGCGCTTCTGAAACTCGCGAGCGGCAAGCAGCGCGCCGAGCCCACCGTCAAGAAAACCATGCGGGTGCTGCGCATGTTCCTGGTCTGGGCCAAAGAGACCGGCCGGATCGACAAGCTGCCCCTGCCCAAGGGGACAGCCATGGGCCGGAACGTGAAAAAGGAAGGAGAGGATCAGCATGACGACGAGCGCGCTTCGGCTCCTGCCCAGTCCTGAACCGCTGGAGCTGGCGGTCGAGGCCTTCGCCAGAAGGCTGGCCGCCGAGGGGCGCTCTCCGAACACCACAAGTGCGTACCTTCGGGACCTCCGGCAGCTAAGGGAGGTCCTGTTGGAACGCCATCCAGGGCTCACCCTGGGCCACGTCACCAGCGCCATGCTGGATGAGGCGCTGACCTCGCCGGCGGTCGTCAACTCGGCCGCCGGCACACCTCGGGCTCCCGCGTCGCTGCACCGCTTCAAGGCGGCCGTCCGATCGTTTTTCGCCTGGGCGGAGGAGACCGGGCAGGTGGCGGAGAACCCGGCCCGCTCGGTGACCTTGAGACGGCTGCCGCGCACCACACCGACCTTCCTGACCGAGGCCGAGAAACGGCGGCTGTCGAAAGAACTGAGGGGCAGCTCCTCCAAGCTCGCCTGCCGGGACCGGGTGATCGTCGAGTTGTTCCTGGGAACCGGCATCCGCCTGCGAGAACTGGTCAACCTCGACATTGACGACGTCGACCTCGACGCCAAACATCTCCGGGTCCGTGCCAAGGGCGGCGTGCCCCAGGTGAAGTTCCTAAAGTCCACGCTGCGCTCCCTCCTGCGTTTCTACTTGAACGAGCGCCGCTGCCAGGGCAATGGCGACTGCCGGGCGCTGTTCCTCTCCAACCGCGGCTCGCGCCTGTCTGCGGGGCAGGTCGCCAACCGCGTCAAGCACTGGCTGCGAAAGGCGCGCATCCGCAAGCGCATCAGTCCCCACGGTCTGCGGCACACCTTCGCCACCCACCTCTACAGCCGTACCGGCGACATCCTGGTGGTCAAACGGGCCCTTGGGCACCGGGACCTCTCCACCACGGAGATCTACACCCACCTGGTCGACGACGCCCTCGAGGACGCCCTCGAACGGCTCTAGGCGGTAGGCTGGCCCAGAAATCAAGCGGTCCTTCGGGGCCGCTTTCCTATTCCCGCCCCAGGACAGGCACTCGCAGAAGCCGGAGACAGTGAGCTGACA
This sequence comes from Bryobacterales bacterium, assembly GCA_965248365.1. GTDB lineage: Bacteria > Acidobacteriota > Terriglobia > Bryobacterales > UBA6623. Next base: position 2,359,557 of record CBDFJA010000003.1, on the reverse strand, counting down.
GTGCGCTCCCTGGCCTCCCTGAACACCATTGCCGAATGTGAGCTGGGCAGCAATGGAGCCTTCCGGTGAGGACCGGAAGGATTGGTTGACAAAAGTTTCCGCTGCCTGGGATTCCATGGCCAGCCCCCGATACGCGACCTGCTCGGCAAGGCCGTTTTTGTCCGCGCGAGGGTCTGTTTGGCACACTTTTGGGCCGGTTTTTGCACCCAGTTGACCCCTTTTTGAACCGTTTTTGCGGCAATTCTGAACCAAGTGGGGACACAAAACCGCCGCCCCCCGAGCGAAGCGACAGGCGGCCTCCGGGGAGCGGTTCACCACCGCCACGGGGAGGTCCACTGCCTCCCGGCCGGATCTGCTGGAGATGGGCTGGGGAGGGTCGCCGGCCCCCACAGCCCACTGGCCCGCTAGCGTCGGAAAAACCTCTCGGAGAAGGTCTCGGATGGGTGGTACAGCTTGGTTGGGGGTCTCCCACTCGCGGGCGATCTGGGTGGCCTTCTGGGAGCCGGGCGGACGGGCGCCTCTTCGCAGCCGCCCCGTCTCGCGCCTCGAAGCGTCCCTCATTCGTCGCTCCCAGGAGAGCCGCTTCCACTTGGCCGGTTGGCGGTGTGGCGGACCTGGCCTCCCACGTTTCGCCTCCAGTCGCCTGCCCTTGTCAGGTCCGAGAAGCGGCGGTCGCTCCGTCCCATTCTCCGCGTGCTGTCGTTGGAAAAACGGGCCGCGCGTGGGGCTACAGCAGAAGTCGAACGAACACGTCTTATGCTGGATTCCGCCAGAACGGACCGCCGTAAGTCTTTGGTTCTTCGGAGCCGGGTTCTCCCGCCGCCTGGTGTTATCCTCAATCATTTTCGCGTTTTCCGTCTCTTGGCTCGCTTTCGGGCCGGTTTCTTCTCCGACTCGGCCAGCTTTTCCAGCAAGGCTGTGGCCCACTCGGCCGGTGTGGTTCCGGGACCGCTGGGGACTTCACCCTCGCGGGCGATCTTGGTGGCCTTGAGATCCTTGAGATGGCAGCGGATCATCCGGTCGAGTTTTTCCGAGGCGTCGATGTCCCCGTTGATCTGAGCCCGCACCAGCTTCACCGCGTACACCGCCACCAGTTCGACCTGGAGGAAGTCCGAGCTCTTGTTGAACACGAAGTCGTTCCAGAGGCGGTCGATGATCTCCTGAAAGAGTTTCCGTTCCTCATCGTCCAGGCACTGATTGGCCCAGATGCCGTGGGTCATGGGGTACAGGTTGTTCGGCTGGGCGCCGGCGCGCTTGGGTGGCTGGGCGACCCCCTCTGCACCGTGCCAGCGGTCCAGGTTCTGCTGGTCTTTCTTGTTTAATGGCACGACCGGCTCCGACGATGTGTTCAACGGCAAGCCTCAAGCGCCCCCACCTCGGGGTTCGGGGGGAAAGATAGATTTCGCCCCCAAAACGAGAAAGCCGTCTTTGGTTACTTACCGGAAAGTTTCGGAATGTGTCGGCTGCGATGCGCGGTCCTCGGCCAGGATCTGCCGCACGCGGCGCGTTGTGACCCCGGCCAGCTTGCCGATCTCGCGGGTGGAGACGCCTTGATCCGTCAGGGCCAGCACGAGCTTGCGACGCGTCTCATAGAAGTGCGTATGGGCCGGGACCCACAGCAGGCCCGTGAAGTGTTGCTGGACCTCGCTGAACAGATCCGGCGGCAGCACGTCCTTGGCGTTGGCATATCGACGGTTCACGGTTTGCTGGTCTTTTTCTTCATCCATGGTTGATCCACCTCCGGATTGAAAAAGCGCAGACGGTTTTCATTAGGCGGCGGGCCGACGATCTCGATGGACTGCCGGGTCACCTCGCCGACGCGCTTGTTCTCGTCCAGGAAACAGACGAGGCCATAGTCCTCGCCACAGGGAAAACGGAATCGTCCCCGGTTCTGGTAAAGCCGAGCCTCACTCCATCCGAGGGATAGCGCCTGGTCGCGGATGGCATCGACCTTGGGCACGGCCGAGGTCCGTACCCGTTGGGTGAAACGCCAGTCGCCGTCTTTGGGAAAGAGATACGGACGGGTGTCCGGGGACGTCCCCTTGGGTTCGGTTCGTGCGACGGCGGGTTGGTCCTCGGGCGGAAAGAGCATCGGCGGCACGTAGGTCTTCAGGTTGAATGACTGGACCGCCGAGCGGAGGACCTTTTCTCCCAGGTGATCTATCGCCCATGCGTGGACGGCGTTGAACCGGGCGCGCAACTTATCGAAGGCCGGAGCTGCGGAACGGCCGGATTGGGTGGCCTTCCTGGCCAAGTCCATCTTGTGCCGCAGCCAGGCGTAGTAGTCCGGATCGAGCCGCCGGAAACAGGTCCCGAAGACACCGACATAGTCTCGCCCGTAGTCCTGCGGCCGCTTGGTCTCAAAGAACGTCAGGTTGGTGGAGGCGTAGAGCGCGGTTTCCCGCTTGCTCGATTCGGTGGCGGGGGCGTCGTCCTTCCTGATCGGGATCGGGTCATCGTCCCCCGCTTTTTGTCTCTCGAGTATTTCTAGAAGGCTCACGTGCGGCTCTCCGGTTGACAGTCTTCCCTAGGAGATACTTACCGGAGCGAACCGCAAAGTGCCGGATGGTGAACGGGTAAATGATCCCGTTGGACCCTCTGGAACCTCCAATCATCCCCTCTCACGAGCGGTAACTGATTGAATTCATTGAGGGTTGGTTGTGATTGCCGAGGCGTAGAAGAAAAACGATCTCTGCAGCAGCAGGCTCTCTTGGCGCCGACAGAGGTCCCTCAAATGCCTGCTGTGGATCGCACTAGGGGAGGAAACTTTCTGAAGCCCCTTTCACCACAACCACCTAAGCCATTGATTTCACTTAGGTAAATGTGGTATTCAGTACGCCATCCAAGGATCTGGTGACAGGGTCTGCCAGCAGGCTCACGGGGCTGTTGAGCGGGACCACCCAAGGCGTCGTGATGGGATGGTGTCCTTTTGCGCGTCTGCAGACTGATCGTCTCTTCCTCGACCATTACGGGGTAGCGAACCTCGCGCAAGCGTAGGTTGGAGGGATCGATAGCTGAGCCAGATTCGGACCGCCGACTGTACTGAGGAGTAGCTGATGCGTGTCGGGCTACGGAAATTCTTCGGCAGAGCTCTGTATCGGGCCGTCAAGCGCTGCTCGAGCCGACCGAGAACGCGGCCCGGTCCCTCTTTGTCACTGCTCCGAGACCTGTTGATCATCAAGGTCTGCCTCTGGGCCGGCGCGGACCCGAACGTGAAAGTTAACCAGAAGATCGGCATTTTCGGCAAGGCGACCGATAAACGGAGAACAGCGTTGCATGAGGCGGCTTGCAACGTCTATGTCACTCATGAGATCATCCAGCCGTTGCTGGCCGTCGGTGCGAATCCAAACGATAGGGATTCGGTCGGAGACTCGCCTCTCCATCTCCTGATCAAGAATGCCGCCCCGAGTTGGTTCCAAGGATACACCAACAGCCTCAGAGAATTGTTGGCGGCCGGTGCCGATCCCAACGCCCGCAATGCTTCCGGCGAGACTCCCTTGCACGGGGTACGAAACGGTTACGATGTCGAGTTGTTGGCAAGGGCCGGCGCCGACCCGAACGTGGCCAGTCCGTCCGGGGACACCCCGCTGCATCACGCGGCGCCCCGTGGGAATTCGATGGTTGTCCGGGAGCTGATGGTCGCCCGTGCAGATCCCACGGCAGAGAACAACGACGGGGCCACGCCGGCGGACTTGGCTGCCCAAGCAAAATTGAAAGAGAGGATACTTGAAAACCTCCTCAAGCAGCTGCACCCGTCCGGCGGTCCTCGAAGTCAAAAAGAGAGGGCACGGGAGTCCGCACTCCGGTCCGGAAAGGTTGTCCCCATCAATAAAGCCGAGTCCATCCGCGCGGCGGCAGAGCCGGAACAAGAGCGTGAAGAAAAGCTGAGACGCGATTGATCTGAGGCCGCCTTGGAAGACACGGCTCGCTACCGTTGCCGCTACGCCAATTCCTGCCAGGAAATCCGTCTGGGAGCCTGGGGCTTGTGTCGGGCTGCCGAAAGCGCCGAAGGTACCTTCGGCGCTCAGAGACCTTCGGCGGCCACCTTCGGCGCTTGGTTCTTCTCTTATATCTTATTATTTATCAATAATTTAGAGATAGATAGAGTATAGAAACGCCGAAGGCGCCGAAGGGTTTTGGAAAATATTACTCCTCGTGTGAGCCAAAAAAAAGGGTGGTCCGGTCCTACCTAGGAGGATGTTTTCCAGTACCCTTTTTATTTTTTTCCTCTAAGGGGGGGTGGACTCTCAAAACCTTCGGCACCTTCGGCGCTTTGGGTTTAACCCTTTTATTTTCAGCCAGTTGTAGCGCCGAAGGGTACCCTTCGGCAAAAGCACCCCAGAGCACAAAAAAGCCCGCCTGCCGTCGGCAAACGGGCCATCGGGGAGGTTTGGGAGGTTCTAGGTCACTCGGTTTGGTGGATCGAATAGAGCTTCGTGCCGTGCCGATTCTGAGTGATGCGGATTCCAAACCTGGCCTCACGTAGGGTCTCCAGATCATTGGCGAACCGCTGAGCGAATTGCTGAACCGAGTGCATGTCGAAACGCAGGGTATACTCGCGGGTGACGCGCTTGAGCGCCACGAACAGGTCTCGGGCGAGGACGTTCTCCAGCTTCCCGTCATCGGTCAAGGTGATTTGGTATTTCTGGACGAATTCCTGCACGTGGGTGTCCCGGCGGCTGCCGGGATCGAGATTCTGATCGAGCTGGACGGCCGTGTGCCAGTCGTTAAACAGGGTGGACAGCAAGGTGGCCGTGGGGTTGGACTCCCGAGCCGTTTCCCGGCTGGTCCGGTTGATGGATTGAATCTCTTCGACGAAGGACGGCCTCAATTGCTTCATGCCGGCCTCGATTTCCTCCGAGGGTGACCCCGCCAGCAGCATCAGGTACATCAGGCAAAGATACTCGTTCGAGCGGCGCTTGTCGTGATGGCCGAGTTTGTGCAGGAGTTTTTGCACCTGCTTGCGTTTCCCGGCACGCATCATGGCGAGGACCTGCCGGGTTCTTTTCATGATGGCCCACAGGATCAGGTCCCGGTGCTGTTGAATGTCGGCGATGGTTTCGGACTCGCCGAAGCAGTCGCTACCCTGGTTGGCGATATCGAAGTTGATCACAAAGGTCCGCGACTGGATCTCGGAAAGCTCTCCCATCAGCGGCTCGATGCCCGTGGTGTTGAGCAAACACTTGGTGCGCTCGATGACGGTCTCGGTATCGGTGCCGCTCTTGCGCTTCTCCTTGGCGATCCCGGTGATGCTGGTCAGCATGAAGGTGGTGAGGTCTTCGGTCATCTGGCGGGCTTCGATGTTGTCGAGCACGATGAGGGGGTTCTGGGAGCCGTCGGTGTAGTTGGCGGCGTCGGTGGCCTTCTTGTGCTGGGGCTCGCCGTAAATGAGCGCCGAGATGAGTTTGCTGGCGGTGGTCTTACCCGAGCCGGCGGGACCTTCGAAACGGGTCATGGGCCGGGTGCCGGTGAAATCGATCAGCAGGAAGCAGGACAGCCAGGAAATAATGAGAGCACGGTCCTGCTGGGAACAAGCGATGTTGTCGACCAGTATTTCCTCCAGCTTGCGGTCGGCTTCTTCCAGATCGGCATCGGCGAGGAACTGAATGGGTTTTATCTTCCGGGAGCCTTCGAGGATGATCTTGTCGGCATTGCCGCCGTTTTTAAGAACCTCGATGCCATCGGGCGTGATCTTGACGATTTCTTGTGCGTCGTTGTTGAGGTTGAAGTAGACCGTTTGGTTGGGAACGTCGGTGTGTAGCCACGAGAAGTGGTCCTGCATCTCCCCGTGGATCAGGGCCAAGCTGGACAGCACTTCGAAGAAGATGCGCCCGCTGCCCGTGGTCGGCACCAGGCCGGTTTGTTTGTAGAGCATGGCCGCGTACTGGCGCTTACGGCCCCGGTCGGCCGAGTCCATCCAGTAGATGGTGTTGTCAAAGTAAACAAACGGCTCGCCGTGGCGGGTAAAGAAGAACTGCGCGCCGTGATCGGTAAACCACTGGTAGGCGGCTTCGGCGACCTCGGTGTAGTCGGGGGGGCCCTCCCTGGCCTCCATCAACACCTCCGCGATGCGAGCCCGACAGGAGCCGGCTGGCGCGTTGGTGAGATGTTTCTTGCGGATATTCTGGCTATGTTTTTCTTGCCGGGCTTGTTCCTTAATCTCCTTTTTCACGGCCCGCACCTGGGCGCGCAGCGTGGTGAGCGAGAGGCTCGACTTGCCGAAACGCTCCTGGATGCGCTTCAGGTGCCGGTTTTGCTCCAGGGGTGAGAGCGCCGCCACCTCGCCCAGGACCGGATTGAGCAGCTGATTGCGTGCTGATTCGGCGACATCGGTCGGCAGCCGGTCGATGCCGAATTCAAGCGGCGTGGTGGCCTCGCCAAGCAGCGTTTCGAACTCCGTGGCCGAGTGGCCGGAGGCGAAGTAGTCGTTGACATCGATCTTGGCCGCGGCGAGCAGGCGCTCGGCTTCCTCGACGTCTTCTTGTGGACGACCTTCGAGCAGCTTGGTGAGATCTCCCGCTCCGACGGCCGCATCCAGATCAAAGCGTTCCCGTAGCTCTCGTCTGGCTTGTTGCTGTTTCTCATCCAGGGGCAGGACGACGAGTTTCGTTTCGATCTTGTGTCCGGTGAGGACGCTTGCGGTCTTGAGTGCGCCGTTTAGGCCCACCTCCGAGATCTCGTTGTCCTGGCAGATGTAGACGGTTTTGACGCCACCGAGCTTGGGCAGCAGGCGACCCCAGTCCGATTCTCGGATGTGCACCGTGACTGGGGAAACCACTGGAAAGCCGCGTTCCATCAGAGCGATGCAGTCGGTCACCCCCTCGGTGATGATGACGCGCTCGGGCCGGGTGAGCAGGCAGTCTTCGTTATAGAGGTGGCTGTTGTTGATCGAGGGCGCGATGTAGTCGTTCTTGCGGTCGTCCTTGTGGACCCGAAGCTTCTTGTATTTGCGGCCGCGCTCATAATCGTTGTCGGGAGTCCAGGGCGTCTGGCGTCCGATCATGAATACGACGCGGCCACGGCTCCAGTAGGGAAAGATGATGCGCCGGTCGAAGAAGGGGTACAAGCTGTCCTGGCTGGTGGGATTAAAGGCGCCGGTGGCGGCCAGCTCGCGCAGCTGGAAGGGGTCCTTTCTCTTGGTCAGGGCGGAGAGGACGCCACGGTATTTTGTTCCGTTGTCTTGGCAGGCGCCATTGGCGGCAAAGCCGATTTGGAGCGAATCGATGGTCTCGTCGGAGATCCCGTAGTGGGCATGTAGCCACTCCAAGACTTTCGGCGCTTCCTTGAGCCGGCGGTGGTAGAACTCCGCCAGTTCCGTCAGCGCTTCCCCGACGCGCACCTCCAGCTTCCGCTCCGCCTCGATCTTCTGCAGTTGCTCGGGGGGAAGCCCGTATTGGGCGAGCGGTGGCAGGGAGACCTTGGCGGCCAGATAGTCGCGGGCCCGCTGGTGGGTCTCCGGCATGGGACCGGATCGCCCGGCGGTGACGGTCCTGGATTGGATGAACTCGACCAGCTGTAGCACGTCGCCTCCCTTGCGGCAGGCATGGCAAAAGAAGCCTTGCTTGTCGAGCCAGACGTGAAGCGAGAGGCGGCTCGTGCTCTTGTGGTGGGGGCAGTCGCATTGCAGGAGGCCGTTGGTTTCGGCCGTGATACGGGGACCGAGGAGCTCGCGAGCCACCAGACCGATATCGACCTCGGTGATCTGCCGGTAATATTCCTGGACGTTGCCCGTGGGTGTATTGCTCATAAGGGGTGCTCCTTACCGGCCATCCGCGTTCCCCACCGCTCCTCCAACAAGCGGCGCGCGCTTGTGGACCACCGTTTTCATAGGGCGCCCCCTGAACTGAGCAGCAGGGAGAGAAAGGTCTTGCGCTTATCCAGATGGCGTTTTTTGGCGCAGTTGGCGATGCCCCAGCGGTCCCCGACGATGACGACCGCCTCCTTGGCCCGGGTGACGCCGGTGTAGAAGAGATTGCGGTGATGCATGAAGGAGTGCGACTTGTGCACGACGAGGACGGTGCACGGAAACTCGGAGCCTTGTGCCTTGTGGATGGTCAGCGCGTAGGCGAGCTTGATATCGGCCCGATTCGGCGAGTCGGATTCGATCCCGACCGGCATGCCGTCAAAGGCGACCAGAAGCGAACCATCGCGGTCCACGTCGGTGACGGTACCCACCGCTCCGTTCATCACCCCGAGGGCATAGTTGTTGCGGGTCTGGATGACCTTGTCGTGAACCAGCAGCCGGGGCCGGCGTCCCGGCTTTGGAAGAGGCGCCTCGACGCCCCAGAGCTTGGCCTGGATCAGCCGTTGCAGCGCCAGGTTGAGCGCGCGGGTGCCGAGTGGACCCTTGTGGGTCGGCGTCAGCACCTGAATGTCGTCGCGGAGATGAAACCGCAGCCGTTCGGCGAGCACGCTCTCGAACAGCTTGAGCAGGAAGCGCTGCGCGTCGTCTGGATCGGTGAACTGGTCGACCAGGTACCAGGCCCGGCGCCCGGAAGCCTCGCGTTCACTGGTCTTACGGACCTGGCCTTTGAGCACCGCGATGCTGTTTTCCTTGAGCACACCCGCCTGGCGGACGACCTTGTCAAGCACGACGGTGGGCACGCTCCGCGATTCGACCAGATCGCGCAGCAGGCTGCCCGGACCCACGGGCGGCAACTGGTTGTGATCGCCCACCAGCACCACGGCGGTCCGATCGAGATCAAGGGTTCGGAAGAGCTGCCAGGCCAGCGGCACATCGACCATCGACACTTCGTCGACGATGACGACGTCGGCCATGATGGGGTCCTCGGGTCCACGGGCGAACGACTTGCCGTCGAACCCGAGCAGCCGGTGGAGGGTGCCGGCCCGGCGTCCGGAGAGCTCCTCGAGACGCTGGGCCGCCTTGCCAGTGGGTGCGGCCAGGATCACCCGCAAGCCCTGCTCGTCGTAAATTCGGGTGAGCGCGGCAACGGTGTAGGATTTGCCGCTCCCGGCGCCGCCGCTGATCAACGTGATGGCGTGGGAGAGCGCCCTCAGGACGGCCTCGTGTTGGCCTGGAAGAAGCGTAGGCGCGAGTTCGTCGATGAGATCGGGCAGGTCCTCCGGCTCGGGGAAATGAGGGTTGTCTCGATCGCCCTGGCCGAGTGTTGCGGCCAGGTCTTCCTCCATCCGGCGGATGTCCGGCCGAGCCACCAGGAAACGACTGCTATGGGACGCACAGGAGAGCGTGCCGTCGTCGATGAGGGATTTAAGCCACTGCTCGATGCGGTCACGGCTGTCGAGCGTGTCCATGACGAGCAGCGCGTTGGCCCGCTCGATCAGCTCCTCGAACTCGATCCAGCAATCCCCTTGGCCTAATGCCGAAGTGACGCAGTCGAGAATGCCGGCGCGGATGCGGGACGGATCGTCTTTGGCCGTCCCCATGCGGCGGGCGATCTTGTCGACCCGCTTGAAGCCGAAGCCGGGGATTTCCCGGACGATGAGATAGGGATCGTCCTGGAGGAGGCCGAGGGCATCGTTGCCGAGCCTGTCGACGAGACTCGTGACTTGATGATGGGTCAGGCCGTAGGCTGAGAGCTGAGTGAACGCCCGGTTGACCTCTCGGGTCTTCTGCCACGCCTCCCGCAGCCGCTCGACCGTGGCCAGGGGCAACTTCGCAGCTTCGGCGACCGCTTCCGGCTCTTCGACGATGACCCGGTCGAAATCCTTGCTGAAGCGTTCGGCGATCCGCTTGGCCTTGACCGGGCCGATCCCCTTGATGTCCGGATGGTGGGCCAGATAGTGGGCCAGGCCGTCGGCGTCGAGTTCGAGATTGTAGGTAAGCGTCTCGACCTCGAGCTGGCGCCCGTACTTGGGATGCGTGACCCAGCGGCCCTCGAGAACGACCTGATCCTGCTCGCGGGCGTGGAGTTTGCCGGCGAAGGAAATTTCATTGCCGGCTAGAGTGATCAGCCGGCCCGCCGAGAATCGTGCGCCGGCGTAGTAGACGGCGTCGATCCGTCCGCGAATCTTGATTAATGCCGTCGTTAGAGTTGTGGTTCCCATTGTGTCGATGCGATTCGATGGACCCCGCGCAAGTAGCCCTCGACAAACGCCCGGGCCCCCTGGCGGTCGGAGCAGAAAAAGACCGGGACACGGAAGTCGACGACGATGGACAAAACCGAACCGAGCACGGCGTTGGGGTGTGCTCCGGAGCGGTACCGTCGCGCGAGGATGTCGCTGAGGTTGGCCTCGACGACGATGCAGGCGGCCTTATACCCCGCCAGACGCTCGAGCTCGGTGCGGAACCGCTCTCGGGAACGAATGACAGTTGAGACCAGGTCTTCGAGCGTCTTGCGCTCGACCGCCACCTGGTCCTCCCATCCATCCAGCGAGTAATCCCCGGCGGGCAGGGCTCGGCGCGTGGCCGTCACACCTTCGGAATCGAAGGGGTAAGGCTCCTGTTCCCGCGTGTCGACGACAACCGTGATCCGATCCGGCTCAGAACGGTGCGAGCTCATCCTGGGCCGCCGTTTCGCGCGCCTCTTGCTCGTCCTCGATCACGAGGCGCCGGTTGAAGTAAACGTTTTCGTAGTCGCCATTCGTCCGCTTGTTCACTTCGAGCTTGACGCCGGTCAACTGGCCCAGGTGCTTGTACAGATCGGAGAGCTTTTCCAGATCCAGTCCACAGGTGTGCAGGTCGGTCTTGAGCCACTTGAGGTTCTCGCGGCTCTCGATCATGTTGTTGCGCCACAGCAGGCGTCCCCGGAACCGGGGAGCGAGGATGCGCAGGGTCCACTTGAGCATTGGCTTGCCCGAGCTCTTCGACCGCACGAGCTCCACCTGGTCGACGTTGACCTGGTACTTGCCGTCGGGGACCGGCTCGAACTCGCGGTCTTCAACCTCGGCGCCGGTATAGTCGTCCTCGAAGTTGGTCAGATCGATGTCTGAGCCCGGTGGGTGATGTTGTCCGTAGTCTTCGTTTTGCATGGTCCTAATCTCCTTTTTGGGATGTGTTGGGCTCACTCGCCTGGGCTTTGCCTTGGGCGGCGGGCCGGTTGAACGCTTCGGTGAAAGTGGCGAAGTCCAGATCGATGGTCTCGGGCAGGCGGCCCGTGCGATCCCCGGCTTCGTAGTGCGGGCTGGGCTTGGTGCGCATGACGCGGCGGTAGGAGGTCTTGCCCTCCTCGTCGGTCACCGCTTCCAGATCGCAGTAGAGAATGAGATCGACCATCCCCAGCACGATCTTGCGGGCTTTATCGGGCAGGGTTGGAACGATCCGGGTGTATTTGCCCGTTCGGGTCTCGATCTCCCGCTCCACGGAATGGGAAACGAGAAACAGGCCGTAGGGCAAAAACGCCAGCTTGGTGAGGACGCGGTGGAACTCGTTGTTGATCAGCGCCCATCCCTTGCCGTAGCCGAGATCGGACTCGTGCTCGATCTTGAACTTGGCGCAGACGTGCTCGGCGCACATTCGGTAGGCGTTGTCGATGGTGTCGATGACGATGGTCTTAAACGAGTGCTTGCCTTCGGCGATCTCGCTGCAGGCGGCCAGCAACTGGTCCCAGGACTGGATGGGGACCTGGAAGACGTCCAGGGCATTGAGTCCCGGCTCGGTGGCCAGAAACAGCGCGCCATCGGCCTGCGAGCACATGGTCGTCTTTCCTATCTTGCTTCGGCCATATGCCAGCACCGTCAGGTCGGCCAGGTTCTGTTTCTTGGGTGTGGTCTTGGTGGGTAGCACGATGTGTTCTCCTTTCATCTGGGTTTCCTAAAATGGGGGGTCGTCGTGGGTCGAGGAATCGTCCTCGTCGACGGCCTCCCGCAGCTCCTCGTGCGGGGGGACCCTCTGGTAGAAGTTCTCGATGACGACCGGGCTACCGCCGGAGCGGCACAGCGGCAGGTAGACGCAAGGGCGACCGTAGTGAAAGCAAAACGCCGTGTTCTGGTAGAAGATGCCGCGCCGGCGCGCTTCGAGATACGCCTGGGTCAACTCCCAAAGCTCGGCCTGCAGTTCCTCGAAGCGGTCGCGGGAGAGGTAGAGCCGCTCCCGGTGGAACATCTGCGTGTCGGAGTACTTGGCCGCGAGTCGCTCCTGGAAGGCTTCGTCACTTTCCGGCAGCTTGCGCTTGGCCGAGGTTTTTCCGGTCTTCGACTTGGCAATCAGCGCCGCCCGGCGGGCCTCATACTCGACTTCGGTCTCACCAAGGCTCTGCACCAGGCGTGCCTTGACCAGCACGTTGTAGAGGACGCCGGCGAGCCGGATGCCCAGGGTCTGCTCGACGTAGCGGGAGTAGAGGACGATCTGAAAGTCGGTCCACAGACGCTCGAGATAGTCGCCGCCCAGCTGAGACGCGGTCTTGTGTTCCAGCAGGTAATGCTCGTCGCCGATCCGGACGACGCCATCGATCTTCCCGGCCAAGGTAAAGCTGCGCGAAGAGGCGCCGGTCGCGGGATTGACGATCTTTCCCTCGAAGGTTTTCTCCAGCGCGACGACCTCGAACTCCTCGTCGGTGTAACGAGAGGCGTAGCTTCGCATCATCGCGGTAGCCAAGTGCCAGTCGCGCTTCTCGTCGGTTTCTTGGTCTCGGTTCGGATAAGCCCGGTCGATGGTGTCGAGGACCGCGTCCAGTTGCCGGGTGGAGTGCCAAACTTCGAGGCACTGGTGGATCACCGCTCCCAGAGCCAGGTTGCGATCCCGCTCGAGCGGAACCAGCTCGTGGAGATAACGCCACTCGAAAGCCTTGCGGCAGTTGCGGAACAGGCTCCACATCGAATAGGTCGAGATCGCCGGCTTGCCTATCACGCGGCCCCCTTGGCGTTCATGCCGGCAGTGATCGGGGGAACCCCCGCGATACGTTCGACCTTGAAGGCCCTCTCGCCGAACTCGCGGGTGATAAAGCCGGTGAAAATACGGGCGATGGCCCGGCCGACCTCGGTCGCCGCATCCACCACGCAGGAGCGCTTGTCGTTGTCGAGACAAAAGGATGCGTCCAGGCGCACCAGGGACCGGCCGTGCAGGCATTCGGTGGCGAGCACGGCCAACAGCAGGGACTGCTCGACGTCCCCAAGCGGCACCGTGGCGGCGAAGTGGTAGCGATACAGTTCTCGATTCATTGCTTTGCCTCCTTTAGGTCTTGATCCGTTAGGAGGGCGCCCACATTGGTTACTTACCGGCGCCGAACGAAAAGTGTCGGGGGGCGTCACAAATAGTCCTTCAAGCCGGCGTCCTCGAAGATCTCGCGCAGCTTCTTGACCGACTGGTAGAGCGTTGCGCGCGGAACGCCCGTGTCGCGGGAGATCTCCGTGACCGATTCGGCCTTGAGGCGGCGGCATAGCTCGCCGAGCTCGGACGGGAGGGCTTCGACGACGGCGGCCACGTCGAGGGCCAACGCGCGCAGCTCTTCCGCCGCTCTCGGCTCGACACCGATTCGCAGCAGGTAGTCCTCCTGGTCAAGGGTCTCTGCCCGCTCGACCGAGCGGCCCTCCTCCTCTTCCTCGAAGCGCTCGTTCAGCGAACACGGGCAGCGCCGGTAATCCCGTTTGTGGGCCGTCTGCTTCTCGATGAGAGTGGCGATCTTGTGCTCGACGACGCGGGCGATAAAGGTGTTCAGCTTCGCGCGGCCGGGGTCGTACTTCGGCAGCCGGCGCAGCAGATCGAGGATCAATTCCTGCTCCAGATCGTCACGATCCGCGACCGTAAAACCCGCCTGTCCCACTAACTGCCTTGCTTTGAATCGGATGATCTCGACGGCATACGGATCGATGTCGTCGTACTTGTTGCGCCCCATCGAGCCTCCTCGGGGCCGAGGAGGAACTCGCGTGGGTGTCGACCGGTACCGGGTCGGCCGCTCTCAAACGAAAAGAGCGGAAAAACGCTATGGAGGACGCCGGTTTCGGCGACACCCACAACGACCCCCGCTCTGCGGCCAGCCAGCTGTCTGGTGTGTCAGTTCAATGGTTACTGGGCGTAACCCAACTCAAGATTTCGTCCGGGTTCGTGACACTCATGCGGACGGGCAGCCCGTCGTTGATCACCAGTTCCTGGATCAGGAACGACTGCGCTCGTTCGAAGAACTCGAACAGCTCCTCTACCTGCTTCTTGAGAGCGAAGCTGTGCTGGACGCGGCGTGCGTTCGGTGCGTTGTCCTTCCCGAACACGACTTGGCACACGACCTTGGGACGTGGATCGAGCACAGGTTCTGCGTCCTGCACTCTGAGCCATTCGATCCGTCCGTAGTTGATCTCCTGCATCATCTCGACCAGACGTCGCTGGGCAGGACTCAGAGACGCCTTGGTTACATCCGTCATTTATTTCCGAACCTCCTTCCGCGCCATCGGCGCACCAAACGAAAAACACCCCCTGGGGGCAGGACCGGCCAGGGTTCCTCCCAGGGGGCGTTACCCGGACTGGCGGGCCGCCTCTATCGGGTGAAGCTCTCGCCGGAGCCTTCACCCTCTATTGGCGAAATTTCGATGAAGCGGAGCGGTGCGCCCAGGTGGGTTGGGACGCGAAGGTCGGTAACGACTTACAAATCAGTGGGATACGAAGATCGTTGAGAGGGAAAGTTTTTTTGATTTTCTTTCCGCACCCCCAGCGAAATTTCGATGGGACCCCCTCGGGAGGGTCATGGCTAGGCGAGATTGGGATAGCGAAAAGATTGCGGCTCACCTATACTGGTCCCCACCTTCGCTCGGACCCGCTCGGGTAAACGTTCCGGCAAAGGGAGGAGGCTTGATGTTTGGCTCACCCCAAGACTTGATCAAGATACCGGCGCTCATCACGCTGGCGGTGACACTGCTACGTTTAGTGGGCGAGTTGCTCGATTGGCCGAGTCTTTTTTTCAACGCCGAGGCGGGAGGTGGCTTTGCAATTGTCGGGATCGTGTGGCTAGCGCCGATTTTCGGGGTCTGTTTCCCAACCGGTGCTCGAAACGCCGCAGTGGGCGCCGGTTCGGGGAACTTTCTCGACCTCAACGTTTCCAAAACGCGTTTGCACGGCCAACGACTGGCTGGAGGACTTTCGCCCGGGTGACCTCAGCCTGTACCATGAAGAAAGAGCGGATACGTAGTTTGGGATAGCGAGAATGAACTTCCTTCGAACGTTGATCACCCTGCTTGTCGTGCTGTCCTCGTATAGCCCTCTGAGCGCGCAGGATACCAATGAAGACGGTCAGTTCTATCTCGATTTTGCGGGATCAGCCGTTTTCCCATACAACCCGAAGGGCCAATTGGGGCACGGCGTTAAAGCCGGAGCCGGTTTTACGGCGGCCTTTGGCTACGCCTTCAAAGAGGGCTTCTCGACCGAGATTGAATGGGGGCACCAGAAAGTCGGTGTCGGCAATCCCACCGGAAATCTCTCCCAGGTATTCGTCGGTGTCATCCGGATGGTGAGCGGAGATTTTTCCCCCCTCCCCCCCTCCTCGATCACCAACCCCCTCACCCCCTCGATCACCATGGAAATCGACGGAGAAATCAAGACCCAGTCTCTCATGGGAAATTTCTATTACCGCTATCCCAAATGGAGGGTGAGTCCCTACGCCGGTTTCGGTCTGGGAGCTTTCTTCCACGATGGAGCTGTCACCCGCACGGTCACCGTCGAGTACGACGTTCCCCCCGGCGTCATTGGACCAGGCGGCATCCCCACCGAAGCCCTTAATACCACAGTCGCATACGAGGATTCCCGGTTCGCCTATCAGATCATGGTAGGTCTCTCGGTTCGAGTCTCCCCGCTCCTGGAGTTCCACACTGGCTACCGCTTTCGCTCAAGTAGGGGGGCGGAGATTGATGCCGACTGTATTGAGGCAGGCATCCGGTTCCGGTTCTGATTTCGGCGAGCACAGTAGTAGCCGTTCCGACCACCCCCGAAACCGCGCCGATGAGCCGATTCCGGAGTTGGTGTCGCAGCTGCCTCAGGCGGTCGATCCGACTGACGCTTCCTCTTCTGTTTCCGGGGCTTGCTCTTCTGATTGCGGAGCGTCGTCTTCTGTTTGCGGTTCGTCCGGCTCTGTTGGTGGCGCTTCCTCTTCTGTCTGTGGCACCGCCTCTTCCGTTTGTGCCGGTGCTTCTTCTTCTGTCTGCGGTGTCTCCGGCGGGTACGAGCAGCCTCCGGCGAGCAAAGCTATCAGGATCGATGCACCCAGGCACTTGCCGAACGCCTTCCGGCGGCTCGTTTGCTTGAGCCAGGCAAGATTGACCAGACCGATCAGCGACGCGATAAACAAAAACATTGCGACGCCGGCGAGGATGACTCCAACGTTTTCCATGTGTACCTCCGTTAGTTAGGTTCAGTCGGGTGAGATGCGGAACCGCGCTCGCCAGCCCTTCCCGTCGCCCGTGAGGCAAAACGGATCGCCTTCGATGCGGAAAAAGCTCCGCAGGTTGCGTGCCAGGATTTCACGTCGCTTCTGATTTTGTCGATGGGCATGACGACTACTCCAGTCCAACACCCCACGTTCTTTGGCAAAGGAGTATAGCAGTTCCCACTGAACGGTCGGATGGCTGCTCTTCTTGTTGGCCATGCCCATTTGGGCGTAGTGGCACTTCCTGCTCACCGACTTCACTCGAACCGAGACCGTATGCGAGTCGGTGAACCGAATCGAGACATTCCGCCAAGTGGCTTCGGGCGGAGTCGGGAAAAAGATCATCGATCCGTTGTCCTCGGGAGCAGGCAAGTGGGCCGCTCGGAACGCGAACAGGATTTCGTCCAGGGGCCGGAGGAGGCGAAGTTCCCGGTACCTGGCAGGGGCTACGGTTTCTACGAGAGGAATGAATGCCGACTTCTTCTTCGACAGCAGCCGTTGCGAACGCGCCGTCGAAAGATCGCGCGTGGGAGCCAACAGGACAAACGGTCCTTCGGTCTGGCTCACAAGATCACTGACCAGGTGATGGAAGTCGTCCGGCTCAAGTTGAATCGTCAGATAAACGAGGAAACGAAAGCCGGCGTAGGGCGAGTAGACGCCGATCCGCGTCGTTTGATGCAGCCCGGTCGCCGAGTCTGGCTCCCCCATCAATTTGAAGGCGCCAGCCACCGCACCATAGAAGGCCGTGCGGTCCAATTCGTAGACGGTGATGTCGGACGGCTTTAGCGCGAAGGTCTCGCAACCGCGCCCGCATCGACAGACCGCCACGATGTCGTCCGGGCCATGCTCAACGACGTCATGCCCGCAACCACAACCGCCCGGTACCGTACAGGGATGGGATGCTGCCCGCTTGCCGTTGGGTCGAAGAAAGGCCTTGGCCGACCCGTACTCATCCCCAAACCGTGTTCGCCATTCCGCAGACACGGCCGACAAGCCGGGAACGGCCTCCAGTGCGTTCCAGAATCCCTTCGGGCTACTCCTCATCTTGATCCTGTTCGATGAAGCCGCGTTTTCCGAGCCAGTCCTTAATCACGTCGGCGTCACTGTCCTACAGACGATGGACACGGGTCCCACCGTCCGAAGCGGCTCGAGCGTGTACTTGGCGGTGCCGGGAAAGAAGTCCTCGTTGCCGAACAGATGGCGGCCGAACTCCCTGCGGTAGGTGTCTATCTCTCCCTTGCGGCAGGGATGAATCCGGATCTCTCCGACGGCTGGTTGATAGACCAGGACGTCATGCTTCTCCGGCCGGTAAAACACGCTCGAGGTCCGGCCGCCGTCAAAACTACCCTCGCGTCGAAAGGGATCGCCGTGGCGCACCAGAAACCAGATCGATTCGCCCTTCGGATAGACGAATACCCGCGAACCTCTGCCGCGCTTCTTTTTCTCGAACCAGTCGTCGAGATCGGTTTCCAGAGCCGTCAGTGTTTGTGGTGAGGGCTGGCGGAAAGAGGGGATCGGGCGTATTTCGCTCTGAAAGTAATCGAAGGCCCGCGGCCGGGTCAGATATCGCTCGGCGTGCTTGCGCTCCAACAGGCGGCGGTCCTGAGAAACACCTGGACGGCGACATCCGCCGCCGTGGGGTCCGGCTCCCCGTCGAGCGCGATGCCATGGCTCTGGGCCTCTTCCAGCAACACGTCCATGGACTCCTGGGTGGACATCTCATGCACGAAGAAAAGCGCGTCGAGTAGTCCCTTGGGCGTATCCGTGCCTGGGCTCATCAGCACCGCGACGAGTCGGTCGTAATCCAATTCGCTCGATGGGTCTGGCGGTGGCAACGATACCCCTCGACTCCGAAAGTAGGGGAAATGCGGCTTCAGAAATTTCATGAGATGAGGCGGCGTGATCGCCTTGAGGCCGTCGGGTTGGGCGAAGCGTCGAAGGTTATAAGTTGCCATTCGATGCACTCTCCTGATCTATTCTTCCTGGGTTGCTCCCGTGTTGGACTGGTCGATCCTGCTCCGCCTGACAGCGACGACCTTGCCCAGGATGCGCAGTCCATCGTCGGGGCCGATCGGCGTCGGGCGGAGTTTAGGATTCTCCGGCCGGAGTTCGATGCACTCGTCACGGATGAAGAGCCGCTTGACCGTGGCTTCCTGATCGAGCAATGCGACGACGATATCGCCGTTTTCCGCTACGGGCTGCTGCCGAACCACGACCAGGTCCTGGTCCTGGATGCCCGCATCAATCATGCTGTCGCCCTCCACTTCCAGGGCGAAGAAGCGACCGGAGCGAACCGCCCGGCTGTCGACCAGGACCTCGCCGACGACATTCTCTGCAGCCAGTATGGGCTGTCCGGCGGCGACTTTGCCGATGATGGGAACCGCCAGCAGGTCGGCGACGTCCTCCATTGGCTCTCCGACGACGGTCAACCCCCGGGCCTTCCTCGGCTCCCGCTTCACATAGCCCTTGCGCTCGAGCTGGGTCACCTGATCACGCGCGCTGGGGGCCGATATCCCGAGGATGTCCGCCAGTTCCTGGATGGTCGGGGGAAACCCCTGCTGGCTAATAAAACGGCGCAGCTCGCGCAATGTACGCCGCTGTGGGTCGGTGATTTCCTCCACGGGTGGTCTGCCTCTCGACTCATTACTCATGGACCAATCCTCTCTGATGGGAGACTGCGGTTGTTAGGCCCAGAGGCTGGAGATCAGCACCGTCAGCCGGTTTCGGTCTATCGCCGGCCTGGACTCGCTCTGGTCCTGCTTCAAAGCGAATAGTATACAACCTATTATATACTAGGTCAAATAGAAAAATGTGGAAGGAATAAAATAAGAGGAATCGGATCAATCTCGAGAGAGGGCTGGCATTACCGGATGTCCTTCTCGCGGACGGGATCAGCCCGATGTGAAACGGAACAAGGCTCGCTGTTGCTCCCAATCCATGGGGAAGGTTCGGGTTAGTTTGGCCAGCGACAGGCCGGTCGGTTCCTCGCCGTTGAGGATCGCTTCGATGATGTCTGGAGCCAGCGTGGTCAACTTCAGGATGCGCACCACATAGGAGTTGTCCACATCCAGACCCCTCGCCAGATCTGTGATGGAGTGAACCTTCCCACTCTCGATCGCTTGCGCCCAGGAGAACGCTCGGCCCAGGGCCTGAACGACGGCCGTCTGTACTTCCGCTGGGCTATCGGAAACATCTCCATCCAGTGCCCGGGGAGCCAGAACCATCTTCCGGCCCTGCATTCGCCGGATGCGCATCGGGATATGGATCTTCAAATTGCCGGTCTCGGTCACGGTGAGGGTCGGTTTTCGATTCATCGACCCTGGCTCCGTTCCTTGGCCTCGCTCGCCAAACCACTTAGCTCGATGATGAGGTTAGTCATGCCCTGGGTCTTTAATTCCATGTCGATGCCGGTTTCCCGGATTTCCACTTTCTCGACCAGCAGTCGCACCAGTCGGTTGCGTTCGAGAGGAAACAGGTCCTCCCAAAACGTGTCCACACTCTGGAAGGCTTCCGAGACCTCTCGTTCTGCGACCGGATCTGACTCGAACGCCTGGGCTCTGGCTGAGACATCCGTCAGCTGGCGACTCAGGGTCACCGCCTCTTGGTTGAGTGCGACCAATGTCGATCCGGGGTCCGTCCCGTTGCCGTTGGGCGCTGCCGCCTCCGCAAGCGCCCGCTCGCGGACGGTCAGGAGATCGCGTTTCAGTTTTTCTTCTTGCTTCAGCAGCCGTTCCCGCTCGACCTCTTCCATCCGCTTGGCCGCAAAGTACGTCTGAGAGACCAACGTGGGAGTTCGGAAAACCGCACCCAATTGCTCCAGCACCACCTTCTCGATGTCCCCGGCCGGGACGCGCTTGAGCCGGCAGCGACTGACGGCTCGCTTGGCATCCTTCGTGCAGTGATAGTAAGTGTAGCGCCGCGGTCCCTTTTGGGTGTAGGTCAAGCCCATCGCGCCGTCACAGTGGCCGCAGCGAACCACCCCCTGGAGCGGAGAGATGATCTTCGTCTTGGCCTTCGTCTGCTTGGCCTGGGTGTTCTCCGAGAGAACCGCCCGGACCTTCTCCCACAGTCCCTTGGAGACGATGGCCTCCTGCTCTCCGGGATAACTCTTCCCCTTGTGGGCGACTTCGCCCAGGTAAGTTCGATTGCCGAGCAAGCGGTAGATGTGGCCGGTGTTCCATGACCTTCCTTCCCGCCGTTTTCCTTTCCTCGTGGTCCAGGACTTGGTGCGATATCCCTGCTCATTGAGTTCGGCGGCCAGTGATTTGGCCGAGCCCAGTTGGGTGAATCGTCGGAAGATGTGTTTCACCAGCTGTGCTTCCTCTGGATCGACGAGCAGCTTCTTTTGCTCCCGGTCCACGTCGTACCCGAGGATGGCCGGGCCGCCACAGTACTTGCCCCGCCGCTTGGTCGCCGCCACCTTGTCCCGGATGCGCTCGGCAATGACCTCCCGCTCGTATTGGGCAAAGGTGATCAGGATGCCCAAAAACATGCGCCCGGTCGGGTCGGTGGTGTTGAAGTGTTGGGTGACCGAGACGAAGCTGACTCCCTTCTGGTTGAACCGCTCGATCATTTTCATGAAATCCAGCAGTGACCGCGAGAGGCGGTCGATCTTGTATACCACGATCACGTCGACTTTGCCCGCATCCACGTCGGCCAGAAGACGCTGCACCCCCGGGCGTTCGATGTTGCCGCCAGAAAATCCGCCGTCGTCGTAACGGTCCGGCAGAGCGCGCCAACCCTGCATGCGTTGGCTTTCGATGTAGGCCTCGGCCGCCTCCCGCTGGGCATCCAGCGAGTTGAACTCCTGCTCCAGTCCTTCTTCGTGACTCTTGCGGGTGTAGATAGCGCAGCTGATGAGTTTCTTCTCCGTGGAGCGCCTCGTGCCGGTCTCACGCATGCTGGCCTCCTTGGTGGTGGTTTCCGTTGCTCTTCTTCAGCCCGAAGAAGAGCCTGCCGTTCCAGCGGGTGCCGGTAATCTCCCGAGCCACGGCGCTCAGCGATCGAAAGATCCGGCCCTCGTACTCGAAGCCATTCTCGTGGGCGAGGACCTCATAGCGGCGGTCCTTCCAAATCCTCACGAACCGGGTCCCCGGCAGGATGCCGTTCTGGCTTTGGGGATGGTCGGAGATCCGGCGGCCCACCCGGGCCACGGGGTCCTCCTGGGCGACTTGCTTCAACCGCGCCTTGGCGGTTTCGGACAGGCCGCCGTAGAAGACCTCCTGGATGCGATAGGCCAGACGCTTGATCAAGAACTGTCTCTTGTACTGAGGTGGGTCGCTGCCATAAAGGTCAAGCCACTTCTCACGCAGTTGCTCCAGCTTCATTGTATTGAGTGTTGCCAGCTGCCGCAGGACGGAACGGCGAGACCTGGCGGCGTGGTTGCTCTTCTGTAATTGCTTGCCTGACTCATTCATGGACCACTCCCGAACTCCCGTTCTGGACGCGTTTGTCAGGCATGAACGCTCTGTTCGCAACACGAAGCAAGTCCTTCTCCGATTTTTCTCCGAATTCTTCGACATTCGCTTGTTGGCTCCGAGAAGCGGCCGTGCGGACTCTCCGGCGGAGCACGGCCAAAGCAAGGATCGAAGCGATCGCTTCCAGTCTTTCTTTGGGGGAAAGAGGTTCGGACTTCGGGTGGACTTCTGCTTCAAGCAGGTCGGAACCAGCGGTTCCTGGCTTGATATCGGCATCCCACATCGTGACCTCCGGTTGGTCGGGGACCGGATAGGCCGGTGTGGATGCCGCGAAAACTCGCCGGACGGGCGTAGAGGCGGTTTCGCCGACACCCACAACCGCCTCAGCGTTCCGCTGCCAGTCCGTTGTCTGGTTTCTGACGTCGTGGCCGGGCGCCATGCCCGACCGCTGTCTTTAGATACTTACCGGAGGACTTCCAAAAGTGTCGGACGAGGGGTTCGAAAACTCGGGTGCTCAGAACGGACCGTGCCCACAACTCCGTACCTTTCGGACGAGTGGTTCGAAGTCTCGGGTGCTCAAAATGGACCATTTGTCGTGTTTCCACAACTCCGCACCCTCATCCATAATTCCTAGATCGGGGGAAATTGGGATCAACAAGACTTCCGCCTTAAACTCCCCAAAACGGGCTTTTGGCTCAATCTATTGATATCAAACTAGTTAGGGCCAATCGGACGACTTTCGGACTTGGTCCGGTAAAAACGGAGAATACGGGGCAAACAGAGAATAAGTGGCCGGAAAACAGGACGAATCCGACCGGTGGAGAGAGGGCCTGGAAGGATGTGAGGAACGCCCAAACCCTTTGAAAATAAAAGGTTATTGGACGCACGTCTCTCCGGGGTGATTCCCCGGAGAGACGAGTTGTGTTTTAAAGAATGGTGGAGGCGGCGGGAGTCGAACCCGCGTCCGGAAAAGTCAATCGCTGAGAGCCTACATACTTAGTCCGCTCTTAGATGTCGGCTGGCGCCCAGGAGCGAACGCCGAAAGCCAGCCCCAGTCCGATTGATTTCAGCTTGTGGCTCCGGACCGAAGCCTGCGGCCAATCCCGCGAGATTGACGCCCTTTACCGACGTGCGGGCCCGCCAGCTAGGACGAGCTACCTAGAGATTAGGCAGCGTAAGCCAACTGAACGTTGTTGTCGGCAGTTGTTGTTTTTCCGATCGTTTTACGGGAGCTCGGAACCCGGTATGCCTCTCAACGACCATTCAATCCCGTCGAATCCGTTACGCCCCCTTTCTCTCTTCATCATACCTCCTGAGGAACAACCGCTTGCCGCGGGGAGGCGAGCAGGCGCTGGACGCTTCCGTGATGGGAAGGCCGCCGCGAGTGGGCGTTTGAAACCGGGTGTCATCCACGGCCCGAAGCAGACCGGGTCCGGCGAGACGCGCTCGAGGCCGCGGACTATTCCTCTTGGCCGCGGGGGGAAAGTCTTTTGAAGCTTTCAACCGTTGTCTGGAACTCCTTTAGGAACTTCGGGGCCGCCGTCGGCGGGTAAGTAAGGTGAGTGTACAAATGGCAGTCGCACGCTTCGGAGTAGGGCGCCAGCAAGAGAATGCGGAAGTACGGTTTTTCGAAGACCTGCGGTGCGACGGCGGCGCCGCCGTAACGACCTCTTCGAAATTCGATCTCTCCCAGAATGCCGTCCTTCTTCGGTCCCCGTTGCTCCCACGGATCCTGCCATCGGCCGTTCTTCAACGGCTCGTGAACGACGAACACTCGGGTGTCGTATTCGAAATGTATGTTGTTGGCGAGCAGGTGGGAGGTAGCCTGAGGATAATATCGCCTCACGAGTTGTCGGACGTCCGAATAGAAACTGTCGAACCACCGCGGGATCCCGTCTTCGGTACGCTGACCGTGCAGCGGTATCTCGGCCGATAGTAGCAAGAGAACGACTGGACCAACGCACGAAACGGCCTGCCCCGCGGCTTGGTCAGCATCCGGACCATCGTTTCGCCTCGCCATCGGAGAGACCGAGCAAGTCAAGCGTCCGCTCGACACTGTGGTCGACGATATCGTCGAGCGTGTCGGGACGATGATAGAAAGCAGGCATCGGCGGGGCCAGAATGGCCCCCATCTCGGCCAGAGCAACCATCGTCCTAAGGTGTCCTAGATGGAGCGGACTTTCGCGAACCATGAGCACAAGGGGACGGCGCTCCTTGAGAGTGACGTCGGCCGCGCGCGTGAGCAGGTTCGAGGCCGTGCCGCTGGCAATCGCCGACATGGTGTTGACCGAACAGGGCGCAATGACCATTCCCGATGTCAAGAAGGAACCACTGGCGACCGTGGCTCCGATTTCATCGATCGAATGCCAATAAGAGGCAAGAGCTTGCAGCTCTTTTAGCGTTTTCCCCGTTTCGTGGTAAAGAGTTTTCTCGGCTGGACGGGTTACGATAAGGTGGGACTCGATCTTCGGTCGCCGCCGGCCGAGCTTTTCCAGCAGACGGAGGCCGTACACCGACCCGCTCGCTCCACTCATGCCCACTACAACATTTGCCATGCTCCCCCCGTTACCGAATACGGAACAATCTGGATAGGGCTGTTCTGAAATCGGAACAAAAATAGCCGTTGCGCTCTTCCCGCTCCCGGCGAAACTCTATATAATCACAATTTGGCCCTTCATTTTCAGCAGCTTTCGAGCCTCCGGATAGATGCCGGGCTGAAACTAAAGAAAACGCGGGAGAGCCTCGGTCTACGATACCGCCAGGTGGAGCAGGCCAGCAACCTGATCGCACAGAAACACCGCAACACGGACTACGTAGTCGGCCTCAGCCGCCTCGCCGACATCGAAAACAAGGGTGTCGTTCCGAGTCTCCATCGATTCTACAGCCTTTGCGCCATCTACCGGCTTGATTTGACTGAAGTGCTCGAATGGTACGGCATCCGCTGGGACGAGATTTGGCAAGACTTCGAGTCCGTAGCGCCCGCGAAGACGCACCTCGTGAACTTCACGGACAGTCCGCGCGGCTCCGTGGCGCTGCCCTTGCAGCTGGACCCGGGCATCGACTTTCGCAAGACAATGTATTTGAGCCGCGCCATCCAGCAGTGGGGCCGGGTGCCGCTGAGTTTGCTGGGCAATCTCAACATCAACGATTACCGCTACGGGTTGATCGGCACCGAAGACTATCTGATGTCACTGCTGTCCGGTTAAAAGTCGAATAGAATCAATTGGTTGGGGTCATAGGGGGATTCGTTTGGGGAGTCGGATGGCTGGAGTGCCTGTAAAAGGGGCATTTTTTCGAATTGCGTAACGCTGAGAATCTGTAGAATCTGGTAAAGACTCGCTTCCAGCCCGAGCCGTTTCCGGACGATGGCGATGAGCACGTAAATCGAGACAGCGATCCGGATCTGCGTCTTGACGGCGTTCTCGCTGGTGCCGTAAAACGAGTTGATTCGCAGATGTTGCTTGATCCACTTGAAGAACAACTCAATCTGCCAACGCGACTTGTAGATGTGGGCGATGGTCAGCGCCGGGAGCGCGAAGTTGTTGGTCAGAAACTTCAGCCGCTTGTTCGTCCGGGCGTCGAAGTAACTGACCCTCCGCAACGGGTCGGGATAGGCTTGGGCCGATTCGATGGCAGCCAGTATGACGGTCTGATCCGAGCGCAAGCCCGTGGATTTGTCGACGGGATGCGAGTAGCGCCGTTGGAGCAAGATGTTCTTCTTGGTTCGCACGACGAAGAACGACGAGCAGAGAGTGAACACGAAGAGGCGTTCGAAATCGACGTAGGCCCGATCCATGACGTAGAACGCGCCGGCCTCCGGGCCGATCTCGTCGAGGATGTTGATGTCGTGCACTTTGCCTCCAGTAATGCGGATGAACGTGGGAATATTGCCGTGCAGATCCAGCAGCGTGTGCATCTTCACGGCGGCCTTTTGCTTGCGGAATCTCGCCCACGGAAACAGCGACAGGCAGAGGTCGATTGTTGTCGAGTCGAGAGCGTACAGAGTCTGGTCCAAGTCCACACCGATCGGGTCGTGGGCATATAACGGCCGTGCCATGCCAATCAAGACCTGCGCGAAGTCCGCGTAGATCCGCCAGTCGCGCGACTCGTTCGCATCGGCCAGTGTCGAGCGCGCTACCCTGCCGCGGAATCCCATGTGGTAGAGTTTGCCGTGCATCGAACGCAGGCACGTCTCGATGTCGCGGAGGCTTGCCCGATAGGTCAGCTGGGCGAATGCCATCGCAAGAAACTGATCCCAGCAGGAGAAACTTTTCAGATAGGAATCGCCGCGGTAGCGCGATACACATTTCTGAAACTCTTTGCTCGGTAGGTGCTCGATCAGTTGGGAGAAAACCGTACGGCCAAGGTTCATCCCTCATTGTGCCGCGTCCGGATGCTCCGTTCAGGCGACCATTTGCGGCCTCGGGATTTCAAATCGTTCCCGGGCAAAACAGGCCATAAGACATTGAGCGGTCGAGACTTACCGTCCGATGGCGCGACTTTCCCCGGACAGCACTGAGCTGGGGCTTCCCCGTGTCGACTACATCAAGCTGGATATAGAAGGGGCCGAGCGGGAAGCGCTCAAGGGCGCCACCCTCACCTTGGCCAAGTATCAACCGCGGCTCTTCATCGACGCCTACCACCAGGAAGATGACATGGATCTCCTGCCGAAACTCATTCTGGGGGCCAACCCGAATTACGAAATGACTTGTGGTCCCTGTGAAATAGCCGGCTTTAGCCCGCCGAGGATCATCCCCCATTACGTGTTTTACGACTGAACAGTCGTGCCGCCCCTCCCCTCCGGCGGCCCGCGGCCGAGCTGGCCTCGGCCTCCCCCGCGACCGCTTCTTACGCCGCTGCCGAGGAACACGGACGGCGGGGGGAGTAACTGGATTTGCTACCCTGGTAAGTCGATAGAAGTAGCGAAGTCTCTTTGGCGGCCGGCAGCCGGTAGCCCACGAAAAAGGGGCGGGGGCCGCCGCCCAGACGGAGGATTTGAATGGCCGGACCCGACACTTTGGTTTTTTCCGATGACTCGTTCGACAAAGATGTCTTGCAGTCGGAAGTCCCCGTGCTGGTCGACTTTTGGGCCGCTTGGTGCGGCCCCTGCCGACTGATGGAACCGGTCGTCGACGAGGTGGCCTCCGAGTTCAGCGGCAGGGCGAAAATCGGCAAGTTGGATGTCGATAGCAACCCGCAAACAGCCACGCGTTACCACGTACGCGGCATTCCGACTTTGCTGATCTTTAAGAACGGGACCGTCGTGGACCAAATCGTGGGTGCGGTCGGCAAAGACAAGGTATCTGACTCGTTGAATAATCACTTGTAACTCGCCCTTCGTGGGGCGAGTAGGAGCCTTCCTCCCAACGAGGAAACCCATCCCAGTCGGCCAATTAAGGACCGATCCCAACGGCGTTCCAGGCTGTTTTCTCCCTGACCGGGGTTTTTCGCCAGCCGCCCGCCGCTGTCGAGCAGGCTCACGCGGCTTGAGCCGTAAGGGAGCAATTGATCGCACCCGTCCGCTGGAAGCAGACGAAGACGCTTTGCCACTGCTTGGCAACCAGCCGGGTCATCAGGCTCGCAAAATACAGTGACTTTTGACCGCGGCACAGTACGCCGGATGCGGCGCACCAGCGAGACAATGGCGGCACGGCGCGAGAGAATGCGTGCGCCACAAAAGGAATGCACCGCGGGTCGGGGCCAAACGACGGGCTGGGCTTGCGCTACGGGCCAGCCGAACATCACCGCACGGAGCCGTTGGCGTTAGCGCGGCGGGCCAGGGCACGGCATGCCACAACACGCCGCGGTCCTACGTCTGAATGCGGGTCTTGTCGTGAATGCGGGTCTTGTCGCCATAATTTGCGAGACTCACTAAGGACCGCGACCAACCCGCGTGAACGCGGCTGACGGTAAGTACCGCGAGGCGCACGGCTCTCTCCCACCGGCGGGGTGGGGGCGGCTTTTTCAAATGGAATCGCCAATCGTGAAAGGCCGCGCATCGATGTGGGGCAAGACTTCCTCCCTGCTATGTCTTCTGTGGTTGCTCCCACACCCGCTCTCGGCGGAAACCGCTTACGAGATCGACCTGGCGGACGCGAAATCCGGTTGGCTGACCATCAAAGTGGAAACGACCTGCCTGCATCGGCAATGTGACTTTCAACTGCCGGTCTGGAATGCCACCTACCAGGTCCGAGACTTCGCGCAGCACGTCGTCGGTTTCAAGGCCCGCACATCTACAGGAGGCGCCGCGCCCACAAGCAAACTCACCCCGTCGCTGTGGAGACTAAGTGTTCCCAAGGGGGAGCGCGTCGAAATTCGCTATCGGGTTCGCGCCGATCGCCCCGGACCGTTCGGCGCCTTCGCCGGCTCCGACCACGTCTGCCTCAATCTGGCCCAAGTCCTCGCCTATCCGGTGGATGCGCGCCGGGGTCGGTTCACTCTGCGCCTTCGCAATTCTCCCAAGCAGTGGAAGGTGGGATTGGAACTGCCCGCTAGCGACGGAGCCTACTATGCCCCCAGCTACGACCGGCTCGTCGACACGCCGTTCCACCTTTCCGACTGTGAAGAAACCGAATTCAAACACGACGGGAGGCGTGTTCGGATTGTTGCGCACCCCCGCGGAGGCGACTACAACCTTGGCGTACTCAAACAAACGGTCAGAAAAATCGTCGCGGCCGCAACGGAACTCATGGGAGACGCTCCGTTCCCCTCCTATACTTTTGTTTACCACTTCTCCGACGACCCGGGAGGAGGCATGGAATACCGCAACGGGACGAGCATCTATGGGCCGAGACGCTGTGGCGAGTGTGACATGTCGGGTCTCACCGCCCATGAGTTTTTCCACCTCTGGAACATCAAGAGAATTCGCCCCCAATCGCTGGAACCGGTTGATTTCAGCCAGCCCAGCTTCTCTCCGTCGCTGTGGTTCTCCGAAGGAGTAACCTCGGCCTACTCCGAACATATCCGTCTGGGGAGCGGGTTGAGGAGCGAGAGCGACTTCCTGGCTCGCCTGGGCCGGCTCATCACCAGCCATGAGCGCCGCCCGGCCGCCCGCACCCAGTCGGCCGAGGAATCGAGCATCGAGGCCTGGCTTGAAGGGCGCCCAGCCTACGGACGGCCCGACCGCAGTATCTCCTACTACCTGAAAGGTGAAATCGTCGCCCACCTTCTCGACCTGAGCATCCGCCACGGGACAGGGAATCGTCGCAGCCTCGACGACGTCATGAGACAGCTCAATCGGGAGTACGCCCAGGCAGACCGCTACTTCAACGACACGGCGGCGCTGGAGGCGATCGCCAGTGAAGTCGCAGCTCGAGACCTCTCCCCCGTTTTCGACCAACTCGTTCGCCGCGCGGCGGAGATCCCCTGGAACCGCTACCTCGGCTACGCCGGCTACAGGCTTCAGGAAACCAACGAGTCACGGGTCGACCTGGGGATGAGCCTTTCCAATCCACCGGGCCTGGGGGTCGTCGTCACCAACGTTCAACCAACGGGCCCGGGCGCCGCGGCCGGGTTCCAGCTAGGCGACCGTGTTGTCGCGATCAACGGACGACGAGCCGGCGGGGGCCCGAACGAGCTGATGCGGCAGATCACCGTCCATCAACGGGACGCGGTGCAGGTCGGGGTCGAACGCGTTGGGGTTCCCCTGGTCCTTTCCCTCAAGCCTGGCAAGATATCGCAGCCGGTTTACCGCCTGAGGGAGCTTGCAAAGCCCACTCAATTGCAATTGGCGGTACGCCGGGGGTGGCTTGAAAGGCGCACAACACCATCGACGGGACCGGTGTCTTCCCGCTGACAGGCTTCTCGAAAGGCGATTCGTCGACGGGCGCGGGCGCGCCGGGTGGGTGAACGGGGGCTTCGGCTCGGCGGACTTGGTATCTTAGGGTGCGGGTCGCGGGCCACGTCGGGATGCCCGGCAGTCGCAAGCAAACCCAGTGGTCTTCCCCGCCCCCCTTTGACACCCCGACCATGGTGATTGGCCTGACAGGCACCAACGGCGCCGGCAAGACCGCGGCCGCCGACTACCTCAAATCCAGGGGTTTCCGGTTCCACTCCCTCTCCGATGAAATCCGCGCGGAGTTGGAGAGCCGGAGCCAAGCCGGCAGTCGCGAAAATCTGATCGAGATGGGCAACCGCCTTCGAGCCGAGCACGGGCCGGCCGTCCTCGCTGAAAGAGTCAAGGCCCGCTTGGCGCCGGACCAAAACTATGTGGTCGACTCGATCCGAAACCCCTACGAAGTCGAGAGTCTGCGGGCAAGGGGAGATTTTCGCTTGCTGCATGTCGACGCGCCCGTCGAAGTCCGCTATGAGCGCGTCCGCCGGCGCGGGGGGCCTCGCGCGCCGAAGTCGCTGGAGGAGTTCGTCCGCCAGGAACAGCAGGAAATGGAGAGCGCCGAACCGACCCATCAGCAGTTGCGGGCCTGTTATGAAGTGGCCGACGAAACGTTGAAGAACGACTCGGGCCTGGAAGAGTTGCGGCAAAGACTCAATGGCCTACTGAGGCTGTGGCTGATGGGGGAGGGTCGTCCCGACTGGGACGAGTATTTCATGCACATCGCGCGCGTCGTGTCCCTTCGCAGCAATTGCATGAAGCGTAAGGTGGCCGCGGTGATCGTCAAAGACCGGCGGATCATTTCGACCGGCTACAACGGTACTCCTCGAGGAGTGAAGAACTGCAACGAAGGCGGCTGTCCGCGCTGCAACTCGATGGCCGAGAGCGGGACGCAACTCGGTGAATGCCTTTGCTCCCACGCCGAGGAGAACGCCATCGTGCAAGCCGCCTACCACGGGATTACGGTAAAAGACGCTAGCCTGTACTCGACGTTTTCTCCCTGCCTGATCTGCACCAAGATGATCATCAACGGCGGCCTTCGCGAGGTTGTATACAACCTGGACTATGCCCTCAACGACGTAGCCCGGAAGCTGTTGTCCGAAGCCGCGGTCACCTGTCGCCAGTTGAAGCTCGGCTAGCCCGCATTTCTCACCACGTGGCGAGGCGAAGTGCGTGAGAAGCCCGTCAGTACAAGGCGCGCGCCGCTCGGCGCCGCATTTCTTGAATAATGCGGGCGTACTTGAACAGTTACGTTGAGCACGGCGAGCAAGCGCAACGCAGTGATGGCGGGCTTATTGCGTGCTTCGACCGTCAGGTGGTGAGAAATGCGGGCTAGCGCTTACCGACAAAAGTTCGCGTATTTTTAAAGGCCTTTCCAGAAGCATCATACGGCCCCCTGTATGGCCCGGAAGTGCTGTGTTAACAATGTCTTATCAGGTTCGACCGCGAGGGACCGTCGATGAGCCCGCGGCGCACCCTGAGGGATGAAAACCGGTGGGTTTTCGACCGAGCAGTCATCTGTCGGCAGCGACGGGAGTTTCTCATCGCCGCGGCGTTAAGCGGACAGAGCCGTGCCCGTCAGGGCGCGGGACCGTCGCCGCGCCGGACGCGCGCCCTGTCACTAACGTTCCAGGCTTCCATGAGGAGGCGCGTCCTTGTCAAGCGGGTTCGACGGAGCAGTCCCCAGATTGCCGACCGATAAACGATCGCTAATTTATGATAGTAAGCACTAGCTTCGTCGTGGCTGGGTGCGATAGCTCCGCACCAGCGAGGCACAGGTCATCGCGGGGAAGCCGATCAAGACCACGGCAAAGGCGACGAAGCTCTGGGATTGAAACACAAGCTCAAAGACCACGGCGCTCGCCTTCGGGATATCGGTGGGGATGCCCAGGATGAGACAACCCAAGACCGTGGAGATGGCGATCGAGACCGGGGCCGCGAGAAGCGCGAGCATGGTCTTGATCGGTCGTCCCAATAACCCGTCCGGCCAGCCTTCAACACGGGCGGCCTTCCAGCACCCCCCGAGCAGTAGGTGGGCCAGGGCGAGGCAGGCCACGGCTAAGCACATCTGAGCCGGCCGGGAGACTTGCACGAGAGAGTCGCGAATCGAAAAGGCGATGATCCAACCGAAATGGCCTCCCATGACTGGTGATATGACGTAGACGAGCCAGGAGGCTGAGATCGCTAGCAAGGGAAGCCCGTAGATCCAGCGAAAAATGTAAGGGTACCGCGAAGTGACGGGGTGACGCCTGGGGAATAGAAGAGCCAGGTGCAATAAGAACGGAAGAACAGGAAGGACGAGCGATGCCAGCTCGGAAGCGGACCAGCTCTCCATTTGGGCTAGGCAACGTGGCCATGCCAAGATAGAACATGCGCGTGACCGCCATCCACGAAAACCCGAGCATCATCGCTTTGCTCACTCCCACGGCTTCGCTCGGTCCTCTGCGGTCGGCCGCCATCAATGCCAGCTCCCAGGTACTTGCCCGCATTTCTCCCCAGTGATGGTCGAAGTGAGAAAAGCAGGCAAGTTACGTTAGTACGACCGGATCGTATCAGCCATCAGCGCCGCTGCGAATCGGGTGACCACGGGTCGGGAGAGACACAAACAACCCAATTGCATAAAAGTAATCACGTAGTCGTGCTAAGTTCTCTTACTTAATACCTAGCCCGCTTTTCTCACCACGTGGCGAGGCGAAGTGCGTGAGAGGCCCGTCAGTACAAGGCGCGCGCCGCTCGGCGCCGCATTTCTTGAATGATGCGGGCGTACTTTCGCGGGTGCCGCCTAGCCATTCGTATTTTGGCTCTAGCGAAAGAAGTAGCGACCCGCGTTCGACGCCCGGCCGGGAAAGTACGTTGAGCACGGCGAGCAAGCGACGCAGTAATGACAGGCCTTATTGCGTGCTTCGACCGTCAGGTGGTGAGAAAAGCGGGCTAGGGCCCGTCCAGCCACGGAAGGGCGTAGGATAGTAGCTCACGGTGCAGCCGCAAGGAGGAACCGTGGGTGGAATGGCGGACTCGGCAAAGCGCGGCAGGCGGCGGGAAAACGCGGGAAGCGCGAAGGAGGGATGTCGCATAGCGAATTGCCGGGAACCGGGGAACTCGGAGCCTGAGGCCATGGCTCGCCAGGATGTGTTAACATCACCGTTGCAAGTTGCCCGGTATGGGCCGGCAGGGGGATCCCCATGGCAGATTCCAAGCTTTCGTTCTTTTGCCTCGGAATGGGTATTGGTACGGCGCTCGGCATCTTGTTTGCGCCGAAACCTGGGGAGAAAATGCGGGAAGAGCTTAGGTCCCGGGCGGCTGAAGGAGGGGAATACTTGCGAAAGCGGGGGGGGCGACTGCGCGAACACGCCGGAGACGTCATTGAACGAGGCCGCGACGCGGTCGGGTCCCAGCGGGAACAGCTCGCCGCGGCCCTGGAAGCTGGTCGCAGAGCCTATCAGGAAGCAACGGCGGAATCGGACACACGAATGTCGTAGCCCCCCCCACCGCCGCCTACTTTGCCAGAGGTGAATCGGTGATGGAAAATCAGGAGTTACTGCTCATCACTATGGCTGTGTTTACCGGGGTTGCCGCGGTCGCTTTGGTGATTCAGATGGCCTTTCTATTCGGTATTTATCGCTCCATTAAGGCCGTGGAGCAGCGATCCGCCACGTTTATGGATCGTTGGGAGCCGGTCGCCGACAGTTCTCTGCAACTGCTGGAGCAGCTACGCCAACAAAGCAATGAGATTTTGACCAAAGTCGGGGAAGTCGCCGAGACAACCAGAAATCAAGTCCAAAAAGTGGATTCGCTTCTGACGGACGTCTCCGATCGGGCCAAGTCTCAAATGGATCGGGTAGACCGCACGGTCGAAAGCGCGCTGGAGCGCGTGCACGAAACAGCGGCTGCTTTGCAGGGAACTCTTCTGAC
Organism: Bryobacterales bacterium; assembly: GCA_965248365.1. Taxonomy (GTDB): domain Bacteria; phylum Acidobacteriota; class Terriglobia; order Bryobacterales; family UBA6623. The sequence continues at coordinate 2,326,135 of CBDFJA010000003.1, read as the reverse complement.
GCCGGTGCGCCAACTGCGGGCCTTGGCGGTTGCGGTCAGCGCCATCTTCGAGCATCTGTTCGGATCCCGGCGGCCGACGGTTGACCGAGCGACCCTCGACGAAGAAATGTTCATCTAATCCCGCTTTTTTCTCCGCCCCGTTTCTTGAATAATGCGGGCGTCGTTGAATCCGACGTCGAGCACGCCGAGCGAAGTCATGGCGACCCTATGGCGCGCTTTAGCCGTCGGGTAGGGAGAAAGCCGGGCGAATGGGCGTCCCGTCCGATCGCGGGACCAAACCCCGCAAGAATCTTGCCGGGCAGACTCAGTGGTCGACCCCAACAGCTTTATCGTGAGAAGAGCAACAGCTAGCCCGCTTTTCTCACCAGGTGGCGAGGCGAAGTGCGTGAGAAGCCCGTCAGTACAAGGCGCGCGCCGCTCAGCGACTCATTTTCTGAGGAATGCGAGCGTACTTGAACCCTACGTTGAGCACGGTGAGCAAGCGCAACGCAGTCATGGCGGGCTTATGGCGTGCTTCGACCGTCAGGTGGTGAGAAAAGCGGGCTAGTTGTGGAGCCTCAACAGGTTGTTCCGGGGAGGAGGGAGTCGGCTGATAGGGGGATTATAGCCGAGGCTGGCGTGGGGGCGATGCCAATTGTAGTCGTGGAGCCAGGGGAGCAGATGGTTGGCGCGTTGGAGGGAGGAGCAGTAGGAGCGGGCATAGGCCCATTCGCGGAGGGCGGTTTGGATGAAGCGCTCGGCCTTGCCGTTGGTGCGAGGGGTGTAGGGGCGGGTGAAGCGGTGGCGGATGTCGAGGCGGCGGCAAGTACGACGGAAGTGGCGGGAGCGGTACCAGGAGCCATTGTCGGTGAGCAGGCGTCGGATGCGGATGCCAAGCGAGCCATAGTAGGCGTGGGCGAGGAGAAGGAACTGGGCAGCGGAAAGGCTGCGCTCATCGGGCAGGATCTGGGAGAAGGCGATGCGGGAATGGTCGTCGACGGCGACGTGGACGAACTCCCAGCCGGCGGCGCGGGAGCGTCGGGTCTTATCGCCGGTAACGCGGTGACCGGCGTGCTGGAAGCGGCCGAGCTTTTTGATGTCGAGATGCAGTAGATCGCCGGGACGGTGATGTTCGTAGCGGCGAACGGGGGGAGCGGGTTCGAGATCGCGGAGACGGTTGAGTCCGGCGCGACCGAGGAGGCGGCTGACGGTGGCCGGGGATAGCCGCAGGGTTTGGGCGATGCGGCGGCCCGTCCAACGTTGTCGGCGCAGGGCGAGGACGCGGTCAACGACGGCTTGCGGGGTGCGGCGCGGGCTATGCCGGGGGCGCGAAGAGCGATCGTAGAGACCGGCTTCGTCTTCGCCGCGGTAGCGGGCCAGCCAACGGCGGGCGGTGCGTTCTGAGACGTCTCGGGCCGCCGCGGCGGCCCGAGGCGTCTCTCCAGCGAGGATGCATCGAACCAAAAGGGCTCGGCCTTTGGGCGTCAATCGGGCATTCTGATGGATGTTCATGCGGTCTCTCCAGGGTCGTGGTTATTCGACAACTCCAGCTTCCCTGGTCCGGGACCGAATGAACAACCTGTTGAAAGATCACAGCTAGTCCGTAAACCCGCCGGTGGAGAAAAAGCGCCGGCGACGCCGCCCCTCGCCAAGGAGGTCTTTGCTGCAATGCCCGAATTCGCCTTTCGACAATCGACGTCCGGATGCTTGAAAGCCGGCAGGCAGTCGTCCATCCGCGTGGCTCTGCTGGGCACGAAGTTCATGGGCAAAGCTCACAGCCACGCCTACCGCAGCGTGAACATGTTTTTCCCCGACACGCCTCGGGTCGAGATGAAAGTAATCGTGGGACGCAATCCGCGGGAAACCAAGCAAGCGGCTAAGGTCTACGGCTGGCAGGAAGCCTCCACCGACTGGCGGGCCGTCATGGAACGGGACGACATCGACCTGGTCGATATCTGCACTCCGGGCAATTTGCACTGTGAAATGGGCGTCGCCGCCGCCCGGGCCAAGAAGCACATTCTCTGCGAAAAGCCTCTGGCGAACACGGGACCGGAGGCGAAGAAAATGCTGGCAGCCGCCGAAAAGGCCGGCATTCGCCACTTCTTGATGCACAACTACCGGCGCGCCCCGGCCATTGCGCTCGCCAAACGCTTCATCGAGGAAGGACGTATCGGCAAGATCCACCACTTCTGGGCCCGCTACCTCCAGGATTGGGCCATGTCCCCGGAACTCCCCCGGATTTGGCGCTTCGACAAGGCCCAGACCGGAAGCGGCGCGCTGGGCGATCTCGGCTCGCACATCATCGACCTGGCGCGCTTTCTGTGCGGGGAGATCAGAGAAGTTTCGGCCGCCACGGAAACTTTCATCAAACGGCGCCCCTCCACGGCAGGCGCGCGAACCATGCAGAGGGTCACCGTGGACGACGCGGCCGTAGTGTGTACGCGCTTCGCCAATGGCGCCATCGGAACTCTGGCGGCGAGCCGTTTCGCGCTCGGCCGCAAGAACCACAATACATTCGAGATCAACGGCAGCCGCGGCTCGTTAGCGTTTAATCTCGAAAACCTGAACGTCCTGCGGTTCTATTCGGCCGAAGACAGCGGGCCCGGCGAAGGCTTTCGAGAAATTATCGCCATCTCCAAAGGCAAGCACCCTTACGCCGACAACTGGTGGGGTGACGGCCACATCATTGGCTATGAACACACCCACACCCACTCGGTCGCCGATTTCCTTCGCTCCCTCGCGTCTCGCAAAAAGATTCGCCCTGACTTCCGCGACGGCCTGCGTAACCAGGCGATCCTCGACGCCGTGGTGAAGGCCGCTCAGTCCCGACGCTGGGTCAAAATCGGCTAGCCCGCTTTTCTCGCTACGTGGCGAAGCGAGGGCGTGAGAAGCCCGTCAGTACAAGGCGCGCGCCGCTCAGCGACTCATTTTCTGAGGAATGCGAGCGTACTTGAACCCTACGTTGAGCACGGTGAGCAAGCGCACCGCATAATGGCGGGCTTATGGCGTGCTTCGACCGTCAGGTGCTGAGAAATGCGGCCTAGCTGTCGGGTTGAAAGTCGGCGTAATCGCTACGGCGCTCGTCGGTCGCCGGGCCTGGCGCGGCGTTATCCATCGCGGCGGCGGTGCTCTAGCCGATACCGGCGTCGCTGCCCCGCTTGGTCGTATCTGCGTTGCTCTTGCTCGCCTTCGGGAATCAACGCCGGCACCGGAACGGGCCGACGGTCCTTGTCGAGCGCAACAAAGGTCAGATAGGCGGAAGCCACGTGGCGAGCTTCGCCGGTGCCCAGATGCTCGGCGAAAACCTTCACTCCCACCTCCATCGAGGTGCGAAAGGCGCGATTCACGGCCGCGCGCAAGATCACGAGATCACCGATGCTGACGGGTTCGAGAAAATCCATGTGATCAAACGAGGCCGTGACGACGTATTCTCGGCAGTGTCGGGAGGCGGCAATCGCCCCCGCAATATCCACCAAGTGCATGATCTTGCCGCCCAGCAAGGTGCCCAGCGCCCCAGCGTCGTTGGGGAGGGCCAGCTCCGATAGCTCCGAATAGGACTCGCGCGCAGGTTTTCCGTCCATAGTTATTACCTCCAGGCGGACGCCATGGACGGCTTGCCCTTCGTCGCCCGCGCCTGCCGATCCTGTCGAAGATAGCTGTTCAAGTAGGCCTCCACCTGCCTCTGGAGCAAGGGTTGAACTTCGCCGCTACTGCAGGCCCTTGCCCGCCGATCGTAGTCCAAAAAACCGTTCTCGTAAGGGGCGTAGCCTTTCTCGACGACGTAGGCGATGCGAACGAGTCGGTCGTCGTCGGCCATGACGGAAAAGCGCACGGCGTCGGGGCCGGCCTGGGCGGGAAATCGGGTACAGTCGAGCGCCGGGTAGCCGAGGTTGCAGACGTTAATGAGGAAGTCCTCGCCGGGTCGGAAGTCCTGGCCCGGGCGGGCGCGACACACGCCGGCATAGGGATCACCCAAGGGCGGCCGCGGTTTGCCGGGCCATGTCCCTGCCGGCAAGGGATCCGTCGGGCAAAAGTAGGGGCAGGCCATCGTAGAACTTCAGATTGCTATAGTAGTGTCCAGTTGCAGCTTTGACAACCGGCGGCACAACGGTGACGAACCGCAAGGTTGAAGTATAGATGGAAAGTCAGCGTTTCGAAACCCTCAAGAAATTCGTCGCGGCCAGCCCAAACGATTGCTTCGCCCGCTACGGTTTGGCTCAGGAATATGTGAGCCAGGGCCTCCTGGAGAAGGCCGTGGAAGAGTTCGCCAGGATCCTGGCGATCGATCCTGACTACCAAGCCGCCTATTATCACGTTGGTCAGACGTACCTCAAATTGGGACGCGCTCAGGAAGCTCGCCAAAGTTTCGAGAAGGGTGTCGAGGTGGCCACGCGCCTGGGCGATCTCCACGCTCGCAGCGAGCTCCAAGCCGCACTCGACGGCTTATAAGCGATGGCGACAAGCCGCCGCCGATTCAGGGGGATGACGTTGCCGGCGTTTCCAACCGATCTTGTAACAAAAAGCGAGGAACTCGATGCCTGAAACAGACCTAGGAACGGAGAACCGGACGGTCGCGGAAGAAGTCGTGGCTGAAGTGGAAAGAGATTTTGCTTTGGAGTTGGTTCGCGTCGTTGAGGTTTCCGCGATTGCCGCCGCGCGATCGATGGGTCAGGGGGACCCGCGGGCCTCCGACCACACTGCCGTCGAAGCGATGCGCACCGAATTTGAAAAGATTCCCATGGCGGGCAGAATCGTGATCGGGGAGGGTGAGCGCGACAAGGCGCCGATGCTCTTCATCGGCGAAGAAGTCGGGGCGCCGCCCGAGGACGGCGTCGCCTACCCCGGGGTCGACATCGCCGTTGACCCTCTCGAGGGCACCAACCTCTGCGCCACGGGCGCCCCGGGCGCTTTGGCCGTGCTGGCGGCCTCGGAACGCGAGGGCCTGTTGCACGCTCCGGACTGCTACATGGAAAAGATCATAGCCGGTCCCGCCTGCCGCGGCGCCCTCGATCTCGATGCGCCGGTGGAAGGAAACCTGCGGGCCATTGCCAGTTGCCTGGAGCGTGACGTAGACGATCTGGTGATCATTGTCCTCGATCGGCCTCGGCACAAGAAATTGATCGAGGATATTCGTGGTGCGGGCGCGCGGATCCGCCTGATCACCGACGGAGACCTATCCGCCGGCATCGCCGTGGCGGTCCGGGGATCAGGGGCGCACGCCGTCATGGGCAGTGGCGGCGCCCCCGAAGGCGTGCTGACCGCCGCGGCCATGCGCTGTCTACATGGAGAAATCATCGGCCGGCTGGTGATCGACACGCCGGAACTGGAAGAGCGTGTGAAAAGTATGGGTATCTCCGACCCTAAGCGCGTTTACACGGCGCGAGACCTTGCACCGGGCCGACAAATCGTGTTCGCCGCTTGCGGCGTAACGGGCGCTGTTTCGGGCGGCGGGATCCTCACCGGTGTTCGGTTTTTCGGGGACGGGTGCCGAACTCAAACCATGATGATGACGCTGGCGTCCCGACGGGTGCGGTTCGTCGATACCGTCCACCTCGAGCGGCCGCCCGGACCACGCGGCGTGAGCATCTACTAAACTGAAACTTTAATTAGGTCGGGCCCGTTCCTCATGCCGGCTCTGACCGACAAGCCCAATCGTGCCAACAAGTTTCTCGCCTGAATGATCCGGCGTCGCCGGTGGCCCCAGTAGCCCGCTTTTCTCACCATAGGTGACACTTTAGTCCAAGCACAGAGACTTTTTCAAAGCTGGAAATGCGGGCTGGCTATTCATACCGCAAAGCCACCAGAGGATCCACTTTGGTCGCCCGGCGAGCCGGAATGTAGCACGCCGCCAGCGCCACCGCGACTACCGCCAGGCAAACGATAATGAACGTTAGTGGATCGTGGGGCTGCACCTCGAAGAGCAAGCCGCGGAGAAAGCGGGTGAGGCCCAGCGATGCCGCCACGCCGATGGCGACCGCCGCCAGGGTGAGCTTCAGGCCCTGCTTGAGAATCATCCGCTCGACCACGGTCTTGTCGGCGCCGAGGGACATCCTAATGCCGATCTCGTGACGCCGCTTGGCCACCGAGTAGCTCGTTACGCCATAGACGCCGACCAGAGCCAAGCCAAAAGCCACCGCCGCGAAAGCGCTCAGCAGCCGGGTATAGAAACGTGGCTGATCGAGTGAGCGATCCATCTGCACGCTCAGGGGCTCGATGCCGCTAATCGGTTGCTCCGGGTCCACTTGCCAAACGGCCCGCCGGGCCGCGGACGCCAGCGTCGCCGGGTCTCCACGGGTTCGAACCACCGACGTAAGTTCAGACGAAAGCGAGCGTCCGCGTCCGCCATGGTTCTTTCTTGCTGCGAGTAGGGCAGGTAGAGGGTCGGAAGGGGAGCGATGCATAAGTGCGTTCTTGCGTCGGCAGCGACGCCGACAACCTCGAAACCGGTCTCCGTCCAGCGGCCGGCGACGGCGTCAAACGTCGCCTGAGCCGTCATGCGACGGTGAAGGACGTCTTGACCGGCCCAGTAACGCTTGGCCATCGCTTCGTTGACGATGGCCACCCGCGGGGCCCCCTCGACGTCCCGCGCCGTGAAACTCCTTCCCCGCTTGAGCGGGATCCCCATGGTGGTGAAGAAATCGCTGGTCACGTAGTGAGGAAAGATCCGCTGCCGCCCTTCCTCCGGCCTCGCTTCACCGTCCAGCCAAGCGTCTCCCCCTCGGTAGGTGCCGGAAGTGGCGGCTGCGGCTTCCACTTCCGGAAGGGCCCGCAGTCGCCTCATCACCTGTTGCAAGAATCTGTCTCGTCGCGGGGTAAGGCGGACCATCCGATCTTCTTCCGCACCGGCCCGCTCGGCGTACTTGTGGAGAGGGAGGCTGAGGTGCAGCGCCAGCAAGTTCTCCGCATCGAAGCCGAGGTTCAACCGGCTAAGCCGCAGGAAACTGTTGATCATCAATCCGGACCCGACCAACAGAAGCAGCGAAACGGCAATCTCTCCGGCCACCAAAAGGCTGAGGGCTCTCCGGTGGCCGCGATTGGTTCCCGTGCGGGCCGAGTTCTTTAGGGCTCCGTTTAAGTCCGGCCGAGAGGCGAGCAGGCCGGGAATAATCCCGATCACCAAGCCACTCGCCAGTGAAACCAGCACCAGGAACCCCAGCACGACCCAATCGACTCCAATTTCATTGGGCTGAAGCGATACCTGAGGGCGAAAAAATTTCCCGCGACCAAAGTGCTCGGCATGGAAACCACCAAGAGCCTAATGGCCCATTGGCAGACAAGCAGTCCCCCAACCCCACCCATCACTCCCAGCAATGCACTCTCGGTCAACGACTGCCCGACCAAACGAAATGGACCGGCGCCAAGAACCGCTCGTATGGCAAATTCCCTCTGCCGGGAGGCGCCCTTGGCAAGCAGCAAGCTCGATAGATTGCCACAGGCGATCAGAAGCAGAAAACCGACAGCGCCCAGCAGTACCAGCAGCCGAGTCTCGATCCGTCCGATCAGGTCTTTGTGGAGCGGGATGACGCTGACCGTCCAGCCCTGATTCGAGTCCGGATACTCAGCGGCCAGCCGCTCGGAGATAACATCCATTTCGGCCTGCGCCTGCTCGATGGTCACGGCCGGCTTCAGACGGGCCAGGACGTACAGCAGCCGGTACTTACGCTCGGTTGGCGAAAGGCTAGCAAACGGGTTCGGCAAGAAAAGTTCGGCCCGGGGAAAGAGACGAAAATCGGGAGCGAGAACGCCCACGATCGTGTGACCGGTTCCATCCAGCATCAGGCTTTCGCCGATGACACCGGGATCCGCCGAGAAACGCCGCCGCCACAACTGATCGCTGAGCACGACGACCGGTTCCGCGCCGGATTCGTCTTCTGGCGGCTGGAATAATCTTCCCGCGGCCGGCCGCACTCCCAATAGCGCGAAAAAGCTTGAGGTCACCCGTTTGGCCCGCAACCGTTCGGGATCGCCCCGCTGGGCTAGACTTACGGTGAGGTCAAAAACGGCGGCCATTTTGTCATAGAGCCGGCTCTGCTCCCTCCAGTCGCGGAAGTTTCCGGCCGATCCCGGACTCCAGGGAATACGCCGCTGCGGGTTGCTGGCCGCCAACACGACCAGTTGATCGGGGTCTTCGTAGGGAAGCGACCGCAACAGAGTCGCCCGTACAACGCTGAAGACCGCGCCGCTCGCGCCGATCCCCAGCGCCAACGACAACACGGCCAGCCCGGTCAACCCCGGATTCCTCAACAGACCCCGGACCGTGTACCGCAAGTCTTGTAACACTGCGCTCATCGGGACTCCTGTGGTTTCGGGACGAGCCGCTGGCCAGCCCTCGCCGCGGCGCATGATGCCGACGGAACCGACTTCAGAATGCCGCTTCAGCCGTTGGCCGTCGCGGCTGCGCTTTCCTCCACGATTCGGCCGTCAAACAGGTTCACGGTCCGATCGGACTGGCTGGCGTAACGGGGGTCGTGGGTGACGACGCAAATCGTCGATCCGCCGCGGTTCAATGCAGCCAACAGTTCCATGACCGCCTCGCCGTTCTTCGAATCCAGGTTGCCGGTCGGCTCGTCGGCCAGTAAGATCGCCGGATCTCCCACCAGCGCGCGCGCTACCGCTACCCTTTGCTGCTGGCCCCCGGAAAGCTGCGCGGGATAGTGCTTCGCTCGATGCGCCATCGAGACCCTCTCGAGCGCCTCCAGCACACGCTCCAGGCGCTGCGGGGCGCCCAGGCCGCGATAGGTCAGGGGCAGCTCCACGTTCTCGTACACGCTGAGGTCGCCGATCAAGTTGAACGCTTGAAAGACGAACCCGATTTCTCGGTTCCGAATCCGTGCTCTCTCCGCCAGTGAGAGGCGGTCAACCGGTCGGCCCTTCAGCGTATAGGCCCCCTGGGTCGGCGTGTCGAGCAGTCCCAGAATCGACATCAGCGTGGATTTGCCGCAGCCCGACGGCCCGGCGATCGAGACATAGTCGCCCTGGCCGATCTCCAAGTCAATATCCGCCAACGCGTGGGTCTCCACTTCGTCCGTCAAGAAGACTTTCTTGACGCCCGCGAGCCGAATCAGGGGATCGCCGCCGGAGATCGTCTCTGTCATCGCGTTATTCCCGTCAAAAATACCGCGCTGCGCTTTTTGCCCGGGAAGCCTGGCACCGCCCATCCCGCCGGCCCGCTTTTTTCACCACGCGGCGAAGCGCCTCTCGCGCCCTTGCCCGATTCAGGCCCCTCAGTTCAGCCGCACGCGGCTGAACTCGTCCCAGGCCGACATGTCCGACAAAACGACCTGGTCTCCGAGTTCGACGCCGTCCAGGATCTCGACCAAGTTGACCGACATCTTGCCGATCGTTACCTGGACCCGCAGCGCATGTTCGGTGTCCGCTTCGAGTTTGAACAGCCCGATCGTCGAATCCGGCTGTCCATAAACAGGCCGGCCGACATAAAGTACATCCTTTAGTCTTTCCAACTCGATCGTCCCGTCCACGCTCAAGTCCGGACGCGCTCCTTTGGGCAACGCTCCCGCCAGCTTCACGTCAACCGTGACGGTGCCGTCTTCGACCGCCGGATCGATGCGGGCGACCGTGCCCCGTACGACGCCGTTGCGCGTGTCGATCTCGGCCGGCTGGCCGAGCTGAACATCCTTGGCCTGCGTCTCGGGAATACGCAGCCGCGCTTTGAGTTTTTCGGGATTTGAGACCCGCGCCAGCACCTCGCCGGGGGTCACGAGTTCTCCCACCTCGACCTCCAATTGCTGAAGCACGCCCCGGATGCCCGCACGCACCCGCAGTTGTCCGAGCTGATTTCTTCGCAATCCGTACAAGCCTCTGACGCGCTCGATTTCGGCCTGCTGGGCGGCCAGTTGCGCTTCGACGGATTTCCGCCTTATCCCCAGGCGTTCACGCTCCAGCCGCAGACGCGTGGCGAGCTGCTCGGCCTCGACCTGCGATTTCGTGAGCGTAAGCCGCGAAATCAGTCCCGCCTCAGCCTGTCGTTCGTCGGCATCGAGCTGGGCCTTGGCCTGCAGGAACTCGGCCTCCACCTGAGCCGCCGCCGCTTCGCGGTCCAGCCGTTCCGTTTCCAACTGGACTTGAAGATTGGCGTATTGGGCTTCGGCGGCCTTTAATTGCGATTTCGCTTCAAAAACATCTGACCTTGCCCCCTAAAACGAGTCCAAGTTGAATGTTAGGATTTTCGGTTTTAGGAAGGAGGCAAGAGATGGCAGGGAAGCGATTTAGTGCAGAACAAATCATCATCAAGTTGCGTGAGGCAGAGGTGGGTCTAGCTCAAGGACAGACGGTGGGCCAGGTGTGCAAACAGATTGGGGTGACCGAGCAGACCTACTACCGGTGGCGCAAGGAGTACGGAGGGCTTCGACTGAATCAGGCCAAGCGGTTGAAGGTGTTGGAGAAGGAGAATGCCCGGTTGAAGAAGCTAGTGGCAGATCTGTCTTTGGACAAGCAGATCCTAAAGGAAGTTTCCTCGGGAAACTTCTAGGCCCGACGAAGAGGAGACGCGCAGTGGTGTGGGTGAGGGAGAGATTGGGAGCAGAGCGCGTCTCCGAACGTCGGGCCTGCCAAGTGCTGGGACAGGCTCGATCGATCCAGCGAAGGGAAAGGCATATCCCCGATGAGGAGGCTCGATTGGTGGCTGAGATGGTGGAGTTGGCCACGCACTACGGGCGATACGGCTACCGACGGATCACGGCCATGCTTCGTTGGGAAGGGTGGAAAGTGAATCACAAGCGGGTGGAGAGGTTGTGGAGACAGGAGGGGCTGAAAGTCCCGTCCAGACAGCCGAAACGAAGGAGACTGTGGCTTCATGATGGATCCTGCGTTCGGTTACGAGCGGCTCACAAGGATCACGTCTGGAGCTATGACTTCGTGCATGAGCGAACCCATGACGGAAGGGCCTTTCGATTATTAACCCTACTGGATGAATACACCCGGGAGTGTCTGGCCATTGAGGTCCAACGACAGATGAATCACCAGGACGTGTTGGATCGATTGGCGGAGTTGTTCGTGGATCGGGGAGTGCCTGAATACATTCGGTCCGATAACGGGTCAGAGTTTACGGCTCAGGCGGTTCGGGACTGGCTGAAGGCTGTTGGGGTGAGGACCTTATACATCGAGCCCGGCAGCCCCTGGGAGAATGGATATGTGGAGAGCTTCAACGGAAAACTGCGGGATGAACTGCTGAACGTAGAAGTCTTCGACACGTTGTGGGAGGCGAAGGTGTTGGCCGAGAGATGGCGCAGGGAGTACAACCAGCGACGGCCTCACAGCGCCTTGGCCTATCGGCCGCCGGCGCCGGAGGCCAGATTACCCAGGTCCCAGGACCAGAGTTCTATACCATGGAGTGGACTTCAAATGGTCCCAGGTCTAACTTAGAGAGTGGACTCGTTCCTGGGGGCAGGTCAGGATGAACCTTGGCCGTACGGTTTTCTCCCAACTGATCGAGCACCTACCGAGCAAAGAGTTTCAGAAATGTGTATCGCGCTACCGCGGCGATTCCTATCTGAAAAGTTTCTCCTGCTGGGATCAGTTTCTTGCGATGGCATTCGCCCAGCTGACCTATCGGGCAAGCCTCCGCGACATCGAGACGTGCCTGCGTTCGATGCACGGCAAACTCTACCACATGGGATTCCGCGGCAGGGTAGCGCGCTCGACACTGGCCGATGCGAACGAGTCGTGCGACTGGCGGATCTACGCGGACTTCGCGCAGGTCTTGATTGGCATGGCACGGCCGTTATATGCCCACGACCCGATCGGTGTGGACTTGGACCAGACTCTGTACGCTCTCGACTCGACAACAATCGACCTCTGCCTGTCGCTGTTTCCGTGGGCGAGATTCCGCAAGCAAAAGGCCGCCGTGAAGATGCACACGCTGCTGGATCTGCACGGCAATATTCCCACGTTCATCCGCATTACTGGAGGCAAAGTGCACGACATCAACATCCTCGACGAGATCGGCCCGGAGGCCGGCGCGTTCTACGTCATGGATCGGGCCTACGTCGATTTCGAACGCCTCTTCGTGTTCACTCTCTGCTCGTCGTTCTTCGTCGTGCGAACCAAGAAGAACATCTTGCTCCAACGGCGCTACTCGCATCCCGTCGACAAATCCACGGGCTTGCGCTCGGATCAGACCGTCATACTGGCTGCCATCGAATCGGCCCAAGCCTATCCCGACCCGTTGCGGAGGGTCAGTTACTTCGACGCCCGGACGAACAAGCGGCTGAAGTTTCTGACCAACAACTTCGCGCTCCCGGCGCTGACCATCGCCCACATCTACAAGTCGCGTTGGCAGATTGAGTTGTTCTTCAAGTGGATCAAGCAACATCTGCGAATCAACTCGTTTTACGGCACCAGCGAGAACGCCGTCAAGACGCAGATCTGGATCGCTGTCTCGATTTACGTGCTCATCGCCATCGTCCGGAAACGGCTCGGGCTGGAAGCGAGTCTTTACCAGATTCTACAGATTCTCAGCGTTACGCAATTCGAAAAAATGCCCCTTTTACAGGCACTCCAGCCATCCGACTCCCCAAACGAATCCCCCTATGACCCCAACCAATTGATTCTATTCGACTTTTAACCGGACAGCAGTGATTTCGAACCGCCAATTGCTCCTGCCTCATGCTACCCACGTTGTTACACTGACTGTCGACACACGGTGACACCCATCTACCACATCACGCACGTGCAGAACTTATTGACTCCCGCATAATATAGAGTAACCTTTTGGGGGTTCTGCTCGTCTTAATAGACATGGGGAACCCAAGAGGCGTAAGGCGCGATTTTGATGCTCTGGAAAAGCGACGGCTGGAGGCCGTGCGGCTGGTCGTCGACGAAGGTTTGAGTCAGTCCGAGGCAGCACGGCGCGTGAAGGCGGCGCAGCAAAGCGTGAGCCGTTGGGTTAGCGAGCATGGCGCGCACGGTGCCGCCGGACTCCGCCGGGCCGGGCGCGCCGGCCGCAAGCCGCTGTTAGACGCCACGCAACGGGAACGTCTGGAGGCAATGCTGCTGCGGGGCCCCGAAGCGCAGGGCTTCTCGACGCCGCTGTGGACTTGTCCGCGAGTCGCTCGTCTGATCGCCGACGAGTTCGGCGTGCGCTATCACGAAGGTCATGTTTGGAAGATCCTGCGGGCGCTCCACTGGAGCCCGCAACGGCCTGTCGGCAAGGCCCGCGAGCGCAACGAAGAAGCCATCCGCAACTGGCGGCGCAAGACTTGGCCGGCCACTAAAAAAAAGCCCAAAAACAAGGCCGCACGATCGTCTTCATCGACGAAAGCGGACTGAGTCAGAAGCCCCATCGTTGCCGCACCTGGGCGCCCCGCGGCGAGACACCCGTGCTGGAGTTCAACTTCAACTGGCAGAAACTTTCCGTTTCCGCCGGGCTGACCTTGCGCAACTTCTACTTCCGGCTCTATCCCGGCGCCATCGGCGAGCTGGAGGTCATCGACTTCCTGAAGGCTTTGGTCCGCCACATCGACGGCCCGCTGCTGATCGTCTGGGACCGCCTGCCGGCGCACCGCAGCCGCCTGGTGCGGGAGTTCATCGAGCTCTCCGAAGGCCACATCGCCACGGAGTGCTTGCCGCCCTATGCACCGGAGCTGAACCCGGTGGAATACATTTGGGCTTACTGGAAGCAGCACGAGTTGCCGAACGTCTGTCCGAAGGACTACTGGGAGCTGGACGAGCGTGCCCGCAAATCCCTGCGTCGCATGCGCCGCAAACCGCGCTTGATTACGGCCTTCTGGAAGCAGTCTTCTCTTGGCCTTGACTAACTCGATATTATGCGAAATTCAATATCTTCGATCTTGGAGCGTGGCGGGCTACTCAGCGATGCCAAGATGGAGCAATCTGGAGTCGAGTCAGTAGGGATCGCCCACCAACATATCAAAGAGCGCCGTGCGCGTAGGTCAGTCCCGGTCTGTCGCCAGGGTACACTGGCTGACTACGTGCCCTTCTATTTTGGGCCGCGCTCGCCCATGCTGTACGCGATCCACCGAGGTGCGGTCGAGGGGTACGATGATGGCCAGCGATCCATCCTTCACCTCACGAGTGCCGCAGAACTTGTGGTCCAGAGTGGCTTACCCTTCGCTTTTACCGAAGGTCATGCTGAGATTGCTTTTAGCGAACTCTTCGACGACCTGGAATTTCTGAATACGATTGATTGGGTGGTCATGGCCTCTCACTACTGGAACGATACAAACACAGACTCAGATCGGAAACGGAGACGGCAGGCTGAGTTCTTGGTTCATGACTTTTTCCCCTGGACACTCGTTACCGGAATAGGCGTAATCGGTAGTAGAATGGCGAGTGAAGTTGGTGCGGCGCTCCGGCAGTCCGACCATCAGCCCGAAGTAGTTGTGGAGTCTGGTTGGTACCCTTGCCCCCTAAAACGAGTCCAAGTTGAATGTTAGGATTTTCGGTTTTAGGAAGGAGGCAAGAGATGGCAGGGAAGCGATTTAGTGCAGAACAGATCATCATCAAGTTGCGTGAGGCAGAGGTGGGTCTAGCTCAAGGACAGACGGTGGGCCAGGTGTGCAAACAGATTGGGGTGACCGAGCAGACCTACTACCGGTGGCGCAAGGAGTACGGAGGGCTTCGACTGAATCAGGCCAAGCGGTTGAAGGTGTTGGAGAAGGAGAATGCCCGGTTGAAGAAGCTAGTGGCAGATCTGTCTTTGGACAAGCAGATCCTAAAGGAAGTTTCCTCGGGAAACTTCTAGGCCCGACGAAGAGGAGACGCGCAGTGGTGTGGGTGGGGGAGAGATTGGGAGCAGAGCGCGTCTCCGAACGTCGGGCCTGCCAAGTGCTGGGACAGGCTCGATCGACCCAGCGAAGGGAAAGGCATATCCCCGATGAGGAGGCTCGATTGGTGGCTGAGATGGTGGAGTTGGCCACGCACTACGGGCGATACGGCTACCGACGGATCACGGCCATGCTTCGTTGGGAAGGGTGGAAAGTGAATCACAAGCGGGTGGAGAGGTTGTGGAGACAGGAGGGGCTGAAAGTCCCGTCCAGACAGCCGAAACGAAGGAGACTGTGGCTTCATGATGGATCCTGCGTTCGGTTACGAGCGGCTCACAAGGATCACGTCTGGAGCTATGACTTCGTGCATGAGCGAACCCATGACGGAAGGGCCTTTCGATTATTAACCCTACTGGATGAATACACCCGGGAGTGTCTGGCCATTGAGGTCCAACGACAGATGAATCACCAGGACGTGTTGGATCGATTGGCGGAGTTGTTCGTGGATCGGGGAGTGCCTGAATACATTCGGTCCGATAACGGGTCAGAGTTTACGGCTCAGGCGGTTCGGGACTGGCTGAAGGCTGTTGGGGTGAGGACCTTATACATCGAGCCCGGCAGCCCCTGGGAGAATGGATATGTGGAGAGCTTCAACGGAAAACTGCGGGATGAACTGCTGAACGTAGAAGTCTTCGACACGTTGTGGGAGGCGAAGGTGTTGGCCGAGAGATGGCGCAGGGAGTACAACCAGCGACGGCCTCACAGCGCCTTGGCCTATCGGCCGCCGGCGCCGGAGGCCAGATTACCCAGGTCCCAGGACCAGAGTTCTATACCATGGAGTGGACTTCAAATGGTCCCAGGTCTAACTTAGAGAGTGGACTCGTTCCTGGGGGCAGGTCACCCTTCATCGCTCGCCGCGACGCAAGTTCCCCCCGGTTCAGGATCATCTTGCATTGGACAACTCTCTCGAGGATGCGGCCCAAGCAGCCCGTCTACAATGAAAGGTCCGAGTAAAATACCTCCGACGGCAGATCAGTTCGCCGCGACAAGCAGAGGGTGGTCGGTGCGGGGCTCGACCGAACGACGAGGGGCCGCAGGGACGGCCTACCATTGGAATTTTCAAAATGAACGCTCTGTTCTTAGAAGACATCAGCCGTTTTCGGGTGCGCGAAGTGGCCCGACCGACTCTGGCCCCCGACGGCGTGTTAATACGCATTTCGGCGGTGGGGATCTGCGGGACTGATCTGCACATCTTCGAGGGGCTGGCCAATTACAACCGTGATGCGCGAAACGAGCCGATCCCGCTTGCCCGCCGGCACCAGGTCCTGGGCCATGAGCTGTGCGGAACCGTCGAGGCCGTCGGGTCCCAAGTCACGAAGTGCCGGCCCGGAGATCAGGTCACCGCCGACCAGGTTCTCAACTGTTTCAGCCAGAAGCGGTCGCCCGTTTGTGAGTTTTGCGATTCCGGTGATTCCCACCAATGCGACTTCGCCGAGGAATATGGGATTACGGGTCTCGACGGAGCATTCGCGGATTTCATGGCCGTCCCGGAGACAAACGTCATTGTCCTTCCGCCGGACTTCAAGCGGACCGAAGCGGCCATGATTGAGACCCTCGGCTGCGTCGTTCATGCCTGCGATCGCGTTGAAACCGTCCGCACGCGGTACAGTTTCGACGGGCCGCGCAAGATTCGATATGTGTTGATCCTGGGATCGGGTCCCGGCGGACTGTTGTTTCTCCAATACCTGCGAAACGTACAGAACTTCGACGGGGAGATCTTTGTCACCGCGCGTAAGCCGGCGAAAATCGAATGGATCCGCAAGTTCGGCGGGACCCCGATCGATGTCACCAAGACTGACTTGGCGGCGGAAATCCTCGAAAGAACCCAGGGAGAAAAGACCCACTGCGTCTTTGAAGCGACCGGTAGTGGCCCGGCGTTCGAGCAGATTCCCTGGGTGCTGCGGAAGCAGGGGACCGTGCAACTGTACGGGGCCGGCCACTCCGGGGTTGATATCGGCTGCCTGACGCCCTTTCAGGTGCTCGAGTTCACGATCGTGGCTTCGGCCGGGGCCTCCGGCGGTTTCGACGCTGACGGGACGCCCACCACCTACCGCCGGTCGATGGAATACATCCGCGACCGGAAGATCGATGTGGAATGCTTGATCAGTCACCGCTATACGCAGTTGGGTCAGATGCAACAGGCTTTCGAGAAAGATTCGCGCGCGGTGGATTACGTCAAGGGGATGCTCGTGCGAGCAGGAGACGAGTAGCCCGATGAATCGAAACCCCCAGGTCTTGAGGCCGGCGATCTCCGCCGCGATGCTTCGTGAGGGGGCCGCGGCGGGATGCGTCGGACGGTTAACGCTGCGCGGGGCCTCGGCTGAGCGGAGCGACGTCCCGAAAGCGCGAGGCTTCCGCCCTGGACAGCCCTCCTGAAGCGCCTGGTCAGCCAAGAATGCGGCCTTACAGACAGCTGCTCCCGTTGCTCGCCGGTTTCGCCCTCTGCGCTGTGTTCCCGGGCAGCGCCTCTCCTCAGGGCATGGCGACGAGTAAGCGCAGGGCCCTGGCCGGAAAGCCTTTGCCGCCGGGTCTCAAGGCTCCCCGCGTCGAATTCCGAGACATGGCTTCCGAGGCGGGCCTGGTCGGGGTCAACATTTCCGGGAAAGAGAGCGGCAAAGTCTACATCGTCGAGTCGACAGGCAACGGCGTGGCCGTCTTCGACTACGACAACGACGATCGGCCGGACGTCTTCTTCGTGAACGGGGATCGCTTCGATGGCGACGGGCCACGCCCGCGGCACTACCTCTACCGCAATCTCGGCGGGCTGAAGTTTGAAGATGTCACCGAGAAGGCAGGTTTGGCACATACCGGGTGGGGCCAGGGAGTGTGCGCCGGCGATGTCGACAATGACGGCAACACGGATCTGATGGTCTCGCACTGGGGGCAAAACGCCTTGTTCAGGAACCAGGGGGACGGCAGCTTCCGCAACGAGGCGAAGCAGCGCGGTCTGACCAACCCTCGAAGGCGATGGAGCACGGGCTGCGCCTTCCTCGACTACGACCGCGACGGCGACCTCGACCTTTTCGTCGCTCACTATGTGGATCTCGACCTGGAAGAAACACCCAAGCCCGGAGACGCCGCTGAGTGCCGCTGGAAGGAAATCCCGGTCGTCTGCGGTCCGCGCGGGCTGCCGGGAGAGTCGATGTCGCTATATCGCAATGACGGCCAGGGCGTGTTCGCCGATGTTTCCGAAAGGGCCGGCGTCTCCGGACGCAAGCAGTTC
Organism: Bryobacterales bacterium; assembly: GCA_965248365.1. GTDB lineage: Bacteria > Acidobacteriota > Terriglobia > Bryobacterales > UBA6623. The sequence goes on along the minus strand of CBDFJA010000003.1, from coordinate 2,308,129 downwards.
TACGGCTTTGCGGTGCTGACCGCCGACTTCGACGACGACGGGTGGACGGATGTTTACGTAGCTTGCGATTCCACCCCCAGTCTTCTCTACCGGAACCGAACCGACGGAACGTTCGAGGAAGTCGGCGCGATGTCCGGCGCCGCCTACAGCATGGATGGATTGGAGCAGGCGGGCATGGGAGCGGCCGCCGCCGACTACGATGGCGATGGGAAGCTGGACATCTTCAAGACCAACTTCATCGGCGACTCGAACACCCTCTACCGTAACGATGGCGACTGGATGTTTCTTGATGAGACGCTTTCGAGCGGGATCGGTGTCCACACGGAGTTTCTTGGCTGGGGAACGGCCTTTGTGGACTTCGATCAGGACGGCTGGAAAGACCTCTTCGTGGTCAACGGCCATGTCTACGCGGCGGTCGATCAAGCCAATATCAACGAGAAGTTCAAGCAGTCCCGACTACTCTATTGGAACCGCCGCGACGGCGCGTTTCACGACCTGTCGCGGGAGGCCGGCCCGGCCATCGTCGAGGCGCACTCGTCGCGAGGACTGGCGCTGGGCGATTTCGACAACGATGGGGCGTTGGAAGTCGTCATCGTCAACATGCACGAAGCCCCTTCTTTGCTCAAGAACTTCGGCGAGAAGGGTAATTCCCTGCTGGTGCGCGCCTTAACCGCATCCGGTCGCGACGCCATCGGCGCCCGCATCACGGTCACCGCCGGCGGGCTGGCTCGGACGGATGAGGTGCGTAGCGGCGATCACTACATGTCGCAGAGCGACTTTCGCCTGCACTTCGGCCTCGCCTCGAGCACGCAGGCGGACATACGAATCCGCTGGCCGGATGGCGAGACGCAGACGTTTGAGAAGATGGCGGTCAACCGGTCAGTGGTCGTCCAACAGGGGAAGGGACTGGTGGAGACCCACGAGTTTGCCGGAGTGAAGCGCTAGCCTGCACCTCTCACCGACTGACGGGCTGAAGCACGCCCCAAGCCCTCGATGACGTCGTTCGGCTTGCTCGCCGTACTCAACGCAAAAGCTACTGATTCCACTCGGGTTGGGCGGAATTGGGTTCGTTTGGTATTTTTTGATTGGCGCGGGTTGGCACCGCGGCGGGAGGGGTCCGTGGAGGGTGCGAATGCGGCCTGTGGGGCCCGTGCGCTGACGGGCACGGCTGTTTCGTTCATGTTCGAGAGCGCGGCTTCTGGAGCCGAATCGCTGGAGGGTCGGAAGCCGATACGGCTGGCCGTGGGGTTTGGGGTGTCGATCGGAGGCGGGGCCTGGGCCGGCACATATCGGCCGCGGTAGGGATCGGAGTCGGCCGAGGGGCGGCTGTCGCGGGCCTGGCGCTCGTCGCGGCGGAGGTCGGCTAGTTGCTTGACGGCGCGGAAGAAGCGGCGACTGAGATGTCCGTCGTAGCGGGCCAGGTGAACGAGGGCCTGGGTGCGGTCGAGCATCGCTGAGCCTAGCAGCTGGGTCTCGCCGTCGTAACCAGGGCGCAGTCTTTCGGGAAGGTGCTTTTCGGCGTGGCGGCGGGTTTCTTCGACGGCCGCGGCGATGAAGCCGGTCTCCAAGCGCGTGAGGCGGCGCATGCGCCATTGGGCGTCGGCAATCTGGCGGACGAGTTCGAATTCGAGAGAGTTGGCGGGTTGGATATCGGCTTCGAGGGCAGAGAGTTGCTTGTCGAAGTCAGCCGCGTCCTCGCCGGGCAGGACGGTATCACGGGCGAGCAGGCCGTGTTTGAGGGCGTTTTTCGCAGCGCGGGACTTGCCCTCGGTGGTACGTGGTCCGGTGGATTTTTTGGCGTTGTTGCCATTGGCTTTGATTTGGGCGCGTGTAGCCATGATTATGATTCCTTTCCTGGGAGCAGGGGCTCCGCTTCCAGGGTACGGCGGGGTTCGCCGGTTGCCGGGGGGTTGGGTACGGTAAGTATGGTGGAATGAAGGGGTTGGGATTGGGGAAGTGGTGTGACTGGTTGAGGTGTTGCGACGGAGGGGGCGCCGCCGGAGGCGGCGCGCTGTTGCCCAACCCCAGGGCCCGACGAAAAGAAAACTAGCGGGACGCGGTACCAGCCGTAAAACGGCTGGCCTGGCAACGGCTCGGAAGAAACGCGTGAACGCGGCTGGACAGGATGCGAGCCGCCTGCCGGCGGCTGGGACAAACAGGAGTGTTGGTCGCTACGGGAGCTCGATCGACAATGGCCTAACCACGTTCACGCCTCGACCGCACCCTTGCGGGCGCGGCTCCGTTAGAGCAGTGTTCGGCCTCGACCGCACCCTTGCGGGCGCGGCTCCGTTAGGGCCTGTTCGGCCAACGTCGCGAGAAAAAAGGGGTCGGTCTAGTTGCCCGGCGCGCGAACCGTCGGCCCGATGCGCGCCCCGGGGCTGCCCACGCCTCTCGGCGCTACCGCCCCCGATCCTGGAGGGGCGGCCCGCTGGGTCGGCGCCTTGCCGTAAACGCCGGGTCCCTGATTAAGACGATCCGCCTGCTCGCGGTCCCGAAGGACAGCCTGTTCGATGGCGGCAACGCGATCCGCGTGCCACTGATCGAGGGCGTCTTTCTTTGAGCTGTCGAACTTTTCGAGGATCGGTTCGCCGGGCGCCTCGGCAAGGGCAAGGGACCATTTCTTTTTGACTTTGTGGCTGGACTCGTTGGCGGACACGACGGCTCTGCCGCCGAAAACCTTGAGCCGGAGACGCTCTCCGGCGGGCGCATCCAAGCGGTACAAACCGCGCTTGTCGAACCTCACCACGGCGTCACCGGAGCGGATCGACAGTCCCTCCAGATAGGAGTCGTCGACAGCGCGCAGCGCGGCGGAACCCGATAGCAGCTCGAGTTGGAGGTCGCTTAGGTGGGGCTGGGTCATCTCCAGCTCGGTATTGTGGCCGACGGCCAGGAAGATCCCCGGAGCCAGGACGAGTTCGACCCGGCCAGCTTCGGTTCGCACCCGCTGGCCCTCCTCAAGATGGCGCTGCCCCTGGGTGGGTTCAGGCCCCGATCCCTTCAACACGGCGGCCTGGCCTTCTGCTTCGTAGACCAATCCGGCTTGAACGGAAAAAGGACTTTCCTGCCCCCACGACGCACTGGCGACAAGAGCCAGAAACCAAACCGCAACCGTCCAAGTACCCCAACTGCGATGCCAAGTAGCGGACACAGCGTGACCTGCCTTTCGCAAAGACCGTGAAGTGTATTTAACTGCCTGTTCATTTGTTATCACAAGGGGAGTTGCAGTGCAAGCGGGTCGCCGGGTTTTCCGAGGAAAGGGCGTAGGTCGTGCCTGTGGGCCCGCGGTCAAGGTGGGAATGGCCGCGGGGTGCTCAGGCGAGACTCGGTTTAGCAGGAAGCTTTGACCGCACCCTTGCGGGCGCGGCTCTGTTAGGGCAGTGTTCGGCCTCGACCGCACCCTTGCGGGCGCGGCTCTGTTTACAGAAGTTCCTCCCATTCGGGATCTTCATACAACGACATCGGTTGGCCCTGCTGCCCGACCACATAGTGAATCGCCGCTTCGATGTGCTCAGGCTCCCACAACCAGCGTGTGCTACCGTGACGGCTCCAGCGTTTCTTCTGGTGTCCGAACGCCACGTTCAGCGCCCGACTCACACAGCTCTTGAGCCGGCCCATAACCTCTTCGGGATGCTGCGCCGCACCAATCACGACGTGAACATGCGTACTGCGCACATGTGCCGCCAGCAGGCGCCATTTGTCGCGCAGGCAAGTGTTCTTTATGACTCGCAACGCCACCGCACGGCTGTTCCGGCTATTGAATTTCGCATAATATCGAGTTAGTCAAGGCCAAGAGAAGACTGCTTCCAGAAGGCCGTAATCAAGCGCGGTTTGCGGCGCATGCGACGCAGGGATTTGCGGGCACGCTCGTCCAGCTCCCAGTAGTCCTTCGGACAGACGTTCGGCAACTCGTGCTGCTTCCAGTAAGCCCAAATGTATTCCACCGGGTTCAGCTCCGGTGCGTAGGGCGGCAAGCACTCCGTGGCGATGTGGCCTTCGGAGAGCTCGATGAACTCCCGCACCAGGCGGCTGCGGTGCGCCGGCAGGCGGTCCCAGACGATCAGCAGCGGGCCGTCGATGTGGCGGACCAAAGCCTTCAGGAAGTCGATGACCTCCAGCTCGCCGATGGCGCCGGGATAGAGCCGGAAGTAGAAGTTGCGCAAGGTCAGCCCGGCGGAAACGGAAAGTTTCTGCCAGTTGAAGTTGAACTCCAGCACGGGTGTCTCGCCGCGGGGCGCCCAGGTGCGGCAACGATGGGGCTTCTGACTCAGTCCGCTTTCGTCGATGAAGACGATCGTGCGGCCTTGTTTTTGGGCTTTTTTTTAGTGGCCGGCCAAGTCTTGCGCCGCCAGTTGCGGATGGCTTCTTCGTTGCGCTCGCGGGCCTTGCCGACAGGCCGTTGCGGGCTCCAGTGGAGCGCCCGCAGGATCTTCCAAACATGACCTTCGTGATAGCGCACGCCGAACTCGTCGGCGATCAGACGAGCGACTCGCGGACAAGTCCACAGCGGCGTCGAGAAGCCCTGCGCTTCGGGGCCCCGCAGCAGCATTGCCTCCAGACGTTCCCGTTGCGTGGCGTCTAACAGCGGCTTGCGGCCGGCGCGCCCGGCCCGGCGGAGTCCGGCGGCACCGTGCGCGCCATGCTCGCTAACCCAACGGCTCACGCTTTGCTGCGCCGCCTTCACGCGCCGTGCTGCCTCGGACTGACTCAAACCTTCGTCGACGACCAGCCGCACGGCCTCCAGCCGTCGCTTTTCCAGAGCATCAAAATCGCGCCTTACGCCTCTTGGGTTCCCCATGTCTATTAAGACGAGCAGAACCCCCAAAAGGTTACTCTATATTATGCGGGAGTCAATAAGACGCCGCGGTGACCCTTGCATTTTCGATTGTTCGTAGCGCACGCGCTCCTCGCTCTTCTCGAGGAGACGGGTACCAAAGAAGTTGTGGTGTCGATCGACGGACCCGTCACGATTGCCGTGCAAGTGAGAGCCGTAGCAGGTGAAGGTGATCAGGTAGGCCCTAGGCCAGTCGCCCGGACGCTCCCCTTCCCAAGCGCAGATGGCCGCAGGTTACCACCTACGTAATTGCCCGCGCAAGGATCATACGCAGCCGCGGGCGCAAGCCCGCGGTCAAGATGGGAATGGCCCCGGGGTGCTCAGGCGAGACTCGGTTTAGCACGAAGCTTTGACCGCACCCTTGCGGGCGCGGCTCCGTTCGGACATGCTCGCGGGTGCGGCTGAGCAAACTCCCCTCCAAAAACAAAAAGGCGGGACCGCCTTTTCAGGCGGCCCCGCCGAACTTCGTGGAACTCAGGCCCTCAGGCCCGGTTCAGCTTGTAAAGCAAGCTAGAAGTTGAACTTCAGGGCTAACTGTGTATAACGCGCCGGCCCCGTTGTACCGCTAACTTGGCCGAAGGTCGCGCTGCCAAAGGCCATATTGGGTATAGCGAATTGCGGCCGGTTGAACAGGTTGAAGAACTCGGCTCGGAACTCGACGTTCATGTCTTCGCTGATCTTGAAGAACTTGATTAGTGAAACGTCGAAGTTCTTGACACCATCCGCCCGGGCGCTGTTCAGCAGCCGCGGAGCGTTACCGTAGGTAAAATCAGCCGGCTGCGAAAAAGGGCTCGGTGAAATCCATTGCTGGACTCTGCTGCCGCGGTTTCCCGAGTTGGCGGAGGCATCCCCGCTGATATCGGGCCGAGGCGTCCCCCAACCGTGATTGATGTTGTTCACCGCAGTCGAAATTGGCAGTGGGAAACCACTCTGGAAACTCCAGATTCCCGAGACCTGCCAGCCGCCGGCGATGGCGTCGATCCCGGGATGCCAACCGCCACCCAGCCGGTGACCCCGCCCAAGGGGAAGATCATAGACGTGGCTGATGGCCAGGCGGTAGGAAGTGTCCTCCGCGGACAAGGATTTTTCCAAGGACAAGTCGCGGTTTTGTTGCAGTCCAGCGACTGGCCCCAGATAGCCGGCCTCGAACGAGTCGGCATTGGTATTGCTCCTGCCCGTGGTCAACGCAATCATCGCCTGCAAACCGTCGGAGTAACGCTTTTCGTAACCCACGGTCAGGCCGTCCCAACGGTTCTGGAAGGGATATTCCTCCTGGAAGATGCCGAAGCCCGCCTTGGAGGCCGGGGGAGGAATGTAGATCGACCCACCGTAGCCAAAGGCGGGCCACTCGGTGAGCAACTGCCTGCGCTGGACCGTCTCCTGGTTAAGCAGGGGCAGGGCCGTGTTCAAACGACCGCTGGGATCGGTAAGCCCGAAGAAGGGATTCGGGACCGTCTCCAGCAGCTTCGATCCCTGCTGCTGTAGAACGTCCTGGCCGACTCCCGAGCCGCAGAAGAAGAACGGGCAAGGCAAGCGGCGGCCCCTGGTCCCCAGATAAGAGACCGTGAGCAGCGAGTTGGCAGGCATCTCACGCTGAAACCCGAAGTTCCACTGCCAAGAGTAGGGGTTCTTCTGACCACCCGTACCGCCGCTCAGCGATCCGCCGACGTCGGTCAGCGGCCCTCGGGCCGCGCCAACCGGCGGGGCAATGCCGTTGGGGAAGATGTTGGTGATTTCGACATTGGGGTTAATCCCGTCAACGGTACCGATAACCGCCGTCTTGGCCGAGAAAGGATTGGTGCTCGGGCTGAACAACGCCCGATAAGTCGTCAGCCAATACAGCTTGGCGACCCCGCCGCGTATTACCGTCCTTGGGTTGAGCTTGTAGGCGAACCCTAAGCGCGGAGCGAAGTTGCTGCGGTCGATGCCAGTGACTCGCCGGCCCGGGAGTTCCGGGCTGTCGGCGAAGGTGTATGCGCCCAAGACCTGGTGCCCGAGGGCATCGTTGACGGTTCCGCCACCGGTATTGGGACCCGAAAGCTGGCCGACCGGATTCGGGAAGCGGGGATCAAATTTCACGTTCTTGTTCTCTTCTTCCCGCCCCGGCGTGGACCAGTCGTAACGTACTCCAAGGTTCAGAGTGAGCTTGGGAGTGACCTTCCAGGTGTCCTCAAAATAGAACGCGTACTGTTCGGCAAAAGTCGTACTCTGGAAATGGTTCACGAACTCGCCGCCACCGATCAAGCCCAGCGTCAGGTCGGCGAAACCGTTGCCCGTCAAGGAGTCCGGTGAGAGCGGATTCGGACCGGCGGTAAAGGTGCCCGAGAAGTCATAGCGGCCGGTCAAGGCGCGGTCGTTCTCGCCAAAGGACCACAAGTATCTGGGCCGGAAGACAGCGCCGTACTTGATCTGATGGTTGCCGACGATCTGGGAAATTCCCGTCCCAAACTGGTAGCGGTTGCCCAGACCACTGAAACCCGAGTCGGACCCCAGGATGGCGTAGCCGGCCGGGCGGATGGCGGGGAACGAAGTCCCGGTATTGAAACTGTTGGCCGCGGCCACGATCGAGCCGTCCTCGAAAATCCCTCCCAGAGGTGTTGGGTCATAGCCTTCCGAGGGATTCGGAATAATCGCCTCGTTCCAGAACCTGTGGAAAAAGGAGTTGATGACGATCGTCGGAGTCGCCGTCCAGGTGTGGGTCACCTGGAACTCACGGGTCGGCCTGTCGATCGAACCACTCAAGAACGGACTGGCGATGTTTCCGTAGAGGTCGACGTTGGGGATAAATTGGTCGTTCTTCCCAAAGCGGAAGCTGACGCGATGGGAGTCACTGGGTTGGCCGTCGATTTTGAAGTTCAACCGGTCGTAGTTGAACAAGGACCCGACGTTCTTGAACCAGTTATTCGCATTCGTCGGCAGGCCGCCCGCTGTCCGATCACCACCGGCAATGGTGGGTTCGGGCCAAAACGAGACCAGGTTGTCGATGAACCCGCTCGAGTCTCTCATGGCGGGTGGGATCTGGTTGTTCGCAAAGGGCCGCCGCATGACAGTGCCACTGCTATCGGTGAAGGTGTCAAACGGGTTGTAGATGACAATCTCTTGATCGGCTCCTCCGAAAACGCCGGAGAAGTCGCCGACATCCTCGGCGCGGGTGGGAACCCGACGCAACTCCTGACGAGGACCACGCTGCCGGAGTTTCTCGAGGTCGTGGATGAACCACAGCTTGTTCTTAACGATCGGCCCGCCGATGAGATACCCGTATTGATTGCGCTTGAACTCCGGTTGGCTCACGCCACGAGTGTTGTTGAAGAACAGATTGGCGTTCATGTTGTCGTTCTGGAGGTAGTTGAACACTGTGCCGTGGAACTGGTTGCTGCCACTTTTCGTCACCATGTTGACGACCCCAGCGCCCTGCCCGTACTCGGGGGAGTAGTTGCTGACCTGCACCTTGAATTCTTGGATGAAGTCAGGGCTCAGGATGATGTCCTGCGAGGTGCCGCCACCGTTATCGGAGCGGACGTCGACGCCGTCCACCATGATCACTGCGTTGGTGCGATGCCCGCCGGCCATCGAAAAGTTATTCGTGGACCAAACCTCGATGCCGCCTTTGCCGTCCGAGTTCGCGCCGTAGTAGCCGCCGCCGGTCCCGTTCACAAAGGAATTCGTTACGCCGGGAGTAATATTGACCAGCTCGATGGGATTGCGCACTCGAGTCGGCAACTGTTTCAACGACACGCTGGTGACGACTTGGCCGACGTCGGAAGACTGCGATTCCAGCATCAGGGCAGCGCCGGTGACCTCAACGGTCTCGACGACGGTACCCGGATTCAGGGTTACCGTCAGGTCTACCCTCTGCTTGACCGACAACGCGATGGGCGTAACGATCGTATCGGCAAAACCTTCCGCGCTGACCGTGAGTTTATAGTTTCCGCGAGGAATCTCGTCGAGCGAATAAGCGCCGACGGAGTTTGAAACCGTCGTTCGCCGCGCGCCGGTGTCGAGATTCTCGATGGCAAGATTGGCGTTCGGGATGACCGCACCGCTGGAGTCCTGCACCGTACCGCTGACGCGGGCATTCGCGCCGACCGCCTGGCCGTAGCCAACGTTTGCAAACACGAGAGCTAAAGCGACCGCGAGTACAAACGTACTTCCTGTAAAAGCTTTCATTCTCATTGACCCCTCCATACTGGGTTAGTCGAGCTAAGTTGTCGGCAAGAATTCACCCCACCAGCTCTTTGCGTTGGCCGTGGGGAACGCTTGCCTTGGACACACGGTCACGGGCGCGCCCTGGATAGACGACTCGATTTGTCAGCCTTGCCGGTACGCCACATGACTCCAACATTGCTACCCTGCCGACCACAACTTTCCAGCCATCTAACGCGACCCCTAAAAGTGTGCGCCATTCCGACAGGATAGTTGGATAGTATGACGAACCGCGAATACAGGAGTCAAGCGATTTTGAGGGAAAAACGACCGATATGAAACTCCGGAAACGAGCCTCGTTCGCTATGGGATTTGGAAGACGGCTGTTCCATCCTATCCTACTGAAATCATTGGGGAAAAGATCGGGGCCGGAGCCGGCGCGCCAATCTTGCGAGAAAACGGAGATCATAAAAAGTGTAGTGGACGACGTGCGCGGCGGGGTTGAGGCAGTGAGATCGGGTCTGGCCGGTAGCCCGGGCCGCCCAACGATGTGCGCCGGCCGCCGATTCGATTGTTAGGCGGACTCTGAGCAGGTTATAATTTGTTCGGGTGCCGCGATGTACGGGCGAATGCTGAGTGGCGAGGTGCGCTCCAGAAGGGCTAGGCGCAACCGCGGACGTCTCGGCGCTTGCGGCCTTCTGCTCGTTTCCCTCCTTTTCTCCGCGACGGCGGCTCATGCGGAGAGCCAAGCGGTCAGTGCCGGCACGCCCACGCTGGCGCCGCGTTTGAGTGCAGTGATTCCACCGGGCGGGTCGCGGGGTGGCCGGGTCCTGGTCACCATCGAAGGCAAAAACCTGCTGGAAACGAGCGGTGTCCGATTCGCCGACCCGGGTCTCAGCGCCGAGATACTCTCGACTACCGCCCAAACCGTCAAGGCAGAGATCAGGGTTGGGCCCGGCGTCGCCGTCGGGCAGCACGACTTTCGGCTTTCGACTCCGGCCGGCAGCACGGTGGCGATTTTTCAGGTCGTCGGCATCGGCGAGATCTCCGAACAAGAGCCGAACGGTGAGCTTGAGTCCGCGCGGACGATCGAGCTTCCCGCGGTTGTGAACGGGATCATGGGGGTTTCCGAAAGCGGCGACGGAGCGGGAACCAAGACCGATTACGATTTCTTTCGCTTTCACGCCGACGCGGGACAGACCCTGGTTTTTGACGTCGTCTCGACCCGTATCGGCTCGACGTCCGACACCTACGTCACGCTGTTCGATGCCCAGGGTCGCGAGCTAGCCGAAAACGCGGATTACTATCAAGACAAAGACCCTTTTCTGGCCTACGAGTTTCAGGACCCTGGGAAATACGTCCTTCGGGTAGGGACTTTCGCCGCCGGCGGCGGGCGGACCGCGGCTTATCGGCTCTTTATCGGGGAGCTGCCGTACATCTTTCACGCTTACCCGAACGGCGGCCGGAGCGGGGAGACGGTAGAGTTCAGCCTCACAGGCCTGAATCTCTCCCAAGTTGAGAAGGCTGTTCTCGGCCACGGGGCGGCAACGGGCGAAGTGGTGGAGCGAAGCGCCGAGCGGGCCACCTTCCGAATGAAGATTCCGGCCGATATCGAGCCGCGCGACTACCGGCTGCACGCGCTTCGGGCGGACGGCGTCCACACAACTTGGCCGGTGTTGTTTAACGTGGATGCGATCCCGGAAATCGCCGTGCGCGCCGGCGCCGCGGGGGAGTCTAATAATCCTCTCCCCGTCTCGGCGCCGATCGTCGTGAGCGGCAGGATCGAGCGTCACGACAGGGCGGATCATTTCCAGATCGAGGCGGCGGCCGGCGAGCGATTTACCTTCGAAGTACAGGGGATGCTGCTGGGGTCGCTGTTGGATCCCATCGTCCTTCTCTATGACAGCGAGGGGAGCAGAATCGCCTTTCAGGACGATCCCGGGTCGAACGACATGTGGAAGTCGCGGGTCGATTTGGACCCCCACCTTTCGCACAAATTCGAGAAAGCCGGCAAGTACCGGGTCGTGGTGAGGGACTTGACGTATCGCGGCCATCCCGACTGGGTGTACCGCCTCAAGATCCGCCGAGTGGAGCCCGAATATGAGCTGCTGGTGTTGACCCCTCATCAGACGATCTTGCGAGGGAGAACGACCAAGGACAATGGTCCCGACCGTTTTGATCCTGTACATTTACTGGTGCAGGTAAGGCGGCGCGGCGGTTGGGACACCGCGGTCGAGGTGTGGGCGGAGGAGCTGCCGCCCGGCGTCCGGGGAGACAAGATCACGGTCCCCGCCGAGAACACCTACTATCGGGGAACCGACGCCGAGGACAAGTGGCTTGACGGCACGCGCGTGGAACTTCCGCTCATTGCCTCGGCGGACGCCACGCTAGGTTCTCACCCCGTTCGGATTCGGGCACGGGGCGTGATGGAAGGGAAAACGCTTGAGCGCGAAGGAAAGGTATTGTACGAGTACAACCCGACGGGGTTTATGGCGCGACGGCGAAACAACGCTCTTCCCGACGAGGGGCGGATTCATCTCACCGTCGCGGAGCCTCCCAAGGTCACGGTGGACGCGCCGGGCGAGATAACGCTCAAACAAGGGGAGTCGGAGGAGGTCGAGGCGTCGCTGCATTGGTGGGGCGAGCCGGAAATGGCGGTCACCCTGCGCGTGACGGGGTTACCACAAGGCGTTCGCATCGGGCCAGCGGAAGCGGCACCCGGTCAAAAGAAAGCCACTCTGATCGTGGGCGCTGCCGAGGAAACAGCGGAAGGGACGACGCGGGCCGTGATTTTTGCGGAGGCGGCGAACGGCCAGCAGACCACGACTCTGTACTCCCGAGATATTCTTATTACAGTGACAAATGCAGGGAAAGGTGATGTGGCCTATGCGCCCTAGCGACGGTTGGCTATTGCGGAGCCGCGCGGCTTCTCTGGCGCTCGGGCTGGCGTGCCTGTCGGTCCCCTCTTCCGCGGCGGAAGGCCCGGCTGCCATGGCCTCGATAGTGGATCTAAGCATCTATCCGGCGCAGATCGTGCTGGACGGGCGAGATGTCGGCCAGACCGTCGTCGTGATGGCGGAGGATGCCCATGGCGTGGAGTGGGACTTGACCGATCGGGCTGCGTTGCGTTTGCGCGATCCCGATCTCGCCCGGCTGGATGAGGGGCAAGCCTTGGTCCTGCGGGGGGTAGAGGACGGCGCGACTCGACTGACGGCGAGCTACGGAGGACTTTCTACGCAAGCGACGGTGAGGGTCGGCAACGCCGGATTGTCTCGGGAGTTGAGCTTTGTCAGAGACGTTGTCCCGCTGATGACTCGGGGTGGCTGTGCCGGCTCCAACTGCCACGGCTCGGTGCGAGGAAAAAACGGGTTCAAGCTGTCCCTTTTCGGGTTCGAACCCGAAGCGGATTATCAGGCGATCACGGTAATCAATGAGGGCCGTCGAGTGGACCTCGAGGCTCCCGAGAAAAGCCTGCTGCTGCTGAAGCCCACGTTCTCGATTCCCCATGGCGGCGGCGTGCGCTTTGAAGTGGGTTCACGCGATTACTCCTTGCTGCTGGAATGGTTGAAGCAGCGCGCCCCCTACGAGCAAGAGCAGTCGCCGACGATCACCTCCCTGGAAGTCTTCCCCGAAGAGCGAATTCTGGTGGGTGAGAACAGCCGCCAGCAACTCGTCGTGACGGCGACTTACAGCGACGGGAGCCGCGAGGACGCGACCCGCAAGGCGCAGTACAGCAGCGGCAACGAGGACGTAGTCGCCGTCAAGGACGGAGGCGGCCTCACCGCCGCCGGGCCGGGAGAAACCGCGGTCATGGTCCGCATGTTGGGCAAGGCTGTCGCGGTACGCGTGGCGGTGGTGGCCGATCCGCCGATGGCGGAATACCCTGCGGCGCCCGTCCGCAATTTCATCGACGAGCTGGTGTTTTCGAAACTGCGCAAGCTGAACATCATCCCCTCGCGCCTGAGCAGCGATGAGAAATTCCTGCGCCGCGTTTATCTGGATGCTGTCGGCGTGCTGCCGACAGTGGATGAAGCAAGGGAATTCCTGACGTCCTCGAATGCCGGCAAGCGCGCCAAGCTGATCGATCGTCTTTTAGAGCGGCCGGAGTTCAACGACGTCTGGGCGATGAATTTCAACCAGGTGTTCCGCGTGCGCGGCGGGTCGATGGCGCAGGGCGTCCGCAGAGGTCACCGCTGGATACGGGAGGCGCTGGCGAGTCACAAGCCCTACGACCGGATGGTCAGGGAGATGGTCACCGGCCAGGGAACGCTCTATTGGGACGGCGAGGCCAAGTTCTACGCGATTGGGAGCCAGAACGAACCTCCCGAAACATTTGCCGTGAACGTCAGCCAAACCCTCTTAGGAGTACGGCTGGAGTGCTCCAAGTGCCACAACCACCCTTTCGAACGCTGGAGTCAGGACGATTTCTACGGCTTCTCCGCCTTCTTCACGCGCCTCAGGCAGAAAGAAGTGTATCAAGCCAACGAAATGACGATCTTTTTGAAGCAAGAAGGCGAGGTGCTTCATCCCAAGACGAAAAAGCCCGTGGCGCCTAAGTTTCTCGATGGGCCGGTCGTCGAGGTAGCCCCCGGCGAGGATGTTCGCGAGCAGTTAGCGGAGTGGATTACCGACCGCCGCAATCCCTGGTTTGCTCGCGCCCTCGTGAATCGGGTTTGGAAGCACTATACGGGACGGGGGTTCGTCGAGCCGGTTGATGACTTCCGGGTGACGAATCCGCCCAGCAATCTGGCTTTGCTCGATGCTCTGGCCGACCATTTCGTCGAGCACGAGTTTCGGATCCGCGAACTTGTGCGGGTGATTCTGAATTCCCGCACATATCAGCTTTCCTCGCAGGCGAACGAAACCAATCGCGGCGACAGCATCAACTACTCGCGGTATTACATCAAGCGTCTCGACGCCGAGCAGTTGGCGGACGCGGTCAGCCGGGCGACCGGGGTGCCGGAGAATTACGGGGCGTACGCGCCGGGAACGAGAGCGATGGAGATTCCCGAGGGATCGCCCTCCTACTTCCTGCGCGTCCTGGGCCGCTCGGAAGCGGGCGAGGCCATCCGCGAGCGTGATTTGCAGATTGATCTGGCGCAGGCCCTACATCTGATTAACGGCAACACGATCCACGAGAAAGTGAAGTCACCGGAAGGCGCTTTGGAGAAATGGCTCCAGGACGAATCGATCTCCGACGGCGAGCTGCTCCGGCGAGTGTATCTGTCGACGCTGAGTCGATTTCCCAAAGCGGATGAGGCGAGTTACGTCGAACAGTTGTTTGCGAGCGACGGTGCGCAGAGACGCGAAGTCTTTGAGGACATTTACTGGTCCATCTTTAACTCCAATGAATTTTTCTTTAACCACTAGCCAACAGCCGCAAGTCTCGGCAAAACGACCGCCGAGCCATGCGCTACGGGCTGTAGAGACAGGTTGGCTATTAGGTTCAAAAACGTCGGGATCGAAAGCCCGACACGGCACGCTGAAGGGTGGGTCGCGTCGGGACTCGATGTCGCCGAGACGATCAGGAAGTCTTGTCGGGGCCATCCCACATAGAATAGGATCAGGGGGGCGAATGCGATGAATTTTACCAACGGTTATTTTGACCGGCGCTCGTTCTTGAAAGTCGGTTCTTTGAGCTTGTTCGGGTCGCTGAGTCTGGGCGACGTTCTGTCGCTGCGCGCGGCATCCCCTCCTTCCCAGGCGCCGAAGAAAGATCTGTCGGTCATTCTTTTCTGGTTGCAGGGCGGAATCAGCCAACTGGAAAGCTGGGACATGAAGCCCGACGCCGATCCGAAGTACCGGGGCATCTACAACCCCATCCCCACGAACGTACCGGGGTTCCATATCTCCGAGAAGTTGCCCGAAATGGCCAAACGCGCCGACAAGTACGTTTGCATCCGATCGATGACGCATCCGTTTGCCGATCACGGCGCTGCCTGTGTGATGATGCTGACGGGCCACAAGCGGCTGTCCACCATCCAGTTCCCACTCATGGGTTCGGTGACCTGGAAAGAACTCGGGCCGAAGACAGACGTGCCGCCGTTTGTGCGGGTCCCCGGACCGGTGATGGCGCTAGAGAACCCGGGCTATCTGGGACGGCAGTATCAGGCGTTCAACGCCGGGGATCCCAACACCGACGACTACAAGGTGCGGGATTTAGTCTTGCCCTTGGGCGTGGACTGGGACCGCATGGCGCGCCGGCGCGGCCTTCTCAACTTGGCGGATCGCGTCTTCCGGCGGGTGGAATCGGGGGGGCAGTTCGAAACGATGGATACCTACCATCAGACGGCCTACAGCATGATGAGTTCCCCGATGACCAAGAAGGCTTTCGACATTCAACAGGAGCCCGAGGGGTTGAAGGAGAAGTACGGTCGTACGTCCATGGGGCAGGGCGCGCTGCTGGCCAGAAGGCTGGTCGAGCACGGCGCCCGTTTCGTCACTATTTCCCAGGATACGCAGGTCTGGGACATGCACTGGGACGTCTTCCCCCGATCCGACCAAAATATGCCCCCACTCGATGTGGCCTTCTCCACCTTGATCGATGACCTCGAGGAAAGGGGCCTGCTGGACACGACCCTCGTCATTGTGACCGGCGAGTTTGGGCGCACCGCGGAAATCAATGCCGTCGTCGGGCGCGATCATTGGCCGAATGTGTTTTCCCTGGTCTTGGCGGGCGGAGGCATCACCGGCGGCAAGGTCTGGGGCGCCTCCGACGAAATTGCCAAGTACGTCAAGGACGACCCCGTCGAGGTTCCCGATCTGATGGCCACGATCTACGACAAGCTGGGCATCGACTACACACACGAATACATGAGCAACACCGGACGGCCGGTGAAGATCGTTCCCGACGGCAGCAAGCCTCTTTCCTTCCTACAAAGCTAGCTCAGAGAAAGAAGTGGGGGCGCCGCTACTTCCCGTAGTAGGCGGCGTTCCTGGCGGTGTACTCGTCCCACTTCTCGGGGAGGTCCTCGAGGGCAAAGATCGCTGTCACGGGGCAGACGGGGACGCAGGCGCCGCAGTCGATGCACTCATCGGGCTCGATGTAGAGCAATTCTGCCTTTTCGAAATCTTCTTCGTCCGCTTTCGGATGGATGCAATCGACCGGACAAGCATCCACACAGGCCGTGTCCTTTGTCCCGATGCAAGGTTCCGCGATGACGTACGCCATAGTCGTTGATGTCCCCTTCTCAGAAGATCTGATCGGCCAGAATCGTCACTCCACAGCTTTTCTTGGCGCCTTTGTCGCCGCGACGATGAGGCGACTCACACTTTCATGAGAACGCCGAAGCTTGGCCGGCCACAAATCTGTACCGATTGGTAGAGATTACACCTTTCGTAACATACCAACACGAGCTTCAGTTTGTCAACGCTCTTGCCAACGGCGGTCCCAACGACAATAACCACAACTCGAAGAAAACAGGCTCTGCAAACGGCAAGAAGCGGATTATATCACAGCCCGCCGCAGGCTCCAATCTCCTCAGTGTATCTCATCAACCGCGGAAGGAACGCCCCCCAACGGCCCGGGGTGAACGTCGCCGCGGCTGCCCTCGGCTCGACGCTGCCTACCGCCCATGTCGTTCAACCAGCCGATAGGCCTCGCGCTTCGAGATACCACGTTCATGCGCCGCCTGCTTGATCGCATCCATCTTGGATAGGCCCTGTTTTTCGATGAGTTCGGCCACCCGTTGCTGAACGGTCTGTGTCTTTTCGGGCTGGGGCGTGCCGCGCCCAATCAAGAGGGTGATCTCCCCTCTTACGGTCTTTCTGGATTGCAGTTCGGCCAAGACTTCCGAAGTCGGGCCGCGAAGGAATTCCTCATGGATTTTCGTGAGCTCGCGGGCGACGACGATCGGCCGCTCCCCGAGAATCGCTTTCACGTCGGCCAGGGTTTCTAGAATGCGGTGAGGCGCCTCGTAGAAGACCAGGGTGGCGGTGGAATGGGCCATGGCGCGCAGGGTCTTGCGGCGCTGGGTTTTTTTGGCCGGGAGGAAGCCGCCGAAGCGGAAGGCATCGGTGGGCAGGCCGGAGGCGGCCAGCGCTGTCTCGACGGCCACGGGTCCCGGAACGGGAACAACGGGAACGCCCGCCGCGATGGCCTCGGTGACGACGCGGTAGCCGGGGTCGGCGATGGCCGGCATGCCGGCGTCTGAAACCACGGCGATGTTTTTGCCTTGCCGGGCTTGGCGCACGAGCTCGGCGGCGCGCTGCGTCTCGTTGTGCTCGTGATAGCTGAGCAGCCGTTTGCGAATGTCGAAGTGATTCAGCAGCCGGCGGGTGTGGCGCGTGTCCTCGCAGGCAATGAGATCTACTTCCTTGAGGATGCGCAGCGCCCGCAGGGTGATGTCTTCGAGGTTGCCGAGCGGTGTTGCGACCAAGTAGATGGCGCCGGACATGGCTTGCGCGGAAAAATCAGTAAGCGTTGTACGAGTTGCGGCTGTCGGGCTGGGTGCGTCGGACGGCGGCGGTCATGGGGAGCCTAGACGGTGATGACGACCGATCCCTAACATCCATCTTTAGCACAAGGGACCGATCTACAATGGTCCCAGGGACACGTTTTTGAGGATCTGTGCGGCGGTCCGGGCGAGCCGAACAGGTCGACACAAAGCGTCGACGCAGTCATGAGCGAGCCTTTTGAAGTACTCGAGCACACGGCCGACATTGGGTTCCGCGCCTGGGGCGACACTCCGGCCGAGCTATTCGAAAACGCCGCCCGAGCCATGATGTCGATTGCCGCCGAAACCGAAACGATCGATCCGCGCGGCGAAGTCGCGACTCAGGCGGCGGGAGAAGAGGTTCTCGAGCGCGACGGCCGTTGGGAGTCGCGCATCTTCTTAGACATATGAGTCTAGCCGCACGACTGAAAAGAATCGACGATTTCCGCTGGCGCATCCCGCGGGACGATAGCCTGGGCATGCGCACCGACGTCGTCGTGTATGCCACGAAGCAAATTATCGACAAGATCGCCAAAGATAAATCGCTCGAGCAGGCGGCGAACGTTGCTACGCTGCCGGGCATCGTCGGGCCGAGCTTGGCAATGCCCGATATTCACCAGGGTTACGGTTTCCCCATTGGCGGCGTGGCGGCGACCGATTACTCGACGGGCGTGGTCTCTCCGGGCGGCGTGGGGTTCGACATCAACTGCGGCGTGCGGCTTGTTCGCCTGAACCGCCGCCGGCCCGACGTGCGCCCCCGTCTGCGAGAGCTCATTAACCAAATCTTCCGAGACGTGCCCTGCGGAACGGGTGGTTCGGGTTTCGTCAAAATCAATCTTCGCGACCTGGACCGCGTGTTGGTCGAAGGCGCGCGCTGGATGGTCACCCACGGGTACGGAGAGCCGCGAGACGCTGAGTTCGCCGAAGCCGGGGGCGGGCTGGGTGACGCCGATCCCGATAAGGTTTCCGATCGGGCTAAACAGAGGGGACGGCCGCAAATCGGGACCTTGGGCAGCGGCAATCATTTTCTGGAAATTCAGTACGTCGAGCAGATTCACGACGAACAGGCGGCCCGCACGATGGGCCTCTCCGCCGATCAGGTGGTTGTGCTCATTCACTCCGGCTCTCGCGGATTGGGACATCAGGTGTGCACCGACTACCTGCGCGAAATGGGCGCCGGGATGAGGAAGTACGACATTCACCTGCCCGATCGCCAGCTCGCCTGCGTGCCGACGCAGTCACCGGAAGGAAAGAGCTACCTGGCCGCCATGCGCGCGGCGGCGAATTTTGCGTGGGCCAATCGGCAGGGGATTACTCACTTTTTGCGGGGCGCGTTGAAGCGCATTCTCGGCGACGACGCGCAAGCCGATGTTGTCTACGACGTGTGCCACAACATCGCTAAACACGAAAGGCACGAAGTCGACGGCAAACAACGTGATGTGCTGGTGCACCGCAAGGGCGCCACGCGGGCTTTCCCGGCGCATCATCCCGAGTTGACCCCGGCCTACCGCGAGATCGGGCAGCCTGTGTTCATTCCCGGCAGCATGGGGACCGCGTCGTGGGTGCTGGTGGGCCGTCCCGGCTCGATGGAAGAAACCTTCGGTACGACGTGCCACGGGGCCGGACGCCTGCTCAGCCGTACCGCCGCGAAGAAGGGCAGAGACGTTCAGCAGGTGCTCAAGAGTCTTGAGGAGGCGGGGGTTCTCGTCCGCAGCGAAACGAGAAAGGGAATCCTCGAGGAGATTCCCGAAGCGTATAAGGACGTGGACGAGGTGATCGAGGTCGTCCACAACGCCGGGCTTGCGAAGAAGGTCGCGCGGCTGCGCCCCATGGGCGTGATCAAGGGGTGAGGGTCACCTGATACCAGGGCCCTGCAACCGCCGACGGGCGGTTACAGCGGAACGGCCTCTACCGATCCTTGAAGAGAAAAGAGGGCTAGTAGATCTTCACGTCTGAGGGATCACAAGTCTCGACGCCCGCTCTTTGAAGGCCGTCGTAGAACTCTCGCGGGTTGTAATTGTTTTGGGTGAACGTTTCCTCACCGTTGAGGCGCCCGTAGGTTGTGTCGTGGATCCAGATCTCGTAGCGCGCGGGAGCGCCGGCTTGAATCAGCGCGTCGAATCCTTCGGGGGAGCCGTGCCAGCGCAGTTGCTCGGGCAGTGCGAGGCAGTACCCGCCGCCGTCGTTTTTGACCCCGATGTACTTCGGAATCATGTCGAAGGTGAATTGATAATCCACTCCTCGGTCGAACCAGAGACCATACGTAGGGGCTTGGAGCGAGGCGGGGTCCATCCTGCCGCGATTGGCCTCTTCGGGAAAAGGGACGATGGTTCGCGCGACGGCCTTCATGCGAAGCGGTCCGTGGGTGAAGTTTCGCGGGATTTGGTCGCGAACCGCTCGATAGAAAGTATCGTCGGGCCGCAGGAAGGGGTCGATGTCGTAGTAATCGTTCCACGGGAAGCGGATTTTGTAGGAGACTCGGATCCCGATCGGGTTGCCGCTCTCCGTGTAGAGCGTTTCGTCAGCAACGTCGAAGACGTTGGTGCGGGCGAGCTGGAAATCGCGGCGGATTTCCTCGTACCCTGCCGCGGCGGCCACGACCAAGGGAGCGCAACACGCCAGCCCGAGGCCCACAAGGAAAGCGATGACGGCTTTGTATTTGCGGCCCGTGTTGTTGAGATACCGGCAAGTCAGCAACAGCGCCGATGTCGCCGCAAACAGATAGACGGCCGCTAGCCAGGGAAGAGAATCCGAGCCGTGAACGCTTAGCCCGACGAGGAGCCAAGCCAGAATGGCGTAGACGAAGAAAAAACCGACGGCGATGATCTTCATGGCGTCAGTGGTTTTCCCTCGAGGGCTATGGCGGAAGGCGAATTGGCGGCAGTCCCCATTTTTCGCCCTTTTCTCTCCCGCGCGACTTTTGCCATGGCTGGACTTCGGGCGCTGGCGGCCGTGGTGAGAAAAGCGCGCTGGTTAGTCGAACGCGCCGGTAGACCCTCGAAATCCGTGGCGAGCCTGCTTCAGACTCCAATAGATCACTCGTCTGGCGTTGTAGCAGTAGCTGAGGATGTAGTTGCACGTTGACAGGCAGTGCGTGTTGCAGGACTCCTTCATCTTGTCGAGCTGCTTTACGTCGAACTTGTGATTGGCGACCGTGCCCCAGTCGTAGCCGGCCGAATACATCGGGAAGCAGGGGGCGAGCGTACCGTCGGTGCGGATGATCATCGTATTCTGTCCCGCCCGGCAGGGCCACGGGTTTACACGGCCGCGCATCAAATCCTTCATATCTTCCATGTGTTGCCGGGGATTGGGCATCTTGTAACCCTGGCGCTGCTTGTCCATTAAATAGTCGAGCAGCGCATCGACCTTGGGAAAATCCTCGGGGCGAAGATAGGTCTGGTTTTCTTCCAGGTGCTGAAAGTGGCCTTGCTCCAGCATGGGCGCTTCATTGATGTGGTAGTCGGTGCCGATGCCGTTATCACGGGCGATTTCGGTGAGCTGCTTCACATCGTCCATGTTGTTGTGGCAGATGTTGACGTTGAGCATGACCATGTAGCCGTAGCGGTGCTGATTTTTGACCAGGTAGTCGAAGTAAGGTCGAATGGGGTTCAGCGCCTTCGGCAAGCCCGGTTTTTCATCCACGGCGTCCACGGCCAGGTTGACGGACGCGAGACCCGCGTCGCCAAGACGGTCAATGACGTCGGGCTTCATGAGCCGCCCGTTGGTGGGCAGGTAGACGAAGAAGTCCTTTTTGGCGGCGTAGTAGACGATCTTGTGGATGAAATCAGGCCGTAACAGCGGCTCGCCGCCCATCAGCGCCAGCACGCGGTTGCCGATCGAATGCAGCCAGTCCATGGAGTGTCGGGCCGTTTCTTCCGTCATGCCCGGTACGGTGTTGTTGTACGACCAGCAATAGTGGCAGTCGAGATTGCATTTGTACTCGCTGAAGAGGTAGGCAATGATGGGCCGGAGCTCGCCGCGATACCAAAGAGACTTAAAGAAGGGGAGCGCCCACGCCGTGGCGGCGCGGACGGCATTGCGTTTCTGATACTGCGCTGCGTCCCCGTTGCCGGCCGCTGTGTTCCGGGGATAGACAGGTTCGGGCAGCTTGAGCTCGGCCTCGGGTTCGAGCGGGGGGAGCGCCCGCTTTTTCATCAGCAAATCGTGAACGTCGACATCGATCCGGAACGGCGTCGCGGCTGGACTGGTCAATGGTTCGGACGGCGTCATGAGCTTTACCCTTCTTTGAGACCTCCGTCACGCGGTCGAGGACATCGGCACGCGCGGCAAGCTGCCGAAGAATAGTTTAACGATCTTTGCGCGGGCGAGGGGCGCTCAGGAGCGTAAGGAGTGTAAAACCTCCACGAGCGTCCCCCGGAACGCCGGGGACGGCCGAGTATAGGGCAGCTCGGACCGGGCGGTGGCTGCCGGGTGTTAGAATCGAGCTCATGAGGTTTCTTCAGGCCGGAGATCAGGATTTGATCGCCCTGGAGCCTGAACACGAAGTCGTTCGCAACATCGCCTCCGAAGCCGGTTATCAATGCACGATTCAAGAGGAGGAGCGCCGGCTCGTCGTGCAAGTGAAACCCCGGTCGGCGAAAGCTTCGATCCTGCTGTTCGACGCCAGCGACCCGGCCAATCTTGGATGGTTCTCGCAATGCCAGTTCTATGTGGACGGACTGTCGGGCAGCGTCCTGCAAACACCGCTGGTTCTGGCCAATTGCCGAGACGGTCGGGGCCGGCTGCTGCCGATGCTGAGGATCTCTGTCTCCAAGGAGCTGCCGGCCTCTTTTCGCCTTCCCGGGCGCCAGCGCGTCAACGAGCAACTCGTCTACGCCCTGTTCCACAATTTTCTGGCGGCCCTCAAGGATGGCGGTGTCGCCATCTGCGGCAAAGGCGCCGTTTCACCCCTGGCCACGCGCGGAAACCTTCCTTCACGACGAAAAGGGTAGCGGCCGATACCCCACCATCGGAGGCGGGGATAGGAGACTCTGCTTACAGTCATAGTACCGATGTACCGTCCAGCTTTTCGTCTGAGCAACGTAGATGGAACGGTACATCTGTACCCTCGCAAATTGAACCTCATGCTCTATTGTTCTAACGGTCTCCTCGTGGCAGAATTAGTTTGTACCAGGGACGACTCACTGGAGTACGCAGGGGGGACAAACTTTAGTGAAGTCTCACGGCTGGCTCGGTAACGGGCCAGCCGGTCCCATTTTTGGGGGCAGCCTACCTTCTGAGCCTTTCCTGCCGTTGGCAATCTAGCAGCCCGTGGCAAAGAAAAATCGGGGTGCAGCCAGCCAATTCGCTTCAGGTTAAGTGCTCTGTTTCGAGGGCCATGATGCGGGCGAATTGGTGGCAGTCCGCAGTCCCCATTCTTCTCTCCCGCACGACTTTCGCCACGGGCCTGCTAACCCGCATTTCTCGCGCGCTGAGGTCGAAGAACCCGATCAGCCTGCCAAACCTTCCGTAAGCTTATGTAACAAAAGATGTTACGAGACATTGGCTTTGTTTGGTAATTCTGTTGCTCGGTAGCTGCCCACGGACGCGGACGCTGGAAAAGCGCCAGGTCCGCGCTACAGGCTGTGCTACAAGCTGTGCCGCCCTGTTGCTCCTCGGGGCCTCCGGCCCTGCGACAAAGCTACTCTTGTACCCGGCTGGTCCGGTCCGTCGAATTTTACGGATCCGACGGCCCCGCCGTACTGGAGACTAACCGTAAACCATTGATTCTATTCTGGTTCAAAGAACTTGGGTTTGTTTGGTAATTTTGTCGCCTCGTTGGTTCGTGGCTTCCGACGGCCCGTGCTCGAATGGTCCCCGAATGCTTCGCGTGTACTCAATTACATTGTACCTTGCCAATCCAAGGAGCCCCGGTGCCAATTTGACTAAGCTGCTTTTAATGAGATACTTAGACTCCACGACTATAATTGGCATCGCCCCCACGCCAGCCTCGACTATACCCCCCCTATCAGCCGACTCCCCCCTCCCCGGAACAACCTGTTGAGGCTCCACATCTAGCCACGTGCTGAGAAAAACGGGCTAACCGCTTTAGATGGTTGGGTTTTTGTCGGCCTGACGTGTTCGGCGGTCATGGAATTCCGCCTTCCGCGAGCGAGCGGCCATGGGCCCGCGGCCCGCCCAAGAAGATGAAACCGGAGGAGTTTCGCCCGAGCGGCTATGGCGCTATGGCCGTCGCGGGGATTTTGGCCTGTCACTGGCGTTTCAGGCTCAGTTTCTTGCTCATGCACACCCTCGCCATCAGCGAAACTGAGCCGCGAGCGCACCCGAGCGGCCATGGCGTGCGGTCAGGCCTGAGGCCCATCCAAAGCTAATGAAACGCGGGTGGGTTTTCGCTCGAGCCACCCCGCTCTCCCCGATCAGAAACAGAACCAAAGGTGCTAAACAAGGCCGGGGCTGCCGATCAGAGTATTGACGGGCCTGGCGCGGCCTCTCTTCGTGCGCCCGATGGACAAGATTGCGAGACCCATCCCCAGAAAAACCCTCCAATGACCGCTTGCCCCCTGTCGTCACCGGGGCCGTGGTGGGGATCTGTGCGTCTCCTTTCCTGCTGAATCTGCTGGGCTTCGATTTTTCATCACCGCGGGTCGCCTTCGACGCCGTCGCGGCCGCCGGCTGGTCCCACAGCGTGCTGACCGACAGTATGCATCGCTTCCTGGCCGGAGGCTTCACTCACACGATTCTGGAATGGAGCGCCTTCTGCGCGGCGATATTCACGGTTTCGATGGCCTTCGTTCATTACTCGGCCAAAGGCAACGTAGCGGTTCCGGTCGTCGGACTCGCGCTGCTTTGCGCGGGGGCCATGGACGCCTTTCATACCCTTGCCGCGGACCATCTGATCGAAGCAATTGCCGACAACCGAAATCTGATCCCCTTCACTTGGGCGATCTGTCGCGTATTCAATGCGCTGATCATGTTGGTGGGCGTGGGAATCCTGCTGCTGCGCTCGCATCGCGGGCAGGCGGCCGGCATGCGTCTTGTGCTGATGACCGGTTTCGCCTTCGGCGCTTCGGCCTACGGGATCATTCACGCCTGCGCGACCAGCGGGCGGTTGCCGCAAACCATGTTTCCCGACTCGATCCTCACGCGGCCTTGGGACGTCGGCCCGCTGGTGCTGTTCGTCATCGCCGGGGCGGTTGTTTTTCCGATCTTTCATCGCCGCGAGAAGAGCGTGATTTCCCACGCGCTGGTGGTGAGCGCCTTGCCGCAGATTGCCACCCAAGCTCATATGGCCTTCGGATCGACCGCGCTGTTCGACAACCACTTCAACATCGCTCACTTCTTGAAGATCATTGCCTATCTGGTTCCCTTTACCGGTTTGGCGCTGGACTACGTCCAAACCCACCGCGAAAAAGCCCTCGCCGTTGGCCGACTGGAAAACGTACAGAAGGGACTGATCGAAAGGACTACCGAGGTAGAGCGAATCAATAGGGATCTGGACGGCGAAATCCAACAGCGAAAGCGTGTCGAGAGCAACTTGCACGGTCACTTGCTGGATCTCGAAGAAGCCCACCGAACGACCGAGAAGCAGGCCGAGGCTCTCGCACGCCAGGCCGAAGAACTAGAGGAGACCAGAAGGGCGGCTCTCGAGTCGACCCGATTGAAGAGTGAGTTCCTGGCCATGATGAGCCACGAAATCCGTACGCCCATGAACGGGATTATCGGCATGACCGGCCTCTTGTTGGACACGCCATTGAACCCCGAACAGAAGGAATACGCCCGTAGCGTCCAGAATAGCGGGGAGGCGCTGCT
Source organism: Bryobacterales bacterium (assembly GCA_965248365.1). GTDB lineage: Bacteria > Acidobacteriota > Terriglobia > Bryobacterales > UBA6623. Next base: position 2,282,950 of record CBDFJA010000003.1, on the reverse strand, counting down.
GACGATCATCAACGACATCCTTGACTTCTCTAAGATCGAAGCCGGCAAGCTTATTTTCGAGACGATCGATTTCGACCTCCACGACACGGCGGAAACCGCCGCGGAGCTACTGGCGGAGCGAGCTCAATCGAAAAACGTCGAACTGCTTTCCGTGGTCTCGGCCGAGGCGCCCACCATGGTCGGCGGCGACCCCGGACGCCTGAAACAGATTATCCTCAACCTGCTCAATAATGCCGTCAAGTTCACCGACCAAGGTGAAGTCGTCCTTCGGGTCACCACGCGCGAGGAAACCGACTCCCACGCCATGCTGCGCTTCACCGTCAGCGACACCGGCGTCGGCATCCGGCCGGAAGCGCAGAAGCTGCTGTTCGAATCGTTTAGTCAGGCGGACATGTCGACCACTCGAAAGTTCGGCGGCACGGGCCTCGGACTGGCGATCTCGAAAAAGCTGGTGGCCATGCTGGACGGGGAGATCGGCATCGAAAGCGCACCCGGAGAGGGTTCGACCTTCTGGTTTACCGCTCGCCTGGAAAAACGGCCGGCGCCCCAGAGGGATCGTGACCCCATTCTCTCCCGCCTCTCAGGCGCGAAAGTTCTCATTGTGGACGACAACGAATCGAGTCGCGGGGTGTTGCGAGAGTACCTTTCGCCTTGGAGCGTGCGGCTGGGAGAGGCCTCGGGAGGGGAAGAAGCGCTGCGCGTCCTGAGCCGCGAAGCCGTGGCGGGCGATACACCGGGACCCCGGGGCGACTGCGACGCGCGTGGTCTTGCTGACACCGTTCGGAGACCGCCCCGAGCGTCGGGCCCTCGCGCAGTGGGGCGTCTCCTCGAGTCTGCCCAAGCCGGTTCGTCGCTCTCGCCTCGTTCGCTGCGTCGCCGAGACCCTGGGGGTCCGCCGCTACCGTCGGGAAGGGGGAGAAGGCCTCGCATCAGCAGACGTTCCCGCGGACAGGCTCCGCGGCGAGCAGCACATTCTGATCGCGGAGGATAACGCCGTCAACCAGCGCTTGGCACTGAAGATTCTTGAAAAGCTGGGATATCCCGCCGACGCCGTCGCCAACGGGCTGGAAGCGGTAGAGGCTGCCGTGGATGGGCGCTACAGCGCCATCTTGATGGATTGTCAGATGCCCGAAATGGACGGCTACGAAGCTACGCACGAAATACGCCGCCTCCAGGGGGCTGACCGCCACACACCGATCATCGCTCTGACGGCGAATGCCATGCAGGGCGACCGCGAGAAATGCCTCGACGCCGGCATGGACGATTATGTGAGCAAACCCGTCTCTCCGATAGCGCTGGCCGCCGCACTGGAACGCTGCCTCGAAAGCGCCACGCCCGAGGCCGGCCCTGTTGAGGCCACGCCCCTTCCCGACAAGGTGTAGGCGCAATACCTTGCTCGAATTACCCCTGGGATTCCGAGCCGCGCGCAACCTTGGAACACGGAGGGCGGCTCCCCGAGCGCTACATGTCGCGCCCGTACATGACGAATGGCGCCCTGCAGAGGGGAAATGCGTCCGTCCCGTCACAGCTTAAGGAAACGGTATTGCCCCTACTGTTTGTCGTGAGAAAAGCGATCTGCCGCGCCTAATCCCCGGTGGATTCGACGGGCTGGGCAAGCACCGGCCGGCGTGCTCGGGCCCGCTCGGCGCGCTCTTCGAGGGTCATGTAGACGACCGGAATGAACACCAAAGTGATCAGCGTAGAAGTGCAAAGCCCCCCGATGATTACGCGGGCCAGCGGCGCTTGCATCTCTCCGCCCTCGCCGATACCCAGGGCCATGGGGGTCAGCCCGAGCACCGTCGTGATCGTCGTCATCAAGATCGGCCGCAGCCGGCGGCTGCCGGCGGTGATGACCGCTTCCCGAACCGAGCGGTGCTCGTCGCGACGTAGCCTGTTGGTGTAGTCCACCAGGACGATGGCATTGTTCACTACAATGCCGACCAAAACAATGACCCCCAGAAATCCTTGAATGTTGAACGTGGTGGCGGTCAGAAGCAGAACCAAAACAACCCCCACGAAGGCCAGCGGAATCGAGAACAAAATAATAAACGGGTCGCGGAGAGACTCGAACTGCGCCGCCATCACCATATAAACCAACACCAGAGCCAGGATGGCGGCGAAGCTCATTTGCAAGAAGGCTTCCTGCTGCTCTTCGTACTCGCCGCCGAACTTGAGCTCGTATCCTGTTGGAATTTCGATCTGCGAGAGGGACACCTGTAGGTCGCCCACGATGCCGCCCAGGTCGCGGTCGGCGATGGTCCCGTTGACGGTCACAATGCGCTGCTGATCTGAACGGGTGATCTCGACCGGCCCCTCTTGACGGCGCATGCGGACAATGCTCTCGGCGGGAATCGTTCGTCCGTCGGGGAGCGTGATCGGCACCCGAGCAACTTGCCCAATCTTCAGACGGTCCTTTTCTTGCAGACGAACCACGATGTCGTATTCGTCGCCCTCCTCGCGGTAGAAGGACGCCCGCGTTCCGCCAATCGCCGTCTCCAGCGTGTCGGCGACTTCCGATACCGACAAGCCCATACTGGTAGCCTTCGCGCGATCCACCGAAATCAGCATTTCAGGCATGCCCGGACGGCGGCTTACCTGGGTGCTGGTCACGCCCGCGATGGACGCCATCGCCTCTTGCACCCGCTCGGCAAGCTTCTGAGCCACTTCGATCTCGTGCCCTCGGACTTCCACCGAAAGCCGGTCGCCCTCCCCCATGCCGCGCCGGAACAGACCGCTGCTGACGCGGGTTCGAACGATCATGCCGGGCTCGATTTGCATCATCGGACGCAGCGTCCGCGCGATCTCCGCCGCCGAGCGCTCGCGGAGCTTTTGTTCGACCAAGTCGATGCGCAACTGTCCGCGATTGGTGCCCTCCGCGCGCCACGTGCTGTTGCTGCCGGCTTCGACCATGACGTAGTTGGCTTCGGGAACTTTTTCGCGGACGGTTCGGCCCAACCTCCGCATGATGGCGTCGGTGATCTCTACCCGCGTGCCGGGCTCCAGTTCGACGTTCACCCGAATCTGTCCTTCATCGATCTCCGGCTGGAGCTCGACACCGACGAACCCGGCCAAGTAAAAGGCAGCTCCAAGCAGCCCTACCGCCGTCACGACGACCGTCCAGCGATGGTCAACAGCCCATGAAATAACTCGTCCGTAGCGGTCGGACATCCCCTCGTGGGCCTCCGCCACCCGCCGCGCCAACGCACCCCGGGGATCCCCGCCCGCCTCGCGAGCTCGCAGGTAACGCGAACAAAGCATCGGCACCAGCGTCAGCGCGACGGTCAGCGAGCAAAACAAGGAAAAAGCAACCACCCAGGCAAGCTGTTGGAACGTTTGTGCCGAAACACCCGCCATAAAGAGCACCGGGACGAAGACGGCAATCGTCGTCAGCGTCGAGGCGGTGACGGCCATGGCCACCTCGCGGCTGCCGACAACGGCCGCCTCTTCGATCTGCTTGCCTCGCTCGCGGTGGCGGAAGATGTTTTCCAGGACCACGATGGCGTTGTCGACGAGCATGCCAACGCCAAGCGCCAGTCCGCCGAAGGAAACCGTGTTCAGCGTGAAGCCGTTGAAGTACATCAGCGCAAACGTGGCGATCACCGAGATCGGGATGGCCACGCCGATAATCAGCGTGCTCGAGATGCTGCGCAGGAAGAACAACAGAACGAAGATCGCCAGGCCGGCTCCGATTAATACAGCGTCCCGCACGTTGTTTATGGAAGTGCGTATGAAATCCGCGGAATCCCACGTCGCGTCCAGCTTGACGTTGCCATGGTCGCGGTGGATCCTGTCCGCTTCCTCCCACACCGCGTCGGAAACCTTGACGGTGTTGGCCCCGGACTGCTTGTAGACAAACATGCGCACCGCCGGCACGTCGTTCACCCGAACGATGTAGCGGATCTCTTCGTGGGAATCTTCCACCAAGGCGATGTCGCGCATATAGACAGGCACTCCGTTGCGAGTCGTGACGCCTACGTTGAGAATGTCCTCGAGGCGCTTGAACTCGCCCGACGTGCGCATCAACACCTCGTAGCGGCCTTCGCGGACCGGCCCCACCGGGCGATTGAGGTTTTCTCTCCGCAGCGTCTGGACGACTTGGGCCACCGATAGATCCAAGGCGCGCAACTTGTCGAGATCCAGATCGACGTGGATCTCGCGCCGCAAACCGCCGCTGACGCGGGCCTGCGCGACGCCGGGGAGGCGTTCGATCCTGTACTGGATGCTTTTTTCGACGAAGTGACGCAGTTGCTTGGAGTCCATACCCTCCGCGGCAACCGTAATAAACATAATGGGGAACTGCGAGACATCGAACTTGAACAGCGTGGGCGGGTCGGCGTCGTCGGGGAGGGTTGTCCGGCGCGCGTCGATGCGCGCGCGAAGGTCGGCGGCGGCTACATCCAAGTCGGTTCCGTAGACAAACCTCACCCGTACGCTCGCTCGGCCTTCCGAAGAGGAGGAGGTGATCTCCTCGGCGTTGGGCGCGGAGCTGAGCGCCTGCTCCAGCGGACGGGCGATCAGGGTTTCCATTTCCTCCGGCGCAACGCCCTCATAGCCAGTGTTGACGCTGATAATGGGGTACTCGATTTCGGGCATCAAATCCACGGGGATTTGAACGAACGCGATGGTCCCCAAAAGGATGGCGACCAGGCAGATCATCAGAATCGTTACGGGACGCCGAATGGAAAACTCCGCCAGATTCATAGCCATATCCTACCGAGCTTTGCTGGAGGCGCCTTGCCCCCCGCGGGCGGACCGCCCCTGGCCGGATGGACCACCGGCTCGGCCCGGGCGGCTTCCGACTGTTTCCTGCGTCTCGGGAGCGGCAATGCGGTCTCCGTCGCGAATCATGGTGGCGCCCCGGCCCACGATGGCCGTCCCCGGATCGAGGTTCGAGAGTACCTCAACCGTCTCCTGCCGCGTCATGCCGGTCTCGATGGCCCGAAACACCGGGCGAGAGTCTTCCACCACGTAGACGCCGGGTTGCTGGCCGCGGTAGACCAAGCTGTCGCGGGGGATCAATGTAGCTTCACGGGTGGCGCCAAGATCCAGTTCGATGCGGGCGAACATTTCGGCCTTGAGCTCGCCCTTCGGGTTGGGGATGTCGATTTCAATCAAAGCGCTGCGGGTGGCGGCATCGAGAACCGGGGCGATACGCGCCACGCGGCCGGTAAACGGCCGCTCGGGCAGCGCGTCCACTCGGACCGTGGTCGGGTTCCCCACGCGCAACCTGCCGATGTTCCGCTCGGGAACGTTACCCTGGGTGACCAACGTCGAGAGATTGACGATCCGGATGATCGGGGTCGTCGGACTTACCAGCGCCCCGACATCCACATAGCGCGTGGCGGCGATCCCTGTCATGGGGGAGTAGATTTTCGTTTGCGCCAGGCGAATTTTCAACTCGCTCAGCTCGGCCTCGGCTTGCTTTTGTTGGGCCTCGGCCAACTCCACCTGAGCGTTCACAACGGCCAGGCTGGTCTTTTGCGCCTCGTAGTCTTGGGAAGAAATGAGTCCGTCTTGGAAAAGCCTTTCGGCGCGCTTCAGCTCGGCCCCGGCGTTATCGTGCTCGGCTCGGCGCTGCCGGTAGGATGCGCGAGCGACGGCGATGGCGGCCTCGGCCCGGTGAACCTGCTGCCGCAGCTGGTCGTCCTCGAGTTCGGCGACCAAGTCCCCGGCGCCGACGCGGTCGCCGACTTGAAAGCGGAGACTCTCGACTCGCCCCGTGGCTTGCAGGGTAACGTCAACTTGTTCTTTGGGTTTGAGAGCGCCGGTCAGCAGGAGTACATCGCTAACGGCGCCCGTCCAGGCTTGCGCGAGGTCGACATTGACCACGCGGCCCCCGCCCCACCCCTGCTGGCGCGACTTGGCGCGGGCGGCGTCCTCGCGGGCTTCAAAGACGCGCGTGGCGACGAGGAAGACGCCCCCGCCGGCGATCAGGATCACCAGTCCGCGCTTGATCCATATCCCCACGCTGAGCCCCCGTGACGCTCTGACCTGCTATGGAACGCGCCGACCGCTCGTCAAATCCGCTGAGTTGTGATAAGGCCCCTGCCCCCTCACAAAAACTCCCCCGACAGCCGGAGCGCCTGCTCTACCTACGGCATTTCGCAAATACTGCTATGTATCGATCAGCTTGTCGAGGTGGCCGTCGGCCACCTTCGTAATCGAAATAGCGAAATGATGCACGTAGTCTAAAGCTATCTTAGCAGCGACGCGGGCAAGCCGGTATCGGCTAGCTGTGGAGGCTCAACAGGTTGTTCCGGGGAAGAGGGAGTCGGCTGATAGGGGGATTATAGCCGAGGCTGGCGTGGGGGCGATGCCAATTGTAGTCGTGGAGCCAGGGGAGCAGATGGTTGGCGCGCTGGAGGGAGGAGCAGTAGGAACGGGCATAGGCCCATTCGCGGAGGGCGGTTTGGATGAAGCGCTCGGCCTTGCCGTTGGTGCGAGGGGTGTAGGGGCGGGTGAAGCGGTGGCGGATGCCGAGGCGGCGGCAAGTACGACGGAAGTGGCGGGAGCGGTACCAGGAGCCATTGTCGGTGAGCAGGCGTCGGATGCGGATGCCAAGCGAGCCATAGTAGGCGTGGGCGAGGAGGAGGAACTGGGCAGCGGAAAGGCTGCGCTCATCGGGCAGGATTTGGGAGAAGGCGATGCGGGAATGGTCGTCGACGGCGACGTGGACGAACTCCCAGCCGGCGGCGCGGGAGCGTCGGGTCTTATCGCCGGTAACGCGGTGACCGGCGTGCTGGAAGCGGCCGAGCTTTTTGATGTCGAGATGCAGTAGATCGCCGGGACGGTGATGTTCGTAGCGGCGAACGGGGGGAGCGGGTTCGAGATCGCGGAGACGGTTGAGTCCGGCGCGACCGAGGAGGCGGCTGACGGTGGCCGGGGATAGCCGCAGGGTTTGGGCGATGCGGCGGCCCGTCCAACGTTGTCGGCGCAGGGCGAGGACGCGGTCAACGACGGCTTGCGGGGTGCGGCGCGGGCTATGCCGGGGACGCGAAGAGCGATCGTAGAGACCGGCTTCGCCTTCGCCGCGGTAGCGGGCCAGCCAACGGCGGGCGGTGCGTTCTGAGACGTCTCGGGCCGCCGCGGCGGCCCGAGACGTCTCTCCAGCGAGGATGCATCGAACCAAAAGGGCTCGGCCTTTGGGCGTCAATCGGGCATTCTGATGGATGTTCATGCGGTCTCTCCAGGGTCGTGGTTATTCGACAACTCCAGCTTCCCTGGTCCGGGACCGAATGAACAACCTGTTGAAAGATCACAACTAGCCCGCTTTTCTCGCGCACTTCAACCCTCAGGCGGTGAGAAAGCCGGTTAGTGTCTTACCTTGACTATTGGTGGCCTAGGTGGCGGCCTAGGCGCCAGCTCGAAATCAGCCCGCAGGCGGGTCCGAGACCCCACCATGCGGGAGAAACAGAGACGCTACCCGCCATCGGGACGAGACACGCCCCGCTGCCGGCTAGAAGGGGACATCGTCATCGGTGATGCCCTGATCGGCGGCGCCGCCGGCCGCCGCGCCACTCGCTGACGCCGGCTGGCCTCCGGCCCCGGCCGGGGGACTGTCGGCGTCCGCCGGGCCTCCCCGCAGCAGGATCAAGTTGTCGGCGACCACCTCGGTTCGATAGCGGCGGTTCCCGCTCTGGTCCTCCCAGCTCCGGGTTTGCAGCCGGCCTTCGACGAAGACCTGCTTTCCTTTTTGCAGATAGGGCGCGACGTTCTCCGATCTCCACAGGATCACGTCGTGCCAATCGGTCTCTTCTCGCCACTCGCCCGTTTGCTGGTCTTTCCAGCGTCTCGAGGTGGCCACGGTGAAGTAGGTGCGGGCGACGCCGCCGGTCGTGTGCTTCGTCTCGGCGTCCTTGCCAAGGTTGCCGATCAACATAACTTTGTTCAGACTTCGCGATGCCATGGCTACAAGGTACAATCTATGGCCCCCGAGATCAAGCGGCGGGGCCGGAGTTTTTCGGCGGCCCGGAGGCGGACGGGGAAGGTTTGTAAGTTAGATGTTCCGCCGCTGGGAATGGGACGCGGCGTGGTGTAGGACGGCGAATCACTGCTCGGGGGCGCCGAGGACGTCGTGGGCGTCCAGTCGCAAGCCGGCCAAGACTCGCGTTTCGACTTCCTGTCCGCGACCGAACCTACCGAGCAGAGAGTACTCGCCTCCCTCCAACGACCACGTTGTCATGACTTCCTCGCGTGGGTCCACCAGCCAGTACTCTTCCACTCCATACTGGGCGTAATGACTGAACTTGACCACCGTATCGTGGGTGCGGTTCGATTCCGAGATGACCTCGATGATCAGGTCCGGGGGGCCTTCGATGAAAACCTCGCGCAGGATATGGCTTCGCTCGCGGCGGATAAAGCACAGGTCGAGCTCGTAGTGGACGTACTCGGCCAGGATGACGTGGATGGGGTTGTCAAAGAACGCTCCCAGATCGTGCTCTTCTACGAACGGCGCGATGTGCGCACCCAGCAAAGAGCAGATTCGTTGGTGAGAGAGGCCCGGAGTCGGCGAGATCACCAGTTCCCCATCGACGATCTCGGTACGGCCGTGGCTTTCCGGGAAGTCTTTGATGTCGTTCCAGGTCAGCTTTTTGGCAACGACGCTCACGGTGTTCGTTGTTCGGATTCTAAGATGCGCGGTATCAGAGCCTAAGCCAAAGATGAGCCGACGCCGCCAACCCGGCTTGCTTCTCGGCCCCCGAGGGCCGTCGGTCTGGAAACGGTGCCAGCCCGGCGCTAGGGGACTAGCTGAACATAACCGCACAGAGCCGCGGGCGTAAGCCTGCGGGCCCGCGCCCTGACGGGCACGGCTCTGTCTGCTGCTCGCCGCGGCTCGCACCGCTTAGAAACGCCCGTCGTATACCCGCAGGGTCGATGAAGGAGAAGCGATTTCAGGGGAACCACCCGGCTGGGGTCCGTGCGCCAGGAGTCGACGCGCGGCTACGAGACGAAGCACTGCGCTCGCCAACCTAGCCAGCCAACCCCGGCTTGCTTCTCGGCCTCCGGCGAGATAGTGTGAGACTTCATGTCCAAGACCGCGTTTGTATTTCCGGGACAGGGATCGCAAGTCCCCGGGATGGGTCGCGAGTTGGCCGAGCGCTTCGCCGCCGCCCGCCAGGTCTTCGAGCAGGCCGACCAGACGCTGGATTTTCCCATCTCGAAGCTCTGCTTCGAGGGTCCGGCCGAAGATCTCAAGCTCACCGAGAACACCCAGCCGGCTTTGCTAGCCTGTTCGCTCGCTACGCTGGCCGTGCTTGCTGAGCGGGGAATCGAAGCCGATTACGTGGCCGGGCACAGCCTCGGAGAGTACTCGGCGCTGGTGGCCGCCGGGTCCTTGCGGTTTGAGGATGCGGTGCGTCTGGTCCGCAAGCGGGGCCGCTATATGCAAGAGGCGGCGCCCCCGGGATTGGGGGCCATGGCCGCTCTTCTCGGACTGCCGGGAGGAGAGATAGCCGCGGTTTGCACCGAGGCGGCGAACGGCGAGGTTGTTTCCGCCGCTAACTTCAACGCACCAGGGCATGTGGTCATCGCCGGACACGCTGGCGCCGTGTCGCGCGCGGTTGAGTTGGCCAAGGCCCGAGGGGCGCGTAGGGCGGTGCTGCTTTCGGTCAGCGCCCCCTTCCATTGCGCGCTGATGAAACCGGCCCAGGAACAGCTCGCGGGCGATCTCAATGCGGTCGCGTTCAAGGACCTCGCAATCCCGCTGGTCAACAATTACGCGGCGCGGGAGATTCGAAGCGGCGCGGAAGCCCGCGAGGGTCTCAACGAGCAAGTGCCGAACCCGGTGCGCTGGGAAGAGTCCGTGCGCCGCTTAGCCGCTCAGGGCGTCGAGCACTTCATTGAGGTCGGACCCGGGAAGGTGTTGACCGGTCTGTTGAAGCGAATCGACCGCTCGCTGAAAAGATCGAACGTGGAAGATTTGAAGTCTTTGGAGACACTCACGTCATGAAAGATCGGGTTGCATTCGTTACCGGAGCCAGCCAAGGCATCGGTCGCGCTTGCGCCTTGGAGCTGGCGGAGGCGGGCGCTCGGGTGGTTGTCGGCGCCAGACAGCAAGACAAGCTGAATGAGCTGGTGGAAGCGATTCGCTCTCAAGGCGGGCGGGCTGACGCCGTGCCCCTCGACATCGCATCGGCCGAGTCGATTCAACAGGCCTTTGCTACAGCCCGCGAGATCTCAGGCGGCGTTCACATCCTGGTGAACAACGCCGGCATGACCCGGGACGGGCTGGCCCTGCGCATGTCGTCAGAAAACTGGCAGCAAGTGATCGAAACCAACCTCACCGGAAGTTTCCTCTGCATTCAGGCAGTTCTGCCCACGATGGTGCGCGGGCGCTGGGGCCGCATTATTAACATCTCGTCGGTGGTCGGACAGGCCGGCAACCCCGGTCAGGCCAACTACGCCGCGTCCAAGGCGGGACTGATCGGATTGACTAAGGCTCTCGCCCAAGAGCTCGCCTCACGGAGCATTACCGTCAACGCCGTGGCGCCCGGATTCGTCCAGACCGCCATGACGGAGTCTCTCGATGAAAAAGTGCGCGAGAAGATCCTGGCGTCGGTTCCCCTCCGCCGCATGGGAGAAGCCGGCGACGTAGCGCACGCCGTCCGGTTCCTGGCCAGTGAAGAAGCGGGTTACATCACCGGCCACGTCCTCAACGTCAACGGCGGCATGTATATGTAAAGATCGCCCCCGGCCACTTATGGAAAGGGCGAGGCCGCCGCGCCGGTCGCAGACTGGGACATAGGTACAGGGCCTGTTTTCCAAGCAGAAAAGCGGGCTAGCTTCCGAGTTCAAGCCGCGCATCTTCGGCTAGGGCGGCGCGGCGGCCGGCTTCGACGTCAACCCGTCGCAGCAGGATCATACCTCCTAGAAAGAAAACGATCAATGCCAGGATGCTGAACCGGCTCCCCCCGGCAAGTTGGCTGACGAGCGCGAAGATGAAAGGCCCGGCGATGTTCCCGAACTTGCCGCTGATACTGTAGAAACCGAAAAACTCCGATGATTTCCTAAGCGGGATGATCCCCGCAAACAGTGATCGGCTCAGCGCCTGGCTTCCCCCTTGGACCGCCGCTACGCCACAGGCCAACACCCAGAAATGCCACGGCTCGGTCATGAAATAGCCCAAGACCGAGATCGCCGTGTAGACCCCCAAGGCCGCGTAGATGCCGTTTTTGGCTCCTAGCGATCGGGAAAGCCTCCCGAATGCGAAGGTGCAGGGAATCCCCAAGAACTGGACCAGCAATAGGGCGCCGATCAGATGGCTGCGTCCGATGCCGATTTCCGCGCCGTAAATCGTGGCCATCTTGATGATGGTGTTGATGCCGTCGTTATAAAACCAAAAAGCAATCAAGAACAGAAAGACCTGCCGGTGCCGGCGAATTTGGCGGATGGTATCGAGGACATGGGTGAACCCCGTGCGCAAGGCGCCCCTGGGGCGATCACCTTCGATGGGCTGCCGGTGGGGCTCGGCGACCCGCCGAAGGATCGGGATCGTGAAAGCGGCCCACCACACCGCGACACTGGCGAAGGCCATTCGGGAGGCCTGCGAGGCATCTTCGAATCCAAACGTTTGCGGAGCCGTGATCCAGCCGAGCTGTAGGGCCAAAAGAAGTCCGCCACCGATGTAGCCGACCGCGTAGCCCCCAGTCGAGACACGATCCACTTCCTCGGGCTTCGCAATGTGAGGCAGCAGGGACTCGTAAAAGACCTCCCCGGCGGCATACCCGACGTTGCCGATGATGAATGCGACCGAGGCAAAAAGCCATTCCCGCTCTCCGGCGAAAAACAGCAGGAACGAGCCGAAGACCCCCATGCCGGCGAAGAAGGCGAGAAATCGTTTCTTAGCCCCCAAGTGATCGGCGACGGCTCCCAGGACCGGTGAAACTAGGGCGACGATGACAAGGGCTATTGTTTGCGTGTAGCCCCAATAAACGGTACGTAGGTTCGCGGGCAGATCGGCGGCGGCGACCTCGTGGTAGTAAACCGGCAGCACCGCGGCCATGATCGTCGTCACGAAGGCCGAGTCGGCCCAGTCGTACATCGCCCAGGCGCGCAGCTCCCGGCGGTGCAGGCCGAGGGCAAGGAGCCATCGCTGCCCGCGACGGCGAGTGGAGGGTTCCGGCGGGTTCGGTCCCACAGCAGTTCTCGAGTAACGCCAGCCGGGCGGCCGGAGTGAACGGCGCTGCTATCCTAGCAGAGAAGTTGTTTTCGCCTTCTCGAAGAGATCCCCGCGACGGCACACCGAGAACGTCCTTTCTTCGGTTCTGTGGGTGTCAAGATGTGGCCGGTCGCTACAGGAGGTTCGCATGGGGTGTCTCGGCTTTGACACCCGCGACCCATCCTCGATGACCATGAACTGAAGGGTTCGCGATCTCGGCTCTACGGAACCGCTGATGGAATCGGCGAATCCGACCGCCCAGCGTTTGCAGTGGGACGTCGCTTCCGTACTCCAATGCGGCCCACCGTGTTCACGGAGGGGTTGGATTTCTGTACCGTCCCTTCAATTTCGCGTATACAACAGACCCATCGGATTCGACCACCTCGACGTCAAAGAACTGTGAGAGAGAAGGCAACTCTTTCCTCCGCAGCATGATCCGCTCGACCGGACACTCAGCAGCAGCTTCGCGCAGTTCCTTGATGTCTGCCGCCCAAACGAGAGGCCGATGACTGTAGAATGACGCCGTCGGGCCCGGGATATCGGAAAACACGATCAGAGGCTCTCGGTCGCGCGATCCCGTGCTGGCATCGGCTTGCGCAAGCCTCGCGATCGGACTTTGTTCCTGATTGTAAAGCGGAAGAATCGTACTGATTCCCGCCGACACCAATGAAGGCCGTCATCGAAATGGCCGCGGGTATCCACGCATCTTTTTTCATCTTCCAACAAAACGCGACTGCTCCAAGAGTCAATCCGCCAAACAACAGCGCGACCGCCGTCGGGGCCATTGAGGCAGTGATCAGCGCAGTGACCACGAGGCCCCCAAACGCAATAGACTGACGGGACTGCACCGCCTGCTTCACCGTGAATGCGACCAAGATCGCCAACGCGGGGTAGACGGGTACGATCACTGCTGTCCGGTTAAAAGTCGAATAGAATCAATTGGTTGGGGTCATAGGGGGATTCGTTTGGGGAGTCGGATGGCTGGAGTGCCTGTAAAAGGGGCATTTTTTCGAATTGCGTAACGCTGAGAATCTGTAGAATCTGGTAAAGACTCGCTTCCAGCCCGAGCCGTTTCTGGACGATGGCGATGAGCACGTAAATCGAGACAGCGATCCAGATCTGCGTCTTGACGGCGTTCTCGCTGGTGCCGTAAAACAAGTTGATTCGCAGATGTTGCTTGATCCACTTGAAGAACAACTCAATCTGCCAACGCGACTTGTAGATGTGGGCGATGGTCAGCGCCGGGAGCGCGAAGTTGTTGGTCAGAAACTTCAGCCGCTTGTTCGTCCGGGCGTCGAAGTAACTGACCCTCCGCAACGGGTCGGGATAGGCTTGGGCCGATTCGATGGCAGCCAGTATGACGGTCTGATCCGAGCGCAAGCCCGTGGATTTGTCGACGGGATGCGAGTAGCGCCGTTGGAGCAAGATGTTCTTCTTGGTTCGCACGACGAAGAACGACGAGCAGAGAGTGAACACGAAGAGGCGTTCGAAATCGACGTAGGCCCGATCCATGACGTAGAACGCGCCGGCCTCCGGGCCGATCTCGTCGAGGATGTTGATGTCGTGCACTTTGCCTCCAGTAATGCGGATGAACGTGGGAATATTGCCGTGCAGATCCAGCAGCGTGTGCATCTTCACGGCGGCCTTTTGCTTGCGGAATCTCGCCCACGGAAACAGCGACAGGCAGAGGTCGATTGTTGTCGAGTCGAGAGCGTACAGAGTCTGGTCCAAGTCCACACCGATCGGGTCGTGGGCATATAACGGCCGTGCCATGCCAATCAAGACCTGCGCGAAGTCCGCGTAGATCCGCCAGTCGCGCGACTCGTTCGCATCGGCCAGTGTCGAGCGCGCTACCCTGCCGCGGAATCCCATGTGGTAGAGTTTGCCGTGCATCGAACGCAGGCACGTCTCGATGTCGCGGAGGCTTGCCCGATAGGTCAGCTGGGCGAATGCCATCGCAAGAAACTGATCCCAGCAGGAGAAACTTTTCAGATAGGAATCGCCGCGGTAGCGCAATACACATTTGTGAAACTCTTTGCTCGGCAGGTGCTCGATCAGTTGGGAGAAAACCGTACGGCCAAGGTTCATCCCCCATTGTGCCGCGTCGGGATGCTCCGCTCAGGCGGCCATTTGCGGCCTCGGGATTTCAAATCGTTCCCGGGCAAAACAGGCCATAAGATATTGAGCGGTAGAGACTTACCGTCCGTTGGCGTAACTTTCCCCGGACAGCACTGATACGAAAGAGTTGACGACTGTCACAAGCTACATGAGATCATCTTGCATCTGAGACCCCATGCCAAGACCGTCCTCGAACACCTTTCGCGACTCTACACAATCGGTCTGGTCACTGACACCGAAACCTCTCCCGAATCATCAGTTCGCGTCGCAGGCTTCGCAGTTGGCCGATGCGCTAATCAGAATGCAAGTGAAGCTATTTCTTCCTATGCACGGATTCTTCGAAGTCACGAGCGCAGTGATGTGTGAGAAGCGAATCCACACCGGTGGTTTGCGGGCCACTGAGTCTATCACGGAAGATCGCCCGCTCACCTGTACTTACGTCCCAATCGATATGGCCTTTGTGGACAGGTACACCACGGGAGAGATGCCCGATCTGGAGTCAGGCGACATGATCTTCGTAATGCTAGCGAAGGTCGACCACCTAGACTTGATAACAGAGGACAGAACGATGCTGAAGGAGGCGCGCAAACTTGGCGTTAACGCCTATACGATTGCGGAATACTCGGGCGTTCTTTTACCGGATCGGAAAGTGAAGTGTTGAACCTGGTCGGAACGCCGGGTTATCCAGTAAGCGACAACCGATTCACCGCCTGCCTCTGCAAATCCTCATCAGGGTTCAGGTACTGCCGTGTAGTTTCCAGATCACAGTGCTGTCCGGGGAAAGTCGCGCCATCGGACGGTAAGTCTCGACCGCTCAATGTCTTATGGCCTGTTTTGCCCGGGAACGATTTGAAATCCCGAGGCCGCAAATGGTCGCCTGAACGGAGCATCCGGACGCGGCACAATGAGGGATGAACCTTGGCCGTACGGTTTTCTCCCAACTGATCGAGCACCTACCGAGCAAAGAGTTTCAGAAATGTGTATCGCGCTACCGCGGCGATTCCTATCTGAAAAGTTTCTCCTGCTGGGATCAGTTTCTTGCGATGGCATTCGCCCAGCTGACCTATCGGGCAAGCCTCCGCGACATCGAGACGTGCCTGCGTTCGATGCACGGCAAACTCTACCACATGGGATTCCGCGGCAGGGTAGCGCGCTCGACACTGGCCGATGCGAACGAGTCGCGCGACTGGCGGATCTACGCGGACTTCGCGCAGGTCTTGATTGGCATGGCACGGCCGTTATATGCCCACGACCCGATCGGTGTGGACTTGGACCAGACCCTGTACGCTCTCGACTCGACAACAATCGACCTCTGCCTGTCGCTGTTTCCGTGGGCGAGATTCCGCAAGCAAAAGGCCGCCGTGAAGATGCACACGCTGCTGGATCTGCACGGCAATATTCCCACGTTCATCCGCATTACTGGAGGCAAAGTGCACGACATCAACATCCTCGACGAGATCGGCCCGGAGGCCGGCGCGTTCTACGTCATGGATCGGGCCTACGTCGATTTCGAACGCCTCTTCGTGTTCACTCTCTGCTCGTCGTTCTTCGTCGTGCGAACCAAGAAGAACATCTTGCTCCAACGGCGCTACTCGCATCCCGTCGACAAATCCACGGGCTTGCGCTCGGATCAGACCGTCATACTGGCTGCCATCGAATCGGCCCAAGCCTATCCCGACCCGTTGCGGAGGGTCAGTTACTTCGACGCCCGGACGAACAAGCGGCTGAAGTTTCTGACCAACAACTTCGCGCTCCCGGCGCTGACCATCGCCCACATCTACAAGTCGCGTTGGTAGATTGAGTTGTTCTTCAAGTGGATCAAGCAACATCTGCGAATCAACTCGTTTTACGGCACCAGCGAGAACGCCGTCAAGACGCAGATCTGGATCGCTGTCTCGATTTACGTGCTCATCGCCATCGTCCGGAAACGGCTCGGGCTGGAAGCGAGTCTTTACCAGATTCTACAGATTCTCAGCGTTACGCAATTCGAAAAAATGCCCCTTTTACAGGCACTCCAGCCATCCGACTCCCCAAACGAATCCCCCTATGACCCCAACCAATTGATTCTATTCGACTTTTAACCGGACAGCAGTGGGGGCAAGGTCACCCTTGTCCGGAGAAGGTGGATAGGTTGTTGAAAAACTAAAGATATAGAAGTGTCGCCGGCGGATGCCGAGGAGGCCACCGGTCAGATCAGCCGCCACTGGGTTCGGGGACTCCTTCCGCCCGTACGTATATAGTGTACTAGGCCCATCGATTCTACAGCTTACACCTTAGGAAAAATGTGACTAGTGTACTGAATTCAAATGTATCTATAATGCTATTGGTATTTCCCTAAGGCCATGGCACTCTTAGATGGGCGCTTGTAACAGTCCCTGATAGTGGGATTGTGTCACTCGTGTGAACGGCAAGTTGGTCTTTAAAGCTGGAGTTCTCATGGCAGACAAAAAAACAAGGGTGGGGTATCCATTTGACTCAGGTAGCCACAAGATGTTGTGGTCGCGCGAAAGCATCTACCAAGAAGCGAATCCCGAGGTTACTGCTCTGGCGCGGCGTGGGGCTGCGTAACGCGTCCGATTCTCGGAGTTGCCGCCCGAAGGCTGCCACCGCAATGAATTCGCGTGTGGGTCGGCTTGGCGGCCACTCGCACGATCCTCGCAATCTCACATTCCTGTCCGGAGCCGCGAGGCCACAACCCATAGGGTGTACCTGAATGAAGTGGATACCCCACAAACAAGGATTCGCGGGTCAAGGAGAGACAATCGCGGAATCATCCTTATTCTCACGGCGATGCTGTTCCCGGTGCTGATGGCGTTTCTGGGTCTGGCACTCGATGTCGGAATGATCTTAGACCTGAAGCGGCGGCAGCAGGCGGCGGCGGATGCGGGCGCCATTGGCGCCGCCCACGAACTCTTTCGGGGAAACACGGACTTGATCACCAAGGCGGGCTGGAATGATGCGGCCATGAATGGATTCGTTCATAACGAGCTTTCGGGCGGCGATCCGGATGTGACCGTGACGGTCACCTATCCCTACGACTTCAACGGCGACATACGCTTCGTCGAGGTGCTCGTCGAGGAAAGAAACGTACCCACCACATTTCTGCGCGTCGTCGGGCCCGAAAGTACCACCGTTCAGTCCCGCGCGGTAGCGGGCATGGTGAAGGACTTTGGCGGAGGATGCGTCATCGCACTGAACCCCACCATGAAAGCCGCGCTGAAAGTGAGTGGACAAGGGACCCTTCTGGCGAATTGTGGGATCGTGGTGAATTCAAGCGACGACCCATCCATATCTGTAGCGGGCAAAGCCTGTCTCAAGAGCACCGAGTGGATCGGGACTGTGGGTACGTTTGGCGGCAGCCAGAATAACACCTGTGTTAGCCCTGCGCCCACAGAGTATGCGCTAGCCACGTACGATCCGATGGGGTATATGAGCGAACCTCCTATTCCCCTTCCTACAGTGCCGCTCTTTGGTGACGTGCAAGCAACTACGGACCTTTGCGAAGACGAAACGCCCAACCCCGCGTTCACTTGTGACAGCGGCACCTTCGTTTGGGAGCCTGGCCAATATGGCATCCTCAAAGCGACTAGAGGTAATCACTTTTTCAAGTCGGGAATCTACGTCATCACCCGCCGAGTGAACTTCACCACCGGGGGAACCATCGACGGCACGGGAGTCGGCTTCTACGGTACCGAGTTTGGCGGTTCCAGGTGGATGGGCATGAGCGTGACCGCACAGAGCACCGTGAACTTCTCGGCCCCGACGACGGGGCCTATGACGGGCATCCTTGTTTGGGTTTCCCGAGACGCGCCGTACAAGACAGTCAAGTTCGAGGGAGGGGTCGACTCGACGTGGAAAGGGACATTCTCAGTGCTGTCCGGGGAAAGTCGCGCCATCGGACGGTAAGTCTCGACCGCTCAATGTCTTATGGCCTGTTTTGCCCGGGAACGATTTGAAATCCCGAGGCCGCAAATGGTCGCCTGAACGGAGCATCCGGACGCGGCACAATGAGGGATGAACCTTGGCCGTACGGTTTTCTCCCAACTGATCGAGCACCTACCGAGCAAAGAGTTTCAGAAATGTGTATCGCGCTACCGCGGCGATTCCTATCTGAAAAGTTTCTCCTGCTGGGATCAGTTTCTTGCGATGGCATTCGCCCAGCTGACCTATCGGGCAAGCCTCCGCGACATCGAGACGTGCCTGCGTTCGATGCACGGCAAACTCTACCACATGGGATTCCGCGGCAGGGTAGCGCGCTCGACACTGGCCGATGCGAACGAGTCGCGCGACTGGCGGATCTACGCGGACTTCGCGCAGGTCTTGATTGGCATGGCACGGCCGTTATATGCCCACGACCCGATCGGTGTGGACTTGGACCAGACTCTGTACGCTCTCGACTCGACAACAATCGACCTCTGCCTGTCGCTGTTTCCGTGGGCGAGATTCCGCAAGCAAAAGGCCGCCGTGAAGATGCACACGCTGCTGGATCTGCACGGCAATATTCCCACGTTCATCCGCATTACTGGAGGCAAAGTGCACGACATCAACATCCTCGACGAGATCGGCCCGGAGGCCGGCGCGTTCTACGTCATGGATCGGGCCTACGTCGATTTCGAACGCCTCTTCGTGTTCACTCTCTGCTCGTCGTTCTTCGTCGTGCGAACCAAGAAGAACATCTTGCTCCAACGGCGCTACTCGCATCCCGTCGACAAATCCACGGGCTTGCGCTCGGATCAGACCGTCATACTGGCTGCCATCGAATCGGCCCAAGCCTATCCCGACCCGTTGCGGAGGGTCAGTTACTTCGACGCCCGGACGAACAAGCGGCTGAAGTTTCTGACCAACAACTTCGCGCTCCCGGCGCTGACCATCGCCCACATCTACAAGTCGCGTTGGCAGATTGAGTTGTTCTTCAAGTGGATCAAGCAACATCTGCGAATCAACTCGTTTTACGGCACCAGCGAGAACGCCGTCAAGACGCAGATCTGGATCGCTGTCTCGATTTACGTGCTCATCGCCATCGTCCGGAAACGGCTCGGGCTGGAAGCGAGTCTTTACCAGATTCTACAGATTCTCAGCGTTACGCAATTCGAAAAAATGCCCCTTTTACAGGCACTCCAGCCATCCGACTCCCCAAACGAATCCCCCTATGACCCCAACCAATTGATTCTATTCGACTTTTAACCGGACAGCAGTGGGACATTCTATACGGCCTCGCAACACCTCGATTTTGGAGGTCACACGAACTCGGATGGTGCCTGGGTATACATTATTGCCGATTTATTGCCGATAACATCGACGTCCATGGGCTGGGCGGTGTCACCCAGCTTAACGGTCCGACCACAGGCACCCCGGGCACGCCGGACGTGTTCGTAGTGACACTGGTGGAATAACCGGCGAAATGCATTCGCCAAGGTGGAAGAAAGTCAAGTCGGAGGAGGCGGATCATTCCGCTTCGTAGATCTGCTTTTGAGGCTTCCGGTCGGAGGGACCATTATGAGAGATGAGCGAGTGAAAAAACGGAATTGGTGGCGCAGAGGAACCAGCACGGTGGAGTTGGCGGTCACGGTTCCTGTGCTGATGCTCATGGTGGCAGGGGCGGCCGATTTCGCCCGACTTTTTTACCATTCCATCACGGTGGATAATGCCGCGGCGACCGGGTCCTTCTATGGCGCTCAAAACGTCGTCATGTCCGCGAGTTATACGGCCATAAAGCGGGTGGCGAAGGACGATGCGTCAGACTTGGATGGCGTCGTCGCTGGCGTAGATCGATATTGTGACTGTCCGAATAAAAATGAGATCGGATGCTTTGATGGCGGCACGTGCACCGGGTTTTACGGTGGGACGTCGCTTTACGGTATGCCGCGGGCCTATGTCGAGGTCACCGTGGGACAGAGGTTTGAGCCGCTGTTGCCGTGGCCTGGTATTCCGAATCCCGTGGATGTCACCGAGAGAGTCTATATGAGGGTCCGGTAAGCGGCGGATGGGGTGTCTGGGAGCCGCGGGAACTAGAAGTCGAGCGGTGGGGCGCGTTTCCTCTTGAAAGTGGAGAGCGATATGTTGATTTCAGGCGGGCGAAGGCGATTTGACCTAGGGAAGAAACGGCGGCGGGGAGCCACGGTCGTGGAGTTTTCTCTGGTGTTCATGTTGTTTCTCGTCGTGATTACCGCGTTGATTGAATTCAGTCGCGTCATGTGGACCTACGCCACGCTGGCGCATGTGACGCGGCTGTGCTTGACAGGCATTGTGTTTCCACTGGGCTCGATGTATCGCGGGTGACTGCCTACACGTCGTGGAACGACAACCCGACCCCCAGCTCCGTCTCGCGTGGAGATTTTGTTGAGGTGCAGTTGACCTATCCTTTCCAGTTTGTGGCTGCGTCGCTGATCGTCCCTAATAGTGCGATTCAGCTAAGCAGCACCTGCCGCATGGTGGTTGCCAACTAAGCAGCCCGCCGGCTGAACTGCTTGCGTCACCCCGCATTTCTAGTTTCAAAATAGTCCGGCTGGGCGGCGATTTTCGCCCGGGCCCGCGGCTTTTGATTGGGTTCCCCCTTCTTTGAGGCGATCCCCCTTTTCCGGAGGCGATCCCCCTTTTCCGGCACCGTCCCATGTGATCGGTCGGGCGCCGGGACGAGGCGTTTCGGGCGTCACGAAAGCTCGACCGCACCTTCGCAGGTGCGGCTCCGTTTACCCACGCTCCGACTCAACCGCACTGAGCGGTGGGCGCAAGCCCGCGGGCCCAACCCTTCGGTCGCCGCGAGCCTGCACCCCATCGGGCATGAATCAGGTGCGGTGTTGGCGCGCCGTGGACCCGCGCCCTGACGGGCACGGCTCTGTCCGGTGGTCACGTGCTCCCTCGCGCGGCTCGCGGCGAAGGCAGTTGTCCCAGCGGTTCGGTGTCGTATTTCCCGCGCCTCTGCGGGGCTTTGTCGAGTCTGCCATTCCACCCACGGCTTTAGCCGTGGGTGGCGGAACCCCTGTAAGCGAGACCTGGAAGGGCGAAACAGCATGCCTCACAACCTGGCCGATTTGCCGGTTCACGTTGTCTTCTCTACCAAAGGGCGGGCTGCGGGGACGCCTTTCTCGTTTGTTGCGCACGCATCCTGCGTGCCGTGTCGCCATTCCTGGCGACATCGATCCCGCCGTCCCATGTGATCGGGTCGGGCGCTGGGACGAGGCGTTTCGGGCGTCACGAAAGCTCGACCGCACCTTCGCAGGTGCGGCTCCGTTTACCCACGCTCCGACTCAACCGCACTGAGCGGTGGGCGCAAGCCCGCGGGCCCAACCCTTCGGTCACCGCGAGCCTGCACCCCATCGGGCATGAATCAGGTGCGGTGTTGGCGCGCCGTGGGCCCGCGCCCTGACGGGCACGGCTCTGTCCGGTGGTCACGTGCTCCCTCGCGCGGCTCGCGGCGAAGGCAGCTGTCCCAGCAGTTCGGCGTCGTATTGGGCCAAATCAACGGGGTTGCCGCAACGATCTTCAATGGCACAGCGAAGGGAAACAAGTAACGGCTCGGGGGCGCGCCGTGGCGGCGACCTAATCGGTCACATGAAAACCGGACAGCGACTGGGTAGATGTTTTCAGGTAGCGGTAGGGGTTGATCGGCGTGCCGCGGTAGCGAACTTCGTAGTGCAGGTGCGGGGAGGTTACTCGACCGCTGCGGCCCACTCGCCCGATCACCTCGCCGCGGCGAATGACCTGCCCGGGCCGAACATAGGCGTCCGCCAAATGGGCGTAGCGGCTGGAAAGTCCATTGCGGCCATGGAGCAGCTCAATGCGCTTGCCGTAGTGCCCCAACCAGCCGGAGGTGGCGACGATACCGTCGGCGGCGGCCACGACCGGGGTCCCGTAAGGCGCCGTCAGGTCGACGCCGGCATGAAACGCACCCTTCCCGAGGAAGGGATCCAAGCGCTTGCCGAACGAGCTGCTCAAGCGCCCCTGCACCGGCCAGGTGGAAGGCGTGGTGTTCTCCAACCAATACCACGGCGAACTACTGCCCGGAGACACTTGAACTTGCCGCAGAAAATCGAATTGATTGAGGGAGCTGCGATATCGCGGCGCTTGCGCCGTGTCTCCGATAACCGC
Source organism: Bryobacterales bacterium (assembly GCA_965248365.1). Lineage (GTDB taxonomy): Bacteria > Acidobacteriota > Terriglobia > Bryobacterales > UBA6623. Next base: position 2,260,587 of record CBDFJA010000003.1, on the reverse strand, counting down.
CGTCGTCTCGGTGAACGGTCGTTTTATCCCGAAGGCGATCGACACTTCCGAGGCCAACTCGCCCAGCGACGCGAGCTGCGCGTCCCGCTCGGCGACTTGCTGCTTGAGGTTGTCGTTCTGCTTCTGCAGAGCTTCCTTCTCCGCTCGAAGCTGGTTGTATCCGGTGGCCTTCCAGAGCATTCTTCCGTAGCTCGAGAGCAGGCCGATACCCACAATGACGCCGAAAAGCGCCAAGCACGCAACGACATGGATGGCGTAGTGCGGGACGTGGATACGTCGAATCCGCCCGTGGACCGAATGGGCCAAGACGACGATGAAATGGCTCTTCCTCATCAACCCTCGTTCTTCCAACGCTGATCGGCCCTAGACGCCCGCGGGTTCAATCGTCACGCCTAGCGAAAACCACTACCGGGGAAGACCAAAAAACAGACTGCCTGCCGTAGGTCAGAACACAGTATCAATTTCGCGAAGCCGTGTCAACTAAAAAATCCAGCCGGGGGGGAGTGCTGCCGGAGACATTCCACTGCTTGTCCGCAGGTACTATGCCTATTGTCACGCTTACAGCAGGGAAAATCAAGGGGAAAACGAGACGAGCGGCCAAGCCGATAGCGATCGAGCGTCCTTCCCCGAAAGGTGCTTGTACTGACGGGCTTCTCACGCACTTCGCCTCGCCACGTGGTGAGAAAAGCGGGCTAGGTGTGGAGCCTCAACAGGTTGTTCCGGGGAGGAGGGAGTCGGCTGATAGGGGGATTATAGCCGAGGCTGGCGTGGGGGCGATGCCAATTGTAGTCGTGGAGCCAGGGGAGCAGATGGTTGGCGCGTTGGAGGGAGGAGCAGTAGGAGCGGGCATAGGCCCATTCGCGGAGGGCGGTTTGGATGAAGCGCTCGGCCTTGCCGTTGGTGCGAGGGGTGTAGGGGCGGGTGAAGCGGTGGCGGATGCCGAGGCGGCGGCCAGTACGACGGAAGTGGCGGGAGCGGTACCAGGAGCCATTGTCGGTGAGCAGGCGTCGGATGCGGATGCCAAGCGAGCCATAGTAGGCGTGGGCGAGGAGAAGGAACTGGGCAGCGGAAAGGCTGCGCTCATCGGGCAGGATCTGGGAGAAGGTGATGCGGGAATGGTCGTCGACGGCGACGTGGACGAACTCCCAGCCGGCGGCGCGGGAGCGTCGGGTCTTATCGCCGGTAACGCGGTGACCGGCGTGCTGGAAGCGGCCGAGCTTTTTGATGTCGAGATGCAGTAGATCGCCGGGACGGTGATGTTCGTAGCGGCGAACGGGGGGAGCGGGTTCGAGATCGCGGAGACGGTTGAGTCCGGCGCGACCGAGGAGGCGGCTGACGGTGGCCGGGGATAGCCGCAGGGTTTGGGCGATGCGGCGGCCCGTCCAACGTTGTCGGCGCAGGGCGAGGACGCGGTCAACGACGGCTTGCGGGGTGCGGCGCGGGCTATGCCGGGGACGCGAAGAGCGATCGTAGAGACCGGCTTCGCCTTCGCCGCGGTAGCGGGCCAGCCAACGGCGGGCGGTGCGTTCTGAGACGTCTCGGGCCGCCGCGGCGGCCCGAGGCGTCTCTCCAGCGAGGATGCATCGAACCAAAAGGGCTCGGCCTTTGGGCGTCAATCGGGCATATCTGATGGATGTTCATGCGGTCTCTCCAGGGTCGTGGTTATTCGACAACTCCAGCTTCCCTGGTCCGGGACCGAATGAACAACCTGTTGAAAGATCACAGCTAGGCCGGGAGGACGGACTTGAGAAACTTCAGACCGCGGCGCGCCAGCTCGTCCTGTGAAGAAGCGTAGGGACGCCAGGCGCGCGCCAGATGGGCCAGCCGTCCGGCGGGGTTGAAGGATTCGATGATGCCGTAGCTTCGGTAATCGATGTCCCTGAGGGCCTGCGCGATTTCCGCCCACGGCAGGTGTCCTTCTCCGGGCGTGCCTCGATCGCCGGCGCTGGCGTGCAGATGGTACAGCTTATTGCCTGCGGCGCGAATGGCCGCCCCCAAGTCGGTCTCCTCGATGCTCATGTGAAAGCAATCGAGATGAATGCCCACGGCAGCGTGGCCGACCTGGTCGATGAACTCACGCCCTTCCGCGGCGGTCGTGAGCAGGTTGGATTCGTAGCGGTTCAGTATCTCCACGCCGAACCTCACCCCTGCCTTCGCCGAGTGCTCCCCGATCTGCTGGAGGACCTCGGCGGCGAAGGCGAGCCGTGTGTTTCGCTGGGACTCGGTAACGACTTGATCACATCCGGCGGCGACGACGGCGCCGGTAAAAACCCCGGCGCCCACCTCGGCCGTCAGGTCCAGGCAACGCCGGGCATGCTCTAGTCCCTCGCTTCGAACAGCAGGGTCTTCGCTTGCGAAATCACGTTGGGGCCCGAAAATCCCGACCACCGAACACTCCACCTGGTTGTCGGCGAGCGCTCGGCGCAGCAGCTTCGCATCGACCACGCCGTCGTCCTCGATGGCGAATTCGACGACGTCGGCCCCCATGGATTTCGCCTTGGCGATCAACCCTAGATCGCGGTCGGTGCGAAACGGGGAAACCCAAATCCAAAAATTCGGTCCGATTCTCATGGCGGCGGTCTCCTCGGAAAGCGGCAACCCGCTTTACTCGAACCACAGAGCCGTGGGCGTCTTTCGCGGCATGACCCTTTGTAATAACTCGACGGCCAGTTCGAACCCTTCTTCCGGATCGATCAGCGGGTCCTCGTGTTCGATGGATAAAACGTCATCGTAGCCCACCACCCTGAGCGTGCTGATGTAGTCCCGCCAGAAGCCTTCCGCATGCCCGTAGCCGACCGTCCGGAACACCCAACTCCGACTGTCTGTCTGCTGAAAGTCTTTGTGGTCGAGGATGCCGTCGACCCGAACCACATGGGCGTCAAGCTTACTGTCTTTCGCATGAGCGTGCGCGATCAGGTGCCCGACCTTGCGGACCACTTCGATGACGTCCATGCCCTGCCAAAACAGATGGGAAGGATCCATGTTACATCCGACGACCGCTCCGACTTCGTCGCGCAATCGGAGCAGGGCGGCGGGCTTGAATACCATGTCGACGGGATGCATCTCGAAGCAGAGACGAACGCCATGGTCTTCGGCGATCTTGCCGTGCTCTTTCCAATAGGGGACCAGCCGCTGGTCCCACTGATAGCGGTACATATCCATGAGGTAGGGAGGAAAAGGGTAGAGAATCCAGTTGGGAACCTTCTCGCCGGGCGCCGCCTCGGGCAGGCCAGATAGGAGAGTCATGCGCGTGACGCCGAGTTTCGCCGCCAAGGCGCAGGTGTCGCGAAATTCCCGATCGTAAGCTGCGGCGATGGCGGGATCGGGATGCAAGGGCTCCCCATGCATGGCAAAAGCGCTGAGCGTCAGGTCAAACTCGGCCAATGTAGCGGTGAACGTTCCCAATGCGGACTCGTCGTTCAGCAGGTGAGCCGGATCGCAATGGTTTTTGGGGAAGAAGCCCCCGGCGCCGATTTCGATGTAGCTCAACCCGAGATCGTGCATCCTCCGGGCCGCTTCTCTCAACGAGCGCTTCACAAAAACCGTCGTTATGGCTCCCAGTTTCACAAGACCCTCCTTAGCAGCCCGTTGGTGAAAGTCGCGGGGGAGCGAAAAATGGGGACTGCCACCAATTCGCTCCCCGTCATGGCCCTCGAAACAAAACACCTAGCCTGAAGCGAATTGGCTGGCTGCACCCGATTTTCGAGACGCTTACTTTTACCACGGGCTGTTAGGCCGCCTTTCTCATTCCGGTCCGTACCCGGACGAGCGCATTGTTCGGTTCAAATTCGCCCGAAAGAGCGGGCATCAAGCCGGCAGATTGCGGGCCGAACTCGAAACCAGGACCGCCCAGACTAGGGCGGAAGAACGTCGGTTGAATCGCTATCACGAAAACGCCGTTATGCAGGTATTCGTAATCGGGGAATATCGGTGTCTCCGCCCCACTCAGGATACCGCCTAGCACGTCCACCAACAACGCCAGATGTCGCGAAGAGATCCGAGGCGGCCTCTACCCCCGAGGGGACCGTAGCCCGCCGGTCGCTGTTTCGCTACGATGTTAGGACGCCGGGCGAGGCCTCGATCAACCTGATGCCGAACAAGCTCCAACTTCATGTCGAAAATAACCGCCAACGCTTTCTCGACGAACTTTGCGAGTTGCTGCGCATCCCGAGCATCAGTACCTTGCCTGACCACGGCGACGACGTGCGGCGGGCGGCGGAGTTTGTCGCCGCGAGCCTCCGAAACGTAGGACTGGAAACGGTCGAAGTCATCCCCACCGAGAGATACCCGCTGATCTACGCCGAGTGGCTGGAAGCGCCGGGCAAGCCGACCGTACTCTTCTATGGACACTACGACGTGCAGCCGGTCGATCCCCTCGATCTATGGGAGTCGCCGCCGTTCGAGCCGCGGGTGGAGGGGGGGAACCTCTACGCGCGTGGCGCGTCGGACGACAAGGGACAGATGTATGCCCACATCAAGGCGCTGGAGACGCTTCGAGACGTCCATGGGAGTTTTCCCGTAAACGTGAAGTTCCTCATCGAGGGCGAGGAAGAGGTCGGGGGCGAATCGATCGCGGCCTACATTCCGGCGAATCGCGAGAAGCTCTCCGCCGATGTGGCGCTGGTATCGGACACGGCGATGTACGCCCCCAACATGCCGACGCTTTGTACCGGGCTGCGGGGAAGGGTTTACATGGAGTGGCAAGCTCGCGGACCGGCGCGCGATCTCCACTCCGGGCTTTACGGCGGGGCGGCGCCGAATGCCGTCTACGGTTTGCTCGAGTTGCTCGCCAAATGCAAAGATGCCGGAGGCGTGATTCGAATCCCCGGCGTCTACGACGATGTAGCGAAGCCGTCGAGCGCCGAACAGGAAAGTTGGCGGCGACTGCCGTTCGACGAAGCCGACTATTTGAGCGGGGAGGTCGGCTCAACCGCTCTAACGGGGGAGGCGGGTTACAGCGTCCTCGAGAGGATTTGGGCTCGACCCACCTTCGAGGTGCACGGCATTGCGGGGGGCTTTACCGGCCCCGGCGGGAAAACGGTCATCCCCGCTACGGCGACCGCCAAGGTCAGCATGCGGCTCGTGCCCTATCAGGACCCCGTCAAGGTGCTGGCGCTGATCAGGGAATTCATCGCCGCCAAAACGCCGCTGGGGATCGAGGTAGAGGTCCGCGAGCTTTACTCCGCCCCGGCTACACTGGTCGACCCGGATCACCCGGCGGTCAAAACGGCTGCCCGCGCGCTGACCGACGTTTTCCGACAGCCGACGGTCTACATTCGCTCCGGGGGGTCGGTACCGGTCGTCGGTGATATCACCCGGCATCTGGGGACGCCGACGGTTTTGATGGGATTCGGCCTGCCGGATGACCGGCTCCATTCGCCGAACGAAAAGTTTGCGCTGGAGAACTACTACCAAGCCATCACCGCGGTGGCGCACTTCCTCGATCTGCTGGGAAAATCCGGGCTGCGTGCGCAATGAATGCGGCGCGCGGCCCTTTCCGTGTCTTTTCGGATCAAATCGTGCTCTGCCCCCTTGATTCCTTGGTCCGATTGGCGTACCATGCGGAACACGTTCGGACAGCTTGAATCACAGCTTGGGAGAATCGGAAATGAAAAAACTATTGCCGGCTCTTGTTCTTTTGTGCCTGCTGGGCGCTCCTGCCGCCGCTCAGTTGCGGGAAGATATCCGCAACCCGTCGATTAATACCGAGAGTGAAGAAGGATCTCTCATCAACCAGGCCATCTTGACTGAGGATCCGGCCGAGAAGGTCCAGTTGTTTGAGGCTTTCATTGAAAAGTACGGTGGACACGAGCAGATCGGCTATGTCTATCTTCAGCTACAAGGTTTGCACGTGGAACAGAAGAACTTCCCGAAGGTGCTGGAATACGGCAAGAAGCTAGTAGAGATGGCGCCGGATCTCATCGAAGCGCGTGACAACATGACGCTGGCGCTCTATGGCACGCAGAATTGGGACGCCTTGCTGCCGCATGTGCTCGAGACGAAGCCGATCGCCGATAAGACGGCGGCTACGCCTGAACCCGAGTACGAAGACGAAATGCCGATGTGGGAGGTCGTTACCGGCGCCGGCGCCGCGGCGAATCGCAACATCGAATACCATCTGTACGCTTCCGTATTCAACCTGACGGATGCAGCCCAAAAAGTCGCCTACTTGGACGCCCTCGGCGAGCATTTCCCCGATAGCCAGTACGTCAAGCTGACCCCCCCTCTCTACGTCGGCGCCTACCAGCAGCTCGGCGACTTCGAGAAGACGATCCACTACATGGAGCTCGCCCTGGAAAGCGACCCCAACAATGAGTCGTACCTTTACAACCTAGCCGATTCCAGCTTGAGAAAGGGGGGGCCCGCCAAAGCCAGGGACTACGCCAATCGAGTGTTGCAGGTGCTAGCGGAAAAGCCGAAGCCGGATAATGTGGCCGAGGAAGATTGGGCCAAACACCAGGCGTTGTTCACCGCGCTTTCTAAATACACTCTCGCTAGAGTGCTCGTGGTGGAGGGCGGCAATGATCTCCAGAAGTTTCGGGACTCACGAGTGCTTTTGCGCGAAGCCGAGGAGCCATTAAAAGCGCAAGGCGGCGCGCCATACGGCGAGCTGGCGTATTACATGGGCGTCTGTTACGTCAAGCTGGATATCGAGGGTGACAACATCCGCGCCGCCACGAACTGGATGGGCATCGCGGCGAAAGTCCCGAATCCTTACCAACAGCAAGCTCAAGCGACGCTGGCCAAAATCAGAGAGTCTCAGTAGTTTCCTCCGAGGCCCCCTCGGTAATGGTCGCCTGAGCAGGCGAGCAACGTTCGTCCTCAAAGAGCCGACGGGGAGGCCCCGGGGCGGGTGCGGGCTGCCGGAACAGCCGCCGACTTTCTCCTCCTACGAACGATGCGAACGGGGGGATCTCTCGTTTCTTAAACCGGAAAGGTGCGCAACCAGTGAACATCTTGGCGCCGAATTTGGGCTCCACGTCCCTGAAGTATCAACTGCTGGAGTTTCCCTCCGAAAAAGTTCTTGCCAAGGGGCGGTTCGAGCGCATCGGCCAACCGGGTGGAGACGCCGCCGACCACCGCCAGGCTATCCAGGAAATTCTGGGAACTTTCGAGCGGGTGGATGCGGTCGGCTTCAAGGCCGTCCACGCGGGTCCGCGCTACCGCGGGTCGTTCCTGGTGGACGACGATCTGCTGGTGGCGATGCGCGAGTTCGAGCCCGTCGCGCCGCTTCACAACGGCATCTACCTGACGGCGATCGAAGCTTTCCGCCAATTGAGTCCCGAGCTGGTGTTGGTAGTGGTTTTGGAGCCCGGTTTCCATCGGACCATGCCCGAACACGCGACGCAATACGGAGTCCCGCGGTCCTGGGCGGAGAAGCACGGGGTGAGGCGCTATGGCTTCCACGGAGCATCCCACCGCTGGGTCAGCGAGCGGGTTCCCGAGATCGTCGGCAGGCCCCGGGAAGATCTTCGACTCGTGTCTTGCCATCTCGGCGGCAGCTCTTCGATTTGTGCCGTAAGCTGCGGTCGATCGGTGGATACAACGATGGGCTTCTCTCCGCAGTCGGGCCTCGAAAACGCCACCCGGCACGGCGATCTCGACCCCTTCGCCGTCCTCTACATGATGGACCGGCTTGGCCACTCGACGGACCAGATGCGCCAAGAGCTGCTCAAAGACGGTGGGCTGGCGGGATTGTCGGGTATCCAAGGAGGCGATATCCGCGACATTCAGGAGGCATCGAGCGGCGGCGCGGCCCAGGCGACGCTGGCTCTTGAAACGTTCGCCTACCAGGTCCGCAAGTCAATCGGAGCTTACGCGGCGGCGATGGGAGGTCTTGACGTGGTCGCCTTTACGGGCGGCATCGGCGAGAATGCAGCGTCGTTGCGGGAACTATGCTGCCGCGGGTTGGATTTCCTGGGCGTGCGCCTCGACCCCGCGGCCAACGAGGGTGGACCCGGCGACCGCCTCATCTCCGGCGAAGACAGCCGGGTTCAGGTGGTCGTGCTGGGGACGAACGAAGAACTGATTGTCGGCCGAGAAACAGCGGCCTTGCTGGTCCAAGCTCGGCTCAAAGCAGCGGCGAACAAACACAGGTCTTAACCCGCTTTTCTCACCACCTGACGGTCGAAGCACGTGATGAGCCCGCCATTACTTCGTTGCGCTTGCTCACCGTGATCAACGTACTGTTCAAGTACACCTCCGCGCGCCAAGCGGCGCGCGCCTTGTACTGACGGGCTTCTCACGCGCTTCGCCTCGCCACGTGGTGAGAAAAGCGGGTTAGCCGGAAATTTCACCCCTCGGATGCTTCCTCCGCGCGCGCCATATCGCCCGAGGCGGGCAACCCCTCGATTCCCGTGGTGCGTAACACCGCGGTGGCCACCGCTTGCGCCGTGACATCGGCCGCTAAGGCGCCGATGCGCCCTAGGAGATCGGAATCCGCCTCTTGCCCTCCCGTGCCCAGAGCGAAGATCGTGTCGCCATCGAACGGCATATGCGCGGGGCGGATGGCGCGGGCCAGGCCGTCATGGGCCATTTGGGCTACCTTTGTCGCTTGCGCCTTGGTCCAGTCGACGTTCGCCGCTACGACGCCGAGGGTCGTATTCTCGCCGGGCGAAGGGCCGGGCATAGCTATCCCTTCCCGGATTTGTTGCAGCGTGTCGGCTAAGTTCTTGCCGTCTTCGGTCCTGGCGCCCGCGAGCAGCTTGCCGTCCTCGGGGTCAACGACGTCTCCCCGGGCGTTCACCGCTACCAGCGCGGCCACGACGAGGCCGTCTTCGAGCTTGATCGAAGCGCTGCCCAAGCCGCCCTTCATCGCTCGCTCCATGCCGAAGAGCTTGCCGACCGTGGCCCCCGCGCCCGCACCCACGTTGCCCTGCTGAACGGGGTCCGCGGAAGCCGCTTCGGCCGCCTGGAATCCGCTGGCCGCGTCGGGGCGGATGCGGGGGTCGCCCATGTTCAGGTCAAACAGGATCGCGGCGGGGACGATCGGCACGACGGTGCCGCCGACACGGAATCCGACGCCCTTTTGTTCGAGATAGCGGGCAACTCCGTCGGCGGTGGCCAGCCCGTAGGCGCTCCCCCCGGAAAGCACAACGGCGTGTATCTTTTCCACCGACGCTTCCGGCCGCAGCAAATCGGTTTCTCGCGTTCCCGGCCCGCCGCCCCTGACGTCGACGCCGGCTACCGCTCCTTTTTCGGCCAATACGACGGTGCAGCCGGTCGGACGTTCAGCGTGGGTAAAGTGCCCGACCTTAATGCCCGCGACATCGGTCAGCGAGCCTTGGGGCGGATGTTTGGCGGCGGTTTGCGGCATGGCATCCTTTGTGATGTTCGGGCCTCTCACCCACTTCGCCTCGCCACGTGATGAGAAAAGCGGGCTAGTGGACTGTCGTGGAGACAAGTCGACCATAGATGCGAAAATGTCGGGCTCGAAAGCCCGCGCCACGTCGCGAAGACGATCATGAAGTCTTGTCTGAGACAGTTTGCTAATCCGAAAACGGCCAATCCCCCTCGTAGAGCAACTCTTTCTCGCGTTGTTCTTGAGTTACGTCATCGGTGCTGAGATTTTCGAACCAGTACTGGCCCGTCTTCCCGGCGCACAAAATGTCTTTGTCTCCGTCTCCGTCGAAATCGACGGCAACGAACTGTGTCCCGGCGCCCGCCGTCGAGTTATAGGCGATCGGGTAGCGCGTGAAGGAAGCGGTCCGGCGGTCGATCGTGTAGTAGAAAAGCGCTAGCGGCTCGTAGGCCCCCGGGTCTTTTCCGTTGTGGCCGCGATAGCGCTTGCCGACGAGTATTTCCGGCTTGTCGTCTCCGTTCAGGTCTACGAGGTGCATGTTGTGGAGCTGCGAATAGGAACCGTCGATCAGGTGCTGTTTCCAACCCCTCCGGCCCTTTTCCTCCACCTGCTCGTGCCAGAAGAGGCCAAAGCTGTGCCCGCGACCGTAAACCAGGTCGTTCTTGCCGTCGGCGTTCACGTCATAGACTTGGATGCCGAAGCCGGTGGCCCCCAGCTTGAATTCCGGCAGCCACTCCCAGCGCCCCTTCGAGGCGTCCAACTGCCGATACCAGCCGTGGACGGTAATGATATCGAGCTTTCCGTCTTTGTCGACATCGCCCACGCCCACGCCGTGTCCGTCGCCCTCTTTGCCGCCGACGCGGTGTTTCGTCGGCGTTCCAGCGGCGAAGCTTATATAGAACACTTCCTGCTCGACGTAGTGAACGGCGACAACATCCCGGCTGCCGTCGCCATCGACGTCGGCCACCCAAAGGCCCTCCGTGTTCAGCGATGAGGTGATCAGGCGTTTCTCCCAGAGCGGGCCGATCTCGCCGGGGTTCTCGTACCAGAAAAGGCCGTCGTCCTGCCAACCGGCGCTAACGATGTCGAGGTCGCCGTCTTGATCGACATCGATCGTGAACTCGCCGCAGTTGACGACGAATTCTCCGTCGACCCGCGCTTCGCGGAACGCGTGGCGGGTGAAAGCCGGCGCTTCATACCAGTAGGCTCCGCTGGTTACGTCGAGGCGTCCGTCGCCGTTCATGTCCATGACGGCGATGCCTTCGGAATGATCGCCGCCGATGCGGTGCTGCAAGAAAACCGGCTGGTCTGACGTGCTCTCTTCCATGTGCAGGGGATAAGTCGGGCTCGGTGCGGGACGCATGGACCACGCAAAAGCAGTCGCCAGCGACAGGGAGAGGAGCTTCCAGAAATGCTTTTTCATAGCGCCGATTGTATCAGAGGCACGGGTGTGGCCCCGTGCGACATCTGGCGGGCACGGGGACACGTCTCGCGCAGCGTCGACGCGAGCAACGACGCGGTAGAGGTAGGCGTCCGCGCCACGACAGCAGACCCCCAGGCCCAGCTTTGCGGCTTCCCAGCGTAGGGCAGCAGCAGCCCTCCTGGCGCAGGCCCCCAGACCTGCCGTGTCGGTCCTCTTACCGACACCAGCGGTCAGGCGGCGAGAAATGTGGGCTAGAATCGGAATCACCGATGCGTACTGCCGGGTCCCAATTCTGCGACGTCGCTCTGCCTGTCCCGCTGGATCAAGCGTTCACCTATACGCTGCCGGTCGCGGACGCCCTCCGCGCTCGACCCGGGTGTCGCGTCGTCGTGCCTTTCGGGCCCCGGAAACTGACCGGAGTAATTCTTCGTTGCCACGGCAGCCGCCCGGACAGCGAGGTGCGGGAGGTCATTCGGCTCCTCGAGGAGCAGCCAGCGCTGAGTGAGGAATTGCTCCGGCTTGGCCGCTGGATCGCGAGCTACTACTGCGCTCCTCTAGGCGTCGTGCTGCGGACGATGCTGCCGGTAAGCGATGACACCCGAACACGAACAGTGGTCTCGCTAACGCCGGCCGGAGTGCTGGCCGCCCGCCAGTTTACTCACGCGGACAGTGAGGACCCCCCGGTCAAGGTCCTGCAAGCCTTGGAAAATCGCCCGTTGACGGCCGCCTACCTGCGGAAAAAGGTTCCCGGAGCGGCCGGCGCCTTGGCGGGACTTCAGCGCAAGCGGCTTCTTAGCGTTGAGTCCGTCGATAGTACGCCCGACGCGCTCGCTCGGCGTGGAGGACGGCTCATGGTCGCGGCGGGAGATCCCGACACTCGGCCGCCAAAACCGGCCAAGGGGGAGCGATGGCTTCTCGACTACCTCGCCACCGACGCCGGACCGCACGATGTCGAGACTCTTCGCGAGCAGCGGCGTGACGTCGGGAGCGTCGCGCGGCGTCTGGCAAAGCTGGGCGCGATCCGCTTGTGGCGGGAAAACACCGAGGCCGAACAAGTCGCCGCGGAGCCCAGCTCGCTCGTCACCCTCAACCGGGATCAGGAAAACGCGTTGAACGAGATCGGCTCCTCGCTTCGAGGCCGCGCTCACCAGGTGTTCCTGATGAGCGGCGTCACCGGCTCTGGCAAGACGGAAGTCTACCTCAGGGCCATCGAACAAACCCTGGCGGCGGGCCGAAGTGCGCTGCTGCTTGTTCCCGAGATCGCCCTGACCCCGGCCGTCGCCGCGCAATTTTTCGCCCGCTTCGGCGATCGGGTAGCGATCTTGCACAGCGCCTTTGGCGGCCTTCAGCGGTCGGCGCAGTGGCGGAGAATTCGGGAGGGGAAAGCACACGTAGTCATCGGCACTCGCTCGGCGGTTTTCGCTCCGCTCGAAAACCTAGGGCTGGTCATCGTCGACGAGGAGCAGGAAACCAGCTACAAGCAGGAAGAGACGCCACGCTACCACGGACGCGATGTGGCGATCGTTCGTGCCAAGGCGGCCGCGGCGACCGTCGTTTTAGGATCGGCGACGCCGAGCCTCGAGTCGCGCTATAACGTCGAGCGCGGCAAGTATCGGCTGCTTGAAATGCCCGAGCGCATCGAACGGCGCCCGCTGCCGGACGTCCAGGTGATCGATATGCGGGCCGAGTTTGTCGAGACCGGCCGGCAGGATCTGTTCTCTCGGGTCTTGCAAGAGGCCATCCGAGAGAGGCTCGACGCCGGCGAACAGGTCATGATGCTGCTCAACCGTCGTGGGTTTTCCGCCTTCGTCGCCTGCCGCCAGTGTGGGGAGCGGGTCGAATGCGAAAACTGCGCGCTGACGCTGACCTTTCATCGCCGCGATCAAAAACTTACCTGCCACTACTGCGACTACTCGCGGCCCGTACCCTCCGTCTGTCCAAAATGCGAAAGCGAATACATCTACTTCATCGGGAGCGGCTCGGAAAAGGTCGAAGACTACCTACGGCAGCTCTACCCGCGCGCCCGGATCGCCCGCCTCGATCGGGACACCGCCCGCGGACGCACGAATTACGAAACTATCCTCAACGGCTTTCGCGACAAGGCCTACGATATCTTGGTCGGCACGCAAATGATCGCCAAGGGACACGATATTCCCAACGTCACCCTGGTCGGCGTGGTCTCGGCCGACATCGCACTGGGGATGCCCGACGTCCGCGCCGCCGAGCGAACGTTTCAGCTGCTCACCCAAGTCGCCGGGCGGGCGGGGCGCGGGGATCGTCCCGGCCGCGTCTTCCTGCAAACCCTCAGCCCCGACCACTACGCGATCCGCTTTGCCGCCGCTCAAGATTACGAAGGCTTCTATAAGAAGGAAATCCACTTCCGTCGCATGCTGCATTACCCGCCTGTTACACCGATGGCGACTCTGGTTGTCCGCGGCAAGAAGCTCGAGGAAGCCCTCGCTCTCAGCGGCCGGCTCGGACGCCACCTACGGGCGTTGCCCGATGGGGTTCGCATGCTTGGTCCCTCGGCCGCTCCGATCGTCAAGCTGAAGCGGGAATACCGCTACCAATTCATCTTCAAGGCGCCTCGACGTAAGGTGCTTGGCGGCGTTCTCCACCGCGCCCGCCAATTCGCCGAAGACGACAACTGGCCGGCGACGGCGCTGGTGATCGACGTCGACCCGATAAATTTGATGTGAGCGCACACGAGCACTGACTTGCGTTCGCGCGTACGGCCAGCGTTTTCCAATCCAAGAATGATCCTGAAAAGGGGTTGGTCGGGCGAGGGGCCGGCGCTGCGAGTGGATCTCCTTTCTGAGGGTGTTCGAGGGGGAGGGAGAAGCGGAGCCGGGGGTGGCCCGGACCACGGACATTGGTCGATCTCCCCCCCCGGGAGTGACCGAATGAAACGAAAAGCCAGAGTCAGGGCTATCGCCGTTCCTGGTCGGCGGATTCGTCAGGATGACCTTGACGTTGGTGATCTTAAGTTGCGGCAGGCTCCGAGTGGCGCTCGCGTAGGTCTGCGCCGCACCCGCTTGCCTGCCGGCCAATCCGGCTGCCACGGCAGTCAATCCAGATGCGGTCAAGAATTTTCGCCGGTTCATAAATGCCTCCTATCTCGAACTTGGATCCCGCGGCACCCCTTCGCCGCTGGCGTACATCTTGCCGAGGTTGTCCTGGGCGAGGGCGTGACCCTGCTCGGCCCTAGCTCTTAGCCTCAACATCGGTTTACCCGGCGAGAATTCCCACAACAACGACCGCCAGCAGCGTCACGAAGACGCAGCGATGAAGCAGAGTTCGCATCCCGTGCGCAAGCATAGCTCGGTGCAATGGCGGCAAGGAAACGGGCCTAGAACTTAGCTGGCGATAACACCTTATTGACTCCCGCATAATATAGAGTAACCTTTTGGGGGGTCTGCTCGTCTTAATAGACATGGGGAACCCAAGAGGCGTAAGGCGCGATTTTGATGCTCTGGAAAAGCGACGGCTGGAGGCCGTGCGGCTGGTCGTTGACGAAGGTTTGAGTCAGTCCGAGGCAGCACGGCGCGTGAAGGCGGCGCAGCAAAGCGTGAGCCGTTGGGTTAGCGAGCATGGCGCGCACGGTGCCGCCGGACTCCGCCGGGCCGGGCGCGCCGGCCGCAAGCCGCTGTTAGACGCCACGCAACGGGAACGTCTGGAGGCAATGCTGCTGCGGGGCCCCGAAGCGCAGGGCTTCTCGACGCCGCTGTGGACTTGTCCGCGAGTCGCTCGTCTGATCGCCGACGAGTTCGGCGTGCGCTATCACGAAGGTCATGTTTGGAAGATCCTGCGGGCGCTCCACTGGAGCCCGCAACGGCCTGTCGGCAAGGCCCGCGAGCGCAACGAAGAAGCCATCCGCAACTGGCGGCGCAAGACTTGGCCGGCCACTAAAAAAAAGCCCAAAAACAAGGCCGCACGATCGTCTTCATCGACGAAAGCGGACTGAGTCAGAAGCCCCATCGTTGCCGCACCTGGGCGCCCCGCGGCGAGACACCCGTGCTGGAGTTCAACTTCAACTGGCAGAAACTTTCCGTTTCCGCCGGGCTGACCTTGCGCAACTTCTACTTCCGGCTCTATCCCGGCGCCATCGGCGAGCTGGAGGTCATCGACTTCCTGAAGGCTTTGGTCCGCCACATCGACGGCCCGCTGCTGATCGTCTGGGACCGCCTGCCGGCGCACCGCAGCCGCCTGGTGCGGGAGTTCATCGAGCTCTCCGAAGGCCACATCGCCACGGAGTGCTTGCCGCCCTATGCACCGGAGCTGAACCCGGTGGAATACATTTGGGCTTACTGGAAGCAGCACGAGTTGCCGAACGTCTGTCCGAAGGACTACTGGGAGCTGGACGAGCGTGCCCGCAAATCCCTGCGTCGCATGCGCCGCAAACCGCGCTTGATTACGGCCTTCTGGAAGCAGTCTTCTCTTGGCCTTGACTAACTCGATATTATGCGAGATTCAATAGGACCGTATCGACAATGGGGCGGGCGAAGAGCGGTGGAGAGGGGCAGCGGCAGCCTGTTTCCGCCGCGTTGTCGATAGGGGTTGTTGGAGGAAGCCGGGCTCAGGTCTCGCTATGTGGATTGTAGGAACTGGCTCGGTGGTGGGGCAGCCCTGGGAGGAGCTTTCGCGAAGCAAGACAGGGCTCGGATCGCCCGGATGGCGGAGCTGTGTGACAGCAAGGAAGTCCTCCAGGCCAGGTGCATCAGCTCCTCAGCAAGCCCTAGCCCGCATTTCTCACCACCTGACGGTCGAAGCACGCCATAGGCCCGCCATTACTGCGTTGCGCTTGCTCGCGTCCGTCGTTGCGGACACCTCGCCGAGTCGCTTGGGATCGCGAGCGAGCTGTTGCAGGCTTTGAGACGGGGGATTCTCCCTCCGCCCGTTAATCTTGGTTGGGCAAGACGGAGATTCGGGAAGTGAATCTTTAGGGCGCTTTTCTCAGCGCGTGGCGAGGCGGGGCGCGTCAGAGGCCTGTCTACTGAGCAGCGAGGAACAACTTAAATCCGGTACGGCTTGTTCGGCCGGCCTTGCCGATTTGTTGGAACAAGAAGCAGACTTCCCTGCTGTCGCTGCCGGGGATCTCGTAGACGCGGATGACGGCGTTCCACTTGCGGCCCTCCTCCTGGTACTGAGGCAGCCCCATCTTACTGAAGTGGCGTTCTTGCTCGTCGCCGAGCGGATCGGCCGAAGACCGCAGAAAGATGGTTCCCACTAAGGGATTGGAGAACTCCGGGGTTTCGTCGTCGTCTTTCCACGGCTGTCCCCCGACAACAGCTTTGACCCCATCCCCACGGGAAAAGGCCAAGACCGGTCGTCGGTCTTCAAAACGCACTTCGATGTCGAAGCGGCCTTTCTCGAGAACGGTGCCCTCAACCGTGCGAAGAGCAACCGGCAAGTTCACCTCGCCGGCATAGGAGAGAGCCGGCTCAGCGGCCTGTAGGGCCCCCGGCAGGCAGGTAACAGCCGCGAAGCAAAGAATCCTTGCAAGCGTCACGAAGACCCCCTTTCAGGGGATAGCCCGCGGCGAAGTCCTCGGATTTCCCCCGAGGTCGTGCCCACGCGCTCCTACTCCTTGGCTTCCGTATGTACCGCGAAGGTCTGGGTCAGGATTTTCCCGTCACGGATCAGGAAAGTATCTGTGCCGAGGATAACCTTGACTTGTTCCGACTCGAGCGTCCAGACGATGTAGGCGATCTCGCCGTCAATGATTTGCTTGAGCATTTCGAATTTCGATCCAGGCGGGAAGATTCCGACGAGCTTTTCAAAAAACGGTTTGATCCCCGCTGTACCTTCGAGGGCGCCGTCGGGGGTAAGGATCTTGCTTTCCTCGGTGTAATCGCTCAAGAGACCGTCGAGGTCGCCCTTCCCGAAGGATTCCAA
This sequence comes from Bryobacterales bacterium, assembly GCA_965248365.1. Classification (GTDB taxonomy): domain Bacteria; phylum Acidobacteriota; class Terriglobia; order Bryobacterales; family UBA6623. The sequence continues at coordinate 2,243,968 of CBDFJA010000003.1, read as the reverse complement.
GTGGTGCGTCAACGTGGCCTCGGTTTGACGGCTGATTTCGGCGCTGTCTTTCACTTCGGCCCGGGGCTCTTCGACGGGCTGATTCTGGCATCCCCACGAGATCAAACCAATAGCTAGCAGTAAAGATAACTTGTGTCTCATTGTTCTTCCTTGGCGGTGGTATTTTGCGGTGGCGTCATCCGCGAGTGAAAATCAAGATAGAGCCGACGCGGACCTTTCAAACGGCGGCTCGCAACCCCGGTCCAACTCTTCGCGGCGCGGTCTTCATGACTATGGTAAGCCGCAGGGCTATGCCCGGGTCAACTTCTCCCGCAGCTCGTCGGAGCGATGGCCGGCGTCCCCCACACCCGTCAAGCGGCGGTCGAGGCCCTGGAATCGATAGGTGAGCTTCCTGTGATCGAGCCCCAGCAGCCCGAGCATGGCGCCCTGCACGTCGTTGACGTGGAATTTGTCCTCGGCGGCCACGAAACCCAGATCGTCGGTTGTCCCGATGGCTTTTCCGCCGCGCACTCCGCCGCCCGCCAGCCAAGTCGAGAAGCCGTAGGGATTGTGGTCTCGGCCCAGCTTGCCCTGCATGACGGGGGTGCGGCCGAATTCGCCGCTCGAGACGACCAAGGTGTTCTCGAGCAGTCCGCGTTGCTTTAAGTCCGCGAGCAGGCCGGCCACGGGCTTATCCATCTCCGAAGCGTTCTCCATATGGTTCTTGTCGCACTCGCCGTGCCCGTCCCAGTCGCTGCTATAGAGGTGGACGTAGCGCACTCCACGCTCGACCATTCTACGCGCCAAAAGACACATGCGGCCGAACTTTTCCGTGGGCTCGTCGTCGAGCCCGTACATCTTCAGAACGTGCTCCGGCTCCTTGGAGAGGTCGATCAGCTCGGGCGCGGCCATCTGCATCCGAAAGGCCAGCTCGTAGTTCTTCATGCGGGCATCGAGGCGCGTGTCGTCGCCGCGGGTTTCCAGATGGCTTCGGTTCGCCTTCTTGACTCGAGCAAGGATTCTCTGCTGCCTCTCCAAGTCGATCTGCGGCGGCGGACTGAGGTTTTCGAAAGGCACCCCGCGGGTCGAAACCACCGTGCCCTGGTAGATGGCGGGCAAATAGCCGGTCGCAAACAGTGACTTGCTGGATCGCATGTGTCCGTCGGCCATCACAACGTAAGAAGGCAGATTGTCGACCTCGCTGCCCAGTCCGTAAAGGATCCACGAGCCCATGCTGGCGGCCCCGATGCGAATCGATCCCGTGTGCAGGTAGCTCAGAGCCGGTCCGTGAATAAACGCCTCGTGATAGCAGGAGCGGATCACGGCCAAATCGTCGGCGTGTTTGGATAAATGCGGGAAGAGGTCGGAAATCTCGAGGCCCGACTCGCCGTGCTTCTCGAATTTCCGCCAGCTAGCCAGCAGCTTGGCTTCGTAGGCGTCAATCTGGGCTAGCAGCAGGCCGTCTCGGTAGCTCTCCGGCAGCACCTGTCCGTCGTAGCGTTCAAGAGCCGGTTTGTAGTCGAAGCTGTCTACTTGGCTTAGGCCGCCCTGCAGAAAGATGAAGATGACGTTCTTGGCTTTGGCCGGGAAATGGGGTGCTTTGGGAGCCAGCGGATCATACGGCGAAGGGCCGCTTGCCGCCGGCAGGCTATCCTGGTTCAACAGATGGCCCAAAGCCAGCGAGCCGAATCCAAATGACGATTTCTTCAAAAATTCGCGTCGGGAATTGACCTCTACTCTTCCCTGGCAAGCGGCTGTGCGCATTGGGTTCGCTCCCCTCATCAATCTACAAACAGAAATTCGTTCAAGTTGAAAACAGCCAAGCAGAGTTCGCTGAGCGCTGCCGCCCGCGGTGGATCGATCGTCCGCAAGGCCGCGGGCAACTCTCCGGGAGGCTCTTTCCAAGCGCCCTGCGCCCGAGCGGCCTCCAGCATTTCGAGATCGTCCCGCTTTTCCTCGCTCGTCGGCGGCCGGCCCACGGCGATTTGCCAGGCGTTTTCGACCCAAGCCGGCGCGTCGTCTCCGTGTTCTTTGACCAGCCGGTCCGCGAAATGAAGAGCCTGCTGGAACGCCATCTCGTTATTCAACAGCCACAGCGACTGCGGCGCTACTGTCGTCACGTCCCGGCGCTCGCAAGCTACGGCGGAATTCGGCGTATCGAACTTCTCAAACATCGGGAAGTCGAAGTTGCGTCGCCTGAGAATATAAATCGCCCGCCGCGTGTGGTCTTTCGAGTTGGCGTTCACCGTCCACGACCACTTCCTCCTCAGAGGCGACATTTCGGTTTGCGATATTGCCGGCAGCACCGGCCGGCCCCACATTTTCGTGTTCAACGTGCCCGCGACCGAGTGAATGTTATCCCATACGGCCTCGGCCTCCAAGCGCCTGCGGTTCATGCGCCACAGGTAGGAGTTCGTCGGATCCTTCCGCGTGTTCCCTTCATGCTGGAAATCACTGGACCTCTGGTAGGTCGACGAGAGCATGATGAGACGGTGCATCGATTTCAAACTCCAGCCGCCGCTGACAAACTCCGTCGCCAGCCAGTCAAGCAACGCCGGATGAGTGGGCGGCTGGCCCTGGCGGCCGAAGTCGTTCGACGTGCTTACGATTCCCGCGCCAAAGTGCCACTGCCAGAGGCGGTTGACCATCACGCGAGCCGTCAAGGGATGCTGGGGATTTGTCAGCCAGAGCGCGAACTCCTTCCGATAGCGAGGCCCGTAGTGTTCTTTCGGCTCGAAGTTCACCCCGTCGCCGAAGACTCGGGGAATGGCGGGGCCCACCTTCTCCCTGAGCTGCCGGACGTCGCCGCGATCACGGACGTGTACCGCCTGAATCAACTCCGGCTCGACGTGACCGAGCACCGTCGCCGAAGGGGCGTCGAAGAAGGTGTCGTACTCTATGTTGTGCGACGGGTCCAGCGTCGGGAAGCTGATGACGGCTTCCGCCATGCGATGGACTAGAGTTTCGTACTCGTCCTTCTCCGCGGGGGTCATGTACTTTCGCAGATCGGGCCTTGTCCGTTCCCCGCGATCGAACTCAAGAAGGGCCTCGACGGCTTTCTCCAGCGGTGCGGCAAGCTCTTGCTGCTCTTGGGTCCGCTCGTCTTCCGGCACCTCGTAGGCGGCGACAACTTCCGGCGAGAACTCGGTCTTCTTCTCGTCGGTGATCCTGTTTTTCACCCGGTCTTCGAACAGCCCGTAGGCGTCGCGCGATTCGTCGAGCTCGATATAACGGGGAAAGTCATCTCTGCGATGCAATACGGACAGCGCGGTGACCACGGGAATCGTGACCGGCTGACTGGTGGCAAAGATGGCCTGCATCGAGTAATAGTCGCGTTGCGAGAAGGGATCGAACTTATGATCGTGACAGCGGGCGCAGCCGAGCGACAGCCCCATGAAAGCCGCACCCGTCGTATCGACCCAATCGGTTAGCCTTTCGTAAAGAAGCCGCGGCGTGTCGAGGTTGGATTCCGCAATGACGGGGCCGAAGCCGTACATGCTGGTGCCGACGCGCGCCTCCAGGTGTTCCAATTTCTCCGGCGGGACCGCGTAGTTGCTGTCGAAGAGATCGAGATTATCCGGCCACAGCTCGTCGCCCGCGATCTGTTCCTGCACGAAACGGTCGTAGGGCTTGTCTTCGTTGAAGGATTTGATCACGTAGTCCCGGTAGCGCCATGCGTTGGGGACGTAGATATCCGACTCGAAGCCCTCGCTGTCGGCATAGCGCACGACGTCGAGCCAATGCCGGGCCCATCGTTCGCCGTAATGGTCGGAAGCCAGCAGCTTGTCGATCAGTTTCTCGTAAGCCTGGGGAGAGGCGTCGTTGACAAACTTGTCGATTTGCTCAGGGGTCGGCGGTAATCCGATTAAATCGAAATAAGCCCGGCGAACTAAAATCAGCTTGCCGGCCTCGGGCGCCAACGCAAGGCCCTTCTCTTCTAGTTTCGGCAGGATGAATGCGTCAATCGGATTGTGAACTACGTTGGCGTATTTCGCAGTCTCCGGGACCGCCGGACGGCGCGGCTTCCGGAAAGCCCACCACTCCGGTTCGGTGTCCTTCTTCTCTTCAATGGAGGACGCGGGCCAGGGAGCGCCTTGGCGGATCCATTTGGTCAGGATTTCGAGGTCCACGGCGGGCAGCGGCTCTTTGCTGCCGGGCGGCATGACCAGCTCGCCGATGTGGGCAGCGGCCCGATACAACAGGCTTTCGTCGGGGTTTCCCGGCGCGACGGCGGGCCCCCGGCTTCCGCCTTTGAGGAGTCTCTCCCTCTGCCGCAGATCCAGACCGGCCATCTGTGCCGAGCCATGACAGGCCAGGCAGTTCTTCTCCAGGATCGCGAGCGCATCGTCGGCGAGCGACGAACTGGCTGGAGAAGGGATCGCTGGCGCTGCGAGCCATAAGCTCGTGGCCAGGATGAACAAGGAAGCGCGAAAATTGACCATGGCCGCCTTATCTCCGTTGGCGCCGGGCATGCCTCAAGCTCGGCGAGACTTCACGGCTGAAACCCGCGAAAGAAACGGGCGAGAGCGCGTGTCGTGTCGACAACCTATTGACTCCCGTATAATATAGAGTAATCTTTTGGGGGTTCTGCTCGTCTTAATAGACATGGGGAACCCAAGAGGCGTAAGGCGCGATTTTGATGCTCTGGAAAAGCGACGGCTGGAGGCCGTGCGGCTGGTCGTTGACGAAGGTTTGAGTCAGTCCGAGGCAGCACGGCGCGTGAAGGCGGCGCCGCAAAGCGTGAGCCGTTGGGTTAGCGAGCATGGCGCGTACGGTGCCGCCGGACTCCGCCGGGCCGGGCGCGCCGGCCGCAAGCCGCTGTTAGACGCCACGCAACGGGAACGTCTGGAGGCAATGCTGCTGCGGGGCCCCGAAGCGCAGGGCTTCTCGACGCCGCTGTGGACTTGTCCGCGAGTCGCTCGTCTGATCGCCGACGAGTTCGGCGTGCGCTATCACGAAGGTCATGTTTGGAAGATCCTGCGGGCGCTCCACTGGAGCCCGCAACGGCCTGTCGGCAAGGCCCGCGAGCGCAACGAAGAAGCCATCCGCAACTGGCGGCGCAAGACTTGGCCGGCCACTAAAAAAAAGCCCAAAAACAAGGCCGCACGATCGTCTTCATCGACGAAAGCGGACTGAGTCAGAAGCCCCATCGTTGCCGCACCTGGGCGCCCCGCGGCGAGACACCCGTGCTGGAGTTCAACTTCAACTGGCAGAAACTTTCCGTTTCCGCCGGGCTGACCTTGCGCAACTTCTACTTCCGGCTCTATCCCGGCGCCATCGGCGAGCTGGAGGTCATCGACTTCCTGAAGGCTTTGGTCCGCCACATCGACGGCCCGCTGCTGATCGTCTGGGACCGCCTGCCGGCGCACCGCAGCCGCCTGGTGCGGGAGTTCATCGAGCTCTCCGAAGGCCACATCGCCACGGAGTGCTTGCCGCCCTATGCACCGGAGCTGAACCCGGTGGAATACATTTGGGCTTACTGGAAGCAGCACGAGTTGCCGAACGTCTGTCCGAAGGACTACTGGGAGCTGGACGAGCGTGCCCGCAAATCCCTGCGTCGCATGCGCCGCAAACCGCGCTTGATTACGGCCTTCTGGAAGCAGTCTTCTCTTGGCCTTGACTAACTCGATATTATGCGAGATTCAATAGCTGGCAGAGGTCAAACGAGGCCGGCGTCGCGGCCTCCCAACAAGGCAAATATGCCGAGGCCGAGAAGTATTACTTGGCCGCCCTCAAGGAAGCAGAAAGCTTTGCACCAGAGGACCCCCGCCTCGCTGCGAGTCTCAACAACCTGGCGACGCTATACGACACCCAAGGCAAGTACGCCGAGGCCGAGCCGCTCTACCAGCGCTCGCTGGCAATATTGGAGAAAGCCTTGGGACCCGAGCACCCTCTCGTGGCCACGTCTTTAGAGAACTACGCCGCCCTGCTCCGCAACATGAACCGCGAGGCTGAGGCGGCACAGATGGAAGCTCGCGCCAAGGCGATCCGGGAGAAGGCGCGGTAGTTGGGCTGCCAAGCACCGATTTGAAACAGTACAGCTATTTTGTTTACTTTCTTCCGAGTCTCCCTATGTGAAATTCCGACACCTGTCTCGTCGTTGTCCGCGTCAAGCTTCTCTTGTGCTCTTCTCTACCTGACCAGTAAACCTTCTTCTCGCCCTCGGCGGTTCTGAGCATGGATTGCAAGTGGCTGAGCAAGTCGCCTTTCAACCCTTGTGTCGCATCTCGGGAATCCTGAGTACATTTCTAATCTGCTTTTAGAGCGATAAAGTCCAACGGTTGGACTTTTCGGGACAATCCGAAGAAGAGAAAGAGGTCCCTGGGACCTACCCCGCGTCTCTCTAGATGTCCCAGAGAGGATCCCACCTGGCCGAACACTGGTGTGCAGCCCATCCTGCCTTGGCAACGCCTCCCGGTCCAAGTCGGGTTCAAATGCGCGTTGTACCGGTGTTGGCTATGCCTCGGGTGAGCTGCTTGACGATCCTGCTCACGCACCGCTCACCACCCCATGAGGTGGTTTTTTCGGGAACAAAACTTTGTGTCGCTCATACTGAATAGTTCGCCAGTAGCTCTTCCATTCTTCAGCAGTTCCGTAACGAATTCATTCGCCGTCGACCAAAAGGTGCGGAGATCGAGACGGTTGCTGTTCCGCAGCCTTCCCCGCTTTGCATGGGGTTCATCGCTCAAACCAGGAAATTGCCGAAGGCGGGGAGGCTCTGTAAGCCCTCACGTTTCGACCGACGCCGCTACCTCACGTCGCCAGGTCACTGATCGCGGTTTTCGTATACTGAATTAAGGTACGCCTCGTTGCGCCTGCGGCAGCGTTAGCGGACGGCTGCCTCGAGTCGATCGATTAGCCGTTCTCCATGAAATGCATGTGGTCGTTCGCCTTTCCGCGCTGGCCTTTTCTGCCTACTTTCTAGTTCCCCGTTTTGGGGCCAGCCCGCCGGAGAGCGGCCTAGCAAATCCTCTTCGGACGCCCCAACGTTCGTCGATATTGCAGCCTCGTCCGGGGTCGATTTCAAGAACGAGCCTTCCCCGACCTCGCAAAAGTACTTGCCGGAGTCGATGGTCGGGGGTGTGGCGATGCTTGACTACAACGGCGATGATCTTCTCGATCTCTATTTTGTCAACGGGGCAGGCCTAGAAGATCCGATGCCCCTTGAGAAGTCGCCCGACAAGTCAGAACCTCGCTACTGGAACCGGCTCTACCGCAACAACGGCGATGGAACGTTTTCTGACACGACCGAGTCGGCGGGAGTGGCCGGTGAATCCTACGGTCAGGGCGTTGCGGTCGGCGACTACGACAATGATGGCCGGCCGGACCTGTACGTCACCAACTTCGGGCCGAATAACCTCTATCACAACGAAGGCAACGGCACCTTTCGCGAGGTGACGCGGGAAGCCGGTGTGAGCGGCGGGGGGTGGTCGGTCGGCGCGATGTTCGTCGACTACGATCACGACGGCCACTTGGATTTGATCGTTTCTCGATACCTGATATGGGATTTCGATGACAATCGCTGGTGTGGCGAGAAGAAGCCGGGGTACCGCGCCTATTGCCACCCCGATCATTTCGATCCGATGATTCATATCGTGTATCACAACAACGGTGATGGAACGTTCGGCGACGTAACAAAAGCAAGCGGGGTCGGCGCCTCGCCCGGCAAGGGTCTGGGAGTTGCGTTCAACGACTTCGATCGCGATGGTTGGCCCGACCTTCTGATTGCCAACGACTCGGCTCCCCAACAGCTGTTTCGCAATCGCGGGGATGGAACGTTCGAAGAGGTAGGCCTGTTTGCAGGTGTAGCCTTCGATGCGGACGGCAACACTTTCGCGGGAATGGGAATCGCTTTTGCCGACTACGATAACAACGGTTGGCCAGACGTGATCATCAACGCCTTGGCTGAGCAAAAGTACTCCCTATACCGGAACGCAGTGCTGTCCGGGGAAAGTTACGTCAACGGACGGTAAGTCTCTACCGCTCAATATCTTATGGCCTGTTTTGCCAGGGAACGATTTGAAATCCCGAGGCCGCAAATGGCCGCCTGAGCGGAGCATCCCGACGCGGCACAATGGGGGATGAACCTTGGCCGTACGGTTTTCTCCCAACTGATCGAGCACCTGCCGAGCAAAGAGTTTCACAAATGTGTATTGCGCTACCGCGGCGATTCCTATCTGAAAAGTTTCTCCTGCTGGGATCAGTTTCTTTCGATGGCATTCGCCCAGCTGACCTATCGGGAAAGCCTCCGCGACATCGAGACGTGCCTGCGTTCGATGCACGGCAAACTCTACCATATGGGATTCGGCGGCAGGGTAGCGCGCTCGACACTGGCCGATGCGAACGAGTCGCGCGACTGGCGGATCTACGCGGACTTCGCGCAGGTCTTGATTGGCATGGCACGGCCGTTATATGCCCACGACCCGATCGGTGTGGACTTGGACCAGACTCTGTACGCTCTCGACTCGACAACAATCGACCTCTGCCTGTCGCTGTTTCCGTGGGCGGGATTCCGCAAGCACAAGGCCGCCGTGAAGATGCACACGCTGCTGGATCTGCACGGCAATATTCCCACGTTTATCCGCATTACTGCAGGCAAAGTGCATGACGTCAACATCCTGGATGAATTTCTTCCCGAGGCCGGCGCGTTCTACGTCATGGATCGGGGCTATGTCGATTTTCGGCGCCTCTTCGTGTTCACGCTCTGTTCGGCCTTCTTCGTGGTGCGAACCAAAAAGAACGTTTTGCTGCAGCGTCGCTACTCCCACCCGGTGGATAGGAGCACGGGCCTGCGATCCGATCACACCGTTATTTTGACCCCCTTCAACTCCGCCCAAGCGTACCCGGACCCCCTACGGCGGGTGAGTTATTTCGATGCCGAAACCAACAAGCGATTGAAATTTCTGACCAATAACTTCACCCTGCCGGCACTGACCATCGCCCAGATCTACAAATCGCGCTGGCAGGTGGAACTCTTCTTCAAGTGGATCAAGCAACATCTGCGAATCAAGTCGTTTTACGGCACCAGCGAGAACGCCGTCAAGACGCACATCTGGATCGCTGTCTCGATTTACGTGCTCATCGCTATCGTCCGGAAACGCCTCGGGCTGGAAGCGAGTCTTTACCAGATTCTACAGATTCTCAGCGTTACGCTATTCGAAAAAATGCCCGTTTTACAGGCACTCCAGCCATCCGACTCCCAAAATGAATTCCCCTATGACCCCAACCAATTGATTCTATTCGACTTTTAACCGGACAGCAGTGTTTTTGAATATAGGAGACACTTACTACTCTGGGAACGGGCAACCGCACGGGCATGACCCTAAATGTGCCACTCGTGATTTCTTGCGAAAAAAGAAACGAGCCGTCGATATCGGAGGATGGGCCATTCCCAAGAAATCCCTTCTCGGAATTCCCTGGACTGTCGCCCTGGAAATGCAGGGCAGAGGCTGGACCCTGCGTAGCGCTATCGTGTGGAATCGCCGCAATGCGTTCGTCGAGCCCACCGCGAGGGACCGTCCGCACCGACAGTATGAATTCGTCTTCATGTTCTCCCGCAGTCGCTTCTATTCATTCGACCGCTCCGCCCTCACGGAAGAAGATGTGTGGAATATTCCCATCGAGCGTAAGCGCACCACGGGTCATAACGCGATGTTCCCGGATGAGCTTGCTAGGCGATGCATCCTCGCAGGCAGCCCGCCCGGCGGGCATGTCCTCGACCCATTCATTGGCAGTGGTACAACGATTTTCGTGGCGCTGCGACACGGTCGAAATGCGGTCGGAATTGATCTAGGCGATGAGTATGTCGATTACATCACTGAACGCTTGTCGGCGGATCAGTGTCTCCCTGAGTCGGAAGTTCTGAATACTCTTGCCAAGCAATCCAAGGAATGGGATGCATGGGCTCACTGCTGTCCGGTTAAAAGTCGAATAGAATCAATTGGTTGGGGTCATAGGGGGATTCGTTTGGGGAGTCGGATGGCTGGAGTGCCTGTAAAAGGGGCATTTTTTCGAATTGCGTAACGCTGAGAATCTGTAGAATCTGGTAAAGACTCGCTTCCAGCCCGAGCCGTTTCCGGACGATGGCGATGAGCACGTAAATCGAGACAGCGATCCGGATCTGCGTCTTGACGGCGTTCTCGCTGGTACCGTAAAACGAGTTGATTCGCAGATGTTGCTTGATCCACTTGAAGAACAACTCAATCTGCCAACGCGACTTGTAGATGTGGGCGATGGTCAGCGCCGGGAGCGCGAAGTTGTTGGTCAGAAACTTCAGCCGCTTGTTCGTCCGGGCGTCGAAGTAACTGACCCTCCGCAACGGGTCGGGATAGGCTTGGGCCGATTCGATGGCAGCCAGTATGACGGTCTGATCCGAGCGCAAGCCCGTGGATTTGTCGACGGGATGCGAGTAGCGCCGTTGGAGCAAGATGTTCTTCTTGGTTCGCACGACGAAGAACGACGAGCAGAGAGTGAACACGAAGAGGCGTTCGAAATCGACGTAGGCCCGATCCATGACGTAGAACGCGCCGGCCTCCGGGCCGATCTCGTCGAGGATGTTGATGTCGTGCACTTTGCCTCCAGTAATGCGGATGAACGTGGGAATATTGCCGTGCAGATCCAGCAGCGTGTGCATCTTCACGGCGGCCTTTTGCTTGCGGAATCTCGCCCACGGAAACAGCGACAGGCAGAGGTCGATTGTTGTCGAGTCGAGAGCGTACAGAGTCTGGTCCAAGTCCACACCGATCGGGTCGTGGGCATATAACGGCCGTGCCATGCCAATCAAGACCTGCGCGAAGTCCGCGTAGATCCGCCAGTCGCGCGACTCGTTCGCATCGGCCAGTGTCGAGCGCGCTACCCTGCCGCGGAATCCCATGTGGTAGAGTTTGCCGTGCATCGAACGCAGGCACGTCTCGATGTCGCGGAGGCTTGCCCGATAGGTCAGCTGGGCGAATGCCATCGCAAGAAACTGATCCCAGCAGGAGAAACTTTTCAGATAGGAATCGCCGCGGTAGCGCGATACACATTTCTGAAACTCTTTGCTCGGTAGGTGCTCGATCAGTTGGGAGAAAACCGTACGGCCAAGGTTCATCCCTCATTGTGCCGCGTCCGGATGCTCCGTTCAGGCGACCATTTGCGGCCTCGGGATTTCAAATCGTTCCCGGGCAAAACAGGCCATAAGACATTGAACGGTCGAGACTTACCGTCCGATGGCGCGACTTTCCCCGGACAGCACTGGCATGGGCTGGTAATCGGGTACGCTTCAGAAAACCGGGAACCGGAAAGGCGCGGTGATCTCATGCGTTATTTCACGATTAGGACCATTCAGACGGCTATTACCCATCTGCAAAAGTACGACAGCAGCTGGATAGTTCCTGCGTTCGTGTTTGCTGCGAACGACATCGGAGAAGAGGGTGGGTCTTTAAAGCGAAAAGGGACTGACAATTTTCTCGATCAGTTTTTTCATGGAAGCCTCATTGGATTGCCTCCAGCACCCAACGGTAAGAACCTAATGCGGCCTCGATTTCGTGATGTGGAGCCGTGGCAGATCGACCGTGAGTTCATGGGCGATTACGTCGTTCGGCAAGGGACGAAAGCGTGGGCCAACATCTATTCGTCTCGCGGATACCGAGACATGAAACTGCGGGGCGAGATCGAGATGGCCGGTTCCTCAGCCCGCCTGAAGTCAAAGTCCGGGAGGCATTCGAGGATGCGGTCCCAGATACGTTCCGGTTTGAGCACTTCCTGGTATGGCTCTTCGCTTTCACGGGTTTTCCCGAGTCTGTTACCAATTGGAATAGTCTGCTGGCCCAACTTCACTCTGGGCTTGATCTCGCGGAAGGGTTCCGTTCAGCCTATGAAGGCAGGTTTACCGTTACGGGACGTGTTCGCTGGCCAGGGACGCAGGACACCCGCCCTACTGATGTGGAATTTGCCATCAACCTAGCTCCCGCGCTCGTGGAATCGCTGCGCATCCGATAAGGAAGAGTCATGGCAGAGACCAAGAAGCGCAAGTCTGGACGCCCCGACACACCGGTTACCGTCGAACTGGTCAAGCACACCTACCAGCCGACGAAAGCGGAGCTCGAAGAGGAGTTCCCGGTCGACGTGAGCTTTGAGGAGTTAACCAAGGCGATGGTGCAGCCCATCAAGGTTCGCTGGATCGACCGCCCACGGAAGAGGCGCTGAAGGGTTCCGTCACTACCGTATATAATCCCCGGAAAGTACGTTGAGCACGGCGAGCGAGCGCAACCCAGTCATGGCGGGCTTATTGCATGCTTCGACCGTCAGGTGGTGAGAAATGCGGGCTAGTTGTGGAGCCTCAACAGGTTGTTCCGGGGAGGAGGGAGTCGGCTGATAGGGGGATTATAGCCGAGGCTGGCGTGGGGGCGATGCCAATTGTAGTCGTGGAGCCAGGGGAGCAGATGGTTGGCGCGTTGGAGGGAGGAGCAGTAGGAACGGGCATAGGCCCATTCGCGGAGGGCGGTTTGGATGAAGCGCTCGGCCTTGCCGTTGGTGCGAGGGGTGTAGGGGCGGGTGAAGCGGTGGCGGATGCCGAGGCGGCGGCAAGTACGACGGAAGTGGCGGGAGCGGTACCAGGAGCCATTGTCGGTGAGCAGGCGTCGGATGCGGATGCCAAGCGAGCCATAGTAGGCGTGGGCGAGGAGAAGGAACTGGGCAGCGGAAAGGCTGCGCTCATCGGGCAGGATCTGGGAGAAGGCGATGCGGGAATGGTCGTCGACGGCGACGTGGACGAACTCCCAGCCGGCGGCGCGGGAGCGTCGGGTCTTATCGCCGGTAACGCGGTGACCGGCGTGCTGGAAGCGGCCGAGCTTTTTGATGTCGAGATGCAGTAGATCGCCGGGACGGTGATGTTCGTAGCGGCGAACGGGGGGAGCGGGTTCGAGATCGCGGAGACGGTTGAGTCCGGCGCGACCGAGGAGGCGGCTGACGGTGGCCGGGGATAGCCGCAGGGTTTGGGCGATGCGGCGGCCCGTCCAACGTTGTCGGCGCAGGGCGAGGACGCGGTCAACGACGGCTTGCGGGGTGCGGCGCGGGCTATGCCGGGGACGCGAAGAGCGATCGTAGAGACCGGCTTCGCCTTCGCCGCGGTAGCGGGCCAGCCAACGGCGGGCGGTGCGTTCTGAGACGTCTCGGGCCGCCGCGGCGGCCCGAGGCGTCTCTCCAGCGAGGATGCATCGAACCAAAAGGGCTCGGCCTTTGGGCGTCAATCGGGCATTCTGATGGATGTTCATGCGGTCTCTCCAGGGTCGTGGTTATTCGACAACTCCAGCTTCCCTGGTCCGGGACCGAATGAACAACCTGTTGAAAGATCACAGCTAGTGCTTGATTCCATAGGGTCGCGATCGTTTATAGGCGGCAATTACTGGACCGCTCCGTCGAAAACCCGCGCGCGTTCATCCCTATGGGCGGGGTACAGGCCTGGCCGTAGGCCGTGGCCGCTCATTGGCGTTCGCGGCTCCGAATCGGGCATGGTCAGAGCCGCGCCCGTGAGGACGCGGGCCCGCCTGGAGTTTGGACATATCTCAAGCGGCGGCGGCATGAGTCAGGCGTTTGTAGCTGGGGTGGATGCCGAAGGGGAGCAGCAGGTGAGGTTGTTCGTGGGCTTGTTGGCGCAGCAGGGTCACCAGATCTTGACAGGAGGGCCGTTGTTGGCTGCGGCGCCACTTGGGCAACTCGTCGTAGGCTTGGCCGCGGTGCGGTCCATAGGCTTTGAGGCCGGCCGGCAACAAAGCGCTGTAGGTCGGCCACCATCAACGCCGGCTGCCGGGGCACCGCGTTGTGGTTCCACACCTGCGCTTGTCCGACGCCCGAGGTGTCTTCTTCCTCGCGGGGGTTGACCTCAATCTGCCAGCGGTCCAAGTACATCTGCAACAGCCGCGGCGCGGACGCCTCCCATTCGCCGGTCAACAAGTAGGCGGCGCGGCGATAGAGCCAGCGTCCCCGCTTGCGCTTGCGATAGGGCGTCGGCGCCACGACCAGCAAACGCAACTCGCGGCGCCGCGCGCCGCCGCGCCACAACACCCCCGACACTTGCTTGTAGCGCAGCGTGCGCCACAAAAGCAAAAGGCCCCGCGTTGTCGTGGTTCGCCTTTGGTCCACGCGAGGGGCCGGGAAAAGGCCGCGGGTGCGCGCCAAACGGAGGCACCGCCGTGTGCTACGGGGCTCGCAAATTATGGTGACATGGTGTCTGTTCAGAGCGTGGGGGCGCCCTATGCCACCCGTGTTCCAAAGTCACTGCATTTGCGAGCCCCAATTAAACAGCGGGCGCCGCTTCATTCCCGCTAGGCTTTCACAGTTTTCGCCGGAATTTCCGAGCCCCGTCGAACTGTTGCGCCAGCTCTTCGGTCCCGAGCTTCTCACGGCAATCCTGAAGACTTTCGATGTAGGCCGACAGAGCTTCAGCCAGGTTGCCGCGATTCGTCGACACGATGTCTTTCCAGACCTCGTAGGAGCTTTCGGCTAGGCGGGTCATGTCGCGCAGCGCCGGGCCGGCGACCGCCAAATCTTCCGGCCGTTTCAGGTTTTCGTCCACGCAGGAAGCCAGCGTCGTCGAGACCAATTGCGGCAAATGCGACGTCCAACTAACAATCTTGTCGTGCTCGGCGGCCGAGCGGAGCTGGACTCGACAGCCGAATTTCTCGAGCCAGGCGACGAAGGATTCCACGACCGGATCGCGCGGGAGAACGCCGTCGAAGGGAGTCAACACATAGGTGCATCCCTCGAACAACTCCGGCTCGGCGAGTTGGACGCCCCTTCCCTCCTTGCCCGCCATCGGGTGCCCCCCGACGAACCAAGGCGCCTTGTCGAAAACCTCGCCGGCGTGGGCGACGATCGCTTCCTTCGTGCTGCCGCAGTCGGTGACCAGGGCATGCGGTTGCACAAACCGGCGAACCTGTGGGAGCAGATCCAGGATTCGATCCACCGGCTGCGCCAAGTAGACCAGGTCGGCCGCGTGAACGGCTTCTTCCAGCGTGGAGGCTGCGTCCACGGCTCCCCGCGCCAGTGCGGCTTCCAGAGTGCGGGGCGAGCTGGCCCCGAGAATCCGGCCCCCGAAACCGTGCGCTCGCAAGGCCAAACCAAACGAACCTCCGATCAGGCCGACTCCTAAGATCGTTACGGTTTGAATTGCCATCTTTGATCGGCCCGGCCTCTCCCCGCGGTACCCGCGATCCCGGTCAGCCCGGATCGGCGGGCTTTGCGCGCGGTTCGGCCTCTTCCTCCGACGCCCGAGCCGCCTCCTGGACAGCTCGCATCTCTCTCATAATGGCCTCGAAGATGCGGCGCACCGCGCCGTTATCGAGCGGCCCGTCGTTGTGCGTCTCCAAGTTAGAGACAACTTCGTTCTCGCGGTTGGGCTCGTGGACAGGAACGTTCATTTGGCGTTTGATGGGAGCGAGCCCAAGCACGCAGCGGCCTCTTTCGTTGAGTATCGCCAGGATCTTGCGGTCCAGCGCGTCGATCCGCGCCCTCCATGCCCCAAGATCCGACGGTTCGTTCGCCATGAGATCAGATTACCGTCAACTGCTCTTTACCTTCAGCCCCTCTTTCAACTCGGCCGCGAAGGAGCTGAGTTTGTCGGCCAGGTCGGGGTCCTGTTGGTTCTCGGCGATCAGGCGAACGAATGCGCTGCCTACGACCGCGGCGTCGACGTGCGGGGCCAGCGCAGTCATATGCTCTGGTTTCGAGAGGCCGAAACCCACGGCCAGCGGCAGCGAGGTTACCGCTCGCGTCCTCTGGATAAGCGGCAGCACGTGGTCGGAAAGCGCGGTCCGCTCGCCGGTCACGCCCGCCCTCGAAACAAGATAAACGAATCCGCTCGACGATTGCGACAACAATCGCAGGCGGTCGTCCTTCGTGGTCTGCGACACAAGGAACACCGTTTCCAGCGCATGCTTGCTCATTTCTCGGATATAAGGGGCCGCTTCCTCGACGTTGAGATCCGTCAGCAGCGCCCCGTCGGCGCCCGCCGCTGCGGCATCGGCCGCGAACTTTTCAAAACCGTACCGCAAGACGGGATTCAAATAGCTGAAGACGACGACCGGAATCTCTGATTTCCGGCGCAGCTCGCCGAGCATCTCGATCACGCTCTTCAGACTCGTGCCAGCGCTCAGCGATCTTTCCGTGGCTCGTTGGATAACCGGCCCATCGGCGATCGGATCTGAAAAAGGCACGCCTAGCTCAATGATGTCGGCGCCGCCTTTTTCCAGTCCGAGAATGAACTCGACCGTACGGTCGGGCGCGGGATCGCCCGCCGTCAAGTAAGCGATCAGTCCCCGGGTCTTCTCCCGCTTCAGCCGCTCAAAAGCTTTCGCAATCCGACTCATTTGCCTGAAGGATCTGTTCGAAAGATCGCGGCGCTCCTCTGGCCGGCGATCGAGTTTGTACGCTGCCGGTCGCTACTGAATCGCCGGTCGCTACCGGGCCGAGTTCGTCGGTGGTCCTTAGTCGTAGATAGTGTAACCGATCATATTCGTGTCGGTTTTGGCGGAATCGCATTATTAGGCAGCCGCGCCCAGAAGCGGACAGAGCCGTGCCCGTTAGGGCGCGGGCCCGCGGCACGCGAGAAGGGGAAGATTCGTGCCCGTTAGGGCGCGGGCCCGCGGCACGCGAGAAGGGGAAGATTCGTGCCCGTTAGGGCGCGGGCCCGCGACGAGGACCGCACGGAGCCTCATGCGCAAGGTGCGATCGAGGCTTCGTGAGGCCCAAAATGCCTCGTCCCGGCGATGTGGCTGGGCTGGGACGTGGCGCACGCATTCTTGCGTGCCGTGTCGCCATTCGTGACGACATGTTTCGTTGACGCACCGGCCCTTCCGCCGGGCGGCGGGACGCCGGCAAAATGCCGGCACTGCGCACGCATTCTTGCGTGCCGTGTCGCCATTCCCGGCAACATCGATCCCGATAGCGGCGCACCCCCTGCGAATCGCCCGCGGAGGCGCTTGACACACCCGCTATTCTGAAGGGAGACAGCCGAGACCGGCCTAGCTGTGGAGCCTCAACAGGTTGTTCCGGGGAGGAGGGAGTCGGCTGATAGGGGGATGATAGCCGAGGCTGGCGTGGGGGCGATGCCAATTGTAGTCGTGGAGCCAGGGGAGCAGATGGTTGGCGCGTTGGAGGGAGGAGCAGTAGGAGCGGGCATAGGCCCATTCGCGGAGGGCGGTTTGGATGAAGCGCTCGGCCTTGCCGTTGGTGCGAGGGGTGTAGGGGCGGGTGAAGCGGTGGCGGATGCCGAGGCGGCGGCAAGTACGACGGAAGTGGCGGGAGCGGTACCAGGAGCCATTGTCGGTGAGCAGGCGTCGGATGCGGATGCCAAGCGAGCCATAGTAGGCGTGGGCGAGGAGAAGGAACTGGGCAGCGGAAAGGCTGCGCTCATCGGGCAGGATCTGGGAGAAGGCGATGCGGGAATGGTCGTCGACGGCGACGTGGACGAACTCCCAGCCGGCGGCGCGGGAGCGTCGGGTCTTATCGCCGGTAACGCGGTGACCGGCGTGCTGGAAGCGGCCGAGCTTTTTGATGTCGAGATGCAGTAGATCGCCGGGACGGTGATGTTCGTAGCGGCGAACGGGGGGAGCGGGTTCGAGATCGCGGAGACGGTTGAGTCCGGCGCGACCGAGGAGGCGGCTGGCGGTGGCCGGGGATAGCCGCAGGGTTTGGGCGATGCGGCGGCCCGTCCAACGTTGTCGGCGCAGGGCGAGGACGCGGTCAACGACGGCTTGCGGGGTGCGGCGCGGGCTATGCCGGGGACGCGAAGAGCGATCGTAGAGACCGGCTTCGCCTTCGCCGCGGTAGCGGGCCAGCCAACGGCGGGCGGTGCGTTCTGAGACGTCTCGGGCCGCGGCGGCCCGAGGCGTCTCTCCAGCGAGGATGCATCGAACCAAAAGGGCTCGGCCTTTGGGCGTCAATCGGGCATTCTGATGGATGTTCATGCGGTCTCTCCAGGGTCGTGGTTATTCGACAACTCCAGCTTCCCTGGTCCGGGACCGAATGAACAACCTGTTGAAAGGTCACACCTAGCCCGCATTTCTCACCACCTGACGGTCGAAGCACGCCATAGGCCCGTCATTACTGCGTTGCGCTTGCTCACCGTGCTCAACGTACTTTCCCGGTCGGGCGCCGAACGCGGGTCGCTACTTCTTTCGCTAGAGCCAAAATACGAATGGCTAGGCCGCACCCGCAAAAGTACACCTCCGCTCGCTGAGCGGCGCACGCCTTGTACTGACGGGCCTCTCACGCACTTCGCCTCGCCACGTGGTGAGAAAAGCGGGCTAACGCTCGACAAGCGAGAAGAAAATACGAAACGAACCCAATTTCTTATAAGCCGTTTGGGAGCAATGACTTATGGGGGACTCCCAGTCCGCGGACAGCCGGTTCGGCAATCGCTGCTTCCGGCCGCCCACCGGGCCCCGGCGTCAGGCTAGAATTGGATTGCCCGCTTTTCTCAGCACTGACGCCCAGGGCTGTGGGCAACAGTTTTGCGTACCACGCCCGGCGCACGGTTTGTAAGGCAAGTGGATTGGTTCTCGAACCATGGATTTCGCCCAGCACGTCAAGTCCTCGGTCGACATCGTGCGCGTGGTGGGGGAATACGTCCGGCTCAGGAAGCAGGGCGTGAATCGCCACGTCGGCCTCTGTCCTTTCCACACGGAAAAGACACCCTCGTTTTCCGTACACGAAGTGTTGCAAATCTATAAGTGCTTCGGTTGCGGCAAGGGCGGGGATGTCTTCAGCTTCCTGATGGAGTTGCAGGGCCTCACCTTCTACGAGTCCCTGCAGACACTCGCCGAGCAGCACGGCATCCCGCTGCCGAGTCCACAGCGGGGGGATCTCGCCGACGCCGACAGTCGGCGTCGGGCTGCCCTCTATCGCATCCACGAGATCGCGGCGTCGTTTTTCCGGGAGCGGTTACAGGCGGCCGAGGGGTCTCCAGCCCGCGACTACCTGCTTCGCCGCGGCGTTGATGAAGAGACCGCCGGCCGGTTCGACCTGGGCTTCGCGCCTGCCCAAGGCCGAGGCCTTTTGCGTACCTTGGAACGGGAAGGAGTATCCCGAGACTACTGGGAAGCTTCCGGGCTGATCCTCAAGCGCCAGGATGGGACCGGCTTCTATGATCGCTTCAGGGAGCGGCTGACGTTTCCGATCGCCGGCGAAAGCGGCCGGATTATCGCCTTCGGCGGGCGCCGGCTGAGGGAGGACCAGCAGCCCAAGTATCTCAACTCGCCGGAAACCCCGATCTACGCCAAAAGCAATGTTCTTTATAACCTTCACCGCGCCAAAAAGAGCATGCGCGAGCAAGACCGCGTCGTGCTGGTCGAAGGCTACACCGACGTGATCGGCTTGGCTCGCGCCGGCGTCTCGGCGGTCGTGGCCAGTTGCGGAACGTCGCTGACGCCGCAACATGTCAGGACGCTGCGGCGTCAAGTCGGCCGGGTGGTGGTCAATTTCGATCCCGATCAAGCCGGGCAGAACGCCACCGAGCGATCCATTCAACTCTTCCTCCAGGAGGGTTTGCAAGTTCGCGTACTCACCCTGCCCGAGGGCTTGGATCCGGACGAATTTTGTGAACGGCACGGGGGGGATCGTTATCAGGAGCTGCTCGACAGCGCCCCCGATTATTTTCTCTGGTTGGCGGATCGAGCTCGTTCACAGTTTGACGTGCGCTCGCCCGACGGACGCGTCGCGGCATTGCGTTTCTTGATGCCCTCGATCAACCTGTTGCCGGATAAGATTCAGCGGGCGGCGCTGACGAACGATTTGGCCGATCACCTCGGCGTTGACCGGGGGCTGGTTTTGGAGCAGCTGCGGCGCGCGGCCGTGGACCGGCGCCCCCCGCCTCCCGTCTCCTCCTCGGGGCCGCGGGACGCTTCTCCCGGAGAAAAGCTTCTCCTGAGACTGCTGACGGAATCGGAGGAAGCTCGCCGGGAAATGCTCCCCGGCGTGGTCGAAATCGCCGTTCGTGAAGGCCTTCCCACCAAGGCCATCCTCGAGGCGGTGGTCGCCGTGGCTTCCTCCGACGAGCCGTTTCAGTACGCGGCCGTGGAGGGCCGGCTGGACGAGAAGGATCGGGAGTTTTTGTCGAGAATCATTTTCGAGACGGACTCGCGGCCTTGTTCGCTTGACGATGGCCGGCAAGCCTACGCGGCACTTCGCAAAATGGGCTGGGAGCGAGAATATCGATCGGTCCGGCGCCGCATTGCCCAGGCGGAAAAGTCGGGCGATCGGCGAGCCGCCATCGAGTTGCTCAGCACAAAAGCGGAACTGGAGCGTCGCCTCGGCGGTGAATAGCGTAGCAGCGCGCGGCAGGCTTTCTATTGCGGCAAATAAGACTCCAATGTCTTTTTTGGTTTCCGAAGCCGACGTTCTCCGAAACCGAACTTTTTCAGAGCACGATGCCGCCGGCCGGGACTAGTTCAAGGCGGTATCGAGTCTTAAGCGAGGGTGCTCCCTGGTATACTGAAGCCAATCTCTTTCCTCTCGGTTAAGCTTCCAGAAAGCAACCCGGTCAAGTCATGAGTTCGAATCGGTGCCGCGCTCTCATAGCACCCCTCGTTGTCCTCTTCGCTACATTGCTGGGTCGAGGTTATGGCCTCTCCGCGGGCGCCGTGTCGGCAGCCTCGGAAGACCAGGTAAAGGTAGGTTTTGAAAAGTTTACCCGGCTTCTCGCTGTTGTCGAACAAAACTACGCCGAAGATGTTGACCTTCAGAACGCGATTTTCCAGGGCGCGATCCCGAGCATGTTACGGGCGCTGGACCCTCATTCTCAGTTTTTCAGCCCCGAAGCCTTCAAGCAGCTTCGCGAGGAACAGAAAGGCCAGTACGCGGGCGTGGGGATGACCATTGGCCCGCGCCAGGGCCGTACCGTTGTGATCGCTCCGTTTCCCAAGACCCCGGCCTATCGGGCCGGCCTACGCCCCGGCGACGCGATTGTCGAAGTGGACGGGGAGTCGACCGAAGGTTGGAACACCACAGAGGTTGCCAAGCACCTACGGGGTCCGGCAGGTACCAAGGTGCGCATCGGCATCGAAAGGCGGGGCGTCGAAGGTCTGCTGGAGTTTGAAGTCACCCGGGCTAGGATTCCTCGCAGAAGTGTTCCGGTCGCCTCTTTTTTGCAGCCGCGCGTCGGCTTCATCCGCATCGAAACCTTTAACGAAACGACCGGCAAAGGACTGAACCGGGCCCTCAAGAAACTCAAAGAACCTTCTTTGGAAGGCCTGATTCTGGATCTGCGCTCCAATCGCGGCGGCCTGTTGAGCGAGGGAGTGCGCGTCTCCGATCGGTTCATTGAGAAAGGCCAAACGATCGTTTCCCACTACGGACGAATCTCCGAAGAAAAGGTCTACCGCGCCAAGAACGGCCATCGGGGGCTTCTCTATCCGATGATCGTTCTGGTGAACTGCGACTCGGCTTCCGCTTCAGAGATCGTTGCCGGAGCTCTGCAGGATCATGACCGTGCGTTGATCGTCGGAGAAAATACATTCGGGAAAGGATTGGTTCAGACCGTCTACCCGATGGCCCAGACCGTGTACCCGTTGATGAAGGCGGCGGGGTTGGCGCTGACGACGGCGCGCTACTACACGCCCAGCGGCCGCCTTATCCAGCGGCGCTACGATAATGTTTCTCTATTCAACTACTACTCCGACCCTTGCAGCGACCGCTACCAGCCCACCAATAGCGAAGTGAGACGGACCGATCAGGGCCGCCAAGTTTTCGGCGGCGGCGGGATCACCCCCGACGTGGTCCTAGAGGATCAAAGACTCAACGACTTCCAAATCGCCTTGCTGAGAACACACGCCGCGTTCGCCACCTACGCCCAGGAATACACGCTGCAACATCCTGACTTAGCGCCGGGCTGGGAAGCGACCGACGAAATCCTAGAGGATTTCCGCCAGTTCCTGCTCCGCGAGAAGATCTCCTTCAGCGAGGCCGACTTCATCGCAAACACCGACTTTATCCGCCGTTTCTTGATACGCGAGGTCTATGTCTCGGCCTACGATCTCGAGGAAGGCGAGGAAGTCTATTACCAAAAGGATCCTGACGTCGAGAGGGCGTTGGAGCTTCTGCCCAAAGCGCGGGAGTTGCTGCAGTCCTCGCAAAGAATGATCGCCGAGCGCCCGGCGCCCGCCGTACCCAACTGAACCGTCCTGTTCGAATCTGATCTTACGGGAGTGAGCTGCCCCTAGCTTTGTGCCCTCGCAGTCGAGACTGCCTCGCACAACCCGCGACCAGGCACGTATTGGTCCCGTTTACCTAGAAACTTTCGGCTTAGCCCCGTAGTGCAGGCCTCGACCGCCGTTTGGCCCAGGGCTGCGGCTTTTCCCGGTCCCTTCGCACGGACCAAAGGCGAACCACGACAACGCGGGGCTGCTCGCCTTGGTGGGCACGCATTCTTGCGTGCCGTGTCGCCATTCGTGGCGACATCGAGCTTCGTCGTGGACGTCCCATATAGCTCTTGGCCGCATCGCGACGATCGAAGAAGTGGCGGCGGTCGTCTACCTTGTCTCTCCCGGGGCTGATTTCATAAGCGCCGCCGTCATCGGCATCCGCGGTGGCTTGACAATGGGTGAAGGTTCGCGACAGGAGCGGTTAGGCCGATTGCACGCCATGACGCGTCCGAGACCCAAGCAAACGCTACCGTGGTGGCAGATTGCGGTCTTGATTCCAATTTTGGGTCTGTACGTCCCGCTGTACCTTGCTGTCGCGCTTCCCCTGCTCGCACTCTACAGCCTCTGCCTGCGCATAGCTGTTTGGTCGTGGTGGTGCCTTTGCGGTCGCGACATCCTCTTTTTGCATTCCGACAGCCCTATTTGGCACGATTACATCGAGCAGCGGATTCTGCTTCGTCTCGGCAAGCGTGCCATCGCGCTTAATTGGTCGCAGCGCAAACGCTGGCGTTTTCCCTCAAGCGAATGGCGTTCTATCTTTGGCGGGGACCGCGAGTTCAATCGCCGCAAGCCGACTTTCAGTCGGTGGTTGTTTAGATTCCCTCCCACAGCGGACACCTATCATTCCTGGTTTCCGACAACCCATCGGCGGAAGGATCGTGTCCGGCTGGGCGTGACATTCAGGTTTTGCCGCCTTCGACCATGCGGCCAAACCCCCGCAAGAACCGCTCTGCGAAGGCGCAGCGGCTTGCTCCCACGCTTCGCCTGAGAAACACAGCCTCGTCGCGGTCGAGCGGCGGCCCGTCATCCCGCCGAATTCCGAGCGGCTTTACGACTCCGCAGCCAGCCGTCCAGCGCCCCCCCCCCGCCGCCGTGGGCCGACAAAAAGAAAAACACGAAGCAGTAAAGCGCAGCCAGCTCCCCGTCATTGAGGATGGGCCAAAAAGCATCAAACCCGTGTGCCTTGAAATACGCCACGGCCATCATGCCCGACAGCACGAACGCCACCTGGCGCGTAAACAGTCCCAACAGGATCGCCAGGCCCCCGAAAAACTCCAACACCCCCGCCAGGCCTGAAAGAGAGGCTAAATCCACGGCTGGCTTACCCAAGACACCGAACAACTTCTGCGCCCCGTGAGGGACCATCAAAAAACCGGTCATGATCCGCAACAGGTTCAGCGCGATTTTGTCGAACATTTCAGTCACTACCTCTCCATTTTTTTGAACTCACCGCTTTACCCAAAAGCCTATCATTCGCGGACCGAGCCACGCTTCGCCTCGCCAACTGGAATGAGGGGCAAGGCGGGCGGCCACGGCTCTCGCCCCCGGTTTGCGTACACCGCGCAGCGTACAGTATGCCGGCAGGTGGGCGCGATCAATCGTGCCCTACATCGCCGACGGCGGGGATTTGCTTCCGACCCCGCCGGCTCCTGGCGAGAAAATCGGGCTAGCTTCGCCTAACAAACAGCAGCATCAACAACAAGATCACAAAAAACGCCGCTACCGCAAAGGCGGCGGGAGCCGGAAGCCAGGGTCGGCGACCTTCGCTCGGCGATTCATCTTGCCGCCCGCCCGCTCTCGGGCCACTCGTCGGTTCCGAGGCTCCTTCCGATCCTTCGCCGGTATTGTCACGGTCAGCCATCGCGCCGCCCATCGCATTGTATTAGGATTAACGTCGGCGAGGAGCCGGTGTCGGCCGGGGACCGAGTTGGAGCGATCCACCTCGGCCTTTGGCGTCCGGGAAAAAATCAGCAGCGAATGACTAGTTTTCCGGCCGTTTGGAAGGAGTTTGATATGCTCTAGCAGCCCATGGTAGAAATTATTGAGGCTCGCGAAATGCAGTGACTTCGGACACGGGCGCAGCATGCCGTGCCCGAGGTCGCCGAGCGTCGCGCGCCTCGTACTGACGGGCTTCTCACCCACTTCGTCTCGGCACGTGGTGAGAAAAGCGGGCTAAACACGGGCCATGTCACCATAATCTGCGAAACTCAGTAGGTTGGGCGAAACATGGGGGCTTTCACGCCCGCCGACCTCCACCTAGGCCGGTTGCCGTCGAGGTCTCCGAGCAGCGCCAAAAGCCGTGATGGATCCGCAACAACTTCTCAAGCGATTCGTCGGCCCCATCGCCTTCCCAATAACCCCCTTCCGTCAAGACCACTCGCTGGACATCGACGGCCTCCGGACCAACGTCGGGGCGATGGTCAGACTCCCGATGTGCGCGCTCGTCGCCGCCGGCAGTCTCGGGGAGATGTATTCGCTGAGCCTGGAAGAATATCGGCAGGTGGTGGAGACCACCGTCGAGGCGGCCGGCGACGCGGTCCCGGTGCTGGCCGGCGCCGGTTTTGGAGAGCGGTTGGCCGTCGAGATGGCGCACCAGGCGCAGGCCGCGGGGGCGAGCGGCATTTTGTGCTTCCCTCCCTATTACGTCGACGCCCACCCGGAAGGGTTGCTCCATTACTACAAGACGATCGCTGAAGCGACGGAGTTGGGAATCGTGATCTACAGCCGTGACTGGGCTAGGTTCAGCCCCAGCGAAGTCTTCCGGTTAGCCGAAGCCATTCCCAACCTCATTGCTTGGAAAGACGGCCACGGCGACTTGAGACGCTTACAGATGATCATGGAACGCGTCGGAGACCGCCTCCACTGGATCGCAGGGGCGGGAGACGACATGGTTCGCGCCTACTACTCGCTCGGCATCCGGACGTATACGTCCAGCATTGCCAACTTTGCTCCCAGGCTCTCCTTACAGCTCCACGAGCGGGCCTCCATGCTCGATCACGCCAGCCTTTCGAGGCTGATGACGAACTACGTATTGCCGCTATACGGTCTCCGCGCTCGCCGCAAAGGCTACGAAGTAGCGGTCATCAAAACCGCGATGCGGATCCTTGGGAAGCCTGCCGGAGGCGTCCGGCCTCCCTTGGTTAACCTGCGCCCCGAAGAAGTGGTGGAACTCGAAAAACTCATCGAGCGTTACCAGCCCGTCCTGTAGTCCGCGTTTCTCGCCGGCGGCTAGCCCGACTTCGTCAGGGGTCCGACCAGCCTGGCGATTTGAGAGCGAACTCTCCATCCGGCCGATTTTCCATCCACTCGAGAGCCGAGCGAAGGCTCACATCCTGGTGGCCTTTCTGGGTTGCGCGATGTGGGTGACGCTGAAGCAGCTGCTGTTGCGGCGGCAGTCGAAGCTCTCTCCGGCCGGGGATTTGGATCTGCTGTCTCAGCTGCACAGCGGAGACATCATTCTGCCAACTACGGAGGGCCGTGAGATCCGCCTGCGACGGATCACCACGCCCAGCGCCGAGTAGCAATCTTTACTCGCTCAACTCGGAGATCCAGCTGCCGAAACGGCTCAATTTTGCCGCCGCATGTAGTGCAGACTCCGCCCTAGTGTAAATTCATTGCAAACAACTTAATCGATTTGCCACCCCCGCTGTGACGAAGTTGGGCTAAGCTAATTTGAGGCGCGGAGGCGGCTGTTCGAGCGGACCCACGGACAATCAAGTTGCTCCGGGAACGCCACTTACTCATCGAGTTTTGCGATGCGGAAAAGACGCAGCCCGGTGATTCCCCAGGGCTTGTTGCTCAGCGGCTTCCTGCTGCTTGCGGCTCCTTGGCTCGGGGCCCAGCCGACTAAGATGCTGGTGACCGTTTTCGACGAGAAAACGGGCGAGTCCATCCGCGACCTCAGCCCACGGAACTTCCTGGTCGTCGATGACAAGACAACGCTGCGCGTCGCCGGCGCCGACTTCGTGGAAGGTCTGGTCGACGCCATGGTGCTCGTTGACACCAGCCTGGTCGGCGAGGTCGTCCGGCCTCTGGCCGCGGCGTTTGTGGAGGGACTGGGCGAAAAGGAGCAGATGGCGTTGGTCTCCTACCATAGCTCCGCCGATTTGATACAAGACTTCACCTCCAGCAAGCAGATGCTGTTGCGTGCTCTGCGCCGGCTACGGTATGGCAACCAGCCGCGTGTTTTGGACGCCCTCTACGCGGCCTTGGACGGGGGCTTTCAGAACACAGCCGGACGGCGGGTAGCTGTCCTGCTTTCGGCCGGCGTTGAGAGTCGCAGCCGCAGCTCGCTGGCGGAAGTACTTGGTCTGGCGCGCCGGCGAAACGTCTCTATTTTCGCCGTCTACGTTACGGCAGCGGACAAGGGGTTATTCCGCCGCTTGGCGCTGGGATCGGGCGGAGCTTTCTTCGGGGCCTGAAAGCTGAAACTTCAGCCGAAGCGGCTCAGCGAGTTGGTCTATTCCGCCCTGCGCGGCCACTACGTTCTCGACCTCCACGGCGTCTGCCGCCTCGGCGATCGAGTGGAGGTGACGATTCAGGGCTTGCCGAAGTCGAAGCGAAAAATCTGGGCCGCCACGCTGCCCCTCGAGTAGCGAGCAAGTGGCCCGAGGCCTTGCTGGCGCAGGGGGCCAATCATACGGAAGCTTATTGAGTCTCGCGAAATACCGCGACTTTCGATCACGGGCACGGCATGCTGTACCCCTGCAGTCGGACCACGGGGTGTAGGAACCGCTTCGCTCACTTGCGTTCCCGGCCCCGTTCCGGGAAAGGCCTCCTATCCGTGAGAGAGGGAGGGTCTCTTTTTTTGCATCCGCCGAAGGGGTCCAGGTATCTAATCAAGCAGGAGGTAAGAATCGATGGCAACAAATCCCGGTTACGTCACGTTGACCGATGAGAATTTTCGCCACGAAGTACTGGAAAGCGAAAAGCCGGTTCTGGTCGATTTCTGGGTGGCCTGGTGCGGCCCCTGTCGGGTGCTGGGTCCGGTGATCGAGGAGCTGGCGAGCGAACTCGACGGCACCGCCAGAGTGGGGAAACTCAATGTTGACGAGAATCCCGCCACGGCACGGCAGTTCGGCATCCGCTCGATTCCGACCGTCTTGTTCTTCGACAAGGGACAAAGGGTGGATAGTATAATCGGTGTCGTTCCCAAGGACGCGCTTCGGAGCAAGATCGATGCCCTCGCGGCTCCCGCCTGAGGGGTCGAGCGGACAGCAGGCGAACAAAACCCATGGCAATCAGGATGTACAGCTCGACGTGGTGTCCCGACTGTCAACGCGCAAAGCGATTCCTCAAGGCCAACGACATTGACTTTGAAGAGATCAAGATCGACAGCGACGAGGACGCCGCGCGGGCTGTCATGAGGCATCACTGCTGTCCGGTTAAAAGTCGAATAGAATCAATTGGTTGGGGTCATAGGGGGATTCGTTTGGGGAGTCGAATGGCTGGAGTGCCTGTAAAAGGGGCATTTTTTCGAGTTGCGTAACGCTGAGAATCTGTAGAATCTGGTAAAGACTCGCTTCCAGCCCGAGCCGTTTCCGGACGATGGCGATGAGCACGTAAATCGAGACAGCGATCCGGATCTGCGTCTTGACGGCGTTCTCGCTGGTGCCGTAAAACGAGTTGATTCGCAGATGTTGCTTGATCCACTTGAAGAACAACTCAATCTGCCAACGCGACTTGTAGATGTGGGCGATGGTCAGCGCCGGGAGCGCGAAGTTGTTGGTCAGAAACTTCAGCCGCTTGTTCGTCCGGGCGTCGAAGTAACTGACCCTCCGCAACGGGTCGGGATAGGCTTGGGCCGATTCGATGGCAGCCAGTATGACGGTCTGATCCGAGCGCAAGCCCGTGGATTTGTCGACGGGATGCGAGTAGCGCCGTTGGAGCAAGATGTTCTTCTTGGTTCGCACGACGAAGAACGACGAGCAGAGAGTGAACACGAAGAGGCGTTCGAAATCGACGTAGGCCCGATCCATGACGTAGAACGCGCCGGCCTCCGGGCCGATCTCGTCGAGGATGTTGATGTCGTGCACTTTGCCTCCAGTAATGCGGATGAACGTGGGAATATTGCCGTGCAGATCCAGCAGCGTGTGCATCTTCACGGCGGCCTTTTGCTTGCGGAATCTCGCCCACGGAAACAGCGACAGGCAGAGGTCGATTGTTGTCGAGTCGAGAGCGTACAGAGTCTGGTCCAAGTCCACACCGATCGGGTCGTGGGCATATAACGGCCGTGCCATGCCAATCAAGACCTGCGCGAAGTCCGCGTAGATCCGCCAGTCGCGCGACTCGTTCGCATCGGCCAGTGTCGAGCGCGCTACCCTGCCGCGGAATCCCATGTGGTAGAGTTTGCCGTGCATCGAACGCAGGCACGTCTCGATGTCGCGGAGGCTTGCCCGATAGGTCAGCTGGGCGAATGCCATCGCAAGAAACTGATCCCAGCAGGAGAAACTTTTCAGATAGGAATCGCCGCGGTAGCGCGATACACATTTCTGAAACTCTTTGCTCGGTAGGTGCTCGATCAGTTGGGAGAAAACCGTACGGCCAAGGTTCATCCCTCATTGTGCCGCGTCCGGATGCTCCGTTCAGGCGACCATTTGCGGCCTCGGGATTTCAAATCGTTCCCGGGCAAAACAGGCCATAAGACATTGAGCGGTCGAGACTTACCGTCCGATGGCGCGACTTTCCCCGGACAGCACTGATGAGGCATAATCAGGGTCGCAGGCAGGTCCCCACTTTTGAGATCCGAGGATCCTTCTACGGCAATCTCCCGCTGGACAAACTGGCTCGGCTGCTAGGCGTGGAGCCTTAGCTCCGCCTTGGCCCGCTTTTCTGACGACAATCGTAGCGATTTCGAGCAGGCGTGTGGTGAACAAAGGCCTTGGCTTCGAGCGATCGCATGTGAATGCGGACCGCTGGGCATCGTTGCTCGCCGAAGCCCCACGATGATCCGGCAACAACGGGCGAGACGGAGAACGGTTGCAACTTGTTGATAATATTGCCTTTCACAGGCAGGCGCGATTTGCTAGGATGGAATCACCTCACCGGGCGTGTAGCTCAGATGGATAGAGCGTCTGGCTTCGAACCAGCAGGTCGGGGGTTCGAGTCCCTCCACGCCCGCCATCTAACTCCCTTTTAATCAAGAAACTAGCACCGCGTCGGGTTTCGGCGTTGTGGCCTCAATTGGGGCATTGTGCCCGATTCTGTGCCCACCCCGCGCATTCTCAAGCGCTTGACGGATCGTATCGGCTTGGGGATGCACATACCGTTTCGTGATGCTCATGTCCCGATGCCCTGCGAGGTAGGCTAGCGTCCAGGGATCCATGTGAGGATCCCAACGGGTCAGGCAGGTGTGTCGAAGGCAGTAAAGTTCGAAGGCTTCGACCTCGCTTTCCCTGCACGCCTTCGAGTGCTGTTTTCTGAGACTAGAAGGTTCAATGTGACCACTCCCGGTAGGGGCTGGAAAAACCCATTCGCTGGTGGCCTGTGCTCTCCGCATCTCTAGGAGCGCCGTTACCCTTTGCGACATGGGAATCCGCCGCCGGGCCGCGCTAGACTTCCCAAAATGGATCTCTACACAGTCATTCTTCACGTTCTCCCACCGGAGCCGGAAGCATTCCTCAGGTCGCAGGCCGCAATCCAGCAGGATAATGTCCACGTCTCGAACCAGAGGCTGTGCGACTGCTAGGTAACGCTCCTCCTCTTCAAAGCTGAGGACCCGTTCGCGGTGTCTCTCTCCAGGTAACATCTTGACTTTGGGGAGAGCCTTCTCGACCTTGCCCCACTCTTGGGCGAGATGAAAAATACGGCGCAGCACTTGAAGCTCCCGGTTGATACTGCGGATCTGTAGACCCCGCCGCTGGCGTTCTGCGACGTAGCCTGAGATCTTGTTGGTATTGATGTTGTCGAGTCTCTCTTCTGCCAGTCCCTCATAAGCCGAGAGGTTGTTGACCCCGTTTCCGTAGTATCTGCGGGTTTTCTCTTTGGCCTTGAAGGTGGACTCAACAAAGGGCAGGAAGTCCTTCTTGGCAAACTCGGCTAAGGTTGGGACTACCTTCCGCTCGCGGATGCCGACCTCCCCCTTAGCAAAGGCCGTCTTGTGCGCTGCCTCCATTTGCTCAGCCACAGCCGTATGCGCTTTTATGAATCTGAATCAGAAACTCCGCCATCACGGTGATTCTAGCATTACCCCGCGCGCAAGCCCTTACCGGGCCGGCCCCCGTGCAGACACGCGATCGTTGATCCGCCTTGCGGAAGACGGCGTCTCTCGCCGCGGCCGTGGTGGATTCGGCGAAGGCCCGTCGTCCACGGCTCGCGGGCTAAAGCTTGTTCAGGCCGTCCAACGCGGCGACCTTATAGGCTTCCGCCAGGGTGGGGTAGTTGAAGACGGCGTCGCGGAGGTATTCGACCGAGCCATCGTGGTCGATGATAGCCTGCCCGATATGCACCAATTCGGTGGCCGACTCGCCGATGATGTGAACCGCCAGCAGCTTCAGATTCTCGCGGTGGAACAAGACCTTCAGCAGGCCCGTTCGGCCGCCCGAGATCTGCACCCGCGAGAGTTCTCGAAATCGAGCCACGCCCGACTCGTAAGGAATGGCGTCCTTGGTCAGCTCTTGTTCGTTCGGCCCGACCATCGATATCTCGGGAATCGTGTAAACGCCGAAAGGGAATCGACGACGCAATTTGCCGGGATCCTGGCCCATCGCATGGAGGGCGGCCAGGCGTCCTTGTTCTCTCGCCGTGGAGGCGAGGCTTGGGAACCCGATGATGTCGCCGACCGCGTAAACCCCCTTGACTTCCGTCTCGTAGAACTCATTGACCTTCAGGCGGCCGCGCTTGTCGGGCTTAAGACCGATCGCTTCAAGGTTGAGATCCGCGCACGCGCCCTCGCGTCCGGCGGCGAACATAAGAGACTCCGTCCTCAGCTTCTTGCCGCTTTCCATCGACACCAGGACTTGGCCGTCGTCTGCTTTTTGAACGGCTGAGACTCTCTCGCCGAAGCGCAAAACGATGCCCTCGTCGCGCATGTGGTAGTACAGGGAGTCCTCGATCTCGTCGTCGACGAAGTCCAGCGGGCGGTCCCGTCCGTCGATGACCGTCACGCGAACTCCCAGCGTTCGGAAAATGGTGGCATATTCGAGGCCGATGATCCCCGCCCCCACAAAAGTCATGGTGCGGGGAATCTGTTCGAGTTTCAGCAGTCCGTCGCTGTCGATAATCGTGCGATCATCGAATTCGATGCCCGCCGGACGGGCCGGCTTGGTACCCACGGCGATGATGACATTGTCGGTCTTCAAGATGCGGGTACCGTCGTTTTGCGTAACTAGAACTTGCTTGGGCTCGATGAAACAGCCTGTTCCCGGGAGGATGTCTACGTAATTGCGAAGCAACTGGTCTCGAACGACGTTGGCCTCGCTCTCGATCACTCGCTCGGTGCGGAACGTTAGATCTTCGATCGAGACCTTGTCCTTGACCCGATAAGCCGCGCCGTAGAGCTGCCTCTGACGAACCCCGGACAGATAGGAGACCGCTTCCCGCAAGGTCTTGCTGGGGATGGTGCCGTGATGCAGACAGGCTCCGCCCACGGCAAAGCCTCGTTCCACCACGGCTGCCTTCTTGCTCAGCTTCGCCGCCGCAATGGCCGCTTTTTGGCCGGCCGGGCCGCTTCCAATCACCACTAGGTCGTAGTTCTGGCTTGCCACTTCGCCTCCCGAGTCTTGGCGTCAGGGCACAATCACACTCCTAGGCCCCGGGGCGCCTACCTAATGATATATCGGCCGGCGAGCAGCTAAGCTGGCCACCAGCTGGGGCTATTCAGCCTGCCGCGGTCCGCGCGGCCGCGAGATGAAACGAACAACTCGCCAAGGAGCTGTCGGTTTTTCGACAGATCCATGAGCACTAATGCTACGCTCTGGATCTGCGCCCATGATGAGTCATGACGAGTGAGGACCGGGAGATGTCTGTCGTGGTACCCGTGCGCTTGGCTCCGGAAACGGCCGTCTCAACACTCCATGCCCTGTTGGACCGCCAGGGCCTCGAGGTGATCGCCGCGGTTTCCACGGAAGATCCCAGCGCTCTGTTGCTGCGCCAACTGAAGGCCCAGCGTCCGGCGCTCGAGGTCGTTGAGGTGCCCGGAGCGTGCTCGGTCCCGCAGCTGAGAGCGCGGGGAGTTCGCCGCGCCCGCGGGCGGCTGGTTGCCATCACCGAGGATCACTGTTCCTTCAGCGAATTCTGGCCCGCGGCGCTCGCCCCATCGCTTGCCGATCCGAAGGTCGGGGCCGCCGGGGGGCCGGTCATCAACGGCTGCCGCGGCGGTCTCGTCGAGTGGGCGATCTATTTCTCCCGTTACGCCGCGGCTATGCCACCCGCCTCGCGCGGTGCGACGAAATCGCTTACGGGATGCAACGCCGGCTATCGCCGCGAGCTGCTGGATTCGCTCCAGGACGTTTACAGAGATGGATTCTGGGAACGTGAGGTCCATCAGGAGCTGCTGGCCAGAGGAATGCAGCTTTGGCTTGAACCCGATGCGTCGGTCGCCCACGGGAAGCGCTACGGGCTCGTTCGATATTGCGCGCTAAGATTTCAGCACGGACGCTGCTTTGCCGCCAGACGATTTCCAACACTGGCGTTTTGGGCTTTGCAAGCGCGGATCTTGCTGTCTCCCCTGACGCCGCTGCTGCTGCTCGTCCGTGGTGGCCAGGCTGTGTTCTCGAAGCGCAAACGGCGCTGGGAATTCCTCGCCTGTTCCCCGCTGCTCCTGCTGCTCTACGCAGTCTGGGTGGTCGGTGAGTCGAGCGGCTACCTCTTCGGGCCGGGTGGAAGCTGTTCTGGGACCGACTAATGCCGCCAACGCGCGCCATTCTGACCTACCATTCGCTCGACGCCTCCGGTGCGGTCATTTCTCTGCGTCCCGAGATATTCCGCCGCCATATACGCAGCCTTATCGAGCAGGGAATCGCTGTTGTCCCGCTCGACGACATACTCGGCCCTCGCCGGAGCGGGGAAACTGAACCCGCCGTCGCAATCACCTTTGACGACGGTTTTGCCGATTTCTTTCCGCGGGCTTTCCCTTGGCTTCTCCAATACGCTTTCCCCGCAACAGTCTTCCTGGTCTCCGGTTATTGCGGCAAAACGAACGACTGGCCCTCGCAACCCCCAGGCTTCGGCGGACGAGCTTTACTCGGCTGGTCGGAGATTGAAGAGCTGAGCCGGCAAGGGATCGAATTCGGCGCTCATTCGGTCACTCATCCCGACTTGACGCAGTTGCCCCCGGCAGCCGCTCGGGAAGAAATTCTTAGCTCCCGAAAGCAAATTGAAGACCGGGTGGGCAAGCCGGTTAAGGCCTTTGCCTATCCCTATGGCGCCGAGTCGGGGCCGCTTCGTGAATTGGTCGCTGAGCACTTCAACCAGGGCTGCTCGACCCGGCTCGGATATCTTCGCCCCGACTCGCCTCGAGAAAGCTTGGAGCGAATCGACGTCTACTATCTTCGCAACCGTTTTTGGTTTCGGCGCCTTTTCGGTTCGCTGACGGCCGGGTACCTGAGTTTTCGAGCCGCCTTGCGTCGTGGCAGGAGCGGGGCTTCGGCTCTCTCCTAGCGCGCCTTTCTCACCAGGTGCGACCTCCTCGCCGACTCTAAGCGCCGTCAGTGCAATAGCCCATCCAAAAGTTCTCGTAAGATCGCTTGATGGTTACGCCGATGGCGAGTCAGCGTCACATGGTAATCAGATAGTGCTTTGCCAGCAGTTGACTCCTGTTGGTCGAACCAGGCCAGTGCCAAGACGAAGACCGCCGCCAACCCGGAAAGGAGGACGCCCAGCCGGAGGTTTAGGTGGGCGCCAGTCGGAAGGTTAACGACGCAGATTAGAGACGCCACAACCGCACTTGCCGCAAAAAGGGCAAGATTGTGAGCTAATCTAGACGATTCCGAAACGGCTCTGACGTCGGCTTTGACCTGTTCTTCTTCGCTACTGAATTGCGCTCGGAGGAGTTCAATATATACGAGAATCTCGTTCACTGCCGTCTTCTGTCGCAGGGACTTCGCCTGATGGAAATCCCGCCCTTGTCTCAGCTAGGGCCCGCACGTAACGGCGAAGCACATAAATAACGCCGCCGATTACAAACAGACTAACACCTACTCCTGTCCAGCGGGTAGTTGTTCCCGCCCCGTACAAGAAATAAACGCCAATTTCTGCTGCCGTAGCGACAATTAGGACAGCGGCGATGCGCGACATCGCAGCCACACCAATAACATGGGTTCAGTGCTGTCCGGGGAAAGTCGCGCCATCGGACGGTAAGTCTCGACCGCTCAATGTCTTATGGCCTGTTTTGCCCGGGAACGATTTGAAATCCCGAGGCCGCAAATGGTCGCCTGAACGGAGCATCCGGACGCGGCACAATGAGGGATGAACCTTGGCCGTACGGTTTTCTCCCAACTGATCGAGCACCTACCGAGCAAAGAGTTTCAGAAATGTGTATCGCGCTACCGCGGCGATTCCTATCTGAAAAGTTTCTCCTGCTGGGATCAGTTTCTTGCGATGGCATTCGCCCAGCTGACCTATCGGGCAAGCCTCCGCGACATCGAGACGTGCCTGCGTTCGATGCACGGCAAACTCTACCACATGGGATTCCGCGGCAGGGTAGCGCGCTCGACACTGGCCGATGCGAACGAGTCGCGCGACTGGCGGATCTACGCGGACTTCGCGCAGGTCTTGATTGGCATGGCACGGCCGTTATATGCCCACGACCCGATCGGTGTGGACTTGGACCAGACTCTGTACGCTCTCGACTCGACAACAATCGACCTCTGCCTGTCGCTGTTTCCGTGGGCGAGATTCCGCAAGCAAAAGGCCGCCGTGAAGATGCACACGCTGCTGGATCTGCACGGCAATATTCCCACGTTCATCCGCATTACTGGAGGCAAAGTGCACGACATCAACATCCTCGACGAGATCGGCCCGGAGGCCGGCGCGTTCTACGTCATGGATCGGGCCTACGTCGATTTCGAACGCCTCTTCGTGTTCACTCTCTGCTCGTCGTTCTTCGTCGTGCGAACCAAGAAGAACATCTTGCTCCAACGGCGCTACTCGCATCCCGTCGACAAATCCACGGGCTTGCGCTCGGATCAGACCGTCATACTGGCTGCCATCGAATCGGCCCAAGCCTATCCCGACCCGTTGCGGAGGGTCAGTTACTTCGACGCCCGGACGAACAAGCGGCTGAAGTTTCTGACCAACAACTTCGCGCTCCCGGCGCTGACCATCGCCCACATCTACAAGTCGCGTTGGCAGATTGAGTTGTTCTTCAAGTGGATCAAGCAACATCTGCGAATCAACTCGTTTTACGGCACCAGCGAGAACGCCGTCAAGACGCAGATCTGGATCGCTGTCTCGATTTACGTGCTCATCGCCATCGTCCGGAAACGGCTCGGGCTGGAAGCGAGTCTTTACCAGATTCTACAGATTCTCAGCGTTACGCAATTCGAAAAAATGCCCCTTTTACAGGCACTCCAGCCATCCGACTCCCCAAACGAATCCCCCTATGACCCCAACCAATTGATTCTATTCGACTTTTAACCGGACAGCAGTGAGTAGGAATATGACCCAGGGAGCCGTCGATAGACTTCGATCTTCGGGATCTTCGGCAACCCCGGAACCTTTGATCTGGCTTTTCTCCAATGCCCTGGCTCAGCAGCTTCCGCGGGTACGCCTTTACGCCAGAACCCGAGCATGCCCTGCTTCTCTTCGTCGCTGAGGCCGATGCCCGCTAAGTGGCGGTAGGCGACAAAGAGGTATGTTGTCGACAGCTTGAGCTGTAGGACGCCGAACTTACCCTGGACGAACTCCTCGAGCGGGACCGTGGGGCGAGTGCGATAGGTGAAGATCGTTCGTAACGGGAAGGGCCCACATGCGAACTGCAGCTCGACCCATGCGAGGTAGCAGGCAATGGCGCAGGCGACACTTGTTAAACTCCTGATTCTCCGCGGCAGCATATTGATTCCTCCGGCCACTGCATTAGCGGACGGCTCCCGGGGACGAGTTCACTATGGATTCGAAAATGTCGGGCTCGAAAGCCCGACACGGCACGCTGCAAGCGCGCGCCACATCGCCGGGACGATGAGCGTCTTGTCAGGTACAGCTTGCCGGTTCACATCCGCGCTCCGTCTGTTAGTCGTTCGATGACGAGGCGGGTCTCCTTGTCGGTCCAGGACCGCTCGTGGAAAACGTACACTCGCCGTCCGGAAGGCAGCGGCGGCCAAGGCTCATCGGTCGAAACGCCCAGGCTCGCGCGGCACAACTCGAGTCGAAGGTCGTTACCGGCTTGGAGGTAGCGGCGAATCTCAGCGTCCTCGGGACCCATGCGGAAAAGCATGGGCACGGCTTCGTCAACCGGGAGGTCGTGAATCCAGGCGTCGCCTATACACCAGGAAGCCAGAGCGGTGATCGACAACCGGATCGCTTCGGGCAGGCGGGCTCGCAGGTCGCGCAGCAGGGCGGCGTAGAAGCCCCTTTCCGATTCGACGGCATCGAAGTCCACTTGGATCGCCCCGACCTCGGGCAACTCGACCATTCTTTCGATTGCCGAGACGACGTCGGCCCGTTGCCGGGCTGTCAGTGTCGGCCGTCTGGATTCAATCCGGGCGACGGCCATCAGCGCCGTGTCATCGGGCACGTTCAGCGGCTGAAGCCTGGGACGAACCGATACCGTGTCGCCCTGCATGACAATCGTTTTCGCCAGAAAGGCGACGCCGATCTCTTCCGTGTCGATGAACGACAAGTCTTCCGGGCGCTCCCAAGCCCACAGCATGATACGAGGATAACCGGGCAGTGGGTCCGGCGCATCGAACCAACCCAGTTTTCGGAACAGCTCGTTTCGGGAGTCGACGACAGAGATGCTCGCTACCAGCATTATTGCCGCGAGGACCCCGAAAAAAGAGCGGCGCCGTCTTTGGGAAGGCATTGGTCTTAGAGTGAGCCGCCTTGGTTCCATGGATGGGGAGAAATGCGGGCCAGTCTTTGGTGCTTCTTTGACGCCACCCTACGAGTTTCGCCTTCCACGTTGCCTTCTTCCGTAGATTACTCCGAGCGGGGGGACCGAGGTCGGGTCGCTGGTTCGATAACGAACCTTCCTCGTTATAATAGGGCCAGCATGCCACTTCAGAGGGTTGTTCACGTGCGTCAACACTTTCCGGACCGGCGTTTGCCGGACGTCGCCGCCGCCGTTCGGGGCGAGATGGAAGCGGCCGATTGGGCGCGAGCGGTCAGCCCGGGCAGCCGCATCGCGATCGGCGTCGGCAGCCGCGGCGTCACGAACATCGACGTCATTACTCGCGCGGTGGTCGATTACTGGAAGTCGCGAGACGTGCGGCCTTTTATCATCCCGGTAATGGGCAGCCACGGCGCGGGCACGGCCCAGGGCCAGGCGGACGTGCTGGCCAAATACGGCATCACCGAAGAGACCATGGGCGCGCCGATCGTCAGCTCGCTCGACGTGGTCGAGGTAGGCACCACGGCCGAAGGAATCGACGTGGTGATGGACCGCACGGCTTTAGAGAGCGACGGCGTCATGCTCTGTGCCCGCGTCAAGTGGCATACCGACTTCGACGGCAAACTCGAAAGCGGCATTCATAAAATGATGGCCATCGGACTCGGCAAGTGGGCCGGGGCGCAGCGCTACCATACACACGGCTACAAACTGGGTCTCGAACAGGTGATCCGAGGGGTTGGCCGGGTCGTGCTCGATACGGGCAAGATGCTGGGCGGCATGGCCATTCTCGAAGACGCCTACCACAATACGGCCGAAGTGCGCGCCGTGGGCGCCCAAGGCATGGTCGAGCGGGAAGAAGAGCTGCTGGAACGCGCCAAATCCTGGAAACCCGATCTGCCCGTCGCCGAGGTTGACATCTTGATCGTCGATGAGATCGGCAAGCACATCAGCGGCGCCGGCATGGACACGAAGATCATCAACCGCAGCTTGCGCGACGGAAAGAACTGTTGGGAACATTTGCCCAAGGTCGATCGAATATTCGTTCGCGAGCTCAGCCCCTTGAGCTACGGCAACGCCGTTGGTATGGGGATGGCCGACATGGTGACTGACCGGCTGGTCGAGAGATTCGACAGCAACGCCACGTGGGTCAACTGTCTAACTGCATCCAGCCTGGCGGGCGGCAGTATTCCCATGCATTTCTCCGACGATCGCACCTGCCTGGAGAAGCTGGCGCCGACCGTGGGCAAGCTCGACATCTCCGCGGTCACCCTGGCTTGGATTCGCAACACCATGGAGCTGGACGATTTGGCGGTGAGCGAAAACCTGCTCCCCGAGTTGAAGCAAAACCCCCAAATCGAAATCCTCGGCGAACCTCGCGAGCTGGAATTCGACGGCGAGGGGAACTTGCTCAGTCCGTTCGCGCTGGAGGCCGCGGCCCACTAGCATCCATCTTTCATGTCCCTTTACCGGGTGGTGGTGCTGGCGCTGGTCCAGGCCGCCACGGAGTTCCTTCCTATCAGTAGCAGCGCCCACCTGATCGTTATCCCTTGGCTGTTCGGCTGGCGGGACCAGGGCTTGTTGTTCGACGTGGCCTTGCACCTGGGAACTTTGGTTGCCGTGCTGCTCTATTTCGCCAAGACGTGGATCCGGCTGCTCTTTCTCGCCGCCGGCCGCAAGGTCATGCCTGTTTCGCGAGATGATCCCGACGGCGATCTGGAAGACAATCCGCGTCTGTTCGCCTATCTGGTCGCGGCCACCTTTCCGGCGGGCGTCGCCGGACTCTTCTTGGAAAATTACGTCAAGACGTTCTTCAGAAGCCCATTGGTCGTTGCCGGGATGCTCATTGCCGTCGGCCTGGTGATTTGGTGGGCCGAGCGGGCGGGCCGGCTGGAGCGAAACCTCGGGGCCGTGTCGCTGGGGGACGCGCTGACGATCGGTTGCGCCCAAGCTGTGGCGCTGATTCCGGGCACTTCGAGGTCGGGGATCACGATTTCGGCCGGACTGTTTCGCGGGCTACAAAGGACGGCGGCGGCTCGCTTTTCGTTCCTGCTGTCGAGCCCCATTATCCTTGGGGCGTCGGTCAAGGCGGGCTGGGAAGTATGGCGGCATGGCGGCGTCGGAGGGGAGTGGCAAGCCCCTTTCCTGCTGGGCATCGTGGTCAGCGCCGTGGCCGGTTACGCGGTGATCGGTTACTTCCTGCGATACCTGCAGCGCTCCACGATGTTGCCTTTTGTGTACTACCGCGTGATCTTTGGCATAATAGTAGTGGTTCTAGCATCATTCTTCGGCTTGCCTCCTTCCACTGACCCGTAACCCGCGGGCGCAGGGGCGCTGTCCCTGAGCGGCGGGAAGAGGAGACAAGAAGAATGACATTCATACAGCCGACCGACAATCGCCGGATCAATGAGCCGGTCGGGTTTGTGTTGCTCCTCCTAGCGGTTGCGCTGGGCTTGGGCTTAGTTTCGCATCAACCTTTCGACCCCTCCTGGAATGTCGCCGGGGCGACGGACGACCCGGCGAACCTATTGGGGGCGACGGGGTCCTACCTCAGCGACCTGGCTTTGCAGTGGCTCGGGTTGCCGGCTTTCCTCCTACCGATATCGCTTGTCATGTTGGCGTGGCGCTGGGTTCGCTCATCGCCGCTGCCGGCTCCGTTGGCTCGGTTTCTCGGGCTGCTGCTGCTGGTGCTGGTTTCCTGCGGCGCCTTGAGTTTGTCGCCCCTTCAGAATCTGTGGATGGGCACCGTCGATGCGGGCGGCGTGGTCGGCCGCGTTCTCGCCGAGGCGTTGGTGGGCTACCTCAACTTGACGGGAGCGGTTGTCACATTGCTGGCCGGGGCGATCGTCGCTCCCTACCTGCTCACCTCTTCCAGCCTGCACAGCGTTCTAAGCTGGTGGGCAAGCCGCAAGGAGCAGGCTTCTTTGTGGCGGCAGAGCTGGCGGAATTGGCTTCAGCATCAGCGCGAGCAAGCGGCGCGGCGCGGAGCAGCCCGGCGGCGACGGAAGGCCCTTATCCAGGCCGACGGGGCGATCGAAGAGCCGGCGGCCGGTGAGATCTCCGACCAGGCATTGATCGAACCCGAGCTAACGGCCCTTGAAGCCGAGAACGCGCTGCCCCCGATCGTCCCCTACGAAGGAGCGGAGCAGGTCAACGGGACGCCGCCCGAAGAGCTGGAGGAAGACTATTCCCAGGAGACGCATTCCCCCTCGGCGCAAGCGGACCCGCCGTGGCAAAACGAAGCGGCCGTGGCCAAGCCGCCGCGAACTTATCACATCCCATCGACCCTGCTGCTCACCCCCCCGGCCCCGCGAAGTTCCTACAACCCGGAAGAGCTGCAAGACCGCGCGCGCCAGATCTGCGCCAAGTTCGACGAGTTCGGCGTCGGAGGCTCGGTGACGCAGATCAATCCCGGGCCGGTAGTGACGACCTTCGAGTTCAAGCCGAACCCGGGCATTAAATACACCAAGATCACAACCCTCTCCGAAGACCTTTGTCTCGGGCTGGAGTGCGAGTCAATCCGAATCGAGCGCATCCCGGGCAAGTCAACGGTCGGCCTAGAGGCGCCCAACCGAAAACGAGAAATTATCAGTTTGCGAGAGGTGCTCGAGTCGCCCGAGTTCAATGAGTCGTCCTCTTGCCTGACGATGGCGCTCGGCAAGGACATCAACGGACGTCTCCGGACGACGCAGTTGGATTCGATGCCCCATCTGCTGATCGCCGGCTCGACCGGGTCGGGCAAGAGCGTGCTGATCAACAGCTTCATCCTGTCGATTCTCTACAAGGCGACTCCTGAGCAGGTGCGCTTCATCATGGTCGACCCGAAGACCGTCGAACTGGGTCTTTACGACGGCATCCCGCACCTTTTGACTCCGGTCATCACCGACATGAAGAAGGCGGCGAACGCGCTGAAGAACGCCACGCGCGAGATGGAGCGCCGGCTGAAGCTCTTGGCCGAGCACGGCGTGCGCAACATCGAGCAGTACAACCGCAAGATGGAGGCGATGGACGAGGAATCGCGCGTCCCCGACGAAGAAGGCGATGCGCCGCCCAGTCATCTTCCCTACATCGTGATCGTCATCGACGAATTGGCGGATCTGATGGTAATCGAAGGCCGCCGGGTCGAAGAATCGATTACGCGGCTGGCTCAGATGGCAAGAGCCGTGGGCCTGCATCTGGTTCTCGCCACGCAGCGGCCGAGCGTGGATGTCATCACCGGGCTGATCAAAGCCAACATCCCGGCCCGCCTGTCGTTTCGGCTGGCGACGCGCGTCGATTCGCGCACGATTCTCGACTCCATGGGCGCCGAGGCGCTGTTGGGCAGGGGCGACATGCTGTTCTTGCCGCCCGGCTCGGGACGAATGGTTCGTCTCCACGGGCCGTTTGTGAGCGAGGAAGAGGTGCACGCCGTTGTCGGGGCCTGGAAAGAACAAGGGGCGCCGGAATATGAGACCGCCCTTCTTGCCCCGCCGGCTGACGAGGATGAGGAAGAAGGCAGCGAGGAAGACGGCTCGGGATCCGACGATCCGGCCTACCAAGACGCCCTGCGAGTGGTGCTGGAGATGGGCAAGGCCTCGACTTCGACCCTGCAGAGGCGCTTGAGCCTCGGCTACGGGCGCGCCGCCCGAATCCTTGACTCTATGGAACGCCAGGGCATCATCGGCCCCCCGAACGGCCCACGCCCGCGCGAAGTCCTCAAGCGCCCGGACATGCCGGTGGGCGTGTAGGCCTCGTCTAGCCATCATCTAGAAGAGAAAGGCCGCGGATCTCAAAAGCGAGATCGGCGCTACAAGCTCGAAGATGCGCGGAAGGAGCCGCGCCCGTAAGGGCGCGGGCCCGCGGGCTTCCGCCCGCGGCTCTGTTCGGCGCCGACGCGAAGCGGTAGGCAAACGGCATGACCGCACCCTTGCGGGTGCGGCTCCGAATCGGGTATCGCGGGGCTGTGCGACAGCAGGCGACTGAGCCCGCAAGGCCGGTGACAGGCCCATCGACAGGGTCGTCCCGACAGCGCCGCGAAGCTGAATTTGCGGGTGATTTGACGGCTTTTCGATCTGCTATAGTGTTACCGTCTCGCCCGGAAGATAAAGGCGCGAGATGGTCAGGGAATTCCTCTGCGAAAGGGGGTATCTGGTGAGTTCGAATAAGACCAAGAAAGGTCAAGAAAAGACCCAGCAGCCCAAGAACGATTTTTCCCGCCGAACGTTTTTGCAAGGCGTAGGCGTGGGGACGACCGCTGTCGGAACGGGCGTTCTGACTCCTGAGGCGAGAGCGGATCACCATGAAGCCAAGGTTCACGGTCCGGGTGCTGTTCCGATCACGTTGACGGTCAACGGCAAAGCGCACAAGGCCGACTTGGAGCCCCGCGTCACGCTGCTGGACGCGTTGCGCGACCGGCTCGACTACACGGGCGCGAAGAAAGTCTGCGACCGCGCAACCTGCGGGAGTTGCACGGTCATGTTGGACGGCAAAGCCGTCTACGCTTGCAGCGTCCTGGCCATCGAGGCGCAAGGGCGCGATATACAGACGGTGGAAGGGCTGGCGTCGGGCGACAACCTTCACGCCGTGCAGGCGCACTTCGTCGAAAACGACGCCCAGCAATGCGGCTTTTGCACGCCCGGATTCGTCGTCGCTTGCAAGGCGTTTCTCGACCACAACCCTAACCCGACGATGGCCGATGTCGAACGGGGCTTAAGCGGAAACATTTGCCGTTGCGGCACCTACGTTGGCGTACGGCAAGCGGTTTTGGATGCCGCCCGCGAACTGAAGGGAGGACAACGTGGCGACTAAATACGATTGGCCGGCCGCGGCCGACCGCAGTTTAATTGGGAAAAGAATAAGCCGTACGGATGGCCCCGACAAAGTCACCGGGCGGGCAAAGTATTCCTACGACCGTAATCTCGAGGGGATGCTGGTCGCCAAGATCGTCAGCTCCCCGCACGCGCACGCCCGCATTACGAAACTCGACACCAGCGCGGCGGAAAAAATCTCGGGTGTTCGAGCCGTTGAGGTGTTCAACGGCGTGGGCGCGGAGCTTCAATGGGTCGGCACCGAAATCGTTGCCCTGGCGGCCGACACCGAAGAGATCGCCCGCGACGCGGTAGCCGCCGTGAACGTGGAATACGAAGTCCTGCCGCATCTAGTCAAAGAAGAAGAGGTGGACAGGGCCGGCGACCGAGTGAAGCCGGCGGCGGATAAGACGACAGGCGATCCGGACGTGGCTTTTGGAGAAGCCGGCGCGGTGCATGAAGGCTATTACGGGTTGGCGACGATCACCCATTGCTGCCACGAGCCGCACGGGCAGGTGGTTGATTGGACGGGCGAGGAGATCGTTGTCTACGCCTCCACGCAAGCTGTCGGCCGGATCGGCCCGGACCTCGCAAAGAATCTATCCGCGGACGAGGCCATGGGCGTTGTCAAACCGTCCGACGTGCGCGTTATCACTCCTGTCATGGGTGGCGGTTTCGGGAGCAAATTTGCCATCGACAGTTGGGGCATTGCTTGCGCCAAGCTGTCGAAGAAAACCGGCAAGCCGGTGAAGCTGATGCTCGACCGCGACCAAGAGTTGATGATCGCCGGCGGCAGGCCATCCGATTACGGAAAGATCAAGGTGGCCGCGGCCAAAGACGGCTCGCTCACGGCGTACGAATCGGAGAGCTGGTCGACCGGCGGGGTGACGAGCCGCGGGGCGCCGCCGCTGCCTTACGTCATCGAACCCGCGAACACTCGGATCCGCCACGTGAACGTGTCGACGAATACGGGTCCGGCGCGAGCTTGGCGAGCTCCCAACCATCCGCAGGCGGCCGTTCTGACGATGTGCGCCTACGAAGACCTGGCGGCCAAGCTG
Source organism: Bryobacterales bacterium (assembly GCA_965248365.1). GTDB lineage: Bacteria > Acidobacteriota > Terriglobia > Bryobacterales > UBA6623. Next base: position 2,199,984 of record CBDFJA010000003.1, on the reverse strand, counting down.
GGGATGGATCCGCTCAAGCTATTCAAGAAGAACGTTGGGCTGACGCAGCGGCCGGAAGTTTATCGAGCGGAGCTGGACAAAACCGCCGAGCTGATGGACTGGCCCGCCAAGTGGCACCCCCCGGGCGAGGGAGGTTCGGGACACGTCAAACGCGGCGTTGGGATTTCGATGCACACCTGGGGTGGGCGGCCGCACGACAGCCAATGTCGAGTGAGCATTCATCCTGACGGCGAGGTCGTAGCCGAATTGGGAAGCCAAGATTTAGGCTCGGGCACCCGGACGGTGATCGGCATCGTCGCGGCCGAAACGATGGGGCTGCCGCTTTCGGCGGTGAACGTCAAGATCGGCGACAGTAACTATCCTCCGTCGGGCCCCTCCGGCGGCAGCACGACGGTTGGGGGCGTTTCGTCTTCGACCCGCCGGGCATCCGTTCACGCGTTAGAGATGCTGAAAGAGGCGGTGGCGTCTTCACTCGGCACGACGTCGGATCAGATCGAAGCCGGCGGCGGCTATCTCGCCGTAAAGGGCGGTTCCGGCAAGCTCAGTTGGAAGGACGCCTGCCGCAAGCTCGGTTCCAGCTCGATTTCCGAAACCGGCAAACAGCCCATGCGGGACGGCGGCAAGCTGGCCGACAGCGGCGTGGGCGGCGTTCAGATGGCCGACGTTTCGGTCGACACAGAAACCGGGATCGTCAGCATGAACAAGATGGTCGCCGTGCAGGATTGCGGTCTGATCATCGACCTCAAGACGGCGGACAGCCAGGTCCACGGCTCCTTGATTCAGGGGATCTGCTATGCGCTCTGGGAGGAGCGGATCTTCGACCAGGCTACGGGAATCTATCTCAACGCCGACATGGAGTTTTATAAACTGGCCGGCATCGGCGACATCGGAGAACTCGTGGTCCACATGATGACCGGCGTCTACGACGACAGGGGCGTCATTGGTCTGGGTGAGCCGCCGGTCATTTCCCCGGGGGCGGCGATATCCAATGCCGTGGCCAACGCGATCGGGGTTCGGGTCCCCACACTGCCGTTGACCCCCGACAAGGTGCTGGCGGCGCTCGAGAAGAAGGGAGGGATGGCGTAATGCAAGCGTTTGAACATGCAGCCCCGGAAAATCTCAAGCAGGCGCTTGGCCTGTTGTCCTCCAAGTGGGGAGAAACCGACATCCTCGCCGGGGGTACGGATCTGCTCAGCTTGATGAAAGAGCGCATCCACGCCCCGAAGCGGGTGGTGAGCCTTAGCAGTATCAAGGGTCTTGGAGGGATCAAGTCGTCGGCCGGCGGACTCCGCATCGGAGCCACAGCCACCCTCGACGATCTACTGGCGAGCGGCGAGGTTCAAAAAAATTACCCGGCTCTGGTCCAGGCCGCCGAGGGTGTCTCAAGTCCGCAAATCCGCGCCATGGGTACGGTTGGGGGCGATCTTTTGCAGAGACCGCGCTGCTGGTACTTCCGTAACGGCCTGGGACTGCTGGCTAAAGACTCCAAGGGGAACTCGCTAGTTCCCGACGGCGAGAACCGTTACCACGCGATTCTCGGAAACAAGGGGCCGGCTTATTTCGTGAACGCCTCGAGCCTGGCGCCGGCGCTGGTTGCGCTGGGAGCTACCGCGACGCTGGCCTCACCGGACGGTGAGCGCGAGTTGGCGGTCGAGAGTCTTTATCGGGCTCCCGCGAACGACGGCGACCGGGAGCTGGCGATTAAGCCCAACGAGATCTTAACCGAGATCAAGATCCCGTCTGCTTCCGGGTCCAACGCTACCTATGAAGTGCGGGAGCGCCAGTTGTTGGATTGGCCCTTAGCCGCCGCGGCGGTCTCACTAAAGATGAGCGGCGGCAAGGTCGAAAGCGCGCGAGTCGTGCTCGGCCATGTCGCGCCGACACCGTGGCGCTCGGCCGAGGCGGAGCAGACATTGTCGGGCGGGGCAATCAGCGAAGCGACGGCGATGAAGGCGGGAGCGGCAGCGGTCAGTGGCGCCGCGCCGCTGAGCCAAAACAAACACAAAGTCCAGCTTGCTCGGGTGGCGGTCAAGAGGGCTGTCCTTCGAGCGGCCGGAATATCAGTCTAGTGTACTGGAGACGAGTTCGCTAGATATGAGGAAATGTCGGGCCCGAAAGCGACGTGGCGCACGCTTGTAGCGTGCCATGCTGGCATTCCACTGCCCGGCGGAAGGGCTGGCACATCAACGGACATGTCGCCAGGAATAGCGACACGGCACGCCGGGAGGCGTGCGTCACATCGCCGGAACCGAAGGTCTTGTCTAGGAGAGCTTACTAGCGATGAGAGATAGAGGCGCGGGGTTGAAGGTGCTCAGCAACCGATGCTCATCCCTGCGATGGAAGGGGATGTTCGTCGAAGCCGATGACGACCCGAGCGTGCCCCACTCGAATACGCGTATTTACTGGTGCGTCTACTCGCAGGGACCGCTGGGACCCGACGGTGAAGTCGTCGACGAAGATACGTGCTCGGTGTCGAGGTCGTGTTACGAAGAGGTGTAGTCGGGCCTAAGGGCTTATGTGGCTCGCGTCGCCGGCGTGCCGCGAGCCGATTCTTCGGTTCGCAGCGTTTTCGTCGCGTAGTAGAATGAGAAAGACCTACACTCAGAAGCGACCGACTGACGGAGGGAAAAGATGCAACGTTTTCGATTTGCGTGTTTGATGGCCTTGCTGGTGGCCGTGGCGGCGGTAGCCGGCGCAGCGGAAATCAGCGGCACTTACGTCGAAGCCCGCAATGCGGAGATCTACGCTTCGCACTGCTTCGCCAACTCGGAAATGGGCTTGCGCGGAGATTTGGCGGTCATGGGCTGGCAGGTGAACGTAGGCAGTTGGAACGATGTTTCACTGGACGGCTTGGGCGTGGTCGCCGTTGTGAAGGCCCGCTCGACGCTGGGCGACCCGTTCGGAAATCCGTACCCCACGAAGGCGGTGCTGATCTTCGACGAGCGAGCTTCCGCCGGCCAGCGCGCGGCGCTTGAGTCCTTCGCGAGGAACATGAGCGGGGACTTACTGGACGAAGTAGTCCGTACGGACACAGCGCCGATTACGCTAGACGTCCACGGCAGTATTCACGCCAAGAAGGCGACGCTGACGGCCGGCGAGTTGGTGCGCGTTGAGACCCGCGCCATTGTCGAGTCCGACTCCCTGTGCCACTTGGACGATCTCTATTACACGCCGCTGGCCAGGCTCTCCCATGCCATGCCGGCGTTCGCCCTGGAGAACCGTTTCAGCGGCGAGGGACTAGGCGTTGTCTTCAGCGCGCCGCGGCGCAGCAGCGCGTACCTGGGGACCTTCTCGTTCAGCGACGGCGAGTACACGGACTGAATTTTTGCCAAAGTTGCTGATATAAGGTTCTGCCAGCAGGGGCTGCTCTTCGTAGCCCCTGTTCTTTTTGGAAGCCACTTTTATCGACGATGAACGGACCGGGCGTCGTGGACAGGTTGAAGAAAAAGCGAAACGGCAAGTCGGCGGATTCCGTCGGCTTAAGCATGGTATTTTCGATGAAAACGCCACTGCGTCCTGTTGCGACGCTTGCCTTTCTGCTCGGCCTATGGCTGCCGGCGGGGGCGGGGGAGTTTCAGATAGGGTCCGCCGATCCGCTGCCGGGAGACCAGGTCAGCGAGGCGATTCGTTCGGCGATCAAGTCCCCTGGCGTCCGCGTCAACGGGCCTGACGGCAAGCCGGTGGCCGAATTTTGGGGCCGTTCGACGGCTTTTGGCGGCGAGCCGGTCATGGAATTCGGCGTGCGCTTCGATACGATTCCCGAGGGAGCATTCCTGGGCGTGGCCAGATTTCCGGAGAAGGGGTCGGACTTTCGCCGGCAAAACGTCCCCCCGGGGATTTACACCATGCGTTACGGACTGCATCCCGAGGACGGGAACCATATGGGGGTGGCGGCGAGTCGAGACTTTGTTTTGCTCACCCCGATTGCCGACGACCCGGATCCCTCTAAAAACCTTAGCTTCGACGAGTTGGTGGCCATGACGCTTCGGGTCGGCAATCCCCATCCCACGGTTCTTCGAGCCGAGCTTCCGGAGGGAAAACAAGCGCCCCACCTGTGGGAAAACGAGTACGAGCACTGGGTGCTGGATCTCGAAGCGGGCGGCGAGCTGATCGGTTTCGTCGTCCACGGCCATGCGGAGGAATAGGCGGGCGTAAGGGTCTTTATTTTTGGCCAGATAGGACTGCTTTGCAGTTGACATGGTTTCGCCCGGTTCGATATAGTTGAGGCAGGGTTAGCGCGCGTTCTAATACTGCTGTCCATTTTCCGACTCCAGCAAATTCGGGTTCGGTGACAGCCGACCTAGGGAAAGGTAGTTACCGAGCCTGGGCCGTCCGTAGTAGGTTTCGCTTGTTGAGGGTGCTAGAGTCCCCAAGCGAATCGTAGCTTCTAGCTTGGGGCATCGCCGATAAGGTCCGGGCTCTTCGGACCGTCTAAGGCGACAGAGATCAACCGAGAAGAGAATCGCTTACTGGATCTGTGCTTTGTGTGCCCTAGCGTTTGGTTGATCTTGCGCTGGGGCGGGCAAGCGTTCGATGTTTTGAAGAAGGTGAACGGTGCCGACATTTAATCAATTGGTGCGCCACGGGAGGAAACGGCCCCGCTATCCGACGGCCAGCCCGGCGCTACAGAAGTGTCCGCAGAAGCGCGGCGTATGCACGCGCGTCTACACGGTCACGCCGAAGAAACCGAATTCGGCGCTGAGAAAAGTGGCTCGCGTGAGACTGACGAACAAGATTGAAGTCACGACCTACATTCCGGGCGTCGGCCACAACCTGCAGGAGCACTCGATCGTGCTGATTCGAGGCGGCCGCGTCAAGGATCTCCCCGGCGTTCGCTATCACGTCATTCGCGGTACCTTAGACGCAGCGGGAGTCAACGACCGCCGGCAGGCGCGCAGCAAATATGGAGCGAAGCGCCCGAAGCAGTAGCCGCGGGAGCCGAATATAGACATGCCCCGACGACGAGAAATCGAACCTCGAACGCCGCCGCCCGACGCGGTCTACAACTCCACGCTGGTGGCCAAGTTCATCAACTGCCTGATGTGGGAGGGCAAGAAGTCAGTCTCCGAGCGGATTTTCTATACGTCGATGGACATGATTCGTGAACAAGGCAACGAGGACCCTCTCAAGGTCTTCAAGAAGGCCGTCGAGAATTGTAAACCCGTCGTCGAGGTCAAGTCGCGCCGTGTCGGCGGAGCGAACTATCAGGTGCCGATCGAGGTCCAGCAGAATCGCCGCGCCAGCTTGGCCATTCGCTGGCTGATCTCCTACGCCCGAGCGCGTAGCGAGAAAAGGATGGCGGAAAGACTTTGCGCCGAGATTCTGGAGGCGGCCTCCTCTCGGGGGTCGGCCATCAAGAAAAGGGAGGACGTTCATCGCATGGCGGAGGCCAACAAGGCTTTCGCGCACTACCGATGGTGATGAGCTTGTCCAAACGGCTCGACTCACTCAGGAAAACGTTATGCCTGCCGGCATCCAACTCGACAAGGTTCGCAACATCGGCATCGCCGCGCACATCGACGCCGGCAAGACGACCACGACGGAGCGGATCCTCTACTACACGGGGCGGACGCACCGCATGGGCGAGGTGCACGAAGGCACCGCCATCATGGACTACATGGAGCAGGAGCAGGAGCGGGGGATCACGATCACCTCGGCGGCGACGACCTGTTTCTGGCGCGGTTCGGAAATCAACATCATCGACACGCCCGGGCACGTGGATTTCACGGCCGAGGTCGAGCGCAGCCTGCGAGTCTTGGACGGCGCCATTGCCCTGTTCGACGGCGTAGCCGGTGTCCAGCCTCAGTCGGAAACCGTCTGGCGGCAAGCCGACAAATACCGGGTTCCGCGCATATCTTTCATCAACAAAATGGATCGGGTCGGCGCTGATTTCGACCGCGCCGTCGAAAGCGTACGCGAGCGCCTGAAAGCCAATGCGGTGCCGATCCAGGTTCCCATCGGAAGCGAAGACAGTCTGCGAGGGGTCGTCGACCTGGTTGAGCTGAAAGCGATTTTTTGGCGCGCCGAGACGCTCGGGGCGCAATATGACGTAGGCGAGATTCCGGAAGAGATGCGGGAGTTGGTGGCCGAGCGGCGGGCCCAACTGATTGAACGAGTCTCCGAACAAGACGACGAGCTTTTCCGTCAATTTGTCGAGGGCGAGACGATCACCGAAGCGGATCTGAAGGCCGGTATCCGCCGAGCGACGATTGCCATGAAGATTTCCCCGGTGCTCTGCGGCTCGGCTTTTCGCTACCAGGGCGTACAGCGGCTTCTCGACGCGGTCGTGGACTACCTGCCTTCTCCGCTAGACGTGCCGGCGATCCAGGGCACGGATCTCGAAGGGGTCGAGACTCTTACCCGCAAGGCGGATAGCCGGGAGCCTTTTTCGGCCCTTGTCTTCAAGATCATGACCGATCCCTATGTCGGGCAGCTGGCCTTCTTGCGGATTTATTCGGGTGTCCTCAAGACGGGGCGAAGCGTCTACAACGTGGCCAAGGGCCGCAACGAGCGTATCGGCCGTCTGTTGCGCATGCACGCCGACAAGCGCGAAGACGTAGAGGAAACCGGCGCCGGGGATATCATCGCGGCCGTCGGGTTGAAGACCGTGCAGACGGGCGATACGGTTTGCGACGAGAAGGCCCCGATCATCCTAGAAAAAATTGATTTCCCGATGCCGGTGATTTCGCTAGCCATCGAGCCCAAGACGAAGGCCGACGAGCAGAAGATCGGTATGGCGTTGGGCAAGCTGGCGCAAGAAGATCCCACCTTCCGCGTGGTAACGGACGAGGAAACCGGGCAGACCATCTTGTCCGGAATGGGAGAGCTGCATCTGGAGATTCTGGTCGATCGCTTATTGCGGGAATTCGCGGTTTCGGCGAACGTCGGCAGGCCGCAGGTTTCTTATCGGGAAACGATCCGACGTTCCGCGCCAGGCGAGGGGCGCTTCGTGAGGCAGAGCGGCGGCCGCGGGCAGTATGGCCACTGCAAGATCATGATCGAGCCGCTGGCGGGCGATGAGTTCGAGTTTGTCAACAAGATCAGGGGCGGCGCCATCCCCAAGGAATATATCAAGCCCGTGGAGCAGGGTGTGCGGGAGGCGACGAGTTCCGGTGTGCTGGCGGGTTACGAGACCGTCGGCGTGCGGGTGACTTTGTTGGACGGCACTTTTCACGAGGTGGACAGCTCGGAGCCGGCTTTTAAAATCGCCGGCTCGATGGCTTTCAAGCAGGCCGTACAAAAGGCAGACCCGGTTTTGCTGGAACCGATCATGTCGGTTGAAGTGGTGGTGCCGGAGGAGTATATGGGCGACGTGATCGCCGATATCAACTCCCGGCGGGGCCGCATCGAGGGACTCGATCTTCAGGGCGGATCGCAAATCATCCGCACGCTGGTGCCGCTGGCGGAAATGTTCGGCTACGCGACGGACCTGCGCTCGAGGACGCAAGGGCGAGGAACGCACACGATGCACCTCCACGGTCACGAGGAAGCGCCGCTGCAAGTTTCCGAAGGCATTGTTCACCGCGTCCAGGGAGGGGTCGTCAGCTAAGAAACTCCGGAGGCGGACAGCCGCGGCGGAGCCGGAATCGAACGGAGAGGCTTTCCCCGGGGTCGCGGCCAGACGGATCTTTGATCGTTTGACCGCGTCCGGCAGCGGTGCTGTTCGATAGCCACAGGGAGGACGAAAGGGTATGGCCAAGGAGAAATTTGATCGTTCGAAGCCGCACGTGAACGTAGGGACGATCGGGCATATCGACCACGGCAAGACGACGCTGACGGCGGCGATCACCAAGGTCTTGCAGAAGCACGACGATAGCGTGGCGTTTCGATCGTTTGATTCGATCGACAACGCGCCGGAGGAGAAGGCGCGGGGGATCACGATCGCGGTGGCGCATGTGGAGTATCAGACGTCGAACCGCCACTACGCGCACGTGGATTGTCCCGGGCACGCCGACTACATCAAGAACATGATCACCGGGGCGGCGCAGATGGACGGGGCGATCTTGGTGGTGGCGGCGACCGACGGGCCGATGCCCCAGACCCGGGAGCACATCTTGCTGGCGCGCCAGGTCGGGGTGCCCTACGTCGTGGTGTTTTTGAACAAGGTGGATGCGGTGGACGACCCGGAGCTTTTGGAGCTGGTCGAGCTGGAAGTCAGGGAGCTGCTGTCGAGCTACGATTTTCCGGGGGATGACATTCCGGTGGTTCTCGGGTCGGCGCTGAATGCGCTGAACGGGGAGGAGGCGGCGGAGAAGGACATCGAGAAGCTGATGGAGGCGGTGGATACCTACATCCCGACGCCGCAACGGGAGAAGGACAAGCCGTTTTTGATGCCCATCGAGGACATTTTTTCGATCTCGGGGCGCGGCACGGTGGTCACGGGCCGGGTGGAGCGGGGAACGGTGAAGGTGGGCGAGGAGATGGAGATCGTCGGCTTCGGGGAGACGCAGAAGCGGGTGATCACGGGTGTCGAGATGTTCAAGAAGTTATTGGATCAAGGAGAAGCCGGCGACAACGTGGGGTTGCTGGTGAGGGGGCTGGAGAAGGACGAAGTCGAGCGCGGACAGGTGGTGGCCAAGCCGGGATCGATCACGCCGCACACGAAGTTCAAGGGCGAAGTGTACGTGTTGAAGAAGGACGAAGGGGGACGGCACACGCCGTTTTTCAGCGGCTACCGGCCGCAGTTTTACTTTCGCACGACGGATGTGACCGGGGTGGCGGCCCTGCCGGAGGGGACGGAAATGGTGATGCCGGGCGACAACGTCACCATGACGGTGGAGCTGATCTCGCCGGTGGCCATGGAAAAGGGCTTGCGCTTCGCCATCCGCGAAGGCAGCCGCACCATCGGCGCCGGCACCGTTACCGATATCGTGGAATAGGGAGCCATGGCAAAGGAAAGAATCCGGATCCGCCTCAAGGCCTACGATTACCGGGTGCTCGACCAATCCACGGGTGAAATCGTCGCCACGGCAAAGCGTACGGGCGCGACTGTCGCCGGACCTATTCCGCTGCCGACGGTCAAGAACAAATACACGGTGCTGCGCTCGCCGCACGCCGACAAACGCTCGCGCGAGCAATTCGAGGTTCGCACGCACAAGCGTCTACTCGATATCTTGGAACCGACCCCGGATACCGTCGACGCTCTGATGCGGCTCGATTTGCCGGCCGGTGTTGACGTTGAGATCAAGGCTTTCGGAGCCAGTAAAGCTGGAGCCGGCAAAGCCGAAGACGGCTAGACACATGCACTGCACATAGAAGCCAATGGCGCCGGGAATCCTAGGAAGAAAAGTTGGCATGACGCAGGTCTTCCGACCTGACGGCCAGGTGGTGCCGGTAACGGCGCTGAAGGTGGGCCCCTGTGTCGTCGTGCAGCGCAAAACGGTCGCCAAAGACGGTTATGACGCGGTGCAGTTGGGCCTGGTCGAGTTCGTGAAACCCAATCGGGTAAGGCGGCCCATGGCGGGACACTTCAAGAAGGCCGGCGTCGAGCCGGCTCGTTTTCTCCGAGAATTGAGAGTAGGCGGCGCCGGTGGTGAGAGTGACCTCAAGCCCGGCGACCGAGTCTTGGCGGAAGAATTCCAGGTGGCCGAAAAAGTGGACGTAATCGGCCATAGCAAGGGACTCGGTTTTCAAGGCGTCGTCAAACGGCACGGCTTCAGCGGCGGTCCCGCCACGCACGGTTCGATGTCGCATAAAGTGCCGGGATCTATCGGGCAGAGTTCTTACCCCGCCCGTGTATTCAAGGGCACCCGGCTGCCCGGCCGGATGGGGAACAGCCGCGTCACCGCGCGCAATCTCGAGATCGTGGAAGTCAACGTCGACGACAATGTGATTTTGGTGAAGGGGGCTGTTCCGGGCCCCAGCGGCGGCTACGTCGTCGTCCGCCGAACGAGGATATAACAATGCCCGCCGTCGACGTCATTGATCTCGAAAACAACGTCGTGGGCAGCGTGGAGCTGGCGGATCAAGTCTTCGGGGTGGCGGTGAACGAAGACCTGCTCTATCATGCCGTGCGGCACTATCAAGCGGGCCGCCGGGCGGGAACACATAAGGTGCGTACTCGCAGCGAAGTTTCAGGATCGGGCCGTAAGCCCTGGCGTCAGAAGGGCACGGGCCGGGCGCGGGCGGGTTCGATTCGATCGCCGCTGTGGCGGGGCGGCGGTACCGTCCATGGTCCGACACCCAGAGACTACAGCTACCACCTGCCGAAAAAAATGCTGCTCGGAGCGCTTCGCTCCGCCCTGACGGTTCGACTGAACGACGGAGCGCTGAAGGTGGTCAAAGAATTTTCCCTGGCAAGCGCCAAGACGAAGGATTTCAATCAGATCTTGGGCCGCTTGGACGCCGCGGGCTCGGTATTGCTGGTGGATAACGGCGACAACGAAAACTTGCGGCGGTCGAGCCGCAACATACCCCGTGTCCGTCTCATGAACAGCCGCGAGTTGCACCCTTATCACTTACTGGGATCCGAGGTGGTGCTGATCGCCGAACCGGTGGCCAAGCATTGCTGCGAGGTGTTATCGTGAGTCCCTACGAGGTGATCCGGGGGCCGCTGATTTCGGAAAAAAGCGAAGGGCTGCGAGCGCTCGAACGGACGCTGTGTTTCCGCGTGCATCAGAAGGCGACGAAGACCGACATCAAAAACGCCGTGCAGAAGGCTTTCAACGTGAAGGTCGAGAACGTGCGCACGGCGAACTACCGGGGCAAGTTCCGCCGCCGCGGCCGTTCCGCGGGTTATCGTTCCAACTGGAAGAGAGCTTACGTCAAGCTCAGAGAAGGCGAAAAAATGGTGGAGTACGCCCAGATCTAGCGGAGCCAGTCATGCCCATCAAGACCTACAGGCCGACCTCGAGCGCCAGACGATTCCAGACCAGCGTCTCGCGGGAAGAGTTGACCCGCGACCGGCCGGAGAAGTCGCTCGTGGCCGGCAAGAAGCGGTCCGGCGGGCGTAACAACACGGGCCGCACCTGCATTTGGTTCCGAGGCGGTGGCCACAAGCGGCGTTACCGCCTGGTGGATTTCAAGCGCGAGAAGCACGGCGTACCGGCTGTTGTGGCGTCGATCGAATACGATCCGAACCGCTCGGCGAATATCGCTCTGCTGCATTACGCCGACGGGGGAAAGCGCTACATTCTCCAGCCCGGAGGCTTGAAGGTGGGCATGAAACTCATGTCCGGGCCTGACGCCGACATCCTGGTGGGCAACGCGCTGCCCTTGCGCCACATACCGCCGGGGACCGTCGTGCATAACGTCGAGTTGCGACCCGGCAAAGGCGGGCAGATGGCGCGGGCGGCCGGTACGGGAGTCCGGCTGATTGCCAAGGAAGGCAACTACGCCCTACTGAAGCTTCCCTCGGGCGAGACCCGCCGGGTGTTGATGGATTGCATGGCGACCGTCGGGCAGGTCGGCAACGCGGACCAAGGCAACATTTCCTTGGGCAAGGCGGGGCGCAGCCGCCATTTGGGCAGACGCCCTCATAACCGGGGCGTGACGATGAATCCGGTGGACCATCCGCACGGCGGAGGCGAGGGAAAATCATCCGGCGGACGCCACCCCGTCACTCCTTGGGGCCAGCCGACCCGAGGTTTCAAGACGCGCAACAATCCCCGGACGGACCGCTATATCGTCACCCGCCGAGGACGGAAGAGCGGATAGTAGGGGGATTGCGAGGAGATCAATGGGTCGCTCGTTGAAAAAAGGGCCGTTCTACGACGAACACCTGGCCAAGAAGCTTTCGGCCATGGAGGGGCACAAGGAAAAAAAGGTGGTCAAGACTTGGTCGCGGCGCTCGACGATTTTGCCCGAGTGGGTGAGTCATACGATCGCGGTGCACAACGGATCGAAATTCATCCCCATCTTCATCACGGAAAACATGGTGGGGCACAAACTCGGCGAGTTCGCGCCGACCCGGACGTACCGAGGCCACGCGGATCGGGGGGCCAAGTCCGGACGCGCGGCGCGGAGGTGATGCAAGGACATGCAGGCGACCGCTAAACTCCATTACGCCAGGGTCTCGCCCCAGAAGGCGCGGCTGGTCGTGGACTTAATCCGCGGCCGGGAGGCGGAAGACGCCTTGACCATTCTGCGGACGAGCGAAAAGCGTGTGGCGGCGCAAGTGGAAAAGGTCCTGCGGTCGGCGATCGCCAACGCGGAAAACACCGACGACGTCGACGTGGATGAGTTGGTGGTACAAGAAGCCCTGGTCAACGAAGGGCCGCGATTAACCAGGCTTCGGGCGTCCGCGATGGGGCGGGCTTCCCGTTACCGGCATCGGCTCTGCCACATTGTCATCACGGTTTCCGACGGGAAGGAAGACTCCGAGTAGAAACGGCCGACAACCATGGGACAGAAAGTACATCCATACGGATTTCGTCTTGGGTACACCAAGCCTTGGCGCTCCCGCTGGTTCGCCAAGCACGGCTACGCCGCGCTGCTTCATGAGGACTTGAAGCTGAAGGCATCACTGCGAAAGCGGCTGAAAGCGGCGGGCATCAGCTCGGTCGAGGTCGATCGTCCCGGCAATCGGCTGCGCATCACGATCCGCACGGCCCGGCCCGGCATCATCATCGGCCGCCGGGGTTCGGAGATCGAAAAGTTAAAGCAAGAGCTGCAGGAGAGCACGCAGCGAGAAATCTACATCGACATCCAAGAGGTGCATCGGCCGGAGCTCGACGCCCAGTTGGTCTCCGAATCCGTGGCCCTGCAGATTATCAAGCGGGTAGCCTTTCGTCGGGCTATGCGCAAAGCGGTGGACTCGGCCCTGCGCTTTGGATGCAAAGGGATCAAGGTTTGGGTGGCGGGACGGCTCAACGGCAGAGAGATCGCCCGTAGCGAGTGGTATCTGCAGGGACGGTTGCCCTTGCAAACCTTGCGGGCGGATGTGGACTACGGTTTTTCAGAAGCCCATACGACTTACGGCGTGATCGGCGTCAAATGCTGGATCTATAAGGGTGATCTTCTGGACCAGAAGGCTCTGCTGCGAGGGGCGGGGGGCCAGGAGGAACTCGAGCCGGCTCGCCGTCGGGAGGCACGGTCCGCGGCCGAGCGGGAGAGGGACAAAGTTCGCGCTTCGCGGACAGTCGACCGGACTCGGGGCGAGGTTGCCGCATCCGCTCCCGCCGCGACGGCCCCCGGCCCGGGAGCCTCGGGCCCCGCGCCCGTTCAGCCGCCGGTCGTTGTGGAGTCCGCACAGACGGGAGCCTCGAAGGAGTCGGAGCCGGCGCCCTCTGTTGAGGAGCCAGTCCCCGCGGCCGCCGAGCAGACCGCCCAGCCGGGGGGGGCTGCCGAGGCCGCGACAGAGCAACCGGCTCCCGGCAAGAAACCCAGTCAAGCGGCCGCTGAGGAGCAACCGACTGGAGCGTCGGCGGAAGACGAGTCCGTGCCGGCGGGCGGCGAGGCGTCCTCGGACGAACCGGAAAAGGCGGACAAACCCGCTGCCGGGGAAGAGCCTACCGGGGACAAGGGATAGCATCACGGTCGAACAGCGACAAGGACTATAGCCCATGTTGATGCCCAAAAAGGTCAAGTATCGCAAGCAGCAGCGGGGTCGGCGCGCGGGCAAAGCCTGGCGCGGATCGTCGCTCGCCTTCGGCGATTTCGGCCTCAAGGCGATGTCGACCGGATGGGTGACCGACCGGCAGATCGAAGCGGCGCGGGTGGCCATTACGCGCCACATCAAACGCGGCGGAAAGCTTTGGATCAGAATCTTTCCCGACAAGCCGATCACCAAGAAACCCGCGGAAACGCGGATGGGAAAAGGCAAGGGCGCGCCGGAGCAGTGGGTGGCGGTCGTTCGCCCGGGCCGGATGATGTTCGAGGTAGAAGGCGTTGCCGAGGATCTGGCGAAGCGGGCGATGCATCTGGCCGCTCAGAAACTGCCGGTGACGGCCCGTTTCGTGAGGCGGACGTCGGGAGGATTGGGATGAAAGCGGAACAGGTTCGCGATCTCGACCCCGCCGAGTTGGCGGCCAAGGAACGAGAGGCGCGGGAACAGTTGTTTCGTCTCCGTTTTCAGATTTCCATGGGGCAGACCGACGGAGTGAAGAAGTATCGGGCACTCAGGAAAGATCTAGCTCGAATCCTAACGGTTCGGGAAGAGCGCAAGCCCTCCGAACAAGAGCGAGAAGGTTGATGGCAGAGAGCGGGCAGATGGAGCTTCAAACCGGCCGGCGGACCCAGAAAGTAGGTACGGTCGTCTCCACCAAGATGAACAAGACGATCGTCGTCGAAGTGCGCCGGCGGGTGACCCATCGGCTCTATCGCCGGATTGTGACGCGCAGGAAAAAGTTCTACGCCCACGATGAAAAGGAAGTCGCGCGGTTGGGCGATCAAGTGCGGATCGTCGAGTGCCGCCCGCTCAGCAAGTCGAAGCGCTGGCGTTTGGCGACGGTCATCCGGCAAGCGGCCGCGGCGGAGGAAGAGTCCCCGAAAACGAGTGCCGGCGCCGGGCGAGGGGAGCCAAAAAGCAAATGATCGGCATGCGCTCGCGGCTCGACGTGGCTGACAATTCCGGGGCGAAGCGGATTCGCTGTATCCTTCCGCGCGGCGGCAGCACCGGTCGCAAGGCGGGCTTGGGAGATGTCGTGACAGCCTCGGTGCAAGAGGCCACCCCGGACTCGAACGTGAAAAAGGGAGCGGTCGTCCGCGCGGTCATCGTTCGCACGCGGAAGGAAACCAGACGGCGAGACGGGACCTATATTCGCTTCGACTCGAATGCCGCCGTGCTGATCAACGAAGTCCAGGAGCCGGTGGGTACTCGCGTGTTCGGGCCGGTGGCAAGGGAGTTGCGGGAAAAGAAATTCATGAAGATCGTTTCATTGGCTCCGGAGGTCTTGTAAGGGGGAGCGAGTTTTGCCGTCCAAGCGTACCAATATTCGCAAGAACGACACCGTGCAGGTCATCGCCGGGCGCGACAAGGGCAAGCAGGGGCGCGTGCTGGAGGTGGACGCCAAGCGGGGGCGACTGCTGGTCGAACACGCCCAAATGGTGAAAAAGCATGTGCGGCCGAACCCCCAGCGCCAGATCAAAGGCGGCATCGCCGAGCGAGAAGGTCCGATTCATCTCTCCAACGTGATGCTGATCTGCCCCAGTTGCGGCCCGGTAAGGGTCGCCAAGCAAGTCGAAGACGATGGCCGCACGAACAGAGTGTGCCGCAAGTGCGGCAATCCGTTGGAAAAGAAGTAATGGCGAAGGGCAAGAAAAAGGCAGCGGAACCCGAGGCCGTGGCGAAGACCGCCGCGGCGGTGACGCCGAGGCTGAAGCAGAAATACGCCCAGGATGTTCGGCCCGCGCTGGCCAAGGAGTTTTCCTACTCGAGCTCCATGGCGGTGCCGAAGCTGGCCATGATCCGCCTCAACATCGGCCTCGGGGAAGCGATTCAGAATTCTCGGCTGATGGATGCCGCGGTGACGGAGCTGGCGCGTATTAGCGGCCAGAGACCCGTCGTCACCCGCGCCAGAAAATCCGTGGCGGCCTTCAAATTGAGGCAGGGGATGGCGATCGGCTGTGCCGTCACGCTGCGGGGCGACCGTATGTATGAGTTCCTCGACAGGCTGATCAGCATCGCCTTGCCGCAGGTACGTGATTTCCGCGGGATATCGACCAAGTCGTTCGACGGTCGCGGTAACTATACGCTTGGTCTGCGGGAACACCTGGTATTTCCCGAAATCGACTACGCCAAGATCGACAAGATGAAGGGCATGAACGTGACGATCGTGACCACGGCTACGAGCGATCCCGAGGCGTTGTCCCTGCTGCGGTCGATGGGAATGCCCTTCCAAAACTAGATTGAATTTGAGAAACCTATGGCCACGACAGCGAAGATCGCCCGGGAGTCGAAGAAACTGAAATTCAGCGGTCGCCACCGCAATCGGTGCAAGCGCTGCGGCCGCCCCCGAGGATACCTGCGAAAGTTCGAGCTCTGCCGCATCTGTTTCCGGCAGCTGGCCCTCGAGGGCGAACTGCCCGGCGTGGTCAAGAGTAGCTGGTAGAACGGAGTCAAGGAGAAACCGGATGACGGACCCGATCGCCGACATGCTCACGCGAGTGCGCAACGCCCTGGGGGCGCGGCACTCCAAAGTGGAAATGCCGGCCTCCAAAACGAAGATCGAGATGGCCCGCATCTTGAAGGAAGAAGGCTATATCACCAACTTCCGCGTGGCCACGGACGACAAAAAGAAGGTCATTAAAGTGTATCTTCGCTACAATCCCGACCACACTCCCGTGATGAGCCACCTCGAAAGGGTCTCGAAACCCGGAAGGCGCGTGTACACCAACTCGAAAAAGATACCGAGGGTCATTGGCGGCATGGGGATCAATATCCTCACCACCTCGAAAGGGCTGATGACGGGCGACAAAGCGCGCGAGCAAAACCTCGGCGGAGAGATTCTCTGCGGGATCTGGTAGAAGCGATGTCGAGAATCGGTCTCAAACCCATCCCCCTGCCCGCCGAGGCAACGGTCAGCATCAAGGGCGGCGTACTCGAAGTGCGGGGCCCGAAGGGTGAGTTGCAATGTGCTATTCCCCCGGGGATTGAGCTGCAACTCGAGGACTCGACGCTGGTAGCGCGGCGCGGCCGCAAACAAGACGCCGCCTTCCACGGTTTGATCCGCAGTTTGGCGCACAACGCCGTGGTCGGCGTCACGCAAGGATTCACGCGCGAGCTGGAAATCGTGGGCATCGGCTACCGGGCGCAAGTCGTGGGACGGGTGGTGGTTTTCTTGTTGGGCTACTCCCACTCGATCGAGCTGCTCATGCCCGAGGGCGTCGACATTAAAGTCGAGAAGCAGACCAGAATTACCGTTTCCGGCATTGACAAGCAATTGGTCGGACAAACGGCGGCCAACATCCGGGCGCTGCGGCCGCCCGATCCCTACAAGAACAAGGGCGTTCGTTATGTCGGCGAGTTTTTGCGCAAGAAAGAAGGCAAGGCCGGCGTGAAGTAGATTGGAGAGTTGCCGAAACATGTATCATCAGGTGTCCAGGGGGCGGCGTCGGCGATGGATTCACGAGCGAATCCGCAAGAAGGTCCGGGGGACGTCCGAGCGCCCCCGGCTGGCCGTTTTTCGCTCGCTCAAAAACATCTATGCGCAGATCGTCGACGATAGCACCGGGCGAACCGTGATTTCGGCCGGCACGCGCGACAAGCAATGCGAGACCCCTTACGGTGGCAACATCGCGGCGGCGAAAGAGGTAGGAAAGTTGGTCGCCCAGCGGGCCGAGAAGGCGGGAATCAAGGCCGTCGTGCTCGACCGTGGCGGCCACCGGTTCCACGGCAGAGTCAAGGCCCTCGCCGAGGCGGCCCGCGAGGGGGGATTGGAGTTTTAACAGCTCGATGGCAAACAAGAAAAGAATTGATGCGGCGCAGCTGAACTTGAAGGATCAGGTTGTCAACATCAATCGTGTGACCAAGGTTGTCAAAGGCGGCAAGAACCTGAGTTTCACCGCGTTGGTCGTGGTTGGCGATCCGGAAAAACACATTGTCGGCTACGCCAAGGGCAAGGCGAAGGAAGTACCCTCGGCGATCCGCAAAGCCATCGAGGGGGCCAAGAAAAACCTGATCAAGGTGAACACTCTCGAGCACACGATCCCTCATCAGGTTCTGGGTGTTTTCGGCGCGGGGCGGGTGCTGCTCAAGCCGGCTCGCACCGGAAAAGGAACCATCGCCGGAGGAGCGGTTCGCGCCGTGGTCGAAGCCGCGGGCATTCAGAATGTGTTGACGAAATCGATCGGCTCGAAGAACCCCCATAACGTAATTAAGGCGACGTTTGATGCTCTTCTCCAGCTGCGGGACAAGGACGAAGTAGCCGCCATGCGACGCGTCGACGCGCGCGCCACCTAGGGAAGTAGCGATGCCTGGCACTCTCAAAATCCGTTTGGTCAGAAGCCCCATCGGGTCCCCGAAGAAGCTCAAGAAAGTGGTCCGAGGACTGGGGCTGCGCAAAATGGGCCAGACCGTGGAGCGGCCCGACGATGATGCCATCCGCGGCATGATCCGCAAGATTCCCCATTTGGTGGAGGTTGCCAAGTGAACCTGAGCCAACTGCGCCCCCCGGCGGGGCAAAACCGCAAACGGAAGCGCATTGGCCGCGGCTTCGGTTCCGGGACCGGAAAGACGGCGGGGCGTGGGGAAAAGGGCCAGCTGTCGCGGAGCGGCCACAGCCGTAAACGCGGTTTCGAAGGCGGCCAGATGCCCCTGATCCGCCGCGTCCCCAAGCGAGGATTCCACAACCTCTTTCGAAAAGAGTTCGCCGTGGTCAACGTCAGCCGTCTCGACAAGTTGGAAGGCGACGTCTTCAGCCCCGAGAGCCTCCAGCAGATGGGTGTGATCAAGAAGCTCAAGCACGGCCTCAAGATCTTGGGCCAGGGGACTCTGACTCGCCCCCTGACCGTATCGGCCCACCGCTTCTCGAAATCCGGCCGGGAAAAGATCGAAGCCGCCGGTGGAAAATCGAAGTTTTGACCGATTGATGAAGTTCGTTGAAACCTTCCTAAACGTTTTCCGCGTTCCTGATCTCCGCAGGCGCGTCCTCTTCACGCTGGCTATGCTCGCCGTGTACCGCATCGGCGGGCACATTCCCACCCCGGGCGTCAATACCGAAGCGCTGCAGGAGTTTTTCGAGCAGGCCGAGGGTACGGCTCTGGGCTTGATGGACTTGTTCTCCGGCGGCCAGATGAGCCAGTTGACGATCTTCGCTCTGGGCATCATGCCCTACATCACGGCGTCGATCATCCTGCAACTGCTGACCGTCGTCATCCCCACGCTCGAGAAGCTGCAAAAAGAAGGCGAGCTCGGCAGGAGAAAGATCACCCAGTGGACACGCTACTTGACGATCGGCCTCAGCCTCGTTCAGTCCACCGGCATCGCCTTCACCCTGCAGCGCGGCGGTTTGAGCGACCCGGGCATGGGATTCATCGCCATGGCCGTCATCACCCTGACGACCGGGACCGCTTTCATCATGTGGCTCGGGGAGCAGATCAGCGAACGGGGCATCGGCAACGGCATGTCGCTGATTATCTTCGCCGGCATCGTGGTCGGCCTGCCCGGGGCGATCCGGAACCTTTACGAAAATGTTTTCGTCACCGGGCAGTGGAGCATGTTGCAGTTGGCTTTGATCCTGGTGGCAATGGTGGGCGTGGTGGCTTTTATCGTGCTCGTCGAGCGAGGCGAGAGGCGCATCCCCGTGCAGTACGCCCGTCGAGTCGTCGGGCGGCGGGTGATGGGGGGGCAGTCGACGCACCTGCCCCTGAAAGTGAACTCGGGCGGAGTGATACCGGTGATTTTCGCCTCCTCGATGCTCGCCTTTCCGCAGACGCTGCGGCTGGCCCTGCAAGATAGTCCGTTCTTGACAAGCCTGCTTGACCCGATTTCCTACGGCAGGCCTCTCTACGAGCTTCTCTATGTGACGGGGATCGTCTTTTTCTGTTTTTTTTACGTGTCGATCATTTTTAACCCAACCGAAGTGGCCGACAACATGAGAAAATACGGCGGATTTGTTCCCGGCATCCGTTCCGGACGGCCGACCGCCGATCATATAAACGAGATCCTGACAAAGATCACCATGGTGGGAGGGCTTTATCTGGCTCTGATCTCGGTGATTCCCGACTTCATGATCGCCGGCGTGCAACTCCACCAACTGTGGGGGCCGGTCGGAGATTTCTTCGATCAGTATGCGCCGCGGACCTTTTTGGAGGGTCTCAACGTGAACTTCTATTTCGGCGGCACGTCGCTGCTGATCGTCGTCGGGGTGGCCATGGACACGGTTAACCAGATCGAGGCGCAGCTTATCATGCGTCACTACGAAGGGTTTACGCCGCGGGCGGGCAGAATCCGGGGACGCCGCTCCTTTTCGTGATTGCTGTTTCCCGGGATCGGATCGAGGGGTGCAAGGGGCGACCAAGCAGACCATGGCGGCCAAGGCGGCAGCGGTAGGAGCTATTGTTTTGTTCGGCCCTCCAGGAGCGGGTAAGGGCACCCAAGCGCTCAGGATTTCGAAACGATACGCGATCCCTCAGATTTCGACAGGCAACATGATTCGAGAAGAAATCCAGCGAGGTTCCCCACTGGGCCGGCAGGCGCGCGTTGCTCTGGCCGCGGGCCGTCTTGCCGAGGACGAGCTGGTCAATGGAATCGTGGAAGCCCGCCTCCACCGGCCCGACTGTCGGGGGGGATTCCTGCTCGATGGATATCCCCGCACGGCCCAGCAAGCCGAGCGGCTCGAAACGGTGCTCGACGGGCTGGGGCTGGGGGCGGTGGTCATCGAAATCCGGATCGGATATAATGAATTGGTACAGAGGATTACCGGCCGTCGACTTTGCCCTAAGTGCGGCGCTATCTTCAACATATATTCGCACCCGCCTAAGGTTCCTGATGTCTGTGATGTGTGCCACACCGACTTGGTGGTGCGCGCGGATGACAGCGAGGAAGTTTTGCGCGAACGTTTGCAAGCCTACGAGCAGCAGACGCTTCCGCTCTTCGACGTGTTTCGGAAGCGGGGGCAGCCGACGCACACCGTGGACGGGTCGTTGCCGGAGGACGAGGTCTCCGAACGGGTTTTCGAGTTGTTGGATCGCCGATGATCATCCGAAAAAGTTCCTCCGAGTTGCGAAAGATGCGTGCCAGTGGTTTGCTCGTCTGGCGCATTTTGGACGAGCTTACGCGGATGGTTGAGCCGGGCATCACGACCGAAGATCTGGAAGTCGTCGCGGAGAAGATGGTCACCGACGCTGGAGCGCGAGCGGCTTTCAAGGGCTATTATGTTCCCGCCGCCGGCCAGCGATTCCCGTGCGTACTGTGCACCTCGATCAACGAAGAGGTGGTTCACGGCGTGCCCTCCAAGCAGAGGGTCCTGCGGGAGGGCGATATCGTCAAGATCGACATCGGCGTCCAGTTCGACGGCTACTACGGCGACTCGGCCACGACCGTGCCGGTGGGCCGGATTCAGCCGGAGACCGAGCGGCTGTTGTGCGTGACGAAGGAGTCTTTGGACTTGGCAATCGAGCAGGCGACGGCCGGCCGGCGCCTGTTCGATCTTTGCGGGGCGGTGCAGCGCCATGTCGAGAGCAACGGGTTATCGATCGTCCGGGACTTCGTGGGGCACGGGATTGGGACCAAGCTGCATGAAGAGCCTCAAGTGCCGAATTACATCGACCGGCGAGCCAGCAATCCTCGATTGAGAGCAGGCATGGTGCTGGCGATCGAGCCGATGGTTGCCGCCGGTGGGCGGGAGACGCGCGTCTTGGGAGATCACTGGACGGCGGTGACATCGGATGGTTCGAACGCGGCGCACTTCGAGCACTGCGTCGCGGTGACCGAAAACGGTCCTTGGGTGCTGACCGGGCCGGAGAAGAGCGCCGACCGGGAGCGGGAAACCCGCACGGAGGCGGTGAGCAGTCTCCATGGCTGAGCGAAGCAGGGAAAACAGACCACAAACGCCGCGACCGGCTACGGTCGTCGAATCGTTGCCGAACGACCTTTTTCGGGTCGAGCTGAACGATCAGTCGCGCCTTGTGGCCCACGTTTCGGGACGGAGGAACGACTTCCTGCGGCTGCTTCCGGGAGACAAAGTGCGGGTTGAGTTGTCTTCCCGCGACGATCGGCGCGGCCGGATCGTGCAGAGGGACCCTTCATGAAGGTGAGAGCGTCGGTCAAGAAGTTGTGTCGCAACTGCAAGATCGTCCGCCGCAAGGGCGTCCTGCGGGTGCTCTGCACCAACCCCAAGCATAAGCAGCGGCAAGGATGATGAAAGTTTCCAACGGAGTCACGGTTTTGAGGCGATAAATGGCACGAATCGCAGGAGTCGACCTACCACCCGCCAAGCGAGCGGAAATTTCGCTGACCTACATCTTCGGCATCGGGCGCGCCCGCGCTCGCTCGCTGCTCTATCGCGCCGGCATCGACTTCGGCAAGAAGATGGGCGAGCTGACCGATGACGAGATCACCAACCTGAGAAGGATCCTCGAAGCCGAGGGCTCGGTGGAAGGTGACCTGCGCAAGGAACTGGCGATGAACATCCGCCGGCTGATCGAGATCGGCACGTATCGCGGTTTGCGACACCGGCGCGGCCTGCCGGTCCGCGGCCAACGAACCCACACCAACGCCCGTACGCGCAAGGGTCCGCGCCGGGGCGCGGTCGCGGCCAAAAGGAAGGTAGGCAAGTAGCAGCCGACAGCAAACTGAATTAGAGGAGACATGGCTAAGGCAAAGGGTAAGGGAACCAAGAAGAAGCGCAGCCGGACGCGAAAATCAGTCCCCGTCGCGATTGTTCACGTCAAGGCTACGTTCAACAACACGATTGTGACGATCAGCGATCCGGCGGGGAAGGTCGTCGCCTGGTCGAGCGCCGGGTCGCTAGGGTTTCGAGGATCTCAGAAGGGAACACCCTTCGCGGCTCAGCAAGCCTGCCTGACCGCCGCCAACGCGGCCAAAGAACACGGCGTGCGGACGGTCAACGTTCGAGTGAAAGGTCCCGGTGGAGGCCGCGAATCGGCGATCCGGGCGCTGGGGACGGCGGGCATCACCGTCAAACAGATCAAAGATGTGACGCCGATTCCGCATAACGGCTGTCGGCCGCCGAAAAAGCGGCGCGTGTGAACGGCGGGGGCGAGGGATGCGTAAACCGGCTGATCTCATCGAAAGCCGCGTGGCCCGCTCCGAGAAGGGTAAGCGAATGAACGGAAAACGAAATGGCAAGATATAGAGGCCCCGTCTGCCGGTTGTGCCGGCGCGAAGGCATGAAGCTTTTTCTCAAGGGAGAGCGCTGCTACGGCCCGAGTTGCGCTATTGAGAGGCGCAACTACTTCCCCGGGCAGCACGGCAAGACGAGCCGTCCCAGACGTTTGCTCGGCTACGGCTTGCAGTTGCGCGAGAAACAGAGGGTACGGCGCATCTACGGGGTGCTGGAGCGGCAGTTTCGCAACTACTACCGAAAAGCCGTGCAGATGAAGGGCGTGGTGGGTGAAAACCTGCTATCGCTGCTCGAGCGGCGGCTTGACAACGTGATCTATCGCATGGGCTTCGGCACCAGCCGGTCCCAGGCCCGCCAGACCGTACGTCACGGGCACGTCCAGGTCAACGGTCGGAAAGTCAACATCCCCTCTTTTATTGTTAAACCGCATGATGTGATCGAGATTCGTGAAAAGAGCCGCAAACACGGTGGCGTCTTGGCCGCCACGGAGAGTACGGCGCACATGCTGACTCCAAGCTGGCTGGAAGCCGACCGGGAAAAGCTAAGCGGCCGAATTACGGGAATGCCGCGACGCGACGAATTGGTGCAGGTTCCAATCAACGAGCAGTTGATCGTCGAGCTGTATTCTAGGTAAGTTTGGGCCGCCTCGGAGCGTCCCAGCAGAAACAGAACCCCAGCACAAGGCAGCTCACAGGGAGATAAGGCGAATGTGGAAAGGATTTCAGAAGCCAAAACGCTTGGCGGCGGACGCGGATAGTCTCACCGCTACCTATGGCCGATTCACCGCGCAGCCTTTTGAGGGTGGATTCGGAACCACCATCGGCAATTCCATTCGGCGGGCTCTGCTGAGCTCGATCGAGGGCGCCGCGGTCACGGCGGTTCGTGTTGAGGGCATCTCCCACGAATTCAGCCCTATCCCGGGCGTCGTGGAAGACGCCACCGACATCATTCTCAACCTCAAGCAGGTCCCCTTGAAACTCCACAACGGCGACGTTCGCACCATCCGGCTGCGGGCAACCGATCCCGGCAAGGTGTTGAGCGGAAGCATCGAAGCCGATTCGGACGTGGAGGTCCTCGATCCGGATCTCTACATCGCTACGGTGAGCGAGGGCGGCGTTCTCGACCTCGAGATGAGGGTCAGGCAAGGGCGAGGATACGTCAGCGCCGAGAAGAATTTCGACGAAGACCTGGCTCTCGGCTACATCCCCATCGACTCCGTGCATTCACCGGTTCGAAAGGTCAACTACACCGTCGACGCCGCCCGCCTGGGACAGATGACGGACTTCGACAAGCTGAGCGTCGAGGTGTGGACCAACGGGGCTCTGACGCCCCAGGACGCTGTCGGGCTGGCCGCCAAGCTGATCAAAGATCACATGACGATCTTCATCAATTTCGAGGAAGACGCCGCCGCCGAGGAAGTCGAGGCCGAGTCCGACGCCGACCGCTTCAACGAGCACCTCAACCGCTCGGTCGAGGAACTGGAGCTCAGCGTTCGTTCTTACAACTGTCTGAAAAACGCCAATATTCTGACCATCGGCGACCTGGTGGTTCGAACCGAAGCCGACATGCTTAAGACCAAGAATTTCGGCCGCAAGTCGCTCAATGAGATTAAGGAAATCCTGACGTCCATGGGACTGGCGTTGGGAATGCGCTTCGACGAAAACGGGCGGCTGATCCCGCCGGCTGTTCCCCAGGAAGCCGAAGCAGTGGAAGTCGGCTCCTAGGGGAAGGGAAAACAGAGTGCGGCATCGCAAGGGCGGCTTCAAACTTCAGCGGGACGGCTCCGCTCGGCGGGCCTTGCTTCGTGGCCTCACCACGAGCGTTATTCTCCAGGACCGGGTGATTACCACCGTCACCCGGGCGAAGGCGGCCCGACCCTTGATTGAGAAGATGATCACGCTGGCCAAGACGGACACGCTGCACACTCGCCGCCAGGCGGCGGCCTTCCTGCAAACACCGGGAGCCGTCAAGAAGCTGTTTGAAACGCTGGGGCCTCGCTTCGCCCAGCGCGACGGAGGGTACACGAGAGTGATCCGGCTGGGCGGACGCAAGGGAGACGGCGCCGAGCAGGCGATGCTCGAGGTCGTCGGCTCGGAACTGAAAAAGCGCGGCGAGGAGCGTCGCAAGCGCCGCGAAGAGCGCCTGAAACAACAAGCCGAATCCGAACCCGCCGAAGAAGAAACTCCTCCCCCGGCCTCCTCGTAGACGCCCCGCTCAGCGGTCCGCCCCTCGGCCTGTCCAAGACTCGCGCATCCGCCTCGGTTTCCGCGGCACTACAATAGGGAATATGGTCATCGACGTCCACGGACTTAGCCCGCTTTCCTCACCACGCGGCGAGGCGAAGTGCGTGAGAAGCCCGTCCGTACAAGGCGCGCGCCGCTCGGCGCCGCATTTCTTGAATAATGCGGGCGTACTTGAACCCTACGTTGAGCACGGTGAGCAAGCGCAACGCAGTAATGGCGGGCCTATTGCGTGCTTCGACCGTCAGGTGGTGAGAAATGCGAGCTAGCGCCTGGGTCGGTTGTGTACTTGTGCTCTGCGCTTGTCGGGAAGGCGCCGACAGCGATGCGGCCGCCGTCGTCAATGGTTACAGGATCACCTACGGGCAGCTCGAGAAGTATTACCAAAACGAGGTCGGTGACATGGCCGAACCGCCCGCGAAGCACCAGGCCGAGGTGCTTCGTCTGACCGTTCTCCGCGAGGTGATCGACCGATATGCCATGTTGCAGCGAGCCGAAAAAGCGGGACTCATGGCCGTCGACTCCGACGTGCAGGCTCGCTTGGAAGAGCGGGAAGCGCTGCATCCTGACGCCGAGGCCTTCAGGAAATATGTCGAAGAGCGCGGCATGACCAGGGAGGAATTCAAAGAGGAGTTGCGGCGTACACTGACGATCGAAAGGCTGTTGAACAAAGAAATCAGGTCAGCAGTCTCGATAAACGAAGATGAAATAAAGTTGTATTATGAAGATAATAAGGCCGGCTTTCATTTCCCCGAGCAGCAGTTTCACATCGCCGAGATCGTGGTGACCTCCAACAGCGAGGTACCTGTCCCGAATCTACGGAATGACGACGCCACGGATCGGGAAAGCGCCCGCGCGAAAATCGCCATGATCGAACAGCGGCTCCGCGACGGGGAAGAGTTCGATGTTCTCGCGCAGAGCTTTTCCGAAGACCCGGTTTCGACGGCGAACGGCGGCGACCTGGGGTTCATTCCACAATCGAGCCTGGAGAAGGTCGACATCCCGTTACGCCGAGCCGTGGCGTCGTTGTCGCCGGGCGAGGTATCCCCCATCATCAGAACCAAGCGAGGATATCTCATTCTCAAGCTCATCTCCAAGCAAACAGCCGGCCGGCGCGAATTGTCCGATCCCCGGGTGCAGCAGACAATCCGTGAAACCCTGATGAACCAAAAGGAGCAGGTGCTGCGGGTCGCCTTCTTGGAGATTCTACGCAACGGAGCGGAAGTCGAAAACTACCTGGCGCGTGAGATCGCCCGAAAGTACGGTTTTGAGGAGTAGTGAGACTTGCCGCCACCCGGTGGTTCCCCGCTCGAGCAGCTTTCGCATCGGCCGTTGTGACCATCCGGCCTCGATGCCGGCGCGACCCTCGAACAGCTCGCGGGATTGAAATCACGGCTCGACGCCGCCGGAGAGTTCAGCAACCAAAGCAGCCCATTCGAGTGGAAATGCTACACTGTCGTCTTGTCGGCCCCGGCCTATCACCGTCCCCTGATTTAATGTTTCCTCTCGATTCCGGGGACGGCGAGGTCGGCGACAAAATTCTTGTTTTCAGTTACTTGAACGTTGCAAAACGGGCTTTGGCGCCTCCCCCCCGCAGCCGACGGCTTATCTTGCCTTGGGGGCCGGCGCTTTTACGTCTCTCGACGGTTGAGTCTCGATGAACTTCGGCGTTGTCATCTTCCCCGGTTCCAACTGTGACCACGACGCCTTCTACGCCACGACGGAAAACCTCGGTGAATCGGCCGCGCCGATCTGGCACGAGTCCGAGGACTTGTCGGGCTTCGACGTCGTGGTTTTGCCGGGCGGGTTCTCCTATGGAGATTACTTGCGGGCAGGCGCCATCGCGCGTTTTTCCCCGGTGATGAAGGCGATTCGGCGATTTGGCGGTGACGGTGGATTGGTCATCGGCATCTGCAACGGTTTTCAGATCCTGGTGGAAGCCGGCTTACTGCCGGGGGCGCTGATGCGCAATCCGGGGTTGTCGCTGATCTGCTGCACCGTTTATTTGCGTACCGAAACAGTGGAATCGCCCTTCACCCACCGTTTGGAGCGTGGGCAGGTACTGGCCATTCCGATCGCTCACGGCGAAGGCCGCTACTATGCCGATGAGGAGACGCTCCAGACACTCGAACAACAGGACCGGGTCGCCTTCCGCTACGTGACTCCGGGAGGGGAAGCGACTCCCGAAGCGAACCCGAACGGCTCCGCTGGAAACATCGCCGGCATTCTCAACGAGGGACGCAACATCCTGGGGATGATGCCCCACCCCGAACGCGCCGCCGACGCGGCCATGGGATCGACCGATGGCCTGTTGATTCTTCAGTCGATGGCTTCCGCCTTTGCCGCATCTCGCTAACGAATGAGCACAGGTACCAGCCCGCCTTTCTCGCCACGTGGCGAGGCGAAGTGCGTGAGAAGCCCGTCAGCACAAGGCGCGCCACCCTCGGCGCCCCGTTTCTTGCATAATGCCCGCGTACTTAGACCCTACGTCGAGCACGGTGAGCGCAACGCGGTAATGGCGGGCTTATTGCGTGCTTTGACCGCCAGATGGTGAGAAATGCGAGCTGACGATGTTGTCGCGCAACACGGCTTGACGGCCTCCGAATACAGGCGCGTCGTCGAACGTCTCGGGCGTGAGCCGAACCTGACCGAGCTGGGCATCATTGGCGTCATGTGGAGCGAGCACTGTTCCTACAAGAGCTCGCGCGTACATTTGAAGAAGTTGCCGACTTCGGGACCCAGGGTTCTTGTGGGGCCGGGAGAGAACGCCGGGATCGTCGACATCGGAGGCGGATACGCCGCCGCCTTTAAGATCGAGTCGCATAACCACCCAAGTTTCATCGAACCGTTTCAAGGCGCCGCTACGGGCGTGGGCGGCATCCTGCGGGACATTTTTACGATGGGCGCGCGGCCGGTCGCGGTGATGGATTCTCTGCGTTTCGGCATGCCGAACGATCCTCGGGATGGGGTCCGCAACCGCCACATTGCTAAAGGCGTCGTGGGCGGCATCGCCCACTACGGCAACTGTTTCGGCGTGCCCACGATCGGTGGAGAGTGCATCTTCGAGCCAAGCTACGGCGGCAACCCGCTGGTCAATGCCTTCGCGCTGGGTATTTTCCCGAAAGATAAGATTTTCTACGGCGCGGCCTCGGGAGTCGGAAACCCGGTGATTTACGTCGGCGCGAAAACGGGTCGCGACGGTATCCACGGAGCCTCGATGGCCTCGACCGAGTTCGACGAGGAATCGGAAAAGAAAAGGCCTAACGTCCAGGTCGGCGACCCGTTTCTCGAGAAGCTGCTGCTCGAGGCTTGCTTGGAGGCGATGCAGACCGGAGCCGTCCTGGGCATTCAAGACATGGGCGCGGCCGGACTGACGTGCTCCACCTGCGAGATGGGCGGACGAGGCGAGAGCGGGATTGAAATCGATCTCGGTCGCGTTCCGCAGCGCGAAAGCGGCATGAGCCCGTACGAAATCATGCTCTCGGAATCCCAGGAAAGAATGCTGCTGGTAGCCGAGCGCGGGCGGGAAGAAGAGATTTCGCGGGTCTTCGGGAAATGGGGTCTCGATGCCGTTCGGATAGGAGCTGTCACCTCAGACGGCCTGTTGCGGGTCCGAAGCAACGGCCAGGTGGTCGGCGAAATACCGAACTCGCTGCTGACCAACGATTCTCCGCTCTACGACCGGCCCGCCGGCGAACCCTGGCGGAGCGCGCCGCTCGACGGACCCGGCCTAGCCGAACCTTCAAAACGAGAACTCCGGGAGGGGCTCGAGGCCCTGCTCGCTTCCCCCGACATTTGCTCCAAGCGTTGGATTTACGAGCAGTACGACTACATGGTGCGCACGAACACGACGCAAGGCCCCGGCGGTGACGCCGCGGTGATTCGCATCAAAGACGCGGGCGTCTCGCTAGCCATGGCGCTCGACGGCAACGGGCGCTACTGTTCGCTCGACCCAAAAGAAGGTGCGCGATTGGCCGTTGCCGAATGCTGCCGGAACCTCTCGACCGTGGGAGCCGAACCGATCGGCGCGACCAATTGCCTGAACTTCGGCAATCCGGAAAAGCCGGAGATCATGGCCCAACTCGTAGCCGCGATCGAGGGGATGGGGGAGGCCTGCCGGCACTTCCAGACGCCGATTACGGGGGGCAATGTCAGCCTATACAACGAGACCCTCGGCCAGAGCATCTACCCCACGCCGGTGGTCGGCGTGGTGGGCATTGTGGATCATATGAATGCGCCTTTGGGTGTCCATTTCCAGCGGCCGGGAAGGTCCCTGGTCTTGCTGGGTGGCATGCTTCCGGGGCCTGACAATCGAGCGCCGCGACGTTTCGGCAGCTCGCAGTACGCGAAGGTCGTCCTCGGTCAAGTGTGGGGGTTGCCTCCGGGCATCGACCTCGATTACGAAAAAAGCGTCCAGGCGGCGATGCGTGAAATCGTGCGTCAAGGTCTGGCGGAATCGGCCCACGACGTCAGCGACGGCGGACTGGCCGTGACGCTGGCTGAATCGAGCTTCGGGCCGGCCGGCGTCGGGGCCCGGCTCGAACTGCGCTCGGACGCTCCCAGCCACTACCTGCTGTTCGGCGAAGCGCCCTCGCGAATCTTGTTGTCTGTACCGCCCGACGACGTTGCCGCGGTCGTGGAGTTGGCATCGCGGTTTAGCGTCGAGGCGCCCTTGGTGGGCGAGACGGACGCCGAAACGATCTCCGTTCGGCTCAATGACGCCGAGTTGCTCACCGCGCCTGTTGGCAAGATGTATGAGCGCTGGGATACCGCGCTTGAGCGGATGTTGGAGCGGCAGTGAAACTAGCCCGCTTTTCTCACCACGTGGCGAGGCGAAGTGCGTGAGAGGCCCGTCAGTACAAGGCGCGCGACGCTCGGCGCCGCATTTTTTGAATAATGCGGGCGTACTTGAACCCTACGTTGAGCACGGCGAGCAAGCGCAACGCAGTAATGGCGGGCCTATTGCGTGCTTCGACCGTCAGGTGGTGAGAAAAGCGGGCTAGAACGGCTGGGGAGGGAAGCCGGCGTTGGGAGTGCTTTCCCCTCGGATTTCGCCGCTGGACGGCGCCGAAACGTTACACTAGACAGTAGCGTCGCGGAAACACGATCGAGCCGACAAGATTGATGATTGGCTCGACGATAAGAAACTCGTTGGGACGGATTTCATCACCCGCTGGGTCAGGAGCGCGCGCTTGGGGTCGACCTTCGCCTCGCGCTCAACAACACAACCAAAGCCGGACCACTCCAGGATATCGACGTCGCATCGGTTAACGGATCAACGATGAAGCAACCAACCCATGAGCGCGTGGTGGAATCAACCGACGACCACTTCCACGAGGAATGCGGGGTCTTTGCCATCTACGGCCACCCCGAGGCGGCCAATCTCGCTTACCTGGGGCTGTACGCCCTACAGCATCGAGGACAGGAAAGCGCCGGCATGTGCTCGAGCGACGGCGACCAGATCCATTGCCGGAAGGCTATGGGATTGGTGGCCGAAGTCTTCACCGAATCGGTGCTCAAGGAACTTCCCGGCCACATGGCCGTCGGCCACACGCGCTACTCCACCGCGGGCCAGAGCGCTAGTCTCAACGCCCAGCCGTTTTTCGTGGAGTGCAGTAAGGGGCAAATCGCCGTAGCGCACAACGGCAATCTGACGAACGCCATCGATCTGCGGCGCGAACTCGAGAGCAGCGGTTCCATCTTCCAGGCCAGCAGCGATACGGAAGTGATCGTGCACCTGATGGCGCGGTCTCGGGAACAGCGCCTCAAGCACGCCTTACGAGAATCTTTGCTGCGCCTGGAGGGGGCCTACTCGCTGGCTCTGCTCGCTAAGGACCGGCTGATCGTGGCGCGAGACCCGCGGGGGTTTCGGCCCTTGGCCGTGGGGACGCTGACGCACAACGGCCGCCCGGCCTACGTTTTCGCGTCCGAAACGTGCGCTTTCGATTTGATCGGCGCCCGCTATATTGATGACGTTCGACCGGGAGAAATGGTCATCGTCGACGAGGAAGGCCTGCACCGCGAACGCTTCGCTCCCGAGCTCGAGCACCGCCAGTGCGTCTTCGAGCACGTTTACTTCTCGCGTCCGGACTCGATTGTTTTCGGACGCCCGGTGCAGGAGTCGCGGGAAATGCTAGGCCGCCGCTTGGCTCGAGAAGCGCCGGTGGACGCCGACCTGGTCGTTCCGGTTCCCGACTCCGGGGTGGCCGCCGCCATTGGGTTCGCCGCCGAGTCCGGCATCCCTTACAGAATGGGCCTCATCCGCAACCACTACGTGGGCCGGACGTTCATTGAACCGAAGCAATCCATTCGAGACTTCGGCGTCAAGCTGAAGCTCAACCCCGTGCGCCACCTGATCGCGGGACAGCGCGTCGTGCTCGTCGACGATTCCATTGTCCGCGGCACCACGAGCCGGAAGATCGTTCGCATCATGCGCCAGGCCGGAGCGCGCGAGGTGCACATCAGGATCTCTTGCCCGCCCACCATTTCGCCCTGCTATTACGGCGTGGACACGCCCGACAAAGAGGAGCTGATCGCCGCCACACGGTCCATAGAGGAAATCCGCGGCCACTGCGAAGCCGATTCGCTTGCCTATTTGTCCATGGAAGGTCTTCGCCAATCGGTCAACGACCTGCAAGGCGAGTATTGCTACGCCTGCTACACGGGTCGCTATCCAACCGATCTAGTGGGGATCGAGCAGCTGCTCGCGGATCATCGGGAAAAGGCGTAGGGTCCGCCGACGCTTGATACACACCGCCGGAAAGATCGGGATCTCAGCAGGCCAACTGTTCCCGCTCCACCGCGAATCCGCCTAGGTTGCCGAGTACGGCCAATGCGATCCGTTCCTGGTGGAACCATTCGTTGGCGACTTCCCGTAAATCTTCCGCGGCGGCCTGCTCGATGTTTTCATTGACCTCATCGAGCGTCACAAACCTGGCGAAGTACTTCTCTTGCCGCGCCAGGTTCGCCATCCGGCTGGCCGTGGATTCCAGGCTCAGCATAAGGCTGCCTTTCAGGTGATCCTTGGCGCGCCGCAGTTCCTCATCGGAGATGAGATTCTCCTTGAGGTCGCGAAACTCCCCGGCTACCTGCTCGATCACTCTCGTCGCCGCTTCCAGCGAGGTCCCCGCATACACCGACAGGCAGCCCGTATCCTTGTACATGTCCAAATCGGAAAACACCGCGTAGGCGAGCCCCTGGTGCTCGCGGATCTTGAGAAACAGCCGCGAGCTGACGCCGCCGCCCAGGACCGTGCTCAATAGATATCCGGCGTAGCGCTTGGGGTGAGCCACGGGATAAGCGGGGACGCCGAGACACAGATGCACCTGCTCGAGCGAGGCCTTGTCCCGCAGAACGATGGTTGCTTGGGGCGTAGGAACTCGCGTCCGCGGTCTGTGGTTTTGCCGGACCAGCCCGCCGAACCTCTCCTCGACCAAGCCCACCAGCACTTCGTTGCTCACGTTGCCGGCTGCCGTGATAACCAGATTGCCGGGGTGGTAGGTGCGGCGGAAAAACTCTCGTAACTGCTCTCGGCCGAACGTAGAGATGGTCCTCTTGGTTCCGATGATGGAGCGGCCCAGCGGATGTTTTTGCCAGAAATTACCGGCAAAAATCTCGTGAATGAGGTAATCGGGGTTGTCCTCATCCATCTTTAGCTCCTCGAGAACGACACCCTTTTCCTTGGCAATGTCTTCCTCCCGGAACGCCGGATGGAGAACCAAGTCGCCGAGGACGTCCAAGGCTCGCGGCAAGTGTTCGTCCAGCACTTTGGCCGTAAAGGCTACGCTTTCCTTGCTGGTAAACGCGTCCAGGTGCCCGCCGATCGAGTCGATCGAGCAGGCGATCTCTTCGGCTGTGCGATGAACCGTGCCCTTGAAGACCATGTGCTCCACGAAGTGAGAAATGCCGCTTTCCTTGACTGTTTCGGTGCGCGATCCGACATCAACCCACACGCCGACGGCGACGGAGCGCACATGCGGCATTTCTTCGCTGACGACGCGAAGGCCGTTCGGTCGGACCGTCTTGACCACGGTCCCCTGGCTGGTCTGCTGGGAATCCAATTCCTAATCCACTGAGATGGAAAGAAAAAACGATCCGAGAGGGACTGTCAGGATCGCTGCGAGCCTCGAGTTATTGTAGCAGAACCACCGGAGGACGCCAGGGCGCGAGCTACAATGAGAAAGTGCCGCAAACCCTTGTTGGAAAAGACCTTGCCGATCTTGCCGACATCGTCGCCCGACACGGCCAGCCCACCTACCGAGCCCGCCAAATCTACGACGGCCTCTATCGCGCCAGAGCAGCTGATCTTCACGCGATCAGGACTTTGCCCGCCGCTCTGCGCGGAACACTGTCGGCCGAGTTCCCCGCGGGCTTACCCCGAGTCACGCGGCGATTCGATTCTATCGATGAAACCGTCCGCTATCTTCTCGAGCTCTCTGACGGCAAAACCGTCGAGACCGTCTTGATCCCCGAGCAGGCGCGCGACACGCTATGCATTTCGTCGCAGGTCGGTTGCGCGGTCGACTGCAAGTTTTGCCTCACGGCTCTGATGGGCTTGGAGCGCAATCTGTCAGCCGGCGAGATGGTCAGCCAGGTACTATTGCTGCTCCGCCGGCACCGGCTGGAACCCCGCAAGCGCCCGGTGAACATCGTTGTGATGGGGATGGGCGAGCCGCTGTTGAACTTGCGAGCTGTCCTCAAGGCGACGCGACTGCTCTCGGATCCGGGAGGTATCGGCATCTCGCCTCGCCGCGTCACCGTGTCGACGGCGGGCATCACTCCCCAGATCGACGAGTTTGGCCGTCAGCCGGGGCGGCCGAGGCTGGCCGTGTCGCTTAATGCGCCCACCCAGGAATTGCGACAGCAGCTGATGCCGATCACGAGCAAGTATCAACTCGACAAGTTGATCGACGCTTGCAAGCGATATCCCCTGCGCGCCTGGGAGCGGATGACGTTCGAGTATGTCCTGCTGAAGGATGTCAACGACAGCGACGCCGACGCGCGCCGTGTCGTTGGGCTACTGGCGAACATCAAATGCAGGGTCAATCTCATCGCCTTCAACCCGGGGCCCGATATCCCCTTCGAGACTCCCGCCGACGAGCGCGTACTCGCGTTTCAACGCATCCTCAGACCCAGCTTCCCCTGCTTCATCCGCAAGCCCCGCGGCCGGGAGATCTACGCCGCCTGCGGGCAGTTGAAACGGACCACGCGGTAACCCCACTGCCTTTACTTGGGCCTGATGGCACACGTCACCTAAGAGGCGAGAGACATTTCTTGGGTTGTCGCGTCCAACCCACTGTCGCTCCTCCGTTCAGGACTTTCGATCCGGGGCTTCTCCTGAACGGGATGCTTCTCGTTATGGTGTAGAATAAAAATGCGCTCCGTTGAACTTGCTCGCTCGTTTCGGGGGAATCGCTTTGAGGAAGAAATCGGACCGAACCCTCGGTGGCTGATGCCGGCCGCTCCGTCGTTGTGGCGCAGCCGCCCGATCTTCGGTGAGTTCTCGTGCCCGGAAGATGTTTCGATAGACGGCGGCGAGTTTCGACTGGACAACGCTCATAGGCACACCCAGTGAATCCGGATTTAGCGAAGAATCTCAGCGGAGCAGGGCACGTCGAGCGGTTGCTCAAGGACTTTGAATCTTCGGACTTGGGGGAACTGCAAGAGGTCCCTCGGGAACAGAGGCCAAGCGGCGCCGAATCCACTAGCGAGCTGGACGGACCCAACGCGGCCGAGCAGAGCGCCGCCTCGAACGCCGCCGAAAAGAGCGCCGACCCGGTTCGCGTCTATTTGCGGGAGATGGGCGCCGCCCCGTTGCTTACCCGCGAGGGGGAGGTCGAGATCGCCCGTCGCATCGAGCGCGGTCTGTTGGCGGTGCGCAAAGCCCTATCCCGTTGTCCCTTGGTGGTGAAAGAGTTTATCGCCCTGGGTGACCGGTTGGCCAAGGGCGAACGCTCGATCCGCGATGTCGTCACCGTGAATTTCGAGGACATCAGCGAAGAGCTATTGGAGGCAAAGAAGAAAGCAGTCGTCAAGACGACTCGGGAAGTCGCGAAAACTTTCAAGGGCTGCGAGCGGCTGCGCCGCCGGTTGCGGGTGATCCCACGCAATCAAAAGCCGGTTGAAACCCGGCGGATCGGCATGGAGTTGGCGCGCTCTCGCGTAACGATGTCCCGACTTATTCGCTCCGTCGAGTTGAACGAAGATGAACGGAAGCGATTCATCGGATGTGTCCGCCAGTCGATCGACGAACTCAAGAAACTCGAGAAACCGCTGGCGGCGCGTCAGCGCGAACTCGAGCAATTGGGGCTTCAGCGTGGGGCGGAAGCCCGCGAGTTGCGCGTCCAGGTTCGTTCGCTGCAGCAGAATATCGGCCGTCTCGAAGACCAAGGGGGGGCCAGTTCCCCCGAGCTGCGAACGACTTTTCAAGTGATTGTCAAAGGTCATTATCAGTCGGAGGAGGCCAAGCGTGAATTGGTGGAGGCGAACCTTCGTTTGGTTGTCTCCATCGCCAAGAGATACGTCAACCGCGGCCTGCAATTTCTCGACCTGATCCAAGAAGGCAACATCGGCCTGATGAAGGCGGTTGACAAGTTCGAATATCGCCGCGGCTACAAGTTTTCGACCTATGCCACCTGGTGGATCCGGCAGGCCATCACGAGAGCGATTGCGGATCAGGCAAGGACGATCCGCATCCCGGTCCACATGATCGAGACGATCAACAAAGTGATCCGAACCTCTCGTAAGCTCGTTCAGGAACTCGGCCGAGAGCCGACCTCGGAAGAAATCGCCGAGAACATGGGCGTGTCGGTACCGAAGGTCCGCAAAGTGTTGAAGGTCGCCCAGGAGCCGATCTCGATCGAGACTCCGGTGGGCGAGGAAGATGAATCCCACCTAGGCGATTTCATTGAGGATCAGCAGCAAGTTTCCCCCTCGGATGCGGTAATCAACCTCAACTTGCGCGCACAGACGTCGCAAGTGCTCAAATCCCTCAGCCCGCGGGAAGAAAAAGTCATCAAGATGCGCTTCGGGTTGGAGGACGGCAGCGAGCATACGTTGGAAGAAGTAGGGCAGCGATTCGCCGTCACCCGCGAGAGAATCCGCCAGATCGAGGCCAAGGCGCTCCGCAAGCTGCGGCACCCCAGTCGAAGCCGGCGCCTGAAAGCATTCGTGGAAACCGACAATAATTTTTAGTTAGTGTCCTGTTTCTAAGGTTCGTTTACAAAACGGGCGGCCGAGGCCAGGATTTCGTCGACCGTCTGGGAGGGACGCCAAGTCGAATCCGCTTCTCGGTCAGCGTGGCAAACCAGTGTTCGACCAAGTCGATCCACGACGCGCTGGTGGCGCGAACGTCCGCCAGAGGATGACCGACGAGAAGCCCGGGGAGCCAGCTGGAGCCCAACGCTACCAGCAGTGTCGAGAAGAGTTCGAGGAGAAGGGTTTCCTGGGACCCTTTCACCTTCTCAGCGCAGAGGAGTGCCGGGAAGTACTGCGCGCCGGGAGAACGAGATCCGCCCCCGCAGTGTGGTCCAAGGGACATGCGGTCTCTTCCTCGGCCCTCTATCGCCTCGCCACCCGGAGTGACTTAGTGGATCGGGTAGAAGCTCTTCTCGGAGAGGATATCATGCTCTGGGGTGCCTCACTCGTTCGGAAGGCCCCCGGGAAAATACATCCGTGGCACACCGATCAGGAAACCTCAGCCGCCAAGGTCGGCAGAGCGGTGACGGTGTGGATCGGCATCGAAAACACTGGCCCACTCTCCTCGCCGCAGTTGGTCTCCTATTCGCATCGGTTCGACGAAAGCCTGCAGTTCGTCGCATTTGAAGCAGGGAAGAGACGGGGCGAAGCAAGCGCACAGGATGTGCAGAAGTGGGCGCAGCACCGTGATCCCCGCAGCAGGGTGGAGACAATCGATATGTGCGATAGCGACGCTTTGATGTTTGATGGCAGGCTTTGGCACGCGTCGCACAACACCAGTCCGGCGGGCCGCCGCACGGCCCTGCTCCACGTAGCGGCCGAGTCGAAAATGTTCGGGCTCGCCCCGGTCGTGGAGAAGTTGAGCCACGCTACTGATCCCATGCTGGCCGAGACGGCGCTCGCCGCGCGCGCCCGACTGGCCAAGGCGCGCTCGGAACAAGACTCCGGCTAGCCGTCCGTGGTAGAAGTTAGTTTCGGCGAAAAACGGGGACTGTCAACGATTTTCCCTTTTGCGCTGCTTTATTTTCAGTATGTTCAGACGACGAAGATCGGCTGTCCCGTTTTTCGAATCGTCTAGCCCGCTTTTCTCACCACGTGGCGAGACGAAGTGCGTGAGAGGCCCGTCAGTACAAGGCGCGCGCCACTCGGCGCCGCATTTCTTGAATAATGCGGGCGTACTTGAACAGTCCGTTGAGCACGGCGAGCAAGCGCAACGCAGTAATGGCGGGCCTATGGCGTGCTTCGACCGTCAGGTGGTGAGAAAAGCAGGCTAGACGCCCATGGAAACGCTAACCACTCTTGACCGAGCCATCCGTTTGCAGAAGGTCGATCTGTTTGCCGAGCTTGAGACGGACCTATTAGCCCTGCTGGCATCGATAGCCAAACAGATCCCCTGCGCTCGAGACGAAGTCTTGTTCAACGAACACGCGCCGGCTACCGCTCTTTACGTCGTGCTTGCGGGCCGCATCCGGATGAGCCGCGGCGGACAGGCTATGTTTACCGTCGGGCCGGACGACACGATCGGCAACTGGGCGTTGTTTGACGAGCAACCGAGCGTCGTAACCGCCGCGGCCGAGCAGGACAGCTGGCTGCTGCGCATTGAACAGCAGGACTTCTTCGACCTATTGGCCGACCACAGTGAGATCACGCCTAAGATGTTTCAGGCCCTGTTCAAGCGTGTACGCTCGCTGCTGACAGCCGGGTTGGGCTCCGAATCGGCAAACCGGCAGGAAAGCGGGGACTCGTAGGCTGCACCTCGCGCGCGGCCATCCCGTCCGGAGGCGCGTCGACTCCCCGGTCACTGCTGGCCACCGGCGTTTACCTATACTGATTATGAACATGGGACACCGTTTCTTGGGCGCCGCAAAAGAGGAAAATGGCGGACTTATCACGTGCTTGACCGCCGGATAGTGAGAAAAGCAGGCTAGCCCATCATCGGGATGCTGAGCGATGGCATCGGAACTCTCGCAAGAAAACTTCACTGAACTCGAAGACGAGAATCGCCGGCTTCGGCGGGCTGTCGAGGAGCTGTCGATCCTGAATGCGATCGGCACGGCCGTCAGCTCCACCATGTCGCTGAAAGCCATTGTCGAGCTGATCGTCCAGGAAAGCGTCCGCCAGCTCAAGGTCGAGCAGGGTGCGGTAATGTTGCTGCAAGAGGAGAAGGACGCCGACCCTTTCCGCACGATGGCGCGGAAGGCCCATTCCGCCGACTCGGACGTCGTGCCCTTCCGTTTTGGGCAGCAGTTGACCGGCTGGATGCTGAAACACCAGAAGCCGCTGCTCATCAACGACCTGCGGGAAGACCCGCGCTTCAAAGCGGTGGCCTCCTCGGACTTTCCGATTCGCTCGCTGCTGAGCGTGCCGTTGCGCGCCAAGGGCCAAATGGTGGGCCTGCTGAACGTTTTCAACAAGCGATCGAAAGAGGGTTTCGGCAAGGAAGATCAGAAACTGCTGTCGATCATCGCCTCGCAATCGGCGCAGATCGTGGAAAATGCACGCCTGTACGAAGCGTTGCAGCGCCAGAGCCACGAACTCCAAGAGTCGGAAACGAAATATCGGGCTCTTATGCAAGAGGCGGGCGAGGCCATCCTGCTCGCCGATCTTGATACGAGGCGAATCATCGAGGTCAACGAGCAGGCCGAAAAGCTCACCGCCGTTCCCCGCGACGCTCTTCGGGGACGCACGCTGGCCGACGTCGTTCCGGTCGAAGAGTTCGCGGACGCAGCTGCGTTCGAGAAGATGCAGCAGGACGGGCATCTTCAGTACTCGACCGTGCGCCTCGAGCGGCGGGGGGCCGCGGCCAGCTATGTGGATGTCGGTGCTAGCCTGGTGACCTACGGAGGTAACCGCATCGTCCAGGTCATCTGCCACGACGTAACGGAAAGGGAAAAGCTCTCCAGCCATCTGCGCCATCACGCCGAGGAGCTGGAAAAGGAAGTGCGGGAGCGGACCCGCGACCTTCGGGAGTCGCAATCGCAACTTGTCCAACAGGAAAAAATGGCGGCGCTAGGAAAGTTGGTGGCCGGCATCGCCCACGAAATGAATACGCCGATCGGTACGATCAACAGCAACGCCGACACGTTGGGCCGCTCGCTGACGAAGTTGCGCGGCATTGTCACGAGCGAGTCGCGCGACGAAGCGGTGCGCGAAAGTCCGGCGCTCGAACACGTGCTCAGCGTCGTCGAGGACATCTCCCGGGTCAATCAGCTTGCCAGTAAGCGCATCGTCGCCATTGTTACCACCTTGCGCAACTTCGCCCGCCTCGACGAGGCCGATTTTAAGACCGCCGACCTGCACGAGGGGTTGGAGAGCACTCTCACTCTGGTTCATCACGAGCTGAAAAATCGCGTGCGGGTGGTCAAGGAATACGGCGACATCCCTCCCGTCCGCTGCCATCCCAACCAGATCAACCAGGTCTTCATGAACCTGCTGGTTAACGCCTCCCAAGCCGTGAAGGGCAAGGGCGAAGTCAGGATCAAAACGTTCCACGAAGATGATATGGTAAATGTTCAAATCTCCGACACCGGCGTCGGCATTCCGCCGGAGGACCGGCCCCGCATCTTCGATCCCGGGTTCACTACGAAAGGGGTAGGAGTGGGTACGGGGCTGGGGCTTTCGATCTGCTTCAAGATCGTCCAGGATCACGGCGGGAATATCGACGTCCGAACCGAAGTCGGGAAGGGGTCCACCTTCACCGTCCGACTGCCGATCGGAGACCGAAAGTCCGCAGAGCAGCCATGATGACGAACACGACGAACAGCAGGGTTCCCCGTCTGGTGATTGTGGATGACGAAGAGATGGTTTTGGCTAGCCTGCGGTCATTCCTGACGCTCGAAACCGAGTATGAGGTGCTGACTTTCGACTCGCCGCTCAAGGCGCTCGAATCCATTCGCGAGAACCAGATCGATTTGGTCATCTCCGATTACCTGATGCCCGAGATGACAGGTATCGAATTCCTCCTCGAAGTCAAAAAACTGCAACCTTACGCCACGCGGGTCCTTTTGACCGGCTACGCGGACAAGGAAAACGCCATTAAGGCCATCAACGAAGTCAACCTCTATCAGTACATCGAAAAGCCCTGGAGCAACGAGGATTTGAAGCTGATCATCCAGAACGGATTGGAACGCCGCTTCTTGATGGTGGACCTGGAAGCCAAGATCGGCGAAGTCCAGCAAGCGCAGCGCAGCTTGCAGGACATCCAGGCGCAGATCATCAAAGCTTTCATGTAGGCGGCGGGCCCCTACGGCCTAAACCGTTCGGGCTTTCCGCTCGTAGCTCTTGGGCGTCGAGCTAGCCCGCATTTCTCACCACCCGACGGCCGAAGCACCCAATGGGCCCGTCATTACTGCGTTGCGCTTGCTCGCCGTGCTCAACGTAGGGTTCAAGTACGCCCGCATTATTCAAGAAATGCGGCCCCGAGCGGCGCGCGCCTTGTGCTGACGGGGCTTTCACGCACTTCGCCTCGCCACGTGGTGAGAAAATCTGGTTAGCCTGCCTATAATACGGAGATGGTTTGCCCGCTCTGCGAGAAGCGCAAGGCCAAGCGAGACTGCCCGGCGAAGGGGGGGAAGATCTGTTCCATTTGCTGCGGCCGCGAACGGGAAGTCACCATTGATTGCCCCTTCGAGTGCCAGTATCTACAGGAGAGCCGGCTGCACGAACACAAAGGCGGCCTCGATCCCCAGGACTTCCCCTTCAAGGAAATTCGCATCGACGAGAGTTTTCTCCACGAGAATACGGGGCTGCTCACCGCATGCGCAAGAAGCCTCCTCGAGGGCTCTTCGCAGACGTCCCCCGTCGTGGATCATGACACGCAAGAAGCCCTCGAAGCTATGGTTCGCACCTACAAGACTCTGGAAACAGGACTCTACTACGAGAGCCGGCCCGTCTCCTTGATGGCGCAGCGAATCGTGGACCATGTGCAAGAGAAAGTCCGGGAGTTTCGCGAACAACAGACCCGCCAGACGGGAGTGACGCAAACGCGCGACAATGACGTTCTGCGGATGCTGGTTTTCCTCCAACGGATGGCCCTCGATCACGACAACGCTCGCCCAAGGGGAAAAGCGTTTCTTGACTTCCTGCGCGTCCATTTCCCTGATTCCGAGCAAGCCTCTCGAGAATCTCTGATCATTCCGGGCGCGTAGGGGATCCCGCCTACAGCGGGAAATGCGAGCGCCGGCAGCTCGTGGCGCAAGAAGAAAATGGGCTAGCCCGCATTTCTCACCACCTGACGGTTGAAGCAGGCCATAGGCCCGTCACTACTGCGTTGCGCTTGCTCGCCGTGCTCAACGTACTTTCCCGGTCGGGTGCCGAGCGCGGGTCGCTGCTGCTTTCGGTAGAGCCAAAATACGAAACAGTTAGGCTGCACCCAGGAGAGTTCGTCGGATTCCGAGTCGAGCTAGCTGTTCCCATTCCGCCCGCATAGCGGCCGCGAGGGACCGCGCCGGGAGGAAGTTCTCGCTCCGCCAAGCGTGATTCGGGAGACGATGGATGTCGGGCGGCAGGTCTCGGGCTTGAGCGCTTCAAAAGCACTAGCTCGCATTTCTCGCCGGCGGCCGGCAGCCGCGGAGCAAGCCCCGCCGTTTGAGGCGGGATGGACGGAGCCCCCTTTGCCGGCAAACTGTAGACTGGGCGATGTAGACAAACTCTTGCCGCCAGCCAGGGCCAGCGGGCTTTTTCACCCCGATCCCTGTGACGGTGGTG
Organism: Bryobacterales bacterium; assembly: GCA_965248365.1. Classification (GTDB taxonomy): domain Bacteria; phylum Acidobacteriota; class Terriglobia; order Bryobacterales; family UBA6623. Next base: position 2,158,157 of record CBDFJA010000003.1, on the reverse strand, counting down.
AGAAAAGAGGCCGAGCGCAAATTCTGACACAGGAGGAATGCAGTGGCTGACCCGACGGCGCTCGATACCCCGGTCAAAGAGAAGAAGGAAAAAGTCAAGTGGGGCTCGCGCCGCTGGTGGATCGAGAGGGTGCGCCCACTCCTCAAGAAGAATTTCGGAACAGATGACGTTGACCACGCCATCGACCTGCTGAGCCGGACCTGTTCCAAGTCTTCACTCACGGACGTGGAAGTCCTTGATCTGGCGGAGATGCTGGTTTATTGGATGGATCACAAAAAGGACCCCTGGACGACCGGGGCCGATCTGTTCCGCCACTATCTCGGCATCGGGGCGCCTTCGGCGCCGGTGCGGTTTCTTCCGTCTTCGCTGCTTACCGACAGCGCCGACTTTCGAAATGAATTGTGCAGCAAGCATTACCCGATCATCGAGAAGGCGATTCGCGCCCGTGTCGCGGACACCACGGGGAGCCTGTTTCCGAAGAACAGCAATGGAAAAGCAGTGACTCAAACTCTGCCGGACTCTCGAGGGAACATCATCACGGTGCAGCCCCAGCCCAGCCCCTTGCGCAACGGCGGAGGAGAAGTGATCTATTACGAATTTTGGGTTGCCGTCTCGAAGACGGAGGCTGCCGAGTTGGCGGCCACTCTGGGAGGCGTGGGCGTCATCTCGCAAGTGGAGGTCGATTCACAGGTTATCCAGCCGGGCGAGTGGCGGATCACGATCACGAATTGGACCTGCTGGGCGTGGGACGACGGAGACTTCAACCAGAAGCAGGTCAACACCCAAGTCTTTCCGATCGACGTCGTCGACATGCTGCCCGACTGGATGGGCCGCGACAAAATCCTCGACAGCGTGTCCGATCTGTTCGGGATTTCCCGCAGTTGCATCGAGAGTCCGATGGCCTATGACGAATACATGCGACAGCTCGATGGGCGGACGATTTCAAAAACCTCGCTGACCAGCGGCCAGCCCGTCACTTACTACCCGAGAGCGTTCAAGATCTACTTCGACGCTTGGGACTTCTACGCTTTTCCGGCCAACTGCCCGCGTCCCCAGGAGTTCACAATCAATGAGTGATCACCCTTCCGTGTACGGAAGCAGGACCGCCAGAAGGAGAATTCCAGCCCGCTTTTTTCGTGGCGTGGCGAGGCGAAGTGCGTGAGAAGCCCGTCGGTACAAGGCGCGCGCCCGTCGGTGCCCGGTTTCTTGAACCACGCGGGCGTACTGGAATCCCAGGTTGAGCGCGGCGAGCAAGCCGAACGAAGTAAGGGCGGGTTACACCGGCATCCTAATCGAAGCCACGCGTCGGCAAACGGTCCTGCGATCGGGTCCAAAGACCGATGTACTAGGTAGACCCCAAGAGAATGAGTGGCCGCCGCCTGCTGGAGGGGGCCGCTGATGCGGCGGAATCCCTATTTTCGCGATGAACAATCAACTCCCCTCCCGCGCTGTCATCTTTGATCTTGATGGGGTCCTCGTCGAGAGCGAATCGCTGAAAGCGAAGGCCCATTCGGCGGCGGTCGAGGAACTGGGTGGCCGGGTACCGGCAAGTTACTACAGCCAAGTCATGGGAGCGTCGCACGAGTTTGTGCGCGCGGCGTTCATCCGGGAAGGCAATCTCCGTGTCGCGCCGGAACGATACTCCTCTCTCTATCACGGGATCTACGAGGGGATGCTGGAAGATCTGGAGGTGACCGCCGGCACTCGCGAACTTGTCGTGGCACTCGGCGATCGCCGCTATCGACTGGGGGTCGCCACTTCCAGCCAGCCCTGGATGGTCGACCGAATTCTGCGCCAGACCGGCCTCGGAAAGCATTTTCAGGCAGTGGTCACCGCGGCGGATGTCGAGCGGCACAAGCCCGCGCCCGACGCGTATCATCAGGCGCTCGCGGAGCTCGGTGTAAGTGCGCTCAACGCCGCCGTCATCGAAGATTCTCAAACCGGTGTAACGGCCGCCGTCGCCGCCGGGATTCCGACCCTGGCCCGCCGACATGAAATGAACGCGCGACATGATCTGAGCAAGGCCGAGGTGGTACTCGATTCCTTCCGTCAGACCGAGCAGATCGTCCGGCGGATCGACGAAATCATATCGAGGTCGTGAGCGTAAGGATCCCCCTCGGCTCAGCGTGCGTGGGCTACCTTTGCGCTCAACTCGGAATCCTGGGGAATAATTCGAGCATCCGGGGCCGTTCAATAAACGGTATTGAGTCTAACCCGCATTTCTCGCGACTGTCACAGCGCTTGGGGCGAAAGGCCTGGTGGCCATTCGTAGGGTAAGCGGGCTAGACTCGGGCGCCGGCTGGGCCGGCTACCAGGCCACCATGGCGTCTTCGAACAGTTTCGCCAGATCCTCGGGGCCGGCGGGCCGAGGAGACAGCTTGGTTACGCGGTGCTGAGGCAGCGTGCCCTCGACGAGGGAGGGTATATGGTCGGTGGCGTAGCCCACGCCCCGCAGACCATTAGGAACGTGCAGGCGTTGCATGAATGTAACGATCCGATCAGCGAGGATCTTGCCGGCGTCGTTCGACTGAGCGCCCGACACGTCGGCGCCCAACGCTTCGGCGGCAGCCAGATGACGCTCCGGGCACGCCCGCGAGGTAAAACGGAAGACCGCCGGTGCGTTCAAGATAACGGAGATGCCGTGAGGAACCAGGGCCTTGCCGACGTTATAGCCCGGAGGCCGATAGGTTTTGACCTGGCTCGATACGGGGTAGGACATGCCGTGCGGAAGATGCACCCCGGCGTTGCCGAACCCCACGCCGGCATAGGAGGCGGCCAGCAGCATCTTGCCGCGCGCTTCGTCGTCGCCGGGGTCCTCGACGGCGCGAGGCAGATACTCGCGCACCATCCGCAATGCTTCCAAAGACCAAATATCGCTGATCGGATTCGACCCCTGGTAGGCCGGGCGCAGGATGGGCCGCTCGGGCCGAGGCCGCTCGGTAAACGGGAGCGCCGTATAGGACTCGACGGCGTGGGAAAGCACGTCGAGCCCCGTCGCGGCGGCCACCTCGGGCGGCAGAGAGCGCGTGTTCTCCGGATCGAGGATGCCGAGCGTCGGTTTCAGCCGGCGGTGAGCGATCCCCGTCTTGGCGTGCATTTCGACCAGGTCGAAAATGGCCACCCCGGTCGTTTCACTTCCCGTCCCGGCGGTCGTCGGAACGGCGAACAGTGGTTTCAAGAGACCCGGAATGGGAAGCCCCTTCCCGATCGGCGGGTTCACGTAGTCGAGGAAATCAGCCGGATAGCTTGAGTAAAGATTGGCGGCCTTGGCGGTGTCGATGGTCGAACCACCCCCGACGGCCACGAAGGCCTCGAAGGGTTCGGAGTTCGCGAATTGAATCGCTTCCCGAAAGGATTGATCGGTGGGCTCGACGCGGACACTGTCAAAAAGAGAATAAGAGATTTTTTGGTCTTCTAAGACTTCGCGGACCGTGTGGACCGGAGCCAGACCCGCCAGATTAGCGTCTGTAAACACGGCAACCCGCTTCACCTGCTGGTCGGCCAGCTCCAGACCGATTTCGCGAGTGACGCCGGCGCCGTAGCGGATGTTCGAGGTGGCCAGCTCAACAGCGGATTCGCGTTCCATTCGATGTTCCTTCGGCGCTCGTAGGGTGGTGCAAGTTCGTTGGGGGTGCGGAAACCGCGTTTCAGGGCTGCGCGATCGCGAACCACACACGGCGCTGCCGGCGAGCCGTAACAGGATGTGTCGGCGGAGGGTCCGTCGCCGCTCGCTGCCGCTTGCGGCTCGAGTTGCAGCTTTGTCAGGTCCTGTAGACCGTCCCGTCCCAGGTGCCGACTTTGGTTTCTTTCTTCTCCTCTTCGCTGAACCAGTGGGACGTGACGGCCTTGGTTTCGGTGTAAAAGCGAATGCCGTCCTCGCCCATAACGTGAAGGTCGCCAAAGAAGGAGTTCTCGTGTCCGGTGAACGGGAAGACCGACGCGGGCACGGGGATGCCCACGTTGACGCCGACCATGCCCGCCTGGCTGCGCCGCGCGAATTCGCGGGCGTAGTGGCCGTTTTGGGTGTAAATGGTCGCCCCGTTGCCGAACTCGCTGCTGTTCATGACGGCGAGTCCTTCCTCGAAATCCTTGACGCGTTTGATGCACAGGACCGGGCCGAAGATTTCGTCGACGCCCACGCGCATCTCGGGCGTCACCTGGTCGAAGATCGTCGGGCCGACGAAGAATCCGTCTTCGTAGCCTTCGACCTTGGCCTCCCGGCCGTCGAGGACGAGTTCAGCGCCTTCCTCGACGCCCTTGTCAATCCAGCCGGTTACTGACTCCTTCAGATCCGGCGAGACGAGCGGGCCGATTTCGGTTTCCGGATCCCACGAGGGCCCCATCTTGCGCTCACGGGCGAACTTGACCAGGTAGGCGACGAGTTGATCAGCTACCGACTCTTCCACGCACAGGGCGGGCAGAGCCATGCAGCGCTGCCCGGCACAGCCGAAGGCGGAGTTGATGATGCCGCGCGCGGAACGTTCCAGGGCGCAATCCTTGAGTACCAGAGCGTGATTTTTGGCCTCGGTCAGGCACTGCACACGTTTGCCGTGAAGGGCCGCGGTCTCGTAGATGTGCTTGCCTACCTCGGTCGAGCCCACAAAAGTGACGCCCTTCACGTCGGGATGACTCAGCAGAACCTCCGCTTCCGTGCGCCGGCAGGTCACCAGGTTGACCACGCCGTTCGGCATGCCGGCTTCCTGCAGAAGTTCGAGCATCCTGATGCCGGTTTGGGGAACCATGCTGGCTGCCTTGAGGACGAACGTGTTGCCGGTGGTGATCGCTAGCGGGATCATCCAGCCGAAGGGGATCATCGCGGGGAAATTAAAAGGTGCGATGCCGGCGAAGACTCCGATCGGCTCGCGGTAGGTGACGGTGTCATGTCCTTTGGACACGGTCATCAGCGAGCGGCCTTGCATGGTGACCGGCACGGCGCAGGCCAATTCGACAACCTCGATAGCCTTCAGGACGTCTCCGCGGGCCTCTTGCAGATTCTTGCTCATCTCGGTGGCCAACAACGTGGCCAGCTCGTCCACATGCGCGTCGAGGATCGCCTTGTACCGAAACATGAGCTGGGCGCGCGCGCCCACCGGCGTAGCCGACCACTCCGCGAAAGCCGACTGCGCGGCGGCGACGGCGTCCTCGACTTCCTTCGCCGTGCAGCACGGCGCCTCGGCCATGATTTCACCCGTGCTCGAGTTGTACACCGGCATGTACTTTCCCGAGGACGTATCGCGCCACTCGCCGTTGACGCAGAACTTCAGTTTTCTTGGGGTGCTTTTAGTCTGTTCTTCCGTTACGGGGAGGTCCTGGACGGCGGTGTTATCGGCCATGACGGTTCACTCCTTTGGTTGGGGGTTGACGCTCGATCGGTGCGGAGAACAGGCGTCCCCGCACACTCGTTCATGATAACATCCGCGGGCGCGATCCGGCCTCGACTCCAGGGCCTGGCGGGGCCTGGGTCTTCCTTGGGCGGCAGCCGCCCGAGGGAGGGTTTCAAACCCACCCCTACATAGGGCCAATACTGTTCGCTTAGCGGCTACGGATGCTCGAACTATTCCCTGGGATTCCGGGATCGAGGCCAGATTGTAGGGACACGCGGGGTGGCAGCCGGGCGGCTCCCCGGGGACGACATGTCAGACCCCTGGACCGGCGAGATCGCCCGTCCCTACTGCCGCGGCTGGTGACGACTCAAGTGGGGACAACGATCCCGCTTGTCCAGGACACGGGCCCTCTCACGCACTTCGTCTCGCCGCGTGGTGAGAAAAGCGGGCTAGATTCAAACCGAGACGCTACCGGCGAGTCGGCGGGCTGCGAGCCGTCCCGTGTTACGATGTGCCCTAGGCTGAAGCAGTTGACTTCGGCCTGTCACCTGACGGGGAAAGGAGGCAACTCTATGATCACATCACGTACCGTTCAGTGGTTGCTGGTAGCCACGTTTTGCTTCACGGCTATTGCTCGTGCCGACTCGCATGCCCCGACGAGCGGATTCCGCGCGGAGTTTCTCGGCCATGTCGAGGGGGCGGAGAAGAAACTCCTCGACCTGGCCGCGGCTTTTCCGGCGGAGAAGTATAGTTGGCGACCCGCCGAGGGCATTCGTTCCGTCGGAGAATCGCTGATGCATATCGCCGCCGCGAATTATTTTCTCGCCAGCATGGTCGGGACGCCCGTTCCCGAAGGGGTCGAGCCGCAAGGTTTAGAAAAGTCAATCACCAAGAAACAGGACGTCATCGAAGCTCTCAGGAAGTCGCTAGCCCACGCGCGCCAAGCCGCCCTCAACGTATCGGACGAAGACGTGGATAAGGCGGTCAAGCTGTTCGGACGTGACAGTACCTACCGGGGAGTCTTTCTGGTCATGCTCGGGCACATCAGCGAGCATCTCGGACAGTCGATCGCCTACGCTCGCATGAACGGGGTCGTTCCCCCCTGGTCGGCTGGAGGGGGAGAGGGCGGGGGGTAGGCTGGGACCGCCCGTTCGCCCGGCAGCCAGCCCATCCGGCCGTAAAACGGATCGTATACCGCGTTTCACCTTTTCGTCCGCGCGAGGGGTGAGAAAGAGCCGCGGGTGTGGGCCAAACAGCGGCCCAGCCCCGCGCTAAGGGCTACCCCGCATTTCTCACCACCTGACGGTCGAAGCACGCAATAGGCCCGCCATTGCCGCGTTGCGCTTGCTCGCCGTGCTCAACGTACTGTTCAAGTACACCCGCATTATTAAAGAAATGCGGCGCCAAGCGGCGCGCGCCTTGTACTGACGGGCCTCTCACGCACTTCGCCTCGCCACGTGGTGAGAAAAGCGGGCTACGGGGATTGAGGCTCGAAGCGAGGCTGTGCGACAGCAAAGGACGGAGCCTGGAACGTTAGTGACCGGGCAAATCCCCGCATGGAGAAACCGCCCCAGGCGTCGAGATGAGTCTCGACGCGGCAAGCTGAGAGCTTGTGCCCAGACGGGAATCGATGTCGCCACGAATGGCGACACGGCACGCAAGAATGCGTGCGCCACAAAGCAAAAGCCGGCGGCGGCAGCTTTCTTGCTGAAACACTCGTTCTACTTTTCGAAGCGGTCGAGGCGAAAGCGCGAGATGGGATAAGAGGTCTCGCCGTCTACGGCTAGTTCGGTGAGAATCCGCCCCACGAGCGTTGCGAATTTAAACCCGTGGCCCGAGAACCCCGCGGCAATGAGCGCGGCTGGGTTGCGGGGATGCGGCCCGATCAAAAAATCCTCATCGGGCGTCATTGTGTACATGCAGGTTCCACCCTCGATGAACCGGAAACCGGCCCCGGGCATCAGACGCGAGAGCCAGGCGGCCAGCTCGCCGCGTTTCTCGATGTCGAGCGCGCGATCGATCGTTCGGGGCGACGTTGTCTCGCCCTGGGAGTCGTCGGCGACCTTGATTCCCGGGCCGTGCAGCGGGAAACCGTAGAATTCGGTGTCGAGGTCCGTGTAGACCGGCAGCCGCTCGGGCCCCAGGTTATCGGTGCGATCGGCGCCGAAGTAGAACTTCTGCTGGCGTGTCACGCGAAGGGGCAAGTTGAGATCTTGCAAGAGATCACCCGCCCATGGCCCGGCCGTGATCACCAGCCAGCGGGCACGGAACGCCCCGGCAGTGGTTTGGATTTCCGGCCGCTCGCGGCTTAGATCGATCTTCTCAACGCGGGTGCCGGCAAGAATGTCGGCTCCGGACTTTTCAGCGACAGAAAGCTGAGCCGACACGACGCGACCGGGATCGAGAAATCCGGTCCTTGGGGTGTAGCAAGCGATCGAGTCTTCCGGAAGCTGAAGCGCCGGGAAGCGCTCGCCGACCTGTTTCGGATCGAGGATCTCGAAATGAGTGCGGCTTTTCCTCGCAGCCTCGATCCGGCACTCGAGCCTTTCGCTTCCCCTCCGCGCGTAAGCCAGCCACCCCGAAAGGTGAAGGAGAGTTTCGCCGGACAGCGCCTCGAGATCCTGCCAGAGGGGAAACGCCGCCTCGGTGAGCTCGGTGTAGAGGGGATCGTGATAAATAGTCCTGAAAGCGCGAGAGCGGCCGTGTGAGCTTCCCAGCTCGTGGCCCGGCTCGAACTGCTCCAGGCCCAGGACGGCCTTCCCCATGCGCGCGAGATGGTAGAGCGTCGCGCTTCCCATGGCGCCCAAGCCGAGTACAAGAAAATCAACGTCGCGCATCAGTCCAGGCCGTCTGGAAGTTCGAGCACATAGACTAGGAAGTCTCCCGCGAAGACCCGCGGCACGGTGCGCAGAAAAAGAACGCGCCCGCTGCGAGACGAGGGTAGCTCGGCCAGAACCGTGCCGTCGGGATGACGCACCTCGCCGAGCGTCTGGCCCTTCTCGACCCGCTCCCAAATATCGACGGCGGGAACGAAGAGTCCCGACGCGGGGCTGGGATGGTCAACCTGCAAGTGGCCGGCTTCTTCACTGAGAGTCTCGAAACAGTAGCGTGGGCTTTGGCGAGGGAAATCGCCCGGGGCCATCTCGAGGAAAGCCATGACGTTTCGGATTCCCTCTCTGGCCAGGGCGCGATCGTCGCTCCGGCAGCGTCCCTCTCCGGGCATCTCGACGTAGATGGCGGGCACCCCTTTATCTCCCGCGGCCGAGAGCGAACGGCCCGGGAGAGCCGTCGTCCCCCAGACGAGATCGAATCCGAAAGCGATGGCGCCGGCCTTTTGCACCTCGTTCATCTCGGGAGGGCGGACCGCGTAACCGGCGAATCGCCGGATGGTGTAGAGGTTTCCCGCCGCGTGCATGTCGAGATAGAAGTCAGCCTGGCCGACAACGTGTTCGGAAAAGGCGTGCGCAATGCGCTCGCTCAGCGTCCCCGACGAACTTCCGGGGAAAATGCGCGCCAGGTTCTGATGGTCCCAGCCACCCTCCCGCGTTGCGGCAACGAAGGCCGGGGTGTTCAAAACGGGAATGGCCAAGAACGTGCCGCGGAGGGTTTCCGGGTCGAGTTTCTGGAAGACATCCTGAATCGCGATCGGCCCCTCATACTCGTCGCCGTGCACGCCGCCGGTGACGAGAAAGGTCTTTCCGGGAGTCTTGCCGCGCACGATGAGAGTCGAGAAGGCGAGCGGCTGACCGTCGGGAAGGGTGTCGACAAGGAGCTGGAGACGCTTCTTGTCACCCGGAGCGACGACGTCGAGCTTGAATTGGGAGACGGGGATCTCTTCGGCCGGGCGATACATCAGTTTGGGGGGGATCGTACCACTTTCACGGCGGGACCGCGACCTAGGATCCCAGCGGCAGAAAATACTGCGTTCCCCGAACCGGGCGGCTCAATTCTTCGAGGAGCTCGTCTAGATCCGCCTGCTTGTGAACGAAATCAACTTTCGTGGTATCAACCACCAGCACGTCCGATCCCTTGTAATGCTCGAAAAAGTGCTCGTAGGCGCGGACGACCTCGTGAAGATACTCGTCCGAGATACGTGCTTCGGCGGGGACGTTCTTGCGAAGAATTCGGCTTCGAAGAACCTGCGGAGAGGCCTTAAGATAGACCACCAGGTCAGGCGCCGGCAACTGCTCCTTGAAGTGGCGATAGTAGTCGTCGTAAACCGACACTTCGGTGTCGTCGAGGTTGATGTAGGCGAAAAGTTTGTCTTTCTCGAACAGGAAATCAGCCACTACGGGCTCACGAGAGTTTTCCATGTCCGCCTCTTGGAGATGGCGGAAGCGCGACATCAGAAAATACATTTGCGCTCGAAAGGCCGCCCCCTTTTCTCCACGATAGAATCTTTCCAGAAAGGGGTTTTTCTCGGAGTCGAGCAGAGTGCGCGCGCGTAGCCGCTCGGCCAAGGCGCCCGCCAAGCTGGTTTTGCCGACCCGCAAGGGTCCTTCGATCGCAATGTAGTGCGCTGGAGTCATGATTCGGCGGTATTCATCCTGGCCACTCTGGCCCCCGGACTCCTAAACGGGATGGGGAAGCACTAGCCCGCATTCTTGCCACCTGACGGTCGAAGCAGGCGAAAGGCCCGCCCGGCCAACACCCTGCCGCCCGCGGTGCATTCGAAAGCCGCGGAAACAAGAGGGAACTTTCCCAACCATGCCCTAGTCTACTTGAGTTGGCCCGCCCACTTCTTCAAAACTTCAAACTCGACTGAGGGCCGTGAGGCAGCTCGATCTGGAAATATTCGAAAGCCCGGCGCGTGCCCACCCGGCCGCGTGGCGTGCGGTCCAGAAAACCCAATTGCATCAGGTAGGGCTCGTAGACTTCCTCGATCGTGTTGGCGTCTTCGCCAATCGAAGCCGCGATCGTGTTCAGACCCACCGGTCCGCCGCTGTATTTGCCCAGAATCGTCCGCATCACTTTCTGATCCACTTCATCGAGCCCGTAGGGGTCGACTTCGAGCAGGTCCAGGGCGGTCTGCGCCACCGGCCGCGTAACCTTGCCGTCGACTCGCACCTGCGAATAGTCGCGCACTCGCCGCAAAAGCCGGTTGGCGATACGCGGCGTGCCCCGGCTGCGCTTGGCGATCTCTTCGGCTCCATCGTCGTCTATTTCCACCTCCAGCAGCCGCGCCGAGCGAAAGACAATCGCCTTCAGATCCGCGGCTTCATAGGGGTTCAGCCGCAGAGTCAGCCCGAAGCGGCTGCGCAACGGCCCGCTGATCAGGCCGGCTCGGGTCGTCGCCCCGACGGCGGTAAACGCCGCCAGAGGAATAGAGTGGGTTCGCGCCCCGGGGCCTGCCCCCACCATCAAGTCCACCCGAAAATCTTCGAGCGCGGAGTAGAGCATCTCTTCCACGTCGGGGAACAGCCGGTGAATCTCATCCACAAAGAACACCTGTTTCGGCTCGAGCGTGGTCAGGGCGCCCGTCAAGTCCAGTTTCTTCTGTAGGACGGGCCCCGAGGTGACATCAATCCGAACACCCAGTTCGTTGGCGATGATCGTGGCTAGAGTCGTTTTCCCCAGCCCGGGCGGCCCGTAGACCAGCACGTGGTCCATCGCCTCGCCTCGCCCCTTTGCCGCCTCAATCGCAATCGTCAGGATCTCTTTGACCTTCGACTGACCCACGAATTCGCTCAGCTTCTGCGGCCGTAGGCTGAGGTCGAGTTGGCGGTCTTCCTCCTGCGGGGCGGCGGATATGACGCGATCTTCCGACATCTTGCACCTAGCGGCCCATCAGATCGAGCGACCGCCTGAACAGCGGCTCGAAGCCGCCGGAATCGCCTTCGCTCAAGGCCTTCCGTACCGCCTTCTCGGCGGCGGAGCGGGAGCAGCCTAAGTTCAGCAAAGCGGAAATGACGTCGCGCTCGACGGGCGAGACTCCCGATGCCGGCCCAGCCCCTTCCCCGCCCTCGGCCAGCGGAATAAGCTTTTCGCGCAGCTCGAGCACCATCCGCTCACCCGTCTTTCGGCCAACCCCGGGAACGCGCGTTAGCGTCGCGACATCGCCTTCCCGAATGGCCCTCGCCAGGTCCTCCGCCGGCAGGCCGGAAAGAACCGTCACAGCCAGCCGAGGCCCGATGCCGCTGACCGTAATGAGCTTCTCGAAAATGCTCTTCTCATGACGCGTCGCGAAGCCAAACAAGGCCAGCGCGTCTTCGCGGACGTGTGTGTGGGTGTGGAGCGCGACCTCCTCGCCGGTGTTCCCGAGCTGTGAATAAGTGGAAACGGGGATCGTCAGCTCGTACCCCACTCCGTCGACGTCGACGACAACGAGGTTCGGCTGTTTTTCGGCCAGTTTCCCCCGTAGATGAGCGATCATCGAGGCCTGCTGGATTGGGAGGCAACCAGAGCCAAATTATGGCGAACCGCCCGCCATAGTGTCAAGAAAAGTCACCCGGCTGCCGTCGGGAACCGCCAAATCCGCGTCGTCCAGGGCCAGTCGCCGTGGGAAAGTGCCGCGGCCCCGAGCGTAACGCACTCGGCCAAAACGAAACTACATAGCGTTCGTCCCCGCCGAGGGCGGACATTCTTCCTCCATCTCGCGGCGGAATTTCACGTGCTCAAGGGATTCGTCTATTTCGACATCCTCCCACCGCACCGCGTGGCCGGCGGCGACCGGGTTTTTTAGCTTGACGCCGGCGCCAAGTCCGATCGGCAGCAGCCCGCGTGACACGGAGCTTTCAGCGGGCATGAGTTTTCCCCAGACGGTGTAGCCGCCCTCGCCATCGAGTACTTCACCGGCGGCAATATCACGCTTGGCAACAGCAACTACGTCCGCCGCGAACTCGCCGGCCGCCCCGGTCGGCTCGCCCCGCAAGGCGGCTGAGGCGATACTGACGCCGAGCTCCAATCCGATCAAGTGATACGGACGGTAGAGCGCGGAATAGCGGCCGCTCGAGTCGGTCGCCATGCCGTACTCGCGAAAGGAACGCGCTGCGTAGTCGGAAGGCGCTTTGAAGGTTACGTAGACTCCCCAGCGCAGGTCGCGCTCGACCTCGCTCCCATCCCGGTTGAGGGATGAGATCACCTCGACGGTTCCCTTGTGAGAAAGCGTGCCGCCCTCGGCGGCGGGCTTCAAGACCTCCGCCAGGCGGCCGGTAGGGCAGGGGGGAAATTGCAGGCCCTCCGGCGGCGGCCGAAGTCCCGTCGCGTTGGCCACGGCCGCCATCTCGATCGCCGACTTCGTGCCGTCGAGGAAGGAGTTGAACATCTTCGGGTTCATCCCGCTTCGCGCGGCCTCGTCGGGCGTCACCCCGTAGTGTGCCCAGACCGTTTCGGGAGTGGAATAGTGAAACTCGGGGAGATATTTGGTTCCCTTCCCGGTGCAGACGACCTCGAACCCGCTGGTTCTCGCCCAATCGACGAGCTCGACGACGAGCGCGGGCTGGTCGCCGTAGGCGAGGGAGTAGACGACGCCCGCCTCCCGGGCCCGCCGCGCCAGCAGCGGACCGGCCAAGACATCGGCCTCGACGTTGACCATCACAATGTGGCGCTTGGCGGCGATTGAAGCAAGAGCGTGGCGGATGCCCGCGATCGGGTCGCCCGTCGAATCGACGACAAGTTCCATCCCGTCGGCGGCGATGAGGGCGCCGGCATCTTCGGTGAGATAGGTGGATCCCTTCCCGAAGGCTTCCGCGAACGACGACGCCTTGGTCTGCTCCTCGGGCCAGCCCGTGCGCTCGAGGGCCTCGCGCGCGCGCCCGAGGTCGAGGTCACAGACGGAAACGATATGCAGACCGGGTGTGACGCGCGCTTGGGCCAGAAACATCGAGGCAAACTTGCCGGCGCCGATGATGCCGACGCGGACCGGTTTGCCCGCGGCCCCTTTCGCGCGCAGAGAGTCGTAGAGATTCATCACGGTTGACTCGCCAACGGCCCCAGGCCCCCCGGACTGAATCGGTCGCGATCGTTAGCGGCCCGGCAACCGTGCAACGGTAGAGTTATCCAAATCAACACGCTTAGTACGGCAAGAGGCCTCCACATACGTTGACCGCCTGGCCGGTGATGTAGCTTGCATCGGAGGAAGCCAGGAAGACAACCAGGTTCGCTACATCGTCGGGCTGTTGGATGCGCTCGAGTGGAATTCGCGCAACGGCTTGAGCTTTCACCGACCCGACTTCTCTCCCCTCAAGTTTCGCTACCTCACGATCAATCAGGTCCCACATCGGGGTATCGACAATACCGGCACAGACACAATTAACCAGTATTTGGTGAGACGACAACTCGAGGCCCATTTGCTTTGTCAGTCCAACGACAGCGTGCTTGCTGGCAGCATAGGCCCCGAGCGGCAAACCCTTGCCAGTCGGGGTCTTCCCCGCTCCCGAGGCGTTGTTGATGATACGGCCGCCCTCCCCCTGGGAGATCATTTGCCGCGCGGCGGCCTGGGAGCACAGCAAAACGCCTTTCGCGTTGACGTTCATCAGCGCGTCCCAGGTTTCCTCGTCGGTGTCGATCAGAGGCGCGACGATCCCAATGCCGGCATTGTTGACCAGAATGTCCAGGCGTCCGAATCGGGATACGGTCTCGCCGACCATGCGCTCGGCGTTCGCCTTTTGCGTGACGTCGACTCGCACCGCGAGGGCCTCGCCTCCCGCCGCTTCGATTTCCGAAGCCACCTTCCTCGCATTAGCTTCGTCGAGGTCGGCGCAGGCGACCGGGGCCCCCTCACGGGCCAGCCGCAACGCGATCGCCCGACCGATACCCCGGCCCGCGCCCGTTACGATCGCGACTTTCCCATCAAGCTCATATCTCGGCATGAAACACCCCCGTTTCAGATGCGGGAACAAATCTCGCTCGGGTCGAGCCGGAGCATCGGCCGGTCCAAACGGTGAAACAGTGTATCACGACCGACTCGGGCGGCCGCTCCCGAGGGCTGCGCCACCGTTCTTGACAAACCGAACCTAGACGTACATCCTGATACATCGGCTGGGAAATATCCTCGGGGAGGAATGCGTACATGCCCACTGTTACGATCGACCACCTTGCCCTCATGGTGAGGGACCTCGAAAAGTCGCTGCACTTTTACCGCGACCTGCTGGGGATGGAGGTGGTCTCGCCCGAAGAGCACGCGGGCGGAGCGATCGACGAAATGACGGCCATGCCCGACGTTCATATGCGCGAATACCGGCTGCGTCCGTCGGCGGGAATCAACGGCTACCAGCGAGCCGACACGAAGGGGCAACTTACCCTCGATCTGATCGAGTGGGTTACGCCGAAAAGTCCCTTCGCGCGGCAGGCGATTCATCATGTCCCGAGCGCCCATATTTGTTTCGGCGTAGAGGATGTGCCGGCGACCTACGAGCGATTGAAAGCCGAGGGGGTGGAGTTCGTTTCGCCGCCGGTCCACTTCACGGGCGAGGGCGAGTGGCACGTGCTGTTTTTCTACGATCCCGACGGCAACCTACTCGAGCTGAACGAAGTCGGCACCGGGAGCCAGATCGAACACGATTTTCAATGGGCGAAGCCCTAGCCCGCGGCGTTGTTTGAACCGTCGTAGCCCGAGTTCAGCCCGCCTTGCCCCATGACGACGAGGAGATTTCATGCCGCGAGTTAAGCGAGTCGGCCATGTGGGGATCACGGTCCCTGATGTTCCGCTCGCCGTGGATTTCTATCAGAAGGTGCTCGGCCTGGAGGTCAGCGACCGCTCGGGCGGGGCCGCGTTCCTGCGGTGCAACGAAGAGCACCATTGCCTGGCGCTCTACCCCGGCGAGTCGAACGGCCTCCACCATCTGGGGTTGGAAGTCGAAGGCGAACGGGCCCTCTACCAAGCAAAACAAGAGCTTCCATCGCGGGGTATCGCCATCGAGGTGAAAAATTACGAGGAGCCGGGCCACGGGCCGTCGCTGCTATGCCGTGACGCCGACGGTCATCTGGTGGAGCTATACGTGGGCATGAAAACGTGCGACGAGCCCCTCCCCCCGCTGCCGTATCGGCCCACGAAGTTGGGCCACCTGAACTTCCTGACGAACGACGTTCTCCGGGCGGTCGAGTTCTACACCGACGTTCTCGATTTTCGGCACAGTGACACGATGGGCGCCTCGGGAGCCTGGATCCGCTGCAACCCCGACCATCACGGGCTAGCCTTCATTCAAGCGCCGGCGACCATCGTGCACCACTACGCCTTCGAGGTGGCCGACTGGAACGCGATGAAGGATTTCTGCGACAACCTATACCAGAACGGCGACCGGGTTCTTTACGGCGTTAGCCGCCACGGGCCGGGAGAAAACCTGTTCCTCTATATCGGCGACGCAAGCGGCAACGTGATCGAGATTTTCGCGGAAGTCCAACAAATCACGGAGGAGAATTATAAACCCAAGGACTGGGCGGTCGGAGCGTCCACGATCGACGTTTGGCGCGCCCTGCCTCCCGAACTCGAATATATGCAGGGCCGGGGGCGGCTGTTCAACGATTGGTCGAAGGGTTCGAAGATTATCGGATCCGGATGGAAGGTGGAGAAGGTCGGCGGTCACAAGATGCTGGATCCGGCGGCCGAGATCAAGACCCCGACGCCGGACAACCAGGAGTTCGAGATCGACATTCCCAAGTTCACAATGGGGTTTAAGAGCCCGCTCGACCATGCCAAGGCGCTGGTTTACACCGATCTGGTCTTCCCGACGCATCGCGGGTTCGCGATCTCGGTGGATATGGCCGCGCGGATCCACAATACGGAGTCGAACCCTTTCGGGGCGGACCCTGACGACCCGCGCCTGGCCGGCGGTTCGATCGCCTTGCGAGACGACACGACGGGTCTGGTCATCAACTTCGAAGTCTCGAATCGGCGGGTGTTGGCTTTGCGCGAACTGTTCGCTGTAGACGCGCCGGGAGGCAACGGCGGCGTCAAACCGATGGCCGAGCCCTATTTAACGGACGTCGAGATCGAACCCGGCTCCTGGCACCACTACGAGATTCGTTATAACCGCGGTGCGGACGCGTTCATGAGGCCCGGTCCCGACGTCTGCGAGTGGTTTGTCGACCATGAACTGGTTCACCGCGTCGAGTGGGTGGCGACAGTCGATCCGCCGACGGCGCCGGTCGTCAAATCGGCGGGGTTTACCGTCGGCATGGCGATCTTCACACTGCTTGATGATCTGCCGGACGGCCGCGGCGGGACGATAGCGGGCCTCGATCCGCATTACGACAACACTACGTTCGGCCAGGGCGCGACCGTGACCTGGAAGAACCTGGAGGTCTCCACTGTCCAGCTCTAAAACGGCCGGGGGCGCGCGGGCGTGATTCCCATCCAAGTCAACGAAGAACTCTTCGCGGCCAATCCATTCTTCTCCGGCAAACCGGAACGGCTCGAAGAAGCAAAAGAGATCTTCCGGTTCGATCAGAGGCGTGTCGTCCTCGGCGAGGGAAGCATCGAGACGCTGGGCGAAGAGTGCCGGCGTCTAGGCGCGAGCCGCGTCCTGCTGGTACGCGATCCCGGCATCGCCTCGCTTGAAACACCGGTGCGAGAGGCCCTAGAAAGCCAAAACATCGAGTTGGCGGGCGTTTACGACGGGGTGATTTCCAACCCGACAATCGCGAGCGTCGAGGAATGCGCGGGCGTTATCGCCGAGGCAAACCCGGAAGCGGTCATCGCCCTCGGGGGCGGGAGCACGATCGACACCTGCAAGACGGCGTTGTGCGTCGCAGCTTTCGGCAAGTCTATCTCCAGCTTTTTCGGCTATGACCTCGTCCCTGAGCCGGTCAAGTGGCCGCTGATTGCCGTACCGACGACCGCCGGAACGGGCAGCGAGGCCAGCTCCGTCGCGGTGGTTGCCGACGAGGCGCGCAAGCAAGTCGTCTTCAGTCCCCACATCCTACCCAAGGTGGCGCTCGTCGACCCACGCTTCACGAGGGATTTGCCGCCCGTTCTGACAGCGATCACCGGAATCGACGCGCTGAGCCACGCACTCGAAGGGACGGCGTCGAAGAAAACGAACGCCCTGGGGGACGCTGTGGCGCGGGAGTCTCTCCAGGCCGGCGGCCCCTACCTCGAGCGGGCGATAAGAAACGGGGCCGACGACCCCGAAGCGCGCTACAACATGGCGCGCTGTAGTTTGCTGGCGGGATTGCTGCTGGGCCCGTTCGGTACCGGGCCGGGCCACGCTTTGGGCTACCCAATCGAGAAGTTCTCGGATGCCGCCGGCAGCGCCGTGCCGCACGGCGCCGCAGTCGCCTTGATGTTGCCCGGCGTCATGCGGCACAACATGCCCGCGGCGGGGGATAAATACTACTACGCGGCTGGGGCGGCGGGCCTCGACCTCAAAGGCAAGAGCCGCGAAGAAGGCGTCGAAGCGCTGGCCGCGTGGATCGACCGAATTCGAAGGCAGCACAGCCCCTGGGGATCGCTGGCATCGTCGGGGCTCGGCGGCGAGATAATTCCGGAGATGGTGGAGATCGCCTTCAACATCCGCAGGCTGTTGGACTTCAATCCGGTCGAGATGACCCGTCCGGACATCGAGCGGATCTACCGAGGAGTGCTGCAATAGCGCGACATTCGTCGGAACAAAGAAATCCAAGAAATCGGCGAGGTCGATAATTCGCCGCAGGCAAACTTTTCGGAGGCACACACCATGAAAATCCTTTTCCTTCCGCAAGGGGGCATTGAACGGCCCTGGATGACCGATTTCCTCGAATATGTCGGGGACCGTGCCACGGTCGTGATTTTCGACCACACAAAACCGGTCGCCGGCCAGTTCGAGGGAATCGACTACGTCGTCGAGTTGGGAGGCAAAGTGGCCACCCACGAAATGATCGACGCCGCGGCCGCGGAGGGAATCACTTTCTGGCAGATCCAGGGAACGGGCATGGACCACGTCGACATCCCCTATTTCGAGAAGAAAGGAGTCCGCATCGCCAACACTCCCGGCCAATTCAGCTCGGTCGCCCTGGCCGAGCACGCCATCTATTTCATGCTCTGCCTAACGAAGCATCTCTCCCAGACCGCGAAATGCTTGGCCTCGGGAACGTTTTTTGGACCGACCAGCGAGGATCTCGAGGGCCTGACGCTCGGTCTGATCGGTCTGGGGGCCAGCGGAAAAGATCTCGCCAGACGCGCCTGGCCGTTTGGAATGAAGCTGATGGCGATCGACGCCGCCGAAATCCCGCAATCCACGCTCGACGAGCTGCACATCGACCTTTTCGGGGGCCCCGGCGATTTGGACAGGTTGCTGGCCGAATCCGACATCGTCTCGATCCACGTTCCCCTGTTACCCTCGACCCGCCACCTGATCAATAAGGCCGCTTTCGAACGCATGAAATCGAGCGCCTACCTCATTAACGTCGCCCGCGGGCCGATCGTAGACCAGGACGCCCTGGTCGAAGCGCTGAAAAACGGCACGATCGCCGGAGCCGGCCTCGACGTCTTCGCCGAAGAGCCCATCGATCCGTCGCATCCGCTGCTGCACATGGCGAACGTCGTCGCCACGCAACACATCGCCGGAGGCAGCAACGGAACATCGAGGCGCCGCGCCAAAGCCGGGGCCGATAACGTTTTCCGAGTCGCCGAAGGCTTGGAGCCGCTCTACCTGGTCACGGCGGACATGGGGGCGTAGGGGTAACCCGTACTGTTCAAGAAACGGGGCGCCGACCAACGCGCGCCTTGTACTGACGGGCTTCTCACGCACTTCGCCTCGCCACGTGGTGAGAAATGTGGGCTAGCGGGGGCTAGCGGTTAGGCCGGCTAGTGCGAGGAAGGCTCCATGACGCATGCGGAATATGCTATCCGACACCCGGACCAAACTAAGGGAAGAGCCGGTTCAGTAGCTCGTTATGCTGAGGGCGAAATTTGCCGTTCGGATCGATTCTTTTTCGTACGTAGTTGAAATCGCCCCAGACCTTCTGGCCGTGCAGGGTCTTCAGATCGTTCGCCGTGGCAGATGTCTTCTTTCCAAGGTGAGGCCTGCCCTTGAATTTGCGCCGCATTAGGTCGTCAAACTTATAGAAGACCTGGACGATCCGCTCGCGCGAGTACTGTCTCAGCGATGGCGCCAGCTCGATATAACAAGTCGGCCCGCCCGTGCAGGGCCCAGCATCGCTTCAGAGGCATGCGGAGTAAACCGTATCTCGATCACGGTCTTGAACTCTTCCGTTTGGAGAAGCTTCTGTGTTTCATAGATCGCGGAGCGGAAGATGTCGTATTTTGGGGACTGCCCGGGCTGGGCCAGGGGGATTCCGACTTCGATCTCGTCATGCTGAAAGTACAGTTTTCTCGCGAAGGCATGATTCGCTTGCAAGATCTGTTTATCACGCGAGTTGAAATCATGGATGAGCGGGTGACCCTTCTTGCCGGACCCAGGTATCGGGGCCGTTTTATTCGAGAGCTTCAGTAGGAAGTTTGGTAGAAACGCCGTTCCAACGTGGTCGTCTAACTCGCGCTGTCTCTTGATCCGCAGCGCGTTCTTCGGGGGCGTTTTGTCCGTACGTTTCCACGTGTTGAGACGAACCGTCTTGATCTCCGGACCGTTCCCGCCGGCGTAGTAGAAACTGACGTGGTGGTAATGCGGGGCTGTCTGGGGGTCGAGGAGTTTTTCGATGTTGCGCTCTGCCCACTTGCGCGGAACGAACTGCTCGTCTTTCTCGAAATTGAATGCGGGGTCGAGCTTGATCACCGCCTCAACGACGACACCGGTCATCCCCAGAGCACCCGCAACCGGTAATTTCGAATAGGTCATGTGCTTGCTATTCGGAAGGATGAACCACGCCCAGCGCTCGTCATCGTCAAAATCCGTCTTCTCGTTCTTGACGAACCGGTGCTTTTTCCCATTTGCGTCGAGTACCAACACCTCGAGCAATTGCTGCGACAGAAAACCAGCGGTGTGACCGGTCGAGTGTAGGTCGCTAGCGATCAATCCACCAATGCTCTGCACGTCCGTCGAGCCAGCTACTGGTAAGGCCCACCCTTGGGCGAACATAGCCTCGGTGAAATCCCGCAGCCGCATTCCCGCCGAGACGCGTACGATTCTTTTCGCCTGGTCTTTACTCACGTTGTAGGAAGAACAGGCCACGTTCGCGGGGACTTTCTTCCATTGTTTCTTGGGCTCGATCCTGTAGTCGTCCAAGGTCGCTGCTGTCCGGTTAAAAGTCGAATAGAATCAATTAGTTGGGGTCATAGGGGGATTCGTTTGGGGAGTCGGATGGCTGGAGTGCCTGTAAAAGGGGCATTTTTTCGAATTGCGTAACGCTGAGAATCTGTAGAATCTGGTAAAGACTCGCTTCCAGCCCGAGCCGTTTCCGGACGATGGCGATGAGCACGTAAATCGAGACAGCGATCCAGATCTGCGTCTTGACGGCGTTCTCGCTGGTGCCGTAAAACGAGTTGATTCGCAGATGTTGCTTGATCCACTTGAAGAACAACTCAATCTGCCAACGCGACTTGTAGATGTGGGCGATGGTCAGCGCCGGGAGCGCGAAGTTGTTGGTCAGAAACTTCAGCCGCTTGTTCGTCCGGGCGTCGAAGTAACTGACCCTCCGCAACGGGTCGGGATAGGCTTGGGCCGATTCGATGGCAGCCAGTATGACGGTCTGATCCGAGCGCAAGCCCGTGGATTTGTCGACGGGATGCGAGTAGCGCCGTTGGAGCAAGATGTTCTTCTTGGTTCGCACGACGAAGAACGACGAGCAGAGAGTGAACACGAAGAGGCGTTCGAAATTGACCTTGCCCCCTAAAACGAGTCCAAGTTGAATGTTAGGATTTTCGGTTTTAGGAAGGAGGCAAGAGATGGCAGGGAAGCGATTTAGTGCAGAACAGATCATCATCAAGTTGCGTGAGGCAGAGGTGGGTCTAGCTCACTGCTGTCCGGTTAAAAGTCGAATAGAATCAATTGGTTGGGGTCATAGGGGGATTCGTTTGGGGAGTCGGATGGCTGGAGTGCCTGTAAAAGGGGCATTTTTTCGAATTGCGTAACGCTGAGAATCTGTAGAATCTGGTAAAGACTCGCTTCCAGCCCGAGCCGTTTCCGGACGATGGCGATGAGCACGTAAATCGAGACAGCGATCCAGATCTGCGTCTTGACGGCGTTCTCGCTGGTGCCGTAAAACGAGTTGATTCGCAGATGTTGCTTGATCCACTTGAAGAACAACTCAATCTACCAACGCGACTTGTAGATGTGGGCGATGGTCAGCGCCGGGAGCGCGAAGTTGTTGGTCAGAAACTTCAGCCGCTTGTTCGTCCGGGCGTCGAAGTAACTGACCCTCCGCAACGGGTCGGGATAGGCTTGGGCCGATTCGATGGCAGCCAGTATGACGGTCTGATCCGAGCGCAAGCCCGTGGATTTGTCGACGGGATGCGAGTAGCGCCGTTGGAGCAAGATGTTCTTCTTGGTTCGCACGACGAAGAACGACGAGCAGAGAGTGAACACGAAGAGGCGTTCGAAATCGACGTAGGCCCGATCCATGACGTAGAACGCGCCGGCCTCCGGGCCGATCTCGTCGAGGATGTTGATGTCGTGCACTTTGCCTCCAGTAATGCGGATGAACGTGGGAATATTGCCGTGCAGATCCAGCAGCGTGTGCATCTTCACGGCGGCCTTTTGCTTGCGGAATCTCGCCCACGGAAACAGCGACAGGCAGAGGTCGATTGTTGTCGAGTCGAGAGCGTACAGAGTCTGGTCCAAGTCCACACCGATCGGGTCGTGGGCATATAACGGCCGTGCCATGCCAATCAAGACCTGCGCGAAGTCCGCGTAGATCCGCCAGTCGCGCGACTCGTTCGCATCGGCCAGTGTCGAGCGCGCTACCCTGCCGCGGAATCCCATGTGGTAGAGTTTGCCGTGCATCGAACGCAGGCACGTCTCGATGTCGCGGAGGCTTGCCCGATAGGTCAGCTGGGCGAATGCCATCGCAAGAAACTGATCCCAGCAGGAGAAACTTTTCAGATAGGAATCGCCGCGGTAGCGCGATACACATTTCTGAAACTCTTTGCTCGGTAGGTGCTCGATCAGTTGGGAGAAAACCGTACGGCCAAGGTTCATCCCTCATTGTGCCGCGTCCGGATGCTCCGTTCAGGCGACCATTTGCGGCCTCGGGATTTCAAATCGTTCCCGGGCAAAACAGGCCATAAGACATTGAGCGGTCGAGACTTACCGTCCGATGGCGCGACTTTCCCCGGACAGCACTGGGTCTAGCTCAAGGACAGACGGTGGGCCAGGTGTGCAAACAGATTGGGGTGACCGAGCAGACCTACTACCGGTGGCGCAAGGAGTACGGAGGGCTTCGACTGAATCAGGCCAAGCGGTTGAAGGTGTTGGAGAAGGAGAATGCCCGGTTGAAGAAGCTAGTGGCAGATCTGTCTTTGGACAAGCAGATCCTAAAGGAAGTTTCCTCGGGAAACTTCTAGGCCCGACGAAGAGGAGACGCGCAGTGGTGTGGGTGAGGGAGAGATTGGGAGCAGAGCGCGTCTCCGAACGTCGGGCCTGCCAAGTGCTGGGACAGGCTCGATCGACCCAGCGAAGGGAAAGGCATATCCCCGATGAGGAGGCTCGATTGGTGGCTGAGATGGTGGAGTTGGCCACGCACTACGGGCGATACGGCTACCGACGGATCACGGCCATGCTTCGTTGGGAAGGGTGGAAAGTGAATCACAAGCGGGTGGAGAGGTTGTGGAGACAGGAGGGGCTGAAAGTCCCGTCCAGACAGCCGAAACGAAGGAGACTGTGGCTTCATGATGGATCCTGCGTTCGGTTACGAGCGGCTCACAAGGATCACGTCTGGAGCTATGACTTCGTGCATGAGCGAACCCATGACGGAAGGGCCTTTCGATTATTAACCCTACTGGATGAATACACCCGGGAGTGTCTGGCCATTGAGGTCCAACGACAGATGAATCACCAGGACGTGTTGGATCGATTGGCGGAGTTGTTCGTGGATCGGGGAGTGCCTGAATACATTCGGTCCGATAACGGGTCAGAGTTTACGGCTCAGGCGGTTCGGGACTGGCTGAAGGCTGTTGGGGTGAGGACCTTATACATCGAGCCCGGCAGCCCCTGGGAGAATGGATATGTGGAGAGCTTCAACGGAAAACTGCGGGATGAACTGCTGAACGTAGAAGTCTTCGACACGTTGTGGGAGGCGAAGGTGTTGGCCGAGAGATGGCGCAGGGAGTACAACCAGCGACGGCCTCACAGCGCCTTGGCCTATCGGCCGCCGGCGCCGGAGGCCAGATTACCCAGGTCCCAGGACCAGAGTTCTATACCATGGAGTGGACTTCAAATGGTCCCAGGTCTAACTTAGAGAGTGGACTCGTTCCTGGGGGCAGGTCAGCCCGTCAGGTCGTTGAACCTCTTCTGATGATCCGAGGGCGAGACGCCGTGGTAGGCTGCGACGCCCGGCCCGCCGTCCTTGCGGAAGATGCCGGCATAGAGAACCTTGTTGCCGGAGGGATAACTATCGACCTGCCACAGCCTATACCCTTTCTTCTTCTGGGCGTTGTACTCAGCCTGATACTGCGAGCCTGTTAGGTTGTGGCGCGCGGCCCAGCGAACCCCTTCCCGAAGGCGGTAGACGACATTGAAGCAGAGTTTCCCTTTGTGGTTAAAGCCGTCAATCCATTCCAGCCGATAGCCGGACCCGGCGACATGGTCGAAAACAAACTGGTAGTCCGACGACCGCAAGCCGTGCCGGGAAATTTCTTTCAAACCCGGCGAATAGTTGGGCGCGACGGCGACCGGACCCGGGGGCAGAGCCTGCCGTTTGAGGCGTTTCCAGGTGGACGAGAAGTCCTTGTTCGAGTAGACGCCGCGGGCCATGAACGAGGTGAACGCGAGGGACATGGACTTGCCGTCTTTTTCCCTATGAATGTGCAGGTGCGGATTCGTGGACTGGCCCGCGTTCCCGACGATGCCTAGGAACTGGCCGCGCTTGACTTTCGCCCGGCTGCCCTCGGGCACGTCGCTTTGGCCCGACTGGCTGGGATCGAGGAAAGCGTCATTGTGGGGGCAAAGGGCCTTGGGGACGGAACCGGGCTGAAAGTGCGCGTAGAGGACGCGGTCACCCGAGCCGTCGTCCACCCAAAGCATGTTGCCGCCGCCGGGGATCGTCTTGGGGTCGGACTTTCGGCCGGGATGGAGGTCGCCGGGCGGGTTCTCCGGCGCATTCCGCCAGCAGCCGGTGACCTCGCCCGCGGCTACGGCGTACACCGGCTGCCCGTAAATCAGCCAGTCCGAGTTTTTGGTGTCTTCGCGATCCGTAGCGGGGTCTACGCCCGGTTTGTACTGTGACCAGCTCTTCTCGGCGCGGTCGTAGCGAACCGCGCCCAAATCGTAACCCAGTTTCTGAACGCCGCTACCGTGGATTTTCTTTCCCCGATACCAGTATTCGCCGGACGTCAGATCCTCCGCGCGGCCCGGGAAGAGGAAGCTCTTAGTCGTGCGCACGGCCCCTACGGGCGTCTTCGCCCGCACCGCCTTTACCCGCTGGGCCGGCAGGGGAGCAAGCGACAGCGCGCCGAGCAGGAAGGCAAGAGACGTCCATCGGAGAAGCCGATTCCGGTTCATGGAGATAATTCCTTTCACTCTTAGAGGCCTTAGCATGTTTCGGGGTTTCAGTAAATAATACTGTCGGCGAATCCGGCGTATCGCGTAACAGGAAAGGCCCCGGATCTCAACGGCGAGATCCGCGCTACAGGGTTTGCTGGGCCGGCAGAGGGAACATCCCCAGGCGGCTCGTCCGACCCAAGCCGCGCAAGTCCGTGACGCTGAAGGCTCCGGTACGTTTCTTAGCCACGGTCTGGGCCCTCCGTAGATTCAGGGAACGGCCCTAATCCTGCTTGGTCCCACATTGCAAGAAGCTTGGCTTGCTCGTCAGGCTCGGCGGATCGATGAGTCACAAGGAACTGTTGGAGCGCCCGACCGGCCATGTGCGAATCATTCGTATGGGCAAAGGCCGAGACAGCACGGATGAACCGCCGACCAGACTCCTCAAAGTTCCCCTTCGCTCTCGCAAGGAGGCCGAGTTGAGCATAGGTGATGGCGGCAGTGTGCTCGTCCTGCTTCTCGCTGATCGCCAGCGATTTCAGATACCACTGCTCGGCGGCCGCGAAATCACGTTGGAGCAGGGCGATCGTCCCCAGTTGGTGATAGGTGGCGGCGGCACCGTGCTCGTCCCCCTGTTTCTCTCTGATCGCTAGCGATTTCAGATACCACTGCTCGGCGGCCGCGAAATCACGTTGCTCTTGGGCGTTCATCCCCAGTTGGTGGTAGGTGCTGGCGGCGCCGTGCTCGTCCCCCTGCTTCTCTCTAATCGCCAGCGATTTCAGATACCACTGCTCGGCGGCCTCGAAATCGCGTTGCTCTTGGGCGTTCATCCCCAGTTGGTGATAGGTGCCGGCGGCGCCGTGCTCGTTCCCCTGCTTCTCTTCTATCGCCAGCGATTTGTGGTACCACTGCTCGGCGGCCGCAAAATGGCGTTGCTCCTGAGCGATCGCCCCCAGTTGGTGATAGGTGATGGCGGCGCCGTGCTCGTCCCCCTGCTTCTTTTTAATCGCCAACGCTTTCCGGTACCACTGCTCGGCGGCCGCGAAATCACGTTGGTGCTGGGCGACAATCCCCAGTTGGTGATAGGTGAGGGCGGCGCCGTGCTCGTCCCCCTGCTTCTCTGTTATCCCCAGCGATTTGCGGTACCACTGCTCGGCGGTCGCGAAATCACGTTGTCGTGCGGCGATTACTCCTAGTTGGTGATAAGCGACGGCCTCCTTTTCGTCGTTGCCGATAGCTTTCTGGTTGTTGGCAAGACCCTCGTACAGCTTGGCGGCCTCCGCGAAGTTGCGTGTGTTCAGAGCGTAGGTTGCCAGCGATTGCGTCAGCCCGGCGACATGCTCCTGCATTCCCAGGCGTTCTGCTTCGCCCAGGGCGTAGCGGAAGTTTACGCCGTAAATATGGAACGGAGTCCGCTGCTCATGTAACTCTTTTGGTCCGACGGCGTCGGCCAGCCTTGCCATCACATCCACAAACGCTCGGGCCCAACTTTCGCGACCTTCAGGAGCGCTGCCTTCGAGGCGCGTCGCGCGAAGGAAGCTCGTCAAGAGCGGATGCATCTGATAGACTTCCTGCCCCAACTCACGCAGCAACCCCGCACTGACAAGTGCACCGATCAGCCTGTCGATTTCGGCACGGCCCCACTTCCCATCGACCGATGTTGACATGCCCTCAAGGTAGTCTGCGTCTAGGAAACCCTCGTGCATGGCGAGCGGAACCAACAGTTCTTGGAGCTCTTCCGGCAACGACTGCTCGACGAAGCGCAGCGTGGCGAAGAGCTTCGTTTGCTGCTCGTCGTCGCCGAGGTCAAAAGCGTCGAGGTTCGACTGTAGTGCCGCCAGGACCTGCGCGGCGCTCAACTCCCCCAGCCGGGGAAGGATCACGCGCATCGCCAAAGGATGCCCGCCCAGCAGCTCCATCAGTTTGACGAGGT
The DNA here is from genome assembly GCA_965248365.1 of Bryobacterales bacterium. GTDB lineage: Bacteria > Acidobacteriota > Terriglobia > Bryobacterales > UBA6623. The sequence goes on along the minus strand of CBDFJA010000003.1, from coordinate 2,131,389 downwards.
CCTTGTCCGACCAGTCGATCGTCTTGCCGAGATCGCGGAGCACAGCGGCACAGTATTCCCAGCGCTCTTCTCCGTCGAGCCCGCCAAGAGGCAAGCGGAAACATTGGTCAGCCCTCAGCCACTCTTCCGGTGATCGGCTGGTAATGATTACTTTGCTCGCCCCGCCGCGAAGCTTATCGAGAAAGCTCGCCAGCAGCCCCCGGTCTTCAGCCGACAGGTTCGCCGTGACCGGCGTGTTGGGAATGCCTTTGGCGACCTCGAAGTTGTCCCAGACAATCACAAACCGCTTTTCGCAAAAGAGTTTCGCGAGACCCTCAATCTTTTGGTCTATCGCGAGGGCCCCAAACTGAGGCCCGAAAAGCGCCTCGCCCAGGCGATTGAACACGTACTCGGCGCCGCGGATTTCTTGAAAGGCAAACCAGAAGGTGCGTTGGCCCAGACCGTTAGTAGTCTCCAGCCAGGCAAGAAAACCGCGAGCCAGAGTCGTCTTGCCGACACCGCCCAGGCCCTCGATTAGGATGGCCGGCGGGGGCCGATGCATCGCGCGCTCCAGCTCCAGCAACGGACCGTCTCTGCCAATGAAGCCGTAAGCGCTGGGTTCCCGGGTAATCTCTTCCGGAAGCTTCGACTCAGGCGCCGCGAAACTACGCTTGGCCTCGGCGGCAAATGAAAAGTCGAGCGGCTCCTGCTGGTAGAGAACCGGTAAGATCCAGTCATCCAGCGGGAACTCCCCCCGGGCGCAGACCCGTAGGGGGTGAGCGAGCATCTCTCGACGGCCGGCCCGCGTCGCCTCGGCCACGCTGCCGGCCTCAAAAAGCCGGCGGTAAAACTGAGGCAAGAACTCCTTGGCGCCGCTCACGTAGAGCGAGTAAGCCATGGCCACGACGCTGCGCACTCCCGAACGCAACAGGGCAGTTGCCACGGAAGCGAAAGGGTCTTGCGCACGCTCATCGAGCATCGCCGACTGACAGGCGTTCAAAACCACAGCAGGCACGGCGTAGTCTCGCAGCAAGGTGTTGAGCTGCTGGGCGCTGACGAGCGACGCGGTCCCGTCTTTGTCCTCGAACACCAGCTTCCCTTCGGCGTGCCTGCCGCCATAGCGATGGCGGGAGTCAGAACCATAGGAACCATGCCCGTCAAAGTGCAGGATGTGATAGTAGCCGGGTCGGCGGCGCAAGTGCTCTTGGAGTTGATCAAAAGTGGGCGGCCTTAGCAGGTCAACTTGCGCGGGCAAGCGCTCTTTTTCAATCAACTCGACCAGAGGCCGAGCAATCGACCGGAACCGTACATCCCGCTCATAAGGCCGAGCAACCACCAAGAGAATGTTGACCTGATCCGTTGGAAGTCTTTGCGGCAGGGGGCGGGGGGCGCGGATGCCATCGAGCTTTCGCTCGATGCGACAGGTATGGGCCAAGAAGGCTCCGATTTCCCGGTCAAAGAGCGCTTCCCAAGGCCAGGCGAGCACTTGCGCGTCGTCACTGGAGATGCGCAGATGAAGATGGGAGTAATCTTCTCTCGTGGCATCATCCAACATTCGCGCACTCGCCCCGCTACCCATCAGGCCGTCGAACGCTTTTTCACCCCACTTCCGCAGCGCTTCTTGAACGCGGTCCGCGCGGTCCGTTTCGGGAGGGAAGGGGTAGTCGAGGAAATCCTCCAGGTACCAGCGCATCTCGCGCATCAGATTGCTGCCTGAGCGTCCGTCGACCGGGAACAGAAAGGGCGAGGGCACTTCAAAAGGCTCGGTGGTTTTTCCGTCGCTCAGCCGAGCGAGCTCAAATCCGGAAGGCTCGCTTTTCGGCAAGTGGCGAACGGTCAAGGTGGTTTGGGCAGCCGAAGGCATCGTTTCAACTACGTTTTGCCAACAATTCTGTTGAGCAAGAAGCTTTTGTGGCCCAAATATCATAGCAATTGCACGGAAATACGGCCTGAGACTGACGCTCGGATGTACCACCCCCGTAGGGTGGGAGCTAGTGAAGCGTTTCAGCAAGCGTCAACCCGGCCTTGAGCCGCGTTTAGGCGGCTTCCTCGGGTTTCGCAGGCCGGCCGTTTGTCGGCTAGTACCGCGCGTCGCGCAGGCCGGTGGTTCTTTCCGGCGCTCGGCCCGCCTGGAGCGGTCGAGCGGGCTCGGGGATACGCGTTTCATCTCTAGAAGGCGCTGATTTCACCGGTCTTCGGCCCTTATCTCCGCGCAGCCCCTTCAAGTTGCCTCGCCGCTTCGCGGTGTGATATCGTTTCTGGCTTGCCTCGAACGAATTTCGAGCCGCGACATACAGGGAGGAACCGATGGCGATCAAGCATTCTCTGGTCTGTGACACGCTGAGTTTTATGGGCTACGACGTACTGGATGAACCGGATCTCGTGCTGGGGGCCATCAAGGCCGCCGAGTACGACGGCGCCGACCTGCCCGGCTATTCCGAAAAGGTCGATGCCAAGCTGTTGAAGCGGAAGGTGGACGAGTTGGGGCTCGAAGTCCCCGGAGTATTGGGCGCTTGGGGCTACTACCATGCCAAAGAGAACCGAGACCTCGCCGGTTCGGGCGACGAGGTGAGGCGAAACGCCATCGAGTACGCCAAGAAGTCGCTTGACCAGGCGTCTGAGTTCGGCGCTCAGTTTTTCGAGGTTTGCGCCGGCCAGCCCGGGATTCCACAACTGCCTTGGCCCGTCGAACCCGTCGCTACCTTGCGTCAAAGGTTCGCCGACGCGGTAGTTGAGATCTGCGAACATGCCTCGCCGCTCGGCATCACGGTTCTGCTGGAGCCTCTGAACCTATACGAGGGCTATCCCGGCGTTCTCACAACCCTGGACGAAGCCACTCGATTCATTGAAGACCTCCAGCTCGACAACCTGGGCCTTCAGCCCGACTGCTACCACATGAACATCGGGGAAACGTCGCTGCCCGAGGCGCTGCGTGCCCACGGCAAGCACGCCCGGGTCCTACACCTCAACGAATCGCAACACCGCGAGCTCGGGTCCGGCCACATCGACTACAGGGCGGTTGTCGAGGCGCTCAAGGAGGTCGGCTTCAGCGGCTATTTCTCGATCTACGCCCCGCTGTCGACGCAGGAGGCCTTCCAGGCGAACAAAGGTTCCGGCTACGGCTCCGCCGAAGGGGCGGCGGCAAGAGACGCCGCGCGCCCGGATTTAAGGAGCGTGCTCCAGCGGCAAGTCGAGTTCATCAAGAAGATTGAAGACGAGGTAGGGATCTAGCCCGCTTTTCTCACCACGTGGCGAGGCGAAATGCGTGAGAGGCCCGTCAGTACAAGGCGCGCGCCGCTCGGCGCCGCATTTCTTGAATAATGCGGGCGTGCTTGAACCCTACGTTGAGCACGGCGAGCAAGCGCAACGCAGTAATGGCGGGATTATGGCGTGCTTCGGCCGTCAGGTGGTGAGAAAAGCGGGCTAGCCTGGAGCTAATTGGCCGGCTGCCCTGTTTTTCGCGGCGCGCATGAATTCGCTCGTACCGCAACGCCGCCTCTTGAAACGAGAACAGGATCCCGGATGCGACTCGTAGAAGCTGCGGAATCCGCGTGACCGAACTTGTGAAATCAGACACTCGGCCGGGCAGACGAGTGGGAAAATCGGATTCCCGCTTTGCCGTGAGGCCCGAGGTCCCGCAATGCGCGGCCGGCAACACGCAAATCCAGTCTCGAAAACACCCTACACGGGCCCAGGCGCGCACCTACCTGAAGCAGGGCAGCGCTGGCCCGTTTTGGCCAAACTCCGGAGCAGCTTCAGCGCTTCCGTACAACTCTGCCGACGCTAAATAACCATAATCAAAGCGCCTACGCGCGGATCGGCTCGACGGGCGGCATTCCTGACGTGGGAGCGTCATCGACTTCTAGGCTCGTATCTCCCGTTTCGAGACAGGCAGGAATCCCCCCATCCGCTAGTAGTTTCACCCGAAATGAAAAAAGTACCCGCGATCCATTGGAGAAAATCGCGGACTGTTGCATGATCGAATCGTAAGGTTGAGGCAAGGCCCAGCCAGAACTCAAACTAAGCAAAAAGAACAACAAAAGGAGAAGGGAATGACCAAACTGTACAGTTTCTTGCAAAGGCTTGCCCGGGACGAACGCGGTCAGGATATGGTCGAATATGCACTGCTGGCCGGCTTTATCGCCGTCGCCGCTGGTGCGCTGCTCCCCGGCATTTCCGACGACATTAGCATCATTTTCAGCAAGATGGCCAGTATCGTTGCCAACGCGGCAGCGCAGTAGCCGTTTGAACAACGACGCGTCGGAATCAACAAATCAATAGCGCGGGCCCGTTCTCGGACGGGCCCGTGTCCGTTGTGGGGGCAGCTTACCTCGCCCGCACCACACTCCGCACACCTTTCCCGGACCGGTTGTAACTGTCGGCAACGGCGGCGCATAGATCGGGCCCAGCAGATCCCCAAACAGCTTGCCGTGTAGACGCCCGCCCGGCCCGCCTCTGGTCCCGGCGGGCAAAGAAAATGGGGATAATTTTTTGAGTAGCTGCTGGAAGCCCGGGGCTTGCTGGTCGATAAGGTAGGAGGCGAGCCGGCTGCCGGGCAACAGCGGTCCAGTATGTCCTCAAAGCTAAAGGTGCATCTCGGCGTAGTAGTGCTGGCGGCGACAGCTACGCTTGTCGCCGGCTTCCGATTGTGGGAGTCAACGGACGCTGCTTTCCTTTTTAGCTATGCCCTGGTGACCCTGCTGGTTTTCCGCCACGGGGTTCCCCTGCCCGGCACTTCGGACACGCTAGCCTCCCGGCTGATCTTGGCACTGATCGGAATAGCAGGTTTGGGGCTGTTGGAAACAGCAGTGATCGGCTGCGTAGGTGCGTTGATTCAGCGAAACGAGAAACCACGCCACGGCGCCGTAGACACCATTTTCCCGATGGCCAACACGGCCATGACCATCGGGTTGTGTTACGGCATCTATCATGCGTTGACGGCGGGAAAATCGGGGGCAGCCGCCGGTGTCTTCTACACCGCGGAAAGTCTTTCCGAAGCGGCTTTTCGGGCTTTCCGAAGCGGCAATCCGCTCTGGCGCACCTGGAAAAAGGACTACTTCCCGTTGTTCCGATCGTGCTGGCTCGCGGGAGCCGTCGCGGGGTTGTTGAGCGTGGTCGCGCATTATGCCGGGTGGCCGTTGACCCTGTTGCTGCTGCCGTTGATTCACTTTGTCCACCGCTCCCTGCGACTGTACCCGACCCGATTGGAAGCCGAGCAGAAGCATGTGTCCGAGATGGCTGAGCTTCACCTGAGCATTATCGAAGCCCTTGCGCTGGCCATTGAAGCCAAGGACAACGCCACCCACGCTCACCTGCGGAGAGTGAAAGTCTACGCACTGGAGATAGGCAGGGAACTGGGGCTGGACGAGACCGCCCTCCAGGCTCTGCGTGCCGCGGCGCTGCTGCACGACATCGGCAAGCTGGCCATACCGGAGCACATCATTTCCAAGCCCGGCAAGCTGACCCCGGACGAGTTTGACAAGGTGAAGACACATCCCCTGGTGGGCGCTGAGATTCTCGAGCGGGTTCGGTTTCCCTACCCGGCGGCTCCGATCGTACGCTCGCATCACGAAAAGTGGGACGGCAGCGGCTATCCCGACGGTTTGAGTCGGGAAGAGATTCCCGTCGGCGCCCGCATCCTCGCTGCCGTGGACTGCCTGGACGCTCTGGCGTCGGATCGGCCGTACCGGCGCGCACTGCCGCTGGAGGAAGCCATCGGAACGATTGTCGAGGAGGCGGGCAGAAGCTACGACCCCAAGGTCGTCGAAATTCTCAAGCGACGCTATTTGGAACTGGAAAGAATCGCCCAATCGGAAGCGGACTACTGCCGCTTCTCGCCTGAGCTGAAGATTAGGCGGGGCGACTCGCCCGCCGCCGGTTTCGAGGGCGCGGAAGTCGAACGAGCCGCGGAATCCAATGGCGTGGAACCTGACTTCCTAGCTTCGATTGCCAGGGCCGGCGAAGAGGTCCAGATGCTCTTCGAGCTCTCTCGAGACCTGGGCACCTCCCTTAGTCTGGATGAAACACTCTCCGTCCTCACCGTGCGATTGAATCGCCTGGTGCCCTACGATTCGGTCGTCCTGTATACCTGCCACAACGAAACGCTGGTCCCCACCTACGTCAACGGGGAAAACTCACGACTCTTCTCGAAAATGAACGTCGCCCTGGGGGATGGCCTATCGGGCTGGGTAGCGGCCAACGGTAGGCCGATCATGAACGGCAACCCGGCCGTCGAGCCCGGCTACGTGGATGACCCGGCCCAGTTCGGCGGGCTCCAATCGGCGATGGCAATTCCCCTGGAAGGGCTTTACGGTTTTGTGGGCGTGCTCATGCTCTGTCGTCGAGAAAAAGACGCCTTTACCCGCGAGCACCTCAGAATTCTGCGCGCCGTCAGCCACAAGGTGGCGCTGTCGATCGAGAATGCGTTGAAGTACCGGCAGGCGGAAAGCAACGCTACGACCGACTACCTCACGGGTCTACCCAACGCACGCTCTCTCTTCGTGCATCTTGACAGCGAGTTGTCCCGCTGCAAGCGAGCGGCCTCATCCTTGGCGGTGCTGGTCTGTGATCTGGATGAGTTCAAGAAGGTAAACGACCAATACGGCCATCTGGAAGGCAACGAAGTATTGCGTTCGGTAGCCCACGCGCTGCGCGACGTGTGCCGAGAGTATGACTACGTGGCCCGGATGGGTGGCGACGAATTCGTCATGGTCCTGCCGGGCCTTAATCTCACCAAGGTCGGCGACAAAGTCGAGCAACTGCGTCGAAGAGTGAGTAAGATCCGAAACGAGCCCTTCCTGGCTCTCAGCGTCGGGCAGGCCTTTTATCCTCAAGACGGAGACAACGTCGAGCGGCTGCTTGCCGCAGCCGACGTGAAAATGTACAAAGACAAACAAGGTCGCGACGTTTCGCTCCGGCGGACTTCCTAGCCCCTATTTCTCACCACGCGGCGAGGCGAAGTGCGTGAGAGGCCCGTCAGTACAAGGCGCGCGCCGCTCGGCGCCGCATTTCTTGAATAATGCGGGCGTACTTGAACCCTACGTTGAGCACGGCGAGCAAGCGCAACGCCGTAATGGCGGGCCTATGGCGTGCTTCGACCGTCCGGTGGTGAGAAAAGCGGGCTAGGTGTGATCTTTCAACAGGTTGTTCATTCGGTCCCGGACCAGGGAAGCTGGAGTTGTCGAATAACCACGACCCTGGAGAGACCGCATGAACATCCATCAGAATGCCCGATTGACGCCCAAAGGCCGAGCCCTTTTGGTTCGATGCATCCTCGCTGGAGAGACGCCTCGGGCCGCCGCGGCGGCCCGAGACGTCTCAGAACGCACCGCCCGCCGTTGGCTGGCCCGCTACCGCGGCGAAGGCGAAGCCGGTCTCTACGATCGCTCTTCGCGTCCCCGGCATAGCCCGCGCCGCACCCCGCAAGCCGTCGTTGACCGCGTCCTCGCCCTGCGCCGACAACGTTGGACGGGCCGCCGCATCGCCCAAACCCTGCGGCTATCCCCGGCCACCGTCAGCCGCCTCCTCGGTCGCGCCGGACTCAACCGTCTCCGCGATCTCGAACCCGCTCCCCCCGTTCGCCGCTACGAACATCACCGTCCCGGCGATCTACTGCATCTCGACATCAAAAAGCTCGGCCGCTTCCAGCACGCCGGTCACCGCGTTACCGGCGATAAGACCCGACGCTCCCGCGCCGCCGGCTGGGAGTTCGTCCACGTCGCCGTCGACGACCATTCCCGCATCGCCTTCTCCCAGATCCTGCCCGATGAGCGCAGCCTTTCCGCTGCCCAGTTCCTTCTCCTCGCCCACGCCTACTATGGCTCGCTTGGCATCCGCATCCGACGCCTGCTCACCGACAATGGCTCCTGTTACCGCTCCCGCCACTTCCGTCGTACTTGCCGCCGCCTCGGCATCCGCCACCGCTTCACCCGCCCCTACACCCCTCGCACCAACGGCAAGGCCGAGCGCTTCATCCAAACCGCCCTCCGCGAATGGGCCTATGCCCGCTCCTACTGCTCCTCCCTCCAACGCGCCAACCATCTGCTCCCCTGGCTCCACGACTACAATTGGCATCGCCCCCACGCCAGCCTCGGCTATAATCCCCCTATCAGCCGACTCCCTCCTCCCCGGAACAACCTGTTGAGGCTCCACATCTAGGCGGCCGCCCCGGTCTTGCCCGATCCGACCGTAGTGAGCACTAAATCGTCGCAGTGAACTCGCCCAGTTTTTTGGTCAGCAACTGATTCTCACGATAGTCGATCGGGATGAAGACCAAGCTGGGGCCTGGTTCTCGGAAGGCTTTCTCCAACGTATCTTTCAATTCCACACTGCGTTCCACCAGGTGGCCCCGCCAGCCGAAGGAATGCGCCAGCTCTAGCCAGTCAGGATTTCCGAAGGCCAGGTCCGTACTGCGCCGGAACTGGTTTTCCTGTTTCCAGGCGATGAGCCCGTAGCCGCCGTCCTCCCAGAGCAAGACGACCAGATTGCTGTTCAATCGCCGCGCCGTCTCCATCTCTTGCACGTTCATCAGAAAGCCGCCATCGCCAGCGATGGCCAAAATTCGTCGATCGGGAAATACGAGGTTTGCCGCGATCGCGCCTGGCAGCGCGAAACCCATCGAGGAAAAACCATTCGGAATCAGACAGGTGTTCGGCTCGTGGCAATGGTAGTGCCTCGCAATCCACATCTTGTGCGCTCCCACGTCTGACAACAAGATGTCGCGGGGGCCGAGCACTTGGCGCGCGTCCCACACCGCTTTTTGGGGCCGGATGGCACCCTCTGTGTCGTCGTCCTTGAGCTCCTCGAACTCGGCCTTCATCTCCGCACGAATCCTGCGCTGATAGGAAAAATCAAACGCCGGCAACCCGTAATGATCGAGCCGCTCGTTGAGCATCCACAGCGTGTGTGCCAGATCGCCGATGAGTTCGACCTCCGGATGATAGTTCGCGTCGATCTCAGCCGGAAGGAAATCGGCGTGAATGATCGGTTTGTCTCCCTTGGGGTTCCAAAGCCGCGGCTGGTACTCGACCATGTCAAAGCCCAGCGTCATCACCAGATCGGCATTATCGATCGCAAAAGACACTCGATCTTTAGTTCCCAGTCCGATGGTGTAAAGACAGTATTCGGCGTCCATGTCGACACAGCCCTTGGCCATAAAGGTGCTGATCACGCCGATGCCGGTGCGGCCGCAAAACCGCCGGAGCTGCTTGCTGGCCCGTTTGCGGATGGCGCCGTTGCCAGCGAGGATGACCGGCCGTTTCGCCTTCTTCAACTGCTCGAACGCACGATCAATGATCTTGTCGTCCGGAACAGACCGTCGGAAACGCTTCGGCTTCAAGGGGCGGGTAGCCGCCTCCGCCTTGGCAATGTCTTCGGGAAGCTCGACGTGGACAGCGCCGGGCTTCTCCGTACGGGCCAGCCGGACTGCTTTTCGTACTACCTCGGGAATCGTGTTCGGATGCAGAATACTGGTGGCCCACTTGGTAACCGGCGCAAACATCGCCACCACGTCCATGATTTGGTGCGATTCTTTGTGCAACCGTTGCGACGAGCCCTGCCCTGTCAGCACCAGCATGGGGGCGCGATCCATGTTGGAATCAGCTACGCCGGTGATGAGGTTCGTCGCCCCGGGGCCCAGGGTGCCCAGACAGGCGGCCGGGTTGCCGGTGAGACGCCCGTAAACCTCGGCCATGAAGGCCGCCCCTTGCTCATGCCGGGTGAGTATGAATCGGATCTTGTCTGATTCCGCCAGCGACATCACGAAATCCGCGTTCTCCTCCCCAGGCACGCCGAAAATGTACTCGATGCCTTCTTCCTCCAGACATTTCACAAATAGATCCGAGGTTTTCATGTGAACGAACAACGATGTCTATGGGCCACAACTTTCGGGCTTCAGTCTAACAAGCCCCGGAACGGGTTGTGAATCGCGCCCTAGGCCGAGAATTCGTCGAGGCCCTTGAGTGCGGGAACACTGCGGAACACGCCTTGGCGGATAGGCTTCTGTGTCAGCTCGCGGAACCAGCGCTCGACGAGATTGAGCCGGGAAGAAGACGCGGGAATGCGTCAGGGGAGCTACCTTTGCGCGGGATCGGCCGGTGGCTGGTTTTGCGTGAACGCCAACCGCTGCCTGAGCCTCAGGCTCCCGTCAGGTTAAGGGGTGTTGGAGCTAAGAGAGGGGAGAGGGGGCGGTTCTCCGCCGGTGAGAGTGGCCAGGGGTACCGCGGTCGCCGTCGCTCCGCCGATGATGACATAGGGCAACACGGGACGTTTTCGGCCACAACTGCACGTGACGTCGTCCCTCACCGCGACGGCGCCCTCTTCGGCGTTGATCAGGACCTGATTGTCAGGACCCACAAGTGAAACAGTTCCCTCCGCGGGCGCTTGGATTTCGACCTGGCGGCCGCGAGCACAAACTAGTAGCCGGGAAGTCTCAGGGGCGCTGAATTCAAGGGCTCCTGCTTCCAGGCACACCATTTTCCCAGCATCAACACGCTGCACTTTTACCCGGGCATTCTCGCCCATCCCTACCCGGCTGGAATCCCACAACTTGATGATGGCGGTCGAGTCCGCCGTTACCACCTCGTCGCCATCCAATAGAGGCAGGGCGGCAGCCGCCGAGGCGGGAACCGCGGCGGCCCGTAGCTGAAAAGGTCCTGACGCTGTTATGGTGCCGACTTGCTCGGCGGCCGAGAGGGCTGACGCCAATGTCAGCGCACAGGCGACGGGCAGAACATTTTGGCGGCGCATGAACCTACCGATAAAATTATAGGTCGTCTCAACGCTAGATTCAACTAGCTACTTTCCGGCGCAAAAAGCCGTGTTGGGATAAACGACCCGGCGTTCGTAAACGAAGCGGGGATCCGAGCGCGTTGTCCGTCTCGATTTCGCCTGCCGCCGCGCCGCGACCCTCGACTCCCTCACGTTGTCGCCCTCGCCTCCAGGCTGGCCCCGATGTTGATCAGGTTGTCCGCGATCACCCCCAGCCCGACCCAGCGCCGCATGCCCTCCAGACCCGGATAGCGGCTGCGGTTCAGCCCATGCCGGCGTTTGAGAACGCTGATGCGGCCCTCCACGCCCGTGCGCCACTTCTGGCCGCGCTTGAACCAGCGTTGTTTCTGTCGGCCGCGCCGCGCCGGATCGCGCGTCGCGTAGTTGGGGATCGAAACCCGCGACACGCTCATCTTCTCCAAGGCCCGCTCGTTGGCCGCCGAAGAAAACCCCGCATCGGCCGCCACCAGCGCGGCTGGCGTCCCAGACGTCGCTCGTGCTCTTCGACCGCTGCGATCAATAACTCGCGGTCGTCCGGCCGCTTCTCGTAGACTGCATAATCGGTCACGATCTGGTTCTCGGCCTCTTGCACTTTGACCAGCTTGCCGAAACACGCGCAGTCCGTCCGCCAACAGACTCGAATCCGTCGGATAGTGCACGTTGGTTTCGACCACGGTCGTATCGATGCGCAACTTGCGGCGCCATCGCGCGGACTTCACGTCGATGACTCGGGGATCTCCAAAACGGTCGATACGGAAACCGGCCCCGATGGCAAGCGCAACGCAGTTAAGGGCGGGCTATCCAGGCCCCCTGGATCGGAAAATTGTAAGGATCGTCGGAAACGAAGGGACAGATGGATGTCATTCGCGATCTCGCCTACCCCCTGCCGGTCACCGTGATCGCGCGGATTATCGGCCTGCCCGAGGAGGATCGGGCTCAGTTTAAGAAATGGTCCGACGACATCGTGGGGTTCTTGGGGTCGGGCGACGCCCAAGTTCTTGCGCTTCACCCGTGCATCGGCCGCCTCCCAGGATTCTTCGTTCGAGGTAACAACGTCGTCCCACATACCCATCGACAAAAAGATGTGGGACGCCCGTGCTCGCTTTCGTCAGCGACGATGTCCGGACTGAGCTGCATGCACTGGAGATGCAAGGCAGTGGTGAAGAACCCATGCCCAGCGTTCCCGTTGCGGGAACTCTCTTTCTACGCTCCAGCGAGGACTCCGTCGGAACCGACGCCGAGCGCCATCTCAGCAAGACCGGGCACACGCAGTACCGGCCGGAACGAGGTGTTGGTGCTCTTCCAGCGGCGTAGGCACTGGGTCCCTTGGGATTCAGCGCGGTTCCAGTTGTGGTTGGACCGACCTTAAACTCGGGCCTGGGCTATGCGACCAAGCTAGTCGCCGCGCTGGAAAATCTTCGTCCGCGACCGCCTACCGCTCAGGCCCGCGCGGCGTAGACTAGCCTGCATTTCTCACCACCTGACGGCCGAAGCACACAATAGGCCCGCCATTACTGCGTTGCGCTTGCTCGCCGTGCTCAACGTACTTTCCCGGCCGGGCGTCGAACGCGGGTCGCTACTTCTTTCGCTAGAGCCAAAATACGAATGGCTAGGCTGCACCCGCGAAAGTACACCTCCGCGCGCCGAGCGGCGCGCGCCTTGTACTGACGGGCCTCTCACGCACTTCGTCTCGCCACGTGGTGAGAAATGCAGGCTAGAGGTTCCGGAGGGCCGCTGGTTTCACCGGAGTTCCGGACATCCTCTGCATCAAGTAGACAATCACGATTCATGTTACAGGCAGGGCCTGTTTTCCAAGCAGAAATGCGGGCTAGCTGTGGAGCCTCAACAGGTTGTTCCGGGGAGGAGGGAGTCGGCTGATAGGGGGATTATAGCCGAGGCTGGCGTGGGGGCGATGCCAATTGTAGTCGTGGAGCCAGGGGAGCAGATGGTTGGCGCGTTGGAGGGAGGAGCAGTAGGAGCGGGCATAGGCCCATTCGCGGAGGGCGGTTTGGATGAAGCGCTCGGCCTTGCCGTTGGTGCGAGGGGTGTAGGGGCGGGTGAAGCGGTGGCGGATGCCGAGGCGGCGGCAAGTACGACGGAAGTGGCGGGAGCGGTACCAGGAGCCATTGTCGGTGAGCAGGCGTCGGATGCGGATGCCAAGCGAGCCATAGTAGGCGTGGGCGAGGAGAAGGAACTGGGCAGCGGAAAGGCTGCGCTCATCGGGCAGGATCTGGGAGAAGGCGATGCGGGAATGGTCGTCGACGGCGACGTGGACGAACTCCCAGCCGGCGGCGCGGGAGCGTCGGGTCTTATCGCCGGTAACGCGGTGACCGGCGTGCTGGAAGCGGCCGAGCTTTTTGATGTCGAGATACAGTAGATCGCCGGGACGGTGATGTTCGTAGCGGCGAACGGGGGGAGCGGGTTCGAGATCGCGGAGACGGTTGAGTCCGGCGCGACCGAGGAGGCGGCTGACGGTGGCCGGGGATAGCCGCAGGGTTTGGGCGATGCGGCGGCCCGTCCAACGTTGTCGGCGCAGGGCGAGGACGCGGTCAACGACGGCTTGCGGGGTGCGGCGCGAGTTCCGAGCGAGTCGACACGGCGAGCTTGCTGAATAGATCGGCTAGGTGAACCTCGAGGGCATGCTCACTAAGGGACAGTGTCTCCGCGATTTCTTGGTTTCCGCATCCTTTGGTCACAAGCGCCACAATTTCACGTTCACGACTGCTCAGCGTCGGCTCATCCTTCCCCCTGGCAGGAGGTGGCTCGCCGCGAGATGCTAACCGCGGCAGGGAATCGAGCCGAAGTTGACCGCCGTGGACTGCGCGAATGCTCTTGGTCAGCAACTGGCAAACTTCCTGCTTAGTCACGATCCCGGATGCTCCGTACTTCACCGCCAGGGCGTGTTCGCCTGTGTGTTCGGAAGCAGTCAGCACAATGATTCTGGTCTTGAATTTGCCGGCCTTGATGCGCGGCAGCATGGCGATGACGTCCGTGCCGGGCATTCTCAGGTCAAGCAGTAGGATATCCGGCTGATGCTTACAAAGCATGTCGATAATGTCATCACCGTTTTCCACTTCAGCGACAATCTCGAGATCAGCTTCCAGCGAGAGCAGGTTGCGCAGTCCCTCTCGAAAAATGGGGTGGTCGTCGGCGATGGCGATTCGGATTTTTTGGCCTTTTCGCGACATTACACTCTATCGCTCCACGCGGCTTCATCCATTCCCTCAGGCACCGGCTGAAGGGTTCCGGAGGAACCACAATCCAGTCTCATCCAAGCTTACTCTTCAAGCAAGGCCAAGGATATACCGACTTAGCCTCAACTGTTACCACAACTTAATCCTATGGGTCGTGGTACTTAAGTGGGGCCACCCGGTGTGCCAGCTTTGATCCGCGAGTGACCGGGCACCGGCCGGACGTTGGTGGATGACGCCGACATCCACACGGGGAGATTCCGGCCGCGGCGGCCGCTGTCCCGCGGATTCGACATGGTCGTGGAGACCGCCTGGCGGTTTGGGACCTTCGGGCGGAAAGACATTGCAGCCCCGGGGGCCGGGCTGGTTTCGACGAAAGCCTCCGTCGAGAATCGAGACCCTGCCCGACACCTGGGGAGGATTCGTTGGGAAGCGCGCCAACCCCTGACGATGCCACTCGCAGGGCCATTTTTCGCCGGCTCTCCCCGGTGCGGTTTGACGCCCCCGAAACGATTCCCTATGCTGCTAAGTAGAGGCGTTTCGCTCTCTCCTGATGGTCTACTACACACGGCGCCCCTCGATCGGATTCGGACCCGGGGGCAGACTCCCTCCCGCCATCAAATGGCTGCTGATCTCCAATGCGGTCGTCTTTGTCGTCTATTTTCTCGCCGTGCAGCTACGGATCGCCCCGCTCGTGTGGCTGTTCGGCGCCCTGAGTTTGACGCCGGCTTGGGTCGTCAAGGGCGCCATCCTTTGGCAGCCGGTCACGTATCTGTTTCTGCACAGCCCCCACGGCTTCAGTCATGTCTTGTTCAATATGCTCATGTTGTGGATGTTCGGCTCCGAGCTGGAGCGGGATTGGGGAACCAGGCGTTTCCTAAACTTCTATTTGTTCTGCGGCATCGGGGCGGGCTTGTGTGATGTCGCGGCCCGATTCCTATGGGGCCATCCTTCTGAATTGCACATCCCCACAATTGGAGCGTCCGGCGCCATTTACGGTGTGCTGTTGGCGTATGGTCTGCTGTACCCGAACCGCACCATTCTCTTCTGGTTTTTCTTCCCCATCCCGGCGCGCATTTTCGTGCTGATTCTTGGCGGCATCGCCTTCCTGTCCACGTTTGGGGCCAGCGGCAGCGGGATCAGTCATGTGGCGCACCTGGGAGGCATGGCCTTTGGGTATTTCTATCTCCGCTATCGGCCGGACTTCCTCAACATCGATTGGGTGGGGAGCTATCAACGGTGGCAGCGGCGGCGGGCACAGCGCAGATTCGAAGTCTACATGCGAAAACGGGATCGGCCGGGGCCGGGGGGGCCCTGGGTCAACTAGCGGTCGGTTTTATAAGTTCGGTCAGCTACGTTTAGAAGCCGCGAGGACGATCGAGGAATTCGGGCACGGCATGCCGCCTCTACATTTCCAGTCGCCCGACAGATCGGTGACGACGCGGCGTGCTGTGACCAACGGCCTGTGACCAGGAGTAACCAGAGGCTGTCTCTGCGAGCCGGAGGCCCGCGCCAGCGGCACTCGCCCGAAACTTCCGTGCATTCATGAAACGGGCTACTAAGCGGCGGGGCCCTCGGAGCCTTGACAAAAAGCACCGCCGGAGTGGTGCTTGAGGCCCGCTTGGGTGTACACTGTGTCCCTGTTCCGGCGCCGCGAGCGCCGGGGAACCAAACCCACCACAGGGAGAAGAGAATGCGATTTTTGATCAAGGTTTCATGGCCCGTAGAGGCTGGCAATCGAGCGGCGAAAGCGGGCTTCAAGTCCGTGCCCGCTATCCTTAGAAGAGACTAAGCCCGAGGCCGTCTATTTCTACGAAGAGAACGGCAAGAGGACAACGTTGTTGATCGTTGACCTTGAGGACGCGTCCCAGATGCCGGCAATCGCGGAGCCGTGGTTTCTGGGCTTGGACGCCGCCGTCGAGTTCCACCCGGCAATGGTCCCGGAAGACCTCGAGAAAGCCGGGCCGGCCATCGAGCAAGCGGTCAAGAACTACGGCTAATCGAAAGACTGGAGGCGATCAAGGGGAACCGCGCGGTAGCCGTTCGCGCCGGGTTCGCGTGGGCAGATCGCCGATCGGTCGAACGGGCGGCGGGATCCCTATGTGGGCTGGTGGCCCGCTCGGTCTGTGGCGTTCGTCATCGCAGCCTCGCGTGAGGTTCGGAACGCGAGGATATTCCCTATCACAAAGCCGCATGGTCGGGTTACAATAGGGGTAGGGTAATGGATCACAAGACCAGCATTGGGGCGCCCGAGATTCCCGCAGCCGTCCCTCACTTCAGCGACGAGATCAACCGCAACATTATCCGGTCGGAAATCGAAGGCGGCGTCCATCTCAGCGACCTGCCGGAAGGGGCGGAGATCGAAGTCCGCACAGAGAACCGCGCCTACCGGCTCGTTAATTGTGGCGGCCGCCAGGTGATGATCGCCGGACATCCCGAGTTTTGCCCCGAGCCTGTCCGGGTGCAAGTGAATGGCTCGAGTTGGGGCGGATCGATGTTGAAAGTCGCCTTTATCGGCCGCGGCATGCATTTGGAATTCCATCACCCTCGATTCAACACCGTGGTCACTTCGCGGATCGTCGAGATCCGCGACCTCACCTGATTCGATTGGCGCCCTTTCGTTGTCGGCCGCTTTCCGTCCCCAACGCTACTCGCTTTCGACCGGGCCGAGCACCACCGACTTGTCGTAGCCCGTCATTTCCAGGTAGCCGACCCCTCGGATCCGCTCATCGCCGACCAGGCCGTTGAAAGTTACCGCCCCCTCCCAATAGTTTGGACCTACCTGTCGGCGGCTGACGATCTCCTGCGGGTTAAGGTCCGTTCGGCATTCGAGGACGATTCGTAGGCGCGGGACCGATACCTTCCATCGTAGCGGATAACGACCGGCCGTCTCCGGGCTCCGCCAGACGCCGCCGGGCTCCATGACAAAGTCTTCGGCGTCTAGATGTTGCGCCCGCCCCTCGGCATCGACGTAGGTACCGGATGAAAACGGGTCCGCCGTCCCGTCCCGGCGCCGTAGGCGATAGAGCATCAACTCCGTGTTGTTTTCCAACTGGATGCTCATCCAGTCCCAGCCGACCTGATCCCCTGCCAAGCCGGCGCTGAAGAACTCGTGGTCCATCCAGGCAGAGCCGCTGACCGAGTGGGTTTCCTCCCCGACCCGGACCTTGCCCGACACCGCCAGCCGCGTGAAAGAAATGTAATGCGAAGCGTGGCCCGGCTTCGCCGACTTCCGGCTCACTCCGTCGGGACCATGGATCACGGCGGGTTTCCGCGGCTTGAGCTCGAGGTCGAGGGAAAACTCGTCGCTCGCCGCCTGGAGCTGTAGCCGGCCGAGGGGGTCTTCGGGCGCCGCCCAGAGAACTTGCCAGTTTCCGTTCCAGATCCGGCCCCGCCCGAAGTCCGCGCCCGCGAGTCCCGGGCCCGAGCGATTGAGCCTTTCCGTTCGATAGAACCTGCGCCCGTCGATATCGCTGAGGGCGAGGTGGGCCAGGTAAAGGTCGCGGATCGCCCAAGATCCCCCATCCGCCGCCGCCTCCTCCTCAACCGCCATACGGAAGAACGTCAGCTCGAATCCGAAGCGTCGTCCCTCGGGAGAAGCCACGTTGCCCGTGTAGTACCACCACTCCGTGCGAAACTCCGGATGCGCGAAGTGATCGCGCGGAAGGGAATACTGATAGTCCGGCGTGACCGGCTCAAAGGACAATAGACTGGTCGATAAACACATAGTAAACAACAAGATCCATATCATTCTTCGTGTATTACCTCAATGGGATTCAGCTTCGCTGCGACCAAAGCGGGATAGATTCCGGCAAGGATCGCCGCGATGTACACCAAGCCGAGGGCCGCTACGACCGTCGCGGCCGGCCAGTGGAATTGGATCGTCCAGCCGAATGACTGCTTGTTGATGACGAAGATGAGAATCAGCGAAAGCAGCGTGCCCACAAAGACTCCCAGAACGTTCGACAACAGACCCAGCAGGCCGGACTCGCAGAGGATCAAACGGCGGATCTGCCGAGCTGATGCGCCCAAGAAGCGAAGGACGCTGAGTTCGCGTCGCCTGTCGATGACCAGCGCCGAGAGCGCTCCGGCCATGCCCAGAATCGCCACCAGCACGGCAACGGCTTCCAGGGCGTAGGTTATGGCGAACGTACGGTCGAAGACCTTCAACGCCTCCGTTCGCAGGCTTCGGTTGGTGGCCATGAACAAGCGGCGGTTGGCCGTGACCGCTTCAATGGCCCGTCGGGCTCTTTCGGGGTCGCTGTCGGTTTTCAGGTACACAGCGAGGTTCGTCGGGGACGGGTCGGGCAGGTATTTCAGCAGGGTAGACCGGTCGGTGATCACGAATCCGCGCTCGTTCGAGTAGTCGTAGTAGACGCCAACGACGCGGAAAGAAACCAGGCGGCCCGCGAGGGGGAGATCCACTGAATCGCCCGCTGAAAGACCGTGTTTGTTGGCGAAGGGCTCGCTGACGATGACGTTATCCCCGCGCGCGAGCATGGCCAGGATCTCCTCCCGAGGCCGTCCGTCGAGAAAGCGCAAACTTCCCAGGCGCGAGATTACGCCGGACTCTCCCGCGCCGAGGGTCGCGGGCAGGCCGTTGTAGCTGATCTCGTAGCTCCTGAACCGATCGACTGCGGCAACCTCATCAAGGGCTTCGATAGTATCGGCAAGCAGGGGATCCATCGTGGGGTGCTTGTCGATCGACGGGCGGCCCGCCGGGCGCAGGTAAAAGTCGGCTCGCAGGCGATTCTCCAGCCACAAGGTTACCGTTTCCCGAAAGCTTCCGACCATGACGGCGATGCTGGTCACCATGGCCACGGCAATCGACAGCGTGGCGACGAGCACCGACGTTCGGCTCAGAGATCCTTTAAGACCCCGGGAGGCCAGCAGGCCGGCGACGCCGAAGATGCGCTGAACAGGCCGCGTGAGGAGTTTGACCGCACCGGCAACCACCGCCGGAGCAGCCAAAGCCGAGCTGACGATCAACAGCAGCGCGGCGAAGTAGCCCATGAGGGGTTTTCCGTCGATCGGACCGGCCAAGGAGGCGCCAAAGGCGGCGGCTGCGAGCACGACCGCGTAAAGCAGGTTTCGGCCGACTCGTAGCCTAGCCTTGTATTCACGGCGTCCCCGCGCCATCGCCTCGCTGGGCGGAATGCGGGCGGCCTCCCGGGCCGGCCCGACCGCGGCGATCACCGATACGCCGACCCCGGCCGAAAGAGCGACGATGACCGTTCCCAGAGTCACCGTGATCTCGCCCGGGTCGCTGCTCACGTAGAGCGCGTTTACCGTGGCGGCCATCATGCCGACGGCCCAGTCTGCCATCAACCGGCCCAAGGCCAGACCCGCCGCCGCCCCGAGCAGTCCGAAGAGCGCCCCTTCGGCGAGAAACGCAGTCAGCGCGCCACGCCTCGTGGCGCCCAGCGCTCTAACAATTCCGATTTCCGTTTGTCGACGGACGACCGACACCGAGATTGTGTAGTAGATCAGAAACGCTCCTACGACGAGCGAGATATAGCTCAAGACCCGCAAGTTCGTATGGAACGCGCTGAGCATCTTGCGGTTCTCCCGCGTGCGGGAGCCGCTCGGCTTGAGCGTGACGCCGGCGGGTAAGGTCGCCCGAAGGACGGCCCGCCAATCCCTTAGCGGGCCTCGCCTGGGAAGCCGAACGTCAATGCGATCTATGCGGCGGCCCCGTCGCAACAGGCGCTGCGCGGCGCCGATGTCCATCAGAACGAGGGTTTCGCGGCTGACTCCCTTGATCCCCTGGCCACCGAAGACGCCGCGGACTGTAAACCCGTGGAGCGTCCCGTTCAACCTCAGCGCCAGGGTTTCACCCGCTTGTTTCGCCAAACGCCGGCCCACCCAGACTGAATTTTCACCGCTCAGCAGCTCAACGTCGGGGGATTCTTGCCCGAAGAGTTGCTCCAGCGACGTGTCGCCAATCAGGTCCACTCCCACGAGAGGGACCGTCTGCCCGCTGGAATGAACGACGGCGCTGTCTTCGATGCGCGGCGCGAATTGAAAAGGGTAAGGAAGCGAGACGAGGTCGCCCAGGAGACCCTCGTCGAGACCTCCGATGGCGCTGATTTCGAGATCCGCGTCTCCGGCCAGTGTCTCAAGCGACGAGCGAAACGATCCCGTGGCCGCCTCTCCCGCCAGGTGGATCGCAACCACCATGGCGACACCGAGTCCAACGGCCGCGATCGTTAGCAGGTTGCGGGCAGGCTCCCGCTTAAGGGGCCGAACCATGAGACGGTAGAAGACGACCAGCGACGCCATCAGCTTTGCCGAATCTCGGCGATCCGTCCGTCGCGCAATCGCACAACTGTATCGGCGCGTTCGGCCGCCTCCAGGCTGTGGGTAGCCATCAGGACCGTGGCGCCGAGCTTGGCGGCCGTGCGCGCGAGGAGGTCGATGACCATATTGCCGCTGGTGTTGTCGAGATTGCCGATTGGTTCGTCCGCCAGTAGGAGTTTTGGAGAATGGACGAGCGCTCGCGCGATCGCTACGCGCTGCATCTGGCCGCCTGAAAGCTGGTGGGGCAGCCGGGCGGCGTACTCTTCCAGGCCAACCCAGCGAAGGACTTCGCCGGCGCGATCCCGGCAGGAGGTCCGGCCGGCGAGCAAAAGGGGCAGCTCGATATTTTCGACCGCCGTGAGCGTGGGCAAGAGTTGAAAAAATTGGAAGATAAATCCGACTGTACGGCGCCGTAGGGCGGTGAGACCGGCGTCGTCGAGTCCCGCCGTATCGTTGGCGTCAAGAAGCACACGGCCCGAGGTCGGAAAGTCCATGGCCCCGGCAAGGTTCAGCAGGGTCGTCTTGCCGCAGCCGCTGCGCCCGACGATGGCGACAAACTCCCCCGGCCGGGCCTCGAGAGACACATCCTCGAGTGCGCGAACCGCCGAGCCATTGGCCTGGTAGTGCTTCGATACATTCTCCAAGCGGAGAAGCGCCATGGTTTTCAGGATACTTCGGGTGAAGGGCCGTGTGGCGAAAATCTCAGATAGGGGATCAGTCCGAAGCCGTTCATTCGGCCGGCAGGATTGCCGGTCGCAACGCGCAACGAGGACCGCTGAGAGTGGCGGTCTCTACCGGCGCTTCGAGAGGAGTCTCGACGCGGCGCGCTCAGAGCGTGCGCCACTGTGAGACTTTCGATGTCGCCACGAATGGCGACACGGCACGCAAGAATGCGTGCGCCACGAAAGAAAACTGCCGCGCGGATCTGGCGGGCGACGAACTGACGGCGCGAGCGGGGGCCACGCCCGCTTAGCCCACGAACGCGGACGCTGGAACAGCGCCAGGTCCGCGCTACGGGCTTCTCACTGTTTCTTTTTGGGAGCGATGATGACGTGCATCATGCGGCCCTCCAGGCGAGGCCTGCCTTCGACGTCGCCGAGCTCCGAGAGATCGTGAGCCAGGCGAAAAATCAACTTCTCGCCGAGATTGGCGTGCGTGATTTCACGGCCACGGAAAAAAACCGTCGCTTTGACCTTGTTCCCCTCTTTGAGGAAGCGCAGGGCGTGATTCTTTTTGAAATCGTAGTCGTGCTGGTCGGTATTGGGCCGAAATTTGACTTCTTTGATCTCGATGCGATGCTGCTTTTTCTTGGCCTCGTTCTTCTTCTTCTTCTCTTGGTAGGTGTATTCGCCGTAGTCGATGACTTTGCAAACCGGCGGATCAGCCGAGGGGGATACGAGAACGAGGTCTAAGCCGAGTGCTTTCGCTCTTTGAATGCCGACCGTTGTCGACATCACTTCGGTTTCGCCGTCCGGAAAAACAACGCGTACTTGCCGAGCGCGAATCCACTGGTTGACGTTGGTCTTGCGGGCCCGCCGAAAAGGTCTAAAGGGTCTTCGAATAAGTTCCTCCTTGTTGTTGGTCTAGAGTCCGGGTGTCGGGTCCCACCTCGGGCTATGCGGCTGCCGGGCGAGAGCCTCTTCGTTCAGCATGGGAAAACGGGAAACGCCAATTGTCGAGGCTTTTCGCCCATGGTTCGTACGTGAGTGGCGGACCCAGCCCTTGGCGCCAATCGATGATCTCCCGATCGCAATCTCCCTAGAAACAAAAAAGGATTGTCAGGCGATCGCGCCTGCAATCCTTATTCTCGCGCGAACTCGGGATTCGAGAGCCGTTCAAAGCGATCAATCCAAGCTAGACACAGCCGTTCATGACCAGTCTAGCCTCCGTGAGGTTATGGTAACACGAAAAGGGCTCCCGGAAGGTCGTGAATTCGTACCGCTCCGATTTCCTCCGAAGGTCCGTCCCGAGCCGGCCGCGAACCGTTGCCGGGCTGGAGAGACGGGCGTAAGTAGTAGAAATTGTGTGCATTGTCCTTGACAAAGCCGGCAACCCTCGCCTAGCATGGACCTCGTAATGCGGCGGTGGGCCGCGTAAAGCAAATGGCATAATGAAGTAAGACAACTGGCATGGTTAAGCACGACATCGTCACACGAGTATTCAACCGCACCGGCCTGAGCAAGACCAAGGCAGAGATGGCGGTCGAAACAGTGTTTGAGACAATGAAACGGGCCATGGAACGTGGCGAGAGAATCGAACTGCGCGGCTTCGGCGTCTTTAACACCCGGCCTCGCAAGACCGGCATCGGCCGCAACCCGCGGACCGGCGAAGAAGTGGTCATCCCTCCCGGCAAGGCGGTGAGGTTCAAGCCGGGCAAAGAGCTACAGTCTCTCTGATCCGTTTTCTCCCGAACCTGAGTCTTCCCTTCGAGCGACTCCGTCGACCTGAGCTCGCGGCGGACGTTGTCATTCTCCGGCTCCGGTGTCGTCGGACGCGGCGGCCGCGGTGAAGATCACAGCCACACTCATCACGCTCAACGAAGAGGGAAATCTGCGCCGGGCTCTCTCGTCCCTGGGTTGCTGTGACGACATCGTGGTCGTCGATTCCGGCTCTCAGGATGGGACGGTGGAGATTGCCCGTGAGTATGGGGCGCGCGTGATCGAACGTCGGTTCAGCGGTTACGCCGACCAAAAAAACTTCGCCGCCGGGGCCGCTCGCCACGACTGGATTCTGTCGCTGGACGCCGACGAGTCGTTGAGTGACGAGCTGGCGGCCGAGGTGCGGGAACTCAAGCGCGGCGGTCCCCGAGCAGACGCCTACCAGTCCCCTCGATTGGCCGAATACATGGGCAAATGGATCCGCCACTCCGGCTGGTACCCCGACCCAAAAGTGCGGTTATACAATCGCAAGAAGGCGCGTTGGGTCGGCGAATTCGTTCACGAAACGGTCGAGGTCAGTGGCCGCGTGGGTGCGCTGAAAGGAGATCTGCTTCACTTTACCTGCCGATCCTTTTCCGAACACCTGGCGACCATCGACCGTTACACGACCTTGGCGGCCAAGCAGATCGTTGCACAGGGCAAGCGGGTGGGTATCGGTAATCTCGTTGTCTCGCCGCTGTGGACCTTTTTTCGGACCTACGTCATTCAACGCGGCTTTCTCGACGGCGTGGAGGGTTGGGTCATTGCGCAAATGGCCGCGTTTTATGTCTTCTCGAAGTACCTCAAGGCGCGGACGATGAGTCGTGGCTGATGAAAATCCTCCATCTCGATAGCGGTCCGTCGATGCGCGGCGGTCAGCACCAGGTGTTGATGCTGCTGCGGGGGCTCGAGACCCGTGGCTATGAGCAGACCCTGTTGGCCGGCGAGCCGCTCGTCGAGCGCTGGGACGGACGGCTTCTGAAGACAGCCCATCTGTTGCAAGAAGCTCGCGAGGCCGAGATCATCCACGCCCACGACGCCAGGGCTCACACGCTGGCGGCTCTTTTTTGTCCCGGCAAGCCGTTGGTGGTGTCTCGCCGTGTCGGCTTTCCTCTTCGCCGGGGTTGGCTCTCCCGCTGGAAGTACGGACGCGGAAACCACTACATTGCCGTTTCCGGGCATGTCCGAGAGCGGCTGATCGACGCCGGTGTGCACGCTGCCGACGTCAGCGTGGTCTACGACGGAGTTCAAATGCCCTCCCCCGAGGACCGGGAACCGCGTCCAACTCGCGTTGGGGGCTCGGCGGTGGCCGTCGCGCCGGCCATAGATGATCCCCTCAAGGGCACTGAGCTGCTGCGCTCGGCGTGCCAACTGGCGGGTGTGCGGATGCTTCTTTCCGCGGACCTGCCGAGGGATCTGTCCAGGGCCGACGTATTTGTCTATCTTTCCCAGAGCGAAGGGCTTGGCTCGGCGACCTTGTTGGCCATGGCAAGGCGTGTTCCGGTCATCGCCAGCCGAGTAGGCGGCCTGCCTGAACTCGTGGATCATGAAAAAACCGGTCTCCTGGTGGCCAACGAGCTGGTCGATGTGGCAGCGGCAATACAGAGAATCGTAGAGGATCGAGACTTGGCGAAAGCGTGTACGGAAAGGGCCTTCCGGCTCGTTTCCGAGCAATTCACCGATGATATAATGGTCCAGCGAACGGAAGAAGTTTACCGCGCCGTCATGCGATCCATGCCCTCGTCGTGATTCCACTCCTTGCGCTCCTAGTGGGCCTGATCATTGGGAGCTTCCTGAACGTTTGCATTCATCGCTGGCCGAGGGATGAGTCTGTCATTGGCCCAGGGTCACGGTGTCCTAGCTGCCGCAACGCGCTTTCCTGGTACGACAACATCCCTCTTGTCAGTTTTTTGTTGCTAAAAGGCCGATGCCGGCATTGCGACGCTCCCATCTCGATTCGCTACCCCCTTGTGGAGTTGCTGAACGGTTTGTTCTACCTTTACCTGGCGTCGCGATTCGGCTGGCAGCCGTTGACGGCGAAAATGGCCGTCTTCGTTTCAATGATGCTGGTGCTGATCTTTACCGACATCGCCGACTATATCTTGCCCGACGAGATTACACTGGGTGGACTGGCGGGCGGCTTGCTACTGAGTCCCTTCCTCCACGTTGAGGCCGGTTTTACGAGGGTGTTTTGGATTCTGTCGACAACAGGCCCGGCCCCCTGGGTCGTGTCTTTAGCGGAATGCGCCTTCGCGGCGGCCTTCGTCGGCGGTCTCCTTTACGGGATGCGTGCCGCCTATTTTCGGCTAAGGCACGTCGAAGGACTGGGGTTGGGAGACGTCAAGATGATGGCCATGGTCAGCGCGTTTTGGGGTTTGGCGACGACGATCGGCGTGCTGTTGATCGGCTCCGTCGTGGGGGCGATCACGGGATCTCTTATCGTGCTGATTGGACGCAAGAAGTGGACGTACGAACTGCCTTTCGGGGCCTATCTAGGGGCGGGTAGCATTCTAGTGGTTGTGTGGGGAGAGGACATCGGGCGCTGGTGGGTATCGGTTGTCACCTAGCTTTCAAAGGTGCTCACTTACCGCCACGCATGCCCGGATTGCTCCCAGTAGGGACCGGCGATCTGGCCGGTGCGGGCAGATGCAGGTAGTGATAGCGATTATTTCGTCGGACAGCTTTGCGGGCTGGGACGGAAATGCGACTCAGTCGCCGGGAGGCCGGGCCCGCTCTGCAGCGAAATCTGCTGGGCCGGACTTGGGAGCAATCAAGCGATGAAACTCAATGAAATTGCCGAGCACCTGGGCTGTAGGCTTAGCGCCGGAGCGGATCTCGATATCTCGGGCGTCGCGGGGTTGGAGCGAGCCAAACCGGGTGAGCTGACTTTCCTCTCCAATCCCCGTTACACCCGGCTGGTCGAGACCACCAAGGCGTCGGCCATTATTACTGAGAAGGAGATCGAGCGGCGCGGACTGGCCTGCCTGCTCTCCGACAATCCGTACTTGGATTTTGCCCGCGCTTTGGAGCTTTTTTACGAGTCGCCGAAGCCGGCCGAGGGCATCCATCCCACGGCGGTCGTGGCCGAGAGCGCCGAGATCGGCCCGCGGGCCAGCATTGGCCCCTACGCCGTCATTGGGGAGCGCGTTGTCCTCGGGGAAGGCGCCGTCATTCACCCGCATGTCGCCATCTATGAAGGCGCCGAGATCGGTGACGATTTCACGGCCCATTCTCACGCCGTCGTGCGCGAGCATTGCCGCCTCGGCGACCGCGTCATTCTACAAAACGGAGTGATTGTGGGCGGTGACGGCTACGGTTTCGCGCACAGAGCGGACGGGTCGCATTACAAGATCGTGCAGGCGGGCCGGGTGGTGATTGAAGACGATGTGGAAATCCAGGCTCACTCCTGCATTGACCGTGCGGCGGTCGGCGAAACCAGAATCAAACGCGGGGCCAAGCTGGATAATCTCGTACAGATCGGCCACTCGGTTGAGATCGGGGAAAACGCCATTGTCTGTGCGCAGGTCGGTATTGCCGGCAGCACGACGGTCGGGCGGGATTGCGTCCTTGCCGGCCAGGTCGGTCTGGTTGGCCACCTCAAAGTCGGGGACAAGGTAGCCATCACGGCGCAGAGCGGGGTTCCCTCCGACGTTGCCGACGGCAAAATGATCTCCGGCTACCCGGCCGTCGAGAACCGCCGCTGGCTGCGGTGCGCGGCTGTCTATAACCGCCTGCCGGAGCTGAACAAGACCGTGCGCGAACTGGAGAAGAGAATGGACGCGCTTTCGCCGCCGCCGGGTTGAGCGGACCGAAATGCCGTCCCGCGGAGGTCTGATTTTTCGGTTAGGCAGTCTTCTTGGCGAAAAAATTATAGAGCCAGGCGATGAGCACGCCGCAAATCCCCCCGTCGATCAAGCCGAAGACGGTGCCCACCAGCAGGTCTCCCAACGATCCTGAGTGCTCGAACCCGGGATAGAGCGAGCTGACGATCTTCAGAAACTCGTTCGCGTAGCCGGGCGAGAGAAGGCTCATAAGGCCGATAAACAGGATCGAGCCTCCCCACAGGATGCTAGCAGTTAGCGCCATGGCCTTTATGGACAGTTGCATGGTTTCCTCCCAGGGCCCGCTCGCCGCGCTCAACGTTCACCCGCGCCCGCGGGAATCAACAAACCGGGCGCCGAGCGTCGCGCGGCTCCTGCCCGGCGCTGTTGTCCCGCGCTTCGCCTTGCCAGGCGGTGAGCAAAAAGGGCCGAAGTCTTATAGCCGCGGTGATTCTAGCAGGGTCGCCGGCGGATGTCACGCCTCACGTCAGAGCGTCAGTTTCTGCAAAACCCAGTAGCCCATCATCACCGTCATGAGCAGAGTGCAGACCCATAGCCCCAGAGTGATCCACCCGCGAGGAGCGATGACCCTGGGAAGGTGAATATATCGCAGGTAGATGGCACAGAAGCCGATAATCGGCAACATCACCGCTTGAGCAACTCCGCCAATCTTGACCATCAAAACCGGTTCCCGGATCAACATGTAATACAGGCTCGGAACGACGAGTAGAATCACGACAAAAACCCGCGTGACCTTGAGCCGGGTCGCGTAGTCGGACCTGTCGTAGAGTCCTAGCAGTCCGATGAAGTCCGCGCAAAGGCGGCAGGTAGCGGCGACGCCGGCGAAGATCGTCGAGTAGAGGACGGCGAAGGCGCCCATCAGGAAAGGAACGAGCGACCAGGGTCCCAGGGTTTCCGTGTACATGGCGGAAAGCATGTGGACCATTTCAGCTCCCCGGGGAACGATGCCCATACCATGGAGAATGCCGGCGCCCAGCAAGTAGAAGGCGACCGTGGCGAAGGTGTAGATCAGCATGGAGTTCACTACGTCAAAGCCCATCACTCTGATCCAACCCAAGGCCCGGGTTCGCCACGCGCTGCTGTCTTCGAGGCGACCCACGAAGCGCGCGTATCCCTTTTCAATGCACCAGTAGGGGTACATGACCAGCTCGGTGGCCCCCACGCCGGTGATACCGAACGTCGCCACAGCCGTCACGAACCCGCCCGACGGCGGCTGGAAAGACAAACCCTCCAGCAGCCCCGGCCAGGAAAAGTACTCTGGCCGTTTGATCAGCAAAACCGCGCAGCTCACCGTCAAAGCGCTGAAGCTCACCACCAGCCCCAAGGCAAACCTTTCGACGAAGGTGTAGCGGCCGAACAGGAGCAGCCCAACGGTTCCCGCGCTGACGACCCATACCCATCCGGTAATCGGCACAAGCGGCGCCATGCGGTGAAGAATTTCCGAGATGCCTCCCAACATGGCCCCGGTTTGCATCTGCGTCAGAATCACCATCACGAGCCAAAGCCAGACCACCCAGGAGACCCGCGCCCGTGGGCCGGGGATGCGGTTGAAAGCTTCCAGCGTCGTCTCCCCGGTGCCGATCGAATAGCGTCCCAGCTCGTTTTGCACCACCGTCTTGACCACGCAGCTCACCAGAATCAACCACAGCAGCGTGTAGCCGTTTTCCGCGCCCAGGACAGTCGTCGCGATCAACTCGCCCGATCCCACGATCGAGCCGGCGAGAATCAACCCCGGGCCGATTCGGCGAAAAGTAGGGGCGAACGACCGCGGTGGATTCTCAACGTCCGCGGGGTCGAGGTGATAGGGGTCCGCTAGAGGAGCTTTGGCCATGGCAAGAACCCGCATCCTACTGCATGCGTTCATCTCGCCGCAAGAAAGACACGTGGGCGAGCAGCGAGATTGGGTGAACAAGCGTCCGGCCGGCGGTGCCGGGTGACACCGCAAAAACTCACTCGGGGACGTCTAACCGGCTTTCTCCCCAGCCGACGGCCGAAGCACTCGATAAGGCCGCCATGACTTCGTTCGCCTTGCCACCCGGTGAGAACACTGGGCTGAGGCCGTTATGCTTCGAGTACCCAGTACTCTAGTACCACTATTTTTGAACCTGTCGATCTATTGTGCTTAAGTGTTCCGTCGTAGAACAATGTAAGACGAAATGAAAGTTCGAGCCAACCGTTACAGCATTAGGCGGGATGTAGAATACAGCCTTCGAGGTCCCACTGGGGACGTACGGGGATCCGGCCATACGGTGAATATCAGCCGCCGCGGCGTCCTCTTCGAAGCCGCGTCCGACTTGCGGATCGGAAGCAAGATTGAGCTGGTGATTAACATGGGGACCCTGCTTGATGGGAATCCGACCGTGAGGCTGTACGCTCAGGGCATCACCGTCCGCAGTAGGAACGGCAGGGTAGCCGTGGCTATCAGGAAACACCGCCTCTCCGAGGGCGCACAAGGACTGACTGCTCTCGCTCCGGCACTCGCCTGAAAACGTAGAGATCGCACCCCGATCTCGCAACGTAGTGTCCTTTCCTCACCGCCCGAGGGAAGGGCTGGCGCACCCCAGAGACATGTCGCCAGGAATGGCGACACGGCACGCAAGAATGCGTCCGCCACGTCCAGGCGCCGGCTGGCGAGAAACGCCGGGTCCGCCTGTTCTCCAGCCCCGCCGGTCTACGGGGCCTACCGTTGAGTCGGCGACGAATCCTACGGGTTTTTGAGTCGCCCGCGAGGGCGTTTCGGCGCTTGATAGATAACCGGGGTTCGACCCGCAAGGCGGACTGCAAAGCCACCGAGAGCGCCCGGCCCGGCGCCCAGCGCACCGAACGTGAGGACAGCGGCAGGCTGTTCAAAATCGCCTACGCCCCCAGCCTGCACCGCGAAGATCGCGAATCCAACGGCCGCGCCGATCAAGACGGCGTAGGGCATCCGTTTTCGCCGCGTGAGTTGTCGAATGCGGTCCTTCCCTCCCCGCAAGGTAGAGGAGGGCTTCGCGGTCAGCAGAGACATAAACAACATAAGATTGTTAATGAATATCTATAATTCTTGTTGTTTTATCTTAATTTTACTATGTATTCCATGGAATTCGTTGACATCCACTTCATCGGCGTGATACTTTGACGTCTCCGGCAGTGTTGCCGCGTTGGGGTTCTTCCAGTTCGTGGGACTCATGGGGCGGTAGCCCGACTGCCGCGAGTTGAGTAGGCGGACAATGACTGTGCCGATCCGCGACTCCCGCCGGGCCTTCGAACACAGTCTCCCTCTATGGTTCCCGATGGTTCGGCCAGCCGCTGGTTCGCGGTCCGAGTAAGGCCTCAACGTGAAAGGCGGATCGTCGAAGCATTCCGCCACAAGGGATACGAACCCTTCTTGCCCTTGTATAGGAGCAGGCGGGCGTGGTCGGATCGGCTCAAAGACGTTGAACTTCCCCTCTTTCCCGGTTACGTATTTTGTCGCTTTGAAGCAGGTTTGCGGCTTCCCATTCTCACCACGCCGGGCGTAGTTTACGTGGTCGGGGTGGGCGGGGTCCCCGCGCCGATCGATGATCGGGAAGTGGCGACGCTGCGGACGGTCGTCCGCTCCGGACTGTACGCCGAGCCCTGGCGTTTCCTAAGGAGCGGCCAGCGAGTCGAGATCATCGAAGGCCCGTTGTGTGGGCTTGAGGGGATCTGTCACGATTCCCGGGGGCTCACAGGTTGATAGTTTCGGTCACCTGGCTGCAACGTTCGGTGGCCGTTGAGATTGACGGTCGCTGGGCTCGGGCCGTTGGGCCGCTGCAGGGACGCCCGGCGGGATCCGCTTTCGCTTCATCGGACCGGACCGAAGGTTCCGCCCCACGCCGGCTTGCGTCGGGAACCGGCGAGGGCGAACCGCCGCGGCCATGACCAGAGTCGAAACTGCGGCGACTTCTGGTCCGGCATGCCAACAACTCCGCCGCTTGGTTGAGAGCCGTAATATGGCGACAGGCAGTGGTGAGAAAATCGGGGAGAGTACAAAGCGGCGCCCCCGCCCTTCGTCTACGGCCCATGTCCGCGGTGAAGACCTTCGGCTCGGGAAATGGCCGCAAGTCACCGATCCCCCTGCCCACCCGACTTGGAAACAAGGTAGTCGCGGTAGCGAAAATTACAGCTACCCCCCGCCGCCCCGATTTTCGCCGAGCCTGACCTGCCCTGGAGCAGGGTTGAACGAGCTTCCGCTTATCGTTTGCATTCCGGCCAACGCGAGTGCCGGCGGGTACGACTCACCACCACGGAGCAGACCGGCGCACGAGTTTGGGATGCCGCCAAGAGTGGCGGCAGGGCACGCCAAAAAAATGCGTGCGCCGACGCCGACAGCACCCCATAAAGATGTGTTGCGACAGTTGACAGTGATCCTTTGTACGGCGCTTGCCGCGGCAGCAATGGCCGGCGTTTCGCCTTTCCCTGCTCTGGCGCAGCAGAGGTTTTCCCGAGGGCTCGATGCGGATAGGCCGAGCACGTCCCAGCGGTTGGATCCCACCACGGCTGATGAAGCAAACGAGTCGAGGTACGTCCTCGGGCCGAACGACGAGCTGGCGATTTCGGTCCTCGGTCTCGAACACCTGTCCGACAAGCGCGTTCGCATCAGCGCCGAAGGAGATATCCATCTTCTGCTGGCGGGCCGGGTCCGCGCGGCGGGCATGACGTTGGATCGCCTGCAAGCCGAACTCGCCAAGCGCCTCGGAAAATACATGCAAGCACCGCGGGTGACCGTGAGCGTGTGGCGAGTCGGAAGTCAGCCGGTTTCGGTGATTGGAGCGGTAAATCGGCCGGGAGTACACCAGGCGGGAGGAACCAAGACCCTGGTGGAGATGCTCTCGATGGCGGGGGGACTGCGGTCGGACGCAGGCTACCGGGTGACGATCACGCGGCGACTCGAAAGGGGACGTATTCCGCTTGCCGGCGCCCATGACGACTCCAGCGGGCAATTCAGCGTGGCGGACGTCGAGCTTGGCGGGCTGATGCAGGCCCGCGACCCGATGCAAAACATCGAGGTTCGCTCTCACGACGTGATTACGGTGCCTCGGGCCGCACTGATCTACGTGGTCGGTCAGGTGCGCAGGCCCAGAGGTTTCGTGCTTCATGACCGCGAGACTCTCTCGGTATTGGAAGCGCTTTCTCTGGCCGAAGGGCTGGCGCGTACCGCGTCGCCGCGGAAGGCCAAGATCTTACGGTCGATGCCGAACGCGACCGAGCGTTCCGAAACCCCTGTGAATTTGAAAGAAGTTCTTGCCGGCAAGGGCCGCGATATCTCCCTCAAGCCCTACGACATCTTGTTCGTTCCCAACAGCACCGGCAAAAGCTTGGGACTGCGAACCCTCGACGCCGCTGTTCGCATCGGCACCGGGATCGCCATATACCGCCGCTGAAGCGGCGACGTCGTGAACGATCGGGAGAAGCAGTAGACACCAGAACCGTGAGACTGACCCAGTTCCCCGAAAAAGACACCCGCTTGGACCCGGGCAGCCGCAGTCCTGAGCGCTTATATCCGACGGTCGAGGATGACTCTTCGATCCGCGGGATCGTTGAGCACTACCGAATCCTGTGCCGGCGCAAGGGAGCACTCATTCTGATTACCGTTCTGGGTGGGTTGACCGCGCTTCTGCTGATCCTTCCCCAAACACCGACCTACCAGGCAAGCACATCGCTTGAGATCCAAGGGATCAACGCCAATTTCCTCGGCATGAAAGACGTGGACCCGACTTCGGCGGGCGACTATTCCGCGGAGTCCTACATTCGAACGCAAATACAGATTCTGAGGTCGAAATCACTCCTAGACCGAGTCATTGCCACGCTGCGCCTGGCGGAGACTCCGGCGACCGATGAGCAAACAGGCCGGGTGGCGTCGTGGCGAAGAGCGCTCGGCCTGCCGGCGAACCGGCAACTTCCCACGCACCTTCGGCTCCGCGACTTGGCACAGGCGAACCTGCGAGTTCGGGCGTCGCTTCAAGACCGAGTCATCGAAGTCCTCTACGACTCGCCGGACCCGAACTTGGCGGCCCTGTTCGTAAACACTTTGGCGGAGGAGTTCACGCAGCAAAACCTGGAAAGCCGATGGCAGACGTCCCAGCACACGAGCGCATGGCTGACTCGGCAACTCGATGACTTGAAAATTACGCTGGAAAAGTCAGAGGACGAACTACAGCGCTACGCGAGCGCCACCGGCTTGATTTTCACGGCTGAGAGGGAAAGCCTGGCGGAAGAGAAGCTGCGGCAACTGCAACAGGCGCTCTCGGAGGCGCAAGCGAGCCGCGTGGAGAAGCAATCGCAATACGAAATCGGGACCTCCAGCCTTCCCGAATCGCTCCCCGACGTGTTCGACCACGCTCCCCTCCGCGAGTACCAGGTCAAACTGGCCGCTCTGCGCGAAGAGCTGGCCGAACTGAGCACGCTATTCAAGCCGACTTACTACCGGGTCCAACGCGTCCAAGCGCGGATTGACGAGTTGGCCGCGACCTTGGAGGCTGAGCGCGGCAACGTGATGGAGCGAATTCGCAACGAATACGAATCCGAGAAACGCCGCGAAAAGCTGCTCGCCATCGCCTACGCTAATCAGGCCGATTTGGTCTCCGATCAAGCGGCCAAGGCGATTCACTACAAGATCCTCAAGCGGGAAGTTGACAGTAGGCGGCAGCTCTACGAATCCATGCTGCGGAAGATGAACGAAGCCGGGATCGCTTCGGCAATGAACGCCGCCACGATTCGAGTCATTGACCCGGCCGAGCCTCCGCCGAAACCTTACAAGCCCGATCTGCCAAGGAACGTATCTGTTTGGCCTGCTGGCAGGTTTTGTTGTTGGCGCCCTGATCGTCACCGTCCGAGAGCGCGCCGACTCGACGCTACGAGCGCCGGGTGAGACGCCCTCGTGGTTGCGCGTGCCGGAGCTGGGACTGGTCCCGGCTCGGCGTGCCGACCCCGAGCAACGGAGGTCGGCCAAGAACCTGCCCGTCAAGAGGAAAGTTGGTCGAGAGCGAACGTCGGCGATGGGAAACGGGCGTCGAGGCTCGGACCGCTCGGAGAACCGCCTCGAACTCGTCACCTGGCAACGTCAGCACTCCCTGTTGGCCGAATCGTTCCAGGCCATCGCTACGTCGCTGTTGCTGACGAACCAGGACGGGGAGCCGAGCCGCGGCTTCTGCTAATCCGCGGTCAGATGATGTCGTGGGAAGAAAGAAACTTGTTGGGACTGCCCGACGAAATCTACTATCGCGGGCTTGCTCGCCGGCACGCCAAGGGAGAGTTGTTCGCGGCATTGCTCAAACGAATGAGCATCGTCTGCGGCGAGAATGGAGCGCGGTTCTTTTTCTATTCTCACCCGTCCATCCAGGAAGTATGGGACCCCTACATCCGCCGCGTTCAAACCCAATTGCGCCTGGCGCCGGGGGAGTACAATCGCTACGCCCTTGAGAACTTCCTCGTGGCGACGGCGAAAGAAATCTCAGTGGCCTTTTGCCCTCTTGTCGACCACTTTGTTGCACAACAGAATCGGGGGCCGTTTCACCTGTTGCCCCGTGACCCTCACTGCAACCCGGCCGGTTACCGCCTGCAAGCCGAGGCGCTGGCTCGATTTCTCAGCCAATCGAGAACCTTCGCCGACGGCCGATCGCTTGCCGGTGGTTTGCTGGACAATGCGGCGAGTTCCGCGCTCAGGTGATCTCGGGAAACTGCCAGTCCGTGGGAAGAGTGTTGTCGGCTCGAACCTCGGCACCCGTACCCTCGGTGTAAGCCTCGATCCAGTCCAGATCCACCGTCGACCAGCGGTGGGACATCGCTACGCGGCCGTCCAGACTCAGCAGAGGCGCTCCGAGGTAGACGGGCCCGCCGCCGCCCTCCACGTGGGGCGTACAGTGGATCTCATCGATCAGATCTTGCCGCTCAGCGGGAAAAACGACTAAGGCCATCGGGTGTACCTCTCTTGTCAATAGGAATAGATGCTGTCCAGGTGTCGATCCGTTCTTGTCGCAATCGACTACGTCCGTCTGCGCTTTGAGGCCTGCGCCAGGCTTGAAGGCGTGCATTCTTCGCCTGGCTGGCAGGCAATCGTCGACCCGGGTCCGTGAGGCGAATAGTCATGGCAGTGTGATTCCTCGCGGAGACAGAATGCCCCGCAACGTCTTGTAGTTTTGCTTGATCTCCGTGTCCGCGAGATAGCGATCGTAGAGCAACTGGCAAGCAAGTTTGCCGTCTAGGAAGCTGTCGGTCCGAAACGCTCCCAGCGTGTCGTAGGGATCGGCGATGGTTCCGCTGGGGACGTCGATCAGCGCCGCCGCCGCGCTGTCTTCAAAATCGTTCAGCACAAGCTCCTGCGCTTGGCCGGATTCCCATCGCGCGGTCAGCATGCGCCAACCTTCGGTCGCCAACGAGAAAGTCGGTTGCAGCGTATGCATCCCGCCTCCTGATTCGGTCACTCGAAACTTGATATTAGACAACGTGTTGTGAAAGACCCCGTTCCGGTTGGGCAACAGATTCGAGGCGACCGCCAGCGCTTGAGATCCCGACCCACCCGTGTTGAGCCGGTAGACCGTGATCACCGTCAATGCATCCGTGCTGGCAAGCAGGGCCGGCAAAACAACATAGTCGTCGGTAGTAAAGTTCAACTTGTGGGTCTCCCAGGTAGGATCGTTCGTGTCCGATCCTACGCTCGAGCCAAGCTGTCCATCGTTGCCCGTTCCGCTCAGGTCCCGTACCGACTGGTTGTCGGTTGTTTGTTCGTACGACAGTACGCTCGAGCCCTCGTTCAACTGCGCGCCCCAAACGTAGGCCACCTCGCCCGTTTGCACAGACCCGCCCCCTCCAATGAAGACGCTCAGCGAACTCGCCGAGGCGTCCGTCGTGAAGGTTGTGGAAAACCGTGTCCATTGGGTCGCAGACACGCTGACCGAAGTCGTCCCTTTCGCGCCGAACCCATCGTCGGTGCTCAACTCGATTTGCTGGGCGACATCCACGCGCAACCACACCGAGAACGTATAGGCCGTGCTTGCCAGGATACCGATGCCTGTCTGACTGACGGAACCGTCGGTGCCGCTACCCTCCATCTTGTCGGCCGACGCGGATCCGTTTGGTGCTAATGGCGAAGGCACATCGGCGGTAATCGTAGCTTTTCCACCTTTTGACCTACGTTAGGCGCAGGTTCCGCTCGGTGAGAATCGCCGATTCCTGCTCGGGTAGGCAAGCGCTCTGTGATGACCTCGTCAAGCGAAGCCCCGCGTCCAGAGCAATTTGCCGGTAATACCGGGCTCCCCTCCCGGAGTAAGACCGCTGGCGTCGACCACGCCCCGGACGTCCTGCTCAACCGCACCGTGCTAGACAGCCTATCCCCTATTTCGCTCGGGCTTGCCATCGCGTATGCTCTACTCGCCGCCGTTCTCCTCATTGGCGTAGAGCAGCAAGCGAGCACGACTTTGGCGGCCCTGGCGGGTGCGTCCAGCATAGGCCTTTTCGCGCTAGCGAGTTTCCTTCGCCGGCGTCGATTGCCGTCGCCGTGGGCTCACCCCGCAATGGCAGGGGTTGCGCTGGTTGTTCTCACGAACAGCTTGGCCTATTTGCGAGTGCATCCCGGCGCCGGGCCGACCGTGAGCGTGGCGGTCTCGCTCCTCGTGGCCGGCTTTGTGTTGCTGTCGAATAGGTGGCTGGCGATCGTGATCGCGACTGGGGTCGGCGGGTGGGGAGTGGCTGCCTGGCAGGTCGTTCCCGCGTCACAGTGGCTTGGCTCACTCCTCGCCCTGTGTGCCGCGGCCGCGCTTTCCCTGCTCGTCCACGGGGCCAGAGTTCGAACTTACCGCAAGCTTGACGAGGCCCAACGCCAGAAACAGCAAGAGTCGGCCGCGTGGGCTTCTACTTTCGACGCACTGTCCGACCCCATCGTAGTTGATCAGACGGGCGTCGTCCTGGCCGTTAACGGTGCCTGGCGTCGCTTCGCCGAATCCGACGGTTTCTTCGGAGAAAGTTGCGCGGTTGGCATGAACTATCTAGCTGTCTGCGAATCGGTCTCCGGAGAATGCAGGGAACAGGCCCAGAAGCTCGCTTCGGAA
Source organism: Bryobacterales bacterium (assembly GCA_965248365.1). Taxonomy (GTDB): domain Bacteria; phylum Acidobacteriota; class Terriglobia; order Bryobacterales; family UBA6623. Next base: position 2,094,847 of record CBDFJA010000003.1, on the reverse strand, counting down.
GCCCGAGAAATCATCCTTTCTAAGCGAGACCGGTGCGACCTCGAGTACGCCGGGGGCAGCGGTTCGCGGAAGCGCTGGTTCCGAGTATCCCTTCGCCGGCAAGAGAGCACCGAGCCGCTTCGCTTGGTTGTGTCCCATGAGGAGATCACCGCACTCAAAGAAGCCGAACACGAGGCCCGCATCGGGCGGGAACGTTACGGTTTGCTGTTTCTCGCGGCCAACGACGGGCTATGGGACTGGGATTTGGAAACCAACACAGTCTACTTTTCCGTCCGCTGGAAGGCAATGCTGGGATTCGCCGAACACGAGATTGGGGATCGGCCCGATGAGTGGCTCGAACGGGTTCATGCCAAGGACGTCGCAAGTCTGCTGGCCAAAATGTCGGACCATCTCGAGGGGCGCACCCACGATCTCGAAAACGAACACCGCGTCCAGCACAGTGACGGCGGCTACCGCTGGGTATCGATTCGCGCCATCGCCGTGCGCGATGAAGACGGCAAGGCCATCCGGCTCGTCGGCGCCCACACGGACATCAATTCTGAGCGCGAGGCCAAGAGACAGCTTCTGCACGAGGCGTTGTACGATACTCTTACCGGCCTGCCGAACCGCAGCAGTTTGCGCTGGCGGCTGCATCGAGCAGCCGTTTCCGGCGACCCACGAGCGAACCAACTCTTCGCCCTTTTGTATATCGACCTGGATCGCTTCAAGCTCATCAACGACAGCCTGGGCCACATGGTAGGAGACCAACTCCTCGTCGATGTCTCTGAACGGCTGGAGAGTTGCATTGGTCCGGGAGACAGCATCGCACGACTGGGCGGCGATGAGTTCGCCGTCCTGCTCGAAGACCTCAAAAGCGTCCAGGACGCCACCGAAGGGGCCCGCCGTATCCAGACGGAAATCACTCGTCCTTTCCGCGTGGGGAACCAAGAAGTTTTTACCGCCGCCAGTATCGGTATCGCCATCGGCACGCAGGGTCACGAAAAGGCCGGAGCGATGCTTCGCAACGCCGACACGGCCTTGCACCGAGCCAAGGCGCTCGGAAGGTCACGCTACGAAGTCTTCGACCAAGACATGCACGCTCATGCCGTTCAGTTGCTGGATCTGGAAATGGCCCTGCGGCAAGCCGTTGAGCGCGATGAGCTGCTCGTTCATTACCAGCCCATTGTCTCGCTCTCCTCGGGCCGGATCACGCGCTGCGAAGCGCTTATTCGTTGGCGGCATCCTAAGCGCGGTTTAATCTCGCCGGCGGAGTTTATCCCCATCGCCGAAGAATCCGACCTGATCGACAGCATCAGCGACTGGATCCTGCGGACCGCGTGCGGCGAAGCGGCCTCTTGGCAAACGCCGGGCTTGCCGCCGGTCGGTGTCACGGTCAACATTCCACCTGGTCAATTCCGCAAGCGCAACCCTGTCGACGTAGTGAACACCATCCTGGTGGAGACCGGTCTCCGTTCCGAGCTGCTGCAATTGGAACTCACCGAGAGCGAGCTGCTGGAAAGCGCCGACAGCATCATGCCCCCCTTGGTCGAGCTCACAAAAAGAGGCGTCAGAATCTCTCTCGACGATTTCGGAACCGGTCACTCGTCGCTAACCCGTCTGCAGCAGTTGCCCATTCACCATCTCAAGATCGATGAGTCCCTCGTTCGCCGCATGACGACGAACTCCGATGACGCCGCCATTGCCAGCGGGATCATAGGACTGGCCCACACGTTGGGCTTGCAGGTGACGGTCGAGGGCGTGGAAACTCACGAACAGCTCGAGTTCTTGTGCGACAAAGAATGCGATGAGGTTCAGGGACTGATCGTCAGTCCCCCTCTAGACGCCGAAGACTTCAGGCAATTTCTGAAGGATACTCCCCAGATGGCGCTGCTACATAAGACTTCCCCCGGTGTCCTCTAGCCCGCTTTTCTCACCACCTGACGGCCGAAGAACGCCATAGGCCCGCCATGACTGCGTTGCGCTTGCTCGCCGTACTCAACGTACTTTCCCGGTCGGGCGCCGAACGCGGGTCGCTGCTGCTTTCGGCAGAGCCGAAATACGAAACGGTTATGCGGCACCCGCAAAAGTACGCTCGCATCATTCAAAAAATGCGGCGCTGAGCGGCGAGCGCCTTGTACTGACGGGCTTCTCACGCACTTCGCCTCGCCACGTGGTGAGAAAAGCAGGCTAGTGCTACAGCTTTCAGCGCGGCAGAATCAGTCCGCCGAGACGTTCTTCGCCGCGGGGATCGGGAGAGAACTGGGTCGCCCAGGTGTCGAGGTACTTGAGGCCTGTGCCGGTATGGAAGAGGACGATTTCGTCGTCCGGTTTTAGGAACGCTTGGTGGAGCAGCTTCTCCAAGGCGGCGACGCAGGCAGCGGCCTCGGGGGCAAGGAATAGCCCCTCGCTCTCGGCTATCAAGCGGCCCGCGGCGAGGATATCTTGATCCGACACCGCGATGCAGGTCCCTCGGCTTCTGCGAACGGCTTCGAGCACCAGAAAAGCGCCGCCGGCCTCGGGGACACGCAAGCCGCTGGCCAGGGTCCGCGCGTCGTCCCAAGGTTCGGCCTCCTTGCTGCCTTGCTCAAAGGCCCGAACGATCGGGGCGCAGCCTTGCGCCTGAACGACGACCATTTTCGGCCGCTTGGAATCAATCCAGCCCATCTCTTCGAGCTCGTCAAAGGCCTTCCACATGCCGATAATGCCGACGCCCCCGCCGGTGGGATACAAGATCGCATCGGGAAGCCGCCAGCCCAGTTGCTCGGCCAGCTCCAAACCCATGGTTTTCTTGCCCTCGATGCGATAGGGCTGCTTGAGCGACGAGACGTCGAACCATCCCTGAGAGTTTTTCCCCTCGGCGACAAGGCGGCCGCAGTCGCTGATAAGACCGTCCACGAGGTTTACATGGGCGCCGAACATCCTGCACTCGATGTAGTTGGCCTCGGGCGCGTCCCGCGGCATGAAGATGTGAGCCTGGATTCCCGCTGCGGCAGCGTAGGAGGCCAAAGCCGAACCCGCGTTACCGGCCGAAGGAGCGGCCAATTTCTCCACTCCTAATTCCTTGGCCATTGAAACGGCGCAGGACATGCCGCGGGCCTTGAAAGTTCCCGTAGGGTTGGCGCTTTCGTCCTTGACCAAGACGTTGGCCGCGCCCAGGCGATGTCCTAGTCGTCTCGTGGGAATCAAAGGAGTGTTTCCTTCACCCAGAGAAACGATGTTGTTGGGATTCGAAACCGGCAACAGAGATGACCAGCGCCACATCGAAGACGGACCGCCGGCGATCGCCTCGCGCGTCAGATGCTCGCCCGCGCGGGCCAGATCGTAGCGCGCCAGCAGGGGCGCGCCTGCCGGGGAAACAGTAGCCGGCTTCCCGATGGGAAGCTTTTCTCCCGTGCGGCTGCACGATAGGTGGGAAAAGAACGTCATAATCGTAAGAGAGGATTCGTGTATCCGGAAGCTCCAGCGGGAAACGGGACCCGCCCGCCACGCAGTATGCTATGCGGCATGTGTCTTCGTCTAGTCATCATGGTGGGAATGTGCGCCGGCTGCCTTTCCGCCGGTGAGTACGCCGTGTTGACAAGCGGCTTCCGCTTACAAGCCGAAGGTCACGAGCGAGTGGGCGGCCGCGTCCGGCTCTTCCAGAAAGACGGCACCTTTATCGAGCTTCCATCATCAGTGATAGTCGGGTTCGAAAAGCGTGAGGAGAAGCCCAGGTCGCCCGTCTCCAAGGAGTCCGATGGAGAAGACACGGCGGACTCGCCGCAAGACATCCGCAAGCTGATCGATAGCCTCGCCGAGCAGCACCAGCTGCCCGCCACTCTGGTTCACAGCGTCGTCGAGGCCGAGTCGGCCTACGATCCCGAGGCTGTGTCCGCGAAAGGGGCGGTTGGTCTGATGCAACTCATGCCCGCGACCGCCGCCGAGCTCGAAGTCGAAGACCGCACCGACCCGGCTCAGAACGTGAGCGGGGGAACACGGTATCTTAAGGGCCTCCTCGAACGCTATGCGGGATCGCCCGACCAGTTGTTGCGCGCGCTGGCGGCTTACAACGCCGGACCTGAAAAAGTCGACCGCTACGACGGTTTGCCTCCTTACGACGAAACGCGGCTTTTCGTGCGCCGAGTCATGCGACGGTTTCTGGCTCTAAGCGAGCCGGCCCCGGGTGAGTAGAGGGCCCCGCCTGGTCCCCAGCGACCGCATTCCCCGATAACCGCAGCCGTACCGATTGAGAAGCCGCGGCCCTGATGTCCACTCCCAGCGGCGTATTTTTTCTCCCTAGAATCCGCGCGTGATCATAGAGAAAGGCAATCTTCTCTCCCTCCCCGAAGCCGAAATGATAGCGTTCGGTGGCCACCTCGTCCCCTGGTAGTTCGAGATCGATCGCCCGAAGCAGATCGGAGAGGCCGCGTCCCTCGAGGGCGGAGACGGCGACAGGTTCGGCGGCGGAACCGGAAGTCCGCAGGGAGCTGAGCACGGCGGCAACCCGTTCCGGGTCCATCTGGTCGATCTTGTTCAGCGCCAGAATCTGTGGCTTTTGCGCGGCTTCGATCTCGCTGAGCACCTTATCCACTTCCTGTCTTCTCAGTCGCCAGTGGGGCGACGAGATATCAACGACGTGGACGATCATGGCCGCCTCGGTGACCTCTTCGAGGGTGGCGCGAAAGGCTTGAATCAGCGTCGGCGGGAGATGGCGAAGAAATCCGACGGTATCGGAAAGTAAAACGCGCCGGCGGGAGGGGAGATCGAGGGCTCGTATCGTCGGGTCGAGCGTAGCGAACATCTTCGGGTCCGCCAAGACTTTCGCCGAGGTGAGCGCGTTGAACAGAGTTGACTTGCCCGCATTGGTATACCCGACGAGGGAAACCGTCGACAAGGGAATGCTGCCTCGCTTCTTACGTTGCGAACGGCGGGCGGCCCGAACCGCCCCTAAGTTGGCTTTGAGTTTGCTGATGCGCCGTCCGATTCGACGCCGATCGGTTTCGAGCTTGGTTTCGCCCGGACCGCGGGTGCCGATGCCGCCGCCCAGCCGAGACATCTCGGCGCCGCGGCCCATCAGTCGTGGCAACAGGTAGGTCAGTTGAGCGAGCTCGACCTGGAGTTGCCCTTCGCGGGTGCGCGCGTGGCGGGCGAAGATTTCGAGGATGAGCTGCGTTCGATCGATGACCTTGCAGCCCAAAGCGCTCTCCAGGTTTCGTTGCTGACTCGGCGAGAGGCCCCGGTCGAACAGGACGAGATCGGCGTCGACTTCCAGCGCCCAGCGGCGAAGTTCCTCCACCTTGCCCTTCCCGATCAGGGTCGCGCGGTGAGCAGTCTGGCGGACTTGAATGTCCGACCCCAGCACGGCTGCCCCCGCGCTGGAAGCCAGTTCGGCCAATTCCTCCAGCGACTCCTCGGTCGAGACAGTCCACTGAGAATCGTCGGCGGGACCCTTGCGGTCTCGCCGGATCTCGACCCCGACGAGAAGGCAAGTTTCTACCGGCGGCGGAGGCGCGCCTGCGCCGGGCGCAGCCGGCTTGCGGGTATGAGGCGTGGGCAAAGACAATCTCTTTCGGCTCAAGACACCTTGTCTAGCTGGTTAGCGGAGCTGGCAAGGTTTAGCTGTCATTGCAGCCTGAAAGCCCCGGGCAAGCAATCGCACGTTGATTATGATTGCGGCGGCTCGCCGTCCGCGCTCTCGGCTTCGGGCGGCTTTTCGGGCTCCGGTGGTGTCGGGCGTTGGGTGCCCGCGGAGCCGAAACCGTGCGATTGGCGCGTCGTCACGACGGTGGAAATGGCGTGTTTGAAGATCAACTGCTCTTGATGACTGGTTTCGAAAACGACGCAGTACTTGTCGAAGCCACGCACTCGTCCGGATAGCTTGACACCGCTGGTGAGAAAGATCGTAACCGGCAGCCGCTCGCTCCGGGCTTTGTTCAAAAAAGAATCCTGTATGTTGTGGTTAGACATGGTAATGGCTCACTCCCTAGCCCGCGTTTCTCATCAGCTGACGGTCGGAGCACGCGATAGGCCCGCTATTACTTCGTTGCGCTTGTTCGCCGTGCTCAACGTAGGGCTCCAGCATGTAGGGGCACGGCATGCCGTGCCCGAGGTTGCCGTGCGCCTGTACTTGCCGTCTTCTCACGCACTTCGCCTCGCCACCTGATGAGAAAAGCGGGCTAGAGCAGCCGTCTCGTTCGGCGGTTTATATTCTTTACTTTACATGAATTGAAACCCGGTTCTCGTTGCCGGCGTGTCGAAGACCACGTGGCGCGGCAATGCGGACCATGGCGAACCTTAACTTGCGGGGTGTTCATGGCTATTCGGAGGCGTCTTCCCATGTCGAGGGATTTGATGCCCGGCGGGACCATTCCACAACATACATGACGCCGGTGCTCGAGACCTTCGCTCAAATGAAACGAGAAGGCCTACCGGTTGAAATCATGTCGGGCGCCAGTACGGGCACTTCACTGCTGTCCGGTTAAAAGTCGAATAGAATCAATTGGTTGGGGTCATAGGGGGATTCGTTTGGGGAGTCGGATGGCTGGAGTGCCTGTAAAAGGGGCATTTTTTCGAATTGCGTAACGCTGAGAATCTGTAGAATCTGGTAAAGACTCGCTTCCAGCCCGAGCCGTTTCCGGACGATGGCGATGAGCACGTAAATCGAGACAGCGATCCAGATGTGCGTCTTGACGGCGTTCTCGCTGGTGCCGTAAAACGAGTTGATTCGCAGATGTTGCTTGATCCACTTGAAGAACAACTCAATCTGCCAACGCGACTTGTAGATGTGGGCGATGGTCAGCGCCGGGAGCGCGAAGTTGTTGGTCAGAAACTTCAGCCGCTTGTTCGTCCGGGCGTCGAAGTAACTGACCCTCCGCAACGGGTCGGGATAGGCTTGGGCCGATTCGATGGCAGCCAGTATGACGGTCTGATCCGAGCGCAAGCCCGTGGATTTGTCGACGGGATGCGAGTAGTGCCGTTGGAGCAAGATGTTCTTCTTGGTTCGCACGACGAAGAACGACGAGCAGAGAGTGAACACGAAGAGGCGTTCGAAATCGACGTAGGCCCGATCCATGACGTAGAACGCGCCGGCCTCCGGGCCGATCTCGTCGAGGATGTTGATGTCGTGCACTTTGCCTCCAGTAATGCGGATGAACGTGGGAATATTGCCGTGCAGATCCAGCAGCGTGTGCATCTTCACGGCGGCCTTTTGCTTGCGGAATCTCGCCCACGGAAACAGCGACAGGCAGAGGTCGATTGTTGTCGAGTCGAGAGCGTACAGAGTCTGGTCCAAGTCCACACCGATCGGGTCGTGGGCATATAACGGCCGTGCCATGCCAATCAAGACCTGCGCGAAGTCCGCGTAGATCCGCCAGTCGCGCGACTCGTTCGCATCGGCCAGTGTCGAGCGCGCTACCCTGCCGCGGAATCCCATGTGGTAGAGTTTGCCGTGCATCGAACGCAGGCACGTCTCGATGTCGCGGAGGCTTGCCCGATAGGTCAGCTGGGCGAATGCCATCGCAAGAAACTGATCCCAGCAGGAGAAACTTTTCAGATAGGAATCGCCGCGGTAGCGCGATACACATTTCTGAAACTCTTTGCTCGGTAGGTGCTCGATCAGTTGGGAGAAAACCGTACGGCCAAGGTTCATCCCTCATTGTGCCGCGTCCGGATGCTCCGTTCAGGCGACCATTTGCGGCCTCGGGATTTCAAATCGTTCCCGGGCAAAACAGGCCATAAGACATTGAGCGGTCGAGACTTACCGTCCGATGGCGCGACTTTCCCCGGACAGCACTGCGGGCACTTACAACATCGACCCGGAGCTTCAGGGAATCACGGAGTTACAAGTCGGATCCTACGTTTTCATGGACCTTGACTATCGCCGAATCGGCGGCCGGGGCGGCCCGGTCTACGACGATTTTGAACCCTCGCTGACCGTACTCGCCACGGTGATCAGCAAGAATCACAAGGACCTCGCGACGCTCGACGCCGGGCTGAAGGCTTTTGCCACAGACCGGGAATTTGGTCCCGAGGTCGTCGGTATTAGCGGCGTCAGGTACCGATTCGGCGGCGACGAACACGGCATCCTAAAGTTGGAAGACGCCAGCCGGGAGATCCGTTTGGGTGAGAAAGTCGAACTCCTCGTGCCGCACTGCGACCCCAACGTCAACCTCTATGACCGTTTCTATTGTACGCGTGGTGAAAACGTGGAGGAGGTCTGGAAGATTCCGGCTCAGGGCCACGCTTGATCCCTGTGGCGACACCCTTACGCCGCTTGCGTGAAGAATTGGGGCTTGCCATTCCGACAACTTTCTCGGATCACCGTGGGGACCGCCTTTGGTCCGCTCGATGTCGTCCGTCCGGCTTCCTTGGCTTACTACCGCCTCGCCGCCTGGTCCCCGGAGCCGGTAGAATGAAAAGTGTCGTTACCCATCCTTCGCGAGATCCGAGTAGCTCTCCGCCATCTTAATCCCAACGAGGTCGAGGCGCTCGCGGACCGTCCGCTCACATTTGGAGTCTTGGCGCTCGACGAGGCCTTCTTCGCGCGAGTCATATCCTTCCTGATCCCGGACTGGATTTCCGAAGCGAAAGCTCAGCAGGCGGGCCGGTCGATTCTTCGCCTTGCCTCGGAGGAAGACTTCGAGCGTTCCGACCTCGGGCTTTGTGAGCCCGGGCTGCCGCACCCGTCGCACTTTTATCCGTTTGAATCACACAATCCCACGGCAGCGGTAGAGTCGATTTTGGACGATCATGAGGACTTGTGGATTCCCCTGGCCCGCCGGCTGCCGGCGTTCCGCGACCCGGTAGTGGAAAGAATCGTTTGGAAGATCAGTAAAGAGAACACACTGTTCACCGTCGCGACAGCTATACCCAATGTCGTGCCTAGCTGGATCAGTGTACCCTGGGCGGTCGGGGAATTCGCCTCCGACACAGCGTTCCTCACGATGAACCAGGTGCGCATGGCTTTTCTCATCGCGGCGGCCAGCGACCACAACATCGGCTACCGCGGGCAGCGCAGCCAGATCGCCTCGATCATCGCCGCCGCTTTCGGCTGGCGAAGTCTGGCGCGGGAGATGGTCTCGAAGATCCCGGCCGGTGGCGGCCTGGTTTCCAAGGGACTGATTTCGCTGGCGGGCACCTTTGTGGTGGGCAAAGGGCTGGATACCTTTATGCGGCTCGGCCGCGGACTTACCCGCCAGGAGAAGCAGCAGATCTACGACCAGGCTGTCGAGCGGGGACGCGCCGTCGTTGAACAGATGGCGCAGGGCGTAACTCGAAAGCTCTCCACCGCTCGCGGCGTCTGAGCAAGACGCTATTTCGCCTACAGTTACCCATCGATCGTCTTGTCGAGTTGTCGCCGCTCACCGGTTTCGGGCGCAATGAATCGCGCCTCTACCTTAGAATGCGAGCCGCTCGGGCGTATCAGCGGCGCGGCGTTTCACCGAGCGTGCGGCCTACCACGCACTCCGTCCCGCCACGTGACGGGAGATGTGTACTAAGGTTTCTGATTGCTAGTTCTACGCGAAAAAACCTATCCTGCGATGGCCCTATAATACTGGTGAATTATAGGGGAATTATATACGAACGTCCCGAAAAACCTCTTGACATTGGCGGGACTATTTAGTATTATAGTATTGTAAGTCGTAGGTAATCAATGAGTAAAAAGGCTCCAGGGAAACACTACCGCAAGGGAATGACGGTCGCCGCGTTCTTCGAGATGTTCCCGGACGATACCGCCGCCGAGCAGTGGTTCGTCAAGCAACGCTGGCCGAATGGAGTCTGCTGTGTAGAATGCGGCTCGGTGAACGTTCAGGTTGCGGCAAAGCGCAAGCGGGCGTCTTTCCGGTGCCGGGAGAAGGGCTGCGAGAAACAGTTTTGTGTGCGAACCAACACCTGCATGCACGGCTCAAAGCTCGGCTACCGGAAGTGGTTGTTTGCAGTCTACGCTGCAGCAACGAACCTCAAGGGCGTAGCGAGCATGAAGACCTATCGTGATCTCGGAGTGACGCAGAAAACAGCGTGGTTCATGAATCACCGCATCCGCCGTGCCTGGAAAAGAGACCCAGATGCCCAGCTGTTTTCCGGGCCAGTCGAAGCGGATGAGACGTATGTCGGCGGCCTCCGGCGGAACATGCCTAAATCGGCACGGGCTACCTTGACAGGCCGGGGTGCAGTCGGTAAAGTGGCGGTGGTAGGGGTAAGGGATCGGGCGACGAATCGGGTTTCAGCGCAGGTAGTCCAGGACACAGAAGGCGACACGCTCAAAGGGTTCGTCATGGGAAATGTCGTTCCGGGAACAACGATCTATACCGACGATGCTAAGGCGTATACCAATCTCCCAAATCACCAGGCCGTCAAACACTCCGTGGCCGAGTACGTGCGCGGTCAGGTTCACACGAACGGAATCGAGAGTTTCTGGGCGACGCTGAAGCGCGCTCACAAGGGCACCTTTCACTGGCTTTCTCCAAAGCATCTGCACCGCTATGTAGACGAGTTCGTGGGGCGTCACAACGCGAGGTCGCTGGACACCATTGACCAGATGGCGAAGATCGCCAAGGGCATGGACGGGAAGCGTTTGCGATACCGGGATTTGGTGGGGTAGCCATGTCTGATCCCCGAATCCTGGCGGAGCTTTTCACCTCGGCCCACCTTCAGCAGTTGGCATGGTACGGATGGTCTGAAACCCTCTCTGCGTCCGTTAGCTTACTTGAGCACGAAGGTAGGATCTCTCGGAGATCTACGGTAGCTGAAGTGCTAGATGATGCATTTTGGGTGCTCTTTCACGAACACGCAATCGAATACGTGTACAAAACATGCCTGCTGAAGAGAAATTTATTCGGCACCTACAGCCCGAACACAACGGCTCTCTACATGGAGTTTCCGGTCGCCGGTGCCAGAGCCGACATTCTGTTGGTGAACGGGGATGCGAAGGTATTTGAAGTGAAAACACGGCTTGATGATGCCACACGACTCAATACTCAGCTGGCGGAATATTACCGCTGTTTCAGGTTTGTGAGCGTCGTTGTGGATGAAGACCAATTCGAGCGTTACACTCGGGAGCTTCCGGACCATGTAGGCGTCTCAGCGCTGACCTCCAGGTTTTCGATTAAGGTCAGGAGGTCACCCAGGGAAATGTCTGAGAAGCTCGATCATGCCCAGATGTTCGCGCTACTACGCCAGAGAGAGTATTATGATGCTGCATCCGATCTTAATATGGATCTGTTGAGCATCCATCCTTCGGTCCGTTACCAAGCCGCGCTAGAGCGTTTCACGACACTCCCCGTGAAGAAGGCCTACGATCTGGTCCTAAGAGCGTTGCATGTTCGCCAGCGAACCAAACGTTTGGCGGAACTTTGTAGAAGATTGCCAGACAGCCTCCACGCCAGTGTGTTTTCGTATCGTCTGCGAAAGCAGGACTGGGAGAACCTGATCGGTGTGCTTTCACGGCCACCACTCACTACACCGGAGCGGACTGAAAATGTATTTCCCATATCTCAGGGGTAAGCAGTATGAGGTTCTCGCAGTGCGAGAATCAGGGTTTCTTTCGAGCAACAGGATTATCCCTGTGTTCGAGCCAACAAATCTTTCAGTCGAGACGCGTAATCGGTTCCGGCACATAGCTAATAACGGAGTGAAGTTTTCCGTAATCGTCAACAGCGTTAGTGGAAAGCCACCCCCTGAACTGGCTGCCACCATTCAGGTGCTTAAGGATCTTGAATCACATGTGCCGGGTGCCGTGCTGCCTGCGTTTGAGATTCGTGCTGGGCGACAGGTTTCAGACGTAGAGAAATTTGCTAAAACGTTCGCGTCCCAGCAATGCATCCTTGTTCACCGGAATCACACTCACTCCAAAACGGAGTTCCGCAAAGCCCTTAGTCCCCTTTCCCGACCCGCCGTCCAGATCCTCTTGGACGGGGGTGCTTCGCTCGACGTGGTGAAGTCTCTTCCCGCAGTCGGCAGGGTGCTTTTGAGGGATGGATTCAATAGATGTGCGCGGAACGCAGACTATTCGAAGCGAAGCAACTTTGACGACTTGCTATACACATACAGAAGCCGCGAGTTCGATGGCTTCTCAGACTTCTCCATCGTTGGCGATGTATATTCACCGGGTGGCGGTGCCGCCAAACACGTTGCAATCCACCTAACTGAACTTGAAAAAACCACTATCGTGGCGAATCACTTTGTCTCTAGGGCCCCACCACAGAGAGGTAACGACCAGGCGAAGTACTTCAGCGCTCTTGGGCTCTCGGTGTCCCATACAGGGACTCCACCCAGTGCCCATCTCGATACTCAGGGGGTATGCGAGTACCACCAATCCAACTCTCCGAAACACTATCCCGGCCTCGGAAAATTGAAGCAATGGAGCATTATGCATCACATGGAGATTATCGACAGGAAGCTCGCAGCAACGGGCATTCCGAGTTTCGTCTGAAGCCGGAGAAAAAGGAGCACTCACGGACACTTGGTCACCCTGACTGTGCCACTGGTTCTGATCGTAGTAAAACCATGAAGAAGCCAAACACCGTCGAGCTAGTCAAGTCCACCTACCAGCCGACCAAGCGGGAACTCAAAGAGGGCATGGACGCCAATCTGAGGAAGCGAGACGGATCGACCCCCAGCATGGAAGAGGTCGCCGGGGCCTTGCTCGATACTGTGAACGTCCGCCTAATTGACAAGCCCCGGAACCGGAGGCGCTGAGGTTCGGGACGTTCGTATATAATTCCCAACACTGCTGTCCGGTTAAAAGTCGAATAGAATCAATTGGTTGGGGTCATAGGGGGATTCGTTTGGGGAGTCGGATGGCTGGAGTGCCTGTAAAAGGGGCATTTTTTCGAATTGCGTAACGCTGAGAATCTGTAGAATCTGGTAAAGACTCGCTTCCAGCCCGAGCCGTTTCCGGACGATGGCGATGAGCACGTAAATCGAGACAGCGATCCAGATCTGCGTCTTGACGGCGTTCTCGCTGGTGCCGTAAAACGAGTTGATTCGCAGATGTTGCTTGATCCACTTGAAGAACAACTCAATCTGCCAACGCGACTTGTAGATGTGGGCGATGGTCAGCGCCGGGAGCGCGAAGTTGTTGGTCAGAAACTTCAGCCGCTTGTTCGTCCGGGCGTCGAAGTAACTGACCCTCCGCAACGGGTCGGGATAGGCTTGGGCCGATTCGATGGCAGCCAGTATGACGGTCTGATCCGAGCGCAAGCCCGTGGATTTGTCGACGGGATGCGAGTAGCGCCGTTGGAGCAAGATGTTCTTCTTGGTTCGCACGACGAAGAACGACGAGCAGAGAGTGAACACGAAGAGGCGTTCGAAATCGACGTAGGCCCGATCCATGACGTAGAACGCGCCGGCCTCCGGGCCGATCTCGTCGAGGATGTTGATGTCGTGCACTTTGCCTCCAGTAATGCGGATGAACGTGGGAATATTGCCGTGCAGATCCAGCAGCGTGTGCATCTTCACGGCGGCCTTTTGCTTGCGGAATCTCGCCCACGGAAACAGCGACAGGCAGAGGTCGATTGTTGTCGAGTCGAGAGCGTACAGAGTCTGGTCCAAGTCCACACCGATCGGGTCGTGGGCATATAACGGCCGTGCCATGCCAATCAAGACCTGCGCGAAGTCCGCGTAGATCCGCCAGTCGCGCGACTCGTTCGCATCGGCCAGTGTCGAGCGCGCTACCCTGCCGCGGAATCCCATGTGGTAGAGTTTGCCGTGCATCGAACGCAGGCACGTCTCGATGTCGCGGAGGTTTGCCCGATAGGTCAGCTGGGCGAATGCCATCGCAAGAAACTGATCCCAGCAGGAGAAACTTTTCAGATAGGAATCGCCGCGGTAGCGCGATACACATTTCTGAAACTCTTTGCTCGGTAGGTGCTCGATCAGTTGGGAGAAAACCGTACGGCCAAGGTTCATCCCTCATTGTGCCGCGTCCGGATGCTCCGTTCAGGCGACCATTTGCGGCCTCGGGATTTCAAATCGTTCCCGGGCAAAACAGGCCATAAGACATTGAGCGGTCGAGACTTACCGTCCGATGGCGCGACTTTCCCCGGACAGCACTGAATTCCCAATTATAGCTAGCGGACCATTGACCACCAACGCCTTTCGTCCCTACGATCAATGTTAGACGCGGTCCCCCCTGCGTACTCCAGTGTGAGCCGAAAAGGAGACTTCACATGACAACCGTTCACTGGGTGCTAGGAGTTCCGGCTGCTGTTGTGTTGTCCGCCTGGTACGTGCTCACGCAACCTGATCTCTTCGGTGAACCAGTCAGGCGATTTGTGGGGCGGGCTCTATACCCAATTTTCGATTATACGTCCCGGCTGTTCGGGATCTAGCCCGCTTTTCTCACCACGTGGCGAGACGAAGTAGGTGAGAGGCCCTTCAGTACACGGCACGCGACGCTCGGCGACTCATTTTCTGAGAAATGCGAGCGTACTTGAACCCTACGTTGAGCACGGCGAGCAAGCGCAACGCAGTAATGGCGGGCCTATTGCGTGCTTCGACCGTCAGGCGGTGAGAAATGCGGGCTAGTACACCTGAAGTGACGGCCTGCCCGTGTGAGGCGCACCTCCCTGCCCCCTGGTCTGCGTTTCCGTTTTGAAATCGGTTAGTTAGTGCGCTTCGCTCGGTTTACGTCCATAGATCAGAGCGCTCCAAACCTTGCCCGCCAGGGACTCGGCCGCACGAGCGACGACCTCCTCGCCCACGGAAGCCACCCCATTCCGCACTTGGCGATCTGCCCCCGCCAGATCCGTTTGGACAAATCCCTTGAGTTGGGATGAGTCGTAAACCAATCGCTCCCGCACTTCGACATCTTCAAGACCGGCGGCACTCAGCCCTTGGACGTACTCTCTCTCGCTAATAGCTCCCGCTACACAAGCGGGGTGAAGGGCCGCGCTGCGTCGCACCCACTCAGGCAGGCGCTCGACGACAATGTCGGAAACTCGCATCCGCCCGCCGGGTTTGAGCACCCGGGCGATCTCGGAGAACACACGATCCTTTTCGGGCGACAGATTGATCACGCAATTCGAGATAACCCAGTGCACCGACGATGACTCAACCGGCAAATCTTCGATGATTCCCTTGCGGACTTCCGCGTCCTTGAGTCCCGCGGCGGCGATGTTTTCTCTCGCGGTGGCGATCATCTCATCCGTCATGTCGATGCCGATCGCCCGGCCCTCGGGCCCGACCTTTCCGGCCGCGACCAGAAGGTCCAGGCCCGCTCCCGAGCCCAGGTCGAGCACTACGTCTCCTTTCCGAACCTCACTGAAGGCCAGCGGATTGCCGCACCCGAAAGAACTGGCCGCAACCTCAGGCGGCAGCGCTGCCAGTTTCGCGCCGCCGTAGCCGGCCAGCTTGACGAGCGTACTCTCTTCTACGGTTCCCGTACAACAGCCACCCGATGAAGGCTTTGAGATCGCCCTCCCATACGCCTCGGACACGCCTGCGCGAACTTCGTCATGGTCTTGCCGAAACATGTTTCACCTCCCTTACTCCGCGCCCTTCCGGCGGGCAACACGCCTCAATGGCGTCGGCTATGGCGCGCAACGTGGCCGCCAGTTCCGGGTAGCGGACCGAATAGTGCACTTCTTTCCCGCGCTTTTGAGCATTGAGAATCCCGGCGTCCCTCAACATCGCCAGGTGGCGAGATACGACCGAGATGTCGACCGGACAGCACTCCGCCGCCTGGCTTACCGTGCATGAGGTGCCGCACTGGCTGAGCTGAACCAACAAGGCCAGGCGGTTGGGGTCGCCGAGCGCCTTGAACAGGCGAGGGTCAAGCAGGCCGCCCAGTTCCCGGCAGCAGGAATTGGCTTCGAAGCAGGATTCTTGCTTGCTCATTTGCGTATTTATGCAAATGATAACCTAAATCCTCGACCGCGGTCAACCCATGCACCCCGTGGTATCTTCAATTTTGTCGCGATGTTCCCAGGGGCCAAGTATTCGGCTCATCCTAAGAATCCAAAGGGTGACTTCTATTGAATCTCGCATAATATAGAGTTAGTCAGGGCCAAGAGGAGACTGCTTCCAGAAGGCCGTGATCAAGCGCGGTTTGCGGCGCATGCGACGCAGGGATTTGCGGGCACGCTCGTCCAGCTCCCCGTAGTCCTTCGGACAGACGTTCGGCAACTCGTGCTGCTTCCAGTAAGCCCAAATGTATTCCACCGGGTTCAGCTCCGGTGCATAGGGCGGCAAGCACTCCGTGGCGATGTGGCCTTCGGAGAGCTCGATGAACTCCCGCACCAGGCGGCTGCGGTGCGCTGGCAGGCGGTCCCAGACGATCAGCAGCGGGCCGTCGATGTGGCGGACCAAAGCCTTCAGGAAGTCGATGACGCCTCGGACTGACTCAAACCTTCGTCGACGACCAGCCGCACGGCCTCCAGCCGTCGCTTTTCCAGAGCATCAAAATCGCGCCTTACGCCTCTTGGGTTCCCCCATGTCTATTAAGACGAGCAGAACCCCCAAAAGGTCACTCTAAATTATGCGGGAGTCAATATGTGCAAGAAGCAGCACCCCGTCAATAGCTGTTAACCACTGTGAATACAGTGTTCAAATACGCCCATTAAC
The DNA here is from genome assembly GCA_965248365.1 of Bryobacterales bacterium. Lineage (GTDB taxonomy): Bacteria > Acidobacteriota > Terriglobia > Bryobacterales > UBA6623. Next base: position 2,078,326 of record CBDFJA010000003.1, on the reverse strand, counting down.
ACTCAGTATTTGGGCAAACATTTGGGCAATTCTGCCCACGCCCCATTTTTCTTTCCATTGAGTTTCGCGGGGGGCCGGCGTGTACGGGTGCATTGAGATCCACCCTTCGCGCCTGGCCTCCTGGCGGAGCTGCGAGCGGCGGGCGATGTGGGAGCATCTGCACCCCGAATCGAAACCCTTCGCCGGGGAGCACATCGCGGGCTGGATCGGCTCGGCGGTGCATGCCCGGCTAGCGGGCAAGGATCTTCCCGCTCTCCCGGAGCCGGCCCTTTTCGACGACCGCACGCCGACCGAGGTGTACGCCCGGGCGCAGGTCAACATGCTCGTCACCTCGATCGAGGCCAAGGCCGATCCCATCGGCTGGAAGGTGCTCGCACGGGAGTTGCCGGTCCGCGCGCCGGTCGAGGACGCGGTGATCGCGGGGACGTGCGACCTCGTGGTCGATACCGGACTTGGCAAGGCCGTGCTCGATGTCAAGACCGGCCATGGCTCCTATCATTCCTGGCTGCAGCTCGGAGCTTATGCCGCGGCGCTCGATGCCACCCAGGACGAAGGACCCGCCTCGGTCGGGCTGATCTCCTGTCCGCGCCCGCGCGTCGGCCGGCCCGAAGCCGCGCAGATCGAATTCCGTCCCTCGGGCCCGGCCAAGCTCGACGCCTCGGCGGTCGTTCGCCGCGTCATCACACTCTTCAACGACGGCAGCGAACCGCTGCCCAATCCCGGCCCGCACTGCGCCCGATGCTTCGTACCCGATTGCGCCTCACGAATACGAAAGGAACTCCATGCCAACGAATGAACAGTATCAAGTATGCAGACAAACAGTTGAGAGTGCCGCCGCCGACGCCAAGCCGCACCTTAAACGGATCGACGTCACCCCCGATTATTTCTCCCGGGTGGCGCTGAACGCCATGATGGCGAACCCCCGGATCGGCGAATGCGATGCCAAATCGCTACGCAAGGCGCTCCTGACCTGTGCCGAGCGCGGCCTGATGCCTGACGGCCACTCGGCCGTAATCATTCCCGTCAGGTCCAAAGGCAGCAGCGCGCCGAAAGCGCGTCTCGACGTGATGATCGGCGGCATGCTCGACAAGTGCCGCGAGGGGATACCGGGGATTGTGATTCGGGCAAGGTGCGTCTACGCCGCCGACGAGTTCGACTACGAGGACGGGCTGCATCCGCTCCTGCGCCATGTCCCGAACAAGGATGGCAAGCGCGCGGACGAAAACGTCATTGCGGCCTACGCGGTGGCTCACATCCCGGGCAATGAGCAGCCGGAGTTCACGGTCTTCTACCGCGCCGAGATCGACGATCGCAGGAAGCGTTCTCCGGCACGTAACGACGGCCCCTGGGTGACGCACTACGCGCAGATGGCCGAAAAGTCGGTGCTGAGGGCGTTGTTGAAGCGCCTGCCGATCCGAGGTCAGGCCCGTGCGGCAATAGATGACTTCTTGCCGGAATCAGGCGAAGCGGACACGCCCGCCGTGGAGATGGCATCGCAAGGCGGCGGCGAGTATCGGGCCCGGCAGCAACAAAACAGCGATCCCGAGCCTGGACAAGCCGAAGACTCCGCATCGCAAGAACAAGACACCGCACCCGACGGCACGGACAACTGGGAAGGCGATGAGTTCTAGCGCAATGGCGGAGCTTGTCGTCACGGTCAGTAACGTGCTGGGGGTCGAGCAGGCGGAGATCCCCCTGCCCAAGGCCGCGCCGCTGGGCGTACTTGGCCCTAACGCCGCCGGCAAGACATCGCTCGCCACGGCCATCGGCGCGGTGCTGTCGCGCGAGGCTAATCCGCTGGGTCTGGCCCCGACCGCGAGACCTTACTTCCGCCAGGGGGCCGACTACGGCGAGGTTCTGCTGTCGGGTCCCGGCGGCACGGAGTACGTCCGTTGGGTGTTGTCGGAAAAGGCCATGCGGGTGTTCGCCGAGGCTCCCGAGCCGCTTCATCCCGCGGCTGTCGGGCTGACGGATTTCATCTCCCGCGCCAGCGCCCGCGCGCGAGGGGAGATCTGGGAGTCGGCCTTCCTGCCGCCGCCCGAGCAGATCGAGGACGAGCTGAAGAAGGAATTGCGTTCCGCGCTCGCCGGCGAGCGCATGGTGTCGGATGTCATCGACATTTTGCGGGAGCAGGGGTGGGAGTCGGTCGAGGGGGTCTACCGGGCCAAGGCGAAGGAGAACAAGAGGGAGTGGTCCTCGATCACGGGCGAGCCATACGGCACGTCGAAGGCCCCGAACTGGACGCCTCCGGGTTGGCGGTCGGACTACGACGGCGTGACGCCGCTCGAGGCCGAAGCCGCGCTCGGAGACGCGCGGGATGCCCTTCAGGCGCTCCATGTGTCAGGAGCGGTCTCGGCGGCCGAAGCGCAACAGGCGAAAGACGCCGCCGAAAAGATTCCCGAACTTCGCGAAAGAAAGGACGAGGCGGCCCGGCGGCTCGAGGAGGCCAGAAAGACGGCGGAGGCTGTCGAGGGGGAGATTGCCGGGATCCGGGCTGACGGTTTCGAGACGAAGAACAAGTACGAGGAGCACCAGCGCTCGAAGCCGAAGCCGAGCGACGGCAGACCCTGTCCGCTCTGTGGCGGAAAGATTGTCGTGCGGGACCGGGCCCTCTACGCGGCGGAGGACGAGGCGGCCTTCGCCGAGCGCATCAAGGACTGGGAGAAGCGGGGAGAGGAACTTGGGGAAAGACTCGATTTTCTGCGTCAGAAGCTGGCGGCGGCGAAGCGGAAGGGCAGGCCGATTCTTGAGCAGCGCGAGCGGGCGGAGAACGTCAAGGCTGATGCCGACGCTGATCTGCGGGCGGCGGGAGTGCAAGCCATCGGGGCGGACAGCCCTCTCAAGGCGGACGAGTCGGAAGAACGAATCGCGCTGGCCGAGCAGGAGCTCGAGTCGCGGAGGGAGGCGCTGGAGCAGATCCGCAAGCGTTCCGAGGCCAGCGAAGCCCACCGCTCAGTCTCCTACTATGCGCTGATCGCGGAGCTGCTCGGGCCGCGTGGCATCCGGGGCCGCGCCATGAAAGCCGGCTTGGAGCGATTGGCGAAGGGCCTCGGGCGGGTGCATGAGCTAACCAACTGGCCCCTCGTCAAGCTCGATCCCTCCTACGCCGTCAGTGCCGGGGAGCGGCCCGTGGCGTTGTGCTCGACCTCGGAGCAGTGGCGGGCGCAGACGGCGCTTCAGATCGCCCTCGCGCTGGCCCTAGACAACAACTACGCCGTCCTGGACGGAGCCGATGTCCTCGACGCCCAAGGACTGAGCGAGCTGGGGGTGTTGTGCGATTCACTCGCCGCCGAGAACGGCTTGTCGCTCGTCGTCTGCGCAACCGGAGGCCGCGAGCTGTTTCCCGATCGCTGGGCCACGGTGGTGGTCGAGGAGGGCCGGATTGCCGCCAGTTCGAGAGAGAGGTTAACCGGGGCGTGATGCTCACCCCGCGTGACTATCAGCTGGCGGACGTCAAGAAGCTGCGGCAGGTGCTGCGGCGGGTCCGTGCCGTGGTCTACCAGCTGCCCACCGGCGCGGGCAAGACGATCGTGGCCGGCTACATCGCCTCCCTGCTGGCCGACCGCGGCAAGCGGGCGCTGGTGCGGGTCCATCGCCGAGAACTGGTGCGCCAGTTTTCGAAGACCCTCACCCAGGCGGGCTTGGGCGATCAGTACGGCATCATCGCCGCGGGCCGTGCCGAGACACGCTGGGCGCGTTTCCAGATCGCCTCGGTGCAGTCCATCAACCGCCGCGAGACCGGCTGGCTGAAGCCCAACCTCGTGATCGTCGACGAGGCGCACCATGTCAAGGCCAAGACCTGGGAGAACGTGCTGGGCCGCTTCCCAGACACCAAGGTGTTGGGGTTGACAGCGACACCGGGACGGCTCGACGGCAAGCCGCTGGGCGATCACTTCGACACCTTGGTACAGGGGCCATCGATCGGGGAGCTTGTCGAGCAGGGCGATCTGGCGCCGATGTGTGTTCTGCGTCCCGAACAGGGACTTTCGACCGCCGGCGTCCGCACGATGGCGGGCGATTGGAACAAGAAGGACCTCGACGAGCGGTTAACCGATCAGGTGATCGCGGCTGGAGCTGCCGCCTACCGCCGCTACGGGGCCGGCAAGAGGGCCATCTTCTTCGCCGTGAACCGGCGCCATAGCAAGGCCATCGTCGAGAGTTTGAACAAAGAGGGTTTCCGCGCCGAGCACATCGACGCCGAGACGGACGTCAGGCGCCGTGACCTGGTGCTCAAGGAGTTCGGCGAGGGCCTGATCCAGGTGGTCTCGAACGTGGACCTGATCTCGGAGGGAACCGACGTCCCCGAATGCGAAGTCATCATGATGGGCCGCCCGACCAAGAGCGTCACGATGTATTTGCAGCAGGCGGGGCGCGCCATGCGGCCCGGCGAGGGCAAGACCGCCCTGCTGCTCGATCTGGCCGGTAATTCCTGGGATCTCGGCTTGCCGGACGAAGAGCGCAGCTGGGACCTCGAGGGAACTAGGCAGGGTGCAGCCGTCGACAAGCGCCCGCCTGCGTTGCGTCAGCGCTGCTGCTCGGCCTGCGCCGAGGTCTACTCCTCGCGTCTTTTGGCCTGCCCATCTTGCGGTACCGAACACGTACTGCCAAAGCCCCTGGAGGTCGAGACGGAGCTGAGCGAGGCGGCGCCGTCCGAACGCACCCCGAAGATCTCCCGGCGCGAGATGAAGTCCCGTCTCGCCGCTGTCATGCGCCGGCGGGAGGGATACGAAGGGCTGGTCAGGATCGGCAAGGACTTCGGGTACAAGCCGGGCTGGGCGCAGTTCATGGCGGAAGTACTGAAGGTGCCGATCGATGCCCGCAAGGCTGGTTGACCTGCTGCGGGAGGACGGCGTAAAGCTGCGCGGCAAGGGACCGGAGATCGCCGCCAAATGCCCTTTTCACGACGACCGGAAGCCCTCGATGAGCGTCAACGTCGAGAAGGAGGTTTACAACTGCCACGGCTGCGGAGCAGAGGGAGACGCCGTGACCTATCTCGTGGACAAGCGGGGCTTGAGCCTAAAGGAGGCCTTGCGGGAGGTCAAGGGTGAGATGCACTCGACGCAACCCAAGCCGCGGAAGAAGGAATCACGGCCCAAGCAGTCCCACCACTGGGTCCCCGATCTGCCGAAAAACGCCATTGCGCGGCATCGCTACCTGTGGGCCGGCGGGTCGCTCGCCTTCGTCGTCTGCCGCTTCCCCAAGGGATCCCAGGCCAAGTGCCTTCCCTACACGCCGGCCAAGCGCAACGGCAGGGACGGCTGGGAGATGGCGCTCGAGATCAGAGAAGGACGTCCGCTCTACCGGCTGGGGGAGCTGAACAAGGCGTCTTCCGGGAAGCAGGTGATGGTCGTCGAAGGAGAAAAGTGCGCCGACGCGGTCGCTTCCGCCTTCCCCAAGGCGGTGGTAACTACCTGGCACGGCGGCGCGAAGGCGTGGAAGTACACCGACTGGTCGCCCCTCAAAGGCCGGCGCGTGCTGCTGGTCTCAGACGCCGACAGCGAGGGGCGAAAGTCGATGCTCGACCTTGCCCGGCATCTCAAGGGCCTGGAGTGCACAGATATCAGGATCGCCCTGGCCGAGGGGGAGGATCACCGTGACATCGCCGACGAGATCGCCGAGGGCGGCGGGCAAGCCGCCGGGGAGTGGCTCAAACGGCTGGCCGCGCCCTGGAGGACGCCCGAGCCGGAGAAGGCAGCCTCGAAGCAGCCGAAGAAAAAGAAGGATCCGCCTCCGCCTCCGCCCGCAAACGCCGCCGACAACGACTATTTCCGCATCCTCGGCAACGCCGGCGACAGCGTTGCCGTGAGGCTCGCGACGCATCAGATCATGCTCTATTCACGTTCAGCGCTCACGCAACCTTCGACCCTGATCTCGCTGGCCGCCTACAACTGGTGGCTCGATTTGCTGACCCAGGAGTCGCTTACGCCCTCGTCCTGCCATTCGGTCGGGTCGGCGCTGATCCGCGCGGCCGACCGCAAGGGCCAGATCGACCTCTCGCGGGTCGCCGGACGGGGATTCTTCCGCAACGACAACAACCGTTACGTATGGAACCTGGGCGACCGTCTGCTGGTAGATGGCAGGGAGGGGGAACTCGACAGCCTCAAGGACGGCTGGTACTACGTTAACGGCCCGCGCATCGAGGTCGCTGAAAAATGCGCCGGCCCCGGCGAGCGCAAGCGGGCCGCGGAGGCCGTCGAGCGTTACCGCTGGCAACATCCGTTGGACGGCAGGCGCTTTCTGGGCTGGCTGGTGTCGAGCGTCGTCGGCGGCGCCTTGGAATGGAGGCCACATATCTGGCTGGCGGCGGCGGCCGAGACGGGCAAAAGCTGGTTGTTGAAGCGCGTCGCGGCTAGGCTTCTAGGCCCCATGGTTGTGCGCGTGGCGGACGCCACCCCGGCGGCGATGGCGCGGCGTATGCGCTCGGATTCGCTGCCGCTGATTCTCGACGAGGCCGAACCCGACCGGCAGTGGATCGAGGGGCTGATGGACTTGATACGGGTTGCCGCGGGCGGGGACGGAGAAAGGATCCGCACGGATGTCGGCGGCAACGTGCAAAGGCTGCACCCGCGCTTCTCGGTCTGCATGAGTTCGACCAAGATGACGAACCTGCGGGCGGCGGACGCCAGCCGCTTCCAGATGCTGAACCTGTCGCTAAAGGGTGTCGAGAATTGGCCGGAGGTAGAACGCGCCATCGAGAACTCGCTGGCGAACGGCGCCTGCGAACGGATCCGCGCGGCCCTGATCCATGAGGGACATGAGGTCGTCGAGGAGGCCGCGTCGGTCTCGCGCGAGTTGATGCGCGGCGGTCACGGAACAAGGGGCAGCCTGATCGGAGGAGCGCTCACGGCTGGCTGGCGATGGCTGTCCGGCGGGACGGACATGCTGCCGCCGGTCACGGAGACGCTTGTCGGGCAATCGCAAGATGACGCCGGCTACGCGCTGCGGGAAATCCTCAATCTCCGCGTCCAGACGCACGGCGCGGAGAGGGTGCCGCTGATCGACCTGCTGACCGACCAGGTGAGGTATGACGAGAAGCTCCCGGCGGGTTACGGCGTCCGGCTCGACGACGACGATGACCTGCTGATCGCTACCAGGCACCCTTCGCTGCTCAGGGAGCTGCGGCGCACGGCGTTCGAAAATGTCGACCTGCGGCGGCTGTTGGGACAGATCAAGGGAACCTCGCTGACGGAGTATCCGGTGCGCTTCAACCAGATGCGCATGCGGGCCGTCTGCATCCCCAGCGAGGTTTTGAAGATGCACGGGGTTGATCTCGGCAGGACTGGGCCCGAGGAAAGCTGAGATGGAATACACCAAATTTCAGAAGAAGTTGCCTCCGGACTGGTTGGCGGTGACCCGTACCCGGGAAAAATCACGCATCCGCTTCATCGAGGGAATGGTCGAGCCGGAGGAATGCCTGCAGCTCATCAACCTGGGGCAGGTCGCCGCCGGCCTGTGCGGAAAATCCCAGCTCGGCCCGCGCGACATCGAGACGGTCGTTCTCCGGCGGCCCAGCTACACCATGATCGCCGATCTCGCCGACTGCGTGCGGCGGGACCTCTCGGGAAACCTCGTGCCCCTCGAGACGCATCTTGTCAGGCGTGACAGCGGGGTTCGCCCGCCCCGGTTGCGGCCCGATATCAAGGCGTCCATGGCGCGGCGCTGGATGCTGTTTCTCAACGGCGACTACGAGGGCGGCGAACTCTACTTTCCCCGCAGCCGGGTGTTCGTCAAGCCCGCCGCAGGCTGCGCCGTGATATGGCCCGTCAGCGCGCCCTCGGGCATCGCACCGATCCAGCGCGGCCGCCAGTTCGCCATGGAGGGACTGGCGGCTCCGCGCGGCGCCCGGGAGCGATGGGTGGCCGAACTCCAGGTGGCAGCATGAGCGTTCGCATCCTGGCCGGAGACGTGGCCGAGCGTCTGGGGGAGCTGCCCGGCGAGTCGGTGCATTGCGTCGTGACTTCTCCGCCCTATTGGGGGCTTCGGGCCTACGGCGAAGACGAGAAGATGATCGGCCTTGAAGAGACCTTCGAGGAGCACATGGACGTGCTGGTCCGCGTGTTCAGGGAAGTGCGGCGCGTGCTGCGCAGTGATGGAACCTGCTGGCTGAACTATGGAGATGCGTATGCGAATGCCGCCCCTCGTGGACACTTCGGCGACCAGGGAGATCTGAGCGTTGGTGCACATGGAGAACGAGTCCCCAAACGTTCCTGGTCGTCTGGCTTGAAATCGAAAGATCTCGTGATGATGCCCGCCCGAGTAGCACTGGCGTTGCAATCCGACGGCTGGTGGCTGAGGTCCGAGATCGTCTGGTCGAAGCCCAACCCAATGCCTGAGAGCGTCACCGACCGGCCTACCTCGGCGCACGAAAAGGTGTTCCTGCTCACGAAGAGCGCCAAGTATTTCTACGACGCGGAGACGGTGCGGAAACCGGTTCAGGCCTTGGAGACCAGGGGGTTCAGGCCCGGTGTCTATGGGGGCGCGCCTCCCGGCAACCCCCGCAAGACCGACAAGCAGCGCGGCCATTCCCGCCGACACGCAGGATTCAACGGCCGCTGGGACGAGATGTCCAAGGCCGAGCAGCAGTCCATGGGAGCGAATCTGCGTAATGTCTGGACCATTTCTACCTTTGGGTATTCCGAAGCCCACTTCGCCACCTTTCCGCCGGCGCTGGTCGAGCCGTGCATCAAGGCGGGAACGAGCGAAGAAGGATGCTGCGCGGTCTGCGGATCGCCCTTCGAGCGGCTGACCGAACGTCGTTACCGGAATCACGGAAACCGGACCACGAACGGGCCGCGTTCCGTTGAGCGCCCTGACGAGACAGCGGGATTCAACAGACGGTTGGAGGCCGTTCATAGTTCGCTCGGATGGCGCCCGTCCTGCAGCTGCAATGCTAGCGACCCTATACCCTGTGTCGTCCTAGATCCCTTTGCGGGTTCCGGCACCACGGGCCTCGTAGCCGACCGTCTGGGCCGCAACGCCATCCTGATCGAACTCAATCCCGAGTATGCCGAGATGGCGGGGCGGCGCATCCACGGAGACGCGCCGCTATTCGCCGACGTCCAGATCGATTCCGTAGTGAACGAGGAGGGTCATGAAATTTCCCGACTTTTTGCGGATTAGGCTGCTTGGGACCGCGCGGCGCATCATGGCCTCCCGTCCGCCCGGCCGGGTGATCAGAGGGCGCTATCTAAGCCGCTGGCACGTCATCCCGCGCAACCGCTTCTTCAACATCTACCTGCACAAAACGCTTACCTCCGACCCCGGAAGAGGTCTTCATGACCATCCCTGGGCCAGCGTCAGCCTGCATCTCGAGGGTGAGCGCCTGGAGGTGATACGCGGTCAAGCGTTCCTGCGCCGGCCGGGGGATGTGGTGTTCCGGCGCGCCACGACTCAACACAAGCTGTTCCAGCGCGACGGCCAACCGGTCGTCACGCTGTTTCTGACCGCGATGCGGACCCGCCGCTGGTTCTTCTACATGCCAGATGGCAGAGAGGAGGGGGTGTCGTGAGCCGGCAGGCCAAAAGCGCCAGCGAGGAAACGCTCTGGCTGTGGCTGGATGTTTTTCAGCCCGGCCTTTGGCAGCGGGAATTGCGCTTCCACGAGACGCGCCGCTGGAGGTTCGATTTCGCCCGCGAGGACATCAAGCTCGCCGTCGAGTTCGACGGCCTGCTCTACTGGGGAGGGGGCGGCGGTCACCAGCGTGTCGCGGGCTACGAGAAGGACCGCGAGAAGGACGCCGAGGCGCTGCTGCTCGGCTGGCGGGTGCTGCGCATCTCGCCGGGCATGCTGCGCAGCGGCAAGGCGTACAGCTACATCGCAGCGTTGGCGAAGACGGGGGAACGGGAGGGAAACCCATGAAACACAGTCAACCGAAGAATCAAGCCAACAAGGAGTGGCCGATGACCGCAGGCGAATTGCAAAGAGCACGCTATGAACTGGTGGGGCAGGGCCAATGCCCCCGGTGCGGCGGCCAGGTGTTCATGGTGCGCACGCCTGTCGGCAGCAGGTTCGTGTTGTCGGCAGACCCAATGCCGCTGCTTTCGGGCGAGATATGCTACCGCCCGCACAGCGGCGAATGCATACGAAATGGAAAGGAGGCCGCATGAGCGATTTCGCAGGCGCCGTGGGGATGCTGGTGTTCTCATTCTGGGTGCTGCTGATGGTCAACGGCTGTGCCCATCGTCATACCACGACACCGCGCAAGGACGAGGAAGGTGCCTACGTGCGCTGCTTGGAGTGCGGGGCGCGGATCGCCGCGCCGGTGTGGGACATGGACAACCGTGGCTAGCCGCATCGAGTGGACCCAGGAGACCTGGAATCCCGTGACCGGCTGTACCAAGGTCAGCCCGGGGCTGCCAGCACTGCTACGCCGAGCGCTTCTCCGAGCGTTTCCGGGGTGTCCCCGGCCATCCCTACGAGACGGGATTCGATCTGACGCTTCGTCCCGAGCGGCTTCGGAAGCCGCTTGGGTGGAAGAAGCCGAGGCGGGTCTTTGTCAACTCGATGAGCGACCTGTTTCACGAGGATGTGCCGGACGAGTTTATTGATCGCGTGTTCGCCGTTATGGCAATGGCGCATTGGCATACGTTTCAGGTGCTCACCAAGCGGGCTGTGCGGATGCGCGACTATCTGGCCTCGCGCTCCAAAAACGTGAAGTATTGGGAGAAGCCGGCCCAAGAACTTGATTACCCATTTATTCGTCTTCTTCAGTTCCCATTCCAAAATATCTGGCTAGGCGTATCCGTCGAGGACCAGAAGCGCGCCGACGAGCGCATTCCACCGTTGCTCGAAACCGTAGCAGCAGTACGGTTTGTAAGCGCTGAGCCGCTTCTCGGCCCGATTAACTTTGACAGTACTCATGAGAGCGACCCCTGTAGCTCTAATTTTCTTAGCGGTATCGAGGGAGAACGGATCTACGACGGCAAGAAGTGTGCGCTCGACTGGGTGATTGTTGGCGGCGAGAGCGGGCCCGGAGCTCGGCCCATGGACCCTGAGTGGGCGCGGTTTATTCGTGAAGGCACTGGATCTTATCCCTTGGAGTGCACTTCAAATGGCTCCGAGTCTAACTTAGAGGGTGGACTCGTTCGTGGGGGCAGGTCAGCTCAGCATCCTCTCAAAAACCAGGTTCCCTCGCCGCCATGCAACCTATGTTTGGACAAGCCTTGCAGCGTGTTGTGTCCTCGTGTATTCGTCCGAAACGTGAATGTGGTTGTGAAATGGAGTACTTAGTCCGGCGCCCACCCGTAAGCAGACATCATGACGTGAAACAGATGGGTATTCGGGAAAAACCCGTGCACTCTTTCAGCGCCTGGTCCCTGAGCGAAAACCAGCACTTCTTCGGCGGTGTGTTTCCCCACGACGGCCATGGAAGGCAAAATGTCTTCCCCCTTCACTGCGCTAAGAGGGAAATGCAGATCATACGAATGGTCAGCCGTAAACAAGATCAACGTTTGAGTCCCTTTCATGCGCTCCGCGGTTCGGCGGATGATCTCATCGAAACGCACCATCAGATCGAGGGACTTGCGGATGTCGGTGTAGTGGTTGTTCGACTCGACCATCAGAAAAAACCCGTTGGAGTTACGTTCGAGGATTGTAAGAGCCGTGTCAGCGGCTTGGGCGAGGTCAAAGTCCTGAGGCTCTTTCCCAAATAGAGCCACCAGGCGGTCCGTCCCCGCGTCGGCCCCGCCTAGGTTGTCGGGCCGGTCGAGGAACTTGTAGCCCCGCGCAGCGAGCTTAGCCGCAACGTCGAATCCGATCTCCGAGGTCTGCGTCATGATGGGCTCACGTCCGGGACCGATCACAACATCCACTCCATCCCCGAAGCGCGGGTGGACGATTTGAGAGAAGACCTCTCCCCACTTTCTGCGATCGTTGCTGTGCGCATAACAGGCCGCCGGTGTCGCATCCGTAATGGGGCTGTTGGAGACCACGCCGGTAGCTAGGCCGCGCTCTTCCGCGTACTCCAGAATCGTTTTCAGCGGCGTCCCGTCGCGGATGCCGCGCTCGCTGTCAGGGCCTTGCGAAACAACACCGGTGTGAGTTTTTTGACCCGTAACGATGGCCGTCATGCCGGCAGCCGAGTCGGTGTTCCAGGTGGATGCCGCTGACGTTTCCGACAAACCAACGTGAGGCATGGAGTGGATGTAGAAGGCCTGCGGTTTCCCGTGACCAAAGACGCTGGCGGCGTGGACCGTAGCAACTCCTGTGCCGTCGCCGAGGAATAGGATGACATTCTTTGCGTCTTCCTCGGCAGGGGGGGGGCGCTCAATGGTGACGTTGTTCGCTTGTGTCTCGGGAGGGGTGTACCGCTGAACCGGCTGTTGGCCGTTGCCGCAGCCCCAAGCCCCAATCAAAACGAGCGCAGCGATCGAAATTGCAAACCTCACGAAGATCACCTTACCCAGAATTTCCAATTTGGAACTCCGACTCCAACATGGTACTCGCTCTCTTCTCCTGAATGCAACGACTTTGCCCCGTAAGGCAGGCCACGACGGCATCCGAAGGGGTCCCGTGGCCTGTTCTTGTCGTCCGGTGATGGCCTCCATGGCATCCTCATCGGGCTCTAGCCCCTATGAATAAAGACGCTGAAGGCCGCTGGAAGGTCGGGATGCCAAACATCAAATTGAAAATGCGGGTAAAGATAGATAACCCGGAAGAGGCCTGCGGGGTCCCCCTCGCCAATGAGCTGGCCGGTCTCCAGCAAAGCCTTCAAGTTCTCGCCGCCAGAATCAACAGCCTGAGGGATCGAGTGGAGTTGTAGGGAAGTTTTTAGAAAGTAAGATTATGATTTTCAAATAGTTAATTGTCTTCACTTAGCGTGTTGGTTGATGCCCCATAGAGAAACCTGTTGAAAATGTTACACGTGAAACATTCCAGTGTTGCAAAGAAGTCCCTAGAACATCGGATTTTGGAGGGTTCTGGGGCATGATTGGTTTGATTTTCGTTCTTGCAGGCCTCTCCATCTTCACGTACACACAATGGAGGTGGAGGCAACAAGGTGCGGAAAGAAGGGGTGCTCCTTGGTTGGGTTGCGCCAGCCTCGCTGGCCGTTGCTTCCTTGGTTGTCCTAACACTCGGTAGCCTGGAAATTCTACATGGGTCCTGGCTGGACCGGAGCAATGGTTCGTGGCCCGCGTGGTTTTTCCGTGTGGTCCTTTACTCCCTGCTTGCTCTGGCTGTGTACCTATTTCTGCGGTTGGGGATGCTGGAACGCGAGATAAAACGCGACCAGCAGGTCATTATACGTGCTCAGTGCTGTCCGGAGAAAGTCGCGCCATCGGACGGTAAGTCTCGACCGCTCAATGTCTTATGGCCTGTTTTGCCCGGGAACGATTTGAAATCCCGAGGCCGCAAATGGTCGCCTGAACGGAGCATCCGGACGCGGCACAATGAGGGATGAACCTTGGCCGTACGGTTTTCTCCCAACTGATCGAGCACCTACCGAGCAAAGAGTTTCAGAAATGTGTATCGCGCTACCGCGGCGATTCCTATCTGAAAAGTTTCTCCTGCTGGGATCAGTTTCTTGCGATGGCATTCGCCCAGCTGACCTATCGGGCAAGCCTCCGCGACATCGAGACGTGCCTGCGTTCGATGCACGGCAAACTCTACCACATGGGATTCCGCGGCAGGGTAGCGCGCTCGACACTGGCCGATGCGAACGAGTCGCGCGACTGGCGGATCTACGCGGACTTCGCGCAGGTCTTGATTGGCATGGCACGGCCGTTATATGCCCACGACCCGATCGGTGTGGACTTGGACCAGACTCTGTACGCTCTCGACTCGACAACAATCGACCTCTGCCTGTCGCTGTTTCCGTGGGCGAGATTCCGCAAGCAAAAGGCCGCCGTGAAGATGCACACGCTGCTGGATCTGCACGGCAATATTCCCACGTTCATCCGCATTACTGGAGGCAAAGTGCACGACATCAACATCCTCGACGAGATCGGCCCGGAGGCCGGCGCGTTCTACGTCATGGATCGGGCCTACGTCGATTTCGAACGCCTCTTCGTGTTCACTCTCTGCTCGTCGTTCTTCGTCGTGCGAACCAAGAAGAACATCTTGCTCCAACGGCGCTACTCGCATCCCGTCGACAAATCCACGGGCTTGCGCTCGGATCAGACCGTCATACTGGCTGCCATCGAATCGGCCCAAGCCTATCCCGACCCGTTGCGGAGGGTCAGTTACTTCGACGCCCGGACGAACAAGCGGCTGAAGTTTCTGACCAACAACTTCGCGCTCCCGGCGCTGACCATCGCCCACATCTACAAGTCGCGTTGGCAGATTGAGTTGTTCTTCAAGTGGATCAAGCAACATCTGCGAATCAACTCGTTTTACGGCACCAGCGAGAACGCCGTCAAGACGCAGATCTGGATCGCTGTCTCGATTTACGTGCTCATCGCCATCGTCCGGAAACGGCTCGGGCTGGAAGCGAGTCTTTACCAGATTCTACAGATTCTCAGCGTTACGCAATTCGAAAAAATGCCCCTTTTACAGGCACTCCAGCCATCCGACTCCCCAAACGAATCCCCCTATGACCCCAACCAATTGATTCTATTCGACTTTTAACCGGACAGCAGTGATACGTGCTATTCAGCGGGCCAAGGCGATCCGCGAAAAAGCCCGCAAGCGTAGGCTTAAGGTGTTCAATGATGAGCGCGAGAAGGTTAAGAAGTACTGGCTGAAGAAGGGCGTTCCGCGTGAACACTTTCCCGCGAAGAGGGAGGGAGACGAAAGGTTCGATGAGCTTGCCGGGGAAAAGGAGGGGGAGTAGCATGGCGGAAATACTGTGGATGGTTGGGGCAGCAACAGTGCTGTCCGGGGAAAGTCGCGCCATCGGACGGTAAGTCTCGACCGCTCAATGTCTTATGGCCTGTTTTGCCCGGGAACGATTTGAAATCCCGAGGCCGCAAATGGTCGCCTGAACGGAGCATCCGGACGCGGCACAATGAGGGATGAACCTTGGCCGTACGGTTTTCTCCCAACTGATCGAGCACCTACCGAGCAAAGAGTTTCAGAAATGTGTATCGCGCTACCGCGGCGATTCCTATCTGAAAAGTTTCTCCTGCTGGGATCAGTTTCTTGCGATGGCATTCGCCCAGCTGACCTATCGGGCAAGCCTCCGCGACATCGAGACGTGCCTGCGTTCGATGCACGGCAAACTCTACCACATGGGATTCCGCGGCAGGGTAGCGCGCTCGACACTGGCCGATGCGAACGAGTCGCGCGACTGGCGGATCTACGCGGACTTCGCGCAGGTCTTGATTGGCATGGCACGGCCGTTATATGCCCACGACCCGATCGGTGTGGACTTGGACCAGACTCTGTACGCTCTCGACTCGACAACAATCGACCTCTGCCTGTCGCTGTTTCCGTGGGCGAGATTCCGCAAGCAAAAGGCCGCCGTGAAGATGCACACGCTGCTGGATCTGCACGGCAATATTCCCACGTTCATCCGCATTACTGGAGGCAAAGTGCACGACATCAACATCCTCGACGAGATCGGCCCGGAGGCCGGCGCGTTCTACGTCATGGATCGGGCCTACGTCGATTTCGAACGCCTCTTCGTGTTCACTCTCTGCTCGTCGTTCTTCGTCGTGCGAACCAAGAAGAACATCTTGCTCCAACGGTGCTACTCGCATCCCGTCGACAAATCCACGGGCTTGCGCTCGGATCAGACCGTCATACTGGCTGCCATCGAATCGGCCCAAGCCTATCCCGACCCGTTGCGGAGGGTCAGTTACTTCGACGCCCGGACGAACAAGCGGCTGAAGTTTCTGACCAACAACTTCGCGCTCCCGGCGCTGACCATCGCCCACATCTACAAGTCGCGTTGGCAGATTGAGTTGTTCTTCAAGTGGATCAAGCAACATCTGCGAATCAACTCGTTTTACGGCACCAGCGAGAACGCCGTCAAGACGCAGATCTGGATCGCTGTCTCGATTTACGTGCTCATCGCCATCGTCCGGAAACGGCTCGGGCTGGAAGCGAGTCTTTACCAGATTCTACAGATTCTCAGCGTTACGCAATTCGAAAAAATGCCCCTTTTACAGGCACTCCAGCCATCCGACTCCCCAAACGAATCCCCCTATGACCCCAACCAATTGATTCTATTCGACTTTTAACCGGACAGCAGTGGGGCAGCAATATTCTCGATCATCGTATATCGCTGGTTAGCTGGAAGTCTCAAGAAGCCCACAGATCCCCAAGAGGGAGAGGCGGATAAGCCAGAGGTCCAGGAGCAGCCGCCTGGCCCACCCGAGCCGCCAGAAGAACCCAAGCGTCGGCCGAGGTCATGGGAGATCAAGGCGGAGAGGGCGCAACAATTCGCCGTTTATGAAGCCGCCTGCGTGTTGACGGGGAAGGCTCCCCGGTGGCCCCTCCAGAAAGATACGCCTGAAGAAAACGAGTACGAACTTCTCCGGCTGGCGCTCCTGAACGACGAACTGGGAGGGGAGTTGGCCTACGAAGCCGGTTTCGCAGAGGGTGACGGCGGGGATGACAGCAGGCTTCACTTGGTGGAGATCGGGCGTCAAAGTCT
Organism: Bryobacterales bacterium; assembly: GCA_965248365.1. Taxonomy (GTDB): domain Bacteria; phylum Acidobacteriota; class Terriglobia; order Bryobacterales; family UBA6623. The sequence goes on along the minus strand of CBDFJA010000003.1, from coordinate 2,061,789 downwards.
CCGCAACTACCTTCAAGCCAAAGGCCGCAAGGTCCCCAGGTTCCTCCATGAGCAGTTTGATTAGGTAAGCCAGGCCGCGACGTGGACAGGCATTTCCCCCGCAAATTTTTTCGGATTTCTCTACCCCGGAGAGCACATTCGAAAGTACAATGAGTCTAGAACGTAAATGTCTTATTTTGTTTTTGTTCTCGAACGATCCCTAATCCACTTCTTTAGCTCTGCGGGCGTCGTCCTGCTGGCGCTCTACGGCTTCTGGCTGCTGGAGCGCAAGGTCTCCTGGTGGCCCAGGACGCGCGGCGGCTGGTGGGACCTGGTTCTGCCGGCGCTGGTGTCGTTCACGTTCATCTCTTTCCGTGAGGTCTTCGACGTGGCAAGCGGCGGCTCGCCGGTCAAATCGGTGTGTGACTGGCTGAGCTGGCTTCTGGGCATGGGGGTGAGCATCTGGGCCATCTACCGGCTGTTTCCCCGGCTAGGGCAGATCCTGGGAGAGATCCAGAAGAAGGAAAGCGGGAGCTAGGATGGACCCGCAGCTGGTCATGGTTCTCGGTCTCGTCGGGGCTTTTGCGGGCGTCGGGGGGCTGTATCTACGGACGTCGGCCCGCGAGGCGGAGGTGGCTAGGTGGAGGGGCAGGATCGATGGGAAGGTCGAATCCATGCCCGAAAGGCTGAAAGAGCTGGAACGTAAGATGTTCGAGCAGCATAGAGACCTGTGGGCTGAAATCTCCCGGCAGAACGAGAAGATTTACTCTCGGATCACGGAGCTGAAGGGGGAGATGCACAAGATCAGCCTCGCCATGGCACGCTCGGGGATCAACGGCGGCAAGCACGTACCGGGAGATGGTGATTAGCCATGCTGGGGGCCATCGTGGGATTTGTCGCGCCGTTCCTGCCCGATGTGGTCAAACTTTTCAAGCAGCACCTCGACCACAAGCAGGAAATGGAGATGCTGGAGCTGCGGCTCACGCACGCTTCGAAAGAGCACGAATGGCGCATGCGGGAGATCGAGACGGCAGCGGACGCGGCCGATCTGCGAAGCGCCCGTAAGCCGCGAGAGAGCTACGGCGTGCAGCTGTTGAATGCTGCCGCGGGCCATGTGGGCGAGAACGCGGTTATCGCGCCTAAGACGTTCAGTAGGGCCTTTCTTTTATTCACGTTAACGGATCTGTTTTCTGCCGCGGTGCGGCCCGTGATTACCTACTGGATCGTAGGACTATGGGGCACGATCAAGATGGCGCTGCTCTATTCGCTCTATTCGACGGCAGGAGGGGGCTGGCAGGACAAGATTGTCAATGCGCTGACGGCGGAAGGGGTTTGGACCACGTTCGATCAGGACGTGCTGGCGGTGGTGATCGGCTTCTGGTTCGGGTGGAGGACCAGGCAGCGGGCGGCGGGGCAGAGGTGAGGGTGTAGCGAATATGTCCGGGGAAGAACAAGCCAAAATTGGCGAACTCGTATGGAAGCGTCAGGCGGCCGTCAGGAGGCTTACCTGCTTCGAAGACGAAGCGAAGCGGATGGCAGACGACCTGGGAAGCGCCCGGAGTCTCCTCGAAGACGCAGCGCAAGGCAAGGGGCCGGATTTTGTGGAACTTCATGGATGCCCTGACAGAGAAGCGATCGAGCAATTGCTTTCCTCCATCGTGCGAGAAATGACCATCATCCAGGAATTGAGAGAGAAGCTGCACAAGATGGGCATATCAGGATGAGCGGGCTTCGATAGCGGAGGACGCCATGGATACACCGACCCCGGAAGACCACAATTTCAACTGGGTAAAAGCTACTGAAGAATGCTCTGTGGCTTGCGAGTTCGCGCTGCTTCAAAGCCACGTACAGGCAAGTGCCAGCGAAAGGAACAAGGAGCTTGAGGGGCAAAATGCCCATCTTGAATTCAAGGTGGTGTCGGAGAAGGAATTTCGTGTTCTCAGGCACGAAACAGGCGTTCAAAAAGGAGTCTACTTTGTCGTCGAAGACAAAGAAACCATAGCCGTCCAAGACCACTGCGGGGACACCATGTTCAGGGTAGCGTTGAGCCTGAACAGTCAGGGCAAATACAGGTACCAGATCAACTCAGAGGGTGAGTACCTCCGATGGGAAGTCACGAGGAAGGCCCTGATGAACCTGTTTTTCACGGGCCGCGCGGCGATGACGAAGTAGGGGCAGGAAATGACGGCAAAAGCGATCCAGGACGCCATCGAGATCGCGGCCGAGCTGGCGGCGCATCACGAAGGGTTGTCGCTCGACCCCTACCACGACCCGGTCGGGTTCCCGACGATCGGCTACGGGCATCTGCTGAGCCGCGAGAAGGGCGCCGACCTGTCGAGGTTCGAGCCGCTGGCCGGCGTGCACGCGGCGCGGCGGATTCTGCAGAAGGATCTTGCGGTAGCCGCTGGAGCGGTCGGGAATTTGATCCACGTTCCCTTGACCCAGGAGCAGGAGGCGGCACTGATCGACTTCGCGTTCAATTGCGGCGCGGGGAACCTGCAAGCCTCCACACTGCGGAGGGTGATCAACCGTGAGGAACACGATGAGGCCCCCCGGCAGTTCCGCCGCTGGGTGTGGGCCGGAGGACAAAAGCTCGGCGGGCTGATACGCCGCCGGAGAGAGGAAGCCGTGCTGTACACGGCGGGAACATAAGACATGCCTTCGCACTATGACCAAAACGCTCCCGGGCGGCGGGACACTCCCAGGCAGGCGGGCCAGCCCGCGACGGGCCAGCCGGCGGTACGCTCCGCCATTCCGCAACCCCGCTCGCCGCTGAACCCGCAACGGCTGACCACCCCGCAGCCCCAGCTGCCGCTTCCGAGCGAGCGGGTACGCTCGATTGTGGAGACCGACAGCCCGCTGATGCGGCAGGCGGCGACCCAGGGCAAGCAATACGCGCACCGCCGCGGCCTGCTCAACAGTTCCATCGCCGCCGGAGCCGCCCAGAATTCTTTGCTGGCGCACGCCTTCCCGATGGCGCAGGCGGACACGAGCGCCGCCCTTCAGGGCCGCTCGCTCGACATCAACCGCCAGCAGGCCGACGACGCCTGGCAACAAAGTCTTATCGACTATGCCTTGAACCGTGACCGCTTCATCAGCGACACGGACCTCCGCAACCGGCAGCTGACGTTGACCGACCGCATCAACACGGGACGGTTGGATCTCGACCGGGAGCGCTTCATGAGCGACGCCGAGATGGCGCAGGACCGGCTGGGCCTCGACAGGGAGTTGGGCACCCGGCGACTCGATCTCGAAGGCCGCGGCCTCGACCTGGGCTACGACCGGCTGGCACAGGACCGAAGGCAGGGCAATCTCAGTGCCTACGCGTCGATATACGGGGCGGTGTTGAGCAACCCCAACATCGACGAAGATGCCCGCGGCGACTACCTTTTAAGCCTTAGAGAAGATTTCCTTCCGAAAATGGAGGAGGGAGAGGACGATCTGGCGAAGACGGATATCAAGGATCCCGACGGGGAGGCCGCCGCAGGAGCCGAAACCGCAGGAGCCGAAACCGCAGGAGCCGAAACCGCAGGGGTCGAAACCACGCCCGAAGAGCAGCCGACAGGGGAGGAAGAGCCGGAGTCGCCGCCGGGGGATGAGGGGCAGCAACAGGAGCCGCCGGTACAACAACAGCCGGCAGCGCCCCCCCCGCCTGCTCAGCAGCCTGCGCCCGCTCCAGCAACCTCCGGTTCTACACAGACGATCCCGCCACCCGGAGATCCAGGCTGGTATTCGATTCCAACTCCGGGCGGTGTTCCGAGCTGGGACTGGATTCCTTACCACAGCAGACACATATTCGTGTAGGCCATGGTCCGCCCGGCGGCATTTGGTGACGAGCAGGCCATCGCCGACCTGTTGCACTCGAAAACAGGCAGCAAGTCCCACCCGAGAATCTGCCTCAGCCGCGCCCATGAATGCGTGAGGCGCTCGCGGAAAGGGCAGCAGGGCAGCAAGGTCTATTGCCTGGTGTCGGAGAACGAAGGCGGGGTCGGCGGTTTCCTCTACGCCCAGGAGGTCGAGGCGTTCGAGTTATGCCCGAACATCGTGTTCCTGGAAGTGATCTATCTGGCCGGAACGGCTTGCGTGGTCCCGCTGCTTCGGGAGTTGCGGGCCGGGAGCCACCGCAGGATCCACGTACCGGCGTGGGCCTCGCTGACGCCGTTGCTGGCATTCGAGAGGCTGCTGGCTCCGCTCGAGCCACGGCTGGCCGGAGTGGTGTATGAGATTTGAGGCCGTTGAGTTCGAGACGCTTAAAACGGTATGTCAGGTTCTTCTTCTGAATCCCACTGACATCACCCCCCCCTTTTTTCTGGCCCTCAGATTCGGAAGCCCCAGCCCCCAGCTGGGGTTTTCCACTGAGAAGCCAGTGTATTCCTCTAGAACTCCGCCCTGACGAGCCTCAAAAGAGCCACTCGAATGCCAGCGTCAAACCACAAGCGACCAACAACCCGACCAGTACACTACCCAAAATCCAAAGTTTCATCTTCTGAAGGTCATTTTTGGTGAAAATTCGTTCGACATCCATTTTGGTGAGGACTCGTTCGAGGTGCGTCTCTAAACGAGCCAAAGCCCCGTGTTCATCAGCCCCGCTAAAGCCCGCTCGTTCTTTATGGTACTCAAAGTCCGTGGACTTAACGTCATCGTTTGTAATTAGTATGGTTGCTTGGCGAAGAAACAGGACGGCGCGATCAAGACGGCTTTCGGAAAGCGCGTACGCGAGCTGCGGACGGCAAAAGGACTGTCGCAAGAAGCCCTGGCGCTGGCCTGCTATCTTGACCGGACGTACATTGGCGGGATCGAACGGGGCGAGCGCAACATCAGCCTTGTCAATATCGAGAAAATCGCGGCGGGTCTCGGCGTGCCGGTACAAGAACTGTTCTAACCGCCATGAAGATCGTGCGGGAAGAAACGCTCATCTCTTGTGGCAAGTACGCCGCATCGTCGGAGTGGAAAAAGACACGCGAAAGCCTGTACAAGACGATCCGTGAAGTGGACTGGCCACCCGGGTCAGGTAAGTTCATGATCTACCCAGAATTTGGAAAGCGGCGGGGAGAAGGCAATGGCGTCAAGCCCATCAAGCTCGGCCTGATGGGGGAGCTTAAGGAGCAAGGCTGGAAGCTCGAAGAACCGCTGGACATTGCGATTCTCAAGAAACCGGGGAAACTGGACGCTGTTCTGTACACGGATTACGGCGCGGTTGCGCTTGAGTGGGAAACGGGAAATATCTCGTCCAGTCACCGGGCGCTGAACAAAATGGCGCTAGGGCTGCTGAAGGGCGTATTGGCCTGTGGGGTTCTCGTGGTGCCGTCACGCGAGCTGTACAAGTACCTCACCGACCGCATCGGCAACATGGCGGAACTGGAGCCTTACTTCGACCTCTGGAGCTCCATCCCCTGCGAGCAGGGCGTGCTTGAGATCGTGGCCATAGAGCACGATGCGACAAGCACGGACGTCCCGCGGATACCGAAAGGCACGTCAGGCAGGGCGCTAGGATAAGGCTACCGCTCGACGTAATCGCCGTTCTTGTGGGCGTGTATCTCGTCGCTTTCGAGACGATCCACGATTTCAGGGGCGAAGTCGATCTCGGTGCCTATCCAGTAGCGGTGCTTGGACTCGCAGACGACGAAGGTGGTTCCGCTGCCGCCGAACGGGTCGACGACCAGGTCGTCCGGTTCGGTGGACATGTTGATGACGCGGTCGAGGATTTTGGTCGAGAGTGCGTTGGCACGACGTGCCTTCGATTTGAATTTCCAGTGCCGTACCGGGGGGATGTCGGTCCAGACGTCCTTGAGCGTGACGCCGTTCGGGTTCATGGCTCCTCTGTGCCCGCCGTAGTCCTTGACCTCGCCGCCGCAATGCCGACAAGTCAACATGGGCGTGCGGATGCGGTAAAAGGTCTTTGGCTTTCCCTTGCTGTAATAGAGCAGGCTGTAATGGCTTGGGTGTAGGCGACCGGGTATCGGCAGGCAGGCGCTGATTTCGATGGCGATCCAGTGTCTGAAATCAAGCCCCTGCTCGTTAAGGAAAGCCCCGAGCAGCACGTTCCATTTCGGAAGGTTGTACAGGAACAGCGACCCGCCCGGTTTCAGTACACGTACGCATTCGGTAAGCCATCCCCGGCACCATTGGATGTAGCGGTCATCGGGCAGGCTGTCATCGGTTCGCTTGCCGTACTTCTTGCCAAGGTTGAAGGGCGGGTCCGCGAAGACCGTGTCAACCGTGCCGTTCTTGAGAAGCGGCAGAATCTTCATGCAATCGTCGGCGAAAAGCGCCCCGTGTGGCGTGACGTGGAAAGGCGATGCAGGCGCTTTAAGGAAAGGCGTGGCGTCGAACTTCTCGTCTGTCCATTTGAGACGTGCTTGGCTCACAGGCATACGGTACGCATAGTCATCATCGCTCAAGGCGGTCTTTCTCGTCAACCAGCCTCTGGTTGTGAAAACCCTACTCGAACTCCACCGTCGATTCAGCCCCGAACTTGCGGCAGTTGGTCCACTCGACGTCGCTTCGACGAATCTTCCTGGCGAAGCGTGTATCCCATCGCGACCGCACTGGCAGCAGATGGAGCTTCCCGCCGATCGGCACGTAACCGTAGTCGACGCTGTGGGAGAGCTGCCGGACGGGATGCTTGGAAGGGATGCCCAGCATTTCGCGGGCCTCGTAGCGCAGCACGTGGCCCGTAGCCTTGTCGATCGAGACCAGGCCCCGGTGTCGGACGTTAACGTATGGCTTTTTGTCTCTTAGGCTGTAACCGTAGGAGGGGTTCGCAACCTCGTAGCGGAAGATGGCAACATCGTGATTCCCAGTGACGTTGTCGCTGGAGCGCGTGAACTTGACCCAAGCCGAAGGCTGGAACAGGTCGTTAAGGGAGGTCCCGAATTCGCCGGCACCGGCGATCTTCCTGAAGTCCTTCTTGGACGGACGGCCGTTGATGGTGACGTTGCGGTAGAACTCGCGCCTGTCGACGTATTGCACCTCGGCGGTCGCTTCCCGGGTCTGCCGCCAATCGTACCCGTCCTTGCTGACGAAGGTGCGGTCGGTCTGGGTGCAGACGAAGTTAGGAAGGTTGTCGCTGTAGGCCAGCGCGACACGCCGGGCGCGCTCGATCAGCATTCTGTCTTGCTGGGCCGGAGTGAGAGAAGGTGAGTCGAGAACGGCGGCTGGCTTGACGACCGCCGCGCTGAAGTCCTGCGCGAGGCCTAGAACGGCAGCCACAACGCCAACGACAACCAGCCGGAGAGCGGTCATGGGAAGGACCTCCACAGTATACACCCCCGTTGACGCTCTCACGCCCGTAGCCGTTACCCGGCACAAGTTTTTGAGCACTTTCTTCGTGTTTCTCTGGCGCCGGAAGGGTGCCAGTTGTACTATTAAGGATAGAACATAAAGGGCTTGTTTTGTTTCTATTTTAAGATAAGGCTTAACCCGCTCCTTTAGCTTTCGAGAGGCGTTACGCCGGGAGGTGTGCTTTCTTCAAACGCATATTCAAGGGTATCGGGAGATTCTTCAAGAAGACAGCTAGGGCCTTGAAGAAGGTCTGGCCGATCGCGCTGGCGGCGGCGGCCATCTTCTTCACCGCGGGAGCGGCGCTAGCGCCTGCCGGATCCTGGTTGAGCGGCATGGGCTGGGGGAAAGTTGCGTCTACCCTTGTCACCAAGGTCGGCATCAAGGGCACGCTCGGCAAGGTACTTACGGGCTCGATAGCCGGTTCGGGCTGGGGAGCGGCAATCGGAGGCGGCATCTCGGCGGCGACGGGAGGCAGCTTCACCGAAGGCGCCCGTAGCGGCGCGCTGAGCGGCGCTATCACGGGCGGCCTCGCGGGTGCCGCTGGCTGGACGCCGGGGGGAGCAGCCGCGCAGCAGAGCGGAGCCGGAGCGCAGCAGGCAGGGACGACTCTTCCGCCTATCAACAGAGTGCCTTCCGACATATTTGGCAACATCGACAAATTTGAACCCTCTGGTTCCAACTCCCTCATCGGCTTCCTGAAAGGCACCGGCAAGTGGGTGGAGAAGAACCCCGTCGTCGCAGGCAACCTGATATCGGGAGTAGGCCGGGGCATTGGCACGGCAGCCGCCGCGAGAACCCAGGCCGATATGGCCGCGGAGGAGCGGCAGGCGTTTGATGACCGTCTGGCCCAGCTCAGCGACAACTACCGCGTGAGCCGCGAGGCGCTGGGCCTGCCGCCTCTTGAGCAGCAGGTGGCCACTCCATCGTTGGCCGAGACAGCGGTGCCGGACGTGGCGGCGCGAACAAGGGTCGATCCGCTGCAAGTTTCCGCAGGCGGGCCGCTCAGCCCAGCCGAGGAGATGCGTCGGCAGGCGCGAAAATACCCCAACTCGCTGGTGGCGCGCGGATTGGGAGTAGGGTAAATGCCGGTCCATCAAGGCAACGGAAGATCGCTGCTAGCAGCCGCCGGGGTACAGCCGGGGATGAGTCCGCCAGCGCAGAGAGCGCCCGCGGCAGGTCCGCCAGGCCAGCCCGCAAGGCCCACTCCCGGAGCGCAGCAGCCCACCGCCGGAGCCGATGTCGACGAGCGCCAGCTGGCGCGCTTCTCCGACATGGCCTACCAGCTGATCTACGGCGGCAAGACGCAGGATGGTGAAGCGAACCCAGCCATCTTGAAGATGCTGCGTACAGGCGGACAACAGCAAGACGGACCGCAGCAGGCCCAGGGTCCGGGAGGTCCTGTCGACGCGCTGGCGCACACCGCCGCCGCGGTCGGATCCCGGGTGGCCGAGGCGGGAGGGGCCAAGGACGGAGCGGTGGTGTTCATGGGCACGATGGACGTGCTGGGCGAGTTGGCGTCGGTGGCCGCGACAGCGGGCCTCTACGACTATTCGCAGGAAGAAATCGACTCCGCCGCGCCGAGAGCGGCTGAGCTGTTGTACGGCAAGACGGCGAAGCTCGGCATCTGGAACCAGCAGGAGATCGAGCAGGAGTTCGCGGGCCTGCTCGAGGCCAACGCCGACGGCTCGCTGGAGCGCAACCTGGCCGAGATTGCCGCTGTTGCGGGGCAGCAGGGGCAGCCGGGGCAAGGCGCGGCGCCCATGCCGCCGGCCGGGAGAGGGATTGTGTCGTGAGCCTGGTTGCATACGCCTTCGGCGGCGCCCTCGAGGGGGCGGGCAAGGGCTTGGCCAAGGTCGGCGAGCACCGCCGGCGCATGGAGGGCGAGCGACTGCGGGAGAAGTTTTGGAAGAACCAGAACCAGTTGAAGATGCAGCAGCAGCGCGATCTGGCCGGGGAGGAGCGGGAACACCGGGAAACGTTAGCCGAGGACAACCGGGCGCATCAGGCGGCGCTGGTCTCCCATCGACTGGGGACCCAGGCGGACTGGCGCAAGGAGGACATAGGCCAGCGGAAGGAAGAGGGCGAGAAGAACCGAGACCTGCGGCAACAAGAAATCGACCTGCGAGGGAAAGAGCTGGAGGCGCAAACAAAACGGCGGGATACTCAATTGGCTGCGGCGCGCTCCAAGGCGAGAGCAAAGCAGGCGGCTGACGAGGCCGAGGCCAAAAGAAATGAGCGTGAAGCCGTAAAAGAATGGGTAGAGAAACGGCTCACCGTAACCGACGAGAATACCGGCGACGAGAAACTCGACCTTCCCAAGTTCGATTACTGGATGAACTATTTGGATACCTACAAGCGATTACCCTACCAGGTACCGGCGTCATAGGCCGACATCAATCGGTTGGCGGAAACCGAAAAGATCCCGCTCGAAGATGCCCGGGATTTGTTGGAACAACGCGGACACCCGGTACCTATCGGGGACCCTCCACCACACCTGACCAGTCCGGGCGGGAGGCTGTGGCCCGGAAGAAAGCGCTAATTCCGAAGACGAGGCGGTGCGGGCAATCAGACCGCCATGAGCAACCACCTCGAAGAAAATCAACGAACTGCGGGCTACACCCCAGAGCCGCAGTTCGACTTCCTTGAAGCATATTATCGAGCTTCGCGCCGCACGCCGGGCGGTCCCCGGTACGCATACGGTGTCCCTCCCGAGCCCCCTGACGAACCCGGCGTTTTCGACGAGTTCGGCTCGGCATTCCATCACAGCCTGATCCAATCGAACCCCGAGATGTACGGCGCCGCTCTCGAGGCGGCAGGGGTGAGTTCCGGTTCCGAAAGCATGCGGCAGGCAGGCGAGCGCCTGCGGCGCTGGGCAGCGGGGCTGGAGGCCGGCAGGCCTCCCATAACGTTTGAGGAAGCGGAAGGTTTCGGGGAGAACCTGCGGGCGCTGGCGGGGCTTGGCGGTAGTGCCTTTGGCAGCACGGTTCCGCCACTCGCGATGGGAGCCGCCGGCGCGGCCGGTGGCGCGGCAGTGGCCGGAACCTCCCGGAGCCTTGGTGGGCGGCTTCATTGGCGCAACCGTAGCGGGCGCTCCGCTGAACCTCGGCGAAGCCTACCAGCAGTTCAAGCAGGAAGGCGTTGAGCCGGAGAGGGCCGCGAAATTCGCAATTGCCATCGCGGTACCGATTACCGCTCTGGATGTGGGCGGGCTTGGCAGGATCGTCAGCCGGTCCCTTGGTGCACCGATCAAGAAGACGGTACTGCGGGCCATTGGCCGCAGGATCGCGGAAGGGTCGCTGATCGAGGGGTCAACCGAAGCGCTGCAATCGGCGATCCGCGAGGCGACGGCGGCGGCGTTGACCGACAACCCCGATGTCGGCCGGCGAGCCTGGAGAACGTTCGAAGAGGCGCTGGCCGGCGCCATGGTGGGCGGGACCATCGGTGGGGTCACAACTACGGCTGACCAGCTGTTGCGCCCTCAAGATACCGCTCCCCCTCCGCTTCCACCCGAGCGCCCCACGCCGCCTCCCGACAGCGGACGTCCGGGAGCCGCGGAGACCGCCGCGGCAGGGGCCGCCGGGCAACCCCTGAGTGAAGCCGACCTGGCCTCGCCGCTCCCCGACGATCTGATTGCCGAGGGCCGGGAGTTCATGGCGACGGCTGAGGGCGCTACCGAGTCCAACCAGATACTCGCCGAGTACGGACTCCCAAACGTCGGCGAGCAGGCGATCTATCAATCCGATGTCTTCTCGGAAGACGGAAGAGTAAGCCGCGGCACCCCGGAGCGCGTCGTGGTGCTCGACGCCATCCCGAGCGAGGAATACCTGTCCGGGGAGTCGACGCCGCCGGCGGTCACGATCTGGCGCGACGGCACGACCTTCGAGCTGCCCTTGCCATTGAGCGGGGAGACGCTGACGGCCCCTCCTACCGCCCAACAGCAGGCCGAGCAGGCCGACCGGACGAGGTTCGAAACCGATGTCGCCGAGACCCTGCGGCCGCTCGAGACTCCCGAGCTTCGAAACGCGGCGCTGAGGGCCGAACTCGATGCCGAGGGAGCTGAATCACTTGAAGCGCTGGGACCGGAGCGCCGGAGCAAGTTGCTGGGAACGCTCAAGAAGCGCGTCGCCACGGACACCACAACCCGCGAGAGCGAAAGCCAGGCCGCTGCCGGCGAGCAGCAGGAGCGCGACGAGCGGCTGTTGTTCGAAGAGGAGTACCGCGAGACGGTCGAGGATGCCGCCGGGAAGATCGGCACGGAGCGCGCCCAAGGGCTGGTCGCGGAAACGACCGAGGCGATGGGGCTTTCAGAAGGAGAGGTGCCGGCGGAGCGCCGTAGTGCTTTCCTGAAACTGCTCAAGGCCAAGGCTCGCACGGCTTCCCGCCTGGTCCAGCAGGAGCCACAGCAGCAACCGGAGACACAGCAGCCACAACAGCCTGAGCTTTTACAGCAACAACCTGAACCGTTACAGCCAGGGCCGGAGCCACAGCAACCAGAAGCGCAGCAGCCCCAACCTCAATCTGTTCAAGAGATTCCCTTCCAGCCGGTCGAGCGAGACAAGGCGATCACGCCCGCGGGCACCGAGCATGAGGTCGAGTACGCCATCGCCGATGCCGACACCCTGACCGCCTCGCACGACCGCTTCGGCAAGCTGAACCCCGCCTACCCGCAGGAGCTTCAGCCCAGGGATAGGAGCCGCGCCGCGTCGCAGCTTCAGATCGAGCAGTTGTCGCGCGACCTTCGGCCCCAACTGCTTGACCGTTCCCCGGGAGCCGAAAGCGGCGCTCCGATCATCGACCCGGCCGGTGTGGTCGAGAGCGGCAATGCCCGCACGATCGCCTTGCAGACGGCCTATTCGGAGGGCACGGCGGAGAACTACCGGCAGTATCTGGCCGGGAAGGGATACCCCGTCGAAGGTATCGCGAAGCCGGTTCTGGTACGCATCCGCCGCTCTCAGCTGACTCCCGGCGAACGGCTTGCCTTCACGCGGGAAGCGAATCAGCAGGCGGTGATGAGCCTGTCGCGCACCGAACGCGCGTTCGCCGACGCCGAAGCAATGCCGCGCGGACTGGTGGGCCTCTACGAGGGTGGCGCGGTCGATCTGGCGAAGAACCGGAACTTCGTGCGCTCGTTTGTCCGCGACGTCGTCGGCCCTGGCGAGCAGACGACTTTCGTGAGCGCCCAAGGGGACCTGACGGCGGATGGGGTTCAGCGTATCGAGACGGCGCTGCTGGCGAAAGCCTACTCGGACCGCCGTCTGGTCGAGCGCATCGCGGAAGCCGCCGATCCGGGACGTCGCACGATCCGCAACGTCTTGATCGACCTGGCGCCCCAGTGGGCCGCGATGAGGGAGAGCGTCCAGGCGGGCACGATGCACTCCGATATCGACCAGACGAAGGCCCTGCTCGATGCTGTTAATCTGATCGACCGCAGCGTGCGTGAGCGGGTTCTGGTTTCGGATCTGCTGAATCAAGGGTCCCTGTTCCCCGAAGGCGATGCGGCCCCAAGCAGGCAACACGGCGAGCGCGTCAAGGCGTTCCTGGGGATGTTCTACAAGGACCCCGGAGCCGACGGCTACAAGCGCCTTGAATCGGAAGCGGGGATCACGGAGGCATTGAGGCGGTATCTCCAGTCGGCCGAGCGCTACGACCCGCGGCAGGCAACGCTGCTGAGCGAGCCGGAAGCTCCACCGATCGAGCGGATGCTGCGCGGGGCAAGAAGCGAAGAGCCGGCTGCGCCTGTCGAGACACCGGCGGAACCGGTCGAGACCAAACAACCCAAGAAGCCGAAGAAGCTCAAGAAAACGTCCAAGGCCAAGAAAACGACGACCCAGCGCAAATCGACCAAGGCCTCACCCGAGCCTGAATCGCGGCCCGCGCCGGAGGCGGCAGTCGCGGAACGTACTCTCACCGCTGAGGAAGCCGTGCGATTCGAGAAGCTCCCCGAAATCCTCGCAGCCGCGCTCAACCGGATCGCGCCCAACACCACGTTCAAGGCGAGCCAGGCTCCGGTCAGCGGCAGCAGGGGGTTCGTCCAGGGCCGCTACCGTCCTTACAATTCCGTGATCGAAGTGGCGCTCGACCCGGGCTTCGGGACCTCGAACCCGCTCAAGGTGCTGCACCACGAAGCGATTCACGCGCTCCAAGCCGATGGCCTGTTCAGCGAGGTGGAGTGGAACACCCTGACGCGGGAGGCTCAAGAGCAGAACTGGATCGCCCGCTACCGGATCGAGGAGCGCTACCCCGAACTGTTCGAGAAGGGCACGCCTTCCGAAGCCGCCACCGGGGAAGCCATCGCGGACGCTTTCGCCGATTGGTCGGCGGCTCCCCGCGGCTGGAGGGAAACGGTAGCACGGATCTTCACCAAGCTGCGGCGCCTGCTCAGGCAACTGAGAAGCGCCCTCCTCAAAGATGGCTGGCAGACCTCGGCGGAGGACATCTTCTCCCGCGTTCAATCGAGCGAGGTGGGAACACGTACGCCGGCGGCCACACCGCAACAGAGCGCGGTGCGCGAGTCGCGGCCCGAGGCCGGTGAATCCCGCCGCCGGGCCGAGGAGCGCTTCAAGGAGCGCCAGAAGGGCTTGCGGGCAAGCGGACCCTCGATGGTGGAGAGAGCCAAGGAAGCCTGGGCGAACTTCCGCGAGGACTGGGTGAGGACCTACCGCGACCTGCCGCGCACGCCGCTGTTCGCCGACGCCCACGAGTGGCTGCGGTCGCTCCAGGCGGCGCCGTCGGTGGCGAGCGGCGAGGCCGAACGCCATCTCAGGCAGCTGACCGAGGGGATAAACGCCGACAGGCTCGACCTGATGACCCGCAAGGTCTTCATGGATGACTTCTACGACGACATCAGAGAAGGCATGGTGGTGCCGTTTTGGTCGAGCAGCGACGATTTCATGGCTAGCTACCGCGAGGTGAACATGGCCATGCAGGCTGACCGCGAGCTGGCGAGCCGCGTCCGAAAGCGCCAGGCCTACGTGCGCCGCGTGGCGAGGCGCATGGTGGATGCCGGCGTGCTCTCCCCCGAGCGCCTCAAGCGCAGGAACTACATCAAGCACCAGGTGATCGAGTACGCCCAGACGATCCGCTCGAGCCGGGTGCGTGGGGTCTGCAAGCCCAAGTGGGCCAAACGGATGGGCACCACGCTTGAGATCAACACCAATCTGCTCGAAGCCGAATCGGCGTGGCTCATGAAGGCCCTGGTCGACATCCGGATGGCCCAGGTGATTCGGCAGATCGCCGAGTCGCGGCAGTACAACCATCGCGGAGAGCTGAAGAAGGCGATCCGGGAGCACAACAAACCCCTGGTGGACCAGCTGGTCGTCGAGGAGTTCCGCGAAGCGCTGCGGCTAGCCGGTGTCGACCGGAATCTGGCCGACGCTATCGAGACGCCGGCGGACATCGGCGAGTTCCTCAAGGAAAACTCCGAAGACATCGATCGCGCGAAGTCGAAGACGCCGATCAGGAACCAGTTGCGGGGGTTCCGCAAGAATATCGGGGCGGGGTTCGGCAAGCTCAGGGCAACGCTCGACAGGGCAGACGTGCCCTCGCACCTCGAAGCCGAGTACAAGCTGCTGATGGATACCGGGCGGGTAACGGAGTCCACCGAGGACTCGGCGTTTCCGCTGGTCGTCTGGGTGGCGCAAAACCTCGACGGCGAGGCGGCGGGCGCGGCCTACCGCATTCTCGGCGCCGTCACCGCCCGGCGGCAGTTCCTCAAGGATCAGCTGGGAGAGAAATACATCCTGGCGGACAACATGGAGAAGGCCCTGAAGGCGCTCCGAAGAGGCGGCGGGACCGAGTGGGAGGGTTTCAAGTCCTGGCAGCCCGATCCCGGACGCCACATGTTCACGGCCCTGACGATCCCCGAGCACGTCTTCGACCGGATGCGGTCAAAGCTAGCCGAGGTCTTCGAAGACTCAGGGATGGCCGGGATGTTTCCCGCCGGGGAGGTCGCGGCCATGATGGACAGGATAAAGGAACAGCGGGTCGTCGGCGGGCCGAAGTTCGAGATGGTGCTGCCGGTGGAGCTGGCCGCCACGCTCGACTCGTTCGGGAGCAAGGACTCGGACTACTACGCCACGGTTGAACTGTACGAGAAGTCGATCCGGGCCTGGAAGCAATGGACGCTCATCAACCCCCGGCGCTATTTCAAGTACAACCTGCAGAACACCTCGGGCGATCTCGACGGCGTGATCGCGGCCTTCCCGAAGGCGCTCAAGTGGAAGTACCTCGAGCCCGCGTTTCTGGAGTTGTGGGACGTGACGGTAAGGAATGGCACGCCCAGCGCCGTCTTCCAGGAGGCCGCCGAGCGCGGCGTGCTGGACGGCGGCTGGTCGATCTCCGAGGTCTATGACGTCCAGAACGACATCGAGGGCCTGCTGGTGAAACCGGGCCTCTCCCAGCGGACGCTGAGGAAGATATGGAAGTTCCTGGCCAAATCGACCACCTTCCGCGAGAACTTCCTGCGCTACGCCATGTATCTGGCCGTGAGGGAAGAGATTCAGACGGCGCGGCGGGAGAACCCGGGGCGGCTGAACGAAGACCTGATGCCGCTGGTCGGCTACGGGGCCGGTCGTATTGACCAGGTCAATGCCATCACCTCCGACGCCGACCGCGCCGCCTACATCTCCCGTGAGTCGCTGGGCGACTACAGCGCGATCAGCGTCCTCGGCCAAAAGCTTAGAAAGTGGGTGATTCCGTTCTGGAGCTGGCAGGAGATCAACGCCAAGCGCTATTACCGGATAGGGTCGAACATCGTGGCCACCCGGAAGGGCTTCGGGCGCGCCGCGTCGCTGGCCGCCCTCGGCGCCAAGGTGGGCACGCGGGCGGCGCTTTGGCTGACCTGGCGCCTGATGGTGTACTCCGTCGGGACGTGGATGTGGAACAACCTTCTGTTTCCCGACCTCGAGGAGGAGCTGCGCGACGAGGACCGCCGCAGGCTGCATCTGATTCTCGGCAAGTGGGACGGCGAGATCAAAATGCTGCGCATGCCGGGAGCGTTGAGCGACCTGATGGGCTGGTTCGGACTCGACGACGTGCTGGCGGCGCTGTCTCACATCTCGAAAGGCCGGGGATCCTGGCGCGACGTGGCCCTGGCGGTGGTCCAAGCCCCGATCAGCCGGCTCGTCAACGGGTTGACTCCGACGTTCAAGGTGCCGGGCGAAGCCCTGGCCGGCCGCAGCTTCTTCCCCGACGTGTTCAACCCGCGTTTGATCCGGGACGGCTGGCGGCACCTGTTCCGGGCTGTCCAGGTCGAGCCTGTCTATGACTACTTGCTCGGCAGGCCGTCGCCGGGAGCCGGGCACGTGCTGATGACGACGTTTGTCGATGCGCGGCACACCGGCTACAGCGCCTACGCCAAGATCCGGGGCGAAGCGTACCAATGGCTGCGGGCGGTCGAGGGCGAGGAAGGCGCACCGCTCTACGCGAGCCGGCGCGGCAACGCCTACTTCTACTACCGCATGGCGTTGAAGTTCAAGGACACCGAGGCTGCCGTGAGATACCTCCGCGAAGTCAATAGGCTTATGCCGGGGAAAAACAGTAAAGATAAGGAAGAATCTGATCGCCGCGATGATTAAGCGCGCCCACCCGCTCGGCATGCTGACGATCCGGGAGCGCGGGAAGTTCCTCGAGGCGCTGACGCCCACCGAAGAGCGCAGCCTGGAGCGCGCGATCGACTGGTGGGATGAGACCTACGAGGGAGGTCACAAGCAGGCACGGCGGGAGGGCAGGTGAGGGCTGGCCTGGCACGTAGGGTGTGTGCGGATCGCGCGGATGCTGCGGCGTAACGGCATCAGCCCTTGGACTAGCTACCTGGCGCTTTAATTATATGGTGGGCCGTCCGCTCTTACCGCTGGTACCCCCCGCCGCAAACGAGGGATCCTGCGGTAAACGTCGGGGAGCTGATTCGAACGATCCCCTTGCTTGCGCCCCCGAAGCGCCGCCCGTTTGATGGCGGCAACCCTGCTCTCGTGCCACCGATCTAGGGCGTCGTTCTTCGAAGTATCGAACTTCTCGAAAAGAGGGCCGCTGGGCGCCTCGGCAAGAGCGAGCGACCATCTCTTTTTGACTTTGTGGTCGGACTCGTTGGCGGACACGACAGCCCTGCCGCGGAAAACCTTGACCCGAAGACGCTCTCCAGCGGGAGTGTCTAAGCGGTACACACCCCGCTTGTCAAACCTTACCTCGGCGTCGCCGGAGCGGATCGACAGTCCCTCCAGATAGTAGTCATCGACAGCGCTCAGGGGACGCAGAACCAGAAATCAGATCGAGCTTGAGTTCGCTTAGTTGGGGCTTGATCATCGCAAGCTGCGTATTCTGGCCCACGGCCAAGAAGATCCCGGGAGCGAGGATCAGTTCGACCCGCCCAGCCTCGGTGCGCACACGCTGGCCCGCCTCCAGATGGCGCTGTCCCTCGGTAGGTTCAGATCCCGATCCCTTCAACAGGTCACACTGACCCTGTGCTTCGAATATCAAGCCGGCTTGAACGGAAAAAGGACTTTGCTGCCCCCACGACGCGCCTGGGGCGAGGCCCAGAAAACAGATTACAAGCGTCCCAATACGCCAACGATGCCAAGTAGCCGACATAATGCTACCCACCTTTCGCGAGGCCGGCTGTCTACACAACCGTCACGGGGGTGATGCTCTTTAGGCTCCGCCCCCTCGGTCGGCAAGGCTCCTGTTGGCGTGGGCGGTAGGGGGTGGAAGTGGATGTTCTGATTGAACGCTTGGCAAACAAGATGATCGCCATCTCTCCCCAACAGACGCCCTAAGCTTGACTCTTCAGGAGACATCGAAAATTCCGGCACAGGGACCCAGCTCGACGTTGACGGATCGATCCTTGGCCGCCGGATGCAGCCCGTTCTGACAGACTTCCGTCTGAGGCCATATAATACCATCTGACTACCGTTAAGCTGGCCCGTCACCTGAGGCACTCCCTGCTTGTGTCTCGGGGCCGGCAAAATCGGAAATTCCGGCAATCGGTAAGGGAGGACACGACAGCAATGGCGAGTAAATACGGAGAGTGTACGCTGAATTGTCTGCGGATCACGGCGGGCTTCCTGTTTCTGGAACACGGCCTGCAGAAGGTCTTCGGCTTGCTGGGTAAGGAGGCCGTCGACCTAGTTTCTTTGTCTGGGGTAGCTGGTGTGTTGGAATTGTTCGGCGGCTTGGCAGTCATAGCTGGGTTGTTCACGCGCCCGGTGGCGTTTGTCCTATCGGGCCAGATGGCCGTAGCCTACTGGATGGCTCACGGCACGCAGTCGTTCTGGCCCATCGTTAACGGGGGTGAACTGGCCGCTCTGTATTGCTTTGTGTTTCTGTTCCTGTGGGGCCATGGCGGCGGCAGCTTCTCGGTCGACGAGATGTTGGCAAAGAGAAACAAGTAACGCCGCGCACTCTAGCCCATCCGCTCGGCATGCTGACGAGCCGGGAGCGCCGGAAGTTCATGGGGATGCTGACGCCCGAGGAAGAGCGCAGCCTGGAGCGTGCGATCGACTGGTGGGATGAGACCTATGTCGGCGGGGCGGCGCGGGCGCGGCGGGAGGGGGTCAGGTGAGGAGTTGCCGTCATCAATCTCATCCATCAAAGAAAATCTCGGTCGGGAGTAAAACATATATCCTCAAACCGAGTCACGTACCGCCAGCTGACACGCCCCCCCAGCCACCGTACCGTCGGGGAGGAGTGCCGTTACCATTCTGCCGTTCGATGGGAACCGCACAAGAGGAAGGAGTACAGGTTGGCTGGGTCACAAGCATTACACTGAATCGGTTCACGTATCGCCAAGTGACGCGCACTCCCAGGTTCAGCGAGTTCTCATCAAAGTTCCACTGCGGTGTGCGGGACTCCTGGATAATCTCCAGTGTTACAGGCCTATGCCATAGCAGACCTGGAATCTCCATCTCGCCAGCGGCGGCTGAGATCGTACAGCCGCGGGTATGGTAAGATCCGGGCCAGTCGAAAACGGTCGCCTTCACTCGAATCACTTGATCGTCCGTTCCACCCGTTCAACGGACCACGAGTGGGTGGTCCGCCGAGATCTCGCTGCCCGGGGGGAACTCGTTCTCGATCACGATCGGCGCCGGCAAGTGAACGCTCGTTTGGAACGGACCCACGTCCAACCCCCCGAGACTCATGGTTCGTACCTCGCCCGGCCTGAACTGATCCGTTTCAAAGGGGATTCGGAACCAGGAATCCGTGGTGTCAGCCAGCGAAGGTGCCGCTGCTCGAGTTCCGTCGGGCAGGAGTGCCGTTACCACTCCACCGTCCAATGGCACCCGCACAAAGGGTGGACACTTACGGGGAACAGTGATCCTGTTAATATTCGTCAAACTCTCTGCGCATTCTAATTGCTGGTCACTCACTGGATAGGGTAGACTCGGCAATTCAGAAAAATCGATAGTGACCCCTTCGATCCCGTGTTCCAGCCGCCCGCGAAGATGGAAGCTTTCTTCCGTTCCGCTCTCCTTGGAGAGGGTCCGCCGCTCCCAGATCAACTCCCCCAGCCGATCGACGGCCTGCTTCTCCTCACAGCGCCCGCCGCCTTGGCGTATGTGGAGGGGGATAGTCTGGGTCAATCCTCCTCCGGCCTCGATCTGTAGAGGGATGGAGCAGCCTTCGGGCGCATCTTCCGGAACTTGAAGATTCCATTGGTCAAGACCCACGAATCCCGGCGCTCGGCCAGCGTAATGAACCTTGGCATAAACTCTTGCATCGCCTTCAGCAGGTCCCAGAAAGCTGCTTTTGGGAAGAGGTGTTCGAGGAGTACACCCGGGCCCATAGGTATTGGGATGCCCGGCAGGGCTATCGCAATGAACTGGCCCAATACCGGTTCCGAAGACGAGAAAGTGCCCGCCCGGAGATAGCGAATTCTCCTTGCTGTGCAGACTGAGTGCCCACCTGGAGATGTCGTCAATATTGAGGACAGTGGCCTCGCCACATCCACTGGCGTCCCACGTGAATATTCCGGGAGCGCTCATGCCAACCACCGACGAAACCGGGACGCTGCTTCCCTCTGCAGACACCACTTCTACGTCAACCACAGCCGGAAAATCGAAGCGGTCAGGTCTGCTGGGAAGACCGAATGGGACCTGCAGGTTAATTTGCCTCGGCGAGACGAAGAAAAGTGGCGCCTCGATGCCGTCAATCAAAACCCGGGTCCCGGCTAGATCCCCCGGCAACGGCGTCTCCCGCGCCACTGCTGTCTCGGCTGCCAGGTGCTCCCCAAAGATCGACACGATGCTTCCCTGGGCAACAATCCGCCGTCGGGGGGCAATTCCTAATGGGGAGGGAGAGCCACCTCGTCCGAAACTGGCGGCGTTGACAATACCTCCCAGAGAAATGCGCGGCGCCTGACCCCATGCGGCTCCGCCACCGGCCAGGCAGGCTGTCAGCAAGCCAATCGATCCGTATACGGAAACTCGCATGTTTAACTCAGGGGGCCGGCCACTCGTAGGGCCGGCTCTCCACGACCGAAAACCGAAACGTCGTTTCCGTCTCGGCCCGGACAAAGACGCCCATTGTTTACGATGATACTAAGCTTACCCGAAGTTCTTGATTGGAAACAGCAATATCCTGCCGCTCGGTGACGCCCCTAGGAGTCTTCACACGCACGGTGATTTGTCCTGCAGGAACCCCTGTAAAACGGGCATTGCCTAGGGTAGACGTCACCGCCTGTTGACGAGTGGAAGGAAACCTACCTGGGAGGTCACGCGCAGGCGCGGTGGGATTGACGATGGGACTTTATCGAAAAAAGCCTGTAGTCGTTGAGGCAGCCCGGTTGACCGAGAAAACCACGATCAAGACCCTGGAAGGCACCATGACCGGCGAGCCTGGGGATTGGTTGATCACGGGGGTTGCGGGCGAGCAGTACCCATGCAAACCGGAAATTTTCGCGCAGACCTATGAAGAGGTCACTGACAAACCCTTAACGGATGCTTGACCCAAGGAAAGGAAAAACAATGCCAACTGACCCTGAAGAGCTGAAGAGCCTAATTGATAACTTGGAAAGGGAGAGCGGCACCAGGAACAAGCCATCGATCCAGGATAGGACACTCGAAAAGCTGGCTCGGATTCGTGAACACGACGCGAAGGCGGCTGAGGACCGGGAAGCTGATTCTATCAGGCACCTCGCCAGGCTCACCAAGAGTTAGCCCGCTGCCGTGCGTCCGGTGATCGCCTCCCGCAAGCCTTCCAGCAGACCCTCGAGCTTGGCTTGGCCGTATTCCAGCCGCCCCACGCGATCCGCCAGCTGCTTGATGTCATCCCGCAGTTGCGCTTCCATCTTCGTCATGTCAGCCCGAAGCTGCGCCTCCAGCTGTCTCATGTCCTGCCGCAACCCACGGTTGCTGGTAAGGATCAAACCCGCGAGCGCCACGCCCACGGCCAGAATCGCTATCATTTCCCCGCTCATCGTTCCTCCTCGCTGTGAATTGATGGTAGCGCAGCCTTCCCCGGCGGCGCATCCGTGAGGCCGCACGCGGCCCGCAAGCAGGACCCAGAAACAAGTAATGATAATGTGCGAAGTTACGTTGGCGGTCCACCGTCCTGCTGATTCCATTCATTATCGAAGGCCCATAGGCAGTTGATGGCGTTTCCCAGGTGGTTTTCGACCTCATCCCGCCGCCAGCTGGGGACCTTCCCGGCGAGATCGTCCGGGCCCAACGTCAGCGTGCCGAGAGTGACAACGGCGTCGACGAACGCCAGGGCTTCTTGCTCGCCCACTTCGAGCTCCGGGGGCTTTTCCGGGTCCTCCCCCGGCGGGCCGTAGCGGCGCCCGTCGCGGGCCAGAACGTCGCGGTTCTCGGCCAAGGCGATGCGGCGGGCCTGCTTCGGCGTGGGGAACGCTCTTCTCGTCAGCTTGCGTCGGGCGACCGCGATCTTCATCTCCCCGTCGCGAATTTTCCTGAGAAGCGCGGGGTCGGCGTCCTTGATCAGCTTCGCCGACCAGACGTAATCACTGTTGGTGGCGAACATCTTGGCGGCTCGGTCTATGGACCGCTCAGAAACATCTGCGCCCCTTTTTATATTCGTCTTTTGTTCGCTTTTTGAATCGCCATTAACTTTATTGTTTTCTGTTGTTTGCTCGGACTCAAAAAGGTCTGCAGAAAATTTCAGACCTTTTTTGCCTCGGCCTTGGGACAAGCGCTGGAGTTCCTTGGCTTCGGCCTCCAATTTCGGCAGGATCTCGACGGCGATCGCCGCCCGCTGGGCGCTCGACAGGTGACGTCTGTGAAGATTGAGGCTGAGAACGATCTCCTCGGGGGATCCTTCGCCGTCCCAGTGCTCGGACTTGGGCTCGATGCCCAGCTTCCGGCAGGCCAGGTAGCGGTTGCGGCCGTCTAAAATGCTTCCGTCCGGGTGCAGCAGGATCGGCTCCCGCTGGCCGTTTTCGCGGATGTCGTTGACCAGCGCCTCGAATTCGTCGCCCTTGATTAGGGGAAACAGCCGCGCGGCGGGGTGAGATGACATGTGGTCGTCCATCAAGAACTTCCTCCTTAAGCCATAGTGGTTCAGTGGTTCATAACGTCCAAACAAGGCATTATACCATCTGTCCAGCGCCCAGGGTGACACAGCCCAGATCCGCGGCTTCCAGGTTTTCTCTTGCGGACTCCAAGTTTTTCACTGCGGATTCCACTTTTTTGAGGGGAGCCGAAGCCGTCCGCAATGCGTTTTTCTGGAAGCCGCAATGCGGACTTCACTTTTTTTGCTTGCGGATTCCACTTTTTCGGTCCCCGGTTTTGCGGCATCCAGTTTTTCCGCAGCAGCCAGGTTTTTCTTTGACCCGTTTTTGGGGAAATTGCTAGATCCATCCCAACTAGCTGTGGAATCAGCATGATAGATGGCACAAAGGTGGCACACTTTTCAAAGTCGTAGGTCTCAGGCCTACTCGACGGGCCGTCTGTAAATGATTGATTATAAACGTTTGTGCCACCTAAGGTGTTGATTCTATTGAGTCGGAGTCGAGGGTGGCACAACTTTGTGCCAGGTTTGTGCCACCCCGCGATTCCCTCTATATATATAAATAAATAGTTTAGTAGTAGTAGTAGTAGGGGGAAAAAGGTGCCGGCACAGTAAATCCGGGAAAACATGCCACGTGTGCGCGCCGCGCACGTCGCGCGCTACGCGTACGCATCGCGCACGTCGCGTGCTACGTGTACGCGAGGTATTTTTTCCCGGAAAAAGTGTGCCGGCAGACCTAAAATTCATGGAATCAGTGACTTAAGTGGCACAAACCTGGCACAAAGGTGGCACAGAGGTGTGCCACCCCTTCTCAAGTCGCTTGGATTCAGTCGATTAGATGGCACAAACGCCTTTTTCGGCCCGCCGGGGGGGCGCTACGCCGGATGTAGCTTTTGCTACGCGAAAAGTAGCGGGCCGGCCTGGGAGGGAAACAGAGATCCCCAGTCCTGTTCCAGCGGGCAGGGGAAAGCGCCCAGAACGCCTTGTTCCCGGCGCACAGGACGGCTCAGGAGCGGTTTTCGCGGCCGAGGCGGTAAAGCAAGGGCGGAAAACGGCTGAAAACGCCGTAGAGGGCTTCTATCGGCCTAAATCGCCCTGTTCCGGCGGTGGCGGGTCTAACATGGCCCGTAAGGCGGCCATCTCGCGGTGCTTGAGGAGCCGGGCCCGCAGGATCATCGCACTCGCCCCCGGCATCCGCGAGTGGCCGTACTCCCAGTTGTGCACCTGCTTCTTGCGGTGCTTCCCCCGCAAGCCAAGCGCCGCCCCGAAGTCCGTCTGGGTCAAGCCCAGCTCGGCCCTTGCCGCCCTGATCTGCTTCGGTGTCGGGTCGTCCGTCAGCCCGCTCAGATCGTCGTGGTGCTCGCCGAGCCTTGGCGGATCGATCGAGCCGCCATGTCGTTTCAGTAGCATGGCGGCATTGTACCATCGAGAGGGCCGGCTTTGGCGTACGGGGAGCCTAGGGGGATAGTGTCAGCGCCCGCCGATGGCCTGAGACCTACGGGCCGCTTGTTAGCCGTGCCCGCCGGTGGCCCTTCCCTTCCCTCGGCTCGCGACACCGGAAGCGGCCCACATTTGGGCAAAGATTTGGGCAATGTTGGTGACCACAGGTCGTAACGTGTTGACATTGTGATACTTACGACCCACTCATGAGGTCATGCGATTTCCTAGTGGGGGAATATGGCCTCCGATGTGTACGTTATCGCACCTAATTTCACCGTTTTGGAAAGGTTTTGAAGCAGGGGGGGGTGGGGGTCTTTCGCGGGGGGTGGGGGACCCCGGATTCGTTCGCGGGTCCCTCGCCTTGTATGGTATGCCTTATCCGCCTGGACGCTGTGATTCGAAAAACCCTATCCTGAAAAAAAGCGAAAAATGAAAAAAAGCGACCACAGCTGGTACGTCCGCCAGGAGCCGCCAGGGAGCGGATCGGCGGGGAGCGGAGGGTCCAGGTCTTCAACCCGGTCATCCATCCCGGGATCGTCTACCGGGCGTTTCTGGCGGGCTACAAGGCCGATCAGGTGGCTGAGATCATCGGCATCGAGCCGCAGACCCTGGGCCGCTGGATCGAGACGTATCCGGAGTTGAGGAAGGCGCGGGCGAAGGCGTTGGACGCGGACGCGGAGGTGGCGCAATCGCTCTTTGACATGGCGGTGGGCGTGGTGGACCCGGTGACGGGGAAGCGCAAGGGAGCGAGCGTGGCGGCGGCGATCTTCTGGCTGAAGGCGCGGCGGGGCTGGCGGGAGGACGAGCGGGGGGCGAAGGGCGAGGCGGCGCCGCTCGATCTGAGGCCGGAGCAGGTGAAGGCGCTGGCGGAGGAGGTCATGGAGGCGATGAAGGAAAAGACGATCCAGGTGACGCCGGAGAGCGCGGAGAGTGTGGAGACGGGTGAGGGAACGGAATTTTAGATATTTTATAAATCCTGACAAGAGAATGGCCTAAACGCTTGACTTTCATGTGTTTTTGCAAGTTACACTCCTAGTTGAACCCCCTTGCAGGGGGCTTTTGGAGGCCAACCCCAATGGCTCAAACTACGGCAAACGGGATGCGCGAGACCGCCGAGCAGGTAGCCCGGATGGCGCGGGAACCCGGGGTGGTGGAGCGGCTCTCGCCCGATGAGCGGCGCAAGCTGGGGGTGGTGCTCGAGGCCTACGGGAAGCAGGCCAAGCGGGACCGCTATTTCGATCTCTATCCCGAGGACGGGCCGTTGTCGCGGCACGCCTACCGCAAGCACATGGAGCATTTCGCGGCGGGCAAGTGGGCCAGGGAGCGGGCGGTGCTGGGAGGCAACCGGGTCGGCAAGACGGAGATGGGCGCCTACGAGATGGCGGCTCATCTGACGGGTCTCTACCCGGATTGGTGGGAGGGCCGGCGCTTCGATAGTCCGGTCAACGCCTGGGCGGCAGGCAAGACGAACGACACGACCAAGGTCATTCTGCAGGAGAAGCTGTTCGGCGGGGTGCGCAAGGACGAGCGGGACCGCAACCGGTTGGCTGGGAAGGGCATGATTCCGGCCGACAGGATCGTGCATGAGTCGGCGACGTTCCGGGCGGGTTTTCCGGGGCTAATCAGCGAGGTGGGAATCCGCTACCGGGATTCGCGGCTGGAGCACAGCGTTCTGGGGGTGAAGGCTTACGAGCAGGGCCGGCGGGCGTTCGAGGGCACGGCGCAGCACGTGATCTGGCTGGACGAGGAGCCGCCCGAGGACATCTACGGCGAGTGCCTGATGCGCACGGGGACGGTGGACGGGATGGTGTATCTGACGTTCACGCCGCTGGACGGGCTGACGGAGGTGGTGACGCGCTTTCTGCCCGAGGATCTGCGGCCGCCGGTCGAGATCGAGGACGACGAGTACACGGAGCACTGATGCCCGAGGTTTCCGAGTCCCGCCACACTATCCAGATCGGCTGGGACGCCGCGCCGCACCTGCCCAAGAAGGCCCGCCGGGAACTGTGGGAGGCGACGCCGCCTTATCTGCGGGCGGCGAGGTTCCGGGGCGAGCCGACGCTGGGGCGCGGGCGGATCTATCCCATGGATATCGAGACGCTGACGGTCGAGCCGTTCGTCCCGCCCGGCATCTGGACCCGGGTGTACGCGCTCGATCCGGGCTGGAAACGCACGGCGGCGCTATGGGCGGCTCACGACCGCGACTCGGATGTGGTGTATCTCTACTCGGAGTACTACCGGGCGCATGCGGAGCCGCTGCTGCACGCCGCGGCGGTCAAGACCAGGGGCGAGTGGATCCCGGGCGTGGTCGACCCTTCTTCGATCGGCGCCAACCCCGCCGATGGGGTGTCGATGATGGAGCGCTACCGGAGGGCGGGGCTCAGGCTCCAGGAAGCCGACAACAGCGTCGAGACGGGCATCCAGGAGTGCTATGACCGCATGACGACGGGGCGGCTGAAGGTGTTCCGCACGTTGCAGAGTTTCCGGTTCGAGTTCTCGATTTACCGCCGCGACGACAAGGGCCGGGTGGTGAAGAAGAGCGATCACCTGATGGACGCCATGAGGTATCTGATGATGAGCGGCTTGCGGGTGGCGCGGACCGAGCGGATGGCAACGGGCGGGCCGATGATGGCGGCAGGCGGGGTAGCCGACCAGAGGGCGGGATTCTGATGGCGGTTGACGCAGTCACGGTAGTGGGGCCGGAGAACAACGAGGTTCAGGCCACTGACCCCTGCGCAGCGTTTGCGACTGAACTCTACGGCAAGGTAGCGGAGCAGGCGCGCCGCCGGCAGCTCATCGAGGAGCGCTGGTACGAGGATACCAGGCAGTACTACGGCTTCTACGACGAGGAGACGGAGAAGCGGCTGAAGGCTGAGAAGGGGTCCTCGAAGCTGTTCGTCAACCTGACACGTCCGAAAACCAGGGTCATGCGGGCGCGGCTGAACGACATTTTGTTCCCCAACGACGAGCCGAACTGGGACATCCAGGCGACGCCGGTGCCCGAGATCGAGGAGCTGGCCGCGAGGACGCAGGATTCGGAAACGGCGTCTCCTGAAGAGATGGACGCTGTGGAGCGGGCCAAGGCCATCCGCGGGGAGGCCCGCAAGAGGGCCGATCAAATGCGGATGGAGGTCGCCGACCAGCTGGAAGAGTCGGGCTACGCGGAAATAGGCCGCAAGGTGATCGACCAGGCCTGCCTGCTGGGCACGGGAGTGGCGAAGGGGCCGTTCGCCGACTGGCGCCAGCGGCACGAGTGGAGCGAAGGCGCGGACCAGAACGGTTTCCCGTTGTGGAAAATCGAGCGCGAGGGCGACCCCAGGCCCGCTTTCGAATGGGTCGACGTGTGGAACTTCTTCCCCGACATGAACGCGGCGTCGATGGAGGACGCGGAGTTCGTCTTCGAGCTGCACCGCATGAGCCGCAAGGCGCTCCAGAGGCTGGCCGGACGCCGGGGTTTCCTGGCCGATCCAATCCGCCAGCTCTTGAAGGAGGATCCCCAGCCGGGCGAGTTCAGCGAGCACACGAAGTACCTGCGCTTGATCAGCGACCAGGGGGAGGAAGGGGCCGAGGGGCGCTACAACGTGTTCGAGTATCACGGGCCGATTCCGGCGGAGACGCTCGAGGTGCTGTGCAGGAAGTACGACAAGGGCGACATTTTGGACACGCTGGACATGAGCGCCGATCCGCTCGCCTCGATCGAGGGCGTGGTCTGGTTCTCGCAGGACCGCATTCTGCGCTTCGGCATTCATCACCTGGATTCGGAAGAGCCGGTGTATTCGATCTTCCGGCTGGACCCGCAGGCGGCGGGGCTGGGGGGCGACGGCATCCCGACGATGATGCGCGACCCGCAGGCGGCGCTCAATGCCGCCTGGCGCATGACGATCGAGAACGGGTCGCTCTCGGGCGTGCCGATGTTCATCGTGGACCGCGGCGCCATCCGGCCGGCGGACGGCGACTGGTCGATCCAGCCGCGCAAGGTGTGGTACCGCGACGCAGCGACCGAGCGGCCGGCCATCGAGGCCGTCAAGATCGAAGGCTCGACCCAGGAGCTGTCGAGGATCATCGAGATGGCGCGGTCGTTTTCCGACGACGAGACGAACCTGCCGCTGATCGCCCAGGGCGACCAGGGGGCGCACGTCACGCAGACGGCGCACGGCATGAGCCTGCTGGTCAACGCCGTCAACATCGTGTTCCGCAACGCCGCCCGCAGTTTCGACGCCGAGTTCACGATCCCCAACATCCGGCGGCTCTACAACTGGAACATGCAGTTTTCGCCCAAGGACGAAATCAAGGGGGACATGCAGGTGTCGGCGCGCGGTTCCTCGGTGCTGCTGGTCAGGGAGCTGCAGGCCCAGAACCTGCTGATGATTCTCAATCTGGCGGCGACAAATCCCTTGCTGGGGAAGATGATCCGGGTGCCCGCGCTGGCCCGCCGTCTGTTCCAGGCGCTTCAGCTGTCCAAAGACGAAGCGGTGCTGACCGAGGAAGAGATCAAGCAGCTCGAGCAGGAGGAAGCCGGCCAGCCCGATCCCGAGACCGAATTGAAGCTCCAACTGGAGCAGATGAAGCTCGACAACGCCTTGCGGGTGGCCGAGATGCAGATGCAGACCGAGGTCTTGCGGCTGGCAACCCAGCAGGAGATGTCGGTCGAGAAGATCGCCGCTGATCTCGAGAAGGTGCGGGTCCAGATGCAGAGCAAGGAGCGGCTGATGGCGGCCGAGATCGCCCACAAGGACCGCCACGGCTCGGGTTTGTGATGATCGACATCAACAGTTCGACTTGGAAGGTCCTGCTCGCCTACATCGGGGAGCAGGAGAAGAATCTGGTCAAGACCTTGTGCTCGGAGATGACCGAGGAGCGCAAGACGCAGTTCATCCGGGGACAGCTGGAAACCATTCGCAGACTGCGTAAACTTCCTGAAATCCAAAACATTTCACTACAGACTTGATTTTTTCCTTGAGCTATGCCATCGTGAGCTCAAGGAATCGATGCAGGCTCCCGAAAGCCACGAAGCCGAAGTAGATCCCGGGCAGACTCAGACTGCTGAGGAGCAGTTTGCCTCCGGCTGGGATGCGGCTTCTACCGGGCCGAAGGCCCCGGCAGCCGATTCCGCTTCCACCTCGGATCGAACCCCTGAAACCGCGCCGTCCCCGGACCCCTCGTCCGCTGGCGGCGAGGCAGATCCCGAGCCGGAAGCGTCTTCCGCCCTCTCGGCGGAGGACACGGGGACGGCCGGACCTCCCCCGTCTGAAGAAGGCCCGGAGCAGGCGGAGAACTCCTATGAGGACCTCAAGAGTCAGCACGAGGATCTCAAGAAGGATTTCGCCAAGAACGAGCAAGAGTTAAGAGCAGCAGAAGGCAGACTCAGGCGAATCCAAACCGCAGGAGTCCGGCAGCAGGTGATTCCCACCGGGACGGACGGCGTTCGAGTTCCCCTCAGTGCTGCTCCGCGGCAACCACAGGAAGGCGCGGCGGCGCCTCCCCTGGCGGAGCGGTTGAAGGGCGTGCGCGACGTCGATCCCGACCTGGCGGAATCGCTTGAAAAGGTGCTCACCCCGTTTCAGGCCCAGCTTGACGAAACCGGGCGGAAACTGGCCGAGCGTTCCGAAGCCGAACAGCGGCAAGGATTCGAGGTGAGGCTGGCGGAAGTGGACCAGGCGGTGCCCGGCTGGAGGGAAGACATCGGGGGTGAAGAGTTTACCCGATGGATGGACCAGCAGCCCGGATACCGGCAGGCCGCTTTCCAGCAAACCGATAACCCTGCCGATCTGATTGAAATGCTCTCCTCGTTCCGATCGTCAGTGAATGGCTCGCCGTCCCCGGAAGGGCCCGGCAGAGAGCAAGCTGACACCAGCGTACCGGCGGAGAAGTCTCCTGCCCCATCGAAGCGCCGCGCCGCGCAACTTGCGTCGGCGGCAGGCGTGCCGAGTGCTTCATCCGCTTCCGCTCCGAAACCCAGGGGCGCGGCGGACAGCTACGACGATGGCTGGAACGAAGCCGGACGCGAAATCAAAACATACATGAACCGTCAGCCACGGGCTGCCAACGGGCAGTTCCGGGCGGCGTAAGAACGGACGGATCACCGCGCCGTGCCCGGTCCTGCTACCGGAAGTGCGGGTGTGAGCCGCCCCACGAGGAGATTTCTACATGCCAGGATTGAACGTCTACGGAGATATCGGGAACGCCACGGCCGGCTGGTACAGCCGCAAGCTGCTCTCGCACGCCATGCCGGTGATTATTCTGGAGCGCTTCGGGCTGACCAAGCCGCTCCCCTCTAATCAGACCAAGGTCATCGAGTTCCGGCGCTCGCAGCCCTTCGTACCCAAAACCATTCCGCTGGTCGAGGGTGTCACGCCGCAAGGTTCCGATTTCGGGTACGACACGATCTCGGTGCAGATCCAACAGTACGGCGACTGGGCCGGGATCACCGACGTGGTGCAGAACACCTCGAAGGACCGCGTGCTGCGCGATATCGTGGAGCGCCAGGGCGAGCAGGCCGGCCAGACGAGGGAGGCGCTGACCTGGGGCATCCTGCAGGCGGGCACAAGCGTCGGTTACGGCGGCGCCGTTGCCTCGCGCGCGGCGGTCAACCAAACCGCTCTGCTCACCGCCGCCAAGCAGCGCTCGGTCGTCTCGGCCCTGCACCGCCAGAAGGCCAAGAAGTTCACCTCGATCCTGTCGGGCTCGGAGGATTACGAGACCTACCCGATCGAGGCCTGCTACTTCGGCATCGTCCACACCGACATGATCTCGACGGTGAGGGAGCTGGCGGGCGGAAACCAGAACAACACTTTCGTGCCTGTCTCGAAGTATGGCAGCCAGATGCCGGTATCGCCGCACGAGGTCGGCAACTTCGAGGAGATCCGCTACGTCGCCAGCCCCGACCTGACGCCGTTCGAGGGCAAGGGCGCGGCCATCGGTACCCACACGGCGGCGTTCCGCAACGACGGCACCAAGTTCGACGTCTATCCGGCGCTCTATCTGGGCCGGGAGGCGTTCGGGTGCATTCCGCTCAGGGGTAAAAACGCCATCAAGCCGATGGTGCTGAACCCGGATATTCCCCGCAGCGGCGATCCGCTGGCCCAGCGCGGCACTGCGGCCTGGAAGATGTGGTTCGCCTGCGTGGTGTTGAACGAAGCATGGATGCGGCGGCTGGAAGTCGCCTGCGCACAGTAAGGAGTTTCGATCGCCTTGATGTTTGGCGTCGATTTTTTCTAGAGGAGGCACAGATGATAGCTCACGAGCAAGTCAAGATCATCCGCGTGGAGCAGCCCGATACCGCCGCCGCCAAGGACTACCGCGTGCGGCTCGGCTGGCGTCCGGCGGTGGTCATCGCGTTGAACCACAAGGCGGCGGGGATTCTCGCCATCGCGGTCGACGGCGTGACCGGCGCCGGCAAGGCGCTCAGCTTCGGCTCGAACGCCGCCATCGCCGAGCAGGCAACCGCGATCACGTTCGAGGACAAGGGCTTCAAGTTCGGGCAGAACGCGACCCTCTTCAAGGAGGACGACGCCAATCTCGTCTTCATCGCCTTGCGCAACATGCACGGCGCGGGCGTAATCGACCTGGCGGAGCTGCCCGACGACGACGAATCCGTTGCCGGCGTGAGCGAGGCGGCCTAACTTGCGCGTCCGCATCACGCACCCCAGGATGGACTTTTTCTACATGGACCATCCGGCGCTCAAGGGCCGCTTCCAAAGTGGCGACGAACACGAGTTGCCGGACGGGTTCGATCTCGCCGAGTTCGGCGGTCTCGGCCTGCGGGCCAAAGCCGTCGATCCCGCTAACACTCCAACCCCAGCCAAGAAGAAGAGGAAGAAGCGAGGGAGGCCGAGAAAATCATGAACCCCAAGATGCGGCAAGTCGCCATCGGCGACGCCACCGACAAAGAGCTGCTGAAGTTCGCCACGGAGGGCGCGGGACTCCAGGTCAAGCCCCGCGCGAAGCGCGAGGAGCTGATCGACTTTTTGAAGACCGCCGGGCACACGCACTGGATCACGATCGTGGAGGCGGCGCCCTCCCTGATGCCCGGGACCCAAGCGCCGGCGGATACGGACGAGTTCGATCCCGAAAACGAACGCTGGGCGAGGGTGAAGTTCCATCTGGCGGCGGGCCAGAACGGCCTGGTTCCGGTATTCGTTTCCGTCAACGAGATCTTCGCCTACCTGCCCCGCGGCGTCGATCTCGTCATCCGGGAGCGCTTCTACCGCGTGATCCGCGACTGCCGGGAGCTTCACTACGAACAACAGACGAATGCCGACGGCGAGGCCGTGGGCCGCTTCCGTGATCACCAGGTCAAGGAAGTCGAGCGTTATCCGCTGACTTTCCTGGGCTGGTTGGGATACGTCAAGAACGGCCCGCCCGAGGTTGGTCCCAATGTCCATGTGATCGGGCCGGGCGGCATGAGCGAGGCGCAGGCGGCGGCCCAGACGCAACAGGCCGTCCGCGAGCGGGCGGCCGCCTAGACGACAAACGGGCGGACCAGACGGTGACCTACCGCGAGCTGTGCGAGCAGAGCCTGGCGCTCGCCGGGACGGATTACGGCAAGCTCGGCAACAAATGGCCGCCTGCGGCGGGCTATCCAAAGCTGGCCTGCGGGTTGGTGGCCGAGTCGTGGGTTTATATCCAGCGGCTGCACGACAACTGGGGCTGGATGCGGCAATTCTTCGAAGCCCTCACCGAGCCCGGACGGGACCGCTATTCGTGGCGGGACTTGCGCGCCCCGGGCGGCGAGCAGGCGATCACGTCGTTCCGCTCCTGGGCGAACACCGATGACTGGTACATCGCCCCGGACCCGGACGGCGCCGGCGGGCGGCTGGTGCATATAGGGTTCGGGGAAGCCCGCGGGCGCAAGCGGAGCATCAGGGATCCGAGCCGCCCTGTCGCTTTCGCCATCGCCCCGGACCTCGATCTCGTCCTCCATCCGGTGCCGCGGGGCGCCTACCACTTCGGCGGCGAGTGCCAATCCGAAGTGCAGCTGCTCGAGAAGGAAGACGACGTGCCCCGGGGCCTGCCCGAGGCATACCACCCCATCATCAAGTGGCGGGCGGCGATGCTGCTCCACGGCAATGACGAGGCCGGCTCGGCGTACCGCTTCGCCTCCACCGAATACATGCCCATGCTGCTGAGTCTTGAACGCCTCTACCTGCCGGACGTCACCATCGCGGAGGCCATGGCCTGATGATGCGGACCGCTTCCTGGCGGCTGGGCGGCGGGCTGGATCTGACCACGCCCGCGATCGCCCGCTCGCGTACCCCCGGGAGCCTGATCGGCTGCCTCAACTACGAGGCGCGCCGGGAAGGCTACCGCCGGATCGACGGTTACGAGCGCTTCGACGGGCGGCCTTCGCCCTCCGATGTCGCCGCCATCCCCGAGAAACAGCAGAAAGCGGAATCGGAAAGCCGCCGCCGGCAAATTCAGGAAGTGCCCGGCAGCGGCGAGATCCTCGGCGTGTGGCGTTACCGCTGGAGGACCTACGCCTTCCGGCGCGGCGAGGACGGCACGGTTCACATGCATGAGTCATCGCCTGGAGGCTGGCAGGACGTACGGCTGGACGCGGTGTTGAGAGCGCCGGACGGGGCCCGCTTCCGCTTCCTCAATTACAACTTCCTCGGCCAGGCCCAGCGGGAGAACATGTACGGCGTTAGCGGCGCCGGACCCGCGTTCGAGTTCGACGGGTTGAGCTTCCGGGAGATACCCGGCGTCAGCGGTGTCCCCGGCGTCTACCCGATGCTTATCGCAGCGCACCAGAAGCACCTGTTTCTGGGCTTCGCGCGCGGCTCGGTGATCCATTCGGAACTGGGCCAGCCGACCAGCTTCACGGCGGTGGGCGGAGCCTCGGAGATCACGATCGGCGACTATCTGACCGGCATGATCTCGGGCTACCGCGACACGCTGTTCCTGTTCGGCCGCAACAAGACGGTGGCGCTCAGGGGCACCAGTACCGTGGACTGGCATCTTGACACGATCAGCGAAGAGGCCGGCGCGATGCCCTATACCGCCGTCCTGATGGATCAACCGCTTTGCTACGACGACCGCGGCCTGCGGTCGCTCGCGGCCACCGAAGCCTACGGCGACTTCTCGATCGCCACCATTACCGAGCGCGTGCGCCCCTGGCTCGACTACAAGCGCAAGGGTGGCTCGTTCCCCGTAGCCGCAACCAGGGTGAGATCGAAATCCCAGTACCGCCTGTTCTTCGACGATGGCGAATGCCTGGTCATGACCCAGATCCCCCGCTCGGACGGGCTGAGCCAGGAGTTCACGATCTCGGCCTACGACCTTCACGTCGAGGGCGACACGCGGGCCGGCATCGTTACCAACGTCTGCTCGGTCGAGGATCCCAACGGGCGAGAGCGCATCTTCTGCACCTTGAAGGGCAGCGGGTATGTCTATGAGATGGAGCGCGGCACCAGCTTCGACGGTTTCCCCATTCCGGCCTACGTGCGGCTGGCCTATAACGACCTGCGGTCGCCTCAGATGATCAAACGCTTCCGCAAGCTGCAGCTCGAGCTCGATTCCATCTTCCGCTCGACGTTCCGCGTCACCGCCGACTTCGACGATGACATGCAGGAAGGCGAGCGCCCCGGGGAGAGCTTCTCGATCTCGGGGCCGCCGAGCCGCTGGGACGAGGATGAGTGGTCCGATTTCGACTGGGACGGCACGCCGGCCCGGGTGGCGCATGCGAGGATCGCCGGACGCGGACGCAACATCTCGCCCGTGCTCTATAGCGAGCAGAGCGATCAGCCGCCCCATGTCTTCGAGGGCTTGACGGTCTACTACGACGAGCGGAAGCTGGCGCGATGAGCGAATACTACACCCCCGTCAACCTCCCGCGGGAGTTCTCGCGCGCCCGCGCGGGACAGCTGGGGGCGGAGTTCAAGAGGATCGAAGAGGGCTTCGACAAGCTGCCGTCCAGGGAGCAGCTGGCGAACCTGACGGCAATTTACGCCGCCGAACTACCCTCCGATGACGCCAACCACTACGTGCTGGAAACCGCCTACCGCGAGCAGGCGGCGGATTACCAGCCGGGCCAGCAGGTACTTTGGTACGCCCGAAAGACCAACACCGGCCGGGCGACGGTATCGATCGACGGCAAGCCGAGCGTGGAGTTGGCCGAGGTCAACGGAACGCCGCTGACCGATGGATCGATCGTAGCCGGCTGGCCGGTCTGGCTGAGCTATGACGGCAAGAGGTTCCGGCTGCTGAACTCCTCGAAACGCATTGCCGCGACGGTGATATTCGCCGAGACCGCCCCTGACAGGACGTTCCAGGTCGACCAGGTGATCACGGACTTCGTGTTGCCGGCCGTGGTAAGCGGCGCGACGCCCTATATCTACGAAGTCACGGGACTCCCAACCGGGCTGACGTTCAACACGGGGACCCGCACGGTATCGGGTACGCCGACCGCCGAGGGTTCATCGACCGTGACCTTCCGGGTTACCGACAACGACGGCGGGAGCGTGGAGCAGGAGTTTGCGATTCTCGTTGTGGCGGTCCTGCTGGTCCTACCCGCGCCTGATGAAATCGTGATGGTCGAGGGCCGAAGCTATGACGTCCAGCTGCCCGAGGCCACGGGCGGTGCGCTGCCCTACAACTACTCCGTCGA
Organism: Bryobacterales bacterium; assembly: GCA_965248365.1. Taxonomy (GTDB): domain Bacteria; phylum Acidobacteriota; class Terriglobia; order Bryobacterales; family UBA6623. The sequence goes on along the minus strand of CBDFJA010000003.1, from coordinate 2,026,025 downwards.
AGGGCTGCCTGCTGGATTGCAGTTCGACACACTGAACCGCAGCGTGTTCGGCATGCCGACCGAAGTAGGCTCCTTCGAGGCCGTGGTCTATAAAGCTACCGACAGCCAGAGCCAGAGCACCGAGCAGACCTTCTCGATCACGGTGCGCGGGGCCTCGCCGCTCGCCCTGCCCGCGATTGACGACCTCTCGTTCCCGCTCAACGACGCGGTCGACGCCTTCGAACTGCCCTTCGCCACGGGCGGCATTCCGTCCTACACCTACGAAGTCACGGGGCTGCCGCAGGGAATGGCCTTCGATACAGGCTCGCGGCGGGTATCGGGCACCCCTACCGCGGTGGGCGATCTGAGGGTGACTTACTCGGTCACCGACGATGCCGGCCAGAGCGTCGAGCGGGTATTCACGATCTCGATCAAGGCCTCGGGCTACCGCTACGTTGCCGTTGTCGAAGATAAGACCTTGATCACCGCCGACATGGTGACGGCGGGAACCAGCGCTCCCGACGAGGCGACGCTTCTGACGCTACCGGCCTGGAGCGGCAACCGCTATATCGTCGTCGCGCAGCCGGCCGCCTTCCCGCCCCTGATCCTGATCTCGCTCGGGCTGGGGAACTCGATCAGCGCCTTTCACAGGACCGCGGCCGCCGTCATGATCGACGGCGACTCTTACGACCTTTGGGTTTCGAACGACTTGCAGGGCGACTCGATCTCGGGCGCGACGCTCACGGTGGGCTAAACGATGCCGACACGAATCCTGGACAAGCTCAAGCGCACGATAGCGGGCCAGCCTGTCGCCGACGCCGCTGATCTCGACGGCGAGATCGTCTTCTCGGTAACGAAAACAACGGATGACACGCTGAAAATCAGGCGCAAGAACACCGCCGGAGAGACGGCGGAAGAACAGGTGGGCCTGGGGCCGGGCTACGTCCGCGACGAGCTCTATAGCGGCGACATCGACATCTTGGACACCACTCCCACGGTGGACATCGCCGTCGACACCTGGACAGGCTACAACGAGCTTGAGATCGTCATAGACATCGGCACAGTGGGTTCGGCGCACGCGATCTATGGGCCGCTGAACGTCTTCCGTGTCTCGAAGGCGCTGCTTGAATCGCTTCAGGCTCACACGGGCGATGTGGAGTTTCCTGCCTACGCGCGCCGGATCGGAACAGCGACGCAATTCGGGGTTGGCGAGCGCGACCCGGGCGGACTCGCCTCCGACGGCAACAATCTCTACATGGTCGGGAGTAACAGGCGGCGCTATACCCTCGACACCACGACCGGCGTAGCATCGAATCCCGGAATCTCTAGTTTTGGAGTGAGCAGCACTAGCAGCCCAACGGCACTGGCCTGGCACGACAGCACGCTGTATCTGGCCCTCCGTACCAAGCTCTACACCTTCAACGCGGACGGCGGGGCAACGCTGGTCGGGACCATGAGTGAAGTGATACACGGCCTCGCCTCGCTCGGGGGCACGCTTTATGGCGTCTCTCTCAGCAGCGGCAGCAGAGGCCTCTACAGCATCGACACTTCGGACGCCACTGCCACGCGCATCGGCAGCGCCACGGACTTCGGGGTGAGCGAGCAGTCCCCAGCGGGTCTCGCCTCGGACGGCGCCACGCTCTACATGTTGGGGCAGACGAACAAGAGGCTTTACGCCCTCGACACCACCACCGGCGTTGCAACACCCCTGTCAAGCGCCTCAAACTTCAACCTTGGCAGCGAGGTGGCCGTCACTCCCACCGGCCTCGCGGTCCACGACGGCGCGTTCTACATGCTCGACCGCACCAAAGACGCGCTCTACCGGGTGGCGCTCGCCTATTCCGCCGCCGTCATTCCGCTACAGGTGGTGACGGAATTCGGCGACCGCGCCATCCTGTCGCTGGCCCGCCGCTCCGACAATACCCTGGCGCTGGCGGGAACCCTGCCCGAGGCCGACGCCAGGTCGCTCAAGATCTTCGGCATCAAATACAGCGCCGTGTTCACGGCGGTTGAGGAGGCCATGAATTCATAAAGGAGGACCCCATGGCGACACAGATCTATCACGTAACCAAGACCCCAACCAATCTGGTGAGCGAGCTGTCGCTGACCGAAGGAGAGTCGTACATGCTCCAGGTCACCGACCCCTCGCCTTCGCCCTCCGTCGTCAGGCTGCACGAGGCCGCTACCGCCCCGGATCCCTCAGACGGCGGGCATGTGCTCCAGAACCTCGCGTTCGTCGGCTTCACCCCGAAAACCGGGGAGGGCCTGTGGTGCTGGGCCGAAGGGCAGGGCCACAGCGTTCTCGCGGTCACGGAGGCAAGCTAGAATGCCGATCCATCTACCCCATGCAGTCCCCGCCGCACCAACTATCGCCGAATTGTTTTCCGCCGATATCGCGCTCCAGGCCATCGCCAGCCTTCGCTGGACACACTCCGCGCTATCCTTCCCCGGCCTGAAGGCCAAGGCTTGTCGCGCACCGGGTCAAAGACGCGCTTCAACCCTTGAGGCAGTTAAACGTCCTCGTCACGAGAACAGTTATGACACCGGCATACAGAGCGGTACTGGCCTGATCGAGGATGGCATCCAGGGGACCGCCAATCACTTGGATGTGGCTCAACACGTTCGCACCTGCGGCAGCGCCGACCGCAAGAGCAACCACCAAGTAGGCTGTCGCGTCCTCAGCGTCAATCGCCACCGCCGCGTACGCTAAGCCCAGAACGATCAGCGCGAGCGGCACAAGCCCCCCGGGGACCGCGTCGGGCGCCAAACCCTGCAGAATCGCCAAAAGAACGACCAGACCAACAATAATCCTATTTGCCATTTTCATCTCCTAAAGCAAGTTGCGTGTCACGGCCTGCGCCATCAGACAGCCGTGACGGTCACGGACGGAGTGGCGAGGCCGCAAAAATTGTATCACCTCAAGGACGCCAGTGCATTCAACATCCAGTTCGTGGCGGGCCGACCGCTCTTGATCGATACGTTGTCGCTTGAGAAGTATCGGGAAGGGATGCCTTGGATTGCCTACCGCCAGTACTGTGAACACTTCCTGGCGCCCCCTTGCGCTGATGGCGGCTCGATCTCCGAGAATCAGGCGGTTTCCATTGATGAGCAGGGCCTCGTCGGTTCGACGGGCTACAAGAACACGTCAGCGGCATACCTGCTTGGCCGCAGCGTCGCCGACCGCCTGCTGGTCTCCTTCGCCACCAGGACCTCCTCACGCGAAGGCGAGAGCGTGCCGTTCACGCTGTCGGCAATGGGGTGAGACTGATTGGTTCGCGGGACCAGAAACCTCAGTCAATTGCCGGTGCCGCACCAACGCTTGTGCTTGATAAGGTTTTGATGGGACTTTTCGAAGCTTTTTTTCTTGGCTGTTGTGTAAACGCTTCCGCGGGGGTTGATTATTTTCCGGTTCTGGAAGTCCTCCTGCAGATCTCTGTCGTTCGTATATAGCAAACCAGTGCTGTCCGGGGAAAGTTACGCCAACGGACGGTAAGTCTCTACCGCTCAATATCTTATGGCCTGTTTTGCCAGGGAACGATTTGAAATCCCGAGGCCGCGAATGGCCGCCTGAGCGGAGCATCCCGACGCGGCACAATGGGGGATGAACCTTGGCCGTACGGTTTTCTCCCAACTGATCGAGCACCTGCCGAGCAAAGAGTTTCACAAATGTGTATTGCGCTACCGCGGCGATTCCTATCTGAAAAGTTTCTCCTGCTGGGATCAGTTTCTTTCGATGGCATTCGCCCAGCTGACCTATCGGGAAAGCCTCCGCGACATCGAGACGTGCCTGCGTTCGATGCACGGCAAACTCTACCATATGGGATTCGGCGGCAGGGTAGCGCGCTCGACACTGGCCGATGCGAACGAGTCGCGCGACTGGCGGATCTACGCGGACTTCGCGCAGGTCTTGATTGGCATGGCACGGCCGTTATATGCCCACGACCCGATCGGTGTGGACTTGGACCAGACTCTGTACGCTCTCGACTCGACAACAATCGACCTCTGCCTGTCGCTGTTTCCGTGGGCGGGATTCCGCAAGCACAAGGCCGCCGTGAAGATGCACACGCTGCTGGATCTGCACGGCAATATTCCCACGTTTATCCGCATTACTGCAGGCAAAGTGCATGACGTCAACATCCTGGATGAATTTCTTCCCGAGGCCGGCGCGTTCTACGTCATGGATCGGGGTTATGTCGATTTTCGGCGCCTCTTCGTGTTCACGCTCTGTTCGGCCTTCTTCGTGGTGCGAACCAAAAAGAACGTTTTGCTGCAGCGTCGCTACTCCCACCCGGTGGATAGGAGCACGGGCCTGCGATCCGATCACACCGTTATTTTGACCCCCTTCAACTCCGCCCAAGCGTACCCGGACCCCCTACGGCGGGTGAGTTATTTCGATGCCGAAACCAACAAGCGATTGAAATTTCTGACCAATAACTTCACCCTGCCGGCACTGACCATCGCCCAGATCTACAAATCGCGCTGGCAGGTGGAACTCTTCTTCAAGTGGATCAAGCAACATCTGCGAATCAAGTCGTTTTACGGCACCAGCGAGAACGCCGTCAAGACGCACATCTGGATCGCTGTCTCGATTTACGTGCTCATCGCTATCGTCCGGAAACGCCTCGGGCTGGAAGCGAGTCTTTACCAGATTCTACAGATTCTCAGCGTTACGCTATTCGAAAAAATGCCCGTTTTACAGGCACTCCAGCCATCCGACTCCCAAAATGAATTCCCCTATGACCCCAACCAATTGATTCTATTCGACTTTTAACCGGACAGCAGTGATAGCAAACGTGCTCCGCTGACTTGAGCCAGAGCAAGGACATGCAGGTCGTCCGACTTGCATGTCCTTGCACTTTCCAATGTCTCCACTTTTGTCTGGATTTTTTCCTTATTGCAACTGATGAACCGTCCAGCACGGATTGCCTCATGGCGCCACTCCTTAAATTTACTATTCTTATCAAGCTCTTCCAGCAACATGCCGCCGGCAACCAGACGACCCCTTCCGTTGGTAATCCACTCGAAGAACTCCTTGCCGGCCCCTGGCCGTTTACACCCAAACACTTCGCCGGCAACATTTGCGTCTAGGATTGCACACACGTCTCAAAGCCCCAGAGACCTCTGGGTCTCCTGCATAAAAAAGCTACGGTAGCCAGCCGGCGCATCCAGGACATTTCCTTCTTCGTCCAGCCGAAGCGAGTGAATGCGAACGTCTAACGCCTTGCGCTCGAAGAACAGGATGGATACGTCACTGAACTTGAGCTGCGTTTTGCCGTCGCGAATATCCATACGGACACGGTCGAGTATGTGATCGCTGTGCGTTTCAACAATCAACTGATGCTTCGATGAGGCGACGCTGCAGAATAAACTTCCCAGAGCGGCTTGGGCACTGGGGTGGAGGTGCACTTCCGGTTGCTGCAGCAAGGACATGCCGTGTGCACCCTCGCGCCGTAGTTCCGTTATCACAGGCAACACCTGACTGACACCGTAGCCTACATCAATTAAGTTGCGGTTAGGTCCTTTCAGACGACCTCCGAACTTCCTGACCTGTACTTGGAAAGGTTCAGTGACCTTTTTCCCAAGTGGCTTCACAGAAATTTCATCGAAAAGACCTGCGGCTTGTCCAAACTCTTCGAGCTGAAATTTGAGAACTTTCCATGCTTTCTCGTCCTGGAAATACACTTTGGCGAGGTACATGGGAACATAAGCGCCTTCAGAATCCGGCGTCGGTCGCGAGGGGTCGTAGGTCCGACTAGGTTTGGAACGGACTGGTGCGCTTGCAAAGGGTCGTCGCCTCAACCCAGTGATCGGAAGATGATGGCCGTGTTGGAAACTAAACATAACATCATCGAGGCTCTCCAACTCCCCTGGCGGTAGCTTCGGAGAGTTGCCCAGCGGTGTGGCGACGTGGCCTTGCGAAAAGAAGAACGACCGCACAGCATAGTAGAAGGGTCTGATTCTGGGTTCCTTGGAATCGAGGGAACTGAGGCCGTCGCTACCGGAATCCTGCCACTTCCAAGAGCCTTTCGGCGTCTTGACCACAACTTGCCAGTGGCCTGACCTGAACTTTTCTTCTATAGCGTACTCGTCAACAGTGAGCCGTCTTTTGACCGGAACCGGGATCGTCTCGATTCTCTCGAACACTACCCGGAAGCGGTAAAGCTTATTCTTGTTCTTGGCGGTTCCCCCACCGGATCCTGTCGTGAATTCCGCTTCAAAGGTATCCGCTCGACTGCCTTTTGCACCGCGGTGGTGAGCGATCTCATCGAAGCTGCCGAGGTCGTACGGATCTTCCTTAAAATCAGGGATCTGAATCGCATAGGCAGCATCCCAAATCGCCCGAATCATGGCCATGAAGGAGGTCTTGCCGGTGCTGTTCTCGCCTACGAGCAGAGTCAGCGGTGTCAATGTAGCAATCTGCTCGTCGTGGAAGCAGCGGAAATTTTTCAGTTTTATCTGATCCACAGGACAACCCTCTCTTTACTTGGCGCTGCTGCTCGAATACTTTGTACCAAGTGCGATCATACTCCAATCTTGAAAGCGTGGCGCACTTTCTATGAGCGGTCCTGAAAGGGAGTCAACGCCTCCCCACTCAGCGGCAGGATCAACTCGAAGGTCGTGCCGTCGCGCCAGATCGTGACCGCCGGCGGCGTCGACTCCCCGGACATGTACTCCTCGCTCGGGATGGCGTCGAGCACCACGACGCGCTCCGGGGTGCTGCGGCTTACTCTTCCGTCTTCCGAGAAGACATCGGATTGATAGATCGCCTGCTCGCCGACGTTGGGGAGTCCGTACTCGGCGAGTATCCGGTTCGCCTCGGTAGCGCCCTCAGCCGTCGCCATGAACTCCCGGCCCTCGGCAATCAGATCGTCGGGAAGCGGCGAGGCCAGATCGGCTTCTTGTCGTGCGTGTACTGTCGGTCTAGCTGTCCTTGGGGAAGAGGTATTCGCTTCCCGACTGTGTGTTTTTCGCCGAAACCATATACGTAATCTGCCAACACTCAAAAACATCAGCCAAATACCTGCACCTATTAGGGCCCCCTCTAACGCGGTAGACAACAGCCGGTAGGCGTCGTTATCTTGCTGGGAGGGGTTGTACTCGGCGGGGTCCAAAGGTGTCTCACCCTGCTGATCCCGAACATTGGGGTCCGCACCGGCGTCCAGAAGCGCGGTAACAATGTCGGGACTAAAGCCTAGCTGTGCGGCCATATGTAAAGGTGTTTGACCCCATCGATCTTGCACATTGGGGTCTGCACCGGCATCCAAGAGAACGGCGACGGTAGTGGCATCAAAACTCTCCTCGGCGGCCACATGTAAAGACGTTTGGCCGTGTTCGTCTGATGCATCCGGGTCGGCCCCCGCGTTCAGGAGTGCGGCGATGAGAGCGGGATTCTCGTTGTACGAGGCCGCTTTATGTAAGGGTGTTTGGCCAGACTCGTTCCGCGCATTGATATCCGCGCCGGCGTCCAGTAACGCGGCCATCGTGGCGAGATCCCCATCTGAATAGACCGAGGCGGCGATATGTAGCGGCGTTTCGCCCTCATCATTGCGCACTTGGGGGTCCGCTCCTGCCTTCAGAAGTAAGGTGGCAGCGGCGGGATTAGGGCCTTCAAAGAAGTCTATGCCTGCCCAATGCAAGGGCGTCGAGCCGCTGTCGTTCCGCGCATTGACATCCGCACCGGCGTCCAGGAGCACGGCAATGACAGATTCGTCGTTGGCGAAATGTAGCGGTGTGTCCCCGTCACCACTCACCGCATTGACATCCGCGCCGGCGTCCAGCAGTGCCACGGTGACAGCTGGGTTCGGGTTGCCTTGGGCCGCTTCATGCAGCGGCTTGTAGCCGTACACATCCCGAGCGTTGAAATCAGCCCCTGAGTCAAGAAGTGCCGTGACGACGCTGGGGCTGCCGTATCCGGCCGCCTTGTGTAAGGGCGTGTTGCCATACTGGTCACGCGCGTTGATGTCTGCCCCTGACCGGAGACTGTTGATAACATCCTCGACCGTCGCCGTCTCGAAATAGTCTTCCGAGTTCCAGTTCGGGCTGCATCCACCAAGCGCCAGAGTCGCAAGGGCGATCATCCATCTCGTTTGCTTCATCGCTGCTCTGGGCCTCACAGCGTCCTCCCCGTCCACATCACCTGGCCGATGACCTCCGCTTCCCTCGGCCACCTGACCGGCTTGTAGCGCTCGTGGTCGCTTACCAGTAGCCAGTCGTGGTTGTCGTGCTCCAGCCTCTTGATTTGCAAACCGTCGTCGGAGCGCACGGCGAAGATGCGTCCGGCGAGGCGGCGGGTCCGCTGGTGATCGATTAGGATGATCGCTTTGTCCCGCAGCTCCGGCTCCATCGAATTTCCCAGCACGTCGATCAGGCTGCACTTGTCGGGGTTGATGCCGTGCTTGCGCAGCCAGTCGCGGCGAAAGCCGATCAACTTGATGACGTTCTCATCGTCCACGAACGCACCCGAACCGGCCGCTCCACCAATGTCACGGTAGGGCAGGCCGCAAATCTCGGCGTCGGGGTCGGGGAATTCGACGACCTTGCCTGACTCTGGCTCGGCAAGTGCATCGAGACCTTGGGCCGGGCGCGGCAACCGCGAGATCACCTCGTCCAGGGCCTCCGCCACTTCGCTGCGTACGGCGTTTATCTCCCTACGCAAATCCTCGTTGGAGAACCGCTGTCTGATGGCGTCCGCTGCTTCCGTGGGGGCGGAGGGTGCTGAGGTAGAGGATTCGCGGGGCGGGCCGACGTAAAACTCGAGGCCGAGGGCCTCGCAGACAGCCTGAAGGTTCTCGACCGAGGGCATTCCGGCCCTGCGATGCATGTTCCTTATCAAATAATGGTTCCCCACCGCGCGTGTAGATGCCTCTGAGGCTGAGATGCCTAGCTCGGCTAAACGTTTGTCTATGAGGCGGAGCAACTCAGGGGCTCTCATATTGGCAATAATGCCAGAAAAAGCACCCCGAGAGCAATTTGGGCTTGTATCTTGGCTAGTTGGCCAGTACAATACTGGCATTGTGGCCAGTAACGACATCCGCAACATTCTGACCGTGGCCGAGCACTACGCGGCCAAGCAAGGGCTCTCTCTAAGCACCGTAAGCCTGTATGCCGCAGGCCAGGGACGGCTACTAGACCGTCTGAGAGATGGCTGGGGGATTACCGTTCGTCGGCGTGACCGAATTATGTCGTGGTTCTCCAACCACTGGCCTAGCGATCTGGCGTGGCCTTCTGACATTCCGCGCCCCGATCCATCGAAAAAGGAAGCGGCCTGATGGGCGCTGAGTTGCAATATCACCCAGCCGCCTCTGTCTTTCCCATGATGCGAGGCGAGGAGTACCAAGAGCTTCTCCACGACATCCAGGAACACGGCCTGCGCGAACCCATCCTGCTTTGCGACGGCCAAATCCTCGACGGCCGCAATCGCTTCCGCGTCTGCCGCGAGATCGACATCGAACCCGTGTTTCGAAAGTGGGACGGCAAGGGCGGATCCCCGCTGTCGGTCGTTCTCAGCCTCAACCTCCACCGGAGGCACCTCACGAGTTCCCAGCGGGCGGCGATCGCGGTTGAGATTCTACCGATGCTTGAGGCTGAGGCCAAAGAACGCCAGGGCAAACGTACTGATTTAACTTCTGTCAAAAATTTGACAGAAGTTCCGCAACGAGCAACGGATCAAGCCGCCCGTATGTTCGACACCAACCGCGACTATGTCTCGGCGGCAAAGAAAGTCCATGAGGCCGACCCCGCGCTACTTCAGAAAGTCCGTGACGGGGAGACCCACATCGCAGACGCCCTTCGAAAAGTGGTCAAGGACAAGAAGCAGCAGCTACCCACAGCGAAAGAGGCCAAGCGCATCGCCATTGCCGAGAACAAGATGGTGCCGGCCAGGGATGGCTACTACCACAGCCCGAAGCCGGAAGAGCAGATCGCGCAAGAGGTCGAGCAGGGCCAGCGGGAGGGCACCTTCTTTCACGCTATTGAGAACCTGAATTCCATGCCCGTTGAGCCGGAGCAGCTGGCGTCGGAGATTTCCGATTACCGGCGTTTCCGGGTCGAGAATCACCTGGAGGGCGCCTTTGACTATTTGAAGCGATTCAAGGAGATATGGCGGTGAACGGCACGATTCGAGAGGTCCTGAAAGAGTCGATCCATCTTCACCTGGCAAGCGGTGATCCGGTGGGGATCGACGGGATTGTTGCTCACGCTAAGCGGCTGCATCCCGACGTGTTCGAGCAATACGGGGACGCGCTTGCGCTCAAAGGCGCCAGCGCCATGGTCAAGCATCTTCTCCGCGAGGCGACGGAGATCAGTCAAGACCAGGAAGATCAGCTTTACCTTCCCGGCATGGACGCCCCGCTTGCTATCGCTTTCGAGCAAGAGGGCGAATACCGATACATCGCCACCCTCAAGGCCAAATGGCCCCATCTTGAGAAGGCACTCGTCGAGCGGGAGCTGAATATCGAGCGTGCCATCGCGCAACGCGACGACTGGGAGCTGAAGCTCGACTATCTAAGGCCGGTGATGGAGAACGAGCCCGGCATTACCTTGGAACAGGCCGCTCTGCGGCTGCGGGAGGCGCGGGAGCGGGTGCACTGATGGAGGGGGCGGCGTGAATAGACGGCTACGAAGTTGCTTCGGCCTCTTCCCGTGCCAGCCTGACGCGCTCAGGCATCGTGAAGGTGTACATGAGGAACAGTTCGGTGAACTCCTGGATCTGTTTGGCGCTCTCGCGGGAAAAGTCTTCGTCGCCATGCGCCGCTTGATTCCCTCGAGGCGGATGAGGTCCGCCCAATCCTTCATCGCGGGTGTGATCTTGTGGCGGTCGGCGAGGGCGTCGATACGCCGAGAAAGCGTCATTTTCCCGAAGTCGACCCCGTCGGGAGAGATCTCCATGGTGGAACGTTCCAGGACCTTGCGGAACATAATTCCGGCGCTTGTCCAGTTTTGGCGCCACAGGCTGTCCATCGCCTCCTTGTAGTCTTGCGTGGTTGCGGGAGGAACGTGTTCCGGCGCGGTGAGTTTCGGCGGGGCAGGATAAAGTGCCACTGGCCTGAAGCCCTCGTCACACGGATCGCCATCACAGTCGGCGGGAGACTTCTTTTGGGATGGCTCGAATCGCAGTTTGACGATTACCCCCTCCCAACATTTGCGGCACATAGCGAAGTAACTCCATTGATTGCCTCGTTTGAAGGAAGTTTGATATTCAAAGCTGGTTTTCTTGGAACCGCAATGAGGGCAGTCTAGGACCATTTCAGGCATGTCGGACCTCAGTCATCACATCAAGGAAATCGGCAAGACGCTGACCCCGGAACACGGGCCGGAATCGCCCGGCGGTGCCGTGGACCGCCTGCTCGAATACTACATGAAACTCGACTGGCATGACCGGACAGCCTTCGTCGCGGCCTTGATCGGCGAACTGGTGACGCTGAAGGTGAGACAGCGATTAGAGCAGGCGCTTCGGGAGGGGGCGGCGTGAGCAATGGGCTCTCGCGGCCTGGTTGGGGCCTCTGGATCAAGAGAAAGCTCAACCCAGTGTGGCCCGATGGAACGCCAATGGGACTGGGGTTTGCTTGGAATTGGTGGAGGGCCGGGTGGAAGGGCAAGATTCGTAAAGCCCGAGGCAAGTGCCCGCCTTCGTAGGCGGAAGGGAAGGTGAGGATTTTTAATGCCCGAATATGATTTTTCTAAAGTGGACGACGCGCGGGACTTTTCCCCGCTGCCGCCGGGAGACTATCCCTGCCGCTTGGCGGCGATCGACCCGAACGAGCGGACGAAGGCCGGAGACGAGATGTGGAAACTGCGGTTCGTTGTCAAGGAGGGCGACTACCGGGGAAGGCTCATCTTCGACCGCATCAGCTTCGGCGAGGCAGCCTTGCCGCGGGTGAAGCTGCTTTGCAGTGCGCTCGGTTTGGATGTCGCGGGAAAAGTAGATCTAGAACCGGAACTACTCATTGACCGGGAAGTTCTCGTCACCGTCGAAAATCAATCCTATTTCGATCGGCGGGAAGGGAAAGAGAAAAAGTCCAACAAGGTTGTTTTTGCGGGCTATAGCAGCATCGAGAACAGTTCCTCAAGCGACACTGAGGTACCGGAGGACGAGGACGATGTTCCCTTCTGACGCTCGGCGTGGCACGTGCGAATCAGACGTTACCGGGTTCAGTGCTGCGAAAAACGTGAATGGTGTTGCTGCACTCTCCGCAGGCGTATGTAAGAAGACGCCTCTCCGTTGGGAGTGGGCCTCTTTGCAGCAAGCGCTTCTTACCGCGCTCATAGCATGTTGCGCAAAGCCAATGCGGTGGCTCGTCTCCCTGCACGGTAGTCTTCTTGGCCGTGTAGGCAAACGCCCCCGGACTCACTTCGAGCAGTTCGTACTTCTGCTTCTCAGATTCCCATGCTTCAAATTGATCTGCCTGCTTTTCAAGCTCGCCTATGCGCTCCAAGAGCGCCGCGCGCTCTTGCTGTATTCGCCACACGGCTTCATTGATATCGATGATTTTAGATAGGAGTTCTGCGTGTTTACCGTCAAACGTCCGATCCTTCCTGAGCTTGGCCATCGCCCCCGCAATGTCCTTTGCGGCCTTGAGGGCCGAGAGGGCAGAACCAATGGTAGACGGGTCAACCATGGCCATAAACAGTAGCACGTCGGAGAAAGCAGCTAGTGAACTGCACCGCGAGGTGACGGAAATGAGCGGTGAGCGCAAGCTGGATGTCTTGCTGGCCGTAGCAGCCTTCGTTTTTGGCTACATTTGGGCAGCTAACGTGAGGATGGATGTGGTCTGGGACCAGGGCTACGAAGCCGGCATCCGGCAGCTGTCCGAGGCCTGCGGGGAGGAATGATGAGAAACGGCTGGGAGACGGCGCCATCATCTCTTGAAGGCTCGTTGAAGGGCTTGATAAAGGAAGCCATGCGCGATGTGGTGCGCGAAGAGATTGCTAATGCCCGTCCGATGGTCGAGCCGCGCCTGTTCGACACCAAACAGGCGGGGCACTACATCGGCCGGCCCGAGGCGATTGTCCGCAAGCTGGCGAGGGAGAAGCGCATCCGGGTGACTTCGGGTGATTCGAAGATGCTGTTCGACCGGTGTGATTTGGACGACTTCGTCGAGCGTGAGAAGGAAGCGGGCCATGTGGATTGACCCGCTCTTATAATTGATCCCATGGCTAAACGAAAGAAGAAGAATCAGCATGGCGACGGCAGCTACCGCAAGCGCGGACGCCATTCATGGGAACTGCGGTGGATGGTCGAAGGCGTCGCGTGCAGAGAAACCGTGCGCGGCTCGGAAGCCGACGTCCGGGTGCAGCTCAAGCGCCGCACGGCGGACGCCGCTGCGGGCATCATGCCTGAAGGTTTGATGCAGCGCACCGTGGGCGATATCGTGCGCTGGCGTGTTGAGCGTTACGAGCGCGAGCGCCCGGCAAGTTTCAGTGCGATCTGGGCCGGCGTGTCCAGGATACTTGCCGATGAGCTGGCGGCGGTCCGCGTCATCAAGCTGCGCAGGAGGGACATCGAGAAGTTTCAGGATCGTCTCGCGGAAAGCGGCCTTGCCGCCGGCAGCATCAACAGGTACGTCGCACTCATCACCTCGGCGCTTCGCGCGGCGGCGGCCGAGGACCCGCCGCTCGTCACGCATGTGCCGCGCGTCTCACCACTCAAGGCCGACAACACTCGGCAGGGCTTCCTGCCGGCGGCCGATTACGAGCAGCTGATGGCGTACATGGAGCCTGAATGGTTGAAGTTGCTGTTCGCCATCGGCTATCACGTCGGCGCCCGGGCGGGATCGATTCTCGCGGCAAAGTGGGAGCAGGTCGATTGGGAGAAGAAGATCATCCGTCCGCCGGGTAATCAGCCGAAGAACAAGAAGGTCGGCTTCTGGCCGATCTACGGCGATCTCGAAAAGCGCTTGCGGGAGGCCGAGTTCCACCGCGAAAAGTATTGGCCGCACGTGCCGTGGCTGATCCACAAGGACGGGCGGAGGCTCACCAGGGCCGGCCAGTACGGTAGCGTGTGGAGCAAGGCCGTCAAGGATGCCGGACTCGACGGATTGCTCTTTCATGATCTGAGGCGGACGGCAGCCCGGAATCTGCTATCCGCCGGCATCGACGAACCGACCGTCTGCCGCGTCATCGGGTGGAAGAACTCAAACATGCTCCACCGTTATCGGATCGTGGACGAACTCGATGTTTCCCATGTCGGGCGGAAGGCGGAGAGGTACCTGGAGTCACTCGAAAGAGACCGGGAACGGGAAGACGACAAAGTCCAATGAGCGGCACTAGAAGGGGGTCACATTTGGGCAATGCTGGCGGGCTTGGACACGTAACATACTGGTATTGTTATACTTGCCACAGAAAGCATGGAAGTGGCCAACTTCTATGTGCAAGAAGACTTGTGCATATCACTACGCGCCCAGTGCGGGTGCGCAGGACTGACAAGATCCCGTGAAATGCCGGCGCGCAGTCCGTATGGTCCGCCTGTCGCAGCCGACTGGCCCGCCGAACGCCGCGGCGGGCCCTCGCGCACGACGCCCGACGTCTCCCCGCATCCGCCTCGTCCTGGCAACCCTGCTGGCCCTCAGTCTGTCGTGCGCGCCGCCACAAGCGCCGCCCCACTCCTCCTCAACGCTGCGCTTCGTCTGGGCGGGTGATCTCAATCCGTTGTGGCATCCGGCGGGATACCAGACGTTTAGTCAAGCCGTCGTGTTTTCACTCGTTTTCAACAATTTGGTCACGCTGGACGACAACTTGAAAACGGTAACGGCCGACCTCGCCGAGACCTGGGAGGTGTCGCCGGACATGACGGTTTTCACATTCCATCTGCGAAAAGACGTCGCTTGGCAGGATGGCCGCCCGTTTACGGCGCGAGACGTGATTTTCTCGTTCACTCGCCAAGTCGTCGAGCCCTACCGTTACGTCAAGTATATGAACGCGGTGAAGGGGGCCCGCGATTACCAGGACGGCGGAGCAGACGAAATCGAAGGGATCGAGCAACTCGATGAATACACGGTTCGCATCACGCTCAGCGCTCCGGACTCCCTTTTCCTGCTCGATCTCACCGAGCCGAGCTGCGTCATCGTGCCCCGGCATCTTCTAGAAGACATCGCTCCCAAGGCCATCGAGTCGGCCGTATTCACCACGAAATCGCCCATCGGCACGGGCCCCTACAAATTCGTTCGTTACTTGACGGATCAGTTCGTCGAGTTGGAAGCGAACCCGAACTACTTCCGGGGCGCTCCGAAGATCGAGAAGCTGTTCATGAAGCGCCTCCGGCCCGAAGTTACTGTGGCCCAACTCGAGAGCGGAGAGCTCGACCTGGCTCTGCGTCTTGACCAGTTGGAATTTGATCGTCTTTCGAAAGTGGCCAACCTAGACGTGATCTCGCGCCCGGGATTGGGGAGCATCTGCTTGAACTTTCCCGTTGACCAACCTCGCGTTAGCGACAAGAGGGTCCACCAGGCGGTCTACCACGCTGTCGATCGGGAGGGCATAGCCAGGGCGATTTTCGGGGACCGCGCTCAGATTCTTTACGGCGCTCCTCTGACGATGGACGGTTACGAGAGCTTGAATCGCTATCCCTTCGACCCCGATAAAGCGAAGCGCTTGCTGGAAGAAGCCGGCTACGACTTTGGCGCACCGCTGCGCATCATCTACGACCAGACCTACCCCGCGGCCCCCCAAGTTTTCCCTATCATCGAACAGCAACTGAGGCAGATCGGCATGAACGTGCAGTTACATCCGTTGGATTCCACCGCCTTCATCGCGAGACTAAGGGAGGCGCGCGACACTTTTGAAATTTTCGGAAGTTACGGAGGCGTACAAGGACTCGGCCCCCACGTGACCGCGACCTACTACGACTGCGAACGGAAACCGGTCCTCACCGGCTATGCGAATTGCGAGTTCGATGCCCTCTTCGTCGAGGCGCGCTCGATCACCGACCCTCAGCAGCGTGACGCGGTCTACGAGCGAGCCGCCCGGGTCTTCAATGAAGATCTTCCCCGACTGCATCTGTGGACTCCTGACGAGCTTCACGCCGCAACCAAGCGTCTCGCTGGAGGTTTCTCCGTTCACAGCGATCCCAAGCGAACATTCGCCAACGTCGAGACCTGGACACTGCGGTAAGTTATCGGCTAAAGTCTATGATCCGCCTCCGCCCCACACTCGCGCCGTCCCGCTTGTGGCGCGCGCTGGTCGCTTTGCTGGCCGTCCTCCACGGGGCCTGCGTCGCCCCCGAGGCGCCTACGCGATCTTCGTCCACTTTGCGCTTCGTCTGGACGGGCGATCTCACTCCGCTGTGGCATCCGGCGGCTTACCAGACCTACAGTCAGGGGGTCATCTTCTGGCTGGTCTTTAACAATCTGGTCAAATTGAACGACGATCTGAAAACGCTGAGTCCCGACCTGGCCGAGAGTTGGGAGGTGTCTGAAGATATGACGGTTTTCACCTTCCGTCTGCGTAAAGACGTCGCCTGGCACGACGGCCGGCCTTTTACGGCGAGGGACGTAATTTTCTCCTTTAGCCGCCAAGTCGTCGAGACCTACCGCTATGTCAAATACGTGGACGGCGTGAAGGGCGCCCGTGATTTTAAAGACGGCGAAGCGAGCCGAGTGGAGGGGCTCAAGCTGGTTGATGATTACACGGTTCGCATCACGCTCGATTCGCCGGATTCCCTTTTCTTGCTCAGCCTGAGCGAGCCGAACTGCGTCATTGTGCCGGAACATCTGCTGCAAGACACTCCGCCGGACCACATCGAGTCGTCGGCGTTTGCCACGACGTCGCCGGTCGGCACGGGGCCTTACAAGTTTGTTCGCTATCAGACGGATCAGTTCGTCGAGGTGGAGGCGAACCCGAACTATTTCAAGGGCGCTCCGAAGATCGAAAAGATATTCATGAAGCGTCTCCGGCCGGAGATCAGCGTGGCGCAGCTTGAGAGCGGGGAGGTCGATCTGGCCTTGCGCCTTAACTTGCTGGAGTTTGACAGGCTTTCGCAAGTCGCGGATCTCGACCTAACGGTTCGTCCCGGACTGAGCAACACGTCCTTGAACTTTCCCATCGAGCAACCGCGCGTAGCGGACAAGAGGTTGCGCCAGGCCATCTACTACGCGGTTGACCGCGAGCGCATCGCCAAAGCGATTTTCCGGGACCGCGCTCGGGTCCTTTTCGGCGCTCCCCCGGCAATGGACGGCTACAGTAGTTTGAACCGTTATCCTTTCGACCCCGACCGGGCGAAACGGCTGCTCGAGGAAGCCGGCTTCGACTTCGACGCGCCGTTCCGCGTCATCTACGACCAGACCTACCCCGCTGCTTCCCAATACTTCCCCATCATCGAACGACAATTGCGGGAGATCGGGATCAACGTCAGTCTAGAAGCGTTGGACTCCACGGCTTTCCTTGCCCGCATGATGACAGCGCGCGACACGTTTGAGATGTTTGGTTTGAATGGAGGAGTGCAGGGTCTGGGTCCCCATCTGACGGCCAATTATTTCGACTGCGAAAGGAAGGGCTTTCTCAGCGGCTATGCGAACTGCGAGTTTGACGCTTTTTTTGCCGAGGCCCGTGCCATCGCCGATCCCGAACAGCGGCGGAAGGTTTACGAGCGGGCCGCGCAAATGTTTAACGAAGATCTCCCGCAACTGCCGCTGTGGACTCCGCACGAGCTCCACGCCGCAACCAAGCGACTGGGCGGCGACTTTGCCATTCAACAGGACCCCAAACGCACGTTCACCAACGTCGAGACCTGGACACTGCAATAGTTCGTCGGCTATCTTCTACTGGTGATCGGAGTTTAAGCTCGGGCGGTCGCGGGGCAGGTTGCATTACTTCCGTCGCCGATCGCCGGTCTCGCGGATCATCTCTCGTGACCCACTACCTTCTTCGCCGGCTCGTGATCGCCATACCCGTGCTGTTCGGCGTCACGATCATCGCCTTCACGGCACTGTCGTTCGCCCCCGGCGATCCGTTGACGGCGCGCATTGACCCCGGCATCCTCGCCCAGCAGTCGCCGGAGTGGGTCGCCGAGCGCAGACACGAGCTGGGGCTCGATCAACCCGTTCCGGTTCGCTATGCCAAATGGCTGGCAGGGGCCCTGAGGGGAGATCTGGGATTCTCGGTCGTCTCGCACCGGCCGATTGCCGAGGAGTTGGCGTTGCGTCTGCCGGCCACGCTTCAGTTGATGGGAGCGGCGCTGTTGATCGGGCTTTGCGTCGGCATCCCGTGCGGAGTGATTTCGGCGGTCAAGCAGCACGGGAAACTCGACTACACTCTGACTTCGCTGACGATGGTCACGATTTCGACGCCTACGTTCTTCCTGGGCATGTTGGCTATTTACGTTTTCGGGGTTCAGCTTCGGCTGTTGCCGACGAGCGGTATGGCCACCTTAGGCGCGCCGTCCTCATTCGCGGACCGCCTGAGTCATCTTGTCTTGCCGGCCGGTATCCTCGGGTTGGGCAACGCGGCTTTGCTGATGCGCTATACCCGCGCCGCGATGCTAGAGGTACTCCGCAAGGAATACATCACGACGGCCAGAGCCAAGGGGCTCAGCGAGGCAACGATCATTTTGCGCCACGCGCTGCGCAACGCGCTGATCCCGGTCATTACGGTCTTCGGGTTGCTTCTTCCCGAGCTGGTAGCGGGGGCCGTCGTCACCGAGCAGATTTTTGCCTGGCCGGGAATGGGGTTCATGGCTGTCCGCGCGGCCGCGAACCGTGATCCGTCGATGCTGATGGGCGTCGTGCTGGTCGTCGGGGTCGGCGTGTTGCTCAGCAACTTGCTCGCCGACATCGCCTACTCGGTGGCAGACCCGCGTATTCGTTACGGGCGGGAGAGGTCCTCATGAGCGACGCCGGCCCGCGAACTAAGCCTGTCGAAGCCGGCGGAAGTGTTTTGGCGGAGGAAGTCGCCGTCGGCGAGCAGGAAACGCCCGCGCGTTTGGCTTTCCGGCGTTTCCTGCGTCATCGGCTCGCGGTCACGGGCGCGGTCGCCTTGCTGCTGATTGTCTTGGCTTCCTTGTTCGCACCGCTCGTAGCCCGCCACGACCCCTTCACGGTGGATCTGCGGGCGCTGCGGCAAGCTCCGGGCGGCAATTACAGGCTGGGCACCGACCTAATCGGCCGCGATGTTTGGAGCCGGGTCGTTCACGGCGGACGAACGTCGTTGTCGGTCGGCATTCTTGCCGTCACGCTCTACGTCCTCATCGGGTCGTTTTTGGGAGCGCTGGCGGGCTACTACGGAGGCCTGCTCGATCAGATCATCATGCGCTTCACCGACACGCTGATGAGCATACCGAGCCTGCTGATGATCATTCTATTCGTTTCGGTGGTCGGGCCGAGCCTGACTTCAGTGATCGTCGTCATCGGCCTGCTCGGCTGGCCGGGCGCCTGCCGGCTCATGCGGGGACAGATCCTCTCGCTGCGTGAAGAGGAGTTCATCACCGCCGCGCGGGCCGTGGGCGCGGGCCCGGCTCGGATCATCGTCAAGCACATGCTCCCGAACACGCTCGGCCCGCTCACGGTACTCGCCACCTTCGGCGTGGCCCAGGCGATCCTGCTCGAAGCCGCGCTCAGCTTTCTGGGGCTTGGTGTTCAGCCGCCGACCCCGAGCTGGGGCGGCATGCTCCATGAGGCGCAGTCGTCGACCGTCCTCTCCACCATGCCCTGGTTCTGGATGGCACCCGGCTTCGCCATCGCCGTCACCGTACTGGCGGTGAACTTCATCGGCGACGGCCTCAGGGACGCCATCGATTTGCGGGCCGTCGATCTGTAACAGCCCAAAGCGGCCAAACGGGAAGAAATGGGCATACGCACCGGTGAAAAGATCCCGTCAGTACACGGCGCGCGGAGGTGTACTTTTGCGGGTGCGGCCTGGCCCATTCGCATCTGGTGCGACCGAAGTAAGCAGCGACTTCCGTTGGCGTCCGACCGGAAAAGTACTTCGAGCACGGTGAGCAAGCGCAACGACGTAATGGCGGTCCTATCGCGTGCTTCGACCGTCAGGTGGTGAGAAATGCGGGTTAACGTTCCAGGCTGAGTGGCTCGCTGTCGCACAACCCGGCGTCGGGCCTTGACGCTTGACACGCCCGTTATCCTCAAGAGGGTGGGTCTCCCGGCGGCCGGCATTGCGCTCGACGAACAGACAAAAAAACGAAACAAACCCAATTTCCAGTAACCCTACGGCCATCAATGATTTATGCGGCAACCCCTGACTCTCTACTGGTAGAACATGAAGCCTCCACACCGGCTGCTCGCTTTCTTTCTTCTGAGCGCGCCCGTCGCGATTTGTGCCGAAGTGGGCGCGGAGGGAGATCTCTTCGAGTGGGCAAGTCTGCCCGACTTGCCCGATCCCCTGGGCCTCAGCGGCCCGTTTGTCGGCACCAGTAACGGCGCGCTCATCGTGGCTGGCGGCGTGAGTTTTCCCGATTCGGGGATAGAAGACGTAGGCAAACTTTGGCGGCGGCGGATCTACGTGCTCGAAGAGGGCGCTGGCTCATGGAAGACAGGCTTACAGCTTGAGCACCCGTTGGCCTACGGCGCCGGCGTCTCGAGCGGCGATTCGCTCATCCTGATCGGGGGACGAGACGCGGATCGCCATTACAGGACCGTGTACCGCCTCCGCTGGCGCAACGGAGCGATCGAGCGCAGTTCCCTCCCGGACTTACCGAAGACCTGTGCCCTGACCGACGCCGCCTTGCTCGGCGACACGATCTATGTCGCCGGGGGACGGGAGACCCCGAGCGCCGATCGAGCCATGAGAAACTTCTGGGCCCTCGACCTCTCTGAAACCGATCCCCGCTGGGAGGTACTCGATCCCTGGCCGGGTGTGGCGCGCCTTTCCGCGGTGACCGCCGCTCAAGACGGCGCAGTTTATCTTTTCGGTGGAGCGGAGCTTCTACGTAATGAGCAGGGCGAACTGACACGCCGTGCCCTCACCGATGCCTACAGGTATCGGCCCGGCGAGGGGTGGAAGGCCGTAGCCGATCTTCCCAGAGCGGCGGCCGCGGCGCCGGGCGTATCCGTCGGACAGTCCCATGTTCTTGTCTTCGGCGGCGGCGACGCTGCGTCCTTCGAACGTCGGGATGAGCCGGAAACCAAGCCCGGGGGCTTTCGGCAAGACATCCTCGCCTATCACACCATTACCGATACGTGGGTCAGCGTCGGGACGCTGCCCGCGGGACTAGCCTCGACGACCGCCGTCCATTGGCGGGACCGGATCGTTATCCCGGGCGGAGAAACGGCCCTTGGGCGCTCCTCCGCCAGCGTGGGGGCTGGCCGGCTGCGGCCGTCTGTCTCGGGGTTCGGCGCTTGGGACTACGCCTGCTTGGGAGCTTACCTGCTGTCCCTGGTTGGAATGGGGATCTATTTTTCCCGCCGCGAGAAGACCACCGAGGACTTCTTTGTAGCCGGACGTCGCATTCCCTGGTGGGCCGCGGGCGTAAGTATCGCCGGAACACAGACCAGCGCCATCAGCTTCATGGCTATTCCGGCGAAGGTATATGCAACGGACTGGGTGTATTTATGGAATCCTCTAGCGGCCGGTCTGATCGCGCCCCTTGTGGTGTTCGTCTATCTGCCATTTTTCCGCCGGCTGAATCTGACGACGGCTTATGAATACCTCGAAAAACGATTCCATGTCGCGGTGCGGCTTTTTGCCGGCACGGCGTTTGTTGTGTTTCACCTTGGCCGGATGGCGATTGTCCTCTTCTTGCCGGCCATTGCTCTCTCCGCGGTGACCGGCATCGACGTCTACGCTTGCATCTTAGTCATGGGAGTCCTGTGTACCGTCTACACCGTGCTAGGCGGAATCGAAGCCGTCATTTGGACCGACTTTCTTCAGGTCATTGTTCTCATCGGCGGAGCTCTCATTAGCTTGGTGATCATTGCCGCCCATGTAGAGGGGGGATTCAGCGGCATTGTGTCCGTCGGCATGGCCGACTCTAAATTCCACGCCGTCAACTGGACTTGGGACATGACCACCACGGCCATCTGGGTGATGGTGATCGGCAACATTTTCGTCAATCTCGTACCTTACACATCCGACCAAGCCGTGATTCAGCGCTATTTCACCACCAAGGATGAAAAGCAAGCGGCCAAGGCGATCTGGGCCAACGCCGCCCTGATCATCCCGGAGAGTATCCTGTGGTTCGGGCTGGGAACCGCCCTGTACGGCTTTTACAAAAGCCAGCCGGCTCTAGTCAGCCCGGCGGTCGACACGGACACGATTTTCCCCTTCTTCATCGCGCAACAGCTTCCCCCGGGCGTCACCGGGCTGGTGATCGCAGCCTTGTTCGCCGCGGCGATGTCCACGGTCGACAGCAGCTTGAACAGCGTGGCAACGGTGGTCGTCA
The DNA here is from genome assembly GCA_965248365.1 of Bryobacterales bacterium. Taxonomy (GTDB): domain Bacteria; phylum Acidobacteriota; class Terriglobia; order Bryobacterales; family UBA6623. The sequence continues at coordinate 2,003,722 of CBDFJA010000003.1, read as the reverse complement.
CCGATTTTTACCGCCGCTTCAAACGCAACGTGTCAGACCATGCTTGCCTAACGCTCGCTCGCCGGCTGACAGCGGTGCTCGGTCTGCTGGCGACGGCCAGTGCGGCGTTGATGGCGACCTATGAAATCCAGTCGCTCTGGGACCTTTTCCAGAAGTTGATCGGGCTTCTCGGGGGCAGCATGGCCGGCCTATTCGTGCTGGGGATCTTTACCCGCCGCGCGAACGCCCCCGGAGCCCTGATCGGGGCCGTCGTCGGCTCCGCTGTGCTCTACCTGGTACAGAGTTACACCCAAGTGCACTTCTTTCTCTACGCCGCGGTGGGAATCGTGACCTGTTCGATTGTGGGGTACTTGGCTAGCTTGGCGTTCCCCCCTGACGCGAGAGATCTCGATGGACTTACGATCTTTACTAGGCGCGGGCGGGAGAGATCGACGGCCGTAACCTGAACCGCGCCTGGAAAAACTCGGCGGCGGTCGAGAGACGCATTATGAGAAGAACCTTCCGACGCAACTTCCACCGGGACAAGCGCCGCTGCAGGACCCGCCCGTGAGCAACAATCGTTCCTGTACGGGAAGGCTTTGCCGGCTAGAAGGTTCCACAGACCTGCCTGTTCCAGCTAAGATCATCCGGAGAGAGTCATCCTATGGCGAATCGCGTAGTCTATTTCAACGGTGAATTCATTCCCGAGATTGAAGCCCGCATCTCGATTTTCGACTCGGCCTTGATGTTCCGATATGGTCTTCGAGGCGACTCGCACTTTCAACCAAAAGCCTTACCGCCTGCGCGAGCACCTATTCGACTCGGCCTTGATGTTCGGCGATATGGTCTTCGAGGCGACTCGCACTTTCAACCAAAAGCCTTACCGCCTGCGCGAGCACCTAGACCGTCTCTATGCCTCCATGCGTTATGCCGAAATCGACTGTGGACTCACCATTGATCAAATGGAGGCCGCCACCCACGAGACGATCGACCGGAATCTGCCGGCGCTGGACGGCTTGGACTCGCAGATCATGCACGATGTGACCCGTGGAGCGCTGCCGCTCTATGACAGTGTTGTTAAAGAAGGGACGGCTCCCATCGTCTCGATTAACGTCATTCCTCTTGTCCGTCACACCGGCCACCTAGCGGAGAAGTACGAGACGGGCGCCCATTTGGTGATTACGCCGCAACAGTCGGTGCCGGCGCGCTACATCGATCCCAAGGTAAAGAACCGCAGCCGCATTTACTACAAGCTGGCCGAACTTCAAGCGGCCAGACTGGAGCCGGGAGCCATGCCTCTGCTCACGGACGAACACGGATTCATCACCGAGGGTAGCGGCAGCAACTTTTTCATCGCGCGGCAGGGCGAGATCTTGACGCCAAAACCAAATGATATTTTGCGCGGTGTTTCCCGCCATGCCTGTATCGACCTGGCGGGAAGACTCGGCATCCCGGTACAAGAAACCGATGTCGCTCCCTACGATGTGCGTGAAGCGGACGAAGCCTGGATTACGAGTACCCCGTTCGCTATGATCCCGGTCACCCGCTTTAACTTCCAGGCCGTCGGCGACGGCAATCCGGGCAGCATCTACGGTCGGCTACTGGCGGCGTGGAGTGAGGAAGTCGGAGTCGACATAGCGGGCCAAGCTCGCGAGTACGAGGCGCTGGCCAAGACCTGGAAGCCGTAGCCGCGGATTCACGGGTGTTCCCAGGTCCGACCCTCAGTGGTCCACTTCATAAGTTCGGTCATGTATGTTTAGAAGCCAGGTGGACGATCGCGGACTTTGGGCACGGCATGCCGTGCCCCTACATTTTCCAGCTCGTAGCGCGGTCTGGCCCTGGGTTAGCTGTGGAGCCTCAACAGGTTGTTCCGGGGAGGAGGGAGTCGGCTGATAGGGGGATTATAGCCGAGGCTGGCGTGGGGGCGATGCCAATTGTAGTCGTGGAGCCAGGGGAGCAGATGGTTGGCGCGTTGGAGGGAGGAGCAGTAGGAGCGGGCATAGGCCCATTCGCGGAGGGCGGTTTGGATGAAGCGCTCGGCCTTGCCGTTGGTGCGAGGGGTGTAGGGGCGGGTGAAGCGGTGGCGGATGCCGAGGTGGCGGCAAGTACGACGGAAGTGGCGGGAGCGGTAACAGGAGCCATTGTCGGTGAGCAGGCGTCGGATGCGGATGCCAAGCGAGCCATAGTAGGCGTGGGCGAGGAGAAGGAACTGGGCAGCGGAAAGGCTGCGCTCATCGGGCAGGATCTGGGAGAAGGCGATGCGGGAATGGTCGTCGACGGCGACGTGGACGAACTCCCAGCCGGCGGCGCGGGAGCGTCGGGTCTTATCGCCGGTAACGCGGTGACCGGCGTGCTGGAAGCGGCCGAGCTTTTTGATGTCGAGATGCAGTAGATCGCCGGGACGGTGATGTTCGTAGCGGCGAACGGGGGGAGCGGGTTCGAGATCGCGGAGACGGTTGAGTCCGGCGCGACCGAGGAGGCGGCTGACGGTGGCCGGGGATAGCCGCAGGGTTTGGGCGATGCGGCGGCCCGTCCAACGTTGTCGGCGCAGGGCGAGGACGCGGTCAACGACGGCTTGCGGGGTGCGGCGCGGGCTATGCCGGGGACGCGAAGAGCGATCGTAGAGACCGGCTTCGCCTTCGCCGCGGTAGCGGGCCAGCCAACGGCGGGCGGTGCGTTCTGAGACGTCTCGGGCCGCCGCGGCGGCCCGAGGCGTCTCTCCAGCGAGGATGCATCGAACCAAAAGGGCTCGGCCTTTGGGCGTCAATCGGGCATTCTGATGGATGTTCATGCGGTCTCTCCAGGGTCGTGGTTATTCGACAACTCCAGCTTCCCTGGTCCGGGACCGAATGAACAACCTGTTGAAAGATCACAGTTAGCCCCGTAGCGCGGACCTGGTGCCGTTCCAGCGTCCGCGGCCGTTGACCCTCCAGTCACACCCAGCGCGTGGCGCGGGCTTGCGGGAAAGTCGGGGACCAGGACGCACCGTGACAGCCGCTACCCCGCAGCCGCGATTTTTTCGGGCAGCCCGGTCATCCGGCGCGCTTCCTCGGGCGAGGCTATCCCTCTCCCCACCTCGTTTGCAATCCGGACGGCCTTTTCCACGAGCAGAGCATTAGTTGTCGCAAACTCCCCGTCCTCTAGATACGGGCAGTCTTCCATGCCGACGCGTACGTGACCGCCGAGAGCGATCGAGTGGGCGACGACCGACCAATAGACGGACGGGTCCATGCAGCTCATATTCCAGTTGGCGCGCGGCGGCAGGTTGTTTACCAGGTATTGAAGGCCCGCAGCCGTGGGAGGCGTCCAAGATCCTCCCGGCCAGCCCAGAAACAAGGTAACCCAAAGCGGGTCGGGCAAAAGTCCCGGCTCCTCTCGCAGCTTGCCGATATTCCAAAAGGCTCCCGTATGGAAGGCCTCGATCTCCAGCTTGACCCCGTATTCGTTGGCGAGCCGGGCGTATTGCTTTAGCTCCGAGACAGGGTGAACGGCGTAGATCTCATTCGCGGGATAAGCCGCGTCCGGGTGGAAGTATTCATCGTGGGAGTTGAAAGCGATGGAGCTCATGTCGGCGCCAAGATCCTTCCACAGCTCGAGCTTCTGTTCCAGACGCATGCTGGCCAGCCCGAATTGAAGAATGGGATCACCGGCTGACCGAATCCTTCCGACGATCTCGTGCCAGCCCTCGACCACGGGGATTTGCAGCTTCCGGCCGTCGGGCTGTATCTCCGGGTCGCTGGTGTAGGAACCGTGCGTGTGAGCGATAGCCGCTCCCGCGCTCACGCCCCGGACGTACTCGTCGCTAACGGCCTTTGTGTCGCTTGGCTCCGGGCAATGCGGGTTCCCCGGGAACGACATTTTAGAGTCACAGGTGACAGTGATGATCAGCTTATCCATGAACCAGCTCCATTCCTTTTATTGTTCCCGTGCGCGGAGGTGAACCGCGGCCGCGGGTTCTGTTTTCGGCCACGGGGGGTGGTCAAGCATCTTGAAACTTGTCAGCAAGTCGCCGGACCATTCGGTTGACCCCGCAGCGTCTTCACGATCCGTTCTCACCCCGTCCGACGGCCTGTTGACCCGCCGGCGTCAGCAGTACCGCCCGTCCGAGGACCTTTCCCGCTCGTAGCGCCGCCATGGCCTTGTTGACTTCTTCGAGGGGATAGACATCCGTGACGATCGACCTTATCTTTCCCTCCGCGACGAGGCGAACCGCGTTGATCAAGTCTTGCATCCTCCCGCACCTGGTGCCAATGATCTCCAGCTCATTCTGAGCCAGCCTCTTGCCGTTGACCCCGTAGAGTTCCGGCGTGTAGCCGACCACGGTCAGCCTTCCCCCCGGCCGGAGAGAGTCGATGCCCGCCGCCAAGCTTTGCTCCAGCCCCACGCAATCGATCACACAGTCGGCGCCGAGTCCCGCCGTCACCTCTTGGACTGTTTTCAGAACGTCCGTCTCAGCGTTGTTGACGGCGACGTCGGCTCCCATCTCGCTGGCGCGATGGACTTTTTCGTCGGTTCGGTCCACGGCGATTACCCTTGCTCCCGACAGCTTCGCAATCTGAACGGCCGATGAACCCACGCCGCCCACCCCCATGATGACCACGGTCTCGCCAAGTTGCACTCGGGCCCTGTCGACGGCGTGCAGCGCCGTGATGACCGCGTCCGGGATGACGGCGGCGTCGGGCCACGAGACGTTGTCAGGCAGGGAAACGAGCTGGCGCGCGGGAACGCCAACGTACTCGGCGTGGCCGCCGTGCTTGTTCCGAGCGCCCATGACGCCGGCCATATTCACGCATAACTGTTCGCGATGAGTGAGACAGAATCGACATCGGCCGCAGGTGGAGAAATTGTAGGCAATCACTCGGTCGCCCGACTTGAGCGCGCTTACTCCCGATCCGGCCTCCGCCACGACCCCGGCTATCTCGTGACCCAAGATGAATGGCAGTTCCGGCGTATAGCCGAATCCATCGACCATCTTCAAGTCAGTCCCGTCGGTCCCGCAGGCCATGACCTTGACCAGCACTTCCTCCGGCTCGATCGCCGGCTCGGGAACCTCCTCGATTTGGAGAGGGCCGCCTAGCTGTTTTAAAATGGCCGCTTTCATGGGATCAGCCTTATCCGATTCACTGCCGCTGATGGAAGGCTTTGGCTACGGAGCCACTGTCGCGTGCTTAGGCCGTCTGCTGGTGAGAAATGCGGCCTTACCCGCTCGGCTGCCTGGGCCTGAGTCGATGCGCGCAGCCAAGTGTATGAGATAATTACCGCGCTGTCAAATTCCGGTGAGACCTGATCGAAGTAACCTCCCACTAGGGCCGCCTCGATGAAACTAGGACTGAGTTTCAATTCCACGCTGCTGAGCAAGCTTCCTGTTCAAGAAGCGATCCGCGTTGCGGCGGAGGCCGGCTACGAAGGCATTGACATCAGCGCCGAGACGGGCGGCCCCCCGTACCTGCCCCTACCTCCTCCTCACTTGACCCCCGAGGCTGACGGATCCCTGCGCCAAGAGGCTCGCCAGTGCTCCGAGCAGACGGGTATCCCCATCGTTGCCCTCAACGCACACAATTCGCTGATCGATCCCCGGCCGGAGAAGAGACGCGCCAACCTTGACTACGTTAAGGGCGCGCTGCAATTGGCTTCCGACCTGGGCGCTCGTTATGTCGTCATAGGAGCCGGTAAAAAGGACTTCTACGGCTGGGAAAGCGTCTATTGGGACCGCTTTATCCAGGCACTGCGGGAACTGCTCCCCGTGGCCGAGTCGTTGGGCGTCACGATCGCGGCCGAAGCGGCCTCACAGCCTGGTGTGTTGGTATTCGGCGCCAGTGGCGTGCATCGCCTGCTGAGCTACGACGGTCTGGATTCGCTGGGACTGCTGTTTGACTCGGCGCACTTTCACATTCGGGGCGAGGACGTCGCTAGAGCCTTCGCGACATTCAGCGACCGTATCGTCCACATCCATCTCAAAGACGCCAGGGGTCACCACGAGAACTTCGAGTGTCCTCCGCTCGGCATGGGCGACGTGGACTTCCAGGGACTGGTGTCAGCCGTGCAGGAGGCTGGTTACCGGGGATTCCTTTCCGTCGAGGATGAGTCGCCGGGATGGGGATACGAGATCGAGCCCCGCAAGGCGCTGGCCGACGCCCGGGCCTTTGTCGACGGCCTATTCGAGGCCGGGAGTGAATTGTGAGCCGGGCGCTCGGCGAAAGCGATCCGCTGCTCCTGCTACAGTGTCGCCGAGCCGCCAAGACCTTCGTGTATGACTGGCGGACTGGAAACGAGTTCACTATGGATTCGGGAATGTCGGGCTCGAAAGCAGGCTGTGACCGCCTTAACATGACGTGGCGCACGCTTTCAGCGTGCCGTGCCGGCATTCTTGCCGGCATCCCGCCGACCAGGCGAAGGGCCGGCGCACCAACGAGACATGTCGCCGGAAATGGCGACACAGCCCGCCGAAAGCGTTCGCCACGTCGCTGGAACAATGAGAAAATCTTGTCTGGGACAGCGTATTCGTTGTGCCCTTGAAATGCGATTGAATCGAGGTTAAGCCATGAGCGGAAAGCCGGTGAAACTAGGCAGCGGCAAGTTCATTTACGAAGAAGTCGAAGGGTGGGCGCAGTTGCCGCCCGGTTGGGATTTGGGAGAGGTTCCCGGGATCGCCGTCGATTCCCGGGACCGCGTCTACGCGTTTTGCCGGGCGGAGCATCCCGTTGTTGTTTTCGACCGAGACGGTCGTTTCCTGGGGTCGTGGGGAGAAGGTATGTTCGTGCGTTCTCATATGATCCTCATCGGCCCCGACGATTCCGTCTACTGCGTCGATGACGAGGGGCACCGCGTGCATAAGTGCACGACCGACGGCAAACTCCTGATGACCATTGCGCCGCAGAACGGCATGGCGGATACCGGTTATGTCCCGCCCGACTGGAAAACCGTGCGGCGTGGGGGACCGCCGTTCAATCGGCCGACGGACGTGGCGCTCTCGCCCGAAGGCGACATTTATGTCTCGGATGGTTACGGGAATGCCCGCATCCACAAATTTACCGCTGAAGGCCGGCTGCTACTCTCCTGGGGCGATCCCGGGGACCAGCCGGGCCAGTTCCATCAACCTCACTGTGTCTTCGTCGATCGCCAGGGACGGGTCTTCGTGGGCGATCGTCAGAACCAGCGCATTCAGATTTTCTCTCCGGAGGGCGAATTTCTAACACAGTGGAACGACATCTGGTGGCCCGACGCCATTTGCCAGGACGCGGAGCAGAACCTATATGTCGGCGAGGTAGGCGGGATCTTCATGTTTGGAAAAGAAGCGAGGCTCGATCAGCACGGCGCGCGCATTACCGTCCGCGACCTGGAGGGGAATGTTCAGTCCGAATGGGGCGAGGAAGACCCGCAGGGGACAGGCCGTTTTTTTGCTCCTCACGGCGTGGCCCTGGACTCCCGCGGCGACCTGTACGTAGGTGAGGTTGCTTTCTCCTACTCTCACCGTCAGGCACCGCCGGACGCGAAGGTTCTGCGCAAGTACGCTCGCGTTTAAAGTAGGCGGTGAGGCCCAAGGGTACTTCTGGGAAGAAAGGATTCACGACCGATGAACCGCAAATGGAAAACCGCGTTCCTCACTATTCTCGACTACAGGACGATGGACTCGGTGGACGTAATCGAGTCGCTGCACCGGCTCGGTTACGAGGGCATCGAGTGGACCATGGACCCCCATTTTGACCCCGACAAGCCGATCGAGGAACTCCGCGCCCTGATCGATCGTACACGTGACGCGGGGATGGACGTTTCCCAAATCATGGCCCACGAGGACCTGATCTCACTAGACCAAGAGGCGAGGAAGCGGCTTATCGACCGCATTGTGCGCACCATCGAGGCTGCCGGCAAGTGCGGCGTGTCCGCCGTGAGCGTTCTCACGGGACCCGCCATTTGGGAGCCGACGGCCGTGCGAATCGGAGAGGACATGAGCGAGTCCGCCGCTTGGGAGCAGGCCATTGAGGCCTTCAACATCTTCCTGGAAGCCGCGGAGACCGCGAACGTCCTGATCACCTCCGAGGCGGTGTATGGCATGCTGGCCCATGACTTTTACACGCATAAATGGTTGGTGGATCAAACCGACCGCCCAGCTCACAGGGTGAACTTTGACCCGTCCCACCATGTCCTCTACGGCCTCGAGGACATGCGCTGGCTGATCACGCAGTGGGGCGAGAGGATCGCGCATGTCCACATCAAGGACGGCATCGGCGTCCCTCAGCCAGGGAAGTTTGTGTTCCCGTTGTTGGGCGAAGGGAGGGTCAACTGGAAGCAGTTCTTCGAGGCGCTTGAAGAGATCGGCTACGACGGCTTTTGCAGCCTGGAGTTTGAGTCGTTCCGCTTCTATCGCCAAGTGCTGAAGAACGACCCCGAAGCGGCCGCCCGACTCCTGCTGGAACAGTTGAACGCGCTCTTGCCAGAGAGTTAACCGGAAATAGACCTAAACCGCCCGACGGCATATACAACCTGAGTCTGGTCGGCGGGATCAAGGGGGAATCTCTCCCGGGCGTCGTCGTTTCAGGATCATCGTGTTGGAAACGCGCCACCCGTTCAGGATCATCTTGCCTTGGACCCTTGGACCACTCTGATGGGTGGTGTCTGAAATCTGCGTTGGGCAAAAACTTCTCCGGACGAACGAAGTGCGCTTGCATGGGAGGGGTGTGTGACAAATCGACTGAGCAGCAGCGAGACAGCCTCGTCGGACAGCAAAAATTTCTTGCTTCCGGGAAGCAGGTCTTGTACCCTGTGTGGGCCGGATGTCCAAATTTGAAATTCCGGTTACATACATCCACCTGCGGAAGCTGGTAGGATCACCTGTCCGAAGTTACTCTTGGAGGTTGATATGAGATTTGTAATGAAAGTTTCCTTCTCCGCGGAAGCCAGCAACGCCCAGGCAAAAAACAGCTTCAAGGCGATTCAAGACATTCTTGAAGAGCAGAAACCCGAGGCGGCCTATTTCTTTGTCGACAACGGAAAGCGCACCGGCCTGCTCATTGTGAATATGGACGACCCCTCGCAGCTACCCGCCCTGGCCGAGCCCTGGTTTCTGGCGTTGAACGCAGAAATCGAAGCAACCCCAGCGATGATCCCGGAGGATCTCGCGAAGGCTGGTCCGGCGATTGAGGCGGCGGTGCAGAAGTACGGTTAGAGCCTACTTCACGCGATACGGTTCAATCGGCTTCTTCGTCCAGCTCGGTCTCTAGACGCCGAGACCGGGGGCGGCATGACCCTTGGGATTCTACGCCAGCAGTTCCTCAAGCGTCCAGACGTGATCCGTCAGTTTCGACTCTATCGCTGGGGTAACCCGCAACGTCGTGTGAATCCGGCAGAAGTTGTAGTAGCCGACATAGAGCGCAAGCGCTGCCCAGTGGTTCTCCCACTTCTTGCTGAAGCCATTCGTCAGCCGGGTGAGCCGTCGAATCTGCATTCTCATCGCCAGATTCTGGCGCTCCACATGACTGGTACAGATGCGCTTGGGGTCAGGGTGCCCCACAACTGAGACCACCTCCGTTGAGACGACTTCGGCGGGTGAATAGCGCCGCTCACCCTCGGGGGTTGCTCGGTAGACCTTGATGAGTTGGGCGAAGTTTACGCGGTCGCTGAGCGTCGCGTCAATAGCACTCCGATTGACCTTGCCCCCTAAAACGAGTCCAAGTTGAATGTTAGGATTTTCGGTTTTAGGAAGGAGGCAAGAGATGGCAGGGAAGCGATTTAGTGCAGAACAGATCATCATCAAGTTGCGTGAGGCAGAGGTGGGTCTAGCTGTGATCTTTCAACAGGTTGTTCATTCGGTCCCGGACCAGGGAAGCTGGAGTTGTCGAATAACCACGACCCTGGAGAGACCGCATGAACATCCATCAGAATGCCCGATTGACGCCCAAAGGCCGAGCCCTTTTGGTTCGATGCATCCTCGCTGGAGAGACGCCTCGGGCCGCCGCGGCGGCCCGAGACGTCTCAGAACGCACCGCCCGCCGTTGGCTGGCCCGCTACCGCGGCGAAGGCGAAGCCGGTCTCTACGATCGCTCTTCGCGTCCCCGGCATAGCCCGCGCCGCACCCCGCAAGCCGTCGTTGACCGCGTCCTCGCCCTGCGCCGACAACGTTGGACGGGCCGCCGCATCGCCCAAACCCTGCGGCTATCCCCGGCCACCGTCAGCCGCCTCCTCGGTCGCGCCGGACTCAACCGTCTCCGCGATCTCGAACCCGCTCCCCCCGTTCGCCGCTACGAACATCACCGTCCCGGCGATCTACTGCATCTCGACATCAAAAAGCTCGGCCGCTTCCAGCACGCCGGTCGCCGCGTTACCGGCGATAAGACCCGACGCTCCCGCGCCGCCGGCTGGGAGTTCGTCCACGTCGCCGTCGACGACCATTCCCGCATCGCCTTCTCCCAGATCCTGCCCGATGAGCGCAGCCTTTCCGCTGCCCAGTTCCTTCTCCTCGCCCACGCCTACTATGGCTCGCTTGGCATCCGCATCCGACGCCTGCTCACCGACAATGGCTCCTGGTACCGCTCCCGCCACTTCCGTCGTACTTGCCGCCGCCTCGGCATCCGCCACCGCTTCACCCGCCCCTACACCCCTCGCACCAACGGCAAGGCCGAGCGCTTCATCCAAACCGCCCTCCGCGAATGGGCCTATGCCCGCTCCTACTGCTCCTCCCTCCAACGCGCCAACCATCTGCTCCCCTGGCTCCACGACTACAATTGGCATCGCCCCCACGCCAGCCTCGGCTATAATCCCCCTATCAGCCGACTCCCTCCTCCCCGGAACAACCTGTTGAGGCTCCACAGCTAGCTCAAGGACAGACGGTGGGCCAGGTGTGCAAACAGATTGGGGTGACCGAGCAGACCTACTACCGGTGGCGCAAGGAGTACGGAGGGCTTCGACTGAATCAGGCCAAGCGGTTGAAGGTGTTGGAGAAGGAGAATGCCCGGTTGAAGAAGCTAGTGGCAGATCTGTCTTTGGACAAGCAGATCCTAAAGGAAGTTTCCTCGGGAAACTTCTAGGCCCGACGAAGAGGAGACGCGCAGTGGTGTGGGTGAGGGAGAGATTGGGAGCAGAGCGCGTCTCCGAACGTCGGGCCTGCCAAGTGCTGGGACAGGCTCGATCGACCCAGCGAAGGGAAAGGCATATCCCCGATGAGGAGGCTCGATTGGTGGCTGAGATGGTGGAGTTGGCCACGCACTACGGGCGATACGGCTACCGACGGATCACGGCCATGCTTCGTTGGGAAGGGTGGAAAGTGAATCACAAGCGGGTGGAGAGGTTGTGGAGACAGGAGGGGCTGAAAGTCCCGTCCAGACAGCCGAAACGAAGGAGACTGTGGCTTCATGATGGATCCTGCGTTCGGTTACGAGCGGCTCACAAGGATCACGTCTGGAGCTATGACTTCGTGCATGAGCGAACCCATGACGGAAGGGCCTTTCGATTATTAACCCTACTGGATGAATACACCCGGGAGTGTCTGGCCATTGAGGTCCAACGACAGATGAATCACCAGGACGTGTTGGATCGATTGGCGGAGTTGTTCGTGGATCGGGGAGTGCCTGAATACATTCGGTCCGATAACGGGTCAGAGTTTACGGCTCAGGCGGTTCGGGACTGGCTGAAGGCTGTTGGGGTGAGGACCTTATACATCGAGCCCGGCAGCCCCTGGGAGAATGGATATGTGGAGAGCTTCAACGGAAAACTGCGGGATGAACTGCTGAATGTAGAAGTCCTCGACACGTTGTGGGAGGCGAAGGTGTTGGCCGAGAGATGGCGCAGGGAGTACAACCAGCGACGGCCTCACAGCGCCTTGGCCTATCGGCCACCGGCGCCGGAGGCCAGATTACCCAGGTCCCAGGACCAGAGTTCTATACCATGGAGTGGACTTCAAATGGTCCCAGGTCTAACTTAGAGAGTGGACTCGTTCCTGGGGGCAGGTCAGGGGCGTTCTCGTCCGGCGATCACCTTCAGGCCGCCTGTGATAGTGTTGGTGACGATAAAGCCTTGCGCCAGTGAATACGTGAATCGCTGGAAGTCCCTGTTGTCGGTTGCTCGGCTGACAAGAAAAGAAACACCGATCGCGGGGCCCAAAAGTTGCGACTTGCCGAGCTGCTTTCCCAAATCATCGAATCCCCGCCAGCGTGATCCATTTCGAAAAAAGTCGGTGAGTGGGTCGTCGGCGGGAATGGCCGCCCCGGTTGCAGCCGCCCCCACCAGCAGCGGAACAATATTGTCCTTCGCGAATACCGCGCCGAAGTTGCGAACCAGATCCTTGGGAAACCCCTTGACCGGCGGAGCGCCCTCCTCCGGTCGCGGCAGTGGTTGCTCCTCGGGCGGCTCTATGGGAGGGGCCTGCGCTGATAGCGGAACCCCGCAGATCACCCATAGCAGGACGATCAAAAGATGCTGCTTCGACTTTGCAGAGCGTCCACGCAAAACAAAGTTCCGCCGGTCGCGATGGCAACGATCCGGCAATGCGCACTGTCGGTGCACTCCGCTCGTGATAGGCATCAAAACAGAAGAACTTGAAGGTTTTCTGAAGAACCGGTTTACGTGACTTAATCAAGGGTAGCTTAATCGCTTGCCCCGGCCTCTGCAACGAGCCGCGCTGAGCGGAGATATTTGGTCAGTGCTGTCCGGGGAAAGTCGCGCCATCGGACGGTAAGTCTCGACCGCTCAATGTCTTATGGCTTGTTTTGCCCGGGAACGATTTGAAATCCCGAGGCCGCAAATGGTCGCCTGAACGGAGCATCCGGACGCGGCACAATGAGGGATGAACCTTGGCCGTACGGTTTTCTCCCAACTGATCGAGCACCTACCGAGCAAAGAGTTTCAGAAATGTGTATCGCGCTACCGCGGCGATTCCTATCTGAAAAGTTTCTCCTGCTGGGATCAGTTTCTTGCGATGGCATTCGCCCAGCTGACCTATCGGGCAAGCCTCCGCGACATCGAGACGTGCCTGCGTTCGATGCACGGCAAACTCTACCACATGGGATTCCGCGGCAGGGTAGCGCGCTCGACACTGGCCGATGCGAACGAGTCGCGCGACTGGCGGATCTACGCGGACTTCGCGCAGGTCTTGATTGGCATGGCACGGCCGTTATATGCCCACGACCCGATCGGTGTGGACTTGGACCAGACTCTGTACGCTCTCGACTCGACAACAATCGACCTCTGCCTGTCGCTGTTTCCGTGGGCGAGATTCCGCAAGCAAAAGGCCGCCGTGAAGATGCACACGCTGCTGGATCTGCACGGCAATATTCCCACGTTCATCCGCATTACTGGAGGCAAAGTGCACGACATCAACATCCTCGACGAGATCGGCCCGGAGGCCGGCGCGTTCTACGTCATGGATCGGGCCTACGTCGATTTCGAACGCCTCTTCGTGTTCACTCTCTGCTCGTCGTTCTTCGTCGTGCGAACCAAGAAGAACATCTTGCTCCAACGGCACTACTCGCATCCCGTCGACAAATCCACGGGCTTGCGCTCGGATCAGACCGTCATACTGGCTGCCATCGAATCGGCCCAAGCCTATCCCGACCCGTTGCGGAGGGTCAGTTACTTCGACGCCCGGACGAACAAGCGGCTGAAGTTTCTGACCAACAACTTCGCGCTCCCGGCGCTGACCATCGCCCACATCTACAAGTCGCGTTGGCAGATTGAGTTGTTCTTCAAGTGGATCAAGCAACATCTGCGAATCAACTCGTTTTACGGCACCAGCGAGAACGCCGTCAAGACGCACATCTGGATCGCTGTCTCGATTTACGTGCTCATCGCCATCGTCCGGAAACGGCTCGGGCTGGAAGCGAGTCTTTGCCAGATTCTACAGATTCTCAGCGTTACGCAATTCGAAAAAATGCCCCTTTTACAGGCACTCCAGCCATCCGACTCCCCAAACGAATCCCCCTATGACCCCAACCAATTGATTCTATTCGACTTTTAACCGGACAGCAGTGATATTTGGTTGCCCCTATGTCGGGACCGGGGATTGTGTGGAGTCGTCGTACAATCTATTGACTCCCGCATAATATAGGGTAATCTTTTGGGGGTTCTGCTCGTCTTAATAGACATGGGGAACCCAAGAGGCGTAAGGCGCGATTTTGATGCTCTGGAAAAGCGACGGCTGGAGGCCGTGCGGCTGGTCGTTGACGAAGGTTTGAGTCAGTCCGAGGCAGCACGGCGCGTGAAGGCGGCGCAGCAAAGCGTGAGCCGTTGGGTTAGCGAGCATGGCGCGCACGGTGCCGCCGGACTCCGCCGGGCCGGGCGCGCCGGCCGCAAGCCGCTGTTAGACGCCACGCAACGGGAACGTCTGGAGGCAATGCTGCTGCGGGGCCCCGAAGCGCAGGGCTTCTCGACGCCGCTGTGGACTTGTCCGCGAGTCGCTCGTCTGATCGCCGACGAGTTCGGCGTGCGCTATCACGAAGGTCATGTTTGGAAGATCCTGCGGGCGCTCCACTGGAGCCCGCAACGGCCTGTCGGCAAGGCCCGCGAGCGCAACGAAGAAGCCATCCGCAACTGGCGGCGCAAGACTTGGCCGGCCACTAAAAAAAAGCCCAAAAACAAGGCCGCACGATCGTCTTCATCGACGAAAGCGGACTGAGTCAGAAGCCCCATCGTTGCCGCACCTGGGCGCCCCGCGGCGAGACACCCGTGCTGGAGTTCAACTTCAACTGGCAGAAACTTTCCGTTTCCGCCGGGCTGACCTTGCGCAACTTCTACTTCCGGCTCTATCCCGGCGCCATCGGCGAGCTGGAGGTCATCGACTTCCTGAAGGCTTTGGTCCGCCACATCGACGGCCCGCTGCTGATCGTCTGGGACCGCCTGCCGGCGCACCGCAGCCGCCTGGTGCGGGAGTTCATCGAGCTCTCCGAAGGCCACATCGCCACGGAGTGCTTGCCGCCCTATGCACCGGAGCTGAACCCGGTGGAATACATTTGGGCTTACTGGAAGCAGCACGAGTTGCCGAACGTCTGTCCGAAGGACTACTGGGAGCTGGACGAGCGTGCCCGCAAATCCCTGCGTCGCATGCGCCGCAAACCGCGCTTGATTACGGCCTTCTGGAAGCAGTCTTCTCTTGGCCTTGACTAACTCGATATTATGCGAGATTCAATAAGCTGCTGAACGGAGAGTGCAAGAATGTAAGGGCACGGCATGCCGTGCCCAAGTTAGCCGCGCGCCTTGTACTGACGGGCTTCTCACCCACTTCGCCCCGCCACCTGGCAACCACTTGACTGCGGTCGACGAGGTGACCGGCGTAGGTTTTTGGATCACGTAAGTGATGGTTTCACGCGGTGAGAAGAGCGGGTTAAGACCCCGCTCGCTGTTCGTCGATCCAAATCCGAACGCGTTTCTTTTCATCATCGACCCGGACAAGGTCGCCGCGCTCTGTCCTTAGCTGAGCAACCGCGGCTCCCAAGTCGATTTCTTCCCCCTCTCCCGAGAACAAGGCATCGACCGCCGTGACAGGCAGGTCGACCCGAACTCGATAGGCGTTGCTTGCCAAATCCACTACCCGTACGCGGATGTAGTGACCCTCACGCGCGACCGTCGTCCTCTTCCCCTCTTCTTCGACGGAGATGAACTCCACGTCGCCCGAGGCTCTCAGTTCGTTCCAGGACCGGCGAATGTCGATCAGTGAAACACCCTTCTCCTGGAGTTTACGAAGTCTCTTGGCCATGGCCTTTTCGGGCACGACGCCCGCCGCCGCCTCGGCGAAGGCTAGGGGCAGATTCAGGCTGACGTTCTTGCCTTCCTCGGCGAGTTCGTGGACGCGGATGTGGAGCCAAGCCGCACCTTCCTCGGCCTGCACGGCGGTCATCAAACCGCCCAGCAAAACTACAAACACTCCAGTGGCTACAATCAGTTTCTTCATGATTCTCATCTCCTTTGGGCTACCGACTCACTTTGTTGAGGCTCGCAAAATAGTGTGACTTTGGAACGCGGGCGCGGCATGCTGTGCCGCTAGCCCGCATTTCCCACCACCTGGCGGTCGAAGCACGCAATAGGCCGCCGTTACTGCGTTGTCGGTGTAGTCGCTACGTAGTTACGTGCCCGTGCCCGCAAAAGTTCAATCGGTCTTGGAGTGGGACGTACTGCACGGTGGGCTACTATCCTATGCGCCGGGGCTCGAGCGGTGTGGCGCGCGCTTTCAGCGTGCCGTGCCGGCATTCTCGCCGGCATGCGAATACCCCCCACCACTCAGCGGCGCGCCGGGCGCACGAACGAAGCGGTCATGTCGCCAGGAATCGCGATACGGCACTCCGGGAAGTGTGCGCCACGGCGCTGCAACAGAGACCTCCAACCCTATGGATTCCGGACAAGCAGCCGTGTTTGTATTACCACCGTTTAGCGACGCCGCGACTGGGCCTCTGGGACAATCACAAAGCCGGCGAGGCAGACGGGGAGTGACCCCGGGCCGCCACGTGCGCGCGAAGATCGGCGCTGCTCGAAAGAATGTGCTCGGTCATCGCTTCCCGCGCCTGCTCGGCTTTGCGTTGCTCGAGCGCCCTGAAAATCTTTTTGTGCTCAGCGATCGACAGTTCGGCGCGCGACCCTGATTCGCCCGCCGGAGTCTCCGACAACGTTTCTTTGATCCAAACCTGCAGGTAGCCTCTGGTCATGCTCAGAAGCCGGCAAAGGATCGAGTTTTGCGTCGCCTGCGCGATCGCCAAGTGAAAGCGGAGATCAAATTCCAGGTACTGGTCGGGATCGGTCGTCAGTTCTTCCATCCGCTCGATCGTGGATGAAATCTCGTTCAGGTCCTGGCGGCTTGCTTTTTGGGCCGCCAGAAAGGCTGTGTGCGATTCCAGCATGAGGCGCGTCTCGATCAGATCCTCAAGAACCTTGCGGTCGAGCAGCAGACCCCACTGCAGAGTCTTTTCGAGGTATTTGCTGCTGTCCTCGGATACGAAACTGCCCTCTCCCGGCCGGGATTCAACGATGCCGGTCGCCGAAAGCGACCGCAATGCTTCCCGCACCGATGTTCTGCCGACGCCGAACTGCTGGGAGAGCTGCTTCTCCGACGGCATCCGCTGGCCCGGCTTGAGCACGCCGCGAGAGATGAGGTCGATCAGTTGGTCGACGATCTCGTCGCTAACCGAAACGCGCGAGACACGCTTGAGGTTTTCGATCACGACAGTCTCTTGCCAGGTGGTTGAATAAATTGAGCTTTACAAGCTGTGCGAGGGGCGCTACCCTAATTAGTCAGGTTGTCAGACAACCAGACATGTATTATGCTAAGGTGGAGAGGGGGCGGCTGTCAAGTGCGGATAGCCAGCCAACTAGGACTGACTCTCCTGGCCGGTGACTTCGCGATTCGACGGGAGCGGGAGACGGTGCCCGCACCAGGCACCGGGATCAGCAACGCGGAATCGAGCGCAGCCGTCTTCCCTATCCTGGCAGCCGGCGTTTGACAGAGGATCGAGCCTATGGGCGTAACAACCGACATCGGAGAGCGCATCGAGCTGCTTCCGATGGATCCGCATTTCCATGACATTTCGATCGCGCTCTACCGCCAGCAGAGCGACGCGGGTGTAGAGCTGACGGTCCACACCTACAGCCGTAAGGAAGGCGCCCGGGAGAGGATCGCCTTCGTCGCGCAAGCGATGGCCGTATTGGGAGGCATGGAGCTGGTGGGAGACTCCGCCGCGACGCTGCGCTTCCCCTGCGGCGCGGCGCATCATCTCGCCGGCAAGCGCGTTTTCCTCGAGGCCTGCAAATTGGCTACCGGCAGCGAGTTGGCTGCTCGGCCGCTGAGCATTCGAGATAAGAAGGCGGACGCGAACATGATCGCGGCCAGTCTGGGAAACGGCTCGTACGAAATGAGTTCGGACGGGGAAGGCGACAAGGTCGCCAAGCGCAGGTCGGCTGTGACCGCGGGGTTGGCTAAGCTCGCCGAGCTCGAATTGGACGAGGGCGGCCAAGACCGGGTCCAATTTCCGTGCGGGCAGTCTCATGACGCGCTGGTCGGCCTGCTGCTGATCCGAGCGCCAAACGTCAGGGTGATCTTGCGGGAACAGGAAATGGCTGCCTCTCGGGGACAGCTCGCGGCTCCGAGCGCGCAGCAATGATGAACCGGGGGCGGCGGCTCACCGCCGGAGACGTGGTCGAGGGAGGCAAGTGATGGCAGCACCACAGACGGTTGGGCCAATGAAACCACGGGAGCGCGTCCTGGCGGCCCTGCGCCGCGAACCAGTCGATCGGACGCCGGTCAGCAACCCGACCTCCGTGGCCACGGTCGAGCTCATGGATCTGGTGGACGCTCCCTTCCCGGAGGCGAACCGCGAGCCTGAGCTGATGGCGCGCTTGGCCGCGACCGGCTATACGGAGTTAGGTTTCGATTCCATCATGCCGGTTTTTACGATTATTCAAGACTCCTCGGCGCTCGGGTGCAAGATCCAGTGGGAGCAGAAGGACAACTGGCCGACGGTGAAAATGCGAGAGCCGATCTGGGAAACAGCCGACGACATCAAGGTCCCGCCGGATTTCCTGACGCACAAGGACACGAAGTGCGTCACCGAGGCAATCAAGATTCTCAAGAAAGAGTACGGGGATGAAGTGGCCGTTATCGGGAAAACGATGGGACCGTGGTCGCTCGGCTATCACTGCTTCGGCGTGGAACCCTTCCTACTGCTGTCGCTCGACGACCCGGGAAAAACGAAGCTTTGCCTGGATCGCATGAAAGAGGCGACGATCCAATTCGGTCTGGCGCAGATTGAAGCCGGGGCGGACGCCTTGACGCTGCCTGATCACGCCACCGGCGACTTGGTCAGCGGTGAATACTACGAGCGGTTTCTCACGGAATTGCACATCGAGTTCGCCGAGCGGCTGCCGGTGCCGCTGATCCTGCACATTTGCGGCAAGACCGAAGACCGTATGGAGTACATCGCAGGAACTGGTATGGCGGCCTTCCATTACGATTCGAAGAATAGCCCTCAAACGTCAATGGGGATTATGAAGGATCGCATCTCCTTGGTGGGCAACATCAATAATCCGGAAACTTTGTTCGCCAAGAAACCCGAGGACGTTCGCCAGGAAGTGTATAAGAATCTCGATGCAGGCGTGCAGCTGGTTGCTCCTGAGTGCGCTATCCCGCTGCAGACTGCGATCGAGAACCTGAAGGAGATTCCCCAGGCCGTCACGGACTGGCATCGGGAACAGGCGACGGAAAACTGAGACAACTTTTAAAGGACGAAACGAAGCATGGCATCGATCAGCGACATCTCGAACGAACTCATCCGAGACGAAATCGAAGAATTCATTGAGCGGCCCAACGAGCGCGAGCGCATAGTCAACACGTTCGCCAAAGCTCGGGCCAGCATGCAGGAGATCGGCGCGGCCCTCATCGAGGGCGAAAACGAAACTGTCGACAAGCTCACGGTTAAAGCCCTCGAAGAGGGCATCGAAGCAATCGAAGTCATGGACGACGGTCTGATTGCGGCGATGGGGATTGTGGGCATCAAGTTCCGGGAAAACTTTATCTTTGTCCCCGAGGTCCTTGCCTGCGCCCGCGCCATGAAGGCCGGCATGGCCCACATCGAACCGATTCTTTCGGCCTCGGGCATCAAACCGATCGGCAAGGTTGTCATGGGAACGGTGAAAGGCGACCTGCACGACATCGGCAAGAACTTGTGCATCATGATGCTGCGAGGCTCGGGATTCGAAGTCGTCGATTTGGGGGTGGACACTTCCTCGGACGAGTTCATCGCGGCGATTGAAGAGCATGAGGCTCCGCTGCTGGGCATGTCGGCGCTGCTGACGACGACGATGCCGAACATGGGCAAAACGATTGAAGCTTTTATCGACGAAGACCTCCGGGACGACGTGAAGATCATGGTGGGAGGCGCGCCGGTCACGCAGGAGTTCGCCGACGACATGGGTGCTGACGGCTACGGCAAAGACGCCGTGGCCTGCGTGGAACTGGCCAAAGATCTGATGGCCCAAGAAGTCGAAGCCTGACCCCAGCCATGCAAAAGATCGACAAGGCGGAGTATCAGAAGCGGCTGGACCGCATCACGGAAATGTTCACCGACATGATGCGGCACGCCGAGGATCTCTCCGCCAAACGCTGTCCTTATAAGGACCGCTTTGATCGATGCACGGCGCGGTTCGGCTGTAGGAACCAACGCAAACCGCCGCGCGCGGGCGAATTGCTGATCTGCGCGAGCGACGACAAGCTCGATTACCGCGGCGCGTGGGAGATGACGTAGGGTGGACTGCAATTCCCGCGAGGCGTCACTGGACCGCTTGGTCGAAAACCCACCGGTTTTCATCCCTTTGGGTGGGCCGCGGGCTTTGCGGCACGCCATGGCCGCTCACTGGCGTTCGCGGCTCCGAATCGGGCGTGGCAAGGGAGTGGAGAGCAAGGGAGGGAGCCTGGAACGCTCGTGACAGGCCAAGTATCCGGCGCGACCGTGGCACCGTGGGCACTCGGCCGCAAACCCGCCCCTACGCGCTGACCCGGTTCCCCATGGGAGAGATATCCTACGACGGTCAAAAGCGCCCTCTTGTGGGCGGAAAGACCATCTTTGACTACGCGGACGAGCTGGCCATTCAGGTGCCCACGTCTTGCGGGCGCACGGGCGTCTGCCACGAGTGCATCGTCGAGGTCAGTCGCGGCCATGAAGCGCTGAGCGCTCCCACCGAGGCGGAGGAGTTTTTGCGCGGGGACTACCGCCTCGCCTGCCAGGCCGCGATTGAAAACCCCGACGAAGACGTCCGGTTTTCGCTGCTTCGCAGTCAACCCAAGATTCTCACTACTTCGCTGCCGAAAAACATTCGGCTCGAACCGATCGTGACCCGCGAAGGCGACAATGTCTGCCACGACGGCGAGGTGATTGACGGCTACCACGGCAAGATGTACGGCCTGGCCGTCGACCTCGGCACGACCACCGTGGTGGCCGAGCTGGTCGACCTCGAAACGGGCGAGGGCGTCTATCTAGCTTCTTTCGAGAACCCCCAGCGCTTCGGCGGCAGCGATGTGATGCACCGCATCTCCTACGACGGCGGACCTTTTCAGGGGGAGCTCCATAAGTCGATCGTCAGCACGCTCAATCAGCAGTTGAAAGCCATGTGCCAAGAGTTGGGGTTCCCGCGGCACCGGATCTACGAAATTGTCGTGGTGGGGAATTGCACCATGCGCGATCTGTTCTTCAACCTGGATGTGCAATCGATCGGCCAGCGTCCTTATAAGTCGCGAATCGAGCACGAGTACCTAGCCGGGGAACGCAAGACGACCGCGCTCACAGAAAAAGCGCACCGGCTCGGCATCTGGTCTCACCCGCAGGCGGCGGTATTCGGGGCTCCACTCATCGCCAGCCACGTCGGAGCGGATATGCTGGCCGACCTGGTGGCCGTCGATATCCAATCGCAGCGCGAAGTGGCCATGGTTGTCGATGTGGGGACCAACACCGAGATTGTGCTGGGGCGTGCCGGGAAGCTCATGGCGGCATCGTGCCCGGCGGGACCGGCCTTCGAGGGCGGGCTGGTCACCTACGGAATGCCCGGCGTCGAGGGAGCGATCGAGTCCCTGCGGCTTAGCAACGGTCGGGCTGACTACAGCACGATCGGGGGCGGCGAGCCGCGCGGGCTCTGTGGATCGGGCCTCATCGATCTATTGGCTGAGCTTCGACGGGGCGGGCAGATGACGCCCAAAGGCGTCTTCCCGAACAAGGCGCGGGAACTCGACATCGTTCCCGAATACGGGATCACCCTTTCACGACTGGACGCCAGCAATCTGGCGCAGGCCAAGGCGGCGAACTATTGCGGACAGTTCATCGTCATGCGCAACTACGGCGTTCGGCCGGCGGACGTCACGAAGCTTTACCTAGCGGGCGGCTTTGCGAACTACGTCAACGTCAGGAATGCGATCGAGATCGGTTTTCTGCCCCCTGTCCCCGAGGACCGCATCGTCAAGATCGGCAACGCGTCCCTGCAAGGCGCCAGAGAGATGTTGCTATCTCGGGCCAAACGTGAATCGATCGAGAAGCTGGCGCAACAGATCGAACACGTGGAGCTGGAGACGACACCCGATTTCTTTGAGATTTTCGTCGAGGCCTGCCAATTCAAACCCATGCCGGCGGATTTCGACTTCTCGGCAGTCGCTTGAAAGGAAAGTTAGAGAGTCTTGGCCACCGCTCACACGACTCCGCGAACGGACGCTTGGACCAAGCCGTCGCTGCGCCGCCTCCTCGAGCAGGGCGAGACGTTTGTCACCTGCGCGGAGCTGGTCACCTCGCGGGGCCTTATTACCGAGCGGCGAGGACGCAAAGTGCTGTCTCTGGCGCGTGCCCTGGCCGAGCATCCCCAGGTGCATGCCCTGAGCATCACCGACAACCCGGGCGGCAACGCCATGCTGAGCGCCGACACGCTGGGCACCGACCTGATCTCCCGCGGACAAGAGGTCATCATTCACCTGTCGTGCAAAGACTGGAATCGCAACGCGCTCCAGAGCCGCGGCTGGAAGCTGGCCAGCGAGGGGTTCGACAACGTCTTGGCGCTTTCCGGCGACTGTCCCACGCCGAGCTATCAGGGCCAGGCGGCGGGCGTATTCGATATCGACTCCATCGGACTGCTACGCATGTACTCCGACATGAACGCCGGTGTGCGGCTCTCGAATGGGGATGGGCGACCGGACAAACCTCTCGAACAGACCGATTTCTTCCTCGGAGCCGTCGTCAACAATTACAAGCAGGCCGAGCGGGAAGTCATGCCGCAGTACTTCAAACTGGCGAAGAAGGTCGAAAACGGGGCGGCGTTCATCATCAACCAGATCGGCTACGACTCTCGCAAGCAAGACGAGCTGCTCAAGTACATGCGGATGCACGAGTTGAACGTCCCGGTGCTGGCGAACGTCTATGTGCTCAGCGGGCCCGCGGCGCGGTTCTTTCACGCGGGTAATATCCCCGGAGTGGTCCTTCCTGACGGGCTGTTTCGCATTGCGGAAGAGCAAGCCGCTTCCCCCGATCGCGGCAAGGCGTTTTTCCTGGAACTGGCCGCCAAGCAGTACGCGGTGGCTCGGGGGTTAGGTTTTCGCGGCGTGTACCTGGGAGGGCACCTGCGATACAAGGACTACGAAAAAATTCTCAGCCTGGCGGCCGGCTTCGCGGAGGACGACTGGAAACAGTTTGCGCGCGAGATCTTGTTCCATCAGCCGGAGGAGTTCTACTACTTCGAACCGGATCCCGAAACCCGACTCAGCTCGACCGAGGTGAGTCGCCGGTATCTGCAATCGAAAACCTCCGACGGTTTGCGGTCCGCGCGAAAGAAAGCGCCACTTGCCTACAAGGTCAATCGCTTTGCGCACGACAAAATGTTTGAGAAGGGAACACCAGGATTCCGCGCGGGCCGAGCTATCTACGAGCGAGTAGAGCGCGCGAGCCATGGCCTACGCGCCGCGGTGCACGGCGCCGAACAAGCGATCAAGATCGCGGCTTTTGACTGCCGGGACTGCGGCGACTGCTCCCTTCCTGAAATCGCTTTCCTCTGCCCGGAGTCGCAATGCGCCAAGAACCAGCGCAACGGGCCCTGCGGGGGAACGCGGCCGGGCGGCAAGTGCGAAGTGGGCGAGAAAGACTGCATCTGGTCGCGCGCCTATGATCGACTGAAGGGCTACGGTGAAGAAGACAAGCTCATCGAGCGCCCCGTGGTGTTTCGAGACGGCGCCCTCAAGGGAACCAGCGCCTGGGCCAATACCTTTCTGGACCGTGACCACCACGCCAAGGTGAAGCGAAGCGAGGATAACTCGGAATGAAAGTCGCCGGACTGGATCGAGAGTTCATTGTCATCGGAGAAAATGTCCACTGCACGCGGATTGTGCTGCGCAAGGGCAAACGAGTCACGACCGACCCCGCCGGCAACGAGGCAGTCCGCTACGTCGCGCGTGACGGTGAGACGCGCTTTTTGATAATCCCCGAGAAGGCGAAGAAAACTCAGGACTACGACGAGGGGCGCGTCAAGCACGTCAAGATCGCCGTACAGGCTGCTATGGCGGGCGAAGAGCCTGCCGCCGGCGAAGGGCGGGAATACATCGCCACCATCGTTCAGCGCCAAGTTGATGCGGGCGCGAATTTTCTGGACCTCAACGTGGACGAGATTTCCATATCGCTTGACGACCAAAAGGCGGCCATTCGTTGGTTGGTGGAATTCGTCGAGCCGCTTGCCCCGGTCCCGGTGTCGGTCGATTCCTCGAACATCGAGATCATCGAAGCCGGTCTGGCGGCCTGCCGGTCTCAAGCGGGAACCCCGATGTTGAACTCGGCGTCTCTCGAACGCGTCGAGGCGCTGGACGTGGCCCAGGCGGGCGGGCATCCCGTCGTCGCCACGGCGGCCGGCGAGTCGGGCATGCCCGAGAACGACGAGCAGCGCGTGGCAAACGCCTCGCGCATGGTCGACGCCGCCGTCGAAAAAGGCATCCCGTTGAGCAAGATCTACGTCGACGGGCTTGTGTTCCCGATATCGGTCGACGGTGAATTTTGCAATCATTATTTCGACGCCGTCCGCGAGCTGCGACAAAAGTACGGTCCCGAGATTCACATCACAGGAGGATTCAGCAATGTATCGTTCGGGCTGCCGAGCCGCCGGTTGATCAATGACGCCTTCGCCAACTTGGCGGTGGATGCCGGCGCCGACAGTGGCATCGTCGACCCCGTTACGGGCAAAATGAACGAAGTCTTCTCGATCGACAAAACCACGGCGCGCTACAAGCTGGCTGAAGACATGCTGCTCGGACGCGACCGCTTTTGCAAGAAATTCCTCCGCGCCTATCGCAAAGGAGAGCTGAAACCGGTTAAGGCGAATTGAAAGGAATCTGTTGGCGATGGCGATCTACCAGGTTCTCTACTGGAAGGACATTCCGGCCCAGGTGAAAGTATCCGAACAAGGCCGTCGGCCGGTGTCGCGCCCGCTGCCCGCTTACTTCCGGGAAGAGATCGACCGCGTGGCCATGGAGGAAGGGCTGGCCGGAACCGACGACTATTTGAACCAATGGCAGTGGAGCGCCAAGCAGGAAAGGCCGGGAAGCGCGCAAGAAGTTCTGGACGCACTGGTAAGCGAACTTGAGCAACAATGGAGCGACATAGGCGAGGCGAAGAAATGAACCGCGATAGCGCCGTTGAGAGGGTGCCGTAAGTGCAAGATTGCACTGCAAAAACCGAAACAGAGCCGCAAGCGTGAGCTTGCGGGCCCCGGGGCCATGCGCACGGGTGTAGCTCTGTGACGAGACTCGCTCGCGCGGCGCATTGTCAAGCGCCCTGATTCACGAAACTAGCGCCGGCAACTTTGCAACGACCATACGGACATCACGATGACAAACACTTCCGCGATAATCGACAAGGACCTGACCAAAGAACAACTCCTGGACCTCTACACCCGAATGGTCACCATTCGCACCTTTGAAGGCAAGGTCCAGGAACTCTATCGCGGTACCGTGATCATCGGCATTGCGCACGTCTCCATCGGACAAGAGGCGGTTGCCGTGGGCGTCTGCTCGGCTCTGCGCACCGACGATTACATCACCAGCACGCACCGCGGTCACGGACACTGCCTGGCCAAAGGCGCCGACATGGACCGCATGTTCGCCGAGCTGTTCGGCAAGGAGGCCGGCTACTGCCGGGGCAAGGGCGGCTCGATGCACATCGCCAATCAGGAAATGGGCAACCTGGGCGCCAACGCCATCGTCGGGGGCAGCATACCGATCGCCACCGGGGCCGCCTTCAGCGCCAAGGTCCGAAAGACCGACCAGGTGGCGGTTTGCTTCTTTGGCGACGGCGCGGCGAACCAAGGAGTCTTGCTTGAATCGATGAACATGGCCGCGATTTGGAAATTGCCGGTCATCTACGCCTGCGAGAACAACCAATACGGCGAGTACACTCCGATGCAAAACGTAACTGCCGGGAAAATCATAGAGCGCGGGAAGGCGTTCGATATTGCCTCATCGACGGTAGATGGGATGGACGTCCTCGCTGTCCGTGAAGCGGCGTTGGAAGCCGTCAATCGGGGGCGTGCCGGGGAAGGCCCGAGTTTCCTGGTCTTAGAAACCTACCGCCATGCCGGACACGGGATGAGCGACATCCAGCGCGCCTATCGCACCAGAGAGGAAGAGCGGGAATGGCGCGAAAAACGTGATCCCATCGATCGCCTCGCCGGGAAAATCCTCACCGCCGGACAGGCAAGCGAAGCGGAACTCGAATCCATCGCGAAAGAGATCGCCGCGGAGGTGGAAGTCGCCGTCGAATATGCCAAGCAGTCTCCGTTCCCCGGACCCGAGGAGGTCACGCGACATGTCTACGCCGACTAACGGCAGGCAGATCACCATCTCGGAGGCCATCAACGAGGCCATCCGCGAGGAAATGCGCCGGGATGAAACCGTGGTCCTGTTGGGCGAGGACGTCGCGGCGCCCGGAGGGGTCCTCAAGGTGACACAGGGAATCCTGGACGAATTCGGGCCGTCGCGGGTCATCGATACCCCGATTTCAGAAGCCGGATTCACCGGCCTCGCGGTCGGCGGCGCGGTGACGGGCATCCGCCCGATCATCGAGATCATGTTCGGGGATTTCATGACCTTGTCCATGGATCAGCTCGTCAACCAAGCGGCCAAGATTCACTACATGTCCGGGGGGAAATTCACGGTCCCGCTCGTCGTTCGCACAACGATGGGGGCCGGTCGGCGCGCCGCCGCGCAGCATTCGCAGAGTCTGCAAGCCTGGGTTTCGCACATACCCGGTCTCAAGGTCGCATTGCCTTCGACTCCCTACGACGCAAAAGGACTGCTCAAGACGGCGATCCGCGACAATAACCCCGTCGTGTTTTTTGAAGACAAGATGATGTACCAGCACAAGGGCGCCGTCCCGGACGCCGGCGAGGAATACGCGATTCCCTTTGGCGTCGCGGACACGAAACGAGAGGGACAAGATCTAACGATCGTCGCCACCTCCAGTATGGTTCACGTCGCGCTCGAAGCCGCCGGCAAGCTGGCCGGGGAGGGGATCGAGGCGGAGGTGATCGACCCGAGAACGCTGACGCCGCTCGACGAAGAAGCGCTAGTGGCCTCGGTGAAGAAGACGTCCCGCTGCATCGTTCTCGACGAAGGTTACCGGCGATTCGGCGCAACGGCCGAGCTGGGGTCGGTCATCGCCGAGAAGGCGTTTTATCATCTTGACGCCCCGGTGCGGCGCATAGCGGCAATGGACGTACCCGTTCCTTTCGCCCCCACGTTGGAAGATCAGACCATCCCGAACGTGGAGGGTGTTGTCGGGGTTGCCCGGGAAATACTCGGGCGCTAAGGAGGAGGATCCGTGGCAGTTGAAATCGTCATGCCCGCGGTCGAGATGGCCCAGGATAGCGGCATTCTCGTGCGCTGGCTCAAGGCCGAGGGAGAGTTCGTAAAGCAAGGCGAGCCGGTCATGGAGATCGAAACCGACAAGACGGTGTTCGAGTTCGAAGCTCCGGGATCGGGAACCCTGGCAAACGTCAGTGCCAAGGAGGGCGACGAGATCCCCGTCGGGCAGGTCGTGGCGGTATTGCTCGCGGAAGGCGAAAGCGCCCCCTCGGGGGCAGCGGCCGCGGCCCCAAGCGCCGCCGCTCCCGTGGCCGAAAACTCCGCCTCGACGGACGGGGCCGCACAAGCGCAGCCGCAAGCCGCCCAGCCTGGCGTGGGGAAACTGCCGCTCGCGTCGCCCAAGGCGCGGCGACTCGCCAAGGAGGCGGGAATTTCGCTGGCCGGTGTGCGGGGTTCAGGTCCCGATGGAGCCGTACTCGCCGCCGACGTAGCACAGCAGGCAGGAGCGGCAGCCGCGCCGTCCGTCGCGGAAGACGGATATGAAGTAATACCCCTGAAGGGGAAACGCAGAATCATTGCCCAGCGCATGCAGCAAAGCGCCCAGGCGGCGCCGCACATCTCGCTTTCTCTATCAGTCGATGTTGGCGAGCTAAAGCGATTGGTGGAACGTCTTAGTTCCCAAGTCGAATCCGAAACCGGCGCGCCCCTGAAGATGACGCCGGTACTGGCGAAGGTCACCGCCGCGGCTCTTGAAAAGCACCCCCGCCTCAATGCCCACTTCGTGGATGAAGAGATCCATCAATACTCCGCGATTCACTTGGGGATCGCGGTGGCGCTCGACGATGGCCTGATCGTGCCGGTCATCCGCGACGTGGGCGGCAAGAAGCTCACCGACGTCCATGTTGAAATGCAGGACCTACTGTCGCGCGCGCGAAGCGGCCGCCTCAGATCCGAGGAAATCAAGGGCGGCACGTTCACCATCTCGAACTTGGGTATGTTCGGCGTCGAGCAGTTCACTTCGATCGTCAACCCGCCGGAGATCGGTATTTTGTCCGTCGGAGCGATCGCGGATCGCGCGGTCAAGGCGAAGGACGAGATCGAGCTTCGGCCCATGATGCAGGTCACGGTCAATGTCGATCACCGAGCCGTGGACGGCGCGGTCGCGGCGGACTTCCTGAAGACGCTGAAGAGCCTATTCGAGAATCCGTACCTTTTGTTCTCCTAGCCAATTCTTTCGCCGACAGCCCCCCACGGATCACGGAGGAACTACTCAACGTGCCGCAAAAAGCCGCCATTCCGCCTGACATTGAGATCGCTCAAGGGGCGAAGCTGCGTCCGATTCGTGATGTCGCGGCCGAGCTGGGCCTGGACCAAGACGACCTGGTGCTTTTTGGCGAGTACAAGACGAAGGTCAAGCTGGCGGCTCTCGAGAAAAGGTCGCCGCGGGGACGGCTTGTGCTGGTCACGGGAATGAACCCTACCTCGGCGGGTGAAGGGAAGTCCACGGTGACCGTCGGCGTGACGCAAGCCCTCCGCCGGCTGGGACACAACGCCGTCGCGTGTATACGCGAGCCCAGCCTAGGACCGGTTTTCGGTCTAAAAGGAGGGGCGGCCGGAGGCGGCTATTCCCAAGTCCTGCCGATGGAGGACATCAACCTCCACTTTACGGGCGACTTTCACGCCATCACCTGCGCCCACAACCTGTTGTCGGCCATGCTCGACAACCACCTGCATCGCGGCAACGCGCTGCTCGTCGATCCCCGCCATCTCACCTGGCCCCGAGCGATCGACATGAATGATCGCGCTCTGCGGCACGCCGTAACCGGGCTGGGACGTTTGAGATCCGGACCCTCGCGCGAAGATCGTTTTGTGATTACCCCGGCCAGCGAGGTGATGGCCATCATGGCCTTGGCCGAGGGGTTGGAGGATTTGGAAACGCGGCTGGCGCACATCGTTCTCGGGGCGACCTTCACCAACGCGCCGGTCACGGCGCGCGATCTCAAAGCCCACGGCGCGATGACGCTGCTTCTCAAAGACGCGCTCATGCCCAACCTCGTCCAGACCATCGAAGGTGGTCCGGCGTTCGTGCACTGCGGCCCGTTCGGCAACATCGCCCACGGCTGCAACTCCGTGCTAGCGACGCGAATGGGGTTGGCGACGGCGGACATTGTGCTGACCGAAGCCGGATTCGGGTCCGACCTGGGGGCGGAGAAATTCTTCAACATCAAGTGCCGCATGTCGGGCTTGCAGCCCCGGGCGGCGATTCTTGTCGCTACCGTACGCGCGCTCAAAACACACGGCGGAGTCAAAAGGCCCCAACTCCGCGCCTCGGACCCGGCCGCCGTCGAGCGCGGTGCCGGCAACCTGCGGCGGCATATCCGGAACGTCAAGAAATTCGGCGTCCCTTTGATTGTTGTCCTGAACCGTTTTCTAGAAGACACCAACGAGGAAGTGGCGGCGGTTCGCGAAGGGTGCTCCGCGGAAAACGTACCTGTCCTGGTCTGCGAAGTCTGGGAAAAGGGTGGCGAAGGTGGTTTGGAGGTGGCCGAAGCCCTGGTAGCTCTTCTCGATGAGGGAAAGGCCGACTTCCGTCCTCTCTATGACGCCGCCCTTCCGATCAAGCAGAAGATCGAGGTTATTGCCCGCGAGATCTATGGCGCCGATGGCGTGGACTACACGACGCCGGCCGAGCGGGAACTTCGCGATCTCGAGTCGTTTGGTTTAGCTGACACACCGGTCTGCGTCGCCAAGACGCAATATTCGCTCTCCGACAAAGCCTCGCTGTTAGGCACGCCGAGCGGATTTCGGCTCAAAGTGCAACATCTCTATCCTTCCGCCGGCGCGGGTTTCGTGGTGGCCGTGGCGGGGGACATCCTGACCATGCCCGGACTTCCGAAATCCCCGGCCGCCGAGCGCATGCGGGTCACCCCCGACGGCGCGATCGAGGGGCTTTTCTAAGCGGCGCGGTGCCGCGGGCAGGTCGAGCCGGTGGAGTCCTTCTTGAGAAATTGCGCAGGCGCGAAGTACCTCGCCACTGGTGAAAAAAGCGGGCTACCCGCCCGGGGCGGGCAACGGCACCTTGCGGTCTGGTTTAGGCTTGACGCGGATCAGACTCCAGGGGCGTTGCCTCAATTCGTCGCTCATCTCCTTGAGGTTTTGCGAGCTGACGCGAAGGTTCTCGAGCGTTTCGTTGATGTTGCTCTCGTTGACGACCACGATCGCCTGGATATCCTCGAGCGTTCGTCTGGCCTGCTTCAGTGTGGCTTCCAGCTCCACTAGGTCACTCTTGAGCGGCTCGCGGGTTTCGTCGAGCGTGCGGTTTGCGTTGGCGACCGTGGACTTGGTCTGTTCGGCAACCGCCTGAAAGTCAACGAGAAGCCGGTCGGCTTTTACCAGCATTTCCGTCACCTGATCGGTGATGCGATCGATCTTGGGCCTTTGCTCGGCCATCATTTCGTTCGCATTCTCCAGCAAATGTTCCATGCTCTGGCGGTTTTTTTCGCCTGTAATTTCGTTGAGGTTGTTCATCAGAATCTCCGCCCGTTCGGTGATTCTAGTCATATCCCCTCGCATGACCGCCATCATCTCGGTGGCCGTATCCGCCAAGTTGCCGAATTTTTGCATGATGTCGTCCACGGTGACAGCTTCCTCCGACTTGATGACGCCGCCCGGCTCGATGCGGGGAGCTTCAATCGAGCCGGTCGTAAGCTCCAAGTAGTTCTGCCCCAGAGCGCTCAACGAAGCGAGTTTGGCGACCGAATCGGTATTGACCGGGATATCAGATCGCACCTCGAAAATGACTTCGACCTTGGTTTGATCTTCCTCCCAGGGGCGAACTCGCTCCACGACGCCGGCCTTGAGCCCGCCGAAACGTACGGCCGTACCGGGGTCGAGGCCGGCCGCAAACGTGAAGTAGGTCTTGTATTCGACCTTTTCGCCCGCCAACTGCTTGTTGGCGACCGTGATGAAGGTGTAAACGAAGATGATGAGCGAGACGACAACGAACCCTCCGACCTTTGCTTCGCTGCTCATGTCTCCTTCTAGTCGTCCGTCAAACGGGTTAGGAACTCTTGTTGATTTTCACCCATTTTATCCGGAACGCGATCCAGAAACTGCCGGATGCGGGCATTCTGGCTATGCTGAATCTCCTCTTTGTCACCCACCGCGATCATCTTTCCATCATGCAACATGCAGATTCGATCGGCAATGAGAAAGGCGCTTTCGAGCTCATGAGTGACGACGACGATCGTCATCTTAAAAGCACGTTTGAGGTGGAGTATCAACTCGTCAATACCCGCGGCGATAATCGGGTCCAACCCGGCCGAGGGCTCATCGAAGAGCAGAATCTCAGGGTCCATAACGAGCGCCCGGGCGACCGAGGCGCGCTTGCGCATGCCGCCGGAGAGTTGCGAAGGGAACAGGTCCTCGACATCCTCCAGCCCCACTTGGGAGAGTTTCATGCGCGTCATCACGCGGATGGTCGGCTCGGCGAGCTTGGTGTGCTCCCGCAGAGGCAGGGCGACATTGTCACCGACCGTCATGGAGTTAAACATCGCCGCGCTTTGGAAGGAAACTCCCATCATCCGTCGGAGTTCGCGTAGCTCCGCTTGGGAGCAGGTGGTGACATCCACGCCCTTGATGAAAATCCGTCCCGAAACAGGCTTGTCCAGAGCCTCCATGTGTCGGAGGAGCGTACTCTTGCCGTCGCCGCTGCCGCCCAAGATGACCATCGTTTCACCGGCATAGACGTCGAGGTTCACATGGTCAAGGACGGTGTGTTCCCCGTAGCGAACGACGACGTCCTGCACCGAGATAATGCGCTCCCGTTCCGGAGCCAGTTCGCTCGACATAGCCGTAAGATCTGGCGCTGCGCTCATCTCCAGAAGAAATAGAAGAACCCGGTAAACAGCAGGTCGGCGAGAATAACCAAGAAAATCGATTTCACCACGGCCGACGTCGTGGCGCGGCCGACCCCTTCCGGGCCTCCGCGAACACTGAAACCCTCAAAGCAACCTACGTGTACGAGAATCGTGCCGAAGGCGATGCTCTTAATGAGTCCGGCCACGATGTCCCTGAGGAGCAGCACTTCCATCGTGGCGCGTAAGTAGAGACCAAGGCCCATGTCCAGCGTAAAGTAGGTGAAGATGCCGCCGGCCAGAATCCCGGCCGCGTCGGCGGCGATCGTCAAACACGGCAGCATGAGCATCATCGAGAGATATTTGGGAACCAAGACGAACTCGACCGGGTCGAGCGCCATGGTGCGGAGCGCATCGACCTCCTCGGTCACCACCATGGTGCCTATTTCAGCCGAAAAGGCCGATCCCGAGCGCCCGATGACCACGATCGCCGTCATGAGCGGACCCAGTTCCCGGGTCATGCTCACGCCCACCAGGTTGACGACAAATTGCAGAGCGCCGAATCGCCGCAGTTCAGCGCCCCCTTGCAGGGCCATGATCAGCCCCGTACAGGCGGCAATCAGGCACACCACCGGCAGCGCGCCCACGCCCACCACGGCCATCGTCCGCACGGTCGCTTCCCAACGCAGCCGGTTTCCGGTGATCGGGTTGGCGCGCCAGGAGGAAGCCAGCCCCCTCCGAAACTGAATCGTCAGTCCACCGACATACTCGATCTTTTCGATCGTGGCTCGGCCCACGGCGTCAAGCAACATCATGGTCCGGTTGGGTGAGGCAGACCCGCGGTGTGATTTCGTCGCGGATCGGGGGGTTGGGTTGTCACCTTACCCCAGAGCTTCCTCTTCACTGGCAGCGATTTCGAAAACGTTCAGGAGTCTCGTCAATTCCAAAACGTGGCGCGGACTTTCATTGAGACCTACGAGGACAAAGCGCGCGTTCTTCTTCTTGGCCTCTTGCAGTCCCTCGACGAGACTCGCGATGCCCGAGCTGTCGACATACGGGACCTTTGACAAATTCAGGATGACCTTCTCCTGTCCGCGCTTCTGAAACAGATCCAGCACCGTTTCCCGCAGTTTAGGCGACGAATGCAGATCAATATCACCTGACACGTAGACAACAGAACGGCTACCCTCGCGCTTGACCTTGATTTCCATGTTATCGCTGCTCGTCAGCCTGTCTCATCGGGAAGGCATTTCTTCATTCGAACAGAATTCGTGTTGCCTCGGCGAGTGTACTCCACCTCGTCCATGATGGCCTGCATCATAAAAATCCCGCGTCCCCCGGCACGCGTTTCGTCGGGTGGTGAAGCGGGTTCCTTCGGAGGATCAAACGGCTCCCCCTGATCACGGAGCTCGATCTCGACTGCGCCGTTGCCCTCGCTACAGAGCAGGGAAAATGTTTTTCCGGCATCCCCCTTGCAAGCGTGCCTGATCACGTTGGCAACGGCTTCACCCACCGCGATAGTAATCTCTTCACGCTGTTGGGCGTCGAAACCCGTCTGCGCGAGAAATTCTTGGACGACGCCGCGCGCGAGTCGAAGCCAGCGAGGATCGCCGGCAAGGATCACTTCAACTTCTTCAGCCACCGCTCTACCCGCGAGGATTCCGAGGTCCGAAACCGCTTTCCAGCGGAATTATAACATGCGCCTGGTACCACCAAAGCCGCCGACCAACCGATCGCCACGCCGGGAGAAGGAAAAGCCATTGAACGGCGAGTGTCGCTGCCGCGGATTGTCTCAGCGGAGGGGTTCGCCCCAGTGCCGTGTCGCCTTTCCCGGCGACATCGAGTCCCGTCGTCCCATTTGATCGGGTCGGGCGACGGGACAAGGATTTGGGGCGTCGCCAAAACCCCGACCGAGCTTTGCGGTACACCAGCCGTCCGCTTCTCGGCCGCGGCGCCCGCGCCTTGATGGGTAGGGGCTTGCCGAAGATCCGGCCGCCAGCCACGGTTCTCCTACGGTCGCTCTGGTATCGTAGCCTGCTATGGGCGCCTCGCCAGCTCGCCGAGCAGCTTTCGACATTCTGATGAAGGTGGAGACGGATGGGGCTTTCTCGACGGATGCCCTGCACTCGTCATTCCTCGATCCGCTGACCGAACGGGACCGAGCCCTGGTTTCTGAGATCGTATTGGGCGTCCTCCGTCGGCAGGGCGAGATTGACCACTTCCTCGCCCAGGCAACGCAGCGGGGAATGAGCAAGCTCGACCCCGAGGTCCGGGTTGCCCTGCACATCGGCTGCTACCAAATGTGGTTTCTGGATCGTGTTCCCGCCCGCGCGGCCGTGTCGGAAAGCGTGGAAATCGTCAAGCGCGCCGGAAAGCGCTCAGCGGCGGGGTTGGTCAACGCAGTACTGCGGAAACTGGCGGATCGCCCCGATAGTTCCGCGAATCTGTCCAATCCCACGTGGATGACGGAACGGTGGAGGCGCGTCTACGGCCCGCAAGTCAGCGCTTCGATCCTAGAGGCCAATCTTCAGCCGCCGCCGACCTACCTTCGGCTAAACGCTCGCTATCCGCTCGAAGAAACCCTCGCTCGACTCGCCCACGAAGGGATCGAAACCGACGCCACGGAGCTGCGCTGGTGCCGAGTCGTCCGGCGAGGGCGGCCACAAGCCGGCAACTGCTTCCGGGAAGGGCGAATTCGAATCCAGGACATCAGCTCCCAAGCGGTAACGCCTCTGCTCGATCTCGAAGCCCGCCACCGCTTCCTCGATGTCTGCGCGGCACCCGGTGGAAAGACTTGCCAAGCCCTCGAGCAAACAGAAAGAGGTGGATCGGCCGGGGCTGTGACCGTGGCCGCCGACCTGCACCTGCATCGGCTGCGGACGATGCGAACGTTGGCCACCGTACCCTTGAACCCGGTGTCGCTCGACGCGGAAACTTCCCTGCCCTTCCGGCGGACGTTTGACCGCGTGCTGGTCGATGCTCCTTGCTCGGGAACCGGAACGCTGGCCCGCAACCCCGAAATCAAGTGGCGTCTGCGCCCGGAACACCTTGACGGGCTGTCGCGCAAGCAGCAGAGAATCCTCCGTGGCGCCTTGGCAGCCCTTGCTCCCGGCGGAGTGCTCGTCTACGCCACCTGTTCGTTGGAGCCCGAGGAGAACGAAGCAGTCGTCGAAGCCGTCCTGAAAGCCGAAACCGTGTTTCGATCCGGAGCGTATCTACAAAGGGTTCCGGGCCGAGACGCCGGGGACGGGTTTTTCGCCTGCCGGCTGGAGCGGCCCTAGCTGTGGAGCCTCAACAGGTTGTTCCGGGGAGGAGGGAGTCGGCTGATAGGGGGATTATAGCCGAGGCTGGCGTGGGGGCGATGCCAATTGTAGTCGTGGAGCCAGGGGAGCAGATGGTTGGCGCGTTGGAGGGAGGAGCAGTAGGAGCGGGCATAGGCCCATTCGCGGAGGGCGGTTTGGATGAAGCGCTCGGCCTTGCCGTTGGTGCGAGGGGTGTAGGGGCGGGTGAAGCGGTGGCGGATGCCGAGGCGGCGGCAAGTACGACGGAAGTGGCGGGAGCGGTAACAGGAGCCATTGTCGGTGAGCAGGCGTCGGATGCGGATGCCAAGCGAGCCATAGTAGGCGTGGGCGAGGAGAAGGAACTGGGCAGCGGAAAGGCTGCGCTCATCGGGCAGGATCTGGGAGAAGGCGATGCGGGAATGGTCGTCGACGGCGACGTGGACGAACTCCCAGCCGGCGGCGCGGGAGCGTCGGGTCTTATCGCCGGTAACGCGGTGACCGGCGTGCTGGAAGCGGCCGAGCTTTTTGATGTCGAGATGCAGTAGATCGCCGGGACGGTGATGTTCGTAGCGGCGAACGGGGGGAGCGGGTTCGAGATCGCGGAGACGGTTGAGTCCGGCGCGACCGAGGAGGCGGCTGACGGTGGCCGGGGATAGCCGCAGGGTTTGGGCGATGCGGCGGCCCGTCCAACGTTGTCGGCGCAGGGCGAGGACGCGGTCAACGACGGCTTGCGGGGTGCGGCGCGGGCTATGCCGGGGACGCGAAGAGCGATCGTAGAGACCGGCTTCGCCTTCGCCGCGGTAGCGGGCCAGCCAACGGCGGGCGGTGCGTTCTGAGACGTCTCGGGCCGCCGCGGCGGCCCGAGGCGTCTCTCCAGCGAGGATGCATCGAACCAAAAGGGATCGGCCTTTGGGCGTCAATCGGGCATTCTGATGGATGTTCATGCGGTCTCTCCAGGGTCGTGGTTATTCGACAACTCCAGCTTCCCTGGTCCGGGACCGAATGAACAACCTGTTGAAAGATCACATCTAGCTCAAGGACAGACGGTGGGCCAGGTGTGCAAACAGATTGGGGTGACCGAGCAGACCTACTACCGGTGGCGCAAGGAGTACGGAGGGCTTCGACTGAATCAGGCCAAGCGGTTGAAGGTGTTGGAGAAGGAGAATGCCCGGTTGAAGAAGCTAGTGGCAGATCTGTCTTTGGACAAGCAGATCCTAAAGGAAGTTTCCTCGGGAAACTTCTAGGCCCGACGAAGAGGAGACGCGCAGTGGTGTGGGTGAGGGAGAGATTGGGAGCAGAGCGCGTCTCCGAACGTCGGGCCTGCCAAGTGCTGGGACAGGCTCGATCGACCCAGCGAAGGGAAAGGCATATCCCCGATGAGGAGGCTCGATTGGTGGCTGAGATGGTGGAGTTGGCCACGCACTACGGGCGATACGGCTACCGACGGATCACGGCCATGCTTCGTTGGGAAGGGTGGAAAGTGAATCACAAGCGGGTGGAGAGGTTGTGGAGACAGGAGGGGCTGAAAGTCCCGTCCAGACAGCCGAAACGAAGGAGACTGTGGCTTCATGATGGATCCTGCGTTCGGTTACGAGCGGCTCACAAGGATCACGTCTGGAGCTATGACTTCGTGCATGAGCGAACCCATGACGGAAGGGCCTTTCGATTATTAACCCTACTGGATGAATACACCCGGGAGTGTCTGGCCATTGAGGTCCAACGACAGATGAATCACCAGGACGTGTTGGATCGATTGGCGGAGTTGTTCGTGGATCGGGGAGTGCCTGAATACATTCGGTCCGATAACGGGTCAGAGTTTACGGCTCAGGCGGTTCGGGACTGGCTGAAGGCTGTTGGGGTGAGGACCTCATACATCGAGCCCGGCAGCCCCTGGGAGAATGGATATGTGGAGAGCTTCAACGGAAAACTGCGGGATGAACTGCTGAACGTAGAAGTCTTCGACACGTTGTGGGAGGCGAAGGTGTTGGCCGAGAGATGGCGCAGGGAGTACAACCAGCGACGGCCTCACAGCGCCTTGGCCTATCGGCCGCCGGCGCCGGAGGCCAGATTACCCAGGTCCCAGGACCAGAGTTCTATACCATGGAGTGGACTTCAAATGGTCCCAGGTCTAACTTAGAGAGTGGACTCGTTCCTGGGGGCAGGTCACTGGTCCGGGACCGAATGAACAACCTGTTGAAAGATCACAGCTAGCCCATGTTTCGCACCAGCAGTCGGTAGGCGGCGAAGAGTACATTGCCGCTGCCATTGTGATCGCGGTATGTACCGGGCGAATCGTCCTCTCCAACAATCTGATCGCAAACATCGGCGGGGGCCTTTTTACTGCAGGCATTCTCTACATCGTGCATCAGATACGCAAGAAGGGTTCGGCTGGAACTATGCCCGCGGATGCGGCCTTCACGAGTTGTATCGCCTTCTACCGATCGGAACTTGGACGCCAGCGAGATATAAACCGGCGTGTATGGTCGTGGTACATCGGACCGATCGGACCGATGATTCCCGGCATGGTGGTTGTCAATTGGGGACTCGGGGCCGCCGGCGAGTGCACCCTGCAATCTCTTGCGGTAAGAGGAACGGTTGTCATTCTGATTTGTGTTTTCGTAGGGATACTGAATGGGCGCGCGGCCCGGCCCGTTGGTATCTTGGTGCAACCGCAATAAACAGCGACTTCCGTCAGCGTCGGACCGAGAAAGTATGTTGAGCGCGGCGAGCGAGCGCAACAAACTGATAGGAGGCTTGTCGCGCGCTTCGACCGCGGACCCGCCCACCGCGTTATTGACTCCCGCATAATATAGAGTAATCTTTTGGGGGTTCTGCTCGTCTTAATAGACATGGGGAACCCAAGAGGCGTAAGGCGCGATTTTGATGCTCTGGAAAAGCGACGGCTGGAGGCCGTGCGGCTGGTCGTTGACGAAGGTTTGAGTCAGTCCGAGGCAGCACGGCGCGTGAAGGCGGCGCAGCAAAGCGTGAGCCGTTGGGTTAGCGAGCATGGCGCGCACGGTGCCGCCGGACTCCGCCGGGCCGGGCGCGCCGGCCGCAAGCCGCTGTTAGACGCCACGCAACGGGAACGTCTGGAGGCAATGCTGCTGCGGGGCCCCGAAGCGCAGGGCTTCTCGACGCCGCTGTGGACTTGTCCGCGAGTCGCTCGTCTGATCGCCGACGAGTTCGGCGTGCGCTATCACGAAGGTCATGTTTGGAAGATCCTGCGGGCGCTCCACTGGAGCCCGCAACGGCCTGTCGGCAAGGCCCGCGAGCGCAACGAAGAAGCCATCCGCAACTGGCGGCGCAAGACTTGGCCGGCCACTAAAAAAAAGCCCAAAAACAAGGCCGCACGATCGTCTTCATCGACGAAAGCGGACTGAGTCAGAAGCCCCATCGTTGCCGCACCTGGGCGCCCCGCGGCGAGACACCCGTGCTGGAGTTCAACTTCAACTGGCAGAAACTTTCCGTTTCCGCCGGGCTGACCTTGCGCAACTTCTACTTCCGGCTCTATCCCGGCGCCATCGGCGAGCTGGAGGTCATCGACTTCCTGAAGGCTTTGGTCCGCCACATCGACGGCCCGCTGCTGATCGTCTGGGACCGCCTGCCGGCGCACCGCAGCCGCCTGGTGCGGGAGTTCATCGAGCTCTCCGAAGGCCACATCGCCACGGAGTGCTTGCCGCCCTATGCACCGGAGCTGAACCCGGTGGAATACATTTGGGCTTACTGGAAGCAGCACGAGTTGCCGAACGTCTGTCCGAAGGACTACTGGGAGCTGGACGAGCGTGCCCGCAAATCCCTGCGTCGCATGCGCCGCAAACCGCGCTTGATTACGGCCTTCTGGAAGCAGTCTTCTCTTGGCCTTGACTAACTCGATATTATGCGAGATTCAATATGCTAGCAGGGAGGTGAGACCTCAGGCTCAAGGGGACTGCTGCGGCTGACTGGTTTTTTGCGCCGCCTTGTCTTCGTCTTTTTCAGCCTTGTCGTCGCCCTTCAGAGACGCTTTGAACTGGCGAATACCTTCCCCGAGCCCCTTGCCGATCTCGGGGATCTTGCGACCGCCAAACAGCAGCACGGCAATGCCGAGCACGACCAACAACTCAGGCACGCCCAGTGTCGGCAGAAACAACCCCATGGGAGCTTGTGGATCGAATAGTTGCATATCGTCTCCCGCGGCTTCATTGTAGGCGCAGTGCCGGAGGGGAGTCAAGGCTCCGAGGGTCCCGCTGTCAAGGCGGTGCTTTTGTTCACTCCGATAGGGAACAAAGCCGTCTGTCGTGATCTGAAAGTCTTGGGATGCAGTAGCGTGTCGCAATCCCTCGATGAACGCATCGGTAGTCAGTTGGTCGCGCTTTCCAAGGGCGAAGTTCAAAACGAGCTTTGAGTGGCGTTCGATGGCAACGAAGCAGTAGGCGTCGCCGAAGTTCGGATCATTGCCCGATTCCAGCCGCTTTTCCTTCTTGAAAATGAGACTCCAAAGCTCATCGCACTGAACGTCCTTGACCGGAACCTTCGCGATGCGCTGGGCCATCACCTTCTCGCAACGCTCGCCAGCAAGAACCAAGATCGCTGTTTTCGGACCAACGCAGATTTCAGACACTACCCTCTGCCGTGGACAGCCGACCGCGGAGTGGGCTAGACTAATTTGAAAGCCCGACATTCGCCAGAGAGCTTTTCCTCTGGGTGTGGGGTGTTGTTGGTCCCATACCCCCAGTTCCATTCATTTGGGGTTTTCCGGTAGTGGGAGTTTGTAACGATGGCGACATTTGTCCCGCGCGCGTCGCAGCTAGAAAGCAACTGGTATCTGCTGGACGCCGACAATCAGATTTTGGGCCGGCTTGCGTCCCGCGCGGCGGTCGTACTGATGGGCAAGCACAAGCCCGACTATACGCCGTTCCTCAAGACCGGCGACCACGTGATTGTCGTCAATGCGAAAAAAGTGCGGCTGACGGGGAAGAAAGAGGACCAAAAGATCTACCGGCGGCACTCGGGCTATCCGGGCGGCCTGCGGGAAATCGACGCCCGTCATGTGCGGGCCCAGTTTCCCGAGCGATTGATCCAGCAGGCGATTCACGGGATGCTGCCCAAGAACAAACTGGGGAAACACCTGGCCCGGCGCCTGCGGGTTTATGCGGGGCCGGATCATCCTCACGAGGCCCAGAACCCGCAAGTGTTGGCATGCTAGAGCGCCGTTGCGGGGCAAGGCCTGAAGGCCACCCTTTATTGAGCATATGAACGAAATCCCAAGCAGGTTTCCTACGCAGATCCAATATCTGGGCACGGGGCGGCGAAAAACTTCGGTTGCACGAGTGTTTTTGCGTCCCGGCGACGGAAAGATCACGGTCAATGGCCGGCCGCTGGAGACCTACTTCGCGACCCCGGCGCAGCGGCATAGCGCGCGCCAACCTCTGTTGGCCACCGAAACAGTGGGCAAGTTCGACGTTTTGGTGCTGGCTCACGGGGGCGGGTTGACCGGTCAGGCCGATGCCATCCGTCTGGGCGTAGCCAGAGCGCTCGAGAAGTTCAATCTGGAGCTGCGCCCCATTTTGAAAGAGCAGGGATTCCTGACGCGCGACCCTCGCAAGCACGAGCGCAAGAAATACGGGCGTCCCGGGGCCAGAAAGAGATTCCAGTATTCGAAACGCTGAGACAAGCCGAGACGGGCGCCGGCGAGTTGCCGCGCAGCGAGGCGTGACCCAGGGAGCGAGCGGGGGCCAATGTTTAGCCTGACCGCCGTCCCGATCGCCTATACCGACCGGCTGAACCGGGTTGTTAGGACGAGAGGAGATTAATCGCCGCGGATGCAGATATCGATGAAGGAGTTGCTGGAATCCGGCGTCCATTTCGGACATCAGACCCGGCGCTGGAATCCGAAGATGAAGCAATATATCTTCGGCGAACGCAACGGCATTCACATCATTGACCTTCAGAAAACGCTGAAACTGTTCAAGGAAGCGGCCCGCTACGTGGCCGATTCGGCGGCCGAGGGAAAGACCATTCTTTTCGTCGGAACGAAGCGGCAAGCGCAGGAGGCCATCTCCGAGGAAGCCGCCGGCTGCGCGATGTACTACGTGAACAACCGTTGGCTGGGCGGGCTGTTGACCAACTGGACGACCGTTCAGAAGTCGATCAAGCGCCTCAAGGAGTTGGAGCACCTCGCCGAGGAAGAGAGCTACGAAGGGCGCTCCAAAAAAGAAGCCGCGCGCCTGGAGCGCGAGCGCAAGCACCTCGACCAAAACCTTCGCGGTATCAAGGAAATGGCGGGACCGCCGGACATTCTCTTCGTCATCGACAGCAACCGGGAAGAGATCGCCGTGAAAGAGGCCAGCAAGCTGGGAATCCCGGTCGTCGCGGTGGTTGACACCAACAGCGATCCCGACCCCGTACAGTACGTCATTCCCGGCAACGACGACGCCCTGCGTGCTATCCGGCTATTCGCGGGCAAGGTCTCCGAGGCGATTCAAGAAGGGCGGGCGCTGGCGAGTGAACAAGACTTCGCCGAAGCGGAGGCGTCCCAGGACGGCGCTTCCCAAGGCGAGGATGTCGCCGGGGCGGGTAGCGCTGCCAATGGCCAGGAGTTGACGGGCGAGCAGGCCGCGGCGCCCGAGCCGGATCCGCTGGACTTCGAAGCCCTTAAGCCTAACCTTAGCCCGACCGCGACAACCGGCAAAGGGGAGTAAACCGGGCGGTCCCTCAAGCGAAACAGTAACGGAATTTTGGCCTATGGCGGAAATCACCGCACAGATGGTGAAACAGCTGCGCGAGAGAAGCGGCGTCGGCTTCATGGACTGCAAGAAGGCCCTCGTCGAGACCGACGGCGATATGGCCGAGGCCGAACTCTACTTGCGCAAGCAAGGGATCGCCGTGGCCCAGAAAAAGGCCGGTCGAGAGGCGAATGAAGGATCGATCGGCAGCTATATTCACGCCGGGAGCAAACTCGGCGTGCTCGTCGAGGTCAATTGTGAAACCGATTTCGTCGCCCGAACCGACGAGTTCCAGCAGTTAGTGCACGATCTGGCCATGCACATCGCGGCGACCGACCCGCCGTTTATTCGCAAAGAGGACGTCAGCCCCGACGTTCTGGAGAAGGAAAAGCAGGTTCAGCGCGAGCGAGCTTTGCAAGAAGGCAAACCCGAGCGCGTGCTCGACAAGATCATCCAGGGCCGGCTGGGAAAATTCTATCAAGATATCTGTCTGCTCGAGCAGCCGTTTGTCAAAGATAATTCGGTGACCGTCGGCGAACTGATCACTTCGAAAATCGCCAAGCTCGGGGAAAAAATCGCTGTCAGCCGAATGGCGCGTTTCAAAGTAGGCGAAGACGCCCCGTCATCGTCGTAGCCGTTCGCGAGGGTTGTCGCGCCCCAATCCGATGCCCCAGCTCAAGCGGGTCGTCCTCAAACTAAGCGGCGAGGCCCTGGCTGCTCCCGATGGTTTCGGCATCGACCCGGACCGGGCGGCTTCTCTGGTCAGTGAAATCGAGCAGGTCGCCGGCCTCGGCGTTCAGCTCGGCATTGTGGTCGGCGGCGGCAATTTTTTCCGAGGCGTGCAAGCGTCGGCGACGGGCTTGCGGCGCATCTCGGTCGACTACATGGGCATGCTGGCAACCGTCATCAACTCCCTGGCGCTGGCGGATTTCCTCAAAGACAGGGGTCTGGACGCCCACGTCATGAGCGCCACGGAAATGCAACCCTTCGCCGAGCGCTTCACGCGGCGCGGCGCGCTGGCCTATATGGGGGCGGGCAAGGTCGTGCTTTTCGCCGCCGGTACGGGAAGTCCGTTTTTTTCCACCGACACCGCCGCGGCGCTGCGGGCGGTCGAGATCGAGGCCGACCTGGTAGCCAAGGCGACCAAGGTGGACGGCGTCTACGACCGGGATCCCGTTCGCTTCCCCGAGGCCAAGCGCTACGACAAGATCTCCTACGTCGAGGTGCTCTCCGGACGTCTCGCCGTGATGGACGCCGCGGCCATTGCCCTCTGCCAAGACAACAACCTTCCCATCGTCGTCTTTGACATGAACACCCCTGGGAACATGAAAAAGGTTGCCATGGGCGAAAAAGTCGGTACCCTTATTAGCTGAGGGATACGCTATGTCACACGTGCAAGGTGAAAGCATCCAAGAAGTCAAAGACCAGAGCCAAGCCCGCATGCGCAAAACGCTGGAGGATCTTCATCATGAAATGGCTACGATCCGCACCGGGCGCGCGTCGCCGAGTATTCTTGAACCGATCCGCGTCAACTACTACGGCACCCCGACGCCGCTCAACCAGCTTGCCAATCTCGGCGTGCCCGAGCCTTCCCAGATCCTGATTCAACCCTGGGACGTCTCGCAAATCGGAGCCATCGAGAAGGCTATTCAAACTTCCGACCTGGGTTTGAACCCGATGAACGACGGCAAGGTGATCCGGCTTCACATCCCGCCCTTGACCGAAGAGCGCAGGAAAGAACTCGTCAAGCACCTACACCACGTCGTCGAGGAGCACCGCGTCGCCGCGCGCAACGTTCGTCGTGAAGCCAACGAAGCCGTCAAGAAGCTGCAAAAGGACAAGAAGATCTCCGAAGACGAGCAACACCGCGCCCAGGACGAGATCCAAAAATTCACCGACGATACCATCGGCCAACTCGACGAGGCCGGCAAGGCCAAGGAAAAGGAGATTATCGAGATCGGGTAACGCGGCCGGCCGATACGCGGCAACGCTCGCATCGCCTTTCTGTTTGAAAATCGGGTACAGCCAGCCCATTCGCTTCAGGTGAAGTTCTTTGTTTCCAGGGCCATGATGGGGGCCGAATTGGTGGCAGTCCCCATTTTCAGGAAGCAAATGCCAGCCGTCAGGGATGTAGCGGTACGATTCATAGCGCCCGCCTGTC
Source organism: Bryobacterales bacterium (assembly GCA_965248365.1). Taxonomy (GTDB): domain Bacteria; phylum Acidobacteriota; class Terriglobia; order Bryobacterales; family UBA6623. Next base: position 1,959,464 of record CBDFJA010000003.1, on the reverse strand, counting down.
GGCCATGCTGTCCCCTGGGCGATGTGCACAAACTGTTGCCGTGAGCCATGGTCACCGGGCCTTTCGCCTCATCCACCTTCGCCGCTAACCACGAGACGGAGCAGGTGAGAAGCGGACAGAGCCGTGCCCGTCAGGGCACGGGCTAGCTACCTTAGCTATTGACTCCCGCATAATCTAGAGTGACCTTTTGGGGGTTCTGCTCGTCTTAATAGACATGGGGGAACCCAAGAGGCGTAAGGCGCGATTTTGATGCTCTGGAAAAGCGACGGCTGGAGGCCGTGCGGCTGGTCGTCGACGAAGGTTTGAGTCAGTCCGAGGCGTCATCGACTTCCTGAAGGCTTTGGTCCGCCACATCGACGGCCCGCTGCTGATCGTCTGGGACCGCCTGCCGGCGCACCGCAGCCGCCTGGTGCGGGAGTTCATCGAGCTCTCCGAAGGCCACATCGCCACGGAGTGCTTGCCGCCCTATGCACCGGAGCTGAACCCGGTGGAATACATTTGGGCTTACTGGAAGCAGCACGAGTTGCCGAACGTCTGTCCGAAGGACTACGGGGAGCTGGACGAGCGTGCCCGCAAATCCCTGCGTCGCATGCGCCGCAAACCGCGCTTGATCACGGCCTTCTGGAAGCAGTCTCCTCTTGGCCCTGACTAACTCTATATTATGCGAGATTCAATAACTCCTGCTTATCCGGTTGTTTCAGCAAGCCCCAAGATGTAGTGTAGCGGCATGGCCCGGCCGCCGTTTCCGAAGAGTCTGCGTGAGTTTCAGGCGGAGTTCGCGAGCGACGAGGCTTGCCAGAAGTACTTGGCCGCTTGTCGTTGGCCCGATGGGTTCCTTTGTCCTCAGTGTGGGCATCGGCAGGCCTACATCCTGGAGACGAAACGGCGCTGGCAGTGTGCGGCCTGTCGACACCAGGTCTCGTTGACGTCGGGAACGGTGCTCCACAATACGAAGATCCCCTCTAACGGTTTGGTTCTGGGCTGCGTACCTGATGACAACCGATAAGCGAGGTGTGTCGGCGGTGCTACTCCAGCGTCAGCTCGACCTGTCGCGTTACGAAACCGCCTGGATGATGCTGCACAAGCTGCGGCGAGCTATGGTGAACGCAGCTCGCGAGCCCTTGCACGGCGACGTAGAGGTCGATGACACCTGGATGGGGGGCCAGCAAGCAGGTTGGCGAGGCAGTCGACAGCTGAAGGGGCGCCGTGCGGCCCTTGTGATGGTCGCTGTTGAGAAACGCGGGAAGCGCTCCGGGCGCGTCCGCATGTCCGTTATTCCGGACTTCAAAAGGTGACGATCGACAAGTTTCTTGCCCGCAATGTTGCTCCCGGCTCGACTACCTACACGGACGGCCTGAAGACCTTTGCTGCCCTCGAAGAGGACGGCTACTCGCACGTCCCTCGTACCCAGCCTCACCGCACAGAGTTAAGGAAAGGCACCAAATCAGTCGTGCCGCTGGCGGACGGCTAGTTTCCGGGGGGACGTGAAACGTTCTCGCCTGAAGTTGCGCGCCCTTCGGGGTGTCCCTTCCGGGCCGCGCAAAGCGCGTAAACAGCGCCGCTAACAAACGGAGTCAGAGGGTGTTGAGGATTACAATCCCGGGTCCCAGATGTCGGCCAGCTCGAGGACAAATCCCGGGAGATCGGGGCTTGCATCGATGGTGTCGGGGTTGTCGAGCTGCTCAACGGCGTGCCTGGGCCGGTAAATGTACGCCTGTCGGGGTTCGGGATCAATCAGCCAGCCCAGCCTCGCGCCGTTAGCCATATATTCCCGCATCTTTTCTTGAACCAGCGCCAGGCGGTCGCTGGGCGAGACGAGCTCCACGACGAAATCCGGACACAGCGGCAGGAACTTCTTCTTTCGCTCGGCGCTTATCCCGCGAAGACGAGAGCGAAGAACCCAGGCCGCGTCCGGAGCCCGCGTCGCTTCATTCGCCAGCGAAAACCCGCCGCTCGAGTCGAAAGCCACGCCCGTGCCATCCGCCTTCGCCCAGGCTAACAACTGTGCGGTGATATGGACATTGCGGCTACTGCTTTCCGAGCCGGCGGGAGCCATGATGATAATCTCTCCTTCCGCGTTCCGCTCGATGCGCCAATCGCGGTTGAGCCGGCAAAAATCGAAAAACTGATCGTCGGTCATCTCAAGCACGGGCCTGAGGTAAAGCACCATAGGAGGGTTTTCAACAGCATCGAGGACGGTCGGCATGGAGAGCGTTTCGGTGCGAGTTCTACCTTGAATTCTATCACTCCCTGAAAAGCCGAGATCAGAAAAGCATTGCCGCCGGGGTTGTCGCGGAGAAAGCTCAAACGGCCGGTACGTCCACTCCGCAAAAACGTGTATAGTGCTGTTTTGCGTCCCTCGGGCTGGGACTGCTCTTTCCGCGCGATCGTCCGTTTCCGGAACGCCCATCTCTGCCGCTAACCGACCATGCCTACCGGCGCCGAGCTTTTCATCGACAGCCTGAAGAATCTTGGGGTCTCGCACATCTTCACGCTGGTCGGCGATCATCTGAACGAAATTCTCCAACAAGCCGACCGCCAAGGGTTGAAGATCTACGACACCCGGCACGAGTCGGCGGCGGTTCACATGGCCGACGGCTGGGCCCGCATGACGCGCACACCCGGGGTCTCGATGGTCACCGGGGGCCCCGGACATACGAATTCCATCACCGGAATCGCGACGGCGAACGTCACCGGCAGCCCCGTAGTCGCGGTCAGCGGCATGAGCCATTCGGCGCTTCGGGATCGCAACGCGTTTCAGGATATGGACCAGCTTTCCCTGGTTCGCGGCATCACCAAGTACGCCGCCGTGCCGGCCCACGCCGCGCAGATACCGCTCTACGTGCGGCGCGCCTTCACGGAGGCCCTGACAGGGCGCGGCGGCGCAGCCCACTTGAGCGTTCCGGTGGATGTGTTCACCGAGCAGGTGGAAAGCCACGCCCCTCTACCCGATGGGCCGATTCAAGTCCCGCGGCCTTCACCGGATGCGGTCGGGCTCAGCCGAGTGCTCGACCTGATTCGGCAAGCCGAAAGGCCGGTCGTCATCGCCGGCAGCGGCGCCTGGTGGTCGGATGCGGGCAACGAGTTGGAAGCGTTCATCGAAAAGGCCTCGCTGCCGCTGTTCACCATCTGCCTGGCTCGAGGCATCGTCTCCGACAGCCACCCGCTATGTTTTGGCTACGCCGACCCCAACCTAAACCGCGCCGCGGAAGAGATGTTCCAGCAAGCCGACCTCGTCTTGGTGCTGGGCAAAAGACTTGACTACCGCCTGCGGCTAGCAGGTCCGCGGCTGTTTTCGTCGGATGCGAAATTCGTTCAAGTGGATGTTCACTCCCAGGAGATGGGACTCAATCGTCGTCTCGAGGTAGCTCTGTTGGCGGACGTCAAGGCGGCTCTCCGATCGCTGCTCGAAGAGTTGGGCGACGAACCGCCGCCCGACCGGTCCGCGTGGCTGGCGGAAATCCGGCGGGCGAGGCAGGCCTGGGACCGCGAGCTGGCCGCCGTCGCTTCCCGACCTTCCCAACCCATGCATCCCCTCCACCTCTTCATGGCCCTTCGCGACGAGATGCCCGCCGACGCCACCGTCTGCTGGGACGGAGGCGATTTTGTCCACTGGGGCCGCTGCGCGCTCCCGGTCGACAAGCCGATGCATTGGCTCAGGCTAGGATCCCTGGCCGGCCTGGGAGTAGGGTTCCCGATCGGGCTGGCGGCGAAAATTCTCCGGCCCGACCAGCCGACCATCGTCATCACCGGCGACGGATCTCTGGGTTTTTACTTGGCCGAAATGGATACGGCCGTTCGCTTCGGGTTGCCGGTGGTGATCATCGTCGGCAACGACGGTGGTTGGGGCATCGAGCGCGAGTTGCAGTTGGGGATCTACGGCGGTGACCGGACCGTGGCCTGCGAGCTGCGGCGAACCCGCTACGACCTCGTTATGAAGGGGTTTGGAGGAGACGGCGAACTGGTCGAGAGACCTGAGCAGGTCCGACCGGCAATGAGACGGGCGCTCGAAAGCGGCAAGCCTTATCTTATTAGCGTTGACATCAAGGGATTCCCCTCCCCGTTCACCCAGCACCAGCTGCGGGGGAAGAATAAATGACTGCCGGCCGAAGCGGCCCGCGCGTTGCATCTACAATGAAAGGTACGGCATCCGGCAAAAAACCAAGGAGGTAGCGGCCTCATGTTTTTCTTCGATCCGACGTACTTGTTATTCATCTTGCCCGGCTTGGGGCTGTCGTTGTGGGCCAGCTTTCGGACGAAATCGGCCTTCAAGAAATACTCGCGAGTGCCGGCGGCTACCGGCTACAGCGGCGCGCAGGCGGCTCAGCTTTTGCTGGACCGAGCTGGACTGCACGATGTCAGCGTGACCCGCACGCACGGTTTTCTCTCAAGACGCTGGCGCTTTCCGAAAACGTCTACGACTCGAGGTCGATCGCCGCCATCGGCGTCGCCACGCACGAGGCGGGCCATGCCATCCAACACGCCCAAAAGTATGCACCGCTGTGGCTTCGTTCCACCCTCGTGCCAACGGCAAGCATCGGCTCTTCAGTAGGCTACATCGTCATGGTCCTGGGCCTGTTCATGGCCTCGTCGAATATGGTCCTCGTGGGGGCGGTTTTGTTCTCCGCCGTCTTGCTTTTCCAGATTGTGACCCTGCCGGTGGAATTCGACGCCACGCGTCGAGCGAAGCAACTCGTCCTCGCCCAGGGCATCGTCTCGCCCCATGAGCGCGAAGGCGTCGACAAGGTCTTGAATGCCGCCGCTTTGACCTACGTCGCCGCGGCCGTCAGCACGCTGCTGACGCTGCTTTATTTTCTGATGCGCGCGGGCCTTCTCGGCGGGAGCGACGACTAAGCCGCGTTCCCGGAGATCACTCCGGAGATCCCCGGGGCCACGTTCCCGCTCGTTCCGTGTACACATTTCCGGAGGACTCGTCCGCCGAGGACGCAGGCTGGATTGCGGGTTGGTCCATATTACACCTATGCAGACGAAGTGCTTGCCGGAAGCGTATGACTGCTTGGCGCCTGATGGCTCCCAGATCCGCATCCTCGCCGCGACCGAAACAGGGAGTTCGGCGCACTGCACGCTCCCTGCGGGAGGGGTGTCCCAGGCCGTGGCGCACCGTTCGGTCGAAGAGATCTGGTATTTCATTCGGGGACGGGGGCAGGTCTGGCGCAAGCTGGGCGAGATCGAGCAGGTCGTCGACGTCTTCCCGGGGGTAAGTCTGAGCATTCCCGCCGGGACCCGTTTCCAGTTCCGTAGCTTGGCGGATGAGCCGTTGGAATTTCTGCTGACCACCATGCCGCCCTGGCCGGGCGACGATGAGGCCTACCGAGTGGAAGACTACTGGCCGCCGGCGGACGGATAGGAGACGCCGTGGAGTTTCGTTCCTGTCGATCTGCAACTCGCATCCCACCGGGCCCAGTAGACCGTAATCATTCCGCTTGATGCTAGCCCGCATTTCTCACCACCTGACGGTCGAAGCACGCAATAGGCCCGCCATTACTTCGTTGCTCTTGCTCGCCGTGCTCAACGTAGGGTTCAAGTACGCCCGCATTATTCAAGAAATGCGGCGCCGAGCGGCACGCGCTTTGTACTGACGGGCCTCTCACGCACTTCGTCTCGCCGGGTGGTGAGAAAAGCGGGCTAGCTGTGATCTTTCAACAGGTTGTTCATTCGGTCCCGGACCAGGGAAGCTGGAGTTGTCGAATAACCACGACCCTGGAGAGACGCCTCGGGCCGCCGCGGCGGCCCGAGACGTCTCAGAACGCACCGCCCGCCGTTGGCTGGCCCGCTACCGCGGCGAAGGCGAAGCCGGTCTCTACGATCGCTCTTCGCGTCCCCGGCATAGCCCGCGCCGCACCCCGCAAGCCGTCGTTGACCGCGTCCTCGCCCTGCGCCGACAACGTTGGACGGGCCGCCGCATCGCCCAAACCCTGCGGCTATCCCCGGCCACCGTCAGCCGCCTCCTCGGTCGCGCCGGACTCAACCGTCTCCGCGATCTCGAACCCGCTCCCCCCGTTCGCCGCTACGAACATCACCGTCCCGGCGATCTACTGCATCTCGACATCAAAAAGCTCGGCCGCTTCCAGCACGCCGGTCACCGCGTTACCGGCGATAAGACCCGACGCTCCCGCGCCGCTGGCTGGGAGTTCGTCCACGTCGCCGTCGACGACCATTCCCGCATCGCCTTCTCCCAGATCCTGCCCGATGAGCGCAGCCTTTCCGCTGCCCAGTTCCTTCTCCTCGCCCACGCCTATTATGGCTCGCTTGGCATCCGCATCCGACGCCTGCTCACCGACAATGGCTCCTGTTACCGCTCCCGCCACTTCCGTCGTACTTGCCGCCGCCTCGGCATCCGCCACCGCTTCACCCGCCCCTACACCCCTCGCACCAACGGCAAGGCCGAGCGCTTCATCCAAACCGCCCTCCGCGAATGGGCCTATGCCCGCTCCTACTGCTCCTCCCTCCAACGCGCCAACCATCTGCTCCCCTGGCTCCACGACTACAATTGGCATCGCCCCCACGCCAGCCTCGGCTATAATCCCCCTATCAGCCGACTCCCTCCTCCCCGGAACAACCTGTTGAGGCTCCACAGCTAGACGGTTTTTCTCGCCACCCGGCGAGACGAACTGCGCGAGAAGAGCCGGATAACCGGCGGGCCGCTGTCGACAAACGTCACCGCGCCAGCAGAAGAGAGTTTTGTGTGAAGAATGTTCCCGCTACGCAAGCCGTCATCAGACAGGCTAGGGTGGCGGCGGCCAGGGAACGAAACCCAATTTGCGCCAGGATGTTTCTTTTCTCGGGAACGAGGGCGGATACGCCACCCACAAAGATCGCCACAGAAGCTACATGGGCGAATCCGCAAAGGGCGTACGTGGCGATGACGAAAGAGCGTGGGTGTTGTAAAAGGCCGTTCTCGATACTCGCCGCCAGATCCTGATAGGCCACCACCTCGGTCACGACAGCTCTTCCTCCGATGATCTGGGAAACCACATGAGCATCGGATACCGGAACCCCCAGCAGCAGCGTCAAAGGGTAGAACGCATACCCCAGCAGTCCCTTAAGAGACCAATCCATTTCTCCGCCGATCAAAGAGTTCAGTTGGCCGCCCACGCTCGTCAACCCGAGATCGATCAGGGCGACGATCCCAAGCACGGCGATCAGCAGAGCCACGATGCCGACGATGAGCCGCACGCCGGAATTGGCCCCGCTGATGACCGCTTCAAAAACGTTACCCTCGGTTTCGTAATCGAGGCGCACGGCGCGGCCCAAGGTCTTGGGCGTTTGGGATTCGGGCAACAAGATTTTCGACATGATCAGCGCCGCCGGCGCGGAGAGAAAGGAGGCGGAAATGAGATGTCCGGCGATGGTCGGAAACTGATCCCTCAAACTGAAAATATAGACGGCGAGAACGTTGGAAGAAACAGTCGCCATTCCCGCGGTCAATACCGTGCACAGCTCCGAACGGGTCATGTCCTTCAAATGCGGCTTGATGGTCAGCGCCGATTCTATGCCGACAAAGATATTGCTGGCGGCGCTCAACGACTCCGCCCCGGATATTTTCATGAACTTGGCGAAGACATAGGCGAACCCTCTGACGATGAGAGGCATGACGCCGAAATAGTAGAAGATCGACATCAGGGCGGAAAAAAAGATAATCATGGGGAAGGCCTGGAAGGCCAAAAAGAAACCAAGCGACGTCTCCCCTGTCGCACTCGTACTGCCCGGCGGAAGGGCCAACCGTCCGAAGACAAATATTGATCCCGCCGCGGCGGAATCCAGGATCGCGACGACCACGTCGTTGATGAACAGGAATACTCTTGTTCCCGCCGGAACGAGAAAGAGAAACAGGGCGAACAGCAGTTGGAAGGCAAGGCCGCCGAGGATGACGTGCCGGTTGACGATTCTTCGGTTGGTGGAAAAGATCCAAGCTAAGCCCATCAGGACAAAGATGCCCAACAGGCTGATGAAGTTGTGGACTCCCACGTTCACTCGATCGCTTCTCCTTTAGCCTCCCCTGGCCTGCATTTCTCACCAGCTGAGGGCCGAAGGCCGCGACAAGCCCGCCAAACTTTCTCTAAGTGTCTGGGGGGTAAGATGTTATGAGGAATTGGCTTTGTTTGGTAATTCTGTTGCCCGGTAGCTGCGCAGGGACGCGGACGCTGGAACAGAGCCAGGTCCGCGCTACAAGCTCTGCCGCCCTGTTGCTCCTCGGGGCCTCCCGCCCCGAGGCAAGGCACTTTTCTATCCGGCTGGTCCGATCCGTCGGACTCCGCGGATCGATCCGACCGGCTGCCGTACTGGAAACCATTCGTAAACCATTGATTCCTTTCGGATTGTGCGAAATTGGGTTAGTTTGGTGAATTTTTCGGCTCGTGGGTTCGTGGCTTCCGGCAGCCCGTTCTCGAATGGTCCCCGGGCTTCGTGTGCGCCCAACTACATTGTACCTCGCCAATCCAAGGAGGCCTTCTTCTTGGCGCGGATCCCGTTTCTTGTTGGCGTAGGGTTTGGAAGGCAAGCGGGCGCGACATGTCGCGCCCAACGACCGGCAAGAGTGCCGGTCTCTACTGAAGCCGGGCTTCTACTGAATCGGTCGAGCCCTGTGGGGACAAACACTCTTGTTTGTCCCCCAGCCATCATTCGGCGTGCAGTGTGTAAGGCAAGCGAGCGCGACATGTCAGCCCAAGGACCGGCAAGAGTGCCGGTCTCTACTGCCGCAATTTGTGACGTTCTTCGGAACGGCTCGATCTCGGGGATCGAAAGCAAGAACACCCGGCTACCGCGGCGCGGGGCTATGCCGACCGCGTTCGAGCAACTCGATAAGAGGTAGAATCAATCCCCAGGGTGAAATCAAGAACCCAAGAGTTTCATCGACGGCGCAGGCGATCCGCTTGGTCAGGCTCTCCGGGACGGGACATTTTCTTTGGCTCATGCCAACTCTCCCTTGCGGGTTCAGGGGGCCAAAAACGCGGGTAGGCGCCACAGCGCCTACCCAAGAGCAATCTGTCATTCCTTTCCAGGGGGAGGGGAAAGGGAAACCTATCGCTACAAAATAAGATCGGCCTCAGCGCTTCAGATCAAACAGACGCTTCAACCTCAATCAATGCCGCACGGCTTTTCGTCAGGCCCATGCCGATATTCACCGCTCCTCGGCAGACAAGGACCAAGGCTTGATCTCCATTCTTTTTCGCCCTCATGTAGAAGTGAACCAGATTCTCGCTAAAGACGATGATCTCCTTGAAGTAGTGAACGCCATCCTCAGCTTGTCCGCGTGATTTCCGAAACAACTTTTCGATGCTGGTGACGTTGTTGCCCTGAAACAGATCAGCCGTCGCCGGAGCCGCGCCTTTTCGACCTCGTCATCGTGGACGAGGCTTCCCAATGCGCCATTCCGGTGGCGCTGCCCATCTTATTGCGGGCCGACAACGTGGTCATTATCGGCGACGACAAGCAATTGCCGACCACCGACCTTAAGATTGTCGACCCCAAGCAGAACCAGAAGCTTATTCTCCGGCACGGGTTGACTTTCAGGCTGCCGCGCGCCGAACGTCTCGACGCCAGAGAGTGTACCCTGTTTGACCTTGGCAGCACTTTCGCCGACGAAAAGTTCAGCCTGGTGGAACATTTTCGCTGCCATCCCGACATTTCGTCTTTCAGTAATCATGAGTTCTATGACGGTCAGCTGATGCTGATGACCTACGGCATGGGCCGCCGGCTGGGCAAGGTGTGTGAAGTGATTGAGGTCGCCAGCGCCAGGGACGACCTGGGAGCGGGCGTCAACGAGCGGGAAGCGTCGGCTCTTGTCGAGCATCTGCGCAAGCTGGTCGACGATCCCGCCTATCAAGACCTGACTTTCGCGGCCTGCTCGCCATTCGCCAGCCAGGCGGAACTGCTCTGGAAAATGATCAGCGAAGAATTTTCCGACCGCGAGATTGAGCAGCGAAGACTGCTGAGCGCCACGCCGGAAGGCCTCCAGGGTGACGAACGCGACGTGCTCCTCTACTCATTTCGTTACGCGCCTAACTCGAGTCCCTTGATGCTTCACTTCGGCTTCGGCGAAGAGGGCCGCCAGAGGATGAACGTGGCCTTCACCCGTCCGCGGCGTAAGGCGATCTGTTTTGTGAGCCGGCCGATCGATTTGTTTCCTCCCGGATTGGTGCGCGATCTTCTCCAGCATGCGACCAACCCGCGTGCGATCCGTTTCAAGAACAAACCTTGGAACTTCCCTTTCGAGCAGGACCTTTTGGCCTTCCTCGAGTCGAAGAACCTCACCGTCCAGCCGCAGATCAGCATGGGCCGTTACACCGTGGATTTTCTCGAGCGAGCAACACGTCAATACTGAGATCGGCGACAACCTTGATGCGGTCAGTTTCGATGGGCGGATGCTGGATCGGCTGCCGACTCTTGGCCATGATGCCGTGAAGGCTATGTCTGATTTGCTGGAAATCATCTCGGGTGATCCTAGCGGCGTCAGCGTGATCGTGGACGGGTTGGAGGTGTCGGATCCTGGGTTGTCTACGTCGGAGATTCAGGAGGTGAAATTCAACAAGAACCCGTATTCCGCCGAGTTCTCGAAACCGGGAAGCGGGCGCATTGAGATCAAAACCAAGCCGGGATCCTCCCGCTACCATGGGAGCTTTAAGTTCGGCCTTCGCGACTACCGGTTGGATGCTAGAAATGCCTTTGCGTTGGATCGGCCCGAAGAACAGCGCCGTCTTCTTGCCGGTGATTTTTCCGGTCCTGTTGGAAACAGCAAGAAGACGACTTTCTTTGTGAGCCTGTGGCAGCAGGCGAACGACCGACAGTCGGTGGTCAATGCCTTAGCTCCCTCGGGACCTTTTCGCGACAATGTCCCCAGCCCAGTGCTGTCCGGGGAAAGTCGCGCCATCGGACGGTAAGTCTCGACCGTTCAATGTCTTATGGCCTGTTTTGCCCGGGAACGATTTGAAATCCCGAGGCCGCAAATGGTCGCCTGAACGGAGCATCCGGACGCGGCACAATGAGGGATGAACCTTGGCCGTACGGTTTTCTCCCAACTGATCGAGCACCTACCGAGCAAAGAGTTTCAGAAATGTGTATCGCGCTACCGCGGCGATTCCTATCTGAAAAGTTTCTCCTGCTGGGATCAGTTTCTTGCGATGGCATTCGCCCAGCTGACCTATCGGGCAAGCCTCCGCGACATCGAGACGTGCCTGCGTTCGATGCACGGCAAACTCTACCACATGGGATTCCGCGGCAGGGTAGCGCGCTCGACACTGGCCGATGCGAACGAGTCGCGCGACTGGCGGATCTACGCGGACTTCGCGCAGGTCTTGATTGGCATGGCACGGCCGTTATATGCCCACGACCCGATCGGTGTGGACTTGGACCAGACTCTGTACGCTCTCGACTCGACAACAATCGACCTCTGCCTGTCGCTGTTTCCGTGGGCGAGATTCCGCAAGCAAAAGGCCGCCGTGAAGATGCACACGCTGCTGGATCTGCACGGCAATATTCCCACGTTCATCCGCATTACTGGAGGCAAAGTGCACGACATCAACATCCTCGACGAGATCGGCCCGGAGGCCGGCGCGTTCTACGTCATGGATCGGGCCTACGTCGATTTCGAACGCCTCTTCGTGTTCACTCTCTGCTCGTCGTTCTTCGTCGTGCGAACCAAGAAGAACATCTTGCTCCAACGGATCAGACCGTCATACTGGCTGCCATCGAATCGGCCCAAGCCTATCCCGACCCGTTGCGGAGGGTCAGTTACTTCGACGCCCGGACGAACAAGCGGCTGAAGTTTCTGACCAACAACTTCGCGCTCCCGGCGCTGACCATCGCCCACATCTACAAGTCGCGTTGGCAGATTGAGTTGTTCTTCAAGTGGATCAAGCAACATCTGCGAATCAACTCGTTTTACGGCACCAGCGAGAACGCCGTCAAGACGCAGATCCGGATCGCTGTCTCGATTTACGTGCTCATCGCCATCGTCCGGAAACGGCTCGGGCTGGAAGCGAGTCTTTACCAGATTCTACAGATTCTCAGCGTTACGCAATTCGAAAAAATGCCCCTTTTACAGGCACTCCAGCCATCCGACTCCCCAAACGAATCCCCCTATGACCCCAACCAATTGATTCTATTCGACTTTTAACCGGACAGCAGTGTAGCGAGTATTAAAGCTCGAGCCGGAATCGCCTCCCGCGTTATACAACTTGGCCCTGTTGCAGGAAAAAGAGGACAAATGGGACCGGGCGGCCGAGTATTACGACAAACTCGCCGAGGCGACCAGTTCTCCTGAATCTCTGTTCCGTCTCGGCGTGTCCCTGCACAAGAACGGCCAGTGGGAACAAGCCGCGATGGTCTACGAAAAGTGCGTCCGCCATAAGGAGGACTGGCCGGAAGCTTGGCTCAACTTCGGGGTTGCCCACCTTAAGCTCGACGACTACGACAAAGCCCAGGAGGCCTTCTTGAAGGCCCTAGAATACAAGGACGACGATCCGGAAGCGCTGCTTGGCTTGGCTTCCGCCTTTACCAAGCAGGAAAACTACGAGCAGGCGCGGGGCTTACGCCAGACTGGCTAAGTCGAAGACCGACTCGGCTGAGATCCAGTTCAATGCCGGTCTGCTCGAGCAAAAGGCCGACAATACGGAAAAGGCGATCGAGTACTACTCCAAGGCCGTTGAGATAGATCCGGAGTTCGCGGAGGCGTATCTGAACTTAGGGGTTGCTCTGACCGGCACCGACCGGGAGGCTGAGGCCATTGAGTGCTTCGAACGCGCTCTGGAGATCAAGCCCGAATTAGCCCGCGGCTATTTCACGCGCAAGCCTTTGCGTCCCACCCGAAAAGCCAAGTAGCCCGCTTTTCTCACCACCTGACGAGAAAAGCGGCCTAGGCTTCCCGATTCTAGGCCACACCCGGTCGGAGAACGCCTATCCGTTGGCCGAAAGGAGCTTTTCCGCCGTGGCCAGGTCCTCGGGACGGCCCACGTCCCTCCACAACCCGCCGATTGGCTGCCAGTGCAGGGAAGCTCCCCTGGCCAACATGCGCCGAATGGCGTCGGTCAATTCGTACTCGCCTCGTGGCGAGCGGGGAATCTTCGCCAGTTCCGTGAAAACCGAGGGCCGAAAGCCGTAGACGCCTGCATTGTTCCATCTCGTCGTCGACGTTCCTTGCGGGGGCTTTTCCACGATCTCGGTAACCCGCTCCCCTTCCACGTAGACCGCCGCCCCTCGGTAGGGGTCATCGACTTCGTTGAGAGCCAGGACGGCCTCCGCGCCGTCGAGTCGTCCGGCCACCTCCCCGTAGGAAGTCGAATCAACGAGAATGTCCCCGAAGGTCAGCAGAAAAGGGTCTTGGCCGACGAAATCGCGTCCCACAAGCGCGGCTGATCCGGTTCCGTCCTGAGTCGGCTGTCGGCGATAGGCGAGTTTGGCCCGCGCCGGACGATGGCGCGCGAAATAGCTCTCGATTACCTCGGCTTTGTAGCCGGTGACGATCATGATGTCGGCGATCCCGGCCGCCTCGGCACGCTCGATCAGGTGCGCGAGCAGCGGCTTGTCGTGAAGCCGCAGCATCGGCTTGGGGCAGTCCTCGGTCAGCGATTTCATCCGCGTGCCCCGCCCTGCGGCCAGGATCACGGCCTTCGATACCGTCACCGTTTCATGATATCGTCTTGGCGCCGGCAAGGGCCGATCGCTGGGTTAGGTAGACGCGGGGGGGGACGGTCGGCAACCTCGGGCACGGCATGCCGCGTCCCTACATTCCCAGCTAGCCAACAGATCCAGCCAGCCTACAGATCGGAGGGGAACAGCAAAGTTTCGCTGCCGCGGCCACGCCCGGCCATAAGGCGGCGGACCTTTGTACCGGGGTTCGTGTCGGCCTACTGATCGGTGCGGCTACTTGATCTCGGGGTCGTTCTCGGAGGCGGGTTCGTTGCCTTCATGCTGCCGGACGATATTGGCATGGTCCGTGTAGAAAGATCGGCCGCCGGTGACCTCGTAGACCTGGGGATCGGCGTTGATCGTGTACCCGCTGGGCGTTCCCACCATGGTGAAGACGTATCCCGATTTGAGACCCTGCGCAAGGTCTTCACTGATCAGGTCGGCGGCCGACGCCGAGCGCGCGGCGCCTCCGGGAGCGGGCCCCATTTCCATCAAAGTGGACGCAAAGCGGCCGTAGGTAGAGAAGTACTGCACCTGGCCGGTGTTGAGAGTCTGAAGCGTCCTGATGGCGGCCATCTCGTAGGCGAGCCTGCGGGCATCGCCTAGTTTGGGAATCGCAATGGCGGCGATGATCATGATGATCGCAACCACAATGAGAAGCTCGATGATCGTGAAACCCTTTTGTCGGTGAGCGCGCATGGTTCTCCCTCGACGACTCTATTATACGGTGACGCTGCCGGGCGGCTGAAGGTGCAAGGAAATTGACCTTGCCCCCTAAAACGAGTCCAAGTTGAATGTTAGGATTTTCGGTTTTAGGAAGGAGGCAAGAGATGGCAGGGAAGCGATTTAGTGCAGAACAGATCATCATCAAGTTGCGTGAGGCAGAGGTGGGTCTAGCTCAAGGACTGGAGTGGACCCCGAAAATGAGACAACTCGTTAAGCATCTTTTTACAGTGAATGGAGAGAGGTGCCATGACGTTGTCCAGGAGAAAGTTTTCCGCCGAGTTCAAGTTACGGGCGGTGAGGCAGGTCGAGGCGGGAGCCTCGGTCGCCGCCGTGGCGCGGCGACATGAGATCCATCCGACGCTTTTGAGCAAGTGGCGGCAACAGCTGCGCCGCGATCCCGAACGAGCCTTTCAGCGCGACCGCGAGCCCAATGACGAGCAGATCCAGGTGAGCGAGCTGGAGCAGATGGTGGGCCGGCTCACGATGGAGAACGCCCTGTTAAAAAAGGCCTTGGCGCGGCTCGAGGAACAACAGCTTCCGAGCGCCGCGTCTTCAAAGACAAGATGATCCCCTTGATCGAGCAACAACGGGAAACGGGAGCGGGCTTGTCGTTGGCCGCGATGTGTCGTGTGCTGGAGGTCTCCCGCGCGGCCTACTACCGGGCTCGTCAACCGCCCGCGGGCGACAACGAGACGGCGTTGCGGGACGTGATCCAGCGCATCGCCGTGGAGATGCCCGCCTACGGCTCGCGGCGCATCACCGCCGAGCTGCGGCGCCAAGGTTGGGTGATCAACCGCAAGCGCGTGCAGCGCATCATGCGCCAGGACAACCTGCTGTGTCTGCGCCGCAAGAAATTCATCCGCACGACCGATTCCGAACACGGCATGGCGGTTTACCCGAATCTCGTGCCGACGCTCGATATCAGCGCTGTGAACCAACTCTGGGTGGCCGACATCACCTACATTCGGCTGTTGCGGGAGTTCGTGTATCTGGCGGTGGTGTTGGACGCCTTCTCGCGGCGGGTGATCGGCTGGTCGCTGGGTCGCACTTTGGAGGCGGAGTTGGCGTTGGCCGCCTTACGGACGGCCTTGCGGACACGCGAGATCGGGCCGGGCTTGGTGCATCACTCCGACCGCGGCGTGCAGTACGCCTCGGGCGACTACACGAAGCTGCTCCAACAGCACGGCATTAGCATCAGCATGAGCCGCAAGGCCAATCCCTACGACAACGCCATGGCGGAATCGTTCATGAAGACCTTGAAATATGAAGAGGTCTATTTGTTCGAGTATGAAGATTTCGCCGAGGCGAAACGGCGCGTCGGGCAGTTTCTCGATCGCGTCTACAACGAGAAACGTTTGCACTCGGCGCTGGGGTATCTGCCGCCGGTCGAGTACGAGCAAAGCGTGCTCGAACAGGCCAGTCTCGCGGGAGTCGTGGGATGAGTTTTCCGAGGCATGAGGGAATCTTTCGATCCGATGGGCGGGGTTCGTGCCGGAGTGGGGCGCGAAGCGAGAGGCTCCACGCCCCGACCCATCGTCTCGATGAGTTCCCGCCCGGCTATTCCTCGGCGGGTTGGTCTCCACCAGAGCCCGCCTCCGCTTCACCGGCCGAGCAGAAGTTTACAATGAAGGCCGCTCCCCAGCCAAGCCTTTTTCAGCGAATGGGGAAACCCTGCTTATTGAATTTCGCATAATATCGAGTTAGTCAAGGCCAAGAGAAGACTGCTTCCAGAAGGCCGTAATCAAGCGCGGTTTGCGGCGCATGCGACGCAGGGATTTGCGGGCACGCTCGTCCAGCTCCCAGTAGTCCTTCGGACAGACGTTCGGCAACTCGTGCTGCTTCCAGTAAGCCCAAATGTATTCCACCGGGTTCAGCTCCGGTGCATAGGGCGGCAAGCACTCCGTGGCGATGTGGCCTTCGGAGAGCTCGATGAACTCCCGCACCAGGCGGCTGCGGTGCGCCGGCAGGCGGTCCCAGACGATCAGCAGCGGGCCGTCGATGTGGCGGACCAAAGCCTTCAGGAAGTCGATGACCTCCAGCTCGCCGATGGCGCCGGGATAGAGCCGGAAGTAGAAGTTGCGCAAGGTCAGCCCGGCGGAAACGGAAAGTTTCTGCCAGTTGAAGTTGAACTCCAGCACGGGTGTCTCGCCGCGGAGCGCCCAGGTGCGGCAACGATGGGGCTTCTGACTCAGTCCGCTTTCGTCGATGAAGACGATCGTGCGGCCTTGTTTTTGGGCTTTTTTTAGTGGCCGGCCAAGTCTTGCGCCGCCAGTTGCGGATGGCTTCTTCGTTGCGCTCGCGGGCCTTGCCGACAGGCCGTTGCGGGCTCCAGTGGAGCGCCCGCAGGATCTTCCAAACATGACCTTCGTGATAGCGCACGCCGAACTCGTCGGCGATCAGACGAGCGACTCGCGGACAAGTCCACAGCGGCGTCGAGAAGCCCTGCGCTTCGGGGCCCCGCAGCAGCATTGCCTCCAGACGTTCCCGTTGCGTGGCGTCTAACAGCGGCTTGCGGCCGGCGCGCCCGGCCCGGCGGAGTCCGGCGGCACCGTACGCGCCATGCTCGCTAACCCAACGGCTCACGCTTTGCTGCGCCGCCTTCACGCGCCGTGCTGCCTCGGACTGACTCAAACCTTCGTCAACGACCAGCCGCACGGCCTCCAGCCGTCGCTTTTCCAGAGCATCAAAATCGCGCCTTACGCCTCTTGGGTTCCCCATGTCTATTAAGACGAGCAGAACCCCCAAAAGGTTACTCTATATTATGCGGGAGTCAATAGCAGGTTGTTTCACTACAGGGGTCCACCCCAGACAGACGGTGGGCCAGGTGTGCAAACAGATTGGGGTGACCGAGCAGACCTACTACCGGTGGCGCAAGGAGTACGGAGGGCTTCGACTGAATCAGGCCAAGCGGTTGAAGGTGTTGGAGAAGGAGAATGCCCGGTTGAAGAAGCTAGTGGCAGATCTGTCTTTGGACAAGCAGATCCTAAAAGAAGTTTCCTCGGGAAACTTCTAGGCCCGACGAAGAGGAGACGCGCAGTGGTGTGGGTGAGGGAGAGATTGGGAGCAGAGCGCGTCTCCGAACGTCGGGCCTGCCAAGTGCTGGGACAGGCTCGATCGACCCAGCGAAGGGAAAGGCATATCCCCGATGAGGAGGCTCGATTGGTGGCTGAGATGGTGGAGTTGGCCACGCACTACGGGCGATACGGCTACCGACGGATCACGGCCATGCTTCGTTGGGAAGGGTGGAAAGTGAATCACAAGCGGGTGGAGAGGTTGTGGAGACAGGAGGGGCTGAAAGTCCCGTCCAGACAGCCGAAACGAAGGAGACTGTGGCTTCATGATGGATCCTGCGTTCGGTTACGAGCGGCTCACAAGGATCACGTCTGGAGCTATGACTTCGTGCATGAGCGAACCCATGACGGAAGGGCCTTTCGATTATTAACCCTACTGGATGAATACACCCGGGAGTGTCTGGCCATTGAGGTCCAACGACAGATGAATCACCAGGACGTGTTGGATCGATTGGCGGAGTTGTTCGTGGATCGGGGAGTGCCTGAATACATTCGGTCCGATAACGGGTCAGAGTTTACGGCTCAGGCGGTTCGGGACTGGCTGAAGGCTGTTGGGGTGAGGACCTTATACATCGAGCCCGGCAGCCCCTGGGAGAATGGATATGTGGAGAGCTTCAACGGAAAACTGCGGGATGAACTGCTGAACGTAGAAGTCTTCGACACGTTGTGGGAGGCGAAGGTGTTGGCCGAGAGATGGCGCAGGGAGTACAACCAGCGACGGCCTCACAGCGCCTTGGCCTATCGGCCGCCGGCGCCGGAGGCCAGATTACCCAGGTCCCAGGTCTAACTTAGAGAGTGGACTCGTTCCTGGGGGCAGGTCATAGGATAGTGGCCTGCGGTGGAGGGAAAATGGGGACTGCCACCCATTCGCCCCCACCATGGCCCGAAAGAAAAGCACTTGGCAGGAAGTGAATTGGCTGGCTGTACCCGATTTTTCCAAAGACCTTCTTAAGTAACGAGTATTAGGGCTTAACACAAGCTGTGCCCAACAAAGGCCAACCGAGCTCCGCACCACGGTAATGTATCATGCAGATAGGGTCGGATGTTGTTGCTCGCCTCGCCGATTTACTCCCCGGGGTTTTGACCCAACTCTCTGAAGAGTGGCGCCGCCCGCCGGGGTTCCTGACTGCAATCGATATCGAATGGTCCGATTCGGCGTAACGATCTTTCTGAGCGCCTTCCTTCTTTTTCAGGTTCAGCCGTTGATCGGCAAGTACATCCTTCCCTGGTTCGGCGGCGGCCCGGCGGTTTGGACGACCTGCCTCCTTTTCTTCCAAGTTTTTTTGCTGCTCGGGTATGCCTACGCTCACCTGGGCAGCTCGCGACTAGCGCCTGGAACGCTCGCGGCCTTTCACCTGGTTCTGTTGGCAGCCTCGCTACTGTTGCTTCCGATCGCCCCTTCCAGCGATCTGTTGGAGCCTGGGACCGGAGGCGCACCGACTCGGCGGATCCTGGCGTTGCTGGTGCTGACCGTCGGCCCGGCTTACTTCTTGCTGTCCGCAACAGGCCCCTTGATTCAGCACTGGTTCACCCGTAGCTTTCCCCGGCGATCACCCTACCGGCTCTACGCCCTGTCGAACGCAGGTTCTCTGATAGCGCTCCTCAGCTATCCCTTTCTTGTGGAACCTCTGCTAGCGCTCGAGAACCAGGTTGCCGTGTGGTCCTGGGCCTACCTGGCGTTCGCCGTTTGTACGGGCTGGAGCGCGCTGGGAGCCGGTCTTTGGCGCAGGCCGGACGCGCACCGCGCAGCGGACGGCGCCTTCACGGAGCCGAGCCGGGAAGGGACCTCGACCGCCGGAATCTCCGACCTCCACGGCGAACGCCCGGCGGCGACCACGGTGCTGCTCTGGCTTGGCCTTTCCGCGATGGGTTCGGCCATGCTGCTGGCGACAACCAATCAGATCTGCCAGGAGGTCGCCGTCGTTCCCTTCTTGTGGATTTTACCCTTAGCGATCTATCTGTTCACGTTTATCCTTTGCTTCGGCCACGAGTCCAGATATGACCGCCGATGGCTGGGCCTGCTCGTTGGAGTCATGGTCCCGCTGGCCCTGATCATGATGGTCCTGGGCCCGGAAGCGCCTCTCGTCAACCATCTCGTGGTGTATTCGCTGACACTGTTCGCGTGCTGCATGGTTTGCCATGGCGAGTTGGTCAAAACAAAGCCGCACCCCCGGCACTTGACCCTGTTTTATTTGATGATTGCGGCGGGCGGCACGCTGGGGGGCGTGGCGGTGGCGCTCATCGCACCGCTGGCCTTCAGCGGATTTTGGGAATTTCCCGTCGCCATGGCGGGCAGCGTTGGGTTGACGCTGGTCGCCTGGTACCGCGCTCGGGCTTGGAAGCCTTACGCCAACCGCCCTTACTGGATCTGGGCGCCGATGACCGGCATGGTGCTCGCGATCGCCACATGCTCGATTCTTATTGCTGTCGGTCGGGGAGGCGAAGCCGTGTTGCGATCCCGCAACTTCTATGGAGTCCTTCGTTTGACGCGCGAAAACCATGGCGAGGAAGGCGAAAGGCTTGTGCTCACGAACGGCCGAGTGCTGCACGGCTCGCAATTCGTCGCGCAGGGGAAACGCAGCTTGCCTACCGCCTACTACGGGCGGGAGAGCGCCATTGGTTTGGCTATGGAGCATCATCCCCGCCGCCTCGCGTCCCACGACGAAGAAAGCCGTCTGCGGGTGGGAGTGATCGGACTGGGCGCGGGAACCATCGCCGCCCTCGCGCGCCCCGGTGATTCCATTCGCTTCTACGAGATCAATCCCGATGTGGTGACGATCGCCAAGCGCTACTTCACCTTCCTTGAGGACACGCCCGCCGCCGTCGAGATCGTCACAGGAGACGCACGGGTGCAAATGGAAGCCGAGGCCGCCCGCAATCAGCTGCAGAGGTTCGACATCCTGGCCGTCGACGCCTTCAGCAGCGAGGCCATCCCGATCCACTTGCTGACCAGGGAATGCCTCGACACCTACTGGCGGCATCTCAGGCCGGAAGGGCTTCTGCTGTTCCACATATCGAGCGAAAGTCTCAACCTGGAACCGGTCGTCGAGGGCCTTGCCCGCCGGTCCGACCGCCGATCCCTCTACATCCCCAACCAGGCAGACCCCGCCCAGGGGGTGAGCGCCGCAAGCTGGATGCTTTTGACGAACAATCGCGAGTTTCTGGATTTGGCCGAGGTTCGGCGAGCCACAAGACCACCTTCGGACCCGAAGGCGAGACCTTTGCTGTGGCGGGATGATTTCGCCGGCTTGTGGCAGCTATTGAGATTCTGAATGTAGTTTCCCTCGGACGGTCCCCCTGTCACCCGTCCTCGCGCAGTTGGCTAGCTGTGGAGCCTCAACAGGTTGTTCCGGGGAGGAGGGAGTCGGCTGATAGGGGGATTATAGCCGAGGCTGGCGTGGGGGCGATGCCAATTGTAGTCGTGGAGCCAGGGGAGCAGATGGTTGGCGCGTTGGAGGGAGGAGCAGTAGGAGCGGGCATAGGCCCATTCGCGGAGGGCGGTTTGGATGAAGCGCTCGGCCTTGCCGTTGGTGCGAGGGGTGTAGGGGCGGGTGAAGCGGTGGCGGATGCCGAGGCGGCGGCAAGTACGACGGAAGTGGCGGGAGCGGTAACAGGAGCCATTGTCGGTGAGCAGGCGTCGGATGCGGATGCCAAGCGAGCCATAGTAGGCGTGGGCGAGGAGAAGGAACTGGGCAGCGGAAAGGCTGCGCTCATCGGGCAGGATCTGGGAGAAGGCGATGCGGGAATGGTCGTCGACGGCGACGTGGACGAACTCCCAGCCGGCGGCGCGGGAGCGTCGGGTCTTATCGCCGGTAACGCGGTGACCGGCGTGCTGGAAGCGGCCGAGCTTTTTGATGTCGAGATGCAGTAGATCGCCGGGACGGTGATGTTCGTAGCGGCGAACGGGGGGAGCGGGTTCGAGATCGCGGAGACGGTTGAGTCCGGCGCGACCGAGGAGGCGGCTGACGGTGGCCGGGGATAGCCGCAGGGTTTGGGCGATGCGGCGGCCCGTCCAACGTTGTCGGCGCAGGGCGAGGACGCGGTCAACGACGGCTTGCGGGGTGCGGCGCGGGCTATGCCGGGGACGCGAAGAGCGATCGTAGAGACCGGCTTCGCCTTCGCCGCGGTAGCGGGCCAGCCAACGGCGGGCGGTGCGTTCTGAGACGTCTCGGGCCGCCGCGGCGGCCCGAGGCGTCTCTCCAGCGAGGATGCATCGAACCAAAAGGGATCGGCCTTTGGGCGTCAATCGGGCATTCTGATGGATGTTCATGCGGTCTCTCCAGGGTCGTGGTTATTCGACAACTCCAGCTTCCCTGGTCCGGGACCGAATGAACAACCTGTTGAAAGATCACAGCTAGCCCGCTTGTCTCACCACGTGGCAAGGCGAACTGCGTGAGAAGCCCGTCAGAACAAGGCGCGCGCCGCTCGGCGACCTCGGACACGGCATGCCGTGCCCCTACATTCTTGAACCCTACGTTGAGCACGGCGAGCAAGCGCAACGCAGTAATGCGGGCTTATTGCGTGCTTCGACCGTCAGGTGGCGAGCAATGCGGGCTACCCCAACACTCGTCGCTTAACAACCTCCTTAGCCCCCGAAGCGACTGTGGGCTTCTCACGCAATTCGCCCCGCCACCTGGTGAGTCATCATGCACTTCGTCCACCCCGCGGCATGAAAATATGCCCCGTAACCCCCGCAACGTAATTCATCCAAGAGAAAAGCTTGCCGGCGCCACTGCGCATGCGGATGAGCGAAAACGTTGCCTCGCCTATCCGAACAGATAGAGGGACTAGCAAAGCGGTTAGAACTCCGCCACGCTGTGGCCAACTTGGCGGGGGACATTTTCAAAGCCAACATACCGGCCATCCCCAACCATGGAAGGAACTTGCGGCGAATGAATCGCCGCGCCGCCCTATGGCCGGGTCTTAGGCACGGCGATTGCTCTCCCCAACGCAGCAAAGCTTTTCAGAAACGTTGAAAGGAGAACGGTATGACGAATACTCGATCGATTCTTGTTGCCTGCTGCCTGGCGGTGGCGGTCGCAATCGGGTTCAGCCAGACGCTCCGCGGCGGACCAACGAAACCGAAACTGGACAAGCTCGAGGGTCGGGTGCACATTGTCGACTTCGACAGCTCAACGATCACTCTTCGCGTGGACAGCGACATGCGCTTCGTGACGTTCAACCAGGACACGCTCTACACCTACCGCAACAAGCCGAGTAGGTTCGAAGACGTGAAACAGGGTTGGCGCGTGATCTGCATCGGCAAGTTCAACAAGAGCGGCAAGCTGAAGGCCACCCGAATCGATGTCCGAGACTTCAAGTAGGCGCTGGCCAGACGGCTGTCTGGTCGGGCCCGGCAGCCCTTGCTGGGGGAGTGTTTGAAGCCGGGCCCCCGCGGGTGACGGACACGTGAGGCTCTTCCGCGAAGCCGCTTCCAGAAGAGGCCGTATGGAGGGCCTCGGACTTTTGTCCCCGCAGGCAACAGAACCGGGTGATTCGACGGGCGTCCTTGGGGCACGAGGATCTCGTAAGGAAATGACGTAGCACCCGTGGCGCCACCGCGATTGGCCGCGCTCGGCCGGGCAAAAAGCCATCGGAAGAGCCCGCGCCCTGACGGGCACGGCTCTTTTCGCTACTCGCCTGCTTCGTCGCGTGGTTAGTGGCGGATCTGGTTGTCCAAACAGCTCGCACTCAACAGCCGGTTTGGTGAACCTAACAGCCGCGGGGGTGGGCCGGCGGGCCCCGCGCCCCGGTGGGCACAACTTCGTCCGGTTCTCACCCCGAGCCTGACCTCCGGGGACGTGTCCATTCTATCGCGGGCGGCCGGGACTTCCTTCGATTGGGCCCAGAAGTTACTCAAAAAAAAGGTATTGCCGCCGGTAACATCGTAAATCCCGCAACGGCCAAACCGGGCCGGGCACCGAGATGAGCGTTGCGGGCGCGGCCTGCTTCGCCCCTACACTCTGTTGACGGCAGCAGGTAAAGCAGCCGTCTAATACACGGCACGCAAGAATGCTCGCGCCACGTCAGTGTCACGGGCACGGCATGCCGTGCCATCTGGCGAGTCAGCACGAAGTTCGTCCACCCCGCAGCATGAAAATATGCCCCGTAACGTATTCATGTTACAGGCAGGGCCTATCTTCCAAGCAGAAAAGCGGCCTAGTAACTCATCCCGCAGCCGATCAACTCATCCGACGGGAATTTGGTGATGATTTCGACCCCGTCGGTCTTGATCACGATTTCGTCCTCGATGCGGGCTCCGTCGTAGCCTTCGCCTTCATAGGTTTCGACGGCAAAGACCATGCCCGGCTCGATTTCGACGGGATGGTCCAGGCTGTAGAGGCGGGAGATGATGGGAAACTCCCACAGGCCGACGCCGATGCCGTGGCCGAACGCCAGGCCGAAGGCTTCCTCCTCGGTCTTGAAACCCCAGTGGTCGGCCGTGGGCCAGGCGCCGGCGATATCTTTGGTGGTAGCTCCGGGTTGTACCTGTTCAATCCCCGCCTGTTGCATTTCCCAGCACCGCTGGTAGATGTCCTTCTGCTTTTGGGAGGGTTTGCCGCAGCAAAAACAGCGGTAGTAGCAGGTGTGGTAGCCGTTGAACAGCAGGACGATATCGACGAACACTAGGTCCCCTGGTTGCAGCAGGCGGTCCGAACTCAAATGCGGGTGGGGGTGCGTGCGGTTTCCGCTGGTCACCTGCACGTTATGAACCCATTGCGCCCCCAGACGGTGCATGATCGCCGAGGCCGCGGCCTGGATGTCGGTTTCCTTGGCTCCGGGCTCGATGGTTTGCGCGATACGGTGGTGAGCTGCATCGCCGATGGCGGCGGCATGTTTGAGACAGGCGACTTCATCTTCATTCTTGATCGAGCGGGAGTTTTGCATGACGGCCTGCCCATCGGCGATGCGGAAGCCCTGCTCGTGAAGGGAAACGATCAGTTGCGACTCCATCACGTCCACGCCGATCGGGTCGTCGCGCTTGATGCCGTGCTCTTCGAGCACCATGTCCAGGTCTTTGATGAAGTTGTTGTAGCAACCCCAGTCCAAGGGCAGCGCGCCGTACATGGTGGAGTGCGCCGGAAACGCGCGGTCCCTGATCCAGGGGCAGTTCATCTTTTCCGCCGCTACTTCTGACCCGAAGCCGAAGATGTGCGGCTTTCCGCCGCGCGGGACGATCGCATAGCGGGCCATGTTATCCACCTCGGGCGAGGCCACGGCCGTTGAGGTAGCGTAACGCTTGTTGCCGGTCTCGAAAAGCACGAGGCAACTGATATTGAACTTCTCCATGTACCGCTGGATGCGGGCTTCCCGATGATTGCGCATGCGGTCGAAGTCGATTCGCTGCTCATAATCGACCTGCATCATGCCCTGTGTGCCGTATCGCATTTCTATTCTCCAGAATCAAGACTGCGTGATGGGGTTGCCGTTCGACAGCCGCGAGATCGCGAAAGGCCGCCCCGGTTAGCGGTTGCCGCAGGTTCCCTCATGGGTAAACCATTATAGCCGCCGGATCGCCGGGGCCCGGCGTGGTAGGACGGGCCGTCGAGGCGGACTGACTCACCATCCCGGCAGATGTCCCATGACGTATTGGTCAAAGTCGACGAGGGAGCCGGTCATGATCTCAGCGGCGTGGCTGAGCAGGTAACCCGTGATTCCGGCGATGTCGTTGGGGCGCGTAATTCGCCCAAAGGGCATCTTGGCATCGGCTATTTCAAGCCAATTCTCGGGTTGTTCCTCCCCCCTTTGTATGACGTCCTCGGCGGGAGTGGCGGTCCAGCCGATGTTCAGCCCGTTGACCCGAATACGGTCAGGGCGAAGCCCGACGGCCGCGTTCTTTGGTTAGCGTCGCCAAAGCGCCCTTCGAGACGCTGTAGGGCAGCAGATGAGTTTGCCCGCCATAGGAGACCATGCTGAGAATGTTGACGATGCTCCCGCCGCGCTTCTCGCGTTTCATGACACGGGCGGCCTCCTGTATCAAAATGAACGGCGCTCGCACGTTGGTCGCCATAATCTTGTCCCAAAACTCTACGGACGTGTTATCGAGCGTTCCCCGGTTCGTGTTCGCGGCGGCGTTGACCAATCCGTCGAGTCGGCCGAATTCCTCGTCGCAGCGAGGGACGATCCGGCGGCAGTCCTCGACCCGCTCCAAGTCGCCGGGCACGAAAACGGCTCGCGACCCGGCCTTTGTGAGGTCGGCGGCCACCGCCTGCCCGCGTTTCTCGTTTCTGCCGCAGATCACCAAACCGGCGGCGCCGAGATCCGCCAGATGACGGGCAAGCCCCTCGCCTAGTCCCTGCGTGCCGCCGGTGATGATGATGACTTTGCCGTCGAGTCTATGCATGGCCGTATTTCCCCTTTGTTTCCCTCCCGCCCAGCGCGTGGTAAAACTTCATCGAAGGCTGAGCAAGCTTCAGCCGGTCTTTTGCGTTTCTGGCGGGCAGACGTGCCGGCGGGTACTCCCATGACCTGATCGGGATATAAGTAACAGTTTATGCCAGGCTGATAACCTCGCGGACAAAAATGTCGCCTATTGAATCTTGCATAATATCGAGTTAGTCAAGGCCAAGAGAAGACTGCTTCCAGAAGGCCGTAATCAAGCGCGGTTTGCGGCGCATGCGACGCAGGGATTTGCGGGCACGCTCGTCCAGCTCCCAGTAGTCCTTCGGACAGACGTTCGGCAACTCGTGCTGCTTCCAGTAAGCCCAAATGTATTCCACCGGGTTCAGCTCCGGTGCATAGGGCGGCAAGCACTCCGTGGCGATGTGGCCTTCGGAGAGCTCGATGAACTCCCGCACCAGGCGGCTGCGGTGCGCCGGCAGGCGGTCCCAGACGATCAGCAGCGGGCCGTCGATGTGGCGGACCAAAGCCTTCAGGAAGTCGATGACCTCCAGCTCGCCGATGGCGCCGGGATAGAGCCGGAAGTAGAAGTTGCGCAAGGTCAGCCCGGCGGAAACGGAAAGTTTCTGCCAGTTGAAGTTGAACTCCAGCACGGGTGTCTCGCCGCGGGGCGCCCAGGTGCGGCAACGATGGGGCTTCTGACTCAGTCCGCTTTCGTCGATGAAGACGATCGTGCGGCCTTGTTTTTGGGCTTTTTTTTAGTGGCCGGCCAAGTCTTGCGCCGCCAGTTGCGGATGGCTTCTTCGTTGCGCTCGCGGGCCTTGCCGACAGGCCGTTGCGGGCTCCAGTGGAGCGCCCGCAGGATCTTCCAAACATGACCTTCGTGATAGCGCACGCCGAACTCGTCGGCGATCAGACGAGCGACTCGCGGACAAGTCCACAGCGGCGTCGAGAAGCCCTGCGCTTCGGGGCCCCGCAGCAGCATTGCCTCCAGACGTTCCCGTTGCGTGGCGTCTAACAGCGGCTTGCGGCCGGCGCGCCCGGCCCGGCGGAGTCCGGCGGCACCGTGCGCGCCATGCTCGCTAACCCAACGGCTCACGCTTTGCTGCGCCGCCTTCACGCGCCGTGCTGCCTCGGACTGACTCAAACCTTCGTCGACGACCAGCCGCACGGCCTCCAGCCGTCGCTTTTCCAGAGCATCAAAATCGCGCCTTACGCCTCTTGGGTTCCCCATGTCTATTAAGACGAGCAGAACCCCAAAA
The DNA here is from genome assembly GCA_965248365.1 of Bryobacterales bacterium. GTDB lineage: Bacteria > Acidobacteriota > Terriglobia > Bryobacterales > UBA6623. Next base: position 1,932,418 of record CBDFJA010000003.1, on the reverse strand, counting down.
GGTTACTCTATATTATGCGGGAATCAATATGTGGACTTCTGTGTTACTCATATCCCCGGTTTGTACGTTCGCCTGTGGCCGGCAATCCCGCCGGCTTCATACTCGGCCTGTGGGGCGAATTCCCAGCAAAGCCACTTGGCGCTTGCCGGCAAGAGCTGATCGGCGGGCTCGACTCGATCCGCCTTCAGCAACGCCCCGATTTGTCACCGCCCCCGTCTGCCTGCTACCCTTCTACGTGCCCCGCCCGGGTTCCGCCGGTCCGCATGGGTAGCCGCGGATGCAACTCTACACAAAAATCCTGATCGGGTTAGTCGCGGGAGCAGTCGTCGGGTTGGCGGCTAACCTCGCTGACATCGGCTGGCTGCGGGGAACTCTCGTCTCGCTCGAGGTGGTCGGCACCGCTTTTATCCGTCTGATCACGATGATCGTCATTCCCCTGGTGATCGCCAGCCTCATGGTGGGAACGGCTTCTCTCGGAGACATTCGCAAGTTGGGACGGATCGGCTCGAAGACCCTCGTCTACTATCTGTTAACCACTGCCATTGCCGTCAGCATTGGGCTGGGTGTTTCGAACCTGTTCCGACCGGGGAACAGCGTGGACCCAGCGACGCGGGACCAACTGGCCGCGCAGTTCGAGAGCGAAGCGGCCGGGAAGATGCAAATGGCCGCCGAATCTCCCTCTCTCAAGGACGTGCTGTTGAACTTGATTCCGCGCAACCCCGTGCAGGCCGCCGCGGAATTCGACCTTCTGCCGCTGATTTTCTTTTCCGTGGTTTTCGGAGCCGCCGTGAGCTTATTGCCGCGGGAGCAAAAAGGCGGCGTCCTGTCCTTTTTCGATGGCGTCAACGGCGCCTCCATGATCGTCATCACCTGGGTGATGAAACTGGCTCCCTACGCCGTCTTCGCCTTGATCGGGTCGATCGTCGCGCAGTTTGGGCTGGACCTTCTGCGGAGCCTGCTCGTCTACTCTCTGGTGGTCATCCTGGGACTGCTGCTTCACCTGTTCGGCACCATTTCGGTGATGGTGCGCTTCGCGGCGGGCCTCAATCCCATCTCGTTTTTCCGGCGTATCGTCGCCGCCCCGATTTTCGGGTTTTCGACTTCCTCTTCCAACGCAACCTTACCGGTCACGATGAGGACCGCGGAAGAAAAGCTGGGCGTCTCCAAGCAAGTCAGCAGTTTCGTCCTGCCGCTGGGAGCCACGATCAACATGGACGGCACGGCCTTATATCAAGCCGTGGCCGTCATGTTCATTGCCCAGATCTACAACATCCCGCTCGATCTCGGCGCTCAGTTGACGGTTGTGTTGACGGCAACGCTGGCGTCCATCGGCACAGCGGGCGTCCCCAGCGCGGGCATCATCATGTTGATTGTCGTTTTGCAGTCGGTGGGCCTCGGCGACAAAGTCGAAGCGGGGATCGCACTGATCCTTGGGGTCGACCGCATCCTCGACATGCTGCGCACGTCGGTCAATGTGACCGGCGACCTTTCTTGCTCCGCGTTTATCGCGCGCTCGGAAGGGGAGAGACTCGAATCCGCGGCGCCTGAAGGCGCGACGGCAACACCATCTTGATCCCCCTCGTTTTACCCGTGCACGGCCCGTCTCTTCACGGGAGCGAGGGAGTACCCTTCTAATTTAGCCCGCTTTTCTCACCACGTGGCGAGACGAAGTGCGTGAGAAGCCCGCCAGTACAAGGCGCGCGCCGCTCAGCGCCGCATTTCTTGGATAATGGGGGCGTACTTGAACAGTACGTTGAGCACGGCGAGCAGGCGCAACGCAGCAATGGCGGACCTATTGCGTGCTTCGACCGTCAGGTGGTGAGAAATGCGGGCTAGGTGTTCACTATCATAAGTTAGCGAGTTTATGGGCCGGGAATCCGGGACCGCTCGGTCGAAAACGCACCATTTTCATCCCTCTGGGCTGGCCGAAGGCCCATGGACATTCCCTCGCGGGCGCGGCTCAGAAGGCTTTGTGAGCGAAGCACTTCCGGGCCAGAAAGCCGGCCGTATGATCGTTTCGGGAAAGGCCTTTTTAAATACCCGCACTAATGGAACTAAGCACTAGCTCGGCTATGATCCTGCCGCCGCTTCGCTGCTCTCGCGACTTGACGAGTACGGTCGCCGAGTAATACGATTCCGCCAAGCCGATAGGGATATGATCGGCTACACTATCTACGACTACGTATCACCGACGATCTCGGCAAAATAGCGACCGGCAATCCCGCCGGGCCGAGATCATGAGGCAACTATGACCGGCGCCACGATTTCGCATTACAAGATCCTCGACAAGATCGGCGAAGGCGGAATGGGCGTGGTGTATAAGGCCGAAGACCTTCATCTGCGGCGCGCGGTGGCGCTGAAGTTTCTTTCCGAGAATGCCTTGGCTAACCAGCAAGACAGACAGCGCTTTCAGCGCGAAGCGCAGGCCGCGGCGTCTCTCGATCATCCGAACATCTGCACTGTCTACGGGATCGAAGAAGCCGACGGGCGGGTCTTCATCGTGATGGCTTACGTGGACGGCCCCAGTTTGAGCGAGCGGGTCAAGTCGGGTCCGCTCGCGCTCGAGAAGGCTGTCGCCATAGGCGCTCAGATTGCCCAGGGACTGCAAGAGGCTCACCAAAACAAAATCGTCCACCGGGATATAAAAAGCGCGAATATTCTGTTGAGTTCCAAGGGGCAGGTCAAAATCGGCGATTTCGGGATCGCCCTGCTGGCCGATCGATCGAGGCTCACGCAGTCGGGAACGAGTCTGGGAACGGTGGCCTACATGTCTCCGGAACAGGCTCTGGGCAAGAGAGCCGACCGGCGCTCGGATATCTGGTCGCTGGGGGTGGTGTTGTTCGAGATGGTTGCCGGGCAGCTTCCCTTCGGCGGCAAACACGAGCATGTAATTACGTATTCGGTGCTGAATGAAGAGCCTAACCCTCTGCGAGCCACTCGCCCCAATTTGCCGATGGGCCTGGAACGCATCGTCAGCAAGGCCCTGAGGAAGGTCCCGGCGAACGCTACCAACACATCGACGATATGCTGGTCGACCTACTCGCGGTTCAAAAGAGGCTGGGGTCGAAAAGCCAAGCGCAGGAGATCTGACGCGGCTATTCTTCCGAGCTATGGGGACCCAATAGCACTCTCTCCACCCGCCACCCGTTGGGGCTTTGGCGGAAGTGGGCGTGTCCTTGAATCGTTCGCTCGTCGACGACCACGCCTTCTTCTACCTCGCCCCGGCACCCTGAAGAGAAGAGGCCGTTTGTCCACATTAGGGAAAACGGTTCCGTGGTCGGGCCGCGGAACCCGACCAGCGCGCGCCCGGTTTCCGAGTCCGCCTCAATGCTTCGGATTTCGATGCCCTCTCGATCCGCTTCCGGGGAGATTCGTACACATAGGTAGATGCTGCCATGGGTAAGCGACCGAAAAAAGAGTTTGCCCTCGGGGGACAGATCCTCCGAGTTGACGGCAATCCCGTCATTCAGCTCCTCGAACCCGGTCAGATAACCGTTCCGGATTAAACTTTCAAGGGTCTTCCGCCATAGCGCATAGCAACGCTCGTCCACGGGGACCGGCGAGAGGGACGTCAGCGCCGGCCTTGTCGAAACAGCCCTGGGAAAGTACCCCAGCGAGCCGTTGATTGCGCCCCGGTAGCCGACGAGCTTGTCGCGAGCCTCGCTCTCCGTCAAAGGGGACTGCGCCGCCAGCGGAAGAACCGCCGCGGCGCTCGCTGTTATCACCAGGCTTACAAACCAGTTCGGTCGCTTCATGGCTGCGTCCATCCGTCTGCCTTGATCTTAACCCGCATTTCTCACCACCTGACGGTCGAAGCACGCAATAGCCCCGCCATTACTGTGTTGCGCTTGCTCGCCGTGCTCAACGTAGGGTTCAAGTACGCCCGCATTATTCAAGAAATGCGGCGCCGAGCGTCGCGCGCCTTGTACTGACGGGCCTCTCACGTATTTCACCTCGCCACGTGGTGAGAAAAGCGGGCTAATGGCCTGCCTTGTCACAAATCACGGCCGCCGCGCCTTGCTCAGCGATCTTCTCGTCGAAAAGCTGCAAGATCTTGTCCCGGCGAGCCAGGAGTCCCTTGATTTCGCTCTTTTTCAGATACGGCCCTAGTTCAAGCTTCACGGTTTCCTTGTCCAGATCGCGCAGGGCGTTGTAGATCCTGCGGTCGCAACGAACCAGATTCGCCGGGGTTCTCAGATCCCTACGGGTCCGAAAGCCGCGGGAGAAATCGACGATGCGGATGTTCCAGTCGTTGGTGATCAGCACGTTGCCCAGGTTGGCGTCGGTGTTGTAGATCAGCTCGTTGAAAATCCTCACCTGATACATTTGGTCGTTCCAGGAAACCCTTTTTGCCATCGGTATTTGAATCTTCTTGGTGTGGCGCTCTTTGTCCATCATTATGATGTTGTCGCACCACCAGGTGACCGCGGCTAAATCCCCGGCAACCTTGCGCTCCACCGAGACCGGCACCATGTTCAGCCCCAGCAGCCTGTCCAACTTATAGGCGGCGACGTTGTACTTGTAGCTGTCGCGGAAGTTGAGCTCCAGGCCGGCGGGTGTCTGGTGCTCGGCCTTTTGGATATCCACACTTCGGACATGAGCATCGTGTGTCAGCCGACCGTCGGAAAGAGTAGCGCGGTCGGATCGGGTAACGCCGACGGGAGTTTTCCGGCTCTCGACGACTTTCGCCGTGCGCAGAAACTCCTCTTTTTCGGCGTCGGTGAGCCTTGCGGTTGTGGTGGCCGCGTTTGCCTTTGTCGGCAGGCTCGCCACGCTCCCCAGCAGACTCGCGGTCAGCAGTACCGGCACATAGGATTTCCAGTTGCGTTTCATTTTCCTATCTCCTTTTTTCACTGCCGAATTCATTTGTCACCGGTATGAGCATGCGGTGCGCCAAACCCATGGAAATGCCGGCAAGACCGGGATGGATGGACGCAACTCCTTGATTGCAAGAAACATAGGACTGCGGGCGTAAGTACCGCAGGGCGCGTGAGCGGCACCTCGAAACGGACGCAGTTCTATCCGATGCGATAGCCTGACTATCCGATCGGATAGCGGCTAACGCTCGCGGGTCGCCTCAGGTCGGGCGCCCCCCGTTCCATCGGGATGCAAACGATCGCCGGAGCCGTGTCGCCATTCGTGGCGACATCGACCCCGTCGTTGCCCGTCGGGCTGCGGGCCCTTCCCACGGCTTTTTTCGCCCGCCGGAGACGTCTTCGCGGAACACCCCGCTTCGGATCCCGTCGTGACATTGACGCCTTTCACGCGGCGGTGCTGCAATGGGGACGTGGAGGCGGTCGGGCGAAGGCGGCGCTACAAGGATCTTCCGGCGGTGGACGACCTGCTGGGCAGATCGCGGGTCGAGGAATGGCTCCGGGCCAACCCCCGGGAACTCGTGGTCGGTGAAATCCGAGAAACACTCGAGGAAGCCCGTACGGGCATCCGCGATGGCTTCTGGGACGGGGGGCCGCCGGCGGAGTGGAGCGGCGATATCGGTGAACGGGTCGAGGAGCGGGTCGCCCAGCGCCTCGCGGCTCGCCGGCAACCCTCGCTGCGAAAGGTGATCAATGCCACCGGGGTCATTCTGCACACTAATCTCGGACGGGCGCCGCTTTCGGCGCGGGCCGTCGAGGCGGTCCGGCGCACGGCGGGAGGCTACAGCAATCTGGAGTATGAGCTTAGCCGGGGACAGCGCGGCCAACGCGATGTCCATGCCGGCAGGCTTCTGGAAAAACTTCTCGGCGCTCCGGCGGTGGTCGTCAACAACAACGCCGCGGCGGTCTTTCTCGTGTTGAATGAGCTGGCCCAAGACGGAGAGGTTGTCGTCTCCCGCGGCGAGCTGATCGAGATCGGCGATGGCTTTCGCATTCCTGACATCATGTCCCGCAGCGGAGTGCGGCTCCACGAAGTGGGCGCTACCAACCGTACGCACATCGCCGACTACCGCGCGGCGGTGAATCCGAAAACGCGCTTGCTGCTGCGCGTGCATCACAGCAACTTCCGCATGGTTGGTTTCACCTCGCGGCCGAGCCTCGAAGAGTTGGTCTCGCTCGGCAAGGAGGTGGGCCTACCGGTGGTGGAAGATCTCGGCAGCGGCTGCCTCTGGAACCTGAGGGGGGGCGGCTTTGACGACGAGCCCCGGGTTACGGCGAGCCTAAGGGCCGGGGTGGATTTGGTCGCCTTTAGCGGCGACAAGCTTCTCGGCGGGCCACAGGCCGGCATCATTGCGGGACGGGCGGAATGGGTGCGGCGCGTGCGCCGAAACCCTTTGTTCCGGGCTTTGCGGGTCGACAAGCTCACCTATGCGGCCCTCGAAGCCACCCTCGACGACTATCTGTTCGAGCGCTATGACGAGATCCCTGTCTTGAGAATGGTGCGCGAATCGGCCGAGAGCATTCGCGAGCGCGCTGAGGGTTTCGTGGAGAGCATAAGCGGCAACGTGGGAGAAACCATTGAGCTTGTTGCGGGCCAGTCGGTCCTTGGCGGGGGATCGGCGCCCGCCGAAACCCTGCCGACGACATTGCTCGCCGTTACACCCCCGAACGGGTTGTCCGCGGCCAAACTCGAGCAGCGCCTGCGGCACAGCGACCCGCCAGTCATCGCGCGCTGTGAACGTGACCGCGTGGTAATTGACTTGCGAACGGTCACCCGGGAGGACGAGGAAGATCTGGCAAAGGGTTTGCGGGAAGCTCTGGCGAGCGCCTAACGGAGCCGAAAGAAGGCCGCCTTTGAGCCCTTACTCCTCTCGCCGGATGGCGTCCCGATCGAACTCGGACATCACCTCCGCCACGGCCTGAAACCGTCGGTAATTCGCCGTCTCGCGCCAGTTGTCGGAAAGATGGGCGATGACCACTTTCCGTACACTACCGCCGGTGCGCACGCCCACCAGCGTCCCACCACCGTCAAGATAGTCGGGGCGAATGGGCTCGAGCAGATGGATTCCCGCTTTCAGCGCGCGCTCAAAACGAGCTTGGGCTTCCTGCGGCGGTGGCGGACGGTGCTTCATCACTGCGCCGTCTGTGTTCGTCCAACCGGGGCGAAGGCGAATGATCCCCGAACGAGGCGTTTGGTCTCCGAGCACGATCCGTATCTCGCTCCGCCCGTCCCGCCACAAGGTCAACCGCTGAGTGCCCCCGCCTGATTCCCACGACTGCTCTTCCCAAAAAATCATGTCGATGTCGGATGGCGGCCGAGGCGGGCCGTGCCGGAATCCGGCAAGCGTAAGAACGGCCAAGGCGAGGACGAGAAGAGCGCCTCTTCGAGTTCGGCCCCGCATTCTCTCTAGCCCGGATTTCTCACCAGGTGGCGAGGCGAAGTGCGCGCTCGGCCCGTCAGTACAAGGCGCGCGCCGCTCGGCGCCGCATTTCTTGAATGATGCGGGCGTACTTTTGCGGGTGCAACCTAGCCATTCGTATTTTGGCTTTAGCGAAAGAAGTAGCGACCCACGTTCGGCGCCCGACCGGGAAAGTACGTTGAGCACGGCAAGCAAGCGCAACGCAGTCATGGCGGGCCTATGGCGTGCTTCGACCGTCAGGTGGTGAGAAATGCGGGTTAGAACCATGTGTCGGCAAGGGGGGAGATCCGGCCTGTGCAAACGGGAGGGAGCTTCAGCCGTCAGCGGCCTCGGCTTGCTCGGAGCCCGATTCGACGATTTTCTGGGCGACGACCTCGATCTGTTGGGAGAAAGGATGTTCCGGATAGCGAAGAGAGAAGATGCCACTGCTGGCCAGTTGCACAAGCTCGAAGTTCAAGGTAAAGATCCCCGCGATGGGTATCTTGTATGTTCTCTCCAAGTGTCCCCGGAGCGCCGGGGCTTCGAGATCGACGGGGACTTTGTTGACGAGCATCATCATGTCTCGAACCTTTAACTGGCGCGCGAGTTCGACAGTCACGGCGGTCCCCTGAAAATCTTGGTTGTCGGGCCGCATGACAACGAGGAGAAGATCACACACCGCGATGGAGAGCAGAGTCTCATCGTTTACGCCGGGGTGCGTGTCAATAAACAGGTAGTCCAGCCCGAGTTCACCTATGATCTCTTGGAGGCCGCTGTTCAGCTTCTGCACGTCGTAGCCTTCGTCGACGATGCGGACGATATCTTTCTGCTTAGAACTGGAAGGAATCAGATAGAGAGCGGGGATTTCCAGTTGTCCGCGCGCCTCCTCGCGGACCTTGGCGGTTACGTCGCAAGCCGCTTGCCCGATCGAGCAGCGGCCCCACAGGAAGTCGTTGAGGTAATATTCGGCCCCGTCCTCCTTGATCCCGAAGATGACGTGGATGCCGGGTGACTGGATGTCTACGTCGATGACGCCGACACGATGACCGGCACGCGCCACCGCCACGGCGAGGTTTGCCGTGAGATTCGACTTGCCTGTTCCGCCTCGAAACGAATGGACCGAGATGATCTTGCCCACACTCTAACTCCTAATCTTTGTCACTTCGTTTTCCAACGAAACTTCACCACGACGGTACGCTGCCATTAGGTCGACAACTAGCGGTTTCCGGCCCAAGCTTCGTGGTGCCGGGGATAAAGCACTCTAGAATCCCTCGATGGGATCCTCGGACGGCGAATCGTCCCGGCGGAGTTTGCGGGCAAGCTCCCGAACCCGCCGGAAGGAAGGAGTCTCCACAATTTCGCGCACCTGCTCGTCGGTCTCTTGCTGGTCAAGCCGCAACATTTCGCTGATGGCGGGTCCCGAGCGCACCAGCGTTGTTTCATTCTCGCCCGCCGACACCGACTGACGGAAGCGGAGTTTCGGGCCGCTGGGGCCAAGCTGAAGCAGAGTTCCGTGTTGCAGCGGTCCTTCGTCGATCAACTCGTCGGCGATGATAGTTCCGTGCCGGCCCTTGGAAACGACTTCCCATCCGCTCTCACGGAGATGCAGTTCCACATGATGGCGGGAGACCTGCGGGTCGCCGATCGTGACGTCGTTGTCATTGGAGCGGCCGATCCGTATGAGCGACTGTTCGCTGAATCGCCAGGTTTGGATCGCGTGACCCCGCATGGGGTCGAGCAACTCCAGAAAGACGCTGCGGTTCTCCGCTGTTGGTGGGACTTCTGCATCCATGGGCGCGACCAACTGCCTTTATCACAAAGACCGCTGTAGAATCCGCGTGGGTACTAGATTAACATTCTCGGCTCTGAAGCGGGTACGACTGCGCCGTGGGCGTCAACACGGCCTTGTTGGTTTGCCCGTTGTGCGATCCGAACATTTATCCGGGGTGGAACCAGCCAGCTCGCGAGCAGCCGGTTGGGCCGTCTCGGGGGGACCAAGCCGCTCCGCCGATAGCGGCTGCAAAGGTTCTTTCTTCGGCCCGCCCGCCTTTCGAACCACGTACGTGATGGATGAGGCGAAAGGCTCGGCGGCCGAGGCTCGTAGCAACAGTTTGTGTACATCGCCCAGCGAGAGTATGCCGGCAAGCGGGCGCGATGAATCGCCCCCTACATTCCTGGTGGCGGGTATTCGCTTTCAACTCCCGCCGGTTCGCTCGTGAGAAAAGCGGGCAGGAGACCGTCGCAAGCGTCGGACCGGCGCCGTCAGAGCGCCGCGGCCGTCAGGTGGTGAGAAAGACAGGCCGGGGCGGGGAATCCGAAAATGCGCAAAAGTGCCCCTCCACACCATGCGGAGAATGTTACAATCCGACGGGGGTCAACCAGGCGAGGGGAGGAATTGACATGAAGAGAACGCGGAAGACCGCCGCAAGCGCCATTTGGGTTGTCCTGCTGGCGGGCGGCCTAGTGATGGCAATCGGCTGCGACGGCGGGGGAGAGTCGCCCACAGAGGCTGACGTTGCCGCCGAGCAGGCAAAAAAAGAAGCGATGGAGAAGAAGAAGGAGCCCGAACCGCTGACCGGCAAACACGTAGTCATCATGGAGACCACCAAGGGAACGGTGAAGATGGAACTCGACGCCGACGCCGCGCCGAAAACGGTGGAGAACTTCCTCGGCTACGCGGACCGCAGGTTCTATGACGGAACGATCTTCCATCGCGTGGTCAAGAGGTTCATGGTGCAGGGCGGCGGCCTCACCTTCGACTTGAAAAGAAAGATGACCCGGGAGCCCGTTGAGAACGAATCCGACAACGGGCTGAAGAACGTGAAAGGCGCGGTGTCGATGGCACGGGGAAAGGACCCTCAGAGTGCGACCTCGCAGTTCTTTATCAACCTCAGGAACAGCAAGCAGCTAGACCACGGTGATCCCAAGGGCGACGGAGCGGGCTATTGCGTATTCGGCAAAGTGCTTGAAGGGATGGAAGCCGTCGAAGCCATCGGCAAGGTGAAGACCGGCGACAGGCGTTCACGCAAGAACGTTCCGATCGTGCCAGTTTTCATCAAGTCCATCCGGCGCGCGCCTCCCGTTGAGGCCGAGATGTCGGAGACGTCGGAATAGCGGTCGCCGCTTAACCGGGGAAGTCGCTCCGAGTGGGGCTTTTCAAAGTAGAAAAGCGGGCTAGTGGGTCATCGCGTAGACGATGTAGTTGATGCCAAGCCGGTAGGACATGGCCGTATAGCGCTCCGGGTATTCCGGCAAGTCGGCGTGCTCCCAGGCGTCGCCCAGGTCCATGTTGAAGTTGATCAGCACCATCAAGCGGCCGTCATCGTCGTAGACCCCTCTCCAGTGCGGTGTAACACCGTCTCGCTCGTAGGTGCGGCCCGTGTAGAGCATTTGCAAGCCTGGTATCTGCTCTTTGGGTACGAGATCGTAGAGAACGTGAAAGACTTCGTCACTGGGGTCAACCTCGACAACCGCGCGCTCGGGGAAGATCTTTCGCATGCCGCGCATGAACAACGCCCATTCATACGTGCCGTGGAAGTCGTCGAGGATCATGAATCCTCCACGCAGAAGGTATTCCCGGATCCGCTCCGCCTCTTCGTCGCTTAGCTGCCACCAGCCGGGTTCGACGACATAAAGCCACGGATAGTCGAACAGGTCCTCGTCGGTGGCGCTGATCAAGACCTCCTTGGATCGGCAGTCGACGTTCGATAGCCGGCGCAGGCCCTGGAGAAAGTGCCGCTCCGCGGCCGGGGCGTCGATCATCGAAGGGCGATCTTCGATGGGGCGGTCACCGAGACCGTCGGGATAGATCAGCCGAACGAAGTAGAACTCGGCCGGCTCGTCGCCGTCCGGGGGCTCGGGCATGTCCATGCGGAAGAATGGAATCGGGACGCCTCGGTAAGTTCGCTGGGCCAGGAGGACCCCGCCGGCAAGCGTCATCACCAGCAGAATCGAGGTCCAATTTTTGAGGCTCACCCGACGTGCCATACGCTCAGGATAGCACGCGGTTTTCGAGCCTCCCCGGTTGGGGAAACGCGCTTCTCCGCTGGTCAGGTGTCCCCGCGGGCGATGAATGAACGGCCGCGGATACTCAACGGCGAAATCCGCTCTACGGGTCTCAGATGGCCGCGCTACGGGTCTCACAAACCCGTCACTCGAGCCCGCCCAGCGCTTCGACCCCCGGCAACTTCCGTCCCGCGAGAAACTCCAGCGACGCTCCGCCGCCCGTTGAAATGTGCGTGATCTGTTCGCCGACGCCCGCGACCCGAATCGCCTTTTCCGAATCGCCGCCGCCCACAATGCTCGTTCCCCGGGACCGGGCCACGGCCTTGGCGATTTCCACCGTCCCTTGGCGAAAAGGTTCAACCTCAAAAACCCCCATCGGCCCGTTCCAGACGATGGTTTGCGCTTTGCCGATTTCGGCGCTGTAGGCCTCGACCGTGCGAGGCCCGATGTCGAGACCCCTCCAACCCTCGGGAATCGGCCGGCTCGGCCCCCCTTCGACGACCTTGATCTCCGCGTGAGGATCGATCTTTTGTGCGATGCGGTGGTCAACCGGCAGCAGCAGTTTGTCGTCGGCTCTCCTCATCACCCGCAGGGCAACGTCAAGCTTGTCATCCTCGACGAGGGAATCTCCCACCGCCAGGCCCCGCGCCTTAAGAAATGTGTACGTCATCGCCCCGCCAATGAGAATCCTGTCCGCCAAACCGACGAAGTTCTCTAGGACGTCAATCTTGCCCGAAATTTTCGCCCCGCCGACAATCGCCGCGTAGGGCCGCTTGGGATTCTTCACCGCCATCGAAAGGTGCCGCAGCTCCTTCTCCATCAATAGACCGGCGGCCGCCTCTCCGACATGGGCCACCATTCCGGTTGTCGAAGCGTGAGCCCGATGCGCCGCTCCAAAGGCGTCATTCACGTAGCAGTCACACAACGCTGCCAACTGCTTCGCGAAATCAGGGTCGTTCGCCTCTTCTTGGACGTGAAAGCGCAGATTCTCGAGCAACACAACATCTCCTGGGTTTACCGCATCGGTTATCCGCGCCGCCTCCACGCCCACGCAGTCCCGCGCCATCTTCACGGGTCGGCCAAGTAATTCGGCCAGCCGCAAAGCGACGGGCGCCAGACTCATCTTCGAATTGCGCCTGCCTTTCGGACGCCCAAGGTGCGATGCGAGAATGACGGCGGCGCCCTTTTCGAGCGCCAGATGGATGGTCGGCAGCGCCGCCCGGATGCGGGTGTCGCTGCTGATCTCTTGCCCGCTTTCGTCGAGCGGGACATTGAAATCCACGCGGATGAATACCCGCCTACGCGAAAGATCAAGATCCCGAATGGTTCGGTAGGCCATAAAAGAATAAGGGCCGGGCCGCTTCCGTCGGCGGAAAGCCCGCGGATCTGGTGGGCGACGGACTGATAGTGCGAAAAAGAAGAATGTGCCCGCCCGCCTAGATCTCCGCTACGCGGCTGCGCCACGACGGGGATCGATGTCGCCACGAATGGCGACACGGCACGCAAGAATGCGTGCGCCACAAAAGCCAACGGCCGCGGGTCTCGGCAAACCGACGCCGATCCCCGCCCTACGAACTACGGGTTCTTCGTCCGCTCAACTTCCTGCTCACGCACACCCTGGCAACGAGCGAGTCGGAGCCGCGGGCGGAAGCCCGCGGGCCCGCGCCCTCACGGGCGCGGCTCTGTCCGCGTGTGGGATAAGCGCGTTCAGTTCCAGCCAACGGCCGCGCGTGGGATAAGCCCCGAGCACTAATGCAGTCCGCGTTCCGCGATAAGCCTGGCGAGATCGACGACGCGATTGGAGTAACCCCACTCGTTGTCGTACCAGGCAAGCACCTTGACGAGGTTCCCGTCGAGAACCTTCGTCATCGAGCCGTCGACAATCGATGAGCGAGGGTCGCGCATGAAGTCGCTTGAAACCAGGGGCTCCTCCGTATACCCCAAAATGCCCTTGAGCGGCGGGGCTTCCGAGGCTTCCTTGAGTTTGGCGTTGACTTCATCAGCCGTGGTGGTCTTATTGAGAACAGCCACCAAATCGACGACCGACACATTCGGCGTGGGCACGCGTATGGCGAATCCATCGCACTTGCCTTTAAGGTCGGGCATCACCAGGCCGATGGCCGTCGCCGCCCCCGTGTTGGTGGGAATCATGTTCAGCGCCGCCGCGCGGGCGCGGCGCAGGTCCGAGTGGGGGAGATCGAGCGTCCGCTGGTCGTTTGTATAGCTGTGGACCGTCGTCATGGTTGCCTTGGCGATTCCAAAGTGATCGTGCAACACCTTCGTGACCGGCGCCAGGCAGTTCGTCGTGCAGGAAGCGTTCGAGATGACCTTGTGCGCTTCCGGATCGTACCGGGAATCGTTGACGCCGAGCACGACCGTAATGTCTTCTCCTTTCGCCGGCGCGGAGATAATCACTTTCCTCACGCCATCGCGCAAATGTTTCGACGCGTTCTCTGCTTTCGTGAACAGCCCCGTGGACTCCACCACAATCTGTGCTCCGACCTCGGACCAGGGGATCTGAGCGGGGTCTCTTTGAGCAAAAACCCTTACAAACCGGTCGCCCGCCTGGATACCGTCGTCCGTCGATTTCACATCGACATCGAGATTGCCCAACACCGAGTCGTGCTTGAGCAAGTGCGCCAGAGTACGCGTGTCCGTGATGTCGTTGACGGCCACGATTTCAATGTCCGAGGCGTTCATGGCCGCGCGATAGACGTTCCGTCCAATGCGCCCGAATCCGTTAATGCCAACCTTTACCGCCATGGTTTCTTGTTTTCTCCTCGTATATTTTGACGTTATCGTTCTATCGGCTCGTCGGTTCTGACCTCGCCGCCGACGCCCGCATAGGATTCCCGAACCCGGGTCACCTTTCCATCTTCGAAGGTAACGAACGTGATGTTGCCGGGAGGTGTACCGTAAATCCAGTCTTCGTTTTCCACGCCGCGTTTGGCCTCCCGAACCTTTCGATTCGGCCGGCCCCTGGCCAGTAAGACCATGTCGCGGTCCATTCCCGGCAGGACGGTCTTCTCCTTGATGGCTTCTTGAAATTCCTCCGGCAGGCCGTCCATATAGAGTTCTGTCGCCGAGCGTTGCTCAAAGTCGAGAACGGGCTTGATCATTTTCTTGATTTCATCCGGACCGATATCCGGGAATGCCTCGGCGAATACCACAGAAATCGTCGTGCCCCCCGGCGCGTGAACATTCCGGCCCCCGAGCGAACTCCCCCTCTGCCGGTGGCTGGCGCCGCCAGAGATTTGTATCCGGTGCCACCATTTGCGTCCGCCCTTGATGCCATGGTTGAGCTGCAAGATCAGCCTCTTCTGTTCGAACTTGACCTCTGTAATTTGCACTAGGTTGCCTAATTTCGCCGCCGGGCCGAACTTGTCCATAGCGTCCTGCCACACATCCTGGTCGTAGGCGCCTTTAGGATCGATGGCCAGCGGCTTTTTCGACCGCGGAATGATCACCTGGGCAGTTCCGTATTCCGCCATCAGCTCGCGAACAATCTGTGCCCGCTTTTCGATGCTGAGGGGCTGACGGCCGTCCACGACGCCTGAAGCCAGCGCCAACCAGCAAACAGCTGCACCGAGTTTCCTCATGGCTGACCTGCTTCTCCCCTCACAAACGGCGCACTCAAATCCCAAACGACCGGTCTCGGATTCGCTTGGATGGGCGCTTTCCAAAGGACCACGCCAACGGCCACTACCACCAGCGTCGTTAACGGACTCGCTTCGGGCCCGTAGGCGCCCCCCGTCCAGAAAGCCGGACCGGTCGGCACGATATGCAAGTCCGTCAATCTAATTCTGAGTCCACTCAGGTTCGCACCGACAGTGGCCAACGCAAGATTCCACCCGCAGTGCAGGCCGTAGGGCAACCACAGTGAGCGAAAACGCACCAACGCCAGGCCGAACAAGACGCCGAACAGAGCCGTATTGACGGCCGCCGGTCGGGAAAATTCCGGATTCCGGCCGTGCAGCCAAGCGAACAGAAACGAGGTTCCCACAATCGCCAACCAAGGGTTTGTCGCTCGCATCAATTGTTGCAGACCGTAGCCGCGAAACAACATCTCCTCGCCCGCCGCGCCGATCACGAGAATGACGATACCCACTCCCCATGCCGGCGTCCAGGCAATATCGTCGGTCCAACCACCCCGGTGGATCTCGATCCAGCCCGCCGCCCATTCCAGGGCTACAATCGACAATCCAGCCCCCGTTCCCAACACCAAGCCGAAGCCGGCGTGCGAAACCACCAAGCGTCCAGCGGGCAAAGCAATACTTGTGAAAGGTCTCGGGTAGGGGAACCGTAGCAGTAACGCGGTCACCGCCAAGACCGCCGGAAATAGCGAAAGCACGGTTAGCAGAACAGGATGGTTGATCCCCGGGCTCCCCTGGAGCGCCCAAGCCAGCACCCGCCAAAGCAGGAAACAAAGAACACAGAATAGGCCGGCTTGAGCCAGGCTCTCCCAGAGTTGCCTCATGCCCCGCCGGATCACCCCGCTCCCCTGGCCGTGAATGTCCACCTTGCCTGAGTTCGACCCTTGTTCGGAGATCGAAGAAACCCCAAGTTGCGAGTCAGAGGGCATGGCTGGCGACATGTCTCGTTGACGCGCCAGCCCTTCCGCGGGCCGGTGGGATGCCAGCAAGAACGCCGGCACAGCACGCTGAAAGCGTGCGCCACCTCGCAGGATGTGATCGGCTTGACGTTGCTTTCGATCCCGACATTCCCGAATCTATAGTGACCCCTCTCCAGGACAGTCCACGAGCCGCATGAACCTCGCTGTCGTCGGTGCTTTCGAGCTTGCCATCGAGGCTCCGACCGGAGCCTAGTTCTTCGAACCTCAACCACCTCGATAATCGAGGACGTCCTCCCCGGAATGAAAAGGCGTCAGATCCGCGACACCGGCGGCTTCACCCACCCGGCTGCTGATCTGCTCCATGTCTTTCTTGTCCCAGCCAACCGAAGTCTCAGCGATCACGCCGTCACGATCGATCAAGAAGCTCGTCGGCACGTGGGTCAGCCCATAGGCATTCGACACGGGATACGTCTCTTCTTCCGGATCGAAAAGATCGGTCAGGCTGACCTCGAACTCCGCGTTGAACGCCGCCGTCGGGTCAGGCCCGTCTTGCGAAACCGCCCAAACCGTGACGGGCGTCCCCTCGAGTTGAGACTGAAGGCGGTCTACAAACGGCAATGCGTATTGACACGTGGGACAAGAAACTTTGAAAAAGGTTACTAGGACAGGCCCGTTCTTCAGCGCGGAAGAAAGAGAACGCGGCTCCCCTTCGTGGTCGACCAGCGTAAAATCAGGAGCTTGCGAACCTGGGGACAAAGCTGCCATCTCAACTTCCCTTCTCCCCGGGGCCATCCGGGGTGTCTACCAGCCCACGGCAAGTTCAGCTCGGCGATAAGAGGGGACGGGAAGGGGTGAAAAATGGTCGGGACCCTCAGCCGCGGCTGAAGATACCGCCGATTCCACGTGCCTTCGATCCGGCCCGGGCACCCGGAGCAACTCGTCGCGTACGACGAACCTGCGAGCGTCGGGCGGGCAACAGCAAACTAGCCAGGCAGCGGCACGGCGCCCGTCCCCATGACAGTCCCCGATTTCTTCCCATCTCCCCGTCATTCGATTTCTGCTTCCCGTTGCGCTCCGCGCACGGCGTCCTGGCGAAACGTCTCTCCGGAGGAGCGCGACCGAGGCTACCATCGTCCTATTCTAACAGCCGGACCCGGTCGCACTTCTCGATCTCGTGGCCCCGCTCGGCCTTGACACCGGCGATTAGCGGCTCCCTTTTCCCGGCCGCCGCTCGAGAAAATGTATGACCCCGATCCTTGCCGGCGAGGCCAAACCTTCGGCTACTCCCTTGCGGCCGCAGCAGGCCGAGGAATAACACGCGATAATAAAAGGAAGGCGTACTCAACCATGCCTGAGCGAATCAAGCCCATCCGAGCGCCGGATTTGAAAGAGAAGAAACGGCGCGGGGAAAAGATCGCCATGTTGACGGCCTATGACGCGACGATGGCCCGCCTTCTCGACCGGGCCGGGATCGACGTCTTGCTAGTCGGAGACTCGTTGGGAATGGTCATCCTTGGCCACGATACGACTGTGCCGGTCACTCTCGAGGAGACCCTCCATCACACGCGAGCGGTATCTCGGGGAGCACGCAGGGCCTTAGTGGTCGCTGACATGCCTTTCCTGACGTATCAAGTCGGCGTGACGGAAGCCGTGCGCAACGCCGGACGGCTGATCCAGCAAGGCCGTGCGGCGGCGGTAAAGCTCGAAGGCGGACGATCGGCGCTCGAGGTCACGGAGCGCTTGGTCGAAGTGGGTATCCCGGTTATGGGCCACCTTGGGTTGCTGCCTCAATCAGTCCACCAATTGGGCGGGTTCCGCCGCCAAGCCGCGGATCAGCCAAGCGCCGAACGGCTGATTGAGGACGCGCATAATCTGGAGACGGCCGGAGCGTTCGCCGTCGTGCTCGAGTCGATCCCCGAGGAAGTCGGCCGGGCGGTCACAACAGAGTTGACGATCCCCACGATCGGCATCGGGGCCGGTCCGCATTGCGACGGACAAGTACTCGTCAGCTACGACGCCTTGGGCCTATTTGATGAATTCGTGCCGCCTTTCGTCAAACAGTACGCCCAACTCGGGGCGGAGATCGTTTCGGCCGCCCAAGCGTATGCGGAAGACGTGAGAACCAGCCGCTTCCCGGCCTCGAGGCGTGACTCTTCCCCCTCCCTCGCCGAACATGGGCACAAATGAGCATCGAGCTGATCTGTTCGGTCTTGGAACTCAGAGAGCGCCTTTCCCGCGTACGGCGTCGCGGCGTATCGATCGGTCTGGTACCCACCATGGGCGCCCTTCATGCCGGCCACATCCAATTGATCGACAGCGCTGTCAAAGGTTCGGACTTCGTCGTCGTCAGCGTATTCGTCAATCCCATTCAGTTCAATCAGGAGGCCGACTACAAGCGCTACCCGAACGTGGTTTCTCAGGACCTCGAGGTTTGCCGTGAACGGGGCGTGGATGTCTTGTTCGCGCCGTCACTCGAGGAGATGTATCCCCGCCCGCAGCGCACTTTCGTGGAAGTCGAGGGTCTCACCCAACAGTTGTGCGGCAAGCATCGGCCGGGACATTTTCGGGGCGTGACGACGGTGGTCATGAAGCTGTTCAACATCGTCCAGCCCGACCGCGCCTATTTCGGGCAAAAGGACGCCCAGCAGTTGGCCGTGATCCGGCGCATGGTGGACGACTTGAACCTGCCCCTCGCGACTGTAGAAGTGCCCACCGTGCGCGAGAGCGACGGGCTAGCGCTCAGTTCCCGGAACAAGCGCCTCAGCGCCGAGCAACGGGGTCTCGCCTCTTCCTTGCATCGGTCTCTTCAGGTCGCTGAGCGGCGTATCGCCAAGGGCGAGCGCGATGTGCGCAGCATCAAGGACGAGGCGCTGGCAACGATCGAGCGCAAGCGGGGGATGCGGGTCGAATATTTCGAGATCGTCCATCCCGACGAGATGCAGCCCGTGGACGAGATTAGCGGGCCGGTGAGGGTGGCGGCGGCGGTCTGGATCGGCTCGACCCGGTTGATCGACAACGTGCTGTGCGAGCCGGTCGAAGAAAAAGCATCTGTCTGAGGCAGTTCGAAATCCCTCCCCGCGCGTTCCCACCCGAATTTCTCGTGTTCAAGGCCGCGGCAATGGTGTCCCGAAGCCGGACGACCCGGCTGGATCAGGGCGGGCCATTCGGCTATTGTGGCCCGCCCCGGAAACCTTCGCCATCTCGGGCAGGCAAGTCCGGCGCGGTTCCCCGACCAAGCCCCTGGGGGGTCCGGTGACGGCCGTCCTAGCCCCAATACTCTTCATTTAAGGATACTAACAAGGGAGGCAAAGTCAGTCCGCTGACGAGACAGCGCGCCGCGCGATCGCACTTTGTAGTTGCTCATCTTGCGCTTGACGCCGCGAGGGCGTCGCCTGCCGCGGCTCGAATGGACGCGCTCGTCCAGCAGCTCCCGCAAGACCGCCTCATGAAATGCTTTCTTGTCCACAGGGGGGGATAGCAACCACACGGGCCATCTTGCGTCGCACCACCCTTACCGCATGCAGATACGAGAGTCGATCCGGATCTTCGTCGGCCCGCAAGGCCGCCTCGTGCAGCAACCCGCGGATCGCGAAATGGGCCATCATCAAGCCGTAGAATTCCTGCCGCACCAACTCCGGCGTTTTGCTGCGCAGCACAATCCGCGCACCGCGCAAATGCGTCTTGAGCTCATCGAGAGCGTTCTCGATCTCCCAGCGTTCGCCATAGAGTGCCGCCATCTCCACCGCCGGAGCTTGCTGGGGATCGAGAATCGTCGTCACCAGCCGATAGAACGGCTCGGCGTCATCGATGCCCTCGAGTCGATACTCGATGACGCGCACCGGCAGCGGCCGGTGGCGCCTGCGCCAGTCGGCTTGCGAGGCGTAGATCGCACTGCGGTAGGAACCGTCCGCGAAGCGCTCGAGCACTTCCAAGCGCAGATGCTTCTTGGCCCGCCACAGCAGTTGCGCGCCCGTCTGGCGCGCTTGCCGCCACAGCTGATAGCCGAGGAAGTTGCGGTCCGCCAAGCACAGCATGCCCTCCGTGAGCGCCGGCAGAACCTGTTCGGCGAGCGTGATCTCACTCCTCGAGCAGGGACCCATGCGGCTGGCGAACAGTACATGGGTGCCGTTTTCCAGCAACGAGACAAAGCGCAGTTGAGGAAACGCGCTCGCTCCCCGCGACGCGCCCGGATAGCCGAACGCCGCGCGGTTGGCGGCCTGATCGGCGACATCGAGCGTCGAGCCGTCGAGAGAAACCAAGCGCCATTGGCGATAAAACGAGCCGCGCGTCTTTGCCGTCGCCAACGGTCGTATCAACTCGTCATGCAGCCGCTTGATCGGCTCGACCCCCAATCGCGAACGGGCTTGCGAGATCCCCGAATCGCCCGCCACTTTCAGCGCCGTAGCAGGATCCTGCAGCCACTGTAATCCTTCCAGCAGACAAAGCAGCACCTCGCGGTAGGACGACTGCATAAACAGCGCCAGGGCGATGACGTAGTAGACCATGACATGCGCCGGCAAGTCCCGTTGTCGCCGCGAGGCCCGCCCGCAGTCCCGCAAGACGCCATCGACCTTGTGACGCGGAAACCAGCGCGTCATCACCCCCAAGCTGATGTAGTCGGTAATACGGCTGCCTGGCGGCAGCGCTGCCCTCGTTCGTGCCATCTGTAGCCTCCTGTCCTCTAAAACAGAATGCCACAAAAATGTTTTAAAGTGAAGAGTATTGGGGCTAGCTGTGATCTTTCAACAGGTTGTTCATTCGGTCCCGGACCAGGGAAGCTGGAGTTGTCGAATAACCACGACCCTGGAGAGACCGCATGAACATCCATCAGAATGCCCGATTGACGCCCAAAGGCCGAGCCCTTTTGGTTCGATGCATCCTCGCTGGAGAGACGCCTCGGGCCGCCGCGGCGGCCCGAGACGTCTCAGAACGCACCGCCCGCCGTTGGCTGGCCCGCTACCGCGGCGAAGGCGAAGCCGGTCTCTACGATCGCTCTTCGCGTCCCCGGCATAGCCCGCGCCGCACCCCGCAAGCCGTCGTTGACCGCGTCCTCGCCCTGCGCCGACAACGTTGGACGGGCCGCCGCATCGCCCAAACCCTGCGGCTATCCCCGGCCACCGTCAGCCGCCTCCTCGGTCGTGCCGGACTCAACCGTCTCCGCGATCTCGAACCCGCTCCTCCCGTTCGCCGCTACGAACATCACCGTCCCGGCGATCTACTGCATCTCGACATCAAAAAGCTCGGCCGCTTCCAGCACGCCGGTCACCGCGTTACCGGCGATAAGACCCGACGCTCCCGCGCCGCCGGCTGGGAGTTCGTCCACGTCGCCGTCGACGACCATTCCCGCATCGCCTTCTCCCAGATCCTGCCCGATGAGCGCAGCCTTTCCGCTGCCCAGTTCCTTCTCCTCGCCCACGCCTACTATGGCTCGCTTGGCATCCGCATCCGACGCCTGCTCACCGACAATGGCTCCTGGTACCGCTCCCGCCACTTCCGTCGTACTTGCCGCCGCCTCGGCATCCGCCACCGCTTCACCCGCCCCTACACCCCTCGCACCAACGGCAAGGCCGAGCGCTTCATCCAAACCGCCCTCCGCGAATGGGCCTATGCCCGCTCCTACTGCTCCTCCCTCCAACGCGCCAACCATCTGCTCCCCTGGCTCCACGACTACAATTGGCATCGCCCCCACGCCAGCCTCGGCTATCATCCCCCTATCAGCCGACTCCCTCCTCCCCGGAACAACCTGTTGAGGCTCCACAGCTAGGCCGCATTTCTCACCACCTGGCGGTCGAGGCCCGCCATAAACCCGCCATTACTGCGTTGCGCTTGCTCATCGTGCTCAACGTAGGGTTCAAGTACGCCCGCATTACTCAAGCAATGCGGCGCTGAGCGGTGCGCGCCTTGTACTGACGGGCCTCTTACGTACTTTGCCTGGTCCCTTGGTGAGAAATGCGTCCTAGGGAGCCGACGTCCTTCCTTCCCCATTTCTAGCCTAGTGCGATACGACTGGCCGATAAGAGACATGTTCGCCCGGTAGCGTGGCCCGGGCCACCCCACCCGGCTGCGTTCCCCCGAAGGTTTCCTCATGGTCGGCCGCACGATCTCCCACTACCGCATCAGTGAAAAGCTGGGCAGCGGTTCAATGGGCGTCGTTTACAAGGCCGAAGACACGAAGCTAAAGCGCCCGGTGGCCCTCAAGTTCCTCTCTTCCCACGCCGGCAACCGCGCGGACCAAGATCGCTTCCTGCTGGAAGCCCAGGCCGCCGCGGCCTTGGACCATCCCAACATCTGCACCGTCTACGAGATCAGCGAGGCCGACGGACAGACATTCATCGCGCAGGCCTACATCGACGGTCCGCGGGTGGATGAGAGAATCTCGTCGCGCACGCTCAGCGTGGACGAGGCCATCGATATCGCTATCCAAGCCGCCCAGGGGCTACAGCACGCCCACGAAAAAGGGATCGTTCACCGCGATGTGAAGCCTTCCAACCTGATGCTCACCAGCAGCGGCCGGGTGGTAATCATGGATTTCGGCGTTGCCCTCGTCCCTGGGTCTGTCCAGCTGACCAGAGCGGGATCCGCCCTGGGGACCCTCCTCTACATGTCTCCCGAGCAGGCCAACGGGAACGAGGTCGATCGCCGCAGCGACATCTGGTCGCTGGGAGCCCTGATTTACGAGATGATTGCCGGCGAGCCTCCGTTTCCCGGTCGACACCACGCCCAAGTGATGTACTCGATTTTCACCAATGAGCCGAAGCTACCGCTCGCGCCCACTTGGGAAGGATCGCGGGAACTTAACCGGGCCGTTGCCAAGGCATTGACGAAAGACCCGAATAAGCGTTACCAGCACGTCATAGAGCTGGCCGCCGATCTAGAATCGCTAGGAGACCCAGCCGCTGCCGCAAAGGGTCGCGAGACGGCTTCGGCTGGCCCCGGAAGCCCGGCGTCCGTGTTCGCCACTACCGAAATACGGTTACCGGGGTCTGTGAATCGGCCCCGGCCTCAAAGGCGAGCCCACACTTCACTTCGCTGGGCTGAAATGTGGCGGCAAGGGCGGTCATGGCTGCGAACCGGTTGGCGCCGCTTGGCGCGGCTCATGGGAGGGGTCGGCGGGCGCCCTTCGTTTTCACGGAGGCGGCTTCGCAAGCAGCATGTGATTGCCGTCTTGCCCTTTTCCGATTTGAGTACGGGGTGGGCGGACCGGAACTTCAGCCGCCATATCACCCGTGCCATCAAGGCCGAGATTGCCAGGACTCAGGAGATCAAGATCATTCCTCGTGGAGCGATCGGGAAGGTTCGACCCAGGGATCGCGGAACGCAGAGGCTCACTCCGCAATCCGCCTATTTTCTTCAGGGCGAGTTGCGGCGGGAAGGCAGGCGAGTTCGTATCGTCGCCAGGCTCACGGACGTGGCGGACCGATCCCAGGTTTGGACCCAAACCTACCACTGTGATCCCGCCGAACTGACCTCGGGTCAGGACAACGTTACGCGGCAGATCGCGGGAGCGCTCCACGGTGCGCTGACGCTTCCACCCGCGCCGCCGCCCCTTCCGCCGGCCCCGGAAGCCGTGGGCGCGGACGAGCTCTGCCGCCAAGGACGCCGTCATCTGTCAAATCCTTCTCCCGCCAGCCTGCAATCCGCCCAACGGTGTTTTGAAAAAGCGATCCGTCAGGCGCCCGATTGCGCATTGGCCCACGCAGGCTCGGCGGACTCCTACACGTTCTTGGCGTGTTACGGCGGCTCGCCCTCCTACCAAGTCATGCCGGCGGCAAAAGAAGCCGCTTCCCGTGCACTGCAAATCGACGACAAACTAGCGGAAGCGCACGCGTCGATGGCCATGGTCAACGCCGCTCACGAGTGGCGTTGGTTCGTCGCCGAGAGACAGTTTCAGCGCGCCACCGAACTGGATCCCACCTGCGCGTATGCCTACTACGGTTACGCAATGTTCCACCTGCTACCCAGGGGACGCATCGGGCCGGCCTTGCAACAGCTCCAGCGGGCGCTTGACATCAAACCACGGTCTGTCCTCTTCCAGACGGCGCGCGGCGTGATCTACGTCGCGGCAGGCAACTATGACCGCGCTATTCAACAGTTCCGCAAAACGCTCGATCTCGGCGAACCATACGATCTGGGTTATTACTATTTGGCTTGGTCTCTGCTGCAAAATCACAACTACCACGAAGTAAACGGGCCGCTTTACGAATTGCTGGCTCGATCACAGGACACCTTTCCCGGAGTACCCCTGCTGGCCACGGTGCGCGCGCGATTGGGTGAAAGGAGGGAAGCCCGCAATCTCCTCACCGAGTTGGAGCGGAAGTTCAAGGCTGAGGACCTCCCGGCCACCAGCATCGCACAGGCCTATCTGGCGCTAGGCGACGAGGAACAGGCCCTGGCCTGGCTCGCGGCCGCTCTCGAACGGCGTTGCCCGTCGGCCATCTACATCAAAGTCGATCCGGCGTACGAGCCGCTTCACGCCAACCCGCGGTTCGCCGTACTCGTGAGCAAGATGGGGCTTGGCCTCAGATAAAGGATGATCCGCAGCAGCCAGTGTGAACCAACTAGTCCGAAAAGGGCAGAATCTTCTAGCGCCCTACCCACTCAGACAACTCGGGTCGGCTGAGGTTTCGCCTGGCCCAGCCGGCATTCGGCGTGCACGGCGCGAACGGCCTGTTCCAGCTCGTCCTGTTTGACGACAACGGCGATCGTGAGTTCGCTCGAACCCTGCGCGATGGCGATGATGTTAACGTTTTGGCGGGAAATCGCGGTGAAGATTTTGCCGGCCAGTCCCGGCGTGCCGCGCATGCCCTCGCCGACCGTTGCCAGCAAGCCGACGCTCTCATCCACGACGATGGGATGCACGTAGGCATGCGCCAGCTCGAGCGCCAGCTCGCCCCGCAAGCCTTCCATCACGGCATCCAGCTCTTCGCTTCGCACCAGCATGCAAAAGTTTTGACGAAAGCTCGAGCGTGTCATGAGCAGAACTTCGACGTTCGTTCTGGCGGCGGCTTCAAGCGCCCGGGCCATCAGCTGGGCCCCGGAGATCGAGGCGCTGACGGCCTCGATCGTGATCAGCGCCACCTTGGCAAGCGAGGTGATAGCCCGAACGCCGGGCCGCTCGTCGATCTTGGGAACGATCCGAGTGCCCGGCTTGCCGGGATCGAAACTGTTCTTGATCCAAACCGGAATTGCTTTTTCCACCAGCGGGGCCAGTGTTCTTGGGTGCAGGACCTTGGCTCCGTTATAGGCCAGCTCGGCCGCTTCGTTGTAGCTGAGCTCTCGCAAAACCCTGGCGTCGGCGACGACGCGCGGATCACCCGTCATGATGCCGTCGACGTCTGTCCAAATCCATAGTTCGGTCGCCTCCAAAACCGACGCCAGCAGGGAAGCCGAGAAATCGGATCCCCCGCGGCCGAGCGTGGTCGGTTGGCCGCCGACGGTGGCTCCGTTGAAGCCCGTGACAATTGGAACCGTGCCTGCCTCCAGAAGCGGCGCGAGTCGCCGGCGGATTTTGGGCGCCGACTCGTCCATCAGCGGTGAAGCGCTGCCGAAGACTGCATCGGTCACGATCATCTCGGCGGCGTTGACGGCTTCGGCCCGCACGCCCTTAGACGTCAGCCGTGCGCCGAGCAGCAAGGCGGAAAGCTTTTCGCCCGTCGAAACAGCCTCGTCGACCGACCGAGGAGGCCGTTCGCCGAGCATCAGCATCCCCCGCGCGACCCGCTCGAAGCCGTCGATCAGCTCAACCACGCGCCTCATGGTCGTGTCTCGCGCCGCGGACGCCGCGAGCTTCCGACAGGCGTCCGCGTGGCGCTGCTTGAGATCCCTCAGGTGGTGCTCCACAGCGCGCTGATCCCGCGACTCGGCATACCGCATCGTGTCCAGAAGGCGATCGGTGACCTTCGCCATGGCCGAGACGACGACGGCCACCGCGAGGGTATCGGCGGCTTCGGCGACGAGGTCAGCGGCCTGCTCGATCCGTTCCGGGGATCCCAGGCTCGTCCCCCCGAATTTCATCACCAGCAGAGGTCGCGACATAGGAGGATTTCGTCTTTCATCCTACCCCAAACCTGTGCCGCGGCCTCCCGGAGAAAGACGCGTGATAGGGTCTCGTCTCAGACGGATTGACTCGAGGGGCTGTGGCGAGTATGGTGACGAGTAACGACGGCAGGCCGCGGGGAAAGCCGTGGCCGACAGATTCAGACAGCGAGCAGGCAGTCTTCTTCAGGGATGGCAAGATGCTGAACCGGGCTCTTAGCGGGCACGGAGGCGGTGGGCGGCCTCACCCGCGCGCTCTTGGGTGGGCGTTCGCCGTTCTTCCCATTGCGCAAGTAAACTCGGCCGTCTCGGGATTGGTCGAGTTCATCGCCGAGCTTAACCGTTTAGCAATCTTCTGGACGGCGCTGGCGATCTTGTTGGCCTTGGGTTGTGTTGTCTTTTTCTCTCGTTGGCTGTATGAACGCCGTGTTCTCCTGTACCAAGACAAACTGGGGGCGATTCGCGAGCTCACCGACAGTCTCGGTTCGTCAAGCGATGTGAGTCGAATTCAACAGCAGCTTGCCGAGGCAGCGCCTTCACTCGTTGACGCCACGCACTGTTTCCTACTGGTTTTGAACCCGGCCACCCAACAACTGGAATACCAGGCGGGCAGCGACCGCATCCCTACTTCTGCCGTTTCTCTCAGCGTCATAAGCGGAGCGGTAACCTGTTTTCGAAATCAATCCATCACGGAAGTACCCGACGCCGAAGATTGTCCCTTTGTGGACTATGAGACGGTCAGAAGATTCGCTCAAAAATCGTTCCTCTACGCGCCACTCCTGGCTAACGGCTCGTGTTTGGGCGTGATCGAGGTGGAAGACCGCGATCGCAAGCGCACTTTCTCCGTCGAGCAGAAAGCTGTGATCGAGCAGCTAGCGACGCTGGCTTGCCTGAGTCTTCAAATCAGCCGGCAGCGCTCGATTAAAGATCAGGTTCATCGAGCCGAGAAGCTCGCGGCGGTCCGAGAGTTGGCACACGAAATCGGAGGCGAACTGCGAGCCCCCCTCGAAAGAATCAGGCGAGAGGCCGGCGAGGGAAGAGGGGCGGAGACCGCACAGGCCCGACCAGGTCGCCTAGAAAGCTTGGAAGGGGAAGCGTGCCATGCGTTGGAGGCCGTGGAACGTATTGTCGACTTCGCGGGACCGCGCCCGGGCGCTCGGCGGAACGTGGACATTCACGTGCTGTTGCAGCGTCTCGCGGACTCCCGACAACAGTGGTCGCCGGACGGACGGTTCGAGATGCGACTAGCGCTGTTGAAGGTCGCGCCGGAGATTTCAGCAAATCCTGACCATTCGGAGCAATTGCTGCTGAACATATTCAGGTACTCGGCGGGCTTGCTCACGCGTTTCAAGGGCGAGCTTCTCGAGGTCTCCACGAATCTGCTCGAGCAACACGTTCTGATCTCGATTCGCTCCGACGACCCGCCCGCGACGTTCCGGACGAATCCCGACGAGCCGGTAGGGGAACTTCCCGTTGCCGGCGGCGACGGTTTGCCTTTGTCGGTCTGTCGGACTTTGATAGAAGGAGTGGGCGGCAACCTGCGAGTAGAGAGGACATCAGGCGGGGGATTCCGCGTCGACTTGGAGTACCCGCTGACCGCGGACGCGTTGTCGGCGAGGCCCACTCATTTATCGCAGCCGCCCCCCAGTAAACCTCGGGGCCGAGTGTCAACGACTCTCGTCATCGACGATGACCAAACCTCCCAAAGCGTGCTGCTTCATCATGTCACCCAGGGCGGCTACCGCGTCGTTCCCGTCTCGACCGCCGAGGAGGGGATGGATCTGTGCGAAAGGATGTGGTTCGACTGGGTGTTCTGCGCGGCTCGGATCGGTCGCTTCAGCGGACTGGAGATCTACGAAAGAATTCACCGCCAAGCCGGGAACTTCGTCCTTGTGGAGAACGCCACAGCGTCCGCCGACGGCGCGGAAATCATGTCCCCCCACCGATATGCGGTGTTGCGGAAGCCGTTCACGGCGGGGGATGTCAGCTGGATCTTGTCTGCAGAGGGCCCGGCGAATGCAAGCTCTCCCAGTGAAGACATCAACGGTTGACCAGGAGCGGGCCCGTGCCTGGCGCGTGGTTCGGAGCGTTCCACGGGGAAAGGTCGTAACCTACGGAGACATCGCTGGCGTTCTCGGTCGGCCCTGGACGGCGCGTCGAGTCGGCTGGGCCTTGCGCAAGGCGCCGGCGAGTTTGGGGCTGCCCTGGCAGCGTGTGGTAGCCGCCGGCGGACGCGTCGCTCTCCCCGGCGCGAGCGGCCTCGAACAACGTCTTCGGCTACAGGCCGAAGACGTGGGATTCGCGGGCCGACGAGTGCGCATGGACTTGCATCATTACCGCAAACTGCGAGCGCCCCACACCGGCCCGCGGACCAAGTAATTATCAGGAACCTAGGAGCCTGTCCCACAGAAACTGTTAGCTACTACATCTAGAGATAGAATTACACAAGATGTTCTGGTCGAAAGGGCCAAATTTCGTTCTATGGGACAGCCTCCTAGGTCGCTTTTCTCACCAGCACACTGTGGACGAGCCGCAAGGCCCGGTGGCCAAGGCTCGCCGGCCTCCCTGCGCGCCGACTAACCGATCGCCGAGATTCCCTATGATTTCTTCCGCCGGCGCGGCTAAGCGGTCGTCGGGAAAATCGACGACGGCCAAGCCCTCCGCGTGCAACGACCGCGCCACGCGCAACAGCTCGGGGTCCGTGCGTTCAGCCGGGAAATGCTCTTCGAAGAAGGGACTTTCAATTGGAGGAATTTTCAACACACGATCTCTCCAATTTTCCCAAACTGTAACAAAGGGCCGTTGCTTCTTAAGTCACCGCGCTAGAATTACAGGAGACCGGCGAGCTTTCACTCCGGCCTTCTGAACGTTCGGCCCTTGTTGAATTCGACCTCATCGGCCTGGGGAGAGGCACCCCGTTAGTTTTCCTGAGAATCTAAGGGCCAGACTGGGCGGGCGGGTCGCCAAGTTGGTGAGTCTAGCGGACGAGATCGAGGTTTTCAAGTCCAACCAGCCGAGGCATGGCCGGCAAGCAGCCCCCCGGACGTGGCACCGGAATCCGGCCAAGGACCAACCGTGCATATGAACGACATCCATATTGACGCTCCGCACGACCGTGTCATTAAAAATGAGATCACTCTTTTAACCGGATGGTATTCGCTGAATATTCGGGCTGAATCGGTTGAACTCTCTCTGGGTCAAGAAAAAGTAGATTACGCCGAGGTCGAGCGACCAGACGTCGTAGACGCATACCCGGACCGATTTTCTGTCGGGTTCAGTCTGATGCTCGACCTCTCCAGGCACGGGGAGAACGTGTCAGATGACACCCTGACCTTGTCACTGGTGGTAAATGGACAAAGGACCGCAACAGCACAAATGACGGTACTCGAGCAGGCTCGGCGGCGTGCTGCTCGCCTGGACGCGGTGCGTGCGCGAAAACGTCGTCGGCTTCTGGTGCACTTGCGCTGCCCGGCCTGCGGATCCACGGGATTGCGAGAAGAAGAACGCTGCGCGGTATGTGCCGACTGCGGCGCCGTGTATCAACAGAAGGGGCAGGCCCTGAATATGCTCACCGAGGAAATGGTCCGCCAGTGCAAGATTGTTACCACGGAGAATGTATCCGCCCACCTCTACGACGAGGTAGCCAGGGACATCATTGATCGCGCAAGGGCAGCGGACGGCATGGTGTTGGACTGCGGTTCCGGGCTCCGCTCGGAGATCAACGAGAATGTTGTTACGACTGAGGTGGTCGATTACCCATCTACGGATCTCTTGGCCGTGAATCAGAAGCTCCCTATAGAAGACGACGCGTTTGATGGCGTCCTCTCACTAAACGTCCTCGAGCACGTGAGTGATCCTTTCGGTTGCGCCCGAGAGCTTGTTCGCGTTCTCAAGCCAGGCGGTACTTTGTACTGTGTCGTCCCATTTCTTCAACCCGAACACGGCTACCCGGACCACTTCTTCAATATGACGAGAAGCGGCATTCGGCACCTGTTTGAAGGAAAGGGGTCCGTCCAAGACCACTACGTTCCCATGTCGGGCCACCCTTTCTGGACCATGCATTGGTTTTTGTCCTGGTACGCACAGGAGCTGCCGGGCCCGGAGAGGGATCGGCTCGAACAGATGACGATCAAGGAGATTATCAGCCGCCCGGTAGAATCATGGCTGCTCGAAGGAATTGTTCAACGTCTTTCGGAAAGGGGCCGCTGGCAGCTTGCCTCGACAACGGCGCTCATCTTGACTAAGAACGCGTAGTTGAGTCGGTCCGGCAGATGTCGGCGTCGCGGCGATCCTGCCCGCACCCGTCAAGGGGGCCCTGTTTTTTGGCAACGTCGAGACGCCTTGTCAAGACTGTGACGGACTTCAGCGACTTCTCCCCAGCCTCCCGGACGCCGACTACATATGTGTGATCAAGCATCCCGCAAAATTGAAGGCTGGCAGGGCTGGATCAATGTCCCATCGCCGCTGATCACGGGTACGAGCCCTTGGCTCGATCTTTCGCACCCGTTCAACGAGAGCGTTCCCCGCGTGCCGGTTATTCCGGCGCCGCAGTTCCCCCGCTTCAAGCGAATGCCCGAGGATCCCTTCAACGCCACGGAAATCCACATGGTCGTCCATCTTGGGACGCACGTAGACGCCCCCCGGCACTTCTTAAATGACGGCCCCGGATTCGATGAAATCCCGCTCGAGCGGCTTTACGGACCGGGCGTGGTCTGGGGGATCGAGGCTGACCCTTTCCAGGTTATCGAGCCGGCTGACTTGTCTCGTATGCGACCCGAGTTGCGGCCCGGCGACATACTTTTGCTGAGTACCGGGTGGTCCGAGCTCGCTGGGACCGAAGCCTATGGGCGGCACCCGTACCTTAGCGAGGCGGCAGCTGAATGGCTTGTGGAGCAGAGACTGAAGCTCCTTGCTGTAGACTTCGGCACGCCGGACGCCGCTCCGCGGAAGCGGTGGCAGGGCTGGCACTGGCCCGTGCACCATGTGCTCTTGAGCCGAGGCGTGCTCATCTCGGAACACGTTTGCAACCTGAAGCCGTTGGCCGGCAAGCGCATAGAGGCGATGTTCCTGGCGCTGAACATCGAGGGCAGCGATGGCGCACCGGCCCGCGTCGTGGCACGGCCTGTGGACGACTAACTAAACGGCGGCCGGTCGGGAGTAGCGGCGCACTACGCCGATATTAAATCCGACCGGGAGGGATTCGACCCGGGGATCCCATCGGTCAATTGTCACTCACCGCCGTAAACTTGACAAAGCCTTCAACGCGCACGCTTCACCGTGTTCGTAGTGTCACTGGCTTTTGCGGCAACGAGTTGGGCCGCGGGCGAGCTTTCCAACCGCAGGGCGCCCGGCTTTACCCTCGTTGATCAAAATCGGCGACAGCATTCACTGGCCAGGTATCGCGGCAAATACGTCATCGTAAATATCATGAACACGGGCTGCCCCCACTGCAGCACTTTCTCGAAGATACTTGACGAGGCTGAAGCCAGATACGCCGGACGCGTGCTGATCATCGACATCGTCAACCCACCCGACACGCCGCGAAGCGTGAGGAGTTATATGGCCCGAAACCGCGTCACCCAACTGATGCTGTTCGACTGCGGGCAAGTTACCGCTTCCTATCTTTTCCCCAAGGTGGTGCCCGGCAAGCCCGAGATCGACGTCCCTCACTTTTTCCTGATCGATCCCAAGGGCTGGATCGTCGAGGATTACGGCTATAACGCGTTCCATCGGAGCATCTTCGAGGACAACGGTCTGTTCGAGATACTCGAAGAACACGTCGGGGCTCCGACGCTATCGACCGCCCCTTGATCGACGCGGACGCTGGAACAGCGCCAGGTCGGCGGTACGCACGAACGCGGACTATAAGCTGGCTGGCACGCGGGGTTGTGGAGCCAACGGCCGCAAGTCTCGGCAAAACGACCGCCGAGCCATGCGCTACAAGCTGCCGCTCCGTTGCTCTTCGGGGTCTCCCGTCCCGCCGGCAAAGCTACTCTTGTACCCAGCTGGTCCGATCCGTTGAATTTTACGGATCCGACCGCCCCGCCGTACTCGAAACCGACCTGAAACCGTTGATTCCTTTGAGGTTGCACGAAATTGGGTTCGTTTGGTAATCGTTTGTTGCCTCGTTGGCCCCCCACCGACGCGAACGCTGGAACAGCGCCAGGTCCGTGCTACAAGCTCCTCGGTCGCGGCTTCCGACGACCCGTGCTCGAATGGGCCCGGAATGCTTCGCGCGTACTCAATTACATTGTACCTTGCCGATCCAAGGAGGCCCTGTTGCCGATGGGGTTAAGTTACTTTTAATGCGCCACTTAGGCTGTATGACATGTGGTCCGCATTTCTCGCCGGCTGACGGCCGAAGCAGCCATAGACCCGCCACAGGGTGAGAAAAGCGGGTTAATTAGAAGCCATATCATAAATACCGAAGGAAAACGCGATAAGAATAGGCGGAATGCGGACCTTAACCGTACGCCGCAGGCCCGTCGTGGTTGGGTGGGCCGCTAGAGGAACACTGCCCCGTTAGGTAGGATTTGGCCCCTCTCAGAGAGAAACAACCGCCCGACTGCACCACCAGGGATTTCTACGATTAGGGCGTTGTACGTCGAATTGACCGATCCGGCGGGTCACCCGACCGAAGTCGGCGACCCCATCTAAGGCGCCGATACATCTTGGAATTGAACGAGAAGACATGTGTCTCGTGGTGACCGGAACATTTTCGGCTCATAATGTATGTAATCAGTGCTGTCCGGGGAAAGTCGCGCCATCGGACGGTAAGTCTCGACCGCTCAATGTCTTGTGGCCTGTTTTGCCCGGGAACGATTTGAAATCCCGAGGCCGCAAATGGTCGCCTGAACGGAGCATCCGGACGCGGCACAATGAGGGATGAACCTTGGCCGTACGGTTTTCTCCCAACTGATCGAGCACCTACCGAGCAAAGAGTTTCAGAAATGTGTATCGCGCTACCGCGGCGATTCCTATCTGAAAAGTTTCTCCTGCTGGGATCAGTTTCTTGCGATGGCATTCGCCCAGCTGACCTATCGGGCAAGCCTCCGCGACATCGAGACGTGCCTGCGTTCGATGCACGGCAAACTCTACCACATGGGATTCCGCGGCAGGGTAGCGCGCTCGACACTGGCCGATGCGAACGAGTCGCGCGACTGGCGGATCTACGCGGACTTCGCGCAGGTCTTGATTGGCATGGCACGGCCGTTATATGCCCACGACCCGATCGGTGTGGACTTGGACCAGACTCTGTACGCTCTCGACTCGACAACAATCGACCTCTGCCTGTCGCTGTTTCCGTGGGCGAGATTCCGCAAGCAAAAGGCCGCCGTGAAGATGCACACGCTGCTGGATCTGCACGGCAATATTCCCACGTTCATCCGCATTACTGGAGGCAAAGTGCACGACATCAACATCCTCGACGAGATCGGCCCGGAGGCCGGCGCGTTCTACGTCATGGATCGGGCCTACGTCGATTTCGAACGCCTCTTCGTGTTCACTCTCTGCTCGTCGTTCTTCGTCGTGCGAACCAAGAAGAACATCTTGCTCCAACGGCGCTACTCGCATCCCGTCGACAAATCCACGGGCTTGCGCTCGGATCAGACCGTCATACTGGCTGCCATCGAATCGGCCCAAGCCTATCCCGACCCGTTGCGGAGGGTCAGTTACTTCGACGCCCGGACGAACAAGCGGCTGAAGTTTCTGACCAACAACTTCGCGCTCCCGGCGCTGACCATCGCCCACATCTACAAGTCGCGTTGGCAGATTGAGTTGTTCTTCAAGTGGATCAAGCAACATCTGCGAATCAACTCGTTTTACGGCACCAGCGAGAACGCCGTCAAGACGCAGATCCGGATCGCTGTCTCGATTTACGTGCTCATCGCCATCGTCCGGAAACGGCTCGGGCTGGAAGCGAGTCTTTACCAGATTCTACAGATTCTCAGCGTTACGCAATTCGAAAAAATGCCCCTTTTACAGGCACTCCAGCCATCCGACTCCCCAAACGAATCCCCCTATGACCCCAACCAATTGATTCTATTCGACTTTTAACCGGACAGCAGTGGTATGTAATATGTCCCTAGGGCATTTCTCGTGAGCCAGAACTCTAAGATTGAGTGGACCGGGGCAACCTGGAACCCTGTCCGGGGATGTCTGAAGGTCAGTCCTGGTTGTACGCACTGCTACGCGGAAACCTTCGCTGAGCGGTTTAGGGGCGTGCCTGGTCATCCCTACGAGTACGGCTTCGACCCCCGTCTTGTCCCGGAAAAACTTCTGGAGCCGTTGTCATGGTCCTCTCCGAAAGTAGTCTTCGTAAACAGCATGAGCGACCTGTTTCAGGATGCCGTGCCTGACTCCTACATCGCGGCTGTGGCCGAAGTAATGTTGCTGACTCCCTGGCACACTTATCAGGTTCTCACCAAACGGTCAACACGTTTGGAGGCGCTCCTGCGCAAACAGCTCCGCGCCGCCGCCTCCGCGGAGCACATATGGTGGGGTGTGAGTGTCGAAGACCGAAAATACGGGCTACCCCGCATCGACAATTTGCGTGATGCACCTGCTCGGACCCGCTTCCTGAGCATCGAGCCATTGCTGGAGGACATCGGAGAATTGGACCTTCGAGGCATCGATTGGGTGATCGTTGGAGGTGAGAGCGGCCCAGGCGCGCGGCCAATGAAGAAGGACTGGGTCAGAGCTATCCAGCGGTCGTGCCGAGCCGCAGACGTGCACTTTTTCTTCAAGCAATGGGGCGGTGTCCAGAAGGGAAAGCACGGTCGCGTGCTGGACCGGCGCACCTATGACGAGCTGCCAGAGCTATCCAGGAAACCGATTCCCACGCGACCGGAGCGGCTAGACCTAATTCGGACAACCGCTCGGCTTGCCGATGCGTGGCCACGCGAGCCGCTGGTCGAACTCAAGCCACTGCCAGTGGTGGCATAGACAGCACGCCGAAGAAATTACTGCTATGAAGCCAGTCTCATACTACAAAGACCGGGAACAAACCTACCTCCCGCAATATCTATTCACTCACCGAAGAGCGTTCCATGGGACGGGCGATCACCTACAGTGGAGAATCTCATCGTGGCCATCCGGTCAGTGACACGTTTCGATCCGTCGAGATCGATATCGTTCGGTTCCCGCGAGGCCGTGTTCTCGAAACGCCCGCCGCGTTGAATGAGGCGACCGGCAACAACTCCCCCCTCATCGGGCGCACCCGGATAAGTGAACCGGGGCGTGGCAAGAGTTACGTGCTCGAGTATCCCATCAAGACGATGAACTTCCGCCCCGAGAACTCTTCGTTTCAGGTGGATACAGGCCCTTTGTTGGTTCCGGATTTCGACAGCGGCGAAGCGAAGGCGATCGATCGCCTCGAGATGGGGCACATCGCCTACAACCGTTTCGACTACGCGGAGTTTATCTTGCGGCGCCCGACACCGATCAGCGACGAACAAGGCGGTGAGCCGGCTCGCGTCCTCCACTACTCGGAACTTCGCGAGTTCCCCGCCGTGACGGAGATCCTAAGCGGCGAGAACGCCTGACCGCGACTGCAACGTCCGTAGGATCATCCCGGATCCCTGCTACACTTCACCTCACACTCGTTTAAGCCTTTGACTCCAACAGTTCATGGCGGAAACATCCAAACCTTCACCGACCCGGCAACTCTCCCCGTCAGTTCAACTCATTGATCGTCGGATCTATCTTATCCGTGGCCACAAGGTCATGCTCGATTTCGACCTGGCTCAGCTCTATGGAGTGGAAACCCGCACACTGAACCAGGCGGTCCGAAGGAACACCAGACGTTTTCCAGAAGACTTCATGTTTCAGTTGACCAAAACCGAACTGGCAAATTGGAGATCACAAATTGTGATGTCCAAGCGGGAGAAGATGGGCCTTCGAAGGTCTCGCCCGTAAGCTTGACGCCATGGAACGCAAATACGATGCCCGGTTCAAGGTCGTCTTCGAAGCGATCCGCAAGCTCATGGGGCCACTGCCGGAAAAGTCGAAGCGGTCTATAGGCTTTCAGCCGCCGAAGAAGTAGCCCTTCCATTCGTAACGCGTTTCGCACAAACCATGAGCACCCCCTCACCGCACCGGCTGAGCCGCTTTCTCTTCCAAAGCAGGTAACCCCCTTTGACAGCCCTGTGCCGCCCGGAGCGGCTCGTGTGGCGTTGAGGCGGCAGGTTATGTTGCGGTGGCTGTAGCAATTGTGGCGGTGCCGCGGCTGTACTTTGGCACTTTCTATTCCCTGCCGGTTCTGATTGTGCTGTTGGGCGCGGCAGCTTGTCCCCTGGTTCTTTTTGACAGGAAGCGACGCTTACACAAGCTGCTGGTCTCGAACGGTTTAGTCGTTCCCGGGGTTGTCCGCGGCAGCTATGCCGAACATGGTGACCAGGGTGGGTTGTGTACCACTTTGTCGTAGTCTACAACGCAGGGGCCGAGCTTGGGTTAGTGTTTGAAGTGAAATCGGGGTCTGAGGACGCATTTGTAATTGGTGAGACACTAACCGTCCTTGTAATGCCCGATCAGCCGGAGACATCAATCCTTTACAGCAAGAGCTACTATGCCTCGCCGTGAGTGCTTGGCTGATGGAGCGTTTTCGCCCGCCTGGACAGACCTGTCCGTGTCGCCTTCCCCCTTTAATTGCGACAGCCCACGCTCTCACGATCCCGTAAGTCTTTGATTTCTGATCCAGTGGCAAGAAGGATTGCGTCATCTGGTCGCAATCCTTTAGAGATCCAGACATCCGCTTCAGGTAGTCCCTGCTTGCGGAGCAGCCCGTACTCCTGATAGATTCATAGCTTCAGACGCTGGATGGCTACCGCTTCATCCGGCCGGGAAACGCAGCTTTACTGGCTGGGGTTACACTTAATTCCGGGGCTTGGCGCCCGGAACGCGCTTAAGCTGGTTCGATCGTTTGGAGACCCTCAGGCCGTTTTCCACGCCTCGCTAAGTGAACTGAAGTCCCGCGGCCTGCGAGCCGCCATAGCGGAGGCGGTCCACTCGGGCATTACTTTTGAAGATGCCGGCGCGGAACTGGATAAGGCGCGTCAGGCGGGGATAGAAATAGTCTCCTACCAGGATCCGCGCTACCCGCGGCGCCTGAAGGAAATTTTCGATCCGCCGATCTTGCTTTACGCCAGGGGGCGGGCGGAACTGCTGGGGGGCCACAACCTCGCCGTTGTGGGTTCGCGGCGTCCTTCGCCCTACGGCATGTCGGTGGCTCAGAAACTAGGCCGCGAGTTAGTGGAGACCGGCTTGGTCGTGGTCAGCGGCATGGCCCGAGGAGTCGATAGCTTGGCTCACCGGGGGGCGCTTGACGCCGGAGGGAGCACGATTGCCGTGCTGGGTTGCGGCGTCGACGTTGTTTATCCGCGAGAAAATGAGAAGCTGGCGCAGCGAATTGTGAAGGGCGGGCTCATCGTCTCGGAATTCCGCCTCGGCGCGACGGCGTTCCCGCAGAACTTTCCGATCCGCAACCGCATTATTAGTGGACTCAGCTTAGGAGTTATCGTAGTAGAGGGGGCGCAGTACAGCGGCTCGCTGATTACCGCGCGACTGGCCCTCGACCAGGGGCGTGAGGTGTTTGCCGTGCCGGGCAATATCGTTTCCAAGCAAAGCTGGGGCCCGAACTTGCTCATCAAGCAAGGCGCCAAACTTGTCCAGGAGCCGACCGATGTGCTAGAAGATTTACCTCTGGACGTTCGCCGGGAGCTGGCGCGGGCGGCGAAACCGGACCCCGCTGAAGCTGGGGATGAAACTTCTGCCCCTGCCCAAGCATCCATTTGGCAGGACTCGCTTTCCAGGCTGGCCAAGCAGTTGTTTTCGCCGTTACGCGTCGACTCCTCGATGCACATCGACGAGGTCATTCGTCACTACGAAGATCACTCGGCTTCGGAGATCCTGTCCGCGCTCAGTGAGCTGGAGCTTTTCGGACTGGCCAAGCAACTGCCCGGAAAACATTTCGTGCGGGTCTGGTCTTCCTGAAACCCGCTGCTACCGAAAACAATGGCAAAAGAATCGACAGGACAATCGCTGGTCATCGTCGAATCGCCGGCTAAGGCGAGGACGATCAATCGCTATCTGGGCAAGGGATACGTCGTCAAGGCGTCGCTGGGACACGTCCAAGATCTGCCCAAGAAAGACCTGGCGGTCGACGTCGAACACGACTTCGAGCCGACCTATGAGGTCATCGAGGGGAAGAAGGCGTTGATTGACGATCTCCGCAAGCAGGCCCGCAAGGCGTCCGCCGTTTACCTGGCCGCCGACCCCGACCGCGAGGGCGAGGCCATCTGCTACCACCTCGCCGAGGTCCTGCAAGGGAAACGCAACAAGACCCTCAAGATCTACCGCGTTCTGTTCAACGAGATCACCCAGAAGAGCGTCCGCAAAGCCTTCGAGAACCCGATATCGATCAACCTGGATCTGGTGGACGCGCAGCAGGCCCGGCGCATCTTGGACCGCCTGGTCGGCTACAAGATCTCGCCGCTGCTATGGGACAAGGTCCGCCGAGGATTGTCGGCCGGACGGGTGCAAAGCGTTGCGCTAAGACTTGTCGTGCAGCGCGAGCAGGAAATCCGTGCTTTCAAGACGAAGGAATACTGGACGATAGAGGCTCGCCTGCGGGCGAAAACCCCGCCGATGTTTGCCGCGCGCTTGACCCGCCGCAACAAGGAAAGCATCGAGGTCGGCGACGAAAAGACGGCTACACAGATCGTCGAAGCGCTCGCCAAGGCAAGTTTCCTCGTCGAGTCCGTCGCCACCAAGGAGAAAAAACGCAATCCCGTCGCCCCCTTCATCACCTCGACCATGCAGCAAGAAGCCGCGCGCAAGCTCCGCTTCAGCGTCAAGCGCACCATGATGATGGCCCAACGGCTTTACGAAGGCATTGAACTCGGCCAAGAAGGCGCCGTCGGGTTGATCACCTATATGCGCACCGACTCGACCCGCGTCTCCGACGATGCTTTGACCGAATGCCGCGACTACGTCAAGCAGCGCTACGGCGAACAATATTTGCCGCCCTCGGCGAACGTCTACAAGACGAAAAAAGCGGCCCAAGACGCACATGAAGCCATCCGCCCCACGTCGGTCGCTCGCACGCCGGATTCCCTCAAGGGGAAACTCGGCGAAGACGAACTGAAAGTCCATGCGCTGATCTGGAAGCGATTCGTCGCCTCGCAGATGAACCCGGCGCTGTTCGACCAGACGACCATCGAGATCAGCGCCAAGGGCGCGGACGAAGCGCTTTACTCGTTCCGCGCCACGGGATCGGTGCTCAAATTCGACGGTTTTCGGGTGATCTACCTGGAAGGGAAGGATCAGAAGGACGAGGACGAGGAAGACCTCAAGCACAAACTTCCCGCCGTTGCGCAAGGCGACGCGCTCGAGCTCAAGAAGCTGGATCCCGAGCAGCACTTCACCGAGCCGCCTCCGCGCTATAGCGAGGCGACCTTGGTCAGAGAGCTCGAGGCGCAGGGCGTCGGCCGTCCTTCGACCTACGCGGCCACCCTTTCAACCATCCAGGATCGCGAATACGTCAAGAAGACCCGAGGGCGCTTCATCCCCACCGAGTTGGGACAGGTGGTCACCCAGTTGCTGTTGGAGAGCTTCGACGACATCTTCGACGTCGCCTACACCGCCAGGATGGAAGAGGAGCTCGACGAGATCGAGGAAGGCAAACGCAACTGGCGTGAATCGCTGGCCGCTTTTTACGACAAATTCTCGAAAGACCTCGACACCGCGGCCAAGACCATGACCGACATGAAGCGGCTGGAGCGGCCGACCGATCTGGTCTGTGAGAAATGCGGCAAACCGATGGTCATTCGCTGGGGCCGTCACGGCAGCTTTATCGCTTGCAGCGGCTATCCCGATTGCACCAACACCCGAGAGCTGGAAGCCGACCTGCCCAACGTCGACACGGCGGATCTTTCCAAGGTCGAAGGCGAGCCGGAGTACTGCCCCAACTGCGGGCGCCCGATGACGCTCAAGCGGGGCCGCTTCGGCACGTTCTTTGCTTGCACCGGCTACCCGGACTGTAAGACCACCAAGCCCGTCGACCGAGAAGCCAAGAAACCCGACGTCCAATTGGACGAGAAGTGCCCCCAGTGCGGCAACAATCTGGTCCGCAAGACAGGCCGTTACGGCGAGTTCACGGCTTGCGGCAACTATCCGGCGTGTAAATACGTCAAGCAGAACACCATCGGGGTGGCGTGCCCCAAGGCGAGTTGCGAGGGCGAGGTGGTCCAGCGGCGCTCGCGGCGCGGTCGAACCTTCTACGGCTGCAGCCGCTACCCCGACTGCGATTTCACCGCCTGGAGCAAGCCCGTGGCTGTAACCTGTCCCGAGTGCGGCAGCCCATATATGGAAGAAAAGAACCTCAAGAGCGGCTCTCGACTGCAGTGCCCTAACGGGGAATGCAAACACAAGATGCCGGCGGTCGAAGCAGCGTCCTAACACTAGGAATCGGACTTAGCCGCTCCCGACAGGGTGAGGTTGACGCGGAACATGTGCAAACAGAAGCGCACCCGAAAGGGTGCGGTCAAGGCCTCGCGTTAAACCGGGTCTCGCCTGAACGACCGGCAACCCGCGCTCATTCGCCATCTTGACCGCGGGCTCGCGCCCGCGGCTCCGTTTGATCCGGTTGCGCCCGCAAGGGTACGGTCGAGGCCGCGCATGTCCGAACAGAGCCGCGCCCGCAAGGGTGCGGTCAAGGCTTCGCAACGGTCGAAATTCCTTATCCCGCGCACGCCAGGTGGCCTCGCGCGAAGATCCCGCGGGCAACCCGTTCCTCTCGCGGTAAGATTATGGGTTGCCGCCAACGCTTCAGCGAACGGGACCCGCCATGGTTGGGAACCGCGCGCCATTAGCCACATGAGAACGGCGATCATCGGACTGCCGCAGGTCGGCAAAACGTCCCTGTTTACGATGTCGACGGGGACGAAGCGTGACGCCCGCCTGGGCGCCGCCGAAGTTGAAGTCGGCGTTGCTCGGGTGCCCGATCCGCGGGTCAAGCGGCTTGCCGACCTCTTTCAGTCCCAGAAGGTCGTTCATGCCACGGTCGAGTACGCCGATGTTCCCGCGATGTCGAAGGAGGCTCTGCGCGATCCGGGCTACATCGGGGCCCTGCGGTTCGTCGATGCCTTTGCTCACGTGCTGCGGGTCTTTGAAGACGACACGGTGATGCACCAGGAAGGCTCGCTGGACCCCAAGCGTGATTGGCGGAACATCGAGCTGGAGTTAATTCTCAACGACCTGGAGGTGATCGAGAAAAGGCTTGAGCGGCTGGGAAAAGACATCGGGCGCATGAAGAGCCTGGAACTGGAACGGGAAAGAGACCTACTGATGAAAGCCCAGCGGTTCCTCGAAACCGAGCGGCCTCTCCGCGAGCTCGAACTCGACGAGGAGGAGTCGAAACGCTTGCGAGGGTTCCAATTTCTCTCGGAAAAACCGATGCTGCTGGTCTGTAACCTCGGCGAATCGCAAGCGGGCAAGCTGCACCAGGTGGAAGAAGAGTACCGCCGGGAATGGTTGTCCGGCCGGGGCAACCTCGCTGTCACCGCTGTTTGCGGCAGCATCGAGGCCGAGATTGCCGAGATCCCCGCCGAGGAAGCTCGTCCTTACCTAGAAAGCTACGGGCTCACCGAATCGGGGCTCGACCGGATGATCCAGGCCACGTATTCCCTACTCGGGTTGATGTCGTTCTTGACCGCTTCGGAAAAAGAGGTGCGTGCTTGGACCATCCCGAAACACACTCCCGCGGTCAAGGCCGCCGGCGTCATCCACAGCGATTTCGAGAACAAGTTTATCCGCGCTGAAGCCATCCACTGGGAGACGTTGATCGAACACGGCGGATTTGCCCAAGCCCGGCGCGCCGGCGAGTTGCGCATCGAGGGGAAGGGCTACATCGTCCAGGAGGGCGATGTGCTTGTGATCCGCCACGGCTAGCGTGCTGTGTGCCTGGGAAACAGTCAGCCAATTTTGCGCGTTCAAAGAATCAGTAAATTGCGGGATTTCCAGGCGCGAAATTGGTGACTGTCCCCGCCGCGAGCGGTGAGCCCCGCACCTGCCGGCGGATCAATACAGCAGCTTCTCCGTTGGATCGAAGCCCTTCTTGCCGAGCGGCTCGAGGATCTTTCGAGCGCCTTCTCGCATGAGCCCGAGCACGCCGCTGCTTTGGAAGAAGGAAAACCCTTGCTCCATGTATTGGTTGACTTGCTCGGCGCTCGAAGCCGGACGCCCGAGAACCTTGTTGTGCTTCTTCGCCGCCGCGATGATTTTCGCCACGGCCGCCTTGAACTTGGGATGTTCGTACTGGCCTCCGATCCCGAGCTGCCAGGAAAGATCGCTCGGGCCGATGAAGATCACATCAATGCCGGGAATCTGGGCGATCTCATCAATGTGGTCCACCCCGGCCTGGTTTTCGATCAAGGTAATCACCATCACGTTGCGGTTGGCGAACTTGTGATAGCCTTCCGGCGACGGCCACCGAAACGAGGCCAGCCCCGCGCCCGACCCGCGCAACCCCTGGGGCGGATACTTGCAGGCGGCGACAGCTTGGCGAGCCATCTCGGGAGTCCCGGTAAACGGAAAGATCACCCCCAGCACCCCCGCGTCAAGGACGCGTTTCGCCGTCCACAGCTCGTTGACCGGCACACGAGCGAACGGGATGGCCTTGAGACCGCGCGTTGCGAGCACCATGTCGCGCAGCGTCTCGAGCGTCAGCGGGCTATGCTCCATCTCGATCCAAAGAAAGTCGAACCCCATGTTGGCCGCATGGGCCGCCACGTCCACGCTGGCGACGTTAATCGTTGCGCCAACCGCGGGTTTGCCCTCCTCGAGCAGCTTGCGGACAGGGTTTTCCCAATCCTGCGCACCCAAGGGGAGCAGCCAAGCCAGAGCTAAAACAATCGCCGCCAACCTAATGGGCTGTCCGTGAGGCAAGTTTACTCTGGACTCGGCAATGTCGGGCTGGCAAGCCCGACACAGTACGCTGAAACCGTGCGTCACGTCGCCGGGACGACCGGAGAGTCTTGTTGGGAACAGGTTGCTAGTCTGAATCATCACAGTTTTCTCCTCCGAGCTAATCGCGCAGG
Organism: Bryobacterales bacterium; assembly: GCA_965248365.1. Taxonomy (GTDB): domain Bacteria; phylum Acidobacteriota; class Terriglobia; order Bryobacterales; family UBA6623. The sequence goes on along the minus strand of CBDFJA010000003.1, from coordinate 1,889,439 downwards.
CGATGAGGCGCTACTGAAACGCTAGTCGGACCAGCATTCCGCCGACCCACGTGAAAATCATCATCAACAGGGCACCGCCCAGCGACACGTCGAAGATCGCTTTCAAGATCAGCAGATCGACAACGTAAATCAAGTACGGAATCCCCACGCCCAGGTTTTCCGCGACACTGAGGAAAATCAACGACGTCGCCGTCAGGGCTAGCTGTGATCTTTCAACAGGTTGTTCATTCGGTCCCGGACCAGGGAAGCTGGAGTTGTCGAATAACCACGACCCTGGAGAGACCGCATGAACATCCATCAGAATGCCCGATTGACGCCCAAAGGCCGAGCCCTTTTGGTTCGATGCATCCTCGCTGGAGAGACGCCTCGGGCCGCCGCGGCGGCCCGAGACGTCTCAGAACGCACCGCCCGCCGTTGGCTGGCCCGCTACCGCGGCGAAGGCGAAGCCGGTCTCTACGATCGCTCTTCGCGTCCCCGGCATAGCCCGCGCCGCACCCCGCAAGCCGTCGTTGACCGCGTCCTCGCCCTGCGCCGACAACGTTGGACGGGCCGCCGCATCGCCCAAACCCTGCGGCTATCCCCGGCCACCGTCAGCCGCCTCCTCGGTCGCGCCGGACTCAACCGTCTCCGCGATCTCGAACCCGCTCCCCCCGTTCGCCGCTACGAACATCACCGTCCCGGCGATCTACTGCATCTCGACATCAAAAAGCTCGGCCGCTTCCAGCACGCCGGTCACCGCGTTACCGGCGATAAGACCCGACGCTCCCGCGCCGCCGGCTGGGAGTTCGTCCACGTCGCCGTCGACGACCATTCCCGCATCGCCTTCTCCCAGATCCTGCCCGATGAGCGCAGCCTTTCCGCTGCCCAGTTCCTTCTCCTCGCCCACGCCTACTATGGCTCGCTTGGCATCCGCATCCGACGCCTGCTCACCGACAATGGCTCCTGGTACCGCTCCCGCCACTTCCGTCGTACTTGCCGCCGCCTCGGCATCCGCCACCGCTTCACCCGCCCCTACACCCCTCGCACCAACGGCAAGGCCGAGCGCTTCATCCAAACCGCCCTCCGCGAATGGGCCTATGCCCGCTCCTACTGCTCCTCCCTCCAACGCGCCAACCATCTGCTCCCCTGGCTCCACGACTACAATTGGCATCGCCCCCACGCCAGCCTCGGCTATAATCCCCCTATCAGCCGACTCCCTCCTCCCCGGAACAACCTGTTGAGCCTCCACAGCTAGCCCCGCCAGCAGAGCTTTTCTGAACGTACCTCTTTCGCCGACGATCATCTTGGCCGCGACCCAGATGACCAAGATGTAAACGGCGAGCCGGACGGCCATTTCACCGATCATGAGCAAGCCGAGAGAAATACTAGCACAGGGTTTCAGTTGGCTGTGTTTCGAACACCGGGATAAGCGCTCCTGCTTGTCGCCGCGGGGACATGCGATCCGGCTTATCCGCGTTCAAGTGGGACAGACAATCCTGTTTGTCCAGGACCGGCAAGAGTGCCGGTCCCTACTAAATCGGCCAAGCCGGGTAGCGACAACCACCCTTGTTCGTCTTTGCCGGCCGCGGGCGGACCGCTCGCCGCGGAAGATCCCTTCGTCAAGCCCACGTTGCCGGCTGTCGGTCGGCGGCCGGGCGAGATCGCCGGTCCTTACTGGCTCGCTGGGCGGTCGTTTTCCCCATACACGCCGACGGCTACGTCCGAGGGCGGAGATCCTTCACCAACCCGGAATTGAGGAAGAAATCCCTGACGGGAGCCGCTTCTTTCCCTTCTACCGTGATGGTCAAGGAAACATCGACGGGCGGGCCGATCAGGCGGATGTCGATGCGGTCAAGATCCTCGTACAGCCGGACGTAGGAAATAGCTTCCACGTTGATGACACGATTGCGGATGCGGATGAATTGCGGCTGCATACGATGTGCCTTGTTTCCAACCGTCTCTGGTGGATAACGCCGCCGGCTTTGCGGAGAAAGGGAAGCGACTATTTTAGCTGATGGGGGTGGTCAAGCGCCTGTTTGTTGTCAACACATTCCTTACTCTTGTTGTCAAGACATGATAGTGAACAAGCAGCGGCCCGCCCCTACAGCAACGTCGTCGTGACCCGTTAGGTGGCGAGAAATCCGGGCTAGCCTTGGGCCAGGACGCCCGCTGACGCGAGTGGTTGTAAGCGTTGTAGAGTGTATGCAGTGGGAGGAGTCTCATGAAATTTCGCACCGCCGCCGCCGCTTTGCTGCTCTGTTTGCTGCCGGTCCCACCCGCCCAGGCCGAGGATGCCGCCGCCTGGGCCGCTTGGGTGGGCGGGTCCTACCGGATTACGACGGACCTGGTCTATTCCACCGCGAACGGGTACGAGAACAAGCTGGACCTCTACTTACCTCGCGAAAGGTCGGACCCAAGGCCGACGCTGGTCTATATTCACGGCGGCGGCTGGGTGAGCGGCACCAAGGAGGCCAGCGTACTCCGGCTGCTGCCTTACCTGCGGCTGGGCATGAACGTGGTCAATGTCGAATACCGTCTTGCGCGGTATTCGCTTGCGCCCGGCGCCGTGGCGGACTGCCGTTGCGCCCTGCGCTGGGTGATCGCGAATGCCGAGGAGTATGGCTTTGACGCCGACAGGATCGTCGTGACGGGACACTCGGCGGGGGGCCATCTCTCGCTGATGACGGGCGTTCTCGACGAAGCAGCCGGCTTCGACTACGAATGCGTGACGGGGAGCTTGGCGGGTCCCGTGGAGCTCGATCTCAAGGTCGCGGCCGTGGTGAATTGGTTTGGGATTACCGATGTGAGTGATTTACTGGAAGGTGAGAACCAGCAGGGATACGCTGTGCGTTGGATGGGCAGCCTCGCCGACCGCCTAGAGATTGCCGAGCGCGTTTCTCCCCTGACCTACGTCCGCGAAAACCTGCCGCCGATTCTGACGATCCACGGCGACGCCGATAAGATCGTTCCCTACCAGCATGCTGTCCGGCTTCACAAGGCGCTCGACCGAGCCGGTGCGCCCAACCGTCTCCATACGGTGGAGGGCGGCAAGCACGGCGGCTTCACCAACGAACAGATGGTCTTGATCCACGAAAGGATCAACGTGTTCCTGAAGGAGCACGGCGTACTGTAGGGCTCCCGCGCGCCTGCAAGCCTTCGCGATCCACGGCGGTCAGCCCGGTCACCGGGCATCCAGTGGGAAGCCATGCTGCGTGCGGTGATAGGGACCGTCGAAGTGCTGCGTGTTCTTGAACCATTCGTGGCGGCCGTCACCGGCTTCGTGCCGCACCCGTTCGAGCAGTTCCGCTTTCCGATCCTCGCTCATGGGCTGGAAGTTCCGCGCGATGTCCAACTCTTGCTCGAGGTTTTCGATCGACTCGCAGCCTACGATTAAGCAGGAGATGGGCAGCGACAAAGCGTAGCCGCGGCACTCGGCGGGAGAAATTCCGGCGTCTGTGACGAGTTGTCCTCGTCCCCCCAGACTTTTCATTCCGAGGGCCGCGATCCCCCGACGGTTGAGCTCGGGGAGGACGCGGCGCTGGAAGCTGCGGTAGTGCGCATCCAGCACGTTGATGGGCATCTGGCAACCGTCCCACTCAAAGTCCTGCTCCAACATGCGGAGCAGAATGTCGGGGCTCTTATGGCCGGTGAACCCGATGGAGCGAACCTTCCCCGCGTCGCGCGCCGCCACGGCGGCCTCGACGGCGCCGCCGGGCCCGAAGATCCACTCCGGGTCATTGTCGTAGTTGACCTCGTGAAACTGCCATAGATCGATCACGTCCGGGCGCAGACGCCGCAAGCTGTCGTGGAGCTGCTCTTCGGCGCCCTTGCGGTCGCGCGCGCATACCTTGGACATCAAAAACACGTCGTCGCGGCGCCCCTCGAGCGCCACGCCCATCCTTTTTTCCGACTCGCCCTGCGCATAGTCCCAGGAGTTGTCGAAGAACGTAATCCCCTCGTCGAGGGCCATCTACACCATGCGGATCGTCGTCGCTTCGGGGACGTGTGGAAAGCAGGGATGAGCTCCGCCGAACCCGACAATGGACACTTCCCGCCCGATTCGGCCCAGCTTCCGTAACGGCATGCCGCTGTCGTTCTTTCTCATCAAACCGTTCTGCTCCCTGAGGTCGCCCGAGCCCTGGGGATCAAGGGACCCAAGCGGGGCGAAAAATCGCCCTCCGGCACCCGCTTGCGCGTCCATTCTAACACTCTGCTCACGATGCAATTCCCGGTAGCGGCCGTGGGGCAGCAGAGGGCGAGAGTTCCCCGCCACCATTGCCCGCCGCCGGTATGAATCCGCACTAGGTTGCCGTTGCGAGTGACGTCATCCGGCGGTAGAATCGGCGGGCCGAATGTAGGCGCGATTTCGAATCAAGCGAGATTCTGAAAGGAGACATTTCATGACTCTATGGCGACCCGATCCCAGCTCATGTGCGGGTGAGGAGCGTAGGGGCAAAGGCACGAACTGCACGCGTTCCAGCCGAAATGGTGCAACTCCTCGAGGATTCACATCCTGGACACCAAACCCGACCCTCGGCAGCCGAAGATCGTCAGGGTCATCGAGCCGGAAGAGTTTACCGCGCGGACCGGTTACACGGGACCGCGTACGATCCATTGCGGACCCGAGGGCATCTATGGTTCCGCGCTGGGCTCGGCGACCGGCGATGGCCCGGGCGGGATTTTCACCATGGACCCCGACAGCTTCGACGTGTTGGGCAAGTGGGAAATGGACCGCGGCCCGCAGACCCTCGCCTATGACTTCTCTTGGCACTTGGGCTACGACACCATGGTCACCAGCGAGTGGGGCACGCCCAACATGGTCAGCGACGGCGTCAACCCCGACATCCTCCTCAAAGGCGGTTACGGCCACCCAACTTCACGTCTGGGACTTGCGCAAACGCCGGCATGTCCAGGCCATCGACCTCGGAGCGGAACAGCAAATGGTGCTGGATCTCCGCCCGGCGCACGATCCGACCAAGGCCTACGGGTTCGCGGGGGGCGTCGTTTCCCTTAAGGACCTTTCGGCATCGATCTGGGTCTGGCATCAGGACAATGGGAAGTGGGCCGCCCGCAAGGTGATCGAGATCCCGGCCGAACCGGCCGAACCGGACCAACTGCCGCCGCTGCTTCAGGGATTCAAGGCGGTTCCCCCGCTGATCACCGACATCAATCTGTCGGTCGACGATCGGTTCCTTTATATCTCGTGTTGGGGCACCGGCGAGTTTCAGCAGTACGACGTTTCCGACCCGTTTAACCCCAAGTTGACGGGATCGGTTCACCTGGGCGGAATTGTTCGCAAGGCGCCGCACCCGAGCCAACCGGAAACGGCTCTTAACGGCGGTCCTCAAATGGTCGAAGTCAGTCGTGACGGCCGCCGCGTTTACTTCACGAACTCCTTGTATATCCCTTGGGACGAACAATTCTATCCCGAGGGAATCAAGAGTTGGATGGTCAAGTTGAACGCCGCGCCCGACGGTGGGATTGAGATCGACCGGGACTTCTTGCTAGAAACTGAGGGACATCGCACGCACCAGGTGCGGCTGGAGGGCGGCGACGCATCGTCGGACTCCTACTGCTACTCATGAGCGAGGCCGGGCCATTTGCGGGGCTTGGAAGCGACGCGCTCCTGGCCCTGCTGATGCTCGGCCCCTACCACGGGATCAATCCAGGCATGGGTTGGCTTTTTGCCGTCGCCCTGGGCATGCAGGAGAAAAGCGGCCGGGCGGTGGCGCGGTCGCTGCTGCCGATCGCGCTGGGACACGCTGTCGCCATCGGCATCGTCGTGCTGGCGGCCGGGCTGCTTCAGAAAATTGTCCCGCTTGGCAAAGTCAAGATCGCGGCGGCCCTGATTCTCTTCGGCTTTGGCGGGTACCGTCTATGGCGTCAGCGCCACCCGCGTTGGGGAGGGATGCGGGTCGGCTTCCGCGACCTCGCCGTCTGGTCTTTTTTGATGGCCTCCGCCCACGGAGCAGGCTTCATGCTGCTGCCCGTGCTCTTTGGCGCATCGGCCGCGCACGCGCAACACTTGCCGGTCGCCGAACACCACGCCATCCCGGGTGCCTGGGAAACCCCGCTGACCAGCTTGACAGCTACGGCGGTTCACACCGCGGGCTACCTAGTCGTCATGGCGCTCGTGGCTTGGGTCGTTTACAAGAAGCTCGGCCTGGCTCTGTTGAAAAAGGCTTGGGTCAACTTCGATCTGGTCTGGGCCGTAGCACTGATCGTCACCGGCTGCTTTACGCTGGTGATCTAACTAGACTAGACCGCTTTTTTCACCACGTGGCGAGACGAATTGCGTGAGAAGCCCGTCAGTACAAGGAGCGCGCCGGTCGGCGAGCGGAGGCGTAGTTTTGCGGGTGCAGCTTATCCCGCTCGTATCTTGGTGCTACCGAAAAAGGCAATGACTTCCATTTGGCCTCTGACCGGGAAAGTACGTTGCGCTTGCTCGCCGTGCTCAACGTACTGTTCAAGTACGCCCGCATTATTCAACAAATGCGGCGCTGAGCGGCGCGCGCCTTGTACTGACGGGCTTCTCACGCAATTCGTCTCGCCACCTGGTGAGAAAAGCGGGCTAGAATCTAACTTCCATAAGTTCGCGTATTTAAAAAGGCCTTCCTGAAAGATCATATGCCCATCTGTCCGGCCCGGAAGTGCCTCGCTCACAAAGCCTTCTGAGCCGCGACCGTCAGGGAGCGGTCCAGGAGGCTGCGGCGCACTCATAGGGATGAAAAAACTGGCGGGTTTCGACGGAGCGGGTCATAGGGCCGGCGACTGGCCTGCACACATCCCTGGGAACGGCGGGTTTTCGACGGAGCGGTCCCCCGGATTGCCGACCCATAAGCGATCGCGAACTTATGATAGTAAGCACAAGCCCTACTTCTCACCAGCCTTCAAACAACCGGCGTTGAACGGACTTTCGTTGTAGGGGCGGACCGGCGTCTCGGCCCATTTCGTCAGATGCACACTCCATCCCATTCGATCCACGCAACCCAACCCCGCGAGAACCTCTCCGGGCAGGAGCAGCGGCCTGCCGCGACTGTTTCGCCACGAGAAATGCGGGCTACAGCCTGGTCACTTGCTTGTCCCGTAACAGGTAGACGAGCGCGATAAAGAAAAGAATGACCCCGTTGGCCGCTATCACTACGGGAGCGGTCAGTTTGTTCGCCAGCGACCCGGCGGCCAGGTTGCCGAGCGGCATCGCGCCGCGAAAGGCTGTGTGGTAGACGCTCAAGATGCGGCCCCGCATTTCTTCCGGGGCAAGCAATTGCACGAGAGAGTTGAGCAGCGCGAAGACGGCTAAAATCGCTCCTCCCGCCAGGAAGACGAAGCCGCAGCCTAGCCACAGGTGGGTGCTCAGCGCGAAGGTCACAGTGGCCACGCCCAATGCCATCTGCATCAGCAGAGACATGCGACCCTTGCGGGGCGCGTTGCCCAGCCAAGCCACGAACAGGGCGCCCGTGATGGCGCCGGCGCCGCTGAACGCCATCATCGTGCTGTAACCCCGCGCTCCCAGCCCGTATGTTTCGCGAGCGAACACCGGTAACAGCATGATCAGCGGCACGGCTAGAAATGCCGTGATCGTCGACAACAAAACCAGCGCCCGCAGGCTGTGATGCCGGTAGACAAACGACAGGCCCTGTTTCAGGCTCTGGAGGACATGAGTCTCGGTCTTTTGGGGCACGAAGCGGAGGCGAATGATCAAAAGCGAAACGATGACGGCCATGAAGGATAGCCCGTTGATCCCGAAACACACCGCGGCTCCAAGCGTCGTGAAGGCGAGTCCGCCCACCACGGGTCCGACCACGCGGGCCAGGTTGAACTGGATCGAAATCAAAGCGATGGCATTGGGCAGGTCCTCCTCATCGACCAATGAAGGAATCAGGGCCTGGTACGCCGGACCGCCGAAGGCTTGGCCGACGCCGGTGACGAAGGCGGCCGCCATGATGTGCCACACAGCGATCACCTCCATCCAGATCAGCAGCGCCAGCGTTAAGGCGCTGAGCGTCTGGACGTATTGCGAAAACAGCAGCAGCTTCCGGCGGTCCATACGATCGGCTGCGACGCCGCCCAGCAGCGAAAACAACAGAATCGGGGCGCCGTTCAGGAATGCCGTGAGCCCTAACAGGAACGCCGATTCGGTCAAGGTGTAAACCAGCCAGCTCTGGGCGACCTCCTGGACGAATGCTCCCGTCGTGGAGGTGAACGCGCCCGCCCACATCAGCCGGAAATTTCTGTACTGGAAGGCCCGGAAGGTGGCCCGAACGACACCGGGCTTCGCGGAGGGCGGGTCGGCCAAGTCGGATTCGGCCTTCGGGGAGGGCGAGCTCATGGGGCGGAATTCTAGAGTGAAGCGCTTTCAGGCTAGCAGCCCGTGGTAATAGCTAGGTTCGGCGAAAAATGGGGACTGTCGTGGGGACAGGCACCGTGCCGACGTCTGGCTAGGTTGCTGTTGCCCTCCCTACGGTTGCAGGTTCGTCGTACGCAGCGAGTTGCTCCGGGCGCCTGTCCCCGGGAAGGGGTTGACAGTCCCCGATTTTTCACACCTTCCCGCCACCCGTTTCTTGAGGCCAAGGACTTTCACCACGGGCGGCAGGGCCGGTCGACCGGCGGAACCATCTTCTCACAGACTACGCTGTACGCGGAAGCCGGCGGGTTGCGGTGGCCTGCGGGCACCTTTGTGGCGCGGAACCGCGGCGTTCGGCCGACGGATCGATGGCCGGCGCGAGCACACTGTCCGGCCAGCACGGCGAGCGCGCCGGATGACCGCTTGATCGGGCTATAATCGGTAGTTCATTTCAGGGGATAGGCCGACCAACAAGCTCTCCCTCGGCCGTATTCATTTGTCAAGCGCGGAACGCGAACCATGTCCCAGGTAGAAGAAGCGAACCCCCAGCCGGCCGCCGGCGAACCCTTTGACCGCGGCGGCATTGCCGGATACCCGCGTGGGCTGACCACCCTGTTCTTTACCGAGATGTGGGAGCGCTTCAGCTACTACGGCATGCGCGCCCTTTTGGTGCTCTTCATGACCGCCCCGCTCGCCGGGGTCAATCCGGGGCTCGGCTTCGACGTAGCCAAGGCCACAGCGATCTACGGTCTCTACACGTCGATGGTTTACCTGCTCGCACTGCCGGGCGGCTGGGTTGCGGACAAGCTATGGGGACAACGGAGGGCCGTGTTCGTAGGTGGTTGCATCATCGCCTGCGGCCACTTTTCCATGGCCGTTCCAGCGGTGCCGACCTTTTACCTCGGGCTGATCCTTATCGCCCTCGGTACCGGGTTGCTGAAACCGAACGTGAGCACGATGGTGGCCGACCTGTACCCCGAGGGTGGCGCCAGGCGCGACGCCGGTTTCTCCGTCTTCTATATGGGGATCAACCTGGGCGCGTTTCTTGGAACAATCCTGTGCGGATTTATCGGCGAGGGACACAATTTCCACTGGGGTTTTTCGCTGGCCGGCATCGGCATGGTACTCGGGCTGGTCCAGTACAGGCTTGGCGCTCGGCGACTGGGTGAGGCGGGCCTGTTGCGCTCGGCCGACGAGCCGCACGTCCTCCAACAGCGTGCCCGCAACTTCTACCTCACGGCAGCGGGAATTGGAGCGATCGTTACGACCGCGGCGTTCCTCGCCACTTCCGGCGCAATCGTTGTAACTATTCGGCAACTGGCGGAGTGGCTGGGGTCCGGGATTCTGATTCTCAGCGGGCTGTTTTTCCTATACCTGTTTACCGCGGGTGGCCTATCGAAGACGGAAAAGAAGCGCCTCGGCGTGATCGTATGGCTTTATCTCCTGGCGGCTGTATTTTGGTCCGGCTTCGAGCAGGCCGGCTCGTCCATGAATATCTTCGCGCGCGACCTTACTGACCGGGTCGTCTTGGGCTGGGAGATGCCCGCCAGCTGGCTGCAGAATGTCAATCCTATTCTCATTGTCCTGATGGCGCCGGTGTTTGGGTGGCTCTGGACCTGGCTGGCCCGCCGCAAGGCCAACCCCTCGATCCCGGCCAAATTCGCTCTCGGCCTATTCGGGCTGGCGGCGGGATTCTTTGTGATCTCTTGGGGTGCGGTGAACGCAGGGGTGGAAAGCCGGGTGTCGATGTCCTGGTTGGTAGTCACTTATTTCCTTCACACGGCGGGTGAGCTCTGCCTGTCGCCCGTGGGGCTTTCCTCGATGACGAAGCTCGCCCCGCGAGGGCGAGTCGGACAGATGATGGGCGTCTGGTTCATAGCCGCCGCCCTGGGCAACCTTTTCGCGGGTCTGGTCGCCGGACAATTGGAGGAGCTGGCGCCAACAGCTCTCTTCTGGAATGTGGCTTTGATCGTGGGTGCTGGGGGTTTGGTTGCGATTATCGTGAGCCCCGCTGTCCGCCGCCTCATGCGCGATATCGACTAAACGCTCTCCGTAGAGTCCAAGAATGTAGGGGCACGGCATGCCGTGCCCGAGGGCGCCGGGCGATACACGCCTTGTACCGACGGGGTTCTCACGCACTTCGCCTCGCCACGTGGTGAGAAAAGCGGGTTAGCGAAACGGAAGCGCCGCTGCCGAGCTTAGTTGAGAAAGTACGTCTGATACAGCGTGTCGCGCTGTTTGGGGACGAAGCCGGCGCCGCGGATCATGCAGCGCAGGTCTTCTTCACTGGCTTGATGAGAAGCGCCGGCCTGGCGGACGACGTTTTCCTCGAGCATGACGCTGCCGACGTCGTTGCCGCCGAAACGCAGTCCGAGCTGGCAGACCTTCAGTCCCTGCGTGACCCAAGAAGTCTGCACGTTGACGAAGTTGTCGAGGTAGATGCGCGAGAGCGCCAAGGTTTTCAGGAACTCGACGGCGGTGACTTCTTCCTTGACGGATCGGCCGAGCGAAGTGTTCTCCGGCTGAAAAGGCCAAGGGACGAAGGCCGTAAAGCCACCGGTTTCCTCCTGAAGCCGCCTAAGGGTTTCCAGGTGGTTGACGCGGTGTTCGTAGGTTTCCCCGCAACCGAACATCATGGTCGCGGTCGTTCGCAGGCCTAGGCTATGAGCGGTCTTGTGCACGTCGATCCACTCGGCGGTATTGCACTTCAGCCGGGCGATCCGATGGCGCACCTCGTCGTCGAGGATTTCCGCCCCCGCGCCGGGGATCGAATCGAGGCCCGCGTCCCGCAGCCGCGCGATCGTGTCGCGAATCGTCAGCCCGCTGACTTCGGCGATGGTCAGGATTTCCGGGGCCGACAAACAGTGAAGATGGATCGGATAGCGCTGCTTGATCCAGCCGAACAGGTCCTCGAAATACTCGATCTTGAGATCCGGGTTAACGCCGCCCTGCATCAGTACGCCGGTTCCGCCCAGATCGATCGTCTCTTGAATCTTGAGGCCGATCTCTTCCTTCGGCAGAACGTAGCCTTCCTCGTGCCCCATGGGGCGGTAGAAAGCGCAGAAGCTGCAATACTCGCTGCAGAAGTTGGTGTGGTTGATGTTGCGATCGATGATGTAGGTGGCAACGCCGTCGGGGTGGAGCTTACGCCGAACCGCGTCGGCTTCGACGCCGATGCCGATCAGGTCGTCGCTGCCGACGAGCTCGAGAGCTTGCCCTTCGGTCATCTCACTCGCGCTCGGCGACGGCGGGCTCTTCCAAGTAAGCCAGGTCGGTGAGCGGTCCGACGAGGCCGAGCTCGGCGGCCGAACGAAGGAATGTGGCGAGACTGCGCTGCTCCCGCTCGCCGAGATCGAAGCTCGTGTGCTCCCTCAAATAGCGGCTTACCAGTTCAGGCGGCAGGTTTCGCTTTTCGCTCTCCGCGGCGACGATGTCGTCGAGGTGCTGCCGGCCATAGTCCGCGGAGTCGGCGAAGTGCATGGGCAGGTCGGGATCAGCGGACAGATTCTTCACCGCCCACACGGCAAAGACCATCGGAAGGCCCGTCAGCTCGACCCACTCCGACCCCAGGTCGTAGACGAATATCGGACGCCCGCGCCAGTCGGTTTGCTCAGGATCCAGCCGCAGAGCCGGGTCACCGATAATCAGCCCGGCGTCGGCCACCTCTAGCATGTCGTCGATCTTGGGAGGATACGGCCGCACCCGGGGACGCAAACCGTACTTTCTGGCCAGCAGTACTTGCGTCAGGGCGACCGAAGTGCGCGAGCTCGTGTCGGCGGCGAAGGACTCAATTGTTTCGATCGGCTTAAGCGATATCAGCAGAACACTGCGCACGGCCCCTCGGCAGGAGATGGAACAGCCGGGGAGAACCAATAGGTCGGGCTGACGGGCCAGCTCGATGGACGGCACCAACCCGATGTCGGCTTCTCCCGCCCGCAACGCGTCGGCACATTCGGAGGGCAGCGAAAATCGCAAGTCGAACAGGCCCCGTTGCGGGCCGTGTGTCAGACCCCATACGAGCGGCGCGGTGTTCAAGTAGCTGACCGCCGAGACTCTTAGCCGATCACTCATAGGAAACCTTTCAATTGTATCAAACCGCTGTTCAAATTCTATCGTTCTCTGCTTTCCGGCTTCCGTCGGTCAATACCCCTAGCCCGCTTTTCTCACCACGGTCGCGGTGGATGAGGCGAAAAGCTTCGGCGGCCATGGCTCGCGGCAACAGTTCGCGCGCGTCGCCGGCCTAGCTTAGCTAGCGCGGCTTTGCTCACCTGGCCACGTGGTGAGAAAATTGGGCTAATTTGCTGTTGCTCACCCTACGGTTCGAGGTTCGTCGTAGGTAACGAGTGGCTCCGGGAGCCTGTCCGAGAAGGGTCGAGGACGCGTGGAAACATTCCGGCACGCAGGCCACCCTATCCTTCCGGTCGCGAGACTCACCCCTCGATCTTCCACCTCGCTTGCCGCAGCACCGCCCCCGCCGACTGCCCCGTCATCTTGAACCAAGCTTCGTCGCGGCCTCGAGCATTGTAGTGGGGCAGATCCGCGGGGGAGCTTTCCATCAACTCGTACCAGAGCGTCAACAGCGAACCGTCGTCGAGCTCGACGGTCGAAGGGTAGCCGAGGTCGGTCGAAGTCGCGTCGCCGGAGACGATCATCGCCGCGGACCAACTCCGGCCATGATCTTCGCTAATGCGGGCCTGGTTCCCGATGGGATCACGGCGATGGCCGTAGCTCATCAGGAGGCGATCGTCGCTGAGGCGCAGCAGGTGCGAAGGATAGCCCCAGACACCGATAGAACGGGGCAGGGACCAGCTCTTCCCTCCGTCGCGAGATTCGCTTTGCAAGGTTTCGCGCTCATTCGACTTATTGTGATTCCGAATGTGAGCGATGACCCCGCCGTCGGCGGCTTCGACTGCGTGCAGCTCGTGATAATCATTGAAGTTGTCGCCGGGACGCGTCGGGATCTCGGCCAACCAGCGCCACGTTTCGCCGTCGTCAGCCGACTCACAAACGCCGATGCGCCCTTGGCCTTGGCCCGCCCGGCCGTACCAAAAGAGTTTGCCCGCGTAAAGCAGGCGCCCGTCGGCAAGCTGAATCGGCCCATGGGGACTGTTCACCGGGCAGCGGTAGGGAGCCGACCACGACAGCCCCGCATCGGTGGATCGGATGATCCAGCTTCCCAGCTCCACTTCGCGCTGCGCGGGGCCGACTCGATGGTGGACCGCTTGCCAGCGGCCGATCTTCTCCGGAGGCCAGGCATTTTCGTCCTCCGGCTTCATCTTGAGCGCGGTGTTCAACCGGTCCTCGTAGGCCAGAGACGTGAACGTGGTCACCAGGATCGAACCCTTGGCCGTCTCCAGCACGCCCGCGTCGCGATCGTCGATCGGACCGTCGATCAGCACGCGAGGGAAGGTCCAAGTTGCGCCGCTGTCTCGCGAACGCATCAATTCGACGCGACCGAACGGGCAGACATGGGCTTCGCGGCCTCCCGAGCAAACCACCAGCAGCTCGCCATTCGACCGCCGGGCGAGAGTCGGCCACCCGTGGTACAAGCGCGGCCGGTTGGTGATGACCTTGGTGGAATCCACAACGGCTTGGGGGGCGCCCCCGGCGCGTAGTCCCCTAGCGGCGAACAGACCGGCAGCACCCGCTCCCGCAAAATGCAGGATATTCCTTCGTGTCATGAAAGCAGACATGCTTTTGCCTCCTTGGCTTGAACGACGACTCTGCCTGGGGACATCTTGCCGGATCTTGCAAACCGGGTCTCGTACGGGACTACCCCGCTTTTCTCACCACCTGACGGTACGAAGTGCGCCATAGGCCCGCCATTACCGCGTTGCGCTTGCTCGCCGTGCTCAACGTACTGTTCAAGTACGCCCGCATTATTCAAGAAATGCGGCGCCGAGCGTCGCGCGCCTTGTACTGACGGGCCTCTCACGCACTTCGCCTCGCCACGTGGTGAGAAAAGCGGGCTACCTGTCATCTGCTGCCTTATGCTGAAAATAACATGGCCTTCCTGGAGGCATTGCTGGGCGAGCTGATTCGAGTCTCGGTCGAGATGGCCGTGGGAATATGGAAGCGATACCGGAGGCGATCGGAGAAGCTACCTTGACAACAATGTCGGGTTGACCGCCCGACCGTAGCGCGACCAGGCGCCGTTCCAGTGTCCGCGGCTTTGGTTCATCGCCCACGGAGACACTTGACACGCCCGCTCCAGCGGTTTTCTCGAATTGACCTCGTTCAGTCCCCGCCGACCGGCTGCTCCGTCCCGCCCACCAGCGATCGAAGGCCGCGAACTACAGCCAATCGCGCATCGAGGGCCAGGCTGAACAGCGACGGAACCAGGAACAGCGTAAATACCGTCGAAACGATCAGCCCCCCGACGACGACGCTTCCCAGCCCGCGGTAGAGTTCCGATCCCGCTCCCGGAAACAGTATCAACGGCATCATCCCGAACGTGCTGGTGGCGACACTCATGAAGATCGGGCGAACTCGGGTCCGCGTCGCCTCGCGGATCGCCTCGCGGGGGTTCATGTGGTCTTGCCTCATGTGATTCAACGACTGGTGAACGATCAGGATCGGGTTATTGACCACCGTCCCGACCAAGATGATGAACCCCAGCATGGTCAGAACGTCAAGCGCCTGATAGGTGAGGAACTTATTCAGCAGAGCCAGCCCCAAGAAGCCGCCTAGCGCCGCTAGCGGAACGCTAAACATGATCACCAACGGGTATAGAAAACTCTCGAATAAGGCGGCCATCAACAGATACGTAATGACGAGCGCCAGCAGGAAGTTCCACTTAAGGGCCTCAACGGTTTGCGAGAGCTTGTCGGCGGTGCCGCTCAGTCGTGCGTGGTAGATTCCTCCGAGGTGGCCGGCTTCTCGCATCGGAGCGAGGATTGCCGTCTGCACGGTCTCCATGGCTTGTTCCAAGGGCATCTGCTCGGGGGGCGTAACCTGGATGGTGACGGCCCGCTCGCGTTCCCGATGGTGGATCTGTGCCGGCCCGTTAGTGACAGCTATGTCCGCAACCGAGCCTAAGGTGATCAGCCGACCGTCGGGCGTGGCGATGGGCATCTGTTCCAACAGGTGCGTGCGGTGCGCAAAGCTTTCCTTGCCCTTGACGATTAGATCGATCTCTTTGCCCTCGTACTGGAAATCACTGGCCCGCGCACCGTCAACCAAAGCGCTGACCGTGAAGCCCAGGTCGCGGTTCGTAATGCCCGACTCCGCGGCGCGCCGGCGGTGGGTGACGACGCGAACTTCCGGGTTGCCCAGGTCCAAGCTGGGTATCGGGCGAACTTGAGATCCAGGCAAAGTCCGCATGGCTCCCATCAAAACCTCACCTCCCAACTCGACCAGCCTCTCGATTTCAGGACCGGCGATTTCGATGTCAATACCGCGGCCTTGCCCCAGAGTACGGGCGAACAGGCTGGCTTGCTGAAAAAACGTGATCGTTCCCGGCAAGGTTGCGCTGACCCTTTGGAACTCCGGGATCAACTCCCGGATACGCAACGGGTCGTGGGAGCGAAAGCCCATGAACGACTGTTCCGGGAGGGCGATAAAGAACCAGCCGGACATGCCTCCACCCGGAAGCGCGTCCGCCTGCTCTTCGGGCGTCTCCCAAAGATAGGAAAGTTCCTCGAGGTATCGATGCCGGAAATCCGCAATTTCATCAATGTTATGACCGGGCGGCGGCAGCAGAATGCCGATGACCAGGTCCCGGTTACCTTCCGGCAGGTATTCCGCCTTGGGTATCAATAGAACAGTGAAACCGACGGCTGCCGTCGTCAGCACAATCACCGTGGCTAACCGCCGGAAGACGCCCCCACAAAGCCAGTAGACAAAGTCCGTCAGGGCGCGGTTGAGTCGTTCAACTAGTCCCACAGCACCGAACAAATTATGAAGGCCGAACCGAGCACGGTCGCCGCGAGCGGCATGCAGGATCTTGGCCGACAAGCTCGGAATAACAGTGATCGCAACGATCAAACTGAGACTAACCGCGCAGCTAATCGCAATAGCGATGTCACGGAAGAGTTGTCCGGCCTCTTGTTCGACGAATACGACGGGAACGAAGACCGCGATCGTGGTCAGCGTGCTGGCCAGCACGGCGCCCCACACCTCGCGCGCACCGTCGTACGCGGCTTGAGCACGGGGTTTCCCCATCTGGCGATGCCGATAAACGTTCTCCAGCACAACGATGGAATTGTCAACGACCATGCCGACCGCGAACGCCATCCCGGCCAAGCTGATGACGTTGAGCGTGCGGTCAAACCAGTTCATCATCAGGAACGTTGCCACGACGCTGATGGGGATGGCAATGGCGACGATAAGCGTGCTGGTGAAACTTCGCAGGAACAGCAGCAGCACGAGGATCGCCAAAGAGCCGCCGACGAGTAGATTTTGTTTGACCAAGTTGATGGCGCTATCGATGTACGTTGTCTCGTCGTAGACTTGATGGAGCTGCAGCCCGCGCGGCTCGAGAAGCTCGGTGTTGATCCTGGCAACTCGCTCTTTGACGTCGGCCATGACATCGAGGATATTGGCGCCCGATTCCTTGACGACGTTGGCGGCCATCATTCGCCGGCCCATGTAATAACCCTTGGCCTGCGCCTTGCGGTGGTCGAGTCGAGCGTAACCGACGTCGCGAACGTAGACGGGAACCCCATTGCGCACCGCGATTACGACGTTTTCGATGTCGTCGGGCGATGCGTATTCCCCGACCGTGCGGACAAGGTAGCGGCGCTTGCCCTCGTCGAAATCCCCTCCGCTGTAGTTGCGGTTCTCGCGTTCAAGCGCCGCCGCCAATTGGTTGAACGTCACTCTGCGGGCGGCAAGCTTGGCCGGGTCGACGACGACTTGCATCTCCAGTTCGCGTCCCGCAAAGCTGTTCGACGCCGCCACGCCCGGCACGCGCTCGAGCTCGGGTTTGACGAAGTCCTCGACGAAATCATGTTGCGTCGAGATATCGCCCTCGAAGCCGTCCGTTTCCGTCGGCATCAGAATGAACCAGCCGCTTGCATTGGCTCGCGGGTCGACGGTGCGGATCACCGGTTTATCCGCGTCGTCGGGATAGCTGGGTACCTGATCGAGCCGATTGGAAACCTTCAGCACGGCCGTGTCGAGGTCGGCGCCGACCTGGAAGGTCATTCTGACGGTCCCCTGGTTTTCGCCGCTCTCGCTTTCCATCTCGACGAGCCCCTCGAGGCTTTTCAGTTGCTCTTCCTGCTCGTCGATGATGTCGCGCTCCATCTCATAGGGACTGGCGCCGGGCCAAGTCGTGCTGACCGTGACCTCGGGCTCCTCGACGGTGGGCGTGAGCTGGACCGGTATGCGGAAAAGTGCGATTCCGCCGAACAAGGTCAGCAGGATCACGCCTACCGCGGTCGTGACCGGGTACCGAATGGCTCCGCGGACGATCGTCATGGCAGTTTGTACTCGATCGGTTCGCCTTGTACGGCTTGCCCCGGCATGAGCCGTTCGTTGCCCCTGGTCACCACGCGCCGGCCGAGGCGGATGTTCCCGCTGACCTCGATCCAGCTTCCGACGCCAGCTCCGGTCCGTACACGAATCGGATCTACCGTGCCATCGTCTTTGATGATGTAGATCACTTGGTGCGGGTTTTGGCTGACGACAGCGTCTTTGGGCACAATGGTCGCGCGGTAGGCGTCGCCTCCTGAAAACGAAACCTGGGCCAGCATTCCGGCGGCCACCTTGCCGCCGGGATTCGGGAACTTCAACTTGACGGGGAAGGTTCGAGCCTGCGGGTCAGCTCTTGGTATGATCGCGGTCACCGTGCCGACCGTCCCGCGCCCGCCGATCGCCTCAAACTCAACAGACACGCGTCGGCCGACCCGTAGGCCCCGATAGTAGCGTTCCGGGACTTGAACCAGCACCCGCAGGTCGTCCACGGCCATCAGCTCGACAACGGGATCACCCACCCCCAACCACTGCCCGAGCTCGGTGTGCTTGTCGGTGACAACGCCGTTAAAAGGGGCGTGAATCGTACAGCGCTTGATGTCGTCCAGAATGCGTTCGATTTCAGCTCGCAGCCGATCGAGGCGCCCCTGCCAGGCGCTGAACTCGTAGAAAGCGTCGTCCAGCTCCTGTTGGCTGAAAACCTTGGCCTCGAACAGCTCCCGCGCTCGTTCGAGGTTTCTTTCCGCCAGCTTGAGACGGGCTTCCGCTTCGCTGAGCTCCGATTGCGAAGCGTCGCGGCGCAGCTCCAGGTTTACCGTACGCAGGCGCGCGAGAACCCGCCCCTTTTCCACCGCGTCGCCCTCGCGAACCCCGAGCTCGACGACCAGGCCCTCGACCTCCCCGGCAACCGTGCTGACGGTCGGCGACTGCACCGAGCCGGGAAGCCGGATCTGACGCCGGACGTTGTATTCGCGGGCTTCGGTGTAGCGGACGGGGCTAGGTCCGAGGCCCTGCGCCGACAAGCACGTCAGCCCCGCTAGGACATACGCTAGAACCGGCAACCGCATCAGTCTTAATGTGGGCGAAACCCGCGAGGGTTCCTTCCATCAGCCACTTTCGCGATTCGCCCCACCAATCCTAGTCTAGCGCGGCCAGGGCTTGACACGGCAGCCGAGGTCGCTCGCAATCATGACCGCGGGCGCTTCCGGCGTCTAACAGCCAAGCCGAGCCGCGCGCGTCAGCAAGCGGTCCAGCGATGCCGTCCGCTATCGCACGAACCTGCGCGCCGTAAAGAGCCGCGCGAAGGCCTCGTGCCAGCAGCCGAGGTCCACTCGCAATCTTGACCGCGGGCTCGCGCCCGCGGCTCTGTTTGGTCGCGGTTGGTTCCCGAGACTTCCACTTTGAGGTCGAACACTCTTCAACCGAGCCGGACCCGCGAGGGTGCGGTCGAGGGTCGTGAGCACAACGGATTTCGAGGAGAACCGTCGTTTCAGGGAGGAAGATCAGGTGATATCCAATACTTTCGCGGAATGAACCAGGCTGCGCGATTGCTCGGCGCGCATCCCGTAAAAGTAAACGATCTCGGGCTCGGCAGGGCAACGTCGTTGATCCACCGGCCGAAAAGCAAGTTACGCTTCGATGAAGGGAGCGTGCGCGGTGTCGTGGGCGTTGTCCAGCCCCGCATGGAAATCCAGTCGTCGCTGCAAAAGCTCCTTCACTGCCGGAGTGGGAGCCGATTTGAACGCTACATCCCGATAGCGCTTCGCCGTCTGGGTGTTTCCGCAGCGCCGATGCAAATCGGCCAGTACCGCAGCCCATAGGTAGGAGCCGGCCAGCCAGGTCGGTGGTTCAAAGCCCTTGAGAACGGCGAGTCCCGCGGCGGGTCCTTGCCACTCCGCGACCGCTACCGCACGGTTCAGTTTGTGTATCGCAGAGGGCGTGATCCGCTCCAGCAACGAGTAACACTCCACGACTCTGTCCCAACGAGTCTCCTGAAGCGAGGGGGCGAGGCAGTGTTCCGCCGCGATCCCGGCCTCCGCGTGGTACCGGGAAAAGCCAGCGCCTTGTGCGGATTTGGCCAACCACTCCAATCCGACCTGAATTCCCTGCCGATCCCAGAGCTCTCGGTCCTGCTCCTCCAACAGGAGCAACCCGCCGGATCCGTCCTGGCGAGCGGTCATCCGTGCCGTGTGCAGATGCATCAAAGCCAACAGGGCAAACGTTTCCGGGTCCTGGCCTACCGGGTGTTCCGCTAGGAGGGCAGCTAGCCGTATCGCTTCGTTACAAAGCTCCCGGCGGATAGCCTGCTCCGTGTGGGAAGAAAGGTAGCCCTCCGTGAATAGAAGGTACAGTATCTTGTTAACGGCCGGAAGTCGCGAGGAGTATTGCTCTCCGGTAAGCTCCCCGGGGCGGAGCGGAAGCTTCCGCAAACGGCTGCGGGCTCGACCGAGGCGTTTGTATACATTGGCTTCGCTGGTAAACAACCGAAGCGCAATCTCCCGAATACCGAAGCCGCAGAGGGTCTTCAGAGCCAACACCAGCTGTGATTCCGCGGGGACCGCCTCGTCGCAGCAGACAAACAGCATCCGCAACAGGTCGTCCCGCACCTCCCCCGCCAGGAAAATCTCCCGGCCGTTCTCCGGAGTGCCGATGTCTTCTTTTGCGTTTTGTTCCAGGATGCGACGGCGGCCCGTTCGCCGGCGCAACCCTCCAATCAGGTCGTTGTGCGCCACCCGGTAG
Source organism: Bryobacterales bacterium (assembly GCA_965248365.1). GTDB lineage: Bacteria > Acidobacteriota > Terriglobia > Bryobacterales > UBA6623. Next base: position 1,868,960 of record CBDFJA010000003.1, on the reverse strand, counting down.
AGCCAGGCCGACGGTTGGTCCGGCAAACCCGCGATCGTCCAGGCCTCAAGCGCGGTCATCAAGGCCGACTGAACGGCGTCCTCGACATCCTCGATATGTTGCACTCCCACCCGGCGCGACAGCATGGCCACGAGCCTGCCGTATTCGTGCCGGAAGAAGTGCTCAACCAGTTTGGGCGTGGTCAAGGAGTGTGGATCTCTCTGACTTCAACGCTTGACCCGGGCATCACTACTCCGGGGCATTGACGAGTTACCTCGATCGCCTCTTCCAAGCTTTCCGCCGAGACGATCATGAAGCCGCCGACCACCTCCTTTGCTTCCACGAAAGGCCCGTCCGTCGCACCTTCCGAGGTGACGACTTTTCCGCCGCCCAGCTTGCCTCCCATGTCGACGATATTTTCCTGGAACTTCTCTTTCCAGGCATTGAATACAGCGTACATCTCCTCCATTTGGGCGGGAGATGGTTTCTCGTGTGCTCCCCCCGGCCAGCTTCGTTGGATACAAAGATAATTGGGCATGATGCCCTCCTTTCTTGGGTTCTGTCGGTCAACTGAACCGACACCCTATGACGCATGTGCACTCTCGTTTTGGACACTTCCTGGCGTTTTTTTTGAATGGCCGTCGTTTTTTCCGGCGGTGTCCTCAACGCGACAACCCCCGCAAAAGGGCGCGCCACAGTGATCACAGCGTCCCGCTGCCGGCTGGATCAGGGTGTTTGCACGACGGAGAGTTGACTCGGCAGTAGCCAGAGGTTTCCCTAACCCCAATTGCCCGATTTCAGTCTTCTCCGGGCGAAATTGTACCCGCTCGGCGACCGAAACGCCTTGCGACGAATTCGTCGAAATCCAGGTGTTACAGGGAACCGACGATTCCCCGGTACTCGTCTTCCGTGAAAGCGCGCAGCGTCTGGCTGCGGGTACCTCCCTGCGAGGCGATCGCAAGCACCACTTTGGCGTAGGTCGCATCGTCGGGCGCTTCGATCACGGCAACCATGTCGTACTGCCCCAAAGTCATGTAGAACGTCGTCATTTCTCTGCCGGCGGCCTTGGTCGCCGCCTTGGCCTGCTCCAGCCGCGAGGGGCTGTCTTTGATGTTCTGGATGCCTTGCTGGGTCCAGTTCAGAAGTGTGATGTAGGTGGACATGCAAATAACCCCCTGCTCTCAGGTAACGGAAATCGGAAATGGAAATCCCGATTCCCGTTCATGTAGCAGCGTTAGTGTAATTCGTGTTCGCGAAGATGTGCAACTCCAGCGATTTGAATCTGTCTCCCAAGACAAGGTCTCCGCGGAAAGACCTATCGCCCGCCGGCGACCGGGTGATACAATCGTCCTGCTGGAAATCCGGGCTGGCGAAACGAATGAGCGGCGTGGCCGACTGCCGCGTCGGCCCTGGTCGGCAGGGTGTCGACGCCCAAAGATATCGAGCTGGCCGCCTTCCTGGCCTCCGCCGACTCGGATTACATCAGCGGCCGGGTCATGAACGTCGATGGCGGCATGGTCTTGCACTAGGAATAAGGAATATGGTACTGCCCTAGAGAATTGGCCGGCGTTTCACAACTGCTATGAACGAAATCAAAACTCTTCCTCTGAAGGCGCTCGACCCCGCGGAGCTCGCGTCGGTGGACCAAGACCACTGGCTGAGGATGTACGGCGGGATGGTCAAGATCCGCAAATTCGAGGAGCAGGTCAACCAGCTCTACACCGGCGCGAAGATGCCCGGCTTGGCCCACCTCTACATCGGCCAGGAAGCCGTCGCTGTCGGCGTCTGCGAAGCCCTGCGCACCAATGATTACATCACCAGCACGCACCGCGGTCATGGCCACTGCTTGGCGAAGGGGGCATCGGTGGATCTCATGTTCGCCGAGCTGCTCGGCAAGGAAGCCGGCTACTGCCGCGGCAAAGGCGGCTCCATGCATATCGCCGACCAAGAAAGGGGCAACCTGGGCGCGAACGCGATTGTCGGCGGCAGCGCGGGCATTGCGGCCGGGGCGGCGCTATCCGCGCAGATGCGCGGTACCGACCAGGTGGCCGTCTGCTTCTTTGGGGAGGGCGCTTTGGGCCAGGGCTTCCTCTATGAGGCGATGAACATGGCCTCGCTGTGGAAGCTCCCCGTCATTTATGTGTGCGAGAGCAATCAATACAACGAGTACACGCACTGTTCGGAGACCACCGCCGGCGAGGTGCGCGCGCGGCCCGAAGCGTTCGGCGTCCCCTTCGAAGAGGTGGACGGTCAGGACGTACGAGCCGTACACCTGACGGCCAAGCGGGTGGTCGAGCGAACACGGCAGGGAGAGGGTCCCTCCTTCCTTCTTTGCCATTGCTATCGGTTTCGCGGCCACCATGTGGGGGACATCAGCCGTACTTTCTACCGCTCCAAGCAAGAAGAAGAGGAGTGGAAGGCGCGGGATCCGATCAAGCTACTGGCCGAGTGGCTGGTGAGCGAAGGGCTGCCGGACGGCGACGTCCTCGGCCGCATTGACGATCAGGTGCAGGCTGAGATTGACGCCGGGGCGGAGTTCGCCCTGCAAGCTCCTTTCCCCGATTCCGGCGAGGTGGATCAGCATGTCTACTGCTAAGACCGACGGTCGAGAAATTACGCTCGGCGAGGCTGTCCGCGAGGCCCTTGCCGAGGAAATGCGCAGGGACCCCACAGTCTTCATCATGGGCGAGGATGTGGCCGAAGCGGGGACCCCGTTCAAGGTACTCTCGGGCCTGGTCGAGGAGTTTGGGCCCCGCCGCGTCATCGATACGCCCATATCGGAGGCCGGCTTTACCGGGATTGGCGTAGGCGCCGCCATCACCGGCATGCGTCCGGTCATCGACATCATGTTTGGCGACTTTATCACCCTGACGATGGACCAAATGGTGAATCAAGCGTCCAAGACTCATTACATGTCCGGGGGGAAGCTCAAAGTGCCGCTCGTGCTGCGGACGACGCTAGGGGCTACGCGCCGCTCCGGAGCGCAACATTCGCAGTCGCTCCACGCCTGGCCCAGCCACATCCCCGGCTTGAAAGTGGTGCTGCCGTCAACCCCCTACGACGCTAAAGGCCTGCTGAAAACCGCCATCCGGGACGACAATCCGGTGGTCTTTTTCGAAGACAAGATGATGTTCCAAACCAAAGGGCCGGTGCCGAAAGAAGATTATGCGATTCCCTTCGGCGTGGCCGACGTCAAGCGCAGCGGCAAGGACATCACTCTTGTCGCCACCAGCAGCATGGTCTACGTCGCCCTGGGAGCCGCCGATTTGCTGGCGGCCGAGAACATCAGCGCGGAAGTCGTCGATCCGCGAACGACTTTCCCTCTCGATAAACAAGCGCTGATCGATTCCGCCAAAAAGACGAGTCGCGTCATTGTCATCGATGAAGGCTACGAACGTTACGGCGTGACCGGCGAAATCGCCTCGGTCATCGCCGACGGTGCTTTCTATCACCTGGACGCGCCAGTCAAACGCATGGGCGCCATGGACGTCCCCGTGCCGTTTTCGCCGGTCCTGGAGGACTTGACCGTACCCACGGCGGAATCGGTCGCGGCAGCCGCCAAGAGCCTCTGTACGGGGAACTAGCCCGCTTTTCTCACCACGTGGCGAGGCGAAGTGCGTGAGAGGCCCGTCAGTACAAGGCGCGCGCCGCTCAGCGCCGCATTTCTTGAATAATGCGGGCGTACTTGAACAGTACGTTGAGCACGGTGAGCAAGCGCAACGCAGTAATGGCGAGCCTATTGCGTGCTTCGACCGTCAGGTGGTGAGAAACGCGGGCTAACGCCACCGCCGAAGCGCCTCGCCCCTCGAGGTCCCGTATCCAATCCCGTAGCGCCGGGCTGGGCCGCCGTCTGGCCCCGACCGCCGCCAGCTAGTGAGTCGCCATGAACTTCGTGCACCTCGCAGCATGAAAATAAGGCCTGTCGCCCAAAAGCCTCGACCGCACCCTTCCGGGTGCGGCTCTGCTCGGGCGTTGTGAAGTCTTTGCATGACGTAGGTCCCCAGTAGCCGCAGGGCATCGATGGACCGCTGGCTCGCGGGTCTGTGAAAAAACCTTGGGACAGTCCACCGCGCCTCCCGCAAGTCATTGATAAAGCGTCTCGCCCGCGCACGGCGCCTAGGACCGCCCCCGGTTTTTTCACAGACGCTGACGCGCGCGGCTCGATGTTGCGGGGTGGGCGGAGGTCTCCGCCGGTCGCGGGTTTCAGGGCGCCGGAGAATTCGTCGGGGTCGTCGTCGGGCGGGTCGGGGGGTTCGATGATCTCGGTGCGGTTTTCGTTCAAGAAGATGTGGACAATCGTGGGTTCATCGCCGTAGTCGAAGAGGACTCGGATCTCGTGGGGGCCTTCGGCACCATAGACGCGCTCGAGGTTTTCCAAGCGCGAGACGAGGCGGCGGCCGCGGGTGCGGATCATCATGTGCAGGACTCCTTGTTCGTTTTCTGGGCCCGTTCGACGGCTGTGAGGCGCTCTTCAAAATCGTCGATTTCGATGCCGTGGCAGGCGTAGCGCAAGGCGGCGCGGACGGCGCTGACGCGGCCGGCGGTGGTGGCCTTCTTGTCGTCCAGGATGGTGTCGAGGGTGTCTACGGCGCGATGGGCGACCTGCTGTAGGCGTCCGAGAGCTTGCGAAAGGGCCTGGCGGCGGGCGCGGCGGAGATGGGACTGAAAAGTGTCCTGCTTGAGCCAGCGGTAGATGCTTCGCTCACCGACTTCGGCTAGTTTCGCGGCCTCGGCGATGGTGCGGCAGGTGAGCAGAGCGGCGATGGCCTTGTCCTGCCTGATTGTTAAGTCATTCGATTCGAGAGACATAGTTGTTCTCCTCAACCGTTAGGGAACAGGCGGCGGCAGTCCGTGGCAGGAAAATCAAGATTTTCCCGCCGGGGGTTGTTTTTTGGGCCCTTTTGCAGAATACGGGGCGGATAGGTAGTCGAAGGGAGCCGGGATCGTTAAGTCGTTGAAATCGGGAGGGCAAAAAATGGGAAAGCCCTGTGACCGGAGATTGGGAGCGGTGGTGGAAGGGGTTGGCGGGGGAAGATTGTGGGGGCGAAAAGAGTTTCGTTTCGTAAGTGAAAGGGTTTGGGGTGGCGGCGAGGACTAACTGAAAGCGGGCCCGCGGCCTGACGGCCGCGGCTCTGTTTTGCGGGGTAGCCCACCCACGGCTGAAGCCGTGGGCTTCTAGATATATGGCCCCCTTCGGGGGCCGCGCCCGTGCGGATCGGAAACGCGGGGTTTCGTCGTCGGGTCGCCGTGGGCGGAGAGCTTGCGGTCAAGGTGGGGAAATTCTCTTTCCGATGAGTGCTGCCCAGAGCCTCGACCACACCCTCAGGGGCCGCGGCGGGGTTCACAGCGAGACGTAAGCTGGTGGGCCCGCGGCCTGACGGCCGCGGCTCTGTTTTGCAGGGTAGCCCACCCACGGCTGAAGCCGTGGGCTTCTAGATATACGGCCCCCTTCGGGGGCCGCGCCGGTGCGGATCGGAAACGAGGGGTTTTGTCGTCGGGTTGGGGCCGCGGGCACGGCATGCCGTGCCCCTACGGATCAAAAACGAGGGGTTTCGTCGTCGGGTCGGGGGGGGCGATGGTCTCGGTGCGGTTTCGTCCAGGACGCGGCTTGTTAACTCGCCTCTCGATGCCTTTCGAGCTTGTGCAGAAAGCCGCGGCGCTCGAGCACTTCCGGATTGACCACGTTGGCGGGGACCTCTCCCCGAGAGACGGCCAAAGCGCCCTCGCAATCGGCGCGTCCCATATCGCGAAATAGCTCCTCCGTCCAACCTACCGAGTGCGAGGTCAGAACCACGTTTTCGAGCTGTAGGAGGGGAGAGCCGGGATCTAGCGGCTCGGTTTCAAACACGTCCAGCGCCGCGGCCCGGATGACGCCGTCCCGCAAAGCTTGAACCAGCGCCGCTTCGTCGACGATGGGACCGCGCGCGGTGTTGATCAGCACGGCGTCGGGTTTCGTCATTTTGAGCTCGCGCTCCCCGACGAGGTGATGTGTCTCCTCGGTCAACGGGCAGTTGACAAGCACGTAGTCGGAATGCCGCAGCAGTTCTTCGAGCGAGACGAGACGGACGCCCAGCTCCGTGCCGCGGCCGGGGTCCACATAGGGATCGGCGGCGAGAAAATCACCGATATCGAAGGGACGAAGAAGGCGGACCGCCTGGGAAGCGATATTCCCCAGGCCGATCGTTCCCACCACGCGGTCTCTCGGTTCCCTTCCCAGCCCGTGTTTGCTTTCCGTCCACTGGCCCTGGCGAATCAAGCGGTCTTTCCAAACCAGACGATGGGACAGGGCAAGAATGAAGAGCACGATCGATTCGGCCATCGGGCGTCTCACCGCCGACGGCGTAATGAAGACCGCGACGTCGGCCGCGGTACAGGCCCCGAGATCCACGTTGTCGTATCCGACCCCGCAGCGGCCAATGGCGGCGAGCCTCTCCACGCCGGCCAAGGAAGCGGCGGTGACAAGCGGCTTGAGCGAGATCACGGCATCGTAGGCCGCAAGCTGCCCCGGCGTATATTCGGCCTCGTATTCGGCCATGAATTCGTAGGCAACGCGAGGATACTCATCGAGCAGCGACAAACCTAGATCCGGGAACACGAGTTGCCGGTCCGCGTCCAAAAAATCCGCCGAGAGACCGATCCGAAATTTCTCACTGTCCGCCATTACGGGAATACCTCCTCATCCATGAAAGAATCAGCGTCGGCGTGGTAGAGATCAAGCCGACATTTGTTCGCTGCATCGCAGCCCCCATCAAGTACGCCCGCCGCAGGCAACTACGGTCTGGCCCGTAACGAACCCGGAATCCTCCGACAGCAGAAACTTTACGACGGAAGCGATTTCAGACGGCTCGGCCATGCGCCCCATCGGCGTGGCGGAGATAATCTGCTCCACAAGGCCGGGATTGGACGACTGAGCCAGTTCGGTGTTCGTCAAGCCGGGCGCGACGCAGTTGACGCGCACGTTAAACGGCGCGAAGGCTTCGGCGCAGTGGCGGGTAAAAGCGATCACGGCCGCTTTCGAGGTCGCGTAATGAATCATGTCTTTCTTGAGCGCAATAGCCGCCAGCGAAGACACGTTGACGATACGGCCATAGCGCCGCTCGATCATGTCGTCCTTGACGGCCCAGGTGGTGAGAAAAGGACCGTCCACGTTGACTTCGAACATCCGCTTCCAGTCGGCAAAGGTCAGCTTGGCGTGCGGTGTGTTTTTCGCGATGGCGGCATTATTCACCAGCAAGTCGACGCCGCCCAGTCGCTCGCGCACGGCGGACATCATCCGCTCGACCTGTTCTTGCCGTGCAATGTCCGCCTGAACGATGATCGCTTGGCCGCCGGATGCCTCCAGCAAGGCCAGGGTTTCGCGGGCCGCCGGCTCGTTCCGCTCGTAGTTAATGGCCACCTGGGCGCCGTTTTCCCCCAGCATGCGGCAGATGGCCCGCCCAATCCCGCGCGCGCCTCCCGTAACGACCGCCGTGCGGCCTTCGAAGATCCGTTCAGCCATGTCGCGCTTCCATCCTTGTGGGATTCGCGGTTCGTCGGGTCCGAAATCCGATTTCCATCGCGCATGGACCGGGGTAGCCCGGTCTTCCCGCTCTTGGTGATCGGCGAGCACCCGATCCCGGCGCCAGCTGTTGGCCCATTATCGTCGGGTCGCTTCCTTGCCCGGCATGCCCGAGGAGTCGTTCGGCCAGGGAAGATATACGGATTTCTCGGGGAGTCCCCGCCACGAGCGCGTACCGTCCGCTCTCTTCGTAACCTCGAAGCGGTCAAAGACCCGGCCGTTCAGATCGAGCGCCTCGAGCGTCAGCCGGTTCCCCCGGACGACCACCTTGCAATAGTGCGGCCGCCCAACAGCAATGACGGCATCAAACCAGCGAGGAGCGGCGTCTTCTTCTTCGAACTCGTAAAGATGGCCGTCGCGTCCTTTCCGCTCCTCGGGCTTGATCGGCATAAGGGCCGCCCGGTTCCCTCCGCCTGTGGTAATCATCACCATGCCGCGGCGGTCATCCCGTCGCCAGCTCTCCACGTCGATCGGGTAGGTCCGTTGGTAGATGTGCTGGTGGCCGCGGAAGATGATGTCCACCCCCGCCTTGAAAGCCAGCGGTTCGACCAGTCCCGACACGGAGGAAACGCCGGGGCCGTTCGGCGAAGTGGTAAACACAGAATAGCGAGTCCCCGGCTCGTGTTGAAAGACGAAACTCCAGTTGGCCGCCGGGGGGACGTTGCGGAGGTCTTCTTTCAGCCACTGAAGCTGGGTGATCGATCGCCCGCCGACGTCCCACTTGCGGAACAGGGCGTTACGGGTAATCATCAGGCTGGCGACATGGACTGGTCCCCGGTTGAAGGAATAGAACGCCTTCTCTCCCGGCAGATCCCAGCGCCTCAGCCACTGCTCGAGGGCCGCGTTGTAATCGCCATCCATGTCGTGATTCCCCGGAATCGCATAGAGCAGCCGGTTGGGCTTGAGGTACAAGGGCGAGAAGAGATCGAAGAACCGATCCCACGGTTCGGGGTCGCTCCCCCTGGCCATCACGCAGTCACCCGTGATGAGCACGAAATCCGGGGCCTCCGCCTTGATCCGCTTGACCATGGGCCGCAGGACATCCTCCTCCCCAAGTTGCGGATCGCCCAGCACGACGAAGGTCAGCGAGTCGTGACCCTTTTGTTCCGAGGCGGCTTCAACCGGAGCCGTCCCGGTGAATCGGCAAATCAGCAACAGGGAAAACGCGGCCGCTAAGAGGTTTGCGGCGAGCAGCCCGCCGGTCAAAGAAATCTCGTGTGGCCTCTTGTTCATCCCTACCAACGCACGCACATCATAACACCCGAAAACGGTCATCTTGAGCAGCTTCAACAAAAACCTCACGGTCGAACCCGTCGTGGGCTTTCGCATGATGTGGTCCACACCGGGAAATGATTTCTTACCCGTTCGCGGACATGAGCCCTGCGTCAGGATCAACCCGCTTTTCTCGCCACCTGACGGTCGAAGCACGCGATAAGCCCGCCTTTACCGCGTTGCGCTTGCTCGCCGTGCTCAACGTACTTTCCCGGTCGGGCGCCGAACGCGGGTCGCTGCTGCTTTCGGTAGAGCCAAAATACGAAACGGTTAGGCTGCACCCGCAAAAGTACGCCTCCGCGCGCCGAGCGTCGCGCGCCTTGTACTGACGGGCCTCTCACGCACTTCGCCTCGCCACGTGGCGAGAAAAGCGGGTTGGGGGCTCCGAGGTGACTCCGCATGCATGAATCCGCGCTTGCCTCGACGCCGCTACCTGAAGCGGAAGCACGACTCTTGTTCCGAGCCCGCGCCAGAGACCGACGTTCGGGGTGGCGCAACAAGGCCGTGGTATTCTAGGAAAAGTAGAGCTCTCGAACGGGCCTGTGGCGCAGTTGGGAGCGCGCTTCCATGGCATGGAAGAGGTCGAGGGTTCGAATCCCTCCAGGTCCACCAGTTTATTCAACAACTTACCTCTTACAACCAGCCCAGCCATCCCGCACAATTCCCGCATTTGAATCAGTTGACCGCCTGAGAGACCGTCTCTCCAAACAGCCTTTCTTGAACTCGGCGGACGGCCTGCTCCCGGCGTTTGAGTCCCACTATCGTGTACTCCGAGGTCATCGTGGGCCGCGAATGCCCGCCTTGTGCTTGCGCTTCGAAGGCCGTGGCGCCCTCTTCTTGAATGAGGGTAAGGTTCTGCCGACGGAACGAGTGCCAACCAAAACCCTCGAAGTAAAACCCGAGCTGCTGGGCAGCCGGGCGAATGTAGTCGCGTAGAATCGCACGGTCGTCCAAGGGTTCGCCGTCTCTGTGGAACACGTAATCGTCGCGGGAGGCATTTGATGGTTTGTGCTGTCGAAGCGCCTCGGTTAAACATCCTAGTGGGAGTGACCGCCTAGACCGCTCGGTCTTAGGTTCGTCCGTGTCGCCTCGGTAGTAACGCTCCTCCACATCGACTATGCCGCGCTTCAGATCCACGCAGCGCCATTTCAGACCGAGGATCTCGGAGATGCGCATCGAAGTCGAAACTGCAAGTTCGATCATCAGCCGCACAAAGAGGGGAAGGGTTGCCAGTAGTTGGCGCATCTGGTCATCCGTAAGGATTCTCTTCTGCCGCTTTGGCCTCTTCCGACCTAGCGATACACTGCGGGCCGGATTCTGGCCTTGCCAGCATTTCCAATGCTCAGCTTTCGTGAAGATGCCGGAGATGATCCCTTTGATGTCCTTCCGAGTCCACCACGAAAGCCCCTCGGCAGCCTTGGCATTAGATAAGTCCCTGGATTTCCCGGTTGCCAATGTCGCAGAGCCTCAACTTGCCAAACGCTGGGACGATGTGGTTGTCGAGCAGAGACAGGTACTTCTGCTGGGGTCCTGGCGCAAGCGTTACGACGTGTTGCTCTTTGTACTCCTTCACGAAGTCCCTGAACCTAATTTGACTCTGAAGCGTATAGACCTCGCGGTTGACATCCCGCATGATATCGTCGCGCAAGCGTTGGGCCTCGCGCTTCGTCATCTCGTCGCAGTAGCCGAGTTTGTGCCATTTTTCCTCCCTTTTGATCTGATCCTCGCCCACCAGCACCTTGCGTCGGTAGCGGATGTACCAATATGGTTTTCGCCCTTTGTGCCGTAGCACGCTAGGCATTTGGAATTCTCGTCTTGCCATTCGCTTTCCTCCTACGAATGGCTCGACAGAGGTGGCTCCGCGAGGCAAGATACCACAACTGGGTGTAGCTTGGGCTCTCGTCCGAAGTCGTGCCTGGTTTTGGCTCAGATAAGGCACAAGGTAACCGGTATGCGCATGCGGCCCGGCGAGTTAACCCCAAGCCCCGCAGGGGAGGACGCCCCAGGGCCCGGGTAGAGAGAGGTGTAGGAGTGTAGGATCATGTAGGGCTTTTTGGCATTAAAACTCACTGCTGTCCGGTTAAAAGTCGAATAGAATCAATTGGTTGGGGTCATAGGGGGATTCGTTTGGGGAGTCGGATGGCTGGAGTGCCTGTAAAAGGGGCATTTTTTCGAATTGCGTAACGCTGAGAATCTGTAGAATCTGGTAAAGACTCGCTTCCAGCCCGAGCCGTTTCCGGACGATGGCGATGAGCACGTAAATCGAGACAGCGATCCAGATCTGCGTCTTGACGGCGTTCTCGCTGGTGCCGTAAAACGAGTTGATTCGCAGATGTTGCTTGATCCACTTGAAGAACAACTCAATCTGCCAACGCGACTTGTAGATGTGGGCGATGGTCAGCGCCGGGAGCGCGAAGTTGTTGGTCAGAAACTTCAGCCGCTTGTTCGTCCGGGCGTCGAAGTAACTGACCCTCCGCAACGGGTCGGGATAGGCTTGGGCCGATTCGATGGCAGCCAGTATGACGGTCTGATCCGAGCGCAAGCCCGTGGATTTGTCGACGGGATGCGAGTAGCGCCGTTGGAGCAAGATGTTCTTCTTGGTTCGCACGACGAAGAACGACGAGCAGAGAGTGAACACGAAGAGGCGTTCGAAATCGACGTAGGCCCGATCCATGACGTAGAACGCGCCGGCCTCCGGGCCGATCTCGTCGAGGATGTTGATGTCGTGCACTTTGCCTCCAGTAATGCGGATGAACGTGGGAATATTGCCGTGCAGATCCAGCAGCGTGGGCATCTTCACGGCGGCCTTTTGCTTGCGGAATCTCGCCCACGGAAACAGCGACAGGCAGAGGTCGATTGTTGTCGAGTCGAGAGCGTACAGAGTCTGGTCCAAGTCCACACCGATCGGGTCGTGGGCATATAACGGCCGTGCCATGCCAATCAAGACCTGCGCGAAGTCCGCGTAGATCCGCCAGTCGCGCGACTCGTTCGCATCGGCCAGTGTCGAGCGCGCTACCCTGCCGCGGAATCCCATGTGGTAGAGTTTGCCGTGCATCGAACGCAGGCACGTCTCGATGTCGCGGAGGCTTGCCCGATAGGTCAGCTGGGCGAATGCCATCGCAAGAAACTGATCCCAGCAGGAGAAACTTTTCAGATAGGAATCGCCGCGGTAGCGCGATACACATTTCTGAAACTCTTTGCTCGGTAGGTGCTCGATCAGTTGGGAGAAAACCGTACGGCCAAGGTTCATCCCTCATTGTGCCGCGTCCGGATGCTCCGTTCAGGCGACCATTTGCGGCCTCGGGATTTCAAATCGTTCCCGGGCAAAACAGGCCATAAGACATTGAGCGGTCGAGACTTACCGTCCGATGGCGCGACTTTCCCCGGACAGCACTGGAGCCCGATGTATCCGGAACTCGATCCTTTCCTCAACCCCAAAACTCCGCCTTCCGGCGATTTCTTTATCTGAAGGCCGGCTGGCTCCTTGTACGCCACGGGATGTCGAAACTGAAAGGGGCTGTCACGTATGGTCAGTACGGGTACCCGAAGGGTCTCTTTTTCGGAGGCAGGCGACTGGAGGAAGGACCGGCGTTTTTAGAAGAGTTCGTCGCCAAGCGCTTGGCGAGGGTCAAACGGCTGGTGGTCATCGACGTCCACACTGGCTTGGGGCCGTTTGGCGTAGACAGCCTTCTGGTTGAGGCGACCCTCGAAAGCACTACGATCTACGATGAAATCCGAAGTACGTTCGGCGAGCGCGTGGCACCCTTGGACTTGGAGCAAAGCGTCGCGTATCCCCTGCGAAATCCGTACTACTCCGCGTTTCCTCGCGTGTTGCCCGGCGCAAGGACTTATTTCGTCGCACAGGAGTTCGGTACTTACAATTCAGTCAGAGCGCTCAAGGCCCTGCGAGAAGAAAACCGCTGGCACCACTACGGCGGAGGCGGAATCGACCACTCGACGAAGCGGGATCTGAAGGAAGCCTTCGCCCCCGACGACCATTCCTGGCGAACAACTGTGCTACAGCGGGGCAAGACGGTGTTCAAGCAAGCAGTCGGGCTAGCGTTTCGCAACAGATAGAGGGTCGAAGGCTGGAAGGCATGGGCCATACTATTCACGAAAAATGAAACTCCTCGTTTTCATCGGCCTCGTCGTCGTGCTCGGCTTCGGTTGCTGGGCCTTTATGATTCGCATGCCCGGCAAGAGCTACCAGGGTCCGCTGCCGCCTTTGACCGACGCTGAAGAAACACTTCGCGAGGAGCTGCGGCGGCACGTCCGGAAACTGGCTCGTGAGATCGGCGAGCGCAACATGATTCACTACACCGCGCTGAGCGAGGCGGCGGACTACGTGCAGCATAGCTTCGAACAGGGCTTCGAGCAGGCGGGCTACGGCAATGTGGAGCGGCAGACATACGACGTAGCCCCACGCTCGATCCTCGGCTTAAGCGAAGTTCCCGAACAGCCGCTCGCCGGCGCCAATCTCATCGCCGAGATCGCGGGCAGCGAGAAAGCGGAGGAAATTGTCGTCGTCGGGGCACATTACGATTCGGTCGAAGGCTCTCCCGGCGCGAATGACAATGCCACGGGCGTCGCCGCCGTGCTCGCCCTCGCACGCTCTTTTGCCGGCAACAGGCCGGGGCGAACGCTACGGTTCGTGGCTTTTGTGAATGAGGAACCGCCCTACTTTCAAACGCCGTCGATGGGAAGTTTGGTTTATGCGAGGCGTTGCAAACAGCGGCAAGAAAACGTCGTCGCCATGTTGAGCCTTGAGACCATCGGATACTATTCGGACGAGCCCGGCAGCCAGAACTACCCAGTCCCCTTCGGCTTTTTCTATCCCTCGACAGGCGACTTCGCGGCCGTCGTCGGCGATACCTCGTCGCGCAGGCTGGTGCGAAAGGTCATTCGGTCTTGTCGTGAATCGACGAGATTCCCCTCCGAGGGCGCGGCGACGTTTGGGTCACTCCCGGGTGTCGACTGGTCCGACCACTGGTCGTTTTGGCAGGCGGGCTACCCCGGCGCGATGGTGACCGATACCGCGCCGTTTCGCTATCCGCACTACCACGCGGCCTCGGACACGCCGGATAAGATCGATTACGATCGGCTGGCTCGTCTTGTGACAGGAATGGAAAGCGTCATCGAAGAGTTGATTTTCGTGAGGTGAATTTTGCGCGGAAAGGTGAGAGAAGCCGCACGCGCTCCGTTTACGTTTGACTTAACATAGGGTGCCCGTATGAATTTTTTCCTATTCCTAGTTATTGTCGGGCTTGCCGCGGCCTTCGGCCTCAGCCTGAGCCGAGCCAAGGGGCGCATCCACGACAATCGCAGCCGTATTTCCGAGCTGACGTTCGAACTCGGCAATCTGCGCTCCGTCCTCCTCGATCGAATCAAGAATCTCGAGCGCGAAGTGTCTGAGCTTCGGGCGGCGCTTAAGATCGGCGAGGGGAAGGAGGGTCCGCGGGCTGAGGCTCCGGCAGCGGCCCCGGCCGACGCCCCGCCGGTACCGGTTTCCGCTCAGCCTGAAGCGCAAGCCGTGACGCAGTCGGCTCAGCCCACGACGGTACCTCGCGCCAAGCCTTCGGAGCCCTCTTCCGAGGCGCCTGCCGCGGGCGTGCATCCCGAGCCGGCTACTGGCGAAGGGGAGGAACCCCCGCCTCCCGTCGAGCCGTCGCCGCTGACTCCACCGGGCCCTCCGGGCGGACCTGCCGGGATCGACTGGGAACAATGGATTGGCATCCGCGGCGCCGCCCTACTAGGCGGAATCGTCATGGCGGTGGCGGCCCTTCTGTTCCTTCAATACTCGATCGAGCACGGCCTGATTCCGCCGCCGGTGCGAGTGGCTCTGGGCTTTTTGGCCGGCGCCGGGTCGATCCTGCTCTCGGAAAAACTGAGGCGCGAGTATCGGACGACGGCCAACGTTTTGGCGGGCTCGGGCATCGTTATCCTCTACGCCTCGATCTGGGCCGCTCGTATTCTTTACGATCTCATTGGCTCGGGACTTGGCTTCGCTTTCATGATTCTGGTGACGGCGGCATGCGGCCTGCTCTCCTGGCGCCACCACGCCCGAGATATCGCCTTGCTGGGGCTGATCGGGGGCTTCGCCACCCCGCTGCTTCTTTCCACCGGCCAGGACAACCCGATCGGCCTTTTCGCCTACATCTTATTGCTCGACGTGGGTCTGGTGTCGCTGGCGCGTTATCGGCGCTGGCCTGTCCTGATGGTGCTCAGCCTCGCCGGCACCGTCTTTTACCAATTCGCGTGGATCTTCGTTCGCATGGGGCCGGAACGGACGTTACTCGGACTCGGCATTCTCGCGCTGTTCGGGCTCTTCTACGCGATCGCGGGACGACTCTCCCTAGGGGGCGAGCAGGATGAACACGAACGGCAAACTTGGCGAACCACGCAGATCGCCGCGGTGTTGCTGCCCTTCGCTTTCGCGCTTTACTTCGCCGGCAACGCCGAGCTCGGCCCGCATCTCTACCCCGTGGGGGCCTTGTTGCTCCTGCTGTCAATCGTCGCCGGATGGCTCAGTAGGGTGCAGAGTTTTCCGCTGCTCTCCGCCGGCGCGGCGTCGGGCAGTGTCGCCGTTGTTCTTGTGTGGCTGCTCCGCGCCGAACGGACGACCGCGAGCGCCTGGGAGGCCGTGGGCGTGTGCCTCGCGCTCGCGCTGGCCTTTCACGTCTTCTTGGAGTGGGATTGGTTTCGTTCCCGAGAGCAACGGCCCTCGGAAGTTTCCCCGGGAACACTCATCACGGCCGGCGGCTTCTTCGTGCTGCTCATTGTGGCTCCGCTCTGGGCCGTGTCAGCTTCGTTCTGGCCTTGGTTTTTCGGATGGCTTGGACTCGCCGGCTTGCTGGTTCGCCAGTCCGACGTGGCGGGGGAAGAGTACAGACAAGGCTTGGCCGCTCTGGGCCTCGGACTCGGGTTTTCGCTGTTCTTCGCGGCCCATCGCAATAGCCCGGAATTTCCGGCGGCGGCGGTCTATTTCGCCTTGGTCCTGGCGACCGCCGTGGCTTTCCAGGCTTTGGCGCTCACCCGAAAAGACGCGAAGGCGCAACGCTGGGCGAATATCGCCTCCGCCGTTTTCGCCGCTACGGTTCTTGTTTTCTTGTGGAGCGAGGCCGCCGACCCGAGCGTTGCCCCGGTTCTCTACTTGGCCACGACCATTCTATTAGCGGGGCTCGTCGCGCTGGCGGCGACCCGGCTTCCGTCGGGAGGTTGGTATTTCATGGGGATGCTGCTGCTAGCGCTGGGCCATTTGATGTGGACCAGCGAGTATCCCGCGCTGCGGGCAGCTCCCGACACGGCGCTTCTCGCCTTCTCCCTCCAAGCTCTCGCCGTCGTTCTGTTTTCCTGTTGGCCCTTCCTGGCCCGCGCTAGCCTCGCCGGGGAGCAATGGGCATGGCGCGCCGCGGCGTTGGCCGGGCCGGCGTGGTTTTTGTCGCTGAAGCGGCTGTTCGAAGTCCGCTTCGGTTCGGAGGCGATCGCCCTGCTGCCCATCGCCTTAGCCGGGCTGTCTCTCGGCGCCGCCTTTCGGGCGCGAGAGCAAGGGCTGCTCGATACCGCGATGCGAAAGCGCGGGCTGGTGTGGTTCTCCGGCGCCGCCATGGGCTTCCTCAGCATAGCGATACCTCTGCAACTCGAAGAGGAATGGATCACTCTCGGTTGGGCTCTACAGGGCTTGGCGCTTACCGCCCTTTGGAAGCGCCTCGATCACGCCGGACTGAAATACTTCGGCCTGACGCTTTTGGCCGTCGTCACCGTGCGGCTGGTGGCCAACCCGCAGATCCTCGACTACCATCCCTCTTCGAGCGTACCGATCTTCAATTGGCTGATGTACACCTACTTGATCCCGGCGGCCGCGCTGCTCGGCTCCGCTTGGAATTTGCACGAACTCGAGTTGAAACGCCTCCTGGAATGGGAAGAGCCGATTTACGCGAGGGGTCACCCGCTCGGGGCCATCAGTTGCAGCCTGGCGGCGATCTTGGTCGTATTTGTTTGGATCAACCTGACGATCTTCGATTTCTTCTCGACCGGATCTCGGCTCGCCATTTCTTTGGAACACATGGCGGCGAGGGATTTGACCCTGTCGCTGGCCTGGGCCGTCTACGCGCTGCTCCTTCTCGGCATCGGCGTTTCCCGCAACAGCGTCGGGCTGCGATGGATCAGCCTCAGTTTCCTGGTGCTCACCATCGGCAAGGTCTTCCTGCACGATCTCGGCAAACTCGAGGACCTCTATCGCGTCGGGTCCCTTGTCGGCCTGGCGTTTAGCCTCATTGCCGTGTCGCTGGCCTACCAGCGCTTCGTTTTCCGCAAAAGCTCGTCGGAGGGAGATTGAACTTGCGCAACTTACTGAGTCTCGCAAATTGTGGCGACATGGCCCGTGTTCAGACCGTAGGGGCGCAGCATGCTGTGCCCGTGTTCCAGAGTCGCTGTATTCTGCGAGCCTCGATAGTTTCGGCCGCCTGCCTGTTCGTGTTGACCTTGGCGCTGCCTGGGGATTCGTGGGCACAACCCACCGGCCTCAGGCCGCTGTTTCCTTCGCGGGCTGACATTTATGTAGAAAGCAGCCGCCTGTCGCGCTTCGAACTCCCCGCGGAAGTGCTCGCCGCGTGCCGCGCGGACCTTTCGGATCTGCGCATTCTCGAAGCGGATGGGGAACAGGTCCCCTATTTGATTGACAGTGATTCGGGTTCGCAGACCGAGGTCGAAGTTCGTCAGACCTTTACGCCCGAGTTGCTGGAGGTTGAGCGCCGGACAATAGAGCGGTCTGTCGGCCCTCCCCGGCAAAGGGAAGTCTACGAACTGTCGGCACCGACCGAACCCTCCCAAACCGGGACTTGGGACCTCGTGTTGGGCGGCAGCCGCCCGAGCTTTGTGCGACGCGTGAGCATCACGGCTCGGCTGAAAAACGGGACCGAGATCAAGCTGGTTGAGGGCTCCGTCTTCCGGCTTCGCAGCCTGGGGCGCGAGAAGACGCGGCTTACGTTGCCCGACCGAACCATGGAGCGCCTGATTGTGACACTCGAAGGGGAAGACGGTTTCTTTCTCGAACCCGCCTTCCGCTTTGAAAACTCCCGCACGGTCTCGAAAGATCGAGTGCTCGTCGAGCTCACGGAGGCTAGCCGTCAACAATCGGACGGCCGAACCGTCGTGGAACTTCATCGACCGCGGGGCCTGGCTCCCTATGCTCTCCAGATTGCGACCGACACCCGCTCGCTGAATCGCAAGGTAGAGGTGCGGGACGAAGGGCCCGGAGCAACGAACGCCGTCGTGGGCCGAGGAACCGTGTTTCGCATCCCCGCCCTAACAACAGTCGAGGAGCTGGAGGTTCGCCTGTCGTCGGTCCGCGGGAATCGGTTGCGGGTGATCATCCATGACGGCGACAGCCCGGCCCTCGAGCAGATAAAGTTCAGCGCGATCGTCAGGCGTCCGGCGCTGATTTTTGCGCTCGAGAGCCTTGGCCGGGCCGAGCCGTCCGGGACACTCTATTTCGGCGGTGGCCGAGCCCACCGCCCCCGCTACGATCTGGCCGAACTTTGGAACTCCCTGCCCGACGAATGGGACGGGACACGCGGCGGGTCGCGAGAGGGAAGCTTCGCGCCCGCCCGCCTCGGTTCTATTGGTCCCAATCCAGCCTTTGACGCGTCACCCATTCTGGCCTTTGCCATGCGGCCCGGAGCGGAGATCGACACGCGACCCTATACCCACCAACGCCGTCTGCTGGCCAAGCCGTCGCCGGAAGGCCTGGTTCGGCTCAGGCTGGGGATCGAAGATTTGGCGCACGCGCGTGATGACCTGGCCGACTTGCGGATCGTCGACGAGCAATCCCGGCAGCGAGCCTACTTGCTCGACGCGAACGCGGGTCA
This sequence comes from Bryobacterales bacterium, assembly GCA_965248365.1. Lineage (GTDB taxonomy): Bacteria > Acidobacteriota > Terriglobia > Bryobacterales > UBA6623. Next base: position 1,850,285 of record CBDFJA010000003.1, on the reverse strand, counting down.
CGAGTCGGTCGGGCTGGGGATGGACGGACCCGAGTCCGAGGACGGAAAGTCTCGCTATCAATTACAGCTCCCCGTCACTCCCGCCAAGATCGATCAGGTTAGTTTGCTGACCTCCGTGCCGTTTTTCGACCGGGCCTTCGAACTGAGGGCCACCCGCGACGACGACGAGTCGATCTTAGCTCGTAGCCGCCTTGTGCGCGGGAGAGGCGACTCCGGACCGATAAAAATTGCGTTCAAGCCGGCCAGAGTCGATTCCCTCGAGCTGATTATTGAAGACGGTGACGACGCGCCCCTCGCGTTCCGGCAAGTCCTTGCGCGCTTCCCCGTGACGGAGGTTTTCTTCGCCGCTCCTGAAGGGACCTACTCGCTGCTGCTCGGCAATCCCGAGGCCGCGGCGCCGACCTATGAGCTGACGCGGGTGAGGGATGTGGTGCTGGCGGTCGAAAGCTCCGAGGCGGTGACAGAGCCGTTGCAAGCTAACCCGGCCTTCACGCCCGCCTCCCGCCTGGCAACCGAGCGGGGAGCTCAGCAAGCGGTGCTATGGGTGGCGATCGGAATAGCCGTCGTGTTCTTGACGGTGCTGACCCTCCGGCTAGCCCGCCGCGAGCCGACGTAGAGCCGCGTGTTTTGGCGGGCTGCGGCGGGGATGTTTGAGTCGAAAACCTGCCATATCGACCAGCAAGGCCGCCTCGTGACACCACCACCAAGCCCTGCGGGTTTCCCGCCGCCTCCGGCTTCACGCCGCCGTCGATGGCTGTTCCTCGCTATCGGGGCCTCGGCCCTGACCGTAGCGGTGTACCTCGGAATCTGCGCCCTCATTCTGCACCTGGTGGTCACTCCTCAGCGAAAACTCGACCCAGCGGGACCCCCCGCGGATCTTAGGGTCGAACCTGTTCACTTCGAGAGTGCCGAGGATAAGATTCGCCTAGCAGGTTGGCTGCTTCCCTCTTCAGGTGATCGAGCAATTGTGCTTGTTCACGGCCTCAATTCCGATGGCTGGTGTGGCGCTCATACCGATATAGCACGAGCGTATGTGGAGGCCGGCTTCCATGTGCTCGTCTTTGACTTGCGAGGACGCGGACTCTCCGGGGGCGATCGAATCGGTTTCGGCTGGCTCGAGCGGAGGGACGTTCGGGGAGCGGTCGATCTCCTTCTCAGCCGGGGATTTCAAGCAGGAAGAATCGGTATCCACGGCACTTCCTACGGAGGAGCAACGGCACTTCTTTCCGCCGCCACCATCCCCGAACTTGGCGCCGTCGTCGCGGATAGCGCCTTCGCGGATATGCGAGATGTCATGACGGGAGAGATTGAGCGCCAGACAGGGCTTCCCTTTGTTTCCGCGTTTACCCCGGGGATTACCCTGCTGGGACAGCTTTTGTATGGCCTGGACTTTGACACGATCGCACCTGAGCACCAGGTCGCGAACATCGCGCCGAGGCCTATCCTGTTCATCCACGGGAGCGACGATCCGATCATTCCCGTTGAGCACGCTTCCAGGCTTAAGGCTGCGTCTGGAAATCTGGCGAATGAGCTGTGGATTCTCGAAGGCTACGGCCACACCGAAGGAGTCAAGATGGGGCCCAAACATAAACGAGTGTCCCCGATGCGCGATACTTTTCTCCAGAAGGTTTGTGCTTTTTTCAAGAACGCCCTGGCCTGATTCGAAACCGCCAAAGGGGAGCAACAGGCTGTCTTCGTAGCAGTCGGGGTCCGTCGCCCTCGCCGCTCAGGTGACCTCCGGCATCCTCGAAAGGCTGCTTCAACGCCCGTGCTAGAATGGTGAGCCATTCATGCTGGGTCAGGTCGAAGCGGTCAACCTGGTCAAGGAATTCCGCACATTTCAGCGTCGGGAGGGCCTCGGGGGGGCTGTCCGCGACCTGTTTGCGCGCAACTACTCGCGCCTGAAAGCAGTCGACTCGGTCACCTTCACCCTGACGCCGGGTGAAATGGTTGGCTACATCGGACCGAACGGCGCCGGCAAATCCACTTCCGTCAAGATGCTGACCGGCATCTTGGTTCCCACCTCCGGGTCCGTCGCCGCCAACGGGTTCACGCCCTACCGCGAGCGCATGGCCTACACCCGCACGATCGGGGCTGTTTTCGGCCAGCGCACACAACTGTGGTGGGACATTGCGGTCGTCGAGTCATTCCGTCTGCTGAAGAGAATCTACGACGTCAGCGACCGAGACTACGAAGCCCGCATGGCGCGCTTCGATGAAATCCTCGAGATCAAACGGTATCTTCATCAGCCGGTGCGAAAGCTAAGCCTCGGCGAGCGGATGCGCTGCGACCTCGCGGCCGCGCTGCTGCACAACCCTCCGCTGCTGTTTCTCGATGAACCGACGATCGGTCTCGACCTACTGGCCAAGGAGAGCATCCGCGAGTTCCTGAAGGAAGTCAATCGCGACTTCGGGACCACCATACTGCTGACGACCCACGATCTATCGGATATCGAGGAACTTTGCAGCCGGCTGATGATTATCGACCGGGGACGAATCCTTTTCGACGGGCCGCTGGCGGACCTGAAGCGCATGCTCTGGCGCCAAAATCAGATCCGCTTCGAACTCAAGGAACGCGAGCAGGCGGCCATGATCGAACAAGTCGAGCTCCCTGACGTCGATCGGGAACGTATCGACGAGCTGACCTATCTCTTCTCTTACAACCGTGACAACTACACCTCCGGCGAGGTGATCCGCCGAGTCGTGGCGGAGGTGGACGTTCGCGAAATCTTCATGGCCGAGGAGTCCATCGAGGAAATCGTCAAACGCATCTATACGGATCGACAGGTGCCTGAGCTCAAGAGCCGATGACGCCGTCGGCCGCTTCCCAAAGCCTTCGCAACTACCTGGAATATTCGCGCATCGGGTTCGTCAACATCCTGGCCTTTCGGCTGCGCTATTACACCGGCGTCGCGACCTACCTGATCAACGTGACGGTGTATTACTTCATCTGGAAAGCGCTGTATCAGACCGATGCCGAGTTTGCCCGCGGCTTCAGCTTCGAAGACATGGTCACCTACGTGGCGGTGGGTTGGGTGATCCGCTCGGTCTATTTCAACAACATCGACCAAAACATGGCCTCGGACGTGATGGAAGGCGCCATCGCGCTCTCGATGCTCAAACCGGTCACCATACAGGCCCGCTACATCGGCCAGGCGCTCGGGGAAGCCGGTTTTCGCCTGCTGTTGCTGACCGCGCCCACGGCACTCGTCATTACACTGATTTTCCCCGTTCAGCCACCGGCCGGCGCGGTCTACTTTCTGCTGTTCCTCGTCTCTCTTCTCGCCAGCGTCGTTCTCATGGCGGCCCTCAACTTCTTAATAGGAACTTCCGCTGTTCGCTTGAAGTCGATCCTGGGGCTGCTGCGGGCCAAGTTCTTCGTTCTGGAACTGCTCTCCGGCCTGCTCGTCCCGATGACGATGTTCCCACCCGCCGTGCAAACCGCTCTTTCCTACCTTCCTTTCCAGCACATCGCTTACACGCCGCTGAGAATCTATCTGGGGAAGTTGAACCTCGCCGAGGTTCGAGAAGCGCTGTTCGTCCAGCTGGTTTGGGTGGGGGTTCTGGTGATTCTCGGCGGCTGGTTCTGGAAGGCCATGTCGCGCAAGATCACGATTCACGGAGGCTAACCCGCATTCCAGCTTGGGAAATAGCCCGCTTTTCTCACCAGGTGGCGAGGCGAAGTGCGTGAGAGGCCCGTCAGTACAAGGCGCGCGCCGCTCAGCGCGCGGAGGCGTACTTAAACAGTACGTTGAGCACGGTGAGCAAGCGCAACGAAGTAATGGCGGGCCTATGGCGTGCTTCGACCGTCAGCTGGTGAGAAATGCGGGATAGGTCCAGTCTGTAACATGAATCACATTACGCGGCATATTTTCATTCTGCGGGGTGGACGAAGTTCATGGCGCCTCACCACCCGACGTGGCTCACGCATTCTTGCGTGTCGCCATTCGTGGCGACATCGACTCTCGTAGTGCCAAAGGATCTAACCCGCATTTCTCACCGCGTGGGAAAGCGAAGTGTGTAAGAGGTCCGTCAGTACAAGGGGCGCGACGCTCGACGAACCAGAATCTCCGAGCGTATCCGGCTACACCGGCCGGTCGCCGGCAGCCGTCGTGCGGTGCATCAACCGAGGCATCGTGTCGTCGTAGTCATAAACCGCGTAGTGCATCGTGCAGCGGTTGTCCCACATCACCAAATCCCCGGGCCGCCAGCAATGGCGGTAGAGATTCTCCTCGCGCGTCGCGTGCGCATTCAGCGACGCCAGCAATGAGATGCTCTTCTCCTCTTCGATTCCGATCAAGCGCGAAGTGAAATAAGGGTTGACGTAAAGCGCGAGCCGTCCTGTCTCGGGATGGGTCCGAACCACAGGATGCTCGACCGGCGGAGGAAGACGTCGAATCTGCCGCCCGTCCGTCCCCGGCGATTCCTCGTTTCGCCGCGCCAGCCTGGCGGCAGTATGCTCGGCTCTTTTTGTCAACAACGACTGCTTCAGTAGGTCGGGCAGACCTTCGTAAGCCGCGTACATGTTGGCGAACAAAGTATCACCCTTGCCCTCCAGCGCGACGACAGCATGAAGCAGCGAGAGTTGGGGCGGTTTTTCACTGAAAGAGATGTCGGAGTGCCAGAAATCATTTCTCGCGCTCGGCTTCCCCGGGCGGTTCTCCAGCACAAACACGCCAGGGTGATCCTCGTGGCCGCGTCGCGACCGGAGCGGATGAGGTTTCACCGCGCCGAAGCGTTCCGTAAAAGCCACTTGCGCTCTCGGCGGAACATTCTGATTTCGGAACACCAAGACCAGGTTATCGAGAAACGCTTGGCGGATCTCCCGAAACGCCGCTTCGCTCACCGGACCGGATAGATCAACTTCGCCGATTTCAGCGCCCAGGGCGGGACTCAGGGGCTTGATGGTTATCGCCAAAACCGTAGCGACAAGCGCCGGCCGGTTCTTGCAGCCGAAGTTCGGCCAAGGGCCCGTCGTCTCCGTTGACTCTTGTACCACGAAACCGTTCCGCGGCGTCTTTGCTCAACGGGATCGTGCGGCGACCGCCTTTTCGTGCGCTACTCGCGAGCGAATCGCCGGAGGACATTCTCGGTAACCCTCGAGACCGTGTTGTCGTAGCCGTTCCACGACAGCCCGCCGCGCCAGCAGATCGATCCGGCTGCGAAGACCGCGCCGCCCCTCGGATAGTCCGTGTAGGTAATATCGGCCCGCACGAAACGGTGCGGCTCGCCGTCTTGCTGCGGGTCGCTGACGCGCGCGCCATCGCGTCCGCCGGCGAACCAGAGCTCTTCATCGATCAAGGGGGTCGCATATTGGGTCTTGAAGCCGATCGACGATGCCAGCAGGAGCGTATTCGGAGGCGAACCGAGCTCCGCCTCGTAGCGATCGAATTCGTATCCGGCGGCTCCCCAACGGACCTGTAGCGAGGGGTGGTCGCCGATGAGTTCTTGGTCGCCGATCCCCTCGAAGATGAAAGCGGCGCGCGGGTCGCGGCTATCGGGCATCCGCTTGAAGGGGACGCCGTCTTCGAACCCGGCCCCGGCCATCCCCACGCCCACGATCCGGTTCGGCGTTCGACCCCTGTTGCGCCACGTCCCGCCCGGCTCGCCGGTCATGCTGTGGTAGCGTTCGGCCGGATCAACCTCGAAGGGCCAGCTCGTTCCCCAGCGGCGCAACTCCATCTTGTGCGGCCGCGCCGGATCGACGCTCACGACACCGAAGAGGCCATTCCCGGATAGGTACATGAAGCGGCCGCCCTCGTCGAGATACGTCTCGAGCGAGTCCAGCATGCCCGCGGTCCAATACTCGTGGTGCGAGGAGGAAATGACCACGTTATAGTCGCGCAGAAGCTCCGGCCCCTCGGCGTTCAGGTCGTGGTCGGTAATGAAGTCGGCCTCGAACCCCTTCGCCTGGAGCCAGTCGACCAGATAGAGGTCGGCGGGGAAACGCGGCGGGGTGGCCATGACCCGGTAGCGGAACTTGGGACGCATGGTGAGGCACGGCTTGAGGGAGGAGCCATACATCACCCCGGAACCGTCGAGATGGCGATCATAGAGGCCGTAGAGTGCGTTCTCGTCGATGTAACGGAAGACGTCGCGAAACAGAGTCGGGTCGGCGTAGGGCGTTGCCGACGCCCAACTCCCGGTCGATCCCTCCCGCCAGGCGCCCACTCCGATATCGGTGAAATTGGAGTAGCAAACATAGGTCATCGTCGACATGAGAACCGCTATTTTCGACGTGGCCGTGCCGCGCGGCGGCCGCACGATGAACGGCAGATGATCTTCGTCGGAGCCGGCTCGAAGCCAGGCGGCGTAGACTCCGCTCGGCAGGTCGGCGGGGATCTCGAGTTCGAAATCGACCCCCCAGCCGGCGTCCTCGAGGTCGTCGCGGTGAAAGTGGATCGCTCCGTACTCCTCGGGAGCGAGCCGGAAGCAGGTCTCCTTGCCGCTAAAGTTGTGCCCGGTAACGGCGCGGCCCGGCATGTTCACGACGCGTCCATCCCGACCGGCACCCGACACATCCTTGGCGGCGTCGGAGTCCACGTCCCGGCTGAAGTCCCAAGCGCCGACGACATCCGCTCCCAGTTCGTCGAGGTCGTCCGGGGCGGCGGCGAGCCGTGCCAGCTCGGCGACACTGAGTGAACGACTGAAGAGGCGCGGCCGGTCGATGCGCCCGTCGAGATGGCGGCTGGTGCGGCCATCCGCCTCCCGGATACCGGCGAGGACGAGCGGCGCGTCCGAGGGAGCGCCGATACCCCCATCGAGCGACATCGACGCCGGCGGCGTCTCGTCGCCGGGGCGGCGGCGAACCGGTTGCCGCCAAACAGTCGCCGCGCCCGTCTTTCGATCGACCGTGAGAGCAACCGCATACCATTCCCAACGTTGCAGCGGCCCGGCGGAAACGCGCACGGGTTCGGAGGAGTCTCCTGCTCCCGAGTCTCCTGCTCCCGCGACGAGCTCCAGCGTCGCCTCGTCCGAAACGCCGAGGGACCAACCGGCGCCGGCGTAGGGATCGCCCATGCTCGCGATGGTTTGCTCGCCGGCGGCCGGGTTCGTCGGCTGGACAAAGGCAAAGAAGGTGACTGCCCTCTCCACCGTGACGCCGGAGAGCGGAAACTGCACATAGGAGCCGCTGCGGATCTCTTCGTGCTTACCGGGTTTCGATCCGTCGATCGCCGACGGCACTTCCACCTGCCGGAAGCCCGGCCCTTCGGGGTTGGTGTCGCCATGAATCAGCCGCACCAGCCGTGCGTCATAGGCGGGGTGATCGCAGCTAACCATAAACCGGATCGACTCCCCCGGAGCCACGCTCAATCGATCGCTATACCCAAGCAGTCGCATAGTGAAGTTTCCTAGTGCTTACTATCGTAAGTTAAGCGAATCGTTTACGGGTCGGCAATCCGGGGCCGCTCCGTCGAAACCCGGCCGCGTTCATTGCGTCGGGTGGGCTGTGAGGGCCATGGCCGCTGACTTGCGCTCGCGGCGCTGGATCGGGCATCGACAGAGCCGCGCCCGTCAGGGCGCGGGCCCGCAGGCTCCCGCCTGCGGCTCTGCATGGCTCGTTGCGAGGGCGTGCGAGAGCAGGAAGCTGAGCCTGGAACGCTAGTGACAGGCCGTGCATCCGGCGCGGCGACGGGCCCGCGCCCTGACGGGCACGGCTCTGTCCGGTTAACGCCGCGGGCCCGCGCCGATGGGGAAACGCCCATTCGTTGCCCACAGATGACCGCTCCGTCGAAACTCATTGGTTTTCATTGCGTTAGGTGGGCTGTGAGGGCCATGGGCGCTCGCTTGCGCTCGCGGCTCAGAATCGACGCAAGCCCGTGGATTTGTCGACGGGATGCGAGTAGCGCCGTTGGAGCAAGATGTTCTTCTTGGTTCGCACGACGAAGAACGACGAGCAGAGAGTGAACACGAAGAGGCGTTCGAAATCGACGTAGGCCCGATCCATGACGTAGAACGCGCCGGCCTCCGGGCCGATCTCGTCGAGGATGTTGATGTCGTGCACTTTGCCTCCAGTAATGCGGATGAACGTGGGAATATTGCCGTGCAGATCCAGCAGCGTGTGCATCTTCACGGCGGCCTTTTGCTTGCGGAATCTCGCCCACGGAAACAGCGACAGGCAGAGGTCGATTGTTGTCGAGTCGAGAGCGTACAGAGTCTGGTCCAAGTCCACACCGATCGGGTCGTGGGCATATAACGGCCGTGCCATGCCAATCAAGACCTGCGCGAAGTCCGCGTAGATCCGCCAGTCGCGCGACTCGTTCGCATCGGCCAGTGTCGAGCGCGCTACCCTGCCGCGGAATCCCATGTGGTAGAGTTTGCCGTGCATCGAACGCAGGCACGTCTCGATGTCGCGGAGGCTTGCCCGATAAGTCAGCTGGGCGAATGCCATCGCAAGAAACTGATCCCAGCAGGAGAAACTTTTCAGATAGGAATCGCCGCGGTAGCGCGATACACATTTCTGAAACTCTTTGCTCGGTAGGTGCTCGATCAGTTGGGAGAAAACCGTACGGCCAAGGTTCATCCCTCATTGTGCCGCGTCCGGATGCTCCGTTCAGGCGACCATTTGCGGCCTCGGGATTTCAAATCGTTCCCGGGCAAAACAGGCCATAAGACATTGAGCGGTCGAGACTTACCGTCCGATGGCGCGACTTTCCCCGGACAGCACTGATATTGCGGTATTCCCGGCTGGGAATTTGAAACAGTTCCTTTTCGGCGTATACCCATTCGGAGCGGCAAGGCGCGATGAGCACGAACTGTTCGGAAGCGCCCGTCTCCTCGTCGATCACGTCGACAAGGGCCTCCAACTGGATCCGCGCCTTGTTGCCGAGAGGAATGTTGTGGCGGGAATTGGGGCGCGGGTCGGTCCGGGGCGGCAGGTCCCAGGTCATATAGGACGATGCGAAGTTGCAAGCCGGTTTGGCAGCGGTCGGCGAGGCCGCCTTTGTCGCTCCAGGCTCGGACTCCGGCCCGCCGCAAGCCAGCGCAAACAATGAAGGTCCTAGCGCGGTAATCTTCGCGATCCCAGCGTGAAAGCGTCGGCGCGTCCAGGTCATGGCATTTACCCCCAGCGGGTCTGTTTCGTGGAGGGGATTGTACCATGCAGCGAAGACGTCCAATGCTCCTGAAATCTTGTATAAACACCTTTGCCTGGTGATGAACTGCGGCGAGTTAGGATTGCCGCCCGGCCTCCTTCCGCAACTGCTCCCTCAACTCCCGCGGGTTCGCCGTCGGCTTCTGACACGTGAAATTGCGGCAGACGTAGGCACTAGGTTTGCCGTCGATTTGCGGGCGGTTTGCAAGCAGCGGTATTCGCTTGGGCGCTTCGGAATTGCCGGGGTCCAGACGCGCCACGATCTTATTGGGAAGGTACGTCTGGTACACCGCGCGCAGCAACTCTTTTGTTCCGGAATCGCCGCGGGATCCGACGATAGCGATCTCTTCAAAACCTTGATGCCAGGCTTCGACGCCACTGAGCAGCCGCTCGTGCTGGAAAGGCGAGCGCATCGCTTCACCGCCCGCGAAGACGCGGATGATCTGCTCGGCCTTTTGCCTCAGGGTGCCGCGATCGAGCAGAATACTGAGTTTTTGGAGGTTCCCGAGCATCACGGAGTTGCCGGATGGGATCGCGCCGTCGGTTGCGGTCTTGGTGCGGACGATCAGCTCCTCGTGATCCGAAGCGGTGAAGAAGAACCCGCCGCCGGCTTCGTCCCAGTAGTATTCGACGGCGGTATCGAGCAACTGCTCGGCGGCATCGACCCAGCGCAGCTCTCCACTCCATTCGTAAAGCGCCAGTAGGCCTTCGATCAGAAACGCATAGTCGGTGATGTAGGCTTTCAGTCGCGCCCGTCCCTTACCGTAGGTAGCTAACAGGCGGCGGTCGCGCAGCATGGCGTCGAGAATGAACTCAGCCGCCCGCGCCGCGGCCTCACCATAGCGGCGCTCGTCGAGCACGGCCGCCCCTTTGGCCAGCGCGGCGATCATCAGGCCATTCCATCCGGTGAGGACCTTGTCGTCGAGACCGGGACGCACTCGCTCTTGGCGAGCTGCGAATAACTTTTGCCGAACTTCGGCGACCGCCTTTTCCACCTTCGCCGGCTCGATGTCGTGGAGCTCGGCGATAACTTTGATCGGACGGTCGACTTGCAGAATGTTTTTCGGCCCCGCCGGGACGTGTGCGTCCCCGGGATGGTCCCAATTGCCCAGTTCGGTCACGTCGTAATGGGAAGCGAACCAGCGGCCGGCCTCTTCGCCGGCGATTTGGAGAACCTGGTCCAAGGTCCAGATATAGAATTTGCCCTCCACCCCCTCGCTGTCAGCATCCTCGCTGGAGTAAAAGGCGCCTTCGGGGCTGCGCAGGTCCCGCAAGACGTACTCGAAAAGGCCTCGCGCCTTCTCCTCGAAAAGCTTCTTGAGTTCGGGCCGTTCCGTCGCCTGAAGACCATCGAGGTAAATGGAGCTGACCAGCGCCTGGTCGTAGAGCATTTTTTCAAAATGCGGCACCAGCCATTTAGGGTCGGTCGAGTAACGGTGGATGCCGCCGCCGAGATGGTCGTAGACGCCCCCATGGCCCATCTTCTCGAGCGTCAACTCGACGGCGCTGTGGTAGGGCTCGTAGCCGGAGTGGCGGTGCTCCCGCAGCAGCAGGTCCATCGACAGGCTGGGCGGGAACTTGTTCGCCCCACTTGACAGGCCCCCCAGCGAGCTGTCGAACGCTCGCCAGAGCTGTTCGGCGGCCTCGCTGACCCCGGACCGCGGAAGGACTTCACCGCCTTCTCCCGGCTCGTGCATTTCCTGCATGGCGGAGGCGACTTTGTCGCCGTCGGCCTCCAGCGCGGGACCCCTCTGTTTCCAGGCCTCGGCTAGATGCGACAGCAGGGTTTTGAATCCGGGACGGCCGTACATGCCTTCCTTGGGGAAGTAGGTTCCCGCGTAGACTGGCTTCAACGTGGGGCTCAGAAACACACTCATGGGCCAGCCCCCATGCCCTCCTGTGTAGAGCATCGTGGCCGTCATGTAGATTTCGTCCAGGTCGGGCCGTTCTTCACGGTCCACCTTGATGGAGATGAATTCGCGGTTCAAAAGCTCGGCCACGTCCTCCTGCTCGAAGCTTTCATGCTCCATGACGTGACACCAGTGACAGGCGGCGTAACCGATGCTAAGAAAGATCAGCTTGTTTTCTTCGCGCGCCCGGCCGAGAGCTTCCTCGCCCCAGGGATGCCAGTTGACCGGGTTGTGTGCGTGCTGGAGCAGGTAAGGACTGGTTTCGTGAACGAGCTGGTTGGTGTGTTTCGGCTCCATTATCCTATGGATCATAGCAAGGGGATGTCGGAGGAGGAGCCGATGCCGATTGCCTGCTTCGACCGTCAGCCGCGGCCCCGACATGCTGTACGCTGGGGGGTGTACACGAGCCGTGGCCGCCGGGCCGTTCAGCCTTATCACCGCGGCCGTGGTGGGAAGTGCGGGCTAGCAGGCCTGGCCGCTACGCGGCGTCGGTTGCGGCTCCACCGCTACCCCTTGCGGACAAACTTCTGCAGGCACTTGCAGTCGGGGGGCACCAAGCCATGCCTGACTCCCGCGGCGAAGACCACTTCGCCGACGTAGAGATCCCCGTGGCGGTCCGCCGACACGTCATGAGGAGCGAAGAAGTCTCCTTCCGAGCAGGGATTGTCACCGCCGCCCCACCTTTCCAGTAACTCGCCTTTGCCGTTAAAGATACTCAGCCGGCCGCCGATCGGGTCCGGCGTCGGTGGTTTCATGCCGGAATACAGGCCGGCTCGCCAGCCCATCTCGGCTACATAGAACTGGTCGTCCGAGCCGATGCAGATGTTGCCCGGGCGCAGCACATCCTTCCATTCGGTGATGTACTCCCCTTCGGGACTGAATAGCTGAATCCGGGAGTTTTCGCGGTCCGCTACGTAGACCGTGCCTTTTGGGTCGACCGCGATGCCGTGAGGCAAATGAAACTGCCCGGGACCGTCGCCCGGCTCGCCCCACGAGTACAGCAATTGGCCGTCCGCGGAAAACTTGTGCACTCGGGCATTGCCATAGCCATCGGTGATGTACATCTCCCCATCCGGCGACAGCGCCAAATTCGTGGGCTGATTGAACGGCGGCCCGACGCGCTTGATGTCGCGGTAGTCGGTCGTGGTGGCGCCGGTGTCAGACGCCTGCCCGCTGACGCCGAGCTTCATCAATAGTTTTCCGTCGGCCGTGTATTTGCGAACGGTGTGGTCTTGGTCGTCGGAGCAATAAACGCTGTCGTCGGGACCGATATGCAAGCCGTGAGGTCTGACGAATTCCCCTTCACCCCAGGAATCCACGAATCGCCCATCGGGCTCAAAGATTGTCACCGGATGCTCACTGCGACTGAAGACGAAGACCCGGTCCCGGGAGTCGGTGGCTACGCCCACGACCTCGGTGAAACTCCAGCCCTCGGGAAGCTGCGCCCAACTTGCGTTTGCGTCATAGAGATCCGTCGTCATAACCTCATTCCTTTCGGTGACTTGCTTGGGAAATCTCGGGAACACCCGGCGCTCCATGCCCGCGTTTTCGGATACCGGCGCCGGCCCGAGGTCGACCGTTCTTCCTAGGACGTGAAGCTGTTCGCGGCCACGACGCATTGTACAACTTTGACCGTGATCCCGCTTCGGACGGTGGTGGCCGTTCGCTAATTACTGGGCGGACTTCCGCCGGTTGCACTTCCCGATGAGCGTCGCTCTTCGCCGGCGCCCCTCGCCCTCGGTGGAGTTGGGTTCTGCCGTGAAGAAATCCCCTCATGTTGCCGATCTTCCTCTGCGTGCAGTCGGCGCCACAGTTGTCCGTCGCAGGCGACGAGGAAACCGTTCGACTGAACCTCCCGGCTGCTAATGGGGTCTCCGCACGGAATGGATCGGCCTCGCCATTAGCCCGCATTTCAGATCGCCTGCGCTGCCCGGTGTGCCAGGGCAAAATCCGCTGGGAGACCGAGACCTGCTCTTGCCTAAACCCGGCCTGCGGAAGGCTGTTCAGGGTTATCGACGATGTACCTCTACTGCTGAACCGAGAGTCGAGCGTATTTGACCCCAGCGATGTTAGACCGGGAAAGAGTCGCTTTCCGCCACGATCTTCGAGCAGGAAGAGCCTCTGGGCCAGCCGCCTACTACCGGCGATCGGCAGAAACATCCGGGCCAAGCAAAACTACGCCCGGTTCGCCGAATTGCTGCAGGACATTTCTCGCGATCCCTACGTACTCGTCATCGGAGGAGCGACCGTCGGAGCCGGCTTGGAATCCATCCTTTCGCTGCCGTCGATTAACTTTGTCGAATCCGACGTCTACGTGAGTGACCGAACAGCATTGGTTTCCGACGCTCACGATATCCCCTTTGAGGACGAAACGTTTGACGGCGTGATCGCGCAAGCCGTACTGGAGCACGTCGCCGATCCCCATCGCTGCGTCGAGCAGATCCATCGCGTGCTGAAGACGGGCGGGGCCGTTTACGCCGACACGCCCTTCATGCAGCAGGTTCACGCGGGAGGCCACGACTTCACGAGATTTACCCATGTGGGACAGAGGCGCTTGTTCCGAAACTTCGAGGAGATCTCGAGCGGGGTGAGTTGCGGACCCGCCATGGCTCTGGCCTGGGCCTATCAATACTTTCTGTTGAGTTTCGTTCGCTCGAGGATCGCGCGGCGGGCCGCCATTGCTTTTGCCCGTGTCACCGGTTTCTGGCTGAAATATCTTGACCCTTACCTTGTTCGGCAACCGGGGGCCATCGACGCGGCCTCGGCGCTTTACTTCCTAGGGAGAAAAAGTAAGCGCAGCCTTTCCGATGCGGAAATCATCAGCCACTATCGAGGCCTACAGGTCAGCTAGTAATCACAACCGCTAGGCGCGAGGCAAGCCATGAGAGTTTCCGTCGTCTTGGAACATCGCTTCATCCGAACACCCGATCGAAACGTGTGGACCGACGGGCCGTTCCCCTATTCGTTCTTCACCCGATACCTGACGACGTTTGACGGCGTGAGCGTGGTCGCGCGAGTTGGAGAGGCGAACACCCCTAGGGTGAACTGGCGGCGGGCCGGCGGGGAAGGGGTCTGTTTCTCCTCGATACCCTACTACGTAGGGCCCGGTCAATATCTTAGGCGAGCGCCCCAGGTGCGTTCCCGGGCCCGGCAAGCCGTCGGCCGATGGGAAGCCGTGATCCTGCGGGTGCCTTCTCAGGTGGCCATCTGCGCGGAGTCGGCGTTGCACTCGGCTAACCGGCCCTACGCCGTGGAAGTCGTCGGCGACCCCCACGACGCGTTTTCCCCCGGCACCGGCCTACACCCTCTGCGGGGTTTGTTCCGGTGGCGCCACGGCCGCCGACTCAAAGACCAGTGCGCGGGGGCGTGCGCGGCGGCCTACGTCACGGGGGGGGACACTGAGAAAACGCTATCCACCCGCGCCCGAAACGTTCACGGCTACCTATTCGAGCGTCGAGCTGCCCGAGGAATTCCTCGCCGCCCAGCCTCGCGATGTTCGCCCAGCGAAGCGTTCATTTCGGCTTATCAGCGTTGGCTCGCTCGATCACCTATACAAAGCTCCCGATGTGCTCATCGACGCGGTCGGCGAATGCGTGCGGCAAGGGTGGGATCTCGAACTCGCCCTCGTTGGGGGAGGCCGGCGGCGGGCGGCGCTCGAACGCCGCGCCGGCTGTCTCGGGTTAGCAAAGCGAATTCACTTCCTGGGACAGTTGCCGTCTGGCGAGGCCGTCGGCGGCGAGCTCGATCGCGCCGACCTGTTCGTCCTTCCCTCCCGCCAGGAGGGACTCCCACGGGGGATGATCGAGGCCATGGCGCGCGGGCTGCCCTGCGTCGGGTCAAGGGTTGGAGGGATTCCGGAACTGCTGGATCCAACCGACTTGGTAGACGCTGACGACGTCCGCGGACTGGCCGGAAAAATCAGCGAGGTTCTCTCTGACCCGCGGCGCCTGTGGTCTATGTCCGTGCGCAATTGGAGGAGAGCGCGCAACTATCGGGAAGAAGCTCTTCGTCCCAAGCGCGACCGGTTTTACCGCTATCTGAAAACTCGAACGGAACAGTGGCTCCAAGAGGTCTCTGGGTAAACCGCACGCTCTATGGGGAGCCGCCGGCCCTACCGCCGGACGAGTTTATCAATGCCCGCTAAAGCGCTGCCCGGCGCTGGTCGATCGACTTCAAGAGCACACACTTCCATCCGATGGCAGGTCTACCAGCCCGCTTTTCTCACCACGTGGCGAGACGAAGTGCGTGAGAGGCCCGTCAGTACAAGGCGCGGGCCGCTCGACGCGCGCAGGCGTACTTGAACAGTACGTTGAGCACGGCGAGCAAGCGCAACGAAGTAATGGCGGGCCTATGGCGTGCTTCGCCTCGCCAGGTGGTGAGAAATGCGGGCTAGGTCCAATACTGTCGAGTTAAGAATATTTTCATGCTATCCTGTTCTCATCAACAGGAGGTGCGTGACATGGCACGAACGTTGGCGGAGATTCCCCCCGGCTCGCGAATTAGCGACTACATCAGTTTGGGCGTGCTGGCCCGGCGGTTTCCGCGTTCGACGGTGGATCGCGTGTTGCGGCGCAGCGGTCGGGACGACCGTCGTCAGCGCGATTTGCCGGCACCGGTGATGGTCTACTACGTGATCGCCTTGGCGTTGTATATGCAGGTGTCCTATCGCGAAGTGTTGCGTTGCCTGCTGGAAGGACTCAGCTGGCTGCGGGCCGCTCACAAACGGCCGGCGGCGGCGAGCCGCTCGGGCATCTCGCGGGCCCGCATACGGCTGGGGGCCGAGCCCCTGCGGCAATTGCACGACGAGGTCGTCAAGCCGATCGCCGACCCCACCACTCGCGGCGCCTGGTACGGTCGCCGGCGGCTGGTCTCGCTCGACGGCAGCGTTCTCGACCTCGCCGATGAGCCGGGCAACCGGCAAGCGTTCGGGCGTCCGGGGGTCTCGCGGGGCGCCAGCGCCTATCCCCAATTGCGTTTCGTATCCCTGGTGGAAAACGGCACGCACGTGCTGTTCGGCTCTCGCCTGGGACCCTACGCGAGGAGTGAAATCGCACTGGCCCAGCAGCTGCTGCCGGCGCTCGAAAAGGACATGCTCTGCCTGGCCGACCGCAATTTCTTCAGCTATCCGCTGTGGAAGCAGGCGCGTGGGACGGGGGCGGCTCTGTTGTGGCGTGTCAAGAAGAACTTGCGTTTGCCCCTCCAGCGGCGACTCGCCGACGGCTCCTATCTGAGCCGTATCTATTCCGGCGAAGGGGACCGCCGACGCCAAACCAACGGCCTCGAGGTGCGCGTCATCGAGGATCGGCTCGAGGGTGTTGACAACGCCGAACCCCTCTACCGTTTGCTGACCAGCCTGCTCGACCCGGCCGCGGCGCCGGCCCCACCACTGGCGGCGCTCTACCACGAGCGCTGGGAGATCGAAACGGCGTTTGACGAACTCAAGACGCACTTGCGAGGATCCAAGATCGTGCTACGCAGCAAGACGCCGGAGCTGGTGCGCCAGGAGTTTTGGGGGCTGCTGCTGGCGCATTTTGCGATTCGCGATCTGATGCATGAGGCCGCCGTCAACAGCCAACAGGATCCGGATCGGCTTTCCTACGTGCATGCGCTGCGGGTGGTCCGCCGCAAACTGGCCATGGCGGTGGCTATTCCCCCCTCGAGCTAGAAAAGCGTTTCATCGACAGGTTCTCGACGAACTGCTCGAGGAGCGGGTGGTCTCCAGCCACGGCCGCCGCCGTCCGCGCGGCGTCAAGCGCAAGATGAGCAGCTACCCGCTGCGCCCGCGCGCCCCCATCCGCAACGACCGCAGGAAAGTCGAGATTTCCATGCTTCTTTCTGAAATCGACAGTATTGGGGCTAGCTGTGATCTTTCAACAGGTTGTTCATTCGGTCCCGGACCAGGGAAGCTGGAGTTGTCGAATAACCACGACCCTGGAGAGACCGCATGAACATCCATCAGAATGCCCGATTGACGCCCAAAGGCCGAGCCCTTTTGGTTCGATGCATCCTCGTTGGAGAGACGCCTCGGGCCGCCGCGGCGGCCCGAGACGTCTCAGAACGCACCGCCCGCCGTTGGCTGGCCCGCTACCGCGGCGAAGGCGAAGCCGGTCTCTACGATCGCTCTTCGCGCCCCCGGCATAGCCCGCGCCGCACCCCGCAAGCCGTCGTTGACCGCGTCCTCGCCCTGCGCCGACAACGTTGGACGGGCCGCCGCATCGCCCAAACCCTGCGGCTATCCCCGGCCACCGTCAGCCGCCTCCTCGGTCGCGCCGGACTCAACCGTCTCCGCGATCTCGAACCCGCTCCCCCCGTTCGCCGCTACGAACATCACCGTCCCGGCGATCTACTGCATCTCGACATCAAAAAGCTCGGCCGCTTCCAGCACGCCGGTCACCGCGTTACCGGCGATAAGACCCGACGCTCCCGCGCCGCCGGCTGGGAGTTCGTCCACGTCGCCGTCGACGACCATTCCCGCATCGCCTTCTCCCAGATCCTGCCCGATGAGCGCAGCCTTTCCGCTGCCCAGTTCCTTCTCCTCGCCCACGCCTACTATGGCTCGCTTGGCATCCGCATCCGACGCCTGCTCACCGACAATGGCTCCTGGTACCGCTCCCGCCACTTCCGTCGTACTTGCCGCCGCCTCGGCATCCGCCACCGCTTCACCCGCCCCTACACCCCTCGCACCAACGGCAAGGCCGAGCGCTTCATCCAAACCGCCCTCCGCGAATGGGCCTATGCCCGCTCCTACTGCTCCTCCCTCCAACGCGCCAACCATCTGCTCCCCTGGCTCCACGACTACAATTGGCATCGCCCCCACGCCAGCCTCGGCTATAATCCCCCTATCAGCCGACTCCCTCCTCCCCGGAACAACCTGTTGAGGCTCCACAGCTAGCCACCTGGTCGCCTGACCCGGTGGACTGTAAAGTGACGTTTAACTTGCAACGAAATCACGTTTAACTTGCAAAACTCGCCCGGCGGTGATTTTTCGGGTATTTTTCGGAGCGCAGGCCAGGGGCCGGAGAGGCTGCCCTCGGGCGGATTTGTCAGGTATTTTTTGGGGTATTTTTTGGCCCTCCACACGGGAGTATTTTACCCCTCTGTCGGCGCCGCTGCTGCTGATCTCATGCGTGACGCGGGTGGCGATCCACCGGCCGAGGGCGTCGAGCTTCGAGCGGGCCGCTGGCCGCGCGGTCACCTCGTCGATGTAGTTCTCGCGCAGGGTGTAAGGCCGGCTCGCCGTCTCCCGCCTGGACTTTGGTCCTCCCCTCGGTTTCCATGTCATACGCTGTGGCCCGTAAGGGGTCATTTAGAAGCATCAAGAAGGTTGTGTAAAGGCCGCGCAAACACGTCAAGACTGTTTTGATTAGTCTCTAAGCGGACACGGCTTCGTGACAACGGTTAGGAGGCATCCCAGCTCCTCAAACGGTTGATCCTGAGTCGGCGAATGTTTCCAGCGTCTTTTTCTCGTCCTTGGAAAACCCGCGTCGCACTATAGGGAATGGTTCGCCTTCTCTTAGGGTCAATGGCTCCAACTCGGGCAGTTGCTTACGTTGATCTACCTTTATAACGAATCTGAACCCGCGAGGCACGTAAAACCAGTAGCTTCTTCTGTAGTTGTTGTCGGCCTTGATCTTTGCAGGTATTGATTGAGACACGGACTGTTGTCCGAGGTCATTATCGAACAACGTTGCCGTCACAGCAAAATCGTCCACGGAGCCGGGTGATTGAGATTGGAGCATCGCAGTCAATTTTTTGCGCCATTTGTCACCCAGTTCGATCCGCTCAAAGCACTCGTGGTCGCAGGCGTCGGCTCGCCAAAGCATAGACAGAACCCAGAGTTTGAGCTTTGTGTAGTCAACGTCGGCAGCAAATCCTTTTTCGAAAGAACCTAAGAGTGGCTTCCCGGTCTCCCCATCTGCATATTTCCTGACAACCTTCACCCCGTAGTCGTCATACGGAGCAAAATAATTTTCACAACATTGACACAGGAACTGACCGTAAATGCCGGTGAGGCTTTTCTTGCCATAATCTTGACCCGTCGCATAAAGCTTGATGACATCATCGTCGGGCAGTATGTCTTTATGGAGGGCCTGGGGAATGACGTGCGACTTGACCAGATTCGCTGTTTGCCCACACAGCTTACAGTTATCTTCCATCTTTGCCCTCTCCGAGAGTACCGACGACGTCACCGGTGAAAATCAGAGTCTCTTACAGGTTACCATGTCCAATTTTGGTCTCGGCCTCGACCTGGGTGGAGTAGCCGCTGCTGCTGATCTGATGGGTAACGCGGGTGGCGATCCAGCGGCCGTTGACGCCTTCGCGGAAGCCAGTCAGGGTGAGCGGGGTTTCCGCCCCGATCACAGGACTGCCCTGTTTGAGGGTGAGGCTCAGCGTGGCGGTTCCGCGCTGGAGCGTGTCGAGCTTCGAGCGGGCCGCTTGCCGCGCGGTCACCTCGTCGATGTAGTTCTCGCGCAGGGTGTAGGCCGGCTCGCCGTCTCCCGCCTGGACCTCGGTCCGCTCGCCGGTTTCCATGTCATACCAGTGCGCCCGCACCGCCTGAAACTTGCCGCGATCGGCGAGGGTGACCCGGTGATCGCTGGTTTGCTCGCGGCTGAGAGTGGCGGGAGTGACCTGCTGGCCGGTCGCGCTTTTCCCCTGGCCGCGCTTGACGAATAGCAGCTGGCGACCGGCCTGCTTCGACTCGGCGTCGTAGTCCTCCGATAGCCGCTTGAGCAGGTGCATGTCCGACTCTTCGGTCTGGTCGATGTGCCTTCTGGCCGTGATCGCCCGGATGCTCTCGCTGACTCTGGGCTCAAGGCCATGGTCGGCGGCGATCGAGTCGACCAACTCCGCGATCGTGACATCGTCCCACGAGCGCGTCTTGTGCTGCTTGAGGGTGGAGAGCATGTTGGCGGCCTTGGCGCGGATCGTGATCGTATCGGGCGGCCCCGAGAGTTCGACCTCATCGACGGTATAGCTACCCATCCTGGCTTTCCCCGTCTCCTCGTAGCCCAGCTCGACCTCCAGCGCGGCCCCTTTGCGGGGCAGATGAATCGCTCCGCCGCGGTCGTCGAGTTCGATTTCGACGGCATTGGACTGGTATCCGGTCTCGTCGGTGACGCGCAGGCTCAGCAGGCGGTGGCGGATGGCGGCGGTGATGTCGTTATTGTTGGCGCGGACTTCGTAGACCGGAGTCATCGGGTTAGTCCCATAGCTTCACGGTAGGGATGGTCTTGGGAGGCCGGGGCAGCTCGGGCAGCTCGACCAGGATGCCTTCGGGCAGCAGCGGGCCGCGAGCGGCGAGTCCGGGGTTGGCCTCCAGCACAATCTCGACCGTGCCGGCCTCAGTGCCGTAGTAGAGGCGGCAGATGGCGTCGATCATGTCGCCGTCTCGGGTGCGATAGGTCATTTAACAATAGCCATTCCAGCACGGATGGCTGCCTTAGCAGTTTCCTTGGCAAGCTCGATGGATGATCCCTTTCGAATGAGATAAAACAGCTTTTCCCCGATGGTCTCCTGCGCCTGGACGCTCTCTGGAACTGCCTTGAGGATCTCCAGGCCACGAGCCGTCAGCGCGCACCGGCTTTTTTTTGTAACCATATTGATCCCGCTCTTTGCAATCGATATACCCGGTGTCGATCAACCATTCGATCGTGGCCATGCAAACGTCGAATGCCTTGGAGCGCTTCCCCCGCTCGTCGATTGGTACACCAAAATCATCCACCTCTGGGTTTCCCGACATTTGGAGCGCATCCAGACCTATGCGAATGGGGAAGCTGCCATAGAGCATTCCTAAGGTCCGAGCAACGTATTCGTCGAATAGTTCGATGTTCTGCATCAGTCGTCCTCTCCGTATAGGGTCATGAGAGGTAAAACAGGCTCAACCTCGGCAAGCCACGGCGTTCGAGGTATTGGCGTTCGAGGTACTGTTTCTCGAGCAGCGCCAGTTGCTCCGCAGTCATCTTCGAGCGGTAGGGAGCCAGTTGACGGTCCACCTCTTGACGGGAGACGAGAAGACCCTCCCTCGCCGCGGCCTCGATCACGACGGTAATCATGCGCTGCTCAAGGACGGTGAGACGCTGCTCGATCGCTTCGAGATCATGAACCTCGTCCCGTTCGGCAAGCTCGGCTAGTTCGTCGAGCTCAACGCCGATGTACTCCAGCATCTTGCGGTGCTCCTCGGACTCCCGGGGGGCGTACTGACGGATGGTCTCGGCGTTACGGCGGAAGAACCGAGCTAACTCCTCGGCACTAAATGCCGGCGCGGAGACTCTCGTTGTCTTAGCGGTGTTGTCCATTCGGCTCGCGGCCGCCAATACTTCCTGGGCACAGTAGGAGAGCGAGTTGATCCGTGTCTTGTGCTTGCGGGCACGCCACTTCTCGAATACCCGTTCGATGCCCTTGTGGACCGCCTCGACAGGGACACCAGCGTCCTTCCAGGTCTCGACCAGTGCCCAATCGAGCGGTGAAAGCTGGAACAAGGCGTCCCGCGGGCCTGCCGGAAGTGCTCTTCAATCTCGGTGAAGTAGTTCGAGGGGCACACCTCATCGAGGAGCGCGGTGCTGCTCATGCCGTGGCCTCCTTACGCTCCTCGCCATAGCGGGCCAGTTGCAAGCGGAACTCGATGCGCTGGGGCGTGCCGTCCGAGCGGAACACGCGGCGGGTCTCCTCGACGCGCGTGATGACCCACTGGCCCCAGACGTGGCCCGTGCCCTCGGTCAGCATCAAGGGCTTGCCCCGGCCGGCCTCGCTGCGCATGCGGTCGAGTTGACCGAGACCGCCCTTGTAGAGCGGATAGATGACACCGCTCAGAGTGATCTCTTCCTGGCCTGGTCCGAGGTATTGGCGGGCGGGAAAGCGACCGACGCGCTCCTGGGCCGGCCAGCGGTATTCCGCCGAGTGGGACCACTCCTGGTAGGAGGCGGTGGAAACAGAGAAGCGATAGTCTCCCAGCGCCAGCATGTGCTCAGAGGGCATCGTATTCCCTCTTTCTGAGTCGATGGAGCCGCTGGCGCTCGATCTCGTCGAGAACGCGGGTGGCCAGCTTCCGAGCATCCTCGCCGGGAAGCTGATTGATCGTCAACTGCTGGATATGGATGCCGCCGTCGATCGAGCGTGCCCCGCCCGTGTTGGCCGGCGCGGCCTGGTGGAGGGGAGACCTCGACACCGTCGCCGCCGGCATTGCCTGGGCTGCCATGGGCAGTGCCAGGGCCAAGCCCGCCGTGGCGGTGCCTAGCGCTCGGGCCAGCGGCCGTTGGAGGGCCTGGGGCCCGGCTTGCCTGACTCCCTCGCCCAAGGTACCCATGATGGACTTGCCCGAGGCGGTCAAAGCCGCCAGCGGCCCTTCCTTGGCGTCGGAGAAAGGCAGCAGGCCGCGGACCTTGCCGAAGACGGAGGTGACCTGATCCAGCAACCATCCCCCAGCGCCCAAAATCCCCTCGCCCAGCGTTGTGAGGATGGCCTTGCCCGCATCAAACAGCGATAAGTTCGAGAAGAAGGACTTGACACCCGTCCAGAGGCGGCCGAACCACCCCGTAACCGAGCCCCAGACACCCTTGATCCACTCCCAGGCGGCGCCCGAGTTGACCTTGACCGCATCCCACAGCTTGACGAAGAAGCCGGAGATCGGTTCCCAGTACTTGTAGATGAGGGCGACCGCGCCGATGACCGCCACGACGACCCATGTGATGGGGTTGGCCAGCAGCGCCGCGGTCCAGGCCCAGGTAGAGGCGATCAATCCCTTGAAACCGGCCATCGCCGCGGTGACCCCCGTCGTGGCGAACTTCACCAGAGACGCTCCGAAGCTCTGGATAGCCCCGCCCGCCGCCAGCGCCTTGGTGCGGGCCGCAGTGACGAGCGCCGTCTTGTTGAAGGCAACCAGCTTTGTTCGCGTCCAGCCGATCACCTTGCCGCCCTTCTCCCAGGATATCTTGGCGTTCTGCCAGGCGGTTTTTATTCCCAAGACAGCATAGCCTCCCGCCAACAAAGCGACCGTCAACCCCAGCGTGGCCGTCGTCAACCCGACCACGCCGGCGGTAAGGGTGGGGTACCCCTCGGCGAGGTCCGCCATCCAGTCCACCGCCTTGCCGGCCCACTTCGTCATCTTCCCGAGCGCCGGTAGGGTCACCGATCCCACCGTCACGCCCAGCCGGTACATGCGGTTCTTCATGAGTTCCAGCTCGTTGGCGGTGGTCTTCGACCGTGCCTCGTATTCTTTCTGCATCGAGTCGGCGAATTTTGTCTCATCGGCCACCAGCCCCAGCGACTTGCGGTAGAGATCCAGGCCGCCCACCAGCTTGGTCATGTCGTCGGTGTACTCCAGCCCGAACAGATCGAACAGAGTGCCGCTGACGTCATCGGAGGACTCCACCGCCTCCAGAAAACCGAGCAGCGCTCCCTGGGCGTCCTGCTCGATGGCGTCCTTGAGTCCCTGGGCGCTCATGCCGATCCCCGCCAGCGCCTGCTGGAACTTCGGCCCCTGCTTGTCGGCGGCTTGCAGCTTGAGCAGCATGGAGTTGATGCCGGTCGCGGCAACCTCGGGCTGTGTCTTCAGCGCCAGGAAGGTCGCCCCCAGCGCTCCCACTTGCTCACCGCTCAACCCGAACAGCTCGGCGCTGGCTCCGGCGCGGTTGGCGATGTTGAGCATGTCGCGGGCGGTGGCGTCCATGTTGTTCGACAGATGGTTGTAGGCGTCGCCCAGCCTGACGACCTGGTCCTGATTCAACTTGAAGAGGGTCCGCAGGCCGGTCATGGCCGAGCCCGCCTCCGCGCCCGCCATATCGAAGGCCACGCCCATCTTGGCGGCATCGGAGGCGAACTCCAGCAGCTCCTCGCGGGCGATGCCCGCCTGGCCCGCCGCCGCCACGATGTCTCCCAATCCTTCGGCCGACATCGGAATCACGGTGGAGAGTTTCAAGATGTCGCTGCTCATTGTCTTGAACTGCTGGGGCGTGTCGAAGTTCACCACCTTCTTGACGTCGGCCATCTTCGACTCGAAGTCGATGGCGGTCTTGATGGGCAGCGCCAGCGCGGCCCCCGCCACGGCCGTGCCGATCAGCTTGCCGCCCAGCTCGGACCTTCTTTCCTTCAGTGCTTGGCGCTTCTTGATCGATTGCGTGAGCCGGTCGTAGCGCCCGCGGAGCTGGTCCACGGTCGCCCCGAGCTTGCGCTCCTGTCGTTCGAGCTGGGTGGTGGCGACTCCGGCTTGCTTCATTGCGAGGCGCGTCTGGCCCAGGGCGCTGCGCTGGGTCCCTAGTTTCTGGCTGAGCCGGTGGACCTGCTGGTGCGCCTGCCCCAGCGCGGCTCTCATCTGCCGGGTGGGCTGCGACGACCGCGCCATCTCGCGGCCGAGCTGCCCCACGCGGTCGCGGGCCTGCTGGTGGGCGGTTTCGGTCTGGCCCAGTTCGACCTTGAGCCGCTTGAACTGCTCGATGTGGGACTGTTGCCGCTCGGCCTTCTGGATCGCCGACCCCAGCTTCCCGAACCCCCTGGCGCTCGATTCGATCGTCGAGCGGAAGCTCTGCCCGAGCTTCGAGTCGATGACGATGTTGGTGGCTAGAGATCCGGGCATGATGCGGCTAGCGGTTAAGAAGTCAACAAAGTCAGCGGGGCATTCTCGGCTGCGCCGCTTCGAGCGCCCGCAGCCATTCCCTTAACTCCTCGCCGTCGAGTTCGAGCAGTTCATCGAGGCCCCATCCGGTGTGGGAGGCCAGGATCAGCGCCGCGCTGCGGGCGTCGCCGGCCTTCAGGACAAAAAACCCTGATACGCCTTTTGCAGCTTCAGGTAGTCGGCCAAGTCCAGCTCCTCGATGGTCTCGGGGGAGACCTCGCACAGGTGGGCGAAGGTGCGGATCTCCTTCTCGGCGTCCGATCCGCCGGCCTTGTCCGAGGCGATCATGTCGCGCACCTTGGGTCGCCGCAGGGTGAGCTGCTTGATCCCGGCCCCGTCCACCGTGACGGGGTGTTTCAGCTCAATGGTCGTCTTCGCGGTAGTCTTCATGGATTCTCCTTGTGTACGACGCTAGATCCCCAGGGCCTCGCGCTGGGCTTCGAGCTGGTCGGTGCCGTCGACGATGCGGATCATGTTCTCGGCGTCGATCTCGTGAATCACCTCCTCGGCGATTTCGAGCTTGTAGTAACTGAGGGCCACCATCACCTTGAGCGGCGCTTTCTCGCCCGGCTTCCAGGTCCCAAAGTCCGTCTCGCGGATGATGCCCCGCATGCGCATCACCACCGCCCGCACCACGCCGTCCCCGTCCTGGACCGCGCCCCGGAAGGTCAGCGGCACGGGCTCGCTCGAACCCAGGCCCCACGACTTGAGCGTCTGGGCGTCGGTGCCCGCCAGCGAGAAGTCGCATTCGAGCTTTTCCATCCCCATGTCGATCTCGACCGGCACGTCCATCCCGCCGGCGCGGTGCTCCTCGGTCTTGATCGTCAGCTTCGGGGGCGTCAGCTCGTCGATCTTGCCGACGTAGCCGCGGCCGTCGACGAACAGGTTGATGTTGCGCAGAATGTCAGGTATCGGCATTAGAAGATCTCCTTGATGTAGTCATTGACCAGACGGGACCGGAAGGTGATGTGCTCGGCCGGGTAGGGTGGGGTGAAGTCGAAGTCGAAATACACCTTGCCGCTGCTGATCGCGGCCTTGTCGTTCAGCTCGGGATCGGCCCAGCACCTTCCGCCCAGAATGGCTCCCTGCCCGGTCAGGCCGCGCAGGTAGGCGTTGACGCTTTCGCGCACCTCTTCGATGTAGGTCTTGGTGAGGGCGCGGTCGACAGCCCACAGGTGCGAGCGCCACAGTGCTTCGTTGATCTGGTCGGCCACGCGCACCACCGACAGGAAGGCCCACCTGGGATCGGAAGAGCTGGTGCGGTTGCCCCACAGACGGTAGCCGTTCTGGTTGACGATGGTCGCCACCTCGGCAGCGTTGAGCAGGTTGGCGCGGGAGGAGGCGTCGCCCAGCCTCAGATCGACAGGGCGGGCGGTCCCGACGAGCCCCCGGATCACGCGGTTCGAGGGCGAGAACCAGAAGCCCTGCTCGGCGTCCGATCTCGCGATCACACCCGCCACGTAGCCCGAGGCCGGCTCGGTCACCGTGCGGTTCGCCTCGGCGTCGAAGACCTTCACCTGGGGATCGACGACAAAGATGCGCCGCGAATTGAGCAGGCCGCGGTAGGCGATCGCCTCGGCGTCGGTCGTGTTGGGACCGTCGGCCACGATGACCGCCCTGAGTTTCGTGGCGACCGGCTCCAGGGCGCTGGTCACCGGAGCGGCGGTGATCTGGGCGCCCGTGCGCGTCACCTGGGAGGTGAAGCCCGGCGCGATCAGAATCTTCGGCCGCAGCCCGGCCGTGCTTTCGGCGTCGAGCAGCTTCTCGGCCCCGGCCGTGATGTTGGCCGCGGTGACCTTGCTCTTATCCAGCCATTTGTAGCCGATGCGTTTCGAGGCGGCGGCCGGGATCGTTCCCCCGCTCAGCCTGGTCACGACACCGGTTTCCTCATCCACGGAATAGTCGGTGTCCTCGGTGTAGGCCGTCTGGCCGCTCGCTGTGGTGAAGACCTTGACCTCGCTGACGTGGCGGTGGTCGAGTTGCACCGTGTCATCCGACCCGAAGGTGTAGTTCTTGGCGGACTCGGTCGTCTTGTGCGTGTCGGGGTCGAGCACGTTGACCACCACGACCGCAGCGCCGATCTGATCGAAGATCGCCTGGAGCGCCGGGGGAATCGTGCCCTCTTTCCCGAATACCTCCGCCTCGCGGCGGCTGCCGGCAATCAGGACGGGCGTTGAGACCTCGCCGTCAAACGCCGTCCCGACCAGCCCGATCACGCTCGATGCCGCGCCCTCGATGGGGCGCGGCCCCGCGTCGACATCGACAAGCTCGACGCCGTGTAGAAATGGTGTAGCCGTAGCCATGTTTGTTCTCCTTTACTCTTAGCCGCCGCCCTCGGCGGGCGGGTCCGAAAACGTGTCCGTCGCCTGGTCGTAGACCTTCCCCAGAAACGGGCCATCAGTCCGGGAAGTCACGTCCATGTGGCTCGCCGCCAGGACCGGAGCCGTCGCGCCAAAATATTCGAACTCGTGAAAGCAAACGTTGTCGCTGTCGAGTTCGATGATCTTATGGTGAAGGGTGGGCATGCTTGACTCCTTACACGAATTCGATGACCTCGTAGGACACGCGGAGGCTGTGGGTGCTCGCCGTATGGCCGGCGAACACGTTGCCATCCTTAATGAGCTCCAGCCTCGTTGCACTCGCCAACCAGAGCCGCAGGGACCCATAAGTTCGTACGTTGCCTGCCGTTTGAGAAATCGCCGCCAGGAGGTGGACGGACGTCTTGCTCGGGTCCACGCTCGGGATCGTGAACGACACCAGGCCGGAATTTGCTCTGATCGTCAGCGAGCCCCGCTGGATCGAGGCGATCGGCGAGGGCGTTTTCGTGCTGGTGATGTGTCCCATGTCTGTGCCGGTCCCTCCTAGCTCTCTGCATCCTCGACGTACCCCGACCCATGAATCGCCAGGGCGTCCGCGACGCTCGCCAGGGCCGTAATCTTGTCACCCGCCTCCATCACCTGCCGCAGCGAGAATCTCATGGTTTCACCCGACGCAATCGTGACTTGGGGGGTCATCCGGTTCGTGTCGTCCGCGCTCGACCCAGACCCCACCAGATTGCTCGTGAAAGCCGCCTCCGCCGCCGAGACGTTCAACACCGCCAGCTCGAAGTTGAAGCACTGCTTGTCCGCGGGAACCGTATAGAGCGTGGCGTCGCCGGTCGAGAGCAACCTCGGGGCGAACAGTCTGGTGGGCAGCGCTCCGTCTTCGTCGACCTCGACACCGGAAGCATGGACCAAGATGCTGGAGTCGGCGGAGGCGGCGGCCCAGATTCCATCGCCCGCCGCGAGCACCTGCCGGCAGGGAACGACGAGCGCCGCCTTGCCCGCGATCCGCAAGCCGTTCACGCGCTGGGAGTAGAGTTGCCCGGCATTCATCGCCGAAGTTCCCAAGTAAAGGTCGACGCCCCTTTCGTCGCTGTGGATGTTCGACACCAGCAACTCGAACCCGTCCAGCCGCTTGCCGGTGGGCACGGAGTAGCTGCCCAGTTGCGCGGCGGTTGTGGTCAGTTGCACCGGATCGAACAGCTTTTTCAAGGTCGCCGCCACTTAGTCCCTCCAGAAATAATGCAGACTCTCGATCTGATCGATGCGGCCGGGTAAGGGGTCCAACACGAGCTTTACCGCGGCGATGGCGGTGGTGTTCGGGTTGGCCGGCAAGCGGTAGCTCGTCACCGACGGGGCCGTCCCCGCCGCGCCGGTCACGATCCTCGCCAATCTGGCATCGAGCGGGGTGGAGGGGAAACCTCCCCCCGATGTCCCATCCACCGTCCCGCGCAGGCTCGCCGGCGCCGTGTCGGACTCCAGGCCCTGCTGCGTGTAGAGAGTGAGCGAGCCGTCGACGACCTTGGCCCGCAGATAGTATTCGCTGTCGGCGGCGAGATCGGCGCTCTCCCAGTCCTCGGTCGTGAAGACCCGCACGACGCCCGTCTCGCCCGCGGTGATCTCCTCGCCGAGAGACAGCTTCGTGCCGGCCGCGACCGATACCTTGCCCCCGTCGGTCGCGGCGGCTGCCGTGACAGGCAGCGCCTGATCGGAGGTCGCGACCTCGGACAGGGGAAGCGTCCACAGCGGCCACTCGCCCAGGCCGCCGAGGGTGATCGAGGCGCTGATCGTGACGGAGATCTCGGCCGCCGACGGCGTCACGTCCACGGAACCGCCGATCACCAGTGTTGTATCCGTCACCGCGCTGGCCAGCACCGTCCCGTCGTCCGACCAGTAAGCGTAGAGTGCCTCCGTCCCGTCCGAGCCGATCCGTCCCATCAAACCCACTTCGGTGACGTCGTAGTCCTCGGTGGGAGTAAAGTCGGCACGGAAGGCGATGCGGCCCGCTACCATCGTCGAGCCGCTCAGCTCCACGCTGTTTCGGGAGTCGCGCAATGCGGTGAGGGCATCGTCGGCCGCGCCGCCCGGCCCCTGGCCCGCGCCCAGCGCCATCTTGGTGAGGGTGACCGCGCGGGTGCCGATATTCGTGCCGTCGGCGATCGCCGCCCGGCCCGCATCGGTCAGCCTGAGAACATACGCCATTTCCTGTTCTTTCCACCTAGCCCGTCCGGCCCGAGAGATCGAGTTCGACCCGCGTCACCATCAGTCCCGCCGAAAGCCCGCCGGCGAGGGGGATCTCGCCCGTCAGCCCCGCGTACAGCGTCAAGGTGTAGTGCGCCGCGGCCCGTTTGACCCGGTCGATGGCCGCCCCGAGACCCGCCAGATCGCTGATCGGGATGGTATCCGAGTTGTAGATCTCGATGGTGAAGCGCAGCGCTTCGGGCTCGGCATACTCGTACTCGGCCTCGATCGATTCCAGCAGCCTCTTGAGCGCGGCCACCGTGCCCCGTTGGGCGTGAATCCGGAACGCTTCGGTGACCGCGCGGCGCTTGATTTCCTCGGGCCACGAATGACCCCAGTTGTCGACCCCCAGCGCCCAGGCCAGCCACGGCAAGGCCTGGACCGGACAGTTCTCAGCCGACCAGAGGTCGCCGACCGGGACCGGAATCTCTTCGAGATGCGCCCCCGCCGCCCGGTCGAGGGCCTTCTCCAGCGGCGAGGCGTTCGGAGGCAGCAGATCTCTAGGCAAGAGTTACCCCCAGGGCCGTCGCATAGGCCGCCTCGGTATCCGACACGTCGATGTCGGCGGTGGGTGCACTCAATTCCGCCTTGACGACTCCCTCGGCGTGGAGCGCCGCGTAAATCGCATCGAGCCCCACGTCGCGCCCCAGCTTGTGGGCCGCGAGCGTATAGGCCCGCAACCTCTCTTCCGACGCCACCCGCACGAGCTCGCTGTCGGGACCGCTGCCCACCGTAATCTCCGCCGTGACCGTGTACTCGGTGATCGTCGCCGACTGGACCGTGATCCTGTCGCCGATCGGCCGTACTTCCTCGGCGCTCAGCGCGGTGTTGACGGTGGCGATCAGCTCGGCGCTTGCCACGCCGTTCTCCTCGGTCGAGAGCAGAGTCACGGTTACATTCCCCGCCGAGGGCGAGGCGATGTGGACGTCGGCGACCTTGGGGTCGGCCGAGAGAGCGTGGTAGCGGTAGCTCGATGCGGGACCCGCCGTCGAGATCGCCGCCGGAGCCAACTGCGTCCGCCGACGCAGACGCTCGTTCGTCTCGTAGGTAGGCGCAACGGGCGGACGGGCATCGGGGTCTCCGGGGTCGCTGATCTGCCTCGTCACTCCGAAAAGCGCCGCCAGATGTTCCAGGTTGCTGCCCGTGGCGTAGGCCAGCATCACAGCCCGCGCCTGGTCGTTGCCCCGCTGCTGCTCAACCAATACGCGGTAGGCGAAGGATTCGAGGATCTTTTGGGCCGGATCGGATTCGAGACCGGCGTCGAAATCGGGCAAGCCCGAGCGCACATCGGCTAGGAGCGAAGCCAGAATCCCCTCGTAGTCGAGCGGCTCGACGACCTGGGGTGGAGGCAGCCTTGAGAGGTCGATCGGCTGGCTGCTCATACCACAACCCCCTCCAGGGCGATCTCTTCTCCTTCGGGCAGGTACTCGCCCGTGAGATCGATCGTCACCCCTCCCTCGCCGGCGCGGGTAGCCCGCACCCTGGTCAACCGCAGGCGCGGCTCCCAGCGCTCCAGGGCCTCGGCCGTGGCGGCGTAGATCTCCGCCAGCGCGCCCTCGTTCAACGGCGCGTCAACCAGCTCGAACAAGCGCGAGCCGTAGTCCCGCCGCATCACCCGCGAGCCGATCGGGGTCGTCAGGATGTCGCGGATCGATTGGCGCAAGTGCTCGATGCCACTCAATGCCTTGCCCGTTTTCCGATTCATGCCCGTCATCGGTCCTTTCGTCCTAGTCCATCTGCGGCGTCGGGGGAGAGCCGGACGTGGGGGTGTGGACGTGCTGGTTGTACTTAGTCCGCATGTTGGCCATCGTGCCCGTGTCGTCGGAGACATCGGAGCCGGCGTCGATCGAGCCGGTTACATCGGCGTCTCCCGAAACCTCGAGGTCGCCCGTGATCATCACGTCGCCCGTGATCGTGACCCCGCCGTCCGCCGTCACCTCGGCCTCTCCTCCCTCGGGCAACTCCGCCTTGAGCCGGTGCGCGGAGCGGTCGTATTCGATCACCGCGCCGTCGGAGTAATGGATGGCGTGCTTATCCGGATCGCTTTCCGGTGCCGGGTGTTCACTCCGGTAGACGCCGGCCACGGCGATGCCCTTGGCCAGGTCCCCCGAGGGCGCCAGGATCAACACCTGCTCGCCGGCTTCGGGAGGCCACCAGGAGCGGTCTGCTCCGGCCCGCGCCGTGACCCAGGGCAGCCACTTGCTCAGGGCCGTCTCGCCGTAGCGAACCCGTACACGGGCCGATCCGCCGTCGACCTCCTCCACCGTGCCCAGCCGCACGATGTTCGCCACGCGCCGCGTGAGCTCCACCAGCCGGAAATCCTGATGGTCATCGCCGATCATGGGGTCACCTGCTCGTAGTCTCCCGCGGGATCGAGGTCCGCCGGCTCGGGATCGCGGATGCTATGCACCTCCTCCGGCACGGGGCAATCGTCGCCGCCGGCGAAGACGGACTCGCCCAGCCGCAGCGTGTGGTTCCACGTCAGCCGCCACAAGGCCATCCCCTTCCCGGCGATCCCGGAGTTGAAGGCGTTCTCCAACCGTACGTCCTGGGCCCCGATCAAACCCTTCAGGCCCCACTGCTCATCGGGCACGAGCCTCAAAAGCTCGGCCCCGATCCGCTCCGCCTCGCGGTCCGCGCCGCGGTCCTTGCCGGTACTTCGGGTCAGGATCGACGCCATGTACTCCGCCCTGACGTCGCGCCGTCCGTCTCCCACCGACTCGTTGGCCCGCGTCGCGAGGAAGCTAATGCGGACAGCCGGCGTCGAGGTCGAGATCCGCTCCAGCTCCTGCTCGGTGAAGGGGCCGGGATGGAGATCTGAGACCTTCAACTCGGGAAGCCACTCCCCGATCCGCTTCGCGGCCGCCTCCCCCA
Source organism: Bryobacterales bacterium (assembly GCA_965248365.1). GTDB lineage: Bacteria > Acidobacteriota > Terriglobia > Bryobacterales > UBA6623. The sequence continues at coordinate 1,818,237 of CBDFJA010000003.1, read as the reverse complement.
CTTCGAGCAAACGAGCCATCAGTAGGCCTCGAGCGCCCCGCCCGAACCCGTAAAGACTCCCTCGGGGTTGGAGCTACGGACCCGCGGCCGCCGCCTGAGCGGGGTTCCGTCTTCTCCGATCAGGAGCCGCTCGCCCGTGCGGATCGCCTTCAGCAACGACAGGCTGAGAATCCTGCGGCTTTCTAGATCCTCGGGAACCACGTCGCCATGAAGGTGAAACAGAGCGCGGTCCCCCACCAGCCGCTTCACGAGCGGAGGCGGCTCAAGCGGCAACTCGTAACGGATGGCCACGGCGGATTCCACTTCGCTCACCGCATCGGTGATCGCTGTCTCGATCCGCGAGCGCGCCGCCTCCGCCTCGGCTGCCTCATCACCAGTGAGTGTCTCGCCCCGAGCAAGGACCTCGACCGTCTCGGCGCTCGTTTGCGCCGCGGTCGCCACCCGCTCGGCGGAGTGGCGTTCGACCAGTTCGCCTAACGTCAGCCAAGGCATGCCTTTTGCCTGCCTACTCCTTGCTCTCGAAATACCGCTTCCACTCCCGGTCGCGCCCGGCGGCCGAGAGAACGTGCCCGCGCCTGCGCAGCTCCGACACTTCCGGCTTGCCCTTCCGCGTCCACCAGGACTTGTTCTTGCGTTCCGGGTCGGCCGCGTCCATCTCCCCCAGAACACCGCGCAGCGATGTGTCCTCGCCGCTGCCCCTCCCTGGAGGCTCGCCCGCGCCGGAGCCGGTATGACCCGGATCCTCCGGCGCGGGCTTGGGGTGGGGGTGGGGGTTGGGGTTATCTTGTTCGGTGAGGGCCTCGGCCAGCGGGCCCAGTATCCCGAGGTCTTCCTCGTCGAGATCGATCACCGCGCCGGCCGGGTAGAGCACACGGGCCTTGCGGTATGGGGTCCCTAGGCGGCAGCGCATCAGGCCGCCACTCCGCTGATCAGATACCCGAATCCCTCGCCGCCCGAGATGACTTCCTTCGAGCTTTCCCGGACAATCAACTCGGTCGCGCCCACGACTCCTACCCCCTCGTTGAAACGCGAGTAGGTGCTCAATGGCTTGTAGAGGGCCGTGAAACCGAACGTCGCCCGGCCCAGGTCCGACTGCAATCCCTCCTGGCGCTCCGATCCGGCCTCGCCGCCCGGCGACGCCGAGCCGCCATAGGCTCCCCGGTAAAGACAGGTCACCGACTTGCCCCAGGCGCGCTTCAGAGCGAGATCCTGGCCCTGCTGGTTCGAGGCCACGCGGCTGCGGCCCACCAACACCTCGTCGACTTCCAATAGTTCGGCCACGGCCCGCCGCGAGGCCAGCCCCGCCTCCGCGCCCGATTGCTTGTTGGTCGCCGCCAGCACGTCGGGGTGCTGACGGAAGGCGCTCCAGGCCGCCTGCCCGAAGACCACGATGTTGGGCCGGAAGATCGGCGTCGTCAGCGCATCCTCGAGCGTCTTGAGAGGCTTGGAGGTAGCGGCATCGAAGCGGTCCCCCGCCGACAGCGTTTCCTTGTAGCCGGTTCCGTAGTGGTCCGCCCCGAATACCAGATCCGCCACGCGCACCTCGCGGGCCAGCTTCAGCAAATGGGTCATGCGGATGGCGGCCGTATCCACCGGAGAGGGCCACTCCCTCGCACTCCCCCCCGCCGGCCCGGCCGCGTCGACGTCCTCCTGCGGGACGCTGTCGCGCAATCCGTAGTGCTGGGTCGAATCGGTGACCTCCTCGCCCTCGAACTCCACCTCAACGGGCTTCGATTTGCGGCCCAAACGGGTGTCGGGAATCAGGAAGCTGTCGTCGATCTTGAAGCGGAACCACTTGAACTCCGACTTGCCCAAAGGCGGCGTCGGAGGCAGTACCCGGTCGGCAATCATTCCCGGCTCGGTGTACATCTGCACGATCGCCGTGCGGGCCGGATCGTAGGGAAAAGGTATCGCTCCCTCGGCGGTGATGGTTTTAGGCATTTCTCGTTCTCCTTAGTTCTTAGATCTCTCCCGGCGCGAGCAGCACCTGCCCGATGTCGCCGGCGGCGCCCGCAACCAGAGCCCGGCCGATGACCGAAGCGGCGGGCTTCCGCCACACCACCAGCAGCTTGCCCGAGGCGGTTGAACTCGTGATCCGGATCGTGTCGGCCGCGTGGATCGACGCCGCCGAAAGCAAATCCGAGCTGGAGGTCCCATCGAGTGAGACAACCCCGATCAACTCGTCGCCCACCGCAATCCCGGTCACCGCGATGTCGGTGTTGGCGGCGGCTCCGTCAACGACTGCCGAGGAGAGAGCCGGCCGCTGGGCCTCAACGGCCTTGCCGTCCGCCCCGCTTCCGAGCAACGCGCCCCGCCCTACATCGCCTCCATAGTCGACCGCAGCCTCTCCGTAGACCGAGACATCGACCGTCTCGCCGGTGCGGGCCGGCCGGTCGGTCACGCCCAGCGGGGCGTCGCCGCCTCCGGTTGCGTGGATGACCTTGCCGTCCTCGCCTCCGTGCTTGACGATGCGGTGGATCGCGAGAGCTTCCCCCGCCTCGAACGGAATGAGAGATCCTGTTCTTGCCTTCCTCATGCTGTCCTCCCCGTCACATGTTGAACGGCCGCCGCGTCGGAGACCATCCTTCCCTTGTTGCGCTCCCCGGCCTGATACTCAACAGCCGCCTCGCGGATCGAGCCGGCGTCTTCGATGTCTACTGCGCCGTTTGCCCGGCCTCCCGCGATCTCATTGCCCAGAGGCGAGCTGGCCGCTGACACCTCAACCAGCGAAAACAGATACTCGCTCGGCCGCGTCTTGACTTTTTCGCCGCCCTTTGAAAACTCGATCACGCCCTCAGTGGCCGCATCGATCCGTACCGCGAACTCGGCCAGCCCCTCGGCGGTGGCCGGGGTGAGCTTGCCCGCCTCGAGCAACGAGTCGACACGCTTCACCGCGGCCTCCCGTGCGAACTTCAGCCGCTGGGCGGCCAGCTCCCCGCGCTCGGCCTCAAGCTGCGCCTTCTCCGCCTCCAACGCGGTGTACTCGGTCGCTTCCTTCTTCTCCTTGGTCGCCATCTCTTCCTCCTGTCGTTCCGCTTCGACGGCGGCCCGTCCTGCTTCCTCGCGGGCTTCGTCCACCTGCCATTGCTTGACGATGCCGTCCGCTTCCTTGGGACCAAAAACCTTTTCGGCGAGCTTGCGCAACGCGCTCCAGATGTCCGCCCGCTCGCGCTTCCCCTCCAGCTCCTCCCAGGCCTCCGCCGCCTCGAACGTCACGCCCGAGGCCGCAAACCGGATCGGCTCCAGCCCGCTCACCGCGGGAGGCTCCGCTCCCAGAAACGCCACGTGCCCCAGACGCCAGCCCTCGCCGCCTCCGCCCGCCGGCAACAGTTGCACCGAGCGGTTGTACAAACGCCCGTCCTCGACCAGCTCGGCGAATTGCGGCTCGATCGTCTCGGGCTTGCACTGCGCCAGCAGCACGTCCCCGTCTCTCTTCAACGCGTCCACCTGAGCCCAGGCGAACGGCGAGTACACCTCCTCGTGCGTGATCACGCAAGGCGAGGGGTTCGACGATCCGTCGTAGCGCTCGATGATCTTGTCGAGATCCCCTTGGCTGAACCTGCGCGTCACTCCGTCGGATGAAGTATGCTCGCCCGCCCGGAAGATCGAAAACCAGTCCGCCAGACCGCTCATCCCGCCTCCCGCAACCTCCGTTCGATCTCGGAAACCTTGCGCTCGATCTGGCGCTCGGCCCGCGTGTCGCTCACAGCCGCCGTCACGAAACCGAACACCACGCCGAGGAAAAACATTCCCAGTGGCACGAATAATTCCGTCATGGCAATCTCCATTTCTGTCCCCAATATCTGCGTTCCGGCAAGAATCTGAACGCCGGCCTGGCCCGAAAGGGTGCCCAGTCAAGCACCGGCAGACGGGGGAACCCGGTTTTCGAGAAGCGCGAGGTCAAGGCCGGTGCCGTCTGCTGCGAGAACCGCAAGTTCGGGGAAGCGTTGAGGAAATCTACCCTCCAGGGGCGGAAGATGGACAGATCCATGATCTGACGCGACTCGACCGTGTCCTGGACGGCGGTTCCATCGGCATGAATCACATCAATGCTGGGACCGGGCGTGGCAGGGACGCCGGTGGTCTCCGGCTGTCCCGGCAAGCAGACGCACAGCAGCAATGCAAATGCAAAAATCAAAGTGCTCTTCATTTCAAGCCTCCAACTCCCCCGAGTTGCGGGGGTTTTTGATTGATTGGCGATCCGCGTCCCGGATCACGATCTCGAGCTCGCCGAGCTCGGCTGCCCGGATCACCCGCTCGTATAACTCGCAGTAGGCCTTGACCGAATCGCGCAGCGCGAAACGGTCCCTCAGGTCCGCCCCGAAACCGGGCAGAATGCAGCCCGCCGTATCGCGGTCCGTGTTGCCGGGGTGGATCAGGATGTCGGTGAAGCCGGCCACTCCTACCAGCTCGAGCATCCCCCGGTGAAGGGCGGGAAAACGCCTGAGGCAGCGCTTGTGCATTCCGCCGTGGGTGCGGACCAGAACCTGATAGCGGCCCGCCGGGATGCGCGTTTCGCCGGGGACTTTCTCACGCTGTGCCTGGTCTTCGAGTGAAAAACACAGCGGCTCCTCCTCGACCCCGATCACTCCCAGGGTCGCTTCCCCGCCGTCGACGATACGGCTCAATCCGATGCGCACATCTCAGTCATACACGATCCCTGAGAGAAATATAAGGGGGGCACTGCCCCCCCCAATGGAAGGATCAGTTAGGCGAACAAAAAGCGAACATGATACAGTGGCACACATGGCGGCACCCGGCTGCACCCTGGAGGAAACCCCGGCCGCCGAACCCATCGCACCCTGGTTCGGCGGCAAGAAACACATCGCCCGCGCCATCATCGGGCGCATCGAGGCCATCCCCCACAACTGTTACGCCGAGCCGTTCGTCGGCATGGGAGGCGTCTTCCTGCGCCGCCGCGCCAAGCCCAAATCCGAGGTCATCAACGACCGCAACGGCGAGATCGTCAACCTCTTTCGCGCCTGCCGGGAACACCCCGGCGAGCTGGCCCGCCAGTTCCGCTGGGTGCTCTCGTCGCGCGAGGAGTTCCGCCGATTGGTCAGGGTCGAACCCGAGACGCTTACCGACATCCAGCGCGCCGCCCGCTTCGCCTACCTGCAACGCCTCTCCTTCGGCGGCAAGCCCGCCCACGATATATCACCGGGCCAGATGGGGTCGAACGCGCACCACCCCGCCCGGCTCCGGGCCGAGCGCATGCAGCGCCTCATCGCCGCCGCTCACCAGAGGCTTCAGGGCGTCCAGGTCGAGTGCCTCGACTGGGCCGCCTTCATCCGCCGCTACGACCGGCCTTGGACGCTCTTCTACATCGACCCGCCCTACTGGGGCCACGAAAACGATTACGGCAAGGGGATCTTCAGCCGGGGGGATTTCTTGGCGATGGCAGAACTGCTAAGCAACATCGAGGGACGCTTTATCCTCAGCCTCAACGACCGGCCCGAGGTGCGTGAGTTGTTTGGAGGGTTTGAGATCGAGACCGTCTCGACGCGCTATTCCGCCAACGCCCGCGCCACAAGGCGGGTGGACGAGTTGCTGATAGGCAACGGGCGTTAGATCGTCCGCGCTAACTACATCCGGCCCGGTGCTGCTCTCACGTCTTCGACCGATTCAGTGGATGGATCGTAGTCGCACTCGTACGCGTAGTTTTGCCATACCCCAAAACTATTCTGAAATCGGATCTTATCGCCGATGTAGGTGACCACTCCCCTGTCCTTGTCGCTCCAGCGGTAGTGGCTGAACTTGAACCCCAGGAACCCATCAGTCCATTCATGCCCGTACTGCGCCAGGCGCTCCACAACAGGAGCACACACGGACGCGGCCATGACCATATGCTCGTCACCCCAACATGCGGCAGATTGCCGGCATCTCGACAAGGCGAACGAAGCCGGATTAGCGATGCTGTCGGAAGCCTTGGTCCCCACGACTTCGTAGTCCTCCCCGTCATAGGGGAAGTCTTTTGGAATCCAAAGTGGTGGCTTAACTTCTGCTTTTGCTATATTCAGCTCTTCCGAAAGGTACTGCACGAGCTTTTCTTCGTCGAGGAGTCCCGACTCGTCCCGAAATCGCTCCTTGTGCTGCTCCAATCCCATCCAAACTCGGAGGCCCTGCTCGCTCACTTGTATGTCCGATGACTCCACTTCCCACACGTCACCATCATCCTCCTCTCCCGAGGTCCCTTTCCCATCAGGGGTGTAGGTGGCGGACGCGAGCAGCTTCCCCAATTTTTCGTCGACCTGAAGCCAAACAGCGACTCTGTCCGTTTCGACGGCTTCCGCCATCAAGTCTTTCGCGGCCTGCACAACAGTAGCCGCCCTATCAGCGATCGATCTGGCTTGCGGGGCAACGATATGCCACCGGATGCGTTTCCTTTTCGCGGAACTGAAGTCTTCGGCGTCAATGACTTTGTACGAATGGGCCTGAGCGAGGTCCGCAGGCTCTTCGGAAAGCCAGCCAAACCACACTAAGACAATCACTACTCCCGCCAAGACCCATTTGGTTTTGGTGGTGAACGTCGTGTTCTTCCATAACGCGTACAGTCCGACCGGAAAGAACAAGATCAGCAACAACACCACGACCGTCTTGCGGTCGTACCACTTGCGCGGCTCCTCATTAGGTTGAGCTACCTGGTCGTCCGTTGCCTGAGCCGGGGTTGGTGCAGTGAGTTTAGCGTCCTCGACCCTGCTTTTGACAGCCTCAACGAACTCTTGGATGTCTTTCGTCTGAATCCACTTCATCGAGACCTTGTTGCCGGACGAGAAAAAGCTGGCGTGATGGCCCATAAAACTTTTGCCCGCATTGATCGAGGAAATGGTTTCGTAAGGGAAGACCTCAAATTCAAAGCCAGTCCCCTTCTTGGCGTAGAAGACGAGTCTCTGATTGGTAGCAACGAGAATCCCTTGAATTTGACCTTTCCCCTTGAATATCTCTGTTCCGTAGGTACCGAGGATCGTAGTGATTGCCTCTTCGCCCGACTCGAAATGTTCCTTGGCCCGGTCCAGCAGTTTGTCGATCTTTGCCATATGGCTAAATGTGTTCTCCTAAACCACGTGCGTCACAACTCACAACTTCCTCCCCGTCCACATCACTTGCCCGACCATCACCGCTGCACGGCCACATGATCGGCTGGTGCTCTGCTCCGCATTGTCGCTCACAAGTGGCTCGTTATGGGAGCTTCCGCGCCAGCCACTTCACCTCGCCGATGATCTCGGCGTCGCGCGGCCAGGGCACGGGCTTCCAACCGGGATGCTCGCTCAGCAGCCGCCAGTTGCCCGACTCGTCCTTACCCGCTTTCTTGACCACCAGGCCGTCCTCACCGCGCACGACGAAGACATGCCCCGCGCGGCGATGCCTCCGGTTGTGATCCACCAGAATCGCGCAACCGTCCGGCAACAGCGGCTCCATCGACTCGCCCTTCACCCTGATCACGCTGCACTTGTCGGGATTCAACCCATTGTCCAACAGCCATTCGTCGTGAAAGAAGATATACCCCTTCACCGTCTCGCTCAGGACTTCCGCGCCCGCGCCCGCTGCGCAGTCCAACTCCCGCACCGCGACTTGCCGTGCACCGGAAAACTCGATGACCTTGTCCGAAGCGACCAGCGCGGAGTCGTCTTCGAGTTTCTTTGGGACTGTCTGGGACAGTTGCGAGGTTAGCTCCTTGAACGCGGCCTCCGTGGCTTCGCGCAGCGCCTTGTTCTCTTCGCGCATGGCGATGGTCGTATCACGTAAGGTGCTAATTTCCTTGCGCAGCGCCTCGTCCGTAAACCGCTGCCCGACCGCGTCCGCCGCCTCCAGCGCCCTCGCCCCCTTGGGCCGCGCCGCTGGGGCTTTCGGGTCGGGAATCAGCGGCGGCGGATTCTTCACATTCGGCCTGCCCCGGTAGACGGCCAGCACTACGCCTTTCGCCTTTACAAACGACTTCAGCCATTGATCGTAATAAGGAGCCTGGGTCCCCTTCTCGTCGGGGTCCTGCCAGCCGAGCAGCTCGTAATGGGTCTCGGTTCCCGCCAGTAGCCGCTTGATCGTCACCTGGTCGCGGTGGTTCTTCAGCCATACCCTGAGTCCCGGAGCCAGCGGCGTGTTGGGCGAGACGACGCAGTAATCGCCGTTCTCGATCCCCTCGGACTTCATCGAGGCTCCCAACGCCATGGCGTAGAAGGCGTCCGCGTCCTCCAATCCCAGCGGCATGGGCATCTCGCGGAACTCCTTCTCGCCTTCGAGATAGCCGCCGATCGAGCACTTCGCCCAGCCCCGCACCGTCATCTCGATGGAAGGTGAGAAGCGTTCGAGGGCGGGGGTGGATGGCGGGGCAGCGGCAGCAGGCTCGCCGCGCGGCGGGCCGATGTAGAACTCCAGACCGAGAGCTTCACAGAGCAAACGGGCACGCTCCGTGGATGGGACTCTACCTGTTTTAATTTGCGAAATGGCGGCATGTGTACCCGTAGCCGCCCGTGATATCTCGCGCTCCGAGCGATTACTCTTGCGGGCGGCGTCGAGGACTGTCTGCAAGTAAGGTAGGTCAGGCACCTAGTTCCACACTGTCAAAATACAGTCTCAGGTATTATCACATTTTTTGAGACTGCCTCCAATAGCAGTTGACATTGCCGCCTATAGGTGGCATACTGACTCCGTATGGAGGCATTACCAGTCACCTCCCACCTTCAGAAGATCTGTGCCCTGTACTGCGATGCGACTGGCCGGAGCCAGTCGCGCATGTCGGACTTGACAACAAAAAACCCCTATTTTTTCACCCGTTTACACGACGGAATGGGCTGCACGGTCAAGACCTACAGCCGCGTCCTCCAGTGGTTCTCAGACCACTGGCCCCCAGGGCTTGAGTGGCCCGCTGACATCCCGCGGCCGCGGCCGTCCCCCGACCACCCACAGGAGGCAGCCTGATGAGTGCGCCCGCAAGCAACGACAACAGCGGATGGCAAGGCGGCGGCATGAACGGTCGCAGAGGAGGAGGCAGCGGGCTGGGTCTTTTACTGGCCGCGGTCGCCCTCGTTTTCGGCTATGTCTGGGGCGCGAACGCGAGGATGGATGTGGTCTGGAACGAGGGTTACGAGGCCGGTCTCCGGCTCGTAGGCGAGGTCTGCGGGGAGGATCAGCGGTGAGGAGAATCGTGCGCTGCCCGCTCTGCGGATTCGTTGCTCCTCGGACAGCGACGAAGCTTCGGAGAGCGACAAGCCATTGTCGGTTTGCAGATAGGCACGAAGCGCGTCGGCGGACGAGAGTAGCTCAGGGAGGAGGATTGATATGAGCGCGACAGTCAAGAGGGAGCTGAGTCAGCGCGATATCGACTTGTTGGCGCACGAAATTATACCGCTGCTAGACGGCGTAGCAATCTCCCAGGTCCGAGTCGTGCTCAGTCGTGCACGGGAGATCGTCGAATGGACTTCGTTGTTCGACGCCGACAGCCCCGAGGTTAACGCGCTGCGGCAAGCGCTTCAAGAACCTTCGGCCGCTGCCGACGGATGAGGGTGACGGCATCGTGTATGTAATCTCCAATTTTGATCGTGCCTTTTGCCCTGTCAGCTCGGATGATCCATATCACGGGACAACAGAATGATCTGCGTCACCAAGATCGATTCGAGCAAGGCTTTTTCGCTGCTTTCCTTATTCATGGGACCCTCCTTTGGTGGACTGAAATCAAGATTAACAGGAGGGCTACCCTGATGCACGCCGCCCGGCTCGGCCGCTCGGAACGCCTGCGGCGGGTGCATGGGCTGCTCTCGGACGGGCGTGAGCACTCGACGCTGGGGATCGCCCTCGAAGCGAGGGTCTGCGCGGTGAACTCGATCGTGGCGGAACTTCGCGTCAACGGCTTCGTGATCGAATGCCGGCAAGAACGCGGTTCCCATGGCGGGCGCATTTGGCTGTACCGGATGACACCGTCCAGCCCCTTCCCCCTACGGGGGAAGGGGGAAGAGCGGGCCGAGGAAAGGGGGGCCGTCCGATGAGTGCGGCACAACCCCTTCCATCTGTCTCGGAAAAACCTCCAAAAAACCAAATTCGCCAAGTTGGCGACTTTGAAGCTCCCAGGGAATCCGACAACGCCAATCTTGGCGGATCTGAGAAATCCAAACGTGCCAACCTTGGCGCATTTGCCCCTTCCGAAAATCCTGACGCCGGTACGGAAGCAGCGGAAATCGCCGAACGTCTGCGGGCGCTCGGGCAGCAGCTCAACGTCGTCGAGCCTTCCGACGTGAGCGAGGCGCTGGATCTGGCGGCGGAGGAGGAGAACCGCGCCGCCCGGTCGAGGGTGAGAAGGGGCTATTACCTGCTGTGGGCCAAGGAACGCACGCCGCACGGCGAGTTTTTGCCGCTACTGCGGAAGCTTCATATTCCGCACCGCAGCGCGGAGCGTGCGATGCTCGTGGCGCGGCTGCTGATGACGCCCGTGGCGAAACAGTTGCGGCTGATCAACCTGCCGCAATCGAAGCTGGAGCCGCTGGCCCGCGTCGACCCCGACGTTTTAGAGGAGGCGGCGAAACAGGGTTGGGACCCGACGGCACTCGATTGCATGTCGGTCGAGATGCTGCAGGACCGCATCCGCAAGCTCGAAGCACGGAACGAGACCGTGACGAAGCAGGTGGAGGGCCTGAAGCAGGAGAACTGGCAGTTGCGGTCCATGGACGGGGTGGCTGTGGCGGGTTCGAAGCATCCGGCGTCAGTGACCCGGACGCGGTCGGAAGCCGCGGCGCTGTCGGATCAGGTATTGGCGCGGATCGGAGCGATCCGCCGTTTGGCGGACGAGCTGCCACGGTCCCCGGACCTGGGCGAGAGGCGTTCCCAACGGGCAGCCCATTTCGCCGCCGCCGCGCGGCCCCTTTATCTCCATGCCGCGTCAGTCTACGCCGCCACCGCGGAACTCCTCCACTCGCTCGAACGCGATCTGGCCGACTGGCTGCCCCCTGAGTGGACCCCCGAGGAGCAACCCGAGCCTCTGAGCATTGAGCAAGCACGGCAACTGGCTCTGTGGCGCGACACGCATCTGCGCCGCATGGAGGGCGAGGCAGTGTTGCGCGAGGACGGGCGGATCCGCTCGGGCGAGATCAAGCGCGGCCGGGGACGGCCCCGCAAGCCGCCCGAATCGGAACCCGCGCCGCGACGCCCCAGGGGCCGGCCGAGAAAGGACGGGCGATGAGCAGCTCTTCGCCGCCCCGTGTGATGCCGATGCCCCAGCGGGTCACGGCTCTTCCCGCGTCCCCCGCCTCTTGCCGGCCGCAACCGAAGCTGGTGCGTTTTGATCCGCGCGTGCTGGAGCGCGTGCGGGTCTGCGAACGCATCGACGAACTGCTGGAGGGCGGATACAGCCTCTCCCACGCCATCGGCCAATTGCGTGGCGGGGAACCCTCGCTGCCCTCGGCTCACACGTTGCGACGCCTGCATGCGGCCTGGATCTCGGGAGGCGCGGCGGCTCTGATGGACCGGCGTCGTGGACGGCAACGAAAGCCCTACGGCTGGGAAGCGCGGGCGATCGAGTTGTTTAACTCGCCCACGCGTCCGGCAAGGGCCACCGTCGCCTACTGGCTCAGGGGCGAGGGTTACCCCGGTGCCACCAACTCCCGCGTCAGGCGTTACTTCGGATCGTTGCCCGCGGCCGTGGCAGGCGAGAACTCGCCCCAGCGCGCGGGCTGGCACTACTACAAACAAAACCTCGGCCCTTACGTCCGGCGCGACAGAAGGGTGATCGACGTCGGCCTGATCTACGAGGGAGACGGGCACCGCTCGGACGAGTACGTGCGGCACCCGGCCTCGGGCCGTCACTACCGGCCCGAGTTGACGATCTGGATCGACATCCGTTCGACCTACGTGAGCGGCTTCGGTCTGAGCGAAGCCGAGAGCGCGGTCTCGACCCTGTACAGTCTCTCGAACGCCTTGCGGAACGAAGACCATGTGCCGGCGGCGCTGCATGTCGATCCGGGCTCGGGGTTCATCAACCGTCTGTTGACCGGCGAGGGGCTGGGCTGGCTGCGCCGGCTGGGGATCGACGTCATCACCGAGGAGCCGGGCAACGCCAAGGGCAAGGGTTTGATCGAGGGCTGGTTCCGCTGGTTCGAGGAGCGGGTGGGGAAGCGTTTCTCGTCCTATTGCGGCCACTGCCGCACCGACGACGATATCCGGCGGCTAGAGAGATCGATCCGCGAGGGGAAGGTCAGCCTCCCCTCATTGGCCGAGTACGCCGAGGCGGTCAAGGAGTACATTGCGGCCTACAACCACACGCCGCAGCCGAACCTGGGCTGCGCGCCGGTCGATCTATGGGCGGAGCTGGACCGCAACCCGGTCGGGATTCCCGACGAGGCGCTGCCGCGGCCTTCCGAGAAGCGCGTCGCGCGGCGCGGGACGGTTGAGTTCTACAACCGCGTCTACCGCGCCCCCGAGCTGTTGCTGCTGCTCGACGGACGCCGGGTCGAGGTCGAGTACGACCTCTCGGATGACGCGAGGGTCTGGATCAACCACGGGGGGCAGAGGGTGTGCGAGGCGAAGCTGGCGGAGCGTCGCCCGTGGGCGGGGGAGTCGCGCATCGCCGACCTGAAGACCAAGCGCAAGCGGGATCAGGAGAAACGGCTGCTGCGGGGCCTGAGGGAGATCGAGGCCCGGGCGCGGCCCGTCATTGACGCCGAGGCCCACACCTACGCCGCCGAGCTGATGGCGGCCGCCGATCCCGACCCCGAAGGCGAAGACGACTTTGTGGACTATCTCTAGGAGGAATCAAAGCCGTATGCACGAGAATTACTCTGAGGCCGACAGGAAGGGCGCTGTCCGTCAGATCACGGGTTGGCTCGAAGGCAAGGGCCGCACGAAGGCGGCGCTGGCCCGCATCGCCGGCATCTCCCCGGCGGCGGTGGGTCAGATCCTCTCAGGCCGCTACCCGTCGGACCCCTCGGCGCATCTCGAGGCGATGACGGCGGCCGTTGACCGCGAGCAGGAGCGGGAACGAGACCCAGCCGAGATTCCCTACACCGATACCTCGGTGGCCAAGATGGTGCGGTCGGTCGTCCGCCGCGCCCATCAGGACCGCGACTTCGGCATTTTCGCGGGCCGGGTCGGAGTCGGCAAGACGGTGGCGCTGAGACGTTATGCCACTGAGCATCCGACCACAGCCGTCCTGATCGAGGCCTATCCCGGCGCTGGGGCTCCGGTCGTGCTGCGGCTGATCGCCGCTGCCGTCGATGCCCTCATCACCCGCCGCACGGTCGCCGACACGACCGCGGGCATCGTCGAGACCCTGCGCGGCTCCGACCGCGTCATTCTGGTCGACGAGGCCGAGACGCTGACCCCGCAGGCGCTGTTGCACTTGCGGAGGATTTCAGACGCCGCCGCAGTCGGCGTGGTGCTGGCCGGCACTCCTGGGCTGATGGCGCTCGTCCATGACCCGGATGGCAAGTTCGGGCAGATCACGAGCCGCATCGGATGGTGGCCACCTCTGTGCCAGTCGATCAGTGCCGAGGACGCCGCCCTGCTCGCCGCGGCCTACCTGGGCGAGGAGCTTCCCGCCGAAACCCAGAAAGCATTGTGGGAAGCCTGCCAGGGCAGCGCCAGAGCCTTGCGGAATCTTCTGCGCCATGCCCGACGGCGGCAGGCCAAGCATGAAGGAACCCGGATGACCCCAGAGCTGATCCGCCGCGTCGACCGTCACGCGATGGGAGGCCGGCGTCTGGCCGCCTAAAGAGAAGGAGGACCACCGGTCATGGAGACGAAACTATCCGAGATCGCAACGCTGTGCGCCGGCTATGCACAAGCCCGCGAGCAGCTTGCCGGCGTTACCGAGAAGATCCGCATGCTGCGGCGGCAGGCGGTGCGGCGACACCTCGGCGGACTCAGGGAGAGGATCGCCGATGTCTCGGCGGCGCATGAGAGTCTGCGCGAGGCGGTCGAGGCCAATCCCGAACTGTTCGCCAAGCCGCGCACCCGCTCGCTCGAAGGCGTCAAGGTGGGCTACCGCAAGCTGCCCGGCAAGGTGGAGTGCGACGAGGTGCGGGCGATCCAGCGGATTCGCAAGCACTGCCCCGAACGCGAGGCCGCTCTGGTGCGGGTCAGGGAGAACCTGAACCGGGCCGCTCTCAAGCAGCTCGACGCGAAGACGCTCTCCGCTCTGGGCATCTCGATCGTTGAGGTCGACGACGAGGTCGTGATCGCGGCCGCCGGGGACGACCTCGACGCCCTGCTCGGTGATCTCGATCCCGATGTGGAGCAGGCCGCGTGACCCGTTGCCGGCAATGCGGGCGCGGGACCCGACGCCCCTACGCGGCCTATTGCGACGACTGCCGCGGCTGGAACACCGTGCCGTTCACCACCGAAATGGACGAGGAGTTGCGGCGCGTCTACGCGCGGGCGGACTACCCGGCGTTGGGCGTGCTGGCGAAGCGTTGGGGGATGCCGCGGTGGAGGCTGACCCATCGGGCGCAGCAGCTCGGGATCGCGGCGGTGAAGGAACTTCGGTGGAGCGATCAGGAGATCAAGATTCTCGATCGGAACTGCCACCTGACGCCCCGGATCATCGCCAACAAGCTGCGGGCGAGAGGCTATCGGCGTTCCGAGACGGGCGTGGTGTTGAAGCGCAAGCGGTTGCGGCTCAGGAAAGCCGACCGGGGTTACTCGGCTAATGGCCTGGCCGAGGTGATGGGCGTGGACCGCGGCACGGTGCTGCGGTGGATCGAGCGGGGCCTGCTCGGGGCGCAGCGGTTGCCGTCGGAACGATGGACTGGCGAGTGGTTCATCCGTCCGCATTTGGTGCGGCAATTCATCACCGATCACGTCGCCCTAGTAGACACGCGCAAGTGCGACAAGTACTGGCTCATCGATCTGTTGACGAACAAGCTGGCCGCGTGACACCCAGCGGCGAACATTCCGAAAGCGCCAAAAAAGAACAATGGCTAGCCGCATCGAGTGGACCCAGGAGACTTGGAATCCCGTGACCGGGTGCACCAAGGTAAGCCCGGGCTGCGAACACTGCTATGCCGAGCGATTCTCCGAGCGTTTCCGTGGCGTAAAAGGCCATCCCTACGAGACGGGATTCGACCTGACGCTTCGTCCCGAACGGCTCGATCAGCCGTTTAAGTGGAAGAAGCCGAGGCGGGTGTTCGTCAATTCGATGAGCGACCTCTTCCACGAGAACGTGCCGGATAAGTTCATCGATCTCGTGTTCGCAGTCATGACAATGGCCCAACGGCATACCTTTCAGGTCCTCACAAAGCGACCCCAGCGGATGCAGGAATACATTCACGGAAAGATAGATCACGATTGGTCTGGTTGGCTGCCCATGAATGTCTGGCTGGGCGTATCGGCCGAGGACCAGAAGCGCACCGACGAGCGCATTCCACCGTTGCTCGAAACCCCTGCGGCAGTGAGGTTCGTGAGTGCGGAGCCTTTGTTGGGACCGATTGATTTTGGCGCGGCAATGGATCAAATCGATTGGGTCATTGTCGGCGGTGAGAGCGGCCCCGGCGCGCGGCCCATGAATCCCGACTGGGTGAGGTCGATCCGCGATCAATGCTCGTCCTTCTGCACGCCTTTCTTCTTCAAGCAGTGGGGCGGCCGGACGCCGAAGGCGAACGGCAACACGCTCGATGGACGCCAGTGGCAGGAGTATCCGGTGACTGACTCAGGCATGACCGCAGGGCCGCTCCCCGCCCTGACGAATCCGCGTATTGCCCCCGAACATCCCGAAAGCGAGGACGACAAATGAGCGATATCTTACACATCCTGGATCGCGCCGTGATCCATTTCTTCTGTTCCGCGGGCGTCTACCTGATCGCGCTGTGGGGCTTCTGGCTGCTGGAACGCAAGGTTTCGTGGTGGCCCGAACTCAGGGGCTGGTGGGAGCTGATCCTGCCCGCCGCGGCCTCGTTCGGGTTCATCAGCCTGCGTGAGGTCTTCGACGTGGCCGGGGGAGGCTCGCCGTTCAAGTCGGTGTGCGACTGGCTGAGCTGGCTTCTCGGCCTGGGGGTGAGCGTCTGGGCCCTCTACCGGCTGATTCCGAGGCTCGGACGGATTTTAGCTGAAATCCAGGGGGAGGAGAGCTAAGCCGGTGACTCCCCGTCATAGGGAACTGGCGAAGATCCATATCGCCAAGGCCTCGCTCGGCATGCCCGAGGAGGCCTACCGCTCGCTGCTCGACCGCGAGACGGGAAAGCTCAGCGCGGCCGATCTCACCTCGCCGGAGCGGGCCAGGGTGATCGCCCGCTTCCGCAAGCTCGGCTGGAGGCCCAGACCCTCGGCGAGGACCGCTCAGCGGCACAAGATCGCCCAGATGCTGCGGGCCGACTCCAGGCCGGCTTCCTACGGCGAGGCGATCGCGCGGCGGATGTTCTCCCGCAGCCTCTCTCGCCTGAACCCCGAACAGCTCCGCTCCCTCATCGCGGCATTGACCTACGACCGGCAAAGGCGGGAGCGGAGAGCGAGTGCTCGGTGAGCTGGTGAATCTGTTGGGCTGGGAGGCCCTCGAATCGCTGGCTCGGCGTCTGGGGGGCCGGCGGGTCTACATCCCCGTCGAAGCGGCCCCTCCCGCGATCGTCGAAACCCTGGGCGAGTTTCGAGCCGCGCAAATCCACCGCCGCTGGGCGGGAGGGCGCATCGAAGTTCCCGCTCTCTCCGCCGTCGCCGCCTCGCACCGCAGGTCCGAGAGCCGCAAACGCGCCCTGGCCCTGCTCGCCGCTGGCAGCTCGATCCGCTCCGTCGCGGCGGCGACCGGACTCTCGGCCCGCACCGTCCGGAGACTGAAATATAGGGGGGGGCAGTGCCCCCCTTAAAATCCACCGCCGATCCGTCTAGCATCAAGACTATGATCGGTTTGATTGCCCGCGTCGCGGGGAAGATCGTCGGGCAGTACCAGGCCCGCAAACTCGCCAAGGTAGCCTCCGCCTCCCGCATCGAGGAGAAACGCATCGATGTCGAGATCGCGCGGCTGGAAGCCGACGCCGCGCGCCATATCCGCCAGGCCGCCCACGACTCCGACTATGATCTTCAAGTTTTGCGCAACCGCGAGCGAAGCTGGGCCGACGAGATCCTGATCGTCATCTTCACCGGGATCTTCACCCTGCCTTTTCTCGACGCGTTGCAGGCGACCTGGAGCGGCGAACGCTTTGGCCTGGCCGAGGCCGTCTCGGAGGGTTGGCAGGCCCACGGCTATGACGGCGCTCCCTGGTGGTTCGAGTTCGCCATGGTGGGGATTCTGGTCTCGACGCTCGGTTTGTTCCGCCTGTTCCGCCTGTGGGCCGGAAGGCCGGACGACCGCAAGAAAGAGGAAGAGCCATGAGTGAAGAGATCCATCGCTCCCTGGGGCGCGTCGAGGGCAAGCTCGATGAGGCGCTGCAAGATATCCGCTCGATCGACGGCAAGGTGGACCGTGTCGATGGACGGCTGCGGGATGTGGAGAAGAAGACCGCCATCTCCTCGTCGGTGATCTCGGGCGTGATCGCCACCGGCATCTCGCTCGTCGCCGCCAAGCTGCGGGCGGTCACGGGAGGATAAGCCGGTGGCCCGCTCCGAGAACGACCGCAGCGCGGTCAGGCGCGGCTACATCCAGGACCGCCTGCCCTTGGCCGAGGCCGCGCGGCAAGCGGGCGTTCCCCCGGCCACGGCCCGCAACTGGAAGCGACGGGCGCTCATCTCCGGCGACAATTGGGACCGCGCGCGGGAGGCGGCGCGGATCGCCTCGGGCGGGTTGGGATCTCTCACCGAGCGCGTGCTGCGGGACTTCGCCACCCTTTTCACCGCCACCATGTCCTCGCTGAAGGTCTCGCCCTCCGATCCGGTCGAGACCGCCAAGGCCATGGCGACCCTCGCCGACGCCTACGCCAAGACCGTCCGGGCCGCGGGAGCGGCCGACCCTAGGCTCGCCCGTCTCTCGATCGCAATGGAAATCCTGGATCGGCTGGGGCAGTACATCCAGAGGAACCATCCCCATCTCGCTCCCGGACTGATCGAGGTGCTGGAGCCTTTCGGGGCCGAGCTGGCGGGGGAGTGGAACTAGATGATGGACAGAATCAACCTGCGCCGGCTGAGCGCCTCGGAGTTCCGGCGGGAACTGGCCGCTTACGCCGAAGCCCTGCGCCTCGAGATCGAGGCTGGCGTAAGGGGCTTCGCCATCGATCCCGAAGCGGCTAAACTCAGAACGGCACGGGCGCGGCAAGACCTGCGGTTTTTCGGCCAGACTTACCTCCCGCACTATCACACCATCCCCGCGGAATCCCGGGCGCATACCTGGATCTACGAGCATCTGCCCCCTCGAATCGACCGGCCCGGCGGCTCTAAAACCGCCCTGGCCGCTCCTCGCGGAGAAGGCAAGTCCACCCTGATCGGACTCGAACTCATCCTGTGGTGTCTGGCAACCCGGCGCAAGCACTACATCCTGATCGTCAGCGACACCCACCGTCAGGCAGCCACGCTGCTGGCCGCCATCAAGGCGGAGTTGGCATCCAACCCCAGGCTCCGATCCGACTTCCCCGACCTGGCTGGGCAGGGCCGCCTCTGGCGGGAGGACGAGATCGTCTGCGACAACCGCAAGGTCCAGGCGCTCGGCAGTGGACAACGAATGCGGGGATTGCGCCACGGCCCCCACCGCGTTGACCTGGTCATCGGGGACGATCTGGAGAACGACGAGAATGTAGCCACCCCCGAGCAGCGCCGGAAAATGGCGAGTTGGTGGTCCCAAGTCGTGCGCTTCGCCGGCCCGCCCGACGGCTCGCTCGATGTCGTGGCGATCGGCACCCGCATCCATCATGACAGCCTGCTGACTCACTTGCTGGACTCTCCGTTATGGGGAGGCGAGACCTTCCGGGCCATCATGCGCTGGCCCGACCGCATGGATCTCTGGGATGAGTTCACCTCGCTGGCCACGGCCGAGGGGGAGGATGCTGCGCGGCGGTATTACCGCCGGCATCAAGGGAAGATGGATCGCGGGGCTGAGGTTTCCTGGCCGCGGGCGCAGCCGCTGGCGGAGCTGATGCTCGAGAGGGCCGAGAATCCCGTCAGTTTCGCCACGGAAAAGCAGAACGATCCCTCGGCCGGTCCCGAGGCCATCTTCGCCGATTGTCTCCACTACTGGCAAGACCGTCCAGCCGGTCTCATCACCTTCGGCGCGGTCGATCCCTCTCTGGGACGCGCTGGCGCGGGGCGCGACCCCTCGGCCATTCTGGTCGGCGGACTCGCCCGCTCGGGCAAGGGCCGGAGATCGCTCTATGTGCTTGAAGCCCTGATCCGCCGCCGCCCTCCCGGCGCCATCATCGCCGATGTCATCGAGCTGCAACGCCGCTATAACTGCTCGGTATGGGCTATTGAAAACGTCCAGTTCCAGGAGTACTTCCGCCAGGAACTGGTGACCCAATCGTCGGAGGCGGGCGTGCCCGTCCCCGCCATCGGCGTCACTCCCCACATCGACAAGCGGCTGCGCATCGAGTCGCTCGAACCTCATATCTCAAACGGCCTGATCCTGCTCGGCCGCGAGCAGCGGACGCTCATCGATCAGTTGGAACACTTCCCCCACGCCGCGCACGACGACGGCCCCGACGCGCTGCACATGCTCTGGACGCTGGCCGTCTCGCGCTCGGGAGCCGGTATCGAAGGCATCCGGTCGCGGCCCCGGCCCGACCGCGTGCCGATCCATTGGGAGCAATACTGATGGCCAGAATCACCGCCGCCGAGATCGCCACCCGCCTGAGCGACCCCTACCAGGTCACGTCGCTCATCCACAGGCTGCCCAACCCCGACCCGGTGCTGCGCAAGCTGGGCCGCGATCAACGTGCCTACGAAGCCATCACCTACGACCCGCACGTGATGGGCGAGCTGCGCTCGATCCGCGCCGGACTGCTCGGTTTCGAGTGGCGGATCACGCCCGGCGATAACAGCCGCAAGGCCCGCCGCGCCGCCGATCTCGCCCGCGATCTGATGGCGCGGCCCCCGGCTCCCGACGCCACCTGGCCCGACATCATCTGGACCATGGCCCATGCCGTCTTCACCGGCTACGCCGTCCATGAAATCGTCTGGGGGAGGGACGGGCAATCGCTTGTTCCTGAGCGCATCCTCGACCGCCCCCCGGCCCGCTTCGCCTTCTCGACCGAGGACAACTCCCTCCGCCTGCTCACCAAGGCCCGGCCCGTCCAGGGCGAGCCTGTTCCGCCGATGCGGTTCCTGCTGTCCCGGCACATGCCGAGCTTCAGCAACCCCCACGGCGTGGCGGTGTTCTCCTCCTGCTTTTGGCCCTACACCTTCAAGCACGGCGGCTTCCGCTATCTGGTCGCCTTCGCCGAGAAGTTCGGCCTGCCCTGGGTGATCGGCAAGTACCCCACGGGTTCGGACGACGCCCAGGCCCGAGAGTTGCTCGAACACCTCCAGAAGCTCGTCCTCGACGCCACTGCCGTCGTGCCATCCGACGCCGAGATCATGATCGAGAACGGCGGAGGGGGATCGCGCGGGGCCACCCCGCAGGAGCGTCTGATCGCCCTCTCGAATGCCGAGTTGTCGAAAGCCTTGACCTCGCAGACGCTCGCCACCGAGATCCAGGGCCAGGGTTCAAGGGCGGCCTCTGAAACCCACCGCGGCCGCGAGCGGGCCGTCAACCAGTCCGACCGCGAGATCGTTAGCGCCACGTTGAACCGCCTTTACCGCTGGATTACCGATCTCAACCTGGGTCCTGACGTCCCCGCGCCCCGCCATGAGTTCTACGAGGAGTCGGAAGCCCGCCAGGGCTGGGCCGATCTGCTCGACACCGCGCGGCATTACCTGCCGGTCTCTCAAAGCGAGGCCTACGAGCGTCTCGGACTGGCGCCCCCGAAGGAGGGCGAAGAGCTGATCGGCTCGTCCCCGGCTGAACCGGCAGGCGGGGAGTTCCGGTCTTCTGAGGCGTCCGAGTTCGCCGCCGGCGATCCCTCCGACCCCTTCGAGCAGGCCCTCGAAGCCGCGATCGCGGCCGCCGATGACCCCAGCCAAGCCGAGGCCTTCAGCGAAGACCTCGCCCGCCCGCTGCTCGCCGCAGCCGACAAAGACCCTGAAATGATCCTAGCCCGCCTTGCCGAGCTGTACCCAAAGCTGGACGCCGATCAGCTCCAGGACCTGCTCGGCCGCGTCCTGTTCGCCGCCGAAATGTGGGGACGGCTGGGGGTAGACGCCGATGCCTGATCCGTCGAAGGTCGACATCGGCCACGTCATCGGCCTGCCTCCGGCCGAGGCCGTCGAGTATTTCCGGCGCAAGGGCTTCCTCATCTCCGATGATTGGCGCGAGGTCTCCGAACAAACTCACGCCAAGGCTTTCACTGTCTCCCGCATGGCCCGCTTCGACCTGCTCGCCGATACCCGCCGCATCGTCGATCGCACCGTCGCTGAGGGCAGGACCATCGAGCGGGCCGCCGCCGAGCTGGAAGCGGAACTCCGCAAGTCCGGCTGGTGGGGAGGGCAGACCATCACCGACAAGCAGGGCAACAAGCGCACGGTGCTGCTCGGCACGCCTCACCGCATCCGCACCATCCTCAGGACCAATATCGCGAGCGCCTACTCGGCCGGGCGCTACAAGCGCCAGCGCGAGACGATCGACGCCCGTCCTTACTGGCAATACATCGCTGTCCTCGACGGGGCCACCCGTCTGCGGCACCGCGAGCTGCACGGCAAGGTCTTCCGCGCCAACGATCCCGTCTGGGACACCATCTACCCGCCCAACGGCTTCCGCTGCCGCTGCCGCGTGCGCTCGCTTTCCGAACGCCAAGCCAAGGCCCGTGGCCTCGAGGTATCGAGCGACGCCGCCGGCTTCACGCCCGATCCCGGCTGGGCCTCGAACCCCGGCAAACACGCCCTCTGGCGCGAGTTCGGCGAGGCCGCCAAGGTAGTCGCCGGTCAACCAACATGGAAGACACTCGGCCTGCCCGACATCAGGAAGCTGCCGGGACCGCCCGTGCCGAAGATGCTACCCCAGGCGGCCAACCCGCAGCAGGCCCGGCGGATGGTTCAGGCCACGCTGGGCCTGTCGGGGGAAACCCCCAGGCGCTTCGTCGAGACCCCCGTCGAGCGGGTGCTTCTCGATCTCGACAGAACCGCCCACATCACCGACAAATTCAGCGACCACCGCGAGCGCTTCGCCAACCGCATCATCCCCACCCTCAGCGACCCGAACGAAGTCTGGATGGCCTACTTCGATGACGGCACCTTCCGCAAACGCTACCTGAAGGTATTCAAGGGCGGCGGTGGCAGGGACCGGGGCGGGCTGTCAGTCGTTGTCGAGACCCCCGACGGCCAACTGCTCTATAACTTCATCCCAATCGACCCTCAAGGCATCAACCGCAACCGACTGGGCGCGTTGCTTTATCCGAAAGGAAAAGGAAAGTGAGAGGGGGAGGGGGAGAAGGGGCCCAAGGTCACGCCTCGGGGGACGCCCTCGTGTAGACCGGGCAAGACTATAGGACCCCGATCCAGTCCAACCGGCCCAGTGTAACTTGATGCTACCAAGCCATGAAGATCGAGATCAACTACGACAACCGCGAAGTCCTCGACGCGCTGAACCGCCTGGGACGCGCCGGACAAGACCTCACCCCCGCCATGCGCGACGTCGCTCAGGCCCTCGAATCCGCCGTTGAGGACTCGTTTGAGAGCGAGCAGTCCCCCGCCGGCGATCCCTGGGCCGATCTCTCCCCACACACCAAGATCCGACGCGCCAAGAACAAAAGGTGGCCAGGCCAGATTCTCCAGGCCGATGGCCGCCTCGCCGGCAGCATCACCAGCCGCTACGATTCATCTTCCGCCGAGGCCGGAACCAATCTCGCCTACGCGAAGACCCACCAGCTCGGCGCTAAGCGGGGTGAGTTCGGCTCGACCAAGACGGGCCGCCCCATCCCCTTCGGTGACATCCCCGCCCGGCCCTTTCTCGGCCGCTCCGAAGACCTTGACGAAGAGATCCTAGACGCCCTCAACCGCCATTTCGAGGACGCTCTCCGGCGGCGCTGATTCCGCCTGTGCACGGAAGTATTTTTTGCCGATTTTTTGGACGCTCCAGAGGGGTGTTCATTCCGTAGTCGTTTGCGACCATTTTCTGATCATTTTCCGACCAGAATGTGTGCAGAAAGGGACCAGAAAATACCCAAAAGTTGCAAGATAAGTGTAATTTCGTCGTTCCCGTAGAATCTCCGCAACCCCTACTGTACTAAAGACTTGGTGGCAGAATCCGCTGCGCAAGCCTTTTTCAAAGTGAAACGGTACCCTCCATGGACAGTGAGTTAGTGTCGACTGCTCCCAAAACCGTGTTTTCAAACCGCCCGGTCGAAAACGTCCTGCTCATCGGTGGGGCCGGCTACATCGGCAGCGTCCTGGTGAGACAGTTGCTCGCCCGCGGCTATCGAGTTCGGGTTCTCGATCGGCTCATGTTCGGCCGGGAACCGATCCTCGATTTGTCCTTGCTGCCGCGTTTTGAATTGCTCCCAGGGGACTTCCGCAAACCCCATGTCGTCGCCAAAGCAGCGGAGCGGATGGATGCCCTCATCCACTTGGGCGCCATTGTCGGAGACCCCGCCTGCGACCTCGACGAGCGGGCGACGGTGGAAACCAACTATGAGGCCACCGCGCTGATCGCACAAGCGGCTCGGGATCTGGGCATACCGAGGGTGATCTTCGCGTCCACCTGCAGCGTCTACGGAACGAGTAACCACACCGTTGACGAGACGGCGGTCCCGCAGCCGGTTTCACTCTACGCGGCGACGAAGACCGATTCCGAGAAGACCGCCGTGGGGAAATACATAGCGCCCAACAGCAAAGCGTCCGATCCGAATTTCCGCGCGGCCCAGGCCCAGCAAACGAACAGCACGGCCGCCTGCAGGCCGAGCCATATCCAGAACGCCGTCCCAAACGGCAGCAGGGAGAGCGGCGCCAGCAGCAGCGCATAATACCCTGGCCGGATAAAAGGGATTAGCTCCGTGTTGGTGGGAACCAGTTCCTGCTGCGTGCGGAGTTGAAGCTCCTGGTCGTAGAGGTCCGCGATACTCGCCTCCCGGACCAACGTCGAGCCGGTATAAAAACTCAGAAAATCGTGGTGGCGCGCCTTAAAATAAACCAGAGCGCCCTGCACGACCCAGAAGCCGCAGAAGATGACTACAATCACCAGCGTCGTCACAGGGACGCGCTTGGTCCCCTGCTTGCCGGTCGGAGCGCTCGACACCACGGTTGTCATCTCCTTCGGCCACTAGCATAGCCGAAAGAAGTTACGACAGCGAGAATGTTACGGGTTGGGCCCGCCCGGCGTGACGCCGCGTGGTCTTTTGAATCCCGTAGCGCGGGCCTCGGCGGCCGTTTTGTCGAGATCCGCGACCTTATTCTTTCCGAAGATATCGAGGTTCATCAACGCGACGGGCCTGGCCGCAAGGGCCTCGACTACCGCCCGCCCTAAACCACTGGCCGCCGCCGGCGCCACTCCGTGGCCCGCTGGTAGGCGTGACCGACTTCGAGAAGTCCCTCTTCTTCGAAACGGTCCCCGATAAGCTGTAAGCCGATCGGAAGTCCGTCCGATGTAAACCCGCAAGGAACCGATAGAGTAGGCCAACCTCCCAGATTCACCGCCCGCACGAGGCGAGTCACCGCCGCCCGGACCGCGACAGACAACCCAGCGATAGAAACCGTTCCCTCGCCGATTTTCGGAGCCGCAATGGGAGACGTGGGAACGGCGATCACATCGACTTCGCCGAAGAGACGGTTGAAATCGCGAACCAGCTCTCGGCGACGCTGTTGGGCCTCCAGGTACTCGGTTGCAAGTACTGTCTCTCCTTGCTCCAAAAGCGCCCGCACGTCGTCACCGAAATCCTCTCTGTGGTCCCGCAAACGAGTTCTGTGGACGGACGTCGCCTCGGCGGCGAGGATCAGCCTGCCGACGCTGTTGAATTCCTCCATGCCGGGCACGTCGATCGGGATCAACTCGGCTCCTAGTTCCTCCAGCACAACGAGCGCCTTCTGGACTGCCTGATCCACCGCGGGGTCAAGGTTCTCGTAGTAGAAGTTTCGGGGCACGCCGATTTTTCTGCCTTCGAGCCGGAGATCTTCGGCGAAGGCCGGCAGCACAACCGGTCGCTCGACGGTGGTTTCATCGCGGGCGTCATGTCCGGCCATCGCTTGATAGACCAGCGCGGCGTCTTCGACCGTAGGGGCAAAAGGTCCCGCGTGATCGAGAGAGTAGCCCAGCGGAAACATACCCCAGCGGCTGACGCGCCCGAAGGTCGGTTTCAACCCGACCACGCCGCAGAACGACGCCGGGATTCGTATCGAACCACCGGTGTCGGATCCCAGCGAAAAGCTGCACAGCCCGGCGGCCAACGCCGCCGTCGAGCCTCCGCTCGATCCTCCGGGAACCCGCGTCGTGTCCCACGGGTTGCGGATCGGCCCGAAATGAGGATTGTTGCTCGTGATCCCGTAAGCCCACTCATGAAGACCTGTCTTGCCGATCAGGACCGCGCCAGCCCCCCGCAACCTTTCGATCACAGCCGCATCGTGGTCGGGAACGAAATCCCGCAGGATCTTTGACCCAACGGTTGTACGAATGCCTCGCGTGTAAAACAGATCCTTGGCGGCGAAGGGAATGCCGTGCAGCGGACCCCGGTCGCGGCCATCTCGAATTTCTCGCTCGGCCCGGCGCGCCTGCTCAAGCGCCAACTCCTCGGTGACGGTGATGAAGGCGTTCAGGATCGGTTGGAGCTTGCTGATTCGATCCAGCGTCTCTCGCGTCAACTCGACCGGCGAGAGGCTGCCCTGACGGATTTCGTTAGCGAGGCGTCGAATGGTCATGGTCTCTTCCGCTGGTGTAGGCACGGTAACGCGCTCCGGCTATGTCGCCGCGAATGATTCTAACACTCACCGAGGGTGCAACTTTAGGCACTGCAAAGTGGCCTGCGCGTAGGCGCAAAACGGGACTGGCCCACCGGAACCAAATCGGAAGGTCGGACCAATGAGAGAGACCCGCGCCCGTCAGGGCGCGGGCCCGCGGGGCTAACGCCCGCGGCTCCGACTGGCGTTTTGGATTTCCCGTTACTCGCTCGGCCTGGCGGTCCTGGTCGCGTCCCGAAGCGCAGGCCGCGGCGGTCGCTTTGCCGAGACTCGCGGCAGTTCATTATGATTGAGGTCGGCGGGCGGCGTCGCAAACGCCCTATCATCAAAGCCTTGTAGCGCGGATCTCGCTTTTGAGATCCGCGGCCTTTTCTGTTGCCCAGGGACCCCGCAAACCTGCGGCTTTTTTAGGAGAATGAAACGATGCCCGGGACTCTGGCACGGCTGTTTCGCCACACGGTTTCCTATAACAAGCCCGATACGATCCTGACTAAATCGGACGGCGTCTATCGGCCCATTTCTTCCCAGGAACTTTATCGCCGGGTGGGACGGCTGCACTTGGAACTGGCCCACGTGGGCATTCAAAAGGGCGACCGCTGCGCGCTGCTGTCGGAGAACCGCTGGGAATGGGCCGTCGCCGATTTCGCCATGATGACCGCGGGCGTCGTCAGCGTTCCGCTCTACCCAACACTGGGCGCCAAACAGATCCACTACCTCCTTGAGCACTCCGAAGCGCGTGTCATCATGCTCTCGACCGTCGGGCAGCTCGACAAGATCAAGAGCGTTTGGGACCTTCTTCCCAACCTCGAAGGCGTCATCGTGTTCGATCCGGTCGACAGTGACGACGAACGGATCACCACGCTCCCGCGGCTTATCGGAGAGGCGTCTCTAACAGAGGACGAGGCCGCGCAGTTCGAGCAGGAGATCAGCTCCGTTCAGCCCGATGATCTGGCCAGCATCATCTACACCTCCGGAACCACGGGGACGCCCAAGGGCGTCATGCTCTCGCACGCCAACTTTGCCACCAACGTCCGGGACAACGGATTCGACATGGGCGAAGGCGATGTCTGTTTGTCGTTTCTGCCGCTCTCCCACGTGGCGGAACGAACGGCTGACTACATCTTTTACTACCAGGGCGCTACCGTTGCCTACGCCGAATCCATGGAAGCCGTGCCGCGCAACATGATGGAGGTCCGTCCCACCATCGCAGTCGGCGTCCCGCGGTTCTTTGAGAAAGTGCACGGTCGAGTGATGGAAAAGGTCGCCGGCGGACCGCCGCTCCGCCAAAAACTCTTTCACTGGGCGGTCGGAGTTGGGAAACAGACCCTGCCTTACCGGCTCGTCGGAGATCCTCTTCCGCTCGGATTGCGATTGCGGCATTTACTGGCCGACCGCCTCGTCCTAAGCAAGCTGCGGGATCGGCTGGGAGGCCGCATCCGCTACTTCGTCTCGGGAGCCGCCCCGTTGGCCAAGCACCTCGGGGAGTTTTTTTTCGCCGTAGGTATCCGCATCTGTGAGGCCTATGGGCTGACCGAAACTTCCCCCGTCATCAGCACCAACTATGCCGGCAGCCTGCGTTTCGGAACCGTGGGCCGAGTGATCCCCAACGTCGAAGTCAAGATCGCCGACGACGGGGAGATCCTTGTCCGCGGACCGAACGTCATGCAGGGCTACTTCAAGATGGAGGAAGCGACTCGCGACGCGATCGTCGCCGGCTGGTTTCACACCGGGGACATCGGCCATCTCGACGCGGACGGATACCTGACAATCACCGACCGCAAGAAGGATCTGCTGAAGACTTCCGGCGGCAAGTACATCGCTCCGCAGCCGATCGAGAATCAGCTCAAGACGTGCGATTTCGTTTCCATGGCCGTCGTCATCGCCGAAGGACGCAAGTTCCCCAGCGCCCTGATTGTGCCTAACTTCGAAAGGCTCAAGCAGTTTGCGGCGGCCAACGGCCTCTCGTGCGCCAACGACACCGAGTTGGCAAGCCACGAAGCGATCGTCGAAATGCTCGGGGCGCAAGTCGAAAAGGCCTGTCAGGGCCTGGCCCGCTACGAGCAGATCAAGAAGATCGCCGTACTCGACCGCGAGTTTTCGCTCGAAGAAGGCGAGATCACGCCGACCATGAAAGTCCGCCGCAAGGTCGTCGTCGAGCGCTACGCCGCCCGAATCGACAAGCTGTACGAGTAGCGGCGGGCCGCGAGAGCATCGCTACCCGAGGGCGTCCCGCCGGCGAGCGACGATCAGCAGCACGGCCGCGGTCAACAGCCCCAGCACCGTCAATCCGGCTCCCACGTAGACCGAGCGGGGCCGATAGAGGAACTCGATCCGCTGCCGCCCGGCCCCGACGGCGATCGCGCGCAAGGCGCCGTAGGCCGGATAGATGGGGGCCGGCTTGCCGTCCAGGTAAGCCTGCCAGCCGGGGTAGTCCGGGTCGGCGAAAATCACGAAGCCGGGGCACTGCATCGAAACCGTCGCCACGATTTCGTGGGCGGTGTTCTTGACGAACTCCACGGGTTCCGGCCCTTCGCACTGGCCGCCTCGGGGCAGGGAACCGGCCACCCCGCCGGGTATGGCGATGTTTGCCGCCTCGTGCTCGGTCCAGGCGCGCGGGTAGGCGTCGGGATTGCGAAAAACCTTCCAGCCGCTCGGGTCGCGGTAGACCTCTACTTGGACTTCGCGGACTCGTTCCTTGCTAACCGTGTAGACGGTATTCGCCAGCAGCCGGCCGCGCGCCCAATCTTGCCCCATCAAGTCGTACACGTTCCGGCTTACCGACGCAAGATAGCCATCGGAGGCTTCGAGGCCTTCCCACGCCCCCAGGTTGGGCATCCTCTCGCCCGAATTGATCTCAAAGCGGAACGGCCCCGGCTGTTCTTTTAAGAAGTCCATGGCGCCCCGCAACTCGCTGAGCTTGGGCAACACCGTCGTGCGGTTCGGATCGGAAAAGTGCACCACGTCAAACCATCGCGTACTGCCCATCTCAAATAGCATCAGAAGAATGAGCACCAGCCGGGCGGCAGTCCGGGGAAGCTTTTGCTTTCGATGGGCTTGAATGACCGCCGCCAGGACAAAGGCGAAGACCGAAGCCAACAGGAAGTGGTCGCCGGGCTCGGCCGTGAGCCTTCCCTGTATCGCCAGGTGTAGGGCCGACGCCCATACCACTCCGCCAAAGCCGATCAGCGTGCATTGGATGTAGCGCAGCCAACGCCCCGTCCCCTCGTCTTGGCGCGGCGCGGTGAAGAAACGATCGATGCCATGGGCGGCGAGCAGAAACAAAGCGAACTGAAAGACGAAAACCGCGTGCGAGGGGCTGCGGGACTTGTCGGCAAAAGGCGCCAGTGCGTACACCCAGCCGTGCAGCATCGAAAACGGCCCGAACCCATAGATCAGCGCTCCCAGCCCCAGGAAGGAATAAACGCGCACCCAGCGATCATTCCACGCAAGCGCGACGGCGAAAACAGCCATGCTCAAGCAGAAGAACCCGACGAAGGTGTTGGCCCGCAAATAGACGTGTGGAACGACCATGCCCAGCAGGCTAAAAGGATGCAGCCGCTGGTCGTGCTGCACCCAGTAGGGAACAGCGTCGCCAAGCGTCACCGGTTCGGGAGCGCCCACCCAACGGTAGGCGTTTTGGGCGTACTCGAAAGCCGGAATCAACTGCAGAGCGCCGATCGTAGCCGCGAACAGTCCCACGACCACAAAGAACCCAACCAAGCGCCCCGCCTGGCTCGCCGATCGGCGGCGTCGTTCAAAGAAGAAATACAGAAACAACGCGGTCAGGGCGAACACCGTGAAAGTGGGCGTCTGATGATGTCCGCTCAATAGCGACATGCCGACGACCGCCCCGCAGCAAGCCGCGTACGTCCAGCGCGCCAGAGTGGTCGCGGCTTTGACCAGGCGATGGAAAAGCAGAAAGATCAGCGGAATCCAGATCGCTCCGTTGACCATCTGCGGCCAAGCCGTGGCGCCGACGTAGCCGGAGCAGGCGAATGCAAGCGCCGCCGCCAGCGACGCGTAACGGCCGCGGCCCAACTCACGCGCCAGCGCATACATGAAAAGGCCGGCCAATAAGTGCATCAGCACAAAATGCCAGTGGATGTAGCGGAGATTGATATACCCGTCGCCCAAAGGCGCCAGAAACAGCGGCCAGTTCAGGGGGAAAGCCGCTCCCGGCTGCATCTGCCCGATCAGCGGCTGGCCCGTCCACTGGGAGGGGTCCCAGAGCGGAAACTCGCCATTCTGCCAGGAACGCGCCTGAACCTGATACCAGGGCAATACTTGATACGCCAGATCGGGAGAGTCCAGGAACGTGAACTGGTCGCTGAGGGCAAGCCGCCAAAAGAACAGCGCCGTGAACACGGCCAGCAGAACCAAAGGACGCTTATCGAACCAGTCAGGCTTCATGTCGGGTCGCCCGAGAGGCCCCATTGTGGCAGTTTTCGAGGTGCAGGCGCAGTAAGAGGGTGGTCCACCGCAAGTCTTAGAACTTTCCGTCCGTGACCCGCGGAACCGGATTAGGACAGCGCGAGCCGTGGCCGCCGGGTCTTTCAGCCTCATCCACCGCGGCCGTGGTGAGAAAAAGCGGTCTAGCTACACAAGTGCTTTTTTTGCCCCAGTTTGTTGGACGGACCCCGATCCGACGCCATGCTATGATCGGTTTGCGAGCGGCCACGGACCTTTCTCACCGTCCCTGGAAAAGCAGCAGCGGAGGACGCGCCATGCCTCGCTCTTACAATTCTCCGGCCTAGCAGCCCGTGGCAGAAGTAAAGGTCGCGAAAAATCGGGTACAGCCAGCCAATTCGCTTCAAGCTAACTGCTTTTTTTCTAGGGTCATGGTGGGGGCGAATTGGTCGCAGTCCGGGCAGCCCCCATTTTTTGCTCCTGAACGACTTTTGCCGCGGGCTGCTAGGCGGTCACGAGTTGGATGCGTCAAAGGGGGCGGTAACAGAGGCGCGCGCGAGCCTCCGACCGCTCATTTCCCGGCGCTGCCGGCGTCCACAACCATAGGTCAGTATGATCCAAACTCTGTTTGGCCCCCTCTCCGACCCCGGCGTCCTCGACCGTTTCAAGACGGCGGTGGCCAAGACTCGCGACAACTTGGCCGAACAGATCGACAACGTTGTCGAGGGCCAAAAAGTCATCGATGATGATCTGCTCGACGAGCTCGAGATGGCTCTGATCGGCTCCGACATTGGGGTCCGGACGGCGACGGAAATCCTCGACGAGGCCCGGGAAAAGCTCAGCCGTCGGCAATTGGCTGATGGCGAAGAACTGAAAACGCATATCGCCGCGCATTTACTTGAGATCCTCAACAGTGCACCGAAGGGAGAAGCGGCCGCTGTCCAGCCCCCCGAAGTCATCCTAGTAGTGGGTGTCAACGGGACGGGGAAGACCACGACCATCGGCAAGCTGGCGCATCGCTTCCACCAGGAAGGCAAGAAGGTGCTCCTGTGCGCCGGGGATACGTTTCGCGCCGCAGCGGCCGAACAACTCGACATCTGGGGTCACCGGACCTCAACCGAAGTCATCAAGCAGAAAGCCGGAGCGGACCCGAGCGCCGTGCTCTTCGACGCGATCGAGGCGGCTAAGGCTCGCGGCGCGGATTGCGTTATCGCCGACACGGCCGGGCGGCTGCACACGAAGTCGAATCTCATGGCCGAGCTTGAGAAGATGAAACGCACGGCGGAGCGCTTGATCCCCGACGCTCCCCATCAGGTCCTATTGGTGCTCGATGCGGTCACCGGGCAGAATGGGCTGGAGCAGGCTCGGCAGTTCACGGCGGCGGCGGGAGTAACGGGTCTAGTGCTCGCCAAGCTGGACGGAACGGCCAAGGGCGGAATCGTCGTTGCCATTGCCCGGGAATTGGGATTGCCGATCCGCTGGGTGGGGATCGGTGAACAGGCCGACGACCTGATGGAATTCGACGCCAACGCCTTCGTTCGTTCTCTGTTTGAGGATTGAGTTCCAGTAGCGTAGTTAGACATGGCAGCCGTGGATCTCGAATTCTTAGGTGAAGCGCTCGATCTGGCGCGAAAAGGCCGCGGCCTTGCCAGCCCGAATCCGATGGTCGGGGCGGTTGTGGTTGGCCCTGACCGAGACGTGCTCGGACGCGGTTTCCATACCTACGAGGGCAAGAAACACGCCGAAGTGGCGGCGCTGGAACAAGCCGGTGAAGCGGCCCGGGGAGCCACGCTGTACGTCAGTCTCGAACCCTGCCCCCGCCAAGGCCGGACGCCGCCGTGCACGGAGGCCATCGCCGCGGCCGGAATCGTCCGCGTGGTAGCGCCCATCGAAGACGAGCACCCCGCCGTTTCCGGAAAGGGGTTCGCCCAGTTGAGAGATGCGGGTATCGAAGTCGAGCTGGCGCGGGAATTCGCCGAGGAAGCTCGCAAACTCAACGAGGCGTTCTTTCGCTTCAGCAAAACCCGAAAACCCCTGGTCACCCTAAAAGCGGCCCTCACGCTGGACGGCAAGATCGCAGCACCCGACGACAACACGGGTTGGATCACGAGCGACGTCGCTCGTGCGCACGTGCAGCAGGTTCGCCACGACCAGGACGCGATTATGACGGGAATCGGAACCGTACTGGCCGACGACTGCCTCCTGACGGACCGCTCCGGCCTCCCCAGGAGGCGGCCCCTCCTAAGGGTGGTGGCGGATTCCCTGTTGCGGTTGCCGCTCGAATCGCGGTTAGTCGAGTCGTTCGCCGATGATCTGGTGGTCATGACGACGTCCGCGGCCCCCAGCAAGCGGCGAAAGGCGCTGGAGGCGCGGGGGATTTCGGTACAGACGTTCGATGGAGAGCACGGGCGGGTTGATCTGACGAAGGTTGTCGGTTGGCTTGGCGAGCAGCAGATCTTGTCGCTGCTGATCGAAGCAGGGTCGAAGCTGAACTGGGCGGCGCTCGATTCGGGGATTGTGGACAAGACGCTGTTGTACTACGCTCCTAAGATATTGGGCGGCGTTGATTCGCTGCCCATGGCGGGAGGAGTAGGCCGACGCAGCCGCGCGGGGGCCATTCAGCTTTCGAACCTGCGGACTTTTCCGGTCGGCCCGGACGAGTTTGCCGTCGAGGCTTACTGGCAAAGATGACTGCTTTCGGGTGCGGCCAGCGGGGAACCGCTTGCCCACGCGACTGTGACAGGATCGAGAAGATGCGTATTACCGGTGCGGTGGTTCTTGCAGGCGCGGCAAGGAAGAATGAACGTGCGAGACCGGCCAACAGAGCCGGGGCCGGGAGGCCGCGGTCAAGTTCTCGCAATGACCCGGCTCGGCGACAGCGGCACCGCTGAGTGGGCTTGACCGCACCCTTTCGGGTGCGGCTCTGTTTCGTAGCGGACTAGGGGCCGCAGCTTTCAAGAATCCAATGTTTACGGGCATCATCGAAGAGACCGGAGCCGTTGAGTCGCTCGATCATCAGAGCTCCGGCGCTCGGATGACGATTGGGGCCAAATTGGTCCTCTCGGATTTGGCGGTCGGTGGAAGCATCGCGGTCAGTGGCGTTTGCCTGACGGCGGTGGCAGTCTCCGACAAGTCGTTCTCGACCGACTTGGCCCCGGAAACGATCGAGCGAACGTCCCTGGGGGATCTGGAAAAGAGTTCGCGAGTGAACCTGGAGCGGCCGTTGTCGCCAAGCGGGCGCTTGAGCGGGCACTTCGTCCAGGGACACGTCGATGGGACCGGGGAACTGCTATCGCTGGAGGCGATCGGCGATGAGAACTGGTGGCTGCGCATCCGTGTTCCTCAGCCGCTGATGCGCTACCTGGTTTACAAAGGCAGTATCGCCATCGACGGTATCAGCCTGACGATCGCGGAACTCACCGACGACGTGCTAAGCGTAGCCGTGATTCCTCACACCTACGAGGTCACTTCGCTTCACGGCCTTCGCCCCGGATCGAAGGTCAACCTGGAATGCGACGTCATTGCCAAGCACGTCGAGCGGCTTCTGGAGACGATGAATCTGCCGGCGAAGTCGTCGCTGCGAGTGAAGGATCTCGAGGAGCAGGGGTTTTAGGGTCCGGAGCTGGTATTACTCACAGGGAACACTGAGTCGTTAAAATGCGCGCTTAAATGCGGCAACCCTCTAGTCTTGTCGCCACATCGATAGGTATGACCAATGGAAAGCAAATATCTTGTCTATCATAGGTACGATGCCTTATCCGAGTCCTCCTGATGAGTCCAGAAGCTGGTATAGTTCCGTTGAGCCGCCGGGACGCTGCCGGCGTGACCTTCCTAACGTTACAGGAGCCTATGGACGTGATGGGGATAACACTTCGCACCCCAGTTGCTTGCTCTTTCGTCCAACGAATGGGCCCCTTGGCCGCAGGCTAACGTTTGCGGTAGTCGGAGGTCGATTACATGAGTACCCCCGGCTCCGCGCCAGGGGAAGACCCGCGTGTAGCGGAGAAGCGCGTGAGAGAAAAAATCGCAGAGCTCTTAGCTGAGCAGAGACGGGCGAATTCTCGTTCAGCGGTTCTGGGCGGTTACGGCCCGATAACCCATGTCACTGCTGTCCGGTTAAAAGTCGAATAGAATCAATTGGTTGGGGTCATAGGGGGATTCGTTTGGGGAGTCGGATGGCTGGAGTGCCTGTAAAAGGGGCATTTTTTCGAATTGCGTAACGCTGAGAATCTGTAGAATCTGGTAAAGACTCGCTTCCAGCCCGAGCCGTTTCCGGACGATGGCGATGAGCACGTAAATCGAGACAGCGATCCAGATCTGCGTCTTGACGGCGTTCTCGCTGGTGCCGTAAAACGAGTTGATTCGCAGATGTTGCTTGATCCACTTGAAGAACAACTCAATCTGCCAACGCGACTTGTAGATGTGGGCGATGGTCAGCGCCGGGAGCGCGAAGTTGTTGGTCAGAAACTTCAGCCGCTTGGTTCGTCCGGGCGTCGAAGTAACTGACCCTCCGCAACGGGTCGGGATAGGCTTGGGCCGATTCGATGGCAGCCAGTATGACGGTCTGATCCGAGCGCAAGCCCGTGGATTTGTCGACGGGATGCGAGTAGCGCCGTTGGAGCAAGATGTTCTTCTTGGTTCGCACGACGAAGAACGACGAGCAGAGAGTGAACACGAAGAGGCGTTCGAAATCGACGTAGGCCCGATCCATGACGTAGAACGCGCCGGCCTCCGGGCCGATCTCGTCGAGGATGTTGATGTCGTGCACTTTGCCTCCAGTAATGCGGATGAACGTGGGAATATTGCCGTGCAGATCCAGCAGCGTGTGCATCTTCACGGCGGCCTTTTGCTTGCGGAATCTCGCCCACGGAAACAGCGACAGGCAGAGGTCGATTGTTGTCGAGTCGAGAGCGTACAGGGTCTGGTCCAAGTCCACACCGATCGGGTCGTGGGCATATAACGGCCGTGCCATGCCAATCAAGACCTGCGCGAAGTCCGCGTAGATCCGCCAGTCGCGCGACTCGTTCGCATCGGCCAGTGTCGAGCGCGCTACCCTGCCGCGGAATCCCATGTGGTAGAGTTTGCCGTGCATCGAACGCAGGCACGTCTCGATGTCGCGGAGGCTTGTCCGATAGGTCAGCTGGGCGAATGCCATCGCAAGAAACTGATCCCAGCAGGAGAAACTTTTCAGATAGGAATCGCCGCGGTAGCGCGATACACATTTCTGAAACTCTTTGCTCGGTAGGTGCTCGATCAGTTGGGAGAAAACCGTACGGCCAAGGTTCATCCCTCATTGTGCCGCGTCCGGATGCTCCGTTCAGGCGACCATTTGTGGCCTCGGGATTTCAAATCGTTCCCGGGC
Source organism: Bryobacterales bacterium (assembly GCA_965248365.1). Lineage (GTDB taxonomy): Bacteria > Acidobacteriota > Terriglobia > Bryobacterales > UBA6623. The sequence goes on along the minus strand of CBDFJA010000003.1, from coordinate 1,782,659 downwards.
AAAACAGGCCATAAGACATTGAGCGGTCGAGACTTACCGTCCGATGGCGCGACTTTCCCCGGACAGCACTGGCTTTCGATCGGCGGCCGCCGAATCGACAGCGAGAGCCAAAAGTCCTAGCGCGAGCAAGACATGGAATGGTTTCATCACACTTCGATCCTAACCTCTCTCTTGGGGTATCACGATGCGGAGGCCGGCTGCATCAGGCCGCCGGGGCGGGTACGAATTCAAGCAGATTGTCGAACGGATCGAAGCAGAAGAGCGGCGTCGCTCCATACATCTTCGTCCATCCGTCTACCATGTTGCGAACGAAGTCGTTCCCCGTTTTGGCTAGCTCGACAGCCGGGTCAAACAACATTTTGACGCCGTTTTCCACCAGACGAGCTTTCATCTCTTCGATGTCCGGCACCTGGAAAGCGGCGTGGCGATGGATGTAGCGGCGCGTGATGTCTCCCCCGTTTCCGACTTGAATGTAGAGATCGTCCCGGGTCAGCGGACGCGCGGCAATGATCAGATGTACCTCCTGGGAGCCGCAATGATAGAACATCCCCGGGAACTGGAAGCCGGGGCGAAACTTTTCCTCCATCCCCAAGACATCCCCGTAAAAGCGGGACGCCTGCTCCCGATCGTCCACGATGAGGGTGACGTGATGAATTCCTTGGGCACTCATGTTGTCTTCTCCGATCTTGCAGGATTCAAAAATGCCGCCGCGGCGGCGAGCCTTGACCCGCTTCGCTCTGGACAGCTTCGACAAAGCGGCTCGGCCTGTGGGGCTGCACGTCGAGTTCCAACGCCACAGGAGATGATATCAAAGGCTACCAGGAGGCAGGGCCGTATCCGGCCGAGTCCGGCACGCCTGGGGAGGAAGCCGAATGCTCTCCGCCCTGTAGCCCGATGCGGCCGACGGCGGCGGGAAGCACAAATGGGTTTGGAGAACCAATCGCATGAATGGGAAGCGACATCTCCGTCGCACCGCCGGGTTGTGAGCGAGCCGACACGGTGGTCGGCCACTACTCAGTACACACTGTGCAAGCGAATGCCCGCCAAAGATCGTAGGTTGACCACTGTGCGGGCACGGTGGCCCGAAGAACGATCAGTTATCGCCGCGAAATTATGGTTCTGAGAGATAACCGAGGGTGGGCGACGAATGGCTGAGGAGCGGCGAGACAACCTTGTCGGATGGCTCAAACAGACTTTGGGAACGCTTCGACCCATCCCCGGGGACTGCCGTCGGGCCAAGAATCACTTGTGGCCGGGGAGCAGCTCGTGTACCCTGTGTGAGGTCCGGTTCGACATTGGCGGCGGAAGCTCCGCGCCCGCCGAAGATGGCCCGGATCGTAACTTAAAAAAGTGGCCAGGTGACCATCCGAGCGGGCAACGCTAAGCATGCTACGAAGTGCAACCTTCCCTCGACAGCTCGCACCGTCGAGATGCTCAAACAGCGCGGACCCGCACAGCAGGGCTACGTCTTCACACAGTGCGACGGCACGCTGCTGTATCAAACTTGACTGAACCGGCAACACTCGAAGTTGCGCGATACCCTAAAAGCTGGCTAAGGATTTCGTGCCGCACGGCTTTCGACACACCGACGGCACACGGCTGGGGGAAGGCGGGGCAGAGAGGCCTTCACTATCATGAGGTTGATGGGGCGCTCAAGTGTGCTCGTTTCGGAGCGTTATGTGCACCCGACGCCTGAGTCAACTGAAAGCGGCGGAGAGCATGGCGGCGATCAATCCGAACGCTTCCAGGGGTGATGTACCCACAAAATACCCCACATCCCTTGGGTTGAGCAGAGACGGCGATAATGTAAATAATTGAAAATAAAGTAATGCCCGGGTGGCGGAACTGGTAGACGCAAAGGACTTAAAATCCTTTGGTGCTATGCACCGTGTGGGTTCGACTCCCACCCCGGGCACCAATGCTTTCAATAACTTACGGTATAGTCCTTCGGTTTTCGCCCGAGTTTTGGGGCGGTTTTGGGGCGATTCAATTCACTACCTCCGAGCCAGTCTCATTTCGAACGCCTTCCCCAAGGCTCCCCAGGTAGCGGTCCAAGGCGTCCATGGCATGGTGGAGGTCCGTTACATCAACCACGTCGTAACGATAGAGCATGCTGCGGGTTCGCCAGCCGCCAATCTCCATGACAGTGTGCTCAGGCACCCCCGAGCGTATGAGATTGCGGGCGCCGGTGCGCCGTAAGTCGTGGACCAGGCGGCCAGGAACGGCCGCCGCTTTACAAGCGTTCTGCCAAGCTGTTCTAAAATCCTTGATCGGCGCTCCGCGCCGCGAAAACACCCAGGGCGATTCCGGCCATAGCTCGTCGCGCTCCATCCGCAGTGAATCGAGGAGACCGCGAAGCTCGTTGTTTAAAGGTATGACACGCGAGCGGCCGTTTTTCGTCTCCGTCAGGCGAAGTTTTCCTTCGGCTAGAGTAACGCTCTTCCACTGTAACCCTTGGGCTTCGCCCTTGCGGCAACCCGTGTAGTAGAGGAACGTGACGAGTTGCGCGACCTCCGCCGGCAGTTCCGACCGCAGTCGCAGGAACTCCTCGTGAGTGAAGAATCCCTCGCGCGGCTTCGACTCCGGCCCGGCCATGGGCAGGCGGGGAATGCGGACAACCTTCCTGGGGCTGTGCTCATGGCCCAGCGAGAATGCGCGTTTAAGGGCGGCAATGTCGCGGTTGATCGTGCTGTCCTTGACGCCCTGGGCCTTGCGTTTCCGCACGAAAGCACGCAGGGTATCCGTGCCGACCCGGCAGGCAAAAAGGTTGCCAAAGAACGGCCGCAGGTTTCTGATCCGCTGCTTGCATGTCTTCACATCTTGGCCTTTGCTGCGATAGTCGTCCAGCAGATCGTCCAACAGTTCCGACACCAAGACCCTACGATGGTCGATGATGCCACCCTGGTCCACTTCCGCGACTCTTTGCCTGAGCTCCCGGCGGGCCGCGGTGATTGTGCCCCGTACCGTCTTGCGCCTCCGCTTCCCCGCCGCGTACCAGGTGATGCGCCAGCGGTTGTTGCTGCGCCGTTCGATGGTTCCGTTGCCGTATGCCATAGGAGCCATTCTACGCCGCCGCCTCGTGATAGTGCTTCACGCGCTCGCAATAACGGCCCAGCTCAAGCACGTCGATGAGAATCTTGCTGTCGTGCGAAGTGACCTGTACATGGCCCTGGCGTACCATCCGGCCGACCGCCTCCTTGGAGCGGCCAAGGTATCGGGCCGCTTCCGTGAGGCTGTAGAGCCGCTTTTCGACCATCACGCTCTTCAGGGAATCGGTGATGGCCGACTGAACGGCTTCGCGGATGGCTTCGTCGATCTTCACGCAGTATTCACCCGTCACCGCCGGTCTTCTTCAAGACGCAGTGGCGGCACTGGCCGCTCAGGTCCGCCGGTCCCTTCACCTGCGCCGCCGAGACACGCCTCGTCAAACCATTGCCCCTCGTGAGGCTTGCCGTCCTTGTCCAGCCCTGGCGGCTGGACAAGCACTCGAATGCAGCCATAGAGGTATATCGTGCGCGCCGTCGCAAACCCCTCGAAGCCCGAGATGGTGTCCTTGACTTTTTCTCCTAAACGAATCATCTCTGCTGGTTTCTCCTGTTTCTCATGCCGCCTCCCGCCTCCGCCGAGGCCCGACCAGAACTCCCCGCATCTCCTGAGCCAGCGCCCGCACCCCATACGCTTGATGGAAGTCGTTGGCGTCGCCAGGCTCGGGCGGCAGCCAGTAGCGGAGTGCGGTTTGCCGCGCCGCTTTCTCCCCCGCTTGGCTCCCGGCGTCGTGATCGGCTACCACAATCCCGTGGCGTGCCACCTTGGCGAGATTCGAAGCCGAAAAACAGACCGTCACCCGCGCCCGCCTAGAGAGCAGCCTGAGCGCGGCCAGCACCGAGAGGCCTGTCGCCAACCCCTCGACCCACCACTGCTCGCTGCTGCCCAAGCCCAGATGATAGACGCAGCCCGAGGCCCTGCCACCCTTGAGAAACAGCTTCCCGCCGTCGGGCCGGATCATTTGCAGGCTGGCAATCCGCTCGTAGCCGCCGATCGGCCGCATGGGAACCAGCAGGGCCTCGCCGAGTACCAGCATTTTCCTGTCAGGGAATCCCTTCCGTGCCAGATAGGGATGCACGTCGAGCTTCGCTCTGGCTATCAGGTTTCTGGCCTTCTCCGCCGCCTGCTCGGGCGAAGGCCCAGCCGAGACTGGCGGTGGCCGGTGCGGGCGCGTGGAACGCGGCCGGAATTGCCCCGTGGCGCTGGGGCGCCACCCATTGCCCCTCGCCAGCTCGAACAGGCTCCCCGCGGTGATGCCGCCGGCGGGCCTGACCGAGCGCCAGACCGATGCCGCATCCCGGGGCCGGTATTTATCGGACCCCTCGGACCACTCGTCCCAAAGCGCCCAGCCATCGTCGCCCAGAGCCGAGCGGCAGGCCATCGCCATCCGCACCCACGTGTCGCGGTCATCAGGCGAGATCCACGACAGGGCCCCGGCTACCTCTTCTCTCGACGGCTGACTCATGTCCTCGCCTCGATCGATTTCTGGATGGCGTACTGCTGCCTGCGCCACTTGTTGAGCTGCCGCTGGACACGCCGCTCCACGCGCGGGTCCACCGGACCCCTGATGAAGTAGAAGTCTCCTCGCGGCCACTCACCGAACCAGTTGTGGTATTGCGCCAGGGCGAACTTACGGGCGGTGCCGGGATTGCCCGGTTTCCTCTCGGCCGCGATCCTCTGAATGTGATCCCAGACGAACCGCCGGTCCGTAGCCCAATCCCGGCTATGCCCCGCCGCTCCCTCGACCTTTTCCATGCGGCCCGGAGCCGCCGCCACCCGCGAGCGGTTCCGCCCGCGCTCCAGCCCGCACGCCGGACACAGATCCGCTTCCTCGCCCTCGCCCCATACGTAGCCGCAGCGCCGGCACTTCGGCGCTTCGCCGTTGCTGAACCGCTTGCGCACCACGCGGCCCCGCTCGCCGTCGTCGAGCTCGTTGACCCCTTGCGCGAAAAAATCCAGGGTCTCTTCCAGAAAACCCAGGTAGTTGCCCGCGTGATCGAGCCACAGAGCGAAGTCCTTGTCCGGCGCCGGGCGCATCACCCGGCCGATCTGCTGGATGTGGGAAGCGAGCGATCGGCGGTAGGGCCGCGCCGCAATGCCGCACAGGATGTCGGGGACATCGAAGCCCTTCGCCAAGGCCTCGCACGAGACCAGTCCCATCACTTCCCCGCGCCGGAATGCTTCGATCAACCTGGCTCTCGACTCGTCGTTGCCGTCCTTGTAGGAAACTTGCCGGAAGTCATGGCCCGCTTCCTGGAACGCCCGGCATAGCTCCTCGCCGTGCTCGACCGTGGCCGAGAACACGATCGTCTTCACGGGCTTGCCGAAGTGCTGGCCGGTCTTCGCCGCCCACTCGGCAACGATATCGCCGACGATCCGGGCGCCGCGCTGTTGGACCTCCGACGCCAGCCACTCGCCGCCGTTGGTCTTCGCTCCCTTCATATCGATCTCTTTGGCCGCGTAGACCTTCAATGGCACCAGCCACTTATCGGCAATCAGCTTGTCGGTGGTGGTGACGTTCACCACCCGCGAGTAGGTCTGAGCCAGTCCCGCGCTGAAAGGGGTGGCGGTGAGACCGATCACCGGCTTGTTGATCGCGGTGATGAACTCCAGCGTGGCCTTGCGCTGGGTGTGAGCCTCGTCCACGATCACCAAGTCGAGATCCGGCCAAAAGCCCCGCGCCTCGATCGTCTGGGCCGAGCAGACCTGAACCGGCAGAGAGCGCCCGAATGTGTTTTGACCCTGCGCCACGCCGTGGGGAATCCCGAATTCGGTGAACACCTTCGAAGTCTGGTTGACCAGCGCCACGCGGTCGCAGACGAAGGCTGCCTTCGATCCCTTGGCCGCCGCCTCGGCGATCAGATAAGCGCCCACAAGCGTCTTTCCCGATCCGGTTGGGGCACAGAGAATCTGCCGCGGATGGCCGTCGCGTATGCCTTCGCGCAATAACTCGATCGACGCGGACTGATAGTCCCTGAGCGGCGGAATCATGGCCGGATGTTCTCCCCCAAGGCCCGCAGGCGCCTGCGCAGGAATCTGTTCTCGGTGTTCGATTCCTGGAACTTGGTCTGCCACTGGCCCACCGAGCCTTTGAGGGTCCGGATGTGGGCGCGGTAGTTGTTGAACTTCTCCTCGCGCACGGCGGCGACGGGGGAGGATTCGGCCTGGATGAAGGCGATCCGCTCTTCGAGCTCGTCAATCTTCGCCGCCTTTTCCTCGATCTCCATCCTGGCGGCGATCAGCTCGGCCTCGAGCCGCTCTACCCTGGCCTGGAGCTTGGCGGCGGAGGCCGGTGGTAAGGTCTTTGGTTTCTTGGAACTGGTTGAGCCGGTCTTGCTCTTCGCCTTGCGCGCCGCTGCGGTGACCGACATCTTGCCGCGCTCGACAGCCTCAACGATTTCCGGTTTGGCGTGATCTCGGACGGCTCTTGCAGTCTTCACCGAACGCTGGGAGACGTTGAGCATTCCAGCGGCGGCGGCGGACGAGACCGATCCAGGGGGCAAATTTGCACCTTGTTTCTTGTCGCCACGCTGTCCGCCATGTTTTAGGTTCATGAGCTTCGCCGCAATCATCGCCCGCTGGCTCGTGGTCAAGTGCCTGCGGTGCAGGTTGCGGGAGATCACGAATTTAAGCGGATCATTCTCGTGGCCACCGCGCATGCCGTCGCGGTGGATAGTTGGCTTGACGTCAGCCTCAAGGCATGCTCGGTAGCGGTGCCAGCCGTCGAGAATTTGCCCGTCGTAGATCACAATCGGTTCGAGCAGTCCGCGCTCCCGCACGTCCTCGACCAGTTCCTTGAACTGCTCCTGGGGCATGTTGCCCCAGACTGCCGACAGGGGGTGCCGCTCAAGCGGTGTTAGGCTGCTCATTCCGCCTCCGCAAACACTGACCGGTAATACGGATACTGCTGCCACTGGTGACCGTCGAGCGTATGGCGCTAGCCATGGTTGTTCGGCCTCACTTCCTCGAACGCCCTGATGAACTCCGCCGCGACTTGCGGGACGATGGCATTGCCGTAGGCGCGCAGGCGTCCCACGCGGTTGGAAACCCCATGAGCCAGCGGGTGAATGCCGGGTTCAACGCGCCGCGCTTTTCCGTCGAAGCAAGAGATAAAGCCGCTGTCGTCCCAAGGTCGTTGTTGGCGCCCTTGCGGGCCGCTTCCTTCTTCGCGCCCTCTGGCGTCCTGACGTTCTTCGAGCCGTCCGACTCGCGCGGCGTCGCCCACCCCGCCAGCGTTGCAAGTTTGCGGCCCGTTTTCCCGGACGGCTCCGGCCCGCCCGTGCTGTGTTGAGGCGTCGGCCACCCGGCCATATTCGCCGCCGCTTCCAATCCGACTTGAACCTTCTTGCCCTTGTAGTAGGCCGTCGAACCCCGCATCTCGGCGTGTGTGATCGAGCGCCCGCCGTTCGGAACATTGGGTGTCGGCCAGCCCGATACCTCGTCCCGCATCCTCGGGGACGGCTTTCCTAGATACGCTGCCGTATGTTCCGGTAACGGATCCTGCGGCTTGTGATCGTTCGCGCTGGTCGTCGGCCACCCACCAAAGCCGCTGCCGGATGTGCGGCGCGCCGACGCTCGCAGCCGGCATATCGGCGGCCCCGCAGGCATATCCCAACTCTCCCAGGTCAGTTCGTACTCCGGCGAACCATTCACGTCCATCGCGACTCGCAACTTGCTCTCCAAGGATCGTTGAAGGGCGGCATGTGGAGATGAGGCGGTAAAAAGCGGGCCACAGGTGTCGTTGATCGGCATGGCCTTTGTGCTGTCCCGCGCTCGAAAGCGGCTGACAGGGACAGGAGCCGGACCAGACGGGTCGCTCGTCGTCCCATCCGGCTTGTCGGAGGGCGGAGATCCATCCGCCGATTCCGGCGAAAAAGTGGCACTGGACATATCCTCTAAGGTCATCGCCCGAGACTTCCTCGATGCTCCTTTCGTCCACGTCGCCGGGGGCGATCTCGCCGGCGGCGATCAGATTGCGCAGCCACTCGGCGGCGTAGGGATCGATCTCGTTGTAGTAGGCGGTCACTCATGCCTCGTCCCACTGGGGCTGGGGGAGTCTCGCCGAGCACTCCAGGCAGCGCACATAGGCACCTTCCTCGTCCTTGCGTGGCGTCGTGGTACGGCGGTGAGCACAGCCCCTAGACAGCAGCGCCCAGGACGAGAACACTACCAACGCAATCGCTAGTTCCATGGAATCCTCTATGCCCTGACAGCAAAAGTCCCGTTCTTCCCGCGCCGCTTATAAGCCCATTGGCCCGGCGGCTGACCCAGCCGCCGCAAGACGCTCCGGCGCTGCTCCACCGGCCAGTGATCGAGCAGCCCCATCAGTTCCAGAAAATGTTCGCCGTCGAGATCGCCCTTGACCCGGTTGCACGCCTTGCAGCACACGGCCAGGTTGTCGAGCGTCGTGATCCGCAAAAGCTTGAGCGGCGTCTTGTGGTCGAGCGACACTTCCGGCAATGACAGATAGCGGTTGCATTTCACGCCGTAGGAGCAGCGCCAGCCGATTCCTTTCCTCCCGTGGCTCGACTCGATCAGCCAGCGCTCCAGCTCCTCGCGGGTGAACAGCGGGTGCGGATCGCGGCGGCGAAGGTTCGACCACAAGCGGCTCACCTGGAGCCTATTGAATCTCGCATAATATAGAGTTAGTCAAGGCCAAGAGAAGACAGAAGGCCGTAATCAAGCGCGGTTTGCGGCGCATGCGACGCAGGGATTTGCGGGCACGCTCGTCCAGCTCCCAGTAGTCCTTCGGACAGACGTTCGGCAACTCGTGCTGCTTCCAGTAAGCCCAAATGTATTCCACCGGGTTCAGCTCCGGTGCATAGGGCGGCAAGCACTCCGTGGCGATGTGGCCTTCGGAGAGCTCGATGAACTCCCGCACCAGGCGGCTGCGGTGCGCCGGCAGGCGGTCCCAGACGATCAGCAGCGGGCCGTCGATGTGGCGGACCAAAGCCTTCAGGAAGTCGATGACCTCCAGCTCGCCGATGGCGCCGGGATAGAGCCGGAAGTAGAAGTTGCGCAAGGTCAGCCCGGCGGAAACGGAAAGTTTCTGCCAGTTGAAGTTGAACTCCAGCACGGGTGTCTCGCCGCGGGGCGCCCAGGTGCGGCAACGATGGGGCTTCTGACTCAGTCCGCTTTCGTCGATGAAGACGATCGTGCGGCCTTGTTTTTGGGCTTTTTTTTAGTGGCCGGCCAAGTCTTGCGCCGCCAGTTGCGGATGGCTTCTTCGTTGCGCTCGCGGGCCTTGCCGACAGGCCGTTGCGGGCTCCAGTGGAGCGCCCGCAGGATCTTCCAAACATGACCTTCGTGATAGCGCACGCCGAACTCGTCGGCGATCAGACGAGCGACTCGCGGACAAGTCCACAGCGGCGTCGAGAAGCCCTGCGCTTCGGGGCCCCGCAGCAGCATTGCCTCCAGACGTTCCCGTTGCGTGGCGTCTAACAGCGGCTTGCGGCCGGCGCGCCCGGCCCGGCGGAGTCCGGCGGCACCGTGCGCGCCATGCTCGCTAACCCAACGGCTCACGCTTTGCTGCGCCGCCTTCACGCGCCGTGCTGCCTCGGACTGACTCAAACCTTCGTCGACGACCAGCCGCACGGCCTCCAGCCGTCGCTTTTCCAGAGCATCAAAATCGCGCCTTACGCCTCTTGGGTTCCCCATGTCTATTAAGACGAGCAGAACCCCCAAAAGGTTACTCTATATTATGCGGGAATCAATAGGTAACCTGTTCTGCCTCATCCTCAAAGTCCATCTGCGCCTGGTCGGGATCGGCTGCCGGTGATACCCGCAGCGTGCCGATGAACGAAGGGTGGTCGCCGTGGAACTCCGACACCACCTTGCTCATCAGGTCATCGAAGGTGGCCGTGACCGTCAGCGTCGCCAGCCCCTCGCGGACCTTGCCCTGCATGGCGTGGACCGAGACATTGGGCAGCGTCAGTCCACCGCCGTTTCCATCTCCCAGCTCAATCGCGTGGGGGTACTTGTTGTCGCCGCCTTCCCGCAGTCTGGTTTTCGGAACGGTGAAGGCCGGCAGGTTGTCGCGGATCGCACCGCCGCAACCCAGGACTTCCGCCGCCCCATTGGTCAGATCGCCCTCCAAGACGATCTTGCCGCTGAGATAGGCTTCTTCCGCTCCTTCGAGCGTGGTCTTCAAGGTCTGTTTGATCGAACAGTTGGGAATTTCAAGCACGAGTTGTCTCCTTAATGCTTAGCCGCGTAGCGGTCCTGGTGCTGCCAGCAGGCGTCGATCAGCGCCCAATACAGCCGCAGCTGCTTGGGATTGCGGACCCGCTTGATCTCGCAGCGCACCTCCTGGCCGGGCTTGATCTTCGAAAGCTCCTCGGCGGCAAGGTGATCCGCCGCCTTCAGCCCCGAGATAGAGCGCGTCAGAAGAACTTGCATCAGAAGGGAAGACCGTCCCCGGTTGCCCCAGGACCGCTTGAGGGACTCTTGCCGTTTATGTGGCTGTAGCCCGTGAAGGTGACCTTGTTGGACTTCTTCTCGTTCCCGCCCTGGTCGAAATAGGTTTGAATGTCCACGGTGACGATCGCCTCCCGGCCCTCGAGCAGTTCCGGTTCGAGGTCCACCTCTCCGCTGACGTCTAAACCCAGCGCCTCGCACAGCAGCTTCACCCGCGGCAAGGCAGCCTCGCCGAAGCTGATGCGGTCGAAGATCATCCTGCCCTGGCAGTCGCCCTCCGAGACAACGAATTGCAGGTTCCACATCTCGTCTCCGGCTTTCGTCAGCCCGTTTGGGTCGATCTCCGCTAAGCGGCAGGGATAGGCTCCCGGCGGCAGCGGGGAAAAGTCTTGCGCATTGCCCACGCGCGAAAAATCGGTATTGGGCATCAGGAAGTCTCCTTGTTTTGGATGTCATTAGCTATATCGGTCAGGCGCTTGTGAATCGCTGGCGCCTGCTCAGCGCAGTTGGCGAGCAGATCCTTGTTCTTCGTCATCCAGGCCGCTGCCTGCTTGGGCGTGCTCGCTTGAAGCGCCGCCGCCAGGGTCGACCCCCAACCGATCCAGTCAGCCTGCCCGTCCTTGCCCTGTTCGACGGGAATCAGCGACGGCGGCAAGGGCTTGCCCGTCTTCGGGTCCGCCGGGGGAGTGGCTTGGACCGCCTGCGGCGGCTTGCGCGCCCCGTTGTTGCCGTTGGACGCGCTCCGCTCAACGGTGTGCCCGTCGGCGGTGTTGGCGTCGTCGTCCTCGTCGGCGGCAATGCCCAGCAAGGCGGTCAGGGCGTAGCGGCGCATGTAGGTCAGCGCGCTTCCGAATGCCTGGCTGCCCGTGTTCTCGACCAGCAGCGGCGTCCGGCTCTCGATCGACTCGCCGCTCTCGTGCAGCAGCCTGGTGATCAGGCGGTACTTGCCGCCCTCATCGCTCTCTAAGACTTGCGTGAACCACAACCCGTTTTCGGTCAGCGGCTTGCGGATCGCCTCGATAATGTGGTCGAGCGTCGCGTAGCGGAAGCTGTAAGTTCCGCCACTCTTCGTCCTGACCTTGACCTCGCGGTTACGCGCGGGAGAAGTCATGACGCTTTGCGCCTTGGCGAGAGCCGCTATGAGAAGCGGCTGTCCTCTCCTCGGGCTAGGCGGACCGGCATCGCATACCGGGCCCGAGACTCCGCGTTCGCCTACCGGACCCGGCCCGCCCCTTTGTTCATCGTTCATTCGATTGCTCCTATCCGCAGCGCACCGTTGCTGCTGCGCTTGACTTCCACTCCGTGCCCGTGGACGCGCTTGGCGTCGGCGGGCACCAGTTCCTTGATGGTCTTCTCCGCCGAGCGGAAAGCCTTGGCCGCATGGCGGTTCTCAAGCCACGCAGTGGCTGAGTCTGACCAGTCGGAGTTGTCCGTCATGTCTACTTCCCTGATCGCGGGCTTGGGTGGCTCAACAGGTGGCAACACTACAGGCGGCGTCAGCGTTTCCACGCACTGCCACAGCAGATGGGCCCGGCGCAGCAACTCGGCCAGATAGGCGAGGTCGAGCGGGACTTCCTCGAATCTCGGCACCCGCGCTCCCTCGATCACCGAGAGCACTGCCAAGGGCGCGCCGGTCACGTACATCTGCCAGTGAACCTGCGGCATGTAGCGGGCGACGATGGTTTCGAACGGCTCGAAGCCGACGACGTGCTTGGCCTCGACCACGGCAGGACCGTGAGGACGGGAGGCGTCGAAGCCGTCGAGGGTTGCTGCTGCCCAGGGACGCTCTTGCGATGTGACGACTTCGCCCCGGCGGGTGAGCGGGCACCCTGTCCTGTGCTCGTACCAGTCGAGGTTCAACGTCTCGGTCGCCTCGCCCAGCCGTACAGCCCAGATGCCCGAAAGGTCGGGTTGCTCGTAACAGGGGTCGCCCGTGAGTTCCCTCCACAGGTCATAGAGTGCCTGGTCGTCGCCGTCCATCAGCACCTTGACGCGGCTGGCGGTCAGCTTGCCCTCGCGGGCGCGGAGCTGCTCGGCTGCCAGGCTCACGCGGAAACCTCCCCGGCGTTCTCATCGCTGCGCTGAGGGTTCTCCGCTTCCGCCAGCAGTCCGCTTAACAGCTCCTTCTCGCGGATCGAGGCGTTCAAGTTCGCTTCGAGACTGTCGATCTCCGACTGCACGGCGGACAGCCTGCGGCGAATGATCGTTTCGTGTCTGGATGGTTTAGCCATGGCTCTCTCCCGCTTCTCCCCGATCCCCAAAACCATCGCCATAATTCGCTTTGCCGCCCAATCCAGGGGCGGTTACGCTGATGGCATGAAGATCAACGAAGACTACGATTTCAGGCACTCTTGGTCTCCGAGGAAGCTCCAGACAAAACCCGCTCGTACTCCGCGTCAGCCGCTTTCTTCGCCGCCTCCAGCCGGTCCAGGGCTGCGTTCACCTTCTCGAAGAAGCCGGGGGGCGGCGGGCGGTCTCCTCGGAAATACCGGGTCAGGAGCGACGGGTGTATCCCGAGGATTCGTGCAAACCGCTCCTGTGAGAGGCCCAGTCGGGCCATGCGAGCTCGTACTTGGATGACATCCACAAGCCTAGTGTATGTGGATGTCATCCAAGTGTCAAGCCCCTTGACGGCAGTAGACTAAAAAGAATGTTGGGTCAGCGCTTAGCGGAAGCACGGAAGCGGGCAGGGTTGAGACAGGTCGAGCTTGCGACCGCACTTGGAGAACGCTACGACCATACAGTTATTTCGGCTGTCGAGCACAACCGATCATCCATTCGGCTTGATGGTTTAACGCAGGCAGCGCATGTTTTGAAAGTCAGCGTGGACTACTTGCTAGGCCTGACCGACGACCCCACGCCCTCGGCTGAGCGGGAAGAAACTCTGGATCAGCTGCGAACGCAAGTCGAGGAACTGAGCGCTAAGCACTTGCCCGAACCAGCGGAACCCAAGGCCCTCCCCTTCCCCGCCGCCGAACTTGCTCACCAGGAAGCCGATTCCGAGCTAGCCTGGGTCGGCAAGTACGGCGTTCTCGGCTCGGCGGGTCCCGGTGCATTCGTGGACAGCGAGCACGTCGTCAAGCAGATCGGCTTCCGCCGCGACTGGCTGCGCAAGAAGGGACTCAACCCCGCCAAGTGCAGCGTGATTGACGTGAACGGCGATTCGATGGAGCCGACGCTACACCACGGGGCCATGATCCTGATCGACCACCAGCGCGTCCGCCGCCTTAAGAACCGCATCTTCGCCGTGCGCTCCGACGACGGCCCGCTAATCAAGCGGCTCATGCACGACAACCATCACTGGCTGCTCGTGAGCGACAACGAGGAGTACGCACCGGTGAAGTGGCCGCGCGAGGCCGTGGTGATCGGACAGGTGATGTGGACGGGGAGGACGCTGTGAGAGTCCCTGCTATCTTCTGAAGGTCGCCTGCTGGCAAGGCTGGCTTGGTACATATTTACCACTAGGTCTGTATGGAGGAGAGTTATGAGTATTTGTACTTTTTGCAACACCGAGATCGTTGCTGGCATTCGCTGGTGCCCCATTTGCCACACCAACGTTGTAAATCCGGTAATCGGTCGTCTAGCCTCTCCGGGAAAGCGGGTGGGAGCTTTCTTCGCCGATCTGCTTCTCCCCGGAAGCGCGTTATTATTGTTCTTTGCCATTGCGCCACGCGGTGCCGCAACCGATGCGGGAGCTGGGATTGGCAGCTTCCTAGGTTCCCTCCTGCTCCTGGCGTACATTATTTGGGCCTTCGTCCTTTTCGCCAGAGGCACAACCCCTGGAAAGAAGCTCCTTGGCATGCGTGTCGTCAAGGAAGATGGCCGCAATGCGAATTTCTTCACAATGTTCATCCGCGAGTGGGTCGGAAAGTTGATTTCCGGTCTGATCTTGTTACTTGGGTTCCTTTGGATACTGATCGACCGAGACAATCAGGGCTGGCACGATAAGCTCATGAGCACCTATGTCGTTGAGTTGAATAGAGGCTGATGGCGAGCCACAACCCGGACTATGAACCGCTGCGGTGGCCGCGCGAGGCCGTGGTGATCGGGCAGATGATGTGGACGGGGAGGACGCTGTGAGGGTGCAAAAACAATGGCTCTTGGCGGCGTTTATTTGTGGTCTCAGTCACATTGTTGCTCGGCGCAAGACCGGAGACGCAGACGCCCAACTCATCTGCGCCAAGAAGGACTCGTGACCCTGCCGGAATCGGAGCGCGAGGAGGCGGAGCAGGAAGTCGGGGAGATCGAGCAGGGTGTCCTGTGGGTGTGGCTGGTGGCGGAATAGTCCAGGAGGGGCAACAGCAGTCATATGAACCTAGAACCCACAATCCAAAAGCTTGAGGGGCACTCCGACAAGCTACACAACTTCTACCTGGGTGTGGTGAAAACATACTCTGTTCTACACCCCATGATATTCAGTAAAGATGTTTGCAACAGAAGTGGAAGCGGTCATGGATGCGCTGGCTTCAACATTATTCGCGAGTCGCTCTATTTCAGCCTCATCCAAGACATTGCGAATCTTGTCTTCGATAACGGGCGAACGAATCCGAGTATTGTTAACACCATAGCTTTGCTGAATCGAGACGTAGTAAAGAAAGAACTCCGTACGCGGTATACAGCGCCCCGCTACCACTGTGCCGAACTGGACCAGGTCTGGAAAGTCGATCGAGGGAGGGAGTTCGATTCATATCTCACGGAGTTGTTCGAAAAGGCGGGCGAACTTTCGAATCACCCCTACGCTAAGGCTGCTAAATCGATGCGAGACAAACTTATAGCTCACTTAGATCTGCGGCTTGTCAACGACGGAAACTATCAGATTCCAGATGCTAAAGAGTTTAAGTTGAAATGGGACTCGCTGAAGGTAATGATCGATTTACTGAAGCCCATTGTCGACAGGATTAATCATGTGGTTCGTAGTGCTGGATTTGACTGGTGTTCATTCGAATCTCAGAATGCGAAGATTGCGAATGGTTACTGGAACCCTGCAGTGGATAGCAATACATGACATCCGTTATCGCAGCTCAAAGGACGGCGAGCACCGACTGGCTCACGGAATGCAAGTTTTTATGGTCCCCAAACTCGACGGCCCTTAGGTTGTATTTCAACAGCAAGGCCGTCACTGACTAAGGCGCAGCGCATGAAGAAACCCTTTTGCACTCTCGCTCTGCTGATGGTTCTCATAGGCCCACGCCTGGAGGCGCAATCCCGTTCCGCGGAACTCCGTTTTCACGTTGGAACCGGCGCCCTCTACGACTCCTCTAAACAGCTTTCCGCGGGGGCTTCCTACCGGCACTATTTCGGACAACGTGGCTGGGCCATCGAACCGGAGTATTCGTTGATGACCGAGAAAGGCCATCAGGACCACATGCTGGTCCTGAACGCGGTCAAGGATCTCACCTTGCCTTCAAGGAAGGCGGTGCTTTATACGATCATGGGAGCAGGAGTCTATTTCCATCGTAAGGACACCCCATACGCCGCAGAACGTTCTGGCACGACGATGAACTTTGGATGGGGGATGGGGCTTAAAGTGTGGGCTGGTGATCGCTTCTTCCTCGCTCCCCAGTTCCGCATTGGAGAGCCATTGAAGTTGTCAATTAACTTCGGGTTTGCGCGGCGGCGTTAGCGTTCAGCCGGAAGATTGTTACCCCCATGCAACACGCACGGATTTTCCCGATTGTCCTCGTCATTGTTCTGGTCCTTTTCCAGCAGCCTGTCTTTGGACAGCAACGCAGCGTTGACCTGCGTGGACAATGGGGCCACACATACTTATTGGACGACACTCCTCCCCACGCCTGGATAGGGGGCGGATCCGTGACGGCTGCCGTCGGCCCCCGCCTGCGGCTCGGCGTGGAGGTGCTGCAGGCCAACATGTTCGGTAAATACAGTAGCTACAAGGTGCGCGCCACGCTCGTCACTCCGGTGGTGGAGTTCGAGTTTTCGCCAGGCAAGCCGGAAGATCAAGGGCCACCTTCATTCGGTCACGACCGGTTCCATCACGCTAAAACTTAAGGACGGGCAAACGCGAAAGGCTTAACGTATAAATTCGCACGATTCTGGGCGCTACCCTAAGATAGGAAGAAAGGGGAACACTGGATGGACAAGGTTTTCGTCTATTGGGATAACTCGAACATCTTTCACGAGGCCCAGCGCCTCGCGGAAGAACAGGACGAAGGGCCGGATGCCCGTTACCGGGTGCGCATCCACTTCGAGAGCCTGCTGCGGCTCGCGCATGCGGACCGTACGCTCCAAAAGGCGTTCGCCGTCGGTTCAGTCCCGCCTGAAATGCGGAGCCTCTGGAACCGGATGGAGGGTCATGGCGTGGAAGTCGATCTGTTCGATCGCGGCGACCCTGCTCGCGGCGAGCAGCAAATGCCCGACTACATCCTGCAGTTGCAGATGCTCACGGATGCACTGGATTACAACGGAACTCCCGGGATCGTGACGCTCCTCACCGGCGACGGAGCAGGCTATCTTGAAGGTGCTGGGTTTCACCGGACGCTGGAACGGATGCACAGACGAGGCTGGAGGGTGGAAATCCTCTCGTGGAGGCATTCGTGCAACCAGCGGATGCGGCGCTGGGCGGAGGAGAACGGGGTGTTCGTCGCGCTCGACGACTTCTATGAAGCCATCACCTTTCTCGAACCGTCGAAACCAGGCTACGCGCTCGCGATGTCGCGCGGGCAGGGGCCGTTGAACCTCTCGCAGCGGCCGATGGTGTAAATCTCAGAGCCGCCAAGCGCGTCGGCATTAAGGTTCGGAAGGATGGTGGGTCTGGTGTCCGGGGCAAGAACGCACGAACTCTCGATCCGGGGGCGGCGGCAGGTGACTACGAGATAACCTGGGACACATGATGCGTAAACGAGGGTAGCGCCCAGAATCGTGCGAATTTACACGCTAAGCCTTTCGCTTCGCCACGAGACTGCGGTTGAGCTGGTACTCGCCGTAGAGGAGGACGTTGTCCCACCCGATCGGGCTGATATGGGACAGTAACTCGAAGTTGAGATCGTCCGGCCATCCGAGCCCGCCTCGCTCAAAACACGATCGATCTCCCCGAATCTGCCAATAGATGATAGCTGCGAGGATGCGAAGCGAAAGGCTTAGCGTATAAATTTTACCCAACACTCGATGTTCTTGTTAGCGGAATCGCGGGCCGGAAATCCAGCCGACCAGCGACCAGCGTTCGCCGCGAACCAGCGGACCCACCGAATGCGGGACGAAGGAAGGGAACACGATCAGCGTCCCGAGGCGCCGGGCCTGCCACGGATCCGGGGACCCGGCGTGTTCGAGGGTCAAATCGCCGCCGTAGTAATCGCCGCCCGAAGACAGCTGCAAGACGAAGCTGAGTTTCCGTACACTCGAGACCCCTGAGTTCATATCCATGTCGATGTGCGTGTGGTAGGCGCCGGCATCCGCATCGGAGTAATGAGTCAACTGATATTCCCCCTTGCCGTCCAACTTGAACCGCCAATGCTTGCCGTTCTCAGTTAGGGCCGCATCGCCGGCCAACCGGATAATCTCTATGGTGGAGTCAGGCCAGCCAACTTCGCTGCGGCGGGTTTCGGAGTGAACCCGGTTGTCGGAGAGGATGCCGCCAGGCTTCATCACCGTTGACCGGCGCAATAGCTCCAGCTGGCGCTGGACGTAACCGGGATTGAAGTAGCAAGGAAGAATGGAGTGGGATGGCATGGCTCAATTCAACCGGTTCCAAACGAGACCATCAACGGTCGTCATGGCATTCTTGTCCGATGAGAGACTGGCGGGCTGGAGCTTGCTGTCCGTCAGAAGCCGTTCCGGCTCGTCAGGATTTTCCGGGTCGAACTCCAGCACCCAGGCGTGCCAGTCGATGTTCCCCGCTTGTTCGGGTTGAACCCGCTTTACGTTCGTCAAGTCAGTGACCGCTACCTCGCCGGGATCACCACGGGTAAAAGCTATGTATCTATGTCTCATGCCCAAAACGATCCTTTCTGGCCTTTCTCGCCCGGCGCGCCCTTCTGCCCCTTCTCTCCGGCAGTCCCGTCTTCTCCGGCCCCCCCCTGTGGTCCGTTTTCTCCGCCGGGGCCGGGTTGTCCCTTAGTTCCACGGCCGCCGGGTCCGCCTTTGGGGCCGTTCTCACCTTGGCCGCCCGGATTTCCTTTCCTGCCTTTTCCGCCCCTCGGGCCATTTTCGCCTTGGGGACCGCGATTGCCCTTCCGTCCCTTGCTGCCGGGTCCGCCCTTGGCTCCAGGTTCTCCGCCTTGCCCCGTCTGGCCTGTAACGCCCTTTGGCCCCAGCTCTCCCTTGTCGCCCTTGACGCCCGCAGGACCGATGGGGCCGATGTAGAGCAACGGCGCGTCGAAGGATTGAGCGGCCACATCGTTTGCGGTGTGAGCAGCCGCGTAAATAAACCAGTTGATCGCCATGGGGCCTCAGCAAAGCCCTTGCAGCGCATCGTGCTGCCCAGCCGTGTAACCGGCACTGTAACCGTTCAGGTAGGAATCGCTTCCCTTTGGCCCCTTCTGGCCCATCGAACCTTTGGCTCCTTTTTCACCCTCGGGGCCAGCGGCACTGCTGGAGTTGCCTTTCTGACCGGGACCGCCGGGTCCGCCCTGCGGCCCGTCCTCGCCTTGGGGTCCGGGGTTGCCTTTCTGTCCAGGGCCTCCTGGTCCGCCCTTCGGCCCGTCCTCGCCCTGACCGCCAGGATTGCCCTTCTTCCCGATGCTGCCTTTGTAGCCCTTCGGGCCGTTTTCTCCTTGACCGCCCGGCGAACCTCTCTGTCCGGGACCGCCGGGCGAGCCAGGGGAGCCGCCAGATCCAGGATCGCCTTGCAATCCGGCGGCTCCCTTCTCGCCCTGGGAACCCTGCAAGCCAACGTTGCCGGCGATTTCAATGGATACAGGGCTTCCAAACGAACCGCCGGCGATATCCGGTTCTGAAGCCGCAATCGCATCGATGGACCACCTGATGGCCATGCTTTAGTTGATACTACAGCCCAGGTTGTAGCCATCCCGATAGCCGGATTGCCACGAGGGGCCTTGCCCTGGATTGCCGGCATCCCCTGAGCCTCCTGGACTACCGGCGCTTCCCGGGTTTCCCGAGCTACCCTGACTGCCGGGATTGCCTTTCTGCCCAGGACCGCCTGGTCCACCCTGTGGGCCGTTTTCGCCTTGGGGTCCGGGGTTGCCTTTCTGTCCAGGGTCTCCGGGTCCGCCCTTGGGCCCGTCCTCGCCTTGGGGTCCGGGGTTGCCCTTCCGTCCCTTGCCGCCGGGTCTGCCCTTGGCGCCAGGAGCGCCATCTTGGCCGGGCGAACCCGTCAGGCCCCCGGGACCTTTCGCCCCCTTTGTTCCGGGACTGCCTGGATCGCCGGGCAAGCCCTTGGCCCCCGGTTGTCCCTTGCCCCCCGGAAAACCGATATGCGCCGGGAACGGCGTGTCAAAATCCGAGGCCGCTACAGGCTCCGGGGAGCCGGCTTCCTTGAAAGCGTTAATAGCCCATCGAATCACGGCTGCCCACCTGCGGTGATCAGGTCCAGACCGCCATCGAGACCCGTCTGCCTTTCGTAACCGGCAACACCCTGTGCGGATGCGTCACTTCGGACGGCCACAACAGCAGCCAGCCTACCGGCACGATGGCGTCGTTGAACGATTGGCGGGGAAACCACAATTCCCCGCCCGCGCAAGCCGGGCGCAGTTTGATCGAGCAGGACACATACGAGTTGTCTTCGTGAAGCCGGATACCGGGTTGCCTCCCGGAGGAATACCTGATGAAAAACACATCCTTTGGCTCCCGCCACCGCGCGGGACGCCAGACGGATTCGATGATCGGCCCGAGAACGCCGTTCAAGTGTCCTAGCAGGGCCTGGTGGGCTTCGCTGTTCCACGCCTTGCAACGAAGCTCGTCCCCAGGCACGTTGTCTCCCGGCAGCGGCCCCCACAGATCGGATTCCTGAACAGCCTCGGCCAAGGCCAAGGCCGTTTCGCGTTTCAGGAACGGCATGCCGACGATGTCGTTCCCCAAGAGGCTGAATTCTCCGGCATCGCGGGCAAGGTCGATGTTCGGTCCCGAGACCGCGGCAGGGCTAGGCTCTTCCAGGAAGCGGTTCATCATGGGCGCCGGCCCGTTGTCGTGCAGGAAGGCTGGATAGCAGCCGCTCTTTTCGTTCTTGACGGTCCCGTTTTCTCGGACTACATGGCCGTTGGCGTTGTGCAAGGCCTGGAACAAGTAGGCTTCCCGGTCCACGCGCCAGATCCCGCGGTCGCTCCTCTGAAGAATG
Organism: Bryobacterales bacterium; assembly: GCA_965248365.1. Classification (GTDB taxonomy): domain Bacteria; phylum Acidobacteriota; class Terriglobia; order Bryobacterales; family UBA6623. Next base: position 1,761,949 of record CBDFJA010000003.1, on the reverse strand, counting down.
CGTTTCTGAATGGCAAGCTGATCGTCTACCGGTTCCATATTCAGGGCTTCCCCAATCTCGGCTTCGAGATCGCTTGCCATGCCCACCAGCGTCCCCGAACAGGGGAAGTTGTAAAGCGCTGTTTCGGAACCTGTCTCGCCGGGCCAGCCGTCCGAAGCGTACTTGACCAGTTGATCCCGCAGGGATTCGTCCGGCCAACAGGCCACCTCGCCGCCGATCACGATTTCGGATTCCATGGAGCCATACCGCTTTAGCAAGTCGTCGGGACCGACGAGCGGATAGGTGTCGTAGCCGTCCACCGCCAGCGCCACCGTTCTTGCCTGGGATTGATCCAAGCCTTCGAGCCAATCTCTCAGGGCTGCTAGCTTGCGTATCCCCCCTCGGCCGGATGTGTCCCAGCCAGGCTCGCCTTCCAGGAGGATGTCGTAGCTGTATCCCATCCCCTCCAGTGCCCGGCACAGCCTCGCGGCTTGCAATCGTTCGGTGGCGAAGGTAGCGGTTCGCAACTCGAAGGCGGGCCTTGATCCTTCCGTGGCGGACGGCCATCGTCCGGACGGCTTGACGAGCCACCGCGGAACAGCCCAAGCCGACAGCGTGGCCGGCGGGTGTTGCCCATGCCGCGTCTTAACTTCTGGATTCGTGCCGCCATGGTAGGGAATAAATTCGTCAGCGGGAATGACCGACTCTTTCTTGGTGGCCGCGAGCAGCTTGCGGGCGCCGAGTTGCGACAGCCAATAGGCCACTGTCCAGTAGGCATAGGGGGCCGGTATCAACCCGTCTCGCGCGGGCATGGGGCCGCTCATGAATTTCCCGCCGAGATAGACCAGATCGCCGCGCTCGATGAAGTCCAGACGATCGAGTATCTGAGCGTCATCTTCGAGAATGATGGCGCCTTCCGGCATCTCGGCCGCGCGTTGCCACGCCAGGTAGTGCCCGGCGAAGCACGCAAGCTCTCCCCACGTCAGCAGCCTCTTGGCCAGCGGATCGCGCCAAGCTGGGCAGGGCTTCCAGCCCTTGCCGGCGGCCTCTTCGCCTTGGGGAGCATCGATGTAGGCTGCTTCGTAGCCGTGCTGTCTTAGCTCGGCATCCATTGTCGGCCGGCGCTCGGTGAATGCGCTTACGCAGAGTATGTTATTCCTCATTTGTACCGTCCTGTTTAGCTTGTTGGGACCTGGGTAGCGTCGCCGTGCCAGTAGTAGCCGCTTGCCGTTGTCCAGCGGCCATCGGCGAGCTTCGCTAGGGGTCGAAGGTCAGCCGCTGGCGTGTTCGCGGGCGCATCGGTGTAGTAGACAAACACTTGCTGTCCTCCTGGCCCTGGATTGCCGGCAGCTCCAGGCAAGCCCTTGGCTCCCGCCCCGCCCTTCCCGCCGGGATCGCCCTTGCCGCCCGGATCGCCGCCTTGCCCCGGTGGTCCCGTCTCTCCCGGCGGCCCCGGATCGCCGGGGCTTCCGGTCAGGTCGCCGCGCAGCGTCCAGGCGCCCGACACCTTCTCGCCCCACTGGCCGTCGTCGGCGATCGCCACGTCGCCATCGTTGCCAAGATCACCGGGCGGCCAGGAAGCCACGCGGTGGATCGAGGTGCCCGGCTTGCCGGTCAGGTCGGTGCCGGTCGGGGTCCAGGCGCCGTCCTGCTTCTTCCACACCGTGCCGTCGTCCTGGACGTAGAGATCGCCGTCCTTGCTGTCCTGGGTATGGGCGGTGTCGTCCGGTGCGCCCCCTCCCGTGAAAATTGCCGCCCCGTCAGCGGCTGGGCCCGTCGGAGTCACTGTCTTGGGGCCGGTGGCGGCGCTCTGGTTGCCGCTGCGGTCCTTGGCCCGCACCCAGACGTAATAGAGGGTGCCGGGATTCCAGCCGCCCGACTCGTATAGGTCCGAGGCGAGAGTGGCGGCCAGGCTGTTCTCGTCGAATGTCGACGTCTCGCTGATATACACGCAGGCCGCCTGGAAGTCGTTGTCGGCGGGGTTTGTCCATGTGGCGCGGATGCCGCCCGGAGCGCTGAAGACTGCGAGGTCCGCCGGCGTCGCGGGCGGAGCCAGGTCGCCGCCCACCTCATGCTCAACCGTCCCGGACCACTCGCCGGCCACGCCGTCGCGGTTCACGTGCCGCGCCCGGATCTCGTAGGCGCGGCCGGCGGCAACCGGCGCGAAGCGGAAATTCGCGCCCGCCGACACGCCCGAAATCCACGCCTCCGGCGCCGCTCCCGCGGCGGCTTTCTCCCGGACCTCGACGACGGTCTCCCGCGCCGCCTTCGCTCGCCAGCCGATCAGCAGATGAACCACCGTCTTGCCGTCCAGGTCAATCGCGGCGATCTCATCCGCCGCCAGATCCTCGACGTCCGGGACTGCCTGATCGTCCAGCAGCCGGATCACGCGCGGCGTCAGCGCCGGCAGGACCAGCGTGTCGCCGTAAGTGTCGTCGAGGACTTCCCGCAGGGTGAGCGCCACGGACCAGTCCCGCCGGATCGAGATCCCCTCGACCTCCATGAGCTTGTCCTCGAAACCGAACTCGGAGAGGGTCACCCGGACGACATCGGTCGGGATCAGGGCGAGCCGCTCGAAGCGCTCTCCGGGCGTGACTGTTACTTCCAGCCGCAAGCTCTCCCGCGCCCGCCGCAGATTGATGGCCTGCAGCCTCCCGGCGGCGATCGGGTCCGTGACGTAGGCCAGCCGGATATTGCCCGAGCGCTTGACGCCGTCACGCTTGAGCGCCCCGGCGGGTAGGCCATGATCGTCATAGGAGTCCACGTATTCGGGCAGGGAGAGCTTGGTCCACTGGTGCTTGGGGTGCGAGGATTGCGCGATTTCCGAGGTCACGGCGTTGACCCGCCCCTGCAGCGCCGGCCAGGGCTGGACGGTGGGCGGGGAGATGATGTCCGCGTCGGCGAGGACGAGCTTTTCCGTGGCCGGGCGCGCCGCGCCGGGCCGGAAACGCAGCTTGCCTCCGGCCTCGATCACCTCCCCGGCCCAGGCTGCGTCCAGCTGGTCCTCGGCCTGGGACACGTCGTCGCCGGCCGTGATGATGCCGTTGACGGCATAGCGCTTCGAGGACGGCTCGAAGTCCTCATAGCCGGAGGGCAGCGGGCTCACGCCGCTGTTGGTGGCGTCAACGGTTTGCTCCGAGAGGTTGTAGGCGGCGGTGAAGTCCGTCAGGTCGATGGCGTCCGCGGGACGGTCCCTCCGCTCGGTCTCCCACCAATAGCGCAGGGCGGCGGCGTTATCGGTCCACTGCGGGACGGCCTGCCCCGGCCAGCTGATCTTGATGCCCTTGACCAGGAACTCGAGATTCGGCACCTTGGTCCAGAGGCGCTTGGCGAGGTCCTGGCCGTATTCGGGCTGAGTGAGCTTGACAAAGACCCAGGAGAGGCCCCTCAGCTTGTGGCTTGTGGTCCAGGCGGGATAGGGCGTGCGGAACGGCTCGGCCCCGGATGTCGAGGAAAGCCGCATGTACTCGGCATGGGCGGTTGGATCGTTGCTCCATGTTCCTCCGGGAACTTCCTGGTACTGGGTTTCCGGGGGCAGCGGGTCCTGGCGCATGTCGGCGCCCTGCGTGCCGTCGGCGGCGAAGTATTCATAGACCTCGATGTAGCCGCTATACTTGCTGCCCGCGAGCGGGATCAGCTTGTCGCCCTTGCCCCCCGCGCGGGCCTCTCTGGCCAGTTGGACGGCCTTGCCCTCGATCCACATCACGGCCCGGTTTGCCCGCTCGGGCATGCCGTCATCGGCCAGGCCCTCGCATTCTCCTTCGCTCAGCACCAGGCCCAGGCGGGCCTCGCGGTCCTGGGAGCCGAAGTAGCACAGCACGCCCGGCACGCGCCTGGTGCCCAGCACCGTTGACCACTTCGCCCTTGATGGTGTGGGTGGGGCCGTCGAGCGCCTCCAGGGGTTTTTGGCTGGAGAGCAGCCGGGCTACCAGGCTCGCCCCGAACGAGACCGCGGTCAGGGCAATGGAAATCGCGATCTGGGTGGCGACCGCCGCTGAAACCGTGACGCCGAAAAAGGATCCAATCGCTATAATGATGCCGGGCAAAGGCATTAGGCGAAGACCTCCCACATATCCGAGATCGGATGCACCCGCGCCAGCCCCTCGTGTGTCCTCGTCCACAAGGCGCAGTCGGGGCCGATCACGCCTAGCAGCGGCCCCCGCTTCGGCGCCGGGGCGCGGTCCAGCTCGAAGCCCCTGACCGGCGTCAACGCAATCATGCCGGGAGAGGGCAGAGTGGCCTTCGAGAGGCGCCGCAGCAGCGGTTCATTCCTAAACATCCCGAGCCAGCAGTTCCTGAGCGAGCCGTGCTCGCGGGGCGCCCGCCGGATCGCTTCCTGCTCGCCAAGGCCCTCGGCCCAGCCGGGCAGATCAAACGCGGGTTCGGACCCCGACAACTCCCGGATCACGGCCCGCACCAACGTGATGCAATCCCGCTTTCTCCAGACGGACGGCCCCAGCCCCTCGCGCTCGAGGACGGCCCGCAGCCGCAACTTGCGCCGGTGATCGCTCATGGCGGCCATCCCGTCTCCGTCCCCTCCCTGGACAGCGCCCGCATGTCCTCCAGTCCCTTGTCTCCGGGGAACCGCCGCTGCTGATCCTCGTTCGACCATCTCAGCGGCCGCCCGCGGTCGACGTCCCCCCTGAGCGTTTCCACTTCGATACGGAAGACGCCGTTCGAGAGAGACGGTGTCGAGAGCCGCCCCCGAAACGAAAGGCCGGCAACCTTTGTCCAGCTCGCTCCGCTGTCGCGGCTGTAAATCCACTCGACGGTCACCGGCGCCGGACCGACATCCCGGAGGAATTTGCGCCGGATCTTAGCCGGAATGCCCGACAGGGTAATCGTCATCCTGCGGTCGGGATCGCCCGAGCGCGTCTCGGCCTCGCCCACTTCGAGCGCCTGGCCGCCGCCCTCGTAGCGCAGCCCCCCGATCGTCAACGCTCCCTGTCCCGTCCACAGCCGCACAACCGGCGAGGTCTCGATCGTGATCAGGTGTTGCAGCCAAGGTTTCGCCATCAGGCTAAATCGCCTCCTCCCAATCGATCACCCAGGGTCCGCCGAAGTCGGGTGTCCAGGGCGAAGCCGGTCCCGCCCCGCGGTCCCGGACCGCCAGCCGCGCGAGAACTGTCACGTTCTCCCACGCCACCGGCGCCGGCGGCTCGGCGGTGAATTTCGAGGCGGCGTGATCGGCGGCCAGCTGGTAGAGCCGTCCGCCGATGCGCACGTAGTCGCCGGCCACCAAGCCCTCCGTTTCGCTGACGGTGATTTCAAGCGCGCCCGATGCAATCGCGGCGGCGCCGGCCGTCAGCGCCGTTCCCGCCGCCAGGGTTCCCGAGCTAGGGCGCTCGATCGGGACCTCGAAGGTGTTCTCGGCTCCCCGCAGCCTGGAGAAAAACGTCTCCACCGCCCGCCGCTGGGCGTCTCTTGAGCGGTCGGTCCGTCTCGGCCAGCTCGATTCGTCCCGTCCAATGCCCCGGCCCGCGCCCGAACACCTGCGACCCGGCGCCGTAGACCGACTTCAACACGATCTGGCCGGGATGTTGAAGCCCCAGGTCCGAGCGCGTCACCAGCACTCCCGGGGGAAAGGGAATCAATGCCATCGTGCTACCATTTTTCCTGGCGGGGAACCCAGAAGCCCCGCCATCCGTCCAATAAGCCGCAAAGGAGGCCCGCCATGAAGTTTTCCAAGCAAGCCCCGGTGACCGCGCTGCTGATCGCCTTCCTCGCCCCGCCTGCTGCGGCGGAGTCCGAACGTGAGCGCCTCAATCGGATCATGGCCGAGCACTCCGCGGCGGAGGCCGAACATGACAGGCAGGCCCTTGCCAGACGGCGCCGGGCGGCCACGCCGGAGGAGGTCTGGGCCGCGTTCGCGCGCGAAAGGAGTTGGAGGGTGCGCGAGGACCGCAATCCCATGGATTTGTTCACTGTCGCGTATAACAACCCGGAAGACATCCGCTCCCCCGATGTTCTTTTTGGCTGTGATTTGAAGGGCGAGCCGAAGAAGAAACTCTACCTCTCTTTCAGCTTCGAGGACTTGGACTATTCGTATATCAGGCGAAGCAAAAGAAGCAAGAAGGGCTGGGTTCACCTGCAGCTCGGCTTCTGGGCCTGGGTGCGGAGCGAGGCCGGGCCGGACGTCCTGCGGCAGGAGACCATTGATTACGACTGGCCCAACCGTATTTGGGATCATGCGCATTACCTGAAGGGCCATGTCCGTATTTATCATCACGGGGGGGCCGATATCGCGCGCCGGATATACCGCTCCGAGTCCGTCAGCTGGACCGACCGGCGAACCGGAGAAACCAATTCGGTCGACGTCGGCGAGAAGGGCAGGAAGGCCATCGAGCGGATCATGAACCTCTGCGGCTTCGACGTCAACGAATCCCCCTGAGCGGCGACGGCCGGGAGAGATTGGTCTGCACCTGGCCACTCACCAGGCGGCTCAGGCGGTTTTCGATCACCGGGATGGCCTCCGCCATCGCCGCCCTCACCCCGGGGCCGTCGGTCGACTCGATGTTGATATCCCCGAAGTGGAAGGCCACTCCGCCTCCGCCCGCTAACGCCGGGCGCAGCTTGTAGTTGGGGATGATCTCGCCCCCCACGCTGGGAACGAATAACTCCGGGCGCCCTCCCTCGCCGACGATGTAGGCCCGCCCCGCCTCGACCGGCCCCCCGTCGGCCTTGCCGGGTACCCCGAACAGCCCCCCGATCGCGCCCGTGAGGAAACCCTCGAGCGGCTTGAGAATCGCTGCCCGCAGTAGAATTCTGGCCAGCTCATCCAGCACGCCCTTCAAGGCTTCCTTGAAGCTCTTGGCGCCCAGAATGGCATCTTCCATTCCTTTCGTGAGCGTTTGGGAAATATCCTGGGCCAGCTTTTTCCGCTCCTCCATCGTCTTTTTCTGCTGGTCGACCAGATCCTTCTCGCGCTGGAGGTTCCCCAGCCGCTTCTGCTGCTCTTTCGTGAGGGCCTTTTCAGTTTTAAGCCTTTTCCTGACCGCCTCCAGCACTTTCTCGATCACCTTGATCTCCGCGTCATTGCTCTCTTTCCGCGCCTTGATCGAGGCTTCCACAAGAGCCGCCTCCTTGCCCTTGAGCTTGATCAACTGCTGCATCTCGAACAGTTCCTTCCCCCGCAGCCCGGCCAGCTTGTTGGCGTTCTCCAGCTTCTTGAATTCGAGTTCGACTTCCTTGTCGAACGACTCCAGCGAGTGCCGCTTGACCTCGGCCAGGGTCCGTTGCTCGGCCCGGATGTCGCGAACCCGCTTCTCCACGTCCAGGCGGTCCTGGGCGTTCTTGAGCGCCGCTTCCTCGCCGTCCTCGAGGAGGCGCAGATTCTCTTTGGCCCCTGCCTCCGCCGCGGTGTCTCCCAGCGTGAGGGCGTCCCGCAACTGCCGCTTGAGATCGTCGGCCCTCTCGCCCAGAACGTCTTCCGCTGTCTTCTCCAGCGCCTTGCCCGTGAGCGCGGCCGCCTCTTGCTCCAATTGCCTGGTGGCGTCAAGCACGCTGTCGACGAACTGCTGATGCTCCACCCCCGCTTGCCTGAGAGCCTGAGATTCCGCCTCTTGCTTGGCCGCCTGCTGCTGGATCGTGAGCCGCTCCCGATAGATGGCTGTCAGCATGCCCGAAGCCGCAACCGTTTTCTGGAAGGCGTCGAGCTGCGCCTGTGCGGCGTTGACTGCGGCCTGGGCAGATTCCCTCTCCCCCCCCCGCGCGGCGTTCAGTTTCTTTTGGGCATCTTCGAGCTGACTGCTGAACTGGACCCCCTTCGCCGTTAAGTCGTTGGAGATTTTGAACTGCGCTTGAAGCTTGAGCCGCTCCGCGCCGGTTGCCTGGACCAGCTCCAGTTCCTGACGGGCCAGCTCCACGCCCTGGTCCAGGCTGGCAATGTAGTTGCCCAGGAAGTTTTCGGGAATCGGTTTGGGCGGCGTCAGGCTCTTGGCCGCTGTGGTCGCCTTGCCGTACGCCGCGATAAGCTGGTCGACGTAATTGATATATTCTCGAATCCGCTGTCCCTTCTCGCTGCCGGCAGGATTCGTGGCGATCTCTTTTTCAAGCGATTTTCGGGCGCTCTCGACCACCGAATCAAGACTGCTGATTTGCCTTTTGGCGACGTCCACGGACACCGAGGCCGCTTCAAGGACCTCCTTTTGCCTGGCAAGCCCTCGGGAGAGACCCTCGACGTTCGCAATATGCCCTCGAAGCTGCTTCTCCTCATCGCTTTCGCCGGCCCGAATAATGCCTAAATTCTTCGGCTGCAGCGCGCGGGCCTCGGATCGCAAGGCCTTGAGCCGGAGATCGAGTAGTTCTATTTCGCGCTGGATTGCCTTGACCGTCTCCGCTGGATCGCCCGCGCTCGACACGCCACTCTCAACGGACTTTTTGAGCGAATCGAAATTCTTTTGGAACTCCTCAGTGCGGTCAGCAGCTTCCTTGACGCTCTTGGCGTATTGGTCGAATGCCAGCAGGCCTGCCCCGGCAGCTGCCACGGCGATCCCAGGAGGTCCAAGCGCTAAGGACCCCAGCGCCAGCGATCCCGTCCCGAGCACGCCTGTGAGTCCTTGGGCCGCGGCCGTGGCATTTCTCAAATTCGTGCCCAGCAGAACCAGGCCGGGTCCGCCCACGACGCGCGACAGTACTTTTTGGAACGTATCGAAGCCCTTGGAAAGCCCCTGGACCGCCGCCAGCGTTTCGAGGTTGCGCTTGGTGGCGACAGCCAAGCTGAGCAGGTATGTTCCCCCAAAAAACAGAGTGATCGCCTTGACGTTCTCAAGGAGAAACTTGAACCCCTGCGCAAAGAACGTAACCGACTCGACGGCTTGTTTTTGAAACTCGGGGTCGGCCAGCAACTGCTTGGCCTCGTCGATCGCCGCGATAAGATCCTTAGTGGCGCCCGCACCCCGGTTGACCGCCTCGACGACTTGCAGGTACTGGTTGCGCAGCTCGGTTAGGGCCCGCTGGACCGTCCGCTCGACTTGGACGAACTCCTGGGCGATCTTCGGGGCCTGTCGGACCAGCGCTCCGAACACCACCTCGGCGGTGAGCTTGCCGGCGCGACTCAGCTCCCTTATCTTGCCGATCGGCACGTCCAGGTCGTCGGCGATGGCCCGGGCCAGCCGGGGCAGCTGCTCCATGACGCTTCTGAGCTCATCGCCGCCCAGCCGGTTCGAGGCCAGCCCCTGCGCCAGCTGGATCAGTCCGGCCCCCGCCTCGGCGGCGGTCGCGCCCGAGACAACCAGCGATTGGTTGACAGCCCGGGTGAAGGTGAGAAGCTGTTGCTGGTCAACGCCCAACTGCTTGGTAGCGCGGGCCACCCGCGCGTAGAGGTTGACGACGTTCTCGTAAGCCCCGCCGGTTTGCTGGGAGACGGCGAACAGATTGGCCTGCGCCTGGCGCAGCTCGTTGGTTCCCTCGGTGACGAGCTTGAGCCGCGATTGGGCCAGCGTCATCACGTCGGCTGCCTCGGCGAACCGCTTGACCATGAGGCCGATCCCGGCCGCGCCGGCCAGCGCCCCGACGGCCCCGCGCGCGGACAAGACGGAGTTCCGGAAAGCGCGGAACTGCGCGCCGGCCCGCCTCATGCTCCCTCGGGCGTCCTTGACCGAGCGGTCGTAGTCCCGTAGCGCCTTCGCCGACTGCTTGAGAGTGGAGCGCAGCCCTTCGTCGCGGGCCTGGACCGCCCACCATAGCGCTCCGGCTTGCTTGCCTTTAGGCATTCTCGCCCCGCTTGCTCATGTAGATATCGCCGACCAGTTGCGTCTGCATCACAAGATGCGCTTCCTGTTTCTCCGCGATGCGCTTCTCGCGCTCCCCGGGAGTCTCAAGCCAGGTTGCGAAGTCCTCCGTGCGCGCCGGCTCGCTGAGCTGGAAGTGAGCGTTCGCTGTCAACGCGCACAGCCCCCCCAGCAGGCGCGGCCCTACCATGTCCATCGTCGGCCAGCGGAGGAGGTGTCTCAGCCAGGCGGAATATTCGTCCGCCGGCATGTCGTGGACTTCGGCTAGGCTGCGGCCCGTGGCGCGCGAGACCCAAAAGGGCCGGGGTCCTCGGCGGCCTCCGTCCGCAGACCGCACAGATCGAAGGCGGTCCTGACAAGCTCGCCCTTGGGGCCTTTGCCGGCCTGGATCAGATCCTCGATCTCGGAGCCGGTTAGCTTGGCATAATCGCCGCTGAGGCAGAGGCGCACCGCCGCGCAGTGAAAGCCGATCAATGCATCGGTATCCATCTCGGGGTTGTCGCCTCCGTCCTTGAAGAACGGATGCAGCATCTGGTTCACCTGGCGCCATTTCGGGGCGCGCAGCTCGATCAGCAGGCCATCGACCTCGACAAAGAGGGCGCGGCGCCGTTTCAGCTTGGCCCGGATCTCGGCCACGCTCGCCGGCTTGCGGCTGGTTTTTCCCGTAGTTCTCTTTGCAGCTTTTCGTACCATTGAGTTTCCTTTCTTTTCTTTACGCCGCGATCTCCCAATCCGGCAATTCCCCCACAGGCGAAAGGCTCAGCGTGGTAGTCAGCTGGCTCTCGCTGTCCAGGCTGCCGCGGTCGGTCAGCCGCACGGCGGCCGGGAAGGACCGCTGGAGTCCAGGCGTGATGATCTTGTAGTTGGAGGTTGCGGCCTTGGCGGCGGCGGCGGTTCCGTCCGGCTTCTTGACGTACGCCTTCGGCGGGTCATCGCCACTGATGCGGTCGACGACGTATTTCGTGGCGCCTATCACGAGCACCTGGCCCGGCGCATAGCGCGCCGTCTTGAAGTCGGGCTTGCGGCCGGCGAAGGCCAACAGGCCCGTCGTGACCGCGACCTCGACCGTATTGCCGGCCGTGGTCACGGCGAATGCCGGCCGCTCCTTGGTGGTGATGCGGAACATGGGCTCGTCGCCTTTCTCCATCGCCCTGCGCATTTTTTTCCAGGCCGCATGGAGCGGTGGATAAACAGCGTTGATCTCGACCGTGGGAACGCGCGGAAGCCCGGTCACCTTCGTCACGCCGCCGAATCCGACGACGTCCCGCTCGGGCCGCTCGCCTCCCGACTCGCTGTAGCCGGTGACGCCCGGAAGCTCGCTCCAATTGCCTCCAAAATCGTTCGAATATTCGAGCTTCGCCAGCTCGCTGGTGTGTACTGCCAATCCTGCTGCCATGACTTCCTCCCTTTGATTGATTTCTGTTTCCTAGTCCGCGGCCAGCGCCCTCCGGATCCGCCGCGTGGGCCTCTTGGCTCCCGTCAGTTCCTTGACTACCTTTTCGAAGCTCTTCCCGGCCGCTTTCGCCGCCGCCTTGACCTGCTTCGCCGCCGTCGTGCGCGCCGCCGGCTCCAGGAAGGGCCGGGCCTTGGTCTTGACCGTCCCGTACTCGACCAGCTTGGCGTGATAGCCCTTGGTGCCGGCCTTCGTGCTGCCCGAGGCGATCACCAGCGCTCCGGGCCTGTATTTCTTGGGCGAACTCCTGACGCGGATGGAGTCCCGCAGATTGCCGGTGCGCACCGGCACAAGCCGCTTGGCCTCGGCGGCCACTACCCGAGCGGCGGCCCTCATGGCGTCCTGGTGCGCCGTCTCGTCCAGCTTGCCGGGCAGCTCTTCCAAGAACTTGATCGCTTCCCGCACGTCACGGTCGAAAGCGGTGGTGTCGATCGAGAGTTTCATCAGAGAGTGATCTCCACGGTCCAGATACGGCGGTGAACCTCGACCTCCTCGTCGTAGTCGTCGACAGGTCCCGACAAGTCCCGCAGCCTTCCGCCCTCGCGCAATGCCTGGATAGCCTTCTCCCCCAGCTCCGCCGTCCGATCGCAGCCTTGGCCGGGCTCGGCTCGGAAGTCGAGCCGGAAGGCTCGCGCGACGGCCACCGGGCCTGAAGAGAAGCTCGACACTTCCTCCCCTCCGACCGCCTGATAGACGACGGCGGGGAACTCCAGCTTGCCGCTTTCGTCCTCGGGCAGCTGCACGGTGGCATAGACGCGGGGCGGGGCGCCTCCCTGTCCCTCGAGATCCGTCAGGCCCCCGAGGATCGCCTCCAGATGCCGCTCCGGGGTCAGCCGGAGGCCGGTTTCTGTGTCAATGTCCATTTACTTCGCCCGGCCTCCGAACTTCTCAGCGGTGCGATATAGTCCCAATCCCAGCATCGCCATTACCACCGTCACCAACTCCCCGGTTCCAAGTAGCTCGGGCGGGGCGATCCCGGGCGAGAAGATCGCGCAGGCCCACGCCATCAGGTCGTGCAGGATGTAGTGCCAGCCCAAGGCGAACCCGCATATCCACCCGATCCAGGGCCGCCAGCCGGCCACGAAGATCGAGCGGTGCATGGCCTCGATCTTGTTGAGTTCGATCTGCGCCAGCGAGGGCCGCATCATCAACTTGGCCTTGATGATCTCGGCGGCCCGCTTCTCATCGTCGGTCTCGACGAATTTATCGACGATCCCCGCCACGCCCTCGGCCGCCGAGACGATACCTCCGCCGAACAACTTGCCCAACAGGCCCATCTCAGCCTCCCAGCCAGAACCCGAGCCAGAACAACCCCAACCCGCCCAGCAAAATAGCCAGGGCCGACCAGGGCTTGTTGGCCAGCACGAACAGCAACGAATCCGTCTTGTTCTCAGCCTTGTCGTAGTAATCGGTCATTTCCGTTTTCTCCTTTCCTCAAACTGCTTCCTCAATGAACTCCGCCAGCCGCGCCGCCCAGCCCGCCGCGAACGCCGCCTGCGAGGGATCGCGGGCGATGATCTGTCCGTAAAAGCGGCAGCGCTGGGCCAGTACGCGCTTATGAAGGGTTTCCTCTTCCACGGCGTTCGCCGCCGCCAGAGTCAGCGGGCCGAACACGCCGTCCACTCTTGTTCCAACTGCGGCTTGCAGCCAGCGCGTGGCGCGCGAGGGTCCGTGGTTGACCGCGCAATCGGCTACCAGTGCCCGCAGCTTCTCCCCGGCGATGCGATCAAACCCCGGCCCTCTGATGTAGAGCCGCTGGTAGATCAGCCGCGCCTCGCCTTCCTCCAGGGCCCGCAGCTCCCCGACGGTCACCGGGCGCCCCCGGTATTCCTTCAAAGTCCGTTGGGTGATGCCGTAGTTGGTGGGGCCGCCCTGATCGGCGGGATGATCCACGAAGCCGCCCTCGCGCCTCAGGATGTGGTCGATGATGGCGGTATCCGTCATCAGTCCCTTTTCGCTCCGATCCGCTCCTCGATCCGTCCCAGCAGGACCTTGATCTCGTTGAGGCATTTCCTGACTTCCCCCAGCCCGTCCGAGTACTTGCCCATGCGCTCGTCGCCCACGTCGAGCCGATGGTCTATGTTGTTGAGCCGGGCATCGACCCGCGCCCGCCAGGCCACCGATTCCTTCAGCCCGGCGGTCGTGCGCTGCCACAGCAGCACGGTTCCGCCTACGAGCGGCACTAGCACCGCCAGGGCGGTCAACAGGTGATCGGCGTCTATCTCGGGCATTGCGCGTGTTCCTTTCCGCTAATTTGCCGCCTTGGCGGCGATCTCCAGGGCGCGCTTGCGCCCCAGCCCGCTCATCTCGCGGATCGAGCGGATATCGTAGTTGCGGCCCCGGTAGAGAATCCGGTCGGCTGTCCGCAGGTCCTCGCGGTAGCGGATAACGAACAGCGCGTCGGCCAGCGATATCTCGGCCGAGCCGCCCCCCAGCAGCTCCCTGCCGCCGCGCTCGATGACCTGGGCCGCTACCCCAGCGGCGTAATCGCTCCAACTCCTCGAGCGGTCCTGGTGGGTCGTCACCCGCTGAATCGTGATCTCGCGGTCGAGCCGCCCGGCCCGCATCACACCCTCACCATCCGATAGGGGTTGAGCAGCGCTTCAGCGCCCCGTGGCAGCTTGACGGCAGTCTCGCCGATCACGATGTCCTCGCGGTGCTCGTAAAAACTGCCGGCGAGCAGCAGCATTGCGAAGCGGATGTCTTCGGGCACCTTGGACCCGGCGGCGCCGTATCCGGCGGTGAAGCGCACCCTCACCGCAGCCGTCACGGCCCGGGCCGGGGGCCACGCCCCTCCGTCGGCCGGCGTGATCCTGCCCGGCTCGCTATCCGCATCCACCCGGTACTTCCCGGCCGCCAAGACTTGCGTCCCGCCCACGCTGTCGATGTAGGTGATGCTCTCGACCGATTTGAGCGGCGGGCGCGGAACCTCGATTTCCCCAACAGGAAACCGGTCCAGTCCCAGCTCCCAGGCCTGCGTGATCAGCGCCCGGGCGGTGTAGGTTTCCGCCCAGTGCCGGGCGGCCTTGATCAGGCGCCCGATCAGCGCATCGCCGGCCGCGTTCTGGACCCTGAGGTGAGCCTTGGCCTCCTCCAGTGTCAGCGGCTCTTTGGCGGGTCCCGTGACCCGGGTCAGCGCGTAGCGCGGTTGCATGCCGCGGCAGCCCCTATTTCTTCGCCCGCCTTGATCTTCCCGGCCGCGCCGCCGCCTTCTCGGGCTGCTTGATGGCCGCCGTCTCGATAGCGGCCTTCACCGGCTGGGCGTAGCCTCCCTTGATCAACGGCACGGCCGTTTCGTTGTCCAGCTCGACCTCCTGGCCGGCCAAGGCCGACACTTCCGGCCCGGCCATGGTGGTGATCATCCTGACTCGCATGGTGTTCTCCTTCCTCCTTGTGATTCAGGCAGGGCGAGCGCGTAGCCTCGCCCCGCTAGAGATAAGGCGCCCGGCTTATGCCGTGCCCTCGGCCCGGCTTATGCCGTGCCCTCGGCCGGGCCGGCGTGCGCCTCGGACGCCACGACCGTCGAGTCATGAGCCGCCGGCATCTTGCGCGGCCCGTACTGGATGGCGACAACGCCATCGATCACGGCGTTGGCCGTCGCCCGGGAGGCCACGCAACGGACGTAGCGCTCCCGGGGGTTCTTGATATCCAGGACCAGAGCCTTGTTGCTGTCCTCGTCGTCGAGCGGCCCGGCCTCGGTGCCCTCCAGGTCGGAGAACCCCGAGGACTTGGCCCCGCTCTGCTGGGCCTTGATCGAGGTGACCTGAGTGGCGGTCAGCGCGCCGAACAGGGCCACGAACATGACCCCCTCCCAGTTCTGCATATCAACAGTGGTGCCGTTCTGGGCGGTCGCGCCGGCCGCCTTGGCGTTCATGACGCGGGCAATCTTGGTGTTTTTGGCAAGTGCAAGCATGTTGTTTTCTCCTTTCTGTTGTTTTCTCCTTTCTTCGGTTAGCTCAGCTTCACCCGCACGAACGCTTCCTCGAGCACCGGCATGGCGTCGGTGGCTGCGCGCAGGATCAGGCCAACCTGGTTGGTCTCGGCATAGAGTTCAACCAGCCGCTGCACCTGCATCTGGATGTCGTCGGCGATCCAGTAGTAGGAAAAGTCCCCTAGGATTCCGACGTAAAGCCCCGTGGTGAAGGTGTTGGGCACGAACTCGGACTCGAAGTAAGGCAGCCCCAGCAGCCGGTCCGGTTCGCCGACCTGCACTGACTGTTGCCAGATGTAGCGGTTGTCGCTGTCCTTGATCTTCGAGAGCTGCTTGATGGCGTCGCGGTGGAACAGCCAGCGGGCGTTACGCCGGTGGCCGGCCTTGAGCTTGAACTTGGCGTTCTGCAGCCCATCGAAGGTGACGGCCGAGGTGGTGTTGTCCGTGCTGATGTCGCGCGAGGTCGAGATGCCGTCGGCCGAGGCTACGAAGACGCCCAGCGGCCGTCCCGCCCCGGAGCCGATCAGGAATGCCTTCTCCTGCGTGATGGCGAACTTGTAGGCCAGCCGCTCCCGCACGATCGATTCGACCGGCAGGGTCGAGCGGCGCAGCAGCTCGTTCGAGATCTTGATGCGCTTGGCCAGCGGGTGAGGATGAAGCGCCCGCTTGCCGAAAGCCATCGAGTCGTCCTCGTTGCCGGTGGCCAGCTCGGTGGTCCAGTCGGCGTCGCCGGGATCGGCGTCGAGCGAGGGGATGCCCAAGCTCTCTGCTCCGGCGACCTGCTGAGTCGTCGACCAGGTACGGATAAACGCCAGGTCGTCGATGTTTTTGATCAGCTCGGCGATGAAGCGCTCGGGAGCGACCAGGTAGCCGCCCTCGGTGTCGATTCCGGCCGAGAGGGAGCGGAATTCGCGGTAGCCGTCCGGGTCGCCTTGGGCGGCTCCGGTCGCGCCGTTCCTCAGCCAACTCCTGAAGCCGTCATAGGACAGCGCCGCCTGGTCGCGGGTCTCGCGGCCCGCGCCGCCGTCGCGCTGCTGGGGCCGGCCTCCATCGGCGGCCGCGACCGAGCGCTCCAGCTCGATCTGGCGCCGCTCGCGCTCGATCCCGCCGGCGAGCTTGCCCGCCTCCGCGATCAGCCCGTCGTATTGCCCGGACTCCTCCTCGCTCAGGTCGCGCTTTTCCTTTTCGGCCTTGTCCAGGATCGCCCGCGCGTCGGCGATCAGCTTGGCCCGTTGTTCCTGCAGCTCTTTCAATTTCATGGGTCTCCTCCTTGGTTGATGTCTTAGCCCGTCAGTTCCAGCCTTCGCCTGCCCAGATTCCGCCGCCAGGAAACGGGCGGCTTGAGGGCTTCGCGGAACGCCGTGAGCGCTCTCACTGCTACGTCAGTCTGGGGATAAGCCGGGAAGGTCACCGGCGATACGTCGAACAGCCGCACCGCCTTGAGCGTTCTCACCGTCTCGCCGTCCTCGATGTTCCATTCGTCGGTGATCGTGCGGAAGCCGAACGACATGCCGGACATGTCGCCACGGCCGATCGAAGCGGCGAGATCCCGGGCATAGCTGGTGTCGGGCGGGGTGATGCGCACCGAAAGACCTTCCCCGTCCTCGGCCAGCTTGAGCGTGCCCGCGCGGTTGCGCCCCAAAACATAATCGGGCGAGTGGTTGATCAGCGCCCGGATGTCGTCCTCCGCTATGGTCGCGGCAAACGCGCCCTGCGCAACCCGCTCCCGGAAGCCGCCCAGGTCTTCGCTGAGCGCATCGAAAACCGCCGCGCGGCCCACGATCACAGGCAGGCCGCCGCCCTCCGGCGGCTCGGCCCTCAGCTCGGCCGTGTTCCAGGATCGGCGTTCCAGCTCATCCCTCATCGTCGTCGTCCTCCGGTTTGGCGCCGGGATCTTCCTCCGTCCCGCCGCCTTTGATTGCCTCCAGCAGCGACATCATCGGCTGCATGTTGACCGGCGAGACATAGACGTCGCCCTCGGGTCCGATCGGGTTCTGTCCCTCTCTCTCCCTGACGTCGTTGGGCGAGTACCAGCCCCACTGAATGCCCTTGGCGTTGGCCTCGGTGCGGGTCTTGATGTCGCCGCGCAGCAATTCCGCGAAGTCGAACCGCGCCAGCAAGGTTCTACGGCCCGACGAGGTCAGCAGGTCCCTGGCGATGGCGTCCTCGACACTGTGCGCCAGCGGCATCAACGTGTCCGTGACCCACTCCCGGTTCTGGTGCTCGATGTTGTTGAGCGTCATCTGCGTCTTGATGCCGATCTTGTGCGGGGGCGTCCGAAACAGCCGCGAAATCTCCAGGTCCGTCATGCCCCGCAGTTCGAGCCACTGCGCGTCGGCATTCGTCATCCCGAGCGTCGCCACATCCATGCCCTCTTCGAGCACCGCGACGCCGTGACGCTCGGGGCCGCCATAGTTCTTCCGCCACGATGCCTTGAGGTTCTGTTGCCCGGAGTCGTCCAGCACCCCAGGGTGCTTGAGCACCACGCTGGGCCTGGCGTCGTTGGCGAAAAACCGCGCCCCGTAGTCCCGCGCCGCCAGCGCCATGCCGAAGGTCTCGCGGTGCAGCTCGATCGGCGAGGCTCCCAGCAACCCGTCTCTGATCAGCGGCCCGCGCACGTGAAAAACCTCGCCGGACAGCAGGATCTCCCGCCCGCCTGTCAGGGGGTGGTGTTCATACGCCGGGAGGCCGCCTGACCAAAACGGCCGCACCTGATCGGGAACGAACGGTTCCAGACCCACCGTCTGACCGGCGCCGTTCCTCACGATCCGCGAGTAGTGGTTGCCGCGCAGCTGGACGTGCCAAATCAACATGCGCCAAAACTCGAACGGGGTTTGCCAGCCATTGGGCTTGCGCAACAGCACCTCGTGGAGGGGATGGCCGGCGGCCTCTTCGCTGCGCCGCCGGCCCGCCTCGTCCCGCGCCACCCGTTTCAGCACGCAGGGCAGCGAGGCGATGGTGTCCGCCGTATTGCGAACACAGGCGTAGACAGCCGAGGCTCCCAGCGCGGTCTTGACCGTCACTGGCTGTCCTGACGCGCTGATGCCGGCCGCCCCCAGCCACTCGGCCGGCACCGGGTCCCGGGGCGGCCCCTGGGCATCCTTACCGGTTCTTGTCTCGATCAGATGGCTCAACATGATCCAGGCTCAAACTCAATCGCCAGGCGTCGAACAACATGAAGGCGCCGGCGAAGATCGGCGCCGCCGGCGGCCACCAAAGATACAGCCCCAAGGCGGCAAGCGCCGCTCCCGCCAGCCCGTAAACCGATACCACCCATCTCGCCCGCATCTCAGATCACCAGCAGCCCGCGCCGGTTGTAGACGCTTTCTTCAGGCTCAGGGGCCGCGTGTTCGGCCACGCTGCGCGCCATCAGCAGCGCCACGATGCCGTCAATGCGGTCCGTCTCATGGCGCTTGACCGGCTTGCGGTTGCCCGCCGGATCGGTCAGGACTTTGGTGTTCTTGTTACACCAGGCCAGTAGCGGGTGACCGCCATGGGCGACCTTCTCGTTCAGCAGGTCGGACTCAAGCGTGCGCACTGCCGGCGACATGCTCTTGTAGCCTTGGCCGAACATCTCAAACAGCGCCCCGTCGCCCTCCAGCTGCCACTCGGAAAACCCCGCCTCCCCGAGTGCCCGCTTGAACTGATTGAAGTTCCAGCGGTCATACGCAATCTTGCGCACGTCCATCTCGTTACAGGCCTTGATCAGATGCTCGGCGAGGTAGCCATATTCGATGGTCTTGCCCGGCGTGGTCTCCAGGTACCCCTGCCGGCGCCACAGGTCGTAGGGCGCCCCGTCCGTCCGCGCTTTTTCCCACAACGCATCCTCGGGCAACCAAAACGTCGGGCGTACCTGCCACACCCCGTCCTTCGGCGCCACCCAGACCAGGGCCGTCAGGTCGTTGCTGGCCTCCCCTAAATCCAACCCTCCCCAAACCCCAAGTCCCGAGAAATCCGCCACCGGCCCGCTGCTCTCCATCCAAACGCCGTGTGGAATGAACGGCGAGGCGCGTTCGACCCGCTGGTTGAGCATCAGGTTCAGGTACGCCGCCTGACGGCTTGGCATCCGTTTGGCCGCGGCTGCCTGGCCCTTGACCTCATCGGCGGAAAGAAAACAGCCGTAGGCTGGATTCGCCTGCCGGATCGCCTTGACCGTGAACGGGTTGATTTCCGGGTCCGCCGCGTACAGGACCACGACGACACGGGGATCGTTCCCCTCCACTGCGTCATCGATCAGCACCGACAATAGATCCGCATCCGTCGGCGCCTGCGTCGAAATCACGATCGACAGCGGGTTTCGATGCGCGCCCATGGCCGTCTCCAGCGCTTCGTAGAGTTCCGAGCGCGGCCCCTTCACTTGCCCCAGCTCGTCGTGAACGACGAACACGGGCGATAGCCCATAGGCCGTCTTCGCCTCCGCGCTCAGCGCCTGGTAGAGCGTCCCCAGCTCTTGGCAAAACAGCTGCTTGGTGGAGTCCCGGACGATCACCACGTCATGGAGATCCGGCGACATCCGCACCATCTTGGCCGCCAGGTCGAACAGCAACGCGGCCTGATTGCGCGATTGCGCCGCGCTGTTCAAGCGTGAATTCGGGCGCGCTTCGGGGCCGGCCAGATGTAGCAGCAGCAGGCAAGCCGCCAGCGTCGTCTTGGCGTTCTTGCGCCCAAGCGACACGATCGCCTGCCTGGTGCCGTGGGGATTGTCGTAGATCTTCCGCAGCAGATTCTTTTGGAACGGGCGCAGCTTCAGCCTCCGGCCCACGTGCATGCCTTCCGGCACGCGGCAATACCGCTCGATCCACTTGACGTTCCGTGCGCTGCGTTTCAGCTCTCCCATGGCTTCCGCACCGCCTCGCGCGTCCTGTTCCCGCGATGGTTCCTCGCCGCCTGCTGCGTGATCCGCATCTTCGTCGCCAAACTCGCCATCGCGCGGCTTTCCCGCTCCCGCATTTTCAGCAGCCGGTCGTAGTCGTTGATCTTCAAGTCCGGGTCCTTCGTGGCCTCTTCAATCAACCCCCTCAACCGGCGCGCCTCGACGACGTGAGCGCAATACTGCTCCAGCACCGCCGGCATCCCGCCCTCAAACCAGTCAGCCGGCAGGCTGTCGACCACGCTCTCCCAAACCGCCCCTTCCACATCCCCGAGATGGTTAGGCGGGGCCGGCCGCTCGGCCCGCTCAATCGCCGAGGGGCCAGGATGCAATGGAACGACCGCCAGCTGAGCAGCTGATTTCCGTCCGCGCTTGGCCATGCCGGTTTCCTCACCGGAACCGAAAAATCAAAATTCTTACGCTTTAGCGAAAGAAGCGGGCGCTATCCGGTCTACGGCGGGCGGCCATGGGTTTGCCACCCCCCTATCCCTGTCGCGCTCTGAAGTTGAATGACTTGCGGGACTGCTGCTTACGGGGATCGCTCTAGCCGGTTCGCCGGGTGGCGCGGATCAACCGGCCAGCCGTCCGGGCCTGCCGCCGAGCTGTAGCCGCGCCGCTCCTCGCGCTGCTTGTGACGGCTGTGACAGCTCTTGCACAGCGGCTGCCGGTTCGTGGGGTCCCGTAACAGCTTCTTATCGCCCCGGTGCGGCACGATGTGATCGACGTCGCTGGCTGGGGCGAT
Organism: Bryobacterales bacterium; assembly: GCA_965248365.1. GTDB lineage: Bacteria > Acidobacteriota > Terriglobia > Bryobacterales > UBA6623. The sequence continues at coordinate 1,741,243 of CBDFJA010000003.1, read as the reverse complement.
GCGGCCCGCGGCCTTGCACCTCACGCACAGCTGATGGCGCGCGAGATAGGCTCTCCGTGCCTTCCGCCATTGGCGGTCATAGCCCCGCTTCGCCGCCGAGGGACGGCCGTTATCGTTCATAGATTCATGCCCTTGTGCTGGATCAGCCGCGCCGTGCCGTCCAGCAGCCGTTCCCGGTAGGTCGTCGGCGTGTGCAGCCGGAAGCCCGGCAGGACCTTGCGCGAGGCGGCCTTGACATGTAGCTTGTGTACCTGCTGCCGCCGCGGGCGATCCACCGATCCCAGCGCCAGCAGACGCTCGGCTTCTCCGGGAGTAAGGGTCCGCATGTGCACGCCACCGGAGTACAGCATTACCTGCTGCGCAAATCGATATTCCATGTTTAGGGGAAAGGAGAGCCCAAAAAAAGGCGCACCTAGTGCGCCTCATAGTTTGGCTGCGATTGTTTAAGGACAGTCGGGCCGTCCAGCCTCAGCCAAGCCAGGCTGCCACCTACATAGGGTGGCTTGGACTCAGACTACCTCAAGCGGTTGGGGGTGTCAAGCGAGGGGGCCTAAGAGTTGCAAGGCTCCAGGAAAAGCGTTTCGCAAAGGCATAACGGCCAAAGATTTCTACCGGATGTTCCCGGACGAAGAGGCCGCAGAGGCGTGGTTCATCAAGTATCGCCGGCCGGATGGAAACCGCTGCCCGCGCTGCGGATCGGACAAGGTTCACCGGGGACTCGACAAGACCCAAAAGACAGCATGATATCTGGTTCACCGGATTCCGCCGTCTTGGAAGACGCAAAGCTCCAACTTGTTTGAGGGGCCGGTCGAGTGCGATGAGACGTATTTCGGGGGCCACCGCCGAAATATGCCGACGTCGATTCGGACAACCTTGACAGGGCGCGGCACAGCCGGTAAAGTGGCTGTGGCCGCAATCCGGGACAGGTCCACGAATCAGGTTGCCGCCCAGCCAGTCGAGAACACCGAAGGCGACACGCTCAAAGGGTTCGTCATGTGGAAGATCGTACCAAGCACGGCGATCCACACTAATGACGCTAGGGCCTACACAAATCTTCCCAACCATCAGGCAGTCAAAGTTCACACCAAGGGCACCCTTCACCGGCTTTCTCGACAGCATCTCCACCCCTACGTTGATGAGTTCGTGGCTCACCACTATATGCGGGAAATGGACACGTTTGAACAGATGGCGGCCATCGCCCGAGGCATGGAGAACGCTCAACTGCGCTACAAGGAATTAGTGGCGTGAACGCAATGCTCTCAGAGTCAACTTTCCTTCACTGCCCTATTCGTGGAACCCTCAAGGTTAAGCAACTTGCATCTGACTCTTTGACGTTTACGGAAGAGAAGCAGCGCATAGATGCCATTCGTTACTTGCTACATCGCAAATACCCACAAGAGAATTTCGGAGTCGAGACCACTCTTTTCGAGTTAGGACACAAGGGCCAGAATTCCTTTCGCACTGACTTCGCGATTTATGATGCGGCATTTGCCGATCTTAGAGGAAAGCCGCTAGAAACGCGGCTCGACCATATTCGCCTTCTTGCTGAGATTAAGCGAGACAACGCCGATGCCGCACGTGCTAAGGCTACACAGGTGACATCTGCCCTGCGCCTTGTACCTCACCTTGAAACCCTAGGAGTGTACTGGGATGACATCGAACAGCGGTTCTTCTTCAAGACAATTGATGGAAAGCACGAGCGCATCAACCAAGCCCCAATTAGCAAAATACCTATTTGGGGCGACTCCGTAGGCTCGGTCCGTCTAACGTATGCTGATCTTGATACCGCGACCAATCTCCTTCCCGTGTTCGATGAGCTAGAGAACGCGCTGCACGTTTACGTAGTGGATAAGGTCGAACGGTACTCCCTTATTCAGCAGTTGCTGATTACCAAAATACACGACGAAAATATGTATCAGTTCAAGAAGAATTCCCCGCTCGTTTTTCAGGACTTCAGCATTGAGGCGGTTACAGACTCCGTAGTCCTGAAGAGAATGAACAAGGCACTGGCCAAGGCTGCCACTCACTATGAAAAATACCTGCCGAAGAAAATCGGCAAGCAATTTAAGTGTAACGCTGAAGCCCTTAGAAATGCCACTAAGATTCTGGCACCGCTGAATATTCTGGGCTCTCGCGTCCAGGTCATTCAGGCGTTCTATATGAAGTTTGCCAAGAGTATCTACAAGTGGGACTTGGCTCAGTATTTTACCCCTCACGAAGTGATCGACTTCATTGTAGACGTTGTGCATCCGCAGTATGGTGAACATGTGAAGGACCCAGCCTGCGGAAGCGCAGACTTTCTCATTAGTGCCTTTCGACATTCCGGTAAGTCCGCACAGAGCAAGAATTGCGTTTGGGGAGCTGACAATAGCCCACAGGCGGTTCAGATCAGCATCTTGAACATGGTGCTGAATGGTGACGGCAAGTCGCAAATTGCCGAGGAGGACAGCCTTGAGGCGTACGGCCCAAGCAGCAAGAAATTTCAGGTAGTTCTGTGTAATCCGCCGTTTGGAACAAAGATTATCGAAAAACGCCCCGAGGTTCTTCGTCGATTCTCAATGGGCCACGATTGGTCACGAAATGCGGGCGGTCGCGTAGTTGAGACTGAAAAAATTAGAAAGAAGCAGCAGAGTGGAATTCTGTTTGCTGAGTTATGTGTTCGGCTAGCCGAACCCGGCGGCCGGGTGGGTATCATCTTTCCAAACGGATACCTTGGAAATCGAGGTTTGGAATATGTGGCGCTGCGGGAGTGGATTCTTAGACACGCTCGAATCGTAGGCATCGTCGCATTTCCACGCTTTACGTTCAAGAAGTCCGGCGCAGACGTAAGCGCGTCTGCTTTGTTTTTGGAACGACGCATAGAGCCGCTTAAATCAGCAAGCGATAGCACCGATTATCACTTTTTCGTTGGGTTGGTGGAATCGGTCGGCTGGCGGGCGGGCGACAAGAAAGCAGTTCCCATCTACCGACACCATTCCGAAACAGGTCGGTTGATTTTGAACGAGTCGAACGAACCAATCCTCGACTCTGACTTTGAGGCGGTCTTGAACGAGTTTCTCAGGTCGCCCGCCACTAACTGCTTTCCGTGGCTTCTGGAGGAACGCTCGGTTAAAGGTCCGCAGTCATGGTCTGTCCCGATAGAACGCGTTGTTGGGAGTACTGATCTAGTTCTAGACCCAAAGCGTCTGTCGTTTAAGGCCCACCAAGTGCGAAACTCTATTGTCGATAAAGCCCACTTCGCTCTTGGAGACGTACTGGAGATCGTGTCTAACACGAAGCCTGCGATTGTCCCTGGCCACGTTTACAAGTACGTGGAAATCCAGAAGATCGGCGTTGGCGACTACGACTACGAATCAAAACGGGGTTGGGAACTTCCAGATAGAGCGCGGCTTCTTGCCGAACCTGGGGACCTGTTTGTACCTCACATATGGGGTTGTGCTGGAAAGTGGTTTATGGCTGGCAGCGACTGTAGTTCGCTGATAGTTACAAATGGCTGCACCCGTCTAAGGGTAAAATCTGACCAATCTAATAGTCTGCCAGATGTGATCGCGGGATTCTGTTCTGAGGCGTTTCGCGTACAAATGAGATCGCTGGCAAGGGGATCGGATGGGCTAGCTGAGATAATTGAAGGCGACCTTTTAAAAATCGTGTTGCCAAGTCTATCTGAAAATACCAAAAAAATTATAAGTAAGAAACTCAATCCTCTACTGACTGGTGAACTGCCATTTGGAAAGTTAATGGTCGAACTGTCTGTAAACGACGAGTTCTATGTAAATGTTAAAGGCAGAAAGAGCCACTGTAGCGTAGTCTAGTGATTTTTGAAAGGTACCAATCATCATGCCGGATAAGGCCAAACAGGCCGAGCCTTCAACCGTGGAGCCCCACGGATCGGAACCGCCCTCCGGGTGCCCAGCTGAACTCCCGGGCAACAGACAAGTGAATCATTGAGTTCCCCCTCCCTATTTCGTGTTACCTATTTCCCGATTCGTAGCACGGGCGGATTTCCCCTACACCCTACTACTACAGTAACTTCCTACTAAGCTAGTCCTTTCCTTGGAGCTTCCGTTTGGAGGCAGAGGAGGACTAGCCCCGGCCCGTTTCCGGTTACCAGGGTTCTCTCTGCCTCCAACAGGAGGCCCAGGCAGCACAGTCCGCGCCTGCCTGGTTGGCAGCTACTTATCGACGGGCGGCTCCGCCGTGGATCTTGGACTTCTGCCTTTCGGAGTATCCATTAGCCGTTGCGATCCAAGCCCAGCAGGTAACGGCTCTCCGATTTTCCAGGCGTGCTGCACTAGGCAACTCCGCTGGCCTTATCTGGCTTGGCAACCCCCAGAGGGGGAGGCGGCACCCAAAACAGCGACTGCTTAGCCGATTTCATGCGCCTGCCAGGTTTGCCCAGAAAATCAAAGTGTCTGTCCATGGACCCCGCCGTCATTGCAACCACCAGTCCATGACAGGTTAAGGCTGTTCGTCCTACTCGCCCAAGCCGACACCCGGCCTGCGGCTTTCCAGCGGACTCACTGCCTCCTTCATCACTGCGTTTCACTTCTACGGCCCCGGCGAATCTCAAGCCTCAAGGCCGCTAAATCCCTTCTCAACTTCCATGCCCGCTTGCGGCAGGCCTCGGAGTAATACCTCTGATTCGAGCGGTACTGGATGAATGTCTTGTTGCACCCGCACGAGCATCGGATTCGTGCCGTCTCCGAGCCGTCCCCCGCCGTCGCTTGGTCCTGAGTGCCAGCAACCTCTCAAACGCTTTCCAGAGCGCCGCTGAGCGGGCGCGCTCAAGAGCGAGTTGGGATGCGAAGGTCATCGCGCCATTGAACTACAGATCTCCATTTTGGGGCGGTTTTGGGGCGGTTCAGGAACAAGCTGGTTCGTATTCATACCGCCCCAGGGGCTGTAAGTCGTTTATAATTCAGTGTCACGGTGCGTGAATATTGCCTTTCAAAGGACTTAAAATCCTTTGGTGCTATGCACCGTGTGGGTTCGACTCCCACCCCGGGCACCAATGTTTTCAGTGAGTTAACGCGGTGCGTTCACGCTGTCGGTCCGCGTTGAGGCGCCTGAAGAATAAGAGAACCCGAGCGAGTCGATGGCCTACCAAAAGAAAGGACTGACCATGTTGAACGAGCTGAGACGGCGTGATGCGATGAGGATCGCGGGCAAAGGTGTGATGTCGGCTATCGCTCTCTATGGACTCGATACGTCCGCACTTTATGGGCAAGAACCGGGAGGGAAGAAGTTCATCCTTAACGTCGGCGCGCTTGATTGCACGCGGAGAGTTCAACTCATTTCTCCCGATCTCTCCGCGGAATGGTGGTACCTGGCGCCGGAAAACGTTTGCTCCGAGAGAGGGCTGCTGATCATCGACAACTTCGATGTCCCGTGGAGCGGGCCGGATTCCGAAGGCGCGCTGGAACATAGTTGGGCAACCAACGAGGCCTACCTCGACGTCATGCGAAGCCGCTACAAGTTTGTGGATGGCGAGGGATCGATCCGCTATCGGGTCCGGCTTACCCCGCGCGCCAACGGCGTCGATATCGACTTCCGGATCCGCAACACAGGAAAGAGTCTGCTGGAGAACGTGACGGCTGATTTCTGCCTGATTAATCACGGCTATCCCGTCTACCCGTTCCTCAATCACAAGGTCTTCACGAAGAACCTCGAAGACCGATGGGGCGGCCGGTCCTTTCTGGACACGGATTCCCGTCGTACCTGGGTCCATGCGGGCGGCAAACTCGTACAGGCCAGCTCCATGCGGACGCAACAACCATGGAAGTGGATGGTAAAAGGCGCCATTGTGCCCCGGCCGCTGCTGGCGTTCTATCGCGCCGAGACGGCAATCGAGGATCGCGTGGACAAGTCGGTAATCTGCCGCTCATCGGTTTCTCGTGACTGGTCTGTGGTCTACGGCTGGCAGCGCGGGTTCCTGGTTTGGCAGAATCCTTCCCTTCAATGCATCCACGTGGATCCGGAGTTCGGGAGTATCCCGGCCGGCGAGGAAGTTTCCAATCGTGGGTCGATTCGCCTGTTTAACTCCCCGCCCCGGGAAGCGTGCAAGATGTTCAGCGACGAATTGTTTGCCGAAACTTCTCGCCGGTGAAAAATGGGGACTGTCATCCGATTTTCGCTTCCGCCACTTCTTTGTTTCCGGTATCGGCCAGCCCGCATTTCTCGCCACCTGACGGTCGAAGCACGCCATAGGCCCGCCATGCCTTCGTTGCGCCGGGCTCGGGGTGCTCGACGTGGGGCGGCTGTCGGGGAACTGAACGAAAAGGCCGCGGGTCTGGGCAAACAGCCGCCCAGCCCCGCGCTACGGGACTGTTTGCCGAAGGAAGTTCTGGTCGGTGAAAGCCTTTCAGATTGGCCAGAGCTGACTTCCCCACGGGTTGCTAGGGAGTCTCGCGGTCGCGCCGGTTCGCCGAAATCCGAGATCGTATGCTTCTGAGCATTTCGGCCGGGCCCGGTGCATCGGGAACAAGGCGGACGAGCCGCTCGGCGTAGGGCAGCGCGCGATTGAATTGGCGCTGCCGCATGTAGAAGACCGTCACGGCGTACACGATGTCGGGAGCGCCGCGGTCAAGCCGATCAGCGTCGAGTAATGCCTTCTCGGCCTCTCCTAGCCGGCCCAGTCGCTGGAGCGCGAGACCGTAGTTGTAGCGGACGCGGGCGCGGTCAGGGATTAGCTGGGCCGCGCGCTCCAGGCTGTCGGCGGCTTCGGCGATTCGGTTCGTTTCGGCGAGCAGCAGCCCCAAGGAATAATGCAACTCTCCTTGTTGGGGAACCTTCTCGCCGGTCGCTCGCAATAGCTCCTCCGCTTCGCCGAACCTGCCTTGCTCGGCGTAGAGAGTAGAAAGGTTCAAGGCGGCGGGGACGAAATAGGGATCGATCTTCAGGGCCCCGCGGTAGTGCGTTTCCGATTGCTCAGCTTGACCTCGGTTCGACGCCAGGACTGCGAGGTTCAACCACGCAGCCGGTGTATCGAGCATCGCTTGCTGGGTTTCGCGGAACTCCCCGAGCGCGCTGTCGAACTTTTTCCGCTGCTCCGAGTTCAACTTGTCGGCGGGGATCGCCGACAGTACCCGGGCGGCTTCAACGCGCACCGCGCGAATCGGATCGTCAAGCAGCCGCGCGGCGGCGCGTACCCGAGAACTGGGATCGAGCCCGTCGAGTCCCGCCAACGCTTTGGCCCGCACCAGGGCACTTTCGTCCTTCGTCAGCGCTGCCATTGCCGCCAGGCCGTCCTCGCCGTAGCCTTGGAGGAGTTCAAGCGCCGTCGCGCGGACGATCGCAGGCTGCTTCCTATCCAGCGCTAATCGAATTAGCTTGACTTCCCCGTCGCGGGCGCCGCTGCGGCCGGCCAGAATCGTTTCCGCGAAGTGCGGCTCTGGCTTTCCCTTGTCTCCATACCATGTTGCGACGGCGTCAGCGGCCCACTTGCTCGACTTATCGTCGTGACACAAGTTGCAGGCGTTGGGTGTGCCTAGCTTGACCGACAAGTCAGGGCGCGGCACTCGGAAGCCGTGATCCCGCCGGGGATCGACGACCATGAACAGCTTGGCGGGCATGTGGCAGTTGACGCACTCAGCTCCGTCGGAGCCGGGGGCGTGATGGTAGTGGCCGGCGCTGTCGTAGTTTTTCGCTTGCAGAGTGGGGAAGTCTTCCGGCGGAGCAGGCTGATGGCAGCGAGTGCACAGGCTGTTGCCTTCGCTTTGCGGGTTGCCGCTGTGCGGGTCGTGGCAATCCGTGCAGCGGACACCCTCCCGATACATTCCGCTCTGCAGGAACGAGCCGTACACGTAGACTTCTTCGAGCACCTGTCCATCCGGATGATAGAGATCCTCTCGCAAGGTTTCGACCAAAAAGTCGTCGAGCAACGGGCGGCCATGGAGGTCGTGGGGGGCGACGCGGTGTCGTCTTGCGTGGCAGCGAGCACAGGAGTCGATTTCGCCGCGTGCGTCGAAGCCCGAAAACCTAACCTCGAGACCATCATCCGTCGCCTTCTCTTCTCGATTCGCCTCTCGGTTTCGGGCCCATTCAACGTGGGCCGCGCCGGGTCCGTGGCAGGCTTCGCATCCGACATTGACCTCGTCCCAAGCGGTTTGATAGCGGTCCCGGTCGGGGTCGTAATTCTTGCGCAGGTTCGTCGAGTGGCACTCGGCGCACATGTGATTCCAGGTTTGGTAAGGGCCGGTCCAGTGGAGCGGGTCGGCGGCTGTGATTCGATCGCTGGGGTATAGGTGAAACCAACGCTTTTCGCGGCTGTTCCAAGCGATCGTTAGGCACTGCAAGCGGCCGCCGGGGAACTCAATCAAGTACTGCTGGAGGGGGTCCACCCCGAACGTATAGCGGATGGCATACTCGGTGGGTTTGCCATCCGGTCCCTCGGTGCGCACGAAGTATTGCTCGTTTCTCTTAAGAAAGCGGGAAGTGACGCCGAAGTGCGTCACCTCGACACCGCTGAAGTCTCCAAGGACGGTATGCTCGTCGGCGGGCCGCATCGATCCGAAATGGTGTGACTCGCTCCATTCGCGGTACTCTTGCTGATGGCATTCCGCGCAGGCCCCACTGGAGACGAACCTGACGCCGCCGGCGCCGAAACCGCGCTCCTGACGCGGCCAAGTCCCGGATGATCCCTGGCAAGAAACGAGCGTGACAACCGCTAGCAGCCCGTGGCAAAAGCAAACGTCTCGAAAAACCGGGTACAGCCGGCCAATTCGCTTCCGGCCAAGTGCTTTTTTTTTAGGGCCATGACGGGAGGCGAATTGGTGGCAGTCCCCATTTTTTGCTCCCCCGCGACTTTCGCCACAGCCTGCTGGGGTGGCGAGAGTAAGTCGAAGCCGTCGTGACAATGCGGCCATTGCGTCTAGGCTAACAGCCCCCGGTGGAAGTCGTCGGCCTCAAGAAATGGGTACGGTCCGGCCACTCGGCTTTTCTACTTTGAAAATAGGCTTTGTCCGTGACATGAATTACGTCGCGGACCATGTTTTCATGTCGCGGGGGTGTGCGAGTTCATGGCGGCTCGCCAGCGACGGGCCGGAGTGGAAGCAAGCACCCGCCGTCAGTTGATGCAGGGCGCGCGATTATCGCGCCCGCTTGCCCTACAAACTGCAAGCCGGACCCGCGCAGTCCGCTCCACCCAGGGGGCGGCCGAGGCGCCGGGGCGGTACAATTAGCCGCATGGGCAATCAACCCTTCGGCGCGGCGATCATCGGGACCGCCCACGCGCACGCCATCGGCCACCTCGACGCCATCCGCCAATCGGAAAATTGGGACCTCGTCGCGGCGGCGGAACCGAATCCCGAACTGCTGGCCAAAGCGAAAACCAATGCCCGCTGGGACAGTGTCCCATGGACTTCCGTCGATGCCCTGCTTTCCGACGACCGTGTCCAGATGGTGTGTGTCGAGACCGACCCTTTGGAATCCCTGCCTTACGCGCTGCGCTCGATCGAAGCCGGCAAACACGCCAAGATTGACAAGCCGCCGGGCATCGACTTTCCGCTATTGAAAAGGATCTTCGAAGAAGCCGAGCGGAAGCACCTGCTCGTCCAGATGGGGTATGTCTACCGCTATAATCCGGCTTTTCGGCTCGCCTATCGCGCGATTCAAGAAGGCTGGCTCGGGCCGATCCACTCGGCCGTCTGCCAGATGAACGACAGGCTAGGCCCGGCGGGTCGGCGGCGTCTCGACCGCTATCCCGGAGGGCAGTTTTACGAGATCTGCTGCCACATGCTCGACGCGCTCGTCTGGCTGCTCGGCGAACCCGCACGGGTCAGCTCGGTCCTGCGCCATAGCGACCCGGTCGACGACGAGTTGGAGGACGACGTCCAGGCCACGCTCGAGTTCGAGCCGGCGCTGGCGGTTCTCAAGAGCAACACCCGGGATAGCGAACGCTACTTCTACCTCTTCGGCGAGGCCGGCTCGATTCAGATCGACGACCCAGACCGTCCGAAGCTGCGACTGGCTTTAACGTCGCCGCACGGTGAGTTCTCGGCCGGCTTGCACCAAGTGCCCGTGGGGCCCTCGGTCCGTCTCGTACCGGACCTCGATGAGTTGGCAGGCGCGATTCGCGAGCGCCGTTTGGTGGAGTACTTCACTCCGGAACACGATCTGGCCGTGCAGCGAGTGTTGTTGCAGGCTTGCGGAGTGAAGGCTTAGGCTAGCCCAGCCAAATTGTCTCGACACTCGAAGTCCAACCGAGAGCGCTCAAGACGGCGGGCCTGGAGAGGCGTATTTGCGTTTTGGAGCGCCTTGAGCCTGATTTCCGCGGAGACTGAGTAAAACAACCCCCTGGATTTACGGTTTTTTACAAATTGATCAAGGGGCCAGTATTGCGCCCAAAATGAGAGAGAATTTTGCGTTGTCCACCCCACTACTGTCGCCCGACTGCTGGTCTTCGTTTTGAGCCTAGCCGTTGGTTTGGTCGGGGTGCTTCGGCGCCTGGGTCGTCGGCCTCGGAAATCTGTCCATTACAAGTTGGATCTCGAGTAACGGACCTACGTTGACGACCGGACCGAATTGCTGCCGGATCGAGCCCCGACAGTCCGTGGGCAGATCGGTCGCTCTCCAGGGCGATGCGGCCTTTGCCGAGCCTGAAGCTTGCGGGGCTTGGGAGGAACACGGAGCGTCATGATCGTAATGTCCGGAGGTCCCAGAAGCCCCGACGGTGGGGAGCTAGCAGCACTTTTTGCTCACGTTCGAAGATCTCCGCTGTCGCCCGCGCCTTGGGTCGCATCGCTTTGCCTGCACATGGTCACGGCCACCCTGCTGGCCACGGTCGATTGGGGGGAACTCCCTCAACCTGTCGATGTTGAGCGGATTGAAGACGTGCTCGCGCGGGGCGACCACAAGATCGTCTGGCATGTCTTCAAAGAAAAACTCCCGGCCGTGACGCCTCAAGAAGGAAAAGAGCAGGAAGGCGCCAAAGGTTCGCGGGCCGAGTTCGAGGCGCCGCAAGCGATCGTCGCCGGTGATCCCGATCCGCGGAGCGACCGTCAGATGATTTGGACCCCGGACCCCGCTCCCGATATCGAATACGATGTTCCCTCGCCGAACCTGCTCGTGTGGACGCCTCCCGAGCTTCCTCGACCCCGTTTTGAAATGGAGCAGCGCAGGCAACAGCCGCGCGAGAGGGAGGCTATCGAAGCCGCCCCCCCTCCGGAGATCGAGACAGCGGCGAACGCCTCGGCCGACCTCGCCGCCATTCACCCGCCGGCGCGGCTGCGCTATCGATCAGAGGCGAAGCAAATCGAAGCCCCAGAAACAAAAGCGCTCAAAGCTCACCCCACTCCGGAGTTGGCTCTGGCACCCGACGTCGAACTCGATATCGGCGGCGTCCAACGCCTCGTTCCACTACGCTATTGGGCCGCGGAAAAGAAACTCAGCGGGCCGAAAAAACAGGCCCTAGTTGGCGGCCTCACTCCCCAAGTCAGCGGTCCGGTGGCGCCGGGGTTCAATCTGGAACAGATCCAGCCATTGGCACCCTTGCGATTCCGCATGGAAACGACCGTGGCGCGGGGTCCGGCCGTGGAGGCGATCAGCCCTGGTCGAACACCGGCTCTGGCAGACCCGCTGCCTCTTGGCGACGAGGGGGCGTTGGCTGCCGCGATGGCGGCCGGTCAAGCGAGCGCGTCGCTGAGCAACGTTCAACCTATCTCCCCCACGTCGCGGACGGGAGAGGAATTAGACGGCGGAAGCGCTCCGACCTCGGGAGGGGCCGGCGACGCCGCTCCGGAAGGCACCGACATCGCAGGCCGGAAGTTGGCTGTGGTTGGCGTGAACCCGACGAAAGATGCTCAGGAACGGTTACCCTTTGCGCGTCGCCGGGGACGATTTTCCGCGGCTCCCGACGGCGGGTCGGGCGGCAACGGAATTGCGGGCGGCCCCGGCGGGTCGGCATCGGTTCGCATACCCAATCTCTCCATCTCGGGTGCTGAAGGGTTGGCGGCAACGTCCGTTGCCGCCTTAGCCGCCCGGAGGGACTCGGGCGCCTTCGGCTCCTGGCGATTCAACCGCGACACTTTTCACGCCGGAATCGGCGATCACAGCTTGAATGGATCGGCTTTCGACGTCCCGCCGGAGCCCACGGCGGAGAACCCGGAGGCTGGCTTTACGGGCCGTAGGACCCGCACCCTCTCGATTAACATGCCCAACGTCAGCAGCGCCCAGGGGAGCTGGATTGTGCGCTTCTCGGAAGCCGCGGGTCCCCAGCGAGAAGGGGAGCTGCTGGCCCCGGTGCCTTACGTCAAGGTCGACCCAACGTACGCGCCGTCCGCGATGGAGGAGGGCGCGGAAGGTGAAGTGATTCTGTCGGGAGTGATTCGAAGCGACGGGGTAGTCGATCACGTCGCGCTGATCAGGTCGCTGGACCAACGTCTCGACCAAGCGGCGATCTCGGCGCTTTCGAAATGGAAGTTCCACCCGGCATGGAGGGGAGGTGTTCCCGTGGACGTCGACATGGTAGTCCGTATCCCTTTCCGTTTGACGCCGCTGGGATGATCTCGCTGAACGAGCCGGCCTCGCTGTCTCCGAATTAGCCCGCCTTTCTGCTTGGGGAATAGGCCCTGTCTGTAACATGAATTACGTTACGGGGCATATTTTCATGCTGCGGGGTGGACGAAGTTCATGGTGACTCACCAGCTGACGGTCGAAGGATGTGATAGGCCCGCCATTACTCCGTTGCGCTTGCTCGGCGTGCTCAACGTAGGGTTTAAGTACGCCCGCATGGTTCAAGAAACTGGGCACCGAGTGGCGCGCGCCTTCTGCTGACGCGCCTGTCACGCATTTCCGCTTGCCGACGCGTGAAAAAAGCGGCTGCCGCTTCCCTTGTGTCCACCTTCTCGCACCGCCGGAAGAGTTCACGCTCATAGGTACTGAGCTTTCCCCTGGGTGAAGCCGAACACGACGCGGCACCGAGCATGGTGCGCTGTTGGCGGACGATGCGCAAGATCGATGGATGTGCCGCCCGACGGATTTGAGTCGACGTGATCAAACTGCCGATTCATTCGAGACCAAGCGCCGTTTGCGTTCGGGGTCTCGATCGCCTCAGCGTCGGCGTTCGTCCGCGAGCGGGCGACACCGAATATTGCTCTCGCCAACGCGGGTATTGCGGGCTTCTTGCGGTAAAATTGAAGGATACCAGAGGATTTCCCACAATGACCGGTTAAAAACCCTATTCCATTCTCCTCACGAACTTCGAAAAACGTTGGACAAAAGGATGGTCGTCCGCGGAATTTTTCCGGCCTGTGCAACGAGAGATTGGCGCGGCCGTGGCAAAGAGAACGTTCCAAAGCGGTTGGACAACCAACGAGGCCTTCGCGACCCGAGCCGCGTCCTATCTGGTTGGCTACAAGAAGAGCGACGGGAAATGGCGCACTCGATCTCTCGCTGCCGACGGTAAAGTGGGCCCCGTCAACGAGCAGAAGAACCTCGGCGCCGGCTGGACACTTGTGCGTCCTTACCGCATTGGCGATCGTTCGTTTCTGATGTTGCTGAGCCGAACCAGCGGTAAAGTCGAGTTCCACGAACTCGGGGACGATTGTCGGCTCGGATCACGAATCCTCCAGGGTGTTTGGAGTAGGGGCTGGACAACCGCCGAATTCTTCCATCATAACGGTCGAGACTACGTGTTCCTGCTCAAGAAATCTTCCGGTCTTGTGCAGATCCATCGCGTGAATGCGAACGGAACCGTGGGCGCCAGGGTCGACCTGCGGAACTGGAGTGCGGGCTGGACGTCCGTTTGTTTCTATTCCCGAGGAAGTACAACCCACTTCCTTCTGCTCAATGAATCAACGGGCGCCATTCGCATTCGCAGCGTCCTGAATAACGGCCGCATTGGCCCCCAGGCCGCGCGCTACGATTGGAGCGCCGGATGGACCACCGCCCGCGTCTTTCGGGCCGGACGGCGCAACTTTCTCTTCTTGTTGAAGGCAGCCGAAGGGGATGTTGTAGTCCAACAGATGAAGGCAAACGGCACGATCGGGCGGCAAGTCGATAAGAAAAAGTGGAGTTCCGGGTGGACCCACGCCTCGCCGCTCGAAGCGCCAAGCGCATCGTATGTGGTGCTCTACAAGCAAGAGACCGGACGTTTTCAGGTGCAACGTTTCGGCGCCGCCGGTGGCCAAAAGCTATTCATGCTGAAGAAGAGCGACGGCTCGGCGGCCACATATGATGTGCAGGGTTCGGGGTCTATTGGGAAACGCCTGAAGGCTCATAACTGGACTGCGGGTTGGACCACTGTGAAGCTCTTCCCCGGCCCCGATGCGACACGGCTTTTTCTCTTAAAGAAGCATACCGGAGACGTCCAGACCCGGGAAATCAACGAAGACGGTACCGTCGGAGCCTTGATTGCGCGTGCTCGTTGGACTACGGGCTGGACAACGGCGGAATTCTACGAGACGGGGGGTCGCACGTTCCTGTTTCTCCACAAGACACGCCAAAAAAGCATCCTCATCCATGAGATGACTGCCGCCGGAAGAGTGGGCCGCCAGGTTTTCAGCCTGCAGTCGGCCACAAGCTGGACCTTCGCTCGGTTCTACCGGACCACCGAAGGCCTGTTTCTTTTTCTCTTCAACAGTTTCACCCGGGATGCACACATTCAGAAGATGAAAAGCGACGGAACGATCGGGGCCGAGGTCTTGCGGGGAAAATTCAGCAAGCGCTGGACGGCCGCGGAGTTTTTTGAAATCGGCGGTACAACCTTTATCCTCACGCTCGAAAAACGGACCGGCCTCGTTGAAGTTCACCGCGTTAATCCGAATGGAACGTTCGGCGCCCTGGTCACAAGGCGCAACTGGTCGCCCGGCTGGACGCGGGCCATCGTCTACGATGCGGCCGGGTCACTCTGCTTATTCCTACTCAAGGAATTCGGCGGCGACGGCCACCTTTACCGCATAAAATCAAACGGCAACATCGGTGATCAAATTGATCGCCCACAGCCGTTTACGGTTTCACAGGTGCGCCAGCTGCTGACCGAATCCGGTCGCGGGAAAACCTTTGCCGCCGATTACTGGCACGACATGTCAGGAGGGAAAATCGACCTCCGCGGCTCGGTGGTACGCGGCTGGTTTACCATTCGCGAGCCTTGGGAGACCGTGAAGCGACCCGGCAGTCGCCCCGGGGAACTCCGGGCCCGGGCGATCCAGGCCTCGGTGGACGCGGCTGCTCAAGATCCCCGTCGTCCCTACACCGTGCCGCGGGGACACCGGGTGATCGCAATTCACAATACCCCGCCTGGGTCGGGCGGTTCGGGGACGCGCCGCATCCTCGGTCACCCCTTCAGACATCATCTCAATTTCTACGCCCACGAGATGGGGCACACGCTGGATTTTCACCACTCCTTCTCCGATGACACGAGCTATCTAAACGCCTCGTGGGCGGATCCTGGCGAGTACGACAACGAGTGGGACATCATGGGGAAAAGGAACCATGCCTTTGCTTGGCCGGGTGCGGAGCTGGCCGGGCCGGGAATGAACGGGTACAACCTGCGAGTGAAAGAGTGGCTGCCCGACTCGGAGATCGTAATGCTGGTTTCCGGTCCCCCGTTTTTCGGCTCAACCTCCGGCGCCTTTACGCTCACGTCGCTCAGTGTTCGGGACGGTGTTGGAAAAAAGCTCCTCCTCATCGGTCTGCTCAACAAGAAACGTTGGTATACGGTCGAGCTGCGAACCCCAGACAATTGGGACCGCGGCATTCCCCAGCCGGTCGTACTCATCCACCAATTGAAGCGGCCGGAGCCGGGCCAGCCTGTTCACTCCTATCTGCTTCGTGTCGATCGAAGTGTTGACCCGAAACGACCTCCCGTTCACAAGCTCTCAGCGGACGGAGTGACGATCACATCGGGTCCCATCGACTCCCAAAACCGCACTGTGGACGTTTCGGTCATGTTAACGTAGGTGGCCGCCGTTGCACGCTTGGCCGGGCCGCTGCTCAACGCTGAACTATTTCGTCGCCAAGATCGATAACCGTCCTGCGTACTGGGTGGTGTGACGGGGCGCTTCGGATACAGAGAGAAGGCAAGGCGTTGAATCGGAAAAGGCTCTTTTGGCGGAAGCTAGTGGGAGTCGAACCCACCTTTGATGCGGAACACCAAACAGCGGTTTTGAAGACCGTGCCCGGCACCGGCCAGGACTAGCTTCCGGCGTCATTCTACCAACACGCTGCGAAGCTGCTCGTCATCGGCTCCCGCGTCCCGCAGCTCGTCGCGCAACGACCGAAGATCGGGCACGCAGCCGCGGATCGCCGTCGTCCGGGAGACGGGCTGGAGCAGGAAAGGCTCAGCGTGGGCCGGGACGAGGTAGCCGTCGCCTTTTCGATACCGATACTCGCCGATTCCGCCGTCGCCCTCGAGAAAGATCAGCAAATGGAACCTGGCTCGGTCGGGCCGGTAGGTCAACGATTCACTCCAGCGAAGCCTCTCCACGGCGAAGTAGGGGCAAGCCACTAAAAGTTCACGGTTCCAGATTGGGTCGGGGAATCGGAGCGGTGGTATCGGTTCCGGCCGGCTTTCCTGGCGGGTGACGGCGACGGCTCGGTCGATGTGCAGAGGCCGCGGCAAGCCGTCCTGCCCCGGACGGCCGAAGTCGTAGAAGCGGTACGTCAGGTCCGAGTTCTGCTGAATCTCACACAGCACCAGGTTCGGCCCGATGCTGTGCAGAGTTCCGGGGGCGACAAGGAAAGCATCGCCCTTGCGCACGGGAACCCAGTTCAGGCAATCCCCGATCTCTCCGCTGCGAGCCGCATCCCGCAACTGATCGGACGTGAGCCTTTTGGTAAGCCCAAGTGCAATGGACGCCCCCGGAGCGGCGTCCGCCACGTACCACATTTCAGTCTTGCCCGGACCGTCTTCGTGCGCCAAAGCGTATTCATCATCGGGGTGTACCTGGACAGAAAGCTTATCGCTGGTGAAGATCAGTTTGCTCAGGAGCGGAAAATACGGGGTCGGCGTGGCCGCCTCGGGGTTTCCCGAGTCGTCGGCCGAGCGCCGCATAAGGCCGGAGGGCCGATACGAGTCGCCCATCAGCGCGGCGCCTAAATCGGAAACCAGCCCGCCGAGCGTGCGACCCGCCAGGGGACCGTTGGCGACAGCGTTTTCCTCATAGCTGTACCAGGCTTCGCCGATGGAGCTGTTCTGCGGTCCGAAGATCGGGGACAAATCGCGCGCCCCCCAGATCTTCTCTCGCATCGATGGGGGGAGCTGGAGTGGATAAAGGGCGGTCAAGACTTATCTTTGACGAACTCGCGGATTCGCCCGATGCCTCGTTCGAGCTCGTGCATCGAAGTGGCGTAGGACAGCCGAAAGTGTTCCGTCGTCCCAAAGGCCTCGCCCGGCACGACGGCGACGTGAGCTTCCTTGAGCAACCCAGTCACGAAATCGAGCCCCGAGCCCAGTCCATTTTCGCCGAGGAAGCTTCCGATGTTCGGATAGGCGTAGAACGCGCCGCCCGGCATGGCGCAACGCACGCCGGGAATGTCGTTGAGAGCCTGCACGGTATAGTCGCGGCGGCGGTGGTATTCCCCTAACATTTCTTGCACCGAGTCCTGCGGTCCTGTCAGCGCCTCGACGGCGGCCTTTTGGGCGATCGATGTCGGGTTCGACGTGGAATGGCTTTGCAGCTTGTTGATGGCGCCGATCAACGGCTTGGGGCCCAGGGTGTAGCCGATGCGCCATCCCGTCATCGCGTAGGTCTTCGACAAAGAACCCGCCACGACGACATTCGGCTTGGCGGCTTCGAGCGAGGCGATCGAAAACGGCGTGCTGTCGTAGACCAGGCGGCAATAGCACTCGTCTGTGAGCAGGGTGATGCCCTTGGCCGCTGTCAGCGCGTAGATCTTCTCGAACTCGTCCGGGGAGATGACGGCCCCGGAAGGGTTATTCGGGGAGTTGATGATGAGCAACTTGCTCTTATCCGTCACCACGCGCTCGATATCGGCGGCCGTCAGGCGAAACCCTTCATCCTGGCTGGTCACGACCGTGACGCATTTGCCGCCGTGATAGTTGACGACGTCGTAGAAGGTTACCCAATAGGGGACCGGCAGGATGACCTCGTCCCCCTGCTCGATCAGCGCCGCCACGACATTGAAGATCACATGTTTGCCACCCACGGAAACGATGCACTCGGAAGCGTCGTAGGCGGTTCCAAAGTCTTTTTGGTGCCGCTCGCAGATGGCCTTCTTCAACTCGATGATGCCGCCCGCGGGCGTGTATTTCGTGAAATTTTCGTCCAGCGCGCGGATCGCGGCTTTCTTGATGTTGTCCGGCGTTGGGAAGTCGGGCTCACCCGCCCCGAAGGCCACGACATCTACGCCCTCGGCCTTCAAGCGTCCCGCCTCGGCGGATACCTTCATGGTGGCCGACTCGCTGATTCGGCTCATTCTTTCGGTTAGTTGCATCGTTCGCTTAAGTAACCCCTCCCTTTTCCTTTAACCGCGTTTCGACCGGCGGCGGGACCAGCTCGTGGATGTCGCCACCCAGGCTGTAGACCTCCTTGACAAGCCGCGAACTCAGATAACTGTAGGCCTCGGCGGGCAACATGAAGACCGTCTCGATGTTCGGGTCCAGCTTGCGGTTCATCAGCGCCATTTGAAGCTCGTACTCGTAGTCGGAGACCGCTCGGATCCCGCGCAGAATCAGCCGGGCGTCCCGTTGGCGCGCGTAGTCGACCAGCAAGCCGTCAAAACTGTCAACGGCAACATTGGGCCAGTCGCTGACCGCCTCCCGCAGCATTTCCAGGCGTTCCTCGACCGCGAACAACGGCTGCTTCGTGTCATGACCCAAAACGGCAACGACCACTTCGTCGAACAGCGCCGCCGCCCGGCCGATGAGGTCCAGATGTCCGTTCGTCAGCGGATCAAACGACCCCGGATAGATGATGGTGTTTTGCTTCGCCATCGGGAAAACGCTATTGTAGCAGTACGTTCGGCGGCCAAGGCTTATTCTGGTCAGCCGTCCGGTGAATTCGGAAAACGGCCAGGAATGTTATAATGCGGATGCTACACTTGATGCCGGCTCCCCCTCGGTCGGCGGGCACGGCTTCCCCCAACCGCCCCTGAGGATGCATTCGCCGGGTCAACGGCCCACGGCGACGAGCACTCCGAACAGAGCAGCCATTCATGAAGATCCTACTGTATAACCCCGACAACGGCGTGACCCGAAATTTCATGCCGCACCTGTGGATGTTTCTTTTACAGGCGCTGACGCCGCCCGAGCACGAAGTCCAGCTCGTCGACGGCAACGCGCGGCCGATGAACGATGCTGAGCTGGTTCAATTCGTTCTCGACCAGAAGATTGAGCTGGTCGGCATTGGCGCCATGACGCGCATGATCGCCAAGGCCTACCGGGTCGCGGATGCTCTGCGCGCCAAAGGCATTTCCGTAGTGATGGGCGGACCGCACGTGACCGAAGTGCCTGACGAAGCGTTAGGCCGAGACGGAGGGCCTCGTCACGCGGATGCCATCGCCTTGGGCGAAGCGGATGAGACGTGGCCGCGGATCGTCGAGGACGCAGCCCGCGGCCGGCTCAAAGACATTTACGAGCCGGTAGATCCCTTCGGCCAGGAAAAGAAACCAACCCTGCAAGACTACCCGCAGATCGCCTGGGATTCCTTCGACCTAGATCAGTTCAACCGCATCCCCGGGTTTGTGCGTCCGCTGATGAAGCAGTTTCGTGCTGATTGGGAAACTTTCCACATAATTCCGATCGAATCCGGCCGCGGCTGTCCTTACGGGTGCGAGTTCTGTACGGTCACGGGATTTTTTGGCGACTCGATCCGTTTCCGGACCAATGAAAGTATCGTCGAAGAACTGTTGCAACTGAAATCACGCGCCGGGCGGACCCGGGGCCGAATCGGCGTGTTCTTCGTCGATGACAATTTTGCCATTAACGTCAAGCGAACCAAGTCTCTTCTGCGGGCCATGATCGCGGCGGGAGCGCAACTGCCGTGGGTGGGGCAAATCAGCGCCAATCTGCTCCGCGACCAGGAACTCGTGGATTTGATCGCGGAGTCGGGGGGGCGCTGGATCTTCATTGGCATGGAGTCGCTCGACCCGGCCAATCTTGCCGACGTGAATAAGAGCTTCAATAAACCCGCCGAGTATGCCGAAGTGCTCAACCGGCTGGCCCAGCGAAACATCTACGCCATCACATCGTTCATCTTCGGTTTGGACAACGACACTCCGGGCGTGGCTGACCGCACGCTCAATGAGATGAGCAACTGGCCCCCGGGATTGCCCGTATTCGGACTGCTCACCCCGTTTCCCGCAACGCCGCTCTACGATCGCCTGGCGAAGGACAACCGCCTCACGCGGCCGAAGCACTGGCTCGACTTCGCTCCCTTCCACATGGCGCACAGGCCCTTGAAAATAAGCGGCGACGAGGCGCAGGCGGAGGTGAAACGCGCCTGGACGGCTTCCTACAGTCCGGCGGCGACGCGAAGAGCCATTGACTCCATCCGCAACGAACCTCTGGCGTACAGGATCGGCCATTTGGTAGCGCGAATATTTTTCCGCGGCATCTATTTCCCCCAGACCACGACCTGGTCCTGGCTGCGGGTCATCGCGCAGAACCGGGGCAGTATTCTGCATTTGATTTCAGCTCTGGTGAAGGGCGATCCGGTCACGCGAAATCGGGATTACCGCGACGCGCCCTTGAAGTCGAGTAACATCTGATCCTGGCAGAGAGTCACATTGTTTCCAGAGTGTTGCTTGTCGGTCCCCGATTAAGCCGAAGTGTGGGTTTGTAGCCTTACAACAGTCCGTTTCACAAGTTCGGTCACGTATATTTAGAAGCCAGGTGGACGGTCGGGAGCTTTGGGCACGGCATGCCGTGCCCGCCCGCACTCGCCCGAGACGTGAGTGTATTTGTGAAACGGACTACTTAGCCATAGCGGCTGATTCCTCGCGCAGCGCCGGGCTGAAGAAGAACGAAAGGACGTGCAAACACCCGATATCGATTAAGATTAAGGATCGCCGAGCCCGCAGGCCAAGGCGTCACCTGGAATCGAGGAAACCTTTGATTGTCAGCAACATGGAAACCGTGCCGGGCAAGAACATTGTCGAGTTTTACGGGGTGGTCAGCGGCAGCACGGTCAGGGCCAAGCACATCGGAAAAGACATCCTGGCCGGCTTGAAGAATATCGTCGGCGGGGAGCTTGTCGGCTACACCGAGCTGTTGAAAGAAGCTCGCCACGAGGCGATCGAGCGAATGATCGAGGAGGCCCAGCGGTTGGGGGCGAACGCCGTTGTCAATGTTCGCTTCTCGACGAGTTCCGTCGCTCAGGGAGCAGCGGAACTGTTTGCGTACGGAACCGCCGTTCGAGTGGAATAGCCATGGAGCTAGAGAATTTCGGCCAGCTCGCGGTCACGGCGGGGTCCGTCTGCGTCTTCTTATTGCTGGGGGCTCTGGTGGGTACTCGCCTGGAACGGGAGCATTATCAGCGGATCCGGGAGCGCGAAGCCCGTATGCGGGAGTTCCGTGTAATGACTCTGCGGACTTTGCCCGAAGACTGGAGCGTCGAGGCGTGCGAACTGGTAACGGGCAGCGTCGTTATTTCGCTCGACTATTTCAAACGCTTCCTGGCGCGTCTGCGAATGCTCGTCGGCGGCCGATTGCGGTCGTACGAGCCGCTGCTTGACCGCGCGCGCCGGGAAGCGCTGTTGCGCTTGAAGGAAGAAGCCGCTTTGCGAGGCTACCATGCCGTATGCGGCGTACGATTGGAGACCTCGCGGCTCGCCAACGCCAAAGGGAACGGCACGGCCGGCGTTGAGATCCTCGCCTTTGGGACGGCTGTGAAACGGTCAGCAGCCGCTTAGCCAGCCTTTCTCACGACAAACATGAGCCGACCGGGACATAGGTGACACTTTTCGTGGGTCGTGCCCTCTCCGGACGAGAAGTCTTACCTGCGTGCCTGGACGCATCTGTTACCTATGTCCCGGTCTGCCCAAAATAAAGCTCGTTGAATGCCGGTCTTCCGAACGGTCATCCGCGCAGCGGGCTGAGTCAGCTTTGGCTTGGGATCAACGCCGGGAAGGGAAATCCGGCAAAGTAAGTTGCTCGCCGTCAGTGCCGGACTCAACGGCGGCCGACCCGGATTTCCAAGCGGCTTCTCGTCGGAGCGCCGCTTCGCGGCGCTTGGCTTCGCGCGCGTCCTGACGAAAGCCGTAGCCCGCTAAGCGATCCCGGATCAATGCCTTGCGCTCGGCGGCGGTCGGTTTTGCGAGACCCAACTCGAGCTGTGTGGAGGCGCTTTCTTGCATCGACTAGGCCCAATCTCCCTGGCCCGCTTTTCTCACCACCCGACGGCCGAAGTACGCGACAGATCCGCCGTTACCGCGCGTTGCGCTTGGTCGCCGTGCTCAACGGGCTGCTCAAGTACGCCTGCTCTCGCCGAGCGGCGCTCGCCCTGCACTGACGGACCTCTCACGCGCTTCGCCTCGCCACGCGGGGAGAAAAGCGGGCTAATCTTAGTGTAATGCCTTTGTCCAAAATCATATTGTAGGGACCAATGGATCACCTTGCCGTTGCCGTAGCGTCCCTGGTGGTAGCAGCGCTTACCTTGGTTTCAGGGTTCGGACTGGGATCGCTGTTGATGCCGGTTTTCGCCCTATTTTTCCCGTTGGAGGTGGCCGTCGGCGCGACCGCTGTCGTCCATTTGGCCAATAATCTGTTCAAGCTCGGACTGGTCGGCAAATACGCGAGTTGGCCGGTGGCGATCCGCTTCGGGGCGCCGGCGATTCCGGCCGCTTTTCTAGGCGCTATGCTGCTGGGGTTGCTGACTGGCCTGGAGCCGGTCTTGCGCTACGATCTGGCCGGCCGGACTTTCCAAGTCACCTCCATCGGACTCGTCATGGGTGGTCTGATCGGCGTCTTTTCGCTGGCCGATCTATTCCCGATTTTTGACCGGCTCGGTTTCGATCGCCGCTACCTTCCCGTCGGGGGAGTGCTTTCCGGGCTGTTCGGCGGCATCTCGGGTCATCAAGGAGCCCTCAGAGCCGCCTTCTTGATCCAGTGTGGACTGGTCAAAGAAGCCTTCATAGGAACCAACGTGATTTGCGCGGTGGCCGTGGACGTCACTCGTCTTTCGGTCTATGGGACGATGGCCCTCAAAGGAGGCTTGGAGTCGCTTCGCGATGCTCATGCCGCTTCGCTAGTGGTCACGGCGACGCTTTCGGCGTTTGTGGGATCCTTCGTCGGCGCGAAGGTGATGCACAAGATTACGATGGGGCTTGTCCGCCGCCTGGTGGGCGCCTTGCTGCTGGCTTTGGGGGCCGCTATCGCCTTCGGGCTGGTGTGAATCCCGGCGCCGGCCGCGGCCTTGTTGCAAGCGGCGATTTGCCGGCCCTAGAATGGCTTAGCGAGCCGAGGATGGAATTCACGGTCAATCGCGCGAAACTCGTGTTGGTGGAAGGCGACATCACCAAGATTCCCGCTGATGCGATCGTCAACGCCGCCAACTCGCGGCTGGCGGGGGGCGGCGGGGTCGACGGGGCTATTCACCGCGCCGGCGGGCCTTTGATCATGCAAGAACTGGACGAGATGAGACCCCGCGTTGGGTGTTGCGCCCCGGGCGACGCCGTGGTCAGCGGTGCGGGAAGCCTACCGGCGAAATACGTGGTTCATGCCGTGGGTCCGGTTTTTCGAGACGGGCGTCACGGTGAGCCCGAGCAGCTTGCTTCCTGCTATCGCACGTCGCTTCGGCTGGCCGAAGAGCGGGGTGCGCGAAGCGTCTCGTTTCCTTCGATTAGCACCGGCGCCTACGGGTACCCGATGGCGGAGGCCGCGGAGTTGGCCGTCGAGACCGTTGTCGCTTACCTCAAGCGGCCGGAGTGCCGGATCGAGACCGTGACGCTTGCGCTGTTCGGGACTCCGGCCTACCAGGCGCATATCGAAGCCGCCCGGCGCCAACTCGAGCGTTAGCGGCCTAGCGCGAAATTCCTCCGCACTCGTAATCGCGCCCGAGGGTTGTCGCTAACGCCCGCGTTTCTCTCGCCCCGGCGAGCGTGACGCTCGGTTCGACAGCAGTGGATCAGACGGTTGTGCATCCAACCGACGACCACAACCGAGCCGGTCACGAAAGACGCATCGTCGCTGACCAGGAATACGACTGCTTTCGCTACAGTGCTCCGCGGGAGCCGGCAGCGCTTGCGGAGGTCGCGGCCGTCTGACGCGTTGCGGGTCCGCGGCCAAACTGCCATTCTGGGCAAGATGTCCCGGCTCCGTCGGCCGATTCTTCATTCGCGCTTTTTCTTTCGTGACGACGAATTTATACCAAGGGCCGCCGTGGGCGGGTTTTGCGGAATCGGTCCGAGCAGGACTAGAAACAGCCGCCTGTCTCTTTGAACCCCGCCCCCCACGGGCATGCCAGGGCCCGACCGGGTCGCCGGTCCCTACTGAATTGCCGGTTGCTGCTGATCGATGTCCAATTTTCGACGCCAATCCAATCGGCTTTCCTAGCGATGAACCTCGATACTGACATCACCTACCTCAAGGGCGTCGGTCCGCAACGGGCCTCGCTATTGAAAATCAAGGGCATCTCGACAGTCGAAGACCTGCTCTACTACATGCCCTTCCGCTATGAAGACCGCAGCAACGTCAAGCCCATCGCCAAGCTGGCGCCGGGAGAGACGGCAACCGTCGTCGTCACGATCTCGGGCACGCAACTTTTTCGGTCCCGGCATCGGGCGCCGCGCTTGTTCGAGGCCCGCGCGTTGGACGAGTCCGGGCGGCCTCTGGTTTGCAAGTGGTTTCGCGGTGATTATTTGCAGTCGATCTTGCGCCAGGGGCAGCAGGTCGCCTTCTACGGGAAAGTAGAGTGGGACAGCTATTCGCAGGAGCTTTCGCTGTTCCACCCCGAATATGAAATCCTCGACGATGACTCGGAAGCCAATCTCCACCTGGGGCGCATCGTCCCGATTTACGAAGCGGCCGGACGTTTGAATACGCGCGTGTTGCGCGGCTTCGCCCACCGGGCGCTCGATGCCCTGCGGGGGTACGAAGACCCGCTGCCTGAAAGCCTGAGACGCCGGCTTGGCCTTCCACTGCTGGACCAGGCTTTGCTCGAAACCCACTTCCCTCCCCCCGGCAGCGACCTGGCCCCGCTGAACGCTTTCCGCACCCCGGCACAGTTCCGCCTCATCTTCGAGGAGTTTTTTTATCTGGAATGCGGGCTTGCGCTCAAGCGCCGCAAGGCTCGCAGCGCCGACGGCATTGCCTTCGGTCTCGTCGACAGCGCGCGCCGGCAGATCAAGCGAATCTTGCCCTTCAAACCCACGGGGGCCCAAAAGCGCGTCTTGAAAGACATCGCCACCGACATGTCGCAACCGGCGCCGATGAACCGGCTGCTGCAAGGCGACGTCGGCAGCGGTAAGACGATCGTCGCCGTGGAAGCAGCCGTCATTGCCCTCGAAAACGACTACCAAGTCGCGGTCATGGCCCCGACGGAGATTCTGGCGACCCAACATTACCTCTACTTCAAGCATCTGCTCGAACCCGCCGGCTACGTCGTCGTTTGCCTAACCGGTTCTCTGACGTCGCGCGAGAAGGCCAAGTTGAAGCGTATGGCGGCGGAAGGCGTGGCCCGCGTCATGATCGGCACCCACGCGCTGATTTCAAAAGACGTCGAGTTCCGCAACCTCGGCCTCATTGTCGTCGACGAACAACACCGCTTCGGGGTGATGCAACGTCTCGATTTGCTGCGGAAGGGCAAGCACCCGGACGTTCTTGTCATGACCGCGACGCCGATCCCGCGCACCCTCGCGCTGACGCTCTACGGCGACCTGGACGTGTCGACGATCGACGAGCTGCCGCCGGGGCGGCGTCCAATTGTCACCAAGCGAGCCCGGCAAAGCGAGGCGGCCCGGGTCTATCGCTTCGTTCGTCGCGAGGTGGAGGCCGGACGCCAAGCCTATGTCGTTTGCCCGATGATCGAGGAGTCCGAGACGAAGGCGGTTCAAGCAGCGCAGGAGGTTTTTGCGCGCCTCTCGAAAACCGTGTTCCCGGACCTGAAGGTCGGCCTGCTGCACGGGCGCCTGAAGACCGCTGAAAAAGAAGCGGTGATGGAGGGATTCAAGAATGGGGAAGTCCAAGTTCTGGTTTCCACAACCGTGGTCGAGGTCGGCGTCGACGTGCCTAACGCGACGGTCATGGTCGTCGAGCAGGCGGAAGGCTTCGGTCTGGCGCAATTGCATCAGCTAAGAGGCAGGGTCGGGCGCGGAGCCGAGCAAAGCTACTGCATCCTGCTGACGGGCCGCCTGAGCGACATCGCCAAACAGCGCATCAGCACGCTCGTTAAGACCCAAGACGGGTTTCGGATCGCCGATACCGACTTGCAGTTGCGCGGACCGGGCGAGTTTTTCGGGACGCGGCAGTCCGGGCTGCCCGCGTTCCGCGTGGCCAACCTCGTGCGCGATCGAGAGACGTTGGGCATCGCCCGCGCCGAGGCGACGGCCTACATCGAAACCCCGTCCAGCGAGAAAGAGATGCGCCGGCTTATCACCCACATCCGCGAAAGGTGGCAGCGCCGCTACGGTTTGGTGCAGGTGGGGTAAGAGAGGGAGGCGTTGGGAGACGTTTTCGTTGCAAGGGCGGTGGGACCATGAGAATCATTGCCGGAATCTACCGCCACCGCCGGCTCAAAACATTGCCGGGGCGTGAGACCCGGCCCATGCCCGACCGCCTGCGCGAGGCGCTTTTCAATGTAATCGCACACGAAATCGAAGGAAAGACCTTCGCCGATCTTTACGCCGGGTCGGGCGCGGTGGGCATTGAGGCGCTTAGCCGAGGCGCGGCGCACTCGATATTCGTCGAGAGCAGCGCGGCGGCCGTCCGAGTAATTCAAGAAAACTTGGGCGCCTTGAGTGTCGAACAACAGGCCCGTGTCATGAAAGCGACCGTCAAGGAAGCCTTGGGCGGCCTCTCGGCGGACATATGTTTCCTGGGCCCTCCCTACACGCTGGTTGAAGAGTACTCGAGAACCCTCGAGACGCTAGGGGAGTCGGGGCCCGATCTGGTTATTGCCCAGCACTCGGCCCGCCACAAGCTTGCCGCGGAATACGGCCGGCTCGGGCGTTCGCGGGTGATCCGCCAAGGCAGCAATAGCCTAAGTTTTTACCGGACCTAGCGGATTCCGGGGCGCTTCCACCGCTGAACTTCGGCATCTGGGCGAGCCCGCGTTTTGCTCTGCGCAACAGACTCCCAGGTCTTTGATAGAGTGAGTTTGATCGCTGACTCAGTCGCCTGAGAAGTTTGCCATGCCCTCCGAAAGCACTCGCGAACACAAAAAGAAGGCGTCCGACCGAGGGCCGGTCTCGGTGCTGGTCGTAACGGTCAGTGACACCCGTACTCGGGAAACCGACGTCAGCGGCGACTACCTTCGCCGGCAGTTGGAGGCGGCCGGTCACCGGGTCCATTCGCAGCGGATCGTTCGGGATGAGCCGGCTGAGCTGGAAGCAGCGCTTGACGAGGCAGCGGCTTCCAAGGTGCAGGTCGTGATTTTTAATGGCGGGACCGGGGTTTCCCGGCGCGATACGACTTTCGACGTTCTGGAACGCAAGCTGGAGAAGACCTTGCCCGGGTTCGGGGAAATCTTTCGCATGCTGAGCTACGAGCAAATCGGTTCGGCCGCCATGATGTCGCGAGCGACGGCTGGGGTCTACGGCGGGAAAGTAGTCATCTCCACACCCGGGTCACCCGCCGCGGTTCGCTTGGCCTGGGACAAGCTGATCGCCCCCGAACTAGAGCATTTGGCCTGGGAAGTGGCGCGGTAGGCGACAAGCTCGGCGAGTGAATTCGCCCCTTTCAGGCCTTTGGCCACGACACCCCACAGGCCAAAGTCCGTGTGAAAGCGTCCCTCTCTGTTGTGACGTACGCCTTCTTCACCGCCCTTTGATGTTGTAGCGAAATTGAAATTGGAGCCGGACATCATTTCCCAGATAGTCCGTCGGCAGGGGGGGAAACGGGTTGGAGGCGCTGATGCCGGCGACCGCGGCTCGGTCGAGAGACGTTACGCCCGAGGATGTGGCGATTACCAATTTGGGGACGGAGCCGTCGCGTCCGATCGCGAATTGAATGGCTACCCGGCCTCGGCTCATCCCCAGTCGTGCACTCTCGGGGATCACGGCAAACCAGTTTCGGCGGACGGTAGCCAGTATCTGCAGCAAGTAGGGGCGGAAGTCGACCCCTTGGGGGTCGCTGAGCAGCTCGATATTGCTGCCCGTGTTGCCGGGCGAGGGCGGCAGGTAACCGCCCAGCCCCCCCGTTCCAAAGCCGTCTCCCACCGCTTGGCGCGCACCGCCCTCTCGGAGCTGTTGCAGAGATCCCTCGGCTATGTCGCCGGTTCGGGCGCTCAACTCAAGGCTGCCCAACTGCACCTGCCCCGGGCGGCTGGGCATGCTGGCTTTGGGGTCTTCGAGCACGAGTTTGGGCTTTTCGAGCGGACGAGAGGAGGCCCGTGGAGCCGGCAGTTCGGTCGGTCCCCGCGCAAACTCCCGGCCCCTGCGGAATTCCCCCGGACTGGGGATCTGCGCGGCTGGAGTTTCCTCGGGTTCCTCGGTTTCCGACGGATCAGGGGCCGCCGGCTCGGCTTCGGACGGCTCGGGTTCCGGAGTCGCGTCTTCCTCTTCCACTTGGATCCGCGGTGCGGGTTGGGATTCCGGCTCGGGAGGTTCGGGTTCTATAATCTGCGGCAGCACAAGCAGTGGGCGCGCTTCTTCCGGCGTTCCTTGAAACTCCTTCGTCAGCGGACCTTCCGCGGGCTCGGGTTGGGTGAGCCGGGCGAGCTGCTCCGCCGTTGGGGCAAACAGACTGATCTCTTGCTGTTCGCTCCGATCCGTCGAGCGCAATACCGCGCGGGGAGCCAGGGCGGAATCCAGTAGGACAAGCAAAACCCCCAGGACGTGAACGGTCGCGGAAATCGCGTTGCCTCGTCTTCGCCAAGGCTTGATGTAGTCGTCCCATCTGAGCAGTAGACGAATCTCCGGCTCGTCGTCGGGAACGCCTGGGGTCTCTTCGGGGGGGCTCGGCACGCCAACGGGGTGGGGAATCTGCTCGTCTGGTTGAAGCTCGTGATGGGAAGCTTGCTTTCCCCGATCCAACCTCGCCTCGGCGACCTTGGCCGTCGTGCCCGGTGCTGGAGTCGGAAACCGTTGGGCAAGCTCGGCTCTCGTTCGCCCGTCCCCAGGCCCGCTCGACCCGAAGATCTCCCGGGACCTTTCCTCAAGCTGATCCAAGAACCGCGCTCCCGGAGCGTAGTCCTCCAATAACAGGTCTAAAGGTGGGGGCGCGAGGTCCGCGGGCGCCGGGTGCGCGCCGCCGTCCCGACCCCGGGGAACCTGCGCCGGGGAGAATCGCGACAGCCAACGCTCGGCCCGCGAGGGATAGTCCTCGAGAAGTAGGGCGATCGTGAGATCGGGCGCCCCGGCGTTGTGGGGTTGTGGCCGGCGACGATCCGCGGGGATCGCCTCGGAGGGGGAACGGACCTCGGAATGAACTGTCTCCCACGACTGCCGAGAACTCTTTCCGTAGTCCTCCAGCAGCAAGTTCAACTCGTGTTCTGTTCCATCCCCCTGTTTCACTTTTGTTTTGCGGCAATCGTAGCTGCCACAACACGAGCGTGCCGGTCCATCTCCTTTACTATTCTAAGGCCTACGTCGAGGGCCCTTCGGCCGTCTCGGCCCGAGATGCGCGGAGTGTTGCGAGTTTCAACCGCTTCGAGAAACGACTCCGCCTGGCGAGCGAGGGGTTCGCTGTTACTTGCTCCGAGCGGCGCGAGTTTGATTTTCCCCGACTCGCCGATCTCATACATCGACCCCTGTTGGCTGGCGCAGTCGATCGAGACGTATTGCCGAGGCTGGAAGAAACGAAGCTTGCGGACCTTTTCAACAGAGATGCGGCTGGCCGTGAGGTTGGCCACGCAGCCGTTTTCAAAGACTAACCTGGCGCTGCTGATGTCCGCCTTGGGCGACAAGATCGCCACGCCCGTTGCCTCGAGCCGGGCAATCGGGCTGTCGACCATGCTCAAAACGATATCCAGATCGTGAATCATCAAGTCCAGGACGACGTCGACGTCAAGGCTACGAGCCGAAAACGGGCTCATGCGGTGGACTTCGAAGAAAAGCGGAAGCTCCGCCTGCCGCCGGGCGGCTTCGACGATCGGATTGAAACGCTCGAGATGGCCGACCTGGAGAACGCGATCGTGCCGATCCGCGGCGTCGATCAACGCGTCCGCGGAGGCCAGATCGTCGGCGATCGGCTTTTCGACCAGCAGGTCGATCCCCGCTTCCAGCAACGGGATTCCAACCTCAGCGTGAAGAACGGTGGGCACGGCCAAACTAACCGCCTGCACCTGGCCGATCAGCTCACGGTAATCGGTCAACGCACGGCAGCCAAATTCTTCCGCCACGCCGGCGGCCCGCGCCGCGTCTGAATCGACGACCGCCACCAGCTCAGCCGAAGGCAGGGACGCCAGAACGCGAGCGTGCCCGCGGCCGAACGCTCCAACCCCGACAACGGCGGTGGTGATCTTCATGTGCTAGGCCGCATTTCTCGCCACCTGACGGCCAAAGCACGCGATAAGGCCCGCCATTACCTCGTTGCGCTTTCTCGCCATGCTCAACATAGGGTTCAAGAATGTAGCGGCACGCCATGCCGTGCCCGAGGTCGCCGAGTGGCGCGCGCCTTGTGCTGACTGGCCTCTCACGCACTTCGCATCGCCACGTGGTGAGAAGAGCGGTCTAGCGGGTGATCTGTCCCATAGGCCCACAAGGCTGGGATAGCCATGCAGCCCGAGAAACCCTTCCACGTGCTTCGAGCAAATCAACGGAATTAGTCACTCGAATGCCCGCCATCCAGTCCTTAGGCAACGAGGAAGGCCGGGGATTGAAAAGGCTCGTCACGTGGGCTATGGTCTCATCTACCGGAGCGAATATAAGGCGAACATGCGTCAAAAGAGTGATCTGCCGTTCCGGAGCGAGTTCTCACCTTCGAAGATTCAGCGGCCGATGGTCACGGAGAAGAAGTTCCGCAAGATCATGGGCTACCAAGATCTGTGTCTTTGGTCGCAATCCTCGGCCGCACGAATATAGCTACTGCCTCTCGAACGGGGAAAGCGGCCTAAGATGAACTCAATCCGTCGTCTCAACCTTCGACTGAGTTTGCGACAGCCTCGAGTTCGGAGCCTTCGCAACCTCCTGCTTGACGAGGTGGTGCGCAGAGGTTGATACTGTCAGCAGCGTTCCCGGTTTTTAGAGGGGATCCCGCCGAAGAATCTCTCCCCGCTGGCGGCACCGACTCAACCCATGTTTTGAGTCAGCGTGTCGATATGATGTTTGGAGTCCGATGGCCGAGACAACGAAGCTGGAAGTGGAAGGCATCTACCCGCTACCTCCTTTGATCTTGCACCCCTTCAGCGAGTCGTCTTCCACCGTTCAAATTCTTGAGAGCGCCAAAGCTTCCCTTTCGTTGATGAGGGAGGGGTCCACCTCGGACGAAAAGCAGCAGGAACTGGAAAGGCACGTTCTCGAGGGAAGGTACGCGGAGCTGCGAATGCTGTTCTACGTCGGGAGGGATGTTTGTCGCTGGATTGAGCATTGTATGGACGCCTGCGGGCGCTCGGACAAGTTAGACGCAGCCGGGTTGGCGGAGCAGAGCTTCGCACACTTGTTGATCAAGCAGACTCCCACGGATGTGGCCGGGAAGCTGCAAAGCTGGGGCGTGGTCGAATACCCTCGCATTTTCGCCCGCTCGATCGGCCTCTATGTGCAGTTTGGCGAGCCGCCGTCATCGCAGATCCTGCAGCCCAGTTACCTGCGCTCGTATTTCCGCTACGCGGACTACGCCTATACGTGTTGGAGAGACTCCAGACCCTACCCCGTCCTACCCCAGAAGCAGTTTCCATTCCCGCTCTACGCTTCCGGGGAATACACGAAGCTGTTGGAAGAAGAATGGAAAGACGTCGCCGAATAGCGCGTCCGATCGGCGATCTTTAGGCGAGCGAATCTCGACTTCGAGACTGCTGACTTTTTTCTTAGCGCGACGCGGCCACAGTTCGCGCACATCTCCGAGGGAGTCGGTCGGCGAGCGGGCGCGATGAATCGCGCCCGGGCGCCTGGGGCGGCTCGACAAGCGAGATCGCTTGTCTCTATCCCTAGTCCTCACAAGCTGGTGGGAAAGCGGCTAGGTGGAGGGCTGGTCGGAGATCGGGTTACTACAGGAAGCTTCGGCCCCCTTGACGCGCATCAAGCCGCCTTCTCTGGGATGCCGAGATCCTTCAACAGGGCGACAATGTCGTCGTTCGTTACTCCCTTTCGACCATCGGCAAGCGTGGTAAACGCCTTGTAGACTTCGTTGAGCCGCTCTCGACCCAGATCGTCGAAACCGAGGTCCTTCACCCGTTCGTGCAGAGCGTGGCGCCCGCTGTGTTTGCCTAACACGAGGTTTGTGGCCGGCACACCGACCGTCTCGGGCTTCATGATTTCATAAGTCAAGGGGTTCTTCAGGTAGCCGTCCTGGTGAATGCCCGCTTCGTGGGCAAACGCGTTAGCGCCCACGATGGCCTTGTTGGGCTGCGGCCCGAAGGTGATCAAGCTGCTCAATAACTGGCTGCAAGGGTACAGCAATTCGTTTCGGATGCCGGTATGGAAAGGCAATCGATCCTTTCGCACGGCCATCGCCATCACCACTTCTTCCAGCGCGCAGTTGCCGGCGCGCTCCCCGATGCCGTTGATGGTGCACTCGATCTGGCGGGCTCCCGCCCGCAGGGCCGCCAGAGAGTTGGCCTCGGCCATGCCCAAATCGTCGTGCGTGTGGACGCTGATGATCGCCTTGTCTCCGACCGCCTCGACCACCTCCCCGATAAAGGCCGCGTACTCGTCTGGCACCATGAATCCCACGGTGTCGGGGATATTGATGGTCGTCGCGCCGGCTTCGACCGCGGCCTTCGAAATACGGCAAAGGTAGTCGATGTCGGTGCGCGTGGCGTCCTCGGCTGAGAACTCCACATCCTCGACGTGCTCGCGCGCCTGTCGTACCGCCCGCACAGCGTCGTCGAGCGCCTGCTCCTGGGTTTTGTGAAGTTTGTATGTGAGGTGAATCTCGCTAGTGGCAATGAAGCAGTGCAGGCGCGGCTTTTTCGCGCCTTCGAGGGCCCGTAACGCACGTTCGACATCGTTCGGTACCGCTCGCGCCAGTGCCGCCACCTTCACTTCCGGAAACTCCCGCCCCACGGCCTGCACGGCCTCGAAATCCCCGTCGGAAGCTATCGGGAAACCGGCCTCGAGGATGTCGACCCCCAGCTCGGCGAGTTTCCCCGCCATCTCGACCTTTTCGGGCGTGGTCATGCTGCAGCCGGGGGACTGCTCCCCGTCCCGCAGAGTCGTGTCAAAGATGTATACTCGCTCCGGCATCCGGGCCTCCGTTTCCATCTCCTTAGTAAAGCAGCCCACTGACTATTATGCAAATCTATAATTATCGTACATACAGTGCGTAATACTTATGAGATAAGATAGATTTATAGTTCACGTGTTATCATCGCTGAAATGGCCGGGGCTGCCTTCGGATAGGCCCGTCATTGCTGCGTTGCGCTTGCTTGGCGTGCTCAACGTATGGGTTCAAAAATGTGGGGCACGGGCATGCCGTGCCCTAGGTTGCCGCGCGGCGCGCCTCGTACTGAGGGGCCTCTCACGCATTTCGCCTCGCTACCTGGCGAGAAAAGTAGAAATCCGCGGCGCACACCCCCCACAATAGGAGCCTACGTGCGCCGACGCCGCCATGATCGTCGGATGAACCGTGGCGGTGAAACGGCTCGCGAGCGATCCTGGCAAGGAGAAATAGCATGAGCGACGACACCCGACCACAATACATCGGGTTGCGGGCCAAGGTTGAGCGGCCGCTCGACTTCTTGGTCATTCTGGCGGCCATCGCAACCATCCCGCTCACGGTCGTGCAAGGACGCGGCGTGGACACGATTTGGGTCACCGCGACTGACTGGCTGGTCTGGGCTGCGTTTCTGGTCGAGTATTGCGTCATGGTCACGGTGATGAAAGATCGCCGGGCGTACACCCGCCGCAATTGGCTCAGCATCACGGTGATCGTCCTCTCCTTTCCCGCCCTGCCCCACCTGCTGGCGCTCGTCCGGCTGACGCGGTTGGTTCGCCTTCTGCGCCTCGTTCGAGTCCTCGTGGTGACGACCCGGGCGATGCAAGCGATGCGAGTATCGCTGGCCGGGCAGGGCCTTCTTTACGTGGCTACGCTGACAACGATACTGACCTTCGCCGGGGGGGGCTTCCTGGCGGTTCTCGAACCCGAGGCTGTGGGCGGCGACTTCTGGACGGGGATATGGTGGGCCGTCGTGACCGTATCTACAGTCGGCTATGGCGACATCGCCCCGGCAACGCTGGGCGGAAGACTGCTGGCCGTGCTGCTCATGCTCTGCGGCCTGGGCCTAGTCTCGACTTTGGCGGCCTCGATTAGTTCGTACTTCATCGGAAGTTCGGAGCAGGAACACATTCAGCGCATCACGGAACGTCTCGATCGGATCGAGCAATTGCTGGCAACGGCCCTCGCTGAGCGCGCGGACAACTCGGAAACGCCGGCAGAGCAAGATCCTACAGCGCCCGGCTGAAGCCGCCTCAGCAAACCGAAGGCTATGTGGAGCGGAAAGCACCGCCGTGGTCCGGACCCTTCAGCTCCAGGGCGATTTGGAACGACGTCGCACGTGAACGGAGGAGAAGAGGAATCGTTGTTGCCAGGGAGCGGATTCAACGCCTACACTATCGGAGGCAATTACTGGACCGCTCCCTCACGGTCGCGGCTAGGAAGGCTCTCTGAACCAATCACATCCGGGTTAGACAGAGAGCCGTATGATCCCTCGGGGAAAGGCCTTCTTAAATACGCGGACTTTTGCAAGTAAGCACTAGTGAGGACACTTCGAAGGCGAGCAAAACCGGGAAAATCAGCGCCGTGAGGATGAGGATGATCCCACGATCGTCTCCGCGAAACCCTCTCAAGCGCTCGGACGCTTGTCGACTCGCAAACCTGGTTCTTTGCATAAAGGCCTCTTGACCAGAATGGCGATCCATTGTCAGCGAGAAACCCACTATGGTACCGGATCTAAAGTGTTAAACTATTGACTCCCGCATAATATAGAGTAACCTTTTGGGGGTTCTGCTCGTCTTAATAGACATGGGGAACCCAAGAGGCGTAAGGCGCGATTTTGATGCTCTGGAAAAGCGACGGCTGGAGGCCGTGCGGCTGGTCGTTGACGAAGGTTTGAGTCAGTCCGAGGCAGCACGGCGCGTGAAGGCGGCGCAGCAAAGCGTGAGCCGTTGGGTTAGCGAGCATGGCGCGTACGGTGCCGCCGGACTCCGCCGGGCCGGGCGCGCCGGCCGCAAGCCGCTGTTAGACGCCACGCAACGGGAACGTCTGGAGGCAATGCTGCTGCGGGGCCCCGAAGCGCAGGGCTTCTCGACGCCGCTGTGGACTTGTCCGCGAGTCGCTCGTCTGATCGCCGACGAGTTCGGCGTGCGCTATCACGAAGGTCATGTTTGGAAGATCCTGCGGGCGCTCCACTGGAGCCCGCAACGGCCTGTCGGCAAGGCCCGCGAGCGCAACGAAGAAGCCATCCGCAACTGGCGGCGCAAGACTTGGCCGGCCACTAAAAAAAAGCCCAAAAACAAGGCCGCACGATCGTCTTCATCGACGAAAGCGGACTGAGTCAGAAGCCCCATCGTTGCCGCACCTGGGCGCCCCGCGGCGAGACACCCGTGCTGGAGTTCAACTTCAACTGGCAGAAACTTTCCGTTTCCGCCGGGCTGACCTTGCGCAACTTCTACTTCCGGCTCTATCCCGGCGCCATCGGCGAGCTGGAGGTCATCGACTTCCTGAAGGCTTTGGTCCGCCACATCGACGGCCCGCTGCTGATCGTCTGGGACCGCCTGCCGGCGCACCGCAGCCGCCTGGTGCGGGAGTTCATCGAGCTCTCCGAAGGCCACATCGCCACGGAGTGCTTGCCGCCCTATGCACCGGAGCTGAACCCGGTGGAATACATTTGGGCTTACTGGAAGCAGCACGAGTTGCCGAACGTCTGTCCGAAGGACTACTGGGAGCTGGACGAGCGTGCCCGCAAATCCCTGCGTCGCATGCGCCGCAAACCGCGCTTGATTACGGCCTTCTGGAAGCAGTCTTCTCTTGGCCTTGACTAACTCGATATTATGCGAAATTCAATAAGACCGTTGCACGACCGACTGGTAGTTGAACGACTGGAAGAGGGTGAGCAGATGAAGGGTGGGATTCTCATTCCCGACTCCGCGAAAGAGAAACCCCAGCAAGGCAAGGTGATCGCCGTTGGCAATGGCAAGCGGCTGGAGAACGGCACGCTGATCGCGCTTGACGTTCAGGCCGGCGACCGCATTCTGTTTGGTAACAGTGCTGTCCGGGGAAAGTTACGCCAACGGACGGTAAGTCTCTACCGCTCAATATCTTATGGCCTGTTTTGCCAGGGAACGATTTGAAATCCCGAGGCCGCAAATGGCCGCCTGAGCGGAGCATCCCGACGCGGCACAATGGGGGATGAACCTTGGCCGTACGGTTTTCTCCCAACTGATCGAGCACCTGCCGAGCAAAGAGTTTCACAAATGTGTATTGCGCTACCGCGGCGATTCCTATCTGAAAAGTTTCTCCTGCTGGGATCAGTTTCTTTCGATGGCATTCGCCCAGCTGACCTATCGGGAAAGCCTCCGCGACATCGAGACGTGCCTGCGTTCGATGCACGGCAAACTCTACCATATGGGATTCGGCGGCAGGGTAGCGCGCTCGACACTGGCCGATGCGAACGAGTCGCGCGACTGGCGGATCTACGCGGACTTCGCGCAGGTCTTGATTGGCATGGCACGGCCGTTATATGCCCACGACCCGATCGGTGTGGACTTGGACCAGACTCTGTACGCTCTCGACTCGACAACAATCGACCTCTGCCTGTCGCTGTTTCCGTGGGCGGGATTCCGCAAGCACAAGGCCGCCGTGAAGATGCACACGCTGCTGGATCTGCACGGCAATATTCCCACGTTTATCCGCATTACTGCAGGCAAAGTGCATGACGTCAACATCCTGGATGAATTTCTTCCCGAGGCCGGCGCGTTCTACGTCATGGATCGGGGTTATGTCGATTTTCGGCGCCTCTTCGTGTTCACGCTCTGTTCGGCCTTCTTCGTGGTGCGAACCAAAAAGAACGTTTTGCTGCAGCGTCGCTACTCCCACCCGGTGGATAGGAGCACGGGCCTGCGATCCGATCACACCGTTATTTTGACCCCCTTCAACTCCGCCCAAGCGTACCCGGACCCCCTACGGCGGGTGAGTTATTTCGATGCCGAAACCAACAAGCGATTGAAATTTCTGACCAATAACTTCACCCTGCCGGCACTGACCATCGCCCAGATCTACAAATCGCGCTGGCAGGTGGAACTCTTCTTCAAGTGGATCAAGCAACATCTGCGAATCAAGTCGTTTTACGGCACCAGCGAGAACGCCGTCAAGACGCACATCTGGATCGCTGTCTCGATTTACGTGCTCATCGCTATCGTCCGGAAACGCCTCGGGCTGGAAGCGAGTCTTTACCAGATTCTACAGATTCTCAGCGTTACGCTATTCGAAAAAATGCCCGTTTTACAGGCACTCCAGCCATCCGACTCCCAAAATGAATTCCCCTATGACCCCAACCAATTGATTCTATTCGACTTTTAACCGGACAGCAGTGATATACAATGGTTAATAGCTCTAGGCCATAAATTCGTAGAGAGTACGGATTATAACACCCCTGCAGCTCCTCGGCGCGTCTTTCAAAAAAACATCGCATTCCAGAGTGGGGAAAACAGTGCGTTCATAAGTGCTCCAATTTCATAAATACACTCTCGTTTCCGGCGGCTGAGGGCGGGCACGCATGCCGTGCCCCTACAGATCTTTAGGTGCCTCGAAACGTAGCGCCACGGCATGTGGCGCGAGTCCCAGGTCGCCGTCGGGCAGGGCATGCCGCCCGAAGTTTCCGACCGTCCACCTAACTTTCAAACCTACGTGACCGCATTGTCAAATGGAGTCCTTAGCCAGCTCGGCTATCGTCGCGGTTTCCGCAGCCGATAGTCGCGAGCGGCCATTTTCACCACGTGGCACATTTCGTAGACCCGCGAGCGCGCGCGCGATCCGATTCGATCGGCGAGCGTATCGCGCACGTGGTAATGGCCCGAGCCGGGATCTTTGCGCACGCTTTGGTCCCCCAGGTCGGGCTCGGGCAGATTCGTGGTGACGATCAGAGCTTTTCCGGCGTTATAGCGGTGGTTGATAATGGCCGTCACGGTGTCCTCAACCCACTCGCTGGGTCGGTGAGACCCCAAATCGTCGAGTAGGACGACTTCCGCTTCGAGCGCCCGGCGGTACTCTCGTTGACCGCCCGACCCGGCGGAGGCGTCGTAGCTTTGCCGGATGCGCTCCAGCAGGGCCTGGTAGTCAAAGAAGAGGCATTCAAATCCGCGCTCGGCCAGCTCGCGTAAAACGGCGCAGGCCAAGTGGGTCTTCCCCACGCCGGTCGACCCTTGGAACATGATCCCCAGCTTGCGAAGAGACGGGTAGTCGCGCGCATAGCTCTTGGCCGTAACCTTGGCGCCGGCCAGCCTGTCGTCCTTGTCCGGGACCACGAAATTATCGAAGCCGGCACGCCGGAAACGTTCGGGAATGCGAGCGTTACCGAGCAACGCCTGCTGCCGGTGTTCCCGCCGGCACTCGCATCGCTCCACGGCGCTGACGCCGTCGCGGACGAGCTGTTTCCAGCCGGTCCCATCGCAATGCGGACAGTTAGGGTCTGCTTCCACGCGACTCGCCTTCTACTCAATCACGACCATCGCTTCTCCGGCGCCGATCGATCCGCCTTCCTCCACAAAGACCGCCGTTACGGAACCTGCCTTGGGCGACTTAATCTCATTCTGCATCTTCATCGCCTCGACGACCACCAATCCCTGCCCCGCCTCTACGGTTTCCCCCGCGCGGACCTCCACTTTGACCACCCTGCCGGGCATCGGCGAGGCCACCTTTTGGGGGCCCTCGACATCCGTTACCCCTGCTTGTCTTCGCAGCCGCCTAGGATCCTGGACCGCTACCTCAAAACGGTCCCCGTTGACGGCGACCATGTAGCGCCCTTCCAGCTCCTCGATCTTGACCTCGTAACTGCGAGCGCCTATCAAGATCGAGTAAACACCCGGTTCGACTTCCCGGACATCGGCCAGGTCCCGGCTCGTCCCGACTTCGAACGCGTAGCGGGAACCGGAAGCTTGTGCTTCAAGCTTGACTCTGCGCTCCGCGCCGTTAACTCTCGTGAGCAGTTCCATCTTGCTTGCCGGTTTTTCCGCCTTATCAGCTTTGGCGCTCAGGGCAACAGCCGTTCCAGCGTTCATCTGTTCCGAGACTCCTTCTGGATGTCGGCCCGACGCCGATCAACGCAGCATCGATCGCTTTCCCAAGATCTTCCAAGCGCTTCCGTTGGCCGACGGATGGGCGACTTGCTCCGGCGACTGGCGGGCGGCGTGCACGGCCGCGGTCAGCAGGGCCACCCGCTCGTGATCTTCCGCCGACACCGAATTCGGGGAGCGCCGTTCCAGCCAGCGTGCAACGAAGCCGGTATCGATCCTGCCCGCCGCGAAGTCTTCGTCCAGCAACACGTCGCGAAAAAAGCCGAGGGTCGTCTTGATGCCGTCTACGCGGTATTCCGCCAAGGCGCCGCGAAGCCGCCGGATCGCCTCGTCTCGGGTCGGCGCCCACACGATCAACTTAGCGATGAGCGGGTCGTATTCGACAGGGACCGTCCAGCCCTGGTAGGCTCCCGAGTCGACTCGCACCCCGGGGCCGGACGGGCGCTCCAGCATTGTGATGCGTCCCGGCAAAGGGAAGAACTGGTTGTCGGGATCTTCCGCATAAATGCGGCATTCGATCGCGCTGCCGTGCCAACGGACTTCATCCTGCCCGAAGGCGAGCTTTTCCCCGGCGGCGACGAGAATCTGCTGCTTCACCAGGTCGATGCCGGTGACCCACTCGGTTACGGGGTGTTCGACCTGTAGGCGCGTGTTCATCTCCAGAAAATAGAAGTTGCAGGCGTCGTCCATCAGGAACTCGACCGTACCCGCGTTGGTGTAGTTCGCGGCCTGGGCGGCTCGAACCGCGGCCGCCGTGATCTTTTCGCGGACATGGGGGTGCTCTTCGACCAACGGAGACGGCGATTCTTCGAGCACCTTCTGGTGGCGCCGCTGCAGGGAGCACTCCCGCTCGCCCAAATGAATCGTGTGACCGTGTTCGTCGGCCAGAATCTGCACCTCGACGTGGCGCGGGTCCGTGATCGCCTTTTCGATGTAAACGTCGCGGTCGCCGAAGGCTCCCTCGGCCTCGCTCCGCGCTTGCTCGAGCGCCGAGGGCAGCTCGGCCGCCGAGTGAACCAGGCGCATGCCCTTTCCGCCGCCGCCCGCGGCCGCCTTCAACATGACCGGAAAGCCGATTCCCTCGGCCGTGGCCAGGGCGTCAGCGCTGCTCTCCACGGGCGTCGTCGTGCCGGGTACGACCGGGACTCCCACTTTCTCCATGGCCTGCCGCGCCCGGGTCTTCGATCCCATCAACGCCATCGATTCGGGACTCGGGCCAATGAACTTCACATCGGCCGAGCGGCAGGCTCGCGCAAACGTCTCGTTCTCGCTCAGGAATCCGTAACCGGGATGGATGGCGTCGGCCCCAACCGAGCGGGCCGCGTCGAGAATCCGGCCCATGTCGAGGTAGCTCTCAGCCGCCGCCGCCGGGCCGATATGCACAGCTTCATCCGCCATGCGAACATGAAGCGCTGTGCGGTCGGCATCGGAATACACGGCAACGGTCGGGATGTCCATTTCCCGACAAGCGCGGATGATCCTGACGGCGATCTCCCCGCGGTTGGCGATGAGAATCTTGCGGAACATGGGTGGTTTGCCTCGCCACCTGGTGAGAAAGGCGGGCGGGGCCCAAAAGCCATGTCGATTGTAACATCGCGCCTCGGGATGGCAGGGGGTCGAGTTGTCCCATCCGAGACGATCCTGAAAGGGCAAGCGACACAAAGGTGAACGCCGGTCGCCATGCAGAATGCGCGGCGGATCGCGCGCCTGATCCGGCGCCGGCCCCAGAGCGGGGCCGTGAGCCGCCAACCCCCCGGTGCCGGCGGGCAGGTCGCTTATGAAAACCGTTCTCGTCATTCCCGCGCTGAACGAAGAAGACTCCATCGGACGTGTTCTCGGTGAAGTGCCGCCTGGCCTGTTTGATCAAGTTTTCGTTGTCGACAACGGCTCGACCGACGCCACCGCCACGCGCGCGGCGGCGCGGGGCGCGACGGTTTTCCATGAGCCGCGGCGAGGCTACGGCAACGCTTGCCTGAGGGCTTTGCGAGAACTTCCGCCCGACACCGACGCCGTGGTCTTTATGGACGGCGACGGCAGCGACGTGCCGGCCGAGGCGTCCGGGCTGCTCGGTCCCATTGCCGAGGGGCAGGCCGATCTCGTGCTGGGTTCTCGCCGCCTTGGCCGCTCGGAACCCGGTTCGCTGGGTCTCGCTCAGCGGCTAGGCAATCGGCTCGCGACCGCGCTGATACGCCTTATCTACAAGCACCGCTATACGGATCTCGGTCCCTTCCGCGCCATTCGACGATCAAGCCTCGCGGGCCTGGGTATGCACGATCCCAACTACGGCTGGACGGTCGAAATGCAGGTCAGGGCTCTGCGGCAAGGTCTCATCGTCCGGGAGATCCCGGTCTCCTATCGGCGGCGCCGCGCCGGGGCCAGCAAGGTGTCGGGCAGCCTTTGGGGCGGTCTGGCCGCCGGCATGAAGATCCTTTGGCTCATCTTGCGGCTGAGCTGGAACGTCGAGCGCCGAGCGCCGCTCAAGCGCGAACCGTAGCCCGCGTTTCTCGCCGCCTGACGACCGAAGACCGCGATAAGACGTGACGCCGTCTGGCGGGGAGGCGCTTTGCGAGCGGTTTTGAGCGAATTTGAGCGGATTTCGCCTAAAATTCCTGTCCCTTGGCCGAGGGCCCCCTTCTCTATTTCAAGCATACACCACGGGATCACAGGGGGCTCGCTCGCCGACGGCTATGTTGTTGATTTTGCAAGGCCGGAAGTGTCGTGACTGGTGGGGGGTGGTGTTAGCAGATCGGACATCGTTCGCGGTTCGCTGAGAGAAAGGCGACCTGCGGGCCGCGCCCGCCTACATTCGCGTTACGGGCTTCTCCGTCGTCTGGACTGAGATGTGAGCGACAAAGGTGGTTAGAACCTTAAACCCCCTACTGTAGGTAGATTGAGTCCGAGTGGGTGACTACTCGTCCGAAATACCCAGTGGGACGGGGCACTTCTACGGTTAGGGCGTAATTCGTCAAAGCGCAGGTCGAGGGTCGGAAAAGCCGTTCTCGGCGATCTCTGCCAATATAGTCTCTGAGTGCGCAAACTAACGCCGTCAGAAGACTTGGGGCGGCTAAAACGATGCCCGGAGAGTGAAGAAC
The DNA here is from genome assembly GCA_965248365.1 of Bryobacterales bacterium. Taxonomy (GTDB): domain Bacteria; phylum Acidobacteriota; class Terriglobia; order Bryobacterales; family UBA6623. The sequence continues at coordinate 1,698,710 of CBDFJA010000003.1, read as the reverse complement.
AAAAGTTCGAGAAGACGGTGGCTGAGTTCCTCTCCGAAGGACTCCACACACGCCGTGGCTTGACCGCGGAGGAGTACACCGCAGTCTGCCGCAGGGCGTGGGATGCGTGTCAAACCTCATCCGGGTTTCCGTTCAAGATCCTCATCGACCCTCTTCACTCGATCGAGAGCATGCTCGCGAATAGCTCTCAGGAGTACATCCACTACCGAGTTGCTGACGAGCTTGAGGCCCAGAAGGACCCCTCGATGGAAATCCGGTGCGTGGCTCTCGGAGCGGTCAAGCCTGACCTCTCAACCGGCCCCGACGACGGCCCGCCGTTGCCCACGGAAGAGCCCGAAGCTCCTGAGACACGCCGCTACCTTCTAGCCGTGTTCGATGTCCTCGGCTTCTCTTCCCTTCTCCAGGAAAAGGGCCTGAGTGAAATCACTGCTCTCTACGCCAGGCTGATCGCCGAAGCCGTCACGAAAGAGGCGATGAGGACTACACGATCGTTCGCTTCAGTGAAACCCAAAGTGGGTCTGTCATTGGCGTTCTGCCCGTCCGCCACGCCCACTTCAGCGACACGATTTTTCTGTGGATACCTTTGGTCCAGCACTTCATCGCACCTTTCATGGCGCGCTGCGCCGACATGGTCTGTGAGGCGCTCAGGTTGGGATTGCCTTTGTGCGGCGCTCTCGCGGCCGGCCCAGCGGTGATGCACTCACGCACGGGCACGTTCGTTGGTGCTCCAGTTGTTGAGGCCGCCAGACTTGAACAGTCACAAAATTGGCTAGGCGTATCACTAGCAGCCTCAATGTTGGCCGCGGACGTGTCTCGGGAGTTCGATCCAAACCTTGTCCTTCCTTATGCCGTCCCATTCAAGAAGGGAAGGAGGCGCGTATACGCGGATCTGGCGCTGGACTGGCCCAGGAGATTTCGGGAGCGTTACGGAACAGATCTGATCGATGCCGTGCGAGCGGTGGATACGTCACCGATGCATCATGTCTACTATGACAACGCGGTCAAGTTCGCGGAGCACTCAGCCGGTCCCATTTTTCGGAGTGATGGCTTGCATCCACCCCACCTCGGAGAACTGGCTGACGCGGCTCTCGAAGCTCGTAGAACAAGGGCTTCACTCAGCCGACACCACCAATTCATTTTGAATGATCTGTCTCGTGCGGGCACCGCCGGCGATTCAGTGGCGAAGTTTGTTCGAACGATCGCCGCAGGCCACGACCCTCCCGAGATCCCCGACGGATTGCCGCCTGGAGTGCGGCGGTACCTGTGGGAGCTATCGTTAGCCGCCGGTGGCAATGCGAAATTCTTCAAGCTGGTTCCATGCGCTGTTGAATCGGTTTGTATGCGACTGTGTGGAACACCATTGAGCCAAGAAGTCGATGAGACCCTGGCGGACCTTGAGCAGTTTGGCCGAAATAGTAAGCAGGTTTCAACGTTTCTGCGCGACCTCGCTACTGGTAAAAACCCGACAGTTCCACGGAGACTATCAAAGGGAACGGGACCTTTCCTGAAGCAGGCATTGGCTTGGGTAAAGGAAGGCAAGGTCCCTACGGGGCTGGTGAGGCATATCGCGGAGGACTGCTTGAAGGCTCGGTTGGGTTACGGTGCCCTGGACGAGAACGCGGTGCGTGCCCTTGCCGCCATGGAGGCGACAAGCGGAAGCTGGCCCGAGATAGCCGCTTTTCTCCGTGCCGTCGCTGCCGGAAAAGATCCGGCTATTCCCACTGACCTACCCGAACCCCTCCGGTCCGATCTCACGCGCCTCAGTCTCGGTTTACGCTTGGCAGGCGTTCAGCCGCCGCGGACGCTGGAGATCATGTCAGTTGGTTTTGGAGATCCCGCAACCGGCGTCGATCTGTTTTCGTTGGTGCAAGCCCTTCTGATGGTCAAAGGACATGTGGCGGATATCCCGGAAGAAGCGGAACGCGCGATCCAGCAGTTCGAAGCCGCTGCGCCAGAACGGGCTGCTATCGCGCAGCGATTGGGTTCGCTCATCACAAATGAGCCGCCAGCCCTGGTCCCGGATACCCTTCCGGTAGCATTGAGGCTGCTGCTGGTTCAGATCGAAGCCGTTGCCAAAGGTGAGCCTATTCCTCTTGACCCGTCGCTCGTGGGGCTGGCCGCCGTAAGGACTCGGCATGGTGGCGGTGCAATGGGCGACTGCATCGTGTATTCACTTCAGGTGATGGCGAGGGCCCGCACCGAAGCCAAGACGCTTGCCAATTATCTCTGGAGCATCGCGAATCGTGGACCGGCCGGCCCCGCCCCGGTATTGAAGGACCCGCAATTGGCTGCGACAGCCGAAGAGGTAAGATGCCTCGCCGATAAGGAGGTCGGCGGTATTCGCATGATGTTCGCACAGGCAAAGCATTCACCTCAACACGATAGCCCTCCGGACCCTGAGTAATAACCGCATCAGCGGTTTCTAAGGCGACGTTACGTCCACTTTGACGGTTTGTCGGCTTACCGGACATTAGCCTCCCTCACCCTTGTTCCTGGATGGCGGCCCACTCGGAAGCTATGTCTCCTTCGCCCGATACTCCGAGGGGTTGCATTCGCAGTGGAAATGTGTAACTATTCATTTATATGAATAATTATCCTCAGGGGTCGGGGGGCAGCGTGGACACCGCAACCGCGCAGCGGGAAATCCCAAAGATTGCCGCGCCGCACTTTTTGACCGACCTTGACCTGACCCCGACCGAATTGCGGACGCTGCTTGCCCTGGCGGCCCAGGTGAAGGCCGCCCCGGGCAATTATGCCGACTGCCTCGCGGGACGCTCGATCGCGGTGCTGTTCGAGAAGCCATCGCTGCGGACGCGGGTCACCTTCGAGCTTGCCGTCAAGCAACTGGGGGGCGATTCGGTATTTCTCGATCACCGGGACGGCCGCATTGGAGAGCGGGAGCCGGCCCGCGACGTGGCGCGCAATCTCGATCGCTGGGTGGATGCCGTGGTCGCCCGAACGTATTCCCAGTCGACTATGGAGGAACTGGCGCGCTGGTCTTCGGTTCCCTTAATCAATGCTCTGAGCGACCGCTACCATCCGTGTCAGGCGCTGGCGGATTTTCAGACGCTTGGTGAGCGGTTCGGCGAGCTCCGGGGCCTGAAGCTGGCGTTTGTCGGCGACGGAAACAACGTCGCTCATTCGCTGATGCTCGACGGCTCTCGCCTGGGAGTTTCGCTGTCCGTCGCGACGCCGCCGGGATACGAGCCTGACCCCGCGATTACGGCTCAGGCCAGGCAATTCGCGGTCGAAAACGGCTCGACTCTGGAAGTCGGGAACGACCCGGCGCAAGCCGTCGAAGGCGCCTCGGCCGTCTACACGGACATCTGGACCAGCATGGGCTGGGAGGCGGAAACGCAGCAGCGCCGGATTGCCTTCTCGAAGTTCCAGGTTACCGGCGAGCTGATGGCCAAGGCCGGACCCGATGCCGTATTCATGCATTGCCTGCCGGCCTCGCGCGGCGAGGAAGTCACCGACTCGGTGATCGAGTCCTCGCGATCGGTGGTTTTTGATCAAGCGGAAAACCGGCTGCACGCCCACAAGGCGTTGCTGATGATGATGGTCCGCTGACGCTTTGAGTTTGGGGAAAGTGGAACAAGCGTTTATCGAATCGGTTCGGTCAGCCGGAGTGCTGTTTACAGCGGGTCTTTTGGGGGGGGGATGAAGGACCGTTTTCGCGTGATGAAGCCAAGAGAGCCGTTCCCGAAAGGGTGCCGTCGAGAACTGCCGGCGACCGAGGGTTCGCCGCAATGGCCGAGGTTTTTCGCAACCTCGACCGCAGCCTCTCGGCTGCAGCTCTGTTAGACCGGGACAAGGTAGCTGGGGAACTGAGAATCGGGCGCCCCCCCTGCGGCTTTCGTCCAAGCTAAGCTCTAGCAGCGGGCCGACAGGGGCGGGAAGCGCCTGTCGAGGGAGACCGACAACGAATCAAAAGGACATGCAGACTATGGCAACGAAACCCAAGAAAGTCGCGCTCGCCTATTCGGGCGGACTCGACACATCGATCATCATCCCCTGGCTGAAGGAAACCTACGACTGCGACATCGTGGCCGTCTGCGGCGACATTGGCCAGGGCGGGGACGAGCTGGAAGGCATCACGGAAAAAGCGAAAGACAGCGGCGCGTCCGAGGTCTTCGTCGAAGACATGCGGGAGGAGTTCATCCGCGACTATGTCTGGCCGATGGTGCGCTCCGGGGCGGTCTACGAGCACAAATACCTGCTCGGTACGTCGATTGCGCGGCCGCTGCTGGCCAAGCGCCAAGTCGAGGTCGGGCTGCGCACGGGCTGCGACGCCCTCTGCCACGGCGCGACGGGCAAGGGGAACGACCAGGTCCGCTTCGAGCTGACCTATAAGGCGCTGGCGCCTCACCTGACGGTGATCGCCCCGTGGCGGGAGTGGACCATCAGCTCCCGCGAAGATGCCATCGACTACGCCGCGGCGCACAAGGTTCCGATCGAAGCGTCGAAGGAAAAGATCTACAGCCGCGATCGCAATCTGTGGCACCTTTCGCACGAGGGCGGGGAACTCGAAGACCCCGCCAACGCGCCCTCCGAGGGCGTGTGGATGCTCACGCGCAGTCCCAAAGACGCTCCCGATTCGCCTGCCGAGGTCACGCTCGGCTTTGAGAAAGGCACATTGGTTTCCGTCGATGGCGAGAAACTCGGCGCCGCCGAAATGGTCGAGAAGCTGAACACCCTCGGCGGGCTGCACGGCGTCGGCCGCGTCGATCTCGTCGAGAACCGCTTTGTCGGCATGAAGTCGCGGGGCTGCTACGAAACGCCCGGCGGGACGATCGTCCTGGCGGCACACCGGGAGATCGAGAGCCTCGCTCTCGACCGCGCCACGCTGCACTACAAGCAAAAAATCGCCCTCGACTATGCCGAGCTGGTCTATAACGGCGAGTGGTTCACGCCACTGCGCGAAGCCCTGGACGGCTTTATCAACGAGACTCAGCAGACGGTCACCGGAGAAGTCGCGCTGCGCCTCTACAAAGGGCACGTCGATGTCCTCAGCCGCCGCTCGCCCTATTCCCTCTACTCACAAGACATCGCCAGCTTCACCATGGGCGCCGACTATGACCAGAAGGACGCCCAGGGGTTCATCAACCTGATCGGACTTCCGATCAAAGTTCGCGCGGCCGTCACCGGTGGACTGAAGAAATCATGAAACTCTGGGGGGGAAGATTCGAAAAGGGCCCGGCGGAGTTGTTCGAGCAGTTTTCCGGTTCGCTTGATTTCGATCGGGAGCTGCTCGAAGCCGACATTCTTGGTTCGAAGGCGTATGCCTCCGCCCTGGAACAGGTTGGCATTCTCACCGGGGATGAAAAAGAGCGCATCCGCCAAGCCTTCGACAAGATCTTGCTCGAATCCTCGGCGGCGGATTTTTTTGAGGGAGCGACGGATGAAGACATCCACACCTTGGTCATTCGAAAGCTCGGGGAAGAAACCGGCGATCTTGCCGAGAAGATCCACACCGGACGCAGCCGCAATGAACAGGTCGCCACGGACTTTCGCATCTGGGTTCGAAAACAGATCCGCTCGGCCCAACAGCGGTTGGCGGACGTCATGGAAGCCCTGCTTGGATTCGCCCGGCGGGAGCCCGCTGCGTTGCTGCCCGGCTATACGCACCTTCGCCGAGCGCAGCCGATTCTTTGGTCACACTATTTATTGGCCTATTTCGAGATGTTCAGCCGCGATTGGGAGCGCTTCGGCGCGGCCTACCGAAGCGCGGACGTACTTCCGCTGGGCAGCGGCGCTCTAGCCGGCAGCGGATTCCCTTTCGATCGCCAAGCGATGGCCGATGAGCTGGGCTTTGCGCGAATCTCCGGCAACAGCCTCGATGCGGTCTCCGATCGCGACTTCGCGCTGGACTTTCTCTATGCGGCGTCGGTGACGATGTTACACCTCAGCCGGTTGGGAGAAGACTGGATTCTTTATTCGAGTGACGAATTTGGCTTCCTCGAGATGGGCGAAGAAGTCACCAGTGGATCGAGCCTGATGCCGCAAAAGAAGAACCCCGATTCGCTAGAGCTGGTTCGCGGCAAGACGGGGCGCGTCTCGGGGCACTTGTTGTCTTTGATGATGACCTTGAAGGGACTTCCGCTGGCCTACAACCGCGACCTACAGGAAGATAAGGAACCCGTTTTTGACGCTGCCGCGCAATTGGCCGGGTCGCTTGAAATCACGCGCCTGGTGATCAAGACGACGAAGGTCAACGCGGGGGCGATGGAAACGGCTGCCGACGAGGGCTGGAGTTGCGCCACGGCGCTGGCTGAACTGCTTGCCCGCAAGGGGGTGGCCTTCCATCGCGCGCATCAGATCGTGGGGGGGCTGGTTCTTGAAAGCGTGCGCGCCGGCAAACAGCCGCAGGATTGGACGCAGCACGAGCTTCGCCGAGTTGCACCCGAGTTTGATAGCGAGGCCGTACAGTTGCTTTCCGCTCGGCGGACGCTCGAAAACCACGCCGCGCCCGGCGGCACGGCGCCGGGCGCCGTTACAGAGTCGCTTCGCCAAGCCGAGAAACGCTTGGCCGCGATGCGAAACCCGTCATGAAGAAAGCGCTCCGGCAAGCGCGGATCGGGAAACTCATCCGCGCCAAGCCCATCTTGACCCAGGACGAGTTGGCCGTCGAACTCGCCGCCACGGGGATTCAGGCGAGCCAGGTGACGCTGTCGCGGGACATTCGCGAGCTGGGCATCGTCAAGACCCCGGAAGGCTATCGGGAACGAAACTCGATTCCGCCCTCGGAGCCGCCGCGTGAAAACCTGCGCCGCGTTTTGCAAGAGTTCTTGCGCGACGTCGAGGTAGCGCAGAACCTCGTCGTGCTGAAGACAACCCCAGGCGGAGCTTCGGCGGTCGGGCTGGCCCTCGACGCGGAAGATTGGCCTGAGCTTGTCGGTACCGTGGCCGGCGACGATACCTTATTCGCGGCAACTCCGACCGACCGCGCCGCGAAAAAATTGCGGAAGGCGCTGCTGGAGATTTGGTAAGCAGGTGAGCCGAAGCCGCCCAAGTTCCCAAGGCTAAAGATCAGCCACGCCTGGCTTCGCCTTCAACCCACTCGTTCGACGAAGGCTTCGTATGATCCCGGCGTGCGCTTGTCCATCCACTCGGCGTAGGCCTTGGCGACCGTCTCCAGGTTCTTCCAAGTCGTGGGGTCCTTCCTCGATTCGCGCATTTCCGGGAGAAAGTCTTTGATCCGTACCCATGTAAGCAGCAATTCGAACCCGCTTTCGAAGAAGATTTCCCGCTGGAGCACGTCGCCGGTGATGAACGAAGCGACCATATCCCAGTAGCTCACCACCATGCGAAAGGAGGCGTTGTCGTCCGACCCCGGCGGACACAATTCGTTCACCTCCCCGCAAGTCTTAGCGTGAAACGAGGCTGTGAACCACTGCCGCGCTTGGCGCATCCTCTCCTCGCGCCGCAGCTCGAAGAGTCTCAGGATCAAGTTGACGTCGTCGTATGTTGCGCAGTTCGTGGGCATTGCGTAGGTCTCCTGTTGAAAGACTTTGCCGGGACCTGGCCAGCGTTTCTCACCACGACCTTTGGTAGATGAAGCGAAAGGGCCAGAGGCCATGTCTCGCGGCGGTTTGTGTACATCGCCCAGCGTACACTATGTCGGCAAGCGGGCGCGATAAATCGCGCCCTACCTGCCGGAAGTAACTGTTATACTCGTTTTCTGCTTTCGCGCCGGCGGAAATTTTTATATGGCTGAAGAAGAAACCGCGGAAGAAACCCCCGATCCGAATCTCGTCTCGACGCTCTCTGACGGGACGAAGGTGAAAAGGCGCATCCTGCGCCAAAGGGCTTGCAACAACCCGGGCAAGAACAACAATATCTGCCGGGGACATCTTAAACGGTGGTTTGAATTTGGCGACGAAGTCAGGCGGCAGTTCGGCTCCCAGCCGGAAGTCTACCGCTGCGAAAGGTGCCAGACGCTCTATTTGCCGAATCAGGAAGAGGGAGCGCGGACCGGAACGCTGGCTTTTTGAGTTTCGGCCCGGTGCGCGATCTCGGCGGGAACCCTAGGGTCGCGACCGAACACCGGGGCCGTTGAGCGCTAGCGACATCGGCTCTGCGAACGCTACGACCCTCAGGGGCGGATGGGAGTGCCTGCTCTTACTTCCCGGTCCCGTCCGCGTCTGATACCTTGACCGGAAAGCCATCCGCTGCCCGAGGGGATCGACAATTCGCAAGGAATGACTTTCCCCAAAAAAGGACCCTCCGCCGAACCCGGCGCCGGAGCGGCGACTGCCGGCCTTACCTGTGATTGAAGCTCGAGCAAGCACCTGCGTTGGCTGACAAGCGCCCCGCCCACGCCGAACCCGGCAGAGAGGAGGTTTGAAGAGGTGTACTTAGTGGCTCACCCATTCTTTTTGTTGACTTGCAGTTGCGCGCCCACATTGTTGCGGAAAACAACCATCTCAGGATCAATGAGTTAGGCGTCACGCTCGGGCCCCTCCCGTGTCGCTGAGACGGTATGCCGTGTCACGATGCCCCGTCAGGTTAGCCTGCTCATGCGGCGCCGGCGAGTGAGCGCTTGCCGCAGGTCTCTGCTTCCCGCCTACGAACTTCCGGTTCTGTTGCAGCCATTCCGCTCGGCGGACGCTGGCGGCCGCCCGCCGTATGGCTGACGCCCGCCCTTCAGACGGGATACGATACCTTGATGGCCCAGCCCCTGGCCCCTCTGCGCCCCGAGCTCGACATCATGCCCTCGCCGGTTCCCGACCAGCCGGGGCTGCTGATTCGCGATCCCTTTCAATACAGCAACGCCACGATCATCGTTCCTCCCCTGCTGGCCCGCGGCCTCATCTTCTTCGACGGGGAGCATACCGACCTCGACCTGCAGGAGTTTCTCACCCGCGCGACCGGCGATTTGCGGGCCACCGAAGCTGCCCGCAATCTCATCGACTCGATGAGCGAATGCGGCTTCCTTGATTCGCAAGAGTTTCACGAAATGCGGGATCGCAAGCAACGCGAGTTCGCCGAGGCCGGGGTCCGCCAACCCGCCCACGCCGGGATCGCTTATCCCGCCGAATCCGACGTCTTGCGGGAAAAGCTGCGCGACTACGGAACGGCAGAGGGGTCGAACTCCACGGCTACCGACTCGCTCGTCGCGCTGGCCGCGCCTCACGTGAGCCCCGAAGGAGGCTTTCGAAGCTACGCCTCCGCTTACCGGCGGCTGGGGCCTCAACACACCGACAAGACGTTCGTGATCCTGGGCACCTCGCACTACGGGGAGCCGGAAAAATTCGGCCTGACGCGCAAACCTTTCGTAACGCCGCTGGGTACGATCCGGACCGACCACACACTGGTTGATTGGCTCGCCGCTGAAGCCCCGCAATCGATCGAAATGGAAGACTACTGCCACGCGAGCGAGCATTCCATAGAGTTCCAGTGCGTGTTTCTGCAGCAGGCGCTCGGCGGCAGCGATTTCAAGATCGTACCGATCTTATGTGGTCCGCTCGCCGAGAGCTTGTTGACGGGCAAAGCGCCTCAGGCGAATGATTCCGTCAGACGGTTTTTCGAGGCGCTTGGCGAACTAGGGGAGAAGCACCGGAAAAGGTTGATCTGGATCCTGGGGATCGACCTGGCCCATATCGGCCGCCGCTATGGCGACCCTTTCTCGGCTGTGGCCGAGCAAGGGTCCATGCAGCAAATTCAATCACGCGATGAGGCCCGGCTCAAGTATGTTTGCCAAGGTGACGCGGAGGGATTCTTCGAACTCGTCCATCCCAACCAAGATGAGTTGCGCTGGTGCGGCTACTCGCCCCTCTACACCTTTCTGCAATCGGTCAAAGGGGTGCGAGGCAGGGTTCTCAACTACGAACAGTGGAACATCGACCAGCAGTCGGTGGTGAGCTTCGCGGGAATGGAGTTCACGGAGGCCGAGTAGGAGAGAGCCGGTGCGCACGGCATGCTGTGCCCCCCTGGAGTATCGCTCCAAGCCGGCATTGGGCGCCGGAAATACCCCTCCGCGCGGGAATCGGCCCTTGATGGTTGAACGCAAGCCCCCGATCGCGGAATAATGGAAACTCTCACCGGCTGCTAAGCTTATCGGTGTTTCAGGCCGAAGGTTTCCAAACAGGAGGATTTCAGTGACCCGTCAAACTGCACATGCCGCTCTGAAGGCGATTGACGCTCGGATTGCCGCGCGAAGTCTGCTGCTTCACCCGTTCTACCAAAGCTGGGTGGAGGGTACTCTGCCGATGCCGGCGCTCCGCGATTACGCCAAGCAGTATTACCGGCACGTGGCAGCGTTTCCGACCTATCTCTCCGCCGTGCACTCGCACGCGGAGGACGCCGAGACGCGCCGGCACATCCTTGCCAACCTGATCGATGAAGAGGCCGGGCACCCGAATCATCCTGAACTGTGGCTGCGGTTCGCCGAAGGCATGGGTGTTGAGCGAGACGAGGTCGCCGCCGCCGCACCCTGGGAGGAGACTGAACGCCTGGTCGGCACGTTCCAGGCGATTTGCCGCGAGCGCGGCACGGCGGAGGGTCTCACGGCCCTCTATGCTTACGAAAGCCAGATTCCCGCTGTCGCCGAATCGAAAATCGCCGGACTGAAGAAATTTTACGGTGTGACGGAACCGCGGCCCCTTGCCTATTTCGAGGTTCACATCGAAGCGGACCGTGAACACGCGGCCGTCGAGCGTGAACTTCTCGAGTCCCACTTGAGCCAAGAAAACGCCTCCGCGTCCGCCGATGCCGCCGATGAAGTGCTGGACGCTCTTTGGGAGGCCCTCTCCGGCGTTTGCCGGCGCCACGAGCTGCCCTGCTGAGAATTTTGTCTCGCTTGCTCCATGCATGATGGGCGCGTGCGACCCTTTCGCGAAGCGCCGACAACCAAGCGGCCGTTCGTGTCGACCGGCAGGATCGTTACGACTCGGGCCGAATCGCCACACTTCGAAAGCGTAGGATGCCTTGACGAGAGGACGAACGATGACAAAGCCAACGAATACGCAACAGGCGGGGAACGGGAAGTCAGCGGCAACGCCTGAGGGCACCACCAAAATGGGGCGACGTGCTTTTGTGGCGGCGGCCGGTAGCGTTGCTACGGCTGTGACCGCGCTAGCTCGTGACTACGGACCGAACGCTAAACCCGTCCGTTATCCGGATCCCGATATCGTGGTGCTGGACAAGAGATTCAAGCCCTACAAACTCGGCAATACACCCATTCAGCGGCTACACACGGGGACCTTGTGGGCGGAGGGACCGGCCTGGAACGGCGTCGGCCAGTATCTGCTGTGGAGCGATATCCCGAACAATGTTCAACTGCGTTGGCTGGAAGAAGACGGCCACGTCACGACCTTTCGCCGGCCCTCGGGCAACAGCAATGGGAATACGTTCGACTGGGAAGGCCGCCAGATCGCCTGCGAACACGGGAACCGCCGAGTAGTCCGCTACGAGTACGACGGCAGCCTGACGGTGTTGGCCGACGCGTGGCAAGGGAAGCCGCTTAACGCGCCGAATGACGCCGTGGTTCACCCTGATGACGGTGGCATCTGGTTCACGGACCCGGGCTACGGCAGCCTGATGAACTACGAGGGGAACAAGGGGAAGCTGCATCTCAAGGAGGCCGTCTACCGCGTCGACGCCAAGACCGGGAAGATGGATATGGTGACGGATGACCTATTCAAGCCTAACGGTCTGTGCTTTTCGCCGGACTACAAGAAACTCTACATCGCCGAGACCGGAGCGTCGCATTACGAGGAAGCACCGAGAAACATCAAGGTCTGGGACGTCGTGGACAGGGCGAAACTTGCTAACGGGCGCGAGTTTACGTCCATGGAGTTGGACGGCAAAGCCGGTTTCGCCGACGGAATCCGCGCCGACATTGACGGCAATGTTTGGGCCAGTGCCGGTTGGGTGGGCGAAGGGTACGACGGGGTCCACATCTTTGCTCCTGACGGCGACCGCATCGGCCAGATTCGACTGCCGGAAATCTGCTCGAACGTCTGCTTCGGCGGCACGAAACGAAACCGCTTGTTCATGACCGGAAGCCAATCGCTCTATGCCGTTTACGTCGAAACCCAAGGTGCGCACATTACCTGAACACCTCTCTCCCGCGGTGTTTTTCTCGTGAATCTCCCGCCCTGGCGTCGGGCCAGTACTATCGGAGCAACGCCGCCGTTTGAGATGTAGGCGCGCGATTGACCGCGCCCGCTTACCCGACAAGCTGATGTACACAAACTGATGTACACAAACTGTTGCCGTGAGCCATGGCTGGCGGGCCTTTCACGCCGATTCGCTGGGAAGGGTGGTGAGAAATGCGGGCTAGGAGATTGATCCGGCCACGCGCAGACTCTCGAGACCGTCGACAAGGGTTTGCCGGATTTTGTCGTTGACGCCGCCCTGGTGGAATTCGGCGGCCAGCCGGATGGCGTTCTTAATCGCATTGGGGTTCGAGCTTCCGTGGCAGATGATACAGACCCCTTTCCCGCCCAGCAGCGGAGCCCCGCCATATTCGGAATAATCCATTCGTTTGCGAAAATCCTCGAAGGCTTCCCGCACCAGAACGTAGCCGATCTTGCGGGTGAGTGTGGCCTCGAGCGACTCGCTCAGCATCGACTTGATTGCGTTGACCAGTCCCTCACTGACCTTGAGTGCGACGTTGCCGATGAAGCCGTCGCAGACGATAACGTCCACGCTGCCGCTATAGAGGTCGCGGCCCTCTACGTTGCCCACGAAATTCAGGGGAAGCTGTTTGAGTAGCGGCGTCGCACGGCGGGTCTGTTCATTCCCCTTCTGCTCTTCCTCGCCGATCGACAGGAGGCCTACTCGGGGATCTTTCCGATGATGGATCACCCGCGAGTAGACGTCGCCCATGATGGCGAACTGCGCCAGCATCTCGGGACTGCAATCCACGTTGGCGCCGACGTCGATCAACACCGCCCAGGTTTTCTCGAGCGTCGGGAATACCTGCGCCAGCGCGGGCCGGTAGACGCCTGGAAGCACGCCCATGACGACTTTGGTGGTGACCATGATGGCCCCGGTGTTGCCGGCGGAAATCAGCCCGTGGGCGCGGCCTTCGCGGACCAGCCGAGATGCCACGTGAAGCGAGCTGTCGCGCTTACTCCGCAGCGCCTTGCCGGCGCTGTCCTCCATGGTGATCACTTCGCTGGCGTGGGCCACGCTGATCGCCAGCCCCTCGGTGTCGTGTTGATCCAGCTCCGCCCGGACGGCATCCTCCTTGCCGGCCAGGATGACGCCGACACCGTGCTCGCGGGCGGCCAGCACCGCGCCTTCGACTTCGACGGCGGGAGCCTGGTCGCTGCCCATCGCATCCACGGTGATGGTGGTCGTCGGGTGCACGGGTTTATCGAATCGAGTTCAAGGGGTGCGGATTTTCGGGCGTGCGGGTGCCGAGCGGCCTGCCCAGACACCCCTTTGCTACGCTACTCGCTTTCGATTTCTACGATCTCACGGCCGCGATATTGGCCGCATTCCGGGCAAACACGGTGGGGCTGCTTGTGCGCCCCACAGTTGGGACAGACGGTCAACGAACGTATCGTGAGATGGTCGTGGGCCCGGCGCTTGCTCGTCCTAGACTTGGAATGCCTGCGTTTGGGATTGGGCATGTTTATATCTTATGACGGTTTGTGAAACTGCAACTTCCTGAGAGGTTCCCAGCGGGGGTCCGATAAACTCCTCGCGCACGAACAGACGCCGCGATTGAGATTCGTACCGCATTGGGAGCATATTCCCCGGCAGTCCTCTCGGCAGATACCGCGCATCGGCAACCACAGTAGGATCTGCTCTTTCAACACGTCGGCCAGTTCCAGTCCCGGCTCTTCGTAAAAGCCGAGGTCGGTATCCGAGGTATCGATCGCGACCGCCTCTTTCCGCGCTATGACGCTCATCGGGTAATAGAAAAGGTCGAAGTCCTGATCGAGGCCGGACTCGACGCCATCGAGGCAGCGGGCGCAGGTTCCGCCCATCGCTCCCCGAATCCTGCCGCGGACGCGAATCGTGCGCACGCCGCGGGGATCGAGCAACTCCGCCGAACCCAACGCCTCGAGCTCGCCGAGCTGCTTCCAGTCACTGCCGGAAAACTGAATCGTCCCGGGTCGAAAGCGGTCGTCGAAGGCCATCCTTCGACGCTCCAAAATATTGACGTCGATGAGCACGCTTCAACCCCGGCCCGCAAATCCACGCTTATTATACCGGGTCCGCCGAGGGGTTTCAGGTTTGGCTGGCATCGCCTGCCACGACTACCGGCGCTTGCCGGCCGGGGGGGCTGAACCGGCCTCCCAGCAATGCCGCCGTAGCCGGGCCGCAACCGCGGTGTTCCACAGAGTAGCCGAATCGCCCTGGTATAATGCCCAGCAAGATCGGCCCGCTCTGATGCCCGCCAAGGAAGCCTTATGGACGTGATCGAGGTTGGCCTCGCCGGCCCTGAAACAATCGCGAAATACGAGCCCGTTATTGGTTTGGAAGTCCATGTTCAGCTACTGACTCGGACTAAGATCTTCTGCGGCTGCGCGACCGACTTCGGCCAACCTCCCAATACGCAAACCTGTCCGGTGTGCTTGGGCCTACCGGGCGCTCTGCCGGTTCTCAACCGCGAGGTCGTGGCCAAGGCCATCAAGGCGGCGCTGGCGCTGAACTGCGAGGTCCGGCCCTACTCTCGCTTCGCCCGAAAAAACTACTTCTACCCGGATTTGCCCAAGGGCTATCAGATCTCGCAATATGATCAGCCGCTGGCCGAGCATGGCTGGCTGGAAGCGCCTTTGGAGGGGGGCTCGAAGCGCATCGGCATCACGCGGATCCACCTCGAAGACGACGCCGGCAAGACGATTCACGACGGGTTCAAAGACAGCAACCGGTTCAGCTACGTTGACCTGAACCGGACCGGCGTTCCGCTGATCGAAATTGTCAGCGAGCCCGATATTCGCGATCCGGACGAGGCCTTCGGTTACCTGACCGAGCTCAAGCAGATCTTGCAGTATATCGACGTCTCGACTTGCGACATGGAAAAGGGACACCTGCGCTGCGACGCGAACGTCTCGGTGCGGCCGAAAGGACGGGAAAAGTTCGGGACGAAGGCCGAGGTCAAGAACCTCAACTCCTTCCGATTCCTCCACAAGGCGCTCGAATACGAGATCGCGCGCCAGGTCGGCGTCATCGAAGCTGGAGGACGCGTCCGGCAAGAAACCCGCCTCTACAATGTCGATACGGGCCAGACCGTGGCCATGCGATCCAAAGAGCACGCCCACGATTACCGCTACTTCCCCGAGCCCGATCTGATGCCGCTCATCATTAGCGAAGAGTGGAGGGAACAGATTCGCGCCTCGATGGCCGAGTTGCCGGCGGCAAGACGTCTCCGCCTCGTCGAACAGTACGGCATCTCGGAATACGACGCTCGTGTACTGACCCTCACGCAGCAGACCGCGGACTACTTTGAAGCCGCGGCCAAGGCCTCGGGCGATCCCAAGATGGCGGCCAACTGGGTTCAAGGGGAGCTTAGCGGCGCGTTGAACGCCGCCGGCAAGTCCATGGCGGACTCCCCGGTCCCGGCCGAGGCTTTGGGCGATCTGGTCAAGCTCGTCACGGACGGAACCCTGACCGGCAAGTTGGCTAAAGAAGTCTTCGCCAAGATGTTTGGCAGCGGGCGATCCGCCCAGGAAATTGTCGCCGCCGAAGGCCTGAAGCAGATCAGCGACGAGGACGCGTTGCGGAAACTCGTTGACGAGGTGATCGCCGGCAACCCGAAACAGGTCGAAACCTACCGCAAGGGCAAGACCGGAGTTCTGGGCTTTTTTGTCGGCCAAATCATGAAAGCCACCCGCGGACAGGCCAATCCGAAGATTGTGAATGAGCTGCTAAAAAAGGCCTTGGGGTGATCGGCGGGGCGCGTCGTTGCGTCTTTCGCCCGGTCGGCCCCGATTTTTCACACCTTACATCTATTTGAGATACTTCTCCAGGTCGGGGAATAAGAGCGCTTTGACTTCCGGCTTGTCGAGATCCAGCGGCGTGATGAGCCGGGCGCTGAGATCAATCTCTCTGGGTGGTGTCTCGCCGTTCAGTTTCTGAGCTATGGACTTCACCGCTTCGTAGCCGATGCGAAAGGGGTCTTGGGCGACGAGCGCGTCAATCGTGGCCTGTTCGAGGTCTTCGATGAGTTCGTCGCTGGCGTCGAAGGCGACAAACTTCACCTTGCCGGCCAAGCCCCGCGCCTTGAGCGCCCGCGAGGCGCCGACCGAGCAAGCCTCGGCCGAGGCGAATAAACCGTCCACATTGGGGTTGGCTGTTAGAAGATTTTCCGCGGCCGCCAGCACCTTCGCGCGATCGCCCATCCCGTATTGCTTTCCTACGATCTTGATTCCAGGGAACTCCTTTTCGATCACATCAGCGAAAGCCTTCTCGCGGTCCATCGACGCCGCGCTGCCGGGCATGTGCATGATCATGACGACCTCACCCTTGCCGCCGAGCAGCTCAGCCAGCTTGCGCCCGGCCATTTCTCCGGCCTGGTAGTTGTTCGTGGCGACGAAGGTCATGTAGACGTCCGAGTCGAGCCCCGAGTCGTAAATGGTGACGGGGATGCCTGCTTTGACCGCCCTTTCGATGGGCAGCACCAAAGCGGTCTTCTCGACCGGCGCGATAGCCAGCCCGTCCACGCCGCGAGCGACCATCGAGTCGACGATCTGAATCTGCCGGCTGTAGTCGGTGTCTTGCGCGGGACCGTTCCAGAGAACCTCAACATCGAAGTCTTGACCCGCCGCCACGACTCCGGCGTGAATCGATTGCCAGAACTTGTGCGCCTGTCCCTTCGAGACGACCCCAATGAGCGGCTTCTCGGATCGCTGTTCGCATCCGCCGGCTAGGATTGTGCCTAGAAGGACCAGAATGAACTTGCTTAATCTGCCTATTGGTGTAGTCATGATTGAATTTGACTTACGCGAGAAACCTTTCTCAAGTTGGGGGCGGCCACCGGTCAAGCTCGACGGCGCGCCAAAGCATCGCGATCCGTCCCTGTCGGGCCGCTGCTAGGATTCGGGAACCGCTACGCCGTAGCGGGCGGCCGTTTCCGTGATTTGCCGCCAGGTTTCGGCGTCGACGGGAATGTCCTCTTTCTCGCGCCGCGCTCGCTCGCGGGCCTCGGGTTCGCCGGGGATCAAAATTTCCTCGAACCCGGGGGCCAAGGCGCTGCTTCGCACATACTCGACGAGCTGCTTCACGTCTACCATAAAATCTTCGCGCCCCCGCAGCTTCTCGATATCGATCACGATGGCGAGGAAACTATTGCCTACGCGGTCGGTATCGGGACGGCTGCATCCCGCGCCCGAGAGCGCCCCGGCCAGAATGTCGCCCACCAGGCTGAGCGCGAAGCCCTTGTGGCGCCCCACCGGAAGCAGCGCCCCTTCCGGCGGCCCATAGAAAGCAGCCGGGTCGGTCGACGGCTGGCCCTCCGCGTCCAAGATACAGCCCGGCGGGACCGCATCCCCGCGATTCAGCATCACGCGCAGCTTGCCCTCGGCGATCGCGCAAGTGGAGATATCCACCACGATGGCCGGTCCATCCGGCGTGGGCGCCGCTATGGCGATCGGATTGGCGGACAGCCGCCGCTCCCGCCCGCCCCAGGGGGCCACCAATTTGCCCCCGCCATGCGTGTTCACGAACAGCACGGCCACCATTTCTTGCTCCGCCGCCAGCAGAGGGTACTCCCCCACCCTGCCCAGGTGGCAGCAATTGCGCACCGAGACCGTTCCAACTCCTACCTTCGAGGCCTTCTCGATCGCCACCGCCATCGCTTTTCGACCGACGACCTGTCCCCAACCCCAGTCGCCGTCGATGACCGCGAACGCCTCCGTCTCGACGGCAATGCTGAAATGGGCGTCCAGATTCACTCGATCCTGCTCGACCCACTTTATGTACTCGGGGATGCGCATTACGCCGTGGGAATCGTGGCCCACTAGATTCGCTCCGACGAGGGAATCCGCAACGGTTCGCGCTTCGTCGGGTTTCACTCCGACGGCGCCAAAAACCTGCGCTGTAAAACTTCGAAGATCGGCGGCTGTGAATGTCGGCATCTATTGGCGTTTGCTTACGTGATTTCCGCCCGCGAGTTTACCGGCATGGCGATGGCCCGCGCCGGAGAGGCCTCGCGGTCGGTGATTTTCAAGGGTAGCACCACTAGTTGAAACAAATCACCGTCCACGGCGTCGAGATTCGTCAGGTTCTCGACGATGACGACGTCGTTGCCTAGCAGAACCAAATGCGCGGGGAAGGGCGGATCATCGACCGACGGCGTGTCAATGCCGAACAAGTGCACGCCGCATTCGACCAGAAACTCCGCGGCGCTGCCCGATACGACGGGGAAGTCCGTGAAGTAGCCGGGATCGCCCCAGCGCTTGTACCATCCGGTCTTGATGACGACTTTGCGCGTCCGCTGCAACGCGTCCCGCAGGTGCGTGAGATGCTCGGGCTCGATCCGCCCTCGCCCGCCGGAAAGCTCAACGTCAGCGAGAACGCTGGGCCCGACGAAGCGGTCGAGAGGAATGCGATCGATCCGGCAACGGTCCTCGAAGAAGTGAAACGGAGCGTCCATGTGAGTGCCGCAGTGCATGCCGACCGCGATGCGGCTACTGTTCAGGCTCCTCCGCCCATCGGGCTGAGGGGGCCCTGTTGATTCCAATACCTCGATCTCGACGGGAGGGTAGTCGGCGAACACCGGGGTGTTCGGATCAAGCGCATGGCTCAGGTCGACGATACTGGGTTTCACTTCGCAAGCCCTCCTGTGGTTTTCAAACCCCCGCCGGACCCAATGCGAAACGGCGACTCCGCTTGGGAGAATCCGCAACGAAAAAGGCTCGGCGGCAGCCCGTTACTACGGAACGGCGCAAAGCATCCCCGGCGGGGCCAACCTATTTCGCTGATCCGCCAAGCGTGACGTTCACCTTGGTTGCGATTTTCTCCCCAATCCCGGTTGCGCCCGCCAACTGGTCCTTGAGACCCCAGCGCGGATAGAGCGTCACGTCAAGAACGTAGTCGCCGTCGGGCAGGTCGCCTTCGCCGAGCACGGTCTGTCCCTTGCCGCCGGTCACGGCGACGATTTTCTTGGCGCCAAGGGGCTGCTCGTCGGGCTTGATGGGGGCCTGAAGGAGAGCGACCTCCAATTCGATCCTCCCGGGAATGTTAGTGGAGATATCGGCCGACACTTTGTTGCCCTCAAGCACCGTCGGGACGACCGTAATGGAGTAGTTCTTCGCCGGCCTACGTTCGACGGGCGGCGGCTCGACGGCGACTTCACCGTTCCCGCAACCGCCAATCAATGCCACCGCCGGCACGAGGACCAAGGCGAGGTACTTCGTTCGTTTTCCCATCGGCGTTCCGGTCGTCGATCGTATCCTGCCCCTCGATCTTAGCCTGTCCGCCGTGCGCCCGTCGCCCGAGGAATTACCACGGATTCGCTTCGTCGCGCTGCCGCTGGGACGCGGCTGACTCGCCAGCCGGCGCAACGGCTTGAGATAATTACCTTCACGCCGGATTTCAGCAACTCGGCGAAGCAGGCGACAAAAGGCTAGGAGGAGCAGTAAACGTGGCGGATACGATCGGCAAAGTAGGACAACGAGTGAAGATCGCGGCGGGTCTGTTCTGGGCGGATTATGCCGTGCTGGGCGCCCAGGTCGAGGAGCTGGAGGCGGCGGGCATCGATTGGCTGCACCTCGAGGTCCGCGACGGCAAATACATGGACTTCGGCATGCCGCGCGGCGGCTTTGACATCATCGAAGGGGTCCGCAAGAGCACCAAGCTGGAGATCGAAGCGCAACTCCAGATGGTTCGTCCCAGCTTCGACGTCTTCAAGCAGCTCGCTGATTTAGGCGTCGACCTGATTACTCTGCCCGTGGAGACCATGGGCGAGATGACCATGCAGGCGATCACCTATATCAAGGACGCTCTCGAGTTGAAGGTAGGCGTATGGGCCTGGCAGGGCACGCCGTTAGCCGCATTCGAGCAATACATCCTGCCCTACGTAGACATCATCGAGTATGAGAGCCGCGCGCACTTCTGGGTCAGGGAGGCGGGCAAGAGTCCGCACACCATGGACAGCATCATGATCGATAACATCAGCCGCCTGCACCGGATGATCGTCGACGCGGGCCTCGAAGGCACGATGGAGCTGATGGAAGACGGCGGCCTGAATACGGGTAACGTCGGGGAGTTCGTCGCGGCCGGGATGACGGTCGGCGAGTTCTCCTCGCCCCTGCTCAAGGGTCCGGAGGGCAAGTTCGTCCCCGGCACCGGCCAGATCGAGGCCGCTGTCAAAAAGTTGCGGGCCGTGATGGACGAGACCGGCCAACAGTATCGCGATGACTCCGGGTTGAAGAAATAGCGCCCCGGCGAACCCACGATGAAAACACTCGGCATCGCCATGATCGGCTACGGCGGCATTGGGCGGGTGCATGCCCTGGCCTACCGCGCCATCCCCTACCACTACGGCCTGCCCGCCGACAGCTTCAAGATCGTCGGGGTGGCGACGACCCGAGCCGAGACGGCCCAAAAAGCTGCGAGAGAGATCGGCTGCGACTTCTCCACGGCCGACTACCGCGAGTTGCTGAAGCGCGATGATGTGCACGTGGTCGATTGCTGCGTACCCAACAACAAGCACGAAGAGATCGTGCTGGCGGCGGCCGAGGCCGGCAAGCACATCTACTGCGAAAAACCCCTGTCGATGACGGTGGCCCAGGGGCGGCGCATGGTCGAAGCGGTTGAAAAGGCCGGAGTCAAGAACCAGCTCACCTTCAATTTCCGCTTTGTCCCCGCCATCCTTCGGGCTCGCCAACTGATCGAGGAGGGATTCCTAGGGCGCGTTTTCTCTTTCCGCGGACGCTACTATCGATCGAGCTATATCAGCGCCGCGAAGCCCCTTTCCTGGCGCCTGCGAAAAGAGGTTTCCGGGGGCGGAGCGCTTTTCGATCTGGGGTCGCATGTCCTCGATTGGGTTTACTATCTGCTGGGCGAGTTCGGTTCGGCGCAGGCCACGATCGACACGCTGATCAAGGAGCGTCCCGTGGCGGCCGGGTCCCCCGACAAAGCAGCCGTTGATGTCGACGACATCGCCTTGATTCACCTGCGGATGTCCGACGGCACGCTCGGTCTGGTCGAGTTTTCGCGCATGGGGACCGGCCTCACGAACGACCTCCACATCGAGATTTTCGGTGAGCAGGGCGCCCTGCGTTTCAACTTCGCCGATCCGAGTTGGCTCGAGGTCTATGACGCGCGCGACCCCGGGGGGCCGCTGGGAGGCATGCGCGGCTTCCGCAAGGTGGAAACCGTGCAGCGCTACGAAGGCCAAAAGGCGCCCGATGGTTCCATGCCGCCGTCGTTCGTCCGCAGCCACGCCGAGTGCCAATACCAGTTCCTGCGAGCCGTTTCGGACGATACCGCTGCCTCGCCTACGTTCGCCGAAGGTCTCCGCGTCCAGGAGGCAATGGAAGCGGCGACGCGCTCGGCCGCGGAGGGTCGGTGGGTCAGCGTCGAGGAAGTGAGATCGGTGCGGTGAAAGTCTTGGTCGTAGGGGCCAAGGGGATGCTCGGCAAAGAGCTGTGCCGGGTCTTCGGCGTGGATCACCAGGTCGTGGCCTGGGACATCGATGAGATCGACATCACCGACCGCGACCGGACGCTGGCGGCCGTGACCGGCGAGCGCCCCGAGTTGGTCGTCAACTCGGCGGTGTTTGTTGACCTCGAAGGATGTGAATCCGACCCCGATAAGGCCTGGCGCGTGAATGCCGTGGGGGCGCAGAACCTGGCCCTGGCGGCTCGGCAGTCCGGCAGCACTCTGGTCTACATCTCGACGGACTACATCTTTGACGGAAAATCAGACTCAGATTACGACGAGGTTTCGCAGCCGAATCCGCTTAACCAGTACGGTCGGTCGAAATTGGCCGGGGAGAAGCTAAGCCTACAGGCCTGCCCGCGCACGTTCGTCACCAGGACAGCTTGGCTGTTCGGACACGCGCCCAACAATTACGTGGAGCGCGTCATCACGGCGGCGGAGAAGCACGGGGTCGTACGCATGCCCGCCGACCAGATCGAGTCGCCGACCTACACGCGCCATCTGGCGGACGCGGTTTCCGCGCTCGTCGATACCGGCGCCTACGGCTGCTATAACGTCACCGGTCTGGGCGCTTGCACCCGCGTCGGCTTTGCCGAGTTCGTGCTCCAGGCGGCGGGCCGTTCCGAGCCGGTCGAAACCGTGGACGCGGCCACGCTATCGCGTGTGGCCAAACGACCGGCCCGCAGCGTCTTAGATTGCTGGCTCTTCCAGTTGGTCACCGGCCGATCGCTACCCGACTGGCAACAGGGGGTACGTGACTATTTGGCCAATGCCTAGCCCGCTTTTCTCACCACGTGGCGAGGCGAAGTGCCGTGAGAAGCCCGTCAGTACAAGGCGCGCGCCGCTCAGCGCCGCATTTCTTTAATAATGCGGGCGTACCTTGAACCCTACGTTGAGCACGGTGAGCAAGCACAACGCGGTAACGGCGGGCTTATTGCCTGCTTTGACCGTCAGGTGATGAGAAATGCGGGCTAGTAAACCCTACGCCATCGGGATCGATGTCGGCGGCACCAAGATTGCAGCCGGCTTGGTAAGCCGGGCGGGGACAATCGAGCACCGCCTGTCCACTCGCGGCCATGCCGAACAGGACCCCGAGGCCGTCATCGCGGCGATCGAGCAGGCTTTCCAGGGGCTGCTGAGCCAAAGCGGCGTGAATCCGGCCGATGTTGAAGCCGTCGGTCTCGGGTTCGCCGGCAACACCAACGGTCCGGCCGGCGTGGTTCTGGTCAGCTCCAATTTCCCGGCCTGGAATAATTTCCCGTTGCGCGACGCCTTAGCGCGAAAGCTGGGCATCAAGGTTGTTCTAGACAATGACGCCAACGTCTGCGCGGTCGGCGAACATCGTTACGGCGCCGGACGCGGCTGCCGCAACATGGCCTACATCACCTTCAGCACCGGCCTGGGCATCGGCATCATCATCAACAATCAGATCTATGCGGGCCACACGGGAACGGCGGGCGAATTGGGTCACGTCGTTATCGAGCTAGGCGGGGCGCTCTGCCCGTGTGGCAAGCGGGGATGCGTGATGGCCTACGGCAGCGGGATCGGCATCTCGAGGATGGTGTATGAAAAGCTCGAGACCGGGGCCGAAACAAGTCTTGGCGAGCTGGTCCGCGGCGAAAAGCAAAGGATTGCTGTCGAAGCCGTAGCCGACGCGGCCACGCAAGGGGACGAGGTAGCCCGCGATATCATCCGCACAGCCGGCCGCTACTGCGGCGTGGCGCTCTCGATGATCGTCGAGATCCTCAACCCGGAGGTGGTTGTCGTCGGAGGGGGCTTGACGCGCGTCGGTCCGATGCTGATGGACCCCGCGCTCGAAGCGATGCGCGCGAACACCCAGCCGCAGTTGTGGGATAGTGTGCGGGTGGTTCCCTGGCAGCTCGGGGAAGACCTGGGGGTGATCGGAGCCGCCGCCAAGGCCTTCGCCGATGCGGAGGCGCTATCGACATGACGAATCGGGGAAAGCTAGGCCGCAAGCTGAAGTTCGGCCAGGTGGGCGGAGGCCGGGGTTCTTTTATCGGAGAGACTCACCGCCGGTCAGCCACTTGGAATGGCCTCGCGGAGTTTGCCGCCGGGGCTCTGGCGAGCACTCCCGAGGCGGCCAGGCAGTCTGGCGAAGAATTGCTCCTGCCCCCGGAACGAAACTACGCCACGTGGCGGGAAATGCTCGAGCGTGAAAGCGCCCTCCCCGAGGGGGAACGCATTGACTTCGTCTCCATTGTCACCCCCAACCATGTTCACTACGAGCCGGCGCTGGCTTTCGTCGAGGCGGGCTTCAACGTGATTGTCGAGAAACCCATGGTCCACAATAGCCGGCAGGCCGAGAACCTCGTTCAGGCCGTGGAAGCGCGCAACGTCGTTTTCGGCGTCACCTACAACTACACCGGCTACCCGATGGTCAAGGAAGCCCATGATTGGGTGAGGTCAGGCAAGTTGGGCGAGATCCAGCGCGTCGTCGTCGAATACCCCCAGGGGTGGCTTTTGAATCCCATCGAGAAAGAAGGTCACAAGCAAGCCTCTTGGCGCACGGACCCGGCGCGCTCCGGGATCGTTGGCGCGGTAGGCGACATCGGAACTCACGGCGAAAGCCTGGCGAGTTACGTCACCGGGCTGCAACTCGACGCCATCTGCGCCGATGTCCATACCTTTGTGCCCGGCCGACGGCTGGACGACGATGCCAGTGTGTTGCTGCGTTTCAACAACGGCGCCCGCGGCGTTCTGTGGGTTTCGCAAATAGCCGCCGGCGAAGAGAACGGCCTCAACATCCGGGTCTACGGCACCGAGGGAGGACTGTCCTGGGAACAACAGCATCCCAACGTCCTCTACTTCCAGCCGCCCAACAGACCCGCCCAGATCCTCAAACGAGGCAACGCCTACCTGGGAGAGGCCGCCTCACGCGCGGCCCATATTGCACCCGGTCTTACCGAAGCCTTCTTCGGAGCCTTCGCCAACATTTACGTGAACTACATCGATACGATTCGGGCCGGGCTCGAAGGCCGCCCGCCCACCGAACTCGAGTTGGACTTCCCCACCGTTTACGACGGCGCCCGCGGCGTGCGCTTCATGGAGAAGGTTGTCGAGAGCGGCCAAAGCGACCGCAAATGGACTCGCTTCTAGCAAGGGCAGGTGCCCGGCTTTTCGGTGGCGACAAACACTCGTGTTTGTCCTCGTTGGCAGTGCTGACAAGCTTTAGCTTGTTGGGCACAATAGGCCCGCCATTACTTTCGTTGCACTTGCTCACCGTGCTGTGCCGCCCGCATTCGTGACGCTGCCTCTGCTCGCCGTAACTCCTCCGAACACGTCCGAAGGCCCACGGCCCGGCAACGTCGGGGGCCGGCGGCGACGCCGTCTCCTGCTACTGCTCAAGGATGCTTTTCAAAAACTCCCGGGTGCGGGGTTGGGAAGGATTGGAAAAAATCACCTCCGGCACATCGTCTTCGAGGATCGTCCCCTGATCTAAGAACACGACTCGATCGGCGATGTCTTGGGCGAAACGCATATGATGGGTGACGATCAGCATGGTGGTGCTGCTTTCGCGGGCCAGTTTTCGCAAGACGTTGAGCACTTCGCCGACCAGCTCGGGATCGAGCGCCGAGGTGACTTCGTCGAAGAGCATGATCTTCGGCTGCATGGCCAGAGCTCGGGCGATCGCCACGCGCTGTTTCTGCCCTCCGGAAAGTTGCGACGGATAGGCTTCGGTCTTGTCGCTCAGCCCCACCATGGCGAGAAGATCAGCCGCCCTCTCGCGCGCCTCCTCTTTCGATAGCCGCAGCACGCGGAGGGGCGCTTCGGTCAGGTTGGCCAAGACGTTCTTGTGCGGAAAAAGGTTGAACTGCTGAAAGACCATGCCGACCTTGCCGCGAATGGCTCGTAGATGCTTCGCGTCGGCGGGAGCCGCGCGGCCGTTCCGCGTCATCGTCCAGACACTTTCACCGTCGATCTCGACGGCCCCCGAATCCACCCCTTCCAGCGTCATCAAGATGCGCAGGATGGTCGACTTCCCCGAGCCGCTGGGGCCGATCAGGGCGATTCTCTCGGAGGGGCGAACGTCGAGATCCAGATCTTTCAAAACCAACAGGTCGCCGTAGGACTTGCGAATGCCTCGCATCCGAATGATCGGGCGAGCGTCGGGGTTGTCTTTATGGTCGGAGGGCAAGACGCACCTCCAAATGTTTGACGAGCCGGGTGGACACCAGGCTGACCGCCAAAAACACGATGCCTACGACCGTGAGCGGCTCCAAGTACCGGAATGTGTCCGCGCCGATGAGTTTCGCCGCTTGCAGCAGCTCGTGGACCGTAATGGCGGCGAGGATGGGAGTTTCCTTGAACATCGACACCAGATAGTTTCCCATGGCCGGAATCATGGGAGGGATCGCTTGCGGCAAGATGATCGACTTCAGCGCGTCGAAGCGGCTGAGGTTGAGAGCCGTGGCCGCTTCCCATTGGGCTTTGGGCACGTTATCGATGCCGGCGCGGTAGACTTCGGCCGTGTAGGCGCTGTAGTGAATCCCGAGAGCTACGACGCCGGTGACTAGCGGCGAAAAGGTGAAACCGAAGTTCGGCAGCACGTAAAACAGGAAGTAGATCTGCACCAGCAGAGGGGTGCCGCGGATGAATTCGACCGAGGACGCGGCTAGCCAAGAAACAGCCCGAATCGCCGAACGGCGCAGGATCGCCCAAACCAATCCCAAGGCCAAGGCCAAAATCATGCCTAGAACCGTCGCCTGGACGGTCACCAGCGACGCTTCGAGCAGCGCCGGCAGCACTTCCCAGGCGAACCCCCAGTCGAACATCAGCGCACACCGCCGTAGTCTCGGCCCAGCGCCAGTCGGTTCTCGAGACGCTTTACAGCGAACGTTATGGTCAGCGCGAGCAGGAAATACAAGACGAGGATCAAGCCGAAGATTTCTCCGGACCGCAAGGTGGCCGCCCGCAGTGTCTGTCCTTGGAAGGTAAGTTCGCTCAGCGTGATGAGGGAAACAAGCGACGTTCCCTTGAGGAGTTCGATCATTAAGTTTCCGAAAGGAGGAATCATCGGCAGCACGGCCTGGGGCAAAACGATGCGCCACATCGCCTGGCGCTCGGTCAAGTTCAACGCCAGCGCCGCTTCCCGCTGCTCCCTGGGAACGGCCTGGATCGCGCCGCGCACGACTTCCGATCCGTAGGAGCCGACGTTCAATCCAAGGACCAAAATGCCCGCCGTCATCGCCTCGAAGCTGACGCCAAATAGGGGCAGCGCAAAGAACACCCAAAATAGCTGCACCAGAGCCGAAGTCCCGCGAAAGATGTCGATGTAGAGGCCCGAGATCCCCCGGATGAAGCGATTCGCGGAAAGGCGCCCCAAGCCACCGAGGAAGGCCGCCAAAAGCCCGACCACCGCGCCGCCGAGCGTGATCTCGATGGTCACGACCAAGCCGTTCAGCAGGCTGGGAAGAAGGTCAAAGGGAGGCGGCATGGTTTCTAGGGAGCCAAGTGTGAGCGCAATCTTAGCGTTTGCAGGCGGGCGCGGCAAGCTGTTCCCGAAGTTCCCGATCGTCCACCTGGCTTCTAAATATACGTGACCGACTATGAAACGGACTATGAAAAGCTCGCAGCGGGGATCTCAAAAGCGAGATCCGCGGTACGAACGTCTGACCTCCTCCTTGACTGCCGTGACGTTTCCAGGGCGCTGGACCGCGGACTTTCGTCCGCGGCTCCGGCGTTGTTTGATCGGCAGTCGACGGTTGATTCCATTGGGGTTCGGCGAGATTGGGTTCGTTTGGTATTTTTTGGTTGGCGAGGGTTGGTGCCACGGCCGGAGGGGTCCGTGGAGGGTGTGAATGCGGCCTGTGGGGCCCCGTCCTGACGGGCACGACTCTTTTTGTTCATTTCCGGGAGAGCGGGTTGTGGAGCCGAATCGCTGGAGGCCCGGAAGCCGATCGGGCCGACAGTGGGGGGTGGAGGGTCGATCGGGGGCGGAGCTTGGGCAGGGACGTATCGGCCGCCGTAGGGATCGGCGGAGGCATGGGAACCGGAAGACGAGCGGTCCTGCTGGGCCTTACGCTCGTCGCGCCGTAGGTCGGCCAGTTGCTTGACTGACCTTGCCCCCTAAAACGAGTCCAAGTTGAATGTTAGGATTTTCGGTTTTAGGAAGGAGGCAAGAGATGGCAGGGAAGCGATTTAGTGCAGAACAGATCATCATCAAGTTGCGTGAGGCAGAGGTGGGTCTAGCTCAAGGACTGGGGTGGACCCCTGTAGTGAAACAACCTGCTAAGCAGGGTTTCCCCATTCGCTGAAAAAGGCTTGGCTGGGGAGCGGCCTTCATTGTAAACTTCTGCTCGGCCGGTGAAGCGGAGGCGGGCTCTGGTGGAGACCAACCCGCCGAGGAATAGCCGGGCGGGAACTCATCGAGACGATGGGTCGGGGCGCAGCAAAGCGTGAGCCGTTGGGTTAGCGAGCATGGCGCGCACGGTGCCGCCGGACTCCGCCGGGCCGGGCGCGCCGGCCGCAAGCCGCTGTTAGACGCCACGCAACGGGAACGTCTGGAGGCAATGCTGCTGCGGGGCCCCGAAGCGCAGGGCTTCTCGACGCCGCTGTGGACTTGTCCGCGAGTCGCTCGTCTGATCGCCGACGAGTTCGGCGTGCGCTATCACGAAGGTCATGTTTGGAAGATCCTGCGGGCGCTCCACTGGAGCCCGCAACGGCCTGTCGGCAAGGCCCGCGAGCGCAACGAAGAAGCCATCCGCAACTGGCGGCGCAAGACTTGGCCGGCCACTAAAAAAAAGCCCAAAAACAAGGCCGCACGATCGTCTTCATCGACGAAAGCGGACTGAGTCAGAAGCCCCATCGTTGCCGCACCTGGGCGCCCCGCGGCGAGACACCCGTGCTGGAGTTCAACTTCAACTGGCAGAAACTTTCCGTTTCCGCCGGGCTGACCTTGCGCAACTTCTACTTCCGGCTCTATCCCGGCGCCATCGGCGAGCTGGAGGTCATCGACTTCCTGAAGGCTTTGGTCCGCCACATCGACGGCCCGCTGCTGATCGTCTGGGACCGCCTGCCGGCGCACCGCAGCCGCCTGGTGCGGGAGTTCATCGAGCTCTCCGAAGGCCACATCGCCACGGAGTGCTTGCCGCCCTATGCACCGGAGCTGAACCCGGTGGAATACATTTGGGCTTACTGGAAGCAGCACGAGTTGCCGAACGTCTGTCCGAAGGACTACTGGGAGCTGGACGAGCGTGCCCGCAAATCCCTGCGTCGCATGCGCCGCAAACCGCGCTTGATTACGGCCTTCTGGAAGCAGTCTTCTCTTGGCCTTGACTAACTCGATATTATGCGAGATTCAATAGGTGTCGGATTCGGAAAGGTGAGGAGCGGGTTTGACGAGCAGGTCAGCAACGGCCGTAGCGTGCCAGCCCTTCTTCCGCTTCTCCCAGTAGAGGTCCCGGAGCCGGCATGAAATAGAACCCGGCAGCCCGTTGCCGATAAGACGGTTGTTTACCCTCGTAACCGGGATGATGCCGCCGGCGGAGGATGAAATGAACGCCTCGTCGGCATCGGCCAGATCTTCCGGGTTCAGGTCCGCCGTTTCCGCGCTAAGGCCCAGCTCGCTGCACAGGTCGAAGACGGTAAGCCGCGTGATGCCCTCCAGCAGGTTGTCCCCAGGAGTAAGCGCTTTGCGGTCCTGGACAATCCACACGTTAAAGCCCGGACCTTCGGTGAGATAACCGTCGGTGGACAAAAGCACCGGCGTATCCGCCCCCGCGTCCAAAGCCTCGAACTGTGCCCTCGTTAGATCCATGCGATTGAAGCTCTTGACTCGTTGGTTGATCGCGGCATCCGGCGCGCGGCGTGTCTCGGCAACCCAGAGGTGGGCACCGGTCTGCGCGCGCTCTTTGGGCACGGCCCAATAGTAAGGAACCGAGTAGGCGACAAACTCATTCCGGCAAGTGCGCGGATCTCCAAAGGCGATACCGCCGCCGTAGCGGCCGCGCGTGCACAGCATGTAAACCACGGCCCGAGAAAAGCCCGCTCGCGCCACGCACTGCGCCAAGATGTGCTTGATCTCGTCCTCGTCGCACGGCGGTTTCATGCGGACATAGCGGCACGACGCCCGGAAACGCCCCAGGTGGTCGTCGAGCCGGAAGCACTGACCGTCCCAAACCGAGACCGCATCGAAGACGACATCGCTCTTGGTGAACGCGGGATCCAAGATAGGGATGCTCGCCTCCCCGACCGGGACATAATCCCCATTGCAGTACGCAACACCTCTGGACTCAGCCATGTTGCAGTCCTCCTTCTGCCGGTAGGCTTTGATGGCGCAAGAAACGCCGCTAGATAAACCGATGCTTGGTTAAGCACGCTCGTCAGTAGAGGGAAGCCGGTTGTAAGAAGGCGTCCCACCAGCAATCCGATTCAAGGCCATGGTAACTCAATAGACGAGGGGCTTTCAGCTCTTCCTGCGACTCGGAAGAGGGCCTCTGACGGCGGATTGCCGGTTGGTCAGCGAAAGCGCCATCCCGCTCGAGGTTTAGGGTGAGATCCATTGTGTCCAGCCACCGATTCTTCAGCTCGAAACCCCAATGCTTTTCGTACGCAACATTCAAGGTCTCCACGTCATGCATGATGTGGTGGCCGACGATTACACCGCTCCCGAGATAATCCAGAAACTACTGCAGCGCCTCGGTCTCGTCCAACCCGGCCTGACTCTCCTCGCGGGTGATGCCGTGAACCGTCACTGACTGCAAGTTGTGCTCGATCTTGATCAGTACCTCGAAGGGAGTCCTCGAGCAGGATCTCATCGGCCCTGCACGGCCACCGCGCCAATCGTGATCAGGCGGTCCTTACGGGCATCCAGCCCAGTGGTTTCCGCGTCGAGCAGGATAAAACGGATATCCCGCTCGGAGGCGTCGTCGCTCCAGGTGCGGTCAAAGCGCGCCACGTAGTCGCGAACGAAAGCCCTGGTTCGTGTTACGATTCGATGACTTCATCCGCTATCGCACCAATTATGAATCGAACCGAACAGAACTTTGCCTTCGCTTGTTTGGCGGTGTCTGACCTGCCCCCAGGAACGAGTCCACTCTCTAAGTTAGACCTGGGACCATTTGAAGTCCACTCCATGGTATAGAACTCTGGTCCTGGGACCTGGGTAATCTGGCCTCCGGCGCCGGCGGCCGATAGGCCAAGGCGCTGTGAGGCCGTCGCTGGTTGTACTCCCTGCGCCATCTCTCGGCCAACACCTTCGCCTCCCACAACGTGTCGAAGACTTCTACGTTCAGCAGTTCATCCCGCAGTTTTCCGTTGAAGCTCTCCACATATCCATTCTCCCAGGGGCTGCCGGGCTCGATGTATAAGGTCCTCACCCCAACAGCCTTCAGCCAGTCCCGAACCGCCTGAGCCGTAAACTCTGACCCGTTATCGGACCGAATGTATTCAGGCACTCCCCGATCCACGAACAACTCCGCCAATCGATCCAACACGTCCTGGTGATTCATCTGTCGTTGGACCTCAATGGCCAGACACTCCCGGGTGTATTCATCCAGTAGGGTTAATAATCGAAAGGCCCTTCCGTCATGGGTTCGCTCATGCACGAAGTCATAGCTCCAGACGTGATCCTTGTGAGCCGCTCGTAACCGAACGCAGGATCCATCATGAAGCCACAGTCTCCTTCGTTTCGGCTGTCTGGACGGGACTTTCAGCCCCTCCTGTCTCCACAACCTCTCCACCCGCTTGTGATTCACTTTCCACCCTTCCCAACGAAGCATGGCCGTGATCCGTCGGTAGCCGTATCGCCCGTAGTGCGTGGCCAACTCCACCATCTCAGCCACCAATCGAGCCTCCTCATCGGGGATATGCCTTTCCCTTCGCTGGGTCGATCGAGCCTGTCCCAGCACTTAGCAGGCCCGACGTTCGGAGACGCGCTCTGCTCCCAATCTCTCCCTCACCCACACCACTGCGCGTCTCCTCTTCGTCGGGCCTAGAAGTTTCCCGAGGAAACTTCCTTTAGGATCTGCTTGTCCAAAGACAGATCTGCCACTAGCTTCTTCAACCGGGCATTCTCCTTCTCCAACACCTTCAACCGCTTGGCCTGATTCAGTCGAAGCCCTCCGTACTCCTTGCGCCACCGGTAGTAGGTCTGCTCGGTCACCCCAATCTGTTTGCACACCTGGCCCACCGTCTGTCCTTGAGCTAGACCCACCTCTGCCTCACGCAACTTGATGATGATCTGTTCTGCACTAAATCGCTTCCCTGCCATCTCTTGCCTCCTTCCTAAAACCGAAAATCCTAACATTCAACTTGGACTCGTTTTAGGGGGCAAGGTCAAAGAACAGTTGGAATCTCTTCGCCGAAGCTTCCGTCCTGATCTGATGTGGAAGAAGCCCGAGGGATGCCCCCAATCCCTTTCACTCTATTTGCTCTCAGTGGGTGATGAAAGGGCGGCTGCCCGCACTGTGAGCTGCGGTCAGGATATCGCGGCGGATGGAGTCTTCTCGGCTGGGATGCTCGTAGCCTTTAACGAAGCTCTCTCGGCAGCCGGCCCAGGGATGTACTCCCGTTTGTTCTGGGAAACCGGCGTGATTGGCCAAGTGCTCTATCTGGAAGCGGAGGCGGCTCGGATCCAGGCCACCGGCATCGGCTGCTTCCACGACGACGAGGTTCATCGGATCCTAGGGATCAACGACCACTCCTGGCAGAGCCTCTATCACTTCACCATGGGCGGAGCTGTCGAAGATCCTCGAGTGCAGTCCTTCGATGCCTATCGGCATTTGCCCGACGACCGGACGCGGTCGAGGACAGATTGCGTATAGCACTGCTACCGACAGAACAAGTGGTCATGGGCCGTTCCGATCGCGCCGAGGCTTACGAATTCCGAGTCCTGCCGCCGACCGAGCGGACTACCCTCTTGTCCCTTCCCGGAGTCCTCTCGATCTTGGGTTCGCCTGAGATGCGTTCTTTGGTTCGCTCGGCGACGGGCGAAAATGAAGAGGATCCCTGAGGCTTTGCATCTCCCGGTAATAGTAAAGGGCAGCAGGCTGCCGCGCGAAACCCGAGACCCACGGCAGAACTTGGGAGAACTCTACAGGGACTGCTAGCATGGGACGATACCGGTTGACGAAGATCTCGCGAAGGCCAATGAGTTACTAAAAGAGGCTAGACGACTGTCCGTCGTAGCGTTCAAGGTAGAGCGCCATCAGCATGACGCGGTGCTTGAGATTGCTGGGCGCGTCCAGTAATGCTGCAACTTCACTGCTGTCCGGTTAAAAGTCGAATAGAATCAATTGGTTGGGGTCATAGGGGAATTCATTTTGGGAGTCGGATGGCTGGAGTGCCTGTAAAACGGGCATTTTTTCGAATAGCGTAACGCTGAGAATCTGTAGAATCTGGTAAAGACTCGCTTCCAGCCCGAGGCGTTTCCGGACGATAGCGATGAGCACGTAAATCGAGACAGCGATCCAGATGTGCGTCTTGACGGCGTTCTCGCTGGTGCCGTAAAACGACTTGATTCGCAGATGTTGCTTGATCCACTTGAAGAAGAGTTCCACCTGCCAGCGCGATTTGTAGATCTGGGCGATGGTCAGTGCCGGCAGGGTGAAGTTATTGGTCAGAAATTTCAATCGCTTGTTGGTTTCGGCATCGAAATAACTCACCCGCCGTAGGGGGTCCGGGTACGCTTGGGCGGAGTTGAAGGGGGTCAAAATAACGGTGTGATCGGATCGCAGGCCCGTGCTCCTATCCACCGGGTGGGAGTAGCGACGCTGCAGCAAAACGTTCTTTTTGGTTCGCACCACGAAGAAGGCCGAACAGAGCGTGAACACGAAGAGGCGCCGAAAATCGACATAACCCCGATCCATGACGTAGAACGCACCGGCCTCGGGAAGAAATTCATCCAGGATGTTGACGTCATGCACTTTGCCTGCAGTAATGCGGATAAACGTGGGAATATTGCCGTGCAGATCCAGCAGCGTGTGCATCTTCACGGCGGCCTTGTGCTTGCGGAATCCCGCCCACGGAAACAGCGACAGGCAGAGGTCGATTGTTGTCGAGTCGAGAGCGTACAGAGTCTGGTCCAAGTCCACACCGATCGGGTCGTGGGCATATAACGGCCGTGCCATGCCAATCAAGACCTGCGCGAAGTCCGCGTAGATCCGCCAGTCGCGCGACTCGTTCGCATCGGCCAGTGTCGAGCGCGCTACCCTGCCGCCGAATCCCATATGGTAGAGTTTGCCGTGCATCGAACGCAGGCACGTCTCGATGTCGCGGAGGCTTTCCCGATAGGTCAGCTGGGCGAATGCCATCGAAAGAAACTGATCCCAGCAGGAGAAACTTTTCAGATAGGAATCGCCGCGGTAGCGCAATACACATTTGTGAAACTCTTTGCTCGGCAGGTGCTCGATCAGTTGGGAGAAAACCGTACGGCCAAGGTTCATCCCCCATTGTGCCGCGTCGGGATGCTCCGCTCAGGCGGCCATTTGCGGCCTCGGGATTTCAAATCGTTCCCGGGCAAAACAGGCCATAAGATATTGAGCGGTAGAGACTTACCGTCCGTTGACGTAACTTTCCCCGGACAGCACTGAATCGATGGTATCATCGCACGGTGACGTGTGCGGACACGGTAAGGGCATGCCGGAAATAGTGCGGGCGTACTTGAGCCCTCCGTTGAGCACGGTGAGCAAGCGCGACGAAGTCACGGCGGGCTTATCACGCGCTTCGACCGTCAGGTGGTGAGGAAAGGGGGCTACCCGCCCAATGCCGAACAGCTTGAGGTTCGAGAACAAAGTGGCGGTTGTGACCGGCGCCGGTAGCGGCATCGGCCGGGCCGCGGCCCTGCTTTTCGCCCGGGAAGGGGCGTCCGTCGTAGCAGGCGTCCACAAGTCCAGTGATGCCGCTCCGCTGGAGGAGGAAGCGCGAGGACTCGCCGGCAAACTGGCCGGAGTTCAGATCGACGTTGCCCGCGACGAGGATGCCCAACGGCTTATCGCCACGGCCGTGGAACGTTTTGGTGGGCTACATGTTCTCGTCAACAACGCCGGTATCGTCATAACGGGTACGGTGGCCGAGGCGACCGAAGAGGAATTGCAGCGCCTGCTGGACGTCAATCTCAAGGGAGCTTTCCTTTGTTCGAAATACGCGGTCCGGGAAATGCTCAAGCGTGGCGGCGGGTCGATTGTCAATAACAGTTCCATCAACGGGCTGCGGGGGAACCACCGCTTGGCGGCGTATGGCGCTTCGAAAGGCGCGGTCGTCTCCCTGACGCATGCGATGGCCCTCGACTACGCTGCTCACAATATTCGTGTGAATTGTGTTTGCCCGGCGTCAATTGAAGACACACGGATGCTCGATTCCCACATTGCCGCCTCCACCGACCAGCAGCAGATGCGCGAGTACTTGCTGGCTAAACATCCCATCGGCCGTTTGGGCCGGCCCGAGGAAGTGGCGCACGCCATCCTGTTTCTCGCCGGCGACGAGGCTTCGTTTATCACCGGCGTGGCGATCCCCATCGACGGCGGACGCTCGATTCGGTAGGCGAGCCTTGCGCACTGCGACGGCGTAACCACCCCTACCGCCCCATGGAAGAAACCCGGCCGCCTCGTCTGCGAACTCTGATTCCCGCGGCCGACATTCAGGCACGAGTGTCCGAACTCGGGAAGCAAATCACAAAGGATCATTTCCCCCGGCCTGACCATTCGCCGTTGCACCTGATCGGTGTTCTCAAGGGCGCTTTCGTCTTCCTCTCCGACCTTGCCCGCTCAATCGAAGGGCCCGTCAGCCTCGATTTCTTGAACGTCAAAAGCTACGGGCAGGTCGCCACTAGCTCCGGCGCCGTCGAGATCACCAGAGACATCGAGCAGAATATCCGGGACTTGGATGTCTTGCTGGTGGAAGATATCGTCGACACCGGGCGAACGATCACCCGCCTGCGCAGTCTGCTGAGCGAGCGCCGGCCTCGGTCACTGCGCGTGGCGGCGCTGCTCGACAAGCCCGAGCGCCGAATTCAACAGGTCGAGCTGAACTACGTGGGGTTTCAGATTCCCGACAAGTTCGTCGTCGGCTACGGCCTCGACTACGCGGAACGCTACCGCAATTTGCCCGACATTTGCACCCTGGAAGGCTACGAAGAGGAAGCAGAGCGAAAGGCTCGCTGAGCGGCGCGCGACTTGTACTGACAGGCCTTTCACGCACTTCGTATCGCCGGCTGGCGAGAGAGCGGGTTAGGATCGGCTTCAAACGGAGCGTTCCAGCACCAAGGATTCCCGACGGGATCGGGTTCAAACGCGGTCGCCGCGCTTGCGCATATCGGCGAGCACTCGCTCGATGCCGACCTTGTTGATGATCTTGATGGCTTTCGCGCTTACGCGGAGTCTCACCCAGCGTTTCTCGCTAGGCACCCAAAAACGCTTGTCCTGGAGGTTGGGCAAGAAGCGGCGTCTCGTCTTGTTGTTCGCGTGGGAGACGTTATTGCCCGCCATGGGCTTCTTTCCCGTCACCACGCATACTTTCGCCATCGATGAGTCTCCTTGCCGGTTGCCCCCGCGGGATTCGGGATGGGCGGCCCCGGCCGCCCGAGAAAAACGGCGGCGGCGCTACCATATCGACTTTTTTCATAATACCACGCGACTTCGTCGCTGAGCCGCCACGATGAGTGGTGGGGTTGTACTGGGCTGTCCGCCGAGCGAGCGCAACGAAGTAGTGGGAGACCTACCGCGCGCTTCTCTCGCCACGGGGCGAGAGATGCGGGCTAGCGGGGGAGCCTTCCCTGCGCTTCACTGCGATGCGCGACCCGCAGAACGAGCACGGTTACTTTGTCATTTCGAATACTGTAGATGATCACGTAGTCTTTGCCCGCATGAAGGCGATACAAGTCCTCGCGACCTGTGAGCTTCGCCGTCCCCGACCGGCGCGGGTCTTCTCCGAGAAGGTCGAGCCAACGTACGATGCGCTTCTGAACGGGTCTCGGCAGTTCGCTCAGTTCTTTCGCTACGAGGGGTGACAGATCTACTCGGTAGGCCACTTTCTACAGCGCGAGCTTCTCTTTCAGTTCCTCCAGCGGAACCGGCCGCTCGCCTTCCGCCGTCATAGCAGCGAGTGCTTTGTCCGCGCTCTCCGCCCAGTAGCGATCCTCAAGCTCCTCAAGGAGACCCGCGTCTTCTTCGGAGATAAGAACCACGCTAGCCCCTCCCCGACGTTCGATGCGGATCCTGTCTCCTTTGTAGGCCACCTTATTGAAGATGTCCGGGGGAATTCGGGTGTCGGATGCTTTTAGCCTAGTCATATCGAGTCTGTCCCGTTGCGCTCGCTGTGCCGACCGAATTGTACAATTCGTTCATTTCGTACTATTCTATCACAGGACCAACAAGAAACTGATGTTTGCGGGTAATTGCCGGCGGCATCCAGCCACAGTATTGTAAGTTGCTGAATTGAATGGCAGTTATGGGAAATTTGGTTTGTTTGGTTTTTTTCGTTTCTCTCATTGTTCCGCTGCTCGGCTCGTCGCTGCCGGCACACGCCGTTGTCGCCCCGTCGCTGTTGCTCGGGCCCGGCCTTCTCGTAGGCCGGGGTCTCCTCACCTCCCGCTGAGGCGATCGACGGAGCCGACCGCCCCGCCGTCCAGAAAACCGTTCGCAAGCCATGGATTTAAAACCGGTTAGACGAAATTGGGTTTGTTTGGTTTTTTTCTTTTCGTGGTCTGGACCCAGACCTGGAAAAGGACCACCGGTCTGCTTCCATTTTACCACCCGGCTCTCGACTTCCTCGTGATGACCGGACACAAATCATTGAAAACACGTGTTTTTGTCCTCCGAGACTGAGACACAAGCGTCGAGAAGAGTCTCGACGCGGCAAGCTGAGAGCTTGCGCCACAAAGCAAACGAGCGGCGCGCGCCTTGTACTGACGGGCCTTCACGCACTTCGCCTCGCCACGTGGTGAGAAAAGCGGGTTAGGGCAGCAGAACTCTTCCCCCGGTTGCGGCGACCGTTTGTCCGGTCGTGAAGCTCGACTTATCGGAAAGCAGAAAATAGGCGACGTTGGCGATTTCTTCCGGCCGGCCGAAGCGGCCCAGCGGCGTGGCGTCGATGATGGCCTGCCTTCTCTCAGGCGGCTGAGCGGCGCTCATTTCCGTTTCGACCAGACCCGGGGCAATGCAGTTGATGCGGACGTGTGGAGCCAGCGCGCCGGAAAAACACCTCACCAGGGCCACGATTCCAGCCTTGCTCGTGGCATAGGGAATCTCCAACTTGCGCGCGCGCAGCGCGGCGACCGAAGACAGGCAGACGATGCGTCCGTCCTTGTTCGCGAGCATCTCGTCTTTGACGGCCATGATGGAAAGAAAGACCCCGTCCAAGTTGACGGACAAGGTCTTCTTCCAGCTTTCCCAAGTGACCTCCCGATGGGATCCCACAACGAGGACGGCGGCGCTGGTTACCAACAAGCTGATGGGACCTAGCTCCCGGCGAGTCTTGGCCACGGCGGATTCCACATCGGATGGGTCGGACACATCGCCCCGGGCGAGAACGCACTTCACGCCTTCCCGCTCGACAGACTCCTTCGTCGCCCGGGCCTCAGCGTCACGGCTGTGGTAGAGGATGGCGACGTCGGCTCCGTGACGCGCAAGCTTGATGGCAATCTCGCGACCAATGCCGCGTGATCCGCCGGTGACGAGGGCGGTTCTTCCCGCAAAGTCTTTGGTGGACAAAGTGAATCTCCATAGCGGCCGATCGGCTACCGGGTCTTCTGTGTAGTTTGCGGGTCGCAAGCCGGCGAGTCAACAGGTTCGCCTCGCCGCGGTGTTCATCTCGCCAGAGGCGGCGGTTGCAAAAGCTGCCGTCGGCGGCCGGCACCAGCACTTTCGCCCTTGCCGCGGCGCGGTCCAGATCCGTACGCAAGCCCTGCGCCAGCTCGACGAAACGGGCCGTGACGCCGTGCTCGGCCTGCGCCTGGCGGTAGTGTTTCCACTCGTAGGGGGGCGCCTTTTTTTTCGGCCGCCGCGGCGCCGGCGCGGAGCGCAAACCAACCGCCAGCGCCCGCGCGCGACCTTCCCCCCCGCCGATACAGCGGCAACAACACGGCCGCCTGCACAAAGCGCAAGCCCCACTGCAGGTTCATCTGAAACGGCGGCCCCAACGGGTCACGCTGCCACGAGGCCCCGGCCACGCGGCGGCCGGTTTTCTTGAGCCGGGTTTCATCGATCGCCAGCGCCAGCCAGCGGCCGCGACACCACGCCAGGCTGCCCTCGAGCAGCGATTAGATATTAGATTTTACGATGGAAAGCGGAGAGCAACCTCAGCGAGCCAGAACGTCGGACACCATTGTTCGCGGCGACTGCGTGTTCCAGGCCGGCCCTGGAGGCCGACACAGAGCGAGCAGCGCCGCCGGGACCGAACTTCATAGAGCGCCGCGTCGAGAAGATGACGCCACCCGAGTGCGGTTGGAAGCCCGATCGGACGTTCTCCTCAACTGAAATTTTCTCCGCCTTCCCGCTTGAGAACGACGCGCCTCCTCATGGAAGCCTGGAACGCCAGTGACAGGCCAAACTATCCGTAACGACATTTCCAAAACCCGCCGTTTCTCATGGATGTGCGCCGGCCAGTCGCCGGCCCCATGGCTCTCTCCGTCGAAAACCGCCGGTTTTTTCATCCTTATGGGTGCGCCGCGGTCTCATCGACGCTCCCTCGCGGGCGGGTGTGCGAATCGAGCGGTCGCTGGCGGTCCCCCGGGCCCAAACGTCCGATAAGACTAGCGGAGGGGTCGGCGACGGGGGGGCAAACCCTCGCAACCGGTAGGGCCTCCCTGGATTAGCCGTGCGGCGGAAGAACCCCGGCATCGACTTGCCCGGTGAACAAGGATTGACTTATGATCTTTGAAACCCATAGCCTGAAACCTGTGCCGGCGGGTTTCGTCCAACGGATTAGTGAAGCAGTCTCGGATGGAGTCTCGGATGGAGATCATCGGCAATCGAAAATACTTCGAAATCCCGGGTCGCGGCACTCATGAGTTGCCGCCGCTGTTGCTCAAGGAAAGCGCGAATCCGGCCTCGGATGAGGAGATGATTCACCTCGCCGAGGAAATCGTGAGCTCCGAATCCCTCATCCCCGAAGACGTTCATGATTCCTCTTCCACGGAAGCGTCCCTAGGCCAGAGACGATTCACTCTGGCGCTTACGCTCGCTGAACAGTATGCACAGTTTTTGCGTCATTGGGAGTGGGGCGAGTCGATTGTGGAATGGAGCCACCAGTGTGAGATTACCTTCGAGGCGCAACCGATCTTGCGGCCGCTGATCCGTCCCGACGTTTGGCCCCATGCCGGCCATGCCAGCTTCGTGACGTTGTTGTCGGATAAGGCGATACCGAGCGGACCCGTCAACTTGGAGAGCGCCGTCGGCGCCCGACTCACGTTTCGCCAGCCTCCGCCCATTGACTGTTTGTCCGACAAGTTCCTCTACCTACTGAATGCCTCCTTGGCCCAAACCGCTTACGACACCTGGGCCGATGCGGCCGAGGACATCTCTTTGCCCCCCGAACGCTTTCATTTTCTCGTCATGGGCAGCGAGATCCGCCAAGTATAAGCTCCTTCAAGGCCGGCGGCTCGCTCGGCGGCTCCTCTTGTTTCTCGGTCGACCGATATCCGGCTGGTTTGGGGCCGCCCGCGGGCAGCTCGACCGTCAGGTGGTGAGAAATGCGGGCTAGGTCCAATACTGTCGAGTTAAGAATATTTTCATGCTATCCTGTTCTCATCAACAGGAGGTGCGTGACATGGCACGAACGTTGGCGGAGCTTCCCCCCGGCTCGCGAATTAGCGACTACATCAGTTTGGGCGTGCTGGCCCGGCGGTTTCCGCGTTCGACGGTGGATCGCGTGTTGCGGCGCAGCGGTCGGGCCGACCGTCGTCAGCGCGATTTGCCGGCACCGGTGATGGTCTACTACGTGATCGCCTTGGCGTTGTATATGCAGGTGTCCTATCGCGAAGTGTTGCGTTGCCTGCTGGAAGGACTCAGCTGGCTGCGGGCCGCTCACAAACGGCCGGCGGCGGCGAGCCGCTCGGGCATCTCGCGGGCCCGCATACGGCTGGGGGCCGAGCCCCTGCGGCAATTGCACGACGAGGTCGTCAAGCCGATCGCCGACCCCACCACTCGCGGCGCCTGGTACGGTCGCCGGCGGCTGGTCTCGCTCGACGGCAGCGTTCTCGACCTCGCCGATGAGCCGGGCAACCGGCAAGCGTTCGGGCGTCCGGGGGTCTCGCGGGGCGCCAGCGCCTATCCCCAATTGCGTTTCGTATCCCTGGTGGAAAACGGCACGCACGTGCTGTTCGGCTCTCGCCTGGGACCCTACGCAAGGAGTGAAATCGCACTGGCCCAGCAGCAGCTGCCGGCGCTCGAAAAGGACATGCTCTGCCTGGCCGACCGCAATTTCTTCAGCTATCCGCTGTGGAAGCAGGCGCGTGGGACGGGGGCGGCTCTGTTGTGGCGTGTCAAGAAGAACTTGCGTTTGCCCCTCCAGCGGCGACTCGCCGACGGCTCCTATCTGAGCCGTATCTATTCCGGCGAAGGGGACCGCCGACGCCAAACCAACGGCCTCGAGGTGCGCGTCATCAAGGATCGGCTCGAGGGTGTTGACAACGCCGAACCCCTCTACCGTTTGCTGACCAGCCTGCTCGACCCGGCCGCGGCGCCGGCCCCACCACTGGCGGCGCTCTACCACGAGCGCTGGGAGATCGAAACGGCGTTTGACGAACTCAAGACGCACTTGCGAGGATCCAAGATCGTGCTACGCAGCAAGACGCCGGAGCTGGTGCGCCAGGAGTTTTGGGGGCTGCTGCTGGCGCATTTTGCGATTCGCGATCTGATGCATGAGGCCGCCGCCAACAGCCAACAGGATCCGGATCGGCTTTCCTACGTGCATGCGCTGCGGGTGGTCCGCCGCAAACTGGCCATGGCGGTGGCTATTCCCCCCTCGAGCTAGAAAAGCGTTTCATCGACAGGTTCTCGACGAACTGCTCGAGGAGCGGGTGGTCTCCAGCCGCGGCCGCCGCCGTCCGCGCGGCGTCAAGCGCAAGATGAGCAGCTACCCGCTGCGCCCGCGCGCCCCCATCCGCAACGACCGCAGGAAAGTCGAGATTTCCATGCTTCTTTCTGAAATCGACAGTATTGGGGCTAAACCGCTTTTCTCGCCACGTGGTGAGAAAAGCGGGCTAAGGTCTTCACTCGATTCCCGGCCAGCCCGCTTCGCCCTATCATCAAGGGAAGGGGAAATCGGCATGAAAACAATCGCGTCCTCACTGCTCGCTCCCATCGCACGCCGCTGATCCGAACCTTCTTGGTTTGGCCCGTGCTGACGTCAACTTGATGGTTGGGATTCAGTTGTCCGAAATGGCGAATTCGCCATTAGTGCAATCGGCTCTTGAGGAAACGAAGAAATCGAGCCCCGAAGTCGGCGCGTTTCTCGACTTGATGGGCGCGAACCCGTTCCAGTATCTCGACGAGGTGCTGATTACGGGGAGGCTCGACGCCGGCAGCGCGAACAATGAACCGAAAGACGTGGTGATCTTTGCCCGCGGGAACTTCGCCGACGGTGTATTTGCCGGCATGCTCTGTGGCGCCGCCTGCAGCGGTGAACCCTACGGCGGCCATGAAATCTTCCCGGCCAAGGGATCGGGCGACCCTCGCCACTTCGTGGCCTTGGACGGCCGATACGGGGCTCTCGGCGAGCTAGCCGACGTCCGCGAAGCAGTCGATCGCTATGCGGCCCAAACGACGTCGGTCTTTAGCGGTTCCCTTCGCCGTTCCGTCGAACGCTTGAGCGGCCACCACATCTGGGTCAGCGCCAACGGCCCTTTTGGCTCGGGGCCAGCCGGTACGCCCGACATGGCTTCAAACTTGGCCTCGAAGGTCGATGCCTTTGGTCTGGGCGTGTCACTAGGAAGCGATGTTCGCCTGGCGTTGGAAGTGGCGTCACCGACGGAAGCGGACGCGAAGCAACTTTTCGATACGGTCCAGGGATTCCTGGCGCTGATGAAAGCTGGCGAGCAGAAGCCAGAAACCGCGGAGTTTTTGAACAACCTTTCCGTCGTTCACGAGGGACGCGTCCTCGAAGCAAGTCTGCGCATCCCCGAGAAGGAGGTTCTCAAGCAGATTCGCGAACAGGCGGCCAAACGCGGTCAACAGGCCGCCGCTCCCCAAACGGTGACCTCTCGGGAGCCTCCCCGTCCGACCCGGCTTCCCAGGCGCAAGGGCGGCATCCGCATCTACGGTCTCGAACGCGACCCGGTCGAATTTCCCTCCACAACTCCGCCGCAGTAGCCGGCAGCCCTCGGGGCCCGCTTCCGGCGGCTGCCCCCGGGAATATGCACCCGGCCCGGCGAGACGCTGGCCTAACGCGCGTGGCACATGTTAGGCTTGTAAATCCTATACCTTAGGAAACGCCGCAAGCTCAGACGGGCCGCCGCCTGAGCGAGGAGACCCACCCACTTTTCGAGTCCATCATGAACAATATTTCGGAAGTTACTCCCCTGATCGGGCTGGCCGGGCTGATTTGCGCCGGAATTGTCTTCGCCATTAACAATCGGCGCTCGCCGGGCAACGAGAGGATGCGGGAACTTTCCGATCTCATCCGCACCGGCGCAATGACGTTTCTCAAGCGCGAGTACAGAATCTTGTTCGCTTTCGTCGCGATCGTGGCGCTTCTGATCCTGTGGAAACTGAATTTGCAGACGGCGATTTGTTTCGTCAGTGGCGCCGGCTGTTCGGTTCTGGCGGGCCTGATCGGGATGCACTCCGCAAC
Source organism: Bryobacterales bacterium (assembly GCA_965248365.1). GTDB lineage: Bacteria > Acidobacteriota > Terriglobia > Bryobacterales > UBA6623. Next base: position 1,655,396 of record CBDFJA010000003.1, on the reverse strand, counting down.
CCGGGCTAACGCGCGTACGGCCGAAGCCGCGAGACAAGACGGGGTGGGCAGCGCCCTGATGGTTGCCTTCGGCGGTGGCGCCGTGATGGGGTTATCCGTGGCCGGGCTGGGGTTGCTCGGAGTCGGTATTTTCGCTCAAGTGTTTGCCGGGATCGAAGAGGCGATCTACATCAATGGCTTCGCGATGGGCGCCAGCTCGATCGCCCTGTTCGCGCGCGTCGGGGGCGGCATTTACACTAAGGCGGCCGATGTCGGGGCGGACCTGGTCGGCAAAGTGGAGGCCGGCATACCGGAGGACGATCCCCGTAACCCGGGAGTGATCGCTGATAACGTGGGCGACAACGTGGGGGACGTGGCGGGCATGGGCGCAGACATTTTCGAGTCCTACGTCGGATCCATGGTGGCTACCTTGGCCATAGCGGCCACCTTGCCGCCGGAGGCTCTGGGGATGCTCGGAGGCGGAGCCGCGGGAGCCGCCCTGCAGTCGGCGCTGATGGCATTGCCGCTGATGCTGTCCGCCTTGGGGCTGGTGGCGTCGGTGATTGGAATCCTGGCGATTCACCTCATGAAGGGAATGGGGCCGGCGGCGGCTCTTCGCTACGCGCCATGGTTGTCGGCGGTATTGTTTCTGGTCGCGGTATTCTCTACCGTCGGCGTAGTGGGCATCAGCCAAGGCGTTTTTTGGGCCGTAGTTTCGGGGACGCTTGCCGGGGTGGCGATCGGTTTCATTACCGAGTACTACACCTCGATGAAACCGATTTGGGGCATCGCGAGCGCCTCAAAAACAGGGCCGGCGACGAACATTATCGAGGGCTTGGCGGTTGGTTTCCGCAGTTGCGCTCTGCCCGTTTTGATGATCTGCGCGGCGATCTTCGTCTCCTATCGCGAAGCCGGGCTGTACGGAATTGGGATCGCCGCGGTGGGCATGCTGGCTACCGTCGGCATCACGATGAGCGTGGACGCCTACGGGCCGATCGCCGATAACGCCGGCGGCATCTCGGAGATGAGCGCTCTGGGACCGGAAGTTCGCGCTATCACCGACACCTTGGATTCTCTGGGGAACACGACGGCGGCCATGGGCAAGGGATTCGCCATCGGCTCCGCCGCGCTCGCCGCTTTGGCTCTTTTCTCCGCTTATACGCAGGCCGTGAACGCCGTTCGCATCGGCCAAGGCTTGGGGGCAATGAACATCCAAGTCAACGACGCGAACGTAGTCATTGGGCTACTGATCGGCGGAATTCTTCCCTTTTTCATCGCCGCCCAGACGATGACCGCCGTGGGCCGGGCGGCGGGCAAGATGGTGGAGGAGATTCGCCGGCAATTTCGCGAGATCAAGGGTTTGCTGGCCGGAGATCCCGACGCCAAGCCGGATGCCGCTCGCTGCGTTGATATTGCCACGACTGCTGCTCTTAAAGAGATGGTCGGCCCGGGAGTTGTCGCTGTAAGCGCTCCCGTCGTGATGGGGTTTGCGCTCGGACCCGAGGCCCTCGGCGGCATGCTGGCCGGCGCTACGGTGACCGGGGTGCTGCTGGCGCTTTTCATGGCCAACGCGGGCGGAGCTTGGGACAACGCGAAGAAACTCATCGAAAAGGGTGAAGTCGCCGGCGAGCAAAAGGGATCGGAGGCTCATAAAGCGGCGGTTGTCGGCGACACGGTCGGCGACCCGTTTAAGGACACCTCGGGCCCTTCCATGAATATCCTCATCAAACTCATGTCCATTGTGGCCTTGGTGCTGGCTCCCCTGATCGCCCTGCGTTGAATATCCCTGTTCGCCTTAGCCCCATTTTCTCGCGACAATATAGTGGGGGCGGTCCGCTGCGCCCGCCCAGCGAGTGTTTTCGCGGGGTCGGGTGGCGTCATTGAATGGCACGGAGCGTGAAGATCGCAAATCGGAGGAGACGACGGTTCGCCCCTGCAGATTAAAGCCCGTTCAACGCCGCTCGCCTGAACGTTCGTGAGAAAAGCGGGCTAGCGACCCCGTGGGCGGCGGCCGAGGGATCGCGGGGTGGTCGGGCGCGGCGGTTCGCTAGGTTCGCGCAGAGAAAGGTCTTCAGATTTCCGGGGCTGGTAATATGGGTAATATGACCCTCGGAGGATCGCCTAATCGCAGCGCGTCGAGACTCTTCACCGAGCTTCGCGGGCGCGGCATGGTGTGTTACGGTCGGTCTCTTTCCACGGGGGTAAGTCAAAACGCCCTAGGTACTTAGGTGAATGCCTGATTCCCTGTCTGGGCCGCCGGATCGCACTATGTTTTTGGAAGCTAATATGACCGGGTCAGTCCCCCGCCGCCCTAATACAGTATTGCTGTGTCTGTCATGCCTGTTGTGGCTCGTGGCAGGTGTTCCCCAGGCTTGGGGATCAACGCTGCTGACCAACGGGCACCCCATCCACATCCGCGTCGACTCTGACCCGGAAAAATTCGACACCCTAATTGCCGATTTCAAGGGCTATACGGTCTTTGTTTCCGAGGGCGCCCGACAGCTGGTGATCGAGTTTGCCACTACGCCTAGCGGGCAGATGGAACTCGTCGCTCAAACCGGGAGAGATGTCGGCACCGAAGGTTTGGCCAACGGACTGGCCGACTTTCGCGAGTTCCTAAACCCGCTGGGAGTCGCGCGGATTGTGATCGATGGGAACACCCACCCTCCGCTGACTTCGGGAATCTACTTCATTGGGTTCTTCATTTTCGACCTAGGATTGAGGTTCGAGGGATACTTGACGGCGACGGTAGACGGCGGGCCGATCGAGCCTCAGAAGGTGCTTGTGGAGTCGACATTCGATTCCGATCTGGAGGGCTGGACGCGCAACGACACGGCAACCGATCTGCCGGGGACCAGCGTGGGCAATCCAGTCTCGTCGATCTCGTTCACATCGTCGGGTGGTAATCCCGGAGGCTATGCGCGATTGGTCGACCGCGGGGCCAGTGAGAAAGAGTACTTCGTCGCCCCTGCTTCGTTCAGCCGCGACTATCTCTCTCTTGGCGACCCACGCTTTGTGTTCGACATCGCCCGCATTACGGGGTCTGACTTCCACGATTATTTTGTGGCCGTTCGAGTGTTCAGCACCGAAGGCGCCTTTCGTTGGGCCGCGACGACGACGACGCCGGCGGTGGGCGGCGGCTGGATCACCTACTCGGCTTCGATTAGGAAGGATCAATGGTTCCGCTCGGCGGGAACCGGGACGTTTGAGGAAGTGTTGTCGGATGTCCAGCGGGTGGAGATCCTGGCCACCTACAACGTGACTGGTGGTTCGGCCGGTCTGGACAACTTCCGTCTCATGGTCCGGGGTTTCGATCCGCCGCGAACCGTGCTTCCCACGGTTACGGCGTTTTCAGCCGGAGTCGACAGTTGGTCGCGCAACTATCCGGCGAGCGACGTCATTCCCGCATCCGCTGTCGGCGATGCCGGATCCCGCTTGATCTGGAACGAGTTTGAAGGAAATCCCGGAGGGTTTGTGCGGATGCTCGAAGCCGGCGGGCCGGGCGAGGACGTCTTCCTCGCCTCAGGACTCTACCTGGGCGACGTCACCGGTTTGATGGCCGAGAATCCGCGTCTCGAGTTTGACTATATGCATACCTCCGAGTCGGGCGCCGACAGAGCTGTCGAGGTGCGGCTGCATGGGCTCGACGACACCGTCTTCCTATGGACCGGCGTGACGCCGAGCGCGTTCTGGGTTCAGCAGCGCGCCCCGCTGTCGGAGAGCGAGTGGACGAGAGTGTCGGGCGAGAGATCGTTCACCGAAACGCTGGCCAATGTGATCCGTCTAAGCATCAGCGCGGACCAGAGTGACGGTTCCGAGTGGAACTCCATCGATAATGTGGCCCTGCTCACCGATGACTCGCCGATCATTCCGCAAACTTTGAGTGCCAATCCGGCGACGCTGAACTTCTCGACCTTCGTCACAGGGCCTAACCCGGATTCGCGGACGCTAACCGTTACGGCGAGCGGCGGCGAGCTGTATTGGGAGGCTGCGGTCAGCGGTGAGCTTGCCGACCGTATTTCACTTTCCGAGACCGAGGGAATGACCCCGTCAGAGGTGACCGTCGCATTGGATACGCAGGACCTCTCGGATGGCGGTGAAGCCGTCGTCGTCGCGCAGCAGTTGGCCCCAGGCTTTCATCAGGCGGTCATCACCCTAACCCCCGTTGGGTCAACCGTCCCCGCGGTAGCGGCCAACGTTAGCTTGAATTTGGGTGAACAGCCCAGTCCGACGCCGCAGATCTTTTCCGCCGGCGTGGTAAATGCCGCCACTCAGACGAGCCGTCTGGCGCCCGGGGCGTTGGCGACGGTCTATGGCAAAGACCTGGGCGGACCGGAGTCAGGCATTCTGGCGGAGTTTACCGGCAGGTCCAACGACATGTTGCCCACCAACATAGCCGGGATCCGCGTGTTGATCTACAACGCCTCCGATTCTCCGCTCGGCGCGGCGCCCCTTATATACGTCGACGACCAGCAGGTCAATTTCCAGATGCCGTTTGAGGCCGCCGGAATGTCGTCGGTCCTTGTGGTCGTCGACAACAACGGCGCTCGCAGCGGATCGGAAAGCGCTCAGCTTAGTCCCACGGCGCCGGGGATCTTCACCTATGACGGCGTGCGTGCGATCGCCACCAACCAAGACGGTACGTTGAACTCTCCCGCTAACCCCGGGGCCCGGCGAGACGTCATGACCGTCTACATGACCGGGCAAGGACCGGTTGCCCCGAACTGGCCGACGGGCAAAGCCGCCAGCGCGGTTCCTCTCATCCTGGCTCCCACCGAAGCCCATGCCTTTGTGGGCGGAGTAGAAGGCAAAATAGAGTTTCTCGGGCTGGCGCCCAACATGGTGGGCGTGTTGCAGATGAACTTCCGGCCCGATTATTTCAGCCCACTGGGAGATCAGCCGCTGCGGGTCAGGATCGGCAGGCAGGAGTCGAACCAGGGCGTAATCTCCATTCGCTAGCCGTACTGCTCCCCCCAGCCGCAGGTCGCGGCCGCGAAAATCCCGCGGAACGGTTCCCTGGCACGGCCGGTTCTCCCCCCCCGTTTTTCCTCCTACAAAGCCTTTTCCCCAACAGGCTTCCCGCCGCCACTGGGTGGTCGTTCTCGCTGTTCTCGCTGCTATTCCGCGTTCAAGGGTTTTAGATAAAAAGAGTAAGAGATCCTGTGTTATTCTCAGATAGGAGACAGCTAGCCCGCTTTGCTCACCACGTGGCGAGACGAAGTGCGTGAGAAGCCCGTCAGTACAAGGCCCGCCGCTTGGCGCCGCATTTTCTTAAATAATGCGGGCGTATTTGAACCCCACGTTGAGCACGGCGAGCAAGCGCACCGCAGTCATGGCGAGCCTATGGCGTGCTTCGACCGTCAGGCGGCGAGAAATGCGGGCTAGTTGGTCGCCGGCATCGGGCGCCGCCCGGACCACGTTGCCGCCGCCGTTGTCGAGGAAATCTTGACGCTGATGTACTCAAAGTCCGCGGAGTACGCCTTCCGGGCCCTGGCCTACTTGGCTCGCCAGCCGAAAGGGAGCCAGAAACTGGCGCGCCAGATTGCCAGTAGCGAACGGGTTCCCGCGTTCTTTCTAGCCAAGACGTTGCAACAATTGGCGCGGCACGGCGTGCTGCGTTCGGTAAAGGGGCCGACGGGCGGCTTCTCGCTTGAACGCCCTCCGAACAAGATTACGATGATGGAAGTGGTTGAGGTGCTGGATGGAACCGACACCTACGATCGCTGCATCGTAGGCTTGCCGGAATGCAACGACCGGGCGCTATGTCCGGTGCATGACAGCTTCAAGTCCCCGCGGGAGCGCCTCAAGCGTTACCTTTCCAGAACGACCGTCGCTCAGTTGGTCGCCGAGTCGGAAAGAAAACGCCAGGCCGCTAAACGGGCCCGTAAGAGGAAAAAGGGGAAGAAGACGGCCGCTCGGAAGCGCTCGTAGGCGAATCGGCTAACCGGTCGTCTCAGGTGCGCTCGAGCAGGCTAGCTGTGATCTTTCAACAGGTTGTTCATTCGGTCCCGGACCAGGGAAGCTGGAGTTGTCGAATAACCACGACCCTGGAGAGACCGCATGAACATCCATCAGAATGCTCGATTGACGCCCAAAGGCCGAGCCCTTTTGGTTCGATGCATCCTCGCTGGAGAGACGCCTCGGGCCGCCGCGGCGGCCCGAGACGTCTCAGAACGCACCGCCCGCCGTTGGCTGGCCCGCTACCGCGGCGAAGGCGAAGCCGGTCTCTACGATCGCTCTTCGCGTCCCCGGCATAGCCCGCGCCGCACCCCGCAAGCCGTCGTTGACCGCGTCCTCGCCCTGCGCCGACAACGTTGGACGGGCCGCCGCATCGCCCAAACCCTGCGGCTATCCCCGGCCACCGCCAGCCGCCTCCTCGGTCGCGCCGGACTCAACCGTCTCCGCGATCTCGAACCCACTCCCCCCGTTCGCCGCTACGAACATCACCGTCCCGGCGATCTACTGCATCTCGACATCAAAAAGCTCGGCCGCTTCCAGCACGCCGGTCACCGCGTTACCGGCGATAAGACCCGACGCTCCCGCGCCGCCGGCTGGGAGTTCGTCCACGTCGCCGTCGACGACCATTCCCGCATCGCCTTCTCCCAGATCCTGCCCGATGAGCGCAGCCTTTCCGCTGCCCAGTTCCTTCTCCTCGCCCACGCCTACTATGGCTCGCTTGGCATCCGCATCCGACGCCTGCTCACCGACAATGGCTCCTGGTACCGCTCCCGCCACTTCCGTCGTACTTGCCGCCGCCTCGGCATCCGCCACCGCTTCACCCGCCCCTACACCCCTCGCACCAACGGCAAGGCCGAGCGCTTCATCCAAACCGCCCTCCGCGAATGGGCCTATGCCCGCTCCTACTGCTCCTCCCTCCAACGCGCCAACCATCTGCTCCCCTGGCTCCACGACTACAATTGGCATCGCCCCCACGCCAGCCTCGGCTATAATCCCCCTATCAGCCGACTCCCTCCTCCCCGGAACAGCCTGTTGAGGCTCCACAGCTAGCCCGTTGCGCCGTCGACCACGGAGTCAAGAATTCCCGCCAGCACGCGGTCAGGCGTTCGGCCCTCGGCGTGAGCGTCGAAATTCAGGATGATGCGATGCCGCAGCGCGGGGAGCGCTAACGCCCGGACGTCGTCGCTACTTACGTTCAGGCGACCGTGCAGCAGAGCCCTGACACGCCCACCCAACAACAGGGCTTGAGCTCCTCGCGGCGAGCTTCCGTAGCGGATATAGCGTTGGGCCAGCGGATGGGCTTTGCGGTTTCCCGGCAAAGTGGCAAGCACAAACTCGATGGCGAGGTTTCGAACGTGGGGCGCAACCAGGATTTCCCGCGCGGCGCGGCGTAGGTCCAAAATCTCGGCCCGCTCGACGACTCGCTCAACCGAGGGCTGCTCGAGGGCCATGGACCGCTCAAGAATCGTCTCCAGCTCGACCTCACTCGGATAGTCGACCAGTATCTTCAGCAGGAAGCGGTCAAGCTGGGCTTCCGGCAGAGGGTAGGTACCCTCCATTTCCAGCGGATTCTGCGTCGCCATCACGAGGAAGGGATCTTCCAGAGCATGCGTCGCGTTGCCGCTGGTGACGGTTCGTTCCTGCATGGCTTCGAGAAGCGCCGACTGCGTCCGGGGGGTAGCGCGGTTAATCTCATCGGCCAGGACGAGATGCGCGAAGATGGGCCCCGGTTCGAAACGGAGGCGTTTCGATCCCAGCGAGTCGGCCTCGAGCACCATGCTGCCCACGATGTCGGCGGGCATGAGATCCGGCGTGAACTGGATCCGCGAGGCCTTTAGCTCCATGGCTCGTGCCAGGGTCCGTAGCAAGGTGGTTTTGCCCAGCCCCGGCACGCCCTCCAACAAGACATGTCCCCCGGCGATCAGAGCGATGAGTACCGCTTCGATCACGCTGTCTTGTCCAACGATGACGCGCCCGACTTCGCGACGAACGAGGTCGAGTTTGTGAGTTAGATTCTTGAGTTGCGCTTCGTATGAAATCGCTTCCACTGTATTTGTTACTGGATGCGTTTAAAGTATTCCTTTATGTAGGGCCGGTAACTCAGGGGGATCTCGTCTCGGCTGACGGCGCCGCCTGCCCCATGATGACGCGCCTTTTTCGGCAAGTAAAGCGCGCCCGCGCGCTGGCGGGATGAGGTGGCTTCGATCGTAAAGGCTCCGCGGATTTCCTCCGTCCGCCGCTGGTAGAGCTCGGCGAGCTGGGCAAACTGGACAGCCGGGTCGGCGAACGGGCTGGTTTGCTTGGACCCCTCGCCCTGCCCGGCCGTTCCGACCTTCGTTTTGTCTTGTCCCATCGGCCGGTCGGATCCCACGTCGATGCGGCTGATGCCGGCTTGGTCGATCGAGGACTGTTGATCGCCGCTACCGGCTGAGTCGGGCGAATTTGGAGTACGTTGTGCACCGCCGGCCCGGCGATGCCGTTCGGGCGCCGCCAGAGGTGAAGCCACCGAGGGGATCCCTCGTCGTTCGGCGGCTTCGCGGTCCACCGGCGTCAGCATACTCTGGAGCAGCTCTTGCAGGCGCTCGATCAGGCTGCCGGGCGGCGGGTCCCATTGGCTAAGGTCTCCGTCAGGCACGGCGGCGGCTAGCGCGGTAGCGGTCCCGGGTTGAGATGGCGGCTCGACCTCGTAAGGTGAGAGGGAATCCCCGCCGGCCATGCCTTCGAGCGGGGCGCCTTGATCGGGAACCGCATGCTCCCTGCCGGCCAGCGGGCGTTGACCCGCGCCGGCGAGTTTCCTCCCGGACTCGTCCGCACCGGCTATCGGAGATCCATGGCCTTCCGGAGGATCAACAGCCGTTTGATTCAGCCGCCCGTCCACCTCGGCCGGCGACGAATCAGGAAGCTTCTCGTCGGGAGATTTCGATCGCGGGCTTGGATCTTCGGTGCGGCTGGCGAAAAAGGCTTGTGCCACAAGGGCCGGCAGAGGCGGCTGGAGCGTCAGGCCGGGATGAAAGAGGTACCGCAAGATCCACAGCGACGTGGTCAACAAGGCCAGCGCCAGTAGCCACCTAGCACGACCAGGCAGCTGGAACGGCAAGGCTCGGGACACGTCTTGCATCCTACCGGCTTCCTCGGCCAAAAGCCGCTGTGCGCCGACCGCTCCAGCCGAGGGGGCTTCGTGATCCAAGAAGTGGTAGGCCGTCGAAATCTGATCCTGTGTCGACCAACGTGAGTCGAGGCGTTGTGCAACTTGATAGGGTGTCACTCTTTGTCGAACCCAGCGGTAGATCGCCGCCCCCAATCCGAGGGCTCCCCACACCCATAGAAGCGAAATAGGGAAGTAGTCGCTGCCGGCAACCAAAAAAATGGCGAGACCGAGCAGAAAAACCGCGCCTGCCGTGCAGACCTCCGCCAGCGCCGAGTGGGCCAAACTCCGGCGGCGTGCGCGCCTAATGAGTGTTCGTAAGGCCATGTCACTATCGAAGCCGTGAGTTTGCATCGGCGGGTGAGCTATCCATTATCGCAGGTGGACTGGGCCTCCCAGAGTTGTCCCATGCGGGGGTCGGCAAAGGTCGTGTCTGGGCCCGACGACGAGCTGGCCCCTGGCTCCGAGAGGGGCCGAACATCACCGCACGGAGATGAAATGAGGAGGCCCCCCATCCGGGGGGAGTGAGCTAAACTTCCCCCAGCGGGCTTCGCCACGCACGGTAGTAGACGGGGGAGGACGCCCCAAAAACTCTTCCTAATAGGAAAAGAAAGGACGGATGGTACGTTGAGCACGGCGAGCAAGCGCAACGCAGTAATGGCGGGCCTATTGCGTGCTTCGACCGTCGGGTGGTGAGAAAAGCGGGCTAGCCTGCGTGGTGGTTGACCGGGCCGCACCCGTGACCCAGGCCCGGCGCGCTTGCGATCGCGTTGGTGATGTAGTTTTTCGCCGCCGCCACAGCTTCGGCCAGCGAACGTCCTTTGGCAAGCTCGGCGGTAATGGCGGCCGAATAGGTACAACCGGTGCCATGCGTGTGCGGCGATTCGATTCGCCGGCTCCGGAAGTGTTCTAAGTGCTCGCCGTCGTAGAGCACATCGACCGCGTCTTCTCTCAAATGACCGCCCTTGACGAGGACAGCTCGGCTCCCTTGCTCGGCTATCTTTCGGGCCGCATGTTCCATAGCGGCCACGTTCTCCACCGCAAAACCGGCCAGCGCCGCGGCCTCGTGCAGGTTCGGCGTGACGAGGAAAGTGCTGGGAAGCAGTTTCGCCGAAAAAGCTCGGCGGGCCTCCTCGGCAATCAGTGGCGCGCCGTGCTTGCTGATCATCACCGGATCGACGACAAGAGGGAAGTGGATGGTCCGCGCCCAAGCGGCGACGATTTCGATGATTTCGCTCGTACCCAGAGCCCCGGTTTTCACCGCCTGAGGAGGAATGTCCCGCGTAACCACCTCAAGTTGCTTCTCGACATACTCCGGCTCCAGGGGATCGACCGAGAAGACGTTCTCGGTATTTTGCACCGTGAGCAGCGTGACTACGCTCATTCCGTAGACCTCAAACTGGTGGAAGGTCTTCAGATCGGCCTGGATGCCCGCTCCCCCCGACGGGTCCGAGCCGGCAATGGTTAAGGCGACGGGTTTCATAGGCCTCCCCCTGCAACCCGGACAGGAGTTTCCATGGCCGCGGAGAAGAAATCCACCTCGCATTGCATCGCATAGCGATAGACCTCGCGAACAGCGGGCGTGTCCTTGGAGAAACGGTCGAGCAGGCTGTCGATGTGGTCGGCCAGATCCTGCATGTCGGGTCCGCTGTAAGCGGTAATCCAGCGCCCGTAGGGGTGAACCTTGACCTTCCCGGCGCCGCCGATTCGCCGCAATAATTCCTTTCCCAAGAACGCGTACAGCCGCATGCAAGGCGTCATCGCCGCCAGGACTTCCTCCAGCGAACGATGCCAAGCGCAGGCGAGAAGGAAATCCGTATAGGCCCGGCATGCGGGATTGGGTTGTACCCGGGTCAGATCAATCTCCAGTTCGGCGGCGTAGGCGGCATGCATCTCGAGCTCGTCGCGAACACCGCCGATCAGCGCGTGAAACAGGCCGATCGGCTCCGGGCCCCGGCTGCGGGCCAGCGCCAAAGCATACGCTCGGGCAAAAGCCTCGAGAAAGAACGCGTCCTGGGCAATGTAGCCGCGAAACGCCGCCGGCGCCAGCGTGGCATCCCGCAACGCTTCGACAAACGGATGGCCGAGAGAAGCCCGCGCCAGGTCTTGGTTTTGCTCCCATAGACGCTCGTGCAGCACCTAGCCCTCCCAAGACATCTTCCAGAAGTCGCGTTCAAACTCCAGGACCCGGTTGAAGGCCTCCTGCTGTCCTGGATCGGAGTTGTCTTCAGCAAGGCCCCGCAGCGACAGGACATAGTCCTTGAAGGCTTCACTCGACCAGCGCTCGATGAATTCCCGGTAGGGTCCCTCGGAAGCCAACGCGCTCCAAGCCGCCAAGTAGGAAGCCTCGACCGCGAACAGAATCCCCAACAGCAGCGGATAGCGATCGGTGTGCGCGGAATGCAAAAGAAAATCCGTGTAGCGACGACAGGTCGGGTGCGGGGTAACGCTGAGTTCAAGCTTGAGTCTTTCGGCATGGGATTCAAACCAGGCCAGCTCCGAATCGAGAGCCGCCAGGCCTCCGATCAACGGCTTGTGGCAAGCGCGGGGAACTTTCGAGACGGCGATGGCTTGGAAGGCAGTGAGCTCGGTCGCGAAAAGGTAGTCTTGCGACAGCCAGCGGCCGAACGCCGGAGGCGAAACATCGCCCGCGGCCACCGCTTCCAGAAAAGGCGAGGTTGTCGCCTCGTCCCAAAGTGGCCCGGCGTTCCGAACAAGTGTCACGTCGAGCAGGTGGCCCTGGTCAGCCATAACCCCCATTCTAGACGGGGAAAGCGGTTCGGGGTCCAAATCCTCGCGGCAGCACGCTTTTCTCACCGACCCGAGGCCCGCCAGAGCCGGTTGTTGCCGCCGGTTCCCCTGGGCCACCTCACCTCCGGCCCGCTTTTCCGCTTGGAAAATAGGCCTTGCCGGCAACAATTACATTACCGGGCATATTTTCATGCTGCGGGGTGGACGAAGTTCATGGTGACTCACCAGGTGGCGAGGGGAAGTGCGTGAGAAGCCCGTCAGTAGAAGGCGCGCGCCGCTCAGCGCCGCATTTCTTGAATAATGCGGGCGTACTTGAACAGTACGTTGAGCACGGCGAGCAAGCGCAACGCAGTAATGGCGGGCCTATGGCGTGCTTCGACCGTCAGGTGGTGAGAAATGCGCTCTAACTACTTTCCGGCGCAAAAGGGGAGCTTCGGAGATCGTATTGACAGGGGGTGGAGTGCGGGGGGCGTGGCGGAACGCTCCAAGGGAGTGAAATGACGGAAACATTCTATGATCGGAATGTTCGATCTCGTGAGAGAATAGGAGATGACGACTTTACGGCACCGCCAACGCTGCTTGTTCGAGCCTTTCTTTCCCGAAAATCTCCCCGCTCTGTACGAACCGTGGATGCGACACGCCGATGGTCTGCTCGAAGACGATGAGTTGCTGGCCATCGTCTGGGAGGCGCTGGGACGGCGCCATCCGCAATCGCGTGGGCACGGTCGTCCGGCCACACCGGCCGAGGTCGTGCTGCGGCTGCTGATCCTCAAGCACGTGCGCCACTGGAGTTTCTTCGTGCTCGAACGCGAGGTGCGCGCCAATGCGCTCTACCGCCACTTCACCCGCAGCGGATGGGAAGCGGTTCCCGACGCCAAGACCCTGGCGCGCATCGCCCGTGTGCTGGGGCCGGAAGTATCGCCAAACTGCACGAACGCTTGATCGCGATGGCGCGACACGAGCGCGTGGTTGTGGGCCGCAAGTTGCGCATCGATACGACCGTGGTCGAAACCAACGTGCACTATCCGACGGATTCGAGTCTGTTGGCGGACGGACTGCGCGTGTTGACGCGCACGATGCGTCGGATCGAGCAAGCCGGAGGTGACGCGGGCGAGAAGTTGCGGAATCGCCTGCAGCAGCGTGGGGCGGATGGTGATGCGCATCGGCCGTAGCGTGCGTTCCCAACAGGGCGCCGAACAACGCCGCAAGCTGTATGGCAAGTTGCTTGCGATCGGCGGTCGCGTGGTGGCGCAGGCACGGCGCTTCGCCGCGGAAGGGCAACAGGATGTACGGCGGGAAGGCCTGCGGAAACAGCTCGAAGACATGGTGGAGCGCGTCGAACAGGTGTGACGGCAGACCAAGCAGCGGGTGTTCGGCGGCGATCAGCACGCGCCCGACAAGCTGCTGAGCGTGTTCGAGCCGACCACGGAAGTGATTCGCAAGGGCAAGGCGGGCAAGCTCGACGAGTTCGGCAAACTGGTCAAGGTGCAAGAGGCCGAGAACCAGATCGTGACCGATTATGCAGTTTACGAGAAGCGGCCGGACGACCGCGCGTTGTTGATCGCAGCGGTCGAAGAGCAGAAGCGACGCCTGGGACGCCAGCCGCGGCTGGTGGCGGCCGATGCGGGGTTTTCTTCGGCGGCCAACGAACGGGCCTTGGAGAAGATGGGCGTGTCGCGGGTTTCGATCCCCAACTACGCGACGCGCGATCCGGCGCGGCGGACGGCAAATCGAGACGGATAACCCGCTCGGATCCCCGCTTCGTTTACCAACGCCGGTCCGTCTATCCCAACACCACTTTTTGCGCCGGAAAATAGCTAGCGGCGAGCACCGAGCCGCGAGCGTGAGCGGTCCAGAGATGAACCCGCTCAACACGGATGAATCCGCGTGTACCTCAACACCGCCATCTGCAACCGGAACAAAATTCTCCTTACCGACGTGCTTAACCGGCTAACCCGCGGTCCCATTTCTGTTTACAATTGCTAAAAACCCTACCGCCGGATAGCGTCGGGAGAGGGTTGCTGATGATGAAAAGATGGCGGCTTGTGCGCGTCCCTACCAACGCTTCGCGCGGGCTGCGCCCTGGCTGACCTTCCTGCACAGGAGCGATTGGCAAGATAAGTTGTTGATACTGAACGTTTTCAACTCGACAGAGCCATCCACCAACCCCCGGCGGCGGCGGCGAGTGTCAGGTTTACAACTGTAAGCTTTTCACCCTTAACATTTTTTGCTTGACATACCGTTCGAAAGTCGTAAAACATGCTAGCAGGGATGGCTCACGAATATAGGGGTCGGTCAGCCCTCACCTCGGCATGTCTGGTGTGGTAAGCTAGTACCCCTGCGCGAGCTCTCGTGGACGTTTCGGAGAATCTACATGACACGATCGATCAAAACAACTCTAGCTGTCACAACGCTTTTCCTGGCAGCCTCGATGCTGCTCACTGCCCAAACGCACCAAGGCGCGATCCGTGGGAACGTCATCGACCCCACGGGAGCAGTCGTGCCCGGCGCGACGGTAACCGTCACTAACGACGACACCGGACAAACAGCCACCTCTGTTTCTTCAAGTGTTGGGGCCTACGGGCTGGTAGGCTTGGAGCCGGGCACCTACACGCTGCAGGCGCGATTGGATGGTTTCAAGACCCTCCAGATGGAGAATCTCAGGGTTGACCTTGCCGCCGTGATCGGGATGGATCTGCAGCTCGAAATCGGCGAGACGACGGAAACGATCGACGTGTTCGGAGCAACCCCGCTCCTCCAGACTGAAAATGTCGAAGTGCGCACCGTCATTGAGCCGGAAGTTTTTATCGATTTGCCGTTATCGCTCGAAGGCGCCTGGGGCGGCGGGCGCAACGCCGGCATGTTTGTTTTTCTCGCTCCTGGCGTATCAAGTTCCCGTGAAGGTGGGGCCACCTCCGATGCCATGTTTAGCACGTCCGTCAATGGCAGCCAGATCATGTCGGACGAGCTGCAGTTGGATGGCGTCAGCATGCAGATATACTCCCACTCATCGGCCTTTGTTTACTTATCCGTTCTTTCGCCGGAAGCAATCCAGGAGTCTTCCATTGCGACAGGCAACTACTCGGCCGAATATGGGAACAGCTTGGGCGCGGTACAGCGCTACACCATCAGGTCCGGAACCAACGACTTTCATGGAAGCGGCTACTGGTTTCTGCGGAACGAAGTGCTCGACGCGAGCGGGTTCTTTCAGGGGGAGGCGACAGTCAACAAGAAAAATGAATACGGCTTCGTCATCGGCGGACCGATCGTACGGAACAGAACGTTCTTCTTCGCAAACATGCAGTGGATGGATTGGGTGCAGGGGGCTTCCAGGTCTACGAACTCGATTCCCACCCCGGCGATGGTTTCGGGAGATCTCTCCTTTCCCGGCATCCCGACCATTTTCGACCCAGCTTCGACCTTCACGAACACTGCGGGCAACCTGACACGAACTCCCTTTGCGAACAACAGAATTCCGACGGACCGTATAAGTCCTGCCTCTAGAGCGGCGACTACTTTCTTCCCCGCTCCCAACTTCGGAAGCGGTATTATCAACAACTATCTCTCCGCGAATGCCGGCGGGGTCAACAAGGACGATTGGATGTATAAGGTTAACCACCACTTCAACGACTCCCACAGCATGGCCGCCATGTTTAACAAGCACCGCAATGTGCAGCTTTGCGCTGCATCATTCCCTTACCCCCTAGACAGATGTTTCAACCAGGATGTCACGGGTTACAATCCGCGGTTTAGTTGGGACTGGGTCATCAGCCCAACCGTCTTCAACCACGCTGTATTCGGATGGAACTTCCACCACCAGCCTTATTTCATCCGTAGCGACACCCGAGTAAGTGGCGACGACTGGGGTCAGATATTGGGAGTCTCCAACGTTGGCAAAGGTCCCTTCCCGAAGTTCGAAATGGACCCCTACTTTGACATCGGCGGCGGGGGCGGTGGCGGCCCGGGAGAGGGGTTCGGCGAATATAGGAATGTGACTTACGTATTCAGCGATACTCTTTCCGTTGTCAAAGGCCGGCACAACATGAAGTTCGGGGGTGAGATCCGCCGGCTCGAGGTCAAAGATGTGATTGGCCCCAACACCTTTGACAGTTTCTTCCAATCCGCCGCAACTGGAAATCCCAGCGCTACGGGCACCACGGGCTATCCCTACGCCAGCTTCATGCTCGGCTTGCCGGCGACAGGCTTCAGGTGGATCCAAGAGATTGATCCACTATCCTACGTCGGATATCGCGCATTTTACTTTCAGGACGACTGGAAGGTGCGTCCCAGGCTCACTCTAAACCTTGGAGTGCGATGGAATAATTACTTGTCGGTAACCGCGCAAGACGACGCAGTCGGCATCATGGATCCAAACACGCCCAATCCGGGTGCGGACGGGTACCCGGGCGCAATGATCTTTGCGGGGTTTGGGGAAGGCCGCCAGAACAGAAGCCGCCTTACTGACACGTTCTACGGGGCCTTTGGTCCTCGTGCGGGGCTGGCGTGGAACATGACGGAGAACGTAGTGGTTCGGGCCGGATACGGCATCCAGTACTTCCCGACCACTCCGCTGGGAGGCGGAGGCCAGCGCAGCTATGCGATAGGCTTTCAGGCGAGAGTCGAACGACGTACACAGGACGGCGGGGTTACGCCTGCCTACCAACATGACAATGGCTTCCCGACGGACTTCGTGCCTCCTCCCTTCATCGATCCGGCGTTCAATCTTGGCGGCCATGCCGATCAGTTTCACGAAAAGGGCCACATACCCTCGTACTCGCAGCGCTGGAGCTTGAACACGCAGTGGTCATTCGCCCGAAACTGGCTGCTGGACGTTGGATATGTCGGCAGCAAGGGCTCCCGCCTGCAAACTGGCGTCTTCAATCCCAACCAGATAGATTCGGCTCTTCTCTCACTGGGCGACCTATTGCGACAGCCCATCGACAGTCCAGCCGTGGTGGGTGCCGGGTTTACGCGGCCCTACCCGTCATTTGAGGGAACTCTGGCGCAGGGTCTCAGGCCCTTCCCGCAGTATTCCTCGGTGGGCTACTTTGGTCCTGTCTTCCCCTACAACGCGCCCGTGGGGAGCTCCATCTACCATTCGCTTCAGTTCAAACTTGAAAAACGCTTCTCGGAAGGCTTTTTCTTGCTTTCTTCATTTACCTGGTCGAAACATCTGACCGACTCCGAGTCGCAATGGGGGGCTTTCCTTGCCAGAAGCGGTCGAGACCACTTCAACCGTCGCATAGACAGAGGCTTGGCTCAGGGCGATATCCCGTTGAGGTCTGTGAGCGCCTTGGTATACGAGCTGCCCTTCGGGCGAGGGAAGAAGTTCGGCGGCAGTGTGAGCGGGGCTCTGAATCATTTGATCGGGGGTTGGCAGGTGAACACCATCTTGGAATACACGTCGGGAGGCCCAGTCGCGCTTAGTGCGGCGAACGACCTGCCGATATTCAACTTCAAGAACATGCCTAACGTGATTTCCGGTGCCCGCCAGACAGCGAGTTCCGGCAAGTTCGACCCCGCCACAGACCGCTATCTCAACCTCGCCGCCTTCGCCGAGGCTGGAAATGCGGTTGGGAATGCTCCCTATCCTTTGAGCGAGGTGCGGGGGTTTGGCATCAGGAAAGAGCACGTCGGGTTCATGAAGACGATCAATATCACAGAGAGAATCCTCAGTGAGTTCCGGTTTGAGGTGTTCAACCTGTTTAACCGGACCCAGTTGGGGAACCCCAACGGCAACGTGAGTGACCCGGTGGCTTTCGGGACGATTGGCAGCCAAATTAATAGTCCCCGACAGGGTCAGTTCTCACTCCGGTTTAGATTCTAGAGCGAGGTTTTGCTAACGGTTAAGGCCGCCCCTTCCACTCAGGGAGGGGCGGCTTTTTCCGTTCCCGGCTATCAGAAACTTCCGTCTAGAGGCCATTTCTCACAACCGAATCGTTGGGCGGTCCCCCGCGCCCGCCCAAGACGTTTTGATTTACACTTGTTTCAAGCGCCCTGATTGGGTCTTTCCGTGGGCTGCCTGCTGTCTGGATCGCTGAAGCGTACCGGGGGCCTACTGCTATAATTCGGATGCGGTTGAAGACTCGTTCATGAGCGAGTGGTGAGAAAACGACACCGACGACGGGTATTGTGAAATCAGCCATCACATCCGGTCTTCAACGCTTGGCGTGTCGCGTTATACCGCTTGCTTTAACGGCGGCGAGCGTGAGCGGCGCGTTCGCGACTGAACTACTCACTGAATTCCAACCTTCGGATCGGGAGAGTTCCTACGGGACGGTCAGCCAGGTTCAATTCTCCTCCGGCTTGGTAGACCTGCGGGCCGACACTCTCGTCCAGTCGCCGGAGGGGACAAGGAAGGTTCTTCGCTTCAACGAACCCGTCTGGCTTATTGGATTTAAATCCGAGATTGTTGACGCGGAAGGTCGGCCACCCCGGGAAAACTACTTGTGCCATACCTTTTTTGGCGATGCGGACGTTGTGCAACAGCAGGACCAGCAGATGAGAGCTATCTATTCCGACGCTTTCACGCAGGATGTCCAGCTTCCTGATGGCTTTGGCCTGCCTTTCGGCCCCCACGACGACCTACAGTGGTTTCCGCTGTTCAATAACCGCGGCGACAGCCACGCCAAGGTTGGAATGAAGATCGAGATCCACGTAATTCGGGAAAGAGATCTGAAGAAACCGTTGAGGCGTCTTTACTCCACGCTGCTCAGCGTTCAAGTGCCACACCTCTACTTTGTGCCTCCCGGGCGGGACGTCCGGGGGAACGCCTTCAAGTTACCTGCCGGCAAGATCCACACGATGGGGACACACATCCACCCCTTCGGTGTCTCGATCGAGCTGATCAACGTGACCCGCGACGAGCCGGTCTGGAAGTCCGTGGGGCGCAGGGATGAGGAAGGCGCTCTTGTGTCGATGCCGATCTACAAAAATCCTAAAGGTTATACGGTTCGTACCGGAGACCTCTTCGAATTGATCGTTGTCTACGACAACACCACCGGCAATCGGGTCGATGCCATGGCGGGCATCTTTGTTCTTTACTCACCAGAGCCTAGCTAAGCTAGTGTCCGATGCGGAAACAGACCTACATCCTCTGTCTTTGTATGCTTGCTTGCGTCTCGGGCGCGCTGAAGGCGCAACAGATCACCTCACGCGATAGCCGGGAGCCGCCCGACCTCCAGGCTGTCAAGACTGTGATACAAAATTACGGCCCTTTCAACCTGGAGTCCCAGACTCTTCAACAGATGCAAACCGTGGGCCAGCTTCCTTTTGAGGAAGACCACTGGCTCGTAGGGTACCGTGTCGAAATGACCGACCCGGCCGGCGAGACCCTCGACCGAGAGCTCATGTGCCACACGTTTTTTGGAAGCAGAATTCCTAAACATGACTTTCATGATGAGCTTCGGGGAATCTTTTCAGACGGCTATACGGAAGAGATACGATTGCCCCCGGGTTTCGGCATTTTCTTCAAGGCGGGGGAGAAGGCCGTCTGGCTGCCGATGTTCAACAATCGAAATTCTGAGCTGGCCAGTGCGTCGATGAAGGTGATTGTGGAGTTGATTCCAGCCCGGAAGTTGCCCGCCGGGCTGAAAGAGCTGAACACAACATTTCAATCGGTCCAGATGCCTCATCTTTACTACGTTCCGCCAAAGAAGCAGGACATCCGCGAGACCTCTTTTCTCCTACCCTTCGTGGGAAAAATACACGCCATGGGCACTCATCTCCACCCCTATGGCGTGTCGATTGAGCTGATCAACGTCACCCGCAACGAGTCGGTCTGGAAAGCGGTCGGTACCAGGGACGAAGATGGGAAGCTGGTCGAAATGCCGGTCTACAGCAGCCCCGAAGGCTATACTGTTCAAGCGAAGGACTTGTTCAAACTGGTAGCTGTCTACGACAACCCCACGGGGCAACCGGTCGATGCCATGGCTGGCGTCTTCATCCTCTATGCGCCCGACCGCTAGCCCGCTTTTCTCACCCCTATTCAACGCGTAGTCGGTTTACTATGGAATCTTCCGGGCTTTTCATGCTTAGTCCGCTTTTCTCACCACGTGGCGAGGCGAAGTGCGTGAGAGGCACGTCAGTACAAGGCGCGCACCGCTCGGCACCGCATTTCTTGAATAATGCGAGCGTACTTGAACCCTACGTTGAGCACGGCGAGCAAGCGCACCGCAGTAATGACGGGCCTATGGCGTGCTTCAGCCGCCAGGTGGTGAGAAATGCGGACTAGTCCCCCTCGGACACCTACGCGTAGCGGCAATCCGCCGGTTCCACGGCGGGATTCTAGCCGACAAATCCTGGGCCGCGCTTCCGCCGGGTCCAACAAACGAACTTTCTGCTGCGCCCTGAAGATGGCTTCCGTGATTTTGTGTTTGTTGACATGTATCGGGGGGCCGCGGCTATCCGGTCAGACAACGCTAGAGGCAGCCGAGGAAGGCTCCAATGCCGGGCCCATTTTCACGGACGTAGGTCGAAGCTGGGGTGTGAATTTCAAACACGATTCAAAACACTCGTCACAAAAATACCTGCCGGAAACGATGGGAGCGGGCCTTGCGGCGTTTGACTACGATAACGATGGGTTCTTAGATTTGTTCTTCGTGAACGCCGCCGAGTTGGCGGACCCCATGCCGGCTAGGGCCGCGCCGGACAAATCCCAAGCCAGTCATTGGAACCGCCTGTACCGAAACAACGGGAAGGGCGGCTTCCGCGATGTCACCGAGGCCGCCGGGTTGGCCGGACACTCCTATGGAATGGGGGTGGCAGTCGGCGACTATGATAACGACGGCGCGTCGGATCTCTACGTCACGAACTTCGGCTCTAACATTCTCTACAGGAATGACGGCGATGGGACGTTCTCCGACGTTACAAAGGAAGCGGGAGTGTCTGGTGGGGACTGGTCCGTCTCAGCAGTTTTCGTTGATTACGACCACGACGGACTCCTCGACCTCATCGTGGCTCGATATTTGGAGTGGGATTTTTCAACCAACAAGTGGTGTGGCGAGCGCGGTTACTATCGATCCTACTGTCACCCGAGGCATTTCGAACCGGTTCCTTATCTCGTTTACCACAATGAAGGAAGTGGCGTCTTCGAAGACGTGTCCGAGGCGAGCGGGTTCGCCAAGCATCCCGGAAAGGGCTTAGGAATCGCGATCAACGATTTCGACCGCGACGGCAGAATCGACATCACGGTGGCTAATGACTCATTTCCGCAGCAACTCTTTCGCAACTCGGGCGATGGTACGTTCGATGAAGTGGGCCTCTTGGCGGGAGTAGCCTACGACGAGGATGGGAATACGTTTGCCGGGATGGGTCTCGATTTCGCCGACTATGACAACGACGGGTGGCCTGATCTTTTCATCAATGCTCTAGCTAACGAACGCTATGCCTTGTACCGGAACAAGGAAGGTTCCTTCGAATATGTCACCGGTCCAAGCCAGGTCGGCGTCATCACGGTCTTGCACTCAGGGTGGGGCACGGCGTTTCTGGACTACGACAACGACGGGTGGAAAGACTTGTTTGTCGCCCAAGGCCACGTGATGGACAACATCGAATTGCAGCTGCCCTTACTGCGCTACCTCGAGCCGTTCCTGTTAATGAAAAACCTGCAAGGCAGCTTCCAGGATGTTTCCGAGCAGAGTGGGGACGCGTTTCTCGTCCCCCGACCAGGACGGGGCGCGGTGGCGGCTGATCTCGACAACGACGGCTTCTTGGACCTAGCCGTGAATTGC
Source organism: Bryobacterales bacterium (assembly GCA_965248365.1). Classification (GTDB taxonomy): domain Bacteria; phylum Acidobacteriota; class Terriglobia; order Bryobacterales; family UBA6623. Next base: position 1,633,832 of record CBDFJA010000003.1, on the reverse strand, counting down.
AACAACGAGTCGTCTGTTGTGCTGAAGAACGAGGGAGTTCCGGGTCGGCACTGGCTGATCGTGGACACGGTGGGCACCGTCAGTAATAGGGACGGAATCGGCGCCCACATTCGCATGATCTCCGAATCGGGTCTGGAACAGCATGCAACGGTGAGCACGGCGGGAAGCTATCTATCGTCAGGCGACAAGAGGGTCCATTTCGGGCTCGGCGGGGACAAGAAGGTGCGCTTGATCGAGGTTAAATGGCCAAGCGGGATCGTTCAGCGTCTTGAAAACGTCGTGGCCGACCAAATCTTGACCGTCCAGGAGCCGGAGGATACTGCCGAGCAAGAACCTTAGCCTAGCAGCCCGTGGCAGAAGTAAACATCGCAAAAAATCGGGTACAGCCAGCCAATTCGTTTCAGGTTCAGTGCTCTGTTTCTAGGGCTAGGACCGGGGCGAATTGGTGGCAGCGCTACCGGCCGGTTGTAGTCCTTCGACAATCGGAGTAGAGTGAGTGGGGTCCTGAAGCTTTCGGGGCAGGAGGCGGAATCGCCGTGTGTAGTGCGTTAGGCGGAAGGCGGGGAATTGTAGAACTCGTCCGTCGTTTGCTACCGGCTCTGCTTGCTTTCGCTCCGCTCGTTTCATGGGGGCAAAGCCAGTTTTCCGGACGCGCGGGATTAATTCTTTACGTGGAAGGCGACGTAATCCTACGTGGACGAGCCGGGTCTGGGCCTAGCCGGGAGCAACAGCATCTAGGGTCGGGCCAGCGTCTCCGTACAGGAGCCGGGCGGGCGGAAATGGCCCTTGCACCTGGTCTGCTCTTGGGTGTGGGGGGAAACACTGAGTTTGAGATGGTCAAGCCTCACTTGAGCAACCTCATAGTGCGGCTGATCTCGGGTTCTGCTGTTCTGAACGTGCTCGACGACGTGTATTTGGAGGCGCTTTCGGTTCAGTTCGGCGAGGCCGAGGTGAGGTTTGGCAAGCGCGGCGTATATCGCCTAGACACCTCGGCCGGAGGGTCTCTTCTGCTCAAGGTTTTCGATGGCAAGGCCGCCGTGTCCGTCAACGGATCCAAACACAAAGTGAAAAAGAAGTGGTCGCTTTCATGGGCCGACCCAGGTAGTGACCCCATCGTCGAGAAATTCGATCGTTCGCAGAAGGATTCACTAGATAAATGGCAAGGCGAGAGGATCGCGGCGCTTGAAGCGGCCGAGCGCGCCAACCGGGAAACCGGGTGTCGCGCTGCGACGCTAGATTTGCCGGCCCAAATTGGGATGAATCAAAGGCGGCCCGGCGCCCAGGGTGATGCGACGACAACCGGGGTTGGCTGTAAGGGACGTTGACGAAAACGTTGGGTCCTCTGCACGCCGGTGCCGAGATCTAGCTGTGATCTTTCAACAGGTTGTTCATTCGGTCCCGGACCAGGGAAGCTGGAGTTGTCGAATAACCACGACCCTGGAGAGACCGCATGAACATCCATCAGAATGCCCGATTGACGCCCAAAGGCCGAGCCCTTTTGGTTCGATGCATCCTCGCTGGAGAGACGCCTCGGGCCGCCGCGGCGGCCCGAGACGTCTCAGAACGCACCGCCCGCCGTTGGCTGGCCCGCTACCGCGGCGAAGGCGAAGCCGGTCTCTACGATCGCTCTTCGCGCCCCCGGCATAGCCCGCGCCGCACCCCGCAAGCCGTCGTTGACCGCGTCCTCGCCCTGCGCCGACAACGTTGGACGGGCCGCCGCATCGCCCAAACCCTGCGGCTATCCCCGGCCACCGTCAGCCGCCTCCTCGGTCGCGCCGGACTCAACCGTCTCCGCGATCTCGAACCCGCTCCCCCCGTTCGCCGCTACGAACATCACCGTCCCGGCGATCTACTGCATCTCGACATCAAAAAGCTCGGCCGCTTCCAGCACGCCGGTCACCGCGTTACCGGCGATAAGACCCGACGCTCCCGCGCCGCCGGCTGGGAGTTCGTCCACGTCGCCGTCGACGACCATTCCCGCATCGCCTTCTCCCAGATCCTGCCCGATGAGCGCAGCCTTTCCGCTGCCCAGTTCCTTCTCCTCGCCCACGCCTACTATGGCTCGCTTGGCATCCGCATCCGACGCCTGCTCACCGACAATGGCTCCTGGTACCGCTCCCGCCACTTCCGTCGTACTTGCCGCCGCCTCGGCATCCGCCACCGCTTCACCCGCCCCTACACCCCTCGCACCAACGGCAAGGCCGAGCGCTTCATCCAAACCGCCCTCCGCGAATGGGCCTATGCCCGCTCCTACTGCTCCTCCCTCCAACGCGCCAACCATCTGCTCCCCTGGCTCCACGACTACAATTGGCATCGCCCCCACGCCAGCCTCGGCTATAATCCCCCTATCAGCCGACTCCCTCCTCCCCGGAACAACCTGTTGAGGCTCCACATCTAGCCCGCCACGGCAGGAAAAACGACAATCCCGACACCGGAACGGGTGCCGTGGGTGCTGTTCGCAATAGGGACGGCTCGCGCCCTGCCAGGCGAGAGGGCTATTCAGACGCCCTCCAGCGTCGTTTAGGAAGTTCCCGGCGTAGCTAGTGATATGGCCCTTACACCAGCTCTTTGATGGGGACGCCGGTGGCGTCGCCGATCGAGTTGGCGATTTTGATCGGGCGGCCGACGGGGGTCATGTAGGTCTTCTCCCAGTCGATGCCGAAGGCTTTGTAAACCGTCGCGAAGACGTCACCTATCGTGATCATGCGGTCGGCAACGTAGGCGCCCCGTTCATCGCTGGCGCCGATGACCGTACCCCCCTGGATGCCGCCGCCTCCCATCACCAGCGACCAGCATTGAGGCCAATGGTCGCGGCCGTTTTTGGGGTTTATGTGCGGAGTTCGCCCGAATTCGCCCATGGCGATCACCACGGTGGATTCGAGCAACCCTCGCTGATCGAGATCGTCCAGCAAGGTGGAAAAGGACTGATCGAATGAAGGACATAGCTCATCGCGGTGACGCTTATCGTTGTCGCCGTGCGTATCCCACTGGTTGTTCTTGTAGCCGGCCGCGGTCACAAAGCGCGTGCCAGATTCTACAAGTCGTCTTGCCAATAGCATGCTTTGTCCCGCGCCGTCTCGGCCGTACGCGTCCTTCGTCTTCTCTGATTCTTTCGAAAGATCGAAAGCCTCTTTTACCGATGGCGTCAAAATCATCTTCAGAGCCTGCTCGGTGTAAGCGTCCATCTCTAGGGATTCCGCCGTCTCGGCCTTCTTGCGATAGAGGCGATCGACAACTCCTAGAAAGGATCGCCGGTCCTCAATACGCCCCGCTGTGATCGATTTCGGCAGGGTCAGATCGGGCACTTCGAAATCCGGGCGGCTCGGGTCGGGCAGCATCATCGGGCCGTACTTGCCACCGAGGAAAGCAGCACCGAAATTCTCGGTGAAATGGTGGTCGTTGTCGCTCTCAGGATGCAGGACATAAGCCGGCATGTTGTTGCGCGGCGCCATTTCTTTGGCGATCACGGAACCCAGACAGGGAAACCGCATCGCCGCGTTGACCTGGTGGCCGGTCGCCGCGTAATGAGTGGCCTGCGGGTGATTGCTTTCGAGGCTGTGAATCGAGCGAATGATCGCAAGCTTGTCCATTCGTTTGGCGATCTTGGGCACAAGTTCGGAAACCTGAATCCCGGCCACGTTCGTCGGAATGGGCTTAAAGGAGCTGTTCTTCTTGGGGTCCCAGGTGTCCACTTGGCTGGGGCCGCCTTCGAGCCACAGCAGGATGCACGACTGCGCCTTACCCTTCTTCGCGGCGCCTTTGCCTTCGATGGCCGCCATCAGGCGTTCCACCCGCAGAAACTGGCTCATGCTGATGCCAAGCAGGCTCAGCGACCCCACCTTCAGGAAGTGGCGGCGTTTTAAGGCCGGGTCATTGATATCCAAGCAACCGATTTTTCTCATAGCGTTTGGTCCTCGCCGGGCACAATGAATCGCGCCCCTACGCAATAAGCCGTCAGGACTTCCGCGGGCACCATCAATCGCTCCCCTGCCATTTTCTCACGCTCTTCCACAGGGTTCATAGCTCACATCGCGTCGTGCCCACCGGGTCTAGTGATTATTTGAAAACTCTCGTGAACTCAGCAACGCCCACAGCAGATCCTCCAGAGCCTGCCGCCGCGAAGAGTACTCGGAGATCATCTTCAGCAGCTCGGCCTCTTCTCCAGCGGTCGGAAACCGTGCAAGGCTCAGCAAATAGAGCTTCTCGATGATTTCTCGGTCGGACGCGCCGCTAGCGATCAAGCGGTGAATCCGCCCTGCGTCATGGGAAATCTTGTCGGTAAACGTGGTTCCCACGAGCTGATGCAGGGCCTGACCGAGGTTCGGCTTGGGGGTTCCTTCCGGCAACATCGCTCGCATCGTCTGGCCGTAGACTTCCAGAACCCGCATTCTGTATATATCGGGCATCACCACATGGATCGCCCGCGACCCCTTCGGCAGTTTTCCTCGTTTGTATTTGTCCTGCTCGAAGACCATCGGCACGCCGGTTACGTAGGAGATAGCGTCAAAGAGCAGAGCGGCTTCCAGCAGACGGGATGTTGCGTGAGAGTAGTTAATCTGATCGTTCTTGTTCGTTTCATTCGGCTCGCTGCTGAGCTGGTAGGTCTTCGACCGCACAATGGTTCGCATCAAGCGCTTGAGGTCGTAGCCATTCTGCTCAAAATCCCGCGCGAGCGCTTTGATCAGCTCTGGGTGTGTGGGCGGATTCGTGGAGCGAAAATCGTCCACCGGGTTCACGAAGCCTCTCCCAAAGAAGTAGCTCCAAAAGCGGTTGACGGCCGCTTCCGCGAAATAAGGATGGGAAACTGCCCAATCCGCCAAATGCACCCGTAAATCAGCCCGCTGGTCTTCCGGCAGCACCGTTCCGTCGAGGAAAGTCGGGTGAACTTCCTTTCCCGTTCGCGGGTGAAGCACCTTACGGCTCTTGCCCGTGTCGAACAGATCAACTTCCTGACCCGTCGGATCCTCGAAGATAACTGTTCCCGGCTCTTCTCCCCGACCGTTGATCAGGTTCATGCGTCCGAAAAAGGCGGCCATACCCCAGAACTGATCCTGACTCCAAGCTTCAAAGGGATGATTGTGGCACTGAGCGCAATCCATGCGGCGCCCGAGGAATACCCTGGTTTCCTCGGCCATTTTGTTTTGCGGGTAGCGAACCTCGCCGTTCGGCAGGAAGTGCCGCGACGGTGCACTGTAGCCGAGCGCCGCGATGCGCTCCCGCGCCACCTCGTTGTAGGGCCTGTTCGTCTTAACGTTTTCTCTGATCCAATCCCAGTAATCCTCGCACCAACCCAAACCCATTCCGATCTGGAACCAAGCTATGCGGAACAGGTCCGCGAAACGGTACGTCCAGTAGTCGTCGTATTCGGGGGTGTTCAGGAGCGTCTCAATAAGCTTCTCGCGCTTCTGTGGATCCTTGCTGGCAATGAATTCGCGCGTTCGCTCAGGTGGCGGCAGAGTCCCGGTCAGATCCAGGCACACGCGCCGCAAGAACTCCGCGTCACTCGACAGCTCGGAAGGAATGATGTTGAACTGGCGCAGCTTGGCGAAGACAAACTTATCGATGAAGTTCTTTGGTTCAACCTCGGGGTAGTCTGGAATCGGCTCGGAGATCACGCCCACCAGGGCGCTGACGGCCGCCCCAGATGCTCGAATCATGATCGCCGTCTCGCCGGGGCCGACTGCCTCTACCTCGCCACTGGAATTGACTCTGACTACTTCCGAGTTGTTGGAAGCGTATAGCACTTCGTCGGTGATGTCTTCGCGTTGTCCGTTCGACAGATGCGCGGTCACCAACAACCGCTGCTTGCCCTCTGCGTCCAAGACGGTTTGAGTCGGGTAGACCTCCACGCGAGCGATCCGGATACTTTCCTTTTCACCTTCTTCTCCGAGGGGTGCTCCGTTTCGCACCCAGTCGAGAATCGTCTCATAATCGGCGGAGCCGAGAGTGAGCCTCTGTCCGCCTCCGTGCGGAAGCTGCATGGTGGCTTTCATCAACAGCACGCTGTTTTCGGGCTGTTTCAAATCTACCCGAGGATTCTTGGCGCCAGTCTCAGTCGACAGGACCTGATACGTGCCCCCTTCGACAATCCACTTATGATCGTCCTCCGGGTAGAGGGCGTTCAGAGAGAGCTTGAATCCGCCTTGCCCCTTGACGCCGCCATGGCAGGAGCTGTCGTTGCAGCCCCGTTTCGTGAAAATGCCTCCGATGTCACGGGCGAAACTGAAGGGACGCGATTCGTCCGACCCCGATACCTGAACCTGTGTGGTGGCCGATCGTCCTTCGAATTGAGCCTTCAGCCCAGAGTTTCCGTTGCCCAAAGCAACAACGCGACCGGTCTCATAGACCTCCACCACCGTCGCATCCGAAACCGAAAAGCGGCTTTGCGAAGTGACATCGCGCTCCAGACCGTCGCTGTATTCCGCGAAGACCAGAAAACGCTGCGCAGCTTTAGTTCCCCAAAGCGTGGGATTCTCCGGGGCTAGGCGCAAGGAAAGCACTTTTGCCGGGGTACCTTCGGCGAGCAAAACACCGGAAGAAGCGAATCCCATCGCAACGGCGATGGCTAGCCAACAGCTCCACGAACTTTTCCGCATCGTCATTTTCCTGCCGCCTCCCGGACTAATCGTCCCCGACGTCTAACTCTTGACTCGGCTTCAGCACCATAACCGGAAGATCCTTAACCTTCAAAGGCGCTCCCAGTTTCCCCCCGACCACCGGCCGGGCGACGACGCGAGCCACTTTAGGCATCTGGGTGGCGGGCGCATCCGCCGCCGTCACCAGCAGGATTGTCGTCTTCTTGCTCTTGGGGACGAAGCGTTCCTTATGGACTTCGGGGAAAGGGGGCGCCGTATCCGGCTCTACATCGGCGCCGGCCAGCGCCTCGACTCCGCGCGGCAAGCCCTCAATTTTTAGGACGACTTCACCGCCGAAACCTTCCTCTTGTTCGGTGATGATCGTCAGCTTGCTCGCCTCGCCGGGAACGAGATTCGCCGCGTCTTCTTGTACCTCGATTTTACCGACATGCGGGATCTGAGGTCGGACGAGAACTCGGTACTTGAAAGCCGGCTCTCCATATCGAGCCGTAACATCGCGAACCTGCAAAGTGTAGTCGCCTTCTCTCTCGAACGTGTAGATCACTTTAGAGCGGATCATCCGGACCCAATCGTCCCCATCCCCGGCGATCCTTCGGAAGAGGTTGTTGAGCATCTCCTCTCCATTGGCGTCGATTACGGATACATGCGGATTGAAAGTGGGCGTAACCGCCTCGGGGCCCTCGATTTCGAATGCCAGCTTTGCCTTCGCTGGAATCCTAAGCTTGAACGTATCCACATCGGCAGGACGTTCGATTACACCTTCCAGCAGAACCGGAAGGGGTGCCTCCAAGGCCTGGTCCGCAGTCTCATTGGGCTCTTGTTCGGCCAAGATGCTGTAAGCCGCGGGCACCTGAAGCGTATCCGCACCCGAGGGCCGTTCGCTCGCAGCCACCCTACCCGTCGCCGAAGAAGACTTTCCCTCTCCGGAGTCGCGTCCCCCTAGCTCCTCCACGACGGTCCTCGATTGCAGAGCTTGCAGGCGATCCGATTCGAGTTTTCGCTGAAAGGGGCCTTGCAGCTTATCGATCAACGATGGAGGAATGATCTGTTCCTCATCCTTCGAAAAATGCCGCGCATCGGGGTGGCCCACACAGAGCCGGTAGACGACGTCGGGCCCCCCAACTCCTTGGAACGATGTGTAGGCAACGAAATATCGCCCGGCCGTGTCGAATGTGTAGTTCAAACGAGAATCTTGAGAAAACAACAGGTGCTTGGGCCGTTCGGAGTCAAACCAGCTTCCCGCTTCTCGGTAGAGCGTCAACTGGGCCGAGTCATTCTTGTTAAGGGTCGTATTGGAAACCGCGTGGAACGTCAACTCTTGCCCCGCGGCCACGTCGAACGAATAGAAATCCCGATCGCCCATCTCCTGCATCCTGCCGGCGATCAGCGAAGGAATCTCCAGTTTTTGGGCACGGGCGGCCTGGTCGTTGTCAGCGTCCTTCTCGAGAATCACGGGTTGCGTGTCAACCACGAACTCCAAGGCGTTCGAGACACCACGCGGCGTTACTAAACGGAAAGCGTGCTTCCCTCTTTTCGCCGTAGGGTCGACCTTGATCTTCAAGAACGCCTGATGACCAAGGAGAGGTTTTTCCTCTCCCGTCTGGGCGCAATTGACAGCGCATTCGACGTCGAACTCGATCGATTCGACGCTTTCGATCCGGGCGCTCGCACCCGTGCCGGCAAACCAAACTCCGTAAAGGCCTTCTAGATTCTTCCCCCGGACCTGTGCCTCGAAGACCGATCCCTGCTGTGCAGCCAAGGGAAAGATGGATATCGCCTCCGGACCCGTCGTCGGTTCCGCTTTCTCCTGCGCCTGTATCTGGGAATTGAGGCAAAGAAAGAAGGGAAGCGCCAGGACCGCGAGCGCCCTGCTTGACCTCCGACGTAGGCTAGGGGCGCTCATAGGCCCAGTCTGCCTCCCCGCGACGTCCTTACGCCGCAAAAGTCCCGCATTAAGCGGTGACAACAACCTGATCTAGGCGGCAAGCGTCGTGAGAACAATTCCAGCACGCAACTCAGCTGCCCGCCGGCTCAGCCCAGACGCCTCAGCCATTCTATAGTATAGTACGCTGGACAAGAGAAACGATCTCTTTTTCGGGGCACAAGATCGCAACGAAATGGGGATAGCGCAGGTTATCGCTGGATCTGGCGGTCCGAAGGATCCTGGCGGTCGTCCGCCTAGACCGGAAGTGATTTGTTTACAGAGTCTTGTGGGACGCGAACCCTGACGGAGCGGCCCGGAGTGGGCGGGACACAGAGAATGAGAGGAAAATGCCGGACCAAAAGCTAACCATCCTACTGAAAGCGAAGCAACTGATCGACGGGACGGGATCCCCGGTCCGAGTTGACGCAGCGATCCTGGTCGTCGACGGCGCCATCCGCGAAATTGCCCCTCAAGACGAGATCTCCGCTCCGCCCGGCTGCCAGGTCGTGGATCTTGGGGACTGGACGATCATGCCTGGGATCGTCGACGCCCACATGCACTTCATCGGGCTGCCGACGGACAAGTGGCAGATCCAAGCCGCCGAATCGGACGCTTATCGAGCTTTGCGGGCCGCCGGTGAGGCGAGAAAGATGCTTGAATCGGGCGTCACCTCTGCTCGCTGCCTGGGTTCGTCGATCGGCCCGGACCTGCGACGCGCGATTATCGAAGGTCACGTGCCTGGCCCGCGAATCGTTGCCGCCGGCGAGTTCATTAGCTCGACCGGAGGAACTTGGGACCACATCACGTATCCGCTGGAGTGGATCAGGCTGCAAGGACTTATCGCCGACGGAGTCGACGGCGTTCGGGAGATGGTCCGGCGCCGCATTCGCCAGGGAGCGAATGTAATTAAGGTCGGACTGTCGAAAGGCGTCACCGACGACGAGTACGCCGGCTGGGGTGACGATCCCTACGAGAATGTGGCCTCCTATAGTGCGGAAGAGGTCCGGGCGCTGACCGACGAGGCCCACCGAAATAAGCTCAAGGTGAGCGCGCACTGCATTGGAGACGAATCGGTGCGCCTGGCGCTAAAGACCGGCGTCGATGTTATCGAGCACGGTTACGGGATCTCTCAGGACACGCGGAAGATGTTGGTGGACCGCAACATACTGGTCGTCACGACGATCTGCCAGCTATATTTTCATCTCCAAGCCATCGATTCATACCACTACCCGGCCGGACTGCGCAAAATCTTTCAAAGGCACATCGATACGATGCGGTCGGATTTCGAGAGCGGCCTCGAAGCCGGTGTTCGCTTTGCCCTAGGGACCGATCTGACGGGTGAACCGACTCATCCTCAGCATATGGCGGCCAAGGAGTTCGAACTTGCTACCTCATGGGGAATGCAGCCCATGGATGCGCTCGCGGCAGGCACCAGGGTCAGTGCGGAAGCCCTTGGGATGGACCATAGCATCGGCAGTCTCGAAGTCGGCAAACTGGCCGACATCATAGGTTTCGCGGGCGACCCGGTGAAGGAGATCGCTTCCCTTCAGCAAGTCGGGTTTGTCATGCTAGGTGGCGACGTGGTTGTCAATAAGGTCAACCCCCAAACTCCCCTGCCCTGAGCAACAAAACGCTTGTCACGTGTCGAGCCCGAACAATCAGGCCCCCATCAAGATCTCTGTTCAATCCGTATCCATGCTCTTCCGCATGGAGGAATCGTCGCTCCAGGCGCTCGACGATATCAATCTCGAGGTGCGGGATAACGAATTCTTGTGTATTCTCGGTCCTTCGGGATGCGGCAAGACGACGCTGTTGAACATCATTGCGGGTTTTCTTGCGCCCACTTCCGGCAGAGTGACGGTGGGCGGCGAGCCTGTCACCAAGCCCGGACCGGACCGCGTGGTTGTCTTTCAGCAAGACGCCGTCTTTCCATGGATGACCGTTGAACAGAACATCGAGTTCAGCCAGAAGGTCAGAGGGAAGTCGGGCGAAGAAGTCAGGAAGGTCGTCGACCGCTACCTGGAACTGGTCGGGTTGCAAGATTTCCGTTCCTCCTGGCCTAAACAACTTTCCGGTGGGATGAAAAAACGTGTCGATCTGGCCCGCGGGTACGCAGCGGATCCGGAAGTCATCTTGCTCGACGAACCATTCGGCAACCTTGACATCCTTACCAGAGAAACTCTCCAGGAAGAGCTGCACAGAATTCGGGTGACGGTGCCGCGCACAACGGTCCTCGTAACGCACGACATCGAAGAGGCGCTTTTCCTAGGTGATCGAATCGTTGTTCTTACGTCTCGGCCTGGCACGATTCGCCAGCAGTACGAGCCGCGCTTTCCGAAGGAGCGCGGTATGTTGCTCAAGACGACCGAGCGGTTCGTCGAGCTTCGAGCTCGGATTCAGCAAGAGTTTCTGAACTAGTAAACTGTCCGAGAGAAGTTTCTGATCGTCCCGGCGAGGTGGCGCACGCATTCTTGCGTGCCGTGTCGCCATTCGTGGCGACATGTCTCGTTGGTGCGCCAACCGGTCTTCCGGGCGGTCGGACGCCGGCAAGAAGGCCGGCACAGCAGGCTGCAAGCATGCGCCACGTCGCTTTCGAGCCCGACATTTCCGAATCTATAGAACGCCTCTCCAGGACAGTCCATTAGGAACCGCGCCATGCAAATCGGCAAACCCGGTACGGCTTCGGATTCATCGCCGAGAGACCTGAGCCCCGAAACCCCTGGCGATCCCTTGCCAACGGAGCCGGCGGCGACAAAAAACCCGTGGCGGGAAGGCAAGTATCTCGGCTTCATCTCGGTAGCCCTGGTACTTCTGAGTTGGTTCGCCGTAACCGAAGACGGGTTCGATCTGGTCAGGCCGATCAAGTTCCCCTCGCCGCGGATGGTTGTCGAAGGCGCCGGCGTGGTCAGCCACGTCCTGCCCAAGGATATCGCTGCTACGTTGGCCCGTGTGTTCGTCGGATGGGCGGCGGGCCTATTGGTGGGTGTGGGGTTTGGTTTGTGGATCAGTTTCAACAAGAAGGCCAATTACTTTTTTCATCCCTTGATAGAAGCGTTCCGTCCGGTCCCGACGATCGCACTGATCCCTTTCATCCTGATGTGGTTTGGAATTAATGAGATCGGGAAGTTTCTTCTCGTGTCAGTGAGTGTTGCCGCCTTCATGGTGGTGGTGACGGTCGAGTCGGTGCGGAATGTTCCTCCGATTTTCACACGGGCGGCCGAGTCGCTGGGAGCATCTCGGGGACAGATTTTCCGGATGATTATCTTGCCCGCCATCGTTCCGGAATTGATCGGACCGCTACGGGCCGCGGTGGCCGGAGCGTATACGCTTGTCGTGGCCGCCGAGTTCATGGGAGCCCAGGCCGGGGTGGGGTATCGAATCCTGGAAGCCCGCAGGCTCTTCAATACCGATGTCATCCTCCTTGGCGTCATTCTATTTGGGATCATGTCTTTTACGACGGATACGCTCCTTCGCGGACTGGCGTTTTACATCACCCGGTGGTCTGAAAGGGAAGCGCGAAGCTGAGTTGAGGCTTCCTCCGGACTAGAGGACCAAGCCGATCATGATGACCGACCTACCCAGATTGCCCCGCACCGGAAGATCTCCCAAAAATGCGAAAAGAGCCGCGCTCGTGAGAGCGCGGGCCCGCGGCCTTGCGGCAGGGGACCCGTCGCCGAACAGACTTGCCCGCGTACACGCCGCGTCTACAGCCCTGATTCCCTCACGCTTTTCGGGACTCCTATGGACGTCGCTGTTGTTGGCAGTAGCAGGTCTCTCAGGTGGAGGATGCACAACTGACGAAGCAGAGTCCACCAAAGGTCTAGAAAAGGTCACCATCGCCCTGCCCGCTTTCCAGGACTTTAACTCAATCTTCGTTGGGGTTGAGAACGGGTTTTACGCCGAAGAAGGAATCGAGTTGGAGATTCTTCAGGTCGACGAGGCGACAGGCCACGAGTTGTTGGTAGCCGACAAGGTCGATTTAGCCGGCGGAAGCGCGATCAAGACCTTTTTGATGAATGCCCAGGGTGTGGACGCCACGTTCGCTTTCCCGTTCTTTTATTTCGCGGGTGGAGCGTTGATGTACGATCCTGCTCGGTTCCCCGACTGGAGGGACCATTCCGAAAACCTGGAGGAAGCCGGGGGCGACAGGAAGGGAGCGATACGAAGGACTCTAGAGCAGGCCAAGGGGAAGAGAATCGGCGCCAGTAAAGTCGGCGGAGAATATATCATCTTCGCTTTGATGCTGGAGCAAGCCGGCATGAAGTATGACGATTATCAGATCGTTGATCTGTTGCAGGAGGAACTTCCTCCGGCCATTCTTGCCAATTCGATAGACGTTATGCTTGGAGGTCTCCCGCAGCGTCTGGCCGTCCAGAAACTTGGCTATAAGTCGCTGCTGGAGCAGACTTTGTTTCCCTCCACGATCGCGGTGAGCGGATTCCTATCCCGCCGCGACTGGGTTGACCGAAACCTGGATCTAGCGATGAAGATACAGAGGGTAATCTTCCGCACGTTGGCCTACATCGAGAAGCGCCCGGACGAGGCTTTTCCCATCATCTCGCGGCATTTAAGGGATGCCGGGTCGGTCATGGAGGTGGAAGACCTCAAACGCGTTTGGAACGTCATGGAGATTTTTCTGAGCACCGATGAGCAGTTTGCGGAACAGGTACTCGATCCGAAGGGGCGATTCTACTGGAAGGTTCGCTTTGAGGACATCGAGAATGCCCTAGTGGCCGAAGGCGGCCTTAAGCGAGAAGACATACAGGGGATCACCCTCGAAGATCTGTTCTACGCCGAGAAGATCTTCGACGCACGCCGGCGCTAAACCGAGACGTTAGCCCGTCGATTCCCCTGTTGTGCATTGTGGGTAGCCAGGGATTCAGAGGTTTTTCGCCTGTGAGGGGCCTATTGAGAAATGTTATGAGGACGACGCCGGTCGCTCTGTCGGCAGCCCTGGCTACTGCCTTCGTGTGCTTCGGCCAGGAAGATGAATTATTCAGGCTGTATTCGGAGGCGCGTGAAGCGCAGGCGGCTGGGGATTACAAAACCGCGACCCAAAAATATCAACGCATCGTCACTCTGCGCCCGGATATGGCGGAGGTTCACTCAAATCTTGGGATTTTGTACTATCAACAGAAAAAGTCCTCCGAGGCTTCACGCCATTTCAGAAATGCCATCGAGCTAAAGCCACGTCTCGGGGCGCCGTACTTTTTTCTGGGAATTCTCTCGTTCGGTGATCGCGAATACGACGAAGCCGTTCAGTACTTGAGGCGTGCACAGGCACTAGGTGCTCCCGAGGTCGAAGTCAACCTTTACCTCGGCCACGCGTACTATGGTCAGTCAAGCTACGAGCTTGCGGCTCGTCACTTTGAAAGGGCCGCCGAGGGTCAAACACGTGACCGCCTTGATGTCCTCTATCACCTCAGCAAGTCGTACTCTCACCTAGCCAATAAGTACTTCGCACTCCTGGCGGAGAAGTTTAGGGAATCCTTTTTTGTCCGCTTGGCTCGTGCCCATGCTTTCGAGATTGAGAAGGATTGGAAGAAAGCTCGGATCGAGTATGACGAGGCTCTCAAACAGAATCCCGGGAGCGACCGTCTAAGACAAAAACTAGCCTGGGTCGCTCGCAAGGAGGCGGAAAGCTCGGTGGGCCCGGAGGACACTGACTCCATGGACGAGGTGGACGAGGTGATAGACGGCCAGCTTAGGTTTCTCTACAATCCGCCGACAGGCGACGACCTTGCGAAGGAATTTCGCCGGCGCCAGAGCCGTCTCCGAGAATTGGCGAAGCAGGACGATCAGTCGGGCAAGAAACTCTACCTGCTGGGTGAGGGGTATCAGGTGGTTTCCTACCTGGCGTCGTTATCGCTTTTCGAAAGCGGCCCAAACTCTCATCGGGCCCATCAGCTCAAGGGTGAGCACTACGAAGCGAACGGCGAGAACGACGAGGCTATCCGGGAGTATCGGCGAGCGCTCGAGTTGAAACCTGATCTTAGAGAGCTGCACTTTTGGATCGGCAACCTGTACTGGAAGAGAGACCGCCTTGAGGAGGCGCTTCCCGAACTCCAAGAGGAGATCGCCCTCAACCCGAATCACCCGGAAGCGCTCTACGAAATTGGCGACATCCTATTTGCCCAGGGCAATCTCGAGGCCGCCGAGAAATACTTTCTGAAAAGCCTGAGGGCGAAAGCTACGGCTGTGGAGACCCGTCTCGCGCTGGAGAAAATCTATACGAAATGGGGTCAGTACGATCAGGCGTTGGCTCAGCTCCGAGACGCTGCCGAGATCGCGCCAGAGGATTCAACCCCTCACTACAGGATGTGGGTCATCTACCGAAGGCTCGGGAAGACCGAGGAGGCCGCGGCTGCGGTAAACGCCTTCAGGAAACTCAAAGCCAAGGAGGATGCTTCTACCAAAACCGAGTAAGGCCCGGCTGCGCGGAATCTCAAACCGCGGGAGACCGGTTGTTGAGGCGAGTTCTCCGCTCAGCGGCGGGGCGGCGACTGGCCTTAGGTTTGCGGGCCGGTTGATTGTCAACCTCAAGCCACGGGCGTACAATATGCTTAGCCGCTTTTCTCACCAGGTGGCGAGGCGAAGTGCGTGAGAGGCCCGTCAGCACAAGGCGCGCGCCGCTCGGTGCCGCATTTCTTGAATAATGCGGGTGTACTTGAACAGTACGTTGAGCACGGCGAGCCAGCGCAACGCAGTAATGGCGGGCTTATGGCGTGCTTCGACCGTCAGGTGGTGAGAAAAGCGGGTTAGGTTTCCACTTGGCGGGAGTAAACAAATGAGAGCTGCCAAACACTCTACAGCACTGATTCTCGGGCACCTGCTGTTCTTGGGACTTGCCCAGGCCCAAACGCCCGCCCAAAAACCTCCTTTGGCAACGCTGCCGGCTTCGGCGGCAACCGAAATCGATTTCGAGCGAGACATCGGACCCCTGTTGAAGCAAAAGTGCAGCGCCTGCCACGGTCCTCAACAGCAGATGAGCGGTCTGAGGCTGGATAGCCGGGCCGCCGCGTTGCAGGGCGGTTACTCCGGGCCGGCGGTCAAGCCGGGCGATAGCGCCGGCAGCAAGTTGATCCACATGGTCGCGGGCATTGGTATCGAGAAAAACCTCATCATGCCGATGGGTGGAGAACCACTCAGCGCCGAGCAGATTGGGATCCTCCGCGCCTGGATCGACCAGGGAGCAGCGTGGCCCGACGGCGATCCATCCGCCAAACAAGCCGCATCCGCTGAAACGAAAGGTCCCAAGAGTGAGCATTGGGCTTTCAATCCACCGGCGCGCCCTAGCCCTCCCGCTGTGAGTCGTGAAGCTTGGGTCAAGAATCCCATCGATCGTTTTGTGCTGGCGAAGCTTGAAGCCGAAGGGATTGATCCTTCGCCGGAAGCCGATCGCGCAACGCTGATTCGGCGCGTCAGTTTTGATCTGATTGGTTTGCCTCCGACGCCACAAGAAGTTGGCCGTTTCCTTGCCGATCAGTCTCCCCAGGCATACGAGCGGCTCGTAGACCGATTGTTGGATTCGCCTCACTACGCCGAGAAGTGGGCGCGCCAGTGGCTCGATCTGGCGCGTTACGCCGATAGCGACGGCTATGAAAAGGACATGGTGCGTCCGCACGCTTGGCGCTGGCGAGACTGGGTGATCCAAGCCCTCGACCGCAACATGCCCTTTGACCAGTTCACCGTGGAGCAGATCGCGGGAGATCTTCTACCGAACGCCACGATTGAGCAGAAGATCGCCACCGGGTTTCACCGCAACACGCTGACGAATCGGGAGGGGGGCATTGATAGCGAGGAGTTTCGGGTCGAGCAGGTGATTGACCGCGTCAGCACGGTCGGCACGGCCTGGCTCGGTCTGACGCTTGGTTGCGCTCGCTGCCACGACCACAAGTACGACCCCGTCACGCAAAAGGAGTTTTATCAGCTCACGGCCTTTTTCAACACCAGTGTCGAGCGCAATATCGAGGTGCCTCTGCCCCATGAACTGGGCGGATATCTGCAAACCAAAGCCGAGTACGATCGCAAGAGAAAAGAGCTGCTCGTGGAGCACAAAGTGGCCGAGGTGATGCCGGTATGGGAAAGGAAGCTGCTTTGGGCTGCTGATCACCCGGCGACGGATCCCATTCACGACATAGCCTGGGACACGCTGCGCATCATGTACGACGGCGGGCACCAGGTCCTCAGGACACATCCGGCTCATCGGACCCAGAAGCAACAAGACCGGCTGATCGATCACTTCGTAAAATTTTCGCGAGAGACGTTCGGTCGAAAAGGGTTCGAGGAGCTAAAGTTCGAGGAACTCACCAAAAAGCTCAAACAGCTCAAGCGGGAATACCCCCAACTGACCGAGGCCCAAATCATCGTTGAGAACCCGAGTCCCCCGAAGAGCCATGTGTTGATTCGAGGAGACTTTCGCCAGCCGGGCGTCGAGGTCCAACCGGGTACCCCGTCGATCTTAAACCCGATCGAGGCCGACCGTAAGCCGTCAAGGCTCGCCCTGGCGCGCTGGCTGGTGTCGAAAGACCATCCTCTGACGGCGCGTGTCACCGTCAACCGGTTGTGGCAGGAATACTTCGGGCGCGGCCTGGTGGAACCCTCCGTCGGCTTTGGTACGCGCTCCGAGCCGCCGACTTACCCTAGGTTGCTCGATTGGCTGGCTACGGAATTCATGGACGGCGGATGGGACCTCAAGGCCACGCACAAACTCATCGTCATGTCGGGCGCCTACCGGCAGTCTTCGCATACCCGGGAAGATTTGCTGTCGCGCGACCCCGACAACACGCTGCTGGCGCGCCAGATCCGGCTGCGGCTGTCGGCCGAGGTGGTGCGGGACAATGCGTTGGCGGTCAGTGGGCTGCTGAACAGGGCGGTCGGGGGCAAGAGCGTGCGCCCACCCCAGCCCGCGGGAGTGTTGGAGCAGGGCTTCGACACGAGCAGCGAGAGGTGGATCGAAAGCAAGGGCCGGGACCGCTACCGCCGCGGCCTCTACGTGCAGTTCTTGCGCACGGCGCCTTACCCGCAACTGATGACGTTCGACGCGCCGGATTCGCTCGAGACATGCAGTGTTCGGGAAAGATCGACGACTCCGCTTCAAGCGCTGAACCTGCTCAACGACCCGGTATTCTTTGAGGCGGCCCAGGTTCTCGCGGCGCGCATCCTGCGGGAACAGCCCGGGAGCGTGGACCAGCGTATCGACTACGCGTATCGAGTGGCTCTAGGCCGTTCTCCGACCGCCGAGGAAAAAGATCGCCTGCTGGCCTTCTACGAAGAACAGAAGGAGCTGCTAAAGACACAGCGCGCCGTGGTGGAAACTCTGTTCCCGGCCGCGGATCTCGAAGGCGTGGAGCGCTCCGAGGCCGCCGCGTGGGTGGCCGTCGGCCGTCTGCTGCTGAATCTGGATGAGTTCATTACCAGGGGGTAATTCCCCTCTTGTCGGTACGGTGCAAGCAAAAGGCGTGCGAAATGCTTGGCCCGCTTTTCTCACTGCGTGGCGAGGCGAGGCGAGGGAGCAGTCGATCAGTACAAGGAGTGCGCCGCTCGACGCCCCGTTTCCTGAACAATGCGGGCGTACTTGCACCCTATGTTGAGCACGGCGAGCAAGCGAAAACGCGGTAATGGCGGGCTTATTGCGCGCTTCGACCGTCCGGTGGCAAGAAACGCGGGCTGGAACCAAACACTAAGCTGGGGCAACGGATGGAGACCAGCAAGCTCTCTACGGCACTGATTTTCGGGCAGCTCGCGGTACTGGGGTTCGCCCAGGCCCAAGGGCTCGCCCAGGGACCTCCCGTGGGTGCGCCGGCGGCGGAGGCGGGAACCGCGGTCGATTTCAAAAGGGACATCGGGCCTCTATTGGAGCAAAAGTGCGTAGCCTGTCACGGCCCACAGCAGCAGATGAACGGTTTGCGTCTGGATAGCCGCGCGGCCGCGTTGCAGGGCGGTTACTCCGGGCCGGCGGTCAAGCCTGGTGACAGCGCCGGCAGCAAACTCCTTCAAATGGTTGCCGGCATTGGCATAGAGAAAAACCGCATCATGCCCATGGGCGGCCAGCGGCTTACGTCCGCGCAGGTTGGTCTCTTGCGCGCTTGGATCGACCAGGGAGCGGCGTGGCCCGAGGAAGATCCGTCCGCCGAACAAGCCGCGTCCACTGAAACGAAACGTCCCAAGAGCCGGCACTGGGCCTTTAATCCACCAGTCCTCCCTAGCCTCCCCGCCGTGAATAGCGAAGCTTGGGTCAAGAATCCCATCGATCGTTTTGTACTGGCAAAGCTTGAAGCCGAAGGGGTCGACCCCTCGCCGGAGGCCGATCGCGCGACGCTGATTCGGCGCGTCAGCTTTGATCTGATCGGATTGCCCCCCACTCCACAAGAAGTCGACCGTTTTCTTGCCGATCGGTCCCGCCTGGCGTACGAGCGACTCGTAGATCGGCTGTTGGCTTCGCCTCACTACGGGGAGAAGTGGGCGCGCCAATGGCTCGATCTGGCGCGCTACGCCGATAGCGACGGCTATGAAAAAGACATGGTGCGGCCACACGCTTGGCGCTGGCGAGACTGGGTGATTGAGGCTCTGAACAGCAACATGCCCTTTGACCAGTTCACGATCGAGCAGATTGCGGGAGATCTTCTGCCGAACGCCACGATTGAGCAGAGAATCGCGACCGGGTTTCACCGCAACACACTGACGAACCGGGAAGGTGGAATCGATCTTGAGGAGTTTCGGGTGGAGCAGGTGATTGACCGAGTCAGCACCGTCGGCACGGCTTGGCTGGGTCTAACTCTTGGTTGCGCGCGCTGCCACGACCACAAGTACGATCCCGTCACGCAAAAGGAGTTCTATCGGCTCACGGCTTTCTTCAACACCAGTGTCGAGCGCAACATCGAGGTGCCTCTGCCCCATGAGTTGGGCGGCTATCTGCAAACCAAGGCCGAGTACGATCGCAAGAGACGAGAACTGCTCTCCGCCTATAAGGTGGCCGAGGTACAGCAATGGTGGGAGAAAAAGACGCTTTGGGCCGCTGATCACGAGGGCATGGATCCTATCTACGATATCTCCTGGGACAACCTCGGCAACCTCATGTTCGACGGGGGACAAGACGTGCTCAGGACGCACCCCGCCTATCGAACGCAGAAGTATCGGGACCTGTTGACGGATCACTTCGTGCGGTTTTCGCTAGAGCCCTTTGGCGAAAAACGGTACAAGGAGTTAAAGTTCAAGGATCTCACCGCAAAGCTCCGGCGACTCAAGCGGGAATACCCTCGACTGACCGAGGCCCCGATCATCGTCGAGAACCCGAGTCCCCCGAAAAGCCGCCTCCTCATTCGCGGTGATTTTCGGCAGCCCGGTGTCGAGGTACAGCCGGGTACGCCGGGGGCTTTAAACCCTATCGAGGCCAGCCGCAAGCCTTCTCGCCTTACTTTGGCGCGCTGGCTTGTATCCAAAGATAATCCTCTCACGGCGCGGGTGACTGTCAACCGCATGTGGCAGGATTACTTCGGTCGTGGTCTAGTGGAAACTTCCGACGACTTCGGCACCCGTTCCGCTCCGCCAACGCACCCTGGGCTACTCGACTGGCTGGCTACTGCGTTCGTGGACAGCGGGTGGGACATTAAGGCCACGCACAAGCTGATCGTTATGTCGGGCGCCTACCGGCAGTCTTCGCATACCCGGGAAGATTTGCTGTCGCGCGACCCCGACAACACGCTGCTGGCGCGCCAGGCCCGGCTGCGGCTGTCGGCCGAGCTGGTGCGGGACAACGCGCTGGCGGTCAGCGGGCTGTTGAACAAGGCGGTCGGCGGCAAGAGTGTACGTCCACCGCAGCCGCCTGGCGTGTTGGAGTTGGCCTTTGGCGACAGCACCGAGAAGTGGATCGAAAGCAAGGGCCGGGATCGCTATCGGCGGGGCGTCTACGTGCAGTTCCTGCGCACGGCGCCCTACCCGCAGCTGATGACATTCGATGCGCCGGATTCGCTTGAGACGTGCAGCGCCCGAGAGAGATCGACGACCCCGTTGCAGGCGCTGAATCTGCTCAATGACCCCGTGTTCTTTGAAGCGGCTCAGGTCTTTGCGGCACGCATCTTGCGAGAGCGGACCGGGAGCGTGAGCGAGCGTATCGACTACGCGTATCGAGTGGCTCTAGGCCGTTCTCCGACGCGCGAGGAAAAAGATCGCCTACTGGCGTTCCACGAAGAACAGAAGGAACTGCTAAAGACACAGCGCGACGCCGTGGAGACTTTGTTCCCGGCCGCGGATCTCGAAGGCGTGGAGCGCTCCGAGGCCGCCGCGTGGGTGGCCATGGGCCGCTTATTGCTGAATCTGGATGAGTTCATCACAAGGGGGTAACTGTATGGATTTCGCCGAACTCCAGCGCATACAAAACCGGCGCGGTTTTTTCAAGCAATGCGGCGCCGGACTAGGGACGATCGCGCTCTGGCACTTAATGGAACAAGAAGGCCGCACGGCCTCCGGCGTCAACCCGTTGGCCACCAAGGCGCCTCACTTCGCCCCCAAAGCCAAGAACGTCATTTTTCTGTTCATGGACGGAGGGCCCAGTCACGTTGATTTGTTTGATCCAAAACCGGGTCTGCGGAAGTGGGAGGGGCAGTCCCTTCCCGAATCGATGACAAAGGATCTCCGGTTGGCGTTCATCAGGCCGAACGCCAAGGTCTGGCCCAGCCCTCGCGTCTTCACCAAGCACGGGCAGAGCGGCATCGAATTTTCCGACTGGATGCCCCATCTCGCCACGCGCGCCGATGATATTTGCGTGATTCGTTCCATGCACACCGAGCAGTTCAACCACCACCCGGCGCAGTTGATGTTAACCGGCGGATCGCCGCTGGGCGGACGGCCCTCGATGGGGGCTTGGGCCACCTACGGGCTGGGCAGCGAGTCAAACGATCTGCCGGGGTTCGTGGTGCTGCGCTCGGGCGGCAACGCGCCGGGCGCGGGCAGCGGCAACTGGACGAGCGGGTTTTTGGCCTCCTCCTACCAGGGCGTGCCCTTTCGCCGAAGCGGTGACCCGGTGCTCTACCTTTCGAATCCGAAAGGGGTGAGCGCCAGGATGCAGCGTTCTCTGCTGGATGGGGTTCGCGACATCAATGAGCAGAAGAAGACGGCCACGGGGGACATCGAGATCGCATCGCGCATCGCCTCCTATGAGCTGGCGTTCCGCATGCAATCGGCGGCCCCCGAACTCATGGATTTCTCCGGCGAATCCGAGAGCACCCTGGAAACCTATGGGGTCAACAAGGAGCTAACCGGTCCGTTCGCTTCCAATTGCCTGCTGGCGCGCCGCATGGTCGAAAGCGGCGTCAGATTCGTGCAGTTGATGCACGGCAGTTGGGACGACCATCAAGGGCTGCTGAAGAAGTTAAAAGAGAACTGCGATATCATCGACCAGCCCATCGCCGCGTTGCTCGGGGACCTCAAACAGCGAGGCCTTCTCGATTCCACGCTAGTCATTTGGGGCGGCGAGTTCGGCCGCACTCCGATGGTGCAGATCCAGTCCCCGGACGCAGGAACCGAGGGCCGCGATCACCATCCCTTCGCCTTCAGCGTCTGGATGGCGGGAGGCGGCGTAAAAGCAGGTCAGATCGTGGGCCGGACAGACGACCTCGGCATGAGAATCGTGGAGGACAAGACCCACATCCACGACCTGCACGCCACGATTCTGCACCTGCTCGGACTCGATCACACCCGCTTGACCTACCGTCACCTCGGCCGCGATTTCCGCCTGACGGACGTCGCCGGCGAGTTGATCACCAAGGCGCTGGCGTGAGGGTGATTTCCGTCTGAGCCGGACCCTCACAGAGCCGCGCCCGAAAAGGGGGCGGTCGAAGCCCGGTGCCGATGTCGCCATAGCTCGGCTATTCCACGAAGCTGACTGCGGCCTTGCGGCAGCCCGCGGTCCTATTTCGTAGCTGTCGTGGCGCGAAAAACGACCGGGACGGAGGACAACCATCCATGCTGATCATCGACACCCACACGCATATCTATTCCTCCGATGAAGAACGATATCCTCCCTCGCCGCGGCTGCTGACTTTGGGATGGATTGGTGATCCTATGGACAAGCCCCTGCGTCCTCCCGGGGACGCCTCCGTCGAAGCCCTGCGCGAGGCGAGCCAGGCCAACGGCATCAGCGGTGTTTGCGCCATTCAGACCGCGACCTTCTATGCCTTCGACAACCGCTACATTTGCGACAGCTCGAAAGCCCACCCGGACTGGGTGGCGGGCGTCTGCACGCTCGACCCCGATGACCCCCACAGCCCTGCCTTGCTGGCCGACCATGTCCGCGATTTTGGAGTCCGCGGGTTGCGGAGCTTCCCGAACGACGCCGGCAAAGGCAGCCTCGACAGCCCCGGGGTCAGAGCATTATGGAAAACCGCCCTCGAACACGGCGTCGTGGTCAATCCGTTGATCTCGTGGATCGATCCGGACAGAAACTGGTACTGGGGCCGCGACCACCTGGCGGGCCTCCACACCATGCTCAGCGAGTATCGGGAGCTCCCGGTCGTTCTCGATCACTCCCTGAGCATCATGGCAGGTCGGCCGGATTCGGAAAAGGGCCTCGCCGCTCTGCTACGGCTCGCGCAATATGAAAACCTCCACCCAAAGCTCAGCTTCGTTCCCTCGGGCAGCAACGAAGCATACCCCTGCGCGGACATGCACAACGTTGTTCTGAAGGTCATCAGTGAGTTCGGCTCCGAGCGTTGCCTGTGGGGCAGCGCCTACCCCTCCGGGCTGTGGACGCCCGGAGTTACCTATTCAGAACACTTGCGCATCTTCACCGACGATCTCCCACTGAACGACACTCAGCGGCGTGATGTCCTCGGGGAGACCGCGCGCGGACTCTATTTTCCAGACATGGCGGCCGCTTAGCCCGCTTTTCTCACCACGTGGCGAGGCGAAGTGCGTGAGAAGCCCGTCAGTACAAGGCGCGCGCTGCTCGGCACCGCATTTTTTGAATGATGCGGGTGTAGTTTTGCGGGTGCGGCCTGGCCCATTCGCATCTGCTGCGACCGAACTAAGCAGCGACTTCCGTTGGCGTTCGACCGGGAAAGTACGTTGAGCACGGCGAGCAAGCGCGACGGCCGATCTTACCGAGAAAGCAATCATGGCGAAAGTAGAACGGATTCTGATTGTCGGCGGAGGTATCGCCGGCCTGGCGGTAGCGGTGGCCCTGCGGCAGCGAGGCTTCGCTCCCGAGATCGTGGAGAGAAGCGGAACGTGGCCCATCGCGGGGGCGGGGATTCTACTGCACGGGAACAGCCTCAGAGCGTTGCGCTTTCTCGGGCTGGATGAAGCCGTGACGAAAGCCGGCGCGGTGGTCCCAGCATTGCGACATTTAGACAAAGCCGGCCGCTTGGCGGCCGAAGTGGCCCTCAGTGATATTTGGGAAGGCGTCGGTCTGACGGTGGCCATCCATCGGCGCGCGCTTCACGCGATCCTAGCGAGCGGCGCATCAGACGTCCCCACCCGCATGGGCACGGGACTAGTCTCGCTGCGGCAGTCCGAGTCCTATGTGGAGGCTACTCTAAGCGATGGCAGCGCGGCCAAGTATGACCTTCTGGTGGCGGCCGACGGCATTCACTCCACGGCGCGGGATCTTGCCTTCACGCCAACGCCTCCCAGCTACGTCCAGCAACTTTACTGGCGCACGTGTATCCCGAACACCGGCGACATTTTGACCTGGACCGTAATGCGGGCGGAGGGATGCTTCCTCGGGTTCATCCCGCTGGGCGGAGAGGTGGCCTACTGTTTTGCCCAGCTCGTTACCCCCGAACAGTTTGAAGACCCCGTCGCCGGTCGGCGCGGTCGCCTGCGGGAGAGATTCGCGGATTTCGGTGGGATAGCTCGCGACGCGCTTCCGCGGCTTGGAGCGGACGAGTCCATCCACTTCGGTATGGCCCAGGAGATCGCTCGGGACCAATGGCGGGCGGGCCGAGTGCTTTTGATCGGCGACGCCGCGCACGCGTGTTCTCCGATCATCGGGCAGGGGGGTGCCATGGCAATGGAGGATGCAGTTGTTCTTGGAGATGTCCTCCGGTCGGCGAGCACGCTGGACCAAGCTCTAGACGATTTCGTGGTCCGCCGGGAGCCGAGGGTGCGATGGGTAAGAGAGCGCACACATCTGGCCATTCGTTCCATGGCAAACACGACGTTGCTCGAACGAGCCGATCTGAGCTCGTTGCTTCTCGCCGAGATGCGCGAGATCTACTCCCCACTCAGGGAGCTACCGTAAAGCTAATACTCGTTAGTTAAGGCCGGTCCAGCCTCGGAGGGGCCTAGTCATAGCAGTGTAAGTTGCTGGATTTGCATGTGGTTATGAGAAATTGGCTTCGTTTGGTCATTTTCGTTGCTCCCATTGTTCCACTGCTCCGTTCGTCGCTGTTGGGACAGTTCGTTGTTGCCCTGTTGTGTTCCTCGGGGCCCGGCCCGCTCTGAGGTCGGGGTCCCCTCATCTCCCGGTGAGGCGACCGGCGCGACGTCGCCGAGACGGCCACCCCTGCCGGACTCGAAACCAGTCCTAACCCATTGATCTAAAATGGGTTGGGCGAAATTTGGTTCGTTTGGTTTTTTTCTTTTCGTGGTCTGGGGCCAGCCTTAAGAAGCACGGCCCGTTCTGCTTCCATTTTATCATTCGACTCTCCAATTGCTCTTGGCCATCGGCCACAAGTCCTTGAAAACAAGGACTTGTTCAGTTCGTGAGGCTAGCTGTGATCTTTCAACAGGTTGTTCATTCGGTCCCGGACCAGGGAAGCTGGAGTTGTCGAATAACCACGACCCTGGAGAGACCGCATGAACATCCATCAGAATGCCCGATTGACGCCCAAAGGCCGAGCCCTTTTGGTTCGATGCATCCTCGCTGGAGAGACGCCTCGGGCCGCCGCGGCGGCCCGAGACGTCTCAGAACGCACCGCCCGCCGTTGGCTGGCCCGCTACCGCGGCGAAGGCGAAGCCGGTCTCTACGATCGCTCTTCGCGTCCCCGGCATAGCCCGCGCCGCACCCCGCAAGCCGTCGTTGACCGCGTCCTCGCCCTGCGCCGACAACGTTGGACGGGCCGCCGCATCGCCCAAACCCTGCGGCTATCCCCGGCCACCGTCAGCCGCCTCCTCGGTCGCGCCGGACTCAACCGTCTCCGCGATCTCGAACCCGCTCCCCCCGTTCGCCGCTACGAACATCACCGTCCCGGCGATCTACTGCATCTCGACATCAAAAAGCTCGGCCGCTTCCAGCACGCCGGTCACCGCGTTACCGGCGATAAGACCCGACGCTCCTGCGCCGCCGGCTGGGAGTTCGTCCACGTCGCCGTCGACGACCATTCCCGCATCGCCTTCTCCCAGATCCTGCCCGATGAGCGCAGCCTTTCCGCTGCCCAGTTCCTTCTCCTCGCCCACGCCTACTATGGCTCGCTTGGCATCCGCATCCGACGCCTGCTCACCGACAATGGCTCCTGGTACCGCTCCCGCCACTTCCGTCGTACTTGCCGCCGCCTCGGCATCCGCCACCGCTTCACCCGCCCCTACACCCCTCGCACCAACGGCAAGGCCGAGCGCTTCATCCAAACCGCCCTCCGCGAATGGGCCTATGCCCGCTCCTACTGCTCCTCCCTCCAACGCGCCAACCATCTGCTCCCCTGGCTCCACGACTACAATTGGCATCGCCCCCACGCCAGCCTCGGCTATAATCCCCCTATCAGCCGACTCCCTCCTCCCCGGAACAACCTGTTGGGGCTCCACAGCTAGCCCGCATTTCTCACCACCTGACGGTCGAAGCACGCAATAGGCCCGCCATTGCTGCGTTGCGCTTGCTCGCCGTGCTCAACGTAGGGTTCAAGTACACCCGCATTGTTAAAGAAATGCGGCGCCGAGCGGCGCGCGCCTTGTACTGACGGGCCTCTCACGCACTTCGCCTCGCCACGTGGTGAGAAAAGCGGGCTAGGAGACATTTCCCGCCACTATCACAGCGATTGGGCGAAAGGCCCGGTGGCCGTGGCTCTGGGCAACAGATTGTACGTATCGGGTGGCTTACAGTTTGTAAAGCAAGCGGGCGCGATGGATCACGCCCCTACGGCGTGCAGTCGCTTTCCATTCCTGGCCGCTGGTGAGGAAAGGCTACGCCAGAACCGCTTTCACCACCTGGGCCTTCTCGACGCCGGTCAGCTTCGCATCGAGGCCCTGGTGCCTGTAGGTGAAACGTTCGTGGTCGATGCCGAACAGATGCATGATCGTCGCCTGCAAGTCGCGGATGTGCACCGGGTCCTTGACGATGTTGTAGGAAAAGTCGTCCGTTTCACCGTGGACGACCCCGCCTTTGACCCCACCACCCGCCATCCAGAGGCTAAAGCAGCGGGGATGATGGTCGCGGCCGAAGTCCGTCGCCGTCAGCTTGCCCTGCGAATAGATGGTGCGCCCGAACTCGCCGCCCCAGATCACGAGGGTCTCGTCAAAGAGCCCTCGCTCCTTCAGATCTTGCACCAACGCCCAGGCGGCCCGATCGATGTCCTTGCACTGGAAGGGCAGGACCAAGGGGCAGCGGTTGTGTACGTCCCACCCGCGGTGGTAGATCTGCACGAAGCGCACGCCTCGCTCGATCAGACGCCGTGCCATGAGCGCGGCGTTGGCGAAGTTGCCCGGCGCGCGCGCGTCTTCGCCCCAGCGCTTGAAAGTGCTCGCCGGCTCGCTCGAGAGGTCGCTCATTTCCGGCACGGACGATTGCATCCGAAAGGCCATCTCGAACTGCTCGATTCTCGCCAACGTTTCGGGGTCGCCCATCTTCTGATGCTGGATCTGGTTCAGCTCATTCAGGCCGTCCAACATCCTCCGCCGGACGTGCTGCGGGACACCGTCAGGGTTCTTGACGTAGAGCACCGGGTCAGCGCCGCTTCGCAAACCGACACCGGCGTACTTCGCCGAGAGAAACCCGGCGCTCCACAGACGCGCCGAGATTGCTTGGACGCCCGCCTTGGGGTGGCTCTTTTCGGCGTTCATGACGACGAAGGTGGGCAAGTGTTGGTTCATGCTTCCCAGCCCGTAGGCGAGCCAGGAGCCAATGCACGGTCGGCCGGCGACCTGGCGGCCCGTTTGAATGAAGGTGATCGCGGGTTCGTGGTTGATCGCTTCGGTGTGCATGGAGCGGATGACGGCCATGTCATCCGCCATCTTCGCGGTGTGGGGCAGAAGGTCCGTGATCCACGTCCCGCTTTCGCCGTGCTGGTGAAAATCCCAGTAAGACGGAGCGATCGGGAAGCGCGATTGCCCCGAGGTCATGGTCGTCAATCGCTGGCCCTGGCGGATCGAGTCGGGCAGATCTTTGTCGTACCAGTCCTTCATCTTCGGCTTGTGGTCGTACAAGTCCATCTGCGGGGGAGCGCCCATCGCGTGCAGGTAGATCGCACGCTTCGCCTTGGGGGCGAAATGCGGCAAATTCGGCAAACCCCCGTAGGACTCTCCGCCCTTGGGGTTCGCCTGAGCGCTCTCGCCCAGCAGGCCGGCCAGCGCGATGCCGCCAATGCCGCGCGCGCCGCGAGCAAAGAACTGCCGCCGAGTTTCAGCGAGTACGGCTTCTTCGGATGGATGCATTGTCAAAATCTCCTCCCCGGGCAAGTTCAATCGTTGGGCTTCAAAGCCTGACGCAGCACGCCACGGGCGTACGCCGGTCCTTGGTTCGCGCGTCCAGTACGACGCTTCCGCCTTTTGCGGCGAGATGACGGGCGGTTGCCTCACTGAAGCCACTACTGGCACCGGTAATAACGACGACTTTGTCGTTGATTCTGAATAATTGTTCTTTATTGCTCATGCCAAACTTCCCGGTTATTTGACCGGAACGACGTATGGGAAAGCCGCCTGATAGCGACCCGACGTGTTCGCATGATCGGTGACTGTGGTACCGCTAAAAATGCTGAGCACCGCGTCCATGGCATCGTCACTCAGCTTGCGGCCGTTTCTTTTTTGAAGCCGTATTCGGCTGGCGTGCCCACCCGGTAGGTCAACACATCCGGCATGAGCATGTGCGCAACCTTATCACCATAGCCGACAGGGTCGTCCTTGGTCTTGGCCAGAGACACAGCTCTCAGCACTCTATTGGAAATCGCATATTTGCGTTCGGCGTCCGTGTCCGGTCGATGATGAATGTGCTCGTGGATTTCCGGAGTGTTGTTGCCGAAGAAGAGATGCGTCATCAGAACATTAGCTGCCCGGTTAATCTGCTGCCAGCCATCATCGAGCTTCATCGCCGTAGTGACGAAATAGTGTACCTCGTCGCTCAACATCTTACTCGGTACTTCGAGTACGATGGAGCCCTCCATTTTGTCGGCAAAAAAGTCCTCGGCGTTGTCGAAGGCGTGTACATCATAAACGTTCCTTCATCGAGGCGCTGCTTGAACGCGGTGATACCCGCGGCATTGCCCATGAACGGATCGCGCGCAAGCCCCGCCCACATCTTTATGCCGTCGTCGAGCGTCACGGTCTGGCCGAGTGAGCTAGCGCCGATCTTTTTGCCCTCCTGTCCCACGGCCGCATTGGGCTCATCGATCTTGCCCAGTGCGAAGCGCTGCCCTGTGAATTTCACCGTATAGGTCACGCCCGCGGTGAACGTGTCATCGAAAGCGATATGGAGGTTGTACAGGCCGTTACCGCCAAAAATCTCTTCTGCGTCCGGATTGGCCCCGGGGTTGACGTTCATGATAAACGTCGTGAACCCTGGCCTTGCGGACTCGAAAACGAACGCGTCCGTGACATCGAAAGCCGGATATTTTTGAGACAATTCGGTCTCGAAGTGATGGCTGGCCGACAGGACCGTTGCAGCAAGCACAGCAAGGCAAAGGCTACCGAGCTGTTTCAGATAGTGTGGGATTCTCGTTGAGTGTGACACGGTGACCTCTCAACTTGCTCCGCTGCTACTTGTTCAATACCTCGTCCAGATTCATCAGTTGGTTCGCTAGCATGGTGAGAGCCGCGGACTCCGCTACGGGCAACGTCTCTTCCGGCTTGGACTCGCCGGTGGCTAACAGATTCTTAGCGTCGTCGGTGTGCGACGCATAGTAGTTCACGAAATCGTTGTAGGCCCGCTTGGCCACTTCTCGCTCGTTGTCCTCAAGCTCGCGCGCCAGCACCCGCAGCGTCAGGTAGTCGAGCCGTTGGTTCAAGTCGTCTCCCGACTCGCGCATGGCTGTTTGGGCTAGGTAGCGGGCGGCTTCCACGAACTGCGGATCATTCATCGTCGCCAATGCCTGTAGCGGAGTATTCGTACGCTCCCGCCTCACCGTACAGTTTTCCCTCGTCGGGGCGTTGAAGACCTCCATCGACGCCGGGGGCGCCGAGCGTTTCCAGAAAGTGTACATGCTGCGGCGATAGAGCTTGTCGCCGTGATCCTGTTTATAAGAGAAAGTGTTGCTGTCCTCCATCGCCACGCTTTCCCAAACACCAGGAGGCTGGTAGGGCTTCACGCTAGGGCCCCCGATAGTCGGAACCAGCAGGCCGCTGGCCGCCAGCGCATAGTCGCGCAGCAACTCACCATCCAAGCGGAACCGCGGGCCGCGGGAGAGAAGCCGGTTTTCAGGATCTTGTTCGAGCTTGTCCTTTGTGGTCGCCCCCGACTGGCGGTAGGTTGAAGAGGTGACCAGCAAGCGGAAGAACTGCTTTACGTCCCAGCCTGATTCCCGGAACTCGACCGCCAGCCAATCCAGCAATTCGGGATGGGAGGGCGGCTCCCCTTGCGAGCCGAAGTCGTCGCTGGTTTTGACGATGCCGGTTCCGAAGACTTCCTGCCAGAAGCGGTTCACGACGACCCGCGCGCTCAGCGGATTCGAGTCGTCCACCAGCCACTTGGCCAAGCCCAGCCGATTGCGCGGGAACGAAGCCGGCATCGCGGCAAGTGCGGCGGGAGTGTTGGCCTTGACCAGATCTTGAGGCCGATCATACATGCCGCGATAGAGAATGTGGGCTTCGGGATCGCGATCCGTAATTTCTTGCATCACGTGGGTGATGCCGCCTCCGCGCCGAATCTCTCGCTGCTTCAGGGCGATCTGCCGCTTCTGCTCGACGAGTCCGCGGTAGTCGTCATTCTTGAGGCTTACATAGCAGAGCCGCAGGGTCTCCCGCTCGTGTGGCGTAAGCTGACCGGGGTCTTTTTCCCGTGCTCGCTCCACGACCGGCCAGCGCGAGACGATTCGGGCTTCCTCGACCGTAATGACACGGTTGAAAATGCGGAAATCCGCGATTCCGCCGCCGGCGAAGTAACGTTCGAATTCTTCATTCCCCACCTTGCGGTGCAGTTTTCCGAGCAGAAGCGGTTGGTCGTTGAGGATACTGCCGTGGAGCTTCTTAAAATACTCGCTTCCCGTTGTCGGCAGAAGCTCTCCGTCCACGTAGATATTCAGCCCGGCGCGCTCGCTGCTGCCGTCGTATGTTACGGCTACGTGATTCCAAGCGCCGACCTCGAGCTGCTGCATCCAGCCCGTAAAGATTTCAAGCGGTTTGCCTTCGTCTCCGAGTTCTTTTTCTTGGTCGCCAAACAGATGTAAGCCCGGCACGCGGGCAACCTCGGCGCCAATCGTCAGCGCCCAGCCGCGGTTTTTGTCCTCCGGATCGGTTTGGCCGGCTACGATGAACCTACCCTCTTCATCGGGGTTCTGTATCCAGACCGAAATCGAAAACGGCTTGTCGGCGTCGAGCCCAACGTTCGGTAATTCGGCCCAAGTCTCGCCGCCGAATCGCAGAGCTCGGCGACCCCGGGGTCCCGCTCCCAGCGTGACGCCGTGGGATAGGTCAACCGCGAATTCCTCCCCGTGCGCCGTACCCCGGGCCTTCTGGTCAAGCGACAGTGCGAAAACCTCGGAGGCTGTCCCCAGGGGCGCTTTGAGAGAGCGATACTCGCCTCCGGCAAGCCACGTCTCGAACTCTTCATCCGCCGACGAGGAAACCTCCCGCATACGCGTGCTGATTTCGGCCGCTTCGCGCTTCAGCTCGTCCCAGCGCGCGCGGTCTTGTTGGCGAGGCACGACAGCTATGGGAGGCGGGTCCGAGACGTTCCCATCCATCACGTACTGGGTGGTGTTGCGGAAGAACGCCGTCATCGCATAGAAGTCCTTCTGCGAGATCGGATCGAACTTGTGATCGTGGCAGGTCGCGCAACCGACAGTCAGCCCGAGCCATACCGTACCGGTCGTGTCGGCGCGGTCCTTGGCGTAGACGGCCGCGTACTCGTCGATGATGAGGCCGGCCTCGTTCGTCGTGACGTTGCAGCGGTGGAAGCCGGTGGCGACACGCTGCTCGAGCGTGGCGTTGGGCAACAGGTCGCCCGCGATCTGTTCAACCGTGAACCGGTCAAAGGGCATGTTCTGGTTGAAGGCGTTGATCACCCAATCTCGGTAAGGCCACATCTCGCGATAGTTATCGCCGTGGATGCCGTGGGTGTCCCCGTAGCGGGCCGCATCCAGCCAGTAGCGGCCACGGTGCTCTCCCCAGTGCGGAGATTCGAGAAGCTGATCGACGAGCGCGTCATAGGCGTTCGGCGAAGTATCGTTTACGAACCCCTCGACCAACTCCGGCGCCGGAGGAAGACCTGTTAGATCGAGTGCGACACGGCGAGCCAACGTGCGGCGGTCGGCTTCCGGAGCCGGCTCGAGCCCTTGGGCTTCCAGCCGCGCCAAGATAAAGCGGTCGATTCCGTTGCTTGACCACTCTTCCCGCTGGACGGCGGGTAGTTCGGGCCGCTTCAAAGGTTGGAACGACCAGTGCTGGTCCCATGAGGCGCCCTGCTCGATCCAGCGTTTGAGGACATCGATCTGATCGTCGCTCAGTTCCTTCTTCGAATAAACCGGCGGCATGCGCAGCACTTCGTTTTTATGTACGATGCGCTGGAAGAGTAGACTGGCGTCCGAGTCACGCGGAACGATGGCGCTTCCGTTTTCACGTTGAGCGAAAGCTCCCTCTCGCGTGTCAAGACGCAAGTCGGCCATGCGGGTCTTGGCGTCCGGGCCATGGCATTGGAAGCAGGTGTCGGAAAGAATCGGCCGCACCTCGCGTTGGAAGTCAACGGCCCCTGTTGACGCCGCCGAGAATGGGGCGCCGGCGAGCATCAGCCCCAGAGTGAAGCATATGAGAGCGCCATAACGATGAAAACGAATCCTACACATGAACCAATCCTCCAGCGAGCCGAGGGTTGCGGCCTGGATGCGAAGTCCGTGAAAGCTTACGAAGACGCCCGGCCCGCAGCCCGATCTCACTTTACAATTGCTAAAAGTCCTACTGTAGGATAACATCGAGAGAAGGTTGTTGATGACGAAAAAATGGCGGCTTGGGCGGCTACCAGTTGTGGTGTGCCTCATCGGTCTTCTCTCTGCTCAGATCGGTGCCGTAGAAACCCCGGCGGAGCCGGAGATCGTCTCCATCTTTCCAGCCGGCAGCGGGCAAGGCGCCCGATTAGAGGTCAGCATCCAAGGGACCGGTCTGGAGGGTGTTTACGCCGCCTGGTTCGATACGGAAAGCCTGACAGGCACGGTCGGAAACGTTGAGCCGATCGAGCTACTGGAGACTGCCGGCGCGGGGCCCCGCAAAGAGCTCGAAAAGTTGCCCGGCCATCGGGTTTCGCTAAGCGTGGACGTTGACCCCGCGGCCAAGGCCGGACGCTACTCGGTGCGGTTGGTCTCGCCCCGCGGCGTTTCGAACGCACTCGCGTTCCTGGTGCATTCCGAACCCGTCGTGATCGAAGCGAAAAGCCCCAAGGGCACGCCGGCAGAAGCGCAGCCGGTCACTTTCCCGGTCGTCATCAGCGGAAAGATCGACGAGGAAGGGGAAGTAGATTTCTACTCATTCGAGGTCCCCAAGAATCAAGAGCTACGCTTTGAAGCTTTTACGCGAACAGGCCAAGATCCGAATTTCAGAACCGGAAACGGTTTCGATGCCCACCTCGCCCTTTATGAATCCAGCGAAACCTGGTTTGATCCGAACCGCCTTTACCGTTTGGCGAACAGCTACCATCCGGCTCCCCTGAGGACCCTCACAACGCTGAACTATCGTTTCGACAAATCAGGCCGGTACTTGTTACGGGTAGGATCCTTCTTGGGAATCATCGGGCCCGGTTATTCCTACCAACTCCTCATCGCTCCAGCGGACGGATCTTCTGTTCTAGAAGATCAGCAGCGCGATTCCGAATGGGATGAGCGAGCCTTTCCGCGTACACTGGAGCAGGACCGTATGGCGGCGCTCGTCTCCCGTACCGTCGTGACCAGTGAAACGGGGGATTCAGTAACAAAGAAGAGCGGTTCGGGTTTACAGGGAAGCGGAGGAAAGGTCCCGGAAGGGCCAAGCCTCAATTCCCTTGGCACGCCCCCGGAGACGATTGTCGCCGCGACCGAGATGGAACCGAACGACACGCGCGCTGACGCTCTGCCGTTGACCTTGCCCGCCATTTTAGAGGGAACGATAGAGCGTCCGGGTGATGTGGACTATTTTCGATTTCAAGTGAAACGCGATCAGGGACTCGCTTTCGAGGTTGAAACCCCCGGTTCGCCTCCGCCTTACTTCAACCCGCGCCTGGGGATCTTCGAGCACGATGCGGAAGAGGAACTCTTTACCAACATCTACAAGTTCATTGCCGGGGACGGGGATGACTGGATTAAGAGGCTTGAGCCCAAGACGATTTACACATCCCAGCGGGAAGGCGGCTATTGGCTTCAAGTTCGGGATATGACCTCCCGGCGCGGCGATTCCAGTTTCAAATATCGAATTCTTGTTCGCTCCCAGATTCCCCACATGGGAAAGATCGTGGTGACGGAAGATCGCGTCAACCTCAGGGCCGGAGGGGCGAAGAAGTTGACGTTGACGGCTGAGCAGGAAGAAGGCTACAACGGTGACATCGCGTTCGCGGTGGAGAATCTGCCCGCGGGAGTCGAGGCCTTGGCGGCGGTCGAAGTCGAGCCGGAAAGCCACCCACCCCTGGACGAGGGTTTCAAGGAAAGATATCTGCCGAAGAGTCAAACAGCGGCGATATTGCTCGTAGCCGGCGCCGACGCTCAAGTCATGCGTATGCCGCGGCTCATTCGGGTCATCGCCCGCCCCGTCGTAGGGGGTGAACTCGGAGCGCCCGCTCTGGTCGGGGAGATTCCGCTCATGGTGGTGGCGGAGCCGTCAGGCACAGGAGGAGATTGAGATGAGATCCCGGGTTCGCTCGCGACATGGACTGGTGAGCATTTCTCTGTTTGTCGGCCTGAGCCTATTGAGTTCAGCCGCGGCGGGGCAAGCACTGGCCGAACTTCTCTCTCTGCGATTGGCCCCTGACAACACCACTCTTTGGGGAGCCAAGGCCTCGCAGCGGTTTATCGCGCTGGGGAAATATAGCGATGGCGTCGAACGCGACGTGACTCGGGAGGCGCGGTTTTCGATTTCTAAGCCGAACCTAGCCCGCATGGATGAAGGCGGCAGGTTAGAGGCGTTGGCCGACGGCACCGCCGTACTGACCGCCGGTTTAGGGCGGCACACGGCGACGACGAAGTTTCGCCTGGCGGGTTTGGATGAGGAGCGATCGTTTTCTTTTGCACGGGGCATCGGGGGCATTCTCACGAAGAAGGGATGCAACACCAGCAGTTGCCATGGCGGGGTGAAGGGCCAGGGCGGCTTCAAGCTTTCCCTGAACGCACTCTATCCTCGGGAAGACTACGAATGGATCGTCGACGGCGGCACGTATCAAGTTCTAACGGATGAAGTCGCCGGCGAGAGAAATTCCCGGGTCGATTTAGAAAAGCCGGAGCAAAGCCTCCTTTTGCGGAAGCCGGCCATGCAGGTTCCCCATGGCGGCGGACAACTCTTCCCTGCCAACTCGCCCGACTACGAAACCATTCTCAATTGGGTGCGAGCCGGGGCTCCCTACGGAGAAGAAAGCGAACAGCAGAGCGTCAAGGTCGAGCGGGTGGAAGTTTTCCCAAAGGAAGTCGTGCTGGACCTCAATGGGAAACATCAACTCCTGGTGACGGCGCATCTTTCTAACGGCCGGCAAGAGGACATAACCGGCCAAGTACTCTACACTGCCAACAATCCGGAAGTGGTAAGAGTGTCTCTCGAAGGTCGCGCGAGTGGGCTAATGACCGGGGAGACATCCATCCTGATCCGTGCGGCCGGGCACGCCGTCAGCGCCCGCGTTGGGGTGATCTCCAAGCCGCTG
This sequence comes from Bryobacterales bacterium, assembly GCA_965248365.1. Lineage (GTDB taxonomy): Bacteria > Acidobacteriota > Terriglobia > Bryobacterales > UBA6623. The sequence goes on along the minus strand of CBDFJA010000003.1, from coordinate 1,598,152 downwards.
CCGGACTATCCGCGGGTAGTGCGGAATAACTTCATCGACGACCACGTCTTTGCGAAGCTGCGGAAATTCAATATCCTCCCTTCCGAGCTGTCGAGCGACGCGGAGTTTCTGCGGCGCCTGTGTTTGGATATGGCGGGGACGCTCCCACCGCCCGCGCGCGTGCGCGAATTCCTCGCCGGCCAAGATCCTAACAAGCGCGAGAAGCTGATCGAGACGCTTCTCGATTCCCCCGAATATGTGGAGTACTGGACCTTCCGGTTCGCGGACATCTTCCGGGTTGCCCGTTACGCCAACTCGAACATGAAGCCCGTCCGCCTGCACTGGGAGTGGCTCCGGGACAGCGTCGCGCGGAACAAACCCTACGACCGGATTGCGCGCGAGCGTATCGCCGCCCAGGGTTTCGGAGGCGCGGCGCCGCACTATTTTCAGGTCAGCGATCCTCGCAATCCTGAGCGCAAAATGGCCGAGGAAGTTCGCGTCTTTCTCGGACGGCGGCTGGACTGCGCGCAGTGTCACAACCATCCTTTCGAGGCCTGGAGCCAGGACCAGTTCTGGGGAATGACGGCCTTCTTCGGCCGCTTGAACGGCGTGAAGTTCGGACCCGACGATCCCGAGCTCTATGGCTCCGTGCTCTACGATGATCCCAATGGGCAAGACGTGGATTACGGCGTGGTGGGCGGGAACCGCCACGTGGTGCATCCCCGGACGAAACAACTCGTCCAACCCACGTTGCTCGATGGCCGGGTGCTGCCGGAGGAACAACAGGCCGATCTCCGCATGGAGCTCGCGGAATGGATGACGTCCCACCCTTATTTCGCGGAAGCCGCGGTCAACAGGATGTGGGGATACTTCTTCGGCAGGGGCATTGTTGACCCGGTAGACGATTTTCGCTCCACCAATACGCCGACCCATCCTGATCTGCTCAAGGCACTGGCGGCGGACTTCCGCGAGCATGGGCATGATCTCAAGCATCTGATCCGCACAATTGTTTCGTCCCGGACTTATCAGTTATCGAGTGAGTCGAACGAGACCAACGCGGAAGATCGAATCAACTATTCGCACTTCATGCCCAAGCAGCTCGACGCGGAAGTGCTGCTGGACGCGGTATCCCAGGCGACCGGAGTCCCCGAACGGCTCCTGCACAGCTCAAACCAAACCCAGCCGGGAGCGTTGCCGCTGGGCGCTCGGGCGATCAATATCGTCGAGCCGGACATGTTCCGCGGCCGGTTCCTGGAAGTCTACGGCAAGCCGGACCGGCTTGCCATGCCGGAGCGGGAGAATCTAGCGAACCTTGGGCAGGCTCTGCACATGCTCGTCGGATCAACCTACAACGACAAGCTCGACCAAGAGAGGGGACGCGTCAGCGAGCTGTTGAAACGCGGCGCCTCCGACGGTGAAGTGATCGAGGAACTGTACCTCGCGGCGTTCTCGCGGTTTCCGACGGAGATGGAACAGACCGGGCTGCGGGAGTGGCTGAGTGAACGCCCGTCCCGGCCGGAAGCCGTTCGCAGTCTGCTCTGGGGACTGATTGCTTCGCGGGAGTTCGCCGCCAGCCACTAGCTTAGTGCATGATTTCGCAAATATGGTTACGCAACGTGGCGGAGTGCGGGCGCGATGAATCGCGCCCCTACCGATGGGCTTGAGCATCTCGCGTTCAAACGTAGGGGCGCAATTCATCGCGCCCTAGCTGATGAGCCGCAATACCTCGACAAGCAAGCTGATACATAACTGTGCTTGCGAAATGCCGTGCTAGGCCAGGTCGAAACGGCAAGCCAAATAGGAGGAGAAGCGATGACTTTCAAAGGACCAGGCTTAGGACGTCGGGACTTTCTACGGGTGGGGTCGTTAACTTACCTGGGCATCGGACTGCGCGACCTGCTGGGGCTGGAGAGTTTGATGGCCGCCCAGGGCGTGAATCCTAGTGGCAAGGCTCAGTCGTGCATCATGCTCTGGCTCGAAGGAGGACCGAGTCAGGTCGATACCTGGGATCCCAAGCCGAACAGCTCTTTCAAGCCGATCTCCACGAATGTTCCCGGCATTCAAATCTCAGAGCTGCTGCCCGGGGTCGCCAAGCACATGGAGAAGCTGTCGATTGTCCGCTCGATGCACACCGAAGAGGCCAACCACCCTCCGGCGACCCACTATGCACTCACCGGGCACAGGCCCAATTTGGCGATGAAGTTCCCCAGCTTCGGGTCCATCGTTTCCAAAGAGATGGCTATCCGCAACGAGATACCTCCTTACGTTGTTACCCGTGAGTTGGATCTACTGCAGTACTTTCGATCGGGCTTCCTGGGAGCGGACTACGACCCGATGGTCGTTCACGATCCCGGCCGCAAGGACTTTGAAGTACCCGATCTGAGCCTCCCCAAGTCCGTTTCCGTCGAGCAAATCGAAGAGCGGCGTTACGCCCTGATGCTGGTCGATTCGCTTTACCGGCAAAAGGTCAAGGAAGTTGAATACGCCAAGATGGACCGCTTCACGGACGCGGCTTGGAGAATGATCCTGTCTCCGAACGTGAGAGAAGCCTTCGACCTCTCGAAGGAAACGGAAAAGGTGAAGGACGCCTACGGCCGGCACCCGTTCGGACAGAGCGTGCTGTTGGCGCGCCGGCTGGTCGAGGCGGGCGCCCGCTTTGTGACGGCCGCCGGGTATAAGACGATCGAGTGGGATACTCACGGCGACAACGACAAAGGGCATCGAGACAAGCTGTGCCCTTCGTTTGATCAGGCCTTCTCCACGCTGCTCGAAGACCTGGACCAGCGCGGTCTGCTGGAGTCGACGGTCGTAATCGCCATGGGCGAGTTCGGACGCACTCCCCACATCAACCCCAAAGCGGGCCGCGATCATTGGCCGCAGTGCTGGTCGCTGGTTTTGGGCGGCGGCGGCATCCAAGGCGGACACGTCATCGGCGCCAGTGATTCCGAGGGCGGTTATGTCGCAGACCGCATGATTACGATGGGCGACATCTACGCGACCATCTACAAGGCCTTTGGGATTGACTGGGAGAAGACCTATATGACCCCCATCGGGCGGCCCGTCAAGATCGCCAACTCCATCGACGACAAGACCGGCGTGCCGATCAAGGAACTGGTGTAGAAGTGGTGCCGTGAAAACGGGCGGTTTGAGCCACCACATGTCCTAACAGAGCCGCACCCGCAAGGGTGCGGTCGAGGCCTCGTGACCGCAACGGCTTTGTCGCTTCGACGAGAGCCGTAGCGCAGGGCTCGGTGCCGTTCCCGAGACCCGCGGCCGTTCTGTGTATATTTCCACGCAACCCACCCCAACCACACGGCTTGCCCTAACGCGCGTGGTAGCACAACATAGCCACAACAGAGGCTGGCATCAATCTAGCAGACGAGAGTAATCCAAGGAGGTCGACAACCATGGCGCCGAACAAGGCTTGGAAAAGAAGGAGCTTCCTGCAAACGGCGGTCGGTGTGCCGACATTGAGTTTGCTGCCTGCCAGTGCGGCCTCGGCGGCGGCCTCGGCGGCGGCAAAGGCTGGGAGTTCTCAGACCAAGTTCGCCCGCGTGGATCTGAGCCGCCGCTTCAACGCCTCTCCCACCGATTTTGGTCCTCACAGCCGGGCCAGGGCGTTCAGCAAAGACGGTCTTATCCCGACGCCCTCCGGACTCAAAAGTATACGCGGCATTCCGTTCTCGCTGGCCACCGAAGAGGGCGACGAGAATAAACGCTGGCTGGCGCTCAGCAAGCGATCAAGCGCATGGACGACCGCGAGCGTCGAGATGCCTTTGCAGCAAAAAGCGAGCTACATCTGCCTGGTGCATTTTTGCGACTGGATCCCCACGCCGGTTCACGACAACATTGACCAGCCGTATTTTCCGCAAGGAGCCGAAACAGAGGACGAACTCAAGAAACTCGGACAGCTTCTCGCCGAAGCCGTTCTGGTATACGAAGACGGTACGGAACGAACCTTGCCCATTCGCCGCCGTTTCGAGGTAAATACGCCATCGACCCCGTGGAACGACGATGCCTTCGCGGCCATCCGGCACTATCAAACCCTCTATAAGCCCTTAAGGGCTGACCAACACGTCACGCCGCGCAGGTTGGTACAAAACCGGCTTGCCACTGACTGGCCGCGACGGCCCACGCTGTGGGTCTGTGCGCTCGAGAATCCCGAACCCGATCGCACGCTCAAAGTGGTGCGGCTCGAAGCTCGTGCCGAGGACCTGCTGTTCGTCTGTGGAATGACCCTCTTCGAAGGAAAAGAGAACCCCCTACGCTACGAGCGCCTGCACGTCTATCGAGTAACGCTGCCGGAAGCTTCAGCCGACCCGGCGGAGCGATGGAAACTGCATGTGGACTTGGGCGTCGTGGCGAGAACGTACAAGCTCGAGCAATTTGAGGCGGAGAAGTGGCTTGCCGAGCCTGCCAAAGGCCTTGGTCAGATGGCCGATCCCACGCAACCATCGCCCTACTTGTATGCCGAGATTGCAGCAAGCAACGAAGCGACGCTTTCAGTTGTTGATAGCAAGACAAGCCGGCGCTACGAATTCGATCTCGGCAAGGCCGGCGAGGGCGAGGAAATCAAAGCCCGCGCCGACGGCGTGCGCATACAGGTTCTCGAGCCGCAAAAAACGTGGGTACATGGGACGGTGGTCGAGGCCGGCACCGAACGCTCTACCCCCGTCCGGCTGGGGTTCCGCTCCAAGCAGGGCCGCTACATTCCGCCTTACGGGCATTTCGCCGACAACGATATCGCGCAGGGCCAGATGTACTCGTCGGACTTGCGATTGGGGGACGACTGCTTCGCCTACGTTGACGGGAAGTTCCAGATCGAATTGCCGGTCGGCGAAGTGTACGTCGAAATCACGAAGGGCTTTGAATACGAGCCTGTCCGCAAGAAGCTTCACATCAAGCCGGGCCAACGAGAGCTCCAGCTCGAGATCGGGCGCTTCACGGATCTACGTTCCCAGGGCTGGCTGACGGCCGATGGCCACGTCCACTTTTTGCCTCCCGCTACGGCGGTTCTCGAGTCCCAAGCGGAGGGGCTCAATTTGGCGAATCTACTGGTGACGCAGTGGGGCAACCTTTTCTCGAATGTAGGCGACCGTGCCCACGGCTCGCTTACCTCGCCCGACGGAGAGACCATGGTTCGCGTGGGCTCGGAAAACCGCAACCACGTTCTGGGGCACTTTGGTTTGCTGGGCGAGCCTGTCTTTCCGCTCTCGACGGACGGGCCGCACGAAGGGTCGATCGGGTCTCCCCTTTGGATGAGTCTTACCGAGATGGCGGAGATCTGCCGCAAACGCGGCGGTTTAGCAGTCTCCGCACACTTCCCTTACGGCAATGGGGAGGCCGTTGCAGCCATCGCCACATCCAAGATTGATGCTGTTGAGCTATCGCCTTGGCGGGTCGATCGGCCAGGAAGCTTCGACCTGAACTACTACGATTGGTATCACAGCTTGAACTGCGGCTACCGCGTGCCGGTCGTGGGCGGTTCAGACAAAATGGGCGCCTACATTCCCGTGGGCGCGAACCGGACCTATGCGTACCTAGGCCAGGAGGAGTTCAGTTTTGCAAACTGGGCCCGGGCCGTACGACGAGGCAATACATTCGCGACGACGGGACCGCTGCTGCGGTTGTCGGTCGACGGCCGCGTGCCGGGCGAAGAAATCAAGCTGGGGGCGGGAGGAGGAACCGTGGAGGTGCGCGTGGAGGCCCAAGCCTTCGCACCCTTCGAACGCGTCGAAGTCGTCTTTAACGGCAAGGTCGTCGCCTCGCGCGAGGAACGCGAGGGAACGCGGCAAATGGTATTGAAGGAACAGGTAGAGGTCTCGGGACCGGGCTGGCTGGCCGCGCGCTGCTCTTCCCGATCTTGGTGGCCGCCCGAACCCGCCGGCTTGGTCTTTCAGTTTTCGGCGCACACCTCGCCGGTCTACTTGGTCGTTCCGGGTAAAGAGTTGATGTCGGCGACCTCGGCGGGTTACATGCTGAAGCTGATTGACGGATCGAAGAGCTACGTAGAGAATCTCGCCACCCGGCCCGATCCCGAGCGACTCGCCGAGATCGTCAAGGTATTCGAAGAAGCCCAAGCCGCGCTCCACCGACGACTGCATGCGCATGGCCAAGCCCACGGATAAGACCGTACACCGGAGAGGAACGATCATGCGCGGGTTGATACTCGCCTCCACAGTTTGCGCCATCCTATGGCCGGCTTTTACGGTCGGGTGTCAAGCAGTGCCGGACACGGCGACCTACCAGCGAATCAAGGCGTTTCTAGATGAAGTCCCCATCATTGACACGCACGACCACCTCAAGCCCTTCGATCAATTGCACCCCTACGTGGAGACGGGAAACGGCCGCGGCGTCAACCTCTACAGCGTTTGGGGGCGCTCCTACTGGGGATCGCAATACAAGCGGCTGACTCCCTGGACGCCCGGCGGACCGTTCAACGAGTGGTGGTCGCGGGCCAAGGGCGACTTTGACGACGCCCGGGCGTTGAGCCAATATCGCTACCAGCTTCCCGCCTTCCGAGATCTCTATGGCATTGACTTCGAGCAGATCACCGACGAACAAGCCGCCGAGCTGAACCGGCGCATCTTTGAGAATTATCGTGACCAGAAGTGGCTCTATCACGTCGTCACCGAACGGGCCAACATCGAGCTGATGCTCAACGACCGTTATTGGGATCCATATGATGTGCAGACCTACTATCCGTTTGAGGTGATTATCTTCAGGGTGAATCAGCTGTTCTCCGGTGGATTCCACCCCTCCGAGTACAAGCGGCCCTCTCTCGACCCCTACCGCTTCGCCCATGAGCGAGGGCTCAAGGTGGAGTCGCTGGACGACTACATTGCCCTCGTGGAGCGCCTGTTCCAGACAATGAAAGAGCATGGGGCGGTAGGTCTGAAGGTCCATACCGGGAGAAGCCTTCGTTTTGACAACGTGGGGAAGGAGCGGGCGGCGCGTGCCTTCGGCCGGCCCCGAAAGGAGCTGTCACCCCAACAGATCAAGGACTTCGAAGACTTCATGATGTGGCGGCTCGCTGAGCTTAGCGCGAAATATGACCTGCCCTTTCAAATCCACACCGGCGCGCACCTCGAGCGTTCAAACCCGCTGCTGCTGGAAAACCTCATCGCAGGCAACCCGCAGACCAAGTTCATCTTGTTTCACGGCGGTTACCCTTGGGTCAGCGAGACCGGCGCCATCGCCTTCGCGCCGCACTTGTTAAACGTGTGGATCGATTCTTGTTGGCTGCCGCTGCTGAGCCAGGAGATGGCCAAACGAGCTTTTCACGAGTGGCTCGACGTCGTGGCGTCCGACCGCATCACCTGGGGCGCCGACGCCGAATACGCCGAGGGCATCTACGGCGCGACGGAGACGACCCGCCGCGTGCTGGGAAAAGTTCTGGCTGAAAGGGTCGACGACGGCAACCTCCGCGAGGAGGACGCGCTACGAATCGGCCGCCAGATTCTGCGCGACAACGCCTTGAAACTATTCCCCCGGCTCAAAGAACGACTCTGGAAACACAAGGGCCCGCTCGTGCCTAAGGAGCAGTGAGGCGAGTTGTGTTTCTTTGGATCGAGGTGGGCGCATTCCGCAACCAGTGCTGTCCGGGGAAAGTCGCGCCATCGGACGGTAAGTCTCGACCGCTCAATGTCTCATGGCCTGTTTTGCCCGGGAACGATTTGAAATCCCGAGGCCGCAAATGGTCGCCTGAACGGAGCATCCGGACGCGGCACAATGAGGGATGAACCTTGGCCGTACGGTTTTCTCCCAACTGATCGAGCACCTACCGAGCAAAGAGTTTCAGAAATGTGTATCGCGCTACCGCGGCGATTCCTATCTGAAAAGTTTCTCCTGCTGGGATCAGTTTCTTGCGATGGCATTCGCCCAGCTGACCTATCGGGCAAGCCTCCGCGACATCGAGACGTGCCTGCGTTCGATGCACGGCAAACTCTACCACATGGGATTCCGCGGCAGGGTAGCGCGCTCGACACTGGCCGATGCGAACGAGTCGCGCGACTGGCGGATCTACGCGGACTTCGCGCAGGTCTTGATTGGCATGGCACGGCCGTTATATGCCCACGACCCGATCGGTGTGGACTTGGACCAGACTCTGTACGCTCTCGACTCGACAACAATCGACCTCTGCCTGTCGCTGTTTCCGTGGGCGAGATTCCGCAAGCAAAAGGCCGCCGTGAAGATGCACACGCTGCTGGATCTGCACGGCAATATTCCCACGTTCATCCGCATTACTGGAGGCAAAGTGCACGACATCAACATCCTCGACGAGATCGGCCCGGAGGCCGGCGCGTTCTACGTCATGGATCGGGCCTACGTCGATTTCGAACGCCTCTTCGTGTTCACTCTCTGCTCGTCGTTCTTCGTCGTGCGAACCAAGAAGAACATCTTGCTCCAACGGCGCTACTCGCATCCCGTCGACAAATCCACGGGCTTGCGCTCGGATCAGACCGTCATACTGGCTGCCATCGAATCGGCCCAAGCCTATCCCGACCCGTTGCGGAGGGTCAGTTACTTCGACGCCCGGACGAACAAGCGGCTGAAGTTTCTGACCAACAACTTCGCGCTCCCGGCGCTGACCATCGCCCACATCTACAAGTCGCGTTGGCAGATTGAGTTGTTCTTCAAGTGGATCAAGCAACATCTGCGAATCAACTCGTTTTACGGCACCAGCGAGAACGCCGTCAAGACGCAGATCTGGATCGCTGTCTCGATTTACGTGCTCATCGCCATCGTCCGGAAACGGCTCGGGCTGGAAGCGAGTCTTTACCAGATTCTACAGATTCTCAGCGTTACGCAATTCGAAAAAATGCCCCTTTTACAGGCACTCCAGCCATCCGACTCCCCAAACGAATCCCCCTATGACCCCAACCAATTGATTCTATTCGACTTTTAACCGGACAGCAGTGATGATGGATAAATACCGGACGCAAGGTAAAACCCGGCCATAGAACGCCATTATGCCCGCCAAAATCGATCGCCTGATGGGAATTACAGACAACGAGATTCAGATCTTACGAAAGGTCAAGGAATTAGGCGCCGCGCTGGAGGAAGATCTGGCCGTAAAACTCGACCGGCTAGGCGAAGACCTCAAGCCCGACCTGGAAGACCTCAAACAACGCAAGCTTCTCGAAGTCAGAACCACGGAGCACGACGGCGAGAAGACGGAAATCTACCTCACCGCCCGCGATATTCGCGACCTGCTGTAGTCCTGGAGGGACAAGACGGCGTTCCGCCCGGGGACGTCCCGGCGCGCCGTTCGGCGGAAAAACAATGGGAGAACAGGCGTTGCCCTTTGTGGTCTGTGCGTTTTTCGGTGCCGTGCTGGCGGCGATCGAGCTATTGCAGACCTTCGGTCGTTGGATGGGGAACCATTGGCTCAACCGCCATGTCGCCAAACTGATCGCACTGAATGTGCTGGCGGCGTGCGCCGTGTACGCGGTGCTGCGTTTCGGGCTCGGTGTCGAAGACGCTCTCCGCCTCGCCGTCGTCACCGGCCTCACCTTCCCCGCGATCTTACGCAGCAAGTTTACCTTGTTCCGAGCCGCCGGCCGGGATGAGGACAGCCCTCGGGAACTCTCCATTCCCATCGATGCCTGGTATCAAAACTTGCAGGGGCTGTGTGTCGATGAGGTCAACGCGCGGATTGCCGACGCCACGGCCCGCGAAATGCGCCGCTTGCGAGAGTGTCTTTCCGAGCCGCGGATGATCGAGATCCTTGCCGATCACATCGAAGCCGAGCCGCACCCGCAGTCGAAGGAGAAACATCAAAGGCAATTGGCGCAGATCCGAGCCATGAGTGATCCCACGGATCGAGTCCGCCGGCTGGCCCGCTTGATGATCGAGATCATGCCGCAGGGAGCGCTTCAAGAGCTGGTCGCGGGAAAGAAAAGCGAGTGAGCGAAACCCGGCCGCTGAAGATGCTGGCCTTGTTGTCGGCTCCGCTGGTCGACCCCGACCGGAAAGACCCCATAAGCCAGCTCAATCTGGAAGCGAGCGCGGACACGATTCGCCGAGGAATCGAGGCGGCGGGCAAAGCGGTCGATCTGCATTTCGTCATTGCCACGTCGGAGAACCTGCTCGCCTCGCTCCGTGAACGCGGACCCTTCGACCTTCTGCATTTCGACGGCCACGGAACCCCAGGGAAGCTGTTTTTTGAAGACGGCCGCGGTGGGGGGCACCCGATCGACGTCACCCGGCTGGCCGCGATGTTTGCCGCCGAGAAGAGAAGGTCGCCGGCCACGCTCGCGGTGCTTAGTGCATGCCATTCCGCTTCGGTGGCGGAAGTCTTCGTCGAAGCCGGGGTCAAGCACGTGGTTGCCATCGACGCCGAGAAGACCGTCCTCGACCTGGCGGCGCGGAAGTTTGTCGGGGATCTGTATCCGGCGCTGCTCCAGCAAAAAACGGTTCGAGAAGCCTTTCGATACGGCCGGGCGCGCGTCTACACCGACCCGGAAATCATACGAGTTTGCGAGCGGCTCCAGCAGGACGCACCGCGGGAACGGAACATCGAGGAGGTGCTTAAGTTTCGATTGCTTCCGGAAGTGGCTAAGGAAGCTGAAGATGGCGCGGAGGATCCTCATGCCGTGCAGTTATTTCAAACCGCTCGGGCGGGTGAGACTCGCACCGTTGATGCGTTAGGCAAGCATCCGGAATCGATTGTCGCTCGGCCCGAGTTTTTCACCGGTCGCGAGCGGGAGCTGTACAAGGTGATTAGCCGCGTATCGGACCACAAGGTAACGACGGTCCGGGGCATAGGCGGCATGGGGAAGTCGGAGCTGTGCCGTGAAGCGGGCCGCTGGTTTGCCGAGCGAGGGGGATTCCCAGGGGGCATCACTTTCGTGCCGCTGGGAGCGCTCGGCGGGCCGGAGAAAAAGGCCCAGGCGGATGATGCCCGGCTTTCGATAGCCGCCGAGCTGAAGATCAATCCACAGGAGGCGGCCACCCCGGAAGGTCTGGCCCGGAGGTTGCCGCGTGACTCGCTGTTGATTCTCGACGAGTTGGATGACCTCGTCGTGGATGACCTGAGCGAAACCCGAAAGCTAATCGATGCGCTTGCCGGCCATGGTGAGGCGAAGCTGCTCATTTCCTCACGCTACCGCTCGGGAGCTGGCGGTGAGCAGACCTACCCGCTCACACGCCTCTCTCCACCGGCTCCCCTTGGGAGCTTTTCCTGCGGCTTGCACCCACGGAAAATGGCGGCCTGCGGGGAACCGAAGAGCAACTGGAAAAAGTGCTTGCGTTTCTCGACGGCGTGCCGCGGGCGATCTACCAGGCGGCGAAACAGATGATCACGCCCGATATCGGCGAGCTGCTCGAGGATCTGCGGGAGTCGAGAGAGGAAATTCTGGCCGACCCCGATATTCCCGAAGAAGAACGCAAAGACGGTGATAGCGTGTTGGTGACGCTCAATTCCTCGTATAAGAGGCTGCGGCAGCTCGACGCGCAAGCGGCCGAGTTTTTCCCGTTGCTGGCCCTTTTCCCCGCGGGCATCGGGGACGAGGGTCTGCGCGAGGTTTTCGGGAGGGAGCGGGCCCGGCTCATTCGCCCGATTGTCGATCGGGCTTTGGTTGAAACCGCTCCACCCTTTGGCTACTACTACCTTCCCACGCCGGTGCGCAGCTACGCGGAACGAAAGCTGCCGGAAGCCGTGATGGATCGCGTTGCGCCGCGGGCGTTGCCCTACTTGGCGAAACGAGTCGAAGCCTATGATGCGTTGATCACGAAAGGACAGCACGCTTCGGGGATTCTTTGTTTCGCCAGTGAGCTTCCCAATCTCGAGCGGTTTTTCGGCTGGGGGTATGAGCGTGAAAGCGCGCTCGAAGAGCCACCCATTTGCCATTCCGCGCGGGGAACTGCCGGATTACGAAACTTCTTCGTGACAACGGATCCCGGGGGGAAGCAGGTTTGGCGGTATGAAAAGGGTCTAGGGGCGGCCCGTCGCCTCGGCGATCGGTTGGGGGAAGCGAACTGTTTGGATGCCATCGGCGACGTCCAGAGCTTCCGGAACGAGAACGACGAGGCGCTGGCGAGCTACCGGCAGGCGCTGGGGCTGTTTCGCGGGATCGGCGAGCGGTTGGGGGAAGCGAACTGTTTAAAGGCCATCGGCGACGTCCAGAGCTTCCGGAACGAGAACGACGAGGCGCTGGCGAGCTACCGGCAGGCGCTGGAGCTGTTTCGCGGGATCGGCGACCGTTTGGGGGAAGCGAACTGTTTAAAGGCCATCGGCGACGTCCAGGAGGCGCGGGGCGAAGGCCAGGAGGCCTTCAGCTCCTATCGGGAAGCCCTGGGAATCTATGGCGAGATTGGCGACCCTCTCGGCGCCGCGAACACTCTGTCGGCGATCGGAAAGCTGCTGCTAGTGACCGAGGCCGAGGAGAAGGGGGTGGACCTTCTCAATCAGGCGTTGGCGATCTATCAGGAGATCGGTGACCGAGCAGGCCAAGCGAATGTGGGGATTGCCCTAGCGAATTATCACGCGGGCAAGGGCGGCCTAGACAAAGCCATTGAACACCTGCAACCGGTTGCGGATTTCGGCAAGAGTATCGGTCACTCGTTAGGCGAAGAGCACCAGGCGCAAATTGACGCCTGGCGACAGGCATTGGCGAAAGGGGAAGGCCAAGCGGCGGCAGGTGACGGATAGCCGCCCCGCCGTAAGTTTCTTTCCCTGGCTAAATACGCTTGCCGCTTGCGGCGAGGACTGTTTTTAATTTCGCGCCTTCGAAAAAATCAACCAATTAAGGAGATCTCCGGACGCTAAATCGGCTGACTGTACCACCGGCCGGTTTCGTTTACAGAACGATCTCGGGCAGCGATGCGAGGTCGGCGATTTCGCCGTCGGGGCGCTCGGGGATTCGCTCCGGACGTTGGCCGAAGCGGTTGCACCAGAGCACGCGGTAGCCGAAAGCTTTGGCGGAAAAAGCGTCCCACGAGTTGGAAGAGATAAAGCACATCTGCTCGGCTGAGACACCAAGGCGATCGACGGCCAACCGGTAGACTGAAGGATGCGGCTTAAAGACACCGACGGCTTCCGCCGAGAGGACAGCGTCCAACGAGGCAGCGATGCCGGCATTTTCACGGCCGCCTGGAGCATTTTCGGCGAGCCGTTTGAAAGGATGGAAAGCCGAAGGCCACCCTCCTTCAAGCCGAACAAGATGTCGGTGACCTCGGGATAAGCCTCGAGTCGGAGGTAAAGCTCCATCAGTCGCCGGCGAAGCGAAGGGTCGTCGAGATTCAGCTCGTCCAGGGCGTAGTCGAGGGCGTCGCCGGTCACCCGCCAAAAGTCGGCATGCCGTTGTGCTAGGCTGCGCAGCCAGGTGTATTGCAGTTGCTTGGCACGCCAGGTCCGCGCCAGCGGCTGCCACCTCTCGCCCAGCAGGTCCTTCGCCTGCTCGGCGGCTGCATTGACGTCGAATAGAGTGCCGTAGGCGTCGAAAACGCATGCTTTGATTCCGTCAGCCTGACTTCGGACACCGGCTCTCCTCGCCGCCCCGCTGCTGTTTAGGTCTCCACTAGTTCGGGGAGCAACGGACGCTGTCGGGCTTGGTGTTCGTGCACTGGATGCTTTCCGTCATGCCGCCCGAAATGGGGGAGCAGGCCACATCGGTTGCGGTGCGGGTGGCTTCCTCGCGGCTGGGGGCCGAGGCCGCGCTGCAGTTCGTCCGTTCTTTGTAGGTGATGCACACCTCGCACGAGTATTGGTTCAACTCCATAGTGGCGTAGATCAGCGCAGCGATGACAAGGAGAAAGAAAAGAATGGCGACGAAGGCGGCCTTTGACATCGGCTGGAAGAGTCACATTATACCGCCGGGAGGGTCCGGGGGCCGGCGCAGCGGTGATCCGGCCGGGACCGGGGCGAGTACGCACTCCGGCGGCTTTCCGCTGGTTGGGAGAATTAAGGGCGCTCCGTCGTTCGTTCTCGATTCTCCGCCCGCCACTCCGTGCACGAAACACATAGCAGCCCGTGGTAGAAGTTAAGGTCGCGAAAATCGGGTACAGCCGGCCAATTCGCTTGCGGCTAAGTACTTTTTTTCTACGGTCAAGGCGGGGGCGAATTGGTGGCAGTCCTGGCAGTCCCCATTTTTCGCTCTTGCACGACTTTTGCCACGGGCTGATAGGCCCCCGCGGGTTGGGCTTGAAAACATTGATCTCAGCCTCCCCCTAGACTCACAAAACTCGGCGACTCAACCACCCGGGTCGAGCCCTTGGGTTTCGGGGGGCTAAGGCGCCCCCGCCCGGGGGCCCGACCGGTTTAGGGACGGCGGTGATCCGCGTGGGTGGAACCTAGCCGGATTCTCGCGGCGCCTCACGGTCCTCGTCGCAGCAATGTCTCTGCCGGCTGGACTCCGCCGGTTGGACTTGAAAACCTTGATCATCCTCCGCTAGACTCACAGACTTGGTGTTTCACCCAGCCGGTCGAGCCCTCGGTTTACGGGAAGCGAAAGGCCCTCTCCCGGGTCGACAGGGCGGGGAGCAACGAGGCCGAGCGTTCCGGGGGCCGGAGTGCAACTTGCGCGGCTGCCTCCCGTGATTCCAGCGTGGTGACCTTGAGTGGTCGCTTATCGCGCGCTGGGCGTTCTTCTTTGCGTCGAGCGGTCCCTTCGGTCACTAGCAGCTGGGGCGCACAGCGGGGATCGCAGTAGCCCCGGGCAGTTTCTGAATGAATTCGTAGGTTAGCCTCGCCTACCCGGTGAACTTATTGAATCTCGCATAATATCGAGTTAGTCAAGGCCAAGAGAAGACTGCTTCCAGAAGGCCGTAATCAAGCGCGGTTTGCGGCGCATGCGACGCAGGGATTTGCGGGCACGCTCGTCCAGCTCCCAGTAGTCCTTCGGACAGACGTTCGGCAACTCGTGCTGCTTCCAGTAAGCCCAAATGTATTCCACCGGGTTCAGCTCCGGTGCATAGGGCGGCAAGCACTCCGTGGCGATGTGGCCTTCGGAGAGCTCGATGAACTCCCGCACCAGGCGGCTGCGGTGCGCCGGCAGGCGGTCCCAGACGATCAGCAGCGGGCCGTCGATGTGGCGGACCAAAGCCTTCAGGAAGTCGATGACCTCCAGCTCGCCGATGGCGCCGGGATAGAGCCGGAAGTAGAAGTTGCGCAAGGTCAGCCCGGCGGAAACGGAAAGTTTCTGCCAGTTGAAGTTGAACTCCAGCACGGGTGTCTCGCCGCGGGGCGCCCAGGTGCGGCAACGATGGGGCTTCTGACTCAGTCCGCTTTCGTCGATGAAGACGATCGTGCGGCCTTGTTTTTGGGCTTTTTTTTAGTGGCCGGCCAAGTCTTGCGCCGCCAGTTGCGGATGGCTTCTTCGTTGCGCTCGCGGGCCTTGCCGACAGGCCGTTGCGGGCTCCAGTGGAGCGCCCGCAGGATCTTCCAAACATGACCTTCGTGATAGCGCACGCCGAACTCGTCGGCGATCAGACGAGCGACTCGCGGACAAGTCCACAGCGGCGTCGAGAAGCCCTGCGCTTCGGGGCCCCGCAGCAGCATTGCCTCCAGACGTTCCCGTTGCGTGGCGTCTAACAGCGGCTTGCGGCCGGCGCGCCCGGCCCGGCGGAGTCCGGCGGCACCGTACGCGCCATGCTCGCTAACCCAACGGCTCACGCTTTGCTGCGCCGCCTTCACGCGCCGTGCTGCCTCGGACTGACTCAAACCTTCGTCAACGACCAGCCGCACGGCCTCCAGCCGTCGCTTTTCCAGAGCATCAAAATCGCGCCTTACGCCTCTTGGGTTCCCCATGTCTATTAAGACGAGCAGACCCCCAAAAGGTTACTCTATATTATGCGGGAGTCAATAATGAAGCGTAGACAGCTTGAGATTGCTTCGCTGGTCGGTGTCGTCGTCTACATCGCCCTGGTGACGCTGCCCAGCGTGCCGGGCCCGTCCGGAATCGGGCTGGAAGCGAGTTGGGTTCTGGGCCTTAATCTGGCGCACGAGCAGGGACTCGCCCACGGAAGGGATCTGATTTGGACATACGGTCCCTTGGCCTACCTTGAGCTACCGGACCCCAGAGTAGGGAGCCTGGGACCGGCTTTGCTCTATCGGTTTGGGTTGTACGCCATCTGGATCGGCGCGATTATCCGGCTCGTCGTTGTGCTTCGTTCCTATTGGGCATCCCTGTGGTGCGCGATCGTTCTGGGCACGGTCGGCCTCCTCGATACATGGCCCGAGCGGTTGGAGGTACCGCTGATCACAGTCGCGTTTCTGCCCATAGCGGATCCCTCCAGGTGGCGCTACGCACATCTGGCGGGTCTTGCTCTGTTGGCCGGCGTGGCGACCATGGTGAAGACGAACCTCGGGGTCGAGGCGGTCGGGTTATTTGTTTGCACGCTCTCGATTCTAGCTCTGACCGACCGGCCTCTTCTTGGCCCAAAAAAGCGAATACTGATTCTGACGGGTCTGCTCCTACCCGTTACAAGCGTCACTCTATACGCGATTTCTTCGGGCGAGATCGGCTCTATCGTGCGCTACTTTCGGTACGCTTTGGAAGTCGCTTCCGGATATTCGGAAGCGATGAGTTTCGCTGGTCCTTCCTGGCAGTTTGCTCTCGCACTGGCCACTGCATTATTACTGCTGCTCGGTCTGACCTTCGCGGAACGGCCCCGAGACATGTTGCCGGGTTTGGCGCCGATGGCGGTCGCCAGTTTCTTTATCTTCAAGGTCGCGATGGTGCGCCAGGACGCCCACGCGATCTCTTTTCACGTCAAGATGGCTCTGGCGGGGCTTTTTCTTTTCGTTTGTGCCAAGGCAGCAAGAGATCGGCGAGCGCTGATGTTGTTTCAGGCGTGTTCGCTCCTTGCAGGAGCTTACATTGCGACGGACATGTTGCCGGTTTTAGGCAGAGTCACGGCTGTCCGGTTAAAAGTCGAATAGAATCAATTGGTTGGGGTCATAGGGGGATTCGTTTGGGGAGTCGGATGGCTGGAGTGCCTGTAAAAGGGGCATTTTTTCGAATTGCGTAACGCTGAGAATCTGTAGAATCTGGTAAAGACTCGCTTCCAGCCCGAGCCGTTTCCGGACGATGGCGATGAGCACGTAAATCGAGACAGCGATCCAGATCTGCGTCTTGACGGCGTTCTCGCTGGTGCCGTAAAACGAGTTGATTCGCAGATGTTGCTTGATCCACTTGAAGAACAACTCAATCTGCCAACGCGACTTGTAGATGTGGGCGATGGTCAGCGCCGGGAGCGCGAAGTTGTTGGTCAGAAACTTCAGCCGCTTGTTCGTCCGGGCGTCGAAGTAACTGACCCTCCGCAACGGGTCGGGATAGGCTTGGGCCGATTCGATGGCAGCCAGTATGACGGTCTGATCCGAGCGCAAGCCCGTGGATTTGTCGACGGGATGCGAGTAGCGCCGTTGGAGCAAGATGTTCTTCTTGGTTCGCACGACGAAGAACGACGAGCAGAGAGTGAACACGAAGAGGCGTTCGAAATCGACGTAGGCCCGATCCATGACGTAGAACGCGCCGGCCTCCGGGCCGATCTCGTCGAGGATGTTGATGTCGTGCACTTTGCCTCCAGTAATGCGGATGAACGTGGGAATATTGCCGTGCAGATCCAGCAGCGTGTGCATCTTCACGGCGGCCTTTTGCTTGCGGAATCTCGCCCACGGAAACAGCGACAGGCAGAGGTCGATTGTTGTCGAGTCGAGAGCGTACAGAGTCTGGTCCAAGTCCATACCGATCGGGTCGTGGGCATATAACGGCCGTGCCATGCCAATCAAGACCTGCGTGAAGTCCGCGTAGATCCGCCAGTCGCGCGACTCGTTCGCATCGGCCAGTGTCGAGCGCGCTACCCTGCCGCGGAATCCCATGTGGTAGAGTTTGCCGTGCATCGAACGCAGGCACGTCTCGATGTCGCGGAGGCTTGCCCGATAGGTCAGCTGGGCGAATGCCATCGCAAGAAACTGATCCCAGCAGGAGAAACTTTTCAGATAGGAATCGCCGCGGTAGTGCGATACACATTTCTGAAACTCTTTGCTCGGTAGGTGCTCGATCAGTTGGGAGAAAACCGTACGGCCAAGGTTCATCCCTCATTGTGCCGCGTCCGGATGCTCCGTTCAGGCGACCATTTGCGGCCTCGGGATTTCAAATCGTTCCCGGGCAAAACAGGCCATAAGACATTGAGCGGTCGAGACTTACCGTCCGATGGCGCGACTTTCCCCGGACAGCACTGAGGCAGAGTGTTCAAGGACCGCCTAGCGCTCAGGCACGCCGAGAGCGTTGCACGACAGTTGTGGAACTGGCCTAGGACGGTTGAGAATCTGCAACGGCGCTCCGAGGCCAATTTGCGTCCACATCGTCTGGACGGACGCTTTCGTCGTGAAGTCAAGGACGGCACGGCCGAATCAGTTCCCTGGGATGTAACAGATGTTATAGCCAATGGTTGGCAATGGCGGCCTCGGCCCATATTTCAAACGTACGCGGCTTATACGCCGGGCCTTGACCGGCTCAACGCCGACCACATTCGAGGTGATAGGGCGGCCGACTTCGCGGTGCTGCGGTGGCAAGCCATTGACGAGCGCCATCCTTTCTTTGTGGATCCCGGCTCTTACCGTGCGCTCCTAGACCGCTACGATGTGGCGCTTAACGGCATGCACGTTCTACTTATGGAACGTCGATCGAAAGCTCGTTACGGTGAACTTCGACCCTTGGGTTCAACAACGGCGCGCTGGGGCGAGAAGATTGCCGTGCCGCGGCAGGAGTCCGTCGTCGTCATGGAGGCTCACGCGCAAACGAGCCTGCTCGGAGACTTGAAGCGTTTGCTATTCCGTATGCATCCTGTTGAGGTTGAAGTGAGCTACAGGTCCGGTGAAGTCATGCGCTGGAGGGTCGTTCGGCCTAACCTCGCGAACGGGGTAATCGTTGATCCCCTACCGCTCAACCTTCAGGAATTGGTTTCGTTTCTTCAGGTGGGTCCACCGGGCGTGGGCCGTGCCAAGTCCGTTCGTTTTGAAGCCGCGGTCCCCAGCGAGTTTGAACCCACTTTCCAGGTTCGCTGGTACGCCTTGCCGCTGGGGGAAAACATCGCCGCCGAGGCTCGCTTTCCACTGCCTTCTCGAGAATCCTTGGTTCCTCTATGGCTTCCCCGAGACGGCGCGCCTACCGTATATGGAGGCGAAGTGCGAAGCATGACGCCGCAAGCGGTAACCGTCGGGAGCACTTCGACTGATCCCCAAGTTTACTTCGACGTCGGTCCTCGGTTGGGCAAGTTCGAATCGATCGTCATTCGGGCGCGCTTTGAGAAAGCTGACTGGATCTCTCTCTTCTTCGGCAAGCAGGTTGGCGGGCGTGGTTTGAGTCATCGGGTTCCTCCGACCCAGCGTTGGCTGGACGTAGCCATCAACGTTGGGCTGACCCATTATTGGCGAGACGAGCCTGGCGCCGAGTTGCGTTTTGATCCGTCATCAGAGATAGGAGTCGGCAGTCAAGTCGACATCGCGGGTGTGTGGGGCAGCGTCCTCAAACCGGACCCGGCTGCGCCCGGCATGGTTTTCCATCCGGTGCCGGACGCCGAAGTCGCTGCTGACTAACCGGCCGCGCGACGGTTACATGCCGCCCGGCTGGCCCGCATTTCTCACCACCTGACGGTCGGAGCACGCCATAGGCCCGCCATTACTGCGTTGCGCTTGCTCGCCGTGCTCAACGTACGGTTCAAGTACGCCCGCATGATTCAAGAAATGCGGCACCGAGCGTCGCGCGCCTTGTACTGACGGGCCTCTCACGCACTTCGTCTCGCCACGTGGTGAGAAAAGCGGGCTACCCAGGGAGCGGGAAGGGCCGCGGTTCCGCCGCCATCGTCGACGGTTATTCCTTGTCGCGCAAGAAATTGTATACCAGGGCCGCCAGGATGCCGCCCAACGGACACGCGAGCCAATAGATCCACAGACTCGAAATCGCGGTCGGGGCGGTGCTGAACAGGGCCGGGCCCAGCGTGCGAGCGGGATTCAGCGAAGCCCCTGTCAACGGGCCTCCCATCAAGATGCAGGCTACCAGCGTCAGGCCGATCGCGACCGGTGCCAGGTTCCCGCCCTTGCCGCTGACCGCGGTGTGGAAAATGACGTTGACGAGCAGGAACGTGAGCAATACCTCGAGCAGGAATGCCTGCCCGTCGGAGACGCCCGCGGCCGGGACGGTGGCGCCCAGCCCGCTCGCGCTCTCCATGCCGCTGAGCAAAACACACAGCGCGCCCGCACCCAATATCCCGCCGATGACCTGGGCGACGATATAGCCCACGGCAGTTCCGAAATTGATCTGCCGGCCGACCAGGAGCCCGATAGTTACCGCCGGGTTGATATGGGTTCCCGAAATGTAGCCGTAACCGTAGGCGAAACTCAATACGATTAGGCCGTGTGCGAAAGCCACCGCTACCAGACTGCCGCCGATCGCTGCTGACCCCGGACCAATCAGGACCAGGGAAAACGTTCCAATCAACTCCGCGACGAAAATTCTTGCGCTCATGTTCCTCTCTCTTCCGTCTGTGTTGGCTGACTCACAAAGTCGCCGGAACGGTGATGCTCCGCTTGCGCGCTTGGCGCGGGCCGTTTGCCCGACGCACCACCCCACGCCGGCTTTCGACGGCAAACCTCGTGAGCCGTGACTTGCGGGGAAACCGGCTCGAGCTTAGAGACAGCCCCGCGAACCGCGCAGGGCGCTTCGACTGTTCCTACATGTAGTGCCGGTGCTCTCTTGTTACCCGCAAGGCCTAGCCTGCAATTCTCGCCACCCGACGGGGAAGCACGCAATAGGCCCGCCAATAGTGAGAAATGCAGCCTAACACTCTACCAGATCCGGCGGACAACGCAAACATCCTCGCTGCTATTTCCGTCTCCGCGGATGGCGCACAACGAAGCGCGTTCAGCCGTCGAGCAAGTGATAGTATCCGTTTCTCTCCACCAGCTCGACCGGCATGCCGAACAAGCTCGACAGATGAGCCGACGCCAGGACATCTTGCTTGCGGCCATCGCGAAGGACCGTTCCGTCTTTCAGCAAAATGACGCGGCTGATTTCCGGGAAGATATCCGCCGGGTCATGGGTGACGAGAATGACGCTCGTGGGGGACCGCGCAATCTTGCGCAGGATTTCTCGCAGCTCGCGTCTCGCCCTCAGGTCCAGACTCGTAGCGGGCTCGTCGAGGATGAGGGCCCGCGGATCATGGACTAGTTGTGATCTTTCAACAGGTTGTTCATTCGGTCCCGGACCAGGGAAGCTGGAGTTGTCGAATAACCACGACCCTGGAGAGACCGCATGAACATCCATCAGAATGCCCGATTGACGCCCAAAGGCCGAGCCCTTTTGGTTCGATGCATCCTCGCTGGAGAGACGCCTCGGGCCGCCGCGGCGGCCCGAGACGTCTCAGAACGCACCGCCCGCCGTTGGCTGGCCCGCTACCGCGGCGAAGGCGAAGCCGGTCTCTACGATCGCTCTTCGCGTCCCCGGCATAGCCCGCGCCGCACCCCGCAAGCCGTCGTTGACCGCGTCCTCGCCCTGCGCCGACAACGTTGGACGGGCCGCCGCATCGCCCAAACCCTGCGGCTATCCCCGGCCACCGTCAGCCGCCTCCTCGGTCGCGCCGGACTCAACCGTCTCCGCGATCTCGAACCCGCTCCCCCCGTTCGCCGCTACGAACATCACCGTCCCGGCGATCTACTGCATCTCGACATCAAAAAGCTCGGCCGCTTCCAGCACGCCGGTCACCGCGTTACCGGCGATAAGACCCGACGCTCCCGCGCCGCCGGCTGGGAGTTCGTCCACGTCGCCGTCGACGACCATTCCCGCATCGCCTTCTCCCAGATCCTGCCCGATGAGCGCAGCCTTTCCGCTGCCCAGTTCCTTCTCCTCGCCCACGCCTATTATGGCTCGCTTGGCATCCGCATCCGACGCCTGCTCACCGACAATGGCTCCTGTTACCGCTCCCGCCACTTCCGTCGTACTTGCCGCCGCCTCGGCATCCGCCACCGCTTCACCCGCCCCTACACCCCTCGCACCAACGGCAAGGCCGAGCGCTTCATCCAAACCGCCCTCCGCGAATGGGCCTATGCCCGCTCCTACTGCTCCTCCCTCCAACGCGCCAACCATCTGCTCCCCTGGCTCCACGACTACAATTGGCATCGCCCCCACGCCAGCCTCGGCTATAATCCCCCTATCAGCCGACTCCCTCCTCCCCGGAACAACCTGTTGAGGCTCCACAACTAGTCCGCGGGCGATGAGAACGCGGCGGGCCTCCCCGGAAGACATCTCTGATACGCGGCGCTCGGCGAGATGGGTTATTTCCAGCCGCTCGAGTGCTCGCTCCACTTTCTCCTCCATATTCGAGGTCGCCCGGAGATTCGGCCACAGCTCGGCGCTGCCGAAAAAGCCGGTCAGAATCGCTTCCCGGGCTGAAATGTCGCGGTCGCAAACCTTCGTCCAGTCGGGAGAGACGATCCCCAACTGCGGCCGTAGTGAAAAGATGTTCCAACGCCTCTGGCCCAGGACCGTAAGCCGAAAATCATCGGACGTCTCGAGGGGATGGCATTCGCGCGTTATGGTTTTAATCAGAGACGACTTGCCCGAGCCGTTGGGGCCGAGGATGGCAACGTGCTGCCCCAGGGGGATGGAAAGCGAAATCGAGTCGAGAGCTTTATTCCCATTGCGGAGGACGGTGACGTTGCGAAAATCGAATAGCGAGAGGGGATCTTCAGGCGAAATGGAGTCGGCCGTCATGAGATCGTTTGACTGAGGGGACGGACCGCTGGGCAAGGAATCGATCCGTTTGGGAACTTGGCTGGTCGGCGTCCACAGGCAGGATCGTATGGGCTATCCGACCGCCGCCCCGATCCTGGAAACAGCAAATCGTTATTCCCCCGAGGTCTCAGGGAAGCTCCGCCATCATGCGGGCGGCGTCGGTGAAAAACGCGTCGTCAACCGCCTCGACAACGGCAACATCGCCCATGTTGATGGAGACGCCCTCGGCGTTGGTGTGATCGCTGGCCAGTTTGACCCCCGAGTGATCGCCGTACTCCCAGTTCCAAGCGCCCTCGTTGCCGCTCTGCAGAGTGTACTCCCAATAGGTCATGAGGTTCGACTCCGGCGAGACGAAGGCGCGGTACTGGTCGCCGGGAGTCAGTCCGACGTCATTGAAGCTGAGCCGGACGACTTCATACGTCTTCCCCTCGCGCTCCTTGGGTCCCAGATACTCGAGGTTGACTCCTTCGTTTAGCCACTTCCAGGGCATCGCCAGCCAATACATGTCGTTGATGAAGGCGCCGTAGGCGTTTTTCAGAGGGTCGGCCGCCGCTTTGTCAGCGAGCTTCTTGCCATCTTCGTACACCGCCCCCTGGCGGTCGTTCACGTTGAAAAGCGTCACCTGCTGCTTGCCCTCTTTGGTCTTGTTCTCGTAGCGATAGCGTCCCGACCATTTGTCCCACAGATGAGAGCGGTCGACCCGCATCTCGCCGCCGACGTTGACCTTGAAGTCGAAGCGGAGGAAGCGAACGGCGTCCCAGGCGCCCGGCCCGCCCATGGCTTTCATCACGGAATGGGCGATCTCCTCGGCCTTGGGGTCGCGGGTGTCTTCAGCGGCTAGAGAAGCCGCATAGCCCGTCAAAAGCAACCCACACGCGAGTAGCCTGGCGCTAGGTGAAGGCCATCCTGCTGTTCGGCGCTTGCTAGTCTTGCTCGGCATCATGGTCGGGTTCCTCGTGTTTCCTGATCGAAGGTTTGCCGGCGGATTCGCCAACTGATGGAATCATCATCAGCGGCTCATTACCAACATTCGGACAAGTCCTTCGATTTTCTCAAATTCCCCCTCGTAAGGTTCAAGCGCTTTTCCGACTACCGCCCCAAACGCGCGCTCACGATCCGCCGCCCGCATAGCCACGCCTTGACGATTGGACGAAACAAGAAGATCCCCGACTTTCACCGGCCCACCCGCGAGGCACACCCGCACGTACACTTGCCCGTTGAGCGTAATGGGCAGGTCGTTAGTGCCGTCCTGCCGAGTGCCGATTCGTGCGCCGGCGGTGAAAGCACCCGCGCCCGCCACCACCCCGACAGCCTTCTGGTCATACGACTCGGTCGAGGGAGCGAGCCCGACCCCGTCGTCTACCGCGGACATCACCGTTCCCGGGACGACGCCCTCCCGGGTAGCCAAGTCGAAGACCTCGGCATAGTCGTGGACGGTCTTTCCATTGACTCGGACGAATCCGTTTCCCGCGGAGGTAGACCCAATAGAAGCCACCAGTTTGCCGCTCTTGTTCCCGAAACTTGCGAACCCACCTTCTTTTACGGCGGTAACTATTGACTCCCGCATAATCTAGAGTGACCTTTTGGGGGTTCTGCTCGTCTTAATAGACATGGGGGAACCCAAGAGGCGTAAGGCGCGATTTTGATGCTCTGGAAAAGCGACGGCTGGAGGCCGTGCGGCTGGTCGTCGACGAAGGTTTGAGTCAGTCCGAGGCGTCATCGACTTCCTGAAGGCTTTGGTCCGCCACATCGACGGCCCGCTGCTGATCGTCTGGGACCGCCTGCCGGCGCACCGCAGCCGCCTGGTGCGGGAGTTCATCGAGCTCTCCGAAGGCCACATCGCCACGGAGTGCTTGCCGCCCTATGCACCGGAGCTGAACCCGGTGGAATACATTTGGGCTTACTGGAAGCAGCACGAGTTGCCGAACGTCTGTCCGAAGGACTACGGGGAGCTGGACGAGCGTGCCCGCAAATCCCTGCGTCGCATGCGCCGCAAACCGCGCTTGATCACGGCCTTCTGGAAGCAGTCTCCTCTTGGCCCTGACTAACTCTATATTATGCGAGATTCAATAGTACTGCTTGTTGTCTTCCCGGGGTATTGAGACTCACCCTTCCCTTTCCGAAAACCACTCCTTCCAAATCCAAGCCCTTCGACTCTCGGGGCTCGCCCTTTTCTCCCTTGGGTCCCGGCAATCCCCGCGGATCCCGATCTCCTTTTAATCCCCGAGGCCCCGCTGGTCCCTGCGGACCGCGATCACACGGTGATCCCTGCGGACCCGCTGATCCGGCCAGGGGGAAGCGGTGAACGATTTGTCTGAGATCGTCCAGCTCTTTCTGAAGGTGAGCTATGTTTTTCTCATTCTTCAGATCCCTTTCAGGGAACGATTGTGCAACAGTCCTATCAGCGCCGGACCTGTCAGAACGGTCAGAGCAAGTGCTAGTGCCGCGCCAAGAATTTAGGCAGGGCTGCGGTCTGGTATGGCCCATGGGTGACGCTGAAGGAGGTCATGACAAAAGCTCGGTGTTCGGGGTTCTCCCGCAGTTTCCGCAACACGGTCTGGAACCTGGGGTCGGCGGCGCGGAGAACCTTTGCAGTGAGATTCCCCTCATCCACACCTTGGTGATAGTTGAACTCCGGGGCCGTTATCAGATGCGGGTTCCAGAAGTGGCTCACATACCCTCCTGCGGAGAAGGCTTCGGCTACTAAAAACAGGTCGTCCGACAACCGCCGGGAATGCTTGAACACCCCATGTCTATCGGCCTGGGCGCCGGAGAAGATCGATGCGAACGCGGTCCCCGATAATCCACTCTCGGTTTGGTGATTTGTAAACACCGCCGATTCCCTGGCAAAGGCGGCTAGGCTCGGAGTCGACCGCTGCTCGTTGTACGGCTCAAGGTAGTTCTTGTTCACCGTACAGGTTGCGTACAGAAGCACGAGACGGGGCGCGGGGGGAGCATCGATTTGGGGAGCACAGGTGGCACAAAGGATCGCCAGTCCCGCCAACAAGGGCACGACCCTATTCATCTGGGCCGGACTCCTAACGCGGACCGATCAATCACCATCTTGTACTGAAACTAGTGCTCTTGTTCATAAGGATAACTATACTAACATGACCATTGGTGGGATTTGGGATGCTCCTTCAGATACGCAATCCCGCGCTGTAGGTGCTGTTCGATCTGCTGGGGAGTTTTCAGATGGGTGTTGTGCAAGGCGGTTCGTTGCAGCACCGAGAACCAGGCCTCGATCAGATTCAACCAGGAGCTGTTGGTGGGGGTCCAGGCGAACTGTACACGCTTGGGTTTGGGCTCCCACAATCGCAGCGCCTTTTTATGGGCACTCAGATTGTCCCCAATCAAGTAGATCGTACCGCGAGGAAATTCCGCCAACACGCCGCGCCGCAGAAAATCCAGAATCGCTTCCCCGCTCTTGTGCCGCACCGCCAGGCCCACGCCATGGCCGCGGTGAGGGGCGAAAGCGGCCAACAGCTGGACGGTGCCACAGCGTCGATAACGGTGGGGACGGAGGGGCGGCTTTGCGACACCAACTCCGTCCGCCGCGCGGTATCGTTTGCAGCGGCCTCAGTTCGTCCAGGCAAACGACCACCCCGTCGCGGGGCGGGTTGCGATACAGTGCTACGACGCGGTTTTTTTTACCTCGAACTCCGGATCGCTGCTTTTACACTAGGTTTGCCCGGCCCGAAACCGCAGCCCCGCTTCCCGCAGCCGGCGGCGGATGGTCGAACGCGACAGATGCTTCGTCGCCGGCCGTCGCCGCAGATATTGCTCCAATTTGGGCAACGACCAAGTGGTAAAACCCAGACCGAGGTCGGCCGGCCGGGCCGTGGCCACTTGCAAGATCTCGGTGGTCTGCCGGTGGCCATATTCCCGCGGCCGGCCCGACTTGGGACGGTCGCCAAGTCCGGCGACCCCCGACGCCAGGAATCGTTGCACCCAACGGTGCGCATTGGTGTAATGAAACCCCGCCCACTCACTGGCCTCGGTCAACGAAGCGCTGGCCGCCAAATACCAGATCAGCTGAGCTCGTTTGTGCACGCCCGCTGGAGAGAGCCGGGAGCGCAACAAGCGCTGCAGCTCCACCAATTGTTCGCCCGTAAGATGTGGGAACGAAACGCTTCGCGCCATGCCTGCAGGGTAGCACGACCACCGTCTTTTCTATAACGATACTTATGAATAAGACCACTAGGAACCCACGGGGTTAATGAAATTACCAAACAAAGCCAATTTCTCGCAACCCACAGAGAATCAGTGGCTTGCGGCCAGTTCTTAACAGGGTCTCGCTCGTGAGATCCGTGGCCTTTGGCTGTGGCACACGCATTCTTGCGTGCCGTGTCGCCATTCGTGGCGACATCTGGTCCCTGGCGGGGGGTACTCTCAGCGCGCGGCAGTCGAGTTTCAGATGGGGAGCAACGGGACCAAGAAAAATGACCAAACGAAGCCAATTTCTCATAACCCCCATTAATCCGGTAACTTACACGATAGATCCACGGCGGCTGGTCGATCGCCGGGATCTCCGGGTGTACCCAGATTTGTGTCACTGCGCTTTCGCCGCAGGCTGCCAGTTTCACGAGCCCTCGGTCAGGAAACACCGTGATACCGTGAGTACAATGGCAATGCGCCACGCCTTTGCCCTCTGTTTCCTCGCCTTGACTGCGCTTCTTAGCTTGCAGGGACTAAAGGCGAACCCCGCTACCAGCTTCCGCAATGTTGCGCCCGAGGCCGGACTCGATGCCCAGTTGCGCTGCGGCGGCGAGGATAAGAAGTGGATCTTCGAGGTCAACGGAAGCGGGGCCGCCTGGTTGGACTATGACAACGACGGCTGGCTCGATTTGCTTATCGTCAACGGTTCGACCGTCGAGCAGTTGAGGCGTATTCTGTCGGGCAAACCAGTTTCAGACTCCCAGGAAGGAGTCTTTCTTTATAGGAATCTCGGCGATGCTCGTTTCGAGGATGTCACTTCTGACTCGGGACTCTCCAACCCGTTCTGGGGCACCGGGGCCAATGCCGCCGACTTCGACAACGATGGTCACATCGACATCCTAATCACCACTATCGGTCTGGATCTTCTCTATAGAAACAATGGCGACGGCACGTTTACAGAGATCAGCCGGGCCGCCGGCCTGAGTCGAAACGTAGCCTGGCACACCGGCAGTTCCTTTGGCGATTATGATAGTGACGGCCATCTGGATCTCTACATCGCCGGATACCTCGATATCCACGCCATCTCTCTCGAAGAGCCGGTGTCAACTCCTTGCAAATATAAAGGTCTGTCCGTTTTCTGTGGACCGGTAGGCCTCAAAGGAGAAAAGGATATCCTCTACCACAATAATGGAGACGGGACTTTTACGGACGTGACCGACAAAGCCGGAGTCGAGGACGCAAGCACCCGCTTTGGTTTTGGTGTCGTCTTCGAAGATTTCAACGAAGACGACAAGGTCGATATCTTCATTGCCAACGATTCCGGTCCCAATTACTTATACAATAATCTGGGAGATGGCCGGTTTGAAGAGTCGGGATTAACAGATGGTGTCGCCTTTAACGCTGACGGGGACGGCCAAGCGGATATGGGGATCGCGACGGGAGACTATGACAATGATGGCAAACTGGACATAGTCACGACGACGTTTTCCGACGATTATTTTCCCGTTTTCAAAAAACAACAGGTGGGCTTTTTCGAGGATGCGTCTTTTGATGCCGGACTGACCGAGGCAACGATGCCTCTGTTGGGCTGGGCATGTAGTTTTGCTGATTTAGATAACGATGGCGACAAGGATCTTTGGTTCGCCAATGGCCATGTCTATTCCGAAATCAGCAAGGTCTCGAGCTCGACCTACTTTCAGCCGTTCTCTGTATTTGAGAATAGGAGGGGGAAGTTTCACGCCGCCGGACGTCCTTCGATCCCGGAAAACTCGTATCGCGGGGGCGCCCAGGGTGACTTTAACAATGACGGTAGGATGGACGTGATCGTCCTCCCTATCGCGGGACCTCCCGTGTTGCTGGCGAACGAAAGCCGGACCGGCCACTCGTGGCTCGGCTTCCGACTCGAGGGCAAACAAAGCAATCGCGACGGAATCGGGGCGGAAGTCCGGATTGAGCACTGTGACCAGGTACAATTTGATCGGGTGCGAAACGGCGGTGGTTACCTCTCGCGCAACGATGGGAGGCTTCATTTCGGTCTGGGGGCGTGCCGCAAAGTGGACCGTGTGGTGGTCCGCTGGCCACGGGGAAAGGTACAGATTCTTGAAGACGTGGCGACTGATCAATATGTAACGGTCGTCGAACCGATGTGAACTCGCCTGCGCTGGGCAGCGAGTTGCGTTGCGGCTCACACACTGGGTGAACTCCGGAACACTCAGGCAAGGCAAGACTCGACATGGGCGCTAGAATGAACGCACGGGAGCGGTGTCGAGGGCGGTCGCGGCGCGGCCATCCTCGCGACGGGAGTATGCTTATGGCGGGAACGGTTCGTAGCTTCTCGATCTGCACGGTCGCGCTAGCGTGTCTGGCTATCCACGGACAGAAGGCCCGGGCGGTTGAAATCCTTTCCGATTTTCAGGCTTCTTCCCGCTCCAGTGGCTATGGCAAGGTCAGCGAGGTGGAGTTCTCCACCGGGCTCTTCACACTGAATGCGAAAGTGCTCGGTTACATGCAAGCCGGCACGGCGAGGGAATTCCGCGTCGGCGAGCCGGTTTGGGTCATTAGTTATAAAACGGAGATCTATGACGCCCAAGGCAAACCGCCCACGCAAAACTACGTCTGCCACACGTTCGTGTCGGACCAGCCGGTGATGCAGGGCCTGAAACAAAAGCTTGACGGTCTCTTTTCGGACGGCTTTACACGCGAGATCCGATTTCCGGAGGGCTTCGGGGTCGTCTTAACACCCGACGATGACCTGCACTGGCTACCGCTTTTTAACAACCGGGCCGACCGTCCCGCGAAGGTCGAGATGAGAGTAAGGCTTACCTTGATCCGCGAGAAGGATCTCGAGAAGCCTCTGCGCCGTCTTTACGCCACACTGCGCAGCGTGCAAGTGCCGCACTTGTTTTTCGTCCCCCCAGGGCGGCATGAGCAGCGTACCACTTTCGAGTTCCCTTTCGACGGTAGAATCCATTTCATGGCAACGCACGTTCACCCCCACGGAACGTCGATGGAGTTGTACGATGTTGCTAGGGAGAAGAGAGTTTGGAAAGGGAATAGGATGATCAATCCCGCTACCGGGGCGGCGGCGATGGAGGTGTATTCAGACAGCGAGGGCTACTCGGTCCAAGCGGGCGATAGCTACCGGATTACGAGCGTCTACGAGAATCCGACGGCGCGCCGGATCGATGGCATGGCGGGATTGTTCATGTTCTATTCGATCGAGGAATAGATTGCTTCGCTCGAGCTGGGATCAGCGTACCGCTATGTGTAGAACCTTTCGACTGACGGTCTTCTTGGCCCTAACAGTGGCGGCATGCCCGCTGCCGGCGGAAGAGCCCTCCTGGTCCCGGGCCGAGCGACTGATTTTGGAGAAAAAGTGCCAAGCGGCACAGAGGGTCTTGGAGCAGACGAGATCGGCTATAGCAGTTGCCCCTATCCAACATAATCTGGCCCTATGCTACTCCGAGCGGAAAGATTTTAGAAATGCCGAGGCGGCGCTCGATCGTTTTCGGAAGTTTTTCCCGGAGGACCCTTCCGGGATCTTACTGAAAGCCTTCCTTCTGTTCAGCACTCGCCGGTACGAAGAATCCTCGACAATTCTTACTACCTACGTCGACAACAAACCGGACGACCCGCGGGGCCACAAGCTTCTGGGCTTAAGCCACTTCATGTCGGGACGAGAGCGTCAGGCCGAAGTCGAGATGAGGCGGACGACAGAACTTGACCCCCTAGATTCCGAAGCTTTCTACTATTTGGGAAGACTCTACTTCACTCGGAACGACATGCCGGCCGCTCTCGCGGCATACGAAAAGGCCGCTGAGCTTGATCCCAACAACGTTAAGGCGTTCAATCATATTGGTCAAACCAAAGAAGCGCTCGCTGAGTTCAGCCAGGCCAGGGAGGCGTACTTCAAGGCTATTGAATTGGAACGAAAACAGGTGGTCAAGTCGCAGTGGCCCTACTTCAATCTGGGGACCTTATTCATCAAGGAAGGAAAACCCGAAGAAGCCATCGGGTACCTACGACAGGCGCTCGATCGGAACCCATCATGGCCCAGGGGGAAGGTCAAATTGGCCATGGCGCTTGCTGCCGTCGGAAAATTCGAGGACGCCTTGTTCGAATTGAACGCGGTACTGCGGGCGGATGCTCAGAACGCGGAAGCGCACTACCGACTCGGTCAACTGTTGACGAAAATGGACAAGCCCGAGCAAGCCAAAGAGCACCTTCTGCTGTTTGAAAAGCTGAGGAGCAAGTAAAGGGGATCGTGGTTCAGCCGCCAGATGGCGAGAACAGCGGTCTGGGGATTCGCTCTGATCGAAAGGTCGCCACGGCCGTTTTTGATCGAAAACCGTGCGGCAACGATCCCTAAATCTCAAGACCTTCGAACGCCTCTTTGACCTGTTGAAGAGCTCCGACGATAAGCGATTGTTCGTTGACCGATTGCATGATGCGGGCTCCGCGCTTGAGCGCCTTCTCCGCTTCTTCGCGGCTGCCCACGGGCGTTCCCCACCACTTCCCATGCTTGGCGCAAGCCTCGGCGACCTTGTCGGTCGCGCGCTCGATCAACTCGTGTTTCATCTGCCCGATGATGCCGTAGCTTTGAGATAGGTCGCCCGGGCCCATCAGCAGCACATCGATCCCCTCCGTCGCGGCGATGGCATCCACGTCGTCGACGGCCTCTTTGTCTTCGATAATGCCGGCGACAAACGTCTCGGCGTTCGCATGCCGGAGGTATTCCATGCGCTCCGTCATGCCGTAATCGGAGTCCGTGCTTCCTCCGGACCCGCGCATCCCCAAGGGCGAAAACTTCGCCTCGCGGACAATCGATCGCGCGTCCTCGCCGCTCATGCAATGTGGGACGACGAGTCCTGTTGCGCCGGCTTCGAGCGGCTTGATGATATCGTTGTATCCCGTCCGCTCCACGCGAACCACCGAATCCATATCGTGGGCTCGGGCCGCCAGGATCATCTGCGACAGCTCGCCGTAGCTGAAATCGCTATGCTCGTGTTCGATCCAGACGCCATCAAACCCGACGAATCCCATGATGTCCACAATTTTCCAATGTGGAATGACCCACGACTGCGCCATGGTGACGTACTCTCCGCGGCGCAATTTTTCAAGTATCCGGCTGCGTCTCATTGGTTCCCTCCGAGTAGTTCGGGCGTGGTTTCCTCGGCCACAAAAGTAAACGTCGACAAGCCTCTTTGGCCGGTCCATCGTAGCAGTTCTTCGCCCCTGGCATAGCTGGTCCGATTCGCCGTCTTCGGAACGCAACTCCCGTCCAGCCCGCCGGGCTTCTTTGAAAACAGGCCGCGCCGGGAGAGCTCGACGTGGCGCGCGCATTCCTGCGTGCCGTGTCGCCATTCGGGGCGACATCGATTTGGGGGATCCAGTCGTCCCATTTGACCGGGCGGGACGCCTCAAAACGGACGTTTCGGGAGCAACCGGGTCACACGGAGCCGCGGGCGCAAGCCCGCGGTCAAGATGGCGAATAACCGCGGTCGCCGGGACAAGGAACTTCGGGCGTTACGGGGCCTGAACCGGCCCCCGCGGGTCCGTGGTTAGGGTCGCTCACTGTGGCGATACTCGTGCGGATGCGTGGCCTTGACCGCACCCTTGCGGATGCGGCTCCGTCAGGTACGCCCAAGGGCATCGACCCTCTGCCCGCACAAAGCCGTGGGCGTTAGCCCGCCTTTCTCCGTTGTGGCGCGCGCATTCTTGCGTGCCGTGTCGCCATTCGGGGCGACATCGAGTGTCGGACGAACTGTGTCCGCTCAGGCACGAGAGTCGTAGGGGCGGGCCGCTGCGTCCGCCGGTCGGGGATTCACGCTGCGTCTCGATTACGCGACCAGATCCCGCACAACCTCTCGGGACAGGTGCGGCAAGCCGCCCCTACGGTTTTGCACTGAGAAATGCGGGTTAGAAGCCAGCCCTCTTGTCGCACACGTTGAGAAGGGGTTCGCCGGCCAGGTAACGGCGCAAGTTCTCTTTGAAGGTCTCTTTGCGGCGTTCCCACAGTTGTGGCGAGTCGGCCGAGACATGAGGCGAGAGCAGCAGGTTGGGCGCGTCCCATAGGGGACTATCGGGGGCCGGAGGCTCCTGTGCCGTGGCGTCCAGCGCCGCTCCGGCCACGTGCCCGGAACGAAGCGCGTCGACCAGAGCATCTTCATCGACAATCGATCCCCTCGAGACGACAATGACAACCGCGCCCTCCTTGAGCCGTTCAAGGCGACCGGCATCAATCATGCCGCGGGTCTCGGTCGTGCGCGGGGCGGTGACCACCAGCCAATCGGAAATCGCCATCAGATCGTCGATACGGTCCACGCCCCACACCTCGCGAACGCCGGGGGGCGGACTCATTTCTCGGATATCGACTCCATAGACTTCCATCTCGAACCCTTGAGCCCGTTGTGCGACGGCCTTGCCGATATCTCCCATGGCGACGATGCCCATAGTCGCGCCGGCGATTTCCCGCATTTGGCGGTAGTACTTCAGCGTGTCCCAACGATGTGCTCGCTGGTCCTCGATAAACTCAGGAACCTTGTGAGCAAACGCCAATATCATGGCGAAAACATGCTCGGCCATAGGAATCACATGGGTTTCCCGAGCGTTCGTAACGACGATGTCGTCTTCGACCATTTCGGGGATGTTTCTGACAATGTGGTCGAACCCGATGCCTATAAACTGGAACCACCGCATCTTCTTGGCCGCCAGGTAGACGTCCCGCTTAAGCTCGCCGAATTGAACCTCGGCGTCCGGCGCCTCTCGTAGCTGCTCTTCAATCGTGTAAGCCGGGCGGAAATCTACCGCGGGAAACATCTCCCGCAACTCGCTGACGAACTGCTCGCCTAGGTCGCGGTCCAAGACAACTTTCATTTCGTATCTCCTAATTGCATTCGCCGACCTACCGGCAACCGGCCCGCCGGCCGGCCATTCCGAACTCAGCCCAGCAACTCATCCAGGTTGTCGAACACTTTGCGAAAGGCGGCGACGTAATGCTCCATCAACTCCATATCCTGTCCAAAGATCGGGTGCCGCTCGTCATTCACGACGATGGATGTTTCGAGCATTTCGGCTGCCTTTGGGTAATCCTCCGGGTTGTAGCTGATCTCCCTGCCGTAATGGGGGGAGCGCCAAGGATAACCGTCGCCCAGTCCGACATCGAGTTTTTGGAAAATCGGATTCGAGGGCAGCGGTTTGTAATGCCACAGGTTGGCGACCATGCCCTCGGCGCGGACGGCGTCCAGCAGCTTGTCTCGAAATTCCACCGCGGGCATGCTCAGCCCAAGTGCCTTCAGGTCGAAGCGGATCCGATATTTGTGATAGACCGTGGTGCGGTCGGAGGGAATGTGAGGCGGGACCAGCCCCTCGATCTTGCTTAGTTCCTGGGTCAGATACTCCCCATTGCGTTGGGCGTTGGCGTTGTTTTCTTTCAATCTCTTTAGCTGGCTGCGAGCGAACGCGGCGGGCATTTCCTGGCAACGGTAGTTCCAGCCGATGGTGTAACAGTAGTAGGGGCGAAATCTGTCTGTTTCCTGTCCGACTTTCTCGCCGAATGTGCGGATCAGCTTCGCGCGCGCGAGTAGTTCCTCGTTGTCGGTATTGGCCAGCCCTCCCTCGCCTCCGGGAAGGTTCTTGGTCGCGTTGAGGCTGAAGCAGCCGAAGTCGCCGATCGTCCCGGCCATCTTTCCCTTGTAGGTAGCCCCGTGCGCCTGGCAGGCGTCCTCGATCACTATGAGGTCATGTTTCTTAGCCAACGCTAGAATCTCGTCCATATCCGCGGGTAGCCCGTGGATGTGGACTGGCAGCAGCACTTTCGTCTTGTCGGTAATCTTGCTCTCCACCTGGCCGGCATCGATGTTGTAGGTGCGGGGATCGACGTCCACGAAGATGGGGATAGCGTGCTGCTGCAGAATGGGTTGGAACGACCCGGCGAAAGAAAAAGCGCTCGTGATGACCTCGTCGCCCGGGCCGACGCCGGCGGCGAAAAGAGCCGTATGAATAGCCGCCGTGCCGCTGTTAAAGGCCATCGCATATTTGCTTCCGTTGAACTCGGCCCACTCTTGCTCTAGAGCGTTCGCTTCCGGTCCGTGCTCCTCGCCGGTAAAGATATTCCGTTCGAGAACACCCAGCACCGCGTCCTTGTCTTCTTGGGTAATCTTTGGCCAGGTTTTCTTAAGGCCTTCGGGAACTATGGGCTTGCCGCCGTGAATCGCCAGTTTTCCTGTCATCGTGAAATCGCCTCCAGTTGCTTTGCTCCAAGCCGGGATTTTCCGAGTGCGCCCCACCGGCGCGGTTTGTCAGTGTGTAGTTGTCAGTAAACATGGTAGCCAACTAGCGGCACGGGTGGGTAACGAGCCACTGCCACTACTTGAGTGAGAATAGATGTTTCGAGCTGTCCATCTCTTTTCCCCAATCTCTCCGACCGATCTTTCCTCAGACTAGGTCGAGCGGCGCGTGGCCTCGATGGTCCTCTCGCTGAACATTCGTCAGCTCAAGGTCTCGATCTGCTCGAGTTGGCGCCGATACTGCGCGAGACCTTCACGGAATCCGACGTTCGTGCGTCCCAGCCGAGCCTCGGTACTCGCTACGTCCACTCGGCTGTCTCGCGGCGCGGGAGGCCCTTCCACACGCGAGAGATCCATTTCCTCGGGCGAGGCTACTCGCACCAGATCCTGATCGTAGCCAAACGCCTCGGCAACCGCCTTGGCCAGCTCGAGTCGGCTGGCCCCCTCTCGCCCACAACAGTGGAAAGTGCCGCGCTGGTCCTGCTGGGCGATCGTCAAGAACGCATCGGCGACGTCAGTCGCCAGGGAAGGGTTGGCCTTTACATTGATGTGATCGGTCCAGACCGCGATCGGCTCGGCTCGCCTCAATCGAGAGACGTAATAGTTCGCCAGCCAGCCGAAACCGGATCCCTCTTCCGCCGGCTCGTAGTCGGGATAGGACCAGATGGGTCCGTAGACACCCGAGGTGCGCGCCACGGCGTAGTCCGGACAGGTGCTCGAAACAACCGTCTCGCCGACGACCTTCAAGAGGCCAAAGTAGTTGGCCGGGGACGGGGCGCTGTCTTCGCGGAAAGGCGGATTTCCCCCGTTTCCAAAGATCCAATCGCTCGATACGAATATCAGCTTAGCGCCTATGTCGCGGCATGTCTGGGCTAACACGCGAGTGGCTATTGCTGGTACGGTTTCTGGGCCAAAGCTGCCTGCATCGCCCGAATATCATGCTGGCGGTTACGCGGCCGAGGTCATGACGGCATTGCCGCTAGGGACGCCCAGCCTCCAAAAGGCACGCCCGTTCACATCCGCCCGCCAATTATAGGCGGGTTGCCCGCAAAACGCAAAAGCTCGGCCCGGAGTCGTTTGCATCCCGCCGAGGTGCCGGTGTAGACTCGGCTACGATCCGCGGATCGATAGGAGGTACAAAAATAATGCTCGTGATTGACACGCATGCGCACATCTACTCTCCCGACGAGGAACGATACCCGCCCATGCCTGGTCCGCTGCGGCCTCCGGAGGGAAGCGGTTCGCTCGACCGCTTGCGACTTAAGTGCAAGAACAACGGCGTGAAATCGGTGTGCGCCATCCAGACAGGGTCGTTCTACCGCTTTGACAACCGCTACATTCTTGACACTAGCAAAGCTAACCAAGACTGGCTGGCCGCAGTGTGTACGCTCGACCCGGATAACCCCGACAGCCCGGGTCTGCTCGAGCGCGCCGTGCGTGACTACGGTGTTCGCGGCATGCGCAGCATCGGTTCTCCGAAGGGAGGGTTTGACCACGCCGGAATCCGGGCGCTCTGGAAGACCGCCCTCGACGAAGGAATCGTAATCAACATATTGATCACTAACCGAGATCCTGACATGGATAAGGGCTCTGAGTTCGACGAAGTCTTCGAGCCCTATGTGCTTGGTGAGATCCGGGAGCTGGTCGATCAAGCGAAAAAGCTTTTGGACGAATTCCCCGGCCTGCCGGTTGTGCTTGACCATTGCTTGAACCTGGAGGCCGGCCCGGATCTTGAATCGTGGCTGGCTGAGGTCATTCGCCTCTCTGAACACCGGAATCTGCACGGCAAGGTCAGCTTCGTGGCCAGCGGAACGAAGACCGGCTACCCCTGCGACGATATGCTCGAGGTATGCTTGAAGGTCATCGACGCCTTTGGACCGGAACGCTGCGTCTGGGGCAGCGACTTTCCGTGCCCGCTGTGGGCCCCGAAGATTAACTACACCGATCACCTTCGAATCTTCACGGACGACCTTCCCCTCAAAGAGAGTGCAAGGGCCCAGGTCTTGGGCGGGACCGCTCAGAAACTGTGGTTTTCCGAGAGTGGAGGCTCCACCTAAGGTTAGCCGGATCCCTGACAGCGCGGAAGATCCGCCCCGGACTGAACATGGTTTGGGAAACCGTGCGGCGCGCCCAGCCAGTCGCTGGCCCCCGGCCGGCCCCATTGTTCGCCGAACCTAACTTCCACCAAGAGATCCTAGCCACTGATTTTGGGAGGTGCCGAATTGCGTCGGGGACTACAATAGTCTGTGATGAGAGGACTCCGCCGTACTGTTGCCATTGCTGGTCTTGCCATTACCTTTGCGGCGCTCTGCTTCGCTTCAGAATCCGGGGAGCTGCCTTTCTCGAAGACCCTCAGGTTTAGCGATTCGTGGCTCCAGCGGTGGCAGCTCGAAAGGGGCCAATCGTTCGAGCTCAGCGTGCGCCTGCGGGACCCCCAGGCGCTGCCGGCCAACGCGCGCATTGAAGTGCGATGGCAGGGGCCCGAGATCGGTGAAACCTTTGACGGCGAGCGCGGGGACCTCCATGCAGCCGCCACTCCCAACTGGCGGAAAACACTCCACGCCCTCGATCCGGATGTCTACCTTGTCTATCAAGCGCCCAGGGAGGGGATTTATCAGCTCCAGCTAGAGACGGTCCTGGAGCGGTCCGAACCCCCATCCGCGATCCCGCGCGACACGGGTCTTGCGCCTCTGAGCACGCCCCTACCGGAGAGGACTCCGGCTGTCGAGAACGCGGCGATCACGGTGGAAATGCTGCCGATAGGAGAGCTCCGGCACGGCGACATCCTGCTCGAAGCTGAACCGAACGACACCCCCGAGCAGGCTGTCGATTTGCCGTTCCAGGCTTCCGACGAGGATCAGGTGCTCCAGGTTTTCGGCGGGGCCGACGAGATCGAATACTACAACAACACTCGTTCCGGCAAATCACCCGACGATTGGTATTGCATCGAATATAGAGGGCAAAAGCCAAAAATCTTCACCGCCAATCTTCAGCTGATTGAACCGATCGTCAGCGCGCGTATCCGCGTCTACCAACCCGGCGCGCCCAGCCCCGAAGACCTCGAACCCCGAGAGATGCGCAGTGGGGCGGACGTCGGCAATAACCCGATACCCTACGTTCACCCGCCGATCGAAGTCATCCCCGGCCCGATTCCAGTTTATAGCTACTACGAAGGGCGCGGTCTCAACGAGCGCATCCATCAGCAAGACACGAACTTTCGCTCGTTTGTCACCCGCAAGGTCATGCCCGGCGGAGTCTACTACCTCCGGGTGGAAGCCAACCAACCGGGCTACGAGTTGGAGGTACGGCTCGTCGACCCCGCTCCTTTTGATGACCCGACTCGCGCCACGCAACAAGCCATCTACTATCACTTGGCCGCGGTGGATGCCTGGCTGATCCACCGCCCGCGAAACATCGCCCTCGATCGGCGTGTCCGCGACGGTACGAGCCTGTTCGGTGAGAACTGCATGAGCTGCCACACGCAAGCCGGCGTGTGGGGCGTCGCCGACGCCTTCCGCCGAGGTTATCGCCCCGCGGGCGCGGTACAGAACTGGCGCCGGCTGGTGAACACGATGTATGAGAGCCTGCGGCCGTCGGTAAAGCTCAAGGACGCCGCGGCGAACACGAGCCTTGCTCCCAATGATCTTGGAGATGCGCCAGCGGGCAGCCGTGTCGCCGGGCGCAACATCGTTCTCCACGAGCGCACGTTTCGGCCCAAGCGACTGCACGGCCATCAGCAACGACGAACCGCGAATTACGTGCTACAAACCGGTGACCCGGAGGGCATCAACGCCGCTGGCAAGGGTTCGAATTTCGGTCCGAATGTCGTATTCAAGTTCGCGGCCGAGATTCTAGAGCGCGCTTGGCGGGACACGAACGACCCGCGCTACTTTTTCGGGCTAGAAGACAAAGCCATCAAGACCGTCGGCACCGGCAACGACAGAATGAAGGTCAGCGACGACCTCGGCCACAGGATCGAGTTTTTCTATCGTCTTTGGCCCAAAGATTATCCGAAGATCGTGGAGAAGCTAACCGGCTCACCGGAGCGAGCGGCCGAAGCTCGTGAGTTCCACCGCGCGTTTGCCGCCCAAGTCGAAACCGACCTGGAGCGTCTCACCGCTCTGCAGCAGAAGGACGGAGGCTGGGGCTTCGACCTGGGAACGGCGTCCGACGACGGCGAGAGTTGGCGGCGCCTGACCGAGCCGGCGGACCCGGCGCCGACCGCGGTCGCTCTGATTGCTCTCGAAGCCGCGGGTTTCGGGCCGGACGACGCGCGTGTCCGGGGGGCGACGAAATGGCTGCTCGGCGACCAGTTGGAATACGGAGTGTGGAATCATGCGGCGCAGACGGGCTTTGTCACGACGGCCTATGTGATTCGGGCGCTGAGCCGTCTGTATCCTCTGACGGAGACGAGCGAGCTGGCGCAACGGGAGGCGAGCCGAGGCGAGCACTGGTTAGAAACGCTCTCGCGGATTCGGCGTGCCCAAGTTGACGGCCATAAGAGATTTGCCGATCTTTTGATCGCCGCGGCAGAAAGCCCTCACCCGCAGGTCCGCTACCAGGCCTTGCTCGGTCTTGGCGGGGCGCTTGCGGAACAGGGAACCGAGGCTCTGATTCGTCACCTGGACGATCCGGTAAAGATGTGCCGCGAAGCTGCCTTGTGGTCGTTGCGCCAGCTTCTGCTTGACGACAGGGGCTGGAAGGAAATCTTCGAGGCTTACGCGAACGGCAGCGCACGGGCGCGGCAATCGGTCCTGCAAGCGCTCGTCACTCGGGCGGACCTCGACGGTCCTAACAGCCAGGTAGACCTCAGCGATCTGGCGCAGTTGCTCACGCGAGCCATGGCGGACCCCTTTGCCGGCGTGCGGGCGTTTGCCTTCAAAGCGGCTTGGCATTGGTGGGTGTGGAACCCGCCTTTGCGCGAAGCGATCAACCGGGCCTGGGCGGACGCCTTGCTGCGAGACGAACCGAACTCTCTCGTAGAGGCGGCGCTTCGTTACTCGACGGTGTCGATGCTGATCGTCAACGGGCAGATCGCCAACCAGACCGGCGGCAAGAATCTTGACCAGCAATATCAGGAGCTCTCCGCATTCTATGAGTCTCTGACGAAGAGGCGTGAGGGAGCGCGGGAGCAGCAGCGCGTCCGTTTCGATCGCCGCCTCACAGCCGTGGCCGCGTCTCACTTTCAGGAGAGAGGAAACGACGGCGGCCCCGGACAGATGGGCTACTCGACGCCGGGCAGCACGGACTTTTTCGGCAAGATCCTGCTCGCCACCTACGATAGAGAGCGTGAAGATTCCGAGATTCCCTGGAAGCAAATCGCTCTTGAAGGCGCGGCCAACGTTGCCTACGCTCCGCTTGAGGATCGCCTGCTCAAGCTACTCACGACCGGCGACATCGAAATGGTCGCGGTCGCGGCTCGGGCCTTGGTGAACCCGCAATCGCTTTCGTTGCCCGCCGACGTCGAGACGCTTCGGCAGTTGCTCGACAAGATCGACCGATTCCTCAACGCCGGGCGGGAAAAAGACGCCGAGGCTTTGGCCGGTTTTCTCGCCCGTGTGAAGTGGGACTTCGAGAATGTCAGTGAGAGGGAAGAGCGGGAGTTCTACCGCTTGCTGATTTCCGGCAAACACTCGCTACCCGCCGTACCCGCCGCGGCAGCGGGCGGCTTCGCCGGCAAGCCCGCACCGGCCGAGGCCGCCGACAGTGACTACAGCGGGCAGTGGTCGGTGCTTCTAGGACGCATTCTGGGCGAGAACCCGACGCTGCATCGCAAGAGCGTGTTCGATCTCGTCGGCCGGGACGAACACTTCTGGCTGCCTTCCACCGAATGGATGGTTTCGTTTCAAGAGGGCGGACTGTCGCGCGAGGAGGCGGTCGAAGGAGCTGTCGAAGCCGAGGATCTGAAAGTGCTGGAGCTGACCTTCGGCCGCACAACCGAGCAGATCGTTCCCAACGGCCTTACCAGCAAGAACACGATTCTTTGGTGGCGTGAAGGGGTGCCCGGAGCCCGCTTGACGCTGGCCATTGACGCGCCGGAAGCGGGTTCCTACGACGTGCTCACCGCGTTCCTCTACGACCGTGAAATGGGCACGGTTCAGTTTGCTCTCAACGGCGCTGATATTGGGGAACCGACGGACTTTTACCGTCCCAGTCTAATCGCCAGCGGCCCGCTGTCACTGGGTGTTCACGACTTCCGCCAGGGAGAGAACCGGCTGACGGTGAAGATGCTCGGTGCGAATCCGGAAGCCGAGCCGCTTTACATCTTCGGCATCGACTACGTCAAGATCATCCCTGACGACGGCAGCGGGTCTCTTTTCACGAAAGACGAGCGCGGCGTGGATGTGATCGACC
Organism: Bryobacterales bacterium; assembly: GCA_965248365.1. Lineage (GTDB taxonomy): Bacteria > Acidobacteriota > Terriglobia > Bryobacterales > UBA6623. Next base: position 1,556,637 of record CBDFJA010000003.1, on the reverse strand, counting down.
CCGTCACCGCCGCGAAGGACGAGATCATAGGGATGTTCAATTCGTGGTTCGCGGCCGACAAGCCCGAGGAAACCCGCGAGCTGGCGGTGAAGCTGGCCAACAAGACAGCGCTGCGCCGCAATCCGGAAGTCCGCAAAGCCCTGGCGGCCTACGTCGAGCACGAGCCCAGTTTCAAGCTGCGCCAAAGCATCCAGAACATCCTGAACAGCGACGACAAGATCTACGGCGCGCAACTTCGCAAACTGATCACTGAACAAGGATCGCCCCAAGGAACCGATGTGCGTCGTCTAGATCCTAGCGACGAGTTTGTCGAGGACATCTTGCACTTTCGAGACTACGTCTTCGCCGAGATGACCAAGATCCACGCCAAAGACAGCAAGGCATGCATCTCTTGCCACGGCGTACCCGGGCGGGTCCCGACGCTTTATCTGGAACCGCCCGACGCCGCGGGTTACATCCCTCCCGATAAACTGCTCGAGAATTATCGAAAGATGCAGAAGCGCGTCAATCTTCGCGAGCTCGAGCGGAGCAAGTTCCTGCGAAAACCGCTCAACGTACAAACCGGCGAGGAGGATGGCCACCAGGGGGGGCAGCGCTTTGAATCCGAAGACGCCGGCTACCAGGTCATCCGCCGCTGGGTTCTCAAACAGGCGGAATTGCAACGCAGCGGAGGCGGCTGAAGATCAGCCGGCCAGCGATCCCCGCGTCCACGGGCTGCTAGCCCGCTTTTCTCACCAGGTGGCGAGGCGCAGTGCGTGAGAGGCCCGTCAGTACAAGGCGCGCGCCGCTCGGCGCCGCATTTCTTGAATAATGCGGGCGTACTTGAACAGTACGTTGAGCACGGCGAGCAAGCGCAACGCAGTAATGACGGGCCTATGGCGTGCTTCGACCGTCAGGTGGTGAAGAACACTCGACCGAAGGTCGGGCCGCCGAAAAACATGTCCGGGAGGCCGAATTGCGGCCGATTGAATAAGTTGAACGCTTCGGCTCGGAACTCCACGTTCATCCGCTCACGAATGGGGAAGAATTTGATGATCGAGACGTCAAAGTTCTTGATGCCGTCCCCCCGAATCGGCAACAACCGAGGGGCGCTGCCAAAGGTGAATGGCGCCGGGAACCGAAAGGCGTCGGGCTGAACCCATTGCTGAATCCTCTCCCCACGGGATCCTTTTGTAAGAACGGGATCGGAGAGCAGGTGGGGTCTCGCGCCTGTAAAGCGACATTTAAGATGCAACGTAAAAACGTTTAAGTTGCAAAACTGACTCGGCGGAGATTTTTGGGTATTTTCCGGGGCGCTGGCTAAGTGTCGGGGAGAGCCGCCCGTGGGCCTATTTGTAGGTATTTGTCGGGCATTTTTTTGGCTCCTGGACACGGTGTGTTACTCCTCTGTGGGCGTCTCAGCCTCGACCGTGGTGGAGTAGCCGCTGTTGCTGATTTCGTGGGCGACTCGGGTGGCTATCCAACGGCCGTTGACGCCTTCGCGGAAGCCGGTCAGGCTGAGCGGAGTTTCGGCGGCGGCGGTTGGGATACCTAGCTTGAGGGTGAGACTGAGGGTGCCCGTGACACGCTTGAGCGCGTCTAGTCTAGCGTTTGCTGCAGCACGGGCCGTCACCTCGTCGATGTAGTTGTTTCGCAACGCGTAGATAGGCTCGCCGTCTCCTGCTTGGACTTTTGTGCGCTGCCCTGTTTCCATGTCATACCAGTAAGCGTTTACCGAGCGGTAGCGGTTGCGGTCGGCAAGCGTGACGCGGTAATCGGTGGTCTGCTCGCGGGCGATCCTCACCGGGGTGACCTGCCCACCGGTGGCGCTTCTCGCCGTCCCGCGCCGTGCGAACACCAGCCGTCCATTGCCTGGCTTGGCCGCGGCATCGTACTGTTCTCCCAGGCGGGTCAGCAGGTGCAGGTCGGACTCGTCGGTCTGATCGATGTGCGGCAGCTCGATCCTAGCCAGGTCTTCCGCCACACGCGGCTCGAGGCCGTGTTCGGCGGCAACTGTGGCGACCAGATCGCCGATGCTGATCTGGTGCCACGAGCGGGTCTTGCGCTGCTTGAGTGTGGCGCGCATGTCGGCGGCCTTGGCGCGGATGGTGATCGTGGCAGGAGGCCCCGAAAGTTCGACCTCATCGACGGTATAGCGTCCCATCGAAACCCGTCCCGACTCCTCGTAGCCCAGCTCGACCTGAAGTTCGGCGCCCCTGCGGGGCAGCACGACCACCCCGCCGCGGTCGTCGAGGCGGATTTCGACGGTATCGGAGCGGTAGCCTTCCTCGTCGCTGACGCGCAGGGCGAGCAGGCGCTCGCGGATCGCCGCGGTCACGTTCTGATGTTCGTCGACCACGATCCTGAACGCAGGGGTCATCGGGTCAGTCCCACAGCTTCACGGTGTCGATTGTCTCGAGCGGGCGGGGCAGGTCTGGCAGTTCGATCAGCATGCCGGCGGGCAGCACGGAGCCGACCGCGGCCAGTCCAGGGTTAGCCTCCAGCACGGCCTCGACGGCCCCCGACTCGCGGCCGTAGTAGCGCCGGCAGACGGCGTCGATCACGTCACCGTCTCTGGTCCGGTAGGAGGCCATCAGTTATTCCCTAGCAGCCCTGGGAGCGCCGCGTCGTTGACCCTCTGGCGGTCGAGCAGCTTGTCGTAAGCGACGATCTCCAGAATCTTGTAGGCCGGATCGGCCTCCGACACCACGTAGCCGGGCACCGCCCCCTCTAGTCGAGTTAGGATTTCGGCCAGGATCGCCTCGTAGTTGAGCGACTCGACCACATCGGGCGGCGGCAGCCGCGAGAGATCGATCGCCGGAGTCAAGCTCATACGATGATCCCCTCGAGCCGTATCGGCTCGCCGTCCGGCAGGTACTCGCCCTCGAGGTCGATCGTCACCCGCCCGGCGTCGGTCCGGCCAGCCTTGACCCGAGTCAACCGCAGCCGCGTCTCCCAGCGCCCCAGCGCCTCGGCCACGGCGGCGTAGATTTCCGACAGCGCGCCGGGAGTCAGCGGCGCGTCCACCAGCTCCCAGAGCCGCGAACCGTAGTCCCGCCGCATCACCCGCGAGCCGATCGGCGTCGTCAGGATGTCGGCGACCGACTGGCGGAGGTGCGCCAAGCCCGTCAACTCCTTGCCCGTCATAGCGTTCGTGCCCGGCATTTTTCCGCCCACGTCATCCTCTGGTTCGGCATCGGGACGACCACGCCCGGAGGCACGCCGTGGGTGTGGGTGTTGTAAACCCCACGCATCTCGTCCATGCTTCCCTTGCTGTCTTCGACATTGCCGTCGGCCTCGATGTTTCCGTCGGCCGTCACATCGCCGCCCGCCTCGATGTCGCCTTCGGCGTCGATGTTGCCCGTTGCCGTTACGTTGCCGGTGATCGTCACATCGCCCGTGATGGCCACGCCGCCGTCAGCCGTGATTTCCGCCGTGCCGCCCGCCGGTAGCACGGCCTTGAGCTTGTGCGCCGCGCGGTCGTATTCGATCTCCGCTCCGTCCGAATAGTGCGTCAAGTGCTTGTCCACGTCAGCCGCCGGCGCCGACCGGCTGTCCTGGTAGATCCCTGGAAGCGCCACGGCCTGGGCGAGGTCGCCCGACGGCGAAAGCAGCAGCACCTGCTCGCCGACCTCCGGAGCGTGCCAGGTCCGGTCGCCTCCAGCCCGCGTCGTCACCCACGGCAGCCACTCCGTTAGCGCCTCCTCCAACCCCTCGCCGTACTTGACCCGCACGCGCGCGGCGGCGTAATCCGCCTCGGCGATGACGCCCGGCCGCACCACGTTGGCCAGCCGCCGCGCCAGCTCCACCAGCCGGAACTCCTGAACCTCGGAATTCACTACAGCAGCACCTCCGCCCTACGCTCTACGCTGTACTGCCCGTCGAGCGCGGTAACGATCTCGTCCGTCTGAGGCTCCACGAGGACGATGCCCGGTCCGGCGGTCCCGACCACGGCGAAGGCGTTGAAGGCATGGCCGTCTCCCCAGACCACCATGCAGCTGTTGACGCCGTGCCGCCCCGCGAGATTCACCCGCAGCCGCTCGGCGAAGTTCTCGCAGTCGTAGTTGCGCCCTCCCGCGTCGGTCACATAGCGGTCACGGTCGGAGAGGTCGTCGAGCAAGAAGCAGTCGAGGCCCTCCCGCGTGAGTGCGACCACCGCGCTGTCGGATGCGGCCCGCCCGAACAGCGATATGCTCCGATCGAGCTTTTGTCGCAATGCACTCACGACCGCCGCCGGGGAGTAGATCTTTGCGCCGGCGGTCACGTCGCTGGGCGGAGACGGCTCGGGGCCGTCGCCGGCGAGAGGAGCCGGCCGCGGCGAAAATTTTTGGCGGACCAGGATCCGATCGGCGCTTGCCGCGTCGACCTCCACGGCGCAAACCCCGTCAGGAGGATGCCGTTCAGCACGAATCCGCCGAGGAGCGACTGGTCACCCCACGCCCGAATTTCTCCGGCGGCGCCCCGCTCCCGGAAGACGAGCGGATCCCCGGACGAGCGATGGAAGGCGCCCGGCAGATTCCGAGCGTCTGTCGGATGCCAGAACGGCGTGTTGCCGCGGCGGCGGAAATCGCAATCGACGGTGAGCGGCACGGCGCTCACGCTCTCGGCCGCCGGCTCCCTGACCGCCCCGGCCAGGATCGCGGCGACGTCGTCCACGTGACCCACCATGCGGCACACGATACCGATTTTCTCGGGAGAGAATGAGACAGGTACGCCGTTGATGATCAACGCATTCTGCTCGAGGAACCCCAGGGCCCGCTTGTAGCACCACAGATAAATAGCGCCGCTGTCCCATAGCTCCATGAACGGCCCGAACGCGTGACCTTCCGGCCCGCGGTCTTCCTCCGTCCAGGCACCGTCTCCGATGGTGCGGTTGATCCACGAGCGGTGATTCTGCCACCGCGACCGCTGCGGCTCATGCTGCCGCCGCGCCTCCCACCGCGAATCGTCCAGCGCCCGCACCCACCTGACGGGCTGGGAGGCCTCGTAGGTGAACCGCTCGGACGTCTGCCCGAATTTCTCCAGGATCGGGAGGTCTTCGACCGCGAGAGCGCGGCGGGTGGGGCTATAACCACCTCCTGCGTCACTCTCGGCCTGGGCGTACGGGTTTGCGACCTCGAACAGGAGATCGCGGCTGAGATCCTTTTCGATCTTCGGAACGTACTTGCGCAAGAAATCGACGATCCAGACCTCGTTGTCGGCGAGCCATTGGCGCATCAGGATGTGCTGAGCCGGGTCGTATTCCGGCACTTGCCAGGCGTATGCCAGCCGCTTCGGCGCCAGCCCCGGGCCGGCCATCGCGCGGGCGGTCTTCGTGACCGTCCGCCGCGCAAGGTAGTCCGACGCGTCGACCGCCGGCTGCGACCCCTGCCAGTACTGCCCCTCCCAAGGATCGTCGCCGCCCATGATGAGCATAAGGCGCGACTTCTCGACCGGCGGCCACTCGGGGCACTCGACGGTCAGGACCTCGATCCCCCGCGAGATGAGCTGCTGCTCATACGCCGGATACTCCTCGGGAGTCAGCCTCGCCTTGTGCGCCCGGTCGTGCAGCAGAATGTGCTTATTTTCGTCGTATTGCATCTCTATATCTCCTCCACCGTCTCGTAATAAGTCCTTACCGTGAATGTGCCGGTCGGATTGCCCGTCACCGCTCCGGCGTTCATGGCGACCACTAGTGGAGTGTTCGCAACCAGAAAATGATTGCCCACTCCTATCCGATACCGGTACGCCGCCGCGCTGATGACGCCGCTGATCGTCTCGCCGTAGACAACCCGCTCGAGATAACCGCCGTCTCCTTGACTCGGCACCTGCCCCCCGGCTTCCGCGACCAGCAGGATGCCGAGGCGCGGCAGGCTGTTGCCCTGATCTGTTGCGGCCACGCCCGCCTCGCGGGCAAAGATGAAGTGATCTACCACGATGTACTTCCCCGCTTCGGCCGGTACCAGCAACACCTTTGGTGTTGTGCAGGTCGCGTATCTGCGCCTGAGAGAGGGTCACCGTGGTTTCGAGTAAAGCCGATCCGCCCACGCCGGGTAACACGCCTGGCGACAGCCGCACCCCGACGCTGCCGCTGGCGGCAGCCGCTGTGAGAGCGCGTCCGATAACCGAGTTACCGGCCACGGCCGCGAGGGCCTTGCCGTCGGCATCGGTGGTAACCCAAGCCCCTCGAGCGATAGCGCCCCCGGACTCGACGACCGCCACGCCGTGCACGCACACATCCACCGTTTCCCCGCCTCGCGCCGGGCGGTCGGAGACGCCCAGCAGAGCGTCGTCCGCGGCGGCCGCCTGGATGACCTCGCCGTCAGCGGCGCCGAGCTTGACGATGCGGTTCACGGATACGGCCGCGCCCGCCTCGAATGGAACGATCGGCCTGAAACTCCCCTTGATCATTCCTTTAGCCACCCTCGTCCGGATAGATTCCTACGTGGGGGTCCTCCCGCGCCGAGGAGTAGAGCTCCTCGGGCAGCGGCGGACACGTCCCGTCCTCGAGGGCCTCCAGCCGCAGCATCTGCCGCCACATAACCATCCACAGCGCCACACCCTTCTTGTCGACCGCGCCCGAGTAGACGTTTTCCGCGCGAAGATCTGTCGCCGACCCGATCCTCTCGAGGCCCCACCGCGCGCGCGGGATGTACAGCAGCAGCCGATCGACGATGTTGCGGGCCGCCGCGCCGCGCCGCAGTCCTCCCTGGTCGCGGGTCACGACGTAGGCCGCGAGCTGCTGCTCCGCGTCCGTCCAGGCCACGCCGGGTATCTCTGTCCGGGGAGTGCCGAGCCAGCAGATCAGCACCGCCGGCGCGCGGGTGGTGGCCCGGCGCAGTTCGGCGAGGTCGAATTTCCCATCGTGCACCTCGCAGGTCCGCAGCGCGGGAAGCTGCTCCCGCACCCCGGCCACGATCGCCTCCAGCAGCAGCTCGGTGCGCGCCATCAGTACGACTGCAGGCTGCCGTCCTCACCGCCGAATACGCGGCTCGGCGCGTCGACCCGAACCCGCCGGGGACGCGGCAACGCCTCGCCGTCGTCACCGGCGAGATCGAGAGCGACCGTGCGCGTCGCCAGCCGCTTGAGCAACGCCACGGCGTCCTCATAGCGCAGGCGGCGCTCCTCGGTGCCGGTGTCGGCCTCCGACGCCAGGCGGTATACCGCGATATCCACACAGATTCTGGTCAGGACCGGCGGCACGGTCTCCAGCGGCAGGTCGTATTTCGGGGCGAGGTAGGTGTCGATCTCCGAGCTAGCGTCCGTCAGCGCCAGCTCGACCACGCCCTCGTCCCCCGCGCCGTCACCGTCGCGGTCGGCAAGCAAAACCAGGACGTCCTCGCCGTGGCGGGCGATGATGTCCTGGGCAGTCGCATATGGCGTGGCGGCCATCGATCAGGTTGCCCTGTTCGAGAGGTGCTCTTCCCAGGCGCCGTCCCGCTCGGCGGCCGAGATGACGTGACCCCGGCGGCGCAGCCCGGCGACCTCGGGCTTGCCGGCCTTCGTCCACCAGCTTTTCTTCTCGCGGCCGGGGTCTTCGAGGTCCATCGACGCCAGGGTGACGGGCAGCGCCGGCACAACGTCTTGTGCCTCGGGCTCGGGCGATTTATCTTGGGGTTCGCCCGCGCCGGCCCCAGATCCCTCCGGAACTGGCGCGGGCTCTTTGAGAGGAGTTTCTTTTTCCTCGACGGGCTCGGCCGGAGGTTCCTGTTCCTCGGCGGGTTCGGCTAGCGCTCCCAGGATCGCCAGGTCCTGATCGTCGAGCTCGACCGTCGAGCCGGCGGGCAGACGCACGCCGTCCCGGCGGTAGGCGATCAGCAGCTGGCCGCGCATCCCTACGCCACCGCTTCCGATATCAGATACCCGAAGCCCTCGCCGCCAGCCACGACTTCCTTGCATGACTCCCGCACTATGATCTCCGTGGCGCCCTTGGCCCCGATCCCCTCGTTAAAGCGGCTGGACGCCATCAGCTCCTGATACACCGCGGTAAAGCCGAAGTGACCTTGCCCCCTAAAACGAGTCCAAGTTGAATGTTAGGATTTTCGGTTTTAGGAAGGAGGCAAGAGATGGCAGGGAAGCGATTTAGTGCAGAACAGATCATCATCAAGTTGCGTGGGGCAGAGGTGGGTCTAGCTGTGATCTTTCAACAGGTTGTTCATTCGGTCCCGGACCAGGGAAGCTGGAGTTGTCGAATAACCACGACCCTGGAGAGACCGCATGAACATCCATCAGAATGCCCGATTGACGCCCAAAGGCCGAGCCCTTTTGGTTCGATGCATCCTCGCTGGAGAGACGCCTCGGGCCGCCGCATCGCCCAAACCCTGCGGCTATCCCCGGCCACCGTCAGCCGCCTCCTCGGTCGCGCCGGACTCAACCGTCTCCGCGATCTCGAACCCGCTCCCCCCGTTCGCCGCTACGAACATCACCGTCCCGGCGATCTACTGCATCTCGACATCAAAAAGCTCGGCCGCTTCCAGCACGCCGGTCACCGCGTTACCGGCGATAAGACCCGACGCTCCCGCGCCGCCGGCTGGGAGTTCGTCCACGTCGCCGTCGACGACCATTCCCGCATCGCCTTCTCCCAGATCCTGCCCGATGAGCGCAGCCTTTCCGCTGCCCAGTTCCTTCTCCTCGCCCACGCCTACTATGGCTCGCTTGGCATCCGCATCCGACGCCTGCTCACCGACAATGGCTCCTGGTACCGCTCCCGCCACTTCCGTCGTACTTGCCGCCGCCTCGGCATCCGCCACCGCTTCACCCGCCCCTACACCCCTCGCACCAACGGCAAGGCCGAGCGCTTCATCCAAACCGCCCTCCGCGAATGGGCCTATGCCCGCTCCTACTGCTCCTCCCTCCAACGCGCCAACCATCTGCTCCCCTGGCTCCACGACTACAATTGGCATCGCCCCCACGCCAGCCTCGGCTATAATCCCCCTATCAGCCGACTCCCTCCTCCCCGGAACAACCTGTTGAGGCTCCACAGCTAGCTCAAGGACAGACGGTGGGCCAGGTGTGCAAACAGATTGGGGTGACCGAGCAGACCTACTACCGGTGGCGCAAGGAGTACGGAGGGCTTCGACTGAATCAGGCCAAGCGGTTGAAGGTGTTGGAGAAGGAGAATGCCCGGTTGAAGAAGCTAGTGGCAGATCTGTCTTTGGACAAGCAGATCCTAAAGGAAGTTTCCTCGGGAAACTTCTAGGCCCGACGAAGAGGAGACGCGCAGTGGTGTGGGTGAGGGAGAGATTGGGAGCAGAGCGCGTCTCCGAACGTCGGGCCTGCCAAGTGCTGGGACAGGCTCGATCGACCCAGCGAAGGGAAAGGCATATCCCCGATGAGGAGGCTCGATTGGTGGCTGAGATGGTGGAGTTGGCCACGCACTACGGGCGATACGGCTACCGACGGATCACGGCCATGCTTCGTTGGGAAGGGTGGAAAGTGAATCACAAGCGGGTGGAGAGGTTGTGGAGACAGGAGGGGCTGAAAGTCCCGTCCAGACAGCCGAAACGAAGGAGACTGTGGCTTCATGATGGATCCTGCGTTCGGTTACGAGCGGCTCACAAGGATCACGTCTGGAGCTATGACTTCGTGCATGAGCGAACCCATGACGGAAGGGCCTTTCGATTATTAACCCTACTGGATGAATACACCCGGGAGTGTTGATAACGGGTCAGAGTTTACGGCTCAGGCGGTTCGGGACTGGCTGAAGGCTGTTGGGGTGAGGACCTTATACATCGAGCCCGGCAGCCCCTGGGAGAATGGATATGTGGAGAGCTTCAACGGAAAACTGCGGGATGAACTGCTGAACGTAGAAGTCTTCGACACGTTGTGGGAGGCGAAGGTGTTGGCCGAGAGATGGCGCAGGGAGTACAACCAGCGACGGCCTCACAGCGCCTTGGCCTATCGGCCGCCGGCGCCGGAGGCCAGATTACCCAGGTCCCAGGACCAGAGTTCTATACCATGGAGTGGACTTCAAATGGTCCCAGGTCTAACTTAGAGAGTGGACTCGTTCCTGGGGGCAGGTCAGTTCTCAGGCAGGATGGGGAACTCCCCGCCCGATATCAACCCCAGCGTCAGATCAGCGAATGCATTGCCGGTGTTGGGACTCGGTAGAAGCGGGTCCGGCCCTTGGGTAAAATCTCCGCGGAATTCGTACAAGCCTGTGCCCAGTCGCCCCGACCAGCCGGCCACTTCCAAGTATCTCGGTTTGAGCTGGGCGCCGTATTTGAGCTCGTGTTTGCCCACAATTTGGGAGAATCCGAGGGCGTATTGGAATTTGCGGCTGTTTCCACCCCTCGTACCACCGGTCCCCAGCCCACCATACCCCGTGAACCTGCCCCCAACCCGGATTTCCGGGAAAGAAGTCCCCTGATTGAACTTCTTGGCCGCTGCAACGATTCCAGGGTCCTCGAACGGCCCTCCCAGAGGCGCTGGATCATAGTCCGCCGATGGGAAGTTGGGGACGGTAGCCTGGTCCCAGGAGTACCAGAAGGCCTGGTTGACGACCAGGCTCGGAGTTACCGTCCAGGTGTGCGTCGTCTGCCACTCAAACTTTGTTTGTTCAAAAGCGGCTCCGACCGGGGAAGCCAGGTTGCCATAAGGGTTGGTGAAGGGCTGAAGCAGCTCGTTGGAGGCCCAGCGCCAGCTAACCCGGTGCCGTTCACCGAATTGCCGGTCAAGCTTGAAATCAAGACGAGTGTAGTTGAAGGCAGAGCCGACGTTTTTAATCCAGTTGTTCTCCCGCGTCGGAAGCCCCCCCGGTCCCCGATCGCCTCCGGGCCGGTTCGGTTCGGGCCAAAAGGGGATCAAGTTGTCCACGAACCCCGAGGGGTCCCGCAGGCTGGCCGGGATCTGATTGTTGGCAAAGGGCCGGCGCAGGGTGTTCCCCGTGGCGGGATCGGAGAACGTGTCGAGGGGGTTGTAAATAACATGTTCGGTTCCCTCAGTAAACACGCCTGAGAAGTCGCCGGCTTCCTCGGCGATGGTCGACATACGGGCCGACTCCCGAGAGGGGGCCCGCTGCTTGAGCTGCTCAAAGTCGGCAATGAACCAGGTCTTGTTCCTGCCGTCATGGACGCCGGGGATGTAGACCGGCCCTCCGACGACGAAGCCATATTGGTTGCGCTTCTGCTCGGGTCTGGCCCTGCCGCCCCGATTGTCGAAGAAATCGTTGGCGTTGAGGTCGTCGTTCTGGAGATAGTCGTAAACGGCCCCGTGCAGCTCGTTAGTTCCGCTCTTCGTGACCATGTTGACCACCCCGGCGCCCTGGCCGTACTCCGCCGAGTAGTTGTTCACCTGTACCTTGAACTCTTCAATAAAGTCCGGGGTGAGAATAATATTCTGCGACGTACCGCCGCCGTTATCCGCGCGGACGTCGATACCGTCCACCATGATCACGGCATTCGTGCGATGACCGCCGGCAATCGAAAAGTTATTGGTGGACCAAACCTCGATCCCGCCCAAGCCTTGCTGGCCTGCTCCGTAGTAGCCCCCTCCAACCCCCTGGACGAACGTGTTGGTGACGCCCGGAACGAGACCGACCAATTCGATAGGGTTGCGCAGCCTGGTCGGTAACTGCTTCACCGATTTGTTGGTGACCACCTGGCCGATGTCGGAGGTTTGGGATTCCAGTCGCAAGCCGCTGCCGGTGACCTCTACCGTTTCGACCACCAACCCCGGTTTCAGGGTCACCGTTAGGCTGACCCGTTGCTTAATCTGCAACTCGATGGGCGAGACGACGGTATCGCCGAATCCGGGGGCGCTAGCGGTGAGTTTGTAGGTTCCGCGGGGAAGTTCGTCGACCGAGAAGTACCCCGCATCGTTCGTGACGGTCGCCCGCCCCGCCCCGGTGTCAATCTCCTCGACCTTGATCCCGGCGCGCGCAACGACCCCGCCCGTCTCGTCAACGACTTCGCCGCTCAGCCTGGCATTCGCGCCGACGGCCTGGCCGTAGGCGAGTTGCGCGAACGCAAACACCGCGACGAAAATCAACGCCGAAAAAGCTAAAGATTCGGCTCGCCGGGTTCATAGATCCCCCAGATTGAAAGTGTACATCATCAGCCGGCAGCCGATTCCCCGAAAGCCTCGCAAGCTCAGATTTTACGTAAAAGCGGTTCGATAATAGGGAAGAAGCCGGCAGTCTATGCTGGCTTGAGAGCGCAAGGTGATCGGTCACCCCATTTTCCGCTACGGAAATCGCCGCAAGCCCGCTCAGCCGTTGTTGGTTTGTAACATCTGCCGATAAAGCCCCTCAATCGCTTTCGCCCGCTGGGGAACGCAAGCCTCTTCATAACCCATCGGCCCCGCCGCGGGTCGACCGCCAGCTTGTCCGACCGCGGCATGAGGTCCCCCGTGCCGCTGGCGATCGACCGATTTCCCTAGCCCGCATTTCTCACCACCTGACGGTCGAAGCACGCCATAAGCCCGCCATGACTGCGTTGCGCTTGCTCGCCGTGCTCAACGTACTGTTCAAGTACGCCCGCATTGTTCAGGAAATGAGTCGCTGAGCGGCGCGCGCCTTGTACTGACGGGCTTCTCACGCACTTCGCCTCGCCCCGTGGTGAGAAAAGCGGGCTAACGGGGAGGACATTGCAATCCGAAGACGGAATCTGATTGAATGAGATTCACGCAAGAGCACCGGCATCACCGCCCGGGAAACGCGACCGTCACGTTGCCCGGCCCCGAGCAGCTCCGGTGAAAGTCCTTGGCCTCAAAAACGGGTACAGGCGCCGATTTCCGCCGCTTAACCCATACTGGAGGCAAAGCTGTTGCGGGGAAGTATGGAGTGAACGCAGCGGCCCGGGCGCGGGCCTCGCGGGCTAACGCCCGCGGCTCGGTTTGGTGAAAGCCGGGAAGCGAGAATCGTTGACAATCACCGATTTTCGCCCAGGCATGAACGCCCAGAGGCTGGGCCGCAACGTTACTCGGCTCCTGGCCGTCCAACCGGCAGCCAGTTCCAGCTTGTACCAACGAGGGAGAGTGATTGTGGATGACCGCCTAAAAGAACTGTTGCAGCAATTAGGAAGCGCCATCAATGAATCGCTCTCCGAATCGGAAGACATCGCCGAGGCCATCGCCGAGATCCGCCGCGCCGGATACGACGTCTTCCTCGTACTGGAAGCCACCATCGGGTTCAACAAACGGCCACAGGAAGAGGGAAGTAGGACGGTCAGCCAAGCCCCCAGCGCTCAAGTCCGCCCATCCCAAATCTCTTTCACCGCACAGGATCACGCCTTCCTCAAGGCCCTGAAAATCATCGTTCAAGAGTAGGCGGGCGGGCCGTGTAACGTTTGGATGGGGCGGGCGTTTGCTCGCGGCTCCTGGCGAGAAAGCGGCTTACGCCGACTCGGGCGAAGGTTGGGCGGCGGGCTTCCGCCGAGTCGTGCCGCGGGCCGATGACCCGGTTCTTCGCCCGCGGGTCTGTTTTTCAGCAGGGGTCGAGCTTTCGGTGTCGGGGGTTGCCGCTCGTGGCTCGTCGTCTGTCCCAGATGGTTCGGCCACGGGAGAATCGGCGGGCGAGACTTCCTCCGGCGTCCCTTCGCCCTCCGGCGTGGAGGGTTCCGCCTCATCCGCCTTGGCTGCTTTCCCGGTAACGGGCCTACGCCTCGATCGGGTCCGGGAGCGGCCTTTCGCGGCCCGCTTGGCAGGGCGCCTGGTCGTCGCTTTCACGCCGTCCGCGGCTCCGGTCTCCGCGGTGGCCGGGATCATCCCTGTACTGATGCGATGCACCAAGTCATCGCCCGCATAGAAAAGCATCCCGTGTTCGGAGCTCATTTCGGCCCGCACCAGGCCCTTGTCCTGGGCGAAGTTCAGCAGCTCGGCGAATTCGGGAAACCCGTAGTCGGTCTCGTTGAAGTCGGGATTGACCGCCTTGACCAGGGCCCCCAATTCGCGCGCGGGAACGCCCATTTCCAACAGATTCAGGTTGGCTTCCAGAACTTCGCTCAGCACGGAGATCGCATCGTCGGGGGATGCCGAGCCATCCTCCAAATCTTCCGATTTCCTCTCGACCACATGATGGCCATCCGCGGTCATGAGCTTCAGCGTCCCCTGAGCAACGAGCTTCTCAACGAGGCCCGAGAAGGACGAGACGCCGTAATCTCTTTCGGTGAAGGCGGAATCGAGTTGCAACACGGTGCTTTTGAGCAGCCCCAACTGGGGCTGCGCCCCGCGGCGATCCAAGGCCTGGAGCGCCCGGTTGATGAGAGCCACGGCTTGGGAAAGCGGCAGCGACCGACGCCGGCGCCCCCTCGGTCCCGAAGCGGCTCCGCGGCGAGACCGCGGCGGATGGTCCTCAAGCAGTGATTCGTAGCTAATGAATTCATGGCAATTTCGCTGCAGAATCGTGCTGGTGAAGGCCTTGCCGCCGACGATATACACCCTCTTGTTGTATTGCTTCAGCTTGTTGACCAGCGCCATGAAGTCGCTGTCGCCACTGACGATGGCGAAAGCATTGATATGGTCGCGCGTGAAGGCCATCTCCAGGGCATCGAGCGCGAGGTTGATGTCAGCGCCGTTCTTGTCGCCGCGCGGCGTGGTGTCGCGCTGTACCATTTGAACGCCGTACTCCGTCAGGGCGCGAGTCTCCGATGCCTGGTGGCTCCAGTTGCCGTAAGCAACCTTGGCGGAGATTTCACCCCGTTCCTTGATGCCTTCGAGAACGCACTGCACGTCGAAGGCCCGGTTCAGAGTCGATTTCACACCGATTTCAATGTTGTCGAAATCAACGAATACTGCGAAGTTTAGTTTTTCTTCCACTGTAAACATTATATCCTTGGCTGCCCCCGCTGGGGTCGTCCCTAGCCCGCATTTCTCACCACGTGGCGAGGCGAAGTGCGTGAGAGGCCCGTCAGTACAAGGCGCGCGCCGCTCAGCGACTCACTTTCTGAGGAATGCGAGCGTACCTTGAACCCTACGTTGAGCACGGTGAGCAAGCGCAACGCAGTAGTGGCGGGCTGATGGCGCGCTTTGACCGTCAGGTGGTGAGAAATGCGGGCTAGAGCGGTTGACCGCTGCCGGCCGAAGCCGCGGAGATCCGCCGTCGGTGCAAGGATCTGCTGGACTATTTCCGAGATCCGGAAGGCAATCTGTTGCACCGGGTCCGTTGAGACAAGCTTCAGCTTGTCCTGCGGCGGCTTACTGGGCGGTTATCCTGTTTGGTTGTGCCTCGTTCAACTCGAGTTCGGGCGCCCGCACGAGGCTTCTACCTTCCATGGTTTCGGGGACCGGTACGCCCATCAACTCCAGGATGCTGGGGGCCAAGTCTCTGCCGCTGGCCTCGCCGGCCTCGATCGGCCTGCCGGCAGGATCGCGTATAATCAGCAGGCCTTCGGCGCCATGGCCGCCGCTTCGCAGGTCATGGTGGCCGCCGGTTACCGTCCCGTAGCCCGGCGAATAGAGCGCTTCGATGGGTGCTTCGTCGCTCCACATGGCCGTGAGATCCGGCAATATTTCCAGGTGTCGTCCACGGTAGAGGTCGCGTGTTCGGGAGACCTTGCGCACGGCAGGCTTGCCAGTGGCGGGATTGATGAGTTCGCGCAGGCGCGCGGAGATGAATTCACAAAGCTCTTCGCAGGCATCCCCTTCCGCCACTAAGCCTTGGGGATCTCGGCCCTTGATGTTGATTCGAATAGCCGGTGTTAGGTCGTTGTTGGGAACATAAAAAGCCCGGGCGTCGGCATCGAGTTTGTTGGCGCCCATGAAGCGGCATACCAACGCGTCTTCAATGTTTTTCGGCAAGATCTTCTTCACGGCGTACTGCCAGGGCATGGGCACGGTTTCCTTCAGCTTCCGCAGCAGGCTCCGCCCCGTTTTGATCCGCCGTTCCCGGGTGGGGTCGGGTTCTACGTTCGAGGGACCCTTCATTCCCCACAATTCGAGCAGTTTCGGTAGCAGTTCACGGCCGTGATACTGAGGCTGCATACCGTGGCCCGAAAAGACAACCGCGATGCATTCGGGACCGGCAGCCTCGACAATTGAACCTACAGCTTCGTCCACGGCCTGGTAGACGTCCCGCATGGCTGTCTGCAAACCGTAGGGATCGCGCGGGTCGTAACGCGGATGGTTGGGGTCCTGCAGGTGCCAGAACTGGTGTCCGGAGCAATGCGTTTCGGAAAACACACAAAAAAACAGATCCCAGGCGTCGGAGGCGAGCAGGTCTTCGACGACTCGCTTGCGAAGCGCCACTCCCGCGATGAGTTGGCTTCTCAGCTGCCGATATTCCTCGAGTTTGAGACCGTGCGAGTCGCAACTGTGTAGCGGATAAGGGCCGTGGCGATCCAGCACGCGCCGTAGCAGCTCAGGCGGATGGGACGCCGTCTCGGCATGGGTAGCATGGGATCCCCAATTGACGAGCTGAATTCCGTCGATCGGAGGCCCCAGGCCGGTTTTGGGGACATCGACGACCGCGCAGCGCTTGCCGTGGTTCGAAGCCGCAATCCAGAACTCCTCGCCCACCGCCCGGTCTTCAACCAACTCCAGATTCATGCTCCCCGGCCGAGGCTGGATGTAATAGTATTTGCCGAGCTGAGCCGAATTACTGCTGGTGTAAATAGCCGGCCATACTTCGTCCGGGAACTGCTCGGCGGGCGATTTCAGAGGGGTCGTGGTCCCGGCCGCCATCAGCCGCTCCAGGTTCGGCAGATGGCCTTCCTGGCACCATCGCCGTATGAGCTTAGGCTCGGCGGCGTCGAGGCCAATCACTAAGACCTTCGGGTGGGAGGACATACTCGGCGGAAAGGGGGAAACCTCTCAATGGTAGCGTAAAAACGGCGGGCCGATGAACCGGCAGAGTTGTCCAATGCAAGATGATCCTGAAGGGGGGAGTGTTTGTAACGCCGGGAGAACCGCCATGCCTATGAAAAACCCGCTGCATCCCGGAAAAGTCGTACGCGTTTCGTGTCTGGAGCCGCTCGGCCTAAACGTCACAGAAGGCGCGAAGGTGCTCGGCGTCAGCCGCCAGGCGCTCTCGAACCTGGTTAATGGCCGCGCGAGCATGTCGACCGAAATGGCCATTCGACTCGCCAAGGCCTTCGGTTCTACGACGGAAACCTGGATACGCCCGCAGGCGGCCTACGACGTCGCCCAGGCGCAAGAGCGCGAGGACGATATCAAGGTAGAGCGTTACGAGCCGCGTCCGGCGGCATAGAGGAAGCAAATGTAGAAGAAGAAGGACAAGTCGCGCCCTGGAGATCGCCTGTTGTCACCTTTCGTGCCCCTAAAAACGACGATAGCTTAAAATCACGGAGAAGATGTTAGAGTATGAAGTTAAGAGTTCGGCCTATCGCGAAAGGAGAGAGCATGAATCCGAAATCAGCAACAACGATATTGTTGAGTTTCTTTGTGCTCCTTGGTCTTTTGTGTATACCCGCGTACGCTGCGGTGGAGTCGGTGCAGCCGCGTTTTGCTCTTTTTCAAAAGGGGGCGCCGTTACAGATCGTCGGTGCGCGGCACACGCTCCAGGATTTCCTAGATGAGGTGGCCCTGACGAATGTGTCCGAACGCACGATCGTAAAGGCCCAAATCGGCTGGGTAGTTGGAGACATGGCGAAACCGAACGAGGCGGGCCAACCGTTCCTCGGCCTGCCGTTCGATCTGGAGCTCGCCCCGGGCGAATTCGAAACAGTCGGTAGACAGGGAGCTACGTTCAGCTCTGTCGCGGAGGTGCTTGAGGCTATAGGTAGTCAGAACGGCCTCGTGAACGCCTGTGTGGTCTACGTGAAGTTCCAGGATGGCGGTGAATGGTCGTACGACCTCAAGGCCCACCAGTACGTCGAAGAAGAGTACGACGAGGAGCTGCGGCGAAGGATATCTCCGGGTCTGCTGGAGTTTCTCGAGAAAAAGATTCCCAAGGAAGAATTGGATAAGCAATTGAATCGCTAGCCCGCTTTTCTCACCACGTGGCGAGACGAAGTGCGTGAGAGGCCCGTCAGTACAAGGCGCGCGACGCTCGGTGCCGCATTTCTTGAATAATGCAGGCGTAGTTGAGCAGTACGTTGAGCACGGCGAGCAAACGCAACGCAGTAATGGCGGGCCTATTGCGTGCTTCGACCGTCAGGTGGTGAGAAATGCGGGCTAGGGGTCCCTACCCGCCGCGCGCCAGCCGCCTGGCGAGTTCCAGGTTCTTCCGGATACGCCTATCCTCAGGCAGCAATTCGCTTGCTCTTTCAAATTCCTTGAGCGCGGCTCCAGGCCGCCGCGAGTTTAGATAATAAGCGCCCAGATCGTTACGGATTACCGCCTCGTGTTGGTCCCAGTTCGGCCCCGCCGGCAGAATCTTCCTGGCGGCGGGCGTGAGAGCGGCGAAGGTACGCATCACGTTCAGGTCAGGCGGATCCCAGGTAAATGACTGCGTAAACGAGATGTGCGCGTGAAGTAGGAAAGACACTGTCAACAAAGTCCAAGCAGCGACCCGCCAGCGACGCCATTGGGAAGCCGTCACGCCGTAAAGGCCAATACCGACAAAGGCCAGAATCACCCATAGAGGAAAAAAGTCCTGCGCGTAGCGGCGAGCCGAGGCCACGAACGACAACATGATTGCGAACATCAGCAACGACGACAAAGCCGCCGTGATCGTGAAAATTCGCAACCGCGGATCGTGCCGGCCTCGCCGCCAAACAGGCCAGCAGAGCGCGGCGAGCAGGACGAAGGGCGAGGTAATCAGTAGCGACGAAATATCTTCAGCCCGATTCGTGTACTCGAGAGGCTGCCAGCCGACGTGCTCGATCCAAGGGAAGTCAGCGGTCCACGTCGGGGCGGCGAACAGGTAGTTCCTCAGGTTTTCCGGCATGTTGCGGACGGCAAAAGCCTTCGAATCCGCACTCTTCGTACTGGGAAGATAGAAGCGGCCGAAATCCCAAGGTGATCCAAAGCGCGCCTGGTTGTAGGCCATCGTTAGCAGCCCCGCGGCGATAATAGGCAGCCCGGCCAGAGCCAGGCTCCCTACGGCCTTGCGCAGGGAACCGCGCTTCGCGTAGAGCGTCGCCACGACGCCGGCGGCCAGCCCCAGCGCATAGACGATCAATGGAATTCGTGACAGCGCCGCTATCGCTATCCCGGCTCCGATGGCCACGACCCAACGCGAAGCCAGTGTCTCCTGATAGCGAAGCAACGCAAAGAAAGACCATATGATCCCCAGCCCAGCCACCACGGCTGATTCGTGGTAGACCGTTCCGCGAAGCCCGAGCAATACCGTCGGAGTCGCCAGGGCAAAGGCAAAAAAGAACCAGCCCACCACCGCGTCGGGAATCCTGGGGAAGAAACGGCGTCGTAGATGGACGACAATTGCGAAGAAAGTGAGAGAGTTGAGCAACGCCGCCAGCATGCAGGCGGCACGGTCGGAGAGCTTCAGCCCGACGAGCTTCGTGGCCGCGTGAAACACTGCCGGGCAAGGACCCCATTGCAGGTAATATCGATTCTGATAGGGAATCATGTCGTGCAGATATACCTGTTCGGGCGTCGGCTTGATATAAGTTTGGCCCTGCAGAAACGCGTCAGCCAGATAATTGTAGTAGCCCATCAGGTCGCCAAAGTCGAAATGGCCCCAGGTCCCGACAACGGCGTAGACGAGAAGTACGATCAGGGGCCAGGCTACTTTTTGTTTCGTCGAGAGGGCCTGGGGGGCGCCCTCCCCCAACTCCTTTGACGGCCCCGGTCGGGCGCTCCCCGGATGTGCGGCCGATTTGGATTCGGTGGCGCTCCTTGACCGGGGCTGAGCTGACTCTTTCTTTCGTGATGGGCGTTTCTTCATGCGGACGGGGAAGATCCCGCAATCGACTCGGGAGGTGGCGGACTTGGTGGGTGAGAGACCATTTTAACCCGCTTTTCTCGCCACGCGGCGAGGCCAAGCGCGTGAGAGACGCATCAGTACAGGGCGCGCGCCGCTCGTTTGGTTTGTGGCGCAAGCTCTCAGCTTGCCGCGTCGAGACTCTTCTCGACGCTTGTGTTTCAGTTCGGGGAAAGCTTTTCAGACGAGCGGAGGAGTACCTTTGCAGTTGCGGCGCCCCGCTCGTATCTTGGGCTAGCGAAATAGGCAGCGACTTCTGTTCAGCGTCCGACCGGGAAAGTACGTTGAGCGCAGCGAGCAAGCGCAACCTACTAATGGCGGGCCTATCGCGTGCTTCGAGCCTCAGGCGGTGAGAAAAGCGGGTTAACAGTTCGCCCACTACCAACCAGCGCCGAAACGCGCCCACCTGCGCTTCGACTTCTTTCCCTTTGTTGAGGGGACTTACTGTGCGACGCTAGAGATTGGGAAGAGAGTTGATGCCGCCGTCCCCCAACGAAAACAAGACGAATCCCGAGCCGGCGAGCCCGGCACTCGGCCGGCGCTTCAAGTCAGTGGCTTCGGCCGCGGCGCTGCGCCTAGCCGGTCCGTTGGTGGGAGGGGGCTTTCTTAGCGCCCTGGAGGAGTCCAAACGGGTCCAGTGGCTCACGCCCGATGAACTCCGGGCGCGCGGTGAAACTCGGCTAGCCGCTTTGCTGCGGCACGCCGCCGAGAAGGTGCCCTTCTATCGCGATCACTACCAGCGCCAGGGGTGGGCCCCCGACGAGCTACGAACCACCGAGAATCTTCAGGCCCTGCCGGTGATGACGAAATCCGATTATCGCCGCCACCCGCGAAGCCACTTCTTGGCGAAAAATGTGCCCCCTCACCGCGGTCTGGAGCGCTCGACCTCGGGATCCACCGGCGAACCCTTCCGCTTTACGTTGGACCGCCAGGCCACGCCGTTAATCTTCGCCAGTCACTTGTTCTACGACTCCTGGTTCGACCTCGGTCCTTTGGATCGCTACATCAGGATCGTTTCCCCGCCCGCGCCCTCGTCACCGCCCCATCCGGGCGCCCCTTGGCCGGTCCGGCTGCGGCGAACAATACGGGAGCAACTCCAGTCCCAGTACGAGCGGTGGATGAAGGAAAAGGTCTCTGTGTGGGAGGTGGGCCGCTCACGGGGCGAACACGTCTGGCGTCGCATCGCCGCCTTCCGGCCAGACTACCTCATGGGTTATACGTCGGCGCTGGCGACTGTTGCCGACGACCTGCTGAAAGCCGACTTGCCGCTTAGCATTCCCTTGAGAGCGGTCGTCAGCATTGCGGAAACGCTTTCCCCCGACCGCCGTCGAGTCATCGAGGAATACTTCCGCGCTCCGATCATCGATCGCTACGGGCTTCGCGAACTCGGAGCTTGGAGCGGCCAGGCGTGCTCCCTCTCGGGCGAGCAATTCCACGTCAATACGGAATTGGTGGTTTGCGAGATCGTTCGGGAAGACGGCTCCCCGGCGCAACCCGGCGAGACAGGACGCGTCGTCATGACCGACCTGTTCAACTACGTCATGCCGCTCATCCGCTACGACACCGGGGATCTGGCTGTTGCCGGTTCCGCCGGGTGTGCCTGCTGGCGGGGCTTTCCTCTGTTTGGTCCCATCCAGGGCCGTTCTCAAGAATGCCTTTCCACGCCGTCCGGCAAATTGATCAGCCCGGTCATTCTGGGTCAGTACTTATTCGTCCACAAGGACAATCTGGATGCGGTCAGCCACTATCAGCTTGTTCAGCAGGATCGGACGCAGGCATGTTTTCGGGTCGTGCCCGCGCCCGGTTGGAACCGGCGGCGCCGCGAGCAGCTCGAAAGGGATTTGAACGAGTTACTGGGGCGCGACATGGACGTCACGATCGAGACGGTCTCGGAGATTACCCGCGAACCCTCGGGCAAACGCCCGATCATCAAAGTGAACCGGCCACTTGAAGAACTCAGCCAAGCTGACCGGCGCGAGCCGCCCGTCGAAAGCTCGCCCCAATAGCCCACATCGCCTCCCATTAATGGGAAGCCGACGAAGCGGCGCCCCCCCGCCAAGCTGGTAAGCTAGCCTATCGGAACAGCGATGGCCGCGCCCACTCATGTTCCCGGCAAGCCGCGTAGATCGGGGAAAAAGCATCGGGGACGGGAAACGAAAAGTTCTGAACCCGCACGCCGGGAACCTCGTACCCGGTCGCTTTCCACTCTGGCCGCTACCCTGTGGCCCTCCACAAAAAATGGGCGTTGGATCATGGCCGGGATCTTGGCTCTCGGTCTCACGCTGCGGGCCTACAAGCTGCTGACGATGTTCCCCATTCTCGTCGATGAGAGCATCTACCTGAGATGGGCCGAGATCATCGACCACCAGGGCCAGTGGTTCATCTCCCTGCTGGACGGCAAGCAGCCGCTCACCTACTGGATACTCGCTCTCCTGCGCAAGATCTCCGGCGCCGACCCGCTCTTTGAAGGCAGGCTCCTTTCCGTTTTCGCCGGCTTGCTGACGACCATCGGTGTTTTCGCCATCGGCCGCCGCCTTGGCGGGGAAGCGGCGGGGCTGCTTTCGGCTTTCCTCTACGCCTGCTTCCCCTTCGCCCTGCTGTTCGATCGCTTGGCCTATACCGAGGCGTTCGTCAATCTCTTCGGCGTGGCCATTGTCTTGACGTCGCTCGAATGCTTTCAAGAGTCCGGCTCGTCCTGGAAGAGAGAGCTGCCGGCGGGCTTGGCCCTGGGCTTGGGCCTGTTCACCAAGCAGACCGTCGTCTTGTTTGCTTTTTTCCCGGCCTTGGCCGGCTTGTGGCTGGGCAGAAAGGGAGCGCGGAGCCTCTGGCTGCGATTGGCGGTGATCTACGGGCTGGCCTCGGTGTTCGTTCTGCTCTCTTGGCTGGCCGTGCCCGATGCGCCCACGCTCCAGACGCATGACGCCTTTCTGCATCACAAGGACTTCTACGTTGATCCCTTAGAACTGCTGCGGGACCCGTTGGCCGTTGCGCCGGCGAACTTTACTCGTCTGGGGAGCTACATCTCCAGCTACGTCACCGTGCCGCTGGCCCTGGCGGCGCTCGCGTCCCTGGCCTACTGGACGGCCAAGAGGTCAGCCGCGGCGTGGGTGTTGCTTTCGGTATCGGTCGCGCCTCTGCTGCTACAGGTCTTCATTTTGTCGCTGATGTTCCCTACGCGCTGGGCGTTCCCTCATTTTTGGCCCTGGCTGGTCCTCGTCAGTATGGCGGCCGTTGATGTATGGAACCGGACAGCCATGAAAGCCAAGCGGTCTGGCGCTCAAGCTCTCATCGCCGCCCTCGCCTTCGTGATTTTCGTCGGCCCGATGCTCGCTCGCTCGATAGCGATGCTGGGAAACCCAGCGGAATACCTGGACCCCTATGACCGAGAAGGCTTCCTCTCGTCTCACGCCCACGCCGGGTTCGGAAATCGGGAGGCGGTCGACTATTTGCGGGAGGAATCCACCAACGGACCGTTCATTTTACTCACCGACCCCATCTGGGGCCCGCCCTCCGACACCATGTTTCCCTATCTGAATCATCGTCAGGGGATCCGCGTCTACGAAGCCTGGTGGACGCAGCTATCAGGCGACCATCCGATCCTCCCCCAGGGTCGCGCCGAGATCATCAAATCTCACTACGAAAGGGAAAAATCAGGAGTGATTGATTTTTCGAGGGTCGGGCGAGTCTTTTACGTAACCGACACCAACTACTACACCCCCGCGGCCGTCCATGTCCGCCAGCCCGACGCCCGCCTAGTGAAGTCCTTCCCCAAGCCCAACCGCACAGACTCCATCGATATCTACCGGCTTAAGTAAGCGAATCATCCGGGCCGCCCGATTGCGGGACCCGCCGCCGTCGCCGCCGCCATACGTAAAGCGCGAGAAAACTACCATCAGTAATGTTGGCTCCCACGTCAACAGCAGTGTCGCCACCGCGGACTGTGTCAGAGGAGGGGGTTCACCCCCCGCTCGATGTCGCCACGAATGGCGACACGGCACGCAGAATGCGTGCGCCACAAAGGCAAAAGGCCGCGGGTCTGGGCCAAACGGCGGCCCAGGCTTGCGGTACGGGACTCCGAGTTGCTTTCCTGCAGATAATCCGTCCCTATTCCGACCGTCTCAAATCGAGGGGTGCGGTCCACTCGATGAGGACTCTCAATCGCTAAGTTTGACTTCCCGTTTGAG
Source organism: Bryobacterales bacterium (assembly GCA_965248365.1). GTDB lineage: Bacteria > Acidobacteriota > Terriglobia > Bryobacterales > UBA6623. Next base: position 1,532,715 of record CBDFJA010000003.1, on the reverse strand, counting down.
ATCGCGCTCAGCGATTCCGAAATCGCTGATGTCGCCGCAACATGTAAAGTGCGAGAAAGACTACCGTCAGAATCGGGCTGATGAACCGGTAAGTACGGTCGATGGGTTCCGCTCTTTCAGAAACCGGGGGTTGAAAACCCTCAGTGCTGTCCGGGGAAAGTCGCGCCATCGGACGGTAAGTCTCGACCGCTCAATGTCTTATGGCCTGTTTTGCCCGGGAACGATTTGAAATCCCGAGGCCGCAAATGGTCGCCTGAACGGAGCATCCGGACGCGGCACAATGAGGGATGAACCTTGGCCGTACGGTTTTCTCCCAACTGATCGAGCACCTACCGAGCAAAGAGTTTCAGAAATGTGTATCGCGCTACCGCGGCGATTCCTATCTGAAAAGTTTCTCCTGCTGGGATCAGTTTCTTGCGATGGCATTCGCCCAGCTGACCTATCGGGCAAGCCTCCGCGACATCGAGACGTGCCTGCGTTCGATGCACGGCAAACTCTACCACATGGGATTCCGCGGCAGGGTAGCGCGCTCGACACTGGCCGATGCGAACGAGTCGCGCGACTGGCGGATCTACGCGGACTTCGCGCAGGTCTTGATTGGCATGGCACGGCCGTTATATGCCCACGACCCGATCGGTGTGGACTTGGACCAGACTCTGTACGCTCTCGACTCGACAACAATCGACCTCTGCCTGTCGCTGTTTCCGTGGGCGAGATTCCGCAAGCAAAAGGCCGCCGTGAAGATGCACACGCTGCTGGATCTGCACGGCAATATTCCCACGTTCATCCGCATTACTGGAGGCAAAGTGCACGACATCAACATCCTCGACGAGATCGGCCCGGAGGCCGGCGCGTTCTACGTCATGGATCGGGCCTACGTCGATTTCGAACGCCTCTTCGTGTTCACTCTCTGCTCGTCGTTCTTCGTCGTGCGAACCAAGAAGAACATCTTGCTCCAACGGCGCTACTCGCATCCCGTCGACAAATCCACGGGCTTGCGCTCGGATCAGACCGTCATACTGGCTGCCATCGAATCGGCCCAAGCCTATCCCGACCCGTTGCGGAGGGTCAGTTACTTCGACGCCCGGACGAACAAGCGGCTGAAGTTTCTGACCAACAACTTCGCGCTCCCGGCGCTGACCATCGCCCACATCTACAAGTCGCGTTGGCAGATTGAGTTGTTCTTCAAGTGGATCAAGCAACATCTGCGAATCAACTCGTTTTACGGCACCAGCGAGAACGCCGTCAAGACGCAGATCCGGATCGCTGTCTCGATTTACGTGCTCATCGCCATCGTCCGGAAACGGCTCGGGCTGGAAGCGAGTCTTTACCAGATTCTACAGATTCTCAGCGTTACGCAATTCGAAAAAATGCCCCTTTTACAGGCACTCCAGCCATCCGACTCCCCAAACGAATCCCCCTATGACCCCAACCAATTGATTCTATTCGACTTTTAACCGGACAGCAGTGGAAAACCCTCATCTCGCGTCAAGAAAAGATTTGTGAAATCTTCGTTTTCGATGGTGTATCTCTCCAATAGCAATACCGAATTGACCGGGAACACCCCCTCCTGCCTCTCCTCAATGGCATACATTCTGAAACCGAGCGTTTCAAAATGTTGCAGAAGTCGAGCGCCCGAATATTGTCCCCTGCTCAATGCGTAGGGCCAAAACTCAACCAGTAATTTCAGATCGTCTTGAGCTTGGAGAGCGCGCAGCATGCCCTCGACGATGACACCCTCGGCTCCCTGCGTATCGATCTTGATGAGGTTCACGGAAGCACTGTCCGGCAGGTACTCATCGAGCGGAAGTGCCTCGACCTCGACGGCATCGCGGCTTCCCTGAGCAGGAAAGATCCTGTGATCCCCTCGATTCTCACCGGAGCGGTACAACAGCAGCCGTCCTCGACTGTTTGACAATGCCTTTTGCTCAATCACAACATTATTGAATCCGTTCGCCTTGACGTTGCGCTCCAAAAAGGAGAAGCTCTCCGGGGCGGGCTCGAAAGCTATGACCTTGCCCCGTGGCCCAACTTTTCGTGCAGCGAGGAGAGTGTAGTAACCGATGTTGGCTCCCACGTCAACAACAGTATCCCCTGGATGCACGTTATCTATTGAATCTCGCATAATATCGAGTTAGTCAAGGCCAAGAGAAGACTGCTTCCAGAAGGCCGTAATCAAGCGCGGTTTGCGGCGCATGCGACGCAGGGATTTGCGGGCACGCTCGTCCAGCTCCCAGTAGTCCTTCGGACAGACGTTCGGCAACTCGTGCTGCTTCCAGTAAGCCCAAATGTATTCCACCGGGTTCAGCTCCGGTGCATAGGGCGGCAAGCACTCCGTGGCGATGTGGCCTTCGGAGAGCTCGATGAACTCCCGCACCAGGCGGCTGCGGTGCGCCGGCAGGCGGTCCCAGACGATCAGCAGCGGGCCGTCGATGTGGCGGACCAAAGCCTTCAGGAAGTCGATGACCTCCAGCTCGCCGATGGCGCCGGGATAGAGCCGGAAGTAGAAGTTGCGCAAGGTCAGCCCGGCGGAAACGGAAAGTTTCTGCCAGTTGAAGTTGAACTCCAGCACGGGTGTCTCGCCGCGGGGCGCCCAGGTGCGGCAACGATGGGGCTTCTGACTCAGTCCGCTTTCGTCGATGAAGACGATCGTGCGGCCTTGTTTTTGGGCTTTTTTTTAGTGGCCGGCCAAGTCTTGCGCCGCCAGTTGCGGATGGCTTCTTCGTTGCGCTCGCGGGCCTTGCCGACAGGCCGTTGCGGGCTCCAGTGGAGCGCCCGTAGGATCTTCCAAACATGACCTTCGTGATAGCGCACGCCGAACTCGTCGGCGATCAGACGAGCGACTCGCGGACAAGTCCACAGCGGCGTCGAGAAGCCCTGCGCTTCGGGGCCCCGCAGCAGCATTGCCTCCAGACGTTCCCGTTGCGTGGCGTCTAACAGCGGCTTGCGGCCGGCGCGCCCGGCCCGGCGGAGTCCGGCGGCACCGTGCGCGCCATGCTCGCTAACCCAACGGCTCACGCTTTGCTGCGCCGCCTTCACGCGCCGTGCTGCCTCGGACTGACTCAAACCTTCGTCGACGACCAGCCGCACGGCCTCCAGCCGTCGCTTTTCCAGAGCATCAAAATCGCGCCTTACGCCTCTTGGGTTCCCCATGTCTATTAAGACGAGCAGAACCCCCAAAAGATTACTCTATATTATGCGGGAGTCAATAGCTGGGGGCTCCAGGTACTCCGGCGCCGACGCTTTGTGAGTGCTCTAAGTAACTTGATCGGTTGGAGATGTTGATCTCGATAGCCGGAACCATAAACCGGTTCGCTCCCTCTTTGCCGCCGGGGGCCCGACCTGGGGTAGCCCCTGCCGTCAGCGGTGAGAAAAGCGGGCTAGCTGTGATCTTTCAACAGGTTGTTCATTCGGTCCCGGACCAGGGAAGCTGGAGTTGTCGAATAACCACGACCCTGGAGAGACCGCATGAACATCCATCAGAATGCCCGATTGACGCCCAAAGGCCGAGCCCTTTTGGTTCGATGCATCCTCGCTGGAGAGACGCCTCGGGCCGCCGCGGCGGCCCGAGACGTCTCAGAACGCACCGCCCGCCGTTGGCTGGCCCGCTACCGCGGCGAAGGCGAAGCCGGTCTCTACGATCGCTCTTCGCGTCCCCGGCATAGCCCGCGCCGCACCCCGCAAGCCGTCGTTGACCGCGTCCTCGCCCTGCGCCGACAACGTTGGACGGGCCGCCGCATCGCCCAAACCCTGCGGCTATCCCCGGCCACCGTCAGCCGCCTCCTCGGTCGCGCCGGACTCAACCGTCTCCGCGATCTCGAACCCACTCCCCCCGTTCGCCGCTACGAACATCACCGTCCCGGCGATCTACTGCATCTCGACATCAAAAAGCTCGGCCGCTTCCAGCACGCCGGTCACCGCGTTACCGGCGATAAGACCCGACGCTCCCGCGCCGCCGGCTGGGAGTTCGTCCACGTCGCCGTCGACGACCATTCCCGCATCGCCTTCTCCCAGATCCTGCCCGATGAGCGCAGCCTTTCCGCTGCCCAGTTCCTTCTCCTCGCCCACGCCTACTATGGCTCGCTTGGCATCCGCATCCGACGCCTGCTCACCGACAATGGCTCCTGGTACCGCTCCCGCCACTTCCGTCGTACTTGCCGCCGCCTCGACATCCGCCACCGCTTCACCCGCCCCTACACCCCTCGCACCAACGGCAAGGCCGAGCGCTTCATCCAAACCGCCCTCCGCGAATGGGCCTATGCCCGCTCCTACTGCTCCTCCCTCCAACGCGCCAACCATCTGCTCCCCTGGCTCCACGACTACAATTGGCATCGCCCCCACGCCAGCCTCGGCTATAATCCCCCTATCAGCCGACTCCCTCCTCCCCGGAACAACCTGTTGAGGCTCCACAGCTAGCCAGACTATCGCGTTACTCCATAGTGGAGGATGAGGATCGGTGTTGAGGCGACCTGCTGGAACAACCGACGGGGATACGGGCGGCATCTGCGTTCTCTGCTTGCGGCTCTCGCCGAAGTCGATCAACCGCACGAGTACAAGCTTTTCGTCGACGGCCCCTTGATCGAGCAGGTTGACCTGCCCAAAAACGCGGAGGCGGTTCTGGTTAGAACCAGGGTTCCGGCCGCCGAAGCGGCTCAAGCGGACGGCAGCCGGTCCCTGCGTGATATGTGGGCCGTAAGCCGGGCATTGTCGCGCGCGGCCGTCGATTGTTTGTTTTTCCCCACCGTGTATTCCTACGTCCCCGTTTTCTCCCGAGCCATAAAACTACTGATGATCCATGACGTGATCGCCGAGCGCCTGCCCGAGTACGTGTTCCCCACGATGGCCGGGAAAACGCGGTGGCGTCTCAAGGTAGCATTGGCAAGACGGCAGGCCGACTGGATCTTGACTGTTTCCGAGTTCTCTCGCCGTGCGCTCGTCGAGCAGTTCGGTCTCAAGCCCGAGAAAGTTAAGGTGATTGGCGAAGCCCCCCACCCGATCTTTCGACCGCTTCCGAAAGCAACGATTCCAGCGGAGCTGACAAAAAAAGGGGTTCAGCCTAGTGCCAGACTTGTCACTTATGTGGGTGGATTCGGTCCTCACAAGAACCTATCGCGTCTCGTTGACGCCTTTGAGGGCATAGCGAGTGAGCCGGACTTCGGCGACGTGCTGCTGGTGCTCGTCGGAGATTACGAATCGGATCCTTTCTACTCGTGCTATCCCGAGCTCCGCCGGAAGCTGGCGGGTTCCGGGATTGAGTCGCGGGTGATCTTTACGGGCTTTCTTCCCGACAGCGATCTGGTCCGCTTGCTGAACTGTTCGTCGATGCTGGTGCTCCCCTCGTTGATGGAAGGATTCGGCCTGCCTGCCGTCGAAGCGGCGGCTTGCGGCATTCCCGTCGTCGCCACGCGGGAAAGCCCGCTCGGAGAACTGCTCGAGGGCGGCGCGTTGATGATAGACCCTGAGAAAACCGACGATCTCCAGCGGGCCGTGGGAGGCCTCTTGAAGGATGATTCTCTCCGCCGGGAAATGGGCCGCGCGGCCTTGCGGGCTGCCGCGCGCCTAAGTTGGGAGCAAGCCGCGAGGCAATGGTTGTCGCTGCTCGAAGAAGTCAGCGGGGAGACGAGGGCGAGCCATGCGTAGACCGCTTAGGTTCTGCATGATCTCGATCTTCTATCCCCCCTACAGCTTTGGGGGCGATTCGATCTACTTGTACAGGCTGTGCACCGAACTCGTGAAGGCCGGTCACGAAGTAGACGTTATCCACTGTGCCGACTCGTATCACGTCTTCATGTCCACCGTGGATGTGAATGCCTTTCCCACCAGCGACGGCATCACGGTCCATAAGCTGGAAAGCGGCTTCGGCATGCTGGCGCCTTTACTGTCTCACCAGCTTGGCCGACCCATGTTACGCGGAGAGAAAGTGGCTCGTATTCTCGCTTCGAAAAATACGACGTGATCCACTTTCACAACATCTCCTTGTTCGGACCGGCCATTCTCAAAACCCCCGCTCCTTACCCGGCCGTTCGTCTTTACACGGCCCACGAACATTGGCTGGTTTGCCCGGTGAACGTACTGTGGAAGAACAACAGCCACGCCTGCGACAAGCCGACGTGTTTCTCCTGTAGCCTACGCTCGAAACGCCCACCCCAGTTGTGGCGCTACACGCCCTTGCTGGAACAGTGCGTCCGAGAGATTGACCTGTTTCTGACACCGAGCCATTTCTGCCGTGAGATGCACCGGTCCCGCGGCTTTCAGCAGGAAATGCGAGTGTTGCCCTACTTTGTCCCCCGCGTGGAGAGGGAGCCCGACAGCGCGGGCGAGTCGCCTCATTCCAGGCCCTATTTTCTCTTCGTGGGGCGGCTGGAGAAGATCAAGGGCGTACAAGAAATTCTGCACCACTTCCAGGGGCCGGGCGACTACGACTTGGTCGTCGTCGGCGGCGGCCTCTATCAACGCCAATTACACGAGCAAGCCGCCGGCATGCCGCGCGTCCGCTTCGTGGGGTGGCTGAACCCGAGCGACGTGGGGCGCTACTACCGGCATGCCGTCGCCGTGGTGGTGCCTTCGGTCACCTATGAAACGTTCGGCATCATCATCATCGAGGCCTTTTCCCACCGGACACCCGCCATTGTTCATAATCTGGGGTCCCTGCCGGAGGTCGTGGAACAAAGCGGCGGGGGGTTCACCTACCGCGGCCAGGACGAGCTGCGGCAACAGATGGACCGCCTCGCCGCTGACCCACAACTCCGCCGGGAACTCGGCGAGCGAGGGTACCGGGTACACATCGAGAAATGGACCCCCGAACCGCACCTGCGCTCGTATCTGCAACACATAGAAAACGTTCGCCGCAAGAAACTGGCGAGTTAAGCGGGGCCTGCCATGTGGGTCAGCGTAGTTCCCGGTAAGATTCTAAGACGATTCCTGGGACTTTATCCTTAGCGAACCGTGCAGCCGTCGTGCAATAATACTTCGGTGCTCGCACCTCAATCCTTCATGCGCCACCCCGCCGAGCGGGCAAGGGACTCGGCCAATAACGCGATGCGACTGATTGCCGTCCTCGTGTTTTTAGCCGCCTTCGTGTCACCCGGCGCGGCCGGTGAAGGCTGGGTCCGGATGTTCGACGGCGAATCCCTGGCAGGCTGGAAAGCCGCGGAGAGACCCGAGAACTGGTCGGCCGAAGACGGCGTGATCGTCGGTCGCGGCGAGCGAAGCCATCTTTTTTACATGACCGAGCAGTGTCGGGACTGCGAATTCAAGGCCGATGTCAAGATCAACGACGGCGGCAACTCGGGGATGTATTTTCGGGTCGGGTTCGAGCCGGGATGGCCCAAGGGCTATGAGGCGCAGGTCAACAGCACACATACCGACCCCAGACGTACGGGCAGCCTCTGGGACATTAAGGATATCAAAGAGCAACTCGTTCCCCCGGATACCTGGTGGCGCCAGCACGTCATTGTTAAGGGGAACCGTATCGTCATCAAAGTCAACGACAAGGTCGTGGTCGACTATACCGACGAAGAGAATCGATACACGGAAGGTTATCTAGCCATCCAGCAGCACGACCCGGGGAGCGTCGTTCACTACAAAAACCTCATGATGCGCCCGCTCCCGCCGGAGTAGCGGCGGTTGAAGCGCTTTCGCGATCGCCCAGACGCCCGTTTCATAGGGACTTCCAAGGGCCGGCCAGTGCCCCGCGGTCATTGCGATTAACCCGCTCCGAACACGTTCCAAGCGCTCCCCGTTTGCTGGTCCAGAATCTTACCCTTCTTGCGCTGAAATTTCAGTCGCTCGCCGTCCCGCTCGGGCTCGCTCGGTTGGGAGTCCGGACTAGTCCGCCGCCACGACCAGGCGGCCGGGCTCGGTACGAATTTCCCGCACCTTCTTGGGCAGGGCAACGGTCCTGCCGACTTCGAAATCCGGCATCTTGGGGTTGACGTAGGAGGCAATCAGCCAATCGACAATGAATCGCGGGACTATCCTGCCGCCGATCGCAACGGAATCTACGTCCAGGCGTCCGTACCCGTCGGCCGAGCGATAACGGCAGTGGGCCGTGACTTCCCGCTCGCCACGAAACAGGAAACTCCAGACGATCCCCCCGGGCGCTCCCTGTTGATCTTGCGCTCGAGAAAGATCGACTAAGACTCGCACGACGGCACCGCCTTCGCCGAGATGCACGTTGACCTCGCGGACACCATCGGGCATCTCTCCTGAAGGGTCGTACTTGAAGAAGGAGTTAATCTCGTTTTCCGAGAGGATGACAGTCTCTCCGTGACGCAGGCTGCCTGAGTTGATGCGGTCTATCTTTTTTTTGGCCGAGAGGCCCGCCGCGGGAGAAAGCAGCGAAGAAGAAGCGCTTAACGCCGCTGCCAGCAGCAGCGACCCGGCGGCCCAACAAAAGTACCGAGTTCCCTTCACAGATCCAGCCCCTTCAAAAGCACGGTCGAGAACCGCCGTCGCTCGCGACAAGAGTGTCTTCCGGCATCCAAAAGATACCACGACCACGCGGATGGGGCGCCGGCCTCAGGTCGGCGTCACAGGCCTCGCGTTGGCTTGCCGCCAATCCATAAGACGCCTGCGGATGGACAAGGTTTCTTGAACTCGACCAGTTTCGTGTTCAAAGGGAAATCACGCACGGCCGGCAACGCGGGTCCCTTCTGAGTCCTCTGTTATAATGCATTTTCGAGGTAGTTCGGCATGGCGACGACCACGGCAGAGTTGGAATCGGTGGACTTAGGCTACGTGAAAGAGGAGCCTTGGTCGGAAGGCATCAAGACCCCCCGCAAGAAAAAGCCGAAGGAACTCGCGGTGATCAACGAGGCTTGCACGGGTTGTGCCGGCTCTCCGGTCTGCGTCACCTATTGTCCGGTGGAAGAGTGCATGTTCTGGGTGCCGGACGAAGATCACCCGCCTTTCGGCATAATCGACGTCGACTATCAGCTTTGCATCGGCTGCAAGAAGTGCATCAGCAAAGGTCCTGACGATATTTATCTCGACGGCTGCCCCTGGGATGCGATTGATATGGTCCCGATTGAGGATGTTGAGGGCCGGCTGAGCGTCAAGTTCAGCTACTAGCCCGCTTCGGTGCGGCAGCCCTACTCCGACAAAAACCCACCCCAGCGAGGGTTTCACCATCCCGCTAAGGGTGGAACACGTCCCCATCGCCGAGCGTGCCGCGGTGAGACCTGGCGGGCCGCCGCGGTGCCGGGGGCGCTGGCCGTCTTTGCCGCCGGTATTGTTTTCACCGGCGGCATTCAAACAGGGACCTACGGAACGGCCACTCCTGGAAGCCCAAACCCGGGCGTCGAGGTGGCAAGCGCGTCGGCTTCCAAGGTGGAGCTAGTGAAAGCAGGCCGGTTTGCCCTTCCCTCTTACTTTGAACCGTTGCCGGCCAAACAGGCGAGCGACCTGTCGCCGAACGGCAATCTTCCGACCTCCGGCGGATTCGTTTCTCGCAGAAACGGCTACACGCTTTATCTGACGCCGTCTGAAGCCGTGTTCACAGTAGAGGGAAGCAGTTCGTCGACGGACTGGGAGCCATCTTCGGGCTCCCGCGGTTCGTTCAGCATCCGCCTAGTGGGAGCAAACCCGTCTCCGACCATCGAGGGCCTGGAGCGCATGGCCGGCCACAAAAGCTACTTCATCGGCAACGACCCCAGCCGCTGGAGGACAGCGGTTCCTCACTTTGCCCGAGTACGCTACGAGCAGGCGTATCCGGGGATCGATGTCGTCTACTACGGCGTCGAGGAGGGGTCGGAGTACGATCTGGTCGTGAGTCCGGGGGCCGACCCGGGAAGAATCGTCCTCGAATTTGTCGGTGTGGAGGACCTCGTCCCGGACGCCTCGGGTGGCCTGACCTTCGAGGTCGGAGAGACCCGCGTACGCCAACGAAAGCCTCGTATCTATCAAGAATTAGGCGCGCGACGCACGTATGTGGAGGGGGGCTTTCGGCTGCTGGGGAACGATCGGGTGGGGTTTGTCGTGGGAGCCTACGACCCGACAAGAACGCTCGTGATTGATCCGGTCCTCAGCGTCTCGACCTACCTGGGGGGCGACTACACCGACGGAGGCTTCGATGTGACGTTCGATGAGGGCGGTAACATTTACGTCACCGGGCTAACGCGCTCGGGAAATTTCCCTGTCTCCCAGGGTGCGGTCCGTTCCCCCCGAGGGCCTTCGTTCGATGTCTTCGTCGCCAAGCTGAACCCTTCCGCGACGGCTCTCGACTATGGCGCTGTCATAGGCGGCCTGGGCACCGACCGGGGGTCGGCCATCGCCGTGGATCAGGCCGGAAACGCGTACGTCTGCGGCACGACCTTGGCGAGCGATTTCCCGGTGACGGTTAACGCTCTTCAGAAAGAATTCGGCGGCGGGACGCTCGATGCCTTCTTGTTTAAGCTCAACGCCGACGCTACGGCCTTGGAGTATTCGAGCTATCTCGGCGGGAGTTCCCCCGACGAGGGTCACGACCTCGCTCTTGACTCCGAAGGCGCCGTCTTCGTCGTCGGCACGACGATCTCCGGCGATTTCCGAACCACGGTTGGCGCCTTGCGCACGACCAAGACGGGTAATTTTCGTGATGGTTATGTCGTCAAGTTCGGCCCATCGGGCGAGTCCCTGCTGTTCTCGACTTATCTTGGCGGAGAGGGCCACGACGAAGCCCTCGCCGTGGCGGTCGATTCCACCGGAAGCGCGCACGTCACCGGTTTTACGAACTCACAGGATGGCATCGCCACGGCGGACGCTCAGCAAGGAAGTTTGGGGGGCGAGTTCGATGCTTTCCTTGTGAAACTTGACACGCGGGGCGAAGTCATCGAATACGGAACGTATTGGGGCGGCTCCAGGAATGACCGGGGACAAGCCCTCGCGCTCGACGCCGCGGGCCACGTCGCCTTGACGGGGAGAACAACCTCGCTCGATTTCCCGACGACGGAGGGCGCCTACCAAACCTCTTACGGCGGTGGGGGTTTCTTCGGCGATGCTTTCGCGGCCCTATTCGACATCGCCGCCGGCCAACTGTTGTTTTCCACCTTTTTGGGAGGTGTTACCGACGACCAAGGGAACGCGGTCGGCATTGAACCTTGGGGCGATATTACCGTTGTGGGCAGCACCGGGTCTTCGGACTTCCCCGTGACCGAAGACGCCGTACAGCCCGTGCTGGATACTCTCGACGAAGCGTTCCTGACGCGCCTCAGTCGGGATGGCGTGGAACTTCTCTACTCGACGTTTCTGGGCGGCAACGACAGCGATCAGGGTCTCGGCCTGGCCAGCGATGGACTGGGAAGCGTGGTCGCAACCGGAATGGTCCAGGCGACTAATTTTCCAACAACAAGCGGCAGTCTGCGGCCGAGCGTGGCCGGTTTCAGCGAGGCCGGCGACGCTTTCGTGACCAAGCTCGACTTCCAGCCGCCGCCTTTGTTTACAGCGCTGGGCGTGGTAAGCGCCGCGAGTTTCCGCGGCGGTCCGGTGGCGCCTGGAGAAATCATCACCATCTTCGGCACGAACTTGGGCCCCCCGGCGCTCACGGGTCCGCGGCTCACCGTGGATGGGCGAGTGGACACGTCGATTGCCGGCACGAGAGTATGGTTCGACGGGGAAGCGGCGCCGATGATATTTGCGGTCGAGAGCCAGTTGGGGGTGGTGACGCCTTACATCGTGGCCGGCGGCACAGCTACCACCGTTCAAGTCGAGTACCTAGGCCTTTTGTCTCCGGCGGTGAGTTTGCCGGTCGAGCCGGCGTCACCGGCGATTTTTACCCAGACCAGCTCCGGCCGGGGCCCGGGAACAATCCTCAATCAGGACTACAGTCTGAATACGCCGGAAAACCCCGCGCCCCGCGGGTCGATCGTGATTCTCTACGCAACCGGGGAGGGGCAAACGTCTCCCTCGGGCGCCGATGGCAAGCTCGCCGCGGATCCCCTCCCGCGGCCGCTCATGCCCGTTTCGGTTCTGATCGGCGGCCAGGATGCCACGGTGTTCTATGCCGGTGCGGCCCCGGAATTGGTAGCCGGTGTGATGCAGGTGAATGCACGCGTGCCGAGGAGTATCGAGGCCGGTGACGAGGTCCCGATCGCGCTGCGGGTCGGCGACTTCAAAAGTCCCCCGGGAGTAACCGTAGCCGTCCGCTAGGCGTCCATCCGGCCGGATGCACTCGACGAACCGTCGCTCGACGAGCGGACTCTCCCGGAGGTCTGCGGCAGTTCGTCGGAGTCGGCGGCCAGTTCGCTCGATCCGCGAGCCGGTCCGCAACGCCGCCTAACTAACCCGTGCGTTTCATAGGTTCGTTCACCGCACCCCCGCCGCGACGCCCAGTGGACAACACCTTCCATGTGGGCTATGGTGATTCTGGACACTCACTCGCTCGGCAAATCCTTCGGACGTGCGAGGCTTAGCCCGCTTTTCTCACCACGTGGCGAGGCGAAGTGCGTGAGAGGCCCGTCAGTACAAGGCGCGCGACGCTCGGCGCCGCATTTCTTGAATAATGCGGGTGTACTTGAACCCTACGTTGAGCACGGCGAGCAAGCGCAACGCAGTCATAGCGGGCTTATGGCGTGCTCGACCGTCAGGTGGTGAGAAATGCGGGTTAGGAGGAAGCTGTGACAGCCAAGAAGGCACTTTCCCTGCCGCGTCTTGACCCGACTCGGGAAGAAGCATTTCTGAATCGCAGACGATTCGTGAAAAACTTGTCGCTCGCCGGAGTTGCGATGACGATGGCTCCTGGGGCGCGAGAGATCACAGCCCAGGACGTCTCGAGGATGGATCCGCTCGCCGTACCGCTGAGCCGTCCGGACGTCTTCCCCGCGAAACGCAATGCGAAGTTTGATCCCGACGGCGTCAAACTGACCGAGCGACTGCTGGCCGCGCTTCACAATAATTTTTATGAATTCCTCCCCGGCCGGGGCGGCCCCGCTTGGCAGTTTACGGAAAAGTTCAAAATCGAACCTTGGAAAGTCGAAGTAAGCGGCGAATGCCATAAACCGCGCACCTTCGACCTCGACGATCTGTTCAAGTTCGAGCACGAAGAGAGGATCTACCACTTTCGCTGCGTGGAAACTTGGGCCATGAACATTCCCTGGACAGGGTTCCCGCTCAAGAAGCTGTTGGAGGCGGTGGAACCCAAGAGCACGGCGCGACACGTTCGCTTCATCACAGCCTTAAAGCCCAGCGAGATGCCGGGCGTAGGGGAAAAGCAGTATCCATGGCCGTACTTTGAAGCATTGCGCATGGACGAGGCCATGCACGATCTGACGATGGTCGTCACCGGAGTCTATGGGAAACCCCTGCTGAAACAGCATGGAGCGCCGGTGCGAACGATTGTTCCTTGGAAGTACGGCTACAAGTCGCCCAAGTCCATCGTGAAAATCAAGCTGGTAAAGAACCAGCCGGGGACCTTCTGGTCAGCCGGGCCGTACAAACACGAGTACGGCTACTTGAGCAACGTCAATCCGAACGTACCGCACCCTCGCTGGTCGCAGGCATGGGACCACATGCTGGTGCCGAACGCCAATCCGCGAAGGGGACCACGGCAGCCTACCGAGATCTTTAACGGCTACGGAGAGATGGTGGCGAGCCTCTATCCGGATGAGCCCACTAGCCCGCAGAAGGCCTTAAGTCCGGGGCAGGTCGCCCGTTAGACGGTTTGATGTGGAGTGGCTGGGAGGCAGGGATTCCTCATCATCCCTTTGGGCCAAGTCATTGAAACCGCAAGTGTTAGACTCCAACTCCTTGCTTTTCAGCTCATTCCAGATTTTCTACTGAGCGCACGGATTGCCCCGTTTTCCACCTTTTACCCTGCCTTAACTGGTCCCAAACTGGCACCAAGAATGGCTGAGAGGGTTGCGTTCTCACCAGGCAACAGGCCATCATTTGGGACCAGTTATAGGGCTTTCTCTTCGGCTGGATTCTAGCACATCCACCTGCCCGGCTCACCGCTTCTGAACTTGCCCTTGAGTCGATTGCTTGGTGCGACAATACGCAAATGAAGCGCCGGCGAATGAAATATCGTCACTACCCAGCGGACAAGGCCGTCCGGGAGTACAAAGAACGCAGGGGTAGGCGGTTCAAGGTCACCACGATCAACTGGACGGTGGCAACTGAACGCGGAGAGCCAAACTACGAGAAGGTTCACAAGAACGAGTACTCATGGTCGCTCCCGTATCTGATCAAGGGATTCGAGAAACCGAAGAAGTCTGGGAAGACATCATCGACATTAAGCCGGAATGAAAGTCCGATAATGCCAATACCGCAACCAATCCCGAGCCACCCATGAACTCCCAACTCCTCGGCTTCGACGGTAACGACCAGCCCCTCTGGCTTAACCCGGAACAGCAGCGGGCGCACTTCCTTTGCAGTGGATCGAGCGGCGCAGGCAAAAGCCGCTGGCTTGAAAGCTGTTTGAGATGGACCCTGGACAAGCAACAAGGCTCCGGTTTCGCGCTCATTGATCCCGAGGGCACTGTTTACAACGCAATCCTCGATTACTGTGCTCACCACGTCCTTGACCGCGAGATTATTCTGCTCGACTTCTCCGACCCCCAGAAGATCATTCCCTACAACCCCTTCAAGCGCCAGCCTGACACCGAGCTTTCAGTTCAAGTTGACCAATGCACCAAAGCAATTCTGCACGCCTGGAATCAGGAAAATGCCGAGGCCACTCCCACCCTGCGGCGCGTGCTGACCATGATCTTCACCGTCCTCATCAGGCACAACCTTGAGGTTTAAAGCAAGCCGTCCACCTCATAGACCCCGACGCCGGCCCAATCCGCGACTACCTATTAAAGACCACTGCTGTCCGGTTAAAAGTCGAATAGAATCAATTGGTTGGGGTCATAGGGGGATTCGTTTGGGGAGTCGGATGGCTGGAGTGCCTGTAAAAGGGGCATTTTTTCGAATTGCGTAACGCTGAGAATCTGTAGAATCTGGTAAAGACTCGCTTCCAGCCCGAGCCGTTTCCGGACGATGGCGATGAGCACGTAAATCGAGACAGCGATCCGGATCTGCGTCTTGACGGCGTTCTCGCTGGTACCGTAAAACAAGTTGATTCGCAGATGTTGCTTGATCCACTTGAAGAACAACTCAATCTGCCAACGCGACTTGTAGATGTGGGCGATGGTCAGCGCCGGGAGCGCGAAGTTGTTGGTCAGAAACTTCAGCCGCTTGTTCGTCCGGGCGTCGAAGTAACTGACCCTCCGCAACGGGTCGGGATAGGCTTGGGCCGATTCGATGGCAGCCAGTATGACGGTCTGATCCGAGCGCAAGCCCGTGGATTTGTCGACGGGATGCGAGTAGCGCCGTTGGAGCAAGATGTTCTTCTTGGTTCGCACGACGAAGAACGACGAGCAGAGAGTGAACACGAAGAGGCGTTCGAAATCGACGTAGGCCCGATCCATGACGTAGAACGCGCCGGCCTCCGGGCCGATCTCGTCGAGGATGTTGATGTCGTGCACTTTGCCTCCAGTAATGCGGATGAACGTGGGAATATTGCCGTGCAGATCCAGCAGCGTGTGCATCTTCACGGCGGCCTTTTGCTTGCGGAATCTCGCCCACGGAAACAGCGACAGGCAGAGGTCGATTGTTGTCGAGTCGAGAGCGTACAGAGTCTGGTCCAAGTCCACACCGATCGGGTCGTGGGCATATAACGGCCGTGCCATGCCAATCAAGACCTGCGCGAAGTCCGCGTAGATCCGCCAGTCGCGCGACTCGTTCGCATCGGCCAGTGTCGAGCGCGCTACCCTGCCGCGGAATCCCATGTGGTAGAGTTTGCCGTGCATCGAACGCAGGCACGTCTCGATGTCGCGGAGGCTTGCCCGATAGGTCAGCTGGGCGAATGCCATCGCAAGAAACTGATCCCAGCAGGAGAAACTTTTCAGATAGGAATCGCCGCGGTAGCGCGATACACATTTCTGAAACTCTTTGCTCGGTAGGTGCTCGATCAGTTGGGAGAAAACCGTACGGCCAAGGTTCATCCCTCATTGTGCCGCGTCCGGATGCTCCGTTCAGGCGACCATTTGCGGCCTCGGGATTTCAAATCGTTCCCGGGCAAAACAGGCCATAAGACATTGAGCGGTCGAGACTTACCGTCCGATGGCGCGACTTTCCCCGGACAGCACTGACGCCGCACCCTCCCCATCAGCACTCCGAGGAAGAGCTAATTCTCGTGTTGTCCGGTGAAGCAGAGATCATTAGGGCACGCGATCCCTCCTGGCAAAGGCACACTGCGGAGAAAGTGGGGCCTCGATCTGTCGTATATCATCATTCCGGCCAGTATCACACCATACGCGGTGTAGGTTCCGAGCCGGCTGTCTATCTAGTTTTCAAGTGGCGCGGGGAACCGCGGAACACCGAGCCGTCCATCTTGCAATCCTCAACGTTCGACCTCAACCCGGCTTTCGTGTCTCAATTAAACAATTCAGGCGACATGAGATCCCGGCGCATTTTTGAGTCCCCCACCTTGTACCTTCACAAGCTGCATTGCCACATCACGGTTTTGAAGCCCGGAGCGGGCTACCCTCCGCACGGGGATACTCATGAGGTAGCGATTTTCACTGTCAATGGCACTGTTGAGACACTCGGGCAGCGGGTTGGACCTAACAGTGTTATCTTCTACACGGCTGACGAGCCCCACGGGATGAAAAACGTCGGCGCCATACCGGCAACCTACGTGGTGTTTGAGTTTCACGGAAGTCACACAAGGTCCCACTAGCCCGCCGGAAACGGAGCGATCTCGAAAGTATGAAAGCCTCTTCGACCGGGTCATAAGGACTGCACAAAATCTAGGTTTCAGAGCATCCTCTAGATGCCACCGGAAAGCAGGTAGGAGTTAGCAAGTAGACTGGAAGATCTCTAGCCGGCTTTTCTCACCACCTGACGGTCGAAGCACGCAATAGGCCCACCATTACTGCGTTGCGCTTGCTCGCCGTGCTCAACGTACTGTTCGAGTACACCTCCGCGCGCCGAGCGTCGCGCGCCTTGTACTGACGGGCCTCTCACGCACTTCGCCTCGCCACGTGGTGAGAAAAGCGGGCTAGCCGGGCCAACGGACGCTGGATCTTCCCGCACACATCGCCTGCCCGCCAGATCCGCAGCCGTTTATCCACTTGCTTCAGCTCGATACGGCGGAACGAATGCAAGACCGGGGGCGGTTTTTGGGTAGAAAAGGCCGCGGGTCTGGGCAAAACGACCGCCCAGCCCCGCGCTACGGGGCTTCTGATTCCACAAGGACATCTCCGAAAAATCGGGTACAGCCAGCCAATTCGCTTCAGGTGAAGTTCTTTGTTTCCAGGGCCATGATGGGGGGCGAATTGGTGGCGGTCCCCATTTTTCTCTTCCGTGCGACTTTCGCCACGGGCTGCTAGGCTATGATCCTGCCGCCGCTTCGCGGCTCTAACCTCCCCGTAGTATAGGCGGCAAGTCGAGTTCTCTAAAGTTCGATATGGGAGAATAAAACCAAGCGACACCCGGACCCGCCGGAGGTCTGTTCGTCAGAACCGGCAAGGGCCGGACTCTTACCGCGGCCGTGGGCGAACCGCGCCGGTCGCCTTAGGCCAGCGCCATGCCGGCAGAGCACGCAGACAGAAAATACGTTGTCGTCTTGGCGGTCGCCGCGGGCCTTATCCTCGTTCTTGGCGTTTGGGCTCGGCCCGAAAAACGCAAGGAAGAGCCGACCCAGCCGGCCGTGAGCCAGGCCGAGATCGTTCGGCTCCAGCGGCTGGCGCACCGGCGGTCTCTGCAGGATATGGCCGACTACTTTTCCGAGTTGGCCGCCTACGTGGCCCCCCACTTGGTGCGGCTGGGCGGTATCAACGCCACCGGGATCTGCTGGGGAGACCAAGGCACGGTGCTTGCGCCATCCCCGAAGGGCAGGTTTCCCGAACAGGTCGATGTCCTGACGCTTGGCGAGCAGAAGGTCGAGGTGCGCGGCAAGCTCCACTCACCCCTTGTTCCGATCGCGGCTCTGGAAGCTACGCCCAATATTGCCTTGCGGCCGGTGGAGACGATCTCACCCGACCTGCTTTTTTCAGGTGAATGGCTGGTTGCGGTCGCCCGCCGGTCCCACGAAGGCTACACCTTTGCTCCGGGCACCTACGGCGGGTCGTCGCCAGCCTCTTGCGGCGAGTTCGAATTCCGCGAAATCGTCACCAACCTTAACCTGGCGGAATCGATGCTCGGAGGCGGACTCTTCGACCTCGATCGCAACCTGGTCGGCATCATCATTCGGTGCGGCGACCGCATCACGGCCATGGCGGCCGACAACGTGGGCGCGGCCTTGGAGCTGGCGGGGTCCACGCCCAGTCAGTTGGCGGCACGGTATGGCTTTCGCATCGACACCCGCGTGGAAGGCGACAAGACCGCTGAAGACTCAACGCGGACTCTCGTCGTGACCGACGTCTGGAGCGGCAGCGCCGCTGACCGGGCCGGCCTACTGCCCTTTGACGTCATTGAGAAATTGAACGATGAACCGGTTCGTAGCGAGGATGATCTGGCTTCCCTGCTGGACCCTGAAACCAGTGCAGCGCGTCAACTAAGCATTCGACGGGGTTCGCGAGCGAGGACCTTGCAACTGGAGGCGAACAGCAAGCCCAACGCCGATGCCGCAGCCGATGCCAGATCCGCCGGCTTGGTCCTTTCCACTCCGCCGACGGGATTCGTGATCGATTCCGTGACGCGCGGCAGTCGCGCGGAGCGCGCGGGGATCCAGCCGGGGGACCGCCTCCTGGAGGCTAACGGCCAGCGGGTCCGTGGTGAAAGAGAGCTGAACCGTATCGTGGCCGCCGCGGCGGAAACCCCCCTGCCTGTGATCGTCGAGCGGGGCGATCGAAAACGAAGCGTTGTGCTGCCGGCTCCGTTACCCGCCGGCGAGTAGCATCGTCAGGCGGCGGGCCGCCGGCGCCGAACGATCCGATCGCCTGGAAACGGTAAACTAGTTACTTCGCAACTCCACAGCGGTTGCCTGTGGTTCGGGCACGGGTCGTAGCCCGGGGAGCCGACAGTCCCGGGACGTTTGAGCGGATTCAGTCCCAAGGCGAATCCGTATCATCCCAGCGAGGCGTTCCGTTCGACCACACTGTTGTCCCGGCACGCTTCGAGCCTCGCCTAAACCAACCGAGCGAGCCCGTCACCGTCCATGAGTGATCCGAAATTCAACCAGGCGCATCCCATTGTCGACTTCCCCGAAACCGAAGCGTCCATTCAGCGATTTTGGCGGGAGAGTGGGATCTTCGAGAAAAGCCTCAAGAACCGCGAGGGATGCCCCAAGTTTGTCTTCTACGAGGGCCCGCCGACGGCCAACGGGATACCGCACAACGGCCATGTGCTGACGCGGGTCATGAAAGACATCTTTCTGCGCTACCGAACCATGCGCGGCTATTACGTCCCCCGCAAGGCGGGCTGGGACACGCACGGGCTGCCGGTCGAGGTCGAGGTCGAAAAGGAACTCGGCATCCACGGCAAGGAGGCGATCGAAGAATACGGGGTCGAGCGGTTTGTACTTCGTTGCATGCAATCGGTGTTTCGCTACACCGAAGAGTGGGAGAGCATGACCAACCGGGTCGGCTTTTGGGTTGATCTCTCCGACGCCTATGTCACCTACCACCGCGGCTACGTCGAAAGCGTCTGGTGGGCGCTCGCGGAGCTGTTTCGCAAGGGGCTTCTCTATCAAGGACACAAGATCGTCTGGTGGTGGCCTCAGGGCGGTACGGCACTCTCCTCGGGCGAAGTCGGGCTGGGTTACAAGACGGTCGATGACCCCTCTGTCTACGTGGCCCTGCCGCTCGAAGACGAGCCTGGCACCTCGCTGTTGGTGTGGACCACGACCCCCTGGACCCTGCCGGCCAACCAGTACGTGGCTGTTCGCCCCGGCTACGACTATGTGCAACTACAAGAGGATGGCCGCAGCCTCGTCGTCGCGACCGCGCTGCGCGAAACGATCGCCAAAAAGCTCGGCCGTGAGTTGCCTGTCGAGAAAGAGTTCAAAGGGGAAGCCCTTCTCGGCCGACGGTACCGGCCGCCGCTCGATTACTTCTATGGGCAGTACGGGAATCGCGAGATCGAGCTGGCCGCTGGGGGGCGAGAGCCGCTGATGTGGACGGTGCTGGCGGGCGATTTCGTCGAGCTTGACCAGGGGACGGGCCTCGTTCACGAAGCCCCGGCATTCGGTGAAGTGGACTACGAATTATTCCGCCATAACGCCGCCCGCTACAAAAATCCGGACGAAGTTCCGCTCCTTTGTCCCGTGGCGCCCGACGGTAAATTTACGTCCGAAATTCCCGACTTGGCCGGCACGTGGGTCAAGGACGCCGATCGGCGCATCGTCCACGTCTTGAAAGAGAGCGGCCTGTTGGTCCATCGGGAAAACTACCGCCACGATTACCCCTTCTGTTGGCGGGCCGACGATGATCCTCTGATCCAATACGCTCGTCCGGCGTGGTTCATTCGCACGACCGAAAGGATTCAAGAAGCCATTCGGAACAACGAAAAGGTCAACTGGTTGCCCGAGCATATCGGAACGGGCCGATTCGGCGACTTTTTGGCCAACAACGTGGACTGGGCGCTTTCCAGGGAGCGTTACTGGGGCACGCCGCTCAATATTTGGATCAACGACGAAACCGGGAAGATGCAGGCCCCCGCGTCCGTCCAAGAGATCGAGACGAAGAACGCGAACGCTTTCGACCATTTCCGGCGCGACCGCGAAGCGAACCCCCAACTTTCCGAACACTTGATGGTCCACAAGCCGTGGATCGACGAGGTCACCTGGCGCGAGCCCGGAGAACCCGGCGTCTACCGGCGGGTTCCTGAAGTCATCGACGCCTGGTTTGACTCCGGCTGCATGCCGTTTGCCCAATTCGGCTTTCCCCATGAGGGGAAGGAGCAGTTCGCGGACGCTTTCCCCGCCGATTTTATCACCGAAGCCATCGACCAGACGCGCGGCTGGTTCTACTCGCAGCTGATGATTTCGACCCTGCTGTTCGACGGTGAATGTCAAAAGCGGCTGAGCCTCGAACCGCGAGACTACCCTCATCCGTTTCGGACCTGCATTGTTCTCGGGCATGTCACCGATCCGAGCGGCAAGAAGGAGTCGAAATCGAAGGGCAACTACACGCCTCCGGAACTTATTTTCGACCGCGTCGCCCAAGGCTTTGCCGTGGTGACCGCTGAGGACGCACGGCTCGATGTCTCTGACGGACAGGTCTGGCTGAGCCGTGAAGACATCGAGGCCATGGATCTGGTTCCCGGCGCCGCGATGAACGTACATCGACCCGATCGCGGTGATGGCGCGCTGACGCTCAAAGTTCAGCAGGGCAAGCGGTTGCCCCGGCGGTTGGCGGTCTTGTCCCAATCAGACCGCGAAAAGCTCGGCGTGACGGCGGTTCCCCAAGGCATCAAGGTCTTAACGACCGAGGTGCCGCGCCTGCCCGAGGGGGAGCGCGTAACCGTCGAAAACCCCTCGTCGGCGGCGCCCGGCGCGGACGCTTTTCGCTGGTTTTTCTTTGCCGGCAACCCGCCCTGGTCTTCCACCAGGCATTCGCTGGGCAACGTGCGGACTCTGCAAAAAGAGTTTCCCCTCAAGCTCCGCAATGTTTACTCGTTCTTCACGATCTACGCGAATATCGACGGCTTCGACCCGGCGGAAATGCGCGGCCGTCCGGTAGCCGAGAGGGCGCTGCTGGACCGCTGGATTCTCTCGGAACTAGCTCTGCTCACTCGCGGCGTAACGGATCTCATGGACGGCTACCGCGCCTATGAAGCCGCCGGCCGGCTGTCGGCCTTCGTCGACGGGCTGTCGAACTGGTATCTGCGACGCAGCCGAAACCGCTTCTGGAAAAGCGAGTTCGACGCCGACAAAGAAGACGCCTACGCCACGCTCTACGAGGCGCTGGTGGCTTTGGTCAAGCTGGCTGCTCCCTTCGTGCCTTTCATGGCGGAGGAGATCTACCGGAATCTGGTCGCCGGGCCGTTTGGCGACAGCAAACCCGAGAGCGTTCACCTTTGCGATCACCCGCGCGCGGAAGAGAGCCACATCGACCGCGCTCTTTCCGATGAAATGGCCGCGGTTCGCAACATCGTTTCGCTGGGGCTGCGCGTTCGTACCGACCACCGTCTGAAGGTCAGGCAGCCGCTTTCCGAAGCCGAGGTTGTCTTGCCGGATACTGGGCAGCGGGAAACGCTGCGTCCCTACCGCCGGCTCATCGCAGACGAGTTGAACGTTCACCAAGTAGAGTTCGTCAGTGGGGGCGCCGAACACGTCCGCTACGTGGCGCGCCCGAACTTCCGACGGCTGGGGCCGCGGCTGGGGAAGAAGATGCCGCTAGCGAAGAAAGCTTTCGCCTCCGTTGATGGAGCCGCCCTGCGAAACGACTTGCTGTCGAAGGGTTCGGCGGAGATTGATCTCGGCGGCGACAAAATCGTTCTGGAGCCGGAAGATGTCGAGGTAGTTGTCGAATCCGCCGAACACTACGCCGCCGCCGGCGACCGCACGACCGTGGTTGTCCTCAACACCGAACTGACCGACCAGCTTCGCGACGAAGGCTTCTATCGCGAGCTGTTGCACCGCGTGCAGAATCTGCGCAAGGAACTGGATATCGAATACACGCAGCGCATTCGGCTCTCGATCCAAGGGTCCGGGCGCCTGAGACGGATACTGGCTGCCAACGAAGAGCATTTTAAAGCGGAAACTCTTTGTGTCGAGCTTCGTGGGGACGAAACCGCGTGGGAAGGTGCTCAGCAAAGGCAGTTCGACATCGAAGACGAGGCAGTGACGGTTTCGCTGGCGCCGTCGTAGGCTCTTGAGGGAAAACGCATGAGTTGACGCGTTCGGGCGGGGCGTGCCCGAGCGGTCTCAGAAAAACAAGCGGCTAATCAACACAATCAGCCTCATGGATTCCGCGAACAAACTCCTCTCCGACAAGAATATCCCGCCCCCCGAGCGGCTCATCTTCGCGCTCGACCTCCCCACGACGGACGCCGCCCGGGGGATGGTCGACACGCTCGGTGAAAGCGTTCAGTTCTACAAGCTGGGTTTGGAGCTGTTCATGGCTGGCGGGTACTTTGAACTGGTAGATGCGCTTATTGCCCAGGGCAAGAAGGTTTTCGTGGACCTCAAGTTTTTCGATGTGCCCCAAACTGTGGAACGCGCCGTGCGGCGGCTAGATGGAAGAGGCGTCTCGTTTACGACCGTCCATGGCAACGACGCGATCTTGGAAGCCGCATGCTCGGCGAAAGGGGAAACGAAGATTCTTGCGGTGACTGTCCTCACCAGCCTCGACGCCGGCGACCTCGAAGACCTTGGGTTTCAGTGTGAGCCTAAGGAACTTGTCCTCTCACGCGCTCGCCGTGCACTCGCGATCGGCTGCGACGGCGTGATCTCCTCGGGTCTCGAAGCCGCTGATCTCAGACGCGAGCTCGGTGACCGGCTGCTGATCGTCACGCCGGGCATCCGCCCGGTTGCGAACGTTGATGACCAGAAGCGTGTAGTCAGCGTTGAACAGGCTTTCCTCAACGGCGCCGACTATATCGTCGTCGGACGCCCAATCAAAAATGCCCCCGACCCACGCCAAGCCGCCGAAGACATCCAACAGACGATCGCGACGTTGTTTGGGTCTTGAGGGGACAACGGCGGCGGCCGTGTTTCCGGTCGACAAGATAGCCGGCCGCTACTCGAATGAGCAGACCGGACGGTCTCTACCCAGAAGCCGGGAACGGCAAAGGGCCGCGGAATTTCGTTTCGTCACCGAATTCCGCTTCCAGAGTCTCACTCGATCGCTGTTGGCGCCACGAGCGGTTCCTTGGGGATCTCGGGGAGTTTGATGATAAACCTGGCGGTCAGCAACCAAGTCTGAACTTGATCCTTGCTGGTATTGATCACGGCATGGGTGGTCTTGTAGTTGGGCGGCGGCAGAAAGGCGGTATGAGGAGGCATTTCTCGCAGTTCGCTGCCCAACATCATGTAGGAATCGTGGGGAGGAAGCTTGGTCCAGACTTCTTCCCAGCTCGGGACGTGGGCGTGCGGTCCCCCCATCGACATCGGCGCGACGGAGACGAAGAAGAATCCCTCGTTGGGATGAAGTCCATGAGCGGCGCCCGAAAACACGGTTTTCCCCATATAAGACCAGTGGCAGAGATCGTCGCCGCAAGCTTCGAAAGGCAGTACATCAAGATCGCGAACCAAGATTGTTTCGGTCGGCGAAGCCCCTTCCGCGGGGGTCCAGCGGACCATGATCATTCGCAGCGGCGCGTCCGAGGTGCTCGCCAGCCGGTGCTTGGCGCCCGGTGGGATCAATACCCCCGTTCGTTTCTTGAGGTCCCAGTATTCCTCGCCATTGTCCAGACGTCCCTTGCCCTCGGTGACGAAAAAAAGGATCTGGTCCGCCATTTCGACCAGCGGAGTCCGGTTGCGCCCCAGCAGCGTTGCCTCGGCGAGATCCTTTCTGTATTCGAGCACGGCCCCTGGCTCGCCGGGCTGGTAGGGGTCTCCCGGAGTAAGGATCGAACGGACAAAGATGCTGCCGTGAGACTTGCGGACCGCGGACTGAAAGGAGTTGCCGATAAAACGGTCAATGTCGATCCCAACCTTGTGGTTCGGCGGGAGCTCCGGCGGCGTCTTGGCGAACTCCGCGGCGATCTCGGGTGGGAATTCCTGCTGTGCCGGAAGGTTGTTGCCAGCGAAGGCGCCGAAAACGCAAACCATCAGCACAAGCTGAGTCCAAGACCGTCTTGGTGGGCCCACGCGATGTGGCCGAACAAAACACGTTTCCCGAGGCTCTCTACAAGTCGCTCTTTCTTGTTTCATCTCCGTATCATCACCCGTAATATCGCACTCAAGCACTTTGCCGACTCGATCGCGTAGCGCTTGATCTTCACTTGCGCGCGACGGCTGTGATTTCGATTCTGGCTCCACCCGGGAGAGCGGCAACGGCCACCGTCGTCCGGGCGGGACGGTCGTTCTTGAAATACTCGGTGTAGACGGCGTTCATTCGGGCGTAGAGCGAAATATCGGCCAGGAAAACTTTCACGTCGACGACGTCGGAATAGCCGTAGCCGGCAGCCTCCAAGATGATTCTGATGCGCTTGAAGATATTGTGAACCTCGTCTTCGAACTTGTCCGGATATTGCCCGCTTTTGAGGTCAGGACCCGTCTGTCCGGAACAGTGTAATGTGTCGCCAAACTGCACGCCAGGGCTGTAGGGCCTCCCGGTGGGGAATTGGGGCGGATGGATGATCTTCTTTTCGGCGGCGAAAGTTGGAACCGTCAACACCAGTAGGAGAAGTGCTACTGTCAGGGTTTTCATTGTCGGGTACGCTCCTGAGGACTAGTTTGTACGAAACTGGAGCTGAACCTGTCAAGGTCTCCGCCGCGAGCCGATCTCAACTCGAATCCTTGTCTCCCACGGACGCAGAGAGGCCCAGCGCCGTGGGTTCATTTGACGCGTTTTCGCTTGCCCCCTGGTGAGAAAAGCGGGCTAGAATCAAAGCGAAGCTTCTTCATCCGCCTCCCACAAATCATGCTGGACCGGATCACCATACGCGGAGCGCGCGAACACAACCTCAAGGACGTTCATCTCGAGATTCCCCGTAATAGCTTCTCCGTCATCACGGGCCTGAGCGGTTCCGGCAAATCGTCGCTGGCGTTCGACACGATCTATGCCGAGGGACAACGCCGCTACGTCGAGACGCTCTCCCCCTACGCCCGGCAGTTTCTCGATCAAATGGAGCGGCCCGACGTCGATTCGATCGAAGGGCTAAGCCCGGCGCTCTCCATTGAACAGAAGACTTCCAGCCGTAGCCCGCGCTCGACCGTCGGGACGATCACGGAAATCTACGACTACCTCCGTCTGCTGTATTCCTCGATCGGTACGCCGCATTGTCCGACCTGTGACATCCCTATCAGCCGCCAGTCAAGCGACCAAATCGTGGCCCAGATCGTCGAGCGGCAACTGGGCAGACGGGTGATGATTCTGGCTCCGGTCGTTCGCGGACGGAAGGGGGAGTTCAAGAAGGAATTCGAGCGTCTCGCCCAACGGGGCTTTCTACGCGCGCGAGTCGATGGCGAGATCCTCCAGCTCGATGAGGAGATTCGTTTGAACCGGCGGCGGAATCACACGATCGAAGTTGTCGTCGACCGCCTCAGCGTGCGCGAGGGCTTGGAGAGACGGCTGACGAACTCCGTGAACACGGCGACGCAGCTCGCCAATGGGTTGGTCTTGGTGGCGGAACCGGGAGGCGCCGAGCAGTTGTACTCGGAAAAATTGGCTTGCACGCGCTGCGGAGCGAGCGTCCCCGCCCTCGAGCCGCGCTCGTTTTCCTTCAACAGTTCCTATGGCGCCTGTCGTACATGCTCCGGCCTGGGCACGCTTTGGGGTTTTGACCCTGACAAGGTGATTGTTGACCCATCAAAACCGCTTCTCGACGGCGGGATGGCGGCAGCCCTGCTTTCTCCCGCGATTGCGAGGGCTGTGGAGTTCGCCGCGAGGAAAGCCCGCATCCCTCGGGCAAAACCCTTCGAGAAGCTGTCCGAGCGCCACCAAAACCTGTTGCTCTTCGGGAGTCACAAGGGTGCTCGGGGCGCCCTATCGGACATCTACTTTCCCGGGTTGCTAGGGTTGCTCGACGATCGCAATGACGAATGGAATGAGGAAGTTTGGTCGGAGCGGCATGGGCATGGGCGAGACGAGTTTGCTTCTCCGGTCCCGTGCCAGGCATGTGGGGGACAGCGTTTGCGCCCGGAGAGCCTGGCCGTGAAGGTTGGCGGCGTTTCCGTTGCCGGCGTTGTCCAGCTACCGATCGATGGGGCGCTGCGTTTCGTCGATGGCCTGAAACTAAATGATCGCCAACAGCAGATCGCCGGACGGCTGGTAGACGAGATTCGAAGAAGGCTGCGGTTTCTCCTTTCCGTCGGGCTGGACTACATGAGTCTGGATCGATCCGCGGCGACGCTCTCGGGCGGCGAGGCCCAGCGGGTTCGGCTGGCTACCCAAGTCGGGTCGCAGTTGCGTGGCGTCCTTTATGTGCTCGATGAGCCGTCGATCGGCCTGCACGCCCGCGACAACGACCGCCTGCTCAACACCTTGGCCCAACTCAGAGACATGGGAAACACCATTGTGGTTGTCGAGCACGATCTCGAAACGATTCAACGGGCGGACTACGTCGTGGATCTCGGTCCCGCGGCCGGAAGACTGGGCGGCCAGGTCGTCGCGACCGGCGTCCCCGCCGAAATCGGGAGCTGCGCGAAATCCCTCACGGGGCAGTACCTCAGTGGCAAGAAACAAGTTCCCTCCCCGGCGAAGCGCCGTACGCCAAATGGAAAATTCCTTACGGTGCGCGACGCCCAGCACCACAACCTGAAGAGCATCGACGTAGATTTTCCGCTGGGGACGCTGATCGTCGTCACCGGCGTCTCGGGCAGCGGCAAATCGACACTGGTCAATGACATTCTCTACCCCGTGCTGGCCAGGAAGATCTATCGGTCCCGGGGACGCGCGGGACGCCATCGAGGCATCGACGGACTGGACGAGATCGACAAGGTCGTGCGCATCGATCAGTCCCCGATCGGGCGGACTCCACGTTCGAATCCGGCCACCTACACCGGCGTGTTCACCGCAATCCGAGCGCTCTATGCGATGCTTCCCGAGTCCCGCGCGCGCGGTTATAAGCCCGGGCGCTTCAGTTTCAACGTCAAAGGGGGGCGCTGCGAGGCCTGCCGAGGCGACGGCCGGCGGCGGATCGAGATGAGCTTCCTTCCCGACGTTTACGTCACCTGCGACACCTGCCGCGCGCGCCGCTATAACTATGAGACGCTCGAGGTCAAATACAAGGGCCTCTCGATTGCCGACTTGCTCGAGTCGACGGTCGACGACGCGCTGCCCGTGATGGAAAAGATTCCTCAAATCCGCGCCAAGCTAGAAACCCTCTCGGACGTCGGTCTGGGCTATATCCACCTTGGCCAGTCAGCAACCACGCTTTCAGGCGGCGAAGCCCAGCGCATCAAGCTCTCCCGCGAGCTCAGCAAGCGCCAAACGGGACGGACGCTCTATCTGCTCGACGAGCCGACCACCGGCCTTCACTTCGACGACATCCGCAAGCTGCTAGAGGTGCTCGATCGGCTGGCCGAGTTGGGGAATACCGTCATCGTGATCGAACACAACCTGGACGTGATCAAGTGCGCTGACTGGGTCATTGACCTCGGCCCCGAAGGGGGTGAAAAGGGAGGCGAGGTCGTGGCCTGCGGCCCGCCCGAAGAAATCGTGAAGTGCCGGCAAAGCTACACCGGGATGGCGCTGGGAAAAGTGCTGGGCAAGTCGAAACCGTCACGCCGGCGCAAGCGAACCGGCGGAAATTAGCCTTCTCTGCCGGCGGCGTCCCGCGCCCGAGTCCCCCAGCAACGAAGAAGCACCGGGTACTGTTAGCATAAAAGGCCAGCCGTGTCAGAGGAATCCTCCGAACATCCGTCGAGTGGAGTTGGGCAGCCTGCTATCGGATCCCTGAGCCCGGCCCGCATCCAAGGCCCCGCCTCCTCGGTTGCCGCCTCCCCAGGCGCCGAAACCTCACCCGGCGGATGGACCTTTTGGGATCTGCTGCTGCTGCTGTTGCTGTCGATTCCCGCGCTGATCTTCTCCATCGTGGTTACGTTTGCCGGCTACTACGCTGCCAACTATGTGACGGGCACGGGGGTGGAGGTGGAGGAACTGCTTGGCAGCCCTCTGGTCGCGGTCGTTACTCACTTTGTGTGGTGGGCCATCCTGCTCAGCTTCATGTACGCGGTCATTACGGTCAAGTACAGTCTGCCTTTTGGGAACTCGATAGGCTGGCGTCGACTCGGCAGGCCCTGGTTGGATACGGTCCTCTACTGTTGGGGGGGAGTCGCGCTAGCAGTCTCGGTGGGCTTGATCGCGAGCATAATTCCCATGCCCACTGACCCGCTTCCTATCGAGGAACTATTGAAGGGTCGTCACGCGGTTCTTGTTTACGCGGTCTTTGGAGTTTTGATCGCGCCTCCTGTCGAAGAGATGGCTTTTCGCGGGTTCCTCTACCCTGTAGTTGAGAGATCGTACGGCAAGAGCGCCGCCGTCCTGGTGACTAGCGCGATCTTTTCGGCGCTACACGGATGGCAATACGGGTGGCATTGGCAAATCCTCCTGTTGCTCCTTTACGTCGGTATCGTGTTCGGCGTGCTGCGCGCCAGGACGGGGTCCCTAGTGCCCTCAACACTTGTCCATTGCGCCTATAACGCCACGCTTTTCGCGGCGCTGATCTTGGGAGAAGATGCGCTTCAGAAAGCGGGTTAGCCACCCTGCCGGTGTGAGAGCCGAAAATGACGCCCGTCAGGCGGCAAGCCGCGTCGGATTCTCTGCATCCCTGTTGGCGCTGTGCTGTAGACGGTAAGGGCCGATATGGTCAACACGATTGAGTGGACCTCGCGCGGCGTGGTCATGATCGACCAGACCCGCCTCCCCGGCGAGGAAGAATACGTCACCTGCACGAGCTATCAAGAGGTTGCCGATGCGATCCGATCGATGGTCATCCGGGGAGCGCCGGCGATCGGTGTAGCCGCCGCCATGGGCGTTGCCCTGGGCGTCAAAGGCGCCTCGCCCGAGGGTGATCGGACGGGGGCTGGGTTGATCGCATCCTCCGCCGAAGAACTCGACCGTGCCATGGAGACAATTTGCTCCACCCTTGCCGCCACGCGCCCAACCGCGGTCAATCTCTTTTGGGCGATCGATCGGATGAAGCGCCGCTACCAGGAGATGCGAACGAGCGGCGCCGGCCTTAAAGCCATCCGGGACGGACTGACTGAGGAGGCTCTCACCATCCATCGAGAGGACATCGAAATCAACAAAGCTATGGGCCGACACGGGGCGAAACTGCTGCCGGCCGGAGCCAGCGTCATGACCCATTGCAACGCCGGCGCACTGGCGACGGCGGGCTACGGGACCGCGTTGGGGGTCATCCGCGCGGCGGTCGAAGGGGGTAATTCGGTCGCGGTGTTTGCCAACGAGACGCGCCCTTTTCTGCAAGGCTCGCGGCTGACCGTGTGGGAGCTGCAGCAGGACGGCATCCCGGTTACCCTGCTCACCGACAGCATGGCCGGGCACGTTCTTTCCTCCGGCCGGGTGGGCGTCGTCGTCGTGGGCGCCGACCGCATCGCCGCCAACGGCGATGTCGCCAACAAGATCGGCACCTACAGCTTGGCGGTGTTAGCCAAGGAGAACAACGTCCCGTTCTATGTAGCCGCTCCCATCTCGACCGTCGATCTCGAGACCGCTTCCGGCAAGCAGATTCCCATCGAGGAGAGAAGCCCCGCCGAAGTCACCCACGTCCGCGGGGTCCCCGTGGCGCCGGCCGAAACGGCTGTACTAAACCCCGCCTTTGACGTCACCCCGAACCGCTACGTCACGGCCATCATCACCGAGCGGGGGGTGGCGCGAGCACCCTTTGAAGAATCGCTCCAGGAGATGGCCGAGCGAGTTGCCCCACAGACAGCTTAGCTGACCGCCTAGCTCGCTTTCTGCTTTGAATTGAAAATAGGCATCGTCTGTAACGGGGATTACGTCGGGGGCCTTCGGGTCCCGTATTTTCATACCGCGGAGCGTACGAAGGAAGGGTCGGGCAAGCATCGCCCGCAGGCTATAATCAGACGGGAAGACGTGACGAAAGAAGAAAGACTGGCCACGCTCCGCGAACAGGTCGAAGAGCGGCAGCGGCAATGGGCGGAGTTCCATCGCTGGGAAGCTCAGCAGCCCCCTCCCGAGCGGGAGCCGGCCCGCATCCTGGCCGACCTAGGGACCATTTGGAGCTGGTTTCCGCCCGAAGTGCGCGCCGAGGACCCCGATCCGGAGAAGCGAGGGGTGCAGGCGATGCGCGCCGCTCTGTCCCATCTCACGCCCCGCTCATGAACGACCTCGAGGCCTCCGTCGTCGAGGTGGCTTCGTGTTGGAGTCCCTCTCGATACCCCACATGTTGGTAGGAGGGTTGGCGGTATCTCTATGGGGCGAAGCTCGGGCCACTCTTGATGTTGACTGGGTCATCTGGATTGAGCCGGAAGACCTCGAACAAACGATCACAGCTCTCTGCCGGCGGGCGCCCGCCTCACCAACCCGGCCTTTGGAGTTTGTACGACGTACTCGGGTGCTGCCGATCACGACGGTTCGAGGTGTTCGAGCAGATATCATTTTTGCCGCCCTGCCCTGGGAGAAGCAAGCTATTATTAGCCGGTCTCACGCCAAGCTGGTCGCCGGTAAGACCGTGTCGGTCGTGTCGGTTGAGGATTTGATCTTGATGAAGATTATCTCCGAGCGTCAGAAGGATATCGAAGACGCCCGGCGCCTTCTGCGTCGATACCGCAGCTCTCTCGACCGCGACTATCTCGAACCGCTACTGCTTGAGCTGGCCGAGAGCTTGACCCGGCCGGATATTGTTTCCACATGGGAGGAAGAGTTGGGCGATAGGAGCTGATCGTCGTTGCTCCCTGAAGCGGGCTAGGAGGCTCGTTCCGCGGAGATGGATATAATGAATGTAGTTACGATTCACCGACGGCGGCCGTCCGTCGCCGTTCTCCGTCGGTTGTTGTTTTGCCCTTCCTCCCGAGGAGACAACGATGGCGCTCGATGAACTAGAGCGAGAATTCTCCTCCCTGCGACTTCGCGTCGAAGGGATCAGGGGGTATCTTTGACCTTGCCCCCAAGAAATCCCGACTAGAAAAAATCGAAAAGCAGATCGCCGACCCGGCTTTTTGGAACGACAGCGAAAGCAGCCAGGCGGTGATGCGTGAACGCAAGCGCCTGACGGCCTCGGTCGAGGCTGACGAGAAGCTGGCGGAAGGCGTCTCCGACCTCGAAGCCCTGATTGAGCTGGGACGCGAGGGGGAGCCGGTCGAATCCGAACTTGGCGAAGAGTTGGCGGCGTTGGCCGAAGCCGCCCAGCGGATCGAGACCGACTCGCTTCTTGCCGGCGAAAACGATCACCGCAATGCGATTGTCGTCCTTAACTCCGGCGCGGGGGGCACCGAAGCCAAGGACTGGACCGAAATGCTGCTGCGCATGTACTTGCGTTGGGTGGAGCGGCAAGGGTTCAAGGCGGAAGTCACCGACTCACTGCCCGGGGAGGAAGCGGGCCTCAAAACGGCGACGTTCACCGTGGCCGGCGAGAACGCCTACGGGCTGCTGCGAGCTGAAGTGGGCGTCCACCGGCTCGTGCGCATCTCTCCTTTTGACTCGAACGCCAGACGGCACACATCGTTCGCGTCGGTCTTTGTTTACCCGGAAATCGACGACGAGATTAAGATCGACGTCCGTGCGGACGATCTGCGCGTCGATACTTTCCGCGCCAGCGGAGCCGGCGGGCAGCACGTCAATATGACGGACTCGGCGGTGCGCATTACGCACCTTCCCACCAACATCGTTGTCCAGTGCCAGAACGAGCGCTCCCAGCACAAGAACAGGGCCACGGCGATGAAGATGCTGCGATCGCGGCTCTACGACCATGAGATGAGGAAAAAACAAGCGGAGGTCGACAAACTGGAGGCCTCCAAAGCCGACATCAATTTCGGCAGCCAGATTCGCAACTACGTCATGGCGCCGTATCGGTTGGTGAAAGATCTGCGCAGCAAGCTGGAGACCGGCGACGTCGACCGCGTCCTCGACGGCGATCTCTACCCCTTCATGCACGCCTTTTTGGTCTACGACAAGACCGGTCAGTTGGCGGGAGACGGGGCGGGCGAGTAAAGTCGGTGTGCTACAGTAAAGGATTAGTTCAAGACTGGTGTCAGCCTCACCGTCGGCCGTTGCATTTCCCGGATTCTTCCCTTTCCGATCCGGTGCCCGCTTCGTTTTAGCTTCCAGGAGCGGCAACCGGGCCCTGAGCGCAACTGCTCCCTGCATTGCGCGTCATGCTGGCAGGGGACACGAGTCCCGAAGGAGGGTTCCTTTTGGCTAGTCGATCGAATACGAAGTTCCAGAAACGTCAGAAAGAATTCGCCCGGGCTGAGAAGCGCCAAGAAAAGGCGGCCCGCAAGGAGCGCCGTAAGGCCGGAAAACAGATCGGCGGCGGAGGCCCTCCGATCGAAGCGATGGACCCGGCCGACCTCGGGCTACCCGAGGTCGAAGCAGTTAGCGAAAACGCCTAGGCCGCGTTTCTCACCAGAGTCACGGTGATTGGCGCGCCCGTTGTACTGACGGGCTTCTCACGCACTTCTCCTCGCAGCGTGGAGGGGGCTAGCTGTGGAGCCTCAACAGGTTGTTCCGGGGAGGAGGGAGTCGGCTGATAGGGGGATTATAGCCGAGGCTGGCGTGGGGGCGATGCCAATTGTAGTCGTGGAGCCAGGGGAGCAGATGGTTGGCGCGTTGGAGGGAGGAGCAGTAGGAGCGGGCATAGGCCCATTCGCGGAGGGCGGTTTGGATGAAGCGCTCGGCCTTGCCGTTGGTGCGAGGGGTGTAGGGGCGGGTGAAGCGGTGGCGGATGCCGAGGCGGCGGCAAGTACGACGGAAGTGGCGGGAGCGGTACCAGGAGCCATTGTCGGTGAGCAGGCGTCGGATGCGGATGCCAAGCGAGCCATAGTAGGCGTGGGCGAGGAGAAGGAACTGGGCAGCGGAAAGGCTGCGCTCATCGGGCAGGATCTGGGAGAAGGCGATGCGGGAATGGTCGTCGACGGCGACGTGGACGAACTCCCAGCCGGCGGCGCGGGAGCGTCGGGTCTTATCGCCGGTAACGCGGTGACCGGCGTGCTGGAAGCGGCCGAGCTTTTTGATGTCGAGATGCAGTAGATCGCCGGGACGGTGATGTTCGTAGCGGCGAACGGGGGGAGCGGGTTCGAGATCGCGGAGACGGTTGAGTCCGGCGCGACCGAGGAGGCGGCTGACGGTGGCCGGGGATAGCCGCAGGGTTTGGGCGATGCGGCGGCCCGTCCAACGTTGTCGGCGCAGGGCGAGGACGCGGTCAACGACGGCTTGCGGGGTGCGGCGCGGGCTATGCCGGGGACGCGAAGAGCGATCGTAGAGACCGGCTTCGCCTTCGCCGCGGTAGCGGGCCAGCCAACGGCGGGCGGTGTGTTCTGAGACGTCTCGGGCCGCCGCGGCGGCCCGAGGCGTCTCTCCAGCGAGGATGCATCGAACCAAAAGGGCTCGGCCTTTGGGCGTCAATCGGGCATTCTGATGGATGTTCATGCGGTCTCTCCAGGGTCGTGGTTATTCGACAACTCCAGCTTCCCTGGTCCGGGACCGAATGAACAACCTGTTGAAAGATCACAGCTAGCCTGCATTTCTCACCACCTGACGGCCGAAGCACGCCATAGGCCCGCCATTACTGCGTTGCGCTTGCTCGCCGTGCTCAACGTACTTTCCCGGTCGGGTGCCGAGCGCGGGTCGCTGCTGCTTTCGGTAGAGCCAAAATACGAAACGGTTAGGCTGCACCCGCAAAAGTACGCCCGCATCATTCAAGAAATGCGGCGCCGAGCGGCGCGCGCCTTGTACTGACGGGCCTCTCACGTACTTCGTCTCGCCGCGTGGTGAGAAAAGCGAGCTAGATCTCAATCTCAACGTCATCGCCTTCGACGCGCACCGCGTAGGACCCCACGCCGGTCCGTGCCGGGCCCGTCACCGCTTCACCGGTTTTCACATTGAAGCGTGCGGCGTGCCACGGGCATGTGACTTCCCCGTCACTGATCCCGCCCTCGCAGAGCGGTCCGCCTGAGTGGGTGCAGTCGTTGTCAATCGCGTAATAGCTGCCCTCACAGCGAATCAAAGCCAAACTCTTGCCTTCGGCCTCGACAAGCTTGGCGCTATTGTCCTCGAGATCGTTGGTCTTCGCGACCTTTACGTAGTTAGCCATCGATCAGCTCCTGTTTTGCATCGTTCCACCCGGCCGTGGCGGTCGAGTCCGGCTCGTTTTTCTCACCACCCAGCGAGGTTAGCGAGTCTCGCAAATCACGGCGACAGGGCCCGTGTTCCGATGTAAGGGCACAGCACGCCTTGCCCGCGTTCCAAAGCCACTATATTTTGCGAGCCTCAATAAGTGCGTGACCAAAACGGCCCGGCCGCCTGCCGGGAAACTTGACATCATAACACCCCGCTACACTGCCAAGGGAGCCGAAACGCCGGCCCAGTGGATCAGGAAGACTACGACTTGCGTCTGTTCGGGATCATAATGAACTTCAGCGTGGGAAGGGCATTCGTCCGAGCGGAGACACTACACTGAAAGCCTCTGGCGGAAGTCCGCCATGGCTTGTTCGCCCGACGGCTACGCGCCGGGAGACTAAGATCGCCCGTGTTACCGGGTTTGACGTCGGCCGCTAGGCCGTAAAAGAGGCTTTAGCCCGCTTTACTTACCAGCGGCCGGCAGAAGTGGAAGCAAATGCCCGCCGTCAGGGATGTAGGGGCGCGATTCATCGCGCCCGCCTGCCGACATACTGTACTCTAGGCGATGCGCACGAACCATTGCGTGACCCATGGCCGCCGGACCTTTCGCCTCATCCACCGCGGGCCATGTTGAGAAATGCGGGTTAGAAGAGGAACTACAATGCGCCTGGCTAAGGTTTGTTGCTTTCTAACGGCAGCGCTGATCGGATCTCTCGTGTGGGGACAAGGCGTCGACAAACGCACCGATGCCGGCAACCGGCTCTACGGCTCGAACGCGGCGGCCTCCGCCTACCCGGCGGCGAAAAGCGGCGGCAACTACATGCACAATTACTACCTTCCGCCGCCGTCGTCCACGCCCTGGCGTCCGGCGTGGTCCCCGGATGGCGAATGGATCGCCTTCAGCATGGCCGGGTCGCTGTGGAAGATCCGCCCCGGAGCAGACAAAGCCTATCAGCTCACGGCGAATCCCACCTACGATTCGTCGCCGGCATGGTCGCCCGACGGCCGCTGGATCGCCTACACCGCCGATGACAACTACCGCCGCATTAACTTGATGCTGCTCAGCGTTGCCACCGGCGAGAGCACGGCTCTCACCCAAGGGGATCACCTGAACCTCGATCCCGCGTGGTCGCCCGACGGAAGCAAGCTCCTCTACGTTTCAACCGCTGCCGACGGCTGGTATAACGTCCACGCCATGCCGATCGAAAACGGCAATCCCGGCACCCCGATTCGCCTAACCGAGGACAACCGCTATGGCAACTCGCGGCTTTACTTCGGGGACAACGATCTTCACATCCAGCCGACGATCTCGCCGGACGGCAGGGAGATGATTCTTGTCTCCAACCGTGGAATCCCGCTAGGGTCCGGAGCGATTTGGCGGGCGCCCATTGGGCCCGATGCCATGAGCAAGGCGAAGAGAATCCTGCGCGAGGAAACTCTTTATCGCACGCGGCCCCAGTGGTCACACGATGGCAAACGCATCCTCTACAGCTCGCACCGCGGCAGCCAGTACACGAACCTGTACGTCTTACCGGTCGTTGGCGGTGAACCCTACCAGTTGACGTTTGGAGAGTGGGACCACTTTGACCCGCGATGGTCGCCCGACGGCGAGTGGATCGTCTATGTGTCGAACCAACACGGAATCTCGGACCTTCGCCTTCTGAAGACCTATGGCGGGGAAGAGCGCAAGATTGAAATCAGACGCCGGGTTTACTTGGAACCCATGGGAACACTGGAAGTGCTTGTCAGCGACGCCGGCACCCGACAGCCGACTGAAGCCAGGATCTACTTGAGGGCCTCGGATGGAAAGGCCTACGCACCCCCCAATGCCTTCCGTCGCGTGAGCGGTGATGCCCTGAAGCTGGATTGTTTCCATACCCAGGGCCGCTTTGTCGTGGACGTTCCGGCCGGGCAAGTGTCCCTCCACGCGATGAAAGGTTTCGAGCGTTCTCCCGTCGAAAAAACGGTGCAGGCGCCGGCGGGCCGCGTCACTCGCGTGGAGATCCCTCTCCGCCGCTTCACGAATCTCAAGGCCAAAGGATGGTACAGCGGCAGCGATCATGTCCATATGAACTACGGCGGCAACCTCCACAATACGCCGGAGAACCTGCTATTCATGGCCGCGGCGGAAGACCTCGATGTGATTGGCGAAAAGATCGCCAACAAGGACAATCGAATCTTCGACCACCAATACTACAACGGCGCCTATGACCGGAAGCGTTCGACGCCTGATCGGATTCTCTCGTGGGGCCAGGAGTATCGTCCGCCCTTTTACGGCCATATCAATTTCATCAACCTCACCAAGCATTTGATCTCTCCCTTTACCACCGGCTACGAAGGCACCGCCATCGAGAGCCTCTACCCGAGCAACACCGACATGTTCCGCCTGGCCCGCGAACAGGGCGCCCTCGGGGGATACGTACACCCCTACTTTAAAGATCCCCCCACGGTCGGCTACGCCGTCGCGCGCGGATTCCCGATCGACCTCGCGCTCGGTGCGTTTGAGTACCTCGAGGTGATGACCGGAGCAAAGTTCGCCAAATTCACCTCGAAGGTCTGGCACCGGGCGCTCAATTGCGGTTTCCGGGTCACCGCTTCGGGGGGTGAAGATTCCATCTCCGGCCTCCATAGGACCGCGCTCGTCGGCGCCGCCCGCGCCTACGCTTATTTGGGCGACGAATTAAGTTGGGACCGCTGGGTCGAGGCGATCCGCCAAGGTCGAACGTTTGTGACGAACGGCCCGCTGATTCAACTCGAAGTGAACGGAGAAATGCCCGGCGGCACGATCAGCTTGCCCGGCGAAGGCGGCACGGTCCAAGTGGCCGGGTCTTTGGAATCGGCCTTCGCCGTGGACGTGCTAGAGCTGCTCTTCAAGGGCGAAGTCGTAGCCACAATCCCGGTCGGAAACGGTGGCCGGAACGCTCAAGTCAACGAACGGATCGAAGTTCGCGAAAGCGGCTGGTTTACTTTGCGCGCCACGAGCGAGCAACCGGTTCACCCGATCGACGACGCCTATCTCTATGCGGAAACCAGCGCCGTTTACGTTCACTGTGGGGATCGGCCGATCCGCTCGAAACAAGACGCCGAGTATTTCATCCGCTGGGTCGACAACATCACCCGGCAAGCCGAGAATCACCCCGGCTGGCGCTCGGAAGCCGAGCGCAAACACGTGCTCGCACAATTTGCTGAAGCCCGCGAAGTGTTTGAACGGCGAGCCAGCGAGGCGGAAGAGTAAACGTAGCGAAGAGCTGCGCCCGTGAGCCCGCGGGCTTCCGCCCGCGGCTCTGTGCGGTGCTGCCCGAGGCGGCGGGTAGGCGCGGCTCGACCGTTCGCTTGCGTTCGGGGACCCACTTCGCCTCACCACGTGGTGAGAAAAGCGGGCTGGGGGCATGACCGCTCACTGGCGTTGGCGGCGCTCAGTTCGTTTTCGTCGATTTGGAGGCTGTTCGGTCGAAGCAATAGAGCGCCGACATTGTCCGAATGTAGAGCCGGTCCGCCGCGACCGCGGGAGTCGCGTACACGTTTTCTTGAAGGTCGTTCGTCGCCAAAACCTCCCATTCTGGGATCGCCCTGATGACGACTACCTTGCCGGCCTCGCTGACCACGTAGATCTTGCCGTCGGCGACAATCGGGCTGGCGTAGTAATGTCCCATCGCTTCCCGAAGCCGTCCTTGCTTGTGAACAGCGCCTGTGTTCGCATCGAGGCTTGTGAAGATCCCGCCGTTTCGCACGAGATAGGTGGCACCAGCGTGGAACAGCGGCGTCGGCACATTGGGGAGCGCTTTCTGGTACCTCCAAAGCACACTCGACTCGGACTGCTCGCCATCCCCTCTTGGGAGCACGGCCCAGACACCGCCCGCGGCGGTCTCGGCCCGGATGGGGGCATCATATTCGATCTTGCTGACCGTGCCGTCCCCGTTCGTATCCAGCCCTTCTAGGGACTTGCGGGCAGGCTCGTCGGGCGCCTCCGCTACGCTCACCTGCCCGTCGCCGTCCACGTCGTTTCCCTCGGCGAACGTATCGAAGTCTGGGACGAATTCACCGATGCCTTTGACATTGATGTAGATGACACCGTCTCCAACCGTGGGAGACCCTTTAGAGAGCTTGGCGAAACCAGGCAGCCACCAGAGCTTTTCGCCGGTATTCGCCGAATAGCCGGCGAGCTCGGTCTGTCCCGACACTACGATCTCCTCGGCGGAGTCTGTCAAACGGATGGTGGGCGTTGAGAATGCGCCCGAGCCGTCAGGGCGTTCGGTCTTCCAAAGCATCTCGCCGTTATCAGTGTCGAACGCCGCGAGATAAGAACTCTTCGCCTGATCCGCGATTAGGATCACTTTCCCATCCGCCAGGATCGGCGACGCACCCATGCCCTGCGAGATCTCGAACGGACCCAGGGGAACCCTCCACAACAGCTCACCATTAGGTCCGTAGGCCGCCAGTCCGAATTCGGAGAAGAACGCGTAGACGTTGGCGCCGTCGCTGACCGGCGTCGGCGAAGCGGGATCGTTAAGCGGGTGGCGAGGCTCAGTCCGCTCCGCGATTACATGCCGACGCCAGAGTTCAGCCCCGCTTTCGCGGTCCAAGCAAAGAACGATGCGCTTGTCACCCTCGTGGGCGGTTAGGAAGATTCGCTCGCCCGCGATGACCGGAGATGATTTGCCCGCCGGTACTGATCTCTTCCAGGCGACATTTTTGTGCCGACCAAACTCTACCGGTAGTCCCTTCGCGCCGGAAGATCCCGCGCCGTTCGGGCCGCGAAAGCGAGGCCAGTCCGCGGCGGTGAGGCAGAAGCATGCGACTAGGGCGACAGCTACGGCTCGCGGTGGACAAGGCACACGCCAAAAGTACGTCGTGGGACCAACTTGTGACAACAGGGCTCCCAGCTTCTCAGACGATCAAACTTCTCATCGCCTTGACCGCACCCACCGCCCGCTCGATGTGCTCCATGGTGTTGTAGAAGTGCGGGCAAAGCCGAAACCCGTTGACAACCGCGCCCGCTATGCCGTGTTCGAGGTAGGCTGTGTCGAATACTTCCTGGCGATGTTTGCTCGGCACTTCGATGATGCAGACTCCACAGCTCAGCTTGGGGTCCTCGGGCGTAACCAGCTTGGCTCCGACCTCCCGCAGGCCGGCTTTCAAAGCAGTGGCTAACCGCAGGGCGCGGTCCTCGATCTTGCTGAAACCGATCGCGCGGTGGAAATCCACGGCCGTGCCCACCGCGGCCAGGGCTGCGTCATCCCGCTGACCCAGCGACTCGAACTTGCGAGCGCCCTTGACGTCGGGATCGACATCGCTTCCCCAACCCGGTGCAACCACGTTGGGCCAAATGTCAGGGATTCTTTCTTCCTTTACGTAAAGCAAGCCGACTTCCTTCGGACCGGCCAGCCATTTGTGCGCGCTGGCGGTATAGGAATCGCATCCCAGCTCGCGCAAGTTGACATCGAGCGCTCCCCAGGTCTGGGCGCCGTCGACGTGCACATAGATGCCGCGGCGATGGGCCTCCTCCGACAGCTCCCGAACCGGCAAGCGGACGCCGCTGACGTTTGAACCATGCGTGATCGCCAGCACGCGCGTTTTCGCCGTGAAGCTGTCGACGAAGACCTCGGCAAGCTCACCCGCCTCACTCGGGTGCTTCGGAGTCGTCACGCGTTTGACGGTGAGGCCGAAGCGCGCGGCGCGCACATCCCAGGCAACGTTGTTCGTGGGGTGATTCTGGTCCCAGAGAAGGATCTCGTCCCCCGAGCGCAAAGAGATCCCGTTGTTGACCACATTGTTAGCTTCGCTGGTGTTTCGAACGAGAGCGATCTCATCAGCGCTGACACGAAGCTCCTCGGCCACCTTGCGTCGCGACTCTTCCAGGGTTGTCTTGAACTTGTCGCGATTGTTGAACGAGCAGTCAAAGTCGATATCGCGCGTGAGTTCGGAAACCCGCTCGGCGACGACCCGGGGAGAGGGACACAAGTTGGCCGCATTCATGGGAACTTTTCCCTCGCCAAAGGGGAACTGTTGGCGAACCATTTCCCAATAAGCCTCTCCCTCGCCGGCCGCCGCCAACAAAGGGGACAGTTGCCCCAAAGACGCGGCGGCGGCAGGCAAAAAGGCAGCTCCGGCGGCCACTTCCGACAAAAATGAACGGCGTGAAGCAGATTGTGCCATGGGTAAATCTCCTTCTCGCTAGGCAATTGCAGGTTGCTGAAATTTTGGTATTCCGTGTTACGGCAACACGATTGTAACAGCCGCTCTCGATCAGCGTGAGAAATGACCCCGTCCGCGCGCGGCGCGCACTTCCACGCCGTTCTCCTCGACTACGAACCGTCGCCCGCTTCAGTGCTTTGCGGAACGATTCGTCCGAACTGCTGCCCTCCGTGCGTGCCGCTGCTCCAAGTTCCCACATACTGGCCGCGGTAGAAGAGCACGCGGGCCGTAAACGTTCCGACGCCGGGGATGGTGGCGTCGGTTAGACTGACCACCGGGGTATCACCCGCCCAGAGGAGCTTCACAGGTACGGGCACGGTCACATCTTTGTCGCCGTACTGAATACGTGCGTGAAAGACCCAGAAACCGCCGGGCATTCTCGAGACCTTTTCGATTTCGTACCGCTCCTCGTTCAGACCTTCTTTCCCGTCCAGAGTGAAGTGACCCTCGAGCACCACCCCGGTCATTGATTCCTGAAACTCTCTTTCGAGTTTTTCTTGTTCGTTTTCGACTCCTCCCTCCGAGCCACAGCCCGTTAGGAGACAGCCGACGAGGATGATTGTGGTTAGGGCGAGAGCTTGACGAGCGATGCAGGCAAGCATGAGACCTCCCGTAGAATCGATCTACCGATGAAAGCAGACTACCGCAGATGACTTTCCGCGTGCTGAGAGACCGACCTTCGGCGTTCCCTTTCCGCGCCAAGGACCGAAAAGCCCAGGTCCATAGCAGAAAGAACCGAGAAGAATTTTCTCGATTACTACCGGGGCTGACGGGTGGGTACTGGTATCTGTTGTTCTTGTACTGGATCTAGAGGCGCCCCGCCGAAGGGCCACGCGACGTTCATCTTCAAATCGGAGATCGCGTCTGCGCCCGGGCGGCACACCCACATCGCAACGACCTTCTCTTTTCCTTCCGGCGAAGGTCTCCGCCATCCCGGAAAAGACGCTAAGGCCTTTGATACCAAGCAGCAGATCTCTTGTCGCCCCGCCGAAACTCGGCAACTTGCAGCTCCCCAAGGGATCCCGATCGACACAGTGCCCTTCCCCGGATTCGACGCGCGACATTCGTGGGCGTGCATACGATCTGACACTCCCGGTTTCCTCGGGTGCGATCAGACCGCGGATTGTCAGTTAGGTCCCTCTGGATCCTCCCAAAAAGTACCGTACTGTCTCACCGGAAAAAGGTACAAAGGGTCCATTGGCATTCGCTATTATTTGGATCATCCTAGGATCTGTGAGTTGGACTCTCCGAAACGGACGTCCACTCGCGGGAGAAACATGCGCCGAGCATTCCTGTGGATTAGGCGAGTAAGCCAAGACGAGAAGGGACAGGATCTCGTCGAATACGCTCTGCTGGCCGCGTTCATCGCTGTCGCCGCGGGCTGGTTCATGCCGCAGATCGCCGACGGCATCAGCCTTATCTTCAGCAAGATGAGGAGCACCGTCAACAACGTGGCGCAGCAATAGCGAATAGCCTTCTACTCCCCCGTCCCTGCCCTTCATCGGCTATCATTGACAACCCGGCGTCGGCGTCCCACTGTCTTGCTATCCTGGTGATTCGCCGCCCGTCGCGTCGTTGCGGGCAGATCGGTCGCGACAGCAAGGGGTTCGCGCAGGGTGGGCGGGCATGGGAGGCAGTCCGACGCCGCGACTGCCCCAGTCTGTACGTCAAAAAAGGGGGCCTTCCTCGCCGTGATGCATCTGAAGATTCTTGGTCATCCCGTCTTCACAAGCCTGAATTTCCACATGCCCATGATTTTGGACCTCTCTCACCCCCTGATCATGTTGGAAGGCGAGAACGGCTCGGGCAAGTCGACGTTGCTGCACTCCATCGCCTACGCTCTCCGCGGTGAACAAGCGGAGGGTTTCGTCTATAAGTTGAAAAAGAGCGACGACGTGAAGACTGGCAAAGTGTTCCTGTTTGACGCCGAGCAACACAATCCCCGCAACCAACCCGAACTGTTCGCCGACGATCCCCAGATGAAGGAGTTCATTGAGACGGCCAGCCACGGCCAAGTGATGTTGTCGCTGTTTCGGGACACGTTTCCCAGCCTGCCGAGCGGCACCGTGCTGTTGCTCGACGAACCCGAGATGGCCCTTTCCCAATCCAACCAGCGGCGCATTTTGAAAATGCTCAAGGAGCTCGTCGATCAGAAAGACTTTCGAATCATCGCCGCCACCCACTCCCCTACTCTGCTAGGCGCGCCGGAGACCTATGTCGTCAACCTCGACCGCCACATCAACCGCAATATCATTCGAGAGGACTTCGGCACGCAGGGCGCCAGCACGATTCAATAGTTTGAGCGGAGCATGACGAGGAGGTTGCCGCCTCGACTCTTTCTCATGCAGCCTAGCTGTGGAGCCTCAACAGGTTGTTCCGGGGAGGAGGGAGTCGGCTGATAGGGGGATTATAGCCGAGGCTGGCGTGGGGGCGATGCCAATTGTAGTCGTGGAGCCAGGGGAGCAGATGGTTGGCGCGTTGGAGGGAGGAGCAGTAGGAGCGGGCATAGGCCCATTCGCGGAGGGCGGTTTGGATGAAGCGCTCGGCCTTGCCGTTGGTGCGAGGGGTGTAGGGGCGGGTGAAGCGGTGGCGGATGCCGAGGCGGCGGCAAGTACGACGGAAGTGGCGGGAGCGGTACCAGGAGCCATTGTCGGTGAGCAGGCGTCGGATGCGGATGCCAAGCGAGCCATAGTAGGCGTGGGCGAGGAGAAGGAACTGGGCAGCGGAAAGGCTGCGCTCATCGGGCAGGATCTGGGAGAAGGCGATGCGGGAATGGTCGTCGACGGCGACGTGGACGAACTCCCAGCCGGCGGCGCGGGAGCGTCGGGTCTTATCGCCGGTAACGCGGTGACCGGCGTGCTGGAAGCGGCCGAGCTTTTTGATGTCGAGATGCAGTAGATCGCCGGGACGGTGATGTTCGTAGCGGCGAACGGGGGGAGCGGGTTCGAGATCGCGGAGACGGTTGAGTCCGGCGCGACCGAGGAGGCGGCTGACGGTGGCCGGG
Organism: Bryobacterales bacterium; assembly: GCA_965248365.1. Taxonomy (GTDB): domain Bacteria; phylum Acidobacteriota; class Terriglobia; order Bryobacterales; family UBA6623. The sequence goes on along the minus strand of CBDFJA010000003.1, from coordinate 1,488,681 downwards.
GATAGCCGCAGGGTTTGGGCGATGCGGCGGCCCGTCCAACGTTGTCGGCGCAGGGCGAGGACGCGGTCAACGACGGCTTGCGGGGTGCGGCGCGGGCTATGCCGGGGACGCGAAGAGCGATCGTAGAGACCGGCTTCGCCTTCGCCGCGGTAGCGGGCCAGCCAACGGCGGGCGGTGCGTTCTGAGACGTCTCGGGCCGCCGCGGCGGCCCGAGGCGTCTCTCCAGCGAGGATGCATCGAACCAAAAGGGCTCGGCCTTTGGGCGTCAATCGGGCATTCTGATGGATGTTCATGCGGTCTCTCCAGGGTCGTGGTTATTCGACAACTCCAGCTTCCCTGGTCCGGGACCGAATGAACAACCTGTTGAAAGATCACACCTAGCCCGCATTTCTCACCACCTGACGGTCGAAGCACGCCATAGGCCCGCCACTACTGCGTTGCGCTTGCTCGCCGTGCTCAACGTACCGTTCAAGTACGCCCGCATTGTTCAAGAAATGCGGCGCCGAGCGGCGCGCGCCTTGTACTGACGGACCTCTCACGCACTTCGCCTCGCCACGTGGTGAGAAAAGCGGGCTAGGATTCCCCGAGCCACGCCGCCGTGTCATCCAACGCCCGGCCGAACCTTTCGACAAGCAAGTCGATCTCTTCGGCTGAGATGACCAAAGGTGGCGAAAACGCGACCGTGTCGCCGGGCAATGGTCTGAGCATCGCGCCGTGCTGTTGGGCGCGACCCGCCAGATAGGGGCCAACTTGTTGGGCCGCATCGAACTTGGCGCGGGCCGCTTTGTCCTTGACCAACTCAACACCGGCGACCAGGCCGACGCCGCGGACTTCACCAACGATAGGGTGGTCGGCGAATCGCCTCAGCCCCTCTTGTAGGCGGGGCGCAACGTCGCGAACATGTCCCACGATGTCCCGCTCTTCGTAGATGGCCAGCGTCTCGACGGCCACCGCGGCACTGACCGGATGCCCCGAATAGGTGAAGCCGTGCGCGAACGTGCCGACCCGATCGGTGTGGTCCCTCACGGCTTCGAAAATCTTCTTGTTGATGAGCAGGGCCGAGATGGGCAAATACGCCGAGGAGAGCGCCTTGGCGACCGATATCATGTCCGGCTCGATGCCGAACGTCTCACAGCCAAACATGTTGCCCGTGCGTCCGAATCCGCAGATCACCTCATCGGCAATCAACAACACATCATGTTTTCTCAGGACTCGCTGGACACGGTCGAAGTAGGTTCGAGGCGGCACAATGACGCCGCCGGCGCCCATCACCGGCTCGGCGATGAAGGCGGCTACCGTTTCCGGTCCTTCGCTTTCGATCAGCTTGTCGAGGTTGTCGGCCATCCGCGCGGCGAACTCTTCCTGGCTTTCCCCTGCTTCCCCGAAGTGGTAGAAATGCGGGCACTCCGCGTGCAATACCTTGTCGATCGGCAAATCGAAGTCGCGATGGTTGAGCGGCAGCCCGGTCATGCTGGCGGCCGCAATCGTGACACCGTGATAGGCCTTCTGGCGACTGATGATTTTCTTCTTCTTTGGTCTCCCCAGGGCGTTATTGTAGAACCAAACCAGTTTCAGCGCCGTGTCGGTAGCTTCGGACCCGGAATTGGCGAAGAACACTTTGGACATCTGTGCCGGTACCATCGCGATCAGCTTTTCCGCCAGAGTGATGGCGGGTTCATGACTCTTGGCAACAAACAAATGCGAAAACGCCAGTCGGCGCATTTGCGCGGCGGCCGCCTCGACCAGACGCTCTTCCCCGTACCCAAGAGCCGCACACCACAGCCCGGCCATCCCGTCCAGGTAGGCATTGCCCTTGTCGTCGTAAAGCCATACGCCTTTGCCCTCGGTGAGGACCAGCGGTCCCGTTTCCTCGTGCTTCTTCAGGTTGGTGTAAGGGTGCAGGACGTGGGCGATGTCTCGGCGTGCGGTTGTGTTGTCGGACGGTTTCACTTTGGCCTCCGGTGAAGGTGCGTTTCAGGTCGCCTCACCCTACAACGCGCACTGCCGTTAGAGCAAGCGATCCGCCGGCCCCTCGTGGCAATACCGTTCTCCTACACCGCGACGGAGCCAAACGAATCTTTCCCCATGTGAGGCCGTTCGTCATGCGGAGCCACGACCGCGACGGAGCGATCCCCGCATTGCCGACCCATAAACGATCGCTAACTTATGATAGTAAGCACTAGCCCACATTTCTCACCACCTGACGGTCGAAGCACGCAATAGGCCCGCCATTACTGCGTTGCGCTTGCTCGTCGTGCTCAACGTAGCGGGAAACCCATGGCCGTGGACAAGCGAACCCGATGTGCGTGGGCCGGCACTCCGATCCTCCAGGCCTACCATGACGAGGAATGGGGCGTGCCGCTGCACGATGACCGCAAGCTCTTCGAGTTCTTGGTGCTGGACGGCTTCCAGGCGGGTCTGAGCTGGGCCATCGTGCTCCAAAAGAGGGACGCGTTTCGGAAGGCATTCGACAACTTTGAAATTAGGAAGGTCGCCCGCTACCGGGACTCAAAGGCGGAAGGCCTGCTGGCGAACCCCGGCATCATTCGCAACAGGCTCAAGATCAGAGCCGCCATCGGGAACGCCCAAGGCGCCCTGGCGCTCCAACGAGAATTCGGCAGCCTAGACGCCTACCTGTGGAAGTTCGTCGCAGGGCGAACGATCCGAAATTCGTGGAAATCTTGGAAACAGGTTCCGGCACATACCGCTGAATCCGCCGCCATGAGCAACGGCCTGAAGAAACGCGGATTCAAGTTCGTCGGCACAACCATCTGCTATGCCTTCATGCAGGCCGCCGGCATGGTCAACGACCACGAAGTAGGCTGCTTCCGGTACAAACAGTTAGCTGTACGTTGAGCAGGGCGAGCAAGCAAGACAACGTCATGGCGGGCCAATCGGGTGCCTCGGCCGACAGGCGGTGAGAAAAGAGGGCTGGTTTTTACGATTATGAATTCGCCTATGATTGAGAAAGGGGTTGGCGCTGGACGTTAGGCTTGCTCCATTCGAAGGGCTATTTTCGCCATCCCCAGGACCTCGAACTACGGTTATCTGTGATAGTAAACTAGCCGACATTGCCTTCGCCACGCGGCCGGGAAAGTTGCGCTAGGATTTCACTGAGTTGCTCCGGACCCCCGCCCCGGGAGAGCAATCCGGGCATTCGTTCCCTGCTTCGGGCCACGTTATACTCGAAACAATGCCGCTTGCCCCGATGAATACGCGTGCGTTTCAAAGGGTTGTCACCTGGGCCCTGGCCGCGCTAGTGATCTACTTTTTGTACCGCGTCGTGAAACCTTTTTTGATTCCACTGACCTGGGCCGCCGTGCTTTCGATTTTCTTCTTTCCGCTGCATCGGCGGGTTCACTCGTGGCTTTCCCGCCCCAACGTATGTGCGTTGATTAGCGTAACGGCGGTGACCATTCTGCTTTTGGCGCCTCTGGCTTGGCTCGTACCCGCCTTTGTCAAAGAGGCCCTGTCGGTGGCTGGATCCATTCCGACCGAAGAGGCTCTTCCGAAAATGAAATCTCTGCTCGAAGGGTTATTCGCTCGGGCGCCGATTCCGCTGGGGAATTTCGAGGAGATTGTTCGTGAAGTAAGCCAGAAGGCGGGCGCCCTACTGGCGCAGCAGTCGGCCCGGCTGGCCGGCAACGTGGCCCTATTCGTCTTCCACCTGATCGTGATGCTGCTGGCGACGTTTTATCTGTTCCGCGACGGTCCGAAGCTGCTGCAGCTGCTCAAAGACATCTCACCGTTGGGCGGGGCGCACAGCGACCACATGATCCAAGAAGTGACGGAGATGATTTCGGTTACGGTCTCGAGCGGATTTTTCGTTGCCGGCGTGCAGGGATTGCTGGGAGGCATTGTTTTTGGGCTGCTGAGCATGCCCTCGCCGGTTTTCTGGGGGGTGGTCATCGGGTTTCTGGCCTTTCTGCCGGTCGTGGGGCCGTGGCTCATATGGGTTCCGGCGGCCGTCGGGACGGCGCTCAACGGAGACACGGTGCGCGCGGTGGTGCTGGTGGGGCTCGGTTTCTTTGTCGTCAGCGGCGCGGACAACTTCCTTCGGCCAATCTTGATCGCCGGCAGGGCGCAGCTCAACGGTTTGCTGGTGTTTGTGAGCGTCCTCGGCGGCATTCAAGCTTTTGGTTTTTTGGGCGTCGTGCTCGGTCCGCTGGTCGTGGCGACGGCCGCGGGCATGCTGAAAGGCTATCGCGAAAGCTTGCGGGAGGCCGAGGCCCTGCCGCCTGTTTCCGAGGCGGCGTAGGGCGCCTTCCGCCACCTGACCATCGAAGCGCCCGGTAGGCCCCCATTCCTTTGCCGCGCCTGCTCGCCGTGCTCAACGTAGGGTTGAAGGAGAAATACGGCGCCGAGCGGCGTCGCGCCTTGTACTGACGGGCCTCTCACGCACTTCGCCCCGCCCCGGGTGGAAATGAGGCGCGGGGCGGCGTTCGAATGTTGGTGGGGAAGATTACAAGTTGCGTTGACTCTCCGATTGACGTCGGCTATATTTAAGTCACTCGCGGCCCCTGAATTGGGTTGAGGCTTCTCTGCTGAGAAGAGTCGGGGCGGCGGGGCGTAGTCTCGCAAAAGCAAACAGAATCTTGCCTTCGGCGATGCGCGGTTTGTTTGAGTGCGCTGAGTTGCCTATGATAGAGACGGGTGCGTTCGGCGACGGACACATCTTTTTGGTGCATGGGAGAGGTTTGGCTTGGCTTCAGATGATCCCCTGACGTCCGGCGACACAGAAACCGCTGGTCAGGACGCGCACCCTTCCGTGGAGCGGTCCGAAGCGGTGGTTCGAGGCGAGGTTGCTGCTCAAAACGGGGCGCTGCCAAGCCCGGGCGCCCCAGGCGAACTTCCGTTACCTTCAAGCAGCGAAACCAACGGACACGAAGGGCAAGACGCCGAGCCGGTCCCCGCTGACCCGCCCGTCTACGAAGAGCCGCCCGGTGATTATTCCGAGTCGGGGAAAGCTCGACAGGGAGAGTTGTGCCGCGGCCGCGTTGTGGGCATCCTGGCGGAAGGCGCGGTCGTCGACATAGGAGGAAAGACCGAGGGGCTCATCCCCAGGTCCGATTTTGGCGACAGCGACGCCGAGTCCGGCCTTGCGCCGGGCGACGAGATCGAAGTCTTTGTCGTCAGTCGAGCTGCGGCGGGCGACTATGTGGCTTTGTCCTATGAGCGCGCCCGCCAACTGCGCGCTTGGGAGAAGGTGGAGAAAGCCTACCGCGGACGCCAGACCCTCGGGGCGCGAGTCGTCGGGAGGGTGAAAGGCGGCTTGAGCGTGGACCTGGGGATTCCGGCTTTCTTGCCCGGATCGCAGGTGGATTTGGACTCCTCGATCGATCTGGACGGAATCGTCGGAGAACAGATTGAAGTTCGCATCGTCAAGCTGAACCGCGGTCGCGGCAATCTGGTCGTCTCCCGGCGGCAAGTATTGGAAGAGGAGTTGCGGGCGCGAAAAGACGCCACGCTGGCAAAGCTAGCGGAAGGCGGTGTCATCACGGGCAGGGTCAAGAGCCTTACCGGCTACGGGGCCTTCGTAGACCTGGGCGGTCTTGACGCCCTGCTCCACGTCACCGACATCTCGTATCGGCGTATCCAAGGCCCTTCCGAGGTCCTCAGTGTAGGCGACGAAATCACCGCCAAGGTGCTTCGTTTCGATCCCCGGCGTGAGCGAGTTTCACTGAGCCTGAAGCAGCTCCAGCCCGATCCCTGGCAGGGAGCCCAGGAAAGGTACAAGGAGGGCGATCGGGTCTCCGGGTGCGTGGTGAGCGTCACCGACTACGGCATCTTTGTCGAACTGGAGCCAGGCGTCGAAGGCCTTGTCCACGCCTCGGAGATCAGCTGGTCTCGGCGGGCGAAGCATCCCTCCAAAGTGGCCAAGCCGAGGGAGCATCTCGGCGTGATTATTTTGAGCGTCGATCAAAAAGAACGCCGTGTTTCGCTGAGCATCAAGCGCCTGCGGCCCGACCCGTGGACCGAGGCGGCTACGCGCTATCCCCCCGGATCGATCGTTGAAGGCAAGGTGAGAAACTTGGCCGCTTTTGGAGCTTTCGTGGAGATCGAGGAAGGGCTGGACGGGTTGTTGCATGTTTCCGACCTGACATGGGACACCGGGGTCAAGCACCCGCGCGAGGCTGTGCGGAAGGGGCAAAAGGTTCAGGCCGTCGTTCTGCGCGTCGATGAGGAAAACCGCCGCGTTTCGCTTGGCCTCAAGCAGCTTCAGTCCGACCAATGGGATCTATTCTTCTCCCAATACATGGTCGGTGACACGATCCGAGGAGCTGTCAAACGACGGACGAACTTCGGCGCCTTCGTCGAACTGGCGCCGGGCGTCCAGGGTCTGTGCCACCGCTCAGAGATTCCGGCCGACTCGCATAAGAAGCGGACGAATCCACTCCAGATGGGCCAAGAGTATGAGTTCAAGATCATTCGCCTTGACGAGTTCGAAAAGAGAATCGGACTACGGCTTCACTCGGCGGTCCCTAGCAACGGCGGGGCCGCGGCCAAGCCCGCGCGGCTGGGGCGACCGCGTCGGAAACCGGTCGGACATAAGTCGCCGGCGAAGGCGGGGACATAGGGCCGCCGGAGAAAGTCCCTCAGCGAAGTTACTGAAAGCAACGGGTTGCCAGTCGTGCTATGATCCCTCCGTAGGCAGTTTGCTAGGTGGGGCCCGTTCCGTCAGGGTTGGAATTTGGAGCGTCTAAAAGAGGCGATATGACCAAAGCGGATTTAATCGAGGAAGTCTCTCGCGTGGTGGAAGTCACCCGTAAGGATTCTGAAGTCATCGTCGAGACAATTTTTGACAGTGTCGTACAGTCGCTACGAAAGCGGGAGAAGGTAGAGGTCCGGGGTTTTGGAAGCTTTCGAACCCGCGAGCGGCAGGGCCGGGTGGGCCGGAATCCCAAGTCCGGTGCCAAAGTGGAAGTTCCTCCCAAGACGATTCCGTTCTTCAAACCGAGCAAGGAACTGCGCGATGTCGTGAACGGAGGCCCGCCGCCGCCGGCGACCCCCGTTGAACCACGGCCCAGCTTCGAAGAACCGAGCTGAAGCCCGCTGGGTGATCCGCCCGCCCGCCGCGCTTTCTCCGCCCTCCCTCAGCCGGGAAAACCGGGCCGCCGGCTTTCCGGATGGAGTTGTGATGGACTACATCTGGAGCCCCTGGAGATACCACTACGTCAAGCAAGCGGACAAAGAATCCCGCTGCGTCTTCTGTGAAATTCACTCCTCCGACGATGATGAAAACAACCTGGTCGTATTTCGCGGCCGATCGAACTTCATCGTCCTGAATCGCTACCCCTACACCAGTGGCCACGTGATGATCGTCCCCACGGCTCATGTGGCAACGGTCGAAGACACAGCGGTCGAAGCGCTGGAAGAGATGATGCGGCTTGCCCGCCGGGCCGAGTCTGCTCTGCGCAAGCTCTACAAGCCCGACGGGCTGAACCTTGGCATGAATATCGGCAAAGCCGCCGGAGCCGGGATTGGCGGTCACATCCATCTGCACGTGCTGCCCCGTTGGATAGCCGACAACAATTTTGTCACCGTGGTGGGCGAAACGCGCGTTCTTCCCGAAGAGCTGCCGGAAACCTGGCGTCGGCTTCACGGGGAGTTCCATCCCCCTTCTTCATGAAAGCGCTCCCCGCGGTCATCGCCGTCGCCGCGCTAAGCCTGGCAGCGTTCAAAGCGCTGACCGTCCACCCACCCCGGAAAATATCAATACGGGGCTTCGTCTGGGAAAACCCCATCCCTTGGCAACCGGTCCCCGAGGGACTCGCTACGATTCGAGCCCGCGAGTGCGGGTCTTGTCACACTGAAATCTATCGCGAGTGGCAAGCGTCGATACACGCCCGCGCGATGAGCGATCTGCAATTCCTCGAAGAGATGCGCAAGGATCCCGGCAGCAACTGGCTTTGCATCAACTGCCACGCGCCGCTCGCCAACCAGCAGCAGTGGATCGCCGTCGGCGTTCGCGGTTCGAGGCTGAACCAGGCAACCTATGTTCGCAATCGGGATTTCGACCGCGCGCTGCGCGAGGAGGCCATCACCTGCGCGGTCTGTCATGTGAGAGACGGCGTCGTTCTCGGGCCCTGGGGCGACAGCGACGCGCCGCATCCGGTTCGCAAATCCGAGCAGTTGTTGACGGCTGCGACCTGCACGGTTTGCCACCAGGCCGTGGCCGACTACGGGGACACCTTGATCTGCCGCTTGGAGTCGGGGGAGGAGTGGGAGAACGGTCCCTTCGCCGCGGTGGGCCTCAGCTGCATCGACTGCCACATGCCGGCTTCCCAGCGCCCGATCGCCGAAGGCCATCCGCCGCGAAGGTCGGGACGCCACGTCTGGGCCGGCAGCGGCGTTCCCAAGGAACTGGATGCATCAACGGAACAACGCGAATACTTCGACGCGTTCGGCTCCGCTCTGGCTTTTCGACTGGAGGCGGAGCACTCATCCTACGGTCCGGGTGACACCGCTGTCATCCTGCTGGAACTGGAAAACGCCCGCGCCGGCCACATGTTGCCTACCGGGGACGTCGAGCGCTTCATTGCCGTCGAAGTCGAGGGGATCACGGCCGCGGGGACGGTTTTCGACCGCCAATCAATCCGCATAGGCCAGCACTGGCAGTGGTATCCGGAGGCGAAGAAGATCTCCGACAACCGGCTTCGCCCGCGGGAAAAACGCGAGTACCGGATCGCCTTTCGTCTCCCGCCGAATCGAGGACGCGTGGCGTTTCGGGCGTCGGCCGTCCATCACCGTCTCAGCGAAGAGAACGCCGCCTATCATGGTCTGCTGGGCCGCTATCCGTTGTCGGCGCCCATTGAGGCTAAACAGATCGACGTCGCGATCGAAAGGCGCCACGCGGAATAAAATCCGCAACTGGGCGGCCAACACAGAGGGCGCCTTGCCTGGGGATCTCTGGCCGCGCCTGAACGAAGTGGTCGACCGGCACTTGGGGCCTTTGCGAACACGGACGGGCCTCGAGCAAGGCCTGATCGAAGTCGAGCAACTCGAGGAGCAACTGCCTCACATGCGCTTCGAACGGGAAAGTGATTTGCGCAAGGCCCTCGAGATGGAGAACCTTGTTTGACGGCCAGGCTGGTAGCCCGGTCGGCTCTTGCCCGCAAGAAGAGCCGCGGCCAACACTTCCGAGAAGATCACCCGCAACAGAATGATGCCTGGCTTCGTCATGTGGTCATTCGACGGGGATCCCAAGGGCCGCTGCTGGAGTTCCAGGACGTGACTCAACCGCGACGAACGATCGAAAAGTCTAACGCGGCTGGATGATTGATTCTAGGGGGGCAACAAATGGCTTTCAGATACTCGGTCGCGTGCCCAACGCTGAGGTGGACGGGCTACGACGTCCGCGAGAACCCAGCGGAAGTGCTCGGAGCGATCAAGGGCGCCGGTTACGACGGCGCGGATCTGCCCGTCGAGGGGATCAAAGCGGAATCCATCCGCCCAATTCTCGCCTCTCTCGGACTCGAAGTTCCCGAAATCATGGGAACCTGGGGTTACGTGCATTCACGAGAAGACCGGGACCTCACGAGCACGGATGAGCAGGCCAGACAGCGAGGGATCGAGTATTCCACGGCGGCGATTGATTTGGCCGTCGAGCTGGGAGCGAAGTTCTTTAACATCTGCGCCTCCCAGCCGCCGGTCCCGCAGGTCCCCTTTCCCGAAACTCCTATCGCCACGCTGCGCCGGAATTTCGGCGAGTCACTGCGGACGATCTGCCAATACGCGGCGCCTCGAAACGTCGCCATTCTTCTTGAGCCCTTGAATCTCTATGAAGCGCTACCGGGCGTGCTGACGAGCGTCTACGACGCCATTGGCTTAATCGACGAGCTGGGTTTGGAGAATCTGGGCGTTCAACCGGACGTGTTCCATATGAATATCTCAGAGTCGTCGATCACCGACGCGCTGCGCGCCGCCGGCAAGCGCATCCGGGTTTTCCACATGAACGAGACCAACCATTACCGTCTGGGAACGGGACACGCCGACTACAAGGCCATCATAAGGACGCTCAAGGAGTGCGGCTTTGCGGGGTACGTGACGGTGTACGCGCCGTTGATTTCCGAGGACGTGTTCCACAAAAAGGGACAATCGCCCGATCGGCCCGACTTGAAGACGGCGCTGGGCGAGCAGCTTCGATTTCTGAAGGAGATGGAAAGCATCGTTGATGCGGAGCGAACGATCTACGGGATAGATGCGGGGATGTAGACCGCTAGCGCAGAGTATTCGGATGTCGGATCCATAGTTTGGATTTCGCGGATCGGCATGAGTCACTAACATTGATAGCGGCCGCGGCGAGCAGGTGAAACCGGAGGTGAGTCGCGTTTGAAAGGGCTTAGCTGTAATTCGAATATCTTGAGCGCGTTCCGTGGGAGGCGGACACAAGGACTTCTATGGCCGGGAAAGCGACTATCGGGAGCGGCTGATAGCCGCCTTGCGCGAACTGGCGGCCTACGGCGACCGGCTCGGGGTCAGGCTGGCACTCGAAGCGGGCAGCTTGCCGGGCCACCTGGTGCATAACCTGAGCCGAGGGCGCAAGGTGCTGAGCTACGATCGGTTGGAAAGCTTAGGCGTGTTGTTCGACCCAGGTCATTACCACGTCCGAGGAGATCCTGTGATCGGCGCCTACCGGGCACTGAGCGAGCGGGTGGTGCACATGCATGCTAAGGACGCGCGCGGCCACGTGGAAGACTTCGTGTTTCCTCCGCTCGGCATGGGCGAGATTGACTTCAACGTCCTGTTGGACGCCATGGTGGCTGCCGCCTACCCGCACTATATCTCGGTCGAGTACGAGGCCTTTGCCTGGGGTTATGAACTCGATCCGAGACGGATACTGTCGGAGAGCAAGTCATTCCTTGACCAGATCATCGCTTGGAACACGAGATCGGCTTAGGAGAATCGTTGAACATGAAATTAGCGGGTCGTGTGGCCATCGTCACGGGGGGCGGCCAAGGTACATCATGGTCAACAACGCCGGCATCGTACATGTCAAGCCGTTCGTTGAGATCACCGAGCAGGAATGGGACGACGTCTTCGCGGTCAACGTGAAAGGCGTGCCAGGCGGCGGCCAGAGAGATGATCAAGCAGCAGAGCGGCCGGATCATCGATACTTCTTCGGTGGCCGCGAAGTTCGCCCGGCCCATGCTGATGGCTTATGCCGCCGGCAAGGCCACGGTCATCAGCATGACCCGCTCGGCCGGATGGGCCGGCCCGAGGACATCGCCAAAGTAGCAGTCTTTCTGGCCAGTGATGATTCCGACTACATGACCGGGCAGGCCATCAACATCTCAGGCGGGACGTGTATGCATTAACCTGGCTGTACTGATTCTTTGCCCGATTTGCCCGACTGAAGAGACCCCCGGCACGACAATCTCTAGTAAACTGATAGAGATTGTAGGATGGACGTATCGGTTAAGGGTGAATACGCTCTGCGCGCCGTATTCGATCTGGCGGGTCGGGGCGGTTCGGACCCCGTCAAGATCGCCGAAATAGCTGCCCGGCAGAAGATCCCTCAAAAATTCTTGGAGCTGATCCTTTCCCAGCTCAAGCAGGGTGGTTTTCTCGGCTCGCGGCGCGGAGCCGACGGAGGCTATTTTTTGGCGCGCCCATCGCGGGGCATCACTGTGGGAGACGTGTTGCGCCACATCGATGGACCGATTTCCCCCGCGCGCAAGCGGCAGCGCGGCAACTTGCCGCGGGACTCCCCTTTCCCAGACCTCTGGCAGGAAGTGGAGCGCGCGCTCTCCGGCGTCATCGACAAGACGACTTTCGCCGATCTCGTCAATCGCTGGAAGGAGAAGAACGCGCGGCGGGTCGCCAACTGGGAAATCTAGCACGGCGCCCTGATCGAGACATCGGCAGTCATTCGTCCGGGCATTCTGTAGATTTCGATGGGACAGGTATTTGAAGACAATTCGCTGAGTATCGGTCGTACACCGCTTGTCCAGTTAAATCGAGTGGCCGATGGCGCGCCGGCGACCATACTGGGGAAGGTCGAGGGCCGCAATCCCTCCTACTCGGTCAAATGCCGCATCGGCGCTTCGATGATTTGGGACGCCGAGCAAAGCGGCGTTCTGGCGCCCGGCAGCGAACTGATCGAGCCGACGAGTGGAAACACCGGTATCGCGCTGGCTTTCGTCTCGGCTGCTCGGGGCTATCGGCTGACCCTGACGATGCCGGAGACCATGAGTATCGAGCGCCGTCGAGTCCTGAAGATGCTTGGCGCCAACTTGGAGTTGACCCCCGGTGACGAAGGAATGCAAGGAGCCATCGAGCGCGCCGAACAGCTCGTCGCCGCCGAACCAGGGCGATACGTCATGCTGCATCAATTCAAGAACCCGGCCAATCCGGCGATTCACTTCCGCACGACGGGGCCGGAGATCTGGGAAGACACCGACGGCGGCATCGACGTGCTGGTGGCCGGTATCGGCACGGGCGGCACGATCACCGGCGTCTCCCGATACATCAAGAACGAACAGGGCAAACAAATCGTGTCGGTAGGCGTCGAGCCCGCCCTCAGCCCGGTGATCTCCCAAAAACTGGCCGGGAAACGTCTGCGGCCCGGACATCACCACTTGATTCAGGGTGTGGGAGCAGGGTTCATCCCCGACACGCTCGACCTTTCGTTGGTCGATCGCATGGAACAAGTATCGGACGAGGAGGCGATCGAATACGCTCGGCGCCTGGCTCGCGAAGAAGGCCTTCTCTCGGGCATTTCCTGCGGGGCCGCCACCGCGGTCGCCTGCCGGTTGGCCGCCCAGCCCGAGTTTGAAGGCAAAACCATCGTTACCATCCTCCCCGACGCAGGCGAGCGATACTTGAGCAGCTCGCTTTTCGACGGCGTCGCGTAACGTCGCGTAAACGTCCGGTTGTCTTGTGGGCGCGATTTCTTAGCCCGCTTTTCTCACCCGCGGAAGTCTGCTATGCCCGGTCGCGGCGCCGATGAAGGCCCAGTCCCATTCGAGCGAGCCGCACCGCGTGAACGACGAGCGCGTACACCAGCAAATACGCGAAAGCGAATGGGAAAGTAAGGATCGCGGCCGCCTTTTGCGGGGTGGAGCCGTCCAACAAACCGGTCCGGTGGAAAAGGAATCGCTTGATGTTGTCGCGGTGGGCGCGGTCGAGCCAGAAAAAGTCCGCGTTTTCATTGATGACTAAAAACTTGCAAGGGAACAGCGCGAGCGCGGCCATTTTCCAAGGGCCCAGAATGGGAGAGTCGGCGCAGATGATCGCGGTCACGGGATGCCGTTTGGCCCGGATCCGCCGCAACAGGCGCCAGCGCGTCCGGCGGTCGTGACAATGGATCACCCGAAAGACTTCGCTCGGCGCTCCGTTGGCCGTCAGGCCCCGCGGGTCGCTGGGAAGACAGGTCAGTAGATCAATCGGCAGCTCTTCGCCGTAGAGTTCCCGAAACCGGATAATGGCTTTTTCGGCGATGTCACGCGGCCCGCTCTCGACCAGGAGCAGTTTCGTGACCGGCGGGATGCGCCGCGACAAAACCCATCTCATCGACTAACATTCTACAAGGGCCGGGGGGTTAGCTCGCTTTTCTCACCACGTGGCGAGGCGAACCGCGTGAGATCCCGTCAGTGCAAGGCGCGCGCCGCTCGGCGCCGCATTTCTTGAACAGTGCGGGCGTACTTGAACCCCAGGTTGAGCACGGCGAGCAAGTGCAACGCAGTAATGACGCGTGTTTCGGCCGTCAGGTGGTGAGAAATGCAGGTTAGCTGGGCGGCCTTCTTCCAGCTCTGCCGGATGCTTTACCGAGAGATAGCCCCATGATCCCTTTGCTCGACCGCTGGACGGCTATCCCCAGCCGGCAAGATCGGCCGGAGTGGCTTGACCTTCAGCGCGGCTCGCTCGACGAGGTTCGAGAGAGTCTCCGCGACATCAGCCGCATCAACCGTTGGCTGGGCGGGCAGGCGGCGCTGCGGCGGTTCCTATTTCCTCGGATGCGCCAAGCTGGCGCGAAACGTCCGCTGCGCATCCTCGATGTGGGGACGGGCTCGGCCGCCGTGCCGTTGGAGATCGTACGCTGGGCGCGGCGTCACGAAATCCCCGTCAGAATCATCGCCCTTGACAACAATCTGCGGCACCTGAACATCGGTCGGGAAAACGTTTCGGAGTACGAAGAGATCCAGCTACTAGCCGCCGATGTCACGGCTCTTCCTTTTCCCCCGGCATCATTCGACTTCGTCCTCTCGATGCTGTTTCTGCACCATTTCAGCCGAGCCAAGCTACTCGAAATCCTATCCGCGCTGAAAGCGGTTTGTCGGGGCGCTCTGGTTCTGAATGATCTGGTTCGCGATCGTGTTCCCTACGTTTTCTTTCGGATGTCGGCCCCGGTCTTCGCGAGAAGCCGGCTCACGCGCCACGACGGCGAGGTTTCCATTTTTCGGTCCTACACGCCGTCGGAGATGCGGTCGATCCTCACCGAGGCCGGTCTCGGAGGCGCGCGCGTGTACACGCAGGGGCTGTATTATCGAATGACCGTGATCGACGGCGGCGGTGAACGATGAGCGGGAATCTCCGGGCCGAGGCAACCATCATCGGGGCGGGTGTGGCCGGTTGCTGTGCCGCGATCGCGCTACGACGGGCCGGCGTCGACGTAGTGTTGCTTGAAAAATCCTCCCGGCGCCCCCATCGGTTTTGCGGAGAATTTGTCTCGGGCGAAGCCGCCACGTCCCTGAACGAGCTGGGCATGTACGACGAAGTGATGAGCCGGGGTCCCTCGCGGGTGCGCCGGATGGTCTTGTACGGAAGAGGTAGGCGGCCCTATTCGCTGCCCCTGGCCGAGGAAGGTTTGGGCCTTAGCCGGCGCGCTATGGATTCCGCGCTCCTCGAGCAGGCAGCGAAGCTGGGCGCGCACGTCCGGGAGGGCGCCTTTGTGGAGAGTGTTTCCCCGGCAGCCGGTTCCGGCTACGAGGTCAGGGTGAAAGGCGAATCTCCTCCCAAACGCTCGGTGATTCGCTCTCGAGTTGTCATCGGCGCGCAGGGCAAGCGCTCCAATCTGGATCGAGCGTTGGGGCGGAAATTTCTGGCCCGTGGAAGCCCCTACGTCGGCGTCAAATGCCACTTCGCCGGTATGGACCCGGGCGACCGCGTGGAACTGTATCTTTTCCCTGGAGGCTATTGCGGCGTGGTGGGGATTGAGGCCGGCCGAACGAATATCTGCCTGCTGGCTACAGAACGTGCCTTGCGCCTAAACGAGGGACGCCCGGGGAAGCTGATCGACGCGGCTCGGCGTGAGAACCCGTTCTTGGCCGAGTCCATGCGAGACGCTTCGGCTTTCGAAGACAGTCTGTTGACCATCGGACAAGTTCCCTTTATCCCTAAAGAGCAAGTCGCCGGCGGGGTCTTTATGGTCGGCGACAGCGCTGGCGTGATGGCTCCTTTTCTGGGCGCCGGCGTGGCCGGCGCGATGCGCTCCGCGGTGGTTTGCGCCGACCTGGTCTCTCTGGCAATGAAAGGGAAACAAACTCTCCGCTCGGCGCAACTCGAATACGAACGCTGGTGGCGGCGGCACTACCGCGCCAACCAGAGGTGGGGACACTTAGCCTCGCGCCTGCTGTGCCGCCCGGCGGTGGGCGAGATGGGGATCGCAGTACTGAATCAGCTCCCCGCGATGGGCGCTCTGATTTATCGCCAGACACGATCCCGCGACTCTCATCGCTGCGCGGTCGCCGGCAGCGGCATGTCGTAGAACTTTGCGGTCGTCGGAGGAGCCGGGCCGATCCGCTGCGGCCGAGCCGGGCCGAGGGTGCTTCGGAAGGGGTAGTGTAGGTAAGATTGAAAATCAGCCCGGCGGAGGGCTGGACGCGCGGTGATCCCCGGTTTCATCCGATCGAGGATGTTCCCGCCGCGCGTAACGGAACCAATTATGCAAGGCTGGATGGAAGCGCTGCGTTCGCGTGTACCCGTTCCGACCCGCTCCGCGGCGAGGATAACGGAGCTAGGATGAGTAGATCAGACCGCGTGATCCGAACTGTGGGCGACAAACGGCGCTTTGTCGTGTTGTTGTTAGTGGTTATCATCTCATTCGGCTGGGCGAACGCTCCCTTACCGGCGCAGCAGACCGAGGAAAAGCCGGACGAGCTCGCGGATTTGACCCTTGAGGAGTTGATGAAACTGGATATCCTTCCCATCAACGTTCTGGGAACTCATACCCATCTGGCGGGCGAATGGATGATTGGTTACAAGTTCATGTTCATGAGAATGGACGGGAATCGGGACGGGACGGATAGGAAAACCGTGAGCGACGTCCTTCAGGATTTCCCCGTCGCTCCTACGGAGATGACCATGGCGATGCACATGGTCGAGGTTCACTGCTGTCCGGTTAAAAGTCGAATAGAATCAATTGGTTGGGGTCATAGGGGGATTCGTTTGGGGAGTCGGATGGCTGGAGTGCCTGTAAAAGGGGCATTTTTTCGAATTGCGTAACGCTGAGAATCTGTAGAATCTGGTAAAGACTCGCTTCCAGCCCGAGCCGTTTCCGGACGATGGCGATGAGCACGTAAATCGAGACAGCGATCCGGATCTGCGTCTTGACGGCGTTCTCGCTGGTGCCGTAAAACGAGTTGATTCGCAGATGTTGCTTGATCCACTTGAAGAACAACTCAATCTGCCAACGCGACTTGTAGATGTGGGCGATGGTCAGCGCCGGGAGCGCGAAGTTGTTGGTCAGAAACTTCAGCCGCTTGTTCGTCCGGGCGTCGAAGTAACTGACCCTCCGCAACGGGTCGGGATAGGCTTGGGCCGATTCGATGGCAGCCAGTATGACGGTCTGATCCGAGCGCAAGCCCGTGGATTTGTCGACGGGATGCGAGTAGCGCCGTTGGAGCAAGATGTTCTTCTTGGTTCGCACGACGAAGAACGACGAGCAGAGAGTGAACACGAAGAGGCGTTCGAAATCGACGTAGGCCCGATCCATGACGTAGAACGCGCCGGCCTCCGGGCCGATCTCGTCGAGGATGTTGATGTCGTGCACTTTGCCTCCAGTAATGCGGATGAACGTGGGAATATTGCCGTGCAGATCCAGCAGCGTGTGCATCTTCACGGCGGCCTTTTGCTTGCGGAATCTCGCCCACGGAAACAGCGACAGGCAGAGGTCGATTGTTGTCGAGTCGAGAGCGTACAGAGTCTGGTCCAAGTCCACACCGATCGGGTCGTGGGCATATAACGGCCGTGCCATGCCAATCAAGACCTGCGCGAAGTCCGCGTAGATCCGCCAGTCGCGCGACTCGTTCGCATCGGCCAGTGTCGAGCGCGCTACCCTGCCGCGGAATCCCATGTGGTAGAGTTTGCCGTGCATCGAACGCAGGCACGTCTCGATGTCGCGGAGGCTTGCCCGATAGGTCAGCTGGGCGAATGCCATCGCAAGAAACTGATCCCAGCAGGAGAAACTTTTCAGATAGGAATCGCCGCGGTAGCGCGATACACATTTCTGAAACTCTTTGCTCGGTAGGTGCTCGATCAGTTGGGAGAAAACCGTACGGCCAAGGTTCATCCCTCATTGTGCCGCGTCCGGATGCTCCGTTCAGGCGACCATTTGCGGCCTCGGGATTTCAAATCGTTCCCGGGCAAAACAGGCCATAAGACATTGAGCGGTCGAGACTTACCGTCCGATGGCGCGACTTTCCCCGGACAGCACTGGTCGAGGTTATGTACGCCCCATCGAACGATCTTACGTTGATGGCCATGTTCCCGTTCCTTCAGCTTTCGATGGATCACGTGACCCGAAGCGGCCTAACCTTCACTACCGAGTCAGAGGGAATTGGCGACGTCAGCTTTTCAGCGTTATACACTGTGTACGGCGACGTTGAGAGGGGCTGGCACCGTCTTCTTGTCATTCCGGGATTGGGTTTTCCTACCGGATCCATCGGCGAAAAAGGCGAGACGCCGGCAGGTCCCGATCAGCAGCAGCCCTACCCCATGCAGTTGGGTTCAGGCACGTTCGATCTGCTTTCCGGCCTCGCCTATTTGGGCGAGTCGGGTGACTGGGCTTGGGATGCCCAGGCGATGGGTACAATCCGGCTTGGGGAGAACAGCAGGGACTACCGGTTGGGGAATCGGCTGCGTCTTACCTCCTCGGTCAGCCGCAAGCTGACCAACGCGACCAGCCTATTCACCGGGATAGAAGGCTACATCTGGGGGGATATCCATGGGGCGGACCCCCAATTGAACCCGGCGATCGTCCCGACCGCTAATCCCAGCCTCCGTGGTGGAGAGCGAATCGACATCGTCTTCGGGCTGAACGTCTACGCTCCGGAAGGCGGACTCGAGGGGAACCGGTTGGCGGTTGAAGCGGGCTTTCCGGTATACCAGTCTCTGGACGGGCCCCAGCTTGAGACGGACTGGCGATTGAGTGCCGGCTGGAATTGGAGTTTCTAGGCGGCTGAGGGTGTAATGCTCGTTCGAGTGGTGAGCCTAGTCTTAATACTCGCCTTCTCCCAGGCCCGGGCGGACTTGCTGCCCACGCGCGAGTATCGTCTCAAAGCAGCCTTCTTATACAACTTTGCGAAGTTCGTGGAATGGCCGGCAGAGGCGTCAAGCGATGAAAAGTCCACATTCATTCTGGGCGTCCTCGGAGAGAATGATCCTTTCGGTCCGGCTCTGGAGTCGATCAGGGGCAAGACCGTTAGAGGGAGAACATTGACGATAAAGAGATTCGAGGGCCTTCGCGATCTTGCCGCTTGCCATATCCTGTTCATCGCATCCTCGGAGAAGGAGCAGCTGGAGGGGACGTTGGAATTCCTTGAGGGTTCGAGCGTGCTGACCGTAGGTGAAATGGAACGCTTCGCTGAAATGGGCGGAATCATCAATTTCGTTGTCAAGAAGAACAGGCTTCGTTTCGAAATCAACCTGGACGCCGGGAGGCGCGCCGGACTAGAGATCAGCTCGCAGCTCCTGAATTTGGCCGACTCCGTGGTTGACGATCGCGGCCGGGAGAGGAAGTAAGATGCCGTTACTTCGAAACCAGTCCATCAGGTGGAAGCAGACATCGATCATGATGGCGACCGGCACGGCCGCGTTATTGTTGGCTTGCGTCGCTTTTGCCGCCTACGGGCTGATCACCTTCCGGGACGCCCTAGTGCGAGAAGTCTCCACGTTGGCGGGAATCATCGGAGAAAACAGCAAAGCCGCTTTGATGTTCGACGATCGGGAGGCCGCGGAGAAGACCCTGGCGGTGTTAAGCCAGGAGCAGCAGATCGTAGGAGCTGTGGTCTATAAGGAGGACGGTCTGCTGTTCGCCCAGTATCGCCGGGGAGATTTGACTGATGGCCTCGCACTCCCTGACCGGCCTCGGGACGGCCACCACTTCGAAGACGATCATCTTAACTTCTCCCAAGGGATCTTCCTCGATGAGGAGAGGATTGGCACCATTTATCTCCGGGCTGACATGCAACAGATCTATTCTCGTCTGAAGCAGTACACCGTCATCGTCTTTGTCGTCCTGGTAGCGTCGATGCTTTTTGCCTTGGCGCTGTCGTCGAAACTCCAACGTGTGATTTCCGACCCGATTCTGCATCTGGAGCAGACGGCGAGAAGAATTTTGGAAAAGAAAGACTATTCCGCCCGAGCAGCGAAACACAGCGAAGACGAGATCGGCGTGTTGATCGATACGTTCAATGAGATGTTGGCGGAGATTCAGCGGCGCGATGCGGCGCTGTCGGCCGCGAAGGAGGAGGCCGAATCGGCCACCCAAGCCAAGAGCGTGTTCCTGGCGAACATGAGTCACGAAATCCGCACGCCCATTAACGGCATCGTCGGCATGACCGAATTGGCCCTCGATACTCCGTTAACGCCCGTGCAGCTTGACTACCTTCGGATGGTGAGGGTATCGGCTGACTCCTTGCTGGCGGTGATCAACGATATCCTCGACTTTTCCAAGATCGAAGCGGGGAAACTGAGCTTGGAATCAACTTCCTTCGACTTGCAGCTGGCGATCGAAGAGTTGGCGGAAATACTGGCCATCAAGGCCGAGGAAAGAACGATCGATTTCATCGTTCGCTATGCCCCGGGTTCCCCTCGCTATTTCATCGGGGACGTGGGACGCATCCGCCAGGTGATTAACAACCTGGCCAACAACGCCATCAAGTTCACGCACGAGGGACATGTGCTGATCGACGTGGAATGCGACACGCAGACCGAGAAGGAAGCATGCATGCGAGTGTCGGTGGAAGACAGCGGCGTCGGGATCGCGCCAGACAAGCTCGAGACCGTGTTCGCCGAATTCACGCAGGCCGACCCTTCAACGACTCGAAAGTACGGCGGGACCGGCCTAGGGCTGGCGATAAGCAAGCAAATCGTCGAGTTGATGGGGGGTAGCATTCGCGTGTCCAGCAAGCCGGGGGAGGGATCGACCTTCTCGTTCACTCTCCACTTGCCCTTAGAGCCGGAGCCGCCCGCTTCTCCGATGCCTGTGGCGGATCTGGCGGATGTTCGCGTGCTGATCGTGGACGACGATGGAGTCAATCGTCGGGTTTTACGCGAGCAGATCACCAGTTGGAGTATGCACGCCAATCCTTGTGCTTCGGCGGAGACCGCGCTGGCGGCGCTTCGTAAGGCCAAGGCAAAGGGCGATCCCTACCGGATTGCCATCCTTGATTACCAGATGCCTGGCATGGATGGAGAGATGCTGGCGCGCGCCATCAAATCCGATCCGGCGCTGCGGGAGACCGTGCTGGTGATGCTCAGCTCATTAGGTCAGCGGGACGATGAAGATCGGATCTCGGACGCAGGATTTGCCGCTTACCTGCTCAAACCGGTGCGCCAGTCATTGCTGATGGACACGCTGGCTACGGTCTGGGCAGCCCACAAAGATGGAGCGCCAGCCCGCCTGATCACCCGCCACACCCTGGCCAAAGCCGGCACCGTGAAGACCGCCTTCACGGCGACAGACGGCCGGCCCCTCACCGCCCGCATTCTGGTTGCCGAGGATAACGTCGTCAACCAGAAAGTCGCTCAGCGGTCGCTGGAAAAGCTCGGTTGCCAGGTGCAGGTGGTCGCCAATGGGAAAGAAGCACTCGAAATGCTGGAGATGTTCCCCTTTGATGCTGTGTTCATGGATTGCCAGATGCCCGAGATGGACGGCTACGAGGCCACCGCTGAGATTCGCCGGCGTGAAGGCGACTCGCGTCATCTTCCGATCATCGCTTTCACGGCTCATACCATGCAGGGGGACCGAGAGCGGTGTCTAGACGCGGGAATGGACGACTACATTCCGAAACCGGTGAAGTTCGCCGACCTTCGAAAGGCCCTGGAGAAATGGGTGGCGGCGCCGGCTTCCTCCGCGCCTGCCGATCGGGGCCCCGAGAAGATACAGGATCATGGCGGGGACCCGGTGGATCTATCGGTGCTGGACAATGTGCGGGAGCTCGGGGAGGCGAACGAGCCCGACTTTGTGGGCGAGTTGATCGACGTGTTCCTCCGCGACTTCCCGGCGCAGCTGGCCGCCTTGAGGGAGGCTGTAACAACAAGGAGATGCCGCGGCCCTTGAAGCGACAGCCCACGCCCTGAAAGGCAGCAGCGCCTATCTCGGGGCCACCCGTCTGAGCGCCGTCAGCGGCGACCTGGAAAAGACGGGGCGCGCAGGCTCGGTCGATGAGGCCGGCCCTCTCCTGATTCAGCTCGACCGTGAGTTCGAGCGGGTACGCCAGGTGCTCGAGCGCTACAAAGTGTCGGGGCGGTCCGTAAATCGAGGAAACCAACAGGAAACCATAGATCCCGAAACGTTTGCCCGGCTGCGCTCGGACTTCACAGGCGACGATGACGCGTTCCATGAGCTCATCGACGTCTTCCTGAACCAGACCCCCGAATACTTTCAGCAGGCTCGGCAGGCGCTGGCATCAGGAGACCATGAGGCCGTGAGCCGCGTGGCCCACACCGTAAAAGGGAGCTGCCGGGATCTGGGAGCTACCGCAATGGCCGACCTGTGCGCCCGACTCGAGGAAGTCGCCGGAAGCAATCAACTACATGGCGGCGAGGATATGCTCGCCGCGATCGAAGAAGAATTCAAGAAGGTGAAGAAACAACTGCAAGAGATTCGAAGTTCGAAAGAATCGGCAAGCGCGGCAGCCCCCTGAGTTAGCCCGCTTTTCTCACGAGCGTGCGGACGGTCGGCGTTGAACGGGCTTTGTTTGTAGGGGCGAACCGTTTCCGCCCGGTCATGAGATAGATACTCCGTCACGCATTCGATCACCCAACCCAACGTTGTGAGCCCCCCCGGCGTGCAGCGGTCCGCCCCTACTGTTTCGTCGTGAGAAAACCGGGCTACATCTTGGCGGTCGTCAGAGCAGCCGGGGCCGATCCGCGGCAGTCGAGCAAGGCCGAGGGTGCTTCGGAAGGGGTAGTGTAGGTAAGATTGAAAATCAGCCCGGCGGAGGGCTGGTGATGCGGTGAAACGGCCCCGTCGGATGAAGGTGTTCCCGCGCCGCGTAACGAAACCAAGATGGAATCCTATCTGGAGCGCTTGACCCCGGGGGCGACCGCGTCTCGCGCCCGAGTCGCGCTATTCGACTTTGACGGCACGGTCTCACTGATTCGAGCGGGTTGGGTCGACGTCATGGTCCCCATGATGGTGGAGGAGCTGCTGGGGCTCGGCACGGGAGAAAGCGAGGAAGAACTTCGTGAACTGGTAGAGGGCTACGTGGGCCATTTGACGGGGCGGCAGACGATCTACCAGATGATCGAATTCGCCGAGCAGATCCGCAAGCGCGGGGGGAAGCCGCGCGAGCCGCTGGAGTACAAACACGTCTACCTCGATCGGTTGATGGATAAGATTCGACACCGCATCGAGCGGCTGCGGTCGGGGAGGCTTCCCGCCGACGAGCTGATGGTTCCCGGCGTCCGGCGCATCATCGAGTCCCTCAAGGAAAGGGGCCTGACCCTTTATTTGGCCAGCGGCACCGATCAGCCCTACATGCGCGAAGAAGCCGCTCTGTTGCGCGTGGATTCTTATTTCGACGGCGTCTACGGGGCGCTCGATGATTATAAGAAGTTTTCCAAGAAGATCTTGATTGAGAAAATCATCCGCGAGAGCGACTTCGAGGGTGAGGAATTTCTCGGGTTCGGAGACGGCTTCGTCGAGATCGAGAACGTCAAGCAGGTGGGCGGTGTGGCGGTCGGCGTAGCGACGGACGAGCCCGGCTGTGAGACGGTTGATCCCGTGAAACGAGACAGGCTGGCGGCCGTGGGCGCCGACTGGATCATCCCCCACTATCGAGGCCACGCGGAACTGATGAACACGTTGTTTCCGGCATGAAGTCCAAGTACCCGGTATTCGATCGCAGTCGGCTGCGCTTGCGCCCTCTGGCGGAGCGCAAGCACGACATGGAGATCGACTATCTTCTGCAATTGGATGACCCTGTCGGCGAGCGGCCGGGGCCCGACCTGGTCACGATCGCCGAACGGGTCAACGAGGCTCGCGATCGAGGCGCCGCCCGGATTCTGATGATGGGCGCCCACGTGATCAAGATGGGCGTCTCGCGCGTGGTGATCGATCTGCTTCGGCGGGGCGTTTTTACCCATTTGGCGATGAACGGCGCCGGGGCCATCCACGACTACGAATTGGCGCGGATCGGGGCGACCACGGAGAGCGTGGCGCGCTACATTCGCAGCGGGGAGTTCGGACTGTGGGAAGAAACCGGCGTTCTTAACGAGTGGGTACGTGAAGCGGCGGAGCTCGATCTGGGCCTGGGCGAAAACGTCGGCCGCCGGATTCTCGACAGCGAGTATCCTCACCGGGACGTCAGCCTCTTCGCGACGGCCTACGAGCAATCGATCCCGGCGACGGTGCACGTCGGCCTTGGCTATGACATCATTCATGAACATCCCAATTGCGACGGCGCGGCCGTGGGTAAATCCAGCTACCGCGATTTCCTGGTTTTCACTCGAGCGGTCGAAAAACTCGAAGGGGGCGTGCTGCTGAACTTCGGTTCGGCGATCATGGGCCCGGAGGTTTTTCTCAAAGCCTTGGCTATGGCCCGTAATGTGGCTCATCAGCAGGGCCGGGTGATCAAGAGTCTTACGACGGCGGTGTTCGATCTAGTGCCGATTCAAGGGGACTATCGAAGAGAGCTTCCCAAGACCGACCCGGGCTACTATTTCCGTCCCCACAAGACGATGTTGGTAAGGACGGTGGCCGATGGCGGTAGCAGCTTTTATGTATGCGGGGACCATCGCGCTGTCTGGCCCGCGCTGCGCCAAGCTATCCTGGACGGAGAATCGTCATGAAGTGGGAAACCCTGGTCGAGCAGTTCGCCGACTGCAACGCGCTGGTCGTGGGCGACATTTGTCTCGACCGCTGGTGCCGCTATGACCCCGAGGCTTCGGAGCCGTCGCGCGAAACGGGAATCCCGCGGATCGGCGTCGTCAAGACCGAGGTGAGCCCGGGCGCTGGAGGAACCGTAGCCAACAATCTGGCCGCATTGGGCGCCGGCCGCGTGTCGGTTTTAGGAGCGATCGGACAGGACGGCTTCGGCCTAGAGCTCGAGCGCTCCTTGGCGGACCGCAACATCGACTATCGCCTATTGGTTGCGTCTCCCGAGGTACAGACGTTCACCTACACGAAACTCATCAATGCCGCCAATGAAGAGGAAGACCGCCCACGGCTGGATTTCATCAACACCAAGCCCCTGCCCAGCGAAATCGAAGATCAACTCATCGCAACCTTTCACTCCGAATACGAAAATTTCGACGTCATTGTGGTGGCCGACCAGGCCGAGACGGAAAAAAGAGGGGTCCTCTCGGAGTTGTTCCGAGAGGTCATTGCCGACATCTCCGAGCGCAATCCCGACAAGATTGTGGTGGCCGACTCGCGATCCCGCATCGATTTGTTTCGCAATGTCATCGCCAAACCCAATTTGCAAGAAGCTGACGCGGCCTGCCGGAAGCTCTTCGGGGAGATCGACTACCAACGGCTGCGCGCGAAGATCGGCGAGCACCCGCTGGTAGTGACCCAGGGCAAGCGGGGCGCCCTCATGGTCCATGACCAGGGAGAAACTCTTCTCCCCACCGTTGAGGCGGAGAACCCGGTCGACGTCTGTGGAGCGGGTGATAGTTTCGCCGCGGGTATGGCGCTGGCTTTGTACGCCACCGGCGACTTCGAGAAGGCGGTCCGATTTGGCAACCTCGTCTCCAGTGTTACGATCATGAAAGAAGGGACCGGCGCGGCGGCGCCGGCGGAGGTATTGGCAAAAGCAAACTCTCTGACGAGCTG
This sequence comes from Bryobacterales bacterium, assembly GCA_965248365.1. Classification (GTDB taxonomy): domain Bacteria; phylum Acidobacteriota; class Terriglobia; order Bryobacterales; family UBA6623. The sequence continues at coordinate 1,463,456 of CBDFJA010000003.1, read as the reverse complement.
ACGCGCGGAAATCTCCGACCGGATTTCTTCTCGCTCGGCGGAAAAACGGCAACAGTGAGCTATGAATTTTCCCACCGAATACAAGACCCAGCTTCTTCACGCCTTGGAGACGATTGATCTCGACCAAGTGCAGAAGGCGATCGACGTTCTCGCCCAGGCGCGCGAGCAGGACCGGCAAATCTTCGTCTGCGGCAACGGGGGCAGCGCGGCCAGCGCGAACCACTTCGCTTGCGACATGGTGAAAGGCGCCAGCTACCAGCAGCGGAAGCGCTTCCGGATCATGGCGCTTAGCGAGCAGATCCCGACTCTGACCGCGTACGCTAATGATGTGGGTTATGACGCGGTCTTTGTCGAACAATTGAAGAATTTCGCCCGGCCCGGGGATGTCGTCATGGCGCTGAGCGGCAGCGGAAACTCCCCCAACGTCATCCGCGCCATCGAGGAAGCCAACTCCATCGGCTGCTACACGATTGGCCTGAGCGGCCGCGACGGCGGCAAGCTCGCCCCGCTCGTCAAACTCAACGTCCACGTCGGCGACACCCACATGGGCCGTATCGAGGACGGCCATATGATCATCTGCCACATGATCTGCTACCACTTCATGGACAACGCCTCGCCCGCTGAATAGCTGGCCTCCACCCGCCTCGGTCAAAACGCTCGAAGAAGGCCCCGGGTTCTATCCCGTTTTTCTCGCCGGATGTCGAGCAGCAGTGGGCCGAAGCCTCGACGTTCGAGATGCGGGGGCGCAATATTTATTCGATTTCCACCGCTTCAACCCGGCGTAAAAAAACCGGCTCTGTCAACTTTTACACAAGCTGCTTGACATCATTACAGTACAAAAACCGTTTGCATTACGACTGGGAAACGTCTATACTACCCGTGTCGATACAGCTAAAAACAGAAAAATCTTGGTTAATTCTTAGCGGAGGCAAAACAATGGCGATTGGAGGAATGCAATGGGGTTGGTTGTGGGCGCAGTATTTTGGCGGCTACAACAGCCACAGTGTCACCGTTCAGGTGCTTAACCGGGACGTGGTGGCGGAGATCGGACTATATGGGAAGTGGGTCGGTGGTTCGGAGCACCATTCCGCGGTCGGCCGCATCACACAAATCGTCAGCGACTCCGGAGTGGAGAATTTCTCCGCGACCGCATTGAACGCCGATTCGGTACCCACCGTTTTCCGTCGGAATGTCATCAGCGTAACATTCACAATCCGCGTCTACAAAGCGCATGGAATGGCTCGTTGGATGATTCACCACTGGGTGTAATACTTCACTTATTGAATCTCGCATAATATCGAGTTAGTCAAGGCCAAGAGAAGACTGCTTCCAGAAGGCCGTAATCAAGCGCGGTTTGCGGCGCATGCGACGCAGGGATTTGCGGGCACGCTCGTCCAGCTCCCAGTAGTCCTTCGGACAGACGTTCGGCAACTCGTGCTGCTTCCAGTAAGCCCAAATGTATTCCACCGGGTTCAGCTCCGGTGCATAGGGCGGCAAGCACTCCGTGGCGATGTGGCCTTCGGAGAGCTCGATGAACTCCCGCACCAGGCGGCTGCGGTGCGCCGGCAGGCGGTCCCAGACGATCAGCAGCGGGCCGTCGATGTGGCGGACCAAAGCCTTCAGGAAGTCGATGACCTCCAGCTCGCCGATGGCGCCGGGATAGAGCCGGAAGTAGAAGTTGCGCAAGGTCAGCCCGGCGGAAACGGAAAGTTTCTGCCAGTTGAAGTTGAACTCCAGCACGGGTGTCTCGCCGCGGGGCGCCCAGGTGCGGCAACGATGGGGCTTCTGACTCAGTCCGCTTTCGTCGATGAAGACGATCGTGCGGCCTTGTTTTTGGGCTTTTTTTTAGTGGCCGGCCAAGTCTTGCGCCGCCAGTTGCGGATGGCTTCTTCGTTGCGCTCGCGGGCCTTGCCGACAGGCCGTTGCGGGCTCCAGTGGAGCGCCCGCAGGATCTTCCAAACATGACCTTCGTGATAGCGCACGCCGAACTCGTCGGCGATCAGACGAGCGACTCGCGGACAAGTCCACAGCGGCGTCGAGAAGCCCTGCGCTTCGGGGCCCCGCAGCAGCATTGCCTCCAGACGTTCCCGTTGCGTGGCGTCTAACAGCGGCTTGCGGCCGGCGCGCCCGGCCCGGCGGAGTCCGGCGGCACCGTGCGCGCCATGCTCGCTAACCCAACGGCTCACGCTTTGCTGCGCCGCCTTCACGCGCCGTGCTGCCTCGGACTGACTCAAACCTTCGTCAACGACCAGCCGCACGGCCTCCAGCCGTCGCTTTTCCAGAGCATCAAAATCGCGCCTTACGCCTCTTGGGTTCCCCATGTCTATTGAGACGAGCAGAACCCCCAAAAGGTTACTCTATATTATACGGGAGTCAATAGTCACCAGAAGGAGGCATCATGGGGAACAAAGACAAGTCCGGTGATCCGGCGCACCTCGTCCCAAGCCAAGCGTGCGTCGTTTATGATCAACGAGACGGCAGAATTGTCCACATTCATGAGTTTGTACCCGCAACTCCAGGCGGATCTTGCCCATCAGAGGAGCTTCACGCCGCCGCGATGAACATGGCATCGAGGCTTTGTGGGACGGAGTCCCTCGCCATTGTCGATGCACCCGATGAACTCGTTCGCGGCCCAAGAACGGCCTGGCGCGTGGATCTGAGCACCCGCGAGATCAAAGCCGAGTTGGGGGCAAACACCGAGGACGCCCAAGAGCTTCGCGGGACGAACTACAAGCCCTGTTAGCGCGAGCCGTGGACAGTTCCGCTCAGGGCTAAAGGGTCAACCCACTTTTCTCACCGGCTGACGGGGAAGCACGCAATAGACTCGCCGTTACGTGCACAAACCGCGCAACGACCGTCGCCCGGTTTGTTATTGAATCTCGCATAATATAGAGTTAGTCAAGGCCAAGAGAAGACTGCTTCCAGAAGGCCGTAATCAAGCGCGGTTTGCGGCGCATGCGACGCAGGGATTTGCGGGCACGCTCGTCCAGCTCCCAGTAGTCCTTCGGACAGACGTTCGGCAACTCGTGCTGCTTCCAGTAAGCCCAAATGTATTCCACCGGGTTCAGCTCCGGTGCATAGGGCGGCAAGCACTCCGTGGCGATGTGGCCTTCGGAGAGCTCGATGAACTCCCGCACCAGGCGGCTGCGGTGCGCCGGCAGGCGGTCCCAGACGATCAGCAGCGGGCCGTCGATGTGGCGGACCAAAGCCTTCAGGAAGTCGATGACCTCCAGCTCGCCGATGGCGCCGGGATAGAGCCGGAAGTAGAAGTTGCGCAAGGTCAGCCCGGCGGAAACGGAAAGTTTCTGCCAGTTGAAGTTGAACTCCAGCACGGGTGTCTCGCCGCGGGGCGCCCAGGTGCGGCAACGATGGGGCTTCTGACTCAGTCCGCTTTCGTCGATGAAGACGATCGTGCGGCCTTGTTTTTGGGCTTTTTTTTAGTGGCCGGCCAAGTCTTGCGCCGCCAGTTGCGGATGGCTTCTTCGTTGCGCTCGCGGGCCTTGCCGACAGGCCGTTGCGGGCTCCAGTGGAGCGCCCGCAGGATCTTCCAAACATGACCTTCGTGATAGCGCACGCCGAACTCGTCGGCGATCAGACGAGCGACTCGCGGACAAGTCCACAGCGGCGTCGAGAAGCCCTGCGCTTCGGGGCCCCGCAGCAGCATTGCCTCCAGACGTTCCCGTTGCGTGGCGTCTAACAGCGGCTTGCGGCCGGCGCGCCCGGCCCGGCGGAGTCCGGCGGCACCGTGCGCGCCATGCTCGCTAACCCAACGGCTCACGCTTTGCTGCGCCGCCTTCACGCGCCGTGCTGCCTCGGACTGACTCAAACCTTCGTCGACGACCAGCCGCACGGCCTCCAGCCGTCGCTTTTCCAGAGCATCAAAATCGCGCCTTACGCCTCTTGGGTTCCCCATGTCTATTAAGACGAGCAGAACCCCAAAAGGTTACTCTATATTATGCGGGAGTCAATAAGCCCTATCCACGAACTCAACTCCAAACTCCTTGGCGGTTGCCGCGTAATTGTCCGGGTCCGCGCTCATCCTTTCGAACATGCGCTCAATCCCGGCCGGGGCAAAGAATATCAGCATCCGAGCCATGGCATCCGACTCGTTCTTGAAATGGTGTGGCACCTCGCGGGGGATATTCAGGTAGGCGCCCGTCCGAGCAACGATTCGCTCTCCGTCAGCTCGGAAGACGACCTCCCCTTCGAGCACGTAAAACGCTTCTTCTTCGCGCGTTTGGATATGTGGCGGCGGCCCACCGCCGGGGGCACAATCGCCTCCATGATGAAGTAGTCGCCGGCAGTATCTTCGCCTGTCGCTAACACTCGGTATTCGTCTCCGGCTCCGCGCCATGTCGTTTGCTCGTCGCCAGGCCGGACAAGTTTGACCCTTCGGTTTGCCATCTTTGCTCTCCTTTTGGGCTTAACCCGCTTTTCTCACCGCCCGACGGCCGGAACAGGCGATAAGCCCGCCATTACTGCGTTGCGCTTGCTCGCCGTGCTCAACGTACTGTTCAAGGGCGCCTCCGCTCGCCGAGCGGCGCGCGCCTTGTACTGACGGGCTTCTCGCGCACTTCGCCTCGCCACGTGGTGAGAAAAGCGGCTTGAACAATGCGGGCGTGCTCGAACGCTGCACCGAGTACGGCGGGCATAGGCAACGAAGTCATGGCGGGCTTATCGCCTGTTCCGGCCGTCGGGCGGTGAGAAAAGCGGTCTGGTTCGGTGACTGCGACGGTCAGGCACCTTGAAACTTCCTAGCCGTTTGTACGCGTCGGCACAGCGCCGATCCCACGGGCCGCGGCTCTTTCTTGCGGTGCTGGAGGTTCGGAAGGAGTGAGCGCCGCGGCCTTATCGATCATCTCCAACGTCGGCTGGATGGGGATGGGATACCCTAGTCGCTCTTCCCGCTTCCTTCGCTCTTCAGCAGGGTACCCATTTTCGACCGGCTGAGTCGAACTCGCCGAGCGTCGCAAGAAAAACGAGTACGTGCCGGAAGCTAGGGAGATAAAGATCATCAGCGCTATGGCGTCGCTGATCAAGTTGCCTCTGGCGCCAAAAAATCGGCCGGAGTGAAGATCGGCCAGAACTACGTTTAACCGCGTTGTTTCGGGATGGAACTCATCTGTGTAGTGCGCGGGCAGGCGCCGGTTGCTGACGTCGATTTCGGTCAGTCCGAAACTTTCCTGGTGGTTGATAAGGACACCCGTAGCTGCCATGGCCAATAGCCACAATCCCACCAGGAAGCCGGTAAGCAGATGTACGGCGCGCCACCAGCGATAGCTTGTGCCACGTCGTTTGGTCGCTATAGTTGAGGAGTTTCTGTACATGCGTCACCTTGAAAAAGATGTTTCTAGAGCGGAAGTAACCCGACTGTGGATGATTCCGCCTTGGGAGGCCCGGGTCCGGGAAACGGGGCCAGCAGGCCCTCCAGGTTCAAACCTCGCAACAGCGCCGAACCCCGCTCCACTCCCATTACGTAGGCCGCCGTCGAGAGAGCATCGGCCGCGGTAGCGGTAGGCGCGACGACGGTGGCGCTCAGCATGCCGGCTGCAGGTTGGCCGCCGCGCGGGTCGAGGATATGACCAAAGCGCTTTCCGGCGATTTCCCAATAGCGCTCGTAAGCCGCGGACGTCGATACAGCCTGGTCACGGACACGGAAGGTCGCTAAGGGACCGCCCTCGATCGGGTTTCGAACACTGACCTCCCAGCCGTCCCCCGATCCGTCATCCCCCAGAGCGAAAACCGTGCTCGTGCCGGCACTGACGAAAGCATGGCGGACGCCGCGGCGTTTCAAAACGGCCACTGCCCGGTCCACGGCCCATCCCTTGCCGATGCCTCCGAGGGTGATCTCCAGACCCTCTTGCGCAAATCGTACTTGCCGTTCGGGAAGCAGTTCCACCTTCGCCGATCCCACTCGCCGGCGAGCCTCGAGGATCTCCTGCCCGCTCGGCGCGTGATCCCGCTCGGCGGCTTCCGACCACAGTTTGACTAGTGGTCCGACGGTCACATCGAAAGCGCCCTCGGAGAGGCGTGCGAATCGCAACGCTTCCTCCAGCACTCGATACAGGTCGGGACCGACCGTAACGGCTCCCCGCGACGCGCTTCTATTCAGCTGCATCAGGTCGCTTTCCGCACGGTAATGACTCAGCGTTTCGTCCGCCCGCCGAATCGCGGCGAACGCCCGCTCGACCGCCCTAACGGTTTCCTCGCGTTCGGGGCCGTAGGCGGTGATTTCAAAAATCGTGCCCATCACGTAGCGGGCCCGGCGCACGGGCTCCCGATCCCCCTGCCGGGGAGTCGCCGAGACGGCGACAACCTCGGCAACGAGCAAGAGTCCACAACACGTCAAAATGACCGCGTAGCGAGGGGAGCTTCCATGCGGAGACCTCATTCGGCTCTCCCCTTCTGCCTAGCCGGATCCACGAAGTTGAGCCGGATGAACGCCAGAGCCTTGCGCACCCCGCGGCTCATGGCGCGGACCGACAGCGTCGCGCCCGTGACGTTTTTGATATCGCGGCGCGGGAAAATAGGATTCTCAAGATTCTTGCCGGCAAACTGCTTGAGGAAGGCTCGGTAACGGACCTCTTCTCCGACCGGTTCGCGGTACATCATCAATGCTACGTCCTTGACGCTTCCGTCGGGATAGGCGGCCACAATGAACGTGATCGGGCGATGCTTGCCGATCTCCTCGCAGATCACGGCGTAGCCGATCACCTCTTCTTGCTTGGCGGCGATGAAGCTGATGTAAAACGGCTCCCAAATCGTGGGCTTCAGGCGACCGATGAGCTTTTTCATCCTACGCCGCATTGCGTCGTTCACCTCGACATCGTTGCGCTCGAACGAATCCGCCTCAGGAAACACGGCCTTCGGAGCTTCCTCCAGCGTCAGATAGACATCCACTTTCTCCGCGTACGCGCTCGGCGGAAGCAGCAGGACAGCGACGGCAAGCCGGCCCGTCGCCTTTCTCACCGCGGATTCCAGCACCCGGCCGGGCGAGAGAGTTTCGCGCCCGGTCGGGGGGGCAGTCGCCTCCATACGCTTACGGCGATCGGGCGCCCGCCTGCAATGTTCGCGAGCGAAATGTGGCTTAGCCGTTTTCATAGGTCGATGCTCGCGCGGCCTTCGTCAGAACCCAAAGGTCGCTCCAAGAATAACCGTGTCGAAAGATTTGTCGGCAAGCGGGTCCGTACCGACCGGCCTCGGAAAAATCAGTTGGCTTCCCGTGACGCGGCGGTTGTGTTCCCAGGCGGTGGTGAAAACCACCGATGTAACCGGCCGATAAGCCAGTCCGAACGAGACGCGCTCTTGCTGCAGGTTTTCCGTCTCGAAACGTGTGATTTCGCCGCCCGAAAAATCAAACCCCGTCAAAAAATCGTCGAACCAGATTCTTTCCCAGCGCACGATGGGAATCAGTTGCGGATCTTCAAAATCATTTCCCAGGAAGCTATCCTGCATCCATTTGGGGCGCGCGCGATACTTGAAGTCCACCCAGAACCCCCGGCGCGAATTCGTAAAAGGCCCTTTGAACCCGCCCTCCAACTCGCTTTCGAGATCGGCCGTTTCCGAGATCGAGGTCTTTGCCGCGGCGTCTACCATTTGCAGCCCGATATCGCCGAGCACTTCTCGGAACCGACCGAAATGGGTGTAGACATACTCACCCTCGATCTCAAAGCTTCCCATCGTGGCTTTGCCGTCGAAGGCGATGGCATTGATCTGTCCGTGCTCGATTAGGTAGTCGGGTGTGTAGCGGCCGTGATAGCCCGAGACGGCGAACTCCTGACCCAGGCTGGGGCTGACGGCGAGCCGCCAGGCAGCGGCGTCGGCGGTCTGGCTGCCGTCAAAGGCACCCGAAGAGAAAAAAAGCTCGGACTCCAGCTCCAGCAGATTTCTCCCCTCGCGCAGCGAGGCCACTTCTTCGATCGCAAAGTCGAGCTGAACTCCATTGACCAGATAAAACTGGCCGTCCAGATAGCCGTTGCCGATCGGTTTGTTGAAAACAAGTCCGCCGCCGACTTCGCGCCAGGCGGATTTCGTCGGAATCGCCGGACCGCCGCGGCTGACCAGCGGGCGGCGGGGCAGATCCCAGTAATCGTCGTCGTGGAGAACGTTGAATCGGCCGAGCGGCGGCAGGATCACACCAAAGCGCGCTCCGAAGTTGTCGTTGAAATCGTATTGCGCCCAGGCCTGCTCCATGGCAATTGCGCCCCCGCTTGTGCCTTCCACTTCTTGAATAAACCGGGTGCCGCGGCGAACCCGGCTGGCGCGGCCAAGGTTTTCGGGGATGGCGTTGCGTTCGATCTCGATCTCGTTCAGCCGTTCGAACTCGATCTCTGTGTAGAAGCGAAGTTTCTTGAAGGGCGCCGCGTCCAGCGTCATCACAAATCGCCGAAAGTCGAAGCCGTTGTGGCTTCGACTGAGACGGGGCAGGTCGCCGACCTGTGGGCCGAGGCCGATATTGTTCGCTTCATAGCGGAACGAGCCGTAGCCGCCGATCTTTACGTAATCGGAAAACAGGCCGCGGCCGTAGCGGGATTCGGGCGCTCCGGCGGCCAGTCCTTGGTACAGCCCCTTGTCGGTGCGCCCCTGTCCGGGAAGACTTGACTCTTTCTCCGCTTGCCGGGAGGCTGCCTGGACGGAGCGCTTTGGCGAGCCTTCTTCAGGGAAAGCAACAGCCGGCTCCCTCACGGGTTGCGGCGCGGCGAACGCCACAACCGGCGTTTCTTCGCGCTTCCTGGCGACCAATGCATCTATTAATATGTTGTCGGCCAATGCACGCCGCGCCGAGGCCAACTCGTCTAACTGCTTCTGCACATCAGCAAGCGTCTGCCGCAGCTCGACGATCTGCTCGTCGATCCGGCTAACCCAGGACTCCCTCTTCCTAGCCGCCGAGTCGTCCCCGGGCAGGGACGCCGCGATGCCCGGTCCCGGCGCGCATCTCGGGGGATCTTCCAGCGCCGCTTTGCCGGTCGCAGCCCCGGCACCCCATAGTTGCGTCGACGGAGCGAGCGCCAGCAGCGCAACAAGGCACAGCGCGTAGCGCCAAGCAAGAGTCGACACGGCCGCTTTTCTCAAACGTCCAAGCATGTAAGACTAAAGAGTGGAAGACTGATGACCGAGCAAGATACTAGTTGCAACTGACTTGCATCTAGCCAATCGGACCAAGCATACCTAATCTTGCAACAGAATGTCAACTTCCCATTAGTTCCCGTGGATCTGCGTAGACTGTACTAGGCCAAGTTGTTGATTTATCATACTGTTCTTTGAAATCTATCGACAACCCCGGGATAGAGTCTTAGTTGCAACTGCATTGCTTATACAACGAAAATCGATCGTGGCGCTAGACGTGTCTGATCTGCAACGGCGTTTCTGTTGCCGCGGGGCAGGTAGCGCGGAATCCGCCGAATCGTTATCCTATGCTTGCGCATCCAAACGGGTAGCCATGAGCCTCGACGAAGAGATCCGGCAACTGCTCAACAGCTACAGTATTCCTGTCGAGGCCGGCCGCCAAATGAGCCAAGCGATGGCGCGATTGGACGCCAACCGCGTCGCGCCGGGACTCGAAGTCGGCGAGAAAGCTCCCGATTTCCGGTTGCCGAATGTCGCGGGCCAAGACGTGTCCTTCGAAGAGCGATTGAGCCGAGGGCCGGTTGTGCTGACGTTCTACCGAGGCGCCTGGTGTCCCATCTGCAACCTACAGTTGCTGGCGCTGCAGAGAGCCTCGCCGAACATTCGTTCGCTGGACGCTTCGGTGATCGCCGTGGCGCCGAACGATTCCGAACCGACACCCGACAACACACAACTCGGCTTCGACCTCCTGATCGACGCGGACCAGAGCGTCATTCGCGCCTACCGCTTGCACTATCTAGTTCCCGAGGAGGTGCGCTGGATCTACACCGAAGTCTTCGATACCGACGTGGGCAACTTTAACGCTGACCGTAGCTGGAATCTCCCCGTGCCCGGCACGTTTATCGTTGACCGCGAGGGAATCGTTCGCAACCGCCACGTCACGGCGGATTATCTACGACGCATGGAACCCGACGACGTCGTCGCCGCGCTGAAAGCGCTGAAGAGCTCGTAATGAAGTGTCCCGAATGTGGAAAGGTTGTCCCGGCGGACGCTCTCAGCTGCGATTGCGGCTACGACTTTAGCTCGAAGGTACAGGCCACAGTCGGCCGGCAAGACGCCCCCAATTTCACAATGATAGGGGACGACCCAGACCTTGGGCTCGGCCAGGGCACATCCGACGAACCGACCGAGGTGGAAAGGGCCGCTTTTTTCGAGACTCTGAGAGAGTCTACGCCCCGCCTCTTCATCACGCCCATTCTTCTCGGGCTTAACCTTCTTGTCTTTGCGTTGATGCTCTTTTCAGGTGTATCTCCCTGGGAGCCAACCGGGGAGGAATTGCTCGGGTGGGGCGCGAACTTCGGGCCGATCACGGTCAATTACGGATGGTGGCGAATTTTCACCTGCGCCTTTTTGCACATTGGCTTCCTGCATCTGGCATTCAACATGTGGTGCCTATGGAGCCTGGGGTCGTTGGCCGAACGTTTATTCGGGAATTGGACCTTCCTGATGCTTTACGTTCTCAGCGGGCTAGGAGGAAGCATTTGCAGCTTGTTGTGGAATCCCACGGTCATTAGCGCGGGGGCTTCCGGCGCGATCTTTGGCGTTGCGGGCGGCTTGATCACGTTCTGGCTTCTCGGTCGCCTATCGATCCCGGAATCCGTCATCAAAGGCGACCTCAAGAGCCTGCTGTCAAGGGCGGAGCAAAATTAGACCACTGGGGCGGAGTAAAAGTAGACCATCTCAGGGAGAGGACTCGTTTCTGAAAGCGGCTGTTTCCGGGGCTGGAGCGAAGTCGGGGGACGCCTGTTAAGGCGGCCCCGGACGTAGTGGAAGCCCCCCGAAACAGCCGGCGGCTGGGCGGGGGGATCAGGGGGAGGAAGAACGCTTCCGGGAACGCTTACTGTGCTGGAGACGGTAGCTCTCGCCATTCATCTCCAAGATATGGACGTGGTGGGTGAGACGATCCAGCAAGGCGCCGGTCAGCCGCTCGGAGCCGAAGATCTCCGTCCACTCGTTGAAGGGTAGGTTCGAGGTCACCAGCGTCGAGGCCCGCTCGTAGCGCTGGCTGAAGATCTCGAACAGTAACTCCGAGCCCGTCTTCGACAAGGGGACGTAGCCCAACTCGTCCACGATCAGCAGGTCTTGCTTGGCGAGCTGTTTCTGTAAACGCAAGAGACGTTTGTCGTCACGCGCCTCGAGCAACTCGTGGACCAATGCCGCGGCGGTGGTAAAGCGGACCCGATAGCCTTTCTGGCAGGCGGCCAGCCCCAACGCCAGGGCGATGTGCGTCTTGCCCGTACCCGAGTTGCCCAGCGCCAACACGTTCTCTCTGCGATCCAGATACTCCGAGCGCGCCAGCTCCAGGACCAAGCTCTTGTTCAGCGACGGCATCGAACGGAACTCGAAGGTCTCCAGGCTCTTGAGCACCGAGAACTTGGCGGCCTTGATGCGCCGCTCCGTGGCGCGCTGTTCGCGATCGAGCAACTCCAGCTCGCTCAGCCGTAGCAGATAGCGTGGATGATCGACGCCCTCCTGGGCACATTGCCGCGTCACTTTGTCGTACTCGCGCAGGAAGGTCGGGAGTCGCAGTGCCTTGAGATGCTCTTGGAGCAGAACCTGTGGTTTGGCCATCACGGTACTCCTGCGTCCAGCAGCGCCAGATAGTCGGACGCTGCGGTGGTTGAGACTCGAGCCGTCGGCAGATGGGGATAGTTTTCGAGCTCCAGCCGCGGCGGCCGCTGTTCGATGCGACACAGCAACAGATGCTTCACGGCGTCGAAGGAGATGGCGCCCAGCCTCATCGCATCCCCAACGGCGGCACGGACTTCTTCCAGACGAAAGTCTTCCAGCAACCGCAAGACCTGGATATACTCGCGGGAACCGGCCTTGCCGAGCCGCGCTTCGAGCAGCCGCCGCAGTCCAGCAAACTCCTCGGGCAACTGCCAGCCTTCCAGCGGTGCTGCTTGCTCGAGTGCTCCGGTCTTGCGTTCCAGCAGCGCCAGATAATGCAATGGATGGAAGATCAGCTCCTCGCGCCCATAGCTGCGCCGATGCCGTGCGATCTCCTCGCTGCCGGCGCAGATGACGACTTTGTCCACATAGCCCTTGATCAGCACTTGGCGGTGCCCGTACTCGGTCGGCACCGAGTAGTCGTTGGTGTGGTAGCGCACCAGCGACAACGACGTCACTCTCCCAGGACGTGTCTCGCAGGCCTCATACGCCGCTGCCGGCAGCGCTAACAGCGCTCGTCGATCACGCTCGAAGCGCTCTCCGATCGTCTCTCGATGCCCGCGTTGCCGGCGCTCTCGCCTCTTGCGGCACTGCTCTTCCAGCCATACGTTCAACGCTTCCCAACTTGGGAACCGGGGCCGCGGTACGAAGAAGCTCCGTCGGGCGACCTTCACAAGGTTCTCGACCTTCCCCTTGTCGTTTCCCTTGCCCGGCCTCCCAAAACGCTCCGCGAACAAGTAGTGCGACTGCAGCCCCGAGAACGCCTGCGTCTTCTGCCGCGTCCCGTCGCCTAGGATCCGCGCCACCGCCAGCGTTGTGTTGTCGTAGAGAATCCTCCGCGGCACGCCATCCCAGTAGCGAAACGCCTGGACGTGCCCCTCCAAGAAAGCTTCCGTCGTCTCGGCCGGAAACGCCCGCACGTAACTCTCGTCGCTGTGGGGTAGATCGATGACGAAGTAGTGCGCCTTCGCCAGCACCCCGCCGATCTCCACCTGCGCCTCGCCGAAGTCCGCCTGGGCGTGCCCCGGCGGATGGGTCAGCGGCACGAACATCTCGCGCTGCGAGGTCCGCTTCAGCCGCACGTAGTCCTTGATGATGGTGTAGCCGCCCGCGAAGTCGTGCTCGTCTCGGAGTCGTTCGAAGATCCGCTGGGCGGTGTGCCGCTGCTTCTTCGGCAGCGCTAGGTCCGTCTCCAGGATCTGGTCGATGATCGGCGTGTAGGCGTCGAGCTTCGGGCGTCGAATCGGCTTCTGCCGCCGATAGCCCGGCGGCGCGGCGTAGCGCAGCATCTTGCGCACGGTCTCTCGCGCCAGCCCGAAACGTTGCGCCGCTTCTCTCTCGCTGACCCCTTCGACAAAGACCGCTCGGCGAACGCGTGCGTACAACTCCACAGAGTACATCCCTCCTGCATCACACAAAACACCCCAAGAATGTTTTATGAAATGCCGGCGGGCGGTCTAGTTTTGCTCTGCCACAACACGGCTGAACATCGCCGCCCTGTGGTCTATTTTCACTCCGGCGCTTACAGCGGGGCCTCCCTGTTGTTCCCGAGGCTCGAAACGGACAGATCTTCTCCCCTCGAGACTGACGACGCACTGCTGTCCGGTTAAAAGTCGAATAGAATCAATTGGTTGGGGTCATAGGGGGATTCGTTTGGGGAGTCGGATGGCTGGAGTGCCTGTAAAAGGGGCATTTTTTCGAATTGCGTAACGCTGAGAATCTGTAGAATCTGGTAAAGACTCGCTTCCAGCCCGAGCCGTTTCCGGACGATGGCGATGAGCACGTAAATCGAGACAGCGATCCGGATCTGCGTCTTGACGGCGTTCTCGCTGGTGCCGTAAAACGAGTTGATTCGCAGATGTTGCTTGATCCACTTGAAGAACAACTCAATCTGCCAACGCGACTTGTAGATGTGGGCGATGGTCAGCGCCGGGAGCGCGAAGTTGTTGGTCAGAAACTTCAGCCGCTTGTTCGTCCGGGCGTCGAAGTAACTGACCCTCCGCAACGGGTCGGGATAGGCTTGGGCCGATTCGATGGCAGCCAGTATGACGGTCTGATCCGAGCGCAAGCCCGTGGATTTGTCGACGGGATGCGAGTAGCGCCGTTGGAGCAAGATGTTCTTCTTGGTTCGCACGACGAAGAACGACGAGCAGAGAGTGAACACGAAGAGGCGTTCGAAATCGACGTAGGCCCGATCCATGACGTAGAACGCGCCGGCCTCCGGGCCGATCTCGTCGAGGATGTTGATGTCGTGCACTTTGCCTCCAGTAATGCGGATGAACGTGGGAATATTGCCGTGCAGATCCAGCAGCGTGTGCATCTTCACGGCGGCCTTTTGCTTGCGGAATCTCGCCCACGGAAACAGCGACAGGCAGAGGTCGATTGTTGTCGAGTCGAGAGCGTACAGAGTCTGGTCCAAGTCCACACCGATCGGGTCGTGGGCATATAACGGCCGTGCCATGCCAATCAAGACCTGCGCGAAGTCCGCGTAGATCCGCCAGTCGCGCGACTCGTTCGCATCGGCCAGTGTCGAGCGCGCTACCCTGCCGCGGAATCCCATGTGGTAGAGTTTGCCGTGCATCGAACGCAGGCACGTCTCGATGTCGCGGAGGCTTGCCCGATAGGTCAGCTGGGCGAATGCCATCGCAAGAAACTGATCCCAGCAGGAGAAACTTTTCAGATAGGAATCGCCGCGGTAGCGCGATACACATTTCTGAAACTCTTTGCTCGGTAGGTGCTCGATCAGTTGGGAGAAAACCGTACGGCCAAGGTTCATCCCTCATTGTGCCGCGTCCGGATGCTCCGTTCAGGCGACCATTTGCGGCCTCGGGATTTCAAATCGTTCCCGGGCAAAACAGGCCATAAGACATTGAGCGGTCGAGACTTACCGTCCGATGGCGCGACTTTCCCCGGACAGCACTGATATGCGGTAGTGACGAAAAAATCCATCTAGCCTCTTGACATGATCCGTCACTATCCTGTAAAATAGTGTTGTAAGTAAGGAAAACGAGATGGCTTACAACGCTCCTGGAAAACACTACCGCAAGGGCCTTTCCGACAAAGAGTTCTTCAAGCTGTTCCCCGACGACGACACGGCGGAAGCGTGGTTCATTGCCAATCGCTGGCCGGAAGGAATCCGCTGCCCGCGCTGCGGGTCCGACAATGTCCAGTTGGACGCCAAGCACAAGACCATGGACTACCGTTGCCGCAAGAGCCGCAAGAAGGGCGGGTGTGGTAGGTTCTTCTCCACCAAGACTGGCACGTTCATGGAAGCGTCCAACATCGGCTATCAGGATTGGCTGTACGCGCTCTATCTGGTCACGACGAATCTCAAGAGCGTGTCGAGCATGAAGCTGAGGCGCAATTTAGATTTCACGCAGAAGACCACATGGCACATGGCGCACCGCATCCGCAAAGCCCTTGGCTCCTATGACGATGACAGCCTGTTTCATGGGCCAGTGGAGGCCGACGAGACCTACGTGGGTGGAAGGCGGGCCAATATGCCCAAGGCCAAGCGCAAGGAGCTCGACGGGCGCGGGCCGATTGGAAAGACCGCTGTGGTCGGAATAAAGGATCGCATCACTAAAAGCGTTCGTGCTAAGGTAGTCTCGAATACGGACAGTAGGACACTGCAAGGTTTCGTGAGAGACAGCGTAGAGGCTGGCGCCACGGTCTACACCGATGATGCGCTGGCCTGCGATGGCTTGGTGGATTACGACCACGAATCCGTGAAGCATTCGGTTGCCGAGTACGTGCACGGCAACGTTCACACGAACGGCATCGAGTCGTTCTGGTCTCTCTTCAAGCGAGCCCACAAGGGTACCTTCCACAAAATCTCACCCAAGCACCTGCAACGGTATGTGACGGAGTTCGTGGGCCGTCACAATATGCGGGAACTGGACACGTTGGACCAAATGCGGCTGATCGTTCTGGGCATGGAAGGGACGCGTCTCCGGTATGAGGATTTGATCTCATGAGCACCGTGGTCACAGACGAAACGGTCAATGCGGCCGGCAAACTCGAATCGGTCGATTCAGGCGCGAACTTTGCGACGGTGATCCACGACGATGCCGCGACCGCCCTCCGCCGCTTACCAAGTGATGTCTTCAACGTGGCACTTACGTCTCCCCCCTACTACTGGGCACGCGATTATGGTTTCGATGGGCAAATCGGCCACGAAGACTCGGTCAAGGGCTACGTCACCGCCCTTATGGACGTGTTCGACGAGGTACGCCGCGTGCTGCACCCCGAAGGTGTGTTCTTTTTGAATATAGGAGACACTTACTACTCTGGGAACGGGCAACCGCACGGGCATGACCCTAAATGTGCCACTCGTGATTTCTTGCGAAAAAAGAAACGAGCCGTCGATACCGGAGGATGGGCCATTCCCAAGAAATCCCTTCTCGGAATTCCCTGGACTGTCGCCCTGGAAATGCAGGGCAGAGGCTGGACCCTGCGTAGCGCTATCGTGTGGAATCGCCGCAATGCGTTCGTCGAGCCCACCGCGAGGGACCGTCCGCACCGACAGTATGAATTCGTCTTCATGTTCTCCCGCAGTCGCTTCTATTCATTCGACCGCTCCGCCCTCACGGAAGAAGATGTGTGGAATATTCCCATCGAGCGTAAGCGCACCACGGGTCATAACGCGATGTTCCCGGATGAGCTTGCTAGGCGATGCATCCTCGCAGGCAGCCCGCCCGGCGGGCATGTCCTCGACCCATTCATTGGCAGTGGTACAACGATTTTCGTGGCGCTGCGACACGGTCGAAATGCGGTCGGAATTGATCTAGGCGATGAGTATGTCGATTACATCACTGAACGCTTGTCGGCGGATCAGTGTCTCCCTGAGTCGGAAGTTCTGAATACTCTTGCCAAGCAATCCAAGGAATGGGATGCATGGGCTGGTAATCGGGTACGCTTCAGAAAACCGGGAACCGGAAAGGCGCGGTGATCTCATGCGTTATTTCACGATTAGGACCATTCAGACGGCTATTACCCATCTGCAAAAGTACGACAGCAGCTGGATAGTTCCTGCGTTCGTGTTTGCTGCGAACGACATCGGAGAAGAGGGTGGGTCTTTAAAGCGAAAAGGGACTGACAATTTTCTCGATCAGTTTTTTCATGGAAGCCTCATTGGATTGCCTCCAGCACCCAACGGTAAGAACCTAATGCGGCCTCGATTTCGTGATGTGGAGCCGTGGCAGATCGACCGTGAGTTCATGGGCGATTACGTCGTTCGGCAAGGGACGAAAGCGTGGGCCAACATCTATTCGTCTCGCGGATACCGAGACATGAAACTGCGGGGCGAGATCGAGATGGCCGGTTCCTCAGCCCGCCTGAAGTCAAAGTCCGGGAGGCATTCGAGGATGCGGTCCCAGATACGTTCCGGTTTGAGCACTTCCTGGTATGGCTCTTCGCTTTCACGGGTTTTCCCGAGTCTGTTACCAATTGGAATAGTCTGCTGGCCCAACTTCACTCTGGGCTTGATCTCGCGGAAGGGTTCCGTTCAGCCTATGAAGGCAGGTTTACCGTTACGGGACGTGTTCGCTGGCCAGGGACGCAGGACACCCGCCCTACTGATGTGGAATTTGCCATCAACCTAGCTCCCGCGCTCGTGGAATCGCTGCGCATCCGATAAGGAAGAGTCATGGCAGAGACCAAGAAGCGCAAGTCTGGACGCCCCGACACACCGGTTACCGTCGAACTGGTCAAGCACACCTACCAGCCGACGAAAGCGGAGCTCGAAGAGGAGTTCCCGGTCGACGTGAGCTTTGAGGAGTTAACCAAGGCGATGGTGCAGCCCATCAAGGTTCGCTGGATCGACCGCCCACGGAAGAGGCGCTGAAGGGTTCCGTCACTACCGTATATAATCCCCAGTGCATGAGAGGCCCGCCAGTACGAGGCGCACGCCGCTCGGCGCACGTTCAGTCAATGACACCCTCAGCCGCGGTTGAGCGCGCGGAGCATTTTTTCATACCCTCCCGTCCCCATTTTTCGCCGGACCCGCTTCTACGATGGGCCGCTAGGAGGCAACCCCGATGAACGCCGTTGCCCAACTTGACCCCATCCGGTTTGAGGTTATCCGCCATGCGCTCGTCGAAGCAACGGAAGAAATGGCGATTACCCTGCGTCGCAGCGCCTACTCGACCAACATCAAGACCAGGGCCGACTTCTCTTGCGCCTTTTTCGACCGGCGCCTACGGCCCATCGCCCAAGCCTCCGGCCAGCCTATTCACCTCGGCTCCTTGGTGGTGCTGCTGCCGCGCGTCATCAATCAATACGGACCCGAGAACCTGGCTCCGGGCGACGCCATTCTTGCTAACGATCCCTATCTGGGCGGTGTTCACCTCAATGACATCACCCTCATCTCGCCCGTGTATCACCAGGATGAACTCTTCGGCTACGTCGCCAGCCTGGTTCATCATGTAGACGTCGGCGGAGGAGCGCCGGCAAGCATCGGCGCCTTCCGCGAGGTCTACCAAGAGGGCATCATCATCCCCCCGGTCAAGCTGGTAGAGGGCGGCGAAATCGTGCCCGACATCTTTCGCCTGGTTTTGGCACAGATCCGCTCCCAGCGCGAGACGGCGGGCGACTTTCGGGCTCAGTTGGCGGCCAACAATACCGGCGTCCGCCGGCTGAGCGCGCTACTGAGCTGGCGGGGGAGCAAGGAATTGACCTTCTACATGGATGAATTGGTCGCCTACACGGAGCGGCGCACCCGAGCAGAGCTGGCTGATCTTCCCCGGGGCGTCTTCACCGCTGACGGCTGCGTGGATAATGACGGCTTCAGCGATGAGCCGGTCCATCTGGCGGCGAAGGTTGTGATTGACGACGAGGGCGTATTGTTCGATTTCAGCGGCTCCGATCCCCAACGGAGGGCGCCGGTCAACTCCACCTACGCAATGACGTATTCGGCGTGCGCGTATGTGCTCAAGTGCCTGATCGACCCGGACGTCCCGGTCAATGCCGGTTTCCATCGCCTGGTGCGTCTGATCGCTCCTGAAGGAACGGTGGTGAACGCCGTGGCCCCGGCGCCGGTGGTGGGAGGCTGGGAAACTCAGACCCGGCTGACGGACGTGATTCTGAAGGCTCTGGCCGCGGCAGTCCCCGACCGCGTTCCCGCGGGTACCAAGGCCATGATATGCCAGGTCGGTCTCGGCGGCGCCGACCCCCGAACGGGCGAACTCTATGCCTACTACGAGGCCCTTGCCGGTGGGTACGGGGGCCGGGCGGCTCGCGACGGCCCCGATGCCGTCCAGGCTCACGGTCAGAATACCGAGAATGCGCCCATCGAGGAGATCGAGATCAACTACCTTTTTCGCATCAGCCGTTACGAACTGGTGGAAGATTCGGACGGCGCGGGCCGATATCGCGGCGGGCTGGGCTTGCGCCGGGACTATCTGTTTCCCGATCACGAGGTGTCCTTTACGGTTTTGGCGGATCGAGATCGCTGGGGGCCGTGGGGGCTGTTTGGCGGGCTGGCCGGCCGTAAGGCCCGCTACGTTTTGAATCCTGACGGGGAAGCCGTTGAATTGGGATCGAAAGTGACCCTGGAGCTGAAACCGGGTGATGTAGTCAGCTATCGCACCTGCGGTGGAGGCGGCTACGGGCCGCCGGAAGAACGCGATCCACAGGCAGTGCTAACGGACGTCGGCGAGGGCAAAGTGAGCCCGGAGCGGGCGCGCGAGGTCTACGGCGTGGCCATCGACTCAAAAGCGGGGCGGATAGACGCCAAAGAGACCGCAAGGCTACGCGCGGAAAGGAACAACAACCCTGGCATATAGGCTGGGCATAGACATTGGCGGCACCTTCACCGATGCGACCCTCATCGATGAGGATACGGGGGAGATCCGCATCGCTAAAGTCCCCTCCACGCCCCAAGACCCGTCGGCGGGTTTCCTGGAAGCGACGCATCGGATTCTGCGCCCCAACAACGT
Organism: Bryobacterales bacterium; assembly: GCA_965248365.1. Lineage (GTDB taxonomy): Bacteria > Acidobacteriota > Terriglobia > Bryobacterales > UBA6623. The sequence continues at coordinate 1,443,723 of CBDFJA010000003.1, read as the reverse complement.
CGCGCCGGCCGAGGTGTCCTACGTGGTTCATGGCGCTACGGTGGCCACCAATTCCATCATCGAAGGCAAGGTTGCTCGGACGGGATTCATCACCACCGACGGTTTCCGGGACATGCTGGAGATCGCTCGCCAAGTGCGGCCAAGTCTCTATGACCTGCAGTTTGAGAAGCCCAAGCCGCTAGTCCCGCGAAACCTATGTTTTGGCGTCCCGGAACGGTTGGACGCCCAAGGGCAAGTCTTGACGCCCCTTGACGAAGCCGCCGCGCGGCGCGTAGCGGAGCAACTGCGCCGCGAGGAGGTGGCCGCGGTCGCCGTCTGCTTGCTGCACGCCTACGCGAATCCGGATCACGAAAAACGGGTCGGAGAGATCATCGGGGAAGTGTTCCCCGAGGCCGCCGTTTCGCTCTCCTCCGAGGTGGCCCCGGAGTTTCGGGAATACTTTCGGGCGAGCACGACGGTCATCAATGCCGCCATCCGGCCCGTGGTGGCCCGCTATCTGGAGCGGATCGAGAAGCGGCTCCGCGAAGAGGGGCTGGGGGCGGAATTGCTCTTGATGCAGAGCAGCGGCGGGGTCTTTACCTTTGCCGAAGCGCGCCGAAAACCCGTCTTCATGGTGGAGTCGGGCCCGGCGGCGGGCGTTATTGCGGCGGCTTATCTGGGAAACAGCCTGGGCTACGAGGACGTGATTGCCTTCGATATGGGTGGAACCACGGCCAAGGTCGGCCTCATCCCGAATGGCGAGCCAAAGGTAACCAAGGATTATGAAGTGGGAGCGGCGGCCAGGGCCGGGGTCGGCTCCCATCGGGCGGCGGGTTATCCGATCCGCACGCCCGTCATTGATCTCGTGGAGATCGGCGCCGGGGGCGGCTCCATCGCCTGGGTAGATCCCGGCGGCATCCTGCGCGTGGGACCCCGAAGCGCGGGCGCCGATCCTGGGCCGGCCTGCTACGGCAAAGGGGGATCGGAGCCGACCGTCACCGACGCTAATCTAGTTCTGGGACGCCTCAGCCCGGACCTTTTCCTCGGCGGCGAAATCGAATTGGATGTTGAAGCCGCCCGGCAGGCAATCAAGCGGCAGTGCGCTGATCCGTTGGGGATGGATGGTGTAGAGGCGGCCCACGGCATTGTCGAGATTGCCAACGCCGCCATGGTCAATGCGCTGCGCCTGGTCTCGATCCAGCGGGGCTACGATCCCAGGGATTTCGCGCTGCTGGCCTTCGGCGGGGCCGGCCCGGTCCACGCCAATCGATTGGCGAAGGAAACCGGCATGCCGACTACGATCATCCCGATGAGCCCCGGGACGACATCGGCCTTGGGCTTGCTGGTCACCGATCTGAAGCATGATTACTCGACGACCATGATTGAGCGGATCGACCGCCTGGACATCGCGGCGGCGGAAAGCGCTTATCAAGAAATGGAGGCGCGGGGACGAGCTACGCTGGAGCGTGAGAACGTAGGGTCTGAACAGATGGGCTTCCAGCGGCAGGTGGACATGCGCTACGTGGGCCAGAGCCACGAGTTGACGCTGCCGTTACCTCGCGACGCTCTGAGCTCCGCCGCAATCGGCCGCGTCTTGGAGCGGTTCCACCAGGAGCATGATCGGGCTTACGGTTTCAGCGCCCCAGGCGAACCGGTCGAGTTCGTCAACCTCAGGCTGACCGCGGTCGGCCAAATCGCGAAACCCCGGCTGCGTGAACTGGAACCACGCCGCGGTCCCGCGGAACCGGCCGCGGCACTCAAAGCAACTCGGTCGGTTTACTTCGCCGAGAGCGACGGGTACGTCGATTGTCCTATTTATGATCGCTATCGGCTGGCAGCCGGACACATGCTCACCGGACCGGCCATTGTCGTGGAGCTCGATTCCACCACGGTGATCCATCCGGGCTACCGGGCCGAGGTCGACCGGTTCGGCAACCTGATCCTCGAAGAAACGTAGCTAGGAGCCTGTCTCACAGAAAGTCCCGTAGCGCGGGGCTGGGCGGCTGTTTTTGCCCAGACCTGCGGCTTTTGATTCGGTTTCCCAGAACCATGTTCCCACAGTGTCACGAGGAGCCCGCAGGATTGAGAGCCAACGTTACGACGTCCGATTTCAGCAAGCCGCGTGATCCGGGAAGGGTTGTCCGGAAAACATACACACGACGGCCGCAGGTCTCGGGAACAGCACCGAGCCCTGCGCTACCGCTGCTCGTCAAGTGACCCGGTGCGCTGGCGCGACGACCGGCGTAGCGGGGCCTCAACCGCACCCTTGCGGGCGCGGCTCTGTTTACGTATGATCGGCCTTGAATTGCACGTCTCGGGTACGACCGAGATCAAACCGAGCCGCGGGCGTAAGCCCGCGGTCAAGAACGTCTCTCGCCTCGTCGAGTGACCGGGTGCGCTCACGCAACGACCGGCGTAGCGAGGCCTCAACCGCACCCCTGCGGGCGCGGCTCTGTCAGGACATGCTCGGCGTCAAAGCGGACGTTTCGGGAGCAACCGGGTCGCACGGAGCCGCGGGCGAGAGCCTGCGGTCAAGATGGCGAGTGACCTCGGATGCCGGTACAAGAACGTCTCTCGCCTCGTCGAGTGACCCGGTGCGCTCGCGCAACGACCGGCGTAGCGGGGCCTCAACCGCACCCTTGCGGGCGCGGCTCTGTTTACGTATGCTCGGCCTTGAATTGCACGTCCCGGGCACAACCTACGCGTTACGCCTCGACCGCGTTCGATGCCGCCGACGATCACCGCGGCGACCGTCTACGCCCACCGCCGAAACCCGGTGATCCAGCCCTTTCTCGCCACCAGCTCGACGAGGTTCAGCAGAACCGCCGCTAGCAACAACGCTGGCCAGAGATCAATCGACGAGTTTGCCGTCCTGCCGCCGGGGTCGAATACTTCCCGCGGATCGGGGTTGAAGCGGCCTCCGGTGAGTTGCGCGATGCGGCGCAGTAGGTCCGGATTGGAGCCCGTGTCCGCCAACTCGCGATTGTTGCGGTAAAACGCCACCTCGGGAAAGCGATCGAAACCCGGCGCCGGGCGAACACGGAACAGGCCAAACCGCTCCCCGATCGGAATTTTCGCTTCAAAGTCGGAAGGGCCGGCGCGCTCCAGCGGAACGACTGCACGGAACTCATCCGGGCCCAGGGCGTACAACTCGGCCGGTACGAGCTGTTCCACCGAAGGTCGTCGCCCGGCTGTGTGATATGCGATGACTAAATTCCCCGCGGCGGCGGCGTAGTGGGTACGGGCTTCGATCCGCGGGACGCGGGGCAGAAGATCGCGGACCAGATTCGACCAGAACAGGTCGAAGCCCGGCCAATCCAGCCAATTTGTCGCCCAGCGCGCCGTGGCGTCCGAGGCGAACACGGCGCTGCGGCCAAGTCCATACTGCCAACGCACCAGCAGAGGATCGTTCTCTTCTTCGAACTTCAAGATCGTCTCGGCGCCCGGCTTGGCGAGGAATTTGACCCAGCCCAGCAGGGGGCCGGCCTTTTCGACGGCGACTCCGTCGAGCATTTCTACCTGGCGATCAACCACGGGCTTGGCCGGCTCTTCGACAATCGACGAACCGGTGTGCTCCATCACGTCCCGCAGGACTAGCTGGCGCAGGCGGGAGACGTCGGCCAACAGGTAGGCCTGCCCCTGGGCCGTCTGAGCGACTCGCTCGAGGTAGGCGCGGTTGACATCGAGGCCGAGGCCAACCGTCGAGATCGTAATTTTCAACTTCGCCGCCTCGCGAGCGAGTTTTAGGCTGTCGCCCTCTTCCGAGATGCCGTCGGTGAGCAACAGAATGTGCTTGTAAGCCGCTGTCGCCGGTTGGATTTGCTGAAAGGCCTCTCGAAGCGCGGGCGCAATTTGCGTCCCCCCGTCGGCGATGACGCCCTCGATCAGTCGCTGAACAGTTTGGGGATCGCTGTTCGGCGCCAGCGGGACCGCCCAGAGAAACGAGTTGTCGAAGACCAGGACGCCGACTTGGTCGGTGGGTTGCAGCTTTTCGACCACGCCGATGGCCGACTGGCGCGCAAGGCGCATCTTTTGTCCTTCCATCGAAGAAGACTTGTCAAGGATCAGCACGACGGCGGAGCCCTCCGGCGCGCGCGGCGGAGCTACCCGGGCAGGCAGCAAGCGGGTCACGGGATCAGGGTCCTTCTGCCTGCTCTCGACGTATGCGGTGTTTTCGCCCGCGATCAACAGAAAGCCGCCGCCTTCGCGGACGAATTCCTCTAACCTGGCTTTTCGCTCCGCAGGCCAGAGATTCGGATTCTGATTATTGGCGATGACCAAATCGTAGGGTGTCAGGTCGCTGTCGGGGTCCTGATTGGTCCTCTCAACTTCCAAACCCGCCGCCTTGAACAGTTCCGTCAGATGGCGGTCACGGTCAGGGGCGTCCCCGGAAACCAATAGTGCGCGCGGGCGAACAAACGAAATCGGTTGCTCGAAGGCCACCTCGCCCAACTCGCCTGCCCGGATCTCGGCCCGGACCAATACGGCTCCGTCGGTTTGGACACGGCCTCGAAGCTGAATATGGTTCTCACCCGCCTCAAGGTCGACGGTCGAACGGCCGATCGACTTGCCCTCCGCCGTCAGCTCAACCAGGCCTTCCCCGGACCGCGGACTGTTCACGGACGCTTCCATCGTGAACCACTCCCCGGCGAAGGCCCGGGCCGGCGCAGCCAGGGCAGTTACCCGCAGGGCGGTTTCCCGGTGGCCTTCGAGGCTCACGGTATCGATCGGAACGCCGCGCCGACGGGCTTGATAGAGCGCCCGTTCAACGGCCCCAAGGTTTTCCTTGCCGTCCGAGATAAGCACCATCCGGGCCACGTGCTCGGGCGGAAAGACACTTAGCCCGTTGCGGATCGCCGCCTCGAGATTTGTCCCGGGGGCCTCGCCCCACGAAGTTTCAGGCGAAGGCCGGTCGGGATGTGTCGAGCTGTCGAAAGCAACAACACGCAGGGAATTTCGGCCTCGGGCCGCTGCCATGCGGCTGATCGCGGCACGCTGCCCCGCCGCTTGCTCGGCGTGTATGCTGGCCGAGGAATCCGCCAGCACCGCGACCGCGACTCTTGTTCGAGAAATCACCATGCGTGGCTCGGCCATCGCAAAGATGGCAAGCGCGAAGGCTGCCGCTTTCGACAAGAGCCACCGGCGGCGCTCGGATCTTCGCCACTCGGTCGCCGTCCAAATCAGCAGCGGCAGAATGAGTGACAGCGCCCAGGGGGAATCGAAGGTCAACGCGCGGCCTCCTCGGGTGACGCCCGGTCGCGATCCGCCGGCGAAAGGTCGAGCTGGACCGTTTGCTTCCTAGGAAGAGAGCCGTCGGTTCCCGCGGAAGATAGGGTGGGAGATCGTCTTCCAAAGACGCTCCACTCGAATCCCAGGGCTAGTAGTGCAACGGCCGCCAACCAGGGCCAAAATACAGCGTGCCGTAAGGTGGCCGATGGTCCGGGAGGGATGCCGCGAAGGATGTCGCGGGAGGGCGTCCATTGATGGGCGCCGGCTTGGGGCAGCGTCAGAGCGAAACGGGATTCCCGGGACGAAGTTCGTAGCGCGACAGTGCCGGGTTGTCCGCCAAAGAAACGCAGATGTCCCTGGCCAACGACCCAGGTCAACGCCGGATCGCCGGAGGATTCAAACTGAACCGTCTCCTGCTCTCCTTCGGCCAAAGGGATGTCGACCCACCCCGGAGCGCGGGCAACGATCTCGGTGACGCGGAAGGTGTCGGGCAGCAACCAAGCTAGTGCGTTGGCGAAAAGAAGCGGCGTTGCCAGATGCTTTTCGAGGCCCGCTCGGAGCGGATGGAATCCGAAAAACACTTGCCGGCTTCCCTCAACCGAACGGGCAACGATGACAGGCCCGGCCGGGCATTCGGCGATTCTCTCGTCACCCGGTTGCGGTTCGAAGACGGAAGCACGGTTCAAGATGACGTCTCTATTCCGCAGGCCCTTAGCTAACGGGTGGCTGCTTGACCAGTGAGTGATGCGACAGTTGTCCACCACTCGTTTGACGTTGATGGGCGAATCCTGGCGCGGCGGGTCGAAGAAGACCGCACCGCCCCGCGGCGGTTTGGGAGGGGCGAAATCTTCGAATACGGTGAAGCTACCCGTTTGCCGATCGGCATCGTAGTCCTTCGGTTGGTAAAACTTCGGCTGAAGGTGAGGGCTCGCTGTTAGTAGTGTTCGCAACGCGGAGGGCTGCTCGGAATACACGGAAACATGTTTCGGAGTGAAGGCCGGAATCCGGATGCGAGCATGGTCGTTGACCGGAAACGAATCCGCGGGACGCAGCACGACTTCCAGAGAGCCCGCACTTCGCGCGTGCAACAAGAACGAGATTTCTCGGCTGCTGCCCGGCTCCAATCGGATCTCCTGGCTCGTCAAGCGGCGGTTGGAGAACGTGAACTCGGTTTGAAGCGCGTGCTGCTCGGCGTCGTTGTTGATGAGTTCCACCGACACTTCCCAACGAGTAGGGTCATCGGGGGTGCGCCGCGCCACGAGGCTGCGAATGCCGCGGTCCGCGATTTCCCCTCCCACGCGGATGTAGCGGAAGACCGGGAAGGGAAGGGCATCCGGTGGGCCGGCCGGATCGCTGTTCAGGCGGCCATTCCCGATGTAAGCGACTTCTCCCCGGGCCGCGGAACGATCCGCGCGGCTAAGATCCCCCACGGCCAGCTCGAGTGCGCCGGCGGCCATCTCCGCCGCCGCCTCGAGGTCAAGGGCCGTCCAGCCAGGCTCGATGCCGCGAATCGCTTGCGCCAGGTGATTCCGATCCGTGGTGAACCCAGTGACTGCCCCGGGGTTCCCGTCAGCGTGAACCACCATGACCGGATCTTGCAGCGGAATGGCGCGCAAATAAGCAAGCGCCGCTCGGCGAGCAGCGTCCATCAACGTCGTCCCCCCGGGGCCGCTCGCGGCTCGCATCCCGGCTGAAGCGTCGAGTAGGACTACGTGATGGCGGGGCGGAACGTTACCGGGGAACCGCGGGTCGGCGATCGCCAGCACCAGCAGCAGCAAGGCCAGCAGTTGGAGGACGAATGACAGCGGCTGCTGAATCTTCTTGCGACGGACCGGCCACCTGCGCCGCGCTTCCGGCGGCCAAAAGCGAAGAGTCGAAACAACGCGCCGCCTGCGGGAACGGTCGTAGAGGTAGAGGACGATGATGGCCGCGGCCAACGGCAGCAGCAGCGCTAGAAATTCGCCGAGAGTAAGGTTCGCGAAGGTCACGACAAAGGACGCTAGTAGACTGTCTCAGACAAGACTTTATGATCGTCCTTGCAACGTGGCGCACGCTTTCAGCGTGCTGCGCCGGCATTCTTGCCGGCATCGCACCGCAGAGCATAAGGGCCGGCGCACCAACGAGAGATGTCGCCACGAATGGCGACACGGCACGCTGAAAGCGTGCGCCACGTTGCTGTCAAGCCGAGTAGATCCAGGGCTTTCGAGCCTGACATTTCCGAATTCATAGTCAACCCGTCTCCACGACAGTCTACTAGCCCTATGCTAGCCCGCTTTTCTCGCCAGCCGAGGGGCGAATCCCATCACTCCCTTCTCGACGTCCGACGCCGTCAGCTTCTAGGGTGATGTTCGTCGTACACCTTGCGCAGCCTCTCGCGGAGCACGTGGGTGTAGATCTGCGTCGTTGAAATATCGGCGTGACCGAGCATGAGTTGCAGGCTTCTCAGGTCGGCGCCGCGCTCGAGCAAATGCGTTGCGAAGCTGTGCCGCATGACGTGAGGGCTTAGCTTTCCGGCGATGCCCGCCCGCAGGCCGTAGCGCCGTAGAAGGTTCCAAAAGGCCTGGCGTGTCAGCAGGCTGCCCCGCGCGGTGACGAACAGGTACTCGGAGCTCTTGCCCTTGAGTATCCTAGAGCGGTCATTTTCCAAATAACTTCCGATTTCGGTCAACGCGTGTCTGCCTACGGGGACGAGGCGCTGTTTGCCTCCCTTGCCCATCGTGCGAACAACCCCCAACTCCATGTTCAGGTCGTTTCTCTTTACCGCGACCAGCTCGGAAACCCGCAAGCCTGTCGCGTAAAGCAGCTGCAACATCGCCCGGTCCCGGCCACCTAAGGGTTTTGAAGCGTCAGGAGCCTCCAAGAGGCGATCCACCTCATCGAGGGCGAGGAATCTGGGCAACTGCTTCCACTGGCGAGGCGCCACGAGTTCCGCAGTCGGGTCCGCGCGGGTCCGACCGTGCTGCATTAAGTAAAGGTAGAAGTTTCGCAGACTGGCGGTGTAGCGGGCGATCGAGCGGCTACTCAGTCCGGCGCGATAGAGCGAGTCGACGAACTCGTTGAGATCCTGACTGCCGGCCTCGAGCAGCATCACGCGGCGCTCGGCGCAAAAGCGTTCGAATCGCCGCAAATCCCTTCCGTAAGCGGCTAGCGTGTTGGCGGCCAGCCCCTTTTCAATCCGGCAGTAGTCGAGGTACTCTTCGATCAGGGTTTCCAAGCTCAGGCCAACGCCTTAAAAATCAATTACTTATCAATCCTTTGTAGGGTTGACACCCCGTTCCGGGGCATATTAGCATACCGGCAGCGGGCCCGTATTCAAGGTCCGGTTTTCAACGGCAACGCGTGGCTGCCTCGACGACAAAAAAAGTCTGCATCCGCCGCTTTGACGGGCGACTGATCAACGGGTACGTCGCGCCCCAGACCTATCTGCGCGCCGAAGGCGCCGAGGTACTCGACCGATCCGCGCAGGTGATGGTGGTTCCTTATCAGGAAATCAAGGCAATCTATTTCGTCCGCGATTTCGACGGCGAAGCGATTTCCCGCCAGAAGAGCGTCTTCACTTCGCGGCCCAAAAAGGACGGGCTGTGGGTCCGGCTGTCTTTCCGAGACGGCGAGGTTCTCGAGGGGATTCTGGCCAACAATTTACTGCTGGTCCCCGAGCAGGGCATGACGATCACCCCGCCCGACCCGAACGCCAGCGCTCAGCGGGTTTTCGTACCCCGCGAGGCTCTGAGCGAAGTGACGGTGCTGGGCGTTATCGGCGGCGCGGCGCGCCACAGAAGAAGAAAAGCAGCCCAGCCCTCCGAAGACCAGATCGAGCTGTTCGAGAATAGACCATCCGCGCCGTAAGACGTGGGTAGAAATGCGGACTAAGGAGTCGGGGAGGGCCGCTTGCAATCCCTATACGGCGACGGGCTGAGGGTCTTCCGACTCAACCTGGTCCCAGGTGACAAGTTCGTAGCAGGAAGGGTCTCCGAGGATTTGAGTTACCAGCGCCGTGTGCATGGCGTGCCCGGCGTATTCAGCAATCACATGTCCCAACAGAGGACGTCCGATCAATGCCAGATCACCGATGAGATCGAGCACTTTGTGACGGCAGCATTCGTCGGGGAAACGTAGTCCTTGGGGGTTAAGGATTCCCTCCGCCGTGAAACAGACCGCATTCTCGAGCGAGGCGCCTCGGATTAGCCCCATATCGCGCATCCGCTCCAGATCTTTCTCGAAGCCGAAGGTTCGCGCGGGGGCAATTTCGCGGGCGTAGTTCTCGGGCGTCAGCTCGATCTCGACGCGCTGGCGTCCGACCGAGGGGTGATCGTAGTTGGTAATGCAAGTGATACGGAAGCAATCGTCGGGCAAGATCACGATTCGCTTGCCGTTTTCGCATACCTCAACTGGCCGGCGAATCTGAAGATAGCGCCGCTTCCGGCGGAGCAGTTTGCGCCCCGCCCTGTTCAGGTGCTCGACAAAGGACTGGCCACTGCCATCAAGTATGGGGACTTCCAGGTTGTCGACTTCCACCTGGGCGTTATCAATGCCCAGGCTGTAAAGGACACTTAGAAGATGTTCAGTCGTCGAGATGAGTACGCCCTGACGCATCAAGCTGGTGGCGTAGCTGACGCGGGCAACATATTCCCCGTTGGCGGGGATGCGAAACCCGTCGAGGTCGGTGCGGCAGAATACAATACCCGCAACGGAACGAGCGGGGCGAATCCGCACCGAAGCGGGCAAACCGCCGTGCAGGCCCACACCGCTGAGTTCCACCGTTCGGAGGGTCGTGGTCTCGAACTGCAAAGTCTAGGATCTCCGACCTAGCCAGCCTCGGTGCTTTACTCTATGCAACTAGAGAACCATTCTAAACTTATTGATTCTAAAGAACAAGTATAGGGATAGATGTGTCTATTGTGCAACAAGTAGTGGCGTCGAATCCTCATGTTGGAGCGAGCCGGCGGGGCTTTGTCCACTGCCCGAGGGTTGAACGCCGCGGCTGACGATGGTAGAAGGGTATGTCACCGCGAAGCGCCGCGATCAGGGGGAAGATGCTCATCGATTTCGGCGCCCTTTCTTAAACGCAATCAACGCTGCTATGCAAGATCGACGATTTCTTCCGCCGGCGTCGTGGTTGGTCATGATACTGGCGTTAGGCGCGGGGCCTTCGCCGTCGGCGGACTGGCCGGAGTTTCGAGGGCCGACGGGACAGGGTCTCTCGACCGAGAGCGGGCTGCCGCTACATTGGAGTGAGTCGGAAAACATTGTCTGGAAAGTACCGATTCCCGGGCAAGGCTGGTCGTCGCCGGTGGTCGAAGGCGGCGAGATTTGGCTGACGACCGCGGAGGGGGAGGGCTCGTTGCGGGCCTTGGCGATCGAGGCGGCGTCAGGCCGGGTTGGCCGAGCGATCGAGGTTTTTCGCCACCCGCGTCCGCCGTCCATTCACAGCAAGAACAGCTACGCCTCGCCGACGCCCATTTTAGACGGTGATAGGGTCTATGTTCACTTCGGGACGCTCGGCACCGCGGCGCTGAGCAGGAAGGGCGAGATTCTCTGGACCAACCAGGAACTCCGCTACGAGCACGGTCACGGTCCGGGAGGGTCCCCGGCTCTGGCGGGCGGGTTGCTCGTCATTAGCTGCGACGGCACGGATCGGCAATATATCGTCGCGCTTGACAAGAACAGCGGGGAAATTCGCTGGCGCAAGGATCGGCCGGCTGGGGCGATGGCCTACACGACGCCCCTTGTCATCGAGACCGATGGCCGCGAGCAGGTCATTAGCGCCGGTGGCGATCAGGCCGTTTCCTACGATCTGCGGACCGGCGAAGCCCTATGGTGGATCGGCTACGATGGATTCTCTTTGATCACCCGGCCGGTTTTCGGACACGGTCTTGTCTACCTCACCTCGGGCTACAATCGAGCGGTTCTGCTCGCCGTTCGACCCGACGGGCGCGGGGACGTGTCGGGTTCGCACGTCGCCTGGAGGCTGGATCGCGGGGCCCCGAACACGCCCTCTCCCCTCCTGGTCGGAGACGAGATCTACGTGGTCAGCGACCGGGGCATAGCAAGCTGTTTGGACGCCCGCTCGGGAAAACTCCATTGGCGACAGCGGCTGGGCGGAGGCTTCTCGGCCTCGCCGGTCTACGCCGATGGCCGCATCTACTTTCTCAACGAAAGCGGCGAAACGAGTGTCATCAAACCTGGCACGAGCTTCGAGCTGCTGGCGCGTAACCAAATCTCAGGAAGAACACTGGCTTCGATAGCCGTTGCCGACGGGGCGATCTTCCTGCGCACGGCGACCCATTTGTACCGCATCGAACAGAGGTAGACGCGCTTCTCGCCGCCTGAGGACCGAAGCAAGCGATAGGCCCGCCACCACTTCGTTGCGCTTGTTCGCCGTGCTCAACGTAGTTTCCCGGTCGGAGGCTGAACGGAAGTAGCCGCTTATTTCGGTAGCACCAGGATACGAGCGGGCCGAGCCGCACCCACACAAGTACACTTCCGCTCGCCGAGCGTCGCACGTCTTGTGTCGACCGGCCTCTCACGCACTTCACTTCGCCACATGGTGAGGAATGCGGGATAGATGCGGGAATCGGCGTGGCTGGCGGTCAGGAAGGCCGGCGGGCGTTTCAACAGGTTGCGGGCAACAGTGAAACGGCTGATGGGGAAGAACTCGGGCCGGATCGAGTGGGGACGACCGCGCCCGGGTCGCGAGGATGCGTCACGGCTTCTCTCGTGAGAGCGCGGGGACTTTCTCTTCCTCGGTGGTCGGCTGTTGGGGAGCGGTCGCGGGGTCTCCTTCCCGTTCGCAGGCCAGGCGCAAGCCGTGCAGCGCCAGCTCGAAACGGTCCCGGATGCCGGTTTTCTCGAAAATGTGCATCAGATGGATCTTGACAGTCCCTGTCGCGATGCTGAGCGATTCGGCGATCTCCCGGTTCTTCATTCCCTTGGCGACCAGCTCGGCAACTTCTTGTTCCCGTGGTGTGAGAGGCCGGTTTCGCGGTCGATCAAGGGGCGACTCGGCAGAGACGGACAGGTCTTCGGTCCAGAGTTCTCTGCGGGCTACCGTCTGTAGGCAATGGAAGAGGACTTCGTGGGAGGTCGTTTTTCTGAGGATGCCGCGGGCGCCGGCCTGCAGCACCCGGAAGCACTCCACGTCGGAGATGGTCGCCGCCCATACCACCAACTGAGTCTCGGGCTTCGCCTGCCGCAGGCGAGCAATCCAATCCAAGAGATTGTGGATCCCGAAACTGCGATCGACAATGGCAAGATTCGGAGGGTTGCGCCCTATTTCCAAGAACGCCTCTTCGAGAGTACCCGCCGTGCCGATGAGTTCAAAGTTTTCCTGACCGCCCAGGATCGTCTTCAGTCCCTCCTGAACGATCGGCTGGGGATCGCATAGAAAAACAGAGATCATCAGCAGCTTCCTCCCGAACGACGTGGTTTCGCGGCAGGCACTCGGCGGGATGGCATTCTGTTTGTTCATCGTCAATCAGTTGTGATTCCTACAGTGAATCATTCGGCTGGCCGTATGAAAGAACTGCGGATCGAGCCGCTTAGCGTCCTCTTCTCGCCGCGCGGCGAAGTGCGGGAAAGGCGTACAAGGCGGGCGACGCCCGGTGCCCAGTTTCTTTGAACCATGCGGGGGTGCTGGAACCCTGCGTTGAGCACGGAGAGCAAGGGCACTCGAGTAACGGCGCATGTGTCGCGTGCTTCGACCAAAAGGTGGTGAGCGATGCGGGCCGGTCTTCCGGAGCGAGCCTCGCAACCCCCCTTCCAAATTTCTCCTATAGGCGCCCGATTTCCGGCCGATATGTTGTGGAGCGACGCGGTCGTGCCGCACCGTCTCTTGGGTGCGTTGGTTGCCCGGAACCTTTCCAGACACGGGAAGGGCTTTGACATCCACCGCCGGCGCTCGACCGTTCCGCGTCAATCTGCCCCAAGGAACACGAAAGGAATCTGCATGAAAGAGAAATTCAACGCCCTATTTATCCAGTTGCGGCGCCTGGTCAAGGACAGCGAAGGTCAGGATCTTGTGGAATACGCGCTGTTGGCCGGGTTTGTCGCCGTTGCGGCCGGAGCCCTGTTGCCGGGCATCAGTGACAGCATCAGCATCATCTTCTCGAAGATGGCGAGTGTACTGTCGGCGGCCGCAGTGTAAAACGAGTGTGATCGCGGGCGCCGGATTTGGCAGCTTGCCCCTGTGGGCCTTGTCCCGCGGGTCCGGCGTCCGGGCACTCCCAATCAGGATGAAATGATGGTCAAGACTATCACAGGAGTCATTCACAGGATCTGCCGGCTGGCCATATGGGAGAACAGGCAGGGGCAAGACTTCGTGGAGTATGCCCTGCTGGCCGGGCTGGTCGCAGTCGCATCGGGCCTGTTCTTGCCCGGCGTCTCAGAGAGCATGTGCGAAATTTACACAGAGCTGGAGTCGAGGCTCGAGGAAGCGGCCCAGTAGGGCTGCTTTCACAAACGGGTCGAGGTGGGATCACACGATCTCACGGGGCCGCGGCAAGAGTCTCCAGGGACTATCCCCGGCATTGTAAATCCCGTGCCGAACCCGGGGTTCTCACTAGCGATCGGCACACCCAGGCCGGGTACTGGGAACGCCGGGTGGTTTGCCCTCATATTGGGCTGGTGTGTTTAGAAGCCGCTAGCGCCTAAGCCTTAGCCGCTGGTGTGCCGATAGGAGTTTGCATGAATTCCCGTGTCGCCTTAGCCCTAGCAATTTCCGCCGGGATGGCCTTGGTTGTCTCCGGCATCTTCTACCAAGTCGCGGTCCGAGACGGCCCCTCCGAACCCCAGCCGGTCGAGATAGGAGAAGTCGTGGCCGCGGCCAGGGACCTGAACATTGGAGCGGCCATCGAGGCCACGGATCTCAAAGTCCTGCCGTGGCCGGCTGACAGAATTCCCGACGGGAGCTTCCAGCAGATCGACGACGTCATTAGCCGCGTGACGGTGAACCGGGTCCTGGCCAACGAGCCCATTGCGGAGCGTAGGTTGGCGCTGCCTGGGTCGGGTGTCGGCCTGGCGCCCAAGGTGCCGGAAGGAATGCGCGCCATGGCCGTGCGAGTCGACGATGTCAACGGTGTCGCCGGCTTTGTCCTACCCGAAGCGCGAGTCGATGTGTTGCTGACGGGATCGCCAAAAAATCGCGCCGATCTCGGCCGCGTGACACGCACGATCTTGAGTAACGTCCGGGTGATTTCAGCGGGGGAGCACCTGGCTCCCGACGCTTCCGGACGGCCTAAGCGGGTACCGGTGGTAACGCTGTTGCTGACGCTGCGGCAAGCGGAGTTGCTCACCCTAGCAAGTTCACAGGGCCGGATTCAGCTGGTGCTTCGCAACTCCATGGACCAGGAGCAACTCGAAACCAAGGGAGTGCGGGAGCAGGAGTTGTTCGCAACCTTCACGCCCCGCAAGGCCGTGCCGATCCGCCTGCCCCCCACTCAGGTCGTACGGCTGGAGAAGCCTGCACAGATTGAAGTCATCCGCGGCAGTCGCCGTTCCGTCCAGTCTTTCGATTCGGCCCGGCTGCCCTAGCCGCACGGCGAGCAGGCCCAACGAAGTAATGGCGGGCCTATCGCGTGCTTCGACCGCCGGGTGGGGAGAAGGACGGGCTAGCCGCTCGCTTCCCAGGGGCCGGCGTCACGCTCGCCGATGGTGATTCGCGGCGGGCGAGACAGGGTGAGTAATGGTCTCGATGGGGAGTCATGCGTGAACGAGTTGACGGCAGGACAGGGACAGGGCCTTACGGCCATCTTGATCTGCCCCGACGAGGAGCTCGCCGCTGCTTTTCTGCAGACCGCGCAGCCGCTTGCCGAGATCTCGGTGGTCGGCCGACTCGCCGATTATCCCTCCGGCCAGGTCCTCGAAGAGCGAGTAGTCTCGCTGCAACCCGACGTTGTACTGCTGGATGTGGGTTCCAGCCGCGAGGAATCGCAGCGGTTGGTGTCCCATATCGTGGACTACTGGCCTCAGATTTCCGCCGTCGGGCTGAGCCACAGCAACGAGCCTGACGTCATCCTGGGATGTTTGCGCAGCGGCGCGAGTGAATTCCTCAGCAGTCCCTTTCCCGCCAGCGATGTCCAGCAAGCCCTGCTGCGAATGCTGCGACGCAAGAGCGTCGAGATGCGTCCGGCTTCGCCGGCCCGGGGATCTCTATTGGCTTTTGTCCCAGTCAAGGGAGGCGCCGGCTGCACCACCCTGGCCAGCAGCACCGCCTATCGCATCCACAAGGCGGGCCGTCAGCGGGTGTTGCTCGTCGATTTAGATCTGGTTTCCGGGCTGATTTCCTTTCTGTTTCGCATCAACCATCCCTACAGCGTCATCGACGCCGTAAAACACTCCGGGCAGTTGGACGAGGCGCTTTGGTCATCCCTGGTGTGTCAGCGAAACGGCCTTGACATCCTCGCGGCCCCGGAACGCCCCGACCCCACGCCGGTCGATTCCTATCCGGTTCAAGAAGTACTCGAATACGCCCGGTCCGCGTATGACTACGTCGTGGTCGATCTCGGCGGAGTTTGCGATAGCGTGTCTCTGGCCACTCTGCCGATGGCGAACTTCGTTTATTTGGTGTGCAGCCGGGACATGCCTTCACTGTTTCTCATGCGCCGGGCCGTTCAGTTATTGGAAGAAACCGGCTACGACCGCGCGCAAATGCGCGTGCTCGTCAACCGTTCCGAGAAGAGACCCGAGCTGAGTCGAGAAGACATGGAAAAGATCTTTCGCGCCCCCGTTCACGCATTCTTTGCCGATGACACCGCGGCCGTCAGCGCCGCGCTGCGCGAGGGAGTTCCCGTCGGCGACAACACCGGTCTCGGGCGCAGCCTGGGGCGGTTTGTCAAGAAGTTTCTCGGAGACAAGGTGGCCTCGCCTTCCAAAGGCCCGCGGGTGAGAACACTCAGAGAGCTGCTCAGCGGCACGTGACCCTAGCCCGCTTTTCTGACCATCTGCCGGGCTAAGCAGGCAATCCCCCGCCACGACTTCGTTGCGCTTTGCTCGCCCGAGGCAAGGTAGAGTTCGAGTACGCCCGCTGGGTGCAAGAAATCCGGCGCCGAGCGGCGCGCCTCCTACTAACGGTCCTCTCCCACACTCCGCCTCGCCGCGTAGCGAGGAAGGCGGGCTACTTCCTGTCTCAACCTTCCCTTTGAAGGGTCGATAAGGAAGTGCGACGTTTTTCTCCAGGAGGATTCATGCCAGTTGTCGAACTTCCCCCAATTGCAGACCTGCGGGAGCCGGAACCACTTCTTCGAACGCCGGCGCCTGCTCCGCGATCTTCCCGACGGCAATACCAGGACCTGAAGTTCACCCTGCACCGAAAGCTTCTCGACAAGATCAACCTTGATGCTCTGGCATCCATTGAGACGCAAAAAATGCGCAACGAAGTGCGCTCGGCTCTGACGGTGCTGATCGATGCCGAGCAAACGTTGCTCAGCGCCATCGAGCGGAACCAAATTGTGTCGGAAGTGCTCGATGAAGTGTTCGGGCTGGGACCGCTTGAACCTTTGCTGCACGACCCGACGGTAAGCGACATCCTTGTCAACACCCACAAGCAGGTCTACATCGAGCGCGACGGCAAGCTGGAGTTAACGAATGTCAGTTTTAAGGACGACGCCCATCTGTTCCGCATCATCGACAAAATCGTTTCGCAGGTAGGCCGGCGAGTGGACGAATCCTCTCCCATGGTGGACGCCCGCCTGGCCGACGGATCCCGTGTCAACGCCATCATCCCCCCCCTTGCCGTGGACGGGCCCCTGCTGTCGATCCGCCGCTTCGCCACGGACAAGCTCATGCCCGCCGACCTCGTCGAAAAGCTATCCATGACGCAGGGCATGATGGAGCTGCTCGAGGCGGCCGTGAAAAGCCGGCTGAATATTGTGGTGGCCGGGGGGACGGGCTCGGGCAAGACGACGCTGCTGAACGCCCTTTCGGTTCTCATTTCGCCGAGGGAACGAGTCGTAACGATCGAAGATGCGGCTGAGCTACAGCTCAAGCAACCGCATTTGGCGCGCCTGGAGACCCGGCCGCCCAACATGGAAGGCCACGGGGCGATCCGCCAGCGCGAGTTGCTCATCAATGCGTTGAGAATGCGCCCCGACCGCATCATCGTCGGCGAATGCCGCGGCGACGAAGCCCTGGACATGTTGCAGGCCATGAACACGGGCCACGACGGGTCGATGACGACCGTGCACGCCAACTCACCACGAGATGCGATTGCCCGTTTGGAGGTGATGGTAACCATGGCCACGTCCAACCTCAACCTAGTCTCGATCCGGCACCAGATCTGCTCGGCGATCGACCTCATCGTCCAAACGGCCAGGCTGAGCGACGGAACGCGCAGAGCCATGTGTCTTACCGAAGTCGGACACATGGAAGGCGACGTCGTTACGCTCCAGGATCTGTTCGTGTTCGAAAAAAGGGGTATTTCCCCGGAAGGCCGCGTCCAAGGCCGTTTCGCGGCGACCGGCATTCGGCCTAAGTTCTACGAAAAAATGCTCGCGGCCGGGATTCATCTGCTGGCGGAGCTGTTTGAATCGGTTGTCGAAGTCAATTAACGAAACGACTAGCCGGCGTTTTCAAAACTATGTTGGTATCCAACCGTTGAGGTAGAGCGTTGCTTCCACTAATGATTCTTTTCCTCGTGACCATGGGTTTGACGGCCGCCACCTACTTCATTGTCCACCGAACACTGCTGAAGCGGGAAACCGCCAAGGTCCGCGATCGGCTGAGCGGTAGGGCGGGGCCGGCCTCCGCAAGCTCGCCGGAGGCTGCCTCTCTGTTTCTCCCCGAAGGCGCGGACCAAAGCCGTCTGGTTAACCGTCTGCTGGCCAAAATGAACGTGGACCGGCAACTCCAAAGCATGATCGAACAGGCGGGTGTCTCTTGGGCGCCGGGGCAGGTGTGCATCACGGCTCTGTTGCTCGCACTCCTCGCCTTCAACGCCGTCTGGTATCTGTTTCCCTTTTGGCAGAATATGGCCTTCGGAGCCGCCCCCCTGGCAGCCCTGCTGCCTCTTCTCTATCTACGACGCCGTCGCAAGAAGTGCATTGCCGCTTTTGAAGCCCAGTTCCCCGATGCGCTGCAGTTCATTGCCCGCGCGATGCGCGCCGGCCATGCCTTCTCGGTAGCGCTCGAGATGCTTTACAAAGAGTTCGCTAACCCCCTGGGCGGAGAGTTCCGGCGAACCTTCGAAGAGCAGAATCTCGGGCTCCCCATGGATACCGCACTCGAGAAATTAGGACAACGCCTTCCTCTGATCGATGTACAGTTCTTTGTCGCAGCCGTCCTGCTACAAAAGCGAACGGGCGGCAACCTAGCCGAGATTCTCGATAGCCTGGCGAGCTTGATCCGCGAACGGTTCAAGTTGCGCGGGCAGATTCGAACGATTAGTGCTCACGGCCGCCTCTCGAGCTTGGTGCTGACCGCCATCCCCGCTGTCGTCGCGTTCTTGATGTATATGGTCAACCCCAAACATATGCAATTCTTCGTCGAGCATGAGGCCGGCCAATGGATGTCCGGCTTGGCAATCGCCTTTCAGGTTCTCGGGTACGTCATTATGCGCCAGATCGTCAAAATTGAGGTCTAACCATGGTCTTGGTCATGTCTATTCTGTTGTTCGTGCTGGTCGCCTGCACGCTGTATTTGTTCGGCGTGAAATTCTGGGTTAACCCCAAGTCCATGGTCGCGCGGGCCATGGGGGAGGGGTCCCAGCAGACGGAACCGAAGCTTCACCCCAGCCTGGCGTTTCACCAACTGCTAACCAAAATCGGGGACCTGGTTCCGGCCTCCCCGGCGGATCTTACCGCGATCCAGAAACGGCTCTACAGCGCCGGCTTCCGTTCGCCGGCTGCATTCAAGACCTTCTACGGCTTCAAAGCTCTATCCTTAGTGGGATTTCCACTGCTTTCATGGCTGCTGACAGCGTATTTCGGCGTGGTGGGAGAAAACCAGATCGGGCTGATCGTGTTGGCCGCCGCCGTGGGCTTTCTCGGGCCGGGCGAGGCGCTTCAGCGGCTCGTCAAGCGGCGACGGAGAAAGGTCAGTCGGGCTCTGCCGAATGCGCTCGACCTGCTCGTCGTTTGTGTGGAGTCCGGACTGGGTCTCGACCAGGCGATCCTCCAGGTGAGCCGTGAGATGCAAAGCTCCTATCCTGAGCTCAGCAGCGAATTTGCGATCACGAATTTAGAGATGCGGCACGGCAAGCGTCGCGCCGAGGCCCTACGGAATCTGGGAGACCGCACCGGGGTGGCCGACATGAAAACGCTGGTGAGCACGCTGATTCAGGCCGACCGCTTCGGTACAAGCATTTCCCAGACTCTCAGGACACATTCCGAGTTCATGCGCATGACCGTCCGGCAACGCGCCGAGGAAAAGGCAGCCAAAATGGGGATCAAGCTGGTCTTTCCGATATTCTTTTGCATTCTCCCTTCGCTGTTCGTCGTCACCGTCGGACCCGTCATCATCCGCATCATGTTCGAGCTGCTCCCCATGATGTCGGGAGGGTAGCAGAACGGCCAACCCGCTTTCTGCCTGGGAAATAGGCCCTGTCCGTGACATGAACTTCGTCCGCCCCGCGGCATGAAAATAGAGAGCAAGGCGGCGCATTGGATGTTGGTGGCGGCTTGGCACACCCTCAAACACCAAACCTGCTGGCAGCACCCGGGAGAGGATTATTTCATGCGCCTCAATCACCAGGCCATCCGCCGCCGCTGCCTGCGGCAACTTGACAAACTCGGCTACCGCGTCACACTCGAAGCGCAAGCCGCCTGACAACCAACGACGAGGATTTTCAAAGCAGAAATGCGGGATAAGCCGCCGTGGGAACGCTTCGACTCGGCCGCGGACCGGCGTCGGGCGGGGAATCGGTTGCGTTGCGTGCAACGGGTCATGTACCCTGTGATCGCGGGATGCGCGGATCCGATAGCGGCGTTGGTGTCGAACGAAACGCACCCGAATCTATGCCATAGTGATGCGAGAAAGCAGAGGGGGCTGCCATGTCCGAGAAAAAGACTGTGGCTGAGAAGGGGGCTTTAAGCCGGCGGCGTTTTATTGTCACGGCGGCGGCCGGAGCGGGCGTGTCGGGCGCCTCACTGCTCACCTCGTGCAAGGGGGCGGCCACCAAGGTCGAGGCGACCGCCGCTCAGCGCGTTCATCCGCTGCTGATTCGCAACGACCACAACTCCTTGATGCATGTCGTTGTCGAGGTGGGACAGGAGGATGTTCGCGCCACCTCGCTTACCTTTTCGCTCCGCGGCGCCGACGATCTGGGGGACATCGAGACCTTGCGCTTGTTCTATTCCGGAGATAAGCGGCCGCCAGAGCTGGATCAGACTCGCAACGGAAGGTCCGTTTCCGGCGACAGGAAGGCCTTGTTGGCCCAGTTAACGGCCGCTCCATTCGGCCAGGAGGCCAAGCCGGCCGCCGAGCTGACGTTTCGCGGCGATCAGGCCCTACGGCCGGGGACGAACGTTTTCTGGCTCTCCTGCAAGCTGCGGCCGAGCGCGGACCTGTCCCACAAAGTGGATGCTCAGTGTACGGCGATAGAAACGTCGGCGGGCATGGTCGCCCCGCGCGAGGCGACGCCGGCGGTCCGCAAGCGCATCGGCGTCGCTCTGCGCCGGCACTACGATGACGGCGTCGACACCTATCGCATCCCGGCGCTGACCACGACACCCAAAGGGACGCTTTTGTCGGTCTACGACGCTCGCCGGCGGAAGCGCCGGGATCTGCAAGAGGACATCGATATCGGCCTGAGCCGCAGCACCGACGGCGGGCGAAGCTGGGAGCCGATGCGCGTGATCATGGACATGGGGGAGTACGGCGGCCTGCCTCAGGAACAAAACGGTTGCAGCGACCCGGGCATCGTCGTGGATCAGCAGACCGGGGAGATCTTTTGCGCGGCCGTGTGGATGTGGGGCAAACCGGGCAAGCATCAATGGGGCGAAGACGGTTCCGAACCGGGCTATGAAATCGGCAAAAGCGCCCAATTCATGATGGTGCGCTCCAGCGACGACGGCCGCACCTGGAGCAAGCCGGAAAACATGACCCGCAAGCTCAAAAAGGCCGAGTGGATTCTTCTCGCCCCCTCTCCGCAAGCAGGAATCACTTTGCGCGACGGCGCTCTGGTCATGCCCGGCGAAGGGCGCGACGAAAACGACCGCCACTTCTCGACACTCATCGTCAGCCGCGACCACGGAGCCACCTGGACCGTCGGCTCCCCCGCGGTAGGGAACAACGAATGTCAGGCCGTTCAATTGGACGACGGCTCGGTCATGCTCAACGCCCGGACCGACGGCCCCGAGAAGCTCCGCTCGGTGCATGTGACCGACGACCTCGGCCGTAGCTGGCGGCCGCACCAGACGCATCGCCGGGCGCTCATCGAGCCCGACTGCAACGGCAGTCTATGTCGATTCGACTATCGAGAGAATGGGCAACCGAAGCACGTCTTGCTGTTCGCCAACCCGCACTCGCAAACGGGCCGCGATCACCACTCCATCCAAGTCAGTTTCGACGAAGGCCGAACCTGGCCCGAGAAGTACCGCCTGCTGCTCGATGAGGGGACAGGCAACGGTTACCCGAGCATCACCCGCGTCGACGATCAGCACGTCGGCATCGTCTACGAAGGCAGCCAAGCCAACCTCGTCTTCGAGAAGCTTTCGCTCGCCGAGCTGTTGAGACGAGGAGAATAGCCGACCACCCGCGCGGGCCTCCTCGTCGGAGATCGAAGAGGGTTCACGCCCTAAAGCGGGCAATCATCATGGCGACCCCCGGCCGGGCGATCGCACCCCCTAATGCCAGCAAAAACGATTCGACCTCGAGAGCGTAGGCTCCTACGGCTGAGTAAGCCAGCGAGATGCCAAGGTTCGATAGCGTCGCCAGGAGCACAAACCTGGCAAACGGCATGCGCGCGACTCCGGCGAAAAGGACGGAAGCTTCGGCCAAGACGGGGACCGCTCGGAAGATCACGACCACCCAGTCGCCGAAACGCGTCTGCGCGTGGGAGGCGCGCCGTAGCTCCTTTTCGCCGACGAACCGCCGCGTGACCTCTCTGCCCGCTGTCGCCCCCAGCAGGTAGCCGATTAGGCAGGCCGCCGTCATACCGGTCCAGATTACGGCGCTGCCTTTCCAGAACCCAAGCACGTAGCCGGCGGCGATGCTTACCAGACTGGAAGGGATCGGCAGGATAAGGTCGGTCGCCAGCAACCCGCCCAGCGCGCCGCCCACAACCCAGCGCGAGTCTTGGCGCTCGATAAACTCCTGGGTCCAGCTCGTGATGGGGTCTTCATAGAGGAAGAAGGGAACTACGATCGCCGCCAGCAGCGCGGTGCTCAAAACAGACCACCTTCCAAGCGCGCGGGTCACGATTCTAGCCCCCGTTTTCTGCTTGGGGAATAGGCCCTGTCTGTAACATGAATTACGTTACGGGGCATATTTTTCATGCTGCGGGGTGGACGAAGTTCATGGTGACTCGCCATTGGATGGTCGAGGCGCACGACAGCCCGCCCATTACTTCGCTGCGCTTACTCGCCGCACTCAAGGTAGGGTTCAAGAATGTAGGGGCGGGGCATGCCGCGCCCGCGGTTGCCGACCGTCCCGCGCCTTGTACCGACGGGTCTCTCACACACTTCGCCTTGCCGCCTGGTGAGTAAAGTATTGCTCAAAACTTCCATGCAAAGGGGGGATTTCCTCGCGTATCCCGACATAAAACGATGCGGGCAGGGACGCAGTCTCGTCTACGCTGACTCCAGCGTAGACAGGCTTTGGGGTAGTCGTCTGCAACAGAGAAGAAGGATTTTCCAAAGCGATGAGGAATGCCGCGTTGACCCATCTGCTGTTTCCCGCCGCCCGCATCAAATCCAAGGAAGGAAAGAGGAGGACATATCGCGATGAATCGCGATGCAAGTCTCAACACCAAGGATACTCCCGCTGTTCGTATTGGGAGCCGGAATGTTGTTCTGGAGCACGCCGTTACCGGCGGAGGAAACGGGGACCCGAGTGGTATTCCGATCAGGAACTACCATCAATGAAGCGGGACACTATCTCCTACTGAATGACCTATCGACCGCCGGCGCCGGGCCGGCCCTCGCCATTACGTCAAGCGGGGTCACGTTGGATCTCAACGGGCATCAAGTTATTGGGCCGGGCGGGAATCGGGGGATGGGTATCATGATCGATGGAGCTGGCGGCGTGAAGGTATTCAACGGCCATTTGGCTTACCTGGGAGTTGCCGTGATGGTCAACAACAGCAGCAACGTCGTCCTGCGCGATCTACACATAAGGGGACAGGGTGTGCCAGTAACCGCGCCGCCCCCGGAAGTGGGGATCATGATCGCACAGTCGAAAAACGTTTGCGTTGAGAAAAACGTCATCTACAACGTCGGATTGGGGGTCTTCGTTCGTGGCGGTCAAAGTTGGGGCAATCGAATCGACGGCAACACGATAACCGCCAACACCAACGGGATATTCGGACTCTGCTACAACCCGATGCCGGATGACCCGGAGGGTCCGCGAGGCGACCTCGTTCAAAACAACTTGATCAGCGGCTTCAACGTAGGAATCAACGTAGTCCCAGCCGCTGTGTCCAACGTATTTCGGAACAACGTGATCGCCTTCATCACGAGCGCGATGGAAATAGGAAACGACACCAATCAGGATATCGACAACGTTGGGGTTCCGCTTCCAAGCGGTAGCTAAACGAGGTGGGAACCTATTCTTGAGGGGGGAGTTGCCCCGTTGCAGGCGACGAAGGACTCTGCTTCCGCGGCCGCTGTTGCCGAGGCGGCCCGCGGCGAAGACGCGCGTCTGGTCGAGGCGGTTCTGCGAAAGGACCGCAAGGCCACGGCTGAATTCGTCGCCTGCTACTCGGACGGGCTTTATGCCTACCTTCGTCGCAGATTGGTTCCCCGAGTCGACCTGGTCGACGATTTGCTTCAGGAGGTGTTCCTAGCTGCTTTGGAAAACCTGGCTGGGTTTCAGGGACGTTCTTCGCTCAAAGCATGGCTGCTCGGTATTGCGCGGCATAAAGTGGAGGACTATTACCGATCTCGGCTTCGCGACGATGAGCCACTCGACGAGGAAAGCAATACGCGGGGAACGGTTGCGGCGGCCTTTGAGCCTAAGTTCGACCAGGTTCTGGATCGGCAGCGCTTGGAGAACAGAACCCGAGAGGTGCTCGAGAGTCTGCCTGAAGCCTACTCGGTAGCGCTGCTGTGGCGCTATTGGGAAAACCGCAGCGCGCGGGAGATGGCTCGGCAAGCCGGGAAAACCGAGAAAGCCATCGAGCGGCTGCTGGCACGCGCCCGGCTGCAGTTAAGCGGAGGTGGAATGAACGATAACCTTCCATCGGACGAGCATCAGCTCGAAACGCTTGCTCAAAGGCTGGAAACCGGCGAGGCCGGGGGACCGCCTGCTCCTTCTTATTTGAAGGCGAATATCTATTCAGCACTGCTGCGGCGCCAGCAGGAATCCGGGCCCCTGTTGAGCTTATCGGAGACGAAGCTGGCCGCTCGTGGTCTCTGCGTGTTCGAAAAGCTGGTTCAGATTCTTCCTCTTGGAGAAAAGGCGCAATCGTTCAACTGCTGCGGCGTCTGTCACGCGCGGGTGCTTGCGGAAAAGATGGAGAACGCGCCCATCTATTGGAACAACTGTCCCTACGTCGGCTTCCGGAAGGCATGATCTAGCCGAGCTAGCCCCAATACGAGTGACTTAACGGCAAGTCAGCCCCCGTTGGGGCTAAACCGTTCTTAAGTGACGAGCATTGGAGCTAACCCGCATTTTTCACCACGGCGCGGGAAGAGGCTCGAAGGAGGGTCAGAAGTACTTCACGACTCCGAAGAGGTTCTGAAAGTTCGCCAAGTTGCGTTCGCCCGGCGGTCTCAACTGCGCGCTGATGGCGTTCTGGCGAATCGTTTCGCTAAAAGTGAAACGGAACGCCCAACCCCCTTTCACAGACACGTCCATGCCGACGGCGACTCGTAGAGCAGGTTCGGTCGAGCTGAACTCCCCCGGGGCGAGAGTGAACGCCCCGACGACCTGCTCTATGCTCGCCTGCGCGCCAGCAACACGGACCATGCCGCCTCCGACCGACAGGTAGGGCCGCACGCGGTTCTTGCGGCTGCGGAAATAGACCAGAAACTCTCCTAGGACGCTGTGCTGCGACGCCCGGCGCGATTGCTCGTAGAAGACATTTGTGGCCTTGGACGATTGTGACGTGGTCAGAGTAAGCGAGTTTCGGTTCCACCCGTAATTCGCTTCAACGCTGACGTAATCGGTTAGGTGCCGTCCCGCAAAAACCCGAAAAGTGGGACCGTTTTCCGGCTTGTAAAGCGAAATGTCGCTCGATGTCTGGTTCGTCACAGACCTGCCGTCGACCGACAATGTCGAGATCCCACCCTGGACGCCGGCAAAATAGGAGCTCTGCGCGGCGACCAGGGGAGGCCAGCACAGCCAAACGATGACGCCAGCGGCTCGGAGTCTGCTCTTCAAACCGGTGTGTTGGGAAAAGACGCCCCATCCGCGATTCTACAGGAGTCGTCCATAATGGTGCGAGGGGAAGATGGTGGCGCTCGTCACGTGGTGAGAAAAGCCTGCTAGAGCGCGACGCCGCGTTTCCAAAAATCCTGAAACAGGCTCTTCATGGCCGCGCCGAGTCTCTCGTGCTCGAAGACCAGGGCCGTGATCTGCGGGTGGCCCACCACAGGGTCGTCGAGCGATATCATGCCCCGGCGGTTGTCGAAGACCGCCAACTTGATGGGTAGTTCAGAGGCCAATCGAACCTCAGCCCCGGCCTTGTGGAGCAGCTTAAGTTGCGCGCGCTGCTCCGCCTTGTGGCCTCGCGATTCATAGAGCAGCCGGCAGCGGGTTCCCTTTGCGAGCAACTGCTCGATCATCGGCTCTTCCACTGGGTCGACGGCGTAGGGCGGGCGGGCGAACTCCAAGTACTCCTTTTCGCTTTGGACCAGCAGCCGGCGGTACTCCTCGGCGATTTGACCTGTGTCGGCGACGATCCGAACATAGTCCAAAGGGCCCTGTCCCTGGTTGCCCTCGGCGAAAACAGCTTCGAGGTCGGCACTTAGCGCCGCCGACAGGCTCTGCCGGTCTTGCCATTCGCACTCGAAGGTTTCGCGCCGGCGCGCCAAGTAGCTCTGTAAAGCCATCTTGGGCTCGACCGCGGAAAACTCCTTCGCCTTCCCCTGGACCACGCGGACAAAGCCCTTCTCAATCAAACTGTCGAGGACTTCGTAAATCTTCTGGCGGGGGATGCGGGCGCGCCCGGCGACTTCAAGCGCCTTAAAACGGGAATGCCCGATCAGAACCAGGTAGGCTCGTGATTCGTAAGCGTTAAGGCCGAGCTGTTGCAGTCGCCGCGCTTCCGCCTCAAGGTTCACTCCCTCCAAACTATCACGGCCGGGGCGCGCGGTGCATCGCGGCGGATGGGGCTAGCGCTTTTCACCAGCGGCCGGGCGGGGGTGGAAGCGGATGCCCGCCCTCGGGGATGCAGAGGCTTGATTCATCGCGCCCGCCCGCCGACATAGTGTTCGCCAGGCGATGTACGCAACGGCATTACGCCCGCTTTTCTTGTAGCGCCCGCTAACGCAGGCAGCACTCGCCGAAGGGCCGCCACCCCAGACTCGCGAGCGGCCGCAATCGGGCCTGTGCCCAAGCCGCGGCCGGGTTCAAAATCGCTCCCGTCGCCGCGTCGGGACGGCGCGCTACAATAACCGTTGCAGCGCCGAATCCGGCACCCGAACCGTGGCGCCCGGTATAACCCAAGTTAGGCCAATGTCCGATCCTGAAAATCTTCCTCGTATCCTAGGCGAACTTCGGCGGAGCCGCGAGTTTTCCGAGAAACGCATCGGCGAGCGCTCGGTCAAAGACGAGCTGCGCGCCAATCTGATTAGCCGTTTGAGGAGCGGAACAACGCTGTTCCCCGGCATCGTGGGTTACGACGACACCGTAATTCCACAAATCGTCAGCGCCGTCCTTTCCCGTCATAACTTCATCTTGCTGGGACTTCGCGGCCAGGCGAAAAGCCGCATCTTGCGGCAACTGACGTCGCTGTTGGATCCTCTCCTGCCCTACATCGCCGGCAGCGAAATCAACGACAACCCTTACGCTCCGCTGTCGCGGACGGGACGAATGATTGTTAAGGAAAAAGGCGACGACACACCGATCGCCTACCTCGCCCCCGAGCAACGTTTCGTCGAAAAGCTGGCCACCCCCGACGTCACCATCGCCGACATGATTGGAGATTTGGACCCGATCAAGGCTGCTCGCGGCGGGCACGATCTCTCGGACGAGCTGACCATCCATTTCGGATTGCTGCCCCGCGCCAATCGCTCGATCTTTGCCATCAACGAGCTGCCCGACCTAATGGGGAAAATCCAAGTGGGGCTTTTCAACATCATGCAGGAGGGGGATGTCCAGATCAAAGGCTATCCCGTCCGGCTGCCGCTCGACGTGATGTTGGTGTTCACGGCTAACCCGGAGGACTATACGGCCCGCGGCAAGATTATCACTCCTTTGAAAGACCGCATCGGAAGCGAGATCCGTACGCACTACCCGCTGAGTGTCGGGGAGGGCATGGCGATCACCCGTCAAGAGGCGTGGAGCGACCGAGCCGGAGACCGCCGGAAAATCTTGGTGCCGGCTTTTATCCGCGAGATCGTGGAAACGATCGCTTTCGTGGCGCGTCAGGAAAAAAAGATCGACCGCCGGTCAGGTGTTTCGCAGCGGCTGCCGATTTCCTGCATGGAAAACGTCATCTCGAACGCCGAGCGGCGCGCGCTGCTGTGCAAGGAAAAGCTCGTCGTTCCCCGGGTGAGTGACGTTTATGCGTCGCTGCCTTCGATCACGGGCAAGTTTGAACTCGAATACGAAGGAGAGCTTCGAGGCGCCGACAACGTCGCGCGAGGCTTGATTCGCTTGGCCGTGGCCAAGGTGTACGATCGCTACTTTTCCGAGGCTGACGTGTCCCAGATCGTACAGTGGTTCGAGTTGGGAGGCACGCTCAAGGTCCCCGAGGGCGAGCCCGCCGCGAAGGTCGTCGAGCGTTTGAAAGCTATCCAGGGTTTACTAGAGACCGCTTCCGCCATTGCGGAGGACAAACGAAAGCGGTCCGAGGTGCAAGCCGCGTTCGCGGAGTTCCTACTCGATGGACTCTACGCTCACCGTCGCATCAACCGCAATGAAGAACTGGGCTACGTCGCGCAGCAGAAAAAACGCGAGGCCAGCGAGCCGCGGGAGATTCCTGTTCGAGGAGCGGGCGGGCAATATAATTAGCCCCTATCCTCACGAGAATTTTCGGGGGACGCCGTCCCCGCAAGCCGATGAAATCCGTCAACTACTCGCGATATACCGGGGACGAGTTGGGCATCAGCGCGGAAGATCTGATGCGCGCCTTGGCGGACCTGTTTCTGCGTAGCGGGTTCGAGCAGCAGTTCTTCGATCTCTCGGACATGGATCCGCAAAACCTCGACGATCTCCAGGACGTGATCCGGGAGGCGCTGGAGAGCGGAGAGCTTTTCAGCGACGAGGATATCGAGAAGATGATGGAGCGCCTGCGGCAAATGTCGCCTGAGCAGATGCAGCAACTCGTCGACCGGCTTACCGAAAGCCTGGCCGAGGGGGGATACATCACCGTTTCGCCGAGCGATCAGGCCCGGCCAGAGGGGCCGCGGGAGAATCCGACCGGCTCGATCGACCCCAACCTCGAGCGCACCTCCGTACGATTCCAATTGAGCGAACAAGGAATTGACTTCCTCGGCTACAAGACCCTCAAGGATCTGCTGGGGTCGCTGGGCAAGGCTAGCTTCGGAACCCACGACACACGCGAGATGGCGACCGGCGTCGAAACCTCGGGATCCTCCAAACCCTACGAGTTTGGCGACAACCTCAATTTAGACGTGAACGAAACGCTGTTTCAAGCCATCCGGCGCCAGGGTCTCGGTAGTCCACTCAACCTGGAATATTCGGATTTGATGGTTCGCCAATCCGATTATCAGAGCTCCTGCGCCACGGTGCTCATGCTCGATTGCAGCCACAGCATGATCCTCTACGGTGAAGACCGCTTTACGCCGGCAAAAAAGGTCGCTCTGGCGCTCTCCCACCTGATGCGAACCCAGTATCCGGGAGATAGCTTGTCCCTAGTGCTGTTTCATGACTCGGCGGAAGAAATACCTCTCTCCAAGTTAGCGCGCGTCCAGGTGGGGCCGTTCTATACCAACACGCGCCAGGGGCTGATCCTCGCCCAGCGAATCCTCAGCCGGCAGCGCAAGGACATGCGTCAGATCATCATGATTACCGACGGGAAACCCTCCGCGCTCACACTCGACGATGGACGCATCTACAAGAATCCCTTCGGCATGGACCCGCTCGTCATCAGCCGCACACTCGAAGAAGTCCATAAATGCAAAAGGCAGGGCGTCCTGATCAATACTTTCATGTTGGCGCGCGACTATGCTCTGGTGCAGTTCGTCAGGAAAATTACAGAGATCTGTCGCGGCAAAGCCTACTTCACCACGCCCTACAACCTCGGCGAGTATCTGCTGATGGATTATATGAACCGCAAGACGCGGGTGGTGCACTGAAGTCCGAAAGGCCCAGATGCGCGTGACAGGCCCCTTTTTTTCTGAGGTGGAGCCCGCATTTCTCACCACTTGACGGTCGAAGCACGCAATAGGCCCGCCATTACGTCGTTGCGCTTGCTCACCGTGCTCAACGTACTGTTTAAGTACGCCCGCATTATTCAACAAATGCGGCGCCGAGCGGCGCGCGCCTTGTACTGACAGGCCTCTCACGCACTTCGCCTCGCCACCTGGTGAGAAAAGCGGGCTAGTGCTTACTATCATAAGTTAGCGATCGTTTATGGGTCGGCAATCCGGGGACCGCTCCCTCGCGGTCGCGGCTCAGAAGTCTTTGTGAAAAAACACTTCCGGGCCAGACAGGTGGCCGTATGATGCTTCGGGAAAGGCCTATTTAAATACGCGGACTTATTGACTCGCGCATAATATAGAGTAACCTTTTGGGGGGTCTGCTCGTCTTAATAGACATGGGGAACCCAAGAGGCGTAAGGCGCGATTTTGATGCTCTGGAAAAGCGACGGCTGGAGGCCGTGCGGCTGGTCGTCGACGAAGGTTTGAGTCAGTCCGAGGCAGCACGGCGCGTGAAGGCGGCGCAGCAAAGCGTGAGCCGTTGGGTTAGCGAGCATGGCGCGCACGGTGCCGCCGGACTCCGCCGGGCCGGGCGCGCCGGCCGCAAGCCGCTGTTAGACGCCACGCAACGGGAACGTCTGGAGGCAATGCTGCTGCGGGGCCCCGAAGCGCAGGGCTTCTCGACGCCGCTGTGGACTTGTCCGCGAGTCGCTCGTCTGATCGCCGACGAGTTCGGCGTGCGCTATCACGAAGGTCATGTTTGGAAGATCCTGCGGGCGCTCCACTGGAGCCCGCAACGGCCTGTCGGCAAGGCCCGCGAGCGCAACGAAGAAGCCATCCGCAACTGGCGGCGCAAGACTTGGCCGGCCACTAAAAAAAAGCCCAAAAACAAGGCCGCACGATCGTCTTCATCGACGAAAGCGGACTGAGTCAGAAGCCCCATCGTTGCCGCACCTGGGCGCCCCGCGGCGAGACACCCGTGCTGGAGTTCAACTTCAACTGGCAGAAACTTTCCGTTTCCGCCGGGCTGACCTTGCGCAACTTCTACTTCCGGCTCTATCCCGGCGCCATCGGCGAGCTGGAGGTCATCGACTTCCTGAAGGCTTTGGTCCGCCACATCGACGGCCCGCTGCTGATCGTCTGGGACCGCCTGCCGGCGCACCGCAGCCGCCTGGTGCGGGAGTTCATCGAGCTCTCCGAAGGCCACATCGCCACGGAGTGCTTGCCGCCCTATGCACCGGAGCTGAACCCGGTGGAATACATTTGGGCTTACTGGAAGCAGCACGAGTTGCCGAACGTCTGTCCGAAGGACTACTGGGAGCTGGACGAGCGTGCCCGCAAATCCCTGCGTCGCATGCGCCGCAAACCGCGCTTGATTACGGCCTTCTGTCTTCTCTTGGCCTTGACTAACTCTATATTATGCGAAATTCAATATGGAAGCAAGTCCTGCCTCGCGTTTCTCGCCGCCGCCACGGTGGTTGGCGCGCCTAACCCGCTATGCTCATAACCTTCCCGTCACTGCCTGTACGGGGCTGCACGGGCGCCGGGCAACAGCGGTGGCAGCAAACGTCCCAGCAGGAAGCCCGTAACGGTTCCGGCCAAAGGTACCCCCAGGTGCGCTATCGCGATGTGGGGGGCGGTGTGCATCCCGCAAGCAAAGTGCAGCACGACGACACCAATGAGTCCGGCGAGCAGTCCGGCGGCGGCTCCGACAGCGCCTAGCGACAAAACAGCGCCCCGACGCAGGATCAGCACAAACAACAAACCGGCTGGAAGAGAGGACATGATTCCGTGGCTAAAGCACCTCCAGCCGGTCGCGAAGAAGTTCTGCGTTCCACTCCACGGGAAGAGGATTCCGACCACGCCGAACAGAGCGAGCAAGGCCAGTACAGTCAGCCGCGCCGGCGGCACCCAGGTCTTCTCGCCGGGGACCATCCCCCGGCTCAACTGAAGGGCGGTAAGAATCGCCGCCGCCCCGACGATTCCCAGGACACCGGCGAACTGCATCGCGTCCAGGCCGGCCGCACCCTGCCGCAACCCCGTGAGGCCGATCACGATGGCCGAGAGCCCCGCGAATATCAGCAGGAACATCGACGTCAGCACGTGGGCGCTGGGCAAAGCAGATACGGGTACAAGCGATCCCAACACGGTGTTCTCGATCCGGGATCGGACTTCCGACGAAACCTCTTCCCGGGCATCCCCGCCGACTAAAAATTCCCAGACCGAGCGGCAATGCGGGCAGGCCCCCAGGTGTTGGCGGACCCCTTGAGGCAATGCTTCCAGTGTTCTCGCCCCGGCTTGGACGAAATGGCTGCTGACCTCGGCGCAGGTCATGTTCTCGCCTCCGGCGCATCCCGCAGCATGACTCGCAATTTCGTGTACGCTCTGTGGGCCTTCTGCTTTACGGCGCCGACCGTCGAGCCGGTCGCGCGCGCGACCTCTTCCAGGCTCATCCCGGAAACCTTAAGCATCTCGATCACCTCCTGCTGGCTCGGCGGCAGCTTGCGAACGAGTCGCCAGAGGTCGCTTTCCGGGATGCGCGGCACGTTCGGAGCCGGGGAGGCCGGTTCTCCCAATTCTTCCAACGCTGTTTCTCGCGATTGGATTCGCCGTCTCCGGCGGAAGGCGTCGATCCGGGTATGTCGCGCGATCGCGAAAATCCAGGGCAACACCGGAGTGCCGGGGCGATGCGTGTGGCGCGCGCGGTGAATGCGAAGCCAGCACTCTTGCAGCATGTCTTCCGCGTAGGGGCGAGTGTAGATCGGGCTGGCCAGATAACGAAGCAGCTTCGGGGAAAGCATCCGCACCAGCTCTGATGCCGCCCGGCGATCCGCCTGCTGGTAGCGCCCCATCAACAGCTGCAGCTGCTCCTTTTCATCAACATCGGGAACGGACACAGATCGGGCCGCGGAATTCACCGTCTTCTCCGCCCTAACATGCAGCCACGGCGGCACCCCCCACACACTATACCCGACGGTCACATTCGCTACTTCGCGCGAGTCGCCGATAAGGTTACGGCCCTGTGGACTGGGCGGTCTGTTGGATCGCGGCCGCGATTCCGCCCGGAACGGGAACGAGAAATTCGCCGCCTGATAATGTAGCCTCCGGGATAGGCTCCCCGCGGGGCTGGCCGACCTTTCAGAATTTTTCTCGGGCAATCAGAGATTTTGGTAGTGGGTCAGTTTGAATTGCGGCCCTTGGCGCGAGGGGTTACAATATTTCCCCTGGGTTTCCCTGGTCAACCCACCCGCCTGCCCGTGGTAGAGTGATAGTGCTTATGCGCTCAAGGGAAAAATCTCGTCCTCGGGACCTGAACAAGCTGGCGTCGTCAATCGTAGCAGACGCAAGGCCGGCGCGTTCTACGTCATGGATCGGGCCTACGTCGATTTCGAACGCCTCTTCGTGTTCACTCTCTGCTCGTCGTTCTTCGTCGTGCGAACCAAGAAGAACATCTTGCTCCAACGGCGCTACTCGCATCCCGTCGACAAATCCACGGGCTTGCGCTCGGATCAGACCGTCATACTGGCTGCCATCGAATCGGCCCAAGCCTATCCCGACCCGTTGCGGAGGGTCAGTTACTTCGACGCCCGGACGAACAAGCGGCTGAAGTTTCTGACCAACAACTTCGCGCTCCCGGCGCTGACCATCGCCCACATCTACAAGTCGCGTTGGCAGATTGAGTTGTTCTTCAAGTGGATCAAGCAACATCTGCGAATCAACTCGTTTTACGGCACCAGCGAGAACGCCGTCAAGACGCAGATCCGGATCGCTGTCTCGATTTACGTGCTCATCGCCATCGTCCGGAAACGGCTCGGGCTGGAAGCGAGTCTTTACCAGATTCTACAGATTCTCAGCGTTACGCAATTCGAAAAAATGCCCCTTTTACAGGCACTCCAGCCATCCGACTCCCCAAACGAATCCCCCTATGACCCCAACCAATTGATTCTATTCGACTTTTAACCGGACAGCAGTGGTATAATACGTTACCCAAGTAAAACGCTTGGTTGAGTTGAAAGCAAGTGGTGGGTTCTCCGGGCCGCGGGGAACACAATGGGGGATCCGACTTCTTCGGTACGAATTGGCCGTGCATTTGGCGCTAGCCAACAGAGCGGTCAAAGCGGAACTACCACGAGTTGCACCGGCAAGAGTGTAACGGACCGCTGCCCGGAGCGGTCTAACACAGCTAGGGCAAAAGGACGATATAGTCACGGGTTTACCTCCCCACCGGTGGGGAGGATTGAAGGTGAGTCATGGCAAGGACGGTCAGTAAGGGGCTGACGAAAGCCCAGCGCAATCGCTTTAGGAAACTCATGGAAGCCAAGGCGAGCGAGATTCGCACCAGCCTGCAGTCCTCATCGGCTGCCAAGGCGCTGGCTCGGGGCGACGAGCCGCTCGACCTCGAAGAGCTCCCCACCCAAAGCCACGAAGAGTGGATCTTTCTCAACCGAAACAACATCGATGCTATGTTGCTGCGGGAGATTGGCGAAGCGTTGGGCCGTATGGAAGACGAAAGCTACGGTATCTGCATGGGCTGCGACGATCCGATCTCGCTGAAAAGGTTGGACGCAGTCGCTTGGGCCCGCTATTGCGTTCCTTGCCAAGAAGAGATCTCGGAACACTCCGAGGAAGAGCCGCGCAAGCCTTTCCGATAGGCGCGGACTAGCGGCGATCGATCCCAGGGCTTCACCCCTGATATCCCAGAGCGTCGAGCACCGCGGTGAATTGCGTCATCCGGCTAACCCGCATTTCTCACCACCTGACGGCCGAAGCACGCGATAGGCCCGCCATTACTGTGTTGCGCTTGCTCACCGTGCTCAACGTACTGTTCAAGTACGCCTCTCCGTTCGCCGAGCGTCGCGCGCCTTGTACTGACGGGCCTCTCACGCACTTCGCCTCGCCACGTGGTGAGAAAAGCGGGCTAAGCCAAATACTGTCGAGTTAAGAATATTTTCATGCTATCCTGTTCTCATCAACAGGAGGTGCGTGACATGGCACGAACGTTGGCGGAGCTTCCCCCCGGCTCGCGAATTAGCGACTACATCAGTTTGGGCGTGCTGGCCCGGCGGTTTCCGCGTTCGACGGT
The DNA here is from genome assembly GCA_965248365.1 of Bryobacterales bacterium. Classification (GTDB taxonomy): domain Bacteria; phylum Acidobacteriota; class Terriglobia; order Bryobacterales; family UBA6623. The sequence continues at coordinate 1,408,794 of CBDFJA010000003.1, read as the reverse complement.
GGATCGCGTGTTGCGGCGCAGCGGTCGGGCCGACCGTCGTCAGCGCGATTTGCCGGCACCGGTGATGGTCTACTACGTGATCGCCTTGGCGTTGTATATGCAGGTGTCCTATCGCGAAGTGTTGCGTTGCCTGCTGGAAGGACTCAGCTGGCTGCGGGCCGCTCACAAACGGCCGGCGGCGGCGAGCCGCTCGGGCATCTCGCGGGCCCGCATACGGCTGGGGGCCGAGCCCCTGCGGCAATTGCACGACGAGGTCGTCAAGCCGATCGCCGACCCCACCACTCGCGGCGCCTGGTACGGTCGCCGGCGGCTGGTCTCGCTCGACGGCAGCGTTCTCGACCTCGCCGATGAGCCGGGCAACCGGCAAGCGTTCGGGCGTCCGGGGGTCTCGCGGGGCGCCAGCGCCTATCCCCAATTGCGTTTCGTATCCCTGGTGGAAAACGGCACGCACGTGCTGTTCGGCTCTCGCCTGGGGCCCTACGCGAGGAGTGAAATCGCACTGGCCCAGCAGCTGCTGCCGGCGCTCGAAAAGGACATGCTCTGCCTGGCCGACCGCAATTTCTTCAGCTATCCGCTGTGGAAGCAGGCGCGTGGGACGGGGGCGGCTCTGTTGTGGCGTGTCAAGAAGAACTTGCGTTTGCCCCTCCAGCGGCGACTCGCCGACGGCTCCTATCTGAGCCGTATCTATTCCGGCGAAGGGGACCGCCGACGCCAAACCAACGGCCTCGAGGTGCGCGTCATCAAGGATCGGCTCGAGGGTGTTGACAACGCCGAACCCCTCTACCGTTTGCTGACCAGCCTGCTCGACCCGGCCGCGGCGCCGGCCCCACCACTGGCGGCGCTCTACCACGAGCGCTGGGAGATCGAAACGGCGTTTGACGAACTCAAGACGCACTTGCGAGGATCCAAGATCGTGCTACGCAGCAAGACGCCGGAGCTGGTGCGCCAGGAGTTTTGGGGGCTGCTGCTGGCGCATTTTGCGATTCGCGATCTGATGCATGAGGCCGCCGCCAACAGCCAACAGGATCCGGATCGGCTTTCCTACGTGCATGCGCTACGGGTGGTCCGCCGCAAACTGGCCATGGCGGTGGCTATTCCCCCCTCGAGCTAGAAAAGCGTTTCATCGACAGGTTCTCGACGAACTGCTCGAGGAGCGGGTGGTCTCCAGCCGCGGCCGCCGCCGTCCGCGCGGCGTCAAGCGCAAGATGAGCAGCTACCCGCTGCGCCCGCGCGCCCCCATCCGCAACGACCGCAGGAAAGTCGAGATTTCCATGCTTCTTTCTGAAATCGACAGTATTGCAGCTAACCCGCATTTCTCGCCACCTGACGGTCGAAGCACGCAATAAACCCGCTATGATTGCGTTGCGCTTGCTCGCCGTGCTCAACGTACTGTTTAAGTACGCCCGCATTATTCAAGAAATGCGGCGCCGAGCGTCGCGCGCCTTGTACTGACGGGTTTCTCACGCACTTCGTCTCGCCACGTGGTGAGAAAAGCGGGCTAATCCCCCGCGTCGGCGTGCACAACGTAGGTATTCCGCATCCGAGAAGGGCGGCACTCCCTCCCCGGTTGGAAGCCGATCGTTAAACTCGAACGAGGAATCCACCAGCGTATCCGCTCGCTGATGGATCTCACCACGCCAGCGCGCAGGAGTCAGAGTCTCGCAGGCTGGCGGCTCCAAGTAAAACGCCACGATCTACGTCGATCATCGCCGCCGTGGGGTCCCCGAATCCTCCGCTCCTTGGCCCATCGAATGCGGCAACCCATTTGCTCAAGCTTCTCCAAATCCTCCTGGGTGAAACGGCGATCCAGCCGCATCACACCGGGTAGCGCTTGGCGTGGATAGAAGGAACTCGGGAAGTCAAGGATTTGAAAGAAAGGGGCGTCGCTCGCCTCCTGGATGTTCATGCCGAACTCAACCACATTAAGAAACAACTGCAGATTGATCTGGTCTTGCCCGTCTCCGCCGGGGCTTTCCCAAGCGAGAAAAGGTTTTCTGTTTTTTAAGGCCAGGCTAGGCGACAGGCTGGTGCGCGGGCGTTTGGAGGGCTCGAGTTTGTTCGCCTTCCCCTCATCCAACCAAAATATCTGGCCCCTGGTATTGAGGGCAAACCCTAGTCCTTCGATGATCGGCGAGCTGCTAAACCAGCCGCCGCTTGGGGTGGCCGAAAACAGATTGCCCTCGCGATCGGCGACGCGCGTGCCGGTTGTGCCCCCATCGGGCGGCCCAAACTCTATCGTGGTCGGAATCGGACCGTGTGACAAGGGCGGCAGATGAAACGGATAGGGGTCGCCGGGACGTAACTCGAGAGACAGTCTCTCGAGATTGACTAGCTGACGCCTTCGCGCTGCGTAAGCTTTTGATAGCAGACCCCCTTCCGGAACCTCGACGAAATTCGGGTCCGCGTAATACCACTCACGGTCCGCGAATACCAGCTTCATCACTTCCGCCAGCAAATGAATGTATTTAGCCGAATTGTGACCGAGAGCCTTCACGTCGTCGTTTTCAAGGATGTTGAGGGCCTGCAGCAAGGTCGGCCCTTGCGACCAGAAACCTAGTTTGTAAACATCGACGCCACGATAGCTCGTCATCGCGGGGCGTTCCTCGGCAGCCCGATAGTTCGCCAAATCCTCTTCTGAAAGCAGCCCGCTCGCGACGAAACCGTTGCAGTCGCGGACCTTGAAGTCGCGCTGGAAAGCGACAACCTCCCGTGCTATTTCCCCGCGGTAGAAAAGGTCTCGTGCCGCCTTGAGACTAGCGCCGCGGCCCCGTGGCCGCTGTTTCTCCTCGGCCGCGACGAGGCGCCGGAATGTCTGGGCCAGATCTTTCTGGACGAACACTTGACCGGCATCCGGTACTCGGCCGCCAGGGAGCAGAACTTTCGCGGAACTAGGCCATTCTTCCAGGAAGCGTCGCTGGCGATGTCTAATTCTTCGCCGGAAAGACCTGTACATCGGAAAGCCATGGTCGGCTAGCTTAATGGCGGGCGCCATAACTTCGGCCAGCGACAACGTGCCGTATCGGCCGAGCGCTAGAATGAGTGAGTCCAGGACGGCGGGCACGGTGGCCGGCAAAATCCGTCCTTCGGAATCAATTCAATACCCTTGTGCCGGAACCACTCGATCGTTGCCGCTGCCGGAGCTACCCCTTGCCCGCTGATCGCGACGACCCTTCATTCTTTGGCGACGTACATCAGGATTGGAACTTCTCCGCCAAAACCAAAGTCATGGAACTCGACGACTGCCTGTGCCAACACCGTGGCCACACCAGCATCTATCGCATTGCCGCCCCGCTCGAACATCTTCAGCCCGGCGGCACTGGCTTGATCGTGACCTGAGACGACCACCCCCCGCGTCCCGATGGTCGGCGAACGGCTGTCTCCGACGAGCTTCTCTGTTCGTGTCAACGGCTCCATGGATAGCGACATTACCTGTGGACGGCCAAAGGGACCTTGCTTTGTTGAAGGACCGTGCCCGGTCACACTAAATCGCGCAGCTCACGCCGGTGGTGTGGCGCTGATTGCCAATCGAAACGGCGATGCAATTCATGTGCGAAGGACTTCACGCCGGCCCGCTCCGGGACTGAGTTATTCTCGTACCTCCTGGCAAATCTGGTCGTAAACAGACTCCAGAGCGGGCATCGTGTTAAGGATGTTATAGGATCGCCGGACGTGCTCGCGTGCGGCCTGGCCGAACGCTCGGCAGTGACTGCGGTCCTCCGCCAATCGAACTAGGCGGTCAGCCAGACCCTCGATGTCGTGCTCCCTTACCAAATATCCCGTTTGGCCGTCGACCACCACTTCGGGTATGTCTGCATGTAAGGTGGAAACAATGGGAATTCGGGCGGCCTGGGCCTCGATCAGTATAGTAGGAGCGCCGCCCTCATTGTCTCCATCCGCGCTCGTGGCGCTTGGAGCCAAAACCGTATCCGTCCACTGAAGCCTTCTAAGCAGCTCCTGGTGCGGCTGAAAGCCAAGCCAGGCCGCGGCCTCTCCAAGCCCAAGTCGCTCCGCTAGAGATCGGGCTTCGGATTCCAATGGGCCCCTGCCCACGATCGAAAGCCGCATCGCACGGCTGGTCCGCCGGCGAGCGATGTCGAACGCCCGGATAGCATCCGGCAAGCCTTTTTTCTCCACGAATCACAGGTTTCAAATGCCCAGCCTGCGCTTGGGCTTCGAACGCGGTGGCACCCTCTTCCTAAATAAGTGTCAGATTTTGCCGACGGAGCCGCCCGCGACAACCGCGAGTCCTTCAACAACAAAGGGACTACAGGACAGACAAAACACATGTTGTGACGCATAACCCAACGAATGCGAACTGGCAGAACTTCTGGGGAATGCCTTGACCAGGAATGTATCCAAATTCATCCAAATTGTATCCAGAACCTGCAAGATGTGCGCATTCAGCACATCTGACATCTTTTAGATTCAGTAACTTACAGGTTCCACATATGATCAGTAAGATCGAATCCCTCCAGGTCCACCAATTTAACTCTTTGATTCAACACCACTTCGAGCTTGTCAGAACCGAAGTGTACAAACTGCCGTACGAGGCTTCGGTATTCCTGGCTCCGTGTCGTCCCGATCGAGCGCAAATATCGCTCTCTCTTGCAGCGTGTGCGTCGCCGGCGTTTGACGAAATCGCTTACTCCGACACCTCGGGACGCCTGACAGCCGAAACGCCAATTGCAGAGTCCGACATGCACGGAGCTGGGCGTTCCTGATACCCTGCTGGAGTTCGGTCAACGCCGCTCGCGCTCAAGTGGACGCGGCTCCCAGCGTCCGGTGGGAGAAAGAGTCTTATGAAACTGTCGTACTTTATGATGCCGTTGCACGGGCTGGAAAAGGATTACCACCAGCAGTTACTAGAAGACATCGAGGCGATCATCTACGCCGACGAGCTGGGGTACGCCGAGGCCTGGGTCGGCGAGCATTACTCGTCCGGCGCCGAGCCGGTTACTTCGCCGCTGATATTTCTGGCGACCCTGATCCCGCGTACGAAGCAGATCAAGTTCGCCACCGGCGTGATCTGCATGCCGCAGTATCACCCGGCCACGATCGCCGGCCAGGCCGCGATGTTCGACCACCTCTGCAACGGTCGTTTCATTCTCGGCGTTGGGCCCGGAGGTCTGCCGCCGGATTTCGAACTCTTCGGGACCATGGACGCCGATCGCAACGAAATGTTCGTCGAGTCGATCGATACGGTATTGCGGTACTGGACTACCGACCCGCCGTACAACTTTGAGGGCAAATACTGGAAATCGAAAATCGAGAAATGGACCGTGCCGGAGATGAAGCTCGGCTACATGGCCAAGCCGCTGCAGCGGCCTCACCCGCCGATTGCGGTTTCCGCTCTGAGTCCGTATTCCAGCTCGATCAAGCTGGCCGGGAAGCGTGGCTGGCAACCGGTGTCGGCGAATTTCATCGGTGCCTGGTCGGTCAAGACTCACTGGGAAGTCTACGAGGCCGCGGCGAAGGAACAGGGCCACAAGGCCCACCGGGATATCTGGCGGGTCGCGCGTAGTATTCATGTGGGGGAAAGCGACCAGGAAGCCGAGGACTTCGTCAAGACCCCGAACGGAGCCTTTGACTTCTACTATCGGTACCTCTTCTCAATACTCGACCGTGCCGAGATGAAGGGGGCTTTCGTGATTAACAAGGGAGACAGCCCCGACGACCTGACTGCCGAGGACCTACGGGACAATTTCGTGATTCACGGCAATGCGCGCACGGTCACGGAGAAAATTCTGGCCCTGCGCGAGCAGATTGGCCACTTCGGCAATCTGCTTATGACGGCACACGATTGGGTGGATAAGGACAAGATGAAAGCATCGATGACACGGATGGCCCGCGAAGTCATGCCGGCGGTCAACTATGCCATCAGCGGCGAATCCGAGCCGGAATAGTTCGTCCCGACGAAGATGTGTCACGGCCTATATCGCCGAATTTTGCCCCCTAGCGTCTCAAGAAAAAGGACTTCTCATGTTCAAGCGACTCGTCTAGGATGGAAGGAGATGTGGAACGGGCTGGTCATTCTGCTGGTTTCTGTTTGGTGCTCGGCGGCGTCTGCACAGAGTCACGAGCTCGAGGCGGTCATGCAAGCGCTGCGATCCAAGCAGTATGAGCAAGCCTTGCATCTACTAAGGCCGCTCGTCGAATCCGGTTCCGGCGATCCGCGCGTATGGACTCTCCAGGGCATGGCGCTTGCTGCCGCGGGGCAGCGCAAACAGAGCTTAGCTTCCTACCGCAAAGCCCTCGAGCAGCAGCCCGACTATCTGCCGGCCCTCCAAGGAGCCGCGGAGATCGAATACCGCGACCGAGATTCCCAGGCCAGAGCGAGGCTAGAGAAGATCCTTGCGATACAACCTGACAACGCCACAGCGCACGCCATGATGGCCGTCGTAGCGTTCGAGCAAGAGGATTGTGCTGCTGCTGTAGACCATTTCGCGCGGGGCGGGGCTGCGACACGCCGCAACCCCGTGGCACTGGGACAGCAAGGGCGGTGCCTTTTTCTCGTGGGACGTTCTGGCGATGCCGCCGAAGTATTTCGGCAACTAGTGGCCGCTCAGCCGGAGAACGATACCGTCCGACATAACCTGGGACTAAGTTTGTACGAGTCCGGCCGCTACGCGGAAGCAATCGAAGTCTTACGGCCGCTCGCCGATCGCGCCAAGCCGGACTCCGATGTACTAAGCCTGATGGCGGATGTTCACGAAGCCAACCAGGAAACTCCAAATGCTCTTTCCACGCTGCAAAAAGCTGTCGAATTGTACCCCCGTGAAGAGCGTCATTACACCACGCTGGCCGAGCTCTGCTCAGAGCACGGCGCCTACGATCTGGGACTTGAAATCCTCTCGGTGGGAATCAAGAACATACCCGGGTCTTCGCGGATTCTCAGCATGCAAGGGGTGATCCACGCACAACTCGGCCGCTACGAAGAGGCGGAGGCTGCGTTCCAGCGAGCCGCTCAACTAAGCCCGAACCAAGAGCTGTCGGCTCTTGGCCTCACGGTCGCCATGCAGCAGACCGGGCGGCTCGCCGAATCCATCGAACTCCTCCGAAAGAGGGCCGCAAAAAACCCGAACGAGGCCGCTATGCAGTTGATGCTCGGCCAGGCCCTGATCAAGAACGGCGCCGAGCCGGGACAAGAGGAGTTCGAAGAGGCTCGGGCTGCGTTGCGACGGTCCGTCGAGCTGAAGCCTGATGCGACAGTGGCGCGAGTCGAGCTGGGCAAGCTTTATCTGAAAGCCGGAGATCTTGACGGGGCGATTGGCCACTTGCAGCAGGCGTTGACGCTCGATCCTTCAGAACGAACGGCGACTTATCAGCTCATGGTCGCGCTTCGAAAAGCCGGACGGCCCCAAGAGGCGGCTGCACTGGCGCGAAAAGTGCGGGCCCAGTTGCAGCGAGAGAAAGCGGAAGAAGTCGAGAGGAATCGATACCAGCTTGTGAAGGTCGGGGCGAAGTGATCCGCTGAGAACTGACCCGAAGCATTCGCGCGAATCATCCCGCGCCCGACAGCCCCGATCCGAATCGGAGGGAATCCCATGCCAACGGACAAAACCAAGCCGGACCGCCGAAGTTTTTTGAAGGCCGCTGTGGGCGGACCGGGGCTAGCGCTGAGTTTGAACTTGCCGACGGCCCTTGTTGCCGCGGCCGCTATCCCTGGCCCTGGCGCGGTCTCGCTTTCAAGAGCTCACATTGCCGCCGCGGAGAGAAAGCGGCGAATCGTCATGAACTACGACGCGCTCGCCTCACTGCTCCAATATCAAAAACACGGTGGCAAGCAGGACCCTGACAGCTTCAAGCGACACATGTTGGGCATTCTCGACTACGAGGACAACCAAATCGACAGCGTGGGATGGTGCTGGAGCGAAGGCAATGAGGCGCCCTACCCCAGCGAAGTCCTGCCCACGTTGCTGGACCACCCCGTTTTCAAAGTCGTGCCCGAGGGCATCGATCTGCTGCGGATGGGCTGCGAGGAATCCCATCGGCGGGGGATTGAGGCGTTCTTCTCCCTGCGCATCAATGGCGGGGACCATGACCGTTCGTACCTGGAGCGAAGGATTCCGAAACTACCCAAGAAATGGAACAACAAGGACTGGCTGATCAACTGGAATCCGGACCCCAAGGGGCCGCCCGAGTACATGTCTCCCTTCCACAAGTCGGCCTTTTGGAACTTCGCCGCTAAGGGCCTGCGGGACCACAAGGTCGGCGTCCTGCGGGAAGTGGCGGAGAATTACGACTTCGATGGTATTGAAGTCGACTTCGCGCGAAACAGTCCGGTGCTGCAACCGGATCAGCAATGGCAGGATCGGGACAAGCTGACTGATTTCATGCGCTCCCTACGATTGGTGTTGCTCGATGTGGAGCGGAAGCGTGGGCGGCCGTTTTTGCTGTCTGCGCGGGTGCCGGAGACCGTTGTCGGGTGTCATTTTGACGGCATTGACGTTGAGGCCTGGGTTCGCGATCAGTTGGTGGACATCCTTAACGTCGGCTGTCGGTCGATGGAGGTAGATATTCCTGCCTTCCGTCGACTTACGGCCGGCACAGCGGTCAAGTTCTACCCAAGCAACGATTTCGTCCATGTGACCGACGGGTACAAGCCGATCCCACTCAAAGTGGGTCGCGGCATCTACGCCAACTGGTGGCATCAAGAGCCCGACGGCGTCTACACCTTCAACTTCCATTACCACGATCAAGACTGGCGCCTTTACCGCGAGATCGGCAGCCCCGAAACACTCAAGCACAAGGACAAGACGTTCGTCATTCAACGCCGTGGCGGAGGACATGCGCCGCTGATGACACCCTATCCGGACGACTGGAGCACGCCCCGATTCACCTATGCGAATACCAACATGCTCGGGCAGTTGCCGGCGAGCCTCGATAAAGCGGCCAAGGCCGATAACCTGCTTTTTCTCGATATGGCCGACGACGTAAATGCCGCCGGCGATCGGCTGAAGAGTGTCAAATTGCGGATTCTCCTGTCGAAAGCCGCCTCCATCGAAGTGCGTCTCAACGGGACGCTCCTTCCCGCGCCGGGCGTCAGTGGACTTTGGTCTGAGTTCGTAACCAGCCCCAAGCTGTTTGCCGTCGGCAGCAACCTGATCAGCGTTCGTTTCTCCAAGCCGCGGTCCGACGCCGACGGCGATGTCACCATCGAGAAGCTCGAAGTGGATGTGGCCTACCGGTAGAATTGGGGCTGTCGGGTGGTGAGCAAAGCGGTCTCGCACTCTGCCTTGCTCCCACTATCGATTGTCGCTACAATGTTCCGGGGATTCGACCGTGTCGCAGTCCGATTTCACCATTGACGGCCAGTCCTTCGCACACGGCAACAGCGAAATGTTCGCTAACAAGGGGAAAGTCTGATGGATCGAGAGAGAGCTCGCAGCCGCCTGTCCGGCTGCTACGTGACCGTGCCGACGATGTTTCGCGACGATGATCTGGAGGTGGATCTCGAAGCCACCCGGCAGCACGTGCGGTTTTTGATCGACGGAGGCGTCAACGAAAGTAACGCCGTAATCTTGGCTGTCGGCGCGGCGGGCGATTTCCCCACGATGAGCGTCGAGGAGCGCTTGGGCGTGGCCGAAGCGATTATCCAGGAGGCCAACGGTAGGATTCCCGTCGTGATGGGCGTCCAGACGACGAATACCCGTGAACTCGTCGAACTGATACGCTCCGCCAAGACACTTGGTGCCGAGTATGTCCAGGTTTCACCGCCGTACTATTACATGCACACCGCGGAGGACTTTCTCGAATATGCGATCGCCGCCGCGGAGGCCGCGGATATAGGAGTTGTCGTTTACAACACCTTCTGGACAAGCCACAACGTTTCGTTGAACGTCGTCGAGCGCCTTTGCGAGTTGCCCAACGTGGTGGGCCTCAAATGGGCTGTTCCCACGGCGCTTTTCATGGAATCCGAACAGGTTGTGTCACGTTTCGCCGAGCGGCTGTGCATTATCGACAACCAACTGCGGTTTGTCACCAGCCACATCCTGGGTGCGCGGGGCATCGAAGTACACACCTGCAATTACTGGCCGCAGTGGGGCGTGCGGCTGTGGGAGCTGCTCGAGAACCGGCGCTACATCGAGGCGCAGAAAGAACTTGTGCATGTGGCGATGCCCTTCTACTCACTGTGGAAGGAGATGTTTCAGTACACCGGCGGCGATGGGTACCTCGACAAGCTGTGCATGGAATTGGTCGGTTTGCCCTCCAGCCGGTGCCGCCCGCCCACGCGGGACGTGCGGGATGAATTTCGTGAAAGGACGCGCCAGATGCTCATCGAGAGTGGAGTACCGGGAGTTGTCGGCAGCCCGACTCCGGAGGAGACCGCGCGGCAAGCTTCCTGAATATCACCAACTAACGGCCACTTGAGCGACTCAACCCAAGAGAGAGGCATGCCGCTTTGAAAACCGCCGTTTTCCTATCCGCGCTCTTACTAATCTGCGTCCTGCAAAGTTGCAGCGACGTGGGGACCCCAGGTAACCAGACCCGGGCCCAGCCCCCCCCTCTTTTCGAAAAGCTCACGGTATTCTCGGCCGGCGAGGCCGGCTACTACTGCTTTCGCATTCCCGCCCTCGCCGTTACGGCGAAGGGCATCGTTCTCGCTTTCTCGGAAGCGAGGAAACTAACCTGTCACGATGACGCGGAGATCGACCTTGTGCTGAAACGGAGTTTCGACCAGGGCGAGACTTGGCAAGACTTGCAAGTGCTGTTTGACTACGGAACTGACTCCGTGAATCAGCCCGCGCCCGTCCTTGACAAAGAGACCGGCGAGGTCGTGCTCGTCTTTTGCAGGAACAACCAGCGAGTCTTCGTGACGAAGAGCAGCGACGACGGCGTCCGGTGGTCCGAGCCGGTGGAGATTACCGAGGACGTCGTCGACCCGGCATGGAGCTATATCGGCAGCGGTCCGGGCCACGGAATTCAACTGAGCAGCGGCAGGCTTCTGATCCCTAGCTGGGGCGACTTAAGCCCGGGCCCGGCAACCTGGCCGCGGCCGGGTTGGGGCGGCGCGCAGTTTTCTTACGTGATGTACAGCGACGACCACGGCACCACTTGGAAGCGCGGAAAGTCCCTTGACATGGACTTATCGGACGAGGCCATGGCGGTTGAAACCGCGGACGGTTCCGTCTATATGAACATGCGCAGCCGCCGGGAAAAGAGAATGCGGGCCTTTGCCTGGAGCGAGGACGGCGGCGTTTCATGGTCGCCCGTCCAGTTCGATCAAAGCCTGCCCGAGCCCTCGGTTCAGGGAAGTTTAATTCGCTTCACCGACGAACGGCGGTTCTCGACGAATCGCGTGTTGGTTGCTCACCCATCCAGCCAGACCGAGCGAAAGCAGCTCACCGTGAGGATGAGCCCCGACGAATGCCAGACATGGCCCGTCTCGAAAGTCGTTCACGAGGGTTCGGCGGCCTATTCTAACTTGGCGGTTACTGACGAGATGACCATCCTTTCCCTCTACGAAGCAGACCAATATTCTAGATTGGCCTTGGCTCGTTTCAATTTGGAATGGTTGACAGATGGAAACGACAGTCTGAAAAAGTTGAATCGGTAGTGGGAGTCTTCGACTCCAGCGCCGATCCTTCCGAGTCTCTGGCGGACTATTGTTGGCAACAAAGCCGTAACGGATTCCTGCTCCCTCGAGATCCGCGGTGGGACGCCAGCTGCAATCAGCAGTACTGCGGTTCCGCGTCGGACTCAACTGTGTCGCAGCTCACATCAGCAAGTGCCTTAGCAATCGGCCCAGCAGTTGCGAGAAAGGAGCTGAGTCCATGGCCATCCAAGTCAGTGGCTTGACACCGGTTGAGACGAAGCCGGTCGAGACCCGATACCGCCGTATTCGCACTGCGATCCCGGTCCCGGAATCGATCGACCTTATCGAACGCTTGCGGAAGGTGGAGCCCCGCTCAATGCTTGGGATGCCGCCGGTTGTGTGGGAACAAGCGGAAGGCTTTCTGATCCGAGACCCCTACGGCAACCAATGGATCGATCTGACGAGTGGCATTGTTATGGCCAACACGGGACATTGTCATCCGCGAGTGATGCGAGCAATCCGGGACCAATTGGAGTCGCAGCTTATTTTCAGCTACGCCTTTCCAACGCGCGTCCGCGAGCAAGTACTCGAACGCCTGGTAGAGATTGCCCCACCCGGACTCGACAAAGCTATTCTGTTTTCCTCCGGGACCGAAGCCACCGAATGTTGCATCAGCCTCATGCGAAAGCATGGGGCCAAGAGGTCTCCTCAGAAGGTCGGCATCGTTTCGATTGAAGGCTCTTACCATGGCCGAACGCTGTCGGCGAAGTTCGCCGGCGGTTCACCCGGACCGTCGGACGGTCTCGATCGCGCAACGGTCTTTCAAACGCAACTGCCTTTGCCGGGCAGCCCTGAGTCCCAAGGCTTTGAGCGTGACTTGCGACAACGCGGGGTCAACCCCGAGACCACGGCAGGCATCATTTTCGAATCAATCCCCGGCTGGTCGACGACCCTCTATCCCCAGGAGTACGTAGGGGACTTGATGCGCTGGGCAAGAAAGCACGGTGCGCTCGTCGCGGTAGACGAAGTGCAGGCAGGCATGGGTCGCACCGGTCGCTGGTTTGCGTTTGAGCATTACGGCATCACGCCTGATCTGATTGCCTGTGGCAAAGGTTTGAGTTCCAGCCTTCCGGCCTCCGCGGTCATGGGCCGCAACGAAGTTATGAATCTCGCCGAACCGGGGGAGATGTCGAGCACTTTTGGAGGAAATCCGGTAAGCGCCGCGGCCGTGCTAGCAAATCTCGACGTCTTGCGGGACGAAAAGCTCGTCGAGCGTTCCGCTTCGTTAGGTGAAAAGTTGGCCAATGTCCTCGATAAGAAAGCGGAGAAATACGGCCGGTACGTCGACCGGCTCCACGGGCGGGGGCTGTTTTACTCCCTTCACCTAAAGAATCCTGACACCGGCGAGCCCCTGGTGGAACTCTGCGACGAGATTGCAATGGAGTGTGTGCGGAGGGGAATCATGCTGTTTGTCACCGGCAGAGGGTTCATCAAGTTCGCACCGCCCCTGATCATTGAGGAGCAGGCACTCATGGAGGCGGTAGAGGTAGTAACCGACGTAGTCGATGAGATGCTGCGACACGAGTAGCAGCCTCTGACAACGGAGACCACCCAAGACCGCGGGCAAGGGAGGCACTCTCGCTGACCGGGTTAACGCAGGAAAGAATTAGGAGCTTTCACCCCTGACTCCGCCCGCTCAACCCCGCGGCGATGAGTGATAATCAAAGGCTATGAACGAGTGGGTGGATCTTCGAAGCGACACGGTCACGCGTCCCACGCCCGAGATGCGGCGCGCCATGGCTGAAGCCGAAGTGGGCGACGACGTCTTCGGGGAAGACCCGAGCGTAAATCGCCTCGAGGCGCGAGCCGCCGAGATCATGGGCAAGCAGGCCTCCCTTTTTGTGCCCTCGGGAACGATGGGCAACCAAATCGCCGTTCAGGTGCACACCTCCCCCGGCCACGAGATCATCTGCGATGAGCGTTCCCACGTGGTCCTTTACGAGATGGGCGGGCCAGCGAAGCTTTCAAGCTGCGTGACGCGCACCGTGGCCACCGAGGACGGAATCCTTCGCTGGGACGAAATTCGCGGACGAATTCGGCCGGCGAGCGATCATTATCAGGGAACCGGGCTGATCGCCATCGAAAACAGCCACAACGTAGCGGGTGGACGAGTCTATCCGGCAGGCGTGATCGAAGAGCTTTGCGACTGGGCGCGCGGGGTGGGAGTTCGCGTCCACATGGACGGCGCGCGCATCTTCAACGCCGCCACGCACTCCAGGCGTCGCGTTGATGAAGTGGCCGCTCCGGTCGATTCGGTAATGTTTTGCTTGTCGAAAGGACTGGGCGCTCCAGTCGGGTCGATGCTCGCCGGCAGCCGCGAGTTCATCAGCCAGGCGCGGTTGGTTCGCAAGGCACTGGGCGGCGGCATGCGCCAGGCGGGGGTGTTGGCCGCGGCCGGTTTGGTGGCGCTCGAAAAATCACCCCACGACTTGCCGACCGATCACGCGAATGCCCGCTATTTGGCCGATTCGCTGGCTGAGATGCCCGGCATCGTAATCGATCCGACGAAGGTCGAAACCAACATCGTCATATTCGATGTTTCCGGGACCGCCCTGAGCAGTGATGATTTTTGTGCCCGCCTCAAGGAAAACGAGGTCCTCGCCATCGGCCTCGACCAGCGTCGGACTCGAATGGTCACTCACCACGATGTGAACCGCGAAGGCTGCGAGAAGGCCGTAGCCGCGGTCCGCGACGTTCTCCACTAGCCCGCATTTCTCACCACCTGACGGTCGAAGCACGCAATAGGCCCGCCATGACTGCGTTGCGCTTGCTCACCGTGCTCAACGTACTGTTCAAGTACGCCTCCGCTCGCTGAGCGGCGCGCGCCTTGTACTGACGGGCCTCTCACGCACTTCGCCCCGCCACGTGGTGAGAAAAGCAGCTAGCCCGCTTTCAGGAGGAGATTAGCGACAAGGACAAGCGGGATCGCTTGTCCCCACTTTGGGTCGTCACAAGTCGGTGTCCCGCCCGGAATTTCAGGGAGCAATTCGAGCGTGTGCGTAACCGCTAAGTGAACGGCATTCGGGTTAGCCCGTGGTAGCCTTGAGGGTCGACGGGCCCCGGCGGCAGCGCAAGACCGGGCTGAAAGCAAAGTAATTCCGCCCTCCCGACTGAAATCAAGCGTCAGGACCGCGGCATCCATCACCAGAGAAGGGACTCCAGATGGGCGAGAAGCAGGTCAGAGTGGCGATCGTCGGCATTGGCAATTGCGCCAGTTCCGTCGTTCAAAGCTACTTCTATTACAACCAGCACAGCGGCAACGGGAAGCGGCTGGGCGTGATGAACTGGGACATTGGCGGGTACACGCCTTGCGACATCGTGCCGGTGGCAGGCTTCGATGTGGACAGCCGCAAGGTCGGAAAAGACATCACCGAAGCTATTTTCGAGGGACCGAACTGCGCCATCCGTTACGACTGCGAGGTCCAGCCCCTCGGAGCGAAGGTGTGGATGGGTCCTGTGCTTGACGGCGTAGCCGATTGGATGACCGAGGACTTCCATCCGGGCCATGCCGAGCCAGCCGACGTAGGCAAGGTGTTGATCGATTCGGGCGCCGATGTGCTGATCAACTTCCTGCCAGCCGCATCCGACGAAGCGACACGCTACTACGCCGACCAGGCGATCAACGTGGCAAAGATTGGATTCGTCAACGGTATGCCTTCCCCGGTGGCCAATGATCCCGGGTTTCAAGAAGCCGCCGCGGCCAACAAGGTGCCCCTGATCGGAGACGACATCAAAAGTCAACTCGGCGGCACGATCACGCACCGCGCCCTGATCGATTGTTTGAACTCTCGCGGCATCACGATCGAAAAGACATATCAGTTGAATTACGCCGGCAACACAGACTTCAGGAACCAAGTCGGCGCTCGCGTGGAGTGCAAGCACGAGTCGAAAAAGCGCGGTATCGGCGCGTATCTCGAAGGCGGCAACCTGGCCGTGGGTGCAACGCCCATGCCGAATATGGGAGACCGCAAGACGACCATATTCCACTTCGAGGGTTATAACTACGGCGGCGCGCCGCTCACTTTGAAGGCGATTCTCGAGGTCGAGGACAGCCCCAACTTCGCCGGCTCGATGTCGGAGGCCGTTCGCTACGCGAAGCTCGCTCTCGACCGCGGCGTCGGGGGCGTCTTGGAGGCCCCGTCGGCGTTTTTGATGAAGAGTCCGCCGAAACAGTTCCCTGACCAAGAGGCCGAACGACTGCTGAGGAAGTTCGTGAGTGACGAGTAGCCGGAAAAATGGTGACAGTCAGGACTGTGACCTGGGGTTATAGCCGCGCGGCATAGGATTCGCGGGTGCGTTTCGCGTTCGTTGCCGTCAAGCCGGGGCGAGGTTCAGCGAGGTCCCGTTTTGGCCGTTCCAAGGTTCGCTGGGCAGTGGTCGGCCAGCAGACCGGCGATGTCGATCAACTCCTCAAGGTCGGTCGTGGACTCGGCAATTCCATCCCTATGGACGCTGATCTTCTTGCCCGCGACCTTCACCTCGATGCGTCGCGCCCGCGAGCGAAGCAACTTCTCGCGGACGCGCAGTTCGAGAAGAGCGGATGTGAATACCTGGTCGCTCGTTTCGATCTGAAAGGCCTCATCGAATTCCTTGTCCCCGGTCGTTGGATGCCCCCCGGGCCCAAGGGTGTCCATGAGGCGTTTGCCGCCGCCAGTACCCCGCCTGACGTGGATCTCCCGGCCAGTGTCGAACGGCAGCTCCAAATCGACGAACGTGAAGGGGCCGCTTTCGCCTGAATCGGAGCCATTGGTTGCCAGGGCGGCAACCAGGTAGCGGCGGTCGTCCCTCTCGAATCGAAGCTGCGGGAGCAGCAGCAGGTTGCCCGGCCTCACTTGGCCTCGATACTTTGCAGCGAGAAGAGCGAATGACTTGCCAAGATGGCGGCGCTGACGGGTGTGTTCCCAATAGCCGTAAGCCAGCGCCGCGGCAATGGTCAATGCGATTAGGATCCACCAGTCCATGACGCTGCTTCGGTTCGGTCCGGGTGCGGGAGTGGTTAGCCCGCTTTTCTCACCAGCTGACGGTCGAAGCACGCGATAAGCCCGCTTTGACTGCGTTGCGCTTGCTCACGGTGCTCAAGGTACTTTCCCGGTCGGGCGCCGAACGCGGGTCGCTGCTGCTTTCGGTAGAGCCAAAATACGAAACGGCTAAGCTGCACCCGCGAAAGTACGCCTCCGCTCGCTGAGAGGCGCGCGCCCTGTACTGACGGGTCTCTCACGCACTTCGCCTCGCCACGTGGCGAGAAAAGCGGGCTAGGCGAAACTCACTTCTTTCCCCAGGGACACCAGCGAGTGCTTCTGAAACTCCGGGCGTTTGTCGGGGAAGTCGGTTCGGTAGTGGCCGCCGCGGCTCTCTTCGCGGGCCAACGCGGCGCGCGTGATCAGCGAGACGACCTGATACATGTTGTCGGCTTCAAATCCCTGCCGGCTGTTTCTGGCCCAGCCTTTTTCGAACGCCGGCCGCAGCCTGTCGAGTTCTTCCAACCCTTTGTGAATAACTTCAGCCGAGCGAGTGATCCCCGCGTTCCGCCAGGCGAGCCGTCGAAGCAGCGACACCGCATGAGCGGTGAGCGCGACCGGCGATGGCACGTCGGGGATCTCGGCTTCGACCCGCGCGACGCCGGCTCGCTGGCGAATCTTGCGGCCCGCCCGCGCTCCGTAGACAAGCCCTTCGAGCAGCGAATTGCTGGCCAGCCGATTCGCTCCGTGGACGCCCGTGCAGGCTGCTTCACCCGCGGCCAGCAGGCCCGGCAGATTAGTTTGCCCGTCGTAATCCGTGCGGATTCCCCCCATGGCATAATGGGCGGCGGGATGGACCGGTACCGGCTGCTTGGTGAGATCCACGCCGTAGTGGCGGCAAGTTTCGAAGATGCGAGGAAACCGTCGTGGGGTGAAGTCAGGATCAAGGTGGGTGAGATCCAAATAGACCGGCCCCGTCTGGGTGCGGTGAAGCTCGGCAACGATGGCGCGGGAGACGACGTCTCGAGGGGCGAGCTCTTCCTGGGGGCTATAGCGGCTCATGAATCTCTCGCCGGCCGCGTTGCGCAAGTAGGCCCCTTCTCCTCGCAGCGCTTCGGAAAGCAGGAAACGAGGGGCGACTTGCAGGAACAACGCCGTGGGATGAAACTGGATCATCTCCATGTCGGATATTTCCGCGCCCGCGCGGTAAGCCATGGCCACGCCGTCGCCCGTCGCCACATCGGGGTTGGTGGTCTCGCGGTAGACGCAGCCGAGACCTCCCGTGGCCAGCAGAACCGCCCGGGCGCGGATCGGCACGAAACCGCGGGCCTTGTCGCTCCAAGCAAGGGCGCCGCAAATCTCGCCTTCGTGCGTAAGCAGATCCACGACGGCCGAAAAACTCTGGAGAGTAATATTCGGGAGCGCTTTAGCCTTTTGGAACAATGTCCGGGCGATTTCGCGGCCGGTGGAGTCTCCCTGAGCGTGGAGCACGCGCCGCCGGCTGTGAGCACCCTCCTGCGTGAAAGCTAGCCGGGCGCCCTCGCGGTCGAACTCAACACCCCAATCGATGAGCCGCTGAATCTCCCGCGGCCCCTGCTCGACGAGAATGCGAACCGCATCCCGATCGCACAATCCGTTGCCGGCCATAATTGTATCCCGCTCGTGAAGGCTGACTCGATCCTCATCGCTGATCGCGACAGCGATGCCCCCCTGCGCGTATTCGGAAGCCGATTCGGTCAGCCGGTCTTTGGTCAGCACCAGGACACGTCCCGCCTCGGCGGCCTCGATGGCGGCCATCAAACCCGCGACGCCCGCGCCAACGACGAGAAAATCAGTTTCCACGACGAATGTTTCGAGTGTATCACGCGGGTCGAAGCGCTCATAGGTATCCGAGTGAACTTGTCTTCAGAATGGGATCCTACCCCGCTCTTCTCCAACCGGCAAGAAAAGCGGGCTAGGATTGCACGAGGCCGGCGGCGAAGCTGAGCAGGTCTTTTCGCTCGATGGCGAGTTGCTTAAGCTTCTCGAAGTCCCCGGCCAGTTGGCAAAGCTGCACGGCCGAAGGACAGCTAAGCTGGCTGGGATCAGCTTCCCCGAGATACTGCGAGTAGACGTCGGCCGCTTCGGAATACCGCTTCAGGCGGGCCAGCAACCCCACCAGCACCTCCGCCGGAGCCGTCCCGACTTCGTTGGGATCGCTATCGGCAACCTTCCCCCGAAAGTGTGCGACGGCGGCTTCAACGTCGGCGCCCAACAGCGCTTTCAGGTAAATGCCGTGGTCGGCGAAGAGGTTTTCAAACGGGGGCTGGCCAGCGTACTGGAAAGTGGAAGAGAGCCTTTGGCCGTACTCGGTGAGGCCCACGGCCAGCGACAGCGATTCGGGGTCGTCGAGTTGCAGGCTGTAGGTGAGGACCGAGCCGACGTGTGAGGTGTCCACGTAGTAGTCGTATTCGCCGAATAACCAGTCGCGGCCGGCGATCAGCTCAGATACGCTTTCCGTCCCCGGCGCTTGGCCCTCCCGTTTTTCGATCGCTCGCTTGATGTTCGCCGTCAACTCGGAGTGCAAAGTGCGCACCAGTAGTTGCGCGCTTTCCAGGCGTCCTTCCGAGGTCGGGTATTGCCCGAACGTCGTGATGGCCCGGCAGGTCCCGTGTTTTTCCAAAATCAGCTCGAAGCCTTTGCGGGGATGGACCCGCTCGTAGAAAGCGATCTCGAGGATAGCGTCGTTGGCGTCGTCGTGGTCTATGTTTTCGATCGCTTCCGCCACGGGCGCCGATTCACCGACGGCCCGGTAGTAGGGCCACGCGCGCAGAATGTCGCCGTCGGCGAGAAACAGCCCTCCGACTTCGCGGGCCGCGGCGACACAGCCTTCGTCGAACGCCCGGCGCTTTTCCTCGGGCATCTCGACCGAGTTGGGAGTGTCGATCAGCGGCAAGTCGAGTTCGTGGCGTGTCTGCATCAGGCGCGCTTCAAACAGGGCCGGATAGTTCTTTTCCTTGAGAAACTTATTGCCGAGGAAGTCAAACCCCGCCCGAGATCCCCCCGAGCGAAGCGCTTCCTTTACCTCTTCAAAAGCGTCGCTGTTATCAGCCATGGCTCGTCCGCAACTCTCTATTGCATGATAACGCTAATCGATCGGCGTCTCTCGACGTCGTCGCGACCACGGGGGACTTCTTCCGCGGTGAGAATAGAGCTTGGTTTGAAAAAGAGGGCGCTGCGGCGTCGACCGGCGGGATGGCGAGTTGCGACGCTTCGCGCCCGAGGTGTCGGGCTCCGGCAGCCGGCCGGCGACCGGAGCCCCAGGACGCGAAGTTTTCCCATTATTAGTTGTGGGCCAACTCCGATTTCGGTATGGAGAGATAGCCCATCACGCGGTTTTCCTTGACCGCGGTGATGACGATCTCATGAGGCTGCCTGGCGCCGCTGAGGTAAAACCGAACGGCCTCGTTGGCCTGCCTTGCCTTTTTGGTGAACTTTTGGTCATCCGCCAGCAACTCCATGGTGTACTGGTGGCGTTTGGGCTTGACCCTTTTCAGGCGCATGTGAATGTCGCCGACCCGGTGCATCTTGCGAGACTTGACCAGGTTGAAAGCGAAGTACTTGCGTTCGGTCAGCTCTTGTAGGATTCCGATTTCCTCCGAGTTCGAGGCGACCCAATCGCCTACGGCCTCGATCTTGTCGTTTGACCCTTCCCATGCCAGCAGAGCCTCGTCCAACTGCGACTTGGTCTGCTCCACGTCGGTCTTGATCTCCGTGACGTCGCCGCCCACGTCAGCGATCTTGCTTTCGGTTTGCGAGGCCATCTCGTGCAAGCCTTGGATCTCGCCCAACATGGTCTCTTGCTGCTGCCGCTGCTGCTCGGACATCTTCCGGCGCAACCGCTCGGTGTAGTTGTAGGCTTCAGTTTTGGCCTTTTTGCCCGAGTCGCGCCGTGCTTTATCGAGTTCCTTCCGTACTGCCTCGAGCGCGCGGTTGGATTGAACTGATCGCAAGGCTAGCTGCTCTTCCAAGCGGGCGAGATCTTTGCTCGTATTCTCCCGCAGCGTGGAGGTCGCGACTTGAGCGCGGTTGACGCGCGACAGCAGATACGCGTTTCCCATCAACAGAAAAGCGATGACGACTGCCACGGCGACGGCTTTGCGCCTAGGGGATGATTCTTCCTCTTCCGGTTCGGGTGCTGGTCTTGTGATGTGCATGGATCTCTTCCTCCCTTTTTGGATTGCTTCCCGGCGAAGGGAAGCGTTGTCGCTTGTGTGCGCGGGGGAAGAGTGCAAGCCGCATGCCAAAATCGTAATCGCGTAGCGAAAACGATGCACGCAGGCTCTATCTCATAGATCACTGCTGTCCGGTTAAAAGTCGAATAGAATCAATTGGTTGGGGTCATAGGGGGATTCGTTTGGGGAGTCGGATGGCTGGAGTGCCTGTAAAAGGGGCATTTTTTCGAATTGCGTAACGCTGAGAATCTGTAGAATCTGGTAAAGACTCGCTTCCAGCCCGAGCCGTTTCCGGACGATGGCGATGAGCACGTAAATCGAGACAGCGATCCAGATGTGCGTCTTGACGGCGTTCTCGCTGGTGCCGTAAAACGAGTTGATTCGCAGATGTTGCTTGATCCACTTGAAGAACAACTCAATCTGCCAACGCGACTTGTAGATGTGGGCGATGGTCAGCGCCGGGAGCGCGAAGTTGTTGGTCAGAAACTTCAGCCGCTTGTTCGTCCGGGCGTCGAAGTAACTGACCCTCCGCAACGGGTCGGGATAGGCTTGGGCCGATTCGATGGCAGCCAGTATGACGGTCTGATCCGAGCGCAAGCCCGTGGATTTGTCGACGGGATGCGAGTAGCGCCGTTGGAGCAAGATGTTCTTCTTGGTTCGCACGACGAAGAACGACGAGCAGAGAGTGAACACGAAGAGGCGTTCGAAATCGACGTAGGCCCGATCCATGACGTAGAACGCGCCGGCCTCCGGGCCGATCTCGTCGAGGATGTTGATGTCGTGCACTTTGCCTCCAGTAATGCGGATGAACGTGGGAATATTGCCGTGCAGATCCAGCAGCGTGTGCATCTTCACGGCGGCCTTTTGCTTGCGGAATTTCGCCCACGGAAACAGCGACAGGCAGAGGTCGATTGTTGTCGAGTCGAGAGCGTACAGAGTCTGGTCCAAGTCCACACCGATCGGGTCGTGGGCATATAACGGCCGTGCCATGCCAATCAAGACCTGCGCGAAGTCCGCGTAGATCCGCCAGTCGCGCGACTCGTTCGCATCGGCCAGTGTCGAGCGCGCTACCCTGCCGCGGAATCCCATGTGGTAGAGTTTGCCGTGCATCGAACGCAGGCACGTCTCGATGTCGCGGAGGCTTGCCCGATAGGTCAGCTGGGCGAATGCCATCGCAAGAAACTGATCCCAGCAGGAGAAACTTTTCAGATAGGAATCGCCGCGGTAGCGCGATACACATTTCTGAAACTCTTTGCTCGGTAGGTGCTCGATCAGTTGGGAGAAAACCGTACGGCCAAGGTTCATCCCTCATTGTGCCGCGTCCGGATGCTCCGTTCAGGCGACCATTTGCGGCCTCGGGATTTCAAATCGTTCCCGGGCAAAACAGGCCATAAGACATTGAGCGGTCGAGACTTACCGTCCGATGGCGCGACTTTCCCCGGACAGCACTGGTATTGAATTGGTCCTCGACAACCGAGCCGGGCCTGAGCCTCACACCCGGGACCAGTACCCGGATGTTATCGTCGCCCAGGGTGCCGTCGATGCCCGGCCCGGCCACCACCAGGTCGATTGCCTCGCCGGGTGTCAGGAGAATCGGGCCTCGTCCGAGGGAGATGGCGCCATCCGGGGACTCGGAACCTATAAAGTCAATATCCAGCGGCGACGGCCCAGTCTGCATCGTAATGTCTACCGTGTCCTCGCCACCGGCGATCACCGGAAACTGGGTCGGGTTCTGGCCCCCACCAACGAAATCAGCTTGCATGTCCTGAGTGAACGTACCAGAGAAGCGGATATCGACGGGTGTGACCGGGCCGTCGAGCGCCTCGGCGGTAACGACATAGTTCCCGGGCGGAAGCGGGATACGATACGTGCCGTCGATGAGATCGGTGAGCGCACCGACCGTGACACCGGCAGCAGAGTCGATGGCTGTCACGAACACCCCGGTGGCAGGCTGCCCGTCTACCGTGACGGTGCCTGAAATGGCGCCGAAGTCATTCACCGATCCGGGCGCCGGGTAGGCGGAGGTCAAAAAGCAGGCGTCGTCGGCCGAGATGAATGACGAGAAATTTGTCCCGATCCCGAGGGTGGGGAACATTGAGGCTCCGGTAACCACGGTGTGGTCGGATCCCAGCGCATGGCCCGCTTCGTGGGTGGCAATCGACTGGATGTCGTATGTGCCGGGTTCCAGGGTCGTCGAATACGGCGCGAAATTGCCACTGGAGGGGTCCGTGTTGTTCGGGTTGAAGATGATGTCTGTGTCGGACATCTGCCCATTGGCAGGGTTGAAACGCACGTTTGTGACCGCTAGCGCTCCACCAACAAGTGCCCGGATCGGGGGCGTATCAAGAAAAACGAAAACGTGGTTGCCGTCGGCAGGGTCATTGACAAGCGTCGTTGTCGCGAGCGGTGCGAAACCCACATCCGCGGACGACACTGCATCCCAGCTATTCAGTGCAGCTTGAAGCGCGGCGAAGGGATCGCTGTCCGCGCTGATCAACACTTCGGCGTCCGCGTTCGTCATCCCGGCGGCCGTCTGATCGTTCATCAGATAGACGATGTTCTGGTTGTCGGTCCGAAAAAGAAGATTTCCTCCCGAGGTTCTGGCGCGGACATAGGCTTCAGCGGAAGGAACAACAGACACGAGCAGCAGCGTGAGCAGGGTTCGAGAAGTCATTTCAGCGAACCTCCTTGGCGGCGCCCGAAACAACCAACTGTCTCACCCGTTCTTTGAATTTGGTCAACTCCATGCCATCGAGTCGGCCTAGGACGGTTTGCTTCTGCCCCGGCGGCGACCCCGGCTTGGAAATCGGATCAAGGTAGCAAACCGAGTGGTTTAGCTTTGGGTCCGTAACTTCTTTCAAAAAATAACAAGGCCCGATTGTTTTCAGCTTACTTGTGGGGGCAGTTGGTAGTGGAGCGATGTTACATCGGGCTTTGCTTCACCGTTGCTCGCCACGTGGTCAGAAAAGCGAAGCAGCGTTCGAGGAATCAACAAGTCCCGGGGATCGCCAGACGCGAATTGGCTGACGGTAGCCGGGCCACCGCCCAGTCTCCCCTTTTGCGACGGGAAGCGGCTAATCAGGGGCGGCTACAAGCGGTCGACTATGAGCCGCGGTCTCTAGGCATAGATCGAGCACCTGACGGGTCTGGCCAGGGTCGATGATGGCGTCAACGTGGCCGCGGGTCGCCGACCATTTCGCGTCCAGGCTTCGTTCGTAGTCGGCGCGGGTCTGATCCATGGCTTGTTGCAGCTCCTTGCCGGCCGGCTCCCCAGCTTTCTTGAGCCGCTCCAACTGCGAAGCGTATAGGGCCTGAACGGCCGACTCGCCCTCCATCACCCCCACCCTTGCCGTCGGCCAGCTAAAAATGAAACTGGGGTCGAAACCCTGTCCCGCCATGGCGTAGTAACCGGCGCCGCTGGCATGGTTCAGCGTAACCACGATCTTGGGAACCCGGGCGCAAGCCATCGTTTCGACCATTTCCGCGCCGGCGCGAATAATCCCGCTTTCCTCGGCTTCCGGGCCGACCATGAAGCCACTGACATCCTGCAAGTAAACCAGCGGGTGGTTGTGACGGTCGCAGGTCTCGACGAACTGGGCGATCTTGCGGGCGCTTTCGGTGTAAATGATGGCGCCCAAGCGAGTGGATTCGCCTTGCCGAAACACGCCGCGCCGGTTGGCGACGAGACCCACGGGCCTGCCCGCCAATCGCGCGTTGGCGCAGAGGACTTCGGGAGCATAGGCGGCCATGAATTCCAGAAATCCCTCGCGGTCGAAAATGCGCAAGACGATTTCTTGCAGGTCGTAGGGAAGGCGGTGGTCGGCCGGGAGCACGGAGTAAATTTCGTCTTCATTGAGTAACGGGGCGGAGGATTCGCGCGGCCGCGGCTCGTTTGGGCGCGGCAGCTCGGAGACCATTTGGCGGATGATCTCGAGACAATGCTGGTCGTCCCGCGCTCGGTGGTGAGCAACACCGCTCGCCGCGGTGTGCGTCTCGGCGCCCCCCAGCGTTTCGGCGTCCACCGACTTCCCGATAGCTCCTTTGACAAGGTTTGGTCCGCCCAGGCCCATGAAGCTGGTTTTTTCCACCATTATGATGACGTCGCTTAGGGCGGGAAGATAAGCCCCTCCGGCGATGCACGGTCCCATCACAGCAGCGATCTGCGGTATGCGCAATCTGCGGCGCATCAGCGAGTTGTTGTAGAAAATGCGCGCTCCCCCGTACTGGCCGGGGAAAATGCTTTCTTGGAAAGGCAGGTTGATGCCCGACGAGTCGACCAGGTAGATAATCGGGACCCGGCAGTCCATGGCGACTTCCTGCATCCTGACGATCTTGGGAACCGTCTCCGGCCACCACGCGCCCGCCTTGACGGTCGAATCGTTTGCCACGATGGCAACCGGTCTTCCGCCGACGCGCCCGATTCCGGTGACGACGCCGGCGGCGGGGGCCTTTCCTTCATATAGGTCCCAGGCGACGAGCAGTCCGATCTCCAGGAAAAACGAATCCGGATCGATGAGCTTCTCGATTCGTTCGCGGGCGGTCAGTTTGCCTGCTTTGTGCTGCTTGGCTATCCGCTCGGCGCCACCCCCTTGACGCAGGCGCTCTTCGATTTTTCGAATCTGCTCCACCAGAGCCTGCATGTGGCTCGCCCGCGCCGCGCGTTCGCGGGCGCTGGGTGGGGTGAGTCCGGGTTGGGGCTTACGTGCTGTCTTCATCGGTCGCGGAGTCGTCCAGCTTTGACCAAAGTGTCTTCTTCACCCGCCGGCAACACGGGCGGTTCGCCTCGCCGCGTGGTGAGAAAAGCGGGCTAGTTGCTGCAAGAGCATTCAGGCGCCAAATGGGTGTTCCCCATGTGCAAGACCGTTCCTTGCGAACGAAGAACCGGCGGTCAGCCGCCGTACATTCAGGATCGTATCATGGCCGCCGCGTTAGGCAACCACGGTCCGGTTAGCTTATTACGTGCTCCGGCCATGAGATGGTGAAAGTGACACCAACGGGAACCCAAGGAGGAGGCCGCTATCCGCTGCTCACTCTGCCGGTGCTCCAGCGCTGCACGCCGTAAAACACCGCAAGCAACCCCACAACGACCACGGCGCCGAGCAGCACGTGCTCTTTGAAGAAGGTTGTGGTCTGCTCGCCGTAGCGCAGAGCGACAAAGGCCTCAGCAAAGTAACGCACCGAGCGGGCGACAACAATTACCGCGATGAAGCGCACCAGATTCATTTGAAATACGCCCGCGCCGATCACGAAGAGTTTCATCGGCAGGGGCAATGGGATCATGGTGGGAAACAGCAGCACCAGAGCGTCGTACTTTTCGATTTGGCGGCGCATCCTTTCGATGCCGCCCGCCTTGACTTTCTTCTCGAGCATGCGGCGGCCGACCCTGCGCGCCATGGTGTAAAGAACGAGGGATCCGATGAGTGATCCAAGCACCGCCAGAGCCGCCCCGAGATACGCCGTCGAGGGGGCCGCGATCGACTGCGCGATGATCAGAGCGTCAACGCCCTGCGGCAGCGGCACGAAAGCCGAGTCTCCCAGCGCCACGAGAAAGAGCCCCGGCGGTCCCATGGCGGTCGCGGTTTGTACCAGCCGCTCTCCGAGATCTCTGAGCACGCTATTTCCGGTTGGTTCGCGGTCGGGGGGCCATCAAACGCTTTTGTCGGGAGCGTAGCAAAGGCTCGCCAGGCTGCATTCCCCGCAGCGCGGCTTGCGCGCCTGGCAGACCCGGCGGCCATGGTGAATGATCTGATGGCTGAACAATATCCAACGCTTCTTGGGAATCGTTTCCATCAGGTCCTTTTCGATCTTGGCCGGGTCCTTTTCCCGGGTCAGGTCGAGCCGGCGCGCGATGCGCTGAACGTGAGTGTCGACCACGACCCCCGTCGCCTTCCCGAACCACGTACCCAACACGACATTGGCCGTCTTGCGGGCTACGCCGGGCAGGGTGAGAATTTCGTTCATTGTTT
The DNA here is from genome assembly GCA_965248365.1 of Bryobacterales bacterium. GTDB lineage: Bacteria > Acidobacteriota > Terriglobia > Bryobacterales > UBA6623. The sequence goes on along the minus strand of CBDFJA010000003.1, from coordinate 1,382,060 downwards.
CCGGCACTTTGCCGGCGAACTCGGAGCTGATCTTTTGCGCCGAGCCTATCAGCGACCTGGCTTTGTTCCGAAAAAACCCGGTCGACTGGATGTCGCGCTCGAGAACTTCCTGGCGAACCGAGGCCATGTCCGCGACCGAAGGGTACTTGGCGAACAGCCCCGGTGTAACCTTGTTGACTCGTACGTCGGTGCACTGCGCGGACAGGATCGTTGCCGCCAGCAACTCCCAAGCGCCGCGGTGCCGCAAAGCGCACTCGACGTTCGGGTAGTCTTTGTTGAGGCGCCGCAGGATCGTGCTCAGGCGCCGCCGGCGGTCTTCTCTGCCGCGGGGTTTTTGGACCTTGTTCATGCGCTAGTTGTGGAGCCTCAACAGGTTGTTCCGGGGAGGAGGGAGTCGGCTGATAGGGGGATTATAGCCGAGGCTGGCGTGGGGGCGATGCCAATTGTAGTCGTGGAGCCAGGGGAGCAGATGGTTGGCGCGTTGGAGGGAGGAGCAGTAGGAGCGGGCATAGGCCCATTCGCGGAGGGCGGTTTGGATGAAGCGCTCGGCCTTGCCGTTGGTGCGAGGGGTGTAGGGGCGGGTGAAGCGGTGGCGGATGCCGAGGCGGCGGCAAGTACGACGGAAGTGGCGGGAGCGGTACCAGGAGCCATTGTCGGTGAGCAGGCGTCGGATGCGGATGCCAAGCGAGCCATAGTAGGCGTGGGCGAGGAGAAGGAACTGGGCAGCGGAAAGGCTGCGCTCATCGGGCAGGATCTGGGAGAAGGCGATGCGGGAATGGTCGTCGACGGCGACGTGGACGAACTCCCAGCCGGCGGCGCGGGAGCGTCGGGTCTTATCGCCGGTAACGCGGTGACCGGCGTGCTGGAAGCGGCCGAGCTTTTTGATGTCGAGATGCAGTAGATCGCCGGGACGGTGATGTTCGTAGCGGCGAACGGGGGGAGCGGGTTCGAGATCGCGGAGACGGTTGAGTCCGGCGCGACCGAGGAGGCGGCTGACGGTGGCCGGGGATAGCCGCAGGGTTTGGGCGATGCGGCGGCCCGTCCAACGTTGTCGGCGCAGGGCGAGGACGCGGTCAACGACGGCTTGCGGGGTGCGGCGCGGGCTATGCCGGGGGCGCGAAGAGCGATCGTAGAGACCGGCTTCGCCTTCGCCGCGGTAGCGGGCCAGCCAACGGCGGGCGGTGCGTTCTGAGACGTCTCGGGCCGCCGCGGCGGCCCGAGGCGTCTCTCCAGCGAGGATGCATCGAACCAAAAGGGCTCGGCCTTTGGGCGTCAATCGGGCATTCTGATGGATGTTCATGCGGTCTCTCCAGGGTCGTGGTTATTCGACAACTCCAGCTTCCCTGGTCCGGGACCGAATGAACAACCTGTTGAAAGATCACAGCTAGTCCACGGGCGGCTCATGGAGAGTCGGCGAACCACGCAGTCCGTGAAAAGCAGCAAGCGCGCCCCGGCGAGAGCGCCCCTTAGCCGCGCAAGTGGAAACTAGGTTCGGCGAAAAGTGGGGTCGGTCAACGATTTTCAATTCCGCAACGGCTACGTTCGATGGGGATCGACGACGAAAATCGGCGACTGCACCCATTTCTTTGATGCCAAGACTGTCGCCCGGGGTTTTCCCAGGCCGCGGCAGGATCGATCGATTCGTCGCGTTGTCGCCGCTTTTGTTCAGATAAACTGCGATCATAGCATAGCCCGGGGGCCGCGACTCAGTGGTCAGGCTTGGCGCAAGTGGCAAGGAAACAGGGGGTTAGCGCGCTTTGGGCCGCACGTGGCGCGTGTCGTCTTAGATGGCCAGCCGGATGGGCGAGAGTCCGGCTGCGACCACGGTGCATCTGGCTTCAGTCCCCGTCGGGCCCGTCGCGGGCGAGCCGCGCACCAGTCTCGCGATCCCCTATCGTGGGAGGAGCCTACCCGCGCGGTCCATCAGTGGTGATTGCCCAGCTACAATGTTTACCGGCAGTCGCGTGGGTGGGGGTCTCCCCACTGGTGATTTTCGCTCCGGCAACTGGTTCGTCCCGATAGCGATGGACGACGAAAATCGGCGATTGTGCCCATTTCTTGGATGCCGGGGACCTTGACCCGGGGCCGCTAGGGCCGCTGTACCGCTATGCAACTGGACAAGATCAACGATCTCAAGGCGCACACGGCTCCCTTGGCCGAGGCGCTCATGGGGGCGGTTGAACGCGTGGTGAATAGTGGTTGGTTTGTGCTGGGCCCTGAGGCGCACGCCTTTGAAGAGGAATTTGCCTCCTATTGTGGCGCGCGCCACTGTGTCGGTGTCGCCAGTGGAACCGATGCCCTGGAGCTGTTGCTCCGCGCATTGGAAGCGGGTCCGGGCGATGAAGTCATTACCGCCGCCAATGCCGGGATGTATTCGACTACGGCCATACTTGCGGTCGGAGCCACCCCGGTTTATGCTGACGTCGATCCGGTAACGCTAACGCTGTCTCCGCAGTCGGTCGAGGGGCGGATCACGTCGCGCACACGGGTTGTGATGGCTACCCATTTGTATGGACGCATGGCGCACATGGCCGGCCTGCGCACCCTTACCGAACGAGGCGGCCTGGCCCTGCTCGAGGACTGCGCCCAGTCTCACGGCGCTTCACTGAACGGCCGGCGCGCCGGTTCCTGGGGAGACGGGGCCGGCTTCAGTTTTTATCCCACTAAGAATCTCGGCGCTCTAGGAGATGCCGGCGCGGTGGTGACTTCCGATGCCGCTCTCGCCCGGCGCGTGAAAAGCCTGCGCGAGTATGGCTGGCGCGACAAATATATCGTCTCGGATCGAGGCGGCGGGAACAGTCGTCTCGACGAGCTTCAAGCAGCGCTGCTGCGGGTCAAGCTGGGTTTCCTCGATCGCTGGAATGCCCAACGCAAAGCGATCGCCCAATGTTATAACGCCACACTCGAGCACCCGGAGATCGTTACGCCGCCCGTCGATGGCGACGATTACGTGGCGCACCTTTACGTGGCGCGCACTCGCCGGCGCGGCGCCTTGCGCGATTAAGCAACATCTACACTCTAACCGGATTACGCCGAAGGAATCGGAAAGCGAGCTGGATGGCTGACCAAGCCCCAATTCTTCACTTCACCCCTTCAAAATCAAACTGAGACACTACCGAGCGTCCAGTATCGATACTCTCGTGACGCGGTGTTGTTGGTGTTCGCCTCCGAACCCTACGACGCCGACGACTATATTCGTGATTACGACCGCTTCTTACAGCGCTGTTCGACGGATTCCACCTGAGATCGGGCCCGCCCGCCCGTCGGGGTGAAGAACGGAGCCGGCCTGAACAGCCCCACGCGCGCGTACTGAAGCCAGTCGAGCTTCCCCGGGGACTGATCTGTCTTTTGGTCTTCGCCGATATGGGACTTGGGGGGCCGCGAGCTCTGACGACGTGGAGTCAATACTGGATGCTCATCGTGCTGTTGGCCTTCGTGGGCTTCATCTACTTGCTCTACCACGCTCCCGGCTCTTTGGGATGGGAGACACGAGGGGTGCTCGATCCGATCATCGATCAGATCCGTACGATGATTGAAACCATGTTCTAGCCCGCATTTCTCACCACCTGGCGGTCGAAGCACGCCATAGGCCCGCCATTACTGCGTTGCGCTTGCTCGCCGTGCTCAACGTAACTGTTCAAGTACGCCCGCATTATTCAACAAATGCGGCGCCGAGCGGCGTGCGCCTTGTACTGACGGGCCTCTCACGCACTTCGCCTCGCCACGTGGTGAGAAAGGCGGGCTAGTGCTTACTGACAAAAGTTAGCGTATCTAAAAAGGCCTTTCCCGAAGGGTCATACGGCCATTGGTCCGGACCGGCAGTGCTTTGTTCACAGAGCTTTCCGAGCCGCGACCGCGAGGGAGCGTCGATGATCCCGCGGCGCACCCATAGGGATGCAAACAGCGTTTTTCGACCGAGCCGCGATGGCGCCGCGGTCGCTCCGGACTTGGCCTGTCACTGGCGTTCCAGGCTCAGTTGCCTGCTCTTGCACACCCTCGTAACAAGCGAATCAGAGCCGCGGGCGCTAGCTGTGATCTTTCAACAGGTTGTTCATTCGGTCCCGGACCAGGGAAGCTGGAGTTGTCGAATAACCACGACCCTGGAGAGACCGCATGAACATCCATCAGAATGCCCGATTGACGCCCAAAGGCCGAGCCCTTTTGGTTCGATGCATCCTCGCTGGAGAGACGCCTCGGGCCGCCGCGGCGGCCCGAGACGTCTCAGAACGCACCGCCCGCCGTTGGCTGGCCCGCTACCGCGGCGAAGGCGAAGCCGGTCTCTACGATCGCTCTTCGCGCCCCCGGCATAGCCCGCGCCGCACCCCGCAAGCCGTCGTTGACCGCGTCCTCGCCCTGCGCCGACAACGTTGGACGGGCCGCCGCATCGCCCAAACCCTGCGGCTATCCCCGGCCACCGTCAGCCGCCTCCTCGGTCGCGCCGGACTCAACCGTCTCCGCGATCTCGAACCCGCTCCCCCCGTTCGCCGCTACGAACATCACCGTCCCGGCGATCTACTGCATCTCGACATCAAAAAGCTCGGCCGCTTCCAGCACGCCGGTCACCGCGTTACCGGCGATAAGACCCGACGCTCCCGCGCCGCCGGCTGGGAGTTCGTCCACGTCGCCGTCGACGACCATTCCCGCATCGCCTTCTCCCAGATCCTGCCCGATGAGCGCAGCCTTTCCGCTGCCCAGTTCCTTCTCCTCGCCCACGCCTACTATGGCTCGCTTGGCATCCGCATCCGACGCCTGCTCACCGACAATGGCTCCTGGTACCGCTCCCGCCACTTCCGTCGTACTTGCCGCCGCCTCGGCATCCGCCACCGCTTCACCCGCCCCTACACCCCTCGCACCAACGGCAAGGCCGAGCGCTTCATCCAAACCGCCCTCCGCGAATGGGCCTATGCCCGCTCCTACTGCTCCTCCCTCCAACGCGCCAACCATCTGCTCCCCTGGCTCCACGACTACAATTGGCATCGCCCCCACGCCAGCCTCGGCTATAATCCCCCTATCAGCCGACTCCCTCCTCCCCGGAACAACCTGTTGAGGCTCCACACCTAGCCCGCATTTCTCACCACCTGACGGTCGAAGCACGCCATAGCCCCGCCATTACTGTGTTGCGCTTGCTCGCCGTGCTCAACGTACTGTTCAAGTACGCCCGCATTATTCACAAATGCGGCGCCGAGCGTCGCGCGCCTTGTACTGACGGGCCTCTCACGCACTCCACCTCGCCACGTGGTGAGAAAAGCGGGCTAGGGGGAACTGGGGGCTGCCGCGGGGGCGGAGGACGACGCACCAGGGACTGGGTGTTCCTGATCGTACAACGTGATAACGTCTTCCGTGATATTGAGTTCGTTGAGCGCAAATACAACGGATAAGTTCGGAAGAGCGGAGACGTTGATGACAAGGGAGAGACCCTTGTCGATGGAGTATTTCTGAATGGTCGCTAGAAGCTTGGTTCCAATATCGTTGGCCAGCTTTCCCTGTTCCTGATTGACTTCGGCCTGGGCATCTTCGGTTTCGCGTTTCAGGTCACGCTCGGTAGCTTGAATCTCCCGCTGCAGCTTGATGCGGGCGGGATCGCTTATCGTGTTGCGTCCGCGACTGAGCTGGCCCCGCAGGTCGGCGATTTTCTGCTGTTTGCCCTTAATCCGCGTACTCGTGGGAGCGAACTTGGCCTCCAGATCCTTGAGCCTTTGCTGGCCTTCTTGTGTCGTGGCAATGGCCGTATTCATGTCAATCAACGCCATCTTCCCGGCCACAGTCGAACCGCCGCTTGGGGCTTGACCCAAAGCCGCCACCGCGCCGGCCATCAGGCAGACAAACAGGCTACCGCCACGTAAGATATGGTGCTTCATAGGAACCTCGGGAGAGTCGTGAAATTCCCCTCAGTCTAACACAGGCCCTTTCCTAGTCCGCGTTTCTCACCTCAAAACCGTAGGGGTGTGCTGCCGCGCCCAGCCGGAGAAACAAAGCCTCTTCAACGCCGACCGCCCGAACGCTCGTGAGAAAGGCGGGCTAGAACGTGCGGCTGATGGTGAACCGGACAGTCCTGGCCTTCTCAAAGAACGGCAGGACTCGCCCGAAGGGTCGAATCCCGGCCAGGAACGATTCGGCATTGGGAAACGACGAGCGATCGGCCACAATCGGGGTCCGCAGGAACGTGGCGACGCGCAGGGGGTTGTAAGCCCAGTAGAAGCGAAAAGGCGCGTTTACGACAGGCATCATCACCTGCAGCTCGACGCCGGTCGAAGCGCGCCACTTCTGTGTCTCGGGAATGATCCGGATGCGCCGCTCGAACCCGGCCTGCGGGAACTGGGCGTTCAACTCGGCCACGCGCCCCTCGTTCAATCTGACCTGATTCTTCAACAGAATCTTGTTGAAACCGATATCGAAAAACGGCGCCAGCGTCACGGGACCGAATAAGGGGATGCGGTATTCCAGGTTATAGACCATCCGCGTGTCGCCGCCGGGGAAATTGAGCCGGAAGATGGGCACGGTCTGGGTAACGGGAACCAGCTGCTCGATACCCTCGACGATCAAGATCTGCTGCCGGAGCGACCCATCCCCGTTGAGCACCGGAACTGTCGCGGTATCGGGAATCCAGGCCATGGGAACGATGGAGAAGATTTCGAAGCCGCGGATGTCGTTTTCCCCTCCCATGAAGGATCGCCGGAACGGAGGAGGCACTCGGCCGCCGTATCCCGTGAGGAACGAAAACAGCAGCCGCATGCCGATTACGTTGCCGCGCGCGGACACCTTCTTGAAATACTTGCCCTCGACGGTCGGCTGCATGAATCGAGTGTTGCCGCCCATTCCCGCCAGGGCGACGTTGGCGAACAGACTCTTCCCGCCCGTGGGAGTGATCGGGTGGTTGACCGTGTTATAGAAAATACCCGGAGTGAATTCGCTGGTCGTAATGCCCACCAGCGAGTTCGGGCCGGCCACGCCCTCGAAGTTGAGGAACGTAAACAAGTTCTCCGCCGACCGGCTGAAGGTCGTCAGTTTGGTTTTCTGGTAACCGTAGCTTAGACTCAGGCGTGTGAAACCGAGTTTCTTGAGGGGATAGCTGGCGAAAGTGTTAAACCCCGCGCTGTTCTGGCGGTAGTCGAGGATGTTGTCTTGGCCCAAGGCATTGAACAAGGGAATCAGATTGGCGCCGCTGAAGATCGAGGCTTCCCGCGCCTGGTTGAAACTGAAGCGGCGAGTAAAAATCGTGAAGCCGGCCTGAATGGGCCGATTGAACAGATAGGGTTCGGTGAAGCTGAACATCAGCACGCGCTCGCGGCTGCCTAACTGCGCTTCGAATCCCAGCCGCTCGCCCAGGCCGAGAAAGTTATTCGTCGAGTAACCGAAGCCGATGAAACTGCCGGCGAATCCGGAAACGCCGCCGTTCAAGCTGACCGTGTTGCGGCCCCTTTCCTTGACGTTGAGCGTCAGATCGACCAGGCCCTGGCGCGTGTCCCGCCGGATGTCGGTCCCCGCCGAATCCGCTGTCCCCCCTTCCTCTGGCTCAATGGGTTCGAAGTAGCCCAACTGATTGAGCCGCAGCATGCTCATGTCCCAGAGGCGGGTGTTGAACATGTCCCCTTCGTCGAGCATGAGCTCGCGACGGATGACCTTATCCCGCGTTGTCGTGTTGCCGGAGAAGTTGATGCGGCGCACGAAAAACTGCTTTCCTTCTTCGGCGATGAAGTTGAGGTCTATCTTGGGCGGATCTTCATCGTCTCGAAACTCGAAATTGGGCTCGGCCACGAAATCGATATAGCCGAACTCTCCGTAGAGTTTCTTGAGGTTGTTCAAGCCCTCGCGCAGTTTCTCGATGTCGAAGACCGAGTTCTCTTCCATTTGGAAGACGGGCCCCAGTACGGCCTCGGGGGTGCGGAACAGTTTGACATCAGTGAAGCTAAGCTTGCCCCGGTAGTAGCGGTCGCCTTCTTCGAGATAGAGCTTTACGTCCGCCAGCTTCGCCTTTTTCTTCCACAGCAAGGGGATGGGGAAGATGCGTCTTCCCTTCTGGTCGCGGATGTTGAGGTCGTGGTTGAAAACGGCCGCTTTGAAGTGACCTTCGATCTGGTAGGCGTTGCGCACCCGTTCCTTGTCTTCTTCGAGCTTGAGAATGTCGAAGGTCTTTTTGAACATCTTCTCGAAGAGGAAACTGTAGGGCAGGCCCATGGGCCGCAAGTTCTTCATGCTGCGGCGCAGCGCCTTTGCCGACATCACTTGATTGCCTTCGAACTGCAGCTTGCCGACCTTGACTTTGGGGCCTTCCTCGACCCTGAAGACGATTTCAATCGACGAGGGAGGGATCTGGCGGACGTCGGGCGTAACTTTGGCATACTGGCGCCCGCGCTCCCCCAGCAGCTCACGAAGCACAACAACGGCCCGCTGCACTTTGGTGGGATCGTAGCGGCTCTCGACGCTGAGGCCTACTTTCCTTTCCTTGAAGCGTTCGAGGATGTCGGAAACCGTAGCGGACTTGTTGCCCTCGTATCGAATCGTTCGCACGACGCGCCGCTCGACGACAATGAAGCGAACGATTTTCCCGCGGTCGCCGTCTTCCACTTCCAGGCGCAGGTCGTCGAAGTAACCGCTGTTCCAGAGCACCATGAAATCGCGCCGCAAATTCGCTTCGTCGTAGGCATCCCCTGCCTTGGTAAAGATGCGGGCCAGCAAGTTGTCGCGGGGGATGCGTCGGGTTCCCCGGAACTGGATCGACTCGACGACATCGAGCTGGGGGGCGCGCCGGGTCGGCGCCGCCTCCGCCCCCTTGGCTTCCTCGACGTCTTCAAAAGGCGAGGGCAGCTTTCTCTGGGGCGTCTCTTCCTCGGGGACTTCCTCGAAAGGAGAGGGGGGCTTCTTCTGCTGGGCTAACAGCACAGTCCTCGGCGGCCTCCGATTGCCGTCGGAGGCAAGATCAACCGAAGCGATCAAAGGAGCCTGCAGAAACTGCGCGGTGGCCGAATCCTCCGCCGGGTTATCCGCCGCGACCGCGTTGGCCGACAGAACAGGAATAACGAGCAGAAGCGAGGCCGCAGCCGCGATTTTCAGGCGCCGGAGCCGGCGTCCGAGCATACTTTGCTTACGTCCTTTCCTTGCCGCGTGTCTGGGGTAAGATACGCACACCCACCTGGCGCGGTTTCAAACCTGGCTGTCGTTTGTCCCATGAAGCGCAAACGCCTATTCTAGCGGATGATGGCGAGACGAAGAACTTGGAGCGATAAAATCCAGCTCCGGGAAAGCGATCGGCCCGTGATCCCAGCCAAGGTTTCACACGCTAATTCTCTATCGGCAGTGTTCGGCGCCGCGGGCAGAGGACGCGCGTCTGACGCTCGCAATTGTCCTGCAACCGGCTAATCCGCACTTCTCACCACCTGACGGCCGAAGCACGCAATAGGCCCGCCATTCTTCGCTGTGCCTGCTCCCCGCGGTCAACGTTAGGTTCAAGTACGCTCGCATTTTTCAAGAAACGAGGGGCCGAGCAGAGCGCGCGTTGAACTTTCGGGGCCTCTCACGCACTTCGCCTCGCCACGTGGTGAGAAAAGTGAGCTAATCGAACCGCATCGTGAACTCACCCGCCGGACCGTCATACATAAGACGGATGTGTTTCTTCTTCTGTTTCGCGCTGACCTGGAAATAGAGGTATCCCTGGACGGGAGCGCGGGTCTCGTCGATCGGGATCTCCAATTCCGCGAGGCGTTCGAGCAAGGAAGTCGGACGGCGCTCGGCGCGGCGCGCTTCGCTAGACCCGCCCCTCCCCAAACTCGAGCCCAGCGATGAGTTCAGGGAAGGCAGCCGGCGGGGTCTGTTGTCCGTGCCGGGATTCCCAGGGATCACGGGGCCTTGCGACTCGTCGAAGATCGCGCCCGAGCCGGCTCGACGCCTTCCCAGCACAAGGACCGACTCACCGGCGATCTCATCCGGCGACATCCCCCTAGACCGGTCGTTGTCTCTCCGCGAGCGCAGAATGAAATCATCCCGTTCGAGAACCAGACGGTAATTGTAAAGCGGCCGAATGTTTAGCTGCACCAAGACATAATCTCCGTCCAAGTCGTTGCCCAGCAGGCTTCTGATCTCGTTCCGATCGAGAACCAATCGCGCCCTGAACTCGGCGTCGTCGGTTTTGGAGTGAACCCAGCCGGCCTCGGCGGTTCCCGCCGACCCCGCGGCTACCAGCAGACTCGCCACAAGAAAACTAGTTTTCATACGACCGCCCTTGCGCATACCCCCCCTTCAGCAATTATGCCACAGGGGACTGTCGCTGCTTCAAGAAGCCGTTCAAGCGGTTTTCCAGGAATACCAACGGAACACCACAAACCTGCTTGGGCAAGGGCGCGCCGCTCGACAAGGTCCGGGTCCGTCGACTTGATCGTGCGTCAGTCCGCGGGCCAGCGCCTGGAGGGGCAAGGTTCTGCCTCATGAGCGGGTCGTTCTGGAGACGAGTTGACTATGGATTTGAAAGTATCGGAATCGGAAAGCGATGTGGCGCACGCTTTCAGCGTGTTGTGCCGGCATTCTTGCCGGCATGGACCGGCACTCCTACTGGCATCCCACCGCCCAGCAGAAGGGCCGGCGAACCAACGAGACATGTCGCCAGGAATGGCGACACGGCACGCCGGGAGGCGTGCCACATGGCCGGGATGGTCAAGAAGTCTTGTCTGGGACAGCCTACTAACCCGCTTTTCTCACCACGTGGCGAGGCGAAGTGCGTGAGCGGCCCGTCAGTACAAGGCGCGCGACGCTCGGCGCCGCATTTGTTGAATAATGCGGGCGTACTTGAACAGTACGTTGAGCACGGCGAGCAAGCGCAACGCAGTAATGGCGGGCCTATTGCGTGCTTCGACCGTCAGGTGGTGAGAAATGCCGGTTAACCCCTCTTTTGATTCCTGCCCGTCCGCGCCAGGCAGTGATGGCGGCGGCTGCGCTCCCGTACTTCCGAAACACTGTGGGACCGGTCGGACCACGCCGAAATGCGCCGCGAGCGTAACCAAGGCAAGCCAGTCGCCGTCGATCGAATCGAAGAACCCTTTGAGGACCAGATGCCTGACCGGGGCCGTCGGGAGACGCCGACAGTTCGATTTTCTCTGGGCCGCGCTCAGCGATTGTTCTCTGCCATGGGAGGAAGCTGCATGCGATACCTGATGCGATTCGTTTTGCTGGGAATGGTTTCGGTTAATCTTTCTTGGGGTCAAACCGCGGAAGCCGGTGTGACCGTGGGCTGGTCGGCGTTTACGGACTCGAACATCGGTAGACTGGACCCCCAGTCCGGTGCGGCTGCCGACGAGTTTTCGCTGAACAACGGAATACGCATCGGATCTCGCCTGGCCATCAATAGTTGGGAGTTCCTGGGCCACGAGCTGAGCTACTCCTTTCAGCGCAGCGGGTTACAGATAGGGGGCGGGGACTCGGGCGGGATGACAGTTCAGAATTTCTACTATAACTTCGTCGTCCATGCCACGCCGCAAGGCACCGCCGTTCGACCGTTCGTGACGGCTGGAGCGGGTTTTTCAACCTTCTTCCCGCCGGGCGTTTCGTCGTTTTCAGGAGCCGGAACCACGAAACCCGGCGTGAATATTGGCGCAGGGTTGAAGTTCAAACTCAGGGATCGCTACGGCGTTCGGTTCGACGTAAGAGACCACATTACCGGGAAGCCGTTCGGCCTCGCAGGCAGCTCCGGCAGCCTGCACAATGTCGAATACTCAGCGGGTTTTTCGCTGCTGTTCTAAATCCGCGAGCTGGAACTGTTCCCGTGGGACGACAGTAACCGATCCTCCGGGAAAGACGCCGCGGTCAACGTAGGGTTCAAGTGCGCCCGCATGATTCAAGAAACCGGGCGCCGAACGGCGCGCGCCTTGCAGGGACGGCCCTCTCACCCGGTTCTCGCCAGGGGGTGAGAAAAGTAAGCTAGGAAAAGCTCATGATAGCTGTCGCTTCATTGCTGAACTCGTCAAACACCGTGTAGAGCTTCGTGATCTGCAGCAGATCTTTAACCTTCTTCTGCAGGTTCAGCAGCTTCACTTTCGCTCCCTGATTGGCGGCGGTCGTGTAGCTGGAAACGAGTTCCCCTAGTCCGGCGCTGTCGATGTAGCTGACATCTCCCAGGTTCAGCAGGATCTTCTTTTGATCTTTTTCCAGCAGCTTGCGAACGGTGTCGCGAAGTTGTCCAGAGCCTTCTCCGAGTGTAATGCGGCCGCTCAGGTCTACGATGGACACACCCTCGACCTCACGAATATTGGTAACTAAGCTCACGTCCTCCTCCTTGTGGCTCTTAGGTTTAGGCGAATACTTGATTAAAACAACTTCGGTACCGGCCGGATCCGCGCGGCGGATGGAGAGTTCATCGACGAACGAACGCATCAGCAGAAGCCCACGACCGGAGGTCCGCAAGAGATTGTCCTCCGCGGTAGGGTCGGGAACCTGGTCGGGGTCGAAACCGAGTCCCTGGTCACGGACTGTGACCTTGCATTGCGTGGAGTCGGCGACGACCTCGAAGTAGACGGATTTCTCGCGGCTATATCCGTTCCCGTGGCTGACCGCGTTGGCCATCGTCTCTCGGATGGCGATCATGAACTGCTCCGTTTCTTGTTCGGAAAACCCTCGGCGCTGCGCCAACTGTTGGACAATCAACTCGCTGGCTTCAACGCTATCCAGGGTGCTTTCCAGATTTAACTCGAGGGTCCTGCCATCCGTCATGGAGCCGGTGTCCGGGGCTGCCCCCAAACGAACAGCAAACGGTCGCACACCGTGGGCCGGAAAGTCAAGAAAAAGCGGCTCCGGCGGGAAACTTTGGAAAGTCCCTTGGGTTTCGCCGGGGGCTGCTAGGCCTTGCGGTTGGCATACAATGCACAGATCATCTTCAAACGAAACGGAGAATTTCTCATGACAAAACCATCGCGGATCTTTCTCCTTCTGTTGGCCGCCGCCCTGACCGTGTCGGCAGGCTGCGAATCGGCGCCCCCCCGAGAGGATACGGCGGACACCAACCGTTCCGACCCCGGTGGGGCGAATGTCTCTAAGCGGCCGCCATCGGTGACGCTACCCGCCGGTACGGCCATTACCGTGCGAACGATCAACACGCTTTCGAGCGGTACGGTCAAGGCGGGCGAAAGGTTCGCCGCCACGTTGGAAGATCCGATCGTCGAGGGTACACGGGTCATCGCGGCCAAAGGAGCGAACGTCCGCGGAGTCATTGCGCATTCGAATGCCGGCGGCAAGGTCAAGGGCCGGGCGGGGTTCGGAATCCGGCTGACCTCGGTTCAGGGCGCCGACGGGCGCAATCTCGATGTGGCCACGACGACCTACTCAGTCGCCGCTCAATCGACGAAGAAGAAGGACGCCAAGAAGATTGGAATCGCCAGCGGCGTAGGCGCGGCTGTCGGGGCGATCGTGGGAGGCGGCAAGGGAGCCGCCATCGGTGCGGGTGCCGGAGCCGGCGCGGGTACCGCCGGCGTGCTCACGACGCGGGGCGCCGCCGCCGTCATTGGCAGCGAGTCGGTGATTACCTTCGAGCTCAGCGAACCCGTCACGGTGAGGGTCAACTAGCCTGCTTTTCTCGCCACGTGCCGGTCGAAGCACGCCATAAGCCCGCCATTACCGCGTTGCGCTTGCTCACCGTGCTCAACGTAGGGTTCAAGTACGCCCGCATTATTCAAGAAATGCAGCGCTGCGCGGCGCGCGCCTTGTACTGCCGGGCTTCTCACGCACTTCGCCTCGCCACGTGGTGAGAAAAGCAGGCTAGGCTCACGCTGGCCCGTGGCGACCGTCGTTGGCCTCGAAAACGGGTGCTTCCGCTGGACGCGAGGGGGGACTCTCAAAAGAGGTGGACGCGGTAACGCCGAGCGGCGGCCCGCTGGCTAACGCCCGCGGCTCTGTCCAGTGAAAATCAGGGACCGAAAATGGGCCGGCATTCCCGCCGCGAGCGAGCGTATTGTGCGCCGCCACGGGCCGGCGTATCTCCGTTCATTCCTCTTGTTTCGGCGTTTCGAAAGAGGGTGGGTCGGGAGCAGGTTTGGGAGCCAGCCCCAGGCGCCGGCCGATGCGGTAGGCCGGAGACCCGTATAGGGCCGCCAACTGCTCGCGGGCCTGTACGAGATCCCGGTCCAGCCGCCGCGCCCAATCTGTGCGCTCGATCACGCGCTGCTCGGCTTCATCCAGCAACTTCACGGATTTTTCCAGGTCCCCGATTACGTCGTCTCTGTCCGCCTCCAACTTGCGAAAATTCTCCACCGCCCGATCCAGCTCCGCGTTCAGCTTCAGCGCCCACTGGGTACGCTCCTCGAGTTCCCTGCGCTCATCCAGCTTTCCCTGAAGCTCCCTCGCCCAGGCTGTCTTCTTTTCGTTTTCCTCCTCCAACCGCTGAACAGCCTCGCCGGCCTGCTGTTCCTGCTGCTGATACTTAGGTTGAAGGGCTTTGAGCACATCCCCCGTGGCGCTCAGTAAGAGATCTGTCTGCTCCAGGCCGACCCGGAGACGCTCGATGCGGCCCTCCCGTTCGTGCAAGACGTTACCGACCCAGGGCAGATAGACAAACGTCGGCGAGCCGTAGAGCGGCTCGGTTGAGCAAACGGCGAGGAAACCATGTGCCTGTCCAGGCTGGGGCTGCACGTTTTCGAGGGTCGTTCTGATCCCCTGCACCTCGAGCGGAGTGAACGTGATGGCATCACTCTCGTTTTCCAGAAACACAGTCGTGTGCCGGAAAAAGTCCTTCAGCTCCGCCTGAAACTCTTCATAGGTAAACCGCCGATCACGGGAATGCGGCGTCGTTTCCGGATCTTCCGCCTGCCGCCGGTTGGACGCGGAAACCAAGAGTCGCCCGCCCGCCCCTAAGACGCGCCGGGCCTCAGCCAGCAGAGCGCGCCACTCTTCGATGGATTCGATCGCTCCCAAGGCGAGAACGAAATCGAAACTGGCGTCGGGAAACGGCAAATGACGGCGATCGGCCGCCAGGGAGTGAAGATTGGGAGAGCGCTGTTGCTTCGGCCGGGCCGGGAGCCGCTCCGGGGCGCCGTCGAGAACAACGATTTGTTGCGCCGAGCGCGCCAGCCCGAGATCCCCTTCGCCCCCGCCCAAACCAGCGTCGAGCACGCGCCTACCGGCCACAAGCGTTTCCGCCAGCCGGTAACGAGCAAGACGTCGGCTCCTCCAGCCGCCGCCTTCAGATGCTCGGGGGGTCCTGGACTTCCCACCGTCCGCCTGGGCCTCGGGATCGCCCGGCTTCAGATACCAGAGCCAGAAATACTGATCTTCGACGCCTTCGTGACGGATGAGATCAAAGCCGCTGCTCTCGGCCATCGCCAGCGCTTCGTAGCCGGCAATCTGCACTCCGGACCAGGTGTCGTCCTGCTCGGCAGACTCGCTTGAACTGCCTTGCACCTGAAACTTGAACAGACCTCCCGGGCGCAACAGCCGATACACCTCATGCACGTAGTTCTCGATAATGGCCCTGTCGGGGACATGCTGGGAAACGATGTAGCTAAAGGCGAAGTCGAACCGGACGTCGCGCAGTACGGATAGATCGGTACCGTTGTTTTGAAAGAGATGAACGTTTTCGCAGCCGCTGAGTAACTGACGAGCCTGGGCGATCATCTCTCCGCTGACATCGACCCCATAAACCTCCCCGAAGACCCGAGCCAAGGCCCGAGTCATCCTCCCCGCGCCGCAGCCGATTTCAAGAACCCGCATTTGCCCCGGTTCCCGGCCCTGACGGATGGTTTCCAAATCGTCGAAAATTGCTCCCTGCGCTGACTTTTCGCCCCCGCCAAAAAATTCCTCCACGCGCCACTCTTCTTTTGCAGAGGCGATATAGTGGAACGCATTCTCTCGGGCGCGGGCGTCCCAATCCTCCCGCATTCTGCGTTCGGTCTCGGACTTCCCCTTGGGGCGGTCTGAGCTCAAGTGGGGCTTCTCCCTCCTAAGAAGAATAGCCCAGCGGGCGGGTCCGCTCGAGTCCGGCGTGGAAGTTCGGCTTCTTTGCGGGTCCTCGGGGCGGAGGGGAACCGCTGAGATGAAAGCGCCGGCGGGCAGGTCGGGCGTCCCGGTTTGCGGGTTTAAGCGATGTTAGGTCTCGGCGCCGCGCCGGCCGAGGACCCGTTTCCACTGCAGCAACACCTCGGCAACCAGCAGTGCGGGGACAAAACTCAGCCAGATCGCCGCGGGCGCTCGCTGGGGGAAGTCGCCGAGCAGCACGAACGAAGGCCATTCGACAATGATCCTGAAGCCGACGAAGGCGAGGGTGACGATGTAGCTGCGGATCATCCATTCCTTGTGCAGTTGAATTCGTCGTTTGCGGATTGCCAGGAAGGCCATTCCCGTCGTAAGCAGCCAGGCGAAGTCGAGCGCCAGCAGCGACACGGCCCACTGCCACCCGACGGGCGTCGTGACGGCGAGGTAGAAGCCGCCGACGATTCCCATCGCCGCTCCGAACATGTAAGTCCGGCCGACCCAGCGGTGGACATAAAGCGAAACCCTACGCAGCCCCGTCCAGAACTGGAACGGACCGATCAACAACGCCAGCGTCCCTCCTGTCACGTGCAGCAGTAACCCGTATCGTCTCGGCCAAAAGAAACCATAGCTGCTCTCGGCGAGGTGGAAGTACTTCGCCGCCACCACGACAAAGAAGAAGACGGCCACCGTCGCGAGGATACCGAGCCCGAGCACCGTCACGACCGTGCGGGCGGTCGAACTCGTCGGTCGCCCGAGTGAACTGGAAGATACAGACGACGCCATAAAAAGGACTCCTGGTGAAGAATATAGCATTTGGTATCGCGGATACGTCTTGGCCTCACTGGTCCAGGCAGCTCGCCAATAGGGGGCGGCGGGTGGATCGACAAGCAAGTCCGACATAACCCGCCTTCTCACTACGTGGTGAGAAAAGCAGGTTAGCGCCTCAAAACCCGCCCATCAGACACCGATACGATAACCTCACACCATGGTCTTCGAGGTCGATGCCCGCGGAGTTCTGCGCCTCCGCCGGTGGATGGACATTCCCTGGCTGGTTCATGGATTCACGACACGCCGCGCGGGAGATTTTCGCGCGCTTCAATCGCTCGACGCCGCTGTTTCCGCTTTGGGAACAGAAGGAATGGTCTTGCGAACCGCCCGTCAAGTTCACTCCGACAAGTTGGTCGCAATCGCGGGGAACCCGGGGCCTCGCAGGGAAGTTCCGCCTCCCGAGGCGGACGGCTTGCTGACGCTGCAACCGGGCCACTTGCTGGGCGTACGAACGGCGGATTGCCTGCCGGTACTGTTTGTCGATCCCGCAAAGCGCGGGGTGGCCGCCGTCCATGCGGGGTGGCGAGGCACGCTGAAATCGATCGCTCGAAGGGCTGTTGAGAGGATGGCCGCGGAGTTTGGCTCCGAAGAGGCGGACATTGAAGCGGCGATCGGGCCCGCGATTGGCCGCTGCTGCTTCAAGGTGGGATTGGAAGTGGCGAACCGATTCGAGAAGGCCTTCGTCCATGGTAGTGACCCGCCCCGTGTCGATCTCATCGATGCCACGCGAAGTCAACTTTCAGAGGCCGGCATCAACCCCGCCAAGATCTCCGTTGCCAACGCATGCACCCACTGCCTGGAGCAGGACTACTTTTCGCACCGCCGCAGCGGGGAGGGGGCCGGGCGCATGCTGGCGTTCGTGGGCCTGCGCGGCTAGGTAGCCGAGAGCACCGGGTTTCTGTTGCTAGTGACCCGGAGCAGAGCCGCAGGCGTGAGCCTGCGGGCCCGCGGCCTCACGGCCGCGGCTCAGTTTTGCGAGATTGCGAAGCCTTCCCATGTCGTCGGTTCGCGCGACGCGCCGCCCGACATCGCTGGACCGCTTGCTGACGCGCGCGGCTCGGAAGCGGTGTGGGTCGTTTAGACTGCGCGTCAATGGTGGGCGCGAAGCACGTGGGGGACCTCAGCCGATTCGTCTCGCGTGAGAAATGTCTTCGAAAGACGGTCGTGCCAGGTGAGATTGTCTTCGTCCGCGAGCGACCAGACAAAACCAAGACCAAGAGCCGTGGTGCTCAATACCGTGGCCCAGGCTCGCGCGAGCCGCTGCCGGGCGGTCAGGGGCTGCCCGTCAAAACTGACCACCCGCAGGCCGAGCCAACGCATTCCGGGCGTTTCGGCGCCGGTTTCCGCGCAGAAAAGCCAGTAAAAGAGCAACAAAGCCAGGAATGAGATCAAGATTGCTCGGGCGCTTTCCTCGCCCGGCACCAACACCCCTCCCATCAGGTGGAAGAGAGTAAGCAACATCCCCAGCGAGATCAGGACGACTGTGAGATCCAACAAGCCCGCCGCGGCTCGAATTCCAGTCGGAGCGATGCTCACCTTCACAGTTCCAGTAACCGCAGAAGAAACAAGTCATCGAAGCAACCCAGCGGCCGCCCGGGATCCGCTGACCCGACCGAGCCGCCTATTAAAACATTTTATTCCAATTATGTTTTGGCTGCAAACGTCCCCGGCGATAGCATCGGGCAGTCGAAAGCGCGGGTTCGAGGGCCCCCGAGCGGATGCCGCCGGAGAGGGCGCCGCGCACGGGTTGCGGGGGTGCGTGGGGCAGCCCCAAAGTTGACCGTCTCAGCCCGCTGTGGTAGCTTGATGATTCAGAGGCTTGCTAAGTCTTCTGTTTGGCGTCACTCCGAGTTTTCAACGCCCACAAACCTTCAACAGCGCTTGCCGACCGTATTCCGAGTGAGTGCGTTTCGCTGTTGAAGCTCGCCTGTTAACTAGACCGAAACATGGCTCTAGCAATTGCGAATCGATACGCCGTCGCACTGGCTGAGGTCGTCACCAAACCGACGTCGGCAGTGCGTCCGGAAGCGGCTCTGGAACAGCTGGCGGCTATTCGGCGTCTACTCGAAGAATCTCAGCCGCTGTGGAATGTAATGAATTCGCCGGCGGTCAGTCCGGCGGAGAAACGGGCTTTGATCGCCAGCCTGTGCGGGCGCATGGAGGTTGCCACCCCGGTCCGCAACTTCTTGTATGTCGTCATTGACCATCGCCGAACGCGGCTGATCGGGGAGATGATCGACGCCTTCCGAGCGTGGCTCGACGAGACGGCGGGAGTCGCGCGGATCGAAGTCACCTCGGCGCAAAGTATCGAGGAACCGCGGCGCGACGCGATTGTCGACAAATTTCACCGCGTGACCGGGCGGCAGGTTCAGGCGGCGTTTCGGGTGGCCCCCGAACTGTTAGGCGGGGCCACGGTCCGCTATGGATCGACGGTCTTCGACGGCTCGATTCGCGCTCAGCTCGAGGCGTTGGACCGAGCGATCACCGGAGAAGCATAAACAATGGCTCAAATCAGCGCGGATGAAATCTCCCAACTCATTCGGGAGCAGATTGAAAACTACGAAGGCGTCGTCGAAGTCGCCGAAGTCGGTTCGGTGATCTCGCTCGGCGACGGGATCGCCCGGCTGCACGGACTGGAAAAAGTCATGGCCGGGGAGATGCTCGATTTCCCGCACAACGTGGCCGGCATCGCCATGAATCTGGAAGAAGACCAGGTCGGGGCGGTGCTGCTGGGCGACTATACGGAGCTCAAGGAGGGCGACGAGGTCCGCCGCACCGGGCGTATTATTTCCGTTCCCGTGGGGGATGCGCTGATCGGCCGCGTCGTGGATGCGCTGGGACGCCCTCTCGACGGCAAGGGCCCCATTCAAACGGAGACCTACAATCCGGTGGAACGTTTGGCGCCCGGCGTCATCGACCGCCAGCCGGTCAAAGAGCCCATGCAAACGGGGCTCAAGGCCATTGACGGCATGATCCCCATCGGCCGAGGCCAGCGGGAGTTGATCATCGGCGACAGGCAAACCGGGAAGACGGCCATCGCCGTCGACGCGATCATCAATCAGAAGGGCGGCGACATGATCTGCATCTACGTCGCCATCGGGCAGAAGCGATCGACCGTCGCCCAGGTCGTCAAGACGTTGGAAAGCTTCGGCGCCATGGACTACTCGATCGTGGTCGTGGCCTCCGCGGCCGATCCGGCGGCGATGCAGTTCCTGGCGCCTTACTCGGGATGCGCGATCGGGGAGCATTTCCGCGACAACGGCGGGCACGCTTTGTGCGTCTACGACGATCTCTCCAAGCACGCGGCGGCCTACCGGGAGATTTCGCTGCTGCTGCGCCGGCCGCCGGGGCGGGAGGCCTACCCCGGGGACGTTTTCTACCTGCACAGCCGCCTGCTGGAGCGGGCCTCCAAGTTGGACGACTCCCACGGGGGAGGTTCGCTCACCGCATTGCCCTTTATCGAAACCCAAGCCGGAGACGTTTCGGCCTACATTCCCACCAACGTCATCTCGATCACCGACGGGCAAATCTACCTCGAGGCGGACTTGTTCAACGCCAACGTACGGCCCGCGGTTAACGTAGGCATTTCGGTAAGCCGCGTGGGGGGAAACGCGCAGATCAAAGCGATGAAGAAAATCGCGGGAACGCTGCGTCTCGAGCTGGCCCAGTACCGCGCCCTAGCGGCGTTCGCCCAGTTCGGCTCCGATCTGGACAAAGCTTCGCAACAACAGTTGCATCGCGGAGAACGGCTGGTCGAGATTCTCAAGCAAAAACAATACGAACCTCTTGCGGTCGAAAAGCAAATTCTCATCATTTACGCCGGCACGAACGGGTTCCTGGATTCCCTTGAGGTTTCGCAATGCCGGGAGTTTGAGAACGAGCTTTATGCCTACCTCGACCCTCAGTCCGACAGTGTGCTGACCAAGATTCTCGAGAAAAAGGCTATCGACGAAGAGTTGGAGAACGAAATCAAGGCCGTGCTCGGCGAATTCAAAGAACGCTTTGCGTCTCGGCACGGTCAGGAAGCGGCAACCAGCTAGCATGCCCAGCCTGATTGACCTGCGGCGGCGTATCCGCTCGGTCAACAACACCCAGCAAATCACCAAGGCGATGAAAATGGTCTCGGCGGCCAAGCTGCGCCGGGCCCAGGAAAGGGTGCTCGCCGCTCGCCCCTACTCCTCCGTCTTGCGGGAAATGATGGCCAGTATCTTGGGCAACGAGCCCGAGGATTCTCCCGCGCTCGCTCATCCGTTGTTGGCCCGCCGTAGGGAAGACCGCGTTCTGGTTCTCCTGTTGAGCGGAGACAAGGGGCTCTGCGGCGCCTTCAACAGTAATGTGATTCGTAGGTCCCAGCAATTCCTCGCCGAACGCTCATCGGCCGAGGTCGAGATGGAGCTTATCGGCCGCAAGGGCCGCGACTTCTACCGCCGGCGGAACGTTTCGATTGCCGGCGAGTGGATCAATATTCTTAACAACATCGATTTCGCGACCTGCCGGAAGATCAGCGACAACGTCATCTCGAGGTTCACCCGGCGGGAAGTCGACGCCGTGTATTTGATCTTCAACGAGTTCAAAACCGTGCTGCGCCAGACGCTGATCGTCGATCGGCTGCTGCCCGTTCAGGTGTCCGGGTCAGAAAGCGGAGGATCGTTCGAGTACCTCTACGAACAACCGGCTCCGGAAATCTTTCGCACGCTTTTGCCCAGGTACGTTAATGTTGCCGTCTACCAGGCGATGATCGAGTCCGCGGCCGCCGAGCACGCCGCGCGCATGACGGCCATGGATGCCGCGACGCGCAACGCCGAGGAGATGATCGACAAACTGACGCTGCACATGAATCGGGTGCGGCAGGCCAGCATTACGAACGAAATCATCGAGGTCGTCAGCGGCGCAGCGGGGCTCGAGTAGTCGGGCCGTGCCGCGACTCCGGCGGTGAAGCGGTCCGCCACGGACTTAAAGTACGAACCATTTACGGGAAAACAGCCATGTCGAAGATAGGAAAAGTCGTCAAAGTCGCCGGACCCGCCGTCGACATTCAGTTCAGCGAAGGGTATTTGCCGGCAATCTACAACGCGATTCGCGTGACCAGCGAGGGCTTCGATGCCCCGACGCCCATCGATATCACCTGCGAGGTGCAGCAGCATTTGGGGGAAGGGCGTGTGCGCACCGTCGCAATGGAGCCGACGGAAGGTCTTGTGCGCGGCATGCCGTCGGAGGATCTCGGCCGGCCCATTACTGTTCCGGTAGGTCCGCAGACGCTCGGCCGCATCCTCAACGTGCTGGGGCGGCCGGTGGACAAGAAGGGGCCCGTTGAAACGGAGCAGCGCTACCCGATTCACCGGGCGGCCCCCACGCTCGAAGAGCAGTCGACCGAGCTGGAGATGTTTGAAACCGGCATCAAGGTGATCGATCTGCTCGAGCCCTATTTGCGGGGCGGCAAGATCGGGCTGTTCGGAGGAGCGGGAGTCGGCAAAACCGTCATCATCATGGAGCTGATCCGCAACATCGCCACCGAACACGGCGGTGTTTCCGTCTTTGCCGGTGTCGGCGAGCGCACGCGCGAGGGCAATGACCTGTGGCTTGAAATGCAGGAGTCGAAAGTCATCGATCCCGACGATTGGCAAAAGTCCAAATGCGCTCTGATCTACGGCCAGATGACCGAGCCGCCGGGCGCGCGCCTGCGGGTCGGGCTGACCGGACTGACCGTGGCCGAGTACTTTCGCGACGATGAAGGCCAGGACGTGCTGCTGTTTATCGATAATATTTTCCGCTTCACCCAGGCGGGGTCTGAAGTGTCGGCTTTGCTCGGACGGATGCCCTCCGCGGTCGGTTACCAGCCCAACCTGGCTACTGAGATGGGCGAGCTCGAAGAGCGCATCACCTCGACGAAGAAGGGATCCATTACGTCCGTGCAGGCCATCTACGTCCCCGCCGACGACTATACCGACCCAGCCCCGGCGACCACCTTCGCTCACCTGGACGCGACGACGAACCTTTCCCGCGAAATCGCGTCGCTGGGGATCTACCCCGCGGTCGATCCTCTGGCTTCGACGTCGCGCATTCTCGATCCGAACATCGTCGGAGAAGAGCACTACGACACGGCCCAGGCCGTCAAGCAGACCCTGCAGCGCTACAAGGAGCTCCAGGACATCATCGCCATTCTGGGCGTGGAAGAACTTTCGGAGGAAGACAAGCTGGCGGTGGCGCGGGCCCGGAAGATCCAAAACTTCCTTTCCCAGCCGTTCTTCGTCGCCGAGCAGTTTACCGGGCTGGCCGGCAGATCCGTCAAGGTGGCCGACTCGGTTCGCGCGTTCAAGGAGATCGTGGAAGGCAAGCATGACGACCTTCCCGAGCAGGCCTTCTACATGGTCGGACCGATTGAAGAAGCCTTGGAGAAGGCGGAGAAGCTACAGAAGGTGGCCTGACGATGGCGGGGAAGATCAAACTCGAAGTTGCCGTCCCGGAGCGGCTGCTGATATCCGAGCAGGTCGACGAGGTACAGATTCCCGCTCTGGGCGGCTCGATGGGAGTTCTTCCCGGCCATGCTCCGCTGATCTCCCAGTTGGGCGCCGGCGTCTTGTCCTACCGGCTGGAGGGGCGGACCCGTTATATGGCGCTCCACGGAGGCGTGATGGAAGTGCTCCCCAACCACACCCGCGTGTTGGCCGATAGCGCCGAATGGGCCGAGGAAATCGACGTCAAGCGGGCGGAAGAGTCCCGCCGGCGAGCCAACGACCTGCTGCAGCGCCACGACATGGAAATCGACGTGGAACGCGCGTCGCGGGCCATCGCGCGCGCCCGGGCCCGACTGGCGGCAACCGAGCGTGCTAATTTGGGTTAGATCGCCGTGAAAGCTTACGAAGGTAAGGATGTCCGCAATATCGGGATCGCCGGCCACGGCGATTGCGGCAAAACCAGCCTCGTGGCCGCCTACCTCTACACCGTCGGCGCGATAAGCCGGCTGACCCGCGTGGACGAGGGCACCACTATTACCGACTTCGACGATGAAGAGATTGCGCGCAAAGTCAGCATCTCGTCGTCGCTCGCTTACGCCGAATGGAAGGACACCAAGCTCAACCTCATCGACACGCCCGGCTATAACATCTTCATCAACGACACGAAGGCCTCTCTGCTCGCCGCCGATGCGGTATTGATCGTGGTCGACGGGGTAGCGGGTGTCGAGGTTCAGACCGAAAAAGTTTGGGGCTTCGCCGAAGAGTACAATCTGCCGCGGATCATTCTCGTCAACAAGCTCGACCGCGAGCGGGCCGACTTCGCCCGGGTGCTGGCCGAGATCAAGGAAGTGCTCGGCCGACAGGCGGTTCCGGTCCACTGGCCGATCGGCTCGGAAAAGGACTTCCGGGGTCTCGTCGACCTTGTCGGCGGGAAGGCCCACACCTACGAACCAGACGGCAAGGGCAGGGCGACGGAAGGCGCCGTTCCCTCGGAGCTCGAGTCGGAAGTCGAATCGGCCGGCGAGACGCTGCTCGAGATGGTCGCCGAATGCGACGACGACTTGCTGGCCGAATATCTGGAAGAGATGACGCTGCCGCCTGAAAAGGTCGTCGCCGGTTTGGGCAAGGGAATCGCCGAGGGCAAGATCTACCCCGTCTTGTGCGCCTCCGCGTTCCATAACATCGGCAGCGACGCCGCGCTCGATTTCCTGGGCAAGTTCGTCCCGGCGCCCACGGCTCGCGGCGAGCTCGCGGGCCAGGCCGACGGCGACGAGCCGGCGGCGCGCAAGATCCTCGACGGCGAACCACTTTCGCTATTCGTCTATAAAACGGCGGCGGATCCGTTTGCGGGGCGCGTCACCTACTTCAAGGTGGTCTCGGGAGTTCTCCAAAACGACGCCAACGTTTTTAACTACACGCGCGGCAGCCCGGAGCGGTTCGCCCGCACCGGTCTGGTTTTCGGGAAAGAGTTGACGCCGGTAACCGCGGTCCACGCCGGCGACCTGGGCGCCGTGGCCAAGCTGAAAGAGACCTTGACGGGCGACAGCCTGGGCGAGAAAGACCGCCCCATCGAGTTCCCCAAGGCCAAGATTCCGCTGCCGGCCATTGCCTACGCCATCCAACCAAAGACGCGGCAAGACGAGGGCCGCCTCGGCGTGGCCATTCACCGCATCCTCGAAGAGGACCCCTCGCTGAATTTCTACCGCGACCCGCAAACCAAGGAATTCCTGCTGGCGGGCAACGGCCAACAGCACCTGGAAGTGATCGTAAGCCGTCTCAAGAAGCGCTATAGCGTCGAGGTGGAACTGAAAGCACCCAAGATCCCCTACCGTGAAACGATCCGCGGCAAAGCCGACGTACAGGGACGCCACAAGAAGCAGACCGGCGGGCACGGGCAGTTCGGCGACTGCAGGATCAGGATGGAACCCCTCGAGCGCGGAGGGCAGTTCGAGTTCGTCAACGCCATTTTCGGGGGATCGATCCCCAGGACGTACATCCCGGCTGTCGAAAAAGGCGTCCTCGAAGCGGCGGAGTCGGGCCATCTGGCCGGCTACCCGGTCGTCGATTTCAAGGTGACTCTCTACGACGGCCAATACCACGATGTCGATTCCTCCGAGTTGGCCTTCAAGCTGGCCGGCCGAAAGGCCTTCCGCCAGGCCATGGACGAAGCCCACCCCGCTCTGCTCGAGCCGATCATGAGCACTGAGATCATCGCGCCGATGGATTTCGCCGGTGATCTGATGGGCAATCTCAACAGCCGCCGCGGCCGCATTCAGGGCATGGATACCAAGGGCAGCAATCAATTGATCCGAGCCCAAGTACCGATGGCCGAAATGCTCACCTATGCCAACGACCTAACGTCGATGACCCAAGGCCGTGGCTCGTTCACCATGGAGTTCAGCCACTACGATTTCGTGCCCCACCAAATCGCCGAAAAAGTGATCTCCCAGAGCCAAAAAGACCGCGGGGTGGCCAAGGACGAAGAAGAGTAGCCGCTAACGACGGGCGTCTCTTATCGGCGCGGGTCACCGAGTTGTATTCGACGACAAACGGCCGGAACGGCAAGAGTACAGGTCGCTAACTGGTGTCAGTCTTGCGGCGCGCCCCAGTCGGCGAGCTTGCGGCGGACCTTGTCGGCCCTGGGGTCTTCGATTTGCTCGTAGATCTGTAAGGTCGCCTGGGCGTCGGCGATGGCTTCGTCGCGGCGGCCGAGGTTGTCGAGGGCCAGGGCGCGGTTCCAGAGCGCATTCCCCTCGCCGCGGCGGTCGCCGGTCTCCCGCATAATCTCAAGAACCTGCTCGCAATACTCGATCGCGCGCCGCGTTTCCCCTAGCTGTCCATGGGCGATGCCCAGGTTCCCCAAGGCATTTCCCTCGCCGCGGCGGTCCCCGGTCTCGCGGGCAATCTCAAGATGCTGCTCGTAATACTCCATCGCGCGTCGCGGCTCCCCTAGATCCTTGTAAGCGATGCCCAGGTTCCCCAACGTCGTCCCTTCGCCGCGGCGGTCCCCGGTCTCGCGGGCAATCTCAAGATGCTGCTCGTAATACTCCATCGCGCGCCGCGTTTCCCCTAGCTGTCCATGGGCGATGCCCAGGTTTCCCACGGCCATCCCCTCGCCGCGGCGGTCCCCGGTCTCGCGGGTGATCTCAAGACGCCGCTCGTAATACTCGATCGCCCGCCGCGTCTCCCCCAGATTCGCATACGCCATGCCCAGGTTCCCTAACGCCTCCGCCTCGCCGCAGCGGTCCCCGGTCTCGCGGGCAATCTCAAGAACCTGCTCGTAATACTCGATCGCGCGCCGTGTCTCCCCCAGATAATGAGCAGCGTGACGCCGGCGCGCCTGGTGGGCTTCGTCCTCCTCCCAGCCCTCTTCCGCCAACTCGCGCATCAGGTCGTGCAGGCGGAAGCGCTCTTGGTCGCGGTCGTAAATCACCAGGCTGCGGCCCACCAAGGTGTCCAGCTCGTCCCCTTCGAACTCAGCCACTGCCTCGGCGGCCTGGCGGTCAAACGGGGCCAGGAAGACGGCCAGCGACCGCCACTTCTTCACAAGGGAGGGGTTTTCGCGCTCCAGGGCTTCCACGCTGTCGGCCAAGACCGCCCGGACTTTGCGGCCCGCATGCTTCATGTCGGCCGGTTTCGTTCCCAGGCGCTCGAGATACAGCGGAACCGACAGCGCGGGTGCGGACGCCAAGTAATCTCCGGCGACCCGGAGTGCAATCGGAAGGCTGCCGCACAGCCGGGCGAGCCGGGCCACTTCACCGTCCGCGGCTGGCTTCGAGCCGAGAATGCTTCGCAGCAGAGCGTGGGCCTTCTGAGATGGAAGCTCGTCGAGGTCGACGCGCTCGATGCCCGCAAGTTGGATCGTTTGGCGCGACGTAACTAACAGCGCCGAGGGCGGGCCCGGAATCAGGGGCCGCACCTGGTCGCTGTCCTTGGCGTTGTCGGCGAGGACGAGGACGCCGCGCTCGGCCAGCAGGCCGTGATAGAGGCCGGCGATATGCTCGGGCGTGTCGGGGAGTTTTTGTTGCGGCTCCAGCGCAAGGATGACGCGGGCCATGGCGCCTTCGGGCGTAACGGGGTTGGGGTCGAGTCCACGCAGGTCGAGCAAAATCTGTCCGCCGGGATAGTGGTCGCGGACTTCGCGCCCGACGTAGTAGGCCAGCTCGGTCTTGCCGACGCCGCCTTGTCCGTCGATGGCGGTAATGGCGGCCGTTTCGCGGTTGCGCAGCCGTGTGACGAGTTTGTCGATGTCGTTTTGCCGGCCGGTGAAGTCGGCGACGGGGCTGGGGAGGAGAGGGATGGTGGACTTGATCTCCGCTAGTTTTTCCTCGAAAGGCTCGCGTCTTTCTCGATCGGCAGGACCTGGTGTCACTCGGCCGAAATGCCGTTCCCAAAACCGCAGACCTCGGAGCTTGAGGTACTCGCCCAAGCCGAGATAGGCCGTAACGAGGTAAAGTGCGGCGAAGACGACGGGGACTCCGACGATGTAATAGAGGACTGTATCCATGTCCGGCACGTTTGACCAGCATTTTACGGGAATTCGACGCTCTTGTCCTTCGCTTTCAGCGAAATTTGCGGGCCTGTGAGTTTAACCCGCATTTCTCACCACGTGACGGTCGAAGCACGCCATAGGCCCGCCATTACTGCGTTGCACTTGCTCGCCGTGCTCAACGTACTGTTCAAGTACACCCGCATTATTCAAGAAATGCGGCGCCGAGCGGCGCGCGCCTTGTACTGACGGGCCTCTCACGCACTTCGCCTCGCCACGTGGTGAGAAATGCGGGTTAATGGAGTGAGACGTTTGCATTCGCACACCCTTGCGACGAGCGAGTCAGCGGTCATCTGTGGGTCAACGACGGGCGTTTCTTGTTGACGCGGGACCCGCAGCGAGAACCGAACAGAGCCGTGCCCGTCAGGGTGCGGGCCCGCGGGCTAACGCCCGTGGCTCTGTGCGGTTATGTTCACCAAGCTTCCCGGCCTGCTCGTGGAAGGGTGCGGTCAAGGCTACGCACCCGCACGGGTATCGCCAGAGATAAGGTTACCCACAAGCTTAACCGCGGCCTCGCGACTGCGGCTCTGTTCACCGGTCGACAACCACGTCGTCGTAGACGCGGATGACCTTGCCTGCCTCCGACTCGAGGATTACGGTGTTGACCGCCAAGCGGTAGAAGTGATCGAAGCGGCTTTTCTCGGCCCAAGCAGGCAAGGTTTCTTGACGCCGCCTAGCGAAGGTTTGGGCGAAGGAGGGGACATGAATCTTACCCGTCGCCGGGTCGCGGGAGGGAACGGCGCAGCGGGCGCAGGGATTGATCCCTTTGATCGGCACCTCGCCGATTCGAAAGGGGACCTCTTCGCCGACGGGGCCGAAAAGCCGGTCCTCCCAGAAAGCCGGCACCCCGTCGATTTCAAGATTAGCCCGAAAGCGCCGCCGCGCCTGGTCAAGGTCACAGCCGGGGAACCAGGAGGCCACGGCGCGAAGCGTTGCGGTGCTGATCACGGTAGGACCCGGCGCTGCCGTGTCGTCGGGGAAGCCTCGTTCCGTGTCTCGTTTCAACCGGACGGGGTTTTCCAGCCGTTTTTCAAACCACTGCTCGATTCCGCGTCCGTCGCGTTCCAGCGAGAAAGTGGCCGTGTCATCCCCATCTCGTAAGACGATTTCCCCGAAGACTTGGTCGAACTCGGACCGGATTCGGACCAGCGACTCGCCCATTTGTTTCGTATTGACGAAATCGCCGCTTTCATCGACCAGGCAGAACTCTCGGTCGCCCGCAAGTCCGCGGCCTTTCCGTACCACGGATTCATCCAACTCTACGCCGTCAAGCGACTTGAGAGGGAAAATCCGGATGCGCGCCAGGTGGGGGTTCATGGTGTGCGGAAACGCAGGGGCCTTTTGCTGACAGGCTTCTCACGCACTTCGCCCCGCCACGTGGCGAGAAAAGCAGACTAGATCTCGGCGAAGATCTCGCTTAGGGGAACAACGATCCGGGGATTCTCTGTCCGCAGCAACCCCCCTGTGACGTCTTCAGCGCCGCCGACGGTGTGGACCCGAGCCCTTTGACTCCGTGGGTTCAACACCCAAATGTAAGGAACTCCGAGGGCGAGGTAGTCGTCGATACGCTGTTGTATGTCTCCTGGCCGGTCTTCTTTGGAGAGGATTTCGATGCAAATCAGAGGCAGCTCTTTCAGGATGAGATCTTTAGGCTTTGGACCGGCCACGACGCAAATATCCGGAACGCGGAATCGAGTCGCTGACACTTGAACCCTTTGCTCAGGGAATACATGGATGCCGAGTTCCCGGCGACGATTGTGCAGATAGGCGCTGACAGCCATCTGCACTTCGCTATGATCGCGTTCTTCCAGGTTTCGCTCCAGGAGTTGGCCGTCGACGTATTCGAAGTCAGGTTGATGGCTCGTGGCCAAGTATTCCCCGACCGACGTGAGCGTCCTGCTTTCCATGCTCCTATCATACCTGTCAAAATCGGCTGACGATTTCCGCTTCGAATAGGCGGCAGGTAGGTACTGCTCAATACGCCCGGATTGTTCAAGAAACACCCGCCGACCGGCGCGCGCCTTGTATTAACGCGGCTCCCACGCACTTCGCCTCGCCGCCTGGCGGGAAACGCGGATTAGTAGGATGGCGGGAGGCGCGAGAATTCGAAGCTCAGGGGATCGAGTCCTCGGCCGCGCAGCATGGCGACGCACTCCTGAACGCTGTCGCCAATGGCCTCGATCCGCTGCAGAGGGAGAGTCTGCGGCGTGTAAATCTCTTGCGCGATGTATTTGCCGACCAGCGCCTCGCGTTCCGCCAGCGTGAGGCGGTCGGGGGCGCGCCCGATGAGTTTTTCAGCGTTCAAGTTCGATGCCGCAGGCATACGCACATTGGATCAAAATTGTAGGGCTGAAGCAAGTAGGCGGCGCCTTCGTTCGACCGCCGGCGGCGCCGGGGTCGGCTTGAAACCGACCCGCAGGCGATCCGAGATTTGGTCGAAACTCACCCCTAGCGGAGAAACGATCACCACCCAGACGCCGCCGGCAAGTAGGGCTAACCGGTTGCGGCGGCGAAACGTTCCGCGACCGCATCCCAGTCGACCACGTTGTGCCAGGCGTCGACATAGTCCGGGCGCCTGTTCTGGTAGTTCAAGTAGTAGGCGTGCTCCCAGACGTCAATGCCAAGAATCGGCGTGTTGCCGTGCGAGATGGGGTTATCCTGATTGGCCGTGGACTCGACGACGAGGCCCCCGTTACCGTCGACCGAGAGCCAGGCCCAGCCGCTGCCAAAGCGCGTCAGGGCGGCTTTCTTGAAATTCTCCTTGAAGCCGTCAAGGCTTCCGAACGTGCTATCGATGGCGCTAGCTAGCTCGCCGCTCGGCGCGCCTCCACCGCCCTTCATAATTCGCCAAAACATGGAATGGTTCAGGTGGCCGCCGCCATTGTTGCGCACCGCGCCCCGAATCCCCTCGGGCACGGCGCCCAGATCCCGGACAAGATCGTCGACAGACTTGCCGGCAAGCGACGAGTTGTCGCCAATCGCGGCGTTGAGATTCTTTACATAGGTGGCGTGATGTTTGCCGTGATGGATCTCCATCGTCCTGGCGTCGATGTGCGGTTCCAGCGCATCAACGGCATAAGGCAAATCGGGAAGAGTAAAAGCCATAGTGCTCAGCTCCTTGTGTAGTTGTTGAATGGGTGATGCGACCTCGCGCCGAACGGACTTGGCCGGTTGCCATCCTTGGCGCTATCGGACGGCTTGCTCATGCACAGCCGAAGTGACATCGAGGCCGCCGCGGAACTTCCCATCTTACACGATCGAGTAGCTGTCCTCTTGTCAAAGACTAGTATTTTTGACGGAAGCTCTGTCGGGCCGGGCAGTCCTCGCGAATCCAGCCGGTGCTGCTTCGGAAGCCGGATCAGCCGATATACTTGGAACTGTCGATGCGTACCCACGCGTGGCAGTATGCAGGCCTGATCGCCGCCGCCGCGGTACTCGGGTTGATCTTGGGCTGGAGCCGGGTCGGCGCCCAACTCGACGTCTGGGCCTTCGACCTGTCCTTGCGCTTGTGGCCGCCCCCGGCCGAGCGTTCAGCAGCACTAATCCTTGCCATCGACGATGAGACCCTAGAGGCGTACGAAGGCTTGCTGAAGCTTCGCGGGCCGCTCGCCGAGGCTCTCGAAATCATCTCCCAGCACGATCCGGCAGTTGTGGCGATCGACATTGTTCTCTCCGAACCGGGTGATGAAGCCGAAAATAACAGGCTCGAAGAGGCGCTCGGCGGCGCGCCGAACGTTGTCCTGGCGACGCACTTGCGGCTGAGCAGCAGTCCGGAAGCCGGCGCTTGGGTGGAGCCGCTGGAGCGCTTCGCACGACAGTCCGCGGCGCTGGGTCACGTTCACGCCGAGCCGGACGACGACGGCGTCTGTCGTCGCGTTCTGCCGGCCAAGGTAGGGGGCATGACTCGGCGTTGGGCCATGGGGCTCGAGGCGTATCGGCTGGCTCACAGCGCCGAGCCCGTCAGGGAAACGGGGGAAAGCTTGGAAATAGGCGGGCTGTCGATTCCGGCTTCGAGCCGCGGAGTTCGGTCGCTGCTCGTTCGCTTCGCCAACCCCCGCTCACCGATCGAGCGAATCTCGTTGAAGCAAGTGCTCGAGGATCCCGAGTCCGCTTCCATCGTAAAAGGCAGAGCCGTTTTCGTGGGTGTGGACATCGCCGGTGGGATCGACCGTTACCTGATGACCCCCTATTCGTTCGGTAGGGCGATGTCGGGCGTCGAGATCAACGCCAACGTTTACGAAACGTTGGAGCGCGGCCGCTTGCTGCATCCCGTGGCGGACTCGACCGTTTTGGCGGTCGTTTTGGCGCTGGCAACGGCGGTTGGAGCTTGCTTCCGGAAGCTGCGTGGGATCCCGGCTTTGTTGGTTGCCGCCGGGTTGCTGGCGGCTGCCCATCTGGCTCCCGTTGTCTCCCTGAGCGGCGGATACGTGGTGAGCGCGGCGCCGCTTTTGGCCGTGGGGTGGCTGACATTTCTCTCAGGCGGTTGCTATCAGTATTTCCTCGTGCGTGGAAAGCTTGCCTCGGCCGAGCAGCAGCGGGAACGCTATCAGCGAGCCGTCCACTATGTGACCCACGAAATGCGGACTCCGTTGACCACCATTCAGGGGTCGAGCGAGCTGATGAGTCGCTATCCCTTGAGCGAGGAAAAGCGCAAACAGATCGCCGGGCTGATTCATCAGGAGTCGAAGCGGTTGGCGAGGATGGTCGAGATGTTTCTGTCCGTTGAACGACTCCGGGCGGGCCAGTTGGAGCTGCAACGCCAAGCGGTCGGGGCCGACGACATCTTGGCGCGTTGTATCGAACGCGCCCTTGGGCCGGCGCAGCGTAAAAACATACGCATTGAGCACGTCAGAGGAGCGGCCGGGCCGATCTTAGGGGACCCTGAATTCCTCGAATATGCCTGCTATAATCTATTGACGAACGCCGTAAAGTACTCGCCCGCAAACACTTCGGTTACCGTCCGCGCCTGGCGTCACCATGAGAATGTACGCATTTCGGTGGAAGACCGCGGCTACGGCATGGACGAAAACGAGATAAAGCAGATCTTCCGGAAGTTCTACCGCACCAACAGAGCCCAGCGATCCGGCCAGGACGGCATGGGCTTGGGGCTGGCGATCGTGGAAGAAATCGTCGTCCAGCACGGTGGGTCCATCGAAGTGGAAAGCCGAATCAATCGCGGCTCGCGTTTCACTCTCTCCTTGCCGCGCGCGGACGGTCGCGCCGCGCGGACGGCGTAGGCCGGGTTGTTCGGGAAACCGACAGGCGGGGTCAACCCATGAGCGAAAAGCCACGCATTCTGTTTGTCGAAGACGATCCTTCGGTGGTGATCACGTTTGTGGCCGGGCTGGAAGCGGAAGGATATCCCGTCGAGGCCGTTACCTCCACATCCGAGGCGTTGACGAAGCTGGCCAACGAGAGCTACCCCATCGTCATCACCGATATTTACCTCGATGAGCGGACAGGGCTTGACGTGCTTCGCGCGGCTCGGGACTATGATCCCGGCTGCGCGGTCATCGTCATCACGGGACAGGGGACGATAGAGACGGTCATGGAAGCCACTCAGGGAGGCGCCCTCGACTATCTGGCCAAACCTTTCGACATCAGCGAACTCCTGGGGGCTATCCACCAAGCAGAGAGTTTTCTCTCGGAACGCGGCCGCGTCCAAGCTCCCTCAGCAGAGACGCCGCCCACCGAGATGGTGGGATCATCGGCTCGGATGGTCGCGGTCTATAAGACAATCTCGCGGGCCGCGCCGACCGACGCTCCCGTGCTGGTCGAGGGCGAATCCGGCACCGGCAAAGAGCTTGTCGCGCGGCTGATTCACCAAAACAGCCTTCGCCGGCAGGGACCGTTCGTGCCGGTCGATTGCGGCTCGATCGCCCCAACCATCATGGAAAGCGAGCTTTTCGGCAGCTTGCGCGGCGCTTTTACCGGCGCGGATCGCGATCGCAAGGGGCTGATCGAGTCGGCGAAAAGCGGTACGGTCTTCTTGGACGAGATCGCCGAGGTGGATACGGGATTTCAGCTCAAGCTGTTGCGGTTTTTTCAAGAAAAGGAAATACGTCCGTTGGGGTCTTCAGTCAGCCGTCGGGTGGACGTTCGCGTTGTCGCCGCGACCAACCGCGATCTCCAAACTCTTATCGAGGAAGGCAAGTTCCGACAGGATTTGTGGTTCCGGCTCAACGTCGTGCACATCCGTTTGCCCCCGTTGCGAGAGCGGCGAAGCGATATACGGCTGCTCGCCAGTCACTTCCTGGGGATCTTTAACGGCCGCTACGGTCGAAACGTTCGGCTGGCAGCCGGCGGCCTGAAGGCTCTGGAAGAGCATGCCTGGCCGGGTAACGTGCGGCAGTTGCAGCACGTTTTGGAGAGACTGCTGATCCTGAGCCCGGTTGAAGTGCTGGAGGCAGATGCCGTTGCGGATGCTTTGAATAGTCTCGAACCGCGTAGCAGGCCGGTTCAATCACTGATGGACGCGGAAGAGGAGCAAATCCGCAAGGTTCTTCTGGCGACCGGAGGAAACAAAACCCGGGCCGCTCAGATCCTCAACATCGAGCGCAAGACGCTCTACCGCAAGCTGGAGCGCATGAAGCTTGATTCGTGAGGTTCGGCGGCTACCGGCGTCGGCTCGGCGTTTGCCGGCCTCTCGCGCGGACGAGAAGGCGAACCACGATGAAGCGGGGCTTCTTGCTGTGTGGCGCGCGCATTCTTGCGTTCCGTCTCGCCATTCCTGGCGACATGTCTCGTTGCCGCGCTGGTCTGCCCGCCGGGCGGTGCAGCCCCATGGCGGCGGGAGTACCGGCCCCAATGCCGGCAAGAATGCCGGCGCGC
Organism: Bryobacterales bacterium; assembly: GCA_965248365.1. Lineage (GTDB taxonomy): Bacteria > Acidobacteriota > Terriglobia > Bryobacterales > UBA6623. The sequence continues at coordinate 1,347,455 of CBDFJA010000003.1, read as the reverse complement.
CGGGAGGTACAAACCGGTCCCCGGTCCCCCGTGTCGCCCCTTCCAGGGCTTCCCCGAACTGCTCCTTTTTCCCACGGCTAAAGCCGTGGGCTGAGATTGTTGCGCCCCTGACGGGGCCGGCCGTCTCTTGCCCCCGAAGCCCTACCCAGGGCTAACTGTGATCTTTCAACAGGTTGTTCATTCGGTCCCGGACCAGGGAAGCTGGAGTTGTCGAATAACCACGACCCTGGAGAGACCGCATGAACATCCATCAGAATGCCCGATTGACGCCCAAAGGCCGAGCCCTTTTGGTTCGATGCATCCTCGCTGGAGAGACGCCTCGGGCCGCCGCGGCGGCCCGAGACGTCTCAGAACGCACCGCCCGCCGTTGGCTGGCCCGCTACCGCGGCGAAGGCGAAGCCGGTCTCTACGATCGCTCTTCGCGTCCCCGGCATAGCCCGCGCCGCACCCCGCAAGCCGTCGTTGACCGCGTCCTCGCCCTGCGCCGACAACGTTGGACGGGCCGCCGCATCGCCCAAACCCTGCGGCTATCCCCGGCCACCGTCAGCCGCCTCCTCGGTCGCGCCGGACTCAACCGTCTCCGCGATCTCGAACCCGCTCCCCCCGTTCGCCGCTACGAACATCACCGTCCCGGCGATCTACTGCATCTCGACATCAAAAAGCTCGGCCGCTTCCAGCACGCCGGTCACCGCGTTACCGGCGATAAGACCCGACGCTCCCGCGCCGCCGGCTGGGAGTTCGTCCACGTCGCCGTCGACGACCATTCCCGCATCGCCTTCTCCCAGATCCTGCCCGATGAGCGCAGCCTTTCCGCTGCCCAGTTCCTTCTCCTCGCCCACGCCTACTATGGCTCGCTTGGCATCCGCATCCGACGCCTGCTCACCGACAATGGCTCCTGGTACCGCTCCCGCCACTTCCGTCGTACTTGCCGCCGCCTCGGCATCCGCCACCGCTTCACCCGCCCCTACACCCCTCGCACCAACGGCAAGGCCGAGCGCTTCATCCAAACCGCCCTCCGCGAATGGGCCTATGCCCGCTCCTACTGCTCCTCCCTCCAACGCGCCAACCATCTGCTCCCCTGGCTCCACGACTACAATTGGCATCGCCCCCACGCCAGCCTCGGCTATAATCCCCCTATCAGCCGACTCCCTCCTCCCCGGAACAACCTGTTGAGGCTCCACAGCTAACCCGCTTTTCTCACCAGGTGGCGAGGCGAAGTGCGTGAGAGGCCCGTCAGTACAAGGCGCGCGCCGCTCGGCGCCGCATTTCTTGAATAATGCGGGCGTACTTTCGCGGGTGCAGCCTAGCCATTCGTATTTTGGCTCTACCGAAAGCAGCAGCGACCCGCGCTCGGCACCCGACCGGGAAAGTACGTTGAGCACGGCGAGCAAGCGCAACGCAGTCATGGCGGGCCTATGGCGTGCTTCGACCGTCAGGTGGCGAGAAATGCGGGTTAATCGCCCTGGGCTACTGGCCGGGTACGTACCGGGGATATGGTGAACAGATCGTCCCGCGTTCGATCGGTCATCTCAACGCCGCGGTCGTTAGCCGGGGGGGACATGTCGCGCCTTTTCCGGCATGGCGAGTCTCCAACCGGTATGGGCCACCATATTTTGCGGACATCAGTAGCTGGCCGCGACACAATGACTCTCCAAACGAACCCTGCGCTGTGATCGTCGGACTCACAACCCCGCCGGTATCACTGCTGTCCGGCTAAAAGTCGAATAGAATCAATTGGTTGGGGTCATAGGGGGATTCGTTTGGGGAGTCGGATGGCTGGAGTGCCTGTAAAAGGGGCATTTTTTCGAATTGCGTAACGCTGAGAATCTGTAGAATCTGGTAAAGACTCGCTTCCAGCCCGAGCCGTTTCCGGACGATGGCGATGAGCACGTAAATCGAGACAGCGATCCAGATCTGCGTCTTGACGGCGTTCTCGCTGGTGCCGTAAAACGAGTTGATTCGCAGATGTTGCTTGATCCACTTGAAGAACAACTCAATCTGCCAACGCGACTTGTAGATGTGGGCGATGGTCAGCGCCGGGAGCGCGAAGTTGTTGGTCAGAAACTTCAGCCGCTTGTTCGTCCGGGCGTCGAAGTAACTGACCCTCCGCAACGGGTCGGGATAGGCTTGGGCCGATTCGATGGCAGCCAGTATGACGGTCTGATCCGAGCGCAAGCCCGTGGATTTGTCGACGGGATGCGAGTAGCGCCGTTGGAGCAAGATGTTCTTCTTGGTTCGCACGACGAAGAACGACGAGCAGAGAGTGAACACGAAGAGGCGTTCGAAATCGACGTAGGCCCGATCCATGACGTAGAACGCGCCGGCCTCCGGGCCGATCTCGTCGAGGATGTTGATGTCGTGCACTTTGCCTCCAGTAATGCGGATGAACGTGGGAATATTGCCGTGCAGATCCAGCAGCGTGTGCATCTTCACGGCGGCCTTTTGCTTGCGGAATCTCGCCCACGGAAACAGCGACAGGCAGAGGTCGATTGTTGTCGAGTCGAGAGCGTACAGAGTCTGGTCCAAGTCCACACCGATCGGGTCGTGGGCATATAACGGCCGTGCCATGCCAATCAAGACCTGCGCGAAGTCCGCGTAGATCCGCCAGTCGCGCGACTCGTTCGCATCGGCCAGTGTCGAGCGCGCTACCCTGCCGCGGAATCCCATGTGGTAGAGTTTGCCGTGCATCGAACGCAGGCACGTCTCGATGTCGCGGAGGCTTGCCCGATAGGTCAGCTGGGCGAATGCCATCGCAAGAAACTGATCCCAGCAGGAGAAACTTTTCAGATAGGAATCGCCGCGGTAGCGCGATACACATTTCTGAAACTCTTTGCTCGGTAGGTGCTCGATCAGTTGGGAGAAAACCGTACGGCCAAGGTTCATCCCTCATTGTGCCGCGTCCGGATGCTCCGTTCAGGCGACCATTTGCGGCCTCGGGATTTCAAATCGTTCCCGGGCAAAACAGGCCATAAGACATTGAGCGGTCGAGACTTACCGTCCGATGGCGCGACTTTCCCCGGACAGCACTGCGCCGGTATAATGAAGCTGAAGTACTTCCGGCCATGCCCGTTCTGATCTTGCACTATCGCGAAATCTGGCTGAAGGGCGGGAACCGCAGCTTTTTCGTGCAGAAGCTCAAGGAAGCCGTTGCCCAGGCGCTCGAAGGGCTGCCGGTCGAGAAACCCGGGCATGAAGACCACCGTATGTTCGTCCCCGTGCGCTCCCACGCGGATGCCCTACTCGCCGTCGAGAGACTCCGCAAGGTCCCTGGCATCGCCTATCTCGCAATCACCGAGCAGACTGACCCGCGCTTGGAGGCGATCGTAGAAACCGGCTGTCGTCTCATGGCCAACGCGAGCTTTCGAACGTTTCGCGTTCGCGCGCGACGCTCCCGGAAGTCCTTGCCTTTCCGGTCCGCCGACATCGAACGCTCCCTGGGGGCCGCCATAGGCCGGCAAGCCTTGGCTGCGGGCAAGGAAGTGAAAGTCGACCTCACGAACGCGGAAGCGACTTGTTTCGTCGAGGTCACCGCAACGCGCGCCTTGATCTATCACCAGAAGATCCCCGGATCGGGCGGGCTGCCCACGGGCACCGCCGGCAAGCTGGTCTGCCTGCTCTCCGGCGGCTTTGATTCGGCCGTGGCGGCCTACAAGATCATCAAGCGCGGCGTTCGCCTGAGCTTTGTTCACTTCTACGGCGCTCCGGCCCGCGCCGGCGAAGACAGTCCTCCGATCGCGCGGGAACTGGTCAGGGTCTTAACGCTCTATCAAGGGCTGAGCCGACTCTATCTCGTCCCGTTTGCCGATATTCAGAGAGAGATCGTCGTTGGCGCGCCGGAGTCGTGCCGCATCCTGCTCTACCGGCGTTTCATGTTGCGCATCGCTGAGCGGCTGGCCTACCGGGAAGGCGCCCACGGCCTGGTTACCGGCGACAGCATTGGGCAGGTCGCCTCGCAAACGCTGCACAACATGCAGGCTGTGGGGGCCGTGTCCTCCTTGCCCGTGCATCGTCCGCTCGTGGGCGACGACAAACAGGAGATTTTGGACTTGGCGCGCAGGATCGGAACTTACGACATATCCAGCGAACCTTTTACCGATTGCTGTCCGATGTTTCTACCCAAGAAACCCGAGCTTTTCGCCACGGCCGAGCAACTTACCGCGGCCGAGTCCAAGCTGGACGTCCCGGCTCTGGTTCAGCTTGGCGCATCTTTGCGTTCCAAGGAAGTCTACGAATACCGATTGGGTGAAGTTCGCCTCAAGCCGGCCAAAACACATGAACCCGGAAAGCGTCAGACGACGGCCCAACTGGTTGGTTAGCGTGGCCGCCCTGTTAGGGGCCACCGCCGCAATTTCCATCGCCGAGAAACCCCCGACGGCCTTTTCCGTGGTCAATATCGAGATCCTCGATAGCGAGGACGGCTATACCGTTCCCGACGACAGCATTTTTTTTACGGGCGAAACCGTTCACATGAGATACAACATCGCCGGCTTCACGGTCAGCCCGACCGAGCGCGTCCGCTTGCAATACCGGACGGAGTTCCACGGCCCCGGCGGGAAACGCTTCGCTTTACCGGAAGGGGGCCGCATCGACACCGAGCTGGCGCCCCAGGACGAAGACTGGCTGCCCCTCGTCCGCGTTGCCGCCACCTTGCCCCTGCACGGAGAGTCGGGAACCTACAAGATTCTGCTGAGCATTACCGACCTGCTCAGCGACCGGAAAGCCACGAGAGAAGTGCCCGTGTTTGTTCGCGGAGAGAACATCCGAGCGAGCCGCAGCCTGATCGTTCGCAACCTCAGCTTCACGCGTAGCGAAGGGGGCGAGAAACTGCCGGCCCCGGCCTATCGGCCCGGAGACACCGTTTGGGCGAATTTCTACATCACGGGCTATCGGATTGCCGAGGACAATTCGTTCAACGTCGAGTCGGAGCTCGAAGTGGTGGATCAAGACGGCGAGGTCTTGTACGCCTTCGAGCCGGCGGGGGAGCGGGGATCGCCCTTCTATCCTCGGCGTTGGCTGCCGGCCAGTTTCCGGCTGGATCTGAAGGAAGGCATTCCGCTGGGAGAGTACTTCGTCCGAGTTTTGGTCCACGACAGGCTGAGCGACGACACGTACGAAACCAGGGAGGTCTTCGTTGTACGATAGTCCTTTCCCCCGGCTGGCGCCCTGATTCCTGGCGACAATGGACGAGACTGTACCTTCATCGGTGGAGGAGCTCGCCGAGGCGCTTGGCGACTGCGGAAGCGCGAGGCGGAGCGTTGAGCTCGGCGGCAACTTCACCAAGCGAGCCATGGGCGGCGAGATCGCCCCGGCGGATGTCACCCTATCGACGCGCCGGCTGACTCGGGTCGTCGCCTACGAACCGAAGGACCTGACGATTAGCGTCGAGGCGGGGCTTCCTTTTCACGAGCTGACCGAGATCCTGGGCGCTAACGGTCAAATGCTGCCGTTAGATCCTTCGTTTTCCGACCGTGCGACGATCGGCGGCGTCGTGGCGACGAACAGCAGTGGACCTCGTCGACGGCGCTACGGTACCGCGCGGGACATGGTCATCGGGATGAAAGCATGCACGCTCGAAGGCAAGATCGTCCAGAGCGGGGGCATGGTGGTAAAAAACGTCACCGGGCTCGACATGGCCAAGCTGATGATCGGGTCTTTTGGAACGCTGGCGGCGATGGCAACCTTGAATTTCAAAATATTCCCGTGCCCGGCCGAGGCGGGGACCTTCGTGTTCTCGTGTGATTCCCTGGAAAAGGCTTTGGACCTGCGGCGGGAGATCCTCGGTGGCGTGCTGCAGCCAATCGCCATTGATTTAATGAACGCCGACGCTGTTGGCGACGTCGCTCCCGGCCTTCCGCCCAAAGTCTCACTCATCCTCGAAGTGGGTGGCAACCGGGCTACGGTCAAGCGCTCCGAAAACGAATTCCACGAACTGGCGAAAAAGCGGGCGGGTGTCGATCTCAGCCCCCTCGGCCCGGATGATGCGGCCCAGCTTTGGCGCTCGATCCGGAACCTGACGCCAACCAAGCTGGCGGAAAACCCCTCGACAGCGGTAATCCGCGTATCCGGCGTGCCAACCCGCATTCGGGAGATCTTCGCCTCCGCCTTGAGCGGGGGCAGTACGCGACCGCTCGTAGTTCGCGCCGGCGCGGCGGTCGGCTACATCTATTGCCGTGGCATCCAGGGGGCCCGCGACTGCATTATCGATGCACGATCCCGCAGCCTCTCAGCCGTCGTCGAATACGCACCGGTCGGGGAAAAACGGCGCATCGAACAGTGGGCCCAGCCGGGTCCGGAACTTCAAATCATGCGCCGGATCAAGGAAAGCCTCGACCCGGATTCTCTGCTCAACCGGGGCCGCTTGTTCAACCGCATCTAGCCCGCGGTAGAAATGAAGGTCCCGAAAAATCGGGTACAGCATGCTGTGCCCCTACGGCCTGAACACTGAGGCGCAATTCATTGCGACCGAACTGATGATCAGCAATGCCGACAAGCTGATTGATCGGTAAGCTGTATTTGCAAAATACCTCACTAAGTCAAGCCATGAACGAATCTCACGAATCCCCTTCCGGCACGTTCACCGAGCCGCGGTTGCTGCTGCGATCGCTGATCTATCACCGCGGCATCCACGCGGCCGTTGCCCTGGGGGTAGCCGTGGGAACGGCCGTCTTTGCGGGAGCATTGTTGGTAGGCGATTCGGTTCGCGGCAGTTTGCGCGACCTGACCCTCGACAGGCTGGCGGGGATCGATCATGCGTTGGTCGCGGATCGATACTTTCGGGAAGAACTGGCGGATGATCTAGCCGTGTCGCGGCGGTTCGCCGACTCGTTCGATCAGGAGGCTCCGGCGATCCTCATTCGCGGCAGTGTGGAAGCGGCCACGACGAGCTCACGGGCTTCTCGGGTCAACATCCACGGTGTCGATGAGCGCTTTTGGTCTTTCTTCGCGCCTCCCGAGCCGCTCCCGGGTCCCCGTGAAGTCCTGATCAACGAAACGCTTGCGGATGAGATTGATGCCCGAGAGGGAGACGCGCTCATCGTCCGCTTTCAAACCGACACGCTTATACCCAGCGAGTCGGTGATGGGCCGCAAATCCGAAAACGTCCGCGTGATGCGTCTGAAGGTCGCCGGTATCCTGCCGTCGAGCGGCCTGGGACGCTTCGGGCTTTCGCCCAGCCATCAATTGCCGTTTAACGTTTTTCTTCCTCTGAAGGCCCTACAGACCGCTTTGAGGCAGCCTGGACGCGCCAATGCGGTTTTCGTTTCCGGCTCGTCGAGTGAAGAAGGATCCCGAAGTCTCGACGCGGCCCTGAAAGAAACGATTCAGCTAGCTGACCTGCACCTGACAACGCGGCCCTTGCCGCGGCAGAGGACCGTGGCGCTCGAGACCGGCCGCATTGTCCTCGATATTTCTACCGCCGAAGCCGCGGCTGATGCCGCGCGAGAAGCCGGGTTGCAATACTTTCCCGTACTGACTTACCTGGCGAACGAAATACGGTTTGGTGATCGCGGCATTCCTTACTCGACGGTGACCGCCCTCGATACCGGCAGTGAGGCTCTCTTCGGCCCCTTGCTGCTCAGCGATGGCGAACCCGCACCGAGGCTCGAGGAGAACCAAATCCTGCTTAATGAGCGGGCGGCGCGCGACCTCCGAGTAAGCCTCGGTGACCAGGTCGAACTTGCTTACTACCTAGTTGGCCCGCGGGGGTCCTTGGAGACGGCCCGCCGAACCTTCTCTGTCCAAGGCGTCGTCAAAATGACCGGTCTCGCTCTCGACCGGAATCTCGCGCCTACCTACCAGGGCATGAGCGATGCGACACGAATGGGAGACTGGGACCCGCCATTTCCGGTGGACCTGAGCAAGATTCGCCCGATAGACGAAGACTACTGGCACCGATACCGCACGGCTCCCAAGGCCTTCGTTGCCTTAGAGACCGCCAAGAAACTCTGGACCAGCCGTTTCGGACAACTAACTTCGATTCGCGTCGCGGCGGGCGAAGGTCAAACGGTCGAGCAAGCCGCGGCGGCATTTGACAAGGGCCTTCGATCTCGGCTGAATCCGGCCGCCTACGGACTTGCGTTTCAGCCGGTGAAAACGCGAGGACTGGTCGCCTCGGCCGGGGCCACGGATTTCTCGGAATATTTCTTCTATTTCAGTTTCTTTCTGATCGTCTCGGCCACGATGCTGGTGGTTTTGCTGTTTCGCTTGGGCGTTGAACGGCGCTCCAAGGAGGTTGGCTTGTTGCTCGCAACCGGCCAACCGATCGGATATGTCCGAAGACTATTACTCAAGGAGAGCGCGGCTGTCGCGCTGGTTGGCTGCCTGATCGGTCTGCCGGGAGCCATTGGCTACGCCGCGCTGATGGTGTATGGCCTAACAACCTGGTGGAGCGCGGCCGTCGGCGCACCGTTTCTCAAGCTACACGTGACGGCGCTGAGTCTCACCGCTGGAGCCGTGGGCGCGTTTCTAATGATGGTTGTTTCCATCTGGTTTGCCATCCGCAAGCTCGAGCAAGTGAGCCCGCGTTCCCTGCTGGCAGGTGAGATCGAGCCGGTGGGACCGGCCGGCTCGACGGCACGGTCCGCTCGCCGGTCGGGGATCGTGGCCGGCGCTTCGGCCGGCTTGGCGTTGTTGGTGGTGGTTCTTTCGGCGTTGACCGACATGATTCCCGGAGACCCGGCCTTCTTCGGCGTTGGCGTGCTGTTGTTAGTGGCGGCCCTAGCGTTTTTCCGTTCCTCTCTGGCAACGCCCGCCGGTGTGTCGCTGGCCGGCGCTTCACCGCTGGCGCGGCTTGGCGTCCGTAACGGCGCCCGCCGGCCTGCCCGCAGCCTGCTTACCGTGGCGTTAGTCGCCGGCTCCACGTTCATCATTCTCGCCGTCGAATCTTTTCGTCACGACCCCACCCGCGGCGAGCCCGATTTTCACTCCGGGGACGGAGGTTTTCGCTGGATGGGGGAATCCGACGTTCCGACCTACCAAAACCAGCTCTCCTGGGGCAGTGACGAAGAGGGTTTACCCGAGATGCAAGCCTTCTCGCTCCGCGTCAGACCCGGCGAGGACGCCAGTTGCCTCAACCTCTATCGGCCTTCGCGGCCGACGCTGCTCGGCGCTACCACCGAGCTGATCAAGCGGGGAGGCTTCGCTTTCCAAGACACCTTGGCGGAATCAGCCGAGGAAGGTGAGCATCCCTGGAGGTTGCTCGACAAGGAACCCGAAGATGGCGCCATCCCCGTCTTCGGAGATGCAAACTCCGTCAAATACATCCTGCACCTAGGGCTGGGCGAGCATCTCGATGTCACGGACGAGCGTGGGGAAAGCCGCCGGCTGGTCATAGCGGGCCTGCTTTCCCGCAGCGTCTTCCAATCGCAGCTGATCATGTCGGAGCGGAACTTCCTCGACCTGTTTCCCTCCCATAGCGGGTTCAACTTTTTTATGATCGAAACCGATTCCGACACGGCGGGGCAAGTGCTGGAGGAGCGCTTCGCCGACCAGGGCTTCGACGCCACGCGGACGGCCGACCGGCTGGCCGGCTATTTGATTGTCGAAAACACCTACCTCAGCACTTTTCAGGCGCTGGGCGGGCTGGGGTTATTGCTGGGAACTCTAGGCCTCGCCGTCGTGATGGTCCGTAATGTTTTGGAGCGCCGCGGGGAACTGGCTCTGCTACAGGCGGTCGGCTTCCCGGCTTCTTCGATCTCGTGGCTGGTTCTGGCGGAAAACCTTTTCCTGCTCGTAGGCGGTGTTCTGATCGGCGCGCTGACGGCTTCGGTGGCCGTTCTGCCGCACTTTTTGAGCGGCTTGGCCGCCCCCCCGTGGCTGTCGGTTTCGGTCACGCTGGTTTCCATCGTCCTGGTCGGATTGATCGCCGGCGCCGGGTCCATCGCAGTCACGCTGCGCGCTCCTGTGGGGCCGGCGTTGAGGCGGGAGTAGTATCGGATTGATTCCCGCAGCGCCGTCACGCTCTGGCAGCTCTTCAGCCGCTCCATGTTTCAGCCGCTCCAGTGCCATCCTGCGGTATTCTTCGGGAAACTTGTAAACTCGTCTCTTGCCCACTCGCAGTCCCTTTCCCTGCTAAAGTGTCGCTATCACAACTGTCTCATTTTTTGGGGTTCACTCCAGGTAGGGACCCGCAATCCCGCCGGTCCGGTGGATGTGATGAGCTGTGCCTGGAGCAGTCGCGTACTATGCTCGAGCAGTCTTGCGAATGAAGCCCTAGTCCGCTTTTCTCACGAGGGGTTCGGGTGGTCGGGGTTGAACGAGCATTATTTGTATGGGATTTGTGGGGGCCGACCACTGTGTCGGGCCGCTGCCGATCCGCACGCATTGTTCAGGGCGAATTTGTGCTAAAGGTCGAACGTTGACCCTACCGGGCGGGCACAGTGGCCCTCCCCTACGCACTCCTCGTGAGAAATGCGGTGGTGTCACCGAGTGGCGGACAGCACCAGCAACAAGATCCCGGGGCGCCATGGAACGAACATTGCTCGTAAACGAATCGGCGCCGCCGTGCGAAAAAGGAGCCTGATATGGAACCTGCCGTAGCAGCCGCCGGCTGTTTGCTGGCCTACGTCCTCGTCTATCGCTTCTACGCGCGCTATCTTGGGGCGCGAATCTTCCGGCTTGATCCCACTCGATCAACGCCCGCCCACGAGATGGAAGACGGGGTCGATTACGTCCCCTGCCGGCGCGTGGTTCTTTTCGGGCATCATTATGCTTCGATCGCGGGACTCGCCCCTATGCTGGGGCCAGCGATCGCCGTGATCTGGGGCTGGCTGCCGGGGATGCTGTGGGTCGTACTGGGGACGCTGTTCATTGGCGCGGTGCACGATTTCGGGGCGCTCGTCGTATCGATGCGCCACCGCGGGCTCAGTATCGGCAAGGTGGCGGAAGATCTGATCGGCCAGCGAGCCAAGTCGATCTTCCTACTGATTATCTTGTTCCTGATCTGCCTGGTAATGGGCGTCTTCGTGCGCGTCGTGGCGGGACTGTTCACGACCGCTTTTTATCCGGCGTCCGTGTTTCCGACATTCACCTTGATGGTGGTCGCCATGGTGATGGGCTGGGCCATCTACAAGCGCTCGGCGGCGGTGGGAAAAACGACGGCCGTCGGGTTCGTCCTCATGCTGGCGTCGATCGTGATCGGCCTACAGATCGCCAAGCCGGACCTGCCGACCGAAACTTGGGTGCTGATCCTACTGGCCTACGCGTTCGCGGCCTCGACGCTGCCGGTTTGGCTTCTGCTACAGCCCCGGGATTACCTGAACTCTCTGCTCCTCTACCTCGGGCTGGGCGCGGCGTACGTGGGGTTTTTTGTTTTGCAGCCTAGCTTTGCTGCACCCGCCGTGGATATGCATCCCGAGGCCGCGCCGCCCATCTTTCCGTTCGTATTTATCGTCATCGCTTGCGGGGCGGTTTCCGGTTTCCACGGACTAGTCTCGTCGGGAACGACATCGAAGCAGATCAGCAAAGAGACGGACGCCGTTCCCATCGGCTACGGCGGGATGGTGGGGGAATCGTTGCTGGGGTTGCTGGCCGTGCTGGCCTGCACCGCCGGTTTTCGCTCCGTCGAAGCCTGGAGCGATCACTATGCGAGCTGGACCGCGGCGAATAGCCTGTCGGAGAAGATGGGCACTTTTATCGATGGGGCGGCCTTGTTCGTTTCGCACCTTGGGGTGTCGATGGGGCTGGAGCAGGACGTGTCGATGCTGCTGGGGCAGGCGCTCATCGCGCTCGTTGCCGTCTCTTTCGCCTTGACGTCGATGGATTCGGGAACCCGCCTGCTGCGCTACAACATCGAGGAGATCGCAAGTTCTGTTGGGCTTCCGCAACTCGGACAGCGTTACGTGGCGGCCACCATCGCCGTCGCCCTAATCGGGTTCTTCGCCTTCTACGAAGTCAGCGGGGAGCCGGCGGGATTAGCCCTGTGGGGTCTGTTCGGCAGCACCAACCAGGTGCTGGGGGCGCTGACGCTGTTGACCATCACCATCTATCTTCGCCAGCGAGGCTCGAACTACTGGTACACGTTCTTCCCCATGGTTTTCATGTTGACGGTGACGATCACCGCCATGGTGCTCAACCTGCGGAAATACTGGACCGACGGCAATCTGCTGCTGACCTTCGTCGCCGCCTCGATCTTCGCGCTCAGCGTCTGGCTGGTCGTCGAAGGATACTTGCGATTCCGGAGGGATACTCCGGCTCAGGCGACTGCGGTGGAGGGGGATTAGCCCGCTTTTCTCACCAGGTGGCGAGGCGAAGTGCGTGAGAGGCCCGTCAGTACAAGGCGCGCGCCGCTCGGCGACTGATTTCCTGAAGAATGCGAGCGTACTTGAACAGTACGTTGAGCACGGTGAGCAAGCGCAGCGCAGTAATGGCGGGCTTATTGCGTGCTTCGACCGTCAGGTGGCGAGAAAAGCGGGCTAGTGTGCTTCAGCTCCGCAGGGGCGTAGGGTTCGGCTCTTCGCCCTTGGGGCGGGGCGTTACCGGCGAGCGTCGATGTCGAGCCTGACGATGCCGGAATCCTCCGGGGTGGCAAACATCGACTCGGGTGCATAGCGCGTGGCGAAGATGCGACTGGAGGCTACAAGCACGCCGCCAACGATCATCAAACCGGCGAGGATCAGAGAAAAGATGATGATGTCGATCAGCAGAGTCCACAAGGTCTCGCTGCGCTTCAAATTGCGGTGGTGCAAGGTGATCTCGGCGCGGTAGCGCACTTTGGCCAGCAGGCGTTCGGCGTCGTCCGCCGACGGAGGGGCGACGACGGCCGCCACGAGGGGCCCGGCTCGCTTGGAGACTACACCGGACAGTTTTTCGAACTCCTCCAGCTGAGCACGAGCGATCTGCGGCGTGGGATAGCTGAACAGAAGCATCCGCAGCCGTCCCTGGGGGCTGTTGTACTGGGCGTATTGAGCTTCAGCGCCCAAGCGAAAGGCGGCGACCGACGGGGGAATCTCGACCGCCAGCTTCTCGAGAGTCGCCGGTCCCAAGACGTGCCTTTGCGAATTGGGGACCAAGTTTTCCAAGGGAACATACTCGAGCACCGGCGGATCCGCGGACATCTGAACGCGGGGAAGAAAGGCCAGCATCACCTCGACGTGCTCGTCGACCGGTTCGTCGCCGCGCATTTCCACCAGATAATTGCCGAATTGGATGAGAGTCCGGTCGCCGCTTCGTCGCGCCCGTTGACCGTAGGCACTGTCGGCGGCTTCGGCCGGCTGGAGCCATTGAAAAGCCGCGAAGGCGCCGGTGGGGTCTTCAAATCGGCTGGCTGAGATCTCGACCGAGCGTTGGTCGGGCGTTACGTAGCGCGCGCGCTCGCCTTCTTCGAACCCGAATTCCGCGAAAATCGCCTGGTCCGCCGGCAGCCAGGGACCGATGTCCCGCGGTTCGAAGTCTCCCAGGGCGTCGGGCAGGATAGCCGCGGAAACCATCGCCGGCGCCGGCAAGATCGCCAGTAAAAGTTTAGCCCACATTTCTAATTATTCAACGGGCAGGGGCCCTTGGATGCACGCTGCAGCACTCCCAACCGCCGAACGCTTTCAGGAACAGGATTGCGGAACGTCATGAGCGGAACGGGAAAAATTGGGTAGACCCAGTCAATTTGCTTCAGGTAAGCGTCCTGTTTCTCGGGCCATAACGGGAAGCGAATTGGCGGCAGCGCCCATTTATCCTCCCGGACGGCTCCTGCCGCGGGGCACTAGGCGGTGCGTCCGCAGCACTTCTTGTACTTCTTTCCACTGCCGCACGGGCACGGCTGGTTGCGGCCCACCTTCTGGCCGCGGACGACTTGCTTGACTTCCGTCCCGCCTCCCGACCCAGTCGTTTGAACGTGAGCCAGTTCGCGCTCCTTCTTGCGACGAACATCGCGCGTAAACTCTTCCAGCGAATCTCCCCCGCCGACCGCCACGCCCACGGGAACCGGCTCTTCTTCGCCGGACTCTGACGGCATCGCCCGGCGTCTGAGATCCTCGGGAGCGGCTACGCTTGGCTGCAAGGAGTACAGAATACGGATCGCTTCCTCTTCGAAGCGGCTCATCATGTCCTGAAACAACTGAAACGATTCTTTTTTGTACTCGACCAGCGGATCCTTCTGCCCGTAACCTCGCAGGCCGATTCCCTCCTTGAGGTGATCCATCGAAAGCAGATGATCCTTCCACTGCCCGTCGAGAAGCTGGAGCATGATCATCCGCTCGGTATAGCGCATGCGCTCGGGACCGACCACCTGCTCTTTCCGTCCGTACTGCTCATCAAGATAGGCGGTGATGTCGTCGACAATCTCCTCGCGCCCCTTTAACTCAATCTCGATGTGATCGACCTTCAACCCGAACTGGCTGGCCACATCCGTCCGCAGCTCCGTCAACGCCCAGGTGTCGGGATGGGTTTTCTCCGGGCACCGCGTACCGACGAAATCCGCCACAATATCGGCGCTGAGGCCAACGATGTATTCTTTCTGGTCGCTCCCTTCAAGCAGCTTGGCGCGCATACCGTAGACGGCCTCGCGCTGCTTGTTCATCACGTCGTCGTACTCGAGCAGGTGCTTGCGGGCGGCGAAGTTTTGGGCCTCGACCGCTTTCTGGGCCGCCTCGATGCGCTTGGTGATGAGCCGCGACTCGATCGGCATGTCCTCTTCCATGCCCAGCCGCAGCATCAGGTTCTGGACCTTCTCCCCGCCGAAGATACGCAGCAGATCGTCCTGCAAAGAAAGATAGAAACTCGAACTTCCCGGATCCCCCTGGCGGCCGGCCCGGCCGCGAAGCTGGTTATCGATGCGGCGCGCCTCGTGACGTTCCGTGCCCAGGATATGCAAGCCTCCGACCGCGACGACCTCGTCGTGTTCACCGTCCGTGCGCGCTTTGAACCTGTCGAAGACCTCTTGCCACTCCTCGCGCGGAATCGAATCGGGGTCTTGGCCCTTCTTGATGAGGTGCTCGCGGGCTAAGAATTCGGGATTGCCGCCGAGCAAGATATCGGTCCCGCGGCCGGCCATGTTGGTGGAAACGGTCACCGCTCCCTTGCTTCCGGCCTGGGCGACGATTCGCGCTTCGCGATCATGCTGCTTGGCGTTAAGGACTTCGTGTTTAACGCCCGCCTTCTTCAAGATGCGGGAAAGTGTTTCCGATTTCTCGATGGAAATCGTGCCCACCAGCACCGGCTGTCCCCGCTCGTGGCACTCCTTGATTTCCAGCGCGGCATTGCGGAACTTCTCTTCCTCGGTGCGGTACACGATGTCGTCATGCTCTTTGCGGATCAAGGACCGGTTGGTGGGGATGACGACAACGTCGAGCTTGTAGATCTTGCCGAACTCCGGCGCTTCGGTATCGGCGGTGCCGGTCATGCCGGCCAGCTTGTTGTACATGCGGAAGTAGTTCTGGAAGGTGACCGTGGCCAGCGTCTGATTTTCCCGTTCGATCTTGACCCGTTCCTTGGCTTCGACCGCCTGATGGAGTCCGTCGCTCCACCGTCGCCCGGGCATCAGCCGCCCGGTGAACTCGTCGACGATGACGACTTGGCCGTCCTTGACGACATAGTCCTTGTCGCGCTGAAAAAGAGCATACGCCTTCAGGGACTGCTCGACGCCGTGCTTGACTTCGTAGTTCACCAACTCGTTGATGTTCGAGATCCCGAGCGCTTCCTCGACCCGGCTTTCCCCCTCTTCGGTCAGCCAAGCGGTGCGGTGTTTCTCGTCGAGGATGAAATCGCCCGTATAGGTGCGGTCGCGCGGCTCGTCTCCTTCAATCACCTCGCCCTTCGCAAGCTTGGGGATGACGCGGTTTATTTTGTAGTACTTGTCGGTCGATTCCTCGCTGGGACCGGAGATGATCAGCGGCGTGCGAGCTTCGTCGATCAGAATGGAGTCGACTTCGTCGACAATGGCGAAGTCGTGCTCTCGCTGCACGCAACCGCTGTGCTCGAACTTCATGTTGTCGCGGAGGTAGTCGAACCCGAACTCGTTGTTCGTCCCGTAGGTGATGTCGGCGCCATAGCTTTCGCGGCGCTCGGTATCTGTCAAACCGTGAACAATCACGCCGACGCTGAGGCCAAGAAACCTGTAGATCTTGCCCATCCACTCCGCATCGCGCTGCGCCAGGTAATCGTTGACCGTAACAATGTGTACGCCCTGGCCCGCGAGAGCGTTCAAATACGCGGGCAGGGTGGCGGCCAGAGTCTTGCCTTCGCCGGTCTTCATCTCGGCGATCTGGCCCCGGTGCAGGACGACGCCGCCGATTAACTGCACGTCGAAATGCCTCATCTGGAGCACGCGGCGTCCGACTTCGCGGCAGACGGCAAAGGCTTCAGGGAGCAGGTCGTCGAGATTTTCGCCGTTCTCGAGACGCTGCCGGAACTCGGGAGTTTTAGCCGCCAGCTGCTCGTCGGTCAGCTCTCGGACACCGGCCTCGAAATCGCCGATTGCAGCCACCATCGGCCACATTTTCTTGACTTCGCGTGCGTGCTTGGTCCCGAAGACCTTAGCCAGAAGATTTTCGAGCATGACAGGGAAAAGGGGGCGACAGTATTTCCCTCATTGTAGCGCGAAGAGCTGGGTTTAACGGTTGAGTTGCGCCATCCCGGCCGTCCGCGTCGACCTCGTCGGCGATCCGCCGATTTACGTCTCGTGGGCTTCATGGCGGATCGACACCAACCAACCCCGTGTCGGACTCCCCTGCACCGCTCGTTCAGGCACTGAGCGGGGGCGTCCGGCTCATCCGCGTAGCCGGTCAACGGTTATAATCACAGTCACGGGTTCGCAGGCCTTCTCAAGGACTTCCATGAAGCTTGAAACACTCGCCGTGCACGCCGGAGACCGCAAGAAGCTTGGGGACTATGTCCCGGTAACGACGCCCATTTTTAGCGCGGCCAGCTTCTCCTACGAACGCATGGAGGATTTGGACCGCGTCTTTGCCAATGAGATGCCGGGACAGGGCTATTCGCGCTACGGGAATCCGACTAGCGCGGCTTTGGAAGAGCAAATGGCGGAATTGGAGGGTGGCGACCTCGCCGTGGCGACCAGTTCCGGGATGGCCGCGATCCACATAGGCATCCTCGCGACGCTGACGGACCGGCGGAAGTCTATCGTAGCGGCCAACGTGCTCTACGGGCAGACCTTCGTGCTGCTGATGAACGTGTTGGAACCGAGCGGAGTGTCCGTCCGCTTCGCGGACCCGTGTGACCTGGAGGCTTTCGAGACGGCAGTCGAGGAACACAGCCCGGCCTGCGTGTTGCTGGAAACGATCTCCAATCCCTTGCTGCGAGTTCCGCCGGTGGATAGGCTCGCCGCAATAGCCCACAAACACGGAGCTCAGGTGATCGTGGACGCGACGTTTACGACGCCCGTGATGACGCGGCCGCTGCGGCAAGGCGCCGACTTCGTAGTCCACAGCGTGTCGAAATACCTCGCCGGGCACGGCGACGTCCTGGGCGGGATTGTTGTCACTCGGGAAGATTTTCGTTCTCTGATGCAGTCTCTCACGCGCACGATCGGGCCCAATCTTGGCCCCTTCGAAGCCTATTTGACGATGAGGGGTATCAAGAGCTTGCCGCTCAGGATCGAGCGGCAGTGCGAGAACGCTATCAAAGTCGCCGAGTGGCTCGGTGAACATCCCCGGGTGGAACGCGTCTTTTTTCCCGGCGACCCCGATCACCCGGACGCCGAAACCGTGCACAGACTCTTCCCCGAAGGAAAATTCGGAGCCATGGTGAGCTTCGAAATCAAAGACGCAGCCAGGGAGGGGATCTTCGCCTTCATGGATTCCCTCAAACTGGTTGTCCGCGCCACGAGCCTCGGGGACGTGCACACGATGATGCTCTACCCGGCGATGAGCTCCCACCGCGACCTGGCCCCCAAACACCGCCAGCGCCTGGGCATCCGCGATAACCTGGTTCGCCTTTCCGTCGGCATCGAAGCCGCCGAAGACATCATTGCGGACTTGGATCAGGCGCTCGGACACGCTTGAGAGTAAGGGCAAGATAAACATATGGCCAGTGCCACCGTATTGACGCTGACGGAGTTCGAGAGGCTTGCCGACGACGGTAAGAGGCATGAGCTGAACCAGGGAGATTTGGTCTCCGTGACACACCCGAAGTTTCGCCACATGTGCGTGGCCCAGAACGTTAACGACGCGCTGTCGTCGTACGTGAAAGAAAAGAAGATCGGCCGTGTCTTCAGTGAAATGGGATATCTGCTGTCGGAAGATCCGCCTACGTTGCGAATCCCGGACGTCTCCTACCTCAGCCAAGAACGCCTCCGGCAGGCTTCCTCGGACGGATACGTCTCCGGTGGGCCAGAGTTAGCCGTGGAGATCGTCTCGCCTTCCGAGTCAGCCGACGACCTTCAAGAAAAAATGGAGCAATACTTGGCCTCGGGATCCCAGGTCGTCTGGGTCGTCTACCCCAAGACACGAACGGTAAACGTTTTCCGTCAAGCCGCCGCTTCCGCGACTCTCGGAGAAGACGATCTACTGGAAGAACCCCACCTGTTCCCCGGCTGGTCCATTCCTGTGACGGAGCTTTTTTAATCTTGCCCGGGGCCCAGCCTTCAGATTCGATAAGGGACTCGAACGCCTGGTGCCCCTTCGGGAAAGCCCTTCGTATTCCGCGTCACCAGCAGCGCGTCATTCGCCTGCGCGGTGGCCCAGATAACCGCATCGGGCGAGCGGATTCTTCTTCGCCGGCGGAGGGACACAGCCAACTCGCCGACATTCTGGTCGACTTCAAGCAGCCGAAACCTTGACAGGAAACTTCGCAGCGCCCGTTCTTCCTCGTCATCAGCCGCCCCGACGAGCACTTCCATCCAGGCAATGACGCTGATCAGCGACGATCGATATAGCCCGAGCTCCCGGCGGGCCTCGTCGATTCCCGCGAGCTAGTCGATCAGTCTATGGGTGTCGAACAGCCCCCTCACTTAGACCACTCGCGGCGAAGCCTTCGCTGGTAGGCTAGCTGTGATCTTTCAACAGGTTGTTCATTCGGTCCCGGACCAGGGAAGCTGGAGTTGTCGAATAACCACGACCCTGGAGAGACCGCATGAACATCCATCAGAATGCCCGATTGACGCCCAAAGGCCGAGCCCTTTTGGTTCGATGCATCCTCGCTGGAGAGACGCCTCGGGCCGCCGCGGCGGCCCGAGACGTCTCAGAACGCACCGCCCGCCGTTGGCTGGCCCGCTACCGCGGCGAAGGCGAAGCCGGTCTCTACGATCGCTCTTCGCGTCCCCGGCATAGCCCGCGCCGCACCCCGCAAGCCGTCGTTGACCGCGTCCTCGCCCTGCGCCGACAACGTTGGACGGGCCGCCGCATCGCCCAAACCCTGCGGCTATCCCCGGCCACCGTCAGCCGCCTCCTCGGTCGCGCCGGACTCAACCGTCTCCGCGATCTCGAACCCGCTCCCCCCGTTCGCCGCTACGAACATCACCGTCCCGGCGATCTACTGCATCTCGACATCAAAAAGCTCGGCCGCTTCCAGCACGCCGGTCACCGCGTTACCGGCGATAAGACCCGACGCTCCCGCGCCGCCGGCTGGGAGTTCGTCCACGTCGCCGTCGACGACCATTCCCGCATCGCCTTCTCCCAGATCCTGCCCGATGAGCGCAGCCTTTCCGCTGCCCAGTTCCTTCTCCTCGCCCACGCCTACTATGGCTCGCTTGGCATCCGCATCCGACGCCTGCTCACCGACAATGGCTCCTGGTACCGCTCCCGCCACTTCCGTCGTACTTGCCGCCGCCTCGGCATCCGCCACCGCTTCACCCGCCCCTACACCCCTCGCACCAACGGCAAGGCCGAGCGCTTCATCCAAACCGCCCTCCGCGAATGGGCCTATGCCCGCTCCTACTGCTCCTCCCTCCAACGCGCCAACCATCTGCTCCCCTGGCTCCACGACTACAATTGGCATCGCCCCCACGCCAGCCTCGGCTATAATCCCCCTATCAGCCGACTCCCTCCTCCCCGGAACAACCTGTTGAGGCTCCACAGCTAGCCCTTCGACCTTGCGGCCCCGCCACAGACCGAAAGCGTCATCCTTGCCGGCCGCCGCTCCGTATTTGCTGATGTAGAGAGCTACGGCGCGGCGGATTGCCTCCGCTCGGGAGATCCGGCCTTGCCGGCAGATCTCGGCCAGGGAATCCAGCTGGTCGTCCGGCAGATCAACGATGGTGCGCATACTGATACCAGATTGCGTTATCAGTTATCATTCCGAGCCACGGAAGAATGGAATGCAACACGCGGGATTATCAGTCGGAGAGCGCCTGCCAACGAAAACCACACGGGGAACGCCCTTGCCGCGTTCTACTTCCCCATTAATTCGATGACCGCGGCGGCTGTCGCGGTGACGCCGGTCTCGATGGCGGGCCTTGGAGCGGGCCAAAACAGTGCCGAGTGGAGAGAAGGAAGGGACTGCCCACCGGGCTGCCGGCTCTTCGCCATGCGCTCGGTGTCAACGGTTCCTAGGCGGAACAGGAAGATGGGAATGCGCGGTTCCTCTCGTCCATAACGGCCGAAGTCTTCGCCCCCCATTTCAGGATCGCGCTCGACTACGTTTTCTTCGCCCAGCAGCGATTTCCATACGCCGAGGATTCGCTCGACAAGCTGGGGATCGTTGTACAGCGCCGGAGTGTATTCCATGGTCAGAAACTTGACGCTCGGTTCCCGATCGGCGGGCACGCCGGCGGCACGGGCCACGCCGAGCGTGATGCGGCGGATGGCATCGAGGATCTGCTTGCGTGTTTCGTCGCTATAGGACCGCACGGTCAGTTGCAACTTCACTTCGTCGGGAATGATGTTGTGCTTACTGCCGCCGTGGATTGAGCCGACCGTGACGACAGCGGCATCAATCGGACGAACTTCACGGCTAACAATGGTCTGCAGCGCAAGAATGACCTGGGCCGCGATAACAACCGGGTCCCTTGTCTTGTGAGGATAGGCGCCATGACCTCCGACCCCGCGGATCGTGATGTCGACAGAATCGACATTGGCCATTGCGAAACCGGCCCGGTAGCCGATGAGCCCTGCCTCGAGCGCGGCGTCCACGTGAAGGGCCAGGCAATAATCCGGGCGAGGAAAACGCTCGAAAAGACCTTTCTCCAGCATGGCGCGCGCGCCGGCGCCCCGCTCTTCCGCTGGCTGTCCGATCATCACCAGGGTGCCGGCCCACTCATTCCTCAGCTTCACGAGCACCTTCGCCGAGCCGAGGAAGGAAGTCATGTGGATGTCGTGGCCGCAGGCGTGCATGACGCCCACGTCCCGGCCGAGTTCGTCTTGCGTGCGAACCCTGCTGGCGTACGGCAGCCCCGTATTCTCAGTAACCGGCAGGGCGTCCAAGTCGGTCCGCACCAGCACCGTTGGACCTTGCCCGTTTTCGAGGACGCCGACAAACCCGTGCCCCCCCACGCCGACGGTCACATCAAAGCCCAACTCGGTGAGCCGCGCCGCCAGCCGCTTAGCTGTCTTCTCTTCGCGAAACGACAACTCGGGGTGGGAGTGAAGGTGCTTGTAAACGTCGACAAGCGAGTCCAGTTCGGCCGCGGCTAATTGGGGAATTCGCTCGTCGAGTTGCTGCGCGGGAGCGCATAAGGCCAACCACAAACCGACAATCCACAGTCGCGGTCCCATAGGAGAGGAGAAACGGACCATTCTAGCAGGCTGGGTCGCGTCCATCGCGTCGGCCGACCCGGGGCCAGTGGGGCCGCCTTCCGTCCGTGATCTCTCTTGACTAGCCCGCATTTCTCACCATCTGACGGTCGAAGTACGCAATAAGCCCGCCATTACCCGGCATTTCTCACCACCTGACGGTCGAAGCACGCAATAGGCCCGCCATTACTTCGTTGCTCTTGCTCGCCGTGCTCAACGTACTGTTCAAGTACGCCTCCGCCCGCCGAGCGGCGCGCGCCTTGTACTGACGGGCCTCTCACGCACTTCGTCTCGCCACGTGGTGAGAAAAGCGGGTTACTGCGTTGCGCTTGCTGGGCAGCCGGTCCGCTTATTACGCTGCGGCTATACTGGAGGGACAATAACTCCCGGGCCGAGGATCGCGTTGGTCCCCTGGGCGGGGGATGCCGTGGAACTCGAAGAAAGTTCGGCTGTAAGGGCCAGCTAACTGCAAAGCAATGTCTATAACAGAATCAGAGGCTGGCGGGGATTCCCTGGCGTTGGCCGTTGAGGTCAAGAACGAACGGGGGGCGCTGCATGAGCTCACCGGAGTGATCGCGCGCTTAGGCGGCGACATTGTCTGGGTGGCCATACTCGATAGCCGGAAACCGGTGGAATCGGTCTTCTTTGAGATTGCCGGTGTAGAGAACTCCCAGGCCCTTGTCGACGAACTCCGATCCTTGCCGGCGGTGGAAAAGGTGGAAGAGGAAAAGACTCTCAGGCGAGTTTTCGGCAAGCGGCTCATCATCATCGGCGGCGGCGCCCAGGTCGGCCAGGTAGCCGTTGGAGCTGCGTCCGAGGCTGATCGCCACAATCTGCGCGGAGAACGGATCTCGGTAGACACGATTCCTCTGGTGGGCGAAAAAGAGCTGGCCGAAGCAGTCCGGGCGGTGGCCCGGCTGCCGCGAGCCCGGGCACTCGTACTGGCCGGCGCTCTGATGGGCGGGGAAATCGAGCAAGCCGTCCGGGAAGTCAAACAAAAGGGCATACTTGTCATTTCCCTCAACATGGCCGGCTCCGTTCCCGAAGCCGCCGATTTAGTCGTCACCGACCCGATTCAAGCCGGGGTAATGGCCGTCATGGCCATCGCGGACACGGCAAGCTTCAAGATTTCCTTGCTGAAGAAAAAAGTGTTCTAGCCCGCTTCTCTCACCACGTGGCGAGGCGAAGTGCGTGAGAGACCCGTCAGTACAAGGCGTGCGCCGCTCGGCGCGCGGAGGCGTACTTTCGCGGGTGCAGCCTAGCCATTCGTATTTTGGCTCTAGCGAAAGAAGTAGCGACCCGCGTTCGACGCCCGGCCGGGAAAGTAGGGGATTATATGCGGTCACTGCTGCCCGGTTAAAAGTCGAATAGAATCAATTGGTTGGGGTCATAGGGGGATTCGTTTGGGGAGTCGGATGGCTGGAGTGCCTGTAAAAGGGGCATTTTTTCGAATTGCGTAACGCTGAGAATCTGTAGAATCTGGTAAAGACTCGCTTCCAGCCCGAGCCGTTTCCGGACGATGGCGATGAGCACGTAAATCGAGACAGCGATCCAGATCTGCGTCTTGACGGCGTTCTCGCTGGTGCCGTAAAACGAGTTGATTCGCAGATGTTGCTTGATCCACTTGAAGAACAACTCAATCTGCCAACGCGACTTGTAGATGTGGGCGATGGTCAGCGCCGGGAGCGCGAAGTTGTTGGTCAGGAACTTCAGCCGCTTGTTCGTCCGGGCGTCGAAGTAACTGACCCTCCGCAACGGGTCGGGATAGGCTTGGGCCGATTCGATGGCAGCCAGTATGACGGTCTGATCCGAGCGCAAGCCCGTGGATTTGTCGACGGGATGCGAGTAGCGCCGTTGGAGCAAGATGTTCTTCTTGGTTCGCACGACGAAGAACGACGAGCAGAGAGTGAACACGAAGAGGCGTTCGAAATCGACGTAGGCCCGATCCATGACGTAGAACGCGCCGGCCTCCGGGCCGATCTCGTCGAGGATGTTGATGTCGTGCACTTTGCCTCCAGTAATGCGGATGAACGTGGGAATATTGCCGTGCAGATCCAGCAGCGTGTGCATCTTCACGGCGGCCTTTTGCTTGCGGAATCTCGCCCACGGAAACAGCGACAGGCAGAGGTCGATTGTTGTCGAGTCGAGAGCGTACAGAGTCTGGTCCAAGTCCACACCGATCGGGTCGTGGGCATATAACGGCCGTGCCATGCCAATCAAGACCTGCGCGAAGTCCGCGTAGATCCGCCAGTCGCGCGACTCGTTCGCATCGGCCAGTGTCGAGCGCGCTACCCTGCCGCGGAATCCCATGTGGTAGAGTTTGCCGTGCATCGAACGCAGGCACGTCTCGATGTCGCGGAGGCTTGCCCGATAGGTCAGCTGGGCGAATGCCATCGCAAGAAACTGATCCCAGCAGGAGAAACTTTTCAGATAGGAATCGCCGCGGTAGCGCGATACACATTTCTGAAACTCTTTGCTCGGTAGGTGCTCGATCAGTTGGGAGAAAACCGTACGGCCAAGGTTCATCCCTCATTGTGCCGCGTCCGGATGCTCCGTTCAGGCGACCATTTGCGGCCTCGGGAT
Organism: Bryobacterales bacterium; assembly: GCA_965248365.1. Taxonomy (GTDB): domain Bacteria; phylum Acidobacteriota; class Terriglobia; order Bryobacterales; family UBA6623. The sequence goes on along the minus strand of CBDFJA010000003.1, from coordinate 1,323,261 downwards.
TTCAAATCGTTCCCGGGCAAAACAGGCCATAAGACATTGAGCGGTCGAGACTTACCGTCCGATGGCGCGACTTTCCCCGGACAGCACTGATATGCGGTAGTGACGAAAAAATCCATCTAGCCTCTTGACATGATCCGTCACTATCCTGTAAAATAGTGTTGTAAGTAAGGAAAACGAGATGGCTTACAACGCTCCTGGAAAACACTACCGCAAGGGCCTTTCCGACAAAGAGTTCTTCAAGCTGTTCCCCGACGACGACACGGCGGAAGCGTGGTTCATTGCCAATCGCTGGCCGGAAGGAATCCGCTGCCCGCGCTGCGGGTCCGACAATGTCCAGTTGGACGCCAAGCACAAGACCATGGACTACCGTTGCCGCAAGAGCCGCAAGAAGGGCGGGTGTGGTAGGTTCTTCTCCACCAAGACTGGCACGTTCATGGAAGCGTCCAACATCGGCTATCAGGATTGGCTGTACGCGCTCTATCTGGTCACGACGAATCTCAAGAGCGTGTCGAGCATGAAGCTGAGGCGCAATTTAGATTTCACGCAGAAGACCACATGGCACATGGCGCACCGCATCCGCAAAGCCCTTGGCTCCTATGACGATGACAGCCTGTTTCATGGGCCAGTGGAGGCCGACGAGACCTACGTGGGTGGAAGGCGGGCCAATATGCCCAAGGCCAAGCGCAAGGAGCTCGACGGGCGCGGGCCGATTGGAAAGACCGCTGTGGTCGGAATAAAGGATCGCATCACTAAAAGCGTTCGTGCTAAGGTAGTCTCGAATACGGACAGTAGGACACTGCAAGGTTTCGTGAGAGACAGCGTAGAGGCTGGCGCCACGGTCTACACCGATGATGCGCTGGCCTACGATGGCTTGGTGGATTACGACCACGAATCCGTGAAGCATTCGGTTGCCGAGTACGTGCGCGGCAACGTTCACACGAACGGCATCGAGTCGTTCTGGTCTCTCTTCAAGCGAGCCCACAAGGGTACCTTCCACAAAATCTCACCCAAGCACCTGCAACGGTATGTGACGGAGTTCGTGGGCCGTCACAATATGCGGGAACTGGACACGTTGGACCAAATGCGGCTGATCGTTCTGGGCATGGAAGGGACGCGTCTCCGGTATGAGGATTTGATCTCATGAGCACCGTGGTCACAGACGAAACGGTCAATGCGGCCGGCAAACTCGAATCGGTCGATTCAGGCGCGAACTTTGCGACGGTGATCCACGACGATGCCGCGACCGCCCTCCGCCGCTTACCAAGTGATGTCTTCAACGTGGCACTTACGTCTCCCCCCTACTACTGGGCACGCGATTATGGTTTCGATGGGCGAATCGGCCACGAAGACTCGGTCAAGGGCTACGTCACCGCCCTTATGGACGTGTTCGACGAGGTACGCCGCGTGCTGCACCCCGAAGGTGTGTTCTTTTTGAATCAGTGCTGTCCGGGGAAAGTCGCGCCATCGGACGGTAAGTCTCGACCGCTCAATGTCTTATGGCCTGTTTTGCCCGGGAACGATTTGAAATCCCGAGGCCGCAAATGGTCGCCTGAACGGAGCATCCGGACGCGGCACAATGAGGGATGAACCTTGGCCGTACGGTTTTCTCCCAACTGATCGAGCACCTACCGAGCAAAGAGTTTCAGAAATGTGTATCGCGCTACCGCGGCGATTCCTATCTGAAAAGTTTCTCCTGCTGGGATCAGTTTCTTGCGATGGCATTCGCCCAGCTGACCTATCGGGCAAGCCTCCGCGACATCGAGACGTGCCTGCGTTCGATGCACGGCAAACTCTACCACATGGGATTCCGCGGCAGGGTAGCGCGCTCGACACTGGCCGATGCGAACGAGTCGCGCGACTGGCGGATCTACGCGGACTTCGCGCAGGTCTTGATTGGCATGGCACGGCCGTTATATGCCCACGACCCGATCGGTGTGGACTTGGACCAGACTCTGTACGCTCTCGACTCGACAACAATCGACCTCTGCCTGTCGCTGTTTCCGTGGGCGAGATTCCGCAAGCAAAAGGCCGCCGTGAAGATGCACACGCTGCTGGATCTGCACGGCAATATTCCCACGTTCATCCGCATTACTGGAGGCAAAGTGCACGACATCAACATCCTCGACGAGATCGGCCCGGAGGCCGGCGCGTTCTACGTCATGGATCGGGCCTACGTCGATTTCGAACGCCTCTTCGTGTTCACTCTCTGCTCGTCGTTCTTCGTCGTGCGAACCAAGAAGAACATCTTGCTCCAACGGCGCTACTCGCATCCCGTCGACAAATCCACGGGCTTGCGCTCGGATCAGACCGTCATACTGGCTGCCATCGAATCGGCCCAAGCCTATCCCGACCCGTTGCGGAGGGTCAGTTACTTCGACGCCCGGACGAACAAGCGGCTGAAGTTTCTGACCAACAACTTCGCGCTCCCGGCGCTGACCATCGCCCACATCTACAAGTCGCGTTGGCAGATTGAGTTGTTCTTCAAGTGGATCAAGCAACATCTGCGAATCAACTCGTTTTACGGCACCAGCGAGAACGCCGTCAAGACGCAGATCCGGATCGCTGTCTCGATTTACGTGCTCATCGCCATCGTCCGGAAACGGCTCGGGCTGGAAGCGAGTCTTTACCAGATTCTACAGATTCTCAGCGTTACGCAATTCGAAAAAATGCCCCTTTTACAGGCACTCCAGCCATCCGACTCCCCAAACGAATCCCCCTATGACCCCAACCAATTGATTCTATTCGACTTTTAACCGGACAGCAGTGATCCTAAGTGTAGAGCAATTCAGAAGCCGTTCCGAGGCGAAGGCCGAGCGACCTTCTTGCCCGGATCTGATCAGGCTCCGGCGCGAAGCGGGGCCCGTGATATCCTGAAAATGCGATGGATAGCCGGCATCTTACTGTCGAGCTGGCCCTACCGCTAGCAACCGTCACGCTCAACCGTCCCGAGCGCCGCAACGCGCTGTCGCTGGATCTCATGCGGGATTTGGCCGCTTCGTTGCGAGAGGTCGGCGCCAACGAAGAGATCGCGGTCATCATTTTGGCGGCCGAGGGGCCGGCCTTCTGTGCGGGCCACGATCTGACGGAAATGCTCGGGGGCGACAAGGAGAGCTATCGTCTGGTGTTCGACGTTTGCACCAACCTGATGACGGAAATACAGCGTGTCCCGCAGCCGGTCATCGCGCAGGTGGATGGCGTGGCCACCGCGGCAGGCTGCCAGCTGGTGGCCTCGTGTGACCTGGTGATCGCCTCCAGCGGTGCTCGGTTCGCCACGCCGGGCGTTCGTATCGGACTGTTTTGCAGCACGCCGATGGTCCCTCTGACCCGTGCCATCGGGCGCAAACGGGCCCTCGAGATGCTGCTCACCGGGGATCCCATCGACGCCGCGACAGCTTGCGAATGGGGGTTGGTGAATCGCGTCGTGCCGCGCGAACAGCTCGCGGAAGCCGTCCGGCATCTGGCCCGCCGAATCGCGGAAGCGAGCCCCTTGGTCGTACGGACCGGCAAGCAGGCGTTTTACTCCCAGATCGATCTCAACCAGCCCCAAGCCTATTCCTACGCGAAACAAGTCATGGTGACGAACGCCCTAGCCAGTGATGCGCAGGAAGGCATGAGCGCGTTCTTAGAAAAACGCAGTCCCGTCTGGAAGGGGCGGTAGACCGCTTTTCGCAACGCAAGCTTGCGTAAGAAAACACGTCAGGAAACAGACGATGGCAGTGCTGTCCGGGGAAAGTTACGCCAACGGACGGTAAGTCTCTACCGCTCAATGTCTTATGGCCTGTTTTGCCCGGGAACGATTTGAAATCCCGAGGCCGCAAATGGCCGCCTGAGCGGAGCATCCCGACGCGGCACAATGGGGGATGAACCTTGGCCGTACGGTTTTCTCCCAACTGATCGAGCACCTGCCGAGCAAAGAGTTTCACAAATGTGTATTGCGCTACCGCGGCGATTCCTATCTGAAAAGTTTCTCCTGCTGGGATCAGTTTCTTTCGATGGCATTCGCCCAGCTGACCTATCGGGAAAGCCTCCGCGACATCGAGACGTGCCTGCGTTCGATGCACGGCAAACTCTACCATATGGGATTCGGCGGCAGGGTAGCGCGCTCGACACTGGCCGATGCGAACGAGTCGCGCGACTGGCGGATCTACGCGGACTTCGCGCAGGTCTTGATTGGCATGGCACGGCCGTTATATGCCCACGACCCGATCGGTGTGGACTTGGACCAGACTCTGTACGCTCTCGACTCGACAACAATCGACCTCTGCCTGTCGCTGTTTCCGTGGGCGGGATTCCGCAAGCACAAGGCCGCCGTGAAGATGCACACGCTGCTGGATCTGCACGGCAATATTCCCACGTTTATCCGCATTACTGCAGGCAAAGTGCATGACGTCAACATCCTGGATGAATTTCTTCCCGAGGCCGGCGCGTTCTACGTCATGGATCGGGGTTATGTCGATTTTCGGCGCCTCTTCGTGTTCACGCTCTGTTCGGCCTTCTTCGTGGTGCGAACCAAAAAGAACGTTTTGCTGCAGCGTCGCTACTCCCACCCGGTGGATAGGAGCACGGGCCTGCGATCCGATCACACCGTTATTTTGACCCCCTTCAACTCCGCCCAAGCGTACCCGGACCCCCTACGGCGGGTGAGTTATTTCGATGCCGAAACCAACAAGCGATTGAAATTTCTGACCAATAACTTCACCCTGCCGGCACTGACCATCGCCCAGATCTACAAATCGCGCTGGCAGGTGGAACTCTTCTTCAAGTGGATCAAGCAACATCTGCGAATCAAGTCGTTTTACGGCACCAGCGAGAACGCCGTCAAGACGCACATCTGGATCGCTGTCTCGATTTACGTGCTCATCGCTATCGTCCGGAAACGCCTCGGGCTGGAAGCGAGTCTTTACCAGATTCTACAGATTCTCAGCGTTACGCTATTCGAAAAAATGCCCGTTTTACAGGCACTCCAGCCATCCGACTCCCAAAATGAATTCCCCTATGACCCCAACCAATTGATTCTATTCGACTTTTAACCGGACAGCAGTGAGACGATGGTTGCCACGATCCGTGGCCGCGGCGGCCCTGTCGGTGGTTGCTTGCCACTGGCGACCAACGGCGTGTGTGTCGCGTCCGCGGCCCCAAAAAGTCATACTTCCATCGTACTGTTTAGTCTTATTGCTTAAGTGCTACACGAAATACCTAGGGCCAAACCCGTACTTCTTACCTATTGAAAAAGTCACGGCCACAAGGCAAATAAGATAGTAGACATATCGGTCCGACGCGGATAGATCCACAACCCAATTGGGTCTGTCTCGCCGGAAAGTGGAACGAGTCCCCCGATGACAAAGCGATCCCTGAAGTTTAAGGCCCTCCAGATCGCGCCTTGGGCCGTCTTGGTTCTAGGTCTGTTTATTACTGCGTCGGCTTGGCACGCCGCGAGGTACGAGAAGGAACTACTGGCCCGGGCCGCGTTCGAGCGCGAGGTACAGAACGCTCAAGGCAGGCTGGTGAAGCGAATTCGCAGCTACGAGACACTCCTCGGCTTGGCGGAAACAGTACTCCAACCACCGGGCCGCCCTGCGAGCGAAATGCCGGACGGGTCCCTTCTCACCGACCTGCTGAAGACCGAGTATCCCGCCGTGGCTGCGCTGGGATGGATTATCGGCCAGGACGAAGCGCCGTGGGCCGGTGCAGACGAGGTTCGCTATCACTTCCGCGGTATTCCGTCGGTTGCGGGCTACCCGCGGGAAACGTTCGAGTTGAAGGCAACGCGCCAGGTCGAGGACACCCTGTTGCGCGCGGGCGAGAGCGGGCGGGTGGCATCCAGCGAGAAACTGGTTATTGATTGTGGTACGGGGCCTCTTGATTTCTTGTTGTTCGCGCAAGCCGTGGACACCGACGGCGGCCGCGAGGGCTGGATAAGCACCCTCGTACGCCCCGCGCCCTTACTGACGGCTCCGTGGAACCCTGATGAAGTGCCGCTCAGTTTCTCGGTTTTTGACAATGCCGGTGAATCCTCGGAAGCGCTGCTTTACTGGGCGGGAGGACCTGAGCAGGACGAGTCGGCTTGGTTTCAAAGGTCCGTGAGCGTCACCGTAGGCGGGCGGATTTGGAGCGTTCGGTTTACCACACGGGAAACCTTCGACCAGGTTTTCGAGCAAAAAGCCGCCTCGGCCCTTCCCTGGCGCGGATTGGCGCTCAGCGTTCTGGCTTTTGCCATGACCTGGACGCTCGGTTTCACGCGACGTGAGAACATGTTGGCGACAAGAAGCCCTCTGACGGAGACAGGACAAGTTGCCCGGGCCGTTGTCAAAAATGCCCTGGAAGCGCTGATCACCCTCGATATGAAGGGGATGATTCGGTTTGTTAACCCAGCCGCCGAGCACATGTTTGGCTACAAAACGACCGAAGCCTTCGGCATGAACGCCAGCCGGGTCCTCGAATACGAAGAAGACCGCAAAACAAAGTTGGTCCGGCTTCTTTGGGCCGGAAATTGGGATGAAGAGGTCGAATTGACAGGCGTCCGCAAGGACGGGACGCGGTTCCCGGTGCGGATTCATGGCAGCAAGGTAAGCACGGCGGACCGCACGGTGTTTACGCTTTCCGTACGCGACATCACAAAGGAAAAACGGGCCGAGGAAAGGCTTCAGCAACTGGCCTCGTTGCCCGACGACAACCCTCTGCCCATCGTGGAAACCGACCTCGACGGGAGGGTGACCTACATCAATCCTGAAGCATTCAGCCGGTTTCCCGATTTGCGGAAAGGGGACGGCCGTCACCCCTTGCTCGCCAAGCTGCCTGACGCGATCAAACACTTGGCTGAAGAGGACGCCCCGCGCAGCGTCGAGGAAGTTCAGGTTGGGGACTTGAACTACGAGTTGCACATTTGCTATGTGCCCAGCAAGCGGTTTGTACGGCTTTTCGCCTTCGATGTCAGCGATCGTCACGAGGCGATGCACGACGCCCTCACGGGACTGGCCAACAGGAAGATGTTCCTCGGCCGGCTCTCCGATGCCGCTAGAGCATCGCAGAGCATGTCGGATGCCATGTTCGCCGTGCTCTTCCTTGACCTCGACCACTTTAAGGTGCTGAACGACAGCTTGGGACACATGATGGGCGATCGACTCCTAACCGCGGTCGGACGACGCCTGGAAACTTGCGTTCGACCGGCGGATCTCGTCGCACGCTTGGGTGGCGACGAGTTCACGATTCTGCTCGAAGACGTGGATGACGTAAGAGCGGTCACGCGCGTCGCGTCCCGCATTCAGGCTCAGCTGACCATGCCATTCCAGCTTGGCTCCCACCACGTGACAACCTCTTGCAGCATCGGCGTGGTCACGAGCGCCATCGGCTTCGACGACACCGCCGACCTGCTCAGTTTCGCTGATGTGGCGATGTACCGGGCCAAGACGACCGGACGGGCCCGCTACGTGGTCTTCGATCCGCTGTTGGATCGTGAGGCTCTCTCCAAGTCGCGATCCGTCTTCCCGGCGTAGGACAGGCCACAATACCCTCTCTCTGATAGGCTTGTAGACGGTGTGTTGCTACGAGTCTCAGATCGGGTCGTCGGATTCCGCGACAAGGGGCAGGGAATACCCCTGCTTCTGATGCACGCCTTTCCCCTGAACCGCTCCATGTTTGAACCCCAAAACCGGGGGGTCTCGGATTCGTTGCGATTGATTACCTTCGACAGCCCGGGTGCGGGCGACTCCGAGGCGGGTCCTATCGCCATGGAGGAGATCGCCGATCTGGCAGTCGCTGTCTTGGACTCCCTGGGAATCGAGAAAGCCGTCGTCGGGGGCGTTTCGATGGGTGGCTACGCGGCGTTCGCGATGGAGCGCCGTTACCCGAATCGCCTGCTCGGACTCGTGCTGGCCAATACCAAGCCCGCCGGCGACAGCGAGAAGGCCAAGGCGGATCGCCGCGAATTGGCCGCCGTCGCCCGCGAACAGGGAGCGGCCGCCATCGCCGACCGCATGCTGCCTAAGCTTCTCGGTGAAACGACGCACCGCGAAAGATCGGCCCTGGTCGAGCGCGTTCGCGCAATGATCGAGTCAACCGCTCCTGAAACCATCGCCTCCTGGCTTGACGCCCTTGCCCGGCGGGCCGATTCCACGGATCGGCTCGCCAAGATTTCCGTCCCCACCCTAGTCATTGCTGGAGAAGAAGACTCCTTGGCGCCGGTGAGAGAGACCGCTGAGTGGGCGAGGCGCATACCAGGCTCGCGTTTCCTAGCCTTGCCGGCAGCCGGGCACCTCCCGAATCTGGAAACCCCGCGGGCCTTCAACGCTCAACTCAAATACTTCTTGGCGTCCGACTGTCGGGCCCGACGGCCGCGAGTGGTTAGGTCTGGCAGATCCGAGGCCGTGACCGCTGGTCAGCAACTCTGAGATCATCCTTTGGAATACGGATGTGGCCGCACGGGACGGTGATGGGAAGGTTCAAGAACGCCCCGATTGCCGGAAGGAGACGGTTCCGGGGAGCCAGACAACTCAAGTAAGTTATTGCTAGGTCGAGGTTTTCCGTATAATTGGGCTGTGCATTGGGTGCTGTCGCTGCTTGCCCAGGCCACTAGATTCTGATGGAGGGAGTCTGGAATGCGCTGGCTTGTTCTTATTTTTGGCTTCGCACTAGCAGGGCTGTTGTTTGGCTTTAGCACTATCGGCGGAACAGTGGCGGCTGGGGTAGTCTACCTTCTGTTTCTAGCAATGAAGAGAATAGGAGAGACGCCGGGCGAAGATGAGGCGCCACGGCTTGGAGCCGGGTCTACCCTCACAGCACTGAACCTCAGCAATTCACAGCCGCCTAAGGATGAGGCTCGAGACGGCAAACGCGAGGGAATCGCTGCGGAGAATTGGGGTGGACCCCTGTAGTGAAACAACCTGCTAAGCAGGGTTTCCCCATTCGCTGAAAAAGGCTTGGCTGGGGAGCGGCCTTCATTGTAAACTTCTGCTCGGCCGGTGAAGCAGAGGCGGGCTCTGGTGGAGACCAACCCGCCGAGGAATAGCCGGGCGGGAACTCATCGAGACGATGGGTCGGGGCGTGGAGCCTCTCGCTTCGCGCCCCACTCCGGCACGAACCCCGCCCATCGGATCGAAAGATTCCCTCATGCCTCGGAAAACTCATCCCACGACTCCCGCGAGACTGGCCTGTTCGAGCACGCTTTGCTCGTACTCGACCGGCGGCAGATACCCCAGCGCCGAGTGCAAACGTTTCTCGTTGTAGACGCGATCGAGAAACTGCCCGACGCGCCGTTTCGCCTCGGCGAAATCTTCATACTCGAACAAATAGACCTCTTCATATTTCAAGGTTTTCATGAACGATTCCGCCATGGCGTTGTCGTAGGGATTGGCCTTGCGGCTCATGCTGATGCTAATGCCGTGCTGTTGGAGCAGCTTCGTGTAGTCGCCCGAGGCGTACTGCACGCCGCGGTCGGAGTGATGCACCAAGCCCGGCCCGATCTCGCGTGTCCGCAAGGCCGTCCGTAAGGCGGCCAACGCCAACTCCGCCTCCAAAGTGCGACCCAGCGACCAGCCGATCACCCGCCGCGAGAAGGCGTCCAACACCACCGCCAGATACACGAACTCCCGCAACAGCCGAATGTAGGTGATGTCGGCCACCCAGAGTTGGTTCACAGCGCTGATATCGAGCGTCGGCACGAGATTCGGGTAAACCGCCATGCCGTGTTCGGAATCGGTCGTGCGGATGAATTTCTTGCGGCGCAGACACAGCAGGTTGTCCTGGCGCATGATGCGCTGCACGCGCTTGCGGTTGATCACCCAACCTTGGCGCCGCAGCTCGGCGGTGATGCGCCGCGAGCCGTAGGCGGGCATCTCCACGGCGATGCGCTGGATCACGTCCCGCAACGCCGTCTCGTTGTCGCCCGCGGGCGGTTGACGAGCCCGGTAGTAGGCCGCGCGGGAGACCTCCAGCACACGACACATCGCGGCCAACGACAAGCCCGCTCCCGTTTCCCGTTGTTGCTCGATCAAGGGGATCATCTTGTCTTTGAAGACGCGGCGCTCGGAAGCTGTTGTTCCTCGAGCCGAGCCAAGGCCTTTTTTAACAGGGCGTTCTCCATCGTGAGCCGGCCCACCATCTGCTCCAGCTCGCTCACCTGGATCTGCTCGTCATTGGGCTCGCGGTCGCGCTGAAAGGCTCGTTCGGGATCGCGGCGCAGCTGTTGCCGCCACTTGCTCAAAAGCGTCGGATGGATCTCATGTCGCCGCGCCACGGCGGCGACCGAGGCTCCCGCCTCGACCTGCCTCACCGCCCGTAACTTGAACTCGGCGGAAAACTTTCTCCTGGACAACGTCATGGCACCTCTCTCCATTCACTGTAAAAAGATGCTTAACGAGTTGTCTCATTTTCGGGGTCCACTCCAGTGCGTGAGAAGCCCGTCAGCACAAGGCGCGCGACACTCGGCGCCGCATTTCTTGATTAATGCGACCGTACTTGAACAGTACGTTGAGCACGGCGAGCAAACGCAACACAGTAATGGCGGGCTTATGGCGTGCTTCGACCGTCAGGCGGTGCGAAAAGCGGAGTAGTAGTGTTACCAGTGCTGTCCGGGGAAAGTCGCGCCATCGGACGGTAAGTCTCGACCGCTCAATGTCTTATGGCCTGTTTTGCCCGGGAACGATTTGAAATCCCGAGGCCGCAAATGGTCGCCTGAACGGAGCATCCCACCCCACACCGCCTCGCCACGTGGTGAGAAAAGCAGCTATTGACTCCCGCATAATATAGAGTAACCTTTTGGGGGTTCTGATCGTCTTAATAGACATGGGGAACCCAAGAGGCGTAAGGCGCGATTTTGATGCTCTGGAAAAGCGACGGCTGGAGGCCGTGCGGCTGGTCGTCGACGAAGGTTTGAGTCAGTCCGAGGCAGCACGGCGCGTGAAGGCGGCGCAGCAAAGCGTGAGCCGTTGGGTTAGCGAGCATGGCGCGCACGGTGCCGCCGGACTCCGCCGGGCCGGGCGCGCCGGCCGCAAGCCGCTGTTAGACGCCACGCAACGGGAACGTCTGGAGGCAATGCTGCTGCGGGGCCCCGAAGCGCAGGGCTTCTCGACGCCGCTGTGGACTTGTCCGCGAGTCGCTCGTCTGATCGCCGACGAGTTCGGCGTGCGCTATCACGAAGGTCATGTTTGGAAGATCCTGCGGGCGCTCCACTGGAGCCCGCAACGGCCTGTCGGCAAGGCCCGCGAGCGCAACGAAGAAGCCATCCGCAACTGGCGGCGCAAGACTTGGCCGGCCACTAAAAAAAAGCCCAAAAACAAGGCCGCACGATCGTCTTCATCGACGAAAGCGGACTGAGTCAGAAGCCCCATCGTTGCCGCACCTGGGCGCCCCGCGGCGAGACACCCGTGCTGGAGTTCAACTTCAACTGGCAGAAACTTTCCGTTTCCGCCGGGCTGACCTTGCGCAACTTCTACTTCCGGCTCTATCCCGGCGCCATCGGCGAGCTGGAGGTCATCGACTTCCTGAAGGCTTTGGTCCGCCACATCGACGGCCCGCTGCTGATCGTCTGGGACCGCCTGCCGGCGCACCGCAGCCGCCTGGTGCGGGAGTTCATCGAGCTCTCCGAAGGCCACATCGCCACGGAGTGCTTGCCGCCCTATGCACCGGAGCTGAACCCGGTGGAATACATTTGGGCTTACTGGAAGCAGCACGAGTTGCCGAACGTCTGTCCGAAGGACTACTGGGAGCTGGACGAGCGTGCCCGCAAATCCCTGCGTCGCATGCGCCGCAAACCGCGCTTGATTACGGCCTTCTGGAAGCAGTCTTCTCTTGGCCTTGACTAACTCGATATTATGCGAGATTCAATAGTCCGGGTACATAGGTAACACTTTCAGGGACAAAACATTTCTGGGCGGAAATGCCTTATGCCCTGGTAGGAGACCGCTGTGCAAGAAGAAAGAATGCGGTTTATTCACGATCGGCGGAAAGGAAATGAAGATGCGATGGCCGAGTTGTGTCGGGGTTAGGGGATCAGCCAGCGTGTGGTTGCAAGCAGCTAACGAGGTCAATCACGACTATTGCTTTTGGTTGCAGCACCGCTGAGGCTGAGGCCCAAAGCAGGTCTGCTTCGACGCCAAATGCTGTCCAAAACGCAACAGCCCAAAAGCTAATTTGGACAAGTCATTGGGCATGCCGTGCCCTGGGCCACGGGCTAACGTTCCGGGCTTCCATGAGGAGGCTCGCCATTGTCAAGCGGGGAAGCCGGAGAAGACTTCAGTTAGGGGCGAACGTCCGACCGTAGGCAGGCAGTGGTTTTGATGGAAACAAATCGTCTGCCGGCGGTGTCTATAAATACGAGACGAGATGCGGGCGGTTTGTCGGGTCGCGGCTTGACTGCTACCCTAAAGCAAGCTGGTTCCGCGGGTGGAAGGCGTTCCGGTGGACGACTCAGCGCCAAGGTTAAGCGACGAGGAGCTTATCCCTAAGCTCCAGCGCCGGTACCCGGGAGCGTTCGAGGAGTTGCTCGACGCCTACGAGCAGCCCGTTTATCGCTTTGTATACCGGCTGCTTGACGACCCCTCCGACGCCCCCGACGTCACCCAGGATGTGTTCGTAAAGATCTTTCTCAAGGTCGGTGATTTTCGGGGGGACAGCAGTCTGAAGACCTGGATTTACCGCATTGCCGTCCGTGAAGCTTCGAATCGTCGCCGCTGGTTTTCACGCCATCGAGGGAGGGAGTTGTCACTGGATTCGAGCCTCAACGGAGATGGCCTGAAAGGTCACTGGTTTGTGGACCCCCAGCCGAACCCCTTCGATGCGCTCGACCGCAAGGAGCAAATGGAGCTTGTTGAAAACGCGCTGCGGACGATCGACAGCCGGCTCCGCACCGCGCTCGTGATGCGAGACATGGAGGGTATGAGTTATCAGGAAATCGCCGATACGCTGAAAGTGTCGCTCGGTACCGTCAAGTCACGCATCCTGAGAGGTCGGGAGACGTTGAAGAAGAGACTGCGGTGCGAGGTACGGGACCCGGTCCCGGAAGCCTGCGCCTTGCAGCCGGAGTGAATTATGAGTTGCCGTTCAACCCGCAGCCTGATCACGGCCTACGTGGAAGGCCAGCTCGACACCGCTCGCCGCTGGCTGGTACGGCGGCATCTGCTGGCCTGTACGGCCTGCTACGAGGATTACGAGCGCTCGGAGGCGGTGGGTGATCTCGTCGAACGAGTCGGGCCGCGGGAGGCGCCCGCCGATCTTCGCGTACAGATCATGTCCGCCCTATCACGCCGCTCGGTCCGCGATCCTTGGCCGCGGTGGAAGGCGGCTTTCGGCGACTTGCTGCGGCCGATCGCCGTTCCGGCTGCCGGCGGCCTGGTGTCGGCGCTGGTCCTGTTTGGGATCCTCATGTCGGGACTGGCGGTTTCGGGTCCCAGTCTAAACACGGACATCCCCATCACCTACTTCGCTACAACCTGGGTGACCGACCCCAGCCTGCGTTCGCCTTCGCCCTTCGGGATCGACGAAAACGTAGTGGTCGAAGCGTTTGTTGACGGCCGTGGGGGCGTTTACGATTTCCGCGTGGTTCGCCTGCCCGCGGCGCATCTCGCCGACCACGCCAAGTTGAAGTCGGAGTTGGCGAATATTCTTTTGACGGCAACTTTTGACCCGGCAACGATTTGGGGACAGCCTGTCCCCGGCAAGATGATTATTTCCTTCCAGGCCCCCACGCGGGTCATCGTCAGGGGCTAGCTGTGATCTTTCAACAGGTTGTTCATTCGGTCCCGGACCAGGGAAGCTGGAGTTGTCGAATAACCACGACCCTGGAGAGACCGCATGAACATCCATCAGAATGCCCGATTGACGCCCAAAGGCCGAGCCCTTTTGGTTCGATGCATCCTCGCTGGAGAGACGCCTCGGGCCGCCGCGGCGGCCCGAGACGTCTCAGAACGCACCGCCCGCCGTTGGCTGGCCCGCTACCGCGGCGAAGGCGAAGCCGGTCTCTACGATCGCTCTTCGCGTCCCCGGCATAGCCCGCGCCGCACCCCGCAAGCCGTCGTTGACCGCGTCCTCGCCCTGCGCCGACAACGTTGGACGGGCCGCCGCATCGCCCAAACCCTGCGGCTATCCCCGGCCACCGTCAGCCGCCTCCTCGGTCGCGCCGGACTCAACCGTCTCCGCGATCTCGAACCCGCTCCCCCCGTTCGCCGCTACGAACATCACCGTCCCGGCGATCTACTGCATCTCGACATCAAAAAGCTCGGCCGCTTCCAGCACGCCGGTCACCGCGTTACCGGCGATAAGACCCGACGCTCCCGCGCCGCCGGCTGGGAGTTCGTCCACGTCGCCGTCGACGACCATTCCCGCATCGCCTTCTCCCAGATCCTGCCCGATGAGCGCAGCCTTTCCGCTGCCCAGTTCCTTCTCCTCGCCCACGCCTACTATGGCTCGCTTGGCATCCGCATCCGACGCCTGCTCACCGACAATGGCTCCTGGTACCGCTCCCGCCACTTCCGTCGTACTTGCCGCCGCCTCGGCATCCGCCACCGCTTCACCCGCCCCTACACCCCTCGCACCAACGGCAAGGCCGAGCGCTTCATCCAAACCGCCCTCCGCGAATGGGCCTATGCCCGCTCCTACTGCTCCTCCCTCCAACGCGCCAACCATCTGCTCCCCTGGCTCCACGACTACAATTGGCATCGCCCCCACGCCAGCCTCGGCTATAATCCCCCTATCAGCCGACTCCCTCCTCCCCGGAACAACCTGTTGAGGCTCCACAGCTAGCTCTCCCCGACGAATCCGGGGGCGGTGAGTTCGCCGACGGGCGCTTGTTTGACGATACTCGACGCTCACCCCTACAATAACGAACAGGGACTCCGGGGACGTCTCTTCCTCTAACCTTCCGCGGCGCGCGCGCGTCCATTCCCATGTTCGAGAACCTCACAGACAAGCTCCAGCGTGTCTTCAAGAACCTGCGCGGAGAAGGCAAGCTGACGGAGCAGAATATTCAGGACGCCCTAAAAGAAATCCGCTTGGCGTTGTTGGAAGCCGACGTAAATTTCAAAGTTGTCAAGCAACTCATCGAAAACATCCGCCGGAAGGCGCTCGGCCAGGAGGTCCTGGCCTCCTTTTCACCGACCGAGCAGGTTGTCAAGATCGTTCGAGACGAGCTGGTGGGCATTCTGGGCGGCGTCGAGTCGAAACTGCGCTACTCGAATGAACCGCCGGCGACTTTCCTGATCGTGGGTCTTCAAGGTTCGGGGAAAACCACGTCAACAGGGAAGCTGGCGCGCTGGCTTTCAAGAAACGGCCACCGGCCGCAGATGGTGTCGGCGGACGTCTACCGCCCGGCCGCTCGCGAGCAGTTGCGCATCGTCGCCGAGCAGATCAAGTTGCCGATCTACCTAGGAGAATCCGACGCCACGCCGCTCGAGTTGGCCCGGGGCGCGCGGCGGGAAGCGAATCAGACGGGACGAGATGTCGTGCTCGTCGATACGGCCGGCCGACTGCACATCGACGGGGAGCTGATGGCGGAGCTCGAGCAATTGCGTGACGAGCTCGAGCCCACGGAGATCCTGTTTGTCGCCGATGCGATGACCGGGCAAGATGCGGTCAAGTCGGCTTCCGAGTTTCACGAACGGCTGGGAATCACCGGTGTCGTGCTGACGAAGATGGACGGCGACGCGCGCGGGGGAGCGGCTCTCTCCATTCGCCATGTGACGCGCTGTCCGCTGAAATTCGTCGGCACGGGAGAGAAGTTCGACGCGCTCGAACCCTTCTACCCCGAGCGCATCGTCTCGCGCATCCTGGGCATGGGAGACGTTCTGTCGCTGATCGAAAAAGTCGAGGAACAGATCGATCACAAGCAGGCGGTAGAAACCCAGCAGAAGCTCCTGGACAATGAATTCACGCTAGAGGATTTTCGCCGGCAGTTGAGGCAACTGAAGAAACTCGGACCGCTGGAGTCGCTGCTGGGAATGTTGCCGCAAGTAGGTCCGCTGCAACAAATGAAGGACGTAGAGATCGATCCCAAGCACTTGACGCGCGTGGAAGCGATCATTAACTCGATGACGTACAAAGAGCGGCTCAAACATGAGATCATCAACGGGCGGCGGCGGCGACGGATTGCGAAAGGGAGCGGGACATCGGTGCAAGAGGTGAATCAGTTGCTCAGGCAGTACCGCCAAGCGCGTCAAATGATGAAATCGTTGTCCGGCGGCCTCAGGAAAAAGAAGAAACGCTTTGGCAACACGAACCTGGACGCTGTGCTCAAGCAGCAACTGCGGTAGTAACTGAGCGGCGAACGCCAGGGAGCGGCCGCAACGGGAGCCCAGGCACTCGGCCTGTCACTGGCGTTCCAGGATCAGTTCTCTGCTCACGCAGACGCTCGCGACGAGGGAAGCCGAGCCGCGAACGACAGTGATCGGCCATGGCGCCAAGACTCGCCGAACGAATGAACGCGGATGGGTTTTCGCCGGAGCGGTTCGGGCATTGTGGGCCGGTTTCGAGCGTCAGCTGGCGAGAAAACACGTTAGCGCCGAGGTTGCTCGCGGCCGCCCGCGCGGAATAGCTTTACAATATTGATGGTGGAGGAATTATGCTAGCGATTCGCCTGGCCCGCTTCGGAGCCAAGAAGAAACCCGCCTACCGGGTAGTGGTGACGGAGAAGAGCCGCGCCCGTGACAGCAGATCACTCGAGACTCTGGGTCACTATAATCCCACGAAAGATCCCATTGTCTTGTCGCTGGACGAGGAGCGCATCCGCTATTGGATCGGGCAGGGAGCACAGCCGTCGGAGACGGTTCGGCGATTGATGACCCTGAAGCCCGAAGACGTGGTGACGAGCGAACAGAGGCCCAGAAGCGAGCCGCTCCCCCGAGCCGAGGCGCCCCCCGCCACCGACGAGCCGCCCGCCGCCGAAGCGGGCAGCGAAGCCGTCGAGCAGAGTGAGGCCCAAGCAGAGGTTCCGACCGAAGGAGCCGGCGGCGCTCAAGCCGAGGCGGCGGGAGAGGAGGAGTCACCGCCCGCGGCGGAAGCGCAGCCCTCCGCGGAACCTTCCGCCGATTCGCCTCCGGTTGAGGAAAAACCTTCCGAGGCAACCGAAGCCGCCGGCGAGGGGAAGGCTGATTCGGAGACCGAACCTGCCTCGTAGACGGCTCCGAGCCGCTTGATATAATTTGGGGGAAGGTTTTATAGCCTTATCGTCGAATATTCCGACGAAACGAGTCCGAAAACGGCTCGTGTGACGCCTCAGAGCGCAAATATCCACATAGGCTGAAGACGTTCTGAGGTTACTGATCGCTGCCGGCAGGAGGTGCATCGTGGATGCGTCCGTGGAACCGGTCGTAGAATTGGTCGAACTGATCGCCAAAGCTCTCGTGGATAAGCCGGAGGAAGTCTCAGTCAAGCTCGTCGAAGGCGAGCAAGTGAAAATCTTGGAGTTGAAAGTTGACCCGAGTGATCTGGGCAAGGTGATCGGCAAGAAGGGGCGAACCGCCAAGTCCATTAGGACCCTGCTGGGCGCCGCCGGCATGAAGCTCAAGAAACGCTTTACGCTCGAAATCCTCGAGTAACACCGGTGGCCGAGAGCCGACAGCCCTACGTTACCATCGCGCGGCTCGTTCGGCCCCGGGGCAATCGGGGTGAACTGGTCGCTGAAGACCTGAGCGGCGAAGCGGTCCGATTCGAGCGGGTGCGAGGGGTGCTGGTCGAAGATGCCGCCGGGGCCCGGCGAGAGCTGACGATCGAGCGCACCTGGAGCCACAAGGGCCGCTTGATTCTCAAGTTCCGCGGGATCGATTCAATCAGCGAGGCGGAAGAGTTGCGGGGCTGCCGGGTGCGGCTTCCGGAAGAAGAAATAGGCCCCCTCCCAGAGGAAGAGTTTTTCTTTCGGGACCTGATCGGGTGCCGGGTGGTCGACGCCGATAGCGGCGACAGCGTCGGCTGCGTGGAAGATGTCTTGGAACCGGGCGGCCAACTGTTATTGCGGGTCAAAGCCGAAGGGAGGGAGATCTTGATTCCTTTTGTTCGCGGCATCTGCGTCGAGATTGACCCCGAGCAGCAGCGAATCGGGGTGCGCATGCCGGAAGGTCTGGAGGACCTGAATTCGTGAGATGGTTTTCCATATTGTCACGATTTTTCCGCGATTCTTCGAGGGCCCGTTTGACTGTGGGGTGATCGCGCGGGCTCAAAAGGCCGGGCAGGTTGAGATCCGATTTCACGACCTGCGGGATCATGCATCCGATCGTCACCGCACCGTCGATGACCGGCCCTTCGGGGGCGACGAGGGGATGGTCATGAAAGTGGAGCCTATCTTCCGTGCTGTGGAGGAAATCCGAGCCGGCTCGGACGGAAAGAAAAGCCGCACGGTCGTGCTGTCGGCGCAGGGGCGCCTGTTCGATCAGGCAACAGCCGCACGGCTGGCGGGCTACGATGAAGTAACGTTGATATGCGGCCGCTACGAAGGAGTAGACGAACGGGTGAACCAACATCTAGCCGATGAAGAGATCTCGGTCGGCAACTTCGTGCTGAGCGGAGGAGAGTGGGCCGCCGGTCTCGTGCTTGACAGCGTGGCGCGATTGCTGCCCGGTGTTGTCGGAAACGAACGCTCGACCGATCGCGAGTCCTTTGCCCCGCAAGCGGAGGGCGGTCTGGGAATGCTCGACTTTCCCTATTACACGCGGCCGTCGACCTTCCGCGGCTGGGCGGTTCCGCCGGTTCTACTAAGCGGCAATCATGAAGAGATCCGCCGTTGGAGAAAACGAGCCGCGATCGAGAAGACATTGAGAAACCGCCCCGACCTTTTGCAATCCGCCGTCCTTTCCAAAGAGGACCGCCTGCTTCTGCGCGAGGTCGCCGAGGAGAGGGCATAAACAATCGGAGATTCCTATGACGAGCAAGGTGATCGAAAAGATTTACGCACAGCACAAGAAGGATGAGATCCCCGCGCTCGAACCGGGTGACACGATTCGAGTGCAGGTGCGTATTCGCGAGGGCGACAAAGAGAGGCTTCAGGCGTTTGAGGGCGTGTTGATCGCACGCAACAACAGCGGATTGAGTGAGACCATTACGGTGCGCAAGACGAGTTTCGGCGTGGGCGTTGAACGAATCTTTCCCCTCCATTCGCCGGTGATCGGCGGCATCCAGGTTCTCCGGCAGGCTCGAGTGCGCCGGGCGAAACTGTATTATCTCCGCAAACTACGGGGCAAGGCGGCACGGCTCCGCGACCGCCGCCGCTCCGATTCACGATGACCCTCGGATGAATCGGGCCAACACGCGTAGGTCAAGCGCCGAGCGCCGAGCCGCTTACCCCAAACCGACCAGCCGTTGGGAGCGCCGAGCGCGTGAACAGGGCTTGCGGCGCATCGCCGGAGTGGACGAGGTCGGTCGAGGCTGCCTGTTTGGCCCGGTCGTCGCGGCCGCCGTGATCCTGGACCCGGAAAAACCGATCCGCGGCCTCGACGACAGCAAACGCCTGGATCCCGCAACGCGTGAAACGCTGAGCCGCCGCATCCGGGAGCGCGCCGTAGCCGTGGCTGTAGCCGCTACCGACAGCGCCCACATCGATTGCCTAAACATCTATCAGGCCGCGAGGCGGGCGATGCGCGACGCCGTTTTGGCCCTGCCCGTGGCGGCCGATTACGTGCTGGCCGACGCCATGACGCTTGATCTCGACGTGGGCCAGCGATCGTTAATTAGAGGCGATCGGCGGAGCCGCTCGATCGCAGCCGCGTCTATCGTAGCCAAGGTGGAGCGAGATGGTTGGATGCGCGCCTGGGCCGAGGTCTTCCCCGAGTACGAGCTGGCTTCGAACAAGGGCTACGCCAGCCCCGCCCACCTGCGGGCGCTGAAGCGTTTCGGTCCCACGCCCCTACACCGCCTGAGCTTTCGCCCCGTGGCCGACCACTCGCGGTTTCCGCCCGAACTACGCAGGATCCCTCCCGAGACGCTCCCGTTGTTCCCTGACGTTGATCGGGAAGGCCCGTTGCACGATCAAACGTAATGGAGTTGCTGCAGCGTTACTCAGGCCGGGAGGTGCAGCCGGGGTGGTGTCCCAAGGGGACTCGGGCGAACACGTTGACCCATGTTGTCTTTGTGCTCTTTTGCTTGGAAATCGGTTTTGTGCTGCTGCTGTTGCCCTGGACGGATCTGTGGGACGGCAACTACTTCTCTTCGCTGACGCCTGCCTGGAATCCCCTTTGGCTGAGCGCCTACGTCCGCGGCGCCGTCTCCGGGATCGGCCTGGTCAACATGTGGATCGGGGTCTCGGAAGCCTGGCGCATGTGGCGCTAGCTGTAATCTTTCAACAGGTTGTTCATTCGGTCCCGCACCGGGGAAAAGCTGGAGTTGTCGAATGACCACGACCCTGGGGAGGCCGAATGAACATCCGTCAGAATGCCCGATGGACGCCCAAAGGTCGATCCCTTCTGGTTCGATGCATCCTCGCCCGCGAGACTCCCCGGGCCGCCGCGGCGAAGGCAAAGCCAGTCTGAAGGATCGCTCTTCGCGTCTCCGTCATGGCCCGCTGATCTCACCGCAGAGCCGGAGGGCGTGATAAGCATCTCCTGGCGCTGTTTGCCATACTGAGTAAGTCTCGTTGCGGCCCGTAGCTCAACCGGATAGAGCACCGGCCTTCTAAGCCGGTTGTTCGGGGTTCGAGTCCCCGCGGGCCGGCCACCTATGAGGTCGATGTCCCCGAAGACGGTTTCTGCCAAAATGGGCCCGCTGAGGTCCGCCCCGAGGGGATTCGCGGGCCTGCGGCTTAGCTGCGCTCGTCGCAAGGGTGAGTGTGAGCAACGAACGGAGCTTGCAACGCTAGTGACCGGCGAGGTAGCCGCTGCGACCGTGGCGGAATGGCCGCTCACTGGCGTGCGGGGATCCCCAGGCGCCCGCCGATGAGCGAGTCAACTTCAAGAGGGCGCTGGAGATTTTTCACGACGATGGACGTGCCGAGGGGATACGCGTAGAATGTGGTTATGGACCAGTCTCGCCGCCTGACGGCCATCATTGAGTGTGAGGACGACGGCTATGTCTCACTCGTCCGGAACTGGATGTCGCCAGTCAGGGCGACTCGATCGAGGAGGCGCGGGCCAACTTTAGTGGAAGCGCTCACGATGTTCTTCGAATTGGCCGATCCCGCGGAGATCGAAAAGAGGTTGTGCTCCGAGGTTCTGTGACTCAGGTCGAGGCTCCGGTTGGTTGATAGCCCGTGGTAAGAGTAAGCGTCCCGAAAAATAGGGCTGGCTAACCAATTCAGTTCCCGTCATGGCACAAGAAACAAAGCACTTAGCCTGAAGCGAATGGGCCGCCTGTGCCCGATTTTCGCGACCTTCACTTCTAGAGCGGCCGGCTAGGACCGCCACAAGATCATCTTCGCGGCGATGGACTATTACCGACACAAGAGGATTTCCATTGAGCTGGGCCACATTCGAGCGTGGAAGCGCAAGGGCAGGGCCCGCCAGACGAACCGGAAAACGCTGTTGCATAGCGTATTCGAGGTAGGTCTGCAACTCGCCGGGCTGTTCGACCGAGGTCAGCGGAACGCTTTGAACTTTGACGTCGGATGCCGGCCATTGCTGTTGCCCGGGCTGCCGGCCGCGTGGGATGGTTTCCGGATTCTTCAGCTTTCCGACATTCACGCCGGCGCCTTTCCCGCGCTTGGCGCCAAGGTGGCGGAAAGCTTACGCGGCTTGAAGGTCGACGCGTGCGTGTTGACCGGAGACTATTGCTTTGAACATCGCACGACGACGACCGAGGTCTACGCCGCGATGGAGGAGATTCTTGGGGCCGTCGACGCTCGCCACGGCGTAGTCGGAGTTCTGGGCAATCATGACACCATCGAGACGGTGGGCTTGTTGGAGTCTCTGGGAGTCAAGATGTTGCTTAACGATGTTTGGGAGATCGAGAACAACGGGGCGAGCCTTTGTTTCGTCGGCCTCGACGATCCTCATTACTACGGCTGCGACGACCTGCCGGGTGCGGTCAAAAAGGCTACAGCGGACGCGCCCAAGATCCTTTTGGTTCATTCGCCCGAGCTGGCCCAGGAGGCTCCCGAGCACGGCATCGATCTCTACTTGTGTGGACACACCCACGCCGGCCAGGTCTGTCTCCCCGGAATCGGCCCCTTGGTCCTCAACGCGAATTGTCGCCGCCGCTACAAGAGGGGTCTGTGGCAATGCGGCGGGATGGTCGGATATACCAGCCGGGGCATCGGTTCCTCCGGTGTTGCCGTGCGCTTTAACTGCCCGCCCGAGATTGCTGTTTTCGAGCTTCGCAGTCCGGTCGGGACTTCCGGCGGGTCCGGCGACGCTAACGGATCGGTTTTTCGCCGCTCCGAGCAGACGCTGGGGCAAGAGGTGGCTGAACTCGGTCGATGAAGAAGATGACGGGAATTGAGGACGAATGTAATCTATTTCACATTGTGACCTGCTTTCTTTTTTGCGAGAACCAACGCTAGGGGCTTGCGAAACGTCTAAGTAACAGATACAGTTGAACTTTCAGTACTCTAATCGGAGGTGGGCCGCTAGCCGCACTGGTCCGTCGGCATCGGTAGGTAGGGCTCGTGGGGTCCGCCGACAGGCCGGTGCCATCGGAATCTGGAACTAGGTGTGGAAAAGAAGCAACCGTTCTCGTCTCAGATGCATCTAAAGTGTTAGGGATAAATGACTTTACATCGCCTACAGGACACTGAGCTGGGCGCGGTCTCCAGCGAGACCCAGGACAGCCCTGAGGTGAGAGCGCCTCTGTGGAGCCAGGGACCTCGTTTCGACGAGGAGCAGCCCGAGCCCCAAGAGGCGGCGGCTCACCTGGACGACCACGTTCGTCTCTACCTTACCGAGATGGGAGCGGTCCCGTTGCTGAACGCCAGGGGTGAAGTCCGTCTGGCGAAGCAGATGGAGCGCGGCAACAACCTGGCCAGAAAGACGGTCTGCCGTACGCCGTGGATGTGGAGGAAAATTGTCGAGCTGGAGGCCGATCTGCAGCAGGGCCGCGCGGATCTTCGCTTCCTTGTTGATCTGCATTACTCCCCCGACAAGCCCACGGCAAAGATCCGAGCCCAGCGAAGAGTGCTGCGCAAGTTCAAGCAGGCGGCGGAGTTGGTTGAGGAAGTTCAGGCTCTAGAGCGCAAGGCCGCTGCCCGGGCGGACTGCACCCCGCGCACGCAGCGCAGGTGGGCTTGGCGTGTGGCGAGAGAAAAGATTGTCTTATCGCGTGTCATTCGCGACATCCCTTTCAAGATCGAGGTCTGGCGAGATTTCGCCGCCGATTTTGAAAAGGCGGCTACCCGGCCTCCTGGGTTCAACACGTCCATGCACGGGGGGCGCAACGGTTCCAAGCGGAGCCGCCGCGATGCCGCGGTCCAAGCACGGGCGGCAGCCAGACTGACCGGCTTGAAGGCCGCCCAAAGGAGAGCGGCTCTGGCGCGCATTCGGACAGGTCTGAATGCCGCCGAACGCGCCAAGCATGATCTGGTCGAGGCCAATCTTCGATTGGTTGTTTCGGTCGCCAAGAAATATGTGAATCGGGGTATCCACATTCTCGACCTGATCCAGGAGGGCAATATCGGGTTGATGCGCGCGGCGGAGAAGTTCGAATACCGCCGGGGCTTCAAGTTTTCGACGTATGCTCACTGGTGGATCCGCCAGTCGATCACCCGCTGCCTGGCTGATCAGTCGCGGACGGTGCGCGTTCCCGTTCATATGCACGAGCAGCTGAACAAGTTTCTGCAGGCGCTTCGGCAATTGGAAAAGAAGCTGGGCAGGCCTCCCAAAAACGCCGAGGTCGCGCGCCATATGGAGACCAATGTCGATCGGGTCGAAACGCTGAAGTCGATCTCCCGTACCCCGGTGTCGCTCGACACGCGGGTGGGTCGCGAGGGCGAGTCGGCCCTGCAGGACCTTCTCGAGGACCCGAACGCGTCTTCGCCTATTGATTCGGTGATCGAATCCGACCTGCGGCGGAAGACGGCTAGCGTGTTGCGGACGCTGCTGTCGCCTTCCGAGGAGCGTGTGTTGCGCATGAGGTTCGGCATCGGCTTCGAGCGCGCCTATACGCTGCAGGAGATCGGGGTTGAGTTCGGACTCACGCGCGAGCGCATCCGCCAGATCGAGACGAAAGGCTTGCGGGTCTTACGCGATCCCGAGCTGGCCCCTCAACTTCGCCGGCTCCTGGCCTCAAATTCTTGAGTACGAGCGGAGCGGCTTACCCCGCTCCGTGTGTGTCTACCTGGCGACGTCGGCGCCGACGATCGGCTACATGGACCCGGCGACGTTCGAGATCTTGGAGGACATCCCAGCCCTCGAACAATATGTCTTCCAAACCGAAAACGAGTTCACGCCCACGATTTCCGGCACCGCCTGGAACCGACACGAGTGTACGCTCGGCACGCAAGAATGCGTGCACCGCGTCCGTGCCGCGCGGGTGACGCGATACGGCGGTTCCGTCTTTGACTCGTTGCCACCGGACGCCGCCTCCCATCTACCACCATCACCATGAAATTCGCCATCTACGGGGCCGGAGCTATCGGCGGCCTAGTCGGCTCCAGGTTGATCGTCTCCGGTGAAGAGGTGGCCCTGATCGCGCGGGGACCTCACCTGGAGGCCATGCGGGAACGCGGCCTTGCCGTTCGCAGCCAAGTCTTCGAAGATTACGACTGCCGCCCCCGGGCCACCGACGATCCCGAGTCCGTTGGCCCGGTGGATTTTTTGATCTTGGCCGTGAAGGCTCACAGCCTAGCCGGAATCGCCCCGAAACTCGCCCCCTTGCTCGGAGAAGAAACCGCCATTGTCAGTGCTCAAAACGGGATTCCCTGGTGGTATCTCGACGGTCTTGAGCAATCCTGGGCCGACGACCCCCTCGAGTCGGTCGACCCGGGCGGGGTGATCGCTTCGCACATCGATCGGCGCCGGGTGATCGGCTCGATTACCTATGCCTCGAGCGCCGTCGCCAGTCCCGGGGTCGTCGACCACATCGAAGGAGGCCGTTGTCTTTTGGGAGAGCCTGACGGATCTCGCAGCGAGCGCGTTCGGCGACTGGCGAATGCTTTGTCCGCCGGGGGAATCAAGACGTCGGTTCGTTCGAACATTCGCACCGACATCTGGGTCAAGGTTCAAGGCAACGCCGCCTTCAACCCGATCAGCGCGTTGACCCGAGCCACCCTTCAGGGTTTGCTTCAATTCCCGCCTACGCGAGAACTGGCTCGAGCAGCGATGGAAGAGGTTGTCGCCGTCGCCGCGGCTTTGGGAATCAAGACGACCGTGCCAGTGGACCAGCGCCTGGCGGGAGCCGACAAGGTGGGTGGTCACAAAACTTCGATGCTTCAAGACCTCGAAGCCGGAAGACCGCTCGAGATAGACTCGATCGTCGGCGCTGTGATTGAGCTGGGCGATCGTGTTGGCGTGAAGACGCCGAACCTGCGCGCGCTATACGCCTGCACCAAATTACTGGAAAGAGGGCAAGACTAGCCGACACGCTCTCGCCTCCGGGTTGCCGAACACCCGATTGACTTGCCCCTCGCCCCAGGACTATATTCAAAGTGAAAGATGGATGATTCGCTCCCGCGAGTAGGTTGTCCCCGGGCACTTTCCGTAGCACCACGGGCGTTCCTATTATCAAGCAGGACTCTTTCCCTCCAGGCATTCGGGAAGCCGTCCATTTCTCGCCCATCCCGTTGGAACGGTTGAGGAGGAGTAGCAGCCGGCTTTGAGCAAGGCGCGCATCAGTATTACGCAAGGCATCGAGTCGCTTTTCGGGACCCGCGACGAGAACATTCGTTTGCTCGAACGTGCGCTCGGCGTCCGCACTCACCTGCTCGACGACAGCATCGAGATCGAGGGGGATCCCGAGCCCGTCCGCCGCGCCGAGCACATACTTTCCGACTATGAATTCCTGCGTCGGGAAGGGCACCGCTTTACCAACGGCGACGTCAAGGGCTTCCTCAAAGTTGTTACCGAAGATCCGAATCTGACCCTGCGGAACTTGGTGTTGAGCAGCCGGCAGCGCACCTTCGGCCGACGTTCGATCGCTCCTCGCAGTCTCAACCAGATGCGCTATCTCGAGGCCATCGGGCGCTGCGACATGGCCTTTGGTATCGGGCCGGCCGGTACCGGGAAGACGTATCTCGCCGTGGCCATGGCGGTTTCGGAGTTACTGAGCAAGAATGCACGCCGGATCATCCTTACCCGACCGGCGGTCGAGGCGGGTGAAAGGCTGGGCTTTCTGCCGGGAACGCTGCAGCAAAAGATCGATCCCTATCTGCGACCTCTCTACGATGCTCTCTATGACATGCTGGACTACGATCGCGTCGAGAGGTTGCTCGAAAAAGGAACCATTGAAATCGCGCCCCTGGCATTCATGCGGGGCCGGTCGCTGAACGAAAGCTTCATCATCTTGGACGAGGGTCAAAACGCGACGGCCGAGCAGATGAAGATGTTCATTACCCGGCTGGGATCGGGATCAAAAGCGGTAATCACCGGCGACATCACCCAGATCGATCTCCCGGCCGGTAAGCGCAGCGGGCTTCTTGAGGCGGTCGATGTGCTCAGCTCCGTCGAGGGCATCACTTTCGTCTATTTCGACGAGACCGATGTCGTTCGCCACGAGCTCGTGCAGCGTATCGTTCGAGCCTATGAAAAGTACGACCGAGGCAGGTTGGGGGAAGATGCACCCCGCTCCCCGGCCGACTCCGACGACCAAGATCCCGGGGAAGTCGAAACCGGCCTCCAAGCTTCATCCGCGCCCGAGTAGCATGACACCCTCTTCAAACGACGACCCTACCTGGTATTACAACCGGCAAAGGAAAGTCCGTTTCAACGGGCGTGAGCTTCGAGAGTTTATCGGGCGCGTTGGGCGGGAACTTGCCGGCGGCCGGGAGTTCGCGGTCGTGATCTCCTCCGACGCCTCGCTGCGGCGGGCGAACCGCCGGTTTCGCGGTCAGTCCTCGTCCACCGACGTCCTCTCCTTTCCCGACGGGGAGCAGGGCCGTTTGGGTGATATTTTGATCTCGGCGGGCCGGGCCGAGCAGCAGGCCGATCGGTACGGCCACGGCGTCGAAGAAGAGATCAAGGTCTTGGTCCTCCACGGGTTGCTGCATTTGCTTGGCTACGACCACGAGTCCGACCACGGGAGAATGCGCAAGGCCGAGAGCCGATGGCGCAAGAAGTATGGCCTTGCGCCGGGAGTCATCGACAGGGTCTCGGCGTGATCATCGCGGGATACATGGCGGCTCCCTTTCTGTGCTTGGTAGTTTTCCTCGCCTCCTACCTGCACCTTCTCTACGTGGAGTCGCTGCGTCTGCGGCCGCGGGAGACGATTCGCTCGCTGAAGTTTTTCGAACAGGAACTTCAGCCCCGCCTTGGGTTTGACGCCTCCGAAGCCGCGACGCGCTACTCGCTGGTGCGCCAGCTCGCTCTGGTGCTGCTGTCGATGGATATCGTTCTGCTGGCCTTGCGCGGCCAAGATCTCTATTTGGCCGCCGTCGAGGCGTTGATTCTCTCCCTCACCGCGCTGGTGGTTTTCTCCCAGATGGCGCCCTCGGTGTTGGCGCGCCGCACCAAGGGGGAATGGACACTCCGTCTGCTTGCGCCCGCGCGAGTGATGGCATGGGCGATTCAACCGTTTGTGCTGCTGAGCCGGTTTGCCTCGTCGGTGGCGGATCTCGGCACCGATGAGCCCGCGGAAGAACGCTCGTCGACTCCATCGGACGATATCGAGGTTCTCCTCGACGCCGGCGAAGAGGAAGGTCTGATCGGACGCGAGGACCGCAAGTTGATTCAGTCGGTCGTCGAGTTTGGGGACAAGACCGTCCGCGAGGTGATGACGCCGCGCCCCAATATCGTGGCCATCAAGGCCGGCAAGTCGGTGGAAGAGTTGCGGCAGCTGCTAATCGACGAAGAGTATTCTCGGGTGCCGGTCTATGACGGGTCGATCGATCGGATTGACGGATTCGTGCATACGCGCGACACGCTGGATCTCGAGGAGGACGAGCGCAAGAGCATGAAAGTGCGCGATCTGATGCGGCCCATCGGTCTGGTGCCGGAAACGAAACCCATCAACGAACTACTGCGTGAGATGCAAGACAGCAACACCCAGCTCTCCATTGTCGTCGACGAATATGGACAGACGGCCGGTCTTGTCACCATGGAAGATTTGATGGAAGAGATTGTAGGTGAAATCCGAGACGAGTCCGAACCGGCGTCTGACGTAGTGGAGCAAGCCGATCATTCGTTCGTCGTTTCCGGGAACCTGGATGTAGACCGGCTCGAAGAGTTGGTCGGTTATCGCCCGGACGAGGAGTTCGAGTCGACGACTTTGGGCGGCCTGGTGTGTGAGCAACTGGGGCGCGTACCCAGCCCCGGAACTCGGGTGACGCTGGACGGTATCTTGATCGAGGTTCTGGCCGCGGACGAGCGGCGTGTTTCGAGTGCCCGGGTCCGCCGTCTCCCCTCCGAGACCGAGCCGGCTGCCACAGCCGCCGAATCCACCGGCGAGTCCGAGCAGGGCGAAGGTGAGCAGTGAAGTCCGGATTTGTAGCCATTCTCGGACGCCCGAACGTCGGCAAGTCGACTCTGTTGAATGCACTTGTCGGCTCTAAGGTCTCCATCGTCACCAACCGGCCGCAGACCACGCGCGACGCGATCCAAGGCGTGCTGACTCGCCCTGAGGGACAGATCGTTTTCGTCGACAGCCCCGGCATTCATGAGCCTCGACAAGCGCTCGGGCGGCGCATGATGCGCGAGGTTAGCCGCGCCACGTCGGGCTGCCACCTCGTCTTGCTGGTCATCGATGCAGCGGCGCCTTTCCGCGCCGACGATCAGTCCGCTCTCGATCGAATTCGCAAGATGAAAATCCCGACCTATCTGCTGCTCAACAAGATTGATTTGCTGCCCTCCAAACGGCCCCTGCTTCCGGAGATCGATCGTTACCGGCGGCTGCACGAGTTCGAAGAGTTTGTACCCCTCTCCGCAAGGAAAAAGCACAATCTTGATTTGCTGGTCCGGCTCCTGTTTGACCGGCTGCCCGAGGCTCACCCTTACTACCCCGAAGATTTCATCACCGATCAACCCGAAAGGTTCCTCGCCGCGGAGCTGATTCGGGAGCGAATGATCCTGGCGACGAGCCAGGAGGTTCCTCACTCCTTGGCCGTGCTGATCGACTCATGGGAAGAGTCGCCGGCCTTGCTGCGGCTTGCCGCCACGGTGTATGTTGAACGCGAAGGACAGAAGGGCATCCTGATCGGCTCTGGCGGCGGGAAGCTCAAGCGGATGGCGACTTCCGCGCGCCGGGAATTGGAAGCCCGTTTCGGCCGCAAAGTGTTCTTGGAGATGTTCGTCAAGGTCCGCGGCAAGTGGCGAGATCAAACTCATTTTGTCAGACAAACTGACTTTCGGCGTCTGCTGGGCCGCTCCGGGCCCGAAGATCAAGACGCCGTTGAGACGACGACATGCTAGGAAGCCATAGATGCCGACCGCGCGCGACCTAGTTCACCGACGACAGCCGATGGCGCCAACGAACCATCGGACGGCCTCCCGCCCCACCACATCTTGGCGCCGCGCCCTGGGTGTTTTCTCGCTGCTCCTTTTCCTTGCGTGCACCGTTGCTCCCCTTCCCGCGCAGGACGAGTCCCCCGACGACCTGATGTATGACCGGGTCATTCGCAAGTTGGTCAACGACCGGCAACTCAAGACCAACGCTTTGGAGGTTTCCGTGAAGGATGCGGTCGTGACCGTCGGCGGAGAGGTGGAAAACGAGAAGCTGCGCCGGCGCGTCGAGAAGGTTGTCAGGAAGGTGAAAGGGGTAAAGAAGGTCGTCAACAACGTGCGGGCAAGAAACTAGTAGATCGATTCCAAACGAGAAGCCGGGCATTCAAGCCATCGAGAATACCGCTCCGGATCTGCCGCCGGTACCAGGAAAACACTCCGCCGTAGGGCGCGACCATGAGTACATCCGGCACGGAACGTTGTCTCTGCTGGCCGGCATCGACCTTCTGTCGGGCGAGGTGCTCGGACTCGTGCGCAAGAGGCATCGCAGCGCGGAGTTCATTGAATTCCTGAAACTGGCCGACGCCCGTGGTCTTCCGTTGGAAATACAAACTGGAGACACTATCCCTGGTCTAGTTATTGATATGTCATTTAGGAATCATTCTACGTCACCCGTCGCGCTATCTATACGCGGCAAGCTGCTAGCGGTCCCTTTCTATTGCCGGGATAACCAGCTCAGGACTTCTTGGGTGCCCATTGTGAATCCCCAGACACGTCGAAACATGAGCATTGCGGCCTCGTGGCTGCCGGCGTCGATGGTCGTGCAAGCATCGTCGGCAATGATCACCTGGAAGCCCCGGTCCGCGGCGTCGAGGGCCGTCGTGAAAACGCACATGTCGGAGGCAATCCCGGCGATCACAAGGGTCTCGATCTTCATGGTGCGGAGGTGGAGATCGATGCCTGTCGAGTGGAAAGCGCTGCTGGTGTTCTTATCTAGAAGCAGTTCACCGGGTCGGATCTCAAGCCGAGTGTCGATTTCATGGTCGGGTGTGCCTGTCGCAGCCAAGTGACCGGATTGCCCGTGCGAGGCGGCGAGTGCAGTCTGCTCACGGCTCCTGCGGCGTTCGGCCAAATCCGAACCGTCCGGTAGCAGACTGCCGTGGCGGGTAAAGATCACGCGCCGGCCGAGACGGCGGAACTCCGAGAGGAGCGCCTGCGTCTGATCGATCGCCTTCTCGACCCGGCCACGATAGGCGTCGAAGAGCTCGGGGTCGTGCAACTTCAAACTGTACACGAGCGCGCCGGTCGGAGCGATGCAGTAGTTCTGCATGTCAATGACGCACAACGCCGTCTTTTCTTGATCCAGCGATAGGTCGAAACCTAGGCAGGAGTTAGGCCATTGGTCGTCGTCTAAGAAATGGATGGTCTTACCGGGCATAGAGGTTTCCTTCCAGGAGTAAGGCTATCGGGAGGCTGGGTCGGTTAGCAAGAGCTGTGGTAGCGCACCGGCGACAACGACGTCGATTCTGCGATTCAATTCTCCGCTAACGGGGCAGTGTTCTTCTAGAGGCCCGCCCGACCACGGAGTGGTTCGCGGCCCACGGTTAAGGTCCGCATTCCGCCTATTCTTAGCGCGTTTCCCGCGCCATTGTTTTCCTTCGGTGTTTACGAGATAGCTTCAAGCCCGCTTTTCTCACCATGTGGCGGGTCGATGGCCTGCTTCGGTCGTCAGGTTGCTAGAAATTAGGGCTACATGTCATACAGCCTATTGACTCCCGCATAATATAGAGTAACTTTTTGGGGGTCTGCTCGTCTTAATAGACATGGGGAACCCAAGAGGCGTAAGGCGCGATTTTGATGCTCTGGAAAAGCGACGGCTGGAGGCCGTGCGGCTGGTCGTCGACGAAGGTTTGAGTCAGTCCGAGGCAGCACGGCGCGTGAAGGCGGCGCAGCAAAGCGTGAGCCGTTGGGTTAGCGAGCATGGCGCGCACGGTGCCGCCGGACTCCGCCGGGCCGGGCGCGCCGGCCGCAAGCCGCTGTTAGACGCCACGCAACGGGAACGTCTGGAGGCAATGCTGCTGCGGGGCCCCGAAGCGCAGGGCTTCTCGACGCCGCTGTGGACTTGTCCGCGAGTCGCTCGTCTGATCGCCGACGAGTTCGGCGTGCGCTATCACGAAGGTCATGTTTGGAAGATCCTGCGGGCGCTCCACTGGAGCCCGCAACGGCCTGTCGGCAAGGCCCGCGAGCGCAACGAAGAAGCCATCCGCAACTGGCGGCGCAAGACTTGGCCGGCCACTAAAAAAAAGCCCAAAAACAAGGCCGCACGATCGTCTTCATCGACGAAAGCGGACTGAGTCAGAAGCCCCATCGTTGCCGCACCTGGGCGCCCCGCGGCGAGACACCCGTGCTGGAGTTCAACTTCAACTGGCAGAAACTTTCCGTTTCCGCCGGGCTGACCTTGCGCAACTTCTACTTCCGGCTCTATCCCGGCGCCATCGGCGAGCTGGAGGTCATCGACTTCCTGAAGGCTTTGGTCCGCCACATCGACGGCCCGCTGCTGATCGTCTGGGACCGCCTGCCGGCGCACCGCAGCCGCCTGGTGCGGGAGTTCATCGAGCTCTCCGAAGGCCACATCGCCACGGAGTGCTTGCCGCCCTATGCACCGGAGCTGAACCCGGTGGAATACATTTGGGCTTACTGGAAGCAGCACGAGTTGCCGAACGTCTGTCCGAAGGACTACTGGGAGCTGGACGAGCGTGCCCGCAAATCCCTGCGTCGCATGCGCCGCAAACCGCGCTTGATTACGGCCTTCTGGAAGCAGTCTTCTCTTGGCCTTGACTAACTCGATATTATGCGAGATTCAATAAGTGGCTCATTCAAAGTAGCTCAACCCCATCGGTGCTGGGCCTCCTTGGATCGGCAAGGTACAATGTAATTGAGTACGCGCGAAGCATTCGGGGCCCATTCGAGCGCGGGTCGTCGGAAGCCGCGACCGAGGAGCTTGTAGCGCGGACCTGGTGCTGTTCCAGCGTCCGCGTCGGTGGGCGGCCAACGAGGCAACAAAATTACCAAACGAACCAAATTTTGTATAACCCAAAGTAAATCAATGGTTTTCAGGTTGGTTTAGAGTATTGCGGGGCGGTCGGATCCGTAAGATTCGACGCATCGGACCAGCCGGGTACAAGAGTAGCTTTGCCGCGGGACGGGAGATCCCCGAAGAGCAACAGGGCGTCAGAGCTTGTAGCGCGGTCGTGCGCAAGCACCTCGGCCACGAGCCGATCCCCGCCGTCCACGCTGCGGAGTTCCAGTGCTTCTACACGGCCCATTTCAACCCCTATTTGAACTTTCACCGCCCCTGCGGGTTTGCCACCGTGGAGCTGATGGACAACGGCAAGCGCCGGGCGGAAACTGCTGGCCAGCTGCCGCTCCCGTTGGTAAATCCGCGACTCACCACGTGAGGGCCAAAGGGGGGCTAGGGGCCCAATGGACTCGTCGAGAATTCATCGGGACTACGGACCCGTAGCAGCCGAGCCGGGCTGCCGGCCACAACCTCGTTGTCGCCGACGTTTGCGCTGACGACCGCCCCTGCTCCGACATAGGCGTTGCGGCCGATTTTCTGGTAAGGATGAATAACCGCGCCTGCCCCGACCGTTGCGTAGGGTCCCAGCTCCACGCCGCCCGTGAGGGTGGCGGCGGGGAAGACGTGACTGTGTTCGCCTAGTACGCAGTCGTGGTCGATGCGGCAGCCGGTGTTAAGGCACACGTTGTCTCCGACCACAGACCCTGCATTCACGACGACCCCGGCTAGAGCGACAACGCTAACTCCCAGTTTCACATGGCTCGAAATGACCGCGGACGCGTGGATCAGCGTGGTGGCTTCAAGTTCTGCTTTCCGGGCCAACTCAAACCAGTTCCGCCGGAGGAAATTGTCTCCCGCTCCGAACGCCGCCAAGCTAATACGGGCCTGCCGCGACAAGCTTTGCAGCTCCTGGATGGGTCCCATAACGGGCGAGCCGAGCACTTGGGCGCCGATCTTCGCCGGATCATCGTCCAACAGACCGATGAGCCGTAAGCCGGGTATCTGCTGGACCAGATCAACGAGTACCTTCCCGTGATCTCCCGCGCCAAGAATGACGAGGTTTTTCGGTGTTGAGCCCGTGGCCACGGCGCAACGGACGGTTTTTTCGCCGTTCGTCATTCGGAGATGGACTCCGCGCGGCCAAGAAACTCAGGGGCGCTCATGGCTCCTTCTCGGCCCCTGCCGACAGAACGAACGGCCTGCCATACTGTGGAGGCGAGGATTCTCAAATCAAGCCGCGGGCTGGCGTGCATGAGGTACCAAGCGTCGAGTTCGAACTTTCGCTCTCAACTGATGTCGTTGCGCCCGTGAACCTGCGCCCAGCCGGTTATTCCAGGCCTGACGTCGTGCCGCCTCTTCTGAGAAGGGGTGTAGCGGGTCATGTAGTCGGTCACAAGGGGGCGGGGACCGACGAGACTCATATCCCCTTTCAGCACGTTCCAAAGCTGGGGCAGCTCGTCGAGACTGAAGCGCCTGAGAAGCTTGCCCAAACGGGTGAGCCTTTCGCGGTCCGGCAGCGGACGCCCGTTGGCCCCGCGTTCCGAGGTCATGGTTCGGAACTTGAGCACGGTGAACGGTTTGTTGCCAAGGCCGACCCTCTGCTGCCGGAAAAACACTGGTGGACCTAAGGTGAAACCCACCGCCAACCCGACTAGCGCCAGTAGCGGCGAGAGCAGGGAGAGCATGACAAGCGAACCTGCCGAGTCGACCATGCGTTTCAATCGGGATTGCGCAAACCCTCGGTCACGCGCCGGGACGATGCTGGTCGCGCGGGCCGTTAACAGTTCTCGATAGCAGTCGAGCAACGAGGACCAGACGCGCGCGCTCGAGAACTCTTTTTCAACTCTTTCCCGGCCGGCGCGCCCCATGGTCGCGGCGCGCGTCCTTTCTTCCAACAAGCTCGCCAGTGCTTCCGTCAAGGCTCTCCAGCTACCCACGCGAACCAAGATTCCCGTCGTACCGTGGACCACCGCATCGCGTGTTCCTGTCGCGGCGGCCGCCACTACCGGCTTCTCAGCCGCGGCAGCTTCCAGCGCGACGGTCGGAAAGCCTTCGCGGTAACTAGGCAGGACCAATACATCCATGATGTGGTAGTAGATCGAGGTGTCTTCGACGAAGTTCGTGCAAACGATCCCCGGATCCTCCTCGATAGCCTGCCGCACGGACGGGGGCAGCGGATCTCCCCGCTCGAAAGCCCCGACCAAAAGAAGTCGCAGCTCCGGAAAGGATATTTTCAGCTCGGAGTAAGCCTCGACCAGCTCAACGATTCCCTTGTCCCGCGTTAGGCGGCCCACAAAGCCCACCACGGGTGAAGCAGTCGGGATGCCGAGCGAGCGCCGCGCCTCCGCCGCCATGGCCAAACGTTTGCGGGTAGGGTAAAACCGTGAAAGATCAACACCGTTGGCACTACCCGAGGCCCCCACGATCGCTTTTCCAGCATCGACAAGACGCAGATCAATCGCCTGTCGTCTCAGCGAACTGCTCACGCAGATCACGCGATGCGCCAGCGCGCATGCCGCCCGCTCGCAACCGATCAGTAGCTGGCGTTTCAGGCCGGAAGCAGTCTCGAGACGCAGCCCGTGAAGCGTGTAGACTCGGCATGGTACGCCCGCCAGCCAAGCCGCCAAACCTCCCAAAAGGCCCGCCTTCGGTGTCCCCACGTGAGCGATCGTGGGGCGCACCCGCCGCATCAGCCGCCACAAGCGTCCCAGAGCTGCGAGATCCCTCCAAGGGGCGATCTCGCGACCTATGACAACGCCGGCCGAGGCCACCGCGTCCCTAGCCGCTACTTCCCCTAGATCCTTGCCCGGCGAGGAGACCACCGTAACGTCGAAACCCGACTCCCGTAGGAATCGAAGCTGTCCGCCGAGCATGACCCGGACGGCCAGAGGCGAGCTCACCACGTGTACGAGCTTCATGGGTTGGGAACGGGCGTTCCCGGCAGACAGATGCGGGGCACAACGCCACACTCGTTAGATCGACTTCCGCGCGCGGAGGACTTTAGTGGCCAGCGGAGGCTCTGCTGTCGAGCCCCCCCATCCGTCCCAGGACCCGCGGTGCATCAGAGGGACATGTCCCACGAATGGCGACAGGGTACACCGGAAGACATGCGCCACTTCTGTACCTGGTCGAACTTCTCGCCATCGGCGTTTGACGGGAAGGCTTGTCTTACAGTATTATCCGAATTAACAGAAATTACAGTATTATCCATTAATGATGCTCTTGGGATGTCGCCCGCCCCGCGCCGCGGAATTTGTCACCATAGTGGCGAGTGCCCCGAGGGCTTGCTCGTGGGCGATCGTGAGGAGCCATGAAAGTTTTGGTGACGGGCGCAACCGGATTCGTCGGATCTCGACTCTGTGAGCGGCTGCGGCAGCGGGGAGATACCGTCGTCGCTCTTTCTCGGGACGGGGCCTCGGCCCGGCGGCGCGTAGCCACCCTCGAGCACGCTTACACCTGGGATCCGCTGGCGGAACCGGCCGCCTCCGAGGCCTTCGCCGGAGTCGACGCGGTCGTTCACTTACTCGGCGAACCGGTCGCGGGGCGCTGGACGGCGGCCAAGAAACGCTTGATTCTCGACAGCCGGGTGCTGGGAACCCGCAACCTGGTGGAAGCGATTTCCAAGCTGGATGTCAAGCCCAAGGTGCTCGTCTCAAGCAGCGCCATGGGTTACTACGGCGATCGCGGTGAAGAGCAGCTTACCGAGGAGTCGTCGGCGGGGGAAGGTTTTACGTCGGAAGTCTGCCGGGCTTGGGAGCGGGAGGCCCTACGGGTGGAACCGCTCGGTGTACGGTTAGCCAGACTGAGAAGCGGCTTGGTGCTGGCGAAGGCGGGCGGCCCGCTGGCGGAGATGCTGACGCCGTTTCGCCTCGGTGTGGGAGGGCCGCTCGGGTCGGGCCGGCAGTGGTGGTCCTGGATTCATCGCGACGATGCGGTCGGGGTGATCATTCACTTGCTGGGCAGTGATTACAACGGCCCCGTCAATGGAACAGCCCCCGAGCCGGTCCGTCAGAAGGAGTTCGCGCGCATTCTGGGACGCGTGTTGCACCGGCCCGCATTCATGCCCGCGCCGGCCTTCGCGTTGAAAGCCGTCCTGGGAGAATTTTCCTCAGAGCTGTTGGCCGGCAAGCAGGTGCTGCCGAAAGTCGCGCAGCGAATCGGTTATCGCTTTCAATACCCTGACCTGCGCTCCTGTTTGCAGGCGGAACTCGGGCAGTAGCGGGCTACTAACACGCCGTCGAGGAGGAGGCTCTGGCGAACACGTAGGGGCCTTCGGGGATCACGACGACGGATGCATCCTGGCCCAGTGCGCCAACCACATGATCGACGGCTCGCTGAGGATCATCGAACGTGGGGCCCCAAAAAGAGCGGCGATCGTGGGGATCGACCCCCGGCACACAGAACACAAGGTTGGCTTTTTCGGCGACCATGGCAAGCTTCTCGGCTTGCCATTGATCGATCACCACCGGGCTGTCGCGGAGTCTCTCCAGCAGGTTGTTCGAGTCGGGTGATCGACGAACCATAGCGCTGAATTCGGCGCTGCCGAGACCCTCGCGGCAGGCCGCCACGAGCAAGACCGTGCCGCCGGGCTTGACGACGTGGGATGCCGCTGTCACCCCCTTGACCGCCTGGTAGAAAGTCAGGTCCAGCGGGTATCCGCCCGAAGTGGTGATGACAGCGTCGGCAGGCTCTTCAACCGCGGCCAAGGTCGATTGGCGGACGAAAGCGACTCCGGCGGCGTGAGCCTCAAGCGGCTCGCCGGCGAAGACGGCGGCGATCCCGCGTGAGCGCGTCAGTGCGACGTCAACGATGAAATCATGACCCGCCAGGGAGGCAATCTCGATGAGTTCTCGATGCAAGGGGTTGTCGGGGAAGGAACCTTCGATGGCTTCGGGATCGCGCATGAAAAAAGGGCTGTGAAGCCGCTTGATGGTCTTCTCGCCCGCCAGTCCGATAGAAAGCAACTTGCGGCCGCCCGAGAAGCCGGCCATCAGGTGAGGCTCGACGAAGCCCAAGGTAATGTGCAGATCGGCGTCGAGCAATCGACGGTCGATGTAAACAGGCGTGCCGGTTCGGGTCTGGCCCAGATAGGCGTTTTCGTCGTCGGCGCGGGCGCGGTGGGACTCCACCCGATAGCGCGCCAAAATGTCGTCACCCACGATTTCCCCCAGCTCCTCACGAGTGTCCTCTCGATGGAGGCCCGTCGCTACAAGGACCGAGACCTGGGAAGACGGCATACCTCCCTTCTCGAGAGCAGCCAACACGTGGGGCAGGACAACGCGGTTCGGCGCGGGCCGCGTGATGTCGCAGACGGCGATCGCGGCCGACCGCCTTCCACGAGCCAACTCCTCGAGCGGGGGCGAGCCGATCGGATTCTGAAGCGCCGCGGCGATCGCTCGATCGGGTGATTCGATCTCCGCGCCAAACCGCGACCGCAGTACGGTGGCGCGGAGACTGTCGGGGAGATCGACCTCGACTCCTGTCTGATCGAAATCCAGTTTGAGCCGCATTCAAGAAAAACCGAAAATCGGAAAACCGGGACAGCCTCAATTATGACGCCTGTGCTGCCACCGTGACGGCTGGCGTAGCGGCTTTCTTGGGGGGCTGACCCGGTCGACGGATCTGCAGGGGGGCCACCCCGGCGGGTCTCGGCGGCGTCAACCGGTCAGTTGCCGAACAACCGAATAGCCCATCATGATGGCCATCAAGACGGCGATCAGCCACAGGGCGAGGGTGATCCACCCACTGGGGAGAACAGCCTTCGGCGTGTGCCTCGAGCTCAAGTAGATCGTGACGAATCCGACGATCGGCAACATGAGCGCGTACATAAATCCGCCGATCTTGAGCATCACGACCGGGTCCTGCAAGAACGAGAAAAACACAGCGGCGAGGAACAAGATCACGACCATTGTGGCCCGTATCGCCTTCAACCGCGCTCCATAGTTGTTGCGGTCAAACAGGCCGACGATTCGCAGGAAGTCGGCGAACACGAGGCCAAGCGCCATCGTTCCCGAGAAAACCGTGGAATAGAGTATGGCGAAGGCGCCCACCAGAAAGAGATAAAACGACCAATCACCCAAGATTTGGGTGTAGATATTGGACAGCGTTCCCACCATCTCGGAACCGGCGGGCACCTCGCCCATCGTGTGCAGAATACCTGCTCCCAGCAGGTAGAAGGCCAGCGTCGGAATGGTGTAAGCAACCATGGAGGCGACGATATCCGCGCTCATCACTCGGATCCACCCTATCGCCCTTTGCCGCCAAGCTTCGCTGTCGTCACGCGGTCCAGCGAATCGCCCGTACCCCTTTTCGACGCACCAGTACGGGTAGGAAATCAGATCCATCGTGCCCGCGCCGGTGATGCCGAACACGGCCACGGCTGTGACGAAGCCGGTCTCGGGCATATGAAACGACAGGCCGTCGGCCACGCTCGCCCATGAGAAGTACTCGGGTTTGTAAGAGAGCAGATACGCGCAACTGATCGTTACCCCGGTGAAGGTGACAATGAACGCCAAGGCGATCTTTTCCACCACGGCATATCCACTTACCATCAACAGAATCGCCGTCGTGACGGCCACGACCCAAACCAGCAGGTCGATCGAGAGGAGGGGAATCATGCGGTGCAAGATTTCGGCGACCGCGCCCAGCATGGCGCCCGTGGCGGAACAGATCGGAACGAACAGCCCCAGGCACAGCCAAACAAGCCAGGAGACGCGAAACCTCGGTCCCGGTACATGGTTGAAAGCTTCAAACGTAGTCTCGCCTGTGCTCATCGTGTGGCGTCCTAGTTCGTTCTGCACGACCGTCTTGATCGAGCAACTCACCAGAATGAGCCACAGCAGCGTATAACCGTTCTCCGCGCCCAGGACCGTTGTGACGATCAACTCCCCCGAACCCACGATCCCGACGGCGAGGACCAAGCCCGGCCCAATCCGTCGCAGTACGCCCTGGAAGGTCGACGGCGGTTGTCGGACGTCTTCGACGCTGAGGAGATAGGGATCCGCAAGCTGTTGTTCGCTCATGAGTCCTTAAGGATAACGAGAAGCCGTCGGAGAAATCAAAACCCCGAGGTGCGGCTTGAGGAAAAACATTCGTGGGCAGGTCCGCACCCGAAAGGGGCGGTTGAAGCCTCGCGACGGCCAAGAGTTTGTCCCGGCAACCGAGACCATTCGCGACCTTGATCCAGACTCTTGGCAGAGGCTCTGCTTGGTGAAAGTCGAGGACCGAGAATCGGATGACCGTCCTCATTTTTGGCGGAACCGAACTTCACCATGGGCTGAGCCGTCTTCTTAAGGCGAGGGATGGCCGCCGACGAGGCTTGACACACCCGTTAGCTTGAAAGAAGGGCCGCAAAGACCAGCAGTACGCTCGCCGAGAGAAAAAACGGAGCAAGGCCGCTTTCCCACAACTCACTTGCAATCAATGGATTACGGGATTCTTTCAGGCCGGCAGCGCAAGGCCTGAGCCGCCGGTTTCATGCCCGATGCGACGAATCCAGCCGCCCCGTTTGCCCGTATGCCCGGTCTACGCTATGCTTTCGGTTACCTATCATGGACGTTCCCTGGAGCGCCATGACCGAGCGGTCGTCGACCTTATGAGTGAACTGGTTTCGTTCGTCCGAGATGGTGAGATCGGTATTATCACCGTGAACAATCCTCCCGTCAACGCGCTCAGTCCGGGCGTGCCCGAGGGGATTATCGAATCGATCGACAAGGCCGAGGCGGACGAGGCCGTGCGGGCCGTGGTGTTGATCGGCGCCGGAAGGACCTTCATCGCCGGGGCGGACATTCGGGAGTTCGGCAAGATCACCGCGGGCGAGAAGGAGCGCGGCGAGGGTCTCCATCCGCTAACGCGCAAGTTGGAAGGTTGCTCAAAGCCCGTAGTGGCCGCGATTCATGGAACCGCGCTGGGGGGCGGACTCGAAGTCTCCATGGCCTGCCATTACCGGGTGGCGGTCAGGGCCGCCCGGGTCGGCCAGCCAGAGGTCAAGCTGGGACTGATTCCGGGAGCCGGAGGCACCCAACGGCTTCCCAGGCTGGCCGGCGTCGCCAAGGCGGCCGAAATGTGCGCTCTGGGCGATCCGATCACGGCGGAAGAAGCACTCGCCTCGGGCATTCTCGACCGTGTCTTCGAGGGCAACAGGCAGACCGAGCTTCTCGATCGCGCACTGGAGTTCGCCGCTGAAATCGTCGAGGAAGGCGCGGTCGCGCCAAAGACCCGAGACCGCGACGACAAGCTGGGCAGTGAGCAAACCAACGCCCCAGTCCTGGCCGCGGCCCGGGACGTGGCGCTCAAGAAGCGCCGCGGGATGATGGCGGCGCTTAAAGCCATCGATTCTGTCGAGGCGGCCACCCGCCTGCCTTTCGACGAAGGAATTAAGCGCGAGGTCGAGCTGTTCAAAGAATGCCTTTTCTCGGACCAGTCGAAAGCTCTGATTCACGCCTTCTTCGGTGAAAGAGCGGTTCGGAAAACCCCCGACATTCCTCCCGACACACCCGTGAAGGAGATACGGAAAGCGGCGGTCGTTGGCGCCGGCACGATGGGCGGCGGCATCACGATGGCCTTCGTTAATGCCGGCATACCGGTTCGGCTCCGGGAAGTTTCCCAAGAGGCGCTTGATCGAGGTTTGGCGACGATTCGGGAGAACTACGCGCGTTCGATCAAGCGCGGCCGCTTCACTCGAGATTTCGTGGCCAAGCGGGTCAGGATGATCGAGCCGACCCTTAGCTACGCCGGCTTCGCGGAGGCCGATATTGTCGTCGAGGCCGTGTTTGAAAACCTTGCGCTCAAGAAGAAGATCTTCTCCGAGTTGGACGGAATCGCCAACCGCGACGCGATTCTGGCCACGAACACCTCCGCGCTCGACATCGACGATATCGCCTCCGTGACGTCACGCCCCGAGCAGGTCATCGGAACTCATTTCTTTAGCCCGGCGAATCTGATGAGGCTGCTTGAGATCGTTAAGGGGAAGGCGACGAGCGCCGAGGTGATTGCGAGCTGCATGGCTCTGGCGAAGCGGCTGCGCAAGGTGGGCGTGGTGGTCGGCAACTGCCATGGGTTTGTCGGCAACCGCATGTTTGGCCCCTATATGCGCGAAGCTCAGTTCCTTGTGGAAGAGGGCGCGCGCCCGGCGGACGTCGACCAAGCGCTTTACGAGTTCGGCATGGCCATGGGACCGCCGGCGACGAGCGATTTGGCCGGGATCGACGTCGGCTGGCGCGTCCGCCAGGAAGCGAAACACTTGCAGCCGGAGGACGCCCGCCGGCCCCTGGTCGAAGACCGCCTGTACGAGCTGGGACGCTACGGCCAGAAAGCAGGCCTTGGTTGGTATCGCTACGACGAAAATCGAAACCGGACGGAGGACCCGTCGGTTGCCGAGATCATCGCCGACCTGGTCAGCCAGGCCGGCATTGAACAGCGCGAGATCAGCCGCGACGAAATCGTCGAGCGCACGATCTATGCGTTGGTGAACGAAGGG
The DNA here is from genome assembly GCA_965248365.1 of Bryobacterales bacterium. Lineage (GTDB taxonomy): Bacteria > Acidobacteriota > Terriglobia > Bryobacterales > UBA6623. Next base: position 1,281,278 of record CBDFJA010000003.1, on the reverse strand, counting down.
GCCAGAATTATCGAGGAGGGTTATGCACTGCGCGCCGTCGATATCGACATGATCTACATTAATGGCTACGGCTTCCCGGCCTATCGCGGCGGGCCGATGTGGTACGCCGACACCATCGGTTTGGAGAAAATTTACGAAAGGGTTCTCCACTACGAAAACCGCCACGGCTACTGGTGGCGGCCGGCGCCCCTGTTGAAGCAATTGGCCGAGCAAGGCAAGACCTTCGCAGGGTGGGATGCGGAGCGGGGCGCGGGCTCGCGGGATTGACGCCCGCGGCTTCCGCCGGGGTTCTGGATTTCCCGACGGTAGGTACTGGCGGTCGCGGCTTCACCGTCAGCCATCAAACGATAGGCATGCGAGATTCGATTTGGTTTCAAACGCTCTCCGACGACCAACTCGGGCTGCTCGACGAGTCGGATCCCTTGCCGAGATCGGCCGAAGTGGCCATCATCGGCGCGGGGCTAATCGGTGTCAGCGCGGCGTATTTTCTCAGTCAGGCGGGTGTCGCCGACATTTGCGTCATTGATCGAGGGAGGGCGCTCGGCGAAGCCAGCGGAGCGAACGCGGGCGGACTCTGGTTTGCTCAGCAAAGCCCCGAGCTCGGCCCTATCGCGGCACTCGCTCGCGCCTCGAGTGTGCTCTACGACGAGTTGGCTTCACAATTCGACTTTGACTTTCGGCGTCGCGGAATGGTCGAGCTGCTCGATGACGAAAGGCGGATCGTCGAAGCGAAAGCAAGGCTCGCGACCGTCAGGGAAGCCGGTTTCCGAGCCGAAATGGTTGGCGGAAAACACGTTCGATCGCTAGAACCCGGCCTGGGATTCACCCCCCCGGGGGCGCTCTATTATCCGGATGAAGCTTGTCTGCACCCGGCCAGGCTGGGCGCCGAATTGGTGCGGCAGTTGAAGGGGAAGGGAGTCCGGTTCAGCTTGGGAAACGAAGTAGGGGAACTAACGCCCAAGGTTCAGACGGCCCGGGGCTCGTTAGAGGCGAAGACGACGGTCATCGCCTCAGGCGCCTGGACGCCCCAGGTGACAAGGGCTCTGGGATGGGAGCCCCCGATCAAGCCGATGCGTGGGACTCTATTGGCGATCGAGCCTCTGCCGGAAATCCTCCATCACACGGTCCTGACCGCCCGATACTACTACTGGCAGTTGAGCTCCGGACACATTGGAGGGGGTGGGTCCATCGACGACGTCGGCTTCGAGCAAGGAGTCGATCCCGCTACGACTAAACTAATCCGCGAAGAGATGGAGCGGCTGGTGCCGGCCGTCGTCGGACAACCAACGGCCTGCGCCTGGTCCGGATTCCGCCCCTACTGCGAAGACATGAGGCCCGTCATCGGACCGGTTCCCGGGCAGGAAAGGATATTCGTTGCCGCGGGCCATTTCAAAAAGGGTGTCATGCTGGCCCCGGTGACCGGGAAGATCTTGGCCGATCTCATCACCCGGGGCAAAACGGATTTACCGATGGGCCCGCTCAGTCCGGCTCGGTTCGGGTAGGCCACCGATTTTCGTTTCTCGTAGATGGGGGTGTTCATCCGGAAGTTCCACTCGACCGCGTTCCCTAGTTTCACCCTTCCTGGTGGCTTTCCGTAAGCCCATAGCCCTAGCCCGCATTTCTCACCACCTGACGGTCGAAGCACGCCATAGGCCCGCCATGACTGCGTTGCGCTCGCTCGCCGTGCTCAACGTACTGTTCAAGTACACCTCCGCGCGCCGAGCGTCGCGCGCCTTGTACTGACGGGCCTCTCACGCACTTCGCCTCGCCACGTGGTGAGAAAAGCGGGCTAGGTGTGATCTTTCAACAGGTTGTTCATTCGGTCCCGGACCAGGGAAGCTGGAGTTGTCGAATAACCACGACCCTGGAGAGACCGCATGAACATCCATCAGAATGCCCGATTGACGCCCAAAGGCCGAGCCCTTTTGGTTCGATGCATCCTCGCTGGAGAGACGCCTCGGGCCGCCGCGGCGGCCCGAGACGTCTCAGAACGCACCGCCCGCCGTTGGCTGGCCCGCTACCGCGGCGAAGGCGAAGCCGGTCTCTACGATCGCTCTTCGCGTCCCCGGCATAGCCCGCGCCGCACCCCGCAAGCCGTCGTTGACCGCGTCCTCGCCCTGCGCCGACAACGTTGGACGGGCCGCCGCATCGCCCAAACCCTGCGGCTATCCCCGGCCACCGTCAGCCGCCTCCTCGGTCGCGCCGGACTCAACCGTCTCCGCGATCTCGAACCCGCTCCCCCCGTTCGCCGCTACGAACATCACCGTCCCGGCGATCTACTGCATCTCGACATCAAAAAGCTCGGCCGCTTCCAGCACGCCGGTCACCGCGTTACCGGCGATAAGACCCGACGCTCCCGCGCCGCCGGCTGGGAGTTCGTCCACGTCGCCGTCGACGACCATTCCCGCATCGCCTTCTCCCAAATCCTGCCCGATGAGCGCAGCCTTTCCGCTGCCCAGTTCCTCCTCCTCGCCCACGCCTACTATGGCTCGCTTGGCATCCGCATCCGACGCCTGCTCACCGACAATGGCTCCTGTTACCGCTCCCGCCACTTCCGTCGTACTTGCCGCCGCCTCGGCATCCGCCACCGCTTCACCCGCCCCTACACCCCTCGCACCAACGGCAAGGCCGAGCGCTTCATCCAAACCGCCCTCCGTGAATGGGCCTATGCCCGTTCCTACTGCTCCTCCCTCCAGCGCGCCAACCATCTGCTCCCCTGGCTCCACGACTATTGGCATCGCCCCCACGCCAGCCTCGGCTATAATCCCCCTATCAGCCGACTCCCTCCTCCCCGGAACAACCTGTTGAGCCTCCACACCTAGCCCGCATCCCCGCCCAGCCGCCGAAGTAGCGCTCGAAGGCCGCCGGCGACGTGCGCAGCTTCTTGCGCTCCACCACCTTCGTCCCACCCACTCAGGCGCGGGGCGAAGCCCGCTGGGGGAAGTTTAGCTCACTCCCCCCCCGGGATGGCGAGCCTCCTCATTTCATCTCAGTGGCCTGCTCTCACACAGCCTCGCGACAAGCGAATCAGAGCCGCGGGCGTTAGCCCGCGGGCCCGCGCCCTCACGGACGCGGCTCCGTTCATGCGCGATCCAGAGCAGCGGACGCCCGGGACGCCGCCCATAGGGATGAACCCGAGCGGGTTTTTCGACGGACCGGTCCCGGGATCGCCGGCCCATAGACGATCGTGATCTTTTGCAACTAAAGAACTAACCCGCATTACTCACCGTCCGACGGTCGAAAATCCCCCGTTTTCATCCCCTCGGGCGCATCACAGGCCTGGCCTCCCGCCCGTAACCGCTCGCTTGTGCCCGTGGCTCAGCTTCCCTCACCGCAACGGTATGTGTGAGCGGGAAAAACGAGCCTGCGGCAGCAGTGACAGCCCAAGCGTCCGACCTAGTGTCGCGCCATGATCTCTCTGAAAAACAAAAGGTTATCATCCCCTTGCGTGGATCTTTCGGCCCCTGGGCGCTCCCCCGCAGTCGCAAACACGAAAGGGGTTCCCGTCCTCATCCGAGACCCGCCCTTACCCCGTTTTAAGTGTAATGCGTTTTACAAAACAGCCACCCAGGCCACCCAGCGTGCACGCACAGGATCGCAAATGTTTTAGGCAAGGGAGACCTATTGATTTGCACTCCCACCGGCTGTATAGTGTAGAAAGTACTAGTAATATTTTACTCCAAGTAGGGTACCGGCTTTAGATTGTTTTGGTACCTTGGAACACAGGTCTTAAGTGGCTGGTAATAATGGAATTAGGTGTGCTCATTCAGCTGAAGGGCGTTCGTTCGATAGTGACGGCGCTCTCCGCGGTCAAAAACATGAGATGATAAAGATGGTTTAGTTGGTCTCTGGGGGAATAAAAGTACTGAACGATTTAGGACCTTGGAATTTGCCTAAAGCCGAGTGGCACGGACGCACTCGACCGCTAACGAGCTAACTAACAATGGCGGATCGACCCAAAATGCTGACCTGGCAAAAGAGGTTTGACGCCGCGGTCGTCCTTCTGAGCCTAGCCGTACTGATCCCGCTACTGCGAGGGACCCACAATCCATGGGCGGCTTCGGCGAGCCTGCTGCTGATCGTATTCGGCCTAGCGACACAGATCAAGCTGGTGTTTCCTCGTGGCCGGCTGTCGTCGCTGATGCTGGCGCCGATCGTAGTTTGCTTCGTCTACTCGTCGCCGCTCGCCTTGGGTGAGCTGGAAGAACGCTTTCCTGCCGGTCGCGCCCTTCTGCTTGTTGGCCCCAGTGAGCGTGGGCGTGGTCAAGCTCACCGCGGAAAGTCCCCACCCGCTCAAACGAACCTTTGGGGCCTTTCTGTTCGTTGCGGGCTATCTGTATTTCAGAAGCCACCTCGCCCGGGAGCGAGATCGTCGCCGATCGGAACTTCAGCTCCTGCGAGGTCATCAACAGACAATCGAAACGATGGCTCTAGCCATCGAAGCGCGGGACGGACAGCGGCCATCCCACGTGCGGCGAGTCAAGTTCCTCGCCGTCCGATTAGCGCGGGAACTGGGCTATTCCGATGACGATATTCGCACGATCGAGATGGCGGCTGTCTTGCGGGACGTCGGAAAAATTGGCGTCCCCGACGCGATTCTCAACAAACCGGCGCGGCTCACCGAGCAGGAGTTCGGGCAGATCGAGGGCCATGCCGCGTTGGGAGCCGCGATCGTCCGCGCAGCGAACTTTCCCGAGAAGGTGGCCACGATCGTTCTTCACCATCACGAGCACTGGGATGGCACGGGCTATCCACGCGGCTTGAGCGGCCTACGCATCCCGGCTCTGGCGCGAGTCCTGACCGTCGTCGATTGTTTCAACGCCCTTGTCTGTGAGCGTCCTTTCCGGCGGGCCTTGTCGATCCAGCAGGCGCTCGACCTCATGTGTAAGCAGCAGGGCAAGATGTTCGATCCTCGGATCGCAGCCACGTTCACCGAGAAAGCAACGGACTTTCTGGCTCAACTACAGCAAGAGTTCGAATCCCCGGCTCCGAGCATCGGGAAACAAGCCGACCACCCCGGGCCCTCAACAAACAATTTGGGCGAACCGCGGCAGGACGCTTCCGACCGCAGGCAGAGCCTGCAAAAGCTAACCGCGGCTCCCGACCAGCTTCTTGCCTTTTACAATATCCTTGACATCCTAGGAGCAGATCTCGATTTTGACCAGAGTCTTAAGAAATGTCTGGGCATCCTTCACGAAGTCATCCACTCGAGCAAGGCGGGTATCTTCGTCCTGGAACGTGGCCGCTACGTGCTTTTGCAGGGGATCGGATTGCCGGACGACTCCGTTTCCCGGCTGACTCTGTCCACCGAGCAAGGATTCCTCGCGGACATGCTGCGATCCGGCCGGCCGATTGCCGCCAATGCAGCTCCCCCGGAAATCCCGTCTCCGGGAACGCCTCCCTTTTTCGATGGTATTCGCTCCACGCTAGCCGCGCCGTTGACGGTAGACAATCGGGCGATCGGCATGATTGTTCTGTGTTCGACGTTTCCCGATGCTTTTGACCAAGAGCAAGGTCACACGTTGAGCCTGATCACGGGCAAGATGGCTTCCACGGTGCTGTCGTCCCAGAGGCTCCGCAGGATTCATCGGGAAGCGGAAACAGACGAAATCACGAGCCTCCCAAACGCTCGGGCAGCCTTCCGAAAATTGGCGTCCGAGCTCGAGCGGGCCCGCCGCCAAGGAGATCCTTTAGCCGTGCTGTTCATGGACGTGGACCGGCTGAAATCCGTCAACGATTCCTACGGCCACGGAGCCGGGGACCGTCTGCTTGCCGAAACCGGGCAGAAGCTGACCAGTTGTCTGCGCTCCTATGATTTTCTGGGCCGGCTAGGCGGCGACGAGTTCCTGGCTGTGCTACCGGGAATTTCACGAAACGAGGTGCCGGCGAAAGTTACGACCTTGAAGAAAGCCGTGGCCCAGCATGCGGTCGAGATTGCCGGCGGTATCACCGTGCACGCCAGTATGAGCATCGGAGCCGCGCTGTTCCCCGAAGACGCAACCAACCTCGAAGAATTGGTCTACCTGAGCGACCGAGAGATGTATCGCGACAAGAAGCAAGGTCGGACGCGATCGAACATTTCATCGGCCATAGCGCACTGACACCCAAGGCCGCCCGGACACTTCGGTCATCCGCGGTCGTCTCCGCGCGTCTTTCTCCCGCCCTGCTAACATGCCGCCACAGGGCGAACTTCGTTTTTCCGCAGGCTGATTCGCTCGCCGCCCCCCTTGTTCCCGTGGATCATCCCGCGACCGCACGCGCCGAGCGCCCAACCCGCATTTATCACCACGGCCCGCGGTGGATGAGGAGAAAGGCCCGGCGGCCGTGGCTCGCGGCAACAGTTCCTACACATCGCCCAGCGCACGGTATGTCGGCGAGCGGGCGCGACGAATCGCACCCCTACATCCCTGACGGCAGGCATTCGCTTCCACTCCTGGCGGCTGGCTAGCGCTGAAAGGACTATTCCACTTTACCGTCGCGGTCCTTCTGTTGTTGGTCGGGCTGCCGGCGGCAAGATCTCAGAACGCGGGCCCCCCGAACGTCACCGAGCACCGGCTGTTTGAAGGGCTCGACGAAATGGTTGCCGGCATCGGTGAGATTTCGGGCCTGCGACTGTTGAAGCCCATCCGGCGAGCGTTGATTTCACGCGAAGCTATTCGCCAGTTGGTGAAAACCCGGCTCAGCGAGGCCATGAGCGCAGAACAGATCCGGCACGAAGAGCTGTTCCTAAAAAAGTTTGGATTTGTCGAAGAGAACTTCAACCTCGCCGAGCAGCTCGTGGAAGTTCTGGCCGAGCAGGCCGCGGCTCTCTACGATTTCAAGACGAAGACCCTGTATTTGGCAACGTGGGCCCCGGACGAGCTTCAGGAACCCGCCCTCGCTCACGAACTCGTCCACGTGCTCGAGGATCAACATTTCAATCTCGACAAGTTCTCCAAGAAGGCGAAGGGAGCGGATCAGGATCTTGCGCGTTCGGCGGTGGTCGAGGGGCAGGCGTCGTGGGTGATGATCGAATACGTTCTCCGCCAGAGTGGGCGGTCGATGGTGGAAAACCCCCTGTTGGCGGCCGCGGCAGCCGGGTCGTCGCGGTTTGAAGCCGAGCGCTACCCGGTCTATTCGGCTTCCCCGTTGTACCTCAGGGAGAACCTGCTGTTCCCCTACACCGAAGGCCTGCTGTTCCACCAAGCGGTCATCGAGAAATATGGCAGAGAGGGATTCACCCGGGTGTTTCGCCGGCCCCCGATATCTTCGCAGCAGATCCTGCTGCCTGAAGCCTACTTCGAGCAGCGAAAACCCACCAGACCGGCCCTGCCGACGATCGGACTGTCGCGGCGCTTCAAGAAGACCTCGCAAGGCGAAATCGGGCAACTCGATCATTTCATACTGCTCAAGCAGTATGTCGGCGAAGAGCAAGCAGAGTCGCTGGCGCCGAGATGGCGAGGGGGCGTCTATCGAATTCGTGAAACGAAGTCGCGCGGCCAGGGCGTCCTATTTTATGCGGTGGAATGGGAAACGCCGTCCGACGCGGCTCGTTATTTCGACCTCTACCAACAAGTCTGTCGCGAAAAATGAGATCAAATGCACATCGAAAAGCGGTTCGAGGACAAAGTTCTCGGCCGCAGCGAAACGGGAGGGTTCCTGATCTCACGGCAGGGTAGGGTCGTTACTAGCATCGAAGGCCTGCCCAATGATACATTGAGAGCATATTTGAGCAAGAGTTTCTGACTCACCAGGGGCAAAGATGCGACACGCGACCCTCACAAAAGCGCTGACCCTTTTCGCCTTAGCCGGCACGATGGCCTTAACTCTCCGCGCAGGCCAGGTGCCGCGGACCGCGGCCCCGCTGAAAGCGACGACGATCGAGGGAAAGACGGTTTCGCTGGACCAATACCGCGGCAAAGTCGTGGCCGTGGTGTTTTTCCTGACGACTTGCCCGCATTGTCAGGACACCACGCAGGTTCTCAACCCGATCTACGAGGAGTGGAAATCTCGCGGCCTGGAGATACTCGGTTTGGCCATCGATCGAAACAAACCGGGATCGCCCGACCCTTCCCCGATCCAGAAGCTCCGATCTTTCGGCAGCAAGTACGAGGTAAGATACCCTCTAGGTCTATCAAGCACCGCCACCGTAAAGCGCTTCGCCCAAATGTCGGTCATGGAGCGGTTCTACGTGCCGTTCCTGTTCTTCGTTGACCGCAACGGCAGGGTGCGCGCCGAACACCCGGGCGGAGACCGCGCTTTTTACCACGACCAAGCTACCAACATTCGGACGATCCTCGACACCCTTCTCAAGGAACCGGCTACCTAGAAATCTGTCTCACAGAAAAGCGGGCGGATGCGAGTTTCAAATGGTAGGGCGCGGATCGTCTCCGCTCCCCGCGTCTCCACTGCCTACTGCGGGAAAAGCAACCCGGCTGAACACCGAAGGCTCTCTCCCACTTTTGTGAGCCATGGGAACTCGCCCAGCAACCTCCATCGACAAACAACCTCCCGAGGCGCCGCCTGCTTGGCTGCTCCCTTTTGAGCCGCTTTTCCGGAACCCGCACTTAGAGACGATCGCCGGCAGATTCTGGACCAGCCCACTCGATGAATCCAAGTGGCCATCCGCGGAGAAACTTTTCACGACGGAGCCCGACGTCCGGGTGCTGGCCCGCATCAACCGTCAACCCAGCGGATCGAGCCGCGCCACCGTTCTGGCCGTTCACGGATTGACGGCCTCGAGCCAAGCACCTTACATGCGCAACCTGGCACGAGTTGCCCTCGGAGCCGGCTTCGACGTAATTCGTCTGAATGTGCGCAACTGCGGTGGAACCGAACACCTAACGCCCACCCTGTATCACTCCGGGCTCACCGCGGACCTCAGAAGCGTGGTCGAACAGTTGGCTCCAACTCCTCTGTTCCTTGTCGGATTTTCCATGGGCGGCAATATGGTGCTGAAGCTGGCCGGGGAATGGGGCCGCTCGCGCCCGGAGCACGTCAAAGCCATCTGCGGCATCTCGGCGCCCATTGATCTTGCCTCCTGCGCCCGCCATCTCGGACTGCGCCGCAACCGAATCTACGAACGGCGCTTGTTGCGAGACCTGCTTCGCACGGCCGCCAAGAAACAGAACCTCATGCCCCAGCGATTCAGTTCTCTGCGTCTCAGCGGAATTGGTAGTATTTGGAATTTCGACGAAGCCGTCACCGCGCCGGCCTTCGGATTCCGCGACGCAGCCGACTACTACGCCCACGCCTCGGCGGCTTCAGTCCTGCCGGCAATTCAGGTACCGGCTCTCACGATTCAAGCAAAAGACGACCCGTTCATCCCCTTCGAAGTCTTCGACCTTTCGGCCTTCTCCACAAACGCGGATCTGCGGCTTGTGGCCACTGAATTCGGGGGCCACGTGGCGTTCCTGGCGCGCCGAGAACCTCGCTTCTGGGCGATCGAACAAGCCGTGCGATTCTTTGAAAGCTTCTTATGAGCGCGTGACGCCACAGCTAGCCCAACGTTCTCTCACCCTGTCTGGGGGCATTCGCCATTCAACAAAATATCCTCAATTGTTAACCTATTGAATCTCGCATAATATCGAGTTAGTCAAGGCCAAGAGAAGACTGCTTCCAGAAGGCCGTAATCAAGCGCGGTTTGCGGCGCATGCGACGCAGGGATTTGCGGGCACGCTCGTCCAGCTCCCAGTAGTCCTTCGGACAGACGTTCGGCAACTCGTGCTGCTTCCAGTAAGCCCAAATGTATTCCACCGGGTTCAGCTCCGGTGCATAGGGCGGCAAGCACTCCGTGGCGATGTGGCCTTCGGAGAGCTCGATGAACTCCCGCACCAGGCGGCTGCGGTGCGCCGGCAGGCGGTCCCAGACGATCAGCAGCGGGCCGTCGATGTGGCGGACCAAAGCCTTCAGGAAGTCGATGACCTCCAGCTCGCCGATGGCGCCGGGATAGAGCCGGAAGTAGAAGTTGCGCAAGGTCAGCCCGGCGGAAACGGAAAGTTTCTGCCAGTTGAAGTTGAACTCCAGCACGGGTGTCTCGCCGCGGGGCGCCCAGGTGCGGCAACGATGGGGCTTCTGACTCAGTCCGCTTTCGTCGATGAAGACGATCGTGCGGCCTTGTTTTTGGGCTTTTTTTGGTGGCCGGCCAAGTCTTGCGCCGCCAGTTGCGGATGGCTTCTTCGTTGCGCTCGCGGGCCTTGCCGACAGGCCGTTGCGGGCTCCAGTGGAGCGCCCGCAGGATCTTCCAAACATGACCTTCGTGATAGCGCACGCCGAACTCGTCGGCGATCAGACGAGCGACTCGCGGACAAGTCCACAGCGGCGTCGAGAAGCCCTGCGCTTCGGGGCCCCGCAGCAGCATTGCCTCCAGACGTTCCCGTTGCGTGGCGTCTAACAGCGGCTTGCGGCCGGCGCGCCCGGCCCGGCGGAGTCCGGCGGCACCGTGCGCGCCATGCTCGCTAACCCAACGGCTCACGCTTTGCTGCGCCGCCTTCACGCGCCGTGCTGCCTCGGACTGACTCAAACCTTCGTCGACGACCAGCCGCACGGCCTCCAGCCGTCGCTTTTCCAGAGCATCAAAATCGCGCCTTACGCCTCTTGGGTTCCCCATGTCTATTAAGACGAGCAGACCCCCAAAAAGTTACTCTATATTATGCGGGAGTCAATAATTTAGGCTCGCAAAATACAGTGGCTTTGGAACAGGGGCACAGCATGCTGTGCCCCTACAGTCTGAACACGGACGGTGTCACCGCAATTTGCGAGACTCAGTAGGAACGGCTCTCCGACATCACCCGCTGTGGTTTCGCGACGAGTCTCACAACGGTTCGCTCACAAGACGAGCCCGAAGTTTCTCATGACGCAGAGATCCTCATCTCCAGGCCGGTCGCTCGGCCTTCTGACCGACCTCTACCAGCTGACGATGGCTTGCGGTTATTGGAAGTCGGGCATGGCCGACCGCGAAGCCGTTTTTCATCTCACGTTTCGGAGGCATCCCTTTGGGGGCGGGTTCACGGTCGCCTGTGGGCTGGGACCGGCGATTGATTTCCTGAAAGAGTTCCGCTTCGACGAAACTGACCGCCAGTACCTCCGGACGCTTCTTGGCAATGACGGAAAGCCCTTGTTCGAACGGGCGTTCCTCGAACATCTCGGGAACCTCAAATTGTCTTGCGACATGGACGCCATCCCGGAAGGAACGGTGGTCTTTCCCGAGGAACCCCTGCTGCGCGTCCGCGGACCCCTGATCGAGTGCCAACTTCTCGAAACCGCGCTACTGAACATCGTCAATTTTCAAACCCTGATCGCCACTAAGGCGGCCCGAGTTGTGATGGCGGCGGGAGAAGCGCCGGTTCTGGAATTCGGCCTTCGCCGTGCCCAGGGTATCGACGGCGGGTTGGCCGCCACGCGCGCCGCTTACGTCGGCGGTTGCGAGGGCACGTCGAACGCGCTGGCCGGCAAGCTTCTCGGAATTCCCGTCCGCGGGACGCATGCTCATAGTTGGGTGATGTCGTTTGCCGCGGAAGAAGAAGCCTTCGAAACTTATGCCGCCGCGATGCCCAACAACTGCGTGTTTTTGGTGGATACCTACGACACGATCAGCGGCGTTCGGCGAGCCATTCGCGCCGGCAAGTGGTTACGCGACCATGGCCACGAAATGGCCGGGATTCGCCTGGACTCGGGCGACCTGGCGTCTCTGAGCGTCAAAGCCCGCCAGATGCTCGACGACGCGGGTTTCCCCAAGTCAGTGATTGTTGCCTCAAGCGATTTGGACGAGCACGAGATCACCGCCCTCAACAAGCGAGGCGCGCGTGTTGATGTCTGGGGGGTAGGCACCAGGCTCGCCACCGCCTACGACGAGCCGGCGCTGGGCGGCGTCTACAAATTGTCGGCTTTGCGAAAGACCGGGGCCGCTTGGCAGTACAAGCTAAAGCTGTCGGAAGAGCCGGCCAAAGTGTCGAACCCGGGCGTCTTGGGGGTGCGACGATTTAGCCAGCAGGGCCGCTTCGTGGCAGACGCCATCTACAACGAAGCGGAAGCCCTACCCGCTTCGTGGACCCTCGTCGATCCCGCAGACCCGGGATCCCGCTACGCGGTCAGTTCCGAACACGAAGCGGAAGAACTCCTCGAGCCCGTCCTTCGCCAAGGAACCAGCGTGTACGAATCCCCGCCGATCGAGGATCTCCGTGCACGTTGTCGGCAACAGCTCTCCCGACTCGACGAGGGGATCAAGAAGCTTGAACAGCCTGATTGCTACCAGGTCGGCTTGGAAGAGGGGCTATACAAACTGCGCTCGTCGCTGGTGGCCCAAGCTCGCCAGCCGACGCAGAAGCATCATCCGGGTTAGTAACCGACGGACCGACGGAAACTCCGTCAATTCGAGTCGCTGTAGACTAAGGTAAGGGAATGCGTAATCCCCCAGGACGCCCCCGGAGGTCACGCCGCTGATGGAAGAAGCCGTCATCGTCAACGCTTTGCGGACGCCCGTGGGTAAAGCGCCCCGCGGCGCCCTGCGCTCGACTCGGCCCGATGACATGGCCGCTACCGTCATCCGGGAGCTGGTCGAAAGGACTCCCGAGATTGCCCCCGGCGAGGTCGATGACGTGATCTTAGGCTGCGCCATGCCGGAAGCCGAACAAGGTATGAATATGGGTCGCATCGCGGCCCTGCGAGCGGGCCTGCCGGATTCCGTTCCGGGCATGACGATCAATCGGTTCTGCAGCTCGGGCCTGCAATCCATTGCCTTGGCCGCCGAACGCATTCGCGGCGGCGGTGCGGACATCATCATTGCGGGCGGCGCCGAATCGATGAGCCTTATCCCCAAAGCCGGTCACAAGATGGCTCCCAACCCCACCCTGATCGAGACCATGCCCCAGGTCTACATCAACATGGGATTGACGGCCGAAAAAGTTGTCGCCAGATACAAGATCCCGCGGGAGCTGCAGGACGAGTTTGCTTACGGTAGCCATATGAAGGCGCTCGCCGCCCAGCAGGGCGGAAAATTCGACGACGAGTTGGTCCCCCTGGACGTGAACTTCACCGCAGTCGACAACGGCGGCACCAGGGCCCAAACGGTACGCTTTGAGGGAGACGAGGGGATTCGCCCCGACACGAGTCTTGAGAAACTAGCGGCATTGAAGCCCGTCTTTCATGCTCGGGGCTCCGTGACGGCAGGCAACTCGTCGCAGACCAGCGACGGGGCGGCCGCCGCGCTCGTCATGTCGGCCACGAAAGCCCGCCGGCTCGGTCTCAAACCCTTGGCTCGCTTCGTCAGCTTCGCCACGGGCGGCGTCCCCCCGGAGATCATGGGCGTCGGCCCGGTCGTGGCCATCCCCAAGGCACTGGCTTTAGCCGATCTCACCTTAGCCGACATCGATCTCATCGAATTGAACGAAGCATTCGCCGGCCAGGCGTTGGCCGTAATCCGGCTGGCTGGACTCGATCCCGAAATCACGAACGTTAACGGGGGCGCCGTCGCTCTCGGCCATCCCCTGGGGGCGACCGGCGCCAAACTTACCGCGACCCTCGTGCACGAGATGCAGCGCCGCGAAGTCCGTTACGGTATGGTCACCATGTGCGTCGGCGGAGGCCAAGGCGCGGCCGGGATTTTCGAGAGAATCTCATAATTTGTGTCCGCCACGATATCCAGCTCAGCGGATTTAGCGTCGCCCGCGGGCGGCGGTTTCCTCCTGGAAGACCCCACCTCGTCCGCCGTTTCGACGCCGGAGGATTTCACCGAAGAACAGCTCCAAATCGCCGCTACCGCCGACCGTTTCATGACCGAAGAGGTCCTCCCCAACGTTGAAGAATACGAAGCTCAGAAGCCCGGCCTGGCCCGTGCCCTGATGGCGAAGTCGGGAGAACTGGGCCTTTTAGGCGTTCTGGTCCCCGAGGAATACGGGGGATCGGAGATGGATTTGACCACCTCCGTCATTGTTGACGAGCGCATGGGCCGCTACGCTTCCTTCTCGACCACCCACGGCGCTCACTCGGGAATCGGGACGCTGCCCCTCGTCCTCTTCGGCACAGAACACCAAAAGCGGCGCTATCTGCCACGACTCGTCACCGGCGAATGGATAGCGGCCTATTGCCTTAGCGAATCCCACGCCGGCAGCGACGCCCTCGCGGCGCGAACAAGAGCGGATCTTTCGCCCGACGGCAGCCACTACATCCTCAACGGCGAGAAGATGTGGATTTCAAACGGCGGCATCGCGGACTTCTACACGGTTTTCGCCAAGGTCGATGGGGAGAAGTTTACCGCTTTCCTCGTTGAACGCAACGCGAAGGGCGTGCAGCCGGGCGCGGAAGAAAAAAAGATGGGCATCAAGGGCAGCTCGACAACGCCTTTGGTCCTGACAAATGTCGCCGTCCCGGTGGAGAACGTTCTGGGCGAGATCGGCCGCGGCCACGTCATCGCCTTCAACATCCTCAACCTCGGTCGCCTGAAGCTCGCGGCAGCCTGCGTCGGCGGCGCGAAAGATGTTCTCGCCGAATCGATCCGCTATGCCAAGCAGCGAAAAGCTTTTGGACACGCGATCGCGGATTTTGGCCTCATCCAGCACAAGCTCGCCCAGATGGCGATCCGGCTTTTCGAGATGGAGTCGCTTGTCTACCGCACCTGTGGTCTGATCGACGCGCGACTCGCCCAGGTCTCGTGGCAGGAAGATCAAGCGGGGCAGAAAGCTCTGATGTCGGTCGAAGAATACGCCGTCGAATGCTCGATTGCCAAAGTGAAAGCTTCCGAAGCGCTCGATTACATCGTCGACGAAGGCGTGCAGATCCACGGCGGCTACGGCTTCCACCAAGACTATGCCGTCGAGCGGGCCTACCGGGACTCTCGCATCAACCGCATCTTTGAAGGAACGAACGAAATCAATCGTCTGCTGACGGCAGGCATGCTCTTGAAGCGCGCCGCGCATGGACGGCTCGCGCTCGCTCCGGCGATCGAGAAAGCGATGCGTCAGATGCGTGAGGCTCCGGCACCAGTCCCGGCTTCCCCCGGTGAGCCTCTGGCCGAGGAAAAGCAACTCCTTTCGCAAGCCAAGAGAGTTGCGCTGGTTACTGCCGGCTTGGCGCACCGACGTTTCGGGGAGGAACTGCAAAACGAGCAGGAGGTCACAGCCTCGCTCAGCGACGTTGTCGCTGCCGTCTACGGCATGGAATCGGCTCTATTGCGGACCGAAAAGCTCGTAACCGCGGGTCGAGGCGAACAGGCTCTCGACATGACGCGCCTGATCATCCGCGACAGTATGGGGCAGATCGGGGACAGCGCCGAGGCAGTCCTGACGGCCTGTTGCTCGGATAAGGACCTCGATCAATACTTATTGTTTCTTCAGCAACTCCCTCAATCAACCGCTATCAACTCAATCAGAAAGCGGCGAGACGTGGCCGCCCGACTTTTGAGCGCCGAAAAGTTCCTGTTGTGAGCAGCGAAACTCCCGACAAGACAGCGCATCCTCCGCCAGCCCGCGCCTGACCCGTTTTCTCCGAGTGCCTTGTCGGCGCGGACGCCCGTGAGAGGAAGGATCCCACCCGAGGTGGTGAGAGAAACGGCATAGCCGATCCTGCCTGAAAGCGCGGCGACGAAGCGGGCTAGTTGAAAAACAGCACCTTCGGATTTGGCTTGCCCTGATTGACGTCCATTTCCTTGGCGTGGATGCGGTAGTCGGGCCACAGGCCCAGGGCAACCTCGGGGACCGCGATGGAATCGTCGACCAGGTGGTAGGTGCAGATCGCCATGCGGGGCCGGAAGCGCTCGACGGTACGGCGGGATCCCTCAAGCGCAACGCGCTCGGCCCCTTCGATATCCATCTTGATGAAGTCAACGCGGTCCAGTTGCAACTCCTCGACAATGTCGTCAAGCGGCCTTACCGGCACGGTAATGTGGTGCGAAGTCCCTTTCATCGAGAACAGGGTGGGGCGGGTTGAAATGTGATCGTGGATGGCCAGCTTGAGGGTTGACTCCTCGTTCCAGATACCGGCTTTCACCAAGCTGACTTGGCCGGCCGCGATCTCGTCGGCAAAGTTTCGTTCCAAGCAGATAATATTGGTCGGCTCGGGATCGATAGCGATGACCCTCGCGGCGCCCCGGCTGAGCGCGTAGCGCGTGTAGACGCCGACGTGGGCCCCCGCGTCGATCACCGTGTCGCCCGGCATGATCGTTTCCCGATGACCCTGATAGGTGTCGTAGACGTAGATTTCCCACAGCAACCAGCCGAGCGATCCCGATCCCTCTTCGCCGATCCAGAACGTGCCCCATTGCGTTTTGTACTTCTCAAAAGGATGGCCGGCGATTTCGGTTTGTTCGACCAACTCGATCGTATCCACCAGCCACTTGTCGGACCCCTCCGGGTAGAAGCACTGATTCCCGCCAAAGGAGGCGGTCCACACATCCGGCCATGAAACGTAGGGTACTCGCCCCACCGCTTTGTCCGTGATGTATCGAGTTCGCCACCAGAACGAGCAACCGTCCTGCTCCTTGCTCGACCAGAAGATCCCGCCACTGATAAACAGCAGTGCCGTAACCCAAGCCTTGCAGCCGCGGGCGACCGAGAGTGCGCCGCCGGCGGCGACGGCGAGGGCCAGGGTGTAGATGTCGTGGAAAAAGAAATACTGAGAAGCGACTAGTAATAGCGCCATCAGAACCAAGGCGGCCTGACTGATTCGCTTTCGGCTCATCATTGCTCTCGGCGCTCTCGGCTCATCCATTAGAATGCTAGCCCAGGTGGTCCTCAGGCAGGGCCGGTAGGTTCGCGTTCTCCGTCTCTTGTAGGCAGGCAACCAACCTGCTCGGCGGTCCTGACCGAAGCCGGTTCTTGACAAGAAACCGCGTCCAACCGCGCGCGGCGGAGTAACACCAGTTTATCGAAACCATCCGAGGGTAAGAATTGGAGGTTTCTACTACTCACCGTTGAATTCCGCCTCAGATCAGCCGAACTGGTCGCAGGTTCCCCGTATTGGCGTCCCACAACTCTATCGGCCCCGGCGGCTCCGAACCGGCCTTACAAGTCGGGGAACGCGTCCAGGCAGGCCTGGGCGTCGGCGCGCACTTCTTCGATAGCAACCGGCGGCCCTACTCCGATACCGGGGCAATGGCGGCGTAGATTTCTCCAGGCTCTCCTGCCGCGGACGTTTTCCGGCCAAAAGGGAAAGACCCGGCACTGCAGCGGCTTCACGTCGTGGATCGAGCAGCCGCCGTCTCCGACGAAACGGCAGGGGCCATCGGTGGGACCGTTCAAGCGCAAGTCTCCGTCTTCGGTCTCGCAGTAGCGGCTCCTGAACTCATTCACACTTAGTCCCAAATAGCCCGCCACGCGGCTAGCGTCGTCCGATGTGAGGTAAACTTCCCCCGGCTGAGAGCAACAATTCGTGCATCCCGGTTGGCATTCAAACCGGAAGTTGACGCGGCCGATTTGGACCAGTTTCCTCACGGTTTCCTCTTAGGGCGGATGGCCGCTACTTTCATGGGCGGACTACCCCGTTTTTCTTGCCTGATTTCCTTTTTGGGCTAACCGTATTGTTTATGGTCGAAGTTGCTTTTCCATGACCCAGGCATTGCTGCCGTCGGGATAATACGCCCTTGCCTTGCCGATACGTTCAAAACCGAGTTTGTGAAAAAGGCCTTGCGCCGCCCTGTTGCCAACCGCAGTCTCGAGTCGAATACTTGCGACTCCCGCTTCCGCCAGTCGCTTCGATGCCGCCAGCATGAGCTGTTCCCCAAGACCCCGGCGCCGGAACTTAGCCGGCACGTCAACCGTGACGATGTGGCCCTTTTTCGGTCCCACTTTCGCCCCCACGATGAAGCCGGTGATTCCGTCATCACCGGCCTGCGCAACTATCGCGAACGCGCCGGACTGCCGGAGCGTCGCCCGCATCTCTTCGGGCGGGAAGGCCACTTTCGCGGGAAAGCACGCCGCGTCGATTTCACACAGGCGCTCGATATCCGCGGCCCGATACTTGCGCAAGCGGAAGGTTTCGGCGGCGGCCACCGTCATACTTCGTACACCTCGACGCTGGTTTCAATCTCTTCGCGAGGGAGCAGCGACGACCAATAGGCGACGACCTCGCGCACCGGCGGACGCCCTTCACCGAACCCGGTCGCCGTCGGCGGCCCGTTCAGCACCAGCGGAATCAACTCGCGCGTGAAGCGATCAATGGCGGCCCGCTCCCGCGCCCGGGCGCCGATGCGGAGCTGCACCTCGGGCGGATCCGGATTCGCTGCCGCCACGGGGCCGTGGCAGGCGTTGACACCCAGATGTTCAGTATAGATTTCGTCGAATTCCAGATCGAGATCCTGCAGTCTTTGGCGCACGATGCGGTCGGCCTCTTTTGCTTTCTCCAAAGCATCCGGCCAGCTATAGACCAACGTGCCGACGGCCTTCCAACCGGCCGAGTAGGTAATCGACGTCTTCAGCGTCGAGGGACGCGGCCGCCCCCGGACACCGCTGACCGTCACGCGATCGACGCCATCGTCTTGTAACCGAATGCTGGTGAAATCCGCCACACAGTCAGGCGTGATGTAGTTGCGCGGATCACCCAGCTCATAAACGAGTTGCTCCTTGACGACCGCCGCGTTGATGCGCCCCCCTGTATTCTCGTGCTTGGTGACATGGAAGCGGCCGTCCGGACAGGCTTCGATGATAGGAAAACCGACGTTTGCCAAGTCGGGAATGGTCTGCCAGTCGAGCTGGCAGTTGCCGCCGCTCGCCTGGGCGCCGCACTCGATGATGTGACCCGCTACGGTCCCGGCGGCAAGCTTGTCCCACTCTTCAGGACCCCATCCGAACTCGTGGACCATCGGCGCCAGAGCCAACGCGGTGTCGGTTGAGCGCCCCGCGATAATCACCCGGGCTCCGGTTTCGAGCGCTTCAACCAAGGGAAACGCTCCCAGGTAGACGTTGGCGCTGAGAATCTTCGGACGGATTCCCTCGATCGGCTCGCCGCTGTCGAGATCGTCGAAGGCAATGCCGCGACCGAGCATTTCGTCCATCCGTTCATAGATGTCGTCGCCCAGGACGACCGCCACTTTGCCGCCCTTGAGGCCCGCTCGTCGCGCCGCGTCGACGACTGCCTCGGCACAGGCCCGCGGGTTGACCCCGCCGGCATTCGAGACGACCCTGATATTCCGCTCCACGAGCCGCGGAAAAACGCGGGCGGCGAGGGGAACAAAGTCGCGGGCATATCCCTTGGCCGGGTCGGCTTTTTTCTGCTTCTGCAGGATCGACATCGTGACCTCGGCCAAATAATCGAGGACAAGATAGTCGATCGGCCCTTGCTCGATTTGGCGCACCGGGGCCTCGAGCCAATCCCCCCAAAAGCCCTGCCCGTTGGCGATGCGGATGAGAGACTGCATTCATGCACCTGAGTTGACGCGGGTTCTCCTGACGTCCGCCGGAGGCAACGCAAGGCCCCATCTGATATCAGGCTACCGTCTCAACCCTCTCAAGTGGGTGGGGGCCGGGTAGGCGATACGTTTGTGAGAATTTGCCGGAAACGCCCGTTACCTCTAACCGCACGCCTCACACTCGCGGCTCACTCGGTCCTCGACGCTCTGGGATATCAAGAGCGGAGTCCTCTCCGCGAGCCCGGGGCTACAGGCTTAAGTCGACGTTTCGCCGGGTCCCGACGGAACGATCGGCCCCGCCACACTGTACTCGTAATCCGACACAACCCATTGATTTATTGTGGTTTGTGGGAAATTGGGTTCGTTTGGTTTTTTGTTTGTTGGTCGACCGCGATGCCGGTCGCCAGGTCCCTCCCACCCTGAGGATAGCGTGCCTGTCAAGTGTCTCGGTGGGCGATGGACGAAAAGCCGCGGGTCTCGGCGAGCCCGGCGCTACGCGCCGGCGGGGATGTAGGGGAGCGATTCATCGCGTCCGCTTGCCGACATGCTGTACCGCTGGGCAATGTACAGAAACTTTGACGCGGGCCGCGGCCACCGGGCCTTGCGCCTCATCCACCGTGGAAAGTGGTGAGAAAAGCGGCTTAGCGGTCGAGATGAGCCGGCGGCCGTGATACGGAGGGCGGGGCGATCTCCCGCGCGAGGCGCACGGCAGCCCGCGGAACGGGCGCTGATCTCCGTGGTCCCTACTTCCCCAAAATATCGTAGGTATTCGTCCCGCGTTGACGCACCTTGAAGTAGGCTTTTTCCCACTCCCGGTGGGCGACGTGATCGGCGTAGGTTTCAAGCGCCGCCTCGTCATCCATCTCCATGCAAACACCGTTCTTGCGTTCCTTGGCCTCACCGGTCTTACTGTAGATCGTCAGCGGGCGGCGCAGTTTCCCCGCCCATATTTTGTTGAGGCCGTCAATCTTGCCCGGCAGCTCGTCGGTCGCTTTGTAAAAAGCTTCCCAGTCCGCGTCCGTGGCGGTGTCTACCGGCGTGAACGCAAAGCAGTGCATGAGTTTCTTCTCACCGGCCGAACCCAGGCTACAAAACAGGGCTACGCCCGCCACTAGTGTCGTCAAACGAGTCCATTGGCGAAACATGATAAGTCAGCGCTCCTTCCATTTCATTTAGATCGGATGCCCACCCCTGGGCACGGCTTCTGATTGTACCAGCTACGACGGGCATTCTTGCTTGGCCACGGCTGGCTCGCATCAGTTCGACCACTGGGGGCCCGTCGCCCATGATCGGCAAGGCGGCGGCCGATGGGTTGCTGGTGGTCCCGCCGGAGTACCCTCGCTGCCCGGAGGGGCGGCTGCGTGGGGTTTCCTTTTTCTCTACTCGGGGTTGACAATAGAGACGTGAGGTACGAAGCGATCTCTTGATTTGAACGCTGCATCGCACGGTTTCGCGCACTGAACATCCTTGATCCGCCTTGCTCAAACCGCATTCGGGGGTTTAGCCCGTCTTGTGACCTATGAAAGCTGACGCCTCGGATGTAGCCCAACAGTTCCGCCGGGAAATCGAGGGAGAGGTGCGCTTCGACGCCTACTCGAAAGTCCTCTACAGCACCGACGCCAGCATCTGGCAGGTAGAGCCGATCGGCGTCGTCATTCCTAAACACGCCGCCGACGTTAGCGCCGCCGTAGGTCTTGCCGCGCGCACGGGAACGCCGATCTTGCCGCGCGGAGGAGCAACGAGTCTGTCGGGGCAAACCGTCGGACACGCCGTTCACATCGACTTTTCGAAATACATGCACGAAGTGTTGGAGTGCAATACGGAAGAAGGATGGGTGCGAGTACAGCCCGGGGTGGTCCAAGATCAGCTGAACAACTTCCTGCGGCCCCTAGGGTTCCAGTTCGGCCCCGACACCTCGACGAGCAACCGCGCAACAATCGGCGGCATGATCGGCAGCAACTCCGCCGGCGCGCACTCGATTCTTCACGGCAAGACCATCGACCACGTCTTGGAGCTCAACGTCGTGCTTGCCGACGGATCCGAGGCGTGTCTGGGGCCGCTCGAAACCGGGGAACTCGATCGTCGCGCGCGCGGCGAAAGCCTGGAGAACCGGCTCTACGAAGAAACACGCAAGCTCGGAGAAGCCTACCGGGAGGAGATCCTCGAGCGTTTCCCTCGACTTTTGCGGCGAGTAAGCGGCTACAACCTTGACGAATTGGTCGCCAAGGGCGCCGAATTCGGCGCCGGCTACTCCAGCGAACCCGGCCCCTACAACCTCGCCAAGCTGGTCGTCGGGAGCGAGGGCACGCTGGCGGTAGTCAGCGAGGCCAAACTTAGGATCGTTCCCCTGCCCCGAAAGAAGGGCCTGCTGGTCGTCCACTTTCGCTCGTTGTTTGAAGCCGTCGACGCCGCGCCGGAGATCGTCGAGCGGGATCCGGCGGCGGTTGAGATCATCGACGACTTCATCTTGGGACGGGCGCGGGCCAGCCCAAGCTTTCGCGACCGCATGAGGATTTTCGACCCCCAAGCCCAGGCCCTGCTGCTGGTAGAGTTCTACGGCGACAGCGAGCCGGAGATTCGAGCCAGCCTCGACGAGCTACAGACGCACTTGAGTCGCCGCCGGATCGGTTTCAACTACCTTCCTTTGACCGACCCCGCCCGGCAGAAGAATATCTGGCAAGTCCGCAAGGAGTCGCTCGGTCTGCTGATGGGCGTCAAGGGCGATAAGAAGCCGGTTGCTTTCGTCGAGGACCCGGCCGTTCCGGTCGAGAAGATGCCCTCGTTCTTGCGCCGTTTCGACGAGATCCTCAAGAGCCACGACGCCCGCGGCGGCTACTATGGACACGCCTCGGTCGGGTGCGTGCATGTGCGCCCGGCGATCGACCTCAAGCAGGCTTCGGAAATCGACAAGATGGCCGAGATTGGAGAGGAGGTTTGTCGGCTGGTCATGGAATATGGCGGCGCGATGAGCGGCGAGCACGGCGATGGTCTTGCGCGCGGCAAATTTAACCGGGTCCTATTCGGCGCCAAGATCTACGAGGCGTTCCGCGAGACGAAGGCCCTTTTCGATCCCCATAACATCCTCAACCCCGGCAAGGTCGTCGAAACACCCGAACCGACCGGAAACCTGCGTTTCGGGTCGGACTACCGGGCTGTTTCGATTGATACGCACCTTGATTTCTCATCCGAAGGCGGCTTCGCTCGCGCGGTCGAGATGTGCAACGGAATGGGCGCTTGTCGCAAACGAGACGCCGGAACCATGTGCCCCTCCTACCACGCCACGCTCGAAGAAGAACACTCTACGCGCGGCCGAGCGAACGCTCTGCGGGCGGCGCTCTCGGGCGCTCTGCCGCCCGAGGAGTTCACCTCACCGCGGATGTACGAAGTGCTCGATTTGTGTCTGGCTTGCAAAGGCTGCAAAAGAGAATGCCCCTCGAACGTCGATCTGGCAAAGATCAAGTACGAGTTTCTGGCCCACTATTACGAAAAGCACGGCACCCCGCTCCGCGCGCGGCTGTTTGCCAACACTCGAGACCTAAACAAATGGGGCAGCCGCTTTGCGCCGCTCAGCAACGCCGTCATGCGAAGTGCCGCGGCGAAATGGTTGCTCGATCGCTGGCTCGGCATCGACGCCCGCCGCCGGTTGCCCCCTTTCGCCAAACCTGATTTCGAGTATTGGTTTCACCGCACCCGCCACAAACCCCCCGGCAACTCGCGGCCGAAGGTTGTTCTCTTTCACGACTGCTTCATGACCTACAACTACCCGCGAGTGGGAAGGGCGGCGACCGAGCTGCTCGAGCAAGCCGGCTATGAGGTTATCCTGGCCGACAAGAAATGCTGCGGGCGGCCGATGATCTCGCACGGGTTGATCGAGCAGGCCCGGCAGGCGGCACAGCACAACGTCCGTGTTCTCGAACCGTACGTCGCGGAAGGGATCCCCGTGCTCGGTTGCGAGCCAAGCTGTCTGCTCACTCTCCGCGATGAATATCCGGATCTCATGAAGGGTTCCGCGGTGGAGAAGGTTGCCGCCGGGTCCTTCCTCGTGGACGAATTCCTGGTGGGCCTAAGCAGACAAGACAAGCTGAAGCTGCGTTTTCGGCCTGCCGCCAAGCAAGTCCTATTCCACGGCCATTGCCACCAAAAGGCCCAGGTAGGGACGACGGACAGCCTGGGAGCTCTAGGCCTCATCCCGCAATGCGAGGTAACGGAGGTCAACTCCGGCTGTTGCGGTATGGCGGGGTCGTTCGGCTTTGAGAGCGAGCACTACGAGCTTTCCGAAACGATAGCCCGGCAGCGGCTGATCCCGGCTGTCGAGGCCGCATCCAACGAAACTGAAATCGCCGTCGCCGGGGTGTCTTGCCGCCAGCAGATCAGCCACTTCACGGACCGCGAACCACGGCATGTCGTCGAGATCCTGCGCGACGCGCTGGCCGAATAGCGGCGCTGAAGCGCGTTTCGAGTTTGGCCCGCCACTGCGGTTCCAGGTCGGTGTAGAGGCGGAACACGTACAGACTAAGCCGTGTCCGAAAGGGTGCGGTTGAAGCTTTGTGACGGCGAAGGCATCGTGCTGGCAACCGAAGTCATTCGCGACCTTGACCGCGGGCTCGCGCCCGCGGCTCTGCCTGGCCCGGTTGCTCACGAAACGTCCGCTTGGAGGCAGGAACATGTCCGAACCGAGCGGCGAGCGAGCGGTCAAAAGGCGACATGACAAAAGCTCCGTTAAATGAACCACTTCGGTGTTGATTTTTCCCGGATTATGAGCTAGAATGCATGCTGGCGGGTCGGCAG
The DNA here is from genome assembly GCA_965248365.1 of Bryobacterales bacterium. GTDB lineage: Bacteria > Acidobacteriota > Terriglobia > Bryobacterales > UBA6623. Next base: position 1,257,175 of record CBDFJA010000003.1, on the reverse strand, counting down.
GCAGCGGCCGGGCGCGCCTGTCCCGGGCAAGCATAAAGGCCGCGACTGTAGATCCCTTCTTCTTGTCGAGTTGCCCCGATGGGTGCAGCCGACCACCGTTGGCCGCACCCATCTTTTCATGGCCTACCCCGGTGTGCTAACCTGCCTCTCACACGCCTTTTAAGGGCACGCGCGGCGTCACCACCGGCCCCTGGGCAAAGCGCGTTGCCGACGTTGTCCCCTCCACCCTAGCCGTATTTCTCGCCGGAGACCGAAGCGAAGGGCGGCAGAAGCCCGCAGGTACCTGGAGCGCGGAGGGTAGGCGCCCAGTCCGTTGGGGTCGCCGAGCGCTACGCGGTAGACACGGGTTTACGCGCCGGGCAAGCCAATTATTGCCGGGGAGCGCGGCAAGTTGCCGGTCTTTTGGGATGGATTCAAAAAGAATACGCCTCGAGCGTTTGGGCTGGTCCAGTTTCCTGCTGGCGCTGGGGATTTCGGCCCTGTGGGGCGGCAATTTTGTTGCCCTAAAGACAGCTCTGGCGACGATTCCCCCTATCTGGATGGCCTTCTGGAGGATGCTGCTCGGTTCGGTGGTCGTAGCCCTCTGGGCGTGGAGCCGCGGGACCAGGCTGACTCCGGCGGCAGGGGAGTGGGGGCCGCTGGCGACCCTGGGCTTTATGTTCACCGTGCAGATCGCCCTGCTCAACATCGGCGTCGATTTCACCTCGCCGGCTTACAGCGTGATTCTGCTGAACTCTCACCCCATCTTCGCCAATACCATCAGCCACTTCTTCGTTCCCGGAGACCAACTGAACCGGAGGCGCGTGACCGGGCTGCTCATTGCTTTTGCAGGGATTTGCCTGGTGTTTTTCGGGCGCCCGGCCGCCAGCTTGGCTGAACATCCCGCGGCCGGCAATCTGATCGTGACGGTCTCGGCTGTTCTTCTTGCCGCTCGTATCGTTTACACCAAGCAGGTCGTGCAGCACGTCGAGCCGGTGCTGGCCGTCGTCTGGCAGATGCTGCTTTCGCTGCCGGCCTTTCTTCTAGTCGCGGCATTCACGGAACCCCTGGTCAAACAGCGATTCAACTGGGAGGCCGCCAGCGCCCTCTTTTACCAGGGCGTCGTGATCGCGGGCTTCTGCTATGTCACCTGGACAAGACTCCTCAGGCGTCACAGCCCTGGGGTCTTATCGACATTTGGGTTCACCACGCCGGTTTTCGGGGTCGCTCTTAGCGCTTGGGCCTTTGCCGAGACCATCACCCCCCGCCTGCTGGTCGGCATGGCAGCCGTGGCCGCCGGGATTCTGATCGTGACTCGCCAGCCGGATCTCAAAACCGGAGAGCCGATCGGCTCCGCAGCCCGCGGGGCGCTCCCGTGAGCGAAACCCGCGACACCCTTCGCCCACTGGGGCTCGGCGGCGGCCTGACGGTCCTCCTGTTGGCGGCCCTGTGGGGCGGCAATTTCGTGTTGCTAAAAATAGCTCTTACAACGATTCCCCCTATCTGGATAGCCTTCTGGAGGATGCTGCTCGGCAGCGCTGTCGTGACCGCCTGGGGCTGGAGCCGCGGAACCAGGCTGACTCCGGTAACAGGGGAACGGGGACCGCTGGCGACCCTAGGCTTTATGTTAGCCGTGCAGATTGGGCTGCTCAACATCGGCGTCGATTTCACCTCGCCGGCTTATGGTGTGATTCTGCTGACTTCGCATCCCATCTTCGCCAACGTGATCAGCCACTTTTTCGTCCCCGGAGACCGATTGAGCCGGCGGCGTGCAACCGGGCTGCTCATTGCCTTTGCCGGGATTTGCCTAGTGTTCTTTGGGCAACCGACCGCCCGCTTGGCTGAACATCCCGTGGCCGGCAATCTGATCGTGACGCTCTCGGCCGTTCTTCTTGCCGCTCGTATCGTCTACACCAAACAGCTCGTGCAGCGCGTCGAGCCGGTGCTCGCCGTCGTTTGGCAGATGCTTGTTTCGCTGCCGGCCTTTCTTCTGGTCGCAGCGCTCACCGAACCCCTCCTCAAGCAGCCGTTCAACCGGGAGGCCGCGGCAGCCCTCTTCTACCAAGGCATCGTGATCGCAGGGTTCTCCGAGGTCGTCTGGATAAGCCTCCTCAGGCGCCACAGCCCCGGGGTCTTGTCGACATTTGGGTTCGCCGTGCCTGTTTTCGGAGTGATTCTTAGCGCTTTGGCGTTTGCCGAGCCCATCACCCTCCGCCTGCTGGCCGGCATGGCGGCCGTGGCCGCCGGGGTTCTGATCGTAACTCGCCGGCCGGATCTCCAAACCCGAGAGTCGATCGGCTCCGAAGCCCGCGGGGCGCTCCCGTGAGCGAAACCCGCGACACCCTTCGTCCGCTGGGGCTCGGCGGCGGCCTGACGGCCTTATTGCTGTCGGCCCTGTGGGGCGGCAACGTCGTTTCCGCCAAGATCGCTCTGGGGACCTTCGCGCCCTTTTGGACCGCTTTTTGGCGCATGTCCGTCGGACTGGCGCCCGTCCTGTTGTGGGCTTGGAAGAGACACACCAGCCTGTGGCCGCAACCAAGAGAATGGCGGTGGCTGACCTACTTGGGGATCTTAATGACGGTGCAAATCTCGCTCGTTTACCTGGGCGTGAGTTTTACGTCGGCCGGTTTCGCCTCGGTGTTGATGAATAGCCACCCCATCTTTACGAATTTCATCTCCCATTTCTTCGTGCCCGGTGATCACCTATCGTGGCCCAGACTCATCGGCCTGGTCACGGCATTCAGCGGCATCTCGGCTACCTTCCTCGGAAGGCCGGAAGCGCGTCTGGCTTCGCGCCCGCTGGCGGGCAACTTGCTTTGCACGGCAACATCGGCATTGTTTGCGGCGCGGACGGTGTTCACATCGCGAATCGTTGCGCGCATCGACTACGTCCGCACCGTGTTTTGGCAAACCGTGATCACCATACCCTTTTACCTGCTGGCCGCCCTCGCGTTGGAGCCAATGACGCTTCAGCCCGTGACCTGGAAAGCGCTGGCCGCGCTGGCCTACCAGGGATTCATGTCCAACGGCGTTTGCACCATCCTTTGGATACGCCTGCTCCGCAACCACCGCCCTGGCGAAGTCGCTATTTTCGGGTTTCCGGCTCCGATCTTTGGTGTGACCTTCAGCGCCATAATTTTCGCGGAAAAGCTGTCGCCGGCCCTGCTCGTGGGCGTCGCGGCCGTAGCCGCCGGGATTTTCATTGTCACCCGCGACCGAGCGCAACGCGAGATTCCCTCTCCCCCCGCGCAAATTCGGGGAGCGCCTTCGTGAAGAGTCAGCCGGAAACGGCTCGGCCGCTGGGGATCAAGGGGACTCTGGGCGCCATCTTGCTCACCTTGCTGTGGGGTGCGAATGTCGTTGCCATCAAGACGGCGCTGGGAACTTTTCCGCCCTTTTGGGCCGCTTTCTGGCGCATGTTTGTTGGACTGGCGCCCATCCTGTTGTGGTCGAGGAAAAACGGGACCCGGTTAAGGCCGCAAGCGGGGGAATGGCTCCCCCTGGCGGCTTTGGTCCTCCTGATGACCGTGCAGATGGCGGCCGTCTATCTGGGGCTGAATCTGACTTCGGCCGCCTATGCCGCCGTGCTGTTGAACAGCCATCCGATCTTTACGAATTTACTGTCCCATTTTACGTCCCCGGCGATCAAGTCTCGTGGCCTCGGGCCGTCGGCCTGGCGACCGCGTTCGGGGGCGTATCGATCACGTTTCTCGGACGGCCGGACACGGATTGGGCTTCGCGTCCGCTGGCCGGCAACCTGCTGACAACACTGGCCGGGGTTCTGGCCGGCGCGCTCACCGTCGTCACCAAGCGAGTCATCGGGCGCATCGACTACATCCGCACCATCTTTTGCGTGACCGCATTCACGGTCCCTTTTTACCTAGTGACGGCGGTCACCTTGGAGCCTATGACCTTGCAGAGGGTGAGCTGGGAAGCGGTGCTGGCCGTTCTGTATCAGGGGATCATAGCCAATGGCGTTTGCGTCATCCTTTGGGTCGGGTTGCTACGAAGCCACAGCCCGGGCGTATTGTCCATGTTTGGGTTCCTGTCGCCGATCTTCGGGGTGGCGTTCAGCGCCATCACCTTTTCCGAAACACTCTCGCCGGCGCTCGTGGGAGGCTTGGCGGCTGTTGCCGCGGGCCTGCTAATCGTAACCAGTCAGCAGGCGCCGGAGGCTCCCGCCCGCCCGCCGTCGCCGGTTCCGGGAGCGCCCCGTTGAAGAGTCAGCCGGCAGCGGCTCGGTCGCTGGGGATCAAGGGGCCTCTGGCCGCCATCTTGCTCAACTTGGTGTGGGGTGCGAATGCGGTTGCCATCAAGCTGGCCCTGGGAACTTCCCCCCCCTTTTGGAGTGGATTCTGGAGAATGGGTGCGGGGGTGCCCACGATCGGTTTGTGGGCTTTGCTGCGCGGAATTCCGTTGCTGCCCCCGCGATCCGAGTGGGCTTTGCTGACGGCGCTGGGGACTATCATGACCGTGCAGACTTCGCTGGTCTATCTGGGGACGAATCTCACCTCGGCGGCTTACAGCGCGGTGCTGCTCAACAGCTACCCCATCCCGACGAGTTTGATCGCCCACTTCTTCGTGCCCGGGGACCATCTGTCATGGACCCGAGTCGCCGGCCTGGTCGTTGCTTTCGGTGGAATCTCGGTATTGTTCCTCGGGCGTCCGGATCCCGAACTGGCGTCGCGGCCCCTGCTGGGCAACGTGCTCTGCACGACAACGGCGTGCTTGTTCGGAGTGCGATTCGTGTTTACCAAGCGAATCATCGAACACGTCCACCCGATCCGAGCCATCTTTTGGCAGAGCGCCTTCGCGCTACCGTTTTACTTGGCGGTGGCTGCCCTGATAGAGGAGCCTACGCGGGGTCCCGTCACGACGGCATCCATCCTAGCGATCCTATATCAAGGCACGGTCAGCAACGGTTTGTGCACGATCCTGTGGATCATGCTCGTGCAGAGGTACCGGCCCGGTGTCTTGTCCGTGTTCGGGTTTCTGACGCCGATTTTCGGCGTAGTCTTCAGCGCCATCGCCTTTTCGGAAGAACTCTCGCCCGCCTTGCTGGCCGGGGTGGTCGCCGTGGCCGCTGGTATTCTTCTAGTGGCGAAGCAGTCGCCACAGCCCATCACGGGAGGTGCTCAGCAGTGACAACGCGCCAGGACCGGCGGCTCCGTTTGGGCCCGGTCGGGGCCAAGAAAGTACGGTTTGAGACAAACGATGTCCGAACAGAGCCGCACCCGCAAGGGCGCTGTCAAGGCTCGTGACCATCACGGCCATGTCCCAGCAAACCGAGGTCATTCGCGCCTTAACCGCCCGCTCGCGGACGTGGCCCCTCGGTTGGGGGAAGCATCGTAAACTGATTCATTACTTCCCGGTGCAACCAAATTGAAGACGGAACCCATTGGCTGGGCGTCGGCGCTCGTCGTCCTGGCGCTATCTTTTCTCCGGGGCGGCCACATGGTGGCCATGAAGTTCACGCTGACCGCCTTCACTCCCCTTTGGACGGCCTTCGGACGCATGTCGCTTGGCGCGCTGACCGTAGGACTATGGGCTTATCAGCGCCCGGTCCCGCTTCGACCCGAGCGCCATGAGTGGCGCTCTCTGGGAATTTTGACCGCGCTGTTTACCGTCCAGATCGCCATGCTGAACTACGGCGTTGACTGGACCTCGCCTGCCTACTCGGTTGTCCTGATAAACAGCAATCCGATTTTCGCCAATCTGATCGCTCATTTCTTTGTTCCCGCCGATAGGCTTTCCATTCCGCGCGTGCTTGGCTTGGCCATCGCCTTTGGCGGCATTTGCGTTGTTTTTCTCGGGAAACCCGAGCCGCGCCTGGCGCCCGATCCTCTCGCGGGCAACCTGATCATGGTGGCGACGGCCATTCTCATCGGCGCGCGGACCGTCTATGCCCAGCGCGTTCTCCAGTGGATCGAGCCGGGAAGATTCGCTTTATGGCAGATGTTGCTGTCTCTACCCTTCTTCGCCGGCGGGGCGCTCGTGGCCGGTCCCGAACAGCGGCTACCGGTGACCTGGGTGCCCCTAGTCGCTCTTGCCTATCAGGGCATCGTGGTCGCTGGTGTTTGCTTTACGATCTGGGCTTATCTGCTTCGCAGGCACAGTCCGGGTTCGCTGACGGTTTTCTCGTTCACCGTGCCCATCTTTGGGGTGATCGTCAGTGCCTGGCTTTTCGCCGAGCGCTTGACGCTCGACCTTCTCATCGGCGTCGCCGCGGTGGCGGGCGGCATCTGGTTGGTGGCCCGCACTCCGAAAGCGGTGCGTCCACCCACCATATTGCCCGAGAGCTGAGGGGCCTTTCTTGCCACATGACGGTCGAAGCACGCGATTTGGCCCACCCACTAAGTAGGCGGCCTCGACCGCACCCTTTTGGGCGCGGCTCCGTTCGGACGTGCTCCTTTTCAAAGCGCACGTCAAGAGCATCAACCGGGTCAAACGGAGCCGCGGGCGCAAGCCTGCGGTCAAGATGGCGGATGACCTCGGCTGCCCCGACAACACCCTGGCCGCGAGTTGCCTCGACGGGCGAGAAATTCCGCTCTGATCAAGCGGCGCCCGATTTTTGAACAATGCGAGCGTACGTGAACCCTACGTTGAGCACGGCGAGCAAGCACAAGGAAGTAATGGTGGGCTTCTCACGCACTGCGCCTCGCCACGTGGTGAAAATAGCGGCTAGGGCTACGCAGGACCGATCGGCTCGACAAGCAACGTCATGCCATCGGCGGCTTCGATTTGCACTTCGGTCCCCTTAGGCGCCGCCCGATGGTTGTGTGTGAGGCGAGCTTTCCATAATTCGCCCCGAACCAGCACAAAGCCTTCCGGATCAAGATCTTGCTTGACGACGCCCGGGGAGCCGATCAGCTGCGCGATTCCCGTCTTTACTCGCGTGTCGTAGGCGCTGCGAACAAACGGGTAAAGCAGAAAATCCTTGATCACGACAAGCGCCAGTAGGCCAAAGACGACCGATAGGGAAATGTCGATCCATGGCCGCAGCGCCAGCAGGACCACGACGGTCAAGGCCCAACCGGGAATCTGAAACAGCCAGTAACGCGTCCAGGTGGGCATGTGGGTTCCACTTCGATGGTAGCGCGTGGCTAACGGCTCCCGACCTCCAGCGACCGGCCTTCTCTCATCCCATCTCGCAAAGACCGGCGGCTTTCCGATTCCTAATCGAACTTGTGAGAAGGGACCGGTCGCAATCTGCTCGAGCGCCAGGAAGCTTGCCGCGCAGGTCCGACCCATCGCGTGCTTCGACCGTCAGCTGGTGAGAAATGCGCGCTAGGGTCCGTGCGGCCCGGGAACCCGATAGTATAGGGATTTAACCCGCTTTTCTCACGCACTTCGACTCGCCAGGTGGTGAGAAAGCGGATTCGCACAGGCGCAAGAAACTTGCTCAGGCGGAGCGTAACAGCTCGCGTTCACTAGCCCTATGAAAATCCGCAAAGCCGTCATCACCGCCGCCGGGAGACGGCAGCGCAAGCTGCCCCTCCAGACGATTATCGACGAGGACGGCGAGGAGCGCTCCGTTCTCAGCAAGACGGTTGAAGAAGCGGTCCGGGCAAAGATCGAAGAAATCTGCGTCGTCGTCGCGCCGGGCGACGCTGAGACCTACGCCGCGGTTGGAGGCGCTAAGGGAGCCGAGGTGAGCTTTGTCGAGCAACCCGCCCCCCGCGGCTATGGCGACGCAATCCTTCAGGCCCGCCCGTTCACCGCCGAGGAGCCTTTCCTGCACCTGGTCGGCGACCACATCTACGTCAGCGACACGCCGAAGGGTTGCGCTGAGCAGGTGGTTGAAACGGCCCTCGCGCAGCAGTGCGCCGTCTCCGCCGCTCAAGTCACGCGCGAGCACCTGCTCCCCTACTTCGGAGCAATCGGAGGGAGGCCTCTTTCCGGTGAGGCAGGTCTCTATCAGGTGGACACTGTCATCGAGAAGCCGACCCCGACCGAGGCCGAATTAAGGCTACAGGTCCCGGGGTTGCGCGCGGGTCAGTACCTCTGTTTCTTCGGCATCCACGTCCTCACTCCAGGCGTCATGGAGCTGCTTGCCGCGGAAGCTTCAGTAAACCCGCGGAGAGACCTTACGCTCACGAAAGCGCTCGTGGATCTGGCGCAACGAGAAATACCTGGCGCTTGAGATGTCTTCTTCCAAGCGCTTCGACATCGGTCACAAATACGGTCTCTTCATCGCGCAGCTGGCGATCGCGCTGCGCGGCCCGGATCGAGACTCGGTCCTCGCCCGCATGTTTGAAGTAGCAGCTACCCGGGAGGGGGACTGGAGGGGTCCGGAGGGCGCTGCGTGACGAGGCCGCTTTCTTCAACAGGCGGCGAGGCGAAGCGCGTGAGAGGCCCGTCGGTACAAGGCGCGCGCCGCTCGGTGCCGCATTTTTTCAATAATGCGGACGTACTTGAACCCTGCGTTGAGCACGGCGAGCAAGCAGGACGAAATGGCGAGCCTATCGTGCGCTTCTCCTCGCCGTTGGTGAAAAATGCGGGCTAAGCTGGTCGATGTTCTGACCGCGCGGGACCCCGCCACCCGCAATCTCTCCCTGGACATACTGTGCGACGGCGCGAGTCTGGACGAGCTACTTGCCGAATGCGAAGCGCTCGAGACCTTCCGGCGGGGCAGCGACAACTTGTACCAGAGCGTGCGAGCGCTCTTTTTTCTCTACGCCATTCATCGTTTTCACGTTCCGGCGTGCAACGGCCTTGCCGACCGCTCGCGCATCCCGTTTGAGGCCAACAGCCACTACCTGGACCGGCGTTTCGAGGAAGCCATTCGTATCTTTGGCGCCGAACAGCGCCGCGACGGTCCGAGTGATGCGATCTCCAGCGGCCTGGTCGCCGCCTACCGAGGCGCCGCCTTCCAGATGCTGGCGGAGCAAGTCCGCCGGAGCGTCCGCTCGTTCCGAGGCAACCAGTGGATGTTCCGCATTGGTCACCCGGCCGACTATCCGCTGCGCATCCATCCCGAGCTGAACGAGCGCCGCGCCGGCGGGGCGTTTCCGGTACTGCATGAGGCTACGCCGGTTCGCATGGACCTTACCCACAGCGGCTGGAGCGACATTTTTTTCCTGGGGATGGACTTCCCCGAGGGCGCCCGCGTCCTCAACATTTCTCTCGACCTCTCCGCCCGTAAAGACGAAGCGCCGCGGCCTCCGGTGGAGGCTTACCTGCGTATGATCGACCGCCCCCTGCTGCGGCTGGTGAGCGTTGACCTCGGATGCTCCGCCGAAATCAAAGACCTGCCCGAGGTGTTCGATTTCGGTCGCGACTACCTGGGTTTGCTCAAAGCCGCCGTGATCGCGGCGGGCGTGATCCCACCCAGCCTGGAGGGAGCGGCCAAGCCGATCGGCGATGTCCTCGCCGCGTTCACCGGAAGCCCTCATCGCGGACTGGAAGTCGTCAGCCGCGTGAACAACATTCCCAAAGGGTCGAGGCTGGCGGTTTCAACGAATCTGCTGGCCTGCCTCATCAGCGTCTCAATGCGCGCGAGCGGGCAAGTCCGCAACCTAAGCGGCTCACTGGACGAGGATGAGCGCCGGTTGATCGCGGCGCGCGCCATCCTGGGCGAGTGGCTGGGCGGTTCCGGTGGAGGCTGGCAAGACTCCGGCGGTTTGTGGCCCGGCGTCAAGCTGATCGAGGGCGTGCGGGCTTCCCCCGGAGACGCGGAGTACGGCGTCAGTCGCGGGAACCTGTTACCCCGCCATCAAATCCTGGGGCATGATCGCGTCTCGTCGGAAGCGCTTGAAAAGCTGCGGGAAAGCCTCGTGTTGGTGCATGGCGGCATGGCCCAGGACGTGGGACCCATTCTAGAAATGGTTACCGAGAAGTACCTTCTCCGGGGAGCCGCCGAGTGGCGGGCTCGGCAAGACGCGATCGCGCTGCTGGACGAAATGCTCGAGTTTCTCGGCAACGGTCGAATCCATGACATCGCCGGTCTCACGCAACGGAACTTCGACGGCCCCCTGCAAACCATCATTCCCTGGGCCGGCAACGCCTACACCGAGACCTTGGTCCGCCGCGTTCGCGAGGAATTCGGGGACGATTTCTGGGGCTTCTGGATGCTCGGCGGCATGTCGGGAGGGGGCATGGGCTTTTTCTTCGATCCGGCCCGCAGACCGGCGGCCGAGAGCCGACTGCGGTCAATCATGCTCGATGTCAAGAAGGACATCGAGACCGGCATGCCCTTTGCCATTTCTCCGGTCGTCTATTCGTTCGCGATCAACCAGAGAGGCACCTGGGCGGATTTGCGCGGGGGCGAAGGCGCTTTGTTGCCGCCCGAGTACTACGATCTGCGACTGCCCGCTTTGCTGCGCGAAGACTCGCGACAGCTCACTGAAACCGACCGCGCTGATTTGCAGTGGGTCAGCGCACAGACCGGGCGGGGCTCAGAGAGCGGTATCCGCGTCGAACCGCTGGTAGAGCGCGTACTGTCTAAATCCGGTGAGCGAGGCCCCGAAGACGAGACCTCGCTCGAGATGTTGCTCGCGGAGCACGGCTTCGACGGCGAGGAACACGAGAGGATTCGCGAGGACCTTCGCTGCGGCCGCATCGGTTTGGCGCAGAACCGCCTGCAGCCCTCAACGACCGTCGAAGATGCTCGCCCCGATGACGTTCTTGATTCGCTCCGCGGCGGCTCGGCCGATCACGCAAGATTGGGCGAGGAGGCGCTAGCTCGCGGCGAGGTCGCCGCCGTGACTTTGGCGGGCGGAGCGGGCAGCCGCTGGACCAAGGGCGCCGGCGTGGTCAAGGCGCTCAATCCCTTTTGTCGGATGGCCGGGCGATACCGCAACTTCATCGAAGTCCACATGGCCAAGACCCGACGGAACAACCAGCGCCACCCACGGTCCGCGCCTCAAATCTTCACAACGAGCTATCTGACGCATCGCCCCATCGTCGACTGGCTCTCCAAGCGGCGCGACAATGGATACCCGGAGCCGCCGCACCTCTCCGGCGGCCGCAGCGTCGGGCTGCGCTTCGTACCCATGGCGCGCGACCTACGTTTCGCCTGGGAAGAGACGCGGCAGCAGACTCTCGACGAGCAAGCGCAGAAGGTGCTCGATAGCGTGCGCGGCGCCCTCATCGCTTGGGCGCGGCAGGTCGGCGAGGGATCCGATTACACCGCAAACCTGCCGCTACAGTGTATGCATCCCACGGGGCATTGGTATGAAATCCCGAACATGTTGCGCAACGGCCTGCTCCCGGATTTGTTGGCCGAGAGGCCAAATCTGCGCCACCTCATGGTGCACAACATCGATACGTTAGGGACGAACCTGGACCCCACTCTGTTGGGCTACCACATCAGCTCGGAATCCGCCATGACCACGGAGCTGATTTCACGCCGTCTTGAGGACCGCGGCGGCGGATTGGCTCGGGTGAACGGGCAGCTGCGTCTTATCGAAGGAATGGCGCTGCCGCGCGAGGAGATCGAATTCGACCTGACCTACTACAACACCAACACTTTCTGGATCGACATCGATCGTCTGCTCGCCTGCTTCGATCTCAGCCGGGAAGACCTACGGGATCAACCCAAAGTGGACGCGGCGGTTCGGCGCCTGGCCGCGCGTTTGCCGACCTACGTCACCCTCAAAGACGCCAAGAAGCGCTGGGGCAAGGGTCAAGAGGACATCTTTCCCGTCGCGCAGTTCGAAAAGCTATAGGTCGACATGACGGCGCTCCCCCAGCTAACCTGCCGCTACGCGAAGGTATCACGAATGCGCGGCCAGCAACTCAAAGAGCCCGCTCAGCTCGACGGCTGGCTCAGGGACGGGTCAGCCGCCTACGTGGAAGAGCTTTGCCACTTCCCGGACTGAGCAACCGCGGGTGACCACTCGCGGGACGACGAGGGACATTCGTGTTGTCGTTGCCCTCACCGGACGAAGTCGGCGCCTCTGACAGCGGGCATTCGCTTCCACTCCCGCCGATCGCTGGTGAGACAAGCAGGCTAGTGGCCCCGGCGATCCTCGATCCAGCGCGCGAAGCGCTCGAGAGCCGCTTTTCGCACTTGGGGCGTGGAGACCGTGCCGGGCGTGAACCCAAAATAAGACCCGCCGGTCAGGCTGTGAATCGCCTGAACCACGTTGGAATGTTGCCAGCGCTCGAGATCTTCGGCGTGGTTCATTAGCTCCCAGAGGGCTCGCGTGCATGCCGTGTCCTGCTGTTGCGCGAAGTAGACCGCGGCCTCCAATCGAACCGCAATCTCCGGGTCCGAGAGCAAAGAGACGAGCGCCGGACGGACGGCGTCGAAGGCTTCGTCCGTAAGAGAAAAACCAACACCAACAGCCTGGCGACGGACTTCGGGCGAGCCGTCTTGGACCAGTTCCTTGACCGACGGAGCGAGTATTGAGTCTCCGGACCTTGCCAGCGCATAGGCCGCCCGCCAGCGGAAATTTGGATTCTCGGAATCGAGCAATGCTAGCAGCATCGGGTGCGCGGCCCGGCCACGCTGCAACGTGCGAAGCACTTCAAAGTACCGTGTCGGGTCCTCGGGGTGCTTGGCGATCAGAATTGGGATGGCGCGAGCATCTCCCAGCCCGCGCAACGCGTAGGCAGCGGCCGACTCTTCGGGGCCGTCGAAAGCACCGACCACCAGGTCGAACAACGTTGTCAAGCGCAGGTGCCCGGCGACCGAGAGCCCTCGACGCACGGCCTCCGTGGACTCGCTCCGGAGATCCTCTTCCACCAGCGTCTGAACTTCGTCGCGGTTACGTTCTAGGATCTCGCGGCACCTCGTCCGAGCGCTGTGCGCCAGCGCGGCCCAACCACCCGCCTTTTCAAGTTCGGCGGCTCGTTGGTCCACAGTGAGTGTTTCCCGAGGCGGCGCCGAAGCCCCGCTGAGACTCTTCAGGGAAGGTTTGGCGAGAAGAATCGGATACGCGGACAGGAAGCGGCCCATGAGTTGCGGACAGACGTCCCGATATAGGCGTGGCAGCCGGCCCACCTGATCCCGGGCTGACATTCGGGCGACCTGCTCGACTTCAAGGAAGATCTTCCGGACAGCGACGAGCGTTTCTGCTTCGGAATGGGGCTGGGCCACGCCGAAACTCGCGGTGAACAAAAGAAGGCCGGCCAGAACGGCAGGGGTTGACCGAGCGGAGCGGCGGAGGCTCATCGTTCAAGGTCTTGAGGACCGTCCCATTCCTCCGGTACGCCGGTGAAGACGTTGACCTTCAGGCCGGCACCGGAGCCATCTCGAGTCTTGAGAAAGAGCCGGAACTCAGGCGGCGGATCACCTGGGTAGAGAATCAGGCTTTGTATCTTGGGGGGGAAAGCCACCTCCGTGCTCTCGTCCAGAACCAAACGATCCTCCCAGTCTCCGTCCGCGGACAGCGTGGTCAGTTGATTCCGCTCGGGGTCAACGGTGAACTGCACAGGCTCCTGGCGGCGGTTGGCCGCCTGCCGCGCGGCATTGAAAAACGTTCCCGCGCGGTCAACAGCCGTCTTCAGACGGATGCCGTCGAGACCTCCCGTCATCGTGGGATACGAGAGGCTAACCATCAGCGCTACGATCGTTATAGCGACCAATAACTCGATGAGAGTGATGCCGCGCTCCGTTGAGCCGTTTAACCGTGAGCCGCTCAGCCGCGAACCGTGAAGCAGCGCCATCGGGGCGAGGCGCGGAGCGGCATGACGGCGCCCAGTGGCCGCCACCGCGGGCCCGAGGCCCGCGCCACAGGTTGCTCCCCTCCATCGCCAGACGGTCGACAAACTGCTAAGAAACCGCACGGTGCGGCGCCGTCCGAGCGGACCGACAGTGGGCAATTGGGTAGAGGCACGGCATGCCGTGCCCTTCTGTGAGCCTAAAGCGTGACTCATCTTTTCTATATTGCCTTCGCTATTAGGGAAGACGCGAAGGGGACACGAAAAGACGGACCTGAGGCGGGAAGCTGCCTCGGGTTTCTCAGTGCAACCTTTTTCGGCGTGGACGCCGTGCGGGGGGAAGGAGGCGCCCCATGTAGTTGTCGGTAAGCAGGGAAGCTGAGCAGCGGCGCGGACGGTAACCGGGCAGGAGTCTGCGAAAGCCGGAACAGACCGGTACGGTAAGCGAGGGACCCACTTTCCCTTTCTTGCGCGGGAACGCCGCTAGGCGGAGCCGTTCCGCGCCGGGTATTGTTGGTGCAGCTTGACGGGCGCCGCTTTCGCCCGCAGACGCAAGTTAATCATCTCAACGAACACGGAAAAAGCCATGGCGAAATAGATATAGCCCTTGGGTATGTCCCGGTCCAGGCCTTCGGCGATCAGGACGATTCCGATCAGCAGAAGGAAGCTCAAAGCCAGGATCTTCACGGTCGGGTGGTTGTTGACGAAACGGGCAATGGCGCCTGAGAGCGCCATCATCACGGCGACCGCGGTGACGATGGCGATGACCATGATGGCCAGCTCGTCCGCCATGCCCACCGCGGTGATTACCGAGTCCAGCGAGAAGACGACGTCGAGCAAGAAAATCTGCGCCAGCACGCCGGGCATCGAAGCGCGGCCGCCGACCGTCCCATGCCCTTCCTTTCCCTCCAGCTTGGCGTGGATTTCATGGGTACTCTTGGCCAGCAGGAAAAGGCCCCCGACGATGAGAATGATGTCCCGTCCCGAGATCTCCTGGTTGAACACGGTAAACCACGGCGCTGTCAGGCGCATGATCCAAGTGATGGAAAACAGAAGCGCGATGCGCGAAACCATGGCGACCGCCAGGCCGGCGATACGCGCCGTTGCCTGCCGCCGGGCGGGCAGGCGGTCGGCCAAGATGGCGATAAAGATGATGTTGTCGATGCCGAGTACGATTTCAAGAGCAGTGAGACTGAACAGAGCTGCCCAGGCGTTGGGATCCGAGAACCATTCCAAGACGCTCACCTCCAGAGAACTCTCATTCTATCCGGGGAGCGAGTTTCCCACCGCGCGGCCGGTGGTTCGGGGAGCGTCAGAAACCCCGGACACACGGCATTTATCGCGGGGTTACACCACTCCAGCCCGCTTGTTCTACTTTGAAAAGCCGGGGATTTGCTCAGTTCTTATGGCGTAGAGCGACACGCGGACCCTGGGAAAGCGCCAGGTCCACGCCATGAACTTCAGGCCAATACCTTCTTCACTACTTTCCCGTGCACATCGGTCAGGCGGAAGTCACGGCCCTGGTATTTGAAGGTCAGCTTAGTGTGGTCGATGCCCAGACAGTGCAGCATCGTGGCATGCAGGTCGTGGACATGCACGGGGTCGCGGGTGATGTTATAGGAGAAGTCATCGGTCTCGCCGTAGGTGAAGCCGGGTTTGACGCCGCCGCCGGCCATCCAAATGGTGAAGCAGCGCGGATGATGGTCGCGCCCGTAGGTCTTTGACGTCCACCTGCCCTGGCAATAGACGGTGCGTCCGAACTCGCCTCCCCAGACGACCAAGGTTTCCTCAAGCAGGCCACGCTCCTTTAGATCCTGGATCAAGGCGGCCTGCGGCTGGTCGGTATCGCGGCACTGGCCGGCAATGTCTTTGGGCAGTTTGGTGTGCTGGTCCCAGCCGCGGTGGAAGAGCTGGATGAAGCGTACGTCGCGTTCGGCCAGCCGGCGGGCGAGCAGGCAGTTGGCCGCGAACGTCCCGGGCTTTTTGGAATCGGGCCCGTAGCGCTCGAAGGTGCGCTCGGGTTCGCGCGAAAGATCAGTCAGCTCGGGCACGGAACTTTGCATGCGGTAGGCCATCTCGTATTGCGCAATGCGCGTCGAGATTTCCGGGTCCCCCACTTCTTCGCGCTTCAACTGGTTCAGCTTCGCCAGGTCATCGAGAAAGCGGCGTCGAGCGCTGCCGTCTATGCCGGGAGGATTCGACAAATAGAGAACCGGGTCGCCGATCGAACGGAACTTGACCCCCTGATACCGGGTAGGCAGAAACCCGCTGCCCCACAGCCGGTCGTAGAGCGGCTGGCCGTTGGGATTGCCCGAGCCGTTCGACACCATGGCGACAAAGGCCGGCAAGTCTTTGTTCTCGCTGCCTAAACCGTAAGAAAGCCAGGCTCCGATGCTGGGCCGGCCCGCGAGCTGAAAGCCGGTCTGGAAAAAGGTAATGCCCGGGTCGTGATTGATCGCCTCCGTGTGCACGGACTTGACGAAACAGAGTTCGTCGGCCACCTGGGCGGTGTAAGGCATCAGTTCACTAACCCAAGCGCGCGACTCCCCATGTTGGGCGAACTTGAAACGAGACGGGACCACGGGGAAGCTTTGCTGCGCCGCCGTCATCGCCGTCAGCCGCTGCCCCATGCGGATCGAAGAGGGTAACTCCGTGCCTTGAAGGTCCTCGATCCTCGGTTTGTAGTCGAACAGCTCCATCTGCGAGGGAGCGCCCGACTGGAAAAGATAAATGACGCGTTTGGCTCGGGGCGCGAAATGCGGGAGCCCGGGCAGTCCGCCTCGCGAAGACTGATCCCCGGCCTTGCCCGGGCTGCCGGCGACCAGATCGTCGTTGATCAACGTCGCCAAAGCGGCCGCGCCGATACCAGCGCCGCTAAGCCCGAAAAAACGCCGGCGGGTCAGCAATAGTTGATGCTCAAGCCGGGGGTCCATCCGTTACTCCATGATAACGCTTTAGCCGAATTCAAAAGCAGATTTTCCCGGAGTCGGACCGCACCTCTCAGCGCGACGCGGCGGCACCGGCAAAGACCGGCTGAACCCAAGCATACTCCGCATTCGAGGAAGTCACCTTTGCTCGAACGTATGTGTCACCGGGTTTCAGGGTATAGACGGCAGGGTTGTCGAACGACTTGCTCAAGAGGCGACCCCCTTGACCGATAAACTCGGTGGTGTATTCCTCCCCTTCCTCCCCTCTATCTTCTTCATCTTCTTCGAGATAAACGCGCAGTTCGTTTGGCAGGCGGCTCACATCTTCGAGCACGACTCCCGTTGACGCGTAGAACTCACCCGAATTCAGCGAGCTTAGGATGGCTTCCGTCGAAAGCTCTGAGGCTTTGACGCTCACCCAGCCACGTCCGGGATTGGAATGCTCCGGTCCAAATACCTTGAATTTGTGCGCGTCGTCGACCGCTATCCCATACACCGCGCGGCCGGCCGACAAAACGGCGTCCCACATCTCCTCCAGGCTCGCAAAGCCACCGCCGCCTGCGTCATTGGTTCTTGGATGTCCGTTATAAACCTCGAAGAGTCTTAGTCCTTGTACTTGACCCATCTCGGCGGGCGTGACCGCCCAACGGAAGTTAGGATGGTTGAGGGACGGCGTCCCTCCCGCCGCCCGAACCGCGTCGACGTTCCTCTGGAGCGTGTCGACAACACTTGCGCCCACTATCGGCTCAATTGTTCGGTGGATGTCGAGACCATTTACGTGGATGGGTTTGTTGTCGAATTTTGGACTGATCTCCTCTCCGGAAATCAGCAAGAAACGATCCTCGGCGGCAAAGATCGAACTCAGCCCTTCTATTGGAGTAACAAAGTCGTGGTCGCTGAGGACCAGGAAGTTGTAGTGGTGCTCCTTGTACCAACGCGCGACCGCGTCGGGAGCGCTGTCCCCGTCACTGTTGACCGTGTGCGTATGGAGATTGCCCTTGTACCACTTCCATTCGGAGGCGGGAGGAGTCTGCGCCGCCGGCATGAACGTCAACGTCCACGCAACGCCGAAAACAAGACCCAAGCAACATCGAATCAACAGGGCGCTGGGTTGCGAGGCCTGACGGTCGATCATTAGGCTGGCACGTTTCACTATCGACGATCGCAAAATAAGGCGACTTTGGAACACGGGTACAGCATGCTACGCCCCTACAGTCTGAACACCAACCATGTCACCATACTTCGCGAGACTCGGTAAAGGTAACCACCTTCTATTCCAGAACCACCCAGCCCCTCGAGGAGGCCGGCCTTTGCCCGGCTGCGGCGCCATGATTCGGGTCATCGGAAAATCCACCACAGGGAGAGGACAGCGACCAGCAGCAACCCGGTCCAGTTACGAAGGTCGCTTGTTCCTTCCCAGGGTTCCGACGGCCAGGTGAACACGTGTCCCTGAACCTTTTCCGTCGCGGCGGGCCGGGTGGCCAAGCTAACCCCCACCATGACGGCGGCCGCGAAAACCCACACCACAAACGAGCGATGGAGAAAAGAGTTCAGATAAGGGTGCGACAGAATCGGCAGTGACCAGCCCAGCGTCTCATCGAGAAAGAAGACGATCCCGGAGCCGAAACCCAGCAAAACGGCCAGAACGGCTCCCTTGAGGTTCGAGCGCTTCCAGGCTAACCCGACGAAGATCGCCGCCGACATGGGTATCAACAGGTAGGCCGAGATCAACTGCTGGTAGCGCCAGAGGGTGACCGACAGGCCCACCAACGGGGTCGCCAGCACTCCCAAGACCGCCATCACCGCGGTCGCCCAGCGCCCGACAACGACCTGGCTTCGTTCGCTGAGATTGGGCTTAATGCGCAAGACGAAATCCCGCGTCACCAGCGTGGCCGTCGAGTTGTAACAAGCGCTGATCGACGACATCAGGGCAGCGATCAAGCCGGCGACCACCAAGCCGCGGAGGCCTTCGGGGAGCAATCCATGCACCAACTGCGCGTAAGCGCGATCGTAAGGCTCCAGATCCGGGTAGAGGACGCGGGCCATCACTCCCGGAAGCACCAGCAGAAACACCGGCAAAAGCTTGAGGAAACCCGCCAGTAGAGCACCCTTTTGGCCGTCTTCCACGGTCCGCGCTCCCAGAACCCGCTGTACGTTCGTCTGGTCCATGCACCAATAAAACATGCCCGCCACCAGATTCCCCAGGAAGAAGCCGGTGACCGGCAGCTCATGATCGAGCGGTTTGGCCATAGCGAGCATGCCCGCCGGCGCTTGCGCCACCAGCGCCTCCCAGCCCCCTACCCGCGACAAACCGATGGAAACCAGGATCGTGCTGCCGGCGATGAGCCAGGCGCCCTGAATCATGTCGGCGTAGACGACCGCCCGCAGGCCGCCCTTCATGGTGTACAAGGCCGTGAAGGCGGAAATGCCCAGCATGACCGCGGTTTGGTCCCACCCGAGCAAGGTGTTGAACAACAGCGACGCCGCCCACAAAGCGGTGGCCACCTTGGCGAAAACATTAATAAACAACAGATTCGCGGAGTGAAAAGCCCGCAAGCTCCAGCCGAAGCGGCGCTCCAAGAACTCGGGAATCGTAAAGACCCGCGCCCGCAAGTAGAGGGGCGCAAAAAACAGCGCCAGCAGAATCAGATCGAATACCGCCATCCACTCGAACCCTCCGGCGACGATGCCGATACGGTAAGCGTCGCCGGCCAGTCCAATGACGTGTTCGGCCGAGATGTTCGTAATGAACAGCGACATGCCGACGAAGGGCCAGGTGAGGTCGCGGCCGGCTAGGAAGTACTCCGCGCCCCCTGCCTTCTTACGAGCCGCCCGCAGAGCGGCGAAGACGACCAGCGCCAAGCTGGCAAAAATGACGAGGCTGTCGAGCAGAGAAAGCATGTTGGGATCGTTGGCTGCCCGTGCCGGCGCGTGAGGGGCCGCGGCGTTTGCGGCATGCGCCGACTCCAAGACCATACAGGAGACAGGCAGGTCAGCACCAGTCAGACCGCGGCAAACCACCGTCGGGGCCCGATGTCGGGTTCAAGGACTCCCGCATTACTCAACAAACCGGGCCCGGAGCGGCCCTCGCCTTGAACCGACGAACCTATCACGCGGGGTAGCCTCACGAAACCAACAAGTCCTTGTTTTCAATGACTTGTGGGCGGTGGCCAAGAGAAATTTGAGGGCCGAATGGTAAAATGCAAGCAGAACGACGGTCCTTTGGCGGCGCTGGTACCCGGCCACGAAAAGAAAAAAACCAAACGAACCCAATTTATATCAACCCCCGTTAGATCAATGAGTTGTGAAGGGTTGCCTAGAGGGCGGGGCGGCCGGCTCAGCGACGTCTCGTCGATCGCCTCACCGGGAGATGAGGGGGCCTCGACTTACGAGCGGGCCGGGCCCCCGGAAACAGCAACAGGGCAACAACGCACTGTGCCGGCGGCGACGACCGGGCGGCGGAACAAGGGGAGTAACGAAAATAACCAAACAAAGCCAATTTCTCGGGTCTACACGGCCCAGCGCGCTCCCGGGCGACCGACAGCACCCCGCCCGCCTGACGGATCACCAGCTCAGCCGCTTCAGCCGCTTCACCACGTCAAAGTGCCGGTCTTGACTCAAGATAGGCCGGGCGTACTGGCGGCACAAGGCGGCAACCCAGACGTCGTTCGCCGGCAGAGGGCTGCCCGACTTTTTGAGCTCCAGCCGGAGATCCGCGTAGCGAACCGCCGTTTCCTCATTGATCTCAAGCGTCTGCACTGCGTCAAGCAGCTCGGAAAGCCATCGTTCGTACTGTCTGCGATGGCGCGAGTGCGCGATTCCGTAGCGAAACTCCCCCAAAACAATGACCGGGATCGCGGCTTCACCGGCACGGGCGCATTGCGCGACGACTCCCGGTTCCCCATCAGCCAGCGCCGACACCGCGTTCGTGTCGAGAATCAAGCCCGGTCCTCCGGCTCGATCACTTCGAACTCCTTGTTGATCAGAGCGTTGATGCGGGCGGTTTCCTTACGCAAATGCCGTAGTTTTCCGGCCATCTCGAGCCAGGGACGCCCTCCATCGCCCGGCTTCGCCCGCAGCTTCTCCTCGACGGCGTCGGTGACGAATTGCCGAAACGGGATTCCCCGTTCCGCCGCCTTCGCCTTGGCCCGCCGAAAAATGACGTCGGGGATCTCCAAAGTTGTCTTCACGCCACCTATTGTCCCATATTTATGGGATCTCTTTGATTAGCTCAAACCGGCCCGGGGTTAGCGACGGCCTTGACCGCACCCTTTCGGGCGCAGCTCGGTTGACGTACGCCTCGGACACCCCTGGTGACGACCCCTGATTTCTTCACCCCTTCGCTCAGGCCAGCATCTTTTGCACCACCGTACCGCCGACGTCGGTGAGGCGAAAGTCGCGGCCCATGTGGCGATAAGTGAGCTTGGTGTGGTCGAAGCCCAGGCAGTGGAGCATAGTGGCGTGCAGGTCGTTGATGTGAACCGGGTCCTCGACGATGTTCAGGCCTAGTTCATCGCCCTTGCCGATGATCCGGCCGCCGCCGATCCCTCCGCCGGCAAGCAAGACGGTGAAGCAATCCGGGTGGTGATCGCGGCCTTCGCTGCCGGGATCGTTCGGCCGGTTGATTTGGGTCATCGGCGTGCGGCCGAACTCACCGCCCCAAACGATGAGGGTGCTGTCGAACAGTCCTCGTTGCTTGAGATCCTTGATCAGAGCCGCCGCCGGCTGGTCGGTAATGCGGCAATTCTTGCTCAGATTCTTGGTCAAATCAGCGTGATCATCCCAGCTACTGTGAACCAGCATCACGAAACGAACCCCTCGCTCGACCATGCGCCTCGCCATCAGGCAGTTGGTCGCGTACGTTTTTGTGCCCTCTTGGTTGACCCCGTACATATCGAGAATATCCCGCGGCTCGTCGGAAAAATCCATCAACTCCGGAGCGGAAGTCTGCATGCGAAAGGCTAGTTCATAGGACGCGATCCGCGAGGCGATTTCAGCGTTACCGGTTTCCTGCTGGTGAATTCGGTTGAGATCCCGGAGAGCATCCAGCCCGGCGCGTTGTGTCTGGCGGGTAACTCCGGGCGGGTTCGAAAGGTAGAGGATCGGATCGCCGCTGCGGCGGAAAGGCACCCCCTGATACGCCGAGGGCATGAATCCGCTGGACCAAACGGTTGCGCCGGCGCTCACTTGTGTCCCCGAGCCAAGAACCACGAAGGCGGGCAGATCTCGTGACTCACTGCCCAGGCCATAGACCGACCACGAGCCGACGCTGGGCCAGCCCGAGAGTGGAGATCCGGTCATGAGCAGCGATTGGCCCGGGTGATGGTTAAACGCCTCGGTGTGCATGGATCGGACCATACAAAAGTCGTCCGCGTGAGTGGCAAGTTGCGGCAGCCAATCGGAAAACTGCATCCCGGACTGGCCATGACTTTTGAACGTCCGCGGGCTGGCCATGATCTTGGCACTGGGCTTGATGAAGGCCAGCTTCAAGTCTTTCGTCATCGACGTCGGAAGGGGGTTACCATGCCACTTCCGCAATTCGGGCTTGGGATCGAATAGATCGACCTGGCTGGGCGCACCGGCCATAAAAAGGAAGATGACATTCTTTGCCGTAGCGGGGAAATGCGGCGACTTCGGGGTCAGATGTTCAAGGCGGGGCGCTTCGCCTTCCGCCGTCAGCCCATGTTCGGACAATAGATTCCCAAGGGCGATCATCCCCAGGCCACCGGCGCAATCTCGAAGAAAGCGGCGGCGTGTGTCTATGCGGAGAAAATCTTCGGACGTCATGGCTACTCTCTCGTCAAGAATTCGTCCAGATTAAGCAGCACACGGCTCAGGGCGACCCAGGCCGCCGCGTCTGTTTGATCCGCGCCGTCCATTCCCACGGGCAACAGCTCGGTTACCGATTCGGGTTCCTTCTCGAGTATTGCTTTCTGTCGAGCGAGATAAGAGAGCATCACTGCCGACTCCTTCGGAGACGGTGGCCGGCCCAGGCACAACCGGAAACCATAGTCCAGCCGATCGTGAAACGAGGCGGCGGGCAGCTTCTTCAGAATGCGAAGAGCCAGAAACTGCGCGGCTTCAAAAAACACCGGATCGTTCAGCAGGTTCAGCGCCTGCAAGGGGGTGTTGGAACGTCCCCGGCGGCAAGCAGGCGCCGACGCGTCGGGTGCGTCGAAGTTCTGAAGGAAAGGATACGGTGTAGTGCGCTGGTACTGAATGTAGAGGCCGCGCTTGTAGAGATCCTTGCCGGGACTCTCGTCCCAAACCGGATCATAGTCAAGCTTCAGCTCGAGTACCGACTCAGGCTGTGGCGGGAAAACGCTGTGGCCGCCAACCGCCGGGTACAACAGACCACTCGCAGCGAGGGTGGAGTCCCGCAAGAGTTCAGCCGGAAGGCGAAAAGTAGTCTGCCGGGCGAGCAAGCGGTTGCCGGGGTCCCGCTCCGCCAGGTCGGGCCGCGCTTCCGACGATCGCCGGTAGGTGACCGACGTGACAACCAACCTGTGTATTCGCTTCATGCTCCAGCCGCTATCGATAAACTCCGACGCCAGATAGTCGAGCAACTCGGGGTGGGAAGGCGTCTCGCCCTGGGTGCCGAAGTTCTCCGAGGTCGTCACCAGGCCCTGCCCAAAATACTCCTGCCAGAGACGGTTCACGATGACCCGAGCGGTGAGCGGGTTTTCTGGCGAGACGAGCCAGCGGGCCAGACCCAGGCGCGAAGCCTCGGGACCCGTCGGGGAAAACGCATGCAGCACGCCAGGTGTGCCCGGCGTCACCTCGACCCCTTTAGCACGGTAGTCTCCGCGAAGGTGAATATGACTTGTTCTCGGCTCCGGACTTTGGGTGATCGTTTGCGCCATGCTGACATTCGGGAAGGAGGCTCTTAGAGCGCGCAACTCTTTGTTTAATTCGGGAAATCCTCGCTGCTGATAAAGCTCCTTGCCAATCAACATGTGGTACCACGTGAGAAGGTGATTGGTTACCGCGTCCCGCTGGTGGCGGTTGCGCTGCGCTGGAGGCGTGCGGAGCATCCTCAGGCCGTGGTCGACCTTTTTCTCAAAATTCTCATAAATCGTGTCCCAGTCGGTCCACTTGCCGGGCGTCTCGTAGGCGGCAAGCATGCGCCGCTCAAACCCGGGCTGGATCTCGGTCACACAATACCGCTCGAGCAGTTCTTGGCGCTTCTGGTAGTACTCGTCCCGATGTTTTAAGTAGGGACCCAACTCACCGGGCAAGGGAGCTTCGAGGTTGCGCTCTTCCGCCGAATTGAAGAAAGCAAAGAGCCGGTAATACTCCTTCTGGCTGATCGGGTCGTACCTATGGTCGTGGCACTGGGCGCAGCCGATGGTCAATCCGAGCCAGACCGTCCCCAGCGTGTTCGTGCGATCGACAATCTTCTCGAAGCGGAACTCCTCCAACTTGGCCCCGCTCTCGCGATTCGAGAGCGTGTTGCGGAAGAAACCCGTCGCCGCCTTTTGCTCAGACGTGGCGTTGGGCAGCAAGTCCCCGGCGATCTGTTCGACGGTGAACTGGTCGAACCCCATGTCGCGATTCAGCGCCTCGATTACCCACTGCCGCCAGCGCCAAGCATGCGGCCGCGGCAGGTCGCGATCGTAACCGTCGCTGTCGGCGTAGTGTGCTTGGTCGAGCCAGTGCCGGGCCCATTTTTCTCCGAAGTGCGGCGATCGCAGAAGATCCTCGACGAGACGCTCGTACGCGTCTGGGCCTTCGTCGGTCAGGAACCCGTCTACCTCGTTGGGCGAGGGCGGCAGCCCGATCAGATCAAGGCTAAGGCGCCGCATGAGGGTTCGCTTATCGGCTTCGGGCGATGGCTGGATTCCCTCGTCCTCGAGCCGGGCAACAATAAAGGCGTCGATCGGGTTGCGTACCTGTTCGGGACTTCGGGTGTTGGGAATAGGGGGCCTGCGGATCGGCTGCAGCGACCAGTGCGTCAATCGGCCGCCGGCCGCTACGGCCATTTCCTCCCGCGGCCAGGTCGCTCCTTGGTCAATCCACGACCGCAGAGCAGCAATCTGGTCCGCTGTTAGGCGCTCGCCCATGGGAGGCATGGGCGGCCTGTTGGCCTGCCCCGTAACTCGTAGGATCAGCTCGCTGCCACGGCTGTCGCCGGCTTGGACGAGCGGGCCGGAATGACCGCCGCGTAGGGCGTCCTCGCGACGGTCGAGCCGCAGCCCGTTCATCTGTGGCTGGGGGCCGTGGCACGAGTAACAGCGAGCCCGGAAGAGGGGCTCGATGTCGCGGCGGAAATCGACGTCCGTCTCATCCGCCCGCAGCGCGATCGGGAACAGGGAAAGGCCGACGAGCGCGAGGCGAACGAGGCTGGCACGGGGCGTCAAATACATCGTTCTGGCATGTAGTATGCCAGATGATTCGATTCGGGTGTTGGGATTAGCAGCCCGTGACAATAGTCGTCGAGGAGCGAAAAACGGGGACTGCCGCCAACCCGCTCCCCGCCATGGCTCTCAAAAAAAGCACTTAACTCGAAAGCGAATTGGCTGGCTGGACCCGATTGTTCGCGACCTTCACTTCCGCCACCGGCCGCTAGTGTGCTGGCAGGGCGCTTGATCCCATCAGGTATTCGTCGACGGCGCGGGCGGCTTTGCGGCCTTCGGCGAGGGCCCAGACCACGAGGGATTGGCCGCGGCGGGCATCGCCGGCGGCGAAGACTTTTTCTTCGGAAGTTCGAAACTCGGAATAGTTGGCTTTGACGTTGCCGCGCTGATCTTTTTCGACGCCTAACTGATCGACGAGGCCATCGTGTACGGGGCCAAGAAAACCCATCGCCAGAAGGACCAGGTCGGCCGGGTATTCGAATTCGGACCCTGGAATGTCTTCGAACTTGAACGGCCGTTTCCCGGTTTCGGGGTCCGGTTCCGGCCAGGCGAGGCGCACGCCCTGTAGCGCTTTGACGCTGCCGTTGCCGTCGCTGAGGAAACGGTCCGTGTTGACGGCCCAATCGCGCACGTCGCCTTCTTCGTGCGAGCTTTCCTTCTTGAACGTGAAAGGCCAAAGGGGCCAGGGCTGCGCGCCGGGCTCGTCGCGCGTCATCGGCGGCTTGGGAAGAAGCTCGAACTGGCGGATCGATTTGGCGCCCTGACGGCGGCTGGTGCCCAGGCAGTCGGCGCCAGTGTCGCCTCCGCCGATGATGATGACGTGCTTGCCCTCGGCGGTGATGTCGAACTCGGGGTCCACTGGGCGGTTACCGGTGCGGCGGTTCTGTTGCGGCAGAAACTGCATCGCAAAGTAAACGCCGTCGAGGTCGCGACCGGGAATCTTCAAATCACGAGGGTTCTCGGCGCCGGTCGAGAGCAGAATGGCGTCGAACTCGTCGAGCAGTTGCTTGGCCGTCACATCGATTCCCACGTGAACGCCGCATCGGAACTTCACGCCTTCCGCCTGCATCTGCTCGGCGCGGCGGGCGATGCGATGTTTTTCCATCTTGAAGTCGGGGATGCCGAGCGCTAACAATCCCCCCGGGACCTCGTTTTTTTCGAAGAGCGTCACCCAGTGGCCGGCGCGGTTCAGCTGCTGCGCGGCCGCCAGTCCGGCCGGTCCGGAGCCGACGACAGCCACCTTCTTCCCCGTGCGCTCGTCGGGGGGTTCGGGAACAATCCAGTCTTCGGCCCATCCGCGGTCCACAATCGATTTTTCGATGGCCTTGATCGAGACCGGGTCTTCGTTGATGCCGAGGACGCAGGCGGCTTCACACGGCGCCGGACAGATGCGGCCGGTGAACTCGGGGAAGTTGTTGGTGGAGTGCAGCGCGCGCAGGGCGTCCCTCCAGCGGCCGCGATAAACGAGATCGTTGAAGTCGGGAATGATGTTGCTGAGCGGGCAGCCGGTGTGGCAAAAAGGAATGCCGCAATCCATGCAGCGCGCGCCTTGGATCTTGAGGTCCGGCTCCGACATCGGCTGGTAGACTTCTTTGGAGTCCTGGATGCGCACGAGGACGTCCCGACCCGCTGGGGCCTGACGTTCGTACTCCATGAATCCGGTGGTTTTGCCCATAGTTCACTTACTTGAAATTCGGATGCCTCTCGTTAGCTCCGGCCCATCGAAACCCATCCTGGTCGATTTCAGGACTCGGATGCGGTTGCCGCCGCGGCGCTGTCCAGTCGATTCCAGTCAAACGCGAAGTCGATTCGCATCACTTGACCCTGCTTCAGATTCTCCTTCGAAACGGAATAGACCAGCGGCTCGTATTCCTCAAGGCCGAGGGACTTGTCATCATTGCCAGTCCGCAACCAAGCCTTAGGCCTTTGTGAGAATGCCTTTTCGCCCGCCGCCAACGAGGAAAAGTCGACAACGAGGCGCGCGTAGACGGTATCTTCGTCCATCCGTGTCGCAACATCTTCATTACCGGGTTGCAGGCCGTTAAGATGGTGCGACACGACGAGATAGCCGTTGGACGACGGCTCAATCCGCTGCCGAACGATGTTGCTTAGATGTTCGGCTCCTCGATCAGGGAAGACAAGCCTCTCACGCCAGGGGTGGGCGACCCGCAGGTCCACCACGCCGCTCGATCTGTAGGAGACGTCGTAGTACGGCGTCTCACGATCGACTAGTGTCAGCCCGTAGAAGATCGCTTCGTCGTAAACAGGAATTGGATCCTGTCCGAGACGCGGAACACGGCGGTGATAAATCGCGGGCTTACCGTCCTCCCGCTTCGAAAGATGTTCAATCTTGACGTACATCAACTTCTGAATCCGCGGTTCCCGGGGCTGAACCGGTTCCGGCGCCGCGACCGGACCCACATGGACAATCTTGACCACGACCGCCGCCACGATCAGGGCCAGCGCAAAGCTGCAAAACCCCAGAATCAGGGGAGTCTCCTGATTTCTCGCCACTCCGACCGCTCCTGTGGCGACCCCGAAAAGAACGAAAAGCAAGTCAATACCGAAGATGAGCAGATAGGCCGGCTTCTGTTTCAAGCCCTCGACCACCTGCCCCATCAGCTTCAGTTTCGACTGGCCGTTCTCGCTCACCCGATCGCTCTCCAATTGTCTCGCGGTTATCTAGAGGACTCCGAGGATCCTACTACGCAGGTGGGGAATGCCGTTCGCGTCCGGCCATCGCATTCTGCTGTGCGTCACAGAACACATAGCGCCCCGGACAACCGGGCAGCTCCGAGGGGATCGTCGAGGCGTAGTAATTTCGCGTGAATTCATCACCCCAGTGCGATAGGCCTTCATCGATCAACTCTACATATCTTCTTAGAACGAGCGCACCGGGTCCGGGGTTCGTGAACTCAGTTTTCCCGATATACGTGAATACGGCCCCTTCGGTCTTGGTTGATATGGCTGCGGTAACGTTGATCCGATTGTAATTCTTCTCACGACCGTCCAACCTCTTCAAATCAGAGTCGATGACCGGGACGAGGATGCCGTTAACACTCCCGGCTTCATCTCTTTCGAGATCCAGAAACACTGCCTCCAGAGGCCCCTCTTGTTCTCGTCCCTGCACCATGACGGCCTCCACAAGTTGCCATTTCCGGACATAGCCTTCCAGTTCGACGATCTTGAGTTCTTCAGGCTGAATCGTGCGCCGAACCGTTCTCGCTATGCTGTTCCGGTTGATCAAGGAACCATATCCGAAAACGTACAAGCCAGTCCCTTTCCTACGCCGAGACCAGCGCCTTCTCCGCGGCTACGCGGTCGCTCATCGCCTTCTTTAGTTCCTTGGGGAAAACCTTGATGAACTTGGGCAACATGTTCTCCCAATTGTCGAGCACCCACCGGCCTTTCGGGCTGTTGGTATAGGCGACATGGCGCTCGACGAGCTTTTTCACGAAGGCAACGTCTTCGGGGTCGAGCGGGTCGACATCGACCATCGAGCGATTGCAGGATTTTTCCGCGAAGTCGCCTGCCTCATCGAGGACGTAGGCGAAACCGCCGCTCATGCCGGCGCCGAAGTTTCGTCCGGCGCGGCCGAGGATCACCACGCGGCCGTTGGTCATATACTCGCAGCCGTGGTCGCCCACGCCTTCGACAACCACCGTTACACCGCTGTTGCGAATACAGAAGCGCTCGCCGGCCATGCCGTTGATGAAAGCCTCGCCCCGGGTGGCGCCGTAGAACGACACGTTGCCGATGATGATGTTTTCCTCGAAGACGAAGTTCGAACCTTTCGGCGGGAAAATCACCAGCCGCGCGCCGGAAAGGCCTTTCGCGAAGTAGTCGTTCGCGTCGCCTTCGAGCGTCATGGTCAGTCCGTGGGCGCCCCAGCAGCCGAAGCTCTGACCGGCGGATCCCTCGAAGTAAAGATTGATCGTGTCGTCGGGAAGGCCTTCGGCGGCGTAGCGGCGAGCGATCTCACTGCTGAGCATGGCGCCGACGGTGCGGTTGATGTTCACGATCGGCATCTCGATCCGCACCGGCTTCTTGTGTTCGAGCGCGTCCTTGGCCTGTTCGATCAATTCGTTATCCAGCTGGAGCTCGATGCCGTGGTCCTGCTTGCGCGTGCAGTGGCGAGGAATGCTTTTGTCGACCGGCGGGTCGTAGAATACCCGGCTGAAGTCGAGACCCTTGGCTTTCCAGTGGTCAATGGCTTTCTTGACATCGAGCTTGTCCACTCGTCCGACCATTTCGTCAACCGTGCGGAAACCGAGTGAGGCCATGATTTCGCGCGCCTGTTCGGCGATGAAGAAAAAGAAGTTGATGACGTGTTCCGGCTGTCCCTCGAACTTCTTGCGCAGCTCGGGATCTTGCGTGGCCACGCCAACCGGGCAGGTATTGAGATGGCACTTGCGCATCATGATGCAGCCCATCGAGATCAGCGGCATGGTTGAGAAGCCAAACTCCTCGGCGCCGAGCAGGGCTCCGATCACGACGTCGCGGCCCGACATCAGCTTGCCGTCCACCTGAACTTTGATGCGGCTGCGGAGGTCGTTCATCACCAGCACTTGCTGCGTCTCGGACAAGCCAAGCTCCCAGGGCGTGCCGGCGTGGCGGATGGAGCTCATCGGCGATGCTCCGGTACCGCCGTCGTGGCCGCTGATCAGCACGAGATCGGCATGGGCTTTCGAAACGCCCGCGGCGACGGTGCCCACGCCTACTTCGGAAACCAGTTTGACGGAAACATTCGCTTGCGTGTTGCCGTTTTTGAGGTCGAAGATCAACTGCGCCAGGTCTTCGATCGAATAGATGTCGTGGTGAGGCGGCGGTGAAATCAGCCCCACGCCGGGAGTCGAATTGCGCAGCTTGGCGATAAACTCGTCCACCTTGTGCCCGGGCAACTGGCCGCCCTCGCCGGGCTTGGCGCCTTGAGAGATCTTGATCTGCAGCTCGTCGGCGTTGACCAGATAGTTGGCGCTCACGCCAAAGCGCGCCGAAGCCACCTGTTTAATGGCGCTGCGGCGCCAATCGCCGTTGGGGTCTTTCTTGAAGCGGCGTTCGTCTTCGCCGCCCTCACCGGTGTTGCTTCGTCCACCGATGCGGTTCATCGCGATCGCCAGCGTCTCGTGGGCTTCCTTGCTGATGGAACCGAACGACATCGCGCCCGTACAGAAGCGCTTGACGATTTGCTTCGCCGGCTCGACCTCTTCGAGCGGCACGGGCTGATCCGACTTCTTGAATTCGAACAAGCCCCGCAGCGTACACATGGTCTTGTTCAGATCATTGACGGTGTCGGTGAATTCCTGGAAGGTCTTGAAGCTTTTCTGCTTGACCGCGTGCTGCAGCTTAGAAACCGTCGTCGGATTGAGCAAGTGCCGCTCGCCCCTCATGCGGAACTGATATTCGCCGCCGACGTCAAGCTCCGTAACCGCTTCGGTGACATCCTGGCGGGCATACTCGTGACGGCGCTTCGCCTCCCGAGCCAGCACATCGAGCCCGACACCCTCGATTTGCGAAGCTGTCCTCGTGAAGTAGCGATCGACGATGGTATGGTCCAGGCCAACCGCCTCAAAGATCTGCGCTCCGTGGTAGCTTTGCACCGTGGAGATGCCCATCTTCGACATCACCTTGAGTACGCCTTTCTTGATGGCGAACACATAGTTGGCAAGCGCTTTGTCGAGGGAGAGACCCTTGGCCAGCGTGCCGCGCTTGTGCATGTCTTCCAGCGTTTCAAACGCCAGATACGGATTGATCGCATTGGCGCCGTAGCCGATCAGCAAGCAAAAGTGCATCACCTCGCGCGGTTCGCCGGACTCGACAATCAGGCCGACCTTGCCGCGCACGGCGGTGCGAATCAGGTGATGATGGACCGCCCCAAGCGCGAGCAAGCTGGGCATGGGCGCCCACTCGCCGTCCGCCCCGCGGTCCGATAGGATCAGCACGCTGTAGCCGCTTTTGGCGGCCTCTTCGGCACCGCGGCAAAGCTCATCCAACGCATCTTCGAGACCCCGGCCGCCCTCGGAAGGCTTGAACAGCGTCGGCAGAGTCCTGGCCCCAAAACGGATGCGGCCCAACACGCCGTTTCCATTGCCGTATTCCACCGAGCCGGGCTCGCCGACTCCGCGAAGCTTTTCCAGTTCGTGGTTCCTCAGAAGCGGCAGATCAACCCGCAACACGTGCGCGTGCTCGGGGAGTTCGTCGAGCAGATTGCCTTGGGGCCCGACGTAGGTGATGGTCGACATGACCAACTGCTCGCGAATCGGGTCAATGGCCGGGTTGGTGACTTGCGCGAAAAGCTGCTTGAAGTAGTTGAACAGGAGCTGTGGCCGGTCCGAGAGACAAGCCAGCGGGATATCGACGCCCATGGAGCCGACCGGCTCCTGGCCAACCATCGCCATGGGACCCAGGATCATGCGCTGGTCTTCCATGGTGTAGCCGAACATGCGCTGACGCAGGAGCAAGGTGTCGAAATCCGTGCCGTTGACTCGCTCCGGCTCCGGCAGATCCTTGGCCTGGATCAGTTGCCCGTCAAGCCATTCGCGATAGGGCCGCCGCGTGGAATACGTCTTTTTGATTTCCTCGTCCTCGACGATGCGGCCTTCTTGCGTGTCGACGAGGAACATGCGGCCGGGTTGCAGCCGCCCCTTGTAACGGACGTTCTCCGGCATGAGTTTCAGCGCCCCGGCTTCCGACGCCATAACAACCAAGTCGTCGTGGGTGACGTAGTAGCGCGAGGGCCGCAGCCCGTTGCGATCGAGCACGCCTCCGACGTAGCGGCCGTCGGTGAAAACGATCGAGGCCGGGCCGTCCCAGGGTTCCATCAGCGTGGCGTGAAACTCGTAGAACGCTTTCTTGTAATCCTCCATGTGCTCGTGAGAGCTCCACGCCTCGGGGATCAGCATCATCATGGCGTGCGGCGTTTCGCGGCCGCCTTTGATCAGCAGCTCCAAGGCGTTGTCGATCATCGCCGAGTCGCTGCCGCTTTCGTCGATGACCGGAGCAAGCTTTTTGACGTCATCACCGAACAGCGGCGAGGAAAATGTCGCTTCCCGCGAACGCATCCAGTTAATATTGCCCCGCAGCGTGTTGATCTCCCCGTTGTGCGCAAGGTAGCGAAACGGTTGCGCACGCTCCCAGGTCGGGAAAGTGTTCGTGGAGAACCGCTGATGAATAAGCGCGATGGCCGAGGTGAAAAGCGGGTCGCCCAGGTCGGCGTAATAGTTGGGGATCTGCGGCGCGATCAGCAGGCCCTTGTAGCAAACCGTGATCGCCGACATGCTGCAGGGGTAATAGCGGGAAAACTCAAGCCGTCTGGCCTCCGCCTCGGTTCTCTTCGAAATGACGTAGAGTTTGCGCTCGAACTCAGGTCCCGCTAGGCTCTCGAAGCCGGCACCCCTTCCGATAAAGACTTGTTCGATCCGTGGTTCCGATTCTCTGGCCAGCCAACCGATGGCGTCGCCATTCGTGGGAACGACCCGCCAGCCCAGTACGCGCTGCCCTTCCTCTCGGACCACGCGCTCGACCATGCGACGAACAGCCTCTTGCTCTTCCGGCTGCTTGGAAAAAAACAGCATGCCGATGCCGTACTGACCCGCTCCCGGCAAAGTGATTCCGACGACGTCGCATTCGCGAGCGAAAAACTCGTGAGGGGTTTGCAGGAGCAGGCCCGCGCCGTCGCCTGTGTTAGGATCACATCCGCAGGCGCCGCGGTGGGTCAGGTTGATGAGGACCTCGAGCCCTTTTTCGACAATACCGTGCGACTTGCGGCCCTTGATGTCGGCCACGAAGCCGATACCACAAGCGTCATGCTCATGGGCGGGGTCGTAGAGCCCCTGTTTTTTCGGTAGGCCGTAGTTCAGCATCGGTCTTACTTGCTCAACTCTTTCCAGTTAAACAGCCGGCCCCGCCGGAGGATCGCCTGTTCGGAAGACCGTAATCTGAGAGGAGACCGGAAGGTATGGGCCCCCGAGCAAGGGGACACCTCCCCTAATGGACATAGCATAGCATCGGCGCCAATATTATTGCAAGCAAAAGTGATGCCGCCAATACATAAGCATATCTTATATTATTTCCTTTTTGCATTCCGTGCTGTATCCTTCAATTCCAACAAGATACGATCGAACCCATCATGGAGCAACCGAGGTAGATCCTTCAGGAGGCGATATGAGGGGCTGTTGCGATTCTGAGGGAGTGATTGCTCGAACTTCTGGGGTTCAGAGCCCGGCGGCTGCCGGCGGCAGGCATCTTCTATTCACTCGGGTTCGAAAAGCAGTACAAGGCTTTTGTCGTTCTTACGTAAATCCGGCCGTCCACGATGGCGGGTGTAGCGTAACACGGCTCGCCCAGATCGTTCGATGCGAGAACTTCCCAGTTCGCCCCCGGCTTGAGAACGGAAATTTTCCCTTCTTCGCTGACCACGAAAATCTTGTTGTCGGCGGCAACGGGAGAAGCGAAGTATCTGCCGAGAGCACCGTGCAAACGCGCCTGCTTCAAGACCTTGCCCGTTTCCGGGTCCAGGCTGGTGACAATGCCGCCCTCTTTCATCATGTAAAGGACGCCCTGATAGAGCAGCGGTGAAGGAACGTTCGGCAGGGTTTTGTGATATCGCCACTTTGATGGCGCTGTCGCTCATGTCGCCCTCGCCGCCCAGGCGAATCGCCATGACGGAGTTGACCGAGGCGCTGCGGTTTCGATACTGCTCCCAATCCCGCACGCCGAGGTAGCCGTCCTGATCCAGATCGAAGTGCGGCCAATTGCCGGTCATGGCCGGGTCAGGCGCCTCCTCCCGAGAGAGCTTGCCGTCCCGATCTTCGTCATGTTCCTTGAGAGCCGCCTCGAATGAAGGTACCTGCTTCTGAGTGCCCAAATCCGCGCCGCCGGCCCAGTTTTGAACGTAGATCGTATCGCGGTCTTTGACCGGCGTGGGTTTCTGCTGCCAGGTAAGGCCGCGAGTCCACCACATCTTCTTGCCGGAGGCCACCGAATAAGCGATCAGCCGGTAGGAACCGGTGACGAGAACCTGCAGCCCGCCGCCCTCCGGCGGATCGTAAAGCAGCGGCGTCGAGAAGCCCCGGCGGACAAAAGAACGCTCGTCGCGCCAGGCTACCTCTCCCGTGTCCTTGTCCGCGGCCAGCATGAAGGCGCCGCTTTCCGCGTCGCAGACCTGAATGACTTTGCCGTCGGCCAGGATGGGTGATGCTCCCAGTCCCATCAAGTTGTTGAACGGACCCAAGGGCATGCGCCACCTCTCGCCGCCATCGGGCCCATAGGAGACAAGCCCCAGATCCTGAAAAAAAACGTACACGTTTTCTCCGTCGGTCGCCGGGCTCGGGGAAGCCGGTGTGTTGTCTTCGTGAAGCTGTCCTTCGCGCTTGCGGAGAATCTCCCGACGCCATTGCATCTCGCCGCTTCGACGGTCAAGAGCAATCGTCAGCAGCTTGTCGCCCTCAAACCCCGTCAGGAAGATGCTGCCGGCGCCGACGGCCGGGGAAGAATGGCCCAGCGGCACGGACGTCCTCCACACGAGGTTTTTCGCAGGGCCGAATTCCGAGGGAAGCGCGGCCCCTTCGGACACGCCCGAGCCGTTCGGCCCGCGAAACCGCGTCCACTCAGAAGCTGAGAGGCTCACACAGGACAACCACCCGGTCAACGTCAGCGCCAAAACGGAAAAGGAAAAGTTCACCACACACCTCCAGTGTAGACGACTATACCTCCCTCGGGCAGGCAAGGGAAGGGCGCCATTACTCCGTTGCGTTTGCTCGCCATATTCAACGTAGGTTCCCGGTCGGACGCTGAACGCAGGTCACTGCTTATTTCAGCAGCATCAAGATATGAGCGGGTCAGGCCGCACCCACGAAAGTACGCCTCCACACACCGAGCGGCGTGCGCCTGGTATTGACGGCTTCTCGCGCACTTCGCCTCGCAGGTGGTGAAAGAAGCGGGTAAGCCAAGCATCCTCGGCAAGCCCCTGAGGCTTTGTTGACAGCCGCTCAGCGGCGCACCTAGAATCAGAGTGGTTACAAGCGGGAGTAACTCAGCTGGTAGAGTGCGACCTTGCCAAGGTCGATGTCGCGGGTTCGAGCCCCGTCTCCCGCTCCACCTCCCAGACGGCGGTTTTTGCCACCGGCTTCAGAGGCGAAACGCGGGATTTGGTGCAACTTGCTTCTCTGGTGTTTGGCGCGGTAGCCAAGTGGTAAGGCAGAGGTCTGCAAAACCTTTATTCGTGGGTTCGATTCCCACCCGCGCCTCCATACTTAAGTCCTTGATTTTCCACGTATCACATTGATTCCTTTCATCTTAGCTCGACTTGGCAACGTGCAAGTTCGTGCCACTTGAGACCAGTTCTGACCAGTTGTCTGCACCTTCTTGGTCGTCATTTTGGCGCTGATTTGGCGCTGATTTGAGGCTAGCCGTCGCTGATTGGTTTTCGTCAGTCTGAGGTGCCCACGCGAACAACAGCAGGCCTGCCAGGACGAAGCCGACAACCACCGGTAGCACGATTTCAAACGCGTACTGAGAGGCACGGGCAGCCCGCCGGCCTTCCGGGCCATCGCTCTGTGTTTCTCGACATCCTGCCAGGCATGAATCGCGAAGATAAGTGACCTTGCCCCCTAAAACGAGTCCAAGTTGAATGTTAGGATTTTCGGTTTTAGGAAGGAGGCAAGAGATGGCAGGGAAGCGATTTAGTGCAGAACAGATCATCATCAAGTTGCGTGAGGCAGAGGTGGGTCTAGCTCAAGGACAGACGGTGGGCCAGGTGTGCAAACAGATTGGGGTGACCGAGCAGACCTACTACCGGTGGCGCAAGGAGTACGGAGGGCTTCGACTGAATCAGGCCAAGCGGTTGAAGGTGTTGGAGAAGGAGAATGCCCGGTTGAAGAAGCTAGTGGCAGATCTGTCTTTGGACAAGCAGATCCTAAAGGAAGTTTCCTCGGGAAACTTCTAGGCCCGACGAAGAGGAGACGCGCAGTGGTGTGGGTGAGGGAGAGATTGGGAGCAGAGCGCGTCTCCGAACGTCGGGCCTGCCAAGTGCTGGGACAGGCTCGATCGACCCAGCGAAGGGAAAGGCATATCCCCGATGAGGAGGCTCGATTGGTGGCTGAGATGGTGGAGTTGGCCACGCACTACGGGCGATACGGCTACCGACGGATCACGGCCATGCTTCGTTGGGAAGGGTGGAAAGTGAATCACAAGCGGGTGGAGAGGTTGTGGAGACAGGAGGGGCTGAAAGTCCCGTCCAGACAGCCGAAACGAAGGAGACTGTGGCTTCATGATGGATCCTGCGTTCGGTTACGAGCGGCTCACAAGGATCACGTCTGGAGCTATGACTTCGTGCATGAGCGAACCCATGACGGAAGGGCCTTTCGATTATTAACCCTACTGGATGAATACACCCGGGAGTGTCTGGCCATTGAGGTCCAACGACAGATGAATCACCAGGACGTGTTGGATCGATTGGCGGAGTTGTTCGTGGATCGGGGAGTGCCTGAATACATTCGGTCCGATAACGGGTCAGAGTTTACGGCTCAGGCGGTTCGGGACTGGCTGAAGGCTGTTGGGGTGAGGACCTTATACATCGAGCCCGGCAGCCCCTGGGAGAATGGATATGTGGAGAGCTTCAACGGAAAACTGCGGGATGAACTGCTGAACGTAGAAGTCTTCGACACGTTGTGGGAGGCGAAGGTGTTGGCCGAGAGATGGCGCAGGGAGTACAACCAGCGACGGCCTCACAGCGCCTTGGCCTATCGGCCGCCGGCGCCGGAGGCCAGATTACCCAGGTCCCAGGACCAGAGTTCTATACCATGGAGTGGACTTCAAATGGTCCCAGGTCTAACTTAGAGAGTGGACTCGTTCCTGGGGGCAGGTCAGGTCAACGCTCCGGCAGCCACGCTGTTGATCATTGTATCGCCCTGTACCGAGCCGGCCGGCTCTCGGCTCGTTGAGAACTTCGGGTCAACTGTGGTACCTTCACCTGTACCCTAGCCCGCATTTCTCACCACGTGGCGAGGCGAAGTGCGTGAGAGGCCCCGTCAGTGCAAGGCGCGCGCCGCTCGGCGCCGAATTTCTTGAATAATGCGGCCGTACTTGAGCAGTGCGTTGAGCACGGCGAGCAAGCGTAACGCAGTAATGGCGGGCCTATGGCGTGCTTCGGTCGTCAGGTGGTGAGAAATGCGGGCTGGCAGCAAAGGAGTGACGATGGAAGCTCTCGGAATGGTCGAAACGAAGGGGTTAACCGGCGCGATCGAAGCGGCTGACGCGATGGTCAAGGCCGCTAAAGTTGTTCTGGAAGGAAAAGAGTTCGTCGGCGCCGGGCTGGTGCTGGTGACGGTTCGAGGCGACGTAGGGGCCGTCAAGGCCGCCACCGATGCGGGAGCCGCCGCGGCCCGTCGCGTAGGAGAGCTGGTCGCAGTCCACGTCATTCCGAGCCCGCACGAAGAGGCCGAAAAGATCCTTCCGCGAAACGTTGCCGGTGGGAAGGGCGGTAAAGCGTAGTCGGCCTTCTCATGCTGGAAGACCAAGACCTGCGATCAATTCAGGAAGTTCGCGCAAAGATCGTCCTGGCTCACGAAGCGTTCCTCAAATATCAACAGCACAGCCAAGAGCAGGTTGATCAGATCATCGATCGTATGGCGGCCGTGGCGCGTGCGCACAGCGAGTCGCTGGCGCGCTTGGCGGTCGAAGAGACCGGGTACGGCAACGTCCGGGACAAGGTCGCCAAGAATCTGCTCAACTGCGATCTATTGCACCGCGTGATCCGCCCGATGAAAACGGTCGGCGTCATTCGGGAGGATCGCGAGCAGGGAGTCATCGAGATCGCCGAGCCCGTGGGAGTGGTGGCGGCGATTTTGCCGACAACGAATCCAACCTCGACGGCGATCTACAAAAGTCTCATTTCCCTGAAGTCGCGGAATGCGATCGTGCTGAGCCCGCACCCGCGGGCCGTCCGCTGTACCTGCGAGACGGCCGCCCTGCTCGCCCGCGCGGCGGAGGAGGCCGGAGCCCCGAAGGGCGTCATTCAGTGCTTGGGGGAAGCGACGATCCAGGGTACGAACGAGCTGATGCGGCACCGTCAAACCGGGGTCGTACTTTCCACCGGCGGCCCTGGCATTGTGCGAGCGGCGTATTCCAGCGGCAAGCCGGCCCTGGGAGTGGGGCCGGGCAACGTGGCCGTCTTACTCGAGGCTTCGGCTGACGTGGACCAGGCGATTGCCTTCGTGGTCGAAGGCAAGTCGTTCGACTACGGCACCGTTTGTTCGTCGGAGCAGACGGTTGTCGCCGAAGCAGGCAGCCGCGACCGAGTGTTGGCCGCGCTCGAGGCCAACGGGGCTCATCTCTGCGACGCCCCACAGTCGGAGGCCCTTGAAAAACTGCTCATCACGAAGGATTTTCGTATCAATCCCGACTGCGTGGGCCAGGCCCCGGGCAAGATTGCGGAAATGGCGAGCTTTCGCGTTGCCCCGGAAACACGGGCCCTGGTCGTGGAGCTTAAGGGAGTCGGCAAGGAGCACCCCCTCTCAGCCGAAAAACTTTCGCCCGTGCTGGCCGTCTACTTCGTCCGCGATTTTCCCGAAGCTCTCGACGCCTGCACGAAGGTTCTCAACTTCGGTGGCCGCGGCCATACTTGCGGGATCTATTCGACAAACGAAGAGCGGATCCGCGAGTTCGCTTTGCGAATGCCGGCGTTTCGAGTGCTCGTCAACACCCCAGCGCCCCAAGGTTCCACCGGCATGACGACCAATCTGCTCCCCGCGATGACGCTCGGCTGTGGCGCGATCGCGGGCAATAGCACCGGCGACAACATCGGACCGATGCACCTGTTCAACATCAAGCGCGTCGCCTATCACATCCGGGACGCCGAAGAGGCTTTCCAAAGCGAAGAGGGACGCGCCTGGATGGCTGGAAAGCCCCTGCCGGCGGCAGCGCCCGCGCCGGCGGCAGCAGCCGGGTCGGTCGCGGTTGGAAGCGCGGCGTCCCGCGCGGCAGCCCCGGCCGCGCGCATTGATGAGGCCGTGGGCCGCTACTTAGCCGAGCGAGGTCTGGCCAGTGCTCCGGCCGCCGGCTCGCCCGCCACGAAAGCGAGCGCCGTCTCCAACCCGGCAACGGCCGTGGTCGATCGCTTCCTGGCCGGGCAGCCCGGCGGAGGTTCGGGCGGTTCCACAACCGAGAGCCCGGGCAGCGTGAGCGCCAACCCCGCAACAGGCCCGGACACAACCGAACCCGCTTCTCCGCCGCCGCCCGCGCCCGAGGTAAACGTTGTGGGGTTTGTTTGTGAAGAGGATGTTCGCAGGGCTCGGGTCGAGGGCAAGAAAATCTACATCGATAAAGACACCATCGTGACGCCGGCGGCACAAGACCTCGCCGACCTGGGCGATGTACTCGTGCGGACCCAGTAGGTAGCTTTTCTCACCACCTGGCGAGGCGAAGTGCCTGAGAAGTCCGTCCGTACAAGGCGCGCGCCGCTCGGCGCCCTCGGGCACGGCATGCCCCTACATTCTTGAAGCTTACGTTGAGCACGGTGAGCAAGGGCAACGCGGTAATGGCGGGCCAATCGCGTGCCTCGGTCGTCGGGTGGTGAGAAAAGCGGGCTAGGCGTCGCGGCGGTCTCCGTGGATTTTCACACCTTCCGGTCGCCGATTCTTGGAACGTCCACCTCCCCATGAAACGTTGGCGCTACCGCGAGTTTGACCCGGCCGTCGTCGATCGGCTCCAGTCCGAAAATGGACTATCTCGTCTGCCGGCCGTTCTTTTGGCGCAACGTGATGTCACCGATCCCGAGCAAGCCGCCCGGTTTCTCCAGCCTGAGCTAGCCCAGCTTCACGATCCCTATGACATGCTCGGCATGAAGCGCGCCGTCGAGCGCCTGCTCCGAGCTATTCATCAGCAAGAGCGCATCTTAATTTACGGTGACTACGACGTCGACGGGACCACCGGCGTCGTCGTACTTCGCAAAGCGATCGAGTTGGCCGGAGGGAGCGCCGACTTCCACGTCCCGCACCGCGTCAAGGACGGCTACGGCATGCGGCGGGACGTCATCGAGCGAGCAGCCCGCGACGAGGTCAGACTCATTGTCAGCGTCGATACCGGGATCCGGGAAAGGGCCGTCGTCGAGCGGGCCAACGAGATCGGCATCGACTGCATCATCACCGACCATCACTTGCCGGAAGAGGCGGTGCCGCCCGCCCTTGCCGTTTTGAACCCGAACCAGCCGGGCTGCGGCTATCCGGACAAGAATCTGTCGGGTGTCGGGGTGGCCTTCAAACTGTCACAAGCGCTGCTCTCCGGTCTCGGGTGGACGCCCTCGCGGCTGCACGCCGTGCTTCATTCGATGCTCAAAGTTGTTGCCATTGGTACGGTCGCCGATGTCGTACCGCTGCTCGGAGAGAACCGGGTGTTTGTGACGCTCGGCATCGAGGGACTGCGGCAACCCCGCAGTCCCGGCCTCAAGGCCCTGCTCGATGTGGCCGGATTCGGGGCGGCGCGGTCGCCCAGCGCGGGAGACATTGCCTTCCGGCTGGCCCCCCGGCTGAACGCCGCTGGCCGTATGGAAAGCGCCCGATCGGTGATCGAGCTACTGACGACCGGCCGGGCGGAACGCGCCGGCGAGATCGCTCAAAAACTCGATCGCTTGAACACCGACCGGCAACAGAGGGAGGATGCGATCGTTACCGAAGTCGTTGAGCGCTTGAAGGAGATTCCCCCGCCAGACGAGGCGCCTTGCATCGTCGAGGCCGGCGAGGCTTGGCACGCGGGCGTCATCGGCATTGTCGCCAGCCGGATCGTGGAGCGATACCATCGGCCTACTTTGATCTTGAGTCTCAACGCGAAACAGGGAACAGCCACCGGTTCGGGTCGCACCATCCGCGGATTCCACTTGCTGGAGGGCCTGGAATCGGTGTCGGACTTGTTCGAGCGCTTCGGCGGCCATCGCCAGGCGGCGGGCTGTACCCTGCCCATCGAGCGCATTTCTGAGCTGCGGCGACGGCTTAGCGACCACGTTCGCCGGGTGATCCGACCCGAAGACTTCGTTGCGACCCTGAATGTGGATTCCGTGATCTCGTTTCCAGAAATCACCGACGAAACCATGGGAGAGATCATGCGATTGGCTCCCCATGGGGCCGGCAACCCAACACCCGTGTTTTCGGCGTCGGGCGTGCGTTTGCTCGACCGCCCGTGGCTCGTCAAAGAGAAGCACTTAAAGCTGACCTTGGAACAAGAAGGTGTTTCCCGAGCCGCGATCGGCTGGCGGATGGGGGATCGCATTGATGGCCTGGAGTCAGGCCAAGCGTTAGCCGCCGCCTTCTCCATCGAGCGAGACAATTATTGGGGAGGGTGGCAATTGGTGTTGCGGGATTTTCGTCCGGCCAAAGCTAGTGCGTACTTTCAACCGAAAACCGAGGGAAACCGGGACAGCCTCAATTAAGTCACGTTGCGAACTCTAACTTGCGGATTCTACGTAGTTTGCTGTCTCATGGCGCCCCCGGGCTTGAGTTTTTGTAATCCAGCTATCATATTGAAAACTTGAGGGTTGCTAGCCGCCCATAGGGATAACTGAGGCGGTCCCGATTTCCGGTGTCCCGGTTTGGGTTCGGTTTTGGTTTTCCCGACGCAATCCTCAGTCTTCGACCACGTGGCTTTCAAACACTTCGCGGAACGACATCCAACGCGGACGATCGAAAGCGCCCGTGCGGTCAAGACACTTGGCCGCGGCACAGGCCATGTAGAGCGCGTGGTGAGTGTTGTCGTGAGCAAACAGGCCCTGGCGTCCGAACGTCAGCAGCCCATCGATCTCCGCCAGCCAGCCGTCGAGCTTCTGGAAATGATCTTCGTAACCGAGCGAATAAATGGGGTAAGCGAAGCGCAGCCGCCGAGTGACCTTTTTGCGTATCTTGCTATCGGCGGGCAGCCCCGCCGCCGCCAGTGATTGGGTCACCACGTCCGCAAGCTCGTCATCGCTCATCGCCCATTCCGCCGATCCCTCATCGCAGGGCAGCTCGGCACACAAAACGGTTCGCCCGCGGGGCTCGTCGACAGCACTGTAGTTCTTGGGTTCGGAAAGCCTTGAAATGGGTATTTCGGTCTCCGGGAAATAGTGGGCGTCGTACTCGCTGAAACGATCTTGTTCAAGCAGTAAATAGACCAAGATCAGCCCGCGGAACCTCATCGCCGACGCCGCGCTCAGAATCTCGGACGGGGCCTGCGGCGTCACGGCCCTAGCGGTGACGGTAATCGGGAGAGTCGACCAGACATGCTCGGAGGGCATTCGCTGTCGTTCTCCCCGCTGCTCAAATGTGACCGCTCGCACCCGCTCCCCTTCGCATTCGATTCCCCTCACCCGAGCGTCAAAGACGAACTCCGCCCCCTGTTTCCTAGCTGCTTCGAACAAACACTCGGAGATTTGCCCGTAACCGCGCCGGGGATAGAAAAACCGCCCCGCGCCCGGCTTGCCGAGTCCGGGCAGGGCGGCTGCCAGCTTGCGCACCATCTTGGCCGGCGAATTCGCCGAAACACGCCGGCGCGCCTGGGCCGCCGAGAGCTGATCCGGCTCAATCCCCCAAATCTTACGAGCGTAGGGGAATAAAACTCCCGGCAGATCGTCGGCCCCAACCCCTGCTCGAGGACGGAAGCTTGGTGAGCAGATCTGTAAGCTTCAGAGGAAAGTGAATCCAGCGGCCCTGGAGCCGGATCCGCCCGTGCCGAGGACGGTCACGCAGGTCCTCGCCCAACAAGTGACGAAGGTCGGCGAGGATTTCCGGATCACAGGCGGGATGCAGGCGGTGGCTGCCGTAGTCGACGCGAAGACCCTCAATTTCGAAACTGCCGGCGTTGCCCCCGACGGCGTCGCGCTGCTCGAGCACCGTTACCCGCGCCAAACCCTTGCGGGTGAGCTGGTAGGCGGCGCCCACGCCGGCGGGTCCCGCGCCGAGAATGATTACCTGTGGCAGGTCTTTCGGCAAATCAGATTACTCGATTAACTCCAAAAGACCCTCGATAACGTGGCCCACCTGGTCATCGGGGATTCGACCGGCCCGCTTCCCCAGGCGCGCAACGGAAATCGTTCGAATCCGTGAAATCTTGATCCACGACTCCTTCGGAAGACTCCCTTGAGGCAACTCCATCGTCAGCGGATAGCCGGCTCGCGGGGCGCTGCTGGTGATCGCCATTACAATAACGGTACCCGATTTGCGATTGAACAGCTCATGGCTCAACACCAGTACCGGACAACTTCCGGCCTGTTCCCGACCCCGAACCGGGTTCAGATCAACCCAAACTATGTCGCCTCTCAATAGGCGGGCCAAGAGGGATCCCCCAGTCCTTCTTCCGCAAGTTGCTGCTCTTCTCTTGGGTCGAGCTTCCCCATCTCGCGGGCAAGGCGAAGCCGCTTTTCCCGCTCCACAAGCCGCTCCACCGCGGTCTGGATGATTCGACTGCGACTGGGGTAGCTGCCCCGCTGAACCCAGCGGTCGATTTCCGCGAGGGTCGTCTCGTCGAGCGTCACAGCGATCTTTCGGACCATGCCACCTCCGGTATGACAAATTATACCACTGGCCCGCGGACCTATCGCGTACCTCAACCGGCGGCGGGTCAGAGAGCGGACCAGCAAGACTCCCTGCCTACAAAATCATCTCACCGGGGGAAACCGAGGGAACCCCTCGGCAGCATTGGGAACCTACTTTCTCACCCGCAAGTCATAACACAGCAGACGCGGCGGCGAGCGGTCGAATACCCCGCG
This sequence comes from Bryobacterales bacterium, assembly GCA_965248365.1. Classification (GTDB taxonomy): domain Bacteria; phylum Acidobacteriota; class Terriglobia; order Bryobacterales; family UBA6623. Next base: position 1,213,574 of record CBDFJA010000003.1, on the reverse strand, counting down.
CGAGTTTTGGCAGATGTAGAGCAGTCCGCGGCTGAGGACGGGAGCGGCCCACGTTTGGCGGGCCAGAAACAGCTTGGCGCGCGAAATTTCCCGGTAGCCCTGGGGGGAAAGATCGAGCCACAGCAGATGGCCGTGCTCGCCGAGCGCCAGGAAGCGGCCGTCAGCCCAAAGCAGTGATCCCCGCAGTGTGCTGGCGAGCATCTGGCGGGTCTCCCCGCCGACGCTTACCGCCTCTTCCCACTCGGGCGTTTCCTTCCAGAGGACTTTCCCGTCTTTAAGCCTTAAGCAAACCAGCCGGGCGTCGGGTTCGTTGCGTCCGTGGAAACCGTAGAGATAACCGTCGCGATGCACCGGCGTGTTCCAGTGCAGGTTGAATTCCTTGGTCGTCCAGGCCAGGGAATGGCCGCCGCCGGGAAGCAGATTTAGCAGCGCTCCCCCGGCGCGGTAGGAAGCCGACACGAACACCTGGTCGCCCATGACGACCGGAGACGAGGCGTTCACCGACTCAAAACTGCGACTGCGCCAGGGAAACTCGAAATCCACCTTCCCCGTCGAGGGATCGATGGAGAGCAATCCACCCGTCGGCGGCCGGCTCTCCCCGCCGGCGAACACAAACACCCGCCGCTTCCCTTGCACCGTCGCCGGTACCGCTGAAGCGTAACTCGTCCCCCACTCGTTGCCCGCGCCCCACGCCATCTCTCCGCTGGCTTTGTCGAACGCCGCTACGGTCGGCCCGCCCGGAGCGCCCACGTTGATGATTAGACGGCCGCCTTCGATCAAAGGCGTGCCGGCCGTGCCGAAAAAATCCGGGGGAACTTTGAACTCGCGAGCGAGGTCGCGTTTCCACACGACTTGTCCGCTCTCAATGCTGAGGCAGTGTAGCTTGCCCTCGGCCCCGTAGGTGTAGACGTAGTTGCCATCAATCACCGGGCTAGCGCGGGGGCCGCTGCTATAGCCGTAGCGATCTCTGTAATTCGTGGGATAGGAAAAGACCCAGTAGCGCTCGCCGGTCTCCGGGTGCAGGCACTCCACCCGCTCTTCATTAGCGACACGATGAAGGTAAACAAGCCGGTCACCCGCGACGGCCGGCGAGCTGTAACCCTCCCCCGTCTTCATCTCCCAGACAAGGCTTGGGCCCTTCGTAGGAAACTTCCGCAGCAGCTTCGTCTCGGTGGAGACGGCGTTGTGTGTCGGCCCGAGAAACGACGCCCAATCGTGGGTAACGGCGTCGGGCGGCAACGGCTTCGGCTTCGAGTGGAAGGTGACGTCCGGGTTATGCCGCGGCGGAGAGGGCTCCACCAGCTCACGTTTCTCGAGCACGGGTGGCGCCGGATCCCGAAAAGTTCGCTTGCCGGCAGGCGCTTCCTCGGCGCCGGGCGTGGGTGTGCCACAAGCGATGAGGACGAGTAAACCGACGCTTACGAAACGGAAAGAACCCGTACTCTCCCCATTCAGCTCAAGCAGACTCAAACCCGTTCACCGTTTGGATGAATGATGGCGCTCAGGCTGGTCCCTTCAGGCCCCAGCGGTGAGGATCGTGCGCCCCCTGGCGCGCCCATCGGAGATGCCGCCCCGGAGCCGGACCCGCAGCCGTGCCCCCTCCTCCGATCGAACCCGAACAGTCACTGGAGCCGGCCTTGGCCCGATCGCGCGGAGACAGGGATGGGAGGCCCGAACATGTCTAAGGATATCGAAGTCTACTCTCGGCGTGGATGTCTCCCAGGAGTCCTTCGGCAGCGATGGAACGGGAACGCTTTCGCGGTATGGGGAGCCGCCGGCCGATTGGGGAAAGTCCTGTAACGAGTGCTGGGCTAACGGCCTGCCCCTTGACGGGACGCCCTGCTAGAATGCAGGGGCCGTGGTCGCGGCTTTCCCGGATGGAGAGAACCGTTATGAACGTTATGAAGAAGATACCGTTTGCTTGTGCTTCGATTGCGCTGTGTGCATTCGCGTTACAACCGGCGAATGCCGCCGAGAAAGAACTGAGCTTTTTTATCACCAGCGCCGGCCCGGGTGATGGAGCCTCTCTGGGCGGTCTGGCCGGCGCCGACGCGCACTGCCAGGCGCTCGCCGAAGCTGTCGGGGCGGGCCAACGCACCTGGCGCGCCTACCTGAGCGCAAGCGCGGGCGGTGGCACGGCCGCGGTCAACGCCCGTGACCGCATCGGCGGCGGTCCTTGGTACAACGCCAAGGGTGTCCGCGTTGCCCGGAACATCGACGACCTCCACTCAGCCGCCAACAACCTGGGTAAGGAGACGTCGCTCAACGAAAAAGGCGAGGTCGTCAACGGTCGGGGAGACAAACCCAATCAGCACAACATCTTGACGGGATCCCAGGCCGACGGCGCCGCCTTCGCGGACGACCAGGATCATACTTGCGAGAATTGGACCAGCAACGGGGAGGGCAGCGCGCAAGTTGGCCACCACGACCGCCAAGGCGGCGGTAGCGCCCCGACCTCGTGGAACTCCGCGCACGGCTCCCGAGGCTGCGGCCAGGCGAATCTGCAAGCTACGGGCGGCAATGGCTACTATTACTGCTTCGCCGCCGAGTGAGACAGTTCCTCGGTCGAAAACCCGCTCGCGTTCATCCCTTTGGCGGGGCACAGGTCTCACCGCTCACTGGCGCTCGCGGCTTCCATGAGGAGGCTCGCCATTGTCGAGCGGGAAAGCCGGAGAAAACTTCAGTTAGGGGCGAACGTCCGACCGGGCATCCATCCGCACCCTCGGCGGCGTCGTCTTTCCGGACGCGCTGCTCTATGAAGTTGGGTCCTGGCGGCGCTGCTCGCTCGGTTTCGGCTTCGAAGGTCGGCCGCGAACATGCAGTTGCCGCGAACACGGTGTGCGACGTTCCCTGCCGCTGAGGTTGTTCTCCGCTTGCCATCGTAAAATCTAATCGCTGCTCGTTGCCGGGGCCTATCTCTACCTCGTCTGGGGCGTGGGCTTCCGTCCATAAAAGGGATCAAAATCTTATGTTACGGTCGTATTTTCATGCCGCGGGGCGGACGAAGTTCATGGTGACCCACCAGCCGACGGTCGAAGCACCCGATAGGCCCGCTGTGACTTTCCGGGCGCTTGGTCACCGTGCTCAGCGCCAAGACCTACCGGAAAACGCCGAACAAGCCGATAAGCCCCTCATGGTCCAACCAATTCGAGACAGGCGCGTCAGCCCGCGGCGTCGGGTTGATCTGCCGGCCGGGCTCAAGGTTTCTTCCTACGGTGAAAGTGAATCCCCTCGGAAGTTCGCGGCTAAGCTGGTGGATGTGAGCGAAACCGGGATAGGCGTTGAAATGTTCGTGCCCCTGGTCGTTGGGTCCACCGTCGCGGTAGCCGGTGACCTCCGTAGCTCTGATTATTCTCTCAACCTCAAAGGAAAAGCCCGCGTCATTTACTGCCACTGCGAGAAGGAAGGCGCGTTCCGCATCGGGCTGGCCTACGAACAGGTCGCCTACCGTAAGATCGCTTGACGCCGGACAATCGCCGCTCCGGACACCAACACGGCTGCGCCCTGCAGGGCCGCCGCGTCGAGTTGCAAACTCTACGGCACTGGCCACCGTCTGCCGCCCTCACGCGGCTGGTGGGGGTCGTTAGGTCACTTTTCTTACGAGGATTCGGGTGCTCGGCGTTGAACGAGGCGAACGTGCGAGGCCCGTCAGTACAAGGCGTGCGCCGCTCGACAACCTCGGGTCTGGCATGCCGTGCCCCTACAACCGCCTGGCAGAAATGACGGACTTAACGGCCCGTCCTCTCCGGCACGCGGACAGGCGCCTCGTCTCCGTCGTTCATGAGCTGCGTCCCGTAAAATCGCCGAGCCAGTCTTTGTGCCACAAGCTTGCGAACGGACTCGGTTGGTAGGGGTGGCTAACCAGCGCCTTCTCGTCGATGCCGAGGCCCAGACCGGGTTCATCGGAGAGGAAAAATTCGCCGTTCCGGAAGGGATTCCATCCGCTGACAAAGTCGTTTCGCCAGGGTACGTCGTACTGGCTGAAATCTTCCTGGATGAAAAAATTCGGGGTGCTGATGTCGAAGTGGAGGGCCGCCGCCAAGGCCACCGGGCCTTCGGAGGTGTGGGGGGCGATCTGAATATCCTTCACCGCCGCCAGGGTGGCGATTTTCTTGGCGATGTGAATCCCTCCGCAATGGATAATGTCCGGCTGCACGACATCGACAGCCCGCAGACTCATGAGCCGATCAAACTCCGCCAGATTGTAGTGACGTTCGCCGGCCGAGATACGGCTACTGACTTGGTTCTTGAGGTTGGCCAACAACTCGACACTTTCAGGCGCGACCGGTTCTTCGCACCACGTCGGGTCGAACTTCTCCATCTCGCGGATTGTTTCGACCGCGCTGGGCAGCGACAGCCTGCCGTGAAATTCGATCATCATCTTGACGGCGGGGCCGACGGCATCGCGAACACGGGCTACCAGAGCCACCGCGGTTTCGCGCTCTTCTACGGTTAGCCCCTTCCAGGCAACCCCAAAAGGGTCAAACTTGAGCGCCCGGAAACCCCGTGCCACAACGTCCTTCGCGCGCTCGGCGTAGTCTTCGGGCGTTTTCGCTCCGGCGAACCAGCCGTTGGCGTAGGCCGGGATCTTGGCGTGGCAGCGTCCGCCGAGAAGCTGGTAAACAGGCTGCCGGCAGGCCTTGCCGATCAAATCCCACATGGCGATCTCGACGCCGCTGATCGCGGTCATCACCGTCGGGCCGCCTTGGTACTGGTTGCGGATCATCTCGCCGATAACGGCTTCGATGTCGAAAGGATCGCGCCCGAGGACTTGCGCCTCAACCCAATCGTGGAGGAGCGTTTGAACAGCCTTCTCCTGCCACTCGAGAGTGGCCTCGCCGAGGCCGGTCAACCCGCTGTCGGTGTTCAGCCCAACGAAGAGAAAGTTGCGACCTCCCGCGTTTGCGAGAAAGCTTTCGAGGCTTGTGATTTTCATCGCGGTCCCTGGAAACGACGCTGGCCAGCGCCCTTTTCTCACCGGCGGCTCAGGGCGGTCGAGTAGAGCCGCGGCGGTCGAGACCCACGGGGCACCATGGGTCTCGCCCGCTTGCCCTACAAACGGCAAGCCGGAGAATGTTTACAATCCCGACAACCTGTTGCCGCGGGCGATGGCCAGCGGGCCTTTCTCCTCGATCGCCGCGACAGGGGCAACTAGATCAAGTTAACTATGTTACTGCGAAACACGGACCCCCCGCAGGGTGGGATCGACACCAACGGATGCGGGTGGTCCTTTGACACCGGCCCTTGGAGAATCTTTACGTTATGGAATCCGCCAATGTCCCGCATCCAATCGCACGGCCTGGCCCGTTTTTCTCACCACGTGGCAAGGCGAAGTGCGCAAGAGGCCCGGCCCGTGCTCCCAAGCCACCGTATTTTGCGAGTCTCAATAAGGCACTGAGTTTACCCATGATTTGCGGAAATGTGGGGTCGTTGTCACAAAAACGTGGTGTACCGCTAGTGGACAATCATGTTATAATCCGTTTCTTGCGACGCCAATTGCTGCTTGGGTCGTAAGGAGTTAGCCGTGGCATCGGCAGTTAAGCGACGACTGATCCCCCCGACAATTGCCGCGAGGTTTTCGTAAACAGCGACCGCGAGGAGTCCCCCCCGAACTACTTGAATGGTAGGCTGGACGAGCCGGGCGACGTTTCGGACCCGGCCGGAAAGATGCGATGAGCTTTAACGACGGCGCGTCAAGGATTCTGGTGGTTGACGGTGACGAGGGTGCACGCCACGTGGCCGCCTTCATTCTCGAACGGGAAGGCTACGGAGTGTTTCTCGCAACGTCGGGCAAGCAGGCGCTGGCCCAGGTAGTCGGCGGCAGTCCGGATTTGGTCGTGTTGGATTTCAGCCTGCCCGACCTGGACGGCTTGCTGCTCTGTCGGGAATTGCGTTCCTGGTACGACGGGCCGGTGATAATGCTTTCCGGCGATGATGATGAAGAGTGCGTGATCGAGGCGCTGGATAACGGCGCCGATGATTGTGTGATCAAACCGATTAGGCCAGCGGAGTTGCTGGCGCGGGTGCGGGCGCTTCTTCGCCGCTACCGCGTGGGGTTGGGGCGTCCTGCTGTCATTGAGGTTGGCGATCTGGAAGTGAATCTCGCCAAGCGGCGTGTTTTTCAGAGCGGCCGCGAGATCCGATTTACCCGTACCGAATTCGATATTCTCGTCTGTTTGGCCCAAAACCAACAGGAGGTTGTTACTTTCAAGGCGATTCTCAACAAGGTATGGGCCCCAGCCATGGGGAATATCTACAGACCCTGCGTGTTCATGTGGGCCACCTTCGTCAAAAACTTGAACCCGATCCTTCCTCTCCGCGCTACATCATGACAGAGCCGGGGGTTGGATACCGATTCGCGGTTCCCTCTCCGGCGGCAGCCCCGGCACTGTAATCGCCTCTGTAACGTCATGCCGCCGGGCAAGGCGGCGGGGGCTACCCCGCTTTTCTCACCACCCGGCGGTCGAGCCGGCGAGAGACCCGTCATGACTTCGTTGCGCTTGCTCACCGCGCTCAACGTAGTGTTCCAGCACGCTCGGATTATTAAAGAAACGGCGCGCCGAGAGGTCCGCGCCTCGCACTGACGGGCCTCTCGACGGCTCGACCGCCAGGTGGCGAGAAAGGCGGCTACTCGCCCGACAGTTCTGACTCCAGCAATAAGCGGACGACGTTCTGAAGCGCCTCCGCATCAGCTAGGTCGGCGACTTCGACAGCGGAATGCGCGTAGCGAAGTGGCCAGGCGAGCGGCACGCTGACCGCGCCATGAGGCAGGAACACCGAGCCGTCGTTGCCCCCGGCCGTTATGCCCCGTTGAAACAGGATGCCTCGGCGGCGAGCGAGTTGCGCGACCCGTTCGACAGCCTCGGGAGGGGCGATTCCGCTTGTGTCAACGGCCCGGATCACGAAGCCCTCGCCCAGTTTGGCGTGCGCGATGCCAGGCGTCTCAAGCGGGGAATCGGAGGTCACGAAGCTATCCACCGGATAGACCCGCGCTGGGGCTGCGCGGCCGGCGAGAAAATCCGCTCCCAAGAGACCGACCTCTTCCTCGACCGTAAACGCAAACCAAACCGGATGCCCGCTTTGAAGCGCCGGCAGGGCATGTGGGTTCACGGAAGCCAGTACGCTCAGCAGCACGGCGCAGCCCACCCGGTCATCGAGGGAGCGGGCCGTGGCGCGCCTTCCCAATAAGGAGCGAAACTTCTTCATCACCGTCACGCTCGCGCCTACTTCAATGCCTTGGCCCGCGGCGTCTTCGATCGAAGCCGCGCCCGTACGGACCGTCCCCCGCCGCTCCAGAATCCCTGCTACCGAGCCCGTCTTTCCGTGCACCAGCACCGGACGCCAAGCGAAGAGGTTCGGGGATCCCCCCCCGACTGTTTCCACGTTGAGGCGTCCTTGCGAGCCGATGCGAGAGACCCGGAACCCGATCTCGTCCAGGTGGGCGACAAAGATGGTTCGGGGTGGGCCCGGAGATCCTAGGCGTACGAGGAGGTTTCCCTTTTTGTCCACAACCGAGCGAGCACGGGCCCAAGCCGGGAGGCGTGCTTGGACGCGGCTGCGAACCGTCTGCTCGGACCCGCTTACGCCCGGGGTCTCGGTAAGTTCCTTGAGTAGGAGAGCAAACGGTTCGGAGAGCGGCTGATCTTCGGCTAAGCGTTCGGCTGGAACACCGGGCCGGGCTGGGGAAAAAGATTGGCGGAGCGATTCGGCCGGCGGCGGCGGGGAGACGCCGCACAGCTCGGCCAGTAACCGAGTCAGCGCGGCCAGCGTGTCTGTTTGCAGCAGCTCGACCGGGGTTCCGGCGTTTTCGACCCCCAGTGTCAGAAGCGCGCTCCGTTGCGGGTTCGGCCAGACCTTTTCTGACCCGAACGGCCCGAAAGACAGTGGCTGAGATCGATTTCTCCTGAGAGTCAACCCCAGCGCCCGTGCTCTTTCAACGAGCAAGTCGGCGACGTCGGAAGACCATCCCGCGACCGGAGAAACCCCCGCCTCGGTGTCTCCACCGGGCCGAATGACAACAACCTGGTCAGCCGGCACTCGCTTCAGTACCCTGACCAACCCGCGGTTGTAGAAAAATTGCTGCGAGACGAACGCCAAAGTCACGGCGCCTTCCGGAGGACTCCGGCGCATGGCGGCGGCGAGCTGCAATAGAATCGCCGCGCCTGCGCGCGACGAGACCCAGGGCGCGGTGACGCTGCCGCTGCCGCCGAGAGCGAATAGGCGCTTTTCCAAGGTCACCGGGTCGAGCAAGTCAACACCGGCGGCGCCGGCGTCCTGTTCAGACGAGGCGCCAATATCAATAAACAAGTCCCTCGGATCGCCCCGGGGGGAGTAAGCCCGCCGCGACTCGAAATGCGCCGATCGCGCGGCAACCACGCCGGGAAGGGTCCCCCCGGCTCGTGTCCTGACGAGCACCCCTCGCCCCACGAAGAACTCGTCGAAATCGTAGTGGGGGGCCGGGTCGGCAAGACGATGCACGCGCAGGTAGCCTTCCTGGTCGATTCGAGACACCAAATGGCCGGGCTCGTCAAGGCCGGCGACAAGCAAAGTACGCGGCTCCCCCATCCCGAAAGTAGCTGTCAAGGAACCGGTATTGTCGACCCGCTGATCTCCCCCGACTCGCGCGCGCACGTAGGCGAGGGCCTCCTGCTCATTTCCGGAGACGGCGTTGAGGGAGGCTAGCGCCGACAAGTCGGAGCCCTCCGCCAGCCGCAGGAACGAACAGCCAACAAGCCCCCAGGCGAAGATTCTAGCCCGCATTGCTTACCACCTCGCGGTTGAAGCACGCGATAAGTCCGCTATTACTGCGTTACGCTTGCCACTGTGCTCAACGTAGGGTTCAAGCACGCTCGCATTCCTCGGAAAATGAGTCGCCGAGCGGCGCGCGCCTGGTACGGACGGGCCTCTCACGCACTTCGCCTCGCCACATGGTGAGAAATGCGGGCTAGTAAGCCGGCCCCGAGGAAATTTTCTGCGCACGCCGTGCTTAGTTTCAAACGTTCGCGTGTTTGAAAAGCCCTTTCCCTGGACATTGTTAACGACCGTCCATCCGGCCCGGAAGTTGTTTGTTCACACAGCCTTTCTGGGCCGTGACCGCGAGGCAGCGGTCCAGCGATTGTCGGTCGACAGGCGATCGTGAACCCCATCTAACGGAGATGAGAATCCCCGCATCATAGCGTAGGCGCATGGGGAGATGGGGAGAGGTTGAAGCGGCTAGTAGACTGTCGTGGAGACGGGTTGGCTATAAATCGGAAATGTCGGGATCGAAAGCCCGACACAGCACCTTGAAAACGTGCGCCACGTCGCAAGGACGCTCATAAGGTCTTGTCTGAGGCAGTCTACTCGTGAGACGAGCGAATTATGGTGACATTTGTCCCTGTTCAGACTGTAGGGGCGGGGCATGCCGCGCCCCGTTCCAAAGTCAGTGTATGTTGCGAGCCTCACTACCCTGACATCGCCCCGCGCCGGTGGCGCTAGAATTGCTTACAAAGCCAGCAGACAACGCCGGCTTTCGGCATGCAGACCCTCCAAGAGTTCCTGCCCATGATCCGCTCCCTCGGGAACCGAGAAGCCCTGCGGTACCACAACGGTTACCGCACTTGGATGCTTTCCTATCGAGAGATCTACGGGCGGATCGCCGCCGCCGCCGGCTACCTCGACGCCCAGGGACTTTCGAAAGGCAACCGTTTGCTGGTCTGGAGCGAAAACCGGCCGGCTTGGGTGTATGTATTCTGGGCCGCCGTCGCGCGGGGTGTTGAAGTCGTACCCGTCGACTTCCGCTCCTCTGCTCGCCTCGTCGAGCGAATCCAACAAGAAACGCAAGCGCGGCTACTCGTTTTTGGGGAAGAGGTAGACGCGTCGGGAATTGAAATACTCCGCATATCGAGCGCCGAAGTCGAGGATTTGCCCCTTGGGGAACATCTTGTACCCTCCGCTGTCGCACCTTCCGACGTAGTGGAAATCGTCTACACCTCGGGCACAACGGGTGAACCCAAAGGGGTCGTCCACCGCCACAAGAACATTTGCGCCAACCTGACTCCGATCCAAAAGGAAATCGACCGCTTCAAGTGGCTCGCCCGACCGTTCCAGCCGCTGCGGTTGCTCGACGTGCTTCCGCTGAGTCACATGTTCGGCCAGACGACTGGGCTATACATGCCGCCACTGCTCGGCGGAGCGGCTGTCTTTACTCGAGTGCTGAGTCCGGGCGGGGTGATCGAGACGATTCGCCGCGAAAGGGTCTCCGTGCTGATTTCCGTGCCGGGGATGTTGAAGAATCTAGAGAACGAAATCGAGCGCCGCTGTGTTCTACCCTCGGAAGCGCCCGTCCGGGGCGGCGTGCTCGGCATCGTCCAACGCTGGTGGCGCTATCGCGGAGTTCACCGCTTACTGGGCTACAAATTCTGGGCTCTGGTCGTGGGCGGAGCGCAACTCGACAAGCTGCTGGAGGCGTTTTGGGGCAAGGTCGGCCTGCTGCTCGTGCAGGGTTACGGACTCACTGAGACCAGTCCCGTGGTGGCCATGAATCACCCTTTCCACGTCCGGCGAGGGTCGATCGGCAAACCGGTTGAGGGCCAGCAGGTCAAGATCGCCCCAAGCGGGGAAATCCTCGTCCGGGGCGATAGCGTCGTCTCCGAATACGTGGGGTCCGGCGCTGACTCGGGCGTAAAGGTTGTCGACGGATGGCTTCACACCGGTGATGTCGGGGAAATTGATGACCAGGGCCGGCTCTACTACAAGGGGCGGCTCAAAGAGGTGATCGTGGGTCCGGACGGGCTGAACGTCTACCCGCAAGACGTAGAGAGTCACTTGAATAAATTTCCGCAAGTAATAGAAAACATTGTTATTCCCCTCCATGATGACGTCGGGGAAAAAGTGCATGCCGTGCTGATCCTCGACGACCCGTCAGCCGATCCCGAACCGCTGGTGAGGGAGGCCAATGCCAAGCTGGAGCCGCATCAGCGAGTGCGGAGTTGGTCGATTTGGCCGCAAGACGAGTTTCCCCGAACGCCCTCGACGATGAAGATCAGACGCGGCGAGGTCGCCCGTCGAGTAGCGGCTGAGAAGAATCTTCAAAAGGGCAGGGAAGCGAGGGAAGAGGCGACAGGCGTCCAGGGCGCTTTGGCGCGCGTCACCGGGAAGACTCCCCGGCAACTGGGGGCCGACGTCAGGCTGTCCGAGGACCTGGGACTTTCGTCTCTCGAAAGAGTCGAACTGTTGGCGCAGGTGGAGCAGCAGTACGGCATTCAGCTCGACGAGGAGGAGTTTGCCGGGATCCAGACCACGGCGGAGCTGGAATCCTCCGTTCGGGTTGCGCAGCGGGTTGGACGCGGCCCCGCCGCCGGCGAGCAAGTTGCCCGCCAACAGGAAGTTCGCGCCGCGCTGCTACCCGGCGAGGCGGGAAGACTTTGGCCCCAGGCCACGGCTCGTCTGTTGGCCACGGCTCGCCCGACGGGCACTCCCCGCTGGACACGCGCCGCACCGATTCGCTGGTTCCGAAGATGGGCGCTCGACGGCATCGCCCTGCCGGCTTTTCGGGAAATGGTTCGCTTGAAGGTGCACGGCATCGAGAACCTGAGCGACGTAACGCCTGCGGTGATCTTCGCGTCCAACCATAACAGCCACTTCGATACGTTGGCGATCTATGCCGCATTGGCGCGGCGCTGGCGTCATCGGCTCGCGCCCGCCATGTCGCAGGACTTTTTCCGCGCCTATTTTGAGCAAGCGGGCTTCGCCTGGAGGCAAGTGCTCAACAACGCGGGTCAATACTATCTTGCTTGCGGGCTGTTCAATGCCTACCCGCTTCCCCAGCAGATGTCCGGCGCCCGCCGGGCGCTGAAATATACCGGCGAATTGATGGATAGCGGCTACTGCCCGCTGGTGTTTCCCGAAGGGGAGCGCTCGCCCAGCGGCCGGATGCAGCCGTTCAAGACGGGGATCGGCATGATGGCCTTGCGGCTGGGGGCGCCTGTCGTGCCCGTCTATTTGGAAGGGTTGTACGAGGTTTACTCCGTGCACCACGATTGGCCCCAGCCGAACCGGGTTCGGGTGAGGATCGGTAAGCCGCTGCGCTTCTCTCAAGAGCACGACTATGAAACGGTCGCACGGTCTGTCGAGAACGCGATTCGCGGCATGATGCCGGAGAGCGGATGAACTCCCGGCGGCGCATTCGCCTTGCAGGTAAAACCCCGATTTGCCGGGTGAGAACGTCGGTTGTGAAACTCAGAACGATGGGAGACCCATGAGGCTCAGCCGGTTCTGCTGTCTGATGTTCGCCGCCGCGGGGACACTGCCTTTGCTCGCGCAGCCGGAGGGACGTTTGTCCACCCCGGATCTGCTTCGCCGGCTTCGCGGCCCCGAGGCGAGTGAACGAGCCTCGGCGGCGCGAAGCCTCTCTCGCAGCAGCCCGACTCGGGAGGTCGTGTCCGCGCTGATCGAAGCGCTCCAGGATGAGGACTCCGACGTCCGCCGAGCTGCGTGTTACGCAATTCGGGACTTCGGCCCGGACGCCGAAGGCGGGGTCCGGCCGCTGGGCCGCCTGTTGAACGATCTCGAGACGTCCGTGCGCCAGAGAGCCGCCGATTCTCTGGGGCGAATCGGGCCCGCGGCGGCTGGGGCGAAGCAACTGTTGCTCATCTTGTCGAGTGACGCCGACGCGGAGGTGCGGGCCGCCGCCTTGAGATCGTTGGGCGGCTTCGGCCGCGATTTTCAGGACGTCCTTCCCGTGCTCGTCGAAGCATTGCGGGACGAGCACAAAGACGTTCGGCGCGGGGCCGTGGGGGGCCTGCATTCCCTGGGAGCCGCGGCCCAGCCGGCCATCCCGGCGCTGATCGAGGTTTTGAAGGACCCCGAGTGGATCGTCGCCTCGGCTGTCGTCAGCGCGCTGTTTCAAATCGGCCCTGAGCACGCCACCGCGGCGATTCCCACGCTCGGCGCGATCATCAACGACCCGAACGGCCACTTTGGGACCCGTAGCACGGCTTGCGACCTGCTGGCGGCCATGGGCGAGCCGGCGAGGGCGGCGATCCCCAATCTCGCGCTGGCGCTCAAGTCCAACCACGACTGGGTCCGCCGGGCGGCCGGGCGAGCCTTGGCAACGATTGATCCCCGTCCCGACATCACGCCCGACCAGGTTGAGCAGGCGATCGCTCAGGTAGAGGTAAGTTTTTCGAGGACAAGAGTAGATCGAAATCCGACGCCTGGGGGTGAGCAAAAAGTCAAAGGCCTGATTGCTGAACTCTCCAGTGAACAAGTGAATGTGCGGCGCGAGGCCGCGCGATCGCTGCGGGAGATGGGACTGGCGGCAAGCACGGCCGTGCCCGCCCTTGCCCAGGCTCTGGGTGACGAAGATTCCACTGTCCGGAGGGCGGCTACAGACGCTCTCGGCAGAATGGGGGAGGCCGCCGTGCCCGCGTTGGTGGAAGTGCTGAGGGTCCCCGACGAGGAGGTCCGCTTGGCCGCCACGAGTAGTCTTCGGCAGTTGGGCTATCGAGCGTCGGCCGCCGTACCGGCTCTGGTCGAAACAGCCGCCAACGATACGACGAGAGTCCGCCTCGGCGCGCTTCGGGCGTTGGGGGAGATGCGGACGAACACCGAACCGGCCCTGGCCGCGCTCGTCGCGGCCCTCGAAGTTCCCGAGCTTCGTGTGCAGGCCATCCAGTCGATTGGGCGCATGGAATCCGGCGCCGCCGGCGCCGTCCCGAAACTTGTGGACCTGCTCGACGATCCCGACATGAAGGTCGTCAAGGCTACGTTGCGCGCGCTCGCGGACATCGAAATGGGAGCGGAGGCCGCCGCCCCCAGGCTGGCCGAGTTTCTCGATCATGAGGATCAATCGATTCGCTACCAAGCGCTCTACGCCCTGAGCCATATGTGGTCGGCCGCCCGTCCCGCGGCAGAAGCCCTGATTCGCGCCCTCGATGACCCGGTGGACGCCAATCGCCAAGAGGCAGCCTACGCGCTGGGGCAGATCCACGCTTGCAATTGCCGGCCGAAAGGCTATAGCGAAGCCCGAGCCGTTCCCAAGCTGACCGAGCTCGTCTCGGACCCCTCCGTCGGCGTCCGCGAGTATGCGGTTTACGCCCTCGGCTGGATCGGCGAGGATTCGGCTCCGGCGCTGCCCGTGCTGCTTGGGGCGCTCGACGATCACAGCCGCAAGGTCCGTAACAACGCCGCCTACGCCGTCAGCAACGTGGCGCGCAAGGCGGATCGCGCCGCCGAGGTCGTCCCGGCTTTGATCGAGGCGCTGAATGATCGCGACAGCGGAGTTCGCGGCGCTGCCGCCGCGGGTCTCGAGAGGCGGGAGTCCGCCGCCCTCCCGGCGCTGCCCGCCCTTCACGACTTGCTCAACGACTCCAACCCGATGGTGCGCAGACGCGCCAAACAGGCCATCGAGAAGATTTCCGAGCCTCAACAAGAACCGGGACAGCCTCAATAAAGCGTTCGGGCAAGAGCCGGGATAGCCTCGATAAAGCGTTCGCGGCGCAAAGCGTTTGTGACGCACGCATTCTTGCGCGCCGTCTCGCCATTCGTGGCTGACCTGCCCCCAGGAACGAGTCCACTCTCTAAGTTAGACCTGGGACCATTTGAAGTCCACTCCATGGTATAGAACTCTGGTCCTGGGACCTGGGTAATCTGGCCTCCGGCGCCGGCGGCCGATAGGCCAAGGCGCTGTGAGGCCGTCGCTGGTTGTACTCCCTGCGCCATCTCTCGGCCAACACCTTCGCCTCCCACAACGTGTCGAAGACTTCTACGTTCAGCAGTTCATCCCGCAGTTTTCCGTTGAAGCTCTCCACATATCCATTCTCCCAGGGGCTGCCGGGCTCGATGTATGAGGTCCTCACCCCAACAGCCTTCAGCCAGTCCCGAACCGCCTGAGCCGTAAACTCTGACCCGTTATCGGACCGAATGTATTCAGGCACTCCCCGATCCACGAACAACTCCGCCAATCGATCCAACACGTCCTGGTGATTCATCTGTCGTTGGACCTCAATGGCCAGACACTCCCGGGTGTATTCATCCAGTAGGGTTAATAATCGAAAGGCCCTTCCGTCATGGGTTCGCTCATGCACGAAGTCATAGCTCCAGACGTGATCCTTGTGAGCCGCTCGTAACCGAACGCAGGATCCATCATGAAGCCACAGTCTCCTTCGTTTCGGCTGTCTGGACGGGACTTTCAGCCCCTCCTGTCTCCACAACCTCTCCACCCGCTTGTGATTCACTTTCCACCCTTCCCAACGAAGCATGGCCGTGATCCGTCGGTAGCCGTATCGCCCGTAGTGCGTGGCCAACTCCACCATCTCAGCCACCAATCGAGCCTCCTCATCGGGGATATGCCTTTCCCTTCGCTGGGTCGATCGAGCCTGTCCCAGCACTTGGCAGGCCCGACGTTCGGAGACGCGCTCTGCTCCCAATCTTTCCCTCACCCACACCACTGCGCGTCTCCTCTTCGTCGGGCCTAGAAGTTTCCCGAGGAAACTTCCTTTAGGATCTGCTTGTCCAAAGACAGATCTGCCACTAGCTTCTTCAACCGGGCATTCTCCTTCTCCAACACCTTCAACCGCTTGGCCTGATTCAGTCGAAGCCCTCCGTACTCCTTGCGCCACCGGTAGTAGGTCTGCTCGGTCACCCCAATCTGTTTGCACACCTGGCCCACCGTCTGTCCTTGAGCTAGACCCACCTCTGCCTCACGCAACTTGATGATGATCTGTTCTGCACTAAATCGCTTCCCTGCCATCTCTTGCCTCCTTCCTAAAACCGAAAATCCTAACATTCAACTTGGACTCGTTTTAGGGGGCAAGGTCACTCAAGCTCGGCGACGAACTGGGCGATCGACGCCACTCGGCCCCGCATATTGAACGTGAGCGCCGCTTGGCGCTCCTCCAGCGCGCTGAGGACAAATGTCGCCGCCACGTCGGGGGCGTACTGGAAGGCGTTGTCTCCCCCGAAGCGGATCGTAAACGGCCGACCAGGGCGGCCTTGACGGCCTTGGTCGGGTCCGACGTGAGACCAAAGTCCCGGCCGACCCCGTAGACGGTGCCGGGGCGAAGACCGACGCTGCTGACCCCGTGATCCTGGAAGTAGACCCGCGCGTTGCCTTCATTGCACTGTTTAAAGACTCCGTAGTGGGTGGCGGGCCGCGCTGGCGCGTCGCTGGGGATCAGCCCCGGCGGGTAATCCTCGACCCGGCCCATGACGCCCGCCGAGCTAGCATAGGCGATCTGTCGAATCGTGCCCTGCTGTCGGGCCGCCTCAAAGACCGCCATCGTGCCCATCACGTTGATCTGGGCGCCCAACAGGGGTGTCTCGCGGCAAATGGGAATCTGTGCCCCCGCCAGGTGAATGATGGCCGTCACGCCGTTCTCCTCGATCGCTCGAGCGACGACGTCGAGGTCGCTCACATCGCCGGTGATCACCTTGAGACCGGACGGCAGTTCCGGCAGCAAGTCCCCTAGCCTGCGCAGGTTCGGGTCCCGATCGAGCATCACGAACGGCACCCGGCGCTCGATCAAATCCCGCACAACCCAGGCTCCAATGAAACCGGATGATCCGGTCACGAGGATACGCTCGGCCATCATCTCTACAGTAACAACCCGGTGAGTGCTTCGCGACATAAAGTTCGCGTAACTAAAAGAGGGTCTTTCCCGAAGGATGCAGGGATCTCTGTCTAACCAGGAAGTGGTTTGTTCACAGAGCCTTCCGAGCCTCCACCGGGAGGGAGCGGTCCGGCAATTGCCGCCTACAAACGATGGCGAACTTATGGGACCAAACACCAGCTAGCAGTTCTCACCACCTGAGAAAACCGGGACAGCCTCAGTTGCACTGTCGGCGGTGAGCAATCATTCTCTTGCCAATATGATAGGAAAAGGCCGAGACTGCGGCCACCACGCCACCGCTATGTAGAATCAGTCAGTTAGAGTCCCCATAGTTGGTTAATTGAGGCTGTCCCGGTTTTCGCCGGTTTTCGCGGGCGCCGAGCAGCGCGCGGAAGCGTACTTGAACCCTACGTTGAGCACGGCGAGCAAGCGCAACACAGTAATGGCAGGCCTATTGCGTGCTTCGACCGTCAGGTGGTGAGAAATGCGGGCTAGTCGTAGGCGTAGTGCAGCACCGCCCGCAGGTCTCGCCAGGCCTCGCGCTTCTTGTCTTGCGCGTAGGGACGCAGTAGGAAGGAAGGATGATAGGTGGGCATGACGGGAATGCCGCGCCACTCGTGCCAAGTGCCCCGGATTTTCGTGATTCCCTGCTTGGTGCTGAGCAGAAATTTCGCCGCCGTGCCTCCCAGGACGCAGATGGCCTTGGGACGAATCGCTTCCAGTTGGCGTTCGAGAAACTGTCCGCAGGTTTTCATCTCGTCAGGCTCGGGGGTGCGGTTGTCGGGTGGACGGCACTTGACGACGTTGCAGATATAGACATCCTCGCGCCGAATGGCAATGGCCTCGCGAGAAGCGGTGTTATTGATCATCTGCGTCAACAACTGGCCGGCCCGTCCGACGAAGGGAAGTCCCTGCGCGTCCTCGTCGGCGCCCGGCCCCTCGCCTACGAAGACAACCTTCGCGTTGGGATTGCCGCTGCCGAAGACGATCTTCGAGCGGCCCTCGTGGAGACGACAGCGAGTACAGTCGCCCATGTCGGCCTGAATATCCGGCAGGACCGTCAGCGGGTCCTTGGGGGCGTCGGCGCCCTCCCCGCCGGTCCCGGGAAACAGATCCTTCGCCGGTGGCGAGGGCAAGTTCGGCACATTCGGCTTAGGCAGGTTCGATGTGTCTGACGCACGCGAGGCCGCCCCAGGGCGGGCAACCGGGGAATGGCCCCTCAGCGGGTCCCTCTCACCTCCGGCGGCGTTTTCCGGGACCGCCCCCTTCCGTTGCGCCGAGCGTCTGAATCTTGGCGCAAGTCCTTGCGGAAGGTAGAGGTCCTCGAACCCCAGATCGCGATAAAACTCAAGACAGCGACGAAGCGAGCTCTGCACGCTCAGTAGTTCCTTTCACAAGTTCGGCGACGCATGTTAGAAGCCAGGTGGACGGTCGGGAACTTCGGGCACGGCATGCCGTGCCCCTACGTTTCCAGGCACCCGACGGATCTGTCGGGGCCCCTACGGATCTGTTCGCTGCTTGGAGCGTAGGGTCGCTGCATGCTTACACGCGAGCCTTTTCCAGCAGCGGGCGTAGCTGAAGCGCACGGTCGAAGATTCGCCTCGCCATCTCGCGCTTCGAGCTGCGAGGCAGCTCGATGGCTTCACCATTCGCCGCCAGCAAGAGTCCCTGGTTCATCTCGGAATCGAAGCCCCCATCCTCAGCCGCCGGCCCGACGAGGTTGGCAACCAGCAGATCACAATTCTTCAAACGCAGTTTGCGCTCCGCATTTTGACGAAGATCCTCGGTCTCCGCCGCGAAGCCAATCAGCAATTGCTCGTCCTTGCGCCGCGCGAGGTCGGCCAGGATGTCGGCTGTGGGTTCAAGCTCGAGGTTCCATCCGGAAGATTGCTTCTTGACCTTGCTTCGCAGCTCGGAGGCGGGCCGATAGTCGGCGACGGCAGCCGCCATGACGACAATCGTGGATTCGGGAAGCCGGCGAATGACCGCCTCGTGCATTTCCGCGGCCGTGGCGACCCGAACCAGCTCACAACCGGCGGGAGGAGGCAGCGCTACCGGCCCACTCACGAGGGTCACGCGAGCCCCCCGGGCAATCGCTTCCTCAGCCAAGGCAAAACCCATCTTCCCGCTGGAACGATTGGACAGGAAGCGGACGGGGTCCACGGGCTCCCGGGTCGGCCCGGCGGTAATCAAAATTGTCTCCCCGGCCAGACCGCGGGTAGATTGCAAAGCGTCGTCCACGGCGGCGACAATCTCGGCCAGATCGGCCAACCGTCCCGGGCCGATCATGCCGCAAGCCAGAGATCCCTCGTCCGGATCAACCAGGCGGACTCCGCGCTCCCGCAAAGCCTCAAGATTCTTCCGCGTCGCCGGATGATTCCACATATTCGTGTTCATCGCGGGCGCGACTACCACGGGCCCGGTGAAGGCCAGATACATCGTTGTCAGAAAGTCGCCGGCGATGCCGTGGGAGAATTTCGCCAGGATGTCGGCGGTAGCCGGGGCTACCAGCAACAGGTCCGCCTCCTGGGCCACGCCGATGTGCTCGATGGCGCTCTGGAGCGTTTCTTCACTGCCTGAGTGGGAGAACAGATCGGTAATGACCTTTTCCCCGCTCAAGGCGGCGAATGTCAGTGGTCGAACGAACTCCTGGGCGCGCTCGGTCATGACGACCTGCACCCGGTCCCCGCGTTCCTTCAGAAGACGAACCAACTCCGCGGACTTGTAGGCGGCTATGCCCCCCGTCACGCCGAGGACGATCTTCTTTGGGCTGGCGGAATCGTCAATCATGATCCCGTAGGGTGGGCCCCGGTGAGGGCTGCCGCGCGTGTTATTCGGAGACAGGCTCCTCGTCCGGTTCCGGCTCGCTTTGTGGGGCCGACTCGACTGCCACTTCGGCCCGACGAATCTCTTCCATCGCGATCTTGGTCGGCTTGCGGGAAGTCGTCGAGATCAAGGGGCGCGCGCCCGCCTGCAACTGCCTGGCACGCTTAGCCGCCGCGATGATGAAGCGGTAGACGCTCTGTTCTTCGTCGCTGGGGACAAACCACGGCAGATCAGAAGGCTTGGCGCTTTCCTGCTCGAGGCGCAGTTGGGTTCCTTTGCTCTCTTTACTCATTCTTGACTCACTCTCCTGAGTTCAATCCAAAGCTCTTTAGAATCGGCTGAATCCGCGGCCGAACTTGATCTTTGCGGCAGCGCTCGGCCTCCAGGATGCCACGCAAAGTCCGCAAAGACTCCTCCAACCGGTCGTTGACCAATACGTAATCGTACAGCCGGTAGTTGGAGACTTCCTGAGAGGCCTCTCGAAGGCGCCGCTCGATGACCTCATCCGGGTCCGAAGACCGATTCCGCAAGCGCGCTTCCAACTCCCTTTTCGACGGCGGCAAAATGAAGACCGTCACCGCCTCGGGGAGCTTCTTCTTCAATTGTGCCGCACCTTGCACGTCGATGTCCAGAATGAGGTCGTGCCCTCGTTGGCAGGAAAGGTCCAAACTCTTTCGTGGAGTGCCGTAGAACTCGCCGAAAACCTCCGCCCATTCCAACAGCTCCCCGCCGTCCCGCATGCGCAGAAACTCCTCCCGGCTGACAAAATCGTAACTCTTGCCGTCCACGTCGCCCGGCCGGGGCGAACGGGTCGTCACCGAGGTGGAAAACTCCAAGTTGCCTTCGCAGTCCATGAGGCGCTGAACGAGGGTAGATTTCCCGGATCCCGAAGGAGCGGAGATAATAAAAACGATCGACACTGGAATGCATTATTCCAGATTTTGAGCTTGCTCGCGGATTTTCTCGATCTCCCCCTTCAGCCGAAGGCCGACTTCGGTGACCGCCAGGCCGGCCCGGCCGAGCGGCGTAGTCTTTGAAAGCAGGGTATTGGTTTCGCGGTTCATCTCCTGCGCCAAGAAGTCCATCGGCTTGCCGAGGTCGCCGTCTTCCTCGAGCATCCGCTGCAGGCGGCTGACGTGAGCCGAAAGCCGCTGCAGCTCTTCGGTGACGTCGGCGCGGTCGGCCAATACGGCGGCTTCTTGCAGAATTCGCTGCGGATCGGGATCGACTCCCTCCATCAGCTCGGCCAGCCGCTCGCGAACGCGCTGTTGGAACAAGGGGATCGTGTCGAGCCGAACCGCCTCGAGTTGTCGTACGCCTTCGCCGATCGACTCGGCGTGCCGGCTGATCTGCTCAACGATCCCGGCCGCTTCGAGTTGCCTGGCTCGATTCAGCTCCTCAATGGCCTGCGACAGGCAATTATCGAGAGCCGTCTCCAGCAGCAACCTGCGCCGCTCGTCGAATGGATCGGTCTCATAGGTCAGCGCCCCGGGGACGCGCAGAATCACGTTCAAGTCAGGCTCGGCCAGGATGCCATGAGCGGTGGCCAGTTCGCGATAAGTCTTCAAATAAGCATCGACCAGGGGCCAGTTAATCGACACCGAAGCGGCCTCCCCACTCCAGCGCAGCGACACGCTCATCTGAAGTTGGCCCCGCCGAATACTGCGCTTCACGGCGTTGCGAATCAGCCCTTCCAGCGGCTCCAGATCCGGCGGAACTCGCAATTTCAGATCCAAGGAACGATGATTCACGCTGCGCAGCGTGATTGACAGTGACAGTTCATCACTCTCGTGGCTGACTTGCGCGTATCCGGTCATGCTGAAGGGCATAGGGATGGTTTGTGGGACTGGTCCGCTTTTCTCACCACCTGACGACCGAAGCACGCGATAGGGCCGCCGTGACTTCGTTTCGCTTGCTCACCGTGCTCAACCCACTGTTCAAGTGCGCCTCCGCTCGCTGAGCGGCGCGTGCCTCGTCCCGACGGCCTTCTCACACGCTTCGCCTCGCCACGTGGCGAGAAAAGCGGACTGGCCGGCACTCAAGGCGATCCGTCGCGGTTTTCTTCGCTCGATATTCCTCAAGTGGACGATCCGCTGAACTGCTCCACCGATTGCAGTTCACACAGCCGGCGGTAGAGTGCGTTGCTGCGCAGCAAACTTTGGTGGCTTCCCACGTCGGCGATCTCTCCCTCATCGATGACCATGATCTTGTCCGCGCTGCGGATGGTCGAAAGCCGGTGAGCGCTGACGATCGAGGTGCGGCCCTGCAAAAGATTGGCCAGTGCTTTCTGGACAAGCCGCTCCGCCTCGCTGTCCAGATGCGAGGTGGCCTCGTCCAAGATTAGGATCGGGGCGTTCTTGAGAAACGCTCGGGCAATGGCGATTCGCTGGCGCTGGCCGCCGCTCAAGCGGTGGCCTCGCTCTCCGAGGGGTGTCTGATAGCCCTCGGGCAGCTCGGCGATAAAATCGGCTGCGATGGCCATCTGGGCCGCGCGCTCAACGGCTTCCGGCGGAATATCGGGCCGGCCGTAGGCGATGTTATTGAATACCGTGTCATCGAACAAGAACGTCTCTTGGGTCACCAGGGCGATCTGATCGCGAAGAGCTTTCAGTTTTGCGTTGCGAATGTCTTCTCCGTCGATCAGGATGCGACCTTCGGTGGGATCGAAAAACCGCGGGAGAAGATTGATCAGGGTCGTCTTCCCTGAGCCGCTGGGACCGACAAGGGCCACGACCTCGCCCGCGTTGACCGTGAAGCTGACCTTACGAAGGGCGGTCTCTCCCCGCGAATCGGGGTAGCGGAAACCGACCTCTTGGAACTCGATGGACCGCGAAAAGGGTGCCGGCACGGTTGCATGGGCAGCTTCTTTCACATCGTGGGGATGAGACAGGTACTCCATCACGCGTTGGCCTGAGCCGAGAGCTTGCTGGAAGATGTTATAGATTCCGTTGAGTCGCTTGATCGGCTGGTAGAGCATCAGCAAGGCCACGACGAACGTGGTGAACTCACCGGCCGTCATCTCCTCGGCTTTGATTTGGTTGCGCGCGTAGGTCAACAGCCCGACGACCGTGAGCGCTCCGAACATTTCGATTACCGGCGAGGCGACGGCCTGTTGGCGAACGTAGCGCAGATTGGTTCTAAACAGGCGCTCCGCGGCGGCGCGGAAACGCCCCAGTTCGAAGCCTTCCATGCTGAACGCCTTGACCACGCGGTTGCCCGAAATCGTCTCCTGTAGAATCTGGGTCATCTCCCCTAGCTGATCCTGCGCGCGGCGGGTGGTCTTTCGGATGCGGCGGCCGATGCGCGACGTGGGCACCAGCACGAAAGGCAGTACAGTGAGACTGACAGCGGCCAGAATCCAATCGGTTTGGACCAAGATCGACAACAAAGCGATCACGATAAAGCTCTGGCGGAGCAGGTCTGCGAGAATATGCGACATTGCCAACTGAATCTTCTCGATGTCGTTGACGAGGGAAGACGTCAGCTTGCCGGTGTGACGCTGCTGAAAAAACGCAGGGGACTGGTTGAGAACCACCCCGTAGACTTTATTGCGGAGATTCCGAACCCCGGCCAGGCCGACGTAGTTGATCAAATAGTTGCCGAAAAAGTCGCACAGACCCTTGACGATGAAGACCCCCAGGATGCCGATCGCAACCATGGTCCAAACGTTCGTAATCCACGACGGAACCAGGTCGTTCAAGTGGATTTCGAGGCCCGAGAAAGGCACTTCGTAAAGCACCACGGGGGCTTCGGGCGACTTTGGGTTCAGCACCCGATCGAATACCGGCCCGATCAGCAGGGCCACCAGTCCGTGACAGACCCCGACGATGGCCATCAAAACGACAGACACGCCCAGGCGGCGCCAACAGGGCCTGACGTAGCTCAGCAGGTGGAGCAGTTCACTCATCGCAGGGCGACACTTGGCCGCGAGCGGCTTGAAGACCGGCCAGCAAGCAGCTTGTCGATCGCCGCCTCGACGGAGGCGACTTCTACCGACAGGATACAGCGTGGCTCATCGAAAGCGTAACAGCGGTCGCCGGGACACGGCTTGCAGTCCCACGGCGTCTCGACGATTACGTGCCGTGTCTTCCAAGGACCCCAAACCGCCGAGTCCGACGAGCCGAAGATCACGACGCAGGGCACGCCGAAGGCGGCCGCCACGTGGGCCGGGCCGGAATCGTTGCCGACGAAAAGCTCGGCGCCCGCCAACAGCGACTTGAGATCATCGATCGACAGGCTATCGAGGCAGGTGAACTCGCCCAGCTCGGCTAAGACCGATCCCTCGCCCGGGCCGGAGATCATGATCGGCTCGATGCCGCGTGCCTGGCGCAGGAATGTGCCGATCCGATGGAACCGCTCGGTCGCCCACTGCTTGGTGAAATAAGACGCCGTCACATGGACAACCGCGTAGGGGCGATCTCTGGGGCTCGGTTCGGCCCAGAGCCGGGCCCTTGGGATCTCAGACTCGGGAGCGCCCAGGTAAAAAACCGCCGACGCGTGGTGCTCGGCCGTGTGAACAGGGTCATCGAAGCCGCGGCGGAGGACCCGCTGCGCGCGAGGGATGCTCACGTTATAGACGAACCGGAAACGGAAATGCCCAAGGCCGGTGCGGACCGGCGCCCCCGAAAGCGCCGTCAACCAAGCGCTCGTCGCACCACCGTGCAAATTAAGGCACAGTTCAGGCCGCAGCTTACGAATTTGACGGACGGCGCCGAAAAGCCTTCTCCCGCCCGCTTTCCCCGTGATGGGCAAGACGCGCCAGATGTCGGGGTTCCCCTTGAGTAGAGCATCAAACG
This sequence comes from Bryobacterales bacterium, assembly GCA_965248365.1. Lineage (GTDB taxonomy): Bacteria > Acidobacteriota > Terriglobia > Bryobacterales > UBA6623. Next base: position 1,189,360 of record CBDFJA010000003.1, on the reverse strand, counting down.
GGCGCTCGACTACCGCGGCGACTCGCAAGTCGGGCCGGGCGCGCTTGAGCAACGCCAGCGCCGGCGTCGTCAGCACCGTGTCGCCCAGAGACCGCAGCCGAATGACCACGACGACGGCGCCTTCAGGGAGCCGCGCTAAGATGCCTGAGAGCATATGGCTTGCTCGGAGAACGATGTCCTCGTCTGGTAGCGTACGAACCGTCGAAATTTGGCGGCGCGCCCTGCCAGTCGTTAAAGTACCAGAGGCGCCTTCGCGGGGACAAATTTAGACCCCCATTCCGGATTCAGAATCACCCCGGGGGCGAGGAGCCTCCGCCAAAGCCCGTGCTAGAATAATCCCTTCCCGCGGGGACGGTTTTGGAAAGCGCGAAGAACATCCTGGCCAGAATCTACCGTGAAAGTAGGGAACCGAAGGAGCAAGACGAGCAGATCGTCTGCTCCTTCTGGGCTCCGACGGTAGGCGCCCGGATTGCAGGCCTTACGCAGCCGATTCGGCTGTACCGCGGCAGGCTGGTGGTCGATGTCGAAGGTCACGATTGGCGTCGCCAACTAGCCGCGATGAGCCGTGAGATCACGATGAAGCTGAACGCCGCGCTGGGCAAGAAAGTTCTCGAAGGAATTGATTTCCGGGTGAAGGTTCCCGCCTCGGCGGTGGAGGAGATGGACGAGATCAACGCCGGTTCGGCGAGAAATCGCACTCGCCAAACTCCCCGAAAGCGGCGGCAAGCGTGAAGATTAGCGATAAGGAAGTTCGCTACATTGCCGATCTGGCCAACCTGCGGTTGACGGACGACGAAGTCCGCAAGTATTCCGAGGACTTGGCGGAAATCCTGACTTACGTTGAAAAGCTCAATGAGCTCGACACATCGAAGGTCGATCCCATGGCTCAGGTTCTCTATCCGGGGAGTGAAACCGCCACGCTTCGCGATGACGCTCCGCGGGGCAGCTTTCCGCCCGACACCGCGCTGGGTTCGGCTCCCACCCCGGGCGCGGGGCATTTCAAAGTTCCCAAGGTCATCGAGCGCTAGCGAGGCCATGAAATCGTTCCCCACCCGGCGGAAATTCTTTAGAGTCCAAAGCTACGGTAAAACACCGCACAGAGCCGCGGGCCTGAGCCCGCGGGCCCGCGCCCTGACGGGCACGGCTCTGGCGGCCTGCCTCGTTCTCCTGGGTCCGAATGAAGGACCGGTCGTCGATGAGGCTTCGCCGATCGGCGGCTAGCGGCGCGTGAACATGGAAAACTACAAACAGCTGACGATCGGGGAAATTCAAGCCGGCCTTCTCGACCGAACGTTCAGCGCTCGGGAACTCACCGAGGAAGCCTTACGGCTGGCTGAAGCCGAGAACGAACAGTACGGCGCTTTTCTCCACTTCGCGCCGGAGCAGGCTCTGGCTTCCGCCGGCGAGATCGACCGCCGGATCGCCCAGGGAGAACCGCTCGGACCGCTGGGCGGCGTGCCGATCGCGGTCAAAGACGTCATCCTCACCGAGGGACTGCGGGCCACTTGTGCCTCCCGGCTGCTCGAGAACTACACTGCGCCCTACGACGCAACCGCCGTCACGCGGGTCAAACAGGCTGGGGCGGTGATTATCGGCAAGACGAATTGCGACGAGTTCGCCATGGGGTCGTCCAGCGAAAACTCCGCGTTCCATCCTGTGCGCAATCCCGCGGCGCCCGACCGAGTGCCCGGAGGATCGAGCGGCGGCTCGGCGGCCGCGGTGGCAGGAGGCTATGCTCCGGTTTCGCTGGGGTCCGACACCGGCGGGTCCATCCGCCAGCCGGCTTCGTTCTGCGGCGTCGTCGGCGTGCTCCCGACCTACGGGCGCGTCTCGCGTTACGGTCTGGTCGCCTTCGCCAGCTCGCTCGACCACATCGGGCCCTTCTCGCGGACCGTTACCGATTCGGCCGCCCTGCTCGGCGTGATCGCCGGCCGAGACCCCATGGACTCCACTTCGGCGGACGTCGAAGTCCCCAAGTATGCCGCTCAACTCGATGGCGAAGTCAAGGGGCTGCGCATCGGCGTCCCGAAGGAGTATTTCGGCGCCGGACTGGACGCCGACGTTGCGGGCCGCATTCAGGGCGGGCTGGACGTCCTTCGCAAGATCGGTTGCGAGACAGTCGACATCACGCTGCCGCACACTGAATACGCGATCGCTTCCTACTATTTGATCTGCACCGCCGAGGCGAGCGCCAACCTCGCGCGCTACGACGGGGTCCGCTATACGTTCCGCTCCGGGGACTCGGAGACGCTCGCCGACATGTATCAAAACACGCGCGGTGAGGGATTCGGCGCGGAAGTCAAACGCCGCATCATCCTCGGGACCTACGTGCTGAGCGCCGGCTACTACGACGCCTACTACAAGAAAGCGCAGCAAGTCCGTTCGCTGATTGCCTCTGACTTCAGTAAGGCTTTCGAACAGGTCGACGCCATAGTGACTCCGGTCTCCCCGTTTCCGGCCTTCAAGCTAGGCGAAAAAGTCGCCGACCCGCTGGAGATGTATCTCTCCGACATTTACACCATCACGGCTAGCCTGGCGGGCATTCCCGGCGTTAGCGTGCCCTGCGGAAACTCATCCCAAGGCCTGCCGATCGGGATGCAAATCCTGGCTAGCCACTTCGAAGAGGCCAAGATGTTGAAGCTGGCCGACGCCTTCGAGAAGGCGGGCGGATTCGAGGGTTAGGAGAGGCGGCTCGGTCGGTGGATGAGGGGCAAAGCCCCAGGGCCCGGGTGTGCACTAGCAGCCCTGCCGAGAGGTTCGTTTCTATTGGGCCTTGACGATACGTCGAAAGCCACCACGCCCGCTCACCGATTGTGACCCACGAGAGAATGTATTATCATGGTTCGTTTCAGCGCACGGTTTGCGCTCTCACGGCGCCGGGCAGCAGGGGGGCCCGAAGCACGCTTCCGCGGCTAGAAGCCTGTCTCACAGAACGGAATGGGCCTTTTTGACCACAATATATCGCGCAACTCACTTCTCTCATTTGTAGATGTGGCGCCCAAAATTTTCTGCGGCGCAGGCTCCTAGCGCTCACTATCACAACTTAGCGATCGTTTATGGGTCGGCGATTTCAGGGACCGCTCCCTCGCGGTCGCTCCTCAGAAGGCTTTGTGAAGCACTTCCGGGCCAGACAGCCGGCCGTATGATCCTTCGGGGAAGGCCTTTTTAAATACGCGAACTTATGGAAGTCAGCACTAGCCGGCTGTCACACGAACCCGCTTTTCTTACCAAGTGGGGCGGCGGTGAGCGTGCGCCCGCCGATTTGCGATCCAGGAGAATCCAACATTGGTAAAAGCAACTTCACCGCGCCCAGTCTATCTGGTTACCGGGGGCGCCGGCTTCATCGGCTCCCACCTGGTCGAGGAGCTGTTGGCGCGGGGGCGGCGCGTACTGGCCATCGACGACCTCTCGACCGGCTCGATCAAGAACCTGGCCGCGGCGATCGACAACCCGGACTTCGAGTTCACTCGCGGCAGCATCACCGACAACGGAACTCTCAACCGCCTGGTCGAGCGGGCCGACCTCATCTTTCACCTGGCCGCCGCCGTCGGCGTGAAGTTGATCGTCGAGGATCCCGTCCGTGTCATTGAGACGAACATCAAGGGCACGGAAGACCTTCTCAAAATGGCGCGGCAACTCGGCCGCCGGGTGTTGATGGCCAGCACGTCCGAGGTCTACGGCAAGAACAGCAAGGTTCCCTTTTGCGAAGACGACGATCTTCTGTTTGGACCGACGAACAAGTCGCGCTGGTCCTACGGGGCAACGAAGATGGTGGGTGAGTTTCTGGGTCTTGCCTATCACCAGGAATTCGGCTCTCCGGTCTCGATCTTTCGCCTGTTCAACACGATCGGCCCGCGGCAGATCGGCCAATATGGAATGGTGGTGCCGAGATTCGTTCGCCAAGCGCTGCGGGGCGAGCCGATCACCGTCTATGGGGACGGCCGGCAGACCCGCTGTTTCTGCGACGTGCGGGACGTGATCGAGGCGCTGTTGAGTTTGTCCGAGCACCCTGACGCTTTCGGAAAAGTGCATAACGTCGGTTCCGACCACGAAATTTCCATCCTGGGAGTTGCTGAAAAAGTCAAGTCGATGACTGGCAGCGACTCGCCTATTGTCAAAGTGCCCGACGAAAAGGCTTACGCACCCGGCTTCGAAGACGTATCTCGCCGGGTCCCCGACACTTCCCGCATTCGCTCTCTTCTGAGCTGGAAGCCGCGGCACTCCCTCGAGCAGACGCTCGAAACCGTGATGAGCTACGAAGCGGAACGAATCGAAGCCGAGGGCGCCGCCCGTTCCTAATCTTGGTTTGACACTGTTCGCGTCAACGGATCCGTGGAACTTGTACCTGGGATCACACCGATCTCTTCCGGTAGCTCGTGCGCCGCGGCCGCGACTTGGTGAACTCCGCGATCAGCGGCTTGTTCGGCAGTTTGGCCACCCGGCGGTCGCATGGTGACTCGCGTTCACCCTCGGCGCGCCTTCTCCCGGCTGTCGTCGTTTCAGGATCATCTTGTGTTGGAAACACTTCCCTCCTTCAGGATCATCTTGCATTGAGACGACTCTGCGCCCCGGTTCTCCGCCGCCCCTACGATACAATGTGGAGGGCCTTGCCATGCGTGTTACCGTCTTGTTTTTCGGGATGTTAAAGGACCTGATGGGCCGCTCCCAGGACGATCTGGAACTCCCTGAGGGCGCCTGCCTCGAAACGGTCTTCGAGCACTACGCGTCCCAATTCCCGAGACTGCGCGAGATGGCCGGCAGTGTGGCAATCGCGCACAATCACGAGTTTGCCAACCACGACGCGGCACTGGGCGACGGAGACGAGGTCGCCTTGATGCCCCCGGTCAGCGGAGGCGCGACGGATTCCTCCCCTTGGCTAGCTAGCGCTGGCGGAGAATCCGGCTTCTACGCTCTCACGGAGGGTTCCATCGACGTTCAGGTCCTCAAGCAGCGCCTTGTCCAAGGTGAAGATGGCGCGGTGATCACCTTTGAAGGGGTGGTGAGAAACCATTCCGGTGAGCGCAAGACCCTCTTTCTCGATTACGAATGCTACGTTCCGGTGGCCATAAATAAGATGCGCGAAATCGGCCGCCGGATCCTCGAAACCTATCCGATTCGGGGAATCACGATGGTCCATCGCTTGGGACGGCTCGAGATCAGCGAGACGAGTGTTGCCATCCTGGTCGCGGCCGCGCATCGCAAACCCGCCTATGAGGCCAGCCTGGAGGCCATCAACCGGCTCAAGCGCCTGGTCCCGATTTGGAAGAAAGAGTACTTCGAGGACGGCGAGGTCTGGGTCGAGGGGGAGTGGGAGAGCTCGGTTCCGCGCAGCGTGGGAGCGCCCCAATGAGCGCTCGATCCGGGGTGGTGTTGGCACTTGTGGCGCTGGCCGCGGAAGCCCCTTTGCCGGCCCAGCAGTCCTCCGACGACCCCACGTTCAAGGTCGAGGTCAGCCTAGTTCACGTGCTGGTGACGGTGAAAGACCCCAGCGGCACTCCGATCGCCGACCTTGAGCGGGCTGATTTCACCGTATTGGACGGCGGTGTCGAACGGCGGATCGCCGTTTTCGAACGCCGTACCGATCGTCCTCTATCGGTGGCGTTAATGCTCGACACCAGCTTGAGCACGGCCAAGGAGCTCGACTTCGAGCGGGAATCGGCCAAACGTTTCGTCCGCAACCTGTTGGGGCCGGGATCGCATCGCGGCGACCGGGTGGGCGTCTTCCAGTTCTCGGTCTTCGTCGAGTTGCTCACCGGTTTCACCGCCTCCACGAAGCGCCTCGATAAGGCTCTGGATCGGATTCGAGCCGACTCCGGCACATCGATGTATGACGGAATTCTGCTAGCCGCCAGGCAGCTCAGGCGCCGTCCCGGGCGTAAAGTCATGATCATCATCACCGATGGCGGGGATACGACCAGCAACGTGCCCTATCGGAAAGCGTTGCGGGAAGCTCACGCCGTCGACGCTGTGATCTATGGCATCATCGTCATGCCCATCACCGCCGATGCGGGACGCAATGTCGGGGGAGAGAACGCGCTCAAAGCGCTGGCCGCCAGTACCGGCGGAACAACCTTCGTGCAGCACGCCAGCGCGGATTTGGACCGCGCGTTCAATGAGATTCTGCGCAACTTAAGGACGCAATACCTGATCGCCTACTACCCCCCGGAGGGCCGGAGCGCCGCGGAAAGCTTTCGCGGGACGAGCATCACGGTCAGCCGCCCGGAAGCGCGGGTTCTGGCCCGCAATGGGTATTTCGTCCCGGCGGCTCCCAAAGCCCCTCCGCGCGGCAAGATCAGTCTCCGGCCCAGGGCCGGTTCCGAAGACTCCCAGCCCCAGGCGCCCATCGAAGGAAAAACCGAAAGAAGGAGCCGACCTTGAGACGGAACCGTTCCGGCGGGAAACCCCCGCGCGGCACGGCCAAGAGAACCGCCGATCGGAGTTCCCTCTCCAGGGCAAAGTCGCCGCAGAGCCGGGCCAAGCCCTACACCCTCGAAGAGGCCAACTACTTGAAGCGCCTGATCGAGAAAGAGATTCCCGTATTGCTGCGACTGCGTGATAACGAAGAAGTCGTCGGGCTCGTTGAATCCCATGATTCGACATCGATACGCGTGAGCCGTCAAGCTGCGCCGGATCTGTTCGTTTTGAAGAACGACATCAAGTATTTCCACGAGCAGTCGGAAACGCGGTCCTAGCGGGCAACCTTAGGTCATTCGTCACAAGTTCGGTCACGTATATTTAGAAGCCAGGCGGACGGTCGAGAACTTCGGGCACGGCATGCCGTGCCCCTACGTTTCCAAGCGTCCGACGGGTCTGTAGGGGCACAGCATGCTCAGCATGCTGTGCCCGCCTGCACTTACCCGAAACGTGAGGTTGTCTGTGGAATGGAGCACTTATTGAATCTCGCATAATATCGAGTTAGTCAAGGCCAAGAGAAGACTGCTTCCAGAAGGCCGTAATCAAGCGCGGTTTGCGGCGCATGCGACGCAGGGATTTGCGGGCACGCTCGTCCAGCTCCCAGTAGTCCTTCGGACAGACGTTCGGCAACTCGTGCTGCTTCCAGTAAGCCCAAATGTATTCCACCGGGTTCAGCTCCGGTGCATAGGGCGGCAAGCACTCCGTGGCGATGTGGCCTTCGGAGAGCTCGATGAACTCCCGCACCAGGCGGCTGCGGTGCGCCGGCAGGCGGTCCCAGACGATCAGCAGCGGGCCGTCGATGTGGCGGACCAAAGCCTTCAGGAAGTCGATGACCTCCAGCTCGCCGATGGCGCCGGGATAGAGCCGGAAGTAGAAGTTGCGCAAGGTCAGCCCGGCGGAAACGGAAAGTTTCTGCCAGTTGAAGTTGAACTCCAGCACGGGTGTCTCGCCGCGGGGCGCCCAGGTGCGGCAACGATGGGGCTTCTGACTCAGTCCGCTTTCGTCGATGAAGACGATCGTGCGGCCTTGTTTTTGGGCTTTTTTTTAGTGGCCGGCCAAGTCTTGCGCCGCCAGTTGCGGATGGCTTCTTCGTTGCGCTCGCGGGCCTTGCCGACAGGCCGTTGCGGGCTCCAGTGGAGCGCCCGCAGGATCTTCCAAACATGACCTTCGTGATAGCGCGCGCCGAACTCGTCGGCGATCAGACGAGCGACTCGCGGACAAGTCCACAGCGGCGTCGAGAAGCCCTGCGCTTCGGGGCCCCGCAGCAGCATTGCCTCCAGACGTTCCCGTTGCGTGGCGTCTAACAGCGGCTTGCGGCCGGCGCGCCCGGCCCGGCGGAGTCCGGCGGCACCGTGCGCGCCATGCTCGCTAACCCAACGGCTCACGCTTTGCTGCGCCGCCTTCACGCGCCGTGCTGCCTCGGACTGACTCAAACCTTCGTCGACGACCAGCCGCACGGCCTCCAGCCGTCGCTTTTCCAGAGCATCAAAATCGCGCCTTACGCCTCTTGGGTTCCCCATGTCTATTAAGACGAGCAGAACCCCCAAAAGATTACTCTATATTATGCGGGAGTCAATAGCCCGCTTTTCTCACCACGTGGCGGGGCGAAGTGCGTGAGAGGCCCGTCAGTACAAGGCATGCGCCGCTCAGCGAGCGGAGGCGTACTTGAACAGTACGTTGAGCACGGTGAGCAAGCGCAACGCAGTAATGGCGGGCCTATTGCGTGCTTCGACCGTCAGGTGGTGAGAAAAGCGGGCTAGGTTTCAAGGCAGGCCCGGTCGGGACAAGGATTTGGGGGCGAGTGGTATTCTCAACGAGGCCGGTTAGCCGGTCGGTCGCGACTCGCCAGGTTACCAGCACATGAACAACGTGGACTACGTATCGATTGCCGCCGAGATATCTCGTGAAGCCGGAGCACTCATACTCCCCTATTTCGAACAGCCCATTGAGATGGAATACAAGGGGACGTTCGATCTGGTGACCGCCGCCGATCGCGCCTCTGAAAAGCTGATCGTCGAGCGGCTGCGATCGAGGTTTCCCGCCCACTCCATCATCGCCGAAGAGGGTGGCGGAGTCGAAGCCGGCTCCGAATACGTATGGTACGTTGACCCCGTCGACGGCACCACCAACTTTGCGCATGGTTTCCCGGCCTTTTGTGTCAGTATCGGTCTCGCATTTCGTAACGAGATGGTTGCCGGTGTTGTCTACGACCCATTGCGGGAGGAACTTTTTAGCGCCGAGCGAGGATCGGGAGCGTACCTTAACAGCCGCCGGATTCAAGTCTCGAAGCGCGAATCTCTTAAGGAAAGCTTGATCGGGACCGGGTTTGCGAGCCGCAACAGGCACGCCGATATCAACGTTTACTTCTTCCACCAGGTGTCCATGCTTACCCACGGGGTCAGGCGCGCGGGATCGGCGGCGCTGGATCTGTGCTCGGTAGCGAGTGGTCGCTTGGAAGGGTTTTGGGAGTTTGGCCTCAACGCCTGGGATGTGGCCGCGGGACTGCTGATGATTCAAGAGGCCGGAGGGACCTATCAGGACATGAACGGGGCGCCCTATGAACTGGCCGGCCCGCACCTGGCTGCCTCGAACGGGAACATCCAGCGCGAGCTTCTACAACTTTTCGAGGACGTCTTCGCAGGGCGCTACCGAGTGCCAATCCCTCCCCTGACGATCTGACCCCGGTTCAGCAGCCCAGCGGGGAGCGGGGACGTGCAGACGGGTTCTGGACACCGTGCCTCAGCCCTGGCAAACCCCCTCGGAAGCGCTCCTAAGTGACGTTTTCGCAGTTACAAACAGCCCGCGGTTCCTTGCGCTCCAACCCGGTGAATGTTAGGCTGAACTGATCTAGACCCATTAAGCGAAGTGGCCGTAGCTTCCCCTGGGCGGGAAAGCACGGGGGGGTTGTGTGCATCAATGACCAGAATTGTCGACCTAATTCGCCGCAAGAGAGACGGGGAAGAGGTTACCTTCGAAGAGTTTGAGCACCTGATCAGCAGCTATGCGCGGGGCGAAATCAAGGACTATCAGATGGCCGCCTTTTTGGTGGCGGGATCCTGCAGCGGCTTCAGCGACACCGAAGCGGCCGCCCTTACATCGGCCATGCTGAAGTGCGGCCGGCAGGTCGACCTCAGCGATATCCCGCAACCGAAAGTCGACAAGCACTCGACGGGTGGAGTGGGAGACAAGATCACTCTCATCGCCTCCCCGATCGCCGCCGCCGCCGGTATCGCGGTTCCTACGATCACCGATCGGGGAATGGGGTATACCGGTGGAACCCTAGACAAGTTGCAGTCCATACCCGGATTTCAAACCGAGCTGCCGCTGGCCGAATTCCGGCAGACCGTGGCCACCCACGGCTTGGCGTTTACCGGTCAGACGAACGAATTGGCGCCGGCCGACAAGAAGCTCTTCGCTCTGCGGGACGCCACGGGGACGATCGATTGTTTGGAGCTGATCGCCGCTTCGATCATGTCCAAGAAGCTGGCCGAGGGCATTGACGGTCTGCTGCTCGACGTCAAGGTCGGCCGAGGGTCGCTGATCCGCGATCGCGCCGAAGCGCGCCGCCTGGCGCAGTTGATGATCACGATCGGGCGCCGCATGGAGGTGCGCATGCAGGCCTTGCTGACGGACATGAATCAGCCGCTGGGATTCACCATCGGCAACGCTCTGGAGGTGATGGAGGTCTCACAGACCCTGCAAGGCCAAGGCCCGGCCGACTTGATTGGCCTCTCGGTCGAGATCGCCGCGCGCATGATTTATTTGGGCGAGCCGTCTCGCTCGCTCGAGAGCGCCCGGGATCAAGCGCAGCAGCTACTCGCCGACGGCTCGGCCTTTGCCAAGCTGCAGGCGGTCATCGAGGCGCAGGGTGGGGATCCGAACGTCCTGCAGCAATTCGAGCTGCTCCCCAATGCCAGTGGCGAGCACATCATCTCATCACCGCGAGCGGGTTTTGTCAGCCGCATTAACGCCGATGACATCGGGCACGCCGCTACTCTTCTCGGAGCCGGTCGAGATGCCATGGATGACGTCATCGATCCGGCCGTGGGCGTCATCCTGCAATCAAAGGTCGGCGACGAAGTTATGGAAGGTTCTCGCCTCTGCGCCCTCTATTACACCGACGAGACGAATCTTCAGGAAGGGGTCCAGTTGGTCGAAGACGCTTTCCGGATCTCGGCCACGCAACCCGAACCCGTTGACCTTGCGCTCGATCTGGTCCAGTAGCTCCCTTTTACACCCTTGGTAAAAGCGGCGCTGTGAGGGCCGGGTTGTGGCGCGCTTGTCGGCGGCTCGTTTGGGTTCGGGGTCGATTCCCTATCCCGCTTTTCTCACCACGTGGCGAGGCGAAGTGCGTGAGAGGCCCGTCACTACAAGGCGCGCGCCGCTCGGCGACGCATTTCTGGAGTGATGCGGGCGTACTTGAACAGTACGTTGAGCACGGCGAGCAAGCGCAACGCAGTAATGACGGGCCTATGGCGTGCTTCGGCCGTCAGGTGGTGAGAAAAGCGGGATATTCCCGGAACCGCGGAATGATCGAGTTCCACAAGGGCGACCTGGTCAGCCAGGGATCCCTGGGCATATTCCCCGGGGCGTTCAATCCGCCTACCAACGCCCATCTGGCTTTGGCCGACGCGGCAAGGACCCAACACCGGCTCGATCAGGTCGTTTTTCTGCTGCCCCGAGTCTTTCCGCACAAGCAATTCGTGGGAGCGGCGTTCGAAGACCGCCTGGCGCTACTCGAAGTCGCGCTGAGCGGCTCGCCGAACTTTGCCATGGCTTCTTCGGAAGAGGGGCTGTTCATCGAGATTGCACGATCGTTTCGCGAAGCCTGCGCCTCTTCGGTCGAACTGTTCCTGCTCTGCGGGCGAGACGCGGCCCGGCGCATCGCCGAATGGGATTATGGCGAGGGCCCGAGTTCGCCAGCCAGCTCGAGGAATTTCAACTCCTCGTCGCCTCCCGGCAAGGAGTCCACCACCCTCCCCAGGAGTATCGAAGACGTATCCACCTCGTTGATCTGCCAACCTCGTTTGACCAAGTATCGTCGTCGGCTCTCCGCCAAGCGATCGAGGAAGGAAGAGCGTGGAAACAGTTCGTGCCCCAAGCGGTGGCCCGAGAGATCGTAGCTCGAGGACTTTACGGTGCGAGGTGATTTCTCAGCCGCGGGTGGTGCGAGGGCCTATTCTCAAAGCAGAATCGCAGGATAACCGCCGAACCGACTCACCCTAGCAGGTCGATGGCGTGCTCGTTGATTTCTTCAGCGCTCTTAGCCACTGCGATGGCGGCCTGATAGGCCGTTCTGGCCGAGAGCAGATCGACGGCCGCCACGCTCAGGTCAACTCGGTCGCTCGTCTCCGGATCGCTGCTTGTTGCCCTACGGATGCCTTCCGGCGCCTTGTCAAACTGCTGGACCGTGGAGGTGATACCCGCCAGTGCGATTGCGGATACACTCATTCTCAATCTCTCTCCTCACTTCCTCTTCGGCCAATCGGTCGAGAGTTTGACGCATCCTGTTCCCGCCATCCCTTGGAAATCGCTGCCGCGATTCCCACATTCCCACAGCCCAGACGACTACGACTCTCTCTTACCAATTAGGGGACATTTCTATTGGGCGTTAACAAAGCCGCTCTTTGAGCTTGAAATCCAAGACCTTGGCTGATACCCTAGCAATCCGGTTAACCATCCGCCCCTTGGGAAGCGGTTCAGACAGGCTGCCGACTTTCAGCAGGTGAGAATATGAACAGAAGGCATTTTCTATGGCGGTCCGCCGGTGCCGTTCCCGCCCTGGCGTACCTTTCTTGCGGCGGGGAATCGGGCCCGATCGTCGTCGAGGTCGAACCTTTCCCGGACGACTCGCTGGCTCCCTACACGCATCCGCCGCTGGAGCTTTCCGACGAATTCGATGGCCTGGCGTTGGGCAGTCAGTGGCGCGTCGTGGGTCTCAATACCCCCATCCCGGCGATGTGGAGCGTCTCCTGGGGAGAGCGGCCGAAAGGGCCCGACGTCAAAGTCGCCTTCAGCGATGGCCACCTGAGGTTGGCGGGAAAGAACAACGAGTCGCTGGGACTGATGCTGTACGGGGTTTACGGAGGCCGTAGACGGCTTGAGGAGCCCTGGGCCATGGAGGCCTTGCTCGAACTTCCGGATCTCGACTACAGCCAAACGCCGGCGCGGGGCGGGATCACGATCCGTGCGTCGAATGAAGACGGATGGGCTGCCTACGTTGAGCTGGGCCGCGTCGCCGGGCCGGGCGTGAACAAGAGTTTCCTTTTCCATCAGGGCTCCTACCAAGAAGGCTGGACGGGAAAGGACGCCATCGAGACCGCCCGTAGAGTGTGCCTGCGCATTGAGAGCAGCGACCCGAAACGCCGGACGGTCCGTTGCGGCATGAAGGCGGCCGAAGGCGACGATTGGACCTGGTCACGGGCGTTGAAGTTCCGCCGGCCTATCCTCTTCCTCGACAATATTCATCTGATGAATTTTGACGCCCGGCACGAAGGGCTGACCGCCAAGCTCAAGTCTCCTCCGCCCCTTTACAGCCGGCTGGTGGATGAAGAACGGCTGGGGAAAACCCTGAAGCCGGCGGGCAAAGAGGTCACCGTGAGCTTCGACTACGCCCGTTTTGAAGGGAAGGTCGTCTCGCGCAAGGAAGGGGTGGACTATGTGCGGACGGAGATCCCCGAGGTGGAGACGGTCTTCCCCGAAGGCGAGCACTACGAGGCGGTGGTGCCCGACACGTTCGATATCGAAGAGCGGTCCAGGCTAGCGGTTCACGGGCTGACTTGTCTAACGGACCCCAATGCCGACTTCGAGATTCACTGGTGGGGCGACTTCACGCGCCGGCCGCCGGTGTTGCATCACGACTGGAACGACACGGTCCAGCCCAAGTTCATGGAAGCGCTGCCGTTGCTGCGGGTCGTCAGCGGCAGCAAGGAGAATTGGCACGTCGAGCAGCGATGGAGTGAAATTGCCTTGCACATGCAGGGTCCCGACGGTCTGCTGTACTACCCGGTCATCGGCCGTCCCTGGAACTTCGATACCGAGTGGGAAGGGGTGGCGAACCGGCAGGAACATGTGGCGCCTCATGGCATGGAAGGCCGCATGTTGGGCGCCATGACGGTTTTTTACTACCGCGATCGAAGTCCGGTGTGGCGCGAAGCGAGCGCCTGCTTCAAGGCATCAAGCGCATGACCATCGACAAAGGTTCCTATGCCTACATACCCTATCGATCGTTCGGTGTCGGCGAGAGTGCGTCAAACGAGCCCGAACCGCCGGTGGGATCCCAATACGCCTTCATCTCCGCCTGGTTCACCGTGGGCCTGATGCAGCACTATCGGGCCACTGGATCAAAGGAAGCCCTCGAGTTGGCCGGCAAGTTTCTGACTCACATGAAAGACCGCTCGGGAAGCTACCAGCCGGACGGCAGCTGGAGCGGATTCGTCCACTTCCACTGCCACACGATGGGTATTTTGGCGATGCTCGAATATGCGCAGGCCACCGGCGACGAAGAGTTGGCCCGCTTCTGCGTTCGAAGCTATGAGTACGGAAAGTCCAAAGGGGAGTCGCTGGTGGGGTTCTTCCCCGAGTTCTACGAAGACCCGGACTACCCCAGCGTGGAGATCTGCGAGGTTGCCGACATCATTAGCATAGGGATCAAGATGTCGGCCTACGGCGTGCACGACTGCTGGGAAGACGTCGATCGCTGGATCCGCAACATGTTCGCCGAAGGCCAGATGACGACCACCGAATGGGTCGGCAAATACGCTCAGCGCTTTACCGAAACCACCCACGCCACCTACAACGAGTCGACCGAGGACGTCGCCGAAAGGAGCGTGGGTTCGTTCGGCGGCTGGCTGACGGGCAACGATTTCTGGGAAGGGCGCATGGGACCCTTCATGCACTGCTGCACGGGCAACGCCACGCGGACGCTCTACCACATCTGGGAGCACATCCTTCACGCGGACGCGGAGCGCGTTAAAGTGAATCTGCTTATGAATCGCACGGCGCACTCGCTCGACGTGCACAGCTATATCCCCTACGAGGGCAAAGTGGAGCTGAAGATGAAGCAGAGCAAGAACGTCTCGCTCCGCATTCCCGAATGGGTCGGTAAGGAACACGTCGAGTGCCGGGTCGACGGGCAGCCGAGAGAGTTTCGTTGGGACGGCCGGTATATCGAGCTGGCAACGGTGGACGGCGGACAGACCGTGACCGTCGAGTTTCCGATTGAGACGCGGGAAGTCAACAGCAAAATGGGCGGAACCGAGTTCCAGTTGACGCTGCGGGGCAACGAGGTCGTGGACATCAAGCCCGAAGGCACGATCAGCCCCCTCTACCAAAGGGACCACTGCATGCGCGGGCCGGTGCGCTATAAGAAAGTAACGCGGTTTCTGGCGAAAGACACGATCGAGTGGTGATAGCGGCCGGTCGCTCGATGGATTGGCCGGTAGTTGTGGAGGTCTTCCGCGCTGGAGGCCGATGTCGGTCTCGAGATGCTAGCCCGTCAAATCTGAGGTTCTGTACTCGGAAATCGCTGTGCATGGCGTAACATATTGATAACAAGGTAGATCTGTTCCGGTCCCCAAATTTCAATATTTTTGGCTAGTCTTCGGTGGCCGGCTGACCGAACGGCGGAAAGGATAGCGAAAATGGCGCACAAGTACTCATTTGTTCTTGCCACACTCGGTGGCAGTGAGGGCGACGTATGGAAGAACCCGCAAGAGGTGCTCGAGACGATGGCCGCTGCGGGTTACGACGCGGTGGACTTCGATTGCGACCCGTACGCGGACCAGACCCCGTTCAGAAAAGCGACCGACCTGGCGCGCTCTCTGGGACTCGCCATGCCGGCTATTTTGAATGCCAGCGCCGCCTGGCACGCGGGAGAAGAAAGGGATCTGGCCTCGCTGGACGAGGCCGTGCGGCAACGGGCGCTCGTCCATTTCAAGAAATGCGTCGATCTAGCCGCCACCTTTGACGAACCGCCGCTGTTTCAATTCTCGGCCGTCGATTTCCAACCCGAGTACCCGGTCACCAGCAAGCCGATCGACCAGCTCAGGAAAAACTTCGTGGCATCCACGCGAGAGGTCGCCGAATACGCGGGGACGAGGAATATCCGGCTAGCCATTGAGCCCCTGAACAGGTTCGAAGGCTATGCCGGCTTCATGAACACGACGGTCGAAGTGATGGCCGTCATCGAAGAGGTGGGCGCCGACAACCTCGGTATCCTGCAAGACTTCTTCCATATGAATATCGAGGACGGACCGCTCACCGACGCCTTTCGGTTCGCCGGCGACAAACTCATGCACATTCACCTTGCCGACAGCAATCGGCAGATCCCCGGGACAGGCCACGTCGACTTCCTGGACTTCATCCGAACGCTGAACGCTATGGGTTACACTGGCTATGTGTCGGTCGACTGCTTGCCGCCCAAACCCGATTGGAAGACCCTGGTCAGACGCAGCATCGAATTCATGAAAAAGATGGAAGAAACAGTGGCGCTTCAGGAAGGCATTGCGGCTGTCGCCTAACGTGGGCTACTCGAGATTCGCGGAGGCGAACCCAAGGCGCCCGGCGCCCCGCAACACCCGCGCTTGGCGGAGTCTTTACGAGTCTGCTGGGGCTAGTCGGCAGGGCTTGACACGGCCTCGATTGTGAGATCACAGTGTGCAAGAGAATTTCCCTGTTTTTTCGAACAAATTTCATCACGCCGGCGCTGTCAAGGGCCGCCAATTAGTAGGGACTATCGGCTCTAAGTATCTCTATCTACAGAGTCGACATTGAGATTTGAAGCAGCGTTTCGCAGGGCCCTTGATTGTACTAGGAGCGCAGTACCACTAGGCCCTAAGGCTTTCGACCGATTGCATCGAGTCGTCACCAGTACTATTATTAACTTAGGATTGATGGTGGATTAAGACTGGCAGTGGGGATGGAAGTCCCCGAGTAGGTCAGAGGCTGCGTCAGCCAGCCACCGGGAGCGAACAACGTGCCGTTAGCCGGCAATAATCTAGCCCCGCAGCACGGAATCACCGGGTCCCCACGGAAAGCTCCCCTGCGGTCAGGCCGACGCTATCAGTTCCAACAGTTCCAACGCCTGGTCAACTTGGAACCTGAACTGGGCAGCTATCCCGCTAGGCTAGCCACGGTTTCACAGGCTCTTCCGGCAGCGGCCAGTCTTACCTACAGCCCGGAAACCAGCCTACAGCCCCGGAAACTACTGCCCTTTACACCACGTGCCGAAGGGCGCGCTTTGCAGGAAGCCGAAGCTATGCTGGAGTCTGAACGACTTGCCGCCGTTCAGGCTATGAAGGCCGGCGAGCAAGACGAACCGGCGGTTGCCCCGTGGAGCTTCAACAGAGCCGACGCGGACCTTGGTCCCCTTGTCGAAAGTGATAACGGCGGCGCGGAACAACCTGAGCTCGACGGCGATCCGTTCTACGGTGCGCCGATTAATTTTCGCGACTATGCGGCGACGCCGGCGAAGCGATCGTGGCGCACGATGCGGCGCATATTTTCGAGCCGGCGTTTTTCCCAAGCCATGGCGACGGCGGTCCTGCTACTCTTCATCAGCACACTGGACGTACCTTGGCATGGCTGGTTCAGTTCCGAGATTCAGGGTGTCCGGGCAACGTTTGCAAGAGTGGTAAATACGGCGACACGTCCTATCAAAGAGCGCGCCGCTTTCTTCATCGTCGAGGACTTCCAAAAGGGAATCGACTCATGGGTAAACTCCGCGGTGATCGACGCCGACCAGCCGGGCATGATCTCCGTGGAAGGATTAGCCCTCCACGCCGAGACGTTGAATCTGGCGAATTACCGTCTTGATTTCATTGGCAAGATTCAGTCCAAGGCGATGGGGTGGGTTGTCCGCGCCGAAGATGAGGACAACTATTACGCCTTCAAGCTCGTCGAAACCGGGAAGCGCGCGGAACGTTCCTATCACCTTGAACGCTATACCGTGGTCAGCGGCGACCGGAAGAGTTTTTCAGACTCGCTGCAGATCCCGGTTCCCTCTCGCCTGGCGCAGACGGACGACTTCAATCGGATATCGGTTCGAGTCCGCGATCAGCAGATCACCACTCTGATCAACGGCTATGGGGTCGACTTCTTCCGAGACTCGCAACTGCCTCGCGGAGGCGTCGGATTCTTGAGCGACAGGGGCGAGGAAGCGTTGGTCAGCCGCGTAACTGTTTCCGGCAACGAGGACACGTGGGGTTTGATCCTCTACGGGACGCTGGAGACCGTGCGATCCATTCGTGAAACGATCTCCCCGCGACTCGCCTTCGCACTGCCGCGGCTGCCGCCCGACGCACCCCAGCAATAACCCGCCTTACCGAACAACCATCCACCCAGGTGTGTCTCGTAGTGTGCGACGGATGTCAATGGCACTGCCCCGTCCCCGAGTCCCGGAAAGTGGCTCCCTCCACCGGTAGGAACGCCCAATCATAGCTGTCCGAACGAAGCGTGAGCTTCAAGAC
Organism: Bryobacterales bacterium; assembly: GCA_965248365.1. GTDB lineage: Bacteria > Acidobacteriota > Terriglobia > Bryobacterales > UBA6623. The sequence goes on along the minus strand of CBDFJA010000003.1, from coordinate 1,171,478 downwards.
TCCGTACGAGCCGCGGTCTCGCGCCTCGCTGTTGGGTTTGGGCCTTCTGATTCGCCGATGTTCCCTGCCCCCGGTACCCACGATGAACTGTCGAATCCCGCGGGATAAGTCAAGCTGCCCTTGCGGATTTTGGGGAGCGAATCGTTCATAGTGGTGCTCGTGGCCGGCGAGAAACAGATCCACGCCGTATTCGTAGAGCGTTTCAAAAATGGGCCGCATGGCTTTCGCTCCCCCGTGCTTGCCGGAGCTGAAGACCGGATGGTGCCCGTAGGCGAGGGAACAGCGGCGCTTGTTAGCTCTGAGATCGTTGATTAACCACTGGTGTTGAGCCGACCCCGGGCCACACCCTCCCGCTTCCCGGCAAACGCTATTGAAAACGATAATATGCCATTCACCGAGGTCATAGCTGTAATAGCCTTTGTCCGGGTCGCCCGCGGCCCGGCCGAAATAATCGTAGTAGGGACCCGCGCCTCTCGTCTTGTATTCATGATTGCCGACGGCTGGGCGGGTGTGCTGTTTGTGCCGGCCCCAGGTAGGCTCGTAGCACTGTTGGAACTCCTTGGCCGTGCCTCTCTTGTAGGCATTGTCTCCAAGGGTAAAGATCACGGTCTCGGCGGGTTCGCCACCTCCTCCGTCGCCCGGCTTCGCGGAGAGAATCTCATCCAGCAGCTTGGCTGTGGCTTCGGCGCCGGGGAGTCTTTTGCCGCATTTCGCGATATCCCCGGCCCCCACTAGAATTGCCTTGGCCCCGCCTCCAGCCTGCAAGGGAACAAGGGCTGCTACCAAAGCGGCGAGGAGACCGATCGGTCGACCTCGGCTATTGCGTCTCGACCGCCGCGAAAAGCCGTCGGTTTTCACGTGGTTCTTCATGGGCCGGCCGGCCTGATAGATCTTTGGAAAATCCAGATGCGTACCGATTTCACCCGGTCAGACCGAAGAAATATCTCAGCACGAACAGCACGGCGAAGCCGTGAACCAGAGGGTGCGCCTCCTTCCGGCGACCGGTCAGCGCTTTGAGCAGGCTGTAGGCAATGAAGCCCACGGCGATGCCCTCGGTGATGTTAAAGCTGAGCGGTACGATCAGCATGCACAGGAACGCCGGCAAACCCTCGGTGACGTCCTCCCAGGGGATGCGTGACATGTTCTTCGCCATCAGGTAGCCGACCAGAACCAGTGCGCCGGCCACGGGCGGGTGCAAGACGGCCCCTCCCAGCCAGGTGGCCTCGTAGCCCTGGCCCACCACCATCACCAGCGGGTGCAGAAACAGCGCCGCCAGGAAGAGCAGAGCGGTGAAGATCGAAGCGGCCCCTGTTCGGCCGCCCTCGGCCGCGCCGGAAGCGCTCTCGATATAGGAAGTCACCGTGGACGTTCCCAGCAGCGCGCCTCCCACGGTGCCGATGGCATCAGAGAGCAGCGCTTGCCGGGCCCGCGGCAGCTTGCCGTCTCTGAGCAGGCCTGCCTGCGTGCTCACCCCGATCAGCGTGCCCACGGTTCCGAACAGGTCCAGGATGAAGAGGACGAATATCACGGTGAGCAGGCCGTTCTCCAGCAGACCTCGAATACTGACAGGACCGCTTCCGAACAGCGCAGCCAGGGGGTCCAGAGCAAACAGCGTGGGCGCAATACTAGGTGGCGTGGAAAACACGCCCCGCGGGGGAGACACGACACCCTGCCATAACCCCAACATCGTGGCCGCTCCCATGCCCGCCAGCAACGCGCCTCGGACCCTCCAGGCGTACAGCGCCACCGTCACACCCAGGCCGAAGAGAGCCACGCAAGTCGCCGGCTGGGTGAAATCCCCCAAGGTGATCAGAGTAAGCGGATGGCTCGCCACCAGGCCGCCCCATTGCAAGCCCAGAAAAGCGATCAGCAGGCCGATGCCCGCCGCAGTGGCCATTTTTAACGAATCCGGGACCGCGGCCATGATGCGCTCGCGGAAGCCGACGCAAGCTAGAAGAATGAATAGGGCGCCCGAAATGAAGACGGCCCCCAGAGCAGCCTCCCAGGAGATACCCATCCCCAAGACCACCACGTAAGCGAAATAGGCGTTGTTGCCCATCCCCGGCGCTAGGGCGATGGGGTAGTTCGCCAGGAAGGCCATCAGGAGAGTGGCCAGCGCGCTGGCCAGGCAGGTGGCGGTGAAGACAGCCCCCTGGTCCATTCCGGCCGCTTCCATCATGGCCGGCTGCACCACCACGATGTAGCACATAGTCAAGAACGTCGTGGCGCCGGCTAGGGCTTCGCGAGGATAGGTGGAAACCGGCGGCGCGGACCTGGAAGGAAAAACGCTTCATCGCCAAGCGGGGGCAATCCGCCAATAATAACGCAACTGATCGATTTCCGTGGCGGGACTATTGGCGGACTGCCCCTGACGGGAGAACGTCCTCCCATAGCGCACGGCGGTTTCCGCTTCAAGGACGAGCAGGAGGCTTCGAGGAGGTCACAGACGTCGGAGAGGCTCGCTGCAGCCGGTTAGCCGGCATTTCTCGCCACCTGACGGTCAAAGCTCCAAGAAAGTCCAGAGCCGCCGGCAGTGCGTACGGAATTCAGCGCCCGATTGACCGACTCGAGCACCGGCGCGCCGTCAATCGGCGCTTGTCGCCGCGATTTTCTCGCCATCGCGCGGGAAAAATAACTCAGAAAGTCCACTTGTTCTTTGGACTGGATCCAGTATTGGTTGATCGCCCGCGCGGCCTCGAAGGCTTCCAAAGCCGTGGCGCCGTCCCAAATCAGTTTGCAGGCCAGAAGCGTTCCGGTGCGGCCTAGGCCGGCGCGGCAGTGCAGAGCCACGACTTCGCCCGCCCGGTTCAGCTCGTCGATTTCCGCGCACAATCTTATCGCCACCGTGACCGGCGGCGCCTTCATGTCGTCGATGGGAATAAACTTGCTCTTGATGCCGTGCCTCGAAAGAAGCTCGGCGTCGATGGTCCGGGTTTCCTCCAACGTAACCAAGACGGTGATCCCGAGATCTCGTAGCGCGGCTAAATCGTCTTCGACCCTTCGGAAGAGCCCGGGGCGGGGCAGGCCGCCCAAAGCCCCTTTTTCCACCCAGTGGAACCCATCGAGCCCGGGCGATCCCTTCATGGCGCGTTTGGCGGCGCGCGAGAGCGGCGGTGGCGGGGGAACGCCTTCGGCAAGGTCTTTCTTCTTAGCGGTTGGATTGGGCACGGCGCAATTGCCCGTTCGCACGAACGCAATGCCCGCTTGCGTCTCCGGGGAATCGAAAAAGTCCGCCGTGGAATTCACCTCCTGGATGCGTCCACCGGCCAAAAGCGCCGTGATCCCTCCCGCCGCGCGCGCGTGCCTCTGATTGTGCGTTACGAAGATCACGGCCTGCCTGTGGGCAAGCCTTCGGATTAGCTCTAGTATACAGGTTGCCGCGGCGTCCGACAGGCCCGCTGTCGCTTCATCGATACAGATCAGAGGGGAATTCGACGACGCCGTTCGAACGATCGACAGGCAGCGCTGCACTTCAAGAGGCAGGCCCACCACATCGCTGTCGAGACGCTCCGCCAACTCCATCAGGCTGTACTCATACAAAAGGGACCGGGTCAAGACGGTTTGGTCGGGCTGGCTCAAGCTACTGCGATTCGGCAGCGCGGAAACCAGATTCTCGCGAACCGTCGAGATCATGAGCCGGGCCTTTTGCATGACCAAGGTGGGCCGGTTTTCACCGCTAAGCGGCTTTCCTTGGAAGGCGGCTTGCCCCCACGTCTTGAGCGCCGGCTGGGCATTGTTAAGGCCACAGATCGTCCTGAGAAGAGTGGACTTTCCCGATCCCGACGGACCTACCAGAGCAAGAACGCCGCGTTGAGGAACATTCAGGCGGATGTCCGCCAGGACAACGGAATCCGCGAAAGCCACGCCAAATCGGTACAGCCGCAGGACCGTGTCCGCCGCGCGATCTGTCGGTGGTCGCGGGGCGGAGGGGTCGACGACGCGCTCAACTTGATTCAATGCCGGCCGACCGGATGTCATCATACTGTATGTGTTCCCGCCACGCGCGTACCGCGAGGGTTCTCACCCACTTCGCCTCGCCCCGTGATGAGCCACCATGAACTTCGCCCACCCCGCGGCATGAAAATATGCTCCGTAAGGCAATTCATGTTACGGACAGGGCCTATTCCCCAAGCAGAAAAGCGGGCTAGAACTGATAGCTGATTCCCAACGCGAGTTGATTGCGCGCCAGCAGATCGACCCCCGGAGTGATTACCCCGACCGCTTGCGCCACCCCCACGTCAATGTTGAGCTTCAAACGTTCCGGTGCTGGAACGATGCGAAGGAAGTACGCTAACGTTGTCGGCACCGTCGCTCCGGGAAGTCCCTGGATGAAGTGCGGCTGCTGGGCGAATTCAGCTCCGGCAATGATGGTGCTGCCGCCGGGTCCTTTCAGAACAATCGCTCCCGCGCCGAACCACCTCCCCTGCCAAGCGGACGCGTTGCCCGCGATGCCAAAGACCGACGCATTGGTCTGCTTAAACCCGCCGCTCAGCAGAATCGGCAATCCTTTGGTCTGCGTGATCGTCTCTGTGGCGACGATGTAGTAGTCGCCGCTGTGGGTGTCCGCCCCATTTATGACGCCACCCACGTGACGAACACGCCGCCGTGACACAACGCCTGCCGCCAGCGCGGGCATGAATTTACCGCCGGTATTTTACGGCAGAAAATTGACCTTTCCATGAAATGTATTAAATCCACGTTCAAACAAAGGACTGAGAGCCGGCGTCGATCCGCCCAGCGTCTCCGTTCGTGTGTAACCGATTTCCATCCGCTTCAAGAACCCGACGGTCAACGAGGATTGCGTAAGACCGCCAATCACGCTGCCTCCGTCCAGGTAGTGGAAACCGAGTTGCGGTTTACCGATTCCCTTGGAAGGCGAAGCGCTGGTGTAGGCAAAAGGCGTAATAAACGCGCCGGTTTGGCCTTCCCAGTTGAGACCCTGGGCGGAGAGATTCGGGACCACCGTCGCCAGCAGCGACACCGCCAACAGGCGTACGGCAAGACAGCGCCCAATGCGTTCCGTCCAACCGTGCCGTGCTCGTGTAGAAAACGAGATGCTGCGCATGAAGTTATCCTCCTGAGGCTCTAAACGCCTATAGAAATCCAATCCTTACTCGCGGAATCCCGCGACACTGACGACCTTCTCCAGCGGTGATGTTTTCACCGCTCTATCTCAACCTTACCGTCGTCTCTTGAGGGGCTGGCCTGTGCCTGGCCCATACCACGTCTCCTAAGCCTACGTCCGCCTCCCCACGACTACAATGAGCATTAAGCCTTGGTTCGTTAAGTCCTTGTGCTCATTGGAGATCGGTACGGTCCTAATACTTTTGTACCTGTCGCTAGGGGGAATACGGCAGCCGTGAGATATGCCAAAAGTTGCAGGGAGGGTCGCGCAACGTGATCTGAATTTTGCGGCTGAGATCATACCATGTTCCGCCTAACTAGCCTGTACTTCTCATCGGCCGACGGCCGAAGCACGTGGCGAGAAAAGCGGGTTAAAGCGTTCGCTCTCGCACTTGACATTTCCAATGGGGCGGCGTGTAGTTAACTTGTTAGTTAACTATTCAGCCGGTTCTCTCGATGCCACGTTCGCTGCCTTGGCGGACCCTATTCGCCGGGCGATCTTGGAGAAACTCTCCCATGGGGAAGCGACCGCCGGGGACTTGGCGGCGCCGTTCGATGTTTCGCTGCCCGCTATCTCGAGGCATCTGCGGGTGCTCGAGCGTGCCGGGCTGCTGGCGCGTCGAAAAGACGGGCGCGTTCACCGTTGCCGCCTCAATCCCACGCCGATGACGGACGCAGCCCAATGGATGGCCGAGTGCCGCCGGTTCTGGGAGCAGCAACTCGACGCACTGGCCGGCTATCTTGAAAAATCCAACGAGGAGGGAAGCTCATCATGGCCACACCCAGCATTAGCCCCGACACGACGCTCCAGCTCAAACGGACCTTCGAAGCGCCGCGGGAGAGGGTCTACCGGGCCTGGACCGACCCGGAAGAAATGAAGAACTGGGCGGCGCCCAGTGAAGATTATGAGGTTGCCGCGGTCGTCGACCTGCGGGTGGGCGGAAAATACCGCATTCAAATGACGCATCGCGACGGCGCGGTGCACACGGCCCACGGCGAGTACCGGGAAGTGTCGCCGCACGAGAAGCTGGTCTACACCTGGTCCTGGGAGGACGGCTTCGCCAAGGACACTCTGGTTACGGTTGAGTTTCGGGACCTGGGTTCGGCCACCGAGCTTATCCTCACGCACGAGCGATTCCCCGACGCCGAAAGCCGCGGCAAGCACGCCGAAGGCTGGAGCGGCTGCGTGGGTCGGCTGGAAAAGCTGCTGCAAGCGTAGTTTAGGGGGTGCTGGCCGTCACTCCGCCGCTTTTTTGCCTTCTGCCATACACCTCTGCCTGTTCTGGCTTGGCTTAGCCAGGTGGTAGGCTGCAAGTATGCCGATGAGCCTGGAAGACTACCGTGCAGACGGAATCCGCCGGCCCTTCGAGAAGGGCCACCTTGGTTCCGGCGGCCAACGCGCGGTCGGCGCGACTTTCCTTATCGGGGGCCGTCAAGATAGTAGTCGGCGTCGCGCTTGAAAACCGTCCGAGAGGGAGAATGGGGCCGCCACTCGGCGGGCAGTCGCAACACATAGGCGACCGCATTCGGGGCGGGGTGGCTTTCGTGTACGATCACCAGGCTTTTCCCTTCCTCGAACCAGCCTAGCCCTTCCCAGTTCACGCCCTTGAGATCTTGGGGCATGATTCGGTCCAAGTCGATCGGCTCGCCGATGATCTTGCCGCGCGTGGAAAATCGCTGCAGCCAGTGATGCCGGTATTCCCGCGTACCGAGGGAATTGTGCGAGCTAAGCAGCACGATGAATCCCCAGCGTCCCCCCGGACCTTGGTGCCAGACCAGATCGGGCGCGCGAAACCGCTGCGCACGCGGCGCGCGACCCCGGGGAGAAGGCACTTTCAGCTCAGTGAACTTCGGTCCGCGAACGAGAATATCGCGCTCGCCCCGTTTCAGCGTGTGTACTTGCAAGATGGGCCGCAGTGGCGTGCGTCCGGCGCGTCCCCGTAATTGTCGGGGTACCTGCTCGTACTCCGGGTAGCCCCCCTCCCACAGGACAGCGATCTTCGACGATCCGTCCTCTTGGGGTCTGACCGCTAGTCCCTCAAGACCCCGCTTACCGAACTCGGCCAAGGGGCTGCCATACTCCGCGATGACCCCTTCGGCGCCGAACAACGCGCGCAGCCTTTCCGAGAGAACCGCGACCCGGCCGTCCCCCAGCAAGGCAATGGACTCGAGGTCGGTCGCTAAGCCGGCTTGCGGAAGAGAGACCGTCTCGATTCGCTTTTCGGCAAGACGGATGATCGGCCCGGTATCGTTTTCGAGGTGGACGCGGAAGTAAACGCCCCTGTGCCCGTCGTCGACGATCAGCAGTGTGTCACCGTAGCGGGCAATCCCGGAGGCTTCGGTAACCGCGGGGCCTTGGCCAGGGCTCGAAGAGGCGATGAATAACCCCATCCAGCAGCCCAGTGTCGGCAAACGGCGATGCATAAGCTCAGGCGGACGCGACCTGTCTTATTCTACTAGCCCGCATTTCTGCTTGGAAAATAGGCCCTGTCTGTAACATGAATTGCGTTACGGGGCATATTTTCATGCCGCGGGGTGGACGAAGTTCATGTAACTTACTAGGTGGCCAGGCGAAGCGCGTGAAGTGGGTGAGAGGCCCGTCAGTACAAGGAGCGGGCAGCTCAGCGCCGCATTTCTTGAGTAATGCGGGCGTACTTGAACAACTCCCAAGCACGGCAAGCAAGCGCAACCATGTAACGGTGGGCCTATTGAATCTCGCATAATATCGAGTTAGTCAAGGCCAAGAGAAGACTGCTTCCAGAAGGCCGTAATCAAGCGCGGTTTGCGGCGCATGCGACGCAGGGATTTGCGGGCACGCTCGTCCAGCTCCCAGTAGTCCTTCGGACAGACGTTCGGCAACTCGTGCTGCTTCCAGTAAGCCCAAATGTATTCCACCGGGTTCAGCTCCGGTGCATAGGGCGGCAAGCACTCCGTGGCGATGTGGCCTTCGGAGAGCTCGATGAACTCCCGCACCAGGCGGCTGCGGTGCGCCGGCAGGCGGTCCCAGACGATCAGCAGCGGGCCGTCGATGTGGCGGACCAAAGCCTTCAGGAAGTCGATGACCTCCAGCTCGCCGATGGCGCCGGGATAGAGCCGGAAGTAGAAGTTGCGCAAGGTCAGCCCGGCGGAAACGGAAAGTTTCTGCCAGTTGAAGTTGAACTCCAGCACGGGTGTCTCGCCGCGGGGCGCCCAGGTGCGGCAACGATGGGGCTTCTGACTCAGTCCGCTTTCGTCGATGAAGACGATCGTGCGGCCTTGTTTTTGGGCTTTTTTTTAGTGGCCGGCCAAGTCTTGCGCCGCCAGTTGCGGATGGCTTCTTCGTTGCGCTCGCGGGCCTTGCCGACAGGCCGTTGCGGGCTCCAGTGGAGCGCCCGCAGGATCTTCCAAACATGACCTTCGTGATAGCGCACGCCGAACTCGTCGGCGATCAGACGAGCGACTCGCGGACAAGTCCACAGCGGCGTCGAGAAGCCCTGCGCTTCGGGGCCCCGCAGCAGCATTGCCTCCAGACGTTCCCGTTGCGTGGCGTCTAACAGCGGCTTGCGGCCGGCGCGCCCGGCCCGGCGGAGTCCGGCGGCACCGTGCGCGCCATGCTCGCTAACCCAACGGCTCACGCTTTGCTGCGCCGCCTTCACGCGCCGTGCTGCCTCGGACTGACTCAAACCTTCGTCAACGACCAGCCGCACGGCCTCCAGCCGTCGCTTTTCCAGAGCATCAAAATCGCGCCTTACGCCTCTTGGGTTCCCCATGTCTATTAAGACGAGCAGAACCCCCAAAAGGTTACTCTATATTATGCGGGAGTCAATATGACGTGCCTTGGCCGTCAGGTGGCGAGAAAAACGGCCTAGCGAGGGAGCGCTTCGGGGGCCAGGGATCAGGAAGTGGTATTCGCGATTCACGGGCCAAGACAGTCGCGGCCTTAGACAAGTATATTCTTGCCCTCATTTCGACAAGTCCAGCATCCCTCGGCCCCGCGAGCTTCTTGCACACACCCGTGCATGGGTGCGCCGATGGTCATGGGTCCTACTTCTCTACCTGCTCGACAACCACCTGAGTAGGCCGCATTCGCCCATTCACATCCCGCTCGTACACCGACGTCTGAATGCTTTCCCCATCCTCGCTCGGCCGAGTCACTCTTTGCTGGGACTCTACTGCTCCCATACGACTGGGATCGGCGAAGCCGCGCACCCGGGTGCGGGTCGTTTCGACAACCTCTCCGCCCTGGCCCAAGGTCCTCTCACGGGTGATCGTGCGCATCAGTTGCGGTCCACGGGCATTCAAGAAGCGGGGCGAGCCGGCGGTGGGGGAAAGGCCGTAGACCTGGACCGTCTCGGAAGACGACCCATCCGGCCGCTCGATCAGCTCTCCCACCGTTCGGTTGGAAAGCGTCATCTTCGACGACATAGCGTCTCGCTCATAGACGACGGTTCGCGTGGTCGATTTGTTGCCCGATTTGGTCATGACGGTCTCCTCGCGCGCGGACTCGATGAGCCGCCCGCTGCCGTTGTCGACTCGACGGGTTTTTTGAATCTCGACGGATGTTTCGTCCCGCTGCGTTTCCACGGATTCCTCCCGGGAGTAGGCGCGAAACCCGCCATTGATCGAAGGTTTTTCCGAGACCACCGTCGTATGAGTCTTGTCTCCCGTCTTTTTCTCCCGGCTTACCGACCGCTCCGCCGGCCTCATGCGTCCATTGACGTCCTCCAGGTAGGTTGTTGCCGTGGTAACGACGGTCCCATCGGCGAGCCTGCGTGTCTCTTCCCGGATCAACTCTTGCTGTGTCGGCTCCCCATTAGCGTCGTAACGCTGGGTTCTCCGCTCGACGACCTTTTCCTCTGGAGACGCTTTGATGACACGTTCCTTTTCCGAGAGATAGGCAACCTGGCGCCCGTTCAGATTGGTCAGCATGAGACTGGTCTGAGATGCACCCTCAAGATTTTCACGGGATTCGGAAATCGGGACGCTCATCCGGTTCCCACTGAGGCCGTACACCGTGACGTTTTGGACGCTTGAGCGAGGGGGGCGGGGGCTGGGTTGTTCGGCCTCTTCCTTGCCGGCCTCTCCTTCCGCGTCCCCTGCTTCAGCCGCCTCTTCTCCTTGTTGTTGACCCGCTACCGGCTCTTTCTCCAGTCCACTCTCCGCCCGCGATCCTTCCGGTTGGGTTTCTCCTTGCGGTGTCTCCTGGCCTGGCTCGGGCTGTTCGTCTTCGCCCCGAGCGACCGAGCCGCTGATGATGATCACGCCGCTCGGCGAGCGACGCACTCTCGTCTCAAGCTCCGGTTGGCGCGCGGATCCCTCGGCCTGCTCGTTCCCTTGCTCGGCCCGGGCCGCCTGCGAGTCTTGATCGTCGCCATCCTGCTGCGCCGTCAAGGGCATCAGAAAAGCCAATAGAAGAATCGGGATCCGTCTGGCCATCGAAACCTCCGGGGGAATTCCTATTGTTCAGTCTAGCCGCTCCATTGGCGCCCGCAAGCAAAAATTGCCGTAATCGTCGCCCCAATTTGGCCCTAGGCCAGATTTCTCACAAAGGTTCGGGGCGACTCATGTGTTACCCCTGTCCCTGGTCCAGACCGTCGAAGCAGCCTTACAACGAATCTCGGTCGGGGCGGTTTTCGCGCATGAAGCGGATGATCGATTCGAGGGAAGCACCGGGCTGAAAGACGGCGGCGACGCCACGCTCTTTCATCGCCGGCAGGTCTTCGTCGACAATGGTGCCGCCTAGAACCACTTTGACGTCGCGCATGCCCTTTTCATTGAGCAGCTCCATCAGCCGCGGCACGATCACCGTGTGGGCGCCGGAAAGAATCGAGAGCCCGATGAACTCGACATCTTCCTCCAAAGCCGCGGAGACGATCTGTTCCGGCGTCTGGCGCAGCCCGGTGTAGATGACCTCCATGCCGGCGTCGCGCAACGCCCTGGCGATCACCTTGGCGCCGCGGTCGTGGCCGTCGAGACCCGGCTTGGCGATCAGGACGCGGATAGGCGGTGAGGAAGATGGGTTTTCTTTCAGCATCTATCGACTGAATCCTAAGCAAATTCGTTCTTGCGGGATTCCTGCTCCTGGTGGTCCTTCGAGTCGATGGGTCTCATTGCCCAAAATCAAAAACGCCCCTCTGGCGTCAGTGGGACCGATTCCAGCGCAATGGGCATCCATGGATGATCCGCGAATCTGCTTTGCGCGGCCAAAGCGAGCACGACATGCCGTGCCCCTACAATTTTAGCGGGTAAGAGAAACGCGTGATAACGGGCTGCAGGAACTCAATCCGTCGGCGGCGCGCTCGCTCGAAGAGGGGCTCGATGAAACGCTGACGTGAACCGTCTGCCGTTGGAAGGTTGGCTGCGGCGGACCTTGGCGACGACGAATCCGATCGAGTCGGCGTCCTCCATGGTTGAGACGCTTTGCCGTCGCGTGGAGTGTTGGCGGCAGGGCGATCACTTGCAGCGCTGGGTAGGCTCGGCGCTGTGGCTGGCCGAGGGCAACTTCCGCAAGGTCAAGGGCTATCGGGACTTGCCCAAGCTCGTCGCCGCGTTGGAAAATCTTCGCCCCCGACCGCCTACGGCTCAGGCCCGCGCGGCGCAAACTAGAGGTCCCGAAGAGCCGCTGGTTTGAACGGAGTTCCGGACATCCTCCTTCGCCGGAATGAGTTCCACTACAGATCGCCTCCGATAATCCTCCAGCATCGGAAGCGACGTCGGCCTGGCTCTCCACTCTAAACCTCTGGCTGCGGAGATGCCCCGAGCCGGCCGGTCGCCCGCAGTTCGGAGGGCAGCAAGGCGCCGTAGACGGTCGAGTTAACGGGGGTCGGCACGGCCGACTCCTGGCCGTATCGAACAACCGTACCGGTTTGATACTCGAGCTCCGAGGGCCTGCCCTCGATGATGTCTCGCTGCATGGAAGCGGTGGCGTCGCGGGGTAGAGCGTCGACCAGCCGCATGGCCCGCTCCGCCGCGTCAGGGCCGATGGCAATGTTGCGCTTTTGGCCGACAGCCAGGATCTCATCCATCGCCGACCGCAGAATGGCGCGGGTTTCGGGGACCGCTCGAAGGACGTCCGCTGGTTCGCGTACGAGCGCGCCGACTCCGCCGAGAGGCGCCACAAAGAGAAACTTTTCCCACAAAGCGGTTTCAACGTTATCGGGCGTGGTCACGGTCATCCCTTTTGTGGACTCGAGCGCGGCGCGGATCCGGTGCACCCTGTCCGTGTTCTCTCGCCCCAACTCGCCGAAAAGCAGCGTCGGCTCCAACCCGTCGTGACGTATCCGCGCCGGAGCAACCCTCGTGCTGAAGATCCTGCACAGTCCTCCCAGGATGTGTTTCGGCCCCAGAATCTCCGCCAATAGACTCGGCGCCTCAACACCGTTTTCGAGCGGAATAACCGCCGTGTCGGGACCCACCAGCGGAGCCAGAGATCGCCCAGCCTCGCGGATTTGTGGCGCTTTGACGGCCAGCAGAATGATCTCAACCGGTCCCGTCTCGCTCGGGTCGCCGACCACTTGAGGTTTGGCGATGGAAAAGTCACCGTGACCGCTTGCTACTTGCAGCCCATCATTTCGCAAGCGATCAAGTGTTTTACCTCTTGCTACAAAAACAACATCGTGACCAGATTCGGCCAGGCGGCCACCAAAGTACCCGCCGACCGCGCCGACACCTACCACGGCGATGCGCATTGATCCCTTTCCTCCCCAGTTCGTTGGACCCGCCCGCTCCGCCGCAGGGCGCTGGGCTGTGCCTTCCACAACGCGGACGTTGAAAGTCCCACCCTAGCCCGCTTTTCTCACCACGTGGCGAGAAAAGCGGGCTAGCTCCACACAGCAGGCGTTTGAATAACCGGCTTCCTCAAAATACACGTCCACTCACCGATCCCGTCTTTTCTAGTCTGCTTCGCTGGTCAGGTGGCGAGGAAAGAGGGCTAATCCAACAGTATCAACTCAGAGGGTGCTCCCGATGATTGCGGGTGCAAGAATCGGCAGGTGTCAGACAGCCCCGTAGCGCAGATCTAGCTGTGGAGCCTCAACAGGTTGTTCCGGGGAGGGGGGAGTCGGCTGATAGGGGGATGATAGCCGAGGCTGGCGTGGGGGCGATGCCAATTGTAGTCGTGGAGCCAGGGGAGCAGATGGTTGGCGCGCTGGAGGGAGGAGCAGTAGGAGCGGGCATAGGCCCATTCGCGGAGGGCGGTTTGGATGAAGCGCTCGGCCTTGCCGTTGGTGCGAGGGGTGTAGGGGCGGGTGAAGCGGTGGCGGATGCCGAGGCGGCGGCAAGTACGACGGAAGTGGCGGGAGCGGTACCAGGAGCCATTGTCGGTGAGCAGGCGTCGGATGCGGATGCCAAGCGAGCCATAGTAGGCGTGGGCGAGGAGGAGGAACTGGGCAGCGGAAAGGCTGCGCTCATCGGGCAGGATCTGGGAGAAGGCGATGCGGGAATGGTCGTCGACGGCGACGTGGACGAATTCCCAGCCGGCGGCGCGGGAGCGTCGGGTCTTATCGCCGGTAACGCGGTGACCGGCGTGCTGGAAGCGGCCGAGCTTTTTGATGTCGAGATGCAGTAGATCGCCGGGACGGTGATGTTCGTAGCGGCGAACGGGGGGAGCGGGTTCGAGATCGCGGAGACGGTTGAGTCCGGCGCGACCGAGGAGGCGGCTGACGGTGGCCGGGGATAGCCGCAGGGTTTGGGCGATGCGGCGGCCCGTCCAACGTTGTCGGCGCAGGGCGAGGACGCGGTCAACGACGGCTTGCGGGGTGCGGCGCGGGCTATGCCGGGGGCGCGAAGAGCGATCGTAGAGACCGGCTTCGCCTTCGCTGCGGTAGCGGGCCAGCCAACGGCGGGCGGTGCGTTCTGAGACGTCTCGGGCCGCCGCGGCGGCCCGAGGCGTCTCTCCAGCGAGGATGCATCGAACCAAAAGGGCTCGGCCTTTGGGCGTCAATCGGGCATTCTGATGGATGTTCATGCGGTCTCTCCAGGGTCGTGGTTATTCGACAACTCCAGCTTCCCTGGTCCGGGACCGAATGAACAACCTGTTGAAAGATCACATCTAGCTCGCCTTTCTGCCCACGTGGTGAGAAAAGCGGGCTAGCCGAGGGTTAGCCGGGGGGGGATCACACTTCCCTTTCGCGCTATCGATTCGTCGCCCGCCACCGCGGCTTTTGCCTTCGTGGTGCATGGATTCGTGCGAGCTGGAGTGAACCCCCAAATGAGACAGTCGTAGTAGCAACACTTTGTCAGCGAAAGGAGCTGCGAGTGGCCAAGAGACGAGTGAACAAGTTTCCCGAGGAATACCCGAGGCTGGCGCTATTGCGGCTGAAAAGCCGCGCTAGTGTGACAGCGCTATCGAAGGAACTGGAGATTCATCGAGGCTGCGGCACAGGCGGCGAAATCGGATGGAGCCGAGCGATCCGGGCCAGGAACTCCGGCCCCGGGACTTTCTGGCCGGGAAGCCCGTGGTCATGCCGCCGGTGATGCCGGGCGAGGACGTCAAAACCGAAGTCTCCTTCAAAATCCCGCCACACCGAGTGGCTGTGGTTGTTTTCATTCTGTGTATTGTCGTACTCGATCAAGAAGCCCGGCGACTGTACCCGATAGTAGTCCCCCACCCCGGGTTCGACGCTGCCGGCCCAGGCGAAGTAGAGCTTTTCTCGGGGCGTTCCGAGGGCTGCCTTCATACGCTTGGCGGCGATCTCAGGCGGCATGTTATGGGCGTACTCACCGATGAGATTCATCAGGACGTCAAGCTGCTTCTCGCTCATTTCGGAAGCTGGCAGACCCGCCGGCTGGCCTTCGAGCTTGGCGCGGGTTGCGGCCACCGTCAGAATATCTTCATAGGCGACATCGGCCACAATCGCCTGCTTTCGCTGGTCCTCGGTCAGCGACCTCACGAGCTTACGCGCCAGGTCTTCCTCGCGTTCGAGCGTGCGCAAGCCCTTGCGGGTGCCTTCACGCACTTCGTGTGGGTTGGCGCCAAAGAAAGTCGGACTCGCCGAGACCAGCCGCCCGTCCTTGATCGTGTAGTTCAGCGACAAATGGTGTCCCTCGGCGCTCCACCCCCAAGTGCCCGCGGGCGAGGGCGATCCGAAAACCGTGAAGTAATAAAGTTCCGTATCCCGGCGGCCTTCGGTGTCTTTTTCCAGGACCCGCAGGATCTCCTCCAAGCTCATCACCGTCATGGCCTTTACGAAACCCTGGCGGCTTAGGCCGGTCCCGAGCAAGCTGTCGGCCAGGCGTTCTTGCTCGGCCGACATCTGCTTGTAGTTGACGCCTTCTCGATCGTGGCCATAAGTCCGTGGAAAGACGAAGTCGGGAAAGAAGTGCCATTCCGTTCGGTAGGGATTGTCGAAGCCGAACACAGCTTGCGCCTTCTGCCCGGCGCTCAGCGTGTGGAGAAATCGCTGGGCGGTTTGGGCCATCACCGCTTCGATTTTTGAATGCTGGTCGGCGAAGACAAGCAGAGCGGTCGAGATCAGCAACACCGAGAGTCGGACTTTAACGTGCCTACGCATGGAGGGTCTCCTTAGGCTGTTTAGCCGGTGCGTTGCAAACGGTCGATGCCACGGCCTCTCCCGGACGGCCGCCACGCGGGGGGGGACGGATCCTGCCGGGACGCGTCGCTCGGTGAGCGGTGACGTTCAACTGCCGCTTGCAACGGGCCGATTGGTCTGCCGCCAATTATACGGGAAAAGCCTCGCTAAGCGATCGCGGCAGGGGAATGTTTGCTTTCTCCCCGTGCGTGATTCGAGGGGCGGGGATCTCCGTTTACAATGAGAGCATGCTTCGGAGGTTGCTGCTGTTGCTGCTGGCGGGAGTCCTCATCTCGCTCGCTCAGCAGCCGCTCAGCTACGATCAGCTACGGGACATCGTGCGCTCCTCCGTCAGCCAGGGTCTGACGGATAAGGAAGTTTCCAAATACCTAAGGAAACAGAAGCTGAAGTTCGCCTTGACCGAGCCTCTGATTGAAGAGTTCGTCGGTTGGGGCATCGGGCCGAGAACCCTCAATGTTTTGCGCGAGCTCAAGCCGGGCACGGAAGGTCTGCCCGTCCCCAACGTTGCCAAGCCCGCGGGACCTCTCCGGCGCGGGCCTCCCCCGCCGTCCGAGGAAGAGCAGCAGAGAATCATCGAGGAAGCCCGCCGCAACGCCCTCGAGTACACCCAGGGGCTGCCCGATTTCGTGTGCTTGCAGATCACTCGTCGCTTCGTCGACCCCAGCGGTCTGGAGATGGATTGGCTGAAATACGATGAGATCAAGACGCGCGTCAGCTACTTCGAACACCACGAAAATTACGAGGTCATGAGCGTCAACAACAAGGTGACGAGCCTTACCATGCTCGAACTCGGCGGCGCCATCAGCACCGGGGAGTTCGGCAGCATGCTGGCGGAGTTGTTCTTACCCTCCACCGCGGCCGAATTCCGCTGGGCGCGCCATTCTCTACTGCGCGGACATGGGGTCTACGTGTTCCACCTTTATGTGCCGCGGCGGCGTTCCCGTTGGCAGATCAGCTTTCAGAGCGAGCGCAAGGTGATCGCCGGATACCGCGGACTGGTTTACATCGACAAGGAGAGCGAGCGCGTTCTGCGGGTTGTCACAAGGGCGGACGACATGCCGGCGGACTTCCCCATTCAGGAAGCCCGGCAGCGCTTGGACTACGACCTGACCGACATCAGCGGCCGTCAGTTCCTGCTGCCTCTCAAGGCCCAAATGCGCATGCGGCGGGGCAGGACGTTGACGCGCAACAACACCGAGTTTCGCCTCTACCGCAAGTTCTCTGCCGAAGCAACGATCACCTTCGATGAGATTGACGACCTCGAGCCGCTAGCGGAAGAAGAGCAATCGGCCGAACCGTAAAGGGTTCGAGGAAGGTGTCGGAGGCGGGCCGGTCTCTGTTGGCGCCAGAGCCCGGGATTCCCGGTATGATTACTTTGTCCCTGCTGCCGCCAGCTCGGCGTCGATCACACGCGTGAACTCTTCCATCGGCCGGGCGCCGGAAAGAAGGATGCCGTTGATGATGAAGGCGGGCGTCCCTCTGATTCCGAGCTTTTGCGCTTCAAGGCTGTCGGCTTCGATGGCTCCCCGATGCCGGCCCGAAACAGTGCACTCTTCAAACGAATCCTGGTCCAACTCCAGCGAGCCCACGATTTCCGGGTGAACCTCATCGGTGACGCGCGGCGCCTCGAACAGAGCATCTCGGTATTCCCAGAATTTTCCTTGTTCCCCCGCGCAACGAGCCGCCTCAGCCGCGTACACCGCCCCGGGGTGGATGCGTTTGAGCGGTAGATCCTTGAAAACCCAGCTCAGATCACCTTCGTATTTCGCCATCAGCTCTCGCATCACCGGCTGCATTCTCTTGCAGTAGGGGCACTGAAAATCGGAATACTCGACGACCGTGACCCGAGCTTCAGCCGGGCCTCTTCGGCGGACGTTTTCGAGATCGACCGGGAGCCGCGGCGGCTTGAGAAGAACTTCGACCCTAGATCTTGCCTTTAGCTTGTCGACGTACTCCGTCCGTGCAGTCTCCCTCCTGCTGAATTGCAAGCTGGCCCGCAGCTGGTCACGGATCTCGTCAAGAGGCTTGCGCAATCTTCGCCGGTTGCGCGCATACGCTTCCGCCACCTCCTCGGGAGTGGGGTCAGCGACACTGCCATACACTTCTTGTTCCAGCAGCTCTTCCACGTTAAGAGACTGCTTGCGAGCCTCCGCTTCAAGCAGACGTTGAGCAATGGCTTTCTCCAGGGCTTTGATGCGAACCTGATAGGCTTCCTGCTCGAGCTGAATAAGCTGACCTCCAATGTCGAGATCGTCTTCGGTAATGGCATCGCCGTTGACGATGGCAACGGTCGGCTTGTCACCCGTCGAGGTTGCAACAGCCGACTTGTCACCCGCCGAGGTTGACTGGGAACATGATGCGCCGAGCGAAAACGCCAAACCGGCCAGCGCCAGAAATCGAAAAGTCGCGGTTGGGTCTCTCATAAATAGTCCTAACCTCCATTTTACGTATAAAGATGCTTTCCTCGCCGGAAGAATCGGGGACAGCCGGTCAATTCGCTTCAGGTCAACAGTGTTGTTTCGAGGGCCATGATGGGGGCGAATTGGTGGCAGTCCCCGATTCTTCGCTCCTGCACGACCCTTGCCGCGAGCTGCGAGTCCTGCCATGAATTCGTTGCGTCTGCTCGCCGTGCTCAACGTAGGGTTCTCCCGTAGCGCCTCGACGCGTGGTAAGAAGTGCGGGCTTAGCCCCGGGTCAGCCGGACTCCAGGCTATCCAGCGCGGCCCTGATGCCTCGGGCCAACTCAACGGCAGACCCGCGGCCCCAATAGTGCAAAAAGATGTAGCGTGGCTGATCGCCCACCATGTGGTTGTGAATCGCCACGATATTGATGTCGGCACGGCGAAGCGCCTTGAGAACCCCCTGTAGCTCAGATTCGAGTACTGCAAAATCTCCGTCTACCGAGGCGTTTTCGTCGGAGCCGCCGAAAGCCGCCCAAGTATTAACGCCCATCTGTTTGCCGACTTCGCGGCCGTCGATAGTCGCGCGGCGCCCGATCACCGCTTTGTACATGCCATCCTTCGCGGCGCCCTTCAGCCCAAGGACGCTGTCGATGGCCTCGGCTGTGATCGAATCCCGCTCGGGAACGGCCGCGCCGAGGATTCCCGTGGCCGGCCGCGCCAAGCTCCGGCGAATCTCGGCCACCTTCGCGATCGCCCGGGCGACAGCCGTCGCCAGGGCCTCGGCACTGCCGCGTCCCCCGATGTGCATGAACATCACTTTGGGCCGGTCATAGAAAAAATGGTTGTGAAGAGCCGTGACTTCCAGCCCGTGATCGAGAGCGACCGACATCACCGGATTGACCTCATCTTCAAACAAAGTTAGGTCGCCCATTACCATCAGCTCAGTTGTACCCATGGGGGCGAACGAAGCCCATGAAGTTAACCCCAAAAAGGGATCGAAAGCGCGTCCATCTATGAGGACCTCCACGTCCGTCCGGGGGAAAGTGACTTTGTAAACGCCCTCTTCGGCAAAGAAGGTTCCCCGAACGCCGGTGACCTCGTCGATCGTCGCTCTCTGCTCCTGGGTAAGGGCGGGCGGGGGCGGCGCGGGCCTGACCGGCTGATCCTGCTTGGATTCGGGGAAGGAACAGCTCGCGCCTAGGACTAGTGCGCCGAGGACAAACTTGATAAGACAGCGTCTGTTATGCGTTGGTTCTCCCATGACGGAACCATTGTATCGCCCCAACGCATGGCTTTAACCCGCTTTTCTCACCACCTGACGGCCGAAGCACGCAATAGGCCCGCCATTACTTCGTTGTGCTTGCTCGCCGTGCTCAACGTACTGTTCAAGTACGCCCGCATCATTCAAGAAATGCGTCGTCGAGCGGCGCGCGCCGCGGGCCCAAGCCCTTCGGCCGACGCGCGGCTGTACGCTCCTCGCCGCTGGCCCGCTCCCGGACGGGTGCGGCTCTGTCCGCTTTTGGGCGCAGTCGCCGAAATAATGCGATTTCCGCCAAACCGACACGAATGTGATCGGCTACGCTATCTACGACTAAGGATCACCAACGAACTCGGCGCGGTAGCGACCCGCACTCCCGTCGGTCCGAGGCTCGTGAGGTGGAAAAGCGGCTAGCCTGAGTGGGGTTCGCCTTGCGGAAACAATCGAGCGGCATTGTCATGAAGCAACATCTGGGCGATTTCAAGCGCCTCGTCCTCGGTGCAGAAGCCGCTTTCCACCTTTTCCGCCAAGACCTGCGCGATGTTCCGGCGGGCCATCTTGGAGTGCGCGTAGCTCATCTCGGCGTAGTGATAGTCGCCGCCGAACCCGAGGATCTTGTTCATGGGCGCGGTTTCCATCATTTCGTGCAACGCCCGCCGGGCCACGGGCGGAGAAATAATATACGCCCAGCAAAAGTCGGCGTAGACGTTGGGGAAGGTCTTCGCCAGAACAGCGAGCTCCCCCTGGTAGGGGTGGCTCATGTGGAAGAGATCGAAGTTGACCTTCGGATAGAGGAAGAACAGGTTGATCAGGTGCGTCGGGTTCGAGTTCGTAATGACGTTGCCGTTGCCGAAGTGCTGTCCCGTATGGATCTGCATGGGAAGGCCGCGGGCCTCGGCCAACCCGACCAGGTGATGGAACATATGGTCTTCAAGCTGACGGAAAGGGCGCTGAAAGCGTGTGCGAAAGCCTTCGGGCAGTGCGCGTTGGCCGGCCATCAGGGCCTCGAAGTCGCGCTCGGCATCGGCCTGCCCCGCTTCCTGATAGACGATCTTGCGGTCATAGGCGAGCGTTGATTTCACCGTCACCATGCCAGCTTCGAGGCTCTGCTCGAAGCTGCGCTCCATCGCCCGTTTCAGCCCGGCCAAGCTGGTGATCGAGACTCCGGTCAGGCTTTCCAACTCTTCGACATCGCTGCGGGAGCCGGGGGTCACGAAGCGGTCAAACTTGCGAGCGTAGACGAAAAACCTAGGGTCGGGCTTCAGCGGCTCGGGGTTCCAGTTATCGTCCAGCACCGCATAGCGGATCTTGGCGCGATCGATGAGGACCTTCTTGTAGAAGCCCGGCTTGTTCTCTTGACGGATACGGTCGTTGATAGCAGATAGCGTCTCTCCTGAGATCTTCTCCACCCCGTAGATGTCTCGTACGGCGATTCGCAGGGCCTGCCCGTAACCGGTGAAGCGCGCGCGTTTCCAAAAAGGCTCGAACGCTCCCCAGCGGGCCCCGGTCGAGGCCTGCTCGTCCAGCACAACGTCGACGGACTCCCGCGGCAGACCGGCGGATATAGCGTCCTGGAGGACATAATGCTTCGCCAGGGTGAAGAAATCCATGGATTCGCGGACGCGGTCCTCTTCGGCGTAGATATGCTCGTGACTGTCGACGAGCTGGATTTCTTCAACAGCCGAAAGCAGTCGTTCTCGGAGCGAACTTGGCGCCGATGCCGCCGTGGCGTGTCCCGAGGGTATGGCGGCGGCGAAAGGCAAGTAGGTCAAAAAGGCTCGTCGGTCTCGTATCATGACGCGCTCTCCAGGAGGGGGTCTGAGGGAGCCACCATCCTAGCATCCCCGCTGCAACGGCGGGCCTGTTGCGTGCTTCGACCGTCAGGTGGCGAGAAATGCAGGCAATCCCACGTGCCTTTCCGAGGAGCCGCTTGTGAGAGTCGCAGGCCCGCGCCCTGCGGGACGCGCCTCCGTCCGGTTCTGGGGTGTACGCTCCTGCTAATCCGGAACGCGCACCTTGACACTCTGAAAGCCGAGCCAGGTGGACTCGGGGAAACGAGCGCTCGGATGGCCAAGCGTGATGGTCAGATCCTCGGCGCCGGCGATTTGCTCTTGCCCGATCATCGCGTAGCCGGAAAGCGCCGCGCCGGGTGGAAGTGGAAACCAGTCGTCTTTGTCGTCCGCGTGCCAATCGACTGAAAGAGCGCGTCCCACCTGACGAGCTTCGAAACTGAACCGCAGCCCGGACATGTGAAACCAGAGTGTCTGACCCCCTGCGTTCGTCAGCTTGACCGACAGTTGGAGGTTCGCGCCACTGGCGCGAACGAGGTCGCATTCCAGATTGGGCGCAGAATCCGCCGCATGAGCCAGACGGCGGAGAAACTCGCGCAATGCGTCTTCCGATAGACCGACGATCCCCTGGGGGTCGAGGTAAAGGTCCACCTTTCCCGGCTCCAGACTACTCTAGCGGGTGTTCTTGTAGTAGGCGTGATCGCCGGGTACCCTGGCAAGAAAGACGATCCTTTCCTCGCCGGCGTGATAGGTCGGCCCCACCCAGGCGCTTGCTCCAAAGTGAATCCTTTGCGGTGTCGAACGATTCCCCTTGATAAGCTTGAGCAGTTTCGCATCAGCGTACATCGGGCCGTCGGCGGCCGTGGCGCGATAGTCGGTAGAAAGAATCCTGACCGCGGCAACGACTTCCGCTTCATCGATGAGGGTTTCAAGCTGCCGGGCGCTAGGGCCCGCGAATGCGGCGACGGCGAACAGCGCCGCGGCGATCCGCATGGCGGTTAGTGTCATATGGCAGCTAGAATCAGGGGATAGAGTCGGCAAGCTTGCCGGATCCAAACAGCCCGATCGGACAGCCGACTCCTCCTTCTCTGTTCTTAGGCTACACCCAAACCACGTGCTCGGCTTCGCACCTCAGTCTCGAACAGCACCGGCGGCGCGGAGGGGTCCGCTCCTTCTCTGTCTGTTCGCGGGCTACTGGATAGGATGCTCGCCGCCCCCGGCGCCGGACACCTATGCGGTGCTCCAGACCATGCCCGTCACCTTGCCGAACGGAGTCGAGATCAGGGCGGAGGTGGCGCTCACGCCCCAGGAGCACCAGACGGGGATGATGTTTCGGAATCACGTGCCGGCTGATCGCGGCATGCTGTTCGTTTTCGCCGACATGCAGCCGCGATCTTTCTACATGTACCAAACTCTCATCCCGCTCGATATCTTGTGGATCGATGCGGATCGGCGCATCGTTTTCATCTCGGCCGACACGCCGCCTTGCCCGGCAAGGAATTCCGCCGCTTGCCCTAACTACGGAGAGGGCATGCCGGCCCAGTACGTGCTCGAGATCGCGGGCGGGCAAGCCGCCGCGCAGGGCTTACGGGTTGGCGACCGGCTCAGCTTTTAGCTATCCTCTTCCAGTACATGAAGGAAAGCAAGCTTCGGGAACTCAGTACATGAAGGAAAGCAAGCTTCGGGAACTTCTGGAAGCGGTCAAGGACGGATCCGTCGAGCCCGACCAGGCGCTTCAGCAGCTTGAGCATCTGCCGTTCGAGGATCTGGGGTTTGCCAAGGTCGACCACCACCGCGCGCTGAGGCACGGTATGCCCGAAGTTGTCCTCGGTCGCGGCAAGACGGTGGACGAAGTAGTCGAGATCTCGAGGCGGCTGCTGGAGCAATCGGAAAACCTTCTCATCACCCGCGCCGACCAGGAAATGGCCGAGGCCGTCAGGGGTCTGAACGAAGACGCGGAGTACTTCCCGCGTTCCGGGGCGATCCGGGTTTGGGCCGACCGTCACATTCTGGGCAAGAGCAAGATTGCCATTGTATGCGCCGGGACGGCCGACCTCCCGGTGGCCGAGGAGGCTCAAGTCACGGCCGAAGTGATGGGCAATGAAATCGACACGATTTACGACGTAGGCGTGGCCGGCATCCACCGGCTGCTGTCGAACCGCGAGCGGCTGCTGAACGCCCGGGTCATCATTTGCGTGGCCGGCATGGAGGGAGCGCTGCCGAGCGCGGTCGGCGGCCTGGTGGCAGTACCCGTTATTGCCGTGCCCACCAGCGTCGGCTACGGGGCCAGTTTCGGCGGGCTGGCGGCCCTGTTGGGGATGCTCAACAGTTGCTCGAGCAACGTTTCCGTCGTCAATATCGATAACGGTTTCGGGGCAGCCTACGTGGCGACGCTGATCAACCGCGTCTGATCTTCTCAGCACAAACTGCGTTCGCTAAAAGCACCGTCGGCGGGCGCCGCGGCGCGTCCCGCCACTGCTGCTGTGGGAATACGGGTTAGCGTTAGCCGTTCGGTTCTCTTGGCGCCGGCGCCCCCCACAGCAGACCCTCGGTGCGGAGATCTTTGTCGAGCCGGGGCCAGTGGATACCGTAGCCTCCCCCGGATACGGTCCAATCCGCTCGCTGTTGGGCCGTCGCGTTGAGTAACTTCGGGTACCAGGCGAGCGGAGCCGTTATGGTGCGCCCGTCTATCAGGTCGACGCTGACCGTTTCAGGGCTGAAGTTCACGTCCTTCACTCGCTCATCGGCCGACCGCACGCCTTCAGCCTACCAGCGGTAGGGCTCGCCCGGCTCGAGGACAACCACTTCGGTTTCCGGCTGGTCCTTGAGATGCTCTCGCAATTGCTCGGGCGTCCCGGTGAACACCGGAAAAGTTCCCTTCAAACCAGGGATCGATCAGGATCGCCTCTCCACCGGAGAGACGGACCTCGAAGCTCGAGTGCCCCAACCAGATAATGTCGAGGGGGGATGACACGGCCGTTCTTTCCGTTAGCCGGTGTCGCCGGACGCGCGATGAGATTCCCCGCGCGAGAGCGCCGACCGGGGCCTCTTCTTGAGGAGCCTGGCCACCGCTCGGACGAGATCCTGCGCCTCCCTGGGACCCTTCGCTAGAACGGCGTCGGCCCCGGTCGACTTCTCGGTCAAGCCCAGCTTCTCGGCGTACCCGGAAAGGATCACCACGGGGACTCGCCCGTTTTTCCGGCGGATCTCTTGCAAGACCTCGAGGCCGGAGACCTCAGGCATGCGATAGTCCGTGACAACCAAGTCGAAGGGTTCCCGGTCGAACTTCGCCAGCCCGGAGCGGCCGCTTTTCGCCGTCTCGACTGCGTAACCAAGATCCTCTAAGACATCGCGCCGCGCGACCAGACCATGCTTGTTGTCATCGATCAATAGGATTCGGGGAGGTTGTTGTGGCTTCATCCAAAGAGCGCCCAGCCTTTGTACAGTTTCAATCGGCGGACAGGTTATCAGTGTGCGGCAAAGGATGTCAACTTGCGTTCGACGTATCGGTGAGCGGGCGTGGCCGTCCAGTGAGGCTTCCGACGTAGGTCCCTGGCGGTCGGCTCGGGCGTGATCTGGTTCACGGCGACTCGTCTGCTGATGGGGGATGCCTTCTCGCATTACTTTACGGGAACACTGGAAATGCTGCGATACTTCTCGCAGGGGGGGCACGCATTCACCTTCTATTGGACACTTAACTCGTTGGCGCTGTTTGGTTTGCTTGCGATTGCGTGCGTCCGGGTCGGCGGCGGGCTGTTCGCATGCCATAGGCGACCACTCGAAACAGGGGACCGTCTGATCTTGGTTGGCGTACTGTTTGCGCTCGTGGCCCTGAGGGCCGGATTGAATCGTTCAGACCAATGGCACCTCGCCCCGCCTTTCCTGGTGCTACTCTTCGCGTTTCTCCTACTTCCCCCGACGCGGGTTTTCGCCGCCCACCTGCGGGGATCGCAGAGGATAGCGCTTGCACTCATTGGCGTCGTGTCTGCCACCCAGTTAGTGGGCATCGCCCCAACTGGAAGTTTCTATGCCGCCGGTTACGTGAGAGGACTTGTCGATGTGCTGGTGCTCTCCAAGCCGCCGGCCAGTGAATCTGCTCAGACTCGGGTGCCCACGGTTCAGATTGAGCGAACCCGCCCTGACCCCAACATACTGGGTTTGGGGGAATACCTAGCTGAGGAAACAAGGTCCCATAAACCGGTGTTCTTCTACAACGAATTATGGCTGCTGCCGATAGGCGTCGGCGTATGCGCGGGGAACTACACAGGCGACAACTTCATGCATGCGGAAGGCCGGCAACTGACCCGGAACTATCTGAAACAGAATCCTGACGCGCTGGTTGTTATTGGGCGAGAGGCCTTTGAACGCCTCTACGGGCTGGCCGATCCGTCCGGGTTTCCGGAGTTTGAAAGGTATAACCCGAAATCACTGGCAAAGACGATCGGCAGCTGGACTTCAAGCGTGCATTTACGCGGCTTGAAGGTTGAAAACAAAGTGCTTGACAGATTGTGGAAACGCGAAGTCGGCGACTACATTCGGTCCCGCTACGAGCTCGATGCCGAGTTCGGGCCTTTGGTGGTACTCACGCGCTCGAATCTAGGATAGAGCGCGAACAGCCTCTCGCTCCCCCCGATTGCTTAGCCCGCTTTTCTCACCAGGTGGCGAGGCGAAGTGCGTGAGAGGCCCGTCAGTACAAGGCGCGCGCCGCTCAGCGAGCGGAGGTGTACTTTTGCGGGTGCAGCCTAACTGTTTCGTATTTTGGCTCTACCAAAAGCAGCAGCGACCCGCGCTCGGCGCCCGACCGGGAAAGTACGTTGAGCACGGCGAGCAAGCGCAACGCGGTAATGGCGGGCTTATGGCGTGCTTCGACCGTCAGGTGGTGAGAAATGCGGGCTAGCAGCGGCATCATGTCCGGCGCTTGGCGCTGCAACGGAGATCCGGCTCGGCGGGTACAATCTATGGAGCCGGAAGTTTTTCGTCAGGCCTGGTCCTTGGGCCGTGTCGCTCCGCATCCTGGGCGCCAAGGTCCGACAATTCTCTTCCCGCCAGGATACCCAAGAGCAAAGGATATAATGGCCCAACCGGATGGCTGCCCGGCATCAGATCCGCACGCCGCGACTGCGGCTGCGTCCGCTGCGTCTCGACGATCTGGACGATCTCTATCGTCTGTGGGTCGACGGCGAGGTTCGCCGCTACCTGTGGGACGACCACGTGATATCGCGAGATCGCGCCCGGACTGAGATCGAACGCAGTATCGGCAATTTCGAATTGAGCGGTTTCGGGCAGTGGGCTGTCTTTCGGTTCCGCTGCAAAAAACTCATCGGCTTCTGCGGACTCCGTCCTGTGGGGGCTGTGCCTGAGGTCGAACTGCTCTATGGCTTGGCGCCGAGTTGCTGGGGCCAGGGCCTGGCGACGGAAGCCGTCCGCGCGGTCCTCGATTGGGGATTTGCGAAGTGCCGGGTGAAGCGCATTGCGGCCTGCGCCGACCACGACAATCCGGCGTCTTTGCGGGTGATGGTGAAGGCCGGCATGAAGTTTCAAAAACGGACTTGCGCGAACAACACGGAGTTGCTGCACTACGCCGTGTCGAGGGAGAGTTTTCCCGCTGGATGAGTGAACGAAGCTCGTTCATCAGCCGCTTATGCGCGTCGGAACCGTTTCGGTCTCAACCGGCCAAACAGAGCCGCCGGCGCAAGCCGGCGGTCAAGATTGCAAGTCGCGTTGGTTGCTGGGACGAGGCCTCGGCTCGCTTCCCGGAGCGACCCGTTGTACTCACGCCGCGCCCGTATGCCGGCGAGGCCTCGGCCGCACCCTTGCGGGGGCGGCTCCGATTCGTTTGTCGACGGGCCGGGCGCAAGCGACACAGCGGACTGGATAACGCCGGCGCCGCGAGCCCGTCATCTGGTGTCAACCGGATCCGCCGAGTCCCTTCGACGAACGCTTTCCAGCTCATCAATCACTTTGTCAACCAGGTGGATCATCACCGTGAAGCTACGAAGGCTGAGTTTCTCGGCGGTGTCGTTTTCCGTGTGCCAATAGCGGTTCCGGGGGCCGTAGTGAAAGTCGATCAGGTTGACGGCGCTGACGCCGGCCTGTAGGAAAGGCACATGGTCGTCGGCAATCGCCAACCGCCTGTCGGAAAGGAGAGAGCCGTAGCCTATTCCGCGGGCTGTCTCCCTGACTAGTTCGCGCAGCCAGGGGGTGGAGAGCTGTTCGGAGGTGAGACTCAGGTCGGCGTCGCCGATCATGTCTACGTTGATGAGAGCCTTCACCTTGCCCAGTGTGCCGTCGTCGCCCCAGCGCTGAGCCAGGTGACGGCTGCCGTAGGTGTGGTCCTCCCGCTTCCAACGGGCGATCGATTCCTCCCCGTCGAAAAATAGCAGCCACACCTGGTCCTTCCGCGGGTGGACGTTGAGTAGCCCGGCCAGCGCGAGCAGAAAAGCTGTCGATGATCCGCCGTCGTTGGCGCCCACAAAATGAAGTCCCGGACGATGAAACGTATCATAGTGTCCCGAGACCACCACGATGTCATCCGATGTCCCGGGAAACTTGGCGATGATATTCTTCATCGCGATCGGACCGTTCGGCGTCCGCGCGGTGAAATCGTCTTCGATGAGCTCGGCCCGTGTTTTACCGAGTTCGCCGACCAACAGTTGTTGCAGGCGCGCGTGGCCCCGGCTGCCGGGATATCGAGGGCCCAGCTCGACGATCCGTCTTGCCCAGGCCAACGCTTCCACGCCCGCCGCGGAGTAAATCCTTGCCAAGGGAGCGCCGTAGGAGGGCCACTGTGCCATCACCAGGCCGGCGAGAACGCAGATCAGCGTTTTTCCGCGACGCATACGTAGGCCAGCGTAAAGTTTTTTTG
The DNA here is from genome assembly GCA_965248365.1 of Bryobacterales bacterium. Lineage (GTDB taxonomy): Bacteria > Acidobacteriota > Terriglobia > Bryobacterales > UBA6623. Next base: position 1,143,510 of record CBDFJA010000003.1, on the reverse strand, counting down.
CCGGTCCAGAAAATCCAGCCCCGGCAGAATCAGCGCCAGAAAGCCGCTTATGGCGGCTACCACAGGGAAAGCGAGCCAGCGCAATCCTTGCTGAAAAAAATTCATGGAATTCAGCGACCTTCGGGCGAGCAGTGTGAAGAAGCCGCCGATCGGCCGAATTTTCGGCTCGGAGAATCCTGCCTGATCGAGTAACCACTCTAAACCATAGCGGGTGTAACGATAGAAGTCGTTAGGGCCTTGGTGGACCTCCCACTGCTGGGGGACGACGATCAGGAGTCGGCCGCCGGGCCGCAGGACCCTGGCAATCTCTCGCACCGCGCGAGCCGGTTCCGGGACATGTTCGAGCACGACGATGTTGAGGGCGGCCTCGAACGAGCCATCCCGAAAGGGCAGGGAAGTCAGATCGGCGACGACGTCAAGGCCCGAATAGTCCCACTGCTGGTCGCCGACCGCCAGATCAACTCCCGTATAGCGGCAGCGGGAGAAGTAATCCGCGTACCGTATCTCTCCGGCACCGGCGTCCAGTACGCGAGCACCATTCGCGATTTCGTCGGCCAGGGAACGAACGCTGGAGTCGATGACGGCTTCCACGATCATCAGGCGGCGCCTGAGAAACGACGGAACAAACCGGCCGTAGCGCGCCTGAAGCACCTAGGCCTCCCCTCTTCGCACGGCCTCCACGGTGATCGTCGATCCCGCCTCCGACGCCGCTTCGAGCAAGGTGAAAGGCACGGCGGCTGAGACGAGCGCCAAGTAAAGCAGATCCTTGAGCAGCCGGGTCGCGTTCGATTCCTTTACCCTGCGGACACGCCGGGAGACCGGCTCCAACTGAGGGCACAAGCTTGTAGCCAATCCGGCGGGATTGTCGCGCAGCGAGAAGAATTTGCGGCGAACGACCTCAAACCCGCAGTTGGCAAGCAGGTGCTCCAGGTCTTCGGCTCGGAAGTGAATGAGATGACGGGGCACGTCCAAGCCGCTCCAGCGGGAGCCTAACAGCAGAAATTGCCAGCAGTCGGCGTTCGGCACCTGGAGGAATAGCTTGCCCTCGGCGATCAGCGCGTCGCGAATGGCCAGCAAGCAAGCCCTGGGGTCCGACACGTGTTCCAAGACGTGGAACAGCGTGACCGCGCCGAAGCTCCCCGGGCGAAAAGGATGGCTCGGCACGCTCCCGCAAACTGCGGGTAATTGGTAGTTGGCGTGCGCCACCGAGGCGGCCGTCCGAGAAGAGTCGAGGCCCACCGTTGCTTGTGCCGGCTTGCCGAGCGCGTGCAGAAACGATCCTCCACCGCAGCCAACGTCGAGCACGGGAGCGAGGCCGTCGAGGGAGGCCGCGACGAACCGAACGTGGTCGCCGAGAACGAACCGCCGATACATCTCCGCCAGTCGGCCCGAGGCGGAATCATCCGCCTCCCACCAGTAGGTCTGCGGGTAGAAGCGGGCCAATTCCGCGGGGTCGGGCCTGGGATGCAGCCGAACCAGCCCGCAGTCACTGCATTCAACGACGTGGAAGCGCTGCTCGGTGGTTCGGTAAAGACGATCGGAGGCGCGAAACAAGGTGAGATAGGTCTCCCCCTCACAGCGCGGACAAGCCTGCCTATCGGTCTCCGCTCGTGGTGGTGAAGTCACGCCCGACACGCCTACCGGGTCCTCGAGACGAGCTCGGCCAGCGGGATACGAAACCGCCGTACAAGTTGGACGACTTCCGCTGGCGAGAGCTTGCGAAAAGCCTCGATGCCCTCTCTTTTGCGAAGCATCTTGGGAAGCCCCGCTAGGGCCGCTATGTTGGCCTTGACAGCGTATTTTAACAGTCCCGCGACACGCATCGATTCGCGGGCCTGGCCGGATTCGCCCCGTCTCAACAGGGCTGCCAAGAGGCTGGCTGCCATCCGCGCCATGAAATAAAAAGGATTCAGCCATAGTAGACGCCAGGGGAACAGCTTGGCGGCCAGCCAAAGCCGATTGCGCTCGATGAGAAAAAGCCTCTGCTCGGAATAGCGGCCTAGAGTCGATCCGAGGTGGTGGTACACCACGGCCGTCGGGACATAAAGGCAACTCCAGCCCGCAATGCGGGCCCGCAACCCCAGCTCGGCGTCGTCCGCGTAGGCGAAAAAATCCTCGTCGAATCCCCCAACCTGCTCCAGCATCGCTTTTCGGTAGAGAGCAGCCGAGCCGTCGGGCCAGGCCACTTCCTCCAGTTGATCATACTGGCCCCGGTCAACCTCCCCGGTTCCACGGCCACGGTTCTGCCCGTCCGGGAAGATCAGATGGCCCGCCTTGTCGATGGTCGTCGGGTCCTCATGGACCAGGATTTTCGAGGCCGCCATGCCAACGTCCTTTCGATCCTCAATGGCGCCGACCAATTCGCCTAGCCACCCCGGCTCGGCTTCGGCGTCGTTGTTCAGCAGCGCAACATATTCGCCCCGAGCGATTGCCAGCCCCTGGTTGTTGGCGGCGCAGAAGCCGCGGTTCTCGGTGTTTTCGATCCGCCGGACATGACTGAATTCCCGGCCGCGGAGCAGATCGAGGGAGCCGTCCGTCGAGCCGTTGTCCACAACGATCACCTCGAAGTCTTGAAACCGTTGTCGGGCCAGCGACCGAAGACAGGCAGCCATCAGATCGGCCCTGTTCCAGTTGACCATTACCGTGGAGACCAGCGGCCGGCGAGGTGACATCAAAGGTCAGGAATCATAGGCCGATATGGCGGAAGTCTTAAGACCCCGGCCGCGTGATTCCTTTAACTGAGGGTACAGGACTTGTACTGTTGAAGGGAATAGTATAACCTTAACGAGAGCTAGGTACCAGGACTCATAAGTGAGGTCACTGCTGTCCGGTTAAAAGTCGAATAGAATCAATTGGTTGGGGTCATAGGGGGATTCGTTTGGGGAGTCGGATGGCTGGAGTGCCTGTAAAAGGGGCATTTTTTCGAATTGCGTAACGCTGAGAATCTGTAGAATCTGGTAAAGACTCGCTTCCAGCCCGAGCCGTTTCCGGACGATGGCGATGAGCACGTAAATCGAGACAGCGATCCGGATCTGTGTCTTGACGGCGTTCTCGCTGGTGCCGTAAAACGAGTTGATTCGCAGATGTTGCTTGATCCACTTGAAGAACAACTCAATCTGCCAACGCGACTTGTAGATGTGGGCGATGGTCAGCGCCGGGAGCGCGAAGTTGTTGGTCAGAAACTTCAGCCGCTTGTTCGTCCGGGCGTCGAAGTAACTGACCCTCCGCAACGGGTCGGGATAGGCTTGGGCCGATTCGATGGCAGCCAGTATGACGGTCTGATCCGAGCGCAAGCCCGTGGATTTGTCGACGGGATGCGAGTAGCGCCGTTGGAGCAAGATGTTCTTCTTGGTTCGCACGACGAAGAACGACGAGCAGAGAGTGAACACGAAGAGGCGTTCGAAATCGACGTAGGCCCGATCCATGACGTAGAACGCGCCGGCCTCCGGGCCGATCTCGTCGAGGATGTTGATGTCGTGCACTTTGCCTCCAGTAATGCGGATGAACGTGGGAATATTGCCGTGCAGATCCAGCAGCGTGTGCATCTTCACGGCGGCCTTTTGCTTGCGGAATCTCGCCCACGGAAACAGCGACAGGCAGAGGTCGATTGTTGTCGAGTCGAGAGCGTACAGAGTCTGGTCCAAGTCCACACCGATCGGGTCGTGGGCATATAACGGCCGTGCCATGCCAATCAAGACCTGCGCGAAGTCCGCGTAGATCCGCCAGTCGCGCGACTCGTTCGCATCGGCCAGTGTCGAGCGCGCTACCCTGCCGCGGAATCCCATGTGGTAGAGTTTGCCGTGCATCGAACGCAGGCACGTCTCGATGTCGCGGAGGCTTGCCCGATAGGTCAGCTGGGCGAATGCCATCGCAAGAAACTGATCCCAGCAGGAGAAACTTTTCAGATAGGAATCGCCGCGGTAGCGCGATACACATTTCTGAAACTCTTTGCTCGGTAGGTGCTCGATCAGTTGGGAGAAAACCGTACGGCCAAGGTTCATCCCTCATTGTGCCGCGTCCGGATGCTCCGTTCAGGCGACCATTTGCGGCCTCGGGATTTCAAATCGTTCCCGGGCAAAACAGGCCATAAGACATTGAGCGGTCGAGACTTACCGTCCGATGGCGCGACTTTCCCCGGACAGCACTGACACAGACTCATAACCGAACACTGCGTAGGCGGTCGGAAAATCCTGGTATGCATCCTTGAATCTCTGAACGAAGCGATCCATGCGCGGTCCCGGCACGCAGAAGAACGCGCCGCGATTGAAACCCACGGCTCCCCGGGGCATTTCCTCTCCCAGTGCTTTTAGGTTGTTCAGGTCGTATTGAGCAATGATCGGCGTCGATTCAAACAGCCCATAGGCGGTAGCCTGCTTGGTAAAGCTGATCAGGGACCCGCCGCCCATTCCGTTGATTACGACGTCGGGGCCGGCGGCTTGAATGACCGTGATGTAGGGGCTGAAATCCGTCTCGTCGAGCTTGGGCCAGGACTCTCCGCTGATCTCGTGCCCCACCGAGAGTTCGCTCAGCTTCCCTTCGATCATTCTCTTGATGGTGTGTCCCCATTCATAGTCGGGCAGCAAATACCAGACCTTCTTCCAACCCTGTTGGGCTAGGAAATGGGCTACGGCGTAACCCTCCATCCGCGTGCTGGGCGTGAGTTGAAACAAGTAGGGATGGCCCTTGTCTTCGGCCAGCACCGCGCTGTTGCACATGCCGATGACGTAGGGCACTTTGTGCCGGCGTGCCAGCTCCGATTGGGCCGCGGCTACGTGACTCGCCGATCCGCCGACAACCATGTGGACGCGATCTCTGAGGATCAACTTCTTCATTTCGCTGACGCCGACGTCAACCTTCACCTGGTCGTCGGTGGGGAAGAGCTCGATGGTCTTGCCCAGCACACCCCCCTGCCCGTTGATCTCCTCGGCCGCCAGGCGTACGCCCCGATAGAATTGGTCCCAGCTAATGAAGTAAGGTCCCGTCGAAGCGCCGGCAACCCCGATGCGAAAACCGTCGCTTCGCCGGCAGCCGCTGGTGACGAGGAGACCGGCTGAGAGCGTAAGGATGAGCAGCGGCCAAAAAAAGAACCGCCGGAGCGTGCCCATCAGACCAACCGGACGCAGGAATATCTCCGCCTGTCCCCGCGCCCGCTCGGTCAGTGTGAGCGGGTGGCCCAAGTCAATGGAAGCAGGATTGTCGATTTCAGTCCTCCTAGCGACTCTAGGCCGCATCTCTCACCACCTGACGGCCGAAGCACACGATCAGCCCGCCAAGACTTCTGTAAGTGTATGGAAAGAAAGTCCTTACTAGGAATTTGGTTTGTTTGGTAATTTTGTTGCTCGGTAGCTGCCCACGGACGCGGACGCTGGAACAGCGCCAGGTCCGCGCTACAAGCTCTGCCGCCCTGTTGCTCCTCGGGACCTCCCGCCCCGCGGCAAAGCTACTCCTATACCCGGCTGGTTCGATCCGTCGGATCTTACGGGCCGGACCGTCCCACCGTATTGGAAGCCAGCCGTAAACCATTGATTCCCTTCGGGTTGCATAATTTTGGTTTGTTTGGTAATCTTGTTGCCTCGTTGGTTCGTGGCTTCCTACGGGCCCGTAATCGAATGGGCCCAGAACGCCTCGCGCGTACTCAATTACATTGTACCTTGCCAATCCAAGGGGTCTTGCCGTCAATAGGTCTAAGTTGCTTTTAATGAGGCACTTAGGTTGCATCACACCTAGTCCGCATTTCTCACCACGGTGCACTGAATATTTTTGCTTCTTATTCTCCCGGAGGAGATGCTATGTCAGCGAATGATGCTTTGTGCGGCAGGGTGCGGGAGGAACTGCCGGAGGTGGAGGAGATTTCCGATCCGGAGTTGCAGAAGAAAGTGGTGGAGGCTTGGGCAACGTCGTTGGGAGACAGTAGTTTTGGGAGGATTTCAGAAATCCGACCCTCAGGAAATCCCGATACGCCCCCGCTCAAGACGGGGACACAGGCGGATCACATCCGCGGGGTGACGCGGCTGGCCATGGTGATTGCCGACGAGATGATGGCCATGTTTCCGGATCTGAATATCAACAGGGACATACTGATTGCCGGGGCGCTGTGCCACGACGTGGGCAAACCCTGGGAATTCGATCCTCGGAACCAGGCGCGCTGGAAGGCGGCGCCCCGGGCGGCTGGGTGGCCCTCGATCCGGCATCCCGCCTACGGCGTGCACATCTGCCTTAGCGTGGGGCTTCCGGAGGCGGTTGCCCATATGGCCGGAGCGCATTCCGGCGAGGGAGAGCTGGTGGTCCGAAGTCTAGAGAACACGGTTGTGCACCACGCCGACTATGCGTTCTGGCACACGTTGGAAGCCGGAGGGCTTCTGGATAGCGACGACTAAGAATCGTAGTAGCGTTCAGATGTCAAGCTGAGCGTCCAACGGCCAATTGGTTCACCCGCATAGGTTGCCGAGGTGGTGCCGGTGTTCGAAGAACGGGCTTCCCGTCCATCAGGCTGCGCCTCCGAATGCAAGAGGCGACAGCAGCCTCAAGACGAGTTTTCGCGAGACTTCCCATTTCGGGGCGTGGGCGGCAGCACCGCGGGCTAGCTGTGATCTTTCAACAGGTTGTTCATTCGGTCCCGGACCAGGGAAGCTGGAGTTGTCGAATAACCACGACCCTGGAGAGACCGTATGAACATCCATCAGAATGCCCGATTGACGCCCAAAGGCCGAGCCCTTTTGGTTCGATGCATCCTCGCTGGAGAGACGCCTCGGGCCGCCGCGGCGGCCCGAGACGTCTCAGAACGCACCGCCCGCCGTTGGCTGGCCCGCTACCGCGGCGAAGGCGAAGCCGGTCTCTACGATCGCTCTTCGCGCCCCCGGCATAGCCCGCGCCGCACCCCGCAAGCCGTCGTTGACCGCGTCCTCGCCCTGCGCCGACAACGTTGGACGGGCCGCCGCATCGCCCAAACCCTGCGGCTATCCCCGGCCACCGTCAGCCGCCTCCTCGGTCGCGCCGGACTCAACCGTCTCCGCGATCTCGAACCCGCTCCCCCCGTTCGCCGCTACGAACATCACCGTCCCGGCGATCTACTGCATCTCGACATCAAAAAGCTCGGCCGCTTCCAGCACGCCGGTCACCGCGTTACCGGCGATAAGACCCGACGCTCCCGCGCCGCCGGCTGGGAGTTCGTCCACGTCGCCGTCGACGACCATTCCCGCATCGCCTTCTCCCAGATCCTGCCCGATGAGCGCAGCCTTTCCGCTGCCCAGTTCCTTCTCCTCGCCCACGCCTACTATGGCTCGCTTGGCATCCGCATCCGACGCCTGCTCACCGACAATGGCTCCTGGTACCGCTCCCGCCACTTCCGTCGTACTTGCCGCCGCCTCGGCATCCGCCACCGCTTCACCCGCCCCTACACCCCTCGCACCAACGGCAAGGCCGAGCGCTTCATCCAAACCGCCCTCCGCGAATGGGCCTATGCCCGCTCCTACTGCTCCTCCCTCCAACGCGCCAACCATCTGCTCCCCTGGCTCCACGACTACAATTGGCATCGCCCCCACGCCAGCCTCGGCTATCATCCCCCTATCAGCCGACTCCCTCCTCCCCGGAACAACCTGTTGAGGCTCCACAGCTAGCCCAACGGTGGAGCCATAAGGCGGAACCGTGGGTGAAGTGGCGGACTCGGCAAAGCCCCGGCAGGGGGGTAGGGAAACGCGGGAGACGCCGTGCCCAACGATCTCGACAACAGATTTCCTGGGCCAGCTTCAGGATGGGCGAAAACGCTTAAGTGCCGAGCATTGAGGCTAAGATGAATTACAGCAAATGATGGATCTCGCGGTCGAAACGTATTCGGGCTACAAGGCGGACGGGCGCCCCGTTCGGTTCGAATTGAAAGGGCGGAAACTGGAGGTAACCTGGCTCCTCGACCGCTGGTACGGCCCTGATTACGTCTATTTCAGAATCATTGCCGGCGACGGCAACACCTACGTCCTGCGGCATGAAACCTCTGACCATGGAGATAGCTCTGAGCAGTGGACTCTCGCGTCGTATCGCCGGGGGGCGTAGCCTTTAACCCGCTTTTCTCACCACCTGACGGTCGAAGTGCGCGATAGGCCCGCCATTACTGCGTTGCGCTTGCTCGCCGTGCTCAACGTACTGCTCAAGTACGCCCGCATTATTCAACAAATGCGGCGCCGAGCGTCGCGCCCGTCCCCACAGATTCGCTCTCGCATTCAGGCAGTCTCGTCAGTACACGTGCTCGGTGCGCCGGGGGCGCCGATAGGGCTTTTCGAGGTACTTGCCGGCCTCCGCTTGGGCGCCTTGCGTATCGTCGCGGGTGCGGACAGCTAGCTGATACTCGTTGACCGCTCGTTCCCGTTGGCCGGTGATGTCGAAGATCTTCCCTAGATTGACGTGCGACCAAACCTGGGTCCAGGTCGGCTCCTGGTCGCCGTTGAGCGATTCCCGAAACTCGTTGGCCGCCGACTGATAGTTGTTCTGCAGAAAGAAGACCTCGCCGATGCGGTAGTGCGCCAGCGAGCTGTAACGGTTGATCTGCAGCGCTTTCTGGTACTCGATGAGGGCGTCGTTGTAGTAGCCGTACTCGACGAGTTGCTCGCCTTTGCGGATCGCCACGAGCACGCGAATCTTGTCGTCGAATCGAAGGATGCGGTTCTTGGGATCGAGGATGACCCTTTTGGGTTTGCCGAAGGTGTCGATCGTGTAATCCGATGAGGTGCCGACCACCTCGATGACCTCGAACTCGGGTTCCCCTTCGGTCTCGATCTTCAATTCGACTGGCATGCGAAACGTGTCCATGTCTTGCGTCACCTTGCCCAGGACGCGAAAGCCCTTGCCTCCGCCGAGCCGGTAGATCGTATACTCCTGGCTGAACTCGGGCGTGCCCCTCGACTCGGTCCACTGAATGAAAAATGGGGCCAGATTCTTGCCGCTGACGGCCTCCGCGGTCTCCAAGAAGTCGTCTGTCGTGGCCGAACGCCAGGCGAATTTCTCGATGAATTGCCGTAGCGTGCCGTCGAACGCTTCGTCGCCCAGCGTCCAGCGCAGCATGTGGGCGACGAGCGCGCCCTTGGCGCCTGCCAGGGCGCTGATCTCGAGCGAAAAGTCCGGCAGCCGCCCGGACTGAATGATGGGAATCTCATCGTAGGTCAGCGCGTTGATCCGAATGTCTTGCATGGCGGCGTCAAAGGCCTCTTCGCCTTCCTCTTCCTCCACCTGTAGAGCGGAAGAATATAACGCCAGGCCCAGGTCCAGCCAGGTGTGGTTGCGGTTCCCCGGCGACACCATGGCTCTCCACCACTGATGCGCCACCTGAGTGCCCACCAGTTGGCGATTTACTTCTTGACCGATCCCAAAGGGGCTGAGAAAAATGATTCCGGGCGCGGAATACCCCGTAGGGGCCGATTCTCCCATCTCCACGACCGCGAGCGACGTCGTATAGGGCGCGCCGAACTTGTCGGTGAAGAACTCAACGAAAGATCCCGCGGTATCTCCGTAAGCCAAGCTCAGCTCTTCGTCCACCGAGTGAAAGTACACGTCGATTGAACCCGACCGCCCGTCCACGCGGAGCGGGTCATCGGGCAGAACGGCGACGCTGCCGGGAAACGAAGCGCGGTCGAATGTGAATTTTTGTTTTTCCCTGCCGTCTTCGGCAAAGTCACGAGTTGGCAGGCCGCTAGCGACGACGTGATACGCCCCGGCTGTCGTGACGCTGATGGTGGCCGCGAAACGGTCGGCGCCGTAGCCGTTGACCGGGAACCAACGGCCGGGGTAGAGCAACAGGGCGCGATCAGGTTCGATCGAGGCCAAGCTGACTCCCTCGACGGGCGAGTCTTCCGTTCCCTGCAAACGTCCGTCGTAGAAGAACGTTACGCTGACGGGGTCGCCGACGGGCAGCGTGTCATAAAAGTTCAACCGGATCGTGAAGTCCTGCCGGTAGCGCACCGCCGGCACTTCCGAGCCGTCAGCCGCCTCGACGCGACTCAGATTGAGGCCGTTGTGCAACTCGAAAACAACCAGGTGGGTTTCTTCTCGGGGGATGAACGTAACTTCTGTCCGCGCTTCGAGAACCTGGGTCTCGAAGTCGATCTCCACATCGATGTCGTAAGACTCGACATCAATGAGCGGCCGCTCGGCCTGTGCGTGGATCGAGACGGGCGCAAGCAAAAAGAGTGCTAGGGCGGAAACGGCCTTCCGCCAGTCGAGCGCGCGCCGTGCCGACGGCCCGCGGCGCCCCGCCGCGCCATCACTCGAAACACTTCCGGCGACCCTCAGCCGACGGGGAGGGACGCTTCTTCCCGCCCGGCGGGGGTCCCCCTCAGGTTTAGCCTGCTGCATATCACCTCCGCGGCTCGCTGGGCGGCGGGCGTTTCGCCCTGAAGGCTGCGCTTCACCGCTCCCAAATCCTGCTTCATTCGCCGCCGTGCTTGCTCGCTTTCTAATAGTCGTCCTGCTTCGCTTGCCAGGCGTTCTCCGGTGCAGTCGCTTTGGATCAGCTCGGGAACGATTCTCCGCTGGGCCAATAAGTTCACCATGCTGTAGAAGGGAACGTCCACCATCATTTTCCCCACCATCCAACTCGGCGTCGTCACGCGGTAGAAGACCACCATCGGGGCGCCCAGCAAAGCCGCTTCGACCGTGGCCGAGCCGCTGGCAACCAGCGCAAGATCGGCGTTCGCAAGCGCATTTTCCGTTTCGCCCTCAATCACTTGGACGGCTGGATCTGAGATGCGTTGCGCAAAAAATGCCCGTCCGGTGGTCGTCGACGCCGGCAACACGAAGTTCATCGGCCGTTGCTGGGTAAGCCGGGCGACCGCATTGAGAACCGGTCCCAGATGCCGGGAAGCCTCGCCCCGGCGGCTGCCCGGCAAAAGTGCGATCAGCGGTTTCTCCGGCGCCAGCCCGTGCCGGCGACAGAATTCCTCCCTTGACAAGGTCGGGTGGAGCGATCCGTAGAGCGGGTGCCCCACGAACGTAGTCTCCACGCCGTGGCGGCGAAAGAACTCCTCCTCAAAAGGAAAGATGCAAAGCAGATGATCGACGAAATCCCGCAGCAAGCGCACCCGCCTTCGGCGCCAGGCCCAAACCTGAGGCGCGACGTAGTAGATCACCGGAATCCCCGCGCGGTGGAGTTTCTTTGCCAGCCGTAGGTTGAAGTCAGGCGAGTCGGTAAGGACGGCCAGCGCCGGTCTCTCCGCGACGGCAGCGGCCGCAAGCCGCCGAAACTCCCCGTAGATGCGGGGAATGTCCCGCGCCACCTCGAAGATGCCCACGACAGCCAGCTCCTCGGCCCGTATCACCGGCCGCACGCCCGCTTCCCGCAGCCGTCGGCCGGCGCAGCCGAAGAACTCAGCCTGGGGCAATCGTTCCCGCAGCTGTTCTACAAGCTGGGCGCTATAGCGGTCCCCCGAAGCCTCGCCGGCCGAAACCAGAATCTTCACTGGACTCAGTGTATCGAAGGCAAGGCTTTTCCTTCATGGGCGTTAGTCACAAGGCCGCATGTTTCCGCCGCATTCTGGCGTTAAACTCTTCGGATTTGCCTCGTGGGATGCTCAATGATTCCCAATCGCTGCCGCGTAGGTGTTTGGCAAGGAGAACGATCTGACCGACGTGAACAGCGGAATGTGTCATCCCCCGGTTGACCGCCTTGACGACGGAATGCGCTTCTTCCCGAATGTAGACGGTCTTCGCGAGATCATCGTCGGCGAGACTCTCGAGGGCGTCGAATAAGCGCTGCCAGCCTTCTTCCCAGCGCTTGACGATCGTCGCCTTGGTGTCGTCACTCACGTCGAATTCGGTGTCCCGATGGCGGTCCGGCTTTTCGCCGTCTGAAGTAAGAAAGTCCGTGAAGCGTGATCGCAAGTTCCCGCCGACATGTTTCATCAACGCGGCGATGGGGTTGGCTTCTTCGTCAAGGGTTGCGAAGAGTTGGTCATCGCTCACTTGCGCGATGGCCTTTTCGGCGAGTCTTTTGAGGTCGCGAAACTCCCCCGCGACGTCGGTCAGGTAGATCTCCGCGACGTTGTTCTTCATTCCTCACCTCCAATGAAAACGCCTTCCAGTCCGGGTTCCGCGCTGCCCTGCCGAAATGTGCTTATTTTTCCGGCGCACTTCAATTTTATAGTCAAACACCCAGGCTCACGGCACGCCCAGTCGGCTATGATGGATCGAACCCTCCATGAAGTACCCGCTGGCTGCGCCGCTGGCGGCCCTGGTAGCGGGAATCATCGCGGCGCAATTCGCGCTCTTTTCGTTCCGGGAAACGCTGCTTTCCATTCTGTTGCTTGTTGGGTTAGGTGCGCTCGGGCTGCGCTACGGCGCCACTCGCGCCGCGGCCGGGGCTTGTCTCACGGGATTCGTATTGGCCGGGGCCATGCTGGCGTCACGGTCCGATCCGCCGGACCCCTTCTTAATCGCCGACGTTCTCGAACGCGACAGCCCGCGGCTCCGAGACCCTATCCGGCTCCGTGGTTACGTGCGCGTCCCCCCCGAGGTCATGGAAAACGCGGACCGCTTTCTCCTGGAAGCCGAATCGATCTTTCGCAACACCACCGCCCGCGGCGGCATTCGCGTCACCGTGTACCGCCGCGAGAACGCTCCTCCGCTGAAGCTCGCCTACGGCCAACGGATCGAGTTTCTGGCGCGGATTCGCAAGCTGCGCAATTTTGAAAACCCCGGCGGCTTCGATCGGGTCGCGTACCTGAATCGCCAGGGTATTCATTTGACGGCGACGGTGCGCGCCGGCACGCCTATCCTCCCACTCGAGGGGACGGGCGGAAACATGGCGCAGTCGTGGCTTTGGAGATTTCGTGGGGCGGCGCAGCGGAGACTGGATGCGCTGTTTCCCCTGAAACAACCGGAACATTCCGCCGGCAACGCAGTGCTGCGAGCTCTGTTGCTCGGGGACCGGACTTCACTCGACCGGGAAACGATCACCGCGTTTCAGCGCACCGGGACTTACCACGCGCTCGTGATCTCGGGTTTGCATATCGGTATCGTGGCCTTTCTGCTGATGCTCGCTCTGCGTGTGGCCAACACTCCTCGGCTGTTTCGCGCTCTGATGGCGCTGGCTTTGGTGGCCACCTACGCGTCCCTTGTCGGAGGGCGCCTACCGGTGGTGCGCGCGACCTCGATGTTCGCGGTCTTCTTGGCGGCCGGCCTCCTTTATCGGCGGCGCCGGGTGTTCAACGTCATCGCCGGGACAGCGTTGTGCTTCCTCGTCGCCGATCCGCGGCTAGCCTTCGATGTCGGATTCCAGATGTCGTTTCTTTCGGTAGGACTCATCGCCGCTATCGCCGTTCCCTGGCTCGAAACGACGTTCGAACCCTACCGGCTGGCGCTTAAGGATATTGGGAACAAAGACCGCGACCTTCACCTCGATCCCGGCGTCGCGCAGCACCGGGTAGCGCTGCGCCTGTATCTAGAACCGCTCGCGGTGCTCGTTCCCTTACCCGAACGCGCGCTCTCTTTCGTCGTCTGCGGCCTGTTGCGCGTGCTGGTCTGGGCGGGGGAAGTCTTCGTGGTGACGCTGGTCATACAGGCCGGCCTCGCACTCCCTATGGCTGTTCATTTTCAGCGCGTGTCGTGGGGCGCACTCTCGGCCAACCTGGTCGTCTTGCCGTTGCTGCTGGTCGCCGTGCCCGTCGGATTGCTGGTCCTGCTAACCGGCTCGTCGTGGTTGGCCGCCTTAGCGGCCTGGGCTGCCCAAGGGATGGCCGCGGTGGTCGATTGGCACGCTCACAACCTCGGCTGGGACCTGCGCGTGCCTTCGCCCCCGGCCTGGCTCGGAGTCCTGTTCGCCGCTTCGCTCATCTTCCTAGCGCTCACCTTCCATTCTCGGCGCGCGTGGCGGATTGTAGCCGCCGGCATGACGATCTTCCTGCTGGCCTTGATCGCGGTTCATCCGTTTCCGCCCACCTATTGAATCTCGCATAATATCGAGTTAGTCAAGGCCAAGAGAAGACTGCTTCCAGAAGGCCGTAATCAAGCGCGGTTTGCGGCGCATGCGACGCAGGGATTTGCGGGCACGCTCGTCCAGCTCCCAGTAGTCCTTCGGACAGACGTTCGGCAACTCGTGCTGCTTCCAGTAAGCCCAAATGTATTCCACCGGGTTCAGCTCCGGTGCATAGGGCGGCAAGCACTCCGTGGCGATGTGGCCTTCGGAGAGCTCGATGAACTCCCGCACCAGGCGGCTGCGGTGCGCCGGCAGGCGGTCCCAGACGATCAGCAGCGGGCCGTCGATGTGGCGGACCAAAGCCTTCAGGAAGTCGATGACCTCCAGCTCGCCGATGGCGCCGGGATAGAGCCGGAAGTAGAAGTTGCGCAAGGTCAGCCCGGCGGAAACGGAAAGTTTCTGCCAGTTGAAGTTGAACTCCAGCACGGGTGTCTCGCCGCGGGGCGCCCAGGTGCGGCAACGATGGGGCTTCTGACTCAGTCCGCTTTCGTCGATGAAGACGATCGTGCGGCCTTGTTTTTGGGCTTTTTTTTAGTGGCCGGCCAAGTCTTGCGCCGCCAGTTGCGGATGGCTTCTTCGTTGCGCTCGCGGGCCTTGCCGACAGGCCGTTGCGGGCTCCAGTGGAGCGCCCGCAGGATCTTCCAAACATGACCTTCGTGATAGCGCACGCCGAACTCGTCGGCGATCAGACGAGCGACTCGCGGACAAGTCCACAGCGGCGTCGAGAAGCCCTGCGCTTCGGGGCCCCGCAGCAGCATTGCCTCCAGACGTTCCCGTTGCGTGGCGTCTAACAGCGGCTTGCGGCCGGCGCGCCCGGCCCGGCGGAGTCCGGCGGCACCGTGCGCGCCATGCTCGCTAACCCAACGGCTCACGCTTTGCTGCGCCGCCTTCACGCGCCGTGCTGCCTCGGACTGACTCAAACCTTCGTCAACGACCAGCCGCACGGCCTCCAGCCGTCGCTTTTCCAGAGCATCAAAATCGCGCCTTACGCCTCTTGGGTTCCCCATGTCTATTGAGACGAGCAGAACCCCCAAAAGGTTACTCTATATTATGCGGAAGTCAATACATGCCGGGACATTTGGAGCTGACGGCCCTTGACGTGGGACAAGGCGAGTCTCTGTTTCTGGCGCTCCCCGATGGCCGCTCCATGGTTGTCGACGGAGGTGGATTCCCGGAGTTTCCCGGCTTCCCGCCTCCCGCGATCGACATCGGCGAGTCCGTCGTGTCGCCTTACCTGTGGTCACGCTCGATCAAGCGGCTGGATGTCGTCGCCGTCACGCACCCCGACGCCGATCACATGGGCGGCGTCCCCGCGCTGCTGCGCAACTTCCAGGTAGGCGAGTTGTGGCTCGGAGCAGAGCCGTTTTCCCACGAATACCGAACGCTGATCGAGCTGGCCAAGCGCCGCGGCGCCGGGATTGTCCGCCTGCGGCGGGGAGACGTTCGCTCTTTCGGCAAAGTGCGATTCGAAGTCTTGGGGCCGGCTTCCCCGGGGGCCGACGGCTGGTCGCGAAACGATCGAGCGTTGGTCCTTCGGGTCGACTACGGGCGGCACAGTTTTCTGTTGACCGGCGACATTGAGAAAGAGGGCGAGGACGGCCTGCTGGGAAACAATCTTCTGCGGCGCGGCGACGTCCTCAAGATTGCTCACCACGGGAGCCGAACTTCTTCGCATCAAGCGTTTCTGGATCACGTTCGGCCGACATTCGCGCTCATCTCCGCGGGACGGGCCAACTTCTACGGCCATCCACATCCGGAGGTGATCCGCCGGCTGGCGCGGCAGCGGGTCGCCGTCCTGCGAACTGACGTCGAGGGGGCCGTATCCATCTCGAGCGACGGGCGCCGTCTTTCCGTCACGAGCTACCGCGGCCAAGGGTTGGGCCGGACGGCTCCGCTTGGCCTGAACTGAGAATCAACCCCGCGGTTTCGTTTTTCCCACGCCGAGCAAATGCCCGTTCTGAGCCGCGCCCGCAAGGGTGCGGTCGAGGCTTGTCGGTACACCGGGGGCTGCTCTCACCCACCTGGTGTCGTTAGAAGCAGCGGGACGGCAGGTCCCGGGACTTGCGCCTCGCGGGCTGCCGTTGACTTACGCTCGGAGCCGCAACGTTAGAACCGACAAAAGGAGCCATCCAGAGGCTAGCGAGCGATTGCCGCTTCCCGTTGAACGAATCGAGGCCGAAGCGAATCGATCGGTTGTCCGTCTTCTCGCGGTAGGTCCGAAACAAGCGGTCCCACAGCGAGAGGACGCTGGCATAGTTGGAGTCGGTTTCCACTTTCTCGCGCGAATGGTGAAGCTTGTGCATGTCGGGAGACACCAGCCCGTAGCGAAGGAGCTGATCCATCCGCGCGGGCAGCGACAAGTTGGCGTGGTGGAATTGCGTCGCCAACAGCAGAATGGCGTCGTAGAGTATAAGGCCTTCGAGCGGAACACCTAAGATCGGAATCAGCGGCAGCCGAAGTGTCGCTGAAATGACGATTTCACCGAAGTGAAAGCGGGTGGCCGTGGAGACGTCCATCACGGGATCACTGTGATGCACCTGATGAAAGCGCCACAGGATCGGGAAGCGATGGTTCAACCAGTGCCAACCGTAGTTCCAGGCATCGAGCAATAGAAATGCCAGGGCGACGCGGACCAAAGCGGTGAAATCCACGGAGTAGAGCAGCCCCCAGTGGCGAGACACTGAAATTTCGGCTATCGCCACGGTGGCGGCGGAGAAGACAACGGCCAGCACGATCGCGTTGGCGCCTGCAAGTATTAGATTGCGAGCAGCATGTCGAGCACGGCTTCGTTGCGCCATAAACGGCGCAAATGATTCCCACACCCAAAACAGCAGGAAGCCCGCCAGCGCCACGACGAATAGCCACTTCTCAAAGAGTATCTGCGGCATGGCAACTTGGGCCCAAGCAAAAGTGTGACGACATACGCCGGGATCGCCGACGGTTGCTCAGACCCCCGGCGCCTCCTTCCCGACCGCCAGCGGCAAGCCCCGGGCTCGCCACTCAAGCACCCCGTCGTCAAGCCGCGTGGCCCGAAAACCGTGCGCGCGGAGAATCTCAACCGCCTCGATCGCCAGAACGCAATAAGGACCACGGCAATAGGCAACAATCCGTCGATCCGACGGCAGACGGGATAAGTACGATTCCAGCTCCTTGAGCGGGACCGATACCGCCCCGGGGATGTGCCCCGCCTGGTATTCCTCTTGCGGCCGCACGTCCACGACAGTGACCGCACCTTCGCGGACACGGTCGAGCAGTGACTCCTTCTCCACCGGCTCCAACCACTCGCGGCCTTCCATGAACTGCTTGACGATCCGCTCGATATCGGCCAATCGATCCTCCGCCAGAGTACGCAGGGTCAGAAAGAAGTCGGCGACCTTGGGATCGGCGAGTCGATAGGTGACAAAAAGACCCCTCTTCTCCGCTTCGACCAGACGGGCTGCGCGCAAGATTCGGAGATGCTGCGAGGCATTCGCTACGCTGATCCCCGCCTCGCGCGCGAGCGCCTCGACGGTTCGGGGTCCCTGGATCAGCAAATCCAGTAGTTCCAGGCGCCCAGGACTCGCCACAGCCTTGCTGACACGAGATATCTGCTCGTAGATTTCTTTCTTCAAATATTTAATTATACAATTGAATACTATACTATGTCAACTCCTAACGTGGCCAGCCGGCTTTCTAGTTTGAAGAGCCTCGCCGTTGGTTGTTAGACAGCCTGCACTTCGAGCGTGTGGCTGCTCACCGGCGGGGCCGCGGAGCGCCTGTGAGCGGTGGCCTTCGTCGTCAGGTGGGGGGTCTGGCCGGCACCGAAGACACTTGACACGTTCGCTATTCTGAAGGTGGGCGGGCGAGGGCTGACATATCGTTCGCCACGGAAAAAAACGGAACCAAGCCAATTCTCTGCAAGTCGTTTAGAATAAAAGGGTTGCGGGGACTGGTTTTGCCCCGGCAAAGCGGGCAGGCCCGCGGCTGGCTTGTGCCGGCGCCCGGAGGATGATCCCTCGGTGGAGTCGGCAGGCAGAATCTGCGTGGCCGGTCTGGACACACTCGCTATTTTCAAGAGGGGACGGCCGGCTGACGTCTCGTCAGCCGCGAGAGGAAACCAAACAAAGCCAATTTCTCGCAAGCTACGTGTAATGAACGGGTTGCGGAGACTTGTTTTTTGCCCCCGAAGAGCGGCGAGGCGACAGCCGGCCCTCACCATATGGCCGGCAAGAGTGGTGCGAATACTCGCCGTACCAGATGTAGGGGCGCTATGGATCGTGCCCGCCTGCCGACGGGCTGGGCGATGTAGACGAATTGTAGGTATCCGCACTCCTTCCAGATCGCGCCCGGCGGCCCTTCGGCCTCATCCACCGCGGTGGTGGTGGGAAATGCCGGTTAGCCCCGGCAGGGGCGGTGGAGAGTAGCCCCGGGTGGAGCCGTCAGGAGGAACCCTGGTAGAGGGTGAGCACACCCAGCAGCCCCGAGGGGGCGCAGGAAACGCAATCGCTAGAATAGGTGGGTGATGAAAAGCAAACTAGCCGGAATACCTTGGATCCTAGCCGCCGTGGGAGTTCTTTCGTGCAACTCCGTCAGAACGCCCCAGCAGGAAGCCGACGAGTTTCTGGCCATGTACGAAAGCATCGCCCAGAAGCTCTACACGGTCACCGCCGAAGCCTATTGGAAGGCCGGTACCGACGTGACCGACCAACACACCGGCGAGCGCATTGGCGCCGACCGCGCTTTCGGGGCATTCGCGGGCAGCGGCTATGTCATCGACCGAACCCGGAAGCTGTTGGCCCAGGAGGGAGAAGTCAACGATCTGACGCGGCGGCGGCTGCGCAAGGTTCTGCTGGCAGCCTCGGAATACCCGGGAACCATCCCCGATGTGGTCGGCGAGCGGGTGGAACAGGAAGCCCGACAAAGCTCCATCCTGGACTCCTTCGAGTTCTGCTATGAGCGGAAGGGGGAAACTTGCATCGAGACGGTGACGCCGAACCAAATCGACAATACGCTGCGGGGATCTCGCGACCTAGCGGCGCGAAGGCGGATCTGGGAGGTTTCGAAGCAAGTCGGTCCGGCTCTCAAACCCGGGCTGGTCGAACTGCGGCGCTTGCGCAATCGCATCGCGCAAGAGATGGGTTACAGTTCCTTCTTTGCCCTGCAGGTCAGCGACTACGAAATGAGCGTCGACGAAATGATGCAGACGATGGAGGGCTTTCAGCGCGACTTGCGGCCGCTCTATGAGCAGGTTCACACATGGGCAAAACACGAGCTGGCCAAACGCTTCGGTCGGCCGCCGCCCAAGCGCATCCCGGCCCACTGGATCGGCAACCGCTGGGCCCAGGCCTGGCCCGGCTTGACCGCCTCCGCCGACCTGGGCGAGTTGTTCCAGGGGAAATCACCTGAATGGATCATCCGCCAGGCTGAGCGATTCTATACGTCGCTGGGAATGCCGCCTCTGCCGGAAAGCTTTTGGGAGAAGTCGGACCTTTATCAACTCGCGCTGGACGCAACGCGAAAAAAGAACACCCACGCCTCGGCTTGGCACCTGGACCTCGATCAGGACGTGCGCTCGCTGATGAGCGTCGAACCGAACTACCGCTGGTTTCAGACAACGCATCATGAACTCGGACATGTGTACTACTTCCTGGCCTATTCGAATCCCCAAGTCCCCCTGACGCTGCGCGAGGGCGCAAACCGTGCGTTCCACGAAGCAATCGGAGACTTGATCGGCATCGCGGCCCGCCAGCCGGCCTACTTGCGGGAGATTGGTTTGCTGCCCGACAATTTCGAAATCGATCCCGCCCTGTGGCTTTTGGACGAGGCGCTCAACCAGGCTGTAGTGTTCATTCCTTTCTCCGCCGGTACGATGTCGTTCTTCGAGCGCGACTTCTACGAGCGGGATCTCTCGCCCGACGAGTTCAATCGGCGCTGGTGGGAATACGTCGGGCGCTTCCAAGGAGTTGACCCGCCCGAGCCGCGCGGGGAACAGTTCTGTGACGCCTGCACGAAGACGCATATCAGCGACGACCCGGCCCAATACTACGACTACGCGATGGCGTTCGTCATCAAGTATCAACTGCACACCTACATCGCAAGAAACATTCTCAAGGAAGATCCCCGCAACTGTAACTATTACGGCAATCGGGAGGTGGGCGAGTTTCTGTGGGACCTATTGGAACTGGGCGCGACCCGGGATTGGAGAGAAGTCATACGCGAGAAGACCGGGGAAGAAATCAGTACTCGGGCCATGCTCGAATACTTCGAGCCGCTGATGGATTACCTACAAGAGGCGAATGCCGGCAGGGAACTAGGCTGGTAGGGGTCTCCGTCTCGCGACGAGGCCTATCCGGAGAGACAACCAGCGGGTGTCTCCGCCGCCAGAACTGATTCGCCGTGCGTCGAAGAGCCGGCTCAAGACGGGTAAGGATCGCCCCGCCTGTAGGCTACCTCGAGAAAACCGAAACCAACTCGATAATGTTCCCGGTCGACACGGCGGCAATAGGCGACGCGAGCCCGAGCCTCGATGTTCATCGAGTAGTCGGGGTTGTGGAGCTCGCCGGAGATGGAGACGATTTCGTCTACCGGCAGCGCACACGGCGTGTCCATCCCGACGCCGCCCTCGCTGAAATCCCACAGCACGCCGACGACCGGTTCCACGACCCGCCCCGCCCCGCGGTGGACGAACAGTTTTTGAGGACCGTACCTTCGGGTGCGGGGATGGCGTCGTTGCTCCGCCGCCTCTGTGTCCGAGGCTTCTACTTCGGGAGGTTCCGCCGTCAATTCCCGATCCACATCGCGGATGCCGCGAATGTCACTTTGGCCTTGGTTGGAGCTTGCTCTTCTTTCTCCTTGAGTCATTGTTCGTTTAAAGTTCCGGTTTCCGCGGACGGCCTACCGTTGGGTGGTCGGCCAAGATAGCGCGGGATGATTCCTTTACTACTCTAACCTGAAGGCTTGCTCCACTTTTCTCAATAGGTGGGATACAGTATTTTTTTCTCAGAGAGCTAAGAGCCCGTGGTTAAGAATCGTAGGTTCCACCGTCGGAGGTCGTACGACTTTGGTATCAGACGCATGCGGCTGATGTCGTGATCGGAGGGGCCACGCGTGAACGGATCGAGCGCCGGCCCTCCCTGGGCGCCAGGGGGTTGAGTGCGTCCCAGATCCAGTGCCCGTTGCCCCTCGAGATCGATCGAAAGCAGGTCGATCTCGCCGGAAACCCCCGACCCGGCGAGAGCCTGATTCACTTTCTCCCGAGTGAGATGAGAGTTGAGGTTGCCCTTGGGTGCTCCCGTGCTGGAGAGCGGCCATAGAACTGGCGGGCGCAGGCCAGCTTGAGTCTGTCCACGTCGATGAGAGTTCCCGACCGCCCGAGATTCAGGCTGAGGTTGGCGTGTTGCAACCGCGTCCGTCGCCGCTGCCGATTTCGACGAACCTTCGGCGTGGCGCGCCGACCTTCGTGAAAATGTGGAGCAGTATTCCGTCAACGCCCTCTTGCGAGTAGATGCTGAACTCGTGGTCGCGAATCGCGGCCAGCGGCGAGCCAGTTTCCCCACTCGATCGGTGCTTGCGCGGGAGGTAGGTCGAGTGTACACTGTAGCTCCAGCGGAGCCGGAACGCCCAACCTCAAGCCAATGCCGATCTCGCCGAAATGAATTCGAATCCCCATCCATCCGCTGCAAACAGCAGCCGGAAGTTGATGTGGAAGGACGGGTTGGCGCTTCTCCTTCTTCTCGTTTTTCTCATTCTGATATTTGACTACACCGTTGCGATCCGCGCTCCCTGGTTCGGTGTCTTGTCTGCCGACGAGCTCAGCCACCAACAGATATCAGGATTAATGCTCACCGCCGTCCACTACTGGCGCCAAGAGGGGCCGGCGACACTACGCTTCGGAATGTTGTTGAACCCTCCGTCGGTGGAGTTTGAAAGCCTAGCCGAGCGCGAACCAAATCTCTCTTACCCTCCGGGAGCGGCCTTGACTTTCTACGTTTGGACCAAGCTGCTCGACAAGTTGCCGACTCCCGCCGAACTCATGCGCTTCAATCTCATGAATCACTTTCTCATTGGGTGGGTGTTGACGCTGACGGCCTACACGGTATTACGGCGGGGTGGCTATGGCCGTCCCGACGCGGTTCTGCTCAGCGCTACCACGGGAGCGTTCATTCTCCTCATGCCCGCTTCTTTGTATTGGCATCAGAACGTATATCTTTTCGACCAAGCTGTCATCCTTCCGTTCTCGCTGGTGGTCCTCCTTGAGTGTCTTCGCGGTTCGACCGCCCCGTGGTTTCCCGAACGGTGGATCAATGTGCTGCAAGGCATGGTCTTTTCCCTGGGAGCTCTAACCGAGTGGCTGTTTCTATTCATTGCCTTGTGCATTTACGCCCTGCGTCTCCTCACCGGCGACCGGGGTGGAGATGCCCGGACCTTTTTTTGGAGAAGTGCCCGCTTTTGGCTGCCGGTAGCACTGGTGGCATTGTTCTTCTTCTTCCAACTGGAGAGTTTTGACGGCTGGAGCACGTTCTTCGACACAGGAAGACACCGCGCTTCGATCGGCCAGGAGGTGACTTATGATCACGGCGGCCCCGCCGACTTCACTTTTTGGTTCTGGGAACGCCACATGACCCATGCCAGTGCTGTCCGGGGAAAGTCGCGCCATCGGACGGTAAGTCTCGACCGCTCAATGTCTTATGGCCTGTTTTGCCCGGGAACGATTTGAAATCCCGAGGCCGCAAATGGTCGCCTGAACGGAGCATCCGGACGCGGCACAATGAGGGATGAACCTTGGCCGTACGGTTTTCTCCCAACTGATCGAGCACCTACCGAGCAAAGAGTTTCAGAAATGTGTATCGCGCTACCGCGGCGATTCCTATCTGAAAAGTTTCTCCTGCTGGGATCAGTTTCTTGCGATGGCATTCGCCCAGCTGACCTATCGGGCAAGCCTCCGCGACATCGAGACGTGCCTGCGTTCGATGCACGGCAAACTCTACCACATGGGATTCCGCGGCAGGGTAGCGCGCTCGACACTGGCCGATGCGAACGAGTCGCGCGACTGGCGGATCTACGCGGACTTCGCGCAGGTCTTGATTGGCATGGCACGGCCGTTATATGCCCACGACCCGATCGGTGTGGACTTGGACCAGACTCTGTACGCTCTCGACTCGACAACAATCGACCTCTGCCTGTCGCTGTTTCCGTGGGCGAGATTCCGCAAGCAAAAGGCCGCCGTGAAGATGCACACGCTGCTGGATCTGCACGGCAATATTCCCACGTTCATCCGCATTACTGGAGGCAAAGTGCACGACATCAACATCCTCGACGAGATCGGCCCGGAGGCCGGCGCGTTCTACGTCATGGATCGGGCCTACGTCGATTTCGAACGCCTCTTCGTGTTCACTCTCTGCTCGTCGTTCTTCGTCGTGCGAACCAAGAAGAACATCTTGCTCCAACGGCGCTACTCGCATCCCGTCGACAAATCCACGGGCTTGCGCTCGGATCAGACCGTCATACTGGCTGCCATCGAATCGGCCCAAGCCTATCCCGACCCGTTGCGGAGGGTCAGTTACTTCGACGCCCGGACGAACAAGCGGCTGAAGTTTCTGACCAACAACTTCGCGCTCCCGGCGCTGACCATCGCCCACATCTACAAGTCGCGTTGGCAGATTGAGTTGTTCTTCAAGTGGATCAAGCAACATCTGCGAATCAACTCGTTTTACGGCACCAGCGAGAACGCCGTCAAGACGCAGATCCGGATCGCTGTCTCGATTTACGTGCTCATCGCCATCGTCCGGAAACGGCTCGGGCTGGAAGCGAGTCTTTACCAGATTCTACAGATTCTCAGCGTTACGCAATTCGAAAAAATGCCCCTTTTACAGGCACTCCAGCCATCCGACTCCCCAAACGAATCCCCCTATGACCCCACCGGTGCGGGACTTTATGACGCCGGATCCGGAGTGCCTGACACCCTATGATTCCATCGCCTTTGCCCTGAACCGCATGGCGCAAGGTGGTTATCGTCATGTACCTCTGACGAACGTGAACGGAGATCCAGTTGGCGTTCTTCCCATGCGAGATGTCGTGGGCTACGTGGCGGCCTTCTTCCCGCGCGAGGTGCTCAACGCGCCACCACACAGCGAATGCAACCCGCCTGACCGAAGGGCCGAAGGAGGCTAACCCTCGCAGTGCACCCCTAACTCAGAACTGCACCGAACTGAACAGAGAATTCCCCGGAACCAGAGCATGATTTCAAAGAGACTCCTGGAAGAAATAGAGCGCCAGGCCCCGAAGTTGACGGGAGAACTAATCGAGGCCATTCGTCGAGAGGAACGTGCCGAGGCCTATCATGCCTTCGCCACCGAAAAGCTTCGCGAACTGGCGGCTGATTTGTATGAGAATCTTGGCGGATGGCTATATTCCCGTAGCGAATTTGCGTTGGAGCAGCACTACGTAAAGGTCGGGCGAGACCGGTTTCACTTCGGCATTCCATTGGAGTAGGTGATCTTTGCGCTGACCTTTTCAAAGGCAAAGCTGTTGCAGTTCATCGACGGGAGCATTGCCGGCGACTCGTCCGAGTTGAGCCTTGAACTGCAGTTGGTATCATCGATCTCCCATTTCTTCGACAAAGTGATCTATCACGTGGCGGCCGGCTATGAGGATGCAAGAAAGGCCTCGGAAGCCGCTCAGCGCTCAGTCGGCGAGACGGAACCGACGTTCGCAAAAGCTCCCAGGAACCACACAATCGTCGCCGCAGTAGAAGTATCGCAGGAAGAATTGAACTTGCCCATCAGCCGCGGTGGAGAGATCGGTGAGACCTCCGGCTGAACCGCACGCAGGACTTACATAGGACGCTGACGGACACATAGGCTTTACGAAATAGGTTCTCTTCGACCATCCCAGGACGTCTGAGCCATGCTAGAAAGCGTCAGAGACCTATGCCGCTTCCGGGTCCGCGCCCTCGACGGCAAGGTGGGAAGGGCTGCCGACTTCTATTTCGACGATTCGACGTGGTCGATTCGTTATCTGGTACTCAACACGACCGGGTGGCTCTTTGGCCATCGCGTGCTCATACATCCTGACTGTCTCGGCCAGCCCGACGGTTCAGTTCGGGTGCTCCCAGTCTCATTGACGAAGGAAGAAGTGGAAAGTCGCGAATCTACCGGTCACGATGAACCTCTCTCTTACCAACTGGAACGATTGATGGTTGACCGATACGGTGGGTCGCCGAGTCGTCGCGGTGGAGGCCCGCTGGCCTCTCTTCACGGAGCTGTATCCCGGCAAGCGCTCGCGGTGGCCGAGGCGGATCAGGTCGAATCCACTCGTGTCGACTCTGAGGCCGCCCACCACTTGCGTAGCGCCCAGGAGGTTTTCGGCTACCAGATCGAGGCCCTTGATGGTCCGTTGGGCTGCTTGCAAGATCTTCTCGTCGGAGATGGCCACTGGGTGATTCGGTACATGTTGATCGACACCAAAAAAGCTTCCATGCCCAATCCGCGAGTGTTGATTCCGACTTCTTGGATCGAGCACCTCAGCTGGGCGGAATCCCGCGTTCATTTACGGGTCCGCCGAGACAAGATTAAGCACAGCCCTCGATACGAGGCTGCATCTCACAGCCATTCCGGGAAGCCCAAGCCATTTCTCTGGCCCTAGGACTCGCCATCTGACAGAATGTTTGATGGAGGCCCATCATGCCGCAAGACACTTTCGAGTTCCACATGTCTGTGCGAAGGCTGATCATCGGACTGCTCATCACAATCGTTCCAATCAGTTTTTTTGCCCTATACACGATTTCGACGACTACGGATGAGCTGGAGGCGGCGATCGGGTCACACTACAGGACGATCGCGGAGGTAACCGCCATCGACCTTGCCCAGTTCATTCATCGCCGCGTAGAACTGGTCACCCTCATAGCGGCTGATCCCCTAATTGCGGAGGCGATCTACCCATCTAATCAGCAGTATCAGGGAATGAGCGAAGAAGCATTTGCCACGAAGATTCAAAGGATTGAGGACAGTTGGAACACGCCGGCGGCTAGGCCGCTGCTGGCGCGGATACTCACATCAAGAGCATCTCTGGCGCTACGCCGCTACGTGCAGGTCGACCCCTCTTTCCTTCGGATCAGCACGACCGACATGAGGGGTGGGACGGTCACAGCGACTCGGAAGCCTTTCGATTACTTTCAGGGCGATGAGGAGAGTTGGCTGAATATCTATGCCGACGGCCGCGGAGCCATGGGTCTGACGGAGATCGACTACGATGAGGTGACCAAGGCCAATCATATTAGCATCGGAGTTCCTGTCTTCGAGCAAGGTACCGGCCAGTTTGCCGGCGTCATACACGCCAACGTCAACGTGACTGGCCTCTTTCCCCTCATCAGCAAAGCTGACCTCGGCCCACAGACTCGAACCCTGTTGGTCAACCAGGACAGTACGGTCATTGCTGGACCTAATGTCAGCTTTTCCACGAAGCTGAAGTCCGAGGAGCATAAGGCCGTTATCGACGCCTTCGGTACCCTGCAGGGACGCCAGGCCGGCTATCTCGTGCGCAATCTGGAAGGTGACGGCGATACCCTCATCGCCTTCGCCGACACCGGCCTGAGGGACGATTACGAGGCGCTAGGTTGGACGGTTATAATCGCTCAACCGACCCGGGATGCGTTTACGCCCATAGCCAACGTTGAACGCTTCATCCTGTGGATGGCTTTCGTCTCCCTGGGTGCTGTGATTGTCCTGGCAGTCTATTTCTCACTCCACAGGAAGGGCGAAATCCAAGGAATTGGGAAAGGCCGGACCATCGAGCAGCCACCGAAGGCGACCGTCGGGTAGAGGGGCCAGGACGGATTCTGCATCATCGAACCCGCAAGGTGGCCGCATTTCCGGTTTTCTTCGTGGGAAACCAAGTTACCTGCCTGAAGGCTTTGGCAATTTCGACTCGTTAACCTTGAGGAGGAGATCCAAAGACACACTTCAAGGAACTGAATCAGGAACGATTCTACCGTTCCATCCCTTGGGGTATCCGGATCCCTTTATTCTGCGGGAGATCGACAACTCCTGAGAGGTCTTTTTAACGCCCGGGAGACACGGGTAATGTACAATGGCGGATAAGACGATCGGTGTTCTGACCGGCGGCGGGGATGTACCCGGACTGAACGCTGTCATCAAATCGGTAGTCTACGGAGCCACGGCTCAGCCGGGCTACCGCGTTATCGGCATCCGCTGCGGCTGGGCCAGCCTGACGCACGCGAACCTGGATCAGGGCTTTGATGAAGAATACCTCTTGCACCTCAACCGCGCCAATACACGTACGGTGGATCGGACCGGCGGGACGTTCCTACACGCCTCGTGGACGAAGCCGTCGCACATGAGAGCTGACCGGCTACCCCAACATGTCCAAAAGAAGCTTGGAAACTGTAAGGAAGTCGAACCCGGAGTCGTTGACACGACCCCGATTGTGCTCGAGAACCTACAGCGACTTGGGGTCGACTACCTGTTAGCGATTGGAGGCGTAGATACCCTGAGCTACGCTTCGGTTCTCGACCGTGAGCAGTTCCCCGTCGTAGCCGTACCCAAGACAATGGACAATGACGTGCAGAATACCGAGTACTGCATTGGTTTCTCAACGGCCTTAACACGCGCACTCGACGCCATTAACCGCCTCCGCACGACCGTGGGATCGCATGAGCGGATCGGTGTTTTCCGCATCTTCGGCCGCAACTCCGGCTTCACCGCCCTTTACTCCGCCTACGTTGCCTCAGTGCGCTGCGCCATTCCCGAGGCCCCCTTCGACCTCGAGAGGATGATTGATTTGCTTGTCACCGATAAGAAGAGCAATCCCAGCCGATACGCTCTAGTCGTTCTCTCGGAAGCCGCGACCTGGAAGGGCCACCGAGTGCAGGAGTATGGTGCCCCGGACGCTTACGGACACCGAAAAAGGGCGTTGGTGCATGAATCGACTGCGGCTCCCACGCCAGGCATCGGCACGGGGTCTCGATCCATCATGGAGATCGAGAGCAACGTCATGGCCGCAGGCAAGTCGAGCCGAGTCAACCGCAAGTACAAGACGAAGTACAGAATTCGGAACTGGCGGGAGTACGAGCGCGGCCTCAGGAACCGCGGCGACGTCACGATCTGGTTGAGCAAGGAAGCGATCGCCGCGTGGACCCCAGCGAAGAACGGTCTGCGCGGAGGCCAGCGGCGGTACTCGAACCTGGCGATCTTGACCGCCTTGACCCTGCGGGTCGTCTTCCGCCTGCCGCTTCGCCAGACCGAAGGATTCCTGGACTCGCTGCTCAGCCTGATGGGCCTCGACCTCAAGGCCCCGGACCACACTACGCTCTCGCGCCGGAACCAGATCGTTGAGCTGCCTGCGCTGACCCGTGCCCACGACGGCCCGATCCACCTGATCGTCGATTCCACGGGGCTCAAGATCCTAGGTTCCGGCGACTGGAACGTGCACAAGTACAAGGCGTCGAAGAAACGCCGGGACTGGCGGAAGCTGCACATCGGAGTGGATGAGGAGGGGTTCATGGTGGCGGCCGAGCTCACGGCGAGCAGCGGGGACGACGCCTCCGCTCTCCCTAATCTGCTCGACCAGATCGAGATTCCGATCCGGCGTTTCACGGCGGACGGGGCCTACGACCACAGGTCGATCTACGAGCGGGTCGGCGCGGCCGGCACAGAGGATGCTGTGATCGTGATCCCGCCGCGTCGCTGTGCGGTGTCGGCGGGGCCGACGGACGGCCCGTGGAGGCAGCGAGAAGCGGCGCTTGAGAGGATTCGCAAGGTCGGACGACGAGAGTGGCAGAAGGAGTCGGGCTACCGCCAGCAGGCGCGGGTCGAGAACGGGTTCTTCCGATACAAGTCAGTACTCGGAGGAAGCCTGAAGGCGAGGAATAGCGACGCGCAAAGGAGAGAGGCCACGATCGGCTGTCACATCCTCAACCGGATGGCCGAGCTGGGCAGGCCGCAGTCCTACGCTGTGGCGTCGTGAACGAGGGGCTGGAAAGGCGGCCCGGCTCGCGCCGAGGTCGAATCGTGCAACAACGCCGTGAGTAACTGGTATCAACTCGATTCGAACGAAGTACTGGCGCGGTTAGAAACCAATCCAGACCAAGGCCTACCCGGCGAGGAAGCCAGGGGCCGTCTCACCCGATACGGGGCGAACGCTCTCGTTGAAAAGCCGCCCAAGAGCCGATGGTTGATTCTCTGGGAGCAGCTCACCGCGATCCTCGTGGTGGTTCTCATCGTGGCTTCGGCCATTTCTGCCGCCCTGGGAGACTACAAGGATGCGATAGCGATCTTAGTCATCGTTATCGTAAACGCTTTTCTGGGTGTGCGGGAGGAGTATCGGGCCGAACAAGCCATGGCCGCACTAAAACGCATGGCAGTGCCCAAGGTTAAGGTTCGGCGGGACTCGCATCTGTACGAAATCTCCTCGCGCGACCTGGTACCAGGGGATATCGTCTTGCTCGAGGCAGGGAATCTAGTGCCCGCCGATGGGCGACTGTTCGAGAGCGCGAATCTGCGAATCCAGGAAGCTGCGCTAACCGGGGAATCGGAACCCGTCGAAAAAGACGCACAGCATGTATATGAGACTAGCCCAGCTTTAGGCGACCGACGCAACATGGCCTACATGGGTACGACGGTGACCTATGGCCGTGCCTTGGCGGTGATCACCGCAACCGGCATGCAAACCGAATTGGGCCGCATTGCAGACTTGCTCCAAACCGTCGAGCCGGGGCCGACACCCCTACAGAGCCGCTTGGACCAACTCGGGCGAGTGCTAGTAATGGTCGCTTTGGGAATCGTGGCCGTGATCTTCCTCTTCGGTCTGCTGCGCGGTGAAAACATCCACTTGATGTTTCTCACGGCCGTCAGCCTCGCGGTTGCTGCGGTTCCCGAAGGGCTGCCTGCCGTCGTGACCATCGTGCTTGCCTTGGGTGCGCAACGAATGTTGAAACGGCGCGCCCTCATTCGCAAGCTGCCCGCCGTCGAGACGCTTGGCTCAGTGACTGTCATTTGCTCCGACAAAACGGGCACTTTGACCCAGAACAGGATGACCGTTACAACGCTGCACACGGCCGACGGGCGAACCGACCTGAGTCCGGTTCGCGATGCTTCTTTAGAACGGGCAGAAGCCACAGCGATCGCCCGGCCTACGAACGCACTGTTGCTTACAGCTGGTGCGCTCTGCAACGACGCGGTCTTGGAGGTAAATGATGAGCCTAGCAATCCTTATCGGGCAATTGGGGACCCGACCGAAGGCGCACTGATCCTTGCCGCCGCCCGTGAAGGGTTTGTCAGGACAGATCTCGAACGAATCTTCCCGCGTGTTGACGAGATTCCCTTCGATTCGGAACGGAAGCGCATGACGACGGTCCACCGCCTCCCTACTGACCGGCGTCTTGTCCCTCCAGGATTGGCAGCCATCTTCAGGGATCACCGATCGATGGCATCGGCTACCCATCTAGCCTTGACGAAAGGCGCCATGGATAACCTGTTGCAAGTTTCCACTCATGTCTGGGCAGGCAGTCATCCTGTTCCGATGGATGAGGCGTGGCGTCAACAGATTCTGGGCGGGCACGACCAACTGGCGCGGGAGGGCTTGCGCGTTTTGGGCGTGGCAATTCGGCCACTTAAAACGTTTGCAGGGAATCACGCGGAGGAGACTCTTGAAAGATACCTCATCTTTGTTGGCCTTGTAGGAATGATCGATCCGCCACGGCCCGAAGTGAGGGACGCGGTTGCCACCTGCCGGATCGCCGGGCTCCGGGCTTTGATGATCACAGGCGATCATCCCTTGACAGCCCGGCACATCGCTCGACAGCTTGAAATGACCACCAACGGCAAACTCCTGACCGGTCAGGATCTGGACAAGCTGTCGGTTGAGGAACTGGAGGACGTCGCCGAAAGCGCGGTGGTTTACGCCCGGGTCTCTCCGGAGCACAAGCTCAAAATCGTCGAAGCGCTGCAAAACCGAGGGCACATTGTGGCCATGACGGGCGATGGGGTCAACGACGCACCGGCTCTGAAGAAGGCCGACATCGGTGTAGCAATGGGGATCACCGGCACTGACGTCTCCAAAGAAGCTTCCGACATGGTATTGCAGGACGATAACTTCGCCACCATTGTGGCAGCCGTCGAGCAGGGGCGCATGATCTTCGACAACATCCGTAAGTTCATCAAGTACTTGCTCGCCTGCAACTCCGGAGAGCTTTGGGTCATGCTGTTGGGGCTGTTAATGGGAATGCCCCTCCCCCTCTTGCCTATCCAGATCCTCTGGATGAATCTGGTCACAGACGGCCTGCCGGCTCTGGCCCTCGGTGTGGAGCCGGCCGAAAAAGATGTTATGCAGCGTGCCCCCTATCCTCCCGGTGAGGGAATCTTTGCTCGGCACATGGGCCGGGACATTATTTGGCTCGGCCTCCTGATGGGGCTGGTTTCACTGGGCGTAGGCTACATCTATTGGCAAGCTGGCGAAGCTACGTGGCAAACGATGCTGTTCACGACACTCACCTTCTCTCAGATGTCACTCGCGATGGCCATCCGTTCCGAGCGGGTATCGCTGTTCACGATCGGCCTGTTGACGAACAAAGCACTGCTTGCCGCCGTAGGGCTGTCCACGCTGCTGCACCTTGGCGTGGTCTATCTGCCGTTTATGCAGGCTATCTTTGAAACGGAAACTCTGTCGGCACGAGACCTGAGTGTTACTCTAGCGATCAGCACGGTGGCCTTCTGGGGATACGAGGCGCAGAAACGGTTTGAGAGAGAGCGGGGCCACAACGGGGCCGTCACCCCGTCAAGGGACCCACCAGCCAGATAAGGGCGGGCTGATCACGACTCAATTCCTCCCTTGTGGGTGAACGTGGACGTGCTCGCCCTTCTGAAGAAACTGACGGGTCGCACGGCGCAGCGACCGCTCCCCAAATAGGATCAGCCGCTCCAGGCAGGATTCCTTTGATCGTCCGTATACAGCGCTCGGCGTAGGCGTTTATTGAATCTCGCATAATATCGAGTTAGTCAAGGCCAAGAGAAGACTGCTTCCAGAAGGCCGTAATCAAGCGCGGTTTGCGGCGCATGCGACGCAGGGATTTGCGGGCGCGCTCGTCCAGCTCCCAGTAGTCCTTCGGACAGACGTTCGGCAACTCGTGCTGCTTCCAGTAAGCCCAAATGTATTCCACCGGGTTCAGCTCCGGTGCATAGGGCGGCAAGCACTCCGTGGCGATGTGGCCTTCGGAGAGCTCGATGAACTCCCGCACCAGGCGGCTGCGGTGCGCCGGCAGGCGGTCCCAGACGATCAGCAGCGGGCCGTCGATGTGGCGGACCAAAGCCTTCAGGAAGTCGATGACCTCCAGCTCGCCGATGGCGCCGGGATAGAGCCGGAAGTAGAAGTTGCGCAAGGTCAGCCCGGCGGAAACGGAAAGTTTCTGCCAGTTGAAGTTGAACTCCAGCACGGGTGTCTCGCCGCGGAGCGCCCAGGTGCGGCAACGATGGGGCTTCTGACTCAGTCCGCTTTCGTCGATGAAGACGATCGTGCGGCCTTGTTTTTGGGCTTTTTTTTAGTGGCCGGCCAAGTCTTGCGCCGCCAGTTGCGGATGGCTTCTTCGTTGCGCTCGCGGGCCTTGCCGACAGGCCGTTGCGGGCTCCAGTGGAGCGCCCGCAGGATCTTCCAAACATGACCTTCGTGATAGCGCACGCCGAACTCGTCGGCGATCAGACGAGCGACTCGCGGACAAGTCCACAGCGGCGTCGAGAAGCCCTGCGCTTCGGGGCCCCGCAGCAGCATTGCCTCCAGACGTTCCCGTTGCGTGGCGTCTAACAGCGGCTTGCGGCCGGCGCGCCCGGCCCGGCGGAGTCCGGCGGCACCGTACGCGCCATGCTCGCTAACCCAACGGCTCACGCTTTGCTGCGCCGCCTTCACGCGCCGTGCTGCCTCGGACTGACTCAAACCTTCGTCAACGACCAGCCGCACGGCCTCCAGCCGTCGCTTTTCCAGAGCATCAAAATCGCGCCTTACGCCTCTTGGGTTCCCCATGTCTATTAAGACGAGCAGAACCCCCAAAAGATTACTCTATATTATGCGGGAGTCAATAACCAACCGGAAGCAACGGTAGTATGAGGTAAGCGCTACACAGCGTATGTCGGCCTTCGCAAGAAGGCGTGAGTTCTTGTGGGTTTGCAAAAGGCGCGAAGACGAGGGTCTGGCTCGTTCCGTAGCCTCTGGAGGGGTTGTCTCCGGCTGCTGGGCGAACCACTGCGTATCGCTCGGCGTACTCTAGCGGAGAGTCGGGGCAGCGATCCCGAGGGCGGCGAGTCCCACGCGGGTGATCCTGTATTTTCCTGGTTGGTGCTGGCGGCAGCGCTGCTGTGCACGGGGCTGATCTGGTACGCGGCGAAAGAACAGACGGCGGACAATGACCGCGCGCGGTTTGAACTGGAGGTTGCGGCTACACGGGCCGCTTTGCTGGACCGAGTCGATCGCTACAGCGACACCCTGCGGGCCTTGGGAATCACTTTCCGCGTCTTTGGTGAGACGCAGCCGAACAGATGGGTAGATTTCATCGGGCGATTCAATTTTGGCAAGCTGGCTCCCGCGTTCGCTGATATCGCGTTCTTGGAGTACCTGCCGGGCAGCCAAGGGGGAGGCGGCGAGTCGCGCTTTGCCCCCAGCAGCTTGGGGTCCGATTCGCGATCGCCGAGCGAGGCGCGAAGCGCGGGCTTTCCGGTTCGACTCACTTCGTTGCGCCGGAGGGGTTGGGGCCTCTGACGTCGTCGGTCGCGTCGTGGGGAGGCGTGCGGCGGGCGGCTGAGCAAGCGCGCGATTCCGCCGCGATGACGATCGTGCCGGTACCCGGGCGGAAGGGGGACAAGGAAACCCAGGAGCCGGGATTGCTGGCGTTGTTCCCGATTTTCCGTGGGAACGATCCCCCACAGACGGTCGAACGGCGCCGGTCTTTAGTTCGAGGCTGGCTGGGCGCGTTTGTTCGCGGCAAGGCGCTGATGAAAGAGGCGGCTGCGCACGCGACCCAACTTGACTTCCAGGTCTTCGATGGTCGTGACCTCCAACCGGCAGCGCTACTCTACGATCATCACGGGCCGCGGGCTTTAAGCGGTTCCGGAACTCACACGCGGTTCCAGCGGATAATCCCGGTCGAGGTCGGGGGGCGGACTTGGACACTGGTATTCGGCTCACGTCCTGCCTCGGGCATCGCTGGATATTCGCGACGATCGCTACAGATTTTACTGGGCGGCATTGCCGCGAGCGTGCTGTTATTCGGAGTGGTATGGAACCTCGAGACGGGCCGTTCGAGGGCGCGCCTGCGCGCGGCGGCAAGCATTCGGCGGCTGCGCGCGGATGAACGGCTCAGCAAAGCGCTCCTCGATTATTTCCCCGGCGGCATCATCACTTTCGACCGTAGGGGGATTGTCGAGCGTTTCAGTCCGGGAGCAGAGACGATATTGGCTACCGGGCGGAGGAAGCTGTCGACTGCCCGATCGCGACGTTCTTGCCCTCGTGTTTCGAGAATTCGTCGGGGGATCTGATGCCGGAAGCGAATGGGGGCGATGGTGAATCCCCGGGGTCCCTTCGCTCACGCCAGGTCGGTCGGCGCAAGGATGGGATGCAGTTTCCCGTTGACCTTATTCTTGCCGCCGCCGGAGCCGGCGATCAGCGGTTGGCTACCGCGATTGTCAGCGACATGTCGGCGAGTTGCCGCGCCGAGGCGGCGCTGAAGCAGAGTCAGGAACGGTACGAGCTGACCGCGCGCGCCGCCAACGACGGACTGTGGGACTGGGATTTGGAGAAGAACCAGATCCTTTTTCCCGCCCGCTGGAAGGCCATGCTCGGATTCGCGGATGACGAGATCGGAAATCGTCCCGAGAACTGGTTCGATCGCGTGCACCTGGACGATCGCAGCGCGCTGCACGCCCGAGTGGCCAAACATTTGGAGGGGCAGTCTCCGCATTTCGAAGCTGAGTTTCGGATGCTACACTCCGACGGCAGTTATCGCTGGATGCTGAACCGAGGTCTGGCGGTTCGAGGCGAGGAAGGGCGGGCTGTGCGCATGGTCGGATCCCAGACCGACATCACCCCCCGCAAACAGGCCGAAAGGAGGCTTCTGCAAGCGGCCTTTAATGACCCGCTGACCGGTCTGGCGAATCGCACGTACTTCATGGACCGGCTCGAGAACGCCAGCCGCAAGGCTCGACAAAATGACGCCGAGCTGTTCGCTTTGCTGTTTCTTGATTTGGACCGCTTCAAGGTCGTCAATGATAGCCTGGGCCATCCTGGAGGCGATCAACTGCTGATTTCAGTGGCGCGAAGGCTCAAAACCTGCGTGCGTCCCAGCGATACGATCGCCCGCCTCGGCGGCGATGAGTTCGCCATTTTGCTCGAGAGTCTCCGAGACGAGAAGGAAGCCACGCGCATCGCCGACCGCATCCAGTTGGCGTTGTCGCAGCCCTTTACGGTTGGCGATCGGGAAGTTTTCACCGCCGCCAGCATCGGCATCGCGCTGAGCTCTGACGGGCATCAGAAGGCGGAAGATCTCTTGCGCGGCGCCGACTCGGCCATGTATCGCGCGAAAGCTCTCGGCAAAGACCGTTATGAGATCTTCGATCACGGTGCGCAGAACGGCGACGGTGAGCTGCTGCATTTGGAAACGTCTCTGCGGCGCGGTCTTGAACGCAATGAGTTCCGCGTTCACTACCAGCCGATTGTGTCGGTGGCCTCGGGCTTGATTACCGGCTGCGAGGCGCTGTTGCGCTGGCAGCACCCCGAGAGAGGACTGCTGCGTCCCAATGAATTCATTCCCGTGGCGGAAGAGACGGGGGTAATTATTCCGATTAGTGAGTGGATATTGAGGGCGGCCTGCCAACAGGTCAAGGACTGGCAGAATCAGGGCTTTCCTCCCGTTCGCGCGTGTGTGAATGTTTCGCCTCGCCAACTGCGGGAACCCAACTTTTTCGACGTCGTCTCGGAAGTGTTGGCCGACACCGGACTCGACCCCTGGCTGCTTCAGTTGGAGCTGACCGAAAACTCGCTTATAGACAACGCCGACGAAACGATCAAGCCGCTCGTCAAGCTTTACACTAAGGGCGTCAAGATTTCGCTCGATGATTTCGGAACCGGCTACTCCTCGATGATGCACCTTCGCCGTTTCCCGATCAGCGCCTTGAAGATCGACGAATGCTTCGTACGCGAAATCACCACCAACGAAGGTGACGCGGCGATCACCACGGGGCTGATCTTGCTGGCCCATAGCCTGGAGCTGAAGGTGATTGTCGAAGGAGTCGAGACGCCGGAACAATTGAAGTTTCTACA
Source organism: Bryobacterales bacterium (assembly GCA_965248365.1). Taxonomy (GTDB): domain Bacteria; phylum Acidobacteriota; class Terriglobia; order Bryobacterales; family UBA6623. The sequence continues at coordinate 1,107,263 of CBDFJA010000003.1, read as the reverse complement.
AGGCCGGAAGTGCGACGAAGTGCAAGGTCACGTCATCAGCCCACCAGTGGAAATCGAGGCGTTTGCCGAGTTGCTTCATCGTCGCGAATTACTGCTGAGGCGGCTGGAACCGAGTCTCAGTCTGTTCGAGGACTGAAGGCCCGCGAGGGGCCGGTCGCGCGGCCTTCCCGCCGCTCCCGGGCTTGGGGCGCCCCCTTCTGATGCGGCGCGCGCATTTTCTCGTGCGCCGCCTCCATTCGTGGTAACGTTGGGACCACCCGCAACGCCATGATGACCGAGCTGACGATCACTGCCGTTGTGCTCATCCCGCTGCTCGTCGTAGGCGTTCTCCTTTTCCACCTACTGACGCGTCAGCGTTCGGCGGAAAGCTCTTTTGCCCGTCTCGACGCACGTCTTGATGAGCAAGGCAAACGCGCCGAATCTCTGGCCGCGCAACTCAGCAGCCAGGCGCGGGCCAACGAAGACATCATCCGCCGCTTGGACCAAGACGTTCGGGAGCAACTGAGCGAGGCCCGCGACGGCCACCAACGGGCCATTCATCAATTACGGGAAGACCTCTCGGGTCGCTTCGGGGAACTGCGGCGGAACCTCGAAGAGCGGCATGGGGAAAATTTCAAGACTTTGCAAGAAACTCTTCAAAGCGGCGTCGATCGAGTCCAAGAGCAGGTGGCCAAGGCACTCACGCGAAATAACGAAGAGATGAGCCGCCGCATGGCGGGTCTGACCGAATCGACCGACAAGCGCCTTCTTGAAATCGGCGGGCTCGTCGACAAGCGCCTTTCCGACGGTTTCGAAAAGACTGCGGCCACGTTCGGCGAGGTTCAAAAGAGGCTGGCCTTGATCGACCAGGCGCAGAAGAATATCACCGAACTTTCGAGCAGCGTCGTCAGCCTGCAGGAGATCTTGGCGGACCGGACCTCCCGCGGGACGTTCGGCGAAGTTCAGCTTCACGGGTTGATCCGTAACGTTTTGCCCGAGCGTGGCTACCGCATGCAGCACAAGCTGTCGAACGACAAGATCGTCGACTGCATGCTCTTTCTCCCCGAGCCCAGCGGGCATATGCCGATTGACTCTAAATTTCCGCTGGAAAACTTTCGCCGAATGACCGACACCGGCCTGCCGCAGCCGGAGCGTGAGGCGGCAAGAAAAACATTCGCCAAAGATGTCACCGCCCACATCGACGATATTGCCGCCAAGTACATCATTCCGGGCGAAACCGCCGAGGCCGCCCTCATGTTCGTGCCCGCCGAGGCCGTGTTTGCCGAAATCCACGCTGGCTACCCTGATCTCGTCGAGAGGGCCCACCGCGCACGAGTATTACTGGCTTCCCCGACAACTCTCTGGGCGATCCTTACCACCACGGCGGCTGTTCTTAAGGACGCGGCCACTCGGGAGCAGGTCAACATCATTCAAGAACATCTCGCCAAACTAGGGGCGGACTTCAAGCGCTTCCAGACACGCATGGACAGCTTGGCGACGAACATTCGACGCGCCCACGAAGACGTCGATAAAGTACACACTTCAGCCGGCAAGATCACCAGCCGTTTCGACAAGATCGAAAGCTTGGAGATGGCCGACGGCGCGGCAGCGGTGCTGCCGCCCGGCGGGAGTAACGCCCGGGAGCCGGAGTCGCCGGGCGGATAGGGGCGGCGCCCGGCCCGCGACCGGGCGCCTTCTTGTGAGACAGCCGCCGACTGTCCCCGTCCTGCCGGCGATCTCTTGTAACCGCTGCCCGGCTTCAGAACGTCTTTAGACTTTCTCCCCCTTGGGAGGCGGGGGAGATTCCTCTGCCGGTGTCGTTCGGCCAAGGCCGCCCGTGCATTTCGGCAACCGCCTATCAAGAAGGAAGCTTGTAGCGCGGACCTGGCGTTGTTCCAGCGTCCGCGTCCGTGGGCGGCTACCGAGCAAGAGAATTACCAAACAAACCCAATTTCTCATAACGCCTTGTGTTGCAGGCACTTGCAGCTTGACGGGCTGATCGAGTGCTTGGCCGTCAGGTGGTGAGCAATGGGGTTAGGCTTTCTCCCCTCGGGGACGGGGGAGATTCGTAATGGATTTCGGCAACCGCCTATCAAGAAGGAAGCTTGTAGCGCGGACCTGGCGTTGTTCCAGCGTCCGCGTCCGTGGGCGGCTACCGAGCAAGAGAATTACCAAACAAACCCAATTTCTCATAACGCCTTGTGTTGCAGACACTTGCAGCTTGACGGGCTGATCGAGTGCTTGGCCGTCCCAGCAACTGCCTGTCAAGAAGGAAGACCACGATGTCGGTTACCCCGGACCCGCCGAAGAAAGACCTATCCCGTTATTGGCGCGACTACTTTGTTGCCAATACCACTTCCCTGCTTGCGATTCCCTGGGGGCGGGGAGCGGAAATCAGCACCGCCGAGCGGCGCGCCATTGCGTCTTCGATACAAGAATTCCAACTCGGTGAAAGCTCCGAAGGCAGACACCTGCTCCGCTCCGCCGAGACCTTCGCCAAGCGGACCGGCGACCCACACTACCCCGAGGCGATGCGGCTCTTCATCAAGGAAGAGCAACGCCACGCCCGCGACCTGGGCCGGTTCATGGACATGGCCACGATCCCGTGCATCCGACACACCTGGCCGGACCGAGTCTTCCGCCGCCTGCGCCAGCTCGGCGGCGGCCTCGAGGTCTCGATCAGCGTGCTGATCACGGCGGAAATCATCGCCAAGGTGTACTACGCCGTTTTAGGGGAGGCGACAGGCTCGTCGGTGCTGCGGCGTTTGTGCGACCAAATACTACGCGACGAAGATGCGCACGTCCGCTTCCAGTGCGACTACTTGGCCCTGATCGGCAAGGACCGGAAAGACTGGACCCTGGCGCTCACCGAGGCTCTGCAGCGGTTCTTGTTTTCCGGCGCCTGCCTCGTCGTCTGGAAAAGCCACCGCCGGGCCATCGAACAGGGCGGAATCACATTTCGGCACTTTTGGAGAATGTGTTGGGGTGAAATAAATACCGCGCTTCGGCGGATGAAGCCCCGCCCCGTAATGGATCGAGCAGCCCTAAGCTCAGCGGTACAATAGGAACATGCTGCCGGCGTCCACACTAGTTTCAGTGGAAGAGTATTTGCGCACTAGCTTCGGCGACGGTGACCGCGAGTACGTCGACGGTCGAATTGTGGAGCGAAACTTGGGCGAGAAAGACCACAGCCGGACGCAGAGGAAGGCTGATCGGTTTCTTTGTCGCCCGGGAAGCCGCCCTGGGAACCTACTGCTTTCCCGAGCAGCGTGTTCAGGTCAAGCGCACCCGTTTCCGAGTGCCGGATGTCTGCGTTTACGTCGGCCGGGAGCCGCAAGAGCAAGTCTTTCGCACGCCACCGTTCCTAGCCCGCATTTCTCACCACCTGACGGTCGAAGCACGCAATAGGCCCGCCATCACTGCGTTGCGCTTGCTCGCCGTGCTCAACGTACTGTTCAAGTACGCCTCCGCTCGCCGAGCGTCGCGCGTCTTGTACTGACGGGCCTCTCACGCACTTCGTCTCGCCACGTGGTGAGAAAAGCGGGCTAGTGGTCGAGACTCTTTCCCGCGACGATCGGACAAGCGACACCCAGGAAAAGATCGAAGACTATCTTGACTTCGGTGTGAGCTACGTCTGGATCATTGACCCACGGACGCGCCAAGGCTACGTCCACACCAGGCAGGGAAGTCAGACCGCTGTCGGCGGAATCCTCGGAACAGAAGATCCCGCCATCGAATTGGCTCTAGCGTCGCTGTTTGATTGACAAGAAGCGGTCTACCGACTGCAGTGGGTAGGGGGTCTGTTTCAATCACGCCTTCTTGGCGAAAAACTGCCGCGTTAGACGCCTCAGCAAAGGCAACGAGCCAAGTACGGCGATCAAGTTCGGTACCGCCATCAGCCCGTTCATCGTGTCAGCCAGTGTCCAGATAAAGTGGAGGCTCCCGGTGGCCCCCAGATAGACAAACGCGACCCACAGCAGGCGATAAGGCAGCACGGCTTTCGTTCCCAACAGGTAGGTCGCGCCGGTTTCGCCATAGTAGGCCCATCCGATCACCGTGGAAAACGCGAACAGGATCAAGCCCACGCTCGCGACCAGGTGGCCCCAGGCGCCCGGCAACCCCACTTCAAACGCTTTCGCCGAGAGCGCAGCCCCTGTTTCACCTGACTCCCAGGCACCGGTAGTCAACACAACCAGGCCCGTCAGCAAGCAAACCACAAAGGTGTCGATGAACACTTCGAAAATGCCGTAGGAGGCCTGCCGAACCGGATGATCCGTAATCGCCGAGCTGTGAACGATTGGCGCGCTGCCGAGGCCGGCTTCGTTTGAAAACAGGCCCCGGGCAATACCGAAGCGAACCGCCGCCGCGACGCCGGCCCCCGCAAAGCCCCCGACCGCGGCCTGGCCTTCAAACGCCGAGCGCAGGACCATGGCGATCACCTCGGGCACCTGGCCAAGAAAGCGTATGACGATGAAAAGACTTCCCACCAAATACAGGACGCACATCAGCGGTACGAGGATCTGGGTCACTTCCACGATGCGGCGGATGCCGCCCAAAACGACCAAAGCGGTTATCAAAGCCAGCGCTACCCCCGTCAGTTGCGGGGACGCGCCAAAACTACTCTGGGCGGCGGCCGAGACCGAGTTGGCCTGCACCATGTTGCCGATTCCAAACGCGGCCAGTGCTGTAAGCAAGGCGAACAGGCTCCCCAGCCAACGTATCCCGAGGCCCTTTGACAGCACATACATGGCGCCGCCGCGGACGACCCCCTGATTGTCGGGCTCGCGATAGTGCAAGGCGACGGCGATCTCGGAAAACTTTGTGGCCATCCCAAGCAGTCCTGAGACCAGCAGCCAAAATAAAGCTCCCGGCCCGCCCAGGAATATCGCCGTTGAGACGCCCGCAATGTTGCCTACCCCAACGGTCGAGGCCAGCGCTGTCGCCAAGGCCTGAAACGGCGTGACCGTTCCCTCTCCCTGTCCGCGGGTGAACAACTTCCCCAATACTTCGCGGAAGGAAAACACCAGCCGGCGAAACTGCACGCCGCGCGTGACAATCGTGAAAATCAAGCCCGCCCCCATCAGCAGAACCATCAGGGGAAGACCCCAGACGAGGTCATGTACTCGTTGGTTGAGATCGGTTAGGAAGTCCATGCTGACTCGGCTCCAGCTAGATAGACGCCGCCGCGTCGTTGTGAAAAGCAGCGAGACCGCCAACAAGCCGTCTTCCCGGCCGTTGCGCCACTCCTCTGCTGAGGTTCCAGCCCCATCGGGCTGCCGTCATCTCGCCTCGCTCATCGAGCCGACTATTCCGAGTCCGCTTCCTCGGTTTCCTGGGCCTGCGGCGCCGCAGGGTCGATTCTCACTTTGGCGATTCGGTTGTGGTTCATTTCAAGGACCGTGAAAGTTGTCCCTTGGTAAAGCACCGTTTCTCCGCCCTTCGGGACGTGCCCCAGCCGGCTCATCAAGAATCCGGCCAGGGTTTCGAACCCCGCGTCGTAGGGAAGCTCGATCTCGTACTGGCTGGCCAAGTCCAGGATCGGCGTAATGCCGTCTATTTCGATCGGCTCTCCCGGGGGGCGGGATTGGGCCAGCTGTGGCTTCTCGTGCTCTTCCCGGATTTCGCCCACAATCTGTTCCACTGCGTCTTCGGCCGTCACCAGCCCGACCACCGTGCCAAACTCGTCCACCACCATGGCCAACTGCTTGCGCCGCTGCTGAAGCTCTTCCAATAACTCGTGCAACAGCTTCGTCTCGGGGACGAACGGAACGCGGCGAATGAAGCGGCGCAGCGAGAAAGGCAGGGGCGACCCTCCCAGCGTCTGACGGCGCCGATCCGCCTGCACAAATGACCAGATGTCTTGCGCGTAGATCGCACCAATAATTTGCTCCGGGGACCCATCGTAAACCGGAATACGGGAATGTTTCTCCCGCACGAGGCAGTCGACGATCTGATCGAGGGATGCATCGGCCGGGAGGGCGGCAATCTCCTGGCGAGGAACCATGACCTCCCGCACGCTAAGGTCGTAGAAGTCGACCGCCCGCCTAAGCATCGTTTCTCTCGACTCGGCCGGCGCGCCCTCGCCGTCGCCGACACCGAGCAAGAGCTTCAGTTCTTCCGAGGAGTAGGTTTTCCGGCGACCGTCCGGCTTGGCCCCGAAGATCCGCGAGATCGCCTCCGCGCTTCGCTCCACCAGAGAGACAAAAAAGCCGCTGGCGCGGGCAAACAGCTCGAGCGGAGTCCCGACCATCAATGCCAGCCTTTCGCTGCGCTCCAAAGCCAAATTCTTGGGTACAACCTCGCCTAAAACCATGTGCAGGAACGTGATGACGGTGAACGCAATGGTGAAGGAGACGAAATGCAGCAGAGCTTCACTTTGGGGCGGAAAAATCGGCTCAAACAGCGGTCGGATAGCGCGATATACCGTGCTCTCGCTGGCCCAACCCAGTCCCAAGCTGGCAACCGTCACCCCGAGCTGCGTTGCCGCTAACATCCGGTCCGGATTCGCCAGCAGACCAACTACCATTCTGGCTCGCCGGTCTCCCTCCTTGGCCCGGGCCCGCATGCGGGACTCGCGAACCGAAACCAAAGCCACTTCGGCCGCGGCGAAGAAGCTATTGGCAACCAGCAGGCCGGCCACGGCCAGGAGCCGAAGAGTTAGAGGGATCTCCTCCATGGCTATATGTAGATCACCCAGCCGAAGACCGATCCCATCCTATCACGGGGCGTCGCCCGTGCCGCGGGTTGCCGGCAAGGCTGCCGCCTTGTCTTGCAGCGCGTGGTGAAAGCCCTTGGCCTCGGGAAATGGGTAGGTCGCAACGCGGGTTGGCTCGACCCGACTGCCGGCGCTGAAAACAGCGGACGGGGATGTCTTTCCGAGACCGGGCTTACTGGGAATCGTTTTGGAGCGCCATCTCACCGACTTGAGCGCATCGTTCTTGGAGACGCGTTCAGTGATGCGGTAGAATCGGCATGGGAGCCGGGCCCCGGGGTGACGGTTCGCCCAGGTCTCCCGAGCGCGCGGCAGAATCCTCCCGACCCACGTTTCGTCGGCATGCGATCAGGCCGATCTGGAGTTGGCCTTTTTACGGCTAGCCCGCTTTTCTCACCACGGCGATAGGCAGTTTTTTGAGCGGCCATTTTGAACACTGAGCTCATCGAGATCTCTTTGGACTCCCCCGCCCCGGAGCCGCTCGCCCGCGCCGCCGAGGCCGTTCGCGGCGGCAAGCTTGTAGCCATCCCGACCGACAGCTTGTACGTACTTGCGGCCGACCCCTTTAGTTTGCGAGCGGTGGCCGCGGTATTCGACGCCAAAGGCCGCCAACTCGACCGTTCCCTGCCCATTCTGGTGAACTCGCTCCAAATGGCGGAGGACTACGCCGCGACCCTGACCTCGCGTTTTTATCTGCTGGCCCGTCATTTTTGGCCTGGGCCGCTGACGATCATCGTTCCCGCCGCTTCGAAGTTACCGCTTAAGGTCACAGGGAACACCGGGCGGTTGGCCGTCCGCTGCGCCAGTGCGACGGTATCGAACCGGCTTATCGACCTTCTGGAGATGCCCATCATCGCCACCAGCGCCAACCGGTCAGGGAAGCCGACCTGCCGCAGCGGCATCGAGGTTTTCGGCACCATGGACGGTCGCGTCGACTTGGTCCTCGATGGCGGGGAGATCAGCGGGCCCGGGGCCACGACGGTTGACATTACCGAGCCGCAGTGGAGGGTTATCCGCGAAGGGGCTGTTCCGCTAGCCAATATCAACGAATGTTTGCAGCCATAGCCTCGGTTTGCTCGGTGGCGCCGCGGCGGCAGCATCGGGGAGCGGTCCGATGATGCGATTTCTTTTTTTAGGATGGTCGGAGGAATAAGTTGCCCGCGCGCGTGCTCGACGGAAATCGTATCCGCGACCAAATACTCTCGGAAGTCAAGCAGCAAGTCGCCCAGCTTAGGGACAGAGGCGTCCGGCCCGGGCTCGCGGCGGTCTTGGTCGGCGACAACCCGGGTTCAAAGATCTACGTTCGCAACAAGATCAGGGCGTCCGAAACGGTCGGCATCTACAGTGAGACGATTACGCCTGCCGCCGGCAGCACAACCGAAGAGCTGCTCGAGCTGCTTGCCGATCTCAACGCCCGCGACGACATCGACGGCGTCTTGGTGCAGTTGCCCCTGCCGCCCCAAGTGGATGCCGCGCGGGTGTTGATGGCCGTTCCTCCCGACAAGGACGTGGACGGGTTCCACCCTATCAACACCGGGCTTCTGGCCGCCCAGCGCCCAAACCTTGTGCCCTGCACGCCCGCCGGGCTCATCGAAATCCTCAAGCGAAGCCAAATCCCGATAGCCGGCCAACGAGCGGTCGTGATCGGACGCAGCAACATTGTCGGCAAGCCGGCGGCTTTGTTGCTCATTCAGGAGAACGCCACGGTGACCGTCTGCCACTCGAAGACTCGCGATCTGCCCGCCGTCGCGCGCGAAGCCGACATTCTGGTGGTCTCGACGGGTCGGCCCGCCATGGTCACCCGCGAGTTTATCCGTCCCGGCGCGACTGTGCTCGATGTCGGCATCAATCGGCTGACCGATGCCGGTCAAGTCGAGGAGATCTTCCAAGGCATGCCTGAAAGGCTGGAGCGGTTCCGCGCCAAGGGGTCAGTGCTGGTCGGCGACGTTCGCCCCGCGGATGTAGCCCAGGTGGCGGGCGCCTATACGCCGGTACCCGGCGGTGTCGGCCCGCTGACGGTCGCGATGTTGATGGTAAATACCGTTCGGGCGGCTCGGTCGCGGCGCGCAACCGGTTAGTGGGGACAAACACTCTTGTTTGTCCTAGCTTTTCTCAACGCTGGCGGCAGTCCAACTCCGATCTCACCGTCACGGGCCGTAACGTTCACCTTTTCAACAGCTTCTGACCTCTGTCTAAGGGCATGCTAGCCGTCCGCGATAGAATAGATGCTGAGGCTGTCCCATGACAAGATCGTGGAGCGCCGCGAGCCGCTTGGCGGCAGTCGAGGGGAAAAACGACCAAACGAACCCAATCTCGCCGAACCCGCATGAAATCAACATCTTCTGAGGGTAAATCCCGTAGCGCGGATCTCGCTGTTGAGATCCGCGGCCTTTGCGGTGTGCAAGGGTCCGATTCTTTGGGGGCGCACATTCTCGGCGTGCCGCCTCGAGACTCTTCTCGACGCCCGGCGCGGTTCGAACGCCCCAGTTCCACTAACGCACCGAAAACGACTAAACGAACCCAATCTCGCCGAACCCGCATGAAATCAACACCTTCTAAGGGTAAATCCCGTAGCGCGGACCTCGCCGTTGAGATCCGCGGCCTTTGCGGTGTGCAAGCGTCCGGTTCTATGGGGGCGCACATTCTCGGCGTGCCGCCTCGAGACTCTTCTCGACGCCCGGCGCGGTTCGAACGCCCCAGTTCCACTGACGCACCGAAAACTACCAAACGAACCCAATCTCGCCGAACCCGCATGAAATCAACACCTTCTAAGGGTAAATCCCGTAGCGGCCTTTGCGCCCCGTCTCAAACTGATAACGCCGGTCCCTTAGTGGCCCACGATCAGCTGCCGGACACCGCGGGTCTGGGCTTTACGAGGGTTTTCGCTAATAGGACTGAACCCCATCGACCGACGAGCCGCGGGCGGCGGCCCGAGGCCCAAGCGCCCGAAATGCAACCCGCCGGTCAGGACAGATACGACTGGCGAACAAAGGAGGAGAAAAGAAGCGGGACCAGTGACGACCCGCCCGTCAAAGAGGCGACCTGGCCGACCCGCCGGTGGTAGGGTTGGCAAGAAGTGCTGACTCTCTAGGATGAAGGTCTGATGCTCAAAGTAGGCTTGACGGGCGGGTTGGCCACGGGGAAGACCCATGTAGCGGGCCTGCTCGGGAAGCTGGGATGCTACGTCGTTCACGCCGACCGGCTGGGACATGAGGTCCTGCTTCCCGACGGGGAGGCCTACGACGATGTAGTCGCCGAATTCGGGTCCGGGATCGTCGCCGCGGACGGAGCGATCGATCGCAAAGCGCTTGCCTCGGTCGTGTTTTCCAACCCCGCGCGTCTTGATGCGCTCAACGCGATCGTCCACCCACATGTTTTTCGCCGTCAGAACGAGTTCTTTGACAGCGTCGCCCGGAAAGACGCCCACGCCATCGTTGTTTCAGAAGCCGCCATCATGATCGAGACAGGAAGCTACAAGCGCTACGACCGGCTCATTCTCACCGTCTGCCCGGCTGAGGTACAGATCCGGCGCTTCGTCGAGCGCGAAGGCGCTCGGGATCAGGAGGCCCGCCAGCGGCTGGCGCGCCAAATGCCGCTTGATGAGAAGAAGAAGTTCGCGGATTACATCATCGATACGTCAGGCACGAAGGCTGATACGGAACAACAGGTTCGACGAGTTTATCTTCAATTGAAAAAGGAGTCCCGATGAGCCGCCGCTTCGGATTACGACCCCTCTGGCTGGCCGCCTTGCTCGTAGCGGCGTTTGTCCTGGGCACGACCTCACCCGACTGGATGCGCCTGGCGCGCGATCCTGATTCCTCGCCCGCCCCGTTTTGGACCGAGGCCCAGTCCACCAGCCTCACCCAGGAGGAGCGGTCGAATATCGACATCTACAACCGGGCCAGCCCGGCCACCGTCAACATCACCAGCACTGTTCTCAAACGCGGGTGGTTCTTTGAGATGTACCCGGTCGAAGAGTCGGGGTCGGGCTTTCTCATGGATGAGGAGGGCCGTATCCTCACCAACTACCATGTGATCAAAGGCGACGCGCCGCAACTGGAAGTGACGCTGGCCGACGAATCCCGCCACAAGGCCGAAGTGCTGGCGACGGACGAAGCGAACGATTTGGCTTTGATTCGAATCGACAGCGACCAGCCGCTCGAACACCTTACTCTCGGGGACTCCGACAACCTCGAGGTCGGTCAAAAAGTACTCGCCATCGGCAACCCTTTTGGCTTGGAGGGAACGCTCACCACGGGCGTCATCAGCTCGCTAGGCCGGTCGATTCGGTCCCGCGACGGCGTATTGGAGGACATGATTCAGACCGATGCAGCCATCAATCCCGGCAATAGCGGCGGGCCGCTGCTCGACAGCAGCGGAAATGTGATCGGCGTCAATACGGCCATCTACGGCCCCGGCGGCAATATCGGCATCGGGTTCGCCATGCCCATCAGCCGAGCCAAACCGCTGCTGGAATACATCGCCTCGGGAGGCGTATCTCGCCGGCCGCAGCCCATCGGCCTTCGTCATATGTTTCTTCCCGAGCGGGCGGCGGAAGCTCTCGATTTGCCGAGTGCGGGTCTGCTGGTGACCGAAGTCAGGAGCGGTTCGGCGACCCACGAGGCGGGCTTGCAAGGCGCCACCCGCGAGGTCGTCCTAGGAAACTATGTGATCCCCTGGGGAGGGGATTTCATCGTGGAAGTGGAGGGCCATAAGGTCGCGCACCGGCGCGCGTTGAGCCAGGTGATGTCTCTCAAGCGCGGAGGCGATACCGTGCGATTGAAGGTGATCCGCGAGGGGAGCGAGCTGGATGTCGATGTTGTGCTGAAGTCGGCCCCCGCGAGGCTGCGGCTTTAGAAATTGACGGCGTGGTTTCACCGGAATCTTCTCCTTCCCAGGTGCAGGCAGACTCGGTTGGCACGACGGAGAAGCGCAACGAAGGCGCGGCGGTATATGACGAACGGCGTCATGCGGGAAAGATTCGCCGGTTCCATCACGGTTTGAGCGACGAGTATGGGGTCTAGACAGCGATGAGAGCCGTCCTACAGCGTGTTAGCCGATCCCAAGTCAGCGTCGAGGGAGAAGTCGTCGGGTCCATTCGGGAGGGCTTGCTCGTCTTACTGGCGGTCGGCGGAGAGGATGCGGAAGCCGATGCCACCTACCTCGCTGAGAAAACCGCCGGCCTGAGAATTTTCCAGGACGAAGCCGGGAAAATGAACCGCTCCGTCAAAGACGTCAGCGGCGGGGTCTTGGTTGTCTCGCAGTTCACGCTGTTCGGCGACTGTCGGCGCGGACGCCGGCCCGGCTTCAGCCAGGCGGCGCATCCCGAGCTTGCCGACCGGCTCTACCAACACTACGTGTCGTTGTTGCGGACAAGAGGCCTGACGGTCGAAACCGGCGTCTTTCAAGCCATGATGAAGGTCGAGTCGGTGAACGAGGGACCGGTAACCATCCTGCTGGACTCGAAGAAACTGTTCTAACCTGCTTTTCTCACGAGGATTCGCGTGGTCGGCGGGGGATCTATTTGCCGTCGGAAACATCGGGAGCAACGCGGGCGACCTGGTCCGGTTGGATTTCCGTCACCCTCCCGACCAGCGAGATGCAGTCTCTACTTCGTGGAGATGTACTTGCGGTTGATGCGAAACGCGGCCATGCTGAGCCCGATCAACAACGGGCCGAAAAGGATTAAAGCGATCGGCCAGCCAACGAAGTCGGAGAAGTGTTCGGCCGTGTAATAGCCGACATAGCCCAAAATCGCCACCGTGCCGACAAACAGCAAACCGCGGCTCCTGACCCAGGTGCTCAGAAACACCAGACCGCAGGCGGCGCCCAGAAACAAGATCTCCACCACGGATCCCTCGATCAGCTCAAACAGTCCCCCCAGCATCGCGATCGAACTTACGAAGTACCAGAAGGGTGTCATCCCCCGGTGGGGCGTTCGGTCGATCGAGTAGGTGACCAGCAAGAGGGAAAGCCCCAGAGTGAAGATGATCAAGTCTTCATCCAGATCGATCAGGTCCAAGGCGGTCCCGTACAGACACACTCCGAAGACGAGAGTCGTAAACAGCAGAACCGTGCGCCTGGTTTTGAGAAAAATCAGCACCTGCTGAATCAACAGGACGCCCGCGGTCAGCAGGATCGCGTGACGCTCGTCGCCGCGCTTCGACGAGAACTCGGCAATGGCCACCAGAATGCCCGCCGGCTGCAGCAGCGCCGCCAGCAAGAAAAGCGGCGTCGCCGTCTTTTCCCAGCGTTCGTCCCCGGCGGCGACCAGGGCCATGACGAACATCGCTATACCCGAACCGAGCGTCACCGTGATTCTGACGATCGAATTCATCGCCGACCACTGCATCTCGATGAAGACGCCCAAGCCGGCAAGGACGAAAATCCCACCCAAGTAAGCAAAGAGTTGCGTCAGCAGCGACGATTTCGAATCGGGATCTTTCGCCGAGGCGGACAGTTCCTCGACGATCTCGGCCGCGGTCACGCCGTGTTCTCGCGCCATGTCCGCGATTTGCTTCAGCGCTTGTTGTTTAGCCGTCATGGTGTTTCTTGGTCCGGCGGGGTGACGATCCAGCCCACAAACCGAACGCCGTAGGGGTTGAAACCGTTGCCCGGGGGCACCGCAACCGTGGCGCCGTTCTTGCTGATCGCCAGACCGCGCCGGTTCCCTCGGTAGAACAGGCCCAGCGGACCGCCGCTGCCGCGGCGAGGATCGATGAGTTCGTACCCGTCGGGCGCGACACGGTGGGAGTCGATGACTTCGTTGCTGAATTCGGCAATTTTCACAACGATGCCGGCCGCGGCGGCTTCAGCCGTTTCGGGCAACGGCAGGCTGATTTCCCGAACATCGTCGCTCAAATGCTCGTACAAAAACAGCCGGGCGCGAGGGGCGTATTTATCGGGCTCGGTCAGAAAAGCCCGAACGCGAAGCTTGCGTTCGGAGTCGATGTCGATTTCATACCGCCAACGGGACTGCTGATTGGAGTAGCTGTAGTCCTGCGCGAACAGAAAATCGTATTGCGGCGGATCCACCAGCAGGCGGGGAACGTACGTCGCCAGAAGGAAGAAGACGACCACCACGACCGGCAACACGATGCCGACGGCAAGCGCCGCATTCTCACGAAGTAGTTTCCCGATCGCCATGTCGCCGCCGCGTGTCCGAGCGCGGGCCCTTCGTTACTATCTCATGCCGGGCGATGACTGGGCCCGGTTTCTTCGGTGTACGAGCACGGCTCGGAAGGGCTGCCGGACGGAAACGTAGGGTTCGAGGTAGAGCACGTGTCACGGGGCCGCTCCCGCAAGGGAGCAGTTGAGGCCGCCTAGCTGTGGAGCCTCAACAGGTTGTTCCGGGGAGGAGGGAGTCGGCTGATAGGGGGATTATAGCCGAGGCTGGCGTGGGGGCGATGCCAATTGTAGTCGTGGAGCCAGGGGAGCAGATGGTTGGCGCGTTGGAGGGAGGAGCAGTAGGAGCGGGCATAGGCCCATTCGCGGAGGGCGGTTTGGATGAAGCGCTCGGCCTTGCCGTTGGTGCGAGGGGTGTAGGGGCGGGTGAAGCGGTGGCGGATGCCGAGGCGGCGGCAAGTACGACGGAAGTGGCGGGAGCGGTAACAGGAGCCATTGTCGGTGAGCAGGCGTCGGATGCGGATGCCAAGCGAGCCATAGTAGGCGTGGGCGAGGAGAAGGAACTGGGCAGCGGAAAGGCTGCGCTCATCGGGCAGGATCTGGGAGAAGGCGATGCGGGAATGGTCGTCGACGGCGACGTGGACGAACTCCCAGCCGGCGGCGCGGGAGCGTCGGGTCTTATCGCCGGTAACGCGGTGACCGGCGTGCTGGAAGCGGCCGAGCTTTTTGATGTCGAGATGCAGTAGATCGCCGGGACGGTGATGTTCGTAGCGGCGAACGGGGGGAGCGGGTTCGAGATCGCGGAGACGGTTGAGTCCGGCGCGACCGAGGAGGCGGCTGACGGTGGCCGGGGATAGCCGCAGGGTTTGGGCGATGCGGCGGCCCGTCCAACGTTGTCGGCGCAGGGCGAGGACGCGGTCAACGACGGTTTGCGGGGTGCGGCGCGGGCTATGCCGGGGACGCGAAGAGCGATCGTAGAGACCGGCTTCGCCTTCGCCGCGGTAGCGGGCCAGCCAACGGCGGGCGGTGCGTTCTGAGACGTCTCGGGCCGCCGCGGCGGCCCGAGGCGTCTCTCCAGCGAGGATGCATCGAACCAAAAGGGATCGGCCTTTGGGCGTCAATCGGGCATTCTGATGGATGTTCATGCGGTCTCTCCAGGGTCGTGGTTATTCGACAACTCCAGCTTCCCTGGTCCGGGACCGAATGAACAACCTGTTGAAAGATCACACCTAGCCCGCATTTCTCACCACTTGACAGCCGGGCCGCGAATCGATACAAGACCCCTCATGGAACGCCGAGATCTCTTACGTGTCGGTTCTGTGGGAGCCGCCGTGGCGGCACTTTCGAACCGGTCGCGGCTTCTTGCTTTCCCGCAAGAAGCTTCACCTGCCCAAGACAACCTCAAGATCACCGGGGTTCGACTGGTTAAGACGCGACCGAAACGTTCTGTTCCCCCGTACGAGGCCGCGCCCGGCTCCTGGTCCGCGATGGGTGCGGAGGTAGGGAACCCGATGTCGGTTTACCCCCAAGTACAAGGCCACTCGTTCGCTGTTTTTTCCCGACCCTGGTGGTGTTGATTCTTTCACCGTCGAGATTGAGACCGACAAAGGCATCAAGGGTTATGGGAATGGTGGACCGGGTGGAGGCCCGATCGTCGAGGGCCATCTCAAGAAGCTGTTGCTAGGCGAGAACGCGCTCGACGTCGAGCGCCTGTGGGACATTATGTGGCGGTCGACTCTCCACTACGTGCGCAAGGGCGTGGCTCCCCCAACGCAGGAAGGAACAGAGCCGCACCCGTGAGGGTGCGGTTGAGGCCGCCTAGCTGTGATCTTTCAACAGGTTGTTCATTCGGTCCCGGACCAGGGAAGCTGGAGTTGTCGAATAACCACGACCCTGGAGAGACCGCATGAACATCCATCAGAATGCCCGATTGACGCCCAAAGGCCGAGCCCTTTTGGTTCGATGCATCCTCGCTGGAGAGACGCCTCGGGCCGCCGCGGCGGCCCGAGACGTCTCAGAACGCACCGCCCGCCGTTGGCTGGCCCGCTACCGCGGCGAAGGCGAAGCCGGTCTCTACGATCGCTCTTCGCGCCCCCGGCATAGCCCGCGCCGCACCCCGCAAGCCGTCGTTGACCGCGTCCTCGCCCTGCGCCGACAACGTTGGACGGGCCGCCGCATCGCCCAAACCCTGCGGCTATCCCCGGCCACCGTCAGCCGCCTCCTCGGTCGCGCCGGACTCAACCGTCTCCGCGATCTCGAACCCGCTCCCCCCGTTCGCCGCTACGAACATCACCGTCCCGGCGATCTACTGCATCTCGACATCAAAAAGCTCGGCCGCTTCCAGCACGCCGGTCACCGCGTTACCGGCGATAAGACCCGACGCTCCCGCGCCGCCGGCTGGGAGTTCGTCCACGTCGCCGTCGACGACCATTCCCGCATCGCCTTCTCCCAGATCCTGCCCGATGAGCGCAGCCTTTCCGCTGCCCAGTTCCTTCTCCTCGCCCACGCCTACTATGGCTCGCTTGGCATCCGCATCCGACGCCTGCTCACCGACAATGGCTCCTGTTACCGCTCCCGCCACTTCCGTCGTACTTGCCGCCGCCTCGGCATCCGCCACCGCTTCACCCGCCCCTACACCCCTCGCACCAACGGCAAGGCCGAGCGCTTCATCCAAACCGCCCTCCGCGAATGGGCCTATGCCCGCTCCTACTGCTCCTCCCTCCAACGCGCCAACCATCTGCTCCCCTGGCTCCACGACTACAATTGGCATCGCCCCCACGCCAGCCTCGGCTATAATCCCCCTATCAGCCGACTCCCTCCTCCCCGGAACAACCTGTTGAGGCTCCACAACTAGCCCGCATTTCTCACCACCTGACGGTCAAAGCACGACATAGGCCCGCCATGACTGCGTTGCGCTTGCTCGCCGTGCTCAACGTACTTTCCCGGTCGGGTGTACCGCTTCCCGTCATGGACGGTTGCTCCTCGCCGTCGATCCAAAACGAGTCGTCGCCTTCTCCATACCAGCCCTCGCCGGGCATCGGGTCGATGTGGTCGACGGAAAGATTGCAGCCGACGTAGTGGCCGCGGCCAGTGGCTTCCAAAATCAAGTAATTCTTGCTCAGGTCGCGATTAAGCCTTTTCCAGAGAATGTCCCAGACGTTCGAGCGGTCACCCAAGTCGACCGTCGCGTCGGTAGGGTTTTGCCGCCGCCAGTGAGCGTGGAAGCGCAGAGCGTCGTCGGGAAGCGCGTCGTACTCCTCGTAGTCGACGTAATGAAAAATAGCGAAGACCTGTTCACTGCCCTGATTTTCGATGGTCAACCGGGCGCCCTTGGCAAACGGCATCGGGAAAAAGCAGTTGAAACCGGCCTGGTTGCTTGCTTGCGCCTGCCCGCCGGTGACCATGTTCAGCGGCAGCGACCAGTAGTTGGACACCCGCGCATGCCCGACACCAAAGAAATCACCGAGGGGCGACTCAATGCTGGGATTCGACTGACCGTCCCAGTAGGCTCGGAAGACGAGCTTGCGCAAGTGTCCGGACTCATTGCTGGCGGCCACGATCCAGATGTGCCGGATGCACCCGGCGCCCTCAAGGTCGGCCATCTCATAAGTCGCGCCGGGCTCGATGCGTCCGTGGTCGACATTTCCACCGGTTGGGTCCGAGCTGGAGTGACGGCGGCGGCGTCCGGGGCGAGCCATAAAGAGCTGGTTCAGGCCGCCCGGAGCGTTGGCCGCCTCCTGGGCGCGGTGGAGCGGCCGCCAGCGGCGTCAAAGCGGCGGATGACATTGCCGCCGCGCCGCCCAAACCGAGGAAGCGCCCCATGAACTGACGGCGTAGAACATTCTTCAACATGGCACTCCGACCTCCTTTAACGGGATTCCTGCGCCCGCTGAGTCTAACACAGCCACTTCGGTTTGCACGCTAGTGGCTGGCGCTCATGAGGATCGAGACGATCTCTTGACCGCCGAAAGCCGTTTTTGAAACCGTGAGGCCCATCAGCTGGAAGCCTTCTTCCCCGGCTCGGTTTAGCTCCTTCTCCATCGTCTTCGTGCGGGTCGTCGCGAGGAGTTGATAGGAATAGGTCTTGTCAGGACCGCCGATCTCGCGCTGCAGAATGACGACGACTTCCCGGCCTCCAAACGCCGTTTCGGCGACGGACTGGTCGCAATAGTGAAACCCTTCGGCGCCGGCCTGACGCAGCTCTTTCTGCATGGTCGCTGTCTTGCTCGTGGCAAGCAGCTTGTACTCGTAACGCTGATTGGCCGGCGTGTTCGCGGGCTTGCGCATAACGGCCACGACTTCCTTTCCGCCCAGCGTGGGGCCGGTCATCGTGGCGGAAAACTCATAGCCAAGCGCCGCGGCTTCGTTCATCTCCTTCTGCATCGTCTTGGTCTTGTTCGTAGCAAGCAGCTTGTAGCTGATTCCTTTTCCGTTATCCTCCATCGTCGCAAGCGGCTGAGCCGATACAGCCGCGGAAGCTAGTACGGTAAGGCAGGCAAATCGAGCAGCGAAGCGCAGTAGTCTCATAGGAACCCTCCCTATCGGATGGATGCGAAAAGGACAGATCTGGTTCCAACGCGTGAAGGTCGATTAGAAGCGTCCCGCGGTCAGCCACTCTTGGGAGTGCTCACTTGCGGGGAGCGACCACGGGTCCAGAACTGGCTGGGCTATACGCCGACTGCAAGTCGGGTCAGGACCATCTAGGCCGCCTTCAAGTTTGCTCCCTGTCCATTTATAAGAAGGCTCTGAGACAATAAAAACTCGGACTGGAACATGGCGGAGGTGCTGGCGATTGCTGACGACTTGACGGGCGCTTTGGAGGTCGGAGCGCTCTTTGCCGAGTCGGGAGTCGCCAACCTCGTCACCACGCGATCGACGCTCGACGGGGATCATCGTACAGGCGACTTCCCGGTTTGCGTCGTCGATTTGGAGAGCCGCCACCTGGTTGCCGCGGATGCCGCCAATAAGGTTCGCGATGTGGCTACCCAGCTGCGGCAAGCCGGCGGAAGCGGCCTCTACAAGAAAACGGACTCGGCACTGCGCGGCCCGATCGGCGCCGAGCTGAACGCCATCATGGAGGCTTGGCCGGATCGATCCCTGGTGTTCGTGCCCGCCTATCCGCGGTTGGGCCGGGTCGTTCGCGGGGGACGGCTGTTCATCGACGGGCGTCCTCTCGAGAAGACCGACTTTTCGCACGACCCCTTGCAGCCGGTTCATAGCGGCTGGTTGCGCGAGATCCTCGAACCGAACGTGGCTGCGCCCGTTATCCTCGTCGAGAATAGCGACGCGCTGTCTCTCCGGCTGGAGCAAGCCGAGAAACCCGCGCTGTACGTCTGCGACGGGGAAACCGAGGATGACCTTTACGCCGTGGCCCAATGTGTCATGTCTCGGCCCGTCTGGCCTCTGCTGGCCGGACCGGCCGGGTTTGTCAGGCCTCTGTCGGAATTGCTTTCCCTACCACACGGCAAGCGGCCGCGGCGCTCCGCGGCCTCGACGGGACTGGTGGTCAACGGCAGTCTTCACGCGGCCTCTCGGGAGCAAATTCAGCGGGCCAAGTCCAGCGGTCTCCCGCTCGCCGTTCTGGGCGCGGACCCCGCGAGCGATGCCGGCGCTTTGCGAGAGCTGATCGCGCTATCCCGTGAACATCGCTGGGTCTTGTTTGAAACCGAGCCGCTAAGAGGGTCCCGCGCGCCCGACTCGACGTTGTCTCGAACAACCGCACAAAGGCTGGCCAAGGTTGTCAGCTCGTTCTTGGCGGCGCGCCGAAGGGAAGCGCTGGTGGTATTCGGCGGCGACACGGCTCACGCCATCGTTAGCGCGCTCGAGGTTCGCGACCTCAGGCCGTTCGGCGAGCTGCAAGTCGGCGTGCCCGTGTGCCGGCTTCAACAGGGAAATGTCGATCTTACCTTGGCGACGAAGGCCGGCGGCTTCGGCGGCCCCGATACCGTCTCCGACATCTGTACCGCCTTGCGCCGGGCCGGCGGGAGCGAAAGCTGATGCGGATCGGGATCACCGTCGGCGATGCCAGCGGCGTGGGGCCGGAGATTCTGCTCAAAGCCTGGAGCGGTGGCCAACTCGAGCTGCCGATCGTAGTGTTTGGGGACCTCGACATCCTGGAGTACTGCAACGATCGTCTGGGTTACGGAGTGAGCTTTCACAAAGCCCAGGATCCGGCCGACATTCGCCAAGGGTTCCTGAATGTGCTGGACCGCGGCCTGCTGCGACGAGAGGATTTGGCCGTCGGCCAGGTGGACGCCGCATCCGGCCGGGCTGCCCGAGAGTACGTCGTAACCGCGGCCCGGGCGGCGCTGGCGGGTGAAATCGACGCCATGGTCACTCTGCCCATGAACAAGGAAGCCACCCAACGTTCCGACCCCGGGTTCAGCGGGCACACGGAACTAATCGGGGATGTCTGCGGTGCGAAGGACGTGACGATCATGCTCTATTCCGACGACCTGATCGTCACCCACGTCAGCACCCATGTTTCGCTTTCAGAAGCCATTCAGCGGGTCCGGGAAAACCGCGTCCGCCGCATCATCGAGCTCACGGTGGAGGCGGTCCGCCGACTGCGGCCCGAGGCCCGAGTCGCCGTGGCGGGCCTCAACCCGCACGCCGGCGAGCATGGTCTCTTCGGAGAAGAAGAGATACGTGAGATCGAGCCGGCGGTCTCCTGGGCCCAAGGGCAGGGTATGCCGGTCGATGGCCCCTTCCCTCCCGACACGCTTTTCTACCAAGCCGTGCGCAAGAAGCGTTTCGGCGCGATCGTCTGCATGTATCATGATCAGGGGCACGTACCGCTGAAACTGCTCGACTTCGAGGGGGCGGTAAACGTGACGCTGGGCTTGCCGATTATCCGCACGTCCGTCGATCACGGCACCGCGTTCGACATCGCCTGGAAGGGGACGGCCCATACGATCAGCCTCGTCCGCGCGGTCGAGTTGGCCGTCCAGCTGGCTGCTCCGCCAGCCGGTTCCCGTTGACATCGCGGCTGACTGTACCAGCGCCTGGCAAACTTTCAGACCGCGCGCGCTGGTGCCTTTCGCGTCCAGGCGCGGGGAGTAGACGCCGATTCCCATCATCCCCGGAACCACGGCGATGATGCCTCCGCCGACGCCGCTTTTGGCGGGTAGCCCCACTTTGTGCGCCCATTCGCCGGCGAAGTCGTACATGCCGCAGGTGTACATCATGCACAGGATGTCCTTGACGTACTCGGCCGACAGCGCCTGCTCGCCGGTCACCGGGTTTCGCCCGCCGCCGGCCAGGGTGGCGCCCATCGTTGCCAGGTCAAGGGCGTTGACCAAGACTGAGCACTGCTGGAAGTAAAGCTCGAGCGATTGGTCGACGGCATCGCTGACCATGCCGAAATTCAGCATCAGGTTGGCGACGGCGCGGTTGCGGTGTCCGGTAGCGCGCTCGGAAAGAAACACGGAAGAGTCCACCTGTACGGGGCGCCCGATATGACGAGCGAACATCGCCAGCATGCGGTTGAGCCGGTCCGGCAGGTTGGCGCCCTTGATCATGTCCGTGGTCGCGATGGCGCCCGCGTTCACCATCGGGTTGAAGGGTCTGTTGGACTGCTCGTCGAGCACGATGGCGTTAAAGGCGTCTCCGGAAGGCTCGACACCCACACGGCTCAGAACGTAATCCCGACCGTTGTCCTCGAGGGCCAAGCCATAGATGAAAGGTTTCGAGCAGGACTGGATCGTGAAGGTCTGTTTCGAGTCGCCCATCTCGAAGATATGTCCTTCCGTCGTGACGACCGATACTCCAAACCACTCCGGATCTACGCGCGTCAGCTCGGGAATGTAGTCAGCGACGGTGCCGTCCTTGACGTCTTGCGCCTCGCGGTAGATGGCCCGCAGCGTCTCCCGGAAGGGCGACGCCGTGGACTTCATGCGCTTGACCAGCGCGTCCACGTGGTCGGTTGCACTCCTATCGTCTTTCATGGTGTCTGATGTCTCGACGGGACATCGAATGCCTGCCCCGCTCAGGTCGAGTTCATCACCTCTTTCGCAAGCAGATTCATTTCTCGGGAAAAAGGATGTTCGGGGTAGCGCAAGCAAAACACGCTCGAGCTGCCGACATGGGCCATCTCAATGCTGAGGGGGAAGATTCCGGCAACCGGGGCGCGGTAGGCGGTTTCCACGCGCTCGCGCAGCGAGACGGTATTGATGTCGGGCGGAACCTTGTTGAGCAGCAGCATCATGCGCCCCGTCTCGAGCTTGCGGGCCAGCTCCACGGTGACCGAAATGCCCTGGAAATCCTGCTTGTCGGGCCGCAAGATCAGCAGCACAACGTCGGAAACGGCGATCGAGAGCAGCGTCTCCTCGTTCACCCCGGGGTGCGTGTCGACGAAGAGATAGTCGAGCTTCAGCTCGCCGATCAGATCATGGAAGCCGTCGTTGAGAAGGGAAACCTCGTACCCTTCCCTGACGACGCGGGCAATCTCGTTGGTCCGCATGCTCGAAGGCACCAGAAACACCGCGCCCGACTCGGGCAACTGGTCGGTCTGCGTCTTGACCGCCCCGGTCACGTCGTGGGCGGCCTGCCGGATGGGGCATTGGCCCCACAGAAAGTCGTTCAGGGTGGGACGCAGTCCGTCGGAGCCCACGCCGAACAGGGCGTGGATTCCCGGAGACTGAACGTCGGTGTCAATGATTCCGACCCGATGCCCGGAGCAGGCTACGGTACAGGCGAGGTTTGCGGTCAGGTTGGATTTCCCTGTGCCGCCCCGAAACGAATGAATGCAAACAATTTTCGCCAATGATCCCTCACAACTGGCGGTGCCATCGAGGGGGGGCTATTTTCGGGAAAAGAAGATACGGCCCCGTACTCCAAGAAGACCGCCTCAGTCTTTGGCTTTCCCCGCTTCAGTCCGCTTCCGGCGGATGTTGGCTACGTTTTGTTGCAATTTCCGAAAGAAAGGTGTCTCCACGATCTGCTCCAGCTCCCGATTGCGTGCCTCTTCGTCGACAGCCAGTGAATCAGCCAGATCTATCGCGCGAAAGACCGTCGTCTGCTCGTCGATCGCCTTGGCCGGTTTTTCCCGAAACTCGAGCGTCGGCCCGCCGGAACCCAACTGAAAAACCGCGGCGTCGGGCAGAATCGTGCGTTCGATGCCCTTACCTTCGAAAATCGTCCCGTTGCGCCCGAGACTACAAAGTTCCCACGTGTCCTCGGCGAAGCGCAACTCCGCATGCCGCCGTGAGACTTGCTGGTCAGCAATGGTGACCTCGTTGTCGTCGGCGCGGCCGATGCGGATGACGGCGGCGCGCTCAAATCGCCATTGTTGGATCGGATGTCCCTTGGTCGGATGGAGGAGGCTGAGGATGATCTTGCTGTCGTTGGAGCCCTGCATGTTCAGTTCTTGTGCCTTTACCGGTATCTGTGGAATCAACTCTACGGATCATGACCCGTTCCACCCGGGAAACAATGGGAGCAGCGTCAGCCCCCGGGCGTAACCTCATTCTGACGCCACCTCAGTCTACGAGCATAGAGTAGTACTTTCCCTTTTCTCGGTCCAATTCAAAATTACTATCAGGCTGATAAACCCAAGCAGGGAGAAGCCTCAAGACAAGGGGCGTCTCGATCGACCGCCTACTCACCGACCGACCCAACGTCCTTCTATCAATCACTCCGGTGCCCAGCATTCGAGAGCGAGTCAGCCTTTGCAGGTCCCGGATTTTTGCCGCTGTTGCCAGATTCATGTCAATCGCCTGAGATCCGCTGTCTCCGAAGCGTGCCGGAAGAGAAAAGCGACCTACCTCTACCCGGCAAAATCCATCGCCAACATCACGAAATTCTCCAGCCGCGGCACATCAAAGCTTGTCCATCCGTTCATTGACTCGTAGCTCAATTCCTTTTCGTCGGGCAAGGAGATCAGCCGAGCCACCTTCTTCCCTTCCGTCTTCACCTTGACCGTTATGCCCTCGACCGGGATGTTGGGCAGCTCCTTTTGAAAGCTCACCAAATTGATCAAATAACGGTTCTTCTCTTCCTGGTCGAATAGGGTGACCTCCACCGAGATCGGGGCTTGGACCTCGAAACAGAACTCGCCCGACAACATCCCGATCAAGCCCGCCACGGTATCGAGATAAAGATCCGAGTTTTCGAGCTCGCCGGCGACATAGACCGCTTTCCCCTTGCCGTACTGATTCATCACCACGGCGGGGCGGTCGGTGGGCATCCCCGGGGGGTTGCTGTGAATCGAGGCAAACCGATCCATGTCGGCTGGATCGGTATAGGGAAGCGTCAATGTACCCAGCACGCGGCTGCCGGCATGCGCCTTCACCTTCAGTTGCGCGGCGTCCACGCCAAGAGGGTATTTCGGGGAATATCCCGAGAAAAGCTGCTTGGCATCGTCGGTCGGGGCGATATAGGTGTACTGTTCCTTCGTCTCCCCGACGTAGGAAACCCCAAACACGTCGGCCAGCCGGAAATCCTTGAGCCGCTCGCCCTCCTTCGTAATCAGCGAAGTGTACTTGCTGGCATACAAGGTTCCCCCGTTGCGAACGTAGTCTCTGACGGCGTCCGCCTCTTCCTCATCCATCATGAGGACGTTGGGCAGAACGAGAACGCGATGCCGAGAAAGGTCGCCCAGATTCCTCTTGGTGATGACTCCGAAGGGAAGGTGATGATTCCTGCAAGCCTTGCAGACGCTGACCGCCGCATCAACGTGCGGCATCTTTTTCGAAAGTGACGGGTGGCGCTCGAGAAAGCGCGACAACTGATCATCCACGCTCTTGCCGTTGTCGGAGAAGTCACACTTCGACCAGGTGCTGAGATAGATGGCCACATCCTGGCAGAGACGCCCGCCGAAATACGGCTCGTAGGCCTTGGTCTCGTCGAAAATCTTGGCCATGTGCTCATAGACCGTTTGGTTGAGCGTTCCCACCGGGTCGATGGCATCGATGAATATGAACGCGCCTCCATCGGCCAACGAGGCGTACGCCTTGGCGCGCAACAGATCGACCGGCTTCTTCGCCGTGTGATTGGGAATGCTCACCATGACGCTGGTTTCAAAGCCGTAGGGCAGATTTTCGCTGAGGTTATAGAACAGCTTGCGCACGAACGACCCTTGGAGCGCGTCCCCATAGAAGTCACCCTGCAGAAAGTCGTTCTGCGCGGCCAGCGTCTCGTCGACGCCGCGCACCCAGTTGCCGGGGTAGCCCGAAGCCTGGTGCTCGACCGATGCGTGAGGCTTGATCGCCTTCACCGTCGAAGTCAGCAGCTTGGCAAACTCCGTCAGCCACACTTCGCGCCGCCGTTGAAACTTAGTCCACCGCGGGTCTTCCCAGTTGATGATGGTCGGCAGCTTGCCGCCGACTTCGGAGGCGAAACGATTGCGGCAGTGGCGGCAGTAGCAGACGGTGGGCCAATAGGTCATGTCGAAGCGAATGCCCTCGAAGTCGTAACCGTCGCAGATCTCCTTGGCCAGAGCCGCGATGTAATCGCGATAAGGCGAATTGGGACAGCAGAGGCCGAACCGCGGACGGGTCTGGTGGCCGGTCGGGTGCCCGCTCGCCAGCATGATCCTCCAGTCGGGATGGTTGTCAAACGCCCAGCGGTCATGGATGACGCTGCTGTAGAGCACGACGCTGATGTCATGCTTGTGGCACTGCTCGATGACCCGGGCCAGGTGATCTTTCCCCTGCATACCCCTGTGGGTCTGCCCGACCTTGGTGGGAAAGTTGCACAGTCCGACGTGGGAGTGGGCATAGACGACGGCCGATTGCACCTGCGACAGCTTCAGGATTCGGACGTACTCGTCGGGGTCGAACTGAGAGAGAAACTCCTCGTTCCAATCTGTGATGTGCATATCGATCACGTTGCGCCGGTAGGCGTTTCGATACCACGGCGCCGATGACTTCTCGGGCGGGGCGGCCAGGGACGGCCGTGAGAAAAGGGCCGCGCCGGCCAGCCCCCCGGCGGACGCTTGTAGAAACGTCCGCCGATCGACTGTATTCATCGACTCCTCCGGTTCGGCCCCGCGCTCTTCGACGTGGGTCCTCGTGTTCGCCGCCGATCCGTCGTGATTCGACTTTTCCTTCCCCATCATTTCTTGCCTCATCACTGTGCTCCTCTCAAGCAGTCCGATTCTGTTTCGACCGGCACTAGTATACGCTCGCCCCGCAGGATGGAGCAATGTCTGCGGACTTCATGTTACCCCCCCATAGAAACGTCCCATTCGGTAGCCTCGCGGGTCTTCCTGGGCGCCGACAAGGCCGGCCGGGTTTGTCGACATGGCCGAAAGCTGCGTGTTAGCATCGCAGTTTAGGCCCGTAGCTCAGTTTTGGTTAGAGCGCTACCTTGACACGGTAGAGGTCAGCGGTTCGAGTCCGCTCGGGCCTACCATTCTTCTCAATCACTTACGTTGCCGCCCGTTCTCGCGGGTTCCCTCGTGGTTGCGGAATCGAGGTGGCCTTGGCCCAAGGCTCCCTCAGCCCGATCGCGGAACACCCGAATCAACCAGCCTGTCACTAGCGTTCCAGGCTCAGCCCTTGCTCTCACGCACCCTGGCCATGCCCGATTCGGCCTCCTAATCAACGCAGCCCTGCTGGTGCGAATTCGCCGACCAGGGAGGGCCAACCGCTCCGATGGCTCAGTGGCGGGCCATCAAAGTCAACATGGACGCGCAATGGCTGGCCCCGTCTCCACCCGCGACACTTCGACCTTCGCGGACGCCCCGCGGGTCGGAGAGAATCGTCCCACTCTCTACCCCTAACAGCCCGTGGCGAAAGTCGCACGGTAGGGAAAAATGGGGACTGCCACCAATTCGCCCCCATCATGGCCCTGGAAACAAAGAACTTCACCGGAAGCGAATTGGCTGGCCGTACCCGATTTTCCCGATCAGCGAGCTGCTCACACTCCTCGGCGGCCTGACAACTCATCTAACCCGCGTCAATGGGAAATCGCCCCGGTCCCCGGGTACTTTTCCGCAACTGTAGCAGCCGCCTCATTCGGCGGGCAACCGTCCTCGGCCAGAGTCGTTCGAGCACTTCCGACGAAGCCCGCGGCAACCGCCGCCGAAGGCGCGTACTGGGGTGCGTTTCTTCTGACGGGGAAAGAAATTCGGCTATGTGGAGGGCGTGGAACCGCCGGACTGCTGAAACTAGCAGCAGCGATTCCACCTCGCTCTCTGGCTCTTTCGATCCGCATCATCGCTCTTCCTCACTCTCAACCGCCTTGTCGGAGGGTAAAACGAGGCATCGGGAAGCTCCCATCCCCCCCGGCGCTCCCTCCCGCTGTAGGCTCGTTGTGTTTGTCAAACCAGAGGTTGTACCATGTTGCCGGTTAAAGCACTATGCGGGCAAGACGGATATCCATACTGCTTTCCTGTTTCCTGATCGTATACACGGCAGTGGCGGTCGGCTTCGAGACCTGGTTCACGGGTGACGGGGAGATTGAACAACTCCTGTGCCGCTTTCACGTCTGCTCGAATGCCGTGCAGTTACAAGGGGCTCGCGAACAACTCTGGGAGGCGCAAGCAGGCGCGGCGGAACGTTCGATTCCCGCATTCCAGGAGGCCCTGCGCAGAAACCCGGCTTCCTCCTACCGCTGGTCGGACCTTGGTGAAGCCTACCTGCGGGCGGGCAAGCTCCCGTCCGCTCGCCACTGCTTTGAGCGAGCGGTGGGCCTTGGCCCTCGCTCACCACCTATTTTATTGCGAGCCGGAAACTTCTATTTTCAGGTCGGCGAGCCTGGTCCCGCCCTACGGTTGATGGCGCGGATACTCAACCAAATCAGAGAATATGACGCGCTTATTTTCAGCACTTACTCGGCGATGGTCGATGATGTCGCGGAAGTGCTCGGAAGTGGGATTCCCGACAACCGGGAAGCGGTGGAATCCTATTCCCGATACTTGCTCCGTCGGGGTTCGGCGTCCGACCTTAGCGTTGCCTGGGATTGGGTCGTCCAACGGGGTCTGGCGGATGACACATTGTTCAGCGCCTACGTGAACTTCTTGGTGCGCCACAGACTTTACGAGGCGGCGGTTGCGACGCTGGAGGAGTACGCGGGAGAGCGGATGAAGGAACGCGAAAGCGGCGAGCGCGTGTTTAATCCCGGTTTCGAGTTCGATCCCCTCGGAGCAGTACTCGACTGGCGCGTGCGGCCGTCGCGACATGTCGAAGTAGCACGCGACGGGACTGTTTTCAAGAGCGGATCCAGGTCGCTCAGGCTACGCTTCCAGGGAACGGAAAACTTGGCCTATCGGCACCTTTCACAAAAGGTGATCGTAGAACCGGGCAAGTACCGTTTCAGAGCACAGTTTCGTAGCGAGGCAATCACGACGGACCAGGGTGTCGCGTTTCGCGTTTTCGATGCCGAACGCCCGTCAACATTCGACATACGGACGGAGCAAATGGTCGGCACCGCGGACTGGAAGAAGGTCGAAAAGACGTTCTCCGTCCCTCGTGCGACCCGTCTGATTGAGATCCAACTCGTACGCAAAGCGTCGTGGAAGTTTGACAGCAAGATCGCCGGGACCGTCTGGATCGACGAGATTTCCTTGAAAAAATTACCTATCTTTGCGAAATGACGCGACTGGCGACCCGGCGAGAGACAACACCGCCGGGCAGTAGGGATTAGGCCGCTTCTCTCACCAGGTGGCGAGGCGCAGTGCGTGAGAAGCCCGTCAGTACAAGGCGCGCGCCGCTCGGCGCCGCATTTCTTGAATAATGCGGGCGTACTTGAACTTTACGTTGAGCACGGCGAGCAACCGCAACGCGGTAATGGCGGGCTTATCGCGTGCTTCGACCGTCAGGTGGTGAGAAAAGCGTCCTAGGCGCCTGCGGCGATCTTCGGGACGCCGTTCCGCGCGTGTCGTCGCAAGGTACGCACTCACCGGGCGGTTTCAGCTACATGTTTCCCCCCCCCATGCCGATGAATCCACCGAAGGCAGGCTGCTCCCGCGGCCAATTCCTTCCACGGACCCGCCGGACAGGACCGGTATTTGGGAAAACAAATCTCACGGGCAGCCGCACTGACGACATTGCTGCTGATCATTTTGGGGAGTGCAAGACCCTCTTCCGCGGCCTCTTCCAGGTCTTGGAAAAAGAGGTGGATTCTGACGGCGGTGGCGCTAACGGCGGCGCACGTTTTAGACGCACACTCGTCGCGCGGCCGCCTTGAGGCCAATCCGCTGCTGCGGGGTCCCCAGCAAAGGTTCAGTATGGGAAAGGCGGTGGTTATCAAGTCAGCAGCCGCCGGCCTTCTTTTGGCCCAAGCCATTCTGTCTAGGAAACTTCCTCGGCGCAGACTTTACAAGCCCTTCACCTACATGAATTTAGTCGCCGGCGGAGTGACGACAGCGACGGCGACACGCAATTACATTGTTCGGCGACGATACGCGCCTATGAACAAACTACCGGCAAGTTTCAGTTCGTCGCTGACAAGGTGTACGGTTTGCGTCCCGTTCGCGTGCCCGGCGGAGGCTGGTTGTTGAAGCGGGCCGCGACTCACCCAGCCCTTCGCCCGCGGGCCAACTGCATGATGGCGGTCGAGTCCGTCGTGACCACCTCGTCGCCGTTCAATAGAGGTAGGGCGGGGGCGGCCGAGGCGGGAAGCGTATTTCCCCGTAGCTGAAAAAGTCCTGAGGCCATAGTGGCGCCCACTTGCTCCGCAGCCGAGGCGTCTGACGGCAACGCCAGTGCACAGGCGAGAAACAGGATACCGCATGAGCTTCCGGATAAGACCATAGACCTTGTCACCGCTCGATTCAATCCGCTCTCGCGAATCGAAGCTCCCGGCGACGGGAACCGGAATCACCGCGCGGACTTCACGTCGTCTCAGCAGGCAGGTCCAAAACGTTCGACACGGAAACTGCCCTCGCTGATGACGCCAACCCGGCGGAGATGCCGGAGATCCATGCCAGGACCAGAGCGTTGGCCGGTATGTACAAGTTGAAGTCGACCGAACTGTGAACCAGCATAGCCGCGATGGCGCCCACGCAAGCCAAGCCTAAGTACCGCCCGTCATCCTCCGCGGCGGCCGAAGCGGCCCGCAGGGCGCTAGAGAGCACCGCAGCCGCAAGGGCGGCGGCGATCAGGAAACCAACCGCGCCCAGCTCGGCCAGCAACTGCAGGTAGTCGTTGTGAGCATAGTCGGTTCGTGCCAGCGGATGCGAGCGATTGTAAGGCAGCATGGCCGACTCGTAGGCTCCCAGACCACAGCCAAAAAGCGGGTACGCCCCAATCAGCTCCAAGGTATCGCTCCAGAGTTCCAGCCGGCCCTCGGCGGTGATCTCCTCCGTGGAAGCAATCTCGGCAAAACGATTGACCAGGCGGTTGGAGGGAAGGAACACAAAACCGAGAACACTCACTCCAACGACGAGGGCGACAGAGATCGCCGGGATAGCTGCCCAAGACTTCCGCCGCTTGGCAATCGGCCGCAACAGAGGGAGCAGCCCGACCAGGGCTAGGGACCCTAGCGCCGCCACGAAACCCATCCTCGACAGGGAAAACAAGATGCCTACCAACATCAGAGTCGCTAGGATCAGAGCCGCCGACGCCTTCGCCGCCGGACCGACCGGCGAGTGCCGTCGAGAGCGACGTCGCCGCAGGACGGCGACCGAATAGAGAACGGCGAACGGCAAGGCCATCTCCATCAACCCGGAAAAGTGATTTCGATTTACGTACGTCCCGGTAGCGATCGCCCCTGGCCCGCCCGCTCCGTACTGGATTACACCGAGTGCGGCCTCGAAACCGGCCAACGTTATGATGGGAGCGGCGAGTATCCAGGGACGATCGGAATGGATCCCCGTCAAGCGGCGAAGGAGAAGGAAAACGACCACGCAGGAGCACACGCGGACTAAATGGGGCAGCGTCGCCGAAGGCAGCACGCTGAGGCTGGCGAAGCCGCTATCGGCGACCATAGGCCGCAAGCCGGAGGCCAGTTCCGCTCGGGCCGGTGATAAAACTCGGAGCAGAAAATCCGGGAGAGGGATGATCTGAAAAGCGACGTACAGCGGCAGCAGCAGCACCAGCCATGAAAGAACGCGGCTCGTTGCCGGGGATGTCTCGTCCGCCGGGCAAAAGGCCCAAAACAGGAGCGCGGCGGCGGCAATCGTGAACGTGGCGATGTTCGCGTGAAGAGCTACGGTTCCACCGAACCAAAACATGCTGTAGCCTAAGGAGCTTCCCAGTAGGATTAAGCAGACGCGCGAGCGAGCCACAGTCGTACTCCGCACCGAGTTTTTCCCGCGACCCATGTGATGTTCAGAGGACTGTGCCGATCTGTTTGGCCCGACATCTGGGGAAAAGTGTCTGGGCCACCGCCTTCCGCCACGGGCTGCCGGTCCGGAGGGGGCGGCCGCTGCATGTGAAGGACTTAAGCCGCATTTCTCGCCACCTGACGGCCGAAGCACGCAATAGGCCCGTCATTACTGCGTTGCGGTCGCTCGCCGTGCTCAACGTACTTTCCCGGTCGGGCGCCGAACGCGGGTCGCTGCTGCTTTCGGTAGAGCCAAAATACGAAACGGTTCGGCTGCACCGCAAAAGTCCGCCCGCATTATTCAAGAAATGCGGCGCCGAGCGTCGCGCGCCTTGTACTGACGGACCTCTCACGCACTTCGCCTCGCCACGTGGCGAGAAAAGCGGGCTAGTGGAAAAATACGACGTCCGTGTAGACTCGTTCGACGCCATGAGTCAGGCAGGGCCCGCAAGTGAACTGATAATCGGCCCGCAGGCCGCGGACGACCCGCACAAGCCGCTGTGGATCCTCGGGCGGCTCCTCCGTGGAAAGAACCATGCGGGGGCGATAGCGCGCGAGCGTTTCCCTAGCCCCAACAACCATTCTCTCGGTGGCGCCTTTCACGTCCGCTTTGATGAAATCCACGCGCCGCAGTTCGAGTTCCGCGACCAGGTTGTCGATGGTCGTCACGGGGATCCGCCCAATCGCTTCGGCGTCCGACCTGTGTACGACAAAGCTGTTGCCGGCGCCCGCGGTGTTGTTCTCGAAAAGCGACAGGGCGCCCTCCCGATCCCAGATCCCCTTTGCCGAGACGACAACACGTCCTTGTGCAATTTCACTGGCCAGATTCCGACGGATACACTCCACGAGCACGGGAGTCGGCTCCACGGCGACAACCAGTTTCGCACCCGCGAAAAGAGCTTTCCTGGTGTAGATGCCAACGTGCGCTCCGCAGTCGAAAACGATGTCTCCTTGGCGGACACCCAGACGATCATCCCCGTAGATGTCCCGGTCCTGCTGCGCCAGCAAAATAGGCAACAGGTCTTCCCCGTCCCGTGGCATCCAGTAAGATCCCCGCGGCGTCTGCCATAACTCCAGATCTCCGTCTTTTTTGACCAGACGGCTCGCCGCCCGGATCTCCTCCCGTCCCCGTCGCTCCCGAGCCGAGAGGGAGGCGTCGACCGCCGCCTGCCAAAAACTACAGTAGGGTGTTCCATACTCGAGATCGGCGAAGACGAGCAAGGGCCCTCTGCGCAGCGATAGCGCTTTCAAAAGAGGGCACCGCGGACTCCTCCGCCACCGGGAAGCCGCCCGCTAGGGCCGGCTGGCAATCAGTGAAACAAGAGAGTGAGAGCAATAATGGTGGGGTCTTTTTCGCCACAACCGCCACAGTCCATCGCGTAGTCACTCCGCGCAGCGTTGACAATGGCGGGGATTCTCACCTGGTCGTCCGGCAAATGATACGCCGCGATGGCGAGTCTTGGCTTGTAGTTCGCCAGCGTGTCTTGCGCGCCCATCAACGCCTTCTGCTCGGCCCCTTCAATGTCCATCTTGATAAAGTCAACCCGATCCAGATTGAGTTCCGCGACGAGGTTATCGATGGTTGTCAAGGGCACGTTGACCACCGACTCCTCGTCGGGCGCCTCCGGGGACAGGTGATGCGTGCCGTGATTGTCCTCGGTCATGGTGAGCGGCAGCACGTCCTCGCGGTCCCAAACGCCCTTCTCGACGATCACGACTCGTCCCTCGGCCACGCCTTCGGCGACATTCTGCCTCAGGGCTTCGAGAACCGGTGGCGAGGGATCAATCGCCACCACCAGTTTCGCGCCGGCATCCAAGGCGGCCCGCGTAAACGTCCCCACGTGGGCGCCGCAATCCAACACAACATCGCCGGGTTGAACACCCGTGTCCCCCGAGCCATAGATCCCGCTCTCCTGTTCGGCGAACAGCCAGTGCGGAGAATGGTCATCACCCTCCTGGGGAACCCAAAACTTGCCGTGCGGCGTCTCCCACAAAGTAAACCCGCCTTCCTCGGTTTCAACAACTCGGCTGGCCGCGGTCATGCGCTCAAAGATCTCGAAGCGATCTTGGGCTTCCTCCAGCAAATGAACCGAGCGAGAGAAAGAACAATTCGGGCTCTGCCCAACAGCGAACAAGACCGCGTAGCGAAAATAAGAGAGCTTTTGAAAAGCTACCGAGGCAAAGACGGAGAAGGTGAGTAAGACCACGATAAGGCTCACGGCGTCGAGCACTCGGCTTCCTCCCCGCCGCCGCGAGTCCGAGGAAACAACAGTCCGATCTAGCTCAGATGCCATGACGTTTCTTCCAGCTTACCGCGACGAATCCATCCAAAGAAACAAGGACAACCGATTCCAACCTCGATTCGCCAGGGATCGGCGCCTGCCTCCGACGGCGCCCGTGGAGGCGAGAAAATTCAGCTCATCGCCCCTTAAGACGAGAACGAACCGCTGCCCCGAAAGCTGTCGGCTGAACCTTTCCCTCCCCGCGACCCAAAGTATCCCACGGCACACCCTCGTTTACAGTAGGAAGTTCACAGGGGAAGGCCGAAGTAAAATACCGAGATGCGCTGAAGGGCGGCTTGAGGTCCCGTTATTCGGCCGTTTGCAGTTGTACTAAGGCGCCGGCAGGCTTGAACTGGGGATCCCTCAGGTTTTGGGGGTCGCGCCAAAAGTCGATGGCCGAGACTTTGTGGACGCAGGAGATCGTACAGTGAGGCGCGCAGGGCTTGAGGCTGTGGTATCCCTCGCGAACGTGATCCACGGTGTAGTGTTCGAGCGGGATGCCGGGGTAGCCTCGCTGTTGGGAGCAGTAGTGCACGAGTCCGTCCTCGCAAATGTAGAGATAGCGGCCGCCCGCCCGGCAACGCCACTGGTTCGGCTTACCTGCCGCGATGTTGTCCTGGAAATAGATCATCCGGCTGTAGGAGCGCTTGACCATGGATCGGATGCGGCGGTAGGTCCGCTGTTCTTGACCCTTCAGCGGGCGCAGTTGGCCGCCGTTGTCGTGAATGATTCCCACCGTGCTCATGAAGCCGAGCTCTCGAGCCCGCTGGGCGATGAGCGAGGCGTCCTCCGGATTTTTGATGCCCCCCCCGACCACGGAGTTGATGTTGACGTGGAAGTGGGCGTGCTTTGCCAGCAACTGCAACTTCTTGTCGAGGACTTTCAAGCTCTTCATCGACACCTCATCCGGCTGAATATTGTCGATGCTGATCTGAAGATACTCGAGCCCCGCGTCGTTCAGTTGCTGAATACGCTCGGCCGTGAGCAAATAGCCGTTCGTGATCAGGCTGGCCATGACGCCGCGGCTTCGCACGCGACGGAATACGTCGTCGAGCTGGGGATGTAGCAGCGGCTCCCCGCCGCTCATGGTGATGATGCTGATTCCCAAATCCGCGAGCTTGTCGACCCGCCGGTATAGCTCCTCTAGAGGAACCGGGTCGGATACGCTGTCGTATTCGTTGCAGTAGGTGCAGCTAAGATTGCAACGGCGCGTTGGTATCACATGCGCCAACACGGGGTGGTCGGTATCGAGGAGACCTCGGACCACCATGCGGCCTTCCCGCCAGCGGCGGCTTAGGTCCAAAGTTCCGCGGCGGATGAGGGTTTTCAGATCCATGCTGTCTCAGCGACGGTGCGTTGGGAAATGTGACCGTGCTGTCACGGGCTTGCAGCCTGAAGGTTCCCGGTGCTACAAAACGCGAAGTCGTAGCCGCTCCCCATAGTCAGGCGCTGCCCCAGCTACCGTGCCATCCGGCATGGAACGAGGTTGTACGAAATAGTACGGACGGCCACGGGCTTGAACCACAGTATACATCTTTCGGGAGGCTTGTCTACAACTCTTTCAGGGGGGGGACTATACTGCGCTGGAGCCGGCGGCGGATCTCCGGGCGCTCATCAGATTCAACCCGCGAGCACCGCGGACGGCCAACCCAAGGCCCAGCCCGCTTTTCCACCGCGCGGCAAGCGGAAACGGGCGGCAGGTTGGTCGGCTGGAGGCGCGCGCAGCTCGGTGCGCGGAGGCGTCCTCTAACCCTGCGGTGAGCAAGCGGGAACGAAGTCACGGCCGGCTTATCGGCTGCCTCAGTGGCCACGCGCAGAGAGGTGGTTGGCTGTTAAGCCATTGTTTAAGCAGGGGTTAACTTCATTTCCGCACTTGTTTTCTCACGCCGAGGGGGTCCGCCAACGTATTCTCAGTCAGAAATCTGCCGCCCCGCGCAAATGTTGGAGCAGCCCGAAACTTTGGTGCATCATTTCGTAAATCGGCGTACGAAAGGCAGCCTGCATCGGAGGTGACACATAGCGCCTTTACCCAGAGACTTGAGCATCTCTTGTTCAAAGGAGAGGAGCGATTCACCGCGGCCGAAGCGATGGGGCGTGGTGGCTCGACAAGCTGGTTGATAGGCAACTTTATTATCAAGTACTGTTACTCAATCAGGGACGAGGCCCGATTTTCCGCACTCCGAGCCTGCATTCCCCCATGACGAACTCGGCGGCCGGCAGCGAGACCGGTGCATCGGAGTGGCCCGCGGCGGCCCGTTCGACCCAACGACGCCAAAGCTCTTCGGTGGGGTGTTGGACGGCGATGGCACAGATCTCGAAGTCGTGGCCCTGGTCATGCTGCTCACCGTATTTCACACAGGTCCGCCAGCGCCCTTGCTTCACCAGCACTGGCCCGCCCCCCTGAGGCCACCATGCCTTCAAGTCCTCGCGGCGGACCAGCACCCACAGCGAAGCCCCGGGCGGCAGTGTTGCCCTACCTTCGACGATCCCAGTTTCTTTGACCTGCTGCCCCGGCTTCGGCGAGTCTAGGCGGATTCGGGCGGATCGGCTGAGGCGCCCCAGCAGTATCCGCCGTTTGTGACGGGATAGGGGCCTTCTCACCGAGGCTGGAATCAGAGCCTTGAGCCTCTGTTTCCACAGATAGCGAAAAAGCGTTTTGCGGTTGGCACCCTGCTCCCACCAGCCGTCTCCCAGCGGGTCGAAGGTTGGCGCCCCGCTACGAGTGAAAAAAGCGGTCATGTGGACAACCTCGTCGAGATCGAACATTGCGTCGCGGCGGAGAAACTGGAACAGGTGGTTAATCGTGGGGATGTGTATATCGTCGAGGATCAACAGGCCCCCCGTGTCCAGATGAGGGTAGAGGAAGAAGTACTCGAGGTCGGGAAAAGGGTAGGCATGAGGGCCGTCGAGCAGAATGGCCTGAAATTTTTCCTCGAAGCGCTGCCGAGGGAGCATCTGTTGGGTCGGTCCCTCGACAAAACGGACGACGCCTTCCCTCAGCAGGGGAGACGAGCTGACGTTTAGCACGCTTCCGCTTCCGCCGTCTCGGGCAAACACCGTGTGGCGCCGGCTGAGATGAGAAAACAACAGCGTGCTGGCTCCCGAGCCCGTCTCCGCCGACCGTTCAATCAATCGCCGGGAGGCATGCCGCGCGATGGCCCCGAGGACGCTGGCCGGAAAGGTCGTAGCGGAATGCAGACTGGGCGCGACCTCTATTATGATCTGGGCCAAGACCTCGCTGAGGCCGGGACGATCCATGGTTGGGAAAGGCTAGGAGGCTGGCCCACGGAACGAAATTTGGCACTTTCGACCACAACATCTTGTAGAACTCTTATCTCTCATGTCTCGCCCGCATTTCTCGCCACCTGACGGCCGAAGCACGCCATAGGCCCGCCATTACTGCGTTGCGCTTGCTCGCCGTGCTCAACGTACTGTTCAAGTACGCCCGCATTATTCAAGAAATGCGACGCTGAGCGGCGCGCGCCTTGTACTGACGGGCCTCTCACGCACTTCGCCTCGCCGCCTGGTGAGAAAAGCGGGCTAGATGCAGTAGCGAAATTTTCTGTGAGACAGGCGGGCTGGGAGTTCAGCGCTCTGGGCGTCGCCGCTTCATCGTAGCACCCTTCCACCGGACCGAGGCGAGGGCGATCAAGACCCCAAAGTGCGGTCATCCGCCCGGCGCTGCAAAGCCTATCCACCCCGCCTGTGTAGAGTTTTCCCGGAACCTGGTCAAACTTACGCAAGTTGGCTCCGTTCGTTCAATTCCTGACGAAAAGAGTCATCGGCTGAAATTTAACCGTCCCCGGCCAAGTCTAACAATACAGGGACGAGTTTCCAGGAAGCGGGCCGATGAGAACCCAGTCGACCCGTTTGGTGAGCGAGTTGCCAACAACCTTTTGGGGGGCGCGTGGAGCCAAGGAAATGGAAGTAAAGGTTACACGATGACGGGGAAGCGGCGGTCCCGCACGGCGATCGCGTTGGCCGCGATGACCCTGCTGGCCGTGGGAGGGAGTTTGATCGCGGCTGATCTCCCCGAGCATCCCCTCGCAGAGGTCGCCCGGCTGTGGGTCGAGCCGGTTTCCGACGACCCCGAACAACTGACCTGTAGTTTCAGCCGGCCCCAGATCTCGCTGCTCGAAAAGCTGAATCGCGCCGATCGAGACCATCTGGTGGAGTTGGGCGAGATCGTCGTTCCCGACCGCTGGGATCTGCATGATCTGGCTTATAGTCCGTTGGCGGTGCATTATGCCGCCCTGGAGGATTTCGCCAAAGCGGTTGTCGTTCACAAGCCCGGACAAGTGTTCGGCGCCTATGAGAGGGGCCGCCTCGTTCGTTGGGGCCCGCTCAATTCAGGAGCTGCATCGAGTCCCACGCCGGACGGTCTGTTTTATCTCAACTGGAAGTCTACCGGGCGCCACAGCACCGTAAACCGCAACTGGTTCCTGCGCTGGTACTTCAACTTCCACAACCGCCGCGGCCACTCGTTTCACCACTACGAGCTGCCGGGCAGGCCTGTCAGCCACGGCTGCCTGCGGCTGCTGGAAAGGGATGCCAAGTGGCTCTACGAGTGGGGCGACGAATGGACGCTCGGCCTCCGCGAGCGGACGATCGAGGACCCGGGCACGCCGGTTTTGATCCTCGGAAAGTACGATCACGCGGAACCGGCCCCTTGGCGAACAGCCCGGCGCCTCGAGGCGGGAGGCCGCCTACCTTTTGCGGAGGACATGATATTGGTGACTCTGCTGGGGTCTCAACTTACTCTCCAGATGGAGGCGGGCGGTCTCGATCTGAGGGGCAGCGATTGATCCGCGACGTTCGAGAAGGCTGCGGCCGTCCAATTCCCACTGGTTCTTCCCCTCGTTGATCCCGCCCGCCGTAACCGCCCTCTGACCACAGCTACCCACAGGTACAATAAGTCCACAGTGCGATCCCGGCGAGATGCGGGAAATTCATCGGAAGTAGGAGAGAAAGCCTGTTGAGCGTGAGTTTGAACGTGGCCTGCCGAAGTGCGGTTGCCCGACTGGTCCGTGGAGTCGGCCTAAGGCCCCGGTCCCCACTACGGTTACGCTTGGCCAGAATGCGATCCCCGGTTCTTGCCTTACTTTTCATTTGCTTGTCGAACGTCGGGTTTGCCCAGCCGGAGTACCGCGTCTACGAGGACCATCCACGGCTGTTTCTCGAACCGGACCGGCTGAAACGCTTGCGCAAGGACGTCGAGCGTCGTTCGGCCCGCTGGGAACGATTGCGGCGGCTTACCGAGGAGAACGTGCCGCTGCCCGAAGAGCCTCTGGTTCGGGCCTTGCAGTTTCAAGCGGCCGGCGACGAGGGGGCCGGACGCAGGGCGGCGGCGTGGGCTGTCTCGAAGGCGGAAGATTCGAAGGGGTTCGAGCGGCTTGCCGACCTGAGACTGGGATCTCTCGTCTTCGATTGGTGTTACGAGCTGTTTACCGAGGAGGAGCGAGCACGTGTCGCCGGCGCGCTGGGCAAGGCGGCCGGGGGCGCCGCCGGCGCCTCGGGAGTTGACCCCGGCGAAGTTCGAAGCGCGGCGCTAGCCGCGATGGCCGTCGCGGGGGACTGGGCGGGATCGGAGTCGGCGCTGGCGGATCTAGTAGAGCGCCGTTGGAAAACGGAGATCCTTCCCGCGTTGCGCCGCGGCCGGCTCACCGACCGAGCTGAGGATTTACTGGCTGTCATCGAGTTTTGTCATGCGGTTCGGAACAACTTGCAACTTGAGTTGTGGCAGGAGGGGATTGACGTGTTCAAGTCCCTGCCGTTTGGCTTGATTCTCCGCTACTACCCCGAGCCGCTTCGGACCAAGGGTGGCGTATTTCGACAACCCGCGACGCTTACGACAGTCGAAACCGATGCGGAGGTCGAGGCGACGGTGAGTCGCATCGCCGAGCTGTTGCTGGTGGCCTATGAGAACACGTGGGAAGAGTACCAGTTTCTGCAGGGTTGGCTACGCCACGACGAATATAGCCTGACGAATCCGCTGGGCGCTCCGTACGAATTTCTCTGGCTCAATCCCTACCTGCCAGGGCTGAGCTATTTCAGCGCGCCGGGTGTCGTCCACGACGAGTTGCGGGGCCGTCTTTTCGCGCGAGCCGGTTGGCAGGAGGGGGACCTCTGGGCCGGTTACTTTAACAGCGAGCTACAGATGTTTGCTGAAGGCAGACGCTTCGCCGTGCGGCGCGAGGACGAGCAGGCCCCGCTGGTTTTTCCCGGCGCGGTCGTGGTGTTGGCGCGGGTGCCGATGGCGATCAAGGTCCGCGCACCGGAAGCCAGCGTGATCTATATGGTCGGGTTGGGGGAAGGGAAGTCGTATAACTTCTTCATCAATAAGCGAACCTTCCGAACGTATGAAGCCGGTCGTGGCGGCATCGTTGTGTTGAAGAACCCCCCTCAGGGTTCAGGCAAGCGCTTTCTGAGGTTCAAGAAACCCATCCGCATCGAAGTGA
Organism: Bryobacterales bacterium; assembly: GCA_965248365.1. Lineage (GTDB taxonomy): Bacteria > Acidobacteriota > Terriglobia > Bryobacterales > UBA6623. Next base: position 1,067,496 of record CBDFJA010000003.1, on the reverse strand, counting down.
CCGCCGCCGGCGCTCGGGGCCCGTCGTTGTTGGGGAGATCCAAGAACTGAGTGGCCGGGGGGAGTGTCCTCGTTGGCGGTTCGGCGACCTTTCGGTGTAACGGGCGGCACACGGCGTAAGCGTGGATGGACCGCCAGTCTCGGCGGGACCTTGCGTCCGACGGATCTTGCGTGTACACTGGCCCTACAAATGAACAGGAATTCCGGTAGAGCCAAGCGGCGATTCGGCTGCTGGTTGACCCCGCGGTCGGGATGTCGAGGACAGTCTGGCCAGCGTCCGCTCGGAGCGGATGCCGCAACGGAGTTGAGCGTTCGCGCACCCGGACGCCAGGGGGGCTGGACTAATGATTCCGGGGGTCATTGTGGAGTTCCTGGGCCGGGCGTCGGTGGCGGTCGCCGGCACGCGGGATCAGAACCTCGTGCCGCACATCCACTTTGTCTCCGGTTGGCAGGTCAGCGAAGACAGCACAGAGCTCACTTGTTTGATACCGATGAAATCCAGCGGCAATTTAGTTTCGTCCTTAGAGGACAATGGCCAGTTCGCGCTGACGGTGGAACAAATCGGGCCGCACGAAACCTATCAGTTCAAGGGAGACTACATCGATTCCCGGCCGCTCCAAGAGGGCGACCTGTCAATCTATCAGGATTGCAGGGAACGGTTTGTCGGCGCCTGCCTGCCTCGCTTCGGCATCCCCGAGGACGTGTTAAGGCGCTACATCTCCGAACCCAGCCTAGCCGTACGCTTCAAGGTGCGCGAGATCTTCGTCCAGACGCCGGGGCCTAGCGCCGGCAAACGCCTGGCCCCTCCGGAGGGTCCGTGATGGACGATAGACTGCCCGACGAAATCAAGGCCGTCATGGAAAACGGAGTCCCCGTTATACTGGCGACCTGTTCCGGCGGCGGCGTCCCCAACGCGACCATCATCTCCCAGGTCTATTACGTCGACCCGAACACTGTCGCGGATTCCTTCCAGTTCTTCAATAAGACGAGCCGCAATGTACGAGAGAACCCTCACGCATCGCTGTGCTTAAACGATCTGCTGACCGCCACGAAGTGGCTGCTTCAGGTTGAATACGACCACTCGGAGACTGAGGGTCCCATCTTCGAGACGATGGACATGCACATCGAAGCGATCGCCTCCGCCACGGGAATGTCGGGTATCTTCAAATTGAAGGCCACCGACATCTACCGCGTCAACTCGGTTGAGAAGCTGGCGGGCAACTGACCCTCGCCGCGGTCCAATGGCCACCCCACTGGACAAGACGCCCCTCGAACAGCTCCAGCAAGAGCTAGCCCAAAAGAGCGAAGAAGTCCGCGTCCTCCGACAGATGTCGTCGGAGGTCAACGCGACGCTGAACCTGGACGAAATTTATGCCGCGGTGCTGGGGACAATGTATGACCTGTTCGGCTTCCACCATTCCCTCATTCTGCTGCTCGATGACTCCGCCGAGACGCTCCGTGTAGTCGCCAGTCGCGGCTACAAGGACCCCGCCCTGGGCGCCAAGGCGCCGGTGGGCGTGGGCGTGATCGGAACGGTTGCCCGCAGGCGGAAGATGATGCGCGTGGGGAACTTGAGCCAGTCGCGCTCCTACGCCGCCGCGGTCCGCAGCGAGATGGCGCACTCCGACCAAGCCGACGAGCTCGGAGCGGTGCCGGAGTTGCCGGGCCTTCCCGATGCCGAAAGTCAGATCGCGATTCCACTGCTCATCAAAGATACGCTGGTAGGGGTCTTCGCGGTGGAGAGCGCCGAGCGGAAAGTATTCACCGAGCGCGACGAAACCCTGGTCTCGGTGGTCGCCAACCTGTCCGCAAGCGCGATTCACAATGCTCTGCTCTACAAAAAGCAGGAGGAGTACAGCCAGTCCCTGGCGGAGAAGGTCAAGGAGAGAACCCAGCAGCTGGCGGGAAGGAACAAAGAGCTGGAGCAGACTCTCGAGGAGCTGAAGGAAACGCAGGATCAGCTCGTGATCCAAGAGAAGATGGCCTCTCTCGGCAACCTGGTGGCCGGAGTCGCCCACGAGATCAACACGCCGCTGGGAGTTCTCAATAGCAACAACGACACGCTGAGTCTCACGGTCAAGAAGATAAGGCAGTTGCTTGAAGACTGGCCGGCGCGGGGCGACGGAAAGCAAGCCGACAGGGTGCGGGAGCTTTTGCGGAGCCTGTCTTCACTTACCGAATTCAGCGGCATGGCGGCCGAGCGCATGATCAAGATCGTAGCCAGTCTTCGCACGTTTGCTCGCCTCGATCGGGCGGCTGAAGACGAGGTGGACATCCACGACGGCCTGGAGAGCACCCTGACCCTCATCCACAACCAGCTTAAGGATCGAGTGACTGTACACAAAGACTACGGTGACGTCCCACTGGTTCGATGTCATCCAAGCCGGCTCAATCAGGTGTACATGAACCTGCTTGTGAACGCGAGTCAGGCGATCGAAGGGAAGGGCGAAATTCACCTAAAGACGTTCGCTACCGAGGATGACGTGGTCGTCGAGATTACCGATACCGGGGAGGGTATTCCGCAGGAGAACCTGGGGCGGATTTTTGACCCCGGTTTTACGACCAAGGGCGTCAAGGTCGGCACCGGTCTTGGCTTGTCGATCGTCCGGCGCATCCTCGACGAGCACGACGGGAAGATCGAAGTGGAAAGCGAGGTTGGCGAGGGATCGACATTCCGCGCAATCCTGCCTCTTCGCCCGACCGGTCGGGCGAGATCTTGAACCACGGCGTCTCTCCGCTAGTAGGGACTCAGGTGTCGAACCTTATCGTCTTCGCTCGAGGCTGGGGACGGAGCCTGCCGGTCGAGGGGAAACTCAACCGCCTGATAGAAACGCTCAGCGGCGGTTCAAACGGTGGGCAAGCGCCGCAAAGATTCACCGGCATCTCGCCCCCCTACCAAGGTCCCGCGCGTACACGACTCGGATGCACGCCGGTGGAGCCCGCAAAAGCCGCCGGCACTACTTCGGCTTCAGAGGCATGACAAACCACAGGATGATGTAGGCCAAAGTACCGGGGAATCCGACCGACACAATCGAGATCACAACGTACAGCAACCTCACGAGAGTGGGGTTCCATCCCAACCACTCCGCCAGGCCGCCGCATACTCCTCCGATCCAGCGGTGGCGCCGCGACCGGCGCAAAGGGTTTCCGGATTGGGCCATGCGGGCTCTACATTAACAGAGCGGCACGGACAATTTCCGGAAAGCAATGGTGAAACGTAGACCGGCTCGCCTTCCTGTGGGGCACGGGGAGATAGAATAAGGAACTCCGCACGCTGATCGGCCCCGAGCGGACGGTGTGCGTCCCCGGGAGGTATCCAACCTGTGAGCAAGATACTCGTTGTCTGTTTCCTGCTGAGCTCGCCCGGTCTGTGGGCGACAACTCTTCTGCACTGCGGAAAGCTCGTTGACGTCCGCGCCGGGAACATCCGTGAACGCGTTACGGTTGTGGTCGAAGCCGGCCGCTTCAAGAGCGTCGAAGCCGGGTATTCCACTCCGACTTCCGGTGTGGAGGTTGTTGATCTGAAGTCCCACTCCTGCATGCCGGGACTGATGGACATGCACGTCCATTTATTTATTCAAATGAGCCCCAAGCACTACGAGGAGCTGTTTCGTCTGAACCCGGCCGATCACGCTTTCCGAGCCGCGGTTTACGCCGAAAGGACACTGCTAGCGGGCTTTACGACAGTGCGAGACCTGGGAACGCGCAATAACGTATCGATCGCCCTGAAGAAAGCGATCGAAGAAGGGCTGGTCAAAGGTCCGCGGATGTGGAACGCTGGCCAATCCCTGGCCACAACCGGGGGCCACGCGGATCTGACCAGCGGCCTGCGCGCGGACCTCATGGGAGACCCGGGTCCCGTCGAGGGCGTCGTGAACGGCCTCGCTGACGCGCGCAAGGCCGTGCGTCAGCGTTACAAGGAGGGCGCCGACGTGATTAAGATCACGGCCACCGGCGGCATCCTTAGCGTAGCTAAGAGCGGACAGAATCCGCAGTTCACCGAGAGTGAGATTCGCGAGATTGTCACCACTGCGAACGACTACGAGTTCCACGTCGCGGCGCACGCCCATGGGGCCGAAGGCATGAAGCGGGCTATCCGGGCCGGCGTGCGATCGATCGAGCACGCCACGCTGGCGGACGAGGAGGCGATCCAACTCTTCAAGAAACACGGCACTTGGTATGTGCCCACGCTGGCCGCGGGCTGGTTCACCGCCGAGAAGGCCAAGATTCCCGGCTATTTCCCTGAAATGGTCCGCGCCAAGGTGATCAGTATCGCCCCGAAAGCACAAGCGACTTTCCGTAAGTTTTACCAGGTAGGGGTCCAAATCGCTTTCGGGACCGACTCCGGGGTGATCCCGCACGGCGAGAACGCGAAGGAGTTTCGTTATATGGTGGAGGGCGGGATGTCTCCTTTAGAGGCTCTTCGTTCAGCGACACTCGGCGCGGCCGAGCTGCTGGGCGTCGAAGACGAACTCGGCGCCATCGAAGCAGGGAAGCTGGCCGATCTCGTCGCCACTCCCGAAGACCCGGCCGAGGATATCGAGACGATGACCCGCGTTTCGTTCGTGATGAAAGCGGGCGAGATCTACAAGCGCCCCGGGGCGGGCGTTCTTAGGTGAAAGGCTATGTTTTCGGGGTAGAATCAGACTGGCCTAGTGGGCGATCGGCGAGCTGCTGGAACGCTTTCATGATACGTTGCTGTTAACCCGCTTTTCTCACCACGTGGCGAGACGAAGTGCGTGAGAGGCCCGTCAGTACAAGGCGCGCGCCGCTCGGCGAGCGGAGGCGTAGTTGAACAGTACGTTGAGCACGGCGAGCAAGCGCAACGTAGTAATGGCGGGCCTATTGCTTGCTTCGACCGACAGGTGGTGAGAAAAGCGGGTTAAGGCCCCGATAAGACGTTTCACCACCGGCCGCCTGGCAGCGCGGAATCCTGGACTGATATGGCGAAACCCGTTTTGCTCACCGTGGACGACGACGCCGACGTGCTGAGCGCGATCGCCCGAGATCTGCGGAAGCAGTATGGTCGCGCCTACCGCATCCTGCGCGCCGACTCCGGCTCCGCGGCCCTCACCCTCCTTCGGGAACTGAAAGATCGAGGAGATCCCGTTGCGCTGCTACTCTCCGATCAGCGCATGCCCAAGATGGATGGCGTCACCCTACTGTCTGAAGCCATAAAATCCCATCCGAAGAGCAAGCGGGTATTGCTGACAGCCTATGCGGACACCGAAGCGGCCATGGGGGCCATCAACAAGTCACAGGTGGATTACTACCTCTTGAAGCCGTGGGACCCCCCCGAAGAGCGGCTCTATCCGGTGCTGGACGATCTGCTCGATGATGGGCGCGCGTCGTTCCGCCCAGGGTACGGCGGCGTTCGCGTTGTTGGCGATTGCTGGTCGGCCCGTTGTCACCGCGTCCGCGACTTTCTAGCTCGCAATCAGGTCCCCTACCGATTTCTCGACGTGGAGTCTTCCGACGAGGCGCGCGCGCTGGCGGCCGACGTCGAGCCGTCTGGATTGCCGCTAGTAATCCTTCCCAGCGGTGCAGATTCACCGCGCCGGAGCCTGCCGACATTGCCGAACAGATTGGGCTCAGGGCGAAGGCCAAGGAGCGCTTTTACGACCTGGCGATCGTTGGGGCGGGCCCCGCCGGGCTGGCGTCCGCCGTGTACGGGGGATCGGAGGGGCTGCGAACGGTCCTTATCGAGCGGGAAGCGCCGGGCGGTCAGGCCGGCACCAGCAGCAAGATCGAGAACTACTTGGGGTTCCCCGCGGGACTGTCGGGCGGCGATCTCGCGCGCCGCGCGGTGACTCAGGCGCGGAAGTTCAAGGTGGAGATCCTCACGCCGCAGGAGGCAACGGCTCTGCGTGTCGAAGGACCATACAAACATCTGCGGCTGTCGGATGGTTCCGAGATCTCCTGCCACGTCCTCATGCTGGCCATGGGCGTGTCCTGGAACCTGCTTCCCGCGGCCGGGGCGGACCATTTGACCGGATCGGGGATCTACTACGGAGCCGCCGCGACGGAGGCCGTGCATGCGACCGGTCAGAACGTTTATATGGTCGGTGGCGGCAACTCCGCGGGCCAGGCCGCCATGCATTTCAAGGATTTCGCCGACAAGGTTGTGATGGTCGTTCGCGGGGACTCACTGGGCGCGAAGATGTCGCGCTACCTCGTCGACCGCATCGAGTCGACCGAGAACATCGAGGTGCGGCTGCATACGGAGATCAGATCCTGCCGCGGAAATGAACGCCTGGAAGCGCTCGAACTGTGGGACAACCGGACGGGGCGGGCCGACGTCCTGCCGGCCAGGTATTTATTCGTGTTTCTGGGAGCCGCGCCGCGAACCGGCTGGCTTAAGGATGTTGTGGCCTGCGATGCACGCGGATTTGTTCTGACCGGTCCTGACCTGGACCCAAAAACCCACCTGCGCGACTGGCCGCTCGAACGGTCGCCGTACCTGCTGGAGACGAATGTGCCCGGGGTCTTCGTGTCCGGGGATGCACGCATGGGGTCGGTCAAGCGCGTCGCGTCCGCGGTGGGCGAAGGGTCGGTCGCGGTGTATTTCATGCATCAGTTCCTGGCGGCACGCTGAGGCGTGGTCGCGGGTACGCCCGGGAGCGGCGATGAAGTTTACGACTGACGAGCTGCGCACGGTCGACATTCTCGAGGGCCTGCCTGAAGAGCAGCTCTCCTGGCTCAGTGCTCACGGCGAAAAGATTGACCTCGCGCCTGGAGATAGGATGTTCGAGCGCGGTCAGCCCTCCGACTTCATGTTCATCGTCGTCAGGGGCGCGATTCCAAGATACGAGGAGATCGGCGGGCAGTGGTTGGTCGTGGCCACAACTCGGCAGGGGGAGGTGACCGGCATGCTGCCCTATTCGCGCATGACCCACTATCCGGGCTATACCGTGGCCGCCGAGGCCTCGCGGGTGCTGCGAATCAGCAAAAGCGACTTTCAAGAAATGCTCTCGGTGAGCCAGGAAATCGGCCGACGGCTCGTCGCGGTGATGTCGGACCGAGTGCGGGGCGATGTCCGTCTCGAGCAACAGGGGGAACGGATGGCCGCCCTGGGCCGGCTCTCCGCCGGGTTGGCCCACGAGCTCAACAACCCCGCCGCAGCCGTCCGCCGCGCGGCCGCCGGCCTCTCGGAACAGCTCGCGAAATTGTCACCGCTGGTCCTCGGAATGATGACGCAGGGCGTGGACGAGACGGGTGTCAAGGCCCTCGATCAGCTCCAGCATCGGGCTCGCGAGCGCTCCCCCACCGACCTTTCGCCCCTCGATTGCAGCGAACGCGAAGAAGAGATCACCGCCTGGCTGGAAGACCATGACGTTGCCGACGCCTGGGACATCGCCGGGACGTTTGTCGACGGCGGATTGGCTATCGACGATCTGGAGGAGTACGAGGGACAGCTTCCCCCGCCCGTCGCGGCCGAGGCGGTCGGCTGGGTGGCGGGTAGTCTCGCCGCGGATCGCATGGTCGCCGAGATCATGTCTTCGGCCGCCCGCATCTCCGAGCTAGTCGGCTCGATCAAGACCTACTCCCACATGGACCGCTCGCCCGAGCACAAGCCCACCGACGTCCGTGAGGGCCTGGACAACACACTCACCATGCTGAGCCACAAACTCAAGGAGAAGAGCGTCCAACTGGCGCGGGATTACCAAGAAGACCTGCCGACGATTCCCGCGAACGCCGGTGAGCTGAACCAGGTGTGGACGAACCTCATCGACAACGCCCTTGACGCCATGAACGACGGCGGCCATCTCCGCATCGACGTCAGACAGCAGGATGATACCTGGGTCGCCGTGCGGGTCATCTACGATGGGCACGGCATTTCCGACGAAGTGCGGGATCGTATCTTCGAACCCTTTTTCACGACCAAGCGGTCGGCGAAGGCACTGGCCTGGGCCTCGACATCACCATGCGCATCGTGAAAACCCACCAGGGGCATATCGAGGTCCAATCGAAACCCGGGCGAACGGAGATGTGCGTGCGATTACCCGTCTCGCCGGCCTTCCCCACGGGCAACAGGCCGGCGGTTAGTTAGCCCGCTTTTCTCGCCACGCGGCGGGACGAAGTGCGTGAGAAGCCCGTCAATACAAGGCGCGTAGTTCGTGAGCGCTGTCGCGGGCTATCGTCTACCAGTCGATCGTCTCTTGGGCGGCGAAGCGGCTCACCTTCCTGTAGCGCACCGGGCCGCGGTAGTGGTTCCGCTCGAAGATGGGGAAGATCTTACCCGTCGGCTCGACGTCGACGACGGTGTTTCCCTTGATCCACAACTGGAACTCCTTGTCGCCGAGCACGGTTCGCACCTCTCGAACCGAGATCGGGAACTCGACGCTGGCTGTTTCCCCGGCTTCGACCTTTCCCAGATCGATGTACTGCCCGTCCCATTGAAACTCGCGGGTCTGGCCGCCGACTTGACACTTCACCGCCTGCTTGTCGGCCCATGCGGGAACGCGAAGCGAGACGGACTTCGTCTGCTTCATCTTCAACTCTACTTTCCCTTCGTAGGGGATGTAGCTGTGCAGATCAAGCGATGGGGAAGTCCGGTTCAGCAGCAGGTTGACGCGTACGCTGTCGCCTTGTTCGCGCAGGATGCTGTTCCAAATCACGTAGAGCGCCGGGCCGGCCGTGGCGGTACAACAGTGCATGAAAGGGCCCATCCGGCCTTCCCAAAAATCGTTGCCCGTCATCCAGCCCCCGAAAGCGCCCAGGCTTCGCTCGATCGCGCCGTCGGAAGGCTCGTGGAAGTTCGAATGGGTCGTTTCCTTGATCTCCTGCTCCAGGTACTTATTCATCCAGTCTGTGCGCAGGCATTGCCCCTCGGCGAAATAGTTTCGTATCCAGCGGTCGGCGTCCTCCCAGTAGTCGGCCACCCCGGCCTGCGACAGCTTGCAGGCCACGTTGATCATCTGGGCTACTTCGCATATCTCCGTCGTCGGGTACTTGGGATCTTTGTAAAACTCGGGCATGAAGCCGACCGACTCCACCGTGCGGGTCTTTCCGTCTTCGTAGGCCTTGATGCAGAATTCCGTCAGCTCCTTGTCCTTGGCGGTTAGGGCGTAGTCGGTGAAGCCGAGCAGAGCCAGGCCATGGTTGGCGAAATGCTTAAAGCCGATCCACTCGCCGTCGGGCCCGAACACCTCGCCATAGTCTTTGATGAACATCAGCAGCTTTCGGCCCAGCGCCCGTGCGGCTTCGGACCCCGTAAGGCGGTAGTACTGCGCCAACGCTTGGACGACGAAGCTTTGCGCGAAGACGAACTGCGTTCCCTTGGGGGGAAGCGGCTCGCGGCCCGTGACCGGCGGCGAATCGACGCCGACCACCCGCAGCGGGAAGTAAGCATACGAACCCTTGTCCACCATTTTGTGGGAGAGCCCTTCGACGAGCTTGTCGCCGGCCTCGCGCCAGATAGAGCCTCCGTCGCGGACGGCGAAGGCGGTGATGGCCGTCAAAAGCAGTCCGCAGACGTGAGGAACCATCAGATACTCTTCCCGGTTCGCCACGCCCTCCCAAACGGTGTCGTAATTCCAGGGACGGCCCACGGCCGGGATGTAGGTGATTCCGTCGGGGGCTTGCATCCGCAGCACGACCTCGCGCCAGCGCTGCTCGACGTGCAAGTTTTCCTTGCTTCCCGTGAGGTACCGCAACATAGCGACGCCTTCCATGTACTTGGCGCCGAAATTATCGTTCCAGTCGTGGTGGATGATCGCCGGACTGCGGGTCAAGTCCGTCCACCAGTAGACCTCGTAGTCGAAGTTGGGGTCGGTCAGCAGGGTCAAAGAGTGGATCGCGTAGCGCGCTCGCTCCTCGATGTCGAGCGTATCGGGCACGACGGCCTCATAGCGCTCGCCTTCGGGGAAGCCCATCTCAACCTTGGGGATCTCAGTGCGGACGTACTCGATCCCTTCGGCGAGTGACAGCACTTTTCCCTCGAAGCGGGCGTAGTCGAAGCCGATGCGGACCTGCTCCCCAGAAGGCTTCAGCTTGCCGGTCAGCCTCTCTTCGTCCAGGAGTTCGCTGTAAAGCTGGGTGGGATCTTTGAGTTTCGTCGTCAGCCCTTGGTGGCGGACGTCGAAGCACATCAGCTGCAGGTTGTCGAGCCAGAGAACCGGTTGACTGAAGCGCAGGGCGGGTGACCAGGTCCACTCATCGGCCTCGTTCACCTTCATCCCGATTCGGACGGCCCGACGCTCGGCGTCGTTGCTCTCAACACGCAGATAAACCCGCCGGGCGGTCTCCACTTCGTCTTTCCCCGTCCACCCTTCTTGGTACGAGCCTTCGTGGTAGAGGAAGCTCTTGTTTCCTCCGGGACCCGCTACGCGACCGGCCTCTACGTAGGCCGCCCACCCGCTTTCGTTCGAAACACGGACGGTCATGCCCGCCCGAACCGGGGTTTTATGGTCGTCGACGTCAGGAAGCTCCATGAGCGCTTCCATGGCCCAAGGAGATGCCAGTCGCTTGCTCCCGCCGTAGGTGCCGTATAGGGAAAGGCCGCCGCTTCGGTCGTTGGACCCGGTTAGCTGCACCCTGCCGTCCGCGAACGCAACGTCAACGAAGTCCGGGCCGCCGCGTTCGTTATAGGAAACACTCCATATCGACGGGGGCGGAGTATTGATGCCTACCGGGTGCCACTGGGTCCCGAGCGTACCGGAGTCAAACTCGTCGGAGAGATCCAGCGGAGGATGCGTGTAGGCCGCCAGCGTATCGTCGGCGAACGGCTTCGTGGCGTCAATGACTTCTCCGGACTCGCCGCAAGAAATGTGAAGCAACCCGGGCAAGCCTCCCACGGCCCAAAGAAAATGTCGTCTATTCATGGTGTGATCTCCCTACGGCCATCGTTGGCCTTACCGCGCCGGTTCGTGCAAAGTCATTCTGACACAGTTCGGAGCGTTCGGACGTGGGTGGACAAGCGCTGCCATGAAGGAGCGCTCTCGCCGATCTGTTCCGCGCTGGTCGCGCGGTGAGAGCGTGGACCCATAGCGGTTCCCTTCATTGCGACGTCCGTCGATTCAGGCCCGATTCCACAACCAAGCCAGCATTTTTCGGAATGCTCTCCCGCGGTGACTCACGCGCCACTTTTCCGACGGGGCGAGTTGCGCGAAGCTCTTACCCAGCGCGGGATCGAAGAAAAGCGGGTCGTAGCCGAACCCTGCCACCCCCACTGGCCGCTCGAGGATGATTCCCTCCGCGCCGGCGCGAAACACCTGGAGCAGATCGTCCTCGCCGACTAGGGCAATACAACAGACGAAGCGCGCCGTTCGCTCGCTCGGAGACAGACCTTTTAGTTTTTCAAGCAGCAGGGCGTTGTTGGCCTGGTCGTCGGCGTCCGGCCCGGCGAAGCGGGCCGAACGAACGCCGGGTTCACCTCCCAGCGCGTCGACAACGAGACCGGAGTCGTCGGCGAAAACCAGCGGCGCTTGACCAGGGGATTCGCTCCCCGCCGAAGCCGCGGAGTGGCTGTAGCAGAGCGCCTTTGCTTTGGCGTTTTCCTCGAAGGTCTCGCCGTTTTCGGGGCAGGGAAGGGGAGGCAACCCGCGAATGACGACATTAGGCCCGGCGGCTTGTTGAAACTCTCGCTGTTTGCCCGCGTTGCTGGTGGCGCAGAATAACTCGATCCGCTTCACAAGGAAATGACTTTTCGCTGCGCCTTGATCAGTTCTTCGATGCCCAGGGCGGCCAGATTCAGAAGCTCTGCAAGCTGATCCTTGGCAAATACCTTGCCCTCGGCCGTGGCCTGCACCTCAACGTACTCCCCGGCCGAGGTCATGGCGACGTTCATGTCCACGTCGGTGCGGGAGTCTTCTTCGTAGCAGAGATCGAGCAGCGGCCGGCCGTCGACAATACCGACGCTCGTGGATGCCAGATAGCTCTCAAGAGGCATCGCCGGGATCATCTGGAATTCGACCATTTGCTTGAGTGCCAAAGCAAGCGCAACCCAGCCGCCGGTGATCGACGCTGTCCGCGTGCCCCCGTCGGCTTGAAGGACGTCACAGTCGATGTAGATCGTTCTCTCCCCCAGGGTGTTGAGGTCCGTTACCGAGCGAAGACAGCGCCCGATCAGGCGCTGAATTTCAGACGTCCTTCCGCCGACACGGCCGCGACTCACCTCCCGCGGCGTGCGAGTCGAGGTGGAACGAGGCAGCATGGCGTACTCCGCCGTCACCCAGCCCTTGCCCGTCCCGCGAAGGAACGTGGGGACCGTTTGTTCCACCGAGGCCGCGCAGACGACCTTCGTGTGTCCGACTTCAATGAGAGCGGAGCCTTCCGCCGTGGGGAGGAATCCCGGAGTGATGATGAGCGGACGGGCCTGGTCAGCCCGCCGGCCGTCACCGCGCATACCGAAGCAGGGTCCTCCTGGGAAACCCGCGAAAGCGACCAGTTGAAAGGCCCGGCGCTAGGCCCTGTCCTCGGCTAGCGGACTGTCCTGGAGACGAGTTCACTATAGGTTCGGAAATGCCGGGCTCGAAAGTCCGACACAGCACGCTGAAAGCGTGCGCCACGTCGCCGGGGCAAATAGAAAGTCTTGTCAGGGATGGCTTACCAGTCACCATCCCATTCTCCACGTCGAAAGGATAGCCGCCCGTTTTCTCATCACGGTCTTATCGCCACCGAGAAGGCCCAGATGAAAAATGCCAGCAGCAAAGCGATGGCCAAAAAACAGCCCACGGCACCCGCCTTGGAAGGCTTTGGCTTCTTTTTGCCGCGAGCGGCTTTGAACTTGGGCATACGGGTTAACTGCGCGGGCGCTCGTCCGCCAGGCCTCGAAACAGTATTCTCGCAGGTCTATGCTCACCGTGGTCCACGGCCGCTCGCTATGGGCTGCCCGCGTCCGGCAGCGCCTGCACTTTCCGGATTTGCTCGGCAAACTTCTCCGGGTCGCTGGTCGGCAGCTCGCAGACCCGCCTTTCGCAGACGTAGGCCGTCGGCTTCCCCTTGAGAGCAGTCTTGTCTTCTATCAGTGGCACCAGCTTCGCATGAGCGGCCATCCCGTCACCCTCGGTCGCCACCGAGAGAATGCGGTTGGGAACAAACGTTTCTCGCAGAGGGGCCAGCATCGGCTCCGCTTCCTCTCGTGACCGCGGCGTGACAATGACGATTTCTTTCGCCGTGTCGAGATGAAAATCGAGCGCCAGCAGCATTTCCGAGAGCGCGGCGGGAGATCTCGTAAAGATCTTCTCGAATGCTCGGAAAGCCCTGACCGCCCGCTGACGATAACGGTCGTCGGTGGTCAGCTCGTGGAGGCGCAGTAGATTCATGACCGCCACGGAATTCCCCGCCGGCTCTGCTCCGTCGTAGCTTGGCTTTTCCCTGGCAAGAAGCTGCTCGTGATCGTCGCTGGTCATGAAGAAACCGCCGTTCTTCTTATCTTCATAACGCTTTTCGAGGACACGATCGAGGTCAATGGCCTTTTGAAGCCATCGCGGCTCGCCGGTCGCCTCGTAGAGGTCCAACAGAGCCGCGATCAGGAACGCGTAATCGTCGAGATAGCCGTTGTGGCGGGCTTTTCCCGATTTGTAGCTACGAAGCAGGCGCCCATCGCGCAGAAGATGATCCAGAACGAACTGGGCCGCACGCTCAGCCCGCCGCGCATACGGTTCCACTCCCAGAATGAGCGCCGCCCGCGCGTGCGCCGAGATCATCAACCCGTTCCAAGAGGTCAGGATCTTCTCATCTCTGATAGGCGGAGGACGTTTTTTCCGCTCCTGGTAAAGCAACTCCCTTGACTCGTTCACGACGGAGCGGACGTCCGCCTCGGACAACCGAAGTTCCTTGGCAACCGTACTCGCGGGCCCGGGCGTGTGGAGAATGTTCCGGCCCTCGAAATTTCCCTTTGTGGTAACGGCGTAATATGCCTTGACCACGCGCGCCCGATCTTTTCCCAGCAGTTGCTCGATCTCGGCCGGCGTCCATGTGAAAAACCAACCCTCTTCGCGCTCTCCCTCGGGATTGAGACTGTCCGCGTCGGTCGCCGAGTAGAACGCTCCCTCCGGGGACGTCATGTCGCGCTCGACGTAACGCAGAATGTCGCGCGCTACTTGAGCGAAATCCTCGCGCCCGCTTACTTGATACCCCTCCAAGTAGGCAACCACGAGCAATGCGTTGTCGTAGAGCATTTTCTCGAAGTGAGGGACCAGCCACTGTTCGTCGGTCGAGTAGCGGTGAAATCCTCCGGCGACGTGGTCGTACATTCCTCCCTGGGCCATCTTCTCCAGGGTCCGCGTGGCCATGGCAAGCGCGTGGGCGTCGTCGGCGCGGCGCTGATAGCGGAGCATGAGACGAACCGGCAAACTGCTTGGAAATTTGGGAGCGCCGCTCAATCCCCCATGGTCGGAATCGAACCGTCCGCGGTAGAAGCTGGCAACTCGATGAAGCGCTCCGGCGTCGGGGAGAGCGTCCCCGGCCGGGGGTTCAAGCATCTTCCCGATCGCATCGACAAACCGCCCGGCCCTTTCCGATACCCGATCGGGCGCTGTGTCGTACTCCTCGCGGAGCAGTTTCAAGAGCGTAAGAAATCCCCGGCGAGCGCCCCGATCTCCGTCCCGGGCGGGGAAGTAGGTTCCTCCGAAGAAAGGCTTGCGGTCGGTGGTCAGCCAAACCGTCATCGGCCATCCGCCGCTCCCGGTAAACGACTGGACGGCGGCCATATAGATGGCGTCGACGTCGGGACGCTCCTCTCGGTCCACCTTGATGGGGATGTAGTTTTCATTGATGTAGCGCGCGATCTCGACATCATCGAACGACTCTTCCTCCATTACGTGACACCAATGGCAGGTGGAATACCCCACGCTCAGCAGGACAGGCCGGCCCAGTTGCTTGGCCTTCTCGAACGCCTCGTCGCCCCACGGATGCCAGTTCATGGGGTTGTGCGCGTGCTGCAGCAAATACGGGCTGGTTTCAAGAAACAGACGATTGGTGAATTGGGGTGACCCGTCTGAGGTCAGATGCCGGGTCCGCGGCTTGTAGCCCGCCTCGCGCTTGGTCCATGCCGTCTGAATCGTCGCGTTTAGCTCTGGATCAAACGCCGCGGCTCCCGGCAAAGTTGTCTCGACCCGCCCGGTAGTTTTTGTGGCGCGAGGCGAAGAGCCCGCTTGGCCGGCGTGCGATGGCTCCAGCCCTTCCCCGCACGCCGCCAAAAGTGCGAGAAGGGCCAGGGAGTGACAGCACAGCAAAAACCTTCGTCGAAAGACAGCGTTCATCTCAACCATCATGGTATCGCTTTGACGCGTTGCAAGCGCCCCAGCTTAATAGGTAACGGCCGCTCGGCGGAGCGTAGCAGGCCAGTTTCGCCGGCTCTGCCCGCAGCGGTGGAACGAGCTGCGGGTCCGATGGGCTGTGCTACCATAAGGCCCAGGTTGGAGGATTCTTGCCGTGCTGAGCGAAACTTCTCTCAAGGTCCCGCTAAAAAAGCACGGTATTCGTCTGACCCGCCAGCGGGAGCTGCTGTTCGAACTCATTCACCATTCGCACAAGCACCTCAACGCTGACCAGCTCTACGAGTTGGCGAAAAAACGCGACCCCAAGATCAACCGTGTTACCGTTTACCGCACGCTAAAGCTGCTCAAACAAGAGGGCCTGATTGACGAGCTGGACCTGCTGCACCACGAAGGCGATCAGCACCACTACGAAACACGGCTCAAGCGGGAGCACGCCCATATCGTCTGCCTTCGCTGTGGAGGCGTCCAGGAATATTTTGGGGAGCCGCTGCAGTTGCTTAAGCAACAAATCGAGTCCGACTTCGGCTTTAGAATCCTTGTCGCCCGAACCGAGGTCGGAGGCTATTGCCCTGATTGCCAGGCCACGGCGCTAAGTAGCAGCGCCGAGGCAGCGGAAAACCACGCCAACAATCGTACCCGCCCAAAGCGCGCTCCCCGCGCGTCCCAGTAAGCGCCGATGTCTGGGGACACTGCGGCCTCGGCTCCGTCCGGCAGTCCTCACAACGCCGCCTTGACCGTAACCGTGATCGGTCCGTCCGGGGACAGGCGCGAGGTTCAGGTGACCCACAGCCCGTTTCGGATCGGGCGCCTCCCCGAGTGCGAAATTCCCCTCCGCGACAATCGCGTTTCCCGCAACCACGCGCAAATCCTGCTCGAAGGGTCGAAATACTACATCGAAGACATCAAAAGCCGCCACGGATTGTTCGTCAACGGGAAAAAAGTCGACCGCCACGAACTGCGTCCGGCAGACGAAATCGAGTTCGGTATCGAAGACTCCTACCGTCTGGTAATCGGAAAAGACCTGACCTTCACAGTCCCGCTGATGGAAAAGGTCGCCGCCATGCCCGAAAGCGAGGGTACAGGCAACTTAGGCCGTCTGAGCGCGGTTCTCGAAGTAGCCCGGGCGCTGCAAGCCTCGCTCGCCGTGGACGAAGTTCTCGCCGCGGCCGTCGACGCCGCTCTGGTCGTGACCGGAGCCGAGCGGGGTTTTCTGATGCTGACGGATGGATCGGGAGAACTGGAGGTCAAGGTTGCTCGAGACCAAGGCGGCGAACAGTTGGTGGCCGACGAATTGCAAGTGCCTCGCCGGGTGATCCAAAAAGCCCTTACTAAACGCCGAGATCTACTGTGGATGACCTTTGATCCCGCCAAGGAAGAGACAGCCGACATCGAGCTGGGCGAAACCGTGGCTCGGCTCGAGCTCCGCAGCGCTATCTGCGTACCGCTTGTGCGAATACGAATCGGCCAGCAGCAAGAAACGAGTTTGCTTTCCCCCGGCGAGGATACGCTGGGCGCTCTCTACATGGACTCGAAGAAGGTCACCGGCGACCTGTCGGCAGCCAATCGGGAACTGCTCCAGACGCTGGCGATCGAGATTTCGACGGTTCTTGAAAATGCTCGTTTGTTGGCCCAGGAACACAAGCAACAGTCGCTGGAGCAGGAGCTCAAGATCGCTCGCGACATCCAGCAAACGATGCTGCCCGAGCGACTGCCCGCCGCCGGCTGGCTGGTGGCCGAGGGCAGCAGCGAGGCCTGCTTCCAGGTGGGCGGGGACTATTTCGACGTCATGGAGTTGTCGGAGGACAACTGGGGCGTGGTCCAAGCTGACGTCTCGGGCAAGGGCGTCTCGGCGGCTCTGTTGACGTCTCTCATCCAGGGCGCTTTTTTCGCCACAGCATCGCTCAATTCCCGCCCCTCGGAAATCGTAGCGCGAGTAAATCGATACATCTGTGAGCGCTCCCGTTCGGCCCGCTTCGCGACCGTCTTTTACTGCTTGGTGCGGCGTGACGGCGCCGCGCGATGGGTCAGCGCGGGTCATTGCCCGGCGATACTTGTGCGCGCCTCCGGAGAAACGGAGTGGTTGAACGCGACCAGCTTCCCGATCGGACTCTTCCCGGAGGCGGAGTTTCCGCAACAGGAGTTTACGCTGTCCGAAGGCGACAAGGTGATCGTATACACCGACGGCGTCTCCGAGGCCGTCAATTGGTCGAATGAGCAGTTCGGCGAAGAGCGCCTGCAGGAAGCAGCGCGGCGCCACGCCTCCTCCAGCGCCCCGGAGCTGCTCCGATCCATTCGGGAAGAGGTCAGCTCATTTACCTCGGGCGCGCCGCAGAACGACGACTTGACGCTCCTTGTACTGGGATACCAGGGATGAGATTCAGCGCCTCCCTCGCCGGCGTTCCGCGTCGCGAACCTCCTTCTCGTTCATGCCGAGATGGTGGGCCAGCTCGTGCCACAACGTGTCGTAGATGATCTGTGGGATCTCTTCCGCCCGTCGTGCCGAGCGCTCGATGGGT
Organism: Bryobacterales bacterium; assembly: GCA_965248365.1. Classification (GTDB taxonomy): domain Bacteria; phylum Acidobacteriota; class Terriglobia; order Bryobacterales; family UBA6623. The sequence goes on along the minus strand of CBDFJA010000003.1, from coordinate 1,049,757 downwards.
CCCTGAAATAGGGTGACCTTGTCCGGCAAAACCATCCCATAGCCGTGACCCCGCCGGGAGAGCGGCACACCCTGGTAGAGTCCCAGCAGGGCGCCACCCGAGGGGACTCGAGCCGCGTGCAGGTCCGCTGGCGCCGGCTCCCGCTCGACAAAGACGGCGACGTTTGAAAAGCGGTCGCGGAAGCTCTTGGGTATCGACCGCCAGGCCTGATCGGCCAGGTCTTCAAAATCGTCGCGGCTCATAATCTCTTGTGGCCCCGCCCGTCATGGACCCTCCTAATGAGGTCGCAAATGTCAGAGCATAGCCGCCCGACGCTCGACCTGGGTCGGCGGGGCCCAAGTCACTTGCGCACGGCTTGCCTGTCGGCCTTTCGCAGCTTCCGCGCGAGGTATCGTGCTGTTCCCAGCTCCCGCTGCTGCTTGTTGAGACGCCGCACGTGCACCAGCGCCGCTCGCGCCTTCTCTTTTTCCCCTGTCTTGCGGTAGGCGATCGAGAGTTGATAATGGGCTGTCTTGTCGTCCGGGTCCAGTCGGACCGCGGCCTCGAGCTCGCGGATGGCCGCGGGATAGTCATTGCCCTTGAGGTAGAGCTTGCCCAGATTGGCGTGAGTCGCCGCGTCGCCGGGCTCTAACGCCGCGGCTTTTTGCGTATATCGCAGCGCCTCCTCGTTCAGTCCCTCTTGAAGCCGGATTTCTCCTAAAAGGTAGTAGCCATAAAAATTGGAGGGGTTCAAGCGGATGACTTGCTTAAGCAGTTCGTCGGCCTCGGTATAACGCTGGGCAGTCAGCAGCAGGAAAGCCAGCTCTATTTTGGCCGAATCGGAGTCGGGCTGAATTTCGACAGCCGTGCGATAGTCGGATTCCGATTCTTTGTTTCGACCGAGCAGGAGGTGTAGGTAACCGCGCTGCATGAGCAGGGGAAAAGAGTCCGGCATGTAGCGCAGACCGTAATCGAGCCACTCCAACCCGATGTCAGCCCGATCTTCTTGGTCAGCGAGCTGCGTCAGCAGCAAATAGAGCCGCCGGTCGCGGGGATCGTCTTTGATCAGCTCGCGAAGAACTTCGTAGGACTTCCGCGGCCGTCCGGCTTGGAGATACGCTTCCGCCAGCAAGCGAAGGACGTCGGCGTCAGCGGCGCCGCGCGCCTGCATGCGTTCGAGCGTCGTGGCGCAGTCGCCGTACTTCTGGGATCGCATCTGCGCGAGCGCCAAGTTGAACTCGACGGCATCCGTATTCGGGTAACCTTTTCGGGCCAGCTTGAAGTGGGCTTCGGCGGCTACGAAATCGCCGGCTCGCGCAAGCAGTAGGCCGGACTCGAACTGAGCGACGGCGTCGCTCGCCGGAACGTGTTCGAGCGCCCGCTTGGCCGCCTCCACCGACTCGGTTTCCAGAAGCGCCTCGGCATAGTTGACCCTCAGTCCCGGAGTCTGGGAGAGAACGCCGGGGGCCCTGCGAAAACGCGAGGCGGCCTCCGCGTAATCTTTCTGGCTGAATGCGATCTGTCCAAGGAATGCTTCGATGGGTTCGGCCCCGGGGTTTTGGCTCAGCAGGTCGAGCAAGAGCCTCCGCGCCTCTTCCACTCTTCCCTTTTCGAGCAGTTTGGCGGCGGCCTGAAAGTGGTCCGTCTGCCCCAAGACAAGACCAGCGAAGAGCAAAAGAAGGCTGCTTCGTAGGAACCACAAGAGCGACGACTTCATCGTCGGAATCCTAGCCCGCATTTCTCACCACCTGACGGTCGAAGCACGCGATAGGACCGCCATTATTGCGTTGCGCTTGCTCACCGTGCTCAACGTACTTTCCCGCTCGGACGCTGAACGGAAGGCGCTGCTTATTTCGGTACCAGCAAGATGCGAGCGGGCCAGGCCGCGCCCGCAAAAGTACGCCCGCATTATTCAAGAAATGCGGCGCTGAGCGGCGCGGGCCTTGTACTGACGGTCCTCTCACGCACTTCGCCTCGCCACCTAGTGAGAAAAGCGGGCTAGCTGCTCCTAAGACTTCCTCGGGAGTCGGTCACTTCTTCGTCGTGCACTTTTTCTCAGCTTAGCATCGCACTTCGGCTCCACTCGCCTTTCTCGCCAAAGTGGCCAAAGTAGTCGGGCGGATAAGGAAGGAAAGTTATTCTCAGCCCTCGATCTTCCAATTCGCTTGGCGCAGCACTGCTCCCGCTAAATGGCTCGTCATCTTAAACCAAGCTTCGTCTCGGCCACGAGTAGCGTAATGGGGAAAATCAGCCGGGGAGCTTCCCATCAACTCGTACCAGACGGTCAAGAGCGAGCCATCGTCAAGCTCGACCGTTGAAGGGTAGCCGACATCGCTCGAGGTTCCGTCGCGGGAGATGATCATCACTGGAGACCAATTCCCGCCATGATCTTCGCTAACGCGGGCTCGGTTCCCGATAGGATCACGGCGATGGCCATAGGTCATCAGAAGGCGATCGTCGCTCAGGCGTAGCAGGTGCGAAGGATAGCCCCAGACGCCGATGGAGTGGGGCGCCGACCAGCTCTTCCCTCCGTCACGAGACTCACTCTGCAAGGTTTCCAGCCGATTCGACTTGTTGTGGTTCCGAATCTGAGCGATGATGCCGCCGTCGGCGGCCTCGACCGCATGCAGCTCGTGATAATTGTTGAAGTCGTCGCCGGGGCGGGTCGGGATCTCGGCCAACCAGCGCCAGGTTTCGCCATCGTCGGTTGATTCCCAAACACCGATGCGCCCTTGGTCTTGGCCGGTCTGCCCGTACCAAATCAGCTTACCGGCGTGGTCGTGGCCCGCTCGCCCGTACCAAAAAAGCTTGCTGGCGTAAAGCAACCGGCCATCAGAAAGCTGAATCGGTCCATGGGGACTGTTTGCCGGGCAGCGGTAGGGCGCCGACCACGACCGCCCTCCATCGGTGGATCGAATCATCCAGCTTCCGAGCTCCAATTCGCGCTGGACGGCGTCGACTCGATGGTGAGCTGCTTGCCAGCGTCGGATCTCCAGCGACCCCCACGAGTTCTCGTCGTGCGGCTTCATCTTCAGTGCGGCGTTCAGGCGATCTTCGTAGGCCAGAGACGTGAACGTGGTCACCAGGATCGAACCTTTGGCTGTCTCCAGCACACCCGCGTCGCGATCGTCAATCGGACCGTCGATCAGCACCCGGGGGAAGGTCCAAGTTTCGCCATTGTCGCTCGAGCGCATGAACTCCACCCGGCCGAATGGGCAGACATGGGCTTGGCGGCCTCCCGAGCAAACGACAAGCAACTCGCCGTTGCGGCGCCGGGCGAGTGTCGGCGACATGTGGTACAGGTGCGGCCGATTGGTGATGACCTTGGTGGAATTAACAGCAGCTTTCGGGGAGCCTTCGGCTCGTAGTCCCCCAACTAGCAGACCAGCGACGCCCGCCCCCCCGAAATGCAGGATGTCCCTTCTTGTCATGAAACGAGACATGTTTTTGCCTCCTCGGCTTGAGCTTCGCCTCGCCATGCGATGAGAAAAGCGGACTAGCAGCCCGTGGCAAAGGTCGTTCAGGAGGCGAAAAACGGGGACTGCCAGGGACTGCCACCGATTCGCCCTGACCATGGCCCTAGAAAAAAAGCACTTAGCTGGAACGAATTGGCTGGCTGCACCCGATTTTTCGCGACCTTCACTTCTACCACGGCCGCTAGATCCCGAGCCGGCAAGAGCACCTATCCCAGCGGGGCTTGCAACATCCCGCCAGGCCTTCTGTGTCAGTAGGCGCTCATCACGGCCTTGCGACACTTCTCATTCGGAAGAATCTAACGGCTCGTCGAATCTTCCTCCTCTATCCCCTTAGCCTCATGAATGAAGACCAGCCGATTACCCTCTACGTTCTTGAACACCTGGCGGGCTCCGCTGGGCCAGTGGATTTCGATGCGCTTTGCTTCCGGCGCCCTCCCTAGACCAAAATGAACTCGCAAACCATCGCTGGAGTAATAACTGCCGGCGCTGCGCACTTCATCCGTTTGGGTTCTGCCTCCCGCCGTAACTTGAATGCGTGCACCGATGCCGCTGCGGTTCGACTGAGCGCCTTCAAGACGAACCGCGAGCCAGTTGTTCCCTTGTTCCCCGTCGTTTCGCAGCACCGAGGGATGCTCGTTGAGGTTCACGACGATGATGTCGAGATCCCCATCGCCATCAAGGTCGCCATAGGCAGCTCCTCGACTCGCCTTCTCGGCCCGGATGGCTGCGCCGGCGGCCCCGGACATATCCTCAAAGGTCCCGTTCCCCAGATTACGGAAGACCTGTTTGGCCTGACGATAGCTGATCTCGGAAGGGTGCTGATCGACCTCGGGATACACGTGGCCGTTGGCGATAAAGATGTCTTTCCAGCCGTCATTATCCAAGTCAACTAGGCCGACTCCCCAACTGACGTATTTCCTTTCATGCCCCAGCTTGGCGGCGAAGGTCGTGTCGGTGAAGGCTCCGCCTCCGTCGTTATGGTAGAGCGTTGGTGTTTCGTCGGAAAAGTTCGTTACCAAGACGTCGAGACGGCCATCCGCATCGTAGTCTCCAACGCTAACCCCCATACCGGCCTGCTCTTCGCCGTTCTCGTTGACAGCCGTTCCTGACTCCATCGCGACATCGGTGAAAGTGCCGTCCCGGTTGTTGTGATAGAGAATGTTCGGAGCGGCGTCACAGGCGACATACAAATCGGTCCATCCATCACGGTCGAAGTCGAGCGTCACGGGCATAAAACAATAGAATCCTTCGGCCTCGGTGACGCCGCTCAAAATCGAGACATCGCTGAAAGTGCCGTCTCCGTTCCCGCGGTAGAGGATGTTTTTCGCTTTCTCCAATCCGCGAGGGCCGCACATGACGTCCACGCCCCTCCACTTGCAAGTCGGAACGGAGCCGGGCTCATAGCGGGCGGCGTCGCCGAAAGCGACATAATTGGCGATGAAAAGATCAAGTTGTCCGTCTTGGTTGTAATCGAGGAATGTGCATCCCGAGTTCCAGCGCCCAGGAGCCCGGATGCCTGCCTTTCCCGAGACATCGGTGAACGAACCGTCCCCCTGGTTCCTGTACAGCACGTTTTCTCCGTAGTAGCTCACGAAAAGGTCCGTCCAGCCGTCGTTGTCGAAATCGCCCACACAAGCCGCCTGGCCCCATCCCGCGTGGACCAGGCCAGCCTCGACGGTCACATCGTCAAACTTCCATCCTCCTAAGTTGCGGTACAAACGATTGGTGGGAGATTCGTCGGAGGCAAGGTCAAGCCTGGTTCCGTTGACGAAGAAAATGTCGAGCCGCCCATCCTGGTCGTAGTCGAAAACAGCCACTCCGGTGCCGGTCGTTTCCAGGATGTATTTCTGGCTTTCCGCGCCTCCATAGATGGTCTCCCGGAGACCGGTCTCCGCGCTGACGTCGACGAATGAGATCCGGTTTTCGGGCGGAAGGGAGAACGCGGTCTCGGGCAGCAGTGTGACGAGCAAACCTACGCAGAGCAGAACGAAAGATCCTGCGCGGCCATGATGAAAACCATCACCGCCATGCCCGGGAATGCGATGAACTTGCCGAGGTGCCCTGCTTGCACGACGGGCCGTGCGCGACTTTGACAAGATCATACCTACGTGCGGGCCGGGCTGAGGAACTGCCGTAACGTCATCATAGCTCCCTCTCCTGCCGTCGCGGAGCGTTGTCGGCTCCGGAATTCGGGTCCGGCGTTCCGTTCACGACGAGGCTGTCTTCGTTCGAGAAATCGGCGGTACCCGCCTTGCGCGGTACGCGGCTTTCCACTGCGACGTCTGGGCCATATTGAGGCGACTCTTTGAGCACAGAGGGTTGACCGGGTGTTCTTGACGACCGGAAGGACTTGTGCATACAGCCGCCCTCGGCGGCGCTGTATCGATCTTTGGATACAGCCAGGAATACCGCAGTCCCGGATGTCTTGTGCCATACCTGGATGGAATGTCCTGTGTCCAGTTGCTCGGGATGGTCATGCAGAAGGCGAGTAGACCTATGAGCAGGACGCGCTGGGAAGCCAATGGCGCCTGGTCGAGATCCCCGCGCAGGCGGGAAACTTCCGACAGCCCACCTCCGAGGCGCCCCAAGCGCCTCATGCGCGAACGAATCAGCAACACAACACCGACTGCTGCCATCAGGATGTTGAGCGTCTGCCCAGTGCCGAGGGCGAGACGGTGGGTTGGGTAGTCGCGAAAGAGGTCGATGAAAACCCGGGGGAAGGCATACCAGAACACGAACCTGGCAGCAATAGCACCAGGCGTTGCATTAGTCCTTCTCACGCGTAGCAGGAAAAGCATCAGCAGCAGGTTCTTGGCGCCGTCGTAGAGTACCACCGGGTGGCGGAACCCGTCGGCATCGGGAAACTTGACCGCCCACCACACGTCGGTGATGCTACCGACGATCTGCCCGTCGATGAAATTGCCGATCCGACCAACCCCCATCAGGAACGCCCCCGGAACAACGAGAACGTCAGCCAGGATTAGGAACGGCGTCCTGTTCAGGCGGGTGAAGAGTGCAGTGCCGGTGGCCACGCCGATCATCACACCGTGGGTGGCCATTCCCCCAAGCCAATAGGCGGGAATCAATCTGAGATGCTGACGATAAAACGGCCATTCGTCGAACGCGACCTCGACGAGGCGGCCGCCTACCAACCCGCCCATCAGGACGAACAGGCTCAAGCTCCAGACCTCCCGGAGCGACAGGTCCAGACCCACGTGACCGCGCCTAAGAAAGAGGTGAATCTGCAAGAACCCCAGGGTAAAGCCGAGCCCGTACCACCAGAGGTGAACCCCGCCGACGTCAGCAAGCACCGGGTCGATGTTATGGACGTAAGGTCCGACCATGATGTCCCGTCGCGGCCGTCACTCCTTCACGACAATCGCGCCCACACTTTCAGATGATAGCCCGCTGAGCAGTCCTCGGTGGCCAGCAGAACATGGCGTGAAGCGACGTTGCGCGAAATTCTGACGGAATTCTTCTCGGATAGCGGCCCGCTCGGCACGGGCAGCAGTCCAGCGCAAGCCGCGTCGCCAGTACAGTCGTCATCGCCGCAGTCGGTTCCCCCTCCGCAGTCGTTGTCGATGCCGTCGGTGCAACTGGTCTCCAACGAATCACACGGGATGCAGCCCGAGGTGTCGAAGCCATCGCACGCGGCGCTACAACCCAGCGTCCCGCTCAGGAAGCCCTGGCTCTCGCACGTTGCGCCCGCCAGATCCGATCCATCGCAGAGCTCGCAGTCTTCGGCCACGTTGTTCCCGCAATTGAGGCAGTCAGAGTCGCCGCAGTCGATGTCGGAGTCGCAGTCGTTGTCTTCGTTGTCGGAGCAGAAGCCGGCTTCCGAACTGGTGCATCCCGTGGCGCTCGGGTACAGGTAGCTGACCGCGTCAATGTCGTCTGAGTGCAGGGCGCGGCGTACCTCTCCATAGTACGGCTCCATGACAGCGCCCGAGACATTGGAGTGGCCCAAGCCCAAAACGTGGCCGTTTTCATGAAGCATCACGGTCTCCACGTCGTAGTGGTTCACCCCGTCGGTAGACCAGGGAAAGTTCATGTTCAGAGCCATGTCGGCTTCGTCAACGCTGGTGCTGTACCAGGTCACGCCTAGCGTGCAGCAGCCCCCCAACGCCACCCAGCCTACGTCATTGTTGCCGTCAAACTTCTGTGGCCCGCGGCACTCCTTGACCAGCGAAGGACAGCGATCCGTGAGACCGCCGTATTCGAAGGCAAAGTTCGAGGTTGAAACATTCGTCCACGTGTCCTGTTTGTTGAGCAGGGCCTGCAGGCCGGCGCCGCCCGAGGTGGGGTCATTCTTGGGATTGTAGTATTCCTTTACCTTGTCGTTGCCGGGGACTCCGTCGGCGGGCCCGTCCCAGACCAAGCCGGTAAACGTGAATTCGTCGCTCTGGAACGGACGAGCGCCTTGCCCTCGCAAAGCCGCTAGCGCTACCTCGTTTTCGTTCAGCCCAGGTGGAACGACTACCCACACGTGGACAACCACGTCTCGCCCCGCCACCCGAGCGGATCCAAACTTTCCCACGACCCGCGGTTGCGCCGAGAGCGCCGCGACACTCCCCAGCACGAGACCGGCTATTGCACAGAACTTGAAAATGGCTTTGCTCAGTGCTGTCCGGGGAAAGTCGCGCCATCGGACGGTAAGTCTCGACCGCTCAATGTCTTATGGCCTGTTTTGCCCGGGAACGATTTGAAATCCCGAGGCCGCAAATGGTCGCCTGAACGGAGCATCCGGACGCGGCACAATGAGGGATGAACCTTGGCCGTACGGTTTTCTCCCAACTGATCGAGCACCTACCGAGCAAAGAGTTTCAGAAATGTGTATCGCGCTACCGCGGCGATTCCTATCTGAAAAGTTTCTCCTGCTGGGATCAGTTTCTTGCGATGGCATTCGCCCAGCTGACCTATCGGGCAAGCCTCCGCGACATCGAGACGTGCCTGCGTTCGATGCACGGCAAACTCTACCACATGGGATTCCGCGGCAGGGTAGCGCGCTCGACACTGGCCGATGCGAACGAGTCGCGCGACTGGCGGATCTACGCGGACTTCGCGCAGGTCTTGATTGGCATGGCACGGCCGTTATATGCCCACGACCCGATCGGTGTGGACTTGGACCAGACTCTGTACGCTCTCGACTCGACAACAATCGACCTCTGCCTGTCGCTGTTTCCGTGGGCGAGATTCCGCAAGCAAAAGGCCGCCGTGAAGATGCACACGCTGCTGGATCTGCACGGCAATATTCCCACGTTCATCCGCATTACTGGAGGCAAAGTGCACGACATCAACATCCTCGACGAGATCGGCCCGGAGGCCGGCGCGTTCTACGTCATGGATCGGGCCTACGTCGATTTCGAACGCCTCTTCGTGTTCACTCTCTGCTCGTCGTTCTTCGTCGTGCGAACCAAGAAGAACATCTTGCTCCAACGGCGCTACTCGCATCCCGTCGACAAATCCACGGGCTTGCGCTCGGATCAGACCGTCATACTGGCTGCCATCGAATCGGCCCAAGCCTATCCCGACCCGTTGCGGAGGGTCAGTTACTTCGACGCCCGGACGAACAAGCGGCTGAAGTTTCTGACCAACAACTTCGCGCTCCCGGCGCTGACCATCGCCCACATCTACAAGTCGCGTTGGCAGATTGAGTTGTTCTTCAAGTGGATCAAGCAACATCTGCGAATCAACTCGTTTTACGGCACCAGCGAGAACGCCGTCAAGACGCAGATCCGGATCGCTGTCTCGATTTACGTGCTCATCGCCATCGTCCGGAAACGGCTCGGGCTGGAAGCGAGTCTTTACCAGATTCTACAGATTCTCAGCGTTACGCAATTCGAAAAAATGCCCCTTTTACAGGCACTCCAGCCATCCGACTCCCCAAACGAATCCCCCTATGACCCCAACCAATTGATTCTATTCGACTTTTAACCGGACAGCAGTGGGCTTTGCTCATTTATGTTCTCCAGTTAGGATGTTTATGAAGTAAGGCCAACGTTACGAAGTAACAATCGGCTGTCTGAGGAATCAGCAGTCCCTGCTTGGGTCATCGCCCAACCGCGCCGCCGGCATTCGAAACAGAAGCCCTTGTCCAATGCGGCGTTCGTGACGGTTACTCGGCGATAGGCGGACACGATCCCGGGTCACTGTGACCAATGCTATCATTGCCCTGAAGACCTGTCTGTAGACCGTTGGACTAGGACATTCTGACTGATCCGGGTTATAAGACCCCGCCGAATTTTTGGGCGAAAGGGGAAGTAGAAGATCCCGTCGAGACGCTGGTCGAGCAGATACGAGAGCGGCGTTTTGGCAGCGGCAGCACGGTAGGGAGGGAGGTGCTAGCGCTTACTATCGTAAGTTAGCGATGGTTTTACGGGTTGGCGATTCGGGGACCGCTCCGTCGCGGTCACGGCCCATAAGGCATTTGTGCACGAAGCACTTCCAGGCCAGACAGCCGACCGTATGATGTTTCGGGAAAGGCCTTTTAAATACGCGAACTGAAGCCGGCACTAGCCCGCATTTCTCACCGCCTGACGGTCGAAGCACGCCATAGGCGCGCCATTACTGCGTTACGCTTGCTCGCCGTGCCCAGCGTACTTTCCCGGTCGGGCGCCGAAGGCGGGTCGCTACTTCTTTCGCTAGAGCCAAGATACGAATGGCTAGGCTGCACACGCAAAAGTACACCTCCTCGCGCCGAGCGTCGCGCGCCTTGTACTGATGGGCCTCTCACGCACTTCGCCTCGCCACGTGGCGAGAAAAGCGGGCTAGTCGCCGGCTTGGCTCACCACGTCGATCGCCATAGCTCTGCGGCTCCGCCGGAGAGGAATCCGGACGTAGAAAGTGGATCCCCGTCCGACCTCGCTTTCGACTCGCACCGAGCCATCGTGGGCCAACACCAGATGCTTGACGATGGCCAGACCCAGGCCCGTTCCTCCCAATTCCCTCGACCGCGCCTTGTCGACCCGATAAAACCTTTCAAACAGCCTGGGAATGTGCGGGCTCGGTATGCCGACGCCGGTGTCACGAACGTAGAATTCGACCTCGCTGTCTTCCCGCCGCGCTCCTAACGTGATCGCTCCTCCCTCGGGAGTGTACTTGGCCGCGTTCTCGAGCAAGTTCATCAGCACTTGGTGGAGGGAATCGGAATCACACTCCACATCGGTGGACACCGGCGGCCCCTCGACGCGGACCGAAAGACCTTTCTTATCGGTTAGCGCTCGGATCGAGTCGCTCGCCTGAGCGAGTAAGTCGTCGACGGCGACGGGAGCGAAATCGTAGTCGCGAGCCCGGACTTCAATCTGCGACAAGGTCATCAGGTCTGATGACAACTGGGCTAAGCGCTCGGCGTTTTGGCGAATGATCTGAAGGAAGCGCCGGTTGTGTTCGGGATCGTCCACCGCCCCGTCGAGCAGTGTTTCGGCGTAGCCTTGGATCGAGGCCAGCGGTGTTCTGAGTTCGTGGGATACATTGGTCACGAAATCCCTGCGCAACCTTTCCGTCTCCTCCAACTCCGTGATGTCGTAGAAAACGGCGACAGCGGCCTGTACCTGTCCGCACGCCCCCCCGATCGGAGCGCAGGAAACCTTCCATGTCCGCTGGGGCGGTTCGGGGACGGACAAGTCCAGCGAATCGGACGTCCCCTGTGTGAAAACCTTGTCGAAAAGCCGTGCGATGTCTTGGTGAGACGCGGTGAAGGGGCAATCTCCCACCGCAAGGCTATCGTTGGGAAACATCCGCCTCATCGCCGGATTGCACACAATCACCCGTCGCTCCCGATCCATAAGCAGCACGCCCGCGCCGATGCCGTTGACCGCCGCTGCAAACCGGGAGCGTTCTTCCCGCACTTGCTCGAACAGGGACCGCAGGCGGTCAGCAGTCGTCTGGAGCGTAAGATGCAACTCGCCCAGCTCGCCGCCGGAGAAGGCCGGCACAGGCGTTTGAAAATCACCGCGGGCTAGGTTCTGGGAGAAACTCATGATTTGAGCAAGCCGGGCGGAGAGGCGCTGAGCGAGCCAAAAAGCGAGAAAGACAGCCGGTATGAAAGCCAGCAGCGTGAGGCGCAGGATACTCCCGCGAATCTCCCGCGTTTGGGCGCGGATCTCCGAGAGCGGGAGAGCCAAGCGAAGGGCTCCCTCTTCGCTCGAAATGGCCACGTAGAGGAATTCCGTGCCCACGGTCGAACTGACCCTCGTGCTGACGCCTGCTCCGCCCGCCAACGCTTCGGCGAATTCCGGCCGCGCGGCGTGATTTTCCATGGTCGCCGGATCGGCCTCCGAGTCCGCCACGACCACTCCGTCGGACCGAATCAGCGTCAGCCGGGCGCCGGCCGCCTTGGCGATTTCATCCACCACCTCCGGACTGGACTGTGCCGGGCGGCCGCGCAACACGGCGACCGCTAGTTGAGCTTGTTCTTTTAGCTCATCCTCCAGTCCTCGGCGCAAGTTCGCTTCCGACATGCGGGTAACGAAATAATCCACGCCGAACGCGGCCACGACGAACAAGCCGATGAGAGTGAGAATCAGCTTCAGGAAGATGCGCTTGGTCATCCAGGGGCCTCGAAACGGTACCCAAAACCCCGCACCGTCTGGATCCATTGGGGATCGTCGGGCGTGTCTTCAATGCGCTCCCGCAGGCGGCGAATGTGGACGTCTACGTTGCGCGGGCTTACGTGGTAGCCTTCGCCCCAGATTGCGTTCAGGAGCTGTTCCCGGCTGAACACCCTCCCCGGGCTGGACAAGAACAACTCCAAGAGCCGAAATTCGGTCGCCGTGAGTGAAAGTTGCCGCTCGTGGAGATACGCGCGCCGAGAACGGACGTCCAGCCGGACGGGACCGACGACCTTCGACTTCGAGCCGGTCTGGCGCCGCAAATGGGCTTTGACGCGGGCCAGCAATTCACTCGGACTGAAAGGCTTCGTGATATAGTCGTCGCCTCCGATTTCGAGCCCCATCACGCGGTCCGCCTCTTCGCCGCGGGCGGTTAGAAACAAGATTGGAATGGAGGTCAGGCTGGGGTCGGCCCGGATCTGGCGGCAGAGATCGAATCCGTCGCCGTCGGGGAGCATGACATCAAGAATGATTAAATCGGGCCGCGAGGCGCGGACACGCTCCAGCCCGCCCCGCACCCCGCCCAGGATCTCAACCTGGTAACCGCCGCGCGTAAGATTGTAATCGAGAAGGTTACAGAGATCGCGATCGTCTTCGACGACGAGTACAGTCTGCGGCATCCCGTTTGCCCTCATTGTATCCCCAGCCGCTGTCGCTCGCCGCTAGCGGTGCTCCGCGACGCCGCCGGAGGGAGGAGTGCCCGGCGAATTCGCCCCAACAGTACCATTGAAACCCGGGCAAGTCGGCTCGCGGGAAAGCCGGTAAACCGTCAACTGCCCGAAAGCAGCTTCTCGGCGGTAGCAATTCATGACCAGAGACTCCAACGCCGGGAAGCCGGCTAGGCCGTAGCTCATACCGAGGACCTCCTCCGCCTGAGGCGCGACGACGATGTAGACCGGCCGCGTCGCCTGCAAGTCGGCCAAAAACTCACTGCGATACCGCTCACGAAGCTCCGTTCCCTCTCCCAGGATCAGTGGCATACTGTAGCCGAACTTCGAGGCGCTGCGTCGTCCGGCCAAATAGTGGACTGAGACGTTCCAGCCCCAAACCGCGACACGGTCGTTTTCGGTGGTCCGGTCGCGGATGTAGTCGGCGGCGAGCAGGTCCGAGCCAGCCACCCCCCGAGCGATGGGAAAGCGGGCATAGTAGTCGTCCGCCGTTCGCAGCCCGATGGTAAAGGAAGCCCAACTGGCCACGTCATACAAGGGCCTCACCGAGACATGAACCAACAGCAGCAGGAACAATAACAACGCCAGCACGGCGCTCGCGGGCCGGGGGGGAGAGGGCGTCCGGCCCATGTCTTCCCGCCACTCCACAACGACCGCGTGGAAGCCCACCGCCCCCAACAAGACGGAAGGCGGCAGAAGCAGGACCCAGTGGTATTCGAAGAACCGATTCTGCAGGGCGACCATCACGGCCCCCAGGCCCATCCAGCCCAGCAAAACCAGCGCCGTCGGACGCGCCGTTCGCCACAAGTGCAGCAGGCCGAGTACTGTTACCGGCAGCAAAACGACAAATACTTCCCCTTCCAATACGTATTCGAGAACTCCCCGCAGCCTCGAATCCAGCGACAGGGACGTGACGTCCGCGTAAGAGACGGCAGGGTATACCAGATAAACGTCGATCAATTCGTCGAAAGCGCCGCGGCGCGCAAACCAACTCCCGGCGAGAATCGCGGGAAGCGCGAAGGAAACAGCGACCACCGGGATATCAGTCGCCAGATGTCGGGCAGGGGTTCCCCCTCTGAGGAGAACCGCGAGCAGCACGATCAGCAGGTAGCCGGCGTAGAGAGGCTTGATCAGCGCCGCGCATCCGACCAGCAACCCGGCCATGACCAGCGGCCTGACGGGGAGCCGCCCGTCGTCCCTAACGAGCGGCGCCATGCCGATGAGGATCATCATCGACGCCCAGCCGTCGGGTTGTGCCGTATGCCAAAAAGAACCCGATCCGTACCACAGAACGAAGGTCAACCCGGCCCAACGGGCGATCACGGAATCCGTGAGGTCGCTGACCAGGCGGCCCAGCACTGCCGTGGAAGCCGCCAGGAAAACAAGATCCAACACTCGGATTCCCCATAGGTTCTTGCCGAACAGCCACTGCGCCAACGCATAGAAGTAGTAAGGTAGCGGCCCTTTGATATCCCAGGCGTCGCGGTAAGGCATGCCCCCTTCATGGATGACATCGCCGACCCAGGCGAGAATTCCCTGATCCCAGCCAAACGGCCAGCTGAGGGATGCCGCCGCCCATAGGGCCGCTAGAACCGCGAGGCCGAAGTAGAGGCGACCGAGGAAACGATTCGCCGCGATGCTGAAGCCAGCCATGACCTAACGGTTCCCAAGCCGCCGGATGATTTCGCGGGGACGCAAGTGCGTCAACGCCCGCGCGGCGGCGGCCCGATCAGCGGCGCCCCACCAAGGCGGGGCGGGCGATCCCACGGCAGGCTGGGGATGGTCGATGAGTCGTCGCTTGCTCATGAGAAGGCACGGCCGGACGGCCCGGACAACTGCCCGCGGGAGAATCCGGGGTGCACCGGTTCAGCCGATCACGCCGCGGGTCGAACCACATCAAAGTAGCACCCATCAGGCTACGATCGAAAGTGGTTTAGATGCGCCGGGCGGGTTATTTTGCCCAGCCCCGCGGACTTCGGTTCACCGAACAGAGTCGCGCCCGCAAGGGTGCGGTCAAGGGTTGCCGGCGCAGCGGGGTTGCCACATCGCCGAGGTCAGCCACATCTTGCCCCCGGGCACGCGTCCGTGGCTCGGGCCGGCGCGAAGAATCCCGCCGCCCAGGACCGGCCGGCTCGTTTCAACGGGCTTGCCTCTCCACAACCGAAATCTATAGGTTGCCGTATCATTGGCGGCTACGAAGTAATGCTATGCTCATCGATTAGCCCGCTTGGAGCCGGCAACTTCGCTTCAGGCGTGAAAACCTAGGACTGCCGCCAATTCGCTCCCCGTCGTGACCCTAGCAACAAAACACTTAGCTGAACAGAATTGGATGACTGTACCCGCAAGCCGCTGAAGGAGGTTCGTCTTGATACGCAGCGTGTCCACTCTGGCGAAGATCACAGCTCTGGTCTTGTTCGCCGCCCTCGCGTTTGCCGCCGAAATAACCAGCGAGCGGCTTGAGCAAGCCGAACGTGAACCGCGGAACTGGCTCACCTACGGAGGTACCTACAAAGCGTGGAGATATAGTCCTCTCGACCAGGTTAATCGCACAAACGTGAGGAGTCTGGTTCCCGCCTGGGCCTTGCAGACCGGGGTAATTGACGGAGGCCTGAACTGCACGCCACTCGTGGCCGACGGCATCATGTACATCACTAGCGCCTGGAACCGCGTGTTCGCGGTCGACGCGGTCACCGGGGACGAGGTCTGGCACTACTACTATCCCGCTCCCAAAAAAGTGACGTTCTACGGGCCCTGGAATCGCGGTGTGGCCCTGGGGCATGGCCTGGTTTTCATGGGTACGATGGACAACCACCTGGTCGCGCTCGACGCCAAGACCGGCCGCGAAGTTTGGAACGTCGAAATCGAGGACGCGGACCAGTGCGGCTGCAACATAACCAGCGCTCCTCTCGTTGTGAAGGACATGGTGATTACCGGCGTCACCGGCGGCGACTCGGCACACCGCGGTTACCTCGATGCCTACGATGCGAAAACCGGCCGGCAGGTTTGGCGTTTTTGGACCATTCCCGCACCGGGCGAGCCCGGGCACGAGACCTGGGAGGGTGACAGTTGGAAGTACGGCGGCGCCCCGACCTGGATGACCGGCTCCTACGATCCCGAACTGAACCACATTTATTGGGCCGTCGGGAATCCCGCCGCGGATTTTTACGGCGAAGACCGCAGCGGCGACAACCTCTACACGAATTCCCTGATCGCGCTCGACGCCGATACCGGCAAGCTCAAGTGGTACAACCAGCAGATCCCCTATGACGTCTGGGACTATGACGCCGCTTTTGAGTGCGTCCTCGTCGATCTTGAGCACAAAGGGAAGAAAAGGAAGCTGCTTCTCAACCCTAACAAGGGGGGCTACACATGGGTTGTGGACCGCACCAACGGCGAGTTCATCAACGCTTGGCCAGTGGCCGAAAGCAACAACTGGGTGGAACGGATCGACGAAAACGGAAAGCTGATCGGCCGCAATGAGCCGAAGGTTGGGGTTCCCAGTCTGTTCTGCCCTTCCGCCGGCGGAGGGCGCCAGTGGAATCAAGGGGCTTACAGCCCTAAGACCGGCTGGTTTTACTCGACGGGCATCGAGTGGTGCATGATGATGACGACTCGCCCGGAAGAGCCAAGGCCGGGACAACCCTATTTCGGTGGGGACCTCGTCATGGTCAAACCACCGAACGTCGAAGCCGGCGGCCACCTGAGCGCGTACGATCCGATTAGCGGCGAAATCCGTTGGCGGCACAAGACGAAGTATCCAATGTTCGCTTCGCAACTGGCCACCGCGGGTGATTTGGTTTTCACCGGCGATATCGAAGGCCGTTTTATTGCCCTCGATGCCGATACCGGTGAGACTTTGTGGTCTTTTCGGACCGGCTCGGGACATCGCGGATCTTCGATTACCTATGCGGTGAACGGCAAACAGTTCGTTGCCACCCCTAGCGGCTGGGGATCGGCGGTGGTGGGCGCTGTTGGGGAGCTATGGCCCGAGACCAAGGACTTTCCGCGAGGCTCTGCCCTGTTTGTGTTCGCCCTGCCGGACCAGGAGTAGCCCCGCGGCGGCACGCAACCTGCTCCGCAGCCCGATCGCGGCCGGGCGAGCCGCGCACGGTGAGCGATGAGCAGGTCGTCGTGCGGACCTTGGAAAGCACGCCGCGCGGACAGACGCACTGGTCGACACGCAGCCTGGCGAAAGCCGCCGGACTCAGCCGCATGACGATCAGTCGCATTTGGCGTGCCTTCGGGTTGCAGCCGCACCGCACCGAAAGCTTCAAGCTTTCGCCCGACCCTTTGCTGATCGAAAAGGTCCGCGACATCGTGGGCTTGTATATGAACCGGCCCGCACACGCCCTGGTTGCCTTAGCAACCGTAGCGGACGATACACACAAGACTGTCGCCGCAAGCCATGGCCACCAGGCCTTCGCCCCCCATCGCGGCGACAGTGGCGAGAAAGCTAGCTACGGTCTTCGGAGGTGCAGTTCCTTGAGAACCGAATCCGTCTCGATGTAGGTTCCGCTATGCGACAAGCTTTCGCGGACAATCCCGATTCCGGGCTTGAACCAGCGGCGATGCGGTCCTCCTAGTGTGCGGTAGATGAGAAAAAAAACATCCTCGATCTCGCCGTAGGGCGTCGTGACGTTCTGCCGGCTTTCGACGACCCAATAATAGTTGCCGGGGTTCGGCGCCCCTCCTTTGCCTTGCCGGAACAAGTTCAACTTTTCGAGGTCCGCCTGTTCTCTCTGCGTGTCGGACCAACGGATTCCGATCGTCATGGGGAAGAAAAAGTCGGGAGTCGCCCTCTCCAGATACGATCTATATCGCTCGGTGAGGTCCCTGGCGGCGTCATCCCATGAGTGTGTGTAAAAGGCAAACACGTAGCTGCCGCGGACAAGATAGAAGCGCTCCTCTCCGCGGCTGGAAGGTTGCATGAACTCAGCCTTCTGCTCCTCGCTCCAGCCGGGACCGAATTGATAGCGAAAATCGGTGTTACGTTCGCGCCAGCGGACGACGGTCCCCTCCAGACCGAGTCATGGGCGACGATCGTTACCTCCCGGGTCGATGTCCTTCGCACTCGACGAGGAGGATTTCCGTAGTCGGTGGCATAGGTGTCTTCGTAGACCCAGCGGTTGCCCACCTCGAGCGGGAAGTCGTCGAAGACGTTGGCGCTTTTTTTGACTTCGAGGCTCAGGAAGGGGCGATCCTGGCCCAACCCGTGGCATGAATAAACGGCCAACAACCAGAGAAGAAAGGGCCTACGATGAATCCGCATGACTGCCTTGAGAATAGCTTGATTCGCCGGACGCTCCGGTTGACCTTGCCCCCTAAAACGAGTCCAAGTTGAATGTTAGGATTTTCGGTTTTAGGAAGGAGGCAAGTGGAGTGGACCCCGAAAATGAGACAACTCGTTAAGCATCTTTTTACAGTGAATGGAGAGAGGTGCCATGACGTTGTCCAGGAGAAAGTTTTCCGCCGAGTTCAAGTTACGGGCGGTGAGGCAGGTCGAGGCGGGAGCCTCGGTCGCCGCCGTGGCGCGGCGACATGAGATCCATCCGACGCTTTTGAGCAAGTGGCGGCAACAGCTGCGCCGCGATCCCGAACGAGCCTTTCAGCGCGACCGCGAGCCCAATGACGAGCAGATCCAGGTGAGCGAGCTGGAGCAGATGGTGGGCCGGCTCACGATGGAGAACGCCCTGTTAAAAAAGGCCTTGGCGCGGCTCGAGGAACAACAGCTTCCGAGCGCCGCGTCTTCAAAGACAAGATGATCCCCTTGATCGAGCAACAACGGGAAACGGGAGCGGGCTTGTCGTTGGCCGCGATGTGTCGTGTGCTGGAGGTCTCCCGCGCGGCCTACTACCGGGCTCGTCAACCGCCCGCGGGCGACAACGAGACGGCGTTGCGGGACGTGATCCAGCGCATCGCCGTGGAGATGCCCGCCTACGGCTCGCGGCGCATCACCGCCGAGCTGCGGCGCCAAGGTTGGGTGATCAACCGCAAGCGCGTGCAGCGCATCATGCGCCAGGACAACCTGCTGTGTCTGCGCCGCAAGAAATTCATCCGCACGACCGATTCCGAACACGGCATGGCGGTTTACCCGAATCTCGTGCCGACGCTCGATATCAGCGCTGTGAACCAACTCTGGGTGGCCGACATCACCTACATTCGGCTGTTGCGGGAGTTCGTGTATCTGGCGGTGGTGTTGGACGCCTTCTCGCGGCGGGTGATCGGCTGGTCGCTGGGTCGCACTTTGGAGGCGGAGTTGGCGTTGGCCGCCTTACGGACGGCCTTGCGGACACGCGAGATCGGGCCGGGCTTGGTGCATCACTCCGACCGCGGCGTGCAGTACGCCTCGGGCGACTACACGAAGCTGCTCCAACAGCACGGCATTAGCATCAGCATGAGCCGCAAGGCCAATCCCTACGACAACGCCATGGCGGAATCGTTCATGAAGACCTTGAAATATGAAGAGGTCTATTTGTTCGAGTATGAAGATTTCGCCGAGGCGAAACGGCGCGTCGGGCAGTTTCTCGATCGCGTCTACAACGAGAAACGTTTGCACTCGGCGCTGGGGTATCTGCCGCCGGTCGAGTACGAGCAAAGCGTGCTCGAACAGGCCAGTCTCGCGGGAGTCGTGGGATGAGTTTTCCGAGGCATGAGGGAATCTTTCGATCCGATGGGCGGGGTTCGTGCCGGAGTGGGGCGCGAAGCGAGAGGCTCCACGCCCCGACCCATCGTCTCGATGAGTTCCCGCCCGGCTATTCCTCGGCGGGTTGGTCTCCACCAGAGCCCGCCTCCGCTTCACCGGCCGAGCAGAAGTTTACAATGAAGGCTGCTCCCCAGCCAAGCCTTTTTCAGCGAATGGGGAAACCCTGCTTAGCAGGTTGTTTCACTACAGGGGTCCACCCCAGGCGAAGTTTCTGACCAACAACTTCGCGCTCCCGGCGCTGACCATCGCCCACATCTACAAGTCGCGTTGGCAGATTGAGTTGTTCTTCAAGTGGATCAAGCAACATCTGCGAATCAACTCGTTTTACGGCACCAGCGAGAACGCCGTCAAGACGCAGATCCGGATCGCTGTCTCGATTTACGTGCTCATCGCCATCGTCCGGAAACGGCTCGGGCTGGAAGCGAGTCTTTACCAGATTCTACAGATTCTCAGCGTTACGCAATTCGAAAAAATGCCCCTTTTACAGGCACTCCAGCCATCCGACTCCCCAAACGAATCCCCCTATGACCCCAACCAATTGATTCTATTCGACTTTTAACCGGACAGCAGTGATCGGAGAAAGACTCCCGAGAGTCCCCGGCGGCATACTAAGAGTCCTAGAACTAAACTGACCTTGCCCCCTAAAACGAGTCCAAGTTGAATGTTAGGATTTTCGGTTTTAGGAAGGAGGCAAGAGATGGCAGGGAAGCGATTTAGTGCAGAACAGATCATCATCAAGTTGCGTGAGGCAGAGGTGGGTCTAGCTCAAGGACAGACGGTGGGCCAGGTGTGCAAACAGATTGGGGTGACCGAGCAGACCTACTACCGGTGGCGCAAGGAGTACGGAGGGCTTCGACTGAATCAGGCCAAGCGGTTGAAGGTGTTGGAGAAGGAGAATGCCCGGTTGAAGAAGCTAGTGGCAGATCTGTCTTTGGACAAGCAGATCCTAAAGGAAGTTTCCTCGGGAAACTTCTAGGCCCGACGAAGAGGAGACGCGCAGTGGTGTGGGTGAGGGAGAGATTGGGAGCAGAGCGCGTCTCCGAACGTCGGGCCTGCCAAGTGCTGGGACAGGCTCGATCGATCCAGCGAAGGGAAAGGCATATCCCCGATGAGGAGGCTCGATTGGTGGCTGAGATGGTGGAGTTGGCCACGCACTACGGGCGATACGGCTACCGACGGATCACGGCCATGCTTCGTTGGGAAGGGTGGAAAGTGAATCACAAGCGGGTGGAGAGGTTGTGGAGACAGGAGGGGCTGAAAGTCCCGTCCAGACAGCCGAAACGAAGGAGACTGTGGCTTCATGATGGATCCTGCGTTCGGTTACGAGCGGCTCACAAGGATCACGTCTGGAGCTATGACTTCGTGCATGAGCGAACCCATGACGGAAGGGCCTTTCGATTATTAACCCTACTGGATGAATACACCCGGGAGTGTCTGGCCATTGAGGTCCAACGACAGATGAATCACCAGGACGTGTTGGATCGATTGGCGGAGTTGTTCGTGGATCGGGGAGTGCCTGAATACATTCGGTCCGATAACGGGTCAGAGTTTACGGCTCAGGCGGTTCGGGACTGGCTGAAGGCTGTTGGGGTGAGGACCTTATACATCGAGCCCGGCAGCCCCTGGGAGAATGGATATGTGGAGAGCTTCAACGGAAAACTGCGGGATGAACTGCTGAACGTAGAAGTCTTCGACACGTTGTGGGAGGCGAAGGTGTTGGCCGAGAGATGGCGCAGGGAGTACAACCAGCGACGGCCTCACAGCGCCTTGGCCTATCGGCCGCCGGCGCCGGAGGCCAGATTACCCAGGTCCCAGGACCAGAGTTCTATACCATGGGGTGGACTTCAAATGGTCCCAGGTCTAACTTAGAGAGTGGACTCGTTCCTGGGGGCAGGTCACCGACAGCTTGTCTCCGGCAACCGAGAGCGACATTCGCGACTATCTGCGCTCGAAGGCCCCTTTTCTGGGCTCGAGTAACGTGAACGTCAGCGTTACATGGGCGCCCGACACTTCGCCCGGCAGCACGGTGGAAATTACGGCAAGTTACACTTTTCAGCCCCTGATATCCTTCTATTTGTCGGACGTGAGCCTTTCCAGCACGGCGGCGATGGTCATGACCAATTAGCTGAAGCTCAAACCCAGCGCAGCACGCTCGTAGCGTGGGGGTTCCTCCTTTTGAACATCAAGTTTCATAGCACCTTCTTCCTCGAAGAATGCGGTGCCGACGGCCACCCTACGCCGCGAGCGATATCACCGCTGTCGTCCTGGAGCACACCAAGGGCCTGGACCAGTCGTCGTTGACCGTGACCACCACCTATAACCCTGACACCGACGGGTCGTTCACCGATCCACGGGTGTTTCACGCAACGACATCGCCGAGGTGCGGGTCACCTACCCGTTTAAACTGGTAACCGGGTTCGTCATCCCCGGCAACCAGATCCAGATGACCAGCACGACGCGCGTGGTCGCAGCCAACTGAGGCTGCTTTTCCAGGGTGCGAATGGCCTCGGGGGCCGCGTGTTCCCGCCACACCCGGCTTAACACGACACCTTGACCCCACCCTTTCTCGCGCGGCTCTGTCACACATAATTTGGACTTGCCCCCAAAAGTGAGGCTCAAAATCCGTTGAACGGAAGATGAGGGATGAGTTTGTCTCGACGGAGATTCACGTAAGAATGCAAGCCGTCGGCGGTGCGAAAGCTGGAGCGGGGCGCGTCAGCGACCGATCGACGCGGCTTGTTGGGAGGGAGATTCACACCTCTGGGGGCGGATCTCGCGGTGGGATTTAGGACAATGGAATAGTGGCTGCCGAATCCGAGGAAGGCGTTCCACGAGCGGGCCATCGCTGGGCGCTGGTGTTTCTTGGTCTGGGCCTGTTGCTGGCCGTGCTGGTTTCTTCCTGGGTGGTGTGGCAGAAAATCGGCGAGTTGGAATCCGGGCTGGCCAGGATCGAGACGCAGAAGTTGGCGCTCGAGCAAGATCTCGCCACTTCCCGGGGCGAGGCCGCGGACTCCCGCGCCGAGGCTCAAGCGGAACGCGTCCGCGCGGATGAGGCCGAAGAGAAGGCTCGCCGGCTAACCCGCGAACGCAGGCGGGCGGAGTTAGAGAGGGAGATGGCTCGCGAGAAAGCCGATCGTCTCCGAGTCGAGTCCGAAAGAGCGAGCGCGGAGGCGGAACGCAGCCGCCAAGAAGCCGCGCGCCTTCGAAAGCGGCGGCAGAAAGAACTCGACCGCATGCACGAGGCGCTGAGCCGGATCGCCGAAAGCACGCGTACGCCCATGGGCATGGTCGTGAATCTGGGACAAGATTCCTTTCTCTTCGATTTCGATAAAGCCGTGCTTCGCCCCGAGAATCGCGAGATCCTAAGCCGGATAGCCGGGGTGCTGCTGGCTTCCCACGGTTACCAGCTTTACGTTTATGGACACGCCGACGACACCGGGCCCGAGGCTTACAACCAGCAGCTTTCGGAAAAGCGCGCCGGGGCCGTTCGGCGGTATCTTGTCGAGGCCGGCATACCCGAGGAGATCATCGAGACACAGGGGTTTGGGGAGGTCAACCCGGCCGTGCCCTTGAAGACCCGCCAAGCTCGGCAGCGAAATCGGCGCGTGGTGATCGGCGTCGTCGACACGGTCATCGACTATACCGGCGCGATGGAGAACCAGTGACGGCGTTGGTCCGTCGGGGGGAAGGGAGGAGTTCGTTTGTGATCCGGCGAGCGACGGTGCTGCTGGTGATCCTTACCCACTGCGGTCCGCTCGAACCGCCGTTCCGCCGCCGCCCGGACAGTGTGGATCAGTCGGTTGAATGCCGGAAGTGGGCGGAAGAAAACGACATAGAGCACGAAATCTGCCTCGGCTTCTGGCGCTGCCGGCAGAGCCGCTGCGAATACCATTGCGTCGCCGAGTGAGCACCCCCGGCGCACGCAACCCAACGCTTGGTCAAGTCGAGCCGACGGCGGCATACCCCTTTTGTTCGTCTCTGAAAGCGTCCCCTAAACCGCAGGAAACAATCGCTCTATATGCAAATTTGGTTTGTTCGGCAATTTTCTGAAACGGAACCGCTTTCAGGGAGGCGGCTGTCCCCGGCAACTTTGGTGAGCGCGAGCGGTCGAGCGAATGCCCACCCTGTGCGAGTTCGAGGCTGGACGGGGCTTTGTGGCAAAAGGCCGCGGATCTCAAAAGCGAGATCCGCGCTACAAGGCTAGGACAAACAAGAGTGTTTGTTTCCCTACAGAGCTCGGCCGATTCAGTAAGGACCGGCAACTCTTGCCGGTCCTTCGCCGCGAAGCGGCGACACAGCCCGACGCTGACGCCCACCGGCCGTTCCGCTACCATGGGAGGGTCAAACTATGAACAAGGTAGCCATTTCCGTTCTTGTTCTGGTTGGGCTCGGCGGGGCGGCGTTGATGTTCGCGCCGCCGTCGGGTCCGAAGCTGGACCCCGCCCAGACTGCACAACTGCAGCGACTCCGCAACCTGGGCAAGGCCTTCTACGAAAACCCGGGAACGCAGACGCAAGCCGTGGACGAGCTGCGCAAGGCGCTCGAGCTGAACCCCGGCTCCGCGCGCGAGCGCCTGAATTACGGGCTGTCCCTTTTGCGCGTCGGCAAGCCGGAAGAAGGCATCGCGGAGATCGAAAAGGCGCGCGAGATCGACCGCTCCATCCCGCACGCGTATTTCAACTTGGGCGTCGAGTTCAAGAGGCTCGGCGAGGCCGACCGGGCCATCCGAGAGTTTAAGGAGATGTTGCGGCTCGTTCCCGACGAGCCGAAGTCGCACTATAACCTCGGGGTTCTCTATCGGCTGAAAAAGGACCCCGACACGGCGATCGCGGCGTTCGAGCGGGCCTCGGAGCTCGACCCCAGCCTGGCCGCGCCCAATTTCCAGCTTTATAACGTGCTGCGGCGCATCGATGCCGAACGCGCGAAGCAGAAACTCGACCGCTTCCGCGAACTCAAGGATCTGCAAGCCGGCGCCGCGATCGGCGAAGACATCAACTGGAGTTTCTACTCCGAACTGTACGACCCGATCGATGCAGCTCCCCCCGCGGCCGAAGCAGCGACAACTGAGTTTCGAGCCGTGGAGCTGGCTTCGGCGCTCAAGGGACTGCCAGTCGGGTTGACCCTTCTCGATGCGAATGGCGACGGAGCGGTGGATTTGGCCGCCTGGTCCCGCCAAACGGTCGCCTTCGACCTCAGCGATGGCCTCACGCCGACGAAAGAAGTCGAAGGAGAAATCCGCTCCCTCGCGGCCGGCGACTTCAACAACGACGGATTCCAAGATATTTGCCTGATCACGGGTGATGGGGTTTATCTGGGCGAAGTCCGGGAAGGCCTCGTTAGCGGCGACCCGCGGCTGCTGGCGGAAGGTGATTTTCAATCGGCGCTGTGGGTCGACTACGACCACGACTACGACCTCGACCTGCTGGCGGTCGGGGGACAACAGGTTTTGCTCCGCAACAACGGCGACGGGACCTTTAAGGATGTTTCCGACAAGTTCCCGTTTGTGAAGGGTTCGCGCGGGTTGGCCGCCGCGACGCTCGAGCTGTGGGAGAACAACGGCTTTAACATCGTTGTGGCCTATGCCGACAAGGTCGTCGTCTACGAAGACCGCAAGGTCGGAGAGTTTAGGGCGAAGACGATTCCAGGGGTCAAGCCGGCGGATGACCGCGTGCGCTTAGACGTGGTTGACCTCGACAACGACGGTTTTCTCGACGTCGCGATGTCTTCGGGAGAGGGGGCTGACACAGGCACGCGAATCCTACGAAATGATGAGGGACACTTGCGCGGGGGACCGGACATGCCCGGTGTGTTGGCGTGGGGAGATTTTCAGAACCGCGGCTGGGTGGATGCGGTCACCCCTGACGGCCTACTGCTCAACCGCGGAGGCATGAAGTTCGAACCGGGCCAAGTCTCGGGACTGCCCGGCGGACTCGTTGCCGCCGTGGCCGCGGACTTCGACGGATCCGGGAGCACCGACGTGGCGGCCATAGCCGCCGACGGCAGCGCCCATCTGCTTTCTAACGCCACCGAGACTACCAACAAGCACGTTTCGGTAGCCCTCCAAGGCGTCAAGAATAACGTTCGGGCCGAAGGGACACGCGTGGAAGTGAAGGCCGGACGGCTCTACCGCAAGCAGGTCTATCAGGGCGTACCGCTGACCTTCGGTCTGGCGGGGGCCGAGAGCATCGATACGGTTCGCATCACTTGGGCCAACGGGCTGATCCAGAACGAATCCCAGCAAGCGGTGGGTCAGGCGCACGTTTACGAGGAAAAGCCGCGGCTGTCGGGCTCTTGTCCGATGATTTTCACCTGGAACGGGCGGGAGTTCGAGTTCATCAGCGAGGTGCTGGCGGTGGCGCCGCTGGGGACCAGTTTGGGCGAGGGCAAGTTTTGCCCGGTTGATCATGACGAGTATGTGTCGATCGACGGCGGCGCGCTGAAACCGCGCGACGGGTTTTACGAGGTCAGGATTACCGAGGAGTTGCGGGAAGTCGCCTACATCGACCAGGTGAAGCTGATCGCGGTGGATCACCCGAGCGAGGTAGATATTTTCAGCAGCGAAAAGTTCAAGGCGCCGCCGTTTCCCGAGTTTCACTTGTACGGCGTCGGCGAACGCCACTATCCTCGGCGAGCCGCCGATCACCACGGGCACGACGTTCGGGACCGCCTGGTGAAGAGAGACCGTCGCTACCCCGACGATTTCAGGCGTGACTTTGCAGGACGCGCCGAGCACCATTCGCTGACGCTCGACTTCCCTTCGCTTCGGGGGCGCGACGACGTTGTACTGTTTCTTCATGGCTGGGTCGATTGGGCGGATGCAAGCATCCTTGTGGCAAGCGGACAGAGCAAGCAGAGCGCGATGCAGCTGCCCTCCTTGCAGGTTCGAGACGCTCAGGGAGATTGGGTCACCGTCGTCGCGGACATGGGTCTGCCGGCGGGGCGGCCGAGGACGATCACCGTGGACTTAGGAGGTAAGTTCCTCTCGGATTCGAGGGAGGTGCGCATCCTCACGAATATGTGCCTTTACTGGGACGAGGTGTTCGCCGCGGCAGACACTCGTTCTCCCGAGGCAACGCTCACCCCTCTTCTGCCTCAAGAAACGGAACTGCGATTTCGAGGATTCTCGGACCTCGAGATCCACCCGCAACGCAAGCAGCCGGAGCGCTACGACTACGCGCGCGTCCATCTGACGTCGATGTGGAATCCGACGCCGGGGATGTACACCCGTTACGGCGAGGTGCGCGAATTGCTCGAAGCAATCGACGACCGCTTTGTCGTCCTGGGCGCGGGCGACGAGTTGGTCCTGCGATTCCCGGCGGCGGGTCTGCCTGATCTTCCGCGGGGCTGGAGGCGCGATTTCTTGCTCTTCGCCGACGGCTGGGCGAAAGAGAACGAGGCGAACACGGCCTTTGGCGACAGCGTCGAGCCTCTTCCCTTTCACGCCATGACCGGCTACCCCTACGGCCCTTCCGAGCGCTACCCGGAGGGCGAGATCCACCGCCGGTATCTGCGAGAATATAACTTCAGAGGGGCTTTACGGTTGATTCGCCCGTTGAGGTGATCGGTGACCAAGGCAAAAGTAACGGCGGCGGGTTTTTTGTTGCTGCTGCTCAACACGGGCTGGGTCTGGGCGTTTCCTGAAGCCAGCGTCTTTTATCTCGCCAACGTTTTACTTCACATTGTCTTGGGCCTGGGGCTGCTTCTAGCGCTTTGGGTCTGGAGGGCGGAAGCCGTCCGCTCGTTCCGACGGCATGCGCGGGCAGCGACGGCGGCGTTGTCGGCGGCGGGCGCTCTCGGGGTTCTTCTCTGCTTCATCGGGGCGACGAGGCCCAATCTCTGGGTCGTGGCCGTACACGGGTCGCTCGGCTTTGCGGGCGGCGTACTTGCATGGATCTATGCGCGAAAGCTCTGGCCGGGGTTTTCAAAGGCTCTGGCCGCGGCGTTGCTCGTTGCCCTGGCGATGCCGGCGGGCAGTAGGCTGCGGCTCCACTGGTTTCCCCGTACGGGAGACCGCATCATCAATCCCACGACAGCCCCGCTCAGCATGGAGTATGAAGGCGCGGGATCGGAGAGCCCGTTCTTTCCCTCCTCGGCTCAAAGCAATACCGGGGACCTTATTCCCTCGGACTTCTTCTTGGACTCGAAGGTTTGCGGCGAGTGCCACGAGGATATTTACGAGCAGTGGAACAGCTCGATGCACCACTTCTCGTCGTTCAACAACCAGTTCTATCGCAAGTCGATCGAGTACATGCAGGAAGTGACGGGCGGCGTCGAGGCTTCGAAATGGTGCGCCGGGTGCCACGACCACGCGATGTTTTTCAACGGTCTGTTCGAGCGTCCCGTCAAGGAACAGATCGACACGACGGAAGCCCTGGCGGGGTTGGGATGCATGTCCTGCCACTCGATCACGCACGTCGCCGACACGATGGGCAACGGCGGATTTACGATCACCTATCCGCCGCTGCACGAGATGTCGAAGAGCGACAACCCCCTCGTCAAGACCATTCACGACTACTTTGTGAACACCGCTCCGGCGGCGCATCGGCAGGCGTTCATGAAACCGTTCATGCGGCTCGACAAGTCCGAGTTTTGCGCCACGTGCCACAAGGTCCACCTGGATGTTCCGGTCAACGACTACCGCTGGTTCCGCGGCTTCAACGAATACGACAACTGGCAGGCGAGCGGCGTGTCGGGCCAAGGGGCGCGTTCGTTCTACTATCCCGACGAGCCGGCCGACTGTACGGATTGCCACATGCCGCTCGTGAAATCGGACGACCCGGGCAACATCGACGGCTACGTTCACTCGCACCGCTTCCCGGCGGCGAACACAGCCGTGCCCTACGTCAACCAAGATGAAGAGCAGCTTCGCGTGACCAAGGAATTTCTCGAAGACGGCATCGTCTCGGTGGACATTTTCGCCGCCTCGCCCGTCGAAGAAAGCAGCGCGGCCCCGGCGATGAAGCGCCGGACGGCGGAGGGGCCTCTGCTTTCGACCGGTTTTGGAGTGGGCGAGGAAGCCGAGGCCGGCGGCGGGCCGGTGTTCATGCGCGAGGTGGGTAAAATTGCCGCGCCCATCGATCGGGCATCCCCCGTAATGGAGCCGGGCAAGACCGTCAAGGTGGATGTCGTTGTCCGAACGCGCAAGGTCGGGCACTTTTTTCCCGGCGGGACGGTCGACGCCTTCGACCTGTGGCTTGAACTCCAGGCGGTCGACGCCGACGGGCGAATCATTTTTTGGAGCGGTCAAGTCGAAGACGGCGGTGAGGGCCCGGTCGAGAGCGGTGCGCACTTTTACCGCGCGTTTCTGCTGGACGGGCATAGCAACCCGATCAACAAGCGCAATGCTTTCCAGGCTCGCAGCGCGCTTTATGTGCGGCTCATACCGCCCGGCGCGGCCGATGTGGCCCATTTCCGCTTGCGGGTTCCCGAAAACGCGTCCGGGCCGATCCGCTTACTGGCCAAGTTGAACTACCGCAAGTTTTCGCATTTCTACACGCAGTTTGCATACGCTGGTCAGCCCGACCCTACCGACACCGCCGGCTTCAGCAAGGGCCACGATGATCGCCGTTTCACGTTTTCTCCCGCCGATATCCCGGAGAACGTTGCCGGCAAGATCAAAGACCGGATTCCCAACTTGCCCATCATCGTCTTGGCTCAGGCGGAAGCGAAGCTGGAGATCGGCGTCGGCGAGACGAATTGGGGTCCGGCGGTGCAGCGGGGAGACGCCAAGCGTTGGAACGACTACGGGATCGGCTTGCTGCTGCAAGGCGACCTAAAGGGAGCCGAATACGCTTTTCAGCGCGTGACCGAGGCCGATCCGGAGTTTGCCGACGGTTGGCTGAACGTGGCCCGAGCGCTGGTGCAAGAAGGCCAAACCGACGCCGCCAAGCCTTTCGTCGAGCGAGCGCTTGAAATAGACGACTCGCTCGCCAGGGTTCACTTCTTCCATGCCAAAATTTTGAAGGCGGAAGGGAATTACGACGGTGCGCTGGCCGCCCTGCGGCGGGCCGAGAGCCAATACCCGCGCGATCGCGTCGTGCTGAACGAAATCGCCAACATCTTGTTTCTCAAGCGCCGTTACGAAGAAGCGATCACCGTGTTGGATCGCGTTGCCCGTATCGATCCCGAAGACCTCCAGATGCACTATCGCCGGATGCTTTGCTACCGGGGTTTGGGGGACGAGGAAAACGCGGCGCGTGAGGAAAACCTCTTCCGGCGCTTCAAGGCCGACGAGTCGGCGCAGACGGTCACCGCGCGCATCCGCCGGCTGAGTCCGGAAGACAACAACGAGCGCCAATCGATTCACGAGCACGTCTCGGTCGAGCTGCCGGTCGAGGTTGCCGCGAGGGCGGTCGGCGCGGGAATGGACGAGCTCGGGGGCCTGCCGTGACGGCCGACGATCCCGGTGCGGCCAGGCTGAGCTATCGCCGCCAAGCCTGCCGCGTTCCCGCGACGAAGTTTCCGGGCCCGGCGGATGGTCGGCGCGACAAATCCGGCTTTCGCGCGGCGGCAAGCCGGGTGATGCTCCCGGCAGCGGCCGTGTGGCTGCTCACCGCGGCCTGCGGGCCGGGAGATCCACAAGCGGGGAAGCCCCCTGTGGCGTCCGGCGCCGCCGATGTGGTTTTCACCGACGTGACGTCGGCAGCGGGCATCGAGTTCGAGCATCATAACGGGCGATCGGGCAAGAAATGGCTGCCCGAAACGCTGGGCTCCGGCTGCGCCTTCCTCGACTTCAACAACGACGATTGGCCCGATATCCTACTCGTCAACAGCAGGAGTTGGCAGCCCGACCCCAAGCGAAAGACGACCATGGCGCTTTATCGCAATAGCGGCAAGGGGACGTTCACCGACGTTACGAAGGAAGCCGGGCTGGCGATCGAGATGTACGGCATGGGAGTTGCGGTCGGGGATTACGACAACGACGGATACCAGGATTTCTACGTCACCGCGCTCGAAGGCGATCGACTCTTCCGCAACCAGGGCGACGGGACGTTTCAGGACGTCACCGGGCAAGCCGGCATTTCGAACGCCGACTTCGGTACGAGTGCCGCCTGGCTTGACTACGACGGCGACGGGCGGCTGGACATTTTCGTGGCCAACTATGTCGTGTGGAGTCCGGAAAACAACCTCTGGTGCTCGCTCGACGGGGAGACGAAGTCCTACTGCACGCCGGAGTCCTATAACGGCGTTTCGTCGCGGCTTTACCGCAATTTGGGCGCGGGGAAGTTTGCCGATCGAACGGAGAAAGCCGGGCTGCTCGACGACACCAGCAAGGCGCTTGGCGTCGCTCTGCTCGACTTTGACGGCGACGGGCGGCTGGATATTTTCCAAGCGAACGACACGCAGCCCAACAAGCTCTACCGCAACAACGGCGACGGCACGTTCAGCGACAAAGGCCTGGCTTCGGGGGTGGCTTTCGCCGAGGACGGCAAGGCGCGCGGCGCGATGGGCGTCGATGCCGCCGACTACGACCGCTCGGGGCGTCCGCACCTTTTGATCGGCAACTTTTCGAACGAAATGCTGTCGCTTTATCACAACGAGGGGAACGGGCTGTTTGTCGATGAGGCCCCGACGAGCGCGGTGGGGCGGGCAAGCCTGTTATACCTGACTTTCGGAGCATTCTTCTTCGACTACGATCTGGACAGCCACCTGGATATTTTCGCCGCTAACGGACATTTGGAGCAGGAGATCAGCCGCGTTCAGCCGAAGGTTCAATACGAGCAGACGCCGCTTTTGTTTCGCAATACGGGACGGGGGCGGTTTGAGCTGGCCAACGAAAAGGTCGGCGCGGATTTCGTTCGCCCGGTGGTCGCGCGCGGCGCGGCTTACGGCGACTACGACCGCGACGGGGATCTCGACGTCCTGATCTCGACCAACGATGGTCCAGCGTATCTGTTGCGCAACGACGGGGGCAATGCGAATTCCTATCTGCGGCTGAAGCTGGTAGGCCGCGAGTCGAATCGCAGCGCAATCGGAGCGGTCGTGAAAGTCCGAAGCGCGTCGGGCAAACAGTGGCAGACGGTTCGTAGCGGCTCGAGCTACTGTTCGCAGAGCGAGTTGCCGCTGACCTTCGGCCTGGCGAGCGACTTGCAGGTGGAAACCGTCGAGGTCCTCTGGCCTAGCGGCAAGCGGCAGGAGTTTAAGAAGATCGAACCGAATCAGTTCTTCGTGGTTTACGAAGAGGCGGGCATTCGGGAGGGAAGCTGAGCGGCGTGCGCTTAGGAAAGGTCGGTCTCGTGCATTTGGCAGCCGGATAGGCGAATCCGAAGCTTCGGGCACGGCTTGCCGTGCCCCTACATTTCCAAGCGCCCGCAGATCCGTAGGGGCACAGCATGCTGTGCCCGAATGCACCGATCCGAAACGTGAGCGGCTGTATAAAATGGAGCGTTCGAGTGTGATGATGCTAAGGCGCGCGATTCATCGTGAGTCAATGAGGTCGATTGGCCGCAACGCCATCCCGTGGTGTGCGGTTCTGGCGCTGTTTTGCGCTTCGCTTTCTGCCCAGCAACCCGGCGTTCAAAACCCCTACACATCGGCCGACGATGAAGCAGCCGGCGCTCGGCTTTTCCGCCCCTTCTGTGCCATATGCCATGGACTGGACGGCAATGGCACACCTGGAATAGGTCGTCAGATCAGGAGAGGATCGCCCGACCGTACCACCGACGCCGAGCTGTACGAAACGATCAGAGACGGAATTCCGGGTACGGGGATGCCGCCGTTCACGTTTAGCGAAAAGGAACGTTGGCAGCTCGTAGCGTACGTTCAGTCGCTCCGGAGGACCGCTGGAGCGGAGGAAAGCGCCGGCGGCGCTGCTCGGGGCGCGAAGCTTTTCCGGGGTAAGGGTGGATGTTCGAAGTGCCACACTGTCAGGGGTGAGGGGGGGCGCCGCGGTCCCGATCTGAGTCACATTGGAGGGGACAGATCTCTCGATGAACTGAAGCGGTCCATCCTCAACCCGAACGAGAGGGTTTCTCCCGCTTACTGGGAGCTGCGCGCTACCACCAGGGAAGGGATCCGGGTCACGGGCCGGCGGTTAAACGAAGACACTTTCTCGCTGCAGCTGCTCGATTCCCAGCAGCGCCTTATCTCAGTCATCAAGAGCGACCTCGAAGAGTATGAACTGGATGAGAACTCCGTGATGCCCTCCTTCGAGCGAAAGTTGAATCAGCGCGAGATTGACGATCTTGTCGCTTACCTAGCTGCCCTTAGACCAAAGGGAGGGCGGCGATGAAACCTCTCGGACGCATGCTGTTTCTTCTTTTGTGGGCGCTTGTGTTGACAGCCCAGGTCAGCTACGAGGATCTGCTTAACGCCGAAGCGAAGCCCGAGAATTGGGCGACCTATTCGGGGACTTATAAGAGCCGGCATTACAGCGGGCTGAAGCAGATCACCCGGGAGAACATCGGCGACATCGAACTGAAGTGGGTGTTTCATGCCGGCACGGAGGGCAAACTGCAGGCGACGCCGCTGGTTGTCGACGCCGTCATGTACTTGACCGAAGGCAACAACAATGTCATAGCGCTCGACGCCAAGACCGGCCGCAGGTTCTGGACCTACGTCCACACTTTGCCTAAAAGGGTCAACACGGTCGCCCGCACCAACCGCGGGGCGGCCCTCCTCGACGATCGGGTTTTTACGGGAACGCTCGATGGCCGGCTGCTGGCGCTCGACGCCAGAACCGGAAACGTTCTGTGGTCCCGACAGGTCTGTGACAACACGAAGGGCTATACCCTGACCATGGCTCCCCTGGCGGTCAAGGATAAGATCATCGTCGGAACCGCGGGCGGCGAGTACGGCATTCGCGGCTATCTGGACGCCTATGACGCTAAGACCGGAGAACAGGCTTGGCGCTTCTACACCGTACCCGGCCCTGGCGAGCCGGGCCACGAGACTTGGGAGAACGACGCTTGGAAGACGGGCGGCGGCTCGGCTTGGGTGACGGGATCGTTTGATCCTGACCTCAACCTGGTCTATTGGGGCATTGGCAATCCCAGCCCTGATTGGAATGGCGACGTACGCCCCGGCGACAATCTCTACACGGGTTCCGTCGTGGCCCTTGACGTCGATACCGGCAAGCTGAAATGGCACTTCCAGTTCACGCCGCACGACGTTTGGGACTGGGACTCGGTTCAAATCCCGGTGCTGGTGGACAGAGAGTTTCGCGGGCGGCCGCGCAAGTTGATGCTGTGGGGCAACCGCAATGCTTTCTTTTACGTTCTGGACCGCGAGACAGGAGAATTCCTGCTGGGAAAACCGTTTGCCAAGCAGACCTGGGCCAAGGGCCTCGACGAAAACGGCCGGCCCATCAAACTACCCGGCACGGAACCAACGAAAGAAGGTGTTAAGGTTTACCCGGCAGCGCAGGGAGCGACCAACTGGTATGCACCCTCCTACAGTCCAAGGACCGGTCTTTTTTACTTGTCGGTTTGGGCGGATTACTGGGGCATGTTTTACACGGGCGAAGCGATCCACACCGTCGGCAACCGCTACGACGGCAGCCTTGTGGAAAGGATCTTTCCGGACCACATGGCGGAAAAGGATGCGGGCTACGGGGCCATCCGCGCGATCGATCCCGCAACGGGAGAACGGAAGTGGCAGTTCAAGATGAGGGGGGTCTCGGAATCGGGATTGCTGACCACCGCCGGCGACGTCCTGTTCTCGGGCAATATCGAGGGTAATTTCATGGCCCTCGACGCCGAAACCGGCCAGTTGCTGTGGAGAAAAAACCTCGGCGCTCGGACGGACAATTCACCGATTACCTACCTGGTCGAGGGCCAGCAGTACGTGTCCGTGAAAGCAGGCCTTGCGCTTTATACTTTTGGCCTGCGAGAGTAATGCGCCGCTCATTCGCCGAGGCGGCAGCCGATACGCGGGGCAACAGTTCGTACACATTGCCCGGCGTACACGATGGCGGCAAGCTCCCGTAGCGCAGGACTGGGCGGCCGTTTTTGCCCAGACCCGCGGCCTTTTTGAGGTGGTTATCAGACACGATGCTCTCAAGTGGCTTGGGCAGGATGGGCCGGCAGCGGTACCTCGTCCGATCTTAGCGAACCGCGGAACAGAGGATGGGTTGTCTTTAGAGGCTAAACTTTCCGTCAGTAAGGGAGCGATTCATTGCGCCCAATGTCGCCAGGAATGGCGACACGGCACGCAAGAATGCGTGCGCCACAAAAGCAACGGCCGCCGAGGCCTGCGCTACGGGAATGCTCAAAAGTCAATCCCTGGAACGACGATTACGTCCTCGCGCGCTTCGCCTCGCCACGTAACGAGAGATGCAGGTTAGGGCACAGCACGCCGCCCGTGATCCACAGTCGCCATATCTTGCGAGACCCGATAGCAAATCATCAACCGAACTGCGAGGCACGATGAAACTAGCACAGATTCGAGATTCTTCAGGGACGCTGACGGCCGCCATTGTGGAAGACGGAAGCTATTGCCCGATCCCGGAACATTCCGTGGCTTCGTTGATTCGAAAGGCCGAAGAGCAGGGGCGAAGTCTCGGCGAAGTAGCCTCCGAGATGACGGTAGGGGAAACGGTGAGCACTCGGCCGGCAATTCCCGTGACTCCGTCGGAAGTGTGGGGCTGCGGCTGCACCTACGCCCCGAGCGCGGAGTTCCGCGACGGGGAGCTCGGCACCGGCGAAGGCATGTACGGCTACGTGCACAACCCCGCTCACCGCCCGGAGATCTTCTTTAAAGGGACCAGCCGCTATTGTGTCGGCCCCGGCGAAGCAATCGGCATTCGCGCGGACTCGAAGTTCACCGCGCCCGAACCGGAACTGGCGATCGTCATCAACAGCCGTGGCGACATTGTGGGCTACACGCTGGGCAACGATGTCTCGGCATGGGACATCGAAAAGGAAAACGCGCTTTATCTTCCGCAGTCCAAGGCCTACGAAGCTTGTTGCTCGCTTGGCCCGGTGATCGTAACTCCCGAAGAAATCGCGAATCCATATGATTTGGAGTTGAGCTGCACGATCACTCGCAACGGAGAAACCACGTTCGAGGGATCGGCCTCGACCGCGCTGCTGCGGCGCAAGTTCGAGGAGTTGGCCGAATACCTGCTGCGCAGCAATCCCGTCCCCTCGCCGGCGGTGATTTTCACCGGCACCGGAATCATCGTCACGGAAGAAGCGGCCTTGCAGCCGGGCGACGTAGTAACGATCGAAGCGCCGGCGATTGGAAAGTTGGTAAACCCAGCGCGGGTGGTGTGATAGTCATCGAGCTTTTGCCTCGGAAGGGTGCTGTTCATGCCACCTTTTCGATATCAGACGGCTACAATTCTAAATCTAAACTGTGGCAACTATGACCACGCGCATTCTCTGGCCCAGGCGGGTCCTCGCTTGCTTTCTGACCAGCTTGGGCGGCCTCCTATCCCGCTCCGGAGAGTGAGCAACAACCGTATGGGCGTAATTCTGGGGGAGTGGGTCGTGCTGAGGGAAAAAGTCGAACTCGACTCCCGCGCCGCTCAAAATCCTCTTCGGTATGGCTCGAAGGAGGGAAAACAGTTCCCCGAACTTGGCCGGCGGCAGGGTATTCAGCGGACTGATGAATTGTGTTTTTCGAGATGCTAATGGTACTCTAAGATTACCCTAAGAATCTCTCCAAGGCCCTCAAGTTATTGAAAACAAAGCATGCGCCCGTAGCTCAGATGGATAGAGCGTTTGCCTCCGGAGCAAAAGGTCGCGCGTTCGAATCGCGCCGGGCGTACCAGCAAACCGGTTTCCAAACCGCAACTTAGTGTCTCTTCGACGTCACCCCGCGAGTCTACTCTGGCCGCACCTCGCGAATCGGTCGGAAAAAGCCCTGGAGGTCTGTCATCTGTAGGTCGTAGCGAGATTCCATCTCAAGAACCGACTCAGGGATACGCTTCCGATCCCCCGGTAGATGGTGGATACAGGAAACAATCACTGGATGGAAGCGCTGGATCGTCCGCAACGCGCCACGCAGCGCGTACAACTCGCCGCCTTCGATATCCATATTGATGAAGTTAACCCGTTCGAGTTCCAGCCGTTCAACGGTTTCATCGATGGTGACCGAGTCGGCCTCGATCGGACCGTCATTGGCGACGGCGAAACCCTTGCGGCTACCTTCCGCGTTCAACGGTCCAACGTTCGCCAGCTTGACTCTCCCGGCTCGATCCCAAGCCGCGGCGGCGATCACAACGACCCGACCCTGTTCAATCTCGTCGGCGAAGTTCTGCTCGAAGCACGAACGATTGATCGGCTCGGGCTCAAAGGCCACGACAAGTGAAGCGCCCTGGTCCAACGCGGAGCGAGTGAAAGCGCCGAGCCAAGCGCCGATTTCGAGGACGATGTCGCCTGGTTGGACACGCGGGGACTCGGGGTGTGCGATCCAAGAGCGGGTCAGGAAATGCTCCAGGACACTGCGGTCCTCGATCAGACCCCTCATCGGGCCCGAGGGGGTGTTCCAAAGCACGGGACACGGATTGTTGGCGTCGAACTCGGCGAAGGCAACCTCACCCACGATGAGGGACCGATGACACGGCCCCCACGAGCAGAGGCGCAATCCGGAAAAGACTTCGGTCCAACTGAACATCGGCAACTCGCCCGTCAGCTTCAGACGAAGCACGTCCAGCCGCCATCGCCCACTTTCGCTCGCTCCGGCGATCACCAATAAGACCCCGGCAAAGGAGATGAGGGTCCAGCGCTTTCTCATGAGTAACCGAGTCTACACCTGCTCGCAGGGGCGGAAAATCATTCCGCCCTCGCCAAGCTTGGCGATGATCTTGTAGTGCGAGACGGTTTGGCCGATCATCGACAGCAAGATTGTACCGCCACAGAATCCCTGGCGCCAACAAGCCTTCCCACTCTCTATCCGCCTAGCTCGCATTTCTCGCCACCTGACGGTCGAAGCACGCCATAGGCCCGCCATTACTGCGTTGCGTCAGGTGGCGAGAAATGCGGGCTAGTCTAATTCCAAAGTGGCCGTGTGGGTCTCGATGTCGACGGCGGAAACAATCACGTCGACGGCGCCGCTGAAGTCTGTTCTCTGGTCAAAGGTTTGAAATAGGCTCATCTTGACCACGGCATATTGCTCGGTGGGAGAGAGTTCGGACCCGTGGGCTTGCCGCCAGGCATCCGTCGCCCGGCCACTCAGAAAAACGGTCACCGGGAACCGGCACGCGCGGTCCGAGGTCGCCTCGAAGACGTACTCTCGACCCGGGTCTCCCGCGCGCTCGGCGTCGCGATAGCCCTCGTAGAAGTACTGATAAACGTAACCCGTATCGGCCGAATACGCTTTCTCACGGCGGACCTTGGGGGTTCCCCGCAGCGGTTTTCCGGGAGGCTTGCGGTTGAGAAAACGTTTCAGCCAACGGGCCATGGAGGTTTCGGGTGTAGTCGGATCCGGGGCTCTCTACTATCAGGGGAAGACGCGGTAAACGCGGTCGTGGGCCGGCAAGCTACCGCTCGCGGTTCTGTCTCGTGAAAATCGTTGGACCGAGTATCGGATGACGGTGCTCGATTCCCGAAGGCCCGTGCTTTCTTACGTTGACTAGCTGTGGAGCCTCAACAGGTTGTTCCGGGGAGGAGGGAGTCGGCTGATAGGGGGATTATAGCCGAGGCTGGCGTGGGGGCGATGCCAATTGTAGTCGTGGAGCCAGGGGAGCAGATGGTTGGCGCGTTGGAGGGAGGAGCAGTAGGAGCGGGCATAGGCCCATTCGCGGAGGGCGGTTTGGATGAAGCGCTCGGCCTTGCCGTTGGTGCGAGGGGTGTAGGGGCGGGTGAAGCGGTGGCGGATGCCGAGGCGGCGGCAAGTACGACGGAAGTGGCGGGAGCGGTAACAGGAGCCATTGTCGGTGAGCAGGCGTCGGATGCGGATGCCAAGCGAGCCATAGTAGGCGTGGGCGAGGAGAAGGAACTGGGCAGCGGAAAGGCTGCGCTCATCGGGCAGGATCTGGGAGAAGGCGATGCGGGAATGGTCGTCGACGGCGACGTGGACGAACTCCCAGCCGGCGGCGCGGGAGCGTCGGGTCTTATCGCCGGTAACGCGGTGACCGGCGTGCTGGAAGCGGCCGAGCTTTTTGATGTCGAGATGCAGTAGATCGCCGGGACGGTGATGTTCGTAGCGGCGAACGGGGGGAGCGGGTTCGAGATCGCGGAGACGGTTGAGTCCGGCGCGACCGAGGAGGCGGCTGACGGTGGCCGGGGATAGCCGCAGGGTTTGGGCGATGCGGCGGCCCGTCCAACGTTGTCGGCGCAGGGCGAGGACGCGGTCAACGACGGCTTGCGGGGTGCGGCGCGGGCTATGCCGGGGACGCGAAGAGCGATCGTAGAGACCGGCTTCGCCTTCGCCGCGGTAGCGGGCCAGCCAACGGCGGGCGGTGCGTTCTGAGACGTCTCGGGCCGCCGCGGCGGCCCGAGGCGTCTCTCCAGCGAGGATGCATCGAACCAAAAGGGCTCGGCCTTTGGGCGTCAATCGGGCATTCTGATGGATGTTCATGCGGTCTCTCCAGGGTCGTGGTTATTCGACAACTCCAGCTTCCCTGGTCCGGGACCGAATGAACAACCTGTTGAAAGATCACATCTAGCCCGCATTTCTCACCACCTGACGGCCGAAGCACGCCATAAGCCCGCCATGACCGCGTTGCGTTTGCTCACCGTGCTCAACGTACTTTCCCGGTCGGGCGCCGAACGCGGGTCGCTACTTCTTTTGCTAGAGCCAAAATACGAATGGCTAGGCTGCACCCGCAAAAGTACGCCCGCATCATTCAAGAAATGCGGCGCTGAGCGGCGCGCGCCTTGTACTGACGGGCTTCTCACGCACTTCGCCTCGCCACGTGGTGAGAAAAGCGGGCTAGTCTGCATCCTCCGGTTCCGCTACCGCAACAGCGGCGGCGCCTCTCGGTGGTGTTCGGCTCACGGGGGCCCGGACCCCAGCGTACGGATCGCGCGGTGGCTCGTGTTGTCCGCCCCTCAGCAAGCGCAGAAACGCGCCAATGAGAGCCTTGATCCTTTTCACCATCACCGGCCGCTCCCGATTCGTGGGTGTGGGCGCAGTGTTTGCGTCGACACTCGTGTCGACGCGCCGCCGATGTAGGCGTCTGTTCCACAACCTCAGATGCCGAAGCCCAACGTCACAGCTCCGAGCGCAAGCCAACAACCGCTCTCGTGGCGCGGGTCCCCAGACCTGCCGTGTCGGTGCTCCTACCCACACCTATTTTCTAGCTGCCCACATGCAAAAACCTAAGTTGAGCTGAACAATCAGCACCAGGCCTCGCACGAGGTCCCCGGTAGCGCGAAACCTTTACTCACTGGCCTTGATACCGCTGCTCCTCGAAGGGATCCCCGTACATGTGGTAGCCCACCTGTTCCCAGTAGCCCGCCCGGTCTCGGTCGACGAACTCCAGGCCCCGCAGCCACTTGGCGCTTTTCCAAGCGTAGAGGTGCGGAACCACTAAACGGACGGGCGCGCCGTGCTCGGGGGTCAGAGGCTCGGGAGAGTGCCAATCGGCCAGTAGCACGTCGTCGCGCATGAGATCCGCCAACGGAAGGTTCGTGGTGTAGCCGTTCTCGGCATGTAGTATCACAAACCGGGCATCGGGCTTGGGCTGGGATCTTTCGGCGATGATCGGGAAGGGAACGCCCTCCCACTCGTTGTCGAACTTGCTCCAAGTCGTGACGCAATGGAAGTCCGCTTTAATGCGCTCGCGGGGCAACGTCTTGAACTCGTCCCAGCCCAGCCGGAAGGGGCGCTCGACCAATCCTCGAATATCGAGGTCCCAGCAAGCGGCGTCGAATTCAGGAACCGCCCCCTCGTGAAGCACCGGCCATTTGAGGGTCAGATATTGTCCGGGAGGCAGTCGGCCTTGCCGTCGAAGTACTGCTTCCTGCCGCTGGCGATCATTCACGCGGGAAGGTGGCCGCTCGGGAGCGACGGGGTTGAGTCGGGGAGCCGGAACAACCTTCCGCCGACTAAACTGTAAGTCTATCATGGGTACTTTGGGGAGCAGTAATCGTCACGGAAGGTTGACGGCGCTTGGGCCAGCACGAAAAAACAGCGGAATTTACCACCAGCGTCCCCGTCGATGAGACTGCTTCGCCTTGGCCCCCCCCGGGCCAAAGTTCCCCAAAAGGCCTTTGGGGGCTGTTGAGGAGAATCGGACGGCCCCCGCTGGACCCGTCGGTCTGGGATCATTATATGCGGGCAAGCGAATGGCCATTCGCACCTATCACCGTCCGGACGACGCGGCGGTTGTCCCAGGGATCATCGGCGAAGCGCGGGGCGACTACCGTATGCACGCCAAGGACCTGGACCTTCACTGGGGACGGCTCAATCCCAAGGTCGTCTTCTTTAAATAGCGCTTGGGAAAACGGTCTCGATCATGGGCGATCCGCAGGCCCTGTTCCGGCAGGGCATCGAGCTGTTCAATCGCGGCGAGTTTTACGATTGCCACGAGGTACTCGAGGAAGTCTGGACACCCACCAAACAGCCCGAGCGCTGGTTCTTGCAAAGCCTGATCCATTTCGCCGTTGGGTTTTATCACCACCAACGAAACAATTCCGTCGGAGCGGTCCGACAGTTGCGCAAGGGAATTCACAAGATCCAGGGCTATCTTCCCGAATGGGGCGGCGTTCGGACGGGCGCTATCGAACAGGAAGCGCGACGCTGTTTGGCCGTCATCGAGGCCGGAGGCCGCGTTGACGTATTTCCGCGAATCGAGCAGTTCGCGCCGTATACGCCCGAGCCAAACTCGCCGTCCCAACCCAGCTAACCTGGCCGGACGACTTGTGTAGGGCTAGCGGAGGTTACCTCGTCGTTGCTTCGCCCCGGCTGGCCACGTCCCGCTCGCGTTGCGGCGCCGATCTGTGAAGAGTAGAATTAGCGAACGTACAAATCTCAAACAGTTGCTTCATTACGAGGAGAAATCATGAAGCCCGGAAAAGTTCACGAATCACGCTCGCGAGCGCTACTCACGGTGCTGAGTCTCATACTGGCCGTTTCGCTGCTGAATTGTCCGCGCCCTGAGCCGGAGCAGCCCAAGGAGATGGCGGCGCCCCAGTGGCCCGAGCTCGCCGGCTACGAACAGATGGCCATTCCAGCCGACAACCCCATGACGGAAGCAAAGGTCGAGCTGGGCAAGCAGCTTTTCTATGACAAGCGGCTGAGCGGTGACGGCAATCGCTCCTGTTACGGCTGTCACCTGAAAGAGCATGGCTTGACCGACGGCAAGCCGCTGGCGATCGGCGCGTTCGACAAGACGCTGACGCGATCGAGTCCGACGCTTTGGAACATTGGGTACCACGCCGAGCTTTACTGGGACGGCCGCTCGGGAGCTCTCGAGAAGCAAGTCCAGGGAGCCTGGAAGGGCGGCAACATGGGCGCCTCGGGCAAGGACGACGCCCCGAGCATGGAAGACATCTGCGCCAAGTTGAACGAGATTTCCGGCTACTCGCAACAGTTCCAAAACATCTTCGGCGAAGCCGCCACCCCCGACAACGTCGCCCGGGCGGTGGCCTCGTTCATGCGTACGATCGTCGCCGCCGATTCGGCGTGGGTGCGGTTCTACAACGGGGATAAAGCCGCGTTCAACGAATCCGCGCAGCGCGGTTGGGAGATTTTCGACCAGAAGGCCAAGTGCACCAACTGCCACGACGGCATCTTGTTGACCGATCTCCAGTACCACAACGTTGGTGTCGGTATGGACGCCGAGAAGCCCGATATCGGCCGAGCCAAGGTCAGCGGCGATGAAAAGGATACCGGCGCGTTCAAAACCCCGACGCTTTTGGACATCAGCAAGTCAGGGCCTTACTCGCACAACGGCAGTGCGGAAACGCTGGAAGACGCGGTCGACCTGATGCTGAAGGGCGGAAACCCCAACAAGTGGCTCGACGAGAAAAACCTCGCCGACGCGAAAAAGGCCGATCTCGGTGACGACGAGAAGGCTGATCTTTTAGCATTCTTGCGATCGCTCGACGTCGACTACACGGTCGAAGAGCCGACGCTGCCCGAGTAGAGGGGTGAGCTGATTCAGATCCAACGACCCAAGGCAGAATTCAGGTTCGGCAAAAAATAGGCGCCGCTGTCATCCGATTCTCGGCCCCCGATGTTTCGCCCGACTCGATCCCCGGGCGTTAGCCCGCGGACGAAATAGCCGTCTCCGGCCCAGGATGGTTCTCACGCGGCCAGTTCCGCGAACAAATCCTCGGAATCGACCCGGCAGTCTGTCTCGCGGAAAAACCTGACCTACACTGACGTACACAACTTTCCCGTTCCTCCTCGGCGACCCGGACGGGGGGGCGAGCGCTTACAATAGGGCGAGCGGCGCACGCGATAGGCCGGCCGGCTGGTGATGAGGAGCTTTCACGCCAGGAGGTGTCTTGATGAGTTGGCGATTTGAACTGCTAGACGGTCCCTACGGTGGGGTTACCGAGGGCCCGGCTTGGGACGGCAGTGGCTTACTTTTCACCCACATCCCTAGCAGCCGCATTATGAGGTTCGATCCTCGATCGGGATCGTCGGAGGTCTACCGCGAGGGGACGAATTGCGCCAACGGCCTGATGTTCGATCCCGAGGGGCGTCTCTACGCTTGCGAAGGTGATGCGCGGCGCGTCGTTCGCTACGAAGCCGATGGGGGCGCGACCGTGCTGGCCGACGGTTTTGAAGGCAAGCGCTTCAATATTCCCAACGACCTGGCGATCGACCCCCAAGGCCGGGTTTGGTTCACCGACCCCTTCTACGAGGAGGCCGCCGGCCCCTGGAGCCAAGACCGTGCCCAGAAGGATCTCGACCACGATTCGGTCTATCGCCTCGATCCGCAGAGCGACGGGAAGTGGCCGATACGGCGCGTCACCTTCGACACAACACGGCCGAACGGAATCCTGTTTTCGCTCGACTACAAGACTCTCTACGTCGCGCAATCGGGGCGAGGGCCGAGTGAGAAGCGGCAGCTGAGGGCCTACCCAATCAGGGAAGACACCACCCTGGGGGAGGCGTCGGTGCTGCATGATTTCGGCGAAAACCGGGGCGTCGACGGAATGTGCCTCGACACAAACGGCAATATCGTCGCCACGGCGGGCTGGGAACGCGGAGGCCCTGGACCGATGATCTATGTCTTCTCACCGCGGGGCGAGGTTCGCGAGACCCACCCCATAGACGCCCAACGGCCCACGAACTGTACATTTGCCGGGGAGGACCTAACGACCCTTTACGTCACCAGTACGGAAGGGCATCTGTTTCGCGCGCGCACTGAGAGGCAGGGGCGGCTCTGGTACCCGCCGTTGTAGCCATCATTGGGCGCGTCTTGCCTCTTACCCACACATTGGAGTCGGACCAGGGTTGAGTTAGGTTGCCGTCAGCATGACGGGCCGGCAGGAGGGCCGGCCGCTACTTGCACCGAGGACCGCTTTCTCACCCTGTGGCGGGGCGAAGTGCGCGTCAGTACAAGGCGCGCGCCGCTCGGCGCCGTCGGGCACGCCATGGTGTGCCCCTTCATTGTTGACCCCTACGTTGAGCACGGCGAGCAAGCGCAACGCAGTCCGCTGGTGAGAAAAGCGGGCTAGGACCGCCAAAAGTGCCGGCCGTTAGCGGACTATTGCGGCAGTTGCTGGAGATATTGGCCGGTGGCCGAGGTCAAGTCCGCTCCCGCTTTGGGCACACCGTAGCTATGGACGGCCACGATCCCCAGACCGGCCGTCATGGCGCTATTGGCAATCGTGAACGTCCTGTAATAGTCAGCGTCGCGGTTCTTCCTTGCCATCCACCACTGGACAGCGAAAAAGCTTCCCCCGACGGCAGACTTAATCAGCGCGGCCTTGCCGGCGGAGAAGCGGCCCTGGCTATTGCTCAGAAGCGGGTTCAACTCCCGCTTCCCGGTCGAGGAGTGCGCGTCCAGCAGATTCACGGCCGCGAAGGCGACCCAGGAGGCGATCCAAGCCTTCTTCCATCGCTTTTGCGTACGGGGTTTATCGGTCGGACGAGGCGATATATACCTGAGGTTTGAAGAGGAGTAGAGTGGCTCACTTTCCAGCCCGAAGGTCTCCGTCAGAGGTTCTTCGGCTCGTAACGACGCAGTGTTCAAAGAAACGGCGAAGAGGACGAACAAGCCCCCTGCAACAGTCCGGATACGACGATGAAATGTTCCCATTGCTGCTCCTTGGCTGAGTCCGCTAAGCCGGCTTGGGGCTGAGGGGACTCGTTTCCGCGGCCTGTAGGCCTGTGTGTTTTAGCTTGTGGCAAGGGGTAGGAGAAACACATGACACGGAAGGCAC
Organism: Bryobacterales bacterium; assembly: GCA_965248365.1. Lineage (GTDB taxonomy): Bacteria > Acidobacteriota > Terriglobia > Bryobacterales > UBA6623. The sequence continues at coordinate 1,005,090 of CBDFJA010000003.1, read as the reverse complement.
ATTTTCTTAGCCGGCTCGGAAACCAAGGTATTAGTACAACGATCTGGCGGGGTGTTAGCTTGGGGTTCAGCGTGCTCAATCACTTTTTGTGTGAGGAGCGGGCCCGAGGGCCTTACAGCGTCATGCGAGGGGAGTAGGCAGGGTGCAGCGTGAAAGGCCGCGATACTCCTAACGGCACGGGCGTATACTGTAGCTCCAGAGAGTGCCGACGGGGCTTCGCTGGACCCGAAACGCCAACATTAGAAAACGCGACTCGGCATGCGAAGTTCATCCCACCCCCCAGGTCGCCGGCTGGAAGTCTGTGGTCTTGTGGGCGCTGAGAGGGGTGATCGCGGCAGGGTGCTTGGTCATCGCCCTCGTCGACGCGAACCGCACCGTGAAGCCCCTGGTGGTTTTTTTCGAGTAGCGAAAACACCCCCGCCATTTCGTCGTAGCGTCTGGGCGCATTTCTCACCAGCCGTCACAGCGACCGGGGCGAAGGCCCGGCGGCCATGGGCGCGGCAACAGTTCGTATACATCGCCCGGCGCGCACTAGGTCGGCAGGCGGTCAATCGCGCATCGGGCACGGCATGCCGCGCCCCTACCTACCGGCGGGCATTGGTTTCCACTCCCGGCGACCGCTGGCGAGAAATGCGGGCTAGCTGTGATCTTTCAACAGGTTGTTCATTCGGTCCCGGACCAGGGAAGCTGGAGTTGTCGAATAACCACGACCCTGGAGAGACCGCATGAACATCCATCAGAATGCCCGATTGACGCCCAAAGGCCGAGCCCTTTTGGTTCGATGCATCCTCGCTGGAGAGACGCCTCGGGCCGCCGCGGCGGCCCGAGACGTCTCAGAACGCACCGCCCGCCGTTGGCTGGCCCGCTACCGCGGCGAAGACGAAGCCGGTCTCTACGATCGCTCTTCGCGCCCCCGGCATAGCCCGCGCCGCACCCCGCAAGCCGTCGTTGACCGCGTCCTCGCCCTGCGCCGACAACGTTGGACGGGCCGCCGCATCGCCCAAACCCTGCGGCTATCCCCGGCCACCGTCAGCCGCCTCCTCGGTCGCGCCGGACTCAACCGTCTCCGCGATCTCGAACCCGCTCCCCCCGTTCGCCGCTACGAACATCACCGTCCCGGCGATCTACTGCATCTCGACATCAAAAAGCTCGGCCGCTTCCAGCACGCCGGTCACCGCGTTACCGGCGATAAGACCCGACGCTCCCGCGCCGCCGGCTGGGAGTTCGTCCACGTCGCCGTCGACGACCATTCCCGCATCGCCTTCTCCCAGATCCTGCCCGATGAGCGCAGCCTTTCCGCTGCCCAGTTCCTTCTCCTCGCCCACGCCTACTATGGCTCGCTTGGCATCCGCATCCGACGCCTGCTCACCGACAATGGCTCCTGTTACCGCTCCCGCCACTTCCGTCGTACTTGCCGCCGCCTCGGCATCCGCCACCGCTTCACCCGCCCCTACACCCCTCGCACCAACGGCAAGGCCGAGCGCTTCATCCAAACCGCCCTCCGCGAATGGGCCTATGCCCGCTCCTACTGCTCCTCCCTCCAACGCGCCAACCATCTGCTCCCCTGGCTCCACGACTACAATTGGCATCGCCCCCACGCCAGCCTCGGCTATAATCCCCCTATCAGCCGACTCCCTCCTCCCCGGAACAACCTGTTGAGGCTCCACAGCTAGCCGCGGTACTCCATTTCATTTCATAAATACGCTCACGTTTCGGGCGAGTGCGGGTGGCCGCGGGTGGCCGCGCTTCTCGAGCTCCGTCGGGCGCCTGGAAATGTAGGGCCGCCGGTCGCCGGGGGCTAAAGCTACACGGTATAAACCGACGATCAATTTAGCAGGCTGGAACGGTGCCCGAATAAGCGCATGGACGAAACGCAGGAAATTCAAAGAATTCTTGATCGAAAGCAACGAGAACCTGGCTCGGCTTGATCAGGAATTCGTCGAGTTGGAGCAACGACCGAACGACCAGACCCTTCTGTCAAGCATTTTTTGCACGATCCACACCATTAAGGGAACCTGCGGTTTTCTGGGATTCGGGATTCTCGAGGCGATCACCCATCGGGCGGAAAACATGCTCAGCCAGTTGCGCGAGGGCGAGCGCCAACTGACGCCGGGACTGACGACGCTGCTGTTGGAAACGGTGGATATCGTCAAGACGATCTTGGCGGAGATCGAAACGACCGGCGCCGAAGGCTCCGAGAACTACGACGAGCTACGTAACCGGCTGCAAGCTGCCTGCGACGGGCAGGACCCCGAGGAAACCCCGGTTGAGGAAGCGTCCGCCGCGGATCCGAGCGAAGAGCAGCCCGATCCCGAGGAACCGGGAGGAGAGGCCTCTGAAGCGGCAGCGGCGGATGAATCCCTCCAGGGCGAGCCGCGACCGGAGCCGACCTCTCAAGACGCGGAAGCCCCCCCCGAGCCGACCACCGCGGCGGCGGAATCCACCGCGGGCGAAGCCCCTAACGAGGCGAGCCGACTCGACGATCCGTGTTCACGTCGGTGTGCTGGACAAATTGATGAACTTGGTGGGCGAGCTGGTGCTGGCCCGCAATCAAGTTTTGCAGCACACGACCACGCGAGAAGACGCCGGCTTCACGGCCACCTCGCAGCGGCTGAACTTGATCACGACCGAGCTGCAGGCCAACGTGATGAAAACGCGCATGCAGCCCATCGGGGTCGTCTGGAACAAGTTTCCCCGCGTCGTGCGCGACCTGGGGCACTCCGCGGGCAAGCAGATTGATCTTGAGATGGAGGGCGCCGAGACCGAACTTGACAAGACGATCATCGAGGCCATCAAGGATCCGCTGACGCACATCGTTCGCAACTCCTGCGATCACGGCATCGAGATGCCGGAACAGCGCGCCGCGAAGGGCAAGCAGGCCCGCGGCAGGCTGACGATGCGCGCCTATCACGAGGGCGGGCAGGTGAACATCGAAATTGCCGACGACGGGGTCGGCATCGATCCCCGAAAACTGAAACAAAAGGCCATTCAAAAGGGGCTTGTCCCGGTCGATCAGGCCGAGCGCATGAGCGAGCGCGAGATGCACAATCTCATCTTCCTCCCCGGCCTGTCGACGGCGGAGAAGGTGACCAACGTCTCCGGACGCGGCGTCGGCATGGACGTGGTCAAGACCAACGTTGAAAAGATCGGCGGCTCGATCGATCTACAGAGCGCGGTGGGTCAAGGAACAACGATCAAGATCAAGATTCCGCTGACGCTGGCGATCATTCCGGCCTTGGTCGCCAGCTGCGCCGGGGAGCGCGTCGCCATCCCGCAGGTCAACTTGGTCGAACTCGTACGTTTGGAGGCCGGCGGCGGCGGACAGCAAATCGAGTGGATTCACGGCGCTCCGGTCTATCGGCTGCGGGGCAAGCTGCTTCCGCTGGTATACCTCAACAAGGTCCTGGAGTTGGAAGGGGCGAAGCTCGACGAAGAGGATGCCGAAAAGGCCGCGGAATCGGTCAACATCATCGTGTTGCAAGCGGACGACAAGACCTTCGGACTCGTCGTCGACGGCGTCAATGACACGGCCGAAATCGTGGTCAAGCCGCTCAGCAAGTTGCTCAAGGGCCTCACCTGCTACGCCGGCGCCACGATCATGGGCGACGGCAAGATCGCGCTGATTCTCGACGTGATGGGACTCGGCCAACTGGCGCAGGTCATTAGTGAGGCGCGCGAGCAGAGCCACCTGGCGCGGGAGCACCAGGCCGACCTTGTCGCCGAACGACAAACCGTCCTACTATTCCGTAGCGGATCCGCCGAGCGACTGGCGGTGCCTCTGGCGTTGGTCGACTGGCTGGAGGAGTTTCCGCATTCCCAGATCGAGCAGTCCGGGCGCCGCGGGGTGGTTCAGTACCGCCGGCAAATCCTGCCGCTGATTCCGCTGGCGGAACTGCTGAGCCTAGGGGAGTCAGCGGCGGAAAAGCAGGATCCCGTTCAGGTGGTCGTCTTCAGCGAAGGAACAAGGCGGATAGGCGTTGTCGTCGATGAGATCGTCGACATTGTCGAGGAAAACATCTCGATTCGCAATCGCACCAGCCGCCCGGGCATTCTCGGTTCGGCGGTGGTCAACGGCAGCGTAACCGACTTCATCGATCTGCATCATCTGATCGAAGCGGTTGACCAGGACTGGTTTGGCGGCAGCCGCGATGAACGGGCCGCGGGAGCGAGGGTGTTGGTGGCCGAGGGCTCCTCCTTTTCGCGCGGACTCATGCGCAATGCCCTCGAGATGGCCGGCTTTCAAGTGATCGAGGCGGGTAGTACGGCCGAAGTCCTCGACAAGCTGAAGCGGGAAAGCGTCGACGTGATGGTTTCCAGCCTGGACTTGCCCGGCGACGACCCCTCCACCTTTCTGGCCAGCATTCGGGTGACGCCGGATTTGAGGGGCTTGCCGATCCTCGGCCTGGCCAACACCGCCGAGGAAACCCAGCCGCAGCCGGAGCGGGAGTTTCAATTCGATGATTGCCAGTTGAAGTTTGACGGCGACTCGATGCTGCGTTCGGTGGAAAGGCTCGCCGCGGCCATGGCCGCGCGCGAGCCGGTCGAACAAAGAGGCTAGAGAACGATGAGCGATAGTCCGGGGACAAGAAGCGAACACGGCGACGGAAAGACGCGGCAGTACGCTACGTTTTTCGTCAGCGATCTGTTCTTCGGCGTGGAAGTGCTCAACGTCCAAGAAGTGCTGCGTTATCAGGAGATGACTCGAGTTCCCCGCGCGGACAACGTCATCGAAGGACTGATCAATCTGCGCGGCCAAATCGTAACCGCCTTCGACATGCGCAGCCGTCTGCAACTCGGCGAGCGGCAGACGGGCGAGACGCCGATGAACGTCGTCGTACGTACCGAGGACGGCGCGGTGAGTTTACTGGTGGACGAGATCGGCGACGTGATTGAGGTCAGTGAAGAGCACTTCGAGCCGCCTCCGGAGACGATCACCGACGTGGCCCGAGAAACCCTCGAGGGGGTCTACAAGTTGGACGATCGCTTGTTGCTGGTACTTTCGACGGATCGAGTGCTGCAGCACTAGCGGACTGTCCCGGAGACACGTTCACGATAGATTCGGAAATGTCGGGCTCCGAAGCCCGACGCAGCACACTGCAAGCGCACGCCGCATCACCGGGATCAGACTCAGGGATCAAAACATGATCGATCTTGACCAGCGAAGCCCAAGGATCCGCCGTGAATCGAGAGGCATGGCCTGCTCAGCCGGCCGGGTCCCGGTTGACGCAACAGGAACGGGCGGCAGCCGGACTACGCAGGCGCCCTGCGAAGGCGGCAAAGCCGTATCGGCGCTCTCACACGGAGTTGAATAGATGGCAACCAAGCGGACATCGACGGCCGGGGTCAAAGCGACGACCGGGAGCAAGAGGCGTTCTTCCACCAACGGGGCAACGAAAATCAAGAGGAAAACCGGCGGAAACGGGTCCCCATCCTCCGCGGCGTCGATCTACGCGCGGGTCGGAGGCGAGGGGGCCATCGAGGCGGCCGTGGAGGAGTTTTATGTCCGTGTGTTGGGGGATCGGCAGCTCCGAGGTTTCTTCCGCGACGTCGATATGGAGCGGCTGAAAGCCCAGCAGCGGGCCTTTTTCACGCAGGCGCTGGGAGGTCCGGCGAACTACCGCGGGCCGAGCATGAAACGGGCACACGCCGACCTGCCCATTGAAAAGAAGCATTTTGAGCGCGTCGCCGGCCACCTGACGGATACGCTCGCCGCCTTGGACGTGGGGCGGTCGTTGATTGACGAAGTGGTGGCGACAGTAGCACCGTTGGCCGACGAAATTGTCCACACGGCGGCCGAAGCGGCTTCCCGTCCCGGGGTCCGCGGCTCAACCAAATCAAAGAATTCAAAACAAGGAAGGAAAACAACCATGCAACGTAATCGCTCACGGGGCGACCGCTCCGCAATCGCCGAGCCACCAACGACATCCGTCGAAGACGAAGTCGAAGCCGCCGACACTTTGGAAGCACAGCGCACCCAAGCGATGGTGGAGAACATGCCGACGGCGGTCATCCTCGCCGGCACGGATCTGGTCATCACCTACATCAACCCGGCTTCGCTCAACGCCTTGAAGAAGCTCGAACAGTACCTCCCCTGCAAGGCCGAAGAAATTGTCGGCCAATCGGTCGACATCTTCCACAAGAACCCGGCGTATCAGTGCAGGATCCTGGCCAATCCCGACAACCTGCCGCACCGGGCGATCATCGAAGTCGGCCCGGAAAAGCTCGATCTACTGGTCAGCGCCATCAGCGATGACAAGGGCAACTATCTCGGCCCGATGCTCACCTGGGAGGTGGTCACCGAGAAGCTGCGGCTGGAAAAAGAAGCCCAGCGCGTTCAACAGATGGTCGAGAACTCGCCCACCGCCGTCATTCAGGCCGGCACCGATCTGGTCATCACCTACATCAACCCGACTTCGCTCAACGCCTTGAAGAAGCTCGAGCAATACCTGCCCTGCAAGGCCGATGAGATCGTCGGCCAATCGGTCGATATCTTCCACAAGAACCCCGAGCATCAGCGCAGGATTCTGGCCAATCCCGACAACCTGCCGCACAGGGCGATCATCGAAGTCGGCCCGGAAAAGCTCGACCTGCTGGTCAGCGCCATCAGCGATGACAAGGGCAACTATCTCGGCCCGATGCTCACCTGGGAGGTGGTCACCGAGAAGCTGCGGCTGGAAAAAGAAGCCCAGCGCGTTCAACAGATGGTCGAGAACTCGCCCACCGCCGTCATTCAGGCCGGCACCGATCTGGTCATCACCTACATCAACCCGACTTCGCTCAACGCCTTGAAGAAGCTCGAGCAATACCTGCCCTGCAAGGCCGATGAGATCGTCGGCCAATCGGTCGACATCTTCCACAAGAACCCCGAGCATCAGCGCAGGATTCTGGCCAATCCCGACAACCTGCCGCACAGGGCGATCATCGAAGTCGGCCCGGAAAAGCTCGACCTACTGGTCAGCGCCATCAGCGATGACAAGGGCAACTACCTCGGCCCGATGCTCACCTGGGAGGTGGTCACCGAGAAGCTGCGGCTGGAAAAGGAAGCCCAGCGCATTCAACAGATGGTCGAGAACTCGCCCACCGCCGTCATTCAGGCCGGCACCGATCTGGTCATCACCTATTGAATCTCGCATAATATCGAGTTAGTCAAGGCCAAGAGAAGACTGCTTCCAGAAGGCCGTAATCAAGCGCGGTTTGCGGCGCATGCGACGCAGGGATTTGCGGGCACGCTCGTCCAGCTCCCAGTAGTCCTTCGGACAGACGTTCGGCAACTCGTGCTGCTTCCAGTAAGCCCAAATGTATTCCACCGGGTTCAGCTCCGGTGCATAGGGCGGCAAGCACTCCGTGGCGATGTGGCCTTCGGAGAGCTCGATGAACTCCCGCACCAGGCGGCTGCGGTGCGCCGGCAGGCGGTCCCAGACGATCAGCAGCGGGCCGTCGATGTGGCGGACCAAAGCCTTCAGGAAGTCGATGACCTCCAGCTCGCCGATGGCGCCGGGATAGAGCCGGAAGTAGAAGTTGCGCAAGGTCAGCCCGGCGGAAACGGAAAGTTTCTGCCAGTTGAAGTTGAACTCCAGCACGGGTGTCTCGCCGCGGGGCGCCCAGGTGCGGCAACGATGGGGCTTCTGACTCAGTCCGCTTTCGTCGATGAAGACGATCGTGCGGCCTTGTTTTTGGGCTTTTTTTTAGTGGCCGGCCAAGTCTTGCGCCGCCAGTTGCGGATGGCTTCTTCGTTGCGCTCGCGGGCCTTGCCGACAGGCCGTTGCGGGCTCCAGTGGAGCGCCCGCAGGATCTTCCAAACATGACCTTCGTGATAGCGCACGCCGAACTCGTCGGCGATCAGACGAGCGACTCGCGGACAAGTCCACAGCGGCGTCGAGAAGCCCTGCGCTTCGGGGCCCCGCAGCAGCATTGCCTCCAGACGTTCCCGTTGCGTGGCGTCTAACAGCGGCTTGCGGCCGGCGCGCCCGGCCCGGCGGAGTCCGGCGGCACCGTGCGCGCCATGCTCGCTAACCCAACGGCTCACGCTTTGCTGCGCCGCCTTCACGCGCCGTGCTGCCTCGGACTGACTCAAACCTTCGTCAACGACCAGCCGCACGGCCTCCAGCCGTCGCTTTTCCAGAGCATCAAAATCGCGCCTTACGCCTCTTGGGTTCCCCATGTCTATTAAGACGAGCAGAACCCCCAAAAGATTACCCTATATTATGCGGGAGTCAATACATCAACCCGGCTTCGCTCAACGCCTTGAAGAAGCTCGAGCAGTACCTGCCCTGCAAGGCCGAGGAAATTGTCGGCCAATCGATCGACATCTTCCACAAGAACCCCGAGTATCAGCGCAAGATCCTGGCCAATCCCGACAACCTGCCGCACAGGGCGATCATCGAAGTCGGCCCGGAAAAGCTCGACCTGCTGGTCAGCGCCATCAGCGATGACAAGGGCAACTACCTCGGCCCGATGCTCACCTGGGAGGTGGTCACCGAGAAACTGCGCCAGGAGGCGACAAACGAGGCGATCAGCAAGGCGCAAGCGCTCATCGAGTTCAACCTCGACGGCACGATCATCACGGCCAACGACAACTTCCTCAACGCCATGGGCTACACGCTGGAGGAGGTTCAGGGCCAGCACCACCGCATGTTCGTCGAGGAGTCGTTCCGAGCCAGCGTCGAATACCGCCAGTTTTGGGAGGCGCTGAACCGGGGCGAGTTTCAGACGGGGGAGTACAAACGGATCGGAAAGGGGGGCAAGGAAGTCTGGATCCAAGCCTCCTACAACCCCATCATCGATCTGAACGGCAAGCCCTTCAAGGTCGTCAAGCTCGCCACAGAGGTTACCGGGCAGAAGTTGAAAAACGCCGATTTCCAGGGGCAGATCGAGGCAGTCGGCAAGGCGCAGGCGGTCATCGAGTTCAACCTCGACGGCACGATCATCACGGCCAACGACAACTTCCTCAGCGTGATGGGCTACACGCTGGAGGAGATTCAGGGCCAGCACCACCGCATGTTCGTCGAGGAGTCGTTCCGAGCCAGCGTCGAATACCGCCAGTTTTGGGAGGCCTTGGGCCGGGGCGAGTACCAGGCGGCCGAGTACAAGCGGGTCGGCAAGGAGGTCTGGATCCAGGCGTCCTACAACCCCATCCTCGACCTCAACGGCAAGCCCTTCAAGGTTGTCAAATACGCCGTCGATGTGACTGTGCAGAGACTGAAAAACGCCGATTTCGAGGGCCAGATCGAGGCGGTCGGCAAGGCTCAGGCGGTCATCGAGTTCAACCTCGACGGCACGATCATCACGGCCAACGACAACTTCCTCAGCGCCTTGGGCTACACGCTGGTGGAGATTCAGGGCCAGCACCACCGCATGTTCGTCGAGGAATCGTTCCGCAACAGTGTCGAATATCGCCAGTTCTGGGAGGCGCTGAACCGGGGCGAGTATCAGGCGGCGGAGTACAAGCGGGTCGGCAAGGGCGGCAAGGAGGTCTGGATCCAGGCGTCGTACAACCCCATCCTAGATCTGAACGGCAACCCCTTCAAGGTCGTCAAGTTCGCCACCGATATCACCGCGCAGAAGCGAAGAAACAACGAGTTCGAACACCAGATTCAGGAGTTCACCCAGCAACTCGGATCCTCCTCAACCGAGTTGACGAACGTCAGCGAGCAGATGGCGAGCAACGCCGAGGAAACCTCGACGCAGGCCGGTGTGGTCTCGGCCGCTAGCGAGCAGGTCAGCAAGAACGTCCAGGTAGTGGCCACTGGGACCGAGGAGATGTCGGCGTCGATTCGCGAGATCGCCAAGAGTTCGAACGAAGCGGCCCGCGTCGCCAAACAGGCCGTCGGTGTCGCCGACTCGGCCAACTCGACCATCAACGGACTCGGTGACGCCAGCGTCGAAATCGGCAAAGTCATTAAGGTGATCACCTCGATTGCCCAGCAAACGAACTTGCTCGCGCTTAACGCCACCATCGAGGCTGCTCGCGCCGGCGAGGCGGGCAAGGGCTTTGCCGTTGTCGCCACCGAGGTGAAGGAACTCGCCAAGCAAACCGCGCAGGCCACCGAGGACATCAGCCAGAAAATCGAAGCCATTCAGACCGGCAGTAAGGGCGCCGTGGACGCCATTGGAGAGGTGAGCACGATCATTAACCAAATCAACGATATCTCGAACACGATTGCCTCTTCGGTCGAAGAGCAGACGGCAACCACCACCGAAATCGGCCGCAACGTAGCAGAGGCCTCGCGTGGGTCGGGTGAGATCGCCCAGAACATCTCCGGAGTCGCCACAGCCGCCGACAGCACCAGCAAAGGAGCCGGCGATAGCTTGAAAGCCGCTAAAGCACTTTCGGAGATGGCAGTAGAACTCCAAAAACTCGTCAGCGATTTCACGCTCTGACGGGCGATCGGGGGGCCGGCTGTTCGCGCCGCAGGGGAAGGATGGATACGCCAGATATGTTCTGGAGAGCGACCGCGGGCGTCGGAGTGTTTCTGGGGCCGGCGTCCCATCTGCCGGCCGATACCGACGATCGGCAGGGTCGTGGCGACAATTTCGACCGCTGGGCGCGGGCGCCGGAACCCGCGTCCGCCCGGGGAAGCCGGCAATTTGCGCTCGAGCGGCGGGACCAGACCACGGGCTGAGAGACCGATATGGAAAAGGCCATGATCATAGACGATTCGCGGGCCATCCGGCGAATCCTCGGTGAAACGGTGCGGGCATTGGGCTTCGACGTCAGCGAGGCTTCGAACGGCCGCGAGGCTCTAGTGAAGCTAGACGACATGGGTCCGCCGGTGCGTTTGATGCTGGTCGACTGGAACATGCCGGAAATGAACGGACTGGAATTCGTCATCAAACTTCGCCAGGACGAGCGGTTCGAAGGATCTTTCATCGTCATGGTGACCACCGAGACGGCGATCGATCAAATGCTGAATGCGCTCGAAGCCGGCGCCAACGAATACGTGATGAAGCCGTTCACCAAGGAGATCATTCAAGACAAGTTGCGGCTCTTGGGATTGTTGAACTAATCGCGGACCCCAATCGGGGCTTATCGGGTCCCGAGGAAGTCTCAACCAGGGAGTCAACCAGGAGCATGCGGATTGGGACGCAAAAGCGCATTCCTCTCGGTAGCAAGATTCGGGTCCTGGTCGTTGACGATTCGGTTGTGATTCGGCGTCTGGTGACACAAGCGCTCACCGAAGACCCGGCGTTCGAGGTTGTCGGCGCCGCGGCTAACGGGGCGATCGCTTTGTCCAAGATCCCGCAAGTGAATCCGGACGCCGTCACCCTCGACATCGAGATGCCCGAGATGGACGGATTGGAAGCCTTGAGGCGGATTCGGAAGCTGTATCCCACCCTGTGCGTGATCATGTTTTCCACGCTGACCGAACGCGCCGCCACCTACACCCTGGACGCGCTGGCCTTGGGGGCGAACGACTACGTGACCAAAGCCGCGAATGTGGGGTCGTTGAACAAATCCATGGCCTCGTTGCGCTCACAGTTGATTCCCAAAATCAAGCAATTCTTCGAGTTTGAGGCGCCATCGGCGCCGATCGCCTCCGCCAAGCCGCGAGCGGAAAGGGCCGGCGTTCAACCACCAAGCCTGCCCTGGAGGAAAAGAGGCGTAGTCGCCATTGGGGTGTCGACGGGGGGGCCGAACGCTCTAGCAGAGATCTTTCCCTCGCTGCCCAGCCACTTTCCCTGCCCGATTCTGATCGTCCAGCACATGCCGCCGATGTTTACCCGCATATTGGCGGAACGTCTGAGCGATCAAAGCAAGGTCCCGGTCGAGGAAGCCGCGGAGGGCTCGGCCGTAGAGTCCGGAAAGGCGCTCATCGCACCCGGCGGCTACCATATGCGCCTGAAGAGAAGCGGCAACCAGGTCGTGGCAACCCTCGATCAGTCTCCGCCGGTCAATTCGTGTCGTCCGGCGGTCGACGTGCTTTTCAGCTCGGTGGCGGAGATCTATGGCTCCAGGGCCTTGGGAGTGATCCTAACCGGCATGGGACAAGACGGCCTGGAAGGCGCGAAGCAGTTAAAAGCGCAGGGCGCGTGTATCCTAGCCCAGGATAAGGCGACGAGCGTCGTCTGGGGCATGCCCGGTTTCGTCGTGGAGGCCGGCCTAGCCGACGCTGTGGCGGGTCTCCACCGCATCGCCCCCGAAATCTTGCTGCACGTTTGAGACAACGACTATGGCTCCCATCAGCACACAACAGGACGAGTTGAAAAGCCTCAAACCGGAAAATTTCGATTTCTTGTGCCGGACGGTATACAAGGACTCGGGCATCGTGCTGGACGAGTCCAAGGGATACCTGCTGGAGTCTCGCCTCATTCCGGTCGTCAAGAGCGAAGGCGCCACGTCGCTTGACGACCTATGCCGGCTCATCCGCGCGACCGGAGGAGAGCGATTGCGCGACAAGGTGGTCGAGGCGATGACCACCAATGAAACCCTCTTCTTCCGCGACGTGACGCCCTTCGAAGCTCTTGAGAAGGAGTTGCTCCCCAAACTCGTTGAACGAGCCGCGGGACGGCGCCCGCTACGCTTCTGGTCGGCGGCTTGCTCCTCGGGGCAGGAAGCCTACAGTTTGGCCATGATGTGCCTGGAAATGGGATTGGGGCCGTTTCAAATCGAATTTCTCGGCACCGACCTCTCCGACCAGATACTCGAAAGGGCCCAACGAGGCCGCTTCATGCAGCTCGAGGTCAACCGCGGACTCCCGGCCAAATATCTGGTGAAGTACTTTACGCGCCACGGTATGGAGTGGGAAATCAACTCCGAGGTGCGACAGATGGTTCGTTGGACGAAACTGAACCTTACCCTGAGTTGGCCCGATCTCGGGCTGTTCGATGTCGTCCTTTGCCGCAACGTACTGATTTACTTCGATACGGAAACGAAGCGGGGTATTTTGGCCAGGATTCGCAGACACATCCGTCCGGAAGGCTATCTGATCCTCGGTTCGAGCGAGACGACCCTCAACATCGATGAGGAGTTCATCCGCCGGCAGGTCGGGCCCGCGATCATGTACGAGAATCCCGGATCTTAACTCACGGCGCGGGCGGCGGCCGTCGCGGGCTTCGCGCGGGAACGGACAACAGATATCGGGAGGGAACACTTGCTGAACCGGAGGCCGTCATGAGCCAGACGACGACAGAGCTTCGTGATTACAAGGACACCGCGACCACCGTCGTGCAGGAAGTATTCTCTACCATGCTGGGCACCCAGGCGACGCCCGTTGAAGGCTCCCAGGTTCGAGAACTCTCCCACCCCGTCGTGGGCGCTGTCTATTTCGCCGGCAGTTGGAAAGGAGCCGTCTTACTCGAATGTGAACGCTCTTTATCGTTCACCCTGACAGCGCAACTGATGTCGATTGAGCCGCCGGATTCGCTGGACGACGATGTCCGCGACGCGATGGGAGAAATCGCCAACATGATCGCCGGGAACCTAAAGTCTTCGCTCCCGGCCGAAGCCCACTTATCCATGCCCTCGGTTGTGGAAGGCAGTCAATTCACGCTCCGAGTTTGCGGAGGCAACGAATCGATACACATGGATTTCGACTCCAGCCGGGGCCATTTTCCTTGACCTTGGTCGAAATGGCTGACTGACCGCTTATCTGCCCGCTCCATCCACGAAACACGCTCTCCCCGTGGCACCGAAGGGCCTCCTCCCAGAGAGAAACACACTCACCGAGAAGAGCAAGGGGATCGCCTCCCCGAGCCAAGGCGGTGATGGAACCCGGGTTGAGCTTGGCCGCCAATCACCTCGCCTCATCCACCGCGGGAGGCGAGACGGGCCAGGGATTGTTTGACGGACGGAGCCTGGCCACCCTCGACGTCCGTTCGCCGAAGTTTGTGGAAGCCCTTCAACACTTCGTTGGCGCGGCTGAGTTCAAGAATACGATCCACGTATTCGGCCAGCCGCGGTCCGGGAAGAGCCCATAGCGCGACGTTCGGCGCCAGTGCGTCAACGTAGGCTCGCGCGCCGCAGCAACCGAGGCTGAGGACGGCGCGACCGGTATTCTTCACCGCCGGGACGGCGCCGCACGTCGGCCTGCCCATGGCCGGGGCCATCCCGCTCTCGACCGCTTGGGCGGCCTCGGAGAGGATCAGGGCTTGATCGGCCTCCACGAACAAGAAGATGACATCCGGGGCCAGCGGAGAGTCGGCCAGCGGGGCGTAGACGACATGCTTCGGCCGCGTCGCCAGAACGGGAATGCTGGGGATTTGCTCCGGGCGGAGGTAGCCGAGATCGGCGAACACCTTGAGCGCATCCTCCCGATCGGTGTCTTCCGACTCGCTAGTCTCCAGATTGTGGGTATACATGCCGATCGCGCAGAGATTGTGATCGTGCGCGGAAGTAGCGAAAACTCGCCGGGACGCTTCCTGCCAAAAGACGCACCCGGCAGGCAGCCGGGGCCCCGTATAGTGAGGGACTCCGTGGGGAACCGAGTCGGCCAAGCAGACGGCAATCGGCGGCCGGCTCAGGTGCAAGGCCTTGGTCAAGCTCTCCGCCGCCGCCGCGTAATCAGTCATGGTTTCTCCTCCCGAAGCAATGATAATAACACTGGGATGTTCCAGCGCCCCGGCGGGCGATCGTAGGCCGCGGCCGCCCTCTACCGGTCGACGGCTTGGCGTATGAAACGGGCCGGAGGCTTCGTTTGACAACCCATAGGACGGGGCGTCGGGCCTTCGTCTCATCCATCGCGTACCCAGTGAGACACGCCGGCTAGGTGTGGGATGTCAAGCCACACGGCGCCTGCCGGGACCCCCGTTGGCGCGGAGCGCCCCGGCGTGCGAGGATGCGATTCCACCCAGCCGCTCACCGCCGCTTTTTGGGGTTGGACTCCGGGGCCAGGGCGACTTGCACTTGCATGCCTACATAGCCGAAGCAAATCACGGCTGTAAGCAAAGCTACAAGGATGATGAACAACCCGTCTATAGACTCAATGACCTTGCCGGTCACCGCCAGCCAGCCGGCTACGCCGAGGCTGGCGAGGCCGAGTATGAGGCAAAATAAAAGTGCAATGATCCGTTCCAACATTCGTTTGCTGACTCCCTGGGCTATGGCTCGGCCGATGTGTGGTTGATCGGAAACAATAGCGCTACCTTTCCTCTATTCTCATAAACTACGAAGACCAATCGCAAATGCCGCGGCGCGGGCTTCTTGCTCGCCTGCCCATGGTTTGGAGCAAGGCCGCGCGGCTGACGGAACCTTCGCCACAAGCCGCTACGGCAATAGTAGAATCTTGCCGCTCGTCAGCCGCGCCGCCAGGCGGCGGTGGGCCTCGGCGGCCTCGGCCAAGGGGAACGTTTCCCCGATGTAGGGTTTCACTTTCCCCGAGAGTACCCAGTCGAAAACGTCCCCAGCCCGTTCGAGCAGCTTCTCCCTGGTCGCCGTGTGGTGAACCAGGCTCGGGCGAGTCAGAATCAACGAACCTTTCGCGGTGAGCGTCAGCGGCTCGATGCCTGGGACCGGCCCACTGGCGTTGCCGAAAAACACCATCCAGCCCAGAGGTCGAAGGCAGTTGAGACTACCTTCCCAGGTCGCTTTGCCGACGGAGTCGTAGACAACATCAACGCCCCGGCCGTCGGTCAAGCGTTTGACTTCAGCGACAAAATCCTGTTCGCTGTAAAGGATGACCTCATCGGCGCCCGCTTGCCGAACCCGTTCCGCCTTTTCGGAGGTGGAGCAGGTTCCGATCACCCGAGCCCCGCGCATTTTCGCCACCTGGACCAGCAGCAGGCCCACCCCGCCCGCGGCGGCGTGGACGAGGGCAGTGTGCCCCGCTTCGATCGGGAAGGTGGAGTAACTCAAGTAGTGGACCGTCATCCCTTGCAGCGTGATCGCCGCCGCGGTTCGCGTGTCCATCCCGTCGGGCAGTTTGACGAGCTTATCGGCGGGTAAGACGGCGTATTCGGCGTAGGACCCCACGACCCCGGTGTAGGTCACGCGGTCGCCGGGCTGGAACTCGCCGACATGCGATCCCACGGCGCTAACCACGCCGGCTCCTTCCTGCCCATTGGTGAAGGGCAGATCGGTCTTGTAGAGTCCGGTGCGGAAGTAGATGTCGATGAAATTGACGCCGGCGGCCTCGATCTTGACGACGGCGTCGGCCGGTCCCGGAGCCGGATCGGGAGCGTCTTCAAATTGTAGGACCTCGGGTCCTCCGGTTTGGTGAACGCGAATGGCTTTCATGGCTTTCCTCGGGTAGGTCTGGAGATTCAAGATTGTACCAGGGTGGTCTTTCGGTTGGGAAAGAAAGGCCGCTCTGTCAATGACGATCTGATGTGACATAATTTCTCCTGGGGGAACGCCGTGGCCCGCCAACAGGCAGATTCATCCTTCGACCTAGTCCTGCGGGACGCTCACGTCATCGATCCTTCGCAGAACGTCAACGGCGTTAGAGACGTCGCGATTCGGGACGGCAAGATCGCTGTCCTGGGTCCTTCCTTGCCGGCCTCGCCGGAAACGCCGCAAAGGGATTTGAGCGGCAGCTACTTGTGTCCGGGACTGATTGATCTCCACGGGCACTGGTACGGAGGCAGTACGCTTGGCCTCGATCCGGCTTGCTGTCTCAATGCCGGAGTGACCACGGCGGTCGATGCCGGAACCTGCGGCTTCCTCAATTTCGGCGAATTCCATCGCCACCGCATTCAGAGCGCGGAAGTCGAACTCCTGGCGTTCCTCAATATCTCGGCCATCGGCATCCCGACCCTTTTGGTCGGGGAGCTGGGCGACATCGACTTCGCTCGGCCCAAAGAGACGGCGGCGCTGCTTGAAAACCACCCGGATGTTCTGCTCGGCGTCAAGGTCCGCATTGGGTCTCTCTCGAGCGGCCAAAACGGTACCGAAGCTTTAGGGAAGGCCCTGGAAGCGGCCCATGTCTCGAAGACCCCGGTGATGGTCCACATCAGCGCGGGAGCGGACACCCCGGAAATCCTGCGGCGCCTGCGCCCGGGAGACATCCTCACGCACTGCTTTCGCGGCCCGAGTGACGCCATTATCGAACAAGGCGCCGTGATCCCTGAAGCCATGGCCGCCCGGCGGAACGGTATTCTCTTCGACGTCGGGCACGGCAGCGGCAGCTTCTCGTGGGAATCGGCCAAGAAGGCCTTCGAGAAGTTCTTTCTGCCCGACACGATCAGCACGGACCTGCATCGTCTGTCGGTCGACTACCCGGTCGTCGACATGCCGACAACGATGTCCAAGTTTCTTCACCTGGGGATGTCGCTCGAAGAGGTGATCCTAAAATCCACCCTCAACCCGGCTGGGGCCGTGGGTCGCGAGGAGGACATCGGAACGCTTCGGCCCGGCACCGTCGCCGATGTTCTGGTTTTCGACGTCGTCGAGGGGGAGTTTCCTCTCGAGGACAGCCGAGGCCGGATCGAACCCGCATCAAGAAGAATCACGCCCAAGCTGGTGGTGCGTGCCGGCGAGGTGATCGAGCCGGGCAGCCGGGCGGTCAACCATCGCGAACCCTATCCTTGGGACGACGAGTTTCACGACGTTATCAAGCAACGGGGCTGATCGCCTGTCCGTGGGAAGACGCGAGCGCCGGGAATTCTCGTGTCGAGGCGCAGTGTCCCAGAGAGCATCGAGGGCCGCTTCAACGAAGCAGAATAGGAACTCGCCTGAGGAGGGGAGAAAGAAACCATGAATCGCCGCTACTTCATCGGAACCGCTGTCGCCGCCGGACTCACCGCGGCGAAGAAGAGCGTTGCCGCCAGCGAGAAAGTCAACGTGGGCTTGATCGGCGTCGGTGGCCGCGGCCGCGGCCTGCTGCGGGACTTCGCCGCTCTACCCGACGTCAACGTCGCCTACCTTTGTGACGTGGACCAAGCCTCGCTTGAGAGAGCCATGGCCATCCTCGACCGCGAGGGCGTCAAGCGGCCGCCGACGACCGGCGACATGCGCCGCGTCTTTGACGACAAGAGCATCAACGCGGTCGTGATCGCCACACCCGACCACTGGCATGCTCCGGCGGCCATTCTCGGCTGCGAGGCCGGAAAAGACATCTACGTCGAGAAGCCGTGTTCCCACAACGTTCGCGAGGGCCGCCTGATCATCGAAGCCGCCCGCTACTACAAGCGGATTGTCCAGCACGGCACGCAGGCTCGCAGCCGCCCCTCCACCATCCGTGCCATCGACTACTGCAAGTCGGGGAAGATCGGGCGAATTCTCGCCGCGAAAGCTTGGGACACGCAACTGCGCGACGACATCGGCCACAAACAGGACGGTCCGGTTCCTGAAGGCGTCGACTACGACACGTGGCTCGGCCCGGCCCCCTGGATACCTTTTAACGAGAACCGCTTCCACTACAAATGGCACTGGCATTGGCACTTCGGCACCGGCGACGCTGGCAACGACGGCGTCCACCAACTGGATATGGCGCGCTGGGCGCTCGGCGCCGGCTACCCGAAAACAGTTTCGGGAATGGGTAAGAAAATCTTCTTCGACGACGATCAGCAAACTCCCGACACCATGAACGTCACCTTCGACTACGGCGGCAAGCTGCTGATTTGGGAGATGCGGATCTGGACGCCTTATATGATGGACGGCGCGGAGAACGCCCTAGCCGTCTACGGTACCGACGGCATGGTGCATATCGGCCGCTGGAACCGGCTTTGGGGCTTCAAGGTATTTGATTCCAAGGGCAACCTGATTCACCACGACGACGAAAACGAGCCCGACACGCACGCCCGTAATTTCATCGACTGCGTCAAGTCGCGCAAGCTGCCCAACGCCGACATCGGCATCGGACACCTCTCGGCCCTCCATGCCCACCTGGCGAACGTCGTTGCGCGGGTTAATCGCACCGTTCACTTCAACGCCGCAACCGAGAGCATCGTCGGCGACGACGAAGCGAACCTCTACGTCCGCCGCCGCTACCGCAGGCACTGGGCAACGCCGAAGCGGTTGTGAGCGCGGTTTGGAGCTTGGGCAACGAGCAGAGGGCCGGGACTCGATGCGCGAGCGAGCAGTTCAGACCTCGCTCGGCGCCGAGTTTCTTGCACAACGCGGGCATCCGTGAACACGGCGCGAAAGCGCAACAACGTCATGGCGGGCTTATCACGTGCTTCGACCGTCGGCTGGTGAGAAAAGCGGCCTAGCCGGGAGCGGTTTCGAATTCCCCCCCTGGTGTATCATGTCACCAGACCAAGACGGTCGAGTTTGCCGTGAGCGACATCGAAGAGCGAGTGATCCGTGTATTGGCCGATACGCAGCAAATTGACCCGCGGACAATCACCCCCTGTTCCACCTTTGATGAGCTAGGCATCGATTCGTTTGACGGGATCAATGTGCTATTCGCGATCGAAAGCGAGTTCGACATTAGCGTTTCCGACGACCAGGCCAAGAAGCTGCGGGGCGTCGGGGACACCGTCCGAGGGGTAGAGACGCTCTTGGCCCTCAAGAAATCCACCGAATCCTAGCTCGGATGCGCCGTGTCGCCATCACCGGACTTGGCTGCGTCTCAGCCATGGGCCTGGGACGCCGGGCGTTCTGGGAAAGCATACGGGCCGGGCGCTCGGCCATAAGCCCGCTTTCGATCCTGCCGACCGAAGACCTTGGCATTCGGGTGGGCGCCGAAGTGAGGGACTACGATCCCAGCCACCACTTCGACCGAAAGCGCCTGAGCCTGATGGACCGCTTCTCCCAGTTTGCGCTGCTGGCTGCTCGGGAAGCGCTGGATGACGCCGGGCTGGAGCTGAGCGACGGGCTGAGCCGGCGGACGGCAGTGATCCTCGGTACGGGAACAGGCGGAAAAACCACCGACGATGAGGCCTTCCGCGAACTTTACGGGAAGGGAAATCCCCGTGTGCAGCCATCGGTCATTCCACGCCTGATGGTGAGCGCCGCAACCAGCCATTTGACGATGGAATTCGGCATCACCGGCCCGGCATTCACGGTCTCGAGCGCCTGCTCGTCGGCCAACCACGCCATCGCACAGGCTTTTTGGCTTGTCAGACAGGGGATGGCGCCGGTGGCTATTGCGGGCGGCTCGGAAGCCTGCTTCACCTTCGGAACGATGAAGGCTTGGGAAGCGTTGCGCGTCATGGCGCCGGACACTTGCCGGCCCTTCAGTCGCGATCGACAGGGCATGGTGCTGGGCGAAGGCGCCGGGATCGTGGTCCTCGAGCCGGTCGAGGAGGCGCGCGCGCGTGGAGCCGAGGTCTATGCGGAGGTCGCTGGCGCGGGCATGTCGGCGGACGCCGGCCATCTCATCCAACCCAGTGAAGCCGGCGCGGCGCAGGCGATGGAGATGGCGCTCGACGACGCGAAACTCTCCCCGCGGGAGGTACACTACGTCAACGCCCACGGAACGGGGACTCAAACCAACGACGTAACCGAGACGAGGGCCATCCGCCGCGTCTTCGGCGCGCACGCCGACCGGCTGGCCGTCTCCTCCACCAAGTCGATGCACGGCCACGCTTTGGGAGCTTCGGGAGCGCTGGAGTTGGTGGCCACCGTACTTGCTTTACGGGACCGGATCGCCCCTCCCACGGCGAACTTCACGGACCCGGACCCGGAATGCGATCTGGACTACGTGCCCAACATTTCTCGGGAAATGCCGATTGACGCGGCCCTGTCGAGCTCTTTCGCCTTCGGAGGCCTCAACGCGGTGCTCGCGGTGCGCCGGTGCGAGGAGTAGCCCGCTTTTCTCACCACCTGACGGTCGAAGCACGCCAATAAGCCCGCCATTACTGCGTTGCGCTTGCTCACCGTGCTCAACGTAGGGTTCAAGTACGCTCGCGTTCCTCAGAAAACGAGTCGCTGAGCGGTGCCCGCCTTGTACTGACGGGCTTCTCACGCACTTCGCCTCGCCACGTGGTGAGAAAAGCGGGGTAGGGACTTCCCTGGCTCGTGATACCAAACGGGGCAGTCGCCTGGATTGATGGCCAAGTCTATTTAGCCGAGGCAGGCGTGAGCCTCTCGACCTTGTGTTTATCTCTAGTTCCGGACTTGAGATCGCGAACGCTTCTGTTCAGCAACGGGTGGACAAAATCGGGGCAGATCTCTTCCAGCGGAGCCAGCACAAACAGGCGCTCGTGTAGCCGAGGGTGAGGGACCGTCAAACCCCCTTCGTTGACCGTCCGACTCCCGTAGAGCAGAATGTCCAGGTCGATGGTTCGGGGCCCGTTTTTCCGAATGCTCTTCTTGCCGAGCCGTTCTTCGATGGACCGCAAGAAAGATCGCAACTCCGCCGGTGCCAGCTCCGTCTCGATTTTGACGGCGCCGTTGAGGAACCAATCTTGATCGGCGAATCCGACCGGTTCCGTATGATACAGCGAAGACACGGCGCGGACTTCGCACTTCTGTTGAAGCAGCTCGATAGCTCTTCGGATGTTCTCCTGCTTGTCGCCCAGGTTGGACCCCACACCTAGATAGACGTCAGTCATCCTTCGAGCGAGTCATCTCGACAGCCGCGTATTTCACCCCGCCAGGACCCAAGGGAGCGAGCTTTTTGACGGTGACCGCGACCCTCTCCAGCGCAAAACCCTGCAACAGGCGCTGCGCGATCTTTTCCGTGACCGTCTCAACCAGTTTGTATTCCCCGCCGGTCACGACCTTTTGAATTTCAGAGTAAACCTCCTCGTAGTCCACGCTGGCCGTCAAATCATCCCTGGCCGCGGCGTCGCTCAGATCAGCGAACAATGCCGCGTCCACAAGAACGCGCTGCGGATCTTGCCGCTCGGCGGCCGACACGCCAAGCTTGCAGGGGAACTCCATCTGCTGGAGGACGATCTTGTCCATCAGGTTTTTCTCACCGCGTCGGCGATTAGAACCGCCCTTTTGCAGGCCTTCACATCGTGCACCCTCACGGCGGCGGCGCCGTTCATGACGGCCACCGACACGGCCGCCAGGGTACCCTCCAGGCGCTGACCGGCCGGCTGTCCGGTAATTTCGCCGATGAAGGATTTTCTCGACGGGCCGACCAGGACGGGCAGTCCCAGTTCCTTGAATTCGCCGAGCCGCTTGAGAATCTCCAGGTTGTGCTGGGCGGTCTTGCCGAAGCCGATGCCGGGGTCGATCATGATTTCCTGAACGCCCTTTTCCCGCGCCTCCCCGACCCGGTCCGCGAAGAAGGTTTTCAGATCCTCAACGACGTCCCGGTATGAGATGTCTTGTTGCATGGTTTTCGGCGTGCCCCGCATGTGCATCAACACGACCGGTGCTTCGTGACGGGCCACGACGTCGATCATGTCGGGATTGCGTAATCCGCTCACGTCGTTGATCGCCGCGGCCCCGAGTTCAAGGCCGGCCTCGGCGACTTGGGGCTCGAACGTGTCGATTGAAATGGGCACGGCGATCTTGCCGGCCAGTTTATCGAGCACAGGTCGCAGCCGCCTCAACTCCGCTTCCGGAGCAACGGGATCGGAACCCGGACGCGTGCTTTGCCCGCCGATATCGATGATGTCGGCGCCGTCGGCGACCATGCGGCAAGCGTGCTCGACGGCCTTGTCCGGCTCAAGAAACTGGCCGCCGTCGGAGAAAGAGTCCGGGGTGACGTTCAAGACTCCCATGATGAGCGTCCGGCCGGCGCCAAGCTGAAACGGTCCCCACTTCTTGTTGGCCATTCGTCGATCATTCTCCGGGCTGTTGCGGCTCAGCGCGTTTCAATCCGATGGGGCCCCGGCGCTCCCGCGAACCCTTGCGGCAATCCCCTCAGAATAACGCCCCCCGGAGAGGAGCCGGACGGAGCCGCGCCCGAAAGAGTGCGGCCGCGGGCCGGCGCCGCCGCTATGGCCGAGCTGCCCGGGAGAGAAAAGCGCGCTGGCACTACGTGTCACGCCCCCGGCACCACAAAAGCGAACGACCGCGGATCTGGCGGCGGTGAACTGAGAGCGCAAGGGTGGAGTGATCGCCCCCGCCTCTTGACAGAACAACTCAGATGGCCGCGCTACAGGATCCCCTTTCAGAATAGCGGGGTGTCAAGCCTCCCATGGGCGATGAACAAACGACCGCGGATCCGGCGGGCGGCGAACGGACAGCGCAAAGGGAGAGTGATTGCCCCCGCCGTCAGCCCTATCATCCACCGGCCGGTTCGTCCCGCCGGCCCGAATCCGCTACAATCGGTCGGAATATGACGAACCGAAGCAAGTTCTCCCCCATCATCGGGCGTTACTCGCGAGGGTTTTCCGCCACCGCTCTTCTAGGCCTCGTCTTGCTGGCCGCTTGCGGCCCAGCGACGGAGTCCGGCGACGGCAAGCTGTCCATTGCCGTCATCCCCATGGGGACGACGCATGAATACTGGAAATCCATCCACGCCGGCGCCGTCAAAGCCTCTCAAGAGCTGGACGTTCAAATCGTTTGGAAGGGCCCGCAGAGAGAAGACGACCGCTCCCAGCAGATCGCCGTCGTCGAAGACATGATTTCGCTAGGCGTAGACGGCATCGTCATCGCGCCGCTCGATCGGACAGGTTTGCGGAAACCTGTTGCCGAGGCCAAGCAAGCCGGCATCCCTACCGTCGTGATTGATTCGGGACTCGAAGGCGGCGAGCACATCAGCTTCGTGGCCACCAACAATCGCAAGGGGGGCGTGGTCGGCGCCCAACGGCTCGCCGAGATTCTCGACGGGCGGGGCAGGATCATCCTGATGCGCGTTCTGGTGGGCGCCGAAAGCAGCATGGATCGCGAGGAAGGCTTTCTCGAAGAAATCAGCAAGCACCCGGAGATCGAAATCCTCAGCGACAACCAATACGGCGGCGCCACCACGGAAACCGCCTACCAAGTGGGCGAAAACCTGCTTAACCGCTTTCCCGAGGTGGATGGCATCTTCTGCCCCAACGAGTCGACGACTTTCGGGATGCTGCGGGCTCTGACGGACGCCGGCAAGGCGGGCAAAGTCAAGTTTGTCGGCTTCGACAGCAGTGAAAAGATGATCACCGCTCTCAGGGAGCGGCATCTCTATGGCCTGGTGCTGCAGAATCCCTTCCTGATGGGGCAAATGGGCGTCAAGACGATCGTCGATTACGTTCGAAATCCCGGAAAACCGCCCCCTGAACGGATCGACACCGGTGTCCGAATGGCCACGCCGGAGAACATGGATCAGCCCGACATTATGAGCCTGTTGCGCCCGCCCCTGGCGGAATACTTGGAATAGCCCTAGCTAAGCTAGGGGATTTCCATTCTCACGCCGGCGGTGACCAATAGATGCTTCTTGGGGACGCCGGTGGCTCGGCTGACGAAACTGACATGCGGGCTGGCCTCGAAATACCACGTCACGGGTCCGTCATCGATCTCCAGGATCGCTCGGTAGAATGCGCTGGGAATCCCGGTCATACTCGAGGTGTTCGAGTTGGCGGGCAGTTTCCGCGTCGCGGTGGCTCCCAGTCCGTGCCTATAGGTGAAGACCGCTCCCTTTCTCGTGGACCCCAGCTCGTGACTCTTCAGAAACATGAGCGTCAGCCAGTCGCCATGATCCTTTACATCGCGCAGATAGTCGGCCTTAACGGTGGTTCCCCAAACGCTTGGATATTCGGCTCCCGCAATCAGATAAAGAGACTTCGTGGCAAACAGGCCGTCCGGGTTGTCGTAGTAGGCAATCCCACCGTAGACGTGGACGTTCGGCATAACCTGGACAATCGCCCGGCTTCTGAACCTCATCTCGTCAAAACTCGATGTGTCGTGAAGCGAGTACCAGGCCGACAGCTCGAGATCCACGCTCTCGCAGCGGACATTGTTCAGCCGGCCTGAAATAAGGCTCTGCTGAACCGGTGGGAAACCGCCCTCCGACACCACCAGTCCGGTCGTTCTTCTATTGTCGTTGGTCAGCGACGCATCGAGCGAAAAAGATGGTGCATTGCACGCTCTCGGTTCAGGGGGCTCGTCTCCGGGAAGGCCTGCTTCCGGCAGGCCGGGAAGTTGTGGAAAGCCTGCCGCGGCCAGAGAGACGGGATACAGCAAAGGCGCCGGCTCCCCGCCCCGCACGGTGCCGAGTGACGTTGCGAACGATATCGCGAATGCCAAGGATGCTGCCCTAGCCCCAATACTCTTCATTTAGCGTTTTTGCCCATCCCAAAGCCGGCTGGAGGAAATCTGTTGTCGAGATGGTGGAGCCGCGAAGCTCCCTCGCTTTCCCTGACCCCCGCGGGGCTTGCCGAGTCTGCCATTCCACCCACCACGACGCTACTCCGGGCGCCGATCCCCCAGCATGCGCTGCGCCACGGCCTCATAGGGTTTTCGGAGCCATGGCTTGGTCCAGATGTTTTTTTGCAACCAGTCACGGTAGAACGAGATCAGCTTCCAACCCGGGCTGGAAGCGACGGCCTCTAGATTCCGGCGGATGGCTTCGCGCTCTTCGCCAAGCCGTTGGGTCCGGTCCTGCAACGCCGCTCGGTCGTTCTCCGTCCGACCCAGTGCCTTGGTGAGACTATCATTCACCCGACGCAGACCGTCCAACCGGTTCAAGGTCTCTTGCAACTCAGCTTCCAACGAGCGCACCCTGCTCTGGCTCCTTCGAACGGTTTTGGACAGACTTCTATCGCGACTCTGCAGCTCCTCTAGAGCTTGAGACGACTCCCCGAGCATCTCCACCAACGCCTTTGCGGCATACTGCTGCTGCTCCT
The DNA here is from genome assembly GCA_965248365.1 of Bryobacterales bacterium. Classification (GTDB taxonomy): domain Bacteria; phylum Acidobacteriota; class Terriglobia; order Bryobacterales; family UBA6623. The sequence goes on along the minus strand of CBDFJA010000003.1, from coordinate 979,545 downwards.
CAAGGCGAGCCGCGCCCCCGCCCAGCCGACGATTTTCTTTGAGCAGCGTTTCGATCTTTGCCGAGGATTCTGCCAATTCCTGGAGGGCGGCTTCGCCGCGGCTCTTTTCGTTCTTCAGCAAGTCCCGAAAAAGGCCAACCTGCCCCTCCAGCTTCGTCACGCGTGTCGGCAGCGGCCGAAGAGCCGCCAACTCTCTGCGAGCGGTGTCGTTCTGCTCCGCCATCTCCCGCATGCGTTCCTGAATTAGGTTCAGATGGTCATGTGGCAAGGGATACGCAAGGGCCACGAAGTGGGTAGCGCGCGCATCCGCGTCTTGGGAGAGATCCTCGAGCAGCTTCGACGGTACAGCCGAGTGGCCCTGATGGACGTCCCAGGACTCGATGGGAAGCTCGCAGCGGTCCAGTCTTCCCAGAGCAAACCCGGCCCCCTCCAGCAGCTGTTCCAGTGTTGCGCGAGTGTAGGAGTGCAGCGATCCCGGGGCGGGCCGGTCATTTTCCATGCGCGGCAGCCGGCCTTCCCGCAGCAGCTTGATGCGCGACGCGCCGTGGGCCGCGTTAGGAACCGCTGATACGAGGCTGCCGTCGGGTCGAACGTATTTCTTTAGTGTCTGCAAAACAGCGAGCGGGTCTCTCACGGACTCGAGCAGCCCGGCGAGCACCACACAATCGAAGCTCGGCTCGTTGAGCTCTTGAAACAAACGGAGCCGCTCGATATCCCCAACCACGACGTGTTCCACGTACTCTCGCGCGCCTAGGGCCGCGCTCAGATCCGTCTCGACGGCGACGACCTTACAGTTCCGATCGTGCATAGCCCGTGCCAAAGAAAGGACCGAATGTCCTACGATCAGGACGCGCTTGCCGCTGCCGACGAGCTCTACAACGCTTGCCTCGCTGCTGGTCAGGGTGGCGGCAAGGGCCGACTGCTCCTCGGACGTTGCCGGGTTGAGCCGGGCCTCCAGCGCCGTTGCGGTGGTTTCTTGCGCCCCTGGGGCATCTGCTTTGGCAGATGCTTCCAGCGAACCGTCGCCGCTGCCTCCGCGCCCCGCCCCGTCGTGTTCGTTCGCATCCGCGGCTGCTTCCGGTTCCTCCCCGACGGCGGGGACTGGCGCGTCGATCCAAGGTTTGACCACATCTCGTAGCCGGGGGTCGAACACGACTTTGTGCGAAGCTCCATAAACATCGAGGCGACCGCCGGAGTAGCTGTTGGCCCGCCACTCCAGGTCGAGCTCCCCGAGCATCGCCAACTCGTACCAGCGGCGCGCTTGCCACCAGTCGCCCGGCGTCAAGTCGAGTTCACGAACACGCGTGCCCTGGTCGACGGCCTTGCTAAACCACGTGGAGCGCGCGCGGAGGGGAGCGTGAAGGCAAATAATCTCGTCGGTCTTCTCCCGCGGCTGGGGAACACCTTTCACGCCGTGGTCGCCCATCTCGATTTCGGTGAGAGCCGTGGCCCGGCTGATCCATTTCGGGTACGTCATCAGCTCGACAAACGCATGCTTTCCGGATTCAAAAAATTCCTGGGCCTGCCCCAGCGGGCCCGCCGGGTCCGGAGCCCGGCGCGTCATATGGAGTAAAGCATCCGGCGAGACCTTCGTCTGGACGCGCCGCTGTATGAAGTTCACCGCCTCTACTTCAAGCGCTCCGGCTTCTGATTCCTCTAGAACGCCTCTGAAATCGCCCCCCGGCGCCCACCAAAACTCGTCGGCATCGATCGGAACCACCCAGTCAGCGCCGCTGCGAAAGGCTTCCCGCGCCAGCTCAGTCGTGATCTCGGACTGCTGATAGGGACCCGGATCGCGTATCCAGCCCAGGCGGCCGCTACGGCTCAGTTCCTGAAGAACCCCGCCCGTGCCGTCCCACGACCCGTTGTCGACGACAAGGAAGTAGTCGACGCCTTGATCAAGATGATGGAGAAAGTTTACGCGAAGGATATCCGCCTCGTTGCGCACCATCATCACACCGAAGATTTTCATCCTTACCGCACGCCCTACCGCTGTTCGTGTCCGTGGCGGTGATCGGGCAACAACCCGTACGAGATAGGGTTCAGAGCTTCCATTCCGCGGGAGTGTCGTTTCACCCACCCTGCGGATGCAGCTTTCCCAGCAATCTCCATCAAACTTCCATCAGGGATTTGAAAAGAGTTTATCATCACCAGCAGAACCGTTTCACTAGTGGGGCCCGGATGACCTGGATGGAGCTTCACCGACGCCGGGGGGACCGCAGGCAGGTGGGCTAGGTGTGATCTTTCAACAGGTTGTTCATTCGGTCCCGGACCAGGGAAGCTGGAGTTGTCGAATAACCACGACCCTGGAGAGACCGCATGAACATCCATCAGAATGCCCGATTGACGCCCAAAGGCCGAGCCCTTTTGGTTCGATGCATCCTCGCTGGAGAGACGCCTCGGGCCGCCGCGGCGGCCCGAGACGTCTCAGAACGCACCGCCCGCCGTTGGCTGGCCCGCTACCGCGGCGAAGGCGAAGCCGGTCTCTACGATCGCTCTTCGCGTCCCCGGCATAGCCCGCGCCGCACCCCGCAAGCCGTCGTTGACCGCGTCCTCGCCCTGCGCCGACAACGTTGGACGGGCCGCCGCATCGCCCAAACCCTGCGGCTATCCCCGGCCACCGTCAGCCGCCTCCTCGGTCGCGCCGGACTCAACCGTCTCCGCGATCTCGAACCCGCTCCCCCCGTTCGCCGCTACGAACATCACCGTCCCGGCGATCTACTGCATCTCGACATCAAAAAGCTCGGCCGCTTCCAGCACGCCGGTCACCGCGTTACCGGCGATAAGACCCGACGCTCCCGCGCCGCCGGCTGGGAGTTCGTCCACGTCGCCGTCGACGACCATTCCCGCATCGCCTTCTCCCAGATCCTGCCCGATGAGCGCAGCCTTTCCGCTGCCCAGTTCCTTCTCCTCGCCCACGCCTACTATGGCTCGCTTGGCATCCGCATCCGACGCCTGCTCACCGACAATGGCTCCTGGTACCGCTCCCGCCACTTCCGTCGTACTTGCCGCCGCCTCGGCATCCGCCACCGCTTCACCCGCCCCTACACCCCTCGCACCAACGGCAAGGCCGAGCGCTTCATCCAAACCGCCCTCCGCGAATGGGCCTATGCCCGCTCCTACTGCTCCTCCCTCCAACGCGCCAACCATCTGCTCCCCTGGCTCCACGACTACAATTGGCATCGCCCCCACGCCAGCCTCGGCTATCATCCCCCTATCAGCCGACTCCCTCCTCCCCGGAACAACCTGTTGAGGCTCCACACCTAGGTGCGCTTCCAAACCCGCCCAGTGAAAAATACACTGGAGATAAGTGATCTGCCTCAGGGGCAGTACGACGATATGCGGAAATCTTCCCGAATGGCAGGCAGTAGACTAATGGGTGAAAGACAGGATAGCCCGGGCAACGCGCGGTTCGCAGCTAGACGGCCGAGAATACCCGCGTGGATGGCGGTGGGGAATGCCTTGATCTTCTTAGCCTGACCGCGCGGTGAGGATTTCGCCGGGCTTCCGGGCTCTCGTTCGACGTCCGGCGATACTTGCATGACGGCAATTCTGGGGATCTCCGCTTTTTATCATGATTCCGCGGCGGCGCTAGTCATCGACGGGGAGATTGTAGCCGCCGCGCAAGAAGAGCGCTTCACCGGGAAGAAGCACGACCAGGACTTCCCTGCTCACGCCATCGACTACTGTCTTGAGGCGGCGGGTCTGCGACCCGAGCAGTTGGACTATGTCGGGTTTTATGACAAGCCGTTGCTGAAATTCGACCGTCTTCTGGAAACATACTTCGCCTACAGTCCTCGAGGATTCCGCTCCTTCGTCAACGCGGTGCCAGTATGGCTAAATAAGAAGTTATACCTGGGACGCGAGATGAAGCGCGCTCTTCGGGGAGCTTACCGGAAGCGGTTCATTTACACCGAGCACCACGAGTCCCACGCGGCCAGCGCTTTCTTTCCCTCCCCTTTCGACGAGGCCGCGATTCTTACCCTCGACGGGGTGGGTGAATGGGCAACGGCGACCTACGGGTACGGTAAAGGCAACAAAATTACTCTGCTCGACGAGCTACGCTTTCCGCATTCGCCGGGACTGCTCTACTCGGCCTTTACTTACTTCTGCGGCTTTCAGGTGAATTCGGGAGAGTACAAATTGATGGGACTTGCTCCCTACGGGGAGCCGAAGTACGTAGACCGGATTCTGGAAAGGCTCATCGACCTCAAGGAAGATGGGTCGTTCCGCATGGACATGTCCTACTTCAACTACTGCCAGGGCCTGACGATGACGTCCCGGAAATTCGAGGAGCTGTTTGAGGGCGCGCCGCGGGATCCGGAAGCTGCCATCACTCAGCGCGACATGGACTTGGCCGCTTCGATCCAGAAAGTGATCGAAGAAATCATGCTCCGCATGTCGCGGCACGCGCAAAGGGAAACTGGGCTGAAAAACTTGTGCTTAGCCGGCGGAGTGGCACTGAACTGCGTCGGCAACGGGCGCATTCTCCGGGAGACGCCCTTCGAGAATCTTTGGATTCAGCTGGCAGCCGGCGACGCGGGCGGTTCACTCGGAGTCGCGCTGTTCGTCTGGCATCAATTGCTGGAAAACCCAAGGAAACCGTTGCTCACCGACAGCCAGTCGGGATCGCTGCTGGGTCCCTCCTATGAAGATGAGCAGATAGGTGCGTTCTTAGAGGGCAGCAAGGCCGACTACCAATACGTCGAGGGCGACGAGGCGTTGTGTGAATACGTGGCCGCCGAAATCGCGGACGGAAAGGTCGTCGGCTGGTTTCAGGGACGGATGGAGTTCGGCCCCCGAGCCTTGGGTTCACGGAGTATCTTGGGCGACGCCCGGCGGCTCGACATGCAGTCGGTGATGAACGTCAAAGTCAAATTCCGCGAAGGCTTCCGGCCTTTTGCGCCTGTTGTATTGAGAGAGCACGCGGGAGAGTACTTCGACATCGCAGCCGACCAGGAAAGCCCCTACATGCTGCTGGTCAGTGCTGTCCGGGGAAAGTCGCGCCATCGGACGGTAAGTTTCGACCGCTCAATGTCTTATGGCCTGTTTTGCCCGGGAACGATTTGAAATCCCGAGGCCGCAAATGGTCGCCTGAACGGAGCATCCGGACGCGGCACAATGAGGGATGAACCTTGGCCGTACGGTTTTCTCCCAACTGATCGAGCACCTACCGAGCAAAGAGTTTCAGAAATGTGTATCGCGCTACCGCGGCGATTCCTATCTGAAAAGTTTCTCCTGCTGGGATCAGTTTCTTGCGATGGCATTCGCCCAGCTGACCTATCGGGCAAGCCTCCGCGACATCGAGACGTGCCTGCGTTCGATGCACGGCAAACTCTACCACATGGGATTCCGCGGCAGGGTAGCGCGCTCGACACTGGCCGATGCGAACGAGTCGCGCGACTGGCGGATCTACGCGGACTTCGCGCAGGTCTTGATTGGCATGGCACGGCCGTTATATGCCCACGACCCGATCGGTGTGGACTTGGACCAGACTCTGTACGCTCTCGACTCGACAACAATCGACCTCTGCCTGTCGCTGTTTCCGTGGGCGAGATTCCGCAAGCAAAAGGCCGCCGTGAAGATGCACACGCTGCTGGATCTGCACGGCAATATTCCCACGTTCATCCGCATTACTGGAGGCAAAGTGCACGACATCAACATCCTCGACGAGATCGGCCCGGAGGCCGGCGCGTTCTACGTCATGGATCGGGCCTACGTCGATTTCGAACGCCTCTTCGTGTTCACTCTCTGCTCGTCGTTCTTCGTCGTGCGAACCAAGAAGAACATCTTGCTCCAACGGCGCTACTCGCATCCCGTCGACAAATCCACGGGCTTGCGCTCGGATCAGACCGTCATACTGGCTGCCATCGAATCGGCCCAAGCCTATCCCGACCCGTTGCGGAGGGTCAGTTACTTCGACGCCCGGACGAACAAGCGGCTGAAGTTTCTGACCAACAACTTCGCGCTCCCGGCGCTGACCATCGCCCACATCTACAAGTCGCGTTGGCAGATTGAGTTGTTCTTCAAGTGGATCAAGCAACATCTGCGAATCAACTCGTTTTACGGCACCAGCGAGAACGCCGTCAAGACGCAGATCCGGATCGCTGTCTCGATTTACGTGCTCATCGCCATCGTCCGGAAACGGCTCGGGCTGGAAGCGAGTCTTTACCAGATTCTACAGATTCTCAGCGTTACGCAATTCGAAATGCCCCTTTTACAGGCACTCCAGCCATCCGACTCCCCAAACGAATCCCCCTATGACCCCAACCAATTGATTCTATTCTACTTTTAACCGGACAGCAGTGGCTGCTGGTGACTACTTTGCGGGAGGAGAAGCGGGTCGCGACCGATGGCGAGCAGAGCACGAAAGGGCTTGATAAGTTGCGGCTGCGCCGTTCACAAATCCCCGCCGTCACGCACGTTGATTATTCGGCGCGTCTGCAAACGGTGGACGCCGACCGCCATGGCCTGCTTCACCAACTTCTCGAAGCTTTCTACCGGCGGACCGCCTGTCCCGTCATGGTCAACACCAGCTTCAACCTAGGCTGGGATCCCATCGTCTGCTCGCCCCGGCAGGCGTATGAAACATTCATGTCCTCGGACATTGACCTGCTGTGCATGGGGCATTACGTCCTTAACAAGCAGAAGCAAGTCGCCACGGTCAGGACCGCCGCCCACGCGGCCACAAAAGAATCCCCTACGAGTCTCTGGCTGAGTCCTTGTCATAGCGCCGAACTGACTCCCAACCCCGACGATGCCAGCCTGCAGTGCGCGGCGTGTGGCCAAGTCTTCCGCAAGCAAGACGGCATCTGGTCGATGTATTGGCCGCACGAAAGGACCGGGGATGGCAAGGCTGTCACGGAAACCGTGAAGGCATTCTATGAGGAAACCCCGTTCCCAAACTACGAAGACCACGACTCGCTGCGTTCGCTGATTGAGAAGGCAAGGCGAGGCCTCTATGCCCGGGCGCTCGACCAGGCGATCCCTTACAACTCCGCCGTCCTCGAGGTGGGCTGCGGAACAGGCCAGCTGAGCAATTTTCTTGGCATCGGTTGCCGTAATGTCGTGGGGGCCGACCTATGTCTGAATTCCCTTCGGCTCGGAGAGCAATTCCGCCGACATCACGCTTTGGACCGCGTCCAGTTCGTGCAAATGAACCTGTTTCGGCCCTGCCTGAAACCGGCGCAGTTTGACGCTCTGCTGTGCAATGGAGTCCTCCATCACACCCCGGATCCCTACGGAGGTTTCCGATCGCTGCTGCCGCTCCTGAAGCCGGGTGGACATTGTGTTGTCGGCCTGTACAACAAATACGGCCGCCTCATGACAGATCTGCGGCGTCAGGTATTCCGACTGACGGGAGGTCGCGGCAAGTGGATTGACCCCGTGCTGCGTAACGGGTGGCAAGGCGAGGCCAAGAGTCGGGCGTGGTTCGCCGATCAGTACCGCCACCCGCATGAATCCAAGCATACGGTCGGTGAAGTGCTGCGATGGTTTGATGAGTGTGGGATCGAGTTCGTTCGAGGCGTGCCTTCGATTTCGCCGGGAAAGCGGCGTTTCGATTCCGCGAACCTCTTTGATCCGGAGCCCCGGGGCGCCCCTCTCGACCATTTGCTGACACAAGCCCGCGAAGTCGTTTCCGGAAGTCGTGAAGGCGGGTTTTTCTTGATGATCGGTCGGAAGGCGGCCTGAGAACGACCCATCGGCATGCCGCTCATTGACAGAAACCGAGAGCCAACACCCAAAGACCTGCGCGTCTTCGGCCTCACGCTCGCCGTGTTCTTGGGCGTCGTCGGGGCTCTCGTTGGGGAACGCACGGGCCAGTGGAGCGTCCCGATCGTTGTCTGGTCGGCCGCGTTGATCCAGTGTGCACTGTATTACCTCATCCCGTCCGTCCAGGCAATGGTCTTTCGGGCCTGGATCACGGCGCTGTTCCCAATCGGCTGGGTGATTTCTTACACGCTGCTAGCCGCGATCTATTACCTGATCGTTACGCCCATCGGTTTGTTCATGCGGTTGCTGGGTCGGGACCCGCTTCAGAGGCAACTGGACCATACTACGGAGCACTGCTGTCCGGTTAAAAGTCGAATAGAATCAATTGGTTGGGGTCATAGGGGGATTCGTTTGGGGAGTCGGATGGCTGGAGTACCTGTAAAAGGGGCATTTTTTCGAATTGCGTAACGCTGAGAATCTGTAGAATCTGGTAAAGACTCGCTTCCAGCCCGAGCCGTTTCCGGACGATGGCGATGAGCACGTAAATCGAGACAGCGATCCGGATCTGCGTCTTGACGGCGTTCTCGCTGGTGCCGTAAAACGAGTTGATTCGCAGATGTTGCTTGATCCACTTGAAGAACAACTCAATCTGCCAACGCGACTTGTAGATGTGGGCGATGGTCAGCGCCGGGAGCGCGAAGTTGTTGGTCAGAAACTTCAGCCGCTTGTTCGTCCGGGCGTCGAAGTAACTGACCCTCCGCAACGGGTCGGGATAGGCTTGGGCCGATTCGATGGCAGCCAGTATGACGGTCTGATCCGAGCGCAAGCCCGTGGATTTGTCGACGGGATGCGAGTAGCGCCGTTGGAGCAAGATGTTCTTCTTGGTTCGCACGACGAAGAACGACGAGCAGAGAGTGAACACGAAGAGGCGTTCGAAATCGACGTAGGCCCGATCCATGACGTAGAACGCGCCGGCCTCCGGGCCGATCTCGTCGAGGATGTTGATGTCGTGCACTTTGCCTCCAGTAATGCGGATGAACGTGGGAATATTGCCGTGCAGATCCAGCAGCGTGTGCATCTTCACGGCGGCCTTTTGCTTGCGGAATCTCGCCCACGGAAACAGCGACAGGCAGAGGTCGATTGTTGTCGAGTCGAGAGCGTACAGAGTCTGGTCCAAGTCCACACCGATCGGGTCGTGGGCATATAACGGCCGTGCCATGCCAATCAAGACCTGCGCGAAGTCCGCGTAGATCCGCCAGTCGCGCGACTCGTTCGCATCGGCCAGTGTCGAGCGCGCTACCCTGCCGCGGAATCCCATGTGGTAGAGTTTGCCGTGCATCGAACGCAGGCACGTCTCGATGTCGCGGAGGCTTGCCCGATAGGTCAGCTGGGCGAATGCCATCGCAAGAAACTGATCCCAGCAGGAGAAACTTTTCAGACAGGAATCGCCGCGGTAGCGCGATACACATTTCTGAAACTCTTTGCTCGGTAGGTGCTCGATCAGTTGGGAGAAAACCGTACGGCCAAGGTTCATCCCTCATTGTGCCGCGTCCGGATGCTCCGTTCAGGCGACCATTTGCGGCCTCGGGATTTCAAATCGTTCCCGGGCAAAACAGGCCATAAGACATTGAGCGGTCGAGACTTACCGTCCGATGGCGCGACTTTCCCCGGACAGCACTGACTTAGGATGATTGCCGCCGGTGTCCCGCGAGGGAACAAACGGGCAAGCTGTTCGGCTTGAAAGGAGGGGTTCCTGTGATATGTAGCAAAGCGTATGCCGTGACGTTGGCGTTTCTGGTTTGTTCCTGCGTCGCGTTGGGCAAAGAGGTGCGACGTTTCAAAGGGCCGGGTCCCATGGAATTGCATGTTCACCTGACGGCCAAAGCCGGCCAAGCAGAGCAACTGGAGAAGGCGTTTCGCCAAGCGTTTTACCCGGCGATCAGCAAACAAGAAGGGTTTCGACATTCCGACCTTCTGCGCGCGCCGGACAAGGCGGGCGAATACGTCTTGACGATCTCGTTCGACAATGAAGATCTGCGAGTACGCTGGGCCAACACGCCGCTGCACAATGAAGTTTGGCCGCGATTCTCAGGGCACGCGGTAGAAGACAAGATGGATTTGGAGGTGTTTGGAGTAGTTGCCGGCAAGTAGGCCGCGTCCGCGGCGGCCCGCGCCTAGCCGAGCTAGTGTCCATAGCGAAGATGCGATTCCGGCGTCCTTTCGCGTTCGCGTGCAAACGACTGGAGGGAGAGTCTTGAAGACGATCACGGAAAGATTCAACGACTTCGTCCCCAGGCCGCTGAGGTATTTGATCGTCGTTGGCGTCGGTTTGGCCGTGGCGTACAGCTTTGGCGCTTGGTCTCCGGCGATCTGGGTTATTAGCGTGAAGTTGCGAGGAAACGCGCCGGACTGCCCGTGGCCCCGTGTACTGAGCTTGCCGCGAACCCGGCTGGACTCGTTTGAAGCGGTCGAGGCGTACAAACAGGCGATGACGGTCGTGAACTACGATGAGGCGCTGGGACTCGAGCTGCTTTCTCTCCCCACGCGAAGCTACTGGATAAGGCGCCAGGGCCTTGATAAGGATGGCAAGGAAATATTGGCCTATTTCATTGCCGACCATGAGCAGGCGCAGAGGTTGCACGCCGATCGGGGGGTTCGTCCGGGGGACATCGTTTTTGACTGTGGCGCCCACGTTGGAGTGTTTACATCGAAAGCCCTGGAGTTGGGCGCGGAAAAAGTGGTGGCCATTGATCCTGATCCAACCCAGGTCGAGTGTCTGCGCCGAAATTTCCGCGAAGAGATCGCTGCCGATAGGGTGGTGATCGTTCCCAAGGGGGTCTGGAGCGGGACCGGTACGATGGCGTTATCAATCGGGGAGAGCCATTCCGGCGTGAGCAGCCTTGTCAAGGATGCCGGGCAGGAGACGATCGAAGTGGCCGTTACGACCATCGATCTGCTGGTGAAAGAGCTGGGGCCACTGCTGTCCGGTTAAAAGTCGAATAGAATCAATTGGTTGGGGTCATAGGGGGATTCGTTTGGGGAGTCGGATGGCTGGAGTGCCTGTAAAAGGGGCATTTTTTCGAATTGCGTAACGCTGAGAATCTGTAGAATCTGGTAAAGACTCGCTTCCAGCCCGAGCCGTTTCCGGACGATGGCGATGAGCACGTAAATCGAGACAGCGATCCAGATCTGCGTCTTGACGGCGTTCTCGCTGGTGCCGTAAAACGAGTTGATTCGCAGATGTTGCTTGATCCACTTGAAGAACAACTCAATCTGCCAACGCGACTTGTAGATGTGGGCGATGGTCAGCGCCGGGAGCGCGAAGTTGTTGGTCAGAAACTTCAGCCGCTTGTTCGTCCGGGCGTCGAAGTAACTGACCCTCCGCAACGGGTCGGGATAGGCTTGGGCCGATTCGATGGCAGCCAGTATGACGGTCTGATCCGAGCGCAAGCCCGTGGATTTGTCGACGGGATGCGAGTAGCGCCGTTGGAGCAAGATGTTCTTCTTGGTTCGCACGACGAAGAACGACGAGCAGAGAGTGAACACGAAGAGGCGTTCGAAATCGACGTAGGCCCGATCCATGACGTAGAACGCGCCGGCCTCCGGGCCGATCTCGTCGAGGATGTTGATGTCGTGCACTTTGCCTCCAGTAATGCGGATGAACGTGGGAATATTGCCGTGCAGATCCAGCAGCGTGGGCATCTTCACGGCGGCCTTTTGCTTGCGGAATCTCGCCCACGGAAACAGCGACAGGCAGAGGTCGATTGTTGTCGAGTCGAGAGCGTACAGAGTTTGGTCCAAGTCCACACCGATCGGGTCGTGGGCATATAACGGCCGTGCCATGCCAATCAAGACCTGCGCGAAGTCCGCGTAGATCCGCCAGTCGCGCGACTCGTTCGCATCGGCCAGTGTCGAGCGCGCTACCCTGCCGCGGAATCCCATGTGGTAGAGTTTGCCGTGCATCGAACGCAGGCACGTCTCGATGTCGCGGAGGCTTGCCCGATAGGTCAGCTGGGCGAATGCCATCGCAAGAAACTGATCCCAGCAGGAGAAACTTTTCAGATAGGAATCGCCGCGGTAGCGCGATACACATTTCTGAAACTCTTTGCTCGGTAGGTGCTCGATCAGTTGGGAGAAAACCGTACGGCCAAGGTTCATCCCTCATTGTGCCGCGTCCGGATGCTCCGTTCAGGCGACCGCCTCGGGATTTCAAATCGTTCCCGGGCAAAACAGGCCATAAGACATTGAGCGGTCGAGACTTACCGTCCGATGGCGCGACTTTCCCCGGACAGCACTGACCTTGCATACTCTGACGACCGTGGGAAAACCTGGTCGTCGCCTGTCAGGGTGAGCGGGTCCGCCCCACCACGAGACAAGAGATACAAGCCAATGGTGGTTGTGAACGCACAGGGTATCGTCGCCACCGCGTGGCGCGACAGCCGTGACGATCCCGCCGACAAATGCACCGAAGTGTACTTCACGGCTTCCTTCGACGGTGGCAAATCGTTCCCATCGCCCACAAAAGTTAGCCACGGAGCTACGTGCTACGAAAAATGGTGGGGTAACGATGGCGAATATTTTGGTCTCGCGGCGGGGGCAGACAGCCGCTTTCATTTAGTATGGCCAGAGAACCGAAATGGGCGATCCTGGCTTCGCGGCGCCACGGTCACGTTGGGCACCTCCGAACCGACAGTCGTCAGGTGAAAGAAGCTGGCGGCAAACCGGAGATAGCTTCTTGTTTCCGGCTAAAACGCCACTACCGAAACACGTCCAGGATACGTCCGAAGAGGCCTTTTTTCTTCTTCTCGGAGGTTTGGTCGCCGTCTTGGCGCGGGGATCCCGGTGGGGGCGGGTATCGGGAGGGAGGCCGCGAAGCTCGTCTGGCGCCCCAGCCGCGGCGGGCTGACCCTTCGCGGGCATCGGCCGGAGCGCTCGCCGCCGTGCTGTCCCAGCCGGCGACGTTCGTGGCCAGCAAGGTTCCGCGCCGGCCGCCGCCGTGGAGGCGGCAATATTGGGTCGGCTCAGACCCGGAGATAAACACTTCCTCCGCGCGGTTCGGGCAGGCGTAGGTCGCCAACTCGTTGGTATCGGGATCGAGCGGCACGGTCACGATACCCTCGACAGGCTCGAAGGGTTCGGGATCGCGGTACTCCGGCAAGTCGTGGGCGCGCTTCATGAACTCGGTCCAGATCGGCAGCGCCGACTTGGATCCCTCGATGCTGAGATCCATGTTGTCGTCGAAGCCGACCCACACGACGCACAACAAACTCGAGGTGTAGCCGGCAAACCAGCCATCGTCATCGGTCCCAGTTTTTCCCGCGGCCGGCTCGGCGAAGCCCATGGCGCGCACCCGGGCCCCGGTGCCCCGCCGCAGGACGTCCTGCAACATATTGGTCACCGTGTAGGCGACTCGCGGGTCCAGAACCTCTTCTTCTTCGGGTCGGTTGCGGATCAGATTGCGGCCCGTCTTATCCCGTACCAGGCGGATGAAATAGGGCTTCATCTTGATTCCGCCGTTGGCCAGCGCGGTGTAGGCCCCGGCAATATCCAGCGGGGTCACCTCGTAGGCGCCTAGAGCAATCGCCGGCGTGGGTAGAATTTTGTCCCCGAGACCAACTCGTTGCGCCATCTCCGCCACGCGGTCAAAACCTACTCGCTCGGCCACCTTGACCGTGGCGATATTCATCGACCGCATCAGCGCCGCGCGCAGCGTCGTGACGCCGTGGATGCGATTGGAGAAATTCGCGGGCTCATAAGGCTTATCGTTGAACCAAAATGTGGTCGGCACGTCGTCGACGGTTGTAATCGGCGTCAGCACCTCCTGATCGGCTTCGATGGCCGTATTGATCGCCGTGGCGTAGACAAACGGTTTGAACGCCGAACCGGGCTGCCGCTTGGCCAGCACGCGATTGAGCTGGCTTTGGCCGTAGTCTCTTCCTCCGACGATCGCTTTGACCTCGCCGGTGAGGGGGTCGAGAGCCACGAGGGCGCATTGGGAGCGGGGCGGCTCCAGATCCCGGAAGCGTCTTTGCTTTCGGACGCGCTCGTCCACTTCCGCCATGCCGACACGAACGGCCTCCACGGCGGCGCGCTGCAATTCCGTGTCGAGAGTCGTATAAACCCAATAGGAGCGCGTGATGAGATCATCTTCGGGAAACGACTCCCGCAAGCGCTTGTTGACCAAGTCGACGAAGTAGGGCGCGTTGCTCGACTCGATGTGCCCCACCGACAGCTCGACGGGCTCGGCAACGGCGGCCTTAAACTCTTCTTGGGTGATAAAGGAGTGCCGCAGCATGGCCTGCAGCACGGTGTTGCGCCGATTTTTCGCGCGCTCGGGATGCCGGTAAGGGTTCAGGTAGCTGGGCCGCTGGATCAGGCCCGCCAAGAGCGCGGCTTCGGCCAGAGAGAGTTCCACCAAGTCTTTGTCGAAGTAAGCCTGAGCGGCCTCGCCGACTCCCATGACATTGAAGCTTCCCCGCCGGCCAAGCGGCACCTGATTGCAGTAATGCTGGAAGATCTCCTCTTTGCTAAGGCGGCTTTCGAGTTGGAAGGCGATCAGCAGCTCCGCCAGTTTCCGGCGATAGGTCTGCTCGGGAGTGAGAAAAAAACCGCGAGAGAGCTGCTGGGTCAGCGTGGAGGTGCCGCGGGGTCTCTTGCCGGTGACGATTCCGTCGTAGGCGGCCTTGACGGTTCGTACAATGTCTATCCCGGCATGATCGAAGAAACGATGATCCTCGATCGCCAAGACGGCGTTACGCATGACCTCGGGGATCTCGTGGTACTCGACGAGCCGCCGCTTCGAGCGGTCTTTGTCGAAGAAATTGCTGATCAGTTCGGGCTCGAGTTCGTAGACGTCCCGCGGCTGGTTGTCGCTCACCGAGATGATCCGGGTGATTTCGTTGCCCTTGAAGTGAAGGACGGCCGGTTCGGGGGCGAAGTAGGACATGCCGCCCGGATAGATCCCGACCGAGCCGGGCTTGCGCTCAAACTGTCCGACTCGGTTGTAGCGGGCTTCGGAGTAGCCGGCGTTGCGGAGCAACGACAGCACCTCGTCGGGCGATATCTTTTCCCCTACGAAAACGGCGTTCGGCGCGGCTAGAATCTTCGAGGTGCGGTTGAAGGGGCCCCGTGCCAGCTTGGCGTCGATCAGCTTCGCGTATTTCCAGTAGTAATGATTAAAGGTCAGACCGCCGGCCAGCCCCGCTATCAGCAGGAGCGCTACGGTTACCTTGCCCAGGGGAGAGCGCAGAAAGCGCAGCGTTCGGCGGAACAGGCCGCGCCGTGGCTTCCTTCTACGAGACCGTTTTCGCAAGGCCATGACCGTTAGAGGCTGTGGCGGAAGCCGGCTCGCCGGATGCCCGCCAGCAACAAGAGCCGGGGGCCGTATAGCCGCGAGGCTTTCATCGAAGCTCGTTTCTCGCTGGCGGAAATCGGCCCCGTGCGGGCGGGGCTAGGAGATTCGTGCAGGACGGAACCGCCGTTGTGATCGCGTTTCTTGGTCGAGAAGCCCGCGTGCGAGTAGGAAGACTTATGCGGGCGAACCGACAAAGTCCTTTTGTAGCCGTTCCTTAACGCGCAGCGGGGACTCTTCGAGTGTAACATCGGTCGATTGACGTGTCGAGCGATCGGCTAGCTCGACCGTGCCCTCGCTCACCTTCTTGCCTATCGTGATGCGGTAGGGGATGCCGACCAAGTCCGCGTCGTTGAACTTTACGCCCGGACGCTCCGGGCGGTCGTCGAATAGAGCATCGAGACCTAGCTCGCGACAGCGTCGATAGGTGCTCTCGGCGGCCTCTCGCTGGTCGTCTTTCTTCATGTTGACCGGGGTGACGACGACCTCGAAGGGAGCGATCGGCGCGGGCAGAACGATGCCGAACTCGTCATGGTTTTGCTCGATGGCGGCGGTGAGGACGCGCTCCAGGCCCAGGCCATAGGAACCCATGATCGGCGCTACTTCCTTTCCATTAGCGTCCAGCACGCGCAGCCCCATCGATTCCGAGTACTTGTAGCCGAGTTTGAAGATGTGACCGACCTCGATGCACTTCCGGCGTCGAAGCGGTTTCGAACAACGGACGCAGCCATCACCCTCCTCGACCTGGCGAAGATCAACGAAGCGGGCTTGGAAATCCTCGCCGGGGGTGACATGCCGCAGGTGGTGGTCGTCTTTGTTCGCGCCGGCGATCATATTGCGACGGCCCTCGATCGCCGAGTCAGCGAGGATCTCCATGCTTTCGACGCCCACCGGCCCGATCGACCCCGCCGAAGCCCCCAGCCATTCACGGATCTCATCCGGGTGAGCCGGTCGCACGTCTGCTGTGCCGACTAGCGCGCCCAACTTCGCATCGCTGAGTTGATCGTTACCCCGCAGTAGGATCAGCAGAGGCTTGCCGTCAGCCACCATGACCAGGCTTTTGATGTGAGAAGTCGTCGGCAGCCCGTCGAACTCCGCTACCTCGTCGATGGTTTTCTTGCCGGGGGTTGGGAATTCCTCCGGGCCGGCGGCCCCCTGCGGGTCTTCACCCGAGGGAGAGCGGGGCGCGGACTCGGCCTTTTCGAGGTTGGCCGCATAGCCACAGCCCTCGCAGATAACGACGACATCCTCACCCGCGTCCGAAGGCACGACGAACTCCCGGGATTGGCTGCCTCCCATCGCGCCGGAGTGAGCCTCCACGTCCAAATAGCGAAGCCGGCAGCGCTCGAGAATGCGGCAGTAAGCGTCGTGGTGCTTTTGGTAGCTGGCGTCGAGACCCGCCGCGTCAATGTCAAACGAATAGGAGTCTTTCATCGTGAACCGGCGCACCCTCATCAACCCGGACTTGGGCCGCGGCTCGTCGCGGAATTTGGCCTGGATCTGATACCAGAGTTGGGGCAGTTGCTTGTAGCTTCTCAGCTCGCCGCGGGCGATCGAGGTCATCACCTCTTCCTCGGTCATACCCAGGCACAGGTCCCGCCCCCAGCGGTCCCGCAGCCGAAACATGTCCGAACCCATCGCTTCCCAGCGCCCGCTCTGCTGCCACAGCTCGGCGGGATGAAGTTCGGGCAGATGGAATTCCTGGGCTCCGATCGAGTCCATCTCCTCGCGGACGATGCGCTCGATTTTCAGTAGCGAGCGTTTGGCGAGAAACAAGTAGCTGTATATTCCCGAAGCCAGCTGCCGAATGTAGCCGGCCCGCAACAGCAACTGGTGACTGACCACCTCGGCTTCCGCCGGCGTTTCTCGCAGTGTCGGGATGAACAACTGGCTCCAGCGCATAAAGGTTTCGGAAAACAGGACTTAGGGCACTAAAAAAGCCCCATTGTATCATGCTAGAATTCTGTCTAAATCCGCCGGCGCTCGCGGGACACCCTCGCCACGGGAGTCTGCCGACATCGCTGGGAGTAAGTCATCCAAGGGGGAGGCGGGGGCCGAGTCGGGATCTTCGGTGACAAGACCAACCAAAACCAGCGCCCAGACGCAGCCGAGCGGCGCCGCGGCGGAGCACGAGGCTGCGGCTTCCGATTCGCGTCCCCTACGAGTCGGGGTCGATATCCGGCGCTTGGGCGATTTCGGCGTCGGCACCTACATCGGCAACCTCGTCGCCGGCCTTGCGCGGCTGGGCGATCAGGGAACCTACGTCCTGGTCGGGCACACCCAAGAACAGTTCGAGCGCCTGGGCCCACTGCCCCCGAACTTCTCTTTTGAGCCGTACCGGTTAGCGTTTAACGCTCGCAGGAGCCACCTCAGCTTTCCTGTTTTAGTTCGCCGCTTGAACCTGGACCTGTTCCACATGCCTCATCGCTGGGTGCCCTATTTCATGCCCGGCACGTACGTGGCGACGCTGCACGACATCAACAACATCCTCTATCCCCAAGAAGAGGCTTCCGTACTGGGGGAGAGGGTTCGACGGCATCTGCTGAGCCATGGCCTCAGCAGGTCCGCCCGCGTCATTGCTGTTTCCGAGGCCACCAAGCAGGACGCCATCGAGCATCTGGGGCTTCCGGCGGAACAGATCGAAGTCGTTTCCAACGCGATTGACCAGCGGGTCGCTCAGCCCGTTCGCCAGCACGAACGTCTGCACACCCTGCAGCGGTATCAGATTCATGATCCCTTCGTGCTTTATGCCGGCCGTATTCAGCCGCACAAGAACATCCCCCGGCTCATCGAGGCGTTCGCGGTCGTCCGCGCCGAATTGGAGCATCATCCGCAATATGCCAACCTGCGCCTCATCGTCATCGGGGATGAACTCGACGCCTACCCCGCGGTTCGGCACGCGGTCATCAAGTCACGCGTGCAAGAGAGCGTTCGCTTTCTGGGATTCGTGCCCGTCGAGACTCTGCGCTGTTTCTACGATGCGGCTGTGGCCTTCGCTTTTCCGTCTCTCTACGAGGGATTTGGACTGCCTCCCCTGGAAGCCATGGTCCATGGCACGCCGGTCATCACCTCCAGCGCTTCGTCTCTGCCCGAAGCGGTCGGAGACGCCGCGGTTCTCGTCAATCCGGAGAACGTCTTCGATATCGCCCGCGGCCTGCGCCAGGTCCTTCTGGACGACATTCTTCGGGAACGGCTGCGGAAGCGGGGTTTCCTCCAGGTGCGGCGTTTCAGCTGGGATTCCTCGGTCAAGCGGGTGCTTGAAATCTACCGCGACGTGACCTGGCGGGGGTGACACTAGCCCGCATTTCTCACCACCTGACGGCCGAAGCACGCAATAGGCCCGTCATTACTGTGTTGCGCTTGCTCGCCGTGCTCAACGTACTGTTCAAGTACGCCCTCATCATTCAAGAACAGTGCTGTCCGGGCAAAGTCGCGCCATCGGACGGTAAGTCTCGACCGCTCAATGTCTTATGGCCTGTTTTGCCCGGGAACGATTTGAAATCCCGAGGCCGCAAATGGTCGCCTGAACGGAGCATCCGGACGCGGCACAATGAGGGATGAACCTTGGCCGTACGGTTTTCTCCCAACTGATCGAGCACCTACCGAGCAAAGAGTTTCAGAAATGTGTATCGCGCTACCGCGGCGATTCCTATCTGAAAAGTTTCTCCTGCTGGGATCAGTTTCTTGCGATGGCATTCGCCCAGCTGACCTATCGGGCAAGCCTCCGCGACATCGAGACGTGCCTGCGTTCGATGCACGGCAAACTCTACCACATGGGATTCCGCGGCAGGGTAGCGCGCTCGACACTGGCCGATGCGAACGAGTCGCGCGACTGGCGGATCTACGCGGACTTCGCGCAGGTCTTGATTGGCATGGCACGGCCGTTATATGCCCACGACCCGATCGGTGTGGACTTGGACCAGACCCTGTACGCTCTCGACTCGACAACAATCGACCTCTGCCTGTCGCTGTTTCCGTGGGCGAGATTCCGCAAGCAAAAGGCCGCCGTGAAGATGCACACGCTGCTGGATCTGCACGGCAATATTCCCACGTTCATCCGCATTACTGGAGGCAAAGTGCACGACATCAACATCCTCGACGAGATCGGCCCGGAGGCCGGCGCGTTCTACGTCATGGATCGGGCCTACGTCGATTTCGAACGCCTCTTCGTGTTCACTCTCTGCTCGTCGTTCTTCGTCGTGCGAACCAAGAAGAACATCTTGCTCCAACGGCGCTACTCGCATCCCGTCGACAAATCCACGGGCTTGCGCTCGGATCAGACCGTCATACTGGCTGCCATCGAATCGGCCCAAGCCTATCCCGACCCGTTGCGGAGGGTCAGTTACTTCGACGCCCGGACGAACAAGCGGCTGAAGTTTCTGACCAACAACTTCGCGCTCCCGGCGCTGACCATCGCCCACATCTACAAGTCGCGTTGGCAGATTGAGTTGTTCTTCAAGTGGATCAAGCAACATCTGCGAATCAACTCGTTTTACGGCACCAGCGAGAACGCCGTCAAGACACAGATCTGGATCGCTGTCTCGATTTACGTGCTCATCGCCATCGTCCGGAAACGGCTCGGGCTGGAAGCGAGTCTTTACCAGATTCTACAGATTCTCAGCGTTACGCAATTCGAAAAAATGCCCCTTTTACAGGCACTCCAGCCATCCGACTCCCCAAACGAATCCCCCTATGACCCCAACCAATTGATTCTACTCGACTTTTAACCGGACAGCAGTGGCCCGGTGACCACCCTCGGCGGACCGCTGCGTCTGCTCCTGGTCAGCCTGCTGAGTGGGAGTCTGCTGGCGGCAGCCGAACCCATGCAGCAGACGCCCGCCGGTGATGAGATCCCCCTCACGCTCGGTCGCTCCGTCGTGTTGGATCACCCTGACGACATCCAGCGCGTGGCGATCACGAATGACGCCATTGCCGATGCCGTCGCGATCTCGACTCGCGAGATACTCATCAACGCCAAAAGCACCGGACTGACGAGTATGATTCTGTGGTCCAGGTCGGGAGAGCGGAACTTCTTCACGATCACTGTCAGCATGAATGTCGAGCAGGTTCAGAATCATATCCGCGCGGCTTTCCCGGGTGAGAATGTGCTCTTAACAGCCAGCAAGGGGATTATTACGCTGGAGGGCAAGGTCTCGAGCCCCGACGTGGCCGATCGCATCCTGGCCATGGTCAGCGCCGACTCGCCGGCGACCATCATCAATAACCTGGAAGTGCCCCTTCCGCCGCCCGAGCGCCAGATTTTGCTCAAGGTGAAGTTCGCTTCGGTTGACCGCAGCGCGATGAGCGAGTTTGGAGTGGCGCTGATGAGTGGGGGCGCGTTCAATACGCCGGCGGGTATCTCGACCCAGCAGTTCGGCGGCGGCAGGATCAGTCAATTTTCGGGTCGGATTCCCGCCGAGCTCGAGGGGACGGCGACGAATTTCACGTTCCAGGACGTACTCAACGTTTTCGCGTTCCGGCCGGATCTGAACATCGGTGCTTTGATCAAGGCTCTGAAGAGCCGCGGGTTGGTTCAAGTCCTGGCCGAGCCCAACATTATTGCCACCTCCGGCAAGGAGGCGAGCTTTCTGGTCGGAGGCGAATTCCCTGTCCCGGTCGTCCAGGGAGGCGCCACAGCCGGCGCGATTACGATCCAGTTCCGGCAGTTCGGCATCCGGCTCGATTTTCTGCCGGAATTCACCGCGAGAGGGTCGATCAAGATGCATGTGGAGCCCGAGGTCAGCGCTCTCGATTTCGCCAACGCGGCGACGATCACCGGGTTTGTCATACCGGCGCTGGCGACTCGTCGGGTGGAGACCGATGTCGAGTTGATGCCCGGGCAGAGCTTTGTGATCGGGGGCCTCATCGACAACCGCATGACCGAGACGGTGAGCCGCATTCCGGGACTCTCGAGCATTCCTCTGATCGGAGCGATCTTCAAGAGCAAAATCCTTGACAAGCAAAATTCCGAACTCATGGTGTTGGTGACGCCGGAGTTCCCGACTGTGATTGAGGCTGGTGCGGAGAAGCCCATGCTGCCTATGCCGGTCGATTTCTTAGAGCCGATGGCTGAGTACACGGAGAAAAGGCGCGAGCAAAAGCGGAAGTAGCAACACCCGCGGCCGCGACAAGACGACCTAACGATGGAGCCTTACGGAATCAGAAAAAGGGCCGAGCTTATGGCCTTGCTCATCTGCCCCAACCGTTCGTTGGCGCAGCAGTTGAGTGCCAGCATGCCGCACGCGAAGGCGTTCGAGGTCATGGCGGACTTGAAGCGCTATCCGTCGGCTCGACAACTGGACACACGACTGCGGCAGTCGCGGCCGGACGTGGTGTTGCTGGATTTGAGCGCGGAAACGGAAACCGCCATCGAGTTGATCGGCCTGATCACCGCGTTCCGGCCGACGATCCATGTCATTGGCCTGCACGAGACCAACGACGCTGGTGTCATCATTCGGTCATTGCGCGCCGGGGCCACCGAGTTCTTGTGCTCGCCGTTTGACGTTGATTCGCAATCCACGGTGATCACCAGGATCCTAAGGCTGCGAGAGTCCGAAGACCAGGCCGTACAGGAGCGCGGCAAAGTGATCGCATTTGTCGGGGCGAAGGACGGTCAGGGGGCCTCGACAATTGCTCGCCAGACAGCGTTCGGGGTCTCGCAAGAGGGCAAGAAACGAGTCCTGTTGGTGGACTTTGATTTGACTGGAGGAACCGTATCGTTTGCCCTACGAACGAATCACAGCTATGGGGTGCTGGATGCGATTCGGCACGCCGAGAAGCTCGACAGTGCGCTATGGGCGGCTTTGTGCACGAAAAAGGATGGCGTCGACGTCCTGCTGGGGCCGGATAGGCCTGAGATGACCGGAATTGACGGCCACCGGATTCACGAAGTGATCGAGTACGCGCGATCGGCTTATGATCTCATCGTTGCCGATCTTCCGTCCGCGTATCAGCGCATCTCCCAGGTCGCGCTGGGCGAGTCGGATCATGCCTATGTCGTTTGCAACCCGGAGCTGCCCTCTCTGCACTTGACCCGCAAGTTGCTGTCGTATATGGACCAGATGGGATTCGGGAGCGAGCGTTGCTCGCTGCTGATCAATCGCATGAATCGTCGCTACGAGCTCGGTAGCGCCGACATGCAGAAGGTGTTCAATTTCCCGATCACTTTGGTGTTGCCCGAGGACTACGGGGCGATCCATCGCGCATTGACAGCCGGCAAGACGATTCCGCCTAATTGCGACCTGGGCCGGCGCTTGTGTGATTTCGCGGCATCGATCGTCGGTCAGGGCAAGGAAGAAAGGAAGAAGGGCGTGGCAGCGCTGAAACTCTCAGCACTGCTATCGCAGAGTTAATTGTTTTTGCGGCAGATTATGCATAGTCTTGTGAGGTTTTCATCTTGGGTACGCCAATAACACAAAATCTTCAGCCCGCCTCCAATTTGAACTGGGAGGATCGTCTACGGCATAGCTCGGCTAGGGGTCGATTGACTCTCAACCCCGAGTATCAGGAACTGAAGTTCCGTCTTCATCGCCGGCTGCTCGACAAGATCAATCTGGAGGCGCTGGCCAGTATCGAGAACGAAAAGGTCCGTGTCGAGGTCCGTAATGCGTTGATGCTGCTCATGGACGAAGAGTCCACGCTGTTGATCTCGCTCGAGAGGCAGCAGATCTGCGAGGAAGTCCTCGACGAGGTGTTCGGTCTGGGTCCGCTCGAGCCGCTGCTGCAGGATCCGACGATCAGCGACATCCTGGTTAACACGCACCGGCAGGTGTACATCGAGCGAAAAGGCCAGCTCGAACTGACCAGCGTGACCTTCAAGGACGATCACCATCTCTTGCGGATTATCGACAAGATCGTCTCGCAGGTCGGTCGGCGCGTGGATGAGTCGTCCCCCATGGTGGACGCGCGTCTTTCCGATGGCTCCCGTGTGAATGCTGTTATCCCGCCGCTCGCGGTGGATGGTCCGCTGGTGTCGATTCGACGTTTCGGCACCGATAAGCTGATGCCCGACGACATGGTGGCCAAGAAGTCGATTACTCCCGGGATACTCGAGATCCTTAGAAGTTCAGTTTCCTCTAAGCTCAACGTCGTCATCTCCGGCGGGACGGGTTCCGGGAAGACGACCATGCTTAACGCCTTGTCGGCCTACATCGCGCCCACCGAGCGAGTAGTGACCATCGAAGACGCCGCCGAGCTGCAGCTCAAGCAGCCTCACGTGGTCCGACTGGAGACGCGGCCGCCCAACCTGGAGGGCGAAGGGGCGGTCCGGCAGCGAGAGCTGCTGATCAATGCGCTGCGTATGCGCCCGGACAGAATCATCATCGGGGAGTGCCGTGGCGAAGAAGCACTGGACATGCTGCAGGCGATGAACACCGGCCATGACGGATCGATGACCACGATTCACGCCAACAGCCCGCGGGATGTCATTGCTCGCCTCGAGGTGATGGTGAATCTGGCCAGCTCCAGCCTGCCCATAACGGCCATTCGCAGCCAGATCGCCTCGGCCGTCGATCTGATCGTTCAGGTGGATCGGATGAGCGACGGGACTCGCCGCTGCCGGAGCTTGACCGAAGTCACGACCATGGAAGGCGACATGGTCATGCTCCAGGACTTGTTTGTTTTCGAGAAGCTGGGTGTTTCCAGCGAAGGCAAGGTCATAGGACGTTTCGCTGCCACGGGGATTCGGCCCCGATTTTACGAAAAACTGCTGGCCGCCGGGACCAAGGTGCCGGCGGAAACCTTCGAGGAGATTGTGGAGATTAGTGAATAGGAGGCGTCGATGCCATTCTTTGTGATCTTGTTTGTCATCCTTGCGGCCGTCATGGTCGTGGTCGGAGTGATCGCCAATCGCGCCTTCCGCAAGCGAGACGTCGACCAGATGAAGAGCATGGTCGCGGGACGCGCTCCGCTGGGGGGGGAGGATGCGACCCCTCTGATGAAGAAGCAGACACCCGCTGGCCGAAATGCGGTGGCTCATGCGGTACTGGGCAAAAAACTCACCGAGAGGATGCGGGACTACATCGAGCAGGCCGGCTTAGATTGGGACCCGACCAGGACCATTTATCTCGCCCTGCTGCTCGCTTTGATCGGCTTCAACGTGTTTTGGTACATCATTCCACGCGGTCAGATCGTTTCTTGGGTCGGCGTGATCGTCGGAGCCGGCGCGCCGTTTTTCTTTCTCTACCGTAAGCGATTCGCCCGCTTCCGACAGTTCGAGGAGCAGTTCCCCGACGCGCTTGAGTTTGTGGCCCGCGCCATGAAGTCGGGTCACGCGTTTTCCGTTTCTCTGGAGATGCTGCACAAGGAATTCCGCGCACCGTTGGGGACGGAATTCCGCCGTACGTTTGACGAACAGAATCTTGGACTTCCCATGGAGATAGCCCTGGAGCGGCTGGGAACGCGCGTGCCCCTGCTCGACGTGCGGTTTCTTGTCTCGGCCGTCATGCTGCAGAAGCGAACGGGAGGCAACCTGGCGGGTCTGCTCGAGAATCTTGCCTACCTGATTCGAGAGCGCTTCAAGCTCCGCGGGCGCGTTCGCGCCGTCAGCGCCCACGGGCGCATTTCGGGTTTGGTCTTGTCTATGATTCCTCTCGCCGTGGCGGTTCTCATGTTTTACACCAACCCTACCTACGTCTTGTTTTTCTTTGACGACCCCGACGGCAAGATCATGCTGGTTATCTGTATCATTCTTCAGTTTCTAGGCTTTGTCTCGATTCGAAAAATCGTTGATATAGGGATGGAGTGGACCCCGAAAATGAGACAACTCGTTAAGCATCTTTTTACAGTGAATGGAGAGAGGTGCCATGACGTTGTCCAGGAGAAAGTTTTCCGCCGAGTTCAAGTTACGGGCGGTGAGGCAGGTCGAGGCGGGAGCCTCGGTCGCCGCCGTGGCGCGGCGACATGAGATCCATCCGACGCTTTTGAGCAAGTGGCGGCAACAGCTGCGCCGCGATCCCGAACGAGCCTTTCAGCGCGACCGCGAGCCCAATGACGAGCAGATCCAGGTGAGCGAGCTGGAGCAGATGGTGGGCCGGCTCACGATGGAGAACGCCCTGTTAAAAAAGGCCTTGGCGCGGCTCGAGGAACAACAGCTTCCGAGCGCCGCGTCTTCAAAGACAAGATGATCCCCTTGATCGAGCAACAACGGGAAACGGGAGCGGGCTTGTCGTTGGCCGCGATGTGTCGTGTGCTGGAGGTCTCCCGCGCGGCCTACTACCGGGCTCGTCAACCGCCCGCGGGCGACAACGAGACGGCGTTGCGGGACGTGATCCAGCGCATCGCCGTGGAGATGCCCGCCTACGGCTCGCGGCGCATCACCGCCGAGCTGCGGCGCCAAGGTTGGGTGATCAACCGCAAGCGCGTGCAGCGCATCATGCGCCAGGACAACCTGCTGTGTCTGCGCCGCAAGAAATTCATCCGCACGACCGATTCCGAACACGGCATGGCGGTTTACCCGAATCTCGTGCCGACGCTCGATATCAGCGCTGTGAACCAACTCTGGGTGGCCGACATCACCTACATTCGGCTGTTGCGGGAGTTCGTGTATCTGGCGGTGGTGTTGGACGCCTTCTCGCGGCGGGTGATCGGCTGGTCGCTGGGTCGCACTTTGGAGGCGGAGTTGGCGTTGGCCGCCTTACGGACGGCCTTGCGGACACGCGAGATCGGGCCGGGCTTGGTGCATCACTCCGACCGCGGCGTGCAGTACGCCTCGGGCGACTACACGAAGCTGCTCCAACAGCACGGCATTAGCATCAGCATGAGCCGCAAGGCCAATCCCTACGACAACGCCATGGCGGAATCGTTCATGAAAACCTTGAAATATGAAGAGGTCTATTTGTTCGAGTATGAAGATTTCGCCGAGGCGAAACGGCGCGTCGGGCAGTTTCTCGATCGCGTCTACAACGAGAAACGTTTGCACTCGGCGCTGGGGTATCTGCCGCCGGTCGAGTACGAGCAAAGCGTGCTCGAACAGGCCAGTCTCGCGGGAGTCGTGGGATGAGTTTTCCGAGGCATGAGGGAATCTTTCGATCCGATGGGCGGGGTTCGTGCCGGAGTGGGGCGCGAAGCGAGAGGCTCCACGCCCCGACCCATCGTCTCGATGAGTTCCCGCCCGGCTATTCCTCGGCGGGTTGGTCTCCACCAGAGCCCGCCTCCGCTTCACCGGCCGAGCAGAAGTTTACAATGAAGGCCGCTCCCCAGCCAAGCCTTTTTCAGCGAATGGGGAAACCCTGCTTAGCAGGTTGTTTCACTACAGGGGTCCACCCCAGGATATAGGGATATAGGGGTGTAATAGCGTATGAGTATCCTGCTCGCATCGATTTTCCTGTTTTTGTTGATCAGCGCTCTTCTCTCGCTGGTGGGCTTTAAATTCTGGGTCCAGCCGAAGGCGGCGCTCGAACGCGTCATGGGCGAGGTGGGCTTGGCCCAGCACGCGGTGCGGGATCCCAGCTTGAGTTTCCGCGACCTGCTGACGAAAATCGGCAACGTCGTACCTTCCAACCCCACCGATGTGGGCATCCTCCAAAGGCGTCTGTTGTCCGCCGGGATTCGCAGTCCGCACGGGCTGAAAGTCCTGTACGGCCTGAAGGGATCTCTGGCCGCGATCCTAACTCTGGCGAGCTTGGGGCTCATTTTCGGTCTTCAGGTGCAGAGCGAAATGTCGATGTTTCAGATTCTGGCGGCCGGCGCATTTGGTTGGCTCGGTCCCAACGTGGGGTTGAATCGCCTGGCGGTGAAGAGGAAAAAGGCGATCAAAAGGGGTCTCCCCAACGCTCTCGACATGCTCGTGATCTGTGTCGAGTCGGGACTGGGTCTGGACCAAGCATTGATGCAAGTGAGCAAGGAGATCCAAATCGCGCACCCCGAGATCACCGATGAGTTGGCGGTCATGAACTTGGAGATGAGAGCCGGCAAGCGGCGATCCGAGGCGCTTCATAATTTCGGCGAGCGGACTGATGTCGACGAGGCGAAGCGGATGGTGAGCGTCCTGGTCCAAGCGGACCGTTTCGGCACAAGTATTTCTCAAACGTTGCGCAATTTTTCCGACTATATGCGCGTTCAAATGAGACAAGAGGTGGAAGAAAAGGCGGCTAAAATCGGTGTGAAGCTGGTTTTCCCGATTTTCTTTTTCATTCTCCCGTCTTTGTTCGTCGTTTCGGTGGGACCCATCGTCGTCAAAGTAGTTCGCGACTTCCTGCCGGGTCTGCATTCGCGATGAGGTCGAGGAACGAAGTGAAGTTGTCTGACTATCGATAGAAGGAGAAGTAAAACATGGATGCGGTTATTGTTCGCGTTATTTGTGGTGTCTTGGCCGTCGCGCTGTTGGCCTTGATTATCCTGAGACGACGACAGAAAGCACAGTCGTAGGCGGAGCTCGCTGAGGTCCCCCGGGAGTGCGGCCGGGCGCGGCAAGACGGAGCTGGACGAGGCTTTGGCTGGCGCACTCTAAAGGGGCCGCGGAGGCGGGTGTCGATGTGGAGACGAGATTCTGACGCCTGGTCGAGAGGGGGCAACGGCGCCGGTGAATGGAGTGGCCGCGGCCTAGGGATGTTAACGCTTAGGGCGCTCAAGACTCTGTGCGGATGAACGATCGGAGCAAGTGAGGAAATGAAGAAGCTACCCCTGCAGTTTCTTAGGTTCTTGGCTGGGGCCATCGCTGTGCTGCTGATGGCCGCCGTCCCCGGGGCCCGGGCGCACAGCATTGAACAGGCCAACACCTTTGGTCAGATCATTGCCCTTCCTGGTCACATCAACGACGTGGCGTTGGACGAGGTGCGCCGGTTGGTCTACGCGGGTAATTTTACCGCCGGCCGGGTCGAGGTCGTCTCGATGACGACCAACCAACGGATAACCTCATTCCCGACCAGCCCTCAACCCTCGGCCATGTCGGGGATGGCGATGTCTCTCGACGCCCGGTTTCTGGTGGCGATCAACGTCCCGGTGACGTCCGGCGTGGCTCAGCTCTCCAGTATCACGGCGATCAATCTGAACGATTCCAGCGATCGGCGCCACTTCTCGCTGCCCGATACCCCGCTGGCCGTGACGTTCATCAACGGGGGAGACGCGCTGATCGTCACCACATCGAGGTTGCTGCTGTTCGACCCCGAAGACGGTTCGACGAGGGTGCTGATCGACCTGGACAATCCACCGCCGGATGTGGTTTTGCCGACCTCTTTGCCCGCGTTTCCGCGCGAGCTGGTCACTGCTAGCGTGGCGACCTCGGCCGACGGAAAATGGGTCTACGGGCTGAGCGATGCCTTCCTGTTCGTCTATCAGGTCTTTCAACCGACCGGCCTGTTGAGCTTTCGCCTGACGAACGAGTTGGTGAACTCCCCGGTATTTAACAACGTCAGCGTCTCGGGTGACGGCCAATACGCCATGATGGGGCAACTTCTGGTGAACCGCCAGTTGCGGATCGTAGCTGATACGCCCGAGGCCGTCGATAGCGCGGAGGGATTGGTGGGCACTCAAGCGATCGACAGTGAGATCGACACGGTCTACGTCTCGTTTGACACCGCGCCCGAGTTCCAGACCGGCGAGGATGAACACCCGGTTAGCGGTGTCTTGCAAATGATGGACCTCGACAACCTGTTGGTTAGGAAGCGCATACGCGTTAGCGAGCGTCTCACGGGTCCCATCGCCCTTGATTCGGGCGGTGAGACGATGTATGGGGTCAGCGAATCCGGTTTGCTCTATATGCCGCTCAACCGCCTTAGCGAAGAGCCTCAACTCGAGTTCCACCCAGACGACCGCGTGATTTTCGAGCAGTTTGATTCCTGTCGTCGACTGCCCGCCGTGCACACCCTTCGTGTGGAGAGCGCCGGCGGCGGCCCGGCTCAGTTCCAGTTGTCGGTCAATGACCAGCGCAGCAGTGGACGTCCGGCTGTGTTGTTTGAGCCCGATGTCGGCTTTACTCCAGCCGACGTGAAGGTGACGATCGACCCGGGGGCTCTCGGTCCCGTTCAGGGAACCAGCACGTTTCCCATCAACATCTCGACCAATGCCGTCAACATCCCGCTCGGGGGAATCGTCCAGGCAAATGTTGTCAGCGTAGACCAGAAAGGCACCCTCTACCCCGTGCCCGGAAGTTTCGTTGACGTCGTCGCCGATCCTTACCGAGACCGCTTCTACGTGCTGGACCAGGCTAATTTCCGCCTACTGGTTTTTGACTCCGATTTTCGCTTAACCGGGTCATTCCGTACCGGCAATACGCCAACCGCGATGGCAATGACCCAAGACGGCACGTCTCTTCTGGTAGCCAACTCCCAATCGGAGATGACCTTGCCCCCTAAAACGAGTCCAAGTTGAATGTTAGGATTTTCGGTTTTAGGAAGGAGGCAAGAGATGGCAGGGAAGCGATTTAGTGCAGAACAGATCATCATCAAGTTGCGTGAGGCAGAGGTGGGTCTAGCTCAAGGACAGACGGTGGGCCAGGTGTGCAAACAGATTGGGGTGACCGAGCAGACCTACTACCGGTGGCGCAAGGAGTACGGAGGGCTTCGACTGAATCAGGCCAAGCGGTTGAAGGTGTTGGAGAAGGAGAATGCCCGGTTGAAGAAGCTAGTGGCAGATCTGTCTTTGGACAAGCAGATCCTAAAGGAAGTTTCCTCGGGAAACTTCTAGGCCCGACGAAGAGGAGACGCGCAGTGGTGTGGGTGAGGGAGAGATTGGGAGCAGAGCGCGTCTCCGAACGTCGGGCCTGCCAAGTGCTGGGACAGGCTCGATCGACCCAGCGAAGGGAAAGGCATATCCCCGATGAGGAGGCTCGATTGGTGGCTGAGATGGTGGAGTTGGCCACGCACTACGGGCGATACGGCTACCGACGGATCACGGCCATGCTTCGTTGGGAAGGGTGGAAAGTGAATCACAAGCGGGTGGAGAGGTTGTGGAGACAGGAGGGGCTGAAAGTCCCGTCCAGACAGCCGAAACGAAGGAGACTGTGGCTTCATGATGGATCCTGCGTTCGGTTACGAGCGGCTCACAAGGATCACGTCTGGAGCTATGACTTCGTGCATGAGCGAACCCATGACGGAAGGGCCTTTCGATTATTAACCCTACTGGATGAATACACCCGGGAGTGTCTGGCCATTGAGGTCCAACGACAGATGAATCACCAGGACGTGTTGGATCGATTGGCGGAGTTGTTCGTGGATCGGGGAGTGCCTGAATACATTCGGTCCGATAACGGGTCAGAGTTTACGGCTCAGGCGGTTCGGGACTGGCTGAAGGCTGTTGGGGTGAGGACCTTATACATCGAGCCCGGCAGCCCCTGGGAGAATGGATATGTGGAGAGCTTCAACGGAAAACTGCGGGATGAACTGCTGAACGTAGAAGTCTTCGACACGTTGTGGGAGGCGAAGGTGTTGGCCGAGAGATGGCGCAGGGAGTACAACCAGCGACGGCCTCACAGCGCCTTGGCCTATCGGCCGCCGGCGCCGGAGGCCAGATTACCCAGGTCCCAGGACCAGAGTTCTATACCATGGAGTGGACTTCAAATGGTCCCAGGTCTAACTTAGAGAGTGGACTCGTTCCTGGGGGCAGGTCAGCGTCTTGGCCTTTCTCGACATGCGTTCGCGGATCATCTCGGTTCCCGACACGTTAGGCATCTTTGATAACGCGGTTAGCCCCGAGAGCGGCCTGGCGGGAACCCCGGACGGTCGCGGCATTCTCATCGCCGAACCTAGCGGCGGCGTGAGCTTCTTTGAAGCTCAGACCTCGAGGATCGTATTGTCCCGCAACGACCTGTCTGCCTTGAGCGGGAGTGTTGGGGCCGGGCCTGACTACTTCATTGTCGATAATCATCTGCTGAACTCGGCGTTGGTGGAGATCGGTACCTTCGAAGACGCTGCCACCAACCAAGAATCTTCCGGATTTACGTTGCACGCCGATGGAACAGGGGTGCGCTCGATCCGACCAAGGTCCCAAGTCGATACCGGTTCGCTTCAGGATCTCGATCCCCGCGACCCCACGCGCGTGGTCAACCCGGTGCGCATGGTCGAGCCGCCTCCCCCAGCCAGTCCGTTTTTTCCGTTTACTCGGTCTCTGGCCACCCTTCGGGATGGACGCTTAGTCTCGACCAGCAGCGCGGGCGTCGTCGAGTTCCCCGTAGGTTATGGCAACGGATTGTTGAACCCCAGAGTGTCGTCGATCACCAACGCCGCCGACTATTCTATCGCCACGGGGGCGGGCGGTCTCGTCGCGATCTGGGGCGAGAACCTGTCCCTGGAAACCGCCGGCGCGACCTCGATGCCTTTGCCGACTAGGTTGGCCGATGTCTGCGTCACGGTCAACGGAGCGAATTTGCCGCTTCTCTATGTTTCCCCGACGCAAATCAACGGCCAGCTCCAATTTGCCGCCGGCACGGCGAATACGGTTGTGCACACGCCGGGGGGGCGAAGTGACACCTTCATCAGTCAAGTGTTTTCGTCCGCGCCGGCTATCTTTGAAGTTAAGGGACCGAACGATACCCTCTTCGCCGCCGTGTTCCGCGAGGACAACCAGCTGACGACATTGTCGACTCCCTTGCGGCCCGGCGGAATCGCCGTCATTTACTTGACCGGACTGGGCTTCGTGTCGCCGTTCATCCAGCCGGGCTATCCGGCCTCGGTAGTTCCGCTTTCGGAGACGACGGTAAAGCCGACGGTCTCGTTCGGGAGAGTGCCGGGCGAGGTTACTTACTCCGGTCTGACCCCAAACCTAGTGGGCGTCTACCAGATCAACGTGATTATTCCCGGCGGCGCTCCGAAGGGACTTCAGGTGCCGTTGACGATCGATACCGGCCTCTCGACGACCGTGCTGGTCAGGATCGTTGAGTGAGTCGTTCGTCTGACGACGAGCTCGCGGTGGGCCCACTCTCGAAAACGATTGAGGAACGAATGAGACAAGCAACCCCTCTCGTGTGGTGTTTCGCGGCGGTGCTTCTGGCAACTCTTCTGGCGCAGCCCATCTGGGCCCAAAGAGCCTATGTCGGTGCTCTGGGCGGAGGCACGGTCTACAACAAAGTGAACATCACCAGCGGCTCAGGGAATGGGCAGGTCGGCCCGGGCTTCGGTCCGGCCGGCGGCTTCTTTCTCGGGCAAACCACGAAGAGCGGCCGCTGGGGCGGGGAATTGCGCTACATCTTCTTCCAGAACGATATCAGGCTGGAGGGCGGCTCGCAGTCGGTCGACTTCGGCGCCCGGTCTCACTCGGCGGCTTATGACGTCCTCTATTACTTTGATAACGAGCCGGACGCCAAGGTCCGAGGCTACGCCGCCTTCGGCTTTGGCGTGAAAGTCTTCCAGGGTACGGGCAAAGAGGATCCGTTCCAGCCGGGAAGTCATCTGGCGCTGCTTACCAAGTCGAGCCAGACGGTCCCGGCGGGCGACGTCGGACTGGGCGTTCGAGTCCGAGTGGGCGGGAACATGTTTATCCGCCTTGAGTTCCGCGACTACATAAGCGCCGTGCCGAAAAACGTCATTGCCGAATCGATTGATTCGGAGATTGGCGACATTTTCCACCACTGGGCGCCCCTGTTTGGCATCGCCTGGACATTCTAAGCCCGCATTTCACGCCACCTGACGAGGGAAACACTCGACAAGCCCGCCATCAGTTCGGCGCGCCTGCTCGCCGTGCTCAACGTAGGGTTCAAGTACGCCCGCATTGTTCAGGAAATGAGTCGCCGAGCGGCGCGCGCCTTGTACTGACGGGCCTCTCACGCAGTTCGCCTCGCCACGTGGTGAAAAATCCGGGTTAGGTCCAACACTTGTTACCTAAGAGCGTTCTTTAGCCCCAAGGGGGCGCACGATGCTAGCCCACGGTGAAGCCGTTAGGCGGAACCGTGGGTTCGGTACGCATACTCAAACAAGCCCCGGTAGGGGCGCAGGCAGGCCTGCAAATCTCTACAAGGATCACTCTTTCCTGCGCCCCTAACCGGGGCTTGTGCGGTTGTCGCTCTTCGTACCCAGGGTTCCGCTTCGCTTCACCCTGGGCTACTGTCCTGCGCCGCTGCGCGGCTTACGAAGTCGTTGGTTCCTCAACCTAGGGCTGATCGCCCTAGGCTATGATCCAGTCGCTACGGGGCTGACTTACAGTTAAGTCACTGGTATTGGGGTTAGGTTCCCGTGGAGCCGAAACCCGACGGTCCGCGATCCGTTCCGGAGAGTCCCTCCTCGACCACCCACTCCACTCGACGGTAGGGCGCTACCACGAGTTGCGCGACGCGATCTCCCGGCCGAACCGCGTATTCGCGATCGCCATGGTTGATCATCAATACCCGTACTTCGCCCCGATACCCCGGATCGATCGTGCCGGGACTGTTGAGCAGGGTAACCCCAAACTTCTGAGCCAGCCCGCTTCGAGGTCGCAGCTGGCCTTCATATCCGGGCGGGATGGCGATCACCAAACCCGTAGGGACGCTTGCCCAACTCCCAGGCCGGAGCGTGGCCGCCTCCGCGGCAACCAGGTCCATGCCGGCGTCTTCGTCCGGTCCGTGCGCGAATCGCGGCGCCTGAGCAGCGGGCCGGAGTTTGATGAACCCGATCCGCAGTTTCTCCATAGTTTGTCGCGCGCCGTCGTCCAGAGAGCGATCATAACAGACTCTAGGCCCGCTTCCCTCATCACCTGCCGCCCCAGCGCGCAATAGGCACGTCATTACCGCGTTGCGCTTGCTTGAGGAGCGGCGCGCGCCTCGTACCGACAGTCCTCTCAAGCACTTCACCTCGCCGCCCGGTAGGGGCGCGGGAAGGCCTGCTAATCGCTACGTTGGATCACTCTTTCCCACGCCCCTACCGGGTCTAACCCGCATTTCTCACCACCTGACGGTCGAAGCACGCCATAAGCCCGCCATTACTGCGTTGCGCTTGCTCACCGTGCTCAACGTACTGTTCAAGTACGCCTCCGCGCGCCGAGCGGCGCGCGCCTTGTACTGACGGGGTTCTCACGCACTTCGCCTCGCCACGTGGTGAGAAAAGCGGTCTAAGACCGTGGGTGGCTTTCCCCCAGGGTTTCGCTTCGCTTCACCCTGGGCTATGATCCTGGTGCTTACCGACGACATGGTGAACCGGTCATACCGGAGACATGGTGAACACAACGGCCCCCGCGGGTCCCCCTCCGCGGCCTCGGTCCGCACCCCTTCCCCTAAATCTGACAACATCATATGGAAAGGAGAACCTGTTCACTATGTGCCCGGCATAAAGTGTTCACCCTGTCCCGGTTAGTTCAAGCCCACGCCCCCTTTGTATGTTTAGCAGTGCGGGGAAGGAATGGGTCGTCCAAGCGGCCCGTAGCGGTTTCGAAGATCGTGCGCCCCGTCATGACCTTGGCCCGGATTTCTCACAAGGAGTGCGGAGGGCCGCCGTGCCCGCCCAGTAGGGTCCATGTACGATTCTTAGCACCAATCCGCGCTGGACGATGCGTACGGCCCGCTAGCGGGCCGACACAGTGGTCGACCCCTACAAATGACACTCGTTCAACGTCGCTCGTCCGAACGCTCGTGAGAAACGCGGGTTAGCGAAAAGACACATAGCCTGAAGAATCGCCCGCCTCTTGCGCTCCGCGCCGAGCTGTAGTCTGATGAAGGTTGCATGCCGCACAGTAAATCAAATGCGAGCGTCGCGGATCCCATGGCCGCCAAGCGGTTTGCCACTCTGTCAGGCCTTCCAATTAAGCGCGTCTACGAGCCCGCGGATCTAACGGACTTCGATCCCTCTCGCGACCTTGGCTGGCCCGGGGAGTTTCCCTATACGCGCGGCATCCACGCCGACATGTACCGCGGCAAGCTGTGGACGATGCGGCAGTTTTCCGGGTTTGGGACGCCGGCGGAGACGAACCGGCGTTACAAGTATCTGCTCGATCACGGCCAGACCGGCCTATCGGTGGCCTTCGACCTGCCGACGCTGATGGGCTACGACGCCGATCACCCACTCGCGGCCGGCGAGGTCGGCAAATGCGGCGTGGCCGTTTCTTCGCTCGCCGATATGGAGGCTCTCTTCGACGGTATTTCTCTGGCCGAGGTCACCAGTTCGATGACCATCACGTCGTCGGCCGCGATCCTGTGGGCCATGTATCTCGTCGTCGCCGAGAAGCAAGGCGCGGATTGGACCCAGGTTTCAGGCACCATCCAGAACGACATCCTCAAGGAGTACATGGCTCAGAAGGAATACATCTACCCTCCGCGGCCCTCCATGCGGCTTGTCGTCGACACTCTGGAGTTCGGCGCCGGGCACGTGCCGCGATTCAATCCCATCTCGATCAGCGGCTATCACATTCGCGAGGCTGGAGCGACCGCCCTGCAAGAGCTCGTTTTCACTCTCGGGGCCGGAATCGAATACGTCAAATGGGCGGTCGATCGCGGCCTCGACGTTGATCGGTTCGCCCCGCGGCTGAGTTTCTTCTTCGACGCCCACAACGATTTTTTCGAGGAAATCGCCAAGTTTCGCGCGGCCCGGAAGATCTGGGCCACCGTGATGCGCGATCGCTTCGACGCCAAGGACCCTCGCTCGGAACGGCTACGCTTTCACACCCAAACCGCGGGGGTCTCGCTGACCTGGCAGCAACCCAACGTCAATTTGGTTCGTACCGCGGTGCAGGCGATGGCGGCCGTCCTCGGCGGCACGCAGTCACTGCACACCAACTCGCTCGACGAGGCCTACGCCCTGCCCACGGAAGAAGCGGCTCTGCTGGCCCTTAGAACACAGCAGGTCATCGCCTATGAAACCGGTGTCCCGGAAGCTGTGGATCCTTTCGCGGGGAGCTACTTTGTCGAGCGGTTGACGCTCGATCTGGAGAAGAAGTTCTTCGAAGAGTTGGAAAAGATCGACGCCATGGGCGGCATGGTCAGCGCCGTCGAGGAAAGCTACCCGCAAGCCGAAATCGCCCGCTCGAGCTACGAATACCAGCAGGCGGTCGAACGGAAAGAGGAGATCACGGTAGGCGTGAACGCCTTCGTCGAGGAGGAGGAAAGGCCGATCCCCACCCTTTACATTGATCACGAAGTGAGAGACCGGCAGTCGAAAAAACTCGCCCGGCTGCGACAAGAGCGCGACGGCAAGGCGGTGGAAGCCGCGTTGGAACGTTTGGGCGAAGCGGCGGAAGGCGCCGACAATCTGATGCCGCCGATTCTCGAAGCCGTCCGCGCCTACGCCACACTGGGCGAGATGTGCGACGTCTTGCGCGGCGTCTTCGGTATCTACGAAGAGAAGGCGGTCGTGTAGCCTAGGCGTACCGCCGCCGTGAAGCCGCCGCTGTGAAGCCGAGGCCGTCGTTCGCGGATCGCACTCCAGCAGCCCGTGGTAGAAGTAGGTTCCGCGAAAAATGGGGACTTTCACCACGGGCTAGGGCCACCCAGAACGAGGAGACGCTTTCTTGCCTGTTCTGTTGAGTGAAATTGAAGTCCGCGTTCTCGGCGCCCTGATCGAAAAGGATATCACCACGCCCGAATACTATCCGCTCTCGCTCAATGCCCTGGTCAACGCCTGCAATCAGAAATCGAACCGCCATCCTGTTGTCGGCTATGACGAGCCGACCGCGGCCCGGGCGATCGAGAGCCTGCGTGAAAAGAAGCTTGCGCTTGTGCTGACTGGAAGGGACCATCGAGTACCGAAATACCGACACTGGGCCTGGGAGACGCTCGGTCTCGGCCCCCGCGAGATGGCTGTCCTATGCGTGCTGATGCTGCGCGGACCGCGGACCGTGGGCGAACTCAAAGACCGCACGCAGCGCCTGTACGATTTCGACGACCTCGCGTCGATAGAGGTTTGCCTCGATCACTTGATCGAGCGCCGCCCCGAGCCGCTGGTTGCGAAACTCGCCCGCCGGCCCGGCGAGAGGGAACCACGCTACGCGCAACTCCTATCGGGCGAAGTGCGGCTTGCGGAAGCGGAAGCTCAGCCCATACCTGTTCAGACCCCCGCACCCCAGGGGGGATCGGCTGATCGAATCGCCAAGTTGGAATCCGACATCGACGAACTCAGAGGCGAAGTCCTCGATCTCAAACAGCAGCTCTCCGACTTCCGCAAACAGTTTGAGTAAGGCCGGCATTTGAGCGAGAAAGGAGAAAGCTAGATGAAACCGCACATCCTAGCCCGCTTTTCTCACCACGTGGCGAGGCGAAGTGCGTGAGAAGCCCGTCAGTACAAGGCGCGCGTCGCTCGGCGCCGCATTTTTTGAATGATGCGGGCGTACTTTTGCGGGTGCAGCCTAACCGTTTCGTATTTAGGCTCTACCGAAAGCAGCAGCGACCCGCGCTCGGCACCCGACCGGGAAAGTACGTTGAGCACGGCGAGCAAGCGCAACGCAGTAATGGCGGGCCTATCGCGTGCTTCGACTGTCAGGTGTCTATGGCGAAGGATGGCTACTTCAAGACTTCGGATGGGTTCCGCATCCACTACGTCGAGGAGGGTCAAGGTTCCCCGGTGATTCTCATTCAAGGGTTACAGCGGTAGGGCAGAAATCAATCCAGCTGATGGAAGCCTTGGAGTAGCAAGGGTTGTCGGAAGCACCTTGTGCGACCCGGCCCTCACTTCTTCGCCAGGCAATACAAATACCCGGACGTGCGGATGAAGATCTGATTCCCGGCTGCGACGGGGCTGGCCAGTGTGAAATCGTCCAGCTTGCTGACGCCGAGAATCTTGAACTCACCGCCGAGCTGAACCGCCGTTGTCGTTCCGTCTTCGCTGGTGGCGTAGAGCTTGCCGTCGGCCAGCAACGGGGAGGCGCTGTAGGTTCCGGGTTCAATCCGCAGGCGGTCCCAGACGATTTCGCCTGTCTTGGCATCGAAGGATGTGACGATTCCCTTGTCGTTGACGACGTAGATCAATTTGCCGTCGGTTGTGGGGGTTGGAACGTCCGGGCCGAGGTTATTCTTCCAGACTTCGTTTGTATCGGTGATGTCGTCCTCGCCTCCGGCGCGGAAGGCGATGAAGGGTTTGCCGCGGGTGCTGGTGGTGTAGACGATGCCGTCCAAAAAAAGCGAAGACGCGATGGTGCGATAGTAATGCCCGCTGTCGGGGTTGAAACCGCCCATGCGCCAAATCTCTCGGCCTGTCGCAAGATCATGGCCCGTCACGTAGTCGCCGCCCGACACCACGAGCTGAACTTTGCCCGCCACCGCTGCCGGCAACGGGGTCGAATAGTCGTCGGGCGCTTCAGCCGGGGCGTCGGTCGGCCGCTCGACTTTCCAAATTGTCTTTCCGCTGGCCTTGTCGACAGCGAAGACGTAGGAGGGGTCGTCCGTCGTCATCCCGTGGAGCACCTGAATGTAGAGCCGGTCTTTGTAGAGCAGCGGCGAGGAGGCGTAACCGTGGTTGAGGCCGAAGCGCCCGTAGTCTTTCTGGATGTTTCGTTGCCAGAGCTGATTGCCCTCGAAGTCAAGGGCCGTGAGGGTGCCGTTGCCGGTCATCACCCAGATGTGGCTGCCGTCGGTCACCGGGGAGGGCGAAGCCGAGTTCTGCTTGCGCCAAAGGCGATTGCCCTCTCCGATCACTTGCCGCCAACGGATGGAGCCGTCGTGGCGGCCGACGGCCAGAAGAAGCAGCTTGTCCTTGCCCCCGGCCTCGGCTTGCCCGCCGCGTCTTCGGTATCCGGATAACCGCTCGAAGCCCTCTTCGGCCGAGGTCACCAGAACCGTGTCTTTCCAGACGATCGGCGTCGCCGCGCTCCAGCTCGGCGTCTTCAACCGCCAGAGCACGTTTTCCGTCCGCGTCCAACGAACCGGGAGGTCCCGGGCGGTGGAGCTGGCGCCGTTCAGCTGCGGCCCCCTCCACTGGGGCCAATTGTCGACCGGCTCTCCGGACGGGATCGCCCGCGGGTGGGCGAGCAAAAAAGCAAATGCCAGGGGAATGGTGATCTTGGATATTCGGTTCATGTGGCTACCCGCGTACGCAGCTATTTGCCGGAATCATAACATACCGTTCGTGCCGCGGACGGCTCGCGGCCGCGGCTCCGCGGGTCGTGGGTCCCCACATTCTTGCCGCTTCTCTCAGCCGCGCGGCAGGCCCCTTGCCGCTGCTGTCCGAGGGTAGCGCAGCTGGCGTCGCTCGGGCCCGAGCCAGTCCCAAACTAGTGGACTGTCGTGGAGACAAGTTGACCATAGACGCGAAAATGTCGGGCTCGAAAGCCCGACACGGCACGCTGAAAGCGTGCGCCACGTCGCGAGAACGTTCATAAATTCTTGCCTGAGACAGTTTGCTAGCTTGCCGGAAACCCGGGATCGCCCTTGACCTGCTCGGCCTGCCACAGATGGCGTCGCTCGTGGGCCGTGATGAGAGCGAAGATCTCGCCCAGGCTTAGCCTCAGTAAAGCAAGGGCCGGCGAGCGGACCTTCGTGCGCCATAAGTCAACGCCATTCGCCTGGCGCAGCCATTCCACGACCTGGTCCTGGAGGTCCATGAACCTGGGAACAACGCTCTCCAAAAGCTGGCCGCCTTGGGGACGAAACACCTTGGGCGCCCTGGCACGGCCGTTCGGCGGGGGTTCGATGAAGCGGATAATCCACCCTCCGATCAAACTACGTCGCGCGGGGACGTATCCCAGTAGCCCCTGGGAGCGACTCTTTGCAAGCGCCTTGTCGATCAAAGGCAGATAAAGCCCGGCACTGATATTCAAATGGTCGAGGCACTCACAAATCGACCATCGGCGTTCCTCGGGTTTCCAGTTGAAGGCCTCGTTGTCGATCCCCGCCACCAGCGCCTCGCAGCGCCCCTTGATCCGCTCGATTTGTACCCTGTAATCCTCCAGCTCGACGGCTAGATCGCCCGCGGAGGAACCGAAGGCTACGGCTTGACCGGCAGCAATCATTTAACTTCGTCTCCTCCTGGCCTGCTTCTACTAGTGTAAGCGTCGCGCCCCTAGGACAGCACCCCCGCTTGGTCCGCGGTCTCCGCGCGACGGCGGGGAAGACGAACAAGCCGTCCTTACCCTACAGGGGGCGACGGCTCGCACGCAGACCGGCCGGCCTTTGGGTGACACGGGGCCAACAGGGCACCGTACCGTACTCCGGTTCAGTTGTCTCGATTCGTTGGATTGAGTATCATCAGCAGCGAGGCGAAGAATCGACGATGGCCAAGACAGTGCGCGTCGGCGTCGTAGGGTTCACCGGCTACAGCGGAGTTGAGCTGGTCAAGATCCTTGTGCGCCATCCCGGCGTCGAACCTGTCTTGCTGGAGCATCGTAGCCAGTCTTCCGATGAGCAGGCCCCGTGGGAAGAGGGAACAGAACGGTTACCGTGGTCGCGCGAGAGCCTTTCGGGAAGCGGAATCTCGCTGGTCTGCCTGGCGACGCCCCATGAAGTATCGCTCGATCTGGTGCCGATCGCTCTCGACGCCGGCGCCAAGGTCATCGACTTAAGCGGGGCGTTCCGACTGCGAACGGTTGACAGCTACAAACGCTGGTACGGCATGAGCCACAATCGTCCGGATCTGCTGGCCGAGGCGGTTTACGGCTTGCCGGAGTATTTCCGGGCGGTGACGAAACTAGCCCGCTTGGTATCGAACCCGGGCTGCTACCCGACGGCCGCGAACCTGGCGATCCGCCCGCTCGTCACCGCGGGGGTGCTTGACCGCGAAGCCGGCATCGTCTGCGACGCCAAGTCCGGGGTCAGCGGCGCCGGCAAGAGACCCTCGACGAAGACGCATTTTTCTTCCGTCGCGGAGAACTTCTCGGTTTACGCGGTCCTCGATCACCGTCATGTGCCGGAAGTTCTTTTGACCTCGGATCTGGAGGAGAAGGAGTTCAGTTTCACCGCGCAACTGCTCCCGGTTCATCGCGGCATCTTGGAGACGATTTATCTGCGCACCGAGAATTCCACCTCCCGCCAAGAGCTGGAAGCCATCTACGGCAAGGTCTACGACAAGGAGCCTTTCGTACGGATTCACCCCGAGGGGAGTTTTCCGACCATTCAGTCTGTGGCCCACACGAACTATTGCGACATATCTTTGCGCCTCGACCCGCCGACCCGCCGGGTCGTGATCGTCGCCGCTATCGACAACTTGCTGAAGGGGGCCGCCGGACAGGCCGTCCAGAACATGAACCTCATGCTGGGCTTTCCCGAGACGCGAGGGCTGCTCTGACCGCAATAACTCCGGCCGCCAAAGCTCGCCAGTCGGAAGAGCCGGCAGCGCCGACGCGCCCGTGAAATTACTCATTAAGATCGGCGGAACGCTACTCGAGTCGGAAGAGCACCGCTCCCGGCTCAGCGCGGAAATCGCGGCCATCGCCGCGGACCACCAGGCCGTGCTGGTCCACGGCGGCGGCAAACGTCTCAGCCGCTATCTCAAGGAGCAGGGGATCGCGAGCGAGTTCCGCCAGGGGTTTCGAGTGACGCCGCCGCAGATCCTGGAAGCCGTGGTCCAGGTGTTTGCCGGCAGCGTGAACCACGAACTTGTCGCCGCCTTTCAGCGCCAGGGCGCTCGGGCCGTGGGGCTGTCGGGGATCGATGCGGGCCTGGTCACCGCCTCACCCCTCGGTTCGGGGTTCGGCGCCGTCGGACGGATCGAGGGCGCGAACACTGACCTATTGGATCTGCTGACTGAGCGGGGATACCTCCCCGTCGTCGCTTGTATCGCCGGCGGCCAAAACGGCGAAATCTATAACGTCAACGCGGACCAAATGGCCGTCGCATGCGCCGCTCGGTTCCAGGCCGAAAAATTGATCTTCCTCACCGACGTCGAGGCCGTGCTGGACGAGCACGGCCGGCCGATTCGTCGCCTCACCTCCGCGGACGCCGAGACGCTGATCGACCGCGGCGTAGCTCGCGGCGGCATGGAAGCGAAGCTGCGCGCCGCCATCGCCGGCGTCGCCCAGGGCATCGCGGAGGTCCGCATCGTCGCCGGCGACTGGCCGGGCGCCCTGCCCTCCATCCTGGCCGGCCGCCAGCTCGGTACGGCCCTGCTGGCCGGTTGATCGACTTCCTGCCAAGTCTTCCTTGGTTTCCGCCGGCCGCCGCCGCCTGACCCAGCCATTCTCGCCCGACGCCAGTTCTGTTGGTTGGGTTAGGCGTCGCTTCGCGGTGGACCCCTGAAGTGAGACAACCTGCTAAGCAGGGTTTCCCCATTCGCTGAAAAAAGCTTGGCCGGGGAATGGCCTTCATTGTAAACTTCTGCTCGGCTGGTGAAGCGGAAGCGGGCTCTGCGGGAGCGCAACCCGCCCAGGAATAGCCGGCTGGAAACTCATCGCAACGATGGGTCGGGGCGTGGATCCCTCCGCTTCGCGCCCCACTCTCACGAAAGCCCAGCCCATCGGATCGATAGATTTCCCGATGCGTCAGAAAACTCATCCCGCGACCTCCTGCGGCGTCTGCTGGTTGAGCAACCACTGCTCATACTCGTTG
This sequence comes from Bryobacterales bacterium, assembly GCA_965248365.1. Classification (GTDB taxonomy): domain Bacteria; phylum Acidobacteriota; class Terriglobia; order Bryobacterales; family UBA6623. The sequence goes on along the minus strand of CBDFJA010000003.1, from coordinate 937,177 downwards.
GGCGGCCGGTAGCCCAGCGCCGAGTGCAGCCGTTTTTCGTTGTAGACGCGCTCGATGAACTCCTCGATGCGCTGCTGCGCCTCGGCGTAATGCTCGTACTCGAACAGGTAGACTTCTTCGTACTTGAGCGTCTTGATGAACGACTCCGCTTTGGCATTGTCGTTGGGGCTCGCCTTGCGGCTCATGCTGATGGCGATGCCGTGCTCAGCCAACAGCGCCGTATAGTCTCCGGCCGCGTATTGCACGCCGCGATCGGAATGATGCACCAGTGCAGGCCCCACGTCGCGCTTCGCCAAGGCCATCCGCAAAGCTCCGAGCGTCAGCTCCGTCCCCAGCGTGCGGCCCAGTGACCAGCCGATGCAGCGCCGCGAGTGGCCGTCCAACAACACCGCCAGGTAAACGAACTCGCGCAGCAGCCGAATATAGGTGATATCGGCCACCCACAGCTGGTTCAGCCCCGTCAGCTGGAGCTCGGGAACCAGGTTCGGATAGACCGTCAGCCCGTGCCGCGAATCGGTGGTACGCACGCGTTGGACCCGCCGCAGGCACAGCAGATTGTCTTCCCGCATGAGGCGCTCTACGCGCTTGCGATTGATCGTCCAACCACGCCGCCGCAGCTCGGCAGTGATGCGCCGCGAGCCGTAGCCAGGCATCTCCAAGGCGACGCGCTGGATGGCATCGCGCAACTCGCTGTCGTCGCGGCTCCTCGCCTGCTGATGCGCCCGGTAGTAGGCGGCGCGATTCACCTGCAAGACGCGGCACATCGCCGCCAACGACAGCGCAGTGGTTGGTTCCTGCTCGATCACCGCGATCATCTTTTGCTTGTAGGCGCGACGCTCGGCAGGCGTTGTTCCTCGAGCCGCGCCAAGGCCTTTTTTAACAGCGCGTTCTCCATTGTCAGCCGGCCGACCATGCGCTCTAGCTCTCCGATGCGAGCTTCTTCGTCCGAGCCATTTCTGTTGCCGCGGAACGCTCGCTCAGGATCCTGCCGCAGCTGTTTACGCCACTTTGTCAGCAGTGTGGGATGGACTTCATAGCGCCGAGCGACTGCGGCCGTCGAAGCTCCCGCCTCGACCTGCCGTACCGCCCGCAACTTGAACTCCACAGAAAACTTCCGTCTTGACAACGCCATAGCACCTCTCTCCGTTCACTGTAAAAAGATGCTTAGCCAGTTGTCTCATTTTTGGGGTCCACTCCGCTTTCCTTCGGTGACTTGATTGCGTCAGGGAGAGGAAATGGTATAGGATCACGGCTTCGGAAGGGCTAAATCGGCAATTCCGGCCTAGACGTCTGGGGTTTGGCATGCGTATCTTGGAAGTCCTTCTCGCCGGCTTCGGTGCTATTGCTGCCGGATGGGCTTCATGGAACTGGTGGACCTACCTGCACTCGGCAACCTATGTCGCAGCCTTTCTAGGTGACAGTGTTTGGCCCCTACCCGCTGGATATCTGCTTGAGGTCACGGTGCTCGGTGTGGGTGGGCTTGTTAGCGTTTCGGCAAACCGCGCTTCTTCGCCGCCGATATGGGGCAATGTGACGTGGGCGATTGGCGGCGTCTTCTTGAGTCTCGCGGTGCTTGGGGCCTGGAGCATTGGCCCGTCAGTAATGCCCGCGCTCCTGGCGCTAGTCGCGGCCGCGATACTGGCCGGCGTTCGTCGGAGACAAAAGGTGTCGACGCAGGTTGGCTGGTTCGCTGGCGGCGTGGTGGGGCAAACTGTGATCATGCTGTCGGCGATTTTCTTGCTCAATAAGGTCCCGTAAGTTGCCTGTGTAGATCGTGTTACGATCCGAGTGTTTATGGCTAAGGCGCACTCGGAAATTCCGGCTAGTAGTATTCCGCGGCTGGACTGGAACCTGTGTTTCGTGGCGTGCGTATTCTAGAGATAGAGGGTAGATGGCCGCTGCTTTGAGCGGCCTATTGAATCTCGCATAATATCGAGTTAGTCAAGGCCAAGAGAAGACTGCTTCCAGAAGGCCGTAATCAAGCGCGGTTTGCGGCGCATGCGACGCAGGGATTTGCGGGCACGCTCGTCCAGCTCCCAGTAGTCCTTCGGACAGACGTTCGGCAACTCGTGCTGCTTCCAGTAAGCCCAAATGTATTCCACCGGGTTCAGCTCCGGTGCATAGGGCGGCAAGCACTCCGTGGCGATGTGGCCTTCGGAGAGCTCGATGAACTCCCGCACCAGGCGGCTGCGGTGCGCCGGCAGGCGGTCCCAGACGATCAGCAGCGGGCCGTCGATGTGGCGGACCAAAGCCTTCAGGAAGTCGATGACCTCCAGCTCGCCGATGGCGCCGGGATAGAGCCGGAAGTAGAAGTTGCGCAAGGTCAGCCCGGCGGAAACGGAAAGTTTCTGCCAGTTGAAGTTGAACTCCAGCACGGGTGTCTCGCCGCGGAGCGCCCAGGTGCGGCAACGATGGGGCTTCTGACTCAGTCCGCTTTCGTCGATGAAGACGATCGTGCGGCCTTGTTTTTGGGCTTTTTTTTAGTGGCCGGCCAAGTCTTGCGCCGCCAGTTGCGGATGGCTTCTTCGTTGCGCTCGCGGGCCTTGCCGACAGGCCGTTGCGGGCTCCAGTGGAGCGCCCGCAGGATCTTCCAAACATGACCTTCGTGATAGCGCACGCCGAACTCGTCGGCGATCAGACGAGCGACTCGCGGACAAGTCCACAGCGGCGTCGAGAAGCCCTGCGCTTCGGGGCCCCGCAGCAGCATTGCCTCCAGACGTTCCCGTTGCGTGGCGTCTAACAGCGGCTTGCGGCCGGCGCGCCCGGCCCGGCGGAGTCCGGCGGCACCGTGCGCGCCATGCTCGCTAACCCAACGGCTCACGCTTTGCTGCGCCGCCTTCACGCGCCGTGCTGCCTCGGACTGACTCAAACCTTCGTCGACGACCAGCCGCACGGCCTCCAGCCGTCGCTTTTCCAGAGCATCAAAATCGCGCCTTACGCCTCTTGGGTTCCCCATGTCTATTAAGACGAGCAGAACCCCCAAAAGATTACTCTATATTATGCGGGAGTCAATATGTAGTCGAAGCGAGCGAGGCCTGCGAGCCTTGGAGTTTTTCGCCTTCCGATCGACGGGATTAAAGCCATGCACTTTCGCCTTGTGATCGCATCACTGGTTTGTTTTGCTTGCCTCCTAGTTACCACAGGGACGGCTTCTGGACAATTTCCAGCGCGCAGCCGCTCAATCCAGTTCAGCTATACAGCCAATTACTTTCCATTGGCGGTGGGGAATTCATGGAGCTATGCGGTAGAGGGTCGCTTTGCCTCTGGCACTGCAGCCGTTCAGGTAACCGAGGCCGTGGAGGTCGAAGGACGGGAATATTTTGTGCTGGAAGGATACACTCCCCAGCCGGCGCTGGTCCGCTTGACCAGCCAAGGCCGACTGGTCGAACTCCGTCGTGCTTCTGGGACCGAGCACCTTTGGTATGACTTCGCGGCCGCGGAAAGCACGATTTGGACCTCCGAGTTGCACCATCCCTGCTTGGGAGAAGCTAGGCTGGTGTCTCGTCGCAGCGAAGTCGAAACGCCCACAGGCCTGTTAACAACGGTCTGGTCATTGGGTATGGACCGACCAATTGCGCCGACGCGGGAATCCAAGAGGAAGCGTTCGCACCTGGCATCGGGCTGGTGCGCCGGACGGAACTCACGATCGCCGGGCCTCGATTGCTGGTTTTGACCGAAGCCCGCATCGATGAGAAGATAATTTCTTCTCCCAGCATCTTGTTCACGCTTTCGACCGATCAGCCGGTCTACTTTCCGAATCTAATGCCGCCGGTGACACCCGGGGGGGCTGTTCCGGTCATGCAGGCGCGAATGACGATCCGTAACTCGACAGACTTCCCGTTGCGTCTGGAGTTTCCCAGCGGACAGAGGTTTGACTTTGTTATCCGCAACAGAGCAGGTGAGCGGGTCTATGTCTGGTCACAGGACAAGCTGTTTACCCAAGCCGGCGGCGTCCTCGACCTAAGCCCCGGTGAGCGGACGTTTACGGTCAATGTTCCGCTAGGCAGAGGCGAGAATCAAGCTTTCCCACCGGGCAGTTATCTCGCTGAAGCGTGGCTGACGACAACCGATTATGATTTCTCAGTGCTGTCCGGGGAAAGTCGCGCCATCGGACGGTAAGTCTCGACCGCTCAATGTCTTATGGCCTGTTTTGCCCGGGAACGATTTGAAATCCCGAGGCCGCAAATGGTCGCCTGAACGGAGCATCCGGACGCGGCACAATGAGGGATGAACCTTGGCCGTACGGTTTTCTCCCAACTGATCGAGCACCTACCGAGCAAAGAGTTTCAGAAATGTGTATCGCGCTACCGCGGCGATTCCTATCTGAAAAGTTTCTCCTGCTGGGATCAGTTTCTTGCGATGGCATTCGCCCAGCTGACCTATCGGGCAAGCCTCCGCGACATCGAGACGTGCCTGCGTTCGATGCACGGCAAACTCTACCACATGGGATTCCGCGGCAGGGTAGCGCGCTCGACACTGGCCGATGCGAACGAGTCGCGCGACTGGCGGATCTACGCGGACTTCGCGCAGGTCTTGATTGGCATGGCACGGCCGTTATATGCCCACGACCCGATCGGTGTGGACTTGGACCAGACTCTGTACGCTCTCGACTCGACAACAATCGACCTCTGCCTGTCGCTGTTTCCGTGGGCGAGATTCCGCAAGCAAAAGGCCGCCGTGAAGATGCACACGCTGCTGGATCTGCACGGCAATATTCCCACGTTCATCCGCATTACTGGAGGCAAAGTGCACGACATCAACATCCTCGACGAGATCGGCCCGGAGGCCGGCGCGTTCTACGTCATGGATCGGGCCTACGTCGATTTCGAACGCCTCTTCGTGTTCACTCTCTGCTCGTCGTTCTTCGTCGTGCGAACCAAGAAGAACATCTTGCTCCAACGGCGCTACTCGCATCCCGTCGACAAATCCACGGGCTTGCGCTCGGATCAGACCGTCATACTGGCTGCCATCGAATCGGCCCAAGCCTATCCCGACCCGTTGCGGAGGGTCAGTTACTTCGACGCCCGGACGAACAAGCGGCTGAAGTTTCTGACCAACAACTTCGCGCTCCCGGCGCTGACCATCGCCCACATCTACAAGTCGCGTTGGCAGATTGAGTTGTTCTTCAAGTGGATCAAGCAACATCTGCGAATCAACTCGTTTTACGGCACCAGCGAGAACGCCGTCAAGACGCAGATCCGGATCGCTGTCTCGATTTACGTGCTCATCGCCATCGTCCGGAAACGGCTCGGGCTGGAAGCGAGTCTTTACCAGATTCTACAGATTCTCAGCGTTACGCAATTCGAAAAAATGCCCCTTTTACAGGCACTCCAGCCATCCGACTCCCCAAACGAATCCCCCTATGACCCCAACCAATTGATTCTATTCGACTTTTAACCGGACAGCAGTAGATTTCTACCGAGCGACAGTCGGCTTCGAGATGGATGAGCCTGTGTTTTAGTGTTCGTCTGGTACGGTTCAGTTTCGTTTCACAAACCATCCTCTAGTCCACCCCGCCTGTTTTGACAAGGATCGGCCCGGCTGAGTAGAAAAAAGCGAGCACTTCGCTTCGCCACGTGGTGAGAAAAACGGGCTAGCGGCGGACACTGAGGCCCGCCGTAGTATTCGCCGAGGCCAACTTAGTCAGGGCGAAAAATAGGTAAGTCCGTAAATAAAGTAATAAATCTTATATAAAAATGGAATACCGATACAAATGTCATGTATAATTCCACATGCACTTCGTCAACGTGCAAGCTGATTGACGGACAGGAGGGGGCGCCGTGATCGCGCAAGCTGTCGGGTTGAGAACCGCCGTGGGCAAGCTTCTCTGCACGCCCATCTTTCATGCCTCGGGAAAGAAGCTGTTAGCCAAGGGCCACCAGATCAGCGAGGAGGACGTACAGCTGCTCGACTCGGCCGGTCATGATCAGGTTTGGGTGGCAGTCTTGGAGGAAGGCGAGATACCGGAGGACGCAGCGGCGAGCCGGGTGGCCGGGGAAGCAGCCTGTGGGAGCCTGGAGATCCGCGTGGCGGCCGGGGGACGGGCCAACCTGTTCGCCACCGAAAATTCATGCCTACTGGTGGACGAGGCACTGTTGCGGGCCGTAAACTGCCTGGGACGCATCACGGTGGCCACGGCGCCGAACTTCTCGTTTGTCGTGACCGGACAGCGTGCGGCGTCGATCAAGACCACACCTTTCGCTGTTGCCCGCAAAGACTTCGAGGAGGCCCTGAGTCTGGTATCGGAACAGGGCCCGCTGTTACAGGCTGACCTGCCCCCAGGAACGAGTCCACTCTCTAAGTTAGACCTGGGACCATTTGAAGTCCACTCCATGGTATAGAACTCTGGTCCTGGGACCTGGGTAATCTGGCCTCCGGCGCCGGCGGCCGATAGGCCAAGGCGCTGTGAGGCCGTCGCTGGTTGTACTCCCTGCGCCATCTCTCGGCCAACACCTTCGCCTCCCACAACGTGTCGAAGACTTCTACGTTCAGCAGTTCATCCCGCAGTTTTCCGTTGAAGCTCTCCACATATCCATTCTCCCAGGGGCTGCCGGGCTCGATGTATAAGGTCCTCACCCCAACAGCCTTCAGCCAGTCCCGAACCGCCTGAGCCGTAAACTCTGACCCGTTATCGGACCGAATGTATTCAGGCACTCCCCGATCCACGAACAACTCCGCCAATCGATCCAACACGTCCTGGTGATTCATCTGTCGTTGGACCTCAATGGCCAGACACTCCCGGGTGTATTCATCCAGTAGGGTTAATAATCGAAAGGCCCTTCCGTCATGGGTTCGCTCATGCACGAAGTCCAGTGCTGTCCGGGGAAAGTCGCGCCATCGGACGGTAAGTCTCGACCGCTCAATGTCTTATGGCCTGTTTTGCCCGGGAACGATTTGAAATCCCGAGGCCGCAAATGGTCGCCTGAACGGAGCATCCGGACGCGGCACAATGAGGGATGAACCTTGGCCGTACGGTTTTCTCCCAACTGATCGAGCACCTACCGAGCAAAGAGTTTCAGAAATGTGTATCGCGCTACCGCGGCGATTCCTATCTGAAAAGTTTCTCCTGCTGGGATCAGTTTCTTGCGATGGCATTCGCCCAGCTGACCTATCGGGCAAGCCTCCGCGACATCGAGACGTGCCTGCGTTCGATGCACGGCAAACTCTACCACATGGGATTCCGCGGCAGGGTAGCGCGCTCGACACTGGCCGATGCGAACGAGTCGCGCGACTGGCGGATCTACGCGGACTTCGCGCAGGTCTTGATTGGCATGGCACGGCCGTTATATGCCCACGACCCGATCGGTGTGGACTTGGACCAGACTCTGTACGCTCTCGACTCGACAACAATCGACCTCTGCCTGTCGCTGTTTCCGTGGGCGAGATTCCGCAAGCAAAAGGCCGCCGTGAAGATGCACACGCTGCTGGATCTGCACGGCAATATTCCCACGTTCATCCGCATTACTGGAGGCAAAGTGCACGACATCAACATCCTCGACGAGATCGGCCCGGAGGCTGGCGCGTTCTACGTCATGGATCGGGCCTACGTCGATTTCGAACGCCTCTTCGTGTTCACTCTCTGCTCGTCGTTCTTCGTCATGCGAACCAAGAAGAACATCTTGCTCCAACGGCGCTACTCGCATCCCGTCGACAAATCCACGGGCTTGCGCTCGGATCAGACCGTCATACTGGCTGCCATCGAATCGGCCCAAGCCTATCCCGACCCGTTGCGGAGGGTCAGTTACTTCGACGCCCGGACGAACAAGCGGCTGAAGTTTCTGACCAACAACTTCGCGCTCCCGGCGCTGACCATCGCCCACATCTACAAGTCGCGTTGGCAGATTGAGTTGTTCTTCAAGTGGATCAAGCAACATCTGCGAATCAACTCGTTTTACGGCACCAGCGAGAACGCCGTCAAGACGCAGATCTGGATCGCTGTCTCGATTTACGTGCTCATCGCCACCGTCCGGAAACGGCTCGGGCTGGAAGCGAGTCTTTACCAGATTCTACAGATTCTCAGCGTTACGCAATTCGAAAAAATGCCCCTTTTACAGGCACTCCAGCCATCCGACTCCCCAAACGAATCCCCCTATGACCCCAACCAATTGATTCTATTCGACTTTTAACCGGACAGCAGTGCACGAAGTCATAGCTTCAGACGTGATCCTTGTGAGCCGCTCGTAACCGAACGCAGGATCCATCATGAAGCCACAGTCTCCTTCGTTTCGGCTGTCTGGACGGGACTTTCAGCCCCTCCTGTCTCCACAACCTCTCCACCCGCTTGTGATTCACTTTCCACCCTTCCCAACGAAGCATGGCCGTGATCCGTCGGTAGCCGTATCGCCCGTAGTGCGTGGCCAACTCCACCATCTCAGCCACCAATCGAGCCTCCTCATCGGGGATATGCCTTTCCCTTCGCTGGGTCGATCGAGCCTGTCCCAGCACTTGGCAGGCCCGACGTTCGGAGACGCGCTCTGCTCCCAATCTCTCCCTCACCCACACCACTGCGCGTCTCCTCTTCGTCGGGCCTAGAAGTTTCCCGAGGAAACTTCCTTTAGGATCTGCTTGTCCAAAGACAGATCTGCCACTAGCTTCTTCAACCGGGCATTCTCCTTCTCCAACACCTTCAACCGCTTGGCCTGATTCAGTCGAAGCCCTCCGTACTCCTTGCGCCACCGGTAGTAGGTCTGCTCGGTCACCCCAATCTGTTTGCACACCTGGCCCACCGTCTGTCCTTGAGCTAGACCCACCTCTGCCTCACGCAATTTGATGATGATCTGTTCTGCACTAAATCGCTTCCCTGCCATCTCTTGCCTCCTTCCTAAAACCGAAAATCCTAACATTCAACTTGGACTCGTTTTGGGGGGCAAGGTCAGGTCGGAGGCATCGTCAGCAGCGCCAGTTTTCTGGCCAACGCGCCGGCGGCCCCTGGTTCCATCCTGGCCGTTTTCGGCCAGAACTTCGGCATGACGAACGACGGTTTTCTGTTCCCCTCCACTCAATTCGAGTTGGAGGGCGTATCGGTCCTGTTTGACGGCACGGCCGCGCCGCTGTTTGGGGTTTTTGGAAACACTCTCTTCCCGCAGATCAACGTCCTGGCGCCGACGGATCTGCCCGAAGTGGGCCAGGTTCAAGTGGAGGTCACCAATTCGGCGGGAACCAGCGATATGTTCATGCTGGCGATGGCGCCGGCAAGCACGGGTATTTATCGCGCCGACCCGGGCCGCTTGTACGCGGCGGCTTTGGTCGCCTTCGACTCCGACGTCCCAAATCGAGGGCCGACCAGGCATCTGGCCATTCCCGCTTCGACAGCGGCCACTCTCCGTATCCCCACGAACTGCAAGGCGGACGGGGTGGCTGCTTTAGCAGACTGCGGGGAGCCGGTGTCTCCGGGCGTGATCCTACAAATCTTCCTTACCGGACTGGGCAAGGCCACGCCGGGTGGCGACCCGGGGGGTCTTCCCTTGCCGACGGGAGACCTAGCCCCTGGCGGGTACAACACGGTTGAGACGCCCGTGGTGACGATCGGAGGAATCCAGGCGATAGTTGATTTCTCCGGGCTGGCGCCCAGCTTTTCCGGGTTGTATCAGATTAACGCCCGGGTACCTTTGGGGGCGCAGGCGGGCGATAAGGTTCCGCTTACGATCCGCATGCCCAGCGAGGCCGAGGGCGATACGTCGAATATCGCCATTGCCGGCCCGTAAGGTCACCCATGTGACCAGTCGCCGTAAACTTCCCACACCCCGCGGCGCGAAGCTACGGCGCGCAATGTAATTCCTGTCTCCGCAAGCAAGAGGGCGGACGAGAGGGAGAGCGCAACTCAAAGTAGAGGGCCGTTTCGCGACTTACAGGGCATCGATTTTGGCGGCCATCACAAAGTCGCTTTCCGTCAGCCCGTCAATCTTGTGTGTCCAGATCGTGATTCCGGTCTTGCCCCAAGCAAGATAGATATCGGGGTGGTGGCCCTGCTCCTCGGCGAGCTCCCCGACTCGGTTGGTGAACTCGAGAGCGTCCCGAAAATTCGAGAACTCAAAAGTTCTTTCGATGTGGTGCTCCTCGACCACCTTCCATCGCGGCACTTGATCGGCCAGGCGTTGGAGCTCGGTTCCCCGGAGAGGGGGCACGCCTCCCCGGCAGGGCACACATGTTTTCTGGGCCAACTCGGTCATGTTTCCCATCCTATGTCCTCACGTAGCGGCTATCGTATCAAACTCGTGGCCGAAGTTTCCCGATCCTTGCCCCAACTCGCTTTTCTCAGCATCTGAGGGCCGAAGCAGGCAAGAGGCCCGTCATTACTTCGTGGCGCTTGCTCGCCGTGCTCAACCCAGGGTTCAAGTACGCCCGCATGATCTGAGGGCGCCGAGCGGCGCGCGCCTTGTGCTGACGGGCCTCTTACGCACTTCGCGTCGCCACGTGCTGAGAAAAGCGGGCTAAAATATATAGGGTCATTGCTGTTTGGATAGACGTCATGTTGCCTATCGGCAAGGAACCCCTCATAACAGAGCGGATGGGAATTCGTTTGAGGTCCATGTTGGGGTTCGTGGCAGGCGCCGTCAGTGACGTCTTCGCTCCGAAGCCCCCGCCGAGCAAGACCACGTCCGACGAGCGCCCGGAACGACGGGCTGAGCCGAGGCGTTGCTCGACCGAGGGTGCAACCATCAAGTGGCGGAAGCCGGCCGGGGAGCTAGCAAAGCAAGAGATTGAAATCAAAGATAGGTCTTCAGGGGGCCTTGGGATCCAGTTTCCTGACGAGATTCCAGTCGGCCAAACGGTCACGATCTCAGCACCGGAAGACAAGAAGTACCGCGGCGTTTTGCGGCACTGCCGGTCGCGGGGTGGCGGGTATTTCGCGGGGGCTGTGCTGGTGTTCCGGGAGCGGCGTCGCCACGACCGAGAACCCGTGGCTGGTGAAGGTACACTGTCGTGGTCTGGTCCCGCGGGAGCGCCCATCGAGGAGCAAGTCGGGGTCCAAAACCTTAGCGAGGAAGGGATTCAGCTCGTGGTCCCCAGCAAGGTGCCAGTGGCGTCGATGGTGCGCCTCACGGGGTCCCGCGCGGCGTATTTCGGGTCCAGTTGCTATTGTCAGTCCGAGAGCGGAAAATATCTGGTCGGGCTTCACGTAGTTCGGCACGCGGGCGAGAGTCGCCTGCGAGACGTCGTCGGGGAAATGTATCTGGGCGGCGACGATGTTTCCGGTCACCGGCGGCATCCCTAAAACCGCGCAGCCGACCGGCGAGCGCGCCAGATCGGGGTCGGTCCACCCCGGACGGCCGATCCGAAACTCCATCGTTGGGCGCGGGGGGACGGAGATCTCGCTCATGAAACCATGGGTAATGCTTTCCGGGTAGTGCTTTCGCACGGCCTCAAAATAGTGTATTTGGCCGATTGCAGCGGTCGATTCGGACGCGGATACTAGGCTCGTGAAGATTAGGCTAAGCAGTCTTTGGCGTCGGGCTACCGGTCAGCCGAGTCCTAGCGAAAGTCCGGAGCAAGATAAGCCCCCCGAGCAACGGGGCGATGTCTCGGGTTCACCGGCCGGGATGAGCTGGGTGAGCGAAGCAGGCAACTCAAACTACCTCGACGTTGAACTGGGGGAGCGGTCGCCGAAGGGTCTGAGGGTGTCCTCGCCGCGCCCGGTGCCCGTGGACGAGAAGGTGTGGTTGATCCTGCCCAACGGAGGCGACTACCGGGGCTTGGTCGACGGCTGCCAGAGGACGAACGGCGGCTTTCGCGTCAGAGTCCGGTTCCTGGGCAAGCAGCGGCCCCGTTCCCAGAACGCGGATCTGGGAACAGCCCGGCTGAAGTGGCTGGACGAGTCCGGGTCCGTGGGTGATTCCGGTGTCTTTATCCAGAACGGTGGTGATGGAGAGTTGGAGGTTTGGAGCACCGAACCCATCCCCTCCCCGTCGATCGTACTCCTGTCGGGTTACGAGTTACAGGGTCTTGGGTCAGCGCGATCTTGCCGTCAAGAAGGCGATCGCTACTTGATCAACGTGGCCCTGCTTGGCGATCTCCACCCGAAACCAGACACAGGGCCCGCCTGATTCCGGCGCTTCGCTGGCTTAGGGGAACGTTACGACGGCTCGCCCGGCGACTTTCCCGGCTCCCATGCCGTCCATCGCCAAGGGCAGATCTTCGAGCGAACAGGTTTGGACTTCCACGCGCAGATCGCCGCGGCGCGCGATCTCCAAGGCTTCCACAAGCTCCTCGCGGCGGCCGAGGAAGCTGCCATGAATGCGGATCTGCTTGAGGACCACGTCAACGAGCGGCAGCTCGACCTTTTCGGCGGCTAATCCGACCAAGATCAGGATCCCGTTTCGGCGCAGCGAAGCGAATGCTTGACCGACCGCCGAAGCCGAGGCAACAAACGAAATCGCCCCCTGCGCGCCCCGAAGTTTCTTGCGCAGCAAGCGGGAGGGATCTTCCTCGCGAGCGTTGACGGTGATTTCGGCGCCGAGTTTGGAAGCGAGAGCGAGCTTTTCAGGCGCCAGGTCGACCGCCGCGACGCGCAACCCTCGCAGCTTGGCGAACTGAATGGCCAGGTGGCCGAGTCCTCCGATGCCGTAAATGGCCAGCCACGAGCCGGGTTCAAGGTCCGCGGCGGCAACGGCGTGGTAGGCCGTCCAACCGGCGCAGCAAAGGGGGGCGAGATCGGACGCCGGCAGGTCCGGAGGAACTCTGACGATCGAGTCGGCCGGGGCCACGACGAATTCCGCGAAAGCGCCATCGACGTCGTAGCCGGTATTGATCTGTCGCGAGCAAAGCTCCGGGCGGGATTCGCCGCATGAATCGCACGAACCGCAACCCCGATACAGGTAGGTGAGTCCTACTCGATCTCCTTTCTCGAAGCTCTCGACACCGGGACCGAGCTGCTCGATCGTCCCGATGGCTTCGTGACCCAGGGTAACCGGAGCGCGCGGCAAGCTGGGGAGAGAGCGGATAAACAAATCGGAATGGCACAGACCACACGCTTCGGTCTGGAGCCGTACTTCACCCGGCCCGGGCGTGGGTGTTGGGACTTCCTCGATGACCACTGGACCTCGGGGTTCGAGAAGGCGGGCAGCTTTCATCGTCCCAAGAACCTACCAGACCCGGTGGTGGATCGACAACGCCGCGTCCGCGACAACGGTTCTACTCGCGCGCCCGCGGGCCTATCGCGAGCCTCCGTCAGCCGGTGAGAGAAGCGGGCCGGTTAAGACTGTGGACCGCGAGACGTCGCTTCAAGCCCCGACCCAAACTCGACTTTTGAAGCCCCGATAGCTCATAATAGACCGATTTCCCGGGGAGGGATCTAGTATGCTAGACCGATCGAGGGTAGTTCCTCTTGCGATGTTGATCTTGTTGGCCTCCTGTGCGGCCCCCGAGCCCGAGCCGGCCCCGCCTCCCGACACCGGCGCCGGCGCCATTGCGCGGCTAGATGCGGCCCTCGATGCGATCGTGCCCGCCGACGCCAAAATCGAGAAGCTGCACAGCGGCTTCCAGTTTACCGAAGGCCCGGTGTGGGTGAGTGAAGGCGGCCCCTATCTGCTCTTCAGCGACATCCCGGCCAACGCCATCTATAAGTGGACGCCCGACGGCCAAGTCAGCGATTTCATCAAACCGGTGTTCGAAGCCGAATACGAGGAGGGACGATTCATCGGTTCGAACGGACTGACTCTCGACGCCGAAGGCCGGTTGGTTCTCTGTGAGCACGGCGCGGGTCAAGTTTCGCGGGTCGAAGAAGACGGCCAACGGACCGTGCTGGCCGCCAAATACGAAGGCAAACGGCTCAACAGTCCAAATGATGCGGTGTACGGGTCCAACGGGTCGCTCTATTTCACCGATCCGCCCTATGGTTTCGCCAAGCTCAACGACGACCCGGCCAAGGAACTCGACTTTAACGGCGTCTATCGGCTCAGCCCAGACGGCGAACTGGAACTTTTAAGCCGCGATCAGACCTTCCCCAACGGCATTGCGCTCTCGCCGGATGAGAAGACCCTCTACGTCGCCAATTCCGACGGGGACAACCGAGTCTGGATGGCCTACGACGTGAACGAGGAAGGCGGTGTCGGCGAAGGCCGCGTCTTCCATGACGCTAATTCAAGTGAAGCGGAAGGTGTTCCCGACGGGCTGAAGATCGACAAACTCGGCAACCTCTATTGCACCGGGCCCAGCGGCGTCCTCATCCTAAGCCCCGAAGGCAAGCACCTGGGGACGATTGCGCCCGAGGAGTTGCCGGCCAACGTGGCCTGGGGAGGGGCCGACGGCAAGACGCTGTACATGACGGCCCGCTCGAGCATCTATCGAATCAAGCTCGGCATCGAAGGCCTGCGGCCGTAGGATTCCCAACCGCCCCGTTTTCGCGCCGCGACCGCCGGGGGCGGCATAGTGAGTTCCTGGCGAAGCGGTCAAAAACTCCATGGAGCGCGGGTTGACGCGAGACGAGCGGACAGAGCCGCGGCTTCGCAGCCGCAGTCAAGCTCGCGAAATAACCTCGCTGTAGTGACAAAGTAAGCAGTGCGTGGCCTTGACCGCACCCTTTCGTGCGCGGCTCGGTTGGTTGTCCGGGTAGGGGAGTGATCCACCTAGCGCGCTCACAACGCTGTAGCGAGGGGCGAAAGCCGTCTACAATCGAAGCGATGACCTTGACTCGAAGAGAATGGGGCCTCGCCACACTGGGCTTGGCGACAACGGCGACTTCACATGTCGGCTGCTCGCCCGGCGGCGATGAGAGTGCACGCCGAGAGACGTCCGCCGCGGAACCGGACCCGGTTGCCGCCATCCTCAATCGATCGATTGTCATCGACCTGCACTGCGACACGCCGATGCGGATCACCGGCGAGGGGTTCGACCTCGGGCGGTGGCACGACTATGGGCAAGTCGATATCCCTCGCCTACGCCGGGGCGGTGTCAGTGGGATTTTCTTTTCCATCTACACGAGCGCAACCGGTCAGACGCCTCGGAAAGCGTCGAAACGCGCCCTGGAGATCATCGACGCCGTCAGCGCGCAAGTTGCCCGGCACCCGGAGGATCTTGTTTCGGCTACATCCGCCGACGAAATTGTTCAGGCCAAGCAGCAAGATAAGATCGCGGTTCTGATGGGAGTGGAAGGCGGCCACATGATCGATTCGAGTCTTGCCGCCCTTCAAACGTTGTTCGGTCTGGGAGCGCGTTATCTAACTTTGACCCACGGCGCCCACACGCCCTGGGCCGATTCTTCGGCGGCGCCGCCGGTTTCGAAGGGCCTGACGCCGCTCGGCCGCGAGATCGTTCAGGAGATGAACCGGCTAGGCATGATGGTCGATGTCTCCCATGTATCGGACCGAACCTTTCATGACGCGCTCGATGCCTCATCGGCGCCGATCATCGCCTCCCACTCCTCGTGCCGCGCGCTGGCGAGCCATGCGCGCAACATGAGCGACGAGATGCTTCGCGGGCTCGCCCGAAACGGCGGGGTCGTTCACATCAATTACTACAATGCGTTCCTCGATGATGAGTTCGACCGGCCCGATCATGAACTGACGGACCTCGAGTCCAAGCGGGCAGCCATACGGCGGGAATACCCGGCCGACCCCCGGCGGCGAGAAGCGGCGCTGCGCGAGGTCAACCGCGAACAGATCGCCCGCGTCGGACGCCCGCCCCTGAGCCGCCTCATTGACCATTTCGAACACGCGGCGCGGGTAGCCGGGGTCGATCACGTCGGACTCGGCTCGGACTTCGACGGCGTTCGGGATCAGTTGCCCCAAGGCATGGAAGACATCTCGAAGATCCCGAATCTCGTCGCCGCTCTTCTTGATCGAGGCTTTTCCGAAGCCGACGTTGAAAAGATCCTCGGCGGCAACACCCTGCGGGTCATGCGGCAAGTCAAACAAATCGCCGGGCGAAGCTAGGCCCGCCCTCTCACCGCCTGGGCGGGCAGCAGTGGAAAGAAGAGCGCTAGCTACTTTCCGGCGCAAAAAGTGGTATTGGGATAGACGGACCGGCGTTGGTAAACGAAGCGGGGATCCGAGCGGGTTATCCGTCTCGATTTCGTCTGCCGCCGGGCGGCCCTCGCCTCCCTCACGTTGTCGCCCTCGCCTCCAGGCTGGCCCCGATGTTGATCAGGTTGTCCGCGATCACTCCCAGCCCGACCCAGCGCCGCATGCCCTCCAGACCCGGATAGCGGCTGCGGTTCGGCCCATGCCGGCGTTTGAGAACACTGATGCGGCCCTCCACGCCCGTGCGCCACTTCTGGCCACGCTTGAACCAGCGTTGTTTCTGTCGGCCGCGCCGCGCCGGATCGCGCGTCGCGTAGTTGGGGATCGAAACCCGCGACACGCCCATCTTCTCCAAGGCCCGTTCGTTGGCCGCCGAAGAAACCCCGCATCGGCCGCCACCAGCCGCGGCTGGCGTCCCAGGCGTCGCTTCTGCTCTTCGACCGCTGCGATCAACAACGCGCGGTCGTCCGGCCGCTTCTCGTAAACTGCATAATCGGTCACGATCTGGTTCTCGGCCTCTTGCACCTTGACCAGTTTGCCGAACTCGTCGAGCTTGCCCGCCTTGCCCTTGCGAATCACTTCCGTGGTCGGCTCGAACACGCTCAGCAGCTTGTCGGGCGCGTGCTGATCGCCGCCGAACACCCGCTGCTTGGTCTGCCGTCACACCTGTTCGACGCGCTCCACCATGTCTTCGAGCTGTTTCCGCAGGCCTTCCCGCCGTACATCCTGTTGCCCTTCCGCGGCGAAGCGCCGTGCCTGCGCCACCACGCGACCGCCGATCGCAAGCAACTTGCCATACAGCTTGCGGCGTTGTTCGGCGCCCTGTTGGGAACGCACGCTACGGCCGATGCGCATCACCATCCGCCCCACGCTGCTGCAGGCGATTCCGCAACTTCTCGCCCGCGTCACCTCCGGCTTGCTCGATCCGACGCATCGTGCGCGTCAACACGCGCAGTCCGTCCGCCAACAGACTCGAATCCGTCGGATAGTGCACGTTGGTTTCGACCACGGTCGTATCGATGCGCAACTTGCGGCCCACAACCACGCGCTCGTGTCGCGCCATCGCGATCAAGCGTTCGTGCAGTTTGGCGATACTTCCGGCCCCAGCACACGGGCGATGCGCGCCAGGGTCTTGGCGTCGGGAACCGCTTCCCATCCGCTGCGGGTGAAGTGGCGGTAGAGCGCATTGGCGCGCACCTCGCGTTCGAGCACGAAGAAACTCCAGTGGCGCACGTGCTTGAGGATCAGCAGCCGCAGCACGACCTCGGCCGGTGTGGCCGGACGACCGTGCCCACGCGATTGCGGATGGCGCCGTCCCAGCGCCTCCCAGACGATGGCCAGCAACTCATCGTCTTCGAGCAGACCATCGGCGTGTCGCATCCACGGTTCGTACAGAGCGGGAAGATTTTCGGGAAAGAAAGGCTCGAACAAGCAGCGTTGGCGGTGCCGTAAAGTCGTCATCTCCTATTCTCTCACGAGATCGAACATTCCGATCATAGAATGTTTCCGTCATTTCACTCCCTTGGAGCGTTCCGCCACGCCCCCCGCACTCCACCCCCTGTCAATACGATCTCCGAAGCTCCCCTTTTGCGCCGGAAAGTAACTAGCAGGCAGGACCATCGCGCACAGCACGATGTCGCGTCGAAGGGAGTTCGCGGCGCTATCCTAACTGACCCACCACCTATGAGTAATCCGATGGACGGACTGCCTGTGATAACATCAGGCTGGACGCACTAGCAAGGGGGTTGCCGCGTCCCCGTGAATCCCGGAGGTCGTGGTTTTGCAGTTAGTTAAGAGGATCACCCCGGCTCGGCGCATGCTTTCTGTGCCGGCGGTTCTTGTAGCGGCCGCTGTGTCGGCTTTCGCGCAGTCGCCCGACGCCGTTGAGAACTCCGCTCGCGCTGTCTTGGACCGCCACTGCATGGCCTGCCACGGCGAGGCCCAGATGGCCGCGCTGGACATGCGGGAGCGAGAAACCCTCCTCAAGGGCGGCAAGAGCTGTCCCGCTGTGGTCCCCGGCAAAGCGGACACCAGCCTGCTCTACCTGGCCGCTTCCCATGACGGCGAATTGAAGATGCCCCCGGGGACCGCCCGTATCGCCGACGAGGAGTTGGCGGCCCTTCGCAACTGGATCAACGAGGAAGAATGGTGGCGCCCGCCCGAACACGAATCCATCTTTAGCGAAGAGCAGCGGTCTTTTTGGTCTTTTCAGCCGATTCGGGATCCCAAACCTCCGGAAGTCAACGACACCGGGTGGGCGAAGACGCCGCTCGATCGGTTCATCCTCGCCAAGCTGGAACAGAAAGGCCTTTCGCCTTCCCCGCCGGCGGATCCCTGTGGGCAAGGTTGTCGTCAAAGTCGCGGGCTTCGGTTTGTAGTTTGTCCGGCCGGCAGGATTGCCGGCCACTACTTGCAACATAGGACCGCCAAGAGTGACGGTCGCTACCGGGGTTCGGTGGCGACGAACACTCGTGTTTGTCCTGGTTGGCAGTCCTGACAAGCTTTAGCTTGTCGGGGCGCGACACGGCGATCCCATTGGGTGCTTCGGCCGCCAGGTGGTGAGAAAAGCGGCCTAGTGGGCAGGACGATTGCACGCGGCACGATATGACTTCAAGGACTTATCGGCTTCGACTGCAAGCTGCGTGCACCCTCGCTTTGCTTTCGCTGTTAGGGGGAGCGTGGACAGCGCGCTCCCCCCAGGCCCAGGCCGCGGATGGCGCTCCCACGGCGCTCGAAACATCGTTCGAGCGGTATGTGAAGCCGTTCTTGAAACAAAACTGCGTCCAGTGCCACAACGTGGACACGATGACTTCGGGCGTCCGCGTCGACCACCTAGCCGCCGCACTCGAGGATCGGCATCTTCGATTGTGGGAAGTGATCCGGAAAAGGATTGGCGATGCGACCATGCCACCGAAAGGCTTGCCACAACCAGCTAGCGCCGAGCGTCAGCGTATGGTCGAGTGGATCACGCAAGCACTGGAGGTCGCTCGCTCGCGTCCGACGCAGAAGAACGGCATCATACGGCGCCTTACGGTCTCGCAGTATCGCAACACCCTCCGCGAGTTGTTGCTGCTGGAGGACGACCTGACGGACGCTCTTCCCCCAGACGCCGTCTCCAAAGATGGATTCGTAAATAACACGGAGACGCTGCAACTTTCGCCATTGCTGATGGAAGCCTACTTTGAAATCGCCGAAGAGGCGCTCGGCCGATCCATCGTCAATCCGGACTCGAAGCCCTCGATCCAGAACTTTCGTGTCGATCTGGGCGCGTCGATCAATCCCGAACCGCTCCCCGGCAAGCTCATTCTCGGCGCGGATAGCCTGCTGCTAGACAACCAAGACTACGTGGTGAAGCAACTCACGTCCAGCAAGGCGTTCTCCTTCGAGCCGCGGCGAATGCGGACCAAGTATCGCTTCATCGAAGGCTACAAGGGGAACGCTACGGTCCGCGACTGGAGAGACTTTGACAGTGTTTATCACGCGGTCTTTGCCTGCATGCGCGGCAGCCGCGGCTATCCCAAGGGGCTTCCTTATAGTATGGTCCAGGAGGGGCTTTTGCTGCGGCCCGCCATTACAAGCGATGAGATTTTCCAACTCGACGGCACCTACGGGCCAAAGGCGAACTTCAAGATCTCGCTTCGCGAACTGCCCGACCACGGGCGGTTTCGGGTCACCGTCATGGCGGCGAAGTACAACGACGGCCTGCTGCTCGATCCAGGAGATCCCGCCCGGGGGGCCGATGGCGTAGACGCCATCGTTATCCGCGACCCCACATCACGGCAGTCCGTCGCGATTGAGAAGACCGGCATTTACCAAGTCGACATCCACGAGGCGGCGGGCAAAGAGTCGCCGGCCGCGGACTCGGCTCGGCTCGGCGAAGGGCTGGCCGGACTGTGGTCTTTCGACAGCGTTGCAAGCGGCGAGAACATCGAGGGCGACGCACGGCTAGTCGATTCACCCTTCGGAAAGGCTGTATCGCTCGCCGGTGATTACGGCTCGCTACGGATCCCTCGCGACGATGCCATGAATGTCGCTGACGGCGACTTCACCGTGGCGGCTTGGATCTACCCGAAACAGCTGAAACAAGCCGGCATCGTTGCTCTCGGAGATGATGATCCGAGGCACGGCTGGTATCTGGAAATGGCCGGAAACGAAGGGGACTTTCGGATAGAAACGACCCGACCGGACAACGAGTCCAATGGGACTGTGACGTCCCCGCCGGGGGTCATTCGCACCGACGCCTGGCAGCATGTTGCCGCCGTGGTGAGACGGAAGGGCGAAACGCGACTCTACGTAAACGGCTATCCCGTCGCGAAAGGGGAGATTGGTCCGGCGAACCTGGACAATCCGGAGATCGATCTTTACCTGGGGAGTATAGCCCCTCCCGCCCAGCAGTTCCGGGGCGAACTGGATGAAGCGCGCCTGTACTCCCGGGCCCTCGACCAAGCCGAGATCCAAGCCTTGGTAGAACCTGGACGGCAATTTGCGCAGCCGCCTCCCGAAAAGCCGCAAGAGGTCACGCTGACCCTTGGCGGCCGGCAATTCCCAGGCGCGTTAGAGCAGCCCGCATTCCTGGCAGTGAGGCTCGAGGCTGGGACGCTGCAAGTCGACGCGCGGCACGCCGGCGTGAAGGATTTGGAGCGGGTCGTTTTTACTCCGCTCGCCGCCGAGCACGAAGTCTCGCGACGTTTTCTCGCGTTTGAGAAGCGTTTGCCGCGACTAGGCGTGCATTTGGGACTTCGTCGCGATTGCGGCGGTACGTTCGCTCCAGTCGGGGCACCGCAAACCGTGGCGAGCGGCAAGCTCACGCGGTTTGTGTTTGAAGGGGTTATCAGCGATTTTCCCAGCCCGGATGTCGAAAGGGACAATGTCAACTATCTGGCGGGCATTCGTGAAATCGGCGTCCGTAGTGAGTACACCGACGGTCGCGACATGCCGCGGTTGCTGGTGCGGTCGGTGGAATTCGAAGGACCGTTCCACGACACGTGGCCTCCGCCGTCACATCAGAACATCTTCGTCGACTTTGACCGCAAATACAATTCGCCGGCCTATGCGCGAGAGATCATCCGCGGGTTTGCAACCCGAGCCTACCGCCGTCCCATCACCGCTAGGGAAGAGTCCGCCCTGATGGCGGTGTTCCAGCAATCACTCGACGCGGGAGGCGGTTTTCAGTGGAGTGTGAGGGACGCGCTGCAAGTCGCGTTGACATCGCCGCAGTTCTTGTTTTTGGTCGAGGCCAGCAGCACGCCCGAAGCCGAGCCCATCGACGACCGGGAGTTGGCTTCCAAGCTGTCGTACTTCCTGTGGAACGAGCCGCCGGATCGCACAACGTTGGAGTTGGCCGATAGCGGCGCGCTGCGGAAGCAATTGGACTCGGAAGTGGCGCGGATGATCGCGAATCCGCGTTTCTCCCAGTCCGTTGGGGAATTCACATCCCAATGGCTGAATTTGGACAAGTTCGATGTGCTCGAACCGGACCGTGACCAGTTTCCGAAGCTCACGCGCGACACTCGCGCCCAGTTGCGTCGGGAGCCGGTCGAGTTTGTGCAGTACTTGATCCGGAACAACCTGCCCGTGCGGAATCTAATTGAGTCCGATTTCGTCGTTGCGAATGAAGTCGTCGCCGGCTACTACGGCCTGGGGCGCAAGACCGAGAGCGGTTTCGAGTTTGTACCCATTCAGCACGGTCGACCCGAGCTCGGAGGCGTGCTCACTCAGGCGGCCATCATGGCGGGGCTCTCCGACGGCCAGGAATCGAACCCTGTGAAGCGCGGGGCCTGGCTGGCGCGCAAGATCATCGCCGAGCCGCCCGATGATCCTCCACCCAACGCGCCGGACCTGGAGGCGGATACAGAAGGGCTGTCGCTTCGCGAGCGGCTCGAGCAGCACCGCAATCAGCCGGGCTGCATGCAGTGTCACCAGAAAATCGACCCGTGGGGAGTGGCGCTCGAGGAGTTCGACGCCGGTGGCCGCCTGAAGCAACAACCCGCCGACGCACGATCCACGTTGCCCGACGGCACGAAGGTGTCAGGCATCAACGATCTGAAGCGGTATCTCGGTCAAGATCGCATCGATCAGGTGGCCTTCAGCGTTCTCAAGCATCTCGTGACGTATGCGAACGGCCGAAGCCTGACGTACAATGAGTTGAACGATCTGAAAGAAGACGGACTAAGGTTGAGGGCCGGCGGCTACCCCATGCAGGACATGATCCGCTACGTCGTCAATAGCAAACTGTTCCTCGAGAAGTAGCAGAAATCAGGAAACCGATGAGATCTTCCCCAAAGATCGACCGCCGCGCTTTCCTCCATGGTACGGGAGGAGTCGCGCTGGCCTTGCCGGTTCTCGACGCGATGGGCGCCGAAGTGACCGAGCAGGCTCCTCGCCGGTTCTGCGCGCTCTACACCGCGAACGGCATGTCGCTGCCGAGATCGCAGAACGGCATCGACGAGTGGAGTTGGTTTCCCACCGCCGAGCGCGACGGCGAGTTCGTCTTCGGCAAATCGACTGAGCCGCTGAGCCCCTTCCGGAAACAGCTCAGCTTTATGGGCGGACTCTACCACCCGAGCGGCCCCAAGGCCGACCCGCATATCTGCTCGGACATGTGGCTCACCGGCGCCCCTCTGTACAATCCGACGCGAGCGACCTACAACTCCGTCGGACTCGACCAGGTAGTGGCGCAGCACACCAAGCAGTACTGCCGGCAGCCGTCGTTGGTGCTGTCGATCGATGCCGGCACGGGCTTTCTCTCTCGGACGGGCACGATCTCTTATAGCATCGAGGGCAGGCCGATTCCGGCGGAAAACAACCCGCGCCGGGTGTTCCATCGCTTGTTTCGCGGGGACCGCGCATCGCTCGAGTCGGAACGCGACAGGCTGCAACGCCGCATCAAGTTGGTGGACGCCGTGGCCGAGAGCGCGCATGCTCTCGACCAGAGGCTCGGCAAGTCCGACCGGGAACGGATGGATCAGTACCTAACCTCCTTGAATGAAGTCGAATCGCGGTTGATCGCATCCGAGCGTTGGATCGACATCCCGCTCAAAAAGCAGGACTACTCGCATTTGAACCTCGACGCAACATCCGAGGGAGAGCCCGCCGAGTTCTACCGCAACATGTTCGACCTGATCGCGTTGGCGTTCGACGCGGACATCACTCGCTCGGTCGCCTTCATGCTCAACCGCGAAGACGGCATGGGAATCAGCGATACGTTCCCGCTCAAGCTGGGACTCTCGCAGACGCATCACAAGCTCTCGCATGTGAGCGACAAGGACGGACAGTTGGATTTCGCCAAGTACGATCTGTTCTTGAGCCGGCAGTTGGCGCACTTCTTTGAGAGACTGGCCGGCTACCAGGATCGCAACGCCAGCGTGCTCGACAACACCATCGTGCTATTCGGAAGCGGCGCGAGCACAACGCACACCCCCCGCAACCTGCCAACTCTGATCGCCGGCGGAGCCAACATGGGCCTCGAACATGGGACCTACTGGCGAAATGGCGAGACGCGGATGTCGAACATGTACCTCAGTATTCTGCAATCTCTGGGCATCGGGCAGGAATCGTTCGCCGACAGCACCAGCACGCTCAGCGGTTCGATCTTCAATCGCGTCTAGGCTACCGCGGCCCTCGGACTCGCCAAGACCTTGTCACAGCCTGCTAGTTACTTTCCGGCGCAAAAGGGGAGCTTCGGAGATCGTATTGACAGGGGGTGGAGTGCGGGGGGCGTGGCGGAACGCTCCAAGGGAGTGAAATGACGGAAACATTCTATGATCGGAATGTTCGATCTCGTGAGAGAATAGGAGATGACGACTTTACGGCACCGCCAACGCTGCTTGTTCGAGCCTTTCTTTCCCGAAAATCTCCCCGCTCTGTACGAACCGTGGATGCGACACGCCGATGGTCTGCTCGAAGACGATGAGTTGCTGGCCATCGTCTGGGAGGCGCTGGGACGGCGCCATCCGCAATCGCGTGGGCACGGTCGTCCGGCCACACCGGCCGAGGTCGTGCTGCGGCTGCTGATCCTCAAGCACGTGCGCCACTGGAGTTTCTTCGTGCTCGAACGCGAGGTGCGCGCCAATGCGCTCTACCGCCACTTCACCCGCAGCGGATGGGAAGCGGTTCCCGACGCCAAGACCCTGGCGCGCATCGCCCGTGTGCTGGGGCCGGAAGTATCGCCAAACTGCACGAACGCTTGATCGCGATGGCGCGACACGAGCGCGTGGTTGTGGGCCGCAAGTTGCGCATCGATACGACCGTGGTCGAAACCAACGTGCACTATCCGACGGATTCGAGTCTGTTGGCGGACGGACTGCGCGTGTTGACGCGCACGATGCGTCGGATCGAGCAAGCCGGAGGTGACGCGGGCGAGAAGTTGCGGAATCGCCTGCAGCAGCGTGGGGCGGATGGTGATGCGCATCGGCCGTAGCGTGCGTTCCCAACAGGGCGCCGAACAACGCCGCAAGCTGTATGGCAAGTTGCTTGCGATCGGCGGTCGCGTGGTGGCGCAGGCACGGCGCTTCGCCGCGGAAGGGCAACAGGATGTACGGCGGGAAGGCCTGCGGAAACAGCTCGAAGACATGGTGGAGCGCGTCGAACAGGTGTGACGGCAGACCAAGCAGCGGGTGTTCGGCGGCGATCAGCACGCGCCCGACAAGCTGCTGAGCGTGTTCGAGCCGACCACGGAAGTGATTCGCAAGGGCAAGGCGGGCAAGCTCGACGAGTTCGGCAAACTGGTCAAGGTGCAAGAGGCCGAGAACCAGATCGTGACCGATTATGCAGTTTACGAGAAGCGGCCGGACGACCGCGCGTTGTTGATCGCAGCGGTCGAAGAGCAGAAGCGACGCCTGGGACGCCAGCCGCGGCTGGTGGCGGCCGATGCGGGGTTTTCTTCGGCGGCCAACGAACGGGCCTTGGAGAAGATGGGCGTGTCGCGGGTTTCGATCCCCAACTACGCGACGCGCGATCCGGCGCGGCGCGGCCGACAGAAACAACGCTGGTTCAAGCGTGGCCAGAAGTGGCGCACGGGCGTGGAGGGCCGCATCAGTGTTCTCAAACGCCGGCATGGGCCGAACCGCAGCCGCTATCCGGGTCTGGAGGGCATGCGGCGCTGGGTCGGGCTGGGAGTGATCGCGGACAACCTGATCAACATCGGGGCCAGCCTGGAGGCGAGGGCGACAACGTGAGGGAGGCGAGGGCCGCCCGGCGGCAGACGAAATCGAGACGGGTAACCCGCTCGGATCCCCGCTTCGTTTACCAACGCCCGTTCGTCTATCCCAATACCACTTTTTGCGCCGGAAAGTAACGAGCGGCGACTAAAGTACCAGGACCGGCAATCGCCGATTTGAAACAAACGAACTTCTGTTCCGCGCCTTCCGGCGACAACCCGAGCTATTAAGCACGAGTTCAAAGAATGTCTCTAGCACCACTCTATATCATTTTAAAACAATGATATAGGGCCTAGACATAAGGTGTTAGGCCGAACCGGAGTAGGTCTTAGACCGGCTGAGAAAACGGTCGTCACAGGGGGCACAAAGGTACTAGCCTCTTATTGAGCGCCGGGCGTTCGCCGTAGCAAGATAAGATTTAGTTCCATGACTTAAGTACATGACGTAAGTAGCAGGGCAGGGTCGGCTGTCCAACTAAAGTGGGATGACCGCGGGTTCTGACGGCAGGCGATTCAGATCACCCTAACCATGACGTCCCCGACTCGAACTTCGGCATTTGCATATCCCGGTGCGCGCCAGGCTTACCCCAGCAGCAGACCGATCGGGCCAATCAAGGTAAACGGCACCGTACGCTATCACCGGAGGGCAGCTCGGTCCTTCGCTCCTGTTGCTAATCTCGTTGAAGTCCAAACCAGACGCCAGTGGGCGGACTCCGCCATCGTCGGAGTGCCTGAGGCAGCCCTCGTTGCCGATTTGCTGGTCCCTCGCAGGACCATCAGGCATCTTCCCAACGCTCGCCTGAAGCCGACCAACCTACTCAAACTAAGAGTCAAGCCCATTGCTGAACCGAGGCAGGATAGGGGCGTTCTTGACCAACAGGAGTCAAGAACCCAACCTGCCCGCCGCAGGCGACCCGCCGTACCGACCTCGCCACTGCGGCCATTGGCGATCAATACCAGCCAGCCGTTGTTTGGAGACTTGCCCCCGGCCAGAATTCTTTCCCGTCGACTTCTTCGCAAACTGCCCTCGCTCTCCCGCGACGGTGGGGTTTCGGTTGCGTACTGGGCGCAGTGGGCTGTGGCCAGTCGGAGGCGCCGGCGAATCGGGGCGGCGTTGGCCACGATGCTGGGTGTCTGGCTTTTCTGGGGGCCGATTGCCGCAACCGGTGTCGCCACGCTGAACAGTGCCGCCGCGCGCATCGAGCCCCGCGCTGCGTTTCAAGTGGCCGAGGACTTCAAGTCCGGCGTCTCGGCGGAGTGGTATCCGCGGGGCCTAGTGGAGGATGAGTCCGGTCTGGCGCGGGTCGAGGGCTTGGCCCTCCACCGCGACACGATGGATCTCAACGAGTACCGTTGGGACTTCGACGCCAAGATCACCTCGCAAGCGCTTGGGTGGATCGTGCGAGCTTCCGACACCAAGAACTACTACGCCTACAAATTGGTGCAGCGGCGCGAGGCCAAACTCCCAGACGGATATCGGTTGATCCGCTACCCAGTCGTCAACGGCCAGCCTGACACGTCCCGAGGTGTAGAACGCGATCTCGAAGTCGAATGGAGGGAAGGCGAATTCAATCGCGTTTCCGTGCGCGTGGGACCTCGAGAGATCAAAACCTTCATCAACGGCTGGAGCGCGGATTACTGGCTCGTCCCCAACTTGGAGCCCGGGGGAATCGGGTTTTTGGCGGATGAAGGCGAAGCGTCTTTGATCGGTCACGTCCTGGTGGACAGCAATTCCGACTTATGGGGTCTGACGCTGTACGGTGCGCTGGAAACAATCAAGTCCCTTGAGAATCTATTGTCTCCCTGACATTCCTCCTCCTACCCCCCTTTCCCAGTAACCTACAACCTCCGCGATCTTCGCGAGCGCCAGTCCGCCGCCAGCCAGGCCAAGATACCCAACACCGCCGCCACGCCGGCGAATCCGGCGAGCCTCATCTCCGCGCCGCCATCGTAGAGCAACCGGACCTCGCAGCGGCCTTCGCACTTGGTTTCAATCGTCATCAGGCCCAGTTTGTCAGGGAAGATCCGGCGAGGCTCCCCGTTGACCCAGGTTCGCCAGCCGGGATGGTAGCTCATCTGCGTCGCGATCAAGTGCTCTCTTCGCAGCTCGGCGACGATGCGCGCCTGATGAGGACTCAGCCAAACGAATTTCGCCAGCGGCAAATCAGGGTTCTCGAGTGCCGCCACGAAAGGGATAAGGGGTGCCAGATCGGAGAACCCGGCCGGTGCTCGTTCCATGAGATCTTGGTAGCGAATGACGCGTGCCGGCGATTTCGTTCGGCTGGGGACGCCGTAGATCACATCGTCGCCGTCCCGCCAGAGCTGGGGAAGCACGCCTTCGAACTTCGCGGGGTCGCGGAAGTCCTTGTAGACTTCACGGCTTTCCGCTCCGCCTACAGCAATGGCCCGCACTCCATAGGCCTTAAGCCACAGCACTGTTTCCTCGCCGTTCCCCGTCGTGGCGGTAATTCCGTGGCTTGTCATGGCGAGCCACGGGTTCGTCATTGCTTGGTCAACGCCGCCTCCAAATTGGGGGTTGTCGGCGAACGCGCTCAGCCAGAACCGCAGTGATCCCGAGAGGAAGACCCGCCGGCCGGGAAGATTCTCGTCCAACCATCTTGCGGCCTGATATTCCACGGTCCCCGTGACATCGATTGGGCGGATAAGAGTCCCCGCGTAGCTTCGGTACTGCTGCACTTGGTGGGCGACAACTAGCAGCATCAGCAGCGTGATGACAAGCTTCCCTCGCAACCCCAAGGCCCGCCACATCTCCCCTGCGACGATAGCCGCCAGGAAACAAACCGCCATCTCCATCTCCAGGTGGTAGCGCTCGGGCTGCGGCAGAATATAGATGCCAAGCCATTGGGCGGTCAACGGCAGGGAACCGCAAAGTAGGAAAAACAAAGCCCAGAACTGGGCAAATTCACTCACCCGGGCGCGCCTCAGCGAATAGCGCACGGCAAACACCGCAACCAGCACAAGCGCCCAATAAAGCCACTGTTTCACTCCGATTTCGTAGCTCCCCAGGACGATTTGCGCGTTGCGTTGAATGGCGAAAAGCGTCGAGGGCGGAATCCACGTTGCGGCCAGCGCGTACGAGAGTCCTCCAATTCCCGCTGCCCGCACCCACGTGCGAATCGATCTGTCCTCAGACTTCGCCAGCAGGTAGGCGACTACAGCCAGGGCCAGAGCGACGGTCCCTATCCAGTTCGTAAGCACCACGCTCATCGCGGCCACCGCGGCGACGAGAGTGGAGACCGGCCTGGCCTTACGAAGCGCCACGTCAAGCGCGACAATGGCGACAGGGAGCAGAAACATCGACGTAACGTGGGGGCCCTCCCCGTATTGCACTAGCGCCTGAAGGCGCCGAGCACCAAAAAAACCGCCCAGATCCGCCGCCACCGACGGCGTCAGGAGAGCGGAGGGCGAAAAAAGGGAATACAAAACGGCCGCCGCCAAGCTCGGTAGCAGTTGCCCGCTCAGACGGCTGCCCATCCAAAACAGGGTCACCGGCCCAAGGCAATAGGTGGTGGCTGTTACTGCGTGGTATGAAAGGGGGGCCGCGATCCCCGCGACCGACCCAACCGCGGCGACCAACAGGGGCAAAAGCGGCTGGTAAGTGTTTTGGTAGGGTATGCCGCCATACCACCAGGGAAACCACTCCAGCTCCCCGGGGTGCTCCATGATATAGCGGGCAAGCGCAATGAAAGCGCCTTCGATCGAGCCCATGTGCTGCGTGAATTCCGTGACGAAAAGTTCACGGCATAGGTAGGCGTTCAGACAAAAGAGAAAGAGCGCGCCCGCCGCGGTTTGTGAGGATTGCTTGGACACCGGAAAAGCTGATTATCGAAGATACGGGCGTCCCGCGCAAAGCGAATCAGCAATGGTTCGCGAAGTGGGGCGATACTCGATGGCGCGCTCGTCCGTCAGGGCAGAGATGGCCTCGACGAGACCTCATCCGCCAACTTCTCGGCAAGCCGCTGAGCAACGCCGCGGTTCGCTCAATTTTCTTCGCCACCGGAGCGAGACGAATCAACCGCTGGGGGGATCTCCCTGCCGGCCGATCGCGAGTTGTTTGGTTCCACTTGATAGCGCGTCGTTAGACCGTCAAAGCGCCGCTGACGGCAAATACCGGTCCGATGAAGAATGAACTGAAAAAGGACTCGCAAGACCGACAAGCCGTAGAGACAGCTTTGTCCCAATGACGCCGAAGATGCTTCAGGAAAGTACCGAGTGGGGACCGGCACTTCAACGAACCGCTGCTCGAGCTGCACCATTTGCGCAACGATTTCCTGGTCGAAGATAAACTGATCGGAATTCGCCGCAAAGTTGACCCGCTCCAGCACCTTACCGCGATACGCTCGGTAACCGGTATGATATTCCGACAGGTTCATCCCGAAGGCCCGGTTTTCGATCTTCGTCAGAAACCGATTGGCGACGTACTTCCACCACGGCATTCCCTCTTCGATCGGATTGATCCCCATCAACCGCGAGCCCAGCACCACGTCCGCCTTATCTTCCTCGATCGGGCGTACAATTTCGGGCAGTAGAGTGGGGTCGTATTGGTAATCCGGGTGGACCATCACGATAATGTCTCCACCCGCCTTGAGAGCTTCACGGTAGCAGGTCTTCTGGTTCGCGCCGTAGCCGTAGTTCCGATCGTGAACGAAAAGTTCCAAGCCCATCTCGCGGGCGATCTTCGCTGTTTCATCGGAACTTCCGTCGTCGACCACAATCACAAGGTCGACCTTGTCGCGAGGCAAATCGTCGTAGGTCATTTTCAGGGTCTTTGCCGCGTTAAAGGCGGGCATGACCACGACGACTTTAGGGCGATCAAGGGAACCGGCCATGTCCTGATCGTCAGATGGGATGGGCGATGATCACGAACTGATAGGCGAACATGGTCTTCCAAAGAGTCGCGAACCCATAGCTGATACGCTCCAGCGCCCGCACGGCCACGCTGTGCCGCCAGCGCGGAAACACCAAGCCGATGGGCACGGTCGTCGCCCTGAGATCCTCGATGTGGAAGCCGCAGGCGGCAAGCAATTCCTTCCATCCGTCCAACGAATAGAAATGGAGGTGGGTGCGATCAAACAGCCCACGGTCATGCTTGGGGAATCGGCCCATTAGGACGTTCAGGCGAACGTAGGCATGAGCGCCGTTCGGGAGCGACGCGATCAGTTTTCCTCCAGGGCGCAGAAGGCCTCGAATCCACAGCAGCGTTTGTTTGGGATCCCGCAAGTGCTCCAAAAGGTCTCCACAAAGGGCGTAGTCGAAGGAACCCGCCAGCGGGGGAACCTTGAAATCAAGATCCGCCTCGACGACCTCGACTTCCCCGGGGAAGTCCTTGGCAATGGCGCCCGGCGCCGCCACACACACGACTCGGTACCGCCTTGAGGCTAGGACTCGACTCAAATATCCTTCGCCCCCCCCGATATCGACTACTCTTTGACCCTTCCCATCGAGTGGAAAACTGTTGACGAGCGCGGTGTGGCTGCTGAACCGTTCCGGCTTGAAGGTATAGGTGGTGGTCAAGGGGTGTCAGGTATCCGTTCGAAGCCGCCTTGCCCGGGAACTCTACAAACGTCCCCGCGAGTAACTTCTTTCACCCGGGGCGACCCCGATATCTTGGGGTCTTCCTTCTCTGGAACAGTCGCGCCTGTGCCGCGAAACGACGCGGCGAGCTTGACAGAGGGCGCGGACGCTACATGGTACACCCTCGCCTCCGCCGAACACAACGAATTGCTCAGCCGTTTCGGAACTGGACGCGAGGGGAAGGCTTGATAGGGCGTCGCCGTAGGGCTGGACGACGTTTTTGGGGTCGCGGACAGAGCGTTTCTATTTTCGCCTCTCGAAACCCCATTTGCTTGTCCTCAACCCCCCTGTTCGACTCCTCCTCCTTCCTCTCCGGCTTCATCTTCCGAAACGGCTGGGCGCTCGCATGGGTAGCGGATGTCGAGTAGTATAGATCAAGACTCGATCCGCCGTTCCAGGGGAGAGACCTATGCGGCCCGAAGTTAAGTTTCGGCTCCGTCTACCTCAGGGGCTTCGTATCTGTCGTCTTTCTCTTGTCGCCATCCTGCTCGCCGGCTCGTGCGGGCCAACAGAAAGCCCAACCGAAAGCAAGGCTCCCGAGAAGTTGGGTTTCGAGGTCGGAGTGGCGCCCGGGCCGGAGGCGGAATCGTGTTTGAAGGGCCTGCGCGAGGGCCTGGCGGAATCGGGATTCATCGAGGGGCGAAATCTGGAGCTGAAGTTGTCCCACGCCCAGGGGGAAATGATGAACATCCCGTCGATGTTACAAAACTACGACGGGCAGCGACTTGACGCCATCGTAACCATGACGACGCCCATGTTGACAGCCGCTTGCAATACGGTCAGGAAGACGCCGGTCGTATTCACCTGCGTGTTCGACCCTTTCGTCACGGGTGTGGGCGAATCCGCGAAACTTGCCTATCGAAGAGGTGGCTGTTGAGACGATTGCCCTGAACTTCGACAGCGCGCGGCAACTCGGCATCCGCTTCCCTCCGGAAGTTGTCGCCGAAGCTGACGCTGTTGTGAATTCCGAACCGAACAGCGACGCCCCTTGAGGATCGCGCTCATTCATTGGCGATTGCGGCGGCGATATCAGCGAGAGGCTAAAGCGAAATGCGGTTCGTCGTTAAGCAAACGCTCCTCGGTCTGTTTCTGATCGCGCTGGCGTCCGCTGTCCTGCTGCTTTCCGACATGGATCGTCGTCAGGCTGGGCGCGCCGTGCAGGCGCGCGTTGCATTGTTGCAGTACGCCTCCCAGTCGGCGATCGACGAGAGCACCAAGGGCATGATCGATGGACTCGCCGAAGCTGGATTCGTCGACGGAGAAGGCATCGCCATCCAGCTCTACAAAGCCGAAGGAGAGATATCCACCCCAAACTTGATCGCGCACGAGGTCGTCGGCGGCGTCTTTGATCTGATTGTCACTTCAACGACCCTAGCTTTACAGGCGGTCGCTAACGCCAACAAGGAGAGCAATGGAGTGGACCCCGAAAATGAGACAACTCGTTAAGCATCTTTTTACAGTGAATGGAGAGAGGTGCCATGACGTTGTCCAGGAGAAAGTTTTCCGCCGAGTTCAAGTTACGGGCGGTGAGGCAGGTCGAGGCGGGAGCCTCGGTCGCCGCCGTGGCGCGGCGACATGAGATCCATCCGACGCTTTTGAGCAAGTGGCGGCAACAGCTGCGCCGCGATCCCGAACGAGCCTTTCAGCGCGACCGCGAGCCCAATGACGAGCAGATCCAGGTGAGCGAGCTGGAGCAGATGGTGGGCTGGCTCACGATGGAGAACGCCCTGTTAAAAAAGGCCTTGGCGCGGCTCGAGGAACAACAGCTTCCGAGCGCCGCGTCTTCAAAGACAAGATGATCCCCTTGATCGAGCAACAACGGGAAACGGGAGCGGGCTTGTCGTTGGCCGCGATGTGTCGTGTGCTGGAGGTCTCCCGCGCGGCCTACTACCGGGCTCGTCAACCGCCCGCGGGCGACAACGAGACGGCGTTGCGGGACGTGATCCAGCGCATCGCCGTGGAGATGCCCGCCTACGGCTCGCGGCGCATCACCGCCGAGCTGCGGCGCCAAGGTTGGGTGATCAACCGCAAGCGCGTGCAGCGCATCATGCGCCAGGACAACCTGCTGTGTCTGCGCCGCAAGAAATTCATCCGCACGACCGATTCCGAACACGGCATGGCGGTTTACCCGAATCTCGTGCCGACGCTCGATATCAGCGCTGTGAACCAACTCTGGGTGGCCGACATCACCTACATTCGGCTGTTGCGGGAGTTCGTGTATCTGGCGGTGGTGTTGGACGCCTTCTCGCGGCGGGTGATCGGCTGGTCGCTGGGTCGCACTTTGGAGGCGGAGTTGGCGTTGGCCGCCTTACGGACGGCCTTGCGGACACGCGAGATCGGGCCGGGCTTGGTGCATCACTCCGACCGCGGCGTGCAGTACGCCTCGGGCGACTACACGAAGCTGCTCCAACAGCACGGCATTAGCATCAGCATGAGCCGCAAGGCCAATCCCTACGACAACGCCATGGCGGAATCGTTCATGAAGACCTTGAAATATGAAGAGGTCTATTTGTTCGAGTATGAAGATTTCGCCGAGGCGAAACGGCGCGTCGGGCAGTTTCTCGATCGCGTCTACAACGAGAAACGTTTGCACTCGGCGCTGGGGTATCTGCCGCCGGTCGAGTACGAGCAAAGCGTGCTCGAACAGGCCAGTCTCGCGGGAGTCGTGGGATGAGTTTTCCGAGGCATGAGGGAATCTTTCGATCCGATGGGCGGGGTTCGTGCCGGAGTGGGGCGCGAAGCGAGAGGCTCCACGCCCCGACCCATCGTCTCGATGAGTTCCCGCCCGGCTATTCCTCGGCGGGTTGGTCTCCACCAGAGCCCGCCTCCGCTTCACCGGCCGAGCAGAAGTTTACAATGAAGGCCGCTCCCCAGCCAAGCCTTTTTCAGCGAATGGGGAAACCCTGCTTAGCAGGTTGTTTCACTACAGGGGTCCACCCCACAAGCTGACCCACGTCTTCGGCTCGTGGCGGACCCCGCCGCCGCCGGTGTTGGGATCAGTCGGGATGATCCGCTCGATCACCCCAGACACCTAGTGGGCCTTAGCAACATGGTGCCGGTGGAGCAAACGTTCCGCCTTGCGCGCGAGCTGCTGCCTTCATTGAAAAGGGTGGGTGTTGTCTGGAACCCGGCCGAAGTGAGTTCCGAGGTAAACACAGCGGTGGCGCGAGAGCTTTGCCAAGAGCTCGACATCGAGCTGCTCGAATCAAACGTCACCAACTCTTCAGAGGTCTTCGAGGCGGCCGGTTCGCTCGCTTCCCGGGGCGCCCAGGCTTTTTGGATGGGCGCCGATGTTGTTGTCCTCGGGGCGCTCGATTCGTTGGTCGCTGTTGCTCGTAAGGCGAAGATTCCAGTCTTCACCAGTATCTCGGGCAGCGTCAAGCGGGGAGCGCTCTTCGACGTGGGACTGGACTACCACGAGATCGGAAGGCAGACCGGCCTGCTGGCCGGCAAAGTCTTAGGAGGTGCGGATCCGGCCGCGATTCCCATCAGGAACACTCCTACTTCGAAGCTCCTGCTCAACCGCACGGCACTGGAGGGTCTGCGAGACGCTTGGAAACTCCCTGACGACGTCCTACAGAAGGCCGATGTAGTCATCGATGAAACGGGACTCCACGAAAGGACCCGGCCCAGGGCCGTGGCGTCCATCGCGAGGGGCTCCGCCGGCGGGCGGCTGTCGAAGACCTGGAAAATCAATCTCCTCAAGTACGTCGAGATCGAGGATTCCGAAGAGGCCGAGCGCGGGGTGCTCGCGGGTTTGGAGGAAGCCGGACTGGTCAAAGGCCGCGACTATCAAGTGAAGGGCTTCAGCGCCAACGGCGACATGGCCACGGTTACCGGACTGGTGGATGCCTCCGTAACCGAAGGCGCCGATCTGCTGATCACCCTCTCCACGCCAACGCTTCAGGCGGCCCTGAGCCGGGGTCGCGATTTGCCTGTCGTCTTCACGTTTGTCGCCGACGCGGTTGTGGCGGGAGCTGGACGGAGCGACGAGGATCACCTGCCCAACGTGACTGGCGTGTATACGCATGGGGCCTACGATGAGGTAATCGCGGCCTTGCGGGAATGCCTGCCGTCAGTGCGTACGGTGGGTACGCTGTTTGTCCCGTCCGAGGTCAATACGGTGTACCACAAGGACATGATGGTGAAAGCAGCAAACGCGGCCGGGATCGAAGTGGTGGCCTTACCCGTAGCATCGAGCACTGAGGTCGCCGACGCGGCGATTGCTTTGTGCAGCCGTAGAATCGATGCTCTCTGCCAGGTTGCCGGCAACCTGCTAGGCTCATCATTCAGCAGCATTGCTCAAGCTGCCCGCCGAGCCAAGCTGCCGGTCTTTGGGTTCCTCAGCACGCAAGCGCGGCAAGGGGCCGTGGTCGTGGTGGCACGGGACTACTATGACGGCGGGCCCGAGGCCGGCCGGCTCGCCGTGCGGGTCATGCGAGGGGAGGATCCTGCTTCTCTCCCCTTCCAGCCCCTGCGGACCACCCGAACTATTGTGAATCTCAAGGCAGCGCGCGATAATGGCCTGACCATACCGCCGACTCTGATCCGGCGCGCCGACGAGATTCTAGGTCAATAGCGCGAAATCGCGATCGGCATCGTCTTCGCCGGCGAACGAGAGAACGAACAAATACAGTACGCTCTGTAAGGCGCGCCGATTGGTTTTACCAGGCGAGCGAATGATCTCGGGCCGTAACGGCAATAGACTATGGAGATCGACGAGCGACAATTAGCGGATTCCGTGGAGCTGGCTGTCCGAGGGCGCCTCGACTCCTACCGGGCTGATCATTTAGCGGCTCGGCTAAGCGACGTCATTCAGAAGGGGCATCACCGTCTGCGGTTGAATCTCTCCGCCACCTCCTATCTCAGTTCGGCCGGCATCGCTATCGTTGTCCAGTTTTACAAACAATTGCACGGCATCGGCGGGTCGTTGCTCGTCGTTGAGTCGTCCCCGCAGGTCGCGAAGATCCTGGGGATGTCAGGCCTCCTGGAATTGCTTTCTACTGTCCCCGTCGAGCGGGAGAAGGTGGAAAGCGCCCAAGATGGTGTCCGGAAAGTCGAGCGCCAAGGGGTCCGCTTCGAGGTCTACGACGAGGCGCCCGGTGAAACTCTGAAGTCTCGCATCGTCGGCGACCCGGGGCTGCTGCGGGGCTGCCGGTTCGGCGAGGAACATAGCTCGACGATATCCTTTCCCGACAACGGGTTCGCACTGGGCTTGGGCGCTATCGGCCCGGATTTTGCGAGCTGCCGGGAACGGTTCGGTGAGTTCCTAACGGTTGCCGGCGCGGGAGCTTACCTCCCGACCGACGGTACAAACACCCCCGACTACCTGGTTTCGGCGGGAAACAGCGTGCCGGATATTTCCGTCCTTTATGGACTCGAGTGCCGTGGGAACTTCTCCCACCTGGTTCGATTCGAAGCCGCGGACGATCCCGGTGCGGCGACACTCTCAGCCCTAGCCGAGTCGTGCCTTTCTATCGCGGATGCCGACGTCGTGGGGATGGTGGTCGTCGCGGAATCGAACGGTCTCATAGGTGCTGCTCTGCGGCGGTCGCCGGCGGTTCCAGCGGATCAAGGCGCGCCCTTCTCTTTCCCCGCGATTCGTGAGTGGCTGTCCTTTACGCCTGAGCGGGTCTTCACGCGCTCGGTGACGCTGTTGGTCGGCGTCGCTCAACGTTCAGGCCAGGGTGAATTGACTTCCATGGTCAGACCCGCCGGCACAGTGTGGGGAGATCAAGACCGATCCAGGCATCGTGCTCGGGATGTTCGAGCAGGCTGAGTACGAAACGCAGAGCACGCGCCTGGTGGGCGAAAACAGGCTATTTCTTTATACCGACGGGGTAACGGAAGCCATGGACGCCCGCGAGGACTTTTATGGGGATGAGCGTCTCGCGAGTACGCTTGCCGAACTGCAAGAGGTTGCCCTCGATGAACTGGTCGACGGAGTCGTGCGCTCGGTTCGTAGTTTTTCGGGTGGTGCGCCTCAATCCGACGACATCACTGCGATGGCCGTCTCCTACCAACAGCGCTGACCCGGGTCCGTCGGCATGGTCGAACAAACCCACCTCGTGTTAGGAAACGACACGGCGGAGCTGCCCGCGGCGAACGCGGCTCTGAGCTCTTTCTGTCAACAACACGGCATCAGCGACGAAGCTGTCTTTGACTTGACTCTTGCTCTGGAAGAGATCCTCACCAACATCATTCGTCACGGGTACGATGACAAGGAGACGCACGAAATCGACATGGTGATCCGCAAGCAGGGCGACTGGCTCACTCTTCAAATCGCCGACGACGGCCGGCCTTTTGATCCTTCAAAAGTGGCTCCGCCGAATCTCCATCTGCCGCCGGAGAAGCGCGCTGTCGGCGGTCTTGGAATCCATCTCGTTAAGAGTGTGGCCGACGCGCTGGAATATCGCAGGGAAGACGGCAAGAACGTCGTTACGGTCAAAAAGAAAACCGCCGGCGCATAAGCGAACAAGATCCTCAACCCCTGCTCGTCGTCCGCAAATAATCCGTCCGAGACTATCTTCCTATCCTTCGGCCGCGCGAGTAGACTAACCCGCTTTTCTCGCCACGTGGTGAAAAATGCAGGCTAGAATATCAAGATGTCTGAAGCGAAACTCCAGACCGCTGCCGTCATTGGCACCGGCATGATGGGACCCGGTATCACCGCGATCCTAGGATTGGGTGGAGTCGAAGCCACCATACTCAGTCGCACCGGCGAGGGCGCCGGGAAAGGGCTGGCGAAGGTGCGATCGCTGCTCGGCGTTCTAAAAGAGAATGAGTTGGCCGGAAGCGACGTCTATGAGTGGGCTGTTCGACACATCCGGTCCTCCGCCGACTTCGACGAGACCATTTCTCGCGTAGACCTGGTGATCGAATCCGCGCCCGAAGATATGGCTCTTAAGCAGGACCTGTTCGCTCGCATGGACTCGCTGGCCAAGCCGGACGCCGTGCTCACGACGAATACCTCCGGTCTGAGCGTTACCGAGATCGCGAGCAAGTGCTCCCACCCCGAGCGCGTCCTGACAACGCACTTCTGGAATCCGCCCCACCTCATGCCGCTGGTCGAGGTTGTTCGTGGAGAAAAAACGTCCGGCGACGTTGTCGCCGACGTCCGGGAATTGCTCGAATACTGTGGCAAGTCCGTGGTCGTGGTTCAGAAGGACCGGCCCGGGCAGCTCGGAAACCGCATGCAGCATGCGCTGATCCGCGAAGCCGTCAATATCGTCGGCGAAGGGATTGCCAGTCCCGAGGATGTCGATCTTGCCGCCAGGATGGGGTTTGGCTTGCGGCTTCCGGTCTATGGCGTTTTGGAACACATGGACATCGTAGGGCTCGATATGGGCTTGGCGATCACCGACTACGTTTGCCAGGACCTTTACAACGAGCCTCGAACGCCCGATGCCATGCGAAAGAGAGTTGAGCGTGGGGACTTGGGCGCTAAAACCGGCAAGGGCTTTTACGACTGGACGAAAAAGGACGCCGACGAAGTCCGCGCTCGACGCAACCGCTTCGTGGTCGAATTCCTGAAGTCCGACTTCGCGGCCTTGCCGCGGAAAACCGGTCGATAGCAACTGAGGGTGTCCCCGTTACGACAGAAACGGGTCCCGGCCGCCTATTCCTCTTCCTCCAGCTGCAACAGCCAGCGGATGGCGTTGCGAATCAGCCGCTGCGTCATGGGATGCCCCAAGCCTTCCGGCGTGTGCCCGGGCGATAGGTAGACGAAGCGGCCATGGTCGAGTTCGCGCCACCAGCTGGCTGGCGCGGCCTTGTTGTCACGAGCAATGTTCCGCAGCAGCAGGTGCTCTCGGTCGAGGAAGTACTTGCTCATATGCTGCTCGTCGAAGATCTCGTAGTCCTCGACCCCCTGGGTAACGGGGTGGCCTTTGTCCTCGACGCGGACGGTAAAAATCGCTGGCTCGGGATGGCCGCCGTAGTCGCCGCCGAATAGCTGGTAGTAGAGGCCGTCCGGGGGATAGATGCCATGGGAATTGTGCATCGCCAAAAAACCGCCGCCGTTATGCACAAAATCCCAGATGGCTTGCTGATGTTCCTCCGTCATCCACAAGACGTGCGGTTGATCGTAGCCGTTCGGCCAGATCATGCCGTCGCGAAACATCACCAATAAATCGAAATCCCGCAGCGCCTCGGCCGTCAGGGCCTTCTCGTTTTCGAGAAACGTAATCGGAACATTCTCGCGCAAAAACGCCGGCGCCAGTCCGTTTCGAATATGTACGGGACTGTGATAACGGTCCCCGATCAACGCCAGCGCCCGCGGCCGGTCGGCGGATCGGTAGACGCGGGAAGTGTTTTGCGCGATCACGGGAGCAACTGCCAAGGCCAAAAGTAAACCGAACCGAAGCATAACGAATTTCTCCCCGCTCAACGCCCGATCTCGAAGCCGTTGTTCGCCGCTATTGTAACGGACACGGAGGTCGACACTCGACGGAACGGACCCGGAAGCGTGAGATCGGCCGCGGCTACTTCGTTGCACTCCTTCGCCTCCCTGACCGTTGCTTAGCCCGCTTTTCTCACCACCTGGCGAGGCGAAGTGCGT
This sequence comes from Bryobacterales bacterium, assembly GCA_965248365.1. Taxonomy (GTDB): domain Bacteria; phylum Acidobacteriota; class Terriglobia; order Bryobacterales; family UBA6623. Next base: position 897,909 of record CBDFJA010000003.1, on the reverse strand, counting down.
GAGAAGCCCGTCAGTACAAGGCGCGCGCCGCTCGACGAGCGGAGGCGTACTTTTGCGGGTGCGGCTTGCCCGGCTTGAATCTTGGCGCCACCGAAGTAGGCGGTGACTTCGCTTCAGCGTTCCACCGGGAAAGTACGTTGAGCACGGCGAGCAAGCGCAACGCGGTAATGGCGGGCCTATTGCGTTCTTCGACCGTCAGGTGGTGAGAAATGCGGGCTGGTCGCCGAACAGAGATATGTTTCGGAGCCCGTAACCGAGTCCGAGCCGCCGCGTTTTCGGGGAAAGGGCTGCAAGGTCAGTTTCCGATATAGCCGAGAGAGCGCAGCTGTCGCTGGGTTTCCTCATCCGTGGGTTTCGGCTGGGGCTCCAGGAATTCGCCGCTGGAGAAATTGATATCGTACCTGCCAACCTCTGCCAAGAGGCTGCTCAGTTCAGGCGGCTTCTTGTCCGCCACGTTAAATCCGGCTTTCGGATCGGAAGCAAGATTGAACAGCTCGACGGACTGGCTACGCGCGTCGTGAATGAGTAGCCAGCGCCCAGGGTGGAGAATCGCGCGCTTGGCGGGATTGGTGGTTTCCTTCCGGCCCTCCCGGTAGGTTAGTTGAGCGACTAGGCGCCTGCGCCCGTTCACGCTCTCTTCCGGCCGTCGCAATAACGACCGCCCATCGATCTCCACGGGCAGATCCAGTCCGCAAGCTTCGTATATGGTCGGCATCACATCCACCAACTCCGATGGCCGCTCCACAATGCGGGAAGCTACCCCCCAGGAGGCGGGAAACTTGATGATCAAGGGTACAAGTAGCTGTTCCAGGTACAAGCCTCCGTGTCCGACCTGTTGGTGCTCGCCAAGGCTTTCCCCATGATCCGAGGTTACAATGAGCAAAGTTTCGTCGTAGAGATTTTCCGCCCTGAGCTTGCCGAAGAGTTCCCCTAGGTAAGCATCCGCGCCGGCAATTCCTCCGTCATAATGATTTGAGATGGCCTTCCTATCCAAGTCGGTAAGGCTCATCTTCATTAGCTGTTTGCCGCACCGGCCTGCTAGAGATATGTGCTTCTCGTGGTCATGACAGAACAGGCCGTTGTAAGGCTCACGACAGGGATAGGGGCAATGGATATCGTAGGAGTGGATGAACAGGAAAAAACGTTCGGCACGGTTTTCGGAAAGCCAGTCGTAAGCTCGGGGCAGCATTCGGGCAAGATGTCCGCCACGCTGATCAAACTCATCAAAGCCTTCCGCAAACCCGCTCCCGCGCCCCATCCATCCCCCATCTACAAATGCCGCCGTCCGGTAGCCGCGGCTCCTGAGCCCTACGACCATCGATTCGCTCTTCAGGTCTTTGAATGTGTTGACCAGGAAGCTCTTAGGGTCATCTAAAGAAATCAGTCTTTTCAAGTCGGCGTTCGTCGTCTCATGAATGAGGCGCAGTGGATACTTGGCTGTAAACATCGACTTGTGGGAGAGGAGTGTTTGTGTAGCTTGTGCCGCGACTGTGGTAAAGACCACGGATTCGCTCGCAAGAGCCGCCAAGTTCGGCACGGTGTTGCGTTCGTAGCCATAGAACCCTATTGAATCTCGCATAATATCGAGTTAGTCAAGGCCAAGAGAAGACTGCTTCCAGAAGGCCGTAATCAAGCGCGGTTTGCGGCGCATGCGACGCAGGGATTTGCGGGCACGCTCGTCCAGCTCCCAGTAGTCCTTCGGACAGACGTTCGGCAACTCGTGCTGCTTCCAGTAAGCCCAAATGTATTCCACCGGGTTCAGCTCCGGTGCATAGGGCGGCAAGCACTCCGTGGCGATGCGGCCTTCGGAGAGCTCGATGAACTCCCGCACCAGGCGGCTGCGGTGCGCCGGCAGGCGGTCCCAGACGATCAGCAGCGGGCCGTCGATGTGGCGGACCAAAGCCTTCAGGAAGTCGATGACCTCCAGCTCGCCGATGGCGCCGGGATAGAGCCGGAAGTAGAAGTTGCGCAAGGTCAGCCCGGCGGAAACGGAAAGTTTCTGCCAGTTGAAGTTGAACTCCAGCACGGGTGTCTCGCCGCGGGGCGCCCAGGTGCGGCAACGATGGGGCTTCTGACTCAGTCCGCTTTCGTCGATGAAGACGATCGTGCGGCCTTGTTTTTGGGCTTTTTTTTAGTGGCCGGCCAAGTCTTGCGCCGCCAGTTGCGGATGGCTTCTTCGTTGCGCTCGCGGGCCTTGCCGACAGGCCGTTGCGGGCTCCAGTGGAGCGCCCGCAGGATCTTCCAAACATGACCTTCGTGATAGCGCACGCCGAACTCGTCGGCGATCAGACGAGCGACTCGCGGACAAGTCCACAGCGGCGTCGAGAAGCCCTGCGCTTCGGGGCCCCGCAGCAGCATTGCCTCCAGACGTTCCCGTTGCGTGGCGTCTAACAGCGGCTTGCGGCCGGCGCGCCCGGCCCGGCGGAGTCCGGCGGCACCGTACGCGCCATGCTCGCTAACCCAACGGCTCACGCTTTGCTGCGCCGCCTTCACGCGCCGTGCTGCCTCGGACTGACTCAAACCTTCGTCAACGACCAGCCGCACGGCCTCCAGCCGTCGCTTTTCCAGAGCATCAAAATCGCGCCTTACGCCTCTTGGGTTCCCCATGTCTATTAAGACGAGCAGAACCCCCAAAAGGTTACTCTATATTATGCGGGAGTCAATAAGCGATCCGCCCGTAAAGTATCCAGGGAAATGAGAATTACTCTTGGGGTGCTGAGGTGTGTAAGATGTCCCGATCCCTGATCGGAACGTGTTGAACAGCCGGAGCTGTGAAGCCCCGCTAGAAGCGACAAGAAAATTAGAACAGAGCGAAGGATAATAACCGCGGATCCCTTCATGTCGGCGAAGATTTCCATTTCGACCACTCTGGCGCCGCCAGTAGTCCGTGCTAGCACGCTTTTCTCACCGCCTGACGGTCGAAGCACGCAATAGGCCCGCCATTACTGCGTTGCGCTTGCTCGCCGTGCTCGACGTACTGTTCAAGTCACTGCTGTCCGGTTAAAAGTCGAATAGAATCAATTGGTTGGGGTCATAGGGGGATTCGTTTGGGGAGTCGGATGGCTGGAGTGCCTGTAAAAGGGGCATTTTTTCGAATTGCGTAACGCTGAGAATCTGTAGAATCTGGTAAAGACTCGCTTCCAGCCCGAGCCGTTTCCGGACGATGGCGATGAGCACGTAAATCGAGACAGCGATCCAGATCTGCGTCTTGACGGCGTTCTCGCTGGTGCCGTAAAACAAGTTGATTCGCAGATGTTGCTTGATCCACTTGAAGAACAACTCAATCTGCCAACGCGACTTGTAGATGTGGGCGATGGTCAGCGCCGGGAGCGCGAAGTTGTTGGTCAGAAACTTCAGCCGCTTGTTCGTCCGGGCGTCGAAGTAACTGACCCTCCGCAACGGGTCGGGATAGGCTTGGGCCGATTCGATGGCAGCCAGTATGACGGTCTGATCCGAGCGCAAGCCCGTGGATTTGTCGACGGGATGCGAGTAGCGCCGTTGGAGCAAGATGTTCTTCTTGGTTCGCACGACGAAGAACGACGAGCAGAGAGTGAACACGAAGAGGCGTTCGAAATCGACGTAGGCCCGATCCATGACGTAGAACGCGCCGGCCTCCGGGCCGATCTCGTCGAGGATGTTGATGTCGTGCACTTTGCCTCCAGTAATGCGGATGAACGTGGGAATATTGCCGTGCAGATCCAGCAGCGTGTGCATCTTCACGGCGGCCTTTTGCTTGCGGAATCTCGCCCACGGAAACAGCGACAGGCAGAGGTCGATTGTTGTCGAGTCGAGAGCGTACAGAGTCTGGTCCAAGTCCACACCGATCGGGTCGTGGGCATATAACGGCCGTGCCATGCCAATCAAGACCTGCGCGAAGTCCGCGTAGATCCGCCAGTCGCGCGACTCGTTCGCATCGGCCAGTGTCGAGCGCGCTACCCTGCCGCGGAATCCCATGTGGTAGAGTTTGCCGTGCATCGAACGCAGGCACGTCTCGATGTCGCGGAGGCTTGCCCGATAGGTCAGCTGGGCGAATGCCATCGCAAGAAACTGATCCCAGCAGGAGAAACTTTTCAGATAGGAATCGCCGCGGTAGCGCGATACACATTTCTGAAACTCTTTGCTCGGTAGGTGCTCGATCAGTTGGGAGAAAACCGTACGGCCAAGGTTCATCCCTCATTGTGCCGCGTCCGGATGCTCCGTTCAGGCGACCATTTGCGGCCTCTGGATTTCAAATCGTTCCCGGGCAAAACAGGCCATAAGACATTGAGCGGTCGAGACTTACCGTCCGATGGCGCGACTTTCCCCGGACAGCACTGTGTTCAAGTACATCTCCGCGCGCCGAGCGTCGCGCGCCTTGTACTGATGGGCCTCTCACGCACTTCGCCTCGCCACGTGGTGAGAAAAGCGGGCTAGAGGTTGGGTTCGGCGAAAATGTTCACAGTCATGACTGTCACCGTTCTTCGAAGCCGAAGGCTCTCACCACGGGCTGCTATCGCCGACTCCTACCACGCGAGGCCCATCAAGTTTCTAAATTAGATGGCTCCATCCCGTTTGCCTACACACCTCAAACCTCCATCGCCGCCCGTACATCCGGCGCCAAGCGTTCTTCTTCCCGCGGGTTGGTGTACCAGGAAACGAAAACGAAAACCGCAAGCGAGACGAGCAGCGAGAAGGCCCCGACAGCCATCCCGTGAGGCAGGATGTAGATGCCGTGCCGCGCCGATAGCTCTAGGGTGAAGTTGAGGATAATGCTGACTGCGATGGAGATGACGCAGCCTTGGGCCGAGGCGCGTTTCCAATTCAGCCCGATAGCGACGCTGGGGACAATCGCGGCGGCGAAGGTTCCCCAACCAAACGTCCCCAACAGCGCGATCAGGTTCTTCATATACATGGCGAAGACGGCCGAGACAACGAGCAAAACTCCGGTCACCACGCGCGACCACAGCAGCTCTCGCCCCACAGTGCGGCCGAGCATGGCGATCGGAATGTCGCGAACAACCGCTGCCGCGCCGATGTTCAAGAAACTGTCCGCGGTGGACATGATGGCCGCCAGCAGCCCGGCAAAGACGAGCCCGGCCAGCCACTGCGGCGTGTAGTTAAGCAGAAAGACGGGCGCCGCCAGGTCGGGCGATTCCAGCGGGTTTTGGATGCCCCGTTCGACCAGGGCGCGCATCGAGAAACCGATACTCATCCAAAGCAGGCTCAGCAGCGCGTAACAAAAACCGCTCATGAGGGCGCCCCACTTCAATTGCCGGATGTCGCGCAGCATCAGAAACTTGGTGATCGCGTGCGGCTGGCCGACGTTGCCCAAGGCGAAAAGCAGGTACCAGCTCAGCGCCGTCAGCGGACCGCGAGATCCCCAGGCGCTGATGAACTCCGGGTTCATCTCCCACAGCGTTTTGCTGATCAGCGACATTCCGCCCCCGGCTTGGAGCGCGTAGTAAAACACCGCCAGCGAGGCGACGATCATCAGCATCCCTTGAAACAGGTCGGTGTAGACGCCGGCAAAAATGCCCCCCGCGATGCTGTAGAACGCCAGCACGCCGAGGCCGATCAGCAGCGCAACGGGAAGCTTCACACCGAGAACCGCGACCAGCACCATCCCGATGGCGAGCACTTGAGTCCCCAGGTAGCCGACCACGCCCAGCAAGATCGCCAAGGCCATCATGAAGCGGGGCAAGCGGCCGCCGTAGCGGGCGGCGACGGCGTCGGGCAGCGTAAGAATCTCCCTCGCGGCGGCGAGCAGTCGCAGCCGCTTGCCGACCAGAATCCAACCCAGAGCGAATCCGAACGTCGCCGAGAAGGTGATCCATAGCGAACTCGAACCGGACTCGAATACCAGGCCCGGCCCGCCGACAAACCCGAACCCGCTCATGATGCTCGACATGGCGGCAATGACCAGCACGATCGGACCCAGAGTCCGCCCCGCTACAAGGAAATCAGCGATGCTGTGAGTCCTCCGCATCGCCCACACCCCGATGCCGGCGCAGGCTATCAGGTAGGCGACCACACAAAGAATTACGATCGGCGACTCGGCGATCGGCATCAGCGGTCCTGTTCCTCGCGCCCGAATTCAGACATGAACTTCTCCAGCCTCTCCCGCCGCAGGACTGAAGTTTCAAAGATCAGCAGGTAGAGAATCCCGGGAATGAAGCCCAGCGGCCAGATGCCGTAGACCAGGAGTGCGGTGCTAACCGGGAAGCCAAGGAACAGCGCGGGTTCGCCTTCGCTCTGATACGTCCAGGCGATCGCGGCAAGCAGCGCGGAATAGATGAAAAACACAACGACAAGGGTGTAGAGGACCACTTTGCGAGAGCCCGCGCGTCCGAAACCGACCGCCAGCACCGACACGAGCAGCGCTGGCGACACAAATCCGAACAAGAGCCAGTAGTCCAGCAAAGAACAAAGCAGGCCAAACAGAGAGAGGCCGCCGATGGCGAGTGCGGCGCGCGCGCCGCCCAATCCTGCGGGAGCTTGCGTCACGGGGTCAGCTTGCTTCCCAGACAAAGGCGGGGAATTTTCGGATGGTCCGAAAGCCGACTCGCTCGTAGAGACCCACCGGACCTCGGTTCGAGCCCGTGACGGTGAGGCTGACGGCCGCGCAACCGTACCGGCGGAAGGCTTCAATCGAGCGGCGCAGCAGCTCATAGCCGACGCCGCGGCCTCGCATATGCGGTGCGACGCACAGCTGGGTGATATGGCCGACCCGGGGCTGCACCAGCGTAGCCAAGCTCATGCCGCAAAGCCCGCGCGCCCGCCGCTCTCGAGCCACCACGGCGGCGTCATGGAAGAACACGCCGCAGCCGGGATGCTGGGAAGTATTGTAAAGAAACTGTCGCGCTCCTGCGGCGCTGCGGTACTGGTCGTTGATGCGGCTGTCGACGTGATTGCGATAGGCGTCGGCGATCAATTCGGCGGCACTGTCCAGGTAGCCGTCCCGCCATGGTTCATATTCGACTGTGGGCTGAGGCGCGCGGGGGTCGAGCGGGCGATCGATCCCATCGAGCAACATGAACAACCTCTCAAAGACATCCGGGGTCCGTCCGTAGATCGCTTCCCGGGCCGAGTCGAACGATATCGACAACAGTTGCCCCTCCACGCGCCTGACCCCGGGGAAAATGATCGCCAGCTTGACGACGTTGTGGAACAGATACCGCTCGGCCTCCTCGTTACTCTGAGCGGCCGTAATAAATAGATCGCCGATCAGAGCTTTATCTTTGTCGTGGATGAAGTAGCTGTACCCGATTGGGTCGCCGTTGCTGACGAGCGCGTACCCGTACAGATTTCGCGTGTCGAGGAAACGGCCGATCAAGTCCCTCGACGAGGCGAAATCCCAGCGTAAATCCCGTGACCAGAAGACGTTCTGCTCTTCTAGCAGATGATGGAAGTCACGAGCGCGAAACTGCCGCAGGTCGACAGTCTGCAAATCTTGAGGCTGCACGGGCGAAGCCGCCATCTTGCCGATTATACCTTCTGGCCTCTGCTACGGAGACAGATTGGTAGCGCCTTCCCGTTACGGCAAGCGCGTCCCCGGGACGAGGGTTGTCGGGTCGTCGCCGAAACAGGCTCTCCAGGCCAGTGCGAAAATAAGGCTAATGTTTTCCAGACGTGAACTCGCTCAACTTCTGCTTTGGGGCAGCGTCGAAACCACGCTCAGCGGTGCAGAGCCTTCTCCCGTTCTCCGCTTTGGAATTATCGGCGACAGCGGGACGGGCGAAAAGCCTCAAAAGCAAGTGGCGGCTGCCATGGAGAGGTCCCACGCTCGGCGTCCCTGGGAATTCGTCCTCATGCTGGGGGATAACATCTATGAAGACGGAGATCCCCATGACTTCGACCTCAAGTTCAAGAACGTGTATCGCAACCTGATGGCCGACGGCGTGCGTTTTCACGCCGCGCTCGGCAATCACGACCGTATCCACCCGGCGAGCCGTCGGGGGCTGGCTCAGGTCGAAGACGAGGCCTTCGGCTACGTGGGCAAAGTGGACGAATACGTATTGGAAGCGGGACCGAAGGTCTCGACCGGCCGCCGGTTGGCGCGCTTCATCTGCCTCAATTCCGATGCCTGGGTGGAGGCGATCCGGAAGGATCGCGAACTCGAACTGCGGTTCCGGCTCCGGCGTCTACGCGGTTGGTTGGCTTATTCGGACCGCTACCGCTGGAACATCCTTTATGCGCACCACCCTTTGTACTCCTACACCAAGAAGCCGTTTTGGGGTTTGGTCAGTCGCGGCCACGGGCCCTCTCTCGAACTCCGTGCCGTGCTCGAACCCGAGCTTGTCGGTCGAGTCGACGTATGCTTAGCGGGACATGAGCACTTCTACCAGAAGATTCGGCCGCAAAAAGGAATCCACTACATCATTTCAGGAGCGGCAGGCAAGCTGCGAAAGGGAGCCCTCACCGATCATCCCGAGGTCGAGTTCGCGGCCGTCGAGCATCACTTCTTGGACGTCGTGTTGTCCGAGAATTCCTTCCGCTATCAAGCCGTCAACAGCGAGGGGCGTGCGATTCACTCGGGAGTGATAGCGAAGGGGGACTGAAACCGTGCCGCCCTTTCACCGGCGCCCGATTCGTTTCAGCGCCCGGCTCTCTCAATCAAGTTCAAGTTCGAGAACGCCGATCCGAGAGGCCACCACCAAGCTCCTTGCCCAGTTGGCCCACACATTCTAGCGCGCCTTTCTCACGAAAAACGCGTAGGGGCGGGACAGCGTGCCCGCTCAGTAGGGGCGACGTACGATCTCTCGCACGAATTCGGACTGAACAAATGTGTACTGACCGGTAGTGGGCCTACACGTTGACTGGCCCCTAGGAGAACAGCGGGTTTTGTGACTGGCAACGGTTCATGCAGTAATGCCGCCTGGACGTGGCGCACGCATTCCTGCGTGCCGTGTCGCCATTCGTGGCGACATCGAAACGCCGGCTGAATTTGTAAGAAAGGCGGGTTAACCCAGGCTAAGTAGCTACCGAAACCAGCCCTTAACCCAGTCGATGGCCAGCTCGAAGAACGAATAGTCTTCGCCGACGTCCGATTGATCGTTGATCCCCCAGTGATAAGACAGGAAGCTGATTCGCAGCCTCTTGTTGCCCAGTGCCGCCATTGTTTCCTGAGGCCCGTAGCGGCGGAGGAACCCCTCAAGTCCACCCGGATAGGCGGCGAAGTCTTCTTCGTACCAGGAAAAAATCGAGCTGACCTCGGCCTGCGCGCTCCGAGGGTCAAAACGGTTCAGTTCCGCGTTCGCCAGCCACTCGCGAGTGTTTTCGTCGAGCTGCTTGTCGATCCGACCGCCGACGTAGGCCTCGCGCCGCAGCGGAGGACAGCTCAGCGAGGCGCAAACGAGCACTGAGTGAATTCTTGGGTCGCCGGTTTGTCTCAATGATTGCTCGATTTCGTCAAGGGAAACAGATGCTCCCCCTAAGGTGTGCCGGCGCTCTCGGAACGGATTGGGTGTCGACTGGATGCTCCTGGTGGGATAGTTCTCGACGAGCCAGCGGATGGTTAGGGCGTTGTAGGCGTTGATCAGGGTGGCTTTCCGTTCGTCCGCGGAAACCACTTCCACACCGGCCTCACTCAGGCCGTGAACGTAAGCGTTGAGCCGGCTCATCCCCCGCTTCTTCAGACCGGCGTAGTCCACGAGATATTTCTCGTTGACAAATTCACCCAGAAGAGCATTCCAGCCAGCGTGATCGACTCTTGGGACCCGGGGACCCCCAACAAGCGCGACCGCCAAAAGAAGACCGAGCACGCTAAGACGAATGGATCTGATCAGCATGGGAATCGCGCAGGGATCTTTCAGGGTACGGAAAAGGCCGTGGAAACGCATCTCGGGGTTAGCTCGCTTTTCTCACCAGCGGCTAGCAGCGGTGGAGCAAAGCACCGCCGATCGAGACGGAGGGCGATCGATCGCGCCCGCTTGCCTTACAAACGGTAAGGCCGGACGCTGTACACAAACTGCTGCCGCGAGCCACGGCCGGCGGCCTTCCGCCCCAATCGCTGCTACAGTGATGAGAAAAACGGGCCCTGGGCTACAGCAAGGCGCTTCCCGCCGGCGTCAGGCCCGCGACCCGCTACACGGTGGCGTTGGTCCGCCCCACGCCAGCCGGCAGCGACGCACCCGGGGGGCTTGTGTTACAAGACGCTCCGCTGCGTTGCAGCACATACCCTTGGCGCACAACCGTGTGGATCAAGATGTCGGTTCGGCTGCGCAGCTTCTTGCGAAGCCGACTGACGTGAACGTCGACGGTTCGTGTGCGCGTATCGTCGCTGTACCCCCAGATCGTCTTCAGTAAGTAAGATCTTGAGTAGCAACGACCGGGGTTGTTTTCCAGCAGTCTCAGCAATTGCCGTTCTTTTCGCGTCAGCACCGGTTCGTCGAGTGTCAATCGAGCGCGATCTACTCCCATCCGTAACCCCCTCGGGTGTCAACCATACCCCTGCCCTGGTTGTTCGCTCGGTGGCGAAGGAAGGTTACGCTAAGGGGCCGATTTCCCCGGCGGTCCGATGAAAACGGCGGGGTCGGATTCGACTCGATAGGGGCGCGGTTGGGTGGAACAGTCAGGGAGCGCTCCGGCGCTGTAATAGCGAAGGCCGTAGACCGCGTGCCGTCTCATCTCGCCGAGGCAGGTTTCCGCTACATACGGCTCCACCTGATGCCACAACGCTCTTGTACCCGCAGTCCGGTCGATGATTGGGAAAGCGTTTATTTTCAAATAAATAAAGCTTGCCGCGGTGCAGCTTCCCAGTAGCGCAAAGGCCGCGCCCCTTCCGCCGCGCCGGGCCATCCACCAAATCCCGCCCGCCAAAACAATCGCCGCCAATGCCCCGGCCCAGGAGGCGGTATCGGGCAGCCAGGCCTTCGTCAGCCCACGGCTCAGCGCTTGCGGCAATACGGCTTCGGCCACGGGAACCAGTGCCAGCAGCAGGGCGCTCGCCCCGAGCGCCAGGCCGGGTTTTTCGGTCCGGGAAAGGCGCAGACCCATCAGAGCGGCCAGAGGAGGCAAGGCGGGCAGGATGTAGCCCGGCAGTTTATTCCTGACCAGAGAGAAAAAAACCAAGGTAGCCAAAGCCCAAAAAGCCAGGAATCGTACGCGCTCATCCTTTCGCCGGCCTTCGCCCCGGCTGCGGCCGAACAGCAGACCGAGCAACGGGGTCCAGGGAAGAAGCCCGGCCAACAAAACCGGGACGAAATACCACATAGGTTGAGCGTGGCGAATCGATTCGCCGGCTAGCCGCTCAAAATGATGCCGCCGGAAGAACTCGTCGAAAAACGCCTGCCCGTTCTCGAGGTAGCACAAGACGTACCAGGGCAAGGCAACCACGGCGAACGGCAAGACAACGCGAGGGTGAAGGAATTCGGCAATCACCCGGCGAAACCCGCGGCGGAAACAAAACGGCACGATCGCCACGACGGCGAGTGCGGGGCCGACGAGCCCCTTGGCTAAGGCCGAAACCCCGACCAGGGCGCCAAAGGCGGAAAAGCGGTGCGCGCGCTGCTCTTGCGGGTCGCGCACCCACCCCAGCAGCAACAAAAGCGCCGCCGAAAGCGAGGCGGTCAAAGGCAAGTCAAACACCCCGATCTGGCTGAAGGCCACCCAACCGGCCGAGGTCCCCAGGATGGTCGTTGCATACCCGGCCGCGGGTCCCCCGAACTCGCTCCTGAGCCGCCAATAGTAGAAGGTCAGGAATCCCAAGCTCATCAAAGCGACCGGCAAGCGAGTGGCGCGGTCGTCAGAGATCCCGAGCTTCGACGCTATAGCAGCCATCCAGTAGAGCAAGGCCGGCTTCTCGAACCAGGGTTGCCCGTCAAGGCGGGGCGTGATCCAATCTCCGGTCTCGGCCATTTCGCTCGCCACCGCCGCGTAGCGTGGCTCGTCGGGGCCCACCAGACCACGCTCCGACATGCCGGCAACCAGCAGCCAGTAGGCGGCGATAGCGAGCAAACTTATGACAGCGACGCGGCGAACGGTCATCGCAAGACCTCCTAGTGTAGCCAAGCCACGAATAGGCTAGGCTTCGCCGATTTTCCGTGCGGCGGCGGTTGGGTTCATCTGTCCCCGTCGTCACCGGCAGCTTCCGCGACTGGCCCGTCACTTCCCCGCTAATCGGTTAACATAATGCGTAAGTGAAGGTTCGGGATGTCATCCGGCTCTTGGAGAAAGACGGATGGCGGCAAGTCCGAACGGTGGGGAGTCACCGGCAGTTCAAGAATCCGCGAAAACCGGGGCGTGTTACAGTGGCCGGCCGGCCTGGAAAAGACCTGCCGACAGGTACACTGAAAAACATACTGAGGCAGGCTGGGTTGGAAAAGTTATGAGCCGGAAATATGCCGTGATTTACGAAAGGGGCCCGACGAGCATTGGAGCTTACGTGCCGGATTTGCCTGGATGTGTAGCGGTCGGCGATACATTGCAGGAAGTAGAGAAACTAATTCGCGGCGCGATCGAAATGCACATCGCCGGCATGATCGAAGACGGACAGCCGGTTCCCGAGCCCAAGACCCGTTGCGAGTACGTGGAGACGGGTGTACCCGTGGTTTAACCGTTAGCCCCAATCCTTTCTCCCCCGCCGCCGCGCGATCTGGGGACCTCGGCGGCCTCTCACCCCTGTTACTTGCTATCTTCGTGGAGACGTGCCGAAACGCGGGTGGCTAAGGAATCGAGCGGAATTCTGCCTGGTTTGGCTGCTGCTCAAGGTCCTGGAATGGCTGCCTTTAACCGTGGCCTGCTGGCTTTCGTTTGCCCTGGGCCGCCTCCTCTACCTCGTAACCCCCGGTCGCAAGGCCGTGGCGCATCGCAACCTTTCACTGGCTTTTCCCGAGGTGTCCGGCACCCGCCGGAGACAGATCGTTCGCGGGGCGTACGACAATTTGGGACGGGTTCTGCTGGCGGTTGCCCGCATGCCCCGTTTGAACTCCACCAACATTCGAGAGTGGATTGACTACGAGGGGTTCCAGCACTACGAGTCCGCGATCAACAGGGGCCGAGGAATCTTGTTTCTAACAGCTCACCTGGGCAATTGGGAACTCAGCGCCGTCGCGCATGCGCTCTACGGCAACCCGATGCATGTGATGGTGCGTCCGCTCGACAACCCTCTGCTTGACCGGCTGCTGGAGAACCATCGTACGCGCTGCGGGAACCATGCTATCCCCAAGCAGGAGTTCGGACGCGCGATCCTGCGCGCGCTTCACGACAACGAGCCGGTCGGCATTTTGGCGGACCAGAACATCTCGGACGAGCCCGGCTGGTTCGTTGATTTCTTTGGCATCAAAGCCAGCGCGAGTCCGGGCTTTGCGAAAGTGGCCATGCGCACCGGCGCGACGGTGATTCCGGGCGTGGCTTGGTGGAAGGCCGGCGAGCGCCGTTACGTGCTGAAGTTTTACCCGCCGATCGAGATGGTTTCGACCGGCGAGGAAGCAAGCGACCTCATCGCTAACACCCAGCGCTGCCACGGCGCGATCGAGCGGATGATCCGCGAGCACCCCGAGCAATGGCTGTGGATGCACCGCCGATGGAAGATTCGTCCCGACGGGGAACCTTCCCTCTATTGACAAACCCCCGGGGTCGCTCCGGCATGCTTTGCCCGTGTTTGAAGAACGTGACGGTGGCGTCCTTCACTCTTGGGCCCGAGTAGGATTTCTTTCGGCGGCGCGATGCTCGCCAGTACCTTGGGACACGAGACGACCCCCTGGAGCAGCTCAAGGTTCCGGTATACTGAGACCTGGAACTGCTGTGTTTCCCGTCTGAAAGGGTCTTCGTGAGCACTAACTTTGTTCGGCCGACCTGTCGCGCGGTTCTCCCGTCTCTGATTCTGGCGCTGTTCGCCCTCGGGCGACTTGTCGCCGGAGCCGAGGACCAGGCGAGTGTCCCGGACCCCCCTGATCGGTCCCAGGCTTACTACCACTACGCGCTGGCGCACCTCGATGAGCAGCGCTGGATGCGGCATGGCAGCAAGAAGTACCTCCTGAACGCGATCGAGCAGTATCAGGCGGCCATTGAGGCTGACCCCGGGTCCGACTACGTTCGCCGAAAGTTGATTCGTCTTTACGGCCGAGCGGGTCGCATGGACGAGGCGGTTTCGAAGGCGACGGAGCTTCTCCAACAGGACCCGGAAAACATAGAAGTCCTCCGCCTTCTCGGGGAGATTTACCACAACCTTTCGGTGGAACGCCGACGCGGGGAACCGAAGGAATCCCTGCTTCGCCAAGCCATTGAACAATACGAAAAAATTCAACGGATTGACCCCACCGACCGGGATTCCCTACTGCAGTTGGCCAACCTCTACCGGCAGACGAGGGAGCGGGAGAAAACCGAAGAGGCGTTGAAGAAACTTCTGGACCTCGATCCCGACTCCGCGGCGGCGACCGCCAACCTGGCCTTCCTTTACTTGGACATGGGCGAGACGCGGCAGGCGATCGAACTGTTGGAGAGATTGGAGGCCCAGGGCAATGCTTCCCCCAATCACCTCAAAGCGCTGGGTACCGCTTACGAAAGAGCCGGTGAGTACGGAAAGGCAAGCGAAGTCTTCGAGCGATTGCTCGAAAACAGGGGCGACTCTCTACAGAATCGCCGCTCGCTGGCTCATAACCTGGTCCTCTCGGGTCAGCTCGAGCGCGCGTTAAAGGAATATCAGGGATTGGTCAAGGTGCAGCCGCGGAACTCCGAGCACCATCTTCGGCTTGCTCAGATCTATCGCGACTTGCGGCGTTTTCGAGAGGCCAGGACGAGCTTGCGCGAGGCCGAAGTGCTCGACCCGCAATCGCTCGAGATCAAATACAACGACGTGCTGCTGCTCGAGGCCGAAGGCAAGACGCCCGAGGCCGTTCAGGTGCTGACCAAGCTTTTGGATGTGACCGCCAAAGACAGCTATACCCCGCGCGAGGAGCGGAATCGCGCCATGTTCCAAGAGCAACTGGGAATGCTCCATAAGACCCTTGAAGACTATGCCAAGGCGGAGCAAGCCTTCCGCTCGATGGGCGAGGCCGATGCCAGGGCCAAACCCCGCTCCTGGGCGCATTTGATTGAAGTCGCCCGGACTGCCCGCCGCTACGACCAGGCGAAGAGCTTGGCCGCCTCCGCCGCCGAGGAATTCCCCGATAGCGCCCCGCTGGCCCAACTCAGAGCGACCGTGCTGGCCGAAACGGGCGACTTCGAGCAGGGGGCCAAGATACTCCAGGCTCTGTTGGTGGGCGACGGCGCCGACTGGGAGATCTACCTGGCCCTGGCCAAAGTCTACGAGAAGGGGAAGCGGTTCGACCAGGCCGTCGAGGCTGTGGGGAAGGCGCGGGAGTTATCCGCGAACGAACGGGAAGAACGGGCGACCTTGTTCACCCACGGTTCCGTGCTGGAGCGGGCGAAGCGCTTTGACGAAGCGCGGGAAAAGTTTGAAGCCCTGCTCGAGGCGGACCCCGATAACGCATCGGTGCTGAATTACCTGGGCTATATGCTGGCTGATCGCAATGTCCAGCTCGACTACGCCCATGAGCTGATCCAAAAGGCTCTCGATCTCGACCCGAACAACGGCGCCTACCTCGACAGCCTGGGGTGGCTCTACTATCGCCAGGACAAGGTCGAGCTCGCCGAGCGGTATCTTCTGCGCTCCCTTGAGCAGTACAAACACGATCCGATTGTGCTCTCTCACTTGGGCGATGTTTACCACAAGCTGGGCGACCGGGAGAAAGCCAAGCATCACTGGGAGCGGTCGCTGCAAGAATGGCAGCGGTCCCCGAAGGCGGATCAAGACCCCTCCGAGATCAGCGCTTTGGAAAAGAAGCTGGGCCAGCTGAAGCTCACCTCCTCCGGAGCGCTTTCTTCGAAGAAAAAAGGCCAGTAGCGGGGGAAAGCCGCTGCTCAACTCTGGGGCATGAATCTCCTCCGGCTGATAGCGATCGGCTGGTTGGCGACCGCCGCTTGCCCGGCGCAGGTCCGCTTCAGCCTTGGAGAAGGCGAGATCGCGATTCGCATCGACGGCCGCCCCTTCTCGACCCTCTACTTCGGCCCAGGGACGACCAAGCCCTTCCTCCACCCGCTCCGCTCCGCCGACGGCGTCATTGTCACGCGCGCCTACCCGATGGAAGACGTCGCCGGTGAAAGCAAAGATCACGCCCACCATCGGGGGCTGTGGTTCAGTCACGGCGACGTCAACGGCATTGACTTCTGGGCCAATGAGCCGTCACGGGAGCCGGCGTCGAGAAAAGGGCGGATCGTCTTGCGCGATGCCCCGAGCATCGAGGTCGAAGAAAACGACGACGGAGGAGGAAGCGCGGCGGCCGGTCGCGGGAAGATCCGGATCCAGTTTGCCTGGAAGACTTGCGACGGCGAAGTCTTGCTGACAGAAGATCGAACAATGGTGTTTCACGCCGGCTCGGACGATCGCATCGTCGACTTCGATCTGCGACTGACCGCGCGGGCCGACGACGTGACGCTGGGCGATACCAAAGAAGGGACATTCGCCCTGCGGGTCGCAACGCCGATCGAAGAGGGTCGCGAGTCGGCCCAGGGCGCGCGTCGAACGGGAACGATTCTAACCGCTGACGGCAGGGTGGGCGAGGGGCAAGTCTGGGGCACGCGCTCCCCGTGGGTCGACTACAGTGGCGTGATCGAAGGGAAGCGAGTCGGCATTGCCATTTTTGATCATCCGGGAAACCCGCGGCACCCGACGTACTGGCATGTTCGAAGCTACGGTCTCTTCGCCGCGAACATCTTCGGACTGCACCACTTCCAGTCCGACACATCACAAGATGGAAGCCTGAGACTCCGGCGCAATGACTCGCTGCGGTTCCGCTACCGGGTTGTGATCCATCCGGGGGACGCGGCCGAAGCCCAGGTCGCCAACCTATACGAGGCCTACATCCGACCGACTAGCCCGCTTTTCTCACCACCTGACGGTCGAAGCACGCAATAAGCCCGCCATTACTGCGTTGTGCTTGCTCGCCGTGCTCAACGTACTGTTCAAGTACGCCCGCATCATTCAAGAAATGCGTCGCCGAGCGGCGCGCGCCTTGTACTGACGGGCTTCTCACGTGCTTCGCCTCGCCACGTGGTGAGAAAAGCGGGCTAGCAGCTCGGATGAGGAGTAGCCGGCTGCCGGTCTCAGCCTCCCAGGTATTGCCGCGACGGACGACCGTTGGAGACCGTTCGTGTGTCGCGCTTCCAATCCTCGAGGCCGGGGCCCGATATCCCTTGCGCCTGCTCCCGGATTTGAGCCATCCGCTCGGAATCGTAGCGCCTGAACTGCTGCGCGATCCTGACGTCGTCCTCGATTTGGCCGGTCGTTGTGCAGCCGACCGTAAGACAGTGGATCGGGAGACTTAGGACGTAGGTGAGGCACTCTTTAACGCTGAAGGACTGCAGCAGCTTCGAGTTCGCCAGGCATTTCATCCCTTGAATGCCAAGGTTCTGCTTGCGCGCCTCTTCTAGAACCCGCGTTTCAAAGCTCAGATAGGAGGGATCGGCGGCGTGAAGAGGCATGAGGATGGTATCGAAGTCCTTGTATCGCTCCAGCATCGCCAGGTGAACTTCGGGGTCGTGATGGCCCGTGAATCCGATGAAACGGCATTTGCCCGCCTTCTTGGCGGCTTCAAACACTTCGATCGCTCCGCCGGGGCCGAAGATCTTCTCTACGTCGTCCCTATTGGAAACCGAGTGGATTTGCCACAGGTCGATGTAGTCGGTCTTGAGCCGTTTTAGCGAAAGGTGTAATTCACGTTCCGCTTCCTCCCGGGTTCGCTCGCCGGTCTTCGTCGTAATGAAGACTTCCTTGCGGAACGCCGGCAACACCGCGCCGTAGACTTCCTCGGATCTGCCCTCCCAATAGGAGTGAGCGTTGTCGAAGTAGTTGACGCCCAGCTCATAGGCTCGCAGCGTGACGGCCTTGGCCTCCTCAAACGAAATCAGCGGAAAACGGCCGCCGGCTTGCCCAACGATGGTCAGCTTTTCGCCCGTTTTTCCGAAAGTTCTCTTGGGAATGTCCCCGGTTTTGATCGTCGAGCCGCGCGCGCCGCGACTCAGGACCGCTAAGCCTGCGAAAGCACCGCCTACAAAGCTCCTTCGTTTCATGCTGGCCTCCCTCGGACTCGCCAAATCGTAACGCCATCATATCATTTGCCGGCGGCGGCTCAAACCGCCGCCCGTTTTCTCACCACCTGACGGCCGAAGCTTTCCCGCGGGGTTGCGCCAAAATGGCTCCACCCTGGGCTACTAGCCGGCGCCCCCTACGGGGGCTGACCTACCGTTAAGTCACTGATATGGGGGCTAACGGGCTGTTTTTGCCTTCTTGGCCGCTGCGTTGCGCAGTCGGTCGATCGAAGCTTTCTTGAAGGGAATTAAGGAAGTGGAAAAGCTCGGCGGGGGCCCGCGCGGCAGGGATCCCATCTGTTCGGTCACGTAGGAGGCGAACTCCTGCATCTGGCGCCCCATCTCTTCCATTTTCTCGCGCATGTTGAGGATGATCTCCACGCCGGCCAGGTTGACGCCCAGATCCCGGGTCAGCGAGAGGATCACTTCCAGGCGCTGCATGTCCTGGTCGGTGTAGAGCCGCGTGTTGCCCTCGGTGCGCGAGGGCTTGAGCAGTCCCTCGCGTTCATAAAGGCGGAGGGTTTGCGGGTGAACGCCGAATTGGCCGGCGACCACCGAGATCGTGTACCCGCCTTCGCTTCGTTTTCTTCTGGCCATCTCAGACCTGCGACCAAAGAGCCTTACGCGGATCTTCGGAGTTCAGCTTACCAAACTCCTCAATGCTCGTCTTCGAGGCTTGGTCGGGAATTGGTGGAACGACGATTTTCACTTCGACAAACTGGTCTCCTCTGCGGCCGGTGCGGCGATTCAGGACGCCTCTTTCGCGCAAGCGGAATTTCTTTCCCGAGTCGGTGGCGGGCGGAATCTTCAAGCGCGCTTTCCCATCGATCGTGGGCACTTCGACTTTGGCTCCGAGCACGGCTTCGGGAATCGTCACCGGCGCGAGGATGTGGATGTCGTCTCCCCTGCGCTCGAAGACCGTGTGAGAGCCGACCCGCGTGGTGATGTAGAGGTCGCCGGGCGTCCCGCCTACGCTGCCCGCGTTCCCCTTAGCCGCCACCCTGAGCCGAGACCCGTTCTGGGCGCCGGCCGGGATGCGCACCTCCACGGACTCGTTGCGGCCCACTCGACCGTCGCCGGCGCACGCCGGGCAGGCGTTGCGCAGCTGTCCCCGCCCTTGACACCGAGGACAAGCAATGTTAAATCGCATGGCGCCGACGGTCTGGCTGACCTGGCCCCCGCCCCCACACTCGGTACAAACCGCTACGCCGGCACCGGTGTTCCCCAGGCCCCGGCACTGTGCGCAGGTCTCATGCCGAAAGACGCTCAGCCGCAGGGTCGTGCCGCGAATGGCGTCCCAGAACCCGATATCGACCGTGTATTCGAGATCCTCGCCCGCCTGCGACTTAGCCTGCGGCTCGCGGCCGCCCTGGCGAAAGAATTGCGAGAACAGATCCGAGAATCCGCCCCGATTCGACCCGGGAGACCCCTGACCTCGACGGGCGCTCTGCCCGGCCTGAGAAAAAACTTCCGAAAAGTCGAAGCCGCTGAAGTCGAACCCTCCGGGGCCGGGGCCAGCTCCCGCTCCCGGGTAGGCGCCGGTCTCCGAGTAGAAACCGAACTGGTCGTACATCTGCCGTTTCTTGCGATCGCTGAGGACGCCATAGGCTTCCTGGATACTCTTGAAGCGGTCCTCGGCGGCCTTGTCCCCCGGGTTCACATCCGGGTGATGCTTACGGGCGAGCTTGCGATAAGCCTTGCGGATCTCGTCGTCGCCGGCCTTGCGTTTGACGCCCAGAATCCCGTAGTAGTCTTTCTGTTCCGTCGCAGCCACAGCCATCACCTATTCGCTAAAGCGCCCCCATGCCGCGCGCCATCCGCCGTAGGGGCTGTACCCGGCACGTTCTCGCGCTCCGGCGGCGAAGGCTCCGTCGGTCGGGGAGTCTTCGACAACGAGCCGGCACGGGAACCCTTATCGGCCCGAGGCGGGGAAGAAGAGCGTCCTCCCTTCACCCCTTGGGTTTATCATCGACGTCGACAAACTCGGCGTCGACAACATCATCTTTGTCCTTCTTCTCATCCCCCGAATCGTCCGCACCCGCGCCATCGGGACCGCCTGCCTCGGTGCCGGGCGTCGCTCCCTCCCCAGGAGTTTCCGATGCCGTGGACTGGTACATGGCTTCCGCCAACTTGTGGCTGGCCTGGGTCAGCTTCTCGATGGCTTTGTTGATTTCGTCGAGGTTACTTCCCTGCACGGCCTTTTTGGTTTCCTCCAGGGCAGCCTCGATCTTGGCGGCGTCTTCGTCGCTGACCTTGTCGCGATGCTCCTTGAGTGTTTTCTCGGTGCTGTAGACCATCGCGTCGGCCCGATTGCGGGCTTCTACCTCGTCGTGACGCAGGCGGTCATCCGCCGCATGCGATTCGGCGTCGGCGGCAATTTTTTCGATTTCCTCTTTCGACAAACCCGACGAGCTGGTAATGGTGATCTTCTGCTCTTTGGCGGTTGCCTTGTCCTTCGCGGATACATTCAATATTCCGTTGGCGTCGATGTCGAAGGTCACCTCGACCTGCGGAATTCCCCGCGGAGCCGGCGGAATCCCGACTAACTGGAAGACGCCCAGCAAGCGGTTGTCCGCCGCCATCGAGCGCTCGCCCTGATACACCTTGATCTCCACCGAAGTCTGGCTGTCGGCGGCGGTGGAAAAGACCTCGCCTTTGCGGGTCGGAATGGTCGTATTGCGGTCGATCAGCTTGGTGAATACACCGCCGAGAGTCTCGATTCCGAGCGATAGCGGCGTGACGTCGAGCAAGAGAACATCCTTGACCTCCCCGCCCAATACGCCGCCTTGCACCGCCGCGCCGATGGCGACGACTTCGTCGGGATTGACGCCCTGGTGGGACTCCTTGCCGAACAGGTCCTTGACCATCTGCTGTACTCGGGGGATGCGAGTCGAGCCGCCCACGACGACAATCTCGTCAATCTGGTTGGGAGACAGCCCGGCGTCGGCCAGAGCTCGCTTGCAAGGCTCCATCGTGCGCCGCAAGATGGGTTCCATCATCTGCTCGAGCCGCGCCCGGGTCAGCTTGAGCTGCAAGTGCTTCGGGCCGCTGGCGTCGGCGGTGATGAAGGGCAGATTGATGTCGGTCTCCAGCAGCGTCGAGAGGTCCATCTTGGCCTTCTCGGCGGCCTCCTTGAGCCTCTGCAGGGCCATCTTGTCGCCGGAAAGATCAATCCCTTGCTCCTTCTTGAATTCTCCGACGATCCACTCGATCAACATGTGGTCAATGTTGTCGCCGCCCAGGTGCGTATCGCCGTTGGTGGCCTTGACCTCGACGATACCCTCGCCGACTTCCAAAATCGAAATGTCAAAGGTCCCTCCGCCGAAGTCGTAAACGGCAATCGTCTCGTTCTTCTTCTTGTCAAGGCCATAGGCCAGCGCCGCCGCCGTTGGCTCATTGATGATTCGCAAAACCTCGAGCCCGGCGATCTTACCGGCATCTTTCGTGGCCTGCCGCTGTGAGTCGTTGAAATACGCTGGCACGGTGATCACCGCCTTGGTTACCTTCTCGCCCAAATACGATTCAGCCGCTTCTTTTAGCTTGCCCAGGATGGCGGCCGAAATCTCTTGCGGCGGATACTGCTTGTCTCCGATCTTGACCTTGATCAGCTCACCGGCGGAAGTAATTTCGTAGGGGACCATCCCCGTCTCTTCGGTCACTTCCTCGGCACGCCGGCCCATGAAGCGCTTGATCGAAAACACCGTGTTCGCGGGATTTGTGATCGCCTGCCGTTTCGCCGCTTGCCCGGCCAATCGCTCGTCGGTCTTTGTGAAGGCCACTACCGAGGGCGTCGTCCGTCCTCCCTCCTGATTGGCAATCACCGTAGGCTGTCCCGCCTGCATGACGGCAGCGACCGAATTCGTCGTACCAAGGTCAATTCCAATAATCTTCGCCATTGCGGCTTCTCCTTTTGTGGCGACTCTCGTCGACCACTCCCTCCCCGGGTGTTCCACGCCTGCACCCAGCAATTCAAGCCGTCGGAAGGCCGCAGAGGGAAATTTCTTAGCCTGTATCTATTATTAAACTTTAGTGCTTCATTGTCAAGATAGTAGTAGTCAGTGTGAGCGGCCATGAAGGACGATGGCCGTTGCGGGGATTTGGCCTGTCACTCGCGTTCGAGGCTCAGCTCCCTGCGCACGCTGACCCTCGCGACAAGCGAGCGGCCTGGGACCTCACAACACGCCCGAAGCAATGAAGCCAGGCGGGTTTTCGACGGAAGGTTGGTGAAATTTCTCGAGCTAGCTGTGGAGCCTCAACAGGTTGTTCCGGGGAGGAGGGAGTCGGCTGATAGGGGGATTATAGCCGAGGCTGGCGTGGGGGCGATGCCAATTGTAGTCGTGGAGCCAGGGGAGCAGATGGTTGGCGCGTTGGAGGGAGGAGCAGTAGGAGCGGGCATAGGCCCATTCGCGGAGGGCGGTTTGGATGAAGCGCTCGGCCTTGCCGTTGGTGCGAGGGGTGTAGGGGCGGGTGAAGCGGTGGCGGATGCCGAGGCGGCGGCAAGTACGACGGAAGTGGCGGGAGCGGTACCAGGAGCCATTGTCGGTGAGCAGGCGTCGGATGCGGATGCCAAGCGAGCCATAGTAGGCGTGGGCGAGGAGAAGGAACTGGGCAGCGGAAAGGCTGCGCTCATCGGGCAGGATCTGGGAGAAGGCGATGCGGGAATGGTCGTCGACGGCGACGTGGACGAACTCCCAGCCGGCGGCGCGGGAGCGTCGGGTCTTATCGCCGGTAACGCGGTGACCGGCGTGCTGGAAGCGGCCGAGCTTTTTGATGTCGAGATGCAGTAGATCGCCGGGACGGTGATGTTCGTAGCGGCGAACGGGGGGAGCGGGTTCGAGATCGCGGAGACGGTTGAGTCCGGCGCGACCGAGGAGGCGGCTGACGGTGGCCGGGGATAGCCGCAGGGTTTGGGCGATGCGGCGGCCCGTCCAACGTTGTCGGCGCAGGGCGAGGACGCGGTCAACGACGGCTTGCGGGGTGCGGCGCGGGCTATGCCGGGGACGCGAAGAGCGATCGTAGAGACCGGCTTCGCCTTCGCCGCGGTAGCGGGCCAGCCAACGGCGGGCGGTGCGTTCTGAGACGTCTCGGGTCGCCGCGGCGGCCCGAGGCGTCTCTCCAGCGAGGATGCATCGAACCAAAAGGGCTCGGCCTTTGGGCGTCAATCGGGCATTCTGATGGATGTTCATGCGGTCTCTCCAGGGTCGTGGTTATTCGACAACTCCAGCTTCCCTGGTCCGGGACCGAATGAACAACCTGTTGAAAGATCACAGTTAGCCCGCCTCCCCGGCCCTCTCTCCGGACGAGCACCCGCCAGAGAGGTTCTCGTTGGGTTGGCTGATCGAATGCGACGGAGTGTGAATCCCACGAATGGGCGGACACGGCGGTGCTCCCCTGCAAAACGAAGTTCATTTCAACGCCGCTCGTCCGAACGCTGGCGAGAAAGCCGCCAAGCAGCACTCCAGCTATAATCTCATCTAAGCGGATGACAACCTTAGAGACAGTAGATTGGTTTCCTTTGTGGCTGAGTTTGCGGGTGGCTTGCCTGGCGACGATCGTTTCCATTGCCGTGGGTTTAGCCGTGGCCTACGCGTTGGTTCACGGGCGATTTTGGGGCAGGAACCTGCTGGAGACATTGGTCACGCTGCCGATCGTGCTGCCTCCGACGGTGCTAGGCTACTACCTGCTGGTGCTATTGGGCCGCGCCAGTCCGCTGGGCCAGGCCTACGAGGCCGTCTTTGGCCAAGCGCTGGTTTTCACCTGGCAGGCGGCCGTGGTGGCGGCCTGTTTCCATTCCATTCCTCTGTTGGTTCGAGCCGCTCGGGCGGCTTTCGATTCGGTGGATCACACATTAGAAAATGCGGCGCGTAGCCTGGGAGCGAGTGAATGGCGGGTCTTCTGGAGGGTTAGCGTGCCTTTGGCCCGGCGTTCGATCATCGCGGCGACGATTTTCGCCTTCGCGCGGTCGCTGGGAGACTTCGGCGTGACCATCATGATCGCGGGCAACATGCCCGGCAGGACGCAGACCATGTCGGTAGCCATCTACGACGCCTATCAGTCCGGCGACACCCAGCTGGCGAATTCGCTCGTCGTAGTCATGTCGGTGCTGGCGATCAGCGTACTTTACGTGGTCAACCGCGCCGGCGCGAAGCAGGCGTACTAATGGCGGCGCTCGAGGCACAACTCGAAAAGGCCTACCCGAGCGGGCCGGACTCCGCTGGTTTTAGGCTGTCGGTTTCCTTTGCCGCCGGAGACGAAATCACGGTGCTGTTCGGCCCCAGCGGCTGCGGGAAAACGCTGACGCTGGAATCGGTCGCCGGGTTTGTGCGGCCCGATTCGGGCTATGTCCGCCTGGCGGGAGAAACGCTGTTCGACTCCGCTCGCGGCGCTTGCCTGCCGGCCCGCCGGCGACACTGTGGTTACGTCTTTCAAAAGGATGCTCTGTTCCCGCACATGAGTCTGCGCCGGAATCTGGAATTCGCGGCCGCGGATCTCGAACCCGAGCAGAGAAAGCGCCGCGTCCGGCAGGTTCTGGAGTCGTTCCGGCTGGAGGCTCTGGCCGGTCGCCGGCCCCGCGAGCTGTCCGGCGGGGAGCGCCAGCGCGGCGCGATCGCGCGCACGCTCGTGAATCAACCGCGCCTTCTCCTGCTCGACGAGCCGGCACGGGCGCTCGATGTCGGTTTGCGCCGCCAGTTGTACGGGATTCTGCGTCAAATCCGTTCTGAATATCGGTTGCCGATGTTATTGGTCACCCATGACCTGGAAGAGGCTTTCGAACTGGGGGATCGGATGCTGGTCTATCGCCGCGGACAGATCGTTCAGCAAGGCCCGCCGCGCGAGGTCTACGAGCGCCCGGCCTCGACCGCGGTCGCTCAGCTTCTGGGCCTATCCGACGTGACCGAGGCCGTGGTCTCGGAACTCGACGCGGGCGACGATCGGACTCGGCTGCAAGCGGGCGAGCTTCGAATCTTCGCGCCCTACCTGCCGGACCGCAGCCCCGGCGACCGTGTCCGGGTGTGCATTCGGCCCGAACGCGTGATCGCCGCGCCGTCCAACGGCACCGTGGAGCAGCAGCGGCTCGCGCTGCCTCTGACCGACGCGATTGAAATGCCCGACCAGGTGCGCTTGGTTTTTCCCGGACCGCTCTCGGCCTATGTCTCCCGAGCGCTTTACGAGAAGGGAAAAAATGCCCGGCGCTGGACGCTCGAGTTTCCTCCTGACGCCGTCTGGGTTTTCCCGCAACAGGGGGAGACGGATTCCTGAGCCGAGGGGCCGGGCACAAAGGCCGGGCCCGCCGCCGCCGGCCGTTGAACAGCGCGGACTCGCCGCCCGATCTCGGCTCCCCGATGATTCTCTACGCCATCACCGACCGTCGGCAGCAGGAAGGCGACTTGCTCGATCACTTGGGCCGCCTATTGCAGGCCGGTCCGGACCTGCTGCAAATCCGCGAGAAGGACCTTCCGGCGCGAGAACTGTTCCAACTTACCCAGGCCGTGCTCAGACTACCGAATCCCGGAGAGACTCGGATACTAGTCAACGGCCGGGTGGATGTGGCCCTGGCCGCCGGTGCGCAGGGAGTTCACCTGCCTGCCGGCGCCCCCAGCCCCTCCGACATCCGCTCGATCACGCCCCAGGGCTTCTTTATCGGCGTCTCCTGTCACAGCGTCGACGAAGTGCGGCAGGCGGAGGCGGAGGGAGCGGATTTCACGGTCTTCGGCCCGGTGTTCGAGACCGCCTCCAAGGGGCGATATGGCCCGCCTCGGGAATTGCAAGCGCTTGAGGAGGCTTGCCGGCTGGTGGAGATACCGGTTTTGGCACTGGGAGGCGTTCAGTTTGAGAACGCATCCCAGTGCCTGGGGAGGGGTGCTGCGGGAGTCGCGGGTATTTCCTTATTTCAGCGAAGAGCCTCGGTCAAAGAGACCCTGGCGGCGCTTCGCAATCTCCGGCGCGCCTGACGGCCCGCGGGCTAATAACTGATGTTCAGATTCACTCCGCCAAGGTGGCCGGTGAAGAAGAAAGCATCCGGGCCGTGCCGCAACTCGTCGTCGCCCGTAATGTAGTTCCAAAACGGCGAGAGCGTAACATGGTCGCTGATGGGAATATCGAGTCCCACTCCGAGCACGACGTCTGAAACAGCCGTCTTGTCGATCCACTGGTGCTGGTTAATACCGACCGAAGTGGACAGGTTCAGGGCAAAGCCGTGACCGAGATCAACGCCATGACCGATACCGAAGCTGTAGTACATGCCGTTGCCGTTGTGCGGGTCCCCGTAGACGCCGATGCTCGGTTGCAGAATCGTGTCCACGCTGATCGCGCCGTAGATCTCGTTCGAATAGCGGCCGTCGTTGAAGTTCGGGAACGCGTAGTTGATCCAGCCCACGTTGACCGAGACCTTGTCGTTGAGCGCGAAACCGTAGTCCATGGTGAAATCGTGCTCGGTCCAATGGTTGCCGGCGACGTCGCTGTCGCCAAAACCCGTATGGGAGAACTGACTCCACGAAGAGATCGTCAGGCCCTTGTAACCGATCGATATGCCGGGTTGGACCGACGCATTGTTGTTCAGGTTTTGGCCGCGCCAAATGTACTTGTTTACGAACGTGGTGTCGAAAGACACACTTACGGGGCTCTCGTCCTCGGCCGCCAAGTTGCCGATGCCCAGTAGCGCTACGGCTGCGAATACAATCACGATGCTACGAATCGATGTCATGTTGACCCTCCTCCTCCTGTTCTCCCGCTATCAGCAGCGCTAAAATCACGCCGCGAACGTTTCTTCTTGTACTAACAGCAACTCGCGCCGAGACACGTTGCCCTTCAAATGTCTTACGTGTTCAACCGGTGTGTCTGACGGCGAAACACCCAAATGTTTCGACGACCCCGCCAGAACTTGTCGCTGATCGAATCATTAATTTCCACTCTATGCGAGGACCCTTACTCATGCAAGAAGATAATTTTTATGGGCCTGATTCAAAATGCTTTGCGTGCGGTTTCGCCGCTCACAACCGTCACGAAAATAGATATTTAGGCTTGTCTGATCGGCCGCCAAAGCGGCAAGGTTCGAGGATATAAGAGCGATCGGGTTGTGCCACAATAGTCGCTGATGCGCGAATTTTCCATCGCCATGATTCCCGGCGATGGCGTCGGTCTTGAAGTGATGCCGGAGGCGCGTAGGGTCCTCGACGCCGTCGCCGAACGGAGTGAAGTCGGTTTTCGATGCACGGAGTTGGAATGGGGAACGGACTATTATTTCCAACACGGCCGGATGATACCGCCTGCCGGTATCGACCAGTTGCGGGAATTTGACGCCATCTTGCTGGGCGCGGTCGGCCACCCGGATGTACCGGACCACACGACCTTAAACGGCCTGTTGTTGCCGATTCGGCGTGCCTTTGATCAGTACGCCTGCGTCCGTCCGGCGAAGCTCTACCCTGGCGGGAACACTCCTCTGAGCAACCCAGGCCGGATCGACTTGGTCATTGTGCGCGAAAACACCGAAGGGGAATACAGCCAGGCCGGAGGGTTCCTCTACCGCCACACGCCCGACGAGGTGGCGCTCCAGACAGCCGTTTTTACTCGACGCGGGGTCGAGCGCATCGTTCGGTATGCCTTTGACTTGGCGCGCCGTCGTGACAGAAAGAAGGTCACATCGATCACCAAATCGAACGCCCAAGGCTACAGCATGGTGTTGTGGGACCACACGTTTGCGGAAGTGGCGCGCGAGTACCCGGATGTGGAGACGGAGTCGCTGCTGGTCGATGCCGCGGCCGTCCACTTTGTTCGCCGTCCCCACACGTTCGATGTCGTCGTCGGGTCCAATTTATTCGGCGATATTCTGAGCGATTTAGCCGCTGCGATTACAGGCAGCCTAGGCCTGGCCCCAAGCGCCAACTTGAACCCCTCTCGAGAATTCCCATCGATGTTCGAACCCGTACACGGGTCGGCCCCCGACATTGCCGGCAAAGGCATTGTCAACCCGATTGCGATGATCCTCAGCGCCGCCATGATGCTCGATTTTCTCGGCTTGGGCGACGCCGCGAAATCGGTTGAAAAAGCCGTAGGCGATACGATCGCCGAAGGCGAATCGCTTCCGGCGGACCTGGGAGGTCGGTCCCCGACGACCGAAGTGACAAGCGCCGTTTTGGCGAAGCTGGCCTAGCTGTGATCTTTCAACAGGTTGTTCATTCGGTCCCGGACCAGGGAAGCTGGAGTTGTCGAATAACCACGACCCTGGAGAGACCGCATGAACATCCATCAGAATGCCCGATTGACGCCCAAAGGCCGAGCCCTTTTGGTTCGATGCATCCTCGCTGGAGAGACGCCTCGGGCCGCCGCGGCGGCCCGAGACGTCTCAGAACGCACCGCCCGCCGTTGGCTGGCCCGCTACCGCGGCGAAGGCGAAGCCGGTCTCTACGATCGCTCTTCGCGTCCCCGGCATAGCCCGCGCCGCACCCCGCAAGCCGTCGTTGACCGCGTCCTCGCCCTGCGCCGACAACGTTGGACGGGCCGCCGCATCGCCCAAACCCTGCGGCTATCCCCGGCCACCGTCAGCCGCCTCCTCGGTCGCGCCGGACTCAACCGTCTCCGCGATCTCGAACCCGCTCCCCCCGTTCGCCGCTACGAACATCACCGTCCCGGCGATCTACTGCATCTCGACATCAAAAAGCTCGGCCGCTTCCAGCACGCCGGTCACCGCGTTACCGGCGATAAGACCCGACGCTCCCGCGCCGCCGGCTGGGAGTTCGTCCACGTCGCCGTCGACGACCATTCCCGCATCGCCTTCTCCCAGATCCTGCCCGATGAGCGCAGCCTTTCCGCTGCCCAGTTCCTTCTCCTCGCCCACGCCTACTATGGCTCGCTTGGCATCCGCATCCGACGCCTGCTCACCGACAATGGCTCCTGGTACCGCTCCCGCCACTTCCGTCGTACTTGCCGCCGCCTCGGCATCCGCCACCGCTTCACCCGCCCCTACACCCCTCGCACCAACGGCAAGGCCGAGCGCTTCATCCAAACCGCCCTCCGCGAATGGGCCTATGCCCGCTCCTACTGCTCCTCCCTCCAACGCGCCAACCATCTGCTCCCCTGGCTCCACGACTACAATTGGCATCGCCCCCACGCCAGCCTCGGCTATAATCCCCCTATCAGCCGACTCCCTCCTCCCCGGAACAACCTGTTGAGGCTCCACACCTAGCCCCGGCTTAGCTAGCTAGGGCCCGCCGTTAAGCAAGGATTAGGTCGCGGCCCGCCGCCGGGATCTTCCGTCCTTGGGCCACAAACCCCTGCGGATCTTACGCTTCTCCAGCGCTTGAAAATTACCCTCGCCTGATAGTCGGATGCGTCAGCCAATACCCGTTGCGGTTGCGCCCGGTTTGCTTCACCTCATCGACAGGTTGAAAGCGTGCGTCACGTCCCTGTCAACCAGAGCCTGAACATTTCTACCTTGGTCCACTGACGTTTTCGGAATGATAATGATGTCCCCGAAACTCTCCTCGCGCACACCCCGGGGTCCCCGGGTCTTGACAAACGGCACGAGATGCAGTAATTTCTGTATAGACGGAAATTACTGAATATGGCAAAACTGGGGCCGGTCGAACAGAAGTTCATCCTCCATTGGGGAGAAATGGGAACCCGCTGGGGGATCAACCGTACGGTAGCCGAGATCCACGCGCTGCTCTACTTGGCTCCCGAACCCCTGAACGCGGAGCAGATTGCGGAAACGCTATCGGTGGCGCGGTCGAACGTCTCGACGAGCCTGAAGGAGTTGCAGGGCTGGGGCATCGTGCGAGTTGTTCACGCGCTCGGCGACCGACGGGATCACTTCGAATCAACGAAAGATGTCTGGGAGATGTTCCGCGTTGTGCTCGATCAACGAAAACGCCGGGAAATCGACCCGACTTTGGCGGTGCTTCGCTCCTGCGTGGCCGATCTCTCGAAAGACCGCAAAGCGCAAACCTACACGCGGGAGCGTTTGAAAGAGATGCTGGAATTTTTCGAGCAGGTGACGGGGATCTACCAGGAGTTTCAACGCCTGCCGCCGAGGGCGGCAAGGAAATTCCTCCAGCTCAAAGGCAGAATCGGCAAGCTGGTCGACTCGGTGCTGGGAGGATAGCAGGGGGGAGGTTTTTTTGAATGGGCTTTCAGTATTTACAGAAATTACTGATGGCGATACGGCGGTCACTTTCCGTCGCAAAATACGCTTGCCGTTCGCGGCGGGGACGGTCAGCAATTTCGCCTGTCCGAAAAATCAACCAGTTGCGGGGATGTCCGGATCCGAAATTGGCGGACTGTACCCAGCCACCCTTTGCGACGGAAAGCAGCTAGCCGGCCGTAGTCTCCCGGGCATTCGCAGGACCGTCGTATCGAGGTCGGCGAGAAACTTTGTGGAGCAGCAGTCGCTGGCGACTTGAGAAGAGAGGGACAGCGTGGAATATATTGGGGGTTTTTGGCTGTGGCCAGCGGTCCTGATGATTTTGACCGCGATTCTCTTCGGCTTGTCGTACAAATGGAAATGGGCGATGGCTGTGTTTGCTGGGGTGATTGGAGCTTTCGGGGGAATCATATTGATGAGCTTGTTGTATTTAACTGTGGGCACGCTGGTCGTCGGTGCCTTATGTCATTTATTAGTCGAAAGAGGGGCGGATCCCATCCGAACGCTCTTTGCCGTTGTCGTCGTGGCTGCTTTTTCACAACCTGCTGTGCTGCTCATCGGTGGCATTGGGGGGGTTGTGTTGGGCATCCACGTGTTGCGTTGGCGGCGGTGGAGGTCAGGTAGAGACAGGAGCGAGGTTCTATCATTTACACGCTGGGAGCAATCAGTCGGAAAGTCGAGGAAGCAGGACGATCGAGTATTTGGTGGCTCCCTTGAAAGATAGAATCCCAATTGAAGAGGTTTACTACGCATATGCGATTCTCGGAACTGTGGCGCTGGCGAGGCACGATTGAGCGAGGACCCTACGCGCTGATCGGGGTCGTAGGGTTCGCTCTCAAGCCAGTGCTGTCCGGGGAAAGTTACGCCAACGGACGGTAAGTCTCTACCACTCAATATCTTATGGCCTGTTTTGCCCGGGAACGATTTGAAATCCCGAGGCCGCAAATGGCCGCCTGAGCGGAGCATCCCGACGCGGCACAATGGGGGATGAACCTTGGCCGTACGGTTTTCTCCCAACTGATCGAGCACCTGCCGAGCAAAGAGTTTCACAAATGTGTATTGCGCTACCGCGGCGATTCCTATCTGAAAAGTTTCTCCTGCTGGGATCAGTTTCTTTCGATGGCATTCGCCCAGCTGACCTATCGGGAAAGCCTCCGCGACATCGAGACGTGCCTGCGTTCGATGCACGGCAAACTCTACCATATGGGATTCGGCGGCAGGGTAGCGCGCTCGACACTGGCCGATGCGAACGAGTCGCGCGACTGGCGGATCTACGCGGACTTCGCGCAGGTCTTGATTGGCATGGCACGGCCGTTATATGCCCACGACCCGATCGGTGTGGACTTGGACCAGACTCTGTACGCTCTCGACTCGACAACAATCGACCTCTGCCTGTCGCTGTTTCCGTGGGCGGGATTCCGCAAGCACAAGGCCGCCGTGAAGATGCACACGCTGCTGGATCTGCACGGCAATATTCCCACGTTTATCCGCATTACTGCAGGCAAAGTGCATGACGTCAACATCCTGGATGAATTTCTTCCCGAGGCTGGCGCGTTCTACGTCATGGATCGGGGTTATGTCGATTTTCGGCGCCTCTTCGTGTTCACGCTCTGTTCGGCCTTCTTCGTGGTGCGAACCAAAAAGAACGTTTTGCTGCAGCGTCGCTACTCCCACCCGGTGGATAGGAGCACGGGCCTGCGATCCGATCACACCGTTATTTTGACCCCCTTCAACTCCGCCCAAGCGTACCCGGACCCCCTACGGCGGGTGAGTTATTTCGATGCCGAAACCAACAAGCGATTGAAATTTCTGACCAATAACTTCACCCTGCCGGCACTGACCATCGCCCAGATCTACAAATCGCGCTGGCAGGTGGAACTCTTCTTCAAGTGGATCAAGCAACATCTGCGAATCAAGTCGTTTTACGGCACCAGCGAGAACGCCGTCAAGACGCACATCTGGATCGCTGTCTCGATTTACGTGCTCATCGCTATCGTCCGGAAACGCCTCGGGCTGGAAGCGAGTCTTTACCAGATTCTACAGATTCTCAGCGTTACGCTATTCGAAAAAATGCCCGTTTTACAGGCACTCCAGCCATCCGACTCCCAAAATGAATTCCCCTATGACCCCAACCAATTGATTCTATTCGACTTTTAACCGGACAGCAGTGCTCTCAAGCATAGCCTTGACCGGCTGCTTGCGACCTGGTGGTTTGACCGGCCATGGGGCATTTTTAATTACTGGATACCGCTGCCCGAGGCAATCCGCTTCCTGTCGCTGCCGGAAACCGAAGCGGTGTTCCTGGCGACGATGGTGGCGCTTTCCCTGCCGTTCATCTGGATCGGCGTCGGGCTGACGCTGCGCAGGCTGCGATCGGCCGGTCTGCCGACCTGGCTGGTTCTTTTTTTCTTCGCTCCGTTTGTGAACCTACTTTTCTTGATCATGATGGCCGTGCTTCCTCCGCGAACGCCGGATAGCGGCCGCCCGGAGGGAAACCCTTTGCGGTCGTGGCCGTGGCTGGCCCGCGTTATTCCCGACCATGCCGTAGGGAGCGCCGCGCTGGGCGTGTTGGCAACAAGCGTTTTTGGAGTTCCGTTGACCATGTTTTCAACGCATGTGCTCATCAACTACGGCTGGGGTCTGTTCGTGGCGACGCCGTTCGTTCTGGGGCTCGTGTCGGTCATGATTTACGGCTATCACCGGCCGAGAAGCCCGGGGCACTGTCTCTGGGTGTCTTTGCTATCGGCAATGTTGGCGGGGTCGATGCTGCTGGCTGTCGCGCTGGAAGGAATTATTTGCCTGTTGATGATCTTGCCCTTGGCTCTTCCCTTGGCCGCGTTCGGGGGATTCCTGGGGTATGTGATTCAGCACGGCTCCGAATACCGAATCGATACCTCGCACGCTTTCCCCGTCGTAATCTTGGCGCTGCCTGGTATGATGCTTTTCGAACAGGTGGCGCTGCCCGAGCCGCCCACCTTCGAGGTGAAAACGGCGATCGAGATTGACGCACCTCCGGAGACTGTTTGGCGGAAGGTCGTCGCCTTCAGCGAACTGCCCGACCCCGAGGACTGGCTCTTCCGCCTGGGTCTTGCGTATCCGATTCGGGCGACCATTCGTGGTGAAGGGGTAGGTGCCGAGCGGCACTGCGTTTTCTCGACCGGCTCGTTTGTCGAACCGATCGAGGTGTGGGACGAGCCGCGGCTGCTGAAATTCTCGGTTACCTCGAATCCGCCTCCGATGGAGGAATGGACGCCCTACCGCGCGGTTCACCCGCCCCACCTTGACGATTTTCTGGTGTCGAACGGAGGCCAGTTCCTGCTCTCCCCGCGGCCGGGCGGCCGCACGCGACTCGAAGGCACGACTTGGTACCGGCACGGCATGTGGCCGGCGGCGTACTGGCAACTGTGGTCGGACGAAATCATCCACCGCATCCACAGGCGGGTGCTGCGGCATATCAAGTCTGGGGCGGAAGGGTCCGGGTAGCCCGCATTCCTTCGGAGCCGCGCCCGAAAGGGTGCGGTCGAGACTGCTTCAGCACGTCGGATCGCCGCGAGCACAACGAGGCGCTGGTCGAGCCCGCATTTCTCACCAGCTGACGGTCGAAGCACGCCATAGGCCCGCCATTACTTCGTTGCGCTTGCTCACCGTGCTCAACGTACTGTTTAAGTACGCCTCCGCGCGCTGAGCGGCGCGCGCCTTGTACTGACGGGCCTCTCACGCACTTCGCCTCGCCACCTGGTGAGAAAAGCGGGCTAGGTGAGGCGACGTGTTACCCGCCAACCCAGGTAATTCGGAGTCTTGACCACGGGCTCGCGTCCGCGGCGGACAAGCAAGATCGCTTGTCCCACTGACTCCTTCTGCGGTCTGCCGACCAGCTTGCGCCGTCGCGGCGTGGAGTTGGAAAAATCAGAAAACTCGAATGCGGGGCGAGCGGGAAGGGACGACGGAGCCGATCTTCAGAGCTGGGACATTGGCGACGTGGAGTTCCTCGACGAGCGCCGCGGTATCGCTTGGAGCCACGGAGATCAAAAGCCCCCCTGACGTCTGGGGGTCGTAAAGCAAACCCTCGATCTCTTCGGGAATCGACGGCTCGGTTCGCACCGCGCCTTCCGCGAAGTTGCGGTTATTCTTTTGCCCGCCAGGGAATATTTTCTGCCGCGCGTATTCGATCGCGCCGGGAAGAAACTCGAGCTTCGCGTGGTCGATCTCGAGGCCGACGTCGCTGCTCGACGCCATCTCCCTCGCATGTCCTAGCAAGCCGAAGCCGGTAATGTCGGTCGCGGCGTGGACATCGTAGCGTCCAATGGCCTCACCTGCCGTGGCGTTCAGCCGGGTCATCGACTCGATCATGGCTTGAACGTGCTCGTCGGATGCCACGCCCCGCTTCAGGGCCGTCGAAATGACCCCCGTCCCGAGCTTTTTGGTCAGAACGAGATCATCGCCGGGTTTTGCACCGGCGTTGGTGCGCACCTTAGAGGGATCGATCAAGCCCACGACGGCGTAGCCGAACTTAATCTCGTCATCGGCCACGCTATGGCCCCCGATCACGGCGCAACCGGCTTCGCTCATCTTGCTCAGGCCGCCGCGCATGATCTGCTCGAGCACTTCGGGGTCGCCCTTGGCCGGATAGCAGGCCACGGCCAGCGCCGTGATCGGCTTGCCTCCCATGGCGTAAACGTCGCTGAGGGAGTTGGCGGCCGTAACCTGGCCGAAGGTCACCGGATCGTCCACGATGGGCGTGAAAAAATCGACGGTCTCGACCAGCGCCATCCCGTCGTTGAGCAGATACACTCCGGCGTCGTCGGATTTGTCGAATCCGACTAGGACTTTGGGATGGCTTTGCTTCGGCAACCTGCCGAGGACCCGATCGAGAAGAGCGGGATTGAGCTTACTCGCTCAACCGGCCGTCTTCACGGTCGCCGTCAAACGGACTTTTTCGTCTGCCATAGAGATTAATTATGGCAGGTCGGAAATAGGCGACGCTGAAAATCGAACTGTCTTGGGGCGGCTTGGGGGCGTCCGCCGATTAGCCTGCGCTAGCTGTGGAGCCTCAACAGGTTGTTCCGGGGAGGAGGGAGTCGGCTGATAGGGGGATTATAGCCGAGGCTGGCGTGGGGGCGATGCCAATTGTAGTCGTGGAGCCAGGGGAGCAGATGGTTGGCGCGTTGGAGGGAGGAGCAGTAGGAGCGGGCATAGGCCCATTCGCGGAGGGCGGTTTGGATGAAGCGCTCGGCCTTGCCGTTGGTGCGAGGGGTGTAGGGGCGGGTGAAGCGGTGGCGGATGCCGAGGCGGCGGCAAGTACGACGGAAGTGGCGGGAGCGGTAACAGGAGCCATTGTCGGTGAGCAGGCGTCGGATGCGGATGCCAAGCGAGCCATAGTAGGCGTGGGCGAGGAGAAGGAACTGGGCAGCGGAAAGGCTGCGCTCATCGGGCAGGATCTGGGAGAAGGCGATGCGGGAATGGTCGTCGACGGCGACGTGGACGAACTCCCAGCCGGCGGCGCGGGAGCGTCGGGTCTTATCGCCGGTAACGCGGTGACCGGCGTGCTGGAAGCGGCCGAGCTTTTTGATGTCGAGATGCAGTAGATCGCCGGGACGGTGATGTTCGTAGCGGCGAACGGGGGGAGCGGGTTCGAGATCGCGGAGACGGTTGAGTCCGGCGCGACCGAGGAGGCGGCTGACGGTGGCCGGGGATAGCCGCAGGGTTTGGGCGATGCGGCGGCCCGTCCAACGTTGTCGGCGCAGGGCGAGGACGCGGTCAACGACGGCTTGCGGGGTGCGGCGCGGGCTATGCCGGGGACGCGAAGAGCGATCGTAGAGACCGGCTTCGCCTTCGCCGCGGTAGCGGGCCAGCCAACGGCGGGCGGTGCGTTCTGAGACGTCTCGGGCCGCCGCGGCGGCCCGAGGCGTCTCTCCAGCGAGGATGCATCGAACCAAAAGGGATCGGCCTTTGGGCGTCAATCGGGCATTCTGATGGATGTTCATGCGGTCTCTCCAGGGTCGTGGTTATTCGACAACTCCAGCTTCCCTGGTCCGGGACCGAATGAACAACCTGTTGAAAGATCACAGCTAGCCCGCTTTTCTCACCACGTGGCGAGGCGAAGTGCGTGAGAAGTCCGTCAGTACAACGCGCGCCGCTCGGCGCGCGGAAGCGTACTTGAATAGTCCGTTGAGCACGGCGAGCAAGCGCAACGCAGTAATGGCGGGCTTATTGCGTGCTTCGACCGTCAGGTGGTGAGAAAAGCGGGCTGGGTCCTCCTGGTCGGCATGGTTGATCCAGCGGCTCGGATCAAGCCTTCGCCGTCAGTCAGGATCTATCTGGCATCAGTGCTGTCCGGGGAAAGTCGCGCCATCGGACGGTAAGTCTCGACCGCTCAATGTCTTATGGCCTGTTTTGCCCGGGAACGATTTGAAATCCCGAGGCCGCAAATGGTCGCCTGAACGGAGCATCCGGACGCGGCACAATGAGGGATGAACCTTGGCCGTACGGTTTTCTCCCAACTGATCGAGCACCTACCGAGCAAAGAGTTTCAGAAATGTGTATCGCGCTACCGCGGCGATTCCTATCTGAAAAGTTTCTCCTGCTGGGATCAGTTTCTTGCGATGGCATTCGCCCAGCTGACCTATCGGGCAAGCCTCCGCGACATCGAGACGTGCCTGCGTTCGATGCACGGCAAACTCTACCACATGGGATTCCGCGGCAGGGTAGCGCGCTCGACACTGGCCGATGCGAACGAGTCGCGCGACTGGCGGATCTACGCGGACTTCGCGCAGGTCTTGATTGGCATGGCACGGCCGTTATATGCCCACGACCCGATCGGTGTGGACTTGGACCAGACCCTGTACGCTCTCGACTCGACAACAATCGACCTCTGCCTGTCGCTGTTTCCGTGGGCGAGATTCCGCAAGCAAAAGGCCGCCGTGAAGATGCACACGCTGCTGGATCTGCACGGCAATATTCCCACGTTCATCCGCATTACTGGAGGCAAAGTGCACGACATCAACATCCTCGACGAGATCGGCCCGGAGGCCGGCGCGTTCTACGTCATGGATCGGGCCTACGTCGATTTCGAACGCCTCTTCGTGTTCACTCTCTGCTCGTCGTTCTTCGTCGTGCGAACCAAGAAGAACATCTTGCTCCAACGGCGCTACTCGCATCCCGTCGACAAATCCACGGGCTTGCGCTCGGATCAGACCGTCATACTGGCTGCCATCGAATCGGCCCAAGCCTATCCCGACCCGTTGCGGAGGGTCAGTTACTTCGACGCCCGGACGAACAAGCGGCTGAAGTTTCTGACCAACAACTTCGCGCTCCCGGCGCTGACCATCGCCCACATCTACAAGTCGCGTTGGCAGATTGAGTTGTTCTTCAAGTGGATCAAGCAACATCTGCGAATCAACTCGTTTTACGGCACCAGCGAGAACGCCGTCAAGACGCAGATCTGGATCGCTGTCTCGATTTACGTGCTCATCGCCATCGTCCGGAAACGGCTCGGGCTGGAAGCGAGTCTTTACCAGATTCTACAGATTCTCAGCGTTACGCAATTCGAAAAAATGCCCCTTTTACAGGCACTCCAGCCATCCGACTCCCCAAACGAATCCCCCTATGACCCCAACCAATTGATTCTATTCGACTTTTAACCGGACAGCAGTGATCTGGCATAATTGATGCGCTGGCAGCGAAAGCGGTAGGATTGTCTGGACCAGCCGGTCGGCCTAAGACCGCGAGGGGGTTAGGGAACACGCAGGAAGTCATTGCAAACAAATTGGCTGCCGCCCGGTTGGGGTTGGTGACTTCGTCTTATTGAATCTCGCATAATATCGAGTTAGTCAAGGCCAAGAGAAGACTGCTTCCAGAAGGCCGTAATCAAGCGCGGTTTGCGGCGCATGCGACGCAGGGATTTGCGGGCACGCTCGTCCAGCTCCCAGTAGTCCTTCGGACAGACGTTCGGCAACTCGTGCTGCTTCCAGTAAGCCCAAATGTATTCCACCGGGTTCAGCTCCGGTGCATAGGGCGGCAAGCACTCCGTGGCGATGTGGCCTTCGGAG
Organism: Bryobacterales bacterium; assembly: GCA_965248365.1. Classification (GTDB taxonomy): domain Bacteria; phylum Acidobacteriota; class Terriglobia; order Bryobacterales; family UBA6623. Next base: position 859,656 of record CBDFJA010000003.1, on the reverse strand, counting down.
AGCTCGATGAACTCCCGCACCAGGCGGCTGCGGTGCGCCGGCAGGCGGTCCCAGACGATCAGCAGCGGGCCGTCGATGTGGCGGACCAAAGCCTTCAGGAAGTCGATGACCTCCAGCTCGCCGATGGCGCCGGGATAGAGCCGGAAGTAGAAGTTGCGCAAGGTCAGCCCGGCGGAAACGGAAAGTTTCTGCCAGTTGAAGTTGAACTCCAGCACGGGTGTCTCGCCGCGGGGCGCCCAGGTGCGGCAACGATGGGGCTTCTGACTCAGTCCGCTTTCGTCGATGAAGACGATCGTGCGGCCTTGTTTTTGGGCTTTTTTTTAGTGGCCGGCCAAGTCTTGCGCCGCCAGTTGCGGATGGCTTCTTCGTTGCGCTCGCGGGCCTTGCCGACAGGCCGTTGCGGGCTCCAGTGGAGCGCCCGCAGGATCTTCCAAACATGACCTTCGTGATAGCGCACGCCGAACTCGTCGGCGATCAGACGAGCGACTCGCGGACAAGTCCACAGCGGCGTCGAGAAGCCCTGCGCTTCGGGGCCCCGCAGCAGCATTGCCTCCAGACGTTCCCGTTGCGTGGCGTCTAACAGCGGCTTGCGGCCGGCGCGCCCGGCCCGGCGGAGTCCGGCGGCACCGTGCGCGCCATGCTCGCTAACCCAACGGCTCACGCTTTGCTGCGCCGCCTTCACGCGCCGTGCTGCCTCGGACTGACTCAAACCTTCGTCAACGACCAGCCGCACGGCCTCCAGCCGTCGCTTTTCCAGAGCATCAAAATCGCGCCTTACGCCTCTTGGGTTCCCCATGTCTATTAAGACGAGCAGAACCCCCAAAAGATTACCCTATATTATGCGGAAGTCAATAGGCCGACCAGGACAGGTTTTATCCAGGTCAGCCTAAACAGGAGTTGGGCGGCAATAGAGAAGGCGGCTAGCGTTCAGGCTCGCCCAAGGGATTTCCTGTGAACATGTTTGCGCCGGCTGCTGACACTCACCATGTTCTGTAACTCACACCTCTTGGCCAACGGCACGCGCGATGGCCAATCCTGAGCACGTCGCGAGGCTTCATGATGGCGTTCATTCATGGAACGCTTGGTGGACCGAGCAAGAGCGCCACAACAACGACCGTGCCGATCTAAGGGGTGCGGACTTGCGGCGAGCCTCGCTGGGCGGCGCGAATCTATTCGGCGCGAATCTCCATTCGTCGAATCTGAGCGACGCCTATCTCGTGGAGGCCAACCTCTATGGAGCGACGCTCACCTCTGCGGCCCTAAACAGAGCATCTCTCAACAATGCAAATCTCGCCGCAGCCAACCTCGATCATGCATCCTTGCACAAGACGATTCTCTACCTGGCAAACCTCTCAACAGCCAGCCTCCAAGAAACGGATTTCCGCAATGCCAATCTGGGCGGCACGATCTTCGCCGACGTCGATCTTTCTGCGGCGATTAATCTCGACACCTGCGATCACTTTGGCCCGAGCACGGTCGATCAGCGCACGTTGCACAAGTCGGCCCTTCTTCCCGAAGCGTTCCTTCGCGGTTGTGGACTATCCGGGGCACTGCTGGCCCAAGCCTTGCGCCACGAGAACTGCGTTACGCTCGAGTTCCGGCGCGCTGTCTGGAGCCAGCTAATTCCAATTGAGTGGGCTTTGGCCCGAACCATCGGAGACCGATTCAGGATCGTGGAGAAGCGATCCGACGGACTCGTTGTGAGCTTCGATTCAACCGAAGACCTACAACTCGGTCTTGACTCAATAATTGCCGTACTAGCCTCGATGGATCGGGAGCTCCCCGGCGAGACGAATGCACTGGTCGTCCACCGCCGCAATGACGAGGAGCGCTTGGAGGCACCGGATCTGCGGGAGCTGCTGCTTCACCTGGTGAATCTACTTGAGCAGAATGTTTCTAAGCCGCCCCTTGAAGATGAGGCGCGCCGAGAGGTAGCCGCTCTGGTGCCGGGAGGTGCTCTCGCTGAACTCCTGGTGAGGCGACGTCGGGAGATCCCGGAAGTGTTTCGGACAACCTATTCGAGTTTTCGAGCATTTTTCGGTGCGGTAAGGCGTGTTCATCAGCTTTCGGTCGCTGAGAGCAATCGGCTCGACGACGGGTCGCGCGAAGGCGGAGGCGAGAGCTAGAGGAGGCATTGCCGCCCAACAAGCCGCTGAACACGGACTGAGGAACAGCTCGGTTCAATTGAGTCTGGTAGCCTTCTGGCATCAACCTTTGCCGATCCGTTAGCCCTGGATAGTATAGCTAGGAACGGCCGTTCTCCTGCGCCACCTTGTTCATGCCGTTCCAAGAGGGACTTGCGTGAGCTTCTGCAGCTAAATCCGCCCTTGTCGGCAGGTGGGGATCTATCCGTGTCTTCTATACTATTGCGTGGGTCTATCCTGATAGCCCCAGTCACAAAACGATGCCCTGGTGGATTTGGATCATAGTCGGTTTCGTCTTACTGGCGGCAGAGCTTCTGACGCCGGGCGGCTTTTACCTGTTTCTTTTCGGATGCGGGGCCCTCGCGGTGGGGTTACTCACCGCTCTCGAATGGTCGGGACCTCTGTGGTTGCAGGGAGTTTTGTTCTCCCTTTTTTCGGTCCTCTCCGTGCTGATTTTTCGTGGCCCGCTTGTACGCAAGATGCAGGGGGAAACAGGTCAGGATAGCGGGGTGGATCGCCTGGTAGGAGAGATTGCCTACCCGGAGTTCACCATTGCGCCTGAGAAGTTCGGCAAGGCCGAATTCCGCGGGACGAGCTGGACCGCACGCAATGTGGGCGAAACGTCCCTGGAGGCGAAACAGCGCTGTAAAGTGGAGAAGGTGGATGGCCTGACGCTTTGGATTCAGGCCGAATAACATCGACGAAGGATCAAGGAGTAGACAACATGGATTTCGCCGGTTTGCTCGTCGTGGGCGCGCTGATGCTGCTCGTCATCATCGTCCTTGCAAAGACCGCTGTTGTAGTTCCGCAGCAGAGCCAGTATATCGTGGAGCGCCTGGGCAAGTTCGTCGGTACGCTCGGCGCCGGGTTCCACATTCTCGTTCCGTTTTTGGACGCGATTCGGTACAAGCACTCCCTCAAGGAGCAGGCCTTCGATATCGCCGAGCAGGTCTGCATCACGAGCGACAACGTGCAGGTCGGCATCGACGGCGTTCTGTACTTGAAAGTGCTTGATGCCGAGCGAGCTTCCTACGGTATTACCAACTACCTCTTCGCCATCACACAACTGGCGCAGACGGCGTTGCGTAGCGAGATCGGAAAGATCGAGCTGGACAAGACGTTCGAGGAGCGAGCGCACATCAACACCCAAGTTGTTTCGGAGTTGGACAAGGCGACGGAACCATGGGGCGTCAAGGTCCTGCGCTACGAAATCAAGAACATCAATCCTCCGCGGGATGTCCTCGAAGCGATGGAAAAACAGATGAGAGCCGAGCGCGAGAAGCGAGCGACGATCTTGGACTCCGAAGGACACCGCGATTCCGCCATCAACACCGCGGAAGGCGATAAACAAAAGGTCATCAAGGAGTCCGAAGCCAAAAAGCAACAGCAGATCAACGAAGCCGAGGGAGAAGCGGCCGCGATCATCGCCGTAGCCGAAGCGACCGCCGACGGAATCCGTAAGGTGGCGGGAGCCATTGAATCACCGGGGGGCCACCAAGCCGTGCAGTTGCGTGTCGCCGAGCAGTATGTGGATAAGCTCGGCCTACTCGCTCAGAAAAACAACACGATGATTCTGCCTGCAAACCTTACCGACGTTGCATCGATCATCGCGACGGCCATGAGTGTGATCAAACAGGGAGAGGGTCAGGCTCCTCGCGAGTAGTGACGGTAGCTGGGGAACCTCATGAATTAGGGTGCATTCGGGTTCACAGTTAGTCCGGGGGACGGACACTGTCTGCGTCGCCCGTTCCAGGGCTTCCCTGAACCGTTCCTTTTCCCCACGGCTGAAGCCGTGGGCTGAGATTGTTGCGGCCCCTGACGGGGCTGGCTGCTTCTCGCCCCCGAAAAAAGCAAAATGCAGGAACTCCAGGCCCCCGAAGCGGGCTAGACAATGGCAAAGCCCACGGCTTCAGCCGTGGGTGGCGGAACCCCGTCAGCGAGCCCTGGAAGGGCGAAACAGCATGTCCCACGGCCCGGTTGATTTACTGGTTCAGGTTGCCTTCTCTACCAAAGCCGGGTGCCGCTTCTTTCGGAACTGAAGCCGCGCGCAGATTGTTGCGGCCCCAGACGGGCTGGTTTCGTCATTCATTTGCCGATCCCGCACCGCCGTTTTCGCTGCCGGTCGGCTGCCCCCCCTAAACCGATAGCAGATCTATGAATTACAGATCGTAGAAGTTTCAGGTTAGAGACCGGCAATCGACCTGTATGGCCGCTGTCCCTGCCTACGCCAGAGCTTCTTCGATCAGCTTGCCGTCGTTGACGGTGGCGCGCTCGGCGCGGCCGTTGTGGAAGTAGGTCAGGTCGAGATGGTTGAGACCGAGCAGATGCAGGATCGTCGCGTGGATGTCGTGGACATGGTAGGGTTTGTCAACGGCCTTAAAGCCTAGCTCGTCCGTCGCGCCGACGGTCTGGCCGGGCTCGATACCGGCGCCGGCCATCCAAATGGTGAAGCCCCACGGGTTGTGGTCGCGGCCCTTGCCTTTTTCATTGAACGGCGTGCGCCCGAACTCCCCGCCCCAAACGACGAGCGTCTCCTCGAGTAGGCCGCGAGCCTCTAAATCAGTAAGCAGTCCGGCAATCGGCTTGTCGGAAACCTTGCACCACTTGCTGTGGTTGTCTTCGAGGTCTTCGTGAGCGTCCCAGCCGCTGCCGCTGCCGCAGTAGGCTTCAACGAAACGCACGCCGCGCTCGACGAGCCGGCGCGCCAGCAGACAGTTGGAACCGAATTTGCGGGTAATTTCCTCGTCCATCCCGTAGAGTTTCTTGGTCGCTTCGGACTCGTTTTCCACGTCGACCGCCTCGGGAGCCGCCGACTGCATCCGATAGGCTAGCTCGTAGGATTCGATCCGGGCGTTGAGGTCCGCGTCTTCGGGCCGGGTTTCCGCGTGGCGCCGGTTGATCGAACCAAGGAAGTCCAGCTTGCTGCGCTGCTGCGTCATGCCGACTGTTTCCGGGAGGTCGAGGTTCAGTATCGGAGGGCCTTCGCGTTGGAACGGAGTCCCCTGATAGGTGGCGGGCAGGAAACCCGAACTCCACGTTTTCGCGCCCCCGTTGACGCTCTTGTAGTCGGTAAGGATGACGAACGCCGGCAGGCTCTCGTTCGCCGTGCCGAGCCCGTAGGTGACCCAGGCGCCCATCGAAGGACGGCCCGCCAGAATGGACCCCGTATTCATCTGGCTCACCGAGCCGACATGGTTGAGTCCATCGGCGACGCAAGAGCGAATCACCGCCAGCTTGTCGACGTGCTCGGCCGTGTGCGGATACCAGTCCGACACCCACAATCCGCTCTCGCCGAACTGATTCCACTTGCGCTTGCTCGGCATGAGCGTGTTGTCCGCCGTCCCCATGGCCGTGATGGGGCGATCAAATGACGGCGGCATCGGCTGTCCGGCGAGCTTGTCGAGCATCGGTTTGGGATCAAACAAATCGACGTGACTCGGGCCGCCTTCCATGAAAAGCCAAATCACGGACTTCGCCTTCGGCGGATGATGCGGCGGCTTCGCGGCCAGCGGATTCCGGACGGCTTCTTTGGCCAGACCCTGGGGGATGAATCCCGACTGGTTGAGCAGGTGGCCCAGAGCGATGGCTCCCAGGCCGCTGCCGGCCTCAGCGAGGAATTGCCGCCGGGAGCGTACGGGGACGACGTGGGGTTGTTGGTTGGGCATGGCGTTCGTTATCCCTCTGGGTATTCCCTGGGCGCGACGCGCTGCGCCCCTGCTTTCTCAGGACAAGCAAATCGGCTTGTCGCCCACGATCAATACCGAAAGACAAACTCGTTTGAATTCAGAATTGTGTGGCAAAAATCGACCAGCGCGGCCGCTTCCGCCGGGTTGATGTTCTCGGCCATCACGGCGGGGGCGGCCAGTTTCTCGCCCTTCGCCTCGCGTTCGGCAACGATCTGCGAGTGACGATCGAGGAACGTCAGCGCCGAGCGCTTCTCCCAGTCGTCGGGCGAGCGTGAGTAGGCCACCCGGTAGGCCAGATCAATCTGAGCGGCGCGCTCGCCGCCTGCCTCTTCGATCAATCGCCCGGCGAAGGACTGCGCCCAATTCATCGTTTGATCGCTGTTGAGGTAGCTTAGTGCCTGGGGCGCGGTCGTGGTCACGTCTCGACGCGCGCAGCTCTGGTGCGTATCGGGCATGTCGTAGACCTCGAGCATCGGATAGCGAGCGTTGCGCCGGACGAAGATGTAGATGCTGCGGCGGCGATGATCGGCGACATCCTCGGAAACCTGCCACCCGCCCCGCGGTTCAGGCATGTGACGAGGCAGGGGAGGGAAGACGGTCGGTCCGCCGACTTTTGTGTTCAAGGCGCCGGCTACGAACAGCGACGAATCTCGAATCACTTCTCCCTCCAATCGCTGCGGGCGAAATCTCCACAGCAAGCGATTGAAGGGATCTTTCGCCTTCGCCTCCGCGCGGTGAGCGGAACTCTGTTGATAGGTCTCCGACGTCATCATCGTGCGATGCATCTGTTTGATGCTCCAGCCGCGGCGTACGAACTCGTCCGCCATCCAGTCGAGCAGCTCGGGATGCGTCGGCCGCTCCCCCATCATGCCGAAATCACTCGGCGTGGCAACAATGCCGCGGCCGAAGTGGAAGTGCCACAGCCTGTTGACCATCACGCGAGCGGTCAGGGGATTCTCCGACCCGGCAAGCCAGCGGGCTAAAGCCGTTCGCCGCCCCGTCGACTCGAGGCCCGCGGGCGGTTCGTAGTTTGCCGCGCCGGGATCGAGTATCGAGAGGAAGCCGGGCTGAACTTCCTCCTTGGGGGCCGCGTAACTGCCCACCCCGAGTACGTGCGTCGGAGGCGCTTCCTTGCCAAGGTCGTGGATGCCGACGCCGAGCGCCGGTTCTCCCGGATGAAGGCCGTCAAATTCCGAAAGTTCCTTCTTCAGTGTCCGATAGCACTCTTGCTGATCCTCGTCGAGCTGTTCAGCGACGCTTTCATCCCGCGAGAGGAACTGCATTTGCCAACGGAACTTGGAATACATCTGCCGCTCGTAGGGGCTTCTTTCTTCGGGCGGCTTGCTGAGCTGCTCGCGGATCGCCGGGTAAAAGCGGGCGAAACGGTCATCGAGGATTTCCTTGCGTTTGGGGCCGATGATTGTTTCGATCTCTTCCCGGATTTGGGCCGTCTTCTCTTCCCAAACCGCGAGCTTTTGCTTGTAACGCGCGATTTCCGCGTCCGGCCAAAGCGAGATGTTGTCGTTAGCCTCGGAATGAGCGAAAAACGCCTGCAAGCGATAATAGTCGGCCTGCAGGATGGGGTCGAACTTGTGATCGTGGCACTTGGCGCAGCCGAAGGTGAGGCCCAGAAAAACGGCCCCCACCGTATCGGTCATGTCGTGCAGGATTTCCTGCCGGCGGAGCCAAAGATTCCACTGATTGGTCTCGTCCGGGTAGTGGCGGTTGAAAGCCGTTGCAATTCGCGCGGAGGTGTCGTCGGGCCATAGTTCATCGCCGGCGATTTGCTCGCGCACGAAGCGGTCGAACGGCTTGTCGTCGTTGAAGGCCCCGACGAGGTAGTCGCGGTAGCGCCACGCGTTGGGACGCGTCTCGTCGCTCTTAAAGCCTTCACTGTCGGCGTAGCGGGCCAGGTCCAGCCAGTGCCTCGCCCAGCGCTCGCCGTAGTGGGGCGACTCTAACAGCCGATCGACAACTCGGGCGAAGGCCTCGGGCGAGTCGTCGTTGAGAAACGCTTCTACTTCGTCGGGCGTCGGCGGCAGGCCGATCAGGTCAAACGAAGCCCGGCGAATCAGCGGGATCTTGTCGGCGCGCGGGGCCGGCGTCAGCCCTTTCTCTTCGAGCCTTGCGGCAATGAAAGCGTCGATGGGGTTGGGGAATGCGCCTGCCGGGCCGGGAACGTCGGGCCGGACGACTTTTTGGAAGGCCCAATAAGCACGCTGCTCTTGGGTAAATCGGTCGTTCGACGGGGAGGCGCCGAACGCCGGCGAGAAGAAGATGCCGGCCCCGAGGACGATCGCCGGCAGGGCCCGCCCCGCAACCTGTCTCATGGTGCACCTTTGTTTCATAGTGCACTCCTCGCCCGCGCGGCAATACGCTCAGGCAGCCCCTCTCGCGTCCCCCCCCACCTATAAGGTACCGTACGGCAGGACCGGAAGCCAACAGTGGGTCCGTGTCACTTGGGGGAAAAGTCGGTCGGCTGGAATCCGCGGGGTCTTCGGCCGTTTCGGTATTTGCCTTTTCTTCGCCGGCCATGGCATAATAGCGGAAACAATTGTCCTCAGATTTGTTTCAGTGCGGGAAGACCGACTCTAAGTCGTTAACCCTAAGGGGTTTATTTTCCCTACTCGGATTGAACCGATACTCACAGTTTATCCACATGCACGAAAGTACTGTCTGAAGCTGTCGGGAGTAGGCCAAAGGTGGCAAATCCGTTGCATAAAGGAAATTCACAAGCCAACCGCTTGTAAACACGGGCCGGAAAATTTCCTATTTCGTTAACCGCGAACATGGCGTACTCTCGGAACATCTCGCATCTCGTAATGGCGACCAACGGTTCAGCTCCAGCTCTTGAGAGGGGTCTACCGACCAACGTCGAAGCCGAACAGTTCGTGCTGGGATCGATCCTGCTCGACGATTCGATGTTCCCCCTGGTCGCCGGCGTCCTCGACGCCGCCGATTTCAGTATCGAAAAGCATCGCCGCATCTTCCTGCGCATGCGAGAACTGCAAGAGCGCGGGGAAAACATCGAGTACCTCACCCTAGTCGAAGAGATCGACAAGCACAACCAGCTCGAAGCCTGCGACGGCATTGCCTACATCTCTTCGCTGACCGACGGGCTGCCCCGGCTCAGCAGCATCGACAGCTATCTGAAGATCGTCAAGGACAAATCGCTGCTGAGGAATCTGATCTTCACGGCCCAGAACATCGTTACACAGTGCATTGAAGGGGGCCAGGAAGCCGCCGACCTGGTCGCCGAGGCCGAATCGGCGGTGATGAAGATCGGCGACGCCAACCTGCGCTCGGGCCTGGCCGACCCGGCACAGATCATCGATGGTTTCGCCGGCGGACGCGAGGCCTTTCTGGACCCCGCTCAGCGGCTGCGCGGGCTTTCGACGCCTTTTTTGAAGTTCGACGAGTTGACGACAGGCCTGCATCCGTCCGAGCTGATCATCATAGCGGCGCGCCCGTCGATGGGCAAGACCGCCATGGCGCTGAATATCGCCCAGCACGTGGCCACCGATTCACCGGAAAAAGCGGGACAGCCAGTGGCGGTCTTTTCTCTTGAAATGTCCAAAGAGGCTCTGCTGACCAGGATGTTATGCGCCACCGCTCGCGTCGACAGCCATCGATTCCGTGGGGGCTATTTGAGCGGCGAGGAAAGAGAGCGGCTTCGAGCGGCGTTGAGTCGGCTGGTCACCAGCAAACTGTTCATCGACGACTCGGCGGATACGACCGTCATGGACGTCAGCGCCAAGTGCCGGCGGCTGAAAGCCGAGCACGGTCTGGGACTCGTCGTCGTCGACTACCTGCAATTGATGGCCTCGAAGGGGCGCCAGGAAAACCGCGTTCAGGAAATTTCGGCCATGTCTCGCGGCCTCAAGTTGCTGGCGAAAGATTTGGGCGTGCCGGTGATCGCGCTCTCCCAGTTAAGCCGCGCGCCCGAGACCCGTCCGGGGGACCACCGTCCTCAGTTGAGCGACCTGCGGGAGAGCGGGTCCATCGAGCAGGACGCCGACGTGGTGGCGTTTATTTTCCGCGAAGAGGTCTATAAGCACGATCGGGCGGATCTGCACGGACTCGCGGAGCTGATCGTATCCAAGCAGCGAAACGGCCCAACGGGCAAAATCAAGCTTGCTTTCCTTCACAAATATGTTCAGTTTGACAACCTCGCCGAACACGTCGGAGCCGAGAAAAGCGAACAAGACACAGAAGAAGCGCCCTTCTGAGGGGTCCCGCCGAGTTGGGCTGGCAGTCCGTGGCAGAAGTCCTCGCGGAGCAAAAATGGGGACTGCACCAATTCGCCCCCGTCACGACCCAAGAAACAAAGCACTTAGCCCTTAAGCGAATCGGCTGGCTGTACGATTTTTCCCGTTCGATCGCCATACGCTGCGCGGTAGGCATCGGCGGTCTCGCCGGTCCCTCCCCACCGTGCCGACAACAAATGCGGCCCGGACCCGCGGAGAAAGGCCCTCCGTGTCGACCGCGCGGCCGGCGGCAGTCGGGCTGAGGACAGGCTGGATCCATCCCCTATCCCTACTTGTAGTCGTTATCAATGTCTTAATGATTGCTTTAGTACATTTTTGGGTGTATAATTGGTCCGCCCTACAGGACAACTATTCTTTAAAGACGTCGATATCCACTGAAAGAAGCTTCAAATGGCAAACGATGCAATGTCCATCTCGATTGATGAAATGCGTTTCACAACCATAAAGGGTTGGAAGAAACGTTTATACGCCGTGGCAATTGCGGCGGACAATCTGGGCAAGGTGGTTGTCACCGAGCCCCCGGCTTCCGTCGTGATCCGCCACCGGCCCAATAAGGGCAGGCCCGGCCTCTGGGATTTCGCGGGCGATGGGTTTTCCATCTATCACAGGCTCGGAGGGCTGCCCGACATCATCTTCGCTCACTTGATGGTTGTCCGCGACAAGGGCGGCACGCGACGGGCGGGGGAAACGATCAAGGAGATCGCCGAAAGCGATGCGGCAAAGAGCACGATCAGTACGGTCAGTAATAAACTGGCTTCCGCGGCGGCTGGCTTGGCTCTCATTTTGCCGGTTGTCAAACTGATCGGCGGGCTCCTCGCTAAGAAAAAGGACAAGATTCTTTGGGCGACTTCCGGGTCCCTCCTGATGACCGAAGAACGGAAAGAGCAAAGCGCTCTGGCCGAGACGGTACGCTTGCCGGGCGGAGACTTGGGGGATCTTGATGTTGACATGGACGTCTTCCTCTTTGACGCCGTCGCGGATGAAGACGACTTAATCGACACCTCGGAGGCCGAATCGCGCCTCAAGGCGGACGGTCTGCTGTTTACGGACTCCGCTGCGCAGGGCGCTTCCTCTTAAGCAGGAACCGCTGCCTCAGGCACCTCTTCCAGTTCCTGGTGTTGCGGGGTTCCTTCGCAACGAAATCCCAACGCTGGGAGAAATCGGCGCGGAACCCCTAACCATCGATTTGCACTCGATGGACATCATAGGAAAAACCGTCAAGAAGGTCGGCAGGACGACCGGGCTGCAGCTTGGCACGGTCGTGGCTTTCGGCTTTGGGTTCGACACGGAAGAGGAGTTGATCGACCGCCGGGTCGGGCGCGAGCCGGCAAACTTCTACACGGATTTGCTGGTAGCGCCGCGGGCTCCGAGCACTGTATTCAGCGCCCCTGGCGATTCCGGCTCCGCGATTCTATTGGATGCCGAGGATGAGAACGACAACTGGCCCGTGGCCCTTCTCTGGGGTGGCTGGCCAGGCGACATCGGCCGAGGGCGAGGGCTCGAAGACCTGACGTATGGCATCACCCTAAGTCGTATCCTGGACGCGATGGACCTCGAACTTGTCCATTGAACGCGGACTCGGACACGTTGATCCGTCACGAGATCCTACCTCGCTGGGACTGAGGACACCGGGCGGATCCCCGGCATCATCGACCGCCGCCCTACTCCTCCTCCTGCGCTCCCGCCAGGCGGTTGATCACCGAAATATCTTCCAGGGTCGTGACGTCGCCCGAGACCTTGTCGGTGGTGACGATTTCGCGCAGCAGGCGGCGCATGATTTTGCCGCTGCGGGTCTTGGGGAGCGCCTCTGTGAAGCGGATCTGTTGCGGGCGGGCGAACTTGCCGATTTCCTGAGACACCCAGGCCCGCAGAGTCTCACTTAAATCATCGTTGGCGTCTACGCCTTTTTTCAAGGTCACGAAGGCGACGACGGCTTGGCCGGTCAGCTCGTCCGGTTTGCCGATCACAGCCGCCTCGGCAACGGTTTCGTGCTTCACCAGCGCCGATTCGAGCTCCGCCGTGCTGAGCCGGTGCCCACTCACGTTCATCACATCGTCAACGCGCCCGAGGACCCAGATGTAGCCGTCTTCGTCGCGCCGGGCGGCGTCGCCGGTGAAATAGATCCCCGGGATCTGCGACCAATACTGCTGCTTGTAACGCTCCGGGTCGCCCCACAACGTGCGAATCATCGACGGCCACGGTTGGCGGACGACCAAATAGCCCTCGCCCGCCTCGACCGAGTTGCCCTCCATATCGACGACATCGGCCACGATGCCCGGCAGCGGGAAGGTCGCCGAGCCGGGCTTGGTCGGGGTGGCTCCGGGCAGCGGGGAGAGCATGATCGAGCCGGTTTCGGTCTGCCACCAAGTGTCGACGATCGGGCAGCGCTCGTGGCCGATCGTCTGGTGATACCACTCCCAGGCCGAGGGGTTGATCGGCTCCCCGACGGTTCCCAGCAGCCGCAGGCTCGATAGATCGTGGCGCTCGGGCCACTGCTCGCCGAGCCGGACAAAGGCCCGGATAGCGGTCGGCGAAGTGTAAAAGATATTGACCTTGTACTTGTCAATGATGCGCCAGAAGCGGTCGGGCTCGGGAAAGTCGGGGGCTCCTTCGTAAATCACGGTTGTAGCGCCGGCCAGCAAAGGCCCGTAGACAATATAGCTGTGTCCGGTGACCCAGCCAATGTCGGCCGCGCACCAATAGGTGTCTTCCTCCTTGATGTCGAAGACCCACCGCATGGTCGCGCTCACCTGTGCCTGGTATCCCCCTGTCGTATGGACGATGCCCTTGGGCTTACCGGTGGTGCCCGAGGTATAGAGGACGTAGAGCGGGTGCTCCGAGTCGAGCGTCTCGGCCGGGCATTCCTCGCCCGCGTTTCGCTCGAGATCGCCCCAATAGTGGTCCCGCCCCGCCTTCATCGGAACGTCGCTGTTCGTTCGCTGATAGACGATGCAGTGCTCGACATCGGGACAGTCCCGTAGCGCCTCGTCCACCGTGTCCTTGAGCCGAACCTCCTTGCCGCGCCGCCAGCCGCCGTCGGCCGTGATGACGGCTCTTGCGTCGAGGTCGAGGATGCGCGTCTTCAGCGCCTCCGCCGAAAAGCCCCCGAAAACGACGCTGTGGGTAATGCCCAGCCGCGCGCAGGCCAGCATGGCGATCGGCAGCTCGGGAACCATCGGCATATAGATGATGGAGCGGTCGCCGGTCTTGAGGCCCAACTGCTTCAACACGTTGGCAAACCGCGCTACGCGCCGGTGCAGCTCTTGATAGGTAAGAACGCGCTCGTCGCCCGGCTCGCCTTCCCAAATAATCGCCGCTTTGTTCTTCCGCCAAGTCGGCAAGTGACGGTCCAGGCAGTTGTAGCTCATGTTCGTCTTGCCGCCGACGAACCACTTGGCAAACGGGGCCTCCCATTCCAGCACCCGGGACCACTTTTCAAACCAATGAAGTTCCTTCTCCGCGAACTGCCCCCAAAAACCTTCCGGGTCCTCGGTGGCCCGGCGATAGATGTCGCGATACTGGTCCATGCTCGAAACGGACGCTCGTTTCGAAAAGTCCTGGGGCGGTTGGTAGAGAGTGTCAGATGCCATAGATGGTTCTCCCGGCGGCGGTCTCCTAGCTCGCTTCCTCGACACATGGTGAGGAAAAGCGGGCTAATGAGGGCGTCGCGGCCTGATCGTGAACCAAATCACTATACACTACGGCCTCCGACGGGCGCAGCGTGCCTAACGGTCGGACGCGGATCGCTTCGAGTTGGATTGTCGCCTCGGAACCGCTGTGTCCCGAATGCTGTTTCCTGGACTGCGGACGCGCTCTGCGAGCATCTACGCGGGAGACGCTGTCGCGCGCTACCGTCCGGACCCGGGTGCCTGGGCGCACCCAGGCCCCGAGGGCGTCCGTATTCAATGGCCCGTTTTTGGCGGGGCCCGCCGCAGCGGACAGCATATCTGGTGGTCACTGGAGTCAACTAGATAGCCCAATTCCGGCTATTCCTTAAGAGTCACCACGGAATAGAGATAGAGCGCCATCCCGGCCCCGGCCAGCAAAGCGCCTCCTCCCAGAAACAGGAAAAACGAAACGGTATGCGGCCAAAACAGCGTGGGCAACTCGATGAGCAACCCGGCCGCGAGCAGCCGCCCGGCCCAGTCCAGGCGTGCCGGAAACTCCTCGGGAATCTGAACCCAGCGTTCAACGTTCACTGCGTGGCCTCCCCCAGCCACATGTCGTAGCGATCCAACCTGTCAGCCTCATGCACTAGGTTGTGGCACATCAAGCAGGACTTTCTGTTCGCTTTGAGATCCTGCTTATAGCCGACGTGCTCAGCGTGTTCCTCGTAGCTGCGCGCGCCTTCGTGGCAATGGAAGCATTCGCGATTATCGTAGGGATCGTAAAGCTCGATCGGGGCCGACGCCGTTCCCCAAACGTTATGCCACACGTGTTGCGCACCGCGCAGCTTGGCCTCGAAGTCGCCAAACATCGTGTACTTCGTGTGGCAACTGAAGCAGGCCCGGTCGCGCGGTATCTGTTTGTTCTGGAAGTGAACAGCGGGGATGAAGCGCCCCCGGTCCACCAAAAGGCTACGGCCGTAAGGCTCCATGATGTGGCAGGAAAGGCAGAACTCGGTGCTCTTGGCTTGCTCGAAGTGGTGTGTGAGGCCCCCTGTGACAACGATCGCTGGTAGGATGCAGAAGGCCACAAGCACCAGGATTTTGCCGCCCAGGCTTTCGCTTAGCGCCGGTCGGCGCATCGTCCAGCCGATCAGGCCGACCGTTAAGAGGATGAGAACGCTCAGAATGATCGCGCTTGCGCTCATCGGGAATTCCAGCTCTCCGCGGTTGCTTAGCGGCTGCCCCGCCGCATTTCGCGCGACAGGTGCTTGATCTCCTCTAGGTCCTGAACCATCTCGCTCCAGCCGTACCAGAGAGCGTAGTCCGGATTGTTGTGGAAGACCCCCTGGAACGCTCGCATGCGGTGTTCCAAGTGCATCTTGAACAATCGCTGCTCGATCACTGTCGGCGCGTCATGGAAGGCCAGCAGATCGGGATAGGCGTAGGCGTAACCCGCGGGCTTTCGGAGGATCCCGTCGCGGTAGAGGCGAGCGATGATCTCGATGGCCTCAGCCAGAAGCCGGTCGACCTGCCGGATCATGTCGTCGCCCTTCTGCAACTCGCCCTTAACGAAGTTTTCCGAGTGACACTCGCTGCAGACCGCGATTATGCGATTGCGCTCTTTCTCCCAGTCCTCTTGGGTCAGCCGCGCCACGTCCAACTTTTTGACGACTTCCAGCCGGTCGGTCGGGTTGCCTTCGGGGTCCAGGACCCCCAGGGCTTTGAGGATCGTGACTTGGTCCTGCTTCCATTGCGGGTCCTCGGGCAGCGGCAGCCGCACCGCCAGGAAACCCCAAGCCGTGCGCACTTCATGGTTTCCCTTGGGCATGTGGCAGTTCTGGCAGGTGGGCGCGGCCGCGTTTTCCGGTAACGTGCCGGTCTGCTTGAGCAGATGCCGGACGCCGTGCTTCGACGACGAGTACATCTCCCACTGCGGATGGTCAATTCCCATGTGGCAGGTGCGGCAGGCTTGCGGCTCCCGCGCTTCCTTGACCGAGAAAAGGTGCCGCGTGTGGCAGACGTCGCAGGAGGCCAGCCCGAAGGCATCTCCTTGGGCTTTCAGCGTCTCTATTTCTTCCTGGCTCTTGAGTCCCAGCCGGTGGCATCCGCCACAGCCCTTCATGCCCTCGGTTAGCTCCATGGGCAGCCAGTGCGTGGTGGGCATGGCGTTCATCGAGGCCCAGGCCAGAGCGTGCTTGCCGGCCGTGAACTGCTCGACCTGGACCGGATGGCAAATCGCACAAACGTCCGGCGTGGCCACGCCGACTTCAGCTACATCCTCGGCCGTCGTGTGCTCTTCGCCGTGGCATTCGGTGCAATCGACGCCTTCTTCCCGGTGGCGGCTCAGCTCCCAATCGGTCACGAGCCGCGGGGTCACATCCCGGTGGCAGTCCACACACTGGGAGTTGATTGCGCTCGTCTCCGGAGTTCCGCCGCCACATCCGGTGAGCAGGAGTAGGCCCGCGGCCCCAACCGCTGCCCAGCGGGCCGTCTCGGCGATCGCGGGAAACACGGTAACTGCTCGAAAGGCTTTCATTCACTTTCTCCCTTGGCAATCCCGGCTCGATCAGAGTAGTCGAAGCGACGGCTCCCATGCAACAGTTTTCTTCGCTTCCCCCACATTCGCTGCTCGGGCCTGCTCCCCTCGGCCCGTTGAACGCCGCCTGAGCGCCGCGCAAACGCTGACGGAGCACCCCTACTCCGCACATTCCGTTAAAACCACATCGGCATTCCGCGGTTAGCACGGACAATTTTGCCCGTGGATGTACCAAGAGCTACAAACCCCTTCGAACCGCGTTGTACAATCGAGAATTGATGCACCAGCCCGTGGCCGGCCTACTTGCTCTGTATTTCGCATTCGCCCTGTCCGTCCGGGCGGCTGAACGAGAAAACGTCCTACTGCTTTACGTCGGCCCCGCCGAGAGCAGCGCGGTAAAGGGCGCGCTGCAGGGATTGAAGGAGGCGAACGTACTGGGGGGATTCACGGGCCACGGTTATCAGTTGACGCAGGTAGGCGACACGGAACAGCTCGGCAGCGGGATGACAAACCTCCAACCGGCGGCTGTTCTGGCGGCGCTCGATTCAGGCAAACTCGCGGTGCTGAGCGCCCGCTTTGCCGACGCCGGCGTCGCTGTATTCAACCTGACCGCCGGGGACGACGCCCTTCGCCGGCAATGCCGTCGCAATCTGCTGCACGTCGGGCCCAGCGACCGCATGCGCGCCGATGCCGTCAGCCAGTGGCGCAACAGGACGGACTCGACCGATGTCGAAGCGCTTGCCTGGCACGGGGACTTCAAGAAATTCGCCGGCCGCGAGCTGAACAACCGCTTTCGTCGAACCTCCGGCGCCGCCATGGACGACGGCGCCTGGGCGGGTTGGGCGGCGGTCAAGATGATCGCCGAAGCCGTGGCGCGGACCCGCAGCACGAGTCCCGGTGATATTTTGGTCTACTTGAGGGAAGAGATGGAATTCGACGGACAGAAGGGCGTCCCTCACACCTTTCGCGACAGCGGCCAGTTGCGCCAGCCCTTGCTGATTGTCGAGGATGGCCGACTTGCCGGCGAGGCGCCCGTCCGCGGAGTCGTGGAGACCGACGATCTCGACAGCCTGGGCCTGGTGAGTTGCAAGGAATAGGTGCAGCTCAAAAACTCAGCCAACGCAAGGTAGTTTATATTTGCAGAAGGGCCTATTTTCAAAGCAGAGCCGCGGACGGAAGTCCGCGGTTGTCGTAATGGCGGACCTATCGTCTGCTTCGGCCGCCAGCCAAACAGCCATGAAGCCTTTATCTCAAACCTCTTTCATCAAACACACGGTGTTGGTGGCCGTGGCCTGGGCCGTCTGCGGCGGTTGCTCGAGCGCTGACCCCACCCACCGCCTGTTCGTCACAAACGAGGGCGATAACACGCTGTCGGTTATCGACACCCGAACCGGCGAGGTCGAAGCTACTCTCGAAGTCGGCAATCGTCCGCGCGGAATCGGCCTCTCGCCGGACCGAAAGCATGTCTACGTCGCCAATGGGGATGACAACGCTCTCGCCGTTGTCGACGTCCGCTCTCTCGAAATCGTCAAAACCATCTCCGCGGGATCGGACCCCGAAGCGTTCGCCGTCCACCCGAACGGGCGCATTTATCTTTCGAACGAGGATGAAGGCAAGGCAAGCGTCGTCGATCCGCGCTCGGGGGAGATCCTGGCCGAAATTCCTGTCGGCATCGAGCCCGAGGGCGTCGGCATTTCTCCCGACGGCGAGCTCGTCATGGTCACCAGCGAATCAACCAACATGGTGCACGTGATCTCGGCGTCCAAGAACGAAGTCGTCGACAACATACTGGTCGGAGCCCGGCCGCGGGAAGTGGCCTTCACCCCGGACGGCCGCTGGGCCTACATCAGTTGTGAAGTAGCCGGCCAGGTCGTGAAGCTCGACGTCGAAACGAAACAAATTATCAAGACCGTGAAGCTGCGCAAGCAGATCAGGAAGGCGAAGCCGAAAGGCCTTCGGCTAAGCCATGACGCAAAAGTTCTCTACGTCTCAACGGGACGGGGAGCCGCCATCGCCGTGCTCGACGCGGACTCGTTGGCGGTCCAGGCCGTCATCCCGGTCGGAAAGCGCGTCTGGGGTCTGGCGCTCTCAAGCGACGGTTCCCGCTTGTACTCAGCGAACGGCCTCGACAACACCGTCTCGGTCATCGACACCGAAAAGAACCAGGAGATCAACACGATCGCCGTCGGGGAACGGCCCTGGGGTGTGGCGCTCGACGATTAGCCCAACACGAATTACTTAACAGCGGGTCAGCCCCCGAAGGGGGCGCAGGATAGTAGCCCAGGGTGGAGCCATTTTTGGCGGAACCCTGGGGGGAAGGCCAAACACGAACCAGCCCCGGAGGGGCGTAGGAAACAGCGATCCATGTAGCGATTCGCAGGCCGTCCTGCGCCCCTACCGGGGCTTGTTTGAGTATGCGTAGGGCACCCACGGTTCCGCCTAACTTCACCATGGGCTAGCGACTTCCAGGCAGACCGACGACGCCGCAACCTTCCGTCATCCGCGATGCACCGCATACCGAAAAGACTCCTCGCCCGCGTTTCCCTGCTTTGTTGTGCGCTTTCCGCCGTGGCATGGAGTGGTGACGTGTCCCGCCAAGAAGCCATCGGCTGGCGACTGTTTTTCGACCCTATCCTCTCGCGCCCCCGAAACACTTCGTGTGGAACGTGCCACAAGCCGGAGCACGGCTTCGAGCAGGGCACGGCCTTTGGAAAGGGCGCTCACGGCGACCGACTGCCGATCAACACCCCCACGGTGGTCAACCTCGGAGAGGCCGAATACTTCTTCTGGGACGGTCGCGCGGAATCGCTTGAAGAGCAGGCCAGGGGCCCGATCACCAACTCGATCGAGATGGATCTGACGCTCGAGGAAGCGCTGGCCCGGGTGAAGTCCCGACCCAGATACCGAAAAGCGTTCGCCGCGATCGGTGTCAGCGAGATTACGATCGACGATATCGTCGGCGCGATTGCAGCCTTCGAGCGAAAACTGATTACCGGCGAAACCGCCTTTGACCGCTGGCTGCAAGGGGATCGAAGCGCTTTGAGCGATTCCCAAGCTCGTGGACGGATGATCTTTTTCACGCGCGGTGAATGCGCCATTTGCCATATGGGGAATACCTTCACCGACAACGATTTCCACAACGTCGGAACCGGCGGAGAAGCCGATCTAGGACGCTACAACGTAACCAAGGACGAGGAAGATAAAGGCGCCTTCAAGGTCCCGTCGTTGCGCAACTGGAAGGGAAGGCAACCCTTCATGCACGACGGCCGGTTCAAGTCGCTACGCCAGGTGATCGAACACTACACCGACCCGCCGCCGGCGAAAGTCGGTGAGTCGGAGCTTGACCCGCTCGATCTTACTGATGCCGAAAAAGGCGACCTGCTCGCGTTCCTCGAAACCCTCAACGGCGATTGGCCGGACCTGTCGGTGTTCGAGACCGCTTGGAAGGAACTCTCCGGCGACGAATCTACCGAGCGTCGCGGGGGCAAGTAGAAAAGACGCGGGTATCAAGGGCGAGATGTGCGCTACGGGCTTGACCAATCCCCGTGAGGTGGCGGTTTGAACCTGTTGCGATCCGGCCCGGAACCTCCCAAAGTGAGAGCGACTGCGTGGGGGGATTGCCAGCTGCGTACCGCTCTCGCTCGAGCCACCTGGTTTCCGCGTAGGCCCCGGGCGGCCGAGGTCGGTACGCCGTGAGAATAACACGAAACTCGAGCAGAACTCGTGTCCAGTCGATCCCTGCCGGTGCTGACGAGAACCATTATGCTAACCTTGTGAGTATTTGACAAGAGCAGAAGGCTGGGAGGCAGGCGATGTTCTGGCTATCAATACTCCTCTTAATGTCTCTTTTGGCTGGGCTTTTCACTTTTCTCGGTGCTGGACGGCTTAACGTGGCCCGGCAGCGCCCTGGAATAAAGACTTTTGCCGCAATTCTCGCAGCCAGCCTCGTTTGGCTGCTCGACGCGTCGACCGGAATCGTTCAGAACAGGCTCGCTGATGAAGCCATCCCTTCAAACACGCTCAACATTTTCATCGAAGATATCTCCTTCGGTTTCCCCGAGATACCCAGCCTTTACAAGGAGAAGCGTCTTCGGACAGCAGATCTCCGACAAATTAGTGCCCCCTTTCGTCGAGATAGACGACACAATAACTCTAGCTGATGCTGATATCTCGCGGCTGAACTCGATCGCCGATAGATCTGGGATCAGTGCTGTCCGGGGAAAGTCGCGCCATCGGACGGTAAGTCTCGACCGCTCAATGTCTTATGGCCTGTTTTGCCCGGGAACGATTTGAAATCCCGAGGCCGCAAATGGTCGCCTGAACGGAGCATCCGGACGCGGCACAATGAGGGATGAACCTTGGCCGTACGGTTTTCTCCCAACTGATCGAGCACCTACCGAGCAAAGAGTTTCAGAAATGTGTATCGCGCTACCGCGGCGATTCCTATCTGAAAAGTTTCTCCTGCTGGGATCAGTTTCTTGCGATGGCATTCGCCCAGCTGACCTATCGGGCAAGCCTCCGCGACATCGAGACGTGCCTGCGTTCGATGCACGGCAAACTCTACCACATGGGATTCCGCGGCAGGGTAGCGCGCTCGACACTGGCCGATGCGAACGAGTCGCGCGACTGGCGGATCTACGCGGACTTCGCGCAGGTCTTGATTGGCATGGCACGGCCGTTATATGCCCACGACCCGATCGGTGTGGACTTGGACCAGACTCTGTACGCTCTCGACTCGACAACAATCGACCTCTGCCTGTCGCTGTTTCCGTGGGCGAGATTCCGCAAGCAAAAGGCCGCCGTGAAGATGCACACGCTGCTGGATCTGCACGGCAATATTCCCACGTTCATCCGCATTACTGGAGGCAAAGTACACGACATCAACATCCTCGACGAGATCGGCCCGGAGGCCGGCGCGTTCTACGTCATGGATCGGGCCTACGTCGATTTCGAACGCCTCTTCGTGTTCACTCTCTGCTCGTCGTTCTTCGTCGTGCGAACCAAGAAGAACATCTTGCTCCAACGGCGCTACTCGCATCCCGTCGACAAATCCACGGGCTTGCGCTCGGATCAGACCGTCATACTGGCTGCCATCGAATCGGCCCAAGCCTATCCCGACCCGTTGCGGAGGGTCAGTTACTTCGACGCCCGGACGAACAAGCGGCTGAAGTTTCTGACCAACAACTTCGCGCTCCCGGCGCTGACCATCGCCCACATCTACAAGTCGCGTTGGCAGATTGAGTTGTTCTTCAAGTGGATCAAGCAACATCTGCGAATCAACTCGTTTTACGGCACCAGCGAGAACGCCGTCAAGACGCAGATCTGGATCGCTGTCTCGATTTACGTGCTCATCGCCATCGTCCGGAAACGGCTCGGGCTGGAAGCGAGTCTTTACCAGATTCTACAGATTCTCAGCGTTACGCAATTCGAAAAAATGCCCCTTTTACAGGCACTCCAGCCATCCGACTCCCCAAACGAATCCCCCTATGACCCCAACCAATTGATTCTATTCGACTTTTAACCGGACAGCAGTGATCTGGGATGATAACGCCGCTGTCTACTTTAGACAACAGCTTAACGATCGAGGAGGCGTCTAGAAACTTCGTACGTGGGATGGCGTATTACTATGAGTACACGAAATGGCCAATTACCCTTAAGAAATGGGGCAAACTTCTGTCTGGAGAAACTAGCGGGGCATCAGCCAAACGGAGGCGAATGAACGAATTTGTCGAATTGGGAATAAAACAAGAGCTAACAGCCCCCGGGGTCTTCTCTGGACTTGTCGGTATCGCAACTCGAGGTCAGATTGATCTGTCCTGGGACCCAGAGGACTGCCTTCCGACGCCGGTGACTGGAATGGCGTACGAGAAGATTGGCGAGAGTTATTACTTGGTTTTTCAAGTGTTTCGGAGTAGGGTTGTAGGAGTCGACGCGCCGCCCAAGAGAATACAGGAAGGGCGAAGATTTGGGTACCTCGTGACACATGGGTGTATCGGTACGTTGACTCGGATTTTCAGAGAGGTAAGCGAGGTCCTTACTGCCGAGACGGATCTCGCAGACCAGCACATACGGGAGTGGAATGCCATACTCCAGAGACAGGCGGGCACTAAGCTTTCACTTGTGGTTACCATATCAAACATCGGGAAGTACGACACTTTTGTGCGCAGTCAGGCTCGAGTCGCCGTGGGCGCGACTGATTCACCCGACGCGGAACTTATCAGAGTAAGCGTTCAGGCTTTGGAAGAAAAAGATCCTTCTAGAGGCAGTTCGTATTTAGTTGTAAAGAGCCGGACTGCAGAGACCCGGACATTTCAAGCTACGCTGGACCCCCAAATGAGTCGGCGACTTCACGGAACGTACATGGGCGAGTTGAATTTCATCCGGCTGGGGGTCATCGCTAGCTCTGGAAAGGCCGAGAGCATAGTTTACTCTAGTGTCACACCGTTCTCCGTGCAAGCCCGCAGGCGTGCCCTGGAGAAGGTGGAGGAGATCCCCGTGAAGATCAGTGACTGAGCGGACCTGGTGCCTTTCCAGGGTCCGCGCGTGTGCGCCCACGTGGTGAGAAAAGCGGGCTAGAATGGAAATCCTGGGCGGAATTCGGCTGCCCGGCAGGGTAGGGGCTTGTGCACCGTGTAATCGTCGTTGTCATGTCATCACTGCTCGCTTTGCTCGCAATCGAGGCGGTGCTGAGCGTAGGCTTCTTTCTTTTCAGTCCGATCCCTTGCAAGCATCTGTGGATCTTTGAAGAGAGCCACCGCACGATTCACTTCGATCCCGTGCTGGGATATCGGTTGACCCAGGTTCCATCCCGGCACGCGCGTATTACCTATGGAAAAGTCGAATACGTGGGCACGAAGCTAGGGAACGCACAGGGATTTCCCGATCGAGACGATTTCTCGGTCCCTGCGACGTCCACGGGCGGTCGGGCGATCGAGTTGTTCAACTTCTCGACGGGAGGGGGTGGCCTCGCGAATTGGTGGAGTGTCGTGCTGCGACACATTAAGCCCCGGGGCTACGAGCTCGATGGAATCATCTTCGCCGTATGGGGAAATGACCTTCATCGAACCTTCACGATCGCTGACCATCGGGGCGCCAAGCGCCATATGCTGCGCCGACTGCCGGACTGGGACCCCGCCACGTATCCGCGGACAATCGAGGAAGCAAGACCCCTCCTGCTTCCTCTCCACGGCTACATTCTCACGAGTCGCGAATTCGAGCTCGCTCTTCAGGGGGCGTGGTGTCCGCCCCGCCAACTCGAACTTTACATAGCCCCCAGAGTGTATCGGGCGGTGCACGATCTGTGGCGGCGCGCGGGAAGACAACCGATGTCCGGCAAGCCGTTGCCGGACGGTAGGCCCAGCTTCATTCTGAGCCCGCCGCAGCGCCGATTGGTGGCGGACATCAAACGCTACGCGGATGCCCACGCACTGCCGATCCTAGTGGTCTCCCTACCCGTTCGCGAGCAATTGATCGAAAGGCCATCGTTCGGCGTACCGGCCGACGTGCGGCGGTTCGCGAAGCTGCTGGGAGCGGAGCTTGTTGGTGGCAGTCGGGCGTTCGAAGGGTTGAGCGCCGACGAGGTTCGTGGGCACTGGTTTCCCTACGACGCCCACTGGGCCGATAAGGGGTCCAATCGATTCGGAGATTTTATGGCGCAGCTTCTCGAGAAGTGGCCGTAGTAACGTGAGCGAAAATCCACCCTCGTGCCTGGGTGCGAGAGTACACCTATTCAAGCGGCCCTTTTGTGGCGCCCGCCTCCCGGCTTGCTCGTTGCTGCGGGCCGGATGGTTAGCCGTTTCTGGGGGAGGCAAGCCGAGGTTTGTCGCGCAGGCCGCGAGCCACGGCCAACGCCTTGCGGGTGATGGTGGTCAGGGGAAGGCTTCTAAGCCTCTCGGGCGAGACCCAGCGGTAACCGTCAGGCGGCTGAGCGGCCAGCTCTCCCCGGTAGACGGACGCCCGGTATTCGCGAAAAGTGATCGCGTGACGGAAGGTCGCCAGCCGCTGGTGTTTTTGAATGCCCAGAGCGTGGAAACAGTCTGCTTTCAAGCGGGGGCCCTGAACCTCGGGCAACTCCCAAAACCCCGGCATGAGGGGATCTTCCCGCGGCCGTTGCCTCAGTAGAATCTTCCGGCCGCGTTCGACCAGCGCGACGGCCAATTGCAGCCGAACCGGGCGGCGCTTCTCGGGCCTAACGGGGCGCTGCTCCTGTACGCCCTCCTGTCGCGCTTTGCAGTACGAAGCGACGGGGCAGATCAGGCACCGCGGTTTGCGGCGGGCGCATAGCAGCGAACCCAACTCCATCATCGCTTGATTGAACGCTCCGCGGCTGCGCGGGCCGGCGGCGGCGATAAGCTGCTGAGCTCGCGTTTGCAGGTCGCGCCGCACAGGCGAGCTTGTAACCTCGCGCGAGTCGTCGTCGACGCGCGTAAGTACGCGGATGACGTTTCCGTCTACGACCGCGCAAGGCTGCTCGAAGGCGATGCTCGCTACGGCCGCCGCGGTATAGTCCCCAATGCCGGGCAGAGCCCGTAGCTCTTCGAAGCTTTCCGGGAACGCGCCGCCATGTTCGCTCACTACCTTGCGAGCTGCCGCCCGCATCATCCCCGCTCGGCGGTAATAGCCGAGTCCGCTCCAATAGCCGAGGAGAGTCTTTTCGCGGGCCTTGGCAAGAGACTCGACGGAGGGGAACCGTTTCAGGAAGCGTTCGTAGTAGGGAATGACGGTTGCCACGCGCGTTTGCTGCAGCATGATTTCTGAAACCCAGATGCGGTAGGGATCGCGGGTCCCTCGCCAGGGCAGGTCCCGCCGGTGGCGGCGATACCAGCGATGCAGGGATTGGACGAGTTTCCGGTCGCGCGAATTGGAGGACCGGGATTTCGAGACGCTAGTCCGCATCTCTCACCAACGGAGGTCGAAGGACGCGATCCGCCCGCCAAATAATCTGTAAGTGTCTGAAAAACAACATGTTATAGGGAATTGGCTTTGTTTGGTAATTTTGTTTCTCGGTAGGCCCCCGCGGACACTGGAACAGCACCAGGTCCGCGCTACGAGCCTCAATTACATTGTACCTTGCCGATCCAAGGAGGCCCGGGTGCCGATGGGGCTAAGCTACTTTTAATGAGCTACTTAGGCTGCATGACATGCAGCCCGCATTCCTTGCCGCCCAGGACAAACACGAGTGTTTGTCGCCACCGAACCGCCCGTTACCAGACCGGGATATAGGTAACACTTTTCGTCGGCAGGGCGGGCGGAGGAGGTGGGTCCTCAGGCACCTGTCCCCTTGGAGTAAACACCGACAACTTGCGTGGGTAGACTCTCCGGCTCGCTACCCGATATTCCACAACAGGTAGCCTGCCCAAACCGTGCCGGCAACGGCTGCTCCATAACAGCAAGTGAATATCAGTGAGTGGAGGTGTTTGATTTGCAGGCCGTCATAGAGGGTGAAGCGGAATCGGTGTGCCCAATGGAACAGCGCCAGGAAGCAAAGGACGAACAGATAAGCGCGAGTCAGGGGCAGTCGCAGCAAAGCGCTGAGACTTTCGTAACCGGGAGGGTCGATCCAGCCCAGTGGGAATGCTAGACCGAACAGGAATACATGAATCGGGATGAACAACGCCGTCATTACACCGCCTGCGCTGAACAGCGACCACAAGAAAGGCTCGTTTGATTTCTTGGGCATCTATCCCCTCAAGATGAACCAGGCAACGATCCCTGAGATGACCACCCAGGCTAGGTAGTTGGGCGCGATGACGGCCACATCGGGAAGCCGCTTGCCCCCAACGCGCACTACGATGGCGCGCGGCGTCACGTTAAACCAACTGGTCGTGTGGAACACGACGAAAAGGAAGGCGACTACGTGAAGCGCGATCAGCAACGGCGCCTGTAACCAGTCTTGAAAAGCAGCGTAGGCTTCGGGCCCCTCGGCCAGAGCGCGAATCTGCAGCAGCGTGATCACAATGAAATAGCCCACGGCCACGCTGCTGAGCTCCCGCAACATGAATTTCAGGTGATGCCACCGGTGGAGCCACCAATACGTGGACATGCGGGCGCGATAGAGGCGAGGCGCAAAATGAGCGCCAGGCGGGCTGGAGCTCATCTCATTCCCCTCCCCAGGGCATCAGAAGTGACTGGAACCAGTCCGTCGTAGCCGTCAATTTGTATTGCTGAATGGCTCCCGCCGGATCGACATGCTTGGGACAAACTCGGGTGCATTCCCCGACGAACGTACAGCCCCATATGCCTTCTTCCTGCGATAGGATCTCGAGTCGCTCGCCCGCCCCCTGATCTCGGGAATCCATGTTATAGCGCTGCGCCAGGGCGATGGCCGCGGGACCGATGAAGTCGGGTTCCAATCCATAGACCGGGCACGCCGCATAGCAAAGCATGCAGTTGATGCACATGCTGAATTGCTTGTAAGTGTCCAGCTCTTGGGGCGTCTGTCGGTATTCGCCCTCCGACAAGGGTTTTTCCTCGTCGCGGACGATCCACGGCTTTACGCTCCGCAGCTTGGCCAGGAAATCGCTCATGTCGATGACCAGGTCGCGAACCACGGGGAAGTAGCGGAGCGGCTCGACGCGGATCGGCCCCGGAAGGTAATCGTTGAGAAACACGGCGCAGGTCAATTTCGGTTCGCCGTTGACCATCATGCCGCAACTGCCGCAAATCCCCATGCGGCAGGACCAGCGATAAGACAGCGACCCATCCAACTCGTCCTTGATGTAGTTGAGCGCGTCGAGAACCACCCATTCTTTCCGCAAGGGCACCTCGTAGGTTTGAAACGCGGGCTCGGTCTCCTCCTCGGGACGATAACGCGTCACTTCCAAACTGATCGTGTCTGCCATCTGCTCCTACCTTCCGTAGACTCGCTCGCCCGGAGGCCAGCGGGTGATCTTCACGGGCAGCAGCTCTACCCTCGTGGAACCGTCCTGATTACGGGATATCAGCGAATGCGCGAGGAACTTCTCGTCGTCTCTTTCGGGGAAGTCCGTGCGCTGGTGGGCGCCGCGGGACTCGGTTCGGTACAAAGCCGACTGGACCATCGCCTCGGCCACATCGAGCATGAACGACAGTTCAATCGCGGAGGGGACTTCCGTATTGAACGTCCGGCTGTGGTCGCTGATGGCGATGTCGTTGAAACGCTCCTTCAATTCGCTGATTTTGTCGGCGGAGGCGCCGAGCGAACCGCCGTGGCGGTAAATGCCGACGCCCTCTTCCATGGTCTCCTGCATCTCTCGGCGGATATCGGCGATGCTTTCTCGGCCATCGGTCTTCTCAAAAAAGTCTTTCCCGAGCCTCTTGGTCTCCTGCCTCGCCTGGAGCAAAACGCGGTCGCCGTGTTCCCCCTGCTCGGCGGCGTAAGAGGCAGCCAACTTGCCCGCCCTTGCGCCAAACACCAGCAACTCGGTCAGCGAGTTCGATCCCAGCCGGTTCGCTCCGTTGATGCTGACGCAGGCGGCTTCCCCGGCGGCATACAAACCCTCGATGGGCGTGGCGCCGTTTATGTCGGTGTGGACGCCGCCCATTACATAGTGCACGACCGGCCGCACCGGGATAAGCTCCTTAACCGGATCGACGTTTTGATATTTCCGGCACAGCTCGCGCACAAAGGGGAGCCGGGTGTTGATGACGTTCTCGCCCAGATGGCGCAGGTCGAGGTGGACAACCGGGCCATAGGGTCCCTCGATGGTACGTCCCTTTTCTCGCTCCTGTTCGAATGCTTGCGACAGCCGGTCGCGGGGCCCGAGCTCCATACTGCGCAGGACAGGCTTCGGTTCAGGCTTCCCGAGATCATAATCCTGCAAGTAGCGGTAGCCGTCCTTGTTGAGCATGTACCCGCCCTCGGCGCGGGAAGCCTCGGTGATGAGAATCCCGGTAAACGGCAGCCCCGTCGGGTGGTACTGGATAAACTCCATGTCCTTCAGGGGAGCGCCCTCGCGGTAGGCCATGGCCAGGCCGTCGCCGTTTTTGATGTTGGCATTGGTGGTGAAAGGGAATACCTTGCCGCAGCCTCCGGTAGTGATGATCACCGCCTTGGCCAGCAGGGTTTGAATCTTCCCCGAGGCCGTCTCGATGGCGACTACCCCTTGCGCGCGACCGTCTTCGACCAGCAGCTTGGTGACGAACCACTCGTCGTAGCGAGTGATGGACTCATATTTCAGGCTTGTCTGGAAGAGCGTGTGCAACATGTGGAAGCCGGTCTTGTCGGCGGCGAACCAGGTGCGTTTCTTCTTCATGCCGCCGAAGGGCCGGACGTTCACGCGGCCATCGTCACGCCGGCTCCAGGGGCATCCCCAATGCTCGAGGCGCAACAATTCCTCGGGGGCTTCGTTCACGAAGGCTTCGACGGCGTCTTGGTCCGCCAGCCAGTCGCCGCCGGAAATCGTGTCGTAGATGTGCTCTTCGAGACTGTCGTCAGCGGCGACGACGGCCGCCGACCCCCCTTCGGCGGACACCGTGTGGCTCCGCATGGGGTAGACCTTGGAAACGATGGCGACGCTCAGTTCGGGGTCGGCTTCGGCCACGGCGATGGCCGCGCGCAGGCCCGCGCCACCGCCGCCGATGATCAGAACGTCATGGGAAGGAACTTCCACCAGGATTTACGATCATACGATCCGGCGGCGTTGAGTTTCAAGTTTCGGTCGAGCGCCGCGGATTGCCGGGACGCTCTAGCGTGTCGGCCGATCCTCCTCCAACTGCCGCACCAGATCTCTGGTCCGCCCTGCAAGTAAAAGTCGTTGCACGCCAACTACCACCCCGCTGAGAGGAGCGCGTTAGCCGCTCGGCCGTCACGCCTTCTTCACCACCTCAAACTCAAAGCGCAGCTCTTTGCCTCGGAAGATGTAACTCAGGTAGTGCTCCCAAAACTTCCTGGTGAAGCGCAGAGCCGGCCACTTTTGATCGAGGTTGACCAGAAATTCGACGCCGAGAAAGCGCCACAAGTTCGCCAGCGAGACGTAGGTACGAACGGGCTTGAGGCGGACGTCGGTATAGAACGGAAAGAGCCGGCGATCGGGAATGAAATTCTGGAATGAGTAGCAGTTGAGGGGATTGCGGTGGGTGACGTCGCATGCCCAGTCGGGGTTCGTATAGTGCGGCGCCAGAAGGCGTATCCGTCCACCTGGTTTTGTGACCCGATAGAGCTCGGAGATAAACGCGGTCACGTCGGGTACGTGCTCGACGACGTGGTTGCCGACGACTTCGTCAAATTCGCCCTCGGCGAAGGGATAGGGGAGGTCCCCGAGGTCATGGATGACGTCGGCGTCCGTGTCGGGATTGTGGTCCATGCCGATCGAGCCGGGGTGCTTGTTGCGCCCACATCCCACGTCGAGAATTTTCTTGTCCCCGGCGGCAGCGACCGCGCCCGCTTCCCTAGCCCGCATTTCTCACCACCTGACGGTCGAAGCACGCCATAGGCCCGCCATTACTGCGTTGCGCTTGCTCGCCGTGCTCAACGTACTTTCCCGGTCGGGCGCCGAACGCGGGTCGCTACTTTTTCGCTAGAGCCAAAATACGAATGGCTAGGCTGCACCCGCAAAAGTACGCCTCCGCTCGCCGAGCGTCGCGCGCCTTGTACTGACGGGCCTCTCACGCACTTCGTCTCGCCACGTGGTGAGAAAAGCGGGCTAGAGTTACCCACTGACGGCCCTGCCCTTTCCTACATGGCCAAAGAACGCAAGTCTCTGCTCGGCCTTCGCAGCGGCTTGGCGGGCCTTGCGCACGGAGAGGGCGGCAAGTCGTTGAAAGGACGAGTCCTCTCCCACTCCACCGGTAGGATTGCCCGTGCCACCGACTTTCTCCGCAACCCACTGGGATCTGAAATCCTTCTGATATAATAAGGCCCGATCCGAGCGACACAGGCTCCGCCCTCCTTTCCGGTTCCGCAGCCGTGGAAAAAAAGCGTCACCAAGTTTCCCTGATCGTATCCATCGTTCTGCTGCTGGTTCTTATCCTACTCGCCTTTTGGCAAACTTCGTTCGCCTTCGAGCTGTTCCTCCCCGGCCGCCCGGCGGAAACGGTCGTGTTGTGGGGAATTTCGATGCTCATCGGGCTGGGCGTGTTCGCGCTGGGGTTCATGGTTTTTCGCAGTCTCGTGAAACTCTACATCGAACGGCGCGTGAACCGCTTGGGTTCGAAGATCAAGACCAAGCTGGTGGTCGGGGCGCTGGGCTTGTCGATCCTGCCGGTGGTCTGCCTGGTGGCTTTCTCTTTTTACTTCTTGAACCGAACGTTGGACAAGTGGTTTAGTTGGCCGACCACACAGATTCTGGACAATTCCTTGGAGGTTGCCCGCGAATTGAACGATGTGATGATACAGAAGGCCGAGACGGACGCGCGATGGATCGGCTCGATCCCCGACGTGGCGGCCGTGCTCGACGGGCGCGGACCGAGCGCCGGGTTCAGGACCGCGATCCAGCCGCTCATCGATGAAGGCAAGTTCCAGTATGTAGGGCTACTGCGGGGGGGCGGCGACGAGCCGTTTGTGGAGTTCGGCGAGGAGGGTTTGGCGCCTCCATCTCCGCGGGAGGAATTAGAAAGCGAGATCGTCTCGGGCCTTACCGAGGACGAAGACTACGTCTACGCCCGAGTTCCCATTCGATCGGGGGGACGCGAACGGGGCGCCGTCGTCGTCGTGCAGCGGATTCCGCCCGATGTAGTCGCCGGCCGTTCCGCCATCCAGGAGCACTACGACGCCTATAGCAGTTTCCACGGCGAAAGCCGCCGCTATCGCTACTTTTATTCGGGTCTGCTCGGTCTGATCGCAATCTTCGTCATTTTCGTGGCCACTTGGCTGGCCTTGTTCCTCGCCAAGCAGATCATCGTGCCGATCGAGGCGTTGGTCCAAGCCACGGGACAACTTTCGAGCGGCCACCTGGACTACCGCGTTCACACGCCCGCGATCGACGAGTTGGCGGCGCTGGTTCACTCCTTCAATCACATGACGCAACAGTTGGAATCCAAGACCCATCAGCTGCAAGAGAGCAACCAGGGTCTTGCCCAGGCCAACGCCGAGTTAGACGATCGCCGGAGCTTGATCGAGGCCATCCTGGAAAGCATCACCCCGGGGGTCGTGTCCGTGTCGGCGGACGGTGAGATCCGGAAAGTGAATTCTTCGTTGCGCCAAATCTTCCCGACCGAGACGGTCGAAAAAGCCAAGTATGTGGCGGATCTTTTTTCGGAAGAAGACCGCGCCGAACTCGCCTATATGATGAACCGCGCTCAACGCATCGGGTTGGCGGGACGCGAGTTCACGATCCGGCGGGAGGGCCAGATCCTGCACCTTGCGGTAACCGTGTCGGCGCTCGAGAGGGATGCGGAACATAAGCGCGAGGAGCCGGGATTCGTCATCGTTCTCGAGGATACGACGGAGTTGTTGCGAGCGGAGAAATCCGCCGCTTGGAATGAAGTCGCCCGTCGAGTGGCCCACGAGATCAAGAATCCGCTTACCCCGATCGCCCTTTCCGCCGAGCGCATGAGCCGCTTGTTGGATCGCTTTCGAGCGGCGGCCGGCGCCGCTGACCGCCTGAAGATCCAGGAGCAGTTCACAAAATGCGCCGCCACCATCGCCCGCGAAGTGGAAACGCTGCGAGACCTGGTGGACGAGTTCTCGCAATTCTCCCGCTTCCCCACCGCCCAGTTGATGCGCGCCGATCTTAACAGTGTCGTCGAGGAAGCGGTCGATGTTTTCCAGGGCCGCCTGGACGGCATCCGACTGCGCGGCGAACTGGGGTCGGGCCTGGCCGAAGTGTTTATCGACCCGCAACAGTTCAAACGAGTCGTGGTCAACCTTATCGACAACGCCGCCGAAGCGGTCAAGGACTCCTGGGTGCGCGAGATTCTTATCTCGACGGCGCCCGGACCGCTTCCCGATACCGTCGCGCTGGTGGTGGCGGATTCGGGAATCGGCATTTCCCCCGAAGACAAAGAAAAGCTCTTCTTGCCTTACTTTTCCACCAAGAAACGGGGTACCGGCTTGGGGTTGGCGATCGCCAGCCGCATCCT
This sequence comes from Bryobacterales bacterium, assembly GCA_965248365.1. Classification (GTDB taxonomy): domain Bacteria; phylum Acidobacteriota; class Terriglobia; order Bryobacterales; family UBA6623. Next base: position 827,415 of record CBDFJA010000003.1, on the reverse strand, counting down.
CAGCGATCACGGCGCGGCGATTCGCGTCGAAGACAACCGGCCGACGGGAAGCCGCTTCATCATCGAAGTTCCGACCGCTGAAAGTCGGGCAGCGGTCGCGGCGGGGGTGGAGGCGTGAAGAAGGGCAGGGTCCTGGTGGTGGACGATGAGCCGGGGATCCGCGAATCGTTGTTGGGGATCTTAGAAGACGAGGGCTATGAAGCAGCGGCTGTCGGTACAGGCGAGGAATGTCTCGCGCATCTGGAAGAAAAGATCCACCATGTCGTCTTGCTCGACATTTGGCTGCCGACCATCGACGGTCTGGCCACGCTGGAGCAGATTCAGGCTCTGGACCCGACTCAGCGACCCGTGGTGGTCGTCATTTCCGGACATGGCACGATCGAAACGGCCGTCAAGGCCACCAAGCTAGGCGCCCTCGACTTCCTGGAAAAGCCGCTCTCTCTCGACAAGGTAACCGTTGCCGTCAAGAACGCACTCGATCACCGCCGCCTGGTGATCGAAAACCAGACTCTTCGGGAGCGTACGGGCGCGGGACTGGAAATCATCGGCGATAGCGTACCGATGAAGGCCTTGCGCCAACAATTAGCCTTGATGGCGCCCACCAACGGCCGGGTGCTGATCTACGGCGAGAGCGGGACCGGCAAAGAACTGATCGCCCGCGCGATTCACTCGCAAAGCCAACGCGCCCAACGGTCTTTCGTGGAGGTCAATTGCGCCGCCATCCCGGAAGAGCTCATCGAGAGCGAGCTGTTTGGGCACGTGAAGGGATCTTTCACCGGAGCGCACGAAGACAAGGTCGGGAAATTCCAGAAGGCCGACGAGGGCACCCTTTTTCTCGACGAAGTGGGCGACATGAGCTTGAACACGCAGGCTAAGGTCTTGCGGGCGCTCGAAGAACAGCGCTTCGAGCCCGTCGGTTCCGGCAAAACAGTCCAGGTGGATGTGCGCGTCATCGCCGCTACCAACAAGAATCTACAGGCGGAGATCGCGCACGGCAACTTCCGCGAAGATCTTTTCTACCGCCTGAACGTCGTTCCTTTCTCCGTGCCTCCCTTGCGTGACCGCGCCGAAGACGTTCCCGTGTTGGCGGACTATTTTCTCAACGAATTCGCTTTCGCCTACGGCCGCAAGCCCAAACGTCCCACGGCGGAAGCCTATCAGGCGCTCGGAGCCTATAGCTGGCCCGGCAACGTGCGCGAGCTGCGCAACCTGATGGAGAGAATCGTAATCATGACCCGGCAAGTCCGTATCGGTGTCGAACATCTGCCCTTACCGTCGGAGGGAGGCGCGTTTTCCGGCAGCAGAACCTACCTGCAGCCGTTCCCCAGTCTCGAGGAAGCGCGCAAAGCCTACGAGCGCGAGTACGTCCTGAAAACCCTCGCCGAATGGAACGGCAACATCAGCCGTACCGCCTCCGCATTGGGTCTCGAGCGCAGCCACCTCTACCGCAAGATGAAAGCTCTTGGAATTTCGCCGAAGGAACCGCGGGCTTCCGGCTTGGAAGCGCAGGCGACCTCCACGGGGAGAACGGGTTCCTGATTTTCACTCCGGCAATCGTCCGGCCGCGGTCGAGATCTTGGGTATAGAGCCGCGCCGTCCCGCTTCGAGAAGCCGACGCGCCCCAGGTCCGCGCCCAGCAGATCGCGACACTCTCATTTCACTGGAGGGTTGAAGGGAAAATCGGGTACAGCCAGCCAATTCGCTTCCGGCTACGTGCTTTTTTTCGGGCCATGGTGGGGGCGAATTGGTGGCAGTCCCCGTTTTTCCTCCTCCGCGGGCTACTATCCCAGGCCCCTCCGAGGCTGGACCGGCCTTAACGAACGAGTATCGCGGCGAGCCCGCTTTGCTCGCCACCTGGCGGTCGAGGGGCGCAAAAGGCCTGCCATGACTGCCTGGCGCTTGCTCGCCGTGCTCAACGTAGGGTTCAAGTACACTCGCGTTTCCCAGAAAATCAGTCGCCGAGCGGCGCGCGCCTTGTACTGACGGGCTTCTCACGCACCTCGTCTCGCCACATGGTGAGAAAGGCGGGCTGGTATCGAGGCTTCTGATAAGCTACGCAAAGAGGGACGTTTCAATGATTCCAGGTGGGCGCCCGCGTCGAATCGGGAGTAGGTCTGCAGTTTCGGTCATCGTTCCGGTCTGGAACGACCGGGAGTCTCTCGAAGCTCTTCTGCCCCGGCTGATCGAAGAGCCCGGTTCGCCGGAAATCATCGTCGTCGATGGCGGCAGCCAAGACGGCAGCGTGGAGGCTGCTCGCCGATTCCCGTCGGTTCGCCTGGTCGAGAGTGAACGCAGGCGGGGTTGTCAGATGAACCGCGGCGCGGAAGTAGCCCGCGGAGAGGTTCTGCTTTTCCTCCATGGCGATACCCGTCCTTCACCCGGCGCGATCGCTGGCTTGCCGCAGCTGCTCGATTCGCGGGGCGCCGATTTCGGAGCATTCCGGCTGCGGTTCGATCCTCCTGTTAGGCTGCCGAGCCTGCTGACGTTTTTCACCCGGCTGGCGAGATCGTGGTCTTGCTTCGGCGACCAGGGTATCTTCGCGCGGCGCGAATTCTTCCGCGCCACCGGGGGGTTTCCCGAGATCCCTCTGTTGGAAGACGTTCACTGGCTGCGGCTGGCCGGCAAGCAGGGGAAGATGACCCGCAGCCCACACACGGCCGTCACCTCCGCGAGACGCTTTGAGCGAATCGGCTCCCTACGCCAGACGTGGAGGAATCTTTCGATTCTGCTTCGGGACCTCGCCGGGCAAGACCCGGCAGAGCTCGCCGTGCTTTACGAAAGAGGTTGCCGCAGGGAAGCACCGTTGGGGCGGCTACCCCCCAAGAGAACCGCCGAGGTAATCGCGGAGGCCGCCGTGTGGACTTGCCCCCAAAAATGAGACGATCAGTTTAGCCCGCTTTTCTCACCACGTGGCGAGGCGAAGTGCGTGAGAGGCCCGTCGGTACAAGGCACGCGCCGCTCGGCGACTCATTTTCCGAGGAATGCGCGCGTACTTGAACCCTACGTTGAGCACTGCGAGCAAGCGCAACGCAATAATGGCGGGCTTATGGCGCGCTTCGACCGTCAGGTGGCGAGAAATGCGGGCTAGACTCAAAATCCATTAAGCAAACTCCAAGAAAAGCTGAACGAGCTCAGCCAGGGCGGTGGCCCAACGAGGCTTTTGACCGGGGAGCCGATAGGTTCATTGGCCGATTCCGAGGCTCGTAAGAATCTCCGGGTCGGACTCCTCGATCGCCAACAGCTCGTGGCAGGCACCGCAGTCTTGCGTGATGGTTCTCCCGCCCTCCGAGGAATGCAGGTCGTCGTGGCAGCGGAAGCAGCCCGCGAAATCGGTGTGCCCGATGTTGTTCGGCTACGAAAAGGACCTTTCACGGACGCTCGCGCCACCGAATGAAGAAATACAACCTGAGTCCGAATTCCGAAGTTGGCCCGTAGTGGAGCCGTGAAATCCAGGGATCTCATCCTAGCCGGTACGGTTTTTGGGGAGCACGGCCCCCGGCTCAGGTGTCAGCTCGCTGGGAACATGACAACACGATAGAGACTCAAGTAGTAGTACCGAAGTCCCAATCTTAGACTAGGCCTTTTCTCAGGGGCCATTGCAGGCTATGATAATTCTTACGTCCAGCCCGGGTGCCAGGGATCCTCTGGTACCGGAGCGACATGACCTTGGAGAGGGTTATCTGACACGGTGGTCTGACTGGACCGACCTGGCTTGAGTGTTCAGCCGCTAGAAGGGGTTTGCTACCTGAAGCATCGCTTCTTGGGTAGATGTGACAGGGGGGCTGGCTGAGATACTCCCACACAGTGCTGTCCGGGGAAGTCGCGCCATCGGACGGTAAGTCTCGACCGCTCAATGTCTTATGGCCTGTTTTGCCCGGGAACGATTTGAAATCCCGAGGCCGCAAATGGTCGCCTGAACGGAGCATCCGGACGCGGCACAATGAGGGATGAACCTTGGCCGTACGGTTTTCTCCCAACTGATCGAGCACCTACCGAGCAAAGAGTTTCAGAAATGTGTATCGCGCTACCGCGGCGATTCCTATCTGAAAAGTTTCTCCTGCTGGGATCAGTTTCTTGCGATGGCATTCGCCCAGCTGACCTATCGGGCAAGCCTCCGCGACATCGAGACGTGCCTGCGTTCGATGCACGGCAAACTCTACCACATGGGATTCCGCGGCAGGGTAGCGCGCTCGACACTGGCCGATGCGAACGAGTCGCGCGACTGGCGGATCTACGCGGACTTCGCGCAGGTCTTGATTGGCATGGCACGGCCGTTATATGCCCACGACCCGATCGGTGTGGACTTGGACCAGACTCTGTACGCTCTCGACTCGACAACAATCGACCTCTGCCTGTCGCTGTTTCCGTGGGCGAGATTCCGCAAGCAAAAGGCCGCCGTGAAGATGCCCACGCTGCTGGATCTGCACGGCAATATTCCCACGTTCATCCGCATTGCTGGAGGCAAAGTGCACGACATCAACATCCTCGACGAGATCGGCCCGGAGGCCGGCGCGTTCTACGTCATGGATCGGGCCTACGTCGATTTCGAACGCCTCTTCGTGTTCACTCTCTGCTCGTCGTTCTTCGTCGTGCGAACCAAGAAGAACATCTTGCTCCAACGGCGCTACTCGCATCCCGTCGACAAATCCACGGGCTTGCGCTCGGATCAGACCGTCATACTGGCTGCCATCGAATCGGCCCAAGCCTATCCCGACCCGTTGCGGAGGGTCAGTTACTTCGACGCCCGGACGAACAAGCGGCTGAAGTTTCTGACCAACAACTTCGCGCTCCCGGCGCTGACCATCGCCCACATCTACAAGTCGCGTTGGCAGATTGAGTTGTTCTTCAAGTGGATCAAGCAACATCTGCGAATCAACTCGTTTTACGGCACCAGCGAGAACGCCGTCAAGACGCAGATCCGGATCGCTGTCTCGATTTACGTGCTCATCGCCATCGTCCGGAAACGGCTCGGGCTGGAAGCGAGTCTTTACCAGATTCTACAGATTCTCAGCGTTACGCAATTCGAAAAAATGCCCCTTTTACAGGCACTCCAGTCATCCGACTCCCCAAACGAATCCCCCTATGACCCCAACCAATTGATTCTATTCGACTTTTAACCGGACAGCAGTGACTCCCACATGTCATCTCATCGGATGTTAGAAAACTGGCAATTGGTTTGTAATCAATCGTCGGTTGCCGTGAAAGTTGAGAACCAAGATGGGCACTGTGATCACTTTTGGGTTTCTCCTATCGGCTGCTGCTATGTGTGTTTGACTCATGTGGAGTCGGCCGGAGCGAAGGAGGGAGTTTCTGAGCGTACTGCTCGGGCTTTTGGCGCTTGTGCAAGTCCAGCTGGCGATAGTGGTACGAATAGATCGAATCGAGTTTGCGGTTGCGTCCGTGGTTTTCTTGGTGATCGCCACGGCTGTTGTCGCGGTCAGGCGGTTGCGGGACTTCCGCTTCGCCTTGATAGCAGCAGCGTACTGTTTCCGAGGCGTCGCCTTGCTGCCTCAGTCGCTTTGCCAGGCGCCGCAGATTTTCCGAGAATCGCTGCCGGGCTGTCTCGTCCGCTACGGGTGCATGTTCGCAGGTGGCGGCAAGAATGGCGTCAATGACGTCGTGAAGCGCTCGCCGAACGGCAAGAGCGCTCTTTTGCTCGTCGAGGTGTTTCTTGATTGAGATCATCGAACAGCAGCACTTGCGGAGTAGTCAGTTCCGCTGTCGGCTCCGCGGGCTAGAACTACCGTGGTTCGGACTGCGCCTCGCCGCCCGGCGAGAAAAGCAGGCTAGCTTCCAGCGGCACGGCGGTGCCATCAGGTTTGCTTAGCCCTAGGGTTGATCGACGGTTTTGGCAATTGCGGTGAGAGTACCCCTGAAATCGGCCTCGCGGGCGCGACAGCGGCCGCAATTGGAGCGACCCGCGTTCGACGCCCGACCGGGAAAGTACGTTGAGCACGGCGAGCAAGCGCAACGCAGTAATGGCGAGCCTATTGCGTGCTTCGACCGTCAGGTGGTGAGAAATGTGGGTTAGCCCGGGCTAGGGGAGAATCTCGATCAAAACCCGCGCATCGACCATGGGCGGCAAGGGGACGCCTAATAGCTTTGCCAGGGTGGGCGCGATGTTCTCGGGGCCGCAGACCTTAGAATGCCGGCCGGGCGGAATCCGGCGCCCAAAGAAAATGATGGGAACATGGCGGTCGTAGTCGTGAGGAGAGCCATGTCCGGTGGCCCCTTGTGAAGCTTCGATGTAGTGGTGCTCTCGCAAGCGGACCATCAGATGAGGGCTGCGCGGTTCGAAAAACGAGTTGCGGTAGAGTTGCCGGAACGGGTCATCGCCTTGCGCGCCGCCCAGCATGTCTCGGTGCGTGTAGACGGCCGCGACGGAGTCGACGCTCAGCAGGGCTTCTCGGGCGATCTCTTCGGCTTCGCGGCGGGTTACGCCGCGTGCTTCGAGCTTGGGAAAATCGAGGAAAAAGTGGGGTGGGTCGAACAAAGCAACCGTATTGCCGATGAAGAGCGCCCGTTTGCTGAAAGCGGCCGTCACCGCATCGGGCAACGCTGTCGCCGGTATCGTTTTCGCGGGCAAACCTTGCTCCTTGGCCTCTTCGACAACCGGCGCCGCCCCATGGTCGGAACTCAAAACGATGAGCGTGCGATCCAGGCCAACTCTCTGATCGAGCTCGGTGAACAATCGCCCCAGGACGCGATCGAGCCGCAGGTGGAGGTCCATGGCCTCTTGGCTGAAAGGTCCGAACGCGTGCCCGACGGAGTCAGGAGCGGAGAAGCCAACGGCAAGCAGGTCCGGGGCGTCATCGGACCCTAGTTCGTGGCCTTCCATAGCTGCCAGAGCGGCTTCGAGAAGAAGTTGGTCTCCGAAGGGAGAGCGTCTGGCGTTGGGACTGACGTCGGTCGGGGCCTCGGTCCCGTCCAGAACGTGCGGGAAGACAACTCGTCGGCCGTCGAATTCATGTTCGAACCGATCGGCGCGCGAATATTTTTCGTAAACGGCTGGGTCGTCCAGCAGGCGCTCCCAAAGCTTGCCTTGAAATCGATCCGACGGATGCGAGCGGTTGAATGCAGTCAGCCAGCCGGGGGGCTGCTCCATGAAATAGCTGCTGGTAATGAAACAGCGGCAAGCTCCGGAATACCAGTAGGCTGCATCAGCACCACGGCCTGCCATGAGAATCGCCGAGCGGTCTTTGATGGAGATGCCCACAACCCGGCTGGTGGGATTCGCTTGCTTAAGACGATCGCCGAAGGTATCGGCCAACAGACTCCGTGGCGAAGCGCCGGCGCCTGCCCCCCCGACCGGTCGGTAATCGGGATCGGCGACGGCAGTGCGTTTTGCACCGAGATCCGGGTCAAACCAGTTGTTGGCGGTAATCCCCGAAGTGGCGGGGTGACGGCCCGTCAAGATGACGGCATGGCCTGGAGCGGTGAGAGTGAGCGCGTGACGATAACGCGCCTCGGTGAAAACCGCGCCCTTCTCGAGCAGAGTCCGGAAGCCGCCCTGATAGAGATCCTGAAAGCGAGTCAGGTAATCGTAGCGCATCTGATCGACTACGATCACTACGATCAAGCGAGGAAGCGAAGGGGCGTCTTTCGCGCACGTGAGCCCGACCAGAGCGAGTACGCACAGTATGCCCAGGCCTAACCGGGTCGGGCGAACCCTCATGGGGCGCTGTCCCCGAGCGAATCCGATTCCCCGGCCTCCAGGGCATTGCGGATCAGCTCCTCGGCTTCTTCAGCGTCGGAGGCCAGAACGCGGACCGAGACTTTGCCGACGGGGAGTTCGGGCACATTCTCTCTCGCGATCAGCGACCGCAGGCCGGCCGACTCGAGCAGGCCGTGAACCGTTTTCGCCTCGACCTCGGCATTATGCCGGCGGGAGGAAAAGACCGTCACGAAACGGTCGTCGGAGAATTCGCCGGACATAGGACTAGGAAGGACCCCGTGGGTCCCGAAGCTCCCGTGCTGCTGACCAGTATAATCGAAGGAGCGACGGCAACCTTGGCGACCGCGGCGGAAATCGAGGCAGAACGCAAGCGCGTTCGCAAACTGCAACTGATGATGTCGATGGTCATGAACGTGATCAGTCAGGATGTCCGTATGCCGGTCGAGGAAGCCAGTGAGCTGATCGCCGCGGCCCGCCGTGCCGCGCTTCATTTGTTCCCCGGCAAGGAGTTCGCCTACGACCAACCTCGCGTTGAGCACGTCGAGCAAGCGGAACCAAGTGGTAGCGGGCCCGCGGCTTCAGAAGCTGGTCGTGTTGGCGGCGATTCGAAGCCTCACCAGATCGGCGGGTGTGCGCACGATTTGACGGCAATTGTGCGGGGCCGTGTAGACCCACCCTTGGCGGCCCGGTGCGGGGAGGAACTTCATTTCCCGCAAGGAAGTCGGGGTATCCCCCAGGGGTTCGAGTGCCCGGCAAGCGGCTGTCATCAGGGCGTAGTATTCATCAGCCGGGATACTCTCGACGTTCAAGCGAATACTCATGACGCCGTCCTCGGTGGCTATCGACCGCAGCTCCCAGCCGGCGGTCAGGGTGTCGCTGAGTGTGGCTTCGACCTCGGAGATGGACGCCGCCCGAGCTGGTTCGGAGGTCTTCCGCACCTGCTCGCGCCGAATCCGTTGGGGTGTCGATAGAAAGGCCAATCCCGCGACGACGATAACCACGATAGAGGTTCCCAGAACGAGGAAGAGGAGCCGCCGCCGCTTTGCCGGAGGGCGGACAACCGACCCCGGCGCCGCCCTCTTTCTCCGTTTCTTGGGCGCTCCGGGAGCCACGGACGACCCGCGCCCCGGAGATGGCGGCGTTTCGCTCCGATCCCCGAGACCGGGCTTGGTCCGTCGAGGGCCTTTCTTGCCGAGCATTACGCCCTGAAGCTTCGCCTGGCCGAGCTCGGCGCCGGCCAGGGAGGCTCCCATCAAGTTCGCCCCCCGGAGAACCGCCCGTCGGAGGTTGGCGCGGTTTAGATTCGCTTCCGAAAGGTTGGCTTTGCGCAGCTCGGCCCCCTGGAGATTAACGCCTGCGAGATCGGCTCCGAGGAAGTTGGCGTTTTCGAAGACGGTTTCCCGAAGGTTGGCGGCTTGCAGGTTCACTCCAGCGAGGTTGGCGCCCGGCAGAACCATGCCTGCGAGGTCGGCCCGGCTCAGGTCCGGGGAGATTTCGGGATTCTGCTCCCGCCAGCGATTCCATACCTTTACACCCTGCCGAAGGGTGTCGAGGTGAAACTGGTTGGCCATCGGGGGTAGATGAGGTTAACCCTCTGGTAGAGTGCTGCTCAGCCGCGGCGTCGCGAAGTAGGCGGACACGAGTGTCCACGATCTGTAATCGGTTGGTTGAGGGTTCAGGGTGAGGGTAAGGGGGTCTTCGCGGCAGCGAGCCCGCCTTGCTCGCGCGTGGGCGAGCAAGACGCTCGGTCCGACAGCAGCGGATCAGACGGTCGTGTATCCGCCATCCACAACCACAACCGAGCCGGTCACAAAAGATGCATCGTCGCTGACCAGGAACAAGACCGCTTTCGCTACCTCCGATGGGTCAGCGAAGCGCTTTTGCAGATTGGCGTTCCGATAGGGTGCGAGCTTTTCCTCGGGGATCGCCTTGACCATCGGCGTCTCCATCGAGCCGGGGCAGACCACGTTGACGCGAATATTGTCCGCCGCATGGTCGACGGCCATGCAGCGCGCCAGCCCGATAACCCCGTGCTTGCTGGCGTTATAGGAGGCCTGCATCCCGTTCCCGACCAATCCCGACAGAGACGAAATACAAACGATGTTGCCGCCGCCCTGCCGGCGCATCTGGCGAATGGCGAACTTCGAGCAGAAGAACATGCTCTTGAGATTCGTATCCATCACGAAGTCCCATTCTTCTTCCGAAGTGTCTACGACGTCTTTGTCGACCTGGACGCCGACGTTGTTGATCAGAATGTCGAGCCGCCCGAAGGATTCGACGGCCGCGGCGACCATATTTTCGACCTCGGCTGAGCGCGTCACGTCCGTCCGCGCGAAAACAGCCTTACCTCCTCGGGCGCGGATCTGTTCGACGGTCTCCTCGCCGGCGGGCCGGCTTACGTCGGCCACCACCACGCTGGTCCCCTCGTCGCCGAACAATGTCGCGACGGCTTGCCCTAGACCCATGCCCGCTCCCGTTACCACGGCAACTCGATCTTGCAGCCGCCCGGCAGATCCGTTTTTCGCGTTTTGTGACATATCCGGTATCCTTGACGTGGCTCCGTGACTATTCATATCTCAAGCGCCGAGGACGGCAGCGGCGGAAAGATTGTCCACGGTAAGGGATGTCTTGATAGCAAGCGTAAGAATGTTGGCGGAGCGGCGAAATTCTTGAGAAAAGCCGGCTAGGATCCCGTGGCAAAAGTCGTGGGGGAGAGAAAAATGGGCGCCACCGATGCGCCCCGTGATAGCCCTGGAAACGGAGTCCGGTATGGGGAACCGGCAGCCTGCTCCGGCGGAGCGTGGACGCTCCAGCGGTACGCGCGTCTGCATCGCTCAAGCGGGTCTGGGGCCTCAAGCTAGCCAGGCACTCCAGGTCCGGATTCGCTGCTCTCACCGTGCAGCACAGGAACAGAACCGCCTATAGGCAAACTCACGAACCTCAAGGGGACGCAGCGTCACGCCCACCAACGTCGCGGAACGACTTTATTGCGGCTGCTGAACGATCCGTATATACGGCTTCGGCGACTTCCAGCCGTCCGGGTATTTTTCTTTGGCTTCGTCATTGGAAACCGCGGGGACGATAATCACGTCTTCCCCCTGTTTCCAGTTGACCGGCGTGGCGACTTTGTGCTTCGCCGTCAACTGCATCGAGTCAAGCACCCGCAGCACTTCATCGAAGTTGCGGCCGGTGGTCATGGGGTAGGTGAGCATCAGCTTAATCTTCTTGTCCGGTCCGATGACGAAGACCGAGCGTACCGTGGCGTTGTCCGGCGCCTTTCTCTCCTTGGCGCTTCCGCTGGCGTTGGGGGGAAGCATATCGAAGAGCTTCGCTACCTCCAGATTGGTGTCGCCGATCAGCGGATAGTTCACCGCATGCCCTTGGGTTTCCTCGATATCCTTGGCCCATTCGGAGTGATCGCCGACCGAGTCGACGCTCAGACCGATGACCTTGCAGTTGCGTCCGGCGAATTCGTCCTTCAGACCGGCCATGTAGCCGAGCTCGGTCGTGCAAACCGGCGTAAAATCCTTGGGATGTGAAAACAAAACGGCCCATCCATCCCCGATCCATTCATGGAAGTTGATCGTACCTTCCGTTGTTTCCGCCGTAAAATCCGGCACTTTATCGCCGATGTATAATGACATGGTTTTACCTCCAAATGGTATGTCTTCGACAAGTTCGTTCCAGGCTAGCTGCTTAGTCTAGCAAGGGACGCGCAGCCAAGGTAAGCCGGCAACGAGAGTTTACAAGAAATCTCTACCAGGCCGGGAGGGACTGGCCACGCCCCACGCCCCGGTACCCAAAAAAAAGCCCGCACGTAGCGGGCAGAGTTCAAGCGCCGAAGTAACGTCGGCAGGTGGGACGGTCCTTTATTAGGTCACATCTTGACCGAATCGACGTGGATGCTGTCGCCATCTACCTTGCCGGCGATGGTGACTTTGTGGCCAACGTGATCCTTCACAGCGTCCTGGTTGTGTACCTTGTATACCTTCTTGTCGGAATCGTCCACAAAGACGATTGGCTGACCGCCGTCGACGCATTTCTTGGCGCAGCCGGCATGACCCTCGCTCGCCGCGTTGCCTTTGTTCGCGCAGGCCTCGTCGGCGATCCAACCGACTAATTCCTTACCGTGGTGGTCGGCCGACGCCGTACCGGTTGTAAAGCTCAGCACGGCGAATACTGCCAGTAACGTTATCAGTGTCCTCATCCATCCCTCCTAGGATTCACCAGACCTACTGAGTCTCAGCAGTCTGCGCTATTATACCGACAACCTCCGGGGGCGGGCAACAGCAGGCAGGCGTAGAGGTCTTAAGGCGGTGTGTTCTAAGACACCGCGCGCTCCCCATGCGAGTGAATCGGACTTCCCGTGCCGGCGCAACGTTCGGAACAAACAGTGGTCCATCCCGGTCCCGCGCTAGCCACGCTCCAGCAGGAGGTGGTTCAATGCAACCGTTGCCCCCGCTTGGTTTCCCATTGTCGCCAGGTGGCCCGGACGAAGCGCCGAGCCTTCCACGACTGGCAGTATTGGGGGAAACCGGTTCCCGCCTTCGGCGACCCCGCTGCCCGGCTGCTTATCATCGGCCTCGCGCCGGGCGCCCACGGGTCGAATCGAACCGGGCGCATGTTCACCGGGGACAGCTCGGGCGACTTCCTGTACGACGTCCTGTTCGAGACCGGCTTTGTCTCCCAGCCCGACGCCCGCGACCGTGACGACGGGCTCCGCCTCAACGACGCCTATATCACGGCCGCCGTGCACTGCGCTCCGCCGGCAAATAAGCCCACCAGGGAGGAATTCCTGGCCTGCCGGCCGTATCTGGAGCGCGAGATCGTTTTGCTGGACAGCGTTCGGGTCGTTGTCTCGCTGGGGCGGCTTGCTCTCGATTCCTACTTGAGTGTCTTGCTCGGAGCCGGGCTCATCGAGCGACGCGCACTGTACCCTTTTGCCCATGGCGCGTGTCACCGGCTACCCGGCGGCTTGCCCCTGCTGCTCTGCTCCTACCATCCAAGCCGCCAGAACACGCAGACCGGCCGGCTGACTAAGCCCATGTTTTTGAATGTTTTCCGGCAGGCAAGGCGTTCGCTGACGTAGCCTCGCCCGCGGTAGCCGCCAGGCCGTAGCGGGTGGCCTATCGATTGCCACAGGGAAAAGCGACGCGATATTACGTATCCAAAAAAATGCAACCACCGAGTGGTGGGGGGCATCTAAGTATTCGAGATAGGACGGAGACAATAACGATGACCCGGCGACAAAAGCAGCAGATCGAAAAACGGCTTGCCGACAAGCTGGCCGAACTCACCGGCAAAACCGACCGCCGCAGCGAGCTGAAGGCCCAGCGGCTCAACGATCCCGACGAGGAAACCCGGCTTCGACAGGACCTCGACCTTGCCGTCAGCGTGATCAATACCGACTGGCACACCGCCAAGGCTGTCGAGCAAGCCATGAACTTGTTAGAGACCGGAGAGTACGGTATTTGCCGGGAATGCGAAGAGCCCATCAATCCTAAACGCCTGGAGGCGATACCTTGGGCGGCTCTTTGCGTAAGCTGCAAAGAATCCCAGGACTCAGACCTCGATCTGACCCCCAGATTCCACCGCGCAGCCTGACAGCCGCATTTCCTCACACTTCGTGTATGGGAGCCGGGCCGCACCCGGCAGCGACCTCCGGGTTTGGTGGTCGTCGTTTCGAGTGCGGTCGGCAATCCCGCCGGTCGCAACCCGACCCGAGTCAGTATGCAGCTCCCCGAAGACGGTGCGCGGCGACAACGAGCCGGCTTGGGTATACCAGCGAGCAGCCCGCCGCGACGCCCTACTGCTCGAAGATCGTCTCGACGGGAACAATCTGTATGCTCCCGATGTCGAGCTTGTAACGGCCGATGATCTTGTCCTCGTCAAGAATATCCTGCGCCGGCTTGGACGCGTAGTGAACCGTGGAGGGCGAGTTGGAGCGCAGCGCCCGCTTCATCCCGTTGGCATCTTTGGTGATGATGACGATATCCAGGCCGGTCGAGCGAAGGTGTTTGCGGATGGCCCGGTTAACATCTTCCCGGGTCAGCTTCCCGAGGGCGTCTTTGAGGAAGGCCCCGAATTCTCCAGTGCCGTAGTAGCGGCTGTCGAGCGCGTAGCCCAGCCGCTCGCTTTCCGTTTGAGTCAGAAGATTGAGGGATTTCGACAGGAACTCTCTGGTGGACTCTACGTTCTCCTGTGAAAGACCGTCGGTAACCAGCTTGTTCAGCTCATAGAGCGCCAGGCGCAGGGCGAACCCTCCGTTTCGAGGCTCCACGGGCCGAATCCAAATCTGAAAGATCTGTTGTCGCCGGGCGAGATTGGGGTCGGGTTTGAACTGGAACATGCCGCGCGGGAAATACTCTATGTAGGCGTAGTCGCCGTAGTTCATCCCGCGAATCCCGCGAATACGCTGGAATAGGTAACTCTTGCTGGAGCGATGCTGTCCGAAGTAGGACTGCACCAGTTTCAACGCCGGCCAGTCGGGCGAAGAGCGGGTGACGTCGATCGGGAATCCGAGCGAGATCAAAGTTCCGCGAGTATCTTTTTCGATGATCTTGATGCGTAGCTTCTTCGCAGCTTCCGGCGGGGGAAGCTCTCCTCGGCTTGGCGCACCGGCGGGTAGGACGGCGAAGTCCGCTTTCACCTTCTCCGGGAAGTCCTTCGGGTACCCTCCCGCCAACCCAATCACCAAGTTGCCTCGTGTGTAATGGCCCTCGTAGAAAGCCTTCAAATCCTCGATCGCCAGCTTTTCCAGGGCCGAGACGGTCCCCGCGTTGTGCCGGCCATAGGGGTGGCCGCGATAGATCTGCTGGTAGAGGAATTCCTTGCCTAGCTCCTCTTCATTGTTGCTTCTCAATTGAATCCGCAAGAAGTTGACGGCCTCGTCCTTGAGTCGCGCGAAGTCGTCTTCTCTCCACCCCGGCTCGAGAAGCATCGAGCGCAGAATCTCGTAGTATCGCTCCAGATTTTCCGCGTGAGTCGTCCCATGGAAAACAGTCATTTCCTTATCGACCTGGGCGTTCACCGAAGCCGCCATGGGAAACAGAGCTTCGACGATTTCGCCGTAGGCCATCTGGGTGGTTCCGCCCTTGCTGAGCATGGCGGCCGTCAGGGCGGCTACGCCTTCCCGGCCCGCCGCATCGTCGGCGGACCCGGTGTGGAAGAGGATGCGAAAGCTGACCAGCGGCGACGCGCTCGGTGATGCAAGCAGAGCGGGCTCGGCTGCCTGACCACCGTGGGAGGCGATCAGCAGAAGAAGAACGATCGGTGCCCTAATCATGGCTTCCCACCCCCCTCCGCCTCAGGACGGAAAACAAGCCGCGCCGTCGTTCGGCCTTGGGGAACGAAATACTTGTTGGCCACGGCCCGTATGTCGGCCGGGGAAACCTCACGGTAGAGTGCGTAGCGTTTGTTGATGGTTTCGGGACTTCGCCTCAGGCCCAGAAAGTGCGCCAGCGTGCGGGCAATGGCGGCCGTGCTGTCCATGCCCAGGGCGAAGCTGAATCGCAAGTGCGACTTGACCGCCTCGAGCTCGTCCGCGGAAATTTCGTTCTCTCGCAACCGGTCAAAGACTGCCGATATCTCCTGCTCGACGTAGTCGAGATCCTCCGCTTTCTTCACCAGGGCTATCGCCGAGAACAGATAGGGATCGCGGTGGTCGTAGTAGGCCGGGAACAAGGTTTCGACCTTCTGCTCTTCGATGACCAGTTTCTTATAGAGATCAGAGTTTTCCGAGAAGGCGTGGAAGGCGATGACGTCAAGGGCGGCCGAATCGGCGACCTCGTCGTCGTAGCCCGGGGCATGGAACGCGAGCGAGACAATCGGCAAGGTCGGCGTGTGAAACTCGACTTCGACCGTCTTCGGCTCTTGCTGAGGAGGCTCGGCCGGGATTGCGGGTTCATAAGCGCCCGGCTTCCATTCGCCCCAGTATTTGTTGACGAGAGGCAGCGTTTCATCCCTAGTCAGGTCGCCCACAATCGATACGATTGTGTGCTCGGGCCGATAGTAGCGGTCAAAAAATTGCAGCCCGTAGTCATACATCTCGGGCATCTTCTCAACATCCCGCAAGAACCCCATCGTCGTGTGTTTGTAGGTGTGCTTGGTGAAGGCCTTGTCGCGAACTACCTCGTCGAGCTTTCGCATCGGGCTGGCGAAGTTCTTGTTGTACTCGCCCAACACGGCGCGGGTTTCCGTTCGAAACACCTCTTCCGAATAGGTCAGATTCTGAAAGCGATCCGCCTCGATCTCGAGAATGGGCTCCAGGTCTTCCTTCGAAAAGACGGCGTGATAAACGGTCCGGTCGTCCGTGGTGTAAGCGTTCGTCTCCGCCCCGGCCGCCTGCATCACGGCCTCCCATTCCTCGGGCGGGAACTTTTCGGTGCCGCGGAACATCATGTGTTCGAACAGGTGGGCGAATCCCGACCGGCCGGGCTCGACTTCGTTCCGCGAGCCGACTTGGACCACGATGTAGAGCGCGACGACATCGGGAAACTCCGTCGTCACGGTGACCAAGCGCAGTCCGTTGTCTAGGTCGTCAATGGCGTAGGGGTAAGGGAATATCTTGTCTTCAGGCGGCGGCCCGCAGCCGAGCGCCGCGCCCAGAAGGATACACAGCGACAGAGTTATCTTCATCTGCTTTCTACTGAGTCTCGCAAATTGTCGTGACATGGCCCCTGTTCAGACCGTTGGGCCGCGGTGTGCCGTGCCCGAGCTCCCAAGTTGCTCTATTTCGCGAGTCCCCACAATTCCAGGCGACCGACGCTTGCCCTCGACAGAGAAACGATAGCAGAGCGCTCTTTCGTTGCGCGTCGATGGCTCCGCGACGACACTCGCGGCCACTCCAGTTTTCTTCATCGTCGCTGGCACCGCGAGCAAAAGTGTGTCCCGCGACTGGCCACGACGGTGCGGCGAAGCGGCGTGGCGCACACCTTGCACGGCTGGCCGGTCTTGCCGTACACCATAGTCTTGAGCTGGAAGTATCCCCGCGCCCCTTCGCTGTTGACGTAGTTGTTGATCGTCGATCCCCCTGCCGCGATGGCTTCGTTGAGGACTTCGCGAATAGCTTCATGCAGGCGCGCGGCGCGCTTGGTTCCGACTTTGGAGCTGTCGGTCTTGGGGTGCATGCGTGCACGGAACAGCGCCTCGTCGGCGTAGATGTTGCCCAAACCGCGAAGAAACTCTTGGTCAAGTAGCAGTGCCTTCAGCATGGCCCGGCGCGACCGCACGCGGAGAGTGAATTCCTCCAAAGAGATCTCCAGCGGGTCGGGCCCGAGTTGCCGCAGTCTGGCCGGCAAGCCGTCGGACCACTGCCAGCGCCCGAATTTGCGGATGTCGTGATAGATGAGCGTGGGGCCGCCTTCGAACTCCAGGATGGCCCGCGTGTGGGGTCCCGGCTCCCCGTCGATGATGAAGTTTCCGGTCATGCGGAGATGGACGACGAGGCACGAACTCCGCCGATCACGTTCGAGGCCCATGACGATATACTTGCCGTGCCGATTCAGGGCTACAATTTTTTGTCCGCGAAGCCGCGCGGCCGTCTCGTCCACACCCCCGATGACGAGCTGGGGGAAACTGAATTCCGCGTTGAGAATCCGCCGATCGAGCACACGGCGCGAGAGTCCGCGAATAATCGTTTCCACTTCGGGTAGTTCGGGCATGAATGTGGCGGCTAAATGAGGAGACAACTGCAATTGCTATTCATTTTACGCTCTTCCTAGTGCTCGGGCGCCGAGCAGCGCGCTCCCTGCCCTGGCGGCCTTCTCGGCACTTCGCCTCGCCGCGTGGTGAGAAAAGAGGCCTAGCTTCCTTGCGGCGCTTTTCCCCGCATGATACGTTCAAAGTCGCCCCCCTTATGGGCTTTCGGACCGTAGTATCCACCACGCGGCATATTTCTCGGCTGGCCTGTTCCTACGTGCTTTGCTCGACCTGCGTGTTCGCGCAGCAGCCGATCGGGCCGGCCAGGCAGCCCGGAGATATGGAGATCTATGCCCACAGCCAAGAAAGCTCGGGCGAAATGCGATACCTGCGCGGGAGCGTTGAAATCCGCTACAACAATTCCATTCTCACGGCCGACGAGATGGACTACAATGATCGAACCGACGACGTCGAGGCCCGCGGCAACGTGCGCTACCGTAACAGCGTGAAGCGGGAAGACTTGCACGCCGAGAAGTTCAACTACAATTTGCGAACCGAACTGGGCACTTTCTACCGGGTTCACGGGACGGTCGCCTCCGCGAACCAGGGAGGCTTCCGGGTGCTCACCACCGACAACCCCTTCTATATCGACGCTAAAGTCGTTCACAAGACAGCGGACCACTACACGGTGCACAACGGATATATCACCAATTGCGAGGTCACCGATCATCCCTGGTGGACGATGCGCGCACCCCGCACGACGATCACTCCCGGCAAATCCGCCACCGTGTACGGCGGCGTCTTCCGCGTGCGCAGTGTGCCGATTTTCTACTTCCCGGTGTTCAAGAAATCGATCGAGCGGTTGCCGCGTCAGAGCGGGTTTCTGACCCCGAACATCGGCAACAGCTCTCGATTCGGATTCGTGCTCGGCCAGTCTTACTATTGGGCCGTCGCCCGAAACTACGACGCGACGATCGGCGGTACGTGGTATACAGAGCGCGGGCTGGCCAGTCAGGTAGGCGTCCGAGGCCGTCCGACGGCGAACAGTTACTTCAATGCCGACTTTCATGGCGTGCAGGATCGCGGACGCAAGCTCGACGACGGGCGCCGGATCGAACAAGGCGGCAGCTCGTTTGCGATGCAGGGCGCCGCCGTCATGCCCGGCGGCTTTCGCGGCGTGATGGACGTCAACTACCTCAGCTCGCTCGAATTCCGGCAGGCCTTCACGCAAAGTTTTCACGAGGCGGTATTTTCGCAGGTCCGCTCGGTCGGTTTTATCACCAAGAACTTTTCCACCTTCAGCATCAACACCGAGCTGTCGAGAGACGAAAACTTCCAGAGCGTCGAGCGCGGGGACACGATCATCGTCCGCAAGCTGCCCAGCGTCGAGTTCAACAGCCGCGACCGGCCGATCGTCGGCGGCCCGGTCCCCTTGTGGTTCAGCCTCGACAGCTCTTTCGGCTTCGTCAGCCGCACGCAGCCGCTATTTCAGACGCGGCGATTCGTGCAGCGCGGCGATCTTTATCCGCGGCTTTCCACCAAGTTCTTCTTCAAGGGCTTTCACTTCAGGCCGACCTTCGGCGCTCGTCAGACTGCCTACGGGCAAAGCCGGGTCGAGGGACGACTCAGTGGAGCCAACTACTATCGGACCACCCGGGAGGCTTCGCTTGAAATCTCACCGCCGGCGCTGCAGCGCATCTATAACGGCCCGAAGTGGCTGGGGGACCGCGTCAAACACGTGATCGAACCCAGGCTCTCCTACCGCTACGTCGACGGCGCGGACGATTTCCACCGGGTGATCCGCTTTGACGATCTTGATCTGACCAACAATACGAATGAGGCGCAGTTCATGGTGACGAATCGTTTGTTCGCCAAGAACGACCAAAGCGGCCAAGTGCGGGAGGTGTTTACGCTCGACATCTGGCAAAGGCGTTACTTCGACCGAGATTTCGGGGGCGCGCTGCTCCCGGGACGGCGCAACGTGCTGCGCTCGACGATCGACTTCAGCCCCTTCGCCTTCGCCGATCAACTTCGCAGCTATTCGCCCATAGCCACCGCCCTGCGCGTGCGGCCCAGTTGGCGCTATGGGCTCGAATGGCGTTACGATTACGATCCGCTGCGGGGGAAATTGGTCAACAGCGGTGTGACCGGCGATTTCCGAATCAACCGGCTCGTGCGAACAAGTTTCGGCCACTACGCCGTGCGGACCCCGAGCACGGTCACGCCTCCCAGTAACCAACTCTTCACCAAGGTCAGCCTGGGCGACTTCAACCGCCGCGGCTGGAACGTCGCCCTCTCTAATATCTACGACTACCGGCAGAAAATCTTCCTCTACACGATTGCGCAGGTTGCCTACAATACCGATTGCTGCGGCTTCAGTGTCGGGTGGCGGCGATTCGCCATCGGAACCATTCGCAACGAGAGTCAGATTCGGGTATCCTTTTCGATCGCCAACGTCGGTTCGTTCGGCACCTTGGCGCCTCGCGAGCGATTGTTCTAGTCCGCTTTACTCGCTGCGTGGCGAGGGGCGCGCAGCGTAGCGCTCCGCTTTGAACAATGCGGTTACTTGAACAGCACGGTGAGCACTGGCAGCAAACGCACCCCAGTTATGGCGGGCTTATCGCGGCTTCGGCCGTCAGGTGGTGAGTAAAGCGAACTAGCCTAATGGCTTTTCCCAAGCCCTACGCGGAAATCGCCGCTCGCACCCGCGTCCCGGCGGGCGCTGTCTTGGCGCTTGCCTTTCTGCTCATCGCACGCCCATCGTGGCAGTCGCTGGCGATCGGTGGTCTGATTTCGCTGCTCGGCTTGCTGCTGAGAGGATGGGCGGCCGGCCACCTGGCCAAGTATGAAGCCCTGACGACTTCGGGACCTTACGCCTACACCCGAAATCCACTCTATCTGGGCACGCTCGTCTCGGCCGTCGGGTGTGCCGTGGCCGGTAACCATGCCGGGATCGCTGTCGTCGCCGCGGCGTTCTTCATTCTGTTCTACTTGCCCGTCATTGAGGAGGAGGAGCGTTACCTGCGCCAAACCTTCGACGGTTACGCGGCCTACCGGAAGCGGGTGGCGAAGTTTTTGCCGGCGCTGCGATCCCCGGGTCGGCCGAGCGGCGGATTCCGCCTTTCCCTTTACAAGAAAAATCGCGAGGTTAGGGCCTTGATCGCGTTCGGACTCGTGTTCGCGGTTCTGACGGCCAAGCTGTTCTTCAGCTCATGAGAAAGAGCACCGCCTGACGGAGATCCCCGTCCAAGGCCGGGGGCCTGCTCCACCACAACAGAGCGCTGGCCTTCTGGGGCGATGTCGTAGGCAAGGCCTCCGAAGAGGGCGATCCAGTGGACAAAGGAGGGGTCCCTGCCTGCTCAAGGAGTGTCGCCCGTCATCCTTTGGCGGTAAGGCGCGCCAGGGTGAAGGTTTCTTCCAGGGGAGCTGTACCGAGCACCTGAGCGGCCACCAACTCACCCAGGGCTGGCCCATGCTTGAAGCCGTGACCGGAACCGCCGCCCACCAGCCAAGCGTTTTCGGCCCCCGGATGGCGATCGACGATGAAATCGGAATTGGGAGTGTTGGTGTATTGACAGACGCGGGACTCGATCAGCGGTGCTCCCTTCAACCCGGGAAAGCGATAGGCGATGTAGTCCTTAGCCGCCTGTAAGCCCGCTGCCGTGACGCTGCGCTCGGTTCGGGTGGGATCGAGATCCGGTCCCAAGGTGTCGTCGGCGATCTTGAAACCCCGACTCTCCGCACCCGGAATGCCGTACCAGAACGAATCTCCGAAGTCGGCCCAGATAGGGAGCGTCGGCGCCGAATAGCGATACTCGCCTGGCGGGGGGCCGAAGTAGAAAATGTCCTGTCGCGACACCCTGAGATGCTTGCCCAGAACTGCCGGAAATAAGCTCTTGAGCCAGGGCCCGCAGGCGAAGACGTACTGATCCACCTGCAATATGCCGCCTTCTCGCGGCACGACGTTTGTCAGTTCGCCGCCGCGTATAGCCCCCGGCTGAACGTAGGCGGTGCGGTACTCGCCACCCTCGCGGATGAAGGCGTCCACTACCGCCTGGCAAGCCTGCCGGGCGAGCAGGTAACCGGAGTCACGCTCAAACAGGCCGCTGGCTATATCCTCCATGCTGACCTGGGGATAGCGGCGTGCCAACTCGTCCCGTGACAGCATCTCGTGATTGACGCCCGCGCCTTCCAGATATGCCCTCGCAGTTTCCAGAAAGCGTTCGCCCGGCCCGCGCCGGGTCATGATTAACACGCCCGTGGAACGGAACAGCGGCCTTTCCCAGGCGGCGCTCGCCTCGCGCCAGAGCCCGAGGGCGCGTTTTGCCATGTCCACGTACAACCTTGAGCCGTAGGCGTGGCGGATCACTCGGGACTCGTCGCCTGAGCTGGCGCGGGAATGTCCGGGCCCCCAGGCCTCCAGCAGTGTAACGCGCGCACCCCTGCGCAGTAGATTTAGCGCCGTCCAGCCGCCGAAGACACCGGCCCCAATTACCGCGATATGCTGCTTCCCGGACGTCTGCGTCGCGGTCTCTTTCGCGGCGACCCCGGTCAGGGGCGCAGTCAGGAGTGAGCCGATGAATGTGCTTCGCCGCATGGTTAGTTAGAGAGTTCCCTTTCGCTCTCAAGCTATGGATGCCTTCAAAACTTGGCTGATGGCTGAGCCGACCCAAGACGGTCCGATTTTAGCGCGAACAGATAACTGGACGGAACCCGATATCGCAGCAGTAATCCTCTGACGAGGCCATGTAGTTCGTGTCGAGGGGCTTCAGTCCCGCTCGTGGTCGCACTGTAAGGGAGCCAAAGGTGATCTCTGGCTGGGCCATTCGATATTGAGTTCTTCTACTCGGCCTCCGATGCCCAACGTGAGGGTCGCGAAGTCGATGTACGGTCTATTGGGCCCTCGATACTTCTTGCGGAACGTGTCGTAGTGCCAGTGCACCAGGTCGGCGCTACTTTGTGGCTTTGTGGTATACATTCGATCATCGTCGCCAAGGAGGTTGTGTTGAGTCCGTCCCTTCTCGAAGGTCGAGTAGCCGTCGTTACCGGCGCCAGTAGCGGAATAGGTCGGCAAATCGCCGAATCTCTCGCCGCCGCGGGCGCGGGGGTTGCGCTGTTAGCGAGAAATCAGAAACGGCTGCAAGCGGTCGCCGCGGCGATTCGCCAACAGGGTGGCAGGGTCGAGGTATGCCCGGGGGATGTCACGGACGAGGCCGCCGTCGAGCGCGTGGCCGGCCTCGTGAGCGGGGAACTGGGCACGTGTGACATCTTGGTCAACAACGCGGGAATGAATATCCGAAAACCGCTCGAGGATTTCACGCGACAGGATTGGGACCGGATCGTGGATACGAATCTCACCGCGCCGTTCGTCCTGTGCCAGGCTTTTGTTCCTGGCATGCGGAAGAAAAAGTTCGGACGCATCATCAACATCACCTCCATCATGGCGCACATTTCTTTGCCCCATCGAACGGCCTATAGCGCCACCAAGGCGGGCTTGCTGGGCCTGACTAAATCCTTGGCGCTCGAACTGGCGCCTTACAGCATTACCGCCAACGGGATCAGCCCCGGTCCCATTGCCACGGAGATGAACAAGCCCTTGATCGAAGATTCCAAGAAAAACGCTCAGTTCCTTGCCCGTGTGCCCCTCGGTCGCTGGGGGCGAGTGGAAGAGGTTGGTTCCTTAGCCGTGTTCCTCTGCTCCGACGAGGCGGCTTTTATCACCGGGACCGACATCGTCATCGACGGCGGCTGGACGGCTCAGTAGCGCTGCCGTTGCGCCCAGGGACGTGCCGCCCGCAAATCCGTCCAGGGAGGCCCGTTTCCACCCTCCTACGAGCCGTTGCGCTTCCCGCCGCGGTTTGGCCCGAACTTGAGTTTTCGGAGCTTAGCCCGCTTTTCCCACCACCTGACGGTCGGAGATCTCTGCGCCTGCGGCCTGAAAGGCTTTGTGAACAAAGCACTTCCCGGGCAGACAGCCAGCCGCATGATGCTTCGGGAAAGGCCTTTTTAAATACGCGAGTCATGGAAGTTGGCAGTAGCTGTGGGTAAGCGCGTCAGGGGTAAATCGCTCTCGGCGAGAATGCATCGGCTGAAGATCTGGTTTTTTTCTAGTACTTTTTTGTACAAGCAGTTATGTTTCATAGTATCTTAGTACTATGTAGCAGCTTATTGAATCTCGCATAATATCGAGTTAGTCAAGGCCAAGAGAAGACTGCTTCCAGAAGGCCGTAATCAAGCGCGGTTTGCGGCGCATGCGACGCAGGGATTTGCGGGCACGCTCGTCCAGCTCCCAGTAGTCCTTCGGACAGACGTTCGGCAACTCGTGCTGCTTCCAGTAAGCCCAAATGTATTCCACCGGGTTCAGCTCCGGTGCATAGGGCGGCAAGCACTCCGTGGCGATGTGGCCTTCGGAGAGCTCGATGAACTCCCGCACCAGGCGGCTGCGGTGCGCCGGCAGGCGGTCCCAGACGATCAGCAGCGGGCCGTCGATGTGGCGGACCAAAGCCTTCAGGAAGTCGATGACCTCCAGCTCGCCGATGGCGCCGGGATAGAGCCGGAAGTAGAAGTTGCGCAAGGTCAGCCCGGCGGAAACGGAAAGTTTCTGCCAGTTGAAGTTGAACTCCAGCACGGGTGTCTCGCCGCGGGGCGCCCAGGTGCGGCAACGATGGGGCTTCTGACTCAGTCCGCTTTCGTCGATGAAGACGATCGTGCGGCCTTGTTTTTGGGCTTTTTTTTAGTGGCCGGCCAAGTCTTGCGCCGCCAGTTGCGGATGGCTTCTTCGTTGCGCTCGCGGGCCTTGCCGACAGGCCGTTGCGGGCTCCAGTGGAGCGCCCGCAGGATCTTCCAAACATGACCTTCGTGATAGCGCACGCCGAACTCGTCGGCGATCAGACGAGCGACTCGCGGACAAGTCCACAGCGGCGTCGAGAAGCCCTGCGCTTCGGGGCCCCGCAGCAGCATTGCCTCCAGACGTTCCCGTTGCGTGGCGTCTAACAGCGGCTTGCGGCCGGCGCGCCCGGCCCGGCGGAGTCCGGCGGCACCGTACGCGCCATGCTCGCTAACCCAACGGCTCACGCTTTGCTGCGCTGCCTTCACGCGCCGTGCTGCCTCGGACTGACTCAAACCTTCGTCAACGACCAGCCGCACGGCCTCCAGCCGTCGCTTTTCCAGAGCATCAAAATCGCGCCTTACGCCTCTTGGGTTCCCCATGTCTATTAAGACGAGCAGAACCCCCAAAAGGTTACTCTATATTATGCGGGAGTCAATAAGTTGCGTGACCGCGCCGGTAAGCGCACCCTCTCCACCTCTGCCGCAGCCAACGTCTCGCGGAACTCCGCCGTATGCCCGCACGTAACTCTCGTCGCTGTGGGGTAGATCGATGACGAAGTAGTGCGCCTTCGCCAGCACCCCGCCGATCTCCACCTGCGCCTCGCCGAAGTCCGCCTGGGCGTGCCCCGGCGGATGGGTCAGCGGCACGAACATCTCTTGCTGCGAGGTCCGCTTCAGCCGCACGTAGTCCTTGATGATGGTGTAGCCGCCCGCGAAGTCGTGCTCGTCTCGGAGTCGTTCGAAGATCCGCTGGGCGGTGTGCCGCTGCTTCTTCGGCAGCGCTAGGTCCGTCTCCAGGATCTGGTCGATGATCGGCGTGTAGGCGTCGAGCTTCGGGCGTCGAATCGGCTTCTGCCGCCGATAGCCCGGCGGCGCGGCGTAGCGCAGCATCTTGCGCACGGTCTCTCGCGCCAGCCCGAAACGTTGCGCCGCTTCTCTCTCGCTGACCCCTTCGACAAAGACCGCTCGGCGAACGCGTGCGTACAACTCCACAGAGTACATCCCTCCTGCATCACACAAAACACCCCAAGAATGTTTTATGAAATGCCGGCGGGCGGTCTAGTTTTGCTCTGCCACAACACGGCTGAACACCGCCGCCCTGTGGTCTATTTTCACTCCGGCGCTTACACGGGTTGCCTGAAAACTGCTCTAAAGGGCACGGCAGCTCGGTTTTGAGAAGGCGCAGGGCCTCGGGCGCTGGTGGAGGGGGCGAAGATTTGGCGTAGGAGCTAGCTAGCCGAAATCGGGGACCAATGCATGCGTGGGACTTGTAATGTCGACCAACGTGCAACGCCTCTCCTCTCAAACGCTACTCAGATAGGAGGTGCCGGTCCGCCAAGTCCTCGTACAGAATGA
Organism: Bryobacterales bacterium; assembly: GCA_965248365.1. GTDB lineage: Bacteria > Acidobacteriota > Terriglobia > Bryobacterales > UBA6623. Next base: position 801,917 of record CBDFJA010000003.1, on the reverse strand, counting down.
TTGCACCGCCTTCGCTGGGGCCAACAAGGGTCGTTACGCTCGCGCCGAGTTCTACCTGCGTCAGCCGGACCGTTCTTACAAATTAACTGCCGACGTAGAGCTGCTCAACCCTGTTGCGCCTGTCAGCTCGATGCTGAGCGATTCAGGTGCTTTGATCACCTTCGACAACTGGCACAACGCGGGATACGGAAAGGTCGTCGTGATTTACTCGCTCACCGGCAAACCCTTGGCAGCCAGAGAACTCGAGGATCTGTACTCGGACGAGAGGCTGCCAGATCTGCTGATGTCTTCCTCTTCGCGCTGGTGGCGGTGTCGTCCGATGGGCTGGTCCGACGTCGACAAACAAACCAAAGTCTACATGCACGATCGGATTGGCGGGTACTTTGTCTTCGACCTTACTGACGGATCGCATCGCTATGAACCCGGGTCGGCTCCTTGCGCCGCCGGGCAGGGACTCTAGCTTCCAACATTCCCCTTTTCGCGGAAGGATCATGTCGGGCGGGTCGCAAGCGTCGCGAGGGACGACGATTAGCATCCGCAACGACGTGACGATACTAGCGTCCGAACATACCACGAAGCCAAGGGAACTGTTCAACTTACACTGACTAGGCTCCTGAATGCGGAACTAGCGGCACGCCACTCTTGCACAGCGGGCACGCGTCGGGAGACCAGATGGTATTGAGTTCCTGCGCGAGCGTTTCTAGAGGCACGGAGGCCTCCTCCGCGAGTTTCGCAGGTGTTGCTCCCAGAGCAAGAAGCGTTCCAATTGCCACAACCTCGGCGGCACACTGTGTGAGATCGGCCAGAGTTCCGCGAATCGCCGATCCCGCATTGATAACGTCGTTGACGATCGCCACTCGGCGCCCAGCTAGGTTCCGGAGCCCAGTCGGCAAGTGGTAGCTCACGGGAAACAAACCTTGTGAGCCAGGGTTGCGACGGGGTTCCGCGTACACGAATTCCACGTCCATTTCTGCGGCAACCAAAAGTCCGACAAAAGCGCCCTCGACAAGCGGGCCGCAGACGATCTCCGCTCGATACGGCGAGAGCCGTTGCGCGAGTTCCGCTGCAAGCGGACAGACGGTGCTCGGAGTTCTGCAGAGTGATTCAAGGTCCAGCCATAGATCACCGTGATGCCCCGACTCCAGCTCGAAGTGACCGCGCCTCGCCTTCAACAGACTTGCCAAGTCTTCGCGCATGGCAACTGTATTATCGGATAGTGGAGCGTGTTCGCTTCTCGCCACGACCGCCGGAGCCCCCATTGATTCGGTTTGATGCACGGAATCTCTTGGGCGCTTGGTCCGCAACTTCCGACATTCCCCTTTCACGGAAACAAGGACACGGCCTACCGTGCAATCGAAGGAACTTAGGATCACCCGCAGTGTGCACTCATGCCGCGAGGGTCGAGTGTTACGGTCGCTCGCTGCCCCCTGGCGCTCTTGGTGAGCAACTCAGTCTGTGGGTGAAGTACTCCCAGCCCTCTTGGCGGCTCTTGAGAAGCTGTTTGCGGCGAAGACCGTTCTGTCGGATCAAGCGCTTCAAATAGGTGAGGTCACCGGACGTTCCGAAAGAAACAACGATCCGTCCGGTCTCTGTTAAGAACTCTCTGCATCCACGCAAGAATCTTTGCAACGTCGCGTACCCGCTGTCCGCTGAGCTTCTCTCCCAAACGTCCCGGGGCGTCGTCCAGCGAAACGGCGGATCGAACAGAATCAGATCGAAACGCCCTCTGACCTTGCGCCGTGCCTTCAACCTTGCCCACCAGGAAACTCCGCCAAGAGTGAAGCGCGTTCCACGGTTCCCGAAGTTAAGTGAACCGCCCCCCCGTGCGGGACGACCCGCTGTTCCGGTCCCGCAAGAAAGGCGGGCGTCTCGGCACTGCGCAGGCTCGTTAGCGATCCGAGAGAAGACGTTGGGGCCCGAGCACCCCGACGTAGCCGCGAGCCTTGAGAACTACGCTAAGTTGCTACGCAAGATGAAAAACGCGGCCGAGGCGGTACAGATGGAAGCTCGCGCCAAGGCGATCCGGGAGAAAGCGACGAAGTAGGTCGGCTGCCCAGCGCTTCGCCTCTGCTCCAACTCTGAGATACGCGCGTGTCCGGGTCAACCTTCTCGATGGCCCGCGCACCCGAGGAGTTTGCCCCGTAATTTGCCCCTTTGTGACGCTTTGAGGGGCAACAGCAGGTAACAGTACCACCTAGTAGAATCAATGACTTACAACGCTAGGCAACGCCACGGAACGCCGATTTCTAGCTTGAGGTGCTAGTGAGAGCAATCTCATGGGGGTTCGAGTCCCCCTCTCCGCACCAATCAATTCAAGAGCTCACGGATTATTCTTGAGGTGCTCTTGGCCCTCTGTGCGCGCCGTCTGGCGTCGCGGACATCCGTCTTGGGATGATCCCTTGACCGATCGCCAGCGCATCTTCAACGCATGCCCCAGGGAGAGGAGCCTTCCACGGTGACAGTCTCGGCCATCACCGCCGCACGCTTCCCCTCGGGAGGTTTCGGGATCTCTGCATCCATCTCCTGACTTTTATCTATGATGGATGTCCTACCGTTCAGCCTTTTCTGCTTCAGCCTTTCCGTCGCGCTGCAAGTTTGGCTTGCATGCCCGGCTGGTCGACTACTTCCGGGTTGGCCAAGCTGAGCGGCGCCTTGCCCTCGTAGGCCAGACGGACGTTTTGGCAGGCCTCGATGCCCATGTCCCGATGTCCTTCTTCGGTGAATGAGATCGTGTGAGGTGAGAACACGACGTTGTCGAGATCAAACAGGGGGTTGTCTTTTGCGGGAGGTTCCTTTTCGAGGACGTCGAGGCCGGCTCCCGCGATGCGGCGCTGCTGGAGCGCATCGATCAGCGCGGCTTCGTCCACAACAGGTCCGCGGGCAGTGTTGATCAAAAAGGCAGAGGGCTTCATGAGAGCCAATTCTTCCGCGCCAATCAATCCTCGGGTTTTGGAATTCAGCGGCGCGTGCAGACTCACGAAGTCGCTTTCTCGCATGACCGTCGGAAGATCAACCAGCTCGACGCCGAGATCGGCGGCCCTCTCCTTCGACACATAGGGGTCCGCCGCAATCAAGCGGCCGAACCCTACGCCCTTAGCCAGGCGCATCACTTCGCAGGCGATGTTTCCGAGTCCGACACAGCCAAGCGTTCGGCCTTGGACGTTAACCCCGGCGCGACCCAATTTCTGCAACCAGGTTCCCTCACGAACCCACACGTCGTAGTTGCGAAGATTTTTCGCTATGGAGAATATGAGCGTGATGGTGCCCTCGGCCACCGAACGCTGGACGCCCCCTGGCGTGATCGAGACGAGGACGTTTGCTTCGTTGCAAGCTTCGATGTCAACTGTGTCAAAGCCCACGCCGTAACGCGAAACACAGAGCAGCTTTTCGACTCCCTCTAGGCATTCACGTGGGACTTTGTAGCCAAAGACGATGACCGCATCGTAGCCGCGAAGCACCTCGGCCGTCAGTAATTTGTCCGTGTGGACGGGGATTAGTTCATGCTTGACGTCGGGTAGATCGCCAAAAACCTGGCGCAAACCGGGTTCCAGCATCTCATCCATCCGATCGGCCCAGTCCGGGGTGATGCCTACAAGGAAGTCGCTGTTTTCTGCCATCGAGACTCTTTCTTTTCTGTGATTTGGATTCTGTGGCCAAAGGCCGGGAGGGCGTCAAGCCAAGTTGACTATCATAGCAGGGCGAGATCGAACCAAGCGTGGAAGGGGATCGGCTTCCCGCACATCCCGGCGATGGTTTCTCGGCCAGGGCGGCTGATTTCCATACCTCGCCGCGATCGGATTCCATAAGGAATATGCCGGCCTTGGGCGGGATGACCCCGGGGCTGTTACTGCGATCCCGACGCGGCTTGGTTAGGTTCCCAGAGAACTTCCGGGGCGCCTGTCTTGAGGCAGACCCAGCGGCTCCAAACGAAAAACGCGTCACTCAGCCGGTTGAGGTAGCGGAGCGACGCCGGTGGGACTTTCTCCCTCCGCGCGAGCGCTGTGCAGATTCTCTCAACGCGGCGGCAGACGGTGCGGCAGACGTGCAGTTCCGTGTTGAGAAGGCTGCCGCCCGGCAAGACGAAAGAGCGTAACGGCTCGAGGTCGCCGTTCATGCGGTCGATTTCACTTTCCAGTTGTTCCACATCGGCGTCGGTCACCTGAGGCTGCTTGGGGTGTACGTCGCCGGGATCAGTAGCCAGAATCGACCCCAGGTTAAAAAGCTCATGTTGTACGCGCCGCAGGATGTCGCAAATTTCGTTCAGAGATTCGCACTCGGCGGACGACTCTTGTGCCAGCAGGAGAGATCGCCCGACGTAGGCATTGAGCTCGTCCACCGTTCCGTAGGCGTCAATTTTCAGATCGTCCTTCGGCACCCGGCGACCGTTGACAAGACGTGTTTCGCCCGAGTCCCCTTGCTTGGTGTAAATGCGATTTAGCGCCAGCTTGGGGTCGTTGAAAGTAGCTTCAGACATTTCCACCATCATAACCCGCATTTCTCCCCACAGCCGCGGTTTATGAGACGAAAGGACCGATGGCCACGGCTCGCGGCAACAGTTTGTGTAGATCGCCTGGGCTAACTGTGGAGCCTCAACAGGTTGTTCCGGGGAGGAGGGAGTCGGCTGATAGGGGGATTATAGCCGAGGCTGGCGTGGGGGCGATGCCAATTGTAGTCGTGGAGCCAGGGGAGCAGATGGTTGGCGCGTTGGAGGGAGGAGCAGTAGGAGCGGGCATAGGCCCATTCGCGGAGGGCGGTTTGGATGAAGCGCTCGGCCTTGCCGTTGGTGCGAGGGGTGTAGGGGCGGGTGAAGCGGTGGCGGATGCCGAGGCGGCGGCAAGTACGACGGAAGTGGCGGGAGCGGTACCAGGAGCCATTGTCGGTGAGCAGGCGTCGGATGCGGATGCCAAGCGAGCCATAGTAGGCGTGGGCGAGGAGAAGGAACTGGGCAGCGGAAAGGCTGCGCTCATCGGGCAGGATCTGGGAGAAGGCGATGCGGGAATGGTCGTCGACGGCGACGTGGACGAACTCCCAGCCGGCGGCGCGGGAGCGTCGGGTCTTATCGCCGGTAACGCGGTGACCGGCGTGCTGGAAGCGGCCGAGCTTTTTGATGTCGAGATGCAGTAGATCGCCGGGACGGTGATGTTCGTAGCGGCGAACGGGGGGAGCGGGTTCGAGATCGCGGAGACGGTTGAGTCCGGCGCGACCGAGGAGGCGGCTGACGGTGGCCGGGGATAGCCGCAGGGTTTGGGCGATGCGGCGGCCCGAGGCGTCTCTCCAGCGAGGATGCATCGAACCAAAAGGGCTCGGCCTTTGGGCGTCAATCGGGCATTCTGATGGATGTTCATGCGGTCTCTCCAGGGTCGTGGTTATTCGACAACTCCAGCTTCCCTGGTCCGGGACCGAATGAACAACCTGTTGAAAGATCACAGCTAACCCGCTTTTCTCACCACCTGGCGGTCGAAGCACGCCATAAGCCCCCCCCACGACTGCGTCGCGCTTGCTCACCGTGCTCAACGTAGGGTTCAAGTACGCTCGCATTCCTCGGAAAATGAGTCGCTGAGCGGCGCGCGCCTTGTACGGACGGGCTTCTCACGCACTTCGCCTCGCCGCGTGGTGAGAAAAGCGGGTTAGAGTTTGGTAAGTCCGGCGGGACCGATGAGTCGCGCCCCTACATCCCCCATTCACGTGCGCGCATGCCAGCCGGTGGTGAGAAAAGCGGGCTAATCCGATCGGCGATCTTCGACCCGCACGCGTAGCCCTCCCTTGTGCAGGCGGACGCCCAGGGAATCGCCGAGCGACGTCTGTTCGGACGAGCGGATGATGGCGCCATCGGAGGCTTCGACGATCGCGTAACCGCGCTCGAGTATCCCCAGCGGGCTGAGCTGATGCATCTGGCGATCCAGCGATTCCAGCTTCGATCGGCTCGCCTCGAGCCGCCAGCTCATCAACGGTATGAGCCGCTCCCGGAGACCTTCCACGCGCGCGCGAGTGCGCGCCAGCCGAACCCGCAAGTCGAGCGCCGCCAGCGACTGCCGCGCGTCTCGATAGCGAGTCTCGGCCGTTCGCAACCGCCGGACCACCGCTTGGCGGAGCTGAAACTCGCGCTCGTCGGCGCGCTGCCACAGAGATCCCAGACGGCGGCGGAGCGAAGCCGCGGCACGATCAACGCTCGCCTCCAACAGTTGGCGTCCGGTGATTGCAAGCCGATACCTCACTGCCTGCAGGAGCCGCTCCTCGATGCCCGAGATCATCTCGACAAATTCCGACTTCTGCCGGATGACCAGCTCGACCGCCGCCGAGGGAGTCGGCGCCCGCAGATCGGCCACGAAATCGGCGATCGTGAAGTCCGTCTGATGCCCCACCGCGGAGATCACCGGAACCTGAGACTCTGCAATCGCCCGCGCCACGCTCTCTTCGTTGAAGGCCCACAGGTCTTCGAGTGACCCGCCGCCGCGGCCCACAATCACCACATCGACGCAACGAGTGTCACTGAAATGCCGCAAGGCCTTGCCGATGTCCGCCGCCGCTCCCTCCCCCTGTACAAGGACGGGATAGACCAAAATATGCAGACCCTCGAAGCGCCGCTCGAGGATGCGCAGCATGTCGGAAATCACCGCGCCCCGCGGGGAAGTCACAATGCCGATCCGGCGGGGAAACTCGGGCAAACGGCGCTTGCGCTCTTCATCGAAGAGGCCCTCGGCCGCCAGCTTCCTCTTGAGCTGCTCGAAAGCAAGCTGCAGCGCGCCGTAGCCCCGCGGCTCGAGGTATTCGACGTACAGTTGATACTCGCCCCGCGCTTCGTACACGCTCACCCGGCCGCGTACGAGCGCCGCTAGACCGTCTTGCGGTTTGAGTTTAAGGTAGAGAGCGTTTTGGCGAAAACAAACGCAGCGAAGCTGAGCATCTCGATCCTTGAGGGTGAAGTAGTAGTGCCCGCTCGGGGCCGCCCGCGTGTTCGAGATTTCACCGGCGACCCAGACATCCGCGAACTTCTCCTCCAGAAGGTCGCGAACCTGTGCCGTCAGCTCCGAAACCGTGAAGATCCGCCGGTCGGGTGCAAAGCCGAGTGGAAGTTGTTGCATGGCGTGTGCCGGCTTCCCTCCGCCTCGCGTCTAAGACAGAGTCTCCTCGAGGCGCCTTTCGCGCCGCCGCTCCATTAAGATCGTTGCGGCGAATACGAGCGGCGACGCGCCCCCCACCGCGCAGATCTGCAGCAAGTCCAGGCAGGCCTTGAAGCTGGCCGTCAGGTTGGGCATGAACTCATTCATGCGCAAGCCGAACCAATAGTCCATGACGATCACTTGCAAAACGACGGTGGTCGAAATCAGCAACGCCTGGTCCAGCACGAGGATGCCCCGCGGGCCGAGCGCTTTTCGGTACAGAAACACCGAAGAGACAATCAACGCCGCGACCGAACAGGCCACATTTCGCGCGAAAAAGTTGACCAGGTATTCTTCGCGGCCCACAACGCTCAGCGAGTAGCCCAAGCCGAGAGCCCAAAATAGGACGTAGTAAACCGCATAGTAGAGGCCCGTCGCCGCCGCCGGCCAGGCCCAGCGAGATCTGTAGTTGGCGAACATTCCCACCAGCAGCAATGTGAACGGCGCCGCCGCCGCGAGTGATCCGAGCCTACGATTTGTCCGCCCGGTTTCAAGCGACTGCTCGCGGCTGGGCAGCTTCGAGTCAGCAAGCCGACGCTGTTCGTGTTCCCGGGTTCGAAGCGCGCCGGCTATCCCCTCGGGCACGGCCAGGGCCTCCCATAGGATTTTCCCCTGGTTCGTCGAAGGCAGCGGCAGGCCCAGCAGCGCACAGATGGTTGGCGCGACGTCAATCTGTTGGGCGCGCCAACCGCTGCTTCGCCGAATGGCCTTGCCTGCCAGCACGAGCGGTACATGCAATACCACTTCTTCGCCGCCGCCGTGGCCTCCCCGACCCCGCCGATCGATATGGCCGTGATCGGAGCAGACGACGAACGTTGTCTCGCCGTCGTCCAGCTCCTTGACGAGCGCGCCGAGACAGGTGTCGACTTCTTGCGCGACCCGCCGGTACGTCGTCGATTCTCCTCCGAAGTCATGTCCGGCCGAGTCGGCCGCGGTGATCCCCATGACCAGCAGGCCGGTTTCGTACTTTCTCAGGAAGTCGACATCCTTTCCGCAAACCTGCCGCTGCCAGTCAACTAGGCGATCGACCTGACCTTGGCCGTGGGGATCCTTGCGGTGAATTAGGGCGGCTTCTCCGAGATAGGCGCCAAAGGCCTTCACCCAAAAACTCGAACCGGCGGATGCACGGGGTACGCCGGCTCCGCGGGCCAACGAAAAGATGGAGTCAGCGGCCGGGGATTCGTAGCGGCCGTTGTTGGTAACCCCGTGAATTTCAGCCCACGCGCCGGTCGCCATGGCTGCTCGAGCGGGATTCGACAACGAAGGCATCCCGGCCCGCGCCGTACCCGCTGCTCCGCTCCGCACCAGTTCTTGGAGAGAGGGCATTTGACGGGAAACGTCAATCCTGATCCCGTCGAGGACGACCAATACGACCCGCCGCGTTAGAGGTTCGCCGGCAGGCAGCGTGGCATGAAAAACGTGCTTAGCTTGATAGCCGGTAACGCTTCCCCAAGACGAGATGCCCAGCAAAAGACTTGCCACCCCAAGTCCCAACAGAGCAAGCAGCCGAATCAACCAACTGAAGTGCCCGCGCACTCCAGCATTCTACACCGTCGTTGGAGGTCCAGCCCCGGAGGGGCTAGCCCGCTTTTCTCACCACGTGGCGAGGCGAAGTGCGTGAGAGGCCCGTCAGTACAAGGCGCGCGACGCTCGGCGACGCATTTCTTGAATCATGCGGGCGTACTCGAACAGTACGTTGAGCACGGCGAGCAAGCGCAACGCCGTAATGGCGGCCGATGGCGTGCTTCGACCGTCAGGTGGTGAGAAATGCGGGCTAGCTGTGGAGCCTCAACAGGTTGTTCCGGGGAGGAGGGAGTCGGCTGATAGGGGGATTATAGCCGAGGCTGGCGTGGGGGCGATGCCAATTGTAGTCGTGGAGCCAGGGGAGCAGATGGTTGGCGCGTTGGAGGGAGGAGCAGTAGGAGCGGGCATAGGCCCATTCGCGGAGGGCGGTTTGGATGAAGCGCTCGGCCTTGCCGTTGGTGCGAGGGGTGTAGGGGCGGGTGAAGCGGTGGCGGATGCCGAGGCGGCGGCAAGTACGACGGAAGTGGCGGGAGCGGTACCAGGAGCCATTGTCGGTGAGCAGGCGTCGGATGCGGATGCCAAGCGAGCCATAGTAGGCGTGGGCGAGGAGAAGGAACTGGGCAGCGGAAAGGCTGCGCTCATCGGGCAGGATCTGGGAGAAGGCGATGCGGGAATGGTCGTCGACGGCGACGTGGACGAACTCCCAGCCGGCGGCGCGGGAGCGTCGGGTCTTATCGCCGGTAACGCGGTGACCGGCGTGCTGGAAGCGGCCGAGCTTTTTGATGTCGAGATGCAGTAGATCGCCGGGACGGTGATGTTCGTAGCGGCGAACGGGGGGAGCGGGTTCGAGATCGCGGAGACGGTTGAGTCCGGCGCGACCGAGGAGGCGGCTGACGGTGGCCGGGGATAGCCGCAGGGTTTGGGCGATGCGGCGGCCCGTCCAACGTTGTCGGCGCAGGGCGAGGACGCGGTCAACGACGGCTTGCGGGGTGCGGCGCGGGCTATGCCGGGGACGCGAAGAGCGATCGTAGAGACCGGCTTCGCCTTCGCCGCGGTAGCGGGCCAGCCAACGGCGGGCGGTGCGTTCTGAGACGTCTCGGGCCGCCGCGGCGGCCCGAGGCGTCTCTCCAGCGAGGATGCATCGAACCAAAAGGGCTCGGCCTTTGGGCGTCAATCGGGCATTCTGATGGATGTTCATGCGGTCTCTCCAGGGTCGTGGTTATTCGACAACTCCAGCTTCCCTGGTCCGGGACCGAATGAACAACCTGTTGAAAGATCACAGCTAGCCGCTCTGAACGGCGAACAATACAGCCTGGGCGGCGTTGTGCCCCGGCGCTCCGGTTACTTCGCCGCCCGGATGAGTTCCAGCGCCGCACAGATAAAGCCCGTCGATCGGCGTCCGGTAGTCCGCCCACCCGGGCAGCGGCCTATCGGAAAGCAGCTGCCCCGCCAGCATGTCCAGGTGACGGATGTTGCCGTCCGTCATGCCCATACGTTTCGAGATGTCTTCCGGCGTGAATAGATCCCACTCAACGATACAGTCGCGGATGTCCGGTGCGTAACGGACGAGCTCGTCGAGAAGCGCTTCGCCGACATCTTGCCGGACCGAATCCCACGACCCGCTCCGCAGATGCGCCGGCTCGTAGGTCACCCAGATCGACATGACGTGTTCGCCGGGAGGCGCCAGAGTCGGGTCGACAACCGATGGAATCTGGACCTGCATGAGCGGGTAGCGAGTCGGGATTCCCGACATGGCGTCCCGCCAGCTTGCCTCAATTCCTTCAACGTCCTGCCAAATGCGGATCATGGCAAGCGCGGATTCGTCTTGCTCCGGCCGCAGAAAGCGCGAGAAGTCGGGCAGCTTCTTGAGAGCGGCGTGGAATTTCAGTGACGCGGAACGTGTCCTCAGCGACCGCACCCCGGCAACGAAATCACTAGGCAGGTGCGTCTCATCAACGAGGCGAAGAAAGGTCGATTTCGGATCGGCATTCGACAGCACGATCGAGGCGCTGAGCGACTCACCGCTCGCGAGTGTGACGCCTCGAACGGCTCCCTGTTCCACCGCCACTTGATGAACGGCCGTATCGGTGCGAATTTCGACGCCGGTGGATGCGGCCGACCGCGCCATGGCCTGGCTGATACCGCCCATGCCGCCGCGCACGATCCCGAAATCCTCGTCCGCCGTCAGCAGGTCCGCTTTAAAGTGGGTGAGAGGCAAGGCGCTGCCGGGCTCGCTGATCGCCCCGTAGTCACTGCTGCCTATGGCGGCGCCGGCGACTCTGGGATCTTTGAAATAACGCCCGGCCAGGTCACGCAGCGGGGTTTTGCACAGGGCCTCGAAAACCTGCTCATCGGGAGTGCCCCGAACGTCCGAGGCGACCTGCTCAACCGTCGGCGGCGACTGCAAGAAATAGCGTTCGAGTACGCCCGCGGCCTGCTCCCAGAAGCGAATCCACCTCGGGTAGGCGTTCGCATCGGCCGCCGAGACGCCGGACATGCGGCCTATTTCGTGGGCTGTTTTTTCGGCGTCGTGCCAAACCCAGAAGTAGCTGCCGTCCCCAAACGGAGACAGGGCAACCGGGTCCAACGGATAGATGTGGAGGCCGTGCCGGCGAAGCTCTAAGTCGTCGATGATCTTTCGCTGCAGGATGTGGCAGATGTAGGAACAGACGCTCAAGCGGTAGCCGGGGAACAGCTCCTCGGTCACCGCCGCGCCTCCGACGACCGCGCGCCGCTCCAAAACGATAACCTTCAAGCCGGCGCGCGCCAGATACCAGGCCGCCACGAGACCGTTGTGTCCCGCGCCAATGATGATGCAGTCGGCGTCCTTTGTCATCGGGAAGATCCGAGCGTCCCGCGTTCCTCAAACGTCACGGCCGAACTCGCGGCAAAACCGCGGATCTCAAAAGCGAGATCCGTGCTAACCGCCGCGGAACTCGATGTCGCCACCAACGGCCCCGCGGCACGCAAGAATGCGTACGCCATGAAAGCCACGCCCCGGACGCGGTTCGACAGTTTCGACATAAATCAACTTGACAATGCGAAGCGAATGTTATATTTAGTCTATGTCTTTCGATTGCTTTTCCCAACTCCCGCGCGGGTTAGGCCGGTTTTGGGAACTGTTTTGTGAGTGAGATGCGGCTCTTTGCGGATATTTGGGGGGCTAACCATGATTAGGACTTGCTTTGTGATGACACTCTTTTCTGCCTTGCTGGTCTGCTCTCTACTCGGGCAAAGCAAGCCGCCGCTTCAAAACGGCCAGATTGTGGAAATGGTGAAGGCAGGATTCGACCAAGAGACCATCGTTAGCATGATTGGCACAAGTCCGACAAACTTTGACACATCTGTCCAAGGCCTGGTGATGCTCAAGAACTCCGGGGTGGACGAAACGGTCATCAGAGCGATGCTCCTCAAGGGAAACACCGCTTCTTCAGCCCCACAGCAAAGTCCTGGTTCAAATCCCGACCACCCCTCCCTTGAGATCGGCGTCTATGCTCGAAAGGAGGGGGCGCTCGTCGAGATTCCACCGGAAGTGGCTACCTGGAAAAGTGGCGGCTTCATGAAATCGATGGCAACCATGGGATTGACAAAGGGCCACATTAACGGCGTCATTACAACCCCCCACAGTCGAACTCGGCTCTCTCTGCCGATCGAATTCGTAATCGTAACCGTCGAGGGCACGTCTGTGGTGGAATACCAGCTATTGAAGCTCAAGAAGAAGAAAAACCGCAGAGAATTCCGAGCCATGACCGGCGGCATTATTCATGCCTCTGGCGGAGCTCAGAAGAACATAGTCCGATTCGATTATGAGAAGACCGCCCCTCGTACCTATAAAGTCAAGCTACCCAGCCTGAAATAGCGGAATACGGTTTCCTGGCACCGGGCGCGGCAATGAGTGCAAGCGCCGCATCAATAGGCAAGGTCTACACCTTCGGGCTAGAGTGAAAAGACCTTCATCCGGCGGCCGACCGGCAACCACATCAACCGAAACCGGGACCTGCCGGGTCTCGCTATTTGCCGCTCGACTACCTCACGTCAAACGTAAACGGGAAGGTTGAGCACCGACTTTTCTTCCGGCGTCAACGCGGCGATCTGCTCCGGGGTCATCCCGCGAAGCTGCGTGCCCGGCGGGGTCGTTCCGGCGAGGCCCCAGACGCGCCGCTCCTGTTCGCTCATTTGGGCGCGCACTTCCGGGGAAGCGAAGTGGTGGCAATCGTTGAAGCCCTTGAGCCAAACGCGCTGGAAGTAGGTGATGACGGTATGGCGAGGCTCACTGCTGTGATTCACCCCGGCTGTGTGCCAGAGAGCCGAGTCCCACATGATGACCGCCCCGGCCGGCGCCTCCACCGATACGTATCCCGGCGGCAAGGTGCTCGAATCCTGGAACGGCGCTTCGAGCGAGAGGTGAGATCCGGGCCAGACCAAGGTGCCGCCATTCTCCTTGGTGAATTCAGAAACGCACCAGGCGGATTGCACCGCCAGCGGGTAATGTTTGCCCCCCACGAAGGGCAGGACCGTAAAGTCATGCCAATCGACATGGAGCTGCCCGCCCATCCGCATGGTCTCTTTGCTGCCCGTCGGCATCGGGATGCGGATCGCCGCGTTGTGAACGAACATGTCCTCGCCCAGCACTTTGCGAGCGACCTGGAGCGGCTTGGGGGAACGCAGGGGGAAGCCGTAAAAGAAAGGATGCTTGGCTTGAACGTTAAAGCAATGCAAGAGGTCCTCGGTCTGCGAGCGGAACCTGCGGGCAATTTCCTTTTCCGCGTCAAGCGTCTCATGCATCGCTTGCCGCATCGCGGCTCGTTCCGAGTCTGAGACGACGTCGGGTACGACGGTGTAGCCGTCGGTCTCTAACTCGGCGACGTGCCGATCGAGATCAAAATCAGACATGGAAGCCTCCGGTTCTGCGTCGAGTAATCTGTCCCCAGACGAGACTCTGATCGCCCTGGCGACGTGGCGTACGGATGTGGCGCCTGGACATGGCCCATCCATTCTTGCGTGCCGTGTCGGGCCTGAACCTGGCGCACATTCTTGCGTGCCGTGTCGCCATTCCTGGCGACATGTCTGGTTGCCGCGCCGGCCCTTCCGACGGCCGTTGGGATGCCGGCAAGAATGCCGGCACCCCACGCTGAAAGCGTGCACCACGAAAGCTGGCGGGACGCCGCTGTCGATCCCGACATTTCGAATCCATAGAGAACTCGTCTCCAGAAAACTCAACTAGGATTATGTTAGCCGTTGTTTGGTCAGTTAATAAGAGGATACGCTCCGACCGAAGCCCGTGCAACGCCTTTGCGGCGGAGAGGCAGGAGTCCCGGCCCCGGCGGGGCCGATCGCGATACGGGGCGGTTGCATCGGCCCAGTGTACCCCAAATGAGGCAGCGGAGCGGCGCGGGCCAAGCCACGACGAGATGGTTCGCTCCCGCGCCAATGATGATCCGGAAAAGACGAGGATCTCGCTCTTGTGGCGTACACTTCCGCGCGTGCGTGTCGGCATGCCTGGCGACATCGAGCCTCGTTGTGGCGCAATCTCTCAGCTTGCCGTGTCGAGACTCTTCTCGACACACTCCTCTCGACACATGGGGCGCTTCGGCCACCGCGGCTGCAGCCCCGTAGCGCAGGCCTCGGCGGCCGTTTTGCCGAGACCTGCGGCTGTTTCCGACCACCCGCCTGGAAACACTTGACACGCCCCGCTATTCTAAAGGAGGGGCTGCGAAGACCCGCGTCTCGCTCGCCGGAGAAAAATTACCAAACAAAGCCGATTTCTTGCAACCCACAAGGAATCAATAGATTACGGTTTGTTTCCAGCGCGGTGCGGCCGCTCGCTCAGCGAAATCTGAGCGATCGCTTCAACGGAGTCCGACCAGACCTCGACTTCGGCGCTGGCGGCCCAGAGGAAAACACCAGAGCGGCAGAGTACTGTCGGCGCAGCGACCCAGCAAGGCAACCGAGCAGGTAAACGACCAAACGAAGCCAATTTCTTATAACCATCGTAAATTCAGTAACATAGAAGATATTTCGCCGGCTGCGCGGACCCCTCGTCGCAAAGTTTCTCCGACTGCGTGCAAGCCGCCGGCGGGCTGCCACGACGGCTAAGGGCTCTTCGTCCGGTTCACCTTTGATGCACTCGGCGGGTGCGCCTTTGCCGCTAAAATAGGCAAGACCAGTCCGCGCTTGCTGAAGTCGAGAGGAGGCCTCCATGGATAAGCCGCCCGTTGTAAATCCACCACCCAGCGTTCTCAAGAACTCTTTGCGGCAGAAGCCGGAACCGGGCCCGCGGATTGAAACCGCGCACCGCCGGATTGTGACCGACCTGCCGGCTCCGGGTTCATTGGCGACACTCCGAAACACCGATCGCACGATTCCCGTCGTCAACTCCTTTCAGCCACCGATCGCCTGGGAGCGCGCCGAAGGCTACCAAGTCTACGACGGACAAGGGAACTGCTGGATTGACTTCACCTCCACGGCGGTCGCCGCCAACAGCGGACATGGGCACCCGGCGGTGCGGGCGGCGCTGGCCAAGCATGTCGAGTCCGGCGTCCTGGCGCAGTTCAACTTTGTCTCGTCCATCCGAGTGGAGCTAGCCGAGCGCCTGCTCGAGTTGGCGCCGCCCGGTATGGAAAAAGTCTACTTCTGGACCGTAGGCTCGGAGGCCATCGAGGCTGCGCTCCGTGTGGCGCGGATCTGGGGAATGCGCCGCAGCCCGAGCAAGAATCACATCCTCACGTTCTCGGGCGACTACCACGGCTGGACATTGGGCGCTCATCAGCTCTCGGGAACCAGCGCCGCCAAGCCTTGGCTGCCTGATCCCTGCCCGTTCATTCACCACTTGCCGTTTCCGCGCGTCGCCGCCGGCGAGGCTGAGCGCGACCCGCCCCATTGGCAGGAATTTTTTGAGCGCGGCATGGAGAATCTGGCCGCTTCCGGAGTAACGCCTGAGCAGGTTGCCGGGGTATTTGTTGAAAGCGTTCAAGGCAGGACGGGGCTTCCCCTGCCGATCTCCTACGTCCACGCGTTGCGACGTTGGACCGAACAGCATGACGCACTGCTTATCTTCGACGAAGTGCAAGCCGGCTTTGGGAGGACTGGGAAGTGGTTCGCCTTCGAACACTATGGCGTGCGAGCGGATCTGATTTGCATCGGCAAAGGCGTGACGTCGAGTCTGCCCTTGGCGGCTGTACTGGGCTCGGCCGAGATCTTGGATATTCTCGCGCCGGGCGAAATCATGACCACCCACGCCGCCCATCCTCTTTCCTGCGCGGCTGCCCTAGCCAATCTTAAGGTCATCGAGGACGAGAGGTTGGTCGAGGCGGCGGAAGAGAAAGGCAAGCTAGCCCGCCAGGAGTTGCGCAAGTTGCAGGCCCGTTTTCCCGAATACATATCCGATGTGACTGGGTTGGGGCTGCTCCAAGCGGTTCACGTGCGGGACCCGGCAACCGGGCGGCCAGCCGCCGAATTGGTGTCGGATTGGATCTGGGCCGCGGTCCGTCGTGGCGTGATGCTGTTTTACACCACCGGGGCCTATATCAAGGTGTGCCCCCCGCTGGTGATTCCGGCCGACGCTTTGGTCGAGGGGATTCAAGCGCTAGGAGACGCTCTTGGCGAAGTCGCCGAGATGCCGGCCGCTACGCCCCGCGATGAAGCTGTCTCGTTGAAGCGTTAACCGGCTTTTTTTCGCCACTTGGTGAGAAACCCGGCCTAGCCAGTCAGCTCTTGGCTTCGGTCGGGTCGGTTTGGATCTTTGTCCAGAGCCGGCTACCCGCCCACACTACCAAAACGGTCAGTAAAATGATCGGTAGGGTTGCACTCGCCAACTCCCATGTCGTCAGGCCGGCCATGAGAATCTTCTGGAAAAGGAACCCGAAGTAATACCCGACTAGGCCAACAGCGGCTAGGACAATCAGTAGCACAACGAGCCTGAAAAGACGTTGCACCCATGTTGCCCGCTTAAACTTGCGAATCCACAGGGCCCGAAGTCCATAAGCCAAACCGACAGCGGGAAGTAGTACGAGCAGCAAGGCCATCAGGACTGAAAAGTCAGCTTCTCGATTCAGCGCAACTCCTCCCAAGGAAAGCAGAACAACGGACACAAGAATGACCGCCCCGGGAGGCAGCCACCCCTCGTGCGGATTGGCTCTTTTGCGAAGGACCAAGAATCGGAATAGGTGCAAGGGTAAGCTTATGCCCCAACGATAGAAGCGGTTTTTCTTGATGCTCCCCGTGTCGAAACCGCGTTCTCCCAACGCTGTGACGACACAGTTGCGCAGGACCAGCAGAGCGTTCGCAAGAACCTGCAGCAGGATAATCCGCGGGACGTCTTTGGTTAATTCCTCGTTCCCGACTCGATAGCGCTCGAACTCCTTCCCGAGCGCCGTCTCTTTCGGCCGGCTTGCGCTCTCTGTCGGTGCATTCCGAAACTCGCGGACAGCATTTTCAGCCGCGGCCCGGGCTGCCACCGAGGTCACCAGGGGGTCAAGATCGCCATCGCCCGGCACGAATGTCGAATCCGCGAAATCCCACCTCACATGAGCCGCCTGCTCTCTGAGCGCCTGCCGCTTTTCCTCCGGAAGACGAAAACGGTTCCACGCAAGCTGCTCCTTGACGGCGTCAGCGACAATATCTCCGAGACTCTCGTAGATGATTTCCAGTTGAGCGGCTTCGACCAGAAGCTCCTTCATCTCTCCCAGTTGTGCCGGATCCAGGCTCCCGGCCACAAAACTCCGTATGTAATCCCCCAGCGCGCGATGGGTTCGAGAACCCGCGTGTGGAAATATTTCCTCCGGAGCAAGGCCGGTCACGAAACCCGTCCGACTGTTCGCGTCCAGAACGCGCCTGCCAACCTTGTCGAGCAGGGACGGGTCCCCCATCACGATACGCAATCTGTCTTTCTTCTCTTTACCCAAAAGGGTTTCCGCCAATTGGCAGACCCCGTCGAGCCGGCCCCACAGAATATCGTTGGCGCGCCAGGATCTTTTGAAGAACCCTCCAAAGTGGTGAACCGCGTCACCGGACAACTTCTTTTCCAACGACTTGTTGCTGAACCCACACTTGGCGTCGCGAAGGCTGAAGCGGACCGTCCGAATATAGTCTTTCGACTCCAGGCCCGACAGGTGCTCCATCGGAAACAGATGGGCGTCAATATAGGCGAACCGCTGATAAAGCGTAAACACTTCTTGAGCCGGGCCTCCGATCTCCTCTGCAAAGTAGGAGAACATCGCTTCTTCTTGCGCATCGGCGACGTGAAGCAGATTCGTCGGGTCCGTCGAGGTCGGCTCTGGTATCGAAAGAGCGTCGGGATCCCGGTCGCTTATTCTTGCCTCGAGAGAACGACGGTGCGCGACGAGACGTTCCCGAAAACCCTTGAGGGTCTCCGCATCGAGCCACGGGGCGGGCTCTTCCTGTTGCCAGCGCTCACCGTAACCGTCGGGCGGCAGCGCCCCCGAGCCGTCGAAAGATCGAACATCCAGAAGCTTGTTATAAGCTGCCGAAAGATACTGCCAGATCTCTTCCACCCTGTCCAAGCGCGACTTGAGATCGGACTCACCGCCGAGGAAATCCGTGACCTCATCCCATCGAACAATGTCAGCTTGATCAACGAGGGCTTCCATCTGGTGGCGGACGATTTCGAGCAAGGTGATCTGGCAATTGATCGCCTTCCGCCATTCGATAAGAAGAGGTGTTTCCGGCGCGTCGGCGACGCTATCCCTGATCTTCTCCCGAATGTCGTAGCTGCAGTGGAACAGACGGCGCAACCGGAAATAGACACCAAAGTTCCTGAGCTTGTCTTCCCAGCTTCCGGGACTGCTTTCATCCAATCTGCTCACTAGCTCGGAGAAGCCGGCGATCAGCTCGGCGGCGGCGCGGCGGCGCCGTGGGTCAGTGAGCGGCCGGTCGCGCCCCTTTTCCCGAAGCAGTCCTGTTGCCGCGCGCCGGGCGATCTGGTTGAGTCGGCTATTGCGGTAGAGAGTCGCGACCACGTCGTCGCCGACTTGGGTCGCCCCCGCGGGGACATCGAGTTCACGTGTGAGGCGCGTGTGTTGCTCGACTCGATCGTTGTGTTCTTCGAGCAGGGCTAGATCGTCGGCGATACTTTCATAGCCGGGAATGGAGGTGAGAGAGTCGATGACGGCCTTGAAAATGTCGGGCTTCTCGGCCTTGGCCGCCTTGTCGAACCGTACCGGGTCGGGCTCAACATAGATCAAAAACCGGCTGGTGAGCCGGTGGGCCGTGCGGTGGAAGATTTCTCGAATCGTGTGCGTGAACGGCTTGTTGTCGAGGACCCCTCCGTCGACGTATTGAATTTCGCATAATATCGAGTTAGTCAAGGCCAAGAGAAGACTGCTTCCAGAAGGCCGTAATCAAGCGCGGTTTGCGGCGCATGCGACGCAGGGATTTGCGGGCACGCTCGTCCAGCTCCCAGTAGTCCTTCGGACAGACGTTCGGCAACTCGTGCTGCTTCCAGTAAGCCCAAATGTATTCCACCGGGTTCAGCTCCGGTGCATAGGGCGGCAAGCACTCCGTGGCGATGTGGCCTTCGGAGAGCTCGATGAACTCCCGCACCAGGCGGCTGCGGTGCGCCGGCAGGCGGTCCCAGACGATCAGCAGCGGGCCGTCGATGTGGCGGACCAAAGCCTTCAGGAAGTCGATGACCTCCAGCTCGCCGATGGCGCCGGGATAGAGCCGGAAGTAGAAGTTGCGCAAGGTCAGCCCGGCGGAAACGGAAAGTTTCTGCCAGTTGAAGTTGAACTCCAGCACGGGTGTCTCGCCGCGGGGCGCCCAGGTGCGGCAACGATGGGGCTTCTGACTCAGTCCGCTTTCGTCGATGAAGACGATCGTGCGGCCTTGTTTTTGGGCTTTTTTTTAGTGGCCGGCCAAGTCTTGCGCCGCCAGTTGCGGATGGCTTCTTCGTTGCGCTCGCGGGCCTTGCCGACAGGCCGTTGCGGGCTCCAGTGGAGCGCCCGCAGGATCTTCCAAACATGACCTTCGTGATAGCGCACGCCGAACTCGTCGGCGATCAGACGAGCGACTCGCGGACAAGTCCACAGCGGCGTCGAGAAGCCCTGCGCTTCGGGGCCCCGCAGCAGCATTGCCTCCAGACGTTCCCGTTGCGTGGCGTCTAACAGCGGCTTGCGGCCGGCGCGCCTGGCCCGGCGGAGTCCGGCGGCACCGTGCGCGCCATGCTCGCTAACCCAACGGCTCACGCTTTGCTGCGCCGCCTTCACGCGCCGTGCTGCCTCGGACTGACTCAAACCTTCGTCGACGACCAGCCGCACGGCCTCCAGCCGTCGCTTTTCCAGAGCATCAAAATCGCGCCTTACGCCTCTTGGGTTCCCCATGTCTATTAAGACGGGCAGACCCCCAAAAGGTTACTCTATATTATGCGGGAATCAATAATAGGCCTCCTTGGTGACGTCGCCCCAGTAGCGAAGCTTTTCGTCGACGGGGTCAATCTGCTTTCCTTCCTGGGGAACGCTCAAATGAACAGGAGAAAATGCCGCGGGAAAACAAGAAGTGATCCGCGCGAGTTTTGCGAACGCGGAGTAGGTCGCCTGTTCGTTCACCGGCCGCTCGTCAGGAGAGAAGGCGGGATTGAACGGCTCGCTTCGCCCTTCCCGGTGCTTGAGCAGAAATACCGTTCGATGGTCTTTCACGTCGAGCGGGTGCCCGGCGTCATCGAAATGCGTCGTTACGGTTCCTTGCACGTCCGTACCGGTGATGAACAAGTCCAGTTCCTCGACATGCGACGGGAACCGATCCCGTCCGGGGGCGATAGGGTGGTCTTGGAGGCCCGCAAACGCCTCTTGCAGGCGGGGCTGGTAATAGCCCTCGCTATCGAGGAGGGAGTTGCACTTCTCCCGACTGGGGTCTCGAAGCAGATTGGCAATGTCGCCGTGTTCTCTCCACAGGTCGGCGAAGGA
Source organism: Bryobacterales bacterium (assembly GCA_965248365.1). GTDB lineage: Bacteria > Acidobacteriota > Terriglobia > Bryobacterales > UBA6623. The sequence continues at coordinate 781,315 of CBDFJA010000003.1, read as the reverse complement.
GCCGAACTCTCCACGGTTACAAATCGCGGATGCCAGGAAGATGCCGTTGATCCCCCCGGCCGAAGTACCGCTGATGACGTCCACGACAATGTCGGAATCGGTGAGCGCCTTGATGAGGGAAAAGACGCCGCGGCCGCGGACCGCTCGGAAGAACTCGTCGGCTACACCGTAGATGTAGATGGCCAACGAAACCCCGCCATAGAGCACGAGGCCAAGACGGTATTGGTGGGACAATTCCTCATCGGAAGCACTCGTGGCAGACATAAGCGTTCCTCCAGTGCGCTAATCCATTCAATAGCTCGCATAACCATAGGCAATTTTACAGTAAACCCGCCCAATCGCCAAGAGCTAATCCGCTTTTGTCACCACGTGGCGAGGCGAAGTACGTACAAGGCGGGCGCCGAGCAGCGCGCGATTGCTTGAATGATGCGGGTGTACTTCAACCCCGCGTTGAGCACGGCGAGCAAGCGCAACGCAGTAACGGCGGGCCTATTGCGTGCTTCGACCGTCAGGTGGTGAGAAATGCGGGCTAGACTCATGTGTGACCCATGTCCCGGGTTTGCACCCTTGGACCGGAAAGCAGCTATAGCTAGTCCGCCTCGGCTTGGAGTTTCTTGATTTCCCTTCGTGACGCTTCCACGGCCGGCCGGGTCATGCGACCGTAGCCTGGTTCGTTCCGCCGGTGCTTGGTCAGAATCGAGCGGCACACCGCCAGAGCATTTGCCTTCTGCCCGGCGTCCCGGTACATGGCCGCCAGCTCCAAATGGAGAACGTAGTTGCGCGGGAAATCGTCGATCAGGCCGCGAATGACCTCGGCGGCTTCGAGCGGCCGCTTTTCGCGTCGAAGCAGCAGCGCCAGCAAGGCTCGGGCTTGATCCCGCGCCTGGCTTCCCTCGGTGGCCACCCGCCTGACCCAGCGCTCTCCCTTCGACTTGCTGCCGCGCATGCCGCCGATCGCCGCGAGCAGCTTGACGGGCCAGAGGAGACTCCCGAGGACGTATTCGTGGACCCCCGCTACCAGGTAGGCGTCGACGAAGCCGGGGTCTTGCCGGCGAACCTGCTTGCTGTATTTGTTGGCCCGATTGCCGTTGCGAAGAGCCGCGAAGTAGGCCTTGTCGATCATGAACTGCTGATTGCCCTGTAACGCGTAGCCTTCAGAAAGAGCGTAGAGAGCCAATACATCGGAGGGGGATTCAGCGAGAAGAGATTCGGCGAGACGCCGGCCCTCGAGGAGTACTTTCTCGAACTCCCGCTTCGCTTGGGGGTCGGGCTTGGGTTTATCAGTTTTCAAGAACTGATTGTCGCCCTTGAAAGCGCTGGATTCGAGCAACCCGAGGCGAAACAACTCCTTGAACAAAACGGCTGAGGCGATATGGTTGAATACGGTCGGATCGTTGGGCTGTTCGGTCAGAAGCCGGCGATAGGCGGAGACGGCTTGGTCGTATTCCAGATTGAAATAGTGGTCGTGGCCAACCCGGCGATGGTCCACATCCGCCGCCGCAATGGCCGTCGAAACGAGCAGGACCAGCAAAAAGCGGGGCGCGTGGCTTGAAGTCGAGGCCTGGATTGGCACGACTCCTTTCGATGCGCGCTAACGGACCGCGATGACTTCGCGCAGGCTGTCGCGCGTGAGGAAAAACTTGACCGAACGGTAGCCGCTGAAGAGCTTTTCCAGGCTGCGATTGTTAAAAGATTGCGGCAAAGCGCGCACCTGTCGAGTCTGGAGCCTAAGCGCCTCGCACCCCTCGATCAGATACTTGTAGACACCGACCGTCTCGCCGCGGGACTGCGTGTGGAAGACAGTCAACAGACCGCTGCCCGGGCTCAATATTTCACTGAGGCGGCGTACGGTCGCCGCCAACAAATCCGCGTCGAGGTGTTCCAGCGTATTCCAAGCAAAAATAGCGTCAAACTGATTGGGCCGGAAGCGAAGATACTCGTCGACGAATCGGCGGGACGCGGAGGCGTCGAAACGGCGATCCGGGAGGCCGGCCTTCACTCGATCGAAGACGGGCAACAGATCGATGGCGTGGATCCGGCAGCCCTTCCGGCTCAGGAATTCAACATTGGATTCGTTGAGACCGCCGAGGTCGAGCACCTCGCCGCTTGAGCAATCCGGAAAGGTGGCGAAGAAATGGCGGAGAGCCGTGCTCTTGCGAACATGTTCCGCCGGCAGCTTCGCATCCCCATCGCGCCGGTGGCCGGCCCCATTGCCCGACACAATTGCCGCGTCGCCAGCCGAGGTCTTCGATGGGGAAGCGAATAATTTCTTCAGCACATCGGCCACTGGGTCAAGACATTCGCCTGAGCTGCTTCGGACCGCTCTTCACGGAGCGGATTCTCGATTTAAAACTACGAGTTGCGCGAGGGCAGCGTCGCCTGCTGCGGGGTGATCCCCGCCCCGCGCCCCGCGGCGGCCGCCGCGCTCTTGGGCTTTTCCACAATCGGCACGGCTTTCGGCTTCCCTTCGGCGCCGACCTGGCCCGGCTTGACGATATCGATGCTTCCACGAAACACCGCGCCGTCTTCTATGACGATGCGGGCCGTAGCGAGGTCGCCCTCGAGCGAGCCCGTCTTACAGATTTCGATCTTCTCGCCTGCCCGGACGTTTCCTTGCAAGTGGCCCATCACGGTGATGGAACGCGCCGACACATCCGCTTTCACGCTTCCATTCGGGCCAATGGTCAAGCTGTTTTCCTTCAGTTCAATGGCTCCCTCGACTTCACCGTCAATGAGCACGTCCTCGCTGCCGGTGATCTCACCCTTGAGCTTAAGAGATTTCCCGATCTGTGCCACTTCTCGCCCCCTTTGGTTGATCCCTCCCGACGCCCCGATCGGCCGCGTAGGCGGACTCTGGGCAGGACGGGACGGCGCTGGCCTCTCGGACGCAGCCTGTTCTCCGGAGGGATTCGTCGTTGGCATAACAGGATCTTCTTTTCGTCCCCACATATTAGTACCTCGCAATGTACAAAACTCTTATAGTATACCTTCTGATGTCGAAGCTTCCGATAAAAAAAATCGCGCTGGGACAATTTACCACAATCGGTGGATCGCGCTGGAACAGCACCAGGTCGAGATCCGCGCGAGCGGCCATCGGTTCCGCTAGTCGTTCTCACGATGGCCCGCTCCTTGGCCGTATGATCCTTCGGGAAAGGCCTTCTTAAATACGCGAACTAGGAAAGTTAGCACTAGCCCGCATTTCTCGCCGTCTGACGGTCGAAGCGCGCTAGATGAAGTTGAGCCGCGAGCGCATAACGGCCAGAATCAACAGCATGACCGCCCACGCGCAGTAGCGCCAAGGCCCGCGCCAGGCGCCGAGCTCGACACCCACCAGCGGAATCACCAGCGGCTGGAGGAACAGCCAAACTCGAGCTGCCTCGCCCCGCAGCAGTCCGGTTAGATCGACCGCCAACACGCCCAGCAGCCCCGCGGCGGCAAACGCGGGCAAACGAAAGGACGACGCTCGCGGGTCCGACTTCCAGCGGATCAGAAACGCGGCGAGGACGCCCAGGGAGAGCCACCCCGACGCCAGAAAGAAGTCATAGAGATCCCAGAAAACGGTGTATTGATAGGGGCGTCCCCACACCTGGGCGAGCTTTTGTTGAATAATCATTGACTGGCGCAGCGCGGCGTAATGGTTGTAGCCGAAAGCCGCGTAGAGCAGACCGAACAATCCACCGGCTGTGAGCAGGGCCAGAGCCGAAGAAATTGAGAAGTTCAGCCACGTCCTCTGTCTCTCCGCGCCGAACACCACGGCAAAAAAAGGCGCCGGCAGCAGGCAGCAGCCGAGCACCAAAAAGCCGTGCGTGAAAAGCAGTGCCACGGTCAGTGTGACACCGAAAGCGACTGCCATCCCGCGACGGCCTTCCCAGACGTCCTGGGTCCACGTGTGGAGCAGCAAGATCGTGAACAGCGGATATACGGCGTCGAAAGACCCCACCATAAGGACGACAGCCGGCAACAGAGTCCAAACGACGGCCGCTGAAAATCCCGCCTGTCTACTCTCTGTTATCACTACGGTGAAGCGATACAGGGCCGGAATCGCGATCGCACCAAGAAGAGTCAGCAAGATCCCCCCCCAGAGCGCGGCGCCCCCTTCGCCCATGACGGCAAGCCACAAGAAGTAGTACAGGATCGGCCCCGGTGGGTGCGTCTGCGTGTGGCCGATCATCGAGCGGAGCCGGCGGTGATAACCGTCCAACCACTCCAACGGATGCTCGATCTTGCGAGCTTCCGTGTAGTAGGACGTGATGTCGGGGTGCTTGACGCGATTCTCGACGGTCTCGAACGAGTTCTCGGTGAGCGCCAGGAACGACAAGGAGAGAAAGATCTGAACCACGACCAGCACGATCAGTGCTAGGCGGGTCTTGGGTCGATCCGCCGAAAACAGCCGCTGGGCGCCGAAGATGCCGGCGCCGGCTAAGGAAACCAAACCCGAAGAAAGGCAGAATCGAAGCGTCCGAGTAGAGCCACTTCCAATAGAAGGGCCCGTTGAACCCCTCGGCTTGGAAATAGGCCATGGTCGCCGGGATCAGACCGACCAGAAGCGCGAGCGGGTATTTCCACAGATTCGGGTCGGCTGGGGGAGGGGAGGGACTCGCCCGCCGCTTTCGCCTTTTTCGGGCTTTTCGGGACGGCTGGGCGGTCGAGGGAATGGGCGGCTCCCGAGTGCGAAGCAGATGGGGTTTGTGTCGAGCCCCTCTGATTTTACGGCAGTGGCGTGGTCACAGTCAGGGCTGCCGCGGCGCCATTGGATTTGGATGTCCTGCTGGAGGAAAACGAGGCCCTTCTTGCCGCTCGCCCTCTACGCCTAACTCGTCACCCAGCGTTTTTGTCCATCCACGAACCGGCTGGAGAAAATCTGTCGTCGAGAGGGTGGAGCGCGGCAGTGTCAAGAGTCTCCGTTGGGCGATGAACGGGTGGCCTCGATTCGGGGCGGGAAGGGGAGTGGTCCCTGTGACGTCCTGCTCCCAGGCGAGGGGTCAGAAAAGCCGGGGGTCTGGGCCAAACGGCGGCCCAGCCCGTACGGGAGGCGATGTCGCCAGGAATGGCGACACGGCACGCAAGAATGCGTGCGCCACAAAGCGAAGGGCGTGAGAAGCCCGTTAGCACAAGGCGCGCGCCGCTCGGCGGGCGGAGGCGTACTTGAACAGTACGTTGAGCACGGCGAGCAAGCGCAACGCAGTAATGACGGGCCTCTCACGCCCTTCGCCTCGCCACCTGGCGAGAAAAGCGGGTGAAGGGGGCGCGGGCTTGAAGCCCAGGGTGGAGCCATTTTTGGCGAAACCTGGGGGGAAAGCTGCTCACAAAACTGCCGGTGAGAGACCGGGTTCGTGGACTGTGGCAGGGATACTTGTGCCATGCCGGATGTGGCGTGAGGGGGTGGAATACTTCCGGCGGAGAGTCCGCCAGGTCCCTGAGCACCTAATGCCCCCGATTTCGATCGTATACTAAAAGTTTCCACACTTCCCTGGGACTGCCGGCGTTCGGATGCAACAACTACCCGAAATCCCCCCACTGGACGTCGTTGTAGGAGTGGCCTCCGCGGGGCTTCTGCTTGCGGCTTTGGTTTACCTGATTCGCTCGCGGCCCGAGCATTCGCCGATCGAGATCGGCGCTCCCGATCAGGACGGGGAACTGTTTCTGTTTGCTCCGCTGCCCTCCCACTACCTCGGGACCCGACTGAGTTTTCTAGGCTCGTTGTTCGTGCACGTGTTTGGCATTGCACTGATTCCGTGGCTGCAGGCTCTCCACCCGCACAAGCTAATGCTGGATCTCGAAAGGCATGATCTGGTTGTGCTGGAGTATCGGATACCTGACGTTCCACTGGTCTCTCCGGATGACCTGGAAGAAGAAGCCGAACCGGAAGAGCCGGAACCGGAGAAGGAACAGCAGCCCGAAGCGGAGCCGCCCGGTTCCCCTCCCCGTCTCGAGACAGAAGAGGCGCGAGACACCGCCGAACCGCCGGCCCCCGCCGCGGCCCTAGCCAAGGCCTCTGAAAAGCAAAGGCCTCCCCAGAGGCCTCTATTTACGCACCGGTTCAAGATCGTGCTGCCTAAGATCGCGTCACTGGACCCGGCTCTCCGCGACGTCATCTTGCGGCCGGACTTGGCGCAGGAGTTTCCGGCCGACTACAGCCCGAAACTGCCACCGGTGATGCAGTGGGCCGCGGACCCGCGGGAGTTGGAAAACGCTTTGGTTGTCGAGCCGGGCTGGGAGCGACCCGAGGAGCGAAGTCGCTGGGAGCTACCCGAAGCGGAACCCCAGCTGCGGGATTCCAACGAACAGCCCGACCTGGCGGATCTACAGATCATCGACAGTCCGGCGCCACCCGAGGACCCGGCACTAGCTGTCCCACCGGCCGACGTCATACCCATTAGCGGAGTGAAGCCGCCCTTCGAACCTATCGAAGAGATCCCTTCGCTGGGGGAGGGATCGAGCTCAACGACGCTAGTTATATTGAGTCAGAACCCCACGCCGCGGACTCCTTCGTTCTTACTGGAAATGGGGCTGCAGCTCGGCACCCTTACCGACTTGAAGCAAGATCTTCTCGAGGGTCTCACGGGCACGGACGCTCCGGAGTCGACACCCTCGGACGTCTCGGCGCCCGAGGTTCCTTTGCAGCCGTCTCCTCCGATTGAACTGGCTGAGGCCGACAGCGCTAGCCCTACTGCCTCTGAGGATACCCCCCCTCAGGAGAGTCAGTCGAACGCCGAGGAGGGGTCCCACAGCGAGTCCGCCATGGAGGCCGGATTGGACGATGGAGTGCTTGGCGGTTTCGGCGAGGCGCCGGGCAGCAAGGAAATCCTCGACGCGTTGGCGGTGCTCGATGCGGGGATGAGTCCCCTAGCCTTAGCCACGCCGTTCGAGGAGGCGATAGGAACGGGCGAGAGGACCGAGCAATCCGTGGCCGGCACTGCCGAGGCGGGCGCTCGCAGCGAGCAGCCGAGCGGCTCGGTCGGCCCAGGGAAAGGAGACCAGGAAACGTCCTCGGCCTCGGCGGAAGTGACGGCGAGCAGGGGGTCGCGTCAGGGATCTCTGAAACCGCTTCCCCGGAAGAAGTACGGCATCATTCTCGTTTCTAACTCTCAGACCGCGCTTATGGAAGCGCGCGGCACCTTGACGGGCAGTCCCATCTACACGGTCTACCTAGACGTGCCGGGGGCTCCTCGCAAATGGATCATGCAGTTTTGCTTACCGAACTCAGGCCCGCGACGCCTCAATATCTCGAACGGCGTGATTCGTATCCGCCCCCGCAAGAAAGTTAGCCCTCCGTTCGCTATGCGCATGCGGCCATGGGCGGCGTCTATGGCCGGGGACGGCAGCAGGTCGGCGCGGGTGATCATCTACGCCGTCGTGGACGCGGAAGGCATCCTCAAGAACTTCCGCGTCGTGCATGGGTCCGACCCGGAAACCGATAACGTGATACTAGCCAACATACGCTCTTGGGAGTTTTTGCCGGCGTTTCGCGGAGACGAGCCGGTCATCGTGGAAGCCTTGTTCGGGGTCCCGTTGAATTAGCGCAAACGGCGGAAACGCCGACTCAACCGACTCCAGCCTGCCTGACGACAGGTGGACGTGCGTGGTATCGGGGGGGAGCCGGACGGCGTTGATCCCACCGGCACACGGATTCCGGAGAGGCCCGATGAATACGGGGCGTTTCGGCGTCGTGCGATCAGCTTGGCGCGGCCCGAGATCAACCGGCGTAGACGGGTCGTTGGACCGGGAATTCAAGTCGGCTGACGGTTGCACGCCGTGTGATATTCTTGGCAAAGAGCCGCGATTCTTCGTCTCCGCATTCCGATGAACTGCCACCTCTCCGGGCGTGAAACCCCGATCGACAAGCTGTTCGTGATCTATTATCCGCCGACCATGGCGCACTACGATTGGGATAAGTCGGTTTTCGCCGCGGCCCGAGCCGGTGAAGCGTTGCGCCGGACCAGGGATTCCCTAAAGTCATTCTATTGGCACTTTGTCGCGGGCCGGAAGCTGCCTGTCGGCCTAACAGTCGGTGTGATGGGACTGGTTCTGGGGTACTGGTGGATTCAGAGCATCAGCGCTGAAGGCGTAGACCTCGGCTTCTTCCGAAAATACGTGGTACCGCTGATGGCGGCTGTCTTCTTGTTCTCCGGGCTGGGAAGAGTGCGAGCTTTTCTAAGACGTTCCAAACTGTGGAAAACACGGGGTCGAAAAACGGTTTCAGACGACCTGAAAGCGATCGAAGACGAGATGGCCAACCTGCCCGAGGACCCGACGGCCGAGCAGGCCGCGTCGTTCCTGCGACGGCGCTGTCCGGATGTGATCTCCCAGCTCGTTCTTGAGGGCACATATTTCCACGCCGATACGTATTTGGATTTCGTGATGTACCCTCACCTCAGGAACCCCCGCCAACGCGACGAGTTGCCCGGCAAGCACAGCCTTTACCGCGACGCCTACTATGTCGGCGAACTCGTCTACGATGGGTGGCGCTTGTTCCACCACGACACGCGTGATCTCGCCGACCCTCGCTTCGTCGGCAGCGGAGGCAGAAGGGGCGTGATTTAGCCCAAGGTGAATTCCTTGCGGGGCCCTCCCGACGGTGGTGTAATAATGAACGCCCACCCAAGGAGGCGCGCCATGAAGCTCGTTCCCACCCTTTTGCTGGTGCTCGTTCTTACCGTACCGCTAGCGGCGACCGACATCGAAAGAATTGCCTATGGGGAGCTAAAAGTCACTCCTATCATGCACGGTAGCCTAATGCTGGAGTTCAGCGGGCAGGTCTGGCACGTCGATCCCTGGAGCCAGGCCAACTATGCAGTTCTGCCCAAGGCGGACGTCATTCTTGTTACCGATATCCATGGCGACCACTTGGATACCAAGGCCATCGCCGCGGTCAGGAAAGCCTCGACCGTCATCGTCGCGCCCGCGGCCGTAGCCAAGACGGTGACCGCAGCCAACGTGCTGAACAACGGCGCGAAGACAACCGTCGGTGGCGTCGAGATTGAAGCCGTCCCGATGTACAACCTCAAACGCGGACCGCAACCCGGCAAGCTTTACCACGACAAGGGACGCGGCAACGGCTATGTTCTCACGGTCGGGGGGAAGCGGGTGTACATTTCGGGCGACACCGAGGCCGTTCCAGAAATGAGGGCGCTCAAGGACATCGACATCGCCTTCGTGTGCATGAACCTGCCTTACACCATGCCTCCCGAGGAAGCGGCCGACGGCGTCAGGGCTTTTCGCCCCAAGGTCGTCTACCCCTATCACTACCGAGGTTCGGACCTGGCCGTATTTGCCGATGCGCTGAAAGATGAAAAGGGGATCGAGGTGCGGCTGAGAGATTGGTATTGACGATCCCGACTCGCTCCGCTGTTGTCCGCGCTCCGAAACTGCTCACCGTGGACAAGGACGAGGCCAAGGAGACGCATGCGTACGACGATCTCTCGGGTCTTTGACGAATTCTTGGCCGATCAAACGGCTAGGGTGAGACCGAAGACCTACTCAAAGTACCGCGGCATTATCGAACTCTTCGAGCGCTACCTGGAAGGCTACTGGCCTGGTCACGACCAAGAGGAATACGACCGCATCACTGAAGCCGGTGGCACCTTTTAGGATACCTTTGGCCCCGAGGAGATCCCTGAAGGCTACTCGGAATTTCTGGGCTACTTCATGCCCCGCAAGGTTATAGCTGGAAAGGCGGCGATGAAGGCCGCCGGTACGGTTCTCAACAAGCTGGCCAAGTGGCTCGCCGAGAGGGGCTACGTGACAGACACCCGCGATGTGCAAGAGCAAGCAAAGGAAGCAGCCAGGACTTTACCCGCCAGTGATGATGTTCTGGATCTGTTGAGCGTCTACGTGGAGGAAAACCTCGTTCGCGAATATGGCGAGGAAGTCGAAGGTCATTTCTGGATCAGTCGAATCGAGCCGGGCAGAATCTGGTTTTTAGAGCCTTCTGGTCCGCGAATCGGCCCCATCCCGGTTCCCAAGAAAGCCACCCAGATGTGTCAGCGGAACGGGGATATCGGTGGCGTGGTCACGAAGACTCCCCAAGGCTGGAGGCTGGTCGAAATATGGAGTGTCTCACCTTGACCGCAACGGCGACATCACCCTCTACGCGGTCCTGCCGACGCAAAGTTCGCCGCACCAACAAACGATATTGATCCAGTCCCTGAAATGATGCTCTTTCGACGGATGCCAGTCACTTCGGCGAAGATGAACTCGCCAACGCCGCTTCGCTCCGACCCTGATCGAGATAGCGTCGGAATCCCCAGTCAGCAACAGGACGGCGGCGGAAGTAGTGGTAATCCGCCGGACGCAATCATTCCAGGAACGTAATCTTTCGCACCCGAAATCTCACGGACCCCTCACTTGGGATCTTGATTCGCACGAAGTTGCGCTTGACCGTATTGACCTTACCCGGTTCGATCTCGGCTTCGTAGAACTCGTTCCGGCGGACGCGAATCTCGGGTTCCTCCGCCGGCAGCACGGCTTCCATCCGTGCGTTGTGCATGGGCAGTAGAAAAGTGACGCGGCCCGTCTTGTAATCCACCGAAACGACCTTGACGTTGAGAGCCAACAGGTGTGGCGACAGAGCCGCCGCCAACATGAACACCGCCAGTATCCGCAACGTCATTGCTCAGTCCCCACGGTCGAAGGCGGGTTACGGAAGGGTGCGGCAACCTCCCCGCCCCGGGCGACCCCCGCTTCTGACTTAGCCCCAATGCTCTTCACGTGGCGTTTTTGCCCATCCGGAAGCCGGCCGGAGGAAATCTGTTATCGAGATCGTTGAGCGCGGCGCCTCCGGCGTTTTCCTGCGCCCCTGTCAGGGCTTTGCCGAGTCCGTCATTCCACCCACGGTTCCGCCTACGGCTCCACCGCCGGCTACTATCCTTCGCCCCTCCGGGGCTGGACCGGCCGAAACAAGCGACACGGCCACCACTACTTCGTCGGGCTTGCTCGCCGCGCTAAACCCTTTGGCCGTAGCATCAAGCCGCTCTGCGCCCGCCGGTTTCAAGAATCCTGCGATAAAGGTCGACCCGCATCTTCAGTCGGCCGACGTACATCGAGGTTTTTGTTCCCCCCAGACCCTGCTCTCCGGCCCAAAGGTGGCCGAGCCGCGCAAGGTCCTCCTCGAGATCGAGCTGATACTTGCCGCGGTAGTCTTCGACCAATCGGTTCGCATGGAAGAAATGAGACGAAGCGTCTCTCAGTTCGTCCAGTGGAATCTTCCACCGTGCACAGTGGTAGCCGGGGATCAACGTGTACCCGTACAGACTTCCCAGCCGCCGCAGACCGTCTCGTTCGGAGCCTTGCCCGTACTTCTTCAGATAGCGTTCCAACTCGCGCCGGGAGGCGAGGACCACCGGCAAACGCACTCCCTGCAACTTCTGCCGTAGATTCTCATGGAGAGTAGGCGAGAAGCGGCGGGCGCCGGCCGATCCGCCCGAACCATTTGCCGTCAGCGCCGCCAACACGGCACACCGTCGCGGATCGCCCTCGACCGCTTCTTCTATCTCCTGCCCGCACACCTTGCGGATCGACCTCAGCAGCGGGTAATCGACATGCCTATCCAACCTCACCGCACAAACCTACTGCGCCGAATGCCGTCGCTGAGCGGCAGAAGGTAGCTGATCATCGAGAACTGGTCAAAAGCCCAAAAAACGATAGATTCCACCATCTCGGCCCGTGCGAGCCGTCGCTCCCAGTTCCACGGTTCCGAGGCATTGAACACTCCCACCAAGTGGGCCGCGCGGTTACGCGGAAAACCCTTGTCCTGAGGGAATCGGATCGACTCGACGGCCTTGTCTAGATTCCGAGCGCCCGTGTACGTGAAGTTTTCCGTCTTCAGTACGTCCAGATTGGCGGGGGTCCAATCCGAGTCCGGATAGTTGACCGCCCGCGTCAGCGCAAAATCGTTGACGTCATGGGGGTAGAGGACCTCGAACTTCGTCTGCGGATAGGCCGCCTTGACGAAGTCGCGGATCGACTGCGTGAAGGTTCCAATCAGACCCGGCAGGAATGCCGCCTCTTCGGGGTAAGGGTCCGGCGACTCCGAATTGCTCGTAAAAACGTGAATCGCCCGCCCGTACTGATTCTGGAACTCGGTCTTGGTGTAGTCGTCGTAGAACGTCATTCCGGCAGCGTTCGGAAAGTACCACCATTGGACTTCGCCGAACTGCAGATAGGGCGTAACCAGCGCTTCGCTTTGTAGCTGCGCCATTTCCAAATAGGTTTGCTTCCAAAAATCCAGGCTCGTCGTAGAGAAGTTCGTCTGCAGGGCAGGGGTGTTCAGCAAGACGGGCGCCCCGTCCGGGTAGCGCTGCGCCAGCCCGGCCGCCACTGAGGAGTCGCCGTGCGACAACTCCATACTGAAAGACGCCGTGGCCTCAATGCCGTAGCTGTCGAGTGCGACGAAGTACGCCCTGTGCCAGTCGCGGGCCGCGCGGTTCAGCCGAGGAAGTGAAGTGGTGTCGGTCAACCATGGGCCGTCTACGCCTCCGCTCAAGGTGGAACCACTGGTAACAGCTTGGAAGCTGCCGCTTGTCGGAGAAGCCGATGGGTGATGCTGTTGCCGGCCGCGCCGATCCCTCGGGCGTGAATGGTCAATATGTTGCCGGAGGAAGAAGCCCAGACGCCGGTGGAGCCGTTGTTGATCAAGAACTCAAAAGATTTGGTAATGCTCTCATTCGTATCGGTGCTGAGCGTCAGACGGTTGAAGATCGAGCCGTCAATGACCACCTGGACGTTCTGACTGAAGACCGGTGTGCCCTGGAATGTGACCGTCCCTTGTGCGTAGACATTCCCTACGTTCGTCAACTCATAGAACAAGATGGCGCCTGTGTAGTGATTCGCCCGTCCCTGGAACCCCAGCATGGTGATGTTCCAGGCCACTCGCTCGGAAGCTAATGCGAGGGAATGGTCCGTGTCCCAGTCGGTCGCCAGGGTTTCGGTTGGGCGGGCGGGATCGGCACTGACGGTTGTTGCCTCAATCGCTTCCTCGACATAGTCGAAGAAGAAGTCACTTCCCGCGGAAGCCGCATTCGCGCCGGTTAGAGTGGCGACCACCGTGTGACTGCCCGGACCGTACGTACCGAGGTCGAGCTTCAGCAGGAAATCTTCGTCCGCAATGTAGAGGTCGAATACCTGAGCCGGCTGGCTGTCTACCGTTACCGAAACGATGCCGGCTGCCGCGGTCCGCCGAGCGCCGAGGAACAGGCGGTGGCTGAACTGTGAGGAGTAGGAGACGCTGACGCTGTCGCCGATTTGGCTTGTCCGCCGAATCGTACCGCCCGAAAAGTTCCCTTGGCTTTCGGTCCAAGAGCCAGCGTAGACGGCACTATGATTGTCTTCGAAAACGCGGCCTCTGGGATCCGCGACCTTGTAGGCGCGATTCGTTCCGCTGACGCTCCAGTTGGAGACCACCACGTCAAACTCGCTGCGGGCATAGGGGCCTTGCTGGAGAGCAGCAGCGTAAGTCCAGCGCATCTTGCGTACCTTCGCGGTGGGAACCGCAACGCTGTTTTCGTCCAGGACGGCGCCGAAGTCGATATCGACCTGCCACTGGGTCGGAGAAGCGCCGCCACTCATCGTTTGACTCGCCGGAGACCACTGCTCGGTCTGTGCTCCACTGACCGTCCCCACGATGCCCAGGTTGTTGCCTTCTTCACCCGTCTGTAGATTCGTAAGCGTGATGTCGGTCGGGGAAGATGTCGCCGACACGGTCGGTGAAAGCGCGGTGATGTCGCTGGCAAGGTTTTGCAGCGCGCTAGCGATCGTATCGCCGCTTGCGATGGTCCGAAAGTAGTGCTCGTTGAGCCAGGAGAGTTCGACGACGTCGCCGACGGTCAGCGTTCCTTGAAGAGTGAAGGTCGCCTGCGCCGCGACCGAGGACCCTTGCGTAGGCGTCGCATAGTCGGCCAGGCGGACTCGATACAACTGTTCCTGGCCGCCCGCGTCGTCGGCCCAGATTCTCAAATAGGGCCAGTCCACAGTGGGAAACAGCTTCGAGTCCATCAAGATGCAGTTTGTGCGAGTCTCGCGGTAGCTCAGCGTAAGGCCGCTCAGGTCGCTGTCCGGAAGATTGCGAAGCCGGCGGTGCTCGAAGACGTTATCGCGATTCCACTCGATTACCGTCCAATCGAATTGCTGCCGCCAGGCGCCGGAAACGGTGAAACCGGCCGGGCCTGCGTTGCTCAGGGCCGCTATGGCGGAAGGTCGAAAAAAATAGCACTGCAAATCGCGGTCGGTGCGAAGTTTGTCGATCGTCTCAGACACGGATCGTCACCGTCAGATCACGACCCGGGAACGTGGTTCCCACGGCTAGGATGTCGAGGGTCAAATCGGACTGTGCTTGTAACACGGGCAGCTCGGCGCCATTGAGGGGAACGCTCGTCGTTTGCCCATCGGTAATGGAAAGCGTGGCCAGAGCCACGCCGTCTTGATTGATTTGAAGCTGCAGATCCGCGCCCGCCGGAGCTTCCTTCGCAGTGGCGTAGATATCCCGGATGGAAAGGTTTTCTTGCACCGATACGCTCGGCACGGCGTCGTTCTTGATGGCCAGAAGGCCCTCGATTTGAAAGTTGAACTGGCCGCCCCGCAGCGTACGTAGGCCTCCGTCCGCCAACTGAGAGTAGTTGTTCGTGGTAACGGGGCTCTGCCCGAACGTGTTTGTCGTCCAAAAGTCGGCGCAGGCCAGACGGATGTCCGGCACCCACTCGCTGTGAGTCCACGCCCCACTCGCAGTCGTCCCGAAGAAGGATCGCTCGAAGGGTACGACGAGTGTTCGCGTCCGCAGATGGAAGACAGGCGTGTTGAGGGCGTGAGCCGCGGCTGTGCTCTGACACTGCCCGCGATCCACGAGGTACTGCGTCCCTCCGGCCTGGACGTCGGTTACCTTCACGATCTCCCCCTCGAGTTGAATCAGGTCGTCCACCTGCGCCGGGCCGGCCTGGCTGCGCGTCAGGGTCGTATCGGCTGTCGAAATCGCCGCGGCCAGCAAGGTCGTGCTCGGTCCGGACAGCTCGTCGCGGAAATAGAGCTGAAATGTCCCCGTCTCAATGCTTTGCGTGTTCTGCAACACCGAAAACCCGATGCCGGCGAACGCCAATGTACCGTCCCCTCGAACCGAAACTCCGAAGGAGGCGTCAGACGGCACATCGTTGTCGGTAACACCCAAACCGCCGCCCCCGATCCGCCAGCGCGTGACGATCGACAACCTTTCGAGCGACTCAACGTTGTGGGCGTTGGCTGAGCGGCCGGTAATCTGCGCCACCCTATCTCGGCGGTTGGGAATTTCGAAGCGGGCAGGGCTAGTTGTGATCTTTCAACAGGTTGTTCATTCGGTCCCGGACCAGGGAAGCTGGAGTTGTCGAATAACCACGACCCTGGAGAGACCGCATGAACATCCATCAGAATGCCCGATTGACGCCCAAAGGCCGAGCCCTTTTGGTTCGATGCATCCTCGCTGGAGAGACGCCTCGGGCCGCCGCGGCGGCCCGAGACGTCTCAGAACGCACCGCCCGCCGTTGGCTGGCCCGCTACCGCGGCGAAGGCGAAGCCGGTCTCTACGATCGCTCTTCGCGCCCCCGGCATAGCCCGCGCCGCACCCCGCAAGCCGTCGTTGACCGCGTCCTCGCCCTGCGCCGACAACGTTGGACGGGCCGCCGCATCGCCCAAACCCTGCGGCTATCCCCGGCCACCGTCAGCCGCCTCCTCGGTCGCGCCGGACTCAACCGTCTCCGCGATCTCGAACCCGCTCCCCCCGTTCGCCGCTACGAACATCACCGTCCCGGCGATCTACTGCATCTCGACATCAAAAAGCTCGGCCGCTTCCAGCACGCCGGTCACCGCGTTACCGGCGATAAGACCCGACGCTCCCGCGCCGCCGGCTGGGAGTTCGTCCACGTCGCCGTCGACGACCATTCCCGCATCGCCTTCTCCCAGATCCTGCCCGATGAGCGCAGCCTTTCCGCTGCCCAGTTCCTTCTCCTCGCCCACGCCTACTATGGCTCGCTTGGCATCCGCATCCGACGCCTGCTCACCGACAATGGCTCCTGGTACCGCTCCCGCCACTTCCGTCGTACTTGCCGCCGCCTCGGCATCCGCCACCGCTTCACCCGCCCCTACACCCCTCGCACCAACGGCAAGGCCGAGCGCTTCATCCAAACCGCCCTCCGCGAATGGGCCTATGCCCGCTCCTACTGCTCCTCCCTCCAACGCGCCAACCATCTGCTCCCCTGGCTCCACGACTACAATTGGCATCGCCCCCACGCCAGCCTCGGCTATCATCCCCCTATCAGCCGACTCCCTCCTCCCCGGAACAACCTGTTGAGGCTCCACAGCTAGTCCGGGCGCGGCCGCCGAAGTGCCAGGTGTTTTCCGAAATCACAAAAACCGAACTCTCGTCGGGATCGACCTCCCAGTCCGGCGTGACAAACGCCGTGGTAGCGGTGTTGCTGGTGATCGTTCTTTCCTGATCTTCCCCTTTTCCTCGTATGAGCCGGACGGTATGGCCGATAAAGGCGTCTGCCGTCATGCTGAGCAGCGTGCTGCCCACCGAGTCGGGCCCGAAGATGTCGGCGAACTGCTCGTCGGTGTCTTCCAGGCGCCAGTAGAAGTTTGCGTGATCGTAGTTGGGGTCCGGCGCACCAATCAGTTCGTCGGCCAAACCCGTGTCGGTGAAGGTTGTTGCCAGTGCTTGGCCCGAGGCGATCCGCGGCAGACGCGTCGGCAAGTCTCCCCGGTAGACGCTGAAACTTGTTGTCCCTGCCGTAAAGCTTAGGTCCGTAAGTTGCACCGTGTTCGTCGAAGTCCCGGCTGGTATTTTAGCTCGCACGGCGAAAGAGGGGTTGCCCTCCAGCCCGTCGGCGTCCGTCGCCGTGACAACGTAATAGAGAGTCTGACCGCCGTCGAGCGTTCCTCCCGTCGGCTGAATATTGGGCTGCAAACTCACACTAGGGATGCCCGCAGCTAGCGACTTCCCTGTCTGGGGAGGGTTGAAGGCGACTTCGATTTCCGTCAGGATCGTGCCGTCGGTTCCCTGAATTTCAAACTCGACGATTTGAAACTGGACCCGCCCGAAGGGATCAACTTCATAGCCATAGAGCGGGTCTGGCACGCCGGGCTCGGACTCAGGCTTGCGCCGGGTAGGTGGAATCAGACTCAATTGCCCGTTGGTGTCGTTGTACCAGGCGTCGTCGTGAACCTGCGCGGTGATGCGAACGCTACGGTAGTTCGTGGAGGGCTGAATCTTCAGAATTCGGAACGGCCGGTCGATCAGCCCCTCCTTCGTGTAGGTGATGGTGATCAAATCGCCGACGTGCTGCCCCAGGGCTTTCACGCTCGTTTCGAATTCGACGTACTGGTTGCCCTGAACCGACTTGTCCAGGAAGAACTTCAAGACCCGGGCCGACTGGTCGAAGGTCGGCAGCCCATCCACCCCCAAGCGTCCCGTGATCTCCTGCCCGATGCGGGAAATGTCGTCGACATCCACGAGCGCAAGACTGTCTTGCTGGTACTCGTTGTATCGATCGGCAAACTCGATCGAGAAGCGATTCGGGGCGTCCGCGATCGGCCTCGACCACATGCGGACAGTAGACGAGTTGTCGGACCGGCGCAGGATTCCCGACGTCAACCCGGGAACTGACCCATCGGCGTAGACGTAGGCCGGCCAACCCCCGTTGACCATGTTGGGCGCGTTCGATCCCGCGGGCTTTGCCGGCTGTTGCAGCAACAGCGAATTCTCGACATGGACGGCCAGCTTTCCGTCCGCGCCATAGGTGAGCTGAAGTCGCCCATTGTTCCTCACCCCGCGGATCACGTCCGCCGCCGTCCTTCGCGACCGAACGGCGAGGTTGCATTGAAATCTCTTCACCGAGACCGGGTTTCCGTTGTTGTCGGTGGCGGCAATGGTCTGGTCGCAAAAGGCCGCCGCATCCGCAAAGCTCGCCAGGTCAATTTCACTCAGCCGCCACCCCGTGCGGCGTAGGATGTCCAGAAGTATCCAAGCGGGATTGTCGGAAAACTGGGTCCCCTGGGACACTCCACTGCTGTCAAACGATTCAAGCCGTAGCCCCTCGACCAGAACCTTGACCCGGGGTAGCACTTGCCCGTCGTTGATCTGGTTGGGAACCACAACGGAGAGGGTAGCCATGCTGCCGTAGGGGTCTCCGAGGGGCGTGCCCGCCTGATCGACAAAGTTCGGATTGAAGCCTCCGACCCGTCCTCCGTCCGCGACCAGGTTCCACCACCCGCTCCCGGTCATGTCCCGGCCGGCAATGCCCTCGGGAATTGACCTTGCCCCCTAAAACGAGTCCAAGTTGAATGTTAGGATTTTCGGTTTTAGGAAGGAGGCAAGAGATGGCAGGGAAGCGATTTAGTGCAGAACAGATCATCATCAAGTTGCGTGAGGCAGAGGTGGGTCTAGCTCAAGGACAGACGGTGGGCCAGGTGTGCAAACAGATTGGGGTGACCGAGCAGACCTACTACCGGTGGCGCAAGGAGTACGGAGGGCTTCGACTGAATCAGGCCAAGCGGTTGAAGGTGTTGGAGAAGGAGAATGCCCGGTTGAAGAAGCTAGTGGCAGATCTGTCTTTGGACAAGCAGATCCTAAAGGAAGTTTCCTCGGGAAACTTCTAGGCCCGACGAAGAGGAGACGCGCAGTGGTGTGGGTGAGGGAGAGATTGGGAGCAGAGCGCGTCTCCGAACGTCGGGCCTGCCAAGTGCTGGGACAGGCTCGATCGACCCAGCGAAGGGAAAGGCATATCCCCGATGAGGAGGCTCGATTGGTGGCTGAGATGGTGGAGTTGGCCACGCACTACGGGCGATACGGCTACCGACGGATCACGGCCATGCTTCGTTGGGAAGGGTGGAAAGTGAATCACAAGCGGGTGGAGAGGTTGTGGAGACAGGAGGGGCTGAAAGTCCCGTCCAGACAGCCGAAACGAAGGAGACTGTGGCTTCATGATGGATCCTGCGTTCGGTTACGAGCGGCTCACAAGGATCACGTCTGGAGCTATGACTTCGTGCATGAGCGAACCCATGACGGAAGGGCCTTTCGATTATTAACCCTACTGGATGAATACACCCGGGAGTGTCTGGCCATTGAGGTCCAACGACAGATGAATCACCAGGACGTGTTGGATCGATTGGCGGAGTTGTTCGTGGATCGGGGAGTGCCTGAATACATTCGGTCCGATAACGGGTCAGAGTTTACGGCTCAGGCGGTTCGGGACTGGCTGAAGGCTGTTGGGGTGAGGACCTTATACATCGAGCCCGGCAGCCCCTGGGAGAATGGATATGTGGAGAGCTTCAACGGAAAACTGCGGGATGAACTGCTGAACGTAGAAGTCTTCGACACGTTGTGGGAGGCGAAGGTGTTGGCCGAGAGATGGCGCAGGGAGTACAACCAGCGACGGCCTCACGAGCGGCCTATGCCCTACTTCTGCCGGGAGTGTAAGCGGTACTTCAGCGTCCGAACCGGGACGGCTATGGAGCGCAGTCACATCCCTCTGAACAAGTGGGTTATCGGGATCTACCTGCTAGGGACTAACCTGAAGGGGGTCTCCAGTATGAAGCTCCACCGGGACCTGGAGATTACCCAGAAGTCCGCCTGGTATATGGCCCACCGCCTACGGGAAGGCTGGGCAGAGGGTTGCGAGCGGTTTGAAGGCCCGGTAGAGGTTGACGAGACCTATATCGGAGGACAGTGCTGTCCGGGGAAAGTCGCGCCATCGGACGGTAAGTCTCGACCGCTCAATGTCTTATGGCCTGTTTTGCCCGGGAACGATTTGAAATCCCGAGGCCGCAAATGGTCGCCTGAACGGAGCATCCGGACGCGGCACAATGAGGGATGAACCTTGGCCGTACGGTTTTCTCCCAACTGATCGAGCACCTACCGAGCAAAGAGTTTCAGAAATGTGTATCGCGCTACCGCGGCGATTCCTATCTGAAAAGTTTCTCCTGCTGGGATCAGTTTCTTGCGATGGCATTCGCCCAGCTGACCTATCGGGCAAGCCTCCGCGACATCGAGACGTGCCTGCGTTCGATGCACGGCAAACTCTACCACATGGGATTCCGCGGCAGGGTAGCGCGCTCGACACTGGCCGATGCGAACGAGTCGCGCGACTGGCGGATCTACGCGGACTTCGCGCAGGTCTTGATTGGCATGGCACGGCCGTTATATGCCCACGACCCGATCGGTGTGGACTTGGACCAGACTCTGTACGCTCTCGACTCGACAACAATCGACCTCTGCCTGTCGCTGTTTCCGTGGGCGAGATTCCGCAAGCAAAAGGCCGCCGTGAAGATGCACACGCTGCTGGATCTGCACGGCAATATTCCCACGTTCATCCGCATTACTGGAGGCAAAGTGCACGACATCAACATCCTCGACGAGATCGGCCCAGAGGCCGGCGCGTTCTACGTCATGGATCGGGCCTACGTCGATTTCGAACGCCTCTTCGTGTTCACTCTCTGCTCGTCGTTCTTCGTCGTGCGAACCAAGAAGAACATCTTGCTCCAACGGCGCTACTCGCATCCCGTCGACAAATCCACGGGCTTGCGCTCGGATCAGACCGTCATACTGGCTGCCATCGAATCGGCCCAAGCCTATCCCGACCCGTTGCGGAGGGTCAGTTACTTCGACGCCCGGACGAACAAGCGGCTGAAGTTTCTGACCAACAACTTCGCGCTCCCGGCGCTGACCATCGCCCACATCTACAAGTCGCGTTGGCAGATTGAGTTGTTCTTCAAGTGGATCAAGCAACATCTGCGAATCAACTCGTTTTACGGCACCAGCGAGAACGCCGTCAAGACGCATATCTGGATCGCTGTCTCGATTTACGTGCTCATCGCCATCGTCCGGAAACGGCTCGGGCTGGAAGCGAGTCTTTACCAGATTCTACAGATTCTCAGCGTTACGCAATTCGAAAAAATGCCCCTTTTACAGGCACTCCAGCCATCCGACTCCCCAAACGAATCCCCCTATGACCCCAACCAATTGATTCTATTCGACTTTTAACCGGACAGCAGTGATCGGAGGACAGTGCTGTCCGGGGAAAGTCGCGCCATCGGACGGTAAGTCTCGACCGCTCAATGTCTTATGGCCTGTTTTGCCCGGGAACGATTTGAAATCCCGAGGCCGCAAATGGTCGCCTGAACGGAGCATCCGGACGCGGCACAATGAGGGATGAACCTTGGCCGTACGGTTTTCTCCCAACTGAT
The DNA here is from genome assembly GCA_965248365.1 of Bryobacterales bacterium. Taxonomy (GTDB): domain Bacteria; phylum Acidobacteriota; class Terriglobia; order Bryobacterales; family UBA6623. The sequence continues at coordinate 760,114 of CBDFJA010000003.1, read as the reverse complement.
CGAGCACCTACCGAGCAAAGAGTTTCAGAAATGTGTATCGCGCTACCGCGGCGATTCCTATCTGAAAAGTTTCTCCTGCTGGGATCAGTTTCTTGCGATGGCATTCGCCCAGCTGACCTATCGGGCAAGCCTCCGCGACATCGAGACGTGCCTGCGTTCGATGCACGGCAAACTCTACCACATGGGATTCCGCGGCAGGGTAGCGCGCTCGACACTGGCCGATGCGAACGAGTCGCGCGACTGGCGGATCTACGCGGACTTCGCGCAGGTCTTGATTGGCATGGCACGGCCGTTATATGCCCACGACCCGATCGGTGTGGACTTGGACCAGACTCTGTACGCTCTCGACTCGACAACAATCGACCTCTGCCTGTCGCTGTTTCCGTGGGCGAGATTCCGCAAGCAAAAGGCCGCCGTGAAGATGCACACGCTGCTGGATCTGCACGGCAATATTCCCACGTTCATCCGCATTACTGGAGGCAAAGTGCACGACATTAACATCCTCGACGAGATCGGCCCGGAGGCCGGCGCGTTCTACGTCATGGATCGGGCCTACGTCGATTTCGAACGCCTCTTCGTGTTCACTCTCTGCTCGTCGTTCTTCGTCGTGCGAACCAAGAAGAACATCTTGCTCCAACGGCGCTACTCGCATCCCGTCGACAAATCCACGGGCTTGCGCTCGGATCAGACCGTCATACTGGCTGCCATCGAATCGGCCCAAGCCTATCCCGACCCGTTGCGGAGGGTCAGTTACTTCGACGCCCGGACGAACAAGCGGCTGAAGTTTCTGACCAACAACTTCGCGCTCCCGGCGCTGACCATCGCCCACATCTACAAGTCGCGTTGGCAGATTGAGTTGTTCTTCAAGTGGATCAAGCAACATCTGCGAATCAACTCGTTTTACGGCACCAGCGAGAACGCCGTCAAGACGCAGATCTGGATCGCTGTCTCGATTTACGTGCTCATCGCCATCGTCCGGAAACGGCTCGGGCTGGAAGCGAGTCTTTACCAGATTCTACAGATTCTCAGCGTTACGCAATTCGAAAAAATGCCCCTTTTACAGGCACTCCAGCCATCCGACTCCCCAAACGAATCCCCCTATGACCCCAACCAATTGATTCTATTCGACTTTTAACCGGACAGCAGTGATCGGAGGACTAGAGCAGAACAAGCACAAATCGAAGCGCATCGGAGCCGGGGGCGGGGTGGTAGGGAAAGCTCCCGTGGTAGGCGTCCGGGACCGGGCTAGCAGAAGGATCAGTGCCCAGGCGGTCCCCGATACGGCCAGGGAAACGCTTCAAGGATTCGTGCGGGAGCGGGTAGCCCCGGGGACGCCGATTTACACCGACGAGCACCGGGCCTACAAAGGGCTACCGAGCCGGGTAAAAGTGAAGCACAGCGCCGGGCAGTATTCTAAAGGAGAGGCCCACGTTAACGGTTTGGAGTCGTTCTGGAGCCTGATGAAACGGGGCTATCACGGAACGTACCACAAAATGAGCCAAGCACATTTGCACCGCTACGTCAGGGAGTTCGTGGGTCGCCACAATTCCCGTCCCCTGGATACGCTAGACCAGATGGCGGCTATAGTGCAGGGTCTAGTAGGGCGGCGGCTAAGCTACCGTGCGCTGATCGCTAAGCTGGAGGGGTAGAAATGGTTCGGGAGCGTAGATTGATTCTGGACATAACGGACATCAAGGGGATAGACTTCCGGTGCGAACGGTGTAAGCGGGAGATTTTTCACCCCTTAGCTGATGATTCCAAGATACAGGAGAAATGCCCCTTTTGTGGGGAGCCTTGGGTTGGGGACAGGATGATGCGGGAGAAGGACGGGAAGGAAGTCCTGCTAGAAATACTTAGGTATTTCTACCGGGAGGGACGGGCTCTCCCGGCGGTCCCCCGACTGGTGGCGAAAGATGAAGAAGAGAGCGGCGAAGAAAGCGGCTAAACTCCCCCAGCCCAAAGGCCCGAAGGACCTAGCCCGGGCCTTATTCCGGGCGGCGGACAAGAAGCTACGGAAGAAGGGGAAGCCTACCAGCCCCCGGTACGCCAAAAAGCTGCGCAATTCGTAAGTCGGTCGTTGGGCAAGAGTGTGCGGGGTGCTAGCGGAGAGAGAGAGCACAAGTGAACCCGAAGAAGTGTCCCCTCTGGAACTGGATCGCTTTGCTCTACCCACTCGGTGCTTTCTTCTATGCTCTTTTGAGAGGAGCACCCCTTTCCGCTGCGTCGATATATGCCGTGGGCAATCTCGGTTACTTGTTGGCCGTCGTTACAATTTATCCAGGACCACTGCTGTCCGGTTAAAAGTCGAATAGAATCAATTGGTTGGGGTCATAGGGGGATTCGTTTGGGGCACTGCTGTCCGGTTAAAAGTCGAATAGAATCAATTGGTTGGGGTCATAGGGGGATTCGTTTGGGGAGTCGGATGGCTGGAGTGCCTGTAAAAGGGGCATTTTTTCGAATTGCGTAACGCTGAGAATCTGTAGAATCTGGTAAAGACTCGCTTCCAGCCCGAGCCGTTTCCGGACGATGGCGATGAGCACGTAAATCGAGACAGCGATCCGGATCTGCGTCTTGACGGCGTTCTCGCTGGTGCCGTAAAACGAGTTGATTCGCAGATGTTGCTTGATCCACTTGAAGAACAACTCAATCTGCCAACGCGACTTGTAGATGTGGGCGATGGTCAGCGCCGGGAGCGCGAAGTTGTTGGTCAGAAACTTCAGCCGCTTGTTCGTCCGGGCGTCGAAGTAACTGACCCTCCGCAACGGGTCGGGATAGGCTTGGGCCGATTCGATGGCAGCCAGTATGACGGTCTGATCCGAGCGCAAGCCCGTGGATTTGTCGACGGGATGCGAGTAGCGCCGTTGGAGCAAGATGTTCTTCTTGGTTCGCACGACGAAGAACGACGAGCAGAGAGTGAACACGAAGAGGCGTTCGAAATCGACGTAGGCCCGATCCATGACGTAGAACGCGCCGGCCTCCGGGCCGATCTCGTCGAGGATGTTGATGTCGTGCACTTTGCCTCCAGTAATGCGGATGAACGTGGGAATATTGCCGTGCAGATCCAGCAGCGTGGGCATCTTCACGGCGGCCTTTTGCTTGCGGAATCTCGCCCACGGAAACAGCGACAGGCAGAGGTCGATTGTTGTCGAGTCGAGAGCGTACAGAGTCTGGTCCAAGTCCACACCGATCGGGTCGTGGGCATATAACGGCCGTGCCATGCCAATCAAGACCTGCGCGAAGTCCGCGTAGATCCGCCAGTCGCGCGACTCGTTCGCATCGGCCAGTGTCGAGCGCGCTACCCTGCCGCGGAATCCCATGTGGTAGAGTTTGCCGTGCATCGAACGCAGGCACGTCTCGATGTCGCGGAGGCTTGCCCGATAGGTCAGCTGGGCGAATGCCATCGCAAGAAACTGATCCCAGCAGGAGAAACTTTTCAGATAGGAATCGCCGCGGTAGCGCGATACACATTTCTGAAACTCTTTGCTCGGTAGGTGCTCGATCAGTTGGGAGAAAACCGTACGGCCAAGGTTCATCCCTCATTGTGCCGCGTCCGGATGCTCCGTTCAGGCGACCATTTGCGGCCTCGGGATTTCAAATCGTTCCCGGGCAAAACAGGCCATAAGACATTGAGCGGTCGAGACTTACCGTCCGATGGCGCGACTTTCCCCGGACAGCACTGTCCCGAAACCTCCGGTACACCCAATCAAAACCCTTGGGCGTCCAAACTCCGAAACCTCGTAGTTTCTTCGCCTTGGGGTCCCTCAGCCTCGCTTCCAGACGGATCCAAGCTTGCTCGGACGTGTAGGTCATCTCGTCCACGCCGAACCACGCCAAATTTGTTCCGCGAATCCGCTCGTATTCGTCCAAGGACCGCAACAGAATCCGCGACCGAATGTCCTTCATCGTCAGCGTATTCGTGGCCTTGTTGAGCGAGTACGGCAGATCGTGCTCCTCGCATAGCGCAAAAAACGACTCCATCGTCGCGTCCCGCAACATCGGGTACGTCGGCGCTCCGATCAGACCCGTTCTCCCCTCGTTCTGGTACGCCATGCGGATCGCCTCATAGCAAAGCGCCTGACTCTTCCCCGACCCGACGGGACCCGAAAACCCCTTGAACCTTGCCCGCGAACGGAGAAAAGCTTTCTGCGACGGCAATGGCGTAAACCTTATTTGTCGGTCGAATCTCCGTTCATCTCCTCCCATAAGACCCTAATTTCTTTCACCACTTCCTCGTCGTCCACCAAATCCCGGTCCAACTTCAGCAGCTGAACGAGATTCCCAATAATTCCTGGACTGAGATCCTTGTCCTTATCGAGCTTCTCTTTCACTCGCTCGATGGCCTTTTCCAACAGGTCTTTCCGAGAGATCTTCTTTTTTTACGTCCGCCGTCGTCAGTCGGCGTCGACGCTTCCTCCGGTCCGCTTTCCCCGTCCGTTGCACCGCCCGCGTCGCCACTCGACCCCTTCACGGACTTCAAGGCGCGCTCGTCTGCGGCCTCTTTCGATTTTTCGGAGGTCGGCTTAGTCGCCGCCGCCTTCTTCCGCGTGCCCTTCTTCTTCGCTCTAACAACCTTTCTCTTCCCAGTTGTGCGGGGGCGTTTCTTGCTGTCTCCTTTGGCTTCTGTCCGGCTAGGCATTCGTGTACCTAAAATCAAAAAGCCTCCCCCGGCCTCAATACCCGCCGGAGAAGGCTCAAAAGCTGCTTTCCCGTAATCGTTCTTCCTGCGCTCAGACTACCATCGCCACCCGACTATCTTGGCGCCCTGATTTTTCAAGTTGCTGGAAACAAAACAATAAAGAAACCCAAACAACCGTGACGGCCCGTTTCAAGAATTCGAGGCTCGGACAAGACCTCGCGGTAACCCCTGTAAGATGCTATTCAAACTGACCCGTCGGCCCGTCCCATGGGGCTCTGCTTTCAGCAATTTGTGCAGGGTGGTGGTATCATCTTGGGCTTATCGATATTCCTCTGAAAGCATGCTCAAACCCTTCCGAGGAGCGTGTCATTGACGTCCGGGAGCGAGCGGTTCACGGTTTAGGATCATGAAAATCTCCAGTCGAATGGAAGGTGTCCGCGGTGAAGGCGCCTTCGACGTTTTAGTTAAGGCCCGCGCCCTCGAGGCTCAAGGGCGCTCGATCATCCACATGGAAATCGGCGAGCCCGACTTCCCTACCGCCCCGAACATTATCGAAGCGGGGAAACGTGCTCTCGACGAGGGTTGGACCAAGTACGGTCCCACGCAGGGTGACCCCGAGCTGCGACAAGTAATTGCCGAACACGTCTCGACCACCCGCGGCATCCCGGTCGATCCGGACCACGTCGTGGTCACGCCCGGCGCCAAGCCCATCCTGTTCTTCCCGATGCTGGCCTTGCTCGAGCCCGGGGACGAGGCGCTTTACCCCAATCCCGGGTTTCCGATTTACGAGTCGATGATCCGCTACACCGGCGCGACCCCGGTCCCTCTGCCGCTTGTCGAAAGCCGAGGTTTCTCCCTTGACCTCGACACGTTGCGCGACAAGCTGTCGCCTCGCACGAAGTTGCTGATCCTGAATTCACCGCAGAACCCGACCGGAGGCGCCATTCCCCGAGAAGACATCGACGCCATTGCGGAGATCGTGCGCGATCACGATCTCGTTGTGCTCTCCGACGAGGTCTACAGCCGTATCTATTTCGACGAGAAACCCGTCTCGATCGCGTCCGTCGAGGGCATGGCCGAAAAGACAATCATCCTGGACGGCTTTTCGAAGACCTATTCGATGACCGGCTGGCGGATGGGCTATGGCGTGATGCCAAAGTGGCTGATCGGACCGGTTTGCCTGCTCATGGTTAACTGCCATTCCCACACCGCCAGCTTCAGCCAGCGGGCCGGGATCGGGGCCTTGACCGGCCCCCAAGATGCTGTCACCAGTATGGTTGCCGAGTTCCGCCGTCGGCGCGACGTGATTGTCCCCGGGCTGAACCGCATCCCCGGCTTTCGGTGTACTCGACCCGGCGGCGCCTTCTATGCCTTCCCCAACATAAGAGATACGGGCATTGGCTCGGACGAGTTGGCCGACCGTGTGCTCAACGAGGCCGGGGTCGCCTGCCTTACTGGCGCCAGCTTTGGTTCTTATGGCGAAGGCTACGTGCGCTTCAGCTACGCCACGGCGTTGGAGGAGATCAACGAGGCGTTGGAGCGAATGGAAGCGATGATGAAAAAGGTGTTGCGCTAACTAACTACTTTCCGGCGCAAAAAGGAGAAACTGCGTGCCGGCTGGGTACAGTCAGCCAATTTCGCGCACGGGTGCGCCCGTAAGTTGTTGATTCTTTGAAGGCGCGAAATTGGTGACAGTCTCCGCCCCGAGCGGTACGCGTATTTTGCGCCGGAAAGTAACTGACGAGAATGGGGTTAGCTGTGGAGCCTCAACAGGTTGTTCCGGGGAGGAGGGAGTCGGCTGATAGGGGGATTATAGCCGAGGCTGGCGTGGGGGCGATGCCAATTGTAGTCGTGGAGCCAGGGGAGCAGATGGTTGGCGCGTTGGAGGGAGGAGCAGTAGGAGCGGGCATAGGCCCATTCGCGGAGGGCGGTTTGGATGAAGCGCTCGGCCTTGCCGTTGGTGCGAGGGGTGTAGGGGCGGGTGAAGCGGTGACGGATGCCGAGGCGGCGGCAAGTACGACGGAAGTGGCGGGAGCGGTACCAGGAGCCATTGTCGGTGAGCAGGCGTCGGATGCGGATGCCAAGCGAGCCATAGTAGGCGTGGGCGAGGAGAAGGAACTGGGCAGCGGAAAGGCTGCGCTCATCGGGCAGGATCTGGGAGAAGGCGATGCGGGAATGGTCGTCGACGGCGACGTGGACGAACTCCCAGCCGGCGGCGCGGGAGCGTCGGGTCTTATCGCCGGTAACGCGGTGACCGGCGTGCTGGAAGCGGCCGAGCTTTTTGATGTCGAGATGCAGTAGATCGCCGGGACGGTGATGTTCGTAGCGGCGAACGGGGGGAGCGGGTTCGAGATCGCGGAGACGGTTGAGTCCGGCGCGACCGAGGAGGCGGCTGACGGTGGCCGGGGATAGCCGCAGGGTTTGGGCGATGCGGCGGCCCGTCCAACGTTGTCGGCGCAGGGCGAGGACGCGGTCAACGACGGCTTGCGGGGTGCGGCGCGGGCTATGCCGGGGACGCGAAGAGCGATCGTAGAGACCGGCTTCGCCTTCGCCGCGGTAGCGGGCCAGCCAACGGCGGGCGGTGCGTTCTGAGACGTCTCGGGCCGCCGCGGCGGCCCGAGGCGTCTCTCCAGCGAGGATGCATCGAACCAAAAGGGCTCGGCCTTTGGGCGTCAATCGGGCATTCTGATGGATGTTCATGCGGTCTCTCCAGGGTCGTGGTTATTCGACAACTCCAGCTTCCCTGGTCCGGGACCGAATGAACAACCTGTTGAAAGATCACAGTTAGCCGGCGCCTTTGGCCCCGCGACGCGTTCCAATCGGGGTGGTTGAAGCGCTCCAGACGTCGAGAGGAATCTGGACGCTCAGCGGGAACAAAGTTTCGTTCCGACGCGCCGAAGCGGCTACAGCAGCCGGAAGTTCACTTCGACGTTGGCGCGGACTTTGACCGGAATGCCGTCCTTTTTGCCGGGCACGAATTTCCATTCCTGGACGGCCTGGATGGCCTTTTCGTCCAGCCCCAGCCCGAGGCTGCGGATAACGCGAATATTGTGGGCTCGGCCATCCTCCCAAACCTGGATCGCCAGAACGACCGTGCCTTGATACTTGGCCTTGCGAGCTTCTTCCGAATATTCGGGTTCGACCTTGTAGGTCAGCCGCGGTGCTGAGACGCCGCCGCCAATCCGGAAGACGCCGCCTCCGATTCCGCCCCCCGATCCGGGGCCTACCCCCGCGCCCCTGCCCGAGCCGACCCCCGTGCCTCTGCCTGTTCCGATCCCGCCCCCGCTGCCCGGTCCCGCCGAAGGCGGCCCGATTCGGCTCAACGGGTCTCCGAAGACCGCCATGTTGATCCGCGGCACCTGAATATGGTCGGGCACGATCACGGTCGGCTCGACGGCCAATTCAGGATCGAGGTTCTTGGGCACGGGCGTGGGAGGAGCCAACTGCTTCAGATCGAACCGCGGCAGTTTTCCCTTGTTGGGGGGTAAAGGGCTGTTCTGGCCCCCTCCGCCCCCGCCCCCGGCGTCTCCCGGAGGCGCGTTGCGAAGCTCGAGCAAATAGGGCGATAGGTCGAAGTCGAGAACAAGGTCGATCGAATCCCCGCTGATTCGCTGCAGAGCCGGGCCTGAGAACACGGTAAACAGCAAGACCACCGCCACGACATGGCTGGCGGCAGACCAACCCGCGCTTTGCTGCTTGTAGTTGTAGGTGCCCCAGATGCTCTTGACAGCGATGGGCTTAGAGCTGAGTTTAAGCGGCGGCAGCTTCCTCTCCCGCATAAGGCTGCGGAAATACAGCCACAGCGAACGGTACCAAGGATCTCGAACGGATTCGATCACCAACCGGCTGATGCCGGCTTCATCGCTCGCCGCCAAACTCCGGCGGTCGTAGCGGCGAACCCCGGGCAGCCCGCGCTTTCCCCGGGAAAGCTCGCTCAGCTGCCGGCCCAAAGAGACAAACCAGGATTCGTGAATCGATTCCGTCAACAACGAACTGAATGCACCCTCGTCTTGCTGACCGCCCGAACGCAGAGCGTCACCGCGGGTGCTACGTACCTCCGTCGGGGTTGGTCTTTTCTCCAAGGTCGGCATGGGCAAAGGCGCAGCTTCGGCAATCGTCCGCGCTACTTAGGACGGCGAGCCTCGCCGCTCGGTTACAGGGATTCTCTACAGATCGACCTAGCGCAGCCTTCTTAAGACCAATTTAGCATGTTAGCGGCTACTCCGAGCCTCAAACAAGGGCCGGGGTTTAACCGTGCGGCGCCTCCCGTGTATAATCCGAGATGCAAAACCGGCCTTGGTCAGCAACGATGCCACATCGACGACAGCCGATTCTGGTGAGAAGTCTTATTCTACTCACCCTCACAAGCCTAGCCGGCGCAGGTGATTCCGGCCAACAAAACCTCGAGCCGGGGCAAGTCAAAGTCCATCCGAAAAGCAAGTTGGCATACGTCTGGATTCCCCCGGCAACTTTCTCGATGGGGTGCGTCCCCGAGGACGGCGACTGCGATGTGATCGAGGAGCCGCGACACCGGGTCGCGATCACGAGGGGGTTTTGGATGGGCCGCACGGAGGTCACCGTGCGCGATTACAAGCGCTTCGCCCGAAAGACGAAAAGCAAAATGCCTCCCGAGCCGCGCGTGACGGCGTTCCATTCTCTTTCGCTGGGCGCCAAGTCGATCGCCGACCGTTTTGAGTCCGGGCCGGGGAAGAAAGAGGATCGGCCGATCGTCAACGTGACCTGGGAAGAGGCGCGGGCGTTTTGCTCCCACTCCGCCAGCCGGCTTCCGACCGAGGCCGAATGGGAGTATGCCGCCCGGGGGGGCGAAGACGGACTGGTGTATCCCTGGGGAGATACTCTCGGTCACGAATACGCCAACTATGGGGGCGCCGCCGGCAGTGATCAGTGGCGGTACACGGCGCCAGTGGCTAGTTTCCCGCCGACAGGTTTCGGCCTTCATGACGTCATCGGCAACGTCTGGGAGTGGTGCGCCGATTGGGTGGGCGGAAACTACTACGTCAAGTCACCGAAAGCTGACCCCACCGGCCCGGCGAGCGGCAAGGAGCGTGTCGTTCGCGGAGGATCTTGGGGCTTCGGCCCCCGCTACCTGCGGCTTTCGGCGCGGGTCATGGCCAAGCCCGACAGTCGCGGCGACAACATCGGCTTCCGCTGCGTGCAGGAAACCATCCGCTGAGGTTGGGCTTGCGCTAACCGGACCTAGCCCCAATACTCTTCACTTTAGAACATTTTTGTGGCATTCTGTTTTAGAGGACAGGAGGCTACAGATGGCACGAACGAGGGCAGCGCTGCCGCCAGGCAGCCGTATTACCGACTACATCAGCTTGGGGGTGATGACGCGCTGGTTTCCGCGTCACAAGGTCGATGGCGTCTTGCGGGACTGCGGGCGGGCCTCGCGGCGACAACGGGACTTGCCGGCGCATGTCATGGTCTACTACGTCATCGCCCTGGCGCTGTTTATGCAGTCGTCCTACCGCGAGGTGCTGCTTTGTCTGCTGGAAGGATTACAGTGGCTGCAGGATCCTGCTACGGCGCTGAAAGTGGCGGGCGATTCGGGGATCTCGCAAGCCCGTTCGCGATTGGGGGTCGAGCCGATCAAGCGGCTGCATGACGAGTTGATACGACCGTTGGCGACGGCAAAGACGCGCGGCTCGTTTTATCGCCAATGGCGCTTGGTTTCTCTCGACGGCTCGACGCTCGATGTCGCCGATCAGGCCGCCAACCGCGCGGCGTTCGGCTATCCGGGCGCGTCGCGGGGAGCGAGCGCGTTTCCTCAACTGCGCTTTGTCTCGTTGCTGGAAAACGGCACCCATGTACTGTTCGCCAGCCGCATGGGTCCCTGCTCGAGGAGTGAGATCACGCTCGCCGAACAGGTTCTGCCGGCGCTCACGGAGGGCATGCTGTGCTTGGCGGACCGCAACTTCCTCGGCTATCAGCTGTGGCGGCAAGCGCGCCAGACGGGCGCGCAACTGCTGTGGCGGGCCAAGAAGCATCTGCGCTTGGAAGTGCTCGAGCGCTTCGCGGACGGTTCCTACCGCAGTGCGATCTACGCCTCGCAAGCCGACTGGCGCAGGCGCCACCGGCCGCTGCCGGTGCGCGTCATCGAGTATCGACTCGAGGGCATCGATGACGCCGAGCCGTTCTATCGGCTGGTGACGACGATTCTCGATCCCCAGCAAGCTCCGGCGGTGGAGATGGCGGCACTCTATGGCGAACGCTGGGAGATCGAGAACGCTCTCGATGAGCTCAAGACGCATTTGCGCGGTGCGCGGATTGTGCTGCGCAGCAAAACGCCGGAGTTGGTGCGGCAGGAATTCTACGGCTTGATGATGGCCCATTTCGCGATCCGCGGGTTGCTGCACGAGGCGGCCTTGCGGGCCGACGAAGATCCGGATCGACTCTCGTATCTGCATGCGGTAAGGGTGGTGCGACGCAAGATGGCCCGTGTGGTTGCTATCCCCCCCTGTGGACAAGAAAGCATTTCATGAGGCGGTCTTGCGGGAGCTGCTGGACGAGCGCGTCCATTCGAGCCGCGGCAGGCGACGCCCTCGCGGCGTCAAGCGCAAGATGAGCAACTACAAAGTGCGATCGCGCGGCGCGCTGTCTCGTCAGCGGACTGACTTTGCCTCCTTTGTTAGGATCCTTAAATGAAGAGTATTGAGGCTAGCCCGGATTTCTGCTTGGGAAATAGGCCCATCGGTAACATGAATTACGTTACGGGGCATATTTTCATGCCGCGGGATGGAAGAAGTTCATGGCGACTCACCAGACTGAGGGAAAATGGGGGACCAGGCGAACCATTGCATGATCCCGCGCCAGAGGGCTTTCAAGCAGGCGAACTTTTGCAGCCAAGAGTCAGCCCTTGGTGTCGCGGACCTCGATGACAAGCTGCAGCCCGCGTTCACGATTCAACTGGACCGTGAAATCCATGTCTACTTGGCCCAAGGTCACGCGGTTGTGCTTGCCTTCGGCGGTTACAAAGTGAAGAACGCCGCCCTGCAGCCAGTGCTCATGGGAAGTGTAAATGGGACCGCCCTTGAGAGCGATCAAGTAGTAGACGGGCGCGTTTTCAATCTCGGCCGGCGGAGTGCGCTTGCCCGTTGACATGTCGATCCGCTCGACCCCCGATCCCGCGCCGGCCGCGGAATCCGTCGGCTGCACTTCGTAAATCTTGGCGCTGGCGGCGGCCACTTCAGACGATCGTCCCGGAATCACATATTGCGCGTAAGGCCGTGCAACGGCCTCGGGTTCGACTTCGGAGACGTCGGGGCGACTATAGCCGACGTCATATCCTCGGTAGCCATAACCATAAGGGAAGACGATCGTGGGGACGCCGAAGCGATGCCCGTGGCCTCTGTCGAAAAAGCGTCCTCGACCGAACCGCGGACCGCCACGACGGGCTTTGCCCCGGTTGACGAAGCCAACGGCGGATCCGCCGATCGTCGGGATGGCCGGAGCGATCGGGTTGCTGGGAGAGCGGGGCCTACGATAGGGGTTGAGGAGCACTTGGTCTGTCAGAGGCTCGCGGTGTGATCCCCTTACCGCGTAAGAACGCCCTCGATTCCCGGAGCCGGCCCGCGGTCTCGCCGCGGAGCCACGCAGGGATGATCGGCCGCTGCCACCAAGGGCACGCACGCCCCCCGCGCGGACGCTGCCTAAGGCCGCCCCCCCGGATCGGACGCCACCAGCTCGCACACCCCCGCCGCGCACACCGCCCCCGCGGACGCCCCCGGCCGAGGAGAAACCTTGACCGTACGCCTCGCCACCCCACGCCAGGCCCACGACCAAGCCCAAGACGCCAACCCTACGGGATGATTTTAAGATGGACACGGTTACCGCCACTCTCAGCGTAACGCGAAATCGAGCTACTGACAAGCTTTTGCTTGCGCTTCTGTCAAGGCCCAATAGAAATGTCCCCTTGGTTTTGTTGTTTGTCGGTTTGTAGGAGAGTATCGTCGTCGGGCTGTGGGAATGTGGGAATCGCGCCAGCGATTTCCAAGGGACAGTGGGAAGGGTGGAAAATCTGTCGTTGCGCTGCGAACCGTTCTCGCTGTCGCACTAGGTTTTCCACGCTTTCCATCCGGCCCGTCATTTCCACAGCCTCTCTTTTTATGTCATCGCCGCACGTTTTTTCGCCGCCAGCGGCCGGCACCAGGAGTGGTCCGCCGCCGGTTTTTGCCGCCGCGGAGTCGCTCGCAGTTTCGGCTCTGGACGCGGCTTGGGCCGCGGCCGCGCGATCTGTTCAAAAACCACCTTGTCGCCGCCTTCGCCAACCACCCGCAACTCCCCCTCACGTGATTGCTGCACGGTGACTCTCGCGCCCGCTCCTACGTCTTGGTTGCGCCGCGGTTGCAACTGCAGAAAAGGAAATTATGCACTTGACAAATAACAAGAGCCATGTTACACTTGTTTTGTGATTGACTTAATGTCTTTTTTTACAACTGTTTTAGGCGTTTCTGCCAACAACAAGTCAACCTCTCTCATGACTCGCTTTCCGAATATCCGTTCCATAACCTCGTGGCTCGAACGATCAGCGATGTTCCTGGGCAACTTGTGTTTCTTCTTCGGAGTCTGAACCATGAATCTCCTCACCTTGATGGACAAATACAACTGCGATGACAAGTGCCGCGAAGCGCTTGAGAAAATCCGCTGGCCGCACGGCCCGACCTGCATCCGCTGCGGACTGATCGGCGTCCCAGAGCTTCCCGTAGGCGGCGTGTATCAGTGCGCTTCATGCTGTTACCAATTCTCCGTTACAGCGGGAACGATCATGCACGATTCCCACCTTCCGCTTCGCAAGTGGTTCTTGGCAATCTACCTCATGTGCGAGTCGAAGAAGGGAATCTCGGCCAATCAAATGATGCGAACCCTCGGCCTCGGATCTTACCGCACGGCCTGGTACTTGTGCCATCGGATTCGGGAAGCTATGGGCAACGACCCTTTTATCGGCCCTACGCTTCTCGGCGTGGTTGAGGTAGACGAGACGCTCGTGGGCGGCAAAGTAAAAGGTCGTGGACACGCTTACAAGGGCAACAAGACCTGGGTGGCCGGCGCCATCCAGCGCGGTGGCAAAATCCGCCTTGAGCGAATCCCCAACATCAAAAGGCGCACATTGCACGACTTCATCGACCGCACCGTGCATGACAAGGCCGAAGCGATCTACACGGACGATCTCAAGTCCTACCTGGGCATTGCCGACGAGGACACACGGCACGAAACCGTTAACCACTCCGAAGAGGAATGGGTTGTCGGCGACGTTCACACCAACAACATCGAGGGCGTGTGGTCGCTGTTCAAGCGGTCTATCGTCGGAACGTTTCACAAGATGAGTAAGAAGCACATGGACCGTTATCTCGAAGAGCTTGAATGGCGGCATAACAATCGCGATAACCCCCGCATCTTCCCCGACACCCTGCGCCGGATTCTGAACACCAGCAACCTCACCTACAGAACGCTCGTCACAGCGGCTTGACAGCTTGTATAAGAAAGCTGAAGTTGAAAAAGCTACACTCGAAAGGTCTAAAGATCGACTTCGGGCCGGGGACAGTGGAGCTATGTCAGCCGGCAGATTCCGGCGGCTGGGTTTGTTCGGCACTGTAGATCAGGTATTCCGCATCATCCAAATAAAAACAAGATAGAAAATGGCCGCACCGCCAAGACCCAACAAAAACAGGATTCCTTCTGAATTCTCATAAATCACCTTAGCTAGCTGTGGAGCCTCAACAGGTTGTTCCGGGGAGGAGGGAGTCGGCTGATAGGGGGATTATAGCCGAGGCTGGCGTGGGGGCGATGCCAATTGTAGTCGTGGAGCCAGGGGAGCAGATGGTTGGCGCGTTGGAGGGAGGAGCAGTAGGAGCGGGCATAGGCCCATTCGCGGAGGGCGGTTTGGATGAAGCGCTCGGCCTTGCCGTTGGTGCGAGGGGTGTAGGGGCGGGTGAAGCGGTGGCGGATGCCGAGGCGGCGGCAAGTACGACGGAAGTGGCGGGAGCGGTACCAGGAGCCATTGTCGGTGAGCAGGCGTCGGATGCGGATGCCAAGCGAGCCATAGTAGGCGTGGGCGAGGAGAAGGAACTGGGCAGCGGAAAGGCTGCGCTCATCGGGCAGGATCTGGGAGAAGGCGATGCGGGAATGGTCGTCGACGGCGACGTGGACGAACTCCCAGCCGGCGGCGCGGGAGCGTCGGGTCTTATCGCCGGTAACGCGGTGACCGGCGTGCTGGAAGCGGCCGAGCTTTTTGATGTCGAGATGCAGTAGATCGCCGGGACGGTGATGTTCGTAGCGGCGAACGGGGGGAGCGGGTTCGAGATCGCGGAGACGGTTGAGTCCGGCGCGACCGAGGAGGCGGCTGACGGTGGCCGGGGATAGCCGCAGGGTTTGGGCGATGCGGCGGCCCGTCCAACGTTGTCGGCGCAGGGCGAGGACGCGGTCAACGACGGCTTGCGGGGTGCGGCGCGGGCTATGCCGGGGACGCGAAGAGCGATCGTAGAGACCGGCTTCGCCTTCGCCGCGGTAGCGGGCCAGCCAACGGCGGGCGGTGCGTTCTGAGACGTCTCGGGCCGCCGCGGCGGCCCGAGGCGTCTCTCCAGCGAGGATGCATCGAACCAAAAGGGATCGGCCTTTGGGCGTCAATCGGGCATTCTGATGGATGTTCATGCGGTCTCTCCAGGGTCGTGGTTATTCGACAACTCCAGCTTCCCTGGTCCGGGACCGAATGAACAACCTGTTGAAAGATCACAGCTAGCGCCACTCTGATAACGCCTTTCTGTGGTGGGGCTGTTTGGGCGACACTTAGGGGAGCTTCCGAATGAATCAACCACCAGGCAACAAGAAAACAGGCGGCGGAAATTACGAGCCATCTCCAATCACCCAATGGGAACAGATACTCCACGAAAAATGTTGCTGTTGCCGTTCCCATCACAGTGAATACCGCCGCGAGATACTTCCGCACCCCACAATGTTAGCACACTTATTTGTCAAGTGCATAATTACCGCAGAAAACGGTTCTCGAATCGCACCACCAGGTCGTTCGACACCACCCGCTCGGCCTCCAAACAGAAAACCCATTTCCACTCCAGCCGCTTCGCCAGGTGCTGGTGAAAGTCCGCTCCCGCCGACGGTTGGCGGACAAACTTGGCGTTGTGTTCGTTTAAATACTGCTCGTCGAGATAGCGGTTCGCCGCCTCGTAATCGGCAATGCCTGCGAGTCTCATCTTCTTGATTATTGACTCCCGCATAATATAGAGTAACCTTTTGGGGGTTCTGCTCGTCTTAATAGACATGGGGAACCCAAGAGGCGTAAGGCGCGATTTTGATGCTCTGGAAAAGCGACGGCTGGAGGCCGTGCGGCTGGTCGTTGACGAAGGTTTGAGTCAGTCCGAGGCAGCACGGCGCGTGAAGGCGGCGCCGCAAAGCGTGAGCCGTTGGGTTAGCGAGCATGGCGCGTACGGTGCCGCCGGACTCCGCCGGGCCGGGCGCGCCGGCCGCAAGCCGCTGTTAGACGCCACGCAACGGGAACGTCTGGAGGCAATGCTGCTGCGGGGCCCCGAAGCGCAGGGCTTCTCGACGCCGCTGTGGACTTGTCCGCGAGTCGCTCGTCTGATCGCCGACGAGTTCGGCGTGCGCTATCACGAAGGTCATGTTTGGAAGATCCTGCGGGCGCTCCACTGGAGCCCGCAACGGCCTGTCGGCAAGGCCCGCGAGCGCAACGAAGAAGCCATCCGCAACTGGCGGCGCAAGACTTGGCCGGCCACTAAAAAAAAGCCCAAAAACAAGGCCGCACGATCGTCTTCATCGACGAAAGCGGACTGAGTCAGAAGCCCCATCGTTGCCGCACCTGGGCGCCCCGCGGCGAGACACCCGTGCTGGAGTTCAACTTCAACTGGCAGAAACTTTCCGTTTCCGCCGGGCTGACCTTGCGCAACTTCTACTTCCGGCTCTATCCCGGCGCCATCGGCGAGCTGGAGGTCATCGACTTCCTGAAGGCTTTGGTCCGCCACATCGACGGCCCGCTGCTGATCGTCTGGGACCGCCTGCCGGCGCACCGCAGCCGCCTGGTGCGGGAGTTCATCGAGCTCTCCGAAGGCCACATCGCCACGGAGTGCTTGCCGCCCTATGCACCGGAGCTGAACCCGGTGGAATACATTTGGGCTTACTGGAAGCAGCACGAGTTGCCGAACGTCTGTCCGAAGGACTACTGGGAGCTGGACGAGCGTGCCCGCAAATCCCTGCGTCGCATGCGCCGCAAACCGCGCTTGATTACGGCCTTCTGGAAGCAGTCTTCTCTTGGCCTTGACTAACTCGATATTATGCGAGATTCAATAAGCGGTCTTGATGCGTACCGTGATGGCGTTCCACGCGCCCCTTCGCCTGCGGCGACGAAGCGGCGATGATGTGTATGCCCAGTTTGGCGCACATGCGCCCGAACTGCGTCTCGGGCTCGATGCCTTCCAGCGCTTCGCGCGACGTCGGGGGGCGCTTGTAGACATTCTTCCAGTCGCTATACAACGCCTTCGGGACGCCGTACTGGCGCACCCAGGCTTGGAGCAGATCCGCCGCCGCCCAGGTTGTTTCTTCGTCCGAGAAGCGGCACAGCGCCCGGCCGGTCGCGTCGTCGACGAAGTTCATCAGACAGCCTTTCGGACCGCGTCCTTCGAGCCAGTCATGATGCGAACCGTCGAGTTGGATCAGCTCGCCGAAGTGCGCTTTGCGCTGACGACGCGAGCGGTGGGGCTTGCGCTTGCGGCGGCGGCTCCACAGTCCCGCGACGAGCATCCACCGCCGCAGGGTCCGCACCGATATTTCCAGATCGTGGTCTTGCTGCAAATGTTCGGCCGCCAGCGTCGGCCCAAAACGCTTCTGCGGCTCGCCCGAATAGTTCTCGCGCACCAGTTGCAGCACTCGCTTGCGAACTTCCGGCGACTTGGCGCGGTTCGACACGCGGCCCACATTGCCATGCACCAGAGCTCGCGCCCCTCCCTCGCCGTAACGCTTCTTGAGCCGCTTGGCTTGCCGGCAGCTGACCTCCAGCAGCTCAGCCGCTTCGGTCAACTTCAGCTCCCCTCGTTTCACTCGGCTCAGCACTTCGCTGCGCCTCAGTTCCTTGGCATTCATCCATGCCCTTCCCAATCTCGGCTCCTCCTTGGGAGCCCCAGATTAGGGGACATTTCTATTGGGCGCTCAAGGGGACATTATCATTGGGCTACAACACGGAGCAGATTCAAAGCAAGGCCTTCAAGGCGCACCTTGTGCGTCAAGAAACGGACCGCCCGGCCAACCGAACGGCGTTGGAGCGGCCAAGCGCCTCTTGGGTCGCCGCCAACAGGCCCGGAAGATCGGCGTCGATCAAAAACGTTCCCTGTTTCTCCACGGTGATGGGATCGAGTGAGCGCGTGAACTCTTCCGGCGACCGCTCGACGAAAGACGGAGAGAGGAGTTTGATTTCACCCCCTGTCATCACCATCCCCAGGCCGCCACCACCGCCGGCCATGCTCATCAGCGCGTCGGCCGGGCTGCCCCCTTCGTCGGCCACAGCGACTAAATCCGCCGCGCCGCCCTGCCTCAGACCACCCTCGCCGTCCCTCAGGCGCAGCACGCGAGCAGCCTGTTTGGTCACCATCTTGTAGAGTACGTCGTTCGACCATCCAGTCAACCGGGAAGCCGCGGCCACCTCATCCCATCGGCTCGCCTCGGTCGTGATCGCCGAATCGGTTCCCAGAGCCATGGGGACGGGCCTCTCCAATAAACGCGGCGGCAGTCCTTTGCCAAGGGTAAACAAGCTCGAGCTCGGACACCAAATGAGCGAAGCCCCGCTTCTTTCCACCAGCCCTAGGGCCTCGCCCTCCAGTGCTACCGGGTGGACCAATACCGTCCGCTCATCCAAGACGCCCAGGGAATGAAGCCGCGAGATCTCGTCCCCTCCCGCACCCTCCGTCCCCTCCATCAGGTGCAGGATAAACGGCCACTCGGCGGGCGTCTGTTCAAACCGCTCCGCCAGGTCTGAAGTGAACGCCAGGGAGTGCGCCCACCCGAAACGCTTCACCACTTGGACGGGAAAGCGCTCGTCGAATACGGACTCCTCGTAAGCATCGTGGTGGCAAACGGTCGTCACCCCACTCAGAAGATTTTTGATTCCGCCCCAAATAAGACGCTGGGCTTTGGGAACCTGAAGGTGCTCCTTAATCGGGGACTCTTGGGGCCGATGGACGTCTTCAGCCCAGGCCGTCGCACTGGGGTAGGGGCCTCGGCCCAAACGAGGCAACAGGTTGAACGCCAGGTGGTCGTGAGCGTTGATCAGGCCCGGCAGGAGCAGGCAGCTTTCCAGATCGATGATCGGCGGCGCGTCCGCCTGCTCAGTGTCAGCCCCCGGCTGCCGCAACCCCGCGATCCGGCCCGCGCGGATTTCAACGTCCGCCCGGACCGCCGTTCGAGGCCCCCGGGCGACACGGGCCCCGGCGAGAAGCCACCCGCTCACATGCTGCCCCTCGGTGTTTTTCACTTGCCAACAGAGCCGCGTCGCCCCAACGGTTTGGCGTAGACAGCCGGCCGTCCGAACATACCCGGACAGAGCCGTGGGCGTTAGCCCGCGGGCCCGCCTTCGGTCGGCGCGCGGCTGTACGCTCCTCGCCGCGAGCCCTTACCCTGAGCCCACGAATCTTCCGGTTCTCGCGCGCCGCCTGCCCTCATCCTGACGCACACGAACCTTCCGGTTCTCGCGCGCTGCCGGCCCGCACCCTGACGGGTACGGCTCTGTCCGCTTCTGGGCGCGGTTGCCGAAATAATGCGATTCCGCCAACCGGCACGAATATGATCGGCTACACTATCTACGACCAAGGACCACCGACTCGGCCCGGCAACTACAATATCACCGACGAACTCGGCGCCGTAGGGAACGGCACTCCTGCCGGTCTGCTCACCGCGGCCGGTTTCGTCATTCATCTGTCGCTGGGTAGTGATATTTTGCATTGCGCAGAGCCGTGGGCGCAAGCCCACCTTTCTCGTTTGTGGCGCACGCATTCTTGCGTGCCGTGCCGCCATTCTTGGCGACATCGATCCCGTCGTCCCATGTGACCGGGTCGGGTGCCGGGACAAGGCATTTCAGGCGTCACGAAAGCTCGACCGCACCCTCGCGGGCGCGGCTCTGCTTACCCACGCTCCGACTCAACCCCACAGAGCCGCCGGGCAAGCCCGCGGGCCCGTGGCCTTCGGTCGACGCGAAGCTGTACGGTTCCCGCCGAGGGCCCTCGCGGGCGCGGCTCTGTCCGGTTCTGGGCGCGGTCGCCTCGTCTGCCAAGACCGTGGCGAGAAATTCAGGCTAAAACACTTCCACCATGACCCCGCCGCGGATCCAGCGGCCCGGTTGAGCCAGTCCCTGAAATGCCTCGTGGCGGACGTTCAATAGGTTCGACGCCTGGAAGAAGGGCTGCCAGCGGCCCACGGTATAGAACACCGAGGCGTCCCACAACGCTTTGGTCTCCTGCCACGTTCGATTGAAGGCTCCAAGGCGCATCTTGAATGCCAGGTTTCCGGTGAGCGAACCCCGATAGCTCGCGCTCAGCGAATTGAGGGGAAAGTTGAAAACGTAGCGTGAAGTGACACCCGGGTGGGGCACCCGTGAAGCGCGCATCACCGTGTAGTTCACGGCAATCTCCGACGAGCGGTTCAGCCGCTGCCGGAGTTGCATCTCTCCGCCGTGGAAGGTGAGATCCTGAAAATTCGTGGCCTGAAACTTCGCCAGCTCGGGCGTGCGAATCCAATCGATCGTCTGGTCCTCGCGACGCTGGAACCAGGTGGCCGACACCGTCGTCCCGCGTCGGGAATACCAGTCTATGCCGGCCTCATAGTTCCAGGCGCTCTCGGGCAGCAGGTTCTCATTCCCCTTATTGAACGGGTCTTCGTAAAACAGATCGGTGTAGGAGGGAATCCGGTAGGCGTGGCCCAACTGCCCTCGCAGTTTGAAACCCCCTCCCAGCCGGTAGCCGATCGAAAATGTGGGACTTGTCTCGCCCCGCCATTTCCGCCACACTTCTTCGCGTACCCCGAGCGCCAGATTCAGGCGGTCCGTCGGTCGAAGGTTGAGCATGAAAAATCCCGCCGCCCTCTCTCGACGGTGCAAGCCCAGATTCGAGCTGTCAATGCCTTCCGACAAGTACGAACTGCCCGCAGACCAGCGCACCCGCTCGTTGACCCGCCCGTTGACGGCGTAGTTGCCCTGGTAAATATTCGTCGTATGGAAGTTCTGGAAGATCTCCGGTTGGTAACGGAAAAGAACGAAATGATCCGTGTGCCGGCGATAGGCAAAGTTAAAACGATGCTGGAGACGATCGGCAGACCTGCCCACGGTTTGACTGACGGCGAGGAACTTCGTCCCGGTCTCTTCCCACGAGTCGCACGGGCAGTAGAAACCGTTGGCGCCGAACGGGCGGTCGTTCGCGCTGAACATCACACTTGTCGAGCCAAAGGATTCATCAAAAAAGGTTTCGCTCGAAAACGCGATGTTTCTGTAGTCCCGGCCTTCGCGGAAGCCGCTCGAAAAATCGCGCGACAGGAAGACCTGCTGGCTCCAGAAACCCCGCTTGAATCCGCTGCTGATCGACTCCCGGTTCCAGCCGAAGTCGCCGACGCCGCTCATCAGCTTCAACTCCTTGCCTTCCGGTTTCTTGGTGACGAAATTCACCGCCCCTCCGATGGCGTCGGAGCCGTAAAGCGTCGCGCCGCTGCCGTGGAGAACTTCGACTTGCCGCACGGACTCGAACGGAAGCGGCAGGTCCATGTTGTGATGCCCCGTCTGCACGTCGTTCAAGCGAATCCCGTTGACCAGCACCAGCACCTGCTCGAATGAGGAGCCGCGAATCGACAGGTCGGCTTGCGTGGCGTCCGGGCCCCGCTCTCTGAGGTCGATCGAGGAGTCCTGTTTCAGGATGTCGGGGAACGTCCATGCCGGTACGTTCGAGTCTTCAACGGGAAGTACAGCGATACTGCGGTTGACTTCGGCGAGTTCACGCGGCTCGGGCGTACCGGTGACGACGATCGGCGTCTCGATCCGCGGCCTCAGTTCGAGCTGAAAGATCACTTCTTCTTCCGTGCCGTCCACCAGACGGGACGACTCGCGGAAATTGTCGGCCTTCACGACAACCTGGTGGGACCCCGGCCCTAGCCCGCAAATCTCGGCCGAACCACGCTCATCGGTCGGCGTCCGTTGTCCATCGGCGCGGACCCTCGCATTCTGAATCGCCAGCCCCGCCGGATCGCGGACGAGGACGCGGATGCAGTCACCCCACAACGGCGAGACAGGCACCACGCCCAATATCCACGCCATCACCCAGGCCGGCCATCCTCCCGAGAGATTACCCGCTTTTCGACCGCATCGCTTGGGATGCACAGATCTCATCTTTGCTAATCCCGAAACACGTTTTAATAACTTTCAACCAAACTTTCAAAATACGCCATCCGAGATGGCATCCGTTGAGAACTCAGAGTGCTTTCGTCATTCGATAGAACCTCAATCCTTGTATGGGCAAGTGCTTTGGCCACTGCGACTCGACGGTCATTCCGCGGCGCTCGTAGAGTCGGCGAGCGCCCTCATTCTTGGCTGAGACGTCGAGGGATAGTCGAGTCGAGCTGCTTGCGCGAGCCCGTTCTTCAGTAGAGTCCATCAAGGCGGAGCCGACACCTTCGCCGCGAAGTTCTTTGTCGATAGCAATGGCCAAAAGGTAGAAATCACCATCGGCGATGGTCTCGAGAATTCGCAGAAGTGGCGCACAGAGCATTTTCACGGCCGTCATTCGCAGGGCATGATATCCCGCAGACTCTTTCAGTGGCTGGTCAGAAAAATGGCGATGCTGCTCGGCAGTAAACCCCAAGGCCATGCCAACGATCTGTTTGTCATGTTCGGCAAAAGTCACGTTTTGGAAGAAGTAGGTGTGGTCAGGTTGGATATATGCCTTGGCGATAATGTGCGCTGCCCGTCGACCGAGCATAAAACGGAAGAAGCCCTCGGCTGCTTCGTCGAGGTAGCGACCACATGCCAGACCTTCATCGAACGTGGGTTTGGCGGCCCGGAGGACTATCGAATGCTGATCCATGTTTAACACCCGATTCTAGCGGAGATCGCTATCGGAGCGGCTGGCAGGGCCGAGGGCCTCCGAAAGTTTACACCTGGGTTCTCGAAGGGGCGGCGGGTTCGGCAATGGTAATACAATCAAGAGCTCGCCGGCATGCGCTGCTACGCCGAACTGTTTGCCCACTACTTCGTCCAGTATGCCAAGGTCCGCCTCGCCTATCGAGGAGATTTCTTGGTTTCGGTGGCCACCACGCTGCTCGCGACAGTCTTCGGCATCGTGCTGGTCTTCCTGCTGTTCCACAAAGCGCCGCGGATCGTTGGCTGGAGTTTTGAGGAGATCCTCTTTCTTTACGGCTTCGGCTTGATCCCTTTGTCGCTTTTCAACATGGTCAGCATCAACCTCTATTACTTCGGTCAAAGCTATATCGTGGAAGGGAAGTTCGACCGCGTCCTGCTGCGGCCGGTTCACTCCTTGTTTCAGGTGATGAGCGAGCAGTTCCGGCTGGAATCCGTGAGCGACACTGCCGTGGGAATCGCGATTGTCCTCTATGCCAGTCAACGGATCGGCCTGAGTTATGGACCGCTCGACTGGCTTTTCCTGGCCTTTGCGGCTGTCTGCGGATGCCTGATCTATGTGTCGGTGTTTCTCATGCTCACCGCTGTTTCGTTCTGGGTGGAAGATCGAGTGGGCATCGTCCCGCCCGTCTACAACATGCTGGCCTTCGGACGCTACCCCCTGACCATCTACCACCCGGCGATCCAATTCCTGCTGAGTTGGATCATTCCCTTCGGCTTCGCCACGTTCTATCCATCGGCAAAGCTACTGGGCCATATCGGTTACGACTCGTATGCCCTGCTGCTGCCCGTCGTGACCCTCTCCTTCCTGCTGGCGGCGATCGTCCTCTGGAACCGGGGCGTGCAGAGCTATTCGAGCACAGGGTCGTAGCGGCGCCCAGCGAGAACGCCGGCTTACGCCTTAACCACCTTGTTACGGTGCGCGTCCCAAGCGAGGTATTCCTTGCGGCGGAACGACTCTACCGCCATTTGGCAGGGAAGCGCCCCGTAGAAACCGAGGTCAACGTCGCACTTCAGCGGTTCATTCGTCCGAATAGCGGCTTGCAGATTCCGGTGATGCAAGCTGATGTCTTCCTTGCCGCTTTTGGCGTGAACGATGCGCTTCTTTTCCGCGGCGAACTCTTTCTCCGGCTCGATGACGAAGCCGTCGTCATTGAAGTCCAACGTTGCCTCGTGTCCCCGGATCATGTGCCGGATGCCCGCGCGATTGGCGACCGAGGAAACCAGCATCACGGTCACGCCTTGGGGGTAATCCACCATGACGTTGAACGTGTCGGGGATCTCGGCAGCGCTGTCGGTGAAAAAGAATTTGCCTCCCGCGGCCACCACTCGGGAAGGATGTTTCAAATCGATGGCCTTGACGAGCCGGGTGACCCTGTGCACCAGCAGGTCGGTCGCAATTCCACCCGAGTAGTCCCAGTAGCGGCGCCAGGCCAGAAAGCGGTCCAGCTCGAATGGGCGCTTCTTGGCGGGCCCCAGGAAGGCCTTCCAATCGAGGTTTTCACCCGGACGCACATCCTCCTCGGGCTCGGTCCAGAAGTCGTCCACATAGTTGCGCGAGTAATCGATCTGCGCCATGACGACCTTGCCTAACGCGCCTTCCCGGATGTAGCGCCGCGCCGTCTCGTAGGAATCGTCCGACATGCCTTGCACGCCGACCTGCATCTTGACGCCGGTCTGCTTGATCTTTCTGACTACTTTCCTCCCCTCTTCGGCCGTGTGGGTCATCGGCTTTTCGCAGTAGATGTGTTTGCCGGCGTCGGCGGCGTCGAGCGTCATCTTGCAGTGCCAGTGCTCGGGGACGGCAATGACGACATAGTCGATGTCCTTTTGGTCAAGCAGCCGCCGGTAGTCGCTGAAGGGCTTGGCCGAGCTGAGAGCGACTGCCGCCTCGAGTCTCGGCTTGTAAATCTCGCAGACAGAGACGACCTCCACGTTGTCTGTTTCCTTCATCCTGAGCAGCGTTTTGACGTGCGCGCTGCCCATATCGCCGAACCCGACGACTCCCACGCGCAGCCGTTCGTTCGCTCCGACGACACGGGGCGACGGACGAGGAGCCGCCAGAGCCGGCGCCGCCACGGACGCGCCCACCGTTCCCGCCACGAAACTACGTCGAGTCATGCTGGTCATCGCTACCACCTCGCCTGTTATTCGCTTCATAAACATGGTACCGCCAACCGACAAGCTGAGCGAGCCGCCCGCGACCGCCCGGCCTTCGCCTCATCCACCGCGGGCCGTGGTGAGAAGACCGGCTAATCCGGAACCCGTCAGAAGTCTACTTGAAAACGGGTCTGGAACAGGTGAGCCTCTCCCAGCTCGACCCGGTCGGCGAATACGTAGTTCCAGATGAAGCGAGTGTTCGGATTGAGATACCAGTTCAGTCCGAGGGTCACATCTCGCAGCTCCCCGCCGCGGACGAGCCGATCATTGAGGTCCAGCTGCGAGTAGCGGAGCGCGATTTCCCAGGCGCCCCATCCGTTTCGGTCTCCGAGATTGTGCAACGGCTTCACGCGGTTGAAGTAGCCGCCGGAATCGCGATAGGGACGGCGCTCCCCGGTAAGAAAATAACCGCCCTGGAGATAGAACGACCCGAAGCTCAGGTCCCCGCCATTCGGCTGGTGTACCGAATTGTGAATGTATTCGGACTGAAAAGACGCCGGCCCCACGACCAACGCCGCCTCGACACCCACCAAATCCTGCGATGCAGCCGGGAATCGCCCCGTGTCGACGAACCTCGTCGTCAGGTGCGCCTCGGGCCGTTGCCGGATGCGCAGGGTGTCGCCCGTTGGATTGCGATGGCTGTAAGCCAGCCCGAGATGTAACAGCTTCGAGCCCCCGTCCGCGTACCAGGGGCTGGTGGTGACCCGGCCCGTGACGGCGTAGTTTCCCGGCCCGGCGGCCTCGCCGAAACCGTCCGAGTCGCGGAACGCTCCCACGGCCCACGTCAGGCGCTTGTCGAAGCCCGTGTTGGCGATCATCATGCCACTGTTTCGTTCCGGCGCGAACACGTTGGCGAGGGATCTCTCCATGAAGGTGATGTACTTGCTGCTGGTCTGCATTTCGAGGCTAAACGGCTCCTTGAAATGGCCGACCCGAAGTTTCCCCGCTCCGGGAATCTTGTCGATCCCTATGTAGACATCTTTGAAACCGGCGCTTCCTCCGGCGAAGTCGTATTGGGCCTTGAAGTTTACCCGGTCGTATATGCGTCCGGAAACGTATAGCCTGGAGCGGCGAAACTCCGTGCCGTTCACGACAGGTCCCACCGCATCATTCAGTTCATCGCCGGCGGAGAAGAAGCCCCAATCGTTCATGATGCGGCCGCCGACGCGGAGGCGCTGAGACTTGTCCGCCGAGTCGAAACGCAAACCCTCCTTCCAATAGGGCTTGAGGTTCTGCGCGGAAGTGCTCGAGGCGGATCGAGGTTCTTTTTCAGGGACGGACGAGCTCGGCGCGCCGGCCAGTGCCGCTTGCGTCTGGGGCGCAGCGCTTCGTGCCGGCTCTCTCGGCGGCGATGGCGCCCCCTGAGCCGCGAGGGCCTGTTTGTCAGCGAAAGCGCGTTGCTCCGAAGAGAAACCCCGGCTCAGCTCGGCCACCTTGCGCTCAAGTTTCTGGAGGAGGGCCCGTTGGACTTCGAGCGCCTGGCGCTGCTCTTCGAGCTGCCTCTGCTGGTGCTCCACAACGGCCTTCAATTGTTGGATCTCTCCGGCTTCGACCGAGGTATCAGCTCCGCTCGACTCGCCCGCCGTCTCCCCCAACGCGGCCGAGTTACCCCCGGCAAAGAATCCCACTGCCAGCAATGCCGCAACAACGATCCTGGTTCGACTGATCCTGGTTCGACTGATCCTGGTTCGACTGATCCTGGTTCGACTGATCATCGTTCGACTGATCATCGTTCGACTGATCATCATCACCCTCCGAAAAACTCCCAATCCTTTGACACGGGACGGGGCACGGCTCGCGCCCTTGTCAACGCGTGCCATCAAACGCGTGCCGCCCCGCGCGCAAGCCGCCCCCACGACAAACACCTATCCACGCATGGCGTTCAAAAAGCACAGCCTGCACTATACATTTACGCAGGCTCTGGTTACGGTTGTGTTACGCCAATGTTAAGACAAGTTTAAGTTCGTCTGAAAATCGAGTTAAATCCGATGGGGGCCCGTCGCCAAGATGTTCAGGCCGTATCTTCCGCTCGATTGCTCACACCGGGTGGCGAGGCGAAGTGCGTGAGAAACTCGCCCGTACAAGGCGCGCAGCGCCCCATTTATTGAATAACGCCGGCGTACTGGAACCCCACGTTGAACACGGCGAGCAAGCGCAACGAAGTAACGGCGGGCTTGTGGCGCGCTTCGGTCCTCAGTGGTGAGAAACGCTGATTAGGGCAGGCAGGAATGCTTGTCTCACCCCGCGTCTTCGATTCGCCGCAGATCCTCGACCGCCGCCTTCAACGCCAACTCGTAAACGGCCAGGTCGGCGCCCCAGGAGATGACATTGAATCCGAGATCGATCCATTCCCTCGCCTGGCCGGCGTTCATCGGCTGCGCCGCGGCGGCCTTGCCATGCCGCTTGGCGGCCGCGGTTATCTCTCGAAGCGCTTCGATAAACCTTGGGTGCTGATATTCGGCGACGATGCCCAAGGAATGTGAAAGATCCTGCTGGCCAAGAAAGAGCACATCGACCCCGTCAAGGGCCGCGATGGCGTCCACGTTGTCGAGACCCGTCTGGGTTTCGATCTGGCACATCACGAGGTTGTTCCTGTTGGCCTCGGGCATGTACTCGGCCGGCGACGTGTAAACATAGTCCGTCACGGCCATGCCGATGGCCAATCCACGGCGGCCTTCAGGCGGATAGCGAGCGCCTTCGACGGCTCGTTGCGCTTGCTCGGGCGTATCGACGCGGGGCACCATGACGCCCAGCGCTCCGGCGTCGAGCACGCGGGCGATGAAGTGGTACTCGGTGTCGGGAATCCGCACCATGGGCGTCACCCGAGTCGCCCGGAACCAGGCTATCAGGTCCCCTACCGCCCCGATGCCGTTGGCACTGTGCTCCATGTCGATGATCACGAAGTCCACGCCGGCGGCTTCGGTGATCTTGGCCACTCCTCGGGTTCCAAACTCGCTAATCATGTGGCCGATGGGGATCTTCCCTTCAGCGCGCAGTTCCCGAATCCGGTTTATCTTCATGGCTTTCTCCAAGCGGCCAATTTGGTCTCCATCTCCGGACGATCGACGACCCCCGGGTTGGCTAAGAAAGGCGGCAGCCTGCCTTCATGCACTGCGCGAACGTTTTCGTAAGCCTCGAGGCTGACATCCCAAATGCATTCTCGCGTGGTCGCGATGGCATGGGGTGTAAGGACAACGTTATCGAGCTGAAGCAGGGGATTGTCCGCTGGGGTAGGTTCTTGTTCAAAAACATCCAAGCCGGCGCCGGCGATACGCTGCTTTTGAAGAACTTCGATCAGCGCCGCCTCATCGACCACGGGCCCCCGGCAGGTGTTGACCAGGCAGGCCGAGGGTTTCATCAGAGCGAGTTCGCGCGCGCCGATCAGCCCCCGCGTTTCCTTGCTCAGCGGCGTGTTGACGGCTACGAAATCGCTTTCTCGCATCACGGTGTCGAGGTCCGCTAATTCAACCCCTAGCTCGGCGGCCTGAGGGCTCGAAACGTAGGGGTCACAACCCAGCAGCCGAGCGAACCCGAGACCCCGCACCATGCGGAACATCTCGCCGGCAATGCCGCCGACGCCGACCGAGCCAAGGGTGTAGCCGCGGATCGAAACCGCCTCATCCAGGCGGCCTTCCCGCC
Source organism: Bryobacterales bacterium (assembly GCA_965248365.1). Lineage (GTDB taxonomy): Bacteria > Acidobacteriota > Terriglobia > Bryobacterales > UBA6623. Next base: position 731,528 of record CBDFJA010000003.1, on the reverse strand, counting down.
AACGACCGGCGCGCGTATTTTGATCCAGCCGGCGAATGTTCTTCGCCAGCGCGAAGATGAGCGCGATGATGCCCTCGGCGACGTGCCGTCGAACGCCCATCGGCGTCAACGTCACCGCAACACCCGCCTCGGTCGAGGCCTCCACGTCGATTCGGTCGAACCCGACCCCCCAACGCGAGATGCAAGCCAGCCGCTTGACGCCGCTGAAACTCTCGCGTGGAAAACGGTGAGCGAAGACGACGACTGCGTCGTATCGGTTCAGCACATCGGGGGTCGCCGTGTCGCCACGATCTTCCATGTACTCGCACTCCAGGTCTGGCAGCGGATCAAAAACTTCAGCGGCAGCCTGCCGGAATCCATCGGCGGCAATCGCTTCCCAGTCGGAGTTGATGCCTACACGGAACTTTCTTTCCATCGAGGGTTGTCGTTACGAAGTGAGATCGATCCCAAAAGCGTTCAGGAAGAGTCGTTATTGTACACCGCGTCCGGGCGCGCCGTATAATCGTCCGTTTACATCGCGCCTGCGATATGCGATCGTTACGCGTAGGAAGCTCTGAAAGTGGGTCGGAAACCGTCATTGTGAAGCTCCCCGCCTTCTATCCGATCATCGATACGCATTTGTTGCACGGAGCCGGAATCGCGCCCGAGCAGATGGCCGAGGCGCTAGTCAAAGCGGGTATAGAAATCGCGCAATTCCGTCACAAAGGCCCGTTCACGCGCGACGTCTTCGCTCAGGCCGAGAGGGTCGGGCGGGTGCTGAAGGAAGCCGGCATCGCCTACGTCATCAACGACCGGGCTGACGTGGCGAAAATGCTCGGCGCCGACGGAGTCCACGTTGGGCAGGACGATCTTTTCCCCGAAAAGGTTCGATCGATCGCCGGAAGCTCGGCGATCATCGGTTTCTCGACGCATAACGAGATCCAGCTGCACGCCGGCGACCAGGAGCCGGTAGACTATCTCGCCATCGGACCCATTTTCGGGACTTCCTCGAAAGAAAACCCCGATCCCGAGTTGGGGATCGGAGAATTGGCGCGTCTTCGGCCGCTCACCTCGAAACCGCTGGTGGCGATCGGCGGGATCAGCCGCGAGAACGCCCGCCAAGTGTTGGACGCGGGAGCCGATTCGGTTGCCGTCATCTCCGACTTGATCGCAACCGCGGACGAGCTGCCCGGCAGGATCGCCGACTGGCTCGAAGCCGTCCGCTAGCAGGTCGCGCGCTCCAACCGGACAGAACCCCGGCCCCTCCCTTGCTAGAATTCGGCATGCCTATTATCGACATCACCATCCTCGAAGGCCGTTCCTACGACAAGAAGCGATCTCTGATCAGGGAAGTTACCGACGCCGCCATTCGAACACTTGACGCCAGGCCGGAAACGGTGCGCGTAATCGTGCGGGAAGTGCACCCGTCCCACTTCGCGGTGGCGGGCGAGCCGAAGGGTCCGCCGCAGGAGTGAATCGCGCGGCGTTGAATCTCCGGCTGTGCGTCTTGCGAGGCTGGCCAACTGCGGATGTCGGAAAGCGAAATCGCGTTGCGAGCTAGTCGGTATGAGCACAGACACGATTGTCCGTGCGATTTACACCGGGGGGCGAGCGCCACGTGGGTGTTGTGGGCACGGCACACGGCCCCTACGTTGAGCCAGCGCGCCAATGGAGATGTCGCCAGGAATGGCGACACGGCACGCAAGAATGCGTGCGCCACGTCCGGGCGCCGATTTCCCACCAGGCTCTCGGCCGCGAGTGTTCATTGAACGGTCTCTGGCGGACGGCGGGTGAACTGCTCCGACGGGAAACTAGGGCCACGCACGCTTTTGGACAGCGAGCTCCGAGCTATCCCGCTGCTGCATGCCTGTGTTATCTTGAGCGGTTTCACATTCGAGGTTTGATTCTTGGCGAATCGAGATCACTGGGGTTCGAGGACCGGGTTCATCCTGGCTGCCGCCGGGTCGGCCGTGGGGCTGGGAAACATCTGGAAGTTTCCCTACATCACCGGGGCCAATGGCGGCGGCATTTTCGTTCTGGTCTATCTGGCCTGCGTATTGTTCGTCGGCTTGCCGGTGATGACCGCCGAAATCCTCCTCGGACGGGCCGCGCAAAAGTCCCCGGTCGGCGCGTTTCGACTCTTGGCGGGCCGACGCAGTGGCTGGGTGTTTTTCGGCTGGCTGGGCGTCGCTTGCTCGTTTGTGATTCTTTCCTACTACAGCATTGTGGCCGGCTGGGCTCTGGATTTTACCTGGCTGGCACTGAGCGGCAAGATCACGGGCCTTGGTCCTGAAGGCGTCCAGTCCATCTTCGGCAGACTCTACGCCTCGCCGGCGCGCAACCTTTTCTGGCACGTCCTTTTCATGGGCCTGACCGTCGCCGTCGTGATCGGCGGCGTTGCTAAAGGCGTCGAGCGCTGGTCGAGGATCCTCATGCCCGCTCTGTTTATCATGCTGCTCGTTCTTCTCGTTAACTCGTTTACGTTGAGTGGGTTCAAGCAAGGGTTTGACTTTGTATTCGGCCTGCACACGGAAAGATTCACCGCCGGTGGGGCACTCGATGCGCTCGGACAAGCTTTCTTCAGCCTCAGCCTGGGAATGGGGGCCATTCTGACCTATGGAAGCTATCTGCGGCGCGAGGACGACGTCGTGGCCGCTGCGATTACGATCTCGGGTCTAGACACGCTGATCGCTCTGATCGCCTCTCTGGTTCTGTTCCCGATTATTTTCAGCTATGGCATGGAGCCGGCGGCCGGACCGGGCCTGGTCTTTATCAGCGTTCCCATCGCCTTGAGCCAAATGCCCGGCGGGACTGTGCTCGCCACCATGTTTTTCGCCCTTCTTGTATTCGCGGCTCTGACCAGCGCCGTCTCGATGCTCGAGGTGACCGCCTCCTATTTAATCGATGAGAGAAACTGGATTCGACGCCGCGCCACGCTCGTATCGGGGGCATTGGTCGCCTTCGTCGGTATTCCATCCGCGCTGAGCGGCGGCACGGAAATCTTCGGTTCCGGCTTCGCTTCGATCTTCGGCAAGAACTGGTTTGACTCGTTCGACTATCTGGCGTCGAACTGGATGCTCCCGCTGGGCGGACTCGGCATCTCGCTCTTCACCGCCTGGCGAATGAACGAAGCGCTACGGCACGATCATTTTCTTTCCGGCAGCAAACTGGCGGCGTTCTATAAGGGCTGGCTGCTGCTGCTGAAGTTCGTCGTGCCGGTCGCGATCGTGCTGGTGTTCTTAGACGCCGTGGGGGTGATGTGACGCCAGCGCGAAGAGCTGTAGCGCATGGCTCGGCGGGCGTTTTGCCGAGACTTGCGGCTGTTGGCTCCGCGCCCGGCAGATCCACGCTACGAGCTTCTCTTGATGCGCCTGGTCATAAGGGTCTTATCAAGGGCATGCGGGGCGCTTGGCGCCAGGGAGGAACGTGGCACCTCCAGTTGGGGCACCTCTATTCGGCTGCCAAAAAAAGAACCCAAGCCTCATTGGCACCAGCACTGGCAGGTCGCCGTTACTTCAGTCGTATACCAAAAGATTCTTGTCTTGATTTCTGCAGTTTGAACCGCGACGTCAGGAGCACAAGTTGGGCAGCTACCGCCCACGCCGCAAGCTAGACCCGATCTGCTGCACTGAGTCTCCAGTTCTTCCATTGCAGCTTTCAAAGCCGAATTTGGTCCTGGTCTAGAAGGGCTTGCGTACAAGCTCACCGTGCCTGCGCCTGGGTTACATGGACCGCTGCCTGATGAAATCGGTGGAGGTCCCACAGTGCCGTCGTGAATGGCGGCAACCAGCAAATAGAGCAAAGCGGCGTAACCCCCAAAACGAAGGTTCTTAGGGCTGAACAACCTTCTCCACCAGGGTCTTGGTGGAGGGCGTCGTCGAGGAACCCAGTCTCTCTCGAATGCTCGTATCGACTCAGGACTCATTCGCGACCTGAGATACTCCCGCATGGCTTCCTTCTGCGCCTCATTCAGCGGGATGCCTTGCTCCCAAACGCGTCTTATGAGTTCCCAGAATTCCGCTTCGGTCATGACGAGGTCGCTCTCGTGCGGGCCATCTTTATCAGATCAAGGCTATCACGATAGGCGGCTTGAACGCGCAATGTCCCTTTCCATCCCATGGATCCTCCTCATCCGGCAGGGTCCCACTAAGATTAGCTACTTTCCGGCGCAAAAAGGAGAAACTGGGAAAGTCGGGGACAGGCTACGACTTTTAAGAAGTTGGTGTTGTAGCGCGGGCTAGACTAGCCGGGCGGGCATAGACCTGGTGGTCTTCTAACGATCGCTCCGCGCCCGGCAGATCCGCGGGTGTTCCTCAGATCCGTGCCTTGGCCTCCGCCACCGCGCACCTTGCTCACTCGCCGGCGGACTCAGAGCGCTGGGGCCCGAGCTGCTTGAGATACGCGATCATCTCCTCGCGTCCCCGATCGACGGCGTAGTTGACAGGAGTCCAGCCGTGCCGCGCCGCGGCGTTGATGTCGGCGCCGTGCGCGAGCAAGACGTCGACCTGCCCGGCCCGGCCGCTCCACTCGGCGACGTGATGGAGTGGGGTCATCTCGTCCTCCCGGGGATTGGCGGCGTCCACGTCGCAGCCGTGGCGGCAGGAGCTTCGTGATCGCCACGGCGTGTTCGGGGTTTCGGCGCACCCGCGCCGCCCAATGGAGCGCCGTCATCCCCTCTCCGGATCGAGCGATGCGGCGGCGAAGGGACTCGCCGCGAGGAGCTGTTCGACTCGCTCGAGCAGGCCCAGGGTGCCAGCCGAGAACAGGTCCAATGCGGCACCCCCCTCGAGCAGGAAGTCCGCCACCGCCTCCCCCTCCTCGAACTTCCCGTAGACGCAGGTCGCGCGGTACAGGGCCGTTCTCCCCTCGTCGTCCTGCTCGTCGAGCAGCGCGCCGTCGGCCTCGAGCATGGCCCGAACGCGCTGCAGCATCCCGCAGCGAGCCGCGGTTTGGAGGTTGCAGTCCGCTCCGCGCTCGACGAGCAGCGTGGCGATTTCGCGCGCCCGCGGCCGGTGGAACACGCACAGCCCGGCGACCATGTCGAGCGCCGCTCCACTCCAGTCGGGCTCCCACGGACGAGCGTGCACGAGGGACGGATCGCCCTCGATCAGCTCGACGACCGCTCTTGGATCGCCCGGGACGAGCGCCTCTCGGAACGCGCGGAGCGAGAATTCGTTTGCCATATCACCCATTCACGGCCTCGGGGGATCCGAGGGGCGCGTTTCAACCCGCACGCGGCGCACCTCTCGGCACTGGCATCGGGTGCATGGATAGAGCAGCCACTGCCGTGACACTAGCCCGCTTTTCTCACCACGTGGCGAGGCGAAGTGCGTGAGAGGCCCGTCAGTACAAGGCGCGCGCCGCTCGGCGCCGCATTTCTTGAATCACTGCTGTCCGGTTAAAAGTCGAATAGAATCAATTGGTTGGGGTCATAGGGGGATTCGTTTGGGGAGTCGGATGGCTGGAGTGCCTGTAAAAGGGGCATTTTTTCGAATTGCGTAACGCTGAGAATCTGTAGAATCTGGTAAAGACTCGCTTCCAGCCCGAGCCGTTTCCGGACGATGGCGATGAGCACGTAAATCGAGACAGCGATCCGGATCTGCGTCTTGACGGCGTTCTCGCTGGTGCCGTAAAACGAGTTGATTCGCAGATGTTGCTTGATCCACTTGAAGAACAACTCAATCTGCCAACGCGACTTGTAGATGTGGGCGATGGTCAGCGCCGGGAGCGCGAAGTTGTTGGTCAGAAACTTCAGCCGCTTGTTCGTCCGGGCGTCGAAGTAACTGACCCTCCGCAACGGGTCGGGATAGGCTTGGGCCGATTCGATGGCAGCCAGTATGACGGTCTGATCCGAGCGCAAGCCCGTGGATTTGTCGACGGGATGCGAGTAGCGCCGTTGGAGCAAGATGTTCTTCTTGGTTCGCACGACGAAGAACGACGAGCAGAGAGTGAACACGAAGAGGCGTTCGAAATCGACGTAGGCCCGATCCATGACGTAGAACGCGCCGGCCTCCGGGCCGATCTCGTCGAGGATGTTGATGTCGTGCACTTTGCCTCCAGTAATGCGGATGAACGTGGGAATATTGCCGTGCAGATCCAGCAGCGTGTGCATCTTCACGGCGGCCTTTTGCTTGCGGAATCTCGCCCACGGAAACAGCGACAGGCAGAGGTCGATTGTTGTCGAGTCGAGAGCGTACAGAGTCTGGTCCAAGTCCACACCGATCGGGTCGTGGGCATATAACGGCCGTGCCATGCCAATCAAGACCTGCGCGAAGTCCGCGTAGATCCGCCAGTCGCGCGACTCGTTCGCATCGGCCAGTGTCGAGCGCGCTACCCTGCCGCGGAATCCCATGTGGTAGAGTTTGCCGTGCATCGAACGCAGGCACGTCTCGATGTCGCGGAGGCTTGCCCGATAGGTCAGCTGGGCGAATGCCATCGCAAGAAACTGATCCCAGCAGGAGAAACTTTTCAGATAGGAATCGCCGCGGTAGCGCGATACACATTTCTGAAACTCTTTGCTCGGTAGGTGCTCGATCAGTTGGGAGAAAACCGTACGGCCAAGGTTCATCCCCCATTGTGCCGCGTCCGGATGCTCCGTTCAGGCGACCATTTGCGGCCTCAGGATTTCAAATCGTTCCCGGGCAAAACAGGCCATAAGACATTGAGCGGTCGAGACTTACCGTCCGATGGCGCGACTTTCCCCGGACAGCACTGAAGTGAGGTCATTCGGCGAAGGCCTTAGGTCCGAGCGCGCAGCGCGCGGCATGACCCTGGAGGACATCTCAACCTCCAGTCGAATACCCGTACATGTACTCGAGGCTATCGAGCGCGACGAGTTTGATCGCTTGCCCGGCGGACTTTTCAACGTTAGCTTCGTGCGTCAGTACGCGTCGGCGGTCGGGCTAAACGAAGACGAGGTAGCCGATGAGTTCGCCAAAGCGTGTTCGACAACCGGGGGTGACGCCGATCAAATCCCCTCTTTCGCCACGGTTCCCGCTCAGGAAGCTGGAGGCCGGCGGGAACTGGCGGCGAGGTTTGCCGAAGGCCTGACAGACCGTCTGCGACGATATTCGCTACTGCTGTCGGCAGGCTTGGGGCTTCTCGGGTTGGTCCTGCTGTCGCTGGCCGTCTTCTACTCCCCGGTTGAATCGAACCAACAAGCCGATGCCGACTCTTCCTACGAGAGTCCGCGCCAGGTGGAGTTGGAACATCGTCAGGTTTCTCCCGCCCCGGGGCGGGAATCTCCTATCCTGCCGGCGGAACCTTCCGTCTCTTCCGCCGAGCCGGCCGCTGCCTTGCAAGTGGGACTGCGGGTAATCGATACGGTTTGGGTTCGAGCCACAAAGGACGGCAGGCGCGCCTGGGAGTATACGCTGAGCGCCGGCCAAAAGAAGCTGATCACCGCCCGGGAGTCTATCGCGCTGATCGTCGGCAATGCCGGCGGTGTCGAGTTGACGCTGAATGGAGAGGCCCTGCCGCCGATCGGCGAAAGGGGCCAAGTCCGCCGGGTCCTGTTCACGCCGGGCGGAATGAGCATTACCCGCCCGCCGCCTCGCGACAGACGCAGGGCGGCTCCGAGCGACGACCTTGCGGCGGCGGGCCGACCGTTCTCAGTTGTCGCCGAATCGGTCTTGGCTCAAGTCGATCGGTAGACGGGCCGCGGCAAATCCTCGAAGGTCCTGTTGATTTAGTTAAGGCCGGTCCAGCCCCGGAGGGGCGTAGGACGGTAGCCCACGGTGCAGCCGTAAGGCGGAACCGTGGGTGGAATGGCACACTCGGCAAAGCCCCGGTCGGGGCGTAGGAAACGCTCATCAGGGTACAAGTTCTACAGTTTTCGTTCCCAACCTGCCGGCTGCGGTAGAATAAGGCCCGGCGACCGCCGGACTTAAAACCGCATTCTCACCACGTGGCGCGGCGAAGGGCGTGAGAAGCCCGTCAGTACAAGGCGCGCGCCGCTCGGCGCCTCACTTCTTGAACAATGCGGGCGTACTTGAACCCTACCTTGAGCACGGCGAGCAAGCGCAACGCAGTCATGGCGGGATTATTGTGTGCTTCGACCGTCACGCGGTCAGATATGCGGGCTAGGTTTGGCGCCCGATCCTTCGCCCTTCCGCCGTCGCCTGCTATGTGGGCTCGTAGCTCAGTTGGATAGAGCAGCCGCCTCCTAAGCGGCAGGTCGCGCGTTCGAATCGCGCCGAGCCTACCACTTCTTTCAACAGCCTGCGAACGGTCAACGGGATGGCCGGCTTCTCCCGCTACGTCTCGCGCTGAAGCCGGTGAGCCTAAATCCGGCAGTTGACCCTGGGAAACAGGCGCGACATCCTGATGGCAAGCGACTTTAACCAGTTACAGGGGGTCACCCCGCAGGTGAGAAATTCAACCGCTCCGCAGTTGTTGATTCGTGGCGCAACTTGTTGATTGTGAAAAGCTTAGCCCGCTTTTCTCACCACGTGGCGAGACGAAGTGCGTGAGAGGCCCGTCAGTCTGCGCGGACCCCCGGCTCGCCGGTCGCCCGCTTGGGATGTCAGTCGGTGAGAAAGCACAGCTAGCTACTTCCGGCGCCAAATACGCGCGTACCGCTCGGCGCGCGGACCGTGACCGATTTCGCGCCCTCAGAGAGTCAACAACTTACGGGCGCATCCGGACGCGAAATTGGCTGACTGTACCCAGCCGCCAAGCGATCAGAAATACGGGCTCACGAACAGAACAAGCGCTTCTTTTCAATGACTTCTGGCCAATGGTCGAGAGCGGTTTGAGAGCCGAATGGTAAAATGGAAGCAGAACAGTCGTGCTTCTTAGGGCTGGCCCCAGGCCACGAAAAGAAAAAAACCAAACAAACCCAATTTCGCCCAACATATTTTAAATCCAATGGGTTACGAAGGGTTTTCAGGGCCAAGGGACGGTCGGCTCAAAGCCTGTCTCGCCGATCGTCTCACCAGGAGATGAGGGGGATCCTGACCCAAGAGCAGGCCGGGCACCGAAGAACAGCAACAGGGCAACAACGAACGTTCCTGGCGGCGGTGAGCCCGGCAGCGGAATGATGGGGGAAAAGAAAAAAACCAAACAAAGCCAATTTCTAGCAACCATCTTGCAATCAATGAGTTGCGACTGTACGGGCGGGCCTCTCCACCCGCCGAGATCCGCGGGCGTTTCTCTCGTGGCGCACGCATTCTTGCGTGCCGTGTAGCCATTCGTGGCGCAAGCTCTCAGCTTGCCGCGACGAGACTCGTCTCGACGCCCGGGGCGGTTTTAGCTAGCCGTGCGAGGGAGCAGGTGAGTACCGGACAGAGCCGTGCCCGTCAAGGCGCGGGCCCTCCCAGGGCTTTTCCCCGCCTGCCGGAGACGCAGGCACCCGCCAGCGGTTCCGTGCGGTTGACCCGCTTCTCTTGCCGATCCGCGGGATCCAGGCCACCCGTGGGCGTGCTCGGGTGAACAACGAGCCTGATCAGCCGGCCGGACGCAGGGCCTCCTGCGTTTCGGCGTCGAACAAGTGCAGCTTGGCCGGGTTCAGCCGGAACCACACGCGGTCGCCGGAGCCGATGCGCTGATCGGGGTCCACGCGGGCCGTGATTCGGAACGAGTCGGCCGACAACCGCACCAGGGTCTCGTTGCCCAATTCCTCCGCGATGTAGACACCTGCTGGGGCCCAGCCACCCTTTTCGGCTGTCGAAACCTGTACGTCCTCGGGGCGGATTCCCAACGTCACCCACGACCGCGGGCCGCCGGCCGCCGACTGATCCTTCCTGAGAGGGACACTCCATCCCTGGCGGACGAGCGCGCCGCCCTCGACCTGGACGTCGATGAAGTTCATCGCCGGGCTACCCAGAAAACCGGCCACAAACCGATTCGCCGGCCGATTGTAGATATTCGCCGGCGTCTCGTATTGGAGAAGCCGGCCTTGATCGATCACGGCAATGCGATCGGCAAGCGTCATCGCTTCGGCCTGGTCGTGGGTGACGTAGAGCGTCAGGACATTGAGCTCCCGTTGCAGATGCTTCAGCTCGAATCGCGTTTCCACCCGCAACTGCGCGTCGAGATTCGAAAGCGGCTCGTCCATGAGAAAGGCCTTCGGCCGCCGCACCATCGCGCGGGCCAAAGCGACTCGCTGCCGCTGGCCGCCCGACAGCTCTTTCGGACGGCGGCCGAGCAGCTCGGCTAGTCCCAGTTTCCCCGCCACGATGGCTGTTTCAGCCGTCATCTCCGCCTGGGTCCGCTTCCGAATCTTCAGCGGATAGGAGATATTTTGGGCGACCGTCATGTGGGGGTAGAGAGCATAACTCTGAAACACCATGGCCACGTCGCGGTCGCGCGGCTCAAGGTGCGTAATATCCCGGCCACCCATCGTTACGCCGCCGGCATCGGGCGCCTCCAGGCCGGCTACGATGCGCAGTAGCGTGGTCTTGCCGCAGCCGGAGGGACCGAGGAGCACCACGAACTCACCGGCCTTCGCCGTCAGGGTAATGTCGTCCAGCGCGACGACATCCCCGAACCGTTTACTGACGCTTTCTAGGCTGAAATCCATAAACGCTTCCCGTCAGACTGAATCCTCTCCCAGCTTTAGGCTGGGAGGTTTCAAACTCAACGTAGGGGCGCCATGGTCCATCCCCGGAAGAGACGCTAACCTTTGACCGCCCCGAGGGAAAGGCCCCGAACCAGGTACTTTTGTACGGCCGCCGCAAACAGCAGTACCGGAACCATGGCGACAACACCGGCCGCGCTCATCACGCCCCACTTGATCTCATACTGCGTGACACTGGCGGCAATGCCCACGGGCAGCGTCGTGCCGGCATCGGTTTGAGACAGCATTAACGCGAATAGAAACTCGTTCCAACCGACTATCAGGCAAAAGACGGCCGTGGCCGCCAGACCGGGGCTGGCGATCGGCAGCACCACCCGCAGCAGCGCGCCGAGCCGCGAGTCTCCGTCCAGCATGGCCGCTTCTTCGAGCTCGGAGGGAATCTCCTCGAAGAAACCGCGCATCATCCAGATGACGAAAGGCAGATTGAAGGCCGTGTAGACGATCGTCAGACCGAACAGCGAGTCCAGCAACCCGACCTGCCGCATCAGCAACAACAAAGGCAGGCAGGTGACGATGGGCGGCAGCATGCGCGTCGACAAAAACCAAAAGCCGATGTGCTCCCCCAGATTGCCCCTCCAGCGAAAGCGCGCCAGCGCGTAGGCCGCCGGGACACCCGCCAGCAGGGCGATCAAAGTCGCGCTGGCGGCGACAACGGCCGAGTGAAGCAGATACTTGCCGAAGGGCCGAATCCAGAAAGCTTGTTGATAGTGCTCCCAAGTCGGCTGGAACTGAAGCCAGACGGGTGGGAATGCGAACTGATCGACCTCCTGCTTGAGGGAAATCGTCAACAGCCAATAGATGGGGGCTAGCGAAACCAGCAGCGCGAGCACGGCGAGAGAGTAGCGGAGAAACTTGTTCATGCCGCCCTCCGCGCTTTCATAACCCTCATCAGCCCTTGGGCGAAGAAGATCGTCAGCAACAACCCCACAAACGACATCGCCGCCGCATAGCCGAAGTTGAAGAACCGAAACGCCGTCTTATAGATATACAAGCTGACCGTCTCGGTCGCGAACCCCGGCCCTCCCCGCGTCAGAATAAAGATTTGGTCGAAAATCCGAATCAGGTCCATGAATCGCAGTACCACCGCCAGCAGAATCGTGGGCTTCATCAAGGGGAGAATGACGTCCCGTAAGATCCGCCAATAGGAAGCACCGTCGATCTTGGCCGCTTCGATCGGGTCCCGCGGGACGGCCTGCAAACCGGCCGTGAGCAGCAGAAACATCAACGGGGTCCACTCCCAGACGTCGACCACGATCACCGAAAACATCGCCGAGCTTTCGGCGGCGGTCCAAGTGAGATCGGTCGTGTCGAAGCCTAGCGAGCGCAGCGTTCCGTTGAGGACGCCGAATTGCGCGTTGTAAATCAGACGCCACAGCAGGGCCGCCACCACCGGCGGCACCAGCATCGGCGTCAGCAGGCCGACGCGAAAAAGCCCGCGCCCACGCCCGAGCGAGTCAATCAGCAGCGCCAGAGCCAGTCCCAGCGTCAACTCCACGATCAGCGCCGCCCCCGTGTATAAGAAGGTTTGCCATACGGCGCGATGGAAGAATTCATCGCCCAAAAGACGGCCATAGTGGACCGTCGTGAACTGCTCGTCCTGCCCGGTGAAGCTGATCTGCAGCATATAGATCAGCGGATAGACGGATAGCGCCAACACGACCACCGCCGCCGGAGCCAACCACCCATATTTCTTGTAATCCTTGCTTCTGCCCTTCATCGGCGTAGGATGCCGGCGATCGCTTGATTGGATCGCTCGAGCGCCTCCTCGGGGGCCATGCTGCCGGCGTTCGCCTGCGAGAGAAAGATGCCGTAGACATTCTCGATTTCAAGCCAATAGGGCGTCCGGTGGCGCGCCCGGGCGGTTTCGAGGGAATCGAGCTGAACGGGGTAAGAACGATACTGGGCCTGTAGCTCGGGATCCTGGAAAACGCTTCTCCTGGTCGGCGGACTGCCGCGTTGAGCGGCCTGTTTCATCCGTTTCTGGTGAGTGATCCAAACGAGAAAATCCACCGCCAACTCGACGTTTTTCGAACGAGACGAAATACCCAGCACCCAGACGCCGATCATGGGCGTGCCCGGATACTTGCCGGAAGGCATCTGCGCGAAATCGATCTTGCCGGCCACTCGGGACTTGTTCGGATGGTCCATCGCCGAGATCCAGGAAGGCCAGTTGACGCTCATCGGCGCGGTCGATTGCAGCATGTGCGCCGCTACTTCATCGGCGTTCATGCCGGCGTAGCCGGGCGGAGAGTACTTGCCCAACTCGAGCATGAACTCGAGCGCTTCGGCGGCCTCGGGACTCGAGACGGAAGGCTGGCCGCGCTCGTCGAACACTTCACCACCGAAGGCCCACAGAAGCGGCATGAAAGCGGAGACGACGGCGTTGCCGGCCGCCGCCCGTTGCGCGTACCCGTACATGCCTTCTTCGCCCGAGCCGATCGTCTTGGCGGCGTGCAGTACGTCCGCCCAAGTGCGAGGGGGGTGTTCGAGGCCGTGCTTTTCAAAAACGTCCGCGCGATAGAAGAAAATCTGCGTGTTGCCCACGAACGGCAGGGCGTAGTAGGGTCCCGTGCGGTAGGGGTGGCGGCAAAGGTCGAGAGCGCTCTTTACGAAATCCGTGTCGTCGGCCTCGACGCCACGCTTGGCCAGATGTTCGTCGAGGGCAACGAGGTTGCCGTCCTCGACCATGGCGGGGAACCAGGAGTCGTCGATCAGCATGACATCGTAGGACCCGCTGCCGCTCGTCAGATCGAGCAGTTCCTTCTCGAAAAGGCTGTTATAGGGAAGAACGACGGTTTCGACGTTGACGCCCTGCTCGGCGCCCCATTCGCGCGCTGCCAATTGCACGGCGTCCCCCTCGGTCCCGGCGTTCAGGGCGACGAGCAGCGATCGTTCGGTCTGCTGATGCCCGCAGCCGGCCAGCAACAGCGTGAGGGTGGCCGGCAGAACAACAAGAAGCGCTCGGACAGAGGAGGCGATAGCACGGGGCAAACTGAGGTAGGTCGGACCCATTCAACTGGCTTTCCAACTGCAAGTAACGGCGAGCCGCGGGAGAAGTGCCGCTACAGCGAACGGCGCAGCGAGAAAGTCCCGAGTTCGTCTTGCGGAACCGAGGGACCGGCGAGATCGCCCGTCCCGGTGAGTCTTTCGGTAGCGCACTACGCCCGCTTCAAATAGAGTGCCGTGTAGCGAGACCCCATCGGCACGAAAATATGGAGCTTCCCGTCGTCTTTCGATACCACTTCCAGGTCTTGCTCGGTCGGCCAGACGGAGCGCGCCGCCGTGACGTTGAGCTTCTTCGGATTGAGTACAATTTCGACCGGGGCTGGAACAAACTGCGCTTCGGTCGCAAGCTCTATCGCGTTCAGGATTTGCACCAGCACATATTTCCGGCTCTTATCGTAGAAGAAAGTGCCGTGAATAAACTCCGGCAACAGCTTGCGCCCGATCTCAGCGACCGGGTCGGGTGCCAACTGCCGCACCAGGCGGGGAATCCATTTGCGAATCCAGAACCGGTCCCGGCGGTCGAAGACCACCTCCGGCTGGACGCTGTGGAGCGACTCGAACAGCGGCGCTCCAACGTAGACGACCTGCCCCTTGCCGAACTTGTTGTACACGCCGGCGGTCCCCCCGGTTTCCGTCCCCGGCGGCGGCGGTCCCCAGTTGAACCACTTGTTGTTCTTCAAGTCCTCCACCATCAGCGGTAGCCGATAGCGGAAAATTTCCTCGGCTCCGGGCCGTTTCTTCAGCTTTAGGAACGTGCCGGGCAGGCCCACCGTGCTGGTGGCCAGCGTTTTCGTCAGCCTATGTCCGCTCGACTCCAGGTAGGTTTGGACCACCCCTTCCTTGAAGTTGCCTTCGGGGTCATAAGCGTACTTCTTCTCCTCCGCTTCGTAGTCGACGCCGAAGACGTCGGCCAGCGGGAAGTTGGAGCGAGGTTTGCGGTCTTCGTCGAGCAGGCCGCACTTGCCGGTGGCAATGAGGGTTCCCCCGTCCGCCACCCAGCGGCGAACGACGTCGGCGCTGCGCGACGAGAGTACATCGACTTCGGGAAGCACAAACAGTTCGAAGTCCTTCAACACGTCGTCGGTGAGGCGAAATTCGGGGATGGCCTCGACCGGCCGACCCGAATAGGTCAGCGTCTCCAAGGCTCCTACAACCGAGGCCCGGAAGGCCGTGGGCCGTTTCTCGGTCGCCCTCTCCAGCCGCGTGCCTTCGCTGTAAAGCGCCGCCGCGCTGTAGAGCGGTTGGACGTCTTCCAAAGCGGCATCCACGCCGCGAAGGTCTTCCCAAGTTTCACTCGCTACCTCGAACCAGCGCTTCGAGAACCCCTGCCCGTCCAGATTGCCGACGATGGGGGCGTTGCCGACGATAAACGTACGCGCGTTCTGCAGCATGAGCGCGTTGGCCTTCACCCGCGGGATCGCGCCGGGAAATGTGTCCAGATAGCCTTGGCGGCTGAACACGCCGGCCTGGTAGTCGGGCCGTCCCCAGCCGCGCATCAGCATCGAGCCGATCGAAATCCCCGTATGCGTCGTGATCGGCTCGGCATAGATGAAGCTGACCTTCTGCATGATGTCGTTGGGGAACGACTCGGGCCCGCCGTTGAGCGAAAGAATGATGTTCGGACGGTGTTTGCGCGCGATGGCAATGATCTCGTCGAGCATGTCGGTCATCGTGCGCTTCTGGTGCCAGCGATAGCGGCGTTCCCAGCCCTCGCGGTTCTTGAACCCCTCTCGATAGGGATCCCCCGGGTGGTCGCGGTTCCAAGCTTCCTGGTCGTATTTGCTGTAGCCGAACGGGTCGTCGCCTCGGCTGTGAAACACGTAGAACTGGACGCCAAAAATATCCAGGAATAGTTCGTCCACCTCGTAGCGCGAAAAGATTTCCTCCATCATCCGTAGGACGTACTCCCGATAGGGACTGTAAAGACTGGCGACGTACCAACGAATTTGCCGCGGGTCGCCGGCCTCGTCGAGCCATCCCCAATCCGGGTGCTTGAGCACGATCTGGTTGTTGAACTGCAGGCTGTAGTAGCAGACCACCGACATGCCGTGCTTGCGCGCCAGCTCGACCTCCCGGCCGAAAACGTCAAACTTCAGTTGCGGGTGCCGCGTAGCGTGGTCGCTCAGGTAGAAGGCGTGTCCCCAGTGGTCTTGGGAGTAGAACATCATGGATTCCGCGCCGGAGTCACGAGCGGCCTTCACCGCGCCCTCGAAATCCACCTCGAAATTGCCCTCCGGCGGGGTGTGGCATTCCCACTCCATCATGCGGTAGGTCTTATTGGGAGCGATGATGCCTTTTTGCCGGTGAGCCGCTCTCAGCTTCTCGAGCGAGGGAAACTCCTCCGCCGAAGCCGCGGCCCCCGGCGGCAACGCCGCCGCCGCTCCGAGCGCGGTGGTTGTCCTGATGAAAGTTCGACGCGTGTGTGCCATTTTTTCTCCTGCGGGTTTCTTTAGAAGATAGCGAAGTTTTCCCGTTCCCGTCGACCTGAGTGCCGATGCCGGCGCTAGACGACCCTAACCGGCATTTCTCTCCGCGGTCACCGCGAACAGCGGTCACGGGCATCCTGCCGTACGGGAAGGCGAAGGGTTTTCCCTGGGTTCACCCCGAATTACCAAAACCGGTTCGCCCTTGCGGCGAGACAGTCCTGTTCCTATACTTGCACGAGGAGAAGACCCGATCGGGTATTTTCACTCCTCCGCTATGCCAAATACCAACTGGAAGTTTCGCGCTATTTTCTTGCTGCAGTTTATCTGCGCCGTCGCGCTGCCGGCCCCGGCCGGTTGCACGCTGAGCCGCTGATCTTCTTTCGAGGAGTCGTCAACGCGGCAACTTTCATGCCGGCGGAAGGGCCGGGCGGCTCGATCGCCCGCGGTTCGATCTTCGCGATATTCGGGCGTTGACCTCGGCCCCGTGGTCCAGGCGCAGGTGAACGCGTTTCCTCTTGAGACCACCTTCCAAGAGGTTTCGATTGAGGTGACGCAGGGAGATGTCACGGTGAACGCCATCCCCATCTTCGTCTGGGACCGGCAGGTGAGTGCCATCATGCCGTCCGGCGCGCCGCTTGGACGAGTGTCGGTGCGGCTCACCTTCGATGGCGAGCAGAGCAATTCCACGCCCATTACGGTTGTAGAGAACAGCGTTGGGATCTTCACGGCAACCCTTGCGGGAATCGGGCCGGGGATCTTCCAGAACTTTATTTCGCAAACCGAGCAACCGTTCAACTCACCCTCGAACACCGCGAGGCCGGGGCAAATCGTAATCATGTGGGCGACGGGTCTAGGTCCCATCAGCAGCCCCGACGGCGAGGCGCCGCCGGTCGGACCCCTACCCTTCGATGTCGAGATCTTTGTGGGGGGCAAGACGGTCACGATTTTGCGCTATGGGGGCCGTACGCCGTGCTGCTCGGGCGTCGACCAGTTCGTCTTCGACACCCCCGAGGACGCGCCGGAAGGCTGCTACGTGCCGGTGCAGGTACGAGTGGGCGGAGTGGCGGTCAGCAACACGGTGACCATGGCGATTCAGAAAGATGGAGAGCCCTGCTCGGAGCCCGACAATCCTTTCATGCAGACGTTTCTGGGCGGAGGGAAGCTCGGCGCGATCAGCCTGGCAAGGACAATGTTTGAGTTGGACGTCGACGTGCTCACGCCCTTCACTTTCACGGTTGATCAGGCCGGCGGCTATTTCCGTCAGGAAACCGGCGGTGTATTTGCCTTCAATCCGTTCTTTGCGCTGCCTCCGGCTGGCGCTTGCACGGCTTACGCAAGGTCGGGCAATCTACTCACGGGTGCTCCCATACCCTTCGTTCCTGCCCTCGGCTTGGATGCCGGTGACCTTGCGCTGAACGGGCCGAACGGGGCGGCGGAGCTGCTACGAACCGTGATGGGAGACTCGACGGACTACGAACCAACGCTCGTTGGCGGTCCGGAAGGGATCAGCGAAGCACAGGATGCTCCACTCTACCTTTCCCCCGGCAACTATGGCGTAACCGGCGAGGGAGGGGCGGATGTCGGCGCGATCAACGCGGACGCTGACGTTTCCGAGACCCCGCAATGGACCAACAGCGGGGTATTCACCGAAATTACTCGCGGCAACGACGTTACCTTCACGTGGTCCGCGCCGGGCGCGGCTCGGGTTGTCGTTGCCGGTGTGAGCGTCGACAGGCCCAACAACGTTTCGGGCATGTTTCTATGCCTAGCCCCGACGGGTTCGTCCAGTTTCCGCGTGCCCACTGCCGTTTTGGCCAATCTTCCCGTCTCCCGCCCGATTCTCGGCCAGTCGGACGGCTTCCTCATCCTCGGGTCGTGGCCCACGGGCATGCTGGAGGGTTTCACCGCCGACGGTCTCGATCAAGCCGCCGTAATGTCCCAGTCGATCCATTCCAAAACGGTCCGATTCCGCTAGGAGGAGGATGCCCCGCTAAGGAAAAAATATGGCAAACAAGAAAAAACCCCGCCACATTCTCCCAATGCTTATCTGCTTGATGTTGGTCCTTGGGCTGAACGTCTCTTGCTACTTCGAGGGAATGATATTTCTTGGCCCCGCGGACTTCTTCGTATGGCTGGTAAGTGACCTGCCGGGCTTCGACGTCAGAAAAACAGACACCACAGGCAGCAACAGCGAAACGCTGTCGGCGCCTGGGGCACCCGAGCACGGCGTTGTGATTCCCACCAAGGACGCGAGAACAAACTCTTCGTTGCGAGTAGGGGTGGCGGCGGGCGGCGCCGAACCTGCCGTCGATGTTGCCGCGGAAGAACCGCGACTGATCCTCGTGGGACGCTCGACAGCTCAAATCCTGAATCTAGGCACCAACACCCCGGGGCCCCAGGTGCAACTGAGCGGCCAGTCTGCGAGGCGTGTCGCCGTCTCGGGGGAGGGTGCTTTCGCGGCTGTAATCGCGGGGCAAGCCAGCGGCCCGGACGTAGTAGACATCCTTGACCTGAGCAGCATGACCCTCACCGGCACCATCGAACTCCCAACGGACTGCAAAGCAAGGGGGATCGCCTTCCTTCCAGGAACGAACGATTTCGCCGTGGCCTGCTCCGGCGACGGCGCCGTTCGCTTCTACTCTGTCAACGGTGGCGCCGGAAGCGCGCAAATTCGAGAGTTCACGGGCTGCGAAGGCGCTCGCGCGCTCGTATTGACAGCAGACGGGCAGCGCGGCCTGTTCTCCTGCACCAGCAGCGTTTGGGTGTACGACGTTCTTTCGGACTCGGTGGTGCATAAAATCGAGGGGTTTGATGGGGTGCAGGCAATGGCGACGACAATGGATGCTACCCGAGCCTATGTCACCAACACGGGGGACGGCTTTGCCGAACTGATTGTCGTCCACCTGGCAACCTACGGCATCGTCCGGACAACCGAAGTGGGCGGCTTTCCCGGCACGGTCGTCGCCGGGCCTGATGATCTAAGAGTCTATGTGCTTGGGTCGCGCGAAGGGGAAGGACGCGGTGTGGTTATCACCGACAAGCAGGGAGTCGAACTGGGTTTTGCACCGGCCCCCGCATTCCCGATCACTTTCCTCGTTGTCCGACTCCCCGCCTCGACTTAGTCGCTGTCCGGTTCCCGCCCGCAGGCGGCCGCTGATCTTCTGGTCTCGCCGTGGGGGACGACGAGTCGCCCGTCGGGAGGAATGGCCCGGCCCGACACCGGCGCTAGACGACTCCCTCGGGCGGGGATTCGAGCAGGTCTGCTACAACTTTCGCGCCGTGGACTCTGACGTCAGTCGGGGTTTCTACGAGACCATTGTGCGAAAACGTCATTTTCGTATGATCAAGACCCAAAGAAGCATAGAGGGTGGCATGCAAATCAGGTACGCTCACGCGGTTGATCACTGACTTGTAGCCGAACTCATCCGTCTCACCGTACACAAAGCCCCTCTTGAAGCCGCCTCCCGCCATAACGGTTGTGAAGGCGTGGCGGTTGTGGTCGCGGCCGGCGGCGTCTCCAAACCCGCCGGCGATACCCCCTTGGACGATCGGCAAGCGGCCGAACTCGCCGGTCCACATCACGGCTGTCTCGTCCAGCAACCCGCGCTCTTTCAGGTCTCGGATCAACGCGCCTGATCCTTGATCGCAGTGGCCGCAGATTGTCGGCAGGTCGCTCGTCAAGTTGCCGTGGGTGTCCCAAGGCTGGAATCCGGGATCGAGCGGCGGGAAGATCTGCACGAATCGCACGCCGGCCTCGACGAGGCGCCTCGCCATCAGGCAGCGCATGCTGTAACCGGCGGATAAGGGGTTGGGATGGTCCAAACCATAGAGTTTCTTCGTGGATTCGGATTCCTTCGAAAGATCGAGCACCTCGGTGGTCGCCAATTGCATCCGCGCGGCCAACTCATAGTTTTGGATGCGGGACTCCAGCTCCGTTTCGCGAGGGTGCTCCGCCTTGTGCAACTCGTTCAACTGGGCCAGCAAGTCCAGATTGTCCCTCTGGGCGCCGGGAGGGGGCGGCACCCCGGGAATCAAATGGTACACCGGCGTTCCTTTTGAGCTGAACTCGGTGCCCTGGAAGAGGGCGGGCAGGAAGCCGCTCGACCAGACCATGCGCCCGCTCGTGTTGTAGCCCGCGGGATCGCGCAGCACCACGTACGCCGGCAGGTCCTGATTCTCGGTGCCCAGAGCGTAACTGATCCAAGACCCCATGGCCGGCCTGCCCGGGAAAATCCGGCAGGTCTGGATCATCGTCAGCCCTTCGGGGTGGTTGTTATGTTCGGTGTACATCGACCGCACCAGGCACAGGTCGTCGGCCACGCTGGCGATATGGGGTATCAGCTCGGAGAGCTCCATGCCGGACTGGCCCCGGGGCTCAAACTCGAAGGGGCTGGGCATCAAAACGTTGTTATTGTTGAGCTGAAACGTCTCGACCCCCTGCGGATGCGGCTGGCCGCCCCATTTCTTGAGCGCGGGCTTGGGGTCGAACAGCTCCATCTGACTGGGGCCGCCATTCTGCATCAACTGGATGAACGACTTGGCCGAGGCTTTGTGAGGGGGCTTGCGGGGCTTGAGATCGTTGAAAACGGTGTCGTGGCCCGCGGTCGCGCCCACCAGGGGGTCACGCTGCAACATGTAAGACAATGCGATCCCGCCGAACCCCAGCCCCGACCGCTCCAGCAGTTGCCGCCGGGTGAGCGGGACTCCGGCCCCTAATCTCCGATTTTTGTCGCGTTCCATATATTGCCCTCGAAACGAAGAGTATTAGCTTGCCGCGTTAGGAGTCTCGCCCCCTAACCAAGGGATGATCCGCCCTTGATGGCCCCTAACGTCGAGCACTGAGCTGCGAGCGACCCCGTAGCGTGGGGCTGGGCCGCCGTTTGGGCCAGACCCGCGGCCTTTCTGAAAGCTTCCATTCCCCGGGTTCCGGCACGCATTATCAACTATTCCACGTACAAGAACTCATTCGTCGCCATCAGCATTTGGCACAAACTGGTGAGCGCGGCATGCGACGCCTGCTCGCGAGAAGTTCCCAGCGCCGTATATCGCTCGACCTGCCTTCCGAAATGCTCGGTGGAAACGTTCATTTCCTCGGCCGTCGGTTTTCGTGCCAGTGCGATCTCGAAGGCGGCCTCGGCCTTCTTCTCGGTAGCCGCCTCGGTGCCGGCCAGGTCGCTCACCCGGTCAGCGAAGTCTCCCGCTCGCTCCATGGCGAACTGTCCGTTTAACAGCGTCAGCGACTGCAGCGGCGTGGCGGAAAGCGAGCGGCGAGGCGTATTGATGGGCACGACCGGGTAGTCAAACACGTCGAGCAATGTCAGCGAGTAGTTTCGCCGCGCGAACAAGTAGACGCTACGCCTGAATTCGCTGTTGGGAGCAGGGTCTTTTTCAGCCGCCAAAACCAAACCGTCCGATCCCCAGGTCAGCGCGGTGTGCGGGCCTCCCATGGTCTGGTCCAACTTGCCGCTGACGGCCAAGATGGAATCCCGCACGGCTTCGGCTTCCAGGCGCCTGAGATTCATTCTCCACAGCAGATAATTCGACCCGTCCACCTCTTCGCCGCGAGCCGCTTCGGCCTCGTCCGCCCGTCGAGACATTTGGCGATAGACGCTGGACGTCATGATCAGCTTATGCAGGCGCTTGATCTTCCAACCGTTGTCCATGAAATCGACGGCCAGCCAGTCGAGCAGCTTGGGGTGCGTAGGCCGCATGCCCAATTCCCCGAAGTTCTCGGCGGTTTCGACAATGCCCCGGCCGAAGTGGTGCATCCAGATGCGATTGACCATCACCCGGGCGGTGATGGGATTGTCGCGGGCGACCAGCCAACGGGCCAGGGCCAGCCTGCGACCGCTCGATCCCTCCCTGGCGTCGGGAGGCCGCGCGAACTCGGCCTTACCGGGGGCGGAGAGCACGGTGAGAAAACCGGGCGTCACCTCCGGGCCGGGCGTATCGGTGTTGCCCCTGTGGAACAAGTGATAGGTAGGGGCCTCGCCCACGTCCCACAAAGCCGGGATCTCTCCGTAGGAGCGGCGCCAACTCTCGAGTGTTTCAATGCGCTGCTGCAATTTGGCGGCGGCGACCTTGTCTTTCTCGCTGAGCAGCCTGTCCACTTCCTCGGGCGTGATCTTCAGCGCTGTCTCCAGATTTTGGAAGAAATACCTCTGGATGGGCGATCTCCGCCTTTCGTCTGCTTCAAACGCCCCGATCACGTCCTCCCGCCAGGCGTCGGGCACGCCGGCCGCAGTCATCTTCGACTCAAACACCTGCTGCTCGTAGGGCCCCCGCAGGTCCTCGAATTGCTTCTTTAACTCACTCAGCGGCCTATCGATTTCGGCATTGTGGCGTTCGATCTCCTCCTGGACCGGTTTCGGCACGTCCGGCAAGTAGCGGTCGAAGGGCGTCAGCCAATCGTCGGGGTTGTAGGAGGTCGAAAACAGCGCCGCCAAGCGATAGTATTCCTTCGTTGGGATGGGGTCGAACTTGTGGTTGTGGCAGCGGGCGCAACCAACCGTCAGTCCCAAAACACCGGAGCTCACGTGATCCACGAGTCGGGAAAGAATGTCATGGCGATGGCGGGGATTGTTGGTCTCGCCCTCATGGGTGACGTCTCGCTGACTCCGCAGATACCCGGTGGCGGCGAGCGCGTCGAGAATCTCCGGCGTGTACTCGGTGGCATTGCGCCAGTCGACCAGCTCGTCGCCGGCAAGCTGCTCGGCAATGAAGCGATCGTAGGGCTTGTCCTGATTGAAGGCGCGGATGACGTAGTCGCGGTACCTCCACATCCCTTTCAACTTGGCTCGGTAGTCGATATCGCCGCCGTAGCCATACTCTTGAACGAAACCCGCGACGTCCAGCCAGTGCCGTCCCCAGCGCTCCCCGTAGTGGGGCGACTCCAACAGGCGGTCGATCAGCCGTTCGTAGGCGCCGGGCCGTTTGTCGCTCACGAACCGGGAGACTTCCTCGGGGGAGGGAGGCAGCCCGGTCAGATCAAAATAGGCTCTGCGCATCAGCTTCAGCTTCGGGGCGTCGGGCGAGAGGCTGAGCTCTTTTTCTTCCAACTTCGCCAGGATGAAAGCGTCGATCGGCGTGCGCACCCGGTTTCGGCTTTCGACCTTGGGCGGTTCCGCTTGGACGGGTTTTTGAAACGCCCAGAACTGGCGGTCCTCGTCGGTGACCACCCTGGTTTCCGCGCGCATCGCCTCTTTTCTTTGCCGCTCGCTCTCCTCGGTCGGCAAGCCGGCCTCGATCCACAGCCGGATGAGCTGAATCTGCTCTTCGTTCAAGGGCGCGCCCATACCCGGAGGAGGCATTTCCCGCCGGGTGATTTTTTCGAACAGGTAGCTCCTTTCCGGAGCGCCGCTCAAGACGACCGGCCCGTTGGCGGAACCTTTGAGCAGTCCTTCCGCTGTCTGCAAGTCGAGCTGTGCGGCGGCGGATTCACCTTGGTGGCAGGCCACGCAGTGGGCCGCGAGCACGGGGTGTACGTCTTGCTCGAAAAGCGGGTTTCCCCTGGTCGGACCGGCCAGGACGGGGGAATAGGATGCCCCCGCCAACAGGGCAAGCAGCACTAGTTGCAGGCTCTTAGATGGGCGTCCCTCTGCTCGCGTGCCTGAGTCATTTCTCGCCCTGGAAAGCAAGTCGGGAGCCGACAGGCCGGAGGTGGGTCCCACCCTCTTCGACGGCAACTGGGAGCGCCCCGGAGGGCGGCTGCGGGCGGTTGTCATGATCTTCAGGATCCCCCTGGTCCCATTACCCACCCGAAAAAGCGGGCTGGAGCCGCGTCCGAGGTGAGCTGCTAACTTCCATTCTACTTCGTGAGCGTATTTTACCAGCCACTCGAAAAGACGGTCAAGATGAGCCGAGGCTGGCCCGCTTTTCTCAGCACCTTACTCCAGGCGAAGCAACTGATCCCATGGGACGGGAGCCGCTGGGGGACTCGATCGAGCGATCCTGATCGTCGCCGACACCACCCCCAAAATCGCCCTTCGGAACGTGCGGTTCGGGATTCCCACAGCCCTACGACGACGATTTCTCTCGTTACCAAGCCGGGGAGATTTCTATCGGGCGTGGACGGAACAACTCTCGCGGCAGCAGTGCTTTCCCTGGTCTCATCCCCTTGACCCCGGGCCCAAGTACTAGTATCATCTGACTGCAGGGTATTACGATCCCGACAACGAGCGGGGACGGAATGCCGCTGCCCGTCGTTTTCGACCGGCGGCAAGGGGTTTTAGCCCGGCACGCAGCCCGGGTTTCGGAATCAAATGGCCTCGCGACTCCTGCGGTTCCGCAGCTATCTAGTACTGTTTTTCGTCTCTCTGTATCTGCTCGCGGCAACTGTGCTTCCGACTGCGCCCGACCGAGAGTTGGGTGCCGCGGCTCTTTTCGCCATAGGCTGTCTCTTCTCGGGTACGCGGCTTCGTGTTAATCGTTTCCGTGGGGTGTTGGCACCGTCTGATCTGTTTGTAGTGGGAGTGGTAGCCGCCGCCGATCCTCTGCCGGCCGCGGCTTTGTCTGCCGCAGCCGTGGCGATCCGCTGGAGCTGCGAGAGGAGGGTTCGTCAACAGCCCGTTCACTACGCCGTGCGAGTCTTGTTCGGCGCCATGGCCGGGCTTTGGACTTCCCTGATCTACCGCTCGATAGTGCTGGGTCTGGGAGGCGAGTGGATCGCGCTTGGCGGCGCGGCCATCTTCTACTTGCTTGTGAGCTCTTGGGCGGAATCAACTGTCAGCCGCCTGACCTATTGGAGGAGGCTGGCGGGTCGCAACCTGCCGCCGGCGGCGGGGATGTCATTGTTGTTCGCGCCCGCTGCGGTGTGCTTGGCGGTTGTGTCCGCGCGCAGTCAGGACGTCATGCTCTGGACGTCGCTCGCAGCCGTCACCCTCTTCTATGTTTTTGTCGAGTGGCTTCTCGGGCCTCTCTACGAGGATTTGTCCCAGCAGGCCGAGACCGATCGCATCTATTTCCGCTCCGTCGAGGCTCTGGCCCTGGCGGTAGATGCCAAGGATAGCGTCAGCAGCGGCCACCTCAAGCGGGTTCAGATTTACAGCACCGAGATCGGCAAGGCCTTGAACTGCTCCGAGTATGAGATCCGCACGCTTGAGTTCGGCGCGTTGCTTCACGATATCGGCAAGATTGCGGTTCCCGAAAATGTTCTCACGAAGCCCGGCCGACTGTCGCCGGAAGAGTTCAGCAGGGTTGCCAGCCACGCTCAAATCGGCGCCGAGATACTCGCGGCCGTTGACTTCCCGTTTCCTGTTGCTGAACTAGTCCTGTGCCACCATGAAAACTGGGATGGCACCGGCTACCCGCGCAAGCTGAGGGGCGAGGAGATTCCGCTAACCGCGCGCATCCTAACGGTTGTCGATGCCTTTGACGAGTTGACGACCGACCGTCCCTATCGCCCGGCCATGACGGTGGAAAAGGCCATCGAGATGATCCGCGCGCGCCGTGGCACGGCCTATGATCCCAGGGTCACCGACACCTTGATCGAGCTGCTCCCCCGTATGGAAAAACAGATCCGGCGCAATCCCAGCACCAACCGTCGCAATCCGTCAAGCCGCTTCTCCATCAAGAGTCCTCGTTCATTCACCGCCGATCAGACGTCGCTAACCCACGAAGAGCGTATCGAGAGTCTCAAGCAAGGTCGTGAAGTAGCCAGGCGGGAGTTGGAGCCGGACAGCTTCGCGCATTGGTCGCGGCTGCTTAGTAGCTTGGGATCAAGTTTTTCCGTTAAGGAGATTCTCGAGTTCGTCATTCCCACCCTGGAGGGCCGGCTGAGTTTCGACGAATGCGTCGTGTTCATGAAGGGCGAGCGAGAGTTGAGGCCGGTTTACTGCACCGGCCCGAAGGCGGACTTGATCAGCAAACTCACTGTGCCGGTCGACAATAGCCCCACCGGATGGGTAGCCGGACACGGCCAGACTCTGGTGAACGGCAATCCCGTAGCCGAAACTTCCGAGCTGGGGCTGATGACGTGGATGCAAGGGCTCAAAGCCGCACTCGTGACGCCGCTGTGGAGCGAGGGTGAGCTGGTCGGCACGTTTAACCTCTACTCCAACACGCAAGCGGCTTACTCGGGAGAAAACGCTGCGCTGATTGAAAAACTGACGCAGCCGCTCGGCTCCCTTCTGGAACAGGCGGCTCTTTATCAGACGAGTGGGATCGGCACCGATTCACTGACGGGGCTGCCGACGGCCGCAGCCACGCTCAAGTATTTGAGGTCCGAAATCGAACTTGCCCATGAAGAGGGCCGAACGACTTCGATCGTTTACTTCGATATCGACCGGTTCCAGGTCATCAACGCCCGTTTCGGGCACGCCGCCGGAGACCAGTTGCTTGAGTCCCTCGCCCGCATCCTGGAAAGTTCCCTCCGGGATCTCGACTTCCTGGGACGTCTGGGAGACGATCGGTTCTTGGCTGTTTTGGGGGGAATCGGCCCCAAGGGGCTCAGGACGTCGATGGCAAGACTCGATAAACGCCTCAAGGACAGCCTCACATTGCGTATGAGCGATGCCGAA
This sequence comes from Bryobacterales bacterium, assembly GCA_965248365.1. GTDB lineage: Bacteria > Acidobacteriota > Terriglobia > Bryobacterales > UBA6623. The sequence continues at coordinate 705,021 of CBDFJA010000003.1, read as the reverse complement.
AGACTCATTGGCGTGAGCATCGGCACGGCCGTGTTCCCCTCCGAGGGCACCTCGGCGGAGCAACTGTTGGTGCTAAGCAGTCAACGCTCGTACCTGAGGAAATTGAAGAAGGCCGCCGCCTCGGCGGACATTCCCCAGAGTTCACCGGCTCCCGTAATTCCCATCCGAGCTGGCTAGTCCCGCTTTCTCACCGCCGACCGGCTGCAATGGAAGAAAACTCCGCCGTCAGGGATGTAGGAACGCGATTCGTCGCGCCCGCTTGCCGACATACTGTACGCTGGGCGATGTACGCAAACTGTTGCCGTGAGCCGTGGCCGCCGGTCCTTTCGCTCCATTCACCGCGACCGCGGTGAGAAATGCAGGCTAGCCGGCCCGAGACGGTTCCTCGCAATCTGTATAATTAGCTGAGCGAACTCCGCCGCGCCTGGCGTGTTGGTTCGCGGCGACCTCCTCCGAAGGCGCCCCGTCGCCCCGGTCAAGTCGCCGGGCCTTAGCCTCTTCCCTGGTCAAGGAGATAAACGATGAGTTCTTCCAGCCGCCGCCATTTTCTGAGGACCTCAGCCGGTCTGACAGCCGGCGCTGGCGCCGCTCTGGCCAGTGCGAAGCCGGCCGCCGCCGCAACCGCGGCCTCCGCTAAGCGCATCATCGGAGCCAACGACCGCATCCGAGTCGGACTGATAGGCTGCGGAGGAATGGGGCGGACGGATCTCAAGGATTGCCTGGCCGTCGAGGGCACCGAATGTGTCGCTCTCTGCGACGTGGACCCCTCTCACATCGCCGAGGCGCAGGAAAAAGTACTGGAGCCCGTTTCTCAGAAGGCCGAACTCCGTGCAAAAGACTTCCGCCATGTCTTGGATCGAAAAGACATCGACGCCGTTATCGTGGGGACACCCGACCACTGGCACGCGATTCCCACCGTCATGGCATGCCAGGCCGGCAAAGACGTTTACGTCGAGAAACCGCTTGCCCTGACCGTTGCCGAAGGACGAGTCATGGTGGAAGCGGCACGGAAGTACAAGCGCGTGGTTCAGATGGGAACACAGCAGCGCAGCGCGCCCCACTACAGCGATGCGGTGGACTACGTCAAGAGTGGAAAGCTGGGCCAAATCCGCCTGGTTCGCACCTGGGCCTATTTGGATTGGAAAGGGGAGTTGGCGAAAGTCGCCGACTCGCAGCCGCCGGCCGGCGTCGATTACGACATGTGGCTCGGACCGGCCCCGAAGAGGCCGTTCAATGAGAACCGCTTCCATTTCTCGTTTCGCTGGTATTGGGATTACTCGGGCGGACTGATGACCGACTGGGGCGCTCACATGATTGACATCGCGAACTGGGCGATGGGCGTAAAAGCCCCCAGCTCAGCAATGTCGGTCGGCGGGAAGTACGGCTACCCCGACGATGCCATGCAAACGCCCGACACGCAGCAGGTCTTCTGGGGTTTTCCCGGCTTCAGCATGATCTGGGAGCACGCTCTGGGCGTCGGCCGGGGGCCTGAAGCGCGAGAACACGGGGTCCAGTTTCACGGCAATGACGGCGTGCTTGTTGTTGACCGCGGGGGCTGGCAAGTGTACCCCGAAACGGACAAGATCGACAAGGACGTTCGCCAATACAAGTCGCCGGGGCTGCCCCGCCAAAGCGCCCGGAAGGACGAAGACTACCATCTCTTGCACGTCGAAAACTTCATCGACTGCATGCGTTCTCGGGAGCGTCCGCGATCGGACGTCGAAATCGGACACGATTCCATGATCGCCTGTCATCTCGGCAATATCGCCCTCCGCCTCGGCCGGCGGGTGGACTGGGATGTTGAAAAGGAACGCGTCATCGGCGACTCCGAGGCCCAAAACTACGTCAAGAAGAAGTACCGCCCACCCTGGAAGCTGAAAGCGTAGATCCGCTCCTGCCACGCTGCCGCCGCAAGTTGGCCTCTAAGAGCAGAGCCGGACATAGGTAGGTAGGATCGGCACTCCCGCCGGTCAACCGCGTAGCTTGTAGTAGCGCGGCCTGGCGCTGTTCCAGCGTCCGCGTCCCTGCGCGGCTACCGAGCAGCAGAATTACCAAACAAAGCCAAGTTCCTTATCACACTTTTTTTCAGTCAGTTACAGAAGGCTTGGCGGGCTGATCGCGTCCTTCAACCTCGGCTGGTGAGAAAAGCCGGCTAGCCGTTCAGACCCACGTCGCGAAATCGCGTGCGGCGACTTAGCGGCGGCGTGCCTTCGTAGTGGCTTCGGCAAAGGCGCGGACGAACCCCTCGGCGTGCTCCATGTCGCGCGAGGGATGGATCGACAGGCGGATGTACGGTCTGCCGCGAAGCTCGCCGTAGCTTTGACCCCAGCCGTCCTCGGCCAGCAACTGATGGACATCGGAGAGGTCGACGGTCGTCGAGGTGAACGCCACGATCGAGATAAAGGGCGGGACGATCAGGTCGATGCCCGGGATCTCGGTCACGCCGCCGGCAATCGTTTTGGCAAGCTCCAGGACATGGGCCGTCGAGCGCTGGTAGCCCTCTCGGCCAAGGTGCTTCATGACCGCCCACGCGGATGCGGCTCGGCTGCCCGGCTTCGTCGATGACGTTGTGTGGATGAAGGTCACATCGGTGGGGATCGCCTCGAACATTTCGGGTTCGCGCGCCAGGAAGAACCCGGTCGCGATCGGCATCAGGCCGAGCTTGTGGCCGTCGGTCATCATCGAAGACACGCCGGGCAGCGAGAAATCGAACGGCTCGACCGGATGGCCGAGGTCGCGCATGAAGGGAAGGATGAACCCGCCGAAGGCGGCGTCGACGTGCAGCCACAGCCCCTTGCGGTAGGCGAGATCGGCGAAGGCCTCGACCGGGTCAACCACGCCGAAGCTGCCGCCCGGGGCGGAACAAACCAGCCCGACCGTGCGCGGCGTGATCGCCTTCTCGACATCTTCGATGCGAGGTTGATAGGTATCGTCGTCAACATCGACCTCGACGACGCGGATGCCCATCAGCTCCGACCCAAGCCGGAAGCTGAAATGCATCGACACCGGCGCTATGATCTCAGGCTCCGCCTGCCCGCCGCGGTTCCGAGCCAGCCGCATCGAGGCAAGATTGGACTCCGTGCCGCCGGTGGTGACAAACCCGGCGGCGGAGGGACGCCCGAGCAGCGACGCCATCATGCGCACGGCCTCGCGCTCGATCGCCAGGGTTCCGGGCTGCTGTTCCGCCGCCCACTCGACGAAGTAGGCGCCGCGCATCATCTCGTCGAGCTGGTGCGTTACGGGGTGCGGAATTCCGGAGTACGAGTTGCCGAAGTCCTGCTGGAGTGGGTATGGATTCTTCCCGGCCAGGGCGCGGACCGCCGCGATGACCTCCTCCTCCGGCATGCCGGCATCGGGGAAGGGTGTTATCGGACCCGTCGTGAGCGGCATCCGGCCCGCGGGCTTGTCGAATTCGGCGGTCGACACGTTGTGATCGCTCCTTTGACCCGGCGGAGGGCGCGAGTCGGCGCCGCGGCAAGTCGCTCAACTCGTGCCTGCGTCCCGTGCGGTTCTGGACGCGGGGTGAACGCAAACCGGAATTTGCGCCTCGGATATCCGGCTCAGACAGGGTACACAAGCTGCCCCCCCGGGCACAAGTGATTCTTGGCCCGACGGCAGTCCCGTAGTGGTCGAAGCGTTCCCAAACGCTGTTTTGAACCGTCCGGCAAGGCTGTCTCGCCCCTGCTCGGTTGTCAGTAAGCATGAGCCGCTTTTCTCACCACGTGGCGAGGCGAAGTGCGTGAGAAGCCCGTCAGTACAAGGCGAGCGCCGCTCAGCGAGCGGAGGCGTACTTTTGCGGGTGCGGGCTAGTCACTCGTATTTTGGCTCTTAGCAAAAGAAGGGGCGACCCGCGTTCGGCGCCCTACCGGGAAAGTACGTTGAGCACGGCGAGCAAGCGCAACGCGGTTATGGCGTGCTTCGACCGTCCGGTGGCGAGAAAAGCGGGTTAGTCCCCGGCGGGCTCGGCTTGGCTCTTGTAGACTTCCGTTTGCGGGAAGAAGGAAAACCAGCCGAACCAATAGGCGAGGTGGCCGCCAAGACGTGGCAGGCGTTCGTCGCCGGGCCCCACGAGGGACTGCTCGGTGACCCGCCACGTCCGGCCTTTTTCGTCGAGCAACTCGTCGGAAGAGTCGGAAGGTCGAAAGCGCCGCGGGCCGCGCTCGTAAGCCCGCGTCTCGCCGATGAGTCCTCGCAGGGCGACTTCGTTGCGGAAGTCGGGAGCGAACATGCCCTTGCGGGCCGTGGACCCTTTCTTCTCTTTCGGGGTCCGTTCAGTCAGCAAGGCCAGCCGGGTTTCGGTGGGCATGGCAAGAAGCGTCTCCGCCGTCAGATCGCTAACGAGGGTCTTGCGTTTCTTAATAACCTTGCGCGCGGTCTTTAGGTTGAGGTCGTTCGCAAAGATGACGTCCCCCCGGGAGGCGCCGAGCTTTGCCAGCGTTTGGCGCCAAGTCTGGGGTAAGGGCACTCGTCCGACGGCGTCACGATAGATTACGACCAGCGGTTTCGATCCCAACGTGTCGTTGACGACGCCCCCGCCGCGGTTGAGTTCGTGAAGGGGATACGCTTTCGGGACGCCGTCGATGCGAATGGCAAAGATGCGCTCTTTTTTCGGGAACGCTTGGCTCCTCTTCCAGACCGGGAACATGGTGTCCGAGGAGGCGAAATAGTCGCCGTAAAAAGCGCCGATCGCATAGTCGCGGCGGTATTTTGTCTCACGGCTGAGCACGGTGGTGTCCGGGTGCCGGCGCTTCCATTCTCCCCAGGAGGTCAACACAATCGGCAGGACCCGGAGGTTGATGCCGCTTCCGACAAGCCGGCCGACGACAGGTTCCCCGGTGAGCTGATTCCACAAGCTGTGAGTCTTGCGGTCGTACATGAGCTTGTTCGAGCGATACAGCAGGCCCGAGGAACCGAACTCGTAGATGGTTTCTCCGACCGTTCGGTCGAAGAGAATGCCTGCGCCGCAAAGCGTGCAATAGGCCAGCGCCACCGGCTTGCCGCCCACAACGCCGTTGGCCATCTCGTGCGAGTCGAGGATGCGCAGCGGGTAGGCGCGATGATCCCCGTTAATGCTCACGCCAAAGACCGCTTCGGTATCGCGCAAGTAGCCGGCTTCCTCGGCGTCGGTCGTCTTGGGGTTGACCAGAGCGGGAAGACCGTCCACCACCACGCCGCCCCAGACGATTTCTTCCGCCCGAATCGACGCCGGGGCCCCATCGTAGAGGAACAGCCGGAAACGAGGGTCGACTAGCGAGAGCAGTTGTCCCTTCCAGCCGATGTACCCCGGGGGCGGTTTCAATTCCGGGCGCTCGCCGTACCAGACCATCAAATCATGCCAGGGGGACTCCCAGCGATCGACTCTCTCGCCTGTCAGGTTCCCCAGCGCTCGCCCGAGAACGGCGAAATTGTCCTGGTTCCTCGCAAACGGAATTGTGTCAATCAGCGGAGCGATGTAGCGTCGGTCGTGAGACTGCCCGATGCGCCGAACGGCCAGGGGAAAAGACGCATTGGTGGGCAGCGGCAAGACCTCTTGCGTCAATCGTCGACTCTTTTTTCGAGCTTCGTCGGCCGGGGGCGGGGTCGCGGCGGCGAGGTCGGGCAACAAGGGTTGCGGTTGGCTCAGAATCAGAGCCGTCAGACCGAAAGCCATAAATGGGACGGGGCGGAGCATTCTCATGGCGACAGGGAAGAGCGAGGCTGGGCCTGCCGCGCGTTTGCCGGGATCAACGGTTTTCGTTTGGATGCACTATGCCAATTGCCCTTACGGGATAGCAGGTCACGAGCCGTCGGAGCGGACCGATCCGACGCTTTTCCTCAGCGCTCCACGGCAAAGCGCATTCACAGAGAGAGTCGTAAAACCGGTGACTTTCCCCCGTGTGGAGGTTGAGCTTTGGCCGCTACTTGATTCCCACGACCATCGAATCGGGACCGACCAGATGTTCCACGCGGGTCTCGCGGAACCCTGCCTCTCGCATCCACCCGGACCCATCGGCGCCGGTGTAGTCGAACCCGCCCCGGGTTTCAATCAGCATGTTCAGGCTCATCAGCAGCCCGAAGGCGTTCTTGCTGCGGTCGTCGTCAATGAGCGCTTCAAAGACAGTGAAAGCGCCACCCTCGGGAAGGGCGTCGTAGGCCTTGCGGATCAGCATGTGCTTCTCTTCGAGGTTCCAGTCGTGAAGGATATGGCCCATGACGACGACATCCGCTGAAGGAATCGGATCCTCAAAGAAATTGCCGGGTTTGAAACCTAACTGCTCGCCCACGCCGTGGGCTGCGACGTACTCCTCAAAAATCGGGCCTACCTGCGGCAGGTCGAAGTTGACACCGGTCAAGTGGGGATTCGCCCGCGCGACTTCCACCGGAAGCCCTCCTTGGGCGCCGCCGACATCGACAAAGGTCTTGTAATCACCCCAGGGAAACTGCGAGGCGATCGCTTAGACGCGCCCATACTAAGACCCGTCATGGCTCCCAAGAAAAGGCGCAAGCGGTGCGGGTCGCCGTAGATGGCTTCAAAAAGGCCGTCTCCTCCCTCCTTCATCTCGTTTTGCGGCTGGCCCGTTTTCAATCCCTCTGTAAGCGAACCCCAGAAGGGATACAGCCGCTCGTTGGCCATCTCAAGCAGGCCGCCGAGGTAGGACGGCTTCGCCTTGTCCAGAAACAGGTCGGTTTCGGGAGTGTTCGTGTAGCGGCCACCGTCCCGCCGGAGCATTCCAAGCGCGACAAGAGCGTCGAAGAAATCCCGGTCGCCGCGGGAGTGAAGCTTTAGTCGGTCCCGAAGCTCTTCGCCATCGAGCGGCCCCTTGGACAGCTCACCGAAAACCCCTAATTTAATAGCGCTCAGGAGTGTCTTCGATCCCCAAAAGCCCAGGGCGAGTTGCATAATCTTCTCGGCAGTCGGCTCGTTGTTTTCACCCATGCTTTTCCTTCCCTGCGTCTTTATGCCGGGAGCGCCAATCGGTCGGAGCGCACGATTTGTTCCCTGCGCATCACTCCGCGCCGAAGACCTCCTTAAAAGCGACGCCTAGGTCGTTGAGCGCCTGTTCCCCGTTGCCCTCAAAGCTCGATCCATGCATGATGGCAAGCCGTTCGGGTTTCAGAGCAGCCAATTTTTGGAACAGGCGGTCCGTATAGTGCGTGTAGGGCGCGTAGTCCGCGAGAACCCCGGCTTGATAGGCCTTCATCGCCTCGCGGCTTCGTCCCACGACGTCGGACTCGGTCAGGGCTTCGACATCGCCGACCTGGTGAAACAAGTCCGAGCACAGCAACGTCTTGGTCGTCTCCTCGAACATCACCGACGCGTCCCAGCCGTGCGGTAGGTGGGGAGTTCGGCAGAGGCGAAAGCGGTATTTGCCTGTCGCCAGAACCTCCCCGTCGACCATCCCCTTGGCGGGGCGGGTCGCAAAGTCGTTCACGCTGACCAGAGCCCCAATCTCGCTGCAGACCGGTTGTGCCCGGGGCGCCGCTTGCAGCCAACGGTTCAACGAACCACATTCGTCGGATTCGAAATGGCTGAAGCCGATCCAGCTAAGCTCCGCGGGATCGATAATCCCTGAGACCGCTTCGCGCAGCGGATCAAACATCCCGTTCAAGCCCGTGTGGAACAGCAGCGGCTGCTCGTCTTTGATCAAGAAGTGATTGAACTGTAGGTCGGATGCAGGCACGTGGATCGAGATGCGATACAGATCCGGACCGATTTCGTCAACGGTTGCCATGGATGTCTCCTTTGTGTTTCGTGTTGCGTCAGCCCCTCGGTAGCGCCGGATTCCGATTTTACCGCAATCCGAAGAAAGCAAAAGCGAGGCGACAGTGGCCGTGGTCTTCGTAGGACGGGCGGAATGCTCCCGGCGAAGCAACCGCGCGGTTGGAGGGGTCCACTCGTTGTGCCCAGCCGTCGCCTCTCTGTCCACGCTGACGCCGGGGAGTTTTCTGTTCCTGGAAATCCGTGCGGACAGCACTGCCTGCGTAGGTGCCGGCTTTGTGGGAAGTTATCATAAGAGGAATTTCCGGGGTCCCCGGCCCGAACGGGAATCGATCGTGACGCTTCGCAGAATCTTTGTAGAGTCTATCCGAGGAGCGACGGCAACGGTCCGGGGCCCGCGCGCCCATCATTTGCGGCGTGTCGTGCGGCTGCGGGCGGGCGAATTGGTCGAGATCTCCGACCACGAAAGGCTCTTTCTGGCTGCCGTGAGCCGCTCGGCCGGGGAAGAAATAGAGTTCGAGATCAGGGAAACCCTGGCCCAGCCGCCGATTGCTCCCACGATCGTACTGATGATGGCCGTCATCAAGTTTGCCCGGCTGGAATGGGCGATCGAGAAGGCGACCGAGCTGGGGGTTTCTTCCATTGTCCCCGTGGCGGCCGCCCGCTGCGAGGCTAGACTGATCCAGACGGGGGCTAAACGTCGGGAGCGTTGGCAGCGGATCGCCGAAGAAGCTGCCCAGCAGTCCAGACGCTTGGCGCCTCCGAGCATCGAGCCGCTGACACCGGTCATCGAGGCGCTCTCGAGGCACGACGCGCAACTGCCGATCATCCTCGATACCGATTGCCCGGCGTTGAAAAACGCGGCGGGGGAGTTTCAGACGAAGACCCAGTCAACGCAAATAGTCTCGGCCGCGTTGTTGGTCGGCCCCGAAGGCGGCTGGACCGATGACGAACGCGAAGCGGCTGAGCGCGCCGGCTACCGGCCGGCTTCGCTCGGCAAACTGATCTTGCGCTCGGAAACGGCCGCTGTCGCCGCTGTGGGAGTTCTGGCCCACGTGTTGGAGGGCTAGCTGTGATCTTTCAACAGGTTGTTCATTCGGTCCCGGACCAGGGAAGCTGGAGTTGTCGAATAACCACGACCCTGGAGAGACGCCTCGGGCCGCCGCGGCGGCCCGAGACGTCTCAGAACGCACCGCCCGCCGTTGGCTGGCCCGCTACCGCGGCGAAGGCGAAGCCGGTCTCTACGATCGCTCTTCGCGCCCCCGGCATAGCCCGCGCCGCACCCCGCAAGCCGTCGTTGACCGCGTCCTCGCCCTGCGCCGACAACGTTGGACGGGCCGCCGCATCGCCCAAACCCTGCGGCTATCCCCGGCCACCGTCAGCCGCCTCCTCGGTCGCGCCGGACTCAACCGTCTCCGCGATCTCGAACCCGCTCCCCCCGTTCGCCGCTACGAACATCACCGTCCCGGCGATCTACTGCATCTCGACATCAAAAAGCTCGGCCGCTTCCAGCACGCCGGTCACCGCGTTACCGGCGATAAGACCCGACGCTCCCGCGCCGCCGGCTGGGAGTTCGTCCACGTCGCCGTCGACGACCATTCCCGCATCGCCTTCTCCCAGATCCTGCCCGATGAGCGCAGCCTTTCCGCTGCCCAGTTCCTTCTCCTCGCCCACGCCTACTATGGCTCGCTTGGCATCCGCATCCGACGCCTGCTCACCGACAATGGCTCCTGTTACCGCTCCCGCCACTTCCGTCGTACTTGCCGCCGCCTCGGCATCCGCCACCGCTTCACCCGCCCCTACACCCCTCGCACCAACGGCAAGGCCGAGCGCTTCATCCAAACCGCCCTCCGCGAATGGGCCTATGCCCGTTCCTACTGCTCCTCCCTCCAACGCGCCAACCATCTGCTCCCCTGGCTCCACGACTACAATTGGCAGCGCCCCCACGCCAGCCTCGGCTATAATCCCCCTATCAGCCGACTCCCTCCTCCCCGGAACAACCTGTTGAGGCTCCACAGCTAGGCACACGAACGCGGTTACAAGCGCCATCGCAGCCTCTATTGAATCTCGCATAATATCGAGTTAGTCAAGGCCAAGAGAAGACTGCTTCCAGAAGGCCGTAATCAAGCGCGGTTTGCGGCGCATGCGACGCAGGGATTTGCGGGCACGCTCGTCCAGCTCCCAGTAGTCCTTCGGACAGACGTTCGGCAACTCGTGCTGCTTCCAGTAAGCCCAAATGTATTCCACCGGGTTCAGCTCCGGTGCATAGGGCGGCAAGCACTCCGTGGCGATGTGGCCTTCGGAGAGCTCGATGAACTCCCGCACCAGGCGGCTGCGGTGCGCCGGCAGGCGGTCCCAGACGATCAGCAGCGGGCCGTCGATGTGGCGGACCAAAGCCTTCAGGAAGTCGATGACCTCCAGCTCGCCGATGGCGCCGGGATAGAGCCGGAAGTAGAAGTTGCGCAAGGTCAGCCCGGCGGAAACGGAAAGTTTCTGCCAGTTGAAGTTGAACTCCAGCACGGGTGTCTCGCCGCGGGGCGCCCAGGTGCGGCAACGATGGGGCTTCTGACTCAGTCCGCTTTCGTCGATGAAGACGATCGTGCGGCCTTGTTTTTGGGCTTTTTTTTAGTGGCCGGCCAAGTCTTGCGCCGCCAGTTGCGGATGGCTTCTTCGTTGCGCTCGCGGGCCTTGCCGACAGGCCGTTGCGGGCTCCAGTGGAGCGCCCGCAGGATCTTCCAAACATGACCTTCGTGATAGCGCACGCCGAACTCGTCGGCGATCAGACGAGCGACTCGCGGACAAGTCCACAGCGGCGTCGAGAAGCCCTGCGCTTCGGGGCCCCGCAGCAGCATTGCCTCCAGACGTTCCCGTTGCGTGGCGTCTAACAGCGGCTTGCGGCCGGCGCGCCCGGCCCGGCGGAGTCCGGCGGCACCGTGCGCGCCATGCTCGCTAACCCAACGGCTCACGCTTTGCTGCGCCGCCTTCACGCGCCGTGCTGCCTCGGACTGACTCAAACCTTCGTCAACGACCAGCCGCACGGCCTCCAGCCGTCGCTTTTCCAGAGCATCAAAATCGCGCCTTACGCCTCTTGGGTTCCCCATGTCTATTGAGACGAGCAGACCCCCAAAAGGTTACTCTATATTATGCGGGAGTCAATAGGTTGGAAGGGAAAGCGGGATGCCACCTCCACACCAGAGACAGCAACCAGGGGTACAACACGGGGTACTTCGTCTGGCGAGGCGTTTCCGGAACGCTCGGCATGATGTAGCCGCGCCCTTCCGCCAGAGCCTTGGCCGAACTCATCATGAGCGTGTCGTCATGAGCTAAGCCAAACAGGGCCACCGGATCCAGTCGATACAACGACCAAACCGTCGCCGCGCAAATCACCGCCAACGAAAGCACGGTCACCGCCGCGCCGCGCCGCGGTCCGCGGCCCGCGCTTGAATCCGGTTCATACGTCATCGATCAATCCCGGATCAGTGCTGTCCGGGGAAAGTCGCGCCATCGGACGGTAAGTCTCGACCGCTCAATGTCTTATGGCCTGTTTTGCCCGGGAACGATTTGAAATCCCGAGGCCGCAAATGGTCGCCTGAACGGAGCATCCGGACGCGGCACAATGAGGGATGAACCTTGGCCGTACGGTTTTCTCCCAACTGATCGAGCACCTACCGAGCAAAGAGTTTCAGAAATGTGTATCGCGCTACCGCGGCGATTCCTATCTGAAAAGTTTCTCCTGCTGGGATCAGTTTCTTGCGATGGCATTCGCCCAGCTGACCTACCGGGCAAGCCTCCGCGACATCGAGACGTGCCTGCGTTCGATGCACGGCAAACTCTACCACATGGGATTCCGCGGCAGGGTAGCGCGCTCGACACTGGCCGATGCGAACGAGTCGCGCGACTGGCGGATCTACGCGGACTTCGCGCAGGTCTTGATTGGCATGGCACGGCCGTTATATGCCCACGACCCGATCGGTGTGGACTTGGACCAGACTCTGTACGCTCTCGACTCGACAACAATCGACCTCTGCCTGTCGCTGTTTCCGTGGGCGAGATTCCGCAAGCAAAAGGTCGCCGTGAAGATGCACACGCTGCTGGATCTGCACGGCAATATTCCCACGTTCATCCGCATTACTGGAGGCAAAGTGCACGACATCAACATCCTCGACGAGATCGGCCCGGAGGCCGGCGCGTTCTACGTCATGGATCGGGCCTACGTCGATTTCGAACGCCTCTTCGTGTTCACTCTCTGCTCGTCGTTCTTCGTCGTGCGAACCAAGAAGAACATCTTGCTCCAACGGCGCTACTCGCATCCCGTCGACAAATCCACGGGCTTGCGCTCGGATCAGACCGTCATACTGGCTGCCATCGAATCGGCCCAAGCCTATCCCGACCCGTTGCGGAGGGTCAGTTACTTCGACGCCCGGACGAACAAGCGGCTGAAGTTTCTGACCAACAACTTCGCGCTCCCGGCGCTGACCATCGCCCACATCTACAAGTCGCGTTGGCAGATTGAGTTGTTCTTCAGGTGGATCAAGCAACATCTGCGAATCAACTCGTTTTACGGCACCAGCGAGAACGCCGTCAAGACGCAGATCTGGATCGCTGTCTCGATTTACGTGCTCATCGCCATCGTCCGGAAACGGCTCGGGCTGGAAGCGAGTCTTTACCAGATTCTACAGATTCTCAGCGTTACGCAATTCGAAAAAATGCCCCTTTTACAGGCACTCCAGCCATCCGACTCCCCAAACGAATCCCCCTATGACCCCAACCGATTGATTCTATTCGACTTTTAACCGGACAGCAGTGATCCCGGATAAACCCCGGTGGTCTAAGACACCTCGAACACAGGCAACCCCGCTAGGCCCGCTTTTCTCGCCACCTGACGGTCGAAGCACGCCATTACCGCGTTGCGCCTGCTCGCCGTGCTCAACGTATGGTTCAAGTGGTTCAAGTACGCCCGCATTGCTCAGGAAATGAGTCCTCGAGCGGCGCGCGCCTTGTACTGACGGGCCTCTCACGCACTCCGCCTCGCCACGTGGTGAGAAATGCGGGGCTAGACGCCCCGCGCATCTGCTCCCCAGATGGTCTTGTGCAGCTGGTACCCCAAGCGGACCCCTGACAAACCATCTCCAAGCATCCACTCCGCCAGTTCCTTGGGGTCGAGCCCGCCATGGGCGGGTGAAAAAATAACCGCGTCCACGCGCTCGGCAAGACGATGTTTCCTGCTGAAGTCGCGCGAAAACTCATAGTCGCGGCGCGTCAAAATTACAAACTTAACTTGGTCGTGGGAAGCTAAGTCTTGCAGGTTCTCGATCGCAAAGCTGTTCGCCTCGCCCGAGTCGGGGCACTTGACGTCCACAATTTTGACGACCTCGGGCGGGATGCGGTCGATCTTCCGTTCGCCGCTGGTTTCGAGCATCACCTCGTAGCCCTTCCGCAAGAGCTGGTCCATCAGCGGGTAGACTTCCTCTTGCAGCAGGGGTTCCCCGCCCGTGATCTCCACCAACTCGCCGCCCAATCTACCGACCCGCTTGACGGCCTCGTCAACGCTGATCTCTTCCCCACCGAAAAAGGCATACTCGGTGTCACACCAGACGCACCGCAGGTTGCAGCCTGTCAAGCGGATGAAAATGCATGGCGCGCCGGCGTAGGTGGACTCGCCCTGGATGGACTTGAAGATTTCAGTGATTCGCATCGGGATCGGCCTTCCCCGGCCGGTCGAAGAGCGTAATTACTCGGTCATTGTCCAAGGTAGCAGAAGCCGGCCACCGGACGGCTCGTCTCGGCGCCGCGCGGTCGAGAGGGCCCGGTGGCTTAGCGATGCTCCGAAAGTGATACCTTGAACGGTGCAGCCCAAACCGAAAAAGCCGCGTCGCCCCTATTTGAGTCCGCGGTGGGGATCGGGCCTCCCACCGTGGCTGAATCATGAATCCGAAGTCGATCTCCCAGGTTGGCTGAATTTCGTCGGCCGTCAGGTGGCGAGAAGAGCGGGCTAGACAGGCAATGAAAAGAGACGAACGAGTGCTGTCGGTCATGGCCCACCCCGGCGATGCGGAAATCTTTTGCGCGGGCGCCCTGGCCAGGCTGCAGGAAATCGGCTTTGATACTCACATCGCCACCATGACGCCGGGTGACTGTGGGAGCAAGCACCAAAGCCCCTCCGACATCGCTCGCATTCGGCTCAAGGAAGCCCGCGCCGCGGCATCGAGAATTTGCGCCCGTTATTTCTGCCTTGACTGCCGGGACCTGCGGATCACCTACGATCCGCCCACCATCGAGAAAGCAGTCGAACTGCTGCGCCAAGTCGACCCGGCGATCGTGATCACCCACTCACCGCGGGATCATCTGCTTGACCACGAGATCACGAGCCTCGTGGTTCGCAACGCCTGCTTCGCCGCGCCGGTCCCCAATTTCCACACCGGAAAGCTCCCCGGCAGCCCGCCGATCGAGGGCATCCCGCATCTCTACTACGCTTCTCCGCCGGCCGGCATCGACATTTTCGGGGACCCGGTCCCCACGGCCGTTTACATCGACATCTCCGCTGTTATTGGTCTCAAGAGCGATATGCTCGCCTGCCACAAAAGCCAGCACGCCTGGCTTCGCACGCAGCATGGGATGGAGGAGTATCTCGATGAGGTGCGCCAGTGGAACGCCGATCTTGGCAAGCAGATCGGTGTCGAGTACGCCGAGGGCTTCCGTCAGCATCTCGGCTACCCCTATCCCAACAATGACCGCCTAGCCAAGCTGCTGAATGGGAGGGCGAAACGAGCTTCCTAGTGCTTACGATTACAAGTTAGCAATCGTTTATGGGTCGGCAATTCGGGGACCGCTCCGTCGCGGCCGCGGCTCAGAAGGCTTTGGGAACGAAGCCCTTGCTGGCCAGACAGTCGCCCATATGATCCTTCGGGAAGGGCCTTTTAAAATGCGAACTTATGGAAGTTAGTTAGCACTAGCCGGGACCGCTCGATTTCCCCGAAACGAACCCGTCTGTGAGAAACTGACCGGCCGGCCTGTCCCGTTGGGCTCTGCTTTAGCTTTCAGTAATTCGTGCACCGAGATGTTACCATCTTGGGCTTACCGATATTCCATTGAAAAGCATACCCTCAAGCGCGGCGCGGCGTCGGGATGGACACGAACAGCTTCTTCAAGAGGAACGGGACGAGGCCGTGGAGGTCATGCACCGAGTCAACTGGACTCCGGACCCGGCTGGACCGATGATCCCGCGCAAGGTCTTCCAGGCAGGGTCGCCGCGCGATAGAGGGAGCTTTCCGGCAACCGTGCAACGGGGTTTTGCCGCCCTTGCGGCGTTCTTGTTGATAGCTTGCGGCGATACGACGCCTCCTTCTTTCATCTCCCCTCCGTCCCTCAAGCCCAATCCCAATCCGGCCGTACCGTTGGCCGCGATCGTCTCGGCGGTCACGGATGAACCGGCCGAACTGGTTATCGAGATCAGCGACGGCGCGAACGAATGGGCCGTTCCGGCTTCGGGCGAGCGGGCAATCGAACACGAAAGGGCGGTGATTGGGTTTCGGCCCGGCCGCAAACATCGTCTTTTCGTGAGCGCCCGGGACCAGGACGGCAACACGACGCCCGGGCGTCATGTGTTGAAATTCGAGACGGCGCCGCTTCCCGGTGATTTCCCCCCGATCGAAACCACCGTCAGCGTCCCGGAAAGAATGGAACCCGGCGTCACTCTATTCTCCCCGGGGAAATGGCCCACCGGCGGGAGAGCGGACGATCGCTACGGTCTTGTCCTCGCCGTCGACGCCGCGGGGGAGGTCCGCTGGTACTACCGCAGCAACGAAAATATCACCGACCCCCGCCCGCTGCCGAATGGCAACCTGCTGCTCAGGGTGGGCTACAAGCGAGCCGTGGAGATGGATATGCTCGGCAATGTCGTTGCCCAGTGGCATGCCGCCCGATACTCCGACCCCGCAGCCGTCGACAAAGGCCCCCGAGGGTCCATTCCCGTCCAAACCGAAACCTTCCACCACGAGATCCAACAGATGCCTTCCGGTAATCTGCTTACGCTTTCAACCGAAATGCGGCGTCTCGACTATCCGACCGAAGTCAAGCCCGGCGCGCCCCGGAAAACCGCCCACGTCGTCGGCGACGTGGGCGTCGAGTTTGCTCGCGACGGTTCGATCGTCAACGAGTGGAAGCTGATGGACATGCTCGATCCCGAGCGCATCGGCTATGACTCGCTGCTCCCGATTTGGGACTGGGCCTACCCGCAGGCCGATGGCGGCACAAAGGACTGGTCCCACGGCAACAGCGTCTTCTACGACAGCGCCGACAACTCGATCATCGTCTCACTACGCCATCAGGACGCCGTCGTCAAGTTCTCTCGGGACACCGGCCGGCTTGTCTGGATTCTGGGCACGCACAAAGGATGGCGAGACCCCTGGAAGCGGTTCCTGCTTGAACCGCAAGGGCCGCTCGAGTGGCCGTATCATCAGCACGCGGCGAAAACGACCGTGCGGGGAACGGTGATGTTATTCGACAACGGAAACGCCCGGGCCTGGCCCTTCGATGCGCCATGGGAAGCGAAAGACACCTACAGCCGCGCCGTGGAGTACGCCGTGGACGTCGAAGCATGACCGTTCGCCAAGTTTGGCGATACGGGGGACCGGGCGGCGAAATCTTCTTCTCGCCGTTTATTTGCGAAGCTGACCCGCTGCCCGAAACCGGGAATGTGCTGGTGACCGACGGCGGGCGCGTGCGTGACAAGGAAGGCGGCGTGTCGGGTGACGTGTTTGGCGGTCATCATTGGGCCCGGATCGTCGAAGTGACCCGCACGGATCCCCCTGAAAAGGTGTTCGAGCTTGTGATCGACAACCCTGACAAGGACAATTCGATCGGCTGGGTCGTTTACCGAAGCGAGCGACTGCCTATCCCACATGGATATTGACGGGGCGCGATTTCAGACCGGGAGCGGGTCTCTGCTGATCCCTGAGCTACGCACCGGGTCGTGAGCGCGAGCCAGCGGTCTACCGGGTGAGTCGCCACGAACTTCGTGCCCCCGCGGCATGAAAATCAAGTCCGTAACGCAATTCACGTTACAAGCAGGCCTATTTTTAAGTAGAAAGGCAGGCTAGCCGCTTGCCATAGAGAGCGGGAGGCCGTCCCGCCACGCAGCAGTTTGCGCCGGTTAAAACGACCCGCTTGGCGCTGGGAAGTATGGGAAGTAGCCGAAATCATATTTTCTTGCTAAGATGTAGGTAGAGACACAATTTGCTGAGCCCTTTGGGCTGAGCACACTTCGCACTTCAGGACATCCGGCCCGGTGCAGCAGTTCTCCTCTTGTATGGTAGTGTTACATGTGCTGATACTGGCTTAGCCTTATGCAACCAATCCGACGTGAACGGCTCCACGATACTCTCGGCAGGCATCTTGCGCTTGCCATTCTGCGTGGTGAAACTGACAGCTGGTCTTCGGAGAACGACCTGTGCCTCAAGCTGCAAGTTAGCCGGTCGGTGTTGCGGGAATCGGTCAAAGTATTGGCGTCGAAAGGCCTCCTCGAAGTTCGCCCTAAGATCGGCATACGCGTTCGTCCACGCACGGAGTGGAATCTGCTGGACCCGGAGTTGCTGGTATGGCAGTTCGAAGCGGGGATGGACGACCAACTGCTTCGAAACTTGGTGGAGGTTCGCTTGGTCGTCGAGACGGGGGCCGCCGGGCTGGCGGCGATGCGCGCGACGTCCGAAGAGATAGCGCTGCTAGGGGATTGCTATCAGGAGATGGAACGTAGTGTTGACGACCGGGAAGCGTATGACGCCGCTGACCTTCGTTTCCACGCGGCTGTTTACGCCGCTTGTCACAATCCGCTATTGGAGCGCATGGCCTCGACGCTGCGGACGGGGCTTGCCGCTACCCAGAAGGTTGTTTCGAAGCTGCACGCCGACGTTGGCCTGCCGCTTCATGAAGCGGTCGTCAACGCTGTTTCCGAGCGTGACCCGGCGGTGGCCCGAGTGGCCGCTGAGAAACTCGTCCTACAGGCGGCCCGCGAGGTTTACGACGTTCTCCATCCGGACAACCCCGACGGTTGGAGGGCTATCAGTTGGGCTGGCGTCAAGCGGGACAAGTCTTTTGATTTGGCCCGTTCGTAGCCTCGGAGTGCGCAACTTTCCGGAGCGCTCTGCCCGCACGCGATCCGCTGTCGCTCCGCATCCCCACTGCCTAAGCCGCTTTTCTCACCAGGTGGCGAGGCGAAGTGCGTGGGAGGCCCGTCAGTAAGAGGCGCGCGCCGCTCGGCGCCGCATTTCTTGAATGATGCGGGCGTACTTTCGCGGGTGCAGCCTAGCCATTTGTATTTTGGCTCTAGCGAAAGAAGTAGCGACCCGCGTTCGACGCCCGACCGGGAAAGTACGTTGAGCACGGCGAGCAAGCGCAACGAAGTCATGGCGGGCCTATGGCGTGCTTCGACCGTCAGGTGGTGAGAAATGCGGGCTAGAGCGGGCTAGAGCCGTACACCAAAACCGGCTCGGCGGTCCAACCGATTCCCAGCCGCCCACAGACAGGCCGCTACCCAAGATTGTTCGCTGTTGACACTCCACACCTTGATTGGTTGACATAAAATGATTGATGGGGCTTACTGATCGCTTCACAAGCCGCTCGGTTTCCAGGCCTTCGGGACACACGTGTTGGACTTGTCCGGCTTGTCGGCGCCGCTGCTTCCCATCCGACACGGCGACAGAGGGTTCCCCAGCCGAGGGATCGTGGCCCGACTGCACTTCGCCACGCGACAAACAGAGCTCTCGGGCAAGAGATGCGGTGAGCGGGCTCGAACGGAAGACGAATGCCCGGTGCCGGCGACCAGGTTGCCCAAGTATCTTCACAAGCGCAGCCCCGGCGGGAGAAGGGTGAACTACAGGTTATGACAGTCCAAACCGATGCCTCGAGTGGCCGCTACCAGGCGATTACCGAGCACAACGTATCCCGGGCGCCCGAGTGGGAATCGATCGAACCCGAGTTTCAACAGGCGATCCAAGTAGTCTCGCGTGTCCTGCCGTTTCGCACGAACAACTACGTGATGCGGGACCTGATTGACTGGGGGAACCTGCCGCGTGACGCCATGTTCCAGCTCGTATTCCCGCAGAAAGGGATGCTGGGCGACGAGGATTACGATGCCGTCCAAGCGCTGCTCGCGAAAAAAGCGCCGCGGGAAGAACTGGGACAGGCTGTCAACCGGATTCGCATGGGTCTCAATCCCCACCCCGCGGGACAGATGACCCACAACGTTCCCTCCTTGGATGGACGGCCCCTCCACGGGTTGCAGCACAAGTATCGCGAGACCGTTTTGTTCTTCCCCTCTCAAGGGCAGACTTGCCACGCCTATTGCACCTACTGTTTCCGCTGGGCGCAGTTTGTGGGCATGCCCGAGATCAAGTTCGAGTCGAGCCAAACCGAAGACCTGGCGGGCTACCTGCGGGCGAACCCGAGCGTCAGCGATGTCCTGTTCACCGGCGGAGACCCGATGATCATGAAGACTCACGTTCTCCGCAAGTACATCGAGCCGCTCCTTGCGCCCGAGCTGGAATCGGTCCAAGACATCCGCATCGGCACGAAAGCTCTTGCCTACTGGCCCCAGCGTTTCGTGACCGACGCCGATGCGGACGATTGCCTGCGCTTGTTCGAGCAGATCGTTCAGTCCGGCCGCCACCTGGCCATCATGGCTCACTACAGCCATGGGGTGGAGCTGGTTCCCGAGATATCGCGCGAAGCGGTGAGAAGGGTCCGAGCCACCGGCGCGGAGATCCGCATGCAGGCTCCCATCATCCGGCACGTGAACGATAACGCCAAGATGTGGGCCGATCTGTGGCGAGAGGGCGTCAAGCTGGGGATGATCCCCTACTACATGTTTGTCGAGAGGGATACCGGGGCCAAGCGCTACTTTGAAGTGCCGCTTGTGCGTTGCTACGAGATCTTTCGAGATGCCTTCGCGCAGGTCTCCGGTCTCGCCCGCACCGTTCGAGGCCCCTCGATGTCAGCCTTCCCGGGAAAAGTCCGGGTCTCGGGCATCGCGGAGATTCGAGGCGAGACGACCTTCGTGCTGGAAGTTATCCAGGGGCGAAACCCGGACTGGGTCTACCGGCCCTTCTTCGCTCAATTTGATCCCCAAGCTACCTGGCTCGATCAACTCAAGCCTGCCTTCGGCGAGGAGAAATTCTTCTTCGAAACCGAGCCGGCTCACGCGGCTCCGGAAGGAACCACCCAAGCGATCCCTCTCTTGTCGAACTAGCGTCCGGTTTTCACGGGTTTCAGAGGGGCGTTCAAGAACCGTAGAAAGGGCATCATCGCCCGAAAGTGTTTCACCAGTTCCGTATAGAACTTGGGCGTCTCGGCCAATGCGGGGTCAAGCGTCTTCGATACCAGGAACTGTTTGAACATCAGCAAGTCAACGGCGGGATGATCGGTCGGGAAACCCTTCGGCGCGCGTTTCAGCTGCTCGCCTGTCATCTCCCCGAGAAGCCGGCGAAACCCGCGATCTTTCAGAATGGCCCGAAGCTCCCCGTCCCGAGCGGCGATATGCCTGCGAATGGCTAAAAGCTCTTTCGGTCCCGGCGCGTAAACGCCCCCGGCAACGAAGATCTCGTCGAACGTCACGTGGAAATAGGCGCCCGCGCCGGCGTGTTTCTCATGTCCTCGGGGAGGAAAGACCGCCGCGATCCAGGTTTTGTAAGGACTCTTGTCTTTGCTGAAGCGCACGTCGCGATAAATGCGATAGATGGCCTTCTTCGGGTCGGTCGCCAACTCCGGCGCGAACCCGCGCATCGCTTCCCCCAGCGTCAAGACCAATTCCGTCATCGGAGCCTTCACCTTCTCCTCGTAGACGCTCTTGCGGGGCATGAACCATTCGCGGTTGTTATTGCGCTTGAGTTGCTTGAGAAACTTCCGCGCCTCGGGCGAAAAACCGGGGAATCGTGGTTTCATGTCCCTACCGTAGCGGGCGGCGGTCCTGAGCGGCAAGATGGCCGGGCGCTGGATAGAGCATCTCCTTATAGGTGAAGGTCTTGACTCGATCGCCGCAAAGACAGGGTTGAAGCCGACAGAGGTTTGACCCATCACGCGCTTTCGTCTCTGGCCCGCGGGATCCGGTACGTCAGTTGATCTCAGCCCCAACCACCAGACTCGTTCTGGTCTCCGGGAAGATGGCGGGGATTTCGACCGGCAGGCCGCCGATCTGTCGGACGACGTGACGCGCCGACAGAACCGCCCCTTCTTGCCAGCCGCTTAGATAAGAGACCTGGTCTCCACAGACGTGGAATCGTTTGTCGGGTTCAAGCAGCCTTAGGTAGGCGACCCTGTCGGCGTACTTTGTCCAGTCCCAATCGGCCCAACCGCCTTCCTGGTAGGGCACTTCCTGCCAAGCGATCGACAGTCCAAGGTTGATATCCGCGAACTGGCGGAACCGAGGATGCCGCCGCTCGGCACCCTCCAGGGCGACTTCCAATCTTCGGGACAGGCTCAGATTGCCGAATTCCCGGGCGGTCCGCGAAAAGTTGTAGGCGCCCGTCAACACTCCCTTTGCTGCAAAGTAGTCCGCGGACGGGTACCACATCTGGGTGATGGGGTGGTTGATCCGGCTGATCCCGCCGTAGATCTGGTCCTCGCGGGACTCCCAAAAGCGTTCCGATTGCCAGGCCACCTTGCACGTATCCGCGAAGCGCACGGCGCTAACCGCGGATTTGAACTTTCTGTCGAAAGTATCGTTGCTGATGATGGAGCGCAAGAGAGGCAACGGGATGCTGCTAATGCAGTAGTCAGCCGACGTCCGCTTCTCCAGCCTCGTCCGACTGTCCCGATAGAACACTCGCACTCCATCGTTGGAGTTTTCTACACGGACGACTTGCGCGTTGCGGGTTATGCGGACGCGATCTTCCTCCAGCTTCTTCTCAAAGGCTTGGACGATTTTGTCCATCCCGCCGACCGGCTCGAAAAGGGTCGGCTGCCACCCGTGGTCTTCTGGTAGATAGAAGCCGTGCAGCCAGAACTTCGAGCGCAGCAGACTTTTCAAGGGCAGCGGGGAAACCAACTCTCCGGGCTGCTCGACGCCGGGATCGACCACGTATCCGGGCTGGCGAGATCCCTCGTATCGATAGCCATTGTCCCGCCGCACCTTGCCGAACTCCGAAAGCAGACTGAGCAGATCCTCTTGCTCTTCCGGGGTCAGCTCCGTGTCGAGAGCCTGGCGGTTGACCGCCTTGGCCAGCAGCTCGGCGATATAACCTCGCGTGTCATTAGCGACGCGGCGATTCCGTACCGCATCGCCGCCGAAAGCGTCCGGCGTCTAGAAAAAATTCGCCCGCGTTTCCATCACGTACACCTGCAGCTTGACGTTCAGCTCGCGGCAGTAGTCGAGGATGGCTTGATGGTGATGAGGGAGCCGACCGGGGCCCGCATTGAAATACTGGTCTTCGTCGAACATACAGGTCTGATCGGGCCGGCCGATTTGCTCGATCTTGTCGTCGCGGCGCACGGTATAACTGCGGCCGCCGACGCGTCCAGCGGCGTCCAGCACTTCGACGGTGTACTGTGCCTTCCGAAGTTCGTAGGCGGCGGCCAACCCCCCGATGCCGGCCCCGAGAACGACAACTGACTTGCCGCGCCCCGCCCCGGATCGAGCAAGTGGAAGCCCTCTATAAGGGTAATGTGGGGTTTGCGCGAGGCCCATCGCGACCATGGTCTCGTAGACAGCCGGAGCGCCCCCGGCCAGTCCGATCGCTTGCAGCAATTGGCGGCGTGTCAATCCGCGGCGTTTCGGATTCGTTGTCGTCTCCATGGGGAACTCTCGCCTGTAAAATCAAAGGGCCAGTTCAGTCTATCCTCTTCGCTTCCGGGTTTTGATCAGAATTTCCAATTTGGAACTCGGACTCGAACATGGTACTCCCTCTCTTCTCCTGAAGCAACGACTTTGCCTCGTAAGGCAGGCCGCAACGGCATCGAAGGGTTCCCATGGCCAGTTCTTGTCCGGTTGGACGGTCCAGCGGCATTAAATAGGGGCGTGGAGACGCCATCGGCGGGTTCGGGCCGCGCCCGATGCTACCATGCTCTTTCTATGAGCTGGTTGAGCCGGCGGGCCTTTCTAAGCGGGGCGGCGGCGCCCCTGCTGGGGGCTCGTCGAGGGCCGGGCCGGGGATTCCGCGTCGCCTCCGCCGTCACGGCGCTGCGGGACGCGCTCACCGAGCGAGAACTCTTTCGACTGACCGAGCCTTCGGTTCTCCATCACTTGCCGCACTACCATCATCGCTTCATCGCCCGCAACAATTCGTTCATCCTGCTCGCCTCCGAGCGGTCGGGAACCCGGCAGATCTATCGTATGGATCTGCCCCAGGGCAAGATGGTGCAACTCACCGAGGGTCCGGGGGTTCACTCCTATTCGCCGGCGCTTGAGCCGGGCGAGCGCGCTTTTTTCTACCTTCAGAGGGATACCCTCAAACGGGCCGCCGTCCGCGGGCGATCCGAAAGACGAATCTATGAGTCGGAGCCGGGTTGGCGGATGAGCGGGCATCTTTCGGTAAGCGACAAAGGCAGGTACGTGGCCCTAGTCGAGATGAAGACAAGCCACCGGGTCGCCGGCTTCGAAGAGCAGTTCCGAAGGCGGCCGAGGTGCCGGATTCGAGTGGTCGAGACAGCCAGGCGTCGAAGCTGGGTGGCGGTTGAGACCAACCATTGGCTGGCCCAGCCTCAGTTCCAGCCGGGGGGAACCGACATCCTCTACGCGCACGAAGGACCCTGGGAGAAGGTCGAGGGACGGCTGCGGCTGGTCAGGCTCGACGGCTCTTATCGCAAGAATATTCGCCCTCGGCAAGGGTCTGAGGCCTGCGGGTGCGAGCATTGGTCGAGCACCGGCAAGGAAGTCTGCTTCGTGTTCTATCCCGACGCTCCCGGGTCACGGTCCACGGTGAATTGCATTCACATCGACCCCGGCCGCGAAAGGACACTGGCGGACTGCTCCCAGTTCGCCTGGATGTCGCCCAACGCGGACGGCTCTGTGTTCGTGGGCGCCAGCGGCCACGTTGCCGGTCCTAATGTTTACTTGCTTTTCCCGCTGCTCAAGCGGGAAGTCACGATAGCCGAGCACCTCAGTACCGTGAAACCCTATTCGATCGCCGGTACCCGCCGCCTCGACCCGTTTGCCGCCTGGCCCGAGCCGGTGTTTTCCCCCGACAGCCAGTGGATGTATTTCGTCACCGACAGAGAGGGAAAGCCGGCGATCTATCGTATGGATCTGTCGGATCTGGTGGAAGAGACCAGGCCGCGCTGAGAGCCTCGGCGGCCGTCAGGTGGTGAGAAAAGCAGGCTAGGGCTCGATGACTGGTTGTCCGGGCTCTCTTGTCATAAGCTTGGTGCCAAAAACGCATGTCAGCAAGCCGATCAGCAAGACGAGCAGGCTTCCCAGCACGGCGAGGTCGGGATTGCCGATGTAGCTGCCCCAGGCGTAGACCGGAGCTCCTAGCAGAAGCGAACCAAGGATTGCGGTAAAGACTGCCTTCCGGTGAAGCCGCTCCCAGAAGAGGGTAAGCACAGTGGGAATCATGGTCGAGGCCCGCCAAGTTCCATAGAACAAGAACAGGTGCACCACGGTTAGACCGGGAATCAAAGCTATGGATAGCCCAAGTACTGCTAGAGCCAGCATGCTGATGCGAGCGATCCTCACCTGTCTACGGTCTTTTGCGGCGTCAGGGGTTCCATCCGAAGAGCTCCCGATTAGATCGACCGATGCTAACGAGGAAACCGCGCACAGAACGGAATCCAGTGTTGAACAGAGGCCCGAGAGCAGCATCAAGCTAAACACAACCGACATGAAGGGAGGCAGAAGGTTCGAAACTGCGATGGGACCAACCAACTGGCTGTTGTTGATGCTCCAGCCTTGGGACACCTCGCTATTGGCAGCCACAAATCCCAAACACGAAAGAGACATCGGCACAATCACAAACAGGAGCGATCCCAGCAGGAACGCCTTGATCACGTCCCGGTCTGACTTCAAGGCATAGGCCCGCTGCCAGTGTTGCTGGTCTCCGATCGGCCCCGAAAGCAGGCCGATAGTCACGGGAATTCCAAAGGAATATGCGACTCCGGGATCAAAAAGGTTTCGAAACTCACCGCTAGCGCCGCCCAGTCCCGCAGTCACAACGACCAGGCCCCCGGCTATCGAGATCACCCACGGAACGGTGACGGCTGTGATGCCCAGAATCAACGCCATCTGTACGAAATCCGTGACGACGGACGCTCGGATGCCGCCCATCGTGGAGTAAATCAACGCGGTAACGACCAGAATGAGGGCCACCACCGCAAAACGCAATCCTGTGAGAGACTGAATCAGAGCCGCACCGGCCAGTATCTGGACCGCGAAAGAGCAAACCTGAAGGCCAAGAAACTGAATCAGGTACAGCACGTGGACCGCCCGGCCGTGGCGGCGCTGCATAAGCTGTGGCAGCGTGAATCCTGCGGGAAAGAGCTTCCGAATTCTGAAGGCCAGTGGCGCAAATACCACCAAACTCAAGACGTTTGGGAACGTGAACCAAAAGACCCCCGGAAGTCCCTGGTCGTAAGCCTTCTGCGACGCCACAAACAGAGCAGGCGCCCAGATCCAGAGAAGCTGCAATCGACAAGGCCGCCAGCCATACGCCGAGTGATCGACCGGCGACAAGAAATTCTGCCCGGTTTTTCTGGTGACCGCGACCGACCCACGCTGTCAGCGCGATCATAGAGAGCCCAAAGATCGCGAGAAAAGCGAAGCCCTCCAACCGACTCAGGACCGGATTCATCTCGACCCACTCTCTCGGATAGTCATCGTCCGCGGCCGGCGTGCGCCGTGCTCAGACGAGCATACCAGCATCCAATGCGAATGGAATCCTCGGTTCAGCCAGCTAGCCCCAATACTGTCGATTTCAGAAAGAAGCATGGAAATCTCGACTTTCCTGCGGTCGTTGCGGATGGGGGCGCGCGGGCGCAGCGGGTAGCTGCTCATCTTGCGCTTGACGCCGCGCGGACGGCGGCGGCCGCGGCTGGAGACCACCCGCTCCTCGAGCAGTTCGTCGAGAACCTGTCGATGAAACGCTTTTCTAGCTCGAGGGGGGAATAGCCACCGCCATGGCCAGTTTGCGGCGGACCACCCGCAGCGCATGCACGTAGGAAAGCCGATCTGGATCCTGTTGGCTGTTGACGGCGGCCTCATGCATCAGATCGCGAATCGCAAAATGCGCCAGCAGCAGCCCCCAAAACTCCTGGCGCACCAGCTCCGGCGTCTTGCTGCGTAGCACGATCTTGGATCCTCGCAAGTGCGTCTTGAGTTCGTCAAACGCCGTTTCGATCTCCCAGCGCTCGTGGTAGAGCGCCGCCAGTGGTGGGGCCGGCGCCGCGGCCGGGTCGAGCAGGCTGGTCAGCAAACGGTAGAGGGGTTCGGCGTTGTCAACACCCTCGAGCCGATCCTTGATGACGCGCACCTCGAGGCCGTTGGTTTGGCGTCGGCGGTCCCCTTCGCCGGAATAGATACGGCTCAGATAGGAGCCGTCGGCGAGTCGCCGCTGGAGGGGCAAACGCAAGTTTTTCTTGACACGCCACAACAGAGCCGCCCCCGTCCCACGCGCCTGCTTCCACAGCGGATAGCTGAAGAAATTGCGGTCGGCCAGGCAGAGCATGTCCTTTTCGAGCGCCGGCAGCAGCTGCTGGGCCAGTGCGATTTCACTCCTCGCGTAGGGTCCCAGGCGAGAGCCGAACAGCACGTGCGTGCCGTTTTCCACCAGGGATACGAAACGCAATTGGGGATAGGCGCTGGCGCCCCGCGAGACCCCCGGACGCCCGAACGCTTGCCGGTTGCCCGGCTCATCGGCGAGGTCGAGAACGCTGCCGTCGAGCGAGACCAGCCGCCGGCGACCGTACCAGGCGCCGCGAGTGGTGGGGTCGGCGATCGGCTTGACGACCTCGTCGTGCAATTGCCGCAGGGGCTCGGCCCCCAGCCGTATGCGGGCCCGCGAGATGCCCGAGCGGCTCGCCGCCGCCGGCCGTTTGTGAGCGGCCCGCAGCCAGCTGAGTCCTTCCAGCAGGCAACGCAACACTTCGCGATAGGACACCTGCATATACAACGCCAAGGCGATCACGTAGTAGACCATCACCGGTGCCGGCAAATCGCGCTGACGACGGTCGGCCCGACCGCTGCGCCGCAACACGCGATCCACCGTCGAACGCGGAAACCGCCGGGCCAGCACGCCCAAACTGATGTAGTCGCTAATTCGCGAGCCGGGGGGAATCTCCGCCAACGTTCGTGCCATGTCACGCACCTCCTGTTGATGAGAACAGGATAGCATGAAAATATTCTTAACTCGACAGTATTGGGGTTAGCCCGTTTTTCTCACCACGTGGCGAGGCGAAGTGCGTGAGAGGCCCGTCAGTACAAGGCGCGCGACGCTCGGCGACTCATTTTCTGAGGAATACGAGCGTACTTGAACCCTACGTTGAGGACGGCGAGCAAGCGCAACGCAGTAATGGCGGGCCTATTGCGTGCTTCGACCGTCAGGTGGTGAGAAATGCGGGCTAGGTGTGGAGCCTCAACAGGTTGTTCCGGGGAGGAGGGAGCCGGCTGATAGGGGGATTATAGCCGAGGCTGGCGTGGGGGCGATGCCAATTGTAGTCGTGGAGCCAGGGGAGCAGATGGTTGGCGCGTTGGAGGGAGGAGCAGTAGGAGCGGGCATAGGCCCATTCGCGGAGGGCGGTTTGGATGAAGCGCTCGGCCTTGCCGTTGGTGCGAGGGGTGTAGGGGCGGGTGAAGCGGTGGCGGATGCCGAGGCGGCGGCAAGTACGACGGAAGTGGCGGGAGCGGTACCAGGAGCCATTGTCGGTGAGCAGGCGTCGGATGCGGATGCCAAGCGAGCCATAGTAGGCGTGGGCGAGGAGAAGGAACTGGGCAGCGGAAAGGCCGCGCTCATCGGGCAGGATCTGGAAGAAGGCGATGCGGGAATGGTCGTCGACGGCGACGTGGACGAACTCCCAGCCGGCGGCGCGGGAGCGTCGGGTCTTATCGCCGGTAACGCGGTGACCGGCGTGCTGGAAGCGGCCGAGCTTTTTGATGTCGAGATGCAGTAGATCGCCGGGACGGTGATGTTCGTAGCGGCGAACGGGGGGAGCGGGTTCGAGATCGCGGAGACGGTTGAGTCCGGCGCGACCGAGGAGGCGGCTGACGGTAGCCGGGGATAGCCGCAGGGTTTGGGCGATGCGGCGGCCCGTCCAACGTTGTCGGCGCAGGGCGAGGACGCGGTCAACGACGGCTTGCGGGGTGCGGCGCGGGCTATGCCGGGGGCGCGAAGAGCGATCGTAGAGACCGGCTTCGCCTTCGCCGCGGTAGCGGGCCAGCCAACGGCGGGCGGTGCGTTCTGAGACGTCTCGGGCCGCCGCGGCGGCCCGAGGCGTCTCTCCAGCGAGGATGCATCGAACCAAAAGGGCTCGGCCTTTGGGCGTCAATCGGGCATTCTGATGGATGTTCATGCGGTCTCTCCAGGGTCGTGGTTATTCGACAACTCCAGCTTCCCTGGTCCGGGACCGAATGAACAACCTGTTGAAAGATCACAGCTAGGGCCTTTCTCTCGCGGTTGGCGTAGCCATGAGTTCGTAGCGCGGCCATCTGAGTTGTGCTGTCAAGAGGCGGCGCAAGATTTTTTTCGACGGCGATGCACAGCAAACTCAACGGGCGTCCGCAGCCGGCAGGCACGAGACCAGGGGCGAGCCGCGTCGGGCGAGCGCCTGTAGGTAGCGGGCTTCGTCGTAGGGCGTGCCCTTCTGCCAGCAACGAAACAAGATGCGGATCCATTTGAACGCCAGAGCCCGCACGGCACAGTGATGCGACTTGCCTCGCGCCCGTTGTTGCTCGTAGTAGGCCCGGGCCCAAACAGATTTGCGGGTTGAAAACGCCGCGAACTCGTGAAAACTCTGGCGCATAAACTTCGGCGCGGCCCACCGAAAGCGCGTCACTTCGTGGCGGCCGCTGCGTTGGGTCACCGGGGCGATCCCGCTGTAGGCTGCCGGCTCGGCAGCCTCGGCGTACCGCTCCCGACGCGTCCCGAAAGCCGCCAACAAACGCGGCGCCAGCGCCGCTCCCGCAGCCGGGAACGAATCGAACACGGCGAAGTCCTGGTGGCGGGCGGTGATCTGGCGGATCTTCTCGTCCAGCTCCCGGATCCCCTCGCGCAGCACCCGGATCAAACCCAGCAAGGTCCCGACGGCCGCTCTCGCCGTCGCCACCACCGTCTCGTCCCGCGTCGCCGGGCGCGCTTCGCGCATCGCTTCGAACCGCTGCTGGTTGCGCCGCCGGCTGCGACTGTGATGGCGCTCCAACAACCGCAACACCGTCGCCGGCCGCGCCCGCTGCAGCCTTTCCAGCGTCGGCCAGCGCCGCAAAAACTCTTCCACCAACTCCGTGTCGATGTCGTCAAACCACCCCAACACTTGCGGAAAGTACAGCTTCAACTGCGCCGTCAGACGGTTCTTCTGGCGAGTCTTCTCGTTGACGAATTGACGGCGCTCTTCCACTAGAAACTGCAGGGTCCGCATCTCGACCGTGTCGGGCTCCAGCGGCCGCAGACGATCCCGATGGCGGGTCAGCAGATCCAGCAGCAGGGCCGCATCGGGGGGATCGTCCTTGGCTCCGGAAGGAAAGAAGGCCCGCCGCATCCCCGCCACCGTGGCCGGGTTGACCGGGTAGATCACCAAGTTCTCGTAGTCGGTCAACATGGCCAGCAAGGCCCCCCGCGACTGTTCCAGCGCCAGCGCGATCGGACCTCCCCCGAAACGTTGCCGCAGCTGGGCCACCCAGCTCGCGACCGCCTCGGGCGTGTGCTCGATCGAGCCCGTTTGACGCCGGCCCGTGGCCGCGTCTTCCCAGGCGTAGACGTGTCGTCGATCGGCCCAATCGATGGCCAAGAAAGCCGTGAAACGCGGTTCGGATGTGCCGTCGTTTTTGGACATGAAGCAAAGACCTCCCAGGGAGTAAAGTAAACGTGGCGAGGCGGCGGGTCTTGGCTTCGGCGAAAGTCCTATAGTAAAGTCGTAGTTATCACCCCGACACCATCTGAGAATTCGTTGGGGAAGCCAAGCGCATCCCGCTGCTCGAGAGGCCGCGCGAAGACATCGATCTGTCCGGATCTAGCATGCGTAGCAGCGGGATGCCGCTCGCCGTCTGGCCATCCTGCCACAGACTCGCAGTGAAGATCATCGTGCGCCGAGTTTTCCACATTTCCACAGCGCCGACGACGATTTCCCCTGCTCCGCAACAGATCCTGGTCAGCTTCAACTATAGGATCTGGGCGGGCGGGCAAATATGCTTCGGTAACTCATCAAGCGCTTCGCCCGCCGGATCCGCGCTACAGTTCCGGTGGATGGCGAGAGTCCACGGACGCGGACGCTGGAGCGGCGCCAGGTCCGCGCTACAAGCTTGACCGGCAGGGGTGCTGGTCCTACCGGCTTGCCGCGGAGCCAACTGGGGGCCGCGGCGGCGCAGGGACCGAATCTACACTTTCTTGTGCAGAAGACCAGGCCGCGCTGAGAGCCTGGGCGGCCAAGGGCCTTCAGGCACTCCACTGGCGAGAAAAGAGGCCTAGAAGGCGCTGATTTCATTGCGGTTCGGCGGATTGGGTTTGTTTGGCTGTTTTCGGTTGGCGAGGGTTGGGAGCGCAGGTGGAAGGGTCCGTGGAAGGGTGGTTTCCGGGGGTCGATGTCGCCGGGAATGGCGACACGGCAGTGGGGGAGGCGTGCGCCACGGGAGATTTCCCGACCTGCTTGATGCGGCCCCCCGCGACGATGAAAACTTGCGTGTTGCAGGCCAGAGCCGGCGGCGTCAGCCCGCGGGCCCGCGCCCCCACGGGCGCGGCTCTGTCCGCCCATTTTCGAGGGACCGGTGGGTGGGGCCGGGTCGCCTAGAGACCCGTACAGTCTCTCCCCGCGCGCCCACCCCCGGGGCTAGCCTGCGACGTCTCTTCTCCGATCCAGGGCCATGGCGATCCACAGAGCCACCAGGGCGACGCCCAATCCGGCGACCGCGTCCACGGCGTAGTGATAGCGGCCGTATACGGTGGCCAGGGCGATCGAGACGGCCAAGGCCAACAACGCGCGGCCCACCCAACGATGCTGCGGCAGCGCCCGCAACATGCCAAAGGCCCCGGCGAAGGCGTGAGAGACATGTCCGCTGGGGAACACACTGGTGTGGATGCCCCCGCCGCCAAGAAGCCACCAATTGAAGCGGCGGAAGAGGGTGTTGATCGCTGGGGCGTCCTCGCCGGGAAACACCGTTCGCGGAGGCTCGGATGGGAAAAACGGATAGAGGGCGTAGGAGAGCAACGTTCCCAGCAGGAGAATGACAAGAAATTGGTCCACCTGCCGGCGAGAGGAGTAGAGGTAGAGTGCGGCTACGCCGAGAGGTCCGACCAGGTAGACGAGGGCGTAGGAAAGCTCGAGCAGAGAGGGCAGCCACGGGCCCGTCGACTCAATGGCCGCTTTGAGTCGCCCCTCATAAAGCAGCACCCGGTCCCACTGGATCCAAGCTCTTTCGAGTTCATAGGTGTGCTGGTCGGGGGCGAACCAGCCCATCTCCTTGTAGGCAACAACCACGAGCGCTACCGGCAGCCAGTCGCGCA
Source organism: Bryobacterales bacterium (assembly GCA_965248365.1). GTDB lineage: Bacteria > Acidobacteriota > Terriglobia > Bryobacterales > UBA6623. Next base: position 673,698 of record CBDFJA010000003.1, on the reverse strand, counting down.
GTACGCCCCAGAGGGGATGTCCGGCCCCCCTTTCCACGTGGGCGAGCGAAGACAGCACCACAACGACAATCAGGTTCACGCCCCAGGCGTACACGGCCACCCATCCCTCCACCGGCAGAAGCCAACTCAAGGCCGCGGCGTAAGTGAAATAGCCGATCAGCAGCCATTCGGAAAGGCGCAGGAGCGAGGCTGTGTCTCTCACGGGAGAGTTCACCTCTCTAGAGCCTACTCGTTGCGTGCAGCGGGAGGAAAGGCGCTCGGCAACAGTTTGTAGTTATAGGCCGGGTTACCGCTTGTAAGGCAAGCGGCCGCGATGAATCGTGCCCCTACATTCCTGTCGGCGGGCATTTGCTTCCGGGATGGAGGTTTCGGGCGATACGGCAAAAGGCCCGTTCAGCGGGTTGAGAGGGGTCCTCAGCGGGCCAGCCGCTGGGCGGACTTCCTACGACTCGGCCGCCTGCCGGTCTTGGCCGCCGCGGGCGGCTGGGCTTTCGTCGCCCGGGCCGGGGGCTTTTTTTTTGTTTTGCTGGCTAGGCTCTTCTGCAAGGCTTCCATGAGATCGACGACGGGGGCTAACCGCGGCGCTTGGGAGGCGGCGACTTCCTGCCCTTGCCGCTTCGCCTCGATCATTTCACGCAGCCGCAGTTGGAACTCGTCGCGGTACTTATCGGGATCGAACGGCGCCGCCAGGCTTTCGATAAGCTGTCTTGCCAGCTTGATTTCCTGCGGCTTGACGTCGGCGCCGGAAACCTGCCCGTATTCGCCAACCTGGCGGATATCGGCCGGGTAGTGCATGGTATGAAGCGTCAGCCCGTTCTTTCGAGGCCGCACCAACACGGTGTGCTCCCGCTGGTGCATGCTGACTTTGGCTAGCGCGGCGTAACCGGCCTCTTCCATCGTCCGGACCAGCAGTTCGTAAGCCTTTTGTCCGGCCTCTTCCGGCACCGCGAAGAAGGAATTGTCGAAGTAGAGCGGATCGACTTCCTCCAGTTTCACAAACTCCAAGATCTCCATCGTGCTGCCGGATCCCGGAGTTACCTTCTTCACCTCTTCCTCTTCAACCAGCACATAGCTATCTTTTTCGTACTCGTAGCCCTTGACGAGTTCAGACCTTTCGACCTGCCGGTCACATACCGGGCAGTACAAACGCTGCCGAATCCGAGAATGGCACTCTTTGTGAAGCTGATTGAAGCCGATGCGATCACCGCGCGCGGCGACATGGAGACGGATCGGTACCGAGATCAAGCCGAAACTCAAGTATCCTTTCCAAACCGTTGCAGCCATGTGGGTAAACGTCTCCCGAACTCCTAGCATGGTAACGGACAAGTCCACCGAATCGCAATCGGGTCCTATGCTGGAAGCGGTAGAGGAAAGGCCTGAATCCATACTCAATTGAACATCTGAGCGGCGCGCGCCTGGTACTGACGGGCATCTAACCCACTGCGCCTCGGCACCTGGTGAGAAAAACGGACTCGCGACAGCCGCGACCTTTGGGATGGTAGAATAAGCAGCTCAAACCCAAAAGAGGAGAACCGCCCAGATGCATCCCGTACGATGGTTTGCCGTAGCTCTCATGCTCGTCCTGGCGATCCCGGCCGCGGCCGACAAACACAAGTCCAAAGGTAAGGCGAAACAGGGCCAAGAGGTGTTTGAGACGAAATGCTCCATTTGCCATAACGCCGACAGCACCGAGAAGAAAATTGGACCGGGCCTCAAGGGCATCAAAGACGGCAAGCTCCCCAGCGGCAAAGACGCCACCGACGAGAACCTCCTCGATAACATTAACAACGGCGGAGGCGGGATGCCGGCCTTCGAGAAACTCCTCACCGACGAGGAGAAGGCCGACGTGATCGCCTACGTGCTGAAGCTCTAGGCCGGAAGCTTACTCCCCCCGCAGTTCAGAACCGCTGGACGTTTCGCCGCCGAGCGTACGGCCCGTGCGTGCCTCTGTCGCACAAATCCACCGACTCCTTTTCTCACCACTGCCACAGCGATTGGGGCGAAAGGTCCGGCAGCTATAGCTCTCGGCGAGAGTTTGTGTGGATCGCGCAGCGTACAGGCTGTCGGCAAGCGGGCGCGATGAATCGCGCCCCTACATCTCAAAAAGGCCGACGCTTTGCACCACTGCTGCTGCCAGCCGGCGAGAAATGCGGGTGGAGTGGAACACGCTCACGGGTATGACGGCGTGAGATACTCTGAATCTCAGGTCCGCGAGTCACGCTCTCATGAACAACAAACGCATCGCCTCCGTCCTCAATGAGACGGCCGACTTGATGGAAATCGCCGCCATGGACGGCTTCCGAATCCGCAGCTACCGCAACGCGGCCCTGGTGATCGAAAGCCACCCGGAGAGCATCGGCGAGATCGTTCGAGACCCCGAGAAAGACGTTACCGAAATCCGAGGCATCGGCAAGGGAATCAAAGCGGTGCTCGAAGAGCTGCTCGATCGCGGCAGCTTCGAGCGGCGGGACGAGTTGCTCGAGCTTTATCCGCCGACGGCGCTGGAGTTGCTGAAGATCCCCGGCCTAGGGCCTAAGAGCATTGCTCTGATTTACAACCACTACCGGGTCAGCACGATCGACGGCCTCGAACAACTCTGCCGCGAGGAAAAACTCCAAGCCCTTCCGCGTATGGGGAAGAAGCTGGAAGAGAAAGTACTGCGGGGCATCGAAAGCTACAAGCGAAGCGCCGGCCGATACCTGCTCAACTTCGCAGACCGCAGCGCGGAAACGATCATTCACTACCTGTCGGGGGTCGAGGGAGTCGATCGGATCACAGCGGCCGGCAGTCTTCGGCGGGGCAAGGAAACCGTCGGCGACGTCGATCTGCTCGTAACCGGTCCGAGAGCCGGGGGTGCGCTGGAGCACTTCGTCAAATACCCGGCGGTCGAAGAAGTTCTGGCGCAAGGTGAAACCAAAGCCAGCGCCAAAGTCGGACGCGAAGGGCTGCAGGTCGATGTGCGGGCGCTCGAACCCGCCAGCTACGGCGCCGCCTTGCAGTACTTCACGGGCAGTAAAGAGCACAACGTCGCCCTCCGAGACCGTGCCGTGCGCATGGGGCTGCGATTGAACGAATACGGACTGTACCGCAACTCGGACGACGAAAGAATTGCCGGGAGCGACGAGGCCGAAGTCTACGAAAAGCTGGGTCTGCGGTGGATCCCGCCGGAGTTGCGCGAGAACCAGGGCGAAGTCGAAGCGGCTCTGGAAGGGCGCCTACCCGAGCTCGTCGAGCTCGAGCAGATCGGCTGCGACGTCCATATGCACACGACGGAAAGCGACGGCCACTTCCCGCTCGAGGAAATGGCCCAGGCGGTAGTAGAGGCCGGCTATGGCTATATGGCCATCACGGATCACTCGAAGTCACTGGCCATGGCCAATGGGCTTGACGAAAAACGGCTGCTGGGCCAGATCGAGGAAATCCGCCGCGCTTCCGCTCGGTTCGACGGTCTAACAATCCTCTCCGGATGCGAGGTGGATATTCTGCGCGATGGCCGGTTGGACATTGACGACGAGGTGCTGGCCCAGTTGGACGTCGTCATTGCCAGTGTCCACAGCTACATGAATCTCGAGCCGGCGGAGATGACCGAACGGCTGCTGCGGGTAACAGAAAATCCGCACGTCAACATATTCGGACACCCCACCGGGCGGCTGCTCCTGCGGCGCGAACCCTACTCCTATGACTTCGAGCGTATTGTCAGCGAGGCTGCGCGCAGGGATATCCGCATGGAAATAAACGCCAGTCCGGAACGGCTCGATCTCGACGCGGCCCACCTGCGATTCGCCAAGTCAAAGGGCGTGAAATTTGTCATCTCGACCGACGCGCACCATGTCCGCCATCTCGCCAACATGAAATACGGCGTCTTGATGGCGCGCCGGGGTTGGCTCGAACCGAGTGATGTCCTCAATACGCTCGATGTGGACCGCTTTCGGCAGGCGCTGAAGAGGCATTGAAGGATGGCAAAATACACTGTCCGCTCGGCGAAGACGGTTTTGCGCACCAAGGTATTCAATGTCACCCAGGAGCGTGTAGTGATACCCGCCGGCGTGGAAGTCGAAAAGCATCTCGTCAGGCACCGCGGCGCGGCAGTCATAATGGCCCGAAAGGCCCAGGGCCAGGTGCTGCTGATTCGCCAATTTCGGTTGCCGCTCCGGCGAGACACCTGGGAGCTTCCCGCGGGCGTTGTTGACAAGGGGGAGACACCGTTACGGGCCGCGAAACGCGAGCTTCGCGAGGAGACCGGGTACCGAGCGCGTTCCTGGAAGAAGCTTTTCGCATTCTTTCCCAGCCCGGGTTTTTGCGACGAAATAGTAACCGCCTATCTTGCCCGGCAACTCACTGCCGGCGAGGCGGCCCCGGAGCCCTACGAAAAAATCGAGACGCGTTGGTTTACGTGGAAGGAAGCAGTGGAGATGGTTCGTTCGGGACGGATTCGCGACGCGAAAACCATGCTGGCACTGCTCCATGTGGAACAGTTCGGAGTTCCCCAAACGACGGCGCCGGGAGATGAGTAGCCAAGGAGCGCACCGCATTCGGCTGACCTCTCCGAATTAGCCCAAAAAAAGGCGATCTTGGACGGACGTCGCATTCTGCCTGCTATGGGAGAGAGGCGTGGCGCACGCCTTCCGGCGTGCCGTGTCGCCATTCTGGCGACATGTCCCAGGAGTGGGTCAGGTCCTGGACGGCGGCTTCTACCCGATCCAAAACCTTTCGTGCCGCACAGCAGCGGTGGGTAAATGGTCAAACAGGCAGGCGCCGGCAACGCTACCTCACCGGCGGAACCTCGTGATAATCGAGCGCCCATTCGCGCATGAAGCGCACTCGGTTCGGAACCACTTTGTAAAGAATAAACTCGGGGTTATCGATGGTCTGGAGGAACTGTTGTAGCAGCGGGTTCGAGTCCCAGATCTTCTTTTTCACCCGGGAGTCCGTCACGACTTCCGCCACTCCGGTCAGCCGCACTTGGTCGTGTCCTTCGTCGAGGTAGCACAGCTCGACCTTGGCGTTCGAATCGATCTCGCCGGTTTTGTGGGAGCTTCGCAGGGAGGCTACAAAAATCGTAAAACCGTCGTTGCCGACCGGCGAGACCGGCCGTAGCCGAGGCTGGTCGCCGTCGGCCGTCCCCAGCACGGGGAACTTGTCGCGCTGGATGACTTTCAGCGCTAGCTCGACCAGCCGATTGGCGTCGACCGCTTCAGGTTCGGGCTTCATGCGGCTTAGTGTAGCCGACTTGCCGGTACCGCTTGCCGCGGGACAATACATCGGCGTGAGTCCCGTAGCGCGGGGCTGGGTGGACGTTTTGCCCAGACCCGCGGCTTTTGATTCGGTTTCCCTGGTGACGAGGCGAAGTGCGCGAGAGATTTCCTCAGTACGAGGCGGACAAGGCACCCAGTTCTGGAGCAATGCGGGCGTACTCGAACCCCTCGTTGAGCACGGCGAAGAAACGGCCGCGGGTCTCGGGAACGGCGCCGAGCCGCGCGCTACTGCTGCTTCGTGTAGCCGGACGATTAGTCGACACTGATTGGGGTGAACCCCTCCATTGAGACAATCTGCGGTTGCTACACTTGCCGTTCAATGATTTTCCCTTCTCAAAACAGTCTCTTCTCTTTTAGCATGGTCCTCAGCTGGTGAAGCAGAGGCAGGCTCTGGTGGAGACCAACCCGCCGAGGAATAGCCAGCCGGAGACTCATCGAAACGATGGTCTGGGGAGCCGACTTCGGTCGGCTTCCCGTTCATCAACCGCTTCCCATCGGATCGGTAGATCTCCTCATGCCTGAAAAAACTCATCGTCGCTCCCGCGCAAGCTGTCTCCGTCCTGGCGGCCCGCTCGAACTCCTCGGGGGGCCGATAGCCCAGCGCCGAATGTAGGCGGCACCGGTTGTAGTAGCGCTCGATGAAGTCCTCGATGTTCGCACGCAGGTGGTCCAGATCCTGATAATCGTTGGCGTAGATCTCTTCCCGCTTGAGCGTCTTGATGAAGCTCTCACAACTGGCATTGTCGTAAGGGTTCGCCGGCCGACTCATGCTGGGGATCGCTTGGTGCTGGCGCAAGATCCTCACGTAGGCGCCGGAAGCGTACTGCACACCGCGATCGGAGTGATGAACAAGGCCGGGCGGCGGTTGCCGTTCCGCGATCGCGTGTTCCAGTGCCGCCAGCGGTAACCGGCTCGCCAGCGTTCTTTCCAACGCCCAGCCCACCACTTTCCGTGAATAGGCATCCAGGATCACGGCTAGGTAGACGAACTCAGCCTTCAGCCGGATGTAGGTGATGTCGGACACCCATAGCTGATTGATCCCGGTCAGCTTCATCCGCTTGGCGAGGTTGAGGTACACCTCCAGCTTGTGGTCTGACTCCGTGGTCACCAGGAAGGCCCGTGGTTGGATCGCTAGCAAGCCGTCCTGCCGCATGATCCGCGCCACTCGCTTGTGGTTCACCATCATCCCACGCCGACGGAGTTCCGCCGTCACCCTCCGGTAGCCATAGCGGCGCCGATGTTCCAGCACGATCGTCCGGATCGCCGACCGTACTTCCATGTCTTCTTCTAACGGCATCTGCTCTTTGAAAGACCGATAGAAACCCGCCCGGCTCACTTGGGCCAGGCGGCACATCCGCTCGACACTCAGACTGCCTTGCACCGGCATCAACTCCCGAATTTGGTCGTAGATGCCTTCTCGCCAGAGCTGCCGCTGCTCTGGCGTCGAGCCTTGACTTTTTGCAAGGCACCTTTGAAAAAATCCAACTCCAGCGTCTTGTCCCCCAAAAGCCGCTTCAACGCACGGATCTCCTTCCGGAGTTCCCGTTCGCGGCAGTTGGCTGGTGGACCTTGCCCCTCCTCCACGGGTTCCATCTGGTCCCGCCACTTGTATAGCAGTGTCCGATGAATCCCCAGCTCCTCCGATAGCGCCGTGACGCTCTCGCAGCTCTTCAGCCGCTCCAGCGCCATCTTCCGAAAAGCCTTCGGGAATTTATTGACTCGCTTCTTCCCCACTTGCAGTTCCTTTCCCTGCAAAGTGTCTCAAGCGCGAGTGTCTCATTTTTGGGGTTCAGTCCAGATGTTGTAGCAATAAAGGGTGTCTTGGTCGCGGAGGAACAGCTTGCCGTTGGCGATGGCGGGCAACGCCCAGGTGGGGTAGTCGCCACGTCCGATTTCAAACCGCGACTTTTCTTTGTACGCTGACGGCGTTGCCTCGACCAGTCCGACGGCGCCGTCTTCGCTGAGCAGGTAGAGGTGACCGTCGGCGTAGATGATCTGTCCCTTGCCGACGCTTCGGTCACGCCAGGCGACTTCGCCTGTCTTGAAGTTCATCGAGGTAAGAATGCGGCTGGAATAGCCGTAGAGATAATCGCCGACGAGCACGGAGCTGCTGTAGTGATTGCGCATGTCGCGATTGAAGTAGACTTCGCGCGCTTCAAGGCCGCCACGGTCGCCGGTCAGCTCGAGCAACGCGCCGCCCGTGCCGTAGTCGGAGGAGACGAAAACGTAGTCGCCTCGCACGATCGGCGTGGCGACATTGGCCGTGCGATTCGAGACACGTTCGTAGCGCCAAAGCAGCGTGCCGTTGTCAGGCCGCAGGCCGACCGCGGCCTCCCCGGTCAGCACGATGTAGTGAGATACACCGCCCGCCCGGGTTGCCACGGCCGAGGAGTAGCCCGCCTCGTCGCTCTGTGACTTCCAGATCAGGTTGCCGTTCTTTTTGTCGAGCGCCACGACCGAAGCGCCGCTTCCTCCCGCGTTGACGATGACCCGATTGCCGTCGACCAGGGGCGATTCGCTGATCCCCCAGGAGATGTTCCTTCCGCCGAAGCGGTTGAGCAGGTTGGTGTACCAGAGTTTCTTACCGGTCGCTGCTTCGACTGAGACCAAGCTGCCCTCGACGCCGAGGGCGTAGACGTTGCCCTGGTTGACCGTCGGAGTTCCCCGCGGTCCGTTGCCCCTGCCGTGGTGGTACGAGCCTCCCAGCGGCGCCTCCCACAGTATTTCGCCCGTCTCTTCGTCGAGCGCGATGACAAGCTGCCGGCGCCCCCTCTGCCCCTGGCTGAAAACACGGCCACCCGAAACAGCGACGGACGAATACCCCTGGCCCAAACCGTTGGTTTTCCACAATAGCGAAGGACCACCCTCGGGCCACTGCTCAAGCAGCTCGGTTTCGGCTGAAACGCCGTCTCGCGCCGGGCCCCGCCACTGCGGCCAGTCAACGGCTGCAGCGATAGCCAGGCTCGAAACCGCCCCACAAAGGACCAGGAATGCGCGTTTCACGGCGATGTCCAGTATATCAACCGTCCTCGATCCGAGAGATCGATCGGCGGCGACAGGGTTCGGCGCCCGCGCCGACCATGTTTTCGACCTCGGCTGAGCGGGTCACGTCGGGCCGAGCGAAAACGGCCTTGCCCCTCGGGCGCGGATCTGTTCGACCGTCTCCTCGCCGGCGGGCTGTTTCACGACGGCAGCCCCCGCGATGACGAGCCTCCTCATTTCATCTCTGTTGCCTGCTCTCGCACACCCCGGCAACAAGCGAGTCAGAGCCGCAGGCGTTAGCTGTGGAGCCTCAACAGGTTGTTCCGGGGAGGAGGGAGTCGGCTGATAGGGGGATTATAGCCGAGGCTGGCGTGGGGGCGATGCCAATTGTAGTCGTGGAGCCAGGGGAGCAGATGGTTGGCGCGTTGGAGGGAGGAGCAGTAGGAGCGGGCATAGGCCCATTCGCGGAGGGCGGTTTGGATGAAGCGCTCGGCCTTGCCGTTGGTGCGAGGGGTGTAGGGGCGGGTGAAGCGGTGGCGGATGCCGAGGCGGCGGCAAGTACGACGGAAGTGGCGGGAGCGGTACCAGGAGCCATTGTCGGTGAGCAGGCGTCGGATGCGGATGCCAAGCGAGCCATAGTAGGCGTGGGCGAGGAGAAGGAACTGGGCAGCGGAAAGGCTGCGCTCATCGGGCAGGATCTGGGAGAAGGCGATGCGGGAATGGTCGTCGACGGCGACGTGGACGAACTCCCAGCCGGCGGCGCGGGAGCGTCGGGTCTTATCGCCGGTAACGCGGTGACCGGCGTGCTGGAAGCGGCCGAGCTTTTTGATGTCGAGATGCAGTAGATCGCCGGGACGGTGATGTTCGTAGCGGCGAACGGGGGGAGCGGGTTCGAGATCGCGGAGACGGTTGAGTCCGGCGCGACCGAGGAGGCGGCTGACGGTGGCCGGGGATAGCCGCAGGGTTTGGGCGATGCGGCGGCCCGTCCAACGTTGTCGGCGCAGGGCGAGGACGCGGTCAACGACGGCTTGCGGGGTGCGGCGCGGGCTATGCCGGGGACGCGAAGAGCGATCGTAGAGACCGGCTTCGCCTTCGCCGCGGTAGCGGGCCAGCCAACGGCGGGCGGTGCGTTCTGAGACGTCTCGGGCCGCCGCGGCGGCCCGAGGCGTCTCTCCAGCGAGGATGCATCGAACCAAAAGGGCTCGGCCTTTGGGCGTCAATCGGGCATTCTGATGGATGTTCATGCGGTCTCTCCAGGGTCGTGGTTATTCGACAACTCCAGCTTCCCTGGTCCGGGACCGAATGAACAACCTGTTGAAAGATCACAGTTAGCCCGCGGGCCCGCACCCCCTGGGGCGTGGCTCTGTCGATGCCCGATTCGGAGCCGCGAACGCCAGCGAGCGGTCAGGGGAGGACGGTCCAGGCCTGCCCGCCCAAAGGGATGAACGCGGGTGGGTTTTCGACGGAGTGGTCCTCGGATTGCCGCGCCATAAACGAAAAATCGGGGACAGCCGGCCAATTCGCCTCAGGCTAAGTACTTTGTTTCTTCGTCCATGACGGGAAGCGAATTGGTGGCAGTCCCATTTTTCGCCCATGCATGACCTTTGCCACGGGCTGCTAGGCGAGAGGCCTAACGGAAAAGCTACTTGTATCCGAACTGGAGACCCAACCCCCCATCCACGCGAAGGGTAGCGCCGGTGATGTACGACGCCGCATCGGAGCACAGGAAGGTGGCGGCCCGGCCCATTTCTTCGATGGTGGCCAGTCGGCCCCAAGGCAGTTTTTTGCCCCCTTCCCTGATCTCCTCTTCATGGGCGTAGAATCGTTCGCCGGGAGTGTCTGTCCAGCCAGGTTGAATGGCGTTGACTCGGATGCGGTGGGAGGTAAGCTCGTTGGCAATCGTGGTGGCCATATGATTGACGCCGGCTTTCGCCGTGCAGTAGGGGACCGCCGTTGGATAGCCTATGAAGGCGAAAAGGGAGCTGATGAAAACCATGCTGCCGCCGTTTCCCTGGGCGACCATTTGCCGCGCGCCGGCCTGCGCGGCGTGAAAGGCGCCCCAAAGGGTCACGTCGAGACAGCGTTTCATCTCTTCGAGAGGCAGCTCGAGAAACGGCGGCCGCTCGGCTGGGTAGTAGGCGTTGCAAACGACGACGTCGAGGTGGCCAAATCGTGCGACGGTTTCCGCCACCATCTGGTCTACCGCCGTTCGATCGGCGACGTCCGCCGGTACGATCAAGACCTGCCGGCCGGTAGCGCGAACTTCCTCAGCCACCGACTCTGCGCCTTCGGCGTCCTGGCGATAGTTAAGAGTGATATCCGCTCCCGCGCGCGCCATTTCGAGCGCACAGCCCCGGCCAATGCCGCGCGAAGAGCCGGTGATAAGTGCTACTTTGCCTGTCAGATCGATGTTCATTCCTATGCTCCGAGTCTCGCGTACCCCTTTACAGCAACGGCTCGCCCGCCGTGATCAGATACTGGCCCAAGGGCCACAGGGGTCGAGAAGAGAGCAGGACCATCGAGGGGGGTCGGATCCTGAGTCGAAGCGCGAGGACGACCTCCTGTACGCTGGGACAGTGCCCAGGGATGTTCAGGTACAGGTGGTCTGCGCCCTGCTCCATTGACCTTGATACGGCCCAGAGCAGAAGCGTCCGCATCAACGGCTCCGCCGTTGCCGCCGCTGGGCCGATCTGGCCGTCCTTGGAGACGTATACGTAACCAGCCGGTCTGCCGTCTACCGAGAGTATCCCGCACTGCAGTCCAGGTTGGCCCAGCCAGAACTGATGCTCCCTCCTCCGGAGCAGGCCGATAACCTTCCGGTCGACCGGGTCCAGTTCCTCAGGGTCAGCCCCGACGTGGAAAGATGCGTCACCCGGTACGTCAGGGACAGGGCCGACGATCGGTCCCTCCCATGTCAATACCGGCAGCCATGGCAACATGCCGGCGCGAATATAAAGGGCAGCGGACACGGGCTGGACCGAGTCGATGCGCACACACAATGAGTCAGAAGGCTCGGCCGACGAAAGGGTCAGCTCCAGAAGACGCCGGCCGATGCCCTGGCCCTGGTATTCGGGAATCACATGAAGGGCTCCCAGGCACCAGCGACCATCATTTCGGGTGGCTATTGCGAAGCCGACCTGCCGGGTACCTTCTTCCGCCATCCAATATGACTCTCGGTGGAACTCATACGCGTACTGCCGAAAGGCAAGGTCCCGCGGCTGAATTTCCGGGGCGCGAGGAAAGGGCAGATTGTGTCTCCTCACCAGCAAGTCTGTCATCGCTTGAGTAACGATGTCGTACGTAGCTGCATGGTCCCCAGGTTCAGCGCGCCTGAAATCGATAGACAACGAAGCCTCTCTCAGCCGTATTGACCGGAATCAGCCGTTCCAGGCCAACCGGTTGCAACCGGACTCATCCGTGAATGTCCCCAGTCATTCGTCGGAAAATGTCGAGCTTTCAAACGGTACAGCAAGCCCCCCTTGTTTTGCAAGGGATGGGTGGGGATAACGGCAGGGGAGTTTTGCACGGTAATGCTTACTTCAGCTCAGTGGGGGTTTTTGTCGGCTAAAAGGTGGATCGTCAGCCACCGCGCCCAATATTCGCTAGCCCGCGGCGGGCGAGATTACCGGTGTCTACGTCGACGCCAGTTTTGTTGCCCACGGTTTCGTGCGCGGCAAGTAGGAAGCCGTAGCGCGCATCGAGGCGGGCGCCGCAGGGGTACCTTTTCCGCCCGGTGCATCGCTCGCCCGCCAGATCCGCGGCCGTTTTCTTCGCGCCAACGACCCTCAACGACCCTTCCCACTCACGCCAACCCGGACCAAGATTCGCTATCATTGCTGGAATGCCGTCGAAGGGAGCGCAGCAATACTGGCTCGTCAAATCCGAGCCCTTCAAGTACTCCTGGGACGAGTTTCTCAAAGACGGCTGGACGTACTGGGACGGAGTCAGGAACTACCAGGCCCGCAACAACCTCAAAGGGATGCGGAAAGGCGATCACGTGCTTTACTACCACAGCAACGAGGGTCTTGCCGTGGTCGGCGTGGCGCGTGTCAGGAAGGAAGCCTATCAGGACCCTACGACCGACGACGAGCGCTGGGTGGTCGTCGACCTCGAGCCTGTCGAGACCCTCAAGCGTCCGCTGACCTTGCTCGAGATCAAGCAAGATCCCAACTTGCAGGACATGGCTTTGATTCGGCAATCGAGGCTGTCGGTCATGCCGGTCTCCGAAGACGAATACCACCTCATCGTGGCCCGCGGGAGAGGGAAGAGGTAGAGAATCTCAGGAGTACGTACTAAAGCCCAAGGGACCAACGACAACCATCGTACCATCGGGATTTTTCCCGAATTTAGTGTTTCTCGCTTATTGTAGGTATCCTTGTGAAAACTCGATACTTCATGGAAAGCGAGTCTACATCGGGCTGCTTCCGGAGACTGCGGCTAACCGCTTCCCCTTCCTCCGGCCGATATGAGGGGAAACGGTCGTAGGTTTCGGGCCAACCGATGTTGCTCCCGCTGACGAACTCGTAAACACCGGCAGCGGGCGGAGGCGCCGATAGTAGGCGCCCAATTATGTTCAAGATCTCGATCTGTTCGCAGAGTGAAAGCAATGAGCCAAAGTCTTCCCGAATACCATTCCGACCGAACTGTCACACCCGACGACTACCAGCCCTACATCGGTAAAGAAGGGGTCGATCGCCTGAAAAGGCTGGCGGATCCCGTCCGCGGCAAGAGCTGGGCCAGCCTGAGCAGTACTTTTCAGGGGGGCGGCGTCGCCGAGATGCTTCAAAGCGTCATTCCGCTGGTTCGCAGCATGGGCATCGAAGCGAGCTGGTCGGTGATTGAAGGCCCCCAGGAATTCTTCCAGGTCACCAAGAAGTTTCACAATTTGTTGCAAGGGGTCGCCCAGCCCATCACGCTGGAAGAGATCTTCGGAGAATATCTGGCTACCATCGAGGCGAACGCCAAGAGGGCCAACATTGCCGCGGATATGATTATTGTCCACGATCCGCAGCCGATCGGCCTGACGGCTTCGGGCGCGTTTGTTGGCAATGTGCTCTGGCGCTGCCATATCGACACCTCGGCGCCGAACCCCACGCTGTGGCGCTTCGTTCTGCCCTATATCAATCAGTGCGCCGGTGCGATCTTCACCCAACCGGAATTCGTCGGAGCGGGACTGAATGTCCCCGTCTACCAAATTGCTCCCTGCATCGATCCCCTAGTCGACAAGAACCAGCTCTATAACGAGCGGGAAGCCCTGGGGACCCTGGACCCCCTTTTCACTGCACATGGCGTGGACCCCGAACGGCCGATCCTGGCGGCCATCTCGCGCTACGACATCCACAAGAATCAAGCGACGATCTTAGAGGCGTTCGGAAAACTGCGCGAGAAACGAACCTACCCCAAGCCCCCCTATCTCATTTTCCTGGGCAACACGGCTCCCGACGATCCCGAAGGCGAGGGCATGCTGGCCTCGCTGCGGGAACAGGCCGGGGACGACCCCGACGTGCGCTTTTGGGTCAATGTGCCCGATAACGACCGCGTAGTCGGCGCCTTGATGCACCTGGCGCGAAGCTTCATCCACGTTCCTACCCGGGAGGGCTTTGGTTTGGTCGTGACCGAGGCTCTGTGGCAAGGGACGCCGGTGGTAGGCTCGAACGTCGGGGGCGTGACCAGGCAGGTTGTCGACGGCGAGACCGGCTACGTCGTGAATCCCCACGACGTCGAAGCGATTGCTTCTCGTATGGCCCGGGTGCTCGACGATCCCGAGGAAGCCGAGGCTCTCGGTAAGGGGGGGCGCGAGCGCGTCCGCCGGAACTTCTTGTTGCCGGAGTTGGTTTCTCGCTATCTCACCTTGCTCGACTACTACAGCGGCGTCAGCGACACGCTTCCCCACTTCCGGCTCGATAGCGTCTCTCACAACGAGATCGCGCAGGCGCTCCGGCCAAGCCATCCGCGTATTCCCACGCCGCTGGTTGACGGCAACCTGAGACAGCTTAGGGATATTCGTTTAGCGGGATCTTCCCAGTCCCAGGCCGCCGCCGAATAGGTGCGACCTGGTGTCTCCATCTCAACCGGGTCAAGCAGAGCCGCGGGCGCAAGCCCGCGGTCGAGATGGCGATGACCTCGGATGGTGGGACAAGGGCATGGCTCCGAGTCACCTCGTCAAGGGGAAACCCGATGTGCTCCCAATGCCTCGACCGCGCCCTTTCGGGTGTGGCTCTGAATGCGCACGCAACGCGCGAGGAGAAGGAAGAGTGCCGTAGCGCAGGGCTCGGTGCCGTTCCCGAGACCTGCGGCCGTTTCGCGTCTGTTTTTGCGGACGCCCCTCCTGTCCGTCGAACCCAGTAGGGACAAACACTTCTGTTTGTCCTAGCCGCCGCTACTTGAAACCGAAGGAAACCACGACGATTCCCAAATCGCGGCTGTCGCCTGGCGGCCGGAACGATTCGTCAACCGAAATCGTGACGCGGGTGTAGTGCCGTAGCGCAGGGCTCGGTGTCGTTCCCGAGACCTGCGGCCGTTTCGCGTCTGTTTTTGCGGACGCCCCTCCTATCCGTCGAACCCAGTAGGGACAAACACTTCTGTTTCTCCTAGCCGCCGCTACTTGAAACCGAAGGAAGTTACGACGATTCCCAAGTCACGGCCGTCGCCTGGCGGCCGGAACGATTTGTCAACCGAAATCGTGACGCGTACGGCGCGGCCGGCCGGCAGGTCGACGGGCCCGGCGAGGGTGTAGCTTCCCGTTTTCGAATACGTCCTCTCCCCCAGAATCTCGCCGTCTAGCTCTACGGCAACACGCCGTGCCAGCGCGCCTTCGGGAATGTGAAAGACCAGTTCAAACTCACGCGCATCCCGGGGTACAAGAAGGGAGGCCGATCCGTGCTTTCCCATCCACCGCCACTTGCCCGCTTCGAGCCCGTGAAAGCCGCCGAGCAGGTGGGCTTCGGCGTCGGGAGCGTCCATCGGCAGATAGCCGGTCGTCGGCTCGCCGTAACCAATCTTGTAGGCGGTCACGCGGTCCAGGCTTCCCGCTCCCCAGTCGAAGGGAAGGATGCCGAACTCGCTCGAGGAGTAGCCGGAGCGCGATTCGAGGCCTATTGTTCGCAAAGCGAGAGGCCCCGCCTCGATCCCTGCATGGAGAAGCTCCTGTTTGGGATCCGTGACGCGAAAGGGGGCCGCCCCCGCCAACTCGCTGGTTACGACTACCTCCCCTGCGCGCAACGTCTGGTCGCGCAGCAACGGCTCACTGCCCAGCTCCCCGAGGTAGTAGCGCAGACCCCACTCGGCATTGCTCCATAGTCGTGTCGATTCGACCATCGGGGCTAGGCGCCGTGCGAACTCGCGATATTGCCCCGCGTAGTGCTTCTCCCCGGCCGCCAGCGCCAGGCCGACCGCAAGGTGGACCGCCGTCAAGGCGTAGAGAAGCGTCCTCGATTCGATCCGCCGAATGGTCAGCAATATAGCCGGCGCCGCCAGAGGCAGCAGGTACCTGGCCGAGCCGGCGTAGAAAACAGCAAGGGACCCGGCAAAGTAAAGGACGATCCAGGCCGAGAGAAACCGCTCGTCCATCGCAGCGCTGCTCCACCAGGTCCGCGAAGCGTCCACCAGGAGGAGTAATCCGGTCCCCAGCGCGAATAGGAGAAACAGGCGCTGACCCCCCGTGTAGCCAGTCAGCAGAAACACCACTGCCGCCGCTGCTCCGTAAGCGGCGCCAACGAACAGGCCGGACTTGGCCCCTCTCCGGCATGTGGCCAGAATCAGCACGGGGGAGACAATCCAGCCCAAGTGACCCACGAGCGCCAACGAACTCGAGACTTTTCTCGATAGAGCGACAAGATCGTAGGTCTCGAAGTATCCCGCCAGTACGGTCGCCGGCGCCGTTCCGGAAGCCGCGAATTCGAACAGTTGCCATCCGCCAAGCGCCAGCGGGGCCGCGGCCACGGCCAGCCACCGCCCGAGATTGCGGCGGTCCGCGATCCAGCCATAGTAGGCGAGGATCGGAACCGCAAACATCGTTTGGTAAGCGCAAAGACCTGCCGCCGCCAGCATGATTGCTGCCGGGAGAGACTTTCCATAAACGAACAAGGCGAAGCCCGCCAACCAGAAGGCCAGCAAGGGAAGGTCGGCTTCCAGCTTGTTGCCGTTGACGACGAAGGAGGGAACCGAGAGCAACAACAGAGACGCCAGGAAAGGGCGGGTTGTGAATCGACGCGCCAGGAAGTACATCGAAATCGCCGCCGCCAGCGAAAAGGCGATGTAAAAAAGGTGAAAGTAGAGTTCCTTTACTTCTCCGAAGACCGCCAACAGCCCCGCCAGCACGTAGGCGTTGAGTGGCGGACGAGTGTGTCCCGCCGCCCAAACCAGCTCTCCCTGAAGACGGAATCCCATCTGCATGGGGTGCAGCGGGTCGACCTGGGCGTTGCGGGCAATGAGCAGGTAGTAAACATCATCCCCCTGCACGGCTTGGTCAAGGAAGGGAAGGCGCAGCAACACCACCGCGATGATCAGCAGCAGCAGATCACGGCGCATGGGTTAGCCTGCATTCCTCACGAGGGGTGCGCGTAGGGGAGGGCCACTGTGCCCGCCCAGTAGCGTCGATGTACGATCTTTGCACAAATGCGGACTGCTCAGAGAACAACGGGTTTGGTGACGAAGCGGCGAAATTTGTGAGGAATGCGAGTTCCCTTAGTCGGCGGCCTGAGCTTCGGGCTCGGGGGCTAGCCAGCGAACAACCGGCCGCCGGGCCGCCGAGGTCTCGTCCACGCGTTTGGTCCTCGTCGTGTGCGGAGCGTTTTTGACCAGTTCCGGGTCCTGCTCGATCTCGGCGGCGATGGACCGCATGGCGTCGACAAACAGGTCCAGTTCTTCCTTGGTTTCCGTCTCCGTCGGTTCGATCATCAGCGCCCCGTGCAGAATCAGCGGGAAACTAACAGTGTAGGGATGAAAGCCGTAATCGATCAAACGCTTGGCGATGTCGCCGGTCCTGACGCCTCGCGCCGCCTGTTGATCGTCGCTAAAAACACATTCGTGCATGGACGGCTCCTTGTAGGGGAGCTTGTAGTGGTCCTCCAGACGATGTCGGATGTAGTTGGCGTTGAGCAAAGCGTCGAGCGTGGCGTTTCGCAGCCCATCACCCCCGTGGGCCAGGATGTACGCCAGCGCGCGCAGGCACACCCCGAAGTTGCCGTAATAGGCCCGGACCCGCCCGATCGTTTTAGGGCGATCGTAATCCTGGGCCAGCCGGTCGCCGCGTCTTGTTAGGCAAGGAATAGGCAGGTAGGGTTCCAGTTGGGCCTTCACCGCGACAGGCCCGGCGCCGGGCCCCCCGCCGCCGTGGGGCGTCGAAAAGGTCTTGTGCAGGTTCAGGTGCATCACGTCCACGCCGAAATCGCCGGGCCGCGCGATGCCGGCGAGGGCATTCATGTTGGCGCCGTCCATATAGAGCAGGGCCCCGCGGCTGTGCAGCAAGTCGGCGACCTTGGTGATCTCTTCCTCGAAGATACCGAGCGTGTTGGGATTGGTCAACATCAGTGCGGCTACCGACTCGTCCAAGTTGCGGTCAAGATCGTCGATGTCGACCATGCCGCGACGGTTGGACTTGATTTCCCGTGCTTGGTAGCCGGCGATGGCCGCGCTGGCGGGGTTCGTGCCGTGAGCCGAATCAGGGATCAGGACGGTCTCACGCCCATCACCTCTCTCGTCGAGAAAAGCACGCATCAGCAGAAGACCGGTCAGCTCCCCGTGCGCTCCCGCCGCCGGCTGCAGCGTCACCGCGTCCATGCCGGTGATTTCACCCAGAAACTCCTCCAGTCGGGCCTGGACCCGCATCACCCCCTGTGAAAGGCTCTCCGGCTGATAGGGGTGGGCCGCGGCCAGTCCCTCGATCCGGGCCACGTATTCATTCAGCCGGGGATTGTACTTCATGGTGCATGATCCCAGCGGATAAAGGCCCAGGTCGATGCCGTAGTTCCAGGTCGAAAGCCGCGTGAAATGACGAATCACCTCGACTTCGCTGACTTCGGGAAAATCGGAAATCTCAGAGCGAACATTGGCCGCGCCCAACAGCGCGTTCGGATCGGCGACCGGTACATCGAGAGGCGGCAGTTGGTAGCCCTTCTTGCCCGGCGACGAGCGTTCGAAGATCAGCGGCTCGTTTTGGCTCGGGTGAGTGCGAACTTTCTTCATGTTGGCGGTTCCAGAGGTTCCGGACACTGTGGGAAAGGGAGTCCTCCGCGGACTACGCCGCGAACTTCTCCGCGAACATCTCCATTTCTTCCCGCCGGTTCATTTCCGTCGCGCAAACGAGCAAGCAATCGTCCAGCTCGGGGTAGTAGCGGCCCAGCTCGAAGCCGCCGATGATCTTGCTCTCGAGAGCCCGCCGATTGATTTCGGTCGCGGCGCCGTTCACGGGCCGGACGACAAATTCGTTAAAGAACGGTCCGCTGAAGGCTAACGAAGCGCCGTGCTTTTCAAGCTGCTTCGCCAAATAGTGAGCTTTGGCTAGATTTTGTTCGGCCAGCTCCCGCAGACCCTCTTTGCCAAAGACTGTCATGTAGACCGTGGCCATCAATGCAATCAACGCCTGGTTGGTGCAAATGTTCGAGGTGGCCTTGGCGCGGCGGATGTGTTGCTCCCTCGTTGCCAGGGTCAAGCAGAAAGCGCGGTTGCCCTCGCTGTCCACTGTTTCGCCCACCAGCCGGCCCGGCATTTGGCGAATGTATTTCTGCTTCGTCGCCAATACGCCGACAAAGGGCCCCCCGTAGCTCGGCGGGTGCGCGAACGACTGCAGCTCGCCGGCGACGATATCGGCTTCGCTGCTCGGTCTCAGCAGGCCCAACGAAACGGCTTCCGTGAAGATCACCACCAGCAAGGCTCCGCGGTGGTGGGCCATCCGCGCGGCCTCGCGCGTCTGCTCGACGGTCCCGAAAAAGTTTGGCGACTGGACGATCACAGCGGCTACCTCATCGCTGAGCTTGGCCTCGAGATCCTCCAGGTCCAACTGCCCGGATTCAATGTCGTAGTCGACGGATTCGGCTGGAATATCCTGGTGGCGGCGGTAGGTTTCCAGCACTTGACGGTATTCGGGATGAAGAGAGCGCGCGACGAGCACCTTGTCGCGCTTGGTGATTCGCACGGCCATCATGGCCGCCTCGGGAACCGCCGTGGAGCCGTCGTACATCGAAGCGTTAGCCGCTTCCATGCCGGTGAGCTGACAGATCATCGTCTGGAACTCGAAAATCGACGTCAGCACGCCCTGGGAAATCTCCGCTTGGTAGGGCGTGTAGGCCGTGAGGAACTCGCCTCGCGTAACAATCGGGTCGATGACCACGGGGCGATAATGGCGATAAACTCCCGCCCCCAAAAAACTGGCGTAGCCGTTGGCGCCTTCCTCCGAGCGGCGACGGAAGTAGTCGATGATTTCGTATTCCGACTGGCCGGGGGGAATCTTCAGCGGCTGGTTCAGCTTGACGTCTTCGGGCAGGTGAGCGTAAAGGTCTTCCAACGAACCGAGGCCCATCGTGGCCAGCATTTCACGGCGCTCGTGGGGAGACTTCGGAAGATACCGCACGATATCAGGACTCCACTTCGGCCGCCACGTAGGCTTGATAATCTTCCGCCGTCATCAGCTTCTCGATCTCGTGTTTGTCGGAAATCCGCGCGCGGATCAACCAACCTTTGGCGTGAGGGTCTTCGTTGAGTATTTCGGGGGCGTCCACGAGAGACTCGTTCACTGCGGTCACCTTGCCGCTCATCGGCGCATAGAGGTCCGAAACCGCCTTCACGGACTCCACCGTGCCGAACGATTGGGCGGCGTGAATCGCGGCGCCGACTTGGGGAAGCTCCACGTAGACGACGTCTCCCAGTTGCTCCTGGGCGTGGTGGGTAATTCCGACAGTCGCTTCGTCACCGGCGACCCGCACCCATTCGTGTTCCTTGGTATAGCGATATTGATCGGGATACATCGGATTGATTCAGTTCTTTCGCGAATAAAAAGGAGTCGGCACAAGCTCGGCCTCGACGCGCCGGTCACGGATCTGGATTTCGATTGCGCGGCCCAACCTCGCCTCCGCCGCCGGGAGCATGGCCAGACCGATGTTTTTTCGTAAGAACGGAGCCGGCGACCCGCTCGTGACCCAGCCGGCGTCCGCGCCGTCGACAAACACCCGGTAGCCATCGCGGGCGATGCCTCGGCCCCGCATTTCAAAACCCACCAGCCGCCGAGTCGAGCCGTCCCGTTTCTGTCGGATCAGCGCTTCGCGGCCGACGAACTCGCCCTTTTCGAGCTTTACGATCCACCCTAACCTTGCTTCGTAAGGGGTAATCGTCTCATTGATCTCATGTCCGTAGAGCGACATCGCCGCCTCCAGGCGAAGCGTGTTGCGCGCTCCCAGGCCACAGGGGAGGATGCCGAATTCCCCTCCGGCTTCGAGGAGGCCTTGCCAGGTCGCTTCGCTTGCCTCCGGCGCGATGTAGATCTCGAAGCCATCTTCGCCGGTGTAGCCGGTGCGGGCGATGATGGCCGGCCCTCCGGCCACCGCGCCGTGGGCGAAGCGGTAGTAGGCGATCGAGGACAAATCCGTGTCGGTCAGCTTGGCGAGCGCCGCTTGCGCCTTCGGGCCCTGAATCGCCAGTTGGGCATATCTGTCGCTCGCCAACTCCACCTGGGCTTCAAAGCGGTTCTGGGAGATGATCCATTCGTAGTCCTTCTCTTGGTTGGCGGCGTTTACACAAAGCAGATAATGATCCCCCCCGATTCGGTGAAGCACGATATCGTCGACGAACCCCCCATGCGGGTAGAGCAAGGCCGAATACTGCGCTTGCCCGTCTTCGAGCCGAGAGGCGTAATTGCTGGCGACATGTTCGACGAGGTTGATCGCTTGCGGGCCGCGGACTTCAATCTCGCCCATGTGGCTGACGTCGAACAGACCGGCCACCGTCCGCACGGCCATGTGCTCGGCTATGATACCGGTGTACTCGACCGGCATGTCCCAGCCCCCGAAACCGGCCATGCGGGCGCCCGCCGCTCGATGCGTCGTGTTCAGGGGCGTCCTGCGAAGCTCCGCGGCCGCCAGGGTGGATTTCATGTCAGCGGGAAATGATCTTCCACGCTAGCACCGCTCAAATTGGAGTGTCAACGAAACGCCGGATTCCGGCTAAACGGTCCGCATAAAGCTCATGCCGAAACCATCCAACAAGCGCTGGGTCCTTGCGCTGCTGATGGCCGTCGTGTTCCCGGCTCTGGCGATTCACCTCTCTTGCGTGGCTGTGCTGGGCCCCGGCAGTTGGGGGTCCGAAGTGGAAGAGAAGGTCCCCCAGCTTCTGCCCGCTCAATCGAGTCAGGAAGTGCTCGACTACCTGGACCAGTTTTCCGGCGACCCGCCAGCCAAACCGAAACTTCCCCAACTTCCCGACGGAAAGACGCCCTGGCAAGGCAAGATTTTCTCCAGCGACCACGACGAACGGGATGACCTGTGGGTAGTCGCCACCTATACCGGCGACAGATGGACGGAGCAGCAGCACGTTTACCTATGGACGCCGGCGACAAACGCCGTCGAGGAGCTCGACATCGCCCGCGACACCGTCGTCGTCGGCCCCGTGCTCCTGCGAAGAGGGGAGAAGGGGCTGGTCGTCTACCAGCGCTGGCGCTCATGGGCCGTCCCTGCCGCGGCGAAGATCAGGCGGTATCTGCGCAGCCACCTGGATGCGACCTTGCGCCCCGAGTTTACGCTCCACACTTACGAACCGGACACTGGCGAGGAAACCTACGTAGGTCCCGGACACACTCTCATTGCCGCGCCCAACCGCCGGCGGGCGGCCTTCCTCCGTTCCGGCGCGCTAGGCGTGGGATTCTATAGCGTCCATGTTTGGACCCTGGAGAACGGCCGCATCGAAACCGTGGTTTCGTTGGCGGAAGTGGACCCGGGCTCCGGCAGGTCGTTCGACTATCTCTGGTCGGCTGACTCCGAAGCGTTGCTGATCACCGGTTCGGCCGGCGGCTTTGCCCGGCGCAAACCAGACCCACGGCAGCTACGCATGATCTATCTCGTGGAGACGGGATTACTCTACGACGCCTCCGGGGCTGGGGATTGAGTCGCTGGGCCGCCGCCCGCTGAGCAGCGCGGTTCGAGCTAGGACACGTGTCAGCGGAGCCGCACCCGCAAGGGTGCGGTCGAGGCCGCGTGTTACACCCCGGCTCCATGCGGGGAACAAACGCCGGTTCCGTCACGGCTTATTGACTCCCGCATAATATAGGGTAATCTTTTGGGGGTTCTGCTCGTCTTAATAGACATGGGGAACCCAAGAGGCGTAAGGCGCGATTTTGATGCTCTGGAAAAGCGACGGCTGGAGGCCGTGCGGCTGGTCGTTGACGAAGGTTTGAGTCAGTCCGAGGCAGCACGGCGCGTGAAGGCGGCGCAGCAAAGCGTGAGCCGTTGGGTTAGCGAGCATGGCGCGCACGGTGCCGCCGGACTCCGCCGGGCCGGGCGCGCCGGCCGCAAGCCGTTGTTAGACGCCACGCAACGGGAACGTCTGGAGGCAATGCTGCTGCGGGGCCCCGAAGCGCAGGGCTTCTCGACGCCGCTGTGGACTTGTCCGCGAGTCGCTCGTCTGATCGCCGACGAGTTCGGCGTGCGCTATCACGAAGGTCATGTTTGGAAGATCCTGCGGGCGCTCCACTGGAGCCCGCAACGGCCTGTCGGCAAGGCCCGCGAGCGCAACGAAGAAGCCATCCGCAACTGGCGGCGCAAGACTTGGCCGGCCACTAAAAAAAAGCCCAAAAACAAGGCCGCACGATCGTCTTCATCGACGAAAGCGGACTGAGTCAGAAGCCCCATCGTTGCCGCACCTGGGCGCCCCGCGGCGAGACACCCGTGCTGGAGTTCAACTTCAACTGGCAGAAACTTTCCGTTTCCGCCGGGCTGACCTTGCGCAACTTCTACTTCCGGCTCTATCCCGGCGCCATCGGCGAGCTGGAGGTCATCGACTTCCTGAAGGCTTTGGTCCGCCACATCGACGGCCCGCTGCTGATCGTCTGGGACCGCCTGCCGGCGCACCGCAGCCGCCTGGTGCGGGAGTTCATCGAGCTCTCCGAAGGCCACATCGCCACGGAGTGCTTGCCGCCCTATGCACCGGAGCTGAACCCGGTGGAATACATTTGGGCTTACTGGAAGCAGCACGAGTTGCCGAACGTCTGTCCGAAGGACTACTGGGAGCTGGACGAGCGTGCCCGCAAATCCCTGCGTCGCATGCGCCGCAAACCGCGCTTGATTACGGCCTTCTGGAAGCAGTCTTCTCTTGGCCTTGACCAACTCGATATTATGCGAGATTCAATAGGTGACGGTATTGGGGTTAGCCCGCTTTTCTCACCACCTGACGGTCGAAGCACGCCATAGGCCCGCCATTACTGCGTTGCGCTTGCTCGCCGTGCTCAACGTATCTGTTCAAGTACACCTCCGCGCGCCGAGCGTCGCGCGTCTTGTACTGACGGCCGACCGCGCACTTCGCCTCGCCACCTGGTGAGAAAAGCGGGCTAACCCGAGTCCCTGGAATAGGAATAGTAGTAGCCGTAGTTGCGGTAGTAGCCGTAGTCGAGATGATCGAGATCGACTCGGTTGATGACGAACCCGAGAAAGCGCACGCCTGCCTCGTCCAACGTTTGCTTCGTTCGTGACAGTGCCCCGCGATCGGTCTCGTCGGAGACCACCAGGATGACGCCTTCGACGAGGCGGGAAATGGTTCGGGCGTCGGAGAGAACCAGGGAGGGGGGTGAGTCGATCACGACGTGCTGGAAGCCTTCGCCCGCCTGCTGAAGCAGGAACCTCAGACGAGGGGAATACAGCAGATCGGACGCCGTCGAGTGAAGCCTGCCCGCGGCGATCAGCGACAAGTCCATGATCGGGGTCTCGCTGACAACTTGGCCAAATTCCGCCAAACCCTGCAGGTAGTCGCTGAGGCCGTACTCCGCTTTCACACCGAGCTGCTTGTCACAGTTTGGGCGGCGCATGTCGGCGTCTATCAAGAGGGTTGGTCGGCCCAGTTGAGCCAAGCTACAAGCCAGGTTCAGGCTGACGGTTGTCTTGCCTTCTTGGGGTTGGGAGCTCGTCACCAGCGTGCGCCGCGTCGTCTCGTCTGACCCGAGCAGCAGGGATGTTCGCAGCGCCCGATACGCTTCGGCAAGCTCCGGGTCGGGATTCCACTTCGCCCGGCGACTGTCTTCGGTTTCGAGGGGGTTGCCCACTGTTCCGTTGGTCGCCGACGCCGCAACTGTCCGCGGCACGGCGGGGACCGTCTCGGGCAGCGCCACGGTCACCACTTTGGGAGTGTCTTTGCGGCGGCTGCGGGGGACAACCGCCAACAGCGACAGTCCGGTCAGCGCTTCCACCTCTTCGGGCGTCCGCACGACCGTGTCCATGTGCTCCTGGACGAAGCCTAAGGCCACCCCCAGCGCCAGGCCGGCTAGCAGAGCCATGGCAAGGTTGTAGAGTTTCCGCGGCCGATACGGTTCGTCGGGGGCTTCGGCTACATCGAGCACCGCTATGTTGGACGCCCGAAGGCCCGCTGAGATGCCCGCTTCTTTGAGTCGCTGCAACAAGCCCTCGTAGAGCTGGCGGTTCGTCTCCGCGTCGCGTTTGAGGATGTCGTATGCGATGAAGTCGTCGCTTAGACGATTGACCAGGCCTCTTTGGCGGGCCACTTCCTCCTCGAGCAAACGCTCCCGGCGGACCGCTAGCTGGAAGGACTCGCTGACTCCTTGAAAGACGCGCTCCTGCTCGGCCTGGAGGGCCTGTTCCAGCTCGTCGATCTGCCGCTTCACTCTTCGGACCTTGGGATAACCTGGCGCGAACGTGACCATCAATTCGGAATAATCCCGCCGCAACTCGGTGAGTTCGGCTTCAAGCCCACGGTAGGTCTCGCTCGTCAGGCTGCTGGGAAGTTCTCCGCTTTGCGCGAGGGCGTCCTGCGCCAACATGGCCCGTGATTGCCGCTCGATTCGCAGCGCTTGGACGCGGGTCAACTCCTCTTCAAGCTGCGCCAATTTCTCCGTCGTGATGTTCTTGCGCTCCTCGACAAATAGAATCGAGTGCGCCGCCGCGTAATCCTGCAGATCGCTTTCGCTGGTTTCGAGTTTCGCCTGCAAGTGTGAGAGCTGCTGCTCGAGCCATCTCGACGCCTTTTGCGTAGCGTTCCACTTGGCCTCGAAGTTGTACTCGATATATTCCTCCGCCAGCGTGTTGACGACTTTGGGAGCCAGCTCTCTGTCCACCGATTCGAAGGTGACATCGACCAGCCGAGTTCCCTTTCCCGGATGAACGCCCAGTCGATCCAGATAATTCTCCACGATCATCGGGTGCATCTGTTCATGCCTGTCCGGTTCCGCCTGCTGATCCGGCGCCGCAGTGTCCCCGGCGACACCTTGGCGAAACTCAACCTGGCGGTGAAGCCCAAGCTTTGAAATCACTCGCTTGGCTAGGGTGCGGCTCTTGAGAATTTTGTATTGGGTATCGATGTATTCGGGTTGCTCGGGAAGCTGAGGCAGGCTTTCATCCAGCTTGGCGATGTTGGGTTCTTCACGGTCGATTTGGATGGTTCCCTTCGCCCGATACGTCGGCACGCGGAGATAGTTGTAGCCCGTCGTGGCCAGCAGGGAGGAGACGACCACCCAGAAAATGGTCCGTCACCGACCATGGATGAGCCTCCAGTAGTCCCGCAGGGCAAACTGCGTTGCCGGCTCGGGCTGCTCGATCGGCCAGGGAGAAGGCGAGACCTGTCTCGGAGAAGCCGAGCCCGAGATAGCAGCAGGCGGCGCCGGCCTTGGGCTCAGTTGCGGTAGCTTCGCATCCACGGGAGGTGCCCTGCTCCGGCTAGCGGCGCCAAATCACAATCCCCGTCCCCATCTGTATGGCGGCCTCGGCGCTGCGGCTCAGGGCGCTCTTCGCCCGGCTGTCGGGAATGAAGAGGATGTCGTTGGGTTCAAGGGGTGAATCGGGTGCTCGGCCGCGAAGAATGTCATGGATCGAAAGCGGAATCTCATGACTCAGACCACGCGACTGGCGAATGATGCGCGCTTTCCGGGGGGCGGCGTGGCGCCCCAGTCCTCCGGCCAATGAAACCGCCCGCAACACCGTGACGATCTCTTGGTCCTTGATGCGGAATCCACCGGGCTTTTTCACCCCGCCCAGGACGTAGATCACCCCGGCCTTGGCCACCCGCACTACATCGTGGGGCCGGATCAAGGGGTTGCTGTCGCCCCGGCCGTCGAGGGTTAGCAGGTCGCGTACCGAGACTCGAAACTCTTCAGGCAGCCGAGATGTCTCCGTCGCCGCCGAGAACGGGGGTAGCCGCACCAGCCCTGGGTTGGTGTCTAAGCCCTCTGTGGTGGGGATCTTGTCCCGCCGGTCTTTCCCGCCTTTGTGGCAACGCTCGTTCCCGGCCGACCGGTAATCGGTAGAGTTCGTGGCGGCGCGCCCGCGAAGCGGCCCTCTCGGTCGCGGCCGATGGTCGCTTTCGACGGTAGGCTCAGGCTCGGTTGTGCCCGCGTCCGGCAGGCACGGCGGCCCGGGACCCTGATTCGCGGAGCCGGCGGCAGGTTCCAGACGTGCGGGTAAGGGACTTCTCGAGATCGTGATCACGTCGCCCACCTCGGCCGCCAGGCCCCCGGCCATGGCCAGAACTTCACCAGTCGGCGCCGGCCCTGAAGCTGGTAGACCCCCGGTCGCTCCACGGCCCCCAGGATACTGACCGGCTGGCTGCGAAACTCTTGCACGCTGACGCTGATCTGCGGGTCCTGAAGCAGATTGATTTCGTAGAGCTGCTTCAGCCGGACTTCAATCTGAAGCGTCGTCTTTTGTCCAACGAAGACCTCGCCGATCAACGGCAGCGAGACGGTTCCCCGGGGACTTACCACGGCCGGGTTGCTCAACTCCTCGACCTCGAAGACTTTGACGTCGAGCACATCACCGGGCCCCACCCGGTATTCGCCGCTGACCCCGATCGGGTTGACCCCTAGCCGCTGGCCTTGCACGAGCAAGCACAAGGCAAGAACCCAGAGCATTCTCCCACCAGGCCTCAGCGCCCAACGCGTCGGAGGGTTCGCAATCATTCAACTTGAAATCGACAGAAAGGAACTCGGCCTTTATCGGGCGGCGGTCCGCCACCCACGTCGATGGAGCAAACCAGAGTCATTCAATAAACTCCCTTTCCCCGGGGCGTTGCGTGAACGGGCCAGCGGATACAAGCCAAAGCCCGGCTATAATAGTCGAAGGGCTCCTACCGAGTCTCCGAAATGACGGTGACCTGGCCCCTGTTCAGACGGTAGGGGCAGCACTGTGTCGGTGTTCCAATGTCACTCCATTGTGCGAGCCTCAAGTAAGTTCCTGATTTCACACCAGCCTCCAAGACGCCGTCCTGATGGTTTGGTCCCAGCCAGCCGCGCGCGAGTGTTCGGACGCGGCGCGGAGTAAGTCGCGATGAGCCAAGTAAAACTAGCAATCCCGAAGGGTAGCCTGGAAAAAGCCGTCGCCGCGTTTTTTAAAGAAGCTGGGATCGAGCCCCAAGGCTATGCCGATGGGACGCGCAGCTATCGCCCCGAGATCGATCTTCCTGTCAGTGTTAAGGTCCTTCGTCCCCAGGAAATCCCCTACATGATCGCCGCCGGGTTTTATGATTTGGGGATCTCGGGCCTCGACTGGTATTTGGAAACCGAGTGCGCTTCCAATGTGGCCGATCTGCTGGACTTGGGCTTCGGCCGGGTGGACATCGTCTTGGCCGTGCCCGAAGTCTGGGAGGACGTCAACTCGGCCGAGGACTTGTTTGAAAAGTTCGTCAATTCGACCGGAACACACCCTTTGCGCATCTGGACCGAGTACCTGAACCTGACCGAAGCTCTCGTCCGCAAACACACCGACCTCGAGCCGTCACTTTACAGCCCCTACTCGCGCCTGCACGTCGAGCGGCGAAGCTCGTCCCCGGTGGCGATCTTTCACTCCTTCGGAGCAACGGAGTCGAAACCGCCCGAAGACGGCGACGCCATCATCGACAACACCGAGACCGGACGTACGCTGCGGGCGAATGGTTTGAAAATCATCGACAAGATTCTGCCCAATTCGACTGCCCGACTCCTCGTCAACCGCCGATCGCTACGGAATCGCGAAAAGCAGCGCGCCATTCAGGATGTCAAGGACGCTTTGATGGCAGCCGCGCCGGTTCGCCGCCAAACCGAGCCGGTGTTCGGCCACATTTAGGGCATATCTAATTGGAACGATACGTGCGCAGGAATCTCTCGATAAACCGGCTGCGATTGAGTGTCGAGAAGTATCCGCGAGACAAGATGGGCGATCACGTTGTCAGGACCGACATTCAGTGTATAATCGGGAGCCGAAATGGTCGAAGGCGACGCAACTGGCCGGAGTCAATGGTATGATCGCCCGTTCAATTGACATGCTCGCGATTCTCGTTTCGGGCCTCTTTCTCCTTCTGGTGTCGGCACATTGCCCCCAGGCGAGAGCCCAAAAGAGTCCGGACCGCACCGCCGCACAGGCCGAAGTCGTTCAGGGACATGAAACCCCTTCTGCTGAAGGAGACGACGCAACCTCTGAGGTGCCCAGCAGAATCGAGACACCGCCGAACCTTGGTGACAGCGATGATGCGCCTCCCGAGGGTGTTGAAATACGAGACCCGCCGCCTCCGGTTATTAGCACAAGTAAAGCACCGTCGGAGAGCGACGACAGACCCCATGGGACAGGGGCGGGTAGCCACAGATATAACATCGACGTCACCCCGAAAACCGGACCAGTTTCTGAGACACCGGGCCAGCCCTACCGGAATGACTACCTGTTCACACCGGAGAAGGACTGGTTCATTCACAACATTCCCGTCTGGGACAAAGTTCTCGATGGAATTAAGGGTGCTCCGGGAATCCGTTATCTCGAAGTGGGCTGCTTCGAAGGCCGATCGGCAGTCTGGATGCTGGAGAACGTCCTGACCCACGAGTCCGCCAGTCTCACGTGTATTGATCCATTCCTGCCGCGATTCGGGGGCGGCGTCACCAAGAACCGTTTCCTGTCGAACGTACGTCTGGCCGGGGCGGATGACCGCCTGGAACTGATCGTCGGATACTCTCAAATAGAGTCACGCCGGCTGCCACTTGACAGCTTTGATGTCATATACATCGACGGGGACCATTCCGCAGCCGCAGTCCTCGAAGACGCGATACTTGCGTGGCGGTTGCTGCGGCAAGGTGGACTTCTGATCTTCGACGACTACGCGTGGAGACCCAACTGGCCGCTCCGTGGGCGGCCACGAATGGGAATCGATTTCTTCGTCGAGGTCTTCCGCCCGCAAGTGAAGGTCATCCACTGGGATTACCAGCTCATCTTGAGAAAAGCTCTCTAGGACGCATTTTCCTCACAGTCCCACTTACTCGATCGCCACGCTGCTGACTCCTCAAAGCTCCAAAACCAAGCCATCGATCCCGGACTAAACGTAGTCATACGCCGGGGTATCGGCATGATGATAACCTGAGGCCATGATGGCCGAGCGACTTCCCACTTGGGATCCTCTGGGGTACTCGACCGAACTGGGTGTCCATAAACGCCTCTATCCGCTGGGGTTTCCTCTGGATCTCAGAACGAACCATCGGGATGTGGTTGAGGCCGCCGAGCAGAGCTGGTCAGGTTACGAGAAAGCTTTCGAGCAAGAGCCGGTGGATCTGCGGGTCCTAGTCACGGATGGCCCGTCGAACTCGCATCCTCCCAGTCCCGCCTTTCGCGCCCAGGCGCATCTGCTCGTTTTGGCGGCAGACGCCCACAACTTCGCATCCTGTGATCTTGAGAGAAGCATCGCTGCTTGCTGGGTGAGTTCCACGGTGGCCCGCCGGCGAGCGGCTTTCCGCTATCACTACCTGGAAGCGATCGTCCACACTCTGCTCAGCTATAGGGATCTTACGCCGATTCACGCAAGCTGCGTGGCGGCGAACGGGCGGGGAGTGCTACTGTCGGCGCCGCCGGGATCGGGCAAGAGCTGTCTCGCCCTTGCCTGCGCCCAAGCAGGGTTGACCTTCATCAGCGACGACGTGAGCTATCTCCTTCGCAATGGTGATGATCGCAGGGTCCTCGGCAGGCCGCAATACATCCGACTTCAGCCGGGCGCCCGCACGCTGTTCCCCCAGCTTGCCCCATACCCCGATTCCTTCGACATCGATAGCCAACCGATGATGGAAGTCCGCACCGACGAATTTTCAGCGATCGCCGCGAGCGACAGTTGCCGAGTCGACCACGTCATTTTCCTTCAGCGCGTTGGACGGGGTAATTCCAACCTGTCGAGTATCGAGGGCGACGACGCGCTGGTGCGGCTTACGCAAGAACTGCCGCGTCTTGACGCGGAGGTCAACCGCTCACAGGTTCTTTCCCTGGAACGGCTGCTGAAACTGGGTGCCTACGTTCTGGAGTACAGCGACCTGCCGCCGGCCGTCGATCGGATCCGCCGGCTGCTGGAGAAGGGCAGGGAAGCGTAAGACCGTTCCTCGCCCCGGCAGCCCGCCGGCGCACGCCCGCTATGCCGACTGCGACGCGTGGGCTTTCGGGGCAGCTTCTCGGGGAAGGTGAAGCGAACCAACACAGCGCCGACAGTTCCGACTCCTCCGGACCGGGAGCCGGAAGGAAAAATGGGGAACGCCGGACACGACATGTCCGTGTCCCACTCCATACCGCACGGCGGTTTCGGATTCGGGCCCTTCCTAGCCCGCTTCTCTCACCACGTGGCGAGGCGAAGCGAAGCGCGCAACAGGCCCGCCCATGACTTTGTTCCGCCTGCTCGCCGTCGTTACGCGTATCGCTCGGCGAAGTCGCTGATGATGGGGATCTTCACATCCTCGCCCGCGTAGATTCTCAACACGAGTTTTATCCCATAAACGAAGGACGCCAGGACGAGCAGCCAGGCCAAGACATACGCTAGGAAGCCAATAATGGCCGAGACGATGGTGGTGATAATTCCGAGAGTTAGTAAGACCACCGCGGCAGAGAAGATCGCTTGAAAACAGTGGAAGCGAATGTAGCGGTTGTCCCGATAGGGTTCGATCACGAGGAAGACGGCCGCGGGGAGCAGGAAGTAGCACAGCGCGGCCGCTGCGTTGTCGGTGATGCCCAGGTCCCCGGACGACCCTTCGCCGCGAGGGGGAGTGCCTGGGGGGCTTGATGGTGACGGCTCGGCGCCGGCGCTCGACGCTCCGGTGGGAGTTCCGCATTGGCCGCAGAACTTGGTCCCCGTCACCTCGGCGCCGCAATTCGTGCAGAACGGCATCAGTCTCCTCGTTCCCCCAAAGATCCCCAACCAGCATGTTGCGCCGCTGGTCAGTGCCCGTCGCCATTGTAGCAAGGCTCCCATGCGAGACCGCTGTCCCGCTTTTCTCACCACGTGACGAGGCGAAGCACGCCATGCCTGCCATTACTGTGTTGCACTTGCTCGCCGTGCTCCACGTAGGGTTCAAATACGCCCGCATTATTCAAGAAACGAGGTTGCCGAGCGGCGCCGGCCTGATTATTGAATGTTGACGGTCACGATATTGGCGACCTTGCCGTCCACGATGAGGATGATATCGATCTCGCCCCGGCCGATCAGCGAACGGGGCAGAGGGCCGAGGTTGGCTTGGTCGAGCCCAACCAAATCCGGATGGGCTAGAAGGTCGGCAATGGGTACCGCCTCGCCCAACGGTGGCCGTCGCCCCACTCGTAAAGCCTCGCATGCCGGTCCCGAACAGCACCAAGAAAACCTGCTCTCCCTCAGGGCCTAGATCGATCGGAAGGGTGGCCCGGCTGCCTAGCGGGGCGGTATCGTCATAGATCAGCCGGATCGTCTGGGTGAGGTCGGCGGCCACGCGCAGGGCCAGCGCGGCGGCCACGCCCTGACCGTTGACGTTGGCGGCGAACAGCGACGGCGCCACCTCTCGGATCACCACTCGCCCAGTGGCAATCACCTCGTCACCGCGGAAGACCGTCAGCACGGCCTGCCCGAGAGCTGTCCCGGCGGGAACGTGGAAGTTGAATTGCTCATCGGAAGAAAAGAACAGGCCCGCCAGCCGCTCACTGCCGGCACTGTCGGTTATGCGAATGGAGATGTTACTTAAGGACGTGGGCAGGGGTATGCTGAGAGCGGCTTCGAACTGCGCTCCTGTAATCTGGCCGAATCCGGCGACGATGGCGTCCGCGGCTGTTTCGGGACCCTCGTAGCTCGCCGCCGATACGGTGGTGAACGGCCCGCCCAGAGCGAGCTGGACGAAGGCTTCCAGGGCCGCTCCTGCTTCGGCAATAGCCGCCAGCCATCCGTTGACAGCGTCGGCAAGGGCCTGGCTGGGAGCTAGTTGGAGCAGTCCCAACATTTCGGCCCACGCTGTTTGCGCATCGCCAAAGGACGTCGCCGCCTGCCGCAGTTGCGCCTCGGCGAAAACGCGGCTTGGCAGCGAGGATCCGGCCATCGCGTCGGCGAAGCCGACCAGCTCGGCCTGGATGGCGGCAAGCGCCTCGTCGGCCGGATCGTCGAGGACCTCGCCGTCCTCGAGGATGAACGGAGGTTCTAACGGAGATCGCACAACGGCGTCGAGCAGCAGCAGGTTACCGGCGATGCTAACCGCCGGTATGCTGAAGTCCACTCCCCCGAACGGAGCCCGATAGTTCAGGGCGCCCAGCGCCTCCGCGGCGCCTTCGAAGGAATCCGCGACGTCGGCGAGGAAGTCCGTCCAAGACACGCTCAGCGCCGACACGGGGAATACGCCCGGCGGCCCCAGCGGCCAGCCTCCGCGTTGGGGGTCCCCGATCGTATAGGTCGCCTCGAGCCGGCCGCCCCGAAACGTTCCCTCCATAAGCACGGGGGTGTTCGGCACGAAAATGATCGTCCCTCTTCCGGTTGCCGTGAACGTCCCGTCCTCCGCGAGAACGCCCTGTACCGGGATGAAGTTCTGAGCTGTACTGATGCGGATGTTTACCGGTCCTTGCTGCTTGATCCCGGAGGCTCCATGGAGCTCGTCGGTGAACCCATTGGTCAGTTCGACCTCCAGAGTCGTGGGCAGAGCGTTTGGCGGATCGTCCTCTTGGAATCACTGCTCCTGGGGCCCTCTGATGGTCCAAACGCCGAAAATGTGTCCGAAGAACAGATTCGCATCGCCGCCGCAGTTATCCGGATCAACTAAGCCCCGTACGGGGGAAAGCTTGGCCGCGGGCTGATCCGCGCAGGGGTCCTGCAGGTTGTGGGTGCCGATCAGGAATGAGCTCTCGGTGGTTTGCGTGCTGTCGGCCTCTTCCGCGGTGTCAGCCACGCAGCAGGCCGGTATGGTCAGCTTGGCGTCAGGATTGCCTTTGAGATTGCTGGCATAGTGGTTGTCGTCCAGCACATCCGTGCCTTCGTCGATCTCCACTGCGAGGTCGGCTGGATCGGAGCATCCGACCTGCCCCTCGCCGCTAAAGTCGGGGTCTCCCGTGATTTCGGCGGGAGCGCACTCCACGTTGTATTCGAGCTTGTCCCTGACGGGGCGGAGGAATCCTGGCGGAACGGGGAGTCGCGTCACTGAGACGGTGAATCGTTTGCTGCCCATCACGTCGTCGACGAGAGGGTCTACGTCGACCAAACGTACATCGAAAAACGTGCTGCCGCCTCCTGTGATGGTCGTCCCCAGCCCCCAATCGTCGCCGTCGGTGGTGCAGCTGACAACCACCGTTACGGTCACCGTGCCCCCGACCGGGATGTTGACCACTTTCGGGGTCATGAGCACGCTCTTGATCTTATCCGGATCGCAGGCGTGCGCCAGCCCGCCGGCTCCCAGTGCGGCCACAAGACCGGCGATAACGGCGAGCCGACTCAATCTCGGAAAGGCGTTCCACGCAGAGATCATCTCCTCACTCCTTGTAGACTTCCCCGATTTACCCGGGTTTGAGCGGGTTCCACCAGGATTTGCATCATTATTTCGCCGCCCCGCACGGCCAGTGTACTCCTGACGTCGGTTCCATTGCGATAGTCTCATCCTCCTCGTGTCGAAGTCCGCTCTAGTTGTCCCCGACAGATAGAGTTTCAGGTTCGTGTAGTGCTCCCGAGCCGCGGCCCCCACACTCCGGCGGCGGCCGTGGCGCAAAGGCACGGCGCCGTGTCAATGTGTATAGCGGCGAGCTCGGCGTGGTAGTCTAAGTTATTGTTATGAAACCAGTTGAGTTTGGTGCTCTGCCTGCCTATCGTGTGGTGAACATGTGTGTCCTGCGTACGATTGCTTCTCTTGCCTGCCTGGGTTTGCTGCCTCTGACGGCGGCGACATTGGAGCAGATCTCGCTCGGCGAGATGATCGAGCAGTCAACGGCCATCGTCCGTGCCCGGACGGCGGAAAGCCGCGGCGTACGGGAAGGGCGCTTGATCTACACCCTGACGCGCTTGGAGGTGATCGAGCAGTGGAAGGGCGAGCCATCAAACGAAGTCGAAGTGGCGCTTCCCGGCGGGTCGGTCGGCGGCTTGAGCCAGCGCTTTGGCGGCGTGCCTCGGCTTGAGCCGGGGAGCGAGTTTGTCTTCTTTCTCTGGAAGGGGCCTAGCGGGCGGATCCAAATCACCGGCCTGAGCCAGGGGCTGTTCGCGGTTACCCGGGCAGAGGAGGGAGATCTTCGCGCTACCCGCGGGCCGAGTGGAGACTTGATGCTGGCTTCCAAGACGGGGGTTGCCGTTCAGGATCGCGCCATCGAAATGCCCTTGCACGATCTCGTGGCAACGATCCGATCGGTATTGTCCGACGCAAAGTAATGAGAATCGTGGGTTCGCCGGCGGCTAGCCGCATCCGGCCTCTGCTCGTGCTGCTGCTATCCCTTCCCGGCAGCTTGCTCGGATACTATCACTTCGTCCACTATCCGACGGCCTCGCCGCCTTTTCCAAGAGCCATTGAGAAGTTCGACCTTGCGTCCTTGATCGACGGCACGGTCTATTTCTTCGTCAGTCGCGACGGACCCCAATTGGCGGCGAACGACAGCTATGAGGCGCTTGTCAGCCAGGCGCGGCAAGCCTTGTCGCTGTGGGACTCCGTGCCCAGCTCCCAATTGAGGGTCGCCTACGGAGGAATCAGCGAAGGTCTTCCCGACACCGCCGCTCCGGGCGGAGAAATACTTTTCGCCGAACTGCCCCCGGGCGTGATCGGGCTGGGCGGTCCCATCACCCGCGCCGAGAAGAGCGGCGGCTTCATTCCGATTGTGCGCTCCCAGGTGATCCTCTCGAACGATCTCGCCAGCCCGGGACGCCCGACGCCGACTTTTTCCGAGCCTTTCTTCAATAGCCTGGTTCATGAGATCGGACATGCTCTGGGGCTGCAGCACTCGCTGACCGGGTCGGTAATGAGCACGGATGTGACCCGGGCTACCACGCGGGCGTTGCCGCTCGCCGCCGACGATGTGGCCGGCCTCTCCGTCGCCTATCCGACGGCAAGCTTTTCGCGAATCTTCGGCGGCATCAGCGGACGCATCGTATCCACGGCGGGCGAGCCGGTTCATCTGGCCTCGGTGGTAGCGATCGGAGCCGGGGGGAGCATCGTCGTTAGCTCCCTGACCGATCCCGACGGCGGGTACCGGATCCAGGGCCTGCTGCCGGGGCCTTATTGGGTCTACGCGCATCCTCTCCCCCCGGCAACGCAAACCGGATTGGGGCCTGCCAATGTGGTGTTGCCGACGACCGACTCGGGCGAAACTGTTGTGCCGGGCGAGGCCTTCAAAACCATCTTTTACGGGGGGTCCAATCAGCTTGTGGATGCTCCGCCGGTGTGGGTAACCGGCGGCGCGCCGACCGAGGACATTGACTTTGCCGTTACGCCTCTCGCCGGCCTCGCTCTCCACAGCGTGACGACTTTTAGCTTCCCCGGCAACGGCGCCCCGGGGGTTCACCCGGCTTTCATCGATAACCGCGAGCAGACGGCGTTCGTGTTGGCGACCGGGCCGGGACTCATTCGGAATCTTCCGGAGATCTCCCTGGAAGTTATAGGGTCCGATCTGAGCCCGGCTCCGCCGGCCGTTTACGCCTTCGACGTCCGCTTTGCTCGGGTTGGTTTTGAGATCTCGCCTTTCAGCGGCTTGGGGCCTAAGCCTCTTTTGTTTCGCTTGAGAGACGACATCTATGTCCTGCCCAGTGCCGTTCGGCTCACGTCGCAACGCGCGCCGGTGATCCATTGGATCGAACCCGCCTTTGGCTTCCCCGACGCCGAGGTGTGGATTGTACGGGGATCGGACTTCGATTCCAGAGCGTTGGTTTATTTTGACGGTCTGCCCGGGACGGTTGTCGGTTTTGACGAGTTCGACGGCGGGATTGTCGTCCGGCCGCCCCCGGGGCCGCCGGGACACCGGGCTGTTGTGACGGTCTACAACCCCGACGGCCAGAGCTCGGCGTTCACGCTTCCCGACGGCAACGTCGTGTTGCCCTATCCCGACGGCATCGCGCCGGCGCTTGTCTTGTCGCCTGAGTCGGCCCAGGCTGATTCGGACGTGGTGGTCACTATCGACGGCCTGGGCACGGACTTCGCCGCGGATCAAACTATCGTTGGGTTTGGGACGAGCGACATCGTGACGCGGGACCTCGAAGTCCTCAGCCCCGAGAGGCTGCGCGTTGTGATCACCGTTCGCCCCCGGACAGAGCCGGGTCCGTATATGGTGAGCGTGACCAGCGGCCTGCAACTGGTCGAAGCTACGCAGCGTTTCCAGGTAAACCCACCCGATCCCGACGACCCGCGTCCTAAGCTCCGATTCGGCGGGCTGGTCAATAGCGCCACAATGAGGCCCGACCTGTCTCCCGGAGTGCTGGCGACCTTGTTCGGCACGAACCTGAGTGCGGACCCCTCGGGTGATCCGGCCCCGGCGGTTCTGCCGACCGTCACAGTTGACGGTCAACAAGCCACGGTGCTGGCAGTGACTCCCGATCAAATCAATCTGCGGATCCCCATAACGGTCGACCCGGGCGTCGGGGAGCTTCGAGTCCAGAGAGGACCCAGTTTCAGCGATCCCATGCTGATCAGGATCTCCTGCGTATCCCCGGGCCTGTTTCGTGCCATCAGGAGTGACGGCAGCACGGTCAGTCTCGACAATCCGGCCCAGCCGGGCGAGGGACTGCTGGTATTGGCAACCGGGCTGGGCGCAGGCAACCTGCTCGGCTCGACCGAAGACGCCACAGCCGTTCAACTGGAGATCAACCGGGAACGGGTCGAACCGCTGTCGCTCCGCGCGGTGGCCGGCTTCCCCGGCCTCTACGAACTCGGGATGGCCGTTCCCGATCAGCTCGCGGGCGAGGCACTTTCGGTCTCGTTACTCATCGAAGGCCGCCGGGGTAACACCCTGACGCTGCCCCTGGAGCAGCCTCCCGACGATCCCTCATCGACTGGCGATCCCGGCTTGCAGTGAGCGGTCACAAAACGGGGCCTAGCCTGCCCGGGCGCGGAGCTATAATCAGTTCGTAGCACTCCTCAGCGGGCCGCATGCGACTTTTTCTCGCCCTCCTGCTTTTTTGGCTGCCCCTCAGCGCCGCGGCGGAAGATGATCTTCAGCGCGAGGTGAGACGCTTCCTCGACGTCTATCGTGTCGTCGAGCGGAATCTCGCCTCCCCGGTTGATCCCCAGCAGGCCTTTTATCAGGGCGCGCTGCCGGCCATGGTCCGCACGCTCGATCCGCACTCCGCATTTCTGGACCGCGACCAATTCGAGTCGCTGAAGGAAATGCAGCGCTCGACGGAAAAAGGTTTCGGCAGCGTCGTGGCGCTTAGCCCGGGACGCGTGATCGTCCTGCAGACGCTGCCGGGGAGTCCGTCGGCCCGGTCGGGACTGTCGTCCGGTGACGAAATCGCCGCCGTCAACGGCCACCCCCTGGGCCACTTGAGCATCCAGCAGCTCGTTGCCCTGCTCGGCCAGTCACGGCAGACCAAGGTCCAGTTGATGGTGAAACGCCCTACGCTGCCCAGGCTGCTGCCGATGACGCTTGTGCCCGCCGAGATGGCCGACCCCAGCGTAAGTCGAAAACTTATCCTGAAGCCCGGCATTGCTTACATTAAACTCGCTAATTTCGAACGTGATACGGCCAAAGACCTCAAGCAGGCCATTGAGAGCGCGGGAGGGGCCGACTTGCATGGGCTCGTGCTGGATTTGCGAGGCAACCCCGGCGGCCTGGTGAAAGTGGCGGCGCAAACGGCAGCGTTCTTTCTCGAGAGCGGCAAAGAGATTCTGTGGATCCGCGCTCGCAAGGGCGAGGACTTAGCGGTCAAGGTTCCCGACGGATTCGAGCCTTACCGGTTTCCGATCGCGGTTCTGACAAACTCGCGGACCGCGAGCGCCGCGGAGCTGGTCGCCGCCGCGCTCCAAGACCACCGACGAGCAACGATCGTCGGCGAGCCGACCTTCGGGAAGGGTCTCGTGCAGAGTGTCTTCGAGCTGTCGGAAGGAGCGGGGCTGGCGCTGACGACGGCCGTCTACCTGACGCCCAATGGCCGATCGATCCAACGGCCCTTGGGTGACTGTCGCCGCTTCATTCTTACGCCGTGTGAGGAATCACAACCTGCGGATGCGGGACCCGAGACCGGCTCGCCACCACCGGCGGCGGGAGGAGTTCGCCCCGATACGATCGTCTATCCCCGAAGCCTCAACCGATTGGAGATGGTCATCGAGGCTAGCGGCTACTTCCTCGACTTCGCCCAACGGTATTCGAGCAGCCAGCCGGCCACGGGCCCTGATTTCGAAGTGTCGCCTCGGCTGCTCGACGAGTTCCAGCTCTTTCTTTCCGAACGCCGCATTAGTCCCGGGCTGACGGATTGGTCGGCCTCGCGGGATTTCATTCGCGGCCGGCTGCAGCAGGAGATCCTCAATTTCGCCTTGGGCGTCGCCAAGGGAGATGAAATCGAAGTGCGCCGCGATCCGCAAGTCAAAGCGGCCCTGCGGGCGATCGAAAACCGTTGACCGAACCGGGATCGCCGCCACAGAGCCGCTGGCCGACGGTACCCGTTTCCCGAACCCAAGGACTTTTACCGCGGGCTACCGACGTGGTAAATGGAGAATCAGGCAGTTTATCCCTAATCCGGCAGTTCCGACGGTGTTGCTGTGCATACTAAAATTCCCATAATCAATTAAGTTGCGCCCGAAATCGGCAACTGTGGAGCAGTTGAGCCTTGTCACCCGTGGGGTGACCCCTGTATCTGGTCAAGGTCGCTTTTCCCGTCAGGACGTCTTGCACTGTTCCCAACTGCCGGATTTAGGCTTATGTTTCGATACCAAATGACATCAATCGCATACTCGGGGATCATGGGATCGGACGTTACGAGCGGCACGTTCTCAACCTGGCATTGTGCTACCAGCAGCCGATCAAACGGATCCCGGTGATGATCGGGCAACTCCAAAACACGAAAGACATGTGCAGCATCGACAGCGAGAATCCCGACGATGCCTAGCCTCCCCAGGTGTTCCTTGACGAACTGGCCGGTTTCCGGAAGCCTGAGCTTTCCACTCCGCACTTTGAGAGCAATCTCCCACAGACTGGCGGCGCTGAGAAGTAACCGATTTCCTTCGTTTCGCATAGCCTGCCCAGCCGCCGGCGACAGCCTCGCCTGCTACCCTCCAATGGCCCAAAGGAACACATTAGTGTCGATCAGCAGGTTCATCGCTCAGCAGGTGCGCCATCTCTTCGTCTGTCATCGGAGCGTCC
The DNA here is from genome assembly GCA_965248365.1 of Bryobacterales bacterium. Taxonomy (GTDB): domain Bacteria; phylum Acidobacteriota; class Terriglobia; order Bryobacterales; family UBA6623. The sequence continues at coordinate 633,788 of CBDFJA010000003.1, read as the reverse complement.
CAGCCTTCCTCGAAAGCGATCAGACCGGCGGCGCTCCCGAATTCCCTCTTCGATCGCTGTTTGAAAGGAACGAGCCTGACGACCGGTTTACCCGCCTTGGCGATGATAACCTCCTTCCCAGTCCGTGCCTTTTCGATCAACTTGGAGAGCTGCGTCTTGGCGACATGCACATTTACTTGCATGACTTAATCTTAGCTATTGAATCTCGCATAATATCGAGTTAGTCAAGGCCAAGAGAAGACTGCTTCCAGAAGGCCGTAATCAAGCGCGGTTTGCGGCGCATGCGACGCAGGGATTTGCGGGCACGCTCGTCCAGCTCCCAGTAGTCCTTCGGACAGACGTTCGGCAACTCGTGCTGCTTCCAGTAAGCCCAAATGTATTCCACCGGGTTCAGCTCCGGTGCATAGGGCGGCAAGCACTCCGTGGCGATGTGGCCTTCGGAGAGCTCGATGAACTCCCGCACCAGGCGGCTGCGGTGCGCCGGCAGGCGGTCCCAGACGATCAGCAGCGGGCCGTCGATGTGGCGGACCAAAGCCTTCAGGAAGTCGATGACCTCCAGCTCGCCGATGGCGCCGGGATAGAGCCGGAAGTAGAAGTTGCGCAAGGTCAGCCCGGCGGAAACGGAAAGTTTCTGCCAGTTGAAGTTGAACTCCAGCACGGGTGTCTCGCCGCGGGGCGCCCAGGTGCGGCAACGATGGGGCTTCTGACTCAGTCCGCTTTCGTCGATGAAGACGATCGTGCGGCCTTGTTTTTGGGCTTTTTTTTAGTGGCCGGCCAAGTCTTGCGCCGCCAGTTGCGGATGGCTTCTTCGTTGCGCTCGCGGGCCTTGCCGACAGGCCGTTGCGGGCTCCAGTGGAGCGCCCGCAGGATCTTCCAAACATGACCTTCGTGATAGCGCACGCCGAACTCGTCGGCGATCAGACGAGCGACTCGCGGACAAGTCCACAGCGGCGTCGAGAAGCCCTGCGCTTCGGGGCCCCGCAGCAGCATTGCCTCCAGACGTTCCCGTTGCGTGGCGTCTAACAGCGGCTTGCGGCCGGCGCGCCCGGCCCGGCGGAGTCCGGCGGCACCGTGCGCGCCATGCTCGCTAACCCAACGGCTCACGCTTTGCTGCGCCGCCTTCACGCGCCGTGCTGCCTCGGACTGACTCAAACCTTCGTCAACGACCAGCCGCACGGCCTCCAGCCGTCGCTTTTCCAGAGCATCAAAATCGCGCCTTACGCCTCTTGGGTTCCCCATGTCTATTAAGACGAGCAGAACCCCCAAAAGGTTACTCTATATTATGCGGGAGTCAATAAGCTTTTCTAGCTAAGTCTAGCTGGACGGGTTCAACCGACCCGCGACGACGGCCTATCGCTCATCGCCCACCGAGACGCTTGACACACCCGTTATTCTCAAGAGGGAGGATCCCAGCGCCCCGGCATCACGTTCTTCGAACGAGAAAAAATACCAAACGAACCAAATTCCTGGTAACCATCTTGTAATCAATATGTTAACGATCTTTCCAGTACGCCCATGCGGCTCTGACACCATCCCCGGCGCCGGTCTGGGTTCTCCTGGGGCAGGCGTCGATCCGGATGTATAGCCAGTAGACCCGATGAACACCACCGAGTCGAACCAGTCGGCCCCACGCCTGCGGATGCGAGGCATCGGTAAGTCCTTCGGCGCAACCCGCGCGCTCGACGGCGTGGATCTTGAGGTGCTCCCCGGGCGGGTGCATGCCTTGATCGGTGAGAACGGGGCCGGGAAGAGCACGCTGATGAAGATCTTGAGCGGCGTCCTTCGGGCGGATGCCGGGGAGATCGAAGTCGACGGAGATCCCTTCCGGCCGGCCAATCCTTTGGAAGCGCGCCAAAACGGCGTCGCCATGATCTATCAAGAACTGGCGCTGGCGCCCCATTTGAGCGTGGCGGCTAACGTCGTGTTGGGGATCGAGCCGGCCAACCGCGGGTGGTTGCAGCCTAGCCGCGCCCAGCAGCTAACGACGCGGGCTCTCGAAACTCTCGGGCATGGGGACATTTCGCCGCGCGCCATCGTCGGCGAGCTGAGCATCGGAGCGCAGCAAGTCGTCGAAATCGCCCGGGCGCTGGTGATCCGGGCCAAGATTGTCGTTTTCGATGAGCCGACCAGCAGCCTGACGCAGGGCGACGTAGACCGTCTTTTCGACTTGATCCGCAAGTTGTGCGCCGGGGGCGTCTCCGTCGTCTACATCAGCCACTTTCTGGAGGAGGTCGAGCGCATCGCCGCGCGCTTCACGATCCTGCGGGACGGGCGGTCGGTGGCGACGGGCGAGATGGCCGGAACATCGCTCGACCGGATTGTAGAGTGGATGGTGGGCCGCAAGCTCGACGAAATGTTTCCTCGCGTCCCGCATTCCGTCGGCGAGCCGATTCTCGAGTTGGATGGGCTGTCCTCCGCCCCGGCCGTTCGCTCGGCTAGTTTTCAGCTTCGTCGTGGTGAAATTCTGGGAATTGCCGGGCTGATCGGCGCGGGCCGTACGGAGATGCTGCGGGCCATCTTTGGGCTTGCCGCGGTGCGGGAAGGCCGGGTCCGCGTCGCCGCATTCGAAGGCCCCGCCACGCCGGCCGAGAGGCTGCGTCAGGGCGTGGGTCTGCTCAGCGAAGACCGAAAAACAGAAGGACTCGCGGCCGGATTGACGGTCGAGGACAACCTGGCGCTTTCGCGGCTCGACCCTTATGCGCGGCGCGGCTGGCTCCGCCGAGGGGCGCTTCGTGAAGCCGCTGCCTCTTGGATGGAACGGCTTGCCGTCAAGGCGACTGGGCCGCAAGCGCCCATCACGTCCCTTTCCGGTGGCAACCAGCAAAAGGTGCAGCTTGCACGCCTGCTGCACCACGATTGTGATGTGCTGCTACTGGACGAGCCTACCCGCGGCATCGATGTCGCCAGCAAGGTCCAAATCTATGACTGGATCGGCCGGTTGGCGGCCGCCGGCAAAGCTGTGGTGTTTGTTAGCTCTTATGTTCCGGAATTGCTGGGCGTCTGCGACACCGTGGCGGTGATGTCCCGTGGGCGGCTAGGCGACGCTGCGCCCGCGGCCAAGTGGGACGAGCGCTCCATTCTTCTCGCCGCCGCCGGCGCCGGGAACTGACCCTCTCTGACGTTGCGGTCCGAGACCCCGGGGCCAAGGGTCTCAGGCCTGAAGCGGAGCCGCGAACGCCAGTGTATGCCCATGGGCCGAACGGCCCACCCAAGGGGATGAAAACCGGTGGGTTTTCGACCGAGCGGTCATCTGTAGGCTACGACGGGCGTTTCTTATCGCCGCGGCCCGCGGCATTAAGCGGACGGAGCCGTGCCCGTCAGGGCGCGGGCCCATGGCCGCCCGCACCTCGACCAACGCTTCGCGCGCCGTCAACACCGCGCGGTTGGCTTGCGTCTCCAGCGAAGCGGGCTGGACCGGGTTCAACATCTCGGGCTTGCGCAGCCCCAACTCCGCCAGCCCGCTTTTCTCACCAGGTGGCGAGCCTCCTCATTTCATCTCTGTTCGGCGCTCTCGCACACCCTCGCGACGAGCCAATCAGAGCCGCAGGCGTGAGCCTGCGGGCCCGCGCCCTCACGGGCGCGGCCTAGCGCGACAAGCAATCTGGCTTGTCCCGCCGGCAATCCTGTCGGTCGCCACTTCGCCGATCTTTCGAGCGATGGCCGTGTACCCGGTATTGTAGCCAAGCTCTTCTGCCCTGGCCTGGGCTTCTCACGCACTTCGCCTCGCCACTCGCGAGAAGAGCGCGCAAAGAGCCTACGTTTTTACAGCACCAGCACCTGATGGTCGTGACAATCGGGACTGATCGCTGCGTGCAGCCGTTCGATAAAATCAGGCCCGTGGCGGGCCAGGAAAGCAAGGACCGAATAGACTCGCTCCTGCTGGGTCTTGTTGGGATAGACCAGATTCGACAGGGCCTCGATCCGGGGCTGGACTTCGGCGTTGCGGCGAAGGCTTTCGCGGGCTGCTTTGCCGCGAATCTTCCCCAACTGGTAGAGCATCTTGCTCCGCGCCGTGGCAAGGGCCGAGCTGAGGGTGGAATCAAACGCCGCGAGGCTTTCGTCGATGGCCTGGATCGAGCTTTCAAGCCCGGCCGCGCCGTGCCGGAACGCCGTATCGAGTGCTGAAGGAATGAGCTTTTCAGCCACCCGCTTGCGCAATACCTCGGGACCCTCGAAGCAGTCGGTCACGCTCAGTTGGTAGCGCTGCAGAAAGTCATGCGCGTCGGAATCCAACACCGTGAACGAAGCCCGAGGCAAGACCACCGGCATGCGGCCAAGCAGCCGGCTGTAGAGAACTTCGGCTTGCGCCAGATAACAGAGCTCGGTCGGCCCGGCCACATAGGCGGCCGTCGGCAGGATGAAATCTTGAACCACCGGGCGCAGCAAAGCGCTCGGCGAGAAGTCCCGCGGGCGTTCTTTCAGCCGACTCAGCAACTCCGGCGCGGAATAAGAGCGGCTGCCGTCGGAATAACCGGCACCCGTCCGTCGCAAGACCCGGCGCCGCTTTTCATCGACAAGAAACACCAGCGCCGTTTCATCACTCACCTGAACCTGGGCATGGTAACCGGCCCGTTCCAGGGCGCGGCTGCGGTCAACGAGGGCGGCGTCCAGCTCAGTGTTCCCCTCGATGGCCTTCTGAAACACGGGTGCCGCCACCCGGCGGATTGCCGCGTGCATCGGATCGATCAGAATCAGCCCGTAGCGATCGAACAGACCGCGAAACAGCGCCGCGAAACCGGCGCCGAAGCTTGACCCGCCGCGGTAAGCGCTGGCGGCGAGATCCAAAGCGTTCTTCGCGTAGGGAGCGCCCGCGAGAGCCGCCTCGAGAGACTCCATGGCGCTGTCTGTCACAGTGACACCGCCCACGGGTTGGTGAGGGCCGGCCTGGGCGGAGGCCCCTATGCGGATCGGCTGCCGCTGTTGGTCGAAAACCCACGCGTGGTCGACTTCAGCTAGGTCGTGATCCTCGGTGGCGAGCCAGAAAACAGGAACCGCCGGAAGTCCTTCCGACCTCAGCCGCTCGGCCAGGCGAATCGCCGTCAGCGCCTTGAACACCGCGAAGATCGGTCCTCCGTAGAGGCCCACTTGCTGGCCCGCCGCGACGACAACCGTCCCCTCGCGGCCCAGCAGGTCTAGATGAGCGGCCGTCGCCGGCCCGGCCTCGATGTTCTGTTCGCCGAGGGCGTCAACCAGCGCCTGGCGATGCTGCGGGCCGATCCGAACTTCGCGGGCCGCCGACGCGATGGCGGACGGCCGCGGCGGATACCCGTAGTAAGGCGCGACCCGTTCAAAGTCGTAAAGAAAATCAGTGAATAAGGGGGGCGAAGAGGGCAGGTCCGTGTGCCTGACACAAGTGCCGTTGATGCTGCTCAAGACAACGCCTCTCCTTCAGTTTCCGTACTGCCAATAGTGGGGGAACGGCCTGGAATCTAGGCCGCCGCACGGCATCGGCGGCCGCGCGGAGTGGGAAAACAGCCTCTCGGAATCAGGATAGCAGAACACCTGTTGGGTGACCGGGGCTCCGAGACCCTCGGTCTCACACAAAGTATCGTCTCCTCGCCAAGGTCGAGATCAGGTGCTCCCTCCGCTCGACAGAGTCGGGGTCCCGCCCAGGCAACGGCGAGCATTTGCGAGCCGACGCAAGCGGTGACATAATTGAGGAAGCATTCCGTCGAAGCCCCGGGGAGGGGCCTTTCCATGCGTTCCGAATGGGTAGCCAAACGCCAAAACGATGAGATCCGCACGCAGCTTCACTACGCCCGTCAGGGCATGGTCACCGAGGAGATGGAATTCGTCTCCCGGCGCGAGAATCTTTCTCCCGAGCTGATCCGGGAAGAGGTGGCCCGCGGGCGCCTGATCATCCCGGCAAACATTCGCCACACGAATCTCGAGCCGATGTGCATCGGCGTTGCCTCCACATGCAAGGTCAACTCGAACATCGGTAATTCGGCGGTCACATCCGAGGTGGAGCAAGAGCTGGAGAAATTGCGCTACTCGGTCAAGTACGGCGCCGATACGGTGATGGACCTCTCGACGGGTGGGGATATCCCCCGTATCCGCGAAGCGATTATCAACCACTCACCGGTACCGATCGGGACCGTTCCGCTTTACGAAGCTCTGACGCGCGTTGACGGGCGCATTGCCGACTTGACGTGGCCCATCATGCGCGACGTAATCGTCGAGCAGGCCGAGCAGGGCGTCGACTACATGACGATCCATGCGGGCGTACTCATCCAATACGTGCCCATGGCCGTCAAGCGAGTGACGGGAATCGTCAGCCGGGGCGGGTCGCTCCTGGCCGAGTGGATGGTCACCCATCATCGGCAGAACATGCTCTACGAAAATTTCGACGAGCTCTGCGAGATCTTCCAGAAATACGACGTTAGCTTCTCGCTGGGCGACGGCTTGCGGCCCGGGTCGATTGCCGATGCCAGCGACGAGGCCCAGTTCGCCGAGCTAAAAACGCTGGGCGAGCTGACCAAGAAGGCCTGGGAATACGACGTCCAAGTCATGATCGAGGGCCCTGGGCACATCCCCATGGACCAGATCAAGATGCAGGTCGACATGGAAAAGGAGATGTGCTACGAAGCTCCCTTCTACACCCTCGGACCCCTGGTCACCGATTTCGCTCCCGGCTACGATCACATCACCTCGGCCATCGGCGCCGCCATGATCGGCTGGCACGGCGCGGCCATGCTGTGTTACGTGACGCCCAAAGAGCACCTTGGCCTGCCCAACCGTGAGGACGTGAAGCAGGGTTTGATCGCCTACAAGATAGCCGCCCACGCCGCCGACATCGCCCGCCATCGACCTGGAGCCAGGGAGCGCGACGATGAGTTGTCGAAAGCTCGCTTTGAGTTCGACTGGAACCGCCAGTTCGAACTGTCGCTTGATCCGGAAACGGCTCGCTCGATGCATGACGAGACCCTCCCCGAAGAGGGCTACAAAGAGGCGCGATTCTGCTCCATGTGCGGACCCAGCTTCTGTTCGATGAACATCTCCTCCAGGGTCAGCGAGTTCACAGCCGCCGACGCCCAGGCTGTGCTCGAAGGCGGCCTGGTCAGCATCGAGGGAGATTAGCGCCCACAAAACCGAGCGCGCCAAAGCCCACGGCGATCCGGCGCTTGGCGGCGAGTCGGCGGCCGATCGTGGGCTGGTCAGCCCTCGAGCTGCTCGGTCGAAAACCCGACGTTCATCCCTTTGGGCGGGTCACAAAGACCTGGCCTGACGCCATGGCCGTTCACTGGCGTTCGCGGCTCCGAATCGGGCATCGCAAGAGGGTGCGAGAGCAGGGGAGTGAGTCTGGAACACTAGCCCGCTACCAAGACTACAATCTAAGGATTGAACGTTCCGCCACACCAGCGTCTCCGTCTTCAAAAAGAAGAACAGATAGGCGAGCTCTTTAACCTCTGGGCCGCCGACGGCCGTGCCGAGCGGATGGAGCGCCAACACCGGCGGATCACCGAGCAGACCATCGAGCGGATGGAATTGGGAGCGAGCGAGCGCATTCTCGACATCGGCTGCGGCGAGGGTTGGACTTGCCGCCTTCTGTCTTCCCGTTGCCCGCGGGGCGCGATCGTCGGCGTCGATGTCTCGGACGAGATGATCCGTCTTGCGCGGCGGAAATCCTCCGAGCAGGGCAACGTCCTTTTCGCGCCAGGATCAGCCGAGGAGATCCCCTGGACGGAAGACTACTTTACGCGTGTCATCTGCGTCGAGTCGGCCTACTATTGGCACTCCATCGAGGCGGCGATTCGGGAGATCTTCCGGGTGACGGCGTTCGGTGGCTCGGTCTACGTTCTCAACAGCTATCACAGGGAAAACCCTTATCTGCATCACTTGCCCGAGCGGCTTGACGTTTCGGTTCAGCTACGCAGCGCGGTGGAGTGGCAAGAGGCCTTTGAAGTTTTCGGGTTCGAAGCAGTCGAAGTCCGCCTGATCCCGGATGAAACGCCCATCACGGCCGACTTCGACACGGATCTCTATTTTCGGTCCGCGGACGAGAGAGATCGGTTCCGGCGGGCCGGGGTGCTATTGCTCACCGCGACGAAACCCGAGCTGCCACCACCCGGTCCCATCGAACCTTTCTCCGAGCCGTTTCCTGTTGTGAGTTAGCGGTAGGCCTACGGGCTGACGCCGGCGGCTCCCGCCCTGCAACCCGCAGGTTCTCATCGTTGCCGGGGCTGCACCAAGCACGAACGGGAAGTTCCTTGTGGCGCACGTCTTCCGGCGCGGGGTGTCGCCATTCGTGACGAGATGTTGCCGCTTGGCCGATCGGCACGGCATGGCGTGCCCGCAACTCCCACGGGAAGCGTGCACTATTGCGTGCCGCGTCGAGACTCTTCTCGACGCCTGAGGCCGTTCGGCTGCCCAAGTTTCGATGTTCCGGGGTTGTTCATTACGAGCATGCCGGCCACCCGTGATTTTGGTCCGTTCTTGGCGTTTACGGTGACGGCTCGGGCGTCGGTGGTGGGCCGGGCGATAGAACAGAAGCTTTCGGCTTGCTCGACATCGTGATTGGCTCGCAGGGGATCGAACGCGCTAAAGCTCGCGCCGCCCCCGAGGCCTGCGCTACACACTGGGAAGGGGATCGCCCTTCCCTAGTCCAGAGAGCGTCGCCGGGCCAAGTAAAAAGCCGCGGATCTCAACGGCGAGATCCACGCTACAATCGGACCCATGATTGACGACCTACTGGAGAATCTGGAGAAGGCCACGACCTATGATCTCGGGCAGCCTTACCGGCCGGGAATACCGCATCATCCCGTGCATCCACCGTTTGTCTATTGCATGAGCAAGATGCACGGGGACACGATGCTCGGCGAGGCCAGCTCCGCGGCGGAGTGCATCACCCTGGGCGGGCACACGGGAACTCACATTGATGCGCTTTGTCATTTCTCAAAGGGCTTAAAGCTTCATGGAGGCGTCGATGTCGTCCAGTCCTACACGGGGGGCGTGGAACATTGGAGCGTCGACACCATCCAGCCCATCCTGCGTCGGGGGGTTCTGCTCGATGTCGCTCGTCATGAGAAGACCGACATCCTCCCCGCGGACTTTGTGATCGGAGCCGACACCTTGCAGGCGACCGCGCGCGAACAAGCGGTCGAGGTGCGAGGGGGCGACGTCGTGCTGGTCCGCACCGGATGGGGGCGCTACTGGGACACCCCCAAGCAGTACATCAACGAAGTGCGATCACCGGGCGTGAACCTCGAAGCCGCCGAGTGGCTCAGCGCGCTCGGTGTCTTCGCCGGGGGCTCCGACACGATTGCCTTTGAGTTGGTTCCGTCGAAAAGCATGCTGGTTCATGTCCACTTGCTTGTCGACAGCGGCATTCACATCATCGAGGCGTTGGATTTAGAAGGGCTGTCCGAGGACGAACGATGGGAGTTCGTTTTCGTGGCCGTGCCGATGAAGATCGTCGGGGGAACGGGCTCGCCGATTCGACCGATCGCGTTGGTTGGCTAACCCGCATTTCTCACCACCTGACGGTCGAAGCGCGCCATAGGCAAGCCATTACTGCGTTGCGCTTGCTCGCCGTGCTCAACGTAGGGTTCAAGTACGCTCGCATTATTCAAGAAATGCGGCGCCGAGCGGCGCGTGCCTTGTACTGACGGGATCTCACGCACTTCGCTTCGCCACCTGGTGAGAAAAGCGGGTTAGTATCATATCACCGGCCGGCCCGCGCCTCTCACGAGTTTCGCCGGGATTCGATGTCGCCGCGAATGGCGACCCGGCGCGCAAGAATGCGTTCGCCACGTTCGGGCGGCATCGGTGCATATGGCGAAATTGATGCCCTCAGATGGTCGGCCTAGGCGAGGTTGGATCACCTCACAGCGCCGATGGACTCGGCATAAAGCAGCTCCCCGGTGTGGCCATCGTAGTATTGAAAAACGACCTGCGGACGGGGGAAGGCGACCCACCGCTCCTGGCCGAGTTTCTTGGGATTGTTGAAGGCGTTGTTGACCTTCACGACACAATAGACGGGGTATCGAAGCTGATCCCGCGGAATGTCGTTGCGGTAGAACGTAGACCAGCGAATGTCGCACCGCCGCGGGCCGTATTGAAACGGTCCGTTCGCCGGGCGGTTGCCCTCGTCGGTCGACCAATGGTTGTCCGAGTTATGAGGGCCGGACGCGAACTCCCAGACGCGGTCGGTGATTTTGATAGCGAAGCTGTTGTGTAGGTCGCCGGTGAGGACGAAAACGGGTTTGTTCAGCGCATCCCAAGCTTCGATCAGAGCTTCGCGCTCGTCGAGGAACACGGTCCAGGCGTCGTCCTTATTTTCGGGGCGAACCCCGCCTCCTCCGACGTGGGGCACCATGAAGTTTACGCTGGAGACCACGAACAAGAAGTCCGCATCGCTGGCTCGCATCCCCTCCAGCAGCCACTTCCGCTGCCGGGGGCCGAGCATCGAGAGGCCGGGCTTGTCGGGCTGTCTGGTGTCGTGCATCTGGCGGTGCGTTCGGGTGTCGGTGAAGAAGAATTCCGCGTTGCCGACGCGAAAGCGATAGTAGGAACGGCGTCCGATGGAATAGGAACTCTGGCCACTCTGCTTCGCCGAAGGACGAACGCGCAGCCGCTGCCGATCGATGATCTCGACGATCTCGTAGACACCCGCATTCGGGTCGCCGCCCACACCGTCCAAAGCGTTGTCGTTCACGCCGGCCGTAGGACCGCCCCAGTGAACATGCAATGTAGCGGCCTGCTCTAAGTCGAGATCCGTGAAGTCCGCCTCTTTATCCGTCAAGACGTCGCTCCCGCCCTTCAGCTCCGTGCGGCCGAAGCGAATTCCCTGCGAGAACTCAACGGGATTGCTCCAGCCGAGGTAGTCGTACCAGGCCTGCACGCCGATGTCGCGAAACGCGGCTCGGCGGTCTCGAAGACCCGGACTTCCCGCGCCCCAAACGTCGTTGAGGATCTCATGGTCGTCGAAGGTGAAGAAGGTCGGGACGTTGCGGTGGTAGTGGGCAAGGTTCCTTCCGCGATCGAGGTAAACCTTATAATTTTCCCAGACGCCCGCCAGCGTGGGCGCGATGCGTAGAATTCCCGGCACCTGAGTAGCGGAGACCCCGGCCTGCCGTGACCATTGCTCGGGCGAGTACGTTCGGTAATCCTCGTACAGCCAATCGCCGTTTAGGATGGAGAAATGGACCTTGTCCTTGAGTTTTTCAAGCATGGTCTTGAAGGCCGGTGCGGTGTAGCCGCCGCCGTGCCCGGGTTTCTGGGCGTTGCCGCATCCGAACTCGAAACTGAAGTTGAAGACACCCCGGGGATTCAGCTCGGGATCGCGATACTCCGCGGCACGGGGAAGAGTGCGGAACGATCCTCCCAGGGAGTGATTTTCGTTACCCACAGCCAGGCGGTAGAAGTACTTCGTGTTCGGTTTGAGGCCTTGAATGTGCACCCAGCCGGTGTTGTCGTGTGCAAGTTGGGTGGTCACCGGAGCGGCGGTTTGGCTTTCGGGATTCGAGGCTGGGCTGTAAATTACTCGGAACTGGCCGGGCCGCAAGGTGCGTGCCCAGACGCCGACGCCGTCCGAGCTGAGGCGCCCTAGGATCGGGCCGTGCGTAATCTGGCCTTCGGCCAGAGATACAGTGACGAACAGCAGTGTTGTCAGCGGAGCGGACCAGCGAAAAATTCGCATGAGATCAATACCTCTAGCGCCAGCGCGAAGGCAATACCCGTTAGAGGTTAGCAAGGAATCCATCCGCGGCGTAGACCATACCTTCGTCGGCGGGTGGGGCCTCCGCCGGTGACGAGTAAAGCGGCGGCCGCCGATGCCGGGAGGAGGAAATTTCTATTTTCAAAGCAGAAAAGCGGATTAGGATTGTCAACGAACTCTTGATCCATCACACTAGTGTCTTGGTGCGGTTGCTCCGGTTCTCCGAAAGGGCCAGTCATCGCTCCGGAAAGGTTGGAAACTCATGCTCCTCACAGGTGGCGAGGCGGTCGTAAAGTCGCTGGCGGCGCACGGGGTGCGCACCGTTTTCGGCATCCCAGGGACCCACAACCTGGCTGTCTACGAAGCGCTGCTTGATTCCGGCATCGAGCACGTTCTCACGCGGCATGAGCAGGGGGCGGCTTTCATGGCGGATGGTTATGCCCGCGCCAGTGGCCGTCCCGGCGTGTGCATCACGACGACCGGACCGGCGGTGATGAACGCCCTGACCCCGTTCGGCACGGCCTCCAGCGAGTCTTCGCCGATTCTTGCCGTTGCCAGCCAGATACGGGCCGAGCACCTGGGTCAAGGCAAGGGTTACGGCCATGAGTCTCCCGACCAGTTGTCCGGCTTTCGGCCCGTGACCAAGTTCACCCAGCGCTGTGAGACCGTGGCCGCGATTCCCCAAGCCGTGCGACAGGCGTTCTTCGAAATGAAAAGCGGCCGGCCGGGGCCGACGGCGCTCGAAGTTCCCTTCGATGTTCTGGACGGTTCCAGCGAAGTTAACATCCCCGAACCCGCCCCTATAGAAACGACGCAACCTGACGAGAACGCTCTGGAGAGAGCCGCTCATCTCCTCAAGAAGGCCAAGCGCCCGGTGATTTGGGCCGGCGGAGGCGTGGTTACGAGCGGCGCATCGCCCGCGCTGCGCAGGCTCGCCGAAATGCTTGAGGCGCCTGTCTTCTCGACGACGCAGGGCAAGGGGTGCTTGCCCGACGATCACCCCCTGGCCGCCGGGAACACGCTTCAGCATCCGATTGGCGGCGAGTACCTGGCGAGCTGCGATTTGATGCTTGCCGTGGGAACCCGTTTCCCCGAGAGCGAGACGGCGGCCTGGTCGCTGCGCTTGCCGGGACAACTGATCCAAATCGATGTTGACGAGGCGGAGATAGGCCGCAATTACCCCGTTTCGGAAGGCGTTGTCGGCGACGCCAGGACCGCTCTTGAAGCCCTGATCGATCTGTGCCGCGATGATCAGCCGCGAGCTTCTCGCGCCGCAGAAGTGGCGGAACTCCGATCCTGTTTGATGCAGGATTTCCGGAGACAATCGCCGGAGGCTGTCGAGTTGGTGAGAACGCTGCGCTCCGCCCTGCCGCGGGAGACGATCATCGTCCCCGACTTGACGGTCGTTGCTTATTGGTGCCACCACTTGCTGGATGTCTTTGAGCCGCGTACTTACTTCACTTCGATGGGCTTTGGAACATTAGGGTTCGGGCTGCCGGCCGCTATTGGGGCGAAGCTGGCCGTCCCCGAGCGGCCGGTGGTCGTGCCGGCCGGCGACGGAGGTTTCCAGTTCACCTGCCAGGAGCTGGCAACGGCGGTGCAGTTCGGCGTACCGATCGTCGTCCTCCTGTTCAACGACAATGGCTATGGGGTCCTTAAACCGCAACAGCAGGGGCGCTATGGGAGGACCCACGCCGCCGACCTGGTGAACCCGGACTTTGTCGCGCTGGCCCAGGCGTTCGGCGCAAGCGGCCGCCGAGTCGAAGCGATCGGCGAATTGGGCGCCGCTATCCAATCCGCGTTGGACGCCGACAGGCCATCGCTGATCGAGGTTCCCGTGTCACTGCCTTGTCACCCCATGGAAGAGGCGATGAATAGATTTATGGAGTTGCCGGCAACAACTGGGGGCGTCTGAGCTATACCAGACCGTCGCCGTCGCACAACCGATCTCGTTCGGAGTTGCGCGAAGCATGCCGAGTGGCGCGCGTAAGCCTGACGGTCCAGTGATGCTGTGATAAAGATAGCGGCTGTGCCGATCCTCGCTGTGTCCGGTTTCAAGCAGCTCAGGCGAGCGGAAAGCGCACCTCCCTTACTTTTGGCGCGCCGCCCACCCACGGAGGGAAACACATGCCACTCAAGACTGTCGCCATCCTAAGCCCCGGTGATATGGGCCACGATGTCGGCCGTGCTCTGGACAAACACGGGCTGGACGTCATCACCTGCCTTAAGGGGAGAAGCGATAGAACACGAGGGCTTTCTGGACAGGCCGGCATCCGGGATGTCGGCAGCCTCGAGGAGATGGTGTCCGAGGCCGACCTGATCCTTTCCATTCTCGTTCCGGCCCAAGCAGCGGCCGCCGCCCGGGAAGTCGCCGCGGCGATCGAGGTGACGGGTCGCGACACGTATTTCGCCGATTGCAATGCTGTTGCACCGCGGACAGTCCAGAGTATCCAGGCGCTCCTAACCGACGCCGGCGGTAGGTTCGTTGACGGTTCTATCATCGGCGAGCCACCGGGTCGGGGCATTCCGCCAAGGTTGTATGTCTCGGGAGAACACGCCGGCGTGATGCGGGAGCTCGCCGGCGAGGAAATTGACGTCAGGTTCATCGGCGCCCGTGTTGGTCAGGCCTCAGCCATCAAAATGTGTTACGCCGGTTTGACCAAGGGGACGTTCGCTTTGTACTTCGCGGTCCTGACGGCGGCTGAGGCCATGGGGTTGTCGGACGAACTGCGTTCTGAGTTCATCTTCAGCCAACCCGAGGCGCACCGCCGCATGGAACGTCACCTTCCGGCCCTGCCGGTGAAGGCTTCCCGTTGGATCGCGGAAATGCGAGAGATTGCCGCCTCATTCGAAGCAGCAGGCGTCACGCCTTTTTTGCATCGCGGCGCCGCCGACATCTACGAGACAGTAAGCAAGACGCCCTTCGCCCGAGAAACACCCGAGATCAGGAATAAGGATCGTACCCTGACGGAAACCATTACAGCAGTGGCTGAATGTACATCAGTCGAATCCTCAGCGAATTAGCCCGCATTTCTCACCTCCGGCCTCACCATCGATAACTGTTGAGCAGGGGCGTGTCGACGAGTCGAGCTACGCCAAGGCCCTCCGGGAGAACGGTGTGGCGGTAGCAGCCGGTGAGGTCACGCAGGTCTCGTCGGCAGCCTTGCTTCCCGATGCCATCCACGTGTCGTTCGCCGATGATACGTGCACTTTGAGGATGGCCCTCGCGAACCGAAACCCGGCTGACATGGACGTCAATGAACAGTTTGATGTGGCCGGCCGAGGGATCGCCGCGCTGTTTGAAGTCTACCTGATAACTTTGCCGCCTGAGGAGTCGCCGAAATCTACGACCTATTGACTCCCGCATAATATAGAGTAACTTTTTGGGGGTTCTGCTCGTCTTAATAGACATGGGGAACCCAAGAGGCGTAAGGCGCGATTTTGATGCTCTGGAAAAGCGACGGCTGGAGGCCGTGCGGCTGGTCGTCGACGAAGGTTTGAGTCAGTCCGAGGCAGCACGGCGCGTGAAGGCGGCGCAGCAAAGCGTGAGCCGTTGGGTTAGCGAGCATGGCGCGCACGGTGCCGCCGGACTCCGCCGGGCCGGGCGCGCCGGCCGCAAGCCGCTGTTAGACGCCACGCAACGGGAACGTCTGGAGGCAATGCTGCTGCGGGGCCCCGAAGCGCAGGGCTTCTCGACGCCGCTGTGGACTTGTCCGCGAGTCGCTCGTCTGATCGCCGACGAGTTCGGCGTGCGCTAT
The DNA here is from genome assembly GCA_965248365.1 of Bryobacterales bacterium. GTDB lineage: Bacteria > Acidobacteriota > Terriglobia > Bryobacterales > UBA6623. Next base: position 618,371 of record CBDFJA010000003.1, on the reverse strand, counting down.
CACGAAGGTCATGTTTGGAAGATCCTGCGGGCGCTCCACTGGAGCCCGCAACGGCCTGTCGGCAAGGCCCGCGAGCGCAACGAAGAAGCCATCCGCAACTGGCGGCGCAAGACTTGGCCGGCCACTAAAAAAAAGCCCAAAAACAAGGCCGCACGATCGTCTTCATCGACGAAAGCGGACTGAGTCAGAAGCCCCATCGTTGCCGCACCTGGGCGCCCCGCGGCGAGACACCCGTGCTGGAGTTCAACTTCAACTGGCAGAAACTTTCCGTTTCCGCCGGGCTGACCTTGCGCAACTTCTACTTCCGGCTCTATCCCGGCGCCATCGGCGAGCTGGAGGTCATCGACTTCCTGAAGGCTTTGGTCCGCCACATCGACGGCCCGCTGCTGATCGTCTGGGACCGCCTGCCGGCGCACCGCAGCCGCCTGGTGCGGGAGTTCATCGAGCTCTCCGAAGGCCACATCGCCACGGAGTGCTTGCCGCCCTATGCACCGGAGCTGAACCCGGTGGAATACATTTGGGCTTACTGGAAGCAGCACGAGTTGCCGAACGTCTGTCCGAAGGACTACTGGGAGCTGGACGAGCGTGCCCGCAAATCCCTGCGTCGCATGCGCCGCAAACCGCGCTTGATTACGGCCTTCTGGAAGCAGTCTTCTCTTGGCCTTGACTAACTCTATATTATGCGAGATTCAATATGAAGCGTCTCGGGAACCAAGCGGCAGCCAAAGGCAATAGGAGCCCCAGAACGACCACCGCGGTCGTGACGATGGCCCAGGCAATGATCCAAATCATCGAGCCCATGGTTCGTTCGCCTTGGCGGGCATCTGCCTCGTTCCTGGCGACCGCTGGTGAAAAAGCGAGCTACGAACTTCCGGATCAGTCACAGTGCCCTGGGCCGGTGCCGCCGTTGTTGTAGTTGTCGAGAACCTTGGCCAAATCCAAGATTGTCCCGCGCTCCGCACGGCTGAGGCTAGTCCAAGCGGCCTGATCGTGGACCGCAAGAATCAGGTCTGCCGCCGCCAGGGCCGCGGCCGCGGCGGCGCCGCCCGCGCCGTTAGCGATGTTGAGTTTCGCTCCCAGCAGTTGTGCGTACAATTTACTGATCCCATTGGAAGGCCGGCCGCCGTTCCATCGCATCCTCAAGATTTGGACGGCCTGAGAAGCTGAAGTTACAACCACCGTGGCTCCCCCTCCCGCACCGAGCTTGACCGGGAGCAACGGCGTTACGCGGTCTCGGTTCTTGCCCGAAAAACCGGCGTGGTTCTTCCAGTATCCGATCGTCAACGTGCAACCGTTTCCCGGCTCTTCGTCGGGGGGTTCCTCGCACAACCCCGTGTAGATATCAACAAAGACGTCGCCGGTGTCCTTCTGATGGGTGTCGTTTTCGTCGAGTTCTACCATATTGGTCAGACGGAAGTTCGTATCGCATTGAGCGCTATTGTTTTCGACCTGGACGACGAACGTCGTATTGTCGGTAGCGGAAAACGAGTGCACGCCGCCGCTCGCGGGGGTGCAGGTGAATCCAGCCGGGCAACTTAGGGTGTCGGTCACCGTTGCTCCTTCGTCGATCTGGACCACGGTGGGTGTCGTGGGAAGGGAGAAGCCGGCCTTGGGTTCCGGCCCGAACGGTATCCCTAACTGGCCGGAGTGGTTGGTGATAGTCACGTGGACGGCGTTTCGGTAGGTCGCTCCCGGCACGGGAACAAACTCGATGTCGTAGGGAAAACAGCTGCCGGCCCCGGCGGCGAGAAAACCGGCAAGCGTTTGGTTCACGCCCAATTCTTGAAACGGCCCCGGGCCGTTTTTGAACTGAACGTGATCGAAGAGGGCGAGGTTTTGGGTGTCCCGCTCGCCTCCGTTTGTCACGCAGGCCTGACCACGGACGCCGAAAATGCCGGTGATGAGGGGACCGGTTCTGGTCGCCTGGATCGTGAATTCAACGGTGTCGGATTCCCCTTGCTTGATCGTCAGAGCTGCTTTGTCGACGGTCTCCGCCACCGTCCAATCGTAGTTCTCGGTCCTGTTGAAATAGCCCTGAGCCGTCTTACTAGCCGAGAGCGTCGTGCCCGCCTGGCCCTGCGCGCGGGCTGTGTCACTGGCGGTCCACGCCCATGCCGCGCCTAGCGCCAGTAACGCGATTGTTTGCCTACCTGCCGTCTTCATGCTCGGTTCTCCCTTTGGTCCGTGGCGAGGAAGCGGCCGCAGAAGCATCGACCGAGGGCCCCCCTCTTCCTGACAGACTTTTCTTTGACATTTCCCCAGAGCAAGTCACGTCCGACTTGAAGCTCGTCCGGCCGGCGGTTCCCTCGTTCCGGGAAGGTTCATCCGGTTAATCGGTTGGCGGGCAGGGAAGGGTTTAGTCCGCCGTTCTCGCCACCTAGTGAAAAAAGCGGGCTGGATGTTACTTGGGAACACCGATGCGGCGGTAGAATCCGGTCGCCGGCCGCTACACTGGTGCCATGGCGACCGTGATTCTACGCCCTATTACACCCGGCGATCTGCCCCGCGTCCTGGAGATACAAGCCCTTGCTCCGCGGGCCGCTCAATGGAAGGAAGAGGGCTATCGGTGGATCGCAGACGTCGAGGCGGGTCTAGCGGGATCGGTCGCCGAGATCGGGGAAGCGGTGATTGGCTTCCTGATTTACCGCTCCCTCGGCGCCGGCGAAACCGAGATCCTCAATCTTGCCGTGGCTCCCGAGCAGCGCGGCGAAGGTTTTGGGCGAGATCTTGTCGCCCCGTTGCTGAACCAAACGGACGGCAGCGTGTTTCTAGAGGTTAGAGCGAGCAATGCCGCGGCCATCGCCTTCTATCAAGGGCTGGGATTCTCCCAAATCGGGCGGCGGCAAGGTTATTATGTCAATCCCTGTGAAGATGCCGTTCGAATGCGATTTCGGCGGTCGCGGGAATCGGGTTCGGCACCGCGCGGATAAAGGCCCGGGGGCCTTCCTTGACTGCGGCAGTCCGCCGCCGAAGCGGTGGCGCGGCCTAGTCTAGCACCCGTGGTGAAGTAAACGTCTCGAAAAATCGGGTACAGCCAGCCAATTCGCTTCAGGCGAAGCATTTTGTTTCGAGGGCCATGACGGGGAGCGAATTGGTGGCAGTCCCCATTTTTCGCTCCCCCGCGACTTTCACCACGGGCCGCTAGGCCCGCATGTCTCACCAGCTGACGACCGACCCTTCTAACGACGGCGCAAGTCGTAATTGAAATCGTTCTGAAACTCTGGTAAGGTTGGATTGGCGGGGTGAATGAGGGCATGAAGCAGCAATTATGATGTCGATGTCAGGTCCCCAGATCCACTCACCTTTTGTCCGCCATCTCCCCCAGCAGCATCCCGCAGTTGCAACTCCAGGAGAAACTTCATGGCAAGCATCCCTCGAGAGTACCTGTCCGCCCAGCTGATGGAAACCAACGAAGAGTACCGCCAGCTTGCGGAGCAGCACTCGAATTACAATCGCCGGATTGAGGAACTTACCGCTCGGCGGTTTCCAACCCAGGAGGAGCAGGTCGAGGAGATGCGGCTCAAGAAGCTCAAGCTACATCTCAAGGACAAGATGTACGACCTGGTGCGGCAGCACCAGCAGCAGTCCGCCTAGGACTCTCTTCTCAACAGCGATCTTCTTCCAGCATCCGCGCACTGTCCGTCTTTACGCGGGGAAGCTTGCTCAGAAGTTTCTAGCGGTTCGGTAGACGCCGAGTCGGCGCGATGATCTGAAAAGGCCGCAACTCGGCGACGGGAGTACCCTTATCTTCAATGACGAAAACCCGCCCGGCGGCGACCTCTTCGAGGATCGCTCGCGTTCTCAAACGTAGTTCTCAAGTTGATGCTCTTTTCATGTAACACATTGCGACACATAACGCCTCGATAGTCAACGTCGGCGCCTGTTGATCCCGCTGATCGAGGTTTACGCATCACTGCGGCATGCTCCGAGACGATAGCTCAACAGCAGGGCTAGCCGGGTCGCTCTGATAAACTGGAATCTCCCATGGCGTATGACGTTTGTGTGATCGGCAGCGGACCAGGCGGATACGTCGCCGCCATCCGCGCCGCGCAGTACGGCCTCAAGGTCGGGGTGGTCGAAAAGAGAGGCCATCTGGGCGGCACTTGCCTGCACGTCGGCTGCATTCCCACCAAAGCCCTGCTTCATTTCGCGGAATTGTACGAGTACGCTCTCCACGGAGAGGAGTTCGGCGTTATCCAGAAGGGTGTCGAGCTGAATTTCCCCCGCATGATCGAGCGCAAGAACGAAATCGTGGCGCGTCATGCCAAGGGTGTTGAATTCCTCTTCAAGAAACACAAGATCGACACGCTTCGGGGTTACGGTAAACTGCTGGGCGACCGCAGGATCGAGGTGTCGGACGGGGACGACGCCAAGCAGATCGCGGCCAAGAACATCATCTTGGCCACCGGATCGGAAGCGCAGACGCTGCCCGGCCTCGAAGCGGATCCGGCGCGGATTCTCACCAATGTCGAAATCCTCGATCTCGAGGCTGTCCCGGCGTCGCTGGCCATTGTCGGTGGGGGCGCTGTCGGCGTCGAGTTCGCTTCCCTCTACCGCAGCTTAGGCGCCGAGGTGGCGATCGTCGAGATGCTTCCCCGGCTGGTCCCCTCCGAGGACGAGGACGTTTCCCGCGAGCTGGCGCGAGCGCTCAGGAAGAAGGGTATTCAGATCCACACGGGAGCGAAGGTCGAGCAAGTGACCGACGACGGCGCGGGCGTGAGCATCGAGTTCACCGGCTCGGACGAGCAACGGCAGCGGTTCTCATCCGAAAAAGTGCTCATCGCGGTGGGCCGCAAGCCGAACACGGAAAATATCGGCCTCGAAAACACGGCCATCGAGACTGATCGCGGCTTTATCCTCGTTGACCAATGGATGAAAACCGCGGAAGCGGGAGTGTACGCGATCGGCGACATCGTGGCCGGCACGCCGCAACTGGCGCATGTAGCCTCGATGGAAGGGTTAGTGGCCGTCGGGCGCTTGGCGGGAAAAGATGTCGAGCCGCTGAATTACCTGCGAAGTCCCGCGGCTACCTATTGCGAGCCGCAGATCGGCAGCGTGGGGCTCAGCGAGGCGGCGGCTAAGGAGAAAGGCCGCGCTGTCAAGGTCGGCAAGTTCGGTTTTGGCGGCAACAGCAAAGCGTCGATTCTGGGCCATCACGGGGGGTTCGTCAAAGTCGTCGCCGACGAGAAGACGGACGAGATTTTGGGGGTTCACATTATCGGTCCCCTGGCGACGGAGCTGATTTCCGAAGCCGTAGTAGCCATGTCCGGGGAAGCGACCGTCGAGTCGATGATGTACACCATTCACTCCCATCCGACGCTCTCCGAGGCAGTCCAAGAGGCTTTTAGCGGCGTCTACGGAATGACGATCAACGCTTGAGGGGAATGAGCGCGACCGTTTCAACAGAGGGCTTAACCGCGGGCTCAACGGCGAGTACCGCGGATGCTGAGTTTTCCGCCCGGGTGGAGCCGGCTTCCCGAGAGCCCAGCCAACCCTGCCGATACGAAGATCTCGGCCGGATAAGCTTCAGCCGTGCCTGGGATATACAAAGAGATCTCGTCGCACGGCGAAAGAGCGGAGAGATCGCCGATCAGCTGCTTCTGGTCGAACATCCACACGTCATTACGCTGGGCCGCAACGCGAAAGTCCAAAACATCCTTGCCGCGGAAGCTCGGCTAGCCGAGCTGAAGGTGGACGTCCGCGAGACCGATCGCGGCGGCGACGTCACCTATCACGGGCCGGGCCAGATCGTGGCGTACCCGATTGTCGATCTTGGCCGCTGGAAGCGCGATATCACGGCCTACGTCAGAGCGTTGGAGCTGGTGATGTTGAACACGGTGTCGGACTTCGGCGTAGAGGCCGAGCGGGTGGCGGGGTGCACGGGTGTCTGGCATCGGGGGGCGAAGCTGGGGTCGATTGGAGTTCACATCAGCCGCTGGGTCACCTCGCACGGGCTTGCTCTCAACGTGTCGACGGATCTGGACTATTTCGATCTCATCGTGCCCTGTGGGATCTCGAAGCCGGTGACGTCTCTGGAACGGCTACGGGGCCGGCGGCTTCCCCGAGAGGATGTCAAAGCGCGGCTGGTATGGCACTTCGGACAGGTCTTCTCGCGCGACATGCAGCCGGGAAGCGCGGCGGTCGAGGGCGCCTCGCGCCGGGGAATCGCCGAGAGGGGAGTCGAATGACGGACGTTTTGATGCCCCAAATGGGGGAGAGCATTGTCGAGGGAACGGTTACCAAGTGGCTCAAGAAAGTCGGCGATAAGGTAGAGCGCGACGAGCCGCTGCTTGAGATCTCCACCGACAAGGTGGATTCCGAAGTACCGGCCCCGGTTGCCGGCACGTTGGAGGAGATGCTGGTCGGGGAAGGCGAAACGGTCGAGATCAACAGCGTTCTCGCGCGAATCGGAGACGGCTCCGGAGCCGTACAAGCCCAGCAACACGAGGCTGCGACGAATGGCGAGGACTCGCAGGCCTCCGCGGCTCCGGCCGCCGCCGCTGCCGCCGAAGCGGTCCGCGAGCCGAGCACCCCTCCCGCAACGGCCGATCCCGCCCCGGCCGCGGCCGACGACGGGGATAGCGTACGTTCCTCCCCCCTCGTCCGCAGGCTCGCCAAGGAGCACAGTATCGACCTGCGGCAGGTCAGGGGCACCGGGCAAGGCGGGCGCATTTCAAAGAAGGACGTCGAAGCTTTCCTCGAAGCGGGCGGCCAGGCCGAGGCCGCCCCGCCGTCGCCGGCAGGGTCGTTGGACGCTTTTCCGAGCGCTCCCCAAGCGCGATTCGGAGACTATCGCGCCGAGCCGTTGAACATCATGCGCAAGAAGATCGCCGAGCACATGGTGCTCACGAAACGGGTGTCTCCCCACGTTTCGACCGTTCATCAAGTGGACGTGACCCAGGTAGCTCGCCTGCGGGAGACAAGCAAGCAGACGTTTTTCGAGCGGACGGGAGTGAAGCTGACGTTCCTGCCCTTTTTTCTGCGGGCGACAGCCTCGGCCCTCAAAGAGTTCCCCACCGTCAACGCTTCACTTGACGGGGAGCAGGTCATTTTTCACTTCGACGTCAACGTCGGCGTGGCGGTGGCGTTGGACGAGGGACTTCTTGTGCCGGTGATCCGAAATGTTGATCGGAAAAACGTCGCGGCGCTCCAGCAAGAGCTTGTCGATCTGGCCGAGCGGGCTCGCGGCAAGCGCCTCAAACCGGAGGAAGTCCACGAGGGCACGTTTTCGATTTCAAACTACGGCAGCTTCGGCAGCCTGCTGGCGACTCCGGCGATCAACCGGCCCCAGGCGGCGATCCTCGGGTTGGGAGCGATTCACAAGGCGCCCGTGGTCATCGATGATGCAATTGCGATCCGCTCGATCTGCTATGTCACGCTCAGCTTCGATCACCGTTTGCTGGACGGCGCCGTCGGGGATCAGTTTGTCAGCCATCTGAAGGGAATCATCGAGAATTGGAGCGAAGAGTTGTTCTGACGCCCGTTTTTCACGGCGTCTTCCCCGGCTCATGGAAATCGCATCGGCCAATTGTTTCGGGCCGCCCGCGAGGTTTAAACCTCTCGCCGAGAGGCACACACCTGTCCCGGCGGCAGATACTCAGCGTCGGGCGAGAGAAGCGGGCTAAGTAAGTTCTCTATTGTGTGCTAAAGTGTTTCGCCAATATCAGAACGGCGTTGGCGGTCCAAATACTACTATTTGCCGCTCATTCCACGAATGTTTTGTCTACAAAAGCGAGTGTATAATAGCGGTGTCGTTCTCGAAACACGGCGGATGATATGACAGCAATTCTCTGGGTAGTCCTCCCGATTCTCATTGCTTTGGGTTCGGCCTTGCTGGCCGTGTATATCATGCAGCAGCGGCTGGAGGTACAACTGGCGCGGGAACGTCAATCTCTGCGCGAGGCGCGCGCCTCGATCCAAGCGCAGAAAGACACGCTGGAAGAGGTCAACAGCCTTCGCGAGGAAGTAGCCCGCCGCCAGTCGCTCGATGATTTCCTCAGCGACCTCCGTACCGAGCGGCGGCGATTCATCCGAGAACAAAAGATGCTGTTTGCCACCCGCAAGTCGCTGGTGCTTCAGGAAAGAATCTACTTCCGGCATATTCCTTTGTGCAATTGGGTGGAAAACGAAGTGGCCATCGAAGAGGGCGCCGACATCGAAAGCCTTGCCAAAACGCTGTCGGTTTTTGCACCCGAGCTTCTGCCGCCGGTGGCGTCCAAGGGGAACGGCGAATCGGCGCCCGAACCCAAGCTTCTGCCTTGACGACCGGTCTCCCCAAGGGCCCGTCCCGCGACTGAGTGGCGCCAATACCGCTAAGTCCTGCCCCTGCCGGCACTCGGACACCTCACCGCGGAAAGCCCGAAAACCCGATCCGAAGCACTCTGCCTCGCCATGGACGGGAACCTATGAAACGGGCTACTTGGGCGTCGAAGGGGTTGGCGAGAAGGTCCCGACCAGCGGACGTCTTCAGTACGGGGGGGGATCAGGCCGCGGTGCGGGAGCGGAGGCAGCGCTCTATCGCCTCAAACAATTGCTCGCGATGGATGGGCTTAGCAATATACTCATCCATTCCGACGCTCAGGCAGCGTTCGCGGTCCCCTTTCATGGCGTAAGCGGTTACGCCGATCACTGGGGTGTGGCCGCCTTTGGAACGCTCCATCGTACGAATCTGGACAGTGGCTTCGAAACCACCCATCTCGGGCATTTGAAGGTCCATGAGCACGAGGTCATAGGTCTCTACTTCAAATAGCCGAACAGCTTCCTTGCCATTGGACGCGATAATGACGGAATGCCCTTGGTGCTCTAGGAGGTGGGTCATCAAGATCTGGTTTTCCGGGAGGTCTTCCACGACCAGGATTCGAAGATGTGGCGATCCTTCGGCGGATTCCGCCGCGGGAGATCGGTCCGGCGAATCGATGGGGAGGTCGGAATTTTCAGCCGCCGGGTGTAGGATCATCTCCGACAGTGCGCCGGCCGTGACGGGCTTTGTTAAGAACTTGTCATCTCCGGGCAGGTCGTGGGGACCGCCATCGAGCTGCTCTCTCGGTCCGACGAAGATGAGGTCCGGTTCCGAGAGTACGGAATCCTCCTTGATTCGCTGCGCAAGGTTCTCGGATCCGGATGTCGCGGTGTCCACCAGCAGGAAAGAGAATGGACGTCCTGTTTTCGCCGCCCATTCCAGAACGATTCGGGCCTCCTCGCAACTGCTGACCGAAGCGCAATTGATGGAGCAGGTCGCCAGGGTTTCCGCGATGGCCAACCGCTCCTCGGAGATTTCGGCCACCACCAGCGCTCGCACCGATGCGGTACGGTCCAGCCGGGGTTCTTGCTGTTCCGGCCCGGGGCGCCCGAGAGTCACGCTGAAGAAAAAGGTGCTCCCCTCACCCATCCCACTCTCGACCTGAAGGTCCCCTCCCATCAGCTGGACGAGCTTGTTCGAAATCGGAAGGCCCAATCCTGTTCCTCCGTAACGTCGCGTAGTCGAGCCGTCCGCCTGAGAGAAAGACTCGAAAATGAGTCGGCGTTTGTCCTCGGGAACACCGATTCCGGTATCTTTTACCGCAACGTAGAGCTGGACTTCACTGTCTGAGATTGAAACCAACTCAGATGGACCACGATGGTTCCGCGCTCCGTGAATTTGATGGCATTACCCAGCAGGTTAACGAGGACTTGCTTTAGCCGCACCGGGTCGCCAATAACTACGTCGGGGATTTCCGATTCTGCGCGAGAAACCAGTTCCAAACCTTTTTCGCGCGCTCTCATCTCCAGGGACTCGGCTGTTTCCCGCACCACGTGTCTGACGTCGAAAGGTATGGACTCCAGAGCGAGTTTGCCCGCCTCGATCTTGGAGAAGTCGAGAATGTCGTTAATGATCGTCAGAAGAGACTCCGCGGACCCCCGAACCATGGATAGATATTGCTCTTGCTCCGAACTCAGCTCCGTCTCGAAGGTAAGCTCGGTCATCCCTATGATCACGTTCATCGGCGTCCGAATCTCGTGGCTCATGTTGGCCAAGAACTCGCTCTTCAGACGGCCGGCTTCCACCGCCTGGTCCCGAGCCTCAACCAGCTCCCGATTCTGACGCTTGAGCGTTGCCGCCGCTTCGGCAAGCTTCCGTTCCGTATGTTTTCGCTCTGTAACGTCAAAAACGAATCCTTGCAGTTTTCTTGCCTGACCTGGCTTGTCGGCGACCACGCTGGCGATGCCGCGAACCCAGACTGTTTGGCCATCGGCGCCCGTCAGACGATACTCAAGCTCGTGGTCATTGTGCCGCTCGATGGCCGCTCTGCGGAGATCGACGGCCCATTCTCCGTCCTCCGGATGCAGATGGTCTGCCCAGAAGTTCTCCATCCTCCAATCTTCCGCCACATAGCCTAAAAGTTTGGCGATGCGAGGGCCGACGTAGGTGAATCGCAAGGTCTCGGCATCCGCTTCCCACGGGATCACGTTCGTTGTCTCTACCAATCGGCGACTTCGCTCTTCGCTATCCGCGAGGGCGTGGGTTCGCTTCGTCACCTTAGCCTCGACGTGTGCATCTCTGTCCTCTACCTTCTCGAGCATCTGATTGAAGGCGTCAATCAAGATTCCCAGTTCGTCGTTCCCTCCCCGTGTAACCCGCGCCGAGTAGTCTTTTTCCTCCGACACGCCCTTTGCCACGCGAGCCAGGCGAAGCAGCGGATCGGCTATAAGCTTCTGCAACCGGGTGGAAACGAGAAGAGTCGCCGTGAGAGACAGCAGCATGCCGAAACCGATGATCCCCGCATCCTGCCACAGTCTCTCGCGACCTTCCTCCAGGCTAGCCTGAAGATAGATGGATCCCACGGTCTTTCCGTCCATCACCACACGACGGAACAAGAGCAAATGTTCGCCTTCCAAGTAATCGCCCGGCTCGCGGAGAACGATCGGCACGTCAGGGGTTCCCGTATCCTCTCGGAAAAAGGTAGCTACGGTCTTGCCCTCTTTCGTGTAGAGCCGGCCGGCGAGTATTCGGTCGTCGGCCCGCAGCGCTTGCAGCGTGTTCACGGCCGTCTGGCCATCGCCGACGACGATCGCCGCCGCTGTGTTGAACCCGATCATTTCCGCAACGATCGTGAGTTCGCTGCTCACGTTCTCCTGGTGGTAGAAATACTCGTAGAGCAGGATCATCCCACCCGCAAGCGATAGCGCAAGTCCGCTCGTCGTCAAGATGACGGTGGTTAGCGTCCCCTTGATGGGTAGGTCTCGAAACGATGGCATCGGGTTTCTAAGGAAGCTCCGCGACAATTCTCGCGTCGCGAGGAAGGCGGAAATTGATCTTGACGCCGGCCCGCTCGACAGCCTCTAGATAGAGGACCACGGCTTTGACTCCATATACCAGGGCCCGATCATCTGGACAGCCGGGGCCTGACACATTGACGAACCGCCGGGCGGCCAGACAGAGGACTAGGCGGGCAAGAGCGGAATGTGGGAGACGAGCGCCCATGGGGGGAGTGCTTGCCGAAAAAGGTCCTCAATGGCCTCCCGCGGACTTCTCAAGTTTCAACTCGCTCCGGTTGGGTTGGCCGGGAAAGCCGGAGCCAAAAAGTCTGCCGGCCTCAATCTTCAGGAAAGCTTCAACGAGCAAAGGATCAAGTTGCACTCCCGCGGCGCCTTCAATCTCGCTCAGAGCCAGTTCAGACGACTGCGCGGCCCTGTAAGGGCGCTCTGAGGTAATCGCATCGGTGGGGTATCCACTTCATTCAGGTACACCCTATGGGTTGTGGCCTCGCGGCTCCGGACAGGAATGTGAGATTGCGAGGATCGTGCGAGTGGCCGCCAAGCCGACCCACACGCGAATTCATTGCGGTGGCAGCCTTCGGGCGGCAACTCCGAGAATCGGACGCGTTACGCAGCCCCACGCCGCGCCAGAGCAGTAACCTCGGGATTCGCTTCTTGGTAGATGCTTTCGCGCGACCACAACATCTTGTGGCTACCTGAGTCAAATGGATACCCCACTCGCATCGAATGTGTCTACGACGCTAAAGGTGCGCGCGGCGATGGGGATCTCCTCGCCCCTGAGCCCTCGTGGGTAGCCGCTGCCGTCAAAGCTTTCGTGGTGAGAGTAGGCGACTTCCGCGGCCTGCGCCAAATGGGGGAACCCCGACAGCAACTCAAATCCGATTCGCGGATGGAGTTCCATCATTCGTCGCTCGTCCGATGTCAGAGGCCCTTTCTTTTGGAGCAGATTATGTGGAACCGCCACCTTGCCGATGTCATGGAACAGCGCCGCCAGTTCGAGGTCGCGGAGCTGCTCGCCGGCCAGCCCCAGCTGCTTGCCGAACAGTACCGCGAGCGCAGCCACGCGTTCACAATGCACGCGGGTCTCGGAACGCTTGAGGCCGACAGCGGAAAATATTTGCGCCACCTGTTCAGCACTCAGCGAATAGCGGTCATGCTTCGCCAGAAGTGAGCTCAGAATCTCGTGGGCTTCCGATTGTCTCCGCTGCGTATCCGGTTGGAGGTGATTGTTGACGATGCCGGCAAGCTCCGTCGCGTTAACCGGCTTAACAAAATATTCGGCGGCCCCGTTCTTCAATGCGGTTAACGCGAGATCTACCTCATATAGCCCCGAAAGCAAAATCACAGGCAGGTCGGGAGACACGGCCTTGACGGTCTGCAACAGATCAAGACCGCTTGTCCCCGGCATTCCGATGTCCGTCAGCATCAGATCCGTCCGTTCTTCGGATGTGGAGAGATATTGAATCTCGCATAATATCGAGTTAGTCAAGGCCAAGAGAAGACTGCTTCCAGAAGGCCGTAATCAAGCGCGGTTTGCGGCGCATGCGACGCAGGGATTTGCGGGCACGCTCGTCCAGCTCCCAGTAGTCCTTCGGACAGACGTTCGGCAACTCGTGCTGCTTCCAGTAAGCCCAAATGTATTCCACCGGGTTCAGCTCCGGTGCATAGGGCGGCAAGCACTCCGTGGCGATGTGGCCTTCGGAGAGCTCGATGAACTCCCGCACCAGGCGGCTGCGGTGCGCCGGCAGGCGGTCCCAGACGATCAGCAGCGGGCCGTCGATGTGGCGGACCAAAGCCTTCAGGAAGTCGATGACCTCCAGCTCGCCGATGGCGCCGGGATAGAGCCGGAAGTAGAAGTTGCGCAAGGTCAGCCCGGCGGAAACGGAAAGTTTCTGCCAGTTGAAGTTGAACTCCAGCACGGGTGTCTCGCCGCGGGGCGCCCAGGTGCGGCAACGATGGGGCTTCTGACTCAGTCCGCTTTCGTCGATGAAGACGATCGTGCGGCCTTGTTTTTGGGCTTTTTTTTAGTGGCCGGCCAAGTCTTGCGCCGCCAGTTGCGGATGGCTTCTTCGTTGCGCTCGCGGGCCTTGCCGACAGGCCGTTGCGGGCTCCAGTGGAGCGCCCGCAGGATCTTCCAAACATGACCTTCGTGATAGCGCACGCCGAACTCGTCGGCGATCAGACGAGCGACTCGCGGACAAGTCCACAGCGGCGTCGAGAAGCCCTGCGCTTCGGGGCCCCGCAGCAGCATTGCCTCCAGACGTTCCCGTTGCGTGGCGTCTAACAGCGGCTTGCGGCCGGCGCGCCCGGCCCGGCGGAGTCCGGCGGCACCGTGCGCGCCATGCTCGCTAACCCAACGGCTCACGCTTTGCTGCGCCGCCTTCACGCGCCGTGCTGCCTCGGACTGACTCAAACCTTCGTCAACGACCAGCCGCACGGCCTCCAGCCGTCGCTTTTCCAGAGCATCAAAATCGCGCCTTACGCCTCTTGGGTTCCCCATGTCTATTAAGACGAGCAGACCCCCCAAAAGGTTACTCTATATTATGCGGGAGTCAATAAGTCAACGCGGGCAGTGCTCCCGGGAACGCGTTCACTTCGTAGCCTTCCCGCGTTAGCACTTCGCACAAGTACTCTCGCATGGACGGCTCGTCTTCGACCACCAACAGTGAATTTGTGCGCTCTGCGACCATTGATCTAGCGGTACCCGATATGTGGCCTTAACCGAACAGGATGGGAGTGCGCGAGAATAAACTAATGCTGGCGTGCTTCGACCGTCAGGTGGTGAGAAATGCGGGTTATTTGTCCTGTGCGAGATGATTCTGGACGGGGGAGTGTTTCCAACACAAAATGATCCTGAAGCGACGGCAGCCGGGAGAGGGCACACCGCGGATGCATTCGAGTCACCCTGCGGCATGCGCAACGTCTCACGCTGGCCGAGATGCACGAGTTTTGTGGCTTCCAGCGACAGCCTTAGCTTTGCCGCGCCGACGCCGCCTGTCACAGCGTGTGGATATTGCCAGGTAGGGATTGCTCGTAGGCTGCGATCGCGGCCTCTTGCCGTTGGATGTAGCCGAGCTGGTCGAGACCCGCGGTCAGGCACTTCTTGGAGAATTCGTCGATCGGGAAGGACGCCTCGGGACCGCCCATTATTCGCAAGACCTGCTTCGGAAGATCAACCTCCGCCTCGGCCGAGCCGTCTTTTTCAACAAGCGCGAACATCTCCAAGTGAGCGGCCTCGTCCACGATGATCGGCAGAAGACCGTTCTTCAAAGAGTTGTTGCGAAAGATATCCCCGAACGATGTGCTGACGACCGCGCGGAACCCGAAGGCCAACAGCGCCCACGGGGCGTGCTCTCGCGAGCTGCCACAGCCGAAATTGTCGCCGGCGAGCAGAATGGCCGCTCCTTCCGCCGACGGCCGATTGAGGACGAAATCCGACTTGGGGTTTTCCTGCGAGTCGTAGCGCCAGTCGTGGAACAGATCTTTGCCTAATCCTTCTTTATCGATGATCTTGAGAAACCGGGCGGGAATGATCTGGTCGGTATCGATATCCCGCGCGGGTAGGGCCACCATGCGACCCGCGAAGGTAGTGATGGGTTCCATGGCCTAGAGCATCGTTCGAACGTCGGTGATCGCGCCCTCGATGGCGCTCGCCGCGGCGGTCAGCGGGCTGGCCAGAAAGGTTCTGCCGCCCTTGCCCTGCCGGCCTTCGAAGTTCCGGTTGCTAGTGCTGACGCAGTACTGTCCGGGATCGAGCTGGTCGCCGTTCATGGCGATGCACATGCTGCAGCCGGCTTCGCGCCATTCCGCTCCGGCTGCTTCAAAGACCTCGCGTAGATTTTCCGCCTCCGCTTGGCGCTTTACTTCCTCGGAGCCGGGCACGACGAGCACGCGGACCTTGGGACTGACTTTGCGGCCCTTCATCAGGCTTGCCGCCAGCCGCAGGTCGGAAAGCCTCGAGTTCGTACAGCTGCCGATGAAAACTACGTCAATTGGGTGCCCCAGCAGAGGCCGCCCCGGCTCGAGCTGCATGTAGGCCAGCGCTTTGCGCAGCGCCGCGCTCTGATTCCCGTCCGCGATCGAAGACGGCTCCGGGACGGGTTCGGTAACCGGAATCCCCATGCCGGGGTTGGTGCCGTAAGTGATCATCGGCGCGAGCTGGGAAACATCGACGCTGACGCCGCGATCGTAGGCGGCTCCCTCGTCCGTCGGCAGCCGCCGCCACCCCGCCACGGCCCTTTCCCAATCGGCGCCTTGCGGAGCCCGGGGCCGTCCGGCCAAGTATTCGATCGTCGTGTCATCGGGCGCGACCATCCCTGCTCTGGCTCCACCTTCGATGGACATGTTGCAGATCGTCATGCGGGCTTCCATCGAAAGCGACCCGATGGTGCTGCCGCGATATTCCAAGACGTGGCCCGTTCCGCCGCCGATACCGATCTTCGCGATCAGCGCCAGAATCAAGTCCTTGGCGACAATCCCTTTCGGCAGCGTCCCCTCGAAGCGAACTTCGTAAGTCCGCGGCTTGTGTTGCAACAGGCATTGTGTGGCGAGAACGTGTTCGACCTCGGTCGTTCCGATACCGAAGGCTAGAGTTCCGAAGGCCCCGTGTGTTGACGTATGGCTGTCGCCGCAAACAAGCGTGATTCCCGGCTGCGTCAAGCCCAGCTCGGGCCCGATCACGTGGACAATGCCCTGGTGCTTGCTGCCCAGGTCATAGAGCGGGACGCCGAAGTCTCGACAGTTGATCCGCAGTTGATCGACCTGCCGGGCGGCGATGGGGTCGATGATCGGCAGGCTGCGGTCGGTCGTCGGGATGCTGTGATCCACCGTCGCCAGGGTGCGGTCGGGCCGCCGAACCTTGGCCCCGCGGTCCCGAAGTCCCTGGAACGCCTGCGGTGAGGTGACCTCGTGAACTAAGTGAAGATCGATGTAGAGAACCGCCGGGCAGCTCGGCTCATGCGCCACGACGTGCCGGCCCCAGATTTTTTCGAAGAGAGTTCTAGGCTGGGTCACAGTATATTCCTAGAAACCCTCAGTCTATCCGATTGTTTTGGGACGCTGCTTGAACCGCTCTCTGGGATTCCGAGCCGGACGCAACGTTGTGGCAGAAGAGGCGCCTGAGGGATGGTTGGCTTTGGTGGCGGCCGGCTCTGTTGGACCATCCTGATTTTCTCACGCACTTGGCCTCGCCGCGCCGTGGGAAAAGCGGGCCAGCTTGCCGACCTCCTCCCGCACCGTGGCGATCAACTGCTTGGCGTCCCGGTTCGACAGCCCGGCGGTCGGGATTGGCCGGCCGACCCTCAGCTCCGCGATACCGGGATGCAAATGGGAAGAAGCCGGCGGCAAGATCTTGCGCGTTCCGACCAGGGCCATGGGTACGATCGGGGCCTGCGCCTTGATGGCGATATAGGCCGCGCCGGGTTTGAACTCGCGCATGACCGGCTGCCGGGTGCGCCCGCCCTCGGGGAACATCAGGATCGAGTGACCCTCGCGGAGTTTGTCTGCTGCTTCGCCAATGTTTCGCGCGGCCGCCCGAGGACTATCTCGGTGCACGGGAATGTGCCCCGCGCGATGGAGATGCCAGCCGAGAAAGGGGATTTTCCACAGGTTCTGCCGGGCCAATACGCGAAACTCGCCGGGCATGCCTGAGAACATGACCGGCGTATCGATCAGACTGAAGTGGTTGCAGCAAAACGCGTAGGGGCGGTCGGCGTCCAGGTTCTCCACCCCGGAGACCTCAACCCGCACCATGCAGATGCGCAGTACGATGCGCCCCCAAAGCACGGCGACTCGGTGCTGCATCCGGCCCGTCGCGTCAAAGAGCGACGTGAGCAAAGAAACGCTGCCCATCACCACGACGGAGATTCCGATCAGCGGGCACATCCACAAAACTGATCGAAGATAGCTCAGCATGGTGGGGGCGGATCGTGGACGCTACTGATTTAGCGGCTGGTGTGACCCCTAGCCCGCATTTCTCGCCACCTGACGGTCGAAGCACGCAATAGGCCCGCCATTACTGCGTTGCGCTTGCTCGCCGTGCTCAACGTACTTTCCCGGTCGGGCGCCGAACGCGGGTCGCTACTTCTTTCGCTAGAGCCAAAATACGAATGGCTAGGCTGCACCCGCAAAAGTACGCCTCCGCTCGCCGAGCGTCACGACGGCGTGTCCCGGGCAGTGAAGTAAGGCTGTTGCCGAGGGCCGCCGCCCTCCCCCTAGGCAATCAAACTCACTGCCCGGCTCTCGGCTTGTCCTTTTTCACTCGCTACTCGCAGCAGCTCCCGTGCCTCGCCTACAAGAAAAATAGATCCCGCAACGACAATCAATCCGTCCGCGCGGGTATTGGCTTGGGCTCCTGAGAGGGCCGCCTCCACGGTCGGCGCCAGATCGATCCGCTCGTGGTGGTGATCGGCGATACGGAGCAAGGTTCGCGGGCTCAACGACCGTTTCACTCGAGCGCTGGTCAGCGTTACCCGATGCGCCAGCGGGAAAAGAATGCCGGCAACCTCGTCCACCGGCTTGTCGCGGCTGGCTCCATAGATGAGGTGAATGGGACGGCTATGCTTGTGCCGCCGGAGGAACGCCGCCAACGCTCGCGCGCCGCCCGCGTTGTGCGCGGAGTCCAGCAGGACCCGCGGCGCCCCGGCCACCTCCTCGAGTCTCCCCGGCCACCGCGTCTGCCTTACGCCGCGGGTGATGGCAGCCGCTTCGACGCCGAGAGCATCCAAGGCCGCGACGGCCGTCAGCGCGTTGACCACCTGATGCTCGCCGGCCAGCGGCAGATCGACTTCCACGGTCTTGCCCTCGGGAAGCCCTCGCGCCTCGAAACGATAGTATCCGTCCGCTTCCGTCGTATTCTCCGCCCGCCAGTCATGCCCGACGCGAATCATCGTCATACCGAGTTCGCTTACCCGCGTCCCGAGGACAGCGGCGACGTCCCCGTGCTGCGGCGCCACGACGACCTTGGCCCCCGGTTTCAGGATGCCGGCCTTTTCGGCGGCGATCGAAGGCCTCGCTTTCCCCAACAGTCCCTCATGGTCAAGGTCGATCGGCGTGATGACGCACAGCTCCGGTTGCAGAACGTTCGTGGCGTCCAGGCGTCCTCCCAGGCCGACCTCGACGACGCCCCAATCGACGGAGGCGCTCCTGAAGGCGCAGAACGCCGTCGCGGTGAGCGACTCAAAGAAGCTGGCGTGGACGCGCCGTCCCGCCCGCGCCACAAGCTGCTCATTCGCTTGCCGCACTTCTTCCACCGCGGCGGCAAAGTTTTGGTCAGAAATTTCCCGCCCTTCGATTCTGATGCGTTCGTTGAATCGAGCCAAATGGGGAGAAGTGTACAGTCCGGCGGAGCGTCCGGCCGCCCGCAAGCCCGCTTCGATCATCGCTGCGGTCGAGCCTTTGCCGTTCGTGCCCGCTACGTGGACGGCTCGGCAACAGCGCTGCGGCTGACCGAGCTGCTCCAACAAGCGCGTGATTCGTTCCAGGCCAAGCCGCGGGCCGCGAGCGTCGCTGAGCAGCGCGAGCAGGTATTCGACGGACTCGGCGTAGGTCATGAGGGCGGGTCGCAGAGGAAGTCCAGCGCCCGGCCGAGGAAAATCTTCATGAGCGGCCGCGGGACGATCGCGTCCAACATCCCGTGCTCCAGCAGGAACTCCGCGCGCTGAAAGCCTTTGGGCAGCTTCTGGCGGATGGTTTGCTCGATCACCCGCGGACCCGCGAAACCGATCAGAGCACCCGGTTCGGCGATATTCAGATCGCCCAGCATGGCGTAGCTGGCGGTGACGCCGCCGGTCGTAGGATCGGTAAGCACGCTGATGTAAGGAAGCCGAGCCTGGGCAAGCCTGAATAGAGCCGAGGATATCTTCGCCATCTGCATCAAGCTGACCGCCCCCTCCATCATGCGGGCGCCCCCCGAAGCGGAGACGATAATCAGGGGCGCCTTCTGGGAACACGACCTTTCAATGGCCCGGGTGATCTTCTCCCCCACCACGGCCCCCATGCTGCCGCCGATAAACCGGTATTCCATGGAGCAAACGACAGCGCTCCAGCCCGCCAGGGTTCCCTCGGCCGATATGATGGCGTCCTTCAACCCTGTGTTTCGCTCAGCTTGTTCCAAGCGATCCTGGTAAGACTTTTGGTCGACGAACTCGAGCACATCCGTGGTCCTTAAATCGGAGTCAAACTCCCGCCACTTCTCATCGTCGAACAGCCATTCCAAACGCGAACGGGCACTGATCTTGAAATGGAAGCCACACTTCGTGCACACCATCAGGTTGGCTTCCAGGTCTTTCTTCCAGATGATCGCCCGGCAGGAGTCACACTTGATCCACAGACCTTCGGTGCGGACCTTCTTTTGCTCAGACTGTTCTTCGGGTTGCGCGCTCTGGCCAGGAGAAGCCATGATGGTACACTCGTCCCCCGACATCGCCCTCATGCTCTAACCGACTGAGATCTAGAGGGCTTGGGGTTCCTGGCACGATCATAGCAAACAGCCCTTCGGCTATGGCCTGAGAGTGCGCCGCGCCGCCGCGCTGGCGGTCGCTCCTAGGGAGTTCGCGTGAAAAACGGGGAGGCCGAGTGAAACAGAGATTCCTCTGTGTCCGGGGCAAACTCTGGAGTCCCGCGGACTGATTCCTCGGTTTTCTCACCACGGCCGCTGCGGATGAGGCGAAAGGCTCGGTGGCCACGGCTCGCGGCAACAGTTTGTGTGCCACTCCCTGCGTACAGGAATGTCGGCAAGCGGGCGCGATGAATCGCGCCCCTACATCCCTGACGGCGGGCATTTGCTTGCACTTCTACCCTCAGCTGATGAAAAATGCGGGCTAACCTGTCTTTTTCGCCAGCTGACCGTTGCGGTGCGTGAGAAGGCCGCCGGGACGAGGCGCGGCCCCTGCCGGGCTGGTGGGCGTCAACGAGGAAAGGAAGATGGTTGCGGTTTTCAGTACGCCCAGCGCCACAGCGCAGCCCCCGATGTCAGCCCCGCGCCGACCGCCGCCATCAGCGCCAGATCGCCTCGCTTGAGTTTGCCGGTCTCGATGGCGTCGCGGGTGGCTAGCGGGATGGTGCCCCCAGTCGTATTGGCGTACCGGTCGATGTTGACAATCGCCTTCTCGCTGGGGATCCCGAGCCGTTGGGCGACGGCGCCAATGATGCGCGCGTTGGCTTGATGCGGGATGAGCACGTCAATATCTTCGGGCGTCAGGCCGTTCCTCTCAATCAATCGCTTGCAGACTTCATGCATCTTGCGCACCGCGTACTTGAAGACCTGCTGCCCATCCTGGTGCACATAGTGCAACCGCTTTTCCACCGTCTCGTGAGAGGGCGGTTGTCGGCTGCCGCCAGCCGGCATATACAGAAGCTGGCCCCCCGAACCATCCACTTCGTGGAGAAAGTCAATCAGCCCCGCGTCTTCCCGGTCGTCATCGGTCGGCTCGATCAACATGGCGCCCGCCCCGTCCCCGAACAGCACGCAGGTGGCGCGGTCCCGGTAGTCGATAATCTTCGACATCGTGTCGGCGCCGATCACCATGACGCGATCGTGTGAGCCGCTGGCCACAAGCTGAGCCGCTGTTGTCAGGCCGTAGAGAAGACCCGAACAGGCGGCGACCAGGTCGAAGCCCCAAGCCCCCTTGGCGCCGATGCGGTCCTGCACCAGACAAGCCGTGGAGGGGAAGAGCATGTCCGGCGTGACCGTGCAGACGATGATCGCTTCGATGTCGGTCCCGGTGAGGTTGCGTTGCTCCAGCAGCACCCGGGCGGCTTCACTGGCGATGTCCGAGGTGGCCGTGTTTTCATCGGCAATGTGGCGGTTACTGATCCCGGTGCGCGTGAGGATCCACTCGTCGGTGGTCGACACCATCTTTTCCAGATCGGCATTGCTCAGCTTCCTGGGCGGAACGTAGCAGCCCAAACCGGTGATTTTCGCCCTCCGAACTTTCCGCGTTTCCAACTCCGTCCCTCCCGACATGGTCTTCGTCTTCGCTACTGTTGTTGCTTTCGCGCCCCGCGGCCGCCTGTCGCTTTGGTCCGCGCGGCGAAATGTCTATCATACAGCGGAATCGGGTGGCGTTACCTGTTCTGGGGTACCGGAAGTCCGCAAGAGTTCCCCTGGGAGCTGGTTCGTGCCGCTGAGACCGCAGCCGAATTGACTATTGACAGAAAGCAAACTGCCTCGGGCAGTCCGAGCTTTCACCCGCCTTCGCCACGTGGCGGGAAATACGGGTTAAAGTAGGTGAAAGTCCGTGCGCCAAGCCTCTCTGCCGTTCGAAACCCCGGCGGAAACCTTCCAGCGAGTATTTCGTGAACTGAAACCTCGCACGCCGGCCCCTGAATTCTTGCTTGAGTATCGCCCCTACGTGGACGTCAACAGCACGATTCGCTTGGAAGAAGGACACAAGCGAGTGCAGGTAAGAATATCGGATCTACTCGAAGGAGCGCCCCCGTCCGTGCTGGAAGCGTTGGCCTACATTTTGCTGACGAAGCTCTATCGCAAGCCGCTGCCCGCGGCCTACGATCGCCGTTATCGCTCCTATGTGAACCGCGCGGACCTCCGCCGCAAGGCTCTATTGATAAGGGAGATCCGGGGCCGTAAAGAGATCCGCTCGCCGAAAGGGCGCGTTTACGATCTGGAAGAGATCTTCCAACAGCTGAACCGCCGCTTCTTTCAAGGCCTGTTGGGACAGCCCCGGTTAGGCTGGAGCCGCCACGCCTCGCGGCGCATGCTGGGCCATTTCGACCCGGCCCACAACGCCATCATTATCAGCAAGGTGTTCGATCGTGAAGGCGTGCCCCCGTTCGTGGTCGAATACCTCGTCTATCACGAAATGCTGCATCTGCGACACCCCGTCGAGTACCGCTCCCACCGCCGGTCGGTCCATACGAAACGGTTCAAACAGAGCGAGCGCGAGTTCCCGCACTATCGCCAAGCCGTCGAATGGCTGAAGCAGCTGTAGCGGGCATGCCGCAAGAGCCGGTCGGGACAGCGGGTCGATGCCATACCGTTGGGCCAACTACCCCGGCCGCCGAAACGACCCACAGCGCGATCAGAGCCGCTCAGAGCCGTGCCCTCAGGGCCACGGTTCAGTCTGTGAGCCGGCGACAGCCTTCGCCTGTTGGCCGGTTCGCGCACTGCCGCCCGACATCACTGGGCGCGCATTCCGCCTGCCCGGCCTCGCTGTGAATGAGCGTCCATGGATGGTGCTGGATTTCAGCGTCCCCCGTGGCGAGCTTCAGCGTAGGCGGGAACCTGATGCAGGAAAGCGTGCTACCGCAGCCGAAAATTCACGTCGATTTGCGTGATAACCGCCACCGCACGCCCGTTCAGCAGCGTAGGCCGGTAAAGCCAGCGCTTGACCGCTTCCACCGCGCTTCCCACCAACAGTGGATGACCGCTGAGCACCTCCAACCGGCGGACAGATCCGTCCTCGCTGATGATGGTCCTGAGACGGACCAGGCCGCCGACGCGAGCCTGCCGTGCAAGCGAGGGATAAACGGGCGTGACGCGACGAAGTAATTTCGCGGCCTGCACTTCGCCTCCGATTTCCATCGGCTCGCCGGAGAGTTCCACTTCGCTCCGCTCCGCGTCCTGGGGCGCCGGCGGACGGGCGAGCAACTCGGCAAACCCATTTCCGCCCAGACCGGCACTGCCCAATACACCCCCCGGCACGCGCGCCCCGAGGTTGTTTTGGGACACATCGGCGGCAGGCAGGAGATCAGATTCCTCAGTGATCAGAGCTGCTTTCTCCGGAATCGTTGTCGGCCGCGGCAGGCTTTCGGTCTCGAACCGCCTAGGCGCGCGTCCCTTCGGTTGCCGGGCAGATTGCGGCTCTTGGACTCCTCCTAGCGCCGGCGGCGGTTCGGCCAGCGACTGGCTTACCCATCCCCGGAGTGGAAGGGCGCTCGTGTAAAGCAGTGGGATCACCGCCCCAAGACCCACGAACAAGCATTGGCTTAGTAGCGAAACCGCCATCGTGAAGGGTCGCCTCGATACGCCGCCGTTTTCGACAAACGTTCTCTCGAACATTTTGATCTCTCCTTTTCGGACCGGACGCCCAGGCGAGGCAAGGGCCGCCGATCGCTATGTCGGATCGTCGAAAACAAGCGCTCGTTTTCTCTCTCTCTGCAAACTCTAGACACCGTTAAACCCGGGATTGTTCCCCCGTGGGCGTGAGCCCGCCGGCCCGCTGGCTAACGCCCGGCTCTGTGAGGCTATGTTCGGCAAACTGCGAGTCAAGCGTCTTTGGGGGTACTTGACGGAGCCGCGCCCGAAAGGGTGCGGTCAAGGCCTCGTGACGCCCATTCCTTGGCCGGCAATCGAAGTCATTTGCCATCTTGACCGCCGGCTCGCAGCCCGCGGCGCTGTGCGACTATGTTCGGCATCGAGGGCTCGTTGCCAAACCGTTGGGCCAACTACCCTCGCCGCCAAAGGAACCAACAGCGCGGATCAGAGCCGGTCAGAGGCGTGCCCGTTAGGCGCTCGGGCCTCGCACTCGCGGCCACGGAGCTGGCGATAGTCTTCGCATGTCGGTTCGTTCGCCCCCGCCCGACATCACCGGACCGCCTGATTCTTTATTGGCCGTCGGCACGGTCCGCGATCGGCACCGGCCCCGCCGCGGGCGTGTCGGGACTGGTTTTGACAAACTAAATGGTGTTGGAAACCAGCGGCTTGCCGGTCGACTGGACCTAAGATCTAAACCACCGCGGATGATCAAAGCTGTCCTACTCGACTTGGGGGAAGTTGTCGTGGGCCTGGATTTCCCCCGCGCCTACCGAGCGGCGGCCAAGCTTACCCGCTACAGCGCCGAAGAAATCCCCAAGGTGATCAGTGCCTCGGGGCTGGCGAGCGTGTACGAACACGGCCGGATATCGAGCGCAACGTTTCACCAACAGCTTTCAGCGGCTCTTGACCTACGTGTCGGCTTTGACAAGTTCCGCGGCATCTGGGAAAACATGTTCGATTCCGAACCTCTTGTGTCGGACTCGTTCCTCGAAGGCCTCGCGCGGCGAACCGCGCTGTTGCTGCTATCGAACACCAACGAGTTGCACTTCCATTACGTCCGTAGGCGCTATCCCCTGTTGCGGCATTTCCACGATTCTGTTCTCTCTTACGAGGTTGGCTCGATGAAGCCGGAGGAGGGCATATATCGAGAGGCCGTGCGAAGAGCGGGGTGCCGGCCGAGCGAATGCTTCTTCACCGACGACAAGGCCGTCAATGTCGAAGCGGCCCTTCGACTAGGCATGGAGGCCACGGTTTTTCGCAACGAGGCGACGCTCAAGGGCGAATTGCGGGCGAGAGGCGTGGAGTGGGAGTAGCTTCGTGCGTCATTTCACAATATGGTTACGACAGTTGTTTGACCGCGGACGCGATGAATCGCGCCCCTACGGATGGGCTTGAGTTCTCGTGTTCAAACGTTGGTGCGCAATTCATTGAGCGTGAGCTGATGAGCCGCAATACATCGACAAGCTGAGCCGCGAGCGCCAGCGAGCGGTCGACAATTGCCTTTCCAAACGGGATGACAACCGGCGGGTTTTCGGCCGAGCGGCCTATTATCTATCGTGAATGCGCAACCGAGCACGAGTTTGCCCGAAACCGGCCTGCACGGTTTGGCGTCCTTCAGCGTAATAAGTAGTGGAGGGTGTTATGCGAATTCGTGTCTTTGCCTGTTTCGTCATTCTGATGCTTTCGGGCCCAGCCGCGCGGGCCGCGGACCTTTCCGTCAGCAAAGTCGTGCTCTACAAGCACGGAATCGGGTTTTTCGAGCGATCGGGAAGCGTGCCGCCCGGAGATCAGGCTCAGCTCCAGTTCAAGGCCACCGAGATGGACGACGTGCTCAAATCCTTGACCGTAGAACAGCGCGGAGGGGAGGGCGTCTCGGCCATCCGCTACGACTCGAGCGACCCGCTCTCGAAACGCCTAGAGGTTTTCCCGTTCCGTATCGGCCAAGCCATCACTCTCAGCCAGATACTCGACCAGTTCAAGGGCGCCGAGGTAGAGCTGCGGCTCAGCAGCGGCAAGGCGCGCGGTTCGATCGTCAGCGCGCGGACGATCCCGGCCAGTGAACGCCAGCCCCAGCGTCAAGAGTTGATGCTGCTGACCAAGGGCGAGCTGCGGACCCTCGATCCGGCGGCAGCAGCCGGACTGCGCTTCGTCGATCCCAAGCTGCAGTCCCAGTTCGCGGACTATTTAGGCGTCGTAGCGCGGTCTCGTAATCTCGAAAAGCGAACGGTGACCATCGAATCCTCAGGAGGGGTGAGCGAGGTGGCCACCAGCTACGTGGTTCCAACTCCGATCTGGAAAAGCAGTTACCGGCTGGTGTTCGATAGCGGAGGGAAGCCGCTGCTCGAGGGTTGGGCGATTGTGGACAACACGTCCGGCGAGGATTGGACGAACGTCAGGCTTTCGCTCGTTTCCGGGTTGCCGGTGTCGTTCATCAGCCGGCTCTACGAACCGCGCTACCTGAGCCACCCGGTCGTCCAGTTGGCTCAAGACCGCGCCTGGCGCCCGGTGGTCCACGGAGGGGCCGTTGAGGAGGCAGGCCTAAGTGACACGGTGGCCGCGATGCGTCCGTCTCCGCGTCCACCAGCCAAGGAAGCAGCCGCCTATGACGGGCAAAAGAAGGGCCGGCGCGACAACCTAGAGCGGAATCGCGCCTTTCGCCAGCAGGTCGCCGGCAGCATCGTGGGCGGGGTGGTTGGCGCCCAAAACGAGCGTTTTCAACGCCGAGCCGTGTCTTCCACGGTGGCGGCCGCCGCCGTCGGCGCCGAGCTGGGAGAACTGTTCGAATACAAGATTGACCGCCCCGTTAACATTCGCAAGGGCGAGTCGGCCATGCTGCCCTTCTTCCGCGAGCGCGTGGAGGCCCGGCGGTTGCTCATCTACGACCACTCCAATGCCTCCCAACACCCGCTCAACGCCGTCGAGCTGACCAACTCCGGCGACACCACGATGGACGGGGGAGCCATCACCGTCTACGACGCCGGAGCCTATGCCGGCGAAGCTTTGATGGAGACCGTCAAGTCGGGCGACAAGCGGCTGATCAGCTACGCCGTCGATCTGGGAACCCGTATCACCCCGGCCTTCGATAGCGAGAGCAAGCTGCTCAGCGAGTTTCACTTCCAGCGCGGCCTGCTGACGACCAAGACCGCCCGCCGGGAAACCAAGACGTTCACCATCCGCAACGTGGATTCCAAACCGAAGACCGTGATCATCGAACACGCCGTCCGGCCCGAGTACAAGCTCATCGACATGAAGCCGGAAGAAAAAACCGCTACCTCCTATCGCTTCGAGGTCGCAGTCGATCCTGGAGCTACAAAGAAGTTCCCCGTGGTCGAGGAACGCGTCTATTCCCAGCAGATCGCCGTAACGAACATGACGCCGGACCAGATCTTCGCCTACGTGGGGAACGAGAAACTCGACGAAGCCGGCCGCAAGAAGCTCGAGGAGATCGCTGATCTAAAGCGCCAAATCGCCGACAACGACCGTGAACTCAGCAGGGTCAACGAACAGATCAACAACCTCGCGCAAGATCAGAGCCGGCTAAGAAGCAATATTTCGACGCTTCGCTCCGTTGCCGGGCAGCAGCAGCGAGTGATGGAGTACGCCGACAAGCTCTCCGCCCAGGAAGGAAGGCTGGTTTCTCTCCGCGATCAGCAGAACGAACTCCACCTCCAGAAGGACAGCCTTCAAAAGGAGCTGAACACCGTGATGGAAACGCTTAAGTTTTGAAGGGGGCGTGGCGAGGATAAGCGGCGATTCCCACCTGCCCCGGGGGCTTGTGGGCGCACGCCTGTCCCGCCCTTCCCCCGTCAGGCAGTGAGAAATACAGGTCAGCTTTCCAGAACGCCGAGGACCTCGTCTTCCCGCAGGATGATCAGCTCTTCACCCTCGACGGTTATATCCGTACCGGAGTACTTTCCGATCAGCACTTTGTCGCCGGCCTTCACATCGAGCGGGACGATCTTGCCGTCGTCGAGCCGCTTGCCGTTGCCCACAGCGATGATTTCGGCCTCTTGAGGTTTTTCCTTGGCCGAGTCAGGGATGATGATTCCTCCCTTAACCTGCTCTCCTTCTTCCACCCGGCGCGCCAACAAACGGTCGTATAAGGGTTTAACCGTCACTTTCCTCTCCTCCTAGCTCCGTTGAGAAAGCATTCCTAGACAAAAACGCCCCGCCGAACCGGGGCCGGCCCAAAGCCGACTACGCAGACTAGCAAGTGCACAAGAGGGCTGTCAAGATCGGCCGCGGGAGTCGCTGGCGCGGGGTGTGTCCCGGGCGGGGACGTACGCTGTGCGGAAGGCGGGTTTTCCTCCGAGCGGCGAGCCGCCAGACCTTCGTGGGTCGAGGTCGGGCACCCATGAGGGTCCCATTCTGCTATCCTTCATATTTTCCAAGCAATTCGGCTGGCTTGTGCTTCCGGCAACCGCCGGGACACGCCGGCAGCCGGTGGTAGAGGTTAGGCTCGGCTAAGAGCCGGGGGGCTGTCGCGCGGTTTTCGCTTCCGCAGCTGCTTTGTTTGCAATACGGAGCGGGCGGCGAAAACCGATGGCTGTACCCACTTTTTGAGGCCGGCGACTTTGTACGCGCTGCTAGCCCGCTTCTCTCGCCACGTGTCGCGGCGAAGTTCGTTAGAGGGCCGTCGGTGCAAGACGCGAGACGGCCGACTCTGGCGTTCGCGAGGGCTCGACCATCAGCCGTTTGGGTAGGAGGTACCCTTGGATTCAGCAAGTCTAGACGTCACCGACAATCGAACGTCGAAAACCTACCAGCTCTCGATCGAAAACAGCACGGTCCGGGCGATGGACCTGCGCCCGATCAAGGAGAACGCAGACGAGTTCGGGATGCTGAGCTACGACCCGGGATTCACGAATACGGCCTCGTGCACAAGCCGCGTCACCTTCATTGACGGCGAGCGGGGAATCCTCCGCTACCGCGGCTACCCGATCGAAGACTTAGCGGAGAGCTGTTCCTACACCGAAGTAGCCTATCTCCTGCTGCATGGAGAGCTGCCGACGGCCTCGGAGCTGGCCGCCTGGAATGACGAGATCATCCGCCACACGATGGTCCACGAGAACATCAAGAAGTTCATCGACGGGTTTCTCTATGACGCTCATCCGATGGGCATGCTTGTCAGCACGGTGGCGGCGCTTTCGACCTTCTACCCAGACGCCAAGAATATCGGCAGCCGCAAGAACCGGCGGATGCAGCAATTGCGGCTCCTCGGCAAGATGCCGACCCTGGCGGCCTACGCCTATCGCCATAGCCTAGGACTGCCTTACGCTTACCCCGACAACGACTTGAGCTATACCGGAAACTTCATGAACATGCTTTGGAAAAAGACCGAGCTGAAGTATAAGTCCAGCCCGGTGCTGGCCAAGGCGCTCGATGTTCTGTTCATTCTCCACGCTGACCATGAGCAGAACTGCAGCACGAGCACCATGCGGACGGTCAGCAGCTCGAACGCGGACCCTTACGTCGCCACCGCCGCCGCGGCCGGCGCTCTTTACGGTCCGCTCCACGGCGGCGCGAACGAAGCCGTGCTGCAAATGTTGGATGAAATCGGGTCCATGGACCACATTCCTGAATTCATCAAGGAAGTCAAAGCCGGTGACCGCCGCTTGATGGGTTTCGGCCACCGTGTTTACAAGAACTACGACCCGCGCGCGCGGATCATCAAAAAGATCGCCGATGAAGTCTTCGAAGTCACCGGCCGCAACCCGAGGATTGATCTCGCCATCGAGCTCGAGCGTATCGCCCTCGAGGACGACTACTTCGTCAAGCGAAAGCTCTATCCCAACGTGGATTTTTACTCCGGCATCATTTACCAGGCCATGGGCTTTCAGCCGGAAATGTTCACCGCCCTGTTCGCCATTCCCCGCACCTCGGGTTGGCTGGCCCACTGGGAAGAGCTGATGGAAGACCCGGAGAGGCGAATCGCCCGTCCGCGGCAAGTTTATCTGGGACCGTCGAAACGAGAATTCACGCCCATCGGAGAACGCCTCGAAAAATTGCAGCGCGGGCGCGCCTGACCCTCTTTTCTCGCCACGGCTCGCGGCAACAGTTTGGGGACATCGCCCAACGTCGAATATGTTGACGACCGGGTGCGATGAATCGCTCCCCTACATCCCTGACGGCGGGCATTTGTTTTCAAGCCTGCCGGCTCTTGGTGAGAAAAGCGGGCTACACGCTCACCGACGTGATTTCAATGGACGAGCGGTGACCCTCGACGATGACGATGCCTGTACCGGTCACGTGGTAGCGCTCGCGGTCACGAGCCGGGTCGTAGCCGATCTCCGTTCCCGGAGAAACTTGCGCGTTCTTGTCGAGGATGGCTCGGCGAATTTTCGCTCCCGCCCCGATGTAGCAATTGTCCATGACGATGGACTCGCGCACGAGCGCGCCCGGGTCGGCATGCACTCGGCGGCCGACGACCGAATCCACCATCTCCGCACCGTTGATGACGCACCCCTCGGAAACGATGGATCCGATCGCATGGCCGACGCGGCCCTCCCCGTCCGTCGTAAACTTCGTGGGACCTACCGGGTATTCCGCTGTTCTCAGCGGCCAGCGGTGATTGTAGAGGTTCACCGAAGGAGAAGGCAAACGCAAATCCATATTGGAGTCGTAGTAAGCCTCGACGGTTCCGACGTCCCTCCAATAGCCGCGCCTTTCGGCAGCTTCCCCGGGGACCACGTTGCTGAGGAAGTCGTAAGCGTAGATGGGATGCTCGACCACCATCTCCGGCAGCATGTTGCCGCCGAAGTCGTGGGCGCTTTCGCGTTTGTCGGCGTCTCGCTTTAATTCGTCGACCAGAACTTCCGCATCAAAGATGTAGTTGCCCATTGAGGCCAGTGCCCAGCCCGGACGACCGGGGATCTGGGGCGAGTCCTTTACCTTTTCATGGAAGCGCACAATTCGCCAGTCATCGTCAATCTCGATCGTGCCGAACCGTTCCGCGTGCTCGACCGGAATTGGTAGAGCGGCTACGGTTCCCTTGGCCGCTTTCTCTTCGTGGTAGGCGGTCATCTGGGTGATGTCCATGCGGTAGACGTGGTCGGCGCCGAAAACCGCCACCAGGTCGGGGCTGGAAAGCTCAATCAAGTGCACGTTCTGAAAAATGGCGTCCGAAGTGCCCTGATACCACTGCTCCCCTTTGCGCATCTGGGCCGGGACGGAAATCACGAATTGGTTCTTGAGAATGTCGGAAAACTGCCAACCATCACGGAGATGCTGCAGAAGCGATTGGGCCTTGAACTGGGTCAGCACGTAAACGGAATAAATGCCCGAGTTGATCAGGTTGCTCAAAACGAAGTCGATGATGCGGTATTTTCCTCCGAAAGGGACGGCCGGCTTGGAGCGTTCTCGGGTAAGCGGTCCGAGGCGCTCCCCCTTTCCGCCGGCCAGTACCATGGCTAAGATGCGCGCTTGCATAGAGCCTTTCCCCAGCAGTAGGCCGTGCCCCTACATTTTGAACGCGGGCCATATCGCCATAATTTAAAAACGGGTACTGTCGACGACTTTTCTCTTTTGCGAGTGAGTGATGTTCAGTAGGGTCAGGCAACGAAAATCGGTGACCGTACTGACTGTACCTATTTTTCGCGGCCAGCGGAATCCGCGGGCCGGCGCATCACCGCCTGCCGCCTGTTTTAATGCAACGGCTTCAGCTTGATGTTCTTGAACCACAGGTCCGCCCCGTGGTCCTGTAATCCGATATAACCTTTCGCTGGGTGATCCTTATAGCCAACATCGAACTTATGCCGTGTGCCGTCAGGCCGCGTGTGGGGTGCGGTGAACTCAGCGAGGTCAATGCGCGTCACGTCCTCGCCATTTAGGTTCACCGAGATGATGTTCCTGTTCACGGTGATCTCGGCGTGGTTCCACTTTCCCGCCGGCTTCATCGCGTTTCGCGCGGGCTTGACCAAATCGTAAATCGCGCCGGTGTCGTGGTATCCGGCGGTGGTTGTATCGTCGATCGCAACTTCGATTCCGTTAAAAGCGACGCTGCGGCCCGGAGGCGACTCCTCGAGAGAAAACGTCTTGACGAAGATACCGCTGTTACAGCCCGGGCTGATCTTGAAATCGAGCGCGAGAATGTAGTTCTCCCAGATCTGTTTGTGCACCACCATATAGGCGCCGGACTTGTGCGGGTTAATGCGGCCTTCTTCGACAGGCCGCCGGCTCGGCTCGCCCGTGTCGTTCATCCACCCGTCGAGCGACTCGCCGTCAAAGAGTAAGATCCAACCCGCCGCCGCCTCCTCCGGCGTCAGCGCGTTGTCCTCTTGCTCGGCAGCCGCCGTGGCCGCGTCTTCAGTCGGAGCCGGCTCCTCGGCGCCCCGCGGGGCGCAGGCCAACGCCAAGACCGCGAGCAACAATAGCGTTCTCTTCATTTCGGATCACCTTCCCCTGAAGCCTCGAATCTCAAATAGCGAGGTGGTTCCTGCCACTTCAAGCCAATCATGGCTCCTTTCGGCAACATCAACACCAACATGCAATCGCGGCTATTGTAGCAGCGCCCGCGCGGGTTGTCCGCAAAAGCTATTGGGCGGGAAGAGATTTCGTCATTTCCTGCGGGTTTCGATGAGTGGGTTCACGGCATTGATGCGGGGAAAGCGGGAAAAATCACGGTCGGCCGTCCAGAGCGTCTTGACGCCGTGTTGTAGGCAGATGGCGGCAACGCGCGCGTCGTGAACGGCCGGGCCGGAGATCTTGCCCGCTAGAACAAGCGAGCGCAACACATCCCAGTAGCCCTCGATTTCTCCGATCAGGTGAAGCGACGGGCACTCGATCCAGCAGGCAACCTGTTGGAGCGCGTCTTTGCCTGGAGTGGCCGGCCGATAGATGCCCGGGTGGGTCACAACGGCCACAAACTCATGAATCGCGGGCCACGGGATCGCCCACAGCGAGCCGCTTTCGGCCAAACCCGTCAGCTTTTCATCGGCCGCTCGGTACCAGGGGGAGTCTTGCCGGTGAGAGTAGACCAGAATGTTCGTATCAACTGCGATCAACCGCCGCGTCCCTTGTAGATTTTTTTCCGTATCGTCGGCCAGTCGGCGTCTGTTACAAGTCCCGAGCCGCGGAACGGGTGCTTGCGAAGTATGAACGGCTTCGTCTCGCGCCGACTTCCGAGAACCCGCCGCAAGCCGGCCTCCAGCACCTGTTTGAGCGACAAGCCCTCCGCCGCGGCGTAGCTCTTGGCTTCGGAAAGCAAGCCTTCGGGCAGCTCGACGGTCGTCTTCACGCCTATATCCTAGCAGGAAACCATATATATGGGTATTAGAGTATGGGTCTACGGCACAAGTGACGCGACAGCGACCCTTCACGTAAATCGACGTACCGAACGGCATAGCGGGGATGGTAATGCTCCTCTGGAGGGTCGACGTAGTATCCGCCAGCGGCGAGGCCACAATTTTTGGGGAGCCTCGTAGTATGCAAAGCCGATCTGGGTCAGCTAGTATATCTAACGGGAAGCATCCTTCCCTGGAAAGAGTTGACCATGAAACCCTCGCGGAATTGCGTTGTCGGCATCATGTTGATCTCCTCGTGGAGCCTTGCCGCGGCGGCGGAAATCCGCTTCAACCGTGACATCCGGCCCATCTTGTCGAAGAACTGTTTTCAGTGCCATGGGCCCGACCGCAACGCCCGCCAGGCGAACCTTCGTCTGGATAGAGAAGAAGAAGCTATTGCGGCGGGGGCCATCAAGCCCGGCGACCCGGGCAACAGCAAGCTGGCGGAGCGAATCCATGCGTCGGACCCGGTCCGGCTCATGCCGCCTTCTTGGTCCAACAAGAAACTCAGCGCCGAGCAAAAGGACCTGCTAACGCGTTGGATCAAACAAGGGGCGCAATACGAACAGCACTGGGCCTACATCAGGCCCGAGCGGCCGGAAGTTCCCCAGGGTCCCGCCGCGATTGACTACCTGGTCAACAAGAAACTCGAAGAAAAGGGTTTGCAGCCTGTCGGCGAAGCTGGCCGCTCTACGCTTGCCAGACGCTTGAGTCTTGATCTGACCGGACTGCCGCCTGCCCCGGAAACTGTCGCTGCTTTCGTCAACGACAGCGACACCCGCGCGTACGAGAAGTTGGTGGACAAGCTCATCTCATCGTCCCAGTTCGGGGAACGGATGGCGGTTCACTGGCTAGACTTGGTGCGCTACGCCGACACGATGGGCTTTCACGGCGACGTGCCGATCAGCATGTATCCCTACCGGGATTACGTGATTCGTGCGTTCAATGAAAACAAGCCCTTCGACCAGTTCACTCGCGAGCAACTGGGGGGCGACCTGCTTCCGAACCCAACGACCTGGCAGCGGGTCGCCAGCGGGTATAACCGCCTCAACCGAATGACGAACGAGGGCGGCGCGCAACCCGGCGAGTACTTGGCCCGATACCTCTCCGATCGGCTTCGAGCGACATCGAGCGTGTGGCTCGGTTCGACGCTGGGATGCGCGGAATGCCACGATCACAAATTCGACCCCTTTCTGACCAAGGACTTTTACCAATTCGAAGCTTTCTTTGCCGACATCGAGGAGGTAGGCGTCTACTCGGGGACTTGGGACTTCGGTCCGCGAGTCCGGGTGCCTAGTCTCGAAGACGAAAAGGAAATCGCCCGAATCGACCGCGAACTAACCGACCTCGAACAGGAAGGCAGGGGGCGGCTTGCCGCCAACAAGACCGAGATGGATGACCTTGCCGGCTACGTTCGAGAGATCCTCGAAGGCTGGGTCGTTCCGGAAGTGCGAGAGCTTTCGGCAAAAAGCAGATCGAAGTTCCGCCGCCACAAGGACGGAACGATCGAGCTGAGAGGTAAAGCCCCGGTTACCGACATTCACCGGGTGGATTTGAAGCTTCGTCCGGGGAAGGTGACCGCGCTTCGATTGGAAGCGCTTCAGTTTGACGCCAAGAAGGGATTCATGCTGACCCGCTTCACGGTCGAGCTGCTGCGCCGCGGTTCACGGCCACAGCCGATTCCCATTGCCGCGGCTTTCGACAACGGTCACCAGGATCGACGCGCCGCGCTCTATGCCCTCGACGACCACGAACAGAGCGGTTGGGGTCGGTCGGGAGAACTGGGGGACCCCCTGCCGCAAGCCATCTTTCTCCTAGAGTCCCCCTTGGAAGCAAGAGCCGGCGACGCCCTTCGGGTCCGTATGTACTACGAATGGAAGCATAAGCACAAGGCCCCGAGCCGCTTCCGGGTGTCGGTTAGCGATGCCGCGTTCCCGGAGTTCGGACCGGGAAAGAGCGTAGAAGAGGCGGTCCTGGCGAAGGGTGATCTCACGGCCGAGATGCGGACGGCGCTCCAGGATCATTTTCTGGGCGTCAGCAACGGGAACTCTAATTGGAAGCAGATTCGGGAGTTGGAGCGACAGAGGCAGATCGTCATCCAGGAGGGTGGTGACTGTCTCACCACGCACGCGGTAGAAGCGAGGACCGTTCGCGTTCTGCCGCGCGGCAATTGGATGGACGAGTCCGGAGAGATCGTCGAGCCGCAGGCGCCTCACTTTCTTAAGCAGATCCCCATTCGAAACGGCCGCCTCACGCGCCTCGATCTCGCCGATTGGCTCGCCGACCGCGATAACCCCTTAACCGCGCGCGTGTTCGTCAACCGGCTTTGGAAGGCGTTTTTCGGAAGCGGACTGTCGAAGATACTTAACGACATCGGGTCGCAGGGAGAGGCGCCGCGGAACCAGGACCTGCTCGACTGGCTGGCCGTTGAGTTTATCGAAAGTGGCTGGGACGTTAAACACATCACCCGCACGATGCTGCTGTCGGAAACTTATCGCCGCTCGAGCGAGCCGAGCGAAGAGTTGAAGGCCGGCGATCCCTACAACGTTTACTACGGGCGCCAGTCGGCGATGCGGCTGGACGCGGAGTTTATCCGCGACAGCGCCCTAGCGGTCAGCGGACTGCTGAATCCCGCGATCGGCGGTCCCAGCGTCAAGCCTTACCAGCCCGCCGGATATTACGAGGAACTCAACTTCCCCAAGCGCACCTATAAGCCGGACTTGAACGAGAACCAGTTTCGCCGTGGCCTCTACACGCACTGGCAGCGGCAGTACCTGCATCCGTCGCTGATGGCTTTCGACGCCCCCTCGCGCGAGGAGTGTGCCGCCGACCGTTCTCTGTCGAACACGCCGCTCCAGGCGCTTACCCTGTTGAACGACCCCACTTACGTAGAGGCGGCGCGGGAGTTCGCAAGACTGATTCTGAACTCGGGCGAAACCGACACCGGCCGGCGCCTCGATTTCGCCTTTCGGCGCGCTTTCTCTCGCAATGCCGCGGCTAAGGAACGCGAAGTGCTCGCGCAACTGTTGAACAGCCGGCGCGAACACTTCCAGAGCCACCCGGCGGACGCCGAGAATCTGCTTTCGGCCGGTATTTCCGAGGTCCCCGAAGACTTGGCGGTCCCTGAGCTCGCCGCTTGGACCAGTGTCGCGCGGGCAATCTTCAACAAGCACGAGTTCATCGTGAGGTATTAGGAGGTAGACAATGGAAACCAACGAATTTCACCTCCAGACCCGGCGCGCCTTCCTTGGCCGCACATCGATGGGTCTCGGTTCGGCGGCGCTAGCTTCTCTTCTGAAACCCAATCTGTTCGCCGCCCGGCCGGGCATTGCCGGGTTCCCGAACTACGAAGCTAAGATCAAGCGGGTTATTTTCCTGTGCATGGCCGGCGGACCGGCCCACCTGGAGATCTTGGACCACAAGCCGGAGCTGGTCAAGCGAGACGGCGAGCCTATGCCCGAGTCCGTCACGAAGGGCCAGCAGATTGCCCAACTCCAAGGCAGCGAACTGCGCATTCTGGCGCCGCAGCACCCCTTCAAGCGCTACGGGACGTCGGGCCAGCACATGACGTCGCTGTTGCCCCATATTGGCGGGATTGCCGACGACATCTGCATCGTCCGATCGATGCAAACCGAGCAGATCAACCACGACACGGCGCATACGTTCATGAACACGGGCAACCGGTTGCCCGGGCGGCCCAGCATGGGGTCTTGGATTACCTACGGGCTGGGCAGCGAGTCGGAAGACCTGCCCGGTTTCGTCGTACTGACGTCTGAAGGCGGGGCTCAGAGTCAGCCGATCGCCGCTCGTCAATGGCACTCGGGTTTTCTGCCCGGCAGATACCAGGGGGTCAAGCTGAACTCGAGCGGGGACCCGGTCAACTACGTCCGCAACCCCAAGGGCGTCAGCCGCGAAGACCAGTCCCGGCTCATCGATACGATCACCCGCCTCAACCGCATCCAGCAGGATTCGATGCAAGACCCCGAGATCGCGACCCGCATTTCGCAATACGAGCTGGCGTTTCGCATGCAGATGAGCGTGCCCGATCTGGTGGATTTCTCCAACGAACCCAAGCACGTTCTCGATATGTACGGCACGAAGGGCGGGGACGGGTCGTTTGCGTCGAACTGCCTGCTCGCGCGGCGCTTGGCCGAGCGCGGGGTTCGCTTCATTCATTTGTATCACCGCGGGTGGGATCACCACGGCGAAATCAAGAAGGGCATGATCGAAAGTTGCGGCTATGTCGACCAAGGCTCCGCGGCGTTGGTGAAAGACCTCAAGGACCGCGGCATGCTCAGCGACTCGCTGATCCTCTGGTGCGGCGAGTTCGGCCGCACGCCCATGTCGCAGGGCAAAGACCGTTCGCTTCTTGGCCGCGATCACCACATTAAGGGCTTTTCCATGTGGATGGCTGGCGGCGGGATCAAAGGCGGTATCAGCTACGGCTCGACGGACGATCTTGGCTATAACGCCGTCGAGAACGTTGTCCCTATCCACGATCTGCACGCGACGATGCTGCACCTGCTGGGCATCGACCACAAGAAACTCACCTACCGCTTCCAGGGCCGCGACTTCCGCCTCACCGACGTCCACGGCCGCATCGTGCGCGATATCTTGGTGTAGGGCTGTGTGGCCGGCGTTCCTGGCCCCGCGTCGCCCAAAGTCAGCTTTTGAGGTTTGATACGGGTAGCAGGCGCTAGATCCCGAATCGCACCACGGTAGCACTGTAGTTCCCTAAGCAATGGCCGTCGATGAACACCATGACAAGTTGTACGAGGGCGTGGAGGCCTGGAACGAGTGGAGGCGACAACACCCTGACATCAAGCCGGACCTCAGCCAGCTACACCTCGGCAGGATCGACCTCAGGGGGGCGGACCTCGTTGGGGCGAACGTCGCCGAGGCGGACCTCACCATGGCGACCCTACGAGGGGCAAACCTGAGTCGGGCAGACCTATGCGGCACGGACCTCCACCAGGCCGACTTCAGTCACGCGAACGTCACCCTGGCCAAGCTCGAGTCAGCCAACCTCGTCTCGGCTAAATTCGATAAGGCCGACCTCAGCAGCGCAGAGATCTTCGAGGCGAACCTCCGCGATGCGAAGCTCGTCCGCGCCGACCTCCGCGGAGCAGATCTCGTCCATGCAGACCTCGGCGGGGCGTACCTCAGCGAGGCGGACCTCGGAGAGGCGGGCCTCCGAGGGGCGATCCTTCGAATGGTGACAGGTCTTTCTCCTTATCAGGTGAGGTCGGCCGAGAACTGGGAGTTCGCTTTCTACGCCGCAGATTTCTTGCAAGAGATGGGCCTACCGCCCGACCACAATGAAAAGCTCAGGGCAAAGG
Organism: Bryobacterales bacterium; assembly: GCA_965248365.1. Taxonomy (GTDB): domain Bacteria; phylum Acidobacteriota; class Terriglobia; order Bryobacterales; family UBA6623. The sequence continues at coordinate 580,500 of CBDFJA010000003.1, read as the reverse complement.
AAGCGGAGTTGGTAATTGTATCGACTACTCCGGAAAAACAATCCGCCGAATCCGAACGGCACCCACCCCACCGGTAAGGAACTTTGATCCGCTCGAATTTGAAATAACTCCCCGTTGTTTGAGAAGCTCAGGTTAATGCCCTCAGAAATCAAATCCAGGATCCGGGTTGGCGTGTTAAAACACGTCTTTCCCGCGGACGAACTTCATCCTCGTATCGCCAGGTTGGTCGTTCTATACGAAGACCTGCGACTGGAGACCTACGGAACGATCGAGGGTTCGATCCCAGCGTTAGATTTGCTTGACCACAAGCACCGCAAGATTTACTTCCTTCGTCGGGCAACTGTGACTCTTTTGGAGTTTTCCAGTGCGCTGTCGGACTTGAATGGTTGCCCAAGCTTCAAGCCGCTGAAATCTCGTCCGACTCCCGAACACGCTGAGGGCTGGTACCCGTGGGAACGGGCGATCCGCGGATTCGAGAAGATCAAGCCGCTACTGAAGAATGTCAGAAACGATGCAGGAGGACATTTTACGCTCACAGCTGCCCGTCATGCAGTAGACAATTTTCTCCCTCAGTCTACGGGGCTAGTCGAGATCATCCCACACCCCTCTGAGGAAGGTGCAGCTTGCAAGCTACGTTTTGCCGGGGAAATTGCAGCGATAGGCATGCTGCAGCAGGTGGAAGGTACGACTCCCGAAGAGAAGGTGGGGCAGTTGGTTGCAACCGTAGTGAAGGGCCATACGTATGCGACTGCGGCTATGGATACGCTGATCGTAAATTATCTATTCGATAGGTTCGGGCGCTGATTGAAGTTAAGAGGTAGGCTTTAACGGTAAGCCCGTAGCGCGGTTCTCGGCGGGTGCCGATCTGTCCCGTTTTTTTACACCGTCGTCGTTGGCCCGCCAGATCCGCGGCCGTTTGATCTGACCTGCCCCCAGGAACGAGTCCACTCTCTAAGTTAGACCTGGGACCTGGGTAATCTGGCCTCCGGCGCCGGTGGCCGATAGGCCAAGGCGCTGTGAGGCCGTCGCTGGTTGTACTCCCTGCGCCATCTCTCGGCCAACACCTTCGCCTCCCACAACGTGTCGAAGACTTCTACGTTCAGCAGTTCATCCCGCAGTTTTCCGTTGAAGCTCTCCACATATCCATTCTCCCAGGGGCTGCCGGGCTCGATGTATAAGGTCCTCACCCCAACATCTGTCGTTGGACCTCAATGGCCAGACACTCCCGGGTGTATTCATCCAGTAGGGTTAATAATCGAAAGGCCCTTCCGTCATGGGTTCGCTCATGCACGAAGTCATAGCTCCAGACGTGATCCTTGTGAGCCGCTCGTAACCGAACGCAGGACCATCATGAAGCCACAGTCTCCTTCGTTTCGGCTGTCTGGACGGGACTTTCAGCCCCTCCTGTCTCCACAACCTCTCCACCCGCTTGTGATTCACTTTCCACCCTTCCCAACGAAGCATGGCCGTGATCCGTCGGTAGCCGTATCGCCCGTAGTGCGTGGCCAACTCCACCATCTCAGCCACCAATCGAGCCTCCTCATCGGGGATATGCCTTTCCCTTCGCTGGGTCGATCGAGCCTGTCCCAGCACTTGGCAGGCCCGACGTTCGGAGACGCGCTCTGCTCCCAATCTCTCCCTCACCCACACCACTGCGCGTCTCCTCTTCGTCGGGCCTAGAAGTTTCCCGAGGAAACTTCCTTTAGGATCTGCTTGTCCAAAGACAGATCTGCCACTAGCTTCTTCAACCGGGCATTCTCCTTCTCCAACACCTTCAACCGCTTGGCCTGATTCAGTCGAAGCCCTCCGTACTCCTTGCGCCACCGGTAGTAGGTCTGCTCGGTCACCCCAATCTGTTTGCACACCTGGGCCACCGTCTGTCCTTGAGCTAGACCCACCTCTGCCTCACGCAACTTGATGATGATCTGTTCTGCACTAAATCGCTTCCCTGCCATCTCTTGCCTCCTTCCTAAAACCGAAAATCCTAACATTCAACTTGGACTCGTTTTAGGGGGCAAGGTCAGCTTCGACCGCCAGGTGGTGAGAAATGCCGGCTGGCCCATATCTCCCAGCACCAGACTGGCGTCCCCCTCTTGACCGGCAACCCGTGATGATTTATGTTGTACCTTGGCTCTGACCGGCTCCCGTTATCGACGAGTAGCTCCTGGATTTTCAACTAGCAGCAGGGCGCGTGGCGGCATCGGGCGACGGAGTGACCCCGAACCCGACCTAGCCGTAGTTCTCCACGGCGCTTAAACTCGGTGACCCCTTGTGAATTCGGACGAAGCAACCAAGTCATCGGCTCACGACTGCGTTATCGTTATGCCGATCTACAACGACGCCGACGCGGTTACTCTGTTCATACCGAGGCTGGATCATGTGCTGGCCGAAAACGGGTACTCCGCAAAACTACTGCTAGTGGACGATTGCTCGCGGCCATCTGTCGACCCGAGCGCTCTCGCGCGAGGGTTGCGCGCCATACGGCTGATTGAAGTCGTTCGCCTTCGGCGCAATGTTGGTCATCAGCGGGCGATCGCGTCGGCCTCCTTCATGCACTCGAAACCGACAAGTTCGAATGGGCCGTAGTAATGGATGCGGATGGCGAGGACCGCGCCGAAGATGTTCCCCGTCTTTTGGAGGCCATTCGAAATGATGCGGAAGCATGCGGAAGATGTCGTTGTGTTTGCGGAGCGGACCCGGCGCAGCGAAGGTCCGTTATATTCGGTCCTCTACTTCCTTTATCGGTGGACACACTACTTGCTAACCGGCATTCCCGTGCGCGTGGGAAACTTCTCCGCCATCGGACGGGCAACGGTCCGCAGCCTTGCCGTGGTGTCGGATCTGTGAAATCATTACGCGGCCGCCATCCATGCAGCGTTCATCCCTTACTCAATAGAGTAAAGGTACTGTTGCAAAAGCTATCGCACCACCATCAAATAAGGTGTTTAATGTGGGCAGATCACTGATTTGGTAGTATGCCGATTCCCCTAACGCAGACTCCCTACTCTAAGGAATGTTGGCTCGCCAAGGAGGACCGATGATACGCCAGATCGGTCGATTACTGGCCGGCAGCTTCCACAAGGAGGCTTCTCATCTTGCTGAAGATGGTGCTTATGTCGTCGGAGATGCCGGGGAGCACCGCACCGGCGGCGACGGCAATAAAGCCGGCCAACAGCGCGTACTCCACCATGTCCTGGCCTCGCTGGTCGAGGACAAGCCGCACGAGGGAACTGTATAGTCTGTTCATTCCACGCCCCTGTTTGCTGTTACCTGTAGCATTTGTTACCTTGCGACGAGCAACCGTTACTTGGCAATAAATCACACAAGGATAGTAATATCCTGCTGGCCTATGATCAATAGAGCAACAGTACTACCGCCCCAAACGATCTTCCCATCACGAGTAGGGTTTTTGCCCTAGGCAGGCCGTTGATCTGGGAGCATCTCGATTGCCGAATGCAATTCTCTTCTTCAAGGAACTTTTGCCGGTCAAGGAGGACCGATGTTCGCTTTTCACGGTGTCGATTTCATCGCCTTTGACTCTCTGCTCGACGAGCAGCAGCTCATGGTTCGCCGGACGGTGCGCCGCTTCGTGGACGAGAAGGTCATGCCCGTAATCGGCGACCACTTCCGCGACGCCCGGTTCCCCGCGCAGCTCGTCGGGGAAATGGCGCAACTCGGCTTCCTGGGGGCTAATCTCGAAGGCTACGGGTGCGCCGGAATGCGCGATATTGACTATGGGGTGGTCATGCAGGAGCTCGAACGGGGCGACAGCAGTCTGCGCAGTTTCTCCTCGGTGCAAGGGAGCCTGGTGATGTGGCCGATCCTCAACTACGGCAGCGAGGATCAGAAAAACCATTGGCTGCCTCGTTTGCAGCGGGGTGAGGCGGTTGGCTGCTTCGGTCTGACTGAACCGGACTTCGGGTCCAATCCGGCGGGGATGCGCGCACGGGCGGTGCGCCAGGGGGCACACTACGTTCTCAATGGGGAGAAGACCTGGATCACAAACGGTAGTATTGCCGACGTCGCTCTGGTTTGGGCCAAGGAGGGAAACGAGGTCCGCGGATTTCTGGTCGAAAAGGGCGCGCCGGGGTTTTCGGCGACCGACATCGGCGCCAAGTGGTCCATGCGAGCCTCGATCACGTCCGCGCTTTCTTTCACCGACTGCCGCATTCCGCTGGAAAACGCGCTCCCGAAAGCGATTGGCCTCAAGACGGCGCTAGCCTGCTTGACCGAAGCTCGCTACGGCATTGGCTGGGGCTGTATCGGAGCAGCCATGGCTTGCTATGAAACGGCGCGGCAATACACCCTTGTGAGAAAGCAGTTCAACAACCGGCCTCTTGCCTCGCACCAACTCGTGCAGAAGGAATTGGCTTGGATGATCACTGAAATCAGCAAGGCCCAACTGTTGGCCTATCACGCGGCTCGCCTAAAAAGCCAGGGGCGCTTGCACTATTCGCACGTTTCCATGCTGAAACGCAATAACGCATGGATGGCGCTCGAAACCGCTCGCCGCAGCCGCGACCTGCTCGGCGCGAACGGCATCACTGACGAATATCCTGTCTTTCGCCACATGTCGAACCTCGAGACCGTCAAGACCTACGAAGGTACGGACAACATCCATGCCCTGGCCATTGGAGAGCGGGTGACCGGCATTGCCGCATACTCGTAGAGCCGGCCTCGCCAGAGCTAACCCGTTTTTTCTGACCACCCGGCGAGGCGAAGTGGGTGCGAGTCCGTCGGGGGGCGAAAAGTAAGAGCTAAACATTCCGGGCGAAGTTGCACGAGGCGTCGCGATACGAAATCATCATGCACGGAACAATAAGTGGAACGCCGGCCCTTCGACGGTTTGCAAGGACAGCCGCTTTGCGGGTGGTCGCGGTTCTGGTCGCCGCCGTTGTTCTCGCTGCGGTCCTGTTCGCACCGGTTTTTGCCCGCTTCGAGCGTCCGGAGTCGATCGCCATGTACGCCGCCTTCAGCTTGGTGTGCCATCAGCAACCCGAACGTTGTTGGTCGCTGCTTGGTCACCCGCTCGCCGTTTGTGTCCGCTGCCTCGGCTTCTACGCGGGGGCGATCGCGGCCTTGCTGGCCGGATGGCGGTTTTGGGGTCCCGCGTTCGTTCTAGCCGCTCTGTCGGCCCTGGCGACGTGGGTGGGAGAATTGAACGGTGCCATTCCGTTCACGCCGTGGCTCTGGTTCGTGACCGGATTGGCCCTGGGGTCAACCTGCGTGGGCGCCCTCAGCGAGGCGGTCTCAGCGTGGAAAAAATCCGGCGCCAGGCCGCGGGGATTGTCTTGCTAAGGGAGCCATTTCGGGATACGGTTAGAAAGGTGGCCGGCGGCGGGCGCGATTTTTATCCCGGGCTGAGGGACCGCCATACCTCGACAGGCTGATTGATACCGGACTGTATTTGCGAAATATTGTACGAAGCTAGGTTTCGCCCCTCGTTCGCCGGACGGATAGTCGCCGATGAATCGGACTTGCACCTGTGGCGCTACGGCGCCCGCCGACGCGCAGTTTTGTCCCCGCTGTGGCCGGCCTTTCGACGGATCGTCCGACAACCCGCTGACGCCGGAAGTCGTACTGTCTGTTCCGACGCCCGACGCTTCTGCTGGGCCTCCTCCGATTGGCTTCGGCAACCCCCAAGCCGTCCGTTCCGCCTTGCTGGCCTCGGTCGTGGCGGCGATACTGGGCAACCTGCCATTCCTGGGAATGCTCTGTTTCATTTGGTATCCCGGGGCCGGTTTCCTCTCCGTATACAACTACTGCCGCCGAACCGGATTCACTCCTACGACTTCGGGAGGAGCAAAGTTGGGTTGGATCACCGGCGTTTTTACGTTCGCGATCTCTCTGGCAACGTTGGCCCTCGCCTTTCTTGTTCAACGACAACATGGCAGCGTCGCTGAAACCATCCGCCGACAGATCAGCGAGTATCCGGCCCAAGAGGAGACCAAGCGCCACATGTTGGAACTGCTGGACAACCCCTCGGCTCTTGCCATCCTGGTCCTGATATACCTCGCGACGTTCTTCCTGCTCGTAGCGGGTCTGACGACCACGGGTGGCGCGCTCGGCGCCAAGGTTCTTGAAGAAGACTGAAGCGGCGTTCGGGTCTGCTAACCCGCTTTTCTCACCACGTGGCGAGAAGCGCGTCAACCTTCCGGTCGGTCTGCCGGCGAGCTTTCGAGCAGCATGTAGCTGACTATCGCCACGGCCATGAGTTGTTGCCGGGTGTCGAAGATGTCGACACGCCCCACGCACAGGGTTCGTCCCGCATGGACCAGATCGGCCTTGGCCACCACTTTGGCCCCGTGGATCGGCCGCAGGTAGTTGACCTTTAGTTCGGTGGTGACCGCGGGGCGACGTTCGCCGAAGTGGTTGATCATGGCGTGCCATACGGCTTCATCGGCGATCGAGGCCACCACGCCGCCGTGCAGCGCGCCAGACTCGTTCAACAAATCGTCGCGAATATCGCATTCGACATCGACACCGTCTTGGCGTTTCCTCGCAACCCGGATGGGGAGACCGTCCTCGAAAGCCATGACTGTTTATTATGCCGCGAACCGGACACCACAAACCAAAGGCTTATGGCTCTCCCCCCCCGGGTGGAGCGAGTCGGTCCGGAAAACGGGCAAAATGTCAGGCTGTAGGTTATTGACTCCCGCATAATATAGAGTAACCTTTTGGGGGTTCTGCTCGTCTTAATAGACATGGGGAACCCAAGAGGCGTAAGGCGCGATTTTGATGCTCTGGAAAAGCGACGGCTGGAGGCCGTGCGGCTGGTCGTTGACGAAGGTTTGAGTCAGTCCGAGGCAGCACGGCGCGTGAAGGCGGCGCAGCAAAGCGTGAGCCGTTGGGTTAGCGAGCATGGCGCGCACGGTGCCGCCGGACTCCGCCGGGCCGGGCGCGCCGGCCGCAAGCCGCTGTTAGACGCCACGCAACGGGAACGTCTGGAGGCAATGCTGCTGCGGGGCCCCGAAGCGCAGGGCTTCTCGACGCCGCTGTGGACTTGTCCGCGAGTCGCTCGTCTGATCGCCGACGAGTTCGGCGTGCGCTATCACGAAGGTCATGTTTGGAAGATCCTGCGGGCGCTCCACTGGAGCCCGCAACGGCCTGTCGGCAAGGCCCGCGAGCGCAACGAAGAAGCCATCCGCAACTGGCGGCGCAAGACTTGGCCGGCCACTAAAAAAAAGCCCAAAAACAAGGCCGCACGATCGTCTTCATCGACGAAAGCGGACTGAGTCAGAAGCCCCATCGTTGCCGCACCTGGGCGCCCCGCGGCGAGACACCCGTGCTGGAGTTCAACTTCAACTGGCAGAAACTTTCCGTTTCCGCCGGGCTGACCTTGCGCAACTTCTACTTCCGGCTCTATCCCGGCGCCATCGGCGAGTTGGAGGTCATCGACTTCCTGAAGGCTTTGGTCCGCCACATCGACGGCCCGCTGCTGATCGTCTGGGACCGCCTGCCGGCGCACCGCAGCCGCCTGGTGCGGGAGTTCATCGAGCTCTCCGAAGGCCACATCGCCACGGAGTGCTTGCCGCCCTATGCACCGGAGCTGAACCCGGTGGAATACATTTGGGCTTACTGGAAGCAGCACGAGTTGCCGAACGTCTGTCCGAAGGACTACTGGGAGCTGGACGAGCGTGCCCGCAAATCCCTGCGTCGCATGCGCCGCAAACCGCGCTTGATTACGGCCTTCTGGAAGCAGTCTTCTCTTGGCCTTGACTAACTCGATATTATGCGAGATTCAATAAGCAGTCCCCAGGGAGGGCTATCTGGCTCGATAGCCCCTCTTGTGCGCGTATACCATTGTGCCGTTCCTCGTGCGGCGGCTCGCTACGACCAAACCCACAGGTCACACCAGTAGCGCTGTCGGCGACGGCGTGGGTAGGCTAAGCTAGTCAGCCAATAGATACGTCTCCCACCGCTTGGTAAAGACGGTACGGGGTAGTCTCTCCAATCCATGCACTCACAAGAAGCCGCACACGTCACACTGACGCCCCTGACCTTGCCCCCTAAAACGAGTCCAAGTTGAATGTTAGGATTTTCGGTTTTAGGAAGGAGGCAAGAGATGGCAGGGAAGCGATTTAGTGCAGAACAGATCATCATCAAGTTGCGTGAGGCAGAGGTGGGTCTAGCTCAAGGACTGGGGTGGACCCCTGTAGTGAAACAACCTGCTAAGCAGGGTTTCCCCATTCGCTGAAAAAGGCTTGGCTGGGGAGCGGCCTTCATTGTAAACTTCTGCTCGGCCAGTGAAGCGGAGGCGGGCTCTGGTGGAGACCAACCCGCCGAGGAATAGCCGGGCGGGAACTCATCGAGACGATGGGTCGGGGCGTGGAGCCTCTCGCTTCGCGCCCCACTCCGGCACGAACCCCGCCCATCGGATCGAAAGATTCCCTCATGCCTCGGAAAACTCATCCCACGACTCCCGCGAGACTGGCCTGTTCGAGCACGCTTTGCTCGTACTCGACCGGCGGCAGATACCCCAGCGCCGAGTGCAAACGTTTCTCGTTGTAGACGCGATCGAGAAACTACCCGACGCGCCGTTTCGCCTCGGCGAAATCTTCATACTCGAACAAATAGACCTCTTCATATTTCAAGGTCTTCATGAACGATTCCGCCATGGCGTTGTCGTAGGGATTGGCCTTGCGGCTCATGCTGATGCTAATGCCGTGCTGTTGGAGCAGCTTCGTGTAGTCGCCCGAGGCGTACTGCACGCCGCGGTCGGAGTGATGCACCAAGCCCGGCCCGATCTCGCGTGTCCGCAAGGCCGTCCGTAAGGCGGCCAACGCCAACTCCGCCTCCAAAGTGCGACCCAGCGACCAGCCGATCACCCGCCGCGAGAAGGCGTCCAACACCACCGCCAGATACACGAACTTCCGCAACAGCCGAATGTAGGTGATGTCGGCCACCCAGAGTTGGTTCACAGCGCTGATATCGAGCGTCGGCACGAGATTCGGGTAAACCGCCATGCCGTGTTCGGAATCGGTCGTGCGGATGAATTTCTTGCGGCGCAGACACAGCAGGTTGTCCTGGCGCATGATGCGCTGCACGCGCTTGCGGTTGATCACCCAACCTTGGCGCCGCAGCTCGGCGGTGATGCGCCGCGAGCCGTAGGCGGGCATCTCCACGGCGATGCGCTGGATCACGTCCCGCAACGCCGTCTCGTTGTCGCCCGCGGGCGGTTGACGAGCCCGGTAGTAGGCCGCGCGGGAGACCTCCAGCACACGACACATCGCGGCCAACGACAAGCCCGCTCCCGTTTCCCGTTGTTGCTCGATCAAGGGGATCATCTTGTCTTTGAAGACGCGGCGCTCGGAAGCTGTTGTTCCTCGAGCCGCGCCAAGGCCTTTTTTAACAGGGCGTTCTCCATCGTGAGCCGGCCCACCATCTGCTCCAGCTCGCTCACCTGGATCTGCTCGTCATTGGGCTCGCGGTCGCGCTGAAAGGCTCGTTCGGGATCGCGGCGCAGCTGTTGCCGCCACTTGCTCAAAAGCGTCGGATGGATCTCATGTCGCCGCGCCACGGCGGCGACCGAGGCTCCCGCCTCGACCTGCCTCACCGCCCGTAACTTGAACTCGGCGGAAAACTTTCTCCTGGACAACGTCATGGCACCTCTCTCCATTCACTGTAAAAAGATGCTTAACGAGTTGTCTCATTTTCGGGGTCCACTCCAGACAGACGGTGGGCCAGGTGTGCAAACAGATTGGGGTGACCGAGCAGACCTACTACCGGTGGCGCAAGGAGTACGGAGGGCTTCGACTGAATCAGGCCAAGCGGTTGAAGGTGTTGGAGAAGGAGAATGCCCGGTTGAAGAAGCTAGTGGCAGATCTGTCTTTGGACAAGCAGATCCTAAAGGAAGTTTCCTCGGGAAACTTCTAGGCCCGACGAAGAGGAGACGCGCAGTGGTGTGGGTGAGGGAGAGATTGGGAGCAGAGCGCGTCTCCGAACGTCGGGCCTGCCAAGTGCTGGGACAGGCTCGATCGACCCAGCGAAGGGAAAGGCATATCCCCGATGAGGAGGCTCGATTGGTGGCTGAGATGGTGGAGTTGGCCACGCACTACGGGCGATACGGCTACCGACGGATCACGGCCATGCTTCGTTGGGAAGGGTGGAAAGTGAATCACAAGCGGGTGGAGAGGTTGTGGAGACAGGAGGGGCTGAAAGTCCCGTCCAGACAGCCGAAACGAAGGAGACTGTGGCTTCATGATGGATCCTGCGTTCGGTTACGAGCGGCTCACAAGGATCACGTCTGGAGCTATGACTTCGTGCATGAGCGAACCCATGACGGAAGGGCCTTTCGATTATTAACCCTACTGGATGAATACACCCGGGAGTGTCTGGCCATTGAGGTCCAACGACAGATGAATCACCAGGACGTGTTGGATCGATTGGCGGAGTTGTTCGTGGATCGGGGAGTGCCTGAATACATTCGGTCCGATAACGGGTCAGAGTTTACGGCTCAGGCGGTTCGGGACTGGCTGAAGGCTGTTGGGGTGAGGACCTTATGCATCGAGCCCGGCAGCCCCTGGGAGAATGGATATGTGGAGAGCTTCAACGGAAAACTGCGGGATGAACTGCTGAACGTAGAAGTCTTCGACACGTTGTGGGAGGCGAAGGTGTTGGCCGAGAGATGGCGCAGGGAGTACAACCAGCGACGGCCTCACAGCGCCTTGGCCTATCGGCCGCCGGCGCCGGAGGCCAGATTACCCAGGTCCCAGGACCAGAGTTCTATACCATGGAGTGGACTTCAAATGGTCCCAGGTCTAACTTAGAGAGTGGACTCGTTCCTGGGGGCAGGTCACCCCTCGATATCGGTATTTTTCTCGCCAGCATTGTGTTGGTCATGGGGGTGGGGCTGTGGACGGGCCGCAAAGAGAAAGATACGAAGGACTTCTTCCTGGCTGGGCGCGGCGTGCCCTGGTGGGGCGTCGCCGGCTCCATCTTCGGCACCAACGTCAGCGCCGCCCAACTGGTCGGCATGATGGGCATTGGCTACTCGATCGGCTTCGCCCAGTCGCACTTCGAGCTGGGCGCGGTCTTCGCGCTCATGTTGCTCGCCTATGTCTTCTTTCCGCTGTACCGGCGCATGGGCGTCTACACGCTGTCGGAATATCTGGGACACCGTTATGACGAACGCGCCCGGGTGGCGTATTCCATCATTTCTCTGATTGCGATCGGTCTGATCTACATGGTCATGGGGTTTTACATCGGTTCGCGGTCGATGCTCTTTCTGTTGCGCGGCACGCCTCTTGAAGTCAGCTATACAACGGGCATTCTGATCTTCGCACTGGTGACCACTTGCTACACGATTGCGGGCGGATTGAAGGCCGTCATCTGGACCGACGTGATCCAGTCCGGGCTATTGTTGCTGGCGGGGGTCTTGGTGACTTTGCTTGTTTTCGCTCAACCCGAAGTCGGCGGATTAGCCGGCTTAATGGCCAAGGATGCCGCCTTGCCGCGAGCCGACCAGAAGTTCCATCTCTACTTGCCGATGAACCACCCCGAAATTCCTTGGACAGGCGTCTTCACGGGGATGATGATCAAGCACTTCTTCTATTGGGCGAATAATCAGGTCATCGTGCAGCGCGTGCTCGCGGCGCGCAGCAGTCTCTCCGCTCGCACGGGCATCGTCGCGGCGGGCTATCTGAAGCTGTTGATCCCGTTTGTTTCCGTTGTCGGTGGAATGGCGGCCGGGCACCTGTTCCAGGCTCGGGTTGATACCGGCATTCTGCCGGCGCTGCCCCAGCCCGACGACGCCTTTCCTCTGCTGGTGCAGCTTATCGTGCCGGCGGGCTACGGACTTACCGGGCTGATCACGGCCGGTTTGATCGGCGCGATTCTTTCCAGCCTCGACTCGCTGATGAACTCAGGCGCAACACTGTTCACCTTCGACTTCTACAAGCGCTTCATACGCCGAGAAGCCGGCGACCGTGAGTTGCTGCTCGCCGGTCGGATCTGCATTGTCCTGCTGGTCGTCGTTGCCGGATCACTGGCCGCGCTGGCTTACACCGAGGACCAAAGCGACAACTTTTTCCTGCGGCTGGCCGACCAAACCGGACACCTGCAGCCGGGAATCGTCGTCGCCTTTCTCGCCGGGGTTCTCTGGCGGGGGGCGACCGCCAGTGGTGGGTTCTTCGCCATTCTCGTTTCGCCGTTTTTCTCGGTGTTCATCGAACGCGCCTATCCTAACTGGGCGAGCGGCTCTTCCGGCGCGGCCGAATGGCTTCGGCTTTCCTTCGGCCCACAACTGAACTTCTTGCATCGCGTGGCGCTCACGGGCCTGTTCGCGACCGCGCTTATCGTCGTAGTCAGCCGTCTCACCCGGGGTACTCGCGATCCAAAGACGGACCGCTACACGTGGTGGGCGTATCGTTCGGACCAGGGGCGTGAATCAACCCGCCCCTTCTGGCGCAGTGAACGCCCCTGGGCTTGTTTGCTCTGCGTGCTGACCGTCTGGATACTAATTTACTTCGCGTGACGACGGATGTCGCGACATAGTGATCGGAAAGCCGGCGACAACCGGAATGAGAATGGTCCGACATGAGACTTTTCCGGAGTCGTCGCACTAGCCCACATTTCTCACCACGTGGCGAGGCCAAGCGCGTGAGAGGCCGTCGGTACAAGGCGCGCGACGCTTGGCAACCTCGGGCACGGCATGCCCTGCCCCTACATTCTTGAACCCTACGTTGAGCACGGCGAGCAAGCGCATTACTTCGGCCGTCAGGTGGTGAGAAACGCGAGCTAGCAGCAGTGGAGCGAAGCCCCGCCTTTCGAGATGGAGGGGCCATGGATCGCGCCCTTGCAGGCTGTAAGCTGGACCATGAACCCGGGTCTCGTCCCCGGTCAGGAGACACTTCCCTCTTCAGAAGGCAGCCCCAGATCCTCTGGAGTAAGGGAACGGAACGAAAACTTGTAGCCCTCATACATGGCGATCCCGTAAAACAGGAGATCCATGGGACTAAAGGTGGCCATCATCAGTCCCTCAGCGATCTCCAGATCAAGGCGCGACAATACGTCGAAGAAGGGAAGCCCCTGTTGGTTCGACACCAAGCCACACACCGCGAGGAGGTTGCCCAGACCGCATCCGGCCAGCGAGAGCAGCGAGCCGGCGATCCCAAAGACTTGGTCGATCCCCTTTCCAAGCAGGCGTACCCCGAATCCGGCGAGAAATCCGACACCCACGGCCATCCAGCCTATCTGGTATCCCGTGACGAAGGTGACGCCGGCCCACAGGGAAGCCCCCACAACGGCTGCGATCGCACCGCCAAGGATACCTGATGTCAGATTCTGCTCTGATCTCAATAACTCTAGGGCGTGTTGAGCGTGAAGCGCTTCGGGTGATCCCTCTTCTAGCGAAACAGTGGACCTTTCGACTTCTTCATCACTCATGGACTTGCCTCCTTTTTCCGTTGCGCGTCAGCAAGCTGTCGCGTCCTGGGTTTAAGGCGAATTGGCTCTGAGCTGAAGTTTTTTGATACGGCGGGCTAGCTGTATGCCGTCAGTTCGTACCCCGATGGTTCGAGCACGATGATGGCCGGCCCCCCGTTGGCGCCGGGGATTTCCGTGGGCAGCCGGATCGTCGTGCTTTTGGGATAGATCACCGGATCCCGCCGCCGCCGACCGAGGAACTTACCGACCGGGGCCATGCCCTTACCGAACGGAGGCAGGAAGTAGTGCATCGGTACGACCCAGTTGGGCTTGAGGTGTTCGATCATGAAATCGAGGTCCGGGAGGGGAATCGTGTTGCTGTCTCCGGTGATCGCCAGCAGCACATCGCAGTGGCCGACGAAAGGAGCCAGCTCGTCGGCATTGAGTCCGTAGCCGAGATCACCAACGTGCATCACCCAGAGATCGTCGAACTTGACGGCATAGAGAGCATTGTCCATGGGATCGTGCATGGTGTGCCCGGGATGCTCGGCCGCGCCGACGGCCACCATCGCATTGCCGTCGATCTCGCTTTCCAGACCCTTCTCGACGATATCGAGAGCATTGATGATTCGCGGACTGCCTTTGACCAGCTTCGGGTTTCCGTGGGCAAGATCGGTCAGCGAACTGCAGATCACCGTGTCGCCTTCGAGCGAGGCCGTGTCCTCGGGCAGACCGAATTTCTCGAGCTCGGAAGGTGTATAGGGGTCCATGACGACTACCGGCCCGCCGTCGCGCCAGACGCGGAAGCAGGCATGCGCCACCCATTCGATATTGACCGGCATGTTAGTCCTCCGTGGCGAGATCGATCCCGCCGTGCTCCCACCACGTTGTCCCCGTCGGCTCTTCGAGCAACAGCGGTTTCAAAAACGCGAAGGATTTCTCGAGGCCCTCTTTGACATTGATATAGTTGGCCTCCATCTCGACAGACATGGCGCCCTCGTAGCCCACAAACCGCAGCGTGGAAACAAAGTCCCGCCAGAAGGTCTGATCGTGTCCCCAACCGATCAGCGTGAAATTCCAGGCGCGGTCTTCCGGCTTGGCGTAGTTGGTATTGTCGAGGATTCCCTTCAGCCGCATGTTGTGAGGAACGAAGCAGGTGTCCTTGACATGGACGTGGTGGATCGCATCCCCCAAATAGCGGATCGCTTCCAACACGTCGATCTGCTGCACAAACATGTGAGACGGATCGAAGTTGCATCCCATCACCGGGCCGACCGCCTCGCGCAGCTTGGCCATCGTTGTGGGGGAATGGACCAGCTGGCCAATCTGCGGTTCCACGCAGACGATGCACCCGTGGTCTGCGGCGATTTTGCCGTGTTCCCGCCAGAAGGGGATCAATCGTTCCTCCCACTGCCATCGCAAGGCGCGGCGATTCTCGAGTGTGAACGAGTCGACGATCCAGCTGGGACAAGTATCTCCGGGAGCGCCGGCCGGAATGCCGGAAAGTACGATCAGCCGCGGCGCGCCCGCCGCTTCCGCCAGGCGGCAGACTTTTTCGAAATAGCTGGAATACGCCTTGACAACTTCCGGGTCGGACGAGAGGGGCTCCCCGTGAGCGGTGAACCCGCTGATTTCGATCCCGTGCTCAGCCAACACGTCAAGCCAGCGGCGGAGCTCGTCTCGGTCGGCCAGCAGCTTCTCGACGTCGCAGTACTTGCGGCTGGCCTCGCCAAGCAGAGCCACCTCCATACGTTGCACGCCGTGGTCCCTCGCAAAGCGTAGTCCTTCCTCGAATTCAAACAGGTGAAGGAAGTAGCTGTTGACGCCGAGTTTCATGGGAAGCTCCTGGCGGGATCTGTTTATCCTGCCATTATTGACGGCTGGAGTGCAAAGGGCGGCGGGTGCAAGTCACCGCGACCAGACTGCGGCGCACCCGCCAAACGGGGCGAGGCTTCGCCATTTTGAGAAGAATTCGGGCCGTTACGGGGGCGAGCCCCCCCCGCGTTACCACGCAGCGGTCTCCGGCAAGCAGTTCAGGTCGTCGCTGAATCATTCGGGCAGCCGATGTGCCGGATTGACCCAAGTCGACTGTTTTTGGGAGAAAGACAGCGCCGGCGGGCTGGCGAAGGGCGAGGCGGACGCCGATCTGTAAGAAAGAGCGACAACTTTCCCCGGCCTGGGAACATCTCGGGGCGTTTACGCATCACCATAGATAGATATGAGGGGAACAGCGCCGCCTCGCCATGAGGTCCGCTCGGCGCCTGGGAGCGTCTCGACGGCACATGAATTTCGACCTGACCAGTGAACAAGACCACTTGCGCCGGACGGTGCGTGAGTTCGCCGAGGCTGAGATCAAACCCCACGTGAGGGGATGGGATGAAGAACAGCAAGTTCCCGAGGAGCTGACCCGGAAGCTAGGGCGCCTGGGCGTGTTCGGTACGATTTTCCCCGAGGCTCTCGGCGGCGCCGGTATGGGGCACGTCGACCACGTCATCGTCATGGGAGAGCTTGCTCGGGTCGACCCTGCCGTAGCGCTGATCGTGGCGGCCCATACGTCATTGTGCGCAAGCCACATCTATCTCCACGGGAGCGACGCACAGCGCCGCAAATACATTCCCAAACTCGCAACGGGGGAGTGGCTTGGTTGCTGGTCTCTGACCGAACCCGAGGCCGGCTCCGACGCGGCCGGCACGCGTACGATGGCCGTCGAAGACCAAGGCTATTGGGTCCTCGACGGCTCAAAAACATTCACGACCAACTCTCATCAAGCCGACGTCTGCGTCGCCATGGCGGTAACCGACCCGGCGGCGGCGCAATCCGGGATTTCCGCTTTCATCATCGAAAAAGGTGCTGCGGGCTTCCGCGCGGGCCGCAAAGAGGACAAGCTCGGCATGCGGGCCAGCGACACCGGTGAGGTGATTTTTTCCTCTTGCCGTCTGCCCCCCGATCAGCTTTTGGGCGATCGCGGCGAAGGGTTCGCGGACGCCATGAAGGTTCTCGACGGCGGACGCGTGTCGATTGCCGCCCTCTCGGTCGGCATAGCGCAGGGAGCCTGTGAGGCCGCTCTGGCGTATTCGAAGCAGCGCAAGCAGTTCGGCCACGCCATCGCGGACTTCCAGGCGATCCAACATAAACTCGCCGACATGGCCACGGAAATCGAAGCCGCGCGCTTGCTGACCTACAACGCGGCCTGGGCGCTCGACGAAGGGCGGAGAGTCACCAAGCTCTCCTCGATGGCCAAGCTTTTTGCCAGCGAAGCGGCCGTCCGCGTCGCCAACGAGGCCTTGCAGGTTCACGGCGGATACGGTTTCATTAAGGATTACCCCGTCGAGAAGTTTTACCGCGACGTGAAACTGATGACCATCGGCGAGGGCACCAGTGAGATCCAGCGAATGGTCATAGCTAGGCAAATATTAAAAGGCTGACCTCAACCCCCAAAACCGGATCTCATTCACTCCCCACACTAGCCGCCTTGTGACCATCTCTCTGCAAGCATCCCTTTACCTTATTCCAAGCGTCGGGGTTGAATGTGCCAGACTTGACAACCTCGATGGATCTGCGCCACAGGACTCTCTTGTAGTATTCAGCGCAGATCTTCACGGCCTTAGAATTCGTGATTATGATATCTCGAAATTGAAGGTCGTCTCCCATCGCAACCAGGATCGCCGTATGGTCGTCAATGGTCGTCAATCAGTGCTGTCCGGGGAAAGTCGCGCCATCGGACGGTAAGTCTCGACCGCTCAATGTCTTATGGTCTGTTTTGCCCGGGAACGATTTGAAATCCCGAGGCCGCAAATGGTCGCCTGAACGGAGCATCCGGACGCGGCACAATGAGGGATGAACCTTGGCCGTACGGTTTTCTCCCAACTGATCGAGCACCTACCGAGCAAAGAGTTTCAGAAATGTGTATCGCGCTACCGCGGCGATTCCTATCTGAAAAGTTTCTCCTGCTGGGATCAGTTTCTTGCGATGGCATTCGCCCAGCTGACCTATCGGGCAAGCCTCCGCGACATCGAGACGTGCCTGCGTTCGATGCACGGCAAACTCTACCACATGGGATTCCGCGGCAGGGTAGCGCGCTCGACACTGGCCGATGCGAACGAGTCGCGCGACTGGCGGATCTACGCGGACTTCGCGCAGGTCTTGATTGGCATGGCACGGCCGTTATATGCCCACGACCCGATCGGTGTGGACTTGGACCAGACTCTGTACGCTCTCGACTCGACAACAATCGACCTCTGCCTGTCGCTGTTTCCGTGGGCGAGATTCCGCAAGCAAAAGGCCGCCGTGAAGATGCACACGCTGCTGGATCTGCACGGCAATATTCCCACGTTCATCCGCATTACTGGAGGCAAAGTGCACGACATCAACATCCTCGACGAGATCGGCCCGGAGGCCGGCGCGTTCTACGTCATGGATCGGGCCTACGTCGATTTCGAACGCCTCTTCGTGTTCACTCTCTGCTCGTCGTTCTTCGTCGTGCGAACCAAGAAGAACATCTTGCTCCAACGGCGCTACTCGCATCCCGTCGACAAATCCACGGGCTTGCGCTCGGATCAGACCGTCATACTGGCTGCCATCGAATCGGCCCAAGCCTATCCCGACCCGTTGCGGAGGGTCAGTTACTTCGACGCCCGGACGAACAAGCGGCTGAAGTTTCTGACCAACAACTTCGCGCTCCCGGCGCTGACCATCGCCCACATCTACAAGTCGCGTTGGCAGATTGAGTTGTTCTTCAAGTGGATCAAGCAACATCTGCGAATCAACTCGTTTTACGGCACCAGCGAGAACGCCGTCAAGACGCAGATCCGGATCGCTGTCTCGATTTACGTGCTCATCGCCATCGTCCGGAAACGGCTCGGGCTGGAAGCGAGTCTTTACCAGATTCTACAGATTCTCAGCGTTACGCAATTCGAAAAAATGCCCCTTTTACAGGCACTCCAGCCATCCGACTCCCCAAACGAATCCCCCTATGACCCCAACCAATTGATTCTATTCGACTTTTAACCGGACAGCAGTGGTCGTCAATAATCTGAACGCTTACCTCAGGCACCGGGTTCCCCACCTTGTCCGGTAGCATGCAAGCCAGCGAAGCTTTCTGGTTACCCCGGTATTCGTCTATGAGTTTTTCAAGCCAAGCCAATTTTTCTGGGGTCACCGTCTCCACACGCCAGTATCGGAACAATTGGTGCTTTATCTGCCGGCTAAGCTCAGCGTAGTATCTTGCGCCAACAGATCCCGCTCGGTGGCTTGGTGGCTTGGTGTGCAAATAGGAGATCGCGACCAAGCCCTTAGCTCCAGCCACTGCCTGCGCAAGCTTTGAATAGAAATCATCGGGCGTCAGGACGCCTACGGTGGATTTATCCTGGAGGAAATTGGATAGAACGGCGGAGGTTTTGGTCACTTCCCTATCGAGATCGTTCCTGAGGATGGTCAACCTCAGGACCAAATAGATCACCAGGGTGAATATCATTGCAGGCAAATAAGCGACCATCGCCAGCAACCATAGAGCAGATTCGATGACTAGGACAAGGGTCTCTGGCCAATACTTGGTCATCATCAAATGATCCCCGTCGGGCCGTTCCGGCCCGTGCGTCTCGTACACAAAAGCCGACTGTGGTATGCGATCAAAATACTCCGGCACCGCACTTTTATCCGCTAAATGCAAGGTTATCATACGCAGTTTCCTTTCACACACAAGGCGTAGGCTGGTGCTGGTGCCTCTTGGTCAGCCTTGGATTGAATTGGGGCACGCAACTTTTGATCGATTGCTGGATCACAATGATCCCAGGTAGCCCTGTTGGGTAAACAGGCGTACTTTGGTGAGACTTTCACTGGTCATTGTGCAGCAGGTCACTAAACGACTACCGCCTGAAAGGCGGTAGGTTGGGGCACGACTGAAAGTCGTCTGAAGAAAAAGCGCAAGACAAAACCCAAGATCAAAGAGGCGCTTGAAGCTGACCGCCTGAAAGGCGGTGGGTTTAGACCTGGCGATTGAAACTAAAAACTGAGACCATATCCTGATGCGGTTAGACGCCTGGGTCGAAAAGATCCGACAGGGCGATCCCAGGTCCCTGGCTCGGGCCCTGACGGAAATCGAGAATCGCGGCCCCGATGCCCAACCCCTGCTGAGGGCCTTGTTTCCTTACTCGGGCAAGGCGTGGCGGATTGGCGTCACCGGGGCCCCCGGGGCCGGCAAGAGCACCCTGGTCGATGGGCTGGCCGCGCTCCTTCGGGAGCAAGGCCGTTCGGTGGCAATCATCGCCGCTGACCCCACCAGCCCTTTCTCGGGCGGCTCGATCCTTGGGGATCGAGTCCGGATGCACGCTCACCACGCCGACCCGGGCGTCTTCATCCGCTCGATGGCCACGCGGGGCGTCCTCGGAGGACTCGCCCCCGCCACCGCCGACGTCATGATGGCGCTCGAGGCCGCGGGCCGCGACGTCATCCTCATCGAGACGGTGGGCGTAGGCCAGGCCGAGATCGACATCGTGAAACTTGCCTCGGCGGTCGCGCTAGTGCTGACGCCGGGGATGGGCGATGATGTCCAGACCATCAAGGCCGGCATCATGGAAATCGCCGACGTGTTCGTCATCAACAAATCGGACCAGTCGGGCGCGGACCGGGTTGAAACCCAGTTGCGGGCGTTGCTTTCGCTCACGCATCAAGCGGGCGAGGAGACGCCGATCGTGCGCACGGTCGCTACCGAAGGCGAGGGCGTTGCTGATTTGCTGGCGGCGCTCGAGTCCCGTCCGGCGGCGGCGGACCGGGAAGTGGACGTTTGGAAGGAGCGGCTGCTCGAGTTGTTGCGCCGGCGTGCGTTGGAGAATGTCATTGAAAAGGCGTTGCCGGCGGAAGAACTCTCCGAAGCCGCGCGGGGCGTCGTCGATGGGCGGGTCAACCCCTATGAATTCGCGGATGAGGTCATGAAGAAGGCAGCCGTCGATGAGTAAGCCGCAAGTCGATCACATCGGCATCGCCGTTCGGTCGGTGGAGAAGGCTCTGGGCTTTTACTGCGACACCCTCGGGACGGAGAGGCCCGGCCTCACCGCGGTCCCTCACGAAAGGGTTCGCGTGGCCATGCTCTCCGCCGGCGAGTCGCGCATCGAACTGATCGAAGCAACCGACGGGGATTCCCCGATCGCGAAGTTCATTGAGAAACGCGGAGAGGGGATTCACCACATCGCTTTGCGGGTACCCGACCTCGAGGCGGTCGTCGAGCGAATCAAAGCCCAAGGCGGACGCCTGGTGACGGAAGAAATCCAAACTGGCGCGGAAGGGTATCGCTACGTGTTTGTCCACCCGAAATCGACCGGGGGCGTGTTGCTGGAGCTGATTCAGGGGTAGCGACTTTGGGTTTTGAGGCGGGAAGCGCGGAATAGCCGAGGTGCCTGGAGCCGAGACTTTCAAACCTGATCATGCCGATGACAATCATTGATCACACGTGGCGTTCGCCTGCTTTTTTCGCCACGTGGCGAAGCAAAGTGCGTGAAAAGGTTCGTCAGTAAGAGGGCGCGCACAGAAGCGTACTCGAACAGTACGTCGAGCACGGCGAGCAAGCGCAGCGAAGTAATGGCGGGCCTATTGCGTGCTTCGACCGTCCGGTGGCGAGATCAGCTTAGGGGTGGTGGCTGAGCGGTTTCCCCGTTGGAGGGTGGATCAGATGCCGCCGAACAGCGGCAAAACCAGCCGGGGCCAGTGCGACTTTCCGGTGTACCTGGCGGTCTACCACATGGAAGGTCTGACTTGTGGAGCCTCAACAGGTTGTTCCGGGGAGGAGGGAGTCGGCTGATAGGGGGATGATAGCCGAGGCTGGCGTGGGGGCGATGCCAATTGTAGTCGTGGAGCCAGGGGAGCAGATGGTTGGCGCGTTGGAGGGAGGAGCAGTAGGAGCGGGCATAGGCCCATTCGCGGAGGGCGGTTTGGATGAAGCGCTCGGCCTTGCCGTTGGTGCGAGGGGTGTAGGGGCGGGTGAAGCGGTGGCGGATGCCGAGGCGGCGGCAAGTACGACGGAAGTGGCGGGAGCGGTAACAGGAGCCATTGTCGGTGAGCAGGCGTCGGATGCGGATGCCAAGCGAGCCATAGTAGGCGTGGGCGAGGAGAAGGAACTGGGCAGCGGAAAGGCTGCGCTCATCGGGCAGGATCTGGGAGAAGGCGATGCGGGAATGGTCGTCGACGGCGACGTGGACGAACTCCCAGCCGGCGGCGCGGGAGCGTCGGGTCTTATCGCCGGTAACGCGGTGACCGGCGTGCTGGAAGCGGCCGAGCTTTTTGATGTCGAGATGCAGTAGATCGCCGGGACGGTGATGTTCGTAGCGGCGAACGGGGGGAGCGGGTTCGAGATCGCGGAGACGGTTGAGTCCGGCGCGACCGAGGAGGCGGCTGACGGTGGCCGGGGATAGCCGCAGGGTTTGGGCGATGCGGCGGCCCGTCCAACGTTGTCGGCGCAGGGCGAGGACGCGGTCAACGACGGCTTGCGGGGTGCGGCGCGGGCTATGCCGGGGACGCGAAGAGCGATCGTAGAGACCGGCTTCGCCTTCGCCGCGGTAGCGGGCCAGCCAACGGCGGGCGGTGCGTTCTGAGACGTCTCGGGCCGCCGCGGCGGCCCGAGGCGTCTCTCCAGCGAGGATGCATCGAACCAAAAGGGCTCGGCCTTTGGGCGTCAATCGGGCATTCTGATGGATGTTCATGCGGTCTCTCCAGGGTCGTGGTTATTCGACAACTCCAGCTTCCCTGGTCCGGGACCGAATGAACAACCTGTTGAAAGATCACACCTAGCGCTAAGGAAGAGGCTCATAGCGCAGAACGGCGCTGGACCCGCGCCCAACGCCGTTCAAGGGGTGAACCCCCCTGGTGGAAAGCGATCAGAATTCCATCTCCTCATCCGCGCTCGCGGCGCTTCGGCGAGCTAGTGCAAGATTCGCCCTGCATTTGTTCAGCACGAACCATTACACCACATGAGCCAATATTAGCAATACAAACGGTTCTAAGACCATCCGTACTACAGTGCAAAACGGTCTACAAAGACGCGTATTTTCGACTAGGCGGTAAGGCCAATTTCTGGGTAGTACGATAGTAGCTTGGTCCTTATGCGGCGTGCGGCGATTTGGCTTCTGCTCCTGGCCGTCGGACTGGCCTTCTTATTGGTTTCCCAAACTCTCCGTGAGGAGGGATTCTACTCTCCCGACGGCTCGGAGGTGTTTTTTATTGCCTGGGAGACGAGTGGTTTGGTGCTGGGTTTCGGCTTCGAGTGCCTCTCCCCGCCGGCGTACGGTTTTGTCTGGAAGGATCGCTTGACGCTGCTCAGGCTTCGGGTCGAAGACGGCAGCGTGGAAGTTGCGAAAACCTGGCCCGGTTCGCCCTTGGGAAGGACAGTGGTTGCGCACGTATCGAGGACGCCTGTTCACCGTGCCTTCCACCCGCCTGCGATGGGACGACCCGAGCGAGCTGCCATATCGAGTCCGCTTGCGGACTCCGCGCCAACCGACGGCGGATCACTTCTTCTTGAGCGGGGAATGGAAATCGACAGGCCAGGAATTCGGGCATCGACTTTTTCCGACGAGGATGTGGTCGTCCACATCGGCTTTGCCGATCCCATCTGTTCAAAGCTGGCCTTCAACGACTTCGAAGAGTGGCCATCAGTTCAGGCAACCCACTCGACCTGCAAAACGCCGTTCGCCGCCAACCGCCGCAGGTCTGAGTCGCCCGTCACGAGCGGGGCCGCGGCCTGGCGCGCGGTCGCCGCCGCGAAGGCGTCGGCATAGGATATGGGAAAGCGCGCTTTTAACCGCGCCGCTTCGAAAACCAGGCTGTCGGGAACCGACCAAACCGCCAGCGGAAAGCTCAAAATCTCCTCCAGGACCGTCTCGGCTGTCTCGACATCCTTGGCTTTGGCCGTAAGGTAGTAGACCTCGCCAAGGTTAACGACGTTTACGATCAACCGGCAGTCGCCCCGTGACGCTGCTTGCCATAGGCCTTCCATCGTGCCGGCGGCTGGAGCCTGGTCCTTGAGCCAGGCCATCAGTATCCATGCATCGAGGACCTTGGGGGATGACATCGCTCAAAATATCGTTTTGCGGTCTCTCGGTGGCGTCGGATTTAGAGATTTCCGAGGATCCTGCCGAGCGGGAGGCGGGGCCGGCGGCGGCATCCTCAGCCATGGAGGCTACCTCCCGGGGACGCTTGCGTGGCGCGTTACCTTCGGGTCCGCTTCCGATCCCGCCGAATCTCCTCGCGGCGTTCTTTCTTGCGAAGCTGGAGTACGTCCGTGCCGCGAAGGATACCGCGTAATTGGAGTCGAAGCCTGTCCGCCCGTCGCTCCTCGCCTTCTCTGATTAGCCAGCTATCGATCGCCTGTTCCAGCGCTTTTTGCATGCTGGTACCGCGGCCGGCGACGGCCATGCGCAGTTCCCGGGGCTTCGCCGGTGTGAGTCGTAGTGTAGTGACGACTCTATTTCTCCCGGATGATGTCATGATATCACCTACAGTACAAGAGCCGAGACGAGCGTCTGTCATGATCGGCCAAAAACCTTTCGGACCACAAGATCCCGGGCAAGATCGGCGCGGTAGCGGCCGGCACTCTTGCCGGTCCAAGGTCGGGCTTGACAGCCCGGCGCGGCACGCTGAAAGCGTGCGCCACGTCGGCTATGATGGGCCAACCATTTCGCACCACAAGATCACCGAAAAACTTGGCCAAGGCGGGATGGGCGTCGTCTACAAGGCCACCGACACGAGGCGTACTTGAACAGTACGTTGAGCACGGCGAGCAAGCGCAACGCAGTAATGGCGGGCCTATTGCGTGCTTCGACCGTCGGCCGGCGAGAAAAGCGGGCTAGTTCCTGAGTGGTTTGCCCGTCTTGAGAATGTGTTCCATCCGTTGTTGGGTTTTCTGCTCGCCGCAGAGGCTCAAGAAGGCTTCCCGCTCGAGGCCCAGCAAGTAGTCTTCCGAGACCAGGCTTGCTTGGGAGAGCGGGCCACCGCTCAGGACGCGAGTCAACTTGCGGCCGATGTGGCGATCATAGTCGCTGATATAGCCGCCCTCGTGCGCCAGATAAAGATCGAGTTGCAACGCGGCCAAAACCGGGCTTCCCCCTACAAGGACTTCACGGCGCGGGGAGGGTTCGTATTCGGCGGCGACCAAGTTGAGTGCTGTCTGTTTGGCGTCGGCTAGCAGGCGGTCGCGGTTCATAGTGATGGCGTCCACCGGCCGCAAAAATCGCCACTGTTGCGCTTCGGCGGCGCTCGAAGAGACTCTGGCCATCCCTACCTTTTCGAACACGGCCCGCGTTGGCGTGATCAAGTTGTCGCTGGGAGCGAACCGTTCGGTGTATCTGCGAAGAAGCTCGGTACATCCGCCGGCCGCCGGGATCAGCCCCGCCCCGACCTCCACCAAGCCCATGTAGGACTCCGCGGCAGCCTGCACGCGATCGCAGTGCATGGCCAGCTCGCAACCGCCCGCCAGGGTGCGATGAAAGACCGCCGCGACGGTGGGCTTCTTCGAGTTGGCGAGGGATCGAAAGAGTCCCTGTATCTGCTTGACCGCCCGCTCGACCTGCTCCCAATCCCCCGTCCGGCTCAGATCGAGCAGCATCATCAAATTTGCGCCGACGCAGAAGTTCTCCCCCTCGTTGCCGATCACCAACCCGTCGTAGCGCGACTCAACTCGGCTGATCGCCTTTTCGAGCATCGACGAGACTTTATCGTCCAGCGAGTTGGCTTTGGAATGAAACTCGAGGCAAGCCACGCCGTCACCCAGATCCAGCAGGCTGGCGCTTTCATTCGACTCGACAACTCCCTTTGAACGTCGTGTGGACGAGAGAGAAAGCGCGCCCGGCCTCTCCTCGATAGGCTGCAAATGGCCTAGGCTCGGATCGAAGAAGAAGGTTTTACCCATCCGCTCGCTGTAGAAAGATTTGTCGGGCGAGCCGAGAACCTGGCGGACGAGCGGCGGAATGCTCTTCTTCTCCTTCTTCATACGAGCGACCGAGTCTTCGACGCCGATCAGATCCCAGATCTCAAAGATCCCGAGTTGCCAGTTGAAGCCCGCTTTCATGGTCGTGTCGACGCTGACGATGTCGTCGGTGATTTCCGGAATCCGAGCGGCCGTGTAGAGCAGCAGTTCGCTGACGGTGGACCACAAGAACCGCCCGGCCGGATCGTCGGAATGAAGAAGAAATCGGATGCGGTCGCCCACGTCGTCGATGTTTTCGGCCAGCTCCAACACGGGCCACTTGGGTGGGCGTGGCTTGCGATATTCCATCGAGTCAAGGTCGAGCACCAATCGGTCTCTTCCGGCTCCACCCTTGGCCTTGCTGTAGAAGCCGCGGCCGGCTTTGTCGCCGGCTAGACCCTGGGCCACCATTTGGCGAAGGAAATCGGGAGGATCGAAGACGTCTCGTTTCTCGTCTTCGGGAATAAGCCTATGGAGCGTTTCGGTGATGAACAGGCACACGTCGATGCCGGTGAAATCGGCCAGTCGAAAGGTCGCCATGCGCGGACGTCCGATCAGCGGTCCGGTCAGGGCATCGACATCCTCGACGGACAGGCCCTGCTCGAACATCGTCTTGACCGTGTGCATGACCGTGAATAGAAAGATGCGGTTGGCAATAAAATTCGGACGGTCGTGGGAGTAGACCAGAACCTTTCCCAGGCACCGGTCGCAGAAGTCGGAGAGAAAATTCACAACCTCCGGTTTCGTTTCCGGACCCTCGATGACCTCGACCAGCCGCATGTGCCGCGGCGGGTTGAAGAAGTGGATTCCCAGCCAATGCGCGCGAAAATCCTCGGAGTAGCCTTCCGCCAGCGCACCGATTGGCAGTCCGGACGTGTTTGAGCTGACGAGGGATCCCGCCTTGCGGTGTTGGTCGACCTTCTCGAGTAGCGTGCGCTTAGCCTCGAAATTCTCGACCACTGCTTCGATGACCCAGTCAGCTTCTTGGATGCGCTCCAGGTCGTCATCGAAATTCCCGATTTCGATCAGGCCTGAAGTCTCGTCTGTAAAGAAGGCCGGAGGACGCGATCTGTGGAGGCCCTTCAACGCCTTCGCGGTGATCGAATTTCGGGCGGCGTGGCTGTCCGCTTCTCCGGCGGCCACATCAAGCAGTAGGCAGGGAACCCCGGCGTTCGCCAGATGAGCGGCGATGCGGGATCCCATCGTGCCGGCGCCGAGAACGGCTGCCTTTCGGATCTGTTTGACCATCCGACCCGCCTTTGACCGGAGAGAGGACGACGATACCACAATGTGCCGCCGGGTTGGTTGGCCGCGGCTGAGCGAGCGAGGGGGCCGGGTACGGTGATTCGCTTTTGGTCCGCTACCGGTTGGGGCTTAACCCGCTTTTCTCACCAGGTGGCGAGGCGAAGTGCGTGAGAGGCCCGTCAGTACAAGGCCCGCGCCGCTCGGCGCCGCATTTCTTGAATAATGCGGGCGTACTTGAAGAGTACGTTGAGCACGGCGAGCAAGCGCAACGCAGTAATAGCGGGCCTATGGCGTGCTTCGACTGTCAGGTGGTGAGAAAAGCGGGTTAAGAGGGGACAGAGCGGGCGGCGGGCGGTCAGAGCAGAAGCGAAGGCGTGCCGGTCGGCGGCAGGCTGGGTTAGGGCGCCTCCTCGGGATCGGCGACGTGCTCGAAGGTATCGACCTCCAGACCGTCTTCCCAAGGGTCCGGCTTATGGCGAGAACGCCTTCGCCTATCCGTAGGGTCTTCGCTGTGGGATTCCAGACGCGATCGCGGCCGCGATTCTGTTCGACGGACGTCTTGCTCCCGTTCCGTCTTGAAGATGGATGAGATGGGCAGCATGATAGCGCTTCCCCAATTCTGTTATCGGTCGGTTGGCGGGAAATGTTTAACCGGTGTGGCGTCGACCGGCGCGACAGTTGTGTATAATCCGGTCGCTCGGGTCCCCGCCCAGGAAGAGGCCGCCGATATCGACCGGGACGTGTCCGGGTTCGTGTCGCTCCGCAGCCCTTTTCGCTGGGTGTTGGTTCGTGGGGAGTGAATACTGATGCCATTCGGCTCTATGACCACGGTCACGGCAGCGATCATCGAGCGGCGGGGGCGCATCTTGATATGCCGCCGGCGGTTTGACCAGGATCATCCCGGGAAATGGGAGTTTCCCGGCGGCAAGCTGATGCAGGGCGAGCAGCCGGCCGAGACGCTGCGGCGCGAGTTGCGGGAAGAGATCCACATCGACGCCGACATTGGCGAGGAGGTCACGCGGTACTGCTACCGCTACCCGGGACGCCACCCCATCCTGCTGGTATTCTTTCGCGTCTCGGGATTCACGGGCGAGCCCGACTACGGCCAGTTTCAACAAGCGTCGTGGGCAAGGAGGGCGGATTTGCCCCAGTTTGATTTCCTCGAGGGGGATGTCGCCTTTGTCCGCGGTTTGGCGGCCGGCAAGTATCAGTAGTGAACCGCGGTGAAGACGAGTTCGCCATAGATTCGAAAATGTCGGGCTCGAAAGCGACGTGGCGCACGCTTCCAGCGTGCCGGGCCGGCATTCTTGCCGGCATCCCACCGGACAGGGCCGGCACACCACGGACATGTCGCCAGGAATGGCGACACGGCGCGCAAGAATGCGTGCGCCACGGCTCGCACTCATTCTCCCGACACCCTTACGAGCTGCTTGCCGATGTTCCGGCCGGAAAGCATCTCCATGAACGCTCGGGGCGCGTTTTCAATGCCCTCGGCGATTCGTTCACGATATTCGATCTTGCCGCTTCTCACCCACTCGCTCAGCTTGCGCAAACCCTCTTCTCGCCGCGCCGCGTAGTCCATCACCAAAAAGCCTTCCACTTTCGCCCTTTTGACGATCAAGTGCCACAGGAGCCGCGGTCCCATTTCCGGCGTCTCTAAGTTGTACTGGGAGATCTGGCCACAAATGGCTACCCGAGCCTTTACATTGAGCAGAGGAATGACCGCGTCCGTGATCGCACCGCCTACGCCGTCGAAATAGGCGTCGATGCCGATTGGACAAAGCTCCCGCAGTACCGTGGAATAGTCGTCTACCACCTTGTAGTTGGAAGCAGCGTCGAAGTCTAGATCTTGCGTTACGTAGTGAACCTTCTCGTCACTGCCTGCGATGCCCACCACGTGACAGCCCTTGATCTTCGCGATTTGTCCCACGATCGAACCGACCGCGCCGGCGGCGGCCGAGACGACTACGGTCTCCCCCGACCGGGGCCGGCATATGTCGAGCAGACCGAAATACGCCGTCAGGCCCGGCATCCCCAGCACACCGAGCGCCGTGGAGATCGGCGCGGCCTGGGGATCGATTCGTACGAGCGCCTCCCCTTTAGCGACCGCATACTCTTGCCAACCCAGATCCCCGAAGACCACATCCCCTTGTTGATAACCGTCATGGCGCGACTCCAACACGCGGCCCACAACACGGCCCACCATGAGTTGACCGATCTTGACCGGGGGCGCATAGGATTCGACATCCCTCAACCGGCCTCTCATATAGGGGTCGACCGAAAGGTAGATCACTTGGACGAGACATTCCCCCTCTCCCGGCGCGCCGACGGGAGCAGCGACGATTTGGAAGTCCGATTCTTTGGGGAAGCCCTTGGGCCTCGCGGCCAGCGTGATCCGTCGGTTCGAGTTCGCCATGTCGGTTCCGTTCTTACGCCGTGATCAGTTCGGCTTTCTGGAAAAGTCTTTTCACGTAAGCAAGCGACGCCTAATGATCCACGCGTCTTCCCCGGAACAGCGCCCGGCCCATCGCCGGCACGGGACAGTTTGAAAAAGCAAGCCGGATCGATCCCTACACCGTCAACCCCTCCGTTCGATCCTCGTCCGCGGGGCGGCGATCGAAGCGGCTTGCGAGCGCGATGGCGGCGAAGCCGAACACAAACGACGCGGCGACCACCCAGACGAACGAAATACTGCGCTCGAGGCCGAACCATTCCTTGCCGAAACAGATGTACACACTCGTAAAGACTCCGATCGCGAAGCCGAACAGCGCCGAGCGCTTTCTCGCTTTGCGCAGCAGTACGCCGCCAAAAAACAGAGCCGCGATGGGTCCCACGAAAATGTGGTTGACGCGGCTCGTCATCTCCATCAAGTTCCAGTCGGTGTGGCGCGTAGCGGCCATGATGCCGATCGCCACACAGACCCCCACTAAGCCCGCGATAAAAGCCGTCGCTTTTTCCAACCAGAGGGATTCCGTCCGCTCTCCTCCCCACCCGAACCTCTCGACAAAATCGCTGCTGATGACACTCGAGATCGAGTTGATCCCGGAGCTCAAGCTCGACATCGCAGCCGCCAGCAGAGCGGCCAGCAGCAGACCGGAGACGCCCGAGGGCAGCACCTCGACAATGAACCGCGGCATAAGCCGATCCGCTTCCGTTGTCAGCTGTCGATGGAAATCTTGAATCGGCAACGCGGATTGTTCGGCGTAGAAGACAAATAGTCCCACGCCGCAAAGTGCCAGAAAGACGGGCAACACCAAGTTCGCTCCCGTGTAGAACCAGAGGGTCCGGCGGGCGGATTCAAGCGAGGGGGTGCTTAACAGCCGTTGCACCGCCAACTGATCCGAGCCTTGCGTACACGTGTTCCAAAAGAAAATGTTCAGAAACGTCCCCACCATCGTGACCCGTACCGTGGGATCCCAACTGAAGAATTGAACATCCGCTCGCCCGGCTTGCGAGAAAGTCTGCCACCAGGTTGCCGGCCCGCTTCCCAGCAGCACGCCGATCAAAACCGGGATCGCAATCGCGCCTCCAAACAAGATCAGCATCTGAAAGTTATCGGTCCAAATGACGGTTCGCATACCGCCCACGCTGGTATATACCGCCGTCAGCACTCCCGTCACGAGAATCGTGACGTAAATGTTCCAGCCCGCCATCTCCACCACGGCGAAGCTCGTCATGTAGATGA
Organism: Bryobacterales bacterium; assembly: GCA_965248365.1. Classification (GTDB taxonomy): domain Bacteria; phylum Acidobacteriota; class Terriglobia; order Bryobacterales; family UBA6623. The sequence goes on along the minus strand of CBDFJA010000003.1, from coordinate 550,255 downwards.
CAAGACCCATCCACAGCAGCGTTCGGACGATGAACGCACAGGCGCTAAGACTTCTGACGCCGACGTCGAACCGCCTCTCCAGGTATTCGTAAGCGCTTGTGATGGGCAATCGCTTGATCACCGGCAGCACAGTCCTGCTGACGAAAGGCACAACAAGTGGAAGTGCCAGGTAACCGGTGGACAAGCCGATACCGTAGCGGATCATCTCTCCCGGCAGGCTCAAATACGAAATGGAAGAAAAGACCGTCGCCAGAAGACTTCCCCCGGCGAGCGCCCAGTGCGTCGTGCGCCCGCTAAGGAAATATTCGCTGCGGGAAGTCTGGCGCTTGGAAAAATAGATTCCTACCAGCGCGAGAACCCCGAAGTAGCCGACAATGACGACGAAATCAAGGATTCCTAGGCGCATGCGGGATTTCCTCTAGGGGGATGGGTGAAGTACCGGGGGCATTTCAAGGGGGATCTCGCCAGAGGGACGGTAACAGCACCGACCGACAAGCGGCTACATTTTGACGCGCCTAGCATCCAGGTCGGAGCGCCGGCGGGCACGGCATGCCGCGCCCCTACGGATCGATCGCGCTCGGGCCGTGTTTTCATGCTCCCCGCCTCGACCTTTCCACCTGTTCTCGAGCCCTTCGTTGGACTTCCTTCACCGCCTCGACCGTCGGCGTGTCGGGGTCCATGTCGCTCGGCTTCTTTCCCGTTCCTTCGAATATTTCCGGGGCATTCCATTTCGAGTAGAAGTGGGGCGGCAGGGCGGGGTCCGCTTTTTTGTAAAGCCTCTCGGGAATCTCGCTCCACTCGGTAATTCGAGGGAGGCCGCGGTGCGCGTAATAGAGATGCAGTGTTCGCCGCTGCCGGCTTCCGGGTTTCAGCCTGCCGGCGTGAATGCATCGAACGTGGAAGATGACGGCGCTGCCCGCGGGCGCCTGGATTTCACGCCCCGCGCCGGGTTGAACTTCCTCGACGCGGAGGACATACAGTATTGCTCGGCGACAATCTCGATTGCCATGTATTTGCGGGCTATGCTTTCCTTGAACGCATCTTCGCGCTCGTCGGTCGAGGCGCTTCCTCTGACGTGGCTCACCAGGCCCACGCGGCCTTCACCGGCGAGCAGCTTCGCCAGCCGTATCGGCCGCCATGTGGCCGGCGGCTATGTTATCGGTGGCGATATAGGAAACGTAGTTGTGGGTCTCAATCCCCGAATCGATAATGGTCACGGGGATGCCGGCGTCCATGGCCCGTTCGACCACCCTGACCAGGGCTGTCTTCTCGGTGGGACCGAGCACAATCGCGTCCACTCGGCGGTTGATCATCGCGTCGACGATCTGAATCTGCCGCGCGAAGTCCGTGTCGCGCGCCGGGCCATTCCATAAGATCTCGACGTCGAAATCCCGCCCGGCCGCGACTACTCCCGCGTGAACCGTTTCCCAAAAGACGGACGCCGTGCCCTTGGGTGCAACACCGATAATCTTCTTTCGAGACAGCCGACATCCCGCCGCCAAGATGAAGATCGGCGCGGCACCGAGAAAAGTTCTTCGCTTCACTACGTCCAACCTCATCGCAACGGCGGGCCCATGACAAGGCCCAGTTGCTAGCCACGTGCCTGGCTGTTTCTACCTATGTTCCCGCATTTTCAATTTGATGTATGACCTCCCGACCTTCCAGCGGCCTTGAGCGTCTTTATTCATAGGGGCTAGATCCCGATGAGGACGCCATGGAGGTCAACACCCGATGGGTGAAAAAGAGAGAAAGCCGTTCCAGCTAACTTTCAACGGATTATTGAAGGTCGATTTCCAGGGATCGCCCGTCACTTCCGACGGTGGCCTGATTTTGGTTCGCGAACTGGACGAACGGCTCGGTCTCGGGACGCTGATCGATGAGCATCTCAGCGACTCCCGGCAAGGCACAAACAAGCAGTTCACGTTCGCTGATCTGTTGCGGCAGTCGGTCTACAGCCGCTTGGCGGGCTACGAGGACCTCAACGATGCCGAGCGGGTTTCGATCGATCCGACGTTTCGGCTGATCGGTTCGCAGAAGATCTGGGATCGCGGTGCGGCCTTGACCTCGACGCTGCACGGCTTCGAGACGGAGATGCTGGCGAGCGAAGAGAACCTGCCGGGGCTGATGGCGCTGAACCGAGAGCTGGTCGGGCAAGCGGAGGCGTTCGACGACTCCGCGCGGGTCGTTCTGGACATGGACTCCACCGAGAGTCCGGTCCATGGCCAACAGGAAAACAGTGCCTACAACGGACACTTCGAGTCGGTCTGCTACCACCCGCTGTTGCTGTTCAATCAGCACGGCGATTGTCTGGCGGCGAAGCTGCGTCCCGGCAACGTGCACAGCGCCGAGGACTGGGATGAGCTATTGTTGCCGGAGATCGAGCGCCAACAGGCTGCGGGCAAGCAGGTCGCCTTCCGGGGCGATGCGGCCTTTACCAAGCCGGAAGTTTATGAGTCTTCGGAGGAACGCGGCGTGCAGTACGCCATCCGCATTCCGGCCAACAGGAGCTTGGAGTTAGAGATCGAAGACATCCTGTTTCGTCCGCCGGGGAGGCCCGGCCGCAAGCCGCTAGTGCGCTACAAGAGCTTTCGCTATCAGGCGGAGAGCTGGAAGAAGCCGAGACGAGTTGTCGCCAAGGTCGAGCACCACCAGGGCGAGCTGTTCGCGCGCGTCGGTTTTATCGTGACGAACATGAGCTTGCCAAGCCGGTCGGTGGTGCGCTTCTACAACAAGCGCGGGACGGCCGAGCAGTGGATTAAAGAAGGCAAGCAGGCGACGCATTGGACAAGGCTGTCGTGCCATCGCTTCCAGGCGAACGAAGTGCGCTTGCAGTTAAGCGTGCCGGCCTACAACCTGGGCAACCTATGGCGGCGGCTGGGACTGCCACAAAGGATCAAGAGCTGGTCGCTGACGAGCTTGCAGCAGCGGCTGATGAAGACCGGTGGGCGGCTGGTCAAGCATGCCCGCTACTACTGGTTGCTGCTGGCGGAGGGACATCTGAACCGGCGGCTGTTTGGCGACATGCTGCGGAGGATCTGGGCGCTGCCTGTGCCGGGCGGGTAGCACCGCACTTGGCGAATGCGAAATCTGTGTACTGAGGACGGAAGCTCGGAGGGGTGTCTGCGAAATTGACTTCGCAGCGGCGGATCAGCCCCCATGAGGGGCAAGAAGGGGGCTCGATCGGTCCCGCCTCAGCCGCCGCCTCTACCGGGTGGAGAAATGGTTGCGCTTCGCCGGGTGAGGGCGTAGACTCGTGCCGTCAGAGGAGCCAAATCGGAAATCCTGGTTAAGAGGCCTTGCCGACTAGGGGAGATCTATCTCCGTGCTTCGTATAGCGACTCGGTCTGGCTTCGGCGAAGCGGGGCTTCGGCATTGGGTGTAGCGTGGCATGCTTTGGGGTTGAGTTACGAGCCTGTCCCGGATCTACCTTCCCTACTTGCGGAAACTTGCCGAGAGCACCTTTTTCCGTAATCGGATCGCCTCTGGCGTCACTTCGACCCATTCGTCGTCCTGCACGAACTCGATAGCCTGATCCAGATTCATCAGCCGCGGAGGAACCAGCCGAATCCCTTTCTCCGCATTTGACGACCGCATGTTCGTCAGCTTCTTTTCGCGAACGATATTCACGTTCAGATCTGCGTCGCGGGCGTTCTCGCCCATGATCATGCCTTCATAGACTTCCACGCCGGGGCGGATAAACATCTCTCCCCGCTCTTGCAGATTGAAAATCGCATAGCCGGTCGTCCTGCCGGCACGATCGGAAATCAGCGACCCCGTAGGCCTCATCGGGATCTCCCCCCGCCAAGCGACGTACCCGGCGAACAAAGAGTTCAAGATCGCCGTGCCCTTGGTATCCGTCAGCACCTGGCTGCGCAGCCCAATCAGTCCCCGCGATGGAATCTCGAACTCGATCCGCACCCGGCCCGAGCCGTGGTTGACCATCTTGGAGGTCTTGCCCTTGCGCGACCCCATCGTCTCCATCACGACGCCGATGAACTCCTCGGGACAATCGACTGTCAGGTGCTCCAACGGCTCGTGCAGCTCACCGCGACCCGAGACCCGAAACGAATCCGGCTCGTCGCCCGCCTCGACCTGAATCGAGACGTTCGTCAGCAACTCCCGATCGAACCGGTCGCGAAGATTGCGCGACGTCACGTACTTGCCTTCACGCCCCGCGAAGGGCGACGTATTCACCGCGAACGTCATCGCGATCGTCGGCTCGTCAATCTGGATTCTCGGCAGGGGCTGGGGTTTCTCGGCGTCGCTTACCGTCTCGCCGATCGTTATGCATTCGACACCCGCGATCGCCACGATATCCCCCGGGCAAGCTTCCGACTCCTCCAGCCGCTTCAATCCCTCGAACGAATACATCTTGGTGATGCGAGTCTTTTTGATCGAGCCGTCGAGCTTACAGATCGAAGCCTCGCCGCCTTGCTTCAGCGTCCCTGAAAATACGCGCCCGATCGCCATGCGGCCCAGGTAGTCGTTGTAATCGAGGTTCGCCACAAGGAACTGCAGCACGGCGTCGGGGTCCCCGGTCGGCGCGGGCACGGTCTCAACGATCGTCTCGAACAGCGGTTCCAAGTCTTGCGACGGGTCGTCGGGGTCGAACTTTGCGACGCCGTCCCGGGCGGTCGCATAGAGCACCGGAAACTCGAGCTGCTCATCGTCGGCGTCGAGATCGAGGAAGAGGTCGTAAACCTCGTTGACGACCTCCTGAATCCGCGCGTCCTGGCGGTCGATCTTGTTGATCACCACGATCGGCGTCAGATGCGCTTCGAGCGCTTTCATGAGCACGTAGCGAGTCTGCGGCAGCGGTCCTTCGCTGGAGTCCACCAGCAGCAACACGCCGTCGACGATCTTCAGCGCGCGCTCGACTTCGCCGCCGAAGTCGGCGTGCCCCGGAGTATCGACGATGTTTATTTTGTAGTCGCGATAGCGCACGCCGGTGGTCTTGGCCAAAATCGTAATCCCGCGCTCGCGCTCCAACTCGCCGGAATCGAGCGCGCGGTCGGCGACATCCTCGCGTTCGCCGAAGACCCCACTCTGCCTGAACATGGCGTCTACTAAAGTTGTCTTGCCGTGATCCACGTGGGCGATGATCGCAATGTTGCGGATAGACGTAGTCTGCATCGAGATACAGGAATCCTCAATTCCAAAGGCTGACAGGGGAACGTTACCGGCGCGGGCCGGCCGCGGCGGGGCGGCGACCTTCAGCTTAGCGACAAACAGCCCTATTGACTCCCGCATAATATAGAGTAATCTTTTGGGGGTTCTGCTCGTCTTAATAGACATGGGGAACCCAAGAGGCGTAAGGCGCGATTTTGATGCTCTGGAAAAGCGACGGCTGGAGGCCGTGCGGCTGGTCGTTGACGAAGGTTTGAGTCAGTCCGAGGCAGCACGGCGCGTGAAGGCGGCGCAGCAAAGCGTGAGCCGTTGGGTTAGCGAGCATGGCGCGCACGGTGCCGCCGGACTCCGCCGGGCCGGGCGCGCCGGCCGCAAGCCGTTGTTAGACGCCACGCAACGGGAACGTCTGGAGGCAATGCTGCTGCGGGGCCCCGAAGCGCAGGGCTTCTCGACGCCGCTGTGGACTTGTCCGCGAGTCGCTCGTCTGATCGCCGACGAGTTCGGCGTGCGCTATCACGAAGGTCATGTTTGGAAGATCCTGCGGGCGCTCCACTGGAGCCCGCAACGGCCTGTCGGCAAGGCCCGCGAGCGCAACGAAGAAGCCATCCGCAACTGGCGGCGCAAGACTTGGCCGGCCACTAAAAAAAAGCCCAAAAACAAGGCCGCACGATCGTCTTCATCGACGAAAGCGGACTGAGTCAGAAGCCCCATCGTTGCCGCACCTGGGCGCCCCGCGGCGAGACACCCGTGCTGGAGTTCAACTTCAACTGGCAGAAACTTTCCGTTTCCGCCGGGCTGACCTTGCGCAACTTCTACTTCCGGCTCTATCCCGGCGCCATCGGCGAGCTGGAGGTCATCGACTTCCTGAAGGCTTTGGTCCGCCACATCGACGGCCCGCTGCTGATCGTCTGGGACCGCCTGCCGGCGCACCGCAGCCGCCTGGTGCGGGAGTTCATCGAGCTCTCCGAAGGCCACATCGCCACGGAGTGCTTGCCGCCCTATGCACCGGAGCTGAACCCGGTGGAATACATTTGGGCTTACTGGAAGCAGCACGAGTTGCCGAACGTCTGTCCGAAGGACTACTGGGAGCTGGACGAGCGTGCCCGCAAATCCCTGCGTCGCATGCGCCGCAAACCGCGCTTGATTACGGCCTTCTGGAAGCAGTCTTCTCTTGGCCTTGACCAACTCGATATTATGCGAGATTCAATAACGTGCAGTCCCGTCTTGATGCATTGGTCAAGCGATGCGGTACGAACCCGCACCTTCCACGATAGGATAAGGAAACCGCCGGCTCAGATGCCTGATGACGGATCACCCGCTTTCTGTCGTTTCCAAACCTGAATCCGAGTTAGCGAAGGTTTATCGCTACCATGACCGTACGAAGCATCGCTTGGACCGCTACGCTCGGTCGTTGGGCTACCTGGACTGGGCCAATCAACCGAACCCGTTCCGTCGCTTCGACGGCGCCCGGCTGATCCCACTGCCTGTGCCCGAGATCGAAGCGGAACCAACGTACGACACGATCCTGGCCGCGACCGTTGCTCCCTCTCAGGTCGGTATTGAAACCATCAGCAATTTGTTCTTCTTCAGCTTGGCCCTTTCAGCTTGGAAGCAGGTGGATGGACTTGACGGCCAGGTCGCGTCACGATGGTCGCTACGCGTGAATCCTTCCAGCGGGAATCTGCACCCGACGGAGGGCTACCTGATCTGCGGCCCCATGCCGGGCATCGCCCCAGGCATTTACCACTACGCCCCTTTCGAGCATGGTTTAGAGTTGCGCCGCCGCTTGACTGACGACGAATGGCGGATGCTCTCACCGCTTCTTCCCTCCGGGGCCTGCCTCCTGGGGCTGACATCCATCTATTGGCGAGAGTCCTGGAAGTACGGAGAGAGAGGCTTTCGCTATTGCCAGCATGACGTGGGGCACGCCATTGGAGCAGTTGCGATCTCGGCGGGCAGCCTTGGATGGCGCACACGCTTACTTGAACGAGCGGGCACTTCAGCTCTCGAATGTTTGCTCGGCATCGATCGGCAGCAGGGCGTCGAAGCGGAACATGGCGAATCCCTGCTCATGCTTTATCCCGGTCGAGAAGATGTCCCGGATTTCGGTCTGCCCGAGGCGCTGTTGGAAAGCCTTGCTGGCGGAGAATGGCTGGGAGAACCGAACCGGTTGAGTTCCGAACACCACTCATGGTCGGTGATCGACGAGGTATCGGAGGCCTGCACTTGGCCCGGCGCCGCCCCGGCAGAGGCCGCTGTGCCCCCCCCGGGCCATCGTTTGCCTGTCGAGCGCTGCCTCTCGGCCCAGCAGTTGATTCGTCAGCGCCGCAGTGCCGTCGCTTTGGACGGACGGACACGGATCTCTTCCGAAACCTTCTACCGGGTACTGCAAAACGTCATGCCGGGGGCAAATCCCATCCCTTTTGCCACCCTACTTTGGCGGCCTTCCGTTTGTCTGGTGCTGTTTGTACACCGGGTTAGGGGCCTGGTTGAAGGCCTGTACGTGCTGGTGCGTCATGCCGAACAGTTGGAATCTCTTCGCCGCAGCTTCCGTCCCGATCTGATGTGGAAGAAGCCCGAGGGATGCCCCCAATCCCTTTCACTCTATTTGCTCTCAGCGGGTGATCAAAGGGCGGTTGCCCGCACTGTGAGCTGCGGTCAGGATATCGCGGCGGACGGAGTCTTCTCGGCTGGGATGCTCGTAGCCTTTGACGAAGCTCTCTCGGCAGCCGGCCCTGGGATGTACTCCCGTTTGTTCTGGGAAACCGGCGTGATTGGCCAAGTGCTGTATCTGGAAGCAGAGGCGGCTCGGATCCAGGCCACCGGCATCGGCTGTTTCCACGACGACGAGGTTCATCGGATCCTAGGGATCAACAACCACTCCTGGCAGAGCCTCTATCACTTCACCATGGGCGGAGCTGTCGAGGATCCTCGAGTGCAGTCCTTCGATGCCTATCGGCATTTGCCCGACGACTGGAGGCCGTCAAGGACAGAATGGGTATAGCCCTGCTGCTGACAGACCAAGTCTTCGAAAACGAGAAAAGGGGATGTTATCTAGGTAGGCGGCGTCCAGGCTACGCGGGCGAGGAGATCGCTTGGCGGCACTCATGAAGCGGAGATACAACGTGCGTGGAGAAATCGCTGCTCCGCGGCTGTCTCGTTTTTGGGGTTCGCTAGGCGGGCGAGTGCGGGAGCATTTTCAACCAGCGCTTTGCGCCGGCTACGCTATACTACGGGGTCCTCCGCCACCCCGGGGGCGAAGGGATATGCAAGCCGCGGCGCCGCCAGCGTCTGGCTAGAAGAGGGCGGTTCTTGAGGAGTCTGGAATGAAGGGAGTTGTGTTAGCCGGCGGGCTGGGGACTCGCCTCGATCCCCTCACCCGCATCACCAACAAGCATCTGCTGCCGGTTTATGACAAGCCGATGATCTATTACCCGATCGAGACGCTCGTCAACGCCGGCATCAGCGACATCTTGATCGTCACGGGCGGTCAGAACGCGGGTGATTTCCTGCGTCTGCTGGGAAACGGAAAGGACTTCGGACTCAAACACATCAACTACACATACCAGGAAGGGGAAGGGGGCATCGCCGAAGCTCTCGGGCTGGCCGAGCACTTCTCCGACGGCCAGAAGATCTGTGTGGTTTTGGGGGACAACCTCATCGAAGGGAACATTGTCGCCGCGGCGCAAGCCTTCCGCGACCAGCAAGCTGGGGCGAGAATTCTTCTCCAGGCGGTTCCCGACGCGGAGCGGTTCGGGGTGGCCGAGATTCAGGGAGAGCGCATCATGGCCATCGAGGAGAAGCCCAGCCGGCCCAAATCCAACTACGCCGTAACCGGCATCTACATGTACGATGCGACCGTGTTCGACAAGATCAATACGCTCGAGCCTTCCCGGCGGGGAGAACTGGAGATCACCGACGTCAACAACCTTTATATTCAAGAAGGAACGATGACGTTTTCGATGCTGGAAGGCTGGTGGACCGATGCCGGTACGATCGATTCGCTGCAAAGGGCTTCGACCTTGGTAGCCGAAACCGGCGCCAACAAGTTGGATCTACCAGGGACTGAATCCGGCGACCGGGTCGCTGAAGGGGACTGAGTCAAACGATTCATCGAAGATCCCCGGCCGACAGCCGTAAGAGTTCGTCTCCTCTCCGTGCCGACGCGAGGCAAGCCCTCCGGAAATTCATTGCGAGTCGCCATTGACGCCACTCCCCTCACGGTCCCGACCGGGGGCACCCGGCGCTATGTGATCGAGTTGACGAGGGCACTGGCCCAGGAATTCCCCGACGACGAGTTTCATCTGTTATCGGACCAGCCACTCGGCACCCCGCCGGGGGAACTGCTGGGGCTCGAAAAGGTACGATTCGGCGGGCCAACTCGGGCAAGATGGGCCGCGAAGTGGTGGAGCTTGGGTCTTCCCTGGGAGCTGCGGCGACGCCGGATCGACGTTTTTCACGGCACGGACTTTGCTGTTCCCTACCTGCCGCTGAGGCCTTCTGTCTTAGTGGTCCACGACTTGTCGCCCTGGAAGCGAGGTCCTCGGCGCGCTCGCGCCGCCACGAGGATTAGGCGAAGAACACCCTACCTGTTGAGGCTGGCCACCCAGATCACGACGCACAGCGAGGCCGTTCGCAGGGAATTGAGCGACTTTTTCGGGATCGCCCCATCGAAGATCACCGCCGTTCCCCTCGCCGCTGCCGGGACTTTTTGTCGCCAGGGGGGTTCCAGCCTTACAGAACGGTTACGGCGGCTTGGTATCGACCGGCCGTATTTGCTGTTCGTGGGCGACCGAAACGAACGCAAGAATCTCCCGCTTCTGATCGACGCCTGGCGTGGGTTGCCGAACAACGGGGAGAAAGTCTCTCTGGTGCTTGTTGGGAAGCCCGGCTTAGCTGAAATCGAGACCCTCCAAGAACCGGGCTTGCACGTTTTGGGGCCACTCGACGACAAAGACGTCGAGGGGTTGTTGTCGGGGGCCCTCGCCTTCGTTTATCCTAGCCTTTACGAGGGGTTTGGGCTGCCGGTCCTGGAAGCAATGACGGTCGGTGTGCCGGTCGTGACTTCGTACGATCCTGCGATCACCGAGGTGGCCGGCGGAGCCGCGCTGCAGGTTGACGTCACGTCACGCGAGAAACTAACTCAGGCACTTGTGGCGGTAACGACCAGTTCCTCGCTTAGGAGTAGTCTTGAGGAGCGCGGAAGCCGGCGCGCGGCCCAGTTCACATGGCGCTCGACGGCTGTTTTAACTCACGCTGTCTATGACAAAGCCATCCGCGGTTTCTGAACGAGCGGTTTTCTTGTGCCCCGAGCCTCCGTACCCGCCGGCGGGCGGAGGTCCCATGCGCTCGGCCAGCCTGCTGCATTTTCTGGCTGACCGCTTAGCCGTTCATTTGATTACGTTTAGGGACGCCGATTCCACCGACCCCAGACCTTTGCCCGGACCGGCAGAGACGGTGAGTTGCGTGCCTCTGCCCCACCACGATAGAAAGACGCTCTCCCGCATTTACCGCAACACCGGACGCCTACTGCGAGGCCGGCTGCCCTTGACGGACCGCTTTGGAGAGGCCCAGGCCGTGCGAGGCGTTGAAGCAGCTATCCGCGGCCAGTCCTACTCGCTCGCCGTCATCGAGCATTTTTGGTGCGCACCCTACCTCGGGGTACTTCGCCCGCGCGCGCGACGAGTCGTCCTCGACCTACACAATATCGAGTCGGTGCTGCATGCAGCCTGTTCGACCAGCGAGCCGTGGCCGCAGAAGGTCGGACATCGCTTTTTCGAGCGCACCGCGCGCCGCATGGAAGGTGCGATCTTGGCCGACTTCGATCTGCTGCTCGTTGCCTCGGAGAGGGACCGAGGGCGCGTGCTGGAAATCGCCCCGGCGGCACATGTGGCCGTTTACCCTAATTCGATCCCCTGGACGCCCCAGCCGCGCGTGGAAGAAGAGGACGCGATCGCTTTCTCCGGGAACATGGAGTACCACCCCAATCTCACCGCCGTACGGCATTTCCGCCGGCGAGTGTGGCCGCTGATCGAATCTAAAGCCCCGTCCCTGCGCTGGCGCTTGATTGGCAAGAACGAGTCCGCCGTGCGCGGGCTTGCGGCGGGCGATCCCCGCATCGAGATCAGCGGACCGGTGGCCGACGCCGTCGAAGAGCTGGCGCGGGCTAAGGTCGTCGTCGTCCCTTTGCTCGCGGGCAGCGGCACCCGTGTCAAAATCTTAGAAGCATGGGCGGCAGGGCGAGCTGTCGTCTCGACCGCGATCGGAGCCGACGGGCTAGCGGTCCGAAATGGAGAGAACATCCGCATTGCCGACGGACCCCGCGAAATGGCGGAAGCGGTACTCGAATTGCTTAGTGACGAGGTATCGAGGAAACGGTTGGGAGAGCAAGGCCGTAAAACGTATGAGGCTGAATTCAGTTGGCCGGCGGCCTGGAAGACCATGGAGCCGCATTTCGACGAGCTGATGTCTCGGGAACGAATTTTGGCGGCGATTTGACCAGCGAAAGGCGCTAACGTGTTGCGGATTGGAGTCGATGCCCACGCGATCGGCCGCAGGTTGACCGGCAACGAGGTTTACATTCGTAACCTCATCAGCCGTTACGCTCTGCTGGACTCTGAGTCCGAGTTCATCGCCTACGTCTCGACACAGGAAGCCCGCTTTTGGATTCCCGACGGGTTCCAGCAGCGGCGGATATCGAAGAACCCCTTCGTTAGGCTCGGTCGGCAGTTCAGCGCCAAGCTCAGGCAAGACCGTCCTGACCTGATCCACGTTCAGTACACGGCGCCGGTTTTTTGCCCCGTTCCGATTGTCGTGACAATCCACGACGTCAGCTACATGGAGCACCCGGAATACTTCCCCGCGCCGCGCGCGGCCCAGCTGCGTTGGTCCACGCGCAAGACCTTGGAGCGCGCGGCTAAGATCATCACCATCAGCGAGTTCTCGCGATCACGGATTTCACACGTCTTCAACATCCCGGCGGAAGATATCGCCGTGACGCCGCTGGCGGCGCAGGCGTCATTTCGCCCGATGAATCGTGAATTGGCTTGTCGCAAGGTGACGCGGCAGTTGGGAATCCGTTGTCCTTTTCTGTTGCATGTCGGTGATCTGCAGCCACGCAAGAACCAGATTGGACTGATTCGCGCCTTCCGCGCGCTGCTCGCGGCTCACCCCGAACTACCGTACTTGCTCGTTCTAGCCGGCAAAAAAACCTGGTTTACCTCGCGGGTTATGGACGAAGTACGCCGCTCCGGTCTTGCCGAGCGCATCGTCTTCGCCGATTTCGTCACTGACGAGATTCTCCCGGCCCTTTACAACGCCGCCGACTTGTTTGTCTTTCCTTCGTTCTACGAGGGCTTCGGACTGCCGGCGGTCGAGGCCATGGCCTGCGGCCGGCCGGTCGTCTGTTCCAGCGCGAGCGCGCTGCCCGAAGTCGTCGACGGAGCGGCGCTGTTGTTCGATCCGCACTCGGTCGAAGAACAAATGCGGGCCATCCGCGATATTCTGCTCGATGAGGAGATCTCCCGCCGCATGGCAAAGATGGGGCTCCAGCGATCGGCATTCTTCGATTGGCGTGAAACAGCGCGTCAAACGCTGAATGTCTACTACGAGGTCGCCCAAGCCGGGCGCATCGTCGAAAAGCAGAAGGAGCTAGTGGCTCGGTGAACTGTCGCCAAGTCGTTCAGCGCTTACTTCGGCTTGCCCAACGGCTTCCCGTTCGAGGCGGCCGACCGGCCACGGCCGCGGTACTTTGGGCGTGTCTTTTCGCCACGCCCCTGTTTCCCGAAGCCCTACCCTTCGCCAACAACGAAGTACTGGTCTATGCCGTCAGCTGGCCAAGTGGCTTGTCGCTGGGAGAGGTCGAATTCCGAGCTCACGCGAGCGGGCATGGGTGGCAATTTGAAGCCGACGTGAGCGCGGACTTGCCCCTCATCGAGATCCGCGACGAGTACCGCTCGACCGCCGACCATGAACTGTGTTCCCTCGAGTTCGAGAAGGACACCAAACACGGCCACCGCACGACCCGGGAATCCGTCGCTTTCGATCAGCAGAACCAAACCGCTACAAGGCGGACCTTGGGCGGGGGGGGCGAGAGTGAGATTGACATACCTCCTTGCGCCCGTGATGGGTTAACGTTTTTCTACTATTTGCGGCAACAATTGGCCCAGGGAAGGATCCCCCCGCCCGATGACATCAACTTCGGCGGACAGTACCAAATCACCTTGAGCTATGTCGAGACGCGGGACATCCTCGACCGAGGCTCTCCGCGCACAGCGGATCGCCTTCTATTCGATGTGACGGGCCCGAAATCGCAGCACAGTTTCGAGATCTTCTTCGGGCGGGATCCGGCACGCACCCCGCTGTTGATGCAGGTGCCGTTTGCACTGGGGACGTTTTCCATTACACTCACAAAATGAAGCTGGCGGTTTTCACGCCATTGAACCCCGCTCGTTGCGGAGTCTCCGATTATTCGGAAACTCTGCTTCCCCGCCTGGCGCGCCACGGCGAGATCGAGGTCTTCGTCGACAACTACGAGCCAACCGGTTTCCGTGCCGAGAGCAGGTTGAAAATTCGCCCGCGCGCGGCATATGAACCCCGTGCTTTTGACGCTACTGTCTATCACATCGCCAACAATCCCTACCACACCTACGCCTACGAATGCGCGCTCGAGCACCCTGGGATCGTGGTCCTCCACGAGTTCAATTTGCATCATCTGGTGGCGGACCAGACGATCAAGCGCGACAACTGGGATGAGTATCTGAGGGAAGTGGATTACAATGGCGGCCCGGCGGACGTGGCCTACGCCCAGCGAGTCAGAAAACTCGAGGTCGGACCTGACTATAACGGCCTGGCTATGAATCGCCGCTTACTCGAGCGTTCTCGCGCGTTAGTCGTCCACAGCCACTATCTCGTCCGTCAGGTCCGTGAGGCCGGCTTTTCGCTGCCGGTGCGGAAAATTCCGCACGGCGCCTGGATTCCCGAAGTCAACCGCAATGCCTGGCGCGGACGCCTCGGCGTCGGTGACGACAACCCGCTCATCGGTGTCTTCGGTTTCCTGAAGCCCTACAAGAGGATTCCCGAGTGCCTCCGCGCCATGAAGCGCTTGGTTCGCCTCGATCCGAGGGTGCGCATGATTCTGGTGGGCGAAGAGCATCCGGACCTTCTGATTCGCCGCTTGATCTCACAGTTGAACCTCGACGAGCACGTCCGCGTTCTGGGCTACGTTTCGATCGATCAGTTTGAGCAGCTCATTGGCGCCGTCGATATCTGTTTGAACCTGCGTTATCCAACGGTGGGAGAAACTTCCGGCACGCTGCTGCGCGCTCTGGGGCTGGGGCGGGCTGTCGTGGTTTCCGACGTGGGAGCCTTTTCGGAATTTCCCGACGATGTGTGCTTCAAAATCCCAGTGGGCGACGGTGAAGTCGACGCGCTGACCGAAACCCTCAGCCGGCTGACCGCGCAACCCGAGTTTGCGGCGGCGCTTGGCGGGCGCGCTCGCGAGTACGTGGCCGGCGAGTGCGGTTGGGAGCGCGTTGCGGATCTTTACGCCGACTGGATCCGGGCGGTCATCGATGGGCGGGCAGAGCCCCATGACCCGACTCCCGCGGCCCAGGCATCCGGCAAAGCTACTCCGTCGGGGAACGCCACAACTCCTCTCGCCGCGTCCTCGCCAACGGAAGCCGCCATCGTTGCCGCCGGCTTCGGCGATCCCTCCAAGGAGACCTTTTTCCCAGACAGGGGACCCGCGCCCTCCGCCGAGGCCACGGAAAACGAGCAACGGCGGGCCGAGTTGGCCGACTATATTCTCGGCGTCGAGCACGATCCGCCCGATCCACGGCCCTACGTGGAGCGCCACCTGGCGCGGCTGGTTCGCACGCTGGAGATTACGCCGCCGGGATCGAAAGACCAGAGCGTGCTCGAGATGGGCGCATACATGCAGATCACGCCCGCCCTAGCGACCAAACTAGGCTATGGCGACGTACGCGGAAGCTATCTCGGGTCGGTAGGGGCCAAGCAACACAAGAAAGTCCGTCTTCCCGACGGCGAAACCTTCGCTTGCGGGATCGACCTGTTTGACGCCGAAAAAGACCCCTATCCCTACGGCGACGAATCGTTCTCGACCGTGCTGTGCTGCGAACTGCTCGAACACCTATACGAAGACCCCATGCACATGATGGCCGAAATCAACCGCATCCTAAAACCCGGCGGTCACCTGGTTCTTTCGACCCCCAACATCTGCAGCCTGCGCTCGGCCGGCGCTGTCTTGCTCGGCTACCATCCCGGGCTGTTTCACCAATACATCAAACCCAACGAGGAGGGGGAGATCGACCCGCGCCATAGCCGAGAATTCACTCCGCAAGACGTTCATCAATTGCTCGAAGCAGCCGGGTTTTCCGTGGAGCGGTTGGAAACCGGCCCATACTCGGACCAGCCAACGGCGGAACACGAATGGGTCAAGAATGTCATCGGACGCTACGGTTTGCCGTCGCATCTGCGCGGC
The DNA here is from genome assembly GCA_965248365.1 of Bryobacterales bacterium. Taxonomy (GTDB): domain Bacteria; phylum Acidobacteriota; class Terriglobia; order Bryobacterales; family UBA6623. The sequence continues at coordinate 534,627 of CBDFJA010000003.1, read as the reverse complement.
GAGGCTATCTACACCGTCGGCAAGAAGGTCAGGGGCGTACAAGACCGCTATCCCCCGGCCCTCTACTGCGGGGGAGAGTCTTGAGGTCCCATCTCCTCGATTGGCAGGTGTCTGTGTCCGACGGGCGGCTCTCCGTAACACTGGAGCTTCGCAACAAGGGGCGACAAACCTGGTCGTCAACCGATGGGTTCCGGGCAGGCTATCAAATCTTCGACTCGGATACGAACAACTGGCTCCTCGACGGCCCCAGAACTGAGTTTCCCGAAGCAGTGGCCCCGGGCGATTCTACTCGGGTCGTTCTGAGGGTCGAGCTGCCCGCCGATCCCGGCTCTTATCAGGTTTTCGTCTCACCGCTTCAGGAAGACGTCGCCTGGTTTTTCGAGCGCCGTTCGCCTTTCCTGCTGATCGACGTAGAGGTGAGCGACAGCGGCGTCCGGGTTCGCCGCGAGGCCGCGGTTACCTTGCGGACTCTCGGGCTCGCAAGATTGTGGCGCGCCTTGGGCCAGGCGTTCACCTATCCGTTGGGAACCATGATCCGGCACCGCTCGCTGATCCGCTCGATGGTGCGCCGAGACATCGCGGGACGCTACCGGGCATCCTATGCCGGGCTTTTCTGGACGGTGATTCACCCCCTGCTGATGATGGTGACCTACTATTTCGTCTTCGGCGTCGTTCTGCGAACGCGCTTCGGCGACGGCGGCCTGCCGGCCGGTTTCCTGATGTATTTCCTGGCGGGCATGTTGCCCTGGCTGGCCTTCAGTGAAGCAGTCGGGCGGGCGCCCACGACGGTCATCGAGCACGCCAGCTTTGTTAAGAAACTCCTATTCCCGGTGGAAACGCTGCCGGTCAACCTGGTTCTGGCGGGTCTTGTCAGCGAGGCGTTCGGCCTGGGGATCTTCGTCGTCGGGCTATGGGCCTTCGGGTATCCGGCCTCGCTGAGCGTGTTCTATTTACCCCTGATCTTGTTGCCGCAATTTCTTTTCACTCTGGGACTCTGCTGGCTGTTGGCGGCCCTGGGCGTGTTCTTCCGGGATTTGAGTCAATTGATTGGCTTCTTGTTGACGGTCTGGTTTTTCACCACCCCGATTTGCTACCCGGAAGCTTCCCTGCCCCAGGACTATCTTTGGCTGTTCGCGTTGAATCCGATGTACGTTTTTGTCGAATCCTACCGCGCGATCTTCTTGGAGTTGACCGCGCCCCCGTGGAAACCTTTGGCTGCCCTCTCCGCGGTTAGTGTCGCGGTGTTCGTTCTCGGCCACGCCTGGTTTTATAGACTGAAAAGGTCTTTCGCGGATTTGGTTTGAGAAAGTTTGTGACTCGGTGAGCGGCCCACTGTTCTGACCGGGGCGGCGAGGCGCAGTGGGTGAGAGGGGCGGGCACGCCCAGGAGGGGTTGTCGCACCGCCGCGTGGTTCCTTCTCACCGCTCACGATTCGAGACTGACGACTCCGAGAGCAACAGTCCGTGCTGGCGGCCCGCAACATCTCGAAACTCTACCGGATCTACAACCGGCCGGCTGATCGGTTGAAAGAAGCTCTGTGGCTCGGTCACCGAACGCTGCACGAGGATTTCTGGGCGCTGCGCCAGGTTAACTTGTCGATCGAGCAGGGCGAGACGGTCGGCATAATCGGTCCCAACGGTTGCGGCAAGAGCACGCTGCTGCAAATCCTGTGCGGCATTCTGGAGCCGACCAGCGGACGAGTGGTCCGAAAGGGTCGCGTGGCAGCCCTGCTGGAGCTGGGTGCGGGCTTCAACCCCGAATTCTCGGGCCGCGAGAACGTATTCATCAACGGGGAACTGATGGGGCTCAGCCGCCCGGCGATCGAACGGTCTCTTCCTTCCATTGAACGTTTCGCCGAAATTGGCGACTTCATCGATCGCCCGGTCAAGACCTATTCCAGCGGAATGTACGTGCGACTGGCCTTTGCAACGGCGATTCACACGGAACCCGACATTCTTGTGGTAGACGAAGCCCTGGCGGTTGGTGACGCCGTGTTCGCCAACCGCTGCGTCCGCAAGTTTCAACAATTGCAGGAAGAGGGTGTCACGGTCGTGTTCGTTTCGCACGACCTCGGTCTTGTCAAGCAGGTCTGCTCGCGCGCCGTATTCTTACTCCAAGGCCGTATTCAGCAAGACGGCGACCCCTCGTCTGTCGTCAATCGCTACGTCGGAACCGTGCTTGAGCGCGAGAGTGAGCTTGACGGCAACGGCCGGCCCAAAACCTCGGGCCGTCTCCGCTCCGGCCACCGCCACGGCGACCGGCTGGGCGAGGTCACAAGCGTCGAGCTTTATGGGGCCGACGGAGAACCTGCCCGCACACTAGCAGCCGGTGACCCGGCGCGCGTTCGGGTGGTCGCGCATTTCCACCAGGAACAGCCCGATCCAATGGTTGGCATGCTAATCCGGACCCGAACGGGGATGGATGTTTTCGGCACCAATACGCGACTTGAGAACGCGCAAACCCCTTCGTGCAGAAGGGGTGACACCCTGGAGGTAGAGTTTTACTTTAACTGCTGGCTGACACCGCAAGAATACACCCTCACCGTCGCCACACAGCATCCGGACGGGCACAGTCACGACTGGCTGGACGACGTCATTACTTTCCGCGTGCTCGACGCCCGACAACTGGCGGGCGTGGCCAATTTGCACCCGAGGATAGAATGCCGGCTCAACCCAGGCCGGCAACTGCCCGCTGTCTCTTCCCCCTGATTGATGACTCGGCTTATCAGTTGCTTCGATCGTCGACCAGTGAGCGGTTGGTACCGCCCCTGGCCCCCGGAGACGCGGGTGAAGCCGAATCTTTTCGACGGCACAACGGCGGGCGACGATGGAAAGTAACTCGAAGGGGTCGCCCGGCAAGGACGCTCATCCATCGTCGGTGTTGGCCGTGAAGGTCCAACCCGGCGCCTCCAAAGACCGCGTAGTGGAAAGAATGGGGGACGAATGGAAGCTCACCCTCATGGCGCCGGCCGTCGAAGAGCGCGCCAACCGCGCCTGTATCGACTTTCTCGCGCGGCTTTTGGAAGTACCTCGCGCTCGTCTCCATCTCGTTCGCGGCCGGAGCAGCCGGCGGAAGCTGATCCGGGTCGCGGGGTTGTCATCGAACGAAGTCGGCGAGAAACTCGATGCCGCCGTGACGAGGCATCGGTGACGAGACCACCAGGTCGCCTAACATGAGATAGGGTGGATTTCCCAAGAGCTGCGACATGAACCTAGCCGAAATCCAAGAACAGCTGCGCGACCACGGCGTCGAGGGGTGGCTTTTCTTCGACCATCATCATCGGGACCCGATCGCTTACCGCGTGCTCGAACTTGACCCGAAACTGCACGCGACACGGCGCTGGTATTATTGGATTCCAGCCGCGGGTGAGCCGACAAAGCTTGTGCATCGGATCGAAAACTGGAATCTCGATTCCCTGCCGGGATCCAAACAGGTCTATTCGGCGTGGAAAGAGCAGCACGAAAAATTGGCTGCCTTACTCGAAGGAGTTTCGCGGCTGGCCATGCAATATTCGCCTCAGTGCATGATTCCCTACGTTTCCCTGGTCGACGCCGGCACCGTTGATCTGATACGAAGCCTCGACAAAGAGATTGTGAGCTCAGCCGCGCTGGTGCAGTACTTTGAGGCTCGCTGGTCGGGCGAGCAGTTCGACTCGCACCTGCAAGCCGGGCGCTTAGTGGACGCCACACGGCGCGAAGCCTTTCAAGAAATCGGGCGGCGTATCCAAGCCGACGGCGCCGTCCAGGAAATCACGATCGCGGAGTTCATCAACTCGCGGTTCCACCAGCAGGGGATTGTTACCGATGAGGGTCCGGTGGTCGCCGTCAATGCCAACAGCGGCAACCCCCACTACGCTCCCTCCGCCGAGCAAAGTTCGCCGATCGGCAAGGGCGACTTCGTGCTGATCGACATGTGGGCCAAGCTCGATCGGCCCCGCGCCGTCTACTACGACATTACCTGGGCCGGCTTCGCGGGAGACCGGCCGCCCGATGAAATCCAGAACGTTTTCGAGATCGTCCGGGAGACCCGTGACCGGGCGTTTGAGTTCGTGCGGACGGCGGTAGCGGCCGGGCGCGACATCGCGGGCTGCGACGTTGACGACGTCGCGCGCCGCTACATCGGCGAAAAGGGGTTCGCTGAGTTTTTCACCCACCGCACGGGCCACTCCATTGGTGAAGACATCCACGGCAATGGCGCAAATATGGACAACCTGGAAACCCGCGACGAGCGGCTGATTATCCCCCAGACCTGTTTTTCCATCGAACCAGGCATCTACCTCTCGCAGTTCGGCGTCCGCAGCGAGATCGATTGCTACGTCTCCGTGACGGAAGCCAAAGCCACCGGCGAGGTGCAAGAGGAACTGGTGACAATACCTTGTTGACGGCCGTTAGACTCCCAAACACGACATCTGGCGTTGATGTTGATAGAGAGGTGCTAGGTGAAGCTTGAACACTTCGAGGAGCAGATTTTCTTCGCAACCATAAGAATTGAGGCACTCAACCCCTCCAGAGGACTGAGCTCGGTAGGTACCGGATGCCTGTTCCAACATCCTCTCCCAGATCAATCGCCTCAATCCATTCTCGTCCTAGTCACTTGCCGCCATGTCCTCTTTGAAGGAAAGGGCTTAGTCACACTCGCGTTCCACAGGCGTGACCCCACAAACAGCACGAAACCCGTTCTTGGGGACCCTATTGTGATCGATAAGGCTACCCACGAAGGCGCTTACTGGGCTCACGATGCCCCCGCCGTAGACGTCGCCGCAATCAACGTTTCGCAGATCATCGGCCAGCGTCCTGAGATCACTGCTGTCCGGTTAAAAGTCGAATAGAATCAATTGGTTGGGGTCATAGGGGGATTCGTTTGGGGAGTCGGATGGCTGGAGTGCCTGTAAAAGGGGCATTTTTTCGAATTGCGTAACGCTGAGAATCTGTAGAATCTGGTAAAGACTCGCTTCCAGCCCGAGCCGTTTCCGGACGATGGCGATGAGCACGTAAATCGAGACAGCGATCCAGATCTGCGTCTTGACGGCGTTCTCGCTGGTGCCGTAAAACGAGTTGATTCGCAGATGTTGCTTGATCCACTTGAAGAACAACTCAATCTGCCAACGCGACTTGTAGATGTGGGCGATGGTCAGCGCCGGGAGCGCGAAGTTGTTGGTCAGAAACTTCAGCCGCTTGTTCGTCCTGACCTGCCCCCAGGAACGAGTCCACTCTCTAAGTTAGACCTGGGACCATTTGAAGTCCACTCCATGGTATAGAACTCTGGTCCTGGGACCTGGGTAATCTGGCCTCCGGCGCCGGCGGCCGATAGGCCAAGGCGCTGTGAGGCCGTCGCTGGTTGTACTCCCTGCGCCATCTCTCGGCCAACACCTTCGCCTCCCACAACGTGTCGAAGACTTCTACGTTCAGCAGTTCATCCCGCAGTTTTCCGTTGAAGCTCTCCACATATCCATTCTCCCAGGGGCTGCCGGGCTCGATGTATAAGGTCCTCACCCCAACAGCCTTCAGCCAGTCCCGAACCGCCTGAGCCGTAAACTCTGACCCGTTATCGGACCGAATGTATTCAGGCACTCCCCGATCCACGAACAACTCCGCCAATCGATCCAACACGTCCTGGTGATTCATCTGTCGTTGGACCTCAATGGCCAGACACTCCCGGGTGTATTCATCCAGTAGGGTTAATAATCGAAAGGCCCTTCCGTCATGGGTTCGCTCATGCACGAAGTCATAGCTCCAGACGTGATCCTTGTGAGCCGCTCGTAACCGAACGCAGGATCCATCATGAAGCCACAGTCTCCTTCGTTTCGGCTGTCTGGACGGGACTTTCAGCCCCTCCTGTCTCCACAACCTCTCCACCCGCTTGTGATTCACTTTCCACCCTTCCCAACGAAGCATGGCCGTGATCCGTCGGTAGCCGTATCGCCCGTAGTGCGTGGCCAACTCCACCATCTCAGCCACCAATCGAGCCTCCTCATCGGGGATATGCCTTTCCCTTCGCTGGGTCGATCGAGCCTGTCCCAGCACTTGGCAGGCCCGACGTTCGGAGACGCGCTCTGCTCCCAATCTCTCCCTCACCCACACCACTGCGCGTCTCCTCTTCGTCGGGCCTAGAAGTTTCCCGAGGAAACTTCCTTTAGGATCTGCTTGTCCAAAGACAGATCTGCCACTAGCTTCTTCAACCGGGCATTCTCCTTCTCCAACACCTTCAACCGCTTGGCCTGATTCAGTCGAAGCCCTCCGTACTCCTTGCGCCACCGGTAGTAGGTCTGCTCGGTCACCCCAATCTGTTTGCACACCTGGCCCACCGTCTGTCCTTGAGCTAGACCCAGTGCTGTCCGGGGAAAGTCGCGCCATCGGACGGTAAGTCTCGACCGCTCAATGTCTTATGGCCTGTTTTGCCCGGGAACGATTTGAAATCCCGAGGCCGCAAATGGTCGCCTGAACGGAGCATCCGGACGCGGCACAATGAGGGATGAACCTTGGCCGTACGGTTTTCTCCCAACTGATCGAGCACCTACCGAGCAAAGAGTTTCAGAAATGTGTATCGCGCTACCGCGGCGATTCCTATCTGAAAAGTTTCTCCTGCTGGGATCAGTTTCTTGCGATGGCATTCGCCCAGCTGACCTATCGGGCAAGCCTCCGCGACATCGAGACGTGCCTGCGTTCGATGCACGGCAAACTCTACCACATGGGATTCCGCGGCAGGGTAGCGCGCTCGACACTGGCCGATGCGAACGAGTCGCGCGACTGGCGGATCTACGCGGACTTCGCGCAGGTCTTGATTGGCATGGCACGGCCGTTATATGCCCACGACCCGATCGGTGTGGACTTGGACCAGACTCTGTACGCTCTCGACTCGACAACAATCGACCTCTGCCTGTCGCTGTTTCCGTGGGCGAGATTCCGCAAGCAAAAGGTCGCCGTGAAGATGCACACGCTGCTGGATCTGCACGGCAATATTCCCACGTTCATCCGCATTACTGGAGGCAAAGTGCACGACATCAACATCCTCGACGAGATCGGCCCGGAGGCCGGCGCGTTCTACGTCATGGATCGGGCCTACGTCGATTTCGAACGCCTCTTCGTGTTCACTCTCTGCTCGTCGTTCTTCGTCGTGCGAACCAAGAAGAACATCTTGCTCCAACGGCGCTACTCGCATCCCGTCGACAAATCCACGGGCTTGCGCTCGGATCAGACCGTCATACTGGCTGCCATCGAATCGGCCCAAGCCTATCCCGACCCGTTGCGGAGGGTCAGTTACTTCGACGCCCGGACGAACAAGCGGCTGAAGTTTCTGACCAACAACTTCGCGCTCCCGGCGCTGACCATCGCCCACATCTACAAGTCGCGTTGGCAGATTGAGTTGTTCTTCAAGTGGATCAAGCAACATCTGCGAATCAACTCGTTTTACGGCACCAGCGAGAACGCCGTCAAGACGCAGATCTGGATCGCTGTCTCGATTTACGTGCTCATCGCCATCGTCCGGAAACGGCTCGGGCTGGAAGCGAGTCTTTACCAGATTCTACAGATTCTCAGCGTTACGCAATTCGAAAAAATGCCCCTTTTACAGGCACTCCAGCCATCCGACTCCCCAAACGAATCCCCCTATGATCCCAACCCAGTGCTGTCCGGGGAAAGTCGCGCCATCGGACGGTAAGTCTCGACCGCTCAATGTCTTATGGCCTGTTTTGCCCGGGAACGATTTGAAATCCCGAGGCCGCAAATGGTCGCCTGAACGGAGCATCCGGACGCGGCACAATGAGGGATGAACCTTGGCCGTACGGTTTTCTCCCAACTGATCGAGCACCTACCGAGCAAAGAGTTTCAGAAATGTGTATCGCGCTACCGCGGCGATTCCTATCTGAAAAGTTTCTCCTGCTGGGATCAGTTTCTTGCGATGGCATTCGCCCAGCTGACCTATCGGGCAAGCCTCCGCGACATCGAGACGTGCCTGCGTTCGATGCACGGCAAACTCTACCACATGGGATTCCGCGGCAGGGTAGCGCGCTCGACACTGGCCGATGCGAACGAGTCGCGCGACTGGCGGATCTACGCGGACTTCGCGCAGGTCTTGATTGGCATGGCACGGCCGTTATATGCCCACGACCCGATCGGTGTGGACTTAGACCAGACTCTGTACGCTCTCGACTCGACAACAATCGACCTCTGCCTGTCGCTGTTTCCGTGGGCGAGATTCCGCAAGCAAAAGGCCGCCGTGAAGATGCACACGCTGCTGGATCTGCACGGCAATATTCCCACGTTCATCCGCATTACTGGAGGCAAAGTGCACGACATCAACATCCTCGACGAGATCGGCCCGGAGGCCGGCGCGTTCTACGTCATGGATCGGGCCTACGTCGATTTCGAACGCCTCTTCGTGTTCACTCTCTGCTCGTCGTTCTTCGTCGTGCGAACCAAGAAGAACATCTTGCTCCAACGGTGCTACTCGCATCCCGTCGACAAATCCACGGGCTTGCGCTCGGATCAGACCGTCATACTGGCTGCCATCGAATCGGCCCAAGCCTATCCCGACCCGTTGCGGAGGGTCAGTTACTTCGACGCCCGGACGAACAAGCGGCTGAAGTTTCTGACCAACAACTTCGCGCTCCCGGCGCTGACCATCGCCCACATCTACAAGTCGCGTTGGCAGATTGAGTTGTTCTTCAAGTGGATCAAGCAACATCTGCGAATCAACTCGTTTTACGGCACCAGCGAGAACGCCGTCAAGACGCAGATCCGGATCGCTGTCTCGATTTACGTGCTCATCGCCATCGTCCGGAAACGGCTCGGGCTGGAAGCGAGTCTTTACCAGATTCTACAGATTCTCAGCGTTACGCAATTCGAAAAAATGCCCCTTTTACAGGCACTCCAGCCATCCGACTCCCCAAACGAATCCCCCTATGACCCCAACCAATTGATTCTATTCGACTTTTAACCAGACAGCAGTGACCCCAACCAATTGATTCTATTCGACTTTTAACCGGACAGCAGTGGTATTTAATCACGACAACATCAGAGGTGTCCAAGACGAGATTAGTAGTGGCGGAAACCAAGTCGAGGATCATCCATTCACGCTGAGAAAATGGCCCTCCCTGTGACCAGGTTAGACGAGAGCGGATCACTATGAGCAAAGAAGAACAAGACCACCAACACATGGAAGCCAAGCGGGAAGTCCAATCCCTTGAACGAGAACTCGTGGCCATCAATTACAAACTCAACAACTTACTCCCGAAAGCGCAGGCAGCCCTAGGTGGTATCCAGTTTTCAAATCCGCTTGACCGCCTCAAAAAATGGTCAGAGTTCGACCATGAAGAAATGGACAAGCTGATCAACGATGGGGCCGCTGTTCAGACCCGCCTTGATCGGGTGCGGGAACTTCTGAAGGGCTTCGACGTGTAGCTCTGTTATGATTTACGTAGATGGACAAGACGAACCCCGAGTTCGACGCTTTCACGAGTGTTATGGATCGGCTCGTGGCCGTTCCACGCTCTGTGATGGAGAGACGGGCCAAGGAGTACCGCGAGCAGTCCGCAAAGAACCCTCGCCGGCGCGGCCCCAAGCCGAAAATCAAGCGCGGGGTTTCGGCCCGCGCTTCCCGCGACCGGGCTTAGGCGAGACTCGTTTCTCCCACCTTGCCGGTAACCTCGGCATAAGTGAGTCGCTTCCCAAAGACCCGGGATACGGCCAAACTGAACCGTCCTGCATCCCCCATCCCTTTCCGGTTGTTGAACCGAAACATCTGCTCATCGAGGTACCTGAACAGGTGAAACGGCTCAACGCTCACGTAGGTCCCATGGAGACCGCGCTTCAGCAAGCTCCAGAAGTTCTCCATCCCGTTGGTATGAACCCGACCATCTACGTACTTCTCGGCGTGATTGATGACCTTGTGAGCGAACTCATTGCCGAGATCCATGTAGGAGTTGAAGTCATCGGTATAGACGGTTGCGCCCTTCCTGACGTTCTCTTGGATGCGAGGCTCCAAGGTCTTCTTCTTGACATTAGGGACAATGAAGCCGCGAACAGTCCCACGGCGCTCCAACATGCCCATGACCACGGTCTTGCCGCTTTCGCCCCGACCAGTCTTGACAGCGAGTTGACGGGCACGCCTGCGGTGCATGTTACGGACCTTGCCGCCGATGTAGGATTCGTCGATTTCGATTTCGCCGTCCAACTTCCCGCCCCTGTCGTCCTGGAGGGCCAGTCGGACACGGTGAAGCATAAACCAGGCGGTTTTCTGGGTGACCCCGAGCGCCCGGTGAATCTCGTAGGAACTAACGCCGTTCTTGCAGTTGGTTATCATCCAGACCGCAGCCATCCACTTGTCGAGACCAATGGGCGAGTCCTCAAAGATGGTGCCGACCTTGACGGAGAACTGGGCTTTCTGGTGCCGAGTCTTGCACTGCCACAATCGCCGGGAAGCCACAAAGCCGACTCTGCCGGAGCCGCAAGTCGGACAGACGACTCCATCGGGCCATCGTCGTTTGACCATGTAGTTCAGGCAGTTGTCAGGATCGGCGAAGTAGATGATCGCTTCCTGGAGGGTTCGTGGTTCGCGTTCCATAACTCTATTATACGCAATATGAACTGATGAGTCAACTATGTTTATGCCAGAATAAATCTACGGAAGGCGTGAATGGTCCCGGCGGCCTCCGGCGAGAATGAGCAGACCGGGACATAGGTAACACTTAGTCCGGCCACATAGGTAACACTTTTCGTCCGGGGAGAGCGCCGATGAGAAATGCGCGCTGGAGGACCGGCCCGAGGTGTAGCTGCGGGGTTGCCCTGCAATCGATCGGCATTGTAAGTGAGCCTAAACCAGCCAAATTACGTCCGCGCCCCAGAATAAGAAGAAGAGCACGCTGACGTAGCCGTTGACGGCGAAAAAGGCGGCGTCGACCCGCGATAGATCGGTCGGCTTGACCAAGCTGTGCTCGTAGACCAACAAAGCGGCGATGGCGACTACGCCCGCCAAGCTGAACCAGCCGAGTTCGAAGAGCCGGGCCAGCCCAACCAGCAGGGCGACCATTCCCAGGTGCAGCAGGCGCGAAACCAGCAGCGCGCGCCCAATGCCGAGCGAGCGGGGCAGGCTGAAGACTCCCGCTTCGCGGTCGAAATCGTAGTCCTGGCAGGAATAGATGATGTCGAAACCCGCTGTCCAGAACATGACGGCCGCCGTGAGCAGCAAGATCGGCCAGTCGAGCGTCCCGCGGATGGCGATCCAGGCGGCAGCGGGGGCGATCCCCAGGGCGAACCCCAGAATTAGATGGGAAAGCGACGTGAAGCGCTTGGTGAAGGAGTAGCCGAAAACCACGGCCAAGGCAACCGGTGCCAGCTTGAGGCACAGCGGGTTGAGCATGTAAGCCGCCAACAACAGGACCGCCGACCAAAAAACGATAAAGCCCCAGGTAAAAGACTTCGAGACAACCCCGGTCGGGATCGCCCGCGTCTTGGTGCGCGGGTTGCGGGCATCGAGCTCGGCGTCGGCGACGCGATTAAAGGCCATGGCCGCCGATCGCGCCGCTACCATGGCGACAACGATCCAGACGAATTTCGCCCCCAGCTCTCCCCAGCCCAGACCGCTGCCCCTCACCGCCAGTAGGCCACCGGTCAACGCAAACGGTAAGGCGAACACCGAGTGCTCGAACTTGATCATCTCGAGCACCGTGCGAGTTTTGGAGAAAATAGTCATCGTCTCGATCGTAGCCCGCATTTCTCACCAGCGCCGCGGTGGACGAGGCGAAAGGCCTGGCGGCCACGGCTCACGTCAAAGTTTGTGTACATCGCCCAGCGTACAGCATGTCGGGGAGCAGGCGCGATGAATAGCTCCCCGGCCTCAACTCCGAATCGAGCAGAGGCGCTCGCCCTTTCGTAGAGAAGACAATGTGAACCAGCAAATCAGCCAGGCTGCGGGGCATGCTGTTTCGCCCTTCCAGGGCTCGCTCACAGGGGATTCCGCCACCCACGGCTGAAGCCGTGGGCTTTTACATTGTATAGCCCCCCTTGGGGGCAAGAGGAAACCGGCCCCTTCGGGGACGAGAGGCAGCCGGCCCCGTCAGGGGCTGCAACAATCTCAGCCCACGGCTTCAGCCGTGCGAAAAGTAGCAGTTCGGGGAAGCCCTGGAAAGGGCGACACAAGGGACCGCATCCGGAAACCGGCCCCTTTGAGCAGACCGGGACATATTGACTCCCGCATAATATAGGGTAATCTTTTGGGGGTTCTGCTCGTCTTAATAGACATGGGGAACCCAAGAGGCGTAAGGCGCGATTTTGATGCTCTGGAAAAGCGACGGCTGGAGGCCGTGCGGCTGGTCGTTGACGAAGGTTTGAGTCAGTCCGAGGCAGCACGGCGCGTGAAGGCGGCGCAGCAAAGCGTGAGCCGTTGGGTTAGCGAGCATGGCGCGCACGGTGCCGCCGGACTCCGCCGGGCCGGGCGCGCCGGCCGCAAGCCGCTGTTAGACGCCACGCAACGGGAACGTCTGGAGGCAATGCTGCTGCGGGGCCCCGAAGCGCAGGGCTTCTCGACGCCGCTGTGGACTTGTCCGCGAGTCGCTCGTCTGATCGCCGACGAGTTCGGCGTGCGCTATCACGAAGGTCATGTTTGGAAGATCCTGCGGGCGCTCCACTGGAGCCCGCAACGGCCTGTCGGCAAGGCCCGCGAGCGCAACGAAGAAGCCATCCGCAACTGGCGGCGCAAGACTTGGCCGGCCACTAAAAAAAAGCCCAAAAACAAGGCCGCACGATCGTCTTCATCGACGAAAGCGGACTGAGTCAGAAGCCCCATCGTTGCCGCACCTGGGCGCCCCGCGGCGAGACACCCGTGCTGGAGTTCAACTTCAACTGGCAGAAACTTTCCGTTTCCGCCGGGCTGACCTTGCGCAACTTCTACTTCCGGCTCTATCCCGGCGCCATCGGCGAGCTGGAGGTCATCGACTTCCTGAAGGCTTTGGTCCGCCACATCGACGGCCCGCTGCTGATCGTCTGGGACCGCCTGCCGGCGCACCGCAGCCGCCTGGTGCGGGAGTTCATCGAGCTCTCCGAAGGCCACATCGCCACGGAGTGCTTGCCGCCCTATGCACCGGAGCTGAACCCGGTGGAATACATTTGGGCTTACTGGAAGCAGCACGAGTTGCCGAACGTCTGTCCGAAGGACTACTGGGAGCTGGACGAGCGTGCCCGCAAATCCCTGCGTCGCATGCGCCGCAAACCGCGCTTGATTACGGCCTTCTGGAAGCAGTCTTCTCTTGGCCTTGACTAACTCGATATTATGCGAGATTCAATAGGTAACACTTTAGTCCAAGCACATAGGCAACACTTTTCGTCCGGGGGAGGGGCCGGGCGGAGGACAACGCAACTTTTAACCAGACAAATGCCGCCCCGACCTCCCTTTCAAGACGCCACACTCGAGGGGCGCGATAGCGCCCCTATATCCCTAACGGCGGGCATTTGCTTCGATTCTCAGCAACTGCTGGAGAAAAATGCGTCCTAAGATCATCGGCGGCTACTTGGCTCTCACGCCGGCCGTCCGAATCAGGATAGTATAATGCTCTGCGGCGCAGTGGCCTCAAAGCGGCCCAAAGAGATCGTCGCCCGAAACCGCGCCAAACGGGACGCAGCCCCGGAGGCCGACCCCAACGGATCGTCTCAGACCAACCGGATCATATGCCAGACCTGAAGCGAAGCGTCCTTGTTACCGATTACGCCTGGAACAGCCTCGATCCCGAGCGGGAGATCTTGAAGGAGGCCGCGGCGGATCTCGTCGTGGCCGAAACCGGGGAAGAGGACGAGCTGGCCGAGCTGGCCGCCGATGTCGACGGCATTCTGACCTGCTGGAAGTCGGTCACCGAGAAAGTCATCCGCAACGCACCCCGGTGCCAATCGATCGGCCGCTACGGCATCGGACTCGACAACATCGACGTCTCGTATGCGACCGAGGCGGGCATCGTCGTGACGAACGTCCCGGCGTACTGTCTGCCCGAGGTTTCAGACCACGCCCTGGCCCTGCTGATGTCTTGGGCGCGCAAGGTTACGGCGTTCGACACGGCCATCAAGTCCGGTAGCTACAACCTCAAGGCGCAGATGCCGATGTTCCGGCTCGAAGGCAGAACCCTCGGCATCGCCGGGTACGGCAAGATCGGACGAACGCTGGCCCGCAAGGCCATGGCCCTGGGGTTGAAGGTGATCGTCTTCGACCCCTATCTCGACCTGCCCAAGGACGGTCCCGTGGAGCAGGTGGAGTTCGACGAGCTACTCAGCCGCAGCCATTACATATCGATGCACGTCCCCTCGACGCTGGAGACGCGGCATCTTTTCAACCGCGAGGCCTTCGGCAAAATGAACCCGGAAGCTCTGGTGATCAACACCGCCCGCGGCGATTTGATCGATGAAGAAGCGCTGCTCGAAGCTCTCGACGCGGGGGAGATCGCCGGCGCGGCGTTGGACGTGCTTTCTCAAGAGCCGCCCAATCCCGGCCACCCGCTCATCCGCCACCCGAAAGTCTTGGCCACTCCGCACGCTGCTTTTTATTCGGAGGAGTCGCTGCTGGAGCTTCAAAGAACAGCGGCCGCTCAAATGAGAGACGTCTTCCTCGGCAAGCGGCCCGAGTACGTCGTCAACCCCGACGTGCTGACGAAGGGGAACCTGAGGGCGAGCATCGGAAACCGCCCGTAGCGGGCCCGCTGTTGCCGGTCGCCAGGCGAGATCCAGGCGGAAGGGGGCCGGTTGCCCACTGGCCCGACGAACTTTCAGTCCACCTCGGGCCGGCGGACCAGGTGCAATAAATTTCCTTCCGGATCTCTGAAATAGGCCACCCGGATCCCCTGCACCGTTGCCGGATCGTCTAAATCGACGCCCTTGCCGCGCAAGTCCTCGAGAGCGGCATCGAAGTCGTCGACGGTAATCGCAAAATGGCGAACCCCGGGGGTCTTGGGCGCGGTGTTCAGCCGTTCTCCTTCCGAGGGGATGATTTCGAGCATGGTCCCGTCCGGGGCTTTGAGGAATACGTTCGCGCCCACGCGATGGTCGACGGGGAAGTTCAAGGTTCGCTCGTACCACGAGGCCAATGCTTCCGGGTCGGGCGAAGCGATGGCAGTATGCTCAATTCCTCTGTACATCTTCGGTACCTCGGCTTCTCTCGGTCATTCTGCGAATACGGTGGCAGACCACTTCGCGATCACGCGCAAGCTCCGGGCGATTGCGAGCGCGACCAGCAGGCCTCATCCCTACGGGTTGTGCGGTACGCACGCCTGCACCTGTAGGGGCACGGCATGCCGTGCCTATCGGCGGTGCGGCGGCGGACGCCTTGTACCGACAGGCCTCTGATGCGTTTCATCTCGTCACCTGGGAACCGAATCAAAAGCCGCAGGTCTGGGCAAAACGACCGCCCAGCCCTTCGCTACGGGCTACTGGTCTGCATTCTCATCAGCCGGCGCGAAAAGCGAGACAGCATACGTCACTCGGCCGCTGCTGCCGTTGCGGTCAACTCGCGGACGATCCGGCGCGAGCGAGGATAGGCTTTGCGGAGCGCTTCCAGAATCCCGCGCGAGTCCACGCTAACCGCTCGCGCCTGGACCTCGGAATACAGAAAATCGTTCGCCAGCGACTGAATGTTGCCGTCGAAGATAATCCCCACCAACTCGCCCTGGCAGTTAATCAACGGGCTGCCGGAGTTTCCTCCCGTGATGTCGTTGGTCGAGACGAGGTTGTAGGGCGTCTCCATGTCGATCTTTTTCTTCGCCTTGATGAAACTCTCGGGCAAGATGTAGGGAGCCTCGCCGGTTGCCTTCTCGAAGAGCCCGCTGATTTCGGTGAATGGAGCAATGCGCCGGCGGCCCTCCATGTACGCCTTGACCAAGCCCACGCTTAGCCGCAGGGTAAACGTGGCGTCCGGGTAGACCCGATCGCCTTCGACCGCGAAGCGCGCCCGGCCGATTTTCGCGCCTTGCGCCCGCTCGACCGCTTCCACCTCGTCTTCGAAACGCTTGCGCAGACGCCTCGCCGCTTGGTCGATGGAACGCACGAGCTCGATCATCGGATCCTCCGACCGCGCCGCGCCGCGGGCATTATTTTCGGCCAACTCCTTGCGTAGATCCACGTCTTGGAGACGGGTTCCCGACACCAGTCGCTTGGCAACGACGTCGGGATGGCGGCCGCGCAAAACGGCCTTCGCCACCGGGTGCTCGGCACCCAGGCGGTCGCGCAGGAATCGCAGGCTGCGGCCCAGCTTGACCATCTCCGCCTGGTCGTAGATCGGAGCCGGTGAAAACAATTGCTGCTTGAGCGAATCCAGTCTCGAGTCGCGGTATTCCGGAAGTCTTTCGTTGTTCGGTTTCGCCAGCTCATCCGACATGCGGTACAAATGTCTGGCGATCCGGAACAGCAGGGAATAAAAACCCAGCGAGCCGACCAACCGGTATTCTTCGTAGATCTCAGTCTTGGTTTTCTGCGCTTCGGCGATCGCCGGCCAGGCTGCTCCGAATTTTTCTTTCCTTTCGGCGTCCTTTTCGATGGCCTCACGCAGGCCGGTTTCCCGCGCGGCTTTTTTCGCCGCCAGATCAGACCGGCGCAAGCCGGCCAGCATTCCGGTATACGCTTTGATGCTGTTGTGGATCCGAAACAGCTCGTCGCGAGCGAGCCGCGCGGCCTCCTCGCCCCCGCGGCCAAACGATCGCAGCGCCTCCGCCATTTCGTGCAGCCAGTCGAGCATAAACGGCAGGCGGCGGTCTCGTTCGAAATCCAACTGGGCCACCGTCAGCAGACGATTGGTCCGGCCTGGATGCCCGGAAACAAAAACTAGATCCTGCTCCGCGGCTCCGCTTCGACTCCAAGGCAGGTAAGCCTTGGGTTCAAGCGGCCGCCCTTTCTCGTATACCCGGACGAAAGCGGCGTCAAGGCAATAACGTGGAAACGTAAAGTTGTCGATATCCCCGCCGAAGAACGCCGCCCAGCGTTCCGGGGCGAAGACCAGCCGGACATCGGTATACTTCTTGTACTTGTAAAGATCAAACACGCTGCCGCGATAGAGATTCACGACTTCACAGCGCAGCAAGGTCGAGTCGCGGCAGTCCTTCTCGATGTCGGCCGTCGTCGATCTCTGGGCCTTGAATCTCTTTTTGTCGCTCATCTCGGGACGCACCTGTTTGTTGACTCGTTCGGTGACCGGCTCGATCTCCAGCAGAACGTTCAACTCCAAATCCGGGCACTTCAGCTCAGCCGAGGAGCGCGCAGCGTAGAACCCCTCTTTGATGTAATCCTTCTTCTCTGAACTGAGCTTCTTGATGCAGTCGGCCGCGATGTGATGATTGGTCGCCACCAGTCCCTTGGGGGAGACGAAGGCGCCCGAGCCTCCGTTGTTGAACCGCACCGAGGAGAGTTGTAGCTGCTCGAGGAAGTCGTCGGTGGCCTCGAAACCGTACTTCTGTTTCAAAGCGTCCTTGGGCAAGCGGTTGTAGGGCCACATGCCCTCGTCGGCCCGGATCGCCGTGCCGGAAAGCGCGCCCAGCAGCACCATGGCTAGAAATTTCGGGCATCGACAGAAAAACGATAGGCGGAAAAACATCGGTCGGTCCCCCGTGATCTCGAGTAGAAATGGTTGCCGGCGAATCCCGAACCCGGACGAGCCGGAACGAAACCAGGGCTGGTGAGTCCGATTTCTAGACGTTCCCCGCAAGCTGTTGAAAAAAAGCATCTAGACCACCGAGTGAGGGCGGGCAGAGCCTGCCGTGCCCAAAGGGATGAACGCGGGTGGGTTTTCGAGGGAGCGGTCCAAGGATTGCCGCACGATAAACGATCGTGAACCCATGCAACTAAGCATTTGTGTTGCTCGCAATCCATCGCGGCAAAGTTTCGCGCTTCGCCGCGGTAGAATCCCTGAATAGCTTACAGCAAGTGACTTAGACGCACAACACGGTCGCGTAGACGTGTCAACGCCCAATGGAAATGTCCCTTGGGTTAACCCAGTAGAAGTGTCCCCTTGGTTTTGTTGTTTGTCGGTTTGTAGGAGAGTATCGTCGTCGTCGGGCTGTGGGAATGTGGGAATCGCGCCAGCGATTTCCAAGGGACGGTGAAAGCCAGCAAAGATCCACAGCCGCTTGCAAAAGAGGGGTTGGTTTGAGTGCCGGCATGCGCTGAAGGTGGTAGAAGCGTTCCCGACATCCCCCCGTCCGCCAAATCGCGTACCATGGACATCACTGGAGAAAAGCGCCATGAAAGAACCACAGCTTGATCGCCGCAACTTTCTTACAACCACCGCCGGAACGGCCGCTGCGTTGGCCGCGGCAGGGTTGGCGAAACCGAAAACGGCACGGGCGGCGAGCCCCAACGACACCATTCGCGTAGGCGTCATCGGGCCCGGCGGACGGGGTACCGTACTGCTCAAAGAATGCATTGAGTTCGGGAGCACGTACAAAGCCCGAGTCACCGCCGTGTGCGACATTTGGAATCAGCGCCTCGAGGCGGCGGCGAAACTGGTGAAGGAGTCCTACAGCGTCGAGCCGAAGGCGCACAAGCATTACGAACAGGTGCTCGAAGACAAAGACATCGACGCCGTCATCATCGCCACGCCCGACCATCAGCATTCGAAGATGCTCAAAGCGTCGATCGAGGCCGGCAAGGACGTTTACGTCGAGAAGCCCATGGGCAACGTGCTGTCTGAAGTGAACGAGGCCTTTGCCGCCGTCGAAAAATCCGACCGCATCGTGCAAGTCGGCACGCAGCGCCGCAGCTACCCGCGGTATCGCTCGGCGATCGACATCATGCGCGAGGGCCGCATCGGCGACATCGTCAAGGTGGACATCCTCTGGAATGGCTACGCTCCTTACCGCTGGGCGAAGGAGCCGGAGGAACTCGATTCGATCAAAGAGAGCGACGTTGATTGGAAAGCGTTTTTGATGGGCAAGCCCTACCGCCCGTTCGATCCGAAAATCTACCGTTCTTTCCGGCTGTTCCGAGATTTTTCGAGTGCCATCATCGACCAGTGGATGGCCCACGGAATCGATGTCGTTCACATGCTCACCGGGGAGCCGTATCCGAAGAGCGTCGTCGCGCTCGGAGGGATCTACCGCTTTCACGACTATCGCGAGAATCCGGACACCATGCAGGCGGTTCTCGAATACGGCCATGGCGGCAGGAACTTCCTGGCGACCTACGCAACCTGCCTGTCGAACGCGGCCGGTAGAGCGACTCGGGTCCTCGGCACGCGGGGCACCCTGGAGGTCGAGGACATCTGGCGGGTTTCCGGCGACGGCGTCGAGGGCGAGGACGCGCTTCAAGAAGCGGAGGAAATCCCCGAGAAACCCGGCGTCCTGCATCACATGGCCAACTGGCTGGACTGCATCCGCCGACGCGCGCCGGAGGATCTGTACTACCCGGCCAGCGCCGGCTACGGCCATTCGGTGGCCTGCATCATGACGACCGACGCGATGTGGAGCGGGCAGCGTATGATCTTCGACCCCGAAAAGCGGGAGATTCGGGCGAGCTGAGGGGCGAAGTTCTCCGGCAAAAAATGGTACAGCCACCGATTTTCGTCCTCGAACCCATGCTGAAAAACAAAGCAGTTGCAGAAGCGAAAATCAAAATCGGGTGACAGTCCATGACAGTCCCTATTTTTTGCCGAACCTAGCTACCACGGCTGCTACACGCCCGGTGGTGACAAACGTTCGTGTTTGCCCTTGTCTGCGGCGCCAGCAAGCTTCAGCTTGCCCTCCGAGCCGCCAAGGCTATCGCAGGGGATGGAGGGGTCGGCTATGCAGCGCAGAGCTTTCACGAAAATCATCGGGGCGGGCGCGGCCTTACTGCCTCTCTCGCAAGGCCGGGCCGAGCCGGCAAAGCCTATCAAGGTCGGCGTCGTCACGCACGCGGGGGGCGCGCACCTCAGTCACTATTTCGCCGCACTGGCCGCTGCTAAGGACTGTGACTCCGTTGTCCTTTCAGACCCAAGCGGGCAATCGTTCGAGTCAGCCCGCGAAACGTTAGGCAACAAGCTGACAGCAACGTACGCCAAGCTGGGCGAAATGCTCCGCGGGGAGAAGCCGCGGATGGCGCTGGTCACCATGGAAGCTGTTCTGGCGCCGCCGGCCATAGACGCCTGCCTGGACGCCGGGTGCCACGTGCTGGCCGAGAAACCATCCTGCGTCCGCGCGGCGGACTTTGAAAAACTGGCCGCCAAAGCAAATGAGCGAAACCTTCATTTGATGCTGGCCCTTGCCAACCGGCTGAACCCGGAGATTGCCGAAGCCCGGCGGCTCATGGGAGAAGGCAAGATTGGCCGCATTTACGGCATGGATCTCTACATCATCGCCGACCAAACGCGCCTAACGCGGCCCTCTTATCACCAGAGGTGGCAGGCGCAAAAGGCTCGCAGCGGCGGCGGACATCTGATCTGGCTGGGCATCCATTGGCTTGATCTGGCGATGTATCTGACGGGATCGCGAATCACCGAAGTCGCCGGCTTCACCGGTGTTGTCGGCGGTCAGCCGCTCGACACCGAAGACTCCGCCGCCATTGCCCTGAAGTCTGACAACGGAGCCTTCGGGACGATGACGTCGGGCTACTACCTCGATCGCCGCTATCACTCGCAGATCAAGATCTGGGGATCGAAGGGCTGGCTCGAGCTTCGGCGGTTCCGGGGCGCCGCGCAAGAGTTCCCTCTGGAGTGGTACAGCACGACCGAAACCAATCCCCAAATCCATCGATACAAGAATCCGGGGACGCTGACCGGCTACACGCCCTTCGTGCGCGCCGCCGTGCGGGCCGGCGCCGGCCTGGAAGATCCTCCGCTCACGGCCGCCGACGGGGTTCAGGTTCTCAAGACCATCTTTGCCGCCTACAAGGCCGCTGAAACAGGACGCACCCAGCGGGTCCTTTAGCCTGCCTTTCTCGCCAGCGGTTGCCCGGAATGGAAGCAAATGCCCGCCGTCAGGGATGTAGGGGCGCGATTCATCGCGCCCGCTTGCCGACATCCCGCGCGCTAAGCGGCGCGCGCCTTGTAATGACGGGCCTCTCACGCACTTCGCCTCGCCACCTGGTGAGAAAAGCGGGCTAGCAATCCGAACGCGACCAGAAGTAATTTCTTCATCGTATGACTCCCCGGTTGTCAGTCTAGCGCTTGGCACAAGGCCTTCGCCGTCGCGGGGACTTGACCGCACCTTTTCGGGTGCGCGGAGCCGCGGGCGCAAGCCTGCGAGTGAGGTTGGTAATCACGCGGGCTGCTGGGATGACGCCTGGGATCACATCGTCGAGCGATCCGGTGTCTTCGCGAGACCCGGTGTAACAGGAGACTTGACCGCACCTTTTCGGGCGCGGCTCGGTTCGAACATGCTCGGCTTTCAAGCCGACGTTTCGGGAGCAGCCGGGTCAGACGGAGCCGCAGCCGAGAGGCTGCGGTCAAGATTGCGAATGACCCAGGTCGCCGGCACAAGGCCTTCGACGTCGCGGGCCCACTTTTCGACAACCGACTCTCGGCACGAAGCCGGCCCGCTTGCCTTAACCATGAACAACGGCTTTCTACAGCGGCGCCACCCCGGCGTAGGGGACTCCCGTCAAGTAAGCCACGTCGCGGTTCCAGGTGGTCAAGTCGTCGCGGCTGAACTGCTTTAGGTGGCCGTGTCCGCAGGCCCGGGCGAGAACTCGCATCAGGTCGACCGTGGCTTCCAGATAATTCTTGAGTTGCCGAGCCGACTGCTCGACGATTAGGCGGGCCCGCAGGTCCTCTCTTTGGGTGGCGATCCCGACCGGGCAGTTATTGGTGTGGCAGGCTCGCATCCCGAGGCAGCCGATGGCCTGGATGGCGGCGTTGGCCACGGCCACGCCGTCGGCCCCCATGGCGATCGCCTTCACAAAGTCGGACTCGCTGCGCAGGCCGCCGGTGATGATCAGCGTCACGTCACTTCGGCCGCGCATGTCGAGATGCCGCCGCGCCCGCGCCAAGGCGGCCATGGTGGGGACGGAGATATTGTTTTTGAAAATCTCGGGCGCCGCGCCTGTTGCGCCGCCGCGGCCATCCAGGATGATATAGTCCGCCCCGGCCTCTAACGCAAAGTCAATATCGGCCTCGATGTGTTGCGCCGACAGCTTGAAGCCGATCGGAATTCCACCTGTGACTTCGCGCACCTCGTCAGCGATCTTGCGATAGTCCGCGGGAGACTCCAGATCGGGAAAGGTCGAAGGACTGATCGCCGCCTCGCCGGGTTTGAGTCCGCGCACGGCCGCGATCTCGGGGCTGACCTTGGCCCCCGGCAGGTGCCCGCCCGTACCGGTCTTGGCCCCCTGCCCGCCCTTGAAGTGGAAGGCCTGGCAGCGGGCAACTTTCTCCAAGCTCCAACCGAACCGGGCGGAGGCCAGCTCGTAAAAGTAGCGTGAGTTGTTTTCCTGCTCGGCCCCCAGCATGCCGCCTTCGCCCGAGCAGATACCGGTGCCGGCCAGTTCGGCTCCCTTCGAGAGAGCGGTTTTCGCCTCGGCGCTGAGCGCGCCAAAGCTCATGTCGCTGACGAAGAGAGGAATCCTCAGCGTCAACGGTTTCTTGGCATTGGGACCAATGACAAGGTCGGCGCCCACTTCGGCATCGTCGAGAAGGGGCTTCCGGGCGAGCTGGCCGGTCAGAATCTGGATGTCGTCCCAGCGCGGGAGCGCCGTCAGCGGAACGCCCATGGCCGACACTTTGCCGTGGTGGCCGAAGTTGGTGAGGCCGTTCTTGGCAAGCTCTTGGATGTAGAGGGTGTGAGGCTCCTCGGGTCCTCCGTGGATGTCGGCGTAAAGCCCTTGGTAGGACTCGCGGTCGTAGGGCTGCGGGTTGTCTTGTTCCCAGGCGCGCACTTCGTACTCATCCACGTAGACCGCGTCGTCGCCCGTCTCCACCCAAGCAGTGAATTTGTGCAGAGCTTCTTGGTTGTTGTATTCGCTGACGCCGGTGTCGTAGCGATAGTCCCAGTTGTGGACCCCGCAGATCAGACTGCCCCGGTCGATCCGGCCATCGGCGAGCAGCGCCCCGCGGTGCAAGCACCTGCCGTAGAGCACCGAAACCCGGTCGCCGTATCGAATCACGACAAGGTCTACATTGGCGACTAGAGCATAGGCCGGTTTGCGCTCCTCGAGATCGCTCCAAGCAGCGACTTTGACCTTTTGTCGGCTGACGACGTCGGAAGCGGACATGGGCAATCTTCCTTTCTAGGGCGGAGGGATGAGTGCGCCGCGGGAAACGGCTTTCTGCTGTACGGGTGCGACATGTCGCGCCGGCAGGACAAGCAATCGTGCTGGCCGCGCAGCTTATTATCTCCCAGCCGGCGAGACGAATCCCGACCGTATGACGAAAGGTCTCACTTTGACCCGTGGGCCCTCGGACGCCACTACTCGAGGCCTGTTGCCCGGCCCCGGGCGACGGTGGCAAACCGGTCGCGCCAGTCGCGTGGACCATCCTTTGAGCACAGGCTATTCGGGAGCGAGCAATCGGTCGTGGAATTCGGCTAGGCGTTTTTCATACTCTGCGCCGGCCGCGACGATGATGTCATTGTGGCCGGCCCCCTCGACAGTCCAAAACCGTTTCGGTTCCTTGGCGGCGTCGAAAACTTCTCGGCCGAGCGGGTAGGCGATCACCTCGTCGCGGTCGCCGTGGATGATCAATACCGGCGCCTTCACACGGGCGATCTTCACCCCCGTTTCGAGCCCTGAGGTCACCAATGGCCCAAGGACCGGCAGGACGCGCGCCGCCACGGCGCGCGCCGAAGGGAAGGGCGCTTCCAAGATCAATCCGGCGCAAGGGCGGCGGGAGGCGAGATCGGTGGCCATGGCCGTGCCCAGCGATTCGCCGTGCGCGACGATCTGCTCGGGGCGGTATCCCCGCTCCAGCAAGTAATCATAGGCCGCCTCGGTGTCCAGATAGGTTCCCTCTTCGGACGGGCTGCCCTCGCTTTTGCCGTATCCGCGGTAGTCGATGATGAGCAACGAAGACTTGACGTTCACCAGCGCTTGGATGTGAACAACGCGGTGCGTCAGGTTGCCGGCGTTGCCGTGGAGATAGAGCGTGACCAATCCGCGGCTCTTGTCGGGTTCGATCATCCAGCCGTGGATGCGCACCCCGTCAGCCGTATCAAGCCAGACGTCCTCCGCATTCCAATGGGCCTGAAGATCCCAAAACCCTTCCGGGTACTTTGACGGGTGAAAGGTGGCCTTTTGGGCAAGGAAGGAGAGCACGAAATAGGTCCAAAGCGCCAGCAGCGGCCATCCAATCCATTTAGGTACCCGCGGAGACCGCATGGCACATTCTAGCGTAGCCGGGGACGCCGACAGCCTGTGGAAGACAGCGAGCTGCTCGCGATCACGAAAAAAGGGGTTGTGCGGAACACGCTCTACTTGCGTGTGCTAATACACTGGCAGCAGTCGCTGCAGTTCAAACAGCGTTCGCAGATGTGGTTGCCACAGGCGTCACGGGTGCAGCGATGGCATATCTCCGACGACGGCTCCCGACAAATATGGCAGTTGAAGGAGTAGTCTGGGCCGGCGCCGGCGGTCTCCGCCGGTGAACCGCCGCCCGTCGGAGGCGCGGGAGGCTGACGGGGGTTTTCCATCATCACTGGAATCTAACGTCTCCTGGAGACGTAAAGTTTAGCCCTTCGATATTCATTTTCTGGAACGCGGCCGCCGGACGATCGTTTCCCGACAACGCTGCGCCTCGCTATGGGAGATCTCCAATTCCGCTTCCCGCTCCACGGCGAGTTGGCGCAAGTATGGTTTCAGCGAATTTTCAGAGGCCGCGGCGCGATCTCCGGCAGTCTCCAGGAGCTCGCCGAGAGCCGGGTTCTGATACTTGCGCACGGCGGCCGTCAGCGACCTGAGCATCGATCCCACCCGATCAAGCCACAGATACGTGTCGATCGCGATCGATAATTTTTCCGGCTTGCGCTGCATCGCTTGCGCGGAGAGGGATAGGCTGGAAAGGTCGGAGCGGAGAGCATTATGCTGTCCGATGTAGGCATCGGGCGCGCCCTGTTGGACCCATTCTTCCGGGCGTACTTGAGACAGCATCTTCCGGATATCATGCGCGCTTTCGTCGAGACGCTGGGCGATCTCTACGATCTCCCAGCGAGGGATGACTCCCTCTTGCTGGGCTTCGAGGCCCCCGAAGCCGCCGAGGGCAATGAACAGTGCGGGTCGTAGATAAAGCCTCATATAGCCATGGTAGGAACTGGCTGCCGTCCTGACAACCTAAGGAGGTCGCAAATTGTGGCGACATGGCCCGTCTTCAGAAAACTGTAGGGGCACGGCATGCCGTGCCCGTCTCACTCGACCCCGGGGGAGGAGTGCGGCTACGAATCGGCGGCGATTTCGCCTTCCACTAGCTTGAACCCGGTGTCGTGAAGAGGGTCCGCGGAGCAGACCAGGGTTGGCTCTTCGTGCTTGCCGCGCAGTTCCGGCTCTTTGTTTCCGAAATCCGGGTCATCGGGATCCACCGTCCAGACCAGCTTCCCCGTGAAGCCGACGCGGACTTCGAGGGCGGCTCGGCAAAGCCGGCATTCCAAGCGGCCGCCGGACTGCTCATCGAGGCTCATGGTTGCCATTGTAGCGATGCGGGGTTGCGGACATGGCCGGCAGTCCCGTACTGGCGGAACCGCCCGGTTGCCATGGCGATCACAACCGAAATTGCCCGACCGACTCCCGTCTCGACCGCCGAGAAAAGGGACCCCACAACCTGTTGATTAAAAGTGGGTTGCGAGAAATCGGGTTTGTTTCGTTTTTCGTGGCTCGTCGAGCGCGATGGCGGTCGCTGAGTCCCCTCTTGAAGATAGCGCGGTCTGTCCAGTGTCCCCGTGGGCGATGAACATGCCTCGCCCCCGAAACAGGAAACTGTCCCCGGTTCCCCAGACAAGCAGCGTGGAAACTGTTGGACTGCCCAGCTCAAGGGGCCTCGGCGGACGCGGGGTCAGCCGCCGCCGGTGTGCCGCGGCAGGTTCCGACCCGAACGCTGAACTCGGCCTGGGCGTTCCATTCCTCGCCTCGCCGCCGTTCTACTACATAGGCCGCTTTTTCCCCGTCCTCGCCCAAACGCCAGTCGAGCCGTCTTCTGACGAGAGGGATATTCTTGAGCTTCGCTTGGCGATCGGAGATCTCGCGTATGCCCCAAGAGAGGCCGCCATTCATCGACTCGTAAAGTTCGTAAGAGTCGATCTCCGGCGTCGGCAAGTCGATGCTCAGCAAGCCGTGTTTCTCCGTGTCAAAGTAAAACTCGAGAATCGCTCCGGAGCGGTCTTCGTCCGCCCAGATATCGTACCGCCGCCAGCGAACTCCTCCATTACCGGTGCGCAACAGAAAAGGTCTCGAGGAACCGTCGAGCCGGCTTTCCTGCCCAGCAATCCAGCCGTATTCATCCTCCACAAACTGGACCGACTCAAAACCGGCAGCGAGGCGAGGATGCGGCTCGTACCAGCTCATGCCTTCGTCCTCACTGGCCAGGAGGATCGAGGATACGGTCGCCGCCGACGTATGAAGGTTTCCGATCAGAAAGACTCTTTCGGCGCCTTGCTCCACGGCGGTTAGCTCTAGGTAGAGTTCACAAGGCATGGCCTCGGAGCACACGGTCGCCGCGCGCCGAAAATGGTCCCACGCGCACTGCAACTCTACGGCCAGGGGTTCGCCCTTGTAGACCAGCCTGAGGGGTCCCGGCTCTTCTTCTTGTTCTTGCGCGGACGCTTGCTCGGAAGGCACCGGCATCGCCCCGGAGCTGAAGGGCAACCCTGCTATCAGCAAGGCCACAGCCAGTCGTTCGGCCAGGAAACGCATCTATTTATGCCAACAGTTTCTCGACGACCTCTCCGGCGACGTCGGTGAGGCGGAAGTCGCGTCCCATGTGGCGGTAGGTGAGGCGCGTATGCTCGAGACCGAGGCGGTTCAAGATGGTGGCCTGCAGGTCGTTGACGTGGATCTTGTCTTCGACGATGTTCATGCACAGCTCGTCGGTCTTGCCGACCACTTGGCCGCCCTGGATGCCGCCGCCGGCCATCCACATGCTGAAGGCGTTGGGGTGATGGTCGCGTCCGGCGTTGCCGGCTTCCGATGAGTTGCGAAGCTCGACGAGCGGCGTGCGTCCAAACTCGCCTCCCCAGACGACCAGGGTCTCCTCGAGCAGCCCGCGTTGCCGGAGATCCTTGAGCAGCGCCGCCGTGGGCTGGTCGGTGACGGCGCAGCGCTCCTCGAGCTTTTCCTCGATTCTGGAATGATGATCCCAACCTCGATCAACGACCTGCACGAAGCGGACACCGCGTTCGACCAGGCGCCGGGCCAGCAAACAATGCCGGGCAAAGGAGTGCGTCGGCTCCTTCCCCACACCGTACATCTCTAGTATCGACGCCGGCTCGGCCGACAGGTCGACCAACTCAGGGGCCGCCGTCTGCATGCGGAAGGCCAACTCATAGTTGGCGATGCGGGATTGGATTTCCTCATCGCCTGTGCCTTCGTAACGCTGAGCGTTGAGCCGGCGGAGCGCGCGGATATGGATTCTTTGCAGCTCTTTGCTGACGCCCGGCGGGTTTGACAAGTAATGAATTGGATCATCACCCTTGCGGAATTCGGTCCCCTGATAGCTCGATGGCAGGAAGCCGCTGGCCCAGACATTCGCCCCGGCGCCAGAGGTAACCTCGGGTTCGGCCAACACGACGAAAGCGGGGAGATTTTGAGATTCACTGCCAAGCCCATAGATCACCCAGGACCCCATCGAAGGGTGGCCGGCGAGGGTCGTTCCTGTGAAGAGCAGAAGTTGGCCGGGATGGTGGTTGAAGGCGTTGGTGTGCATCGAGCGGATCATGCAGATGTCATCTGACAAAGCGGCCGTGTTCGTCAGCCAATCAGACCATTCCATTCCGCATTGGCCGTACTTGTGAAAGCTGCGCCGGCTGGCCATCACTGCCGCGTTCGGCTTCGTGAACGCGAGCTTCAGGTCCTTGGTGAGGGATGCGGGCAAGGGTTTACCGTCCCACTTCTCCAGCGCGGGCTTGGGATCAAACAAGTCCAGCTGGCTGGGGCCGCCCTCCATAAACATGAAGATGACGCTTTTGGCCTTGGGCTCGAAATGCGGCTTTTTGGGCGCCACTGGGTTCACCCCGGTGACAGCAGCTGAGGCTTCTTGCTGCAGCAGGTGCCACAGCGGAATGTTCCCCAGCCCGATCGAGCAATTGCGGAAGAAACTGCGACGCGTTTGCAGGTCCGCCATCTCGTTACCGTTCATAAGCTACTCCCGGGTGATAAATTCGTCCAGGTTCAACAGGATCCGGCTGATGCCCAGCCAGGCGGCCGCCTGAACCGCATCGGTTCCCGGCGGAAGTTTGGGGGACAGCTTGGCGGCCGATTCGGGGTCGCGTTCGAGAACGGCGGTTTGCTCTTTGAAAACGTCGGCGAACTCGTCCGCCTCTTGTTTCGTGGGCTTGCGCGCCAGCGCGATCAGGAAAGCACGCTCGATCCGCTGCGGCCGGCTCCTCGAGGATTCGTCGTTCAAGACGCGAGAGGCCAGCCCCCGGGCCGCCTCCATGAAGACAGGATCATTCAACAAGTTGAGCGCCTGCAGGGGCGTATTCGATCGTCCCCGGCGGCTGCAGGCGGCGTAGGAGTCCGGGGCGTCGAAATTCGCCAGCATGGGGTAGGGAGCCTTTCTGCGGAACTTGATATAAAGCCCGCGGCGATAGCGATCGGGCCCTTGGCTTTCTTCCCAGCCTTCCGGGTCATCCGCCCGGGGTTCCGGAACGCCTTCCGGCTGGGGCGGGCGTACGCTGCGGCCTCCGATGGTTTTTGTCAGCAGGCCAGCTGCTTCGAGAGCTAAATCGCGAATCAACTCCGCTGGCAGGCGCACGCGCGACTGCCGAGCGAGCAGGGTGTTGTCGGGGTCGATCTCGGCCAGTTCCGGCCGGGCTTCCGACGCCTGCCGATAGGTCGCCGAGCTGACGATCAGCCGGTGCATCTGCTTCAGGCTCCAGCCACGGTCCATGAATTCAGCGGCCAGCCAATCAAGCAGCCCCGGGTGCGAAGGTTGCTCTCCCTGGGTACCGAAATCCTCTGACGTCCTGACCAATCCCCGGCCGAAATATTCCTGCCACATACGGTTCATGGTGACTCGTGCGGTCAGGGGGTTTTCGCGGTCAACGAGCCAGCGTGCGAGATCGAAGCGGGTCTGTTTACCGTTGGCGTTCAAGGCAGGCAGAAAGCCGGGCGTCCCGGGCTGGACTTGAATGCCCTTGCGGCGAAAGTCTCCACGAATGTGAATGTGTGTCGGCTTCGGGTCGGCAGCCTCGACAATCGTCCTGGCCTGGGCGAAAGGAGGCAGCATGGCGTCCAGTTCCTTGAGCCTGTCGGGCAGCTCCGGAAAGCCGCATTCGCAGAGCCGGTCCTCGGAGAAAAGGTTAGCCGCCATAGGGACTTCACCGCCCAATCTCCATATGAAGTAGTTGGTCAGGGCTTCCTGCTCCCTTTTCGTACGCTGGGCGGGCGGAGTTTTGATGATCCTGATGCCGGGTTCGAGAACAACGCCGATCACTGTGACAATCAGGTCGGCCTCTAGACCCTCTCCTTCGCCAGGGTTCTCGATGGCGCGGAGAAGCATCTCTTCCCACTCTTGCTGAAGCTCGGCTACGCAGTGGTCGCGGAGCAATTCCCGGCGCCTTTTCTCGTATTTCGGGCGGACTCGAGCGTAGGGGCCGGCCTCTCCGGGCAGCGGGGCGTCGATCTGTACGTCATGAGTCGTATCGAAGAAAGCAAACAGCTGATAGTATTCCTTCTGGCTGATCGGGTCGTACTTGTGGTCGTGGCAGCGCGCGCACCCGACGGTCAAGCCGAGCCACGCCATGCCGACGGTGTTGGTGCGGTCAGCCGCGGCGTCGTCGCGCAACTGATCGGGGTCCACTCCGCCTTCCGTGCTCCAAAGAGTATTGCGGTGGAATCCGGTGGCCACGTGTTGGTCGACGGTCGCGTTGGGCAACAGGTCGCCGGCGATCTGTTCGGTCGTGAATCGGTCAAAAGGCATGTCGCGGTTGAGCGCTTCAATGACCCAGTGACGCCAGCGCCAAGCATGAGGACGCGACCAGTCGATCGAATAGCCGTCGCTATCGGCGTAGCGGGCGAGATCGAGCCACGGCCGCGCCCACTTTTCTCCGTAGTGGCGGGAAGCCAGCAGGTGCTCGACGAGCTCGTCATAGGCCTCCGGGCGCTTGTCGGAAACGAAGGCGGCGACTTGCTCCGGGCTCGGCGGCAGCCCGATCAAATCGAGATAGAGCCGTCTGACGAGCGTGTTCTTGTCGGCTTCCCGAGAAGGCCCAATGCCTTCGGCTTCCAGGCGCGCGAGGACGAAGCTGTCGATCGGGTTCTTTGCCCAAGTCTGGTTCCGAACAACGGGCTCGAGCGGCTGCCGAATCGGCTGGAACGCCCAGTGGTTTTCCCCCTCGGAATCAAGATTCTCGTTCGTTTGCTCGGAGGGCCAGTCGGCGCCCTGGTCGATCCAGGCGCGTAGGATTCCAATCTCCGCGGCGCTCAGCCTCTTCCCGACCGGCGGCATCACCTTGTCTTCCACGGCTCCGGCGACGAGGTGGATCAGTCTGCTCCGGGAGCTATTGCCGGGAAGAATCGCCGGGCCCGAATACCCGCCTTGCAAGGCGGCGTCCGGACGGTCGAGCCGCAGACCGTTCATCTGCTGCGCGGCGCCGTGGCATACGTGGCATTTCTGTTCGAGAAGGGGCTGGACATCCCGAGAAAAGTCGACTTTCCGGTTTGCGGCCGGCGGAAGGGCGGGCGAGTCAGCGCCCTGAAGTACGGATGGGCCGGCGCCGAAAGTCATCAACGTCCCAAATACAGGAACTAATGTCGCGCGGCGCATGGGTCATGCTCTACGGAGTCTATTGCAGAGTTCCGCTGCCTTTCGGTCGGCCCAATGCGACACCCGGCGCGGTATGGCAAGCTCCCTCGATTCCTGCCTGATAAACAGCCGACTTTCAGGTTTCAGCATCATTATACGCATTCATCGCGAGGGTACGCACGAGCAGGGTATTCGTCGCGAGGGTGTGCGAGAGCACCGAACTGAGATGAAATGAGGAGGCTCGTCACCCGGGGGGAGTGAGCTAAACTTCCCCCAGCGGGCTTCGCCCCGCACGCTAGTAGACGGGGGAGGACGCCTCAAAAAATCTTCCCTAGAGGAAAAGAAACGAAAGGATGTTCCGTACCACTTTCCGCATCGAGTCGTCCGGGGAGAGGTCGAACTCGAGGTCCGGCGGGCGCGGGTGACTGGCGACCGCGGCGTCGATGCAGTCCCCATGGGCCTGCGGACCCCCCAAGGGGATGAGAACCGCTCATCGTCTAAGCAGTGGGTTGCGAGCGGGAAAAAAACGCCCGCCGGAGGGGGGCAGCGGGCGTTTCATGTTGGCGTTCTTACTCGGAGCGGAGACAGACCGACCTAGGGGAGCGAGGCTCTCAGAGGAAGGCCTGTCGAGCTATCTATGACAGCCGTGACCGTGCCGTGTAGCGCCAAGACCGTTATTTTGCCGCCGTCGGGTGTCCTGAAAACGTATTTTTCGTCGTATCCGTTGCCGCCGATCCCCTTCAGGACCATGGTCGGCTTCCCCAAACGAGCGATGAGGTCGGCGACCTTGTCGCCGGGGGCGACAACGATAGTTTCTTCCACGTCCGCGATCTCTTCTCCACTGCCGTTTTCCACGGGGTCCGAGGACGCGGCGGTGACCGGGCTGAGGACGCCGCGGTTCCCTGCCGGCGCTGTCCGGGCCTGTTGGGCCGTCGCTGATGTGGCGGATGATCCCTCAGCGGCCGGCTCGCTGGTGGCGGCGAGATCTTTCTCCGCGGGCTTTGGACTCGCCGGCTCGCCTTCGGACACCTGAGCAGTGGCCGTTGCAGGCGCAGGGCTTGGACCCGGGGCGGGAGCTGAAGCCGCCGCGGGGCTAGGACCAACGGCTGGAGTCGGTGCGGGGTCGTATGATGCAGTCGGCTCTGAACTCGACGCCGCCTCGCTCACTTCCGGAGAAAGTTCAGACGATCGCGCCACTCTCGGCGAGCGACTCAGACCTGCTATCGTGGCTCCCCCTTTGAGCTTCAACTTTCCGTCAGCGCCGACCGCCGCTTTCTTGTTGCCCTTGCTGACGGTCACGCTCGCGGGAACCTTGTCGTTGTCAAACTCTGGCCCAGCCGGCCGGCCTGTCTGAGAAGCGCTCGCGCCCTCCTGAGCGGCCTTACTGATGGGCTGATTCACCTTGCTGAGCACTCCCCCCAAACCTGCCCCGGCGCCCGCCCCGGCTGCGGCGGCGCGC
Organism: Bryobacterales bacterium; assembly: GCA_965248365.1. Taxonomy (GTDB): domain Bacteria; phylum Acidobacteriota; class Terriglobia; order Bryobacterales; family UBA6623. The sequence goes on along the minus strand of CBDFJA010000003.1, from coordinate 502,355 downwards.
CCGACGTTGATGCCGTACCCGATGATCGCCTGTCCCCAGGCTGCGCTCGGCAAAGCCAGTCCGAGAGGTGCAATCAAGGCCCAAGACAACATGCTGAATAAGGATTTTTTCATGACTTCTCCTCGCTCCCTCCCGAGAATATCAGAAAGCTCAATAGGAGGACATTCGGGAATTCCCCTACGCCGGACTGACCCATTGGTCCTAAGACTCCGTCTTATCGGTGGACCACTCGGTCAAAAAACCCACCCGTGTTCATCCGCTTGGGTGGTCTTGCGTCCATGGTCGCTCGCGGCTCGGAAGGGATGCGGATCGAGCTTAAGGCAGGGCATGCCGTGCAGCTACATTTCCCGCCGCCCGGCTGACTCGCCCGAAATGTGAGCCTCCGTATGAAATGGAGTACTCAGCCCTGGGCCCAATCGCCGATCAGGCGTCGCAGCATAACCAGTTGGCCCAGATGATAGGCGTTGTGGTCCGCGACCAACATCGCCTCTCGGAGGACCGTCTGGCCGTCTCCGTGCGGAATTCTTGCGAACAAGTCAACCGCCGGGTCAGCTACGAGATGTTTCATTTCCTCCAGATCTGTTTGGAAAGCTTCGACGCTGTCTTCCCAGGCTTGCTCGCTTTCGGGTCCTTCGCCGGCAGGCCAGTAGCCCTCCGGATAGGGCGGCGAGACGTGGTTCGGATCGCGGCTGAATCGCAGGATGTCCCACTGCGCGATGCGGATGTGTTCCAGCAGTTGCCACGGGCTGTAGGGGACCCCGGCGGGTCCGCGGTGCCGAGCTTCGGCGGGAAAGTCTTCCAGTACTTGACTGGGCTTGAGATGAGCGCTGCCGCCGTCGAGCAGCTTCATCAGATGCCTTCTGAGATCTTTGTTGTCACTCATGGGTTACCTCCAGCTATCTTGACCGCCTTCGGCTTCTCCCCGCGGACGGATTGTTCCCCATCGAGTCTGGCACTGTTAAGCCTGCTTGCGGGTTCCCTGCTGGGGAGCCTAGAAACTTGTCCCACAGAAAATTTTTGGTATCGCACCTAGCCCGCTTTTCTCACCACGTGGCGGGGCGAAGTGCGCAATAGGCCCGCCATTACTGCGTTGCGCTTGCTCACCGTGCTCAACGCAGGGTTCAAGTACGCCCGCATTATTCAACAAATGCGGCGCTGAGCGGCGCGTGCCTTGTACTGACGGGCCTCTCACGCACTTCGCCCCGCCACGTGGTGAGAAAAGCGGGCTAGGCATGAGAGATAAAAATCGCACCAGATATTGCGGTCAAAATGGCCAAATTTCGTTCTGCGAGACGTGCTTCTGATGCTTACTATCATAAATTGGCGATCGTTTATGAGTCGGCAATCCAGGGAACGCTCCCTCGCCGTCGCCGCTCACCAAATGGCGATAAAGAAGCTTTGGTGCGTTGCCGCCTGGCGGCGTTCTACCCCAAGCAGCCATGTTGTCCGACTCGAAACCAGGCATGAAGATCGGGAATGGGATCGCTGACGCTGGGACCAGGGCGGGCCGGGCGGCTTTTCGAAGCTCCTCGACGTCTATCGATCATAACCCGCCGCCCCGACTTTCTCGGCGTCCTTGCCGATCGAATTTGAAGCCCGAATCGGTAGAATGGATGGAATGGACGGCATTCTGGTCTTCCATAAGCCGTGCGGCATTTCCTCGCACGACGCCGTCCAGCAGCTGCGGCGACTGACAGGGATCAAGCGTATCGGCCACTTGGGGACGCTCGACCCGATCGGTACCGGCGTGCTGCCGATGTTGCTCGGTCGAACCACTCGACTGGCGCGCTTCTTCCTGCACCACGAGAGGACCTACGAGGCCGTCATCCGTTTCGGTTTTGCCACCAACAGCTACGACCGCACCGGCCAGCCCGCCACCGCGGTGCAAAACGTCAATCTCGACGGCGCGCGAATCGAAGCTACCCTGACCCAGTTTCGCGGCAAACTGATGCAGGCGCCGCCTCCGGTCTCCGCGAAAAAGATCGCCGGCGTTCCCGCCTACAAGCTGGCCCGTCAGAACAAGCCGGTCAAACTTGACCCGGTCGAAATCCATGTCTACGAGTTCTCACTGCTGGACGTCGCGGGTGAACGCGCGACGGTCCGAGTCCGTTGTTCCCCCGGCACTTACGTGCGCTCGCTGGCGCATGATCTGGGACGGAAACTGGAAGTCGGCGCCCATGTCGAACAGTTGTGCCGAACAGCGATGGGTGAGTTTACCCTCGACATGGCGCATTCGCTTCAACAACTCGACGATCTCAAGGGAAAGGGGCGTCTGGAGGAGACGCTGACTCCTCCCCAGATGATGCTTCCGGAAATGCCGGCCGAGCGCGTCGATGCGATTACGGCGGCTCGGATTACTCACGGCCGAGACTTCCGGGTGTCGCCGTTTGGAAACCGCCAACAGGCCAAGCTCGTAAAGGCCATCGCCCCCGACGGCAGCCTGCTGGCCATCGCCGAATCCCGACTTCCGCTCTTGTACCATCCCATTGTGGTGTTGTAGGGGGTGTCGGAAAACCCGGGAGCGGGAGCCGATTTCTCGCTCGTCGAGGTAACTTGCGGCCACGGCCTTATCCGAGCAGCCGAGGTCATCCGCCATCTTGACCGCAGGCTTGCGACCGCGGCTCCGTTTGGCCCCGGTTGATTCCGTGACGTCCGCTTTGAAGCGGAGCATGTCCGAAGGGAGCTGCTCCCGAAAGGGTGTGGTCGAGGCCCCCTATTTAGTGGGCGATCCCTATCGCGCGCTTCTTCCGTCAGGTGTTGAGAAATGCGGGTTAGCCAATGCCCAGCTCGTCGACCAGCTCGAGCGGGGTACCGCACCGCCGGCAGATGATCGAGCCGCAGGCGCCACAGCGAAGCTGGTCAGAAGCGCTTTGGGCGCACGACGGGCAATAATAGTCGGCAGTGTCAGCCGAAACCGAGGGTTCCCCTCCTGCTTCCGTGACCGGGGGAAGGAGGGAACGGCAATCACCGCATCGGAGTTCTCGACCTGCGTTGCGGGAAGAAGAAGCAGGCCCCCCGGAGGGGTGTCGCGGTCGTTCAGACATGTTTAGGCCACTGTCGCCTTACTCGACCCTGTCTTGGCGGGCGGGCACCGGAGGCTGTGGAAGCGTCCCGCTGACTCGCGTTCGGGCTTGGCCCGGGAGTCCGCCGCCCATCATCATAGCCTGCCTTTGGCTGGCCCTCGGTTTCGGGTGTGCCGCTGCGCCGGATGCCGCGCCGGCGGAAGAGGCCTTTGTCGCCCGCAAGACGGTCGAGTTGTGGAGAGAGCTGATTCCCGACGCCCCTACGGTCGCGACCCTCGATCTTGGGGAGCGTGTCGAGATCGTCGGCCGCCGCCGGCGCTTCGTCAAGGTGCGCGGCACCGCCGGCGATCAGGGCTGGACCCACGAGTCGATGCTGATCACGCCCGATGTGAGAAAGCTGATGGAACAGTTGCACGATCAAGCCTCTGCCGACCCCCCGCAGGGAACCGTGCTCGCGCTGCGCACGTTGAACGTTCATCTCGAACCGTATCGCTGGTCGGCGACGATTTACCAACTCAGGCAAGACGAGGGGGCCGAGCTGCTCCGCCACCGTCTCGTCGAGCGTCTCCCGCGCCGCCCCCAGGAGGGGAAACCCGCGCCCGCTCCCACCGGTCGCGATGATTGGTATCTCGTGCGGGTGGCCGGCGGGCAAGCCGGCTGGGTCCTGGCCACGGGCGTCTATTCGGGAATTCCCGACGAAGTAAAGCAATTCGCCGAGCGGCGTCGAATCACATCTTACTTCACGCTCGGGGAAGTCCTTGATCGCCGGCTCGGTAAAGCCAAGACGACATGGCTTTGGACCCAGACCGAGCGGCTCAAGCAACCGCACGATTTTGACCTGATTCGCGTTTTCATGTGGAGTCGCCGAGGCCGCTTCTACCAAACGATCAAGATGGAACGCGGCCTTGTTGGCTACCTGCCTGTACTGGTTCATCAAGACATGGACACACGCTGGGGTAGGGGACCGGGCTTCTCGTTGAACCTAGAGATGCAAGGCCGGCGGCTGCGGCGAACCTACGCTCTTGTAAACAACAGAGTGCGTAGGGTCGGCGAAGAGGTGGAGACATTGGCCCGTCCTCCGATCAGGCTGATTCGCAAGATCCCTTCCCCGCCACCGTCTCCCGGGCTGCGGGAGAAGATCCTCGACTGGTGGAGAAAGTAAGGCAGGCCGGGCCCGAAAACGCGTCCCCTCCTACTTCGTGAATCCGGGGGTAGCCAGGGCAACTGTTATATTCAAGAAGAATGATGTCTCCACTTGTGGAAGCGTGCCGCGGCAGAGCAGTCGAGCGAACCCCGGTTTGGTTCATGCGCCAGGCCGGGCGCTACATGCCCGAATACCGCAGGATTCGGGCCAAGCATCCGATTCTTGAGATTTGCAAGCGCCCGGAGTTGGCTGCCGAAGTCACCTTGCAGCCGGTCGAGGCCCTCGACGTCGATGCGGCCATCATCTTCGCCGACCTGCTTCTACCCATCGAACCGATGGGGCTTACCCTCGAATTCGTCGAAGGGGAAGGGCCCGCGATCGGCAATCCGGTGCGCTCGTCGAGCGACATCGACAGGCTCCAGACGCGGAACGGGCAGGACTTGGGTTATGTCGGCGAGGCGATCGCCAAGGTAAAAAAGGAGCTCGACGGCCGCATTCCGACGATCGGCTTTGCCGGCGCCCCCTTCACGCTGGCGAGCTACATGATCGAGGGCGGCAGCTCTCGGACTTTCGCTTTGACCAAGAGCCTGATGTACGGCGACCCGGCGGGCTGGGAGCGGTTGATGGCCAAGATTCTCGAGGTTGTTGTTCCCTACGCGGCCGACCAGGTCGCCCGCGGAGCCGACGTCATTCAAATTTTCGACAGTTGGGTCGGTGCGCTGGGGCCGGAAGACTACAAGCGGTATGTACTGCCGCACTCCCGCATGCTGATCCGGCAGATCCAGACGACCGGAGTGCCGGTCATTCATTTCGCCACCGGAGCGGGAACGTTCCTGCCTTTATTGCACGAGGCGGGCGGCGACGTGCTGGGACTGGACTGGCGCGTCAGACTCGATGAGGCGTGGTCGGCGATCCGCTACGAGGCGGCGGTGCAAGGGAACCTGGACCCGGCCGCGCTGTTCGCCCCGCTGCCGGAAATCGAAAGGCGCGTGGAAAATATCTTGCGGCGCGCCGGCAATCGGCCAGGCTATATCTTCAATCTCGGCCACGGAATTCTGCCCGAAACCCCGGTGGAAAATGTCAAGGCCGTAGTGCGCATGGTACGCGATTTCCAGCCTTAACCCGCTTTTCTGCCAGAAGCCGGCAGGGGTGGAAGCAAAATACCCGCCGTCTGGAATGTGAGGGCGCGATTGATCGCGCCCAATCGCGGGCGTACTGTACGCTGGCGATGTAGGCATACCGTGGCCGCCGGGCCTTTCGCCTCATCCATCGCGGGCCGTGGTGAGAAAAGCAAGTCGGTGATGAGACGCGTAGCAATCGTGGGAGGCGGCATCTCGGGGCTTTCCGCGGCCTATTACCTCTCACAAGCCGGCCTTGCCTGTACCGTGGTGGAAGCCCGCCCCCGGCTCGGCGGCGTCATCCGCGGGGAGCGCGTCGACGGCTGCCTGATTGAGGGCGGCCCCGACAGCTTCTTGGCCCAGAAACCCTGGGCTCTAGAGTTGATCCGTGAAATCGGCCTCGAGGACCAGGTCATCGGGTCCAACGACAGCTTGCGCAAGACCTACATCTTGCGCAACGGCCGACTGATCGTTCTGCCCGATGGCATCCAGTTTCTGGTCCCTACGAAACTTTGGCCGGTAGTCGCCTCGCCGCTTCTCAGTGTTCGGGCCAAAGCTAAAATCGCCACTGAATGGCTGCGCCGGCCGGGACGGCAACATCCCGACCGCTCGGTGGCCGAATTCGTGGAAGATCATTTCGGGACGGAGGTCAACGAACACCTCGCGCAACCGATGCTGGCCGGCGTCTATGGCGGCTCTCCGGAAAACTTGAGCGTAAACAGCGTCCTGCCGATGTTCGTCGATCTCGAAAGACGCCACGGCAGCCTCGCACGCGGCATGCTACGCAACCGGGCCGCCGCTTTCGCGGGTAAGGGCAACGGTCCGCAAGGAAAACGCCAACCCCTCTTTCTGACGCTCAAGCACGGGATGCGCCAGCTTGTAGACGCGCTGGCTGAGCGGATCGAAGGCAGGGTTCGCGTGGTAACCGGAACCGTGCAGGCGCTCGAAGGCGGGAGGGGGGATTTCCGTTTGCGGGCGGATGGCGAGATGGTCGAGAGCGACGAGGTGATCCTGGCGACCCCGGCCTACCAAGCTGCCGAGTTGACCGAGGCCCACGACCCGCGGTTAGCGGAGCGGCTTGGGGAAATCACCTACACTTCTTCCATCACCGCCTCGCTACTTTATCCGCGTCGCCTCTTCGACCACCCTCTGGACGGCTTCGGCTTTTTGGTCCCTCGGACGGAGGGGATGCGGCTGACCGCCTGCACCTGGGTCAACACGAAATTCCCCGAGCGGGTGTCCGCTGACCGCGTTCTGCTTCGTGCGTTCTTGGCCGGCGAACAGGCCGAAGCGGCTCGGGATCAGCCGGACGAGCGGGTCGCGGAGATCGTTCACGAACAGCTCAGCGCCGTGATGGGTTTCCGCGCCGATCCCGTCGAGTGGCGTCTCTATCGCTGGCCCCGGGCGATGGCACAATACGAGGTGGGGCACAAGGACAGGATCGACGAGATCCAGTCCCGTCTGGAACAGATACCGGGTCTACACCTGGCGGGAAACGCTTATACGGGAATCGGCATCCCCGACTGCATTCGGCGCAGCAAAAACCTAGCGGAGAAGATCGCCGCGGCTGGCTAGTGCGCTTTTCTCACCACGGGGCGAGGTGAAGTGCGTGAGAAGCCCGTCAGTACAAGGCGCTCGGCACCGCATTTCTCGAACAATGCGAGCGTACTTACGCGCGTTTTGCGCCGGAAAGTAACTAACGCGTATCGGGGTTAGATACTAGGTTCCTTCCATCCAGGTGGAGAGGTAGCGCTGCTGCTCGGGGGTCAGCGTGTCGATGCGGATGCCCATCGAGTCCAGCTTGCGCCGGGCAACCTCCTGGTCAATATCTTTGGGCACGCCGTGGACGCCGATCGGCAACTGGCCGCGCTGCTTGGTCACGTATTCGGCGCACAGCGCCTGGTTGGCGAAGCTCATGTCCATGACGGCGGCGGGATGGCCCTCGGCGGAACTGAGATTGACCAAGCGGCCATCGGCGAGAATGAAGATTTTTCGACCGTTGGGAAGAGTGAATTCCTCGACAAAGTCACGCGATGGGCGGCGGGAGGTAGCGATTTCATCGAGCGAGTCGAGGTCGATTTCCACGTTGAAGTGTCCGGAGTTGGCGACGATCGCGCCGTTCTTCATGTTTTCGAAGTGTTGGCGGTTAATGACGTGTTTGTCGCCGGTGACGGTAATAAACACGTCGCCGATCGGAGCGGCTTCGATCATGGGCATGGCGCGGAAACCGTCCATCACGGCTTCGAGGGCGCGCGTGGGATCGACTTCGGTGACGATCACGTTCGCGCCCAAACCCCGAGCGCGGCTAGCGACCCCGCGGCCGCACCAGCCATAACCGGCGACGACCAGATTGAGGCCGGCCAGCAGAACGTTGGTCGCCCGGATGATGCCGTCGATCGTCGACTGCCCGGTCCCGTAACGGTTGTCGAAGAGGTGCTTCGTCATCGCGTCGTTGACGGCGACGATCGGATATTTGAGCACGCCCTTTTCCGCCATCGCTCGCAGGCGAATGACGCCGGTCGTCGTTTCTTCCGTGCCGGCGAATACGCCCTCGGCCAAGTCCTTGCGATCGGTATGGAGACTGTGGACGAGGTCGGCGCCGTCGTCCATCGTAATTTGCGGTTTGTGATCGAGAGCGGAAGAGATATGGGAATAGTAGGTCTCGTTATCCTCTCCCTTGATGGCATAGACGGGGATCCCGTAGTCATGGGCCAAGGAAGCGGCTACGTCGTCCTGGGTGGAGAGAGGATTCGAGGCGCAAAGCACGCAGTCGGCTCCGCCGTCGCGCAAGGTGATGGCCAGGTTCGCGGTTTCGGTCGTAACATGGAGACAGCCCGAAATCCGAATCCCCTCGAGCGGCTTGCTCTGGAGGAATTCCTCGCGAATCGACTTGAGAACGGGCATCCACTGCGCGGCCCATTCGATCCGCCTCTTGCCGGCCTCCGCCAGATTCAAGTCCCTGACATCACAGGGCGTACTTGTTGCTATAGCCATAATTGTTCGTTTTCCTAGGATGTGATTTCTAGGCCTTGGCGGTCGAGACGCCGGCTTCGAATTTCAAGACGGAGGCCTTCTCCGTTTTTTCCCACGTGAAGCCTTCCTCGTCACGCCCGAAGTGGCCGTAAGAAGCTGTCTGTCTGAAAATCGGGCGCCGCAAGTCGAGGTACTCGATGATGCCCTTCGGCGTCAGAGGGAAAGTTTCACGAACGATGTCGGCCAAACGGGTGTCTTCGACTTCGCCCGAACCGAACGTATCCACCATCACCGAGACCGGGTCGGCGACACCGATGGCGTAGGCCAACTGAACTTCGCAGTGCGTCGCCAGGCCGGCGGCAACGATGTTCTTGGCGACGTGCCGCGCCATGTAGGTGGCCGAGCGGTCGACCTTCGTCGGGTCTTTGCCGGAAAAGGCTCCCCCGCCGTGCCGGCCCATGCCGCCGTAGGTGTCGACGATGATCTTGCGGCCGGTCAAGCCGGTATCTCCGTGCGGCCCGCCGACGACAAAGCGGCCGGTCGGGTTAATGTGATACTTCGTGTTGGCGTCTACCATCTCCCCCGGCACCACAGGCCGGACAACGTGGTCGATGACTTCGGCTTTCAGCTGATCTTGCTCGACGCGAGGGCTGTGCTGTGTCGAAATCACGACCGCGTCCACACGAACCGGCTTGCCGCCGTCGTACTCGACGGTGACCTGCGACTTGCCGTCGGGGCGCAGATAATCGAGTTCGTCGGTCTTGCGCACCTCGGCCAGCTTCCGAACAAGCTTGTGCGCCAGGCTGATCGGCAGCGGCATGAGCTCTTCGGTTTCATTGCAGGCGTAGCCGAACATCATGCCTTGGTCGCCCGCACCGCCCGGGTCGACGCCCATGGCGATATCGGGGGACTGCTCGTCGACCGAGTTCACCACCGCGCACGAGGCGCAGTCGAACCCGAACTCGGCCTGCGTATAGCCGACATCGCGAATCGTGTTGCGAGTCACCTTGGTGAAATCGACATACGCCCTGGTCGTGATCTCCCCGGCGATCATGCACAAACCGGTTGTGACGAGCGTTTCACAGGCCACCCTGCCGGTGGGGTCGTCCTTGAGGACGGCGTCCAGGACGGCGTCGGAGATCTGGTCGGCCAGTTTGTCGGGATGCCCTTCCGTTACCGATTCCGAAGTGAATAAATGCCTGTCCGTGCGTGGCAATCCGTTCCTCCTTCGCGTGGGCGCGCGTTTGGGCGGCTACTCTACCCAACGCCGGAAATCGAGTTGAGTCTAGTCAAGCTAGCAGAACCCATACGGGACCGTCAATAAGAGGCTGAAAACAAGGCCCTTACCGTCTTCTTCTCGAAGCGCTTACTGGCTAAGATGTCTGGCTGAGATGTTGTGGGTGCGTCGTCTTCAGCAAACACAATCGCCCGCCGTAGCCATCATACCGGCCAACCCTTGCTCCCGTCATGGCGCACGGCTGTTCGGTCCATTCGTCAAGATGAAGACTGCGATGACGGCTTGACTGGGCGCGCCCTTATGCGTCATCGGCTTTGCGATCGCGGATGCTTAGCCCGCTTTTCTCGCCACGTGGCGAGACGAAGTGCGTGAGAGGCCCGTCAGTACAAGGCGCGCGCCGCTCGGTGCCGCATTTGTTGAATAATGCGGGCGTACTTGAACAGTACGTTGAGCACGGCGAGCAAGCGCAACGCAGTAATGGCGGGCCTATGGCGTGCTTCGACCGTCAGCTGGTGAGAAAAGCGGGCTAGCCGGGCACGTATCGGCCAAGGCGCAAGCACGACGAACTCATGGAGAGATCATGGTGTGCTTCGGCCGTCAGGTGGTGAGAAATGCGGGCTAATTAGGCTAACGCATCTAAGACTCGATTTTGTTCTATACTTCGGACTCTCCTAACGACTCATAGCTGGGGAAGCAGAGTTACACTGAGACACTACCGAACATCGCCGCCATGACCAACGCCAAAATTCTCGCCACCGGCCCCATCGACCAGATCGCGATTGATATCTTGAGCTCAAAGGGCGAAGTGAGCATCGCCCCTGACGGGAAGCCCCCGTCGCTGCTTCCCCTGCTGGATGATGTCATCGGACTCGTTGTTCGCGGCGACGGCTTGGCGAACGCGGAGGTCATCGACGCGGCGAAAGACCTCAAGGTGATAGGCCGCTGCGGGGTCGGCTATGACCAGGTTGACGTAGCCGCGGCTACGCGCAGGAACATTCCTCTGGTGTACGCTCCCGGCGCGGGGGCGCGAGCCGTAGCCGAAGCTTCCGTCGCTCTGGTACTGGCTCTCGCCAAGCGTCTCAGCTATTGGGATCGAGAGTTCAAAGCCGGCAATTGGCGCAGCCGATACGAAACCAAGCCGGGTGACCTCGATGGAGCCACGCTGGGCATCATCGGGTTGGGCCGCATCGGTCAGATCTTGGCCGAACTGATTCGCCCTTTCAATATGACGATCCTCAGCTTCGATCCCTACGTGACGGCCGAGCAAGCCGAGCCCCTGGGCGTCGAGATCGTGGACCTCGATACACTGCTTGGGAAGGCCGATTTCATCTGCTTGCACGCTCCCTCTACCCCCGAAACCCGCGGGCTCATCAACCGCGAGAGGCTGAAGCTGGCCAAGCGAGGAGCGTATCTTATCAACCTTGCTCGAGGGGGTCTGATCGAGAGCTTCGATGTGCTGCTCGAATCCTTGGAAAACGGGACCTTGGCCGGTGTTGCACTAGATGTGTTCGAACCTGAACCACCCGATTCCAGCCACCCCTTGTTTCAACACCCCAATTGCCTGACCGCTCCGCACGCTCTCGGCATGACTCCTGGAGCGATGGGCCGTATCTTTAAGTCCATGGCCGACGATATGGTCGCGGTCTTAGAAGGCCGCCGCCCGCAATTCGTCGTCAATCCCGAGGTTCTGGCGTAGCTAAGACCCTTTCGCTTACCGGATTGCCTCGAGACAAGCCAGCCTGCTTGCCCTGCCAATGTCTCCGCCGAAATCGGTTTCGCTACACCCGAGATAAGGATACACTGAGGGAATCCGTCAGGGGGAGGGATCCCGGCCCCTGGACCGCCACCCGCTTGAGATCACCCACATGGAGGACGCCAGCCCCCGGCACAGCATAAAGTACGCCTTCCTGGTGGCCTCGGTTGCCGCCTTCGGGGGGCTTCTGTTCGGCTATGACCTGCACATCATCGCCGCCGGACAGCTCTTTTGGAAGGACTACTTCAACCTTGCGGACACGGACGCCTGGTTCGGGTTTTCCGTCGCCAGCGGGACGCTGGGCTGCATCTTCGGTCCCTTCGGCGGAATCTGGTTTTGCGACAAGTTCGGCCGGCGAAACACTCTCATCTTTGCGGGCATACTATTCGCGGCCAGCGCGGTGGGCACGGCCCTACCAAAAGACCTGGTCACCTTCAACGTGTTTCGCTTCATCGGCGGGGTCGCGATCGGCCTTTCCTCCATCGCGTCGCCGATGTATATCGCCGAGTTGGCCCCTGCCCGATTTCGTGGCCGCTTAGGTCTCATGTATCAGATGGCCATTACCGTGGGCTCCACGAGCTCGATGCTGGTTGGCTACTATCTTTCCTTCGGAGCGCACTGGCGCTGGATGTTCGCCTCGGAGATCGTGCCCATCGCCATTTTCGTCGTCCTGCTGACGATGGTGCCCAAGAGTCCGCGCTGGCTTGCGGAGAACGGACACGAGGAGGAAGCCGAGGCCATTCTGACCCGCATTGACGGCGCCGAGTCGGCGAAGAAAGGAATGGCGGAGATTCGGGCGGATCTCTCTCAAGAAGCCGGGAGCTTTGGGGAGCTGTTTCTGCCGGGCATGAAGATGGCTCTGCTTTGCGCGTGCCTGCTGGCGTTCTTCAACAACTTGACGGGCTGGAGCGGTGTCGCCTACTACTTGCCGGTCGTGTTCCAGCGGGGAGGGTATGACGACCCCAGCATGGCGATTTTCAACTCGCTGATCTTGAATGTCTTCAATATGATATTCACCGTGCTCTGCATTTCGCTGGTGGATAGAGTCGGCCGCCGGCCGCTGTGGATCTGGACTTCCGTGGCGATGATCTTTTCACTCGCCTTTGCCGGAACGGCCTTTCAACTCGCCTGGACCGGGCCGATCATCATCCTGGTCATCATTTCCACCACGATTCCCCATCACCTGGGGCTCGGGCCGCTGCCGTGGCTAATGATCTCGGAGCTATTTCCGACACGAATTCGAGCGAAGGGCGTCGCCATAGCAACGACAGTCGTCTGGATCGGCGGCTTCTTGGCGGCGCAGATCTTTCCGATTCTGGCGGGGGTCTCGGAAAAAGCCGTAGGCTCAATCGCGGGGGTCTTCGCGGTTTCCGCCGTGATCTGCGTATTCTCGATCCTCTTCGGCGTCAAGCTGCTGCCCGAGACCAAGGGCAGAACGCTGGAGGAGATCGCCGCCTCGTGGCGGAAGGCCTGAAAGCGACCGCCTCCCTTGGCGGCCCTAGTTTCGATGAGCAGACCGCTTTTCTCGCCGGCCCAGGTCAAATGGAAGCGCTTAGTTTCTAATATAAAGAGAGACCGTGAAACTAAGATGGACGTCGCCGTTTTCGCCTAGACCGCTTTTCTCACCACGTGGCGAGGCGAAGTGCGTGAGAAGCCCGTCAGTACGAGGCGCGCGCCGCTCGGCGACTCATTTCCTGAACAATGTGGGCGTACTTGAACCCTACGTTGAGCACGGTGAGCAAGCGCAACGCAGTCATGGCGGGCTTATGGCGTGCTTCGACCGTCAGGTGGTGAAGAATGCGGGCTGGAAGGAGAACAAGGGAATGCCGGACAGACTGAAAGACAAGGTCGCCATTGTGACCGGCGGCGGCACAGGCATTGGCGCGGCCGTGGCGACGGCGTTCGCGCGCGAAGGCGCTACGGTTTTGGTTTGCGGCCGCACAGCGGCCACACTCGAGCAAACCGTGACCGCGATACGGGAGGAACATGGGGAAGCGTCTTATGTCGCATGCGATGTTTCCCAAGCAGCGGATGTCGCAAACATGGTCGGCGAAACCGTGAAACGTTACGGCAAGCTCGACATTCTCGTAAACAATGCCGGGGTCCGCGGCAGCATCAAGACGATTTTGGATCTTGACGAGGAAGAATGGCAGCGCACCTTTGATATCAATGCCAAAGGATCATGGCTTTGTTCCAAGTACGCCATTCCCGAAATGAAGAACACAGGGGGCGGGTCGATTATCATGGTTTCCTCCGTCTCGGCCTACGTGGGCCATACAAGAAACGGTTGCTACAACGCCGCCAAAGCCGCTCAGGAGCTTCTGATGAAGTGCATGGCTCTCGATTTCGCGCCCGACGGGATTCGCGCCAATTCGATCTGCCCGGGCTGGGTGCGCACCGAGCTGAACCGCGAGCAACTGGGGGAAATGGAAGCCGACCCCGACAAAAAGTTCCCGCCCGGCTTGAGTTACCGCGATGTCGTGGATCTGCATCCCATCGGCAGGGTAGGAACTCCCGAGGACTGCGCCTGGGCCGCCGTCTACCTGGCATCCGATGAATCGAAGTGGGTAACCGGCTCTTCCCTCATGGTGGACGGCGGTTTCACGTGCCAGTAGGTCCCGAAAGCGCGCCGCGGGCGTCCCCAGGCGTGGCGCCGGTCCGCTGACCGATCAGTACACATTGTCCAGTGCGAATGTGTGCTAAAGATCGTATATTGACTTACTGGGCGGGCACGGTGGCCCGACCCTACGCACTCCTCGGCTAGGGCGCTTTTCTCACCACGTGGCGCGGCGACGCTTGAGGCAGGTTATGTCGATCGAGAAAAGGGTTAGCGATCATTACACGCTCGGCAGCCTGGGCGAGGCCATCCTAGAGGGTCTCGAGAAAGCCGTAGCGCGTGGCGGCGACATCACTCCGGCCGACCTGGCTCCGGTGGACGAATTTCATATAGGGGGGCGCGCCGCCAGCGTTCACCTAATCGATCAGCTCGGTTTTGATCCCGGCATGCGGATCCTGGACGTCGGTTCGGGACTCGGCGGTACGGCGCGCTATCTGGCGGAAAACCATGGCTGCCACGTCACGGGCATCGACCTCACGCCGGAGTACTGCGACGTCGCTCGGATGTTGGCCGCAAAGGTCGGCCTTGGGGACAAGGTTTCCTACCGGGAGGGCAGCGCTCTCGACATGCCCTTCGCCGATGACGCCTTCGACGGCGCGTATACGATTCACGTCGCCATGAATATCGCCGACAAACCAAAACTCTATCGAGAAGTCCATCGTGTTATTAGCTCAGGGGCGACGTTCGGTATCTACGACATTCTCGAAGGACCAGCCGGCGGCGACCTGGCGTTCCCGGTACCCTGGGCGGAGACTCCGGAAACCAGTTTCCTGGTTTCGATCGACCGGCTGCTTTTGATGCTCGAGGCAGCGGGCTTTGAAATCAAGAGCCGGAGCGACCGTACGGCGTTCGCTCTGGATTTTTTCACCGAGATCCAGCGGAAGGCAACCGGCGGACCTCCGCCGCTCGGTTTGCACATTCTGATGGGCGAGGATTTTCCGGTCAAGGCCGCCAACATGCTCGACAACGTGAAGCAAGGGCGTTGTGCTCCCTGGGAGATCGGTTGCCGCAAGAGATGAAGAGTTTCGCTGCCAGGCTGGCAGTGTGAGGGCAAGCCGGGGCGCACCGTAGCGAGGGAGGACGGCCACCTGGTGAGAAAAGGGGACTAGTGGAATAACAACGTGAACGCGGCGATCGTCATCTCCCGCTCGCCGCACCGGCCGCATTCCATTTGGTAGTCTGGCTGCGCTTGTTCGACGATCTCGGGAATGCGCGCCTGATCATCATCAAGATGGTAAGCGGCGATAGCCAGCCGAGGCTTGTGCGTGGCGAGTGTGTTCTTAGCCCCGGCAAGCGCTTTTTGCTCGGCGCCCTCGATATCCATCTTGATGAAGTCTACGCTGGCGAGACCCAACTCATCCACCAGCTTGCCGATCGTAGTGAGCCGGATTTCGAAAGCGCTTTCGCCGCCGAACCCCTCATTCGCGACGCGATGGGTTCGAGAGTCGAAAGGCAGAACGCCCTCGCGGTCCCACACTCCTTTTTCGACGACGACTACTTTTCCCTGTTCAATCTCAGTCGGGAAATTCCTTCGTAGCGCCTTCAGGCTTTCAATATCCGGGTCGATCGCCAGCACAACACTCGCTCCCAGGTCCAGAGCTTCGCGCGTAAACAGCCCGACGCTTGCTCCGCAATCAAGCACCACATCCCCCGGCTGTACGCCCGTTTCCCCCGATCCGTAGATGTTTCCCTCCTGCTCCGCGACAACCCAGAATACGTCGTGGCCCTCCGGTATCCAGAAAGATCCGCTCGGGGTTTCCCATAGCACCAGGCCGTCTTCCTTGCGGACAATACGGCTGCCTTGCTTGAGCCGCTCGACGATCGTCAAGTGTGCTTTCGCTTCCTCGTGGACGTAAATGGCGCGGAAAAATGGACAGTTCGGACTGCGGCCCACCGTGTAGAGCAAGCCGTAGCGAAAGCTCGGAACCGCCAGGAACGCCACGAACCCGATGGCGAACACGGCGAGACCCACGCTCGACAAATCGATGATTCGTTTCTTCATCGCTTTCGCTCTCCAAGGCTCCTGGCCGGGCGGTTTCAAAGCCTCCAAACGGCCACCGATCCCCAGACGAGCTCCTCTTGAGGAACAGCTCACCCGCAACAACAGCCACCACTGTAGTATAAGCCTTCGCGTAACTTCATTGTCGGGGGACGTGTCGCGTTTGCATCTACGGTATTATCGAGAGGTCGAGGCTGGTTCCTTAACGCAAAGGTCTCCCGCGGGGCGGACCTATCGTGTGCTTCGATCGTCAGCCCTGATGGTAAATCCGGGCTAGTTGCCGGGACAACAGATTTTGGGCCTCTCGCGAAGCCTCATTGAGAAGCCCGCCATTACTGCGTTGCGCTTGCTCACCGTGCTCAACGTAGGGTTCAAGTACGCCCGCATTATTAAGGCAATGCGGCGCTGAGCGGCGCGCGCCTCATACTGACGGGCTTCTCACGCACTTCGCCTCGCCACGTGGTGAGAAAAGCGGGCTAGCTCTCAAGACCCTCCTGGCCAAGCGACTCCACCAAACAGCTAAGCTATAATTACCACCTCATGCCGGTCGCGACCACAGTGCGGGTTCCCGCCTCTTGTGCCAATCTCGGGCCGGGATTCGACACTCTCGGCCTCGCTCTTGAAATCTACTTGCAATGCCGGTTTCAGCGAGCCGGCGAACTACAAATCATAGCGCACGGCCGGGACACCGCTCTCATTCCGCTCGACGAGAGCAACTTGATTTGGCAGACCGCCCTCAGAGTGGCTGAATTCGAGGGCTTGCCGTTGCCGCCGGCGGCGATCGAGATCGCAAACGACGTTCCCGTCGGTAAAGGGCTCGGATCGAGCGCCGCGGCTCTTGTTGCCGGGGTGACGATCGCCGAGACTCTCCTAGAACTGGGCTGGGACCGGCACCGTATCCTCGATGCCGCGGCGCACCTGGAAGGCCATCCCGACAACGTGGCGGCTTGCGTGATGGGATCGATCGTGACCGCGGCCATCGGCGCGGACGGCGTTACGCGCGCGGTGCGCCTTGATTTGCCCGAGCACTTCCGCATCGCCGTCGTTTGTCCCGACTTCGCGCTGGCCACGAACCAAATGCGCTCACTCCTGCCGGATTGCTATTCGAAAGAGGACACGGTCTTCAACCTTCAGCGGGCCACCCTGCTGGTCGCGGCGCTGGCGACGGGCAATCGGGAGGCTTTTCCAGACGCGCTCGAAGATCGGCTTCACCAGCCGTACAGATTGGCGTCTGTTCCCGGCCTGGGCGATGTTTTAAAACTGCGCGCCCCGGGACTGTTGGGCTGCGCCCTTAGCGGCGCGGGCCCGGCCGTCCTTGTGTTCTTCGAGCGGGGATCGGAGGCGGTCGTTGAGCAGGTGCGACACGAGTTCCAGCGCTCGGGACACTCTAGCGAAGTCATCCTGGCCGGCGTCGATCGCGAGGGGCTGCGAATCCTATGAAGCGGACCCGCGCCTTTCTTCAAAAGCACGGCTGGCCGGAACGAGATTTTCTAGATTGCCCCGCCTCGGGAAAGCGCTTCTCCGACGGCGCGCAGTATCGCATCGAAATTCCGAGCACGGAGGGGCCGCGAGCCTTGGCGGCCGTGGTGGAGGAAGCCGCTCGGCGGTCCGTGCCGGTACATCGAGTGAGCCAGGGAAGCGGCATCATGCTGCTGAGCGACGACGAGATCCGTGAGATGGTGCGGGTGGGAGAAGAGCAAGGCATTGAGGTTAATTTGTTTGTCGGACCGCGCGCGTCCTTCGACATTGGCGCCCAGGCGGTCTCGCCGGCCGGAAAATCGCTCGGCCTCAGCCTGCGAGGCGCTGACCAGTTGGTTTACGCGCTGGAGGATATCAAGAGAGCGGTCGGGCTGGGCGTCGGAAGCGTGCTGGTTTCCGACATCGGCCTTTTGGCCGTATTGGCCAAGATGAAAACGGCCGGCGAGCTGCCCCGAGATCTGATCATCAAGACTTCGGTCATGATGGCCCCCGCCAATCCGGCGTCCGCTCGGATTTTGGAAGACCTGGGTGCAACGACGATCAATATTCCCTCGGATTTGTCGTTGCCCCAAGTAGCCGCCATCCGCGCGGCCATCGACGCGCCCATCGATTTCTACGTCGAAGCGCCGGACAACATCGGCGGGTTCATCCGCAACTACGAAGTACCCGAGCTGATTCGTATCGCCGCTCCGCTCTACGTTAAGCTCGGCCTGCGCAACGCGCCCGACATCTATCCTAGCGGCACGCACATCGAGGAGACGGCCATCCGCCTGTCTCGGGAACGCGTGCGGCGCGCGCAAATCGTGCTGGAAACTATCGCCCGCTACTCCCCGGAAGCCGTCACGTCGCCGTCACGCCTCGCCGCCGCCGCCGCACGCGGCCTAAGACTGTCTTTCTAAGCTGTCTTCCTAAAGCTGTTTTCGATGCGTCTCGATGTTGGGTTTAGTACAATGACGTGTCTCGCCGGACGAAACTCAAGAAAGCGATTGCCCCCCCAAGAAAGGGGGTGGCCCGCTGTCCAACCCGTGAACGATCCCTTCTACATCCTGGGCACGCTGGTAGAGAAGGACTTCAAGGTCCGCTACCGGAATATGTCGCTGGGGGTCTTTTGGTCCCTGGTCAACCCGCTGATCATGATGACGGTGCTGACGTTCGTCTTTGTGAGTGTCTTCAAAACAGAGCGAGAGCACTTGTGGCTGTTCGTCCTGATCGGCCTGTTGCCGTACAACTTCTTCGCTCTGGCCTGGTCGACGGGAACGGAATCGGTCGTCGGCAATGCCCCGTTGATTAAACACGTGCCTTTCCAGAGAGAGTTGGTGCCGGTGTCGGTAGTGCTCGGCAACACTTTGCACTACTTACTGCAGCTCCTCCTGCTGCTGATCGCGGTGATCGTCGTTCGCGGCGTCAATGTACAGTGGCTTTGGCTGCCGGTGGTGCTGGCGCTGCAACTTGTGTTTGTGTGCGGGCTGTCGCTGATTACGTCGGCTCTCGACGTTTACTATCGGGACGTGGCGTACGTGGTGCAGGCGATCAACCTGGTTCTATTTTGGCTATGTCCGATCTTCTACGGTTTCGAGGACGTGCCAGGCCAGTACGCCTGGCTATACGAGATCAATCCTATAGCGGCCGGGATATTGATCATGCGCCGGATCTTTCTGAGCGATGTTTCACCCGGTTTTACGATCCTGAAACTGGCAGCGGTGTCCGCGCTGACTCTCTGGGCCGGCTATAAATTTTTCGTGCGTATGGAAAAGGATTTTTCGGACTACCTTTAACCGAGACGCTGGGCAGCCATGGCGATCATCGATCTCGATCAAGTCAGCAAGCGATACTTGCTGCACCAGAGAAGGCAGCTGCTCTCGCAGCAAGCCTGGAAGCAGATCCGGCGCGACGTCAAGTCTTTTTGGGCCCTTCGGGACGTCTCGTTTCAACTCAAAGAGGGAGAAAGACTAGGGATCATAGGCGCCAACGGCGCGGGCAAAACAACTCTCCTGCGGTTGATTGCGGGTATTGCCCATCCCACGTCGGGAACGATTCGGGTTCACGGTCGAGTGGGCGCTGTACTCGGACTGGGAACGGGCATTCATGAGGACTTGACGGGCCGGGAAAACATCCACCTGATCGCCTCACTCATGGGATTGACCCGCCCCGAGGTTCGCAAGAGATTTGACTTGATCGTCGAGTTTTCGGGGCTTTCGACGTTTATTGACGAGGCGGTACGGGCCTATTCGAGCGGCATGGTCAGTCGGCTGGGTCTCTCGGTCGCCATTCACTCCGACCCGGAGATCCTCGTTCTCGACGAGGTTTTCTCGGTGGGCGACGCCGCCTTTATCAAAAAATGCGAGGCGAAGATGGAGGAGTTTACGAGCTCGGGCAGGACAGTCGTCTTTGTTTCGCATAGCCTGGAGACCGTGGTTTCAATGTGCAACCGGGCAATCTGGCTCGACCAGGGTATCGTTCGACGGGATGGCCCTACCCGTGAGATCTTGCGGGACTACCGGAAATTCGCCGTGGGGACATCCGCGCCTTCACTCTCCGAGTCCTCGACGGAGGTTCTTGCGGTCGCTGATCAACATCAAGAATCTTAAACCGCTTTTCCCACCAGGTGGCGAGGCAAAGTCCCGCCTCACCCAGTCAGGTCACGTCCAAAGTACCGGAACCGTGCACTCGCCGGGTCAGCCGCAAGGAGCATCGCGGCAAACAGCAGCACGCCCGTACTAGAGGGGCGGCTTGGGTCGCGATGTCGAGGGATCTGGTGGTGGTGAAATGTCGGTCGAGGTGTCCCAGACACCCGTCAAATCAAGAGGTTAGGGCATTTCCCGCCCCAGTTCGGTAATCTGCTCGATTGCCGGTTAGCCCTCCAACAGCGTAGAATAGAGATCACGAAGCTGGTCGGGGGTGGGGCATTCTGTCTATAACGGTCGCAGGGGCAATTTGTGTCCTTCGGTCTTCTATGGGTGACCGAGAAGGTAAGTACGGTGACCCGACGTCAAGGGGGAGAAAGTGAATGAGTGCACGTAACTTCGATTTCGCGCTAGCCATTGGCGGCGCCGCCGGCCAGGGCATCGCCACCCCCGGCAGCGTCCTGGCGCGATTGTTCGTCCGCCGCGGGCTTCACCTGTACGCCTATAACGCCTACCAATCAATCATCCGCGGTGGACACATCTTCCTGACTATTCGAATGAGCGATCAACCGGTCGGCACCCACGGTGACAAGCTGGATCTGCTGATGGCGCTCAACCAAGACACGATGAACCGTCATCTGGGTTTGCTGGGACCGGGGGCGCGCGCCATCTATAACAGCGACACGATCACCCCCGGCGATGTCGCCGAAGGCGTGCAGCTGTGCGGCTTGCCCATTGCCGAGCTGACGAACAACAACCGCAACAAGCTGGTTCAGAATACCGTAGCACTGGGCGGGGTGATGTCGCTGTTCGGACTGGAATTCCAGATCCTCGAAGAAGCGCTGACGCTGCTGTTCCAACGTAAGGGACAGGCCGTCGTCGACGAAAACGTCAGCGTGGCTCGAGCCGGCTTTGATTACACCCAGGAAAAATTCGCCCCCTTCCCCGATCCGCTGCCTCAAAACCCCAAACCCCTGGCCGTTTGGACGGGCAACGAGGCGCTCGCCATGGGGGGCGCCGCCGCCGGTGTCACGTTCTACTGCGCCTACCCGATGAGCCCCTCGACAGGCGTCCTTCACTGGATGTCTCAAAATGCCCGCGAGCTGGGCATTATGGTGCGACAGGTCGAAGACGAGATCGGCGTTGCCAACATGGCTGTCGGCGCCGCTCATACCGGATGCCGCACCATGTGTGCCACTTCGGGCGGGGGATTCGCGCTGATGACCGAGGCCATCGGCTCGGCCGCCATGATGGAAATCCCGGTGGTGTTTATCAACGTTCAGCGAGCCGGGCCTTCCACTGGCGTGCCCACAAAAACCGAGCAGGGAGACCTCTGGCAGATGCTGGGGGCCAGTCAGGGGGATTTCCAGCGTTTCATCGTCGCCCCCCTGGACGCGCTGGACGCTTTCAACTCGATTCCCGAGATCTTCAATCTTTGCGATAAGTGCCAGTGCCCGGGACTTGTGCTGTCCGACCTTCTGATCTCAGAGGGGACTTTCAGCTTCGACCCCGATGAGGTCGACATGCAGCCGAAGATCGATCGCGGAGAGCTGATTACCGAGCCTTCGAAGACCGATGGCTACAAGCGCTATCTGGATACCGAAAGCGGCGTCTCGCCGCGGGCCGTCCCCGGCCTCGAAGGCTACGTCCACGTCGTCGCCACCGACGAGCACGACGAAGACGGCATCCTCATCAGCGACGAGTTTACGAATCCGCACAAGCGCCGCCAGGCGGTCGAGAAGCGGGCCCGCAAAATGGAGGGCATCGTGAACGAGATCGCGCCGCCCCGGCTCGAAGGCCCCGCCGATGCCGACGTCACCTTGATCGGCTTCGGGTCAACTCATGGAGTGATCCAAGAGGCCGCCGAGCAGTTGCGGGATCAGGGTGTCAGCGCGAACCATCTACAAATCAAATGGATCGTCCCCTTGCACAGCGAGGTCATTAGCAAGGTGATCTCGGGTGCGAAGCGGACGATCATGGTGGAAAACAACCACTCCGGCCAGTTCTACCGCTACCTGCGCAGCGAGACCGGTCTGTCGATCGACGGGCACATCCGCAAATACGACGGCGAGCCGTTCATGCCGCACCACATCGTCAGCTGCGTCCGCGAACAGCTTGCCGGCGAAACGACGCATTCCGTGCCCTATCAGGAGATTATGGTTTAAGGGAGACACTATGGCCACAGGCACCACGATTACCGAAGACAGAGATCTCGTCAAGCTTAAGCCGAAAGACTACAAAGGCAAGGTCGACCCTGACTGGTGTCCCGGCTGCGGCGACTTCGGTGTTCTCTCCAGCCTCCAGAAAGTCTCGGCGGATATGAGCATCCTGCCCCACGAGATGATTGTGATTAGCGGGATCGGTTGCTCGTCGAACTTCCCGGGCTATTTCAATTCCTATGGTATGCACACCCTGCACGGCCGCATCCTCGCGGTGGCGACCGGTGTCAAAATGGCCAATCACGAGCTGACCGTCATCGGCGCCGGTGGGGACGGCGACGGCTACGGCATCGGCGGCAATCACTGGCTCCACACGGCTCGCCGTAATGTGGATATGACCTATCTGGTGATGAACAATCAGATTTACGGCCTGACGACCGGTCAGGTTTCACCGACAAGTTGTGAGGGCATGAAGACCAAGAGCACGCCGTTCGGCAGTGTGGAGGAGCCGATCAACCCCATCACCTCCTCGATCATGCATGGCGCCACGTTCGTCGCCCGAGCTTTTAGCGGCGATCCGAAGCACATGCAGCAGCTCATGCAACAAGCCATTGAGCACAAAGGCTTCGCCATCATCGATATCTTTAGCCCTTGCGTGACCTTCAACCACGACAACGACTACGCCTTCTTCCGCCCGCGCGTCAAGAAGCTGGAGGATGAAGACCACGATGCCGGCGACTGGAAGGCGGCCTGCGAAAAAGCCATGCTTTGGGGCGACACGATCTATACCGGTCTGTTCTATCAGAAGCGCCGCCCAACTCTGGACGAGCTCGAGCCGGTGCTCGAGGAGGGCGCTCCAATGGCCCGGCGACCGGGTTTTGTCAGCAAAGAGCAGAGCGATAGAATCATTAAGCGGATGATGTAGCCTTCCGCGGAATCGATCCTCCGTCGGTCGAAGACTTCGCACAGCTTGGTTGGCCCTGGGCAGGCGGCGGCGCCCTTGAAAATTCGTCCAACTCGAAACTCTCTCCCATTCCGCCGAAGACCTGCCGTTGTCATCCGCTCGCGAAAGGCCGGTCGAGATCTGCTTCCATCCGCCGTCCTGTTTCTACTTGCTTGCGGGTCACCCCAAGCTGGTGAGCCGAAGGTAACCGCAGCCCAGGCCGCAGGTTTTCCCGAAGCCCCCGGCGACGGCTCCGCGTCCGGAGAGGGCGAGGGGAGCGCCGACCGGACTCAACCGAGCACCCCGGCCGAAGGCGCGGAACCAGCACCCTCCCGTTCCCGACCACCCCGGCAAACACCAACCGACCAGGCATCCCAAGAGGTGCGGCGGACCGAGCTGAACCTGCTGGGGCAACTCGATGCCGCCTCCGGTGAGAGCCGGCGCAACGAAAACGTGCGCATCACGCTCATCGACAACGCGGTGGTTAAGGAACTGAATATTCGAATGGGAACCACCGCGACCGTTGTCGAGGAGTTTCGCGCCGATCGAAACTATTTCGGTTCCGAGTTTGGAAGCAAGCCCTCTTCGCCCTTGCATCTCTCGGCAGCAGCCTCGGCACGGCGTTTCCACGGAAACTTGCATGCGTCTCACGACAACAGCGTCTTCTCGGCTCGATCGTTTTTCCAGGCGGGCGATCTCCGGCCGGCCCGGGAGAACGACTATGGATTCAGGGTCGGGTTCCCCGTGTGGCCGGGAGTGCTGATGACTATCAACGGTCACTGCTGTCCGGTTAAAAGTCGAATAGAATCAATTGGTTGGGGTCATAGGGGGATTCGTTTGGGGAGTCGGATGGCTGGAGTGCCTGTAAAAGGGGCATTTTTTCGAATTGCGTAACGCTGAGAATCTGTAGAATCTGGTAAAGACTCGCTTCCAGCCCGAGCCGTTTCCGGACGATGGCGATGAGCACGTAAATCGAGACAGCGATCCGGATCTGCGTCTTGACGGCGTTCTCGCTGGTGCCGTAAAACGAGTTGATTCGCAGATGTTGCTTGATCCACTTGAAGAACAACTCAATCTGCCAACGCGACTTGTAGATGTGGGCGATGGTCAGCGCCGGGAGCGCGAAGTTGTTGGTCAGAAACTTCAGCCGCTTGTTCGTCCGGGCGTCGAAGTAACTGACCCTCCGCAACGGGTCGGGATAGGCTTGGGCCGATTCGATGGCAGCCAGTATGACGGTCTGATCCGAGCGCAAGCCCGTGGATTTGTCGACGGGATGCGAGTAGCGCCGTTGGAGCAAGATGTTCTTCTTGGTTCGCACGACGAAGAACGACGAGCAGAGAGTGAACACGAAGAGGCGTTCGAAATCGACGTAGGCCCGATCCATGACGTAGAACGCGCCAGCCTCCGGGCCGATCTCGTCGAGGATGTTGATGTCGTGCACTTTGCCTCCAGTAATGCGGATGAACGTGGGAATATTGCCGTGCAGATCCAGCAGCGTGTGCATCTTCACGGCGGCCTTTTGCTTGCGGAATCTCGCCCACGGAAACAGCGACAGGCAGAGGTCGATTGTTGTCGAGTCGAGAGCGTACAGGGTCTGGTCCAAGTCCACACCGATCGGGTCGTGGGCATATAACGGCCGTGCCATGCCAATCAAGACCTGCGCGAAGTCCGCGTAGATCCGCCAGTCGCGCGACTCGTTCGCATCGGCCAGTGTCGAGCGCGCTACCCTGCCGCGGAATCCCATGTGGTAGAGTTTGCCGTGCATCGAACGCAGGCACGTCTCGATGTCGCGGAGGCTTGCCCGATAGGTCAGCTGGGCGAATGCCATCGCAAGAAACTGATCCCAGCAGGAGAAACTTTTCAGATAGGAATCGCCGCGGTAGCGCGATACACATTTCTGAAACTCTTTGCTCGGTAGGTGCTCGATCAGTTGGGAGAAAACCGTACGGCCAAGGTTCATCCCTCATTGTGCCGCGTCCGGATGCTCCGTTCAGGCGACCATTTGCGGCCTCGGGATTTCAAATCGTTCCCGGGCAAAACAGGCCATAAGACATTGAGCGGTCGAGACTTACCGTCCGATGGCGCGACTTTCCCCGGACAGCACTGATCAACGGTAGCCAGCAGAAGGTTCGCGGCAGCGTTAACGGCAACGTCTTGGTCCCGCGAGCCGACGAGCGCACGCCGCTCACCCAAGACCCGCTGACCGGCGAGCCTGTCGATCCGGCCGCGCGTGAGTTCGTCGCTAGGATATTCTCCGCCTACCCGACTGAACCGCCTAACCGGCGCGATATAGATCCCCGGGCGTTGAATACCAACTCGCCACAGTCGATCGACAACAATCATCTTGGTGTACGCCTCGACCAGTCCTGGTCAACCAGGGACCGCTTGGCGCTCGACTATCGGTTCACGGCACAGGATGTAGAGGCCTTCCAGCTCGTCGGGGGGCAGAATCCGGACACGACCACCAAAAACCATGCCGCGCGCATCAGCTGGAACCGCGCCTGGTCGCCCGGGACGACCACGGATTTCTCGGTCGGTTTCGACCGTCTTGGGTCGTTGCTGGTACCGGAAGAGACTTCGCTGGGACCCGTGATCCTGACGGGTTTCGCACTCGACTGGCTGGGGCCCGGCTCGAGCATCCCGATCGACCGCGCCTGGAATAGCTTTCGCTATGCCGGGCAGGCGAAGTTTGTTCGAGGACGCCACGAAATCCACGCCGGCGGAGAACTACTTCGTCGCCAGGCAAACGGTTTTGAGAGCGCCGGCCACCGCGGCATCTTCGTCTTCGCCGATGACTTCGGCCACGACGCCATCACCAACCTCAGACTAGGCAAGCCCCGACGCTATATCCTGGCGACGGGCCACATCTATCGAGGATTTCGAAACTGGGACATGCAGTACTACCTAGGCGACCGATGGCGGGCCACGGCGAACCTCACCTTGAACGTGGGGCTGCGCTACCAGCCGGTCACTCCCGTCAGCGAGGTGAACGGGCTGGCCGACATCCCCTACGAATGCGACTGCAACAACTGGGCGCCCCGATTCGGTTTCGCCTACCGGCCGGGCGGAAAGCGGGGCGTTTTGAGAGGCGCCTATGGGATCCACTACGGGCAGATATTCCCCGTCACGTTCGGACAGTCGCGCTTCAACTTGCCTTGGAACGTGCGGCTTTCTCTCGACGCACCCAGCCTGATCGATCCTCTTCAAGGGCTCGGCCAGGAAACCCGCAGCACGGTCTTCCGCATGGACCCGGAACTCGTGGCGCCTTACTCCCATCAATACAATTTCAGTTGGGAACGGAGTCTGGTCGGAGAGTGGAAGCTGGCGCTCGGCTACGTCGGCAGCCGCACGCTCCGCTTGCTGAACATGTGGTACCTCAATCGCGCGAGGATCGTTCCCGGCGTTGCGCAGACTACCGAAACGATCAACGACCGCCGGCCCGACCCTCGCTTCTTCGACATCCGCCACGTCCAGAACAGCTCCCGCGCCTCCTACGACGCCGCCAAGATTACGCTGACGATCTCTCGTTGGAAGGGGCTATCGAGCGAGGCCTCCTACTGGTTCAGCAAAGCCATCGACTCGGGAAGCGATTACACCGGGACAGCCTCGGGCCGCGACGCCAGGTGGGGCAGAAGCCAATCCGAATCGGACAGTCACGCCGAGATGAGAGGGCTGAGCTGGTTCGACCAGCCTCATGCCTTTTTGTGGAACGCGGATTACGAGCTGCCTCGTTTCGGCTCACGGGAACGATGGCTGCGGCAGGCGTTCGGAGCATGGCGGCTTTCGACCGCCTTGGCGTTGAAGTCAGGCACTCCTTTTACCGTTATTTCGGGATCCGACGGGCCCGGCTTCGGAAACGTCGACGGGGCCGCCGGGGACCGCCCGCACCTGGTCGATCCTTCCATACTCGGCCGCACGATCGACGACCCGGATACCTCCCGGCAGCGGCTGCCCGCGTCCGCCTTTGCCTATATCGAACCCACCGAGCGAGCCGGAACCCTGGGCCGCAACACGTTCCGCAAAGACGGCGTCTGGAACATCAACGCCGGTTTGTCTCGCCGCTGGCCGCTTGGCGGGGAAAGGTCGCTCGTTCTGCGAGCCGAGTCGATCAATCTGCTGAACTCGCCGCAGTTTGCCGAGCCGGGCCGGGAGCTGACCTCACCCAACTTCGGCCAGATCACGAATACCTTGAACGACGGCCGGACGTTTCGATTTTTGCTACGGCTCAGTTTTTGAGCCGTGGGAGCTATGAGGGATGACCGAAAGGGGGAAAGGATTGATCTCGGATTTCAATTTGACCCTGGTTCTGCTAACCATTGGATGACCCCGACGCCCTTTTTATCTCGTTTTTCGTCTTTGTAATCGACTGGACGTGTCCTCTCACCAAGCAGTATGACGGGGAATGGTTTCCGTGCCCCTGCGATAAGCCGGCGGTTTCGGGTCGAGCCAGTCGACGACAGCCTCCTTCACGGCGAAAGCGAAGAAGTGATTACCCAGTGGATTGTAGTGTCCAATGTAGTATCGTCCTACGTACGCCCTGGGACTGAGTCGAAACGCTCTGAAGTCTTCCACATGCTTCTGCAGGGTGTCGACAAATCGGATATTGTTGTCCCGCAAAAACCTGACGAACTCCCCGTCCTCGCGAGAGAAACCCTCACACGCGCGCCTCACCGCGCCGCTATCGTAACTCAGGAAAACCATCAGTTTCTTGCCGTTCTTTCGCGCGAAGGCCTGGGTCTTCTCAACGATGTGCATGCTCGCCTTCAGCGCGTACTTGACATGCACAGAACGGGCCGTGCGAGAAATCCCCTCCGGCGTACTGAAATCAGCTTGAACGCGAAGTTGCCCTGCCAACGTTTCAAGCAGCCGGCGGTCAACTACGGTCCCAGAGCGTTCCGCAACTATGAGTTTGACGACCGGATCATGCCGGAAGCGTTCTACGACATGGTCCTCGTCGGTCAGCTGGTTCAACGACTCCGCCGTGGGGTAGGGGTTTTCGTGCTCCACCGCCTGGCCGCTGTCCAGGTCTGGGCGGATATGGACCCAAGGGTTGCCGGAAAACTGATAGAGATATCCCAGGTGCACCCGCCACCATTTGCCAACGCGAAGCCATCTCCAGGCGCTGATGCTGCGAAGATGATCATCGATGCCCCAGATGTTCAGGATCAAGTATTCAGCTTTTGACGGCGTGGCTTCTTCTCGCAGCAGCCGCCGATAGGCCTGGTAGACTCCATAGCCGCCGACCCCGAAGTTTCGGATCGGCTCGCCCAGGTGGGCCGCCAGATACTCCCCCCAGGTCTCGCCGTCACTGACCTGATTGCCCTGGGTGAAGCTGTCGCCATAGGCATTGATCCTGCAGGGCCGATCGGCGTAGCTGATCATCTTGCGCTCGCCGGTTTCAGAAAAACGGGAGGTCGTCCGGCAGCCGTCGACACCATCTTGGCTCACAAAGTCTCGCATCGCATAGCCGAGCTCGGGGTCGAACCTCACGACGTTCGTCTGATTGGAATCTAAGAACGCGGCGACTTCTTCCCGTGTATAGGTCAGCTCGCGAAGAAAGGCTTCGACAGACTGGGAGTTACGGGACTGCTGCCCCGGCGAGGCGGATGAACGCTGCTGGGAGAAGGCCCGCTTCGTCGGCCGCACGGCCAAAGGAAAGAGGGGCGAAGCCCACAGGAAACTTCTACGAAGCATGGTTTGGGGGGGGGATATCTGGTGCTCGCCTTTCACGTTTCTCCTCCGGGAGGCGCTCCTGCCGTTTCTCCAATTGGCGTCGCGCCGAGCGCCACATCGCGGCCTACAATCTACGAGGGAGGCGTAAGTTGACTACTTTCCGCAGCAAAAAGGGAGACCGGACAGTGGTAGAGTGCAGTCGGCCAAGTTCGCGTTCGGACATCCTCGTAGCTAGCCCGCATTTCTCGCCACCTGACGGTCGAAGCACGGAATAAGCCCGCCATTACTGCGTTGCGCTTGCTCACCGTGCTCAACGTACTGTTCAAGTACGCCCGCATTATTCAAGAAATGCGGCGTTGAGCGGCGCGCGCCTTGTACTGACAGGCTTCTCACGCACTTCGCCTCGCCACGTGGTGAGAAAAGCGGGCTAGTCGATTGTTCTCGAACGCGCGAAATTGGTGACAGTGCCGACACGAACGGCAATCGTATTTCCGCGACCGAAAAAATAACTACTGCGGCTCGCAAGACACGGTGACTTCCGAACACGGCCAGCATGCTGTGCCCCTACAGTCCGAACGCGGACGATGGCGCCATCATCCGCGAGACTCAGCAACCAACTGGAGGCGCGAGCCTTCCGCGCCTCCAGTGAACTTAATTCTCGCCGTGATCTTTCGACCACACTGCGGACGACGAGAGCCCGCGCTCTTCAGGCGGCGAGGCTGTTGTGCGGGTCAAGAAGGAACTTCTTCGCTGCTCCCTTGTCGAAGTCCTTATACCCGGTCGGCGCGTCATCGAGCGTGATGACGGTAGCGTTCACCGCTTTGGCGATCTGCACCTTGTCGTGCAGGATGGCCATCATGAGCCCGCGGTGATACTGCATCACCGGGCACTGGCCGGTGGTGAATTCGTGCGACTTCGCCCAGCCCAATCCGATGCGGATGCTCAATCGGCCGAACTGCGCGTTCTCGTCGACGCCGCCGGGATCCTCGGTCACATAGAGGCCTGGAATACCCAGCGCGCCGCCGGCGCGAGTGACGGTCATCAGCGAGTTGAGAACCGTGGCCGGCCGCTCAACAGCAGCGTCGGCCCCATGTCCACGCGCCTCGAAGCCCACGCAATCCACCCCGCAGTCGACTAACGGCTCGCCGACGATTTCCGCAATCTGGTCTTCCAGCGAGGCGTCTTGAGTCAGATCAACCGTTTCACATCCGAAGCTGCGAGCCTGCGCCAGCCGTTCGGGGATCAGGTCGCCGACGATGACCACGGCAGCTCCCAGCAAATGGCAGGAGGCCGCGGATGCAAGACCCACCGGCCCGCCGCCGGCCACGTAGACCGTCGAACCCGTAGTGACCCCGGCCCGGACCGCGCCGTGATAGCCGGTCGGGAAGATATCCGAGAGCAGAGCCAGATCCTGGATCTTCTCCATGGCCTGGTCTTTGTCGGGAAACTTCAGCAGATTGAAGTCCGCGTAGGGAATCATCACGTACTCCGCCTGGCCGCCGACCCAGCCGCCCATGTCAACGTAGCCGTAGGCGGCCCCGGGCCGCGCCGGATTTACGTTCAGGCAGATGCCGGTCTTTCTCTCCTTGCAGCAGACGCATCGGCCGCAAGCAATGTTGAAGGGTACCGAGACCAGGTCCCCGACATTGATGAACTCAACGTCTCGACCCGCCTCGATCACTTCGCCCGTTATCTCATGTCCCAGGATCAGCCCGTTCGGGGCGGTCGTGCGGCCGCGGACCATGTGCTGGTCGCTGCCGCAAATGTTCGTCGCCACGATCTTGAGAATCACACCGTGCTCGCACTTGCGGTCGCCAAGCGCCAGTTCGGGAAAATCGATCGACTGTATTTCGACGTTGCCCGGGCCCATATAGGCAACTCCACGATTCGAAGCCATTTTCGCTGTCCTCCTAGAGAAAATTCCTTGTTTCTTACGTTACGGCAGGTCCTAGCATAACTCCCCCGACTTGCGGAGGCAACCCGGTTTTGGGGCAATGGGGATCGCGGGCGATTTCCTAAGCACGGTTCACGGTTCCGGGATCTCTTCGAGCTCGGTCTCCGCCTGGCAGCACATACAGCGCCCGGGCTCGTGGCTTCGGATGTAGCAGATTTCGCACCAATACGTCACGCGGTGGCGCTTCCCTTGCCGAATCGTGAACAGCCTCAGGATTTCGAAATGCCCTTCGGGCCCGAACTCGCCCTCGAGTTCCCACTCGCGGCTGGTGAGCCGCGGGTCCCGCAGTTGAGCGTTGGAGAAAAGATCTCCGGCTACACGAACCCTTTTCCCTTTGGTAGTGCGAAACGTGAGCGGCGCGTTTTCTTGTGGATTGGGGTCGGCTCCGGTTTCCACGTGTCCGCGCAGCAACTCGGTCGATGCCCCGAGGCCATCGGGGACGGGCCATAGAGCAACCACCATGGCCCAGCAAGCCAGATTTGCCAAGCGCGGCATCGCGGGGTGTAACGAAAAGCAGGAAGCTACCAGCAAGTATGGCAAGAGATCACAGCTATTGATTTCCGCATAATATAGAGTAATCTTTTGGGGGTTCTGCTCGTCTTAATAGACATGGGGAACCCAAGAGGCGTAAGGCGCGATTTTGATGCTCTGGAAAAGCGACGGCTGGAGGCCGTGCGGCTGGTCGTCGACGAAGGTTTGAGTCAGTCCGAGGCAGCACGGCGCGTGAAGGCGGCGCAGCAAAGCGTGAGCCGTTGGGTTAGCGAGCATGGCGCGCACGGTGCCGCCGGACTCCGCCGGGCCGGGCGCGCCGGCCGCAAGCCGCTGTTAGACGCCACGCAACGGGAACGTCTGGAGGCAATGCTGCTGCGGGGCCCCGAAGCGCAGGGCTTCTCGACGCCGCTGTGGACTTGTCCGCGAGTCGCTCGTCTGATCGCCGACGAGTTCGGCGTGCGCTATCACGAAGGTCATGTTTGGAAGATCCTGCGGGCGCTCCACTGGAGCCCGCAACGGCCTGTCGGCAAGGCCCGCGAGCGCAACGAAGAAGCCATCCGCAACTGGCGGCGCAAGACTTGGCCGGCCACTAAAAAAAAGCCCAAAAACAAGGCCGCACGATCGTCTTCATCGACGAAAGCGGACTGAGTCAGAAGCCCCATCGTTGCCGCACCTGGGCGCCCCGCGGCGAGACACCCGTGCTGGAGTTCAACTTCAACTGGCAGAAACTTTCCGTTTCCGCCGGGCTGACCTTGCGCAACTTCTACTTCCGGCTCTATCCCGGCGCCATCGGCGAGCTGGAGGTCATCGACTTCCTGAAGGCTTTGGTCCGCCACATCGACGGCCCGCTGCTGATCGTCTGGGACCGCCTGCCGGCGCACCGCAGCCGCCTGGTGCGGGAGTTCATCGAGCTCTCCGAAGGCCACATCGCCACGGAGTGCTTGCCGCCCTATGCACCGGAGCTGAACCCGGTGGAATACATTTGGGCTTACTGGAAGCAGCACGAGTTGCCGAACGTCTGTCCGAAGGACTACTGGGAGCTGGACGAGCGTGCCCGCAAATCCCTGCGTCGCATGCGCCGCAAACCGCGCTTGATTACGGCCTTCTGGAAGCAGTCTTCTCTTGGCCTTGACTAACTCGATATTATGCGAGATTCAATAGCTCACGAAACGGGTAGGACCGCCACTCCCGCGGTGAGTCGATCGCCGCCGCAATTCCTACATTCCCACAGCCCCGACGACTACGATTCTCTCTTGCCAAATAGCAGCCCCTGGCAAAAGTCATCGAGGATGCGAAAAATGGCGAAAAATGGGGACTGCCATGGCTGTACCCTTACTTTTGCCACGGGCTGATAAGGGACAATCTCTATTCCGCGTCCATCCAGGGCCTTCGCGTTGACACCTCAAACAGCTGCCCTTACGATAAGGATAATTCTCTGCCCGACGTGCCGGAGTAGCTCAGGTGGTCAGAGCGAGGGCCTCATAATCCCTAGGTCAGCGGTTCAAGTCCGCTCTCCGGTACCATCCTAAACGCCGCGGCCTCATTCCTTACGCCGCATCGGTATCCAAATTGGGCCGAGTGAGCCGCCACATTTTGGACCGTCAAGAATGTCCGTGCGACCAAGCCGGCGCAGCATCTCTCCTTGTCGTCTCCCCTTGGCCGGCGCGCCCGCGGACTTCCCTCCCGAGACAAGAATAACTCCTTGGAGCATAGTTAGGAGGAATGGAGTAATCATGTTGCGTAAACTGCCGCCGCTCAACATCAAAGATCCGGAAGTCTATCGGCTGGCCCGAGAAATCTCGGGACGGACAGGGGAGTCCCTGACCGAGGTGGTGAGAAATGCGGGTTAGAAGCGAACCGGACCGGCAGGCGTTTCTGGACGCCCTTGCAACCGCTCCCGTACGGTTGGTTTCGTCCGTCACGTCCCTGGAAGCGCACATGGTACTTGAAGGTCGCTACGGTCCGGAAGCCGGCGCGGATCTTGAGCTGTTCCTATACACGGCCGAGATCCGGATCATCCCCTTTGACGCCCGGCAGTCCGAAATCGCGAAAATGGCGTGGCGGGAATACGGTAAAGGAAACCCGGCGGATCTCAATCCAGGCGACTGTTGCGTGTACGCGCTAGCGAAGGCACAGGGAGAACCCGTCTTGTGCAAGGGAAACGATTTTCCTCGAACCGATATTCAGGTCGTGCAGCCTCATCTGGGTTCCAGTTCCTAAAGGGCGAAGCCGCGGGGCACGGTTCGCCTCCTCACTCCGGGCCAAACTGACTCGTAAAGCGAACCAGCTCCTCTAACTTGCGGGCCGCCTTGCCCGAGTCAATCGATTGCGCCGCGAGTTTCACACCGGCTCGCAGGTCCCCTGCCTGCCCGGCCGCTACCAGCGCCGCCGCGGCGTTGGCCAAAACGATATCCCGTTTGGGCCCGGGCTGGCCTGCCAAGATTCCACGGAGAATGCCCGCATTCTCTTCTCCATCCCCGCCAACCAGGTCCCGAGCATCGGCTTCGGGCAAGCCGAAATCCACTGGCCGGACCTCCTTTTCGACCACCTTGCCGCCGGCAACCTCCGCCACCGTTGTGGGCCCGGTCGTGGTGATCTCGTCCAGCCCATCGCTGCCATGGACGACGAAGGCGTGCTGCACGCCCAAGCGTCGAAGCGCCTCGCCCAGCATGGGTACAAGTCTCGCCTCAAAGACCCCGACCACCTGCGCCCCCGCCGATGTCGGATTCGTCAGCGGTCCGAGCATGTTGAACACGGTTCTCATCTTCAGCTCGGCACGGACTGGCTGAGCGTGCTTCATGGCCGGATGGATCAGCGGCGCGAACAGGAACCCGATGCCCACCTGCTCGATGGACGCCGCGATCTGTTTCGGTTCGAGCCGAACGTTGACCCCAACCGCCTCGAGTACATCGGCGCTCCCACAGCGGCTGGAGATGGACCTATTGCCGTGTTTCGCGACCGGGACGCCCGCGCCGGCGACGACGAAGGCGCTGACCGTCGAGATGTTGAACGAGTGCAGCCCGTCGCCTCCCGTGCCGCAGGTGTCCACCAGCGACGACGGATCAATCGAGGGACTCTCGACCCGCGCGGCGGCGCCCCGCATCGCGCGCGCGAACCCGACGATCTCGTCGACCGTTTCCCCCTTCATCCGCAGGGCCGTCAGCAGAGCACCGATCAACGTCGGACTTACTTCCCCGGCGAGGATTTGCCGCAGCACTTCGGCGGCTCCGGTTTCGCTCAAATCGTCTCGTCGAGCCACCTTGTGCAGGGCTTCCAGGGCTGCGGCCATCGGTTTGCGTTCCTCTCTCGCGATATCTTATAGTTGGGGATTCTGATTTCCCCGATCCTACCACGCGCCGCTTTTCGGAATGAAAATCCACGAGTATCAAGCTAAGGGGATTCTGCGTCAGCATGGCGTTCCCGTGCCGCGGGGCCGGGTAGCGTTTTCGGCGGAAGAAGCCAAAGCAGCCGCCGACGAGCTGGGCGGCCGAGTGATCGTGAAAGCGCAGATCCATGCCGGCGGCCGCGGCAAAGGCGGCGGGGTAAAGATCGCCGACAACCCCGATCAGGTTGGGGAGATCGCGGGACGGATGATCGGCATGACCCTGGTGACCCACCAGACCGGACCCCAAGGACGCCTTGTCAAGCGCGTGCTCGTCGAAGAGACCCTGCCGATCGATCGCGAGCTCTATCTGGGTGTTGTCCTTGACCGTAACATTCAAAAGCCGGTGCTGATGGCCTCCTCGGCGGGCGGCGTGGAGATTGAGGAAGTCGCGGCCAAAACACCGGAGTTGATCCTCAAGGAGACGATGCACCCCGGCGTCGGGCTGTCGGGCTATCAAGCGCGGCGTTTGGCCTTCGGCATGGGCGTGGGGACGGAAACGATCGGGGCCGTGGTCGAAGCCATGACGGCCTTGGCGGAAACCTATCGGGCGACCACCGCGAATCTGGTCGAAATCAACCCGTTCGTACTCACCGAAGATGGCCGGGCCGTCGCGCTTGACGCCAAAATGGATCTCGATGACAACGGACTGTTCCGGCATCCCGAATTAAGCGAGCTGCGCGATCTCGATGAGGAAGAACCCCTCGAAACCGACGCCATTAACCACGGACTGAACTACATCAAACTCGACGGCAACGTCGGGTGCATGGTGAACGGCGCCGGTCTGGCCATGGCGACGATGGACATCATTCAGCACGCGGGCGGCAGCCCGGCCAACTTTCTCGACGTCGGCGGCGGCGCCAACGCCGACCAGATCAAGAACGGATTTCGGATCATCCTCTCCGATCCTAATGTGAAGGCGATCCTCATCAACGTTTTCGGCGGCATTCTGCAGGTGGACGTTTTGGCCGAAGGCGTAGTCGCCGCCGCCCGGGAGCTGGACATCAAAGCGCCGATCGTGCTGCGTCTCGAAGGGACGAACGTCGAAATCGGACGCAAGATTCTCAATGAGTCGGGGATGAATTTTGCGGTCGCCCAGAACATGCGGGAAGCAGCCGAAAAGGTCGTCACGCTGGCCGGTTAAGCCGAAACAATCGATCGATGAGCATTCTGGTTGACGAGAACACGCCTATCATCGTCCAGGGCTTTGGGCGAGCGGGACAGTTCCACGCCGAGCAATGCATCAACTACGGCAGCAAGATCGTCGGCGGCGTTAGACCGGGCAAGGGCGGAACCAAGCAGCTTGGATTGCCGGTTTTCGATACGGTTCGGCAGGCGGTGGAGCAAGTTCAGCCGCAAGCCTCGATTATCTTCGTGCCGGCGGCGGGCGCGGCGGACGCCGTCATGGAAGCCGCCGACGCGGGCCTTGCCCTGGCCGTCTGCATCACCGAAGGCATTCCCGCCCAGGACATGGTGGCCGTGGCTGAGTTCCTCCGCGAAAGGAGGACCCGCTTGATCGGTCCTAACTGCCCGGGCGTCATCTCGCCGGGTAAGTGCAAGTTGGGGATCATGCCGGGCTACATCCACGAGCCCGGGCGCGTGGGCGTGGTCTCGCGCTCGGGAACGCTGACCTACGAAGCCGTGGCGCAACTGACCGCGCTGGGTATTGGGCAGTCGACCTGCATCGGGATCGGCGGTGATCCGATCATCGGAACGACCTTCGTCGACGCCCTCAAGCTTTTCAACGAAGATCCCGACACGAGCGCCGTTTTGCTGATTGGAGAAATCGGCGGCACGGCTGAAGAAGAGGCTGCCGGCTACATCAGGGAGTCTTTCAAGAAGCCCGTCGCTGCTTTCATCGCCGGACGGACAGCTCCTCCAGGCCGCCGCATGGGGCACGCCGGGGCTATCATCTCCGGGGGAAAGGGTACGGCCGCTGAAAAGGTTCAGGTGCTCGAAGCCGCCGGCATCGCCGTGGCCCCCTCGCCGGCCGAGATGGGCGCGACGCTGGCGAAGCTGTTGTTGGGTTAGCTTCGAACGCACGGCCCCAATTCTCAGTAGGGCGCAATTCATTGCTCCCGGACCGCGGATAGGAATTGTGGTATCTGGTTCTATGGCCATCGAACGAACACTGACCATCATCAAGCCGGACTCGACCGCCGCCGGGCACATCGGCGAAATTATCGCCGAAATCGAAAAAGCGGGTTTCCGCATCCTCGGTATGAAGATGGTGCATCTGACGCGTCAGGACGCCGAGGCCTTCTATCAAGTTCACCGAGGAAAGCCGTTTTTCGACTCATTGGTCAAGTTCATGACGGAAGGATCGGTTGTCCCCATGGCCCTCGAACGGGAAGACGCTATCTCCAAGTTGCGGAAAATCATGGGCGCGACCGACTCGGCGAAGGCCGCACAGGGAACGATCCGCAACAAGTTCGGCACCGACATCGAACGAAATGCCATCCACGGCTCCGACGCGCCGCAGACGGCCGCCGTCGAGATAGCCTTCTTCTTTGGCGAGTTACAGCAGGGCGGTTAGCTAGTTCGCGCCCCGGCCGACGAGCACCCGCGGTATCGACTGCACCAGCAGCTTGAAGTCAAGCCACAGCGACCATTTATTGATGTATTCGAGATCGAGCTTCATCCAAGTCTCGAACTCGAGACGGTCGCGGCCCTGAACAGCCCACAGGCAGGTCAGGCCGGGCCTCATTCGCAGCCGCCGCCGCTGCCAGGTCTCGTATTGTTGGATCTCCGCGGGGACGGCGGGCCGCGGACCGACGAACGACATATCGCCCCTGAGGATGTTCCAAAGCTGCGGCAGCTCGTCGATCGAAAACCTTCTCAGGTAGCGCCCGATCGCCGTTAGGCGAGGGTCATCGGCAATCTTGAAGACCGGGCCGTCTTTTTCATTGAGGTGGGCGACATCCTCCCTGAGTTTCTCGGCGTCGGCCACCATCGAGCGGAACTTGTAGCAGACGAACCGGCGGCCGTTGAGGCCGCAGCGCACCTGGCGGAATATGCCGGGCCCTCGGGAAGTCAGCCGGATCACTAGGGCCACGAGAGCCATCGGCAACGCCAGCACGAGCAGCGAAACAACTCCCAGCGTAACGTCAAAAGCCCTTTTCAAGAACAGCCGAATCTCGTCGTGCGGCGTGGTCGAAAACGTCAGCATCGGCACATCACTGAAGCGCTCCACGTAAACCTTGCTTTGGATGTGCGGGAAGACGTCCATTACAACCCGGGTGCGAATGCCCTCTTCGTCGCAGATCAAAAGAACATCTTCCAACTCGGCGAGCTTTTCCACTTCGACCGCGAAGATGATCTCATCGACCACATGCTCGCGGACCGTCGCCGCCAGCTCCTCCAGCCTGCGCACGGGGTAGGTTTCGCCGAGGTCAATCTTGGGACCGGACGAGCCAACCGGATCCACAAAACCGACCAGCTGTACACCGTATTCGCGGGCGGCCTCCAGCCGGCGGCCCATCTCGCGCGCCTTCGGGCCACATCCGACGACGAGGTAGAAGGTTTGCGCGCCGAATTGGCGGCGAATGAATCCACGCAGTCTGCCCGCGCTGACGCGATAGACCAGCAGAAACAGCAGGTTGTAGGCGGCGAAAAGGCCGATGAACAAGCGGCTGATGTCAAGTCGGGGGTCCAGAAGATACTGGAAAGTTACCAGACCGACCACGCCGAAGAAGACCTGCAAGAAGGTGTCGCGGATCGCCGCCCGAGTGTTGTTTCCATAAAGCTTATGGTAGACCCCCAACCAAGCCCCGATCCCGAGCCAAAGGGCGAGCGTGCCGCCCAAGAGAAGGGCCTTGACCGGGGTGACAATGAAAAATGCCCGCGGCAGGGGCAGCACCACGCGCGTTTGGTAGGCCGCCTCAAAGGCGCAGACGGTGAGAATCACGTCCGCCAACGCGAAAAGGACGACCGCTTTTTGCCTGTGACGATCAAACACGGGCCCGGCAACGCCTCCCCTTTAAAAAGATTCTACTCCCCAGCAGCCCGTGGTAGACGCGATGCATGGCGCTTCTCATTATCCATCCTTGTGGTGTGGTGGTGCTCAGAAAGGTGATCCGGTCGGGGTTCCCCGAGGCTTCGGCTCCGCTCTTTTCCTGTCTCGGTGAGCGATTCGCCCGCGGTCGGACGTGGTAGGCTCCAGCCTCCATGGATCTTCGATCGGAGTGCCCAGCCCGCTTTTCTTACCGGCCGACGCGTCGAAGCATACGATAGGCCCGCCGGCAAGACCGCCTTCAGCCGCGGGCGCGGTGCACCGTCTCTTTCTCCAGCGCCGCGCGGTGTGGACTCAGTGTTCCGTGCCAAGCCGAGGAATAGGCCCCATAAAGTTTCGCTCCCTGCGGTCGATAGAGAACCCGGAGGGAGCTATGGGAGCAGAAGTCAAACAAGCCAACGATTTCGGGGTCATCGAGGGAGGACGGTTGCCATTTACAAGCGACCAGCGCCGCGCGGTCTCGTTTTTTGCCGATGTCGTTCGCGGCCTGTCGCCAGAGCAAGTCGACGCCCTCATCCGACTGATTCATGAGTTCTGCGGTGATAACTATTTGGAGCGGCTGCGGCCCTTTGACGTCCTGGCGATCAAGATCCTAGCCGAAGTCCTCAACGGCTGGGACAACAACGGCGTCTACGAATTTACCCGCGCCTGGGTCAGCACCCTCGTTTCCCGCCGGGACGGTTTCAACTGGAAGAAAAGTGATTCATCGGCCCTGGCGGACCACCATAGCCGGGTCGATGAAGAGATGGCCCGCCGGGGCTTGTCGGTCGCAAACGCGACGTGAGCCTTGGGTTGGGTGCGAAACTCAACCGGGGGGCTATGGGCGCGGGAGTATTGAGGGCTGTCGCAAGCCGCTTTTCCGCTCTCGACCCCAATCCTGTCCGCGGCGGGAGTCGCGTCGCGGGGACTTATTTCCATGTTTCGTGGCCCAAGGAGTTCCAGGCGACTCGCGAAGCGCCGGTCGAAGTAGGCGAGTCCCTTCCTCACTCTTCCCGCCGCAGCGTGCCCACCAGCTCAGCCGCTGAGGCGATCTTCTCCTTCTCGAGGAAGCGGCGGAACTCGTTAACCAGGCGGACCGGCGATCGAGGGTCCCAGAAAGTCGCCGTCCCGACCTGAGTGGCGGTGGCGCCCGAGATCAGAAACTCGGCGACGTCTTCGCCGTGGGCGATACCGCCCATGCCGATCACCGGAACGTCGACGGCTTGCGAGACCTGGCAGACCATCCGCAGGGCGATGGGTTTGATCGCCGGGCCTGAAAGGCCGCCGAAGCGGGCCCCGAGAACGGGTTGCCGCGTGCGAGGGTCGATCGCCAGCCCAACGAAAGTATTGACGAGGGAGATAGCGTCCGCTCCGGCTTCCTCCGCCGAGCGGGCCAGCAGAGCTATGTCGGTCACATTGGGCGATAGCTTGACGATCAACGGCCGCCGTTCGGCCGCCTTCTTGGCCATACCGACGACTTCCGACAGCAGCGAGGGGTCGGAGGCGAACTCCATACCGCCGTGTTTCGTATTCGGGCAGGAAACGTTGAGTTCATAACCGGCCAGGCCGTCGGCGTCTTCGAGAATGCGGATCACCTCGACGTAGTCCTCGGGCTGGTAGCCGAAGATGTTGGCGAATACGGCTGTGTCGAGCTTGGCCAGCTGGGACAGTTTTTCGGCGACGAAGGCCCGCGCGCCAACGTTCTGCAAACCGATCGAATTCAACATGCCGGATGCGGTTTCGACCAGCCGCGGCGGAGGGTTGCCCTCGATAGGGTCGCGCGAGAGACCTTTTACGACCAAGCCCCCTAGAGAGTTCAGATCGACGATCTTTTCGAACTCGAGGCCGTAGCCAAATGTGCCACTCGAAGCGATGACCGGGTTCTTGAGATGCAGGCCGCAGAATCCGGTTTCGAGATTCGGCACGGTGGTTAGTTGGGCTCGGGCGGGCCGATGATGTCCATCTCGTCTAGAGTTGGTTGCGGCGGAGACGCCAACGCTTCTGAAAGGACCCGCCCCGTGGCCAAGCTGGGAGCTGCTGTGTCGAGGACAGCCGCAATCGTTGGCGCTACCGATGTGGCGTCCACGTCGTGGTCGAAGCGGCCGGCTTTGAATCGGCGGCCCAGAAAAATCAGCGGCACATCGGTATCGTAGCGATAGTAGGAACCTGATGTCGTCCCCCGCCCGCGGCTATAGTCTTCGACGTAATACGGTTCATAGATAAGCATGAAATCGCCCGCTCTCGGCGCATACCAGCTTCTGCGCAGTCTGGGCAGCGTGGCGGAAGGAGTGGAGGACTGATCCGGCGCGTAATAGCCGGCCACGCCTTCCCGTCGAGCCGCCGCCTCGCCGGCGACGGCGATCCTCCCGCGACGCTCCGGCTCGGGCAGTGCGCGAGTCCCATCATTGAGATACACAAACGGGTAGACGTACTTCGCGACCGACGCCCGCGGGCCGAAACGCTCGGACAGCGCGGCATTCATCGCCTCGACGACGTCTTCCCCGGAAACCCGCCCGGCCTTCAAACCGATCTCGCGGGCGCGGCTTGGCAGCGGCGGAACTCCGTGCGTGGCGGTGAACACGACTGCCACGTTGCCCAAACCGATCCTTTCGTCAAGCGAGTCGAGGAAATCCCCCAACGATCGATCAAGCCTCAGCAGCAGGTCACGCATGAGCGGCGAGTACGCCCCGGTCTCGAGGCCCAAACGAGCCGTCGCGCTCAGGTTGACGATCAATAGATCCGTGTGGCTCCCCTGACCGAGACCTTCGGCTTCCATGGCTTGCGTAGCGAACGCCAAGGTCTCATCGATGGCGAAAGGCGAAGCTTGGTAGAGTGAGAGGAAATCCTCAAAATTCCTCTGCGCGGGGTTTCCAAGAATCCGCAGGGGCCGGCCCGAGGCGCCTAGAGCCGGCCACGGGCTTCCCAAAAGGCGCAGAGGCGGGCGCTCTTGATTGAATCGTTCCACCCATTCCGGGACGGAAGGCGAGTAGTACCTGGACGTCGTGAAGCTCCCCGCTCGATTCATCCAGTAGCATCCGAGCGGACGCCGGCCCGCCAGCAGCACC
The DNA here is from genome assembly GCA_965248365.1 of Bryobacterales bacterium. Classification (GTDB taxonomy): domain Bacteria; phylum Acidobacteriota; class Terriglobia; order Bryobacterales; family UBA6623. The sequence goes on along the minus strand of CBDFJA010000003.1, from coordinate 460,729 downwards.
GGCGGCGCCGGGCTGTCGGAAACCGCGACGACGCGCGCGCGCCCCTCGGTTGCCAGCCGCAGCTCGTCCGCAAAGGTCGATCCCATCAACCGATCGGGGGAGACGGGGACATCGCTTGGGCTGCCTTGCGCCGCGTAGCTTAGGTTCTCCTCGACGGCTCCCACCAACTGCTTTTCCGCGCGGTCGTACCAGCGATTGCCGACAATCCCGTTTAGCTCCGGGTAAGCCCCCGTGGCGAGAATCGCCGCTCCCGGCGCTGCCAGCGTCGTGAGGTGATCGTAGCGGCAACGCCGGAAGATGGCCCCCTGGGTGAGCAGGCGACCCAGGCCCTGAGTGGAAAACTCAGGCTCGTAGAGGTCTAGGTAATCCGCCCGGAACTGCTCGGCTACGAGGAGAACGACTAAATTCGGCCTTTGTGCCGCCGCGGGTTGGGCAAGGAAAACCGGCGGCAAGGCATAGGCGAGAAGCGCACAGGCGAGAAGTGCTGCTCGGCGCGATCTGTTCGGCACAAGTGATTAGAGTTTATCAAAGGGGCGTCCGGCCCTTTGCTACGCTCTTCGGTCAAACACAGTAGGGGCCGGTGATTTTTCCGGTCCGGGGGGGATGCAAGCGGCCCGCGGGTGCTGCTCCAATGGACAGCGAGCCACCCGCGGCGGGCTAGGACAAGCGGGATCGCTTGTCCCTACTTTGAGTCGTCACGCGCTACGGTAGTAGGGGCCGGCAATCTTGCCGGTCCGGGGAAATGCAGGCCGCCCGCGCCGCCGATGAACGCCACCGCGCGTCGCGTTACATGAGCGGCCAAGAGGCGATCACGCGCCTGACAGTGGAGCATTAGGATTGAGCCGTGTACTGGTCATCGGAGGGACGCTGTTCATCGGGCGGGCGCTTGTTCGAAGACTGTTGGCCCGCGGCGATGAGGTTACGATTTTACACCGCGGGCGAGCTAATCCATTTGCCGGCCGGGTAGGGGAAATCCACTGCGACCGCAACGATGTGGATGGAATGCGGCGAGCGGTTGCGGGCCGGCGGTTCGACCTCGTTTTCGACAATGTCTACGATTGGCAGCGAGGTACGACGGCCGAACAGGTCAGCGCCGCGGCGATGGCATGCTCTGAAGGCGTGAAGCGCTACGTTTTCGTCTCGAGCGTTGCCGCCTACGGAGAAGGTCTCGATCACGACGAGGACGACCCGCTCGCTCCGCCCGGCCATCCCGAACTCTACGTCCGCAACAAAGCCGAAAGCGAGCGCGCCCTGTTCCGTTTGCATCGCGAGAAGGGAGTCCCCGCGGCCACCTTGCGCCCACCCTACATCTACGGCCCCGAGAATCTTTTCTATCGCGAAGCATTCTTTTGGGACCGGCTTGCCGCGGAGCGCCCCATCATCATCCCCGGCGACGGCTCGCGCTTGATGCAGTTCGTCCACGTGGATGACGTAGCGCGGGCGGCGATTCTAGCGGCGGACAAAGATGCGGCGGTCGGTCGAGCGTACAACGTTGCGAACGAGCGGGCCGTAACGCAGTTGGAACTGGTGCGGGCCATTGCGCGGGCGGCCGGCAAGGATCATCCGAAGCTGGTTCACGTACCCCGGGAACGCATCGAGGCTTCCGGTGGCGGCATTTTCGAGCCTCCCTTCTACTTCGCGCAATATTTCGACATGCCTCCGATCACCCAGAAAATCGATCGTGCCCGAGAGGAGCTGGGTTTCGAGCCAAAACCGTTCAGCGACGGGTTGGCGGAGACCTTCCAGTGGCACCAGAGGCGGCAGGGCCCTGCCGCGGCCGATTTCTCTTGGGAAGAGAAGTTGCTGGCCGCGGGCGACGGCGGGACGGCTTAATGTGACGCCCGCGTGGAGGATTCCCGGCGCGTGAACCCAGCCATCAGCTAGAATGAGCTCCTTAGAGGTAACCAACGAAGATCAACTTATTGCGGAGAGGCCGACATGAAAGGCAACGCCAAAATCATCAGATTACTCAATGAAGTGCTTAAAGCGGAGCTTACCGCCATTAATCAGTACTTCTTGCACGCGGAGATGTGCCAGAACTGGGGATACCACGCCCTCGGCAAATACACGAAGAAGGAAGCCATCGACGAGATGCGCCACGCCGAAGCCTTGATCGAACGAGTCCTATTCCTGGACTCTGTGCCGAACATGGCGGCCCTGTTTCCGCTCAAGATCGGCCACGACGTCAAGGCGCAGTTTGAGAATGATCTGAAGCTCGAGCTGGAAGCGGTTAAACGGCTGAACCGCGCCGTCAAAGCCAGCGTCGAAGCCGCCGATAATGCGTCCCGTGAACTGTTTGAAAAGATCCTCATCGACGAGGAAGAACACGTCGACTGGCTCGAAGCCCAACTCGGCATGATCGAGGAAATGGGCATCGGCGTCTATCTCTCCCAGCAAATCCACGAAGGCGAAGAAGGGTAGCGATCCCCGAGTTAGAATGAGACCGTGTCAGTCGCGAGAGCAGCCGCGGAGGTCGTAAGTCGTTCACCCGGGGTATTGAGCGGCACCCCGGTTTTCAAGGGGACGAGGGTGCCCGTCCAGGCCCTGCTAGACCACTTGGAAGCCGCGGATAGCCTCGATGTGTTCCTGAACTCGTTTCCTAGCGTGACCCGCGAGCAGGCCATCGCCTTCTTGGAAATGGCAAGGGAGGCGGCACTGGCGAAACTAAAGGCCGCGGGTCCTGGGAAAGGCTCAGATCCGCGCTACACAAAATCCATTCATCGGTACGGATGAGGGATAGAGGGCCCTCCAACCGCAACAAACAACAGGCCTTCCACATCCAAGAGCGCACAAGGCCGCCCCCCACTCCCTCTGTTAAAATGGTCCTGTGAAGGTTCCGCAAAGGCTTCAAATCGGTGGGGTTGCGATCAAACCCGCCATCGTGTTGGCTCCGATGGCCGGCGTGACCGACACCGTTTTCCGCCGATTTATCCGCAACTTGGGCGGCTGTGGGCTGATCATGACCGAGTTCACCAGCTCGCATGGGGTGGTGCGGCATGTCCAGGGGGAAAAGCGGGGACGGAGGAGTTTTCGCTATCTCTACTACGAACCGGACGAGCATCCGATCGCGGCGCAACTGTTCGGCTCAGATCCCGAAGTGATGGCTGAGGCGGCTCGCGTGGTCGAGGATCACGGGTTTGACACGGTCGATTTGAACTTCGGCTGCCCGGTAAAGAAAGTCGTCAAGTGCAATGGCGGCTCTGGGCTGCTTCGTGATCTGCCGCTGGTCGAGAAGATTCTGCGCAGGGTCCGGGCGGCGGTAAATATCCCCTTTACGTGCAAGTTTCGCTCCGGCTGGAACGAGAAAGAAATTGTCGCCGTTACCATGGCCCGGCTAGCCGAGGACTGCGGACTGCAAGCCGTCGCGCTGCACGGCCGCACGCGCGAACAGGGCTATGCCAGCAAGGCGGATTGGAACCTGATCGCGGAAGTCAAGCAGGCGGTCCGGATTCCCGTGATCGGCAACGGCGACGTCTCGACGCCCGAAGACGCCGTTCGCATGTTTCGCCAAACAGGCTGCGACGCAGTGATGATCGGGCGCGCGGCTTCGTCGAACCCGTGGATCTTCCGGCAGATCGAGCAGTACCTACAGACGGGCCGCTACGGCCGGCCTACCGAGCAAGACCGCTACCGGATGATCCGCGATTACTACGGCGCGTTGATCCAAAATCCCGACAACGTCGCCGGCGAAGTCTGCGGCAAGATGAAGCAGTTCGCGAGTCACTTTACCCGTGGTGTGCGTAACGGGTCCGAGTTGCGCCAGGAAATCTACCGCGCCAAGACCCCCGAGCAGGTGTGCGCCAAGGTGGACGAGTTTTTCAGCGCTGCCCAGGGCCGCGCGGCGTGAAGGCGGTTACGCTCGTCACCGACGGCTCCTGCCTCGGCAACCCGGGACCGGGCGGCTGGGCCTCGATTCTCCGTTTCGGGGACCAAAAAAAGGAGCTTTGGGGGTCAGAGCGAGAAACGACCAATAACCGCATGGAGATGACCGCGGTGATCGAGGGTCTCTCCTCGTTGAAAGAACCTTGCCGGATCCTGGTGGAGATCGACTCCGAGTACGTCAAGAACGGCATCACCAAGTGGATGAACGCCTGGAAGAGGCGAGGTTGGCGAACGGCCTCGAAACAGCCCGTCAAGAATAAGGACCTGTGGCAAAAGCTCGATGAGGCTGTCTCCCGCCATCAAGTGCGATGGGAGTGGGTGAAGGGCCACGCCTGGCACGCCGATAACAATCGCTGCGACGAGCTGGCCCGGCAAGCGGCCATCGAGCAGAGCAGATCGTAAAACCCCCGCCGGACGATGCCCCTACACCTTTTCAATACGCTGACCGGCAAGCTTGAGCCCTTCACGCCGCTTGACGGCAAGACCGTCCGCATGTATTCCTGCGGGCCGACGGTTTATAGCTACGTCCATATCGGCAATCTCAGGACGTTCACTTTCCAGGACATTCTGCGCCGTTACCTTCGCCATTGCGGCCGGGAACTCTTCCACGTGATGAACATCACCGACGTGGACGACAAAATCATCGCCGCGGCCGGGGAAGCCGGGCAGTCGCTGGAGGAATATACGGCCGAGTACATTCGCGCGTTCGAGCAGGATACAGCCGCGTTGCGGCTCGAACGTCCGACGCGGATCACGCCCGCGACCGAGCACATTGACGACATGATCGAACTGATCCGCCGCCTGAGCGAAAACGGGCGAACCTACGAGAGCGACGGCTCGACGTATTACCGCATCTCGAGTTTTGAGGAATACGGGAAACTATCGAAACTCGACGTCAAGGGCATCAAGGCCGGAGCGCGGGTCGATCAGGACGAATATGAGAAAGACAACGTCCGCGACTTTGCCTTGTGGAAAGCGGCCAAGCCCGACGAGCCGCACTGGGAGAGCCCCTTCGGGCCGGGACGTCCCGGCTGGCATATCGAGTGCTCGGCGATGGCGATGAAATACCTCGGTGAGAGCTTCGATATCCACACCGGCGGGGTGGATCTGGTTTTTCCGCATCACGAAAACGAAATCGCGCAGGCCGAAGGAGCGACCGGGAAGCCTTTCGTGCGCTTTTGGGTTCACGGCGAGCACCTATTGGTCGAGGGCCAGAAGATGTCGAAGTCGCTGGGCAACTTTTACACGTTGCGCGACCTAATTGAGCGCGGTTACGCGCCAGCGGCTATCCGCTATCTTTTGGCTTCGGTTCCGCACCGCAAGCAACTTAACTTCACTTTCGACGGACTCTCCGCCGCGGCCACCGCCATCGAGCGGCTGCGCAATTTCCAGCGCCGCCTCGACGGGCAGTTTCCCGACGGCGAGAATCCCAAAATCGTTGAGTTGGCCGCCGATGCCCGCAGGCAATTCAAGGCCGGGATGGACGACGACCTCAACACGGCACAAGCGCTGGCCGCCGTCTTCGAGTTCATTCGAGAAGTCAATAGCGTCATTGACGCCGGCGAGTTCCGCGCCGGCAACGTAGCCGATGCGAAGGCCGTGCTCAAGCTTTTTGACTCGATTTTCGACGTGTTGCGGTCGGATCGCGAACTTGGTATCTCGGTTTCCGGCAAGATGCGAATGGCCGACAGTAGTGAGGCCTCGTCACGGGTTTCGCCGGAAAGAATCGAGGATCTCATCGCCGAGCGCGCCGCCGCCCGCGAAGCCCGCGATTTCGCGCGGGCTGACGAGATCCGCGATCAGTTGAAAGCCGGCGGTGTAGTCCTCGAAGATACTTCCCAGGGCACGCGCTGGAAGTATGCAGGCGGATGAGCGGGAGCGCCGTATTCGCAAACCTGATGCACGAGCTTAGCGACTTTGCGGCGCAAGAAGGAGAAACTGCGTGGCGGCTGACTGTATTTGCGACTGTCAATCAATGTTTGGAAGACAGATTGCGACACCTCTTGAGAGAGGCTCTCGGTGTCCAGGGTATTCACGTCGTTGAAAAAGGAGAAAGAATGAGGCTTCAAATGTTGGGGGCAAATGGAGACAAGAAGTCCAAGACGCGGCTCGTGGTCTTGGCGTCCATTGGGGCACTGGTTCTGGCGCTGTTGGGTTTGGCCTGCCAGCCCAGCGGGGAGGTGGGCCAACACGCGCCCGAGGGGGAAGCCAATATCGCCCAGGAGCCTCTACGGCCCGAGGACGACGCGCTGCTCAGGACCAATCCCATCGAGGCCGTGCTCGAAGGCGAGCGTTATCAGGCATCGGTGCCCGACACGCTCGATTTGGCCGCCAGAATGGACCTGGCGATCAATGCCCTGGTAAACGCCTTCGTCCCCTCCGAGCGATGGGCGCTGGCATTCAACGTGGATTTTTCGCAGCGTCCTCCGCTGCTGTTCGTGAACCATTCCACGGACGCCTGGCTGAACATTCCGGCGAAATTTATCGAGGCGCTCGTCAACCGTCGGTTGGCCTCGGGCAGTAATCGTGATCTCGAGGCGGATCGTAAGATCATCGCCACTCAGTTGGGCCTCATCGGTGAAGATGGCCTTTCCTATGCGCCGGAAGGGGCGGTGCCCGGTCTGACGACTTACCCGGACCGGAACCAGGAACGCGGCTACTCGGAAATCTGGGGGGAAGGCCGGCTGCTGCTGGCGCTTTCCATGCTGGCGCAGGTGGACGACGACCCGCGCTGGGTGGAAATCGGCAAGAAGAAGGTCGACCGTTTGCTGGAACTCACCAAGGAGAAGGACGGTTACCGTTATTTTTGGAGAGGGCGCTTTTACCCCGGCGATTCCCCGCCTGCCGACGCTACCGAGCCGGCCGGCCTCGACCAAGGGGGCTCGCTGGCGGACCGCGATGCCGCGTTTAGCGTCATTTACTCGATCGGGGCGACCGGCCACGGGTCGGGCTTGTTCTACCGTGTTACCGGGTATGAGCCGGCGTTGGAGTTGTCTCGAGGTTTGGCCCGGTGGGCGCTGGCTCGGGTCTTCAAGAATGAAGATGGCCGCTACGATTTCTGGCACTTCCATCACAGCCTCTACGCCCTCATGGCAGTCGCCGAGTACGCCGAGGCGGCCGACGACATGGATGCCTATCGCAGGGTCGATGCGTGCTACCGCTGGGCGCGGGAAATAGGCGACCCGTTGATCGGCTGGTATCCGGAGTTCATGCCCGGGTCCGACCGTTTTGAGAAACGGGATTTCGAGTCGGTCGAGATCTGTGAAGTTTCGGACATGGTGTTCCTAGCTTTGTCCCTCACACGCAGGGGCCTCGGAGACTACTGGGACGACGTGGATCGTTGGGTGCGCAATCACTATGCCGAAGGCCAAATCACCAGTGCCGACTTCGCCGACGCGATTCCGGCCCGGTGTTTGCGAACGGATACCCGTCAGGTGGCGTATGCCGATACGCGGCAAATCGCCGAGCGGTCGGTCGGTTCCTTCTGGGGTTGGATGCGAGCCAACGACGGCCTGCTGCTCGAGCGGCAAGAGGACGGAGAGGAGAAGATCGCTCACCACGGGCTGATGCACTGCTGCACGGCTAACGGAGCGCGCACGTTCTACTACGTCTGGGGCAGCATCGTAACGGGGTCGGAAGACGAGGCCCAGGTCAACCTGCTGCTCAATCGAGCCTCCGAGTTGCTGGACGTGGACAGTTACTTGCCGGCTGAGGGCAAGGTGGTCCTCAAGATCAAGACGGCCAAGAAAGCGGCGGTCCGGCTGCCGGAGTGGGTCGACACGAGCGCCGTAACCGTGGCGATCGGCGGGCGCAAGGCGCGAACCAAAACCGAGGGGCGGGTCCTGCGTATCAGCGGCCTCAAGTCGGGCAATGAGGTGTCGATCGAGTTCCCCGTCCCCGAGCGCACGGTTCACAGGGTCCTCGGGCGCCGCCCCTACAAGCTCACTCTGCGGGGATCGAACGTTGTCGCCATCGACCCGCCCGGATTGGCCTATCCGCTCTACGACGACATGCCGAGCGGCAAGCTGGTCGAAAAAGAGCGCTTTGTGCCCAGCCGGAAAGTAACTTGGTAAAAGCGGGGAGCGAGTTGATTGCGGGGTTCGAACGGCCTGCATTTTGGAGGCGCCGGGGCGGTTGACCATTTCTCGAATGGGAGAGGGGTTTTTCACGCGCGGCGAGGGGAACTCTGAATACGCGAGGAAGACGGGACGAAAACCCGGAGTAAAGCCGAGGAGGAACCGACGATGAAACGAGATGAGCTTGTGATGAACAGTGTCCTTGCGGTTTTTGCCCTGCTAGCAGTCCTGATCTTCTCGGCTTGTCCCCAGCCGGAGGCCGGAGACGCGGACCGCGGCGCCCGACCCGCCGACGCCTTGCCCATCGAGGGTGAGTATTACGAAGCCGAGGTTCCCGACACGCTTGATCTCGCTGAACATACGAGTCTGGGGCTGCGGCACTTCACCGAAATCATCGACGAGGACCTGAACTATGAGATGTATTTCGGCGGTTACTGCGACCGCACCAATCCGCCCTATGCTTATGCGCATGTGACCTCGCTGGGCGCCTGCCAAGACAAGGCGGTGGAGGCCATGGTGTTCGAGCGCGTTATCAGCGGCAGCACTCTACACGTGGAACGCGAGACCAAGATGGTCGAAATGATGGCCTCGATGCTCGGAGAGGACGGGCTGCACTGGGTGTCGGCCGACATCACCAAGAAACCGTGGATGAAGATCGGCGAACCCTTCGTGATGGTCCACGGCCAGGGCCGTTTCATGCGGGCCATGATCGCCCTCTACCAATACACCGGCGATCCGATCTGGAAGGAGCGCATCGATAGGATGGTCGAGGGGCTGGAGAAAATCGTCGTCCACAAGGACGACTACGCCTACATCCCCGTTTACGGCTTCTATGACGAAGAATATTTGCGCTCCTGCTACACCAAGGAAGGCTGGAAAGATACAGTCGAGCCCACAAACGAGAAGTTCGGGGAAGAGGGATCGCTGTTTAACCATCAGGGACACATACCCGGAGCGCTGGCGACCTGGTATCAGCTGACGGGCAACGAGCACGCGCTGCGTCTGTCGGGGCAATTGGTTCGCTTCTACAGCAAGCCCAAGTTTTGGGCGGACTTCGAGCATGAGTATCCGAAAGTCAACGGCGCCGAACATGCCCACTGGCAAGGACACCTGCACGGACACATCAACACCCTGCGGGCGATTCTCGAGTACGCCATGGCCGCCAACGACCAGCGTCTGAAGCAATTTGTGCGCGACGGCTACGAATGGGCCCGCCAAGGCGGCTTCGCGCGTATCGGCTACGTCGGAGATGGCCAGGGCTGTGCGACGGGCCGCATGATCGGCATCGCGGTCAAGCTGTCCCAGGCCGGCATTGGCGACTACTGGGAGGATGTGGACCAATACATCCGCAACCACGGGGTCGCCATGCAATTCACCCCGGACGACAAACAATTCATGGCTAAGCTCTCCGAGGGCAAGCCCCCCCCGCCCGACAAGCCGTACACGAGCGCGGAGGCTTCGCACTCCATGCATCCGTCAACCGATATCACCACCGTCAACGTGATCAATCGGATGGTGGGCGGATTTGCCGGCAACCCCGACAAGAGCCGCTACTATCTGTGCTGCAGCACCCACGGAAACATGGGTCTTTTCTACGCCGCGGATGCGACTGTGCGTTACGAAGACGGGACGGCTCGGGTCAATTTGCTGTTGAACCGCTCAACCCCTTGGCTCGATGTCGACAGCTACCTGCCGTATGAGGGGAAAGTGGTCCTCAAGAACAAGCAAGCGCGCGAGGCTTTCGTGCGCATTCCGCTGTGGGTGGATCGTGCGGCGGTTCGCGCCGAGCTGGACGGCAAGCAGCAAACGCTCGCTTGGTTCGGCAACTATCTCCGCTTCGACGGCCTCAAGACCGACGATGTGTTGACTATCGAGTTCCCTATGGTCGAAAAGACGGAGCTTTGGACGATCCCTAAACTGGGCGGCTGGAAAGCGCCGGACGAGCAGGTCCACACCTGTAAATTCAAGGGGAACACGCTGGTCGAGATCTCGCCGCCGCTGGTTCCCGGATCGCCGCTCTACCAGCGCGGCCACTATCTGCAAGCCAAAGCGCCGGTGAAGAAAGTGACTCGCTTCGCCACCCCGGCGGTGATAAAGTGGTAGAGAAGCTGTACCGAGACTAGACGGACGGTGGTCCCGGTTGCTGGTTTTCGGATCTCGCTCAGGGGGAAGTTGATATGTCTGTCTTGAGGGGCTTTTGCCGCTCGTCGCCGGCGGGACTCTCTGCCGCTCTCCTGCTCACGGTCGGGCTGTTTTTCTCGCCTTCCTCCGCCCGGGGCGGAGAGCAAAACCAGGCGCCGCGCTTCGAGTCCGACATCCTTCCTGTTTTTGAAGCTAATTGCCTGGTCTGCCACGGCGAAAACCTGCGGCAGAACGGGCTGGACTTGCGCACCCGCGACGCCACGCTCAAGGGAGGCGAAACAGGAGCCGGCATTGCGCCGGGCCGGCCGGACGAGAGCTTGCTGTTTCAAAAAGTCTCCTCGGGCGCAATGCCCATGGGACCCGGCAAGCTCGGCGCCGACGAGATCGAGCTGATTCGAAAGTGGATCGAGGCCGGAGCGCTCAAGCAGGGGGAAGACCTCGAAGCCGCCAAGTCGCAACTGGCCGCCCAACAAGTCACCGAGCGCGAAGCTCTAGTAACCATCCTGCACGTCAAATGTATCGTTTGCCACGGCAAGCGAATCCAGCGAGCGGGGCTCGACCTTCGGACGCGCGCCGGGTTGCTCAAAGGGGGCAAGTCGGGACCGGCGATTGTTCCCGGAAAACCCGACGAAAGTCTCCTTATCAAGCGCATCACGGCGCGGGAAATGCCGCCTCCCGAGTGGCAGTTCTCCTATTTCACGCGGGATATCAGCTCCGGGGAACTCGAAAAGCTACGCCAGTGGATCGCCGCCGGCGCGCCGCCGGACAGCGGGGAAGTCGCCCAAGTCGGTGACGGCCCCGACCCTCTTATCAGCGATGAAGAGCGCAAGTTTTGGTCGTTTGTGGCGCCCAGTCGCCCGGCAGCGCCCAGCGTCGAGGATCAAGACTCAGTTCGGACTCCGATTGACGCATTCCTGTTGCGGAAATTGCAGCAGAAGGAGCTGAGTTTCTCGCTGCGGGCCGACGACCTGACGCTGATGCGCCGCGCCTATCTCGATCTGACCGGTCTCCCCCCCGACCCGGAGGAAGTCGTAGCCTATCAGAACGATTCTAGGCCGGACGCCTACGAACGCCTGATCGATCGCCTGCTCGAATCCTCCCATTACGGCGAGCGCTGGGGAAAATATTGGCTCGACGCGGCAGGATACTCCGACTCGGAAGGCGGAGCGGCGGATGACCGCGTCCGTCCTCATTCCTACCGCTATCGGGATTACGTCATCCGCTCGTTGAATGCCGACAAGCCCTACGATCAGTTCTTGACCGAACAGATCGCCGGCGATGAATTGTTCGACTACAAGGCGGTCAAGAAATTTACTCCCCAGCAGCTCGATTACTTGGTGGCGACGGGCTTCCTGCGTATGACGCCCGACCCGACGAATTCGCATGACGTGAACTTCGTTCCGTTTCGGTTCGACACCATCGCGGCGCAAGTGCAGATGCTGGGTTCGACGGTGATGGGCCTCACTACGGGCTGCGCGCGATGCCACAGCCACAAGTTCGATCCCATTCCCCACCGCGACTACTACAGTCTGGGGGCTATACTGCGTACCGCCTACGATCCCTATGACTGGCTGATGCCCAACAAGTTGACGGGAGCGAGCTTCGAACGAGAACCCTACGCGCCCAAGCGTCTGCTGCTCATACCTTCCGACGAGGGGCGCGAGGAGCGGGAAGCCCACAACGCTCCGATCAAGAAGGAAATCGAAAGGCTCAAGCAGACCTTGGAAGAGAAAGCAGCCCCGCTACGGGAGGAACTGCTTGGCGAAAAATTGGCCCAACTGCCCGAGGACGTTCGCGAGGACGCGTTGAAAGCCGTTCAAACCCCTGAGGAAGAACGGAGCAGCCTTCAGAAATACTTGGTGAAAAAACTTTCTCTCGAAATACTAGAGAAGGCGTTGGAGGAAAGATTTCTCAAGTTCAAGGATGAGGCCAGGGATATTCGAATCGCCATTCTCAAGGCCGAAGACGAGATCAAACCCGATCCCATGGTGCGGGCGCTTTACGACATGGGTGGCGAGCCGACGCCCGCCTACATCCTTCGGCGAGGTGACTCGTTGAATCCCGGCCCCAGGGTGTTCCCCGGGGTACCGTCGGTTTTGCGGGATGGCATCGAGCCGTACAAGGTCGTCAAGCCGCCTTGGACGACCGACACGAGTGGTCAGCGCCTAGCCTTCGCGCGCTGGCTCACCCAGCCCAACCACCCCTTGACGGCCAGGGTGATGGTCAACCGCATTTGGCAGTATCATTTCGGAACCGGGCTGGTCGGCACGCCGGGCAATTTCGGCAAGTTGGGCGTGCCGCCGTCGCATCCCGAGCTGCTCGATTGGCTGGCTACCGAGTTCGTCCGCCAAAAGTGGAGCATGAAGGCGATGCACCGCCTGATCATGACCTCGGCCGCCTACCGGCAGCGATCGAAGGTTGATCCGGCCGCCCGAGAGGCGGACCCCGGCAACTCGCTGCTGTCGAGGTTCCCCTTCAAGCGCATGGACGCCGAGGCCCTGCGCGACTCCGTTCTCAAGGTGGCCCAACGGCTCGACGCGACGCCGTTCGGGCCTCCCGACGAGATCGAGCAGACCGAGGAAGGCGAGGTCGTCGCGAAACCCACGGAGAAGGGATTTCGCCGCAGCATCTACATGTTGCAGAAACGAGAGACGCCGTCAACCCTGCTTACGAACTTCGACGCGCCGCGACTCGATGACGGCAGCCCCAATTGCCTGCGGCGCGAGTACTCGACGGTTTCGACCCAAGCCTTGCAGTTGCTCAACAGCGACTTGCTCCGCGAGAGCGCCCGCTACTTCGCGGGCCGCGTTATGGACGCCGCCGGGGACGATGTCGCGCGTCAAGTGGACCGTGTGTACCTCGCTGCGCTGTCACGCCCACCGTCGGCCGAAGAGAAGGTGATGGGCGTCCGGGCGCTGGGGGATTTGACGCGTCACTGGCGGGAACACCTGGATCAGGAAACTCCGGCGGAACCTAAAGAAGCGAAAGCGCGCTGGCTGGCGCTCGGAGCCTATTGCCACACGATTTTGAACTCGCCGGATTTTGTCTACATCGACTGAGGAGGGAATGCGTTCGATGCACGATAACAACCTCAACTCTATTTCCCATCGGATGGCAGCCCCTTCGCGGCGCGACTTCTTCTCTAAGGTGTCGGACGGGCTCTACGGGGCCGCCCTGGCGTCGCTTTTGGGCGCCGATCTGTTTTCCTCGAACCCGGCCCTGGCCGCCATCGGGCACGAAACGCCCTCTGATGTAAGGCCGAGGAAGCCGCATTTCGAGCCTGGCGCGAAATCCGTCATTCAGCTTTTCATGCACGGCGGGCCGAGCCAGGTTGATCTGTTCGATCACAAGCCCCTGCTGACGAAATACGCCGGCCAGCCTCCCGGACGTGACTTGGCGAACGACGTACTGTTCGCCGACGAAGCCGGGGGCTTCATGCCCTCGCCGTTCAAGTTCGTGCCCTACGGCAAGTCGGGCCTCGAGATGGCCGACGTCTTGCCCTATTTGGGCGAGCACGCCGACGATCTGGCCCTGATCCGCTCAACGTTTACCACCAACTTCACGCACGGCCCGGGCATCTTTCTGATGCAATCGGGCAGCGTGTTTCCGGGGCGTCCGACGATCGGAGCCTGGTCGGTGTACGGGCTGGGCAGTGAGAATCAGGACTTGCCCGCCTACGTCGTGCTGGACGATCCCATCGGGCTCCCCACCCAGGGAATCAAGAACTGGCAGTCGGGGTGGTTGCCCCCGATCTTTCAAGGAACCCGGCTGCGCTCGGAAGGTTCCCCGATATTGAATCTGGAAGCCAAGGATGAGTTCCCCACGCCGGTCAGAGACCTTGCGAGGGATCTGCTGAGCCGGCTGTCGGCCAAGCACCGCGACCAACGGCCCTTCCAGCCCGATCTCGATGCCCGCATCGCCAGCTACGAGTTGGCCGCGCGGCTGCAGCTCTCGGCCACCGACGCCCTCGACGTCTCTCAGGAATCGGAGGCTACCCGAGAGATGTACGGCATCAACAGGAAAGTCTCCTCCTCCTACGGGCGCCGCTGCCTGATGGCGCGCCGATTGGTCGAGCGCGGCGTTCGTTACGTCCAGATTTACATCGAGCAGCAGATTTGGGACAACCACTCCGGCCTCGAGAAGAACCTCCGCTACTGCTGCAACAAGACCGACCAACCAATTGGAGGGTTGATCAGAGACCTCAAGCAGCGTGGCCTGCTTGACAGCACGTTGCTCGTCTGGGGAGGCGAGTTCGGCCGCTTACCGCTCTCGCAAGGCGGCGACGGACGCGACCACGGCCCGGCCGGCTTCACCACCTGGATGGCCGGCGGGGGAATCAAAGGCGGCACGGCCTACGGGAACACCGACGACACAGGTTACAAGGCCGTCGAAAACCGCGTCAGCGTTCACGATTTCCACGCCACGATTCTCCATTCCCTAGGGCTCGACTTCAAGAAACTCATCTACAACCACAACGGCCTGGACGAAAAACCCACGGGTCAGGAACCAGCGAGAGTGGTCAAGGAAATCTTGGTCTAGCTATAGCTAGAGTCATCGAAGTGGACCGCCCTGCGGCGTACGACTGTCACTCGCGCTTGACGGTAGGATAAGCACTCTTGCTTGTCAGCGGAACAACCACTCTTGCCAACCTTCCCAGTCCCCCGTCCTACTCACTCTCCGCCTGCCCAATCGCGTAAAGATTCCTCTCTCCGCGGATGAAGATCCTCCCTCCCGAGATTGCCGGGGAAGCGTGCACCTGTTCGCCGATCGAATTCGTACTGAGTAATTCGAACGTCGGCCCCGCCTTAAAGACGAAAGAGTCTCCTTCTTCGCTCGTCAGCAGGATCTTGCCGTCGAAGGCCACGGGGGAAGCCGAGAACTTGGCCGGGCCGGGCACCCGGTCACGGTATTGCACTTCGCCCGTTTTGGCGTCGAGACAGGTGACAATCCCGTTGTCGGTCAGCAAGTACAAGTAGTCACCGTAAAGAATCGGCGAAGTGATGTGGGCAGTGCCCTTATAGTAATTCCAAGCGATCTGGGATGTATCGGTGATGTCCCCCGAGCCTCCAAGACGGATCGCCATGGCGTGCTTCTGGCCCACGCCGGCCGCGACAACGACGAGGTTGTGCCCCGTGACCGGTGTAGGAACCGGGTTGACGCCTACGCCGTCGGATCTCCACAACTCTTCACCGCTAGCGGGATCGTGGGCGATCACCAGCTCCCGCGAATTGACCACCAGCTCCGTGCGTTTCTTGGTCGCCACCACGATCGGCGAAGACCAGCTTTCGAGGGCGGGACGCTTGACGCGCCAGACCTCTTCGCCCGTCTTTTTACTGATAGCCGCCAGGAACGAATCAACACCGTTATCCTGGTCACACTGCACGATCATCAGGCCTTCCCAGAGCAAAGGGGACGACCCGACTCCCATGCCCATGGTGGCGATCGGCCCCAGGGACCCTTTCCAGACCAGATTTCCGTCAAAGTCGTAGCAGTAAACGCCCTCGGCGCCGAAGTAGGCGTAGACGTGTTCGCCGTCCGTCAGCGGCGTCGGAGAGGCGTACGTGTTCTTGCGGTGCCTGCCGTCGTAGACCCGCCCTTTGTAGGCGGTTCGCTCCCAGAGGATCTCTCCGGTATCGGTATCCAAGCAGAGAACTTTGAACGCGTGCTCGTACTCGCCTCCGACGACGTCGGGGTGGAGGAACACATCCCCGTCCGCGGTGAAGTGCTGGAGAGTCTTGGCCCCCGGTATCACCGGCCCGTGGATAGCCGTCGTGACGAAGAGCTTGTTTCCCCAGACAATCGGCGAAGAATGACCCCGACCGGGAATCGGCGTCTTCCAAACTATGTTTTTGGCGGCGCTCCACTCGGTGGGCAGATTGTTTTCCGAAGACACGCCTTGGCTTTCAGGACCCCTCCATTGGGGCCAACTTGCCGTGGCCGGAGGGCCACCACGTGCCGGGAGGGCCAGAGCCAAAAAAGTCAACAAGCCGGCAACGGCTTGCCCGCTGCGAATCGGAACGGTCGAGCTTCCCGCGACGATAGGTTTCTTCCGGTCGGTGGACATGTGCCCGTCATTATCCCAAAGACCGGGGCGAGCTTTGGGTGGGGTTTCTTAATCTCGACCCCTGGCGGGAAGATCGATTACTCGGGGGAACCGCCAAACTTGAACCGCTTGAGCGACTTGGCAGTATAGCCCTCTTCCCCTTCAACGACCCCGATGTGTTGGTCCATGGGCACGTCGCGGAAGGTCTGGGTCGAATCCGAAGTCGGCCAGTACACTTCAAGAAGTTCGATCTTCTGCGTTTTCCCTAGACCGATCGTCTGCCGCAAGGGATTCGCGCCGAAGCTGCCGCCGCTATTGACGTGTTTGTAGATGGACCGGCGCCGCCCGTTTTCGACGACCTCAACCCTGATCCGCGCGCCGATCGCCGAGCGGTTTGTTTCGACGCCGACAAGATCCAGGGTGATCCAATGGTTGCCGAAACCAGGGTTCTCGTAGAACGAATCCTTGAACTTGTCTCCCTGAAAGGCGCCGCCCATCTCTTCAAAGACATCCTGGTCGCCGTCGTGATCGAAATCCGCGAACACGACCGCGTGGCCTTTCTGTAAATGCCCGAATCCGCCCGCGCTGGTAACATCGGCGAAGCTTTTGCCTTCCCGGTTGCGGTACATCACGTTGGGCATCAGGCTGCTGTAGCTCGGGTAGCCGGTACCAAGGTAGAAATCGAGGTGGCCATCGTTATCGATGTCGCCGAAATTCGAGCCCATCGGGGCGGTCGGCCGGCGCAGGTTCCGCTGTCGGGCAACATCTTCGAAGCCTCCTTTCCCGTCGCCGCGGTATAAGCGCGCGAGTTCCGTCCCGAAGGGCAAGCCGACGTAAGCGGCGCCGACATCTCCGATCGTTGCCGAGTAGGCGGAGACGAAGATGTCTAGAACCCCATCGTTGTCGAAGTCCCAAAACCACGCCGGGAAGCTTGCTCGGGGACCGCTGACTCCGAGCTCGGGCGCGACGTCGACAAACGTGCCGTCGACTCTGTTCTGGTAGAGCCGGTTAGCGTCACGCAGATTCGAAACGTAAAGGTCCGGCAATCGATCGCCGTTGTAATCGCCCCACACTACGGCCTTGGTGAATCGGTCGTTGGTCACGCCGGCTTCCCTCGCAATGTCGGTGAAGGTCCCGTCGCCGTTGTTGCGAAAAAGCCGGCAGGGGGCCGGCAGTCCGGGAAGAGCTTCGTTGCCGACATAAAGGTCCAAATCGCCGTCGTTGTCGTAGTCCGCCCAGGAAGCAGTTTGGGTCGGGTGGTGGACCCTCCCCAATCCGGCGTCGAAGGTCACATCGGTAAACGTGCCGTCGCCGTTATTGCGAAGCAGCGAGTTCGGATGGTCTCCACCGTGCGCCAGCCACGCTCCCCGCAAGACCAGAACATCGACGTGACCGTCGTTGTCGTAATCGGCTTGCACCAGGTTGAGTCCGCCGGTAATGCCCAGAAGGTTCGCTTCCTCGGTGCGGTCGGAGAAGCTTCCATTCCGCTCATTGCGAAAGAAGCGGATTTGCGCCGCGGGATCCCAGCTCGAAACGACCAAGTCGAGATAGCCGTCGTTGTCAAAATCATCCCCGATGGCCCCGCCGGATAGGCTGAACGTGTCGATCCCCAATTGTGGAGCAATGTTGACGAATCGCGGAAACGCCTCTTCCGACTCGAAGGCGTCGGCGGGGATGAGATAGTCTTCGGGCACTCCCTCCGGGTAAGTGCCGATCGTCATGTAGGCGATATTCAGCAGCCAGCGCGAACCCAAATGGACGCGCGTATCCTTAGGAGGGTTTTCGAGTACCTCGGTGAAATACTCGATCGCCCGTTTCGATGCTTCCTTTTTGGTGTGGATGCCCTGTCCGCGTATCGGAAGGATACAGCTATCGGGCGTGAACCGATTGCAGCAGTTCTGCGTCTCGCCGGTTCGCATGTAGGCCACGCCCAAGTCAAAGACCAGCTGGTTGGCCTCACCCGGCGCCAGGCGTTCTCTTACCTCGGGAAGCAGGTTGTAAGCTTTGCTGAAGTGAAGAATGGCTGCCGTTTCATTGCCCAAGTTCAGCTCATTTGCCGCCAACCGGCGGTGGAGGCGCCAGCGGCTGGCGGCGGATGCATCAGGGGGTAGGTCGGCGAGCTTTTCTCTCAGGGCGCGCGTCTCCCTGTCTCCCAGAAAGGTGTGCTCGTTCGGCGTGCGGGCAGCGATTTCCTTTAGCAGGGACAGCATCTTTCGATGGCCGTCCAGGCCCGGTTCCTGTCCGCCTCCCAAGGCTTGATGCTTGCCGTCGGGGCGGTCTTGTTGAGGAAGCGCGGCGGGGGAAAGCAGAAAGTAGCAGAGACAAACGAACCCGACGAAGATGCGTCTCGACATTTCCGCCTTAACTATATCACCGGAGATTTTGTGCTTATGAACGGGTCTCCGCCGAGCGGCGTCCCACCGCAGGATCGAGATCAGCGAGCCGGTTCGTTCTCGATACCCTCCCTCTCATGAATCGAGACGGTTTGATTGCCCGCGACCTTCTTAAATGTTTGACGTGTTCCGCTCGGCCAATGCACTTCGACGTAATCGGCTTGCTGGGCAACCCCAAGACCGAAGTGCGCGGTCAAGCCGCTCGTCGAATAATAGCTGGACGCGCTGCGTACTTCCTCGACCTGGGTTTGGTCTCCACTTGTGACCTCGATCCGCGCGCCGATCCCGCCGCGGTTGGATTTCTCGCCCTCCAGCCGAATCCTCAGCCAGTTCTGCTCATGACCACCGTCGTTTCGCAGCAGCATAGGGCGGTCGTTGATGTTCACAACAGCGACATCCAGGTCGCCGTCGCCGTCAAGGTCGTTGAAAGCGGCGCCCCGGCTTGCTTTCTTCAATTGGACTGCCTGGCCGGACCGAGACGACATGTCTTCGAAAGTAGCGTCACCGAGATTGCGGAAGACCTGCATGGGCTGGCGGTAAGTGATCCTCGAAGGATGCTGATCGACCTCCGGATAGACGTGCCCGCTGGCGACGAAGATATCCTTCCAGCCGTCGTTGTTCAAATCCACCAGTCCTACGCCCCAGCTCAGATATCGCGTAGCGGCGCCAAGCTTGGCCTCAAGGGTCGCATCGAGGAAGCTTCGACCGCCGCTGTTGCGGTAGAGTGTCGTCGTTTCGCCGGCAAAGTTCGTGACCAGCAGGTCCGGGCGGCCATCGAGGTTGTAGTCTCCCACCGCCACGCCCATACCGGCTTGCTCTTGCCCGTCTTCGCTCAGAGCCGTGCCCGACTCCATGCCGATGTCGGCAAACGTGCCGTCCCCCTGGTTGTGGTAAAGGATGTTCGGAGTCGCGTCGCAAGCTACGTAGATGTCGCTCCATCCGTCCCCGTCAATATCGAGCGTCACGGGCATGAAGCAGTAGTAGCCGTCCGCGCGCGCTATGCCGCTCGGGGCGGCAACGTCCGTAAAAGCGCCCTCCCCGTTACCGCGGTAGAGGACGTTCGTTGACCCTCGCAGGCTCGTCGGACCACACAGAACGTCCATGCCCTCCCATTTGCAGTTGGGGCCCGACCCCGGTTCGTACTTGGCGGCATCTTCGTAGTGAACGTAGTTGGCAACGAACAGGTCGAGATTCCCGTCTTTGTCGTAATCGAGGAAGGTGCACCCGGCATTCCAGCGCTCGGCGGTTTCGACCCCGGCCGTTTTTGCAACCTCCTCGAAACTTCCGTCTCCCCGGTTGCGATAGAGGCGGTTGCCGCCGTAGTAGGTCACGTTCAAGTCGGTCCATCCGTCGTTGTCGAAGTCCCCGACGCAAGCGGCTTGGCCCCAGCCGGTTTGGCGGAGACCTGCTTTCGCGGTGACGTCCTCGAATTTCCAGTCCCCAAGGTTGCGATATAAAAGGTTGCTTGGGGCTTTTTCCGGGGGAAGGTCGAGTCGGGCGCCGTTGACGAAGAAGATATCTGGGCGTCCGTCGCCGTCATAGTCGAAGATGGCAACGCCCGTGCCGGAGCTTTCGAGGATGTATTTTTTCCTCTCGACGCCGCCATAGACGATTTCCGGCTCGACGCCTGCCTGCGCCGCGACATCGACAAACGAAATCCAGTCGCCGGCCGGCAGCGGACCGCGCCCGGCAATGAGAAAGGTCAGCGAGACGGCGGCCATCCGGGCCCGGCGTGGCGCGCCACGGCAGAACGTTCGGTTCCGTGCGCCTCCCGGCCGATCTACGGAGGCCCGGGGGGCTTCTGTGTGGAAGGCAGCTCTCAACTTTATACCCACCTGCTCCGGTCGTCGAGTGGCGCCCCCGCGGATCCGCCATCGATGGTTCGTTTCGCCCGGGAGGCCAGCCAGGGCGTGTTTTTCATTATGCAGGAAACCTGTCTTTCCGCCGGGCTGAGCGACAGGCGCGGACTGACAAAAAAGATGTTGTGGCCCGTGACCGGGCAAATCCCCGCATGGCGGAACCGCCCCAGGGGTCGAGATGAGTCTCGAGGCGGCAAGCGGAGAGCTTGCACCACGACGGAGTTCGATGTCGCCCGGAATGGCGCCACGGCGTGCGCCACGAAACGAAGGCCTCGGATCTCGGCGGTCGGGGATGCCCGGAGAGGCCGCCCGAAACCGTCGTAACCAATTGATTGCAAATGAGTTGCTGGAAATTGACTTTGTTTGGTATTTTTTCTTCGCTCGTCGAGCGTTACCCCAGCCTGTGCGCTTCCCCCCTTCAGAATAGCGAGCGTGTCAAGTGTTTCCCCGCGAGGGATCAGAAAAGGCCGCGGGTCTGGGCCAAACGGCGGCCCAGGCCCGCGCTACGGGGACTTCTCGCTCTGCCAAGGAACGCAAGAATCGACGGCAACCCCCAGCGGCTTTCTGGTAGGGTCTCAGTTTGAACACTACCCTTCAAACAGGGCCCAAAGTGTTAGAATCTGTGATAGCTAGGTGTGCATCAGGCGGGCCGCCGCTGCTTGCAGCGGAGGATGGGGGGAGCGTCTCGGAAGGCCGTTTGCTGCTGCCGGCTCATAGCCTGCTCAGGTAGGGGGTTTCGGCACTCATGGCCGTGCTGTCGAGTGTTTTCGCGAAAGGGTCAACTAGGATGGTCCCCGGGCTAGTTTCGTGCGCCCTTGTTGCGACTCTGCTGTGCGTCAATGCGCCCCGGTTGACGGCTGAGGACGCCACCGACAACCCGCCCGGGGAGCCGCAACTTGTTTCCGTTTTCCCGGTTGGCGCCCGGCAGGGGGCAACCATACGAGCCGAGGTTCGAGGGAGGGCGCTACAAGGCGCCTATGGAGTCTGGTTCGACAGCGAAAGTTTGCGCGCCGAGGTCGAGGGCATCGGCGAAATCGAGTTCGAGGCGGCGAAAGATTACGACCTGAAGGCGATCAAGAATCGCCAGGGCCACCGCGTCTCGCTGAAAGTCGAAGTCGATCCGGACACGCCTCTCGGGGTTCACCAGCTTCGCGTTCTCACGCCGCAAGGGATCTCGAACTCGCTCGAATTCGCCGTCACCTCCCTCTCCAGCGTAGGAGAGGCTGAAACACCGCACGACTCAGCCGGCACGGCGCAGTCGGTTCGCATCCCCACGACGATCGAGGGGAAGATCAGCCAAGCGGGCGAAGTTGATTTCTACGCGTTTGAAGCGTCCCGGGGCGAAGACCTCGCGTTCGAGGTTTTCTCGAATGCTCCCCCCGGATCATTTATGGGCCCGCCTGGGCAGTTTGACCCCGAGTTGACTCTCTATGAACCCAGGGGAAGTTGGTTCGATCCTCAGAAAGCTACGCGCCTCGCGTTCAACGACGAGCCTCGATCACCGTTTGTCTCTAACGCTCCGAGGTTGACTTACCGGTTCAGCAAGGCAGGCCGCTACCTAGTGCGGGTCTCTTCCTTCATGTGGAAGGGGTCGCCGGATTATTCCTACCAGCTTCGCATCACGCCTTCGGAAACTCCGGCGGCGGATGAGTTGTCGGGGGAAGGCGGCGATTCGTCTCCTGCCGCGTCGAGATGGCGGGAGCGTGCGTTTGAGAGAATCCTCGAGCTGGACCGGCTCGAGCAACTATGGTCGCGGACCGTTCCCGGGAGGGCAACCGAGCCGGCCGCGACAGCGGGCGGATCGGCTGCGGGAGAGGCGAGCAGCGGCGTCCCAGCGGAACGAGATAATCTGTCGATCGATTCAACCGTTCCTGCGATAGTGATCGCGGAAGAGCCGAACGACAGCTTCTCCCAAGCGTTGGCGGTGAAGTTGCCGACGATCCTCGAAGGAGCAATCGAGCGCCCCGGCGACGTGGATATCTTCAAGTTCAAGGTGGATCCCGGGCAGGGCCTCGCTTTCGAGATCGAAACTCCCGATACGAGCTTACCCGCCTTCAATCCGCGACTCGGAGTTTTCGACGCCGACAACGAATTCTTGACCAACATTTACAAGCGGATCTCGCGGAACTTCACCTTCTATTTGAAGACCGTCGAGCCGAAGACCATCTACACGTTCGAGCTCGGCGGCGAGTACTACTTGCAGGTTCGCGACGTCACGTCTCGCTACGGCGACCCGAGCTTCCGCTATCGCGTGCTGATTCGCCCGCAGGCGTCGCACGTGGGGGATGTTGTCGTCGAGCAGGAGCAGATCAACTTGGCGCGGGGCGGCGCCAAGAAGCTGACCGTTACCACGGACCAGGAAGAAGGCTTCGGCGGGGAGATCGCACTGAAAGTGGAAGGACTGCCGCCGGGTGTTGACGCGGTCACGGGTACGGAGGTCGATCCCGACCGCGGCCCCCCGTTGGACGAGGGCCACAAGAAACGATTCGTGCCCAAGTCGCAGACAGCGGTCATCATGCTGGTGGCCGGCGAGGACGCCCCGCTCACCCGATGGCCGAAGTTTATTCGCGTTGTAGCGCGGCCGGTCGTCGACGGCAAGATCGGCCCGCCCCTGCCGCTGAAAGAGATTCCGTTGATGGTCGTCGAGTCGGGGCAGACATCTTCTGGCGACTAGGCGTTGATGGGGAAGAAAACCGAAATGAATAACGTTGCCAAGCTCGCTCACCAGGCAAGAGACTTCCGGCGAGACCTAAGAAGCCGGTGGGTTTTGCCGGCCATGATTCTCAGCCTGGCCATTCCGGCTGCCTCGGGATCAACCGGCGAAGTGTTGTCGGTGAGGCTGGTCCCCCAGGAAGTCAAACTCTGGGGAGCGGGCGCCGCGCAACGCGTTCTCGTGCTGGGCCGATTTGCCGACGGTCTAGAGCGGGATGTAACGGAGCAGAGCAAGTTTTCCATTTCAGACCCCGCGCGAGCCAAGTTAAAGGAGCCGGGACAAGTCGTGGCCGTGGCCGATGGGCAAGCCACTCTGACGGCCGAAGTCGAGGGGGCGAAGGCGCGGGCCAACGTCCGGGTGGCCGGCTCCGAACAGACCCGCCCATTTAGTTTTTCCCGCGACGTCGGCGGCATTTTCACCAAGAGAGGCTGCAACTCGAACGACTGCCATGGCAGCGTGAAAGGCAAGGGAGGATTCAAGCTTTCGGCCAATGCCCTGTACCCCAAAGAGGACTACGAGTGGATCGTCAAAGGGGGAACCTACCAAGTTCTTGCCGCCGGGTCCGAGGGCGCCCGGGTGTCTCGAATCAACTTGGAAGCTGCGGAGAAAAGCCTCTTGCTGGCCAAGCCGACCATGCAGGTCGCACACGGCGGCGGCCCTCTCATCGCCGTCGGTTCAGCGGACTACGAGACGATTCTAGACTGGATCCGGCAGGGCGCGCCCTACGGCGAGGACGACGCTTCGGGAGCCGTGCGGGTTGAGGGGATCGAGGTCTTGCCGAAATCGGTCGTGCTCGACGGAAACGGGAAGCAGCAGCTGTTGGTTACGGCCTATCTTTCAAACGGACAGCAGGAAGACGTCAGCGGGCAAGTGCTCTACGTGTCGAACAACCCCGAGGTCGTCGAGGTTTCAGAAAGCGGACTCGTGAGGGCCGTCCAGACGGGCGAAACCGCGGTCATGATCCGCGCGGCGGGCCACGCCGTCAGCGCCGGGTTTGGGGTGATCTCGGAACCCATAGCGGACTATCCCGAGATACCGCGAAGAAATTACATCGATGACTATGTGTTCGCCAAGCTGAAGAAGTTCAACATCATCCCGTCGGAAACCGCGAGCGACCAAGAGTTCCTGCGCCGAGTGTGCCTGGACGTGACCGGTACTCTGCCGCCGCCCGAGCGTGTCCTGGAGTTTCTCGACGATCCCAACCCCGACAAGCGAGACAAGCTGATCGACATTCTGCTCGCCTCGCCCGAATACATCGATTATTGGACCTTCCGCTTCGCCGACCTCTACCGCGTGGCCATGGGTCCGCAGGGCGACCTGAAGTACACGAAGATGTATTGGGAATGGGTCCGCGACATGATCGCGCGGAACGTCCCCTACGACGAAATCGCCCGCCAGCGCATTGCCGCGCAAGGTTACGACGGGCCCTCGCGCCACTACTACCACATCGGCGGCGAGTTGCCCGCGCCAGGCAACATGATGTCCGAGGAGTTGCGGGTATTTCTGGGCCGCCGGCTCGACTGCGCCCAGTGCCACAACCACCCCTACGAGAAGTGGAGTCAGGACCAATACTGGGGGTTGGCGGCGTTCTTCGGTCGCCTCAGCCGGATCGGGCAGCTCGGTCAGGACATGCTCATCATCGATGATCCGGCCGGACACGGCGAGTTCGGGCAGGGTGCCAAGGTCATTCATCCACGAACCAAACAAGAAATGGAACCGACGTTTCTCGACGGCCGGGTTCTGGCGGAGGATCAACGGACCGACCTGCGCATGGGGCTAGCCCAATGGGTCACTGCCCAGGCCTACTTCGACGAGGCCATCGTGAACCGCATGTGGGGGCTGTTTTTCTCCCGCGGGATCGTCGATCCGGTCGACGATTTCCGATTGACGAATCCTCCGACGCACCCGGAGTTGCTCGATACATTGGCCGGGGACTTTCGCGAAAACGGACATGATCTGAAGTATTTGATCCGCTTGATTACCCAGTCGCGGACCTATCAGCTTTCAAGCACTCCCAACCGAACGAACAAGAACGACAAGATCAACTACTCGCACTCCATGGCGCGGCCGCTTGACCCCGAGGTCCTTCTAGACGCGGTTTCCCAAGTGACGGGAGTGTACGAAGACTTTGATAACTGGATGTACAGCAAAGAGCCGCCCGGCACGCGTGCCATCAACCTGCCCTGGCCCGATGCCGTGCCTTCTCAGTTCATGGATGTCTACGGGCGCCCGAACCGGCTGATGGTTCCCGAGCGCAGCGTGAAGGCCAATCTGGGTCAGGCGTTGCATCTTCTGGCGGGTCCGACCTATACCAGCAAACTCGCGGCCGCGGGCAGCCGCATTGATCGCTTAGTCAACCGTGGAGCTTCGAACGGCGAGATCATCGACGAGTTTTACCTGGCCGCGCTGGTTCGCCTTCCGACCGCGGAGGAGCGCGCCGCACTCGAAGAGGCCATAGCCGCATTCGGCGACCGCCGAGAAGCTCTTCAAGATCTCGCTTGGGCTTTAATTGCCACTAGGGAGTTCGCCTTCAACCATTAGTGGCCGAAACCGTAACGAGGAAGACCATGGACATACCGAACGAGATCAACTTCAGGCCACACAAGCCGCTGCGCCGAGACTTTCTGCGAGTCGGCTCTCTGAGCCTCCTGGGCATGCACCTGAGTCAGTATCTCGGGATGCGGAGCGCGTTGGCGGCAACGGGTCAGAGAACCAACCCGGACGCCCAGGCGCAGGCCTGTATCTTGCTTTGGCTCGAAGGCGGGCCGAGCCATGTCGACACGTGGGATCCCAAACCTAACAGCAACTTCAAGCCGATCTCGACGAACGTGGACGGAATTCAAATCTCCGAGCTGTTGCCGCGCATTGCCGAGAACATGGACAAGCTGTCGATCATCCGCTCGATGCACACCGAAGAAATCGACCACCCGGAAGGCCACCACTACGCCTTGACGGGACACCGCCCGAATCCGGCGATGCAGTTTCCGAGCATCGGGTCGATCATCGCTAGAGAAACCGGGCCGCGCAAGGGTCTTCCGCCCTACGTCGTTTGCCCGCAGTGGCCCATCCATCGCGAGTACGAGGATTATTTCAAGGCTGCGTTCATCGGTCCTCAATACGATCCCATGTTCGTGCCCGATCCCAGCAAGGGCGAGTTTGAAGTTCCCGACTTGACGCTGCCGAAATCCGTTCCCCTCGAGCGGATCGAAAACCGCCGCGGCCTGCTCGACGTTGTGGAGCGCCGGTTCCGCCAAAAAGAGGAGTTGGCCGAATACGCCAACATGGACTCCTTTACCGAGCAGGCGCTGAAGATGATTCTCTCCCCCAACGTGAAAGAAGCCTTCGACCTGTCGAAGGAGCCCGACAAAGTGAAGGACCGCTACGGCAGACACGGGTTCGGCCTCAGTGTCTTGCTGGCCCGCCGCCTGGTCGAGTCGGGATGCCGCTTCGTGACGGCTTCGGGGTATAAGTACAGCCAGTGGGACGCCCATAACGATAATGACAAGAAACATCGTGAAGAGCTGGTTCCCAAGTTGGATCAAGCGCTCTCGGCGCTTCTTGAAGACCTGGATCAAAGAGGCCTGTTGGAATCCACCGTGGTCATCGCCATGGGGGAGTTCGGGCGCACCCCGCACATTAACCCCGCCAACGGCCGCGACCACTGGCCGCACTGTTGGTCGATGGTGCTGGGCGGAGGCGGCATCCGAGGCGGTCAAGTGATCGGCGCCAGCGACGAACGAGGGGCTCAAGTAGCCGAGAGAATGATCACCATCGGCGACCTTTACGCAAGCGTCTACAAGGCCTTTGGGATCGACTGGACGAAAACATACATGACGCCCATCGGCCGGCCGGTCAAGATCGCCAATTCGATCAACGACAAGACGGGCGTGCCGATCGAAGGATTGGTCTAGAAGTTGGCGCCGGGAAGATGGAAGATAGATGCTGCGTCGCGGGTTATCGGAATGAAGATCATGAGCACTAGGTCTGGAGGAACATTTTCACTACTGGTTGGAGTGCTGCTGTTAACGGCCGGTTGGACAGTCGCGGGCGATCAGAAGACGGAGAAATCGACGGGCTCGGGCGCCCCACTCGATCGATCCCATGACGAAGCGGCCCAGACTGTCCGGGACGAGGCAAGCGCTCTTACCGAGAGCGTTAGCCGCGAACTTGCCTTGGGCCCACAGGGCAAGGTCGAGCGAAAAAACCTCATCGACGAACATATCTTCGGCAAGATGGAGCGGGACAACATTCCCCATGCCGGCCTCTCGAGCGATGAAGAGTTCCTGCGCCGCATCTACATCGACTTGTGGGGGAAAATCCCGCCGCCCGATAAGATTCGCGAGTTCGTCAAAGACGAAACCACCGACAAGCGGGACAAACTCATCGAAGAGATGATGGGTTTGCGCTACGAAATCGATCCCAACGATCCCTACCAGGGCAAGGCGCATGGGCCCTGGCTCGTCGACGCAGCCTTCCTTCACAAATGGACTTACTGGTTCGGTGACCTCTTCCAGAACAGCCGGGCACAGCTTGGGGACGGCCGTAACTCCTTCCACGACTATATTTATCTCTCGCTCAAGCTCAACATTCCCTACAGCGAATTCGTCCGTCGGATGCTGACGGCTACGTCGCTGACCGGGGCGACCTCGGGCCCGGCGAACTTGCTGCTCCGCGATCACGTAGATGATGCGATGGACATCTATATCAATCACGAGGATACGCTGGATGAGATCGCGATCAGCACGGCGAAGTACTTTCTGGGACTCAATCTCGGATGTGTAAGCTGCCACGACGGGGCGGGCCATCTCGACGACATCAATCTTTATCTCACCCGGAAGAAGCGGGTCGATTTGTGGAACCAGGCGGCGTTCTTCGGCAACATTCGCGTCTCCCGGCCAGCCATGGCGAACCAGGAGTTCACCTTGCTGGAAGGCCCGGCGATGCGGCCCGAGGAGCATTGGCATATGGGTGGCCACGGCTACGACACCAAGGCTCCCAGCATTGTCCGCATCCCTCGGTACAGAGCCGATGTCGAGCCGGCCTTTTATGTAACCGGCGAGAAACCCACGCCCGGTAGAAACCCGCGCGAGGAGTTCGCCCGCATGCTGATCGACCAGCCGCAGTTCGCGCGCGCCACGGTGAACTGGATCTGGTCCGAGCTGATGGTGGTGGGCATCGTGGACCCGCCTCACGATTTCGATCTTTTGCGGCAGGACCCGGCGAATCCTCCACCCGAGCCGTGGACGATTCAGCCGACGCATCCCGAATTGCTCAACGCTCTGGCTGAAGATTTTCGCAAACACAACTTCGACCTGCGCTACTTGATGAGTTTGATCACAAAGTCGAGCGCCTACCAGCTCTCCTCGCGCTTCGACGGCGAATGGAAGCCGGAATACGCTGAGTATTACGCTCGCAGGTTCGTGCGCCGGCTCTCGGCCGAAGAGCTTTTTGACGCCGTCTCCGAGGCCACCCAGGTGTTTCCGGAGCTGGCGATCAGTGGTACGGACAAGAAGGTCAGCTACGTCCGAGATACTTACTCGAGCGAGGATATTACGGACACCGAGATGAAGCGGTTTCTCAGCTTCTTTGGGCAGAGCAATCGCGACAAGCAAGAGCGAGACCTGGCGGGATCGATCGTGCAGGCCACGCTGCTGCTCAACAGCGACCTGATTCGCAACAAGGTCTTGCGCGCAACCGAGGGGAGCCGCGTGGCTGAGCTGCTCTGCGCGGAATCGCCTCTGAGCACCGCCCAACTCGTCGAGGAACTGTTTCTGGCGACACTTTCGCGGTTCCCGACGGAGGGGGAGCTTGCGGTTGCCGAACAGATGTTGCGGGAAAACGTAGAGGACGGCGTCGAGGATTTGCAGTGGGCGCTTTTGAACAAACGGGATTTCATATTCAACTACTAGCCGTAGCGGGAGCTACACCATGACCGCGGACCTGAAACGAACTCGGTTTCCGAGACTCTCACGACGCGACTTCTTCCGAGTGGGCGGAGTTACGGTCGGGGGCTATGTTCTGCTGCCCATGCTCAAGCCGCTCAACGTGGCAGCGTCGTCGTCGACAAGAGCTACGCCTCGCGGCTCGGCGGAACACGTTATTTTCCTGTTCCTCGAAGGCGGCCCCAGCCAGCTCGACACTTTCGACTTCAAGGAAGGGGAATGGACGCCTCCTGATTTCGACGTCCGAACCGTCGGCCCCGGGCTGAAGATGCCCTGCGGCCTTTTGCCGAACCTCGCGGGCATGACCGACAAATACGCCATCGTGCGCGGCAACGAGGCCTGGGAGAGCGCTCACGCCAGAGGGCAGTACTACATTCAAGTCGGCCACGTGTTCAGTCCGGCGCGGCTGAAGGAGATGCCCTCGGTGGGATCGATCGTGGCGAGCGAGTTCGAATCGCGGCGCAGGGACTCCGACTTCCTTCCGCCCTTCGTGGCCATGAACTACGGCAATGGGAACGCCGGCTTGATCGGTAGCGGCATGCTGCCGGCGACCCACGCTCCCATGGCCCTCTACACCAAGGGGGACTTGCCTTTCGTCCTACCCGAGAAAGACAGAAACCGCTTCAACCATCGCAAGGAGTTTCTCGAGCGACTGAACGCCGTCGTCGCTAGCGGCGAAGCGTCCCGCGGCCGCATGATGGTCGATTACCGTGACTTCTACAAAGCTTCCTATAGCATTCTTGATGCGCCCCAAGCCGCTTCCATCTTCAAAGTCGGCGAGCAAGATCACGAGCGCTACGGCAGTTCCCAGACCGGCGACGCCTGTGTCATCGCGCGAAATTTGATCGCCGCCGACGCGGGAACGCGCTTCGTCGCGATTTCGCACAACGGCTGGGATCTGCACGGCAAAGCTTACGACAAGACAGCCAAAACCAACCAGTACACACTGTGCTGGGACCTTGACGCGGCGCTCCCCAATCTCATCACCGATCTAGAGTCCCAAAAGGATGAGAACGGCCGATCGTTGCTGGATAAGACTCTGATCGTCGCCATGGGTGAATTCGGCCGTACGCCCGGAGGGTTGACCATCAACAAGGGGCGCGATCACCACCGCTACGCGGCCGTCTCTCTGTTTGCCGGGGCCGGCGCTGTCGGCGGCAAAATCCTCGGCGCCACCGACGAGATCGGAGGCAAGGTCACCCGCTACGATTGGCGCCGCAAGCGGTCCATTTATCCCGAGGATGTTATCTGTACGATCTACTCGGCCCTGGGTATCGACTCGGCAAAGAAGGTCACCGAAACCCCGTCGGGCCGCCCCTTCTACTACATCGAAGACCTCTCTCCACTCGGTCCGATGCGCTTCGACGAAGTAAGCGAGCTGTTCGTCTAGCAAAGTTCCCGAGGGTGGTTACTTAGTGAGTCTCGCAAATTATGGTGACGTGGCCCGTGTTCAAACTGTAGGGGTCAGCGCTGCCCTTTCCTGGCAGCCTCAAGTCAAACGGTTAGTCTGTAGCCCTAGAGGCACCCGATTCGAGTCGGCGGTGGGATAGAATCTTGGGGGGTATTTAGGGCATGCCAATCGAAGTCGGAATTTGGCGTTTGGGGGACGATCTTCAGGAAGTCACCTTCGGATCGATCGACAGTGAAGCCAAGCTCGAAGAGACGCTCGCTAAAGAGATCTCTATCCTCTCGCCCAAACTGATGCTGATCGGCCGTCAGATTCCGACGGCTTACGGAAAGTTTATCGACATGCTGGCGATCGATGTCGAAGGGAATCTGAGCGTCATCGAACTCAAGAGAGACCAGACGGCTCGGGAGGTCGTCGCTCAGGTCCTTGACTATGCTTCTTGGGTGGAGAACCTCTCCTACGACGATATTGCTGAAATCTACGCCGAGAAAAACGGTGGTCGAGAACTCGAAAAGGGCCTTGCGGAAGCCTTTGATGAGAACACGCCCGAAAAGCTTAACCAGAATCACGAACTGATCATCGTTGCTTCGGACCTGGATCCCAGCACGGAACGGATCATCGGCTATCTCAGCGACAACTACGGGGTGCCCCTAAACGCGGTTTTCTTCCGCTACTTCAAGGATGGTGAGAGGGAGTATCTGACCCGAACTTGGCTTGTTGATCCCCGAGAGGCAGAAGCTAAAGCCAGCGGAACGAGGAAGCAGAAAGGCCGTGAGCCCTGGAACGGTCGAGACTTCTACGTGTCGCTGGGCGATGGCCGGCACCGGACCTGGGAAGACTGCGAGAAGTATGGGTTCATTTCCGGAGGCGGCGGCAAGTGGTACAGCCAGACCCTGGACCTCCTGTTCCCCGGGGCGAGGGTCTTCGTCAACATCCCCGGAACCGGATACGTCGGAGCTGGTACGGTCAAAGCGAAGTCGGTCCCTGTCACTGAGTTCAGGGTGAGCCACGACTGGGACCGCCTGCCGGCGCACCGCAGCCGCCTGGTGCGGGAGTTCATCGAGCTCTCCGAAGGCCACATCGCCACGGAGTGCTTGCCGCCCTATGCACCGGAGCTGAACCCGGTGGAATACATTTGGGCTTACTGGAAGCAGCACGAGTTGCCGAACGTCTGTCCGAAGGACTACTGGGAGCTGGACGAGCGTGCCCGCAAATCCCTGCGTCGCATGCGCCGCAAACCGCGCTTGATCACGGCCTTCTGGAAGCAGTCTCCTCTTGGCCCTGACTAACTCTATATTATGCGAGATTCAATAGGACTCTTAAGTCGGACTCGTGGGCCGCGATTAGTGACTCGTGTGTATAGGTATAGTCACCAAAGATGAATAGCCTTTGCATCGCCGTCCGATTGAACGCTCGAAATCCGCTGGGGCTGTCGCGGACATCAGTTTTCGACAGACCCTTCACCACCCATGAACCGAAGTGCTGGAACACCTTCTTGGCTGCGGAGAAGTGCTTGATCTCGCCGATCGGTCGCTCCCCGACCACGATGTCGGCCCTGCCTTCCAAAAGCGGCCCCAGCAGCTTAGGAATATCGTCAGCGTTGTATTGGTTGTCAGCATCCAAGTTAACTACGAAGGACGCTCCCAGCCGGGCTGATTCTCGGAGTCCGGCGAGGAAGACTTTGGCTAGACCTCGATGGGTCCTGAAATCCAAAATATGATCGACGTTCAGCTGTCGCGCTATCTCTACCGTGCCATCTGTACTACCGTCGTTGATCAGCAGCACCTCAATTACCGCAACTCCCTCGATCCTTTTCGGCAACGCGTTTATTGAATCTCGCATAATATCGAGTTAGTCAAGGCCAAGAGAAGACTGCTTCCAGAAGGCCGTAATCAAGCGCGGTTTGCGGCGCATGCGACGCAGGGATTTGCGGGCACGCTCGTCCAGCTCCCAGTAGTCCTTCGGACAGACGTTCGGCAACTCGTGCTGCTTCCAGTAAGCCCAAATGTATTCCACCGGGTTCAGCTCCGGTGCATAGGGCGGCAAGCACTCCGTGGCGATGTGGCCTTCGGAGAGCTCGATGAACTCCCGCACCAGGCGGCTCGCCGTGAGCCAGGTCCGCTGACCAGATCAAGGCGTCCCCCTTGCGCGGGAAGAACTGCTTTCTAGGAAGTCCCATTTCTCGGGCCTGCTCGTGCAAGGAACTGAGATATCGCTCTTCTTCCGCGTAGCCTTCGGGCATGCTCTTGTGCTTCCCATTGAAGAGATACTCTTCCCCTCGGTGACTCCCCTCGTAGTATTCCAAGGCCCCGGAATTGGGTTGAATGTCTTCTAGTGCGATCCATGAGGCGGCGCACTCCATCGGTGAGCGAACCACGACGTAGGCAGTGTCTTTGTGGATTGGTTGGCCAATACCTCGCATACCTCGCATGAAAGAAAGACTCTGGAATGCCATCGGCGGACGCTCGAAGACTAGGGCCAGAAAGTCGAAAATGGGCTGCGAGAAGATCGCACGGCGCGCTGCCTCGGACGCACTATAGATATCGAGGAGCTTATGCGGCTTATCCCTGATTTCGGGCTTGATCGGCACTACGTGTCTGGCGTTGTTCTCCCAATGCTCTATCCGAAGCGAAGGCAACTCGCCCCGCCAGGCTCGTTCCACGTCGGAGTTAACCAGGTCAACCACTTCGCCTGGTACCGCATTGGGGATTATGAGATAGCCGTGCTCGACCCAGTGCTCCAATTGCTTGACCTGTTCCTCGGTGATTAGGCCTAGCTCAAATTTCCCTCGAATGAGAAACGGCGCATGGTTCAGATCGGGCCAGAGACCACCGAAGGGACTCCGATAAGTAGGTATGGCGGGATCAACAGAGCCAGTCATCAAATTCTCCCTTGGCCAGCCTCGGGGACCTTTCCCGGCGAGAAGGGCATGGCTTCACTCAGGCAACCCCAATTACTTGGGGTCTGTCAGCCCCGGGTGGGCAGGATCGGGTGCCATAGAATGACGAGTGGCGCGCAAGAGACCGCTCGGATGCGGTTCGCTTCCCTCCCGTGCACGGATTCTCGGCCCTCTCACAACCAGCGGTTCCAGAGGCCCGTGGTTGGGAGGACCTCGTCCCGCCCCCAGCATCCACAGTACTATAGCCTCGTAGAGGCTTCGGCGTCCAGCCCGTCGGCCACGATGATGAACATGCAGGGGGAGTGCATACGGCCGGCACCCATTTTCGTCCAGGCATGCTGTTGGCCAGTTTCAATGCCAACCACCGAGCAGCCTCATTTCGAATGCTCGGATTGCCGGGGCTCGGCGCCTGGATCGCGGAGGTGCGGCGGAGGCCGCTCGCTCACGCCTTCATCGCCGCCACCAGCTCCCGGACCGCTTCTTTCCCGTCGCCGAAGAGCATCAGCGTGTTGGGAGCGATGAATAGCTTATTCGGGATACCGGCGAAGCCCGGACTCAGGCTGCGTTTGATTACGATCACCGTTCGCGCTTTGTCGACGTCGAGGATCGGCATGCCGGCAATGGGGCTTGAGGGATCGTCGCGGGCGGCTGGGTTGACGACGTCGTTGGCACCGATGACGAGGACCACATCCGTCTCACTAAAAGTGGGGTTGATCTGATCCATGTCGCGGAGTTCGTCGTAGGGCACGTCGGCTTCGGCCAGCAGCACGTTCATGTGGCCGGGCATGCGGCCGGCCACCGGGTGGACCCCATAGCGCACCTCGACTCCACGACTTTGGAGCACGTTGGCGAAGTCCCGCACCGCGTGCTGCGCTTGCGCGACGGCCATGCCGTAGCCGGGTACGATAGCCACCGCCCGGGCGCTCTCCAAAATCAGCGCTACTTCTTCCGGCGATGTTCGCTTTACCCGGCCTTGATAGATTTCATCGCTCGGGGTTGCGGCCGTCGCACCGAGATCTCCCGACAGCACGTCGGCGAGCGAGCGGTTCATGGCTTCGCACATCACGCGAGTCAAGAACAAACCGGAAGCGCCGACCAGAGATCCGCTAATGATCAGAACGTTATTGCTCAAGGCGAATCCGGTGGCCGCCGCCGCCAGGCCCGACCAAGAGTTCAGTAAGGCGATGACGACCGGCATGTCGGCGCCGCCGATCGGAACCGTCAGCAGCAGACCATAGAGCGAGGCGGTCGCCGCCAGCGCCCAGAAAGCCCACATCCGGGTGGGGTCGTAGAGGAAGTAGCCGGCCAACAGCACCGACGCCGCGAGCGACAGTTTATTGCCGACCCTGACAGCGGCCCCTCGAGGTTGCCCGCCGTAAACCTCGTGCAGCTTGGCCCAGGCGATGATGCTACCCGTAAACGTCGCCATGCCGATGAGCAGGCTGGTCAAACCGGCCCCGTAAAGTTGAACCGGAGGCACCGCCGTCAATGTGTCGGGATTCACCACGGCCGTGGCGGCGACCAACGCCGAGGCCGCGCCACCGAAGCCGTTGAACAGCGCGACAAGCTGAGGCATGGCGGTGATCGGCACCTTCAGGGCTGAAACCACGCCAATCAGGGATCCCGCCACGACCCCGGCCACGATCCACTCGAAGGTCACGATGTGCCGGTCGACGAGGGTCGCCAGTACGGCGATCAGCATGCCGCACGAGCCCGTTAGGTTTCCCCGTCGCGCGGTACGGGGCGAGCTCAGGCCCTTCAGGCCGACGATGAAAAGCACCGACGCCAGAAGGTAAGCGAGATTGATCAGATTCGATTGCACCTGCTATCGCTCTTTACGCTTAAACATGGAGAGCATGCGATGGGTGACCAGAAATCCGCCCACGACGTTGACGGTGGCCAATACCACGGCCCCCACGCCGAGGATCGTAGCCAAAATGGCCTGGTCGGCCCCGACCGAGATCACGGCGCCCACCAGCGTGATTCCCGAGATGGCGTTCGCGCCCGACATCAACGGGGTGTGCAGCGTCGGAGGGACCTTCGTGATGACTTCGAAGCCGACAAACACGGCCAGTACAAGAATTGTCACCGAAACAAGAAACGCTTCCACTTTAGCTAATCTCCCTTCAAAGCCTCGATCACCGCGGGGTGCACGAGGCGGCCTTCATGCGCGACTAAAGTCCCCCGTACGATTTCGTCCTCGAGATCGAGGTGCAGGCTGCCGTCCTTGAGTATTTCGCCAAGAAACGCGGACACGTTCTTCGAAAACATCTGGCTCGCGTGAACAGGGACCTCCGACGGCAGATTGGCCGGCCCGAGGACGGTTACGCCGTTTCGAACGACCCGCTTCCCGGCTTCGGTCAGGGTGCAGTTGCCGCCCTTTTCAGCCGCCAAGTCGACGATCACCGAACCCGGCCGCAGAGAAGTGAACATTTCCTCGGATATCAGGATCGGCGCTTGTTTGCCGGGCACCGCGGCGGTCGTGATGACCACGTCGGACTGGCTGAGGTGTTCGCCGAGGAGCTCGCGTTGGCGCCGGTAAAACTCCTCCGACTGCGCGGCGGCGTACCCCCCGCTGGTCTCGGCGTCGTCTGTGTCCAGCTTCAATTCGACGAATCGGGCGCCCAAACTTTCCACCTGCTCCTTCACGGCGGGGCGAACGTCGTACGCCTCGACGACCGCGCCCAGCCTGCGGGCCGTCGCGATGGCCTGCAATCCGGCAACACCGGCTCCCAGCACCAACACGCGGGCCGGCGTCAGCGTCCCCGCCGCCGTCATCATCAGGGGAAACATCCGCGGCGAGTGTTGGGCCGCCAGTAGGACCGCCTTGTAGCCCGCGATCGTCGCCATCGAGCTCAGCGCATCCATGCTCTGCGCTCGCGTGATTCGGGGCATCAATTCCATCGAGAAGACCGCTAAACGGCGCTCGGCCAGCGACTGCATGATTTCGGGAGCGGCCAGCGGCTCCAAGAATCCGACGAGCGCCGCGCCGGCTCGCAGCAGATCCAGGTCAGCCGCTGGGAAGTCAGGATCCGACCCGGGACCTCGCACGACGAGCAGCACGTCGGCTTCCGAGAGAAGGCGCTGCCGATCGCTTTCGATGCGCCCCCCCCGCGACACGAATTCTTCGTCTTCGTGGAGAGCCTCACTGCCGGCGCCGCTCTCCACAACAACGTCGGCCCCCGCCTGGACCAAAGCCGAGACGTGCCTTGGAATCAGTGAGACGCGCCTTTCGCCGCGATAGTTCTCTTTGGGAACGCCGATGATCATTCGGGAAAACGCCTAATCCAACTCTTGCACCACCAATTGAATGCAACAGTAAAGGGGGATCTCTAAAAAGCTCGACGTTGGGATCGCCCCGGATGCTCGCGAGCCTTAACAAACGGGGCAGACAAGTATTAGGATATCAGCGCGGCTACGCCGGTGAATACGAACCTCGATATTTTGTAGCGGGGAGAAGTGCAGTAGGCTGCCGGAGCACAGCCTTGCCGCCGGGTGCCCTGCTGATTACTCAGAAGTGACACGCGGACACTGGAAAAGCGCCAGGTCCGCGCTACACGGGCTGCGCATCCGCGGATTGGTTTTTGCGAGGTTTGCGATGGGCCGACACGGTGGTCCGGCCCTACAAAAAAGGAACGTCTTGTTCAACGCCCCGGGGGCGGCTTGCCTGCTGTCAACCCCGGTCCAGCTTCCATTGGATTTGGCGCAGCATGCCCTGCAGCATCCGTCCGTCCTCGGGAGCCAGCCTCAGCCTGTTGACGAAACGGCGGATCTTCATTTGTTGCGACCGGCGGCTGGTGGAGAAAATAAACCCGCTCTCATCGAGAACCGCCGTCAGCCCCTTGCTGATGCGGTCCCTCTGTTCGGCGCTCACCGTCGCCGGCGTCTTCAGGGAAGGAACAGACTTGGCGCGCCGAGTGATCTCGTAGCCGCAGACGGCGACGGCCTGCCCTAGGTTCATGGAGGGGCACTGCTCGTCGGTGGGAATCGTCAAAACCCAGTCGCAGTAGCTGAGGTCTTCGTTTCCCAGGCCGAATTTCTCGGAACCGAACACCAACGCCGCGGGCCGCTTGGCGAGGTGAGTCCGGATGGCCAGAGCGCCCTCGGGCAACCGTCTGCGGACGTGCCGCTGGGTGCGCCCCGCCGTGCCGGAAACTCCGACGATCAGAGACGCCTCCCCCAGCGCTTCTCCCAGGTCCGATGCCACTTGGGCCGACTCCAGCACCTCAGCCGCTCCGGTGGCGGAGCGCGCCTTCCGGAAGGCCAGATCATAGGGATCAACCAGCCACAGCTTGGAGAACCCAAAGTTGAACATGGCGCGAGCCGCGGCCCCCATGTTCAATGAGTTGCGGGAGCGGACAAGGACAAAGCGGAGATTGTCTTGCCAGGGCATGCCACTCGGGTGGCCGGTTGGTCCTTGCCCGCGACTCGGAACCGACAGCGAGCGGGGCCAGAGCGTTCCGGCCCCAATAGTATAATGATTCTGACATGTTCAACCTTTTTCGAAGCCAAAAGCAGGCCGTGCGCATCTTTCTGGGCGCCATTTTGCTTGTCGTCGCGGCCTCGTTGGTGATCACGTTGATCCCCGGACTGATGAGCAATCCGGCGGCCGTCGAGCAGGGAGTTTTCGCCGAAGTCGGGGGCCACTCGGTAACCTCCGCGGATGTGTACTACCGCATGCGGGACTATCTGCGCAACGACCGGCTGGACGTCACGTCGCGGAGGTACGTTGCTCAAGGCGTGGTCAGGACTCTGATCAGCGACATGGTGCTGCTCGAAGAAGCCGACGCCTTGGGGCTGACCCCTGACGACGAAGAGCTCGCGGCCTGGATCCGGCGCCAGTTTTCCCCGGGCGGCGTGTTCATCGGCCGACAACAATACGAAGCGTTTGTACGGCAACGCTATCAGTTGTCGATTCCCTTATACGAGCAGCAGCTTCGGCGCAGTCTGATCATCGGCGTTCGTCTGAAGAGGATGCTGACGGACAATGTCAGCGTCGACGACGACGAACTGCGCGACGCCTACAAGAGAGCCAACGAGAAAGCTCAGTTCGAGTTCGTCAAAGTATCGAGCAGCGAATTTGAGTCCCAAGTCAAGCCCACGGAAGAGCAACTGCGGGAGCATTTCGAGGCCAACAAAGCGCGCTACCGGACGCAGCCCATGCGCTCGGCCAAACTGATGAAAATCGACGACAGTCAGATGCCGGGCGCTGCATTCGATGAACGCGCGCTCCGCGGCTACTATGCGCAGAATCGAGCCCGGTTTGAGGTCCCGGACCGCATCCGCGCCAGCCACATTTTGTTCATGACCGAAGGCGAGACCGCGGAGGAGTCGGCCGAATCGGAGGCCGAGGCGGCCAAGGTGCTGGAGGAGATTCGGGGCGGAGCGGATTTCGCGGCCCGTGCGCGCAGGTACTCCGAAGACCCCGGCACGGCCGACAAAGGCGGTGAGTTGGGCTGGGTGACTCGTGGCCAGATGGTGCCCGACTTCGAGAAGCAGGCCTTCTTGCTTGAGCCGGGTCAGATCAGCGACGTGATCAAGACCGAATACGGATTCCATATCATCAAGGTTCACGAGCGGCAAAACGCGCAAATCCAGGGCTTTGAAGACGTCAAGGAAGAGATCCGCGCCGAACTGCTCCAGGAACAGAACTACTTGAACCGCGCGAAGTTCACCGACGAGGCCCTCGCTGTCGCCAAGAGACACGGCAAGGACATGGAAGCCGCCGGCCGCGAGTTGAACATCCCGGTAACCATTTTTGAGAAGTTCAGCCGGGCGCAGCCCCCGTCCGAGCTTTCCGGCTCTCAAAATTTACTGAGCGCGATCTTCCAAGCGGTTGATGGAGAAGTGTTTTCCTCGACTGACGATGCGGATGGGACGACGATCGTCGTGGTGACCGAAGTGCTGCCGCCGCGCGACCTTGCATTCGACGAGGCTAAAGAAGAGGTGGCCGGCAGTTTCATCATCAGCGAATCCCGCCGCTTGGCCGAGGAGCGGGCTGAAGCCGTTGCCACCCAAGCTCGGGAGGCGAACGGCAATCTCCGCCGGGTCGCTGCGCGTCACCGGCTGCGCACGCGAAGAAGCGACTTTGTGACCGGCCGTGAGTCCATCCCTGATCTTGGCAGCACCGAGATTCTCGGTCGTGAGGCGTTTCGAGCGCAACCGGGAACCGTCGAAGGTCCCGTCCGATCCGGCGCGGACTTTGTTGTCTACCGAGTGCAGGCGCGCCGCGAGGCCGACATGAGTGGTTTTGAGAACGCACGGGAACAGCTACTGGCCAACCAGCTCAAGGCCAAGCGGACCGAAGCGTTCGAGATCTACAAAGCGGCTGCACGAAAACGCTACGAGCAAGAGGGCAAAATCCGCACCTACACGGAGCGGATCGATGCTTACCTGGAAGCAATCGGTCGAACACGCTGAGTCCCGGGTTGTCTCCGTCGAAAACCCAGCCGCGTTCATTGCTTTGGGCGGGCTAGTGAGGACCATGGCCGCTCGCTTGCGCTCACGGCTCCGAATCGGGCATGGCAAGGGTGTGCGTGAGCAAGAAGCTGAGCCTGGAACGCTAGTGACAGGCCGTGTGTCCGGCGCCGCGACGGGCCCGCGCCCTGACGGGCACGGCTCTGTCCGGTGAAAGCCGAGGCCCGTGTCGATGGGAAAACGCCCATCGTTGCCCACAGATGACCGCTCCGTCGAAACCCGCCAGTTTGTTCATCCCTATGGGTGCGCCGCAGGCCCATGGGCACTCCCCGGAGAGCGCGGTTTACATGCTTCGGACGCCCATCCGGGCGATGTCGGCGACGCGCAGCATCTCTTTCACCACGTAGGGTTCGCCGTACTCCACGTCGACCAGCATGCCGTAGTAGCGGGCCGCCGCACGCACGCGCTGGGTGATCTGCGCCTGCTCGGGAAATATGTCCGACCCCTTGGCCTGGGTCTCATATTGCGAGCGGTAACACAGCAGGGCCTTCAGCCGGCGTTCAAACTGTGCGCTGATGTCCACCACGAAGCTCGGCCTGACGTCGGCGTAGAGGGAAGCGTAGACGATTTTCGCCGGCCGGTGCGGTTCGCCTTCGAGGTCCGCTTTCCTCAGACCCGCCAGGAAACACGCCTCGTATCCTAACTGCGAGCACCGATAGTGATCGGGATGACGGGCCTGCCAGTAGGGAAGGATCACCACGCGCGGCCCGAGTTCCCGGATCTTCCGGGCGATCGCCAGCCGCGCTTCGAGCGTGTTTTCCAGCTTCGCGTCGGGCAGGTGGAGGTTGTGGCGTTCCGCCAGCAGCATCTCCCTGGCGGCGGCAGCGGCCTCCGCCGCGCGCTCGTCCGCGCTGCCGCGGGTGCCCATCTCGCCGGCGGTCAAATCGAGCACCCCAGTGCGGTAACCTTGCTCCGCCATCCCAATCAAGGTGCCGGCGCAGGTCTGTTCAACATCGTCCGGATGAGCGGCGATGGCGAGAACGTCGACCGTCGAGCTCATCGTTGACCTTTCATGCCTTGGCCTTCAGCAGCTTCAGAAACCGTCCCGCATCGATGCGGTAGTCGAATGCCTCGCGCCCGTTAATGGCCACCACCGGCACTCGTTCGCCGTAGCGTTTTCGCAACTTCTCTGATTCGTCGATGTTTACTTCCCGGATTTCAAAATCAGCCTCCCGGCGTAGTAAAGCAAGCCGATGTTTTATTTCATTACAGAGATGACAACGGTCTCGCGTATAAAGGGTTACCTGCGGCCTGTCGTCGGCAGGCGGGCTGGAGGAATCGATCATCGGTAGTAGGCTTGCCGCAGCCGTCGGCGCCGTGGACGGGACCAGATGAGTATGGTGCCCGCGACGAACCCGCCTACGTGGGCCCACCAGGCCACCCCGCCCATCGAGGCTTGCCCGAATGACATCGCGCCGCTGAAAAATTGGATCGCGAACCAGTAAAACAGCATCAGAATGGCCGGCACCTCGATTGTCGTGAGGAAGAAAAACAGCGGTATCAAGGTTACGATTCGTGACCACGGAAAGCGGATCATGTAGGCGCCCATGACGCCCGCGATCGCTCCGCTGGCGCCCACGGTCGGAATCGTCGAGTGCGGATCGGAGAAAAAGTGTGCCGCCGACGCTAACAGGCCGCATCCTAGATAAAAGGCCAGGTAGGAGAAGTGCCCCAATTCGTCCTCGATGTTGTCGCCGAAGATCCACAGAAACCACATGTTTCCGATCAGGTGCAACCACCCTCCGTGTAGGAAGATCGACGTGAACAACGGCGCCATCCCCTCGACCAGGGGATAACGGCCGGTCGCCGCCGCCAGCACGCGGAGGGGAATCGCGCCAAACGTCTCGACAAAAGCTTGACCGGCGTCCGCAGATGCGATATTAAGCGACCACTGATAGAGAAAGACAGCGACGTTGAAAACGATCAAAACGACAGTGACGTAAGGGAAGCTCCAGCAGGGAGCATCGTCGCGGATCGGGATCATCGAGCCTCAACCCTTCTAGCCGGAACTTTGATACTCTTCGCTCACCCGCCTCTCGCCGGAGAGGACCAATTCTTGCGCCTCATCGAGAGCGCGAATTCCACCTCTTGCTCCCAGCCACTTGCAACTGAGGGCGGCCATGGCGTTGGAAAAATCCAGCGCCCGCTCCAGCGGATAGCCCTCGAGAACGGCATAGCAAAACGCCCCATGAAAAACGTCGCCGGCGCCCGTCGTATCGACGCAATTGACGACAAAGGCGGGCGAGTAGTGGAACTTGCCTTCCGCCAGCGCCAATGCGCCGTGGGCCCCCAGCGTCATGGCGGTGACTCGAATGCCGAATTCCTCGCGGATCATCTCTAGCGCGCGGAAAGGATCTCTCTCGTTCGTCCATCGTCCGGGGAACTCCGTGCTGGCGATCAAATAGTCGACGTAAGGCAGCACGCGGTCAAAGCCGTGGTAGATCGTGTCCACATCTACGGTCACCGGGATTTCCGCTTCGTGCGCGACTTGGGCTGCCCGCTCGACGGCAGCCGTGTCGTGGCCGTCGATATGCAGCAGCCGGGCGCAGGAAATTTTCTCCGGCGTAATGTACTCCGGATCAATACGCAAGCAATCGTCGCGGTACCAGAAGATGGTTCGCTCGCCGGTGCTCTGGTCCACAAGGATATACGCTGATTGGTTGGGGCAATTCTCCCGCCTCTGCACATCCTCGATATCCACGCCGCTCTCCTGGAGGCTCTCGAGCTGAATCTCGCCTCTCCGGTCGTCTCCGACCGAGCCGATATACTTGGCCCGCAACCCGAGCTTTTGGCAAGTAACCA
Organism: Bryobacterales bacterium; assembly: GCA_965248365.1. Lineage (GTDB taxonomy): Bacteria > Acidobacteriota > Terriglobia > Bryobacterales > UBA6623. Next base: position 418,093 of record CBDFJA010000003.1, on the reverse strand, counting down.
TGGCGGTGGCTACCTGCCCTCCCGGACTGAATATCTCTTTTTGAAAGGCGGCCTTGCCTCCGTAGCCCGGTAGGTGCGGTACGAGCAACACGGTATCGGTTGCGTTGAGGCCGACTCCCACTACGTCGAATGTCTGCGACATGATGTTCACTCTATCGTAGCGCTCGAAAGCCCGCAAACGCGTGCATCGGTTGGCGGCAGACCGCGCAACGGCCTGAAGCCCAAGCAAAAACTTTGATCTGCTCCGTTGTCGGGTGCCTTGTGATTCGGCTACAATTACGCCAAGATCCTGTTGTGGATCGTATGCTTTTCGGGGTTTGGCCGTTGCGTTTTTTGCCCGCATTTCTCACGAAGAGTGCGTAGGGCGGGCCTCCGTGCCGGCCCAGTAGGGTCAATGGCCGATTTTTGGCACAAATTCGCACCGGACAATATGTGCTGACCGGTAGCGGGCCGACACCTGGTCGGCCTGTACAAATAATGCTCGTTCAACGCCAACCATCCGAACCCTTCGTGAGCAAGCGGGCTAGAGAGAGCCGCGTTCTTCTTGCGGTGTTGGCAAGCGGGCGGTTCGCGTGTCCCATAGTTTGATGGTTTCAGCGGGTGCGCGCGTTCCGTGAAGGAGACTTGAGGGATGGCGGACGTCCTTCTTACGCACTCCAATCATCTTTATTCCGACCCCAAACAGGTGCGGAAGATGGAGCCGTACCCCCCGCTGCAGACGCTGTTGGCCGCGGCCTGTCTTCGGCGGGACGGTTTCGAGGTGGCCCTTCTTGACACCACCTTCACCTCGCCGGAGGAGGCGTTCGGGGAAGCTCTGGATCGCCACCGCCCTCGCGTGGTTGCGATTTGCGAGGACAACTTTAATTTCCTCACGAAAATGTGCCTCGGCAACAACCGCCGAACGGCTTTCCGGATGATCGGAAGAGCCAGGGAAGCGGGCATTCCGGTTTTGGTCAACGGTTCGGACGCGGCCGATAACGCCGGGCCTTATCTTGAGGCCGGCGCGGACGCTGTGATTCTGGGCGAGTTGGAGCTGACCTTGCTCGATGTCACGCACCGCCTGGCCGGCGGGCAACGCACCGGTTCGGAAGACGTGCCCGGTCTTGCTTATCTCGACCCTGGGAGCGGGTCTTTTCGTAAGACGGCTCAACGCCGGCCGATGGAAGACCTCGATTGGTTGCCGGCACCCGAGTGGGGCTTGGCCGACATAGAGTCCTATCGAGACGCTTGGCGCCGGGCGCACGGCTATTTCTCGATGAACCTGGTTTCGAGCCGCGGTTGTCCCTACCAGTGCAACTGGTGCGCGAAGCCGATCTACGGCGACGCCTACCACTTTCGCTCGCCGCGGGCGGTAGCCGAAGAGATGGCTTATGTCAAAGCAGCTTATCGCCCTGACCGAATCTGGTTTGCCGACGACATTTTCGCTCTATCGGGACGGTGGACGGAAACCTTCGCTCGGGAAGTAGAGGTCCGGCGGGCGCAAATACCGTTCAAGATCCAGTCGCGCTGTGATCTGATGACGCGGGAGACGGTCGCAGCGTTGAAAAGCGCCGGCTGTGCGGAGGCCTGGATGGGGGTGGAGTCGGGTTCACAAAGAGTGCTCGACGCGATGGAGAAGGGCATCCGCGTGGAGCAGGTTTACGAGGCGCGCGAGAACCTGCGGCGGCACGGCATCCGGGCGTGCTTCTTCTTGCAGTTCGGCTATGGCGGTGAAAGCCGGCGAGATATTCAAGAGACGATTAAGGTGGTTCGCGACACCGAGCCGGACGAGATCGGCGTATCCGTGTCGTATCCTCTGCCGGGGACGAAATTTCGTGAAGCGGTGGCGGCGCAACTGGACGGCAAAACGAACTGGAGCGACAGCGACGACCTGGCCATGATGTTTCAGGGAACGTACAAGACGGAATTCTACAAGGCGCTGCGGGATGCTTTGCACTTCGAGGTCGATGCGATTAACGGCAAGGCGGCCAATGGGGACAGCGGCCAGAGGCTCGCCGAGCTGTGGCGGAAGGTGGAGGATCTGGAAAGAACCTGCACCAACCCCCTACCCACAGTGCTATGGACCTCCTGCTGACGCACGGCTACTTCCTCCACGAAGACCCCAAAGAGCTTCAGATCATGAAGCCTTATGCTCCGCTGGGGATTCTTTACCTTTCTTCCCACTTGCGGCGGGCGGGGTTCGATGTCGAAGTGTACGATTCGACGTTCGGCTCGCGGGTGGAGCTGCTGCGAATCCTTGATGAGGGACCACCGTCGGTCATCGGGATCTACGGCACGCTGATGACCCGGCAGAGCGTTCTGCGGATCGCCGCGGCTGCCGGGGAGCGCGGTTGGAGGGTGGTTCTTGGGGGGGCGGAGCCCCCTAGCTACGCGCGCGAGTACCTGCAAGCAGGGGCCGACGTGGTGGTCGAAGGCGAGGGCGAGCGGACGCTGGAGGATTTGCTGTCGGCTTGGAGGACCGGCGATCGTAAAAGTCTGGAACGAGTTGCGGGGATCTACTTCCAGCGGGACGATGGGTCGCTAGCCTACACGGGCGCCCGCGAGTTGATGCCCGACCTCGATGCCCAGCCCCTACCGGATCGAGAGCGGATCGACATGGAACAATACGTCCGGGTGTGGCGCAAGCACCACGGCAAAGGCTCGGTGTCGCTCATTACTTCCCGCGGATGCCCTTACCATTGCCGCTGGTGCAGCCATTCGACGTTCGGGAAAACGCACCGCCGCCGGTCGGTTGAGAATGTGGCGGACGAGGTCGAATGGATTCTCGATCGCTACGATCCCGACATGTTATGGATGGCCGACGACGTATTCACGATTCACACCGGATGGACGCTTCAGTACGCGGAGGAGCTGGAGCGTCGGGGAATTCGCATACCCTTTGAGTGCATCACGCGCGCCGACCGCGTGAACCCCCAGATCGCGGATGCACTGGCCCGCATGGGCTGCTTTCGGGTTTGGATCGGGTCGGAAAGCGGCTCGCAGCGTGTTTTGGATGCCATGGAACGGGGCGTGACGGTGGAGCAGGGTCAACAGGCGGTGGAACTGGCGAGGCAGCGGGCCATTGAAACCGGAATGTTTTTGATGTGGGGTTACAGCGGCGAGGAGCTTTCCGACATCGAGGCGACGGTCGAACATGTGAAGGCCTGCCGTCCTGATGTGTTCCTGACGACAGTTTCCTACCCCATCAAGGGGACGCCTTACCATGACGAGGTGTCGGATCGGCTGGTGAGCCTGAGCGGTTGGGGAGAGACGAGTGATCGCGAGTTGAAGATCCAGGGGCGGCGCTCGCGCGGTTATTATGGATTCGCGGACGAACTGCTCAGAAGCGAGGTCAGGTTGCAGCAGCTTCGAGAAGAAGCCAGCGGGGGCGCGGAGTCCCCGGACGTCAGGGAGATCAAGATTCAAATTGCCGCCGCTCGCCGAGGGCTTCAGGAAACCGCTCACGAGGTGGAAGCGTGAAAGCGGCTGAGACTCTTGACCCGGCCGGCAAGGTCGGCGCGGCCGCGGCCTTCGATCAAGTAGCTCCACGCTATGACCGCCAATGGACGGATGCGGTGGCGGGCACTCTCCAGCGCGAGCAGGTGTGGCGCTATATCGATCCCCTCTTTCGAGCCGGCGACCGGGTGTTGGATCTCGGCTGCGGAACCGGAGCGGATGCGATTCGACTGGCTGGCAGAGGTATTGCCGTTCACGCGACGGATGCTTCCGGGGCCATGGTCTCTTGGACGAAAAAGCGCGTGGAAAGTGCGGGGTTGGGGCGGCGAGCGACAACACAGGTTCTTGCCATCGAGGAGTTGGATCAGCTGTCGGGGAACGATCCATTCGACGGCGTTTTGTCGAACTTTGGGGCCATGAACTGTGTCGCGGATTTGACGGCGGCGGCCGGGAACCTGGCGAGGTTGGTTCGCCCTGGCGGAAGCGTAGCGCTTTGCGTGCTGGGGCGATTCTGCCTCTGGGAGACGCTTTGGTATCTGGCGGGGGCCGACTTCGACAGGGCGTTCCGGCGGTGGCGTGGCGGGGGCAGGGCGAGGTTGGGTTCCGGATCGAGCTTTCCGGTGTATTATCCCAGCGTTCGAGAGATTCGCAAGGCGTTCGATCCCCGATTTCGCTTGAAGGCGGTTTGGGGCATCGGCGTCTGTGTACCGCCGTCGTACGCGGAGGGTCTTGTCGGGAATTTCCCGCGGGTCGGGAAGGCTCTGGCCGGCCTTGATCGCTACGTCGGCTCTTGGGCGGGGTTGCGAGGGTTAGCCGATCACCGGCTGTTGGTTTTCGAGAGGCCGCGGGCGTGAGCCGGCGGGCCCGCGCCCTTACGGGCACGGCTCTGTTTCCAGCAGGGCGCGGCCGGGATTGAAAACTCTATTCAGACCATCGACAAAAGCCTCGCGGAGTTCGATTCCACCCTTAGCTCGGCCCTTGCCACGGCGCGGAGCAGAATGCTCTACCAGTTGGGGAAGATTCGCGGCAAGGCGGTCCGTGAAAGCCTCCGCCGCAACGCCGAAGTCCAGCCCCAGATCGAGGCCTTGTCGAATCTGCTCTATCCAACAAAACTCAGCAGGAGCGAGTCTATTTGGTCCTTGCTTTCCTTGCCCGCCACGGGCCTGATTTTATCGAACGGCTGCACGCGGCGATCAGTCCCGATTGTCACGACAATCAGGTGCTGGTGGTTTAGGGATGTGGTAGTGACCTGCCCCCAGGAACGAGTCCACTCTCTAAGTTAGACCTGGGACCATTTGAAGTCCACTCCATGGTATAGAACTCTGGTCCTGGGACCTGGGTAATCTGGCCTCCGGCGCCGGCGGCCGATAGGCCAAGGCGCTGTGAGGCCGTCGCTGGTTGTACTCCCTGCGCCATCTCTCGGCCAACACCTTCGCCTCCCACAACGTGTCGAAGACTTCTACGTTCAGCAGTTCATCCCGCAGTTTTCCGTTGAAACTCTCCACATATCCATTCTCCCAGGGGCTGCCGGGCTCGATGTATAAGGTCCTCACCCCAACAGCCTTCAGCCAGTCCCGAACCGCCTGAGCCGTAAACTCTGACCCGTTATCGGACCGAATGTATTCAGGCACTCCCCGATCCACGAACAACTCCGCCAATCGATCCAACACGTCCTGGTGATTCATCTGTCGTTGGACCTCAATGGCCAGACACTCCCGGGTGTATTCATCCAGTAGGGTTAATAATCGAAAGGCCCTTCCGTCATGGGTTCGCTCATGCACGAAGTCATAGCTCCAGACGTGATCCTTGTGAGCCGCTCGTAACCGAACGCAGGATCCATCATGAAGCCACAGTCTCCTTCGTTTCGGCTGTCTGGACGGGACTTTCAGCCCCTCCTGTCTCCACAACCTCTCCACCCGCTTGTGATTCACTTTCCACCCTTCCCAACGAAGCATGGCCGTGATCCGTCGGTAGCCGTATCGCCCGTAGTGCGTGGCCAACTCCACCATCTCAGCCACCAATCGAGCCTCCTCATCGGGGATATGCCTTTCCCTTCGCTGGGTCGATCGAGCCTGTCCCAGCACTTGGCAGGCCCGACGTTCGGAGACGCGCTCTGCTCCCAATCTCTCCCTCACCCACACCACTGCGCGTCTCCTCTTCGTCGGGCCTAGAAGTTTCCCGAGGAAACTTCCTTTAGGATCTGCTTGTCCAAAGACAGATCTGCCACTAGCTTCTTCAACCGGGCATTCTCCTTCTCCAACACCTTCAACCGCTTGGCCTGATTCAGTCGAAGCCCTCCGTACTCCTTGCGCCACCGGTAGTAGGTCTGCTCGGTCACCCCAATCTGTTTGCACACCTGGCCCACCGTCTGTCCTTGAGCTAGATGTGATCTTTCAACAGGTTGTTCATTCGGTCCCGGACCAGGGAAGCTGGAGTTGTCTAATAACCACGACCCTGGAGAGACCGCATGAACATCCATCAGAATGCCCGATTGACGCCCAAAGGCCGAGCCCTTTTGGTTCGATGCATCCTCGCTGGAGAGACGCCTCGGGCCGCCGCGGCGGCCCGAGACGTCTCAGAACGCACCGCCCGCCGTTGGCTGGCCCGCTACCGCGGCGAAGGCGAAGCCGGTCTCTACGATCGCTCTTCGCGCCCCCGGCATAGCCCGCGCCGCACCCCGCAAGCCGTCGTTGACCGCGTCCTCGCCCTGCGCCGACAACGTTGGACGGGCCGCCGCATCGCCCAAACCCTGCGGCTATCCCCGGCCACCGTCAGCCGCCTCCTCGGTCGCGCCGGACTCAACCGTCTCCGCGATCTCGAACCCGCTCCCCCCGTTCGCCGCTACGAACATCACCGTCCCGGCGATCTACTGCATCTCGACATCAAAAAGCTCGGCCGCTTCCAGCACGCCGGTCACCGCGTTACCGGCGATAAGACCCGACGCTCCCGCGCCGCCGGCTGGGAGTTCGTCCACGTCGCCGTCGACGACCATTCCCGCATCGCCTTCTCCCAGATCCTGCCCGATGAGCGCAGCCTTTCCGCTGCCCAGTTCCTTCTCCTCGCCCACGCCTACTATGGCTCGCTTGGCATCCGCATCCGACGCCTGCTCACCGACAATGGCTCCTGGTACCGCTCCCGCCACTTCCGTCGTACTTGCCGCCGCCTCGGCATCCGCCACCGCTTCACCCGCCCCTACACCCCTCGCACCAACGGCAAGGCCGAGCGCTTCATCCAAACCGCCCTCCGCGAATGGGCCTATGCCCGCTCCTACTGCTCCTCCCTCCAACGCGCCAACCATCTGCTCCCCTGGCTCCACGACTACAATTGGCATCGCCCCCACGCCAGCCTCGGCTATCATCCCCCTATCAGCCGACTCCCTCCTCCCCGGAACAACCTGTTGAGGCTCCACAGCTAGACCCACCTCTGCCTCACGCAACTTGATGATGATCTGTTCTGCACTAAATCGCTTCCCTGCCATCTCTTGCCTTGGAGTGGACCCCGAAAATGAGACAACTCGTTAAGCATCTTTTTACAGTGAATGGAGAGAGGTGCCATGACGTTGTCCAGGAGAAAGTTTTCCGCCGAGTTCAAGTTACGGGCGGTGAGGCAGGTCGAGGCGGGAGCCTCGGTCGCCGCCGTGGCGCGGCGACATGAGATCCATCCGACGCTTTTGAGCAAGTGGCGGCAACAGCTGCGCCGCGATCCCGAACGAGCCTTTCAGCGCGACCGCGAGCCCAATGACGAGCAGATCCAGGTGAGCGAGCTGGAGCAGATGGTGGGCCGGCTCACGATGGAGAACGCCCTGTTAAAAAAGGCCTTGGCGCGGCTCGAGGAACAACAGCTTCCGAGCGCCGCGTCTTCAAAGACAAGATGATCCCCTTGATCGAGCAACAACGGGAAACGGGAGCGGGCTTGTCGTTGGCCGCGATGTGTCGTGTGCTGGAGGTCTCCCGCGCGGCCTACTACCGGGCTCGTCAACCGCCCGCGGGCGACAACGAGACGGCGTTGCGGGACGTGATCCAGCGCATCGCCGTGGAGATGCCCGCCTACGGCTCGCGGCGCATCACCGCCGAGCTGCGGCGCCAAGGTTGGGTGATCAACCGCAAGCGCGTGCAGCGCATCATGCGCCAGGACAACCTGCTGTGTCTGCGCCGCAAGAAATTCATCCGCACGACCGATTCCGAACACGGCATGGCGGTTTACCCGAATCTCGTGCCGACGCTCGATATCAGCGCTGTGAACCAACTCTGGGTGGCCGACATCACCTACATTCGGCTGTTGCGGGAGTTCGTGTATCTGGCGGTGGTGTTGGACGCCTTCTCGCGGCGGGTGATCGGCTGGTCGCTGGGTCGCACTTTGGAGGCGGAGTTGGCGTTGGCCGCCTTACGGACGGCCTTGCGGACACGCGAGATCGGGCCGGGCTTGGTGCATCACTCCGACCGCGGCGTGCAGTACGCCTCGGGCGACTACACGAAGCTGCTCCAACAGCACGGCATTAGCATCAGCATGAGCCGCAAGGCCAATCCCTACGACAACGCCATGGCGGAATCGTTCATGAAAACCTTGAAATATGAAGAGGTCTATTTGTTCGAGTATGAAGATTTCGCCGAGGCGAAACGGCGCGTCGGGCAGTTTCTCGATCGCGTCTACAACGAGAAACGTTTGCACTCGGCGCTGGGGTATCTGCCGCCGGTCGAGTACGAGCAAAGCGTGCTCGAACAGGCCAGTCTCGCGGGAGTCGTGGGATGAGTTTTCCGAGGCATGAGGGAATCTTTCGATCCGATGGGCGGGGTTCGTGCCGGAGTGGGGCGCGAAGCGAGAGGCTCCACGCCCCGACCCATCGTCTCGATGAGTTCCCGCCCGGCTATTCCTCGGCGGGTTGGTCTCCACCAGAGCCCGCCTCCGCTTCACCGGCCGAGCAGAAGTTTACAATGAAGGCCGCTCCCCAGCCAAGCCTTTTTCAGCGAATGGGGAAACCCTGCTTAGCAGGTTGTTTCACTACAGGGGTCCACCCCACCTCCTTCCTAAAACCGAAAATCCTAACATTCAACTTGGACTCGTTTTAGGGGGCAAGGTCACGGGAGTGGAGCAAAATCCATTCGCCGAAAAAAAATGCAAGATGATGCTTGTCGAAGCGGCAGGGACGGTCAACACCAGTGATGCCGGCGGTCCGTTGACGGCGAAAAATAACGTCCGGATATAGCCGCGGCTTGAGCAGGACCAAGAGCTCGCCGCGTAGGGGACGCTCGGTGCAGTCAGCTAGACTTGTAGGGTGCCCGCTGCCGTTGACGCGGAGCGGTCCCGGCTAACCCGCGCTGAAGCGAGGGTGCAGGAGCTGACGCACCGCGGCTCATCACGATTGCGTTAGGTGAGGGCATAAGCTGGGCCACTGCTGTCCGGTTAAAAGTCGAATAGAATCAATTGGTTGGGGTCATAGGGGGATTCGTTTGGGGAGTCGGATGGCTGGAGTGCCTGTAAAAGGGGCATTTTTTCGAATTGCGTAACGCTGAGAATCTGTAGAATCTGGTAAAGACTCGCTTCCAGCCCGAGCCGTTTCCGGACGATGGCGATGAGCACGTAAATCGAGACAGCGATCCAGATCTGCGTCTTGACGGCGTTCTCGCTGGTGCCGTAAAACGAGTTGATTCGCAGATGTTGCTTGATCCACTTGAAGAACAACTCAATCTGCCAACGCGACTTGTAGATGTGGGCGATGGTCAGCGCCGGGAGCGCGAAGTTGTTGGTCAGAAACTTCAGCCGCTTGTTCGTCCGGGCGTCGAAGTAACTGACCCTCCGCAACGGGTCGGGATAGGCTTGGGCCGATTCGATGGCAGCCAGTATGACGGTCTGATCCGAGCGCAAGCCCGTGGATTTGTCGACGGGATGCGAGTAGCGCCGTTGGAGCAAGATGTTCTTCTTGGTTCGCACGACGAAGAACGACGAGCAGAGAGTGAACACGAAGAGGCGTTCGAAATCGACGTAGGCCCGATCCATGACGTAGAACGCGCCGGCCTCCGGGCCGATCTCGTCGAGGATGTTGATGTCGTGCACTTTGCCTCCAGTAATGCGGATGAACGTGGGAATATTGCCGTGCAGATCCAGCAGCGTGTGCATCTTCACGGCGGCCTTTTGCTTGCGGAATCTCGCCCACGGAAACAGCGACAGGCAGAGGTCGATTGTTGTCGAGTCGAGAGCGTACAGAGTCTGGTCCAAGTCCACACCGATCGGGTCGTGGGCATATAACGGCCGTGCCATGCCAATCAAGACCTGCGCGAAGTCCGCGTAGATCCGCCAGTCGCGCGACTCGTTCGCATCGGCCAGTGTCGAGCGCGCTACCCTGCCGCGGAATCCCATGTGGTAGAGTTTGCCGTGCATCGAACGCAGGCACGTCTCGATGTCGCGGAGGCTTGCCCGATAGGTCAGCTGGGCGAATGCCATCGCAAGAAACTGATCCCAGCAGGAGAAACTTTTCAGATAGGAATCGCCGCGGTAGCGCGATACACATTTCTGAAACTCTTTGCTCGGTAGGTGCTCGATCAGTTGGGAGAAAACCGTACGGCCAAGGTTCATCCCTCATTGTGCCGCGTCCGGATGCTCCGTTCAGGCGACCATTTGCGGCCTCGGGATTTCAAATCGTTCCCGGGCAAAACAGGCCATAAGACATTGAGCGGTCGAGACTTACCGTCCGATGGCGCGACTTTCCCCGGACAGCACTGAAGCTGGGAGGACAGCCTAGGAATGCTAGCAAGACTTCACACGCTGTTGCCCTTTTCTCTCGTGGTGCCCGAGGGTGAGCAGTTCCCGATTTACGAGACGACGCTCGAGGGCTACGCGATACGCGCGTATCCTCCGTTCAAGAGTGATGGTGCCGCTACAGACGACGAGATTGAGCAGCTATCTGTCAATGACACCCCTGCCTTTCAAGCCAATGTTTTCCGCATCGATTTTCATAAAGCCCAGTTTGATCGCAGATCCGGCCTGCATTGCGATCCTTCTCTCGAGCTCATTGGTCGAGCCTTGAAATCCTTCATGCTGCGGCTCCGATTCGTGACACGCGTGAGTAAGATCAAACCACTCGACTTCCCACACGTCTCCTGGTACCTCCAATACCTGAATGATGATGAGTCGGAGTTGGAAGAACAGGAGGGTCTCGTACGGGGTCGCGGGGCGCGTCACCTTAAGTTTTCGTGGGGTGTTGTGAACAAGGAAGTATGGGAGAACCTTCACAAGTTGCCGTCGGATTATCAGCCGCCTCCTTGGGTTATGCTGCTTCTTGATGCGGACCTGATACTTCCCGAAGTTGGGCCAGCTCTCGCTCTAGCGGCCACTGCCCTGGAGGTGTGTATTTCCCAAAACCTGGATGTTTTGGCTGCTGGCGGCCGTCGAATTGTTCGGCATGGAGGTCAATCAGGGTCGGACGGTCCCGGTAGAAAAGCTGGTTGGGGTCGTCCTCGGGGCCGTGGCGGTGTTCTTGTTCACAGCCGGGCTGTTTCTGGCCATCTTCGCGGCCGCCGGGCTGATTCCGACGGTCTTTGAGCCGGGGCGGATTGAACTGCTGCTGTCGAAGCCGGTCTCTCGTCCGACGCTGCTGCTGGGCAAGTTCCTGGGAACGCTGGCGGTGATTGGGGTGAACCTCTTCTACCTCGTTCTTGGGGTCTGGGTCATTCCCGGTTTCAAAACCGAGATTTGGAAAGTCGACTTTCTGCTCGCGGCGGCGCTGGCGATGTTCGCCTTTGCTGTCCTGCTGCCGGTGATCGTCTTCGTGGCCGTGGTTTCAGACAGCGCGGTACTGGCGACGATGGTGACGTATTTCGTGGCGCTGATGAGCCTGATCTTCTCGCAACACGAGCGCATCGCTCCTTATTTTGACTCCCAGTGGCCGCGGGATTTGGTAAAAGGGCTTTACTATGTTTTCCCCAAGCTCTACGAGATCGGGAACACGGCGAGGCTGGTGCTCATGGATCGGGAGTTGGCGTCTTGGATGCCGATTTGGAGCTCGGGGATCTTCGCCGTGGTGGTGTTGGGGGCGGGTGTCTGGTTTTTCCAAAGGAAGGACTATTGATCTCATGTTGACAAATGTTTTTCCCTGCAAGGGGTTTGGCAAGAAACAACTCACGACTCGGTCCGCGGCATGTCTGCTGGCGGTGCTCGTTGCCGCGGTTCTCGCTTTCTCCTCCTGTCAGACGGAGGACGAGACCCAGGCTTCGGGGCTGGACCGCGAACTCGCCGCCTTACTGCCGTCTGAGGATTCAGGCGTGGGCGGCCTGGACATGAAGCGGCTGAAAGCCACGCCCGTTTACCGGTTGTGGGAAGAGAGTCGAGAGAACGAGCAAGCTCATCAAGATTTCGACCGCATGGCCGCCGAGATCGGCTTGGACCCGCGGCGCGATCTCCATCAAGTCCTGGCGGCCTGGTGGATCGATCGACCCGATGACGAGGGTGAGTCGCTCGGGGCACAGTCTCTTGTCGTTGCCAGAAGCCGCTTCAGCCTCACAGACACCGTTCGGAAGTGGTTCGAGGATCACGGCGACGTCGAAGAGTACCGTGGCGTCACCGTGTATCATCCGCCTACGCCGGAAACGAGCGGCTCAACGCCCGAGGCTCCGGGATCAGATTTTTTTAGGCAACTGGAGAACGGCCTCTCCTTGGTGTTCTTTAATGAGCAGATAGCAGCCGCTGGAAACAAATCCGCGGTGATGGCCGCGATCGACCGCAAAATGGATGGCGGCCCGAGTCTCCTCGACAACAAGCCGTTGCTCGAAAGCGCGGAGACGCTCAACTCGTCAAACCAGCTCTGGTCCGTTTCCTTAAACACCGGAGAGCTTTGGGAGAGCCAGGTCGGCAGCTTGCCGAGCGGGATCGACATCCCCGCCTTCGGCATCTTCCGCTCCATGGAGAGATCGAGTCTGGCGGCGGATCTGACGGACGGAATCGATGTTCAGACCGAGGGTGTTTGCGCTACCCCGGAGGACGCCAAGACGCTGGCCGATGCCAGCCGGGGGATGGTGGCGTTCGGCCGGCTGACGCTGAGCGGAAAATATCCTCAGGCGATGACGCTGTTCGACGCGATCGATGTAGCGGCGGAAGAAAGGCTGATCCGCGCGTCCGTGAAGATGACGACGGCGGACTTCGAAGGACTGCTGGCGGCTTTCAAGGCAGAGCGCGATTCGAAGTCGGACTAGCTGTGATCTTTCAACAGGTTGTTCATTCGGTCCCGGACCAGGGAAGCTGGAGTTGTCGAATAACCACGACCCTGGAGAGACCGCATGAACATCCATCAGAATGCCCGATTGACGCCCAAAGGCCGAGCCCTTTTGGTTCGATGCATCCTCGCTGGAGAGACGCCTCGGGCCGCCGCGGCGGCCCGAGACGTCTCAGAACGCACCGCCCGCCGTTGGCTGGCCCGCTACCGCGGCGAAGGCGAAGCCGGTCTCTACGATCGCTCTTCGCGTCCCCGGCATAGCCCGCGCCGCACCCCGCAAGCCGTCGTTGACCGCGTCCTCGCCCTGCGCCGACAACGTTGGACGGGCCGCCGCATCGCCCAAACCCTGCGGCTATCCCCGGCCACCGTCAGCCGCCTCCTCGGTCGCGCCGGACTCAACCGTCTCCGCGATCTCGAACCCGCTCCCCCCGTTCGCCGCTACGAACATCACCGTCCCGGCGATCTACTGCATCTCGACATCAAAAAGCTCGGCCGCTTCCAGCACGCCGGTCACCGCGTTACCGGCGATAAGACCCGACGCTCCCGCGCCGCCGGCTGGGAGTTCGTCCACGTCGCCGTCGACGACCATTCCCGCATCGCCTTCTCCCAGATCCTGCCCGATGAGCGCAGCCTTTCCGCTGCCCAGTTCCTTCTCCTCGCCCACGCCTACTATGGCTCGCTTGGCATCCGCATCCGACGCCTGCTCACCGACAATGGCTCCTGGTACCGCTCCCGCCACTTCCGTCGTACTTGCCGCCGCCTCGGCATCCGCCACCGCTTCACCCGCCCCTACACCCCTCGCACCAACGGCAAGGCCGAGCGCTTCATCCAAACCGCCCTCCGCGAATGGGCCTATGCCCGCTCCTACTGCTCCTCCCTCCAACGCGCCAACCATCTGCTCCCCTGGCTCCACGACTACAATTGGCATCGCCCCCACGCCAGCCTCGGCTATAATCCCCCTATCAGCCGACTCCCTCCTCCCCGGAACAACCTGTTGAGGCTCCACAACTAGCCCGCATTTCTCGGATACAGCGCGGGTCGCCGAGCTGCATGCAACGACAAACGGCCGGACAAGCAAGAGGGCTTGTCCCTACTGGCGTCATTCTTGCGGCGACGGCCCGCGGCGTTAACCGGACAGAGCCGTGCCCGTCAGGGCGCGGGCCCCGCCGCGAGCCGAACACAGCACGGGTTCTCGAGTCGTAGGGGAAGTCGGCGCACACGCACGCCAAAAGGGGACGAGCAAGCGGCGCGCCCCGCGGAGCGCTACTCCTGTTCCTTCTTGAAAATAATCTCGTCGATTAGGCCGTAGTCTTTGGCCTGTTCGGCGTCGAGAATGAAATCGCGCTCGACGTCTTTGTTAATGGTTTCGGGCTTTTGCCCGCTATGCTGGGCGAGAATCTGGTTGATCTTTTCGCGCATGCGCAGGATTTCGCGCGCTTGGATGTCGATGTCGGTCGCCTGTCCGGCCAGCCCGGAGATCGAGGGCTGATGGAGCAGGAAACGGGAATTGGGAAGTCCGTATCGCTTGTCCTTGGCGCCCGCCGCCATCAGCACGGCGGCCATCGACGCGGCCTGGCCGACGCAAACCGTCGTGATGTCGGGGCGCACGAACTGCATCGTGTCGTAGATGGCCATCCCGGCGGTGATCGATCCCCCGGGCGAGTTGATGTAAAGCCAAATATCGCGCTCCGGATTCTCGGCTTCAAGAAACAGCAACTGCGCGGTGATCAGATTGGCGGCGTTGTCGTCAATGGGGAAGCCGACAAAAATAATGTTGTCCCGCAGCAAGCGGGAGTAAATATCGTACGCGCGCTCTCCGCGACTGGTCTGCTCCACGACCATGGGAACCAGACCGGCGTTTGGTTCAATCATCCTGGACATATGCGTTCCTTGTGCTGACTAGCTTGGCCGGCGAGCGCGTGCGCGAACCCGGACAATAACGGAAAGTCCCAACCGTTATGTGGCCTCAACCTCATGATCGACTTTCTCGGCTTCATCCAAGAGAAAGCTCAGTGTCTTGTTGTTGCTCATTTGCACTTGCATGCGGTCCAAGGCGCCGTCGTCGGCCAGCTTCTTGCGGGCGGCCGCGGGGGATTGCCGCGTCTGTTCCGCATAGCGCTGGACCTGCTCGTCAATCTCCTCCGAACCGGCGCTGATGTTTTCCGCTTTTGCGATTCTCTCCAACAGCAGGCTGGCCTTGACATCGCGGGAAGCGCGTTCCCGCTCCTCGTCGCGCACCTTGTCCCAATCCCAATCAAGCTTCGACACGTCAACGCCCTGTTGCTTGAGGGAACGCAGTTGACGTTCGAGGCGGCTGGCGATCTGCCGATCAACCAACTCTTCGGGAACCGGGAAATCGTGCCTTTTGATCAATTCATTGATCAGCGCCTCTTGGGCGGCCTCGGTAGCCTGACGCCTGCGCTGGTTTTCGATTAACTCATGCAGGTGACGGCGGACTTCCTCCAGCGTGCGGAAGTCGCCGAGATCGGCGGCAAAGTCGTCGTTAAGCTCGGGCAAATCCTTTTCCCTTACCCCCTTGACCTCCACATGGAAAGAGACCGACTTGCCGGCCAGCGAGCGGTTGGAAAAATCCTCGGGATAGCGCACTTCGAAATCCGCCTCGTCGCCCGGACTCTTCCCGCGCAAACGCTCGTTGAACTCCGGTAAGGTCTCTTCACTGCCGATCGTGACGGTGGTCTCCTCTTGTTCGATAGGCGGCGTGTCGTCTTCGGAAGTTCCCTTCAGCGACAAAACGGCGATGTCGCCGTCAGCAAGCGGGCGAGGGTCGAGATTGCGAAAGCCGGCGTGCCGCTCGCGGAGCTGTTCCAACTCCTGGGCGACCTCTTCCTCGCTCACCTCCGGTTCACGAAAAGGGACCTCGATACGACGGTAGTCGCCCAGCTCGAAGTCGGGATAGACTTCAAATTCAGCGTGGAACCGCATCGCCTCGCCGTTCTCCAGGTGAAGGTCACCCACCTGGGGAGAGCCGACGACTCGCAGGTTCTGTTGTTGCGCCTGCTTCCAAAAGAAGCTAGGGACCAGTTTGTCGATGATCTCCTGCCGGATTTCCTTTTGATAGCGCGAGCGGACAATGCTGTCAGGCGCCTTGCCCGGCCGGAACCCGGGAATCTTCGCGCCGCCTCGGAGGGCCTTGACGATGCGGCCCGTTTCCTGCTCGACCTCCTCCCAAGGTACGCTGATCTCCAGTTCGCGCTTACAGCTCTCTGTCGCCGGCAAATAGACCTCGATCCTCTTAGAACCATTATTTTAGCGCAGTCGCCGCCGAGCTCCAGCGGACAAGGGCGCCGAAGATAGTTCGCACACTATGGCCCGCTAGCGGTGGACCGGGAGTCTCGGCGCGATC
This sequence comes from Bryobacterales bacterium, assembly GCA_965248365.1. Lineage (GTDB taxonomy): Bacteria > Acidobacteriota > Terriglobia > Bryobacterales > UBA6623. The sequence continues at coordinate 402,092 of CBDFJA010000003.1, read as the reverse complement.
CGGCCCCCGAGTCCGGAGGGACAAAGGCGCGATTTTGTAGCGCTGCGAGTCCTTGGGACGCTCTCGCCCTCCTCAATCCTTCAATCGGTGGGGCAAAACCCCCACTCACGGGGTCGCCTCACCCACGATATTGCCTTGCTGTCATCAAAACACTTCTTTTTGTACGGGTGCGGGACGGAATCCGAATTGCTGAAGGGAGAGACGGTCCCCTCCACGCGACCCTAGAGGGATTGCGCGCCAAAACTAACAGAAAGAAGAGCAAGCAACTTAAGGAGCTGAAATGGCAAACACCGCAGATCTATGCAGAGAACTGGTGGATAAAGTCGACGATTGCTTGGCCGTCGGGGTTGTCGACCTCAACACCGGGATGTTAATCGGAGTTCACCACACGGTCGCGCACTTTACGCAATCTTACTTGGACGCCGTGGCTGCCGCGGCCGTCGAAATGTTTTGCGGCAAGAACGTCCGCCGCGTTGAGGAGTTGCTCTCCAAGCAAGCGGGACGTGGACCTCAAGGATTCTTTCGAGGAAATGTTCATCTCTTCGCCGAAGGTCTATCACTTCATGACGATCATCCGCGAGAAGAGCGCCGCCGTGGTCATGGTGACCAAGAAGACCACAAGTCAAGGCATGGGCTGGTCGGCGCTCCGCAACTCCCTCGACGATATCACGCTGACGTTGGCCTAGCTGTGGAGCCTCAACAGGTTGTTCCGGGGAGGAGGGAGTCGGCTGATAGGGGGATGATAGCCGAGGCTGGCGTGGGGGCGATGCCAATTGTAGTCGTGGAGCCAGGGGAGCAGATGGTTGGCGCGTTGGAGGGAGGAGCAGTAGGAGCGGGCATAGGCCCATTCGCGGAGGGCGGTTTGGATGAAGCGCTCGGCCTTGCCGTTGGTGCGAGGGGTGTAGGGGCGGGTGAAGCGGTGGCGGATGCCGAGGCGGCGGCAAGTACGACGGAAGTGGCGGGAGCGGTACCAGGAGCCATTGTCGGTGAGCAGGCGTCGGATGCGGATGCCAAGCGAGCCATAGTAGGCGTGGGCGAGGAGAAGGAACTGGGCAGCGGAAAGGCTGCGCTCATCGGGCAGGATCTGGGAGAAGGCGATGCGGGAATGGTCGTCGACGGCGACGTGGACGAACTCCCAGCCGGCGGCGCGGGAGCGTCGGGTCTTATCGCCGGTAACGCGGTGACCGGCGTGCTGGAAGCGGCCGAGCTTTTTGATGTCGAGACGCAGTAGATCGCCGGGACGGTGATGTTCGTAGCGGCGAACGGGGGGAGCGGGTTCGAGATCGCGGAGACGGTTGAGTCCGGCGCGACCGAGGAGGCGGCTGACGGTGGCCGGGGATAGCCGCAGGGTTTGGGTGATGCGGCGGCCCGTCCAACGTTGTCGGCGCAGGGCGAGGACGCGGTCAACGACGGCTTGCGGGGTGCGGCGCGGGCTATGCCGGGGGCGCGAAGAGCGATCGTAGAGACCGGCTTCGCCTTCGCCGCGGTAGCGGGCCAGCCAACGGCGGGCGGTGCGTTCTGAGACGTCTCGGGCCGCCGCGGCGGCCCGAGGCGTCTCTCCAGCGAGGATGCATCGAACCAAAAGGGCTCGGCCTTTGGGCGTCAATCGGGCATTCTGATGGATGTTCATGCGGTCTCTCCAGGGTCGTGGTTATTCGACAACTCCAGCTTCCCTGGTCCGGGACCGAATGAACAACCTGTTGAAAGATCACACCTAGCCCGCTTTTCTCACCAGGTCGCGAGGCGAAGTGCGTGAGAGGACTGCCAGTACCAAGCGCGCGCCGCTCGGCGCCGCATTTCTTGAATCATGCGGGCGTACTTGAACCCTACGTTGAGCACGGCGAGCAGGCGCAACGAGGTAACGGCGGACCGCTTGCGCGCCTGGATCGTCGGCCGGCGAGCAATGCCGGCTCACAATTCATGCACGGGAGTCCGGACGGATACTCTCAGCCGATCACCAGCACCGCTTTGCCGACGATCTTGCGCCGAGCCAAGTCGGCTAACGCCGCCGGGGCTTGCGACAGCGGATAGGTGACGGACACGGAAGGCCGGATCTTGCCTTGCCGGTGGAAATCCATCAGCGATTGCTGGGCTTCCGCCAGATAGCCCGGGTGTTCGTCCACATGGCGGCCCCAAAACACGCCCACGACGGACATATTTTTGAGCAGAACGCGATTGGCGGCGATCGAGGGGATGCGCCCCCCGGCGAAGCCGACTACGAGCAGGCGTCCTTCGGGCGCGATGCATTTCGTGGAGAGATCGAAGACGTCGCCGCCGACGGGATCGTAGATCACATCCGCGCCGCGGCCCGAGGTGATTTCCTTCACCTGATCGACCCAGCTTGCCTGCGTGTATCCGATCGCGTGGTCGGCCCCTTGGGTGCGGCAAAAGGCTAGTTTTTCATCGCTGCCCGCGGTGGCGATAGTTCGCGCGCCAAGAGCCTTGCCAAGCTGAAGCGCCGCCACGCCTACGCCACTGGCCCCGGCGTGCACCAGCAGCCACTCGGCTTCCTGCAACCTGGCTCGATGTGTGAGGGCAAAGTAGCTTGTTTGATAGGTAATGGCCATCCCCGCCGCTGCCGGGAAGCCCATGTCGTCGGGTTTGGGGAACGTACGATCGGCCGCGGCGAGAGAGTATTCCGCATAGCCGCCTCCGTCGGGAAAGGCGAGCACCGCTTCGCCGACGGAAAACTTCCCCGCGCCTTCGCCCACCGCCTCGACCTGGCCGGCGACTTCCCGGCCCACCGTAAACGGAAACGAGGGCTTGGACTGGTATTTCCCTTGGATCTGCAGAATGTCGAAGAAGTTCAGCCCCGCGGCCCGGTTGCGAATGAGAACCTGCCCCGGGCCCGGCGCGGGCAGAGGCACGTCCCGCAGCGTCATCTCCTCGGGTTCGCCGAACGCAGTAACTTGCCAGGCTTTCATCGGGAGACGACTTTCTGCGAGAATCTGTAGGCGCAAACCGGAGGTTCGCCGCCCTGCAAGCCGTCAGCGTAGCACAGGGCTGCGTTGTCACCTACCAAAGCCGGAGGCGGCGATAAGGGCGGCCGGTGTTACCACTCTGAGGACCAAGTGACTCCGAACTCCATCCGCGGATCTAAGTTCCTCGCGGTTCTCTGCACGCTGCTCGCGATTGCCTGCGGCCCCGCGTTTCGGCCCAAACAGGCTCGGTTCGTGGTGCCCGGCTGCGAGGAGAGCAGCGCCCCTCTCGGTTCCGAAACGCAATGGGAGGTGCGACCCGAGCCGGTCCTGAGCCCCGGCCCAAGCGGAACCTGGGATTCCGTGGATGTTCTCAACCCCAGCGTCGTCAGGGTGGGCAAAACGTTTTACAATCTCTATTCGGGATTTGACGGCAAGACCTGGCACACCGGACTGGCGACATTGGCCGAGGGCGCAAGTTGGGACAAACAGGGAACGGGACCCGTAATTTCGCCCGACCCGGCGACCTGGGAGGGCGGCTACATTGCGGCCAACGGTTCTCTCGGTCATGACGGCGGCCACTTTCTCTATTGGTATCAGGCGGGACCGCGCGGCGGGACCAGCATTGGACTGGCGGACTCCGTCGATGCGACACGCTGGTCGAAACACGGTAGGGCGGTCCTGGCGCCCGGCCCTTCAAGATCGTGGGATGAAACCGCTGTCGGCGATCCCTACGTGGTCCGCCGCCAGGGAACCTACACCATGTACTACTTAGGCCAGAACCGGTTCGGGATTCAGCGCCTCGGGGTAGCGCGCTCGACCGATGGTGTTCACTGGCAGAAATCGCACGTCAACCCGATCCTCGACACCGGCCCGCCCGGCAGCTTTGATGAGCGGGGTCTCGGCGAACCGGCGGTCTTTTGCGCCGCGGATCGGTATCTGATGCTCTACACCGGCCGGGACGCAAACGAAGACCGGCGCATCGGCTGGGCCGAGTCGGTGAACGGTGTAGACTGGAAGAAGTTGCCCACCCTGCCCTTGCTTGAGGGTTCGCAAGCGTGGAACTTGCACGTTGTTTGTGATCCAAGCGTGTGGAGACGCGGCGGCGATCTTTTGGTCTGGTTCGGGGGCGGAAACCGGCCCTCTCCGGACGAGAATCTCAACGGTCGGATTGGCCTGGCGATGTTGAGGACGAAGGGCAGCGAGTAAATTAAAGATAACTTTTCCTTCGCGGGCCCCGAAACTTCAAATAGGCCGCAACACGACTCGGCCGGTTCGACCCGCTGGAAGCATTCGGAGCTTGCAACCCCTGGCTCAACCCCGGCATCGAACGAAATGAAGCCGCCAATGGCAATCTCCCGGAAACTCGCAGTGCTCTCCCTGCTGCTTGCCATAGTTCATGTTTCGGGGCAGGCCCAGTTGGCTTCCCGCCAGCCTAAATACGACCCTGTCCAGTGGTCGCTGGCGTTTGATCCCCAATCGGCGCGTCCCGGCCGGCGAGCTGTCGGTCTGCTAAAGGCGGAAATCGAACCCGGCTGGCACCTCTACTCGCCGACCACGCCGGCGGGAGGACCGATCCCAACGAAGATCGAAATGGCCGAGTCGCCCTCGGTTGAGAGCTGGAAGCTGTTTCAGCCCCCACCCAACCGCCGGATCGACGAGAACTTCCAACTCGAGACCGAGACTTACGAAGACGAAGCCGTCTTTCAATTCGACATTCTGCTGGCGGAGGATGCCTCGCTCGGCTCACCGGAGCTCGAGGCAAGGGTTCGCTATCAAGTCTGCGACGACCGGCTCTGTCTGCCGCCCGTCAGGAAGACGGCAACGGCTGCACTGAAAATAGATCCGGCGGCCACGGCGGCGGCGCCTGCCATTGCCGACGGCTACGTGGAAGCAACCGCGGCGGCTGCTTTAACCCCGTCAGCGCAAACCGCGGCCGCGGCGGCTCGTCTGACTCGGCTTCCCACGCCACAGTCAGAGGGGATCATTCCGTTCGCCGGGATTGCATTCGGGTTCGGCCTGCTGGCGATCTTCACGCCCTGTGTATTCCCGATGATTCCGATCACCATGTCGTACTTTGTCAGCACGCAAGCAGGTTCGAAGAAACCTTCCTTCGTCCAGGCAACGATATTCTGTGTCGGCGTGGTTGTGCTTTTCACCGGTTTGGGGACGATTGTTTCGCTGGCGCTGGGACCTTTCGGGCTTCTCCGACTGGGCTCGAATGTCTGGATCAACTTGTTCATTGCGCTGGTGTTCGTCGCCTTTGCGGCCAGTCTGTTGGGCGCTTTCGAGATCAGCGTCCCAAGCGGTCTGCTGACCAAGCTCGACCGCGTGGCAGGCCGCGGCGGGACTGTGGGCACGCTGGTGATGGGACTGGTGTTTGCACTGGCCTCGTTTGCCTGTACGGGACCTTTCGTTGGTGCGTTACTGGCCGGGTCGATTCAGGGAGATGTGAGTTGGCCGATCTTTGGGATGCTGATGTTTTCAACCGGGCTGGCGCTACCGTTCTTTTTCTTGGCCCTGTTCCCCGCCTACCTGTCGCGGCTGCCTAAGAGCGGGGGTTGGCTGGCCCGCACCAAGGCGACGATGGGGTTCGTCATTTTGGCGGTGGCGGTGAAGTACCTCAGCAACGTCGACCAGATGTATCAGTGGCACATCTTGACCCGTGAGCGTTTTTTGGCTCTGTGGATTGTTCTGCTGGCGCTTGCCGGGATGTATCTGCTGGGGTTGGTGCGGCTGGCCGCGGACGATGACTCGTCGATCGGCATCGGGCGCTTGGCTATCGGCGGCCTGTTTCTCGTCTTGGCTGTCAGCCTGATTCCGGGCATGTTCGGATCCCGACTGGGCGAAATTGATGCCTACGTGCCGCCCGCGGAGTACTCGGGCCTGACGTTGGCGGGATTGGGGTCCGGCGGTTCCGAGACCACGTGGCTCAAGAATGACTACCAAGCAGCACTCCAGATCGCCCGGGAGCAAGGGAAGGCCGTGCTGGTAAGCTTCACCGGCTACGCCTGCACGAACTGCCACTGGATGAAGGCCAACATGTTCACCCGACCAGAGATCGCCGGAGCCTTAGACGGTCTGGTGTTGCTTGAACTCTACACTGACGGTGTCGACGACGCTTCTTTGGCCAATCAAAAGCTGCAACTGGACCGCTTCGGCACGGTCGCCATCCCCTACTACGCCATCGTCCACCCGGACGAGAGCATCGCGGCCGAGTTTCCCGGACGCACCCGCGACGTCGAGGAGTTTCGCCGCTTTCTGAGCCTCGCGCCGCTCGTGTAAGCGGGACCGCCGGCTTTCTCTGCTGTCATACCGATTGGGGCGGAAGGCCCGGCGGCCAAGGCTCGCGGCAACAGTCTGTGCATATCGTTCCGCGTAGAGTACGCCGGCAAGCGGGCGCGATGAATCGCCCACTTGTGTGCCCAGCGTGGGCTGTTTACTTGTGAGTTGACACGTACTCCCCGGAAACCGACGGAGGTAACCGGAGGGTGCCGCCTTGACCTCATGGCCCGCTTGCTTCAAGCTCAATTGAAGCGGCGGTCTAGTTTTCGTCTTGTTTGCGCCTTGCGGTTTTCATTCCATGGGAGCGTCTCTTGGAACAAGCGGCCGCGGGGCTTCGTATCCCCACTAGGAGAGCAGACTCGTGCCCTACTGCACAGCATGCGGCCGGCAAGTCCTCGATACGGACGCATACTGCCGCCAGTGCGGCCGATCCCAACCCACGGCAGCCTCTCGCGGCGGGCCGGCCATCAGTCCGCGCGCGGCGTCGATTCTCTGCTACATCCCCTGGCTCGGCTGGATCGCTAGCCTGTACGTGCTCGCCGCCGACAAATTTCGACAAGCTAAGGACGTTCGCTTCCACGCCTACCAGGGTCTTTACCTGTTTGTCGCTTGGCTGCTCGTGCACTGGACGATCGGACTATGGCTGCGCGTCATGCCGGGGCCCTACATTCCCATTGATAAGCTCCTCGAGTTGGCTCTGCTGGTCGTTTGGATCTTCATGCTGCTCAAGACCAGCAAAGGCGAACGCTACACCTTGCCGTTGCTGGGCGAGCTCGCCCAGCGCTCCTTGTAGTTAGTAGGATTCCTCTCAAACCCGTTTAGCCCGCTTTTCTCGCCAGCTGCAGGTAGAAGTGCAAGCAAATGCCCGCCGTCAGGGATGTAGGGGCGCGATTCATCGCGCGCGCTTGCCGACATGGTTGTACGCAGGGAGTGGCACACAAACTGTCGCCGCGAGCGATGACCGCCGCGCCCTTCGCCTCATCCACCGCGGCCGTGGTGAGAAACGCGGGTTAGCCCGGATTCTACTTTGGAAACGGGATCTGTCTGCAACCCAAGTGTATGTTACGGGCCGTATTTTCACGCTACGGGGCGTAGGAAGTTCGGGGCAACTCAATGCGTGGCGAGGCGAAGGGCTTGGGAGGCCGTCAGGACGACAAGTCGCCCGCGACCGGCGCGATGAGTCTCGCCCCTACGGACAATTCACACCGTGCTTGACGGGGCGCGTCTCATCAGGGAAGAACCGACGTGGTCGTGAGCCGACCGGAGCGTTTTAAACGGTCTTCCACGCAGGAGTCAAGCCTTTGCCGACACATAAATTCGGTGAAAACGGGACCGCGACCCCGGCTACGCCCGCCTGGTCGCGTAAGCTACAATGTCGTTGGGTCGGGCCGTGGCGCAGCCTGGTAGCGCGCTTCCTTGGGGTGGAAGAGGTCCCGAGTTCAAATCTCGGCGGCCCGACCAGCTTTTTGAAGACCTTCGCCCGCCTTCTCGCCACACGCCAAGACCGAGGACCGGAAAAGTCCCGCTAAGAGCCGTGGAGTGGTCGCTTGTTGTGTGGCACAGCAACCCGTAGGCCCAGCCACCCGGCAAGAAGGACTGCACCTTTGCCGGAGCGCTCAGTTGTAGTACCACATAATTGTCATCCCGTTGCAAAGGCCGAAGGTTCGGTTGGGAAAGCTTATTGTCAAACTGACGCGGGGGTGCCGCCATTTGTAGAAAGGGCCGTGCTTCCCGAAAATACGCTCAGGTGGACCGATCATCCCCCTCACCTCGGTCTGCAAATAGCCGATCGTTAGCTTGGGTTCGGTGATCCCCCTGCGCTCCAACTGGCCGATGGAGTGCTGCTTGTCCAACATGATGATCCGGATTCGGTTCTTACCATCGAAAAAGACCGTAAGCCAGTCCGACCTCGCATCTCCAAGGTTGTACGCCCAAATCTCGCCATCGCGAGTCTGGGGCCTGCGCCCGCTTGGCTCACCGAACAGCTTGAGAACGCGCCCCTTCTTCTGGCCACGGGAGAGGCCGATGAAGTCCTGGAAGTCTCCAACCTTGACTCTTTCGCGCGGCGCTGTGCGCCGACCTGCATCAAGGAAGGCTTCGTAGAATCCCGCTCTTTCGCACGAGCGCTGATGCCCTTCCTGGCAAAGCTCTTCAAATAACCTGCCTGCCTTGACAAAGTTTCGATGAACGCCCTTCCCGGTCAGTATGCTCCACGCGATCTGCGATTTCTGCTGCTGGGTGGGCTCGAACTCGGACGGATCGATTGGCTGGTTGAAGGTGGCCGACTCGGTACGAACCTCGGCAGCCAATTCCCCATCCACCTCAAACCGCGCGTGAAACGGCAAGATCAAGCCGTCGACTTCCCGGAAATCGGGAAAAAGGCTCATCAGCCGCTTGGTCGACCCGTCCGGCTGTTTAAGCGTTAGCTCGCGGCCGGTGACGCGATGGGCGCTGTTGACGAACAGCTTCAGCTCATCCGGGCCGACAGTCACGTCGAGCTGCTTCCGCCCGGAATCGTCTCTCTCCCCCGCGAAAGAGACTCTGACGCCAAGTTCCCTCCGGAGACGCAGCAGCGTGAAGACGCTGAGCTGAAAAGGACGCCTGGCGCTGGGCAACTGCTCCTCTTCAATGGGGACCGTTCCCGTGTTGCGTTGATGGAATCCCGCGGTCCTTCCAATCGCCGTCGATTCCGCTTTCGACGGCCGGTGAGCGTCGAGACGGAACTGATCCGGGTAGGCGGCCAAGAAAGTTCTCTTGTAGCTTTCGGCGCCGCTTTCGGTCTGCTCGTCGACGGTTTGCACCCAACGCAGAGTTTCGACGGAGTCCAGCCGCTCGGCCCCTCCGAGCCTCGATGACCCGGGCTAGGATCCCCCCTCCCCGATCTTCGGCGCTCAGCGTTCGGGGGGCGTCCGACTTCCTCTGGGGGTTCGGCGAGATGATCCGGACTGCGTTGCCGGTTTCCGGGACGCCCTCGCCCTCGGTACGCTCGATAAGCACCTCGGTCTGCGTCACGCTGGAAACTTTCCAGGTGCCTGCGAGGGGTGTCTCGCCAAGACCCGGAACTTCGGTCAGGATCCGGACCTGATCTCCTGCCCGGGGCAACAGATCGCCGTCCACCCGCAGGGAGACTTCACCACCTGAAACACCGGCCACCCGGCCTCGTATCTCAACGGGTTCCCGCGCGGCCAGGAGGGACACGCAAGAGGCGATAGCTATAACCGAAACGGTGAATCGCAACACAACGCTAGCCCGGATTTCTCGCCGGCGGCCGCAGTGGATTCGGCGAAAGGCCCGGTGGCCACGGCTCGCGGCGACAGTTTCCCTACGTCGCCCAGCGTACAGTATGCCGCAAGCGGGCGCGATAAATCGCACCCCTACATCCCTGACGGCGGGCGTTTGCTTCCGCTCCTGCCGGCTACGTGGTGAGAAAAGCGGGCTCGCCACCTGATGAGAAAAGCGGCCTAGCGGCAAGGCACCGAAAACTGCTCGACTTGCGCGAGGAGATCCCGCGCCGCTGGCAGCACGGGACTCGGATCCCGGCCCTTCATGTCCATCAGCACAGCGGCCTTCTTGGTTTTGCTGGGGAGCACATAAAGGGCTATTTTTGGATCTTTTTGCAAGCCGCCGCCACAGTTATGCGCAGCGTTGTACGACTTCCAGTTGTAACCGTCCCGTTTGCCGCGAGCCTTGTCTCCCGGCTCCATCCAAACCAGGAAGAAAACCGGCTTCTCCTGGTAATTCAGCTCGATCCCGTGGACGAAATCGCAGGCTGGGGCAAGACCGAGAGCCTTCTTATAGCTTATACAGGTTGAAGTTGGTTCCCGCCATAAATAATCCGGCTCGGGCCGAGAGAGGATGAGTTTCCCGGCAGGCCCGGGCTTGGCATCCCACAGATCGTCGTAAAGTTTCCGCCCAAGGAGTGTACTCGGCACCAGTAGCTGGTCCGCATCGCTGCTCGCAGCCGTCGGGGCTGGGGTCGGATCGGACTTGGACCTCTCCGGTTCGGGCTTCGGCTGGTAAGGGCCGTGAACGCGCAACGCCACCTGGGCGCCTGCTGGGGCTGGCGTGCCCGACCCGGGTGTTTGCCGGGCAACGGTGTACGCTTCTCCCTCACTTTCCGCGGGCGCTCCCACTTCGACCGAGGCGATGAAACCTTGTCTTTCGAGGGTGGCCTTGGCGTCGGCCGCGCGACTCCCAACGACGTCGGGGACCCGCTTCTGAGGAGCGCTCCAGCGGTCCCAGATCGTTATCTTGACCGCTCCGCCTCTAGCCAGGAGAGAACCCGCCGCGGGCTGCTGCCGAGAGACCCGGTAGGCGTCTGTCTCGCGCCTGGCCGGCGACCCCACCTCCACCTCCATGGTGTATCCCTGCGCTTCGATTGCGTCTTTGGCTTGCTTTGCCTCTAGGGCGACGACGCGGGGAACCGTCCCGGTCCGTGACCGCTGCCTCGCGGTGGGGTCCGGCGTCCGGTCTTGCTTGCGGGCCGGCGGGTCAAAGCGAGGATCGTCGGGAGGAGGGAAAGCCCCGGTTTCTTGCGCTGGTGGGGAAATCGACGCGGGGGGCGCCGAACACCCCATCCCCCGGAGTAGTTGCAGGGCCGAAGCCCGCACCTGCTCGTTGGTCGCCATCCGCGCCATGCCGCGGTAGGTTTCGCAGAGTTCCTCCGAGGAAGGCTTCGGCGGGCTTTTGGCGCGCGCCGATTCCGGTTCGGCGGGACCGTATACCTGTTTCCCCACTTCCGTGCCGGCCGGCCTTTCCCCAACGGCCCCAGGAGACTGTGACTGCACCTTGCCCGTCCGATCAGGCGTCGGCCCCGGGGACGCGGTCCGCGCCCGGGGAGCGAAACCCTCCTCTCGAAGGGTCCTTTCCGCCTCGGTAACACCCGTGTCCTCCACCGAGGGAACCGGTCTTCGGAGCGGCGCCTGCCCGGCGGTCCTTCCCTCGTCGCTCAATTCCGAGGCCGCTCGATCGTCGCTCTCCTCGCCCGCGTCGGACAAGCTGTCAGCCTCATCGCCGCTCAGCTCCGGGCCGAGATCAGGATGGCGGAAGGGCTGCACCGAGGAGAGAGAAGAGTCCCCGCGGCGCACCGGCCGGTAATGAAGCTTTAGCTCCGCTCGGGAACCGCCCGCGGAGACGTCGAGCGCGAAAGCGACGGAGTGTTCGCTAGGGACCTCCTCGAGACCTCTCAGCAAAGAGAAGCTTACGATGGGCGTGCCGTCGGCGTGCCTGTGAGAGGAGAACAAACGGACGAAACCGCCGTTGTCAGCCTTATATTGGGACGGCCAGTATATGGTGAGCTTCTCCGGCGTCTGATACGCCCAATCCATGCCCGCGGGCTCGGTCTCGATCTTGTAGGAGATTGAGCGCCACTGCTCGTCATTTCGCCGCTTCTCTCCGGCCGGGTCTTGGGACCAACGGCCGCCGAAGTCGTCGCAACCGACGGCCCCTAAATTGGAAGGGACCATGCATCGCTCCGGCACGAAGCGCAGCGTTGTCCGAACCGTTTCCGGCCCCTTGCCGTCCATTGTGATATAGCCCAAATTCCAATGTCTGTGGAAATTCCAAGTGGTGCGTGTGAAAAGTTCTCGACAGTCTTCCAATTGCTCCGCCCCTCCGGAAGCCTCGTGGCAGGGGTGCCCGGGCGAGTAGCGGACCTGGTATTTCACCTCGGCCTCGAACTCGAAGGGCTCGCCGAAGACGATCTCATACGGAAACCGGCCGAGCGCCACACTTGCCGCCACCCGGGATCCTTCCTTCTCGCACAGCGTGACAAGGCCGGCCTGCCCCTCCCGGTAGTCCAGCTGGCAACCGTCCGACGATCGCGGCGAGTATGCTTCGATCTTGACCAGCCGCAAAACCAGGGGAGCGTTCGATACGTAGGTCAGCCACAAGGAAGTGTCCAACCACGAAGAGGATCGGCCCTCCTCGTCAAAGACGCGAAAGCGCAGCATTTCGCTTTCGCCCAGCGGCGCATCCTCATCGACATCAAATCGAACCCTAATTTGCTTCGACTCGCCCGGCTCGATGTCGGAAACCGTCGGAGGATCGAACTGCAAATTAGCGACGGAGGAAGGATCACTCACCAACTCCGCCCGCGCACTGGCGATGGAAACCCGTTCGTCACGATTGGAGATCGTCAGCAACAGCGAATTGCCGACCGAACCCGGCTCGGTGACGCCGTAAATCTTCCTCGGCGACTCTTCACGCTCGTAGCTGCCGAAGCCGCCGAGAAGCGAGTCTTCAGCGTACTCCTGTTGGGCGCAGAGGAATCCTGTTCCCAGCAGCAGGCTGCCCAGCATGAGGATCGTCCGGGCGCCGCCCCGTTTATGACGACCGTGAGAACTCATCGCGTTGTCACCCGCTTCGCGTTGGGCATCGGTAAGAATCATTGCCGAGGGGACGCCGGCCTCTTGCCGGGTTGAAAGTCGCTGATTTGGACGTCTTTCTCCGCGGGCGCCTCTTCCGGCACCGCCATGGGAAAACTAAATACGCGCGGCGCCAGTCCTTGGACATGCACGGCGCACGCGCCGAGGATTTCACCCCCGGAATCGTCCGTGGCCCAGTCCCAGCCAACAAAGACCGAGATCGTCGTTGCGTACTTACCGTCAGCCCTCACGGGCCGGATTCGAAAGAAATTAACCCCATCTTGTTGGTCGGCGACGAGGGTCCGCGCAGGGTAGCGAGGACCGCGGGTGTCCGAGCGGCCACTGACCGTCCGGCCCAACTCCTTTAACAGCATACGGCCGAGAACCGCCTCTTCGTTCGCGGTTCGCGGGTCGCCATTCCCCGATGGAGACTCGCGCCGCAGGCGCATGACATCGCATACCTCCATCACCGGCAGGTAAGGCGGACCGAACTCAAAGCCCTGCTGCTCGTGCAGGTAGGAGTAGGTTCTTTTGTTTAATTTAGGGTCTCGTTCATCGAGCAGACCTTTTTGTTCAAGCTGAGCCTTTCGCTGAGCCTTTTGCGCTTCCAACCGCCCGCCGAACCTCCCGGCTCTCACCCATTGTCGGTGCGTCTCATCGCGGAATCTGTCCTGATAAACCGACGTCCATTGGGTTTCCACCGTTCCGTAGGTAGGAACCTCATCGGGCTTGGCGAAGATTCCTTCAGCCCGAACAGTTCATAGGAAAGCTTTATGTCGAAACGAACCCGTTCCCCGCCAGCGGGCCCCGATTCTTTGGTCGCACTGACGTCCGGTGCACTCATGCTGACCGTAATCGTCTCGACTGGGTACCCTTGGTCCGCGTTGTCCAACGCCCAATGGTGTTTTTGAAGGCCTTTACTGTCACAAGGCAGTGATGCACTGGCTGATACGACCCGCGCACAGTTGTCGAAGTCGTATCCGATGAGTTCGTTCGGCAGGGTATAGGCCTTTTGTTGTTGGAATTCGGTGATGGAATCCGACTCGATTTTCGTCTTCCAGGTCGTGTTCAGGCTTAGATTCTTATCCGTTGGAAGAAGCCCCCGTTTATGGTCCTGGGCAATTTGTTTGTTTACAGCGTACAGGGCCGCCGCGATGCTCGGCTGTCCGAGCCAATGGTCATTGGATTCCCAAAAACGAAACGTGAGTTTATTCAATGCGAACGGGCCGAGCGCTCGGGTTCCCGGAAGGGGGTTCACCTGACCTATTGACTCCCGTATAATATAGAGTAACCTTTTGGGGGTTCTGCTCGTCTTAATAGACATGGGGAACCCAAGAGGCGTAAGGCGCGATTTTGATGCTCTGGAAAAGCGACGGCTGGAGGCCGTGCGGCTGGTCGTTGACGAAGGTTTGAGTCAGTCCGAGGCAGCACGGCGCGTGAAGGCGGCGCAGCAAAGCGTGAGCCGTTGGGTTAGCGAGCATGGCGCGTACGGTGCCGCCGGACTCCGCCGGGCCGGGCGCGCCGGCCGCAAGCCGCTGTTAGACGCCACGCAACGGGAACGTCTGGAGGCAATGCTGCTGCGGGGCCCCGAAGCGCAGGGCTTCTCGACGCCGCTGTGGACTTGTCCGCGAGTCGCTCGTCTGATCGCCGACGAGTTCGGCGTGCGCTATCACGAAGGTCATGTTTGGAAGATCCTGCGGGCGCTCCACTGGAGCCCGCAACGGCCTGTCGGCAAGGCCCGCGAGCGCAACGAAGAAGCCATCCGCAACTGGCGGCGCAAGACTTGGCCGGCCACTAAAAAAAGCCCAAAAACAAGGCCGCACGATCGTCTTCATCGACGAAAGCGGACTGAGTCAGAAGCCCCATCGTTGCCGCACCTGGGCGCCCCGCGGCGAGACACCCGTGCTGGAGTTCAACTTCAACTGGCAGAAACTTCCGTTTCCGCCGGGCTGACCTTGCGCAACTTCTACTTCCGGCTCTATCCCGGCGCCATCGGCGAGCTGGAGGTCATCGACTTCCTGAAGGCTTTGGTCCGCCACATCGACGGCCCGCTGCTGATCGTCTGGGACCGCCTGCCGGCGCACCGCAGCCGCCTGGTGCGGGAGTTCATCGAGCTCTCCGAAGGCCACATCGCCACGGAGTGCTTGCCGCCCTATGCACCGGAGCTGAACCCGGTGGAATACATTTGGGCTTACTGGAAGCAGCACGAGTTGCCGAACGTCTGTCCGAAGGACTACTGGGAGCTGGACGAGCGTGCCCGCAAATCCCTGCGTCGCATGCGCCGCAAACCGCGCTTGATTACGGCCTTCTGGAAGCAGTCTTCTCTTGGCCTTGACTAACTCGATATTATGCGAGATTCAATAGTCTCTCCAGCGCTTTACGGATGTTGGCTAGGCGCGCGGACCCATCTGTACCGCCGCCCTCGCCTGTCCGCTCGCTTGCTTTACCTTCTAGGTATTCGCAGAGACCGGGCCCCACCGGCGGTTGCCACAAAAATTGCGGTTCGTTCGTCTGTACGGGCGGCAGGTCGTATGCGTTCTTGTTCAGTAGAGCGCGGAATTTGCACAAACCCTCCAGAGTAGCCCTGGTAGATTCCCAGGCTCCCTCCGGGTTGGAGCTGATGAAGTCAGGCAGATGGCCGACCATCGCGTGTCCGCGGGTATTGTCCCAGGGACCATGTGGCACGCGATCCTGGGTGAAGTGCAAATAGGGGCCGGGATTTCTCTCTCGCAAAGCCAACTGCCACAGCTCGTTGGAATATTTTTCCCGGATGACCTTGATCGCGGGAGCGTTTACATCTACACCCTCTACGCCTCCCCAGGTCTTTAGTTGGTCCCAAAACGCCCATTTTCCTCGTGTCCTCCACTCGGCGTTTATCTTTAAGACCCGCGCAACAGCCTCTTCGTATGTCATTTTGGAGCGTCGCTCGAAGTCATCTCTCACCGACTCGAACGCCTCGTATCGGCTTCGGATCATGGAGTGTGGTGACTGCTTCGCGTGTGGTGACTGCTTCGCGTTCTCGTAGGCTTCGGCGCATTGCTCGTCGGATGCCTCTCCGCACGCAGCCTCCCACGCGAACCGAACCCTGGCTACGCCGCTTTTGAGCACGGCAGGGGGTAGGGGGGTGTCTCTGATCGTTTTCAAGGGAACGGTGCGCGAAGCCGGAGCAAAGGCGTGGTATTTCACCCAATTGCGGGCCGGCGTACTCTTTTCCGACAACGCGGAAAAGTAGTGCTCCCACTCTTGCCCGAGAACCCACTCGGCCCCCCCCGCGATTCACCGGCGAGAAACTGTTCCATGCGCCTCTCGATTTCCGGCAGCGACCCGCGCCAGACTTTTTGAACGTGTGGATCAGTAAAGCGCCAGCGGTCCGTGCCATCCAGAACATCCATAGGTCCGGCGGCTGACAAGGGATCCGTTTGCGGATCCCAATCAAACGAATAAGTCCCACTGGCAATCTGATAGGCCTGTCTTTCGTTGAACCCGACCTGCAGGGCTAAATAATACGTCCATACGTAGTGGAACGGCCCGTCCCAGGCTCTGGCCGCGTTCGGTTGAGTCGCGAAGAACAGCAGAGACAGACAAAAGAGCACCCAAGGCCGGGATCGGCCGACCGCGGGCGAATGCCGGCCGCCCAATGGCCGGAAGCGCCGCGCTCCCGAGTGAGCGCTCATGCAGTCGTCAAGCCCGCGGTTTCCTTCCTTACTTGTCCCCATTTGTCCTCACGGCTAAGATGATAAACCCTGAGCCGCTGAACAGCAATGATCCCCTGGTACGGATGTGGGTGGCGCTTTTGTCATCGCCCGGCCATCGATGGCGAAACCCGTTCGATCAATCGCCGCGGGGAAGTCCGCTGGCCGGTTCGCTATCATTCGCCGGGATCGCGGTTACCAGGATCTGCCCGGCGCGGGGTTTGGGAGGACTCGCCGCCGTGACGACAGCCAACTCCCCTCGATCGCTGATCACAAACATGGGAACCGCGGAGGCCCCATACAGTTCGTGAAAGGCCTGATAGTTGAACTTCTCCGTGATTCGGGTCGTCTTTACGATTGCCCCGGCATCGAACATTCGCGACAAATGATCGTAGGTGACCTCGGGGGCGAACAGAAATCTACCGTTCAAATGCTGCGGGGAAGTGGATTTTTGACCTGCCGAGTCGCTGTCGCCGGGCGAGAGTTGATAAACTTCGGCGCGGCCGAAGATCTCGGCAAAGTGCAGGGCCGCGAGTGAATTGGCGTCGTCGTTCGAGGTCACCGCCAACAGACGGCTGATGCCATACAGGTCGATCTCGTCGAGGACACTCTCGGAAAGGATCGCGCCATAGTGGGCCGGGGTACCCGCCAGGCGCGCGGCGGCTACGTGGGCGCGGTTGCTATCCACCAGCAGGACACGAATATCTTCCCGTTCGAGAGCCTTGGCCATGGCGCGGGCCCAGGAGTGCGCTCCTACGATGAGCGCTCCCTGAGGATGGGGTTGCGCTACGCCCAGCCTGCGCGCTACCGGGAAAGCGCCCAAACCGTAAATCGTCACCGTTCCGATGATCACGAAGAAGGTGACCGGCACAAGACGCTCCGCTTGCGCGAAGCCGGCTTCGCTCAGCCCGACGGCGAAAATGGAGGAGACCGCCGCCGCGACGATTCCGCGCGGCGCCATCCAGGCCAGGAATTTGCGTTCCGCTGAACTCAGTTGCGACCCCACCGTCGAGACGGCCACGGCCGCCGGCCGTGCCAGCACCATGAGGACCGCCAGAAACAGAACTCCCCGAAATCCCACCTCCGCCAGGTCGCTGATCCGCAGCCTCGCCGCCAGGATGCTGAAAATGCTCGAGATCATCAGTACGCGGAGATTTTCCTTAAACTCGACAATGTGTTTGACCGGACAAATCTTTTGGTTGGCCAGAACGATCCCCATCAGCGTCGTGGCCAACAAGCCCGATTCGGCCTCCCAGAGGTTCGAAGCCGTAAAAACGCTCAGCACCATCATCAGCGAGAACGCGTTCTGCAGAAAGTCCGGGATCCAGTAGTATTTCAGGAGAACGACCATGAGCGCGGCGCCCACGAAGCCGACCGCGCAACCGACAGCCACGGAAGTCAAGAATTGCTGTACGATAGCCCGCGGCCCGCCATGAAATCCGCCCGCCAGGATCGCTTCGTAGACCAAAACCGCCAGCAGCGCGCCTACCGGGTCGTTGAGTATGCCCTCTCACTTGACGATGCTTCCGATTCGCCCCTTGGGCCGCACGTGACGCAGCAGCGGAATGACGACGGTCGGACCGGTGACCACCAAAATCGCGCCCAACAAGAGTGCTAGGGCGAAATCAAACCCCAGGATGAAGTAGGCCGCCGCGGTCGCGATGACCCAGGTGACCCCAACCCCCAGCGTCACCAAGTTTCGCACGATCGATCCGATCTCCCGAAGGTCCGCTAGGCTTAAGCTGAGACCTCCCTCGAACAGAATCACGGCAACCGACATCGACACTAGCGGGAGAAGGGAATTTCCAAAGACCTCGTCCGGATTCAGGAAGCCGGTAAGGGGTCCAACCGCCATGCCGCCCAGAAGCAACAGCAGGATCGAAGGAAGGTGCAATCTCCAGGCGATCCAACGCGCCGCGATTCCCAGAACGAGAATCAGAGTAAGGCCGATCAGCAGGTGCTCGGGCAAACGATCCCCTCCCCCAAAATGATGCCGAGCGCATCGAGCATCTTGAGCGCCCCGTACAAGATGGACTTGTCGCGATTGCGGGCCGCCATGAACGCCGGCTTCTGGATGGGCAAAAGCGCTAAGTGACAAGTATTGCGGCTAGGCGGGTGGGGTTCCTCTTTTCCCATCGCGCCATCGGTTCGTCGCCCGCGGGCGCGCGGTTCACCGCGCTCGAGGTGATCAACCGCACTGCTTGGACGAGCTGATTCCTACGCGCCGTATCGGCGAAATGCCGTCGAAAACAGATGATGACTCGGATCCCGGGGCGTTCCTACTCCGCCGATCCCGGTAGCGGGTTGTCGCTGTTCCAAATCTCACGCGCGAGTTTCCAGGAGCCGTCCATTTGCCTTTGGAGGATGACGATGTATTTCCCTTTGTCTTCCATTGGCTCACCGTCCTCCTTGGGAGTCATCTTCGCCGTGAAGGTTCCCCGGTCGAAGGCCCAGTCACCGGCCACTTCGACCTCTTCCGAGGAGATCGTCAGCTCGGCGCTCATGCCTTCGAACATGGCGACCATGTCATCCGTGATCGCTTGCCTGCCGACAAGCGCTTCTTTATTCGGCGGCATGGAAACCGCGGATTCGATAAAGTATGCCCCGGCCGCGGAGGCATCGTTGCTGTTGAAGGCGGTCTGGTAGCCGTCGTGGAACTTGTCGATCGCCGCGCGATCGGCGGCCAGGGCCGCCGCTTTTGCTTCGGGGTCGGGCTGCTGGCTTGCGGGCTGGCAGCCAAAACCGGCTAACAGTGTCAACAACAAAACAAATCCCAGATAAGTTCTCATTCTTGTTCCCTTCCTTTGGACATCCGCTGAGTAGCGCTGTGCGCCAAAACAGTGACAGTGTAGTACTTTCTTGCACACGATCGCCACCGTCCGTTGCCGCTGCGGACGTTTGGCGCGCCCGCCCGCTGGGCTGTTCGCACCATCTTGCCGCCGGAACAAGGGTTGCATGGGGACTCTCCACACTCCTTAATCCGCCCTCCATTTGACCGCGGGATGCTCAGGTGGATTAACCTGGTAGTGAACACGTTCACGAATTTGGGAAAGGACTCGACCGAGATGTGGAAAACTTCGACCCTGGCGCTGGCCTTGCTGCTGGCCGGCATGGCAGCTCCCGCTGCTGAATTCGAAGGTCATCTGATGGACACCATGTGTGCCGCCACACGGCTGAGCCAAGCCGCCGGCCACACTCTTCGCTGTATCAAGAGCTGCTCGAAGAGCGGCTTCGGGATCGTCACCAACGAGGGACAGTATGTCCGCTTCGACGAAGCGGGTAACGTCAAGACGCTTCGCGCGCTCAAACAGACCGCGAAGCAGGACAATCTACTCGCCAAGGTCAGCGGTCGAATGAAGGACGGTGTCATTCAGGTGGATAAGCTTACGGTCGAATAACTCCGCTTGGCAAGCGAATTCCCCCGAGGGCCTGGATAAGCCTTACCGGCCGGACCGACCGTTACAGGTGGCGAGAAACGCGGGCTGGGAACGTTCCACAGCAAGATGCCGAAGATCTCGAACAAACGCCAGGGCCGCGAGGGCGGAGGCGCCCCTCGTCGGCGCCCGAGGCAGAGCGTAGCGGCGGCAAAAGGCCTTGTCAACCAGCGTTCCCAGGTGGTGGAGATTGCCTCGCGCCTTGGGGCGCGGCCCATCGTTGCTTTTGACACGGAGTTCGTTCGTGAAAAGACGTTTTTCCCTCAACTCGGTCTGATTCAAGTCGCCGACCAAGACGAGGCCTGGCTCATCGATCCCCTGGCGTTATCGGCGGCGGATCTTGGCCCGCTGCTCGACGTTTTCACCGATCCGAACGTTCTCAAGGTCGCTCACGCCATCGACCAGGACCAGGAATGTCTCTATCACTACGCCGGCGTTGTGGCCTCACCGGTGTTGGATACGACAATCGCCGCCGGTCTCACCGGATACGGCGAGCAGATCGGCCTCGCCGCCCTCCTTCAGAAGCTGCTCCGCGTTCGGCTGGCTAAGGGACATACTCGTACGGACTGGTTGCGACGGCCCTTGACTGCCGCCATGGCGGACTACGCACTAGCGGATGTGGCACATTTGGTCGTCGCCGCGGAAGAACTGCTTGCGGATCTGGAAGGGCGGGGAAGGCGCGATTGGGCCCTCGATCTTTCCGCCGCTTACGCGGAGCCGAGCCGCTACCAGACCAATGCCGATGCGGTAACCGAGAGATTGGCCGCGGGCAGCCGGCTTGACGAACTGGAATATGCCGTCCTGCGAAATCTCGTGGAATGGCGGGAAAAGTGGGTTCGGGAAGTGGATCGGCCACGCCGCTGGCTAGCCGACGACAAGGTCCTTGTCAGGTTGGCTCGGGCACAACCGGCGGGGCGGGAAGACCTGGTGCAGTTTCGGGGCTTAGGGGTCAAGGCCGGTAGCCCTCGCGCCGAGGAGCTTGTTCAGGCCATTCAGAGGGGTCTCGATACTCCTCCCGAAAATCGAGTATCGCCCCCGAAGAGCCCGAGACCCGAATCCAACGAGGCGCCGGCTCTGAGTCTGTTGAAATGCTTTGTCAACCAACTGGCAAGCGAACACGAAGTCGCGGTCCGCTACCTGGTCGGCCCCGAAGCCCTGTTGCTCCTGCTACGCAGCGATCTCAAGAGCCTCGATGAGCTACAAGAGTCCGCCATTCTCAGTGACGGCACGGTCGATTTGTTGGGCCAGCAACTCATCGAGTTTCTACAGGGACGAATCGGCCTGAAGCTGTCGAGGGGGAAGGTTGTTCAATTAGATCCCGCCGCTGAATCCTGAGCTGACCGGCGCCTTATTCACGACAAGACTGGCGGTCAGGCCGCTGCGCCTGCTCGGAAAAGAGTTCTTGCGGTCAAAATGAGATCTTCACCAGGTCTTCGGCTTCAGCGCTGATGTTGCGGATGCTGACCTGAGCCGCGAGGTTCTTGGTGGCCGATGTGAACGCCTGAGCGGCCGGGGACTGGGGGTCTTCGAGCACGATCGGCGTGCCGCCGTCGGAGGTCTCACGGACGGTGGTTGCCAGCGGCACTTTGCCGAGCAGCGGTACTTCCCACCTCTCGCTGATCTTCTCGGCGCCCCCGCTGCCGAAGATGTATTCGCGCTCCCCGGTCTTGCGCGATTCCCAGTAGCTCATGTTTTCGATGATGCCCAGCAGCGGACACTTGAGCTGGTTGAACATGATAATCGCTTTTTCGGCGATATTGACGGCCACCGGCTGCGGCGTCGTGACGATCACGGCCCCGGTAAGGGGGATTCGCTGGCAGAGAGTTAGCTGCACGTCCCCGGTGCCGGGAGGGAGATCGACAAGCAGGTAATCGAGCTCGCCCCACTGGACCTGGCCTAGAAACTGCTCGATCATCTTGGCCAGCATCGGTCCCCGCCAGACGACCGCTTGATCGGGGCGAACAAAAAAGCCGGCTGAAATCACTTTAACGCCGTGGCTCGAAGGGGGCGTGATTCCTCCGCGCTCGGGCCGCAACCCGCCGGCGACGCCCATAATCGTCGGAATGCTGGGGCCGTAGACGTCGGCGTCCATCAGGCCGACGCGGGCTCCGGTCTTTGCCAGCGCGACCGCCAAGTTGGCCGAGACGGTCGATTTCCCGACCCCGCCCTTCCCCGAGCCGACCGGGATGATGTTGCGCACGTTCGGGAGCACCGCTTGACCGGCTGGCCGATGGGGCCGCACCTCCGCGGTCATGGTCACACTGACGGCTTCCACCCCGGGGAGAGCGCTGACCGCCTGTTCGGCCTGGTCGCGGAGTTGATCTTTGACCGGGCAGGCCGGCGTCGTCAGCTTGATGGTAAAAGAGACTCGATTGTCGCTCACCTTGAGGTCCTGAACGAACCCCAGCGCCACGATATCCCTGTGAAGGTCAGGGTCGATAACCACCCTGAGCGCATCGAGAACTTTTTCCTGATCAACCATCCCTAACCTCTACCCAAAGTGTCGCGGGACACTTTGATCGGTGCCGCGCCCGCCGGTGACCACTACAAGACTGCTGACGTAGGAATCCATTTCCTTTTCACTGCACAGAAGATCACGCAACGTGGTGCGCGTAAGGACTTGGTCCACTACGGTTTGGACGGTCCGCCACAGCGAACGAATGGAACAATCGATGGAATGGGTGCAAGTGTCCTCATTGCCGGCGTGGCGGTCGCAAAATTCCCCTTCGAACAGGCGTCCGCCTAACACAGCCAGCGCTTGACCCACGGCTATTTTCTCCGCAGGATACGCGAGTCGATAGCCGCCCGCCTGACCGCGTTCACTAGTCACCATTCCGCCGGCGCGCAGCACGCGCATGATCTTGGCGACATAGGGCACCGACATGCCCTCCCGCTGACTGATTTCCGGAATCGTCATGCTGCGGCCCGAACCCTCCGAGGCCAGCCTCAGCAAGCATCGAAGTCCGTATTCTTCTTGTGAGCTAAAATGCATGCCGCACCACCTTTCGGTCGCTTGTCACAGAATATTCATCACCAACTTGGCCGAGTCGTTCATTTTCTCGGGGGTCCAGGGCGGATCGAAAACAACCTCGACTTCCGCCGATTCGACGCCTTCCGCCTTCTCGGCCGCCGCTTTGACCTGCAGCGGCAAGGACTGCGCCGCGGGACAGTTCGGGGCCGTTAGCGTCATTTTGATGGCCACGTCGCCGGCCGGTTCCACCTGGATGTCGTAGATCAAACCGAGATCGTAGATGTTCACCGGAATCTCGGGGTCGAAGCAGTTCTTCAGTTGCTCGACGATTCGTTCTTCGACCGCTTTGTTCTCTACATCGTCCATCGGTCCATCCTTCAGAAGTATCCGTCGGCCTATTCCGTTGTCGCCTCTTGTTCCCCGCCATGGAGGGCATTGCGCAAGGTGTGCCAGGCCAGCGTGGCGCACTTGACCCGGGCCGGGAATTCATTGACCCCGGCAAATACGGCCAATTTGCCAAGTCCGGCCCCGGCGTTTTGGGGATCCCTGGGGCCGGTCAGCATGTAGTGAAACGTTTCAAACAGCGTGTCGGCTTGCTGCAACGTCTGTCCCTTCACGGTCTCGGTCATGATCGAGGCCGAAGCTGTCGAGATGGCGCAACCGGAACCTTCGAATTTGGCCTCGCGGATCACATCGTCTTCGACTCTCAGGAATAAATTGAGCTTGTCGCCGCACAGGGGATTGAAACCATTGGCGCAATAGTTGAAGCCTTCCAGCTTCCCGAAATTACGGGGACGCTTGCTGTGGTCGACAATCATCTCCTGGTAGAGTTCCCGCAAATCGGACATCAGGCGAAGAACTCCTTGACTTTTCGAATCCCGGCGGCCAGGGCGTCGATCTCTTCCCGCGTGTTGTAGAAGGCAAGCGAGGCGCGCGTCGTCGACGCCACGCCGAATCGCTGCATCACCGGCTGCGCGCAGTGGTGCCCGGCCCGAACCGCAATTCCTTCGCGGTCAAGGACGGTTCCGACATCATGCGGGTGGACGCCATCCAGGACAAAGGAGACCACGCTTGCTTTTTCGCGTGCCGTGCCGATCAGGCGGATACCGTCGATCGCCGAGACGGCTTCGGTCGCGTAGGTCAGCAAGCCTTTCTCGTAAGCGGAGATGCGGTCTAACCCGATCGCGTTGAGATAGCGGATCGCCTCGCCCAACCCGATCGCACCGGCAATGATCGGCGTACCGGCTTCGAACTTGTAGGGCAAGTCGTTATACGTTGTCTTTTCAAAGGTGACGCTGCTGATCATGTCCCCGCCGCCTTGATAGGGCGGCATCTGCTCGAGCCACGTCCGTTTGCCGTAGAGGATGCCGACGCCGGTCGGCCCGAAGAGCTTGTGTCCGGAGAAGGCGTAGAAATCGCAGTCCAGCGCCCGCACTTCGACCCTCATGTGCGGTACGGCTTGCGCTCCATCGACGAGGACGGGGATGCCGCGCTTGTGGGCCATCTGAATCAGTGTTTGGATAGGGTTGACCGTACCGAGTGCGTTCGAGACATGAGCGACGGCCGCCAGCCGGGTCCGCTCGTTGAGCAGGTTTTCGAATTCGTCTAGCAGTAATTCACCGTCGTCATTGATCGGAGCCACTCGAAGACGAGCGCCGCGCTCTTCGCACAGCATCTGCCAGGGGACGATGTTCGAGTGATGCTCCATGGCGGAGATGACGATTTCATCCCCGGCCTGAACGTATTCTCGACCGTAGCTGCCGGCGACAAGATTAATTGCGTCCGTGGTTCCGCGCGTGTAAATGATCTCGCCGCGGTCGGCGGCTCCGAGGAACTTCTGCACCTCGGTTCGGGCATTTTCGTAATCGTCGGTCGCCCGCTGGCTCAGCTCGTGCACGCCACGGTGCACATTGGCGCAGTCTTGCTCGTAAAATCCCCGCATGGCGTCGATGACAGCCCGCGGTGTCTGCGACGTTGCGGCGTTATCGAGATAGACCAACGGTTTGCCGTGGACGCTCTGGTGGAGCGCGGGGAAATCACGCCGCAGCGCGGCGGGATCCAGTTGCCGGATCACGTCGGCTTCGGAGGCGGGTACGGAAGCAGGAGGTATCGCCGTCACGCATCCTCCTTAATCTCGACGTTCGAGGACAGCCACCGCCGAAGGTCATCCTCCAGGCGATCGCGCAGGGCCTCGACTTCGATGCGCTCCAGGATGTCGGCGGCAAAGGCGTAGGTCAGCAGACTGCGCGCTTCCGAGTGCGGGATGCCGCGCGAGCGCAGGTAGAACGTCGCGTCTTGATCGATTTGGCCGACGGTGGCTCCGTGAGAGCAGCGCACGTCGTTGGCGAAGATCTCGAGCTGCGGCTTGGTGTTGACGCCGGCGTTTTCCGAAAGCAGCAGGTTCTTGTTGCTCTGAAAGGCGTCGGTTTTCTGAGCATCCTCGCGAACCAGAATCTTCCCGTTGAACACAGCCGTCGATCGGCCGTCAAGAACCCCCTTGTAAAGCTGGTGGCTATGGCAGTGCGGATGGGCGTGATCGATCGTCGTGTGATGGTCGACGTGCCGGCTGCCTTGGACGGCGTAAAGGCCGTTGAGAGTGCATTCGCAACCTTGGTCCGCGAGCAGAACTCGGTAATCAGCCCGAACCAGTCGGCCCCCGAAGGAAAGCGAATGCGAGACGAAGTTACTATCGCGATGTTGCCTGACGTAGACGATGCCGGTGTGCCAGGCTTGCGTGCTCTCCTGCTGCAGCTTGTAGTGCTCGACGCGGGTGTTCTCGCCGGCCACGATTTCGGTGACCGGATTCGTCCAGTACGGCTGATGGCCCAGCGCCAGATAGCTCTCGATGAGTGTCGCCTGAGAATCGCGTCCGGCGCGGATGAAGACGCGCGGATGGGATGCCCGATCGGGATGGCCGGCCGAGCTGAGGAAGACGACGTGGATCGGCTCGTCGATCACGGCTCGCGCGGGAATCTCGATAAAGGCGGCGTCCTCAAAAAAAGCTGTGTTCAGTGCCACCAGAGGGTGTTCTTCGACATCCCCCAAGCGGGTGAAGTGCTCTTCAACGGAATCACCCGCCGCGTCTAGCTTCTCGGACAGCCTGCCGGCGCGAACTTCCGTCGGGAAGGAGCCGACTTCTGACAGCGCCTCGCTGAAACGGCCGTCCACGAACACCAGCCGGCCGCCGCCGACCTCGGCCAAGCCCGCCGATTGAAGCTGCGCCTCAGAGATGTTCCCGGGGGCAGTGTCGGCCGGAGGAAACGGTTTGCGGGCGAGAGCCGCGAGACTGGTGTACTTCCACTCTTCGTGGCGGGTCGTCGGGAAACCCACGTCGACGAAGCGCTCCATGCCCAGGCGTCGCCGGTTCGCGAGCCACTCGGGCTGCGACCGGGAGCCACCGTTACGCAGCTTCTCGAAGCGGCTCAGATAGGTGTCCAAGTTTTCCGTCACTGCGACCATCGCTTCCATTTACCTTTGCCTTGAACCAGGATTCAGCCGTCTCGCAGCAACCGCAGCGGCCATGTGACGGCGCGACCAATTCGAAAGCTCCATGAAGATTCCGTTTTGCGGAGCACTTCCGCAATCCGTTTCAGATTCTCCACCGCTTGGTCGAGCTTTTCTTGAAGCGTCTCTCGCTCCTCGAGATCTCTCTTAACCTGTTCCAGATTCTCCTCCGCTTGGCGAAGTCTTTCTTGGAGCGCCCCGCGGTCGCGCGAGAAATCTTCTCTCGCTCGTAGAGGAAGTCGATCTGATGGTCGCGCCGAAACAATAGTTCCCGCAGATACCGCAGGTTGTCGGCATCGATCCGGTAGCCTTCGCGGAAGCGCTGGGGCAGAGGCCGCTGAATGTACATCGTGCTGTGACTTGGATCTCGAGCCTCGCCGCCGAGGTCGTCCGTGTAGAAGTAGACCGCGATGGAGCGCCGGGTAACGCTGGCGGCCGGTTTGGGGGGGGCGATGCGCTTGAACCCATGCCACGAGCGCTCGCTGGTCTCGAACAGCACACAGCGGTTGCGAAGAGGCGTGATCGTAACCACGTAGTCATGCTCGGGAGGCTGGCGCGGATCGCTATGTAGATCGAGGGAGCCGCCCCAGGAGTCGTCCCACTCCTGGTTGAGGAAGAGCAACAGGTTGAGACGCCGATGCCAACCGGTCCGCGGATGATAGTTGAAGTCAATGTGCGGATCGAGCTCTTGACCGGGCGCGTTCTCGTGCGTGCCGCCGCCGACGTACTCCGGGTCGTAAAGCAGATGCGGAATGCCCGTGATGTCGGAGACGTACTGCAGGAACTCCTCGCTGCGCATCAGCCGGTCGAATTTGGCGTAGGCCGGCCCCAATTGCGGCAGATCCCACCGGACGGCCTTGGCACCCACCTTGCCGAGCTCGTTCTTGGCGTCCGCATCTTCGAAGCGCGGAAACTCTTGGAGCAGCCGCCGGCAATAGTCTTGCTCCAGGAAAGAGTCGAGAACGAGATGTGGAAAAGGCGACGACGAGGTGAAGCGGTCTTTCAGCTCCGTACGCGCGTCGAGAGCGTCCGGGGAGAGCAACTCGAGCCCTTCTCCGCGTTCGAAACTCAAAGGTTGGGGAGTAGCCATATCCTGCTTCTCCGCGGTGTCGCCCGGCTCGCTTCACCGCCGTCGTCTCGCCACGATTCTTTAAACGTTCACGGGCCGTCCGTTCGGCGCCGATTCCTCGACCCAGCCGTAGCCTTTTTCCTCGAGTTCGAGCGCCAGGGTCCTGTCACCCGATTTGACGATACGGCCGTCGGCGAGAACGTGCACGTAGTCGGGAATGATGTAGTTAAGCAGCCGCTGGTAATGGGTAACGACCACAATGGCCCGCTCGGGGCCGCGCAAAGAGTTGACGCCCTTGGCGACTTCCTTTAAGGCGTCGATGTCGAGGCCGGAGTCGGTCTCGTCGAGGATCGCCAGCTTCGGTTCGAGCACCGCCATCTGGAAGATCTCGTTGCGCTTCTTCTCCCCGCCGGAAAAATCCGCGTTGACCGAGCGTTTCATCATGGAATCGTCCATGCCGAGAAGCGCCATTTTGTCTTTCGCAAGTTCGAGGAAGTCCACTGCATCGAGGTCCCCCTCACCGCGATGTTGGCGGATGGCGTTGAGCGCGGTTCGCAAAAAGTAAAGGTTGCTGACGCCGGGGATTTCGACCGGATACTGGAAGGCCATGAAGATGCCTTCTTGAGCCCGCTCTTCCGGTGCAAGCTCCAGCAGGTCCTTGCCCCGGTAGCTCACTTGGCCCGAAGTTACGACGAAGCTCTCCCGTCCGGCCAGCACGTGGGCCAGAGTGCTTTTGCCCGAGCCGTTCGGGCCCATGATGGCGTGCACTTCGCCCGGCTTGACTGAGAGGCTAATGCCTTTGAGGATTTCGTTGTCGCCGGCCTTGACGAACAGATTCTTGATTTCCAGCATGTTTTTACTTCACCGTGTGGGATTGGATGTGCCCGGCCATTTACCCCACGCTGCCTTCCAAACTGACGCCGAGCAGCTTCTGAGCCTCGACGGCAAACTCCATCGGCAGCTCGCGGAAGACCTCTTTGCAGAAGCCGTTGACGATCATCGAAACAGCGTCTTCGGTCGAGATACCGCGCTGTTGGCAGTAGAAAAGCTGATCCTCGCCGATCTTCGAGGTGGTGGCTTCGTGCTCGACCTGCGCGGTCGAGTTCTTGACTTCCAGGTAAGGGAACGTATGGGCCCCGCACTTGTCGCCCATCAGCATCGAGTCGCATTGGGAAAAGTTGCGCGCTCCGGCCGCGCCCTTCTGGATCTTGACCAGCCCGCGATAGGAGTTCTGACCGTAGCCCGCCGAGATGCCCTTGGATATGATCGTGCTGCGGGTATTCTTGCCGATGTGGATCATCTTCGTTCCGGTGTCGGCCTGCTGGCGGTTGTTGGTGACGGCCACGGAGTAGAACTCACCGACGGAGTTATCGCCCATCAGGATGCAGCTCGGATACTTCCAGGTAATCGCCGAACCGGTTTCCACTTGGGTCCACGAGATCTTGGAGTTGACGCCGAGACACTTGCCGCGCTTGGTGACGAAGTTGTAGATGCCGCCCTTGCCGTCCTTGTCGCCGGGATACCAGTTCTGGACGGTCGAATACTTGATCCGGGCGTTGTCGAGCGCGACCAGTTCGACGACCGCGGCGTGCAGCTGGTTTTCGTCCCGCATGGGCGCCGTACAGCCCTCCAGATAGCTGACGTGGCTGCCCTCTTCGGCGATGATCAGCGTACGCTCGAACTGGCCCGTATTGGCGGCGTTGATCCGGAAGTAGGTGGACAGCTCCATGGGACAGCGCACGCCCTTGGGGACGTAGCAGAACGATCCGTCGCTGAAGACCGCGGAGTTCAGCGTGGCGAAAAAGTTGTCGGTATAGGGCACGACCGAGCCGAGGTACTTTTCGACCAGCTCGGCATGCTCCCGGACGGCCTCGGAGAAGGGACAAAAGATGACTCCCATCTCGCTGAGTTTTTCTTTAAAGGTGGTCGCCACCGAGACGCTGTCGAAGACGGCGTCGACAGCCACGCCGGCCAAGGCCTCGCGCTCGCTGAGGGGAATGCCCAGTTTCTCGTAGGTCTCGAGCAGTTCGGGATCGACTTCGTCCAAGCTCTTGGGGCCGTCTTTGCCCGACTTGGGGGCCGAATAGTAAACAATGCTCTGGTAGTCGATCGGCGGGTAGTGAACGTTGTGCCAAGCCGGCTCCGTCATCGTGGTCCAATGCCGGAAAGCCTTCAGGCGCCACTCGAGCATGAACTCGGGCTCTTCCTTCTTGGCCGAGATCCAGCGGACGATGTCTTCATTCAGCCCCGGGGGAGCTGAGTCCGCCTCGATGTCGGTCACGAAACCATACTTATAGTCTTGCGTTGCCAGAACTTCGAGCTCATTCGCTGGAGTACCCATTCATCTCCTCTGCGGGGTGTGCGTGGCGGTCCGATCTCCCCCCCGGGAACGCCATGAACGCCGTCTGCGGGGGCCGGTAGCTAGGCGTAAGACGTCTGGGCGGAAGACCGTCGGAACCGAAACTATACAGATAAGTACGGTTTGCTACCTGAAGGCTACCAATACTGTACGGATTTGTCAAGAATGCTGCATGGTGCTGCATGGTGGGTGCCGCATGGTGGGGATCGGCCTAGGAAACGGGTACTCGAAGGGTCGGGAATGCTCGACGCCACGGATCTCGCCCGGGAGCGGGCGACGGATCACAAGCATTCACTCGAGACAAAGCGGCGCCAGGGTTTCCGGGCGAGCTTTTCGGCCCGCTGGTAGGCGGCGGCGAGGTCCTTGGCGACTTTGTCGGCCACATCCGCCGCGGATCCCTTGTATTTGCCGCCGGGGCTTTCCGCGGTGGTCGACCAGATGACTTGGCCGGTTTTCAATACCAGCCTAATGGCGGCCACGGCCTCGTGCTTACGCTCGCGGCGGGAGCTGTTTTGAATGTCGCCGACCCCGAAGCTGCCGGACTGAAATTCGGACTCACCGGCTTCTCGCTCGCTCGAGGACGCCGAGCCGCGAACCCGCAGTCCCTCGTAGCTTCGGTAATAGTCGGAGTAGATCAGATCTTCGGCGGAACCTCGCAGGAAGGCGTCGGCCTGTTCCGGGTCTTCGGTAACGAGGAACAAGCCGGTGCGGTGAAGGCTGCCGATCAACATGTCTCGAATCTGTTGGGCGCCGCTCTTTCCGTTCAGGGGATCGACGTAGACGGCGTTCACGGTCAGCAGCTTGAGCGACTGCTGCTCGAGGAGCCCGCGAGGGGTCTCGGAGCCGCACAGCGGAGAGGGGCAAACCACGGTGAAGGCCGCACAGAGAGCCCCTAACGTCCGGGCGGAGAAACGCGGTGCAGGGCGGTGAAGATTTGCGATCATCTCTGGCTCGCCCGCCGGGCCTGCTCATCCTGAAACACGACCTTGCGGCCGCTGCGCGCTTCGAGGCCGGCCAGAGTCGTTCTCACAAGCTTTTTGCCCAGTTCGAAAACCGCCGCCTGTTGCCGGCCTTGCGCGTCAAAGAATCCGATGGTAAGGTAGTGGCGCCGTTTTTTGGAAAGTAGAAACAGGGGAGAAAAAGCAATCGCCAAACCCAGCCAGCGGCCGGCCTTTTGCCCATACTCAAGCAGGTTGACCTGGTGGTAGGCGATTCGAAGTTCCGTGGCCTTATAGCGGAAGACAAAATCTTCGGGATCGGTGATGTCCACGGTGCCGACGGTGGAGGACACCATCAGCGCCACGGTGCCACCGCGATAAACTGCTTTTTTGCTGGGGATTCCTGCCAGCAGGGCCGGCGAGACGGCGTTCGCGAGGAAGACGGCCGCAAGAAGGAAGCACAACCCTCTCGTATGCATATGCCCTTGCGGTTGTTGTATCGACCCCATTATGGCAAAAGGGCGGATGGTGCGCTACTCGACAGCCGGCGGGAGAAAAAAGCTTTTCAGCAAAAACCCCTTTCAGCATTGAACTCTGGCGACGGTGGAGTTAACATGGGGGTACCCCGCCTGTCCGCCTCTAGACTTCCTGAATAGAGGTAGTTCCTGATGCTCAAGAGACTTCAACTTGCGTTCTTCCTGCTCTCGGTGTTTGTTGTGGCGCCTGCCGGGGGAGCGCCGATGTTGCGTTTGAACATCCCTCGCGCGACCGTGGCGATGCCCGATGCGCTACTGGGGTCCACCGGAGAGCAACTGCCCGTCTGGATCTCCGCGGGGACGGACGGGCCGACCAATATTTCTATCGAGGCCTGGAATGGGGGGGATGGCAACCTGGCTCTGGGTGTGAACGGCGGCACCTCCGACTGGCTGGCGCCGGAGCTTGGCGGGATGGCCCCGTGTTCGTTCGACAGCACACGGACGTGTCAAGAGATTAGAGTGCTGTTCGAGGCGGCGAGCCTTCCCGGCGGCGCCTACCGTGGCAAAGTGGTCGTCTCCGACCCCAATGCCGTGGACGCGCCCCAGCGAGTGCCCGTAACGCTCTACGTGGATGGGAATGTGCCCGACGGCGCCGACCTATACGTCAGGCCTGACGTGGCCAGTTCAGACTCCATCGAGTTTCAAACCGCCGGTGGTCCCTCTCCAACCATCACGCCCAGCCCGGCTGGCCAATACCTGTTGGTTTCCTCCTCCGGGCAGGGATCTTTCAAGTTCCAGCACACTCATCGACTCACTGGGATCTATCAGGCAGGCTTGCCGATCGGGGACCAAGAAGGCAGCGTGACAATCAGCGGTTCGTCGTTCGGTCAAGACAACCGTGTGGTTCCGGTCACCCTTCATGTGACCGACAGTCCTATCGCTACGGCCAGCTCGACCCTGCTTAAGTTTTCAGCAGTACAGGGCATGGATCCGCCTGGCCGAGCGCTGGTGGTCGCGAATCGCGGCGATGGGTCCTTAACTGTCGACAGCGTGGAAGTGGAAACCGACACCGGGGGAAGCTGGCTCTCGACCCAAGACCTTGGCGGCGGGACCTATTTGGTGTCCGCCGGTACGGGCGAGCTGGCCGCTGATCTTTACGCAGGTTTGGTCCGATTCAATACGAACGCGGCGAACGACCCGCTTGAGGTTCCGGTGGAGTTCGAGGTAGTCGTCGCCAGCCCGCCCGAAATCGGATTCGATGGCGTGGTCAACTCGGCCACATTTGATAAGACGAAGCCCGTCTCGCCCGGGACCATTGTTGCGCTGTTCGGCACTCAACTCGCCCCTTCGACGGCCGTGGCCCTGTTTACGCCTCTTCCGAGGGAGCTTTCCTCGACCAAGATATTCACCAACGGCACGCAGGCACCGCTGTTTTTCGTGTCCCACGGACAGATCAATTTCCAAATACCGTGGGAAACCCCGCAGGGAATCAGAACCGTACAGGTCGTGCGCGACGGCGAAGCCGGTAATCTGGTTTCGGCCGATATTTCGGATCGATCGTCCGGCATCTTTCGTGTCAACATCGGCGAATACGGAGCCATTATCAACGCCTCGACGACCGGGCCGGGCAACGTCGTGTTCGCCCTTCCGGAAGGCACCATCAGCAGTCCGGGGTTCTCCTCGGCGCCGGCTCGCCCGGGAGAGGTGTTGTCAATTTTCGCCACGGGTCTGGGAGCGGTGACGCCGCTGGCCGGCACGGGAGAGGTAACTCCTCCGGCCCCCCCGCTTTTGAGAGCATTTGACGTTCCCCTGGTCAACTTCGGGAGGGCCGTGTTGGGGCCTTTCGCCGTCCCGTCTTTCGTCGGTCTGACACCGGGCCTTGTCGGACTATTCCAAGTGAACGTGACCGTTCCCGAAGACGCACCGACCAACCCCCGCACCGCCGTCACACTCGACTATTCCGACGGACGCCGCAGCAATACGGTCGAGATCGCGGTCGAGCGTTGAGGCAGGCGGTTGCAGCGCGGCAACTGGAAGTTTCGGACCAAAGACTCGGGTCGAAGAGGACCTGGCGATATAATGAAAGCAGGCTAAGCCTCATCTTCCCTCACGCCGGGAGCAACAGCGGTCAAGGAGGAGAACTGTGAACACGCGAACACTCGGTGGTTTCGTCCTCGTGGGTCTGATCGGGATCACGCTGGTCTTTTCGGCCTGTGGGAAAAAGGATGAGTCCGCCGTCGAGGTTCCTGAGCGCGAAGTCGAGGTTTCTGAGGATCGTGACTTCGATGCCAGTTTCGATATCAATTTTGATCCAACCGTCGCAAGGGATAGCACCTGCAACAATACGGGCTGCGCCGTCAAGAAGTCGAACCAGGCGCTCACCGTTCGCGTTTGCGCCGCCAACATGGCGGGAGCTCAACAGGCCGCGGGCCAGAGAGTCAATCAGAGGCGAGCGGCTGAGAGTCTCGTCGAAGCGGCTTGCGCACCCTTCAGTTGTCCTACGCCCAACCCCTGCACGACAGCGGGAGAGAACTGCAATCCACAACCGGCAACCGCCACGGTAAGGACGTTCGGAGCGCCCACCTGTGTCGACACGGGTCAGCAGGGCAACTGCGCGGCGGGACAAACGGAGTGGGATTGTACGTACGCGCGCGCCAACGTGAGTGGCAGCAAGAAATGTAGCTGTAGCTGAGAGACGGCGCGGCGGAGACGCTCCTAAGACGGCTGTGACCGTCAACGGCGGAGGGTGCCGCACCAGGTTCATTCCATGGTCAAGTATCTACTCGGCGTACTTAGCGGATTCGTGCTGGCGATTCTGTTGGCCCTGGCCATCCTCATGGCGGCCGTGATGATTCAGTCGGCCGAACCCGCAATTCCCAGCGATGCCGTGCTCGAAATACGGCTGAGCGGCCCCCTTCCCGAGCACATGCCCACGGATTTTTCGCTCGAGTTTCTCGAGTCGGGGATGCCGCCCACCTTGCTTCAGATACGCAACGCCTTCAAAAAAGCGGCCAAGGACGACCGCATTCGCGCGATTGTCCTGCGTTGTGGAGGACTCGCCGCCGGCTGGGGCAAAGCGCAAGAGATCCGCTGGGCGATTGAGCAATTCAAAGAGTCGGGCAAGCCGGTGGTCGCTTTTCTCCAAGTGGGCGGCAGTTTGGACTACTTGATTGCCAGCGCGGCGGATCAAGTATTCCTGACGCCCGAAGGAGTTCTGGACGTCAAAGGACTGCGGGCCGAGGTCAGCTTTTACAAGGACACGCTTCAGAAGCTTGGCGTCGCGGCCGAATTGCATCAAATCGGCAAGTACAAGGCCGCGGCGGAACCTTGGGTGCGCTCGTCCATGTCCGACGCCTTCCGCGAAGTCTTGAACTCGATGCTCGACGAGGTTTATGGACAGTTCCTAGAAGCCGTTGGAGCATCCCGGGGGAAATCCGTCGAGGAGCTGGCGGCCATTCTCGACAACGGTCCTTTCACGCCGCGGGAGGCGCTCGAGGCGGGGCTGGTCGACGACCTCCACTACGAAGACGAATTCT
This sequence comes from Bryobacterales bacterium, assembly GCA_965248365.1. Lineage (GTDB taxonomy): Bacteria > Acidobacteriota > Terriglobia > Bryobacterales > UBA6623. The sequence goes on along the minus strand of CBDFJA010000003.1, from coordinate 367,545 downwards.
TTGACGCCCTCAGGCAGCGGCTCGGATTGGAGGAGTTGCCGCGCATCAAATTCAGCCGCTACCGAAACGTTTCATTGGCTTCGCTGGGGCTGAGCGGCGAACATCGCATCGCGGTTGTGTACGCCGTCGGCAGCATCTTGCGCGGAAGCAATGAAACCGAACCGTTTTTTGGAGCCAACATTTTGGGTTCGGACAGCTTCTCGCGTACTCTGCGTCAAGTCAAAGACGATGACAGCATTGAGGCCGTCGTCGTGCGTATCGACTCGCCGGGCGGCGACGCGATCGCTTCCGACCAGATGTGGCGCGAAATGAACCGATTGGGGAAGGAGAAACCGCTGATCATTTCCATGTCCGACTTGGCCGCATCCGGCGGCTACTACATCGCCATGGCCGACGCCCCGATCGTGGCTTACCCGGGAACGATGACCGGCTCGATCGGGATCTTCTACGGCAAGCTGAATCTGCGGGGACTCTACGACAAGATCGGCGTCAGCAAAGAAATACTCACCCGCGGGAGATTCGCCGCCATCGACAGCGACTACCGTGGCTATTCAGCCGCGGAGCGGAATAAGCTTCGTCAAGAGCTGGAAGTTTTCTATCGTAACTTCGTGCAAAAGGTCGCCGACGCCCGCGGCCGGGAGTGGGATGAAATCGACCAGATCGCGCAAGGCCGCGTATGGGTGGGGAGTCAGGCCGCGGCGAACGGCTTGGTGGATGAGCTTGGCGGCTTGGATCGGGCGATCGAGATGGCCAAGGAAGCTGCCGGTCTCGAACCAGGTGACAAGGTCACGCTGGTCACCTACCCGACCCCCAAAAAGCTCATCGATGTCTTGCTTGACGCCGATCGATTCGCCACTCGGTCTCCCGCGGTCGATCAATTGCGCCCTTACCTATCCGGGATCGATTCCTGGCCGGCTCTCTTGCAGGGCGGGTTTCTGCGCATCGCACCGTATTCGATCACCATCCAGTGAATGAGAGGTTCGGTTCATCCGGGACCTCCTGACGAGGTGCCCCCGGGGGTGCTCCGACAAGTCATGGAACATGAGTCGGTAAGACACGCCGCGCCAAGCGGTGCGCGCCTTGTAGTGACCGGTCTGTGCACTTCGCCTCGCCACGTGGTGGGAAAAGCGGGTTATCCCTCTGCTGCGTTGCTCGCTACCAACCGCTCCAACTCGCTGACAACTCGGTCGAGTTCGTCGACGAGGGGTGAAGGTTCGGCTTTTGGGAAAGCGTCCGCCAGGGCGCGATAGTACCAAAGGGTTCCCTGTTTCCTTCCCGTGAAGCGATCCCACAGACGCTCGCCGATCTGGCGATAATCCACCAGGGTCGAGCGCGCGTTGTGAAGCTTGTCGGCGGCCGAGACGAGGAGCACGGACGGCGAAGCCGTCGGGACGCTCTCGACAAAGGCTTGCTTGCGCTGTCTCCAGGAGAGCCGCGGCTGCGCGTACCCGTCGGTGCAGCCATCGACGATCGCGGCCACTCGATCGCCGAAGCGAGCTCGGATCTCGTCGCGGATGGGGGCGCCCCCCTGATCCTCGACCGCATCGTGGAGTAAGCCGGCGATGGCTTCGTCCTCATCCCCTCCGTATTCGAGCACGATCCCGGCCACGGCAAGCAGGTGGGCGAGGTAGGGGACGCGGCCGCCCTTGCGAACCTGCTTCTGATGTAGCTCGGCGGCATAGGCGACGGCCCGAGGGAAGCGCGCGGTGAGCGTCATGTCTCGCAGTTGGGCAAATCGATCTTCGTCATTTCAACGCGGCGGCTGGAATGGCATGCTTGGCTCACGCTTCGATTCTCCCAGCCTACACGATCGTGTAGCCGCCATCGACCGCCAGTACGTGGCCGGTGACAAGGCTCGAGGCGTTCGAAGCCAGGAAGATCGCCGGCCCGACGATCTCTTCCGGTATGCCGAGCCTCCCCATGGGAATGCTATCGGTCCAGCCGGCCATCAGCTCTTCGGAATCGGTTGCCGGGTCATCGAGCTGGTCCTGAAGCGGTGCAGTCAGAATGCGGCACGGAGCGATCGCATTCACGCGAACGCCCTTTCTGGCCCACTCGACGGCCAATTCCCGAGTCAGCGCGTTGATGCCCGCTTTGGCGGCGCTGTAGGGAGCGATTCCACGTCCCATCGCTACCAGCGAAGCAATCGAGGAAACGTTGATAATACTCCCCGCGCCGCGCTCGACCATATGCTTGCCGACCGCTTGGCAAAACAAAAACGTGCTTCGCAAGAACACATTAATCACGTGGTCCCATTCCGGCAACGAAATCTCGGTGGCCGGTTTCAAAAGCCCACGCCCCGCCAGATTCACCAGGATGTCCAATCGCCCGAATTTCTCGATCGTGGCTTCAACACTTCGCTTGACCTGGTCCGGTTCAGAGACATCGCAAACGACCGGTATGCCCTCGGCGCCACACTGCTTCACGGCATCCACCGCCGAGCGAGCGATGTGGGCGTCAATATCCAAACAAGCGATCTTCGCCCCACTGGCGGCAAAACCTCGGCACAGCGCCGTTCCAATGCCTCCTCCAGCGCCGGTAATGAGCGCATGCTTGCCGCTCAAATCGAACAGCTTGGCGGGGTCTTCCATTTCACTCATAGTACACTGCTCCCAATCCCACGACCGCTGTCGCGTCAGCCATACACAGGCCCTCGTCGGGCGGCACGAGTCATCGCGCACTCCCCAGCCCACAGACTCCTTCCCGCGCGGCGGTGGCGCCCGGTAACCGGAGGAGATTCTTCACCCCGGCCCAGTCTGAATTCCGAAACGGCTGAGGATTGCAGAATTGTACCCTTTCGTCCCAGGGGTGAGTACTTCCAGATAGAATGTGAACAGCGTAGCGAAGGCTCCTCGGAGATCGCCAATGCTGCTTAAAGCCTTTTCCCACTACCTTGAGCACGGCGAACAAGCGCAACGAAGCGACGGTCGCTTTATCGGCTGCCTCGGCCGTCAGGTGGTGAGAAGGCCCGTTTAGAGGATTGGCGACGGTTTTCGCGGACTTCGAGAACAGGCCTACGCCGGTCGCTGGGCCCAGGGCCTGTCGGAGGCAAAGAGGCCTGTACGCGTCAACCGACAACCCGTTCCTTCTAAGAGATCTCTCACGATCCCTCTTTTCGATTTGCCACAGCAACTCACGCGAAGAGAACTAGCCGCCGTGCTGCTTGCGGCGACAAAGATCAGCGCCGCTCCCGCGGACGCCGGCGGGTTGCGGGACATGCTCCGGCAACATCTGTTGGACTCTATCCGCCGGCTTGACGAGAGGCGGAGACGACGGCTAGCAAGCGCCCGCTCGCCCGCCGCCATTGCTCGGCTGCAAACCGAAGTGCGGGCCAATCTGGCCGAGATGTTGGGGCCGCTTCCGGAAATCACGGCGCTCAACTCGAGTCACCGCGGCTCGCTTCAACGAGAGGACTACGTCGTAGAAAAGGTCGTCTACGAAAGCCGCCCTCGGTTTGCGGTCACCGCGAATCTTTACGCGCCGAGACACGTCGAGGGCCGCCTGCCGGCGGTAATCTTACTGCCCGACCGCGTTCGGGAAGGCAAAGCCCACGAACCCTATCAGCGCTTTTGCATTCTATTGGCACGGCTCGGCTTCGTCGCGCTTACCTGGGACCCGATCGGCGCCGGAGAGCGCCGAGAACATTCACCGGACGGGGCGGGATCATCGCCGACAGGGGCGCTCGCCGAACGCGAGGTCCTCGGTCGGCAGTGCTACCTGCTGGGATTGAATTTATTGCAGTACCGCATCTGGGATGCGCTTAGGGCCATCGATTACCTCCAGGTGCGTCCCGAGGTGGACCCCGGTCGAATCGCCGTGGCCGGCCACGGCGGCGCCGCGATGGAGACTCTCTTGCTCGCCTGCTTCGACCAGCGACTCCAAGCCGCGGTGTCGCTGGCTCCCGGTCAAAGTCTTCGCGGTCGCGCCGAGAGTCTTCTCGATCCCGACCCCGAGCGGGTCCTGTTCCGAACCTTCGAGTACGGGATAGATTACCCGGAGATGCTGGCCGGGATCGCCCCGCGTCCCTTGCTGATCGGTCTCGGGGACCAGGATCCGCATGCCGAGGCGTGGACCCGGGCCGACTTTCCATACATCACCGAGATTTACGAAGCGTCGGACGCGGCGGAAAAGCTCGGCGTAGCGCCACCCGCGGGGCAGGCGGGCTTCACCCGACGACAACGCGAACTCGCCGCGCGCTGGTTATTTCGATGGTTGGTGGATAGTGACCAGACCGTGTCGGAAAGGCCGGCGGTGGTTGCCCGAGAGCAGGACCTGCGGTCGATGGCATCAGGCCCCACGGAAGGCCTTGTCACAGCCGAAACCGTTGGGCGCTTGAATCAAGCTTATGCGGAAAAGATTGCACCCCAACGAAATCCGCCCACCCGTCAGGCGGAATACGAAATCTACCGCAGCGAAATCCTGCACAGAATTAGGCGCATCAATCGCGTCGGCGCCCCCCGGCGGGAAGCCGGCATCTTCCTTCCCGACCGTATTTTTGAGGTGGGGGCCTTTGCGCGGGGCGTGGCCGTCGTGGTCGCTGAAGCGGGCAAGGATCACCCGGGGGTCCGCCGCGGCGTCATCGACCCCTTGGTCGCTTCCGGCTATCGAGTGCTGGCCCTCGATCTCCGGGGATGGGGTGAGACCGAGCCCATGCCCCCCGACGCGGAAATCGACTTCTCGTGGGACGACTTTCTGGCTTATCGCGCCTTGGAGATCGGGCGACCGCTGATGGGACAGCGCGTCAAGGACTTGCTGGCCGCCGCGCCCCGCCGCACGAATCGCCGTGAATGGCTGGTGGCCGGCGTCGGGACGGGAGCTTTGGTGGCCGCGCAAGCGGCCGTGCTTGACCCGCGAATCAACGCCGTGATCAGTATTGGAGGCCTGCTTTCCTTCCGTTCGTTGCTCGATGACGCTTCCCCCAAGCAGCCCCTGAGCAACTTTCTTCCCGGGGTCGTCGGAGCCTATGACATGCGTGACGTCTATGCCGCTATCGCTCCGCGAAAACTTCTCGTCGTCAACCCGCAAAACCCACAGCGGGCGGTCGTCGACCCCGGCGATGCGCGGAGAGAACTTCGATGGACCGCCGGCATCTTTGAAATCCTGGGAGCCCGAAGCTCTTTTTCCCTCCAATCGAAGGTACCCCCGGGCAAGATGCGAGGGGTGCTCACCGAGTGGCTCGCGAAATCGTAAGCCGCCGCCTCGCGAGACCGTCCGCTGAACACCCCAGCCAAGATCCCGCTGAGAAATCGGCGCCTCGCCGTGGCGCATAGACATGGCAGCATAGGGCGATCCGAGCTCGTTCGGGTCCACCAGGTGGTGTGAAGTGCGGGTTAAGCCTACAACCCGACGGCGGCCGGCTTCGCGAATCTCACGCCCAAAGCCTCGCAGTCGGCGCGGACCATTTCGGGCACTAGCTCGTCGAAGCCGATCGTGTGTTCCCAACCCAATTTCGCTCGCGCTTTCGAGGAATCTCCGGTCAGCGTGTTGACTTCAGCGGGGCGGTAAAGGTCTTTGTCGACAACGACGTGATCCCGATAGTCCATTCCCACGCAGGAGAAAGCCTTCTCGGCGAATTCTCGGACCGAATGCGTCTCGCCCGTGGCGATGACGTAATCGTCGGGCGCGGGTTGTTGCAGCATCAGCCACATCGCCGCCACGTATTCGCGGGCATGTCCCCAGTCCCGCCGGGCATCCAAGTTTCCGAGGGGCAGCTGTTGTTTCTTGCCGGCCAGAATGCGCGCCACCCCGGATGTGATCTTCCGGGTAACAAATTCAAAGCCCCGGCGAGGCGATTCGTGGTTGAAGAGGATTCCGTTGCTGACGTGCAGGCCGCGAGTTTCCCGGTAATAACGAGCTAGCTGAAATCCGGCGACCTTGCTGATGCCGTAGCTCGATCGCGGGTGGAACGGTGTGCTCTCGCTCTGGGGCGCTTCCTCGGCATTGCCGAACTGTTCACTGGACCCGGCGAAATAGAACCGACAGGCGGGCACAATGTGGTGCACGGCGGCCAGTAGGTAGTGGGTTCCGTTGATATTGGTGTTGTGGGTGGAAAACTCGTCGTCGAAAGAATAGCTGACGAAACTTTGCGCCGCCAGGTGATAGCACTGGTCGGGCCGGACGCGCTCGAGGACGTGGTGAACGCTGGCGTAATTCTCGAGCGATGCCGCGTGCAGATTGATGTCGTCCAAGATGCCGTGAATCCGTGTCAGCCTGTGCTCGGGGTCCTCCAGCGCAACGCGCCGGACGATCCCGTGGACGGCATATCCCTTGGACAACAACAGCTCCGCCAAATAGGGTCCATCTTGTCCCGTAATTCCTGTTATAAGAGCACTTTGGGGGCTCATGGCGGGCAAGGGAAAGCAGGCCGATCAGACCTCGACGAGTTCGCACCATCGTACAACTCTCCTCCGCCGAACACAATAATCGAGCCGGCCGCCAGCCGCTCTTCTGCTTGGCGAATACACCGCGCTTTGACGCGGACTACACTCGGGCCGGTATTCTTATGCACACCCGCGCAACGACCCAGTCAGAGCTGCGGGCGTGAGCCCGCGGGCCCGCGCCCTCACGGGCGCGGCTCTGTCCATACCCGAATCAGACCCGCGAGCGCCAGCGAGCGGTCACGGCGCGAGGCGAAGCCGGTACGGCATGCCGCGCCCGCCTGCACGCACCACGCAGCGGCGCCAGGCCGAGGCGAAGCCAATCCACCGGATCACTCGTAGCGCAGAACCTCGAGCGGCAGAATTCGGGTGGCCGCGACCGAAGGGTAAATCGTGGTCAGGTAGCTGATGACGAGCGCCGCCAGCCCGACAGCCGCCGCGTCCCAGGCTCGGGGAGCGAAGGGTACGTAGCTGAGTCCGTAAACCTGGGCTTCGAGCGGAATGAGGCGGTAGGTTGCAAACAGCCAACAGAGGAAATGTCCCGCCAGAAGACCAAGCGCGGTGCCGACGGCGCCGATGATGAGGCCTTGCAGGGCGAAGATCTTTCTAATCTGGGGCCGGCGCGCTCCCATCGACATGAGGATTGCAATGTCCTTCTTCTTCTCCATCACCATCATGACCAGCGATGTCAGTACGTTGAGGGTCGCTACCAGCATAATGAGGCCGATGGTGACCGTGGTGACCAACTTTTCGATCTTCAGGGCGTTGAAGATCTCGCGGTTGCGCTCCATCCAGCTGGTGGCGGCAAATTCCGGACCGGCCAGCCTTTCCACCTCCGCGCTGACGCTGGGCGCCAAATTCAAATCGTCCAGCTTGAAATCAATGGCGTTGACGACATCCCCCAGAGAAAGCGATTGCTGCGCGGTCTGGATGGTCGCGATGGCCCAGTAGTTGTCGTACTCGTAGAAGCTCGATTCGAAGATGGCCGCCACGCGGACTCTCTTGAAGCCCGGCACGGGACCGAAGGGCGTCAGCTCCCCCTGAGGGTTGACCAGCGTCATGACGGAGTTCAATCGCGCGCCGATCGCCTCGGCCAGCCGCTTTCCGAGAATGATCCCCGGCTGCGAATTGGGGCGAACCAGGTCGTCGAGCGATCCCTCGGTGATCGTGGCCAGCAGATCGCCGACCGCCGGTTCGGCTGCGGGGTCGATTCCTTTTAGGAAGCAGCCGCGAGCCCGGATAGGGCCCGAAATCATCATCTCGCCGTAGAGCGCCGGGGCCATGGCCTCGACGTGATCGACGTCCCGAAATCGCTCCATGAAGGCGCGCCAATCTTCGATGCCAAAGCCGCGTTCCTTTTCGAGGAGGTTTACGTGGGCCGTGGCTCCCAGGAGGTGACGTTGAATGTCTTGCTCGACGCCGTTGGTAATAGCCATTGCTATGACAAGGGCCATGACGCCGGTCGCCACCCCCAGAACGGCGATTGCCGTCACGACGGAAATGAATCGCTGCCTGCGCTTGGCTCTGAGGTAGCGGCCGGCGACGAAGAGCTCAAACGCCATGCCGCGAGTCCTCGAGCGCTTCGAGCCGGCCGGCGACGCCGATCTCCGCTTCAGGCCGCAGGAGGGGAAACAGGATCACGTCGCGAATCGAGCGCGAATCGGTCAGGATCATCGTCAGCCGGTCGATGCCGATGCCTTCTCCCGCCGTCGGCGGCATGCCGTAGCAGAGGCTGCGGACGTAATCCTCGTCCATTTGGTGAGTTTCGTCGGCGTCCTGTTCGCTTCCGCTCAACTGGGCGAGAAAACGGCGCCGCTGCTCCCGAGGGTCGTTTAGCTCCGAGTAGGCGTTGGCAATCTCCATTCCCGCTGCATAAATCTCGAACCGCTCGACCCAGTCGGGATCGTCAGGCTTGTTCTTCGACAGCGGAGAGGCCTCGACCGGGTAATCATAGACTAGGGTCGGCTGGATGAGTTGGGATTCGCAGGCACCTTCGAACAGCGCCAACAAGCACCGCCCCGGCGAAGCATCGGAGGCGGGAGAAATTTTCTCCTCTTTCGTTCGGTTATGCGTTTCGATGAGCCGGCGGACTCGCTCGGGATCGTCGAGGTCCCCGAGAGCCGGGGCCGTCTCCCGATCCGGCCAAAACTCGACAATGGCTTCTTTCATCGACACCCGCTGCAAGCTGGAGAAATCGATCGTCTGGCCGTTATACTCGACGGCGGTCTCGCCGTCGTGAACCGCCTGTACCGCTTCCTTCAGTAGTTCCGCGCTTAGCTCCATCAGGTCCCGGTAGTCGCTGTAGGCCTGATAGAACTCGAGCATCGTGAACTCGGGATTGTGCTGCTTTGAAATGCCTTCGTTTCTGAAGTTGCGGTTGATCTCGTATACGCGGTCGAATCCCCCGACGACGAGCCGCTTCAAGTAAAGCTCCGGCGCAATGCGCAGGTAGAGGTCGAGATCCAAGGCGTTGTGATGGGTCTGGAAAGGCCGCGCCAGCGCCCCGCCGTAGATGGACTGCATCATCGGCGTTTCTACTTCCAAGTAGTCGCGCCCTTCCAGGGAACGCCGCAGCGCCGTGATCAGTTTGTGGCGCCGCAGGAAGACTCGGCGGACATCCGGGTTGGCGATCAGGTCCAGATAACGCTGCCGGTACCGAATCTCGACGTCTTGGAGGCCGTGCCACTTTTCGGGCATCGGCAAGATGGCTTTGGCCAGAAATTCCAGACGCTCGGCGCGCAAGGTCAGCTCGCCGGTTCGGGTACGAAACAGGCGGCCCTCGGCACCGATGATATCCCCGGCGTCGAGCTTCTTGTAGAGCGCAAAAGCCTGCTCGCCGACGGCGTCTTGGCGAACGTAGAGTTGCAAGCGCTCGCCTTCTTGCTGAATGTGACAAAACCCAGCCTTACCCTGGCGGCGAACCGTCATCAATCGTCCGCAGACCTTGGCCTGAATGTTCTTGCTTTCCAGCTGCTCGCCGTCGAACTCACCATAGGCGCTATGGATTTCTCGCGCCGTGTGGGTGAAGGGGAAGTTACGGGGATAGGCGGCGAAGCCGAGAGCTTCGATGTCGCTAATCTTGCGGTAGCGCTGTTCGAATAGACGATCTTCCAAGGACAACGGGAGTGGCTCCGGGGGTGCGCCGAGCGATTGCTCGTTGATCGCCTCCATTATAGAGGAGGCGCTCGCCGGGCCGTTCGCGCCGCGACCGTAAGAGAGTTCCCATGCGCCGAATGACCGACCCATGGGCTCGAACTCGCCGGGGTGATGCCCGCTGGCTAATTGAGATACTTGCGGGCCTTCTTCTCGAAGAACTCGTAATCGCCGGCGCCGAGTATGTACTCGCGAAGCACCCCCTGGCGATCGATAAAGAACGTCACCGGCCTGGCTTCGCCCAATTCGAACCAATCCACGGACTCGGTATATACGCTTACCGTCTCCACGGGCTGCGCCTCGTCGAAGTTGAGCAGGTCGTCGCGGGACCGAGGGGACCGAGTACCATGACGATCCCGAAAAGCGACACCACGAGCACAACGGCAAGCAGCACCGCGCGGAGCCGGGGGGCCTCGCCTTGGGGAATCAAGAATCGGCGGCCTCGCCCCAGCCTCCAAATGCCCGCCGCTGCAAACGTAGCCACGGCGGCCAAAAACCACGGCGCCCAGTAGATAACGGCTGGTAGGTTGTCAAGGACGAAGTCTTCCATCGCGTAACCCTCCGACCGGCTGAATGGGCGGTTCGGCGGAATCGAAACGACGGCGGACTGAGCTGTCCTACACCGCCGTCCGAAACGTCCAACCAGGCTGTTTTCCGAAGATCTCCTTTAAAAGTACCATGCGCCTCGGGGTTCCTACTGTGCATTTACGAGCCTCCAGAGGGCCGACCAACACGCCTGCCCTGGGCTGCTGTGCTAGGCTGGCGTCTAATGCGAGAGGCGACAATTGTCTGATCAAAAACTGCAAATCATCCCCCTCGGCGGACTCGGCGAGTTCGGCATGAACATGCTGGCCATGCGCTTGGGCGACGACATCATCGTCATCGACGCGGGGATGCTTTTCCCGGGAACAGAGCTGTTGGGAGTCGACTTCGTTGTTCCCGATATCAGCTACCTGTTGGATAACCGCGAGCACCTGCGGGGCGTCGTTATCAGCCACGGCCACGAGGATCACATCGGAGCCGTGCCCTACGTACTGTCGCAACTCGAAGTCCCTGTCTACACCACCGGTCTCGCCGAGGCGCTCATTCGCCGCCGCTTGAAGGAACATGACCTGGAACACGAGCCGGCGATCCATGTCGTCCGCCCGCAAGAGAAGATTACGCTTGGGTGCTTTGAAATCGAGTTTATTCACGTCACCCACAGCATCGCGGACGCGGTGACGCTGGCGATTCAGACGCCCCTGGGAACGGTGATTCACACCGCCGACTTCAAGATCGATCAAACGCCGATCGACGAGTCGCCGTTCGACCTTCACGCGCTCGCCGAGCATGGACGCCGCGGCGTGCTGCTGCTGCTCTCCGATTCCACGAACGCCGAATGGCAGGGGTTCACGCCATCGGAAAGGGCCGTTCGACCGCGCCTCGAGGCGCTTTTCGCCCACTCGCCCAACACGCTGTTCTTCACCTGTTTTTCCTCTTCAACACACCGGGTGCAGCAGATCATGGACCTCTCGGCGGAGGCGGGGCGCAAAGTGGCCTTGGTCGGGCGCAGCATGGTCACCACCAGCGAATTGGCCCACCAGTTGGGTCTGCTTGACATCCCCGACGGGCTGCTGTTGCGGCCGAACGATCTGATGAAGATTCCCCGCTCCGAGCGGACCGTGATCATCGCGGGTACCCAGGGGGAACCGCTGTCATCCATGTCGCGGGCGGCTGTCGGCAAGCACAGGCAGGCGGTGATCGAAGAGGGCGACACCGTCGTGCTGAGCGCAAGGCTGATCCCCGGCAATGAGAAAGCCATCTTTCGCATGATCGACCACGTGTACCAGCGCGGCGCCGAAGTCGTCTACGGGGAGATGAACCCGCCGCTCCATGTGTCCGGCCACGCCCGCCAAGAGGAGCTTAAGCTGGTGCTCAACCTCGTCCGCCCGAAGTACTTCGTGCCGATTCACGGAGAGTATCGCCAGTTGTCGGCTCATTTGCGGCTGGCCCAGCACTTGCGCTCTTTCGGACTCGAAGATTCGTTTTTGCTCCAAAGCGGGGATGTGCTCGAAATCGACTCCCAGGGCGCCCGCAAGGCGGATCGGGTGACGGTGGGACGGGTTTGCATCGATTCAGGGACGGGCGACGAAATTCTCGAGGAGCTGGTCATTCGAGACCGCCGGCATCTCTCCGAGTTCGGGGTCGTCGTGCCCATCGTGGCCATCAACCGCCACAGCGGACAGCTCGAGAGCCCCCCGGAAATCGTTTTTCGCGGCTTCGTCGTGCCCGAGGACAGCTCTCAACTGCTCGACGGCGCCCGCGACGTCATCAGCCGGACGATCGAAACCTCCTCGGAAGAAGAAAAAACCGACTGGGGCGTGATGGAAGAAAAAATCCGCGTCGATCTGAGACGCTACATCTCCCGCGAGACCTCGAGCCGCCCCCTAATCGCCCCGGTGATTCTGGAGGTTTGACGAGGAAGGCAGGGGCTCACGCGACAGCTTGTAGCGCGGACCTGGCGCCTTTCCAGGGTCCGCGTCCTTGGGCTTAGATCCGTGACTTCGGACCGCAAGGCAACCGTATCTGGTCGATCTCGACAGGACCTTGGCGCTCGACGAACCATCGGGTGCCGGACCAAGGCCACGCGAACGAATCCTGTACCAGTCCTTTCACAACGGGATTCATGTGGATATACTCCAGGGCCTCATCAAATTCGCCGCGAGTACGGAGAACATGATCATAGAAACGGCTTTGCCAAAAGGGTCCTCGCCGGCGCCGGGAACGGCGCAGTCGTGGGTGGGATCTCACCTTGAAGCTCCTGAGAACTTCCGAAATCGTGGTCAGCTCGTGTGGCATGATGATGGCGTGAACGTGGTCGGGCATGAAGCAGTATCCGCATAAGCTGAACGCCAGCTTCTCGCGAACACCGCCCAAGGCTTCCACCAAAAGGCGATACTCCGAGGTCCGAAATGGCTGCACGCCAGGCCTCAAATTCGTTGTCACGAAGAAGAATCGAGAATGCAGCGCGATGCGCCGGAGTCGGGACACGACACGGTGGATTATATTCCGAGCCATAGTAGGTAAGACCTCTGTGACTCGAAGATTTACTCAGTTTTTGTGACATAGAGATACGCGGACGCTGGAAAGGCGCCAGGCCGCGCGAAAACAGACACGCGGACGCTGGAAAGGCGCCAGGTCCACGCTACAACGTCTTTCGATGACCGCGAACCGGTACCCAGAGATCCTTGTCCGCGAAGAGACGTGCGCCACTTCGCCTCGACACATGGTTAGAAACATGGGCTAGGGAAGGTAAAGGGAACAAACACAACGCCGACACACGGGATTTGTCGCCACGTCGAGGCCCGCCCGAAACCGAACAGCCGCAGGGCCGTTGACAACCTCCCGCAGGCCTTTCTCCAAAACATTGCCCAGCGGCTGATGAAAGAAGCACGGACGCACCGTGCCATCCGCTTCGACGACGGCCGAGACCCAGGGAGCATTGCACTGCGGGGCGATCGGCTCGACCAGCCCAAGCTGCGCCCGAAAGTGATGAACAATCCGGCGGAGTTTTTCGGGGCTTTCTCGAATGAAACCCGACTCGATATCCTGGATTCGATCGGTGATCAGCCTCTCGACTTCCACTCGAGCCTGTCGATTTGCTCTTCGCTCAGGGCTACTTCGGCCTGCCGCTCGGCTGGCCAGCCGCCGGACCGATTGAAAGCGCCTGACGTAACGTCAGCGGCCAGAAAAGAAACCGCGCCGAGGCCCAGCGCCCGGGCGGTGTCCACCGTCTGCCCGAGATAAGCGTGGTTGAGCCGCTGGACGGTAGCGCGAGCCGTGATCGGAAAGGAGGGGTCCAGCTCACGCAAGGCGTCCACCCCGGCTTCGAGCTTTTCAAAGCCCCCGCGGACCCTTTGGACTCGGTCGTGAATCTCGGGAGGACCGTCGAGCGAGACGATAACATCGTCGATCGACTCGACGATGCGCGTCGCGTCTCTTCGCACCAGCAGGCCAGTCGTCAGAATCGTCGTTCGGATCCCGCGGCTTCCCAGGAGTCGGGCCAGCCGGAACAGGTCGCTGTGCATCAGCGGTTCACCACCCGAGAAGACGACCCAGCGGACTCCCAGAGCCTCAATGTCCTGCAAGTGACTTTCCACATCGCCGGCGCTGATTTCCTCCGCGCTGGTGATCTTCCAGATGTCGCACATCACACAACGGCAATTGCAGCGACTGTGGGGGAATAGGGTCAGGATCGGCAGCGACTCGATCACGTGGGGCTGGGCGGACATCAGCGGCGTCCTCGGGGGCGGATCGGAGGCCCCGCTGGTCTCGGCGGAGGTCTGCTCGTCCGCGCTCAAGATATCATGTCGGGCGGCTCGGACTTTGCCGTTCACCATTGCGCCCCGCATGGCGACTACCCGCGGGGACGCTGCCTGTAACCGCTCTTTCGCCGGGTCCGTCTGCATTGCAAGACCGCCGATTCCTGTGCTGCAATGAGGGCGTTTGCGGGCCGTCGTTTCGACGCTAGGGTCTTGCGGACAACAGAGGCGAAACCATGCGCTTGGTAGGAACGCTCCTATGTGTTCTTTGCTGCTCCACCCTCGGAGAGGCTGCTGATCCTCTGCTCTCCGAGATTCGATTGCGAGCGAACCCGGAAGACGGCCGGGTTCGTCCTTTCGAAACTCTGGTCGTGCAGGTCCTGGCGTATGGCGAGCTGACGGACGAGGCGGGGGAAACGAAGAAGGTGCGCCTGCGCAAGGGCGGGGCGAAGCTCGCTGTCAAAGGGTCCGAAGCCGGTTGGCTCTCGAAACCCTTCCGCTATCAAGGGAAGGAGGAGGAGACGTTCTACCAGCCGGAGGGCGCCGGCCTGGGTGCGATCATCTTTGGCCGGGCACAGAGCGACTTTGCCCTCAAAGACAGCGTCTTGTACACGGCTCCCGCCAAGGCCGGCAACTATCAAATCGACGCTGCGATGGACGGCAAGACGGCCTTCATCACGGTCACGGTGGACCCGAAAGCTCCTTCAAGGCGGCAGAGAGAGAAGGTCAAATTCCCCGACGAGCGCCCCTCTCGCCACCCCTACCGCCGCCTGGCGGAACACTATGCGCCTTTTGTGGCGCAGGAAACCTGGTTCCAGCCGAAGTCCGACTTCCTGGCGCGCTTTGACCTCGACGGGGACTGGCGGGGAGACAACAACTGGGATAGCGCCGACGCCGGCAGCTCGCAGGCCTACGTCTACTACGCCGCCATGGAGACGGGCACGCACTGGTTTCTGATCTACAATTTCTTTCACCCCCGCGACTACTCCGACAAGTGCGTGGCCGGCACCTGCCACGAGAACGACAATGAGGGTGTCGTATTGACGGTAGAAAAAGACGGTTCCGAGTACGGGCGCCTGATCGTGATGGAGACGCTCGCGCACAACAACGTGTACTCCTACCGATCCGACCGGCGCATTAAAAAGAACGTTCACAGCCCTGACGGCAAGATCGAGACCCATGACCAGTTCCACCCGGTCGTCTTTATTGAGGCAGGGGGCCACGGGGTCTATGGCTCCACCGGCAGTCATTCGCGGTACTCGATTTCCCGGGATCGATTCACCGCCGGAACGGGCGTGACCTATCTCTACAAAGGCGTGGCCGAGCGGCCGCGCCACGGCAACGACCGCGAGGTCGGATACGAGTTGCTGCCGATCTACGACCACTGGTGGGTGAGAGCGCGGGAAGGCCAGGGCGGCCGGGAGCGTACTTTCGACGCCTACTACGCCTACCAGCCCTACGGAGGGCGGCCTCCTTCGCCCTATCCCGAGATCGCCGGGTCGTTTCTTGGCCGCAAGTTCGGGGCGAACAAAGCCAAACCTTTCTGGGGTTGGCATGACCGCCGAACTCGCAAGAAGAAGGTGCTCGCGACGGGTCAATGGGCTTTGGATCCGGCCTACGCCGTATCTCAGAACTTGAGGATTCCCGGGCCGTTTTCGCTTGACTATGTATTTAATCCGTATCTGGGTATTGGGACGCCGTCCGCGCGGGTGCCGAGTGGAGCGTCGGCGGGAAGACTGCCGCAACCTCCCCAACCGTCGGAGGAGGGTCGTACCGAAGGCGATGCCATCTCTCTTCTACAAGAGTTGCCGTCGGAGCCAAGCAGCGACTTGGACTTGAAATCAAAGAAAGGCCAGTTTGACCTGCGCACGAAAGTCGATGGAACGGTTGAGGTGTTTCTTCAAGGACGGGTACTGCGGTACCGCCTGGTTGATGGCCAGCCGCCTGTCGACAGCGGTTCTGACTATACCCAGCCCTTGCCGCGAGCCACGTTCCGCAAGTTTGAGATCCAGAAGAAGGACGGCCGCGGCGATGTCCGTCTTCTGGAAGCGCCGTCGGAGAGCAATGATTTTACCGCGCGGTTGAAGATCTCCGATCCCAAAGGCGGCGAAGACCGCTACCACGTTCGCCTGCGCTGGGAGCGGGACGAGTCGGCTCCGGCAACCCCGCCGGCCGCACCGGGGAGCCGCATTCTCTCCAAACACTTGGAGAACATTCGCCTTGTCGAGGACGTTCCCGAAGGGGGCGAATCGCTCGTCGATGAAACCCCAGCCGCCGTCCCCGACGATCCGGTGGGCGACGAGCTGCACTCCGATGAGAACCACCCGAACCGCTACAACCGCAACGAGGAGGGTCGCTTCGAGTTCCGTGGCCGTGTCGACGGGGCGGTTGTGTTTCGGATACGCGGTGATCGCGTCTTCGCGGAAACCATTTCCGGACGCCCGGTCGAAGTCGATCGCTTTTCGTTCTCCCAGCCGTTACCGGCGGCGAGCCTGCGTCACCTGGAGGTCGAAAAGAAGGACGGTCGGGGGAAGATTGTTCTGTTGGAACGCCCTTGGGAGGGGAATCACTTCACGGCGACACTACAGGTTTCCGACCCCAAGAGAAGCGACGACCGCTACCATTTCCGCTTGCATTGGAGACAGTAGGAATGCGGACGTGCCGACTGGCGAGTTGGCAACCAACAAGATCCCGGAGCGCAAGCGACAAGAAGTTGCCTCTTTGAACCTCGACTCCGTCATGACCATCCGCTTGAAAGGTACCCCGGCCCCGCCCTTACGTGAGAAGTCCCGGGCCGGCAACCGCTTGCTGGCATGCGTCCTCTGCGTGATACCGGGTGTCGGCTTAGCTTCCGATTGGCCTCAATGGTTGGGGCCCACCCGCGATGGCGTCTACGCCGATGAGGACCTGGCGGATTCGTGGCCCAAGGATGGGCCACCCGTGTTATGGCGCAAGAAGGTCGGCCATGGCTTCAGCAACCCCGTGGTGAGCCGGGGGCGGCTCATCCTTTTCCATCGCCGGGGGGACAAGGAGATCGTCGAGGCTCTCGATGCGGAAACGGGAGAACCGCTTTGGTCTTTCGACTATCCCACCAGTTACCGCGACAGTTTCCGCTTCGACCCGGGGCCGCGCGCCTCCCCGGCGGTGGCCGGCGGAAGCGTCTTCACGTTCGGCGCGGAAGGCGTCTTGCACTGCCTCGACTTCGAGTCGGGGAAAAAGATTTGGCGCGTAGATACACACAAGCGCTTCGGCGCCGGGAAGGGGTTTTTCGGGGCGGCCTGTTCACCTTTGGTCTACACGAACGTGGTTTTCCTCAACATCGGCGGGCGAGACGGAAGCGGATTGGTCGCCTTCGATGTGGCCACTGGCGACGTGCTGTGGACGGCGACTGACGACGAGGCGAGCTATGCTTCGCCTGTTGCCGCTACCCTGGCGGGCGCGCCGCGAATCCTGTTTTTCACTGGTCGGGGTTTGGCTGGCGCCGACCCCGAAACGGGGAAGATCGCCTTTCAGCTCCGCTGGCGTGCTCGCAGTCGAGCCTCCGTCAATGCCGCCACGCCGCTGGTCATTGGCGAGTCGATCTTCCTCTCGGCCAGCTATGGAACCGGCGCGGTCTTGTTGCAAGTCCAGGGTGGAGGGCTTCAGAACCTCTGGTCGTCGAGCGATGTACTCAGCAACCACTACGCGACCAGCGTCTATCACGACGGCTACCTCTACGGGTATCACGGCCGCCAGGAATACGGGCCCAGTCTGCGCTGCGTCGAGTTGACTACGGGAAAAGTTCGCTGGAGCAACGACGGGTTTGGAGCCGGTACGGTCACGGTGGCCGGCGGTCGGCTGCTGCTGATGCGCGAGGGCGGGCAACTGGTTTTGGCCGAGGCCTCGCCCGAGGGTTTTCGACCGATTTCGAAAGCGAAAATCCTCTCCGGCACGGTGCGCGCTTACCCGGCCATAGCCGACGGGCTGTTCTACGCGCGAAGCAAGGACAAGCTGGTCTGCGTGAACTTGAGGGAATAGGTTCGATCCCGTTTGCCGCTGCTCATTTGCCGAGCCGCCGTCGTGGGTGACCGGCAAACTATTTCGGGGCGCGAGCGGTACCCTGACGTTTGAAGGTGGACGCGGGTTGCTTCTTCACCCTAGTTTGTGTCTGTCCGTGAATCGGACGGACGTTCGCTTCCCGAAGGACCGCTCGCGTGTCATGTATCGGATTCCCCGCCACGCCCGGAACTCCGGGCCCCCGTAGACCCCCGAGACCGGGTCCGACAATCCGGCAATCCGTCTATACTCGTCTAGTAGGCCATGAGGCTCCTCCCGGGCGCCGCGCGAGTTCCGATCGATCGGAAGCCCGAACTGCTTGCCACGCAGAATATCGCAGGAGGCGTGCGCCGGTCCTGGCATCACGGTTGCAATGGCTTGAAACAGAGGGGCCGGCCCGGCTGGCCGAACCTTGAGGAGTTGACGGCCATCGGTCGCGAAGCGGGTATCCATCACGGTCACAGCGCCGGAGGTCTGGACGGAGACTCCAAGAAATACGGCACAAGAATAAGACGCTTTTCATTGTGGGCTAGCATGACCGCTCTGGGTCGTGTGGGCAGGTTTGTCGCAGAATGCAGAATCACGAACTATTGACTCCCGCATAATATAGAGTAATCTTTTGGGGGTTCTGCTCGTCTTAATAGACATGGGGAACCCAAGAGGCGTAAGGCGCGATTTTGATGCTCTGGAAAAGCGACGGCTGGAGGCCGTGCGGCTGGTCGTTGACGAAGGTTTGAGTCAGTCCGAGGCAGCACGGCGCGTGAAGGCAGCGCAGCAAAGCGTGAGCCGTTGGGTTAGCGAGCATGGCGCGTACGGTGCCGCCGGACTCCGCCGGGCCGGGCGCGCCGGCCGCAAGCCGCTGTTAGACGCCACGCAACGGGAACGTCTGGAGGCAATGCTGCTGCGGGGCCCCGAAGCGCAGGGCTTCTCGACGCCGCTGTGGACTTGTCCGCGAGTCGCTCGTCTGATCGCCGACGAGTTCGGCGTGCGCTATCACGAAGGTCATGTTTGGAAGATCCTGCGGGCGCTCCACTGGAGCCCGCAACGGCCTGTCGGCAAGGCCCGCGAGCGCAACGAAGAAGCCATCCGCAACTGGCGGCGCAAGACTTGGCCGGCCACTAAAAAAAAGCCCAAAAACAAGGCCGCACGATCGTCTTCATCGACGAAAGCGGACTGAGTCAGAAGCCCCATCGTTGCCGCACCTGGGCGCCCCGCGGCGAGACACCCGTGCTGGAGTTCAACTTCAACTGGCAGAAACTTTCCGTTTCCGCCGGGCTGACCTTGCGCAACTTCTACTTCCGGCTCTATCCCGGCGCCATCGGCGAGCTGGAGGTCATCGACTTCCTGAAGGCTTTGGTCCGCCACATCGACGGCCCGCTGCTGATCGTCTGGGACCGCCTGCCGGCGCACCGCAGCCGCCTGGTGCGGGAGTTCATCGAGCTCTCCGAAGGCCACATCGCCACGGAGTGCTTGCCGCCCTATGCACCGGAGCTGAACCCGGTGGAATACATTTGGGCTTACTGGAAGCAGCACGAGTTGCCGAACGTCTGTCCGAAGGACTACTGGGAGCTGGACGAGCGTGCCCGCAAATCCCTGCGTCGCATGCGCCGCAAACCGCGCTTGATTACGGCCTTCTGGAAGCAGTCTTCTCTTGGCCTTGACTAACTCGATATTATGCGAGATTCAATAGCTGGACTGGAACCGCAGACCCGAAGGTCGCTCCGGGTGCAAGCGGAAAGAGACCTGGCCCGACTGTCTATTCCGGGCGCGATGGTCTACTTCCTCATCGTCCTGGTGGTTGTCTTCGTGACTCCCTACGAAACGGACTATCCGACGACGGTGCTGTCGATGGGGTGTCTGATGTTGCTGGTCGGCGGCGCCCGCCTGACGGCCGGGTTGAGGCTGTCCGCGTCGCCTGCGGATACCCTATTCCGCTGGAAACGGGGTTTTCGGCTCCTGGTCTTTACACAGTTCTTCCTCTGGGGTCTGTTTTGCGCGGTCACGGTGTGGCTATACGGCAACGACTGGACAGCGATGGTGGTCTTGTTCTGCAGCTCCGCCCTTGCGGGCGGTGGAACTTCCTCCCTGGCGCCGGACTACAAGCTGGCGGCTCGGTGCATGCTGGCCATTATGCTGCCCACCAGCGTGGTGGGCGTGGCTCTGGCAACCACCGAGACCTACACGATCGCGTTCTTGTCGTGCTTGTATCTCGCCTTTCTGTTAGTGCAAGCCAAGCAGCATGGGGGCGCCTACTGGGCTACCAGCGTGGCGGCAGCCTTGGAGGCCACGCGTGAAAGCGACAAGCTGTTCCGCGCTGCTTTCGAGAGCGCCGGCATCGGGATGGCGTTGATCGGAACCGCTGGTCAGTTTCTCCGCGTCAACACCGCGTTGTGCGAGATGTTCGCACGCTCCGAAACAGAGCTGCATGCCTCGGATCTTGAGTCCCTCAGCCATGCGGATGATTCCCCCACCAGCCGCGGCATGTTGCAGCGCTTGGAGCAGGGGGAAACAAGAGTCCATTTCGAGCAGCGGTACATGCAAAAGCAGGGAGCGGTTGTCTGGGGATCGGTCACCCTGTCGGCCGTGGGGTCGGTGCAAGAGGAGCAGCGCTATTTCGTCATGATGGTGCAGGACATCACCGAACGCAAGCGCATGGAAGACGCGCTGCGCGAGAGCGAGACCCGCTACAGGTCGTTGGTCGAGACCATGCGGGACGGTGTGGGCGTACAAGATGAAAAGGGCCTGATTGTTTACGTCAATGACGGCCTTTGTGAAATGTTCGGCTATTCCCGCGAGGAAATCATCGGCCGCCCGGCGACTGAATTGCTCGATCCAGCGAGCCGAAAGATCGTCGAGCAGCGGTCGGCGAGAAAAACCGGACGCCCCAGCTCCTATGAGCTTGCGCTCCTACGCAAGGACGGGGAAAGAATTCACGCTCTCATCTCGGCCACGCCTCTGTTCGATGCGCAAAGCCGTCCGGCCGGGTCCTTCGCCGTCGTGACCGACATCACCAAGCGGAAGCATATGGAAGAGGCCCTGCGGTGGACACAGTATTCCGTCGACCACGCGGCGGAGAGCGTTTTTTGGGTGCGCCAGAACGGGTGCTTCGTCTACGTAAATGACGCGGCGGCCCACAGCCTGGGCTACTCTCGGGAAGAACTTCTCGACCTCTCGGTCAGCGACGTCGATACCGCAATTTCATCGGAATCCTGGCCGGCGCAATGGCAGCGGGTAAAGGATGAACATTCCCGCACGTTCGAATCTACTCACCGCGCCAAGGACGGGCGGGTGTTCCCGGTGGAAATCACAGCCAACTACATGTCCCTTGACGGACAGGAATTCCACTGTGCCTTTGTGCGCGACACTACCGAGCGGAAGCAGGCCGAGGAGGAGCAGCGGAAGCTGGCTACCCTAGTCGAAAATAGTTCCGACTGCGTCTGTCTCGTATCGCTGGACGGGGAGATGCTCTATATCAATCCTGCCGGCTGCGACCTCGTGGGCTTTGAAGCCTCCACACTGCCAAAAGGCACAACGATTGCCGACCACCATCCCGAAGACACCCGGGCGCGATTACGCGATCTGATCCTGCCCCAGGTACTGAAAACCGGTGGGTGGGAAGGAGAGTTGCAATTGCTTCACTCCAGGACTGGGGAAGCCATTGACGTCGAGGGACGTATATTTTTGGTCCGTCACCCCGGCAACCAAGAACCGATCTGCTTGGCGGGTGTGATGCGAGACATCAGGCAGCGTAAGCTGGCCGAGGAACAACGCAAGAAACTCGAGGTTCAGCTCCAACGATCGCAGAAGCTGGAAGCCGTTGGAGTGCTGGCCGGTGGCATTGCCCACGACTTCAACAACATCCTGACGGCGATTTACGGCTTCACCTTTTTGACGAAGGAGACGCTGTCCGAGGAGGCGCCCGCGCAGGGGAATCTGGATCAAATCTTAAAGGCGAGCGAGCGGGCCAGAGATTTGGTCCAGCAAATCCTCGCCTTCAGCCGCCAAAAGGACGAGAAACGGAAAGAAGTAGAGATCGCGTCTCTGGTTCGGGAGGCTCTGAAGCTGCTTCGGGCCTCGCTGCCCGTGAGCATTGAAATCCGCGAAGAGATCGCCTCGGACTGCGGATCTGTTTGGGCCGATTCGACCCAAATTCATCAGGTAGTGGTGAACCTTTGCACGAATGCTTACCATGCCATGCGGGATTCCGGGGGCCTGCTGACGGTGAGTCTGAGTGCGGTTGAAGTAGATGCCCTGGTCACGGGGCAGGTCGCCGATCTGGAGCAGGGATCCTACGTAAAGCTCACCGTTAGCGACACCGGTTCGGGCATTGCCCCCGACGTTCAGCAGCGCATCTTTGATCCTTTCTTCACCACCAAGGCCGTTGGCGAGGGAACGGGGCTGGGCCTCTCGGTGGTGCACGGGATCGTCAGCAGCCATGATGGAGCGATCACCTTCGAGAGCGCAGCCGGGAAGGGAACGAACTTTTTCGTTTATTTGCCCCGCGTCGAAAGCGGAGCGGCCAAGCAGGCGGCAGTGGACAAACCCATGCCCATGGGAGCGCAACACGTCCTGTTCGTCGATGATGAAGAAGCGATTGTTCAGTTTGGTCAGCGCGTGCTGGAACAACTCGGCTATCGGGTCACGACACGCACGAGCAGCTTGGAAGCCTTGGAGCTTTTCCGAGATAAACCCGACCGCTTCGACGTCGTGCTCTGCGATGTCACGATGCCCACGATGTCCGGTATTGATCTGGGCATCGAGCTCATGGGCATTCGATCGGATGTTCCCGTCATCTTGATGACGGGTTTCAGCGAGCTTGTGACGAAGGAGAAAGCCGGCAGCATGGGTTTTCGGGAGCTGGTCATGAAGCCGTTTGCGGTTTCCGATCTGGCGAAGACCCTGCGGAGAGTGACCCAGGAGAGGAAAACGGACAACTAATAAGAATCCGCTTTTCTGCTATAAGGCCCGGTCTGTAACATGAATTGCGCGACGGGGCCGCATGGTCATGCCGCGGGGTTGACGAAGTTCATGCCGCCCCACCAGCGGGCAGGGTTCCCGGACCTACGAGGGATTCAGAGGTCCCGGCGGCCTTCCATGGCTTCCATCATGGTCGCCTCGTCGACGAACTCAAGCTCGGCGCCGACCGGCACGCCCATGCCGATCCGGGAGACACGGACTCCCAAAGGCTTCAACAGCCGGGCTAAATAAGTCGCCGTCGCCTGTCCTTCCGAGGTTGGGCTAGTGGCGATAATGATTTCCTCGACTTGATCCTCCCGCAACCGCTCGAGAAGGTTCTTGAGTTTTAAATCTTCGGGCTTGATGTTTCGCAGCGGGGAAAGCGCCCCGTGCAGGACGTGGTAGCAGCCGTTGTATTGGCGGGTCCTTTCGATGACGATAACGTTGTTGGGCTGTTCGACGACGCAAAGTGTTTTCGAGGAGCGGTTGGGATCTCGGCAGAAGTGACAGAGCGGACCTTCCGACAAGTTGTTGCATCGCGTGCAGAGCTGAATCTTCTCCCGCATGTCGAGGACAGCTTGGGCCAGGCGGGCAGCATCCACCTTTTCGACGCCCAATAGGTGGAACGCCATTCGCTGGGCCGATTTCGATCCCACTCCGGGCAGGCGCTTGAGCTCATCGACCAAGCGGGACATCGGCGCGGCGAGATCTTCCATGGTTCGCTCGAACGATGAATCGGTTACTGAACGTATCGTTGGTGGACGTCAGACAGCGATCGAGGGTCTGGGAGACCGCGCTTAGGCGATTTGAACGCTTCTCCGATAGCCCGCCTGTTCCGCGACTAACCCATCATGCCGGGCGGAAGCCCCATGCCGCCCAACATGCCGCCCATTTTTGCCTGGGCTTCTTCGTCCACGCGCTTGGCCGCCTCATTGACGGCCCCGCGAATCATGTCCTGCAGCATTTCCCGGTCCTCGAACGCCTCGGGATCGATCTCAATGGAGAGAACACTCTTCTGGCCATCCATCTTGACGGTCACCATGCCGCCGCCCGTAGACGCCTCGACGCGGATCTCGGCGATCTGTGCCTGCAACTGCTCCTGCATCTTCTGAGCTTGCTGCATCATCTTCTGCATGTTACCCGGCATTTTCACGATGAATACTCCTTGAGGTTTCTGACCTCCCGAACCTGGCCGCCGAAGAGTTCGTGGAACTTCTTCACTTCCGGGTCGGCCAGCGCCCGAGCCCTGGCGTCGCGGTGACCGGCGGAAGACTCCGCCGCGCCTGTGCCCGGCTCCCCCCGAGTCTCCGGCGGCAGCGGCACTGCTCTCGCCTGATCGGCTGAAGCCGTTTTGTTAGCAGCTTCGTGGCCGCGTTCGCGAGGGTCCCCCAGTGTATCACGATGCTCGGAAGTGCCAGATTCAACGTGGCTTGGAGGTCCGTTTGCCGCCTTTCGGCCGACTGGCGGCGTAGCGGATGCAACGCCCGAGGATGATTCTCCCAAGCCTCCCGCGGGTGACCCAGCCGGCGGGGAGGATTGAGATTCACCCCATCCCGCCAGGACCCTCTCGATAGACTCGAGTTGACCGGCATGGACCAGCTTCAACAAGCCGACCTCCAAACGGAGTCGTGGCTGCGAAGCCTGCTGCAAGTCACGGTAGAGGTCCAGTAAAAGATTTACGTATCGCATTAAGTCTTCTTCGCTAAAATACTGTAAACAAGATCCTAATTGCTCTCTCTCTTTGTCGCCAGTCGCGACCAGGCGCGTTGCTTCACCGGAAATCTTCATGACAAGCAAGTTGCGGAAGTAGCGCGTCAGCTCAGCGCTGAAGTGCTGCAAATTGCGGCCTTCTCGAAAGAGCCGATCGACAATCTCGAGCATGGTATCGGACTTGCCCTCCTGCAAGGCCCCGACGATGGTCTGGGTAATCTCAGCCGGGATTGCGCCCAGCAGGTCTCGGACGGGGTCCGCCTCAAGCTTTTTGCCGAAGCAGGCGATGGCTTGGTCGAGGGTCGAAAGGGAATCCCGAATGCTCCCGTCACCGGCCAGCGCAATCGTCACCAGAGCGTCGGCGTCTGCTTCGACCCCTTCCTGGCCGCAGATCCATTCCATACGCTTGACGACGAGCTCGAGCTCGACGGTCCGGAAGGGGAACGTCTGGCAGCGGGAAACAATAGTTGCGGGAAACTCGTGAGGCTCGGTCGTGCAAAGAATAAAGACCACCCATTCCGGCGGTTCTTCCAGTGTCTTCAGCAGGGCGTTAAAAGCGTCGGAGGTGATTTGGTGCGCCTCGTCAATGATGAAAACCTTGTAGCGGTCGCGCGCCGGTCTGTAGCGCACGTTCTCGCGCAGTTCTCGAATGTCGTCGATGCGGCGATTGGAAGCGGCGTCGATCTCCATCAGGTCGATCGAATTGCCGGCGGCGATTTCGGTGCAACTCGCACACGTCAGGCAAGGTTCGGGAGTGGGTCCTTGATCGCAATTGAGCGCTTTGGCCACGATGCGGGCCATCGTGGTCTTGCCGGTGCCGCGCTGTCCGGAAAAGATGTAGCCATGCCCGACGCGGCCCTGCAGTAGTGCATTGCGAAGGGTTTGCTTGACATGTTCCTGGTTGACGACGTCGTCGAACGTCTGGGGCCGATATTTACGGGCGATGACCTGATACATCGAAGTGGCTCGCACCCCTCGGAACCGGGGCGCGGACTCTCGAATCGACCGGGACCTGGGATCCCTGGATCTTCCGCGGCTTCGCGGCCGGCTAAAGTGGCGGGTCCTCAGGCTGGTGCAACGGAATGTCCCGCCTGCTCGAAATCCTCACTCGGACTTTCCGACGACCGAACAACGAGCAGCCTGGGCCGCAAAGGGCTCCGGGTGATCCGCGGCACGCGACAGAGGCCACTACCGTTGCTTCCTTCCGGACCTGGCGGGGTTCGCAGCTTCTCGCTGCACGGAGCCCGGAACCCAACCATCCATCCTACCACTTCAGTCGCCCCTACCAACGAGCTGGGACGGTGCAAAGCCCACGAGCAACCATTGCGCCTGCATGGCGCGAGGTTAGCCCGTTTTTCTCACCACGTGACGAAGCGAAGTGCGTGAGAGCCCGTTAGTACAAGGCGCGCGCCGCTCGGCGCCCCATTTGTTGAATAATGCGGGCGTACTTGAACCCACGTTGAGCACGGCGAGCAAGCGCAACGCAGTAATGGCGCGCCTAGGGCGTGCTTCGAGTGTCAGGTGGTGAGAAAAGCGGGTTAGGCTCCGCTTCTCTCAGCGCCGGCGGCGCGACCGGCGGGGCGCGATTCGCTCTAAGAGTTCCCCTTCCTCGAGCGATCCGGTCCGCACTTCGAGGTTGTCCCGTGCTTCCGCAGCCGCAAAGCTTGCTTCGAACCAATTCGTGGGGAACGACGCAGCGGCGTGATAGAGCAGAGTACGGCCCGGCGGTAGCAGGACAGCGGCCGCCCGAAAATCGCCCGCCTTGCGAAGACCGGGGATGAAGAATTTCCGCTCGAATTCCTCATCGGAATCAGCGGCAAACCCGTCCAGGTCGGCGACAAGGTCAACGGGCCCTTCCGCGAGTGCCGCTGCGAAGAGGGTCCAGACGCCGGCAGGTCCCACGCCGACGAGGTTGACCTGTTCCGAATCAAAGGTCGTTCGCAAGTAAGTCAGTGCCGTGAGGATGTCCTGAACCCGATGGGCGCTATCCGTGCGGTTGAAGGTAGTAAAGAACCGGCTGTTCAGTTGCGTGGAAGGCTGAGAGGGATTCTTCGCCCGACCGGTCTGGAAGGCATCGATTCCCATCACCGCTCCCCCACGCTTTAGCAGTGCGCGCACAAACCCGTCCAAGCTCTCCGACGAGCTCATCACCCAGGCCGTCCCTTCCGGATGCACGATCAGCGTGGGAGCCACAGCGGGCTTGGCGCGCCGGGGCCGAAGAATGACGGCCGGAACCCGATCGTCCTGCTTGCGGCGTCCAATGACCACAACCTCGCCATTCGGCAAAGGGCTTAAGGGATCGGATACCAGTTCGTTTTCCGGTGGAGGAGCGGCCATGATGGAGAAGGCCAGCCGTTCGCGCAACAACTCACTCGCCCGGCTAAGAGACTCCGCGTCCCGCGGCGCGAAAGATGCAATTTGCTCCCGCGCTTCCTGAATTCGGTCCGAGACAAACGCCTCGAGGTCAACGGCTCGGCTGGGCAGCTCGCGGCCCCACAAGCTCAGCATGCTGCTCAAACGGCCCACCTGGAAACGTTCCTCTTGGAGGCCCGCCGAGCTTTGGCGGCCAAGAATCTTCTTTCCCAGGAACGCATACACGGCCTCTCGGCTCTGTTGGTGGTAGTTGTGAGGCGAGTCGAACTGAATGCTTTCGAGCTCGTCTTCAGCGCCGAACAGAGCATAGATTTTTCTGATGGCGGGGAACTCGTCGGTCGGCGTGTTGCGCGTCCAATCGCCGGTCGCTGAAACGATCAGCATCGGTCTCGGGGCCATGAGCGCCGCCAGCTCCACGTTAAACGTGTCAAGGCGCAGATTGGCCGCATTCTCGCAAACCGAGCCGCCCTGCATGATGGCGGAGATCATATTGACGGGCGCGGCGTAGCGGATGCGGTCATCGACGGCCGACAACAGAAACGCCTGAGTCGCCCCACCCGACGCGCCCGTGATCGCTAAGCGATTGGCGTTAACGTAGGGCAGGGAAGAGAGGAAGTCCACGGCGCGAATGCTGTTCCACAATTGGAGACCCAGAACGCTCACGCCCCACAACTCCTTACGTTTGTCCCCGAATCGATGCGGGAGTTGAACGGTGTCGCCATACCCCACCATGTCGTACGTGAAAACAACGTAGCCCTGTCGCGCCAACGTGATTGCACGCGCCGGCACCGAGCCGGTTGGCCGGTCGGCCAAACGCCCGTAGCGCCAGTGGCCGTGCGGAGAAACAACTCCTGGGTAACGGCCGCTGTGGGCGATCGGCCGGTACAGGTTGCCGCCTAGAAAAAATCCCGGATAGGTCTCCAGCA
Source organism: Bryobacterales bacterium (assembly GCA_965248365.1). GTDB lineage: Bacteria > Acidobacteriota > Terriglobia > Bryobacterales > UBA6623. The sequence goes on along the minus strand of CBDFJA010000003.1, from coordinate 339,714 downwards.
GAACCTTCTCGGTGACGTAGCCCTTTCGTTGGGCCCGGCCGAAAACCTGCGCGTTAAGCGGCTTCTTTTCCGGAAGGGGCGCCAGCCCGGCGCTGTGGAGGATTCGCTTGCGCAAGGACGCCGCGCGCTGTTTCCACAGATCTAGGCTGACGTATTCCGGCATCTCGTAGTGCGTCTTGGTGTGCCGGACCAGGTGGCGCCGATCACTCTCGGGCAACGGTTCCGCGAAAGCGGCAACGGGGAGAACGAAAACCGCCAGAGCAAGCATTCGGACGCGCATAGGGTCCAATTCTATCGAAGGCCGGGGGGTGCCTGAAACCCAGCCCCGGCCGCGTTGGCATCGATCCAATCCAAGAACTCATCAACTTGTCGGAACACGGCAGTGGGCTTGTGAGTATTCAGGACGCCGTAGTCGGACGTCGACGCCCAAGCGGCCCCGAACGCTGTCGCTCCCACCTGTTGAGCGGCGCGGATATCAGAAGGTGAGTCGCCGATGGACGCCACCTCATGAGCTTCTAAGTGCCACTTTTCGAGGACGCGACTCATGCTCTCGGGCTTCATGCCTCCGTTCGGGGAGCCGGTCTCGACGACATCGAACATCTTGTCTAAGCCGAAGACTTTCAGGGAGGTCGTGGTGGTGCGCAACCCTTTCCCGGTCACGATTGCCAGCCGAACGCCCCTCCTTCGCAGAATCTTCAAACCAGTGGCAATTCCGGGAAACGGCAGCGGACAGCGATCGTGCGCCCTCTCGTAAGCTTGGTAGAAATCGCCTAGACACTCTCGGCAACGATCGGGGACCAAATCTCGAATAATTCCTTCCTCCGTCGGGCCGAACAGGGCGCGTACTTCCCCATCTGAATAATCACGTCCCAGATACTCGCGAAAAATTTCGTGAACCGCAGCGTAACAGACCGGCAGCGTGTCGCCGATGGTTCCATCAAGGTCGAAAATGAATCCCCGAATGCTCATGCGTCGTCTGTTCCCACGCCGCCGACTCGGAGCGGCCGAAACTGTTCGCTTTCACGGCAACGGGACGGCCCCATGGCGGACTAGAATAGCAAGAGTAGAAGCGTACGCAGAGAAAACGGCCCGCCGACAGACACGGCGGCTAAGGGCCCGTTGTTGGGAAGCGGCATCCTGACAATGCTCAACAGTCCATCCTGAACTCTTCCACACCCAAAGGGGGAATCTCCACGTGAAAAACACATCCTCAAGGCAGCACGGATACAGTGCCTCGCCAAGTAACCAGCCCCAACTACCCGAGCCTTCGTATGCGGAACGGGCGCGCACACTGGCCTACGTGGGCCGGGTGGGGTCGCTCTCAACATGTTCGCAGAAGCGCCCGGGCTGGCCTTTCGGCTCCGTGATGCCCTACGCCTTGGACGAAGGGGGCCGACCGATCTATCTGATCAGCAGCATGGCCATGCACACCCAAAACATCGTCACCGATCCCAGGGGATCGCTGTTGGTGACGCAATCCGACGGGGACGGGGACGTGCTCGGCGCCTCTCGCGTGACGCTGATGGGGGAAGTTGCCCGCGTGGCCGACGACGATACACCGCACGTACGGGAGCTGTATCTAGCGTCCTATCCGAACGCCTCCTACTGGGTCGATTTCGAGGATTTCAACTTTTACCGCATGGACATCGTCGATGTTTACTACGTCGGAGGATTCGGGGTCATGGGTTGGGTCTCCGCCGAGGACTACCTGGCCGCTGCCCCCGACCCCCTCGCCGACGACGCCGGCGGGATCATCAGTCACATGAACGACGACCACGAGGACGCCTTACTGCTGCTGGCGGGGACGCAAGCGAAAATCGAAGGCTCGACGGCGCGGATGACCGCCGTCGATCGCCTGGGTTTCCACGTCCGGGTTGAGACGGCTGACGGCATGAGGGGAACGCGCATCGCTTTCAGCCGGGAAGTCGGCAGCCCCGAGGAGACGCGCCGAGTGTTGGTCGAAATGGTGAAAGCCGCGAAGGCGGAAGCGAATGAGTGAAGGGTAAGCGCCGGCCGCCATGGCCGCTCGGTCCAAGTCCCGGCGGTTTTCATCCTTATTGATTAAGCCGCTCAACACATTTCCCAAATCGTCCTTGCGCCGCCGCGCCTTTAAAGAGAACTGATGATGACTACACGAAACGCGTTGGTCTCGCTTGCCACCCTCGCTTTCGCCTTTTTCGCAAAGGGACAAGACGTGGAGGTTGGACAGCCTCCCGGAAACCGGGGCAAACCGGGGCAGCTTCAATTAAGTCATGTTGTGAAGTCCAACTTGCTGATTCGACGTACCTACTAGCCTGCTTTTCTCACCACGTGGCGAGACGAAGTGGGTGAGAAGCCCGTCAGTACAAGGCGCGCGCCGCTCGGCGCCGCATTTGTTGAATAATGCGGGCGTACTTGAACAGTACGTTGAGCACGGCGAGCAAGCGCAACGCAGTAATGGCGGGCTTATGGCGTGCTTCGACCGTCAGGTGGTGAGAAATGCGGGCTAGCTCCTGACGCCCCCTGCTTGGTTTTTCGAAATTCACGTATCATATTGAAACCTTGAGGGTTGCTAGCTACCCACAGGAGTAACTGAGGCGGTCCCGGTTTCCGGTTGGTCGGTTTCCGGTAGGAACAAAACGATTCCGAGAACAATGGCTTCGGTTGCTAAGAAGATTTTGGATGTACCCTCAGTTGGAACGCCGGAAAAGTCGGAAAGTCGGGGACATCCACGAGTAGGTAGCAGGGCGGGGGAATGCGTCAAGCGAGGGGCGTCGCAACTCTGCGCGAAAGACGACGCCTCCCGTCTCGAAAAAGACCCGCCACAGGCGCTGAGTCGGCCCGTAGCGATGTCGTGTTACTCGCTGGCCGTTCGTTCTTTCTTGCCGCGCTCCCGCTGCTCGCGCAGGACGGCTCGCCGGCTGAGGCGAATCTTATTGCCCTCAAGGGCCAGGCATTTGACAAGAATCTGGTCTCCGAGTTTGAGCTCGTCGCGCACTTGGCGAATGCGCTGTTCGGCGATCTCGCTGATGTGCAGCAGACCTTCGGTTCCCGGAAAGATTTCGACAAAAGCGCCAAAGTCCACCGTGCGGGTGACTTTCCCAAGGTAGGTCTTACCGACCTCGGGGGAAGCGGTAAGGTCGGTAATCATTTGGATGGCCTTCTTGGCCGCCGCCTCGTCGGCGGAGGCAATCTGCACCGTGCCGTCGTCGCTGACGTCGACCTTGGCTCCGGTCTGTTCGACGATGCCCTTGATGACTTTGCCGCCGGGTCCGATGACGTCGCGGATTTTTTGGGTCGGGATTTTCAGAGTGTGAATGCGGGGCGCGAAACGCGAGATGTCCGTTCGCGGCTCGTCAATCGCCTGAATCATGCTTTCCAGGATGCTCAGCCGGGCGCTCTTGGCCTGCGCCAAGGCTTTCTCCAGCACATCGAGGCTGACGTTCGGCTGCTTGATGTCCATCTGCAGCGCGGTGATGCCGTCGGTCGTGCCGGCGACCTTGAAATCCATGTCGCCGTAGTGGTCTTCCGCGCCTGCAATATCGGTCAGAACCGCGAAATCGTCGCCATCGATGACCAGCCCCATGGCAATGCCGGCTACTGGCGAAGCCAGTGGTACGCCGGCGTCCATCAGAGCCAGCGTTCCCCCACAAACGGTGGCCATCGAGCTGGAGCCGTTCGACTCCAGAATGTCGCTGACGACGCGGATGGTGTAGGGAAAGTCCTCCCGGCTGGGGATGACACCCGAGAGCGCCCGTTCGGCGAGCATTCCATGGCCGATTTCTCGGCGACCCGCTCCACGAAGAAATGCTGTCTCACCAACGCTAAAGGGAGGAAAGTTATAGTGCACCATGAAGTGCTTCTCGAAGTCCGGCGCTTCCAACCGTTCCTGCCTCTGGCCGTCCAACTTCGTTCCCAGCGTCACCGTTGCCAGAGCCTGAGTTTCTCCCCGTGTGAAGACCGCTGATCCGTGCGTACGCGGCAGCACGCCGACTTCACAATTGATGTCGCGGATCTCGTCGAACGCCCGCCGATCGGGACGCGTCTTGTCTTGCAGCAGCAACCGCCGGAAGATGTCTTCTTTGAGTTGGCCGAACAGTCGGCCGGCTTCCGCAGCCTTTTCTTCATCGTCTTCAAAGGCGGCGCTTACCTGTTTCTTGACTTCCTTAACCTGGTTTTGGCTCTCCAGTTTTTCATGCTTCTTCGTGTCCAGCGCCTCGGCTAGCGAGTCGCCCCAGCGCTCGGCCATATCGTCATAGAGCTGCTGGTCGAACGCGGGAGGCTCGACGGCCAATTTGGTCTTGCCCGCCTTTTCGACGAGTTCGCGGATGCCCGCAATAATCTTGCGGCATGCCTCGTGGCCGAAGCGGATGGCTTCGAGAACCGCGTCTTCGCCAACCCGGTCGGCCATGGATTCGACCATCACGATGCCCTCATCCGCGGCGGCCACGATGATGTTCAAGTCCGCTTCTTCTCTCTGCTCATACGCGGGGTTGATGAGCCATTCTCCATTGAGTCTGGCCACGCCGACGGCGCCGATCGTGTTCGAGAAAGGTATCTCCGAGATCGACAAGGCCGCGGAAGCGCCGACCAGCGCTAGACTCGCCGGGTCGAATTCGGGGTCCGCCGACAACACCATGGCGATGACCTGGGTTTCGTTCTTGAATCCCGCCGGAAACAGCGGACGAATCGGCCGATCGATGAGCCGGCTGGTGAGGACTTCCTTTTCGGTTGGCCGTCCTTCGCGTTTGATATATCCGCCCGGGAATCTCCCCGCCGAATAAGTGTACTCGCGGTAATCCACGGTCAGCGGGAAAAAATCAATCCCTTCCCGGGGGTGGTCCGCGGCTGTCGCGGTGACGAGTACGCGCGCATCCCCGCAACTTACGAGGACCGCGCCGCCCGCCTGTTTGGCCAAGCGACCTGTTTCTAATTGCAGTGTGCGTTGGCCGAGATCAATCTCTACGGTTTGCTTCATGATTATGCTTATTCCTTCTGGAAAGGGCGGCGCCCGGTGGATACACAACACCCACAGGGCCCGGCTTTCCGAGCTTTAGAAAAATCCAAGATGGAAGCGAAAATACGGTGTGCGGAGGTTGCGCCTCAGGGGAGATTGGCCACTGGGGGCGATTACATCCCAGGAGCGGCTGACCGTTTCGAATGGATACAACCGCCGCCGATCACGCCTCAGCGCCGTTCGACTCGGACCGTCCGACCCTTTTGGCTCAACCGTTAACCGGATGAGCTACCCGCGCAGACCCAAACTGCCAATCAGATTTCTGTACCCGGAAGGATTCCCCTTTTTCAGGTAGGCCAGCAGCCGCCGGCGGCGACTCACCATGGCCAGCAGGCCACGGCGCGACGAGAAGTCCTTTTTGTGGGTTTTGAGGTGCTCGGTCAAATCGGCGATCCGCCGAGACAAAATGGCGACCTGCACCTCAGACGACCCAACATCAGATTTGTGCGTCTGATATTGGGTAACGATGGTTTCCTTGGCCTGCTTCGCCAGGGGCATTCAGTTCGTCGACACTCCTTTAAGCGCTTCTATCTCGTTGTTTTCGTGTCTGTTTCTAGACGTGAGTATAACACACGGCCGTGAGGCGCGGCTACTACATTCAGAGGAAAAATGTTTCAGCAGGGTTGTGACTGTTGAGTTGGACCAGGCGAGACACATTCCCATCAGCATCCAGGCCTGCCCTTCTTGTTCGGCCGAAGGACACAACGCTGACGACCGTCCCGGCCCCCCCTTTTCCCCCTATTGGGCGTGCTTTTTAATCTGCTTCTGTGCCTGGATCAGCGGCTCTCCAAATTCATGACGCTTGTAATAATTGTGCAGACTCAGTTTTGTGTTCTTGACCGTTCTGTCACCGATCGTCTCCATCGTGTCCGCCAATTCCCTGTCGGCTTCTATGAGGGGCTTCGCGAAATGGCCCGTACAGATAATTTGCCCTGCTTCCGCAAAGCCAAGCGCTCTTGCGGCAAGGTTGATACCCCACCCAACGATGTTCACCCGCTCATTTACATCTGCGACGACATAATTTGCCCCGACGTTGATTCCTAGTCTGACACTATGCTTCTTTTGCACCCGGGCGTGGATCTCCGTCAAATTCGGTCAGTAATCTCATGTTTCGAACCTCCGAAGATTGAGTGCCTGTCCAAATTAGCTTGTCGACGGCAGCTGAGTCAACCGAATACCTACAAGCCTACAAGCCTGCATTTCTTGCCGACGCGAGATCGTATTTCTTCAGCAGCTCTTGATGCGATTCAGTTGGTTTTCGCCCGGCCGCCGGGGTTGTTCTTTTCCCAAATGAGCCGTAGTCCATCGAGGGTCAGGTGTTCGTTGATTTCCTGAATATGGCGGGACTCCGGACAGATGACCCGTGCCTCGCCGCCCGTTGCGATTACCTTGGTGTTTGGCCCCAATTCCGCCAGCATCTTCCCCAGAATGGTATCAACCATTCCCAGGGCGCCGTAGTAGAGACCGGACTGTAAGCAGGCGATCGTGTTTTTTCCTATCACCCCGGCTGGTTGGCGGATATCGATGCGCGGCAATCGGGCGGTGCGGCGAAACAGCGCTTCCGAGGCCACGCCAATCCCGGCGCAGATCACGCCTCCCAGGTATTCCGCTTTCGCCGAGATGGCGTCGAAAGTGATCGCCGTCCCGAAGTCGACGGCGATGCAAGGCCCGCCGTAACGTTCGTAGGCGGCTACGGCGTTCACGATACGGTCGGCTCCGACCTCCGCGGGGTTATCCGTGAGTATCGTTATGCCGGTTGCCGTGGACGCCGAAACAAACAGCGGATGCGTCTGGAAATAGCGGGCGGCCATCTGCTCCAGCGAGGCGTCGAGCTGTGGTACGACGGACGAGATGATGATGCCGTCTATTTCAGCGATATCAAGCCGCGCCAAGGAGAAGAGGTTCCGGAACAGGACTCCCCAGCCGTCAATCGTTTGTGCCGTATCGGTTTCCAGCCGCCAATCGGCCGCGAGCTCGGCGCCGCGGTAGACGCCCAGAGCAAGCTGGGTGTTGCCGACATCGACGGCGAAAAGCATTTTTTTCGGCTCAAGGGCCCTCGTTAGCTCAACGGGGCGTTTACGCTCTGCGACGGTAAACGGGCCTTTCGGGCCCGCCCGCTTTCTCTCACAATCTCGCACCGAAGCAGGCGACAAGCTCGCCACCTGGTGAGAAACCGATCCGGCAATTCAGGCCGGCGTCTCGCCGCGTGAATCATCCCACGGTCGAACACTCCCCGCCAGGATGGGTTCGACCGACCCATCGTCGCGCTTAAGCAGCAGAACACCCGCGCCATCCAATCCGGCGGTTGTGCCGACGATCACCTCTTTGCCGGTCTCAATCGCTACCCGCTTCCCTTGAGCGTAACTCGAAGCGCGTGAGAAAGCGCTTATGACCGGCCCGGGGCCTCGCTCCAAGAACATTTCATAATAGCGCTCGCTGTTGCGCAAAACCTTATCGAGAACCACCTCCCGGACGTACTCTCCGCCGGTTTCGATTCTCAACGACGTGGCCGTGTCGGCCAATTCGGGCGGCATCTCAGCCTGGTTGACGTTGATGCCGACGCCGGCGACGGCATAGCGAACGCATTCATTCTCGGCTGCCATCTCGACTAGGATTCCCGAGCACTTCTTGCCCTCGAGCAGCACGTCGTTGGGCCAGCGAATGTCGCACTGGCGGCCGCAGGCCTCGCCGATGCCTCGCGCTACGCCGAGGCCAATCGCCAACGTCAACATCGCCGATTGCGCCGCCGGCATTGGCGGGCGCAAAACAATCGAAAAATATAAACCCACACCCGGCTCGGACACCCACGAGCGCCCCAGCCGCCCGCGACCGGCCGTTTGCTGTTCGGCAATGACTAATGTTCCTTCAGGCGCACCGGCCTCGGCAAGGGTCGTCGCCTCGAGCATCGTCGTGTCGAGCTTCTCGAATCGATGAATCCGGTGGCCGAAGCGGGGTCGGGCGGACATGAGATTCAGCAGAGGAAGACCGATCAGTTTCCCACGATCTCTGGCTAATCGTACTACGGTACGTAAGTGCGGAGGGTTTGGATGCGGGGTTCCGGCAAGACCCCTCAAACCCCTGCAATCCGATCTCGGCCCCACGGTCTCTGCCGAATCATACTACGGGGAATCGACGCTTTTCGTGGAGAACAAACCGGCCCTCAGCGCTTGCATGTCTCGGTTTCAAACGTTCTAATGGGGACACACGATGCTGCTTGACGATCCCCGGCCCTACGATCTCGATCGCGTTTTCCGGCTGCTGATCACGGCTGTGACGGTGGTCGGCCTTTTTCTTCTCGTACGCTACCTGGCCGAGGTCCTGATTCCCTTCGCCGTCGCTCTGCTGATCGCCTACTTGCTGAATCCCGCTGTCGCCGTGGTGCAGCGGCGGGTCAAGAATCGAACGGCTGCCGTGCTGGTCACCGTATTCGGGAGTGGCTTGTTGGCGGTGGGTCTGTTGGCTTTACTGGTCCCGGTAGTCGTCACCGAATTGCGCGGGTTGAAAAGCTTGACCGATCAACTCAAGCAGCAGGGGTCTCTGCTCCAGCAGCGGATCCAAGCTATCGCGGAGGGGGACGCTCCGGTCTGGCTCCAGCTGGCGATTGAGAAATCCCGGGAGTTTGTGACCTCGGAGCAGTTTCTCGAGCTTGCGGCCGATGCGGCCAAGAAGTTGGCCCCGGGGATTCAAGGTTTACTCACGGGCGTCTATGGATTCTTCGCCGGGCTGGTCGGGCTGGTCATCGTACTCCTCTATCTTGTGTTCCTTCTGAATGACTTCGGCGACGTGGAAGGCAAGTGGCAGAATCTGCTGCCCCCGCGCTTTCGCGAGTCCATCGTCGGATTCGTCCATGATTTCTCCGCCGTCATGGGACGCTATTTCCGTGGCCAGGTCATCATCGCCGTCACGACGGGAGTGCTGTTTGCCGCCGGTTTTTGGATACTCGGTCTGCGGCTGGCCGTCGTTCTCGGCCTGGGCGTCGGACTGCTCAATATGGTTCCCTATCTTCAACTCGTCGGGGTCATCCCCGCCGTGCTGCTTTCCATTCTTCATGCTCTGGAAACACCGGACGTCGGCATCTGGATGGGTCTTCTGGGCCTGGTGATTGTGTTTGCGGCGATCCAGCTCATCCAGGACGCGATTTTGGTGCCGCGCATCATGGGGGAAGTCACGGGGCTGAGACCGGCGGTGATGCTGCTGGGCATCTTCGTCTGGGGCAAGCTGCTGGGATTCTTGGGATTGGTGTTGGCCATCCCGCTAACAGGGCTGCTGATTACGTACTACCAAAGGCACATTCTGGCCCTTTCCGTCCGTTCATCGCCGGAGGGTAGCGCGGCGGCGGAGGACGTACCATGAAAACCTTGCGTTGGGTCGGGAGAATCCGACCAAAATCGGCAAAAGCTCGCTTGCGGGCGGGATGAGGATCGCTGCTCTGTTGGTAGGCTACCCTAACCCGCATTTCTCACCACCTGACGGTCGAAGCACGCAATAGGCCCGCCATTCCTGCGTTGCGCTTGCTCGCCGTGCTCAACGTACTTTCCCGGTCGGGCGCCGAACGCGGGTCGCTACTTCTTTCGCTAGAGGCAAAATACGAATGGCTAGGCTGCACCCGCAAAAGTACGCCCGCATCATTCAAAAAATGCGGCGCTGAGTGGCGCGCGCCTTGTACGGACGGGCTTCTCACGCACTTCGCCTCGCCACGTGGTGAGAAATGCGGGTTAGGGTACCGAGGGGGCTTCGTTGGTAGTCGCCGGCGCGCGGAGAGGTTGGGTACGTCAAGTCAGTGCCAGGAGACCGGGAGGCCTTCGACATGGTGGAAGTTCAGTTCACGGGCGTTCAGATAGGCGGTCTCGGAGGCTGTTCCGACAGTTTCGGCCAGCAGTCCTTGGACCGGCACCTGATAGCCGTCTCCCCCGCTGAACCAGATCTGCGTGAGGACGTGACCCTCACCAACGCGCTTGAATGCCAACTGCGGCTCGGTTGGGAAATCGCCGGCTTCGACGTGGCCCGCCGCAACGGTAGCGCAGTAGACCCCATCCTCACAGATGTCCAGGACCCCTGTCTCGCCGTCTCTGTGCACGAGGTAGTTGCCGGCCGGCATGGTCTTGTCGCCGACAGCGAATTCAAACGGAATGGCGACGCTAAGATCGCCTGGGGCGGGCGGGAATATGCCTGCGCTCGCTATTGACTTCCGCATAATATAGAGTAACCTTTTGGGGGTCTGCTCGTCTTAATAGACATGGGGAACCCAAGAGGCGTAAGGCGCGATTTTGATGCTCTGGAAAAGCGACGGCTGGAGGCCGTGCGGCTGGTCGTTGACGAAGGTTTGAGTCAGTCCGAGGCAGCACGGCGCGTGAAGGCGGCGCAGCAAAGCGTGAGCCGTTGGGTTAGCGAGCATGGCGCGTACGGTGCCGCCGGACTCCGCCGGGCCGGGCGCGCCGGCCGCAAGCCGCTGTTAGACGCCACGCAACGGGAACGTCTGGAGGCAATGCTGCTGCGGGGCCCCGAAGCGCAGGGCTTCTCGACGCCGCTGTGGACTTGTCCGCGAGTCGCTCGTCTGATCGCCGACGAGTTCGGCGTGCGCTATCACGAAGGTCATGTTTGGAAGATCCTGCGGGCGCTCCACTGGAGCCCGCAACGGCCTGTCGGCAAGGCCCGCGAGCGCAACGAAGAAGCCATCCGCAACTGGCGGCGCAAGACTTGGCCGGCCACTAAAAAAAAGCCCAAAAACAAGGCCGCACGATCGTCTTCATCGACGAAAGCGGACTGAGTCAGAAGCCCCATCGTTGCCGCACCTGGGCGCCCCGCGGCGAGACACCCGTGCTGGAGTTCAACTTCAACTGGCAGAAACTTTCCGTTTCCGCCGGGCTGACCTTGCGCAACTTCTACTTCCGGCTCTATCCCGGCGCCATCGGCGAGCTGGAGGTCATCGACTTCCTGAAGGCTTTGGTCCGCCACATCGACGGCCCGCTGCTGATCGTCTGGGACCGCCTGCCGGCGCACCGCAGCCGCCTGGTGCGGGAGTTCATCGAGCTCTCCGAAGGCCACATCGCCACGGAGTGCTTGCCGCCCTATGCACCGGAGCTGAACCCGGTGGAATACATTTGGGCTTACTGGAAGCAGCACGAGTTGCCGAACGTCTGTCCGAAGGACTACTGGGAGCTGGACGAGCGTGCCCGCAAATCCCTGCGTCGCATGCGCCGCAAACCGCGCTTGATTACGGCCTTCTGGAAGCAGTCTTCTCTTGGCCTTGACTAACTCGATATTATGCGAGATTCAATAAGGCGGCAAACGCGATCAATATGGCGGAAACTCGAATGGCTTGGTTGTTCATTGTTTTTTCCTCTGCTTTCCTTGGGAATCTCATTTCGCCCTGTCATAGAGCACTCCGCATGCCATACCGCGAAAGTCTCGAAGAAAATTGAGGGGCCCGCTCCAACTTGTTGATTTTCAGAAGGATAGCCTTGCGGCTTCATTTCAGGATGGGGCGGGGTTCATCGGGGCAAGCCGCCGAGCTCTATCCGATCGGATAGTGCTGCTAACGATCCAGATAGATGGGCACGGCTGACCGAAACGCCATGGCGGTTCACTGGCGTTATCGGCGGGCGACATTTACCGTGAATCTCTTCGGGTTGAGACGCGGCGAGGACGAGGCGCCGTCCGAGTAGGAGCGCTCGAAAGTCCCCGCTGGTACTTCCTACAAAGTCCGGGGAGGCGAACTCGACTTGGTAAGGTGAAGGTATCTCCGTCCATTGTGGGCGGATCGGCAATGAGATCACCGCACCAGCGTCTTAGGTTTCTAGGCGCCGTCATTGTCCTGGCGCTCATTCACCTTGCCGCCGCGCTCTCGCACGCGGCAGAGAAAGATACTTGGAGCGGGGTGCCGCGGATCGTAGCCACCGGGGACGTGCACGGCGATTATAAGCAGTTTGTTAGGACGCTGCTTGCGGCGGGGATCATTGACCCGCAAAACGAGTGGGCGGGCGGAGAGACTCACCTGGTGCAAACGGGCGATATACCCGATCGCGGGCCGGATTCCCGCAAAGCCATGGACCTTCTCATGCGGCTCGAAAAGCAGGCGAAAAGGGCCAAGGGCTTCGTTCATGCGCTGATCGGCAATCACGAGGCGATGAACCTGTACGGCGATTTGAGGTACGTTCATCCCGGCGAGTATGAGGCCTTTCGACAGTCGGGTTCGGGAGAGGTTCGCGACGCCTTCTACAAAACACACGTTGAAACGTTGCAGAGCAATCCGGGCCCCGGCGGTCCGCCTGCTTTCAACGCTTCCTACCGGGAAAGGTGGGACCGACAATTTCCTCTTGGCTTTTTCGAACACCGCCTCCAATTCGCTCCCGAGGGGAAGTACGGCAGGTGGGTGCGCAAGCACGACACCGTCGTCAAGATCAACGATATTCTCTTCCTCCACGGCGGCATCGGACCAGATTACGTCCCACTGACCATTCCGGAAATCAATGATCGGGCTCGCGGCGAGCTTGCGGATTTCAACAAACTCATAGGCGGACTTGTGCTGGATGCGCAGGGTCCCTTGTGGTATCGGGGGCTGGCGCAAAACGAGACAGAGTCTGAAGGGCCGCACTTACGAGCTCTGCTTGACCGACATGGCGCCAAGCGGATCGTCATGGGGCACACGAGCATTGCCAAAGCCGTCATGCCCCGTTTCGGCGGCCGAGCCATCTTCATCGACGTCGGCATATCGGCATTCTACGGCGGCCCGCTGGCTTGCTTGTTAATCGAGGGAGATGAACTTTTTGCGATTCACCGCGGCGAGAAAATCCCCCTGCCGACGACAGATTCTCCCGAAGACCTGCTTGCCTATTTGCAGAAGGCTGCCGCGTTGGACCCCTCTCCCTCGCCACTAGCGAAAAATATCGAGAAGCAGAAAGAGGAGCTAAGAAAGGCTAAAGGCAGCTCTGAGGGGCCGTCCGCAAGAAGTGGGCGGGGTGCCCGGGCAACAGGCGGCGTCGTACGATGAACCAATATTCTCGCGCCGAACGAAGTCGGAACGGACGATAAATAACTGGGCTGTCCGGGAGATGAGTTCACCATGAATTCGGGAATGTCGGGCTGGAAAGCGGCGTGGCCTACGGGATCTGAGGTGTACTTCGACCCTCAGCCGGAGAGAAGCGCGGGCTGGGAGGACCAACTACTTTCGCGGCTAACCACGCGACAGAGCCGCGTCCGCAAGGGCGCGGTTGAGGCCTCACGACGCTCAAAAATTCCTTGTCCCGGCGCCGAGGTCGTTCGCCATCTTGACCGCAGGCTCGCGCCCGCGCCTCGGTCTGACTCGGTTGCTGGATCTGGCGGGCGACGACACGATAGGGCGAAGGGGAAGCGTGGATCATCGCCGGCCTGGCTCGCATTTCTCGTCAGCTGATGGTCGAAGCACGCGATAGGCTCGCCGCGCTCAACGTAGGGTTCAAGTACGGAAAGCGCTTAGAAAGCTCGTCGCGACCTGCCGTGCGGTGACCCGCCCCGGCCACCGGGATCCGCCCCCGTTGACTTCGGGTCCTTGCGGCCGCGGGTACCGCGCGGGCTGGGATGCCTTTCTCCTTTTCCAGGACCCTTCACACTACCGCCGGCCGAACGGCGTCCGCGGGAAGGGGGCCGGCGCGGTTCCGTGGGAAGAACGGTTGCCGTGTCGAACCCGGGTACCCGGCGTCGCGTGATGGCCGATCCCAGACTGCGCTCGATGGCTCGCACAGCCCCGCTGTCCTCCCTCGAGACGAACGTGTAGGCCCGGCCGCTGCGTTCGGCGCGGCCGGTGCGCCCGATACGGTGTGTGTAGGCTTCGGGTGTGTTCGGAACGTCGAAATTAATCACATGCGAGACCCCGGCGACATCAATGCCGCGGGACGCAATATCGGTCGCCACGAGAATGTTGAAGCGTCCTTCTCGAAAACCGCCCATGGCGCGGTCCCGCTGCCCCTGAGACATGTTTCCCTGCAGTGCAACGGCATTATGGCCCATCCTGCTCAGTTGGACACCTAGCCGCCGCGCGCGGTGCTTGGTTCGTAGAAAAATGATAGCGGACGTGAACCCGTCGTTATCCAGCAGGTGCTTGAGCAAGTCGATCTTCCGATCCGCCGCGATGAGATAGAGGGCGTGTTCGATCGTGGAAGCCGGGGTGGAGTGCGCCAGTTCGACGACATGGGGGTGGTCTAGGATCCGCTTGGCCAGTACGCGGATTTCGTCCGGCATTGTGGCCCCGAACAAGAGGTTCTGGCGCTTCTCCGGCAGCGCCGATAGGATGCTTCGGACGTCGGGGAGGAAGCCCATGTCGAACATCTGATCGGCTTCATCGAGAACGAGGATCTTGATCTGCGCCAACATCGCCTTACCCTGGCGCAACAGGTCGAGCAGCCGGCCGGGGCAGGCAATGACGATATCCGGCTGATTGCGCAGGGCGCGAACTTGCGGGCGCTCCGACACGCCTCCAAAGACCGTGACGGCTTTGAGGCGGGTGAACTTGGCCAGCTTTTCGAAATCGCTGTGGATCTGCATGGCAAGTTCCCGAGTGGGAGCAAGGATGAGAGCGCGCGGACCGGGCCGGCGTGCGGAGAGCAAATGCTCGATAATCGGCAGTGCGAACGCGGCGGTCTTGCCGGTTCCGGTCTGCGCCAGGCCGAGAATATCGGAGCTGGCCAGCGCCGCCGGGATAGCCTCTGTTTGAATTGGCCACGGCTCGGAAAAACCGGCCTCGGCAATGCCTCGCTGCACCAGGGGCGCCAGGGAAAATTGGGCAAACCCAGCGGCGGAGCTAAATGTTTTCGGTGACATAATAAAGAAGGGATTCCTCCTGCGGATGCACGAAACACATATGCGTGCACCGCGATCATTCGAACCTATACAACAGTGACAGGCAGAGACGGACAGAAACGGCGCGATCCTGGAAGGAGTCCTGTTGTGCGCCGCTGGCCGCGGGACTGCGACCAATGAAGTAGTAGCCTCAGTATAACAGCTCAACCGCCGCGGTGCTGGCTATTAAACGTATAACGAACTAGTAAATAGCTTCACCGCTAAGAACCTACGCTAAAACCGCTTGGATAACTTTCCCGTGCACGTCGGTCAGGCGGAAGTCGCGGCCACCGAAACGGTAGGTCAACCGTTCGTGGTCGAGCCCCAGCAGATGGAGCACCGTCGCGTGCAGGTCGTGGAGGGTATGGACGTTCTCTATAGCGTGATAGCCGTATTCGTCGGTCGCCCCGTAAATCGTGCCGCCCTTAACCCCCCCTCCGGCCAGCCATATGCTGAAGCCGAATGGGTTATGGTCGCGTCCGTCGATGCGTTGCACAAACGGAGTTCGTCCGAACTCGCCCGACCAGACGATCAGCGTCTCGTCGAGCAACCCGCGCGCCTTGAGATCCTTGATCAGACCCGCGATCGGCTGATCGACCTGCCAGGCGTTGACTTCATGCCCTTCTTTGAGCTTGTTGTGCTGATCCCACGGACTGCCGATGTTCGTGGCGACGTCTTTGGTGTGCCGCACGGTCAGCTCGACGAAACGTACGCCTCTTTCGACCAGCCGCCGGGCCAGCAAACATTGCTGGGCGTATTGTTTTTTTTGGGGGACGTCGCTATCGAGACCATAGAGCTTTTTCGTTGCCTCGGTCTCCCCGCTTAGGTCCACCAATTCGGGGACGGCCACCTGCATCCGATAGGCCGTCTCGTAATTGCGGATGGCCGCCTCGACGGGAGCGTGATGGTCGACCGCCTCGAGAAAGCCGCGGTCGATGTCGTCGATGAAGCTTAGCCGCCGGCGCTGAATCGAGTCCGGTTCCTTCGGTTGGATGTTATTGAGCGGCTCCGAGCGGCCGGGGTAGATCAGAGACCCTTGGTGAACAGCCGGAAGAAAGCCGTTCCCGAACATGTTGATCCCTCCGACGGGAATCCCTCCGCCGCCGAGGACTACATAGCCGGGCAGTTGCTTGGTTTCCGTCCCCAACCCGTAAGTCGTCCAGGCGCCCAGACTAGGAAAGCCGTTAAAGGGTTGGCCGGTGTGGAAGAAAACGTTCGCCTGGGCGTGCGCGGTGAATTTCGCCGTCATGGAGCGAATGACCGCCAGCTCGTCGGCGCACGATCCGATGTGAGGGAACAGATCGCTGATGGGGATACCGCTTCCGCCGTAGTGTTTGAACTCCCAGGGGCTTTTCAGCAGCGTCCCGTTTTGGTTGAACATGGTCTTCTCGACCTTCATCGGGGGCGGTTGGCCATGCTCTTTCGTCAGCCTGGGTTTGGGATCGAAGGAGTCAACCTGAGAAACCCCTCCGGCCATATAACAAAGGATGACGTGCTTTACCTTCGGCGCGAAGTGCGGCGTCTTCAAGGTCAGGGAGCTGCCGGAGGAGTCCGTCGCTCCCGCATAGGCGTCGTCGTCGGCCAGCACGCCGGCCAGGGCGGCCATGGGGAAACCGAGCGAACAGCGCTCCAGCATTTCCCGCCGGCTCATTCCGCGCGTCCTCGCGTAGTGGGGGTTGTTGGGGAGGCGGTTCACGGCCATTCTCACTGAAGGTAGATGAACTCTTTCAAATTAAACATCGCCTGAGCCAAATCTTGCCAGATCCGGGGTTGGTTTCGCCAGTCCCCGGAGGCGAGCTGATGCTGGTTTCGGAGGCCGACCAAGAATCTCTTTGATTTTCGCACTTCCTCGACCGACGGTCTCCGACCCAGCGCTTCCAGAAACATCCGTCCGATTCGCTCGCGGGGCGTGGCGCTTCCATGGGCCACCAGCCGCCTCGCCCAATGCGCGGATTGTTCGATGACGAAGGGGTCGTTCATGAGCGTCAACGACTGGGCAGGAACATTGGTGATGTCCCGCTTTCCTCGGGTGGTGGATGGTTTCGGGGCGTCAAAAACTTCGAGGAAGGGATTGTGAATATTGCGACGCACTTCGAGATAGACGCTCCGCCGCCTGTTCCCGTCAAGCGGCCCCTTCGGCCTGTCAAAGAGCGCCTTTCCGGTTTCGCGCGCATAGTAGACGGGGATCGAGGCCCCATACATGGTCCTGTCCAGGCTCCCGGACACCGCCAGGATCGAGTCGCGAATCGCCTCGGCCCCGAGCCGGCGGACATTAGCGTGCTGCAACCAGCGGTTCGCGGGGTCGATCCGTCGAGCCGTCTTTGAGGGCCGGCTGGTCATTTGGTATGTCCGCGAACTCGCGACGAACCGAATCATATCCTTTATGGACCAGCCGCTGTCCACAAACCTGCCGGCCAGATAGTCCAGCAACGCGGGATGCGTGGGCCTGCGCCCCTGCTGTCCGAAGTTATCCACCGTCTCGACAATCCCCCGCCCAAATAGATGGTGCCAGATCCGATTGACCATCACGCGGGCGGTCAGAGGGTTTCGGGGACTCGCCACCTCGTCGGCCAGACGCAGGCGAACCTTTCGGGGGTCGTCGTAGGGTTTGCCGTCAAGCGCTTCGAGGTATCGGCGCTGTACCGGGTCGCCAGGGTTCTCATGGTTCCCGCGAACTAAAAGCGGCTGATCCGCGGTGATCTCTTCCATCAGCCCTGGAGCGCGGCGCGGAATGGGGATCTCCGCCTCCAGTTTTCGATACTCGGCGACCAGAGGTTGAAGGGAAGCAATCTTGTCGAGTGAGTTGGGCAGCAGTCCCTTGCGAATGAAATCGTCTAGGAACGCTGCTTGTTGGTCGGTCAGCCCGCCGTCCCGCCAAGCCTCGATCGCAACCCGCAACCGACGGCCGATGCGAGCAGCAAGTTCTTCCGGTCCCTCAGGCGTCTCCCCCCCGAGCAGGTGGCGAACGGCTACCATTTCTTCGGCAGGCGGTTGCTTGCCGTCGTGGAAAGACACTTGGCTTACCCCGAAGTAAGACCGTCCGTCACACCTGGGCTCGGGCTTCGGGTCCCTCAGCTTATCGAACGGATCCAACTCAAAATTCGTCAGATCGTCGAGCGTGGCAAACTCGAGGTAGGCGCGAGATCCCTTCCAATACCTGACATCCCAGCCCGCCCACTGCATCCGGTCTCGCTTGGGGCTGAATCTGAGGTCATAGATGATGCCTCGCGGCAGAGGGTAGTTCTCTACGATCAGCCGGGCGAAGCTGAAGTTCCCTCCTAAGATCCGAAAGCTGAGGTAATCGGTATCGACGACGAAGCGCGGCGAAGAGAGAATGCCCCCGTGCTTCCGGCTCAGCAGATGCGTGTAGACCCCGCGAGGATAGATTCCGCTGATGATGCGCTTGCCTTCAGGGACGAGGGAGAACTCACCGCCCGCGGAAGGCGTATCGCCCAAACCAGGACCCTGGCGCAGCCAATCGGGATAATTGTCGGAGTCAATCTTCCAGACACTCTTGTTTGCTTCGGCGTTGGCCGATCGGCGGCGCTCCAGCTCCTTGTCCCAATAGGCCGCAAGCTCGTCCCAACCGGTTCGGAAGTTTTCACCCTTCCTTTCGGAAAGAGTGAACCAGGCATGCAAAGGGCTGTTGTCATCACAGTACGTCTCGTCGGGCACGCGGTCCGTCCACGCCCCCGAAAGTAGGGTCTGAGGTAAACCCTCCGCCGTCTCAAGCCAGGCGTCCACCAGGCCCTGTTTGATCCGGCGCTTCAGCTCCCCAAGGCGTTCGCGGTGCGTGCTTTGCCGCCGCGGGACGTCGATCGTTATCTGCGCCGGCCTGCCGCCGGTGAAAATCCCGAACAGCGCATAGAAGTCCTTTTGGCTGATGGCGTCGAATTTGTGGTCGTGGCAGCGCGCGCAAGATACGGTCAGGCCCTGAAAGGCCTTCGAAAAAACGTCGATCTGGTTGTCCGTGTACTTGACGCGATCCTCCAACGGGTCCAAGGGGAGGTAGTTGTGCTCGACCATTCGGAAGTGGGCCGGGCCGACGATCGACTCGTTAATCTCGTCGCGCTGATTGTAGCGAGGGCTTTCGAAAAGGTCTCCGGCGATATGCTCGCGTACAAGCTGGTCGTAAGGCAGGTCGCCATTGAAGGCGCGGATCAAGTAGTCGCGGTACTGCCACGCACTAGGGATATCCGGGTCTCCTTCCATCCCGTGCGACTCGCTGTAGCGGACCAGGTCCATCCAGTGCCGCGCCCAGCGTTCGCCGAAGCGCGGAGACGCCAGCAGGCGCTCAACGACTGCCTGGTAGGCGCTCCGAGACGGATCGGCAATGAATGCTTCCACCTCCGCCACTGAGGGAGGCAGCCCGGTCAGGTCAAAGTAAATTCGCCGCAGAAGCGTTTCCGGGGCAGCTTGCGCCGCCGGTCGGAGTCCCTTTTCCTCGAGCTTGGCCAGGATGAAAGCGTCAATTTCATTGCGGGACCACGCATCGCTTGCCACCCTGGGGGGCGCGAGTGCCCGAACAGGCTGCCAAGCCCAGTGTTCGCTTTTGCGAGCTTCGAGGTCGAACTTGTTTCCCGGTTTAGCAGGGAGCGGCTCTTCCTCGGGGGGCCAGGGCGCTCCCATCTCGATCCACTTGACCAGCACGGCGATCTTGTCTTCGGACAACTTGCCGCTCGGCGGCATCTGAAGCGCGCCCGAGCCTCGCACGACTTCGACTAGCCGGCTCTCCTCCGGCTTCCCGGGAATGACGACAGGTCCCGAATCCGATCCCTTTTCGAGATCGGAGGGGCTATCGAGCCGCAACCCCGCAAAGACGGGGTTCGCCTCTTGGCTGTGACACTGATAGCAGTGCTCCGCCAGCAGCGGACGTATCGCCGACTCGAAGAACTCGATCTGTTCGGTTGTCGCTTGCGCGGGAAGCCGACCGGGCAGCGAAAGCAGCAGGAGCGCGCACAGAACGAGCCACAGTTCGCGGGCGGCGGCCGGCAAGGGGAAGCTTACTATGATCGAATCAGGCCTGCTTTTCGTAAGCACCAGCGAAGCCTCTCCGGAGCAGCGGGATAAGAGCGCCCGCTACCTGACCCTCACGATACCAAACTGTAGGGGATGGAGGTCCCCCGGAATAGGGTAGAGAGCCGCGTCTCAGAGTGACGGCGGGGAGAGCTTGGCATAAACTCACGATCGATATTCGGGCTTCTCGTTGTGTTTTCTCTCACACCGGTCAGGGGCGTGCGCGCGATGCCGATCCAAGCGGCCGCTCAGTTGCGTAATCCCTCAACCGTATATACTTGGTCACGCCGCCGGATAACCCTCACCGGTCGTGTCCTCGTCGTCGAGCCGGGTATCGGGGCGCCCCGTCCACCGAGTCGAGCCACCCGCGCCCATCGAGCCGTGGAGCCATGGAGGAATAGTGACAGATTCCACACTCAACCCATCGAAACTTTTTGAAAGCCTGAGGGCCTCGGTGTTCGTCAAGGCCCTGCTCATCGGCGCCCTGGTGCTGTTCTTGCAGATACCGGTGCTGCTGATTTGGGGCCTCGTCTCCGAACGAAGCCAAACCCGGCTAGGCGCCGTGGCCGAGGTCACCGACAAATGGGGGAAGGCGCAACAGGTATACGGTCCCTTCCTCGTCGTCCCGTACCGCTACGCGCAGACGGTCACCAACGCGGAAGGAAAGAAGCAAACTCGGGAGTTGGAAGACCGAGCGACATTCCTCCCGCGGTCCCTGAAGGTCGATGGGAAACTTGCTACCGAAGTCCTCTACCGCGGTATCTTCGAGACTCCGGTCTATCGCTCTCATCTTGAGATTGAAGGAGAATTCGACCGGCCCGACTTTTCCGTCCTCGCCGTTGATCCCGTGCGTATTCTGTGGGACCGCGCGCAGCTTGTATTCGAGGTAGCGACGCCCGGGCGATCCAAAACCAAGTGCGCTTGAGCTGGCGAAAGAGTCAGATTGACTTTGATCCCGGCACGGGCGACCGAGAGTCGAAACGCTCCGGGATTCACGCCTCCCTCGCGGGCCTGCTTGAGGGATCTTCCTTTCGTTTCTCATGCGAACTCGAACTCAACGGCAGCCTTCAATTGCGGTTCGCCCCTTTGGGCGACAATACCGAAGTGCGCCTGAGCGCGGATTGGCCGCACCCGAGTTTCCAGGGCCGCTGGTTGCCGGTCGAGCGAAGTGTCGGGCCGGAAGGGTTTTCCGCGACCTGGCGCATCCCCCACCTGGGCCGCAACTATCCTCAAAGCTGGCGCACGGGGAACAACGGGGATGCCGTTACGGCGTCGCAGTTCGGGGTAGACCTGTTGTCTCCGGTCGACGCCTACCGCCAGACCGAACGAAGCCTCAAGTACCAATTACTGTTCCTCGGTCTTACCTTTACGGTGATCTGGCTGTTCGAGGTGCTCGGCGGGCTTCGCCTGCACGTAATCCAATATTCACTGATTGGCGCGGCGATGTGTATTTTTTACCTGCTGGAGCTTTCGCTCGCGGAACATATTGGCTTCCCGGTTGCCTATACGCTCGCGGCAGCGGCCGTTGTGGCTCTTGTGGTGTTTTATGGTTTCGCGATACTCCGATCACGAGGTCGGGCGATCCTGATTGGCGTCGTCCTGGTGGGCTTATACGTCTGCCTCTACGTGCTACTCCAGATTCAAGACTACGCCCTATTAATAGGCTCATTGGGGCTTTTCATGATCCTTGCCGCCATCATGTACGTCACCCGGCGCGTCGATTGGTACGCCTTGCGCCTGAAAGGAACACCCGGCGATTAGCGCCGGGGACCGAGCCGCAACGGTGAGAGTGTGGTCAAGCCGTCGCGACCACAACGGGCTTCTCGCATCCACGAGGTCGTTCGTGGCCTTAACCGCAGGCTCGCGCCCGCGGCCCCGTTTACCCTATCGTTATCCTCGGAACACTCGCCGCACTGCAAAAACTTGAGCCCCGGAGGGCGGGAGTATACAATCACGGGTTGCCGAAGAATCGAGGCGAAAAATGAAAATCGGAATCATCACTGACAGCTTGCAGGACATGCCCTTCACCGAAGCCCTGGACTGGGTCGCCGCCCAAGGCATTCAAGCTGTGGAGATCGCCACCGGTAATTTCTCCCACGGGAAACATTGCGACTTGGAAAAATTGGTCAACGACGCGGGCGCGCGCGAGGAATTCACGGGCGCCATCGAGAGCCGCGGGCTGGTGCTGAGCGCCCTAAACTGCAACGGCAATCTGCTCGATCCGCACCCCGAACGCGGCAAGAGCTCCCAGGATGTCTTCCACAAAACCGTGGAGGCCGCCGGTAAGCTCGGTCTTGACACCGTGGTCACGATGAGCGGCTGCCCTGGGGAACCCCAGGGCTGCGAGTATCCGAACTGGGTGGTTCATCCTTGGCAAAAGGAGTATCTGGATCTCTACGAATGGCAGTGGGAGAAAGCCATCCAACCCTTTTGGAAGCAGGCCGGCCAATCCGCTTCCGACCATGGCGTCAAAATCGCTATCGAAATGCATCCCGGCCAGTCCGTCTATAACACCAGCAGTCTGCTTCGCCTGCGTGAGATCGCCGGGCCGAATCTGGGCGCCAACCTCGATCCCAGCCACTTGTTCTATCAGGGCATGGACCCCATGGTCGTGATTCGCACGCTGGGCCGGGACTTCATTTTTCACGTCCACGCCAAGGACACCAAGATCAATAGCCGCGAGATGGCGGTCAACGGCGGGCTCGACCCGCGTCCTATGTCGATGGTTGCCGAGCGATCGTGGACCTACCGCACGCTGGGTTTCGGACACGGGGCCGATTGGTGGTCTGATTTCTTGAGCGAGCTGCGACTGGTAGGCTACGACGGCGTGCTGAGCATCGAGCACGGAGACCCGGTGATGAGTTCAAAAGAGGGCATTGTCAAGAGTGTTGCTTTCCTCAAGCCGCTGGTGATCGAAACGATGCCGGAAGAGAATTTGCCCTGGCTGTAGGAGTGGCGATGAAACGAATCTTGAAGGCCTCAGTTTCTGTGTTGGCGCTCTACCTGCTTGGCGGTGCTGTGCTTGACCGCTTCGTTTTTCCTGAACCGGCGCCCGACGAATCCTACTACCCTCCCGTCGGGTACGTCTTCGCCAGCAAGATGGAGGGGTTCGAGCAGCGCATCCTGCAACGCGAAGACGGATTGTTCTGGCTCGAGTTGACCATGGGCCCCAATGCGCCGGGACCGCCCGAGCACGTCCACACGTCTTTTTCGGAGCGATTTATGGTCGCCGAGGGAACGCTGAGCCTGTTGGTAAACGGTGAGGTCAGGGAGTTGGGTCCGTCGGAGTCTTTTCTTGTTTCGCCCGGCGCGCCGCACAAGCCTTTCAACCGGACGAACGAACCGGTCGTCGTGCGCGGCCCGCTGACCGAGGAGTACGGGATTTCCGAGCCGTTCAGCGTTTTTCTCATGCAGGCCTACGGGTTCTTTGACGAAAACCCGGCGAATCAGCAAGTTCCCAAGGCCTTGCTTCAGATGTCGCGCTTCAGCCCTGTTTACGATTCTTGGCCGGCTGGCCCACCCGTGCCGGTCCAGCGGCTCCTATTCCACGCCATCGGACCGACGGCGCGTCTTCTGGGGTATCGGACGCACTATCCGCGTTTCAAGCCGCGCTGAGCACCCGCGAGTCACCTTCCTTCTCCATACCTGGATTGTGCTCCGTTCGAAACGGCTGTCGTCTTGGGAGACGAAGGAATGCTATCCGAACCCCCCGCGGTGGGAAAAGCTGTTCTCCGCGCAGGTCATGAACTCGAGTAGGGCGGCCCGCCCGTCTTCGGTGGCTTTCTTGGCCCTCAGGATCGCGGGGCCGACGTCCTCGGGGTCCTCGATGCGCTCCGCCCAGCCCCCCATGGCCCGTGCCATATCGGCGTAGGCGCCCCCTAAGTCCCGCGTGCCGTATTTCGCATGAGATCGAGTCATGGACTCGGTTTCGATGGCCATTGTCGAGTTGTTCATGACGATCGTAAGGATCGGCAAGTCGGACCGCACAGCGGTTTCGAAATCAAGGCCGGTCATCCCGAAAGCCGCGTCGCCCATAAAGTTCACCGCGAACTTCTCCGGGGCGGCGAGTTTCGCGCCCAGTATCAGCCCTAGTCCCGTCCCCAGACCATGGGACTTGCCCCAGCCTAGGTAGGTTCTCGGCCCCGCCGACCGGTAGAAAGGCATGAGCTGGAAGCGGGGGCCGCCGGAGTCGTGCGTCAAGATGGTGTCGGCCGGGTCCACGCGGTTCATGAACTCCCCAATGACTCGATAGGGATTGATTGGGGTCTCCCTCGATGTCAGCTTCGGCATCCACTGTTTCAGCCAGTTTTCTCGCGTGCTCGCAACTTGTTCCGCGACGAGGCGGCTCTCGTGGCGCGGCTGGTCCCCGAGCAGTTCCTTGCAGGCCGCAATGAATTGGCGCAGCACGAGCCCGGCATCACCAATGATGGGGTGATCGACGTCGTAGTTCTTGCCAATGTCAATGGGATCGTTGGTCGCATGGATCAAAACCTTGCCCGGGGGTATCGTAGTTGTCAGACCGTGCTTGCTGAAGCTGGTTCCGATCCCGAAAACCAAGTCTGCTTCTTTCAGGAATCGGTAGGCGGCCCCGCTCACGACTCCCGAGCCGCTGCCCAACGCGAGAGGATGCTTCTCGGGGAAGGCGCTTTTGCCCGCTAACGTGGTCATCACGGGCGCCTGAAGCAGCTCGGCCAACTCCAGCAGTTCCCGGCAGGCGTCAGCGTACAGCACGCCCTGACCCGCGTGGATCACCGGGTGCTTCGCATCGAGCAGCGCACGCGCCGCATCCAGCACGTCTTGGGGATCCGCTTGGGCGCGCGTCGCCCTGACCGGTTTGTAGTCTTCGAGCAGCGAATCATCCACATCTTCCATAGCGACGTCGAAAGGCACTTCGACCATCACGGGTCCGGGGCGGCCCATCCGGAGGCTGGCGAAGGCGCGCCGCATCGTCGCGACCACCCGATCGGGTGTATTGATCTGTTCAATGAACTTGCTGACGGATCGATAGCTGCGCATCGAGCTGAAATTCGGGAATACGCCGTCCATTTCCCTGGTCTGTCCCAGCGGCAGCAGCAGCAACGGAACACCGTCGGAGTAGGCGGTTGCGACCCCGGCGTAGGCGTTCTCCGCTCCCGGGCCCCACTGCATGGCGAAAACGCCTGGCGGGTTCCCGTTCCTAACCCGGGAATAGCCGTCCGCAATGCCCACGCCAACGCGCTCTTGGCGACAAATCACCGGGCGGATACCGGCATCGGCGGCCGACTCGATGATGGGCGTTGTCGGAAACGCACTGAGGTATTCGACGCCCTCCCGTTTCAAGATGCGGGCGATGACGTCCACCGTTGTCATGTCAGTCTCCTAGCCCGCCTTTCTCGCCGGGTGGCGAGGCGAGTTCCGTTTTCAGGGACCTAACGACGTTGCATTTGTGAAGCATCTAGGCGTATATTCAGGACTCGTGCCCGTCAACGACCCCCCGCCACAGGGCAATCCAAGTTTGGAGCAGTGAGACTATGAACGTCAAGGTTGGTTCCGCGCCGGATTCATGGGGTGTTTGGTTTCCCAGCGACCCCAAGCAGATCCCTTGGCAGCGATGTCTGGATGAGATCGCCGAAGCGGGCTACGAGTGGACGGAACTGGGGCCCTACGGCTATTTGCCGACCGACCTGTCCGTACTGCGCTCCGAACTCGAGCGCCGCAAGCTTAAGATTTCGGGAACCTTCGTGATGCCGCACTTGGAAGACCGAGACGCCTGGCCCGAAATCGAGAAGGAAGCCACCGGCGTGAGCGATTCGCTGAGCGCCCTCGGGGCCGAGTTTGTCATCTTGATCGACAACACCTATTCCGACGTTGACGGCAAACCGACGCGTCCCAGCCGGCTGGATGACGACGGTTGGAAGACGCTCATCGAAAACACCCACAGAATTGCTGATCTTGTCATTGAACGATTCGGACTCAACCTCGTCTATCACCCTCACTCTGAAACCCACGTCGAATATGAAGATCAGATCGAGTTGCTCTTGGAGCAGACCGATCCCAGCCGCGTTTCCATGTGCCTTGACACCGGCCACCACGCCTACCGCGGCGGCGATGCGATCGCCTTTATGCGCCGCCATCACGACCGGATCCGCTATCTGCACCTGAAGAGCGTGGACCAAGACATTCAGAAGAAGGTCGAGCGCGAGAAGATCCCCTTCGCGCCGGCTGTCGGGATGGAAGTATTCTGCGATCTCGACCGTGGGGCGGTGGACTTCCTGGCGTTCCGCGACGTCTTGCAGGAAGTCAATTACCAAGGCTGGGCGGTCGTTGAACAGGACATGTATCCCACGCCCTTCGACAAGCCCTTCCCCATCGGCAAACGCAACCGCGACTATCTGCGCGACATCGGGATCGGTTAGCGCGCTTTTCTCACCACGACGAGGGCGAAGTGCGTGAGAGACAACCACGCCGGCAGCTCTCGAGGTAGGCAATTGGCTGCGATCAGTGCTGTCCGGGGAAAGTTACGTCAACGGACGGTAAGTCTCTACCGCTCAATATCTTATGGCCTGTTTTGCCCGGGAACGATTTGAAATCCCGAGGCCGCAAATGGCCGCCTGAGCGGAGCATCCCGACGCGGCACAATGGGGGATGAACCTTGGCCGTACGGTTTTCTCCCAACTGATCGAGCACCTGCCGAGCAAAGAGTTTCACAAATGTGTATTGCGCTACCGCGGCGATTCCTATCTGAAAAGTTTCTCCTGCTGGGATCAGTTTCTTTCGATGGCATTCGCCCAGCTGACCTATCGGGAAAGCCTCCGCGACATCGAGACGTGCCTGCGTTCGATGCACGGCAAACTCTACCATATGGGATTCGGCGGCAGGGTAGCGCGCTCGACACTGGCCGATGCGAACGAGTCGCGCGACTGGCGGATCTACGCGGACTTCGCGCAGGTCTTGATTGGCATGGCACGGCCGTTATATGCCCACGACCCGATCGGTGTGGACTTGGACCAGACTCTGTACGCTCTCGACTCGACAACAATCGACCTCTGCCTGTCGCTGTTTCCGTGGGCGGGATTCCGCAAGCACAAGGCCGCCGTGAAGATGCACACGCTGCTGGATCTGCACGGCAATATTCCCACGTTTATCCGCATTACTGCAGGCAAAGTGCATGACGTCAACATCCTGGATGAATTTCTTCCCGAGGCCGGCGCGTTCTACGTCATGGATCGGGGTTATGTCGATTTTCGGCGCCTCTTCGTGTTCACGCTCTGTTCGGCCTTCTTCGTGGTGCGAACCAAAAAGAACGTTTTGCTGCAGCGTCGCTACTCCCACCCGGTGGATAGGAGCACGGGCCTGCGATCCGATCACACCATTATTTTGACCCCCTTCAACTCCGCCCAAGCGTACCCGGACCCCCTACGGCGGGTGAGTTATTTCGATGCCGAAACCAACAAGCGATTGAAATTTCTGACCAATAACTTCACCCTGCCGGCACTGACCATCGCCCAGATCTACAAATCGCGCTGGCAGGTGGAACTCTTCTTCAAGTGGATCAAGCAACATCTGCGAATCAAGTCGTTTTACGGCACCAGCGAGAACGCCGTCAAGACGCACATCTGGATCGCTGTCTCGATTTACGTGCTCATCGCTATCGTCCGGAAACGCCTCGGGCTGGAAGCGAGTCTTTACCAGATTCTACAGATTCTCAGCGTTACGCTATTCGAAAAAATGCCCGTTTTACAGGCACTCCAGCCATCCGACTCCCAAAATGAATTCCCCTATGACCCCAACCAATTGATTCTATTCGACTTTTAACCGGACAGCAGTGTTTGCAAATACAGGCGCGTATCCACAGTTCGGCGCGCTATCGCGGCTCATCGGTTCGGGCGCAATGAATCGCGGTCGGGGGTTCCGGTCACCTGACGGTTTTGCAGAGGAACTGGGGGTCGGATCGGGTCTTGGCGTGGGCTAAGGTATTGACGCGCGGAGGGGATAGTGGTCGCCGGAGACGGGTGTCATGACTCCGGAGAAGGGGGAATCCATGAAAAGGCGTGAATTGATGAAAGGCATGGCCGGGGGAGCTGCCCTGAATTTGGCTGGGCTGATGAGCAGTCCTGCCCTGCATGCTAGCCCCACACCGGAGGAAAGTCAGGCTAAACGGGGCCTGCCGCCGCTGAAAATCACCGATGTCAAGGCGATCGTTACGGCGCCGCCGCGGATTCGGCTGGTCGTTGTAAAGGTCGAGACCAGTGAGCCCGGTCTTCATGGACTCGGTTGCGCCACGTTCACCCAACGGGCGAAGGCCGTTGTGACGGCCGTGGACGAGTTCTTGCGGCCGTTTCTGATCGGCAAGGATCCCGATCACATCGAGGATATCTGGCAGTCGATGTACGTAAGCTCGTACTGGCGAAATGGCCCCGTCCTCTACAACGCCATGAGCGGCATCGATCAGGCGCTGTGGGACATCAAGGGCAAGCGCGCCAACATGCCCCGTTTACCAGTTGTTGGGCGGGAAGACTCGGATGGCGGCCGACTGCTACGCCCATGCGTCGGGCGCGAGTTTTGAGGAAGTGGAGGAGAGCGCGCGGAAGTTCATGGAGCAAGGCTTCCGCCACGTTCGTATTCAGGTGGGTGTGCCGGGGATGGCGACCTACGGCGCTCGCTCCAGGGGGTCCGCCGCCGGCTCGGGCGGGCAGGTGGCCGCTCCTCCCGCGGGTCCGCTGCGAGAGCTGGTTTATGAACCCGCCCCTTATGTGCGTACCGTGCCGAAGCTATTTGAATACATGCGGTCGAAAATTGGGGAAGAGATCGAACTGCTCCACGACGTTCACGAAAGAGTTTCACCTGATCAGGCGATTTACTTGTGCAAGCGGCTCGAAGAATATCGCCCCTTCTTTATCGAAGATCCCCTGTCGCCCGAACAGATCGGCTACTTCAAGCATATCCGGAGCCAGTGCGCCACGCCGATCGCGATGGGCGAGTTGTTCAACAGCCCGCATGAGTTCATCGGGCTTGTGACGGACCGGCTGATTGACTACATGCGGGTGCATATCTCGCAGATCGGCGGTCTCACGCCGGCGCGGAAGCTGGCAGCTCTGTGTGAATGGTTTGGCGTGCGCACGGCCTGGCACGGCCCGGGCGACGTGTCTCCCATCGGCCACTGTGCCAACATTGCTCTGGATCTGGCGTGTTACAACTTTGGCATTCAGGAGGGTCATTTCTTCCCACCCGAAACCCAAGAGGTGTTTCCAGGTTGCCCGAAGCTCGAAAACGGATACTTTTGGGCCAATGAAGCGCCGGGCTGGGGCGTCGATATTAATGAGACTCTCGCGGCCAAGTATACTCCCGATCGCCTCCCGACACCGTTCGACTATTTCTGGGGCAAGACCCGGCGCCGCGACGGATCGGTTATTCGCCCGTAACCGAGCCATGCTTAGCGCAGCGATCGACCGGAACCGCTACACAGACATCACCTAAAACGATTCTCGACTTTGAAACATAGGGCGCAGACGGATGAGCGCGCATGAACTTGGCCGCCAGTCTGCGTAGTGCGGCCTATCGAAGTTTCGGTTGATTAAGTCAACCTGAAGAGGCAAGACTACAGTTTGTAGGCTTCAGAAGCTGTGCCACCCCAAATCCGCTCTTGTTCCGGCTCGGACAGTCGCGAAACGAAGTTTCCGACGACCTCATACCAACGTTCGTAACCGCAGGACAACAGGCAGATCGGCCAGTCGGAGGCGAACATCAGGCGCTGGGGACCGAAAGCCTCCAAGGCGACATCCATGTAGGGGCGGATCTCGTCTTCGTTCCAGCTCTTGTGGTCAGCTTCGTGAGGCACGCCCGAGAGCTTGCAATAGACGTTCGGACGGCGCGCCAACTGGGCCAAATTTTCTTTCCACGGAGAAATCATCGCCTCCCTGATCCGCGGCTTGGCGATGTGATCCACGACAAACACCTGATGCGGGTGGCGATCGACGAATCCAAGTGTTTGCGGCAGGTGCCGTTCGGCGATCAGAATGTCGTAGACCAAATCGAATTCACGAAGCAGCCTGACGCCGGCGTTGAAGTCTTTACGGAGGATGTAGTCGTCGTCGGGCTCCTCTTGAACAATGTGGCGCAGGCCCTTGAGCTTCGGCCGAAAGGCAAACTTGCCGAGTTCTTCCCGAATCGTCGGGCTGACAAGCGGCGCCCAGCCAACAACGCCGGCGATGAAATCATGCGCGCCCGCAAGGTCGAGTAGCCAAGCGGTTTCCCGCAGGCTCGAACGTCCTTGAACCGCCACCACGCCGTCGATGCCGACGGCCGAGGTTTCCCGCTTTAGGTGCTCGGGCAGGAAGTCTCTTCTCAGGACGGCCAACTCGCCGGTCATCCAAGGGTAGTCTTCGGGCGTGTACGTCCAGAAATGGTTATGGGCATCGATCCTCATCTAATTGATCCTCGCCTGCGTTTGGGCACCTATACTATTCTATGAGCCGCCGCGGCACCGACGATGACCCCTGGGGATTCGGCCTGCTGTAGGGCGGTCGGCGCTCCTAGAACCCGTGCCGGACCTACGTAGCTGACAGTCAGGTCAACTCCAGCCCATGAGCCCGCCAGGCGAAGACAGGCGCACGCTCGTTGTAGTCGACGACGACGAGCTTGTGCTCAGTTCTCTGCGGAGCCTTTTCTCGCTTGTGACCGACTACACTCTGCTCACCTTTAGCGATCCCCATGAAGCGGTCGAAAGGATGAAAACGCAGCGAGTCGACGTAGTCCTGAGCGACTTCCTGATGCCCACGATGAGCGGCGTCGACTTTCTCAAACAAGCGCAAAAGCTACAACCTGAAGCCCCCCGGATACTGCTCACCGGCTTTGCCGACAAGGCCAACGCCATTCGAGCGATCAATGAAGCAGGGCTTTACCACTATCTGGAAAAACCGTGGGACAACGAAGAACTGCTGATTCTTGTGCGCCACGCCCTGGAAGAGAAAAGCCTGCGGCAAGAGCTATCCGAGAAGATCAAGGCCCTTGACAGGTTAATGAAACAGCACGGCGAATTGGCCACCCGCCACGAGTCGCTTGAAAAGGAAGTGGAAATGGCCGCTCGGGTCCAGCGAAGCCTGCTGCCGGAGAAGTTCCCGCAGGTAAAAGGCCTCGAGGTGAACGTCGTCTATCGGCCCACGGTCGCTGTGGGTGGGGACTACTACGACGTCAGTGCCGGCAGTGGGCGCGTGATTTGGCTGGTTGCCGACGTTACCGGGCACGGCATCCAGGCGGCCCTCACGAGCATGCTGTTGAAGGCCATCTTTCAGGAGACGGCCTCGCGCACATCCCACCCCGTTCAACTGCTTGCCGACATGAACAGCCGCTTGCACCGGTTCTTGCCGGAGGGAATGTTCGCCGCCGCGACGGTCGTCGAGCTGGGTGCGGAGGGCCATCGCGTGCAGATCGCCAACGCCGGGTTGCCCTACCCCTTCGTCCTTTCCTCGGGACGAAAAGCAGACGTGCAGCAGATTCCGCTATCTGGCCTTCCGCTCGGCCTCCTGCCTCAAGCGGGCCCCGATCAGTTTGACAGCCGCGAGTTGGAGATCAACCGGGGCGACCATTTGTTAGTGACTTCGGACGGTCTCGGCGAGATTCGCGGTCACAACGGTGAATTTTTCGAAGAGAATGAATTGCCGAAATCACTTGCCGAGATGACGGACCACGACGGCGGCCACGTCGTCCGAACCCTTGTGGAACGGGGGCTCGCTTTTGGAGGCGCCGACGGCATCTCGGACGATATTAGCCTTGTAGCCGTGACCGGAGTCTAAAGGATGGCGATTACTGAGTCTCGAAAATTATGCTGACATGGCCCGTGTTCAGGTTTTAGGGGCGCGTTCCACGTTGCGAACCTCAATGAGTGATCGGAGAGAATACCCATGGCCCTAACGATGGTTGCCGAAGACAGTACCTACAAGTGCGCGGCGTGCAGCCACTTCTTGAGCGTCAAGAAGGGGCAGCTATTGCCGCCATGTCCCCGCTGCGGCGGGACGATGGAGAAACACGAAGGACCACCGCCTGAACCTCAGGCCGCGAGCTGCGAGTAGAGGCGCCGCGGGCCGCTCTCACCGGGGCGGCGCGGGCCGCTCAGCGTCCAAAGGCACCGGAGGGCCAAGCTCCTCCGATGCGGCGGCCGCTCATTGAGATCTGCATTACACCAAGAGCCAACCACTTTCTCCGGTACCCACTATTCGCCGACTTTCAAAACCGCGGTCGCAAGCTGAACTGAATCTGGCGGGCTGAGCTTCACCGAAGGGAAACCGGTTCTCGCGGCCTCAGGTATAATCGGATTCGCTCACCCGGAACCATGGCCTCGCAGCAGCCCTCGACGCCCTTGATGCGTCAGTATCAGGCGGTCAAAAAGCAGTCGCCGAACTGTCTTTTGATGTTTCGGCTCGGTGATTTCTACGAGCTGTTTTATGAAGATGCGATCGTCGCCTCCCGCGACCTCGAGATCACGCTGACTTCCCGCAACAAGGAGAAGGGCCAGCCCATTCCGATGTGCGGCGTACCCGCGCACACGCTCGACGGCTACGTCGCCAAGTTGATCGCCAAGGGACACCGGGTGGCCGTCTGTGATCAGGTCGAAGACGCCCGAACAGCGAAGAAACTCGTCCGTCGGGAAGTGACGCGCATCGTCACGCCCGGAACGGCCAGCGATCTGAACCTGCTTCGGCCGGGGGAAAACAACTATTTGGCAGCCGTCGCCGAGAAACAGGGGCGGATGGGACTGGCCTACGTGGACATCTCGACCGGGGAGTTTCGCATGAGCGAGGTCCCAGAAGGCGAGGCCGAGAAATTCCTCGAGTGCCTTTCGGCTCGGGAAGTGCTCGTTCCTTCCGCCGGCCCGCTTTTCGCCGACTCGGAAGCCGGCGCGGTCGACGCTCCCTATCTGCGGACGGAACTCGATCCGTGGGTCTTTGACGTGGACTACACGCAGCGGATTCTCCGCGATCACTTTGGATTGAATTCGCTGGACGGGCTGGGCGCTTCCCAACACCCCGGCGCCGTGGCGGCGGCAGGCGCCATCCTTCACTATCTTCGCGACACGCAGCGCGCGTCGCTCGGGCACCTCGAACCGCCGACTTATTTCCGCCGCCAGGACCACATGGTTCTCGATCTGGTAACGGTTCGCAATCTTGAATTGGTTGCCCCGTTGTTCGGCGGGCGCACCGAATCGACCCTGCTCGGCGTCATCGACCGGACGGAAACGGCCATGGGCAAGAGGCTGCTACGGCAGTGGCTGTTGCGGCCGTCGGTGGACGGCGAGGAGATCGGCTCTCGCCTCGATGGGGTCGAAGATTTGTTCGAGCAAACCATTTCCCGCGCGGAAATCGGACGCGAGCTTTCCCGGATCCAAGACATCGAGCGCCTGCTCGCCAAAGTGACCCTGGGATCTGCAAATCCGCGCGAGCTGCTCGCTCTCGGTTCGTCGCTGCGGCCTCTGCCCATGTTGCGTGCGCTGCTGGCGCAGTTGCAATCGTCTCGCATGCAAGAGATCAGCGAGCGGATCGATGAGTTGGCCGATGTGCGCGAGCGCGTCGTCAACACCCTGGCCGACGAGCCGCCGGCCCTGGTTTCCGCCGGCGGCGTGATCCGGGAGGGCATTGACCCCGATCTCGATGAGCTGCGCGGCATGCGCAAGAATAGCCGGGCCTACATCGCCCGAATGGAAGCGCGCGAACGAGAGAGAACGGGCATTCAGTCGCTCAAAGTCCGCTTCAACAACGTTTTCGGTTTCTACATCGAGGTGTCGAAGGCCAACCTGTCGCTGGTTCCCGACGACTACGACCGCAAACAAACGCTGGTGAATGCCGAGCGCTTCACTACTCCCGAACTCAAGAAGTACGAACAGAAGGTGCTCGAAGCGGAGGAACGGATCCTCGAGCGAGAGCAGACCCTGGTGGAAGAGGTGCGAGCCCGCGTAGCGGCCCAGGCGAAACGAATCCGGGCTACAGCCGCGGCCGTGGCTGAGTTGGACGTGCTGCGCTGCTTCTCCCAGGTGGCCGCTGAGCACGGCTACGCGCGACCGCAACTAAACTCCGATCATGAGATGCAGATCGAGGCCGGGCGTCACCCGGTGGTGGAGCGTTTGGCCGAGACCGAACAGGCCAACCGGTTCATTCCCAACGATGTCTACCTCAACGGCGACGATCATTTGCTGGCGATCATCACCGGCCCGAACATGGGCGGGAAGTCAACCTATCTGCGGCAGACGGCTTTAATTGCGATCTTGACTCAGATGGGATCGTTCGTCCCCGCTTCGCGCGCCTCGTTACCCGTGGTCGACAGGATCTTCACCCGCATCGGAGCCAGCGACAACCTGGCGATGGGGCGGTCAACGTTCATGGTGGAAATGACCGAGGCGGCGGAGATCCTTAACACCGCCACCTCGTCCAGTCTGATTTTGCTCGACGAAATCGGACGCGGAACGGCCACGTTTGACGGACTGGCGATCGCCTGGGCTGTGGTCGAGTTCATCCACGGCCGAACGCGGGCGAAGACGCTTTTTGCGACCCACTACCACGAGCTGACCGAGCTGGCGGATCTGCTCGCCGGCGTGGTGAACCTGCACGTCTCGGTAAAAGAGGCCGGCGATCGAGTGGTCTTTCTTCGCAAAGTGGAGCCGGGCAAGGCTGACCGCAGCTACGGCATCGAAGTCGCCCGTCTAGCCGGGTTTCCTGACGGCGTCATCGAGCGGGCGCGGTCCGTTCTGGCGCGGCATGAGCAGGGAGAGCAAACGGTCTCGCAAGAACTGTCGAGCGAGAGCCCGGGCGGCCCCGTGCAGGTGTCGATTTTCACTCCCACCGAACAGGGCATCGCCGAAGAGTTGAAGAGTCTCAACCTCGACGAGATGCGTCCCATCGAGGCGCTTGCCCTTCTTGAGCAATGGAGACAGCGATTGCGTGATGGTCCGAAGCAGTGAGAGCCGCTCGAGAAGCGACGAGGAGGCCCGAGCAAACCTGGTCCATCCCGGGGGGCGCGACGACGGCCGGTCGGCGTTGATGACTGCGTGTATCATTTGCTGAAGCTCGCAAAATACAGTGGCTTCGGACACGGGCACAGCATGCTGTGCCCCTACGGTCTGAACACGGGCCATGGCACGACAATGTGCGAGACCCCCGCAGTTTTGGCTGTCCCGCCTATGCGAACTGTTCGCAAGAAGCTTTAAGCTAATAGCCCCATGCTTGTAGCCGGACTGATGAGTGGCACGTCGCTCGATGGCATCGACGTGGCGCTTGTCGAGATCAGCGGCCAAGGCTTCGCGCAGACGATCGACTTGCGGGCGTTTCATTCGATCCCCTATTCACAGCCGGTCCGCCAAGCGATCCTTGGAATATCGAACGCGGAAACCCACACTTCGAAGATCAGCCGGATGAACTTCCTGCTTGGCGAGCTGTTTGCCGAAGCCCTGGCCGAGACCTGCGGGCGATCAAGCGTCCCGCTGAAGGAAATCGCGCTTGTCGGGTCTCACGGCCAGACGATTTACCATCAGGCCGAAGCCGCGGACATGTTCGGCCACCAGGTTGCCACTACCTTGCAGATCGGGGAGCCGGCGGTGATCGCCGAACGCACGGGAGCGCCGGTGGTGGCCGACTTCCGCCCGGCTGATGTGGCAGCCGGAGGCCAGGGCGCGCCGCTCGTTCCCTACGTGGACTACCTGCTCTACCGGGATGCCAAACTTGGCCGTGTGGCGCTAAACATCGGCGGCATGGCGAACGTGACGGCGATTTCACCCGGCGCCGGTCCTGAAGCCGTCCTGGCCTTCGACACCGGCCCCGGCAATATGGTCATCGATGCTCTGGTCTCGCAATTTTCTCGCGGTACGCAGAGCTTTGACCGCGACGGGCGCATGGCGGCGTCGGGAAAGATCAACGAGGGGTTGCTGCGCCAGTTGATGGAGTTGCCCTATTTCAAGCAAGCTCCTCCCAAAAGCGCCGGTCGAGAACAGTTTGGGGAGGACTTCGTCCTCGGCTTGCTGCCTCGCGGCTCGCAGCCGGCCGATCTGGTAGCCACGGCAACGGCTTTTACCGCCCGGAGCATCGCCGACGGAATCGAGCGCTTTGTAAAGCCGCGGATGCCGGTCGACCAGTTGATTGTCTCCGGGGGCGGCCTGCGCAATCCGCGGATCATGAGCCGACTGCGCGACTTGTTGCCCCATGTCGAGGTGTCGGCCTCCGACGACCTTGGTATCGACAGCGACGCCAAAGAGGCCATAGCGTTTGCCGCGCTGGCTTACGAAACTTATCACGGCCGGCCCGCCAACCTCCCCTCGGCGACCGGCGCCCGGCATCCGTGCATTCTGGGCAAGTTGGTGCGGCCGTACAAGTAGCCGCGCGAGCTGATAGGGACACCGGGGGATTTCGCGGATGCCGCTCTCGAACGTAGCGCGGGGTCTGCTACCGTTCCCGAGACCCGCGGCCGTTTCTTGTATGTTCTCCCGGACAACCCGTCGAATGACGCGGCTTGTTGGAGTGGGAGATGGCAACGTTCCCCTCAATCCCGCGAATTCTCGTGACACTGGGAAACCGAAAGGCCCGGCTCCGGGCCAATTGAGGGGCCGGGCCTGCGCTACGCGACTCTAGCCCGCATTTCTCACCACGTGGCGAGGCGAAGTCGTGAGAAACCCGTCAGTACAAGGCGCGCGCCGCTCAGCGCCGCATTTTTTGAATGATGCGGGCGTACTTTTGCGGGTGCCGCCTGGCTCATTCGCATCTGGTGCGACCGAAGTATTGAATTTCGCATAATATCGAGTTAGTCAAGGCCAAGAGAAGACTGCTTCCAGAAGGCCGTAATCAAGCGCGGTTTGCGGCGCATGCGACGCAGGGATTTGCGGGCACGCTCGTCCAGCTCCCAGTAGTCCTTCGGACAGACGTTCGGCAACTCGTGCTGCTTCCAGTAAGCCCAAATGTATTCCACCGGGTTCAGCTCCGGTGCATAGGGCGGCAAGCACTCCGTGGCGATGTGGCCTTCGGAGAGCTCGATGAACTCCCGCACCAGGCGGCTGCGGTGCGCCGGCAGGCGGTCCCAGACGATCAGCAGCGGGCCGTCGATGTGGCGGACCAAAGCCTTCAGGAAGTCGATGACCTCCAGCTCGCCGATGGCGCCGGGATAGAGCCGGAAGTAGAAGTTGCGCAAGGTCAGCCCGGCGGAAACGGAAAGTTTCTGCCAGTTGAAGTTGAACTCCAGCACGGGTGTCTCGCCGCGGGGCGCCCAGGTGCGGCAACGATGGGGCTTCTGACTCAGTCCGCTTTCGTCGATGAAGACGATCGTGCGGCCTTGTTTTTGGGCTTTTTTTTAGTGGCCGGCCAAGTCTTGCGCCGCCAGTTGCGGATGGCTTCTTCGTTGCGCTCGCGGGCCTTGCCGACAGGCCGTTGCGGGCTCCAGTGGAGCGCCCGCAGGATCTTCCAAACATGACCTTCGTGATAGCGCACGCCGAACTCGTCGGCGATCAGACGAGCGACTCGCGGACAAGTCCACAGCGGCGTCGAGAAGCCCTGCGCTTCGGGGCCCCGCAGCAGCATTGCCTCCAGACGTTCCCGTTGCGTGGCGTCTAACAGCGGCTTGCGGCCGGCGCGCCCGGCCCGGCGGAGTCCGGCGGCACCGTGCGCGCCATGCTCGCTAACCCAACGGCTCACGCTTTGCTGCGCCGCCTTCACGCGCCGTGCTGCCTCGGACTGACTCAAACCTTCGTCAACGACCAGCCGCACGGCCTCCAGCCGTCGCTTTTCCAGAGCATCAAAATCGCGCCTTACGCCTCTTGGGTTCCCCATGTCTATTAAGACGAGCAGAACCCCCAAAAGGTTACTCTATATTATGCGGGAGTCAATAAGCAGCGACTTCCGTTCGGCGCCCGACCGGGAAAGTACGTTGAGCACGGCGAGCAAGCGTAACGCAGTAATGGCGGGCTTATTTCGCACTTCGACCGTCAGGTGGTGAGAAAAGCGGGCTAGTTCCCGACGAGCTTCTGTATCCTTGAGAAGAGGGCGTTTAGGGCATGGGCGACGGAGCACCCAAAGACGACTCGGACGAGCGACAACCCGCGGGTGCGTCTGGAGGGTCAGCCTCCGCCGAAGCGCACGAGCCTGATTCGCTCCCCCCGCTAATCGAGGAATCCGCCGAACCCGTCGAGTCTCTTCTCGGCGATATGCCTCCTGAAGAGTTCCGCCGCTTCGGTCATCAGGTCGTCGACTGGATAGCCGACTACTTCGAGCAGCCGGAGAGATACCGGGTCGCGCCGGATGTCAGACCGGGCGCTTTGGTAGAGCGGCTTCCCAAGTCCGCGCCGGATTCCGGCGAGCCGATGGAGCGCATTCTGGCGGATTTCGAAACTGAAATCCTCCCCCATGTCACCCACTGGAACCATCCGGGATTCATGGGATATTTCGCCACGACGGGCAGCGGCCCCGGCGTTCTGGCGGAAACACTGACGGCCGGTCTCAACATGATCGGGCTGCTCTGGGAGACATCCCCCGCCCTCACCGAGCTGGAGCAAGTCACGCTTCGCTGGCTCGCCCTGTGGCTGGGCTTGCCCCCCGACTGGTTCGGCATGACACTCGGAGGGGCCTCGACGGCCACCGTGCACGCGGTGATCGCCGCCCGGGAAGAGGCTTACAGAGCCGACCGAGCGAAAGGCCGACCGGCCGATCCGAACCGAATGACGCTCTACGCGTCCGAGCATGCTCACTCTTCCGTCGAGAAAGCCATGCTTGTTCTCGGCTTGGGACGCGAGAATTGCCGCAAGATCGCCGTGGACGGCGAGTTCCGCATGCTGCCCGATGCGCTGGAAGCCGCGATCGAACGTGATCGAGACGGCGGCCTGCGGCCCTTCTGCGTTGTTGCCACGGTCGGAACAACGTCGACTTCGAGCGTGGACCCGGTTCCTCGGATCGCCGACGTCTGCTCGCGCCGCTCTCTGTGGCTGCATGTCGACGCCGCCTACGCGGGCGCGGCCGCCGCCGTGCCGGAAATGCGGCCGATCCTCGACGGCTGCGACCGCGCTGACTCGTTCCTGGTCAATCCGCACAAGTGGCTGTTCACGCCGATGGAATTGACGGCTTTCTATACTCGCCGCCCGGAGGCCCTGCGGCGGGCGATGTCGTTGACGCCCGAGTATCTTCGCGGCCGGGATGACCCGCGCGCCGTGAACTTCATGGAATATTCGCTGCCGCTCGGGCGCCGCTTCCGGGCACTGAAGCTATGGTTCGTCATGCGCTACTTCGGTCGAGACGGCGTGGTCGCCAATTTGCGTGAGCACATCCGGCTGGCCCAGCTATTCGCTGGCTGGGTTGACGAGCACCCTGACTTTGAACGCGTGGCCCCGACGCCCTTCTCGCTGGTGTGTTTTCGTTACCGGCCCCCTGAAGTGGACGCCTCTCAGGTTGATGGTCTCAACCAGCGGCTGCTGGAAGCGATTAACGCCGGCGGAGAATTCTTCCTCTCCCACACCAAACTAGAGGGCCGACTGGTGTTGCGCGTGGCGATCGGCAACCTGCGGACAACGGAGGCGCACGTCGCCAGGCTGTGGCGGCTGATCCTCGAACAGACTGCTAAAATAGCTTCTTCCCAGAGAGGCTAGCGCGACAACCCCTGAGTCGCGCGAGCAGAAGCCGTTAGAATGCACCCGTTGCGATTTTGGCTCTTGCTGTCAGTCGCTACCGTTGGGGCTGTCTCTCGGCTTCCCGCCCAAGCGGCGCCCTCTTCCCCGCAAGCAGTCCCCGAAAAATCCGACGTCGAGACCGCGCGGCGACAGGCTGCCGGCGGCGCCGGCAAGACAGGCGATGCCGCTGTGGCCGTCGAGTCGCCGGAAACCGGCGGCGAGTTCTCCGGTCCAGACTACGAACCGGGCCCCTATGGGTTAGCGAGTCTTCTCCTCGAAAAGGGAGATCTCGAGGCAGCGCTTCGCCAGACGCGAAGAGGGATCACCAAGAGGCCTGAGTCGGTTCGCCTTCGTCTGATGGAGGCCGACTTACTCGAAAGGCTCGGAAGACACTACTCGCGGCGACGGAAGTTGCGAGAGGCCGCCGAGACCCTAGGAGACCTCCAGCTGCTCCGCGAACTCGCCGAGACGGAAGAGTTGTTCGGGCCCCAGGCTTCCTCCGTGTACGCAGAGCTGGCAGATGCGTTTAGTCATAGCGGCCCGGTATCTTCCGACTACCTTCAAGCGCTGCGGCGGGGCTTGTTTGTCTCGCTTCGTGACGGGAACCTAGACAAGGGTCGCTGGTTCACCGAGAAGCTAAGAGACGCTGGGGGGGATCAAGACCCGGACCTCATCGGGGCGCCCGCGGAATCGAGTTCCGCCTCCGTTGACATCCCGGGTGGGCCGGCTTCGCTGGCGCGTATGGTTGATGCCGACCCCGCCTCAACGCCGGAGCGGTTTTTCGCCGACTACTGCCGGGCGATCATTCGCATCAACGCAATCGGCGACCCGAACGTGTCGAAGGACAAGCTTGAGGGCATCTTGAAACATTTTGAGCGAGTTGCCGAACTGCGGGCTCTCGCGGCACACGGGGGAGATGCATTCACTCTTGCGCTTACCGTCTCCGACGAGGCCGGGCGCCAGAGATCGAGAAAGATCCTGCACGAACTGGGTTGGAAACTCCGCTACTCGGGGGAACAAGTCAGGCTCGATCCCGGCGAGGGCGCCGCCAATTCGATCCGCCAGCAAACGGCATCGGCCCTGGCCATTGACGAGATCGGCATGCAGGAAGCACTCGAGCAGGGACGGGATTTCCAGTTTGCGATCCCCACGGGAAGCGCCCGTCTTCTGTTCGGGGAACAGGCCTGGCGCAGGGCGTTCCATACCGAGCAGGACTTAATCGGAGGTTTTGCCGAAGCGCTGGCGCGGGACACCCGGCTTGCCAAGCTCTACGTAGGCCTAAGCGAGATGGATGAACGGGCGGCTGTGGCTCTCGTTCAATCCGTCGGTCTCGAGAGACTGAACGACAGCTTCGCCGACCTGCTGCATCTCTACTCTTCCGCCATCACGATCGAAAACGGCCGAGCGTTCGTTCCGGGAGGCGAGAGCGCCGAGCGTCTGTGGGCCGATTTGGTGAGCGCGCCCCCGGACGACCCGGCCGGCTTTTATCTTTCCCTGCTGAAAAAAGACGGCGGCAAAATGCTCGCCTTCTTTTTCACGCTTGCCCAGCTAGACCACGAACGCCAACGCTTCTTCACCCTTAGTCCCACCCGAATCAGGAAGTTTTACAGGCTGTTTCGAGAAGCGCCGGAGCTGGGTGACGGCTCCGCGGCGATGCGGGGAAGCTCTTTCGCCGAATTCTTTCGTGAAATTCCACTCGATGCGCAAGGCAAAGTTTACTTTCCGGGAAGTCCCAAGGTGTGGATGGTGGCCAGGGGCGAAGTGAGCTCCGGCAGGCTAACGGGGAAGCTCTCGAGAGTCGCGCCGCCGGAGCTAGAGGATGAGATTCTCCTGCGGCTCGCGAGGACCCGATTCGAGACTGCCGGCGGAGCTCGAACGCAGCTTGAGAAATTCGTCGCCGTGGCGCGGATCGACGCCAGACGGAGCCGGCCTCTCGATGAAATCTCCGCGCTGATGTTGGCTCAGAATATCGGGCAGCACGAGGCCGCATACCCTTATTTCGCGGTTCTCACGGGTCTCGACCAAGACGCCTTCCGGAGTTTCTTCGAGTTCTCGGACAAGGTGAAGTCTCTCCCACTCGTAGAGGCGAATCAGGCGCTAGGAGAGTTCCATGCTCTGACCCGGCTGCTAGGGCAACTCCAGGAATCCGGCGCTCTTCGCGAGGTGCAGGCGGCGGATCTGTTTGTTCATTTGTGTGAGAGCTTTACGCAGGCGGCCACGCCCGGCGCGTTTGCCGCCATCTCGCTGAACGCCGTCAGGCAAATTCTGGAAATCACGGCAGAAAAGACACCCTATCGTGATCCCGACCAAGCGATCCGCTATCTTCTGCTGGGCCCTGAGACACCGGTCTCGTTTTCGATCGCGGCCGCCGACTACCAAATAGACACCGGGAAGTTACGGCACGAGCAATTCGAGCAGGCCGTCGATCTCCAGAGGGTAACCTCCCTCAAGACTCTCCTGCGGCTCGCCGACGCATTGGAAAAGGCCGTTCAGGGTGGGCCGCGCGCTGGCGAGCATCTGGACGCGGTGGCCTCTCACGCAGACGGCTTGTTGACGGTCGAGATTCCCAAATCGCTCAGGCTAAAGGATGAGGAGCGGCAAAGCCTCCAGAAATTCGAGGTCCGCAAGTTGCGGGAAACCATCGACCGCCTGCGCCGGGCGCCGGCAAAGGAAGAAGGGGGAAACACCCGGCGGCAGATCGCGAGCGAGTTGATGGACGAATTGAATCCGCACGTCGCCCTTGCCCTGAGCGGCATTGTATACGCCTACTTTCTGAGCCCCGACGATTTATTGGTCTCCGAGGATCCCTTGCTGCTGCGCCGCCATCGATTTGTGTCCAGGGACCTGAGGGGAACTCACCTCTTTCCGAGTTCGAGGCTCCAGTTGCCGAGTCCGTCGAGCGACGGCAGCTATCTCCGCGGAGGATTCGCCGACTTCCCCCGCGCGGCAGGTCAGATGGCGCGTTACAGCATGGGCGCGTCGGCGCCCTACAGCGAGCACGTCGCGGACGCGCAATTCGCCTGCCTCCGGGCGACCGACTGGAGCCAGTTGCGGGAACACCACTTGCGGCTGTTCGGGTTAAAAATCTTGCTTGCTCGGGAGTGGATTGTTCAGGCGGCCATAACCCCCCCCTTGCGGCGCGACCTGGCGGAGTCTACACTAGGGCCTCTTTCCTTAAAACGGCGAAGATCTCTACTGGCTGCGATTGAGCGCAAATCCTGGCGGACAGTCTGGGACTCGGTGACCTTGAGTGACTTGTACTTTCTGGCCGGGAGTTACCAGGCTCGCTACACGGCCGACCCGTGGGAATCGCCCGTTACCCTCGCTGTTCGGCGCATGGCGAGCTCCGACGGCGATTCCGGTCAGCAGTGGCTGGGCTGCCCGGCCCTGGAGACGATGAACCTAGCCCGTCCCCAGCTCGCCGCGACAGCCCCCTACGAGGAGTACGCGCGCTACGTGATGCCGTCGCTGATCGGAGAGAGAGTGGCCGAGTTCAAACTCTACCTGG
Source organism: Bryobacterales bacterium (assembly GCA_965248365.1). Classification (GTDB taxonomy): domain Bacteria; phylum Acidobacteriota; class Terriglobia; order Bryobacterales; family UBA6623. The sequence goes on along the minus strand of CBDFJA010000003.1, from coordinate 296,781 downwards.
CACTACAGATGGACCGGACTGGCGTTCCCGCCGCTGCCATGGGAACGCTCGCCATGAGCATTGCACCCCAGCTGCTGAGAGAGTTAAGGATGAACGACCTGCGGGACTGGCAGCCCGTCGTCAGAACCTTTTCGACCGTGGACTAAAGCACGCTACGGGGAGGTCTCTAGCCCTTGCCGCCGAGCAGATGGACGCTCCCTGTCGCGCTGTGGCTGCTGTGGCAGTGCAGCCCCGAAACGGTCCGGGCGCAACTCGACGAACTGGTCACCGTGTTCAAATCGGAAGTCGGCCTCGTCGAAGTGTACGCTACCGTCTACGATCACCGGGGGCAACATGTCCGGGGCCTCACGCGGGAGCGGTTCGAAGTCCGAGACGAAGGCGAACAACGCCCGATCACGGCTTTTGAAACGGAAAGCTCTTTTTTAACCTGCGCGCTCGTACTGGACACCTCCGGCAGCATGCGCAAGGCACTGCCCGTAGTCAAAAGGGCGGTTCTGCTGCTGATCGATGAACTCCGCGAGGGAGACTCGGTGGGGATTTACGGGATGAGTTCCACCGTGCGCAATTTGCAGGGCTTCACGACCGACAAGAGCGCCGCCAAACGGGCCGTGCTGCGAACTCGGCCGGCGGGTCGGACCGCCTTGTTCGATGCAATCTCTTTTGTCACCCGGGCGTTGTCGGAGCGTGCCGGGAAGAAGGCCCTGGTCGTCTTTACCGACGGACAGGACAACGCCAGCGTTCTCAATCCCGCGGCTGCCATGAACCGCGCCAAGAAGGCGGGGATACCTGTCTACACGGTGGCTCATGGCGAGGCGCTCGAGAGCAGGGATTTGGTCGCTCGGCTCAAGGACCTGTCGCGAATGACGGGAGGGATCGCCTATGCCATGCGTTCTTCAAAGCAAGCCGCGAAGATATTCCAGGCCATATCACGGGATGTGCAGCACATGTACATGCTGGCCTACCGCGCTCCCCAGCCAACCGAGCGGCGCTGGCGAAAAATCGAAGTCTCAGTGAAGAATCTTAAGAAAGGCCGGATTCGAGCCAAGCTCGGGTATTTCCCGAGCCCGTTTCTCTCACGAGCTGACGCTCGAAGCAGGCAATAGACCCTCCGTTACCCGGTTACGCTCGGCCACCGTGCCTGAGACAGGCGCCTGAGAAGTGGTTGGCTTTGAGTGAGAGCCCACCTCCATGAGCGACGGCCACGTCGGAGGATCTGGCCTCCGTGCCTGTCATCATCAACCCACTGCTGTCCGGTTAAAAGTCGAATAGAATCAATTGGTTGGGGTCATAGGGGGATTCGTTTGGGGAGTCGGATGGCTGGAGTGCCTGTAAAAGGGGCATTTTTTCGAGTTGCGTAACGCTGAGAATCTGTAGAATCTGGTAAAGACTCGCTTCCAGCCCGAGCCGTTTCCGGACGATGGCGATGAGCACGTAAATCGAGACAGCGATCCAGATCTGCGTCTTGACGGCGTTCTCGCTGGTGCCGTAAAACGAGTTGATTCGCAGATGTTGCTTGATCCACCTGAAGAACAACTCAATCTGCCAACGCGACTTGTAGATGTGGGCGATGGTCAGCGCCGGGAGCGCGAAGTTGTTGGTCAGAAACTTCAGCCGCTTGTTCGTCCGGGCGTCGAAGTAACTGACCCTCCGCAACGGGTCGGGATAGGCTTGGGCCGATTCGATGGCAGCCAGTATGACGGTCTGATCCGAGCGCAAGCCCGTGGATTTGTCGACGGGATGCGAGTAGCGCCGTTGGAGCAAGATGTTCTTCTTGGTTCGCACGACGAAGAACGACGAGCAGAGAGTGAACACGAAGAGGCGTTCGAAATCGACGTAGGCCCGATCCATGACGTAGAACGCGCCGGCCTCCGGGCCGATCTCGTCGAGGATGTTGATGTCGTGCACTTTGCCTCCAGTAATGCGGATGAACGTGGGAATATTGCCGTGCAGATCCAGCAGCGTGTGCATCTTCACGGCGGCCTTTTGCTTGCGGAATCTCGCCCACGGAAACAGCGACAGGCAGAGGTCGATTGTTGTCGAGTCGAGAGCGTACAGGGTCTGGTCCAAGTCCACACCGATCGGGTCGTGGGCATATAACGGCCGTGCCATGCCAATCAAGACCTGCGCGAAGTCCGCGTAGATCCGCCAGTCGCGCGACTCGTTCGCATCGGCCAGTGTCGAGCGCGCTACCCTGCCGCGGAATCCCATGTGGTAGAGTTGCCGTGCATCGAACGCAGGCACGTCTCGATGTCGCGGAGGCTTGCCCGATAGGTCAGCTGGGCGAATGCCATCGCAAGAAACTGATCCCAGCAGGAGAAACTTTTCAGATAGGAATCGCCGCGGTAGCGCGATACACATTTCTGAAACTCTTTGCTCGGTAGGTGCTCGATCAGTTGGGAGAAAACCGTACGGCCAAGGTTCATCCCTCATTGTGCCGCGTCCGGATGCTCCGTTCAGGCGACCATTTGCGGCCTCGGGATTTCAAATCGTTCCCGGGCAAAACAGGCCATAAGACATTGAGCGGTCGAGACTTACCGTCCGATGGCGCGACTTTCCCCGGACAGCACTGTCATCAACCAATACAAGTGCAGTTACACCCGCGAGAGTATCCTAATCGTATGCTTTCGGGTGCTAGCCCGCTTTTCTCACCAGGTGCTTTCCAGAAGCTGTGATATTCTACAATCCGCCGAAGACGTGGCTAATGAAGGCGTGATTAAACTCAACAACTTACCTCGAATCTGCGTCGCGCTCGGGTGCAAGGACCAATCGCGGCTCCAGCGCCTGGCGCTCGACGCCTGCGAGCGCGGCGAGCGCTTCCTGGAACTCCGCCTGGATCTGCTCGACGATCCCGCTTCCGGAGTTGGCGTGATCCGCCGAATCCTGCGGCGCCATCCCGGTACGGTTATCCTTGCTACGTGTCGGCGCAGGCAAAACGGCGGAGGCTTCCGAGCGAATATCGAGCGGCAGATCGAGATCTTGGACGCCGCCGTCGCCACCGGCGCCGCGCTAGTCGATATCGAGATCGAAACGGCTGAAGCCGCCCCGCGATCGCTCGACCGCTTCCGAGGACGAACACGGCTGATCATCTCTTATCACGATTTTGATCGCACCGCCGCTCTGAGCCGAGCCTTAGGAAGATTAAAGAAGATACCGGCCGACATCTACAAGCTGGCGACGATGGCGCGCAAACCGAGCGACAACGTGCGAGTTCTCGAAATGCCCGCCGCACACCCAGAAAGATCGATGGTCCTGCTGGTGATGGGTGAGCTGGGCGTGCCCAGCCGGGTCCTGGGCCTAGCGCGAAAGTCCATCTTCGTCTTCGCCGCGCCCGATTCCGATGGGGCGGGGAAGCGTGAACCCGCCGTGCAACCGACCGCCCCGGGTCAGCTCTCGGCAACCGTTCTGCGTAAGCTATATAGGGCACACAAGTGCACGGCCTCGACCAAAGTCTACGGCGTCATTGCTGACCCCGTCTCGCACTCCATGTCTCCGGCGATCCACAATAAAGCTTTCCAAGTGAGGCGTGTGGACGCCGCTTATCTGCCGTTCCTGGTTCGGCCCGCGATGTTAGGCGACTTTTTTCGCGCGGTGGAAAAGCTCCCCGTGGCGGGCTTGAGCGTAACGCTTCCCCATAAGCAGCGCGTGATTCGGCATCTGCACGCCGTCGACGCGCTCGCCAAGCGGATCGGCGCGGTGAATACCGTCTTCCGCCGCGGCGGCAAGCTGTGCGGAACCAATACCGACGCCGAAGGTGTCACTCGGCCGCTCGAGAAAAGGATCAAGCTCAACAAAGCTTCGGTCCTGGTCGTCGGTAACGGTGGAGCCGCGCGGGCCGCCGCCTTCGCCGTACGAGATAAAGGGGCTCGGGTGACGCTGAGCGGACGCAACCCGGCCCGCGTCCGCGCCCTAGCGCGTGCATGCGGTGTCGAAGCCCTCGACCGGGCGCGGCTCGACCGGTCCGGCTACGATGTCTTGATCCACGCCACACCCCTCGGCATGCACCCGCATGTCGAGGATTGTTTCTTCCCCAAACGGATTCCCGCCGAACTGGTTTTTGATCTCGTTTACAATCCTCTTGAGACGGAGTTAATCCGCCGCGCCCGTGCCGCCCGCAAGCAGACCATTTCGGGGTTAGAGATGTTTGTCGAGCAGGCCTGCGCGCAGTTTGAAATCTGGACTCGAGATAAGGCGCCGCGAACCGCCATGCGCAACGCCGTCCTGAAGCAACTCGGAGCGAAAACCTGATGTCACCCGACTTCGAAGCCTTCGAGGAGCACGCCCGGCAGGGCAACGTCGTGCCCGTGCACAAGGTCTTGACGGCGGATCTTGAAACACCCGTGTCGGCCTACCTGAAACTGGCGGCGCGGAACAAGTATTCCTTTTTGCTCGAAAGCGTGGAAGGCGGCGAGAAAATCGGCCGCTACACGTTTTTGGGCGCCGACCCGTTTCTCATTGTCCGCGCCAACGGCACGCGGGTCGAGATTCAGCGCGGCGGCAAGACCGTTCGGCGCCGGGGCAACGTGATCGAGATTCTCCGGGAAATTACGCGGCAATTTCGTCCGGCGGGCACCGAAGGACTGCCTCCCTTTTCGGCTGGGGCCGTCGGGTATGCCGGCTACGATCTGATTCGCCTGATCGAGCCCAAGGTCCCGCCCTTTCGCAAGAACGATGTCAAGATGCCCGACGCGGTCTTTGCGTTCTTTACTACCCTGCTGGCATTCGATCACGTCAAGCATCAAATCCACGCCATCTCAAACGTCCGTTGCGACGAGTGGAAGGGCAGGCTGCGGCAGGGCTACCGGGACGCCTGCCGGCGCATCGCGAGGCTCGAAAAAGTTCTTGCGCGGCCTTTGTGTCTCCCCAAGACACGCCCGGCGACCAAACCGCTGGAAGTGAAATCTAACGTCGGCAAGCAGCGCCATTGCAAATCGGTCGAAAAGGCAAAGGAGTATATTCTCGCCGGGGATGTCTTCCAAGTCGTGCTCTCCCAACGCCTCGAGATGGAGCCAAACGTTCCGCCCTTCCAGATCTACCGCGCCCTGCGGATGGTCAACCCCTCGCCCTACATGTTCTACCTGCACCTCGATGACAGCGTGATTCTGGGCAGCTCGCCGGAAATGCTGGTCCGCGTCCAAGGCCGACAAGTCGACTACCGGCCGATCGCCGGGACCCGGCCCCGCGGCGCGACCGAGGCCGAAGACCGCAAGCTGGGCGAAGAGCTACTGTCCGACGAGAAAGAGCTGGCCGAGCACGTCATGTTAGTGGACCTGGGACGCAACGACGTCGGCCGGGTCTGCGAGTATTCGACCGTAAAGGTTCCCGAATTCGAGATCCTGGAGTACTATTCGCACGTCATGCATATCGTCTCGAGCGTCCAGGGCAAGCTGCGGTCCGACATGGACGCCTTCGACACCTTGATGGCCTGCTTCCCCGCCGGCACGGTCTCCGGCGCCCCGAAGGTCCGCGCCATGGAGATCATCGCCGAGCTCGAGCCTTCCCGGCGCGGCGTCTATTCCGGCAGCGTGATGTATCTGGACTTTTCCGGGAATCTCAATTCCTGTATCGCCATCCGCACGATGGTCGTCCGCGGCAAAAAAGCCTACCTCCAAGCCGGCGGCGGCATCGTCGCCGACTCCGACCCCGAAAGGGAGTGGGACGAGACGATGAACAAGGCCCGCGCCCTGCTCAAAGCCGTCGAACTGGCTCGGACCTTGTGATCCTTGCGGCGTTGACCCCCGCGATCCGCGACTGCGCACGTAAGTTTTCTCACATTCGTTGCCGCCGGCACTCGACAATCTTATCTGCATAGTACTAATGTATTAGTATGTCTTCCAGGGAGGCCATCTTAGCTGCCCAAGAACTGGAGATCATGAAGGTGGTTTGGGAGCTGGGCAAGGCCACCGTGCGTGATGTCTACGAGGTGCTTCTCAAACGCCGCAAGATCGCCTACACGACGGTCATGACGATGATGAACATCCTGGAGCAGAAGAAGTTCCTGAAGAAGCGCCGACGGGACCGCGCCTACGTCTATCAGGCGTCCCGGCCCAAGGACCAAGTGACGCGGGCGATGGTAGGGGAGTTCGTCGACCGGGTATTTAGTGGGTCGGCTCACCCCCTGCTCGTTCACCTTGTAGAAGACCGCCGACTGTCGGAGAAAGATCTGGAAGAGATCAAGCGAATGATCCAGAAAGGCGAATAGAGGATGGATACCAACCTTTGGATACACAATATCGCGGGATACAGCCTTCAGGTCGCCGTGTTGGTCGCCGTCGGGTCGCTTCTCCCCATCCTGCTGCGCTTCCGCCGTCCTCGAATCATGCTGGCCTACTGGCAGGTGCTGCTGGCAACTTGTTTGCTGCTACCGGCCATACAGACCTGGCAGGTACCACCCGCTGGGCAAGTTGCTCAGGCGGGTGGCGCAGAAAGCGAGTTCGTCTTGACGGGTGTCGGTTACGAGATCGATTTCTTCCTTCTGGCCGCGCTTGGCGTTGGGGTGATGATCCGGCTGTCTTGGTTGGCTATCGGCTTGGCTCGGCTGCGATCCTATCGGAAAACGGCGCACGGCATCTCGCCTCTTCCGGCCCTCATTGAAAAACTCCCCTCTCTGCCAGGCGCCCGTGCGCAAATTTGCCTCTCTGCACAGATACAAAGCCTCGTGACGTTCGGAGTGTCCCGCCCCGTCATTCTCCTACCGGCAGGCTTTCTAAGAATGGAGGAGAAGCATCAAGAAGCGATCGTCTGCCACGAGTTGCTGCACGTAAGACGAAGCGATTGGCTTTTTACGCTGTTCGAAGAAGCCATCCGCGGTTTCCTCTGGTTTCATCCGGCGATTTGGTGGGTGCTGGGCCGGATTCAGTTGGCCCGAGAGCAACTTGTCGACCGTCAGACTATCGAAATTACCCAGGCGAGAAAACCCTACCTCGAAGCGCTGGCTCGGATGGCGAGCGCCAGACTACACGTGCAGAGCTCCGCGGTCTTGCCCTTCTCTCAAAAGCCACACCTATTGAATCTCGCATAATATCGAGTTGGTCAAGGCCAAGAGAAGACTGCTTCCAGAAGGCCGTAATCAAGCGCGGTTTGCGGCGCATGCGACGCAGGGATTTGCGGGCACGCTCGTCCAGCTCCCAGTAGTCCTTCGGACAGACGTTCGGCAACTCGTGCTGCTTCCAGTAAGCCCAAATGTATTCCACCGGGTTCAGCTCCGGTGCATAGGGCGGCAAGCACTCCGTGGCGATGTGGCCTTCGGAGAGCTCGATGAACTCCCGCACCAGGCGGCTGCGGTGCGCCGGCAGGCGGTCCCAGACGATCAGCAGCGGGCCGTCGATGTGGCGGACCAAAGCCTTCAGGAAGTCGATGACCTCCAGCTCGCCGATGGCGCCGGGATAGAGCCGGAAGTAGAAGTTGCGCAAGGTCAGCCCGGCGGAAACGGAAAGTTTCTGCCAGTTGAAGTTGAACTCCAGCACGGGTGTCTCGCCGCGGGGCGCCCAGGTGCGGCAACGATGGGGCTTCTGACTCAGTCCGCTTTCGTCGATGAAGACGATCGTGCGGCCTTGTTTTTGGGCTTTTTTTTAGTGGCCGGCCAAGTCTTGCGCCGCCAGTTGCGGATGGCTTCTTCGTTGCGCTCGCGGGCCTTGCCGACAGGCCGTTGCGGGCTCCAGTGGAGCGCCCGCAGGATCTTCCAAACATGACCTTCGTGATAGCGCACGCCGAACTCGTCGGCGATCAGACGAGCGACTCGCGGACAAGTCCACAGCGGCGTCGAGAAGCCCTGCGCTTCGGGGCCCCGCAGCAGCATTGCCTCCAGACGTTCCCGTTGCGTGGCGTCTAACAGCGGCTTGCGGCCGGCGCGCCCGGCCCGGCGGAGTCCGGCGGCACCGTGCGCGCCATGCTCGCTAACCCAACGGCTCACGCTTTGCGGCGCCGCCTTCACGCGCCGTGCTGCCTCGGACTGACTCAAACCTTCGTCGACGACCAGCCGCACGGCCTCCAGCCGTCGCTTTTCCAGAGCATCAAAATCGCGCCTTACGCCTCTTGGGTTCCCCATGTCTATTAAGACGAGCAGAACCCCCAAAAGATTACTCTATATTATGCGGGAGTCAATAACGCAGCGCGTAGCGCTCATTCTCAAGGGATCTCCTATGTCTAAAATCCGATTCACTGTTTCGCTCGCAGCGATTCTGGGGGTCTTTGCGCTTGCGGTCCAGCTGGCGCTTTCTTCATGTTCTCTTGAAGCCCCGCAACCGGACGAAAAGTCAGTTGCGGAAGTGACCTTGCCCCCTAAAACGAGTCCAAGTTGAATGTTAGGATTTTCGGTTTTAGGAAGGAGGCAAGAGATGGCAGGGAAGCGATTTAGTGCAGAACAGATCATCATCAAGTTGCGTGAGGCAGAGGTGGGTCTAGCTCAAGGACAGACGGTGGGCCAGGTGTGCAAACAGATTGGGGTGACCGAGCAGACCTACTACCGGTGGCGCAAGGAGTACGGAGGGCTTCGACTGAATCAGGCCAAGCGGTTGAAGGTGTTGGAGAAGGAGAATGCCCGGTTGAAGAAGCTAGTGGCAGATCTGTCTTTGGACAAGCAGATCCTAAAGGATGGAGTGGACCCCGAAAATGAGACAACTCGTTAAGCATCTTTTTACAGTGAATGGAGAGAGGTGCCATGATGTTGTCCAGGAGAAAGTTTTCCGCCGAGTTCAAGTTACGGGCGGTGAGGCAGGTCGAGGCGGGAGCCTCGGTCGCCGCCGTGGCGCGGCGACATGAGATCCATCCGACGCTTTTGAGCAAGTGGCGGCAACAGCTGCGCCGCGATCCCGAACGAGCCTTTCAGCGCGACCGCGAGCCCAATGACGAGCAGATCCAGGTGAGCGAGCTGGAGCAGATGGTGGGCCGGCTCACGATGGAGAACGCCCTGTTAAAAAAGGCCTTGGCGCGGCTCGAGGAACAACAGCTTCCGAGCGCCGCGTCTTCAAAGACAAGATGATCCCCTTGATCGAGCAACAACGGGAAACGGGAGCGGGCTTGTCGTTGGCCGCGATGTGTCGTGTGCTGGAGGTCTCCCGCGCGGCCTACTACCGGGCTCGTCAACCGCCCGCGGGCGACAACGAGACGGCGTTGCGGGACGTGATCCAGCGCATCGCCGTGGAGATGCCCGCCTACGGCTCGCGGCGCATCACCGCCGAGCTGCGGCGCCAAGGTTGGGTGATCAACCGCAAGCGCGTGCAGCGCATCATGCGCCAGGACAACCTGCTGTGTCTGCGCCGCAAGAAATTCATCCGCACGACCGATTCCGAACACGGCATGGCGGTTTACCCGAATCTCGTGCCGACGCTCGATATCAGCGCTGTGAACCAACTCTGGGTGGCCGACATCACCTACATTCGGCTGTTGCGGGAGTTCGTGTATCTGGCGGTGGTGTTGGACGCCTTCTCGCGGCGGGTGATCGGCTGGTCGCTGGGTCGCACTTTGGAGGCGGAGTTGGCGTTGGCCGCCTTACGGACGGCCTTGCGGACACGCGAGATCGGGCCGGGCTTGGTGCATCACTCCGACCGCGGCGTGCAGTACGCCTCGGGCGACTACACGAAGCTGCTCCAACAGCACGGCATTAGCATCAGCATGAGCCGCAAGGCCAATCCCTACGACAACGCCATGGCGGAATCGTTCATGAAGACCTTGAAATATGAAGAGGTCTATTTGTTCGAGTATGAAGATTTCGCCGAGGCGAAACGGCGCGTCGGGCAGTTTCTCGATCGCGTCTACAACGAGAAACGTTTGCACTCGGCGCTGGGGTATCTGCCGCCGGTCGAGTACGAGCAAAGCGTGCTCGAACAGGCCAGTCTCGCGGGAGTCGTGGGATGAGTTTTCCGAGGCATGAGGGAATCTTTCGATCCGATGGGCGGGGTTCGTGCCGGAGTGGGGCGCGAAGCGAGAGGCTCCACGCCCCGACCCATCGTCTCGATGAGTTCCCGCCCGGCTATTCCTCGGCGGGTTGGTCTCCACCAGAGCCCGCCTCCGCTTCACCGGCCGAGCAGAAGTTTACAATGAAGGCCGCTCCCCAGCCAAGCCTTTTTCAGCGAATGGGGAAACCCTGCTTAGCAGGTTGTTTCACTACAGGGGTCCACCCCAGGAAGTTTCCTCGGGAAACTTCTAGGCCCGACGAAGAGGAGACGCGCAGTGGTGTGGGTGAGGGAGAGATTGGGAGCAGAGCGCGTCTCCGAACGTCGGGCCTGCCAAGTGCTGGGACAGGCTCGATCGACCCAGCGAAGGGAAAGGCATATCCCCGATGAGGAGGCTCGATTGGTGGCTGAGATGGTGGAGTTGGCCACGCACTACGGGCGATACGGCTACCGACGGATCACGGCCATGCTTCGTTGGGAAGGGTGGAAAGTGAATCACAAGCGGGTGGAGAGGTTGTGGAGACAGGAGGGGCTGAAAGTCCCGTCCAGACAGCCGAAACGAAGGAGACTGTGGCTTCATGATGGATCCTGCGTTCGGTTACGAGCGGCTCACAAGGATCACGTCTGGAGCTATGACTTCGTGCATGAGCGAACCCATGACGGAAGGGCCTTTCGATTATTAACCCTACTGGATGAATACACCCGGGAGTGTCTGGCCATTGAGGTCCAACGACAGATGAATCACCAGGACGTGTTGGATCGATTGGCGGAGTTGTTCGTGGATCGGGGAGTGCCTGAATACATTCGGTCCGATAACGGGTCAGAGTTTACGGCTCAGGCGGTTCGGGACTGGCTGAAGGCTGTTGGGGTGAGGACCTTATACATCGAGCCCGGCAGCCCCTGGGAGAATGGATATGTGGAGAGCTTCAACGGAAAACTGCGGGATGAACTGCTGAACGTAGAAGTCTTCGACACGTTGTGGGAGGCGAAGGTGTTGGCCGAGAGATGGCGCAGGGAGTACAACCAGCGACGGCCTCACAGCGCCTTGGCCTATCGGCCGCCGGCGCCGGAGGCCAGATTACCCAGGTCCCAGGACCAGAGTTCTATACCATGAAGTGGACTTCAAATGGTCCCAGGTCTATTGAATCTCGCATAATATCGAGTTAGTCAAGGCCAAGAGAAGACTGCTTCCAGAAGGCCGTAATCAAGCGCGGTTTGCGGCGCATGCGACGCAGGGATTTGCGGGCACGCTCGTCCAGCTCCCAGTAGTCCTTCGGACAGACGTTCGGCAACTCGTGCTGCTTCCAGTAAGCCCAAATGTATTCCACCGGGTTCAGCTCCGGTGCGTAGGGCGGCAAGCACTCCGTGGCGATGTGGCCTTCGGAGAGCTCGATGAACTCCCGCACCAGGCGGCTGCGGTGCGCCGGCAGGCGGTCCCAGACGATCAGCAGCGGGCCGTCGATGTGGCGAACCAAAGCCTTCAGGAAGTCGATGACCTCCAGCTCGCTGATGGCGCCGGGATAGAGCCGGAAGTAGAAGTTGCGCAAGGTCAGCCCGGCGGAAACGGAAAGTTTCTGCCAGTTGAAGTTGAACTCCAGCACGGGTGTCTCGCCGCGGGGCGCCCAGGTGCGGCAACGATGGGGCTTCTGACTCAGTCCGCTTTCGTCGATGAAGACGATCGTGCGGCCTTGTTTTTGGGCTTTTTTTGGTGGCCGGCCAAGTCTTGCGCCGCCAGTTGCGGATGGCTTCTTCGTTGCGCTCGCGGGCCTTGCCGACAGGCCGTTGCGGGCTCCAGTGGAGCGCCCGCAGGATCTTCCAAACATGACCTTCGTGATAGCGCACGCCGAACTCGTCGGCGATCAGACGAGCGACTCGCGGACAAGTCCACAGCGGCGTCGAGAAGCCCTGCGCTTCGGGGCCCCGCAGCAGCATTGCCTCCAGACGTTCCCGTTGCGTGGCGTCTAACAGCGGCTTGCGGCCGGCGCGCCCGGCCCGGCGGAGTCCGGCGGCACCGTACGCGCCATGCTCGCTAACCCAACGGCTCACGCTTTGCTGCGCCGCCTTCACGCGCCGTGCTGCCTCGGACTGACTCAAACCTTCGTCAACGACCAGCCGCACGGCCTCCAGCCGTCGCTTTTCCAGAGCATCAAAATCGCGCCTTACGCCTCTTGGGTTCCCCATGTCTATTAAGACGAGCAGAACCCCCAAAAGGTTACTCTATATTATGCGGGAGTCAATAACTTAGAGAGTGGACTCGTTCCTGGGGGCAGGTCACAGCGCCGGGAGCGCGAAGTTGTTGGTCAGAAACTTCAGCCGCTTGTTCGTCCGGGCGTCGAAGTAACTGACCCTCCGCAACGGGTCGGGATAGGCTTGGGCCGATTCGATGGCAGCCAGTATGACGGTCTGATCCGAGCGCAAGCCCGTGGATTTGTCGACGGGATGCGAGTAGCGCCGTTGGAGCAAGATGTTCTTCTTGGTTCGCACGACGAAGAACGACGAGCAGAGAGTGAACACGAAGAGGCGTTCGAAATCGACGTAGGCCCGATCCATGACGTAGAACGCGCCGGCCTCCGGGCCGATCTCGTCGAGGATGTTGATGTCGTGCACTTTGCTTCCAGTAATGCGGATGAACGTGGGAATATTGCCGTGCAGATCCAGCAGCGTGTGCATCTTCACGGCGGCCTTTTGCTTGCGGAATCTCGCCCACGGAAACAGCGACAGGCAGAGGTCGATTGTTGTCGAGTCGAGAGCGTACAGAGTCTGGTCCAAGTCCACACCGATCGGGTCGTGGGCATATAACGGCCGTGCCATGCCAATCAAGACCTGCGCGAAGTCCGCGTAGATCCGCCAGTCGCGCGACTCGTTCGCATCGGCCAGTGTCGAGCGCGCTACCCTGCCGCGGAATCCCATGTGGTAGAGTTTGCCGTGCATCGAACGCAGGCACGTCTCGATGTCGCGGAGGCTTGCCCGATAGGTCAGCTGGGCGAATGCCATCGCAAGAAACTGATCCCAGCAGGAGAAACTTTTCAGATAGGAATCGCCGCGGTAGCGCGATACACATTTCTGAAACTCTTTGCTCGGTAGGTGCTCGATCAGTTGGGAGAAAACCGTACGGCCAAGGTTCATCCCTCATTGTGCCGCGTCCGGATGCTCCGTTCAGGCGACCATTTGCGGCCTCGGGATTTCAAATCGTTCCCGGGCAAAACAGGCCATAAGACATTGAGCGGTCGAGACTTACCGTCCGATGGCGCGACTTTCCCCGGACAGCACTGACAAGATATATTGTTGAGACTGCTGTGACTCGCCCAGAGCGTGGCGGATTCTTCCCGTTGCCAAACTCGCTCGAGGTCTGCGGCCGCCCTCTCGCCCGAAACCTGTTTCTGGGCAGGCTCCCTGGGGGCCGCTTGACTCTCTCTGAAGTATACGAAGCGGCAGCTGCCCGTGCGAAACCGCTTCCGCGGCGAAGTGGGCGGCCTTCCCCTATTAGATTCCCACCCGACCGTCAATATTGCGGGTAGCGCTCGTAAGTCGGCTTCCCTCTCGGACTGCGCTCTCCGGTGGAGCAAAGCAACACAGCGCATGACACCGTCGCCAGGGCGCACCAACTCAGGAGAGGCAAGACTTCACGAAGATACTCGGGCCGCACCGAGAGGGCGACTCCAGCAGCATACCCCAAAGTAAGCGCTAGTGAAAGCCACAGACCCAAGCGGCTGCCCTTGGCGGTCAACAGCACCGCCAGCACTCCAATTCCCGCCAGCAGGATGGCGGCGGAGTTCGAAGACCCCAGGCGAGCTTGCACCTGCCACCAACTCGACAGAGCGACGCAGCTGACGATCAGAAACCGAAGAAAGAATTGCATTCCACGCTATCGGGTAACTGGCATCCCCACCTATACGTATCGGCCTTTTTGAGGAAGAAAGTGGGAACTTTGAAGACCTACATGAACAGGCTGTCATGGGGACATCCCTGGCGGGCAAACGTCAAGGGATGGATGCAGTGATCCCGAGCCTGCTGGGAGGAAGTGTGAAGTGTGACGGCGACGAGTGCGGAGAGTGTTGGTGAATCCGGTCGTTGGGCCCTGAGAGACCAGACATCCATGTGCTGCCACACCCACGCCGCAGCCCATGCAATCCCGCTACATTAGGAAGACACCGCGTCTGGCGGGCAAAAGCGTTGCTCATGAATCCGGGACATCAAGCGGGAGTTCGCCGCCGGGCCAAGACACCGGTGAGGCCCCTCTCGGCCCGTGAGAGTTCCCGGTTGGCGTGGGTGGCGGTATGGACGGCGTTTCTCGTGTGCGGAAGTTGCCGTCCGGACGGGCCCGCTACTTCTCCCGCGCCGCTCAGCGTCGCCGCGGCCGCCAATTTGGCCGCGGTCTGCGACGAATTAGGCGCGGCTTTCGAGGAGCGGACCGGCGTCAGCGTTCTTTTCAGTTTCGGCTCGACGGCGTTTCTGGCCCATCAGATCGAAAACGGAGCTCCCTTTGACGTCTTTGCCGCGGCCGATGTCGAGCACGTGGACAGGCTGGTGGAGAAGGGCCTTTTGCTGGCGAACAGCCGCGCCGTTTATGCTCGCGGCCGGCTGGTGGTCTGGGTGCCTGCCGGCGCCCGCGCATCCGCGGGCCAGCTGCGGGACCTGGCCGGCGACGGGATAGCGATCATCGCGGTGGCCAAGCCGGAAGTCGCCCCCTACGGGCGCGCCGCCGTCGAGACTCTTCGTTCACTCGGCCTCTGGGATCAAGTGCAGCCCAAACTCGTCTACGCTCAAAACGTCTTGATGGCGCGGCAATTCGCGGAATCAGGCAATGCCGACGTCGCCTTTACTGCTCCCTCCGTTCTTACGCCGGGGGTGGGCGGGCGGATCGAAGTAGACGAGCGACTTCACGGGCCAATCGATCAAGCGCTCGGTATCGTCCGTGGATCTTCACGACCGACCGACGCCCGGTGCTTTACGCGGTTCGTTGTCGGAGAAGATGGCCAAACCCTGCTGCGCCGTTTCGGCTACCGAAGCCCGCCGCGGCCCTAGCCCGCTTTTCTCACCACGTGGCGAGGCGAAGTGCGTGAGAGGCTCGTCAGTACAAGGCGCGCGACGCTCGGCGAGCGGAGGCGTACTTGAACAGTACGTTGAGCACGGCGAGCAAGCGCAACGCAGTAATGGCGGGCCTATTGCGTGCTTCGACCGTCAGGTGGTGAGAAATGCGGGCTAGCTTAGCTAGTTAGCCGCAGTTCTACGGCGAGATGAAGTTGTCAGGGGAAGCGAGTCAAATCGGGGCCTGTGGCAGCAGCTTGCGGTAGACAGCCATGGTTTCGTGCGCCGCTCTGATCCAGCTGAATTCGGCCGCGCGCTCGAGCCCGGCCTCGACCAGCTGTTGACGGAGCTCAGGGTTGGTAAAGATGCGCTCCACCGCGTCGGCGATCGATTCGCTCCGCTCCGGATCAACGAGAAGAGCACCCCCCCCGGCAATTTCGGCCATGGCCGAGCGGTCGGAGGTGACCACCGGCAGGCCGGCGGACATGGCCTCCAGCACCGGCATGCCAAAACCTTCCTCGAGAGAAGGGAAGACGAGCACCGACGCCGTGCGGTAGAGCATCGCCAGCCGGTCGGAATCGACATAGCCGAGAGGCCGGATGCGCCGGCGGGCGGTGCTGTTTTCGATACGATCCATGATCTGCTCGGCTCCGTATCCGGCCGAGCCGGCGAGCACCAGCGTGAACTGGGCGTTTAGCCTTTCGAAAGCGTCTACCAGCCGCATCACGTTCTTCCGCTTCTGAGTCGCCCCGACGTGCAACAGGAAAGGCATTTCAAGCCCTTGCCGGCGGCGGAACTCCTCCAACTGCTTGGTTGGAAAATGGGGGACCGGTTGCACCCCGTGGTAAATGACGCTGATTTGATTCCGCGGATAGCCCAGATGCAGGCTTACCTGATCGGCCGTGAACTGCGAGACGGCGATAATGTGGTCGGAACGGCCTGCTGCGTCGCGCGCCAGCGCGCTGAAGCGGGAGCGGAACTCGGCCGTGGAGTAGTCGCCGCTAAGAACGAACAAGTCATGGAAGGTCGTCACGTTGTGCCGGAATCGGCGCTGCGGAAGGCGCTGGTTCAAGCCGTGGAACAGGGAGACCCGCCGGCGAAACAGCGAGCAGGCAAACTCTTCCAACAGACGCCGTGAGCAGTTTTCTTCCGGCAGGGGGTATCGGAGGGAGCGCAACAAGCGGCGCGCGCGATAGCACAAGAGAAACCGCTCATCGGGAGCGCCATGCGCCAGCGCCTCGATCAGCCGGCGACAATAAACGCCGACTCCGGAAGGCTTGCGGTCAAGGCTGTAGGTGGCATCTAAGGCGATGGTCACGGCAGATGTCTCTGCACTTCGGAGAAGACGCTCGAAGGGTCATCCCCCTCGCGGACCCCGATCACGGTGGCTGGTTTCGGTCCCCAGGGCTGCCATCTGCGGACCATGCGATCGCACGCCGCGCCGACGAAAATGTCGATTCCCGCCACGCCCAGCGCCGCCGCCAGGTGCCCGCCGGCCGAGTCGTAGCCGACGTAAAGGTCCGAGGCCGCGATCAAGCCCGCAAAACCGCTCAGGCTGCCTTGCCAGGCGACCACGTCGCCGGGGCGGCACTCGGCCCCCGTGATCGAACCGATGAGCCTGCCGGCGGATCGCAGGCGAGCCGTCAACCCGGTCGAGCGCTCGGTTTCCCGCTCACCCGCGCCCCGGTCGAGCAGCACGGTATAACCCGCCTCGAGCAGAGCAGAGACAAGCCATTGTTCGAACGCATCGTCGAGACGCTTGGCCGCATTATCTCCGACTCCGAGGTTGACCGCGGCCAGGCGCCCGCTGAGCGTCCGGCGGGCTAGCAAGCCGAGATCCCGGTCGTCCGTCGAGAGTCTCACATAGGGGTAGTCGGTTTGTTCGCCATCTCCGAATAGATCGCTGAGCCATCGCCCGGTCAGCTGGGCCAACGACTCCGCCCCGGGAGATCGATAGGAGCGGCTCTCGAAAAAGCAATAGCCGGCATCGTCGTTCGTGACCGGGAGCAGCCCCAGCTGGGTGAGGCGCGAATCAGGATCCACGACGACGTATTCTCCCACGGCTAGATCCTTGATTTCCGCACCCACGACTTCGGCCAGCCGCACCCAGCTCATCAGCCGCTCGAGCAGGGTGGCTCCTCGGCCGTACTCGAACCGCAGCACTCCCACGCGGTCAGCGGAGGCGAAAAGTGACGCCGCTTTCGCCCCTCCCACCAAGAGGACCTCCGCGTTCTCGAAAACGCTCTTCATCCTGCTGAGGACCACGCTGGTAACGGCCACGTCGGCTCCCAAGGTGACGCGGGAGAGCACCAGCACCTTTTTCACTTCGGCCGTCGGGTAACCGCGGGGAAGGCGGGCGCCACGGATTCCCTCCGCCCGGCGCAGGACGTCTTCTTCGCTCCTCAAGCCGAAACTCGACAGCCTATCGTCGAGCCGCCGCCCTTGGGGCAGGCGCCGGCAGTAGTCAATCACACGGCTGAAAAAGCGCACGTAGAGGTCGGAGGCGGAAGGTTCAAACCGGTCGCCGAGGGCCTCGACGATGAGCCGGAATACGGCGTCCGTCCCGGCCTGGGCTTGGTCGCAATCAGCCGAGGCCGCCAGACCGCAAAGGTTGTCAATCAGATCGGCCGAGACAACGCCCGTCTTTCCGTGCTCTTCAAGAAAGGCTCCGGCAAGCTGCCTAGCCCGCATTTCTCGCCACCTGACGGTCGAAGCACGCCATAGGCCCGCCATTACTGCGTTGCGCTTGCTCGCCGTGCTCAACGTACTGTTCAAGTACGCCCGCATTATTCAACAAATGCGGCGCCAAGCGGCGCGCGCCTTGTACTGACGGACCTCTCACGCACTTCGCCTCGCCACGCGGTGAGAAAAGCTGCCTGGCGCGTGGAGTTACGGCTGCGGGGGACACCGTACTCAGCATGACCGATCAACCGGCGAGCTTCAAGCCGACACTTGCCAGTGGTCGGGGCCGAGCGCGTCTCGCGTCTCTCTGCTCTTCCCGCGATAGGCCTTGAGTTTGCGGTAGAGCGTGGTTCTGCCGATCCCGAGCAGCAGCGCCGCCGTTTGGACATCACCTCTGGTATGTTCGATAGCTTTGAGAATGTGCCGGCGCTCGACCTCGGCGAGAGGAACGATTTCCGATCCTAAGCCGACATCCACTTCCTGAGAGGGATCCACCGACCTGCGGAGA
This sequence comes from Bryobacterales bacterium, assembly GCA_965248365.1. Lineage (GTDB taxonomy): Bacteria > Acidobacteriota > Terriglobia > Bryobacterales > UBA6623. Next base: position 278,673 of record CBDFJA010000003.1, on the reverse strand, counting down.
TTCGTGGGCAGGTCGTTGATTTCGATCATCGGGTTTGACCTAAGCGCCACCATGGCGCGAATGACGTTTTCGAGCTCGCGGACGTTGCCCGGCCAGGGGTGCCTCATCAGACGCGCCAGGACGTCGTCCGACAGGCTCACCTCGTGCACGGCGTATTTCTTGAGAAAGCGGCCCACCAGCAAAGGAATATCGGATCTCCTCTCTCGAAGCGGGGGAATGCGAATTCGGATCACGTTGAGGCGGTAGAAGAGATCTTGCCGAAAGGTTCCCTCGGCAACGGCGGCCGGCAGGTCTCGGTTCGTCGCGGCTAGGATCCGCACAACGACTTTGATCGGTTGCGTCCCGCCGATCGGACGGATCTCGTTTTCCTGCAAAAGCCGCAGTAGCTTCGCTTGCACCTCCGGCGCCAGCTCGCCGATTTCATCGAGAAACAGCGTGCCTCCCTGGGCGGCCCGCACCAGGCCGATCTTGCTCTCGACCGCGCCCGTGAAGGCCCCCTTGACATGGCCAAACAGCTCGCTCTCCATCAGCGATCCGACCAGAGAAGCCGAGTCCACGGGGAGAAACTTCTTGTGGCGCAGGGGGGAGACCGCATGGAGAGCTCGCGCCACGAGCTCCTTGCCCACGCCGCTCTCGCCGACGATCAGAACGGGGGAGTCGTTCGTTTTCAGTTTTTCGATCGTTCGCAGGACGCCCTGAAGTTGCGGCGAGTCACCGACCAAGCCGAATTGAGTTAGGCCGCCCTCAAACAGCGGTTGCTGTTGCACAGAGGATCTAACTCATTATAGGCAATCCGCCAAGTCTGCTTCTTCGAACGCTGCCACGAAACCGCTGATACCTTCGTTTTCCAAGCTTCGCTGTAAGAATTCCGCGGCTGATTTTAGATCTTCTTGACCGACAACGACGAAGTACAACAGGCCCTGTCCCTCTTGCCGGCGAACGATCCGAGCCGGCAGGTCTTCATAGAGCAGCTTGGCGAGCATTTGCTCGGCGTTTTCGGGAATACGAAACGCACCGACCTGGACGCCCCAGGAAAACTGCGACGGGCAAGGTTCGTGTTCCGCTTCGAGAGGGGCGGCTTCCCGGCTCTGTTCGGGTCCCCGGCTCGGCGGCTCTACCTCCACAGGCCGCCCTTTCCCTGGCCGGTAACGCATCTTCGGCGTGGCAATGACTTTGACGCGAACCTTCGCCGTCCCCGGACCTATCATACGGATCTGCTTGGCCGCGGCTCTCGAGAGATCGATAATACGTCCCTTGATGAACGGGCCCCGGTCGGTGATGCGAACTTCCACGCTGCGACGATTGCTGAGGTTCGTCACGCGGACCCAGGTGTTAAACGGTAGCCGGAGATGCGCCGCCGTCATCTCGTTCATGTCGTAGACTTCGCCGTTGCTGGTGCGTCTTCCGTGATAGGGATGGCCATACCAGCTGGCGACTCCGACTTCCGATTCCCCCATCCGCGCGGGTTTCGGAGGCGGCAGAGAGATTTTTTTCTTGCGGCCGCAGCCCCCGAAGACGCTCAGCAGCATGAGCACGAACAAGCGGCGTCCCGGCGCCGGTCCGGACCCCGGCGCGCCGGCGGTATGCTTTCTAACCCGCATTTCTCGCCAGCCGGCGGTCGAAGCACGGGGCATGCCCGCAATGACTTTGTTGCGCCGGCCCGCCGTGGCCAACGTAGGGTTCAGGTACACCTGCATGGTTCAAGAAACTGGGTACCGTCGCGCGCTGATTCGGGTCCACGAGCCACCACGCGCGGCCTCTTCATTCATCATTCGTCTCAGGCGTGGGCGCCGGGATCTCCCCCCCGGTAGGGACTCCAGGCGCCAGCCCGAGCCGTCGCCCGACACGGTAGGCCGGAGAGACGTATACGCCGGCCAACTGTTCTCCGATTTCTCCCAGCTGTTGCTCCACTCGTTTCGCCCAGTCGGTTCGCTCGATTACGCGCTGTTCGGCATCGTCCAGCAATTTGACGCATTTCTCCAATTCCTGATGCTTCTCCGCTTTGTGGGCCTCCAGCCGGCGATAGTTTTCCACGGCACGGTTCAGATCATCCTGTATCTTCAACGCCCACTGCGTCGTCTCCTCGAGGTGCTGTTCGTAGCGCTCGAGTTTATCGTCGAGCTGCTTGAGCCAAACGGTTTTCCTCTCGTTCTCCTCCTCCAGCCCCTTGATCGCTTGCCGCGCCTGCTGCTGCTGCTCCCGGTGCTCGGCTTGCAGCCGCCGCAGCTCTTGGCCCAATTCCTTCAGCAGCTCTTGCTTGCGGCCGACTTCCCATACCAGCAGGTCGATGTGCTGTTCGCGTTCCCGCACAACATTGCCCGCGGTCGGCAAGTAGACGACCGCCGGTGAGCCGTAGAGCGGCTCGGTCGAACACACGGCCACGAAAAAGTGTGCTTCTTCGGGACGGGAGGACGTCGTCTCCAGGAAAGTTCGCAGCCCCCTTGCCTCGAGCGGCCTAAACGTGACGGCATCACTGTGATTCTGAAGAAATATTGTCGTGTTTTTGAAGAACTTCACCAGCTCGTCCCGAAATTCGTCGTAGTCGAACTCGTGAACATGGTAGAGGTTTGGCGTAGTTCGCGTTTGCTGGTAGTAGACTCGATTGGGAGTCGAAACGAGTAGCCGCCCGCCGGGGGTCAACACGCGCCGAGCTTCCGCCAGAAAGCTCCGCCAGTTTTCGAGATGCTCGATCACCTCGAAGGCAACGACGACGTCGAAACTGGCGTCGGAGAACGGCAGGCCGCGGCAATCACCTTGGGCAAGGCGAACCTGGGAGTCCCCGTATTCGCGCTGTGTGGCGAGGAGCGGCTCACGGGCATTGTCAAGGCCGACAACGCGGTCGGCCGAGCGGGCGAGCCGGGCCGAGCCGTAGCCGACTCCGCAACCCGCGTCGAGCACGCCTTTGCCGGCGACGAGCGACTCGGCAAAGCCATAGCGAGCGAGATGCTCGTTCATCAAGTCGACGTCGGTCTGACCGGGTACTACCCGCTCGCCGGTAAACTCCATCAGGGGTCAACTAGTTCTTGAATTTTCTTGCGATGATCGCGTAATCAAGGCCGCCGAAGAATCTGCGGCGGAAGGCCCGCAGCTCTTCGACCTTGTCCAGGCCGGCGATCTCGGGGAAGACGTCGGCCGCCGGGTGGATCTCGTGAACCTCGATGTTACTGAAGCCCGCCTCCTGGAGGTAGAAGTGCACCTGTTGGGAGGGCACCGGCCGGCGGTGCGTGGGGTCGAGATAGAAGTCTCCCGCGAATGTCGCCAGACACGCCGGGTTCGGCGTCTCGATGGCCAGGATTCCGCCCGGCTGGAGCTTCTGGTTCGCCAGGAAAATCAGGCTCGGCACGAGATGGGCCGCAAGGTGTTCCACCACGTGAGCGCAGAGGACCCCATCGAGACTCTGATCGGACCGGCTGGACAAGAAGGCAAACAAATCCCCCTGCTCGACGTCCAGGCTCTTCCCGCGGCACGCCGCTACGGCGTCGGGATCGGCATCGACGCCGCTAGCGAGGACGCCTTGCTCGCCGAGCAGGCTCAGGAATTCCCCGCGGCCGCAACCCAAATCAACCACCTGCCGGCAGTTCTTAAAGTACGGCAGGTAGAAAGCTTGCGATTCACCGACGTAGGCCTCGTCGCCGCGAAAGCGCTCCTCAAACCGTGCGTAGTCTAGGGTGGCCGGTCGAGCCGCACCGGCTTGCTCACTTGCCGGCGTAGCCGGGATCGAGGCGGATGCGGGAGGCGCCGCGCCACCGGGTCCCAACGCCCTCCGGCGAATCAAGCGCAGTTCCGTGTGGATCAAATGCTCGTTTTCGGTCTTGAGTCTCCGCAGATCTTTCCAGAACCTGTCCTGCATGTCGTGAAGGGAGTCTTGTAGCCGGCTCAGGTCCTCCCCTAACTTCGTCTGAATCTCGTCGGCCGTACGGCGAAGTTCATCGCGGTAATCTTGGTGTATTTTTCGCAACTCCCTGTCCCACTTCGCGTCGCGGTCGCGGGCGCCGCTCTCGACTTCCCGGACACAGTGGAGGAAGTGAATTTCCATCTGCGCCAGCCTCTCTTCCATGGCCGGGCGCCACTGTTTCCAGTGGGTCATCATGTCCTGGACGTGAGTTTGCGCTGCCGCCGCCTTAGCCACGCGGAGCAGATTGTCATTCTGTTCGATCGCGGCTTCGATGTTGCGGTCCATGTAGCGCAGCGCCGCGCGGTTGAACTCCACCTGGTCGCGCACGAACCAGTTAAGGAAACGAGCAACCGACTTTTTCCAAGCCTGAATCGCACTGTTCAGAAGGCCCGGCGGGCGGGGATTCACCGAGCCTATGGAAGCGACCTTGTCTTGGGCGGCGTCGCGGGCTTGACCCAGGCCGTCGAGACCAGGCAGTTCGAAATCAGTGATTTCCTGTACCTTTTTTTTGTGGCGGCCGCGAACGTGTTCGCGGATTTCTTCGACCACCGCTACAACCTGTTCCGACGTCATACCCCTATACCTTAACACCCGTGCTTCCGGGCGAACGGACGCCGGGCGGTGCGTTCGATGCGCGCCAGGGCCGACCGGGCTGGAGATCCACCTGGCAAGGGACCGGTGGGTCACGATATCCTGGGGCGAAGCGGGAATCGGTCCGAGGGCCGGGAAGATTCGGCCTGGCGCTGAGTTTCATTTCAGAAGTTCCGGACGAGCAAGCGCGAGGAACCCGGGAGCGCCTTGTCCTCTACTTCGACCGTCGGGCGCGGCGAGAAAAGCGGCCAAGGCCCCTGCTGGCCGCGAAGGAGTGGAATCGGTTGACGGAATACAACGAACAGCATGCCCGGGCAGGGATCGATGCCAGGCTACCCGCTATCGAGACGTGGCCGAATCAGCACAAGGGCTATCGGATCAAGATCGAAATCCCGGAGTTCACCTCAGTGTGTCCTAAGACCGGGCTGCCTGACTTCGGCCGGCTCACGCTCGAATACGAGCCGGACGAACTGTGCCTGGAATTGAAGTCACTCAAGCACTATATCCTCGCTTATCGCAACCTAGGGATTTTTTACGAGAACGCCGTGAATCGGGTACTCGACGACGTCGTTCAAGCCGTAAAGCCCGTCTGGGCCACGTTGGTCGGCGAGTTCACTCCGCGGGGCGGATTGCAGTCTTCGATCACCGCCGAGTATGCGCGTGACAAAACAACAGCCGACGACTCGGCTTGAACGGCGGCGGCAGGACGTTGATTCCGGCGAGCAAGCGCAACGGCGCAATGGCGGTCCTATCGCGTGCTTCGACCGTCAAGTGGTGAGAAACGCTTACTAGATCAGCACGTTCCACGTATCCCGAAAGGTTCCCTGCTCCGCCGATTCCCACATCGTCAGAGCCTGGACGGCCAGGACAGTGCTCACCGGGTTCATGTGAGGGACGATCTCCGCTCCGCGCCGAGCGAAGGCGAACCCCCCGTCGACCCTGGGGTCGCTGGACTGCTGTTGGAATTCGATCAGAGCCGCTACTTCGGATTCGGCCGTGTCATGATCGATCTCCATGACGCCGAACGTGTCCGCATAAAAGCGCAGTCGCAGCAACTGAGCGATAATGTCGGAGCGCTGGAATTGGGGGCCCATTTCCTCTACCAAATTCTCCACGCGCAGAATGCCCCACTGCAGGGCGCGGCTGCAGTCCGCGTCCTGGCTTGCCTCTTGAAGCAGCCCCTCCAGAAAGTAGCAATAGGCGTGCAACTGGGACATCCGCTCCTCGGAATCACCAAAATCCGGCACGAAGCTTTCGTGCCGCTTCAAGCACCATCGGCGTAGGGCCTCGGACTTCACGAACTCATGCAACCCGGTAGCATCGGTCAGATCTTGCAACGCCAGGCTGGCCTTAAGCTGATAGACCTCGGGCCGAGTTGACCACGTCTCTCCGTCATCGATAGGCTGATCCCTCGAAAAGTCGTATACCGGAAAGAACGAGCCATCCATCCGGGACATAAGCATTTGCAGGGCAAAACCGCAGCGCTCGGCGCACTCGAGGTAGGCCGCTTCCTCGGTCGCCTTCCAGAGGTCAACCAGTGAGCGAATGACAATACTGCAGTCGAAGAAGTAGGCCCGAGTCGACGGGCTGTTGCCCCCGCCATACACCTCGTGGGCGAACAACTCTTTCGAGCGGTGAAACGCGCGGTCCAGGAGAAACCCTCCGGCACGCAGCGCTTCATCCGGGGCGAAGTTCTGTGAGGGCTCCCCGAGCCGCAAGAAAGTACTAATAAAGAATGCGGTGGATTGCGTCGAAATGTCCTGGTACTGTTGGACGTCAGCACCGTAAAAACGGGCCACGCCGCCCGATGCAGTTTGGATACCGGAACGGCTCAGCCAGTTCCAAGCTGAGTGAATACATGAGTCCATAGCGCAAGCAAATAGCCCAGGATAGCACGACATCCGCGTTGTGGTCCCGCACGGCATTCACGCCACCAGGGTAAAGAACACGCCGCGGAAAAGTACCGGGCGTAACAGGGCTTCCGTGCTGCGACAAAACGCCATACCAGCCCCCTCCTCTGGCCGAAGCACGCATTAGGTCCGCTATTCTTTCGTTGCGCGCGCGCCTGCTCGGTGCGAAAAAGCCTTGTGGCAGTCTACAAGCGCCCCGGAAGGCTCGCTGAGCGAAGGCGGCCGCTCGGGAAGCATACGCTGTCTCGGCTATACTGACCCTTTCGGAGGACACCATGAAAGCGCGCTTGACCTTGCTGATCCCGCTGGTATTGCTGGCTGCGGCCTTGTCGCCGATTTCTTTGGCGCGAGCTGAATCGGCGGGAGGGGTGAGCTGGACCGCCCCGGCAGGCTGGAAAGCGCAGCGCCAAAGACCGATGCGGGCCGCGACCTACACCGTGCCGGCGGTTGAGGGAGACTCCGAGGACGGAGAATGCGGCGTGTACTACTTCGGCGCCGGGGGCGCGGGGGGCATTGAGGCTAACGTCAAACGCTGGATCGGCCAGTTCCGCGCTCCCGACGGGGGCCCGGCGGACCAGCTAGCGCGAAGGGCCGGCGAGAAGATCAACGGGATCGCCGTGACGACCCTCGACGTGACCGGCACGTATTTGGTCAAGCCGTTTCCCCGGGCCCCCCGAGCGATACCCAAACCGGGCTATCGGATGCTGGCCGCCATCGTCGGCGCGCCCGAGGGGACGATTTTCTTCAAGCTGACAGCGCCCGAAAAGACGGCCTCGGCCACCGAGTCCGACTTTCGTCGGATGTTGCAGTCGCTCCGAAAATAGAGGCGGGCGTTTGTCTCTCCGCCGGCGGGGCGTGGCTAACCCGGATTTCTCATCACGTGGCGAGGCGAGGTGCGCGTGCTTCCCCCGTCAGGTGGTGAGAAAAGCGGACTACGCACGGGCCCGCGCCTGTTCCCGGCGGCGACGTGCCCTCAATCGCGCGCGCTTGCGTTTTTTTTCTTCTCTTTTTTCCTGTTCGGCTTTGTACCAGGCTTCAAATTTCTCGTCGGAATCGAAGTAGAGGTCGTACTCCAACTCGTCGGTGAAAAACTCGCAGGGCTCGCCGTCTTTCACTCCGTAATCGCGGCAGACCTGAGGTCGAGTTTCGTAGATGCCGCAGCTATTATCCGGCTGCAGATGCCGGCAGACGGTTCGCACTTCGAGATACCAGTCCCCTTCATCCATCCAGACCGCGATCCCCTCATGCATGAGAAACCAGCGCATGTGTTCGTAGTCTTCCGCGTCGGTCGGGGCGTCGATTTCGACCGCGAAATACTTACAGCAGCGAGCCGTACACAGGTGGCAGGGGGGGCCGTCCTCGGGTTTGGGTTCGGGAGCCATGGAAGGCGTCAGCAGCAGCGAAAGGGCCACGAAGCCCGAGGGCGGCTTTCGGGCGGCGCGGCCGTTTCCGTTGCGACCGGAAGGACGTCTTTTCGTCTTGACTGTCATGGCCTGTCTCCTGACGACATACGGCGAGTCCTACGGGATAGGGAGCGGCCGAGCCTCGCGGGCCCGGGAAGGGTGAGTCTAACACGTGACCGGCAATCCTGCCGCTCCTGACGGGGCCGGTTTCCGGGCGTGATCCCTTGTATCGCCCATTCCAGGGCTTCCCCGAACTGCTCCTTTTCCCCACGGCTTCAGCCGTGGGTGACGGAACCCCTGTGCACGAGTCCTGGAAGGGCGAAACAGCTGTTGCGGCCCCTGTCGGGGCGGGCGCGGACCATCCCCGCCGAGCGGCGTCATTGGAGCGAGCATCGCGCTATGGCCGCTCACTGGCGGGTCTGTGAAAAAACCGGGGACTGTCCCGAGCGCCGTGCGCGGGCGAGATGTTTTATCAATGACTTGCGGGAGGCGCGGTGGACTGTCCCAAGGTATTTTCACAGACCCTGGCGTTCGCCGCTCCGATTCGTGCGCGGCAAGGGTCTCCTGCTTTAGCCCGAGCCTATAATAAAAGAATAAACCGGAAACGCCGATTATCCACACCTTGAGGGGCGGGTCCCGTACGCCGGCCTGAACCGCCGCTGGGAGTAACAGCACACCCCGCGGTAGAGCGAGAACAACCCTAGCCGTTAGCATCCGATTAGCCATGAGTGGTCGAGACGATCAGACGAAACTGCTTCACGAAGTCCTCGACGAGCGAATCGCCGTCTTGGACGGCGCCATGGGCACTCGCCTGCAGGAAAGGAATCTCACGGCGGAGGATTTCGGCGGTCCGGCGCTCGAGGGCTGCAACGAAAACCTGGTTTTGACCCGCCCGGACGTCGTCCTGGACATTCACCGGGAATACTTCGAGGCCGGGGCCGATATCGTCGAGACGAACACGTTCGGAGGAATGTCGGTCGTCCTGGCTGAATACGATCTGGAAGATAAGGTTCGCGAGACCAATGTGGCCGCCGCAAAGCTGGCGAGGCGGGCGGCCGAGCAATGCTCCACGCCGGGGAAGCCGCGTTTCGTGGCCGGCTCGATAGGGCCGACGACCAAGGCCATCACGGTTACCGGGGGAATTACGTTCGACGAGCTGATTCACACCTTCGGCGAACAGGCCGAGGCGCTGGCCGAAGGCGGCTGCGACCTGCTGCTGCTTGAGACCTGCCAAGACACGCGCAACGTCAAGGCCGCGCTCATCGGCATCCAGCAGGCGTTCGACAAGCTCGGCTACCGCTTGCCGATCATGATCTCGGGGACCATTGAGCCCATGGGAACCATGCTGGCCGGGCAGGCGGCCGACGCCCTGGTGGCCTCGCTCGGGCACGTGGATCTGCTCTCGATCGGGTTGAACTGCGCTACCGGTCCGGAGTTCATGACCGACCACATCCGGACGATCCACAACATGGCGCAAACCCGCGTATCCTGCTATCCGAACGCCGGTCTGCCCGACGAAGAGGGTGCCTATCTCGAGACGCCGACGTCGCTGGCGTCGTCGCTCGAAAGGTTCGTCAAAAACGGCTGGCTCAACCTGATCGGCGGCTGCTGCGGTACGACGCCCGAGCACATCCGCGCCATCTCGCGGATGGTCGAAGGCAAGCCGCCCCGAACACACCGCGGCCCGCGGCGCAGCTACTACAGCGGCATCGAATTGGTGGAAGCAAGCGACGACAACCGCCCCCTGCTCGTCGGGGAGCGAACCAACGAAGTGGGATCACGGGCCTTCAAGCGGCTGATCAGCGAAGAAAAGTTTGAAGAGGCGGCCGAAATCGGCCGTAAGCAGGTGAAAAACGCCGCCCAGATCATCGACATCAACCTCGAAAACCCCGACCGCGAAGAGCTGGACGACATGGACCGCTTTTACGAGAAAGTGATCCACAAGGTCAAGGTCCCCTTCATGATCGATACCACGAGCTCGGAGGCAGTCGAGCGGGCGCTGACCTATTGCCTGGGCAAGAGCATTATCAACTCGATCAACTTCGAAGACGGAGAAGAGCGATTCGATCGCGTAGTTCCGCTGCTTAAAAAGTACGGCGCGGCGATCATCATCGGATCGATCGATGAAGACAAGCAGCAGGCGCAGGCGATCACCCGCGAGCGCAAGCTGGCCATTGCCCAGCGGGCTCATAAGCTGTGTACCGAGAAATGGAGTTTGCCCGAAGAAGATCTGATTTTCGACCCGCTCGTATTTCCCTGCGGCACCGGGGACGAGAATTATATCGGCAGCGCGGTCGAGACGATCGAAGGCGTGCGGCTCATCAAACAGGTGCTTCCGCGGTCGAAGACGATCCTCGGCGTCAGCAATGTCAGCTTCGGGCTGCCGCCGGCGGCGCGAGAAGTGGTCAACTCCGTCTTCCTCTATCACGCCACCAAGGCAGGTCTCGATCTGGCGATCGTCAACACGCAGAAGCTGGAGCGCTATGCGACCATTCCAGACGAAGAGAAGAAGCTGGCCGAAGACCTTTTGTGGAACTATCCGTCCGAGGGATCCGACGCTCCCCGCGACCACCGCCGGCAGACGCGCGAGCAAAAAGCCCAGCTCAACCAGCATCATATCGCCCGCATTACCGAGCACTTTCGGGGCGCGACAAGTCGGGTGAAGAAATCCATTGCCGATCTGCCGCTCGACGAGCGCCTGGCGAACTACATCATTGAAGGCACGAAGGAAGGTCTGATTCCGGACCTCGAACTCAAGCGGCAAGAGGGGCTCGAGCCTCTCGACATTATCAACGGTCCGCTGATGGAGGGGATGGCGGAGGTAGGCCGGCTATTCAACAACAACGAACTTATCGTGGCCGAAGTGCTGCAGTCAGCCGAAGCCATGAAGGCCGCCGTCGGGCACCTGGAACAGTTCATGGACAAGGAAGAGGGTGCGTCGAAGGGGAAAGTCATCCTGGCCACCGTGAAAGGCGACGTCCACGACATCGGCAAGAACCTGGTCGATATCATTCTCTCCAACAACGGCTACGCAGTCGTCAATCTGGGTATCAAGGTTCCGCCGGAGGAACTGATCAAAGCGTACCGGGAGCATCAGCCCGACGTGATTGGTTTGTCGGGCCTGCTGGTGAAAAGCGCCCAGCAAATGGTGATTACGGCGACCGACCTGCGCGAAGCTGGCGTGTCCCTTCCCATGCTGGTGGGCGGTGCGGCTCTGAGCGAAAAGTTCACTCGAACCAAGATCGCAAGCCGCTACGACTCGGTGGTCTGCTACTCGAAAGACGCCATGACGGGACTGAGCCTGATGAATCGTCTGATGGACCCCGATCAACGCCCAGACGTTTTCGACGAACATCAGGCGCATGCGGAAACCCCGGCGCGACAGAAGGAGCAGCTTGTCGAATCCACCAAGCGCAGCTCGAAGGTGAGCCTCGACGTGCCGCCGGCTCGGGCGCCCTACGGGGAGAGAATCGTCCGCGACGTGCCTCAGCTTGAGGAAGTGTGGAGCTACATCAATCCGCAAATGCTCTATGGGCGGCACATGGGCTTTCGCGGCAACTTCGAGCGGAAATTGGCCGAGCGAGACCCCAAGGCCTTGGAGCTTCACGGCATCGTCGAAGACGTCAAGGCGGAGGCCAAGCCGTACATGAAGGCCCGAGCCGTGTGGCGGTTTTTCGAGTCGGAAAGCTCGGGAAACGCGATTCGCGTTTCCGCGCCGGGCGGGAACGGTCCGGCCCACAGCTTCCGCTTCCCGCGCCAAAAACGGCCCGATGGCCTATGCCTTGCCGACTACGTTTTGCCCGGTAAGAACGGCGACCGCGACACCGTCGCGGTTTTCGTCGTTACAGCGGGCGAGGGAATTCGAGAGCGGTCGGAAGAATACAAACGCCGGGGAGAATACGTAAAGTCCCACGCCGTGCAAGCCTTGGCGATCGAGACGGCGGAAGCCTGCGCCGAGTGGCTGCACCGCCGCATTCGCGAGGACTGGGGCTGGCCCGACCCCCCCGAGACGACCATGCTTGAGCGTTTCAAGACGAAGTACCGCGGCCGCCGCTACAGCTTCGGCTACGCCGCTTGCCCCGCCCTCGAAGACCAACAGGGTCTGTTCAAGCTGATCCGGCCCGAGGAGATCGGCGTGCGCCTAACCGAAGGCTACATGATGGATCCCGAGGCCAGCGTCAGCGCCATCGTCTTCCAGCATCCCGACTGCATTTACTTCGACGTCAACAGCTAGCCCGCTTTTCCAGGCCGGCACCCCTGTAGCAGCGCGGCAGGTGGCGGATCTTATCGCAACAGCCCGCCGCTGTCGGTCTTGCTCGCTCCGATCAGGTCTGCATGGCGCCCAGAAACTCGCCGTTGCTGCGAGTCTTGCCCATGCGGTCGAGAAGCAACTCCATGGCCTCGGTAACCGAGAGCGGACTGAGAACTTTGCGCAGAACCCAAACTCGGTGCAGGTCTTCCTTGCTTAAGAGGAGCTCCTCTTTGCGCGTGCCGCTGTGGTGAATGTCGATGGCCGGAAACACTCTCTTATCCACCAACTTGCGGTCCAGATGGATTTCCATGTTCCCGGTGCCCTTGAACTCTTCGAAGATGACGTCGTCCATGCGGCTTCCCGTATCAACGAGCGCCGTTGCCATGATCGTCAGCGAGCCGCCCTCTTCGATGTTGCGAGCGGCGCCGAAGAATCGCTTCGGCCTCTGCAAGGCGTTCGAGTCCACTCCGCCGGAGAGGATCTTTCCCGACGGTGGAACGATCGTGTTGTACGCCCTGGCCAGCCGGGTGATCGAATCCAATAGGATGACCACGTCGCGTTTATGCTCGACCAGGCGCTTGGCCTTCTCGATGACCATCTCGGCGACTTGCACGTGGCGGGTGTAGGGCTCGTCGAAAGTGGAGCTGATCACTTCGCCCTTCACGCTGCGCTGCATGTCGGTCACCTCTTCGGGGCGCTCATCGATCAACAGGAGAATCAGAGTCACCTCGGGATGGTTGGCCGTCACCGAGTTGGCGATCGACTGCAGTAGCATGGTCTTGCCGGTCCGCGGCGGGGAGACGATCAAGCCGCGCTGCCCCCTGCCAATCGGCGCCATCAAATCCATGACGCGGCCACTGAGGTTCTCTTTCGTCGTCTCGAGCTTGATGCGGTCGTCGGGATAAAAGGGCGTCAGATTGTCGAAGAAAATCTTGTTGCGGCTTTCTTCGGGCGACTCGAAATTGATGGCCTCGACTTTGACCAGAGCGAAGTAGTTCTCGCCCTCTTTCGGCGGCCGCACTTGCCCGGAGACCGTATCGCCCGTGCGCAGATCGAAGCGGCGGATTTGCGTAGGTGAAACGTAGATGTCGTCGGGCCCCGGCAGATAGTTGTAGTCGGGCGAGCGAAGAAACCCGAAGCTTTCGGGAAGAGTTTCCAGCACGCCCTCGGCGAAGATCAGGCCTTCCTTCTCGGCCTGGGCCTGAAGGATGCGGAAGATGAGATCTTGTTTCCTCAAGTTGCCGGCACCGGGCAGGTCAAGGTCCCGCACAACGCCGGTCAACTCGGCAATATTCTTCTCTTTAAGATCCGCGATCGTCATGGATGCTATACGGGCGGCGAACGCCTCGATCTGTGATTGGGGAGGGGGGTACAGCCCGACGTAGGATACTGCTGTCAGCATAGCGCAAGAACGGGTCGCAAGCAAGACGAACTCGTCGACATGGACGATTCCCGGACTCGTTAGCGAGGCCTATCTAAAGTTAAGATAGGGAGTGACTCACGTGCCTGGACGAGTTCTCGCTCTCGACCCCGGAAAGCGTCGCATCGGGCTGGCGATCAGCGACGAGCTGGGGTTAACGGCTCAGGGCCTGCCGACGCTCGTACGCAAGAGCCGGAGCTACGACTTCGAAGCCCTACGCCGTACGATTGCCGAGAGGCAGGTCAAGCTGGTGATCGTCGGCAACCCGCTGCACATGAGCGGTGAATCGGGGCGGCAATCTCAAGAGGCTATTCGGTTTGCCCGAAGCCTGGCGAAGCACTGCGATATAAAAGTAGAACTGTGGGATGAGCGGCTGACCACCCGAGAGGCGACTCACGTGTTGCGACAAAGCGGTATGGGAATCGAAAAGCGAAAAGCCGTGGTCGACCGGCTGGCGGCCACGCTGATTCTGCAGAGCTACCTGGACTACGCAGCCGACGGCGACTCGCCGGAGGCCTGCTTGGAAATATGAGCAGGATTTCCAGCTGGGCGGTTCGCTACGCGCTGGTTCTCGCGCTGCTCATCGCCGTCAGCTTGGCTTCGACGGTCCTTGCACCGCCTTATCAGGTTTATCAGGGCCATGAAGGATCCGTCGTCGTCGAAATTGAACCCCTCACGCCGAGCCGGGTCATCGCTGAACGACTCGAGGCCGGCGGGGTCATCCCTTCCTGGTGGCATTTCATGGCGGTGCGACTTATTCGGCCTCGGACGGTTCTGATGGCCGGCGAGTATGAGTTCGGCCGACCGATGTCGGTGGGGGAAGTTTTCGATACGATCGCCCGCGGGCAGGTCCGCTACCATCCGGTGACGATTCCAGAGGGCAATAATCTTTGGGGGGTTGCCGACTTGGTCGCTCGCACGGGGTTTGCAAGCCGGGAGGATTTCCTAAAAGAGGCGGAACGCGCCGACTATGTTCGAGACTTGTTGCCCGAGGCGGTCAACCTCGAGGGCTGCCTGTTTCCCGACACCTATCACGTCGCCCGGCCCGTGACGGTGGAGAAGCTGGTCAAGATCATGGTCGAGCGTTTTAGGAGTGTTTTCACCAAGGTGCTCGCGGATAACGAAACCTCGCTGAATGCCCGCGAGATTCTGACGCTGGCGTCGATGATCGAAAAGGAAACCGGAGTGGGCCACGAAAGGCACCTCGTCTCCTCTGTTTTTCACAACCGACTTCGCCGCGGGATGCTGTTGCAGTGCGATCCCACGGTGATCTACGGCATGGTTCTGGAAAACCGCTATAGAGGCCGCCTGCGGACCTCCGATCTAAAGGACGCGCACGTCTACAATACGTACGTTCACCGGGGGCTGCCGCCTGGGCCGATTGCCAATCCGGGTCGCGAGGCGCTGGAGGCGGCTATTCATCCGAAGAGCAGCGACTATATCTTCTTTGTAGCGAGCGCGAGCGGCAACGGGGAACACGTTTTCTCCGAGACGTGGCGAGATCATGCGAGGGCGGTGGCCAGCTACCGGCAAAGGCGCAACCCGTGAGCGCGACCCAGCAGAAGAGGATCTCCATCAGTCCGCTGTTCTCGCCTACGTCGAGCGGAATCGACCGGCCGTCATCGATGAGCAGCAGCTGAGTGCGCTACGCCTCAGCGTCGCAAAGTCGGTGGGTCCAGGCAGAGGCATCTCCCGGCAATACCTTCTCGATGTTCTGGTCCAAACGGATGTCCCCGTCGTGCGGTCTCTGGGAGGCCTGCCGGTCGACCTACGAGGACGTGGCATGTTCGCGACCCCGAAGCCGCGGCCTCCTCGCTGCTGGATCTCCAACAGGAGTTCGAGCAGGCTCGGGGGCGGGGCGATCGCCAAAGGGCGGAGGATTGCCGTTCGGCTGTTCGGCAGGCGAAGGACCGCCTGCGGCTCGTCCTGCGGCGGCCCCGTCTTTCTCCGCAAAAGAAGGAAGTGAAACAGGAACTGCTGCGCTGGTTCCTGATATGGCTGGAGACCCCCGAGCTTTTTAGCCAGTGGCTGGAGTTGCGCCGCGGCGCGAAGACGCAACGATGAGATCGGGAGAAGGCTTGGAGCCTGGCCGAGACCTACTGATACAATTAATTGATTGCTCGCCGTATACGCGGAGGCCCTCCCTTTTCCCCCAGGCTCACATTCTTTGTCGCGGTGTTGGTGTGCGCCCTCGCCGACTCGGCGTGCTTGGTACGCACGCGAGGGCGCGTCCAGGCGCCGCCGATGGCGCTGCGTACCGCCACACTGGAAGACCTGACGGAGAAAATCGAGCGTTTCGATTCGATCCGGTCCATGAAAGCGACCGTGACGTTGCAGCTGTCGGTGGTGACCGAAGATGAGGAGCAAGTACAGGATTTCCGCGACGTGAAGGGATTCGTGCTCGTCAGCCGTCCGCGTTCCATTCGGATTATCGGGCAAGTTCCCGTTGTGGCGACGACCGCTTTTGAAATGGCCTCTGACGGGAACGAGTTTCAGGTTCACCTTCCGGCCAAGAACAGGTTTCTCGTGGGCGAGAGCAGCGTGAAGGCAGGCTCGTCAAAACGGGCCGATAACGTTCGTCCTCATCACATTCTCGAAGCCCTGTTGATCGACCCTCCGCGGTCCGCCGAGTCGAAGACGTTTCTGGTCAACCGGTGGGAAGGAAGCCGCGCCTATCAAGTCGTCAGCCTACTGCGCGAAGCCAACGGCGGCGCCCTGGAGCTATCCCGGGAAATCTGGTTTGACCGCTCCGGACTCGACATCGCTCGGCTCATCGTCTTCGACGACGCGGGAGAGCCTGTCACGATCGCGCGCTACGCCGACTGGTCCGAGCAAGACTCGCTGCCCTTCCCCGCTTGGGTCGCGATTTCACGTCCCAGGGACGGCTACGACCTGCAAGTCCGCATCCTCAAGCCCGGCCTGAACGAGAAAGTCCCCGAAGACGGATTTCAGTTGAAACCGCCTCGCGGCGTGCGCACCCAACGAGTTGGGGAAACACTCGAGGGGAAAGCCGTAGCCAATTCCGCTCATGATTAATCAAATGGTGGTGCGGAACGTCCTGCACCGTCCGGTTCGAACATCTCTGAGCATCCTCGCGATCGCGGTCGAGGTCACCATGATCCTGCTGATCGTGGGCTTGGCGGAGGGCTTGCTCGAAGACTCCCAGCGCCGCACGCGCGGAGTGGGAGCCGACATCTTGATTCGCCCGTCGACGAGTAGCGCGGCGATGAACCTGAGTACAGCCGATATTCCGGAGAAGTTGGTGCCGAAGCTGGCCGAGGAGTTCCCGGAAATCGAGGTGGCGACCGGCACGACGGTCATGATGCAAGGTGATCTGCAAACGATTACCGGCGTCGACTGGGAACGCTTCCTCGAAATGGCGGAAGGGATTCGCTATTTCGGCGGCGGGCCGATGGAAAAGCCCTATGACGCGATCGTCGATGAGGTGTACTCGCGCCACAAGAACGTTCAGGTCGGCGATACGATTCGGCTGCTCAATCATGACTTCCGGGTGGCGGGAATCGTGGAGAGCGGGAAGATGTCGCGCGTTTTCATCCGGCTGGCCACGATGCAGGATCTGATGGGATGGCGGGGCAAAATCAGTCAGGTGTACTTGAAACTGCGAGACCCGAAGCAGACCTACCGAGTGATCGACAGCATCAAGCAGCTCTTGCCGTCCTATCCCGTCTATGCCATGGAGGACCTGCTGACACAGGCGGCGGCCGACGTCCGGGCGATGTCCGCCCAGTTTGTCAACATCATCATCGGCATTGCGGTCATCATCGGCTTCATCGTTGTCTTGCTTTCGATGTATACGGCAATTTTGGAGCGCACCCGCGAAATCGGCATCCTCAAATCGCTGGGCGCTTCGAAATCCTACATCACGAATCTAATCTTCCGAGAGGTGCTGGTCGTTTGTTCGCTGGGCATCCTGGTGGGTTTCGGCCTAAGCCTGCTGGCGAAATGGGTGGTCGAAACCCAGTTCCCTCTCGTATCGGTCGCCATCCAGCCGAGCTGGCTGGTGGGGGGAGCGATCATCGCGATGGTGGGTTCGTTGCTAGGCGCCTTCTATCCCGCGACCAAGGCAGCCCGCCAAGATCCGATCTCGGCTCTAGCCTATGACTAACCCGCTTTTCTCGCCACGTGGCGAGGCGCCGGAGAAGCCCGTCACTACAAGGCGCTCGCTGCCCCGTTTCTTGAAAAATGCTAGCGTACTTGGATCCTACGTTGAGCACGGCGAGCAAGCGCAACGCGGTCATGGCGGGCCTATTGCGTGCTTCGGCCCTCAGGTGGCGAGAAAGGCGGGTTAAGCAGTAGCGTGAGTGCTGACCCCATTATCGAAGTCACCGGACTGACCAAGGTCTTCCACATGGGCGGCGTGGACGTGCCCGCGCTGCGCGGGATCAGCCTGCAAGTCTATCCCGGAGAGTTCCTGGCGATCCTGGGACCCTCGGGATCGGGCAAGTCCACGCTGTTTCACGTGATCGGCGGATTGACGCCCCCGACCGAGGGTGAAGTGAAAGTGGCCGGCAGCGACTTGACGGCCATGACGGACGCCGATCGGACGAAATTGCGCAAGGAGGCGGTGGGATTCGTCTTCCAGCGGTTCAATCTGCTGCCCACCTTGACAGCCGAGGAAAACATCGCCATCGCACAGCACATCGCTGGCCACGACCGGCGCGGCCAGGCCTTTGAGGACACTATCCGCATTCTGGGGATCGAGCACCGCTTGCACCACAAACCCTACGCCCTCTCGGGAGGCGAGCAGCAGCGCGTGGCCATCGCGCGCGCCATCGTGAACAGCCCGCGGATACTTCTTGCCGACGAGCCCACCGGCAACTTGGATACAGCGAACTCGGAGACGGTTCTCTCCACTCTCAAGGAATTAAACCAGCGGTTGGGCCAGACCATCTTGATGATCACTCACAACCCCGAAGCCGCGGCCGCCTGCGCCAGCCGTACGGTCCACATGCGCGACGGGCGAATCGCGGAGGTCTGACGCGGCGCGCGGCGGAGCACGATCCCGCGGCAACCCACGTTCCGAGCTTCACACTGACTCCGGCGTACGTTCCTTGTTGCTTTTTGGGGAACGATTCGGTTGCTGCTTGCGCATTTCTGACCACGCCCGCGGTGAATGAGGCCAAAGGCCCAAATCGGGGGCCGCATCGGCGGCGGGCGCTACCGGTGGGCGAAATCGAGATTTTTCGTAATGCGAACGCCCTCCGCGGCAAACATCTCCAGGAAGTCGCGTGTCCGTTGCTGGGCTGTTCGTTCCTGCTCGACGCCTAGATTGAGGTTCAGCAGGTCAACCATCCAGGGCGCCTTCTGGTCGAATCTCACGTAAGCGTCCACAACCACGTTCGCGACCGGGAGCGTAGTGCTCTTGGAGTCGTCGTGGACGTCCACGTTTCCGGCGTGCTGAAGCTTTACGTATTCTTCCGAGAGGAGCCGCGAGAACATCTCTTCGGTAAACGGATCGCCTTTTTTTGCGCCGGTTTCCTCATCCGCGGCCGTGAGGACGGCCGTCTTGTGCAGCCACTCCCAAAGAATGCTGAGCCGGATCTCTCCGGTGGCCATATCTTCCATGAGGTAGAGAACGTCGTCGTTGCCGAAGAAATCCGCCGGTTTTAGGGCCGCCGCCTGGAATCCTTGTTCAAAGGCGTTGCCGTACTGGACAGCCACGCTGATCAGGTCTCTGGCCCCGCGGATCGTCCGGGGAGCGGGATCGAGAAGAACCAAACCGTCGGCGTCGGAATCGGTGTGGGACAGAGGCGGGAACGACCGGCCGGCCTGGTTCGCTTGGCCGGCCTTGTCCCAAACCGGGCGGATGATATGGACCATCTTCCAGTGGGCCACCCATTTGCCGCTGGCCCCCTCTCTTTGTTCCCGTTCGGCGCCCAGAACCGCTCTCTTCATGCTCTCGGAGACGCCCGCTTCCGATCCGACCGGGATGTTAGGTTCCATGCCGCCCTGCCAGAGGGCACACTGCCCCTTGTTGTCGGGAGTGTTGGTCGCCCGCCGTACCCGGTCTTCGTAATTCCGCATGTAACCGTAGGTCATGGCTACGGCATCGATGTTCGGGTGGATGAAATCCGGATCCCAGGCCATGGCATCGGCGACACTGTTGATGTAGTCCCAACGGCCGGTGTTGAATCCGACAAAGCGGCTTCCTAGGGCCGCGCGAATCTCCATCAACTGGAACGAGGCCTCAATCTGCTCGACCAGAACGTATGTCTTGATCGCCCCGCTCGCCAACCCCAGGCAGGTCTCCAGGCCGCTCAGAATGTCATCCCATAGCGCGGCTTCCTCCGCCGTCTGAATCTTCGGCAGATAGAGAACGAGGCTAGCACCCTGTTTTTCCAACGACTCGTGGTTATTGACGACGTAAAGGGCGGCGTCGACAATCGACGCGGAAAAGCCGCTGCCGTCGGCGTTGCGAATGTGACGATCATCCAGATGTAGGCCGCGCGCCCGAAAGATCTTGGTCGTGAAGTCAAGTTGCCGGCGCCAGTCGGCCACAATCTTCCGTCCGAAGAAGCCCTCCGCCCAGGCGTTCATTTCTGCTGCCACGGACTCAGCCGCCCGCAAAAAGGTCGGGTCCTTCGCGAACGCCAGGCGCAGGTTTCGCTGGTTGTCCAGAGACATCGTCTCGATTTGACCCAGGGCATCCTCGCCATCGAACATCCATCCGTCCGCGCCGGAGAGAAGGGCGTAGGCAACGTTGCGAATGCTCCTTTCCAACGGCGCGCGCGGTTTGGCCCCGGGACCGGTCCCTTGCACCCACTGGCACTTCAGGTCTTCGGGGATCGCCGAGCCGCTGAACCGTCCAGCTCGAGCGTCGGCGACCTTGATCCCCGTCCGAGGGATCGTGGATTCAGGGTCCGGAAAGTGAATCCTTTCACCCTGCTGAGCTCGCCGACGTCGGCGTTCCAATCTTGCCTGCATCGCAGCCTTGCGATCGGTGTCCAGCCCGGCCACCTCGGCCAGGACCTCCAGAGCTCTCGGTGTCACCACGTCGGCATAACGTTCCCTAACTCCTGCCCTGATTTCGAACACGTCGGATATCTTTTCCATCACCATCAGAGTACGAAAAAACTCTTCCCGACTGCTTGCGGATCCCTACAAGCCGAGCCGGCGGACGCCACCGCAGTCGACGCGGAGACCAGCAACGCTCCTCCACAAGCTGCAAGGCAACGATGATGTGACCGTGAACGGCGTGTGTTGCGATGGCTAGGAACGCCGCCTGTTGACGTGGCGAGACGTTAGATTCGCGCCCAGTGTAAGGATTCAGACGTCCGGAGGCGCGGTTTTGTTCGGGCGTTGGTTGCCGGGCGATCGACGCGCGGTTTGACCGCGCCGTCCCGCAGTGTTACCTTCCAGAGAAGGAGTTGTCCACTCTGCCGCGAGCGCTCCGGCCCGGTCGTTGAACCTGGCTGATCCCCGCGCTTGAAACCGTCATTTCTTGGTCGTGAACCGAGAGGGCCCCTGTGAAGTTCCTTCGCCATTGGCTGCGGGCGCGGCTTGACCGACGCTTGCCGCGGCACCTCCGAGACGCCCGCAAGGGAGAAGACTTGGCCTACGACTACCTGCGCGGAAGGGGCTACACCATCGTCGCGCGCAACTACCGTCCCCGGAGTGGCAGACAGGATCTCGATCTTGTCGCCTGGGACAAAGAACAGCTAGCCGTGATCGAGGTGAAAACGCGCGCCAGCGACGAGTTCGGCGAACCGGCCCGAGCCGTTGATGTGCGCAAACGACGGCATCTGATCCGTGCGGCTACGGAATACGCGCGGCGAGCCGGCGTCGAAGCGGGCAAACTGCGCTTCGACATCGTCAGCGTCATTCTCGGTGACGAGGCTCGCGTGCAACTCCAAAAGGACGCCTTTTCGCGGCGCTCCGTCGATGCTCAGGGGCGAAAACGACTGTTCTAGCCCGCTTTTCTCACCACGTGGCGAGGCGAAGTGCGCGGTCGGCCGTCAGTACAAGGCGGACGCCGCTCCCCCCCGCCCACGTCCCGTTGCGCCTTCAAAACATATATCGCAACGAAAACTGAATGAAGCGCGGATCAAACGTCTCAAGCACCCGCCCGAAATTCACCGACCCGATGTCGCCCACCGGGTTCTTGAACTGCGCCTGATTGAAAAGATTGAAAAACTCGGCGCGAAACTCCAGGCTTTGACGCTCGGTGATCTCCGTGCGCTTGAACGCGGCCAGTTGCCAGTTCACGAAGCCGGGACCGCGCAAGACATTGCGTCCGAAATTGCCGAAACGCCCGGCTCCCAGCTCGTAACTCGCCCCCGATCCCACGCGGCGGAAGTGCGGGTTGGGCTCCGCCGTGGGCGTCCCGCCGCCGGTGCCGTCGAACCAGGAGTTCGGCCGGCCGGGAACGGCATCCGTCGAGCGGGGGTCGTGAAAGGCGATGTCGCCGCCGATGTAGTCGGGCGTCCCCACCAAGAATATCCCACAGAGGCAGCGGTCTTCGCTCTCAAACACGTTGAATGCAGCACCGCTACGCAGGATGGTAATCCCCGACACCCCCCAGCCTCCGACGAGCTTGCCCAGCGGCCCCGTCTGGCTCGGGCGCCACGGGAATTCGTAGACATAGGTCCCCACATAGACGTGGCGGCGGTCATGGTCGGCATGGCCCCGCAGGGCCCCCCGTCGGGCCGGTCGCGGACCCCCTGGTCCGACGCCGTGTCGATGGCGTGGGACCAAGTGTAGGCGTGGGTCATCTGAAACCCTCTTGAGAACCGCTTGGTGAGGTTAGCCTGCAAGCTGTTGTAGTTGGAGTTGCGGTCATTTCAATAGATCACAATGTTGCTGAACGGGGCGCCTCCAAACTGCTCCCTCTGGGGGTGGTCCAGATTCAGGATGCGACGGGACTCGACGTTGCCGGCGGTGGCGCCCGGGCCGACCACGGCCGGGTTGGCCTCCTGCTGACTGTAGAGTTTGACTCCGTTCGATCCTACATAGCCCACCTCCAGGAGCCAGTTGGGCCACGGCTCGTATTGCACTTGCAGGCTCCACTGCTGGCCGTAAGGCGTGCTCAGATTGGGATCCATGCCCCAGAAGGTCATCGGGGCGATCGCGGCGAAATCAAAACTTCCGCCCGACTCGGGTGGAACATGGGGAAAAGGTTGCGTTGTCGGACTCAACCGCGCCCCCTCCCAGGGGTTGGCATAGTCGGTGAAAAACCTGCGCGGGTTAACCACGTACGGGGCCGTCCTCGTCACGTTGAATTCCAGGTCGAAATTATGCGGCTGATAGAACAAGCCGTAGCCCCCCCGCAGCGCAAGCCGTCCGTTCCCCAGAACGTCCCAGGAAAAACCGAACCGCGGAGCGAAATTGTTCCAGTCCTCGCCGTAGGTGGAGCGCGAAATCCCCGCGTCGCCGGGGTAGACCAAACCCGCCGGCGCGTCCGGGAAAATGACCGACTGCCGGCCCGGTCGAAAGGCGGCCAGGCGATCCCGCGCTTCCGTCAGGCCCTTGTTGTATTCCCAGCGCAGCCCCAGATTCAAAGTCAAATTGCGTTTGACCTTCCAGTCATCCTGGAGAAACAGGTTCGTGGACCACGTGCGGCCTTCGACAACGGCCGCCGATCCCTGCTGAAAAAAGACCGCGAAACCGTTGGCAAAGTCGTTCAAGGCAGGCGAGAGCCCCTCGATCGCTGGAACGAGGCCGAATGTCGTGCCGCTGCCCTCGGCAACAATGTACCCGTTGTTGACCAGGGAAGTCGTCGAATTGAGAGGCGTCGAGCGAAAGCTGCCGCCGAATTTGAGGGCATGCCGGCCGTGGGTCCAACTCAGATTGTCGATGAACTGCAGGTCGGTCCCGCTGGTTCCAAAGGGAATACCCAAGTCCCCGAACTGACTGAAGCCCGCGATGCCGACCAACGGCGCCGTTGCCTTGTCGGGAAGGTCGGGAACGATGCCCTCCAGCCCCAAACTACTCGGCGGGACCGGGTTTGCCGGATTGGCGAAATCCAGGTTGATGCGCTGGAGTGCTACGCGAAACTCGTGAAACAGATTGGGGCCGAACGAGTGCGTGTCGCGCACGATCAGGTTTTGGGTTCGAATCTCAGTGGACCATTCGAAACCCGGCACGGCTATTGTTTCGGAACCAATTCCAAACGAAGGATGGATTCCTCCCGAGTCTTCGCGAAAATACGTAACCGCCAGGCGGTTCGCCGTGCTGAAATGATGATCGATCTTGAACAGGACCTGGTCGCGATCGCGGTCGCTTTGCAAGTTGCTAAAGAGCGTGTTGCCTTGATTGGCGCGTGGCAGCAGCGCAAGCAGCGCCCGGGCTTCAGGCGTTCCAAACACCTCGATCGCCTGACGCTCGCCGTCGTTGGGGACGGTCGCCGAGCGGGCAACTTCCGTACGCCGCCGGAAGCCCAGATAGGACGCAAAGAAAAATGTCTTGTTTCGCCGGATCGGCCCGCCCACATTGGCATCGAAGTCGTGGCTTTTGTAATCAGGCTTGCGGGGAAGTCCGTTGGCGAAATTCCCGGGCGTTCCGCCTGGAACGGATTTCTGAAAGAAAGGAACGGCGTTCAGTCCCCGGTTGCGGAAGACTTCGGTCGCCATCCCGTGGAACTCGTTGCCGCCTGACTTCGTCGTGAGGATCAAGGTCCCCCCCGCGCTTCTACCGTATTCGGCCTTGGCGGGACCCGTGACGATGCGGAACTCCTCGACAGCATTAGGTGAAATACCGTTGGAGGTCGCGAAAGACAAATTGCTCCACGCCCAATTCGTGGTCGCCCCGTCGACCACAAAGTGGTTCTGCCGGGCCCGCTGGCCGTTGACAGTGATGTTGAAGCCGCTGGCGTCAGGCACGGTGCCGGGCTGGGTATAGGCCAGTGCGAGCACATTGCGGCCGTCAGCGGTCGAAAGCACCGGTAGCCGCGCGATGTCGCGCATCACCTTGCCCAGTTGGGCGTCCTCGGTGTTGACCTCGCTGGCTAGGCCCTCGACCTCGACAGAAAAAGTAGCCGTCCCGAGTTCGAGCTTGACGTCCAGCCGCAGGTTGTCGCCGACGCTAAGCCGCTGCGCGGAGACTCTGGCCGTCTGAAAACCGGAGGCCTCGACTTCGACAAAATATTCCCCGGGCAGCAGATTCGGTATGCGGTAGAAGCCGGTGTTGTCGGTGGTCGTGGCGTCAACCGCCCCGGTGGCGGCATTGATCGCCCGCACGCTTGCGCCAACGATGACGGCGTCACTGGGATCAGTGACTCGCCCTACGATGGCACCGGTGATACTCTGCGCCGCCGCCGGGACCGCCGTCATGCACAGCGCAGACGCCAGGATCAGTGTGGTCGAGATACGCATGGTGCTGTTGTGAGTAGAGTTCTGCGCCTTGTGAGTAGAGTTCTACCAAAACAGAACTGTTTACCGCAAACCAGCCCCGAAGGGTCGGTAAGAATTTGTGTCGCACAACACAGTTACGTTAGAACCGAACAGAGCCGTGCCCGTCAGGGCGCGGGCCCGTAGCGAGGACCGCACAAATTCGCGCCGACCGAAGGCTTGGGCCCGCGGGCTAACGCCCGCGGCTCTGTACGGCTGTGTTCGGCAGCCGAGGGTCGACGCCGAACCGTTAGGACGACTACTTTCGCGGCTAACCACGCGAGCGAGCACGTGAAAAGCGGACGGAGCCGCGCCTGCAAGGGTGCGGTCAAGCTGTCGAGTTAAACCGGGTCTCGCGTGAACAAGCGGCAGCCGAGGTTATTCGCCATCTTGACCGCGGGCTTGCGCCCGCGGCTCTGTGTGACCCGGTTGCTCCCGAAACGTCCGCTTTGAGGCGCCCCGTCCGGTCAAATGGGACGACTGGGTCCTTAAATCGATGTCGCCACGAATGGCGATACGGCACGCAAGAATGCGTGCGCCACAACGGAGAACCGCGGGCTTCCGCCCAGCGGCTCACCACGGCGGAAATCGCCCCCCCGTACCGGAAATTCTCGACCAGCATGATGTCGGCCTCCAACACCCCCAATTGGCCGAAGAGAATCGATCGGCCGTCGGGGGCGACGCTCATGGTGCCAACCGGCTGTCTCTGGATATCATGGATCGGCTCGACGGCGCCCGTGGCAAAGCGAAGGAACTGAAGCGAAAAGTCCGACTGCTTCGATGGAGGAATGAAATAGACCCCGTCTTCGACGACCTCATACGAGCCCTGGTGCGCGGATTCGAGGACCAGCTCCGCATCCTCTTCACTGCCGCCCTCAACCGGCATTCTCCATAGAGACGGGTTGGCCCAGTCCCTCAAAAAGTAAAGCAGACTGCCGTCGGGTGACTCCCTACACCAGAACCCCGCGGACACAACGACCTGGGCGGGGCCGCCGCGCGCCGGCATCTTGAAACACTGGAGATCCCCTGTGCGCCTTGAATTGAAGTAGATCCACTTTCCGTTTCTCGACCAGGTTGGAGAGGCGTCGACCGACGGATCACTCGTCAGCCGCCGGGGCGCCCCCCCGTCGGCGTTGACGACGTAAACATCGAACTCCCCCTCGGCATCGGAGTGAAATGCGATGCTCTTCCCATCGGGAGCCCACCGGGGCCTACCTGTTACTGGGGCGCCAAGCGAAGTCAACTGTACCGGGTTCGAACCGTCAGCGTCGCACCTCCAGATCTCACGGCTTCCGGAGCGAGTCGACACGAACGCGATGCTGTCGCCGTCGGGAGAATATTGCGGATCGCTATCCGCCCGTGAAGAGGCAATCAACTTGACCGCCGCGCCGTCCGTAATGGGTAGATTGACACGCCAGATGTCTAGGTTCGCTTCGCCCGTTGTATACACGAGATTCCCCTGACGGGAGATGACGGGGTGTTGCCCCCGCTCCCCAAACGGCAGCCGTTCGGGCGACGCGGACCCGGATACCGGCACTCTCCAAAGGCTGGGCTCGCCGATAGGGCCGGACGAGAAAACAATGTCGCGGCCGTCGGGGGTAAAGACGGGACTGGTTGTCGCGGCCTCGGTAAAGGTCCGCCGCCGCGGTTCACCTTTTGGGGTCAGATCTTCGTCGAGATCCAGCAGATAGAGATCGCTCGCAAGCCCGGAGTCGTACCGGGCGAAGGCAAGCGTGCGGCCATCCTGAGAAAACGCGGGACTGGTATCTCCGAAGGCCACACCCGGCGGCGACGTCAGCCTTCGCTTTTCGCCGGTATCCACCGAGAGCAGAAACACGCTCAACGGCTCCATGGAGAGATCGTCTGAATCGCACACGGCAACGGCCGTCGGGAGACCAGTTCAGGCAGGTCCCCAGAAGAAGAGTGCCGGGTATCCGGGTCTCAGCCAGTTTGCGCTCCGTCCCGCCAAGGGCGGGAACCAGGTACAGGCCCATTTTTTTCATGGCCGGGGGATGTCCGCGCAGAAAGGCGATGTGGCGGCCGTCCGGCGACCAGACGGCGCTGTGATCCCAAGCGGGATCGGTAGTCAGTTGCAGAGGTGGGCCGGGCCCGATGAGTTTGACGTAAACGTCGTAGTCTTCCTGGTTTTCTCTGTTCCAAGTGAAGACGATCCGATCGCCGTCGGGGGAAAATGAACCGCCACCCTCACTGCCCGGATAACTGGTGAGCGGAACCGCCCGCATCGGCTCCAGGGGGGCTTCGGTGGGGGCGAAGAAGTTCCACAAGGCCGCGCCGGCGGCCGCCAGCACCACAGCCGAAGCGGCGACGCCCACCCACGCCAAGCGTCTTTGCCGCGCTCGCGCCGGAGCTTCCCGCCGTAGCTTCGTGGTTGGCCTCTTGCTCGGCCTAGCGGTGTCGCTCCCTTCCGCAACCTGCCGCGCGACGGCTCGCAGATCGACCAGCATCTCGTCGATGTGCTGGTAGCGTTCACCGGCGTCCTTGGCCAATGCCTTGCTGACGACCCAGTCCAGATCCAACGGCACCCGCGCTCGCTGGCTGGTGATCGGCTCCGGCTCTTCCTGGACGATCCCGTACAACACCGCCTGCTCCCGCTCTCCCTCGAACGGCGTGCGTCCGATGAGCATCTCGTAAATCACGATGCCCAACGACCAGATGTCGGTGCGCCGGTCGGTCGGTTCGCGTTGGGCCTGCTCGGGGGACATGTAAACCGGAGTGCCCAGCAGTGTCTCGGTCTTCGTCAGCAGGGATTGGTCGGCCGCTTGGGCCAAGCCGAAATCCATGACCTTGACTTGGCCTTGCGGCGAGACCATCAAGTTGGCGCTCTTGATGTCGCGGTGGACGATGCCCTTCGCATGCGCGGCTCGCAAACCTTCTCCGGCCTGGATGGCGATGTCCAGGGCTTCGCCCAGCTTCAAGGGACGCTGCTTGACCTTCTGCCTCACGGTCGAGCCTTCGAGATAGGGCATGGCCAGGAAGGTCTGGCCGTCGGCTTCGTCGATTTCGTAGACGGTGCAGATGTTGGGGTGATCGAGGGCGGCGGCGGCTCGGGCTTCCCGCCGGAAGCGGGCCTTGTGTTCCTCGTCCTCCACGCTGTCGGCAGCGAGAAATTTTAGCGCCACGGTGCGCTCGAGTTTCGTGTCGGTGGCCTTATAGACCACGCCCATCCCGCCCTCGCCCAGCTTCTCAAGGATCTTGTAATGCGAAATGGTCTGGCCGGTCGTGGTTCGTATCTATTTGGCGGAATCGCGTCTCGGCGACCGCGGCGACAACCGGAGAGCCTGCGCGCGGTGTAGTCCCGCGCCAACAACCCGACAGAGCCGAACAGAGCCGTGCCCGTCAGGGCGCGGGTCCCGGCGGCCAACCACCTTCGCCGCCAAACAACCAACAGCGCCGATCAAAGCCGAACAGAGCCGTGCCCGTTAGGGCGCGGGCCCCAGCGGGCACTAACCAGACAACTCGCGGCCCGCGGCGACGACCGCACAGATTCGCGTCGACCGAAGGCGCGGGCCCGCGGGCTAACGCCCGGCGGCTCTGTGCGGCCAGTCAGGCATCTACGCCGAACCGTTGGGACAACTATCTTCGCGGCTATCCCCAAACGGCCGCGGGTCTGGGCACAACGGCCACCGCTACGGCTGCTTGACCGGCAGGAGTGCCGGTCGCTACTTCACCCAGTTGCTCGCTGATATTGTAGTCCGAAACCGTCTGGCCGGTCATGGCTGATTTCGCTGTGATTGTAGCGCGGTTTACCTCTACCCATTTTTCGCGGGCGCTGAGAGTCGTTGGGCGAATTTAGAAAAAGCCGGAGGTGACTCCAGTCACCCAAGCACCTGGCACTCATACATGAAATCCTTGGGTTATCGGGCCAATGTTGTTGGCCGACCCGGGAAAGTAGCGGAGCGCATCATCACACTGACGATAGAATAGGAGGAGGAGACGCCGGCCTCGTCCGCCTCCAAGAAAACCCGGTCCGACAAACGCGTGATCCTCGCTGCTCTGTTGGTGCTTGTTCTCCTTGCCGCGGGAGGCGTCTGCGCCCAAGGCCCCCTGCTCCCCGTTGAGCTTCAGCGACTCGCCGGCGAGTACCTAGATTCGGGCGACCAAGTTGACCGCGATCGGCTTCTCGCCTACGTCCGCAAATCCACCTCTCGAGAAACAAAGGGCCTAGCACGGTTCGCCCTTGGCATGGGCGTCCACAAAGCCGAGAACCACGCCCAAGCCGCCGAGGAGCTTAAAAAAGCAGCCGCCGAAATGGCCGAGTTGGCGGATTACGCCCGATACTACCAGGCGCGCAGCTTGGCCGCGGCCGAGAAATTTGGCGAGGCGGCCCGCTTGCTGGCGGGCTTTGAGAAGAGCTTTGCGGGGAGCCGCCTGGTTCCAGGCGCCGGACGGCTGCGGGCTGAATCGTTGATCCGCTCCGAGCAAAGAGACCAGGCCAGAAAGCTACTCGAGGCCGAGAAGTCCCCGGTCGCCAAACCCGTTCGACTCTGGCTGTTGGGCCGCATCGAGGAACTCGACGGTAAACCGCTCAGGGCCGTGTGGACGTACCGGCAAGCCTACTACAAATACCCACTCTCACCACAAGCGGAAGAAGCCGAGAAGCGACTTGACATACTGCGGCGAAAGTTGGGCGAGCGCTATCCGGCGGCCCCGTCCTCCTGGAGACTGGGGAGGGCTGATGTCCTTTTCCGGGCCTCGAAGTACCCCCGAGCCGGGGCGGAGTATCGACGATCCCTGGCGGGGCTGAAGGCGTCCGATCGCGAACGGGCCGAAGTAAGAATCGGGGCCAGCGATTATCGCAGGCTTCACACCAGCGCGGCTTACAGCCAGCTCTCCCGCTTGAAAGTCGAAGACCCGAAAGCCGACGCCGAACGCCTCTACTATCTGGGAGAGTGCGCCCGCCGTCGCGGCCGCGTGAAGGAGTTCGCCCGCCGCGCCGAAGAGATCCACAAGAAGTATCCCGGCTCGCCGTGGTACGAGGAGGCGCTGTTTTCTCTCGGGAACTACTATCTTCTCCGGGATGTGCACCGGACCTCCCGCCATTATTACGAGCTCGCGGCTCGCGCCTTTCCCCAGGGCAAGCGCGGTCCCTTGGCTCACTGGAAAGTGTGTTGGCGAGCCTATTTGGATCGCGACCCCGCCGCCGGCTCGCTGCTCGAAGAACACATCCGCCTCTACCCCCGCTCCTCCCGAGTGGCCGGAGCCGCCTACTGGCTCGGGCGAATCACCGAGAAGAGCGGAGATCGCCGGCTGGCCAGGGTGATTTACTCCCAACTGGCTTCCCGATACCCGCACTACTATTACGCGCAACAGGCCGGGCGCCGGCTGGCTGCGCTCGGCGAGACGAAAGACTCCGAGAAACCGGCGGAGCCTTCCTACTTTAGGTCCCTACCGGCGCCGCGCCGCCTGGTAAAGAAGAGATCGGCCCAAACTGAACGGTGTCTGCGCCGAGGACGGTTGCTCTACGAGCTGTCACTAGCCGATCCGGCCGAAAGAGAGCTTCTTACGGCGGATTATCGAGCCGCCGATTCCCACTGGGTCGGCCTCGAACTCGCCCGACAAACCCAGGAGAGCGGAGAGTTTCACCGCGGGCTGCGCTACATGAAGCGCTACGGGTTCGGCTACTTGCGCCTACCCTTCGACTCGATGCCGCGGAAGTTCTGGGAAGCTCTGTTCCCCATGAGCTGGGAGAAGCAGTTGCGCGCCCGCGCACGGCCTCACCGCCTGGACCCCTATCTGGTGGCCGGCCTCATCCGCCAAGAATCGGAATTCAACCCTCAAGCCCTCTCGCGCGCCGGGGCGCGGGGGCTGATGCAGATCATGCCGGCGACGGGCCGCCGGCTGGCGCGCAGGCTGCGGGTGCCGGGCTACTCGACGCGCAGTCTCAATTCGCCCGATCTCAGCCTGCGATTGGGCACGCGTTATCTGCGCGACCTGTTCGACCAGTTCGAGAATCGGCCGGCGCCGGCCCTAGCCGCTTATAACGCCGGCGAGCACCGCGTGGAAGCATGGCTGGCCGTGAACGGTTTCAACGACCCTCCGGAATTCGTCGAACTCATTCCCTTCACCGAAACCCGGGGTTACGTTCAAGCAGTGATTCGCAACACGGCCATCTACCGGGAGCTTTATGGAAAGCCCAGCCACAAAGCCGATAACGCTTTGGGTGGGTTGGCCAAACTGTCCCGCGAGCGCTTAACGCCCAAGGCACCCCCTCGATGTGATCTTTACTCGGCGGCGTGTGGCTCGCTAAACGTTCTCGACGCGGACCACCAAGTAGGGATTTAAGGGCGAGTGGGCCAGTCGAGCGAATCCGGGCTGGCTGATTAGGTTCAGTAGTCCTTTCGCTGGCCAAGTAAAGAGTCGCCCCCACCAGCGTTGACCGACTTGCCTGAACTCGAATCGGCCGGCCGGACTGATCGCTTCGATCGATCCTTTCCATCCTGCTGCGCGTAGCAGTCGGACGAGCTCGTCGAAGTCGGGCAGGAATCCCTCGGACAGTGAGTGCGGCCGAAAGCCGGTGTGTCCCGTATAGTGCCAGAAGTCGAGCGGGAAAGCTCCATTCGGGTGGTCGATATACAAGACTCCAGGCCGACGCAGGACCCTGAGGCATTCGGCGAGGAAGCCTTTGCGCTCCTCGAACTGGCTGGGCAACGGCCCGGCTCGGTAGGCCGGCTCCCATTCCTCGTAGACGCCGATATGTTCCAGCGGTCCGCAGCTGAAGACGACGTTGAAACTTCGATCGTCGAAGGGCAAACGCGTCGCGTCGCCGAAAAGACAGCTCGCGTGCGCGCCGAATCCGCGTTGTATCCATTGCTGCTTTCTCGGCGCCCAAGTGTCGATGCCGGAGCCTTGCATGCCGGCTTCGGCGAGCAGCTGGATGGAGACCCCGTTTCCGCAACCGCAGTCCAGCACCCGGGCCTCCGAGAGAGCTACGTGATTGCGGTCGAGGAACTCTTGAAACTTCGGCAGATAGTAGCCGTGCATCCGATAAGCCACCCCGGACTCGGCGAGCTCTTCCAGCTGGTTCAATTTTGTCTCGGATTCGGGAATCATTCGATGCTTGTGTCCGCGACGCTCCCGGAAGCCTTCGCCATACCTGCATTCGTTACCGTGCTGGAGATCGATGAGATAGGCTTTCGGAGGGCAGGCCGTCGGAAATGCAATCTAGACGACTACCGTGAAGGTGGCCTCGTCACGAGTGACGGGGCGGTAGAGGGTGTCGCGCTCGACGGGTTCGCGCCCTGCGTGTCGGATGAGCCGTAGCAACTCGTCCCGACGCAACGATTGTGAAGTGGTCGCTCCAGCGTCGTGGTAAATCTTTTCCTCCACCACTGTACCATCGAGGTCGTCCGCGCCGAAGCGTTGGGCAACCTGGGCGATTTTCGGCGTCATCATGATCCAGTAGGCTTTGATGTGCGGAAAATTATCGAGCAGCAGCCTGGAGATGGCAATGTTCTTGATGTCCTCGAACCCGCTCGTCGCCGGCAGATGGCGCATCGGCGTGTTTTCGGGGTGAAAGGCGAGCGGGATGAATGTCTGGAAGCCGCCGGTTTCGTCCTGCAAACCCCGCAACTTCAGTAGGTGGTCGACGCGGTCTTCCTCGGTCTCGATGTGACCGTAAAGCATGGTCGCGTTCGAGCGCAAGCCCATTTGGTGAGCCGTCCGCGCGGTTGCCAGCCATTCTTCGCCGTTGATCTTGTGATCGCAGATGATGCGGCGCACTCGCTCGTGGAAGATTTCCGCACCTCCTCCGGGCAGCGACTGCACGCCCGCCTCCTTCAGCCGCCGCAGCGTCTCCTCGATGGTGATCTTCGCTCGCCGCGCTAGGTAGCCGATTTCGACCATCGTGAGGACCTTCAAATGCACCTGGGGATAGCGCTCCCGAAGACCGCGAATCATCTCGCAGTACCAGTCGAGGGTCAGCTCGGGATGCAGGCCGCCGACGATGTGAAATTCAGAGACGGCTTCGGTGTAACCCTGTCCGGCCACGTGCCAAACCTGCTCGAGCGACATCGTGTAGGCCTTAGGGTCGCGCGCCTGCTTGCCGAAGGCGCACAACTTACAGGCCGCCACGCAGACGTCGGTCGGGTTAATGTGGCGGTTGACGTTGAAATAGGTGATATTGCCGTTCAGCCGCTCCCGCACCTGATTGGCCAGGTAGCCGACGGTTAGCAGATCGGGCGAGCGGTAAAGAGCCAGCCCGTCGCGATCGTCCAGGCGCTCGCCGGCCTCGACCTTCTCCGCTACGGGCCGAAGCCGGGGATCGTCAATGTGGGGCGGCATGGCGGATCAGGCTTTCCGTACGTACCCTATTTCAACCTTTCGGGGTGGGTCCAGTCGGGCACGGCATGCCGTGCCCCTACACGAAATGGACTGCCGCGTTATCGGCGTCCGCACTACAAAGCATATCAGGGATTTTCTAAATCAGGACTCGCTACAGTAGCTAAACCAGTCCTATTGAATCTCGCATAATATCGAGTTAGTCAAGGCCAAGAGAAGACTGCTTCCAGAAGGCCGTAATCAAGCGCGGTTTGCGGCGCATGCGACGCAGGGATTTGCGGGCACGCTCGTCCAGCTCCCAGTAGTCCTTCGGACAGACGTTCGGCAACTCGTGCTGCTTCCAGTAAGCCCAAATGTATTCCACCGGGTTCAGCTCCGGTGCATAGGGCGGCAAGCACTCCGTGGCGATGTGGCCTTCGGAGAGCTCGATGAACTCCCGCACCAGGCGGCTGCGGTGCGCCGGCAGGCGGTCCCAGACGATCAGCAGCGGGCCGTCGATGTGGCGGACCAAAGCCTTCAGGAAGTCGATGACCTCCAGCTCGCCGATGGCGCCGGGATAGAGCCGGAAGTAGAAGTTGCGCAAGGTCAGCCCGGCGGAAACGGAAAGTTTCTGCCAGTTGAAGTTGAACTCCAGCACGGGTGTCTCGCCGCGGGGCGCCCAGGTGCGGCAACGATGGGGCTTCTGACTCAGTCCGCTTTCGTCGATGAAGACGATCGTGCGGCCTTGTTTTTGGGCTTTTTTTTAGTGGCCGGCCAAGTCTTGCGCCGCCAGTTGCGGATGGCTTCTTCGTTGCGCTCGCGGGCCTTGCCGACAGGCCGTTGCGGGCTCCAGTGGAGCGCCCGCAGGATCTTCCAAACATGACCTTCGTGATAGCGCACGCCGAACTCGTCGGCGATCAGACGAGCGACTCGCGGACAAGTCCACAGCGGCGTCGAGAAGCCCTGCGCTTCGGGGCCCCGCAGCAGCATTGCCTCCAGACGTTCCCGTTGCGTGGCGTCTAACAGCGGCTTGCGGCCGGCGCGCCCGGCCCGGCGGAGTCCGGCGGCACCGTGCGCGCCATGCTCGCTAACCCAACGGCTCACGCTTTGCTGCGCCGCCTTCACGCGCCGTGCTGCCTCGGACTGACTCAAACCTTCGTCGACGACCAGCCGCACGGCCTCCAGCCGTCGCTTTTCCAGAGCATCAAAATCGCGCCTTACGCCTCTTGGGTTCCCCATGTCTATTAAGACGAGCAGAACCCCCAAAAGATTACTCTATATTATGCGGGAGTCAATAAGTGCTTCTCAAACGGTCGAAAATCGTCGTCGTCGTGCAGCAGAGGCCGCCTCTTGGCGATGCAAAGGTCGCGATGAGGCAGTCGATGGTTTTTCTGACCGTGATCCCCTTCTTTCGCAGCGGAAGGACGAAAACGACCAAAAACCGTGGGCTTCCCGCCGTTTTTTGGGTCTGCAAGCGGCCTACAGAAGGCGAAAACGCGGTGGATTCGGTGACTTCGCCGCAGCCCCGCCAAGTGAGCGGATTGATGGTTAACTCTTTTTTGTCCTGCAATATAAGTAGCTGCAAGTCGTGCCTTAGGTGGCTCTAAGTAGCAGGAAATGGCAGGAAAAACGTGTTTTGCCCGCCGAGGGCGCTTTTTACGGCCCTATTCCAGAATACGGCAGCGTCGCGCGGCTAGTAGGTGCCTCGTCGCGTAAGTAATTGAAATCGAAGGGAGAATAAAGGCAATAACATAGTTGACTCATCAGTGTCGCCCGAGGTAGTCTTGTGACTACGGCGGCTCATGAAACCCTCATCTGGCACTTGGCCGTCGCTATGGCCCCGTATGTACAGGGGGAAAGATGGCTAGCCGTGTTAAGCCCCACCGCATATCTTGATGACAGTGGCAAGCACCTGGATGAAAAGGTGATTTGCATCGGAGGGCTTTTTGCTCATGCCGAGAATTGGTGTTCGTTGGAATTGGAGTGGGACCAAGTATTAACAGAGGTGCCCGGATTCCCAGGAACAGCACCTCCCTTCCATATGGCAGATTTTGAAGCGAATGGTTGGCCTGAAAAGAATTATGTTTGGCCGTCCATTTCAGCTAAGCGAAGATTTTTAGCAAGGCCCTGGCAATCATGTGCAAACACGTGACCATGCGGATGTATGCCGCAGTTGCTCTTTCAGATTATCGGTCGATGGTCAAACAGCGAAATATCTCCCAGGGGCGAGAAGCCCAAAACATCGTAAGAACGATGCTCGAATTAGCTATGGACTCAATGCATACGGTTGCATTCTAGCGACCCACCAGTGGGCGGAACAGCACCGAATAACAGAAGATCAGTGCTGTCCGGGGAAAGTCGCGCCATCGGACGGTAAGTCTCGACCGCTCAATGTCTTATGGCCTGTTTTGCCCGGGAACGATTTGAAATCCCGAGGCCGCAAATGGTCGCCTGAACGGAGCATCCGGACGCGGCACAATGAGGGATGAACCTTGGCCGTACGGTTTTCTCCCAACTGATCGAGCACCTACCGAGCAAAGAGTTTCAGAAATGTGTATCGCGCTACCGCGGCGATTCCTATCTGAAAAGTTTCTCCTGCTGGGATCAGTTTCTTGCGATGGCATTCGCCCAGCTGACCTATCGGGCAAGCCTCCGCGACATCGAGACGTGCCTGCGTTCGATGCACGGCAAACTCTACCACATGGGATTCCGCGGCAGGGTAGCGCGCTCGACACTGGCCGATGCGAACGAGTCGCGCGACTGGCGGATCTACGCGGACTTCGCGCAGGTCTTGATTGGCATGGCACGGCCGTTATATGCCCACGACCCGATCGGTGTGGACTTGGACCAGACTCTGTACGCTCTCGACTCGACAACAATCGACCTCTGCCTGTCGCTGTTTCCGTGGGCGAGATTCCGCAAGCAAAAGGCCGCCGTGAAGATGCACACGCTGCTGGATCTGCACGGCAATATTCCCACGTTCATCCGCATTACTGGAGGCAAAGTGCACGACATCAACATCCTCGACGAGATCGGCCCGGAGGCCGGCGCGTTCTACGTCATGGATCGGGCCTACGTCGATTTCGAACGCCTCTTCGTGTTCACTCTCTGCTCGTCGTTCTTCGTCGTGCGAACCAAGAAGAACATCTTGCTCCAACGGCGCTACTCGCATCCCGTCGACAAATCCACGGGCTTGCGCTCGGATCAGACCGTCATACTGGCTGCCATCGAATCGGCCCAAGCCTATCCCGACCCGTTGCGGAGGGTCAGTTACTTCGACGCCCGGACGAACAAGCGGCTGAAGTTTCTGACCAACAACTTCGCGCTCCCGGCGCTGACCATCGCCCACATCTACAAGTCGCGTTGGCAGATTGAGTTGTTCTTCAAGTGGATCAAGCAACATCTGCGAATCAACTCGTTTTACGGCACCAGCGAGAACGCCGTCAAGACGCAGATCCGGATCGCTGTCTCGATTTACGTGCTCATCGCCATCGTCCGAAAACGGCTCGGGCTGGAAGCGAGTCTTTACCAGATTCTACAGATTCTCAGCGTTACGCAATTCGAAAAAATGCCCCTTTTACAGGCACTCCAGCCATCCGACTCCCCAAACGAATCCCCCTATGACCCCAACCAATTGATTCTATTCGACTTTTAACCGGACAGCAGTGACAGAAGATATTCTGTACGTGTTTGAAGCCGGGACGGAAGGGGCGGGATTCGTTTGTCATTGCCACAAAGAACTTGAGAGGAATGGGATTGCCAAGAAATTCCGGGTCAAGGATTTTGCTTTTGGGTCAAAAAAACACCCCGCCTTGCAGGCAGCAGACATTTGGGCCTATGAGGTACGACAACATTTCGTAAGCCCAAATCCACAAGCAATGCGCCCCTCGCTTCGCAGAATCCTGCGTGGCGTTAAGGATGGTAGGGGATTTGTATTTAATTAAAAGTGGTATATACCTCTAAAGGGGGATAGAAACAGGTACCAAAGTAATGCCCCTTCTTGGCGAGAGGTGATCCGGCCTCGACAAGACGCGTCGCTAGCTGCATACTCTTAACTGCGGATCGAGCCCCGAAGGATAAGGGCAATCTGCTAATCTCACTTCGATGAGAACCTCGAGACCCGAGACACCGCTCGGCAAAGGAAGCCAGCCGCCAGGTGAGCAGGGGCAACCTGCTCTCGGCAAATTAGGCTAGCGATTGTCGATGATCATCCGCCTTTTCGTGACGCGCTTTCGTCGGGCCTAGAAGTTTCCCGAGGAAACTTCCTTTATTGAATCTCGCATAATATCGAGTTAGTCAAGGCCAAGAGAAGACTGCTTCCAGAAGGCCGTAATCAAGCGCGGTTTGCGGCGCATGCGACGCAGGGATTTGCGGGCACGCTCGTCCAGCTCCCAGTAGTCCTTCGGACAGACGTTCGGCAACTCGTGCTGCTTCCAGTAAGCCCAAATGTATTCCACCGGGTTCAGCTCCGGTGCATAGGGCGGCAAGCACTCCGTGGCGATGTGGCCTTCGGAGAGCTCGATGAACTCCCGC
This sequence comes from Bryobacterales bacterium, assembly GCA_965248365.1. Classification (GTDB taxonomy): domain Bacteria; phylum Acidobacteriota; class Terriglobia; order Bryobacterales; family UBA6623. The sequence goes on along the minus strand of CBDFJA010000003.1, from coordinate 241,047 downwards.
ACCAGGCGGCTGCGGTGCGCCGGCAGGCGGTCCCAGACGATCAGCAGCGGGCCGTCGATGTGGCGGACCAAAGCCTTCAGGAAGTCGATGACCTCCAGCTCGCCGATGGCGCCGGGATAGAGCCGGAAGTAGAAGTTGCGCAAGGTCAGCCCGGCGGAAACGGAAAGTTTCTGCCAGTTGAAGTTGAACTCCAGCACGGGTGTCTCGCCGCGGGGCGCCCAGGTGCGGCAACGATGGGGCTTCTGACTCAGTCCGCTTTCGTCGATGAAGACGATCGTGCGGCCTTGTTTTTGGGCTTTTTTTTAGTGGCCGGCCAAGTCTTGCGCCGCCAGTTGCGGATGGCTTCTTCGTTGCGCTCGCGGGCCTTGCCGACAGGCCGTTGCGGGCTCCAGTGGAGCGCCCGCAGGATCTTCCAAACATGACCTTCGTGATAGCGCGCGCCGAACTCGTCGGCGATCAGACGAGCGACTCGCGGACAAGTCCACAGCGGCGTCGAGAAGCCCTGCGCTTCGGGGCCCCGCAGCAGCATTGCCTCCAGACGTTCCCGTTGCGTGGCGTCTAACAGCGGCTTGCGGCCGGCGCGCCCGGCCCGGCGGAGTCCGGCGGCACCGTGCGCGCCATGCTCGCTAACCCAACGGCTCACGCTTTGCTGCGCCGCCTTCACGCGCCGTGCTGCCTCGGACTGACTCAAACCTTCGTCAACGACCAGCCGCACGGCCTCCAGCCGTCGCTTTTCCAGAGCATCAAAATCGCGCCTTACGCCTCTTGGGTTCCCCATGTCTATTAAGACGAGCAGACCCCCCAAAAGATTACTCTATATTATGCGGAAGTCAATAGGATCTGCTTGTCCAAAGACAGATCTGCCACTAGCTTCTTCAACCGGGCATTCTCCTTCTCCAACACCTTCAACCGCTTGGCCTGATTCAGTCGAAGCCCTCCGTACTCCTTGCGCCACCGGTAGTAGGTCTGCTCGGTCACCCCAATCTGTTTGCACACCTGGCCCACCGTCTGTCCTTGAGCTAGACCCACCTCTGCCTCACGCAACTTGATGATGATCTGTTCTGCACTAAATCGCTTCCCTGCCATCTCTTGCCTCCTTCCTAAAACCGAAAATCCTAACATTCAACTTGGACTCGTTTTAGGGGGCAAGGTCAAGCCGGTTAAGCACGTCGGAAGGAGAATTTTGTTCCGGTTGCAGATGGCGGTGTTGAGGTACACGCGGATTCATCCGTGTTGAGCGGGTTCATCTCTGGACCGCTCACGCTTCGCGGCTCGGTGCTCGACGCTGTGGATGTGCAGGACGCAGCCCTTGGCTAGCTACTTTCCGGCGCAAAAAGCTGTATGTGGATAGACGGACCGGCGTTCGTAAACGAAGCAGGGGTCCGAGCGCGTTGTCCGTCTCGATTTCGCCTGCCGCCCTGCGGCCTTCGACTCCCTCACGTTGTCGCCCTCGCCTGCCGCCGTGCTTTCGCCTTATCCACCGCGGCCGTGGTGAGAAAACACAACTACGGCCGTCCGTATCCTCAAGCGGACCACGCCTACTGTTGTGGGTTAAGGCCTGGAGAGAGCGAGCCGACCCGGGCTTCTAACGTACAGGAACCGGCGGTTCTGCTGCTTGCTCGGACCGCTCCGTGGAAGTGGAGGCGCCCCCATCCGACCGCAGAGCCGGATGGGCACAAACCTCGATCGATCAAAGTCGGAGTTATTTCTTCTTTCTGGGCGGCACGATCGCGTCCTTGGCCGCCTTGGCGACGCGGAACTTGACGACCTTCTTGGCGGGAATCTTGATCTGCTCGCCGGTGGCTGGATTACGGCCAATCCTCGCCTTCCGGTCGGATCTGACCAGTCGGCCGATGCCTGGGACTATGAACACACCGGTCTTCTTGGTCTGCTTGACGGCCATCTCCGCCAGGTTTTCGAGAAACGTCTTGGCGACTTTCTTGCTGACGTCGGACTTCTCGGCGAGAGCAGTCACGATCTGTGACTGCGTCATCTTGGTAGCGGCTGCTGCTTTCTTTGCCATGATTCTCCTTTTACTGGTACCCAACAACCGTGTGGTCGAGGGGGGGTGGGAAGTTGCGAGACAACTTGTGTTTAATAATAGGAAACTTTAGATCCGTTGTAAAGAACATACACTTTCGAAGCCCCATTTTTATTGGGTTTGAAGACATTTCTTGTGCAAAGTGTATTCGCTCGGCTTCCGCGAGTACCAAGTTCGTTCACTACCCAGCGGGATCTTGTCCGCCCAGCACCGCTCGAAACGCCAACGCGGAAGCTGCGCTCCGCCGCCGTATAATTAGGAAAGTTCGATCGGCATGACGGTGCGTTCTCCCATACACGTCATCGGCGGAGGGTTGGCAGGGTCGGAGGCGGCCTATCAGATCGCGCGCCTCGGCCGGCTCGCCAGACTCTACGAGATGCGGCCCGAGGCCGCCACGGCTGCTCACCAGACTGTGGACCTCGCCGAGCTGGTTTGCAGCAATTCGCTGAAGAGCGAGTTGCCGAACTCCGCGCCTTGGCTGCTGAAACAAGAGTTGCGGCGCATGGGATCGCTTTCGATGGCCGCGGCAGCGGGTGCCCGCGTACCGGGGGGGAACGCGCTAACCGTTGACCGCCGGATTTTCTCCCAACGGGTTACCGCGGCAGTTGAGAAAGAACCGCTGATCGAACTACTCCGAACGGAAATCCGGGAACTGCCCCTGGATGAGATCGTCATCGTCGCCACGGGTCCGCTGACAAGCGATGCGCTGGCGGGTTCGATTGTAGCGCTCACGGGCAGCGAGCGTTTGTTTTTCTACGATTCGATCAGTCCGATCGTCGACGCCGAGACGATTGACGGCAACATCGCGTTCCCGGGATCGCGCTACGGCTCGTCGATTGACGGGACCGACGATTACCTCAACTGCCCGTTTTCAAAACAAGAGTACCTTCGATTTCACCAAGCCCTGTTGGAAGCGCAGCAGCACCAGGACCATGATTTCGAAAGCCCGAACTATTTCGAGGGTTGCCTGCCCATTGAAGAGCTGGCGCGCCGCGGAACCGACACGCTTCGCTTTGGCCCCATGAAGCCGGTGGGCCTGCGCGATCCCAGGACGGGTCGGATGCCCTACGCGGTCGTCCAGCTTCGTCAGGAAGACCTGCGGGCCGGCTCGTACAACCTCGTCGGCTTTCAGAATCACCTCAAGTACGCGGAGCAAAAGCGCATTTTGCGGATGATCCCGGGCTTGGAGCAAGCTGAGTTCTTGCGCTACGGGCAAATCCATCGCAACACCTACATCAATGCGCCGGCGCTATTGTCATCTACGCTGAGCCTTCGCCTACGCCCCAACGTTTTTTTCGCCGGCCAGATCTCGGGCGTCGAAGGTTACGTCGAGGCGATGGCCACCGGATTGATGGCCGGCTGGAACGCGGCTCGACTCGCCGATGGGGTCCAGCCGGTGGCGTGGCCCAGTGAAACAGCTCATGGGTCGCTCGGCCGCTACATCTCGGGCGCGAACCCCAGCAACTATCAGCCGGCCAACATTACCTTCGATCTACTGCCCCCGTTGCCGCCCGAGGAACATCAGGCTTTGCGGCGAGACCGCAAAGCGCGGCGCCGGCGGCAGTGCGAGAGAGCGCTCGGGTCCCTGGAAGCATTCTTGGAGCAACATGCTCCGGTCGAACACAACGTTAGCCGCTGAGATCGGCCGCTTCCTCGAGTCGCTGGCTCGCGGGAATCTGTCTGTTCACACCCGACGAAGCTACGCGTCGGACCTCAAGCTGTTTGCCGAGCACTTCTCGCCGCCAGGAAAGGCGACCCCGGCTCCTCGGGAATTCGATGTGCTGAAGATTCGCGAATTCATGGCCGGATGCTATCACCGCGGCAACAGCAATCGTTCGGTGGCTCGAAAGCTCTCGGCGCTGCGCTCGTTTTTCGACTTCCTGGTTCGGGAAGGGGTGGTCCCGCACAGTCCCGCGAAGCTGGTGGCGACGCCCAAGACTCCGAAAACCCTGCCGGCGGTCATGACCCCGGAGGAGACGAATACGCTCATTGACGCCCTCCCGCGGCAAGAGGGTAACGACAAAAACGCCGCTCCCCTGGCCAGGGACCGGCTCATCTTCGAGCTGCTTTATGGCTGCGGCCTCCGGGTTGGCGAATTGGTCGGCATCAATCTCGAAGACCTAGACCGCGCTGAAAGGTGGATTCGTGTGCGCGGGAAAGGCCGCAAGGAACGTCTTGTGCCCTTCGGCCGCGCGGCGGGCCAGGCGCTGGATCGTTATCTCCAAGTCCGGCCGGCAACGGATCAACCGGCTCTGCTGCTCAACTTGCGAAAAGGGCGTCTGACGGCTCGAAGCGTCGAGCGGATCGTCAAGCGTTACGCCGTGGCGCTGATGGGCGATCCCAGCCTCCACCCACACTCGCTGCGGCACGCCTTCGCCACGCACCTGTTGAGCGACGGCGCCGATCTGCGGGCCATCCAAGAACTGCTCGGCCACGCCAGCCTCTCGACGACCCAGAAGTACACCCAGCTCTCGCTCGAGGAGCTGATGAAGATTTACGACCGCAGCCACCCCAAGGCGTGAAAATTCGGGCGGCGGGCGTAGGCGGGACGGGCGTTATGCCCGCCCACCTCTGCGCGCGGGGGCGTTTCGTAAGGTAGGCCAAGCCTGTTTATCAGCGTATGCGCGTCGGTTTCAAGCAACAACCCAGGACCCGGCGTACCGTTGGGATGTCGCCACGAATGGCGACACGGCACGCAAGAATGCGTGCGCCACGTCCGTACCCGGGACAGGCAGAATCCGTATGTCCTGCAAAAATATTTCGTTAGGGGACGGCCGTGGCTTGAGCGGACGACGCGGATTTTCTGGGCGGGAACGTCGCCATACTACGTCGCCGACGCCGCTACTCGCCGCTCGCCGCGAGCGTACTGCTCGAGCGCCTCGGCGATCCTCTGGCAGGCGCGACCGTCACCGTAGGGGTTGTGACGTTTCGACATCCGCTCGTAGTGCGCCGGGTCGTCGAGAAGACGGGCGGCTTGCTCGACGATTCGCGTCCGATCGGCTCCGACCACAAGGGCCGTGCCCGCCTCCACCGCCTCGGGGCGTTCGGTCACCTCTCGCATCACCAGCACAGGCTTTCCCAAGGACGGCGCTTCTTCTTGGATGCCGCCGGAATCGGTCAGGACGAAGTGACAGCGCGTGAGAAGATCGATCATCGGGATGTAGTCGATAGGCTTGAGCAACTCGATGCCCGGAACTTCCCCCAGCTTTCGCTGCACCGCCTCCTGAACGTTGGGATTACGGTGGACAGGGTACGCAATCTGCACGTCGGGCCGACGCGCGAGATCCGCCAATGCCTCACAGATCTGCTCCAAGCCCTTTCCGAAGCTCTCCCGGCGGTGGGCGGTGACCAGGATCAGCTTTCGCGCCGGATCGAAGAAAGGCCACTCGGGCCGCGGGATGTCCCCGGACTCCAGCGCCTTGCGCATCGAAAGCAGCGCGTCGATGACCGTATTCCCCGTGACGAAGATGGATTGCTCGCCGATCCCCTCCCGTCGCAGGTTTTGTGCGGCACGCTCAGTAGGGGTGAAATGGAGGCGGCTCAGGCGGCTGGTGAGCGTTCGGTTCATCTCTTCCGGGAACGGACGGCGGACGTCGTCTGTCCGCAGACCGGCTTCGACGTGGCCCACAGGCGTCCTGGCGTAGAAAGCGGCCAAAGCTGCCGCAAACGTCGTCGTCGTATCTCCCTGTACGAGAACCATGTCCGGCTGCTCTTCGGCAAGAACCCGCTCCAGACCTCTTAAGGTTGCCGTTGTCACGTCAAACAGCGACTGGGCCGGCTTCATGAGGTTCAGATCCCGGTCCGGGGTGACCTCGAAAGCCTCGAGCACTTGGTCCAGCATGGAGCGGTGCTGGGCGGTTACACAGGTGCGGACGGTGAACGATTCGGGAAGCTCCTGAAGGCGCCGGATGAGGACACAAAGCTTAATCGCCTCGGGACGGGTGCCGAACACGACGAGCACTCGAAGAGGCGACATATCAGTTCATCATAGCCAAGATTTTCGCGATCGCCTTGATGTAGAGTTGTCCTATAATAGGTACGCATGGAAGCTCGTAAGGAAGGGGTGTATCTATGCTGACGATTCCAGGTCGTTTCGGCGCGACGTGTGACGGCGTATCCCGACGCAATTTCCTGCAGGTCGGCTCACTCGGGCTGCTGGGCATGAAGCTCTCGCAGGTCCTTGCGTTGCAGGATGTGGCGAAGGCCGCTGCGTCGGCTCCGCGTTTTCAGGGGGCGCAGGGGTTTGGTTCCGCTAAGTCCGTGTTGCTGCTGTTTTTGCAGGGTGGCCCCAGTCACATCGACATTTGGGATCCCAAGCCCGACGCGCCGTCGAACGTCCGCGGCGAGTTCAAACCCATTAAGAGCAAGGTGCCCGGCATTTGGCTGAGCGAGACGATGCCGAAGCTGGCCTCCTCGATCGACAAGTGCACCTTGATCCGCTCGATGAGCTACACGCCGAAGGGGCTGTTCAATCACACGGCGGCGATCTACCAAATGCTGACCGGATATCCCCCCGACAAGGTGTCTCCTTCGGGCCAACTGGAACCGCCCTCGCCGATCGATTTTCCGACGGCAGGGTCTTGGATCAGCAAGATGATACCGCCCGACGGGCCGGTTCTCCCGTTTGTCGAGATGCCGCGTCCCTTGCAGGAGTCGAGTGTGATCGGCAAGGGCGGTGCCGCCGGATTTATCGGCAAGGAATACGATCCCTATCGGCTTTATCAAGATCCCAATAAGCGGATCAAGCTGGACGACCTCGCGCTCAGGCGAGAGACCCCGTCGCAGCGGCTCGAGGACCGCTTCGAGCTGCTCAAGGGGATCAACAACTCCATGAAGGACCTCGAGAAAGCGGTCGAACCCCAAGCCCTCGACAAGTACTACGAGAAGGCGTTCGACTTGGTGCTTTCCGGCAAAGCTCGCGACGCCTTCGACCTTGAAAAGGAGTCCGACGAGACGAGGCAGCGCTACGGGCGAACCACCTTCGGCCAGGGGGCGCTGATGTCCCGTCGCCTGATCGAAGCCGGCACGCGGTTCGTGCAGTTGAACTGGCCGGCCGTGGCCAACGGCAATCCGGAGATCGACGCCTGGGACACTCACGCGGCGAACTTCGGTCCCCTTAAGAACCTTCACTGCCCAGTCCTGGACCAGACACTCTCGGCGCTGCTCGGCGACATGTCGGAGCGCGGCCTGCTGGACGAGACTCTGGTCGTCGCCGTCGGTGAGTTCGGTCGCTCGCCGCGGTTGGGAGTCAGCACATCGGGGAACACCAATTCGCCCGACGGCCGCGACCACTGGCCCTATTGCTACACAGCCATGATCGCCGGCGCCGGCATCCCCGGCGGCAGGATTTACGGGGAATCCGACGCCACGGCCGCGTCTCCGAAAGAGAAGCCCGTCCACCCGAACGATTTGTTGGCGACCGTCTACTACGCGTTGGGCATCGACCCGGAACAAGAGATCCTGAACCACTTGAACCAGCCGCGCGTACTGGTCAAGGGTCGGCCCATCGCGGACTTTTGGGTCGGTTAGGCGACAAGGAAAGATTCGGCCGGGAGGTGGCGGCAATCGTCACCTTATTTCGTTTATCTACGCTTTTCTCACCACGTGGCGAGGCGAAGTTTGTGAGAAGACCGTCCGTGCGAGGCAGCACCGCTCGGCAACGTGGTGTACTGGGACGACGTACACAAACCGTTGCCGCGAGCCATGGCCAGCGAGCCATTCGCCTCACCTACGAAGACCGTCGTGAGAAATGCGGGTTTGCAGCCTGGTTCTCGTCAAATGAGTGTGATAAAGAAATAGAGTCCGGAGGGAGACCGTGGCTCAAACAACGGTAGAAGACCTCAAGAGCGGCCTACGGGGTGGACTCATCCAGCCCGGCGACGGCGGCTATGACGATGCGCGGACGGTCTACAACGCGATGATCGACCGTCGACCCGCCTTGATCGCGCGTTGCGCGGATGTGGCGGACGTGATAACCGCCGTCAATTTCGGGCGGGAAAACAATATGCTGACCGCCGTTCGAGGGGGCGGCCACAACGGCGCGGGCCTGGGGATATGCGATGACGGGCTGGTCATTGATCTCTCGGGGATCAAGTACACCCGAGTTGACCCTAGGGCAAGTACCGTCCGTGTAGGCGGCGGCTGCACCTGGGGCGACGTCGACCACGCCACGCACCCTTTCGGGCTGGCCACGCCTACCGGCATTATTTCGACCACTGGCGTCGGCGGGCTGACCCTGGGAGGCGGAATCGGCCATCTCACCCGGAAGTGCGGCCTGACCATCGACAATCTGCTGGCCGCCGATCTCGTGCTCGCCGATGGGAGTTTTGTCACCGCCGGCCCCGACGAAAACGAAGACCCCTACTGGGCGATTCGCGGCGGCGGGGGCAACTTTGGCGTGGTCACCTCTTTCCTGTTTCGCTCGCACCCGATCAGCACCGTCTATGCCGGTCCCATACTTTGGGATCTCGAGCAGGCGACCGAAGTAATGCAGTGGTACCGAGAGTTTTCTCCCAACGCGCCGGACGATGTCAACGGCTTCTTTGCGTTCTTGACTGTGCCGCCCGGCCCGCCATTTCCCGAGCATCTGCACAACAAGAAGATGTGCGGGGTCGTTTGGTGCTACACGGGACCCCTCGACCAAGCGGAAGAAGTGTTCAAGCCGATTCGTGGTTTCGGGCCGCCTGCCTTGGATCTAGTGGGTCCAATGCCGCATCCTGTGCTCCAAAGCATGTTCGATGGACTGTACCCGCCGGGCCACCAGTGGTACTGGCGGGCAGATTTCGTCAACGAGTTGAGTGATGAGGCGATCGCACCCCACGTCAAGCACGGTTCCGAGATGCCGACGATGCAGTCATCGATGCACCTGTATCCGATCAACGGAGCTACCCACAGGGTCGGCAACGACGAGACTGCTTGGGCCTATCGTGATGCGAATTGGGCGGAGGTGATCGTCGGCGTGGACCCCGACCCGGCCAACAATGACCGCATCATCCCCTGGACCAAGGACTACTGGGAGGCGCTGCATCCCCACTCGGCCGGCGGGGCGTACGTGAACTTCATGATGGACGAGGGACAGGAGCGCGTCCAGGCAACCTACGGCGACAACTACGACCGTCTGGTCGCTATCAAGAACAAGTACGACCCGGCCAATCTGTTTCGCGTGAATTAGAACATCAAGCCGACGGCCTCCTGAGCAAGCGGGCGCGATGAATCGCGCCCTGTCCCGTGACGGCGGGCATTTGCCTACGCTCCCGCCGAGTGGAAGGGTTGCCGACTGATGCCGCGGCGGCGCCAGCAGCCGCCCGCGAGACGCACCAAGCGCCGCGCAGCCCCAAACACCCCGCGGGTTATAGGTTCAGAGGATTCTCATCGCTTCCGGTATCTTCCCGCGTTGAGTCTGGGTAGCCTCGACCTCTCGATGTGCTCTCATCTACCGACGGTCAAATCGCGTACCCAAATGTCCTTGAACCGCATGCGGCCTTCGCCGCCCGAATGCAACTGAAGTGCGATGACGCCTTCGGTCGAACCCGGCGAGGGGTAGGTATAGTCAATCATCCGGACGCTGTTTAGGTAGGTCCGGTAGCGGTTGCCTTCCACCTTAATCAAGAGATCGTTCCAGTCGTAGGGTTTGATGACGGTTTCGAGTTCGGGCGCGGGCCAGACGATCCAACCCTTGCCGTCGCCGTAGATGCCGCCCGTGTGATGACCGACGCGGCGGTCGATCTCGATCTGGCGCCCGGCGGTGATTTTCGGCGTATCGCCGTCGAACTCGGTGTGCAGGTAGACGCCGCTATTGCCGTCGGCTTCACATTTGAAGCGCAAGAAAAGGTGAAAGTCTTTGTAGGTTTTTTCGGTGGCCAGGTAGCCGTATTCGTCCGTCACCCCCATGCCGTAGATGGCGCCGTCTTCGACAGTCCATTTTTCTCGACCGACTTCGCGCCATCCGCCGAGATCGTTGCCATTGAACAAGGAGACCCACTTTGGACCGAGAGTCTTCGGCCGATGGCTCGGTTGGGCCGCCAGGAGGTTCACCCCAAGCGCCCAGGCTGCGAGTATCAGCCACACGCTCAGGCGGCTGAAGCGATTGAGGGTCGGACCGCCCGACTCGGTCGATGCACTTGCGGGAGACCTCGTTGTTCGCCAACCCGCCAACGGAGTCGGTAAGTGTTCAGCTTGTTTCATCAGGGCTGTCCGAATTTTTTCCTCAAGCCGGCGGCGAACCGCTCGACATCGATAATGAATCGCTCGTGCGTGCCACGGCCGACGACTTCCCGTTGATCGGAGGCTTCGACCTCGAACGTCAGCCGCCGTCCGTCGACCGCCGCGAGCTTGGCGTCGTAGGTTACCTCGGCACCCAGCGGGGTCGCAGCCAGGTGTTCGACGTTCACGCGGGTACCCACGGTGTCCTGGCCTTCTTCGAGGTGAGGCTGTACGGCGTCGTGGGCCGTGATTTCCATTCTGGCGATCATCGCCGGCGTCGCCAGCGACGGCTTCACATCGGTCCCCAAAAAAGTGATGGCGTCTTCCTCAGTGACGACGATCCTTCGTTCGAGTGAGATCCCAGGTTCGACCATAGGCAACATCATAGCGAGCCAGGGGCGCGGTAAGGAATGCCCCAGACCTGAAATACACAGTTAGCCCGCTCTTCTCACCAGGTGGCGAGGCGCAGTGCGTGAGAGGCCCGTCAGTACAAGGCGCGCGCCGCTCAGCGACCTCGGGCACGGCATGCCGTGCCCCTACATGCTTGAAGCCGGTTTCTGGATGGGAAAAAACGCTAAGCGAACAGTATTGGGGTTAGCCTCGCCACGTGGCGAGACAAGCGGGCTAGGGGAAAGACAGTAGTACGTGAGAGATAACGTCCTAAGTCTCATTCCAAGTAAGATTCAGGGGCCGTCTTTAGAGGCAAGAATAGGCCTTGGTGCTAGCTTAGAATCAAGTCGCACTCGAAAACACTCACTCTTTTGGGAAGTCAATTATCGTGTTTCGTCGCCTCCTAGCCTGGACCAGTCTGCTGGTGGCCCTGCCGTGCATCGGCGCGGGGACGGTATTCTTGCTTCACGTTTTGGACGGGTCGCGAGGCTGGTGGGGCTGGAGTGGAGGCGCAGCGGGCCTGGCGTTGATCGCCGTGAGCCTCCCATTCCTGCTCCTTGGAGCGAAACCGAGGAAACGGCGCCGCCGCAGGCCCGCGGCCCGACAAGATCGTGAAGACTCCGCGGACCTTGAATCCCTCGTGAGGTGGCACGAGAATCATATCAGTCCACCTTCCGGCGAGCTGGCCTTCCTCGACCAAGAGTTGCGACCAGCAGCTCGCGAGAACTCCCACCAGTTCGGCCCTCGGGTGGCGAAAAAGGCGGGTTAATTAATTCCGCGGCCCGACTTCCTTGGCCGACATCATCGTTGGAACGCTCCGCGCCTATCGTGAGGAGAGCGTGAGCCACACCTGCTTGATATCCGGTTTCGAGTCTGCGGAGTTGCTGTCTGAGTAATAGGCCATCAAAGCCCGGCGCGAGGATAGGCGCACCACGGAGGTGTAACCACCGTCCCCGGTGAAATAGTCCACCTCACGGCGATGGCCGAACGTCCCGCCGTTATCAATCGAGACGTAGGCGACAATCTTTCGGCGAGCGAAATCCCGTCCCGACAGCAATAGAGTAGAGCCGTCGAGCCGGGTAAGAAACGGCCGCTGCAGGATGCAACCTAGCATCGAGTAGATGTTTTCCCGCCGAGACCAACTCCGGCCCCCGTCCTCTGACCAGAGCCGGTAGATGGCCTTCTTGTGGGTTACCCCGGGTTGTAGTCTCGCCCGTAGCAGACAGAGGATCGTCTCCGGCTCGGTTTCCATCAGCGTGACTTCGTCACCGAGGTTTTCGCTGGGCAGCGTCAACATCGACCGCACCGACCACGTCCGACCGTCATCACTGGAACGCCATATCAGCGTGTAAGCATTGCCGACGCCATTGGGAGGGAAGGTGATTCCGCCGGCGAGGATGCCGTTACCGGCGAGAATGGCGTCGGGGACATAGTAGGTGCCTCGCGTCGGATCGCTGTCGAATACGGTGAAGTCTGACCAGGTCCGGCCGTGATCATCCGACCAAGCCCAATAGCAACGGTCCTTCTTTACCGGCCGTTCTTGAAATCCGAAGCTGGACGTCCACAAGAGCACGCGCCCCGAGCGCGTGACCAGGGCCACGGGATTGTGAGCGCTCCGTCCTTTGTCGGGGTCGCGGTGAAGAATTCGTTCCGGCGACCAACTAGCCCCGTCATCGTCCGAGGCGCGCATGGCGATGGCAGAGTAGTCCCTGGCATGAGTCGTGCCGACGCGGTAAAACAGAAGCAGGCCGCCGTTCTTCGCTCGAACCAACCGAGGGAATCCGTAGTGGGCTTCTCGACTGACGGCCACGCCGCGCGGTTCGCTCACCTCGAGGCGCAACGTCGAATTCGTATCGGGCAGTGGGGAGTTGGGCCGTTTCCCGGCGGGGTTCTGCCCCGGCGACTGGATGGGCAGGCCGGCCGCGATGAACAGAATCGTCCCAGCCCAACTTGCCACCCAACGTGTGAAAGCCAAGCCTCTGATCACCATCGGCGGGAACTCCGTGAGAACCGTGCACCCCGCGCCGGACGGGGCCACCCAGGCGCCGTGTTCCGGAGCAGCCGGATCACCCTTCGACAAGCCGGTGTGATCGGCTAGCGAGACCGACGGGGTCGGCGAGCCTGAGAGCTTTTTCTACCGATCCACTCCCACCAGGGACGGCAAATCCTCCCTGGGATCATGAGACGCGGCTCCCCGCTTGGCGGGCTTGACCACTGCAAGCGCGGCGACCTGCTCAGTTTGCCATTGATCGAGGGCATCCTTTTGCGAGGAATCGAATTTCTCGACGATAGGTTGGCTATCCGGATCGGCCATTGCGAGCGACCATTTCTTCTTCACTTTGTGTTTGGACTCGCCGGTGGAGACGACCGCCTTGCCGTCGAAAACCTTGAGCCGGAGAGACTCTCCGCCCGGGGCGTCCAAACGGTACACGCCGCGCTTACCGAACCTCGCCTCGGCCTTGCCGAAGTGAACAGCCAGCCCCTCCAGATAGGTGTCGTCGACCACGTGCAAGGCGGCAGATCCCGAGATCAAGCTTAGTCTGAGGTCGCTCAAGTAAGGCTTGACCATTTCGATCTCCGTGTTTTCCCCCACGCCTAACAGCAAACCGGGCGCCAGAACGACTTCCGCCCGCCCGGCTTTTGTGCGGATACGCTGGCCCATTTCCAAATGCTGTTGCGCCCGGCTGGGTTGATCCCCCAAGGGGCCACGCAGGACTACATCGCCTTCGACGTAAAAAATGAGTCTCGCTCGCCCGGAAAACGGGCTTTATCCCCAAACAGCAGCTCCGGCGAGCATCAGCACCACCCCCGGCAAACTCGTGACGAGTTTCAAAACGCGACAACTCCGGCCTAAGACATTACGCATGGCGACACCTCCTTACTTGTTCGCCTCGAAAGTTGTAGGCGCCTGGTTCACTGTACCCCGATTTCGCCAAGAGCGCTACCCCGCTTTTTCACGACGCCGGGAGGCGAAGCGCGTGAGAAGCGTTTGGACCCGAGATACTCAAGCCCCTCGGTAAGGGTGGGATCAAACGCACCCTCCAAAAGGCTACTCAACCGCCGGGTTTAGCCCGCTTTTCTCACCAGGTGGCGAGGCGAAGTGCGTGAGAGGCCCGTCAGTACAAGGCGCGCGCCGCTCGGCGCCGCATTTCTTGAATCATGCGGGTGTACTTGAACACACTGCTGTCCGGTTAAAAGTCGAATAGAATCAATTGGTTGGGGTCATAGGGGGATTCGTTTGGGGAGTCGGATGGCTGGAGTGCCTGTAAAAGGGGCATTTTTTCGAATTGCGTAACGCTGAGAATCTGTAGAATCTGGTAAAGACTCGCTTCCAGCCCGAGCCGTTTCCGGACGATGGCGATGAGCACGTAAATCGAGACAGCGATCCGGATCTGCGTCTTGACGGCGTTCTCGCTGGTGCCGTAAAACGAGTTGATTCGCAGATGTTGCTTGATCCACTTGAAGAACAACTCAATCTGCCAACGCGACTTGTAGATGTGGGCGATGGTCAGCGCCGGGAGCGCGAAGTTGTTGGTCAGAAACTTCAGCCGCTTGTTCGTCCGGGCGTCGAAGTAACTGACCCTCCGCAACGGGTCGGGATAGGCTTGGGCCGATTCGATGGCAGCCAGTATGACGGTGATCCGAGCGCAAGCCCGTGGATTTGTCGACGGGATGCGAGTAGCGCCGTTGGAGCAAGATGTTCTTCTTGGTTCGCACGACGAAGAACGACGAGCAGAGAGTGAACACGAAGAGGCGTTCGAAATCGACGTAGGCCCGATCCATGACGTAGAACGCGCCGGCCTCCGGGCCGATCTCGTCGAGGATGTTGATGTCGTGCACTTTGCCTCCAGTAATGCGGATGAACGTGGGAATATTGCCGTGCAGATCCAGCAGCGTGTGCATCTTCACGGCGGCCTTTTGCTTGCGGAATCTCGCCCACGGAAACAGCGACAGGCAGAGGTCGATTGTTGTCGAGTCGAGAGCGTACAGAGTCTGGTCCAAGTCCACACCGATCGGGTCGTGGGCATATAACGGCCGTGCCATGCCAATCAAGACCTGCGCGAAGTCCGCGTAGATCCGCCAGTCGCGCGACTCGTTCGCATCGGCCAGTGTCAAGCGCGCTACCCTGCCGCGGAATCCCATGTGGTAGAGTTTGCCGTGCATCGAACGCAGGCACGTCTCGATGTCGCGGAGGCTTGCCCGATAGGTCAGCTGGGCGAATGCCATCGCAAGAAACTGATCCCAGCAGGAGAAACTTTTCAGATAGGAATCGCCGCGGTAGCGCGATACACATTTCTGAAACTCTTTGCTCGGTAGGTGCTCGATCAGTTGGGAGAAAACCGTACGGCCAAGGTTCATCCCTCATTGTGCCGCGTCCGGATGCTCCGTTCAGGCGACCATTTGCGGCCTCGGGATTTCAAATCGTTCCCGGGCAAAACAGGCCATAAGACATTGAGCGGTCGAGACTTACCGTCCGATGGCGCGACTTTCCCCGGACAGCACTGACTTGAACAGTACGTTGAGCACGGCGAGCAAGCGCAACGCACTAATAGCGGGCCTATTGCGTGCTTCGGCCGTCAGGTGGTGAGAAATGCGGGCTAGCTGTGGAGCCTCAACAGGTTGTTCCGGGGAGGAGGGAGTCGGCTGATAGGGGGATTATAGCCGAGGCTGGCGTGGGGGCGATGCCAATTGTAGTCGTGGAGCCAGGGGAGCAGATGGTTGGCGCGTTGGAGGGAGGAGCAGTAGGAGCGGGCATAGGCCCATTCGCGGAGGGCGGTTTGGATGAAGCGCTCGGCCTTGCCGTTGGTGCGAGGGGTGTAGGGGCGGGTGAAGCGGTGGCGGATGCCGAGGCGGCGGCAAGTACGACGGAAGTGGCGGGAGCGGTACCAGGAGCCATTGTCGGTGAGCAGGCGTCGGATGCGGATGCCAAGCGAGCCATAGTAGGCGTGGGCGAGGAGAAGGAACTGGGCAGCGGAAAGGCTGCGCTCATCGGGCAGGATCTGGGAGAAGGCGATGCGGGAATGGTCGTCGACGGCGACGTGGACGAACTCCCAGCCGGCGGCGCGGGAGCGTCGGGTCTTATCGCCGGTAACGCGGTGACCGGCGTGCTGGAAGCGGCCGAGCTTTTTGATGTCGAGATGCAGTAGATCGCCGGGACGGTGATGTTCGTAGCGGCGAACGGGGGGAGCGGGTTCGAGATCGCGGAGACGGTTGAGTCCGGCGCGACCGAGGAGGCGGCTGACGGTGGCCGGGGATAGCCGCAGGGTTTGGGCGATGCGGCGGCCCGTCCAACGTTGTCGGCGCAGGGCGAGGACGCGGTCAACGACGGCTTGCGGGGTGCGGCGCGGGCTATGCCGGGGACGCGAAGAGCGATCGTAGAGACCGGCTTCGCCTTCGCCGCGGTAGCGGGCCAGCCAACGGCGGGCGGTGCGTTCTGAGACGTCTCGGGCCGCCGCGGCAGCCCGAGGCGTCTCTCCAGCGAGGATGCATCGAACCAAAAGGGCTCGGCCTTTGGGCGTCAATCGGGCATTCTGATGGATGTTCATGCGGTCTCTCCAGGGTCGTGGTTATTCGACAACTCCAGCTTCCCTGGTCCGGGACCGAATGAACAACCTGTTGAAAGATCACAGCTAGCTGGGGCTAGGTTCAAGAGTCCGTTCTTTAATTCGAGCGGCTACGGGGTTTCGGGGAAGAACAGAGAGATGTCAAGGGGGAATGATTCAGTCAACCGGCGTGAACTTTCCGTGTTGCCGGGAAAGGTCCCCGGCTCTGAAGCCCCGGCCTCTGTTCTTAGCCTCCGGCGCTGCTCTACTCGTTGCGCCGCAGCGTCATCGATGATCCGGCTGAGTCAGGCGGCGCCGACACCTCGTCGGCAGCCACCACGCTCCGCACTGTCAGGGTCAACGCGTCACCGTTGATCTGAAAATCCATCGTGGAGTGTCCGCCGATGAACTCGGGACTCTTGGCGACCATTGGCCGGAAGGTGATGGTGGAGCCGTCGGCCTCATAGGTTCCCGCGTTGACGATGATCGTGTCGTACTGGGCGACCTTCTCTTCCGACGTCGGGTTGAAGCCGGCCGCGGACGCCGGCCGCGGGTCGGCCCCGAGCGAGGTGACCTCGCTGTAGTACCCCTCTGTGAAGATGAAGAGCCCGGGCTGGGAGGGATCGATCGTCGCCCCGCCGCTACCAGAAGTCATCGCGGTCATCGACCACACGCCGAGCAGCGGGTTGACCGGTGCGTTTGGCTCGGCCGGGGTTGGTGCCTTACCGCAGGACGCAGTGGTGACGAGAGCGACGAGCACGACGGCGGCGGGCACAATGGGTGAAGGGAATCGCATGACAGCTATGCTCCCTCTTGGGAGCAGAACTGTCAAGGGCGGACATTGTCAAGTTAACAAGGCCAAGGCCGTTTTGCCCTGAAAATCGTCGGGGAGTTCTCTCTTTCAGCCGGCGCAAGTCGCCGTCTGCCAGTCGGTGAAAGTTTGCTCCCTGAGCACGCGATGATGGATCGCTTTGAGATGATGGCGGCCAACTCGGAACAGATCGTGTATGGGGCCATGGGCGCCGAGAAAGGGCGCTTGCGGTCTGTTCCATGGTTTTTCGGAGAGAACGAACGGGGGCTACATGAGCGGACTGAACCAGCGCAGGCGCGGAAAGCGCGCGAAGTCAGTGTCGGTGGAGGCCACCTCCGCCTGCTACTCCATCGCCAGAGCCGCGAGGTGCGCGTCCGTCGTCAGATTCCCAGCCGTCCCTAGCTCCTTGAGCAGACCGAAGAGGATATCCGCATGGTCCTCCCCAGGGGTGACGACCTCTACGCGAGGGTGATCCAGCCACGAGCGGACCCGTCGCGTTGCCTCGGGGGGACGCATCGGGTTGTCCAAGACTCGTGGGTTCGTCACGACCCGGATGAATCCAAGAGCTGTTGCCCAAGCCAAAGCCACCGGCCGACGTTCCGACAGGGTTGTTTCCCACCAACGCCGGGCCGCGTCGTGCCTCGCGGAGTCCGAGTTGTAGGCATGGACCAAGATGTTGATGTCAGGCAGAATCATCGCGTCAACTTGTCGCGGACGGCTTCAGCCTAGAGTTCATCAATAAGTTGGTTTAACTTGTCCAGGTCGACACCTGGTCTAAAGCGGCACGAGTGAGGCTCGACCTGAAACCTAGGCGATCCCTCAGAACGAGAGGAGTTCAGCCCACGCCGCAACGTTTCGTTCACCGCTTGCTTAAACGTGATCTTGCGGTCACGGACGCGCTGTTTGAGACGCCGAGCAACATCGGGGTCCAAGGTGAGAGTGGTACGCACTCAAACATCACAATATATTAGATAATTGGTGTTAAGACATCATAGCTGTGCGATCGGTGAGTTGGCTTATGGGACTTCCAAGCAAGATAGGTAAAGAGTAGCCGACAAGGGAGGATTCAGGCTTGCTGAATCTCACGCAATTCCCGCCGCCTCAGAACATTGCACCACCGGCGACCCGAATTGAATTGGCATGCCGGCTCATCGATCGAGACCTTCGCAGTTGAGAATCTACGGCCTCCCAGCTACCTTAATAACACCGACATGCATGTGCTCAGCAGAAAAGAGCTGGTTTTCGCGGGAACAACTCTCCTCGTATGCGCTTCGCTGTTCTCGTGGAATCCGCGCTCCGCCGCCGACTCGCTTCCGCGACTGCGGGTCGAGTCGGTGCGGCGTGTCTTCCACAACGGCGAGCACAATGCCTTCACTGACCTGATCCGCTACAAGGGCCTCTACTATCTCACCTTCCGGAGTTGCCCAGATGGGCACATGGTGCATCCGACCTCTTCGATCCTGGTGCTTGCGAGCCGTGACGGCCGAGAGTGGCGCCAGGTGCACCGCTTCAATGTGCCCAAGCGAGACACACGAGACCCACACTTCCTGATTTTCAAGGGCAAGCTTTTCGTCTACAGCGGAACGTGGTACTGCGGTGAGACTTCCCCCGAGCCTTACAACATGAACCAGCACCTCGGGTACGCCGCGTGGACCGAAGACGGTAGCTGCTGGCAAGGCCCCCAAATGCTCGAAGGCACCTATGGCCACTATATTTGGCGGGCGGCGGTCTTCGGCGGTAAGGCCTATCTGTGCGGCCGTCGGAAGCACGAGTTCGCCGAGACCAAGACGCGGCAGGAGCGCAACCCACTTGTGGAATCAGCTTTGCTCGAAAGCGACGACGGACTTATTTGGCGGAAGATCGGGCTGTTTCAGGAGAGCTACGGGAATGAGACAGCCTTCCTGTTCGAGCCCGACGGCTCGATCCTCGCCGTGGCCCGTGGCGGCGGACGACGCAACGCCCAGCTGGTACGGGCGCGGCCCCCTTATCAAGAGTGGACGCGGACCGATCTGGGCCGCTACATCGGCGGGCCACTGCTGGTTAGGTGGGGGGCACGCTACCTTGTCGGGGGCCGCAAGCTGACCGAGGCGGGGCCGCGGATGGCCCTCTCCTGGCTTGCCCAAGATCGCCTCAACGAGCTGCTCGATCTGCCCAGCGATGGCGACAACTCCTATCCGGGATTTGTCGCGCTCAGCCCGACCCGCGCCTGGGTCTCCTACTATTCGAGTCACGAGAAAGACAGTGCCGGCAAACCGATCACGGCAATCTATTTGGCCGAGCTGGCGATCGGAGGGCGCTAGACAAATCTACCTATAAATTTGCACGGAGAATTACTTCGCGACGCCCGGGAGTCTCTGGAGTTCTCCCTCGCCCAGTCGTCTGAATGAGGCAACAACGTCACAAAAGTGTCAAGTTGCGAATGTTAGGTTCGGGACGGCTTCGGTAAACCCTTGCCGACAAGGTAGGATCTAGGTGCTCCCTGTGCCGACAGGCAAGGTCAAGCGGTGTCGGACAGGTGGGCACGAGCGGGCTGGATCGTCCGGACCAGACCCAATCCTAGTGCCAGATCGACGAAGACGGAGGGCCGAACTTCCAGGCAGTACGAGGAACGTTGCAACGCGGGCGCGGCTCGGCTATCCTATCGGTGCCGGGGTGGCCAAAACGGAAATCTTGGATTAGCGGATAAAGGGCCGGAACGGGCCAGGAATACGGAACCATATGCCGGAATTTCACTCGGTCAATCGCACACCCTTAGCCACAAGCTGGCAAGACCATGAAGACTCTTACGATGTCGTCGTCATCGGCTCGGGTTATGGAGGCGCGATCAGCGCGGCTCGCATCGCCACGGCACGCTGGCCCGGTCCGAAGCCGTCGGTCTGCCTGTTGGAGCGCGGCAGGGAATGGTTGCCGAAGCAGTTTCCCTACAAACTCCAAAGCGCGCTGAAAGAGCGCTACGACCCCAAAGACAATCCGTTGGGCTTGTTTAAGTTCGACGGCGGCCTCGATGTAGTCTCCTTTCAGGGCTCCGGCCTGGGCGGCACATCGCTGCTCAACGCCAACGTCGCCTACGACCCTGAAAACGAGGCCTTTGACAAGCGTTGGCCGAAGGCGATCCGTCAATCTCTTGCCGACGGTGAACTGAGGAAGCTCTTCCGGCGGGTGAAAACCACCCTGCGCGCCCGCAAGCACCCGCGGGGCCAGAGCCTGGACAAGGTCAAGGCCGTGAAACAGGGGGCCGCCGCGCACCCGGATGCTCCCCACTTCCTCAACGACATCGCGGTTAACTTCGACGGTGTCAATCCCTGGGGGGCCGTGCAGCGCGAGTGCATCAACTGCGGGGATTACGTTACGGGCTGCAATGTCGGGTCCAAGAACACGCTCGACACTAATTACCTCAAGATTGCCAAGCTCGGCGGAGCGCATCTCTTCCCCCAGGTTGACGTCCGCCACGTCAACGCTGATAAGGCAAACGGCGCTGACCTTGCCCCCTAAAACGAGTCCAAGTTGAATGTTAGGATTTTCGGTTTTAGGAAGGAGGCAAGAGATGGCAGGGAAGCGATTTAGTGCAGAACAGATCATCATCAAGTTGCGTGAGGCAGAGGTGGGTCTAGCTCAAGGACAGACGGTGGGCCAGGTGTGCAAACAGATTGGGGTGACCGAGCAGACCTACTACCGGTGGCGCAAGGAGTACGGAGGGCTTCGACTGAATCAGGCCAAGCGGTTGAAGGTGTTGGAGAAGGAGAATGCCCGGTTGAAGAAGCTAGTGGCAGATCTGTCTTTGGACAAGCAGATCCTAAAGGAAGTTTCCTCGGGAAACTTCTAGGCCCGACGAAGAGGAGACGCGCAGTGGTGTGGGTGAGGGAGAGATTGGGAGCAGAGCGCGTCTCCGAACGTCGGGCCTGCCAAGTGCTGGGACAGGCTCGATCGACCCAGCGAAGGGAAAGGCATATCCCCGATGAGGAGGCTCGATTGGTGGCTGAGATGGTGGAGTTGGCCACGCACTACGGGCGATACGGCTACCGACGGATCACGGCCATGCTTCGTTGGGAAGGGTGGAAAGTGAATCACAAGCGGGTGGAGAGGTTGTGGAGACAGGAGGGGCTGAAAGTCCCGTCCAGACAGCCGAAACGAAGGAGACTGTGGCTTCATGATGGATCCTGCGTTCGGTTACGAGCGGCTCACAAGGATCACGTCTGGAGCTATGACTTCGTGCATGAGCGAACCCATGACGGAAGGGCCTTTCGATTATTAACCCTACTGGATGAATACACCCGGGAGTGTCTGGCCATTGAGGTCCAACGACAGATGAATCACCAGGACGTGTTGGATCGATTGGCGGAGTTGTTCGTGGATCGGGGAGTGCCTGAATACATTCGGTCCGATAACGGGTCAGAGTTTACGGCTCAGGCGGTTCGGGACTGGCTGAAGGCTGTTGGGGTGAGGACCTTATACATCGAGCCCGGCAGCCCCTGGGAGAATGGATATGTGGAGAGCTTCAACGGAAAACTGCGGGATGAACTGCTGAACGTAGAAGTCTTCGACACGTTGTGGGAGGCGAAGGTGTTGGCCGAGAGATGGCGCAGGGAGTACAACCAGCGACGGCCTCACAGCGCCTTGGCCTATCGGCCCGCCGGCGCCGGAGGCCAGATTACCCAGGTCCCAGGACCAGAGTTCTATACCATGGAGTGGACTTCAAATGGTCCCAGGTCTAACTTAGAGAGTGGACTCGTTCCTGGGGGCAGGTCACCAAGAGGCGTAAGGCGCGATTTTGATGCTCTGGAAAAGCGACGGCTGGAGGCCGTGCGGCTGGTCGTTGACGAAGGTTTGAGTCAGTCCGAGGCAGCACGGCGCGTGAAGGCGGCGCAGCAAAGCGTGAGCCGTTGGGTTAGCGAGCATGGCGCGTACGGTGCCGCCGGACTCCGCCGGGCCGGGCGCGCCGGCCGCAAGCCGCTGTTAGACGCCACGCAACGGGAACGTCTGGAGGCAATGCTGCTGCGGGGCCCCGAAGCGCAGGGCTTCTCGACGCCGCTGTGGACTTGTCCGCGAGTCGCTCGTCTGATCGCCGACGAGTTCGGCGTGCGCTATCACGAAGGTCATGTTTGGAAGATCCTGCGGGCGCTCCACTGGAGCCCGCAACGGCCTGTCGGCAAGGCCCGCGAGCGCAACGAAGAAGCCATCCGCAACTGGCGGCGCAAGACTTGGCCGGCCACTAAAAAAAGCCCAAAAACAAGGCCGCACAATCGTCTTCATCGACGAAAGCGGACTGAGTCAGAAGCCCCATCGTTGCCGCACCTGGGCGCCCCGCGGCGAGACACCCGTGCTGGAGTTCAACTTCAACTGGCAGAAACTTTCCGTTTCCGCCGGGCTGACCTTGCGCAACTTCTACTTCCGGCTCTATCCCGGCGCCATCGGCGAGCTGGAGGTCATCGACTTCCTGAAGGCTTTGGTCCGCCACATCGACGGCCCGCTGCTGATCGTCTGGGACCGCCCGCCGGCGCACCGCAGCCGCCTGGTGCGGGAGTTCATCGAGCTCTCCGAAGGCCACATCGCCACGGAGTGCTTGCCGCCCTATGCACCGGAGCTGAACCCGGTGGAATACATTTGGGCTTACTGGAAGCAGCACGAGTTGCCGAACGTCTGTCCGAAGGACTACTGGGAGCTGGACGAGCGTGCCCGCAAATCCCTGCGTCGCATGCGCCGCAAACCGCGCTTGATTACGGCCTTCTGGAAGCAGTCTTCTCTTGGCCTTGACTAACTCGATATTATGCGAGATTCAATAAGTTAGACCTGGGACCATTTGAAGTCCACTCCATGGTATAGAACTCTGGTCCTGGGACCTGGGTAATCTGGCCTCCGGCGCCGGCGGGCCGATAGGCCAAGGCGCTGTGAGGCCGTCGCTGGTTGTACTCCCTGCGCCATCTCTCGGCCAACACCTTCGCCTCCCACAACGTGTCGAAGACTTCTACGTTCAGCAGTTCATCCCGCAGTTTTCCGTTGAAGCTCTCCACATATCCATTCTCCCAGGGGCTGCCGGGCTCGATGTATAAGGTCCTCACCCCAACAGCCTTCAGCCAGTCCCGAACCGCCTGAGCCGTAAACTCTGACCCGTTATCGGACCGAATGTATTCAGGCACTCCCCGATCCACGAACAACTCCGCCAATCGATCCAACACGTCCTGGTGATTCATCTGTCGTTGGACCTCAATGGCCAGACACTCCCGGGTGTATTCATCCAGTAGGGTTAATAATCGAAAGGCCCTTCCGTCATGGGTTCGCTCATGCACGAAGTCATAGCTCCAGACGTGATCCTTGTGAGCCGCTCGTAACCGAACGCAGGATCCATCATGAAGCCACAGTCTCCTTCGTTTCGGCTGTCTGGACGGGACTTTCAGCCCCTCCTGTCTCCACAACCTCTCCACCCGCTTGTGATTCACTTTCCACCCTTCCCAACGAAGCATGGCCGTGATCCGTCGGTAGCCGTATCGCCCGTAGTGCGTGACCAACTCCACCATCTCAGCCACCAATCGAGCCTCCTCATCGGGGATATGCCTTTCCCTTCGCTGGGTCGATCGAGCCTGTCCCAGCACTTGGCAGGCCCGACGTTCGGAGACGCGCTCTGCTCCCAATCTCTCCCTCACCCACACCACTGCGCGTCTCCTCTTCGTCGGGCCTAGAAGTTTCCCGAGGAAACTTCCTTTAGGATCTGCTTGTCCAAAGACAGATCTGCCACTAGCTTCTTCAACCGGGCATTCTCCTTCTCCAACACCTTCAACCGCTTGGCCTGATTCAGTCGAAGCCCTCCGTACTCCTTGCGCCACCGGTAGTAGGTCTGCTCGGTCACCCCAATCTGTTTGCACACCTGGCCCACCGTCTGTCCTTGAGCTAGACCCACCTCTGCCTCACGCAACTTGATGATGATCTGTTCTGCACTAAATCGCTTCCCTGCCATCTCTTGCCTCCTTCCTAAAACCGAAAATCCTAACATTCAACTTGGACTCGTTTTAGGGGGCAAGGTCAGATCTTGGAAGAGCAGAACGGTAGTGAAGACAGCCGCTACGGCGCGGAGCGCGGAAACCTAGCTGGTCACAAGAAGAACTTCCCGCCGCAGTTCTCTGTCAGTACGGCCAACATGCACAGCGTCAAGACGCGCGAGCCGATTGGCGTGCTGCAGCTCACCGTAGCTTTTGCGAAGGAGAACGGCCAGGATCGTTTTCTGCTCGACGCCGACATCGACGAGCGAGGAAACCCCTTACTGCATTTCGGAGACTTTCTGCGGCATCGCATCACCGGTAAAGGGACTCATCCCTACGAGATCTACGACTTCCTCCACGAGTCGATCGACACGCCGCTGTTGGGCTATCGACTGATGTAGACGCCGGAACAGGAAGGTGTGAACGAGTCCGGATGCCGATCCGACGTCGCCTGAAGGACTCGCTCGGAGTCCTCCTGCGTCTCGGCTTGGGTCAATCGGGCCTGACGGGCGAAGTCTTCATCCAGGCGGCTGGATCAACAGATGCCGACTAGGGAGGATCCAGGCCGGTGTTTTGGAAGGCGCACGACCCCTTTCCTACAGCTGATCCGCGGATCGCTTCTAAAGGGTCAGTTCACCTCCCGGAGAAGAAGAGTGCTACCAATTCCTCTCTCTGAGCACACCTCACGATGCTAGGAGGTCGTTGAACCAAGCATCACGACCACGTAGACTTACGTCGAGGATGCCTATATGACCTCACCATGCCCAGCCGCCGCTGTTCTATTCGCGAGACGTGGACCCGAACAGTTCCAGTAGCTTTCCATCACCGGCGGCAAGCTCGATCTCCGCACCGATCTCCCTTCCGGTCAGGACATCGGTCGCGGCTGGCCCGGTCCACGCAAACGTGATCAGGTTCTCTACATCCGTGTTCGCCACTATGACGTAGCGCGCTTCGTCAGCGCCTGAGAACGCCCGGGCGACTACGGAGCCTGGGACAACGGGGGGGGCGGCCTCCGCCGGACGTAGAGAGAGCAACGTGGGAGACAGCCGGTCGAGGGCGGCGTTGAGCCGCTCGAGCTCATCCAGCCTCTCGTCGATCGGCTTCAGATCCATGTCTACCAGTCCCAGTATGCCGTCGCCCTTGAGACCGGTCGTGGATTGGTAGATGAAGTGCACAAGCCCCTTCGCGCCGTGTGCGAGCGCGAGCCACACCTGGGCGTGAATCTCCTCGGGTGCCGGCGTCTTCCAGGCGTTCGGCTTCCCGAAGGCCTGCGGAGCTATCCAGAGCGGGCGGTCGCCGGCATTCCGCCGGCCGCGCTCCAGCCGTGCGATATAGTCCGAGAAGCCCCCGGACCAGTCGGACACCAGGGGATAGGCATCCCACAGCAGCAGCGGCAGCTCAACGCCGCGCAAGAGGTCCTCGGACGTGCCAGCGGAATTCGTCGGATAGCCGAGGCTGGGGTGGTCCGGGTCCGCCACCTCGAGCGCCAGCCTGACGAGCTCGGCCCGCACGATCGCGCCCGGTTCCAGCGGGGCCTCGTCGAAGATGTAGTAGCCCGCGAGGGCGGGATGGCCACGCAGCGGCCTCGTGACATGCCCGGCGAAGTCGAACGTGTTCACCTGCTCGCCCGACCTGATCAGAGAGGCGACCTCCGGCAGGTGAAGGACCACCTTTAGGCCGTGCTTCCGCGCGCCCTCCAGCACCATCTCCCGGTGGTCGAAGGGCGTCCAGTAGACGATCGCCAAATTGAAACCGCGTTCGGCGAGACCGCGCATCGCCCGGTCGTAGTAATCATGGGCCGCCGCGGGGTCGTCGATGCGTGACTTACTCACCAGCGAGTCCCTCTCGTTGATGAAAAACGCGCCCCTGGCGAAGAACCCGTCGAGCGGGGTTGCAGCCCTCCGCCCCGGCGCGCGCACCACGAAGTTGTCGTAGTTAGACGTGGGGGGCAGGCCTCCGGGCCCGTCATCATGAAAGAGCCCGACGTTACCGGGGCCCAGCAGTGTCGTCACCTCGCCCGAAATAGTGTCGGTGTTCCCGAGACCGTCTGTGACCGTCACCGTCACGGTCGGGCCCGACGCCGTCGCCGTCAGGTGCAGCGGCCCCGCCTTGTAGAAACGCAGAGTGGGCTTGAGGGCATGTCGATGAAAGACGTCGTTGACCACTTCATAGATGAACAGGGCTCCACCGTCGCCGGGGTGGTATCCCGCCAAGATGTAGTTGTGCTCATCCGTGAACCGCAGCACCGCTTGATTGAACGAGCCGGTACTGGTCCAGAGCTTCGTCGTGCCGCGCGAGGGCCACGGGATGATCTCCTGCCCCTCCGGAGTAGGAATGAAGGGCGTCGAATCGACGTCGACCGTGCAGTCCGCGAGACTGAGGGTGGACACAACGATCGTCGTGATGTCCATCGGGTTATCACCGAGGGTGACGGCGGGGCCGGGAACGCCGGCGAGGGTGATTGCAAGGGTGGGGCGGTCTGAACGGGTGGCACCGTTGTTGATGGCAGTGGCCCGGAGCATGCCGCCGACGTCGCCCCAGGCGCCGCGAATGACCTTCCAGGCCTGCTTCCTGCCACCGTTGAAATCGTCCGTGAAGACGATTGAACCGGCCTTATCACTGTCAGCGTTGGAGTTAACACAAAAAAGTAGAGTGACCCCGATACACAGGACAGTGGTACGAGCAGTCATGTTGCCTAACATGGATTACTCCTCTACTGGACGCGATTGTCGTGTCATCAAGTCCGGGCGAACGAAGTGCGGCTGCAGCGCGTACGGAACGTGACGCCCTTCCAGCGCCTCGTAGATTTCGGGCTTGGCGAAGAATGTCCTAGCCGCTTCTTATTTTGTATCACTGCTGTCCGGTTAAAAGTCGAATAGAATCAATTGGTTGGGGTCATAGGGGAATTCATTTTGGGAGATTTTGTATAGCCACTCGCAGGGCCGAGTAAACCAGGATTTCCTTTTTGACCGTCCTGGCACGCATAGGATACCCGCCCACCGGCTGCGATGCAACGGTTTTCGCACTTCTGCCAGGTTCGGTGCTTCCGTCATCGAGTGTTGCTACGCCGCCCGTTGCATTTGCCTATCGTCGGCAATGACCCATCTGGCAGAGCGGACGAACACGCATGTGACCTTCTTCCATACCAAAAGGATGATCGTCAACGAGAAGATCTCCCGGAACGTGAGCCGCCGCTTAGCCAGACCAGCCTGAATAGCCGGTGTCCTGACTTCCCGTCCGAATTTCGGCGCCCGGTGTGGCCTCACGAAGTTGTAATAGCAGCGCAGCAGCTCCAGGTGCGCTTCCAGACGCTCCCTCTGCCGCGCGTAACAGATCGAAGACGCTTAGCCCGATATCGCCGGCTAGTGCCTAGGGAAGTCCCCTTCTCGGCCACTGAGATGGAATAATTCATGTTGAACAAGATCGCCAATCGAAAAGCGGACCCTCGGGGTTGTTTTTGATTCACCCATTCGGTAGTTCTCAGCTACGGGGCCGAGCCGCGTTCGGCCAGTTCTTCAGACCAGCGCTTCTTGGCGCGTTGGAGAAGAGCATCAACGGTCGCCGGATTGGCGCTTGGCACTGGTTCTGCTATGGCGGGGATCAGGCAACGCTCAGGCATTGCCGCCGCCACCTCTCTTACGTTTGGGGTGGATGCTAACGAACTTGAAGCGGAATTTCCGATTTGGACATCCGGCTCACACAGGATACAAGACCTGCTCCCCGGAACGGAAGAAATTTTTGCCCGACGGCAGTCGCGGGGGGGCGAAGCGTTCCGACAGCCTGTTTTAGCTGTCCGACAAGGCTGTCTCGCTGCTGCTCAGTCGATTTGTCGCACACCCCTCCGACAGTAATCTCTCAGAACCATAGTTTCGCACCGGTCACGGACCGTCCTACCCACTCGGCAGCGGTAAGGCCCAGATCCTCCGCAGCATACTGCCGAACAGCCGCCGATTCAGATGCCCTTCGGCTAGCAGCAACCAATAGTACCTCGCGTGCTTGATCAATCGACCGCCCGTCTTCACTAACCGCTGCTGTAAGCTCGTCAGCGACCAGCTCTTGATTCGCCGCGGCAGTACCAGCCGTCGCCACAGATTACCCAGGTTGTAGGCCAGCACACTCAACTGCAAGCGCACTTCGTTCGCCCGGAAGCGATGGCACGACAGCCTTGTCCAATGCGTCGCCTGCTTGCCTTCTTTGATCCACTGCTCGGCCGTCCCCCGTTGGTTGTAGAATCGCACCACCGAGCGGCTCGGCAGAGTCAGGTTGGTGACGATGAAACCGATTCCAAGCGGGAACAGTTCGCCCGGGTGGTGCTCAACCTTCGCTACGATGCGCCGCGGGTTGCTCCAACTCGCGGCCTGATAGCGGAAGCTCTTGTAGCGCACCAAGGGTTTCCGGCTTGGCCTTCCCGGCGGACGAAACAGAATGTCTTCGATCTCCAACTCCAGGCTCTTGTTGGCTGGAATGCGGATGGCGTACTGCACTCCGCGTTCCTCCGCAGCCTCATAAATCTCCGGCTTGGCAAAGGCCGCATCGCCCCGCAAAGCGACCTGCCTGCCTTCGGCCTGCTGTCGTTCGATCTCCGGCAGCAATAGTTCATCCCAGTCCTCGGCGCTGTGGACATTCCCTGAGTGCAGCTTCGCCGCCAGACAGTCGCCGTGCTGGTTGAACAACAACAGCGGGTGGTAGCAGACCGCCTCGAAATGGCCGTTGTAAGCGCTCCCTTCCTGTTGCCCATGGACGGGGCTTTCGGTCGAATCCATGTCCAGTACGACGCGCTCGGATTCGTCGCCGGCTGCGGCTCGCCCGACCAGCTCCCGGTTCAACGCCATCAGCCCCAGCAAGTTGTCTTCGCTCGTCAGCGTTCCCGTCTCGAATCCATGCAAGGTCGAGGTCAAGGCCGCGCCGCGATTCCAGTTCTTCTCCGAGCCGATCAAGCGAAAGGTCGGATCGGCCGACACCCGCGCGGCGTCGTTGAGGTCCTCGTAGCCCGCCAAGCGGCTGTAGACCGACTGCCGCAACAGATCAGCCAGAGGGAACTTCTTGTTCAAGCCTTCTCGCGAGTCGTTAAGATGCTCATCGATCAGCGTCCCGAGACCGAGCCGCTCGTCCAACTCCCGAACCAGGATTAAGCCACCGTCGGAAGTGACGCGCGATCCATGGAAATCGACCTTCAATAATCCGTTGAAAGTTAGCGGGAACGGCTTTCTCTCTTTTTCACCCATCGGGTGTTGACCTCCCTGGCGTCCTGATTAGGCTTGAACCCCTATCAATAAAGACGCTGAAGGGTGCTGGAAGGTCGGGAGGTCATACATCAAATTGAAAATGCGGGCTGAGACGCCCGTCCGGCCCCGATCTGGCCAAATCTCCCTGACGGCGAAGGCTTTACCTATCGGCCCACCCAACCACCAGGGGCTTGCGGCGTGCACAGTTCCCACTCGCCTGTCCGCGCTATTGCGTTCCGTTGGCATATATTGAGATAGCGGCTACTACTCCACCGACCGCAGGAATCCGAAATCGCAGCCTTCGTGAGCCTGCGTGACGTGTTCGAGAAAGAGCTTGCGATAGCCGCGATTGTAGGCGTGCTCGGGCGGGCGGTAGTCGGCTAGTCGGCGCTGGATTTCGTTCTCCTCAACGCGGAGCTCGATCTTGCGACCGGGGACATCGAGCTCGATCTCATCCCCCGTCTGGACCGCGGCCAATGGACCGCCCACCGCTGCCTCGGGAGAGACATGCAGAACATCCGT
Source organism: Bryobacterales bacterium (assembly GCA_965248365.1). Lineage (GTDB taxonomy): Bacteria > Acidobacteriota > Terriglobia > Bryobacterales > UBA6623. The sequence continues at coordinate 211,342 of CBDFJA010000003.1, read as the reverse complement.
GCCGAAACTGGTCCCGCTCATCCGGGCGTCGCTGATGCGGACAATATCTTCCACGCCTCGCTTGAGCAGCTTGGTGGGAATCGGCAGGTGTCCCCACTCGGGAAAACCGGGACCACCCTTCGGGCCGGCATTCTTCAAGACGAGAACGGAGTTTTCGTCAACGTCGAGATCTTCATCGTTGACGCGCGCTCGCAGTTGCTCGTAACGCTCGAAGACTACGGCGCGCCCGCGGTGTTTGAGCAGATGAGGGGAAGCGGCCGTTTGCTTGAGCACGGCTCCGTCGGGCGCCAGGTTGCCGTATAGGATGACCGTGCCCCCTTCGGCATGGAGCGGTTTGTCGAGAGTGCGGATCACTTCGGGGTTCATGCAGCGCGCTCCTCGCGCGTTTTCCTCGATGGTCTTGCCGTTCACGGTTGGAGCGTCCTGATGAAGCAGAGGAAGGATTTCCTTAATCACGACGGGCAGTCCGCCGGCGTAGAAAAAATCCTCCATCAGGTATTCACCGGAGGGCTTGACGTTGGCGATGCAAGGGGTCTCGCGGGAGAGGCGGTCGAAATCAGACAGTCGAAGATCGACGCCGGCCCGCCCGGCGATGGCGATAAGATGAACCACGGCATTCGTTGAACCGCCAACGGCCATATCCGCGCGCGTGGCGTTTTCAAACGCTTCCCGGGTCAGGATCTTCGAAGGGCGCAGGTCCTCCCAAGCCATTTGGACAACATGGCGTCCGCTGGCTTCGGCGATCTGATAGCGGCGGGAATCGACGGCCGGGATGGCCGCGCACCCGGGCAGGGTCATGCCCAGCGCCTCGGCGACAGCGGCCATCGTGGAAGCCGTCCCCATCACCGTGCAGTGGCCCGCGCTGCGGGAGATGCAGCTTTCCACTTCGCACCACTGTTCTTCGGTGATGCGCCCGGCGCGAAACTCTTCGTGAAGCTTGCGGCCATCGGTGCCGGACCCCAGTGCACGCTGCCCCCATCGCCCGGCCAGCATCGGGCCTCCGGTGACCATGATGGCGGGCACGTCGGCGCTGGCCGCGCCCATCAACTGAGCCGGAATGGTCTTATCGCAACCACTGAGCAGCACGACGGCGTCCATCGGGTTGGCGACGATCGACTCCTCGACGTCCATCGACATCAGATTGCGGAAGAGCATGGTGGTGGGACTCATAAAGGGCTCGCCGAGTGAAATCGTCGGGAATTCAAGCGGCACGCCCCCGGCGGCCCACACGCCCCGCTTGACGGCTTCGGCGAGCTGGCGCAGGTGAGCGTTGCAGTTGGTCAACTCGCTCCAGGAGTTACAGATCCCGATGATCGGCTTGCCCTCGAAAATCTCGGGCCCGAAGCCCTCCGAGCGCAGCCAAGCTCGACGGAAAACGTGCTCATACTCGTGGCCGGCAAACCAGTTATGACTTCGCAGTCGATTCGGATCCCGCATGGAAGATACGATAACAAAGGGGGAGGAAGCGGTACGCCGCGTGTCCCTCGGGCCAGCAGCTTTCGACGAGAGAAATCAGTCCACGCCCGGACCTCAGCCGCCGAGCACTTGACCGGCAACTGGCGTGAGGATCACCGGTTCAACTTGAAAATGGCACTGCGACTTGACGAGCAAGTCGAGGACATCGTGGCCGCCTACGACCAACGGATCCTTGGTTTGTTGGAAAAGCTGCCGGGGCCCGAGCGCGCCGATTTGGAGCCTCCGCCTGATCCGAATCCCGCCAAGGAGAAGGCCATGAAGCGACGAGGGGGGCACGGCGTTGCGGACGGCTTTACGGCGTCTTGCCGGAGTCTATCTCACCCGCATTGACGGCATTAGCGCCGGTGTGGCGCAAGTGATTCTCGGCGAGGTGGGTTTGGATTTGCAAGCTTTCCCCACCGAGAGGCACATCGTTTCCGGGTTGCGGCTGAGTCCGAAAACCTCCTTCTCCGCGGGCAAGCCCGTGCCCAAGAAAAACAAAGGCACAGGGGCGACTCGGATCGCGGGTGCGCTGCGCATGGCGACGCTTTCCCTGAGCAAGTCGGCCGCGGCTCTGGGAGCCTCGTTCCGAAGAATCGCCCGACGCAAAGGCGCCTCCACGGCGGTGTTCGCCACCGCACGAAAACTGGCCGTCCACATTTATCGCATGCTGCGCTACGGGCAAGACTACATCGATGAGGGCAGGCGGGCTTATGAGCAGCGCTTTCGCCGGCGCCTGATCTCCATCCGGTCTATCGCTCACCAGATGGGTTTCCAACTCATCCCGGCTCACGCAACCGTTGCAGTTGAAGCAGTTGAAGTTTCAGGTTAGTCGTAGGATGATTCCCGAACCTGTCGGACCCGCCGTGGCGTTGAATAAACCGAGAAGGAGTCGAGCAGGGGGTCGATCCGCCGATGGGCGCCATACTTCTCCAGAAGACGATCTACATAGATGTGAACGGCGGATTCACTGATGTCGAGATTCGCCGCCATTTCCTTCGGCCTGAACCCTTGCGTCAGCATCGAGACGACTTGCTGCTCTCGACGCGTGAGGTCGGGCACGCCGGCGTTGGTTCCGGCGGTCCCCCTGACGCGATCACCCCACTGACGCCCCCACGTCCTTCGAATGGCACTAGTAATCTGGGGAATCGTGATGCCGCGAAGAACCAAGGCATCGGCCACAAGGGCTCTTCGCAACAATTGTCGTCTCTCGGACTCGGACTGCACGAACGCAACCGTTCGAGTACGGGCGCTCCATGTCGCGACGTTCAGCAAGGCGCTGACGACGCGTTCGCCTACAGGGCTAAAGCGGCACAGGAGAATCGCCGGCCTAGCGAGACGAAGAGCTTCGGGAAGTTCATCCAGGCTCTCTACCTCAGCGATGATCTCGAAATCCGGTTCCGGAGCCAGTAACCCTCTGATCACATCACGCAGCGCCGCGACATCGCAGGCGAGCACGAGGGAACATTTGTTCGTCGTCTTGTTGGCGGGTGGCCCCATTATAAGCGATTATCTTAAAAACCAGGTCAACCGTAGAAGATATCGTATCACATTAAGTTGTATATTGGCAACATTTCCAAATTCCTGTTTTCATAATAATCTTTATCCTGCCGCTTATGGCATTCTTTGGCTCGGCAGTGCAAGAATGGCGCGGAATTCCCGGCGCTTGGGCAGTGGGCGAACGGCGTCGGCCCCTTCATGGCCGCGCCGTTTCCCTCAGCACTGCTTTCAACGCCGTGTTGTCCCAAAACTCGGTCGTGACATAAGTGACTTGCGGACTGCGAGTTGCAGTTGGCGCGCGGCACGGGTCGCAGTTCGTTTGTGGGACGCATTCGTGCTAGGTTGTGTCTCCATGCAACCTCTGAACCCGCTTCGGTTCATGCTGATCGGCTTGGCGTGCTGGGTTCACGAACAACAACGCGACATCATCGACTATCTGCAAGAGGAAAACCGCGTCTTGCGCGAACAAATCGCGAACAGGCGCCTTCGGCTGAGCGACGAGCAGCGCCGCCGTCCGGCCGTCAAGGCCAAGAATCTCGGCCACAAGCTGCTTGGAGAGGTCGCCTCCATCGTCACCCCGGATACCTTGCTGGCTTGGCATCAAAAACTGATTGCCTGCAAGTACGACGGTAGTCAACGACACGGCCCTGGAAGGCCTCTGAGATGGTCTACTTTTACTCCGCCCCAGTGGCCTAATTTTGCTCCGCCCTTGACAGTCCGGACTCAGGCCGGACTCAGGCCCAGCCAGGGAGGCAAACGCTGACGCGCTGGGAAACTTCGTTAGCAGCGATCCAATCTCCGCTGCGTCAAATCCACTCCGAAAATGCGGATTGCAACTCCGTGACTCTATCGGCACTTAGTTCGCGCGTTGAACTCTGAGGCTTTGAACAGCTACAAAATTAACTACAGTCCTTCAGCCTGGTGCGTCCCCTGTGGTTCGACCGCGGCCCCACCCGCACCGAAATGCCAGTGTGATGAACGGTGACTCGAGCCTCGCACTGTTCTCCGATGACCTCAATGTATTGAGCACGGACGGAATATTCGCGCACCAAAACCTATGTTAGATGCGGAGTGTCCGATTCAGCCTCTCGCCCGCTTCTGAGCCAGCTCACGGAAAAACTGGTCGAACACTGGCACATTTGACGTCAACATGTCAAAATCGTCCTTCGGGATAACGAGAACATTGGTGGGCGAGAGAGCCCTCACCGTGGCATTGAGGCTGAGATCCGAGAGGACGGCCATTTCCCCAAAGTAGTCGCCGCTTCGCAAGACCGCGATCTGTTTTTTCGTTCCGCCTTCGTCTCGGAGAACCTCGCACTCTCCCTCCTGGATTGACCTGCCCCCAGGAACGAGTCCACTCTCTAAGTTAGACCTGGGACCATTTGAAGTCCACTCCATGGTATAGAACTCTGGTCCTGGGACCTGGGTAATCTGGCCTCCGGCGCCGGCGGCCGATAGGCCAAGGCGCTGTGAGGCCGTCGCTGGTTGTACTCCCTGCGCCATCTCTCGGCCAACACCTTCGCCTCCCACAACGTGTCGAAGACTTCTACGTTCAGCAGTTCATCCCGCAGTTTTCCGTTGAAGCTCTCCACATATCCATTCTCCCAGGGGCTGCCGGGCTCGATGTATAAGGTCCTCACCCCAACAGCCTTCAGCCAGTCCCGAACCGCCTGAGCCGTAAACTCTGACCCGTTATCGGACCGAATGTATTCAGGCACTCCCCGATCCACGAACAACTCCGCCAATCGATCCAACACGTCCTGGTGATTCATCTGTCGTTGGACCTCAATGGCCAGACACTCCCGGGTGTATTCATCCAGTAGGGTTAATAATCGAAAGGCCCTTCCGTCATGGGTTCGCTCATGCACGAAGTCATAGCTCCAGACGTGATCCTTGTGAGCCGCTCGTAACCGAACGCAGGATCCATCATGAAGCCACAGTCTCCTTCGTTTCGGCTGTCTGGACGGGACTTTCAGCCCCTCCTGTCTCCACAACCTCTCCACCCGCTTGTGATTCACTTTCCACCCTTCCCAACGAAGCATGGCCGTGATCCGTCGGTAGCCGTATCGCCCGTAGTGCGTGGCCAACTCCACCATCTCAGCCACCAATCGAGCCTCCTCATCGGGGATATGCCTTTCCCTTCGCTGGGTCGATCGAGCCTGTCCCAGCACTTGGCAGGCCCGACGTTCGGAGACGCGCTCTGCTCCCAATCTCTCCCTCACCCACACCACTGCGCGTCTCCTCTTCGTCGGGCCTAGAAGTTTCCCGAGGAAACTTCCTTTAGGATCTGCTTGTCCAAAGACAGATCTGCCACTAGCTTCTTCAACCGGGCATTCTCCTTCTCCAACACCTTCAACCGCTTGGCCTGATTCAGTCGAAGCCCTCCGTACTCCTTGCGCCACCGGTCAGTGCTGTCCGGGGAAAGTCGCGCCATCGGACGGTAAGTCTCGACCGCTCAATGTCTTATGGCCTGTTTTGCCCGGGAACGATTTGAAATCCCGAGGCCGCAAATGGTCGCCTGAACGGAGCATCCGGACGCGGCACAATGAGGGATGAACCTTGGCCGTACGGTTTTCTCCCAACTGATCGAGCACCTACCGAGCAAAGAGTTTCAGAAATGTGTATCGCGCTACCGCGGCGATTCCTATCTGAAAAGTTTCTCCTGCTGGGATCAGTTTCTTGCGATGGCATTCGCCCAGCTGACCTATCGGGCAAGCCTCCGCGACATCGAGACGTGCCTGCGTTCGATGCACGGCAAACTCTACCACATGGGATTCCGCGGCAGGGTAGCGCGCTCGACACTGGCCGATGCGAACGAGTCGCGCGACTGGCGGATCTACGCGGACTTCGCGCAGGTCTTGATTGGCATGGCACGGCCGTTATATGCCCACGACCCGATCGGTGTGGACTTGGACCAGACTCTGTACGCTCTCGACTCGACAACAATCGACCTCTGCCTGTCGCTGTTTCCGTGGGCGAGATTCCGCAAGCAAAAGGCCGCCGTGAAGATGCACACGCTGCTGGATCTGCACGGCAATATTCCCACGTTCATCCGCATTACTGGAGGCAAAGTGCACGACATCAACATCCTCGACGAGATCGGCCCGGAGGCCGGCGCGTTCTACGTCATGGATCGGGCCTACGTCGATTTCGAACGCCTCTTCGTGTTCACTCTCTGCTCGTCGTTCTTCGTCGTGCGAACCAAGAAGAACATCTTGCTCCAACGGCGCTACTCGCATCCCGTCGACAAATCCACGGGCTTGCGCTCGGATCAGACCGTCATACTGGCTGCCATCGAATCGGCCCAAGCCTATCCCGACCCGTTGCGGAGGGTCAGTTACTTCGACGCCCGGACGAACAAGCGGCTGAAGTTTCTGACCAACAACTTCGCGCTCCCGGCGCTGACCATCGCCCACATCTACAAGTCGCGTTGGCAGATTGAGTTGTTCTTCAAGTGGATCAAGCAACATCTGCGAATCAACTCGTTTTACGGCACCAGCGAGAACGCCGTCAAGACGCAGATCTGGATCGCTGTCTCGATTTACGTGCTCATCGCCATCGTCCGGAAACGGCTCGGGCTGGAAGCGAGTCTTTACCAGATTCTACAGATTCTCAGCGTTACGCAATTCGAAAAAATGCCCCTTTTACAGGCACTCCAGCCATCCGACTCCCCAAACGAATCCCCCTATGACCCCAACCAATTGATTCTATTCGACTTTTAACCGGACAGCAGTGGCCACCGGTAGTAGGTCTGCTCGGTCACCCCAATCTGTTTGCACACCTGGCCCACCGTCTGTCCTTGAGCTAGACCCACCTCTGCCTCACGCAACTTGATGATGATCTGTTCTGCACTAAATCGCTTCCCTGCCATCTCTTGCCTCCTTCCTAAAACCGAAAATCCTAACATTCAACTTGGACTCGTTTTAGGGGGCAAGGTCAATTGGGCTGCCGCAATCGTCCACTACCAAGACTTCAATCGCGGCCGGCCAGCCGGCAGGAATCGGGGCCGTGCCGCCCAGAAGCTGGAAGACCGGCGCAACCTCCGACCGACTGCAGCCGTTCTGAGAGCGCCGAGAGCGCTTCAGTGAGACGGGCCCGTTCGGAACCACGACTAGAATGACATCCACGGTCCTACTCAAACCGTCTTGGAACAACAGTCTCACCAGGCCTCGATAGATGCCGGGGCTGAGATTGCTCGAGTCAGCTTGGACGCCGATCGTCGTCGGATCTCCCGGAGCAACCGCTCCTCCGTCGGGTGAGGCCATCAACCAGCCATCGCCGTCTAGAGTCAAAGGCCTGACGGTGAAGGAGATCTCGTCGGCGGTCAAGTTGGAAATCCGGATCTGTTGCGCCTTGGGCGCTGGTCCGCCTTCCGGCGCGATGAAGATCAACCCCGTGGGCGTGACGATCGGTCCGGGGTCACTTTCGCCGGAGAGTAGGTTCAACACCACGGTGAGGAATTGCGGCGAGCTGGCCGCCTCCGGAGCTGCGACCTCCAATAGACCGTAATAGTTGCCCGGTGCAAGGCCGAAGGGGTCGACCTCGGCTTCCACCGATGAGCTGGATGACGCGTCCGCCGAGCCGGTGGACGGTGCGACCGACAGCCAGTTTCCGCCCGACAATGTCGAGGTCGAGATGGTCCAAGCCATGAGGCCCAGCCCATCGTTTATGATCCGAGCACTTCGCCGAGGCGGGGGTGGCGCGCCCTCGACCCCGGTGAACGTCACCCCCTTTTGAGACAGACGCAGTAGTTGCTGGCGCTGGCTGATCGCCATCGTTACGGGTACCTGGTGGTATGTGCGACTATTCAAGATCAACCGTTACGTACTGCACTTCTTTCCAATCTTCCGAATTCGCGGATGATGTTGCTCGCAATAATTCCGCTGCCAGCCAAACTCATCGTCGCCGGCGACCCGAATCAGCCGTGTTGAGTATTGTCAACCGTAAACCCACGACTGATCGCCCTGGGACTTTCCCAAGCCCTTGCAGGGCTTCTGACTCGTTGCGCGGGCCCGCGGGCTAACGCCCGGCGGCTCTGTCGGCCTATTGACTTCCGCATAATATAGAGTAACCTTTTGGGGGTTCTGCTCGTCTTAATAGACATGGGGAACCCAAGAGGCGTAAGGCGCGATTTTGATGCTCTGGAAAAGCGACGGCTGGAGGCCGTGCGGCTGGTCGTTGACGAAGGTTTGAGTCAGTCCGAGGCAGCACGGCGCGTGAAGGCGGCGCAGCAAAGCGTGAGCCGTTGGGTTAGCGAGCATGGCGCGCACGGTGCCGCCGGACTCCGCCGGGCCGGGCGCGCCAGCCGCAAGCCGCTGTTAGACGCCACGCAACGGGAACGTCTGGAGGCAATGCTGCTGCGGGGCCCCGAAGCGCAGGGCTTCTCGACGCCGCCGTGGACTTGTCCGCGAGTCGCTCGTCTGATCGCCGACGAGTTCGGCGTGCGCTATCACGAAGGTCATGTTTGGAAGATCCTGCGGGCGCTCCACTGGAGCCCGCAACGGCCTGTCGGCAAGGCCCGCGAGCGCAACGAAGAAGCCATCCGCAACTGGCGGCGCAAGACTTGGCCGGCCACTAAAAAAAAGCCCAAAAACAAGGCCGCACGATCGTCTTCATCGACGAAAGCGGACTGAGTCAGAAGCCCCATCGTTGCCGCACCTGGGCGCCCCGCGGCGAGACACCCGTGCTGGAGTTCAACTTCAACTGGCAGAAACTTTCCGTTTCCGCCGGGCTGACCTTGCGCAACTTCTACTTCCGGCTCTATCCCGGCGCCATCGGCGAGCTGGAGGTCATCGACTTCCTGAAGGCTTTGGTCCGCCACATCGACGGCCCGCTGCTGATCGTCTGGGACCGCCTGCCGGCGCACCGCAGCCGCCTGGTGCGGGAGTTCATCGAGCTCTCCGAAGGCCACATCGCCACGGAGTGCTTGCCGCCCTATGCACCGGAGCTGAACCCGGTGGAATACATTTGGGCTTACTGGAAGCAGCACGAGTTGCCGAACGTCTGTCCGAAGGACTACTGGGAGCTGGACGAGCGTGCCCGCAAATCCCTGCGTCGCATGCGCCGCAAACCGCGCTTGATTACGGCCTTCTGGAAGCAGTCTTCTCTTGGCCTTGACTAACTCGATATTATGCGAGATTCAATATGTTCGCCAGCCGAGGGGGAACCGTCGGCACAACGCGCCTGCGGCTCTGTCCGCTCCCTTACTCTTTCGACCCCCGCCCCCGTTACTGGAAATTCTCGACCAGCATGATGTCGCTTTGGTAATCCTCCGCCTGGCTGTAGAGGATCGACCGGCGGTCCGGGGAAACATTCAGAAAGTTGCCGATCGGCGGCCGGCGCTCGAGGCTCATGACGTGCTCGACGGCGCCCGTGGCAAAGCGAAGGAACTCAATTGAAAAGCCGTCTTCCGGAGTCGAGGGGGGAACGAAATAGACCCCATCCTCGACGACCTCGTAGATTCCACCAAACACAGCTTCAAGGACCTGGCTTTCCTCGCCGCCCTCAACCGGCACTCTCCGCAGAGACGGGTTGGCACAGTCCCTCAAAAAGTAAAACAGACTGCCGTCGGGTGACTCCCCACACCAGAACCCCGCGGCCGCAACTACTTGGGCGGGGCCTCCCCCTGCCGCCGGCATCTTGAAACACTGGGGATCCCCTGTGCGCCTTGAAGTGAAGTAGATCCACGTTCCGTTTCTCGACCCGGTTGGAGAGGCGTCGACCGACGGATCGATCGTCAGCCGCCGGGGCGCACCCCCGTCGGTGTTGACGACGTAGATATCCCACTGCCCTTCAGGATCGGACAGAAATGCCCTGCTCCTCCCGTCGGGATCCCAATGCGGCCAAAACTCCTCGGCGCGCCCAGCGAAGTCAACTGCACCGCGTTCGAACCGTCAGCCTCGCATTTCCAGACTTCGCCGCCGCCGGAGCGAGTTGACTTGAACGCGATGTTGTTGCCGTCGGGAGAATATTGCGCAGCGTTCGCCGCCATTTTCCTGGGAGTTTGTTGAAAGCAAGCCCTGAAAACGAAGACCCGCACTAGCTCGCTTTTCTCACCGCCTGACGGTCGAAGCACGCAATAAGCCCGCCATTGCTGCGTTGCGCTTGCTCGTCGTGCTCAACGTAGGGTTCAAGTACGCCCGCATGATTCAAGAAATGCGACGCCGAGCGGCGCGCGCCTTGTACTGACGGGCCTCTCACGCACTTCGCCTCGCCGCCTGGTGGGAAAAGCGGGCTACTAGGGGCGAACAATCCACGGAAATTGATCCACAAACCGATACCCCAGCTCGTTGTGGAGGTAGTAGAGAACTCCGGCTAGCAGGAGCAGCACGATCAGCACCACGAAGATCATAATCCTACCCCACGGGATTCTTCCCGTTTCCCGTTTCCAGACCAAGAGATAGCTGGCGCCAATACCCACGTAGAACAGCAGGATCATCGGCGCGGCGAACAGAGTCATATTGGCTACGTCGGGCGTGGGGGTGATGACGGCGGCGATCACGAACATGATCAAGATCGCGTAACGGACGTTTTTCAGCAGGAATGACGGGCTCGTGATGCGCAGCAGGGTGAGGGAAAAAATCAAAACCGGCATTTGGAATACAATGCCGAGGCCAAGTAAGAGAGTAATGAACAGATTGAAGTAAGAGCTGACGCTGATCATCGGCTGGATGTCGGATTCGAAGCCGATTCCAACCAGAAACACCAGCGCGAACCTTAGCATGACGAAATAGCCGAATACGCCACCAAGTATGAACAGCGTGGCGGTACTGAAAACAAAAGGTAGCGCCCAACGACGCTCTTTCTTATAGAGCCCGGGAGCGATGAATGCCCACACCTGGTACATCAGCCAGGGGGAAGTTAGAAACACCGCCGCTAGAATTGGAATTTTTAGATAGAGCATATGGAATGACTCCATCGGAGTAAGGGCCACGAGTGTGAGCGGGCTATCGTATTGAGGTAGCTGCTCGCGGGCCATATCGTAGGGGCCTCTGACCAGCTCGAATAGCTGACGGGCAAAGAGCAGACAAAGGGGGTAGGCGATACCGAGTCCGATCAAGGCCCGTAGAATCCGCGTACGGAGCTCGTCCAGGTGATCGAGAAACGACATCCGCGCCATGCCATCTTCCTCATCGTCTTCGCCCCCGCCATCACCCCCGGAGGGAGGAGGAGGCGGCGGAGGTGGCGAGGATTCCGCGGCTTTCTCAAGTGCCGTCGACGTCGTCGCGGCGCCGGAGCGGCCGGAGGGACCTTCTTCACCTTCCTCTTCGTAAGGATCGTCGTAATAGCTGGCCGTGGACGATGTCTCGTCGGCTGACGGCAGGTCGTCGGCGTCGGGCTGAGGGGAGGCCGGCTCTGCCTCTTCACTGGAATCAGGGGCCCGACTGCCGCCGCCTTCCGATTGCGAGCTGTCGGGTGCCGATGACGCGGCCTGGGCAGGCGGAGTTTGGTCCCCGACTACGGTTGATTCATCCGCGTCAGGCGACTTCGCCTCACCGCTTGGGCTTGGCTTTGAAGGACCGGAATCAGCGACGGGCTGCTGGGCATCCGGACCGTCGGCGTCCGGCGACTCGGCAGCCTCATCGGTCGCGGAGGAATCCTGGGAGCCAGAAGCGCCGGCGTCACGCTGCTCGCGCGCTTGCTGATCGTCGGAACTCATGAACCGGGTTTGGGGTCAGGCGCTTCGGTGCTTTTCAGGGTGTCCGAGGAAGGCGAGCCGCTCGGGGCGTCGTTGCCGTTAGAGGCCATTGCGGGGCTGTCGGCCGCGTTCGCTTCTTTCTTCCGGCTGGGGACCGTTTCAGACGACGAAAGGTCGGAGGACGAAGTCTCTGTTATGGGGTCGCTGTCGGGGTTTGAATAGGAGTCGTCAGGGGAATCCTCGTAGTAGGCGCTGTTCAGATCTTGCTTGACTTCGTGGGCAACGTCTTTAAGGTCCTGATTCTCCCGGTCGATGGTGTCCATCTCGCGTTGAAACGTGTTTCGCAGGTCGTTCGAAGCGCGCCGAAACTCGGCCATGCTCTTGCCGAACGTCCGGCCCAGCTCGGGCAGCTTCCTCGGGCCGAAGATGAGCAGCGCGAGAACGCAGATGAATATTAATTCCGGAATCCCAAGCGGACCCATAAAAACCTTCAACAGCCTAGCAGGCCGCGGTGGAAGTTAGGTGCGGCGAAAAATGGGGACTGTCATCCGATTTTCGGTGGCGCAAACCGCTTTGTTTCCAGTACGGATTAGACGACGAAAATCAGTGGCTATACCCATTTCCTGAGGGCACGGACTTTCACCACGGGCGGCCAAGGACCGAGGGTATGCCCCCAGGCCGGCCGAAACGTTCGTCTTGATGATAGCGGCGGCGCAAAAGGGGAGTCAACCAAGCGGGAGGGCTTCGGGAGATAGATCTGTCTCACTTTCCTGTATTGCCGCTGGAGAGCGGTTCCGTTTCACGAACCGGGGGTCTTCCTCACCGCCAACATCCGGTCGATCCCGGCCAGGTCGGTACGTACGGTCGGCGTTTCCCACCCTCCGGCTTCTAGCATCGTCTCGACAGCCGATCGGCTCGTGTAGCCCAGCTCCATCAGCAACCGGCCCCCGGGTCGGAGGATCCCCGCCGCTGCTTTCGTCAGCCTCCCGTACATCTCCAGTCCGTCCTCGCCCGCAAATAGAGCCTGGGACGGCTCGGACCGGATTTCTTGCTGCAAGCCGGCTAGGGCGAGCAGCGGAACGTAGGGAGGATTGCTCACGACCAGGTCGAAGCTGCCGGCGGCGAAGGCGTCGACCAGATCGGATTCCACGAATTCGACATCGGCTTCGAGCCGGCGGGCGTTTTGAGCGGCCACCCGCAGCGCCGGACGCGACACGTCGCAGGCAATGACTCGCGCGGAGGGCCTTTTCTTCTTGATGGAGATCGCGACGCAGCCTGACCCGGTTCCGACGTCGAGGACTCGTTCGTTCCCTTCGAGTCCGGCCAACCCCTCCTCGACCAACAACTCCGTTTCCGGCCTGGGGATAAATACATCCGGACTTACCTCAAACGGGAACCCGTAGAACTCCTGCCGGCCGGTGATGTATTGGGTCGGCTTTCCCGCGCAGCGTTGGCGGACAAACTCAAGCAGCCTTTCCTGTTGATCGGGCTTTAATGGTTCCTCCGGGTGGGCGTACAAGAAGGCTTTTTCGCGGTCGAGCAGGTGGCCGAGCAAAACCTCGGCCGTCAGCCGAGGAGCGGACACCCGATCTTGTTCGAGCAGATGAGTGGCCTCTCGCAAGGCTGCGCGGATAGACGTTTCAGACGGCACGGTTTTCGAGGTTCGGAAGCGCGGCACGGCGAGCCGGGGTCCTCAGGCTGAAACCAACTCCTGGTTGAGTCTTTCGGCCTGGAAGTGGGCGGCCAGTGCCTCGGTAAGCGGGTCGAGCTTGCCGGCCATGATTTGCTCGAGCTGGTGCAGTTTGAGTCCGGCCCGGTGGTCGGTGAGCCGATTTTCGGAAAAGTTGTAGGTGCGAATTTTTTCGCTGCGATCACCGCTGCGGACCATGCCGCGGCGCTCCTCGGTTTGCTCGGCGTGTTGTTTTTCCCGTTCCAGCTCGTAGAGCCGCGAGCGGAGCACCTGCATGGCCTTGTTCTTGTTCTTGATCTGCGATTTTTCGTCTTGACAGGTGACCACGAGATTCGTGGGCAGGTGCGTGATGCGCACCGCCGAATAGGTTGTATTAACGGACTGCCCGCCCGGTCCCGAGGAGCAATAGGTGTCGATCCGCAGATCCTTGGGCTCGATCTCGACTTCGACTTCGTCCACTTGCGGCAGCACAGCGACCGTAATGGCCGAGGTGTGGATGCGGCCTTGCGTCTCGGTTTCCGGGACGCGCTGCACGCGATGCACGCCGCTTTCAAACTTGAGCCGGCTGTAAACCCGTTTCCCCGTGATCAGAGCAATGATCTCCTTGTAGCCGCCAACCTCCGACTCGCTGGAGGAGATGATTTCCACTCGCCAACGCCGCGACTCCGCGTAGCGCGCATACATGCGAAACACGTCGGCGGCGAAGAGGCTGGCTTCATCGCCTCCGGTACCGGCGCGTACTTCCAAGACGACTCCTTTTTCATCGTTGGGATCCCTAGGAAGCATCGAGGCCTTCATGTCGGCCTCGATCCGAGCGGCCCGTTCCTCTAGGCCGGCGATTTCCTGCTCGGCCAGCTCAACCAGAGCAGCATCGGACTCATCGAGCATCCCCCGGGTGGATTCCAACTCCATCTGCACGGACTTCCACTCGCGGTAGCTATGGACGACCTCCGAGAGCTCGGCGAGGGCCTTGGCGGCCTTCTGAAAACGGCTCTGGTCCGCGATCACTTCGGGCAGGGCCATCTCTTCGGAAAGCTCGTCGTAGCGAGCCTCGATCTCGTCTAGCTTTTTGACCCACTGCATCGGGAATCCTACTCCGCGGGGGAGATTTCAGGCGACAACGAGTTCGCCGTGTTGCTCTTGCTCGAGCGCCATGGCGCCTTCCAGCGCGCGAATGGAAATCTCCACCTGATCATCGGCGGGGGCTTTGGTGGTGATGCGCTGCAGCCACAACCCCGGCGCCACCATCATAGACCATACGCTGCCCTGCCTCTTGGCGGCGAAACGAATCACTTCGTAGCTCAACCCGGCGATCACAGGAAGAAGGGCCACCCTCGCCAGCAGCCGCGGCAAGAAGTCTTCAAAGGGAACCAGGGCGTAGACGGCAATGCTGACCAGCATCACCACCATGAGAAAGCTCGTTCCGCATCGCGGATGGAAGGTCGAAAAACTCTGCGCGCGGCTTACCCCGACCGGATCCCCCGACTCGTAGTTGAAGACGACTTTGTGTTCGGCGCCGTGGAATTCAAAGACTCGCCGTATGTCCTTCATCCGAGACACAAACGTTAAGAAAGTAAAGAAAATAGCCAGCCGAATGACGCCATCGACCACGCTGAACCCAAGCTGTCCATCGAGCCAGGAGACGCGATTTTGGATCTGGGTGGTCAGCAGCAGGGGAATGAACTTATAGAGAACGATAAAAAAGCCCAGTGAGAAGATGACGTTGAGGGCCATCATCCAACCGGAAATCGGCTGTCCTTGTCTGGCCTTCGACTTATGTTCTTCCGGCATCGCTTCATTCGCCGAGTAGCGAAGGGTTCTAATGCCGAGTCCGAGCGCCTGCCCGATCGTGCCCAGTCCGCGCAGCAGGGGCCAGCCGAAGATCCTGTATTTTTCCGACGGCCGCTCCAGTCTGCCCTCCTGGGTAACGACTTCCCCGTCCGCCCGGCGCACGGCTACACAGTAGCTGTGGGGGGCCCTCATCATCACCCCTTCGATGACGGCTTGCCCTCCAATCAGCGGATCATCACCGCTTTCAAGGACGGGCAGCAGTTGCACGTGCGCCGAGAGGCGGAAGAATCGGCGTAAGCTGGTTCCAAAATGCGACATTCTCGGGGACCTTTTTCCGGTGTCGCCAACCGGCGGCTCGGGAGAAGCCCCAGCCTCTCGCCACCGGTGCGACCGCGATAACTAATTGAATCTACACGAACTAGCGATCAAAATAGCTTCCCGTGCCGCCATGACGATAGCGCCTGTGAAACGACTCAATTGACGACCCGGGACGTCAAATTCCATTGTACGATAGAATTACGCCATGCTGAGGAAGCTTTGGGGCCGGCTGCGTCCCACCGTTTTTTGGAGCTACCGGCGGGGATCTTGGCAGTACGACTTGATCGTCGTCGGGATTCTCGCGTTCATTTTCCTGACTCCTCGTGATCTCTTTCGCGACCAGCCGCAGCCACCGAGCGTGCAACAAATTGCCGATCTCTCCGACGGCAAGGGAACCGTGGTGTTCTGGGTTGATCCCAGCGTCGTCAACGACACTTCCGCCGAAGAGGTGACCGAGAAGCTGCGCCGCCTGTTGCGACAGCGGCAGGGCAAGAACCTTCGCGTCATCGACTGGCAACGGACCACGGACGCCGAGGGAGCAGTACGCGCCTACCTGGTCTACGCACGCCCTTGAATCCGTCCATCACTGAAACCGTAAAGCGAGCTGAAGGGTCCTAATGATCGTGCGTAGTTGGGTTGCCGCGGCTCTACTAATTTTGATCTGCCCCTCGGGGCAGGCCGGCTCCGATCTGGAAACGCTACTGGCGCGTATGGACGGGGCGGCCGCGGAATTCCGCGGCATGCGGGCCAAACTCCGCTGGGTCAAATACACCGCCATCGTCGAGGACGAAAGCGTCGAGGAAGGGGTGATCAAAGTTCTTCGCGGCAAGGAGGGAGAGTTCCGTCTTCTGGTGGAATTCCATACGCCCTACTCCTATTTTTTCGCCGTCCGTGGAGAAAAGGCCGAGATCTACCGTCCCCGGATCGCGACGGTCGAAGAATACGACCTCTCGAATTCCAAGGCTGCTCTCGAGCAAGCACTGCTGTTGGGATTCGGAACAGGGGGCCGCTTTTTGAGTGAGCACTATGACGTTACCTGGGGGGGGCGTGAGGCCGCCGCCGGAGAGGCCACGGTAAAGCTGGAGCTGGTCCCCAAGGACGAGAAGATGGCCCAGCGCATCCCCCGGCTCGAGATGTGGGTTGCGACGGCCAGCCGGCAGCCCGTTCAGCAAAAGCTCTACCTGCCCACGCCGGGCGACTATCGTCTCTACACCTACACCGAAATCGCCCGGAACCCGCGCTTGCGAGGGGCCGATCTGCGGCTGAAGATTCCCCGGGGCGTGAAGCGCGTTTACCCCCAGCGGTAGGCCGTCAAGCACCCGTTCCCGGCTGCGCTGTGGGAAACAAGATCCATGAATCTCAGTCGCATCCAGCCTGCTTCGACCGTCAGGTGGTGAGAAAAGGGTGGAGAAATCGGGTGCAGCCAAGTGCAGCCAGCCAATTCGCTTCAGGCTCATTCCGGTCGAAGCGAAGCTCAAGCATGGCGCACTACGCACTACGTTGCAGCTACACCTTAAGACACCCGGTTGATTCTCTGGACGAGCTTTGGCCTCGGGCCGACTCGCATCACCCTAGACGAAAGCTGATATCGACGGCCGGGGCCGAGTGTGTGATTGCGCCGGCGGAAACATAGCCCGCGCCCGCTTGGGCATAGGCTTCGACGTTATCCAACCGGATGCCGCCGGATACTTCGACAACCGCCCGCCCGGCGATCATGGCCACTGCTTCACGGACTTGCTCTACCGTGAAGTTGTCCAGCAGCAGATGGCCGGCGCCCGCTTCGAGCGCTTGTCTGAGCTCGTCGAACGTGCGCACCTCGATCTCGACCTTGTGGCCGCGAGACCGCGTCCTCGCGAGAGCTTTGCGCACTCCTCCGGCTGCGGTGATGTGGTTGTTCTTGATAAGGATGGCGTCGAAAAGCCCTAGGCGATGATTGACGACGCCGCCGGCGCGGGCGGCTAGTTTTTCCAGGCGACGGAGGCCCGGAGTCGTCTTCCGGGTGTCAAGCACCTGGCAGCGCGTTCCTTCTACGGCTTGGACGAACTGCCGGGCCAGGGTGGCGATGCCGCTCAAGCGCTGCAAGAAGTTGAGCGCCGTTCTCTCGAGGGTTAACAGGCGTCGAGCGGATCCCGAGACACGGGCGACGACCGTGTCGCTGTCGAGCAGATCTCCGCTTGATTGCAACAGCTCGACGCTTTCCTGACCATAAATTTCCGGAATGACCTCGATTCCCGCCAGGACCAGCGGTTCCCGAGACAGAAAGAAGCCGCCGGCTGTCTGGTCCGCGTCCACGCACGCCTCGGTCGTTATGTCGCCGCCGCCGACGTCTTCCGCCAGCGCGCGACGTATGGCGTCGGTGATTTCCGAGTGTTGCCAACTCACAATGGCAGGATGAGGCCGATCGAAGACGCTGGCAGGGTCATCTCGCTTTGTACCTGCCGGTAAATCTCTTCCATGGGAACCACGATGTCGGAATCAGTGACCGCCAGCAGGCCGGCTTCGGATTCTCGCACGGATATTCTTCAACGGACACGGTCGTTGAAGCTTGCATGCCCTCAGGTTAACCTATTCGCGGAGTTTGAAGCGCACGCACGATAAGCCCGGGCAAGAGAAGCAAAAGACGCCGCTGAGGTGGCCGACCCCCGGGGTGTGCCGCCCCCGCGATTCGCCACGGGGGGGGCTGACGGAGGGGCGAACGGAGTTCGATGAGCGGGGAGGGGAAACGGCTCGGTCCCCGGCACGCTACTTGCCCGCGGCGTTGAGCAACGGTCTAATGCGCCCCTCCAGCTCGCTGTAGCCCAGATAGCCCGGGTGATACAGGCGGACGATACCCTCACGGTCGACGAGTACGAGTGTAGGGGTTGAGCTTACTCCAAAGCGAAGGAAGTTCCGCGTGCTGACGGGCGCCGGTATCCAAGGGCGAATCGGATAGTTTTTTTGATAAGCGCCCCTGAGGTAATGGAGTTCTTCCGACGGAGTTGCCTCTCGTCCTTGGGCGGTGTGACCGTACAGCTTGGTCGGTCCTATGAAGGCCAGTCCGCGGTCCGAGTAGTTCTTGTGGAGTAACTCCAGGACCGGCTCCTGGCGTTTGCAGTCGGAGCACCAATGGGCCCAGAAGTACAGGAGCAGCACTTTACCCTTCGTGTCTGGGGGCGCGGCGGACCTGTTGAGAAACTGTTCCGACATTTCGAGATCGGGAAGCTGCTTCCCTTCCAGAGAGAGCAAGAGGACGTTCTTCTGAATCCTTGTCTCGATGGAAGTCCCTAGGTATTTCTTATGCTGCTCGCGTAGAAACTCAACAGCCGCCGTGCGATCGCCGCGAGCGTCTTGGGCCTTCCCCAGAACTTCGATCGATGCTCCGAGGGCTGTCGCGAGATCCGGGTCAGCATCGAGTTGTTGAACATCAGCTCGCAGCGCGCTTCCCGCAAGCGCTTCGCCGGCGTACTTTTCGGCAAGATCCCATTGACCGGCGCGCCCCGCACCGCGCGCGAGCCAGGATGCAGCCGCCAGCCACTGCGAAGTCTGATTTCCTTCGGCGGCGCGCATCCGCTCGATCAATTGCCGCGCGGCTACGAGGTCGCCGGCGAACGCCAGTTGGCGAACTCCGGCAACGAGATCGACGAACTGAGCTGTGGCTACCGCGGTGACCGTAGCCAAAAACCCGATGCCAATTAGGCAGCGGAGTGCGGTCCCACGCCCGGTCGGCGTCGCTCGGGGTTTCAGTTGCTCACAGCGAAGCCGCGGCCGCGGCCGCAGCTTTTCTTTGACCATTATTGGTAGCGTATCACGGAGACTCCCGTCAGGATCTTTTCCGCTCAGAGGAGCAGTGGTTTGACGCCGGAAAGGCCGTTCGGCAGGTTGGCCGGCTACAAAAGCCCGACAAGCAGGATTGCTTGTCTTACCGGAAAGCCTGACACGCAGGACTGCTTCCCCTACTGCGACCGACCTGCGAGCGGGTGCTTGTTTTCGTGTAAGATGTCTTCTTCCAGGCCGAATGCTTTTCCCGGTCTAAGCGGCAGCTAAAACCAAGCGAAGTCCTATTGCGCAGTGCCGTCCCCACCATCCAAGCAGAAGGTTTTCCATGGCTGGTTCATCACCGTAGCGGCTTTTTGTACCTTCGGCATTAGCGTCGGGTTCCCTTACTACAACATCCCTTTTTTCTTTGATTACTTCGAGAGCCCGCCCGAGCAGGGCGGCTTTGGGTGGTCGCGAGAGCAAGTCACGTTGGGCTTCCCGCTATCGGCGCTGTTGACCCTTTGGGTTGGGCCAGTGCTGTCCGGGGAAAGTCGCGCCATCGGACGGTAAGTCTCGACCGCTCAATGTCTTATGGCCTGTTTTTCCCGGGAACGATTTGAAATCCCGAGGCCGCAAATGGTCGCCTGAACGGAGCATCCGGACGCGGCACAATGAGGGATGAACCTTGGCCGTACGGTTTTCTCCCAACTGATCGAGCACCTACCGAGCAAAGAGTTTCAGAAATGTGTATCGCGCTACCGCGGCGATTCCTATCTGAAAAGTTTCTCCTGCTGGGATCAGTTTCTTGCGATGGCATTCGCCCAGCTGACCTATCGGGCAAGCCTCCGCGACATCGAGACGTGCCTGCGTTCGATGCACGGCAAACTCTACCACATGGGATTCCGCGGCAGGGTAGCGCGCTCGACACTGGCCGATGCGAACGAGTCGCGCGACTGGCGGATCTACGCGGACTTCGCGCAGGTCTTGATTGGCATGGCACGGCCGTTATATGCCCACGACCCGATCGGTGTGGACTTGGACCAGACTCTGTACGCTCTCGACTCGACAACAATCGACCTCTGCCTGTCGCTGTTTCCGTGGGCGAGATTCCGCAAGCAAAAGGCCGCCGTGAAGATGCACACGCTGCTGGATCTGCACGGCAATATTCCCACGTTCATCCGCATTACTGGAGGCAAAGTGCACGACATCAACATCCTCGACGAGATCGGCCCGGAGGCCGGCGCGTTCTACGTCATGGATCGGGCCTACGTCGATTTCGAACGCCTCTTCGTGTTCACTCTCTGCTCGTCGTTCTTCGTCGTGCGAACCAAGAAGAACATCTTGCTCCAACGGCGCTACTCGCATCCCGTCGACAAATCCACGGGCTTGCGCTCGGATCAGACCGTCATACTGGCTGCCATCGAATCGGCCCAAGCCTATCCCGACCCGTTGCGGAGGGTCAGTTACTTCGACGCCCGGACGAACAAGCGGCTGAAGTTTCTGACCAACAACTTCGCGCTCCCGGCGCTGACCATCGCCCACATCTACAAGTCGCGTTGGCAGATTGAGTTGTTCTTCAAGTGGATCAAGCAACATCTGCGAATCAACTTGTTTTACGGCACCAGCGAGAACGCCGTCAAGACGCAGATCTGGATCGCTGTCTCGATTTACGTGCTCATCGCCATCGTCCGGAAACGGCTCGGGCTGGAAGCGAGTCTTTACCAGATTCTACAGATTCTCAGCGTTACGCAATTCGAAAAAATGCCCCTTTTACAGGCACTCCAGCCATCCGACTCCCCAAACGAATCCCCCTATGACCCCAACCAATTGATTCTATTCGACTTTTAACCGGACAGCAGTGGGGTTGGGCCAGTGCTGTCCGGGGAAAGTTACGCCAACGGACGGTAAGTCTCTACCGCTCAATATCTTATGGCCTGTTTTGCCCGGGAACGATTTGAAATCCCGAGGCCGCAAATGGCCGCCTGAGCGGAGCATCCCGACGCGGCACAATGGGGGATGAACCTTGGCCGTACGGTTTTCTCCCAACTGATCGAGCACCTGCCGAGCAAAGAGTTTCACAAATGTGTATTGCGCTACCGCGGCGATTCCTATCTGAAAAGTTTCTCCTGCTGGGATCAGTTTCTTTCGATGGCATTCGCCCAGCTGACCTATCGGGAAAGCCTCCGCGACATCGAGACGTGCCTGCGTTCGATGCACGGCAAACTCTACCATATGGGATTCGGCGGCAGGGTAGCGCGCTCGACACTGGCCGATGCGAACGAGTCGCGCGACTGGCGGATCTACGCGGACTTCGCGCAGGTCTTGATTGGCATGGCACGGCCGTTATATGCCCACGACCCGATCGGTGTGGACTTGGACCAGACTCTGTACGCTCTCGACTCGACAACAATCGACCTCTGCCTGTCGCTGTTTCCGTGGGCGGGATTCCGCAAGCACAAGGCCGCCGTGAAGATGCACACGCTGCTGGATCTGCACGGCAATATTCCCACGTTTATCCGCATTACTGCAGGCAAAGTGCATGACGTCAACATCCTGGATGAATTTCTTCCCGAGGCCGGCGCGTTCTACGTCATGGATCGGGGTTATGTCGATTTTCGGCGCCTCTTCGTGTTCACGCTCTGTTCGGCCTTCTTCGTGGTGCGAACCAAAAAGAACGTTTTGCTGCAGCGTCGCTACTCCCACCCGGTGGATAGGAGCACGGGCCTGCGATCCGATCACACCGTTATTTTGACCCCCTTCAACTCCGCCCAAGCGTACCCGGACCCCCTACGGCGGGTGAGTTATTTCGATGCCGAAACCAACAAGCGATTGAAATTTCTGACCAATAACTTCACCCTGCCGGCACTGACCATCGCCCAGATCTACAAATCGCGCTGGCAGGTGGAACTCTTCTTCAAGTGGATCAAGCAACATCTGCGAATCAAGTCGTTTTACGGCACCAGCGAGAACGCCGTCAAGACGCACATCTGGATCGCTGTCTCGATTTACGTGCTCATCGCTATCGTCCGGAAACGCCTCGGGCTGGAAGCGAGTCTTTACCAGATTCTACAGATTCTCAGCGTTACGCTATTCGAAAAAATGCCCGTTTTACAGGCACTCCAGCCATCCGACTCCCAAAATGAATTCCCCTATGACCCCAACCAATTGATTCTATTCGACTTTTAACCGGACAGCAGTGATTCGAGAGAACGCCCGCCCAGCCGGTGTCTACCATCAGAGCGGCGCCGTTTCGCATCAAGATCTGCGCCGCCGCGCCGATTACAGTACACAGTACGACGAGTCCTATGGAGGCTACGTTGGTCGATTGGGCTTCTCGGCTCGAGAGGATTGCCGCGGAAGGCTCGTTCAATTCCAGGACGGACGGGGCGCTCACGGAAGTGTCCGATTGTAACATAAGCCCTTGATCTTAGCCGCGTCCATAAGCCAGGGCTATGAGGATTTTGCCTTAGGGTCATAGGCACTTTGGTAGTGCTCTCTGAGGGTTTTCCCTGCTGTCGAAATCTGATAGCCTTAGCGAGAATGGTTCACGTACTTCCGACACTTGGGTGGGGACACCGATGGAGGGCGCCCAGCATTTCTTCCGCGGGTAGCCCTAGGCGGCGAGTGCTCTACAAGTGTCGCGGCAAGGAATAGGCCGAAGTCGTTTCATTAGAGATGGAAGCAACGCGAGCTGTTCGAAACCCGCAAGGAGTCTACATTCGGCCTAAGCCTCTGGGACGAGAGCAGTTTAGCTGTTCGGCCCAAGAAACTTATCGGCTCATTGCCGATCAACTCCTTCCTTGTCTTCCGGAGTTGGCGCGTTGCCGATCGACGGCCGAGGTGACCGTACACCCTGTCTATCAGTCCATTCGCGACACGGTGGCCGAGGTTTTAGGCGCCAGTGACACAGGTGACTTCACGCGCGAACCGGCGCCTCCCCGATCGCAATACCGCTTCCTAGCGTGGAACGTTGAGCGCGGCGTCCAGTTTGAGAGACAACTGGAGGCTCTGCGCACGCACTACTACCTCAAAAGATGCGACGTTTTGTTGTTGACCGAAACCGACCTCGGCATGGTCCGCTCGGGAAACCGCGCGGTCGCGCTCGAGTTGGCGCGCGAACTCGGGATGCACTATGCATTCGGTCCTTGTTACTTGAATCTCAGCAAGGGCGCCGGTGTCGAGCAGGAGGCGGATGGGGAGAACCGCTTGGGGTTGCACGGGAACGCGATTCTCAGCCGTTACCCGATTCGCCGTGTCCGAATGATTCCCTTGAAAAATGGAAAGGACAAGATGGCGGGCCGCGAAAAACGTCTGGGCCGCCAAGTTTCCCTCCTCGCCGAAATTGAGTTTCCCAACTACTCGGTGACCGCCGCCTCGGTGCACTTGGACGCCCAATCGAGTCAACGTCACCGTCATGATCAGATGCGCGATGTGCTCAACGGACTCCATGCCGACGGTCCTGTCGTCATCGGAGGCGACTGGAACACCATGACCTACAATTCGTCGCGAGCCGCGTACGCGATCTTAGGTTTCTGGCGGCGCGTGTTCATGGGCGTTGACAACGTGATCCGCAATCATTATCTGCACCCCTATAAGCGCTTCGAGAAGGACCTGTTTCGACTGGTTGAATCACACGCCTTCGACTATCGACGCTGCAACTCTCTGGGGGATCGTACCGCGTCCTACGATGTGGAGGATGCGAAAACCCACAAGAACCTCCGGGAGTGGGTGCCGGCTTGGTGTTTTGCTTTCATCCGCTGGGCGTTGCGCAATCATGGCGGCAAGTGTCCCCTGAAAATCGACTGGTTCGCAACCCGAGGTCTGTGCGGCAGGAACCCCATCATCATCCACGAGCTGCGGGAACGACGCGCCGTTCCCCTCTCCGACCACGACCCGATTGGTCTGGACGTGGTCGTGCCCCGCGATTAACGGGCGGCTGCGGAAAATCGCGCGCGTCCGAATTCGCGCGGAAGACGAGCGCCTTCCGGTAAGCTGTCCACGACAAGACTTCCGAATGAGCCTAGCCCGCATTTCTCACCACCTGACGGTCGAAGCACGCGGTAGGCCCGCCATCACTGCGTTGTGCGTGCTCGCCGTGCTCAACGTAGGGTTCAAGTACGCCGGCATTATTCAAGAAATGCGGCGCTAAGCGGCGCACGCCTTGTACTGACAGGCCTCTCACGCACTTCGCCTCGCCACCTGGTGAGAAAAGCGGGCTAGAGATGCGGCGCGCGCTTTCAGCGTGCGACCGTCAGGTGGTGAGAAAGGGCAGGCCAGCCGGCTTCACTCGAGCGACCTCCCCTGTTCGCTCGTGAAGTTCTCCTCAGGCGGAGGAGAGAGCTTTTTTCAGTTCGGAGGGTGTAAACTCGATCCCCGCGCGCGAATAATCAACCAAACCCCGCCGACGTAACTGACTCATATGCTGGGTGATAATCTCACGCGACGTGCCGACATATTTACCCAATACCTCGTGGGTAATGGGCATGATGTGGATTTCTCCCGAACCGTCGGTCGAACCGAACCGCTTGCCGAGCGTCAACAGCGCCTTCAACAGGCGGTGGGAGATCTGGTCCGTGGCCAAGCTTTCGATTCTGGAATCGGCCTCGAACAGCTTGCCGGCAAGCACTCGCAATAATGACGGCCCCAGTTCCGGCGTGCGGAGCATGAGCTGCCCCAGCTCCACCATCGACCATTCCATGAGAGCCGTGTCCTCGAACGCGACGGCGGTTTCCCCCCGGTCGGGGAGTCCCAGCAGGCTTGACTCTCCGAAGAACGAGTCCTGCACGCAAAAGTCGAGTACTGTTTCCCGGCCGCTGCCGGAGATACGGCTCAGCTTGACCGTCCCGTCGACCACGAGCAGAAGGCTGTCGGCCGGGTCCCGCGAGGAATAGATCGTCTGATCTTTATGAAAATATTGAGGTTTTCGTCGAGGCAGGAGCAGAAGCGGGTCATCGCCGATCGACGAAACAGGGAGCGAGTTCATGAGGGTAGCCGACATTGTCGAACCTCCGCGGCGGAGGATCGCCCGGTTCAGCGGGGTCGGTCGAGCAATCCTCCTCTATGGTTAGACTTGCCGGACCCTCGATCGGGTTTCGGCTTTTCGGCCCTAAAAAGACAATTTGCACCGTTCCGGCGGAAGGCGATTGTGGAGAGGCGGAACAGCGCGGCTCTCGACCCGACAAACTCGGCGTCCCATGCCCGTGTTGCGAAACGCCACGCATCCCCGGGGGAGCGGCGGATCATTCGCGGGAGGCGTCCCGGCGCTGTTCGAGAATCTTCAGCAGCCGATCGTGGACGTCCGCCGGTAGCGGGTGGCAGTTGACGCTTTGCGAGATCTCAATGGTTCTTCTCATCTCGTCATACACCACCCAACAGTCGGGGCACTTCCCAAGGTGGGCCTCGATGGACGCTCGAAGTTCCGCATCGAGGTCCCCGTCGATGTAACCCGACAACTCCTCGACGAGACCCTTACAGTTGATTTTGCGTTGGTTTCCCATTTTGACCTAGTTGTCGCTTGAGTTTTCCCCGCAATTGCAGACGCGCCCTGAGTAGCCGAGACTTCACGGCTGAAACGGAGAGGTCCAGCATCTCGGCGGTCTCCTCCGTCGAAAGGCCCTCGATGTCGCGCAGCACGAAGACCGAGCGGTAGGCTTCCGACAGGCCATCGATCGCTTTCGCCAGATATTCGCGGGTCTCGAGACGGCCGTAGCGTTCTTCGGGACTCTCCTCCTCCGACGCCGCCTGCCGCCGGAATGGGCCGTCCTGGGACTCGATCTCCTGATCGAGAGATACGGTCTTTCGCGTCTTCGTCCGCCTGAGATTCATCAAGGCCTCGTTGACCGTGATGCGCACCAGCCATGTGTAGAATCTCGAGTTTCCCTGAAATTGATCCAGCCGGGAGTAGGCCTTGAGGAAAGCCTCTTGAAGAACGTCCTCGGCGTCGTGGTCGTTCTTGGTGATATGCCGCGCCAGGCGGAAGATCTTGGCGGCATAGCGCTCGACCAGTTCCGTGAAGGCCGCACGGTCCCCGCTCCTGGACTGGTCGACCAGTTCCGACTCGGCAAGGTCCAACGATTGACTGGGCTGTCCCATCGGCGCGCGATTTCGTCTGCCGGCCGATAGCCAGCTAATTCTTATTGTCCGCCTGGAGCAAGTCGTTAGCAAGCGTCGGGTAACCGAGGAATCACCCGCCCTTACCATCCCAGTACCTCGAGCGCCGATCCGCCAACGGGAGCGGGTGCTCATGATCCCGCGGCCCGCCCAAAGGGACGAGAACCGGCGGATTTTCGGTGGGCCACGGTGCAATAGTCGTCCGGATACTTGGCCGGTCACTGGCCCGCTTTTCTCACCACGTGGCGAGGCGAAGTGCGTAAGAGGCCCGTCAGTACAAGGTGCGCGCCGCTTGGCGCGCGGAGGTGTAGTTTTGCGGGTGCAGCCTATTGACTCCCGCATAATATAGAGTAACTTTTTGGGGGTCTGCCCGTCTTAATAGACATGGGGAACCCAAGAGGCGTAAGGCGCGATTTTGATGCTCTGGAAAAGCGACGGCTGGAGGCCGTGCGGCTGGTCGTTGACGAAGGTTTGAGTCAGTCCGAGGCAGCACGGCGCGTGAAGGCGGCGCAGCAAAGCGTGAGCCGTTGGGTTAGCGAGCATGGCGCGTACGGTGCCGCCGGACTCCGCCGGGCCGGGCGCGCCGGCCGCAAGCCGCTGTTAGACGCCACGCAACGGGAACGTCTGGAGGCAATGCTGCTGCGGGGCCCCGAAGCGCAGGGCTTCTCGACGCCGCTGTGGACTTGTCCGCGAGTCGCTCGTCTGATCGCCGACGAGTTCGGCGTGCGCTATCACGAAGGTCATGTTTGGAAGATCCTGCGGGCGCTCCACTGGAGCCCGCAACGGCCTGTCGGCAAGGCCCGCGAGCGCAACGAAGAAGCCATCCGCAACTGGCGGCGCAAGACTTGGCCGGCCACTAAAAAAAAGCCCAAAAACAAGGCCGCACGATCGTCTTCATCGACGAAAGCGGACTGAGTCAGAAGCCCCATCGTTGCCGCACCTGGGCGCCCCGCGGCGAGACACCCGTGCTGGAGTTCAACTTCAACTGGCAGAAACTTTCCGTTTCCGCCGGGCTGACCTTGCGCAACTTCTACTTCCGGCTCTATCCCGGCGCCATCGGCGAGCTGGAGGTCATCGACTTCCTGAAGGCTTTGGTCCGCCACATCGACGGCCCGCTGCTGATCGTCTGGGACCGCCTGCCGGCGCACCGCAGCCGCCTGGTGCGGGAGTTCATCGAGCTCTCCGAAGGCCACATCGCCACGGAGTGCTTGCCGCCCTATGCACCGGAGCTGAACCCGGTGGAATACATTTGGGCTTACTGGAAGCAGCACGAGTTGCCGAACGTCTGTCCGAAGGACTACTGGGAGCTGGACGAGCGTGCCCGCAAATCCCTGCGTCGCATGCGCCGCAAACCGCGCTTGATTACGGCCTTCTGGAAGCAGTCTTCTCTTGGCCTTGACTAACTCGATATTATGCGAGATTCAATAACCGTTTCGTATTTTGGCTCTACCGAAAGCAGCAGCGACCCGCGCTCGGCACCCGACCGGGAAAGTACGTTGAGCACGGCGAGCAAGCGCAACGAAGTCATGGCGGGCTTATGGCGTGCTTCGACCGCCAGGTGGTGAGAAATGCGCGCTAGCGTTGCAGGCTCAGTTTCTTTGCTCTCGCACACCCTCGCCGTGCCCGATACGATCTTCTCCGCAGGGGCCGTCAGGGTGGAAGCAAATGCCCGCCGTCGGGGATGCAGGGGCGATGCATTGCGCCCCCTTTGCCGACGTCCACCGACTCGGCCTTCCTGTTCGGCGCAGCCGACTGTGCCGGGCAGATTTTGGTAATCTTGGGGAAACCGAAGGAGGAAGATTGTTCATGACGGGGGACAAGGTTAGCAAGACACTGTTGGGAATCGCGTTGATCGCGCTCTTGCCGGCTGCGGTAAGTTTGAGTGGTTGCGGGGAAGCGGGGGAAACACCAGCGTCATCTTCGCCTCCAGCTATTGACTCCCGCATAATTTAGAGTGACCTTTTGGGGGTTCTGCTCGTCTTAATAGACATGGGGGAACCCAAGAGGCGTAAGGCGCGATTTTGATGCTCTGGAAAAGCGACGGCTGGAGGCCGTGCGGCTGGTCGTCGACGAAGGTTTGAGTCAGTCCGAGGCGTCATCGACTTCCTGAAGGCTTTGGTCCGCCACATCGACGGCCCGCTGCTGATCGTCTGGGACCGCCTGCCAGCGCACCGCAGCCGCCTGGTGCGGGAGTTCATCGAGCTCTCCGAAGGCCACATCGCCACGGAGTGCTTGCCGCCCTATGCACCGGAGCTGAACCCGGTGGAATACATTTGGGCTTACTGGAAGCAGCACGAGTTGCCGAACGTCTGTCCGAAGGACTACGGGGAGCTGGACGAGCGTGCCCGCAAATCCCTGCGTCGCATGCGCCGCAAACCGCGCTTGATCACGGCCTTCTGGAAGCAGTCTCCTCTTGGCCCTGACTAACTCTATATTATGCGAGATTCAATAAAGAGGCGGCGGTCACCGAGGAAGCCACGGAGCCGGCGCTTTATGAGCGGTTAGGCGGCGTCTATAGCATCGCCGCCGTAGTGGATGATTTCATCGAGCGTCTCTTGATCAATGATGCGCTCAACGCCAATCCTGCCATTGCTAAAGCAAGGGACAGCGTGCCTGACCTGCCCCCAGGAACGAGTCCACTCTCTAAGTTAGACCTGGGACCATTTGAAGTCCACTCCATGGTATAGAACTCTGGTCCTGGGACCTGGGTAATCTGGCCTCCGGCGCCGGCGGCCGATAGGCCAAGGCGCTGTGAGGCCGTCGCTGGTTGTACTCCCTGCGCCATCTCTCGGCCAACACCTTCGCCTCCCACAACGTGTCGAAGACTTCTACGTTCAGCAGTTCATCCCGCAGTTTTCCGTTGAAGCTCTCCACATATCCATTCTCCCAGGGGCTGCCGGGCTCGATGTATAAGGTCCTCACCCCAACAGCCTTCAGCCAGTCCCGAACCGCCTGAGCCGTAAACTCTGACCCGTTATCGGACCGAATGTATTCAGGCACTCCCCGATCCACGAACAACTCCGCCAATCGATCCAACACGTCCTGGTGATTCATCTGTCGTTGGACCTCAATGGCCAGACACTCCCGGGTGTATTCATCCAGTAGGGTTAATAATCGAAAGGCCCTTCCGTCATGGGTTCGCTCATGCACGAAGTGGAGTGGACCCCGAAAATGAGACAACTCGTTAAGCATCTTTTTACAGTGAATGGAGAGAGGTGCCATGACGTTGTCCAGGAGAAAGTTTTCCGCCGAGTTCAAGTTACGGGCGGTGAGGCAGGTCGAGGCGGGAGCCTCGGTCGCCGCCGTGGCGCGGCGACATGAGATCCATCCGACGCTTTTGAGCAAGTGGCGGCAACAGCTGCGCCGCGATCCCGAACGAGCCTTTCAGCGCGACCGCGAGCCCAATGACGAGCAGATCCAGGTGAGCGAGCTGGAGCAGATGGTGGGCCGGCTCACGATGGAGAACGCCCTGTTAAAAAAGGCCTTGGCGCGGCTCGAGGAACAACAGCTTCCGAGCGCCGCGTCTTCAAAGACAAGATGATCCCCTTGATCGAGCAACAACGGGAAACGGGAGCGGGCTTGTCGTTGGCCGCGATGTGTCGTGTGCTGGAGGTCTCCCGCGCGGCCTACTACCGGGCTCGTCAACCGCCCGCGGGCGACAACGAGACGGCGTTGCGGGACGTGATCCAGCGCATCGCCGTGGAGATGCCCGCCTACGGCTCGCGGCGCATCACCGCCGAGCTGCGGCGCCAAGGTTGGGTGATCAACCGCAAGCGCGTGCAGCGCATCATGCGCCAGGACAACCTGCTGTGTCTGCGCCGCAAGAAATTCATCCGCACGACCGATTCCGAACACGGCATGGCGGTTTACCCGAATCTCGTGCCGACGCTCGATATCAGCGCTGTGAACCAACTCTGGGTGGCCGACATCACCTACATTCGGCTGTTGCGGGAGTTCGTGTATCTGGCGGTGGTGTTGGACGCCTTCTCGCGGCGGGTGATCGGCTGGTCGCTGGGTCGCACTTTGGAGGCGGAGTTGGCGTTGGCCGCCTTACGGACGGCCTTGCGGACACGCGAGATCGGGCCGGGCTTGGTGCATCACTCCGACCGCGGCGTGCAGTACGCCTCGGGCGACTACACGAAGCTGCTCCAACAGCACGGCATTAGCATCAGCATGAGCCGCAAGGCCAATCCCTACGACAACGCCATGGCGGAATCGTTCATGAAGACCTTGAAATATGAAGAGGTCTATTTGTTCGAGTATGAAGATTTCGCCGAGGCGAAACGGCGCGTCGGGCAGTTTCTCGATCGCGTCTACAACGAGAAACGTTTGCACTCGGCGCTGGGGTATCTGCCGCCGGTCGAGTACGAGCAAAGCGTGCTCGAACAGGCCAGTCTCGCGGGAGTCGTGGGATGAGTTTTCCGAGGCATGAGGGAATCTTTCGATCCGATGGGCGGGGTTCGTGCCGGAGTGGGGCGCGAAGCGAGAGGCTCCACGCCCCGACCCATCGTCTCGATGAGTTCCCGCCCGGCTATTCCTCGGCGGGTTGGTCTCCACCAGAGCCCGCCTCCGCTTCACCGGCCGAGCAGAAGTTTACAATGAAGGCCGCTCCCCAGCCAAGCCTTTTTCAGCGAATGGGGAAACCCTGCTTAGCAGGTTGTTTCACTACAGGGGTCCACCCCAGAGTACGAGCAAAGCGTGCTCGAACAGGCCAGTCTCGCGGGAGTCGTGGGATGAGTTTTCCGAGGCATGAGGGAATCTTTCGATCCGATGGGCGGGGTTCGTGCCGGAGTGGGGCGCGAAGCGAGAGGCTCCACGCCCCGACCCATCGTCTCGATGAGTTCCCGCCCGGCTATTCCTCGGCGGGTTGGTCTCCACCAGAGCCCGCCTCCGCTTCACCGGCCGAGCAGAAGTTTACAATGAAGGCCGCTCCCCAGCCAAGCCTTTTTCAGCGAGTGGGGAAACCCTGCTTAGCAGGTTGTTTCACTACAGGGGTCCACCCCAAAGTCATAGCTCCAGACGTGATCCTTGTGAGCCGCTCGTAACCGAACGCAGGATCCATCATGAAGCCACAGTCTCCTTCGTTTCGGCTGTCTGGACGGGACTTTCAGCCCCTCCTGTCTCCACAACCTCTCCACCCGCTTGTGATTCACTTTCCACCCTTCCCAACGAAGCATGGCCGTGATCCGTCGGTAGCCGTATCGCCCGTAGTGCGTGGCCAACTCCACCATCTCAGCCACCAATCGAGCCTCCTCATCGGGGATATGCCTTTCCCTTCGCTGGGTCGATCGAGCCTGTCCCAGCACTTGGCAGGCCCGACGTTCGGAGACGCGCTCTGCTCCCAATCTCTCCCTCACCCACACCACTGCGCGTCTCCTCTTCGTCGGGCCTAGAAGTTTCCCGAGGAAACTTCCTTTAGGATCTGCTTGTCCAAAGACAGATCTGCCACTAGCTTCTTCAACCGGGCATTCTCCTTCTCCAACACCTTCAACCGCTTGGCCTGATTCAGTCGAAGCCCTCCGTACTCCTTGCGCCACCGGTAGTAGGTCTGCTCGGTCACCCCAATCTGTTTGCACACCTGGCCCACCGTCTGTCCTTGAGCTAGACCCACCTCTGCCTCACGCAACTTGATGATGATCTGTTCTGCACTAAATCGCTTCCCTGCCATCTCTTGCCTCCTTCCTAAAACCGAAAATCCTAACATTCAACTTGGACTCGTTTTAGGGGGCAAGGTCATGTTCACTCTCTGCTCGTCGTTCTTCGTCGTGCGAACCAAGAAGAACATCTTGCTCCAACGGCGCTACTCGCATCCCGTCGACAAATCCACAGGCTTGCGCTCGGATCAGACCGTCATACTGGCTGCCACCGAATCGGCCCAGCCTATCCCGACCCGTTGCGGAGGGTCAGTTACTTCGACGCCCGGACGAACAAGCGGCTGAAGTTTCTGACCAACAACTTCGCGCTCCCGGCGCTGACCATCGCCCACATCTACAAGTCGCGTTGGCAGATTGAGTTGTTCTTCAAGTGGATCAAGCAACATCTGCGAATCAACTCGTTTTACGGCACCAGCGAGAACGCCGTCAAGACGCAGATCTGGATCGCTGTCTCGATTTACGTGCTCATCGCCATCGTCCGGAAACGGCTCGGGCTGGAAGCGAGTCTTTACCAGATTCTACAGATTCTCAGCGTTACGCAATTCGAAAAAATACCCCTTTTACAGGCACTCCAGCCATCCGACTCCCCAAACGAATCCCCCTATGACCCCAACCAATTGATTCTATTCGACTTTTAACCGGACAGCAGTGGGTCAGATTCGTTGTTTCGGGCGGCTGGGGCGCCGAGTGGCCGGACTCTCGCCAGCGAAGCAGTTCGTGGTGCAACAGGTTTCTCACCTGAGGTTTCTCCTCCGCCAAATTGACCGACTCCTTAGGGTCTTCGGCAAGACTGTAGAGCTCTTCCTCACCCTCGGGGTCGAGAGACATTATGTATTTCCATTCCTCGGTTCGCACGGCCGCCAGTTTTCCCTCCAGGTCGGCAAACGCCGGCAACGGGGAAAAGTCTCGGTCTGGTGAAGAAACCAGAGGTGCCAGGTCCACTCCGGCGAATTGACGGTTGCCTTTGAGAACGCCGAACCCCGGTGTGGGAGCAATACCAGCCAGCGACAGAATCGTCGGGGGGATGTCCATCACTCTCACCTGAGCGTCCACGATTCGTCCGGCCGGGATTTTCTCGGGGAAGCGCATCACCCAGGGCACAAGAATCGTTTCGTCGTAGAGAGACTGGTGATGGCCCTGTCTGCCGTGTTCATAAAACTCTTCGCCATGGTCGCTGACAACCGAAGTGATCGTACGGTCCATAACGCCGAGGCTCCGCAAAATAGCGAACAGATTCTCCAGTTGGTCGTCAACAAATCGGATCTCGCCATCGTAAAGCGCCATATTGTGGATTGAATCTCGCTCACTGCTGTCCGGTTAAAAGTCGAATAGAATCAATTGGTTGGGGTCATAGGGGGATTCGTTTGGGGAGTCGGATGGCTGGAGTGCCTGTAAAAGGGGCATTTTTTCGAATTGCGTAACGCTGAGAATCTGTAGAATCTGGTAAAGACTCGCTTCCAGCCCGAGCCGTTTCCGGACGATGGCGATGAGCACGTAAATCGAGACAGCGATCCAGATATGCGTCTTGACGGCGTTCTCGCTGGTGCCGTAAAACGAGTTGATTCGCAGATGTTGCTTGATCCACTTGAAGAACAACTCAATCTGCCAACGCGACTTGTAGATGTGGGCGATGGTCAGCGCCGGGAGCGCGAAGTTGTTGGTCAGAAACTTCAGCCGCTTGTTCGTCCGGGCGTCGAAGTAACTGACCCTCCGCAACGGGTCGGGATAGGCTTGGGCCGATTCGATGGCAGCCAGTATGACGGTCTGATCCGAGCGCAAGCCCGTGGATTTGTCGACGGGATGCGAGTAGCGCCGTTGGAGCAAGATGTTCTTCTTGGTTCGCACGACGAAGAACGACGAGCAGAGAGTGAACACGAAGAGGCGTTCGAAATCGACGTAGGCCCGATCCATGACGTAGAACGCGCCGGCCTCCGGGCCGATCTCGTCGAGGATGTTGATGTCGTGCACTTTGCCTCCAGTAATGCGGATGAACGTGGGAATATTGCCGTGCAGATCCAGCAGCGTGTGCATCTTCACGGCGGCCTTTTGCTTGCGGAATCTCGCCCACGGAAACAGCGACAGGCAGAGGTCGATTGTTGTCGAGTCGAGAGCGTACAGAGTCTGGTCCAAGTCCACACCGATCGGGTCGTGGGCATATAACGGCCGTGCCATGCCAATCAAGACCTGCGCGAAGTCCGCGTAGATCCGCCAGTCGCGCGACTCGTTCGCATCGGCCAGTGTCGAGCGCGCTACCCTGCCGCGGAATCCCATGTGGTAGAGTTTGCCGTGCATCGAACGCAGGCACGTCTCGATGTCGCGGAGGCTTGCCCGATAGGTCAGCTGGGCGAATGCCATCGCAAGAAACTGATCCCAGCAGGAGAAACTTTTCAGATAGGAATCGCCGCGGTAGCGCGATACACATTTCTGAAACTCTTTGCTCGGTAGGTGCTCGATCAGTTGGGAGAAAACCGTACGGCCAAGGTTCATCCCTCATTGTGCCGCGTCCGGATGCTCCGTTCAGGCGACCATTTGCGGCCTCGGGATTTCAAATCGTTCCCGGGCAAAACAGGCCATAAGACATTGAGCGGTCGAGACTTACCGTCCGATGGCGCGACTTTCCCCGGACAGCACTGAATCTCGCTCCGACATCCGTTCTGTCGAGCTGTGTTTGCCAATCAGCCGCTGCCCTTTGTTTTCTCCCGTGTAGTCAGGATCGTACATGTCCTGGAAAGGAGTTGGCGAGCAATAGAGAGCCGCTCCGGGTTGCCGCTGATAGCGCTTCGAGTGGACGTCATATAAATGAAGAAACACGAAGAAAGGCCTTCCGTTCCCGCGAAGGCGCCACGCCTCCAGCCAGTCCTTGACCGCACCAATCAGCGCCGGAGTGGAGACCCGACACCGGTCGGTGTAGCCCGCGTGCATGTGCGTGTAGTCGTCGTAGTGATCGAAGCCGCGCCACAGGCCGAATACGACGTTAAGAACAGTTGACGAGACGAACGCCGCCGTGGCATAGCCGGCATCCCGCAGCACTGTCGGAAGCGTCACGACGTCCGATTTCAAGCGCCTGTGGACGGTGATGACGTCATGCTGAGTGGGTGGGAGGGCCGTCAGGAGCGTGGTATGCACCGGAAGTGTCCAAGCACTCGGCGACACGACTGTTTGGAACAGCACCCCCTGATCCGCCAGCGAGTCAATGTTCGGACTCGTCTCTCGCTCGTACCCATAACAGCTCAAATGATCGCGCCGCACCGTGTCGATGGACACCAGCAGCACGTTGGGCGGAGGATCAATCCCGACCAGCGGGGGAACAGAGCTGCCCGTGACAGACGGTCGTGCGACGTCCAAGGCAAGACCCGCGGCGATTACGCCCAAGGCCAGAAGCGCTCCCAGCGTCAAAAAGTGGCGGAAACCCGAAAACACTCGCCGCACCCACAGCGCTAGGAGCCAGGTCCCGGGCAAAGCCGCAAGCGCCAGGGTCTCGTTGAATGTCGGGATCTCTGCCTCGGCCAGCCGCTTCAAAATCCCATAATCGAACCAAATGATCACAACGAGCGAGGGTATCGCCAGGAAACAGGCTAGAGGGTAGATCCGCCGCCAGAATAGATCCAGCTTCGGTCTTTCCCGGCCGGGAGGAAAACGCCGAAACAGTATCCAAACAAGCGGGGACACAATGATCGCCGGCAGCCAAACAAGAGGTAGGCTACAGACGGCGGCCCAGGCGGAAAGAGCCAGTATGTTCGCCGGATCGGGCAAGTAAAAGTGCCGGCTTACAAACGCGGGGAGAACAGGGTCCAGATGCACAGTCGGACCATCCAAGTAAGTGTAGGCAAGCCGCAGAAATCCGAAGTCCCGCGGCCGAACGAACTCCCTGGAGCTCGGCAGCAGCACTACGCTTGCTGCTAGCGTGAACACCGCTGAGACGCTCAGGGCTGCCACGAGAGTCACAATTGGGTGAGTATTCTTTCTCCGTACCATGGTGGGATTCATCGCGAGGCGGCCGGCAAGCGGCATGATGCGCGCCTGCAGTCGCGGATCTGATTCGCTGGTCGCGAATTTAGGACGAAGATATGCTCATTTCCCGAGGCCGCGTGGTCAGAGCCATTGTTGCACACGCAATATGCGCCCGTAAACGGATCCGCGCTCGGCGCCCGCCTACGGAACGATGCGAGGATTCTCATCCCCGTTGAACGGGGTTGCCGACCTGCCCATCGTGGGATTGTTCCTCGTCAAGAAGTGGAGAAGTAGCAAGGGGATCGACCCGCGAGTTCGTGAAAACCCGCACGGAGATGCCGGACGCCTGTAGACCGACAATCGCTGGACGGCTCCCTCGGGGTCGATCGGGTATCTTCGTTTCACTGCGGCTCTGCTTTCTTCCAAACACAAACACAAACACATGCTCATATCAGACTCAGGCGGAGAGTCGCTACTTTCTACGGACTAACCCGCATTTCTCACCACCTGACGGTCGAAGCACACAATAGGCCCGCCATGACTGCGTTGCGCTTGCTCGCCGTGCTCAACGTAGGGTTCAAGTACGCTCGCATTCTTCAGGAAATCAGTCGCCGAGCGTCGCGCGCCTTGTACTGACGGGCCTCTCACGCACTTCGCCTCGCCACGTGGTGAGAAAGGCGGGCTAGGGGCTACTTCGACGGCTTCTCGCCAAGCGGCTGGAACGGGCGCAGCGGCTCAGGGGCCACCCAAGCAGGCTTGCCGTCTTTGTCATAGAGCATGATGACGGCGTCACCGGAGGGCGCCAGCATAAACCGCCCGCGCTGCTCACCCTGGCGGTCTACAAGCCGAAACTCCTGTGCCTCGATCACGGTGGGGCCGAATTGTGCAGGCCGTGAAGGGCCTCCAAAAAGCTCGCTGGAGACTGCTCCACCGAGAAAACCGAATACCAACGCCAAAAGCGCTAACCACGGACTCTTCTTCTGTGTCATTACCGCCTCCTTTGGATATAGAGAACGTGCGGGACCCTGGCCGAGTTTCGTTGAAGTTAGTTCCCCACTCGCCGGATCACATCCAGGTATTGCTTGGTGACACTTTGGACGTCATGCCGCTCGGCTACGTAACGGGCCGCGTTCCGCCCAACGGCGGCGCGCATCTCGGGATCGGCGGCGAGGGCGTACAGGTAATGCGCCAACATCTCGACCTCGGCCTCGCCGGGATCGACCTCGACAATGGAGCCGCGGGGAAATCCGGCGAGCTCTTCCCCGGCCGTCGCGACGACCGGTTTCCCCGCTGCCATGAGTTTGAGGGCAATGGCCGAGGTTTCACCGGCGGAGGGGTATCGCAGATTCACACAGATGTCGGTGACGGCGACCAGGCCCCGGAATTCGCTTTCAGCGACGTAGGGAAGCCTGGTCACGGGTAGTTCGTCGATCTCCGCCAAGATCGCGGCTTCATAGTCGTGGGAGACGAAATCTCCCACCAGCAAGATCCTGTATGGGACGTTGAGCATCCGCGACGCCTCGAGGAGCGAATGCAGCCGCTTCGAAGGACGGAGATAGCCAAAGGTCGCGATCACGATCTCCTCGTCCGCTATGCCGAGCTTCTCCCGGAGCTGCCCCCTTTGGGCCGCCTCGGGCAGCGACGGCGGATCGACGTAAAGGGGGATCTCGACCACCTCGACCGCACCGTTCCCAAGGGCTTCCCGGGCCATTTTGCCGGCCCGGCCGTTATGCACCACGAGGGCGCGGCTGCGCCGGCAAATTCTGCGAATCAGCGGATAGCGGAAATAGCTCTCCTGGGACGCCGACGTCGCCCGCTCCCGCCAAAGCTGTTCGGCGAAATTCCGCAGCCACTCTCCGTAATTAAAGACGAATTCTTCGACGTATTCTTGTTGGGACAGCTTGCCGAGCAACAGGTGGTGCAGGACGGCATCGTGCAAAACAACGACTCCCGGCACGGCGAGCGCGCAGTCGTACACCGCTCCGTGGAGGGGGTTATTCCCGATCTGGTAGAGACAGGCGTCGTAGCTCGCGAGAGAGCGGGCGCCCGGCGAGTCAAAGGCGTCGATCTCGATGTGGCGGGTGAGTTCGCGGCTGAGACGCGCGGAATACTCGGCGACTCCCGTCGGGGCGGGAGGCAGGGGCGAAACCCAGGCGACTTTCATTTCGGAGAGACCCGCTTGCCGAAGATCGCTGTCCCGACACGCACCAGCGTGGCCCCCTCCTCGATCGCGGTCTCCAGATCATGACTCATGCCCATCGAGAGATCCGGCAAACCCAACTGTTCCGCCGCCCGCCACAATCGCCGAAAGTAGGGACGCGTTCTCTCGGGATCTTCCGACCAGGGAGGCATGCCCATCAAGCCTCGCAGGTGCAGGCGCTCGCAGCTTTGAACGAATTCCTTGATCGCGGGAAGCGCCTCCTCCGCCAGGCCGCTCTTGGAGCTTTCGTCGCTCAGCTTCAACTCGAGAAAGACATCGAGCCGGCGCTCGGTCTGCTCGTTGAGCCGGCGGGCGATCTTGACGCTATCCACCGTTTGGATGATGTCAAACAGGCCCGACGCGGGTTTTGTCTTGTTGCTCTGCAGCTTCCCGATGAGGTGAAAAACCGCCCCGGGAAGCTCTCCCACTTGTTCCTTCTTGGCTTGAAACTCCTGGACGTAGTTCTCCCCAAAATGCCGCTGCCCTGCGCTATAGGCTTCGAGAATGTCGGCCACCGGTTTGATCTTCGAAACCGCCACGATGGTGATTTCCTCCGGCGAGCGTCCCGACCGCACGGCGGCCGCGGCTACGCGTTCCCGTACCCGTTGGAGCCGCTCGCCGATCACGCCATCATTCTAACGAGTCTTCCTCATCCCGGATGTTCGGCGGGCCGTCTAGCTGTGATCTTTCAACAGGTTGTTCATTCGGTCCCGGACCAGGGAGGCTGGAGTTGTCGAATAACCACGACCCTGGAGAGACCGCATGAACATCCATCAGAATGCCCGATTGACGCCCAAAGGCCGAGCCCTTTTGGTTCGATGCATCCTCGCTGGAGAGACGCCTCGGGCCGCCGCGGCGGCCCGAGACGTCTCAGAACGCACCGCCCGCCGTTGGCTGGCCCGCTACCGCGGCGAAGGCGAAGCCGGTCTCTACGATCGCTCTTCGCGTCCCCGGCATAGCCCGCGCCGCACCCCGCAAGCCGTCGTTGACCGCGTCCTCGCCCTGCGCCGACAACGTTGGACGGGCCGCCGCATCGCCCAAACCCTGCGGCTATCCCCGGCCACCGTCAGCCGCCTCCTCGGTCGCGCCGGACTCAACCGTCTCCGCGATCTCGAACCCGCTCCCCCCGTTCGCCGCTACGAACATCACCGTCCCGGCGATCTACTGCATCTCGACATCAAAAAGCTCGGTCGCTTCCAGCACGCCGGTCACCGCGTTACCGGCGATAAGACCCGACGCTCCCGCGCCGCCGGCTGGGAGTTTGTCCACGTCGCCGTCGACGACCATTCCCGCATCGCCTTCTCCCAGATCCTGCCCGATGAGCGCAGCCTTTCCGCTGCCCAGTTCCTTCTCCTCGCCCACGCCTACTATGGCTCGCTTGGCATCCGCATCCGACGCCTGCTCACCGACAATGGCTCCTGTTACCGCTCCCGCCACTTCCGTCGTACTTGCCGTCGCCTCGGCATCCGCCACCGCTTCACCCGCCCCTACACCCCTCGCACCAACGGCAAGGCCGAGCGCTTCATCCAAACCGCCCTCCGCGAATGGGCCTATGCCCGCTCCTACTGCTCCTCCCTCCAGCGCGCCAACCATCTGCTCCCCTGGCTCCACGACTACAATTGGCAT
Source organism: Bryobacterales bacterium (assembly GCA_965248365.1). Taxonomy (GTDB): domain Bacteria; phylum Acidobacteriota; class Terriglobia; order Bryobacterales; family UBA6623. The sequence goes on along the minus strand of CBDFJA010000003.1, from coordinate 171,674 downwards.
CGCCCCCACGCCAGCCTCGGCTATCATCCCCCTATCAGCCGACTCCCTCCTCCCCGGAACAACCTGTTGAGCCTCCACATCTAGCCCGCCTTTCTCACCAGGTGGCGAGGCGAAGTGCGTGAGAGGCCCGTCAGTACAAGGCACGCGCCGCTCGGCGCGCGGAGGCGTACTTTTGCGGGTGCAACCTAGCCATTCGTATTTTGGCTTTAGCGAAAGAAGTAGCGACCCACGTTCGGCGCCCGACCGGGAAAGTACGTTGAGCACGGCGAGCAAGCGCAACACAGTAATGGCGGGCCTATGGCGTGCTTCGACCGTCAGGTGGTGAGAAATGCGGGCTAGCGGCCTTGGGCAACGCTATAATTGCAGCTTGGGTCGGCCTGGGGCATTCATCAGCTTCGAGGGAATTGACGGCAGCGGGAAGACGACCCAGCTCGATCGCCTGCGAGAGTTACTAATTCGCGGGGGGCATTCTGTCGTTGTGGCTCAAGAGCCGGGGGGCACTCGGGTCGGGCTCGAGATCCGCAAGCTGCTGTTGAACGCCGCGAACACGGACTTGCGGCCGGTCCCCGAGTTGTTGCTGTATTTTGCTTCCCGAGCGCAGAACATCGAGGAAGTCATCCGGCCGGCTTTTGAAGCGGGGCGGATCGTCCTGGCCGACCGCTTTACCGACGCTACGGTGGCCTACCAGGGCTACGGACGTGAACTTGGCGCCGACGCCGTGCGCGCCGTGGAAAATGTCTCTTGCGGCGGCTTGAAGCCGGACATGACTTTGCTTCTCGACGTGGATCCGGTGATCGGCGTCCGCCGAGCTCTCGAACGTAACGCCGACCAACCGAACGACGAGAGCCGCATGGAGCAGGAAACGGCGCCGTTCTACGAGAGGGTTTATCGGGGATATCTGGAGCTGAGTCGCGCCGAGCCAAAGCGGATCAGGCTGATCGACGCGAGAGATTCGATCGAGAAGGTCGGAGAGGCGATCGAGAAGACTGTCGAGGAGTTTCTGGAGGCAAGGGGTCTGGCCGGCCCCTGAAGGACTATTGGTTCCGGAGATGGCGCAGCCCAACAATCTGCTTTTTCACCACTGTAAAGGTGCGTTGGGCGAAAAACCTCGTGGCCGTGGGGCCACCGCAACAGCTCGCCTACATCGACCCGCAAGCGGGCGCGATCGATCGCGCCCCTACATCTCGAACGGCGCGATTTTGCTCCACGGCTGCCGGGGGCCGCTGAGAAATGTAGGCTAGAGGGTCGGTTTCGGAAGACTGAGCTGGGCAATGTTCTCTAATTTCGTCGGCAACTCCCGAGTCGTGAGCGCACTGCGACGGATGGTGGCCGAGGATCGCTTGCCGCAGACCCTCCTGTTCAGTGGGCCGCGCGGAGTGGGCAAGGCCACTCTGGCCAGTTTGCTGGCGGCGTCGCTCAATTGTTCGAACAGCGCGCCGGGTGAAGCTTGCGGCGAGTGTTCGAACTGCCGCCGCATTCTCGCAGCGGACCTCTCCCAACAATCTTTCCAACAGCTCTTTGACGAGCGACTCAAGCTGCCCGCCGCCAAGCGGAGCGAGAATCCGCTGATCGTTTCCACCCATCCCGATTTTCTGATCTTTCCCCCGGACGGCCCTTTGCGAATCATTACGATCGACCAAGCTCGCCAGATGCGCAAGGCGGCGCAATACGGCCCCTCGGAAGGACAGCGCCGCCTATTTCTCATCGACCACGCCGACCGCGCCAATGATGAGGCCTCGAACTCTCTGCTGAAGACGCTGGAAGAGCCGGCTCCCTTTTTGACCATCGTTCTGACGGCCGAAAACCCGAACGAACTTCTGCCCACGATTCGCTCCCGGGCGATCCCTTTCTACTTCGCTCCTCTGTCGAACGAAGAGATGGAGAAATTCTTGGCGGCATTTACCGAGCTGGGCGGGGGCGAGCGTCAATCGCTGATCCGCTTGGCCCAAGGCAGTCCCGGCCGGGCGATCACCCTGAACGTCGATCAATACTTGGAGCGGCGAGATTCCATGCTGGCGCTGTTTCGGACGTCGCTGGGGGAGGGATCTTTTGCCGAGCTGCTGCCCTATACCGAAACCGTGGCTCGGAAGAGCGACGAGCGTCTGGACGTCTTGCTCGAGTCCTTCCAGTCGCTACTCCAAGATCTGCTGCACTTGCGTTTCGGGTCCGGCCGGTCGCTGGTCAATACGGACATCGCCGATGAGCTGGAGTCCCTGGCGCGTGGGGCAAGCTTCGAGTGGGTTGAAAAAGCCGCCGACAAGCTGGACGAGCTTGAACTGCTAAGGCGCCGGAACATTCAAAAACAGATCGCCCTCGAAGCCATGGGTATCGGCCTCCGGCAGGCGGCCAAGCGCGAATAGGGGAGCTGCTTGCGAGATCCCGCGCGGATGTGTTATCCATAGGTCAGGTCTTGGCCAACCTTCGCCGAATCGGCTAGCGGACTTCGGATTCCACCAACAATCGATCGTGGTTCCGCATCGCGGAAGGCGGCTAGATTTTGCTGGCGATCGGGTCCGTATCGCCGCCCGTAAACCGGCGAACGGCTGATAGCCCTGTACTACTTCCAAGAGAGGTCCTTGCATGAGGGAACCCGGGAATGCCAACAACCGCAAGCTGATTCGACCTTCGCTCAGCGAAGTCAAAGACCAGATGAACCAGAAGAAGCGCCAGCAGCACAGCCAGCAGCGGAGGCGGCAGTCCGCGCCCGACCAGACGAATGCGGAGGCCTTTTATTTCGTCAAACAAATGCAGAATCACACCCCGATGGTACTCGTGCTGCGCGACGGCGAGCAGATTAGCGGCACCATTGAGTGGTATGACAGGGCTTGCCTGAAAGTGAATCGCGACGGCGCGCCAAACCTGGTGGTCTACAAAGCAAACATCAAGTACCTCTACAAACTGGACTCGGGCAAGGGGGAGACTGCTGAGGCAAGCGGGCCCAACGGCAAAGACGTGACGAACGGCTCGCCCGCCAACTAGCCCGCATTTCTCACCACCTGACGGTCGAAGCACGCCATAGGCCCGCCATGACTGCGTTGCGCTTGCTCGCCGTGCTCAACGTACTTTCCCGGTCGGGTGCCGAACGTGGGTCGCTACTTCTTTCGCTAAAGCCAAAATACGAATGGCTAGGTTGCACCCGCGAAAGTACGCCTCCGCGCGGCGAGTGTCGCGCGCCTTGTACTGACGGGCCTCTCACGCACTTCGTCTCGTCCCGTGGTGAGAAAAGCGGGCTAGCCGTAAGACTCTTCGCTTAGTATTTTGACGCAGGAAGGGAAATCAATAAGGCGGCGTTGTGGCGCGCCGAGGCAGCAGCGGACCGGGAAACGCTCGAGGCCTTCCCATCACGGATTCTCCTTCGCCCTCCAAAGCGGCTGAGCCCCCGGCTGCCGCACCCGGTGCCACAGCTTGTGGCCGAGAAAACTGCGGTCGGCCAGACACAACATGTCTTTGCTGAGCGCCGGCAGCGTCCGTTTCGCTGGCTTGATCTCGCCCGTCGTACAGAGTATCGCACGGCCGCCGATGCCAAGGACCGCTCCGTCGAAAACCCGCTCGCGTTCATCCCTTTGGGCGGGCGGATCTGGACCATGCTCCCCTGGCCACTCGCTGGCGCTCGCGGCTCCGAATCGGGCATGGTCAGGGTGTGCGAGAGCAAGCGACCGAGCCTGAAACGCCAGTGACAGGCCAAGTCCGGCGCGACCACGGGGCCATGGCGGCTCGGTCGAAATGACGCTGTTTTCGTCGCCTTGGGCGGACCGCGAGGCCCATCGACACTCCCTCGCGGTCGCAGCCCAGAAGGCTTTGTGAACAAACGACTTCTGGGCCGGTGGACGATCGGTGCGAGGCCCTAAGGAAGGGCTGTTTTAATGCCTAAACTTTTGCAACCAAGCACGAGAACAGCTTGCGACATTTTGTTGTTAAGCGAAGGAGTATTGAGGTTAAACTAGGCGGCAGGGGGTCCGCGGGAGCGGCAATGATTGAAGATTCGGAGCGATTCCGGACGGCGATCGAGCGCATCGACGCCGCCAACCGCGAAGATCCGAACCAGGAGGTTTGGGAAGGGAGAGAGTATCCCAAGGAGCTTCTCTATGCGCAACGGATGAGTGAATCCCTGGGGAACCTTGCATTGGACGCTGCCGAGGTCGTCCGGCTGGCGGTCCGGGCACAGCACATCGAGCGGTGGAAGATTCCGCGAAGCCAATATCCCATGGACCGCCAGGGCTACCGCCGATGGCGCACGGATCTGGGCCGCTTTCACGCCGAAAAGGCAGCCGCGATTCTTGGCGAGGTCGGGTATGGGCCCGAAACGATCAGCCGGGTAAGGTCTCTGCTTCGGAAGAAGCAACTCAAGGCCGATCCCGACTGCCAACTGCTCGAAGACGTGATTTGCCTGGTGTTTCTTCGATACTACTTGGCGGATTTCGCCAAAGAGCACGACGAAGCGAAGCTCATCAACATCCTGCGGCGCACGTGGAAGAAGATGTCGCCTCGCGGTCAACGGGCCGCCCTTGCCATCGAGTTGCCCGGAACGCTCCGGGCACTGGTCGAAAAGGCGATCGAAAAGTAGGCGGTGCGCAACTTCTTGGTGCTGGGAGGCCCTTCGCCCGTGTCGGCGTGAGGGCGATGTGCGGCGCCTCTACATTCGACGGCCGCCGGTCCGGGAAAGCAGAGACTAGGGGGCGAAATTCGGCGCCAGCGCGGCCTGCGGTCTTGGGTGCGGCGGCTCCGTTGGGAGACGATGCAAGCCCAGCTCCAAGGTTCGCGGAAAGTGCGTGATATACTGGCGATTAGCGTCAAGCCACCGCGGGCGGCTAGCTCAGCTGGGAGAGCGCGGCGTTCGCAACGCCGAGGTCGTGGGTTCAAATCCCATGCCGTCCACCAACCTCCCCGCCGACTCTTGAAACTCAGACTGCAGCAGCATTTCAGAAAGGGCGCAGGGCGGCAACTCTACCTACTTTGGGGGTGGAGCCGGAGGAAGGAGCCTCTCTCGAGCTTATGGCGCGCTTCGACCGTCAAGTGGCGAGAAATGCGGGCTCGACCGGCCGCAGTTGTTGAGCTTGCCGTCCAAGAATTTGGGGGGTGGGTCGCCTTCCCACCGGGCCTATTATCATGTTTACAGCTGAGCCGCGCTGACTCTGCCGTAAGCAAAATGGGACGACTATTGTTTGCGGCAAGGGGCGGTTTTACGGAACCAAGCCGCCGCGAGGAACTGCCCGGTCATCTACACTGGGGAAAATGCATTCTTGCGGATGGCTTGGGGAGCGGCCAATCGCCCCAGTCTTGAAGCGTTAACCGTGTTTCTCCGATTACACGGCGGGCCTGAACCCCCTGGCTTTCCCCAGCGGACTTCGATTCGCACGGGATTGAAACAATGAAGGCGATCGTTACAGGTTCGGGAGGCTTGATTGGCTCGGCCTGTGCTCGACTACTGGCGGACTCGCACTGGGAGGTCGTGGGCGTCGACAACGACATGCGGCGGCATTTTTTCGGGCCGCGGGGGTCCACGCGTAGGGTGGTTGAGAATCTGTCCGAGTCACTCGCCCGCTATCGTCACACCGAACTCGATATCCGAGACCGGGCGGGTATCCGTGAACTCCTGAAGACCGAGCGGCCCGATTTCATCATCCACGCGGCCGGACAGCCATCCCACGACAAGGCGGCGTCCATTCCCTACGAGGACTTCGACGTCAATGCGGTCGGCACGCTTAACCTGCTCGTCGCCGCTCGGGATTATTGCCGGGATTCTCCCTTCTGTTTTACGAGCACGAATAAAGTCTACGGGGACCGTCCCAACCGGCTCCCCTTGGTCGAGAGCGAAAAACGATACGATTACAAGGACAAACGTAACGGTGTCGACGAAAGCATGTCCATCGATGGCTGCCTACACTCCTTATTCGGCGCTTCCAAGGTGGCGGCGGATGTAATGTGCCAGGAATTCGGCCTTTATTTCGACATGCCGGTGGGCATTTTTCGCGCCGGTTGCGTGACGGGCCCCGAACACGCGGCGGTTGAACTGCATGGCTATTTGGCCTACATTGTTTGGTGCGCGCTCAACGACCATGTTTATACGATTTACGGCTATAAGGGGAAACAGGTTCGAGACCAGATCCACTGCCTGGACGTGGCTAGGCTCTTTCTGGAGTTCCATCGCAGCCCGCGCCGCGGGGAAGTCTATAATCTTGGTGGAGGCCGGGCGAATAGCCTTTCCATTTTGGAGACGGTCGACCTGTTGAGCGAGATGGGCTATCGCCTCCGGTATGAATATCAGCCCCAGAACCGCGTCGGAGACCACATCTGCTACATTTCCGACCTGACGAAACCGCGGAACCATTTCCCTGCCTGGGAGTTGCAATACGACGTGGTCGCCATGACAGAGGAAATGGTAGCCCGCCAAGCCGGCAGGCTCGAAAATTCGGGACGCACGGCCGGGGCCGTGGGGGAAGGGCGGCAGAGGTGAAGCTTTCTGTCGTAATTCCGGCAAGAAACGAAGAAGGGGCGATCGAGAAGACGCTCCTTAATCTGGGGGAAACCCTAGCCCGAGCGAATATCCCCTACGAAGTTGTTGTCGTTGACGACGGAAGCCGGGATTCTACGGCAGCCATCGTGCTCCGGCTGAGCGAAGCCGATCCTCGAATCAGAATCGTTCGCAACGGCGGACCGCATAGATTCGGCAACACCGTCCGTCTCGGACTCCGCCACTTCACCGGAGAGGCCGTGGCCATCATGATGGCCGACGGCTCCGACAGCGTCGAAGACCTGGTTGTCTATTATCAGAAGCTCGCCGAGGGCTATGAGTGTGTCTTCGGGTCCCGCTTCATCCCGGGTGCCGCGGTGGTCGGCTACCCGGTCCACAAGCTAGTGCTGAATCGTCTCGCCAACGGGTTCGTCAAGGCCATTTTCGGGATTTGCTTCAACGACGTCACCAATGCTTTCAAAGCCTACCGGCGGGAGGCGATCGAGGGCATGAACCCGCTCATCTCCCCGCACTTCAACCTGACCGTAGAGATGCCTCTCAAGGCGATCGTGCGTGGCTACTCCTATACCGTCATCCCGATCCGTTGGACCAACCGGGCGACCGGCATCTCGAAATTGAAGATCAGGGAAATGGGAACCCGTTACTTGTTCATCGTCCTTTATCTCTGGTTGGAGAAGGTTTTGGCCCGTGGCGACTACCACCGCTCGGAGGCGGAACTTCCGTCCCTCAAAAGCGACACCGAACATGTATGACCGCGCGGCTGGTTGGATCTCGCCAATCTTCGCGGCCCGAGCCGGCTATGGAGATTGCCTCCCAACGGCTTGGCGGGGAAGCAGGCCCCGCGGCGCGCTTTCGTTGGACCCGCACGCGGTGAGATCAGGGGCGGCCGGGGCTCTCGTGCAAGTCCGCCGATCCCGGTTTCCCGAGGCTGTTTTATAATGTTGGCTGGGGAGAACGCTCGATTGTATGGCCCTGGGCGGGGAAGGCCGATTCGGCGAGCCTAACTCCTGGCCGGCGCCCGGCGACTCGTCTTTTTTTGCTGCGCGGAGGCAGACCACGTGGCGCGTGAATTCATCCAAAAACTCGAACAAGAGATCAAGACGCTCGAGTACGAGCTTTACAACGAGCTGCCCAAGGAAATCCAAAGGGCGCGGGAGTTGGGTGATCTAAGAGAAAACGCGGAATACGCCGCGGCCAAGGAACGCCAAGACCTCGTAAGCGCCCGGCTGGCGCAACTCAAGAAGCGCTTGGCCGACCTGAGCCTGATCGACTTCAGCAAGATTCGGCGGGATGTGGTCGGGCTCGGTTCTACCGTGGTAGTCTATGACACCAATAAGGACCACGAGGTCGAATATCGTCTTGTCACCTCGGAGGAGTCCGATGTGCCGAACGGCAAGATCTCGACGACGTCCCCCATTGGACGATCGTTGATGGGCAAAAAGGTCGGGGATCTGACGGAGGTCCGAGCCCCTGGCGGAGTCAAGGAATTCGAGATCGTCAAGCTGGCGACAATCCACGATCAGCCTCAGTAATTCATTTCACAAGATTCGCTCACGTATGTTTAGAAGCCAGGTGGACGATCGGGAAGCTCGGGCAGGGCAGGCCAGGCCCTTCCATTTCCAGGCGCCTGACAGATCTGTAGGGGCGCAGCATGCCCTGTCCGTGTTCCAAAGTCACCGTATATTGCGAGCCTCGATAGTCGAAAGCGTGTCGTCATGGGACTGACCCGGGCCATTGGAAGCGCTTGTGGGCGCGTTCTCGGCGGTTTGGTGCGCCTTCTCACCGGCGCCCGTATCCATCCCAACCTCCTGACCTCGATCGGTTTGGGAATCAACGGCGTCGCCGCCTGGCTTTTCGCCCGCGGGGAGTTTTTTTCCGCGGGGATCGTCGTACTCTGCGGAGCCGTCTTCGACCTGGTGGACGGCCCGGTCGCCCGGGAAAGCAATCGGGTGACGCGCTTCGGCGGCTTTCTTGACTCGGTCCTTGACCGCTACTCGGACTTGATTCTGCTGATGGGCTTGCTGGTCTACTACGCCAGCATTAATCGCGTTTTTTACATCGTCTTGACCGCCGTCGTCATGACCGGCTCGGTTCTGGTCAGCTACACGCGCGCCCGAGCCGAAAACGTGATTCCAAGCTGCAACGTGGGCTTCTTGGAAAGACCCGAGCGGATTGTGCTCATTATCATCGGGGCCATGTTTGACCGCATGGCGCCGGTGCTTTGGGTGATCGCCGTGTTGTCGAACATTACGGTGATCAATCGCATCGTGCATACTTGGCACGAGACCAAGAGCCTCGACAGCAGTTCGTTAAACGCGGAGGAAGGCCAAGCCGCGACTCCAGTGTCCGAACCTCCCGATTCCGAGCAAGAGCCGGCCGCGCAACCCGCCTCCATGCGAGAAGGGTTCCACTCCGCCGTTTGACCCGCCCAAGCGGGCGCAAATAGTCCGCAGCGTGGTGAGAAAAGCGGGCTAGCTTTCGAGGATCACCTGTGCTATCGCCATACCGGACGTGTGGGCGAGCGACACATGAATCGACCGGCAGCCCAGCCCCGCCGCCACCTCCGCCGCCCGCCCATGCAGCCTTAACGAAGGCCTTCCGCTCGAAGAGTTGACGACTTCGAGGTCCACCCAGCGGACGCCGGCGTCCCACCCGGTTCCCAGAGCCTTCATGCCGGCTTCCTTGGCCGCGAATCGCGCCGCATAGCCTTCGAAACGGCTGCTTCGCTGCTCGACGTAGGAAATCTCCTCGGGCGTGTATATGCGACTGAGAAATCGCTCGCCGTGACGCTCGATCGCCGCCCGAACGCGGCCTACTTCCTCGAGATCCACTCCCGAGCCGACGATCATCACAGGTTCTTGCCAGCCGAAGAGAGCGTCAGCCGGCCATGCTTGACCCCCTTCGTGCTGATCAGGCTGTGCGCGATCCGCTGCACCTCGGACGCCTGCCCGCGAACAATCAGCACCTCCAGGCAGTTGTCATGGTCAAGGTGTACGTGAAGCGTCGAAAGGACCGCCTCGTGGAATTGATGCTGCAGATCGAGGAGCTTCTCGTGCAGCATCCGAACGTGGTGGTCATAGACCAGCGTGACCGAGCCGACCACTTCCGTGTCGGGTGACTTCCAGGACTCCTCGACCAGTTCGTTGCGAATCAGGTCGCGAAAGGCCTCCGAGCGATTCGCGTAGCCGCGACTACTGATCAGGGCGTCAAAACGCTCGAGAAGATCGGCGTCAATGGCCACGCCGATGCGCGACAGCTCGCTCATGCCTTGCAGGGTAGCCGAGGCCGTGATTGGTGCGCAAGCTCGCGGGCGGAGCCCCGGGCCTGGGCGCCGGCGATCAGCTCAAGAGCCGAAGGCATCCGTCGGGGGATTCTTCGGACGAGCCTTTCCCTGCATTGTCCAACCCGAGATCTGCAAGCCGGAAAGCTCCCACTGGAAATTGTGCTCCGGGGAGGCTATACTTTCAGCCGAAACCGCGATGCAGTGATGTCTCGTTTGCGGGAGGTTGGAACCGATTCAAAGGCTCGCCGTCCCAGGGAAGGGAACCGGCATGTCGCACCTGTTGAGATACGTGTATCTACTACTTGTTGCGCGGGCTCCCGAGACGTGAGTCGTCACAGCTCTGAGCAACGTCCCACTCTTGGTCTAGGAGAAACCCGATGAACAAGTTTGCCATTTTGACAGCCATGGGAATATTCGTCGGCTTGGGTCTAACCCCCAAGGCGCACGGTCAGCTCCTGGGGCCATTGGAATACTTATGCTTCGACACCGCGACGACAACGGCCACGGGCGATTGCGCGAACAAAGACAGCCCGTTCAAGAACGTAGACTTTTCTTACTTTCACCTCGATGACTTTGAAGACCAGAAGATCAACACCCCCGGTGTAACCGCTGTGGCAAGCTGTACTGGACACCCTGCTGCCATAGGTTGCCCTTTCGCCTCCGTCCTGAGGTTCCCAGCGTTTGCCACCGATTCTGTGGACGAGGATGACGGTGCTATTGACGGATCGGGGGCGGCTGGCCAAGCCATGTGGGCTCTCGGCAATCCCGGTATCGAGTTCAGCTTCGACGCCGCCGATCTTGGAGGGTCGTTGCCCACCCATGCCGGGATCGTGTGGACAGACGGGAGCGGGACCTGGACCTTTGAGGCTTTCGATGCCGCCGAAAGGAGTATGGGAACCATCACTGCACCGCTTGGCGATGGGGTATTCCTTGGCACCACGGCCGACGACCGCTTCTTCGGGGCGTTTAACCCTGACGGCATCTCCAAGATCAAGATCGGCAACCCCAACAGCGGGGGCGGTATAGAAGTCGACCCAGTGCTGTCCGGGGAAAGTCGCGCCATCGGACGGTAAGTCTCGACCGCTCAATGTCTTATGGCCTGTTTTGCCCGGGAACGATTTGAAATCCCGAGGCCGCAAATGGTCGCCTGAACGGAGCATCCGGACGCGGCACAATGAGGGATGAACCTTGGCCGTACGGTTTTCTCCCAACTGATCGAGCACCTACCGAGCAAAGAGTTTCAGAAATGTGTATCGCGCTACCGCGGCGATTCCTATCTGAAAAGTTTCTCCTGCTGGGATCAGTTTCTTGCGATGGCATTCGCCCAGCTGACCTATCGGGCAAGCCTCCGCGACATCGAGACGTGCCTGCGTTCGATGCACGGCAAACTCTACCACATGGGATTCCGCGGCAGGGTAGCGCGCTCGACACTGGCCGATGCGAACGAGTCGCGCGACTGGCGGATCTACGCGGACTTCGCGCAGGTCTTGATTGGCATGGCACGGCCGTTATATGCCCACGACCCGATCGGTGTGGACTTGGACCAGACTCTGTACGCTCTCGACTCGACAACAATCGACCTCTGCCTGTCGCTGTTTCCGTGGGCGAGATTCCGCAAGCAAAAGGCCGCCGTGAAGATGCACACGCTGCTGGATCTGCACGGCAATATTCCCACGTTCATCCGCATTACTGGAGGCAAAGTGCACGACATCAACATCCTCGACGAGATCGGCCCGGAGGCCGGCGCGTTCTACGTCATGGATCGGGCCTACGTCGATTTCGAACGCCTCTTCGTGTTCACTCTCTGCTCGTCGTTCTTCGTCGTGCGAACCAAGAAGAACATCTTGCTCCAACGGCGCTACTCGCATCCCGTCGACAAATCCACGGGCTTGCGCTCGGATCAGACCGTCATACTGGCTGCCATCGAATCGGCCCAAGCCTATCCCGACCCGTTGCGGAGGGTCAGTTACTTCGACGCCCGGACGAACAAGCGGCTGAAGTTTCTGACCAACAACTTCGCGCTCCCGGCGCTGACCATCGCCCACATCTACAAGTCGCGTTGGCAGATTGAGTTGTTCTTCAAGTGGATCAAGCAACATCTGCGAATCAACTCGTTTCACGGCACCAGCGAGAACGCCGTCAAGACGCAGATCTGGATCGCTGTCTCGATTTACGTGCTCATCGCCATCGTCCGGAAACGGCTCGGGCTGGAAGCGAGTCTTTACCAGATTCTACAGATTCTCAGCGTTACGCAATTCGAAAAAATGCCCCTTTTACAGGCACTCCAGCCATCCGACTCCCCAAACGAATCCCCCTATGACCCCAACCAATTGATTCTATTCGACTTTTAACCGGACAGCAGTGAAGTCGACCATCTGCAATACGGGCGAGCAGTCGAGGAGACCGGCCCCAGCTGCCGATTCGAGCCGCGTAATACTTTTCTACCCTTCCATCAACGGCTGTTTCACGGACCGATGGAAAAGATGATGTACCCATTCCTTCTTGCTCACGAGGTGAGCGTGATTGTTACGTTGAATGGGGCTGTCCCGGCGGAGCCTGTGTCAGTCTCCCTCACGGCAGACCAAGCCGCATTCGCAGGATCATCGGGGACATCCCCCTCAGCAACGGCGACGGTGGAAACGGACGGAAATGGCCAAGCGGTCATCGAACTCAACCCACCCTCGGAAGACGCATTTGACACCACAGTCCTTGAGGCAAGCGGCTCGCTCGATGGCCTTCCCTTCAGTTGCAGGGGGTCCGTACTCGTTGGTCTTGGCACGTCAACGAGGTCCCTGGAAACACTGTACGGCAGTACTGACGGTGCCAAAGCTCTTTTAGACCGCTTCCGTGAAAATGTGCTCGCGGGAATCGACCCTGATGCGGAACGCGAACTTGTGGACGAGGTCGTGCGGATCGTGTTGGCCAACCCCATGCTGCTTTTGCGCGTGCAGCAAAGATTCAAGCAATACCAGCCGCGAATCCAGGCGATTCTGGGCGGGAAATCAGAAACAGTCCACGACGCGCTTCTTGAAGAGGTCGATGAACTGCTGAATGTCCTGAAATCCCACGCCAGTCCTGCCCTGCGCATTATCATCGGTAAATCGCAGGGCCTGTTGCGAGATCCGTACCTGCTGGTCGGGGTCCCCGGTATCACACTACGTCCCTCGGCGAGAAGGCACCGGGACCAAGGGGACCCTCAGCACAGACCGGGAACGGAGGACGCGGCCAGAGCAGCAACGGAGTATGCAAGATTGCCGGTGTCCTTTGAAGCCAACCTCGGCCAAGGGACGATCGGGTAGATTTCATGGTTCGAGGCTTAGGCTACAAACTGTACTTGACGCCGCGAGAAGCAGTGCTGGTTAACACCTTGGTTTCTAAGGGTGCTGCGGATGTCGTGCGAATGCAACTAGTTGGGGCCGAACCTTCCCCACGGGCGAGGGGGATAGATGAACTGCCCGGCAAGAGCCACTATCTTGTTGGCAACGATCCTGCGAATTGGCGAAAGAACGTGCCGCACTACGCCAGGGTTAGGTACGAAGGCATTTACCCTGGTGTAGATTTGGTCTACTACGGCAACAAGGGTCAGGTTGAATACGACTTTATCGTCCTTGAGGGGGCAAATCCCGGGCAGATTGGCTTCTCTTTCGTCGGTGTCGACAGGATCGATATTGGCGAAGGCGGTGATCTAAACCTATACACCGCTGCTGGAAAATTACACTTACAAAAGCCCTTTGTGTATCAAGAAGTCAATGACGTTCGACACGAAATCGCCGGTCGCTATGTCTTGACAGAACGTAAGCGGGTAGGCTTCGAGATTGCCAACTACGATACTATTGAATCTCGCATAATATCGAGTTAGTCAAGGCCAAGAGAAGACTGCTTCCAGAAGGCCGTAATCAAGCGCGGTTTGCGGCGCATGCGACGCAGGGATTTGCGGGCACGCTCGTCCAGCTCCCAGTAGTCCTTCGGACAGACGTTCGGCAACTCGTGCTGCTTCCAGTAAGCCCAAATGTATTCCACCGGGTTCAGCTCCGGTGCGTAGGGCGGCAAGCACTCCGTGGCGATGTGGCCTTCGGAGAGCTCGATGAACTCCCGCACCAGGCGGCTGCGGTGCGCCGGCAGGCGGTCCCAGACGATCAGCAGCGGGCCGTCGATGTGGCGAACCAAAGCCTTCAGGAAGTCGATGACCTCCAGCTCGCTGATGGCGCCGGGATAGAGCCGGAAGTAGAAGTTGCGCAAGGTCAGCCCGGCGGAAACGGAAAGTTTCTGCCAGTTGAAGTTGAACTCCAGCACGGGTGTCTCGCCGCGGGGCGCCCAGGTGCGGCAACGATGGGGCTTCTGACTCAGTCCGCTTTCGTCGATGAAGACGATCGTGCGGCCTTGTTTTTGGGCTTTTTTTGGTGGCCGGCCAAGTCTTGCGCCGCCAGTTGCGGATGGCTTCTTCGTTGCGCTCGCGGGCCTTGCCGACAGGCCGTTGCGGGCTCCAGTGGAGCGCCCGCAGGATCTTCCAAACATGACCTTCGTGATAGCGCACGCCGAACTCGTCGGCGATCAGACGAGCGACTCGCGGACAAGTCCACAGCGGCGTCGAGAAGCCCTGCGCTTCGGGGCCCCGCAGCAGCATTGCCTCCAGACGTTCCCGTTGCGTGGCGTCTAACAGCGGCTTGCGGCCGGCGCGCCCGGCCCGGCGGAGTCCGGCGGCACCGTACGCGCCATGCTCGCTAACCCAACGGCTCACGCTTTGCTGCGCCGCCTTCACGCGCCGTGCTGCCTCGGACTGACTCAAACCTTCGTCAACGACCAGCCGCACGGCCTCCAGCCGTCGCTTTTCCAGAGCATCAAAATCGCGCCTTACGCCTCTTGGGTTCCCCATGTCTATTAAGACGAGCAGAACCCCCAAAAGGTTACTCTATATTATGCGGGAGTCAATAGAAGACCGCTGGTGATCGATCCGGTCCTTTCGTATTCCAGCTACCTCGGCGGAAGTAGTGATGAGACAAGCGCCGGCATTGCCATCGACTCAACAGGCAACGCCTACGTTACCGGGGCGACGAGTTCACTCAACTTTCCGACGCAGGGCCCCCTGCAGCCTGGTTTTGCGGGCGGCGGTACCTCCAATCTGGACGCTTTCGTCACGAAGTTGAACCCGACCGGGTCAGGACTCATCTACTCGACCTACCTAGGAGGCAGTGACGGTGAAACGGGCCTCAGGATCGATGTTGATTCGGAGGGCAATGCTTACCTAATTGGGGGAACGACGTCGGCTGACTTTCCGATGCAAACCCCCTTCCAGCCAGTCTTTGGTGGAGGCACGGGCATCTTCAGGACGGACGCGTTCATTGCCAAGCTAGACCCGACCGGATCGAATTTGTTGTACTCGACCTATCTCGGAGGAAGCGCAGGTGATCTCGGCAATGACATCCACGTTGATGCAGCGGGCAATGCCCACGTGGCGGGCGTAACCGCTTCTCTGGACTTCCCTGTTGTCAACGCTCTGCAGCCGGCAAACCGCGGTGGGCTGTTCGGCGTGGATGGATTCGTGGCGAAGCTGGACGCCACGGGTACAGCTCTTGTCTACGCTACTTATCTGGGCGGGAGCGGGGATGACAGCGCCAACTGCATAGGCTTAGACTCTTCCGGCCGCGCCTATCTGACCGGGGCAACTTATTCCGCGGACTTCCCCCTGCTCAGCCCACTGCAGCAGGAGCATGGGGGGGGCGCGGATGTCTTTGTGACCAAGCTCGAAACCGACGGGTCAGCGATGCTCTATTCCACTTACCTCGGTGGCGACGGCGATGACATTGGGTTCGGCGTCGCTGTCGACGCCGAGGGCAACGCGCATCTGACCGGCATAACCGGCTCGCCTGACTTTCCCCTAGTCGCAGCCGCGCAGCCGGAATTTGGCAACGAAGATCTGCTGGGGTTCGACGCTTTTGTGAGCAAGCTAAACGCCGACGGCTCCGGTTTGGTTTACTCAACCTTCCTGGGCGGCAGTGCTACGGATGTGGCCGTCGGGCTGGCCATCGATTCCGATGGAAACGCCTACGTGTCCGGCGAGACGGATTCGCAGGACTTTCCGACGAGCAGCGCCATACAAACGCAAAGCGGGGGTCTGAACGACGCCTTCGCGGCGAAGTTGAATCCGTCGGGGTCAGCGTTCGCGTACTCAACGTACCTCGGTGGCAGCGAGCACGACGCGGCTACCTCGATTGCCGTGGACGCGGCCGGCAACGCCTATCTGACCGGTCCCAGCATGTCGAGCAACGCGCCGGTGACGTTTGGCTCGTTCCAGACCAGCATCCAAGGCGCGGCGGACGCCCTGATTGTGAAGATTGCCGAGGGCACCCCGCCGCCTGTTTTCACTAGCGTCTCGGCCACCAGTTTCAGCGGCGAACTCGGCGCCGCGCCTGATTCGATTGCCGCCGGCTTCGGCCCGGGTTTGGCCACGGGGACCCTTGGAGCCCTCGCGATCCCCCTGCCGACCTCGCTGGGGGGCACGCTGGTCAGAGTCACCGATAGCACGGGAACCGAGCATCTAGCGCCGCTGTTTTTGGTGTCGCCCCTTCAGATCAACTACCTCATTCCCGAGGACGCCGCGCCCGGTCTCGCCCTGGTGATTGTGGAAACGGACGGCCAAGAAGTCGCGCGAGGCACGGTACGCATTCATGCGGTTGCACCGAGCCTATTCACCGCCAACGTCAGCGGTCAAGGCGTGGCCGCCGCGTTGGCCCTGCACGTGGCCGCCGACCTCACCCAGACAATCCGGCTCATCTATGACGATACCGCCCCGCTAGGCAGCCGGGAGGCCCTGCCGATCGATCTAGGCTCTGAGGAAGCGCAGGTTTTCTTGGTGCTGTTCGGGACCGGCATGCGAGGCTTTACGACCGGGGCGACGGCCACCGTTGGCGGCGAGGCGGTACCCATTGCCGACCTTCTGGCCCACCCGGATCTCGTCGGCCTCGACCAGGCCAACCTCGGCCCTCTGCCCCGATCGCTGATCGGTCGCGGCGAGATCAACATCATCCTAGCAGTCGATGGCAAGATGGCCAATACGGTGACCGTTAACATCCAATGACCGCTCTCGGCGAAACTACTTTGTCGCAACGCGTCACAGCGGTTTAACACAGATTCCGATCAGACGGCGAGTCGTTGTACCCACGCTCGTCTGACACCCTCGACGGCCTGAGCCGCAACCATCACCGCAGCGCGGCCCGACTTGCTCTGACGGGGCTTTAGAAGTTGACCTCCTTACGGAGCATGAGGAAAGATGGGGCTTGTGCTGGAGTTGATCAACCCTCTTGTCCTCGAGCGAGTCGACGAGTTTCGAGACCGGTTCCAGTCCGCCAAGCCGTTTCATCACGTCGTCATCGATCAGTTGTTGGCTCCCGAACACTGCCGGCGATTGGTCGAGGAGTTTCCAAGCTTTAATCCCCAGCAGGCCCGCAACGAGTTCGGCGAAGCGGGCGGTGTAAGCGCCGGAGTGAAAATAGACCACAGGGCGGCGATGTTCAGCCGTGTTGTGGCAGAGCAAAACTAGACCGCCCGCCGGCATTTCATAAAACATTCTTGGGGTGTTTTGTGTTATGCAGGAGGGATGTACTCTGTGGAGTTGTACGCACGCGTTCGCCGAGCGGTCTTTGTCGAAGGGGTCAGCGAGAGAGAAGCGGCGCAACGTTTCGGGCTGGCGCGAGAGACCGTGCGCAAGATGCTGCGCTACGCCGCGCCGCCGGGCTATCGGCGGCAGAAGCCGATTCGACGCCCGAAGCTCGACGCCTACACGCCGATCATCGACCAGATCCTGGAGACGGACCTAGCGCTGCCGAAGAAGCAGCGGCACACCGCCCAGCGGATCTTCGAACGACTCCGAGACGAGCACGACTTCGCGGGCGGCTACACCATCATCAAGGACTACGTGCGGCTGAAGCGGACCTCGCAGCGCGAGATGTTCGTGCCGCTGACCCATCCGCCGGGGCACGCCCAGGCGGACTTCGGCGAGGCGCAGGTGGAGATCGGCGGGGTGCTGGCGAAGGCGCACTACTTCGTCATCGATCTACCCCACAGCGACGAGAGTTACGTGCGGGCGTTTCCGGCCGAGACGACGGAAGCTTTCTTGGAGGGGCACGTCCAGGCGTTTCGCTACTGGGATGGCGTGCCGCGGAGGATTCTCTACGACAACACAACGCTGGCGGTGGCGCGGATACTAGGCGACGGGACGCGGCAGAAGACGCAGGCGTTCTCGGGCTGCAGTCGCACTACTTGTTCGCGGAGCGTTTTGGGAGGCCGGGCAAGGGAAACGACAAGGGGAAGGTCGAGAACCTTGTGAAGGTCGCCCGACGGAGCTTCTTCGTACCGCGGCCCCGGTTCCCAAGTTGGGAAGCGTTGAACGTATGGCTGGAAGAGCAGTGCCGCAAGAGGCGAGAGCGCCGGCAACGCGGGCATCGAGAGACGATCGGAGAGCGCTTCGAGCGTGATCGACGAGCGCTGTTAGCGCTGCCGGCAGCGGCGTATGAGGCCTGCGAGACACGTCCTGGGAGAGTGACGTCGTTGTCGCTGGTGCGCTACCACACCAACGACTACTCGGTGCCGACCGAGTACGGGCACCGCCAAGTGCTGATCAAGGGCTATGTGGACAAAGTCGTCATCTGCGCCGGCAGCGAGGAGATCGCACGGCATCGGCGCAGCTATGGGCGCGAGGAGCTGATCTTCCATCCATTGCATTATCTGGCGCTGCTGGAACGCAAGACCGGAGCACTCGAGCAAGCAGCACCGCTGGAAGGCTGGCAGTTGCCCGAGGAGTTTGCTGGACTGCGGCGGCTGCTCGAAGCGCGGCTCGGCAAGGCCGGTTCCCGCGAGTATATCCAGGTCTTGCGGTTGCTGGAAGACTTTCGTCTGGAAGAAGTCCGTGCCGCCGTTGGGGATGCGATGAGGCTGGGCGCCATCTCCTTCGACGCCGTGAAGCATCTGTTGCTGTGTCGCATCGAACAGCGGCCGCCGCGGCTGGAGCTCGAAAACTATCCCCATCTGCCGACGGCTCGAGTCTCAACCACCGCAGCGTCCGACTATCTGGCGCTGCTGGACGCAAGAGTACCGTGATGGCCAAACCACAGGTTCTGCTCCAAGAGCATCTCAAGGCACTGCGACTCCCGACCTTCCTGCGCGAGTACGACAAAGTGGCGCGGCAATGTGCCCAGGAGGGCGTCGATCATCCACGCTATCTGCTACGGCTGAGCGAGCTGGAGTTGCTCGATCGCGAACAGCGCGCCACGGAGCGGCGCATCAAGGCCGCCAAGTTCTCGGTGCTCAAGAGCCTGGAGACCTTCGAGTTCCGTTCGATGCCGTCGCTGAACAAGAGCTTGGTCCTGGAGCTGGCGCGCTCGGAGTATCTGGATCGCAGAGAGAACGTGTTGGCGCTGGGCAACTCGGGTACGGGCAAGACGCACATCGCCCTGGCGTTGGGGCTGGCCGCCTGCCAGAAAGGCTATCGGGTCCGCTTTACCACCGCCGCGGCATTGGTCCACGAGTTGCTCGAGGCGCGTGACGACAAACGTCTCTTGCGTTTACAGAAACAGCTCGCCAAGCAAGACCTGCTGATCGTGGACGAGTTGGGCTACGTCCCCTTGTCGAAGACGGGCTCGGAGTTACTGTTCGAGATCTTCAGCCAGCGCTACGAGCGGGCCTCGACGCTGGTGACCTCGAACCTACCCTTCAACGAGTGGACGGAGATCTTCGGCTCCGAGCGGCTGACCGGCGCCTTGCTGGATCGTCTCACCCACCACGTCCATATCTTGGAGATGAATGGCGAGAGCTACCGTCTCCAGCACAGTAAGCGTTCCCGGAAGCGTTCTTCCTCCCCCTGATCCCCCCGCCCAGCCGCCGGCTGTTTCGGGGGGCTTCCACTACGTCCGGGGCCGCCTTAACAGGCGTCCCCCGACTTCGCTCCAGCCCTGGAAACAGCCGCTTTCAGAAACGAGTCCTCTCCCTGAGATGGTCTACTTTTACTCCGCCCCAGTGGTTTAATTTTGCTCCGCCCTTGACAGGGCGGCAAGGCCGTGCATGAAAACCTGCCGGAGCTCGGTCCCACCTATCGCCGGTTCGATCGCATGCTCCAAGAAGCGAAGTTTCTTGGCTTGCTGGGCCGGATCGCCGGCATTCCGAAGCTTCTCTACGACCCACGCTACGTCGGTGGCGGGACCCACGAGAACCTTGATGGCCAGAACCTTGATCCACACGTCGACTTCAACTTTCACCCGCGAACCAATCTGCACCGCAGACTCAACCTGCTGCTGTTCTTGAATGCCGAGTGGTATCCCGACTGGGGAGGCCTGCTCGAACTCCACCACGACCCGCACCTTCGGCCGGAGGAAGACTCCGTCAAGGCGATTGTCCCCATCGAGAACCGCTGCGTCCTCTTCGAAACCACGGAACACTCTTGGCACGGATTCCGGCGCATTCAGCTACCCGCTGCTAACAGGCGACTCTCGCGACGGTCCATCGCCGTGTACTTTTATACTCGGGAGCGGCCACCCGAGCAGACCGCCGCCACGCACAGTACCGTCTACGTGCAGCGGCCCCTGCCTGCCTACATACAGAGCGGTCATACACTGTCCGAGCAGGATCTTGACCAGATTCGCACCTTGATCGATCGGCGGGACAAACAAATCGAGTACCTCTACGAAAGGGAGCGCCTTTTCTCTTCCGTCATTGCCGGAATCGAACGCTCTCCTACGTTTCGATTCGCGCGGCTGATGAGTGCGCCGCTGCGGAAAATCCGGGACTGGGTGCGAGGCCGGATATAGACCAGCTTCCCTCTATTTCAACCTCATAGTCATTTTGAAACGGGCGGTAGTCGTGTTGCAGAGACCAGTATGTCAAGACTCGGCGCCGGGTAAAAACGGCTAGGCGTTCCTCAAAGACGAACCGCCTCTAGCCTGCTTTTCTCACCACGTGGCGAGGCGAAGTGCGTGAGAGGCCCGTCAGTACAAGGTGCGCGACGCTCGGCGCGCGGAGGCGTACCTTTGCGGGTGCAACCTAGCCATTCGTATTTTGGCTTTAGCGAAAGAAGTAGCGACCCACGTTCGGCGCCCGACCGGGAAAGTACCTTGAGCACGGTGAGCAAGCGCAACGCAGTAATGGCGGGCCTATGGCGTGCTTCGACCGTCAGGTGGTGAGAAATGCGGGCCAGCTATAGCTCGCAGCCCGTGGCGAAAGTCGTGCGGCACACATTGTTGCCCAAGCCACGAAAACTCCCGTCGCGGATCTTGTAACATACGGAGCAGGTTCCAACGTCCAAACGGACAAGAGGAGGGGAGGTTCTCCATGAGGCGTGTTTTTCGTCCGAGCTATTTGGGACTGTCCGCCGGCTTTCTTGCGTTCATCTCGATCGCTCTCGCGGCCCGTGAGATCAAGCCCGGGTGGAACCTGTTCAGCCTGGAACAGGATATCCGCCTCGGCCGCGAGGCGGCCAAGGAGATCGAACAGCAGGTCGAGGTTGTCCCAGACAAACGTCTTACCGCCTACGTGGCCCGAATCGGCGAGCGACTGGCTGAGGCTTCTCAAGCGTCTGACTACCCCTACACTTTCAAGGTTGTTGCGGACAAAAGCATCAATGCGTTCGCGCTGCCTGGAGGGCCCATCTACGTGCACACCGGTCTCATTTCAGCGGCTGACAACGAATCGCAACTTGCCGGGGTAGTCGCTCATGAGGTCGCCCACGTCGCGCTCAGACATTCGACAAACCGGGCGTCGAAGGCCGCCGCTTTCCAAATCCCCATGGTTCTTGCCGCTCAGGCGTTGGGAAAGAAAGGCGGACTGCTGGGATCTCTGGGACAGATCGGCATCGGTTTCGGCGTCAATTCCTTGTTCCTGAAGTACTCTCGCAAGGCGGAAAAAGATGCCGACATCGTGGGAGCGCGGATGATGGCCCGGGCAGGCTACGATCCTGTCGAGATGGCGCGTTTCTTCGAAAAGCTGGAAGGGTCCGGCGGTGGGGGCCGGATGCCACAGTTTTTTTCCGACCATCCGAATCCGGGAGATCGCGTGCGCTACGTAGAGGAAGAAGTCCGGGAGATGCCCGCCGCCGACTACACGAAGGGCGAAACGCCCGAATTCAAGAGGATGAAAGCCGTTGCCGCGCGGATCGAGCCGAAGAAGAAGGCGCCCGACAGCGCCCAGCAAGACGGGGCAGGGAAGTCTTCTGACGAGGACTTGGCGCCGCGGAGCTATAGCGGGTCCCGCTATCGGCTTTCTTACCCTCGTGGCTGGAATCTCTACCAAGCCGACGATGACGTAGCGGTGACAATCGCGCCGGACGACGGCTTGGTCGAACTCGAAAATGGATCTCGAGCCATGGCTCGCGGAATGATGGCGGGATATTTCGGCAGTCAGAGCAGCGACCTGTCACAAGCCACTGACGAAATCATCGAGGACCTGCGCGCTTCCGATGCCGGATTCGAGCCGCTTCGGGGCCGGCGGCGCGCTGTGCAATTTGCAGACCAGCAGGGCGAGAGCACTCTTTTGGAGGGCGCTTCACCTGTCGAGCAGCAGCGGGAATTGATCTGGCTGCTGACGACCGAACGAAATGGGGAGTTTTTCTACGCGATTTTCGTTTCCCCGGAAAGCGAGTTCAACCGCCTCAAGCCGAGTTACGAACAGATCCTGAAATCGATTGTCTTTCAGTAGCTCGCCAGGCTAGCTTTACGAGAACGCGAACTCAACATATGCCGGGCGACCTGTGAGCTTCCAGGCGGTCGGAAGCAGCGTCGCGGAAGGGCTGGCCGGTCGACTCCCAGGGTAGGGGAGTGGCAGCCCGCTTCCTCGCCGTGTGGCCGTGCGAGTTGCGTGAGAAGCCCGGCAGTACCAGGCACGCACGGCTCCGCAACCTAGGGCACCGTACGCCGTGCCCCTACATTCTTGAACCCTGGGTTGAGCAAGGCGAACAGGCGCAACGAAATCATCGCGGGCCTATCAAGTGCTTCGGATCTCCGGCGCTGAGAAATTTGGGTCAGCGTAACTGCGGAACAGACCGGCGCCCCGGGGCGCCTTGACGCCACCAACTCTGAGAGGACCTGAACCGTGTCACGAAACTCCACGCCTCGAGCGGAGAACGCAGACGTGGGAATCCGAGCCGTACTTTTTGACTTCGATGGGGTTTTGGTCGACAGCGAGTACCTTCACTACCAGTGCTGGTTGGAAGCCCTTCGCCCTTACGGCGCCGCGATTGGCTGGCAGCGGTACCAGAGCCAACTGACGGGGATCGGTGATCCCGAGGCCGCGCCCATTCTGCTTTCACTCGCTGACGAGAACCCCAGCGACGAAGTTGTCTCGCGAGCCCTGGAAACCAAGCACCGCCTTTATCGAACGCGATACCGCGACGAGTTGGCCGTCTCCACGGAAGTATCCTCCTGGATCACCGATGCCTCCAGCCGCCTACTCCTGGGTGTCGTTTCGTCCAGTAGCCGGGAAGAAGTCGAGCCGCTCCTGACCGTCGCGGGGGTTCGATCGGCCCTTCGCGTACTCGTATGCGCTGAGGACGTCTCCCGCCGCAAGCCCGATCCCGAACCCTACCTCGTCGCCCTCGACCGGCTCCGGCGTATCGATCCCAGCGTCCGCCCGGGCCACTGCCTCGTCTACGAGGACTCGGACCCCGGCGCCACTGCCGCTCTTTCCGCTGGAATGGCCGTCCAGCGCGTTACCGCGCCGGGTGAGCTGGCCAATCTTCTCGAGAGCAGACGCTAAGGTTAGCGTTATGCCTGTCTTCCGGGTGACGCCGACGGCGAGCCGCGCAGCACCGTCCCCTGTGACTCTGTACGTCCGAGCGCAGGGGGGCAGGCGTGAAGTGATACATGAATCCATTTACCTAACATACAGTAATCAAGCGACTACCGGTATACGATTACAAGGAATACCACCCTCGCGCTAGAAAGGTCGTATAAGATGTATTATGTAAACTTATATTTGTGCTCAAGATCCAACTTCCGCCCACGATGGATTGCAGTCCAGCCTGGGGTGCGAGCCAAAGGCTACGGCCCCCCCCAAATAACCGTCCCGCCCCGCGGATGCGGAAATGTCGGGATCGCGAGGTGGCGCACGCTTTCAAGCTGCTGTCCCGGCATTGTTGGCGGCATCGTACCGCAAATCAGAAGGCCCGGCGTGCCAACGAGAGATGTCGCCAGGAGTGGCGGACCGCCACGACGGAACTTGATGTCGCCACAGGAATGGCGACACGGCACGCCGGAGGGGTGCGCCGCGACGGAACTCGATGTCGCCGGGAATGGCGACACGGCGGGCAAGAATGCGTGCGCCACAAAAGAACCGGACGTTTACGGGGATTTGCAAAGAGGGTCCCGTTTTAGACTCGAGAAGGGCGATCCGAGGTTGCCGCCGGCGCGGCGCTAGAAAATCCCAGCAAACCCAGAGCGGTTGCAGAGCCGGTGAGCGGTGTCATCTTCTTCCGCGCAACCTGCCGAATCGGGAGCGGTCATAGTAACCTGAGAGCAACGAGCGATCGCCCAGATGCCTCGAATACGCCCTGTCGATACGGTTTGGCTTTTCTTTCTAGGCGCGTTGGCGGCGCTCATCCTGACCAAGCCGGAGCACTCTTTTTACGAGTGGCTGGTGCTGATCGCGCTGGGCCTTTTGCAGGCCACCGAAACCCACTTGGGCACGCGCTCGGATGCTGTCGCGGCCGGCCTCTCGGTGGGCGTGAAGTTGATCCTGTGCTACTGGCTGGTTTGGGAGACCGGGGGGATCGAGAGCAGCTATTACCTGATTTTCCTGCTTCCGATTCTCTCGGCGGCCTCGATCTTCGGTTTGGGGGGAACGTTGCTGACGACCGCCGGATCGTCGGGACTCTACCTTTCCCTGCTCTGGTTTGTCGACCTGGAAACGTATTACGTGCCCCCGGAGGCCGAACAAGAATTGACGGTGCGCGCCCTGTTTTTTCTTCTGACGGCGATTCTTGTAAACCGACTGGCCACGGAGAACCGTCGAAACACAGAGAGCTTGGCCGAGGCGAACCGCGAGCTGCGGCGCGCTCAGGCGGAAGTACAGCGCTCGGAACGCTTAGCGGCTCTGGGACAGCTTTCGGCGGGCTTGGCGCACGAGATGAGGAACCCATTAGGCGTCATCTCGGCGTCGGCCGAGATTCTGGGCAAGAACGTCAGCAAGGAAAACGAAATCGCCCGCGAGGTCGCGGAGTTGATCCGGGGCGAGGTCGGGCGGACGAATTCGCTTGTGACCCGGTTTTTGAACTTCGCCCGCCCGTCTCCGCCGCGGCGCGAGCTCAACGACTTGAACGAAGTTGTTGAGCGCGGTCTGAGTCACCTGTCGGAAACGTTTAAAGACAGCGCCGGGCAGGTGGAGGTCGAGCGCAACTTGGGGGATCTGCCTAAGTTCCAGTTCGACGCCACGTTGGTCGAGAGCACGGTGGTCAATCTTTTGCTCAATGCCCAGGAAGCGATGCCGCAAGGCGGTCTGCTTAAGGTAACCACAGTGCGCAACGGCTCGATGGCTCGGCTTGAGGTGACGGATTCCGGAGAGGGCATTCCCGAAGATCAACTGGAGAACATTTTTAATCCCTTCTATACCACCAAGCCGACCGGAGTCGGGCTAGGGCTGGCTATCGTCTCCAAGTTTGTCGACAGCCATGGGGGTAAGATTTCCGTCGTCAGCACGGCGGGTGAGGGGTCTACGTTTCGGGTCCTCTTGCCCATGGGAAGTACGTCGTGACCAAGAAGATCCTGATCGTCGACGACGAGGCGAAAATGCGGCGGGTGCTGGAGCTGCAGCTTACCGGCGCGGGATATGAGGTCACCAAGGCCGCCTCGGCGGAAGAGGGGCTGAAGGCGTTAGATACGCCGGGGAGCGGCGCGGATTTCGCCCTGGCGCTGACGGACCTGCGTTTGCCGGGGATCGACGGGGTGGAGTTTCTGCGCCAAGTTCGCACCCGTTTTCCTTCCCTGCCCGTGATCGTGATGACGGCGTTCGGAACTGTCGAGACCGCGGTCGAAGCGATGAAATCCGGGGCTGGCGACTATCTTTTGAAACCCTTCTCCCTCGACGATCTGATGATCACGATCGCCAAGGTCCTCGAGCTGCACGCCCTGCGTGACGAGAACGTGAAACTCAGGGCCCAGCTCGAACGCCGCTACGATTTTGAACACATCATCGGTCACAGCGCGAAGATGCAAGAGGTTTTTGACGCCGCCCGCCGCGTCGCCGCGACCCGCGCGACCGTGCTGCTGGGCGGCGAAAGCGGCACGGGCAAGGGCCTTCTGGCACGCGCCATCCATCACCATTCCCCGCGACGGGATGCTCCTTTCACCAAGATCAGCTGTTCGACCATACCCGAGAACCTGATGGAATCCGAATTGTTCGGCTATGAAAAGGGAGCGTTCACGGGCGCCACGCAGTCTCACCAAGGAAAATTCGAGCAGGCCGACGGCGGCACCGTCTTTTTGGACGAAATCGGCGACGTGCCGCCTGCCGTCCAGGTCAAGCTGCTGCGCGTGCTCCAAGAAAGGGAGTTCGAGCGCTTGGGAGGCAGCAAGACCATCCACGTCGATGTGCGCATCATTGCGGCTACCAACCAGAACCTGCGCGCTGCTCTCGAACAGGGCACTTTCCGGGAAGATCTCTATTACCGTTTGAACGTTGTGCCCATTAGCCTTCCACCACTCCGCGAGCGAAAAGAGGACATCCCCTATTTGTTGGACCACATCCTCGCGAAATTCACCGGCGACACGGGAAATCGCGTGCGGATTATTTCGCAGGGGGCCGCGGAGAAGCTCATGGCCTACCATTGGCCGGGGAACGTCCGCGAGCTTGAGAACATCATCGAGCGCGGCATGGTGTTGGCCCGCTCCGAGACGATAGAGGCCGACGACATCCGACTGGACCACGCGTCCGCGTCCGCACAATCCGAGGCGGCGGCTTTCCTGCCCGAAGGGATGACCCTCGAGCAGTACGAGCAGGATCTGATCCGCGAGACTCTGCGCCGAGCCGGCGACAACAAGAGCCAGGCCGCGCGATTGCTCGGGATGACCCGGAATGCGTTGCGCTATCGGCTGTCGCAAATGGGTGTGGAGGAGTAATCGTGACGCTTTCCGGGTGGCGATAGGGCGTCGGCGTCACAATCAGTTGGGCTTCCCGGCTTGAAAACGGAACCGAGAAAACCGGGACAGCCTCAGTTGCCCCTGTGGGCAGCTAGCAACCCTCAAGTTTTCAATATGATAGCTGGATTACGAAAAAACCATGCCCGGGGCGCCAGGAACCAGCAAGTACGTAGAATCAGTAAGTTGGAGTTCACAACATGACTTAATTGAGGCTGTCCCGGTTTTTCCAATCGAGGCCGGCAAGAAGGTAATAGCGACCACCTCGGTCAGGGATGAGGAGGCCACCCTCTTCACCTTCGACGACATCTCCATTCCCTTTACCTACAACCTCTATCTGAGCATTCACCGGCCTAGAAAGCATCCCGACGATCCGGTCCTGCCCCTGGGAGAGATCCCGACGAGTGGCAGAGATATTACGGCACTGTGATCCGCCATGAAGGCAAGTTCAAGATGTGGTATGTGGGTTGCTCGCGGGAGGGGTTCATCAGCCCCGAAACCGCTATTGACTCCCGCATAATATAGAGTAACCTTTTGGGGGTTCTGCTCGTCTTAATAGACATGGGGAACCCAAGAGGCGTAAGGCGCGATTTTGATGCTCTGGAAAAGCGACGGCTGGAGGCCGTGCGGCTGGTCGTTGACGAAGGTTTGAGTCAGTCCGAGGCAGCACGGCGCGTGAAGGCGGCGCAGCAAAGCGTGAGCCGTTGGGTTAGCGAGCATGGCGCGTACGGTGCCGCCGGACTCCGCCGGGCCGGGCGCGCCGGCCGCAAGCCGCTGTTAGACGCCACGCAACGGGAACGTCTGGAGGCAATGCTGCTGCGGGGCCCCGAAGCGCAGGGCTTCTCGACGCCGCTGTGGACTTGTCCGCGAGTCGCTCGTCTGATCGCCGACGAGTTCGGCGTGCGCTATCACGAAGGTCATGTTTGGAAGATCCTGCGGGCGCTCCACTGGAGCCCGCAACGGCCTGTCGGCAAGGCCCGCGAGCGCAACGAAGAAGCCATCCGCAACTGGCGGCGCAAGACTTGGCCGGCCACCAAAAAAAGCCCAAAAACAAGGCCGCACGATCGTCTTCATCGACGAAAGCGGACTGAGTCAGAAGCCCCATCGTTGCCGCACCTGGGCGCCCCGCGGCGAGACACCCGTGCTGGAGTTCAACTTCAACTGGCAGAAACTTTCCGTTTCCGCCGGGCTGACCTTGCGCAACTTCTACTTCCGGCTCTATCCCGGCGCCATCGGCGAGCTGGAGGTCATCGACTTCCTGAAGGCTTTGGTTCGCCACATCGACGGCCCGCTGCTGATCGTCTGGGACCGCCTGCCGGCGCACCGCAGCCGCCTGGTGCGGGAGTTCATCGAGCTCTCCGAAGGCCACATCGCCACGGAGTGCTTGCCGCCCTACGCACCGGAGCTGAACCCGGTGGAATACATTTGGGCTTACTGGAAGCAGCACGAGTTGCCGAACGTCTGTCCGAAGGACTACTGGGAGCTGGACGAGCGTGCCCGCAAATCCCTGCGTCGCATGCGCCGCAAACCGCGCTTGATTACGGCCTTCTGGAAGCAGTCTTCTCTTGGCCTTGACTAACTCGATATTATGCGAGATTCAATAAGTTAAGGATATTCTTGCATCTATGTTATTTTTTCAGGGAAGACTAAGTAGCCGCAGGAGGTACTGCTAGTCGATAGCCCTAGCTCAAAAGAGCACTGTAGTTCCATTGGCAAAGGCAACTCCTATGTCTGACAATAGATCGTAACGTCTGGGCTGCTCAGCGAGACGCTCTCTATGGCGAAAGTGACACTCGTCCGTCCCCCGCTTCTGGTTCCCAATTGGTCGGACTCCGGTCCCCGCACGCCTCCGATCGGTCCCGCCTATCTTGCCTCCAGTCTGCGGGAGGTGGGCCACGAGGTCCGCATCGTGGACGGGGTCGGAGAGAGCCCCTTCCAGGTAACGTCCCTGTTCGAGGGCCGTATCGCTGGGATTGGTCTCACCAGTCAGGAGATCGCCGATAGAGTGGCGCAGACCTCAGACGTCGACTTAGTCGGGGTTTCCTGCATGTTCTCGCAGGACTGGCCTGAGGTGAGGCGCCTAATCCGCATGATCCGGCAACGGCTCCCGGACGTGCCCATTGTGACTGGGGGTGAGCACATCACCGCCGTTCCCGAGTTCACGTTGGCGACGGTACCCGAGGTTGACTACTGCGTCCTCGGAGAAGGAGAGCAGGCACTCGTCGAACTAGTTGACGCGCTGTTTCGGGGCGGCAAGAACGGGCCCCATGGCAATGGCGTAGCGGGTGAGGGACTTCCCCGTGGCCCCGTTCCTTGCGATCCCGGCGCCGTGGCCGGTGTGGTCTCCCGCGACGCCCGGGGCGGGATCCGCCGGGGCAATGTCCGGGCCCGGATCCGCGACTTGGACAGCATCCCGCCACCTGCCTGGGATCTCGTTCCCATCGATAACTACCTCGGCCATGAGATCGGATATGGCGTGAACCGCGGAAGGAGCATGCCCATGCTTGCTACCCGCGGCTGTCCCTACGAGTGCACATTCTGCTCTAACCCCCTCATGTGGACCACTCGCTGGACAGCGCGTAAGACTGAACTGGTCCTGGAGGAAATGGAGCGGTACATCCAGGAATACGGCGCCACCAACTTTGATTTCTACGACCTCACCGCCATAGTTCAGCGCGACTGGATTGCTGATTTCTGCCGCCTCATCCTCGAGCGCGGCCACGACATCACCTGGCAACTACCTAGCGGGACGCGCTCCGAGGCGCTAGACGACGAGGTCACCCGGCTTATGTATCAGGCAGGGTGCCGGAATATGAGCTACGCCCCCGAGAGCGGCTCCGTCGCGGTGCTCCAACGCATCAAGAAAAAAGTCAAGCTCGACCGTCTGGAGAGCTCGGCAAAGGCGGCGGTTAGAAACGGCGTCAACGTAAAGCTCAACATCATCGTGGGATTCCCGGATGAAGCCCGGCGTGAGATCTGGCAAACCATCCGCTTCCTGGCCCGCATGGGAGCGGCCGGGATCCACGATGCGAGTGTGTCCCTCTTCTCGCCTTATCCAGGGTCGGAGATCTTCAACGACTTGGTGGAGAGCGGCGGGATTGGGGAAATGAATGACGATTTCTTCCTATCGCTGGGGATGTACAAGGACTTCTCGATGAGCACGTCCTACGCGACGAAGACTTCGGGCTTCGAGATCAACCTCTACCGCATGATCGGGATGGCCACCTTCTACGGCGTGCAGTACCTGGTGCGGCCGTGGCGACTGGTGAGCCTCCTCTCGAATCTCCTCCGCGGCAAGCAGGAGTCCCGGCTGGACAAGTCGCTGCAAGATCTAGCGGGCCGGCTCGGAAAGAGCCAGCAGCCTGCCGGCGGCTACAACGTCATCGTGCCAGCGCGAGGAGCGCCCCGTTAGTCCTTGGGTTGCAGAGAAAATAGATTCCTCCATGCCACCTCAAGCTCAACGGTCGCTACCAGCTCCTGAGATTCTGGGGCGACTCTCCGAACTCAAAACACCCGCAGTGGATCGCTCCGGGGTTGAGCAACTGACTCCGATCGCTTCCCCCTTCGAAGACCTCGAGGCCACGGTCCGCGAGCTGCGCCGCGCCTACCGGGAGAAGCCATCGCCGTACCGGCTCCCCCTGGCGTCGAACACCTTCGGAGACGCGGAGATCGCGGCTGCCCTGGAGGCGCTCTTGCGCGGGCAGGTGACCATGGGGCCCCGGGTGAGAGCCTTCGAGGAAGCCTTCGCCGCGGAACACGATGCCCCCGCCGCCGTGTTCTGCAACTCCGGCTCCTCGGCCAACCTGCTCGCGTTGGCGCTCCTGACCTATCCGGACGGGGTGACCGGGCGGGAGCCGGTGCTGCGGCCCGGCGACGAGGTCATCGTCCCCGCGGTCACCTGCTCGACCACCGTGTGGCCTGTGGTTCAGATGGGCGCCGTTCCGGTCCTGGCCGACGTGTCGCCCGCGACCCTTAATCTGACCGTGGAATCCGTGGAACGCGCCCTCAGCCCCCGGACCCGCGCTGTGTTCGCCGTGCACCTGCTGGGCAATCCGGCCCCCGTGTCCGAGCTGGCCGAGCTGTGCAACGCGAAGGGGCTTACGCTTATCGAGGACGCCTGCGAGGCCCTCGACACCGAGGTGGGGGACGACGGGCGCAAGGCGGGGACCTTCGGCCGGTTGGGCACGTTTTCCTTCTACTTCTCCCACCACATTTCCACCATCGAGGGCGGCATGGTGCTGACCCGTTCGGAGGACGACGCCGACCGCCTGCGCGCCCTGCGCTCGCACGGCTTGACCCGCCACATCTCGCCTGCCCGCCGGCGTCAGGCCGAGGAGGAGAGCGGGTCGGTCGACCCGCGCTTCTTGTTCGTGGAGTCCGGCTTCAACCTCCGGGGGACCGACGTCCAGGCAGCCATTGGCCTGGTCCAGCTCGGACGCCGGGCCGGTTTCCTAGAGCGCCGCCACGTGGCGGCCCGGGTGTGGACGGAGGCCCGCGACCGCTGGCCCGACGTGTTCCTGCCCCTGCGGATCGCCCGCGGCTCCAGCCAGTTCGCCTTCCCGATCGTACTCCACCCCGACTCCCCCGGGACCACGGTGCGGCTCAGGGCGCACCTCGAAGAGGCGGGTGTGGAGACCCGTCCGCTCCTGGCGGGCAACCTGGCCGACCAGCCCGCGATGAAGCGATTGCCTCACCGGGTGGCGGGCCCGCTGTCCGGCGCGGAGATCCTCCACGAACGCTCGATCTACGTGGGCCTGAACCCCGGTATGACCGACGAACAGATTGGGATGCTGCCGCCGCTGATCGACTCCTTCGCCCGCGAGGTGCGCCGAGGTCCATGGGTTGATCCGCCGTGCGAGCATGTTCAACACCACGCGCTTGCAGCACCTGTTCCAGGACCCCCATACGGAGGACGTGCGGTTCAAGCTCCATTACGGCGATACGCTGGAGGCCGACTCCCTCGCTAGGCTGGTCCGGGAAATCGAGCGCCTTGTTCCCCCGTAGCCCATACGCGGTGGCGAAGGCGGCCGCCACCATGCTCCACCACGACTTCGGGGAACAGGGCGTCGACGCGGCCCGTGCTTACAACGGGTACCGACCCCGCGACAACTTCGACCCCGATCGTTCCCACCCGATCCCGGCCATCATCCGCAAGACCTTCGACGAGAGCCTAGACAAGATCGTGGTGTGGGGATCGGGCAACCTCAGTCGCTCGTTCCTGTACGTGACCGATTTCGGCGACGGCCTGATCCGCATCTGCGAACGTGCGACTGGCCCCCTCCCGACCAAAGTGGGCGCCGGCGAGGAGACGAGCGCGGCCCACCTCGTCCAGATGATCGTGCTGCTGTCAGGGACCGGTAAGCCGGTCCGGTTCGACACCTCGCGCCCTCAGGGCCAGCCCCGCCGACACTGCGACGTGACGAAGCTGGAGCGGGACTACAACTTCCGGGCCCGCGTCTCACTCGAGGAGGGCATCCGCGCCACCCTGGATTACTTCCGCCAGGAGATTCGCCCGTGCGTATTGACATAATCCTCCTGGTCCTCGACGAGATCGAGGGCCTGAAAGTCACGGCGCCGCGCATCCCGCGCCACCGGTTCCATCGCGTGTTCGCCATCGACGGTGGCAGCAGCGACGGCTCGGTCGAGTACCTCAGGGAACAGGGGATCCGGGTGCTCCGGCAGTCCCGGCCTGGGCGGGGCGAGGCCTTCCGCCTCGGCGTCGCCAGCTCGGAAGCGGACGGCTTCGCCTTTTTCTCGCCCGACGGTAACGAGAACCCGGGCGACCTCGGGCGGCTCGCCGACCACCTGGAAGAGGGAGCCGACCTTGTGATCGCCTCGCGGATGATGGAGGGCGCGGTCAACGAGGAAGACGACCAACTCCTCAAGCCACGGCGCTGGGTCAATAATGTCTTCAACCTGGCGCTGAATCTGGTGTTCAACCCGCGGCCCGGGACGCTTTCATCACCGACTCCATCAACGGCTACCGGGGTTTCCGCCGCACCGCGCTGCCGGCCCTCGAGCCGTTTCCCGAGGACTGCACGGTCGAGTACCGCATGACCGCCCGCGCCCTGCGAGCCGGCCTGAACATCGTGGAATTCCCAACACACGAGGGCCAGCGGATCGGAGGCGTCCGCAAGGTCCATTCCTTGGATGCCGGCCTGCGCTTCATTCGCGCCTTCGCCGAAGAGCTGTGGGCGGGGCTCCGGGGACGCAAGCCCACAATGGATCGTTCTCACTAGCCCGCATTTCTCACCACCCGACGGTCGAAGCACGCCATAGGCCCGCCATTACGTCGTTGCGCTTGCTCACCGTGCTCAACGTACTTTCCCGGTCGGGCGCCGAACGCGGGTCGCCCCTTCTTTTGCTAGAGCCAAAATACGAATGGCTAGGTGTGGAGCCTCAACAGGTTGTTCCGGGGAGGAGGGAGTCGGCTGATAGGGGGATTATAGCCGAGGCTGGCGTGGGGGCGATGCCAATTGTAGTCGTGGAGCCAGGGGAGCAGATGGTTGGCGCGTTGGAGGGAGGAGCAGTAGGAGCGGGCATAGGCCCATTCGCGGAGGGCGGTTTGGATGAAGCGCTCGGCCTTGCCGTTGGTGCGAGGGGTGTAGGGGCGGGTGAAGCGGTGGCGGATGCCGAGGCGGCGGCAAGTACGACGGAAGTGGCGGGAGCGGTACCAGGAGCCATTGTCGGTGAGCAGGCGTCGGATGCGGATGCCAAGCGAGCCATAGTAGGCGTGGGCGAGGAGAAGGAACTGGGCAGCGGAAAGGCTGCGCTCATCGGGCAGGATCTGGGAGAAGGCGATGCGGGAATGGTCGTCGACGGCGACGTGGACGAACTCCCAGCCGGCGGCGCGGGAGCGTCGGGTCTTATCGCCGGTAACGCGGTGACCGGCGTGCTGGAAGCGGCCGAGCTTTTTGATGTCGAGATGCAGTAGATCGCCGGGACGGTGATGTTCGTAGCGGCGAACGGGGGGAGCGGGTTCGAGATCGCGGAGACGGTTGAGTCCGGCGCGACCGAGGAGGCGGCTGACGGTGGCCGGGGATAGCCGCAGGGTTTGGGCGATGCGGCGGCCCGTCCAACGTTGTCGGCGCAGGGCGAGGACGCGGTCAACGACGGCTTGCGGGGTGCGGCGCGGGCTATGCCGGGGACGCGAAGAGCGATCGTAGAGACCGGCTTCGCCTTCGCCGCGGTAGCGGGCCAGCCAACGGCGGGCGGTGCGTTCTGAGACGTCTCGGGCCGCCGCGGTGGCCCGAGGCGTCTCTCCAGCGAGGATGCATCGAACCAAAAGGGCTCGGCCTTTGGGCGTCAATCGGGCATTCTGATGGATGTTCATGCGGTCTCTCCAGGGTCGTGGTTATTCGACAACTCCAGCTTCCCTGGTCCGGGACCGAATGAACAACCTGTTGAAAGATCACAGCTAGGCCGCACCCGCAAAAGTACGCCTCCGCTCGCTGAGCGGCGCGCGCCTTGTACTGACGGGCTTCTCACGCACTTCGCCTCGCCACGTGGTAAGAAAAGCGGGCTAGTTCCATACGTTCGTGTCGATGAAACGGGCCACTTTCCAGATCGGAAATATTGAAGTTCACTCCGAGTGGAATGCCTCGGAAACCGCCGAGCGGCTCTACGCCGCTCTACCCATCGACGCTCGCGGCCATTACTGGGGCGGCGAAGTCTACTTTGAGGTCCCTGTCCAACTTCCGCCTGAGACCGATGCCGGCGACGTAGTTGAGCCGGGCACAGTCGCTTATTGGCCAACCGGCCACTGCCTCTGCATCTTCTGGGGACCTACACCGGCCAGCCGAGGGGAAGAATGTCGCGCGGCAAGCGAAGTCAATATCGTGGGCCGGGTCTTGAATCCCGAGGTGTTGCCGACCTTGACAGCGTCGGATGTAGGAGTGGCCCCTTCATAAAGCGCCAGGGGGGCGACGACGGTCGAAGCTCGCCCCTGCTCTTGTTCGTTCACCGAGACATCATTGCTTGCCACCGGGAAGCTCGATCTCCAGGCCGAGGATCAGGCTGCTCCAGGATTTGCCGTGGCCGTCAAGATTCAACGACTCGTTGACGCCGCCCTCGAGCGCCCTGTCCATCACGAAGTTGAATCCGTGCAGCTTGGGCAGATCATAGCGTACGATCTCGCCGCGCAGCAGCTCGCCGAAGGTCGCTTTCAGCCGTTGGGGCGTCAGCCATGCCTTGACGATCTCGTAGTCGGCCGGGTCGTAGACGAACAGGCACAAGTTCGATCGATCGCCCTTGTCGCCGCTGCGCGCATGGGCGAGCTCGCGAAGCTGCACCCGGCGGCTCATGCCACCAGCACCTCGGTTTTGGGATTCACCCGCCCGCGATCGACCCAGGTCGAATAGGTGATGACCGACGGCGTGACGCCGCCGCGATAGCCGCCGCCACCCGCCGGGCCGCAGCAAAGCAACGACTCCACTTCCCACAGCAGTAGCTCGGCCTCTTCCCGGGAGGGCGCGCGCATGGCGCAGCGCAGCCGCACGTCGCGACTGTCGGTGGGGTAGTCGGCGGCAGTTGCGTGCAAGGAGAAAACGCCGATCAGGTCTACCCGCACCGGCGCGTTGGCCCGGTGCACGCGCGCCAACCGCTCGACCACGACTTCGCCCGCCAGACGGCCTCGCTGCTGGGCTCCGGGTCCGGCATAAGAGATCCCCGCTTCCGCCAGGTAGCCGCCGTCGAACGCTACCGTCGCCTTAAGCTGTTCCGGACGGGGTGAACCTCCGCCGCCCGAGATGCGGACGCGGTTACCGCCCTCGTCGCTGACCGTGACTCGGGAGAAATCGGCGGTTACGTCCGGCGTGAGGTAGCGCGCCGGGTCGTGGACCTCATAAAGGAGCTGCTCGTTGACCGTGCGCTCGCTGACCACTCCGCCCGTGCCTTCGAGCTTGGTGATGCAGGCGCTGCCGTCCGCTTCCACCTCGGCGATGGGGAACCCGACGGAGGCTAGGTCCGACACGTCTTTGTACCCGGGGTCGGCGAAGTAGCCTCCGGTAACCTGTGCCCCACACTCGAGTAGATGGCCCACGACCGTTCCCGCGCCGAGCAGTTGCCAGGCATCCAGAGGCCAGTCGAAGTGCTGGCATAAGGGGGCCAGAAACAGCGCCGGGTCGGCAACCCGGCCGGTGATGACGACGTCGGCGCGGGCTTCGAGGGCGGGCAGGATAGCGTCGGCCCCCAGATAGGCGTTTGCGCCGATCAAGGCTCGCCCCACATCTCGCACCGCCATCCCTTCCCACAGCAAGGTGTCGGGGCCGACCAGATGGCCCACGTCGTCGCCTTCGACCGCCGCCACCTTGAGGCCCTCGAGGCCGAGCCGCCGGGCGACCTCCACGGTCTTCCACGCCCCGCCGCGTGGATTCGTAACGCCCATGTTGGTCACGACCGTCGTGCCCTGCGACGCGCAGCGGGGCAAAACGGCGCCCATGCGGCGTTCGAGTCGCCTGTTATACCCGAGGCTGGAATCGAGTTGCCGGTCACGGTAGCCAAAGGCCAGCGTGCGCGCGCCCAGACACTCGAAAATGATGGCGTCCAAGCGCCCTCGATCGACCAGGTCGACCGCCGGGTCGAGCCGATCCGAGGAGAAACCCGCACCCGTGCCGAGGCGGTAAGCGCGCGCGTCTCGCATGGCGGGTAATGTAGCAGAAACCGCGTTGGCGGCTGGCCTAACCCGCTTTTCTCACCACGTGGCGAGGCGAAGTGCGTGAGAGGCCCATCAGTACAAGGCGCGCGACGCTCAGCGAGCGGAGGCGTACTTTTGCGGGTGCAGCCTAACTGTTTCGTATTTTGGCTCTACCGAAAGCAGCAGCGACCCGCGCTCGGCACCCGACCGGGAAAGTACGTTGAGCACGGTGAGTAAGCGCAACGCAGTAATGACGGGCCTATGGCCTGCTTCGACCGTCAGGTGGTGAGAAATGCGGGCTAGCCTTGAGACGAGTTCACCATGGATTCGGAAAGGTCACGATCGAAAACGACGTGGCGCACGCTTTCAGCGTGCCGTGCCGGCACTCTTGCCGGCATCCGAACGACCCCCGCCATGCAGCCGGGCCACCAGGCGCGCGAGCAAACCTTTCATGTCACCGCGAATGACGACACGGCACCCCGGGAGGCGTGCGCCACGTCCGAACGATCAGAAAGGCTTGTCGGGGCAGCCCTACCGTCGTACCAACCTGGTCGGAATCTCGACGGGATCGGGAGGCCGCCCGTCCCAAAGCTGAATGACGCCCTTTGATTCGACAGCCTCGGGGCACTCCGGGCAACTATGGGCCTGTCGCTGCTCGATTTGGCTCTTTTGCTCGGCCAACTCGGCCCGCAGCCTCTTAATGAGTTCCGCCTGGGAGGAATCGCCGGGCCCTTGCCCGTCTCGATCCCGAAGCCGGCGGCGTAGCTTGGCCACCTCCGCTCGCAAGCGCCCAATCAGTTCGTCTTGGGAAGGGCCGCTCGACCGGCTTCCCCGCCGCCCGCCGCCCGTTCCCCGCGAGCGGGTCAACCGATCACCAGGCATCCCGCCAGCGTCGGCGGCTTCAACATTCCAAATATCGCGGGCTATCTTCCAGGAGCCGTCTGATTGCCGGCGAAAGACGTGGTTGCCCTTGCCCTGAACCGTGATCCCCTCGCCGCCGGTCGGCGTCACCGTTCGGCGAAACGAGAATCTCTCGAAGGCCCAATCAGCGGTCACTTCGATCTCGTCGACCGAAAAATCGAGATCGATCGAGCCCCCTTCCGCGCGTCGCAAGAACCACGACCGCAGAGCCGCCTGGCCGACGATGGGCGGCCCATCGGGTGGCATCAACACCGCGTTCCTGTCGAATAAGGGCAGAAAAAGGGCGACGTCTTTTCCCTTGATCGCCTGAGTTTCCCGCAGGTGTATCTCTTTGATAGCCGCTGCGTCGGCCTCGCTCGCCGGGATCTCGACGCCGGCGGATTCCGGCTCTTTTCTTTCCGCACCGCACGAGCTGGCAAAAACTCCTACAGCGAGTAGCGTCAGTGTTGCACACCCCAATCTCAATTCCTTCACGGCTTGTCTCCCATCCGGATAACTCTATTTTGAGTTTACCCGCCAGTCGGTGGAAATGCGTTCGCTGGACCAGAGAGACAGCCTCGCGCCCGTGGGCCGTCCGGCCTTGGGGATCGGGCCTGTCACCAAGCTACGGTCGCAATTTCGGGGGGATTGCGTCATCATGCTTTGGGGACGAATAGGTTTGAGGCAGGTGTGCCGCCCGAAAACCCGCGGCTGTTTGCCGTATCCTTACCTTTCGACGGTGATTTCGCCCATGAAGAAAAGACCGACAACTGTACTCGCTACCGTATGGCTTTTGCTTGCCTGCGCCGGCGACACAACTCCGCCCAAGGTGGTCAGCACGGTGCCGGCAAATGGTGATCAGTCCGTGGACCCGTCGCTGTCGACGCTGTCAGTTACGTTTGATGAAGCCATGACGGACGGTAACTGGTCTTGGGCCTACACAACCAAGGAGACGTTCCCCGAGATGACCGGCCCGCCACGTTATGAAGACGGCTACACGAAGAACGTGCTGCCGGTCAGGCTGGAGCCTAATAAGGAATATGAAGTTTGGCTTAACTCCAGCAAATTCAAAAACTTCAAAGACAAAGCCGGCAACCCGCTCGCCCCCTACAAGCTAGTGTTCAAGACAAGGTGACTCGGCCGACACGGTCAGAGATGGTGAAACGACCAGGGATATGGCCCGCAGTACTTTGTCCTGGTGCGCGGTGTTGAACATCGGACTGCTGCTTCGGTGGGTCTTGATGTCTCGGTCCCGCATGACTCGGTGTATGGATTGCATGCCGGGCTGTTCCAGGCTCATTTTCTTCCTCACCCGCGCCACAACGGGCGAAGCTGAGCCGCGAACGTGAGCTAGCTCGCATTTCTCGCCACCTGGTGAGAAAAGCGGGCTAGCGGGCATGGGCTGAACCACCCAGCCTACGGCTGTGAAACCATGCGGGCCACATCCGCCCCGGACGTCGAGATCGCACTGATTATCCAACGGAAAAAACGGAAACGCTTGACAGGCCCGCTATTCTGAAGGGGAGACGGCACGGACCGCCCCTCACGCCCAGCGGCGAAAGAGGAAAACCGAACAAACCCAATCTCCGATAACCACCATTGATCTAGTACCTTACCTGACCTCGTAGCACGGGGATCGCCCAGCTCCGCGCCTTCTGCCGAAGCCGTTACGTATACTCGCTGCCGGCGGACAAACCGGGTACCCCTGAATATTAAAAAAACAAAACTTGAGCGAGGCAGGAAATAAGTCAATCTTATGTACAATAAGGGGGTGCGAATCGGCCACCTCAAGGTGTTTCGGGACATCGCCCAGACAAACAGCATCAGCCGTGGGGCCGAGCTAAACGGGATAAGCCAGTCCGCGGCCAGCCAGCTGCTCAAGCAACTCGAAGAACGCCTGGCGACGGACCTGCTTGATCGAACCAGCCGTCCGATCAAACTGACTCCCGCGGGCAAACTTTACTACGCGGCGTGCCGTGATATCGTTTGGCGATACGACGAAGTGGCGTCGCAGATCGGCGTACTGAAGAAGGAACTTGTCGGCTCCGTCCGCGTGGCGTCGATTTACTCCATCGGGCTTTACGAGATGGCGCGGATCAAGGAGCAGTTCGAAGATCGCCACCCCCAAGCAAACGTTCGTCTGGAATACATGCGTCCCGAGAAGGTCTATCAAGCCGTAGCGGACGATGTGGCGGATCTTGGTCTGGTCAGCTATCCCAACCCGGGCAAGGAACTCAAAGCCATCGCCTGGCGGTTGGAAAAAATGGTTCTGGTATGTCATCCCGACCATGAGCTGACGAAGAAGTCGACGATTCGCCCCGCCGATCTCGCCGGCCAGGAGTTTGTCAGCTTCGATCCCGACCTGTCGATTCGCAAGGCCATGGACCGTTTTTTTCGCGACCAGGGAATTCCACGCAAGGTGGTGCTCGAGTTCGACAACATTCAAATGATCAAGGAGGCGGTGTCGATCGGATCGGGAGTCAGCATCCTTCCCGAGCGGACGGTTCGTCAGGAGACTGTTGAGGGCCGCCTGGTCGCGCGACCCATCGAGGCGAATGAGCTGATTCGTCCGGTGGGCATCATCCACCATCGCAAGAAGAAGTTTTCGAGATCCGCGGCGCAGTTTTTGAAGTTTTTGCAACAGCAGCCGCGGGAGTAAACGGGACCGCTTTTCGCCTGCGACTCTACCCACCAGTCGGGGTTGCCCCCGGTACCCAGGTCGGTGGGCATCCAGACAGTCCGCCGGCGCCGTAGCAGCTCACAGAAACGCGGGTCGAAAATCCACCCGGTTTTCATCTCCATGGGAGGGATTCCGGTCCCATGGATGTCCCCTAACGGTCGTGGCACCGAAGACACCACGCTTCCGTCAAGTGTGACAGGAAACAGAGCAGGGCAGGCGTTATACTAACTCTCCGAGGAGACAATCCATGATTACCCGACGGGACCTTGTTCTAACTACATTTGCGGGTTGCTCGGTGGCGGTTTCGTGCGCCCCGCCCGATTCGGCCGAGGGCTTGAAGGCGCCGGTCAATGAACCAGCGGCGGAGGCCTCGCCCGATCCCCGTCCCCTCGATGTTGAAGCGCTCAAGCAGCGGCTCGATGCGGGCGAAGACGTGTTCCTGCTCGACGTCCGCGATCCCCGCGAGTTGGAGGAAATCGGAACGATCGAAGGCCACGTGAACATTCCCATGGACCAGCTCGAAGCCCGCATGTCGGAGATTCCCAAAGGCCCCCCGATTGTTCTCTATTGAAACCGCGGCGGACGGGCCGCCCGTGCGGCGGCCTTGCTCAAGGAAAACGGTTACACCGATCTGCAATTCGGCGGCGTGACGGCCTGGAAGGAAAAGGGCTATCCCGTGGTGCATCCGAAGGCGGCTGAAGAATAGAAACGGCTCGCAGGGGCAGCCGATTGCCGGTTCTTGCCGAGGTAATTTGTCAGGAAAGGCTTGTACGTTCTATGAGCGATTTCGCGCGGAAGTCAAGCATCGCTAGAAGTGGCGCCAGAGGATGGCGTGATGCGCGCCCAGGCCACAACCCAGTTCAACCTTGGCTGTTCGGCCGTTAGGCCCCGCGGGCGCTTACCCCGAAGCGTCCCCGTGCAGCAAAGGGTGGGGAAGGCCGGCAAGGCTACGCCAGGGATAGCCGGATATCACTTGTTCGGTCGTCGTCATGTACGCCAGGTGAAAACCGAGCGTCAGCAGCGTGGCCTTGTGGAGCGTCTCATAGCAGCTCACACACGCGTCTTCGACCACCACCGAGGGAAATCCGTGGTCCACCGCTCCACGCACGGTCGATTCGAGGCAAAAGGCCGTGTCGGCTCCGGTGAACAGCGGCGTGCGCACGTTCTGCTGAGCGAGCACCGCGGCCAAGTTGGACGAAGCGAACGCTCCCGTGGTCGTCTTCGGCACGACGGCTTCCCCGGCCCGGGGATCAAGCGGCGGATATTGGAATCGGTGATGATCCCACTGCACAAAGATGACAGGCATTTTTTGATCCCGAAAGAATTTCACCAGTCGGATCGTATTGGGGAGCACGATGTCGTAAATCCGCTCCTCCACATGTCGCCCGAGCTTGGGGTCATGCCGGGTCAGATCCTCGATTTGAAAGTCGAAGGCTTCTTTGTCGACGTCGACCAACACCAGCCCGCACTCAGCCGCATCGAGCGCGATCGCATGCCGTTTGGCGCTGTGCGCCGCTACATCCCAGCGTCCGGGCCCCGTCTGCCGGGGGAATCGAAGCGGCTCGTTCCAATGGCGCTTCCAGTCCCCATCGGCGGGCCATTGACGGAGACGAGAATCGCCGTCTGGGGAGCGAGCGCCCGCGGGCCCCGGTCCCTTATCTTCGGCTCCGGCGTCCTTGCGGCTCAGCAGCGTGGCGCAAGTCAATCCGCTTGCCGTTGCGCCAAGCGAACCCAGCATTTCTCTGCGGTTCAGTCTGCTCATGTTTCGTATCTCCTTGCTCGATGTAGCCGGGTCCAACGGGGTTTGCCATGTTGAATGCGGTCAGCAATAACATCCAACCGCGCCGCGAGAATCAGACCCAGCCACGCCAAGCGTCTTTATGATATTATTCCGAATTTCCGAGCGCGCCTCAAGGCATTGTCAAGTTAACTGGTAGCCGAGGGACCAAGCCACCATATCGAGTACTCAGCCGACGTCTCACTATACATATCTTAGGCCTGTCTCAGCCTGTGACCGCGTCAACTTGACTACGCCTCGGCGCAAAGACAACCTTCATACACTCCAGGCTGAGTGCCGTGTCCATGGCCTGCTGGGCCTGTTCCAGCGGGAAGCGGTGAGTCACGAACGTATTCAGGGGCATCTGATCCTGGTAGCGCAGCATCAGTTCCATGGTCGGACGGTAGGCCGTGAATGGGTGGTTGCTCAACCCGACCAGCCGCAGCGCCTTGCTGACGATCAAGTGAGGGTTCAACAAGATATCGCCCATATCAACGAATACACCTTCCAGAATGTACATCCCGCCGCGCCGGATCATGTGCAATGCCTCCGGCACCGCCTCCGGGTAGCCCACGCATTCAACGGCGAGATCGACCCCGCGATTTCTCGTCCAATCGCGCACAAGCTGGATGCGTTCTTCCGCAGTCGTGTTGGACGCGTTGATGACGTGGTCCGCGCCAAAAGCTTTCGCCATGTTCAGGCGATAATCGGACTTGTCGACCGCAATGATCGTGCCTGCACCCATCATGCGCGCTTTGATCAGGTGGCACAGCCCCAAGGGGCCAACGCCCTGGATCAGCACGGAGTCGTCAGTCAGGAAGCCTTCCGAGGCAAGTGAGGAGAATTCCTTTGCCTTGTCCAACGCATAAGCGCACGCCATGACCTCGGTATAAACCGCCAGTTCCGGCGCGAGACCATCCGGCACCTTGTAAATGAATGCCTCCGGGATAATCACCATGTACTCCGCCCAACCACCCATCAAGGGGTGCTCGGTGGCCCGGAACGAATTGCCATAACCACGCCAGTGCTCGCACCAGGAGTATCCGAAGATGTGGCGGCAGGTGTAGCACTTGCCGCACACCACGTCGGGGCACATTGCTATGCGGTCGCCTACCTTCAACGGTTCGCCGTAGAAATCAACCACGCCAGGCGTAATATCCGCGACGATTCCGACGTTCTCATGGCCCGGGATCAGTGGAAAAGGCGAAGTTTGTTCGTTGACCGTGCCTCCGTACTGAGTGGTCTCGCCGCGATAGGTGTGTTTGTCGGTGCCGCAGATGCCGCTCATCTCCATCCGCAGCAGTAGCCCGCCGGGCCGCAGCGGTGGAATTTTGTACTCGCGCACCTCGATTCCGTACGGCTCGACTATCGTGACGGCCTTAGCTGTCTCAGGCACGCTGCTCCCCTTTTCTTCTTGGTCGGATTGTCACTCGTTAACTTGACAACGCCTCATAGTGTAACCGCGGGGCTATTCCCAGTCGCATTCTTCCCGCAGAGGCTCAAGCGCCTTACCCAAGCCCGTTAGGTTGAATGTGGCCGTGAGGTGATCGGAATCGGCGGTGGTGAAACGAAACAGCAACTGGTCGTGATTCATCATTGTGCGAATGATCTCGATCGGCCGTCGAAAAAACAGCGCGTCGTCTCGTACGGCTCGGAGCATCTTGAGTGCCCGTACGTCCGTCTTGTCGAATCGAAGGCGGGCCGTGGATAGTTCACTTCCCCGATCGCCTTTCGGCGAGATGCCAAACACGTAGGCTTGCAGGGAGTTTTCTTTGCAGCTCAGCGTTAGAAGCGGCATAGTTGCGTCCCAGAGAAGCTGATCCGCCGGCAATTCGAGATAGATCGCTTTCTT
The DNA here is from genome assembly GCA_965248365.1 of Bryobacterales bacterium. Lineage (GTDB taxonomy): Bacteria > Acidobacteriota > Terriglobia > Bryobacterales > UBA6623. The sequence goes on along the minus strand of CBDFJA010000003.1, from coordinate 127,968 downwards.
GTCGTCGAACTCGGAGACTTCCGGCGCAGTTGCCAACTTCCCGTCTCCGGTGTCTGCTCCGCTTCCGGTTCGGCTTCTGGGGGACCGTCGACAGGTGTCGGTTGGTCGCTCGCCGAGGAGGGAGGCTCGGGCTGGGCGGGAGCGAGCGTCTGGGGGAGTTCCGCATCGGGTGACTGCACCGGTTCGGTGTTGTGCACCCATTCCGCCACAGCCCAGGCGACGGCCACGGCGCCGAAAATTCCCGCTGCCCGTTTCCACCAAACCCTTGACTGTGAAACCTTCACCTCCTCGCTGGCTGAGACTGGATGACCACACTCCCTGCAGAAACGTGCGTCGGCCGGGACCTCGCAGAGGCAGTTCGTGCAAATCATAGGTCGGCTCCGGGAGCAGCGAGTATCGTTTCACCTGGGGGCCGGGCAACTTCCATGGCCCCAGCGCGGACGGGGCCTGGACTCTGCTTGTGGGTCAACGCAAACTCCGTCCACCCGAATCACCATCATAGGCCTACAGAGACAGTATGAAACCGGCGAAAACGGGAGTGCGATGAGGGTATCGCCCTATTTTAGCTGGCCCGAGGGCCCGCTTTTCCCACAACAAAACAGTCGGGGCGGACCGCTGCGTGTTTGTCCTCGGAAAAGCGCCTAAAACGACAGCCGCAGCCCGAACTGAATCTGGCGGGAAGAGGTGACGGTCGAACGAGTGCGCCCGAAAGACGACAAGGGAGCCTCGCCATCGGTCACGCCCGCGAAGGCGACAATCGCCGGGGCAGCGAAATTAGTGTGGTTCAACAGATTGAAAAACTCGACGCGAAATTGCAGTTTGCCGCTCTCGCTCAGAGAAGACAAAGGCATGTTCTTCGCCAGAGAAAAATCAAACGCTCGCAAATCAGGGCCGATGAAGGCGTTGCGTCCGAGACTGCCGAGCGTGCCCGCCTGCTGCAACACGAAGGCGTCGGGATTGAAATATCGTCCCGGGTCCCCAACAACTGCCGACTCGTGCGTGAACCCGGACGCCAGACTCGGCCGGTCCACTCCACGTCCGGGTCCAACGGTCGGAGACCACAAGGAACCGGAACGGTTCCGCTGCACCATCGCGGTGAGTGGATTGCCGCTCTGCACGATCAGCAAGCCACCCGCTTGCCAACCGCCGAAAATTGCTCCGACCGCACCATTCCCTTGGCTCGAAAACGGCAGCTCCCAAACAAAGTTCGACACCAACGTATGTTTGGCATGAAAGTCGGAGAGACCCCTGTTATAGGCGAGTCCGGGAAGCTCGGGCATGGCGGACGTTGTTCCCGTTACCGAATCCGAGAAAAAAGTTGACGCCTGTGTGGTGTCGATGGTACGGGACAAGGTATAGGACGACTGGACCTGTACGCCGTGGCTGAACCGTCTGCGCAGCTCCACGATCAAAGCGTTGTACCAGGAACTGCCGTCGCTCTTTTTCAGCTCGATCGTCGAGAAGTTCGGATTGCGCCGGCCGGGGGATCCCGACGGTCCGCAGGGCGCGACCCCGGGACGCGCCGCCACGGGAAAGCAATACGTACCGTCCGAGAGCTGCTGAGGAACAGCCGTGTTCGCATCGGTGTTCCGCAACAGATGAACCCCACGCGATCCCGCATACCCGACGGTCAACAACGTGTCGGCCCACAGTTCCCGCTGCAAGTTTAGATTCCAGCTCTGGATATAGGGATTCTTCAGATGAAACTCGATCGGCCGAATGGAGTTGTCCGCTGCGCGGTCGAAACTGGGCTGGGGGAAAATCGGCCCCCCGATTACCGGTCTCCGGGCTGACGGGGGGTTCACCACCGTCACGATCAAGTTCTGTTGATTATTGGTATTGAAGAATAGGCCATAGCCGCCCCGCAGCGCGGTCGATCCATCTCCCAAGACGTCCCACGCAAATCCAAGCCGAGGGGCGAGGTTCGCCTTCGTCGGGTTCTCGTAAACCTGCCCGAGGGTCGGCTCCGCGTCGTCCAGGTTCAGCAGAGCAGTATCTCGCCCTTGAATCTCTCGGGGCACGGTCGAAAACTCATACCGCAAACCGAGGTTCAACGTCAGCCGGGAGGTGGCGCGAAAGTCATCCTGCAGGTAAAGACCAAACAGAGAGAAGCGCCAGTAGCGGTCAATGGTCGACTCCGGCGTCAAGCCGATGAAGCGCAGCGGCTGATTGCGGAGAAAACCCCCGACGTTGGCGAAGGCGAATATGCCCCGAGAGAACGTGGGATTGAATAAGTTGTCTTGGTAGCGCTCGGCAAGCCCGCCGAACTTCAGACTGTGCCGGCCGTGTGTGTAGACCACGTCGTCTTGGAAGCTGAAAACGTTTTGCGTGAGCTGTACGTCGGCTGACACTTGCGGCCCGAAACGCGGAATCCCTCCTATATCAATGTCTCCCATCGACGGTCGCCCCACTACAAAAGGCTCGAGCGTATTCGTCGTATTCGCCTCGACGTCCTGACCGATTCGAGTCCGGCTAAAGCCCGCGCGGAAAGTGTTGAGCAGTCGCGGCGAGAAGATCCTACGATGCTCAAGAGTAAGAAACTGGTTGCGCGAAACGAACGAGCGGGGAAACTGCGGGAAATCCGTCGGCAGCCTTTGGCCCGCATCATCGAATGTGTATCGCGCGAAGAACGAATCGTGCGCCGTGAAATTGTGGTCTAACCTCGCTTGAAAGAAGTCCTGGACCAGTTCCTGTGTGAAGCCGAAGTTGAAGGGCGCCAGCCCGCCTCCGAGATTGGGAGCGTTGGGCAGCGGAAACTCGTCGAGGTAGGGCTTAACGTCCGGATCGACGCCGACGTCCAGCAACTGTTCGGGGTTCTGCGTATCCGGGATCAGCCCGGCTCGGGCATTCTCGTCGGGAATGACGGTACTGATCGTTCGGCCCAGATCTTCGCGCAAGCCCTCGTAGCCGAGGAAAAAGAAGGTCTGATCACGCCGAATGGGTCCACCGACAGCGCCGCCAAACTGATTCCGTCTGAATTCGGGCGGCGAGCTCGTGGTGTCGAAGAAATTCCGCGCGTCCAGATTATCATTGCGCAAGTAGTGGAAAACACTTCCGTGGATCAGGTTCGTGCCGGACTTCGTCAGAGCGTTGACCTGTCCCCCGAAATTGCGTCCGAACTCGGCGCTGTAGCCGTTCACCTCGACGCGAAACTCGCGGATGGTCTCCATACCCAGCGACGTGCCGGCCCCGCTGCCCGCCGGCCCATTCGTAAAATCGTTTTGCGGTGTTCCATCCAGCAAGTAGACGTTCGACCGCGGGTCCTGGCCGTTGACGCTCGTTCCCAAGCCATGAGCAACGATCGATCCGCCGGAATCCCGATGCCGAAACGGCTGGACGCCCGGTTGCAGCAGCATCAGGTCAAGATAGTTTCTGCCGTTGAGCGGCAGCTCCTCGATACTTCGGCTGCCGACCAGGTAACTCAGCTCGTGCGTATGGCTGTTGGCCAAGGGGGCCTTCGCCACGACAGTCACCTCAAGCCGCAACTCGCCGACCGGAAGGGTGAAGTGAATGACCGCACTCTGCCCGACCGTAAGGACAAGGCCTTTGTGGATGACCGTCTGAAAGCCTTGGTGTTCGGCGCGGATCTCGTATTCCCCGACCGGCATGGCCGGCAGCAAATAGTGGCCGTCCTTAGTGGTCCCGGCGGATCGCCTGGCGCCCGTATCCAAATGAAGAGCCGACACCTTCGCTCCCACGATGGCCGCATGCGAAGCGTCTTCGACCGTGCCGCTAATCAGACCGGTTGTGCTTTGCGCGGCTGCTACCCCAGCACAAGCAAGCCCGATCAACAATCGGGCGCCGACCCACTTGGACGGGAACCGGTACGTGACCAAGTTGTTAGGGGGAGATGACTGTCCGTCGCAGGACAAGGGATTTCGGGAGGTATCCGTTCGGTGTGATCCTGGGGTGCACCAGCCTGCCTACATTCTACCGCGTCGGCTTCGGATGCGGTTTTCGCGTATCCACGTAATCGCGCAAGGAAAGGGGACCGCCGGGCGAACTCAATAAGGCCGCGGCGCATGACGAGCATGACGAGGGGCGCCCACACGGGCGGGTGGCGGCTATGCTAGGCTGTTTTTCCAACGAGATCATCTTTCGGAGGGAGTTGGCGGGCAACCGCGCCCCGCGGTGAAAGTTGAACGAGAGAAAGCCGAGGCCAGACCGCTTCGGCTATTCGCGCGACGGAAGGTAGCGCAACGGGAGGCAAAAGTGTTCCGGCATAGTTTGAAAAATGAATCGAGTCGCGCATGGCAGACAGGACCCGCGATACACGAGGACCCTAGATCGGCGAGAGGGAACTTTTGTCGTGGAAAGAAGAACCTGGCCATCGCCGCGCTTCTTTGCTGGCTGCTTGCGGCGACGGCCTGTACGGGGAGCGATCCCGACAGCGGGGAATCCGTTGAAAGAGCGCCCGCGAGGGAACTACCGACCATGGAAAATTTCGGCACAACGCCCGATGGAAAAGATGCCCAAATCTACACGCTCACGAACGCAGGCGGCGCCGAGGCTCGAGTCACCAATTATGGGGGAATCCTCGTTTCGCTGAAGATGCCCGACCGCGACGGCGTTTTGGGCGACGTCATCCTCGGTTTCGATGCTCTTGAGGATTACATCAAGGACCATCCATTCTTCGGCACGACCACCGGCCGCTACGCCAACCGCATAGCGAACGGGCGATTCACGCTAGACGGCAAGGAGTACCAACTGGCGGTCAACATGCCCCCTAGCCATGTCCACGGGGGAGAAAAGGGTTTCGACAAAGTTGTCTGGGGAGCCGAACCGTTCGCCGACGAAAAGGGCGTGGGCGTCGTTCTGACGTACCTCAGCGTTGACGGCGAAGAGGGATACCCGGGCAACCTAAACACAAAGGTCACCTACACCCTCACCGACGACAACGCCCTGCGGATCGACTATGAGGCGACAACCGACAAGACCACGCTCGTCAATCTAACCAACCATGCTTATTTCAACCTGAAAGACGGCGGCAAAAGCTCCACGATGGATCATGTTTTGACGCTGAACGCCGACCATTTCACTCCCGCGGACAAGACGCTGGTTCCGACCGGCGAGATTCGAAGCGTAGAGGGCACTCCTTTGGATTTTCGACAGCCAACCCCCATCGGCGCGCGGATCGATATGGAGGATGAGCAGCTCGGGTTTGGAGGCGGCTACGACCATAATTTCGTTCTGAATCAATCGGACGAAGCGCTCTGGCTCGTCGCAAGGGTGGAAGAACCTACGACGGGGCGTATCATGGAGATCTTCACGAGCGAGCCAGGTGTTCAGTTCTACAGTGGGAACGGGCTAGACGGTTCGAACACCGGCAAGGGAGGAACCGTCTACCAGCATCGGGCCGGCTTTTGTCTTGAAACGCAGCACTACCCCGACAGTCCGAACAAGGACAATTTCCCGTCCACGGTTCTTAACCCCGGGGAAACCTACCGCACGACCACGGTGCACAGGTTTTCCGTGGCGCCGTAGTGCGTAGTATCGGGCCCGCGCCCTGACGGGCACGGCTCTGACCGGTTGTTGCGGGCACGTCGTGTAGTTAGCCGCGGGGGTAGCTGTCCCACCGGTTCGCCATCTACAGTCGGCTTGCTAGCCCGCTTTTCTCACCACCTGACAGTCGAAGCACGCCATAAGCCCGCCATTACTGCGTTGCGCTTGCTTGCCGTGCTCAACGTACTGTTCAAGTACGCCTCACACCCTCTCATCGCAGGACTTCAGGGTTGACGGCATGCCGCGGCCGCCGGCCGTTGAGCACGTCGAGGACGCCTTGGGCCGCGTCGCGGGCCATGTTGTCGAGCGCTTCCCGCGTGGCCCCCGCGATGTGCGGCGTCAGCAAGGTGTTCGGAGCCCGGCACAAGGGGTGATCGGCGGGGAGCGGCTCGGTCTCAAAGACATCAAGAGCGGCGCCGGCGACTTCGCCGCTTTCGAGCGCGCGAACCAGCGCTGCTTCGTCAATGACACCGCCGCGTGAAGTGTTGACGATGCGGCAGCCGGGTTTGAGCCGCCGCAGATGTTGCTCCGTAAGCATGTGCTTGGTCTGTGGGCTCAAGGGAACGTGCAGAGAAAGAAAATCAGCTCGGCGAAGAACCGCCTCGAGGGAATCCTCGATCGACGCCGAACCTTCGTAGCCGTCTTTCTCGACGATGGGGTCGTAACCGCGGACGTCCATCTTCAGTCCCTGGGCGGCGATTTCGGCCACCCGCCCGCCGACCTGACCGAGACCGATCAGCCCAAGGGTCTTGCCGGCCAGCTCGATCCCTTCAAAGCTCGTACGTTGGTCGAAGCGGCCTTCTAGCACCGCCTGCCACGCCGGGCCAATCTGTCGGGCCAGGGCCATGATTAGGGCGATCGCGTGCTCGGCGACCGATCTGCTATTGGCCCCAGGCGTGTAAAGCACCGGGATGCCGCAGGCCGTCGCGGCCCGGCAATCCACCATATCCACGCCAACCCCGTGGCGCGCGATGACCTTCAGGTTGCGGCAACGCTCGATGTCATCGGCACTGACTCTGAACAGGCGGGTGATCGCGGCATCCGCTTCGTAAAACAGGGACCGCAGTCGGTCGTCGCTCGCGGTACCGGCGTCCCGCCAAGGGGCGACGATCTCACATTGGTCTTGCAACAAGTCGAGGCCGCTTGCGGCGATCGGCTCGGGGATAAACACGATAGGCTTCAAGGCGCTTTCCTCCCCTCAGCGGCCTGCGGCGAAGTCGTCGAGAAGCGAAAAATGGGGACGCGGGCTCGGTTGGTGACGGGCATGTTCAGCCGGACTTAAGCCCTCGCAGGCGGCTGGCCCGGAAACAGGTGTCGGTAAGAGTACCGACGCGGCAGGTCTGGGGACCTGCGCCACAAGAGCGGTTGTTGCCTTCCGCTCGGAGCCGGAACATCGCGTTTCGGCGCCTCATCCCTCGCCGCCGGTCTTTTGACGAGGCGGAGCCGTCGAGACTCCCGCCAACCCGCCGGAGACGGAGATGGTTTCTCCGGTCACCCAAGCGGCATCGTCGCCGGCCAGAAAGGCCACCGTCTTGGCGACGTCCTCCGGTTCCCCCCAGCGTCCCAACGGGATCGCGCCTCGGATGCGCTCCATCATCTCTTCGGTGCTGATGCCCAGGGTCTTGGCTCGCTGAGGCATCAAGTGGCTGTGGAAGTCAGTGTGCAACGGGCCGGGACAGACGGCGTTGACGTTGACGGAATACGGCGCCAACTCCATCGCCAGCGTGCGGCTCAGGCTGATCACGCCGGCTTTGGCCACGTTGTATGCCCCGCTCAGCGCGGCCGGGTTGATCCCGTTGATGGAGGAAATATTGACGATCTTTCCCGACTCCTGCCGCATCATGACCCGCCCCACGGCTCGACAGCAGAGCAGCACGCCCGTCAAGGTCACAGCCAGCACCCGGTTCCATTCCTCGAGCGGAAGATCGACCACCGCCGCAACGTTGGGCGAGCACCTGCGTTGTTGACCAGGATGTCGATCCGCCCCTTGGCGCTCAGCACCTCTTGGACCATGTTCTCGACGGAAGACTCCGCGGTCACATCGGTAGCGATCGCAACGGCGTTGCCGCCGCGCTCTTGGATCTCCTTCGCCGTTTCCTGGCCGCGCCGCTCGTCAATTTCAGCGAGGATCACGTCCGCGCCTTGACCGGATAATTCCAGCGCAATGCCACGGCCCAAGCCCTGTCCGCCGCCCGTTACGACGGCAACCTTGCCGGCAAGTTTCATGGTTGATCTACCTCGCTACTTTCCGGCGCAAAAAGGAGAAACCGCGTGCCGGCTGGGTACAGTCAGCCAATTTCCCCTTCGGACGCGCCCGTAAGTTGTTGACTCTTTGGAGGCGCGAAATTGGTGACCGTCCCCGCTCCGAGCGGTGCTCGCATTTTGCGCCGCAAAGTCGCTAGCGCCATGCGTACCGCCACAGCAGTGTAAGTTACTGGATTTAATGGTGGTTATGGGAAATTTGGTTCGTTTGGCTATTTTCTTTGCTGCCATTGTTTGGCTGCTCGGTTCGTCGCTGCCGGCACGGTTCGTTGTTGCCCCGTTTCTGGTTCCCCGGGGCCCGACCCGCTAGCGGGTCGGGGTTTGCTCGTCCTCCGCTGAGGCGATCGGTGAGATGTCGCTGACCCGGGACCCCCGCCGTACAGGAAACCAGTCGTAACCCATTGGCTTTAAAACCGGTTGGGAGAAATTGGGTTCGTTTGGTTTTTTTCTTTTCGCGGCCTGGGAGCAGCTCCCAAAAGGGCCAGGGTTCCGCGTCCATTTTACCATTTGGCCCTGAAATTCCTCTTGACCATCGCCCACAAGTCATTGAAAACAGGGACTTGTTGGTTTCGTGAAGCAAGCCCCGTCAGCGAAGGGCTCGGGGCCGTTTCCGAGACCCGCGGCAGTTTGGGGATCCCTGGTCACCTCAAAACTCGGTGTCACGCCGACATGGCCCTATTTTGCATGGGTACTTCCTTTTCATCACTACGAAGCCGCGCGGAAACCTAGCCAAAACCCGCGGGTCTGGGCAAAACGACCGCCCAGCCCCGCGCTACGGGATTCCTCTATTGAATTCGATCCGGCGTGGTGTCGGAAGGGCAAGCTCGGTTTCGAGTGTCCAACCCGACTCGTGGAAATCGTGCTTGCTAAAGAGCGTCTCCACTTTGTCTTTTCTTTACCAGAAAGTCTGACGCTAGTATACTAGCCGTTCGTGAGCATCGGCCGTCAACTCTACGCTTATCTGGTGGCTTTCGTCGCCGCCGTCGGGGGTTTCCTTTTTGGCTACGACCTGAGCATCATTTCCGGCGCGCAGATCTATTTGAGAGAGACGTTCCAACTGGATGCGGCGGCTTTCGGGTTTGCCGTGGCCAGCGCCATCTTAGGATGCACGGCGGGGCCGATCGCAGGAATCTTGGTGTGCGATGCCATCGGGAGAAAGAAAACGCTGATGCTGTCGGCTGGTCTATTCGGCGCCTCGGCGATCGGCACCGCCTTGCCGGAGACGATTGCCCAGTTTTACCTCTTCCGCATTATCGGCGGGGTTGGGGTTGGGCTGGCCGGCGTCGCCTCGCCGATGTACATCGCCGAGATGGCGCCGGCGCGTATCCGCGGACGCCTGGTCACGATGAACCAGTTGGCGATCGTCGTGGGATCGTTGAGCGCCTTTCTCACCGCGAACTTCCTGGCTCAGACTCTGGACGAGGCGGTTAGCTGGCGCTGGATGTTCGCCTCGGAGCTCGTGCCCATCGTGTTGTTCATCATCCTTCTTGCCTGGGTGCCGGAAAGTCCCCGTTGGCTGGCCGGCGAAGGCCGGGAGGCCGAGGCGCGGCGAGTTCTCGTACGGATCATGGGTCCGGTGGAGGCAGAGCGCGAGATGGCCGGGATTACCGCGACCCTGGGTGAGAAAAACGGGGGATTCGCCGAGCTTTTTCGGCCCGGCATCAGAATCGCCCTGTCGTTAGGAGTGTTTGTGGCCGTTATGCAGCAGTGGACGGGGTGGTCGGTGATCAGTGTTTACATGCCCACCATTTTCCAGAAGGCGGGCTTTTCGGCAGCCACCGACGCGCTGTTTCAGACCATCGTCCCGAACGTCGGAAACCTCCTGTTTACCCTCGTCGGCCTCTATTTGGTGGATGTTGTCGGCAGGCGGCCGCTGTGGCTTGGCGGGTCACTGTTGATGGCTGTCTTCACCGCCGCGTTGGGCGTCGTGTTTGCCACGGACACGACCGGGTGGGTCGTCGTACTCGTGGTGTCGTTGTGCGCTCTGCCGCACGCGGTTGCTTTTGGCCCGCTCGGCTGGCTGATCATCGCTGAGATTTTTCCCACGCGAGTGCGGGCGCGAGCCATGGGCTTGTCTTCTCTTTGCGTGTGGCTGGCGAACTACGTCGCCAGTCAGCTGACCCCTTTGCTGTCCGAGTTTTCCGAAACGACTTTCGGCAATCCGAGCGCTGCGTTCTTCCTATTCAGCGGCGTCTGTGTTTTCTCTTTCCTCGTGGGACGCAGACTGGTCCCTGAAACGAAAGGGAAAACCTTGGAAGAGATCGCGCGCTTTTGGGTGGCCAAGGCCAAGTGAATCGCCGTCCGATCGGGGTAGTGGGTCTTGGACGGTCATCGTCGCTGCAAGGCAAAAGGATGCGCGGTTTTGTGGCCTGAGGTGATGACTCATGCTGCTGAAGGATAAAGTAGCGATGATTACCGGAGCGGCCTCCGGCATTGGGCGGGCGACCGCCGAGCTTTTCGCCGAGCAGGGGGCGAAGATTGTCGCGGTCGACAGGAACGAGCCCGGCGGGACGGAAACGGTGGAAAGCATACGCCGAGCTTCGGGAGAGGGGAAGATTTGAATCAGGATTTTCCTCGCGGCCATAGTGTACTGCTGGTCCGCTCCCACCACAACGCCCGGCCGGGATCGGCCACGCAGCGCGGCTCCGCCGGACGCGCACGAGGCTGCACGGTGGGTCAGGGACGCTTCACCGGATCGAGTGAGTGGGAGCTACAGCGGAGGTAACCGCAGGGTACGCTATTGTGCCATGTAGCGGCGGAATTCGTCGTCGCGGAAGCAGTGAGCGGCTGCCGTCTCGGCGGTAATAAGCCCCTTGTTCACGAGCTTGGCCAGCGATTCCTCCATCATGCTCATACCGTCGGAATGGCCCAAGCTGAGCTGCGATCGCAGCATGTGGTCTTCCCCCTTGCGGATGATGTGGCTGACGGCGGTGTTGGCCACCAAGATTTCAACCGCGGGGAGGCGGCTGCCGTTGGCCCCCGGGACCAGTTGCTGCGCGACGATGGCCAGCAAAGCCAGCGACAATTGCTGCCGGATTTGATTCTGCTGGGCGGCCGGAAAAGCGTCCACGATGCGCCCGATCGCTTGAATCGTATCGTTCGTGTGCAGAGTGGAAAAAACCAGATGCCCTGTCTCGGCCGCGGCCATGGTTTCGGGATCCCTCATCTCACCGACTAGGATGACGTCGGGGCTTTGCCTCACGATGCTTCTCAGAGCGCTGGCGAAATCCACCGCGTCGTGCCCGATTTCCATCTGCTCGAAAACCGACTGCTGGTTGCGATGGTGATATTCGATCGGGTCTTCAATGGTGACAATGTGGTAGGGGTATTTGGCGTTGATCATTCCGATCAACGCCGCTAGAGTCGTAGTCTTGCCCGATCCAGTCGGCCCAGTCACCAAAACCAAGCCCTGTTTGCGCTCCGTCAGCCTCCGCAGCGACGCCGGCAGATTGAGCCCTTCCAGCGTGGGGATCTCGTCGGGCAGGAGCCGGATGGCCGCGCCCAGGGTGCCGCGCTGAAAGTGAATGTTTGTACGAAAGCGCCCAATGCCGTCGCGGACGAAACTGAAATCGGTGGACCGTTCTTGTTCGAGTTCCGCGCGGCGCTGTTGGGTCAGCAGGGGCAGTGTCAGCGCGCGGATATCGTCGTCGCTGAAGGGTTTGCCGCTAGGCTGAGTAAGACTGCCGTTAACACGCAGGACCAGGCCTGAACCGGCTACGAGAATGATGTCGGACGCTCCGTGACGGGTAGCGTATGCCAGCAGATGATCGAGCGAAGACAGCGAGCCGGACGGGTCTAGCAACGGCCCGACCGGTGTTGCCGCGTCCCCGTCGCCGTCGGGCCGCGGCGACTTGTTGAGCTCCTGGACTATGGTTTCGAGTTCGGTGTCGTAGCCGGCCATCCTTCTTTCATTGTAACCACTACGCGGGTTATGAACCTACGTGGTCTTTCCTACTACCGCCGGCAATGGACCTGAGGATGTCCGGATTTCCGCCGAAACGGTGGTACGTTCGGGTTGGTTATGATCTACGCGCCTGAGTTGGAGCCGCGCGGAGCTCGGATGCCCTGCCGCGGGCGCCCCCGACAAGGCCGCCAGTTGAAAGGAGACGGGACCGATTGTCATGGTCGACCGGCATGGGAAGCAAAGCGGTGGCGGTCGCGGAAATTGTTGACAATCCGGATAGTTACCCTTTTTGCCGATCTAACTTCTGCCTCGGCTGCCTGGGAGCTTTTATAATACTTGCAACTTTTCAGGGGTCATTGCACATTGAAAACGAGACGGCTCCTCCTGATCCGAAACACGCTTATTGACTTCCGCATAATATAGAGTAATCTTTTGGGGGTTCTGCTCGTCTTAATAGACATGGGGAACCCAAGAGGCGTAAGGCGCGATTTTGATGCTCTGGAAAAGCGACGGCTGGAGGCCGTGCGGCTGGTCGTTGACGAAGGTTTGAGTCAGTCCGAGGCAGCACGGCGCGTGAAGGCGGCGCAGCAAAGCGTGAGCCGTTGGGTTAGCGAGCATGGCGCGCACGGTGCCGCCGGACTCCGCCGGGCCGGGCGCGCCGGCCGCAAGCCGCTGTTAGACGCCACGCAACGGGAACGTCTGGAGGCAATGCTGCTGCGGGGCCCCGAAGCGCAGGGCTTCTCGACGCCGCTGTGGACTTGTCCGCGAGTCGCTCGTCTGATCGCCGACGAGTTCGGCGTGCGCTATCACGAAGGTCATGTTTGGAAGATCCTGCGGGCGCTCCACTGGAGCCCGCAACGGCCTGTCGGCAAGGCCCGCGAGCGCAACGAAGAAGCCATCCGCAACTGGCGGCGCAAGACTTGGCCGGCCACTAAAAAAAAGCCCAAAAACAAGGCCGCACGATCGTCTTCATCGACGAAAGCGGACTGAGTCAGAAGCCCCATCGTTGCCGCACCTGGGCGCCCCGCGGCGAGACACCCGTGCTGGAGTTCAACTTCAACTGGCAGAAACTTTCCGTTTCCGCCGGGCTGACCTTGCGCAACTTCTACTTCCGGCTCTATCCCGGCGCCATCGGCGAGCTGGAGGTCATCGACTTCCTGAAGGCTTTGGTCCGCCACATCGACGGCCCGCTGCTGATCGTCTGGGACCGCCTGCCGGCGCACCGCAGCCGCCTGGTGCGGGAGTTCATCGAGCTCTCCGAAGGCCACATCGCCACGGAGTGCTTGCCGCCCTATGCACCGGAGCTGAACCCGGTGGAATACATTTGGGCTTACTGGAAGCAGCACGAGTTGCCGAACGTCTGTCCGAAGGACTACTGGGAGCTGGACGAGCGTGCCCGCAAATCCCTGCGTCGCATGCGCCGCAAACCGCGCTTGATTACGGCCTTCTGGAAGCAGTCTTCTCTTGGCCTTGACTAACTCGATATTATGCGAGATTCAATAGTCTCCAGAAGAAGAGCAACTGCGGATTTCCTGTAGACGTTTCTGATTTCAACGTGGGTCACGAACTCAAGCTGAATTCGTCCCTTCGGGTGTTCGGTGAAGTTTGTCATGGGAACTACCGCGTCAGCGCGGCGTAGGTGATCCGTTTGTCAACGGTACTGGCGAGCAGGGACGCGATTCGATCCATGGTGTGACGTTTGCACGATCCTTGGTTGAGCCGGAAGGCGAACTCGTCCACGTAGCGGTCGAGGTGCTTCTGGCTGACGTGATGGTAGACCCCCTTCAGGCCCCTCTTCAGAACAGCCCAAACGCTCTCGATCCCGTTGGTATGCACCTGGCCGCGCACCCATTCGGAAGCACTGTGATTGACCGTTGCATGCTGGTAGAGGCGGTCGCGCAGTCTCGCGTAGGCTTGATGATCGTCGGTATGGAGAGTTGAACCGGCTTCGACGTGGCGGCAGATAGGAGCCTGGACGTGGTGCCTATCGGTTTCCGGCACGGAAACGGCTATCACATTGCCGCCGCGTTCCCGCATCCCGAGAACGGCCTGCTTGCCGACCGTGCCGCGGCCAGCCTTGAGTTTCTTGTTGTTGTGCTTGTTGCGCTCTTTGCCGCCGATGTAGGTCTCATCGACCTCGACAATCCCCGACAGGCTCCCGCCAGTGTTCCGGCAGGCGTCCCGCAATCGCTGCAACATGAACCAAGCGGACTTCTGCGTGATCCCGATTTCTTTGGATAGCTGCAAGGACGATATGCCCTTGCGGGCCGTGACCAACAGGTACTGCCCGTAGATCCATTTGTGAAGAGGAATGTGGGAGCGCTCCATGACGGTCTTGGTGCGGACGGTGAAGACCTCCATGCAGGCGTTACAGCGGTAGTAGCCGCCCTTGCGGGTTCCGATGCGCTTTTGCTCGCGGCAGTGCGGGCAGCGGACGCCTTTCGGCCAACGCTGTTGTTCCATGTAGGCACGTGCGGTATCCTGATTGGGGAACTTCTTGAAGAGATCGAGAAGGCTGATTGTTGATTTGCTCATTTTCTTGACTCTCTCTTACAAGAATAGACCGCTTATGATAGAAAGTTAAGTATATAATTCCTAAATGTTGGGTCGGGCGGTCGGTGATCCTGACGGAGTGGAGTCGGCCGACCTAACAGCAGCGGGTCTCGGGCTGCTGCCCATCGAGACAAGCATGCTGGCCGAGAAAACAACGCGAGTCGTGGAAGCCCGTTTAGCGGAGAGCGACGTTCCCTTCCAGGCGTATGAAATTCACATGGGCAAGACGGCGCCTCATGCGGGTGACGTTCCCTTCGCTATGGTGGACGGGAAGCCCGAGGGCCACCGGCGGGATCGCGTCATCGGCACGTACTTGCACGGAGCGCTTGAATGTCCGGACGTGCTGCGGTCACTGCTGGCGCAAGTGGCCGAGCGGCGCGGCAAACGGATCCCCGCTGTCAGTTCGCGGATCTCGAAAGACGAGCACTACGACCGCTTGGCGGATTGGTTTGAACGGCACGCGGACAGGGAACTTTTCGAGGAACTTTATCTTGCCTAGAAACAGAGTCGCCACGCAGCTTGGAAGCCTTTCCCCGCTGGTGCGGCTAGCGGTCATCGCTGGGTTGGCCGTGACATTCGGCACTCTGCCGGCTGCCGAGCCGCCGGCCCGGCGAATCGTATCCTCGGCGCCGAGCATTACGGAAATGCTCTATGCGCTGGGCCTGGGGGACCGCGTGGTCGGCGTCACGACGTTTTGCCACTACCCGCCCGAAGTGCTAAGCAAACCCAAGATCGGCACCTACATGCATCCGAACTTCGAGGTCATTTTAGAGAAAAGACCCGATCTCGTCGTCGTGCTCAAGGAGCATCGCGAGCTGGAAGGGAAGCTGCGAAAGTTCGGCTTGCCAGTGCTCGCTCTTCAGCACAATACTCTGGAAGGAATTGACGATTCGCTGCTGGCGTTGGGCGAAAGAGCCGGGGCCGCACAAGCAGCCCAAGAGCGGATCGCCGTCATGCGAAAGCAGCTCGGCGAAATCGGAGCGCTGGCGGCGCCCTTGCCCAAGCGGAGCGTAATGTTCGTCGTGGGAAGGACTCCGGCCACGGTGCGCGACCTGGTTGTCGTCGGCCGCGGCTCGTTTCTCAACGAATTGATCTCGATTGCCGGCGGGACGAACTGCTTCGAAGACGCTCCGGCTTTTTATCCCCGCATTCCGCGCGAGGAAGTGTACGCTCGAGGGCCGCAAGTCATCATCGACATGGGAGACATGGGAGACACCCAGCAGGTAAGCGAAGAGCACCGGCGATCGATCGTCGAGGTTTGGAAGAGCCAAGCCATGTTGCCCGCCGTCCGAGCCGGGCGAGTCTACCCCGTGGCGGAAGACTTCTTCGTAGTGCCCGGTCCCCGCGTCGTCGAGGCGGCCCGGTCGTTGCTGGCCATGATCCATCCCGAGGTGGTGCGATGACGTTGCTCTACGAGCTGGACGATCTTCGCGTTAGAATTGGCGCGGCGGAAATTCTGCGCGGGATCTCGGTCGGGTTCCAAGACCGCGAGATGGTCACCATTGTCGGCCCCAACGGCGCGGGGAAGTCCACGCTGATGTCGGTGCTTTCGGGATACCGCGACTCCTATGAGGGGCGCTGCGGTTTCCGCGGACGCGAGATCTCGAGCTGGAAGAAACGCGATCTCGCTCGCCATATGGCTTTCATTCCCCAAATGCTTCGCCTGGAGTTCCCATTCACAGCCGAACAGGTGGTCTTCATGGGGCGCACGCCGCATTGCCACGGGCTGTTCGAGTCGTCCTCGGATCGAGACGCGGTCAGAAAGGCTATGCGGACAACCGACACCCTCGCCTTCGCAAGTCGCGAGTACCGCGAACTCAGCGGCGGCGAGCGGCAGCGGGTCGTCCTAGCCGGGGCGCTGGCCCAGGCACCCTCGGTTCTGCTGCTCGACGAGCCGACGACCTTTTTGGATTTGAAGCACCAGATCAGCACGTACGGTCTTCTCAAGCAGTTGGCCAGCGAGGGAATTGCCGTCATTGCCGTTACACACGATCTGAATCTCGCGGCTACCTACTCCGACCGCATGGTGGTTCTTTCCCGCGGCGAGATCGCGGCCGACGGCAAGCCGGAAGAGGTTTTGCGAACCAGCCTGCTGGAAGGGGTCTTTGAAGTCGCGGTCGAAATTCGCGAAGGACCGACCGGACGTCCGTGGGTGTTCTATGACCAGGGGAAAATGCCTAACGAATCCCCGGACGGGCCGGTGAGTAGCGCCTGATGTTAAGCCGCAAGAAATTCTGGACGGCGGTCGGTCTGGCGGCCGCATTCCTGATACTCGCCTCGCTGCTCATGCCGCTGATCGGGTCGACCTCCGCCTCGCTATCGCGAGCGTTGGCCGGTGAATCCCCCGACGAGGAGATTTTCTTCTACGCCCGCTTGCCCCGGGTCATGCTGGCGGCGCTGGCCGGGGGCGCGCTGGCCATGGCGGGCGTGATCTTTCAGGCCTTGTTGCGGGACGCGCTGGCAACGCCGTTTACGCTCGGGGTGCAGAGCGGCGCCGCGCTGGGAGCCGTTGTGGCGATCTGTTTCGGGTGGCGGTCATGGGGACCTTTCCCGGCCGTCTGGCTGGCGGCGTTCGCGGGCGCGGCGATTACGATTACCGTCGTCGTCTCGATCGCCGCCGAGGGACGCCGCATGTCCTCCTTCACGTTGCTGCTGACCGGCGTGACGATCAACAGCATCTGCATGGCCGCCATCTTGTTTCTGCACTATACGGCCGGGTTCACGCAGTCGTTCGAGATCGTCCGCTGGCTGATGGGGGGTATCGACTCGCTGGAGTACACGACGCTGGGGTTTCTCTCGCTCGGCATCTTCGGCGGCCTGGCGCTGGCCATGGTCAAGTCGAACGAGTTCAACGTGCTGTCGGTGGGCGAGGAATGGGCCGCGACGCGGGGCGTGAACTTGTCGAGCCTGATGCTGATTGCCTATCTGCTCGGTTCGTTTGTCACCGCGTCGGTGACGGCTTTTACCGGCCCTATCGGATTCATCGGATTGCTCGTGCCCCATGCCATACGACTCGTCGTCGGGGCTGACCATCGCGTCCTCATCCCGACGTCGTTTTGCGTGGGCGGCGGGTTCTTGGTGCTCAGTGACACCCTGGCCCGCACGGCGATGGCGCCGGCCGAAATTCCGGTAGGGGTGATTACGGCGCTTCTGGGCGGGCCGTTCTTCATTTGGCTCCTGCGGTCGCGGCGGGGGAGTTTGTGGGTGTAATGGTTGGCTGGGTAAGTTCACGGTTGCTTGTAGTTCGCCAATCCCCGCGCCGCTCGGTAGAGAACCAACCCGCGTTTATCCCTTTGGCTGGGACGAGGGCTCGGCCGCGCGCCATGGCCGCTCGATTGCGTTCGCGGCTCCGTATCGGCGATGGCGAGGGTGTGCGAGAGCAAGAGACTGAGCCTGGAACGCCAGTGACAGGGCAAGTATCCGGCGCGACCGCGGCGCCGTGGGCGCCCGGTCGAAACCCGCCGGCTTTCAACTCGGCCCGCCAGCATTGTGAGACATCCCTTCCATGAGCGTCATCTTGATCGGCGGCGGGGCGCGCAGCGGCAAGAGCCGCTTTGCCGTCGAGTACGCTGAAAAACGCTTTCAGCGTCTTGGCTTTGTCGCCACGGCCACGGCGGGCGACGAGGAGATGAGGGATCGCATCGCGCGTCATCAGTCCGAGCGCGGTGATCGCTGGACGACGGTCGAAGAGCCTCTCGATATCGTGCGGCGAATGGCCGAGGAAGCGCCTCTGTTTGATGTATTTGTGATCGATTGCCTAACCCTTTGGTTGAGTAATATTTTGCTCCACCCCGCGCGCGACCCCGGAGAGGAACTCAAGAGGCTCACCGATCACTTGGAGCGAGCCGACTCAACGAGCACGATCCTGGTGACGAACGAGGTAGGTTGTGGAATTGTCCCCGAAAACGACCTGGCGAGGAGTTACCGCGACTTAGTAGGCGGGACGAACCAGGCCGTGGGAAAGCTCGCCGACGAGATCTATTGGATGGTTTTTGGCGTGCCGGTTGCGGTGAAGGGGGAAGCTGCTGGTGTTAGACGGGCCGGCTGATTCGAATCTGCGAACAGCTCACCGGCGATGATTCATAGCGCGAATTCACGAGAAGCAATCTCAACCGAGGCTGATGCCACGACAACACGTCCGAAGAGGTGAGGGGAGAGTGCAAGGCGCGTGATCTCCGCCCTGCTGGTTGCCGTACAAACCCTCACGAGGCTCCCCGTGCCTTCCCCGAAGCGCCCGCCGGACGCGCGCGTGCTGGCCTGGTCGGGTGTCTTTTACCCGTTGGTTGGCGCGCTGCTAGGTGGTATTGGAGTGGCGGCCTACTTTTGCTTGGAGCCTGTGCTTCCCCGAAGCGTGGTGATGCTCGTGATCCTAGCGCTATGGGCCTTGCTAACCGGGGCGCTCCATGAAGACGGTTTGGCGGACACGTTCGACGCCTTCGGCAGTCAGGGATCTCGTGAAGATGTCTTGCGAGTATTGAAGGACAGCCGGGTGGGAAGCTACGGGGCTCTGGCGTTGATCCTGGCGACCCTGCTTCGCTGGCAGGGCCTGACGTTGCTGCGCCCAGAGCTTACGATGGCCGCGCTCCTCGCCATGCAAGTATTGCCGCGAGCAGGCATTGTGCTAACGGCCTACCTGGCGGGGGCGGCGACAACCGGTCTGGGGGGTGCCTTCGCGGCGAGCTTGTCGCCTTTGCCGGTCGTGGCTGCGATGAGCGTCGGGCTGGGGATCGTGGCCGTTTTCGCGGGGACAGTAACTCTGTTCCCTGCGCTTGCCACCGTCGTGGTAGCTGTCCTGGCGGCGATCTACTTCAAGCGAAGGATCGGCGGAGTGACGGGCGACTGTTTAGGGGCAGCGGCTCAGCTCCAGGAAATCGCGATCCTGCTCGCCGTCGTGGGTTTGGGTCCGTTGTGACAAGCACGGACGAATACTCTACAAGCCGTCGCCCTGTCGCCGGGGCTTTCAGCTTTGACTGCGGGGGCAACAAGGGGACAGGCACCCCTGTGACAGCCTTCTTGCTCGCAAAGCCTTTGCTATACAGGAACGACTGTTCGCTCGTGGGTGGGTCGCGCGCAGGTGCCTGTCCCCGGAGACCCCCGGAGATCCGCGAAGGCCGGCTATTGCTGCTGGTCGCGGAAGGCTTCGGCCCAGTTCTGGACCACCCGGATAACCGGTGGGGGTGCGTCTTCAAGCGATTCGGCGATGACAAAACGCTTGCCGTCGGTGGCGACGTCGTACGCGGGATCTCCAGCATCCACGCCCCTGTATTCACCCCTAAATCCCGCGGATTGGAATAATCTCCGGGGAGAACCTACCGAAAAACTTGGCGTCATCGTCACCGGAATCACCGCCAGCCAGTCGTCCTCGACGTAAAACATCTCTTTACCGTCGTTACTCCAGCGCGGCTGGCCGCCGCCGTTTTGTGACACCTGCCTCTTGCCGCTGCCATCGGGAAAACGCCGGACGTAGACTTCGTAGCGGCCCGATTCATTCGACGAGTAGGCCACAAGGCGGCCGTTGGGGGAAAACTGGGCGGCGCGTAATCGGGACGGCGCTTGCAAGAAAGGAGCCGCTTCGTAGGTGTTGTTGTCCTTGCGTTCCGCATACCAGATGTCTCCGCCTGGGTAGCTGCTGCCCAAGAGGTACCGTTCGTCCGGGGACCAGTCCAACGGAAACCGTATCTCATGGGGCAGCCTTGTTTCCTCGCCCGTGCCGTCCGCGGGTTTAGAAAGGGTATACGAGCCGGCGTGAAGGTGGTCCTCGGCTCCGGAGTAGAATGTAATTTGCTCTCCCGAGGGTGACCAACTCGCCGTCGCATCCCATCGTTTGTCAAAAGTAAAACGAGTCTTCACGGACCGCTCGACGTCATGAATCCAGATGTCGCGAAAGTTATTCTCGACGGCGGTGACCACCACGCGCCGGCCATCCGGCGATAGCTCAGGCCCCGTGATCATGTCTTGCCTTTGTCCAGCCACCCCGACTTTTTTTCCAGTGCGGTCCCGCCAAACCAGTTGCCAACCGCTCCCCGTGCGGTCGAGGTAAACCAACGTGCCGTGGGGCCCGATGCTCGGGTTCCAGGCATGTTCCGCAACCAGAAAGGGTTCCCTCATGGGATTCAGTGTCGAAGTCGAAACCGGCAAGGCCCAAAGACCGCCGGAAACCACCGAAGTCGCATAGACCGCCAGAACATGGCCGCTGGGGGAATAGACTCCCCCAAATCCAGCTCCGAGGATCTCCTGCGCTCCCGTGTCGAGGTTTCGCAACACAATGCGGGCGTTGTCCGGTATTTGGCTCGAGAACATCAGCAGACGTTTGCCGGTCTCCACCGCCGGGTAATGAGGAGTCGTCAAAAACCACATACCCTCTTCACGCGGATACTGCTCGATCTCCTCCATCTCGATCTCGAACTCGGGGCTTCCCCCTCCGGAGGGCACTTTGTACAGCTCGGGACTAACACCCGCCGTGAAAACGATCGTATTCCCGTCCGGACTCCACGCCCCGCCCCAGTAGGGATAGCCGGGCAGTCGGCAAAGCAGCGTAGCTTGCCCCCCGCGGGCGGATATCTTCTTCAGCTCTGTCCCCACCGTGAAACCGATGGAATCACTGTCGGGCGACCAGAACAGTCCACCAGCGCCCTCTGCACCGTGGGTGGCGCCCTCGGTACCGGTGAGTTCGCGAGGTTGCTGCTGGTCGAGATCCTGAACCCAGAGCTTCGTCACGTCTTTTCCGGCGATGTAGGCTATGTGGCGGCCATTGGGGGAGATGACCGGGTCCCAAACATCAGTCCCGGGCGTGAAGGCGAACCGCATCGGGCGGGTTGGCCCTGGCGTTTCCGGTGAGCGGAGCGACCATACGAGGATAACCACCGCCAGAACTAGCAGCGCTGCTCCCAGAACGATCCGTTCGCGCCAGAGGCGGCGGGTGAGGCGGACCGGAGCCTCTCTTTCTGCCGACGGGGGAACCGGGGAAGGGGCTTTGCCGGCCGCCGCCGCGGGCACGCCATGCCGTGCCCCTACAGGGGTTGCTTTAGTGGAGGGAAGCTCTTTGCGGAGCGCCCGCAGATCGACCAGCATGTCGTCGACGTGGGGGTAGCGTTCGTCGGCGCTTTTCGCCATCGCCTTGCCGACAATCCGATCCAGCTCGAGCGGCACCCTGGCGCGCAAGGCGGTGATCGGTTCGGGCTCTTCGTTCGTGATGGCGTAGAAGACCACCTGCTCACGCTCGCCCTCAAACGGCAACTGCCCGCTGACCATCTCGTAAATGACAACACCCAGAGACCAGATGTCCGTGCGGCGGTCGACCGCCTGCGCTAACGCCTGTTCGGGCGACATGTAGGCCGGAGTTCCCAGCACCGTCTCGCTCTTGGTCAGCCGGGTGCGGGCGGACAAGTACGCCAGACCGAAATCCATGATCTGCACCCGGCCGTCTTTTGTCAGCATGAGGTTCGAGCTTTTGACGTCGCGGTGAACGATTCCCTTTTCATGCGCGGCCCGCAACCCCTCACCCGCTTGGAGAGCGATGTCGAGGGCTTCGTCGAGTTTCAACGGACGCTCTTTGATCTTTTCACTGACCGTCGAGCCATCGAGGAAGGCCATGGCCATGAAGGCCTGGCCCTCGGCTTCGCCGATTTCATAGATAGTGCAGATGTTGGGGTGATCGAGGGCAGCCGCTGCTTTGGCTTCCTGGACGAAACGCGCCTTATGCTGGTCGTCTTCGAGCAAGTGCCGGGCGAGAAACTTCAGCGCCACGGTGCGGTCGAGGCTAGTGTCGGTGGCCTTGTAGACCACACCCATCCCGCCTTGGCCAAGTTTCTCGAGGATCTTGTAGTGCGAAATGGTCTGGCCGGTCATGGCAGGTTTCATCTATTGACTCGCGCATAATATAGAGTAACCTTTTGGGGGTTCTGCTCGTCTTAATAGACATGGGGAACCCAAGAGGCGTAAGGCGCGATTTTGATGCTCTGGAAAAGCGACGGCTGGAGGCCGTGCGGCTGGTCGTTGACGAAGGTTTGAGTCAGTCCGAGGCAGCACGGCGCGTGAAGGCGGCGCCGCAAAGCGTGAGCCGTTGGGTTAGCGAGCATGGCGCGTACGGTGCCGCCGGACTCCGCCGGGCCGGGCGCGCCGGCCGCAAGCCGCTGTTAGACGCCACGCAACGGGAACGTCTGGAGGCAATGCTGCTGCGGGGCCCCGAAGCGCAGGGCTTCTCGACGCCGCTGTGGACTTGTCCGCGAGTCGCTCGTCTGATCGCCGACGAGTTCGGCGTGCGCTATCACGAAGGTCATGTTTGGAAGATCCTGCGGGCGCTCCACTGGAGCCCGCAACGGCCTGTCGGCAAGGCCCGCGAGCGCAACGAAGAAGCCATCCGCAACTGGCGGCGCAAGACTTGGCCGGCCACTAAAAAAAAGCCCAAAAACAAGGCCGCACGATCGTCTTCATCGACGAAAGCGGACTGAGTCAGAAGCCCCATCGTTGCCGCACCTGGGCGCCCCGCGGCGAGACACCCGTGCTGGAGTTCAACTTCAACTGGCAGAAACTTTCCGTTTCCGCCGGGCTGACCTTGCGCAACTTCTACTTCCGGCTCTATCCCGGCGCCATCGGCGAGCTGGAGGTCATCGACTTCCTGAAGGCTTTGGTCCGCCACATCGACGGCCCGCTGCTGATCGTCTGGGACCGCCTGCCGGCGCACCGCAGCCGCCTGGTGCGGGAGTTCATCGAGCTCTCCGAAGGCCACATCGCCACGGAGTGCTTGCCGCCCTATGCACCGGAGCTGAACCCGGTGGAATACATTTGGGCTTACTGGAAGCAGCACGAGTTGCCGAACGTCTGTCCGAAGGACTACTGGGAGCTGGACGAGCGTGCCCGCAAATCCCTGCGTCGCATGCGCCGCAAACCGCGCTTGATTACGGCCTTCTGGAAGCAGTCTTCTCTTGGCCTTGACTAACTCGATATTATGCAAGATTCAATAAGACCGCCAAGAGTGGCGGTCGCTACCGGAGTGCCGGTCGCTACCGCGCCGAGTTCGTTGATGATATTGTAGCTAATTCGCCGATCTTGCCCGGGACCTTAGTAGCGCGAGATGGTTTGGCCGATTATCGCCGACGTGGCGCACGCTTTCAGCGTGCCGTGCCGGCATTCTTGCCGGCATGTGTCGGGCTTTCCAGCCCGACATTCCCGACCTACCGCGATCGAATCTCCAGAACCGTCCGCTGCCTCATTCACCTTCGGACCGGCAGGAGTGGCGGTCGCTGCCGCGCCGAGCTTTCCAGGATCTTGTAGCGCGAAACGGTATGGCCGGTCGCGACGCCCGATTGTACCGCCGCCGGGCTTTCACCCTTTACCGCACTACCCCGATTTGACCGCCCCACGAAATCAGCCCTATAATGTTGTTGAGCAGAGCCGGTCGGGGGTCTTTGGCTCGATTGTTCAATCTAAGGAAATGTACGCCATCATCGAAACCGGTGGAAAGCAGTATTCCGTAGCCCCTGGCGATGAGATAGGGGTCGAGAAACTGCCGGGCGAGGTGGGCTCGGACGTCGAATTCACCCGCGTTGTTGCCGTATCGAACGACGACGGCGAACTGCTGGCCGGGGAAGATGTAAAATCCGCGAAGGTGACTGCTACGATCGCGGGCCACGAGCGAGGCAAGAAGATCCTGGTCTTCAAGTTTAAGCGACGCAAACACTATCGCCGTTTAAACGGGCACCGGCAAGACTACACGCAGGTGAAGATCGGAGACATCGTTCTGTAGTCCAAGCCGACTCGCTATTCCGCAAAGGACCGTCACCGATGGCACACAAAAAGGGACTAGGCAGTTCGAGAAACGGTCGCGATTCGAACGCCCAACGCCTGGGCGTCAAGCGTTTCGCGGGCCAGTCGGTGTCGGGCGGGTCCATTCTTGTACGCCAAAGGGGCACCCGCTTTCAACCCGGCGAAAACGTGGGTAAGGGCAAGGACGACACGCTGTTCGCAAAAGTGAGCGGAACGGTCGAGTTTATCAACCGAGGCCGGCTGGGGCGCGTCATCCACGTGCGTACGAACGGCGCGGCGTAGCGGCCCCCGGGGGAAGTACCGCCGCTCAAGAATTCCTCTGTCGACGCGCTTCGTTTCCAACCAAAAGATGGACTGCCAAGTTCGCCGGCAGTCCTCGATTGTTTCACGCCTTCCAGTCGCCGGTTTTTTCACGGATACCCCAGGCCTGCGGTCAAGGCGAGGCGAGTAATAACCACGCTTTGCCGGCACAAGGGGCTGGGCGCGCCGCACACCAAAAACTGAATGGCGGGGGTCAATCAACCCCACTGCGCGAGGCGCGGGGAGACACTTCGCAGCCGAATACCGGGCAAGGCTAGCCCGCATTTCTCACCATCTGACGGTCCAAGCACGCAATAGGCCCGCCATTCCTGCGTTGCGCTTGCTCACCGTGCTCAACGTACTGTTCAAGTACGCCCGCACCATTCAAGAAATGCGGCGCTGAGCGGCGCGCGCCTTGTACTGACGGGCTTCTCACGCACTTCGCCTCGCCACGTGGTGAGAGATGCGGGCTAGTTCCCTTCCTTCGATTCTACAGGCTTCTTTTCTGTTTGCTTCTCTTCGAGGCCGTAGTCGAGTTCGTAGGGGGGCGGGTCGCCGCCGGGGCCTTTGAGGTAGTGCTCCATCCAGCGCAGCAGGCGGAGGGAATAGTCGTAGCGGGAAGCGGCGCGCTTGTTGCCGTGGCCCTCGCCCGGGTAGAGAACCAGCCGCGCGGGGGTTTTCCCTTGGAGCTTGAGGAGCCGGAAGAGCTCGAGCGACTGCGACGGGTGGACTCGCGGGTCGTTGCGTCCGTGCAGGATGAGGATCGGTGTGCGAGCTTTCTTGACGTAGTAGATCGGGCTGCGCTCGAGAAAGAACTGCCAGTCGTCCCACACCCGCCGCCGGTGATGGACTTCGTAAATCTCTTCGGGAATATTGGTTGTCCCGGCCTTCGAGACGGCATTGCTGATGCCGACAAACATGACGGCGGCGGCGAAGCGTTCGGAATAGTAAGTGGCGCCCCACGCCGAGGCATAACCTCCGTAGGAACCGCCGGTGATGCCCACCCGGTCGCGGTCCGCCAGTCCGCTCGCGATCAAGTGGTCAACCGCATCGACCAAATCGTCGAACTCGGCCCCGGCCGGATCGCCGTGATCGAGTTTCGAAAAGGCGACGCCGCGTCCCGTGCTGGCGCGGTAGTTGGGGTAGAAGACGGCGAACCCGCGCGCGGCGGCCAGTTGGCCGGGGCGGGAGTAGGAGGTCACCCAGCCGTTGGGCACATGCGCCTCCGGACCTCCGTGAACGGCGAGAATCAACGGATAGCGCTTCCCCGGGGCGTAGTCGAGAGGGCGAACCAGAATGCCCTCCAGCCGCAACCCGTCGCGCGCCTTGAAGGAGACGGCTTCTTGCTTGGCTAGCCGGACGTCCTTCAGCCAAGGATTGCTTTGGGTCAGCCGTTTCGGACCTTCTTCTCCGTGCTTGAGCAAGTAGACTTCCGGTGGGTGAGCAGGTGCGTTCACCACGAGGGCTACATCTCCGCTTAAGGCGGCTTGTGTGAAGCCGCGGACAACGAGCCCTGCTGTTCCCGGGATGCGAGTCTTGCGGCCCGAGCCGTCGAGTCTCACCTCGCCGAGTGTGCTCGTCACCCCGAGGTAGGCTGAATAGACAATGGTCTGTCGGTCGCGCCAAGCGATCCCGCTCACGTGACCCGCCAGGTTGGGCAGAAGGTCCGTAAGCTCGCCGCCTTCGGCGGAGCCGACGACCAGCCGTCCGGCCCTGGGGTCGCTACGGTCCGAGGAGGAAATCAGGGCTAGGTGTTTCCCATCCGGGCTCCAGGCGAACGACCCCATTTTTCCGGGAGGGACCAGGTTGCCGCGGACCTCGCCACTTTCCGAGTCGACGAGGACGAGCTTGCGGTTCATGAAAGAGTCATCCACCGAGGGCGTTGGCGCCATGGCCACGGCTACAAGGCCGCCGATCGGGATCCAGTGGATTTCAGACGCGGAGCCGGCTACGTCGAGGGGTCTTGCTTTCTTGCGGCCCGGCTCGGGCAAGGCAAGATCGGCCTCGGCGATCCAGACTTTGATCGAAAGCCAATCTTCTTCGAATACCTGCTGGTTGAAGCCGTTCTTCCGCAGCTTGGTTGTCTGGGGCGATGGGGGTTCCTTGGCGGTGAAAGCCACTTGCTTGCCGTCGGGACTCCAAGAGTAGCCGGAAATTCCGGTTTCATGGCTCACGACCTTGCGGGCCTCGCCCCCGTCGGCGGCAATGACGTACAGCGACTTCGTCTTGTCGTCCTTGCGCTTGGCGAGGAAAGAAATACCGTGGCCGTCGGGCGTCCAATCGACCTTGCTGATTTTGACGCTTCCGGAAACGAAGGCCCGCGAGTTACCTTGGTCGTCGACGACGTGCAGTTCACCCCAAGCCGGACCGTCCTTTTCCTTCAGCAACTTCCGGGGCACGCTGAGCACGTAGGCTACTCGCTTCCCGTCGGCAGATATCTTGGCCTCGCTGACCTTTTTCAGCTGGGCCAGGCGCTTGGGAGTCAAGACTTCCCGGTTCTCGCCGAGCAGAGGCGCACAAACCGCAAGGAGAAACGGAACCAGGAAGGCGCAGGAAAATCGCAGGCGAAAAGGCCTGAAAAGATGCTGCTGACAGGGAAGTGGGGCCGAAGTTGTCATTGGTTCCACGCGTGTTCCGGGAGACCGCGTTCGGCGCTTACGTACCAAGCAATCCTATCCTACAACTTTGCCGAGAGATGGCGTTTCACTCATGTGGATGCGGGAAGCCGCGGGGCGCGCGAATGTCCACACGTAGTCAAAACCATCTGTTACACTTCGGTACGCTTTCGAGGTTGGGGGCCACGGACCGCGACAGGGTCGGTCGCGAGGAAAAGGGGACGTGCTCGAAGACGTATCGAAAACACGCCGGCGCAAGGGGCCACCCGTTGGGGCGCTCGTTGCGCTGCTTGTTCTGGCGCTCGGCGGGGGCCTTGCTTATTTCGCCTGGCGGCACTACCAAGAACGCCCCGCGGATCGGACCGTCCTGACGGAGGAGGCGAAACAGTACCTGCCTTATCTCGACCTGAGCGACGTCCAAATGGAAGCCAAAGAAAGTTTCCTCGGACACACGATCGTCTCGATTGAAGGGAAGATCAGCAATCTAGGTGAGCGGATGGTCAGCATCGTCGAGGTGACGTGTGTATTTCGCGATCCCTACCTCAATGAGCTCGGCCGGCAAGTCGTCGTCATCGTTAGCCCGCAGGCTGGGGTGCTCGACCCGGGGCAGACCCGGCCTTTCCGCATCGCCTTCGACGCAGTGCCGCAGGGCTGGAATCAGATCATGCCGAATCTCTATATCGCGCAGATTCAGTTTGCGTAGCATGGCCGGGCGAAAGCTCAGTGCCGCAAAAGATAGGGAGCAGCTCCGCGGAACCAGTGCGGGAACCGATTCCCGGGCGCGAGACCGTGGCCAAGTCACCCATTAGCTCGCCGATGCGATCAATCTTCAAGCCAGTTGAGCATGACGCGGATCTCGGTGGGCGGCGGCTCGTTCCCCTGTATCATCAGGAACCGTCCGTCGGGGGCGAGATCGTACCTCCGACCGGCAATGTTGCCCGGTGCGAACCGTCCTTCGAAAAGCAACCGGGGCTTTCCCACCCGAGCGAGCGATCCCTCCTCGAGAAACTACGCAGCTATCAGCTTGCTTCCCCGGCGGTAGAAAAGTTCCCGCCCGTCAGGGGATCAGAGGGGTTCCCAGCCTCCTTCGGGCGAGAAGGCCGGATGAGTCTCGTTAAATCGCGCATTCAGAAACGGTTGCGGCTCGCGGTCCCCCTCCATCGGGATCACCCAGATGTTCATCTCCGTCTCGGGGTTCTCTTCCTCCTGAAAGGCCAGCACTTTGCCGTCCGCCGACCAAGAGTAGGGCTGTTGCAAGGGGATCTCTTTGTCGGTAAGCGGTTCCGCCAAGCCGCTTCCATCCAACCTGAGGGCGCGACGGAGCGAGGTGAATGCCCCGTCCAACTCGGTCGGACATGACCTGTATTTCGCTAACTAGCTCTGCTGTTGAGACAGTTGTGATAGCGCCACGCACGCAGGAATGCGTGCGCCACGCCGTGCCGAGCTCGACACTTCCGAATCCATAGAGAACCCGTCGCCAGGACAGTCCTCTCGCTCATGGTTTTGTAGCGGCAGAAGTGCCGGTCCCTACTACTCGGCGCGTTGCCACGGCTTCCCGGCGGTCCGGGAACGCTCTTATTCCGATGCTATCATGGGGATCGATGAGCCGCTCAACACCGCCCACGGTGGTCATCGTGGGGCGGCCGAACGTCGGGAAATCAACGTTATTCAACCGTATCACGGGGAGCCGCCGATCGATCGTCGGCAACGAGCCGGGCATAACCCGAGACCGTATTCACCTGGAGGCGGAGTGGCGAGGCCGTCGGTTCAAGCTGATCGACACGGGCGGGATGATTTTCCGCAGCCGAGAGGAGTTCCCCACCCTGGTCGAGCAGCAGGCTCGCAAGGCGATCGCGGACGCCGCGCACGTCATCTTTGTGGTGGATGGGCGCTCGGAAATCACGGCTACCGACCGGGATCTGGCCGACCTGTTGCGGCGCGGCGCCTTAGCCGTCTCCTTGGCGGTCAACAAGTGCGACACCGAAACTCGAGAGGTGCTCGCCGCGGGATTTCACGAGCTTGGTATCGCCGAGGTGTTTCCCGTTTCGGCGGAACACAACCGCGGCGTAGAGACCCTCCTTGAGCGCGTCACGGAAGGATTTCCCGTCTCCGAGGCGTCCGACCCTGACCCCGGCGTTGTCCAAGTAGCCATCATCGGGCGGCCAAACGTCGGCAAATCGACCTTGTTGAACAAATTAACCGGGACGGAAAGGGCCATTGTTTCCGCGACGCCCGGAACGACCCGGGACGCCGTCGACGAAGAAGTCGTGGTCAGAGGCGCCCGTTTTCAGTTCGTCGATACCGCCGGCATTCGCCGCAAGGGCAAGACGAAACAAATGGCCGAAAAGTTGAGCGTCGTGATGGCGCAGCGGCACATTCGCCTGGCCGACGTCGTCCTCATGCTACTCGATCCAATCGAAGGAGTAACGGCCCTCGACGGTTCGATTGCCGGCTACGCGGACTCGGCGGGCAAAGCCGTCGTCATCGTGGTCAACAAGTGGGACCTGGTCCGCGGGAAGAAAACTGCGGAAGTCGAAACCGAGGTACGGGGAGGCTTGAAGTTCCTCGGCTATGCGCCGCTCGCGTTTGTATCCGCCACGAAGGGGCAGGGCATCAAGCGGCTTTTCCCGTTAATCCGCAAGGTCTATGGGGCGGCGCATCGACGAGTCGCCACAGCCGAGCTGAACCGGTTTCTGAAAGCGGTGGATTTCGACCGAGTCAGCTATCCCGGATTCCGTAAGCCGACGATTCGCTACGTGACCCAGCCGGCCGTGGCGCCGCCGACGTTCGTCTTTTTTACCAAGCGGGCCGGCCCGTTTCACTTTTCCTTTCAACGTTTTCTTCGCAACCAATTGCGCCGGGCCTTCGATCTCGAAGGGACGCCCGTGGTCGTCAAATCGAAGTCCACCGGGCGCTGATCCCTTACCCGTATAATGGTCCTCAGTAGTGGTGGGGCGGGCAGCGTCCCCAGATCCCACGACTGGGGCTTTTCAGGATCGGGGTTCGGCCGCGTTCGTGTTTCCAAGATGGCGAAAAAGAAGGTCAGCTTCCAAGGTGCGCGAGGCGCTTTCAGCGAGGAAGCGAGCCGCCGGTTTCTGGGGGAGGAGTTGGACTACGTCCCCTGCGAGCGTTTCGAGGACGTATTCCGGCTGCTGGCTGCGGGGAAGGTGCGCTACGCGGTCGTACCCATTGAGAATACCCTCGCGGGTTCGGTACACGAGAACTACGATCATTTGTTGAACTTCAGGTTGCCGATCATTGCCGAGGCCCGCGTGCGGATCGTTCATAATTTGATCGCTCGCCCGGAAACGAAATTCTCGCGAATTCGGCGGGCGCTCTCTCATCCGGTTGCGCTGGGACAGTGCCTTGACTTCTTTCGGAAAAATTCTCGGATTCGTTCTGAAACCTACTACGACACCGCGGGAAGCGTGCAGCGAGTGATGAACGGGGACGATGTGACGGTGGCGGCGATCGCCTCGGCGGCGGCCGCGAAATATTACGGCGCGAAGATTATTCGCAAGTCGATCGAAGATGACCGCCGGAATTACACGCGCTTTTTTTTGTTGGCCCGAAAGGCGCCGCGGCAGAGCGCGAATAACGATAAAGGGTTAAAAACATCGATCGTTTTCTCGACACGCGACCAACCGGGCGTGCTGTTCCGGTGTCTGAGCGCATTTGCTTTGCGAGATATCAATCTGGCGAAAATCGAATCTCGGCCGCTGCGAGGGCGCCCGTGGGAATACTTGTTTTATCTCGACTTTCTGGGTTCGCCGAAACAGCCGAATTGCCGCCACGCGATGAACCACCTGGCCGAGATGACGGACTTGTTGGCCGTATTGGGGTGCTATCCCCAAGCAGCCTAGAACGGGCCGGTGTGATAGCGGCAAGCCGGGGCCGGTAGCCCCGTGGTAGAAGTTAGGTTCGAGTAGAAGCCATGGCGGATGAAGAAAAAGACGTCCCGCGACGCGAAATCGATAAGCAGGCGTTCCCGGACGAACTAGCCGTTCTGCCCGTCAGGGACACCGTGCTGTTCCCCCACGCCGTCATGCCTCTCAACATCGGGCGGGAGAGCTCGAAGACGCTCGTGGATTCCCTGGGCGAAAACAAGTTTCTGGCCGTGGTTGCCCAAAGGGACCCCAGTGTCGAGGCGCCCAGCCCGGATGAGCTTTACCGGATCGGCTGTGTCGCTGTCATCCACAAGTCCGTTCGCATGCCGAACAACAGCCTATTGATTTTTTGCGAGGGCTTGGCGCGAATTCAATTGACCGAACTGGTCTCGCAACAACCGTTTTACCGCTTTCACTACAAAAAATTACCGGACGAAGAGCCCGCCCCAACCGCTGAAATCGAGGCGCTTCGCCAGAACGCCATCAGCGTCTTCGACGACATCGTGCAGTTGTCGCCGGCCTTGTCGGGCGACATGCAGACGATGGTGCAAAACATCGGCGAGGTGGGTCGGGTGGCGGACTTTATCGCCGCCACGCTGCCGGGTCTCTCGTCGGCCGAAAAGCAGACCATCCTGGAGACGGCCGATGTCCAGCAGAGACTTGAAGACATCGGACGCTACTTGAATAAAGAACGTGAAGTTTTGCAGTTGCGCAACAAGATTCAGACTCAAGTCCAAGATCAGCTTTCTCAGTCGCAGCGGGAATTTTATCTCCGGGAACAGATGAAGGCGATCCAGAAAGATCTCGGAGAGTTCGACGAACAGGCGGAAATCGAAGAGTTGCGCAAGAAAATCGACGACTCCGGCATGCCGGAAGAGGCCGCCAAAGAAGCGCATCGCGAACTGCAGCGCCTCTCGCGCATGTCGCCGGCGGCGACCGATTATACCGTAACCAGAACCTATCTCGACTGGCTGGTGGTTCTTCCTTGGAACAAGTCCTCCAGTAGCGAAGTCGACGTTCTGCGGGCCAAGGAAGTTCTCGACACGGACCACTACGACCTGGAGAAGATCAAAGAGAGGATTCTCGACTACCTTTCCGTGTTGCAATTGAAGCCCACGCTGAAGGGTCCCATCCTTTGTCTCGTGGGCCCGCCCGGCGTGGGCAAGACATCGCTCGGCAAGTCGATCGCGCGGGCGTTGAGTCGCGAATTCGTCAGGATCTCCCTCGGCGGCGTCCACGATGAGGCGGAAATCCGGGGCCACCGGCGAACCTATATCGGAGCGCTTCCCGGACAGATCATCCAAGGACTTCGCCGCGCCGGCACCAACGACCCCGTGTTCATGATGGACGAGATCGACAAGCTGGGCCGGGACTTCCGCGGAGACCCCTCTTCAGCGCTGCTGGAGGTGCTCGATCCCGAGCAGAACAACAGCTTCCGCGATCACTACCTCGACGTACCTTTCGACTTATCGAAAGTCCTGTTCGTCACCACGGCGAATGTCATCGACCCCATCCCCGACGCGCTGCGGGACCGCATGGAAATACTCGAGTTGCAAGGCTATACGGAGTTCGAGAAAAGTCGGATCGCGTTCGACTATTTGATTCCCCGGCAGGTTCCAGAAAACGGTCTTAACGAAGGCGACATTCAGTTCAGCGAAGAGTCCATCGGCCACATCATTCATCGATACACTCGTGAAGCCGGGGTAAGAAATCTTGAAAGGGAGATCGGTACGATTTGCCGCAAGCGGGCCCGGCGAATCGCCGAACAACGCTCGGCGGCCCAAGCGTCGCAAGACGATGCGCAAGCCGATGCGCAAGCCCCTGATACTCTCGAGGTCACGCAGCAGGTGGTCGAAGACCTGCTCGGGGCTCCTAAAGTCCGCGAGGAAGCCGAGATCGCCGAGCGAACCAAGAAGCCCGGCGTGGCGGTGGGCTTGGCCTGGACGCCGGCCGGCGGCGATGTTCTGTTCATCGAAGCGACGAAAATGCGGGGCGGAGGCAAGGGCATGCTGCTCACCGGGCATCTGGGCCAGGTCATGCAGGAGTCCATGCAGGCGGGCCTGAGTTGGGTGCGCGCCAACGCCGAGCTGCTCAAGATCGCTCCCACCTTTTTTAAGAAGAACGACCTTCATCTCCACGTGCCCTCGGGCGCCGTACCTAAGGACGGCCCCTCGGCCGGCGTGACCGTGGTCACAGCTCTGGTATCTTTGCTCACCGGGCGACGGGTGAAACCGAACTACGCGATGACCGGGGAGGTTACCTTGAGCGGATTGGTGTTGCCCGTCGGTGGGATCAAGGAAAAGGTCTTGGCCGCCCGCCGAACCGGGGTAACCGACGTGATCCTGCCTGGCGAAAACGAGGTCAACGTCAACGAGGACCTCAATCCCGACCAACTCGGGGACCTGAATCTTCACTACGTGCGGGAAGTCGAAGAGGTGGTCGGACTGGCGTTAGTCGAGCCCGCCGGTGACGGAGACAAACACGAGCCGAAACGCGAAGCCCGAGCGGAAGAGACCGCTGAGCCGGTCGAGGTGAGCGCCCGAACACGGACGTCCGCGAAGTGAACCGCCGCCGACAAGCTAAAGCTTGTCGGCATTGCCCAGCGGGACAAACACGAGTATTTGTCGCTACCGAAGCGCCCGGTAGCGACCACCACTGTTGGCGGTCCTAGCCCGCTTTTCTCACCACGTGGCGAGACGAAGTGGGTGAGAAGCCCGTCCGTACAAGGCGCGCGACGCTCGGCGAGCGGAGGCGTACTTTTGCGGGTGCAGCCTAACTGTTTCGTATTTTGGCTCTACCGAAAGCAGCAGCGACCCGCGCTCGGCACCCGACCGGGAAAGTACGTTGAGCACGGTGAGCAAGCGCAACGCAGTAATGACGGGCCTATGGCCTGCTTCGACCGTCAGGTGGTGAGAAAGGCGGGCTAGGGGCAATACTGTCGATTTCAGAAAGAAGCATGGAAATCTCGACTTTCCTGCGGTCGTTGCGGATGGGGGCGCGCGGGCGCAGCGGGTAGCTGCTCATCTTGCGCTTGACGCCGCGCGGACGGCGGCGGCCGCGGCTAGAGACCACCCGCTCCTCGAGCAGTTCGTCGAGAACCTGTCGATGAAACGCTTTTCTAGCTCGAGGGGGGAATAGCCCCCGCCATGGCCAGTTTGCGGCGGACCACCCGCAGCGCATGCACGTAGGAAAGCCGATCCGGATCCTGTTGGCTGTTGGCGGCGGCCTCATGCATCAGATCGCGAATCGCAAAATGCGCCAGCAGCAGCCCCCAAAACTCCTGGCGCACCAGCTCCGGCGTCTTGCTGCGTAGCACGATCTTGGATCCTCGCAAGTGCGTCTTGAGTTCGTCAAACGCCGTTTCGATCTCCCAGCGCTCGTGGTAGAGCGCCGCCAGTGGTGGGGCCGGCGCCGCGGCCGGGTCGAGCAGGCTGGTCAGCAAACGGTAGAGGGGTTCGGCGTTGTCAACACCCTCGAGCCGATCCTTGATGACGCGCACCTCGAGGCCGTTGGTTTGGCGTCGGCGGTCCCCTTCGCCGGAATAGATACGGCTCAGATAGGAGCCGTCGGCGAGTCGCCGCTGGAGGGGCAAACGCAAGTTCTTCTTGACACGCCACAACAGAGCCGCCCCCGTCCCACGCGCCTGCTTCCACAGCGGATAGCTGAAGAAATTGCGGTCGGCCAGGCAGAGCATGTCCTTTTCGAGCGCCGGCAGCAGCTGCTGGGCCAGTGCGATTTCACTCCTCGCGTAGGGTCCCAGGCGAGAGCCGAACAGCACGTGCGTGCCGTTTTCCACCAGGGATACGAAACGCAATTGGGGATAGGCGCTGGCGCCCCGCGAGACCCCCGGACGCCCGAACGCTTGCCGGTTGCCCGGCTCATCGGCGAGGTCGAGAACGCTGCCGTCGAGCGAGACCAGCCGCCAGCGACCGTACCAGGCGCCGCGAGTGGTGGGGTCGGCGATCGGCTTGACGACCTCGTCGTGCAATTGCCGCAGGGGCTCGGCCCCCAGCCGTATGCGGGCCCGCGAGATGCCCGAGCGGCTCGCCGCCGCCGGCCGTTTGTGAGCGGCCCGCAGCCAGCTGAGTCCTTCCAGCAGGCAACGCAACACTTCGCGATAGGACACCTGCATATACAACGCCAAGGCGATCACGTAGTAGACCATCACCGGTGCCGGCAAATCGCGCTGACGACGGTCGGCCCGACCGCTGCGCCGCAACACGCGATCCACCGTCGAACGCGGAAACCGCCGGGCCAGCACGCCCAAACTGATGTAGTCGCTAATTCGCGAGCCGGGGGGAATCTCCGCCAACGTTCGTGCCATGTCACGCACCTCCTGTTGATGAGAACAGGATAGCATGAAAATATTCTTAACTCGACAGTATTGGGGCTAGGTGTGGAGGCTCAACAGGTTGTTCCGGGGAGGAGGGAGTCGGCTGATAGGGGGATTATAGCCGAGGCTGGCGTGGGGGCGATGCCAATAGTCGTGGAGCCAGGGGAGCAGATGGTTGGCGCGCTGGAGGGAGGAGCAGTAGGAACGGGCATAGGCCCATTCGCGGAGGGCGGTTTGGATGAAGCGCTCGGCCTTGCCGTTGGTGCGAGGGGTGTAGGGGCGGGTGAAGCGGTGCGGATGCCGAGGCGGCGGCAAGTACGACGGAAGTGGCGGGAGCGGTACCAGGAGCCATTGTCGGTGAGCAGGCGTCGGATGCGGATGCCAAGCGAGCCATAGTAGGCGTGGGCGAGGAGAAGGAACTGGGCAGCGGAAAGGCTGCGCTCATCGGGCAGGATCTGGGAGAAGGCGATGCGGGAATGGTCGTCGACGGCGACGTGGACGAACTCCAGCCGGCGGCGCGGGAGCGTCGGGTCTTATCGCCGGTAACGCGGTGACCGGCGTGCTGGAAGCGGCCGAGCTTTTTGATGTCGAGATGCAGTAGATCGCCGGGACGGTGATGTTCGTAGCGGCGAACGGGGGGAGCGGGTTCGAGATCGCGGAGACGGTTGAGTCCGGCGCGACCGAGGAGGCGGCTGACGGTGGCCGGGGATAGCCGCAGGGTTTGGGCGATGCGGCGGCCCGTCCAACGTTGTCGGCGCAGGGCGAGGACGCGGTCAACGACGGCTTGCGGGGTGCGGCGCGGGCTATGCCGGGGACGCGAAGAGCGATCGTAGAGACCGGCTTCGCCTTCGCCGCGGTAGCGGGCCAGCCAACGGCGGGCGGTGCGTTCTGAGACGCCTCGGGTCGCCGCGGCGACCCGAGGCGTCTCTCCAGCGAGGATGCATCGAACCAAAAGGGCTCGGCCTTTGGGCGTCAATCGGGCATTCTGATGGATGTTCATGCGGTCTCTCCAGGGTCGTGGTTATTCGACAACTCCAGCTTCCCTGGTCCGGGACCGAATGAACAACCTGTTGAAAGATCACAGCTAGCGCAGCAACTCTTCCAGTTGGATCCTTTGGTCGGTTTTTTCGTCGCGATACTTGACGATTACGGGCGTATAAAGCGAAAGGTTCCACGCCCGGCCGGCACCGGAGCTGATGGCCCGCGAGCCAGCGACCACGACGGCGTCTTCGGGAATTACCAAAGGACTGTCGGCCTCGGCTCGGTGGATGGTTTCCTGGAGCAGGTCGTAAACCGGGGTCGATCGAGTCAAGATCACCCCGGCGCCCAAAACGCAACGCCGCTTAACGATCGTCCCTTCGTAGACCCCGCAGTTGCCCCCCACTAGGACATTGTCTTCGACGACGACCGGGAGCGCGCCGACGGGTTCCAGCACGCCTCCGATCTGAGCCGCCGCGCTCAGGTGGCACTGTTTGCCGATCTGAGCGCAGCTTCCCACTAAGGCGTGCGAGTCGACCATCGTGCCGGCGCCGACGTAGGCCCCGACGTTGACGTACATCGGCGGCATGCAGGTCACACTTTTCCCGATGTAGGCGCCGTCCCGGATGCTCGAGCCGCCGGGGACGATGCGCACGCCCTCTTCGAGGCCGATCGTCTTAGTGGGAAACGTGGACTTGTCAAAAAACGAAAACCCACCGCCGCCGGGCGACATGTCGACGGTTCGGCCCATTCGAAAACCGACCAGGATGCCGCGTTTCACCCAGGAGTTCACCCGCCAGCCGTGCGGCGATCCCGCGTCGGGTTCAGCCGCTCGCGCCTTTCCCGAGTTCAACGCCCTCTTGAACTCCTGGAAGTGCTCCATGTCCTGGTGGTCGTATTCTTCGGGGTTCTTCTCGAACAGTTGATTGATGATGCTCTCAAGCATAAGCAGTGGGTATGAACCTTATCCGCAAAAAGATCCCTGAGAAAAACAGGCTAGTGCTTACTGACAAAAGTCGGCGTATCTAAAAAGGCCTTTCCCGAAGGACTACACGGCTCTCTGTCTAACCCAGACGTGGTCTCTTCACAGAGCCTTTCGAGCCGCGACCGTGAGGAAGCGGTCCAGTCATTGTGGCCCATAAACGATCGCGAACTGTCACAAGTAAGCACGCTAGTAGATCCCAATTCCAAGCACGTCCTTCTCCCAAGGCGTCAGTTGCTTGATTTGTTCCGGAGAAAGAGCGCGGACTTCCGTGTACTCGGGGATGGTTTCCTCAAGCCCGAGAAGCTTTCGCATTTCCGGCAAAAGTCGGTCCTGCACGTTATGAGGGATCACCCGGGCGTTGTCGATCATGCCCTTGATCCACCAGCGATGAAAAAACGCCAGGATCGAATGGCGGTCGTGGTCGCTTCGGTTGATGCCGGTGGCGTGCCAGACGGCGGCGTCCCAAACAATCGCCGTGCCCGCCGGGACCGTCGCTTGCCGGGCCCCGGGATAGTCCTGTTCCGGATCAGGTACCTGACACGACTTGTGGCTTCCGGGCCAAACGAAGGTCGCGCCGTTGTCCGCCGTGAAATCAACCACCGCCCATGCGACGTTGATCGCCATCGGATAATGCTTCCCTCCTTCGAAGGGAACGATGCTGAACGGGGAACGGTCCGCGTGCACTTGAAACCCGCGGCGCGGCTCGCGCCCTAGGCTGGGTCGAACCGAACGCGCCGTCGCATCGTAGAGAACCATGTCCTCGCCCAGATGTTGGAGGCAGACCGCCAGGACCGCCGGGTTCAAATAGAAGGTTTCAAAGAATGGATGCTTGCCGACGATGCAATGAGCGGACCAGCAATGTTCGCTCGAGGTTCCCAGCCGCTCGGCGATCACCCGCTCACGCCGGTAAACCTCTTCGGCGGCCTCAATGGCGGGAGCGAAATGCTCGGCGTCGAGCGCATCGGGAATGATCGTGTAGCCCTGCTCCTCAAGCTCTTGAACGTGAGTTTCTCTTTCCGATTCCGCTAGCTCTCTACCGCTCGTAAAACCACTACCCATGGAAAACCGCCTCCGTTACACACCAGTCAAGGGCCGCCCGGGGAGGGCTGCAAGCCACTAGTTTAGATTACTACGTGACCGATCACCGGTGCGGCAAACCGCCTCCTAGCCGTTTCGGGACTTAGAGGAGCGAGGAGTGAATGGAGTGAAATGTTCCCGCCGGGTCGGCACTCCTTGCCGAGCACGGCGGAGTGGCGCACTCCACGCGCCGGGATCACCCTTTCCGCGCTGCGGTCTCCCCTCACCGGCATGCCGCGCCCGCTACCCCGGCGGACCGAGCTGGTGCGTCTGTCGGTTGCTTCCCGGCAAGTGCGGGTTTCCTCGTATCGTAGGCGGGTCGGCGTCCGCGATTTGCCTTGCGAGGCCCGCTCAGGCTTACTGCGCGTGACGGCCTGCCGGCTTGCTTGCCCGGCTTTCCTCGGACTTTGTCACGAGGGTTCCGCGGGCCGGTTACCCGACCGTGCCGCTCGTCAGCTTCCATGCCTACCGACAACTACATGGGTGGGATCCTTCCTCCCACAGGGTGTCCGCGCCGAAAAGGCGCATTGAGAAATCCGGGATAGCAGCCCGTCCGGGTCGCCGATCGCCGGCCGAAACCGCCCTTACCGCCTGAATCAGCGAAACTTTTCCAAATAATCCGCGTTCTACTACAGAGGAAGCGCCCCCCGAGGCTTCCAAGATCGAGTGAACCGGATGTTCTATCGTCGCCTAATCGTAGCCCTTGTGTTGACGTTCTTCTTCTGCCTTCCGGTCTACTTGGTTTCCCGGCCCACCGGCGGCGACGTGGAACTCCGTCGAACGGGCGGCAGCTTCCCCGGGGAGAGCAGTTGTGCGACCGGCGAGTGCCATGGTGGGCCGCCGAACAGCGGTCCGGGGCAGGTTTCGATCAGCGTCGACGGGTTGCCGCTCAGCCAATATGGCTACGCCCCGGGCGAAACTGTTCCGGTTGTGGTGGCCGTATCCGACCCGGACCAGCAACGCTGGGGATTCCAGCTCACCGCGCGCACGCCGGATGGCTGCAATCAAGCCGGCACGTTCGCCCCATCCGGGTCCGAGGGCCGGACGGAGAGGCCAGCCCGCTTTTCTCACCAGGTGGCGAGGCGAAGTGCGTGAGAGGCCTGTCGGTACAACGCGCGCGACGCTCGGCGACTCATTTTCTGAGAAATGCGAGCGTACTTGAACCCTACGTTGAGCACGGTGAGCAGGCGCAACAGTAATGGCGTGCTTCGACCGTCAGGTGGCGAGAAAAGCGGTTTAAGCGGGCTGCTGTGTCTGGGCGATCATCGTTCGCCGTTTGAAGTCCTCGAGCATGGACTGATCGAGGCGAACGTGGGTGGGGCGCTTTCTTAGAGTCGTCATGCGGTCGATCTTGTCCTGCAACTTGAGTAGGGCGTAAAAAAGGTTTTCGGGGCGCGGGGGGCAGCCGACGACGTAAACGTCGACCGGAACAATTCTGTCGACCCCCTGCAAAACGGCGTAAGTGTTAAAAGGGCCTCCGACGCTCGAGCAGGCGCCCATCGAAATGCACCATTTCGGTTCCGGCATTTGATCCCAGATGCGTTTCAGCACGGGCGCCATCTTCAGCGTTACCGTGCCGGCCACGATCATCAGGTCCGACTGGCGGGGGCTGGGGCGAAAAACTTCCGATCCGAAGCGCGCAATATCGAATCGCGACGTCGATGAGGCGATCATCTCGATGGCGCAACAGGCAAGGCCGAACGTAAGCGGCCAGATGGCCGACTTTCTCGCCCAATTGAAGACGTAGTCAACGGAAGTCGTGAGGAAGTTCTTTTCAAATTGGTTTTGCAGGAAGGGCATCGTGGTTTCTCAGAGTATTCATTATAGGAAATTGAAGTGCGTCGGAGACTCGTGCCATGCGAGATGATTCTGAAAACGGCTGCCCGGCAAGATCGTAGCGCGTTTCCGGCACATGTATATCCGCTAGATCGACGCGCTGCGCGGCTGTACGATTCCGCCGGCGGTTTCGTCTGGTCGGAATAGGCCGCAGCCACATCCCAGCCGTTGAAGGGCGAGCCTGCGGTCCTCCTCCGGCCCTACTGTTTTGAGGGGAGAAATGCAGGCTAGTGTTCTCCATCACGCTGACCGTCGCGGCGCGTTGACGAGTTGACTCAACGCCGGCGTTCTCGAAACAGCAAGTATTCCCGAAGGGCCAGGTCCAGGGGCTTCGACGTATCCATCAGCCGATAGTCGGCGCCCAGGCTTCTGGTCTCCGTGCTCATTTGTTGGATGTGCGCTTTCATGCGACGCCGGTATTCACTTACGTAATCCTGCGAGACTTCCATCCGCTCGCCGGTTTCCATATCTTCGAGCAAGGCGGCTCCCTCCAGCCGTGGCTCGATTTCCGCCGGGTCGAGGACTTGGAAAAAAGCCAGGTCCTGACCCTGGTGGACAAGCGGGCGAACACTCCGGATGATCGTCTCTGGATCGGCGTAGAAGTCCGAGATGACCACTACCAGTCCGCGCCGGCTCAAAAATTGTCGAAAGTGCTCGAAGGCTAGTTCAAGGTTCGTGCCCGTGGCGGGTTCGGCGTGCTCGAGAATGTGAAGCAGAGCCTGCAGCTGGCCAGGCCGGGTCGAGGGCCTTCGGAAGTCGCGAATCTTCTCGTCGAAAACAATCATGCCCACGGCGTCGTTCTGGCCCAGTGAAAGATAAGCCAACGAAGCGGCTAGGAAGCGAGCGTACTCCATCTTGCTTACGCCCGTTGATCGGTATCCCATGGAAGCGCTGGCGTCGAACACGATCATCAAATGGGTGTTGGTCTCGCCCAAATAGCGCTTGACGTAGGTGCGGTCCGTTCGAGAAAACACGTTCCAGTCGATGAAGCGGGGATCGTCTCCCTGGACGTAGGGACGATATTCAGCAAACTCAAGGCTGAAGCCGAAGAAGGGGGAACGGTGCAGCCCGGTAAGGAATCCGTCCACGACGGTTCTCGCGACCAGTTCAATACTGGCCAATCGCGAGAGAACCGCGGGGTCGAGGAGTTGTTGGATCGCCATGGGCGAGATGCTGGTAGCGGCCGCCGCGGCGCGACGCTTTTCCGGGGGCCGACGCCCAGTTGCGCCGCAATCACGAGTTTAATCCCCGGGAGTGGGCACATCCTTCAACATCTGCTTCAAGATGTCGTCCACGTCCACCCCGTCCGATTCGGCATGGAAATTCGTCAGCACGCGGTGCCGCATCACGGGCAAAGTCAGCGCTTGAATGTCCCCATAGGTCACGTGATAGCGGCCTTCCATCAAGGCTCTCGCCTTCGCCGCCATGACCAGGAACTGCGTGGCGCGCACGCTGCAGCCGTAGTTCACGTATTTTCTAACGATCTCGGGGGCCGCGGGATCTTTCGGGCGCGTCGCGCGCACTAGCTCGACCGCATAGCGGGCCGCATTGTCGGAAACGGGAACCTGCCGGACAAGCTGCTGATAGCGGAGGATCTCTTCGGCCGACGTGCAGACGTCCACATCCGGCAGCGGCCGGGTTGTGTTGCGGTTGACGACGTCGATTTCTTGATCGGTGTTCAGATAGTCAAGGATGACTTTGAAAAGGAAGCGGTCCAACTGCGCTTCCGGCAAAGTGTAGGTGCCTTCCAGCTCGATCGGGTTCTGCGTTGCCAACACAAAGAAAGGCGGTTCTAACTGGTAGGTGACGCCTCGGACGGTCACGCTCAGCTCTTGCATGGCCTCAAGTAGCGCGGCTTGGGTCTTGGGGGGCGTGCGGTTCACCTCGTCCGCCAACAGAACGTTCGTGAAGATGGGACCCTCGACGAAAGTCCACTTGCGGTGTCCCGTGGTGACGTCTTCTTCGATGATGTCGGTGCCGGTGACGTCGGTGGGCATCAAGTCGGGCGTAAACTGGATTCGCTTGAACTTGAGTCCGAGACTCGTGGCCAGCGTCCGCACCAGCAGCGTCTTGGCCGTTCCGGGCATGCCGGTGATCAGGCAATGGCCTCCGACCAGCAGCGTCACCAGCAGATGCTCGACCACGTCGTCTTGCCCGACGATGATGCGCCCCACCTGCTCACGGATGCGGGATTGCGTGTCGCGGAACGAGCCCACCAGCTCGCGGTAGTCGGAAGTTTCAAGGTTGGTTATTGTGGGCGAACTCATAGTTGTTTCACGAGGGGGTCAGCGAATGATCTCGAGCAGCAGTTTCTGGGCGGGCCGATAACTGGGGGCGGCTTCCAGAGCCATGAGGACTTGTTTACGGGTCCTTTCAGGGTCCTCCATCTTATGATACGCGCGAGCCAGGTTGAAATGCGCGCCGGCCAGATCGACCGGCGTCAGCGCCAATAGCGTTTTGAACTCACGAAGCGCCTCGTCCAGCCGATCAGCGTCGAGCAGCCACTCTCCCAACCGACGATGCAGCTCTTCGTCCCCGGGAGCGATGTAGAGCAAGCCGGCGAGCGCTTCGAGGGCCTCGGCTCGGCGCCCCAATTCGTCCAGCAGCTTGGCTAGCTTCTTGATTGTGGCCGGGCTGCGTCCGCCCCGCTGCTGGTAGCGCTGGAGTTGCTCGGCGGCGGCCCCCTTATCGTCTTCGGCTAGGTAGGCCTCCGCCAAAAGCGTGTACGAGTTGCCGGACTCGACGTATTCGGGATAGATGGCCTGGGCCTCGGTCGCGGGCGCGATCACTTCCGGCCAGTTCTTCTTCCGCGCGGCTGCGACAGCTTGTTTGGTCAGCTTCCGCCACTCGGGGAATCGTTTGACCAGTTCGCCCGTGCGCTGTTCGACGAATTCGCCGAAGAGGTCGTCAAACTCGGTACTTGAAATCTCCAGCACGCCGCGGATGTTGTCAGGCGTCGATTTCCCCTCGCCGAACCCGGTCAGCATGTCGTGAAGCTTGGAGAAACCCCACCTCTGGGCAATGAACGTACAGACCAGGCCCGCCTGGTAATAGGAAACGGGCACTTGCTTGGGGTTTTTGGGACGGACGAATCCCCCGTCTAGTTCCGCGATGGGCAGAAACTCGCCGTCCTTGATGGCTTTGATGACATCCGGCGAGATGCGGTCGCCCCAAGCCGGGTCAGCGACCCACTCCTCGTATACGGAGATTCCTTCGCTGAACCATCTGGGAACAAGATGACCCGTCGCCTCGAGCGTAACCACGTGGGCCATCTCGTGCCACAGCGTGGTCCCCCAATGGAAGCTTCCGGGACGTCTCCCCGAGGGGCTGTCCATGGCGATCACATACCCGAACGTCACGCCGAGCAGACCGACGCCCGGCAACCCCACCGTTCTGACCGCGAAGTCTTCGTGGTCGGGATAAAGCTCGACTTGGACCGGCCGTTGCGGCGAGAATCGGTACTTCGCGGCGAAGGTGCGCAGGCTGCGCTCAGCCAGCTCGAGGACGTAGGGGCGCAGCGCGGCGGCTTCTTTCTTATGAAGTATGGCGACAATCCGGGGGCGTTCGATCGATCGCTCGACCTCTTCCGGACTTCCCAGGATGGTGTCGTCCAGGTTCGAGTAGGAACCAAACTCATCCAGACTGTCGAGCAGCCGCAATGTGTTGACGGTTTTC
Source organism: Bryobacterales bacterium (assembly GCA_965248365.1). Lineage (GTDB taxonomy): Bacteria > Acidobacteriota > Terriglobia > Bryobacterales > UBA6623. The sequence continues at coordinate 84,296 of CBDFJA010000003.1, read as the reverse complement.
GCGCTAAAGGGATCGGCTTGGTAGGCGATTTCCAGATGGCGGCGGGCCGCTTCGATCTCACCCTCGCGCATCAGGTTGATGGCAAGATCGGCGTGCGCCGGCCAGAGCCGCGGATCGATTTCGAGCGCCTTCTCGTAGAGCGCGGTCGCTTCGCGGTAGCGTCTGTTGATGATGAAGAAATGAGCGGCGTCCGAATAGACGCGGCCGTAGGTGGGGTTGTAGGTCAAAGCGCGCTGAAACCATTCACTTTCGCCGTTGCCCCGTAGCATGTCGATCGAAGCCTTGAGCGAATAGATTTCGAGCGGCGATTGGCCCGCTTGTTCGGCTTTCTCGAGAGCCTTGTCGAGACTCTCCTCCGCTTGGGCGAGCTTCCCTTCTTCCACCGCCATCCTGGCCAGCAGCAGGTAGGCTTCGACGAGGTCCGGATCGGCATCGAGGACTTCCTTGGCTAGCTCTAGCGCCTTTCCTTCAAAGCGATCGGAAAAGACGGCCGCCTTAGCCAACTTGGCGGCGAGGTGCGTCTCGTCGATCTTGAGCGCTTCGTCAAAAAGCTTGGCCGCTTCCGAGGGGTTGTGTGTCTGGAGGAACAGATATCCCCACCTAACCCTGGGGTCGGGGTCATCCGGCCGGGCCTTGACCACGGCCCGGAACTGGTCGTTCGCCCGCTGAAAGCCCCCCACGGCCCAGTAGACTTCCGCGTGAGTGGCCGCATCCGACGTGGTCTTCAGCAGTTCGAAGTAACAGCGGCGCGCCTCGTTTCGCCGGCCGCGATCCATGAGATCATCGCACGGCTTGAGATCAGCGCCGCGGTTGCCATGCCCCGGACCACGCTGGGAGAAAGCCGTCGCGGGCGCGATGAGCGAGATTACAATCAGCGAAACCGCCAACGCAAAAGCATTCCCGGCGCGGCGAGACTTCGGCCGTTCGCGCCGCGGCCGGCGTCTCCCGGCTGCTGGGCTAGCCCGCATTTCTCACCACCTGACGGTCGAAGCACGCAATAGGCCCGCCATTACTGCGTTGCGCTTGCCCGCCGTGCTCAACGTACTGTTCAAGTACACCCGCATTATTAAAGAAATGCGGCGCCGAGCGTCGCGCGCCTTGTACTGACGGGCCTCTCACGCACTTCGCCTCGCCACGTGGCGAGAAAAGCGGGCTAGCGGTTCTCAACGGTCTCCTCAATGGCGTTTTGCGTCTGCGCCAATCCGACGAACAGCTTTTCGAGAGTGCTGTAGTACTCCTGCTTCGACAGGCTGTCTTTGTTTGCTTTTACTTCGCTGATCCTGCGCTCGATTTTCTCGCGGGCGGCAAGCAAGCCGCGCAGTACCGGATCGTCGGCCGCCCGCAGTGATTTTCCCAGCCGCGCGACGGTGAAGCTCGCCGCCGCGTCCCCCTGCAGACGGGGATGTTCAGTGGCCAGCTGCTTGCTCTTCTCGTAATAATCCTTGACTTTTCGCTGGGCGTAGCGGAAAGCTTCCAGCGCCGTAATCGCCTCGTTCTTGTCGCTGTCGGCGGCCGAGTTGCGCAGGGCCTCGACCCAGAATCCGGCGAACACGGTCGAGTTTCGCTCGCGTCCGCTCTTGGTGGCCGCAATGACGACGCGTCCCTCGCTCTTGAGAGTTTCCAGCGCCCCACCGGCCGAGCTGGTGGTGATGACGACCAATTGGCGCCCAGCCGGTGTGGTGTCAAGCAGGCGGCGCAGCTCGCCGGCGCTCAAGTCCGGCCCGGGAAGGTTGAACTTGTAGTCCTGCCCGTCGTAGCTCCCGTGCCCGATGAGAAAAACCGCCAGCGAGTCGGCGGGCTCCGTTTCCCGGGTGAGTTGGTCAAATAGGTCCGCCACCGCGCGCCGAGTGGCGCCGCGGCCGAAAATCGCATGGACGCGCGAGGTGTCGCCGGCGGTTGCTTGACAGAGTTCCTCCAGCTCGCCGACGTACCCGGCAAAGCTCTCCTCGTAGCCGGCCTCGCCCCCCAAACCCCCAACGACCAGGAAATAAGTGTTTCCCGTCTCAGTTTTGGGAAAGGCCGGCATCAGGCAGGCCAGCCAAGCCGCCACGACCCATGCGCCCCTCATACAAGGCCCCATCTTCGCCTGAGCAGCCACTCGGTCGCTCGCAGCGCCAGCAGCAGGATGAAAAACGCCGGCATATCCCATAGATCCATTATCTCGCGAGAGGTGATGCCGGCTTTGGAGAAACGAATTTCGTCCGGGAGGCCGGAGACCTGCTCCAGAGTCCAGTAGCGCCCGCCGGTTTGCTCGGCCAGTTTCTCGAGAAGTTCGCGGTTTTGCTCGGGTCGAAAGTTCTCCGCGACACCGTCTTCGCGCCGAAAATGCCTGGTGTCGGAACCGAGCGTCGTGTCGCCGAGGCGCGCGACGGCCTCGACCCTGTAAGCGCCGGGGGAGGCCACGGTTAAATCTGCTTCGTAAACGCCGTCTTCTTCCGGGGAAGGGTGCATCTCAAGAAGCAGCGGGTCCCCCAACTCGGGCGTCAACGTAGCCGTGACCGTCGCGCTGTTCGTCGGTTGATGTGCTTTGGTTCGGACTTCGGCGCGTAGTCGGACATGGGCGTCATCGGCGTAAAGCGTGCGGTCCGTCGTCAGCGAGACCGGCCCCGGCGTCCCGGCTACCAGGCTGCGCAACAGCTGCCGCCAAAAAGTGTGGTGGCGGGAGTCGTCGTGCGGGAGCCTCATCTTCCAACGCCAGGTTCCTCCCGAAGCCAGAATCATCGACTTGCCCCGGCCGTAATTCTGAAGCGCCAGCAACGGCAGGGACCGATCTCCCGCCACAAGGTTGAGCAGCGGCACGGCGCCCGGCTTCAGATCTCCCACGCGCTGATAGTCAGCGACCGGAGGCAGGCCGCGCCATTGGCGAACGTTCTCCGCGGGGTCGTCGTGTAGGCGGCAAATGAGCGAATCACGCCCCTGCGCCGTCGGCTCGACTTGGGCCGGCTCGCGCGTGAAAGTTCCGGCCGCCTCCGCGGGCAGCTTAACCGGCAGCACGTCAGCCACTTTCGAGGTTCCCCAGCCGCCGTTGCCGAGCCCGCGCCGTCCGCCGAGCATGAGCAACGCGCCACCGCGCCGATTGACGAACTCCCTAATGGCCTCTTGCTGGGCGGGCGAGAAAAAGGCCGCCTCGACACTACCGATCACCAGCCCGTGGTAGGAGAACAGTTCCTCCGCTCGAGAGGGAAATCCCTTGGCCAGCTCGTCGTCGGTGTCTACGCCCTGCCGATAAAACTTGTTCGGGGAAGTGCGCAGCATCGTGACTAGCTGGATGTTGGCGTCATCGCGGATCGCCCGCCGAAGAAACTTGTACTCCCAGCGCGGTTCCCCCTCGACGTAGAGGATCTTGCGGCGATCCCGCGGCACCTCGATCACCCGGCTCAAGGCGTTGTTCCCGGCAAGAGTCTCCCCGGGAAGGGGATCGATCTGGAACGTCAAATTTCGGATCCCGGCTTCGCCCGCGTCGAATTCGACCGATTCGCTGTGAACCGTCCGCCCTCTCGGAAGCGTGATTTGTTTCGATGCCAGCACTCGGGAACCGTCGCGGACGCTCAGCCGCGTGGTTTGATCGCCGTCCCCATCGTGGCGAATCCCCACCTGGGCGCTGAGCCGAGAGTGGGGCAGCGCGCGCGGTGAAACGCTGACGTCCCCGAGCTCGGTGTCGCCGGGAATCTTGGTTCTTCCAACACCCACCGTGTGCACGGGAACGTTTCGCCCGCGGATCTCGGCCATGGCGCGGCGGTCGAAACGCCCCGAATTGTCCGAGCCGTCGGTGAAAATGACGACAGCTCCCAGAGGCAAGGACGCGGACTCCCGCAGCACACCGGCCACGGCCTCGCCGATGCGGCTACTATTGCCCTCGGCGCTGATCGTTTCGAGGGATTCCAATCGCTCCAGCCGGCCCGCGAACCCATAAAGGCGAACCTGGAAGTTCTTTTGGATCTCCTCGATCAAGCTGGCGTCGAGCGTGGCCGCAGCCTTCTCCAGCCGGGTCTGTTCATCTTCGGCTAGCCCCATGCTTCGGGACGTATCGAGCAGCACGGCAACCAGGTTCTGCTCCGCGCGCAAGAATTCAATCCCGATCGCGGGCTGCCAGAGCAGGAACAGTACCAGGGCGATGGTGCCGAGCTGCAGCGACCAAAGCAATGCGGGCTGACGCCCCTGAAGCCGCCCACGGTTGCGGTGCATGTACCAGGCCAACCCCGCCCCGGCAAGCAGAACAAGCGCCGCCAGGAGCCAAACCGGCCACCCGCTGGCAAACACGAATTCGCCTTTGCGGAAAACCGCCGGAGGGTAGTTGAAAAGGAATTCGAACACGACCAGCTACCAGGGAGCCTAACCGCAATACCGTTCACTTAAGCTGTGAGGAACCAACGAACCTTTCTCGCACGGCACCGTCTGATGCACGGGCGCGACATGTCGCGCCTGGAGGACCGGCCCTTGCCGCCTTCCGTGTCCCTACAAGCTCTGCGTTCAGCCTGGAAGGCCAAGGAGCAATTCGAGCACCTGTGGCCGCTAAGTGAACAGTATTGAGCCTAACCGGCCATCGCGCCGATGGGTGGCAAGACCGTGGAACGATGGGCCAAGTCGAACTATTTCTTGGTGTAGGGCCGAATTCCCAGCCGTTCACCCAAAGCCTATCACACGATACTCAGCCGCCATGTGCTTTTGCCCACCGTCTTGAAGCCTCAGGCTAGCAGCCCCGCTCAAGAAGTAGGTTCGGCGAAAAATAGCGCGAAAAATGGAGACTGCCACGAATTCGCCCCCCTCGTGGCCCAAGCAAAGTGCTTAGCCTGAAGCGGATTGGCTGGCTGTACCCAATTTTCGCCACGGATACTTTCACCACCGGCTAGATAGTTCCTAGTGGGTTTGACGTCTCGGCCAGCCAGACCATGGAGACGAATATTCAAGATCACTGCTGTCCGGTTAAAAGTCGAATAGAATCAATTGGTTGGGGTCATAGGGGGATTCGTTTGGGGAGTCGGATGGCTGGAGTGCCTGTAAAAGGGGCATTTTTTCGAATTGCGTAACGCTGAGAATCTGTAGAATCTGGTAAAGACTCGCTTCCAGCCCGAGCCGTTTCCGGACGATGGCGATGAGCACGTAAATCGAGACAGCGATCCAGATCTGCGTCTTGACGGCGTTCTCGCTGGTGCCGTAAAACGAGTTGATTCGCAGATGTTGCTTGATCCACTTGAAGAACAACTCAATCTGCCAACGCGACTTGTAGATGTGGGCGATGGTCAGCGCCGGGAGCGCGAAGTTGTTGGTCAGAAACTTCAGCCGCTTGTTCGTCCGGGCGTCGAAGTAACTGACCCTCCGCAACGGGTCGGGATAGGCTTGGGCCGATTCGATGGCAGCCAGTATGACGGTCTGATCCGAGCGCAAGCCCGTGGATTTGTCGACGGGATGCGAGTAGCGCCGTTGGAGCAAGATGTTCTTCTTGGTTCGCACGACGAAGAACGACGAGCAGAGAGTGAACACGAAGAGGCGTTCGAAATCGACGTAGGCCCGATCCATGACGTAGAACGCGCCGGCCTCCGGGCCGATCTCGTCGAGGATGTTGATGTCGTGCACTTTGCCTCCAGTAATGCGGATGAACGTGGGAATATTGCCGTGCAGATCCAGCAGCGTGTGCATCTTCACGGCGGCCTTTTGCTTGCGGAATCTCGCCCACGGAAACAGCGACAGGCAGAGGTCGATTGTTGTCGAGTCGAGAGCGTACAGAGTCTGGTCCAAGTCCACACCGATCGGGTCGTGGGCATATAACGGCCGTGCCATGCCAATCAAGACCTGCGCGAAGTCCGCGTAGATCCGCCAGTCGCGCGACTCGTTCGCATCGGCCAGTGTCGAGCGCGCTACCCTGCCGCGGAATCCCATGTGGTAGAGTTTGCCGTGCATCGAACGCAGGCACGTCTCGATGTCGCGGAGGCTTGCCCGATAGGTCAGCTGGGCGAATGCCATCGCAAGAAACTGATCCCAGCAGGAGAAACTTTTCAGATAGGAATCGCCGCGGTAGCGCGATACACATTTCTGAAACTCTTTGCTCGGTAGGTGCTCGATCAGTTGGGAGAAAACCGTACGGCCAAGGTTCATCCCTCATTGTGCCGCGTCCGGATGCTCCGTTCAGGCGACCATTTGCGGCCTCGGGATTTCAAATCGTTCCCGGGCAAAACAGGCCATAAGACATTGAGCGGTCAAGACTTACCGTCCGATGGCGCGACTTTCCCCGGACAGCACTGATGTGCGACATGCGTCCGCCGCTACATCGTTCGTGGGGCTCGAGATCACGATCTCTCCTGAATAGGTATTGGGAGCCAGGCCCGTGGGGTCCGCCTCAACCGTCAACGCCACTGGCGCCGCAGCAGTGACCTGCCCGGCAAGCGGTGAGACGGAGAGCCACGGGGTTTCAAACAACCTGGCGGCATCGACTTGGAAGGTTAACGAGCCCCCACCCTCATTCAAAACGAGAAGCCTTTGGCCGGCCGCCGGCGATTGTTGCACAAAGGAATACAATAAGCGGCTTGGCCGCACGCTCAACTGCGGCTCCAGCGAAACAATGCCTACCCCGCTCAACGCAACCGTGTGCGAGCACTCTGCGATCGCTTCATCTCTGGTATCGAAAAACGTGATGGTTCCTACGACGGAACCGGGCTGAAAAGGCGTAAAGAACAAAAACACGTCGATTTCTGTTTCGGAAATCCGCTCGAATGTTTCAAGGACATCAAATTCCTCGACACTTCGGTTGGCTTGGATGCGCAAGACCGATTCGCTGCCTCCTACCCGAAGCGTCTGCAAAGGGGATTGGGTGCCAATCAAAACGGGCCCGAAGTCAATCACTTTCGGCGAGACGGAAACGATTTTACAGGCCCGCTGTTGCTTGCCGTCTGTGATGGCCGTGCTCGTGACGATCAGCTGTGCCTGAACCGTTTCCCCGGATCCGCAAATAACCGCCAGTATCCATAAAGCACTCGCTGAGAAGACTCCCTTCCGGGCCAGGCGGTTCCCAACGATGTCTCTGAACTTTCCCATATGCTTACCCATCTAGCTCCGAAGAACACAACATAATTGTCCACTGCTGTCCGGTTAAAAGTCGAATAGAATCAATTGGTTGGGGTCATAGGGGAATTCATTTTGGGAGTCGGATGGCTGGAGTGCCTGTAAAACGGGCATTTTTTCGAATAGCGTAACGCTGAGAATCTGTAGAATCTGGTAAAGACTCGCTTCCAGCCCGAGGCGTTTCCGGACGATAGCGATGAGCACGTAAATCGAGACAGCGATCCAGATGTGCGTCTTGACGGCGTTCTCGCTGGTGCCGTAAAACGACTTGATTCGCAGATGTTGCTTGATCCACTTGAAGAAGAGTTCCACCTGCCAGCGCGATTTGTAGATCTGGGCGATGGTCAGTGCCGGCAGGGTGAAGTTATTGGTCAGAAATTTCAATCGCTTGTTGGTTTCGGCATCGAAATAACTCACCCGCCGTAGGGGGTCCGGGTACGCTTGGGCGGAGTTGAAGGGGGTCAAAATAACGGTGTGATCGGATCGCAGGCCCGTGCTCCTATCCACCGGGTGGGAGTAGCGACGCTGCAGCAAAACGTTCTTTTTGGTTCGCACCACGAAGAAGGCCGAACAGAGCGTGAACACGAAGAGGCGCCGAAAATCGACATAACCCCGATCCATGACGTAGAACGCGCCGGCCTCGGGAAGAAATTCATCCAGGATGTTGACGTCATGCACTTTGCCTGCAGTAATGCGGATAAACGTGGGAATATTGCCGTGCAGATCCAGCAGCGTGTGCATCTTCACGGCGGCCTTGTGCTTGCGGAATCCCGCCCACGGAAACAGCGACAGGCAGAGGTCGATTGTTGTCGAGTCGAGAGCGTACAGAGTCTGGTCCAAGTCCACACCGATCGGGTCGTGGGCATATAACGGCCGTGCCATGCCAATCAAGACCTGCGCGAAGTCCGCGTAGATCCGCCAGTCGCGCGACTCGTTCGCATCGGCCAGTGTCGAGCGCGCTACCCTGCCGCCGAATCCCATATGGTAGAGTTTGCCGTGCATCGAACGCAGGCACGTCTCGATGTCGCGGAGGCTTTCCCGATAGGTCAGCTGGGCGAATGCCATCGAAAGAAACTGATCCCAGCAGGAGAAACTTTTCAGATAGGAATCGCCGCGGTAGCGCAATACACATTTGTGAAACTCTTTGCTCGGCAGGTGCTCGATCAGTTGGGAGAAAACCGTACGGCCAAGGTTCATCCCCCATTGTGCCGCGTCGGGATGCTCCGCTCAGGCGGCCATTTGCGGCCTCGGGATTTCAAATCGTTCCCGGGCAAAACAGGCCATAAGATATTGAGCGGTAGAGACTTACCGTCCGTTGGCGTAACTTTCTCCGGACAGCACTGATAATTGTCTGTGACCGTCCGGCGGTCTCGTTTGGCCCGCCACCATTCATTATCTTTAATTGTTTAACGTCGTTTAACCTGAGTTGTTCCGCACCCCCAATACAACCGGATGTGCTGCCATATGCCCTTCAAAATTCCAGTCGCAGGATCAGTTGAATCTGACGAGCAGTTTCGTTCAACGGAGACAATGCGGGAAAGCCTGTATCCCGTCCCAGACGTCCGAACTGCGCTTGGCCAAATGCGGTCCGGCCCAGGAAAGCCTCGGGGTTGTTCAAATTGGCATGATTCAACAGGTTGAAGACGTCCGCGCGGAAGGTCAGCCGCCCCGATTCGCCCAACCGCTGTAAAGAGACCGAGCGGCTCAAGGAAATGTCGATATTGTAGAGACCGGGTCCGCGGAATGCGTTGCGCCCTGAGTTGCCCAGCAGACTTGTGCCTGGCTGCGCAAAGCCTTCGCCGCTGGGGTTGAGCAAAAGCTTTCCGCCCGAAACGGGTGTTCCTTTGCCGACCTCGGTCAGGCTGGGATCGACGATATCGGCGCGCTGGTTGAGGATCTGTCCCTCGCCGAACGCTGCTTTGGAAGAAGCGGACACACTGTAAGGGAAGCCTGTGCGAAATGCGGCCAGTTGGGCGAATCGCCAATTGCGAAACAGCGCGGCTGCCTTGGAGGAGGCAAACAAATCGGGCAATTCCCAATTCGAGAAAAACACCAGATTGTGCCGCTGGTCAAAATCGGCGTTGCCCCGGTCGGCCCGGCTGTCGAACTGCCGCGCGAAAGCTGCGCGGGCATCCGTTGTTCCTGTTGCCTCTTGGGCAGCAAAACTCAGGTCGAAGAAATCACCGACGAGCGGGTCACTTTGATTGTCAATGGTATGACTCCAGGTATACGTTACTTGGAGGGATCCGCGGCCTGCTCGATAGCGGCTCGACGCGGCCAACGCGTGGTAGTTGGAAGATCCCTGGTTCGCGCGGTAGGCAAGACGAAAAAGCGCCTGCGCAAGAAGCTAAGCCGGTGAAGGGCATTGTCAAGTTAACACCGGTCGGCGATTGACCGATGGAATCCCCGTATCGACGTCACCGCTTTCCACCCGAAATCATCAGCCATGCGGTTTGGTTGTACCATCGGTTTAGTGTTACCTATGTCGCGGTCCGGTCATGGTGACCGCTAAATCAGCCCGAGTTGCGAAATCGCTTCGACCACTTCTTCAGGGTTCCGGGAACCAACGTCCACTCGAAAGTCGGCCTGTTCGTAATCAGACCGGCGCTTTCGATAGAGAGATTCAAACGCCGCACGGTCCCGGGCCAGGGGCCGCTCGTCGTCGTCGGAGACGCGCGCCCACAGTCGCTCCGCCGCTGCATCGAGCCAGAGGGAGACACCGAATCGTTCGATTGACGCGCGGTTTCCCTCATCGACAAAGGCGCCGCCGCCGAGTGCGACCACTCGAGCCTGGCCTTGTTTGATGAGCTCCAACTGCTTGACCAAAGCCTGGGTCTCGAGCGCTCGGAAGGCCGGCTCTCCGGAGCGGTCAAAAATTTCTACGATGCGAGATCCCGCTTGCCGCTCAATCTCGGAATCGAGATCGACGAAATCCCAGGCCAACTTTTCGGCCAGCAGTTCCCCGACGCTGGTTTTTCCGCAGCCCATGAAACCGACCAGATAAATCCCGGGTGAATTCTTCAGCTTGGCGTGCATCCCTATGGTTGCGGGCCCGGCGAGGCCGCGGGGGGATTCATCTTCGCCAGGCGTCCGTAGAGGAAGCCGGGGAAGAGGCGAGCCAGCGCAACAAGGGCCCAACTGATGCGTGGTGTAACCACAGTCCGCTTGCGGCGGCGGAGACCTTCGAGCGTAGCCTGTGCACACTGTTCCGCCGTGATCATGAACCGGCGTTGGCCGGCTACCTTGTCGGGGATCGCTCCCTGGAGAACGTTGTCCCGAAAAGGCGTATCCACATAGCCCGGGCACACCGACAACACATGAATGCCCGATGCGCCCAGCTCCATGCGCAGGGCGTCGGAGAACGCGTTGAGGGCAAACTTCGAGGCCGAGTAAAGAGACAGCCAGGGCAGAGGCACCTTGCCGGCGATCGAGCTGATGTTCACGATCGCTCCGCCGCGGGGAATCAAGGGCTTCAGGCGGCGGACTAATTCAACCGGCGCCAGGAAGTTCAGCGCAAACATTCGCCGAACCAACTCAGGCGGAGCCTCAAACGAGGGAGCGTACAACCCGACCCCGGCGTTGTTGATCAGGATGTCGACGGTGGAAACTCGCCGGCTCGTTTCCTCGCAAAGCGCGCTGATCGCACTCGGGTCCTCCAGGTCGGCCGGTAGGACGATGACCTTTGCCGGTTGCACCTCGCGGGCGACCGACTCCAGGCGGTCGCTCGATCGCGCGGTGAGAATTAACCGCGCTCCTTCGGCGGCGAGGAGCCGGGCGCAGACGCGACCGACTCCCGAAGAAGCGCCGGTGAGAAACACGGTCTTGCCCTTGATTCGCACAGCCGTTGCCCGCAGGCGGACGAGAAGCAATAATGTAGCATGGCCGGCGAGAATCCGCTGCCGCTGTTTCCGCTCGAGGTCGTCTTGTTCCCCGGCACCCAGTTGCCGCTTCACATCTTCGAGGATCGCTACCGGCTGATGATCGGGGAAGCCGTTGATCGGCATTCCGAATTCGGTGTCATCCTGCAAAGCGGAGGGAAGCTGGCGTCGATCGGCTGTGCGGCGATCGTCGAGCGGGTAACGCACCGCTATGACGACGGGCGCTTCGATGTCGAGGCCCGTGGCCGGCAGAGGTTCAAGACCGTCTCACTCGACGAGAGTCTCGCCTACCTCCAAGCCCGGGTCGAATACTTCAAGGACACCTCGCAAGCAACGGCCGACCCGGCAAGGCTTCAGCAAGCTCTCGATTTCGCCAATCAAGTAGCGGAACTGCTCCAACTCCAGCCACTGAAGGCCGAGACTTCGGTGCCGCAACCCAGCTTTCAGCTGGCCCACGCCCTGCCTCTGGAACTCTCCTTCAAGCAGCGTCTGCTGGCCCGCAAGACGGAAGCCGAGCGCCTCGGCGACCTCACCGAATACCTGCCCAAAGTCGTGGAGCGACTCGAGCTGACTCAGCGCGTCCGCAGGCAGGCGGGAACCAACGGCCGCGGCCGGGCGCACTGACCTGGAATTTTAATCGGGATGGGCCCGGCCCCTATGCTGGCCCTGACCGATAAGCTCAACCGTTACAACAGGTTTCTCGCCTGAATGATCCAGCGTGGTCGGTGGCCCCGCTAGCCTGGTTTTCTCACCACGTGGCGAGGCAACCCTTGATGCCAGGCACGTCGCGTTTGCCCGCTTTCTGAAAACTCTAGTCCGGTATGCCGCCGGGCTGGTCCCCGCCGCGGCGATCAGAAAGTCTTGTCTGGGGCAGATCGCCAGAGGGGAAGAAACCGTCCGGGTTGGTCTTCCCGAATGCGAGCGGTCACAACAGAACAGGAAATCTATTCCCCCCGATATCAACAACCTAGCGTTGCAGCTCGGATTCAAGTCCGATTCCCCACGTTATGCTGAAGCCGAAACTGCCTGAAAACTCTAGGAAAGTTGTTACTACACGCCCTCAACTATTGACTCCCGCATAATATAGAGTAACTTTTTGGGGGTCTGCTCGTCTTAATAGACATGGGGAACCCAAGAGGCGTAAGGCGCGATTTTGATGCTCTGGAAAAGCGACGGCTGGAGGCCGTGCGGCTGGTCGTCGACGAAGGTTTGAGTCAGTCCGAGGCAGCACGGCGCGTGAAGGCGGCGCAGCAAAGCGTGAGCCGTTGGGTTAGCGAGCATGGCGCGCACGGTGCCGCCGGACTCCGCCGGGCCGGGCGCGCCGGCCGCAAGCCGCTGTTAGACGCCACGCAACGGGAACGTCTGGAGGCAATGCTGCTGCGGGGCCCCGAAGCGCAGGGCTTCTCGACGCCGCTGTGGACTTGTCCGCGAGTCGCTCGTCTGATCGCCGACGAGTTCGGCGTGCGCTATCACGAAGGTCATGTTTGGAAGATCCTGCGGGCGCTCCACTGGAGCCCGCAACGGCCTGTCGGCAAGGCCCGCGAGCGCAACGAAGAAGCCATCCGCAACTGGCGGCGCAAGACTTGGCCGGCCACTAAAAAAAAGCCCAAAAACAAGGCCGCACGATCGTCTTCATCGACGAAAGCGGACTGAGTCAGAAGCCCCATCGTTGCCGCACCTGGGCGCCCCGCGGCGAGACACCCGTGCTGGAGTTCAACTTCAACTGGCAGAAACTTTCCGTTTCCGCCGGGCTGACCTTGCGCAACTTCTACTTCCGGCTCTATCCCGGCGCCATCGGCGAGCTGGAGGTCATCGACTTCCTGAAGGCTTTGGTCCGCCACATCGACGGCCCGCTGCTGATCGTCTGGGACCGCCTGCCGGCGCACCGCAGCCGCCTGGTGCGGGAGTTCATCGAGCTCTCCGAAGGCCACATCGCCACGGAGTGCTTGCCGCCCTATGCACCGGAGCTGAACCCGGTGGAATACATTTGGGCTTACTGGAAGCAGCACGAGTTGCCGAACGTCTGTCCGAAGGACTACTGGGAGCTGGACGAGCGTGCCCGCAAATCCCTGCGTCGCATGCGCCGCAAACCGCGCTTGATTACGGCCTTCTGGAAGCAGTCTTCTCTTGGCCTTGACTAACTCGATATTATGCGAGATTCAATAAGGATGGTTTTCTCTTGAAAGGAACTCGTATGGGTATGAAGGAAAGTTGGGCCGGCCGGCTCCTTCCCCCGGCCCTGGTTTTTGTAGCCCTCAGCGGATATGCGCAGGCCATCACGACGACGCGCATCCAAGACACTCTGTTCAACGCCGACGGCAGCAAAGTGGAAGGAAGCTTGACGATCGAGTGGAAGGGCTTCACCGCTTCCGACGGCACGACGCTGGCGACGAGCGCGGTGACAGTCAACATCGTGCAGGGTGTGCTGATCGTGGACTTGGTTCCCAACGACAACTCGACGCCGCCCGGGACAAGTTACACGGTGACTTATCTGCTCGACAACGGAACGCGCTTTGTTGAGACCTGGTCCGTGCCGGATAGCGCGACGTCGATTACGGTCAGCGACGTCCGCATTGGCCAACCTCCTCCGGCTGGCAGCGTGATCACGATGTCGCAGGTTTCGGGTCTCGTCGCGGCGCTCGACGGCAAGGCGGACCTGGACGAAAGCAACGTTTTCACCGCGGAACAAATCATTCAGGAAAGCAGCCCGGCTTCGACTCTTTTGACCTTGCGCGACACGGGCGGCACGAACTCGATCGGCTTCAATCTCCCCACGTTGACGGGAAGTACCCTGTACACCCTGCCGGTTTCCGACGGTCTTCCCGGGCAGCAGCTCACAACCGACGGAACTGCGAATCTCTTCTGGTCCGCCGGCGGCGGGACGGCGGTTGAGATGGCGTATGAGATTTTCGCGGATTCAGGCACTGCCGTCACCCAGCGAGTCGTGGCCAACTTTTCGAGCGGCTTGACTGCGTTTGACAACGTGGGGTCCACGCGCACGGAAGTTCAGCCGGTCTACGGCACAGCCGCCGGGACCATCACGGAGGGCAACGATCCGAGATTGTCGGACGCGAGGACGCCGCTGGCCCACGCGCCGTCGCAAGCAAGCGGGGGATCGGACGCGGTGACGCCGGGCAGCATCGGCGCTCTATTGAATACGAATGATGTGATGAACGGGGCTTCTCCGGGCACGCCGGTCTTGATCGTGAGGGGGATCACCGGGCAAGCCGCTTCCGTACAAGAGTGGCGGGACGGCAACAATGATCTGTTAGCACTCATCACGCCCGACGGGAGTGCGTTCTTCCGCGAAATGGGCTTGGCCACCAAGCTCGGGGGCACGGTCGTGAGCCAGTTCTTTCAGGTCGACGGTAAGAACAAGTTTGCCTTCTCGGCCTTTGACACGGCCCTGAACATCTCTCGCTACGATGACGCCGGCAGCTTCAAGGACACGGGATTTCAGATCCTTCGCGACGGGGGAACGTTCGTCAACACTCCGTTTACGGTGAGGAATCTCACTCCGGTGACGGGGACGACGACGCTGACCGTAAAGGCCGGCGCGGGCCAGGGTACGACGAAACTCCAACAGTGGCAGAACAATGGAGGTACGGTGTTGAGCAGCGTGGATGAGAACGGCCATTTGGAAATGAACGGCCGCTACATCGATTTTGACCAGATGACGGCTCCGCTGCCTCCGGCGACCAACCGGGTGAGACTGTTTGTCGATGCCGCCAACGGCGAACTCTCTGTTAAGAAAGACTCGGGGTCGGTGATTTCGCTGGAGCAAGGTACCGGCGGCCCCGGAAGCACATTTGCTCTGTTCCACGACGCCGAAACGCCAGCCGGCACGATCAACGGCGTCAACGACACGTTCACCTTGCTGACGGCGCCGAATCCGGCGGCAAGTCTTGAACTGACCAGGAACGGTGTTGGAGTGGACCCCGAAAATGAGACAACTCGTTAAGCATCTTTTTACAGTGAATGGAGAGAGGTGCCATGACGTTGTCCAGGAGAAAGTTTTCCGCCGAGTTCAAGTTACGGGCGGTGAGGCAGGTCGAGGCGGGAGCCTCGGTCGCCGCCGTGGCGCGGCGACATGAGATCCATCCGACGCTTTTGAGCAAGTGGCGGCAACAGCTGCGCCGCGATCCCGAACGAGCCTTTCAGCGCGACCGCGAGCCCAATGACGAGCAGATCCAGGTGAGCGAGCTGGAGCAGATGGTGGGCCAGCTCACGATGGAGAACGCCCTGTTAAAAAAGGCCTTGGCGCGGCTCGAGGAACAACAGCTTCCGAGCGCCGCGTCTTCAAAGACAAGATGATCCCCTTGATCGAGCAACAACGGGAAACGGGAGCGGGCTTGTCGTTGGCCGCGATGTGTCGTGTGCTGGAGGTCTCCCGCGCGGCCTACTACCGGGCTCGTCAACCGCCCGCGGGCGACAACGAGACGGCGTTGCGGGACGTGATCCAGCGCATCGCCGTGGAGATGCCCGCCTACGGCTCGCGGCGCATCACCGCCGAGCTGCGGCGCCAAGGTTGGGTGATCAACCGCAAGCGCGTGCAGCGCATCATGCGCCAGGACAACCTGCTGTGTCTGCGCCGCAAGAAATTCATCCGCACGACCGATTCCGAACACGGCATGGCGGTTTACCCGAATCTCGTGCCGACGCTCGATATCAGCGCTGTGAACCAACTCTGGGTGGCCGACATCACCTACATTCGGCTGTTGCGGGAGTTCGTGTATCTGGCGGTGGTGTTGGACGCCTTCTCGCGGCGGGTGATCGGCTGGTCGCTGGGTCGCACTTTGGAGGCGGAGTTGGCGTTGGCCGCCTTACGGACGGCCTTGCGGACACGCGAGATCGGGCCGGGCTTGGTGCATCACTCCGACCGCGGCGTGCAGTACGCCTCGGGCGACTACACGAAGCTGCTCCAACAGCACGGCATTAGCATCAGCATGAGCCGCAAGGCCAATCCCTACGACAACGCCATGGCGGAATCGTTCATGAAGACCTTGAAATATGAAGAGGTCTATTTGTTCGAGTATGAAGATTTCGCCGAGGCGAAACGGCGCGTCGGGCAGTTTCTCGATCGCGTCTACAACGAGAAACGTTTGCACTCGGCGCTGGGGTATCTGCCGCCGGTCGAGTACGAGCAAAGCGTGCTCGAACAGGCCAGTCTCGCGGGAGTCGTGGGATGAGTTTTCCGAGGCATGAGGGAATCTTTCGATCCGATGGGCGGGGTTCGTGCCGGAGTGGGGCGCGAAGCGAGAGGCTCCACGCCCCGACCCATCGTCTCGATGAGTTCCCGCCCGGCTATTCCTCGGCGGGTTGGTCTCCACCAGAGCCCGCCTCCGCTTCACCGGCCGAGCAGAAGTTTACAATGAAGGCCGCTCCCCAGCCAAGCCTTTTTCAGCGAATGGGGAAACCCTGCTTAGCAGGTTGTTTCACTACAGGGGTCCACCCCAGTGTTGTGCAAAAGTCGAGCGTTGACTACACACTCGCGACGAATGTGATTACGTTCTTGTCCGCTGCCATTCCGCAAACCGGAGACACCTTACTGGCTTGGTATCGCAGTGACGGGTCCAACGCCGGAGGCGATCTGACGGGAACCTATCCCAACCCGGTTGTGGCGGGAATTCGGGGCGCCGTGGTGTCGCCCTCCGCACTTTCAGACGGTGAATGCTTAGTTTGGACGTCGTCTTCGAGCCAGTGGGAACCGAAAGCCTGCGCCAAAGCGACGCAGTCGCTGCAATGGCACTTCGCGGGCACACCAACCACGGGCACTCAGCCGATGACGCTGCTGATTCCCGAGGGCGTCGCCGCGGCCTCTCTGAGCAACTCGCGCATCGCCGTCAACACGACGGGCGGCCAGACGGACTTCAACATCGAGCGCTGCACGTCGAATTGCACGACCTCTTCCGCCGTGTTTAGCTCGGTTTACGCCTCCGACATCGCTTTAGTGCTGGGCGACCGCACCGTGGCCGGAGGCACGCCGACCTCGACGACGGCCAACGCCGGGGACCAGTTTCGAGTGAGTTTCAGCACGGTAGGGTCCGGCATGGCTGACGTCACCGTGTCGCTGACCTACGAGTATACGGCGGCGCACTAAGGCTAACTTCCATAAGTTCGCGTATTTAAAAAGGCCTTCCTGAAAGATCATATGCCCATCCGTCCGGCCCGGAAATGCTTCGTTCACAAAGCCTTCTGAGCCGCGACCGTGCGGGAGTGCCCATGGGCCTCGCGGTCCACCCAAGGGGATGAAAACAGCGTCTTTTCGACCGCGCCGCCTCAGAGCCGCCCCGAAAGGGTACGGTCGAGGCCGCCCAATTAGTCGGCGGAACCGGGATTTCTCGTTTCCTGCTCGTTTCCTGGATGATACCGGCTGAAAGGCGCGCTTACTCGGCCGCTTCGAGCTTTTCGGCCTGATAGCCGCCGCGCGCCCTGAAATGGAGAAAGATCAGCGCGAAAGCCACGGTCGTCACGATCGGCAGGAAGCCCACGTAAAGGAAGGCGGCCGCGGCGCCATAGTTGTCATACCAGCCGCCCATAATCGGCAGCACAAAGGCCGCCGCGAGATTCCCGGTGCCACCCAGGATGGCGAGCAAAAGGGCCCCGCCCTTGGGAAATAACTCTGAGCATACACCCAGCATTGTCGGCCAGAAATAGGTCTTGCCGATGCCGTAAATCGTCGCGGCGGCAAACGCGTGCATAGGCGTCGAGACGTTGCTCAGGCTGAACAGCCCTAGCGCGGAAAAAATGGAGGCTAGACACAGTAGGCCGATCGGCGAGAAGCGGTGCGCTAGCGGCCCAGCAAAAAACCTCAAAACAAACATGATCCCGGAAGTGTAGACCAAGATTAAGATGCCCTGCATGCCGGCCAAGTTCGTAATCAGCGAGGCGATCCACTGGTCGGGACCCAGCTCGGTAGCCGCCGTCAGCCACATGCAGCCCCACAAGATCAGAAACATCGGTCGCAAACTCTCGCGGAACATGTCTCGCGTGGAAACGCCCGCCGCCACGCGCTCCGAAAGCGGGAACTCCAGCCGCATCGTCATGATTCCGTAGACGACCGCCGGAACCAGCAGCGTCCCCAGCTTGATTTGCCAGCCCAGAGTCGCTTTCGCAGCGGAGATTCCAGCGGCGTCAAGACCCAGGACCTTCGTCAAGCCGTAGGCCAGCAGGCCGCCGATGATCAAGCCCCCCGGCCACCAGGCGTGCAGCACGTTCATCTTGTGAGTTTTCTCGTTGGGATAGAGCGCCATGCCCAGCGGATTGATCACCCCCTCGACCAATCCCTGCGACAGCCCAAGCGTTAACATCGCCGCGTAGAGAATCACAAATCCCGGGTCGGAATAGTAGGGATCGACCGGGCCGGGCGGGGCGGGCGCAAAGATGATGGTCAGCACGGAAACGACATAGCCCAGGCTCGACAACAACATCAGCCGTTTCATACCGAAGAAATCGACCAGCGACCCGCCAATGAAAATCGAGAGCGTGAATCCGAGGAACGCCGGACTCAGCAGCACGCCCGTTTGCTGCTTGGTCAGATGGAAGTCAGCGCCCAGCGCGTCAAGAATGTCGGCCCGGATGGAAAACACCATCGCGGTGGTAATCAGCGCCACGCAACTGGCGAGGAAGAGGCGACTGTGGTTAACCGACATAGGCAATGCGTTCTCGCAACCCGTGGTAGAAGTCAGCCAAACGCCGGCTACAGACGATTGCGCTCCTCTTTTCAGCCGGAGCACCTTCACCACGGTCTGCGCGGGGAATCACTGACGATAGCATTCGGGAAGGCCGATTTCAACAGAGGAGAGCTTGGGAAGCTCGGGACGGGGCGCCGGGCGAGCTGGGCATGCGTGATAAGAGCGATCGCGCTCTTGTCCGCTTTTCCCTCAGCATAAGGCAATTCGGGACGGCTGTCCCCGCTCGGTTCCGTGGCGCACGCCCTTCAGCGTGCCGGCGGGCATTCTTCCCGGCATGGGAATGATGTCCACCGTCCAGCGGGCCGGCGCTTTGACCACGAACCATGTCGCCGTTCGTGGCGACCTGGTTGTCGGGGCTGGGGGGATTCCGGCACAAGCATCAGCAACCGTCTACTTCTGGGCCACCAGTTCGTCGACGATTTCCCGAGCGGTCTCGCGCGCCCGGTCGAGCTCGCCGGGGCCGTAGCTGATCGCGCCGACCCGCGCGTGGCCGCCTCCGCCGTAACGTTCGCAGATGGTGGCCAGATTCCGCTGCGGTTGGCGCGCGGCCCAGGGATTGGATCCGACTGAAATTTTCGTTCGAACCCCGGCGTCGGAAATTGAAATCGTGTAGGTGCAGTCAGGGAACAAGTAGTAGGGAACAAACTTGTTGTAGCTTTCCAGGTCCGTATCCGATAGATCGAAGTAGACGACGGAACCCACCCTCACCGAGTGTTTGCGAATCACCTCGATCGATTCCAGGTGGCGCTCGTAGATCTCGTCGAAAACAGACCCGATTTCCGGCAGCGCAGCGATTTCCGCCAACGTATGAGATGCCATCAGCGGGATGATCCTGGCGGTGACATTGGGTTTCGCCGCCTCAAAGACCAGTGTAAGCCGCGTTGCCGGCTCCGCCATCTCCACGGCGACCTTCGCGTTCTCGTACCGCGCCCCGTCGATGATGTCCGCCCACCTAATCAGTTCGTTCAAGTGCGATGAATCGTAGCCGAATTTTTCTCCTGCTATGTGGGCGATGAACTTCGTGCAAGACTTATACGTGGGGTCGTAGAACTTCTTGCCGGAGCGATCTCGGGAAAAATGCTCCTCGTCTTCAGCGGAGAGAAAAGCGCTCTGGTGATGGTCGAACCACCAGCTAAGGCGGGGAGAGGCACAGAACTTGAAATCGACAATCGCGTTCTCGTCGCCGTCGAAAAGCTCCAGGTCGAAAAGCTGCTCGGCGCGATGAAACAGCCCGGTGAGGACAAATTCCGCCGAACGCGCCACCTTGTCGCGGTAAAATTCACGAAACAGTGCCGCCGAGCAGGCGCCGTCGAAGCAGCGATCGTGATAAAACAAGCAGACTCGCATGGGAAAACCAACTAGCATGGCCCATTCAGCCGAAAAGATCAAGCGGCCCAGAAGGCTGGAAGGGAGGGTGACGTCAAGCAGCTTGTCCAAGAATTTGGAGGGTTCGATTTTCCCACTCGAGCTTGAGGGCGGCGGACAATCGAATAGATGACGCGGTTCAGGTTTTTGACATTTATAAAACAGACCATCCGTAGTCGGGGATCGTCAGTCCGTTCAAATCCAGCTCGCTCCAGGCGGCAAGGTCCGCCCGGCGATCCCCGCTCGGCCCCGCCTCCGTGGACAGTACGACTTCAATTCCCGAACCCGCAAAAGCACCGAGCCGGAGTTCGGCGCTAAACCATTTCCGATCGGCTTTCCGATTCTTCGGGTCAAGATATCTATGGAACACCTCGACTCCCTTGCCGCCGCGTTGGACCGTAATAGAAAACCGCACACCGTCCCCTGGTTTTTCCCAAGCACGTTTAAGGACCCCGTAGCCGAAACGCAGGGTGGCGTTATCCGCCAAAGAGACGGGGCCGAATCTCGCCTCTGAACGCGGCCGCATCACCAGCACCCTGCGCTTCTTCCCTTCCACAACGACTTTCGCCTTGTGAACATCGTTTGATCGCTCGCTGGTGATCACCGCTTCCTCCCAATCCTCCAGCAACGACATCGCGGGACGCTCAGCTTTCGAACGTGGCACATTCCCCATGAGAAAGCGCTCGCACATCTCCCAAATCACGATGTTGGGTTTCTCTTGCGCTAAAATTTGGTAGTCAAACTCTGCACTCCACACGAATACGGCACGGTCGAAGTGCTCTTTCACCAGACGGACGAGACGGGTGAAGAACGAATCCCTAAAAATCACCGCCGTCGGCCGCCCGCTGGGAGGGCGTTGAGTGGCAAAGAGCCTTCTTGTCTTCGGGCCGTATGGCGTTGCGACAATTTCGGCTCTCGGAACTCGGGGAAAAACAACGGAGCGATGTTCCACCACAGCATTCTCCAAGGCAACCAACCGAGCAACGTCAAGACCCCTTCCCACAAATTCCCTAAACTTCACTTCCCTTTTGGCGAGCGCGCGCATTTCCGGCCGTGACGAAGCCAGCTCTTGCATAATCTCTTGATAGCCTTCCCAGGCGCCGGCCGCGTTCCAGTGCGTGCCAGTTTTTTCGTAAATATCACCTTCAGTCTTCGCCTCGATGAGGACCGGTCTAAGGTCAATCACTCGTAAACTGGAGGCCTCGCTCAAATAGTCGAGCACCCGAAATCAGGATACCAAAGGCCCCGCCAACCTGCTCATCCGCCACTCCACATAACGACGCGGTCGGGCACGCCGGCCCTGACGAGGTTTCATCTGGCCAAACTTTGCCTCGGACCTGCTTGGAAAGTAAGCTGACCGGGTTCTTACGCACTTCGCCTCTAGCCCGCCTTTCTCACCAGGTGGCGAGGCGAAGTGCGTGAGAGGCCCGTCAGTACAAGGCGCCCGCCGCTCGGCGCCGCATTTCTTGAATGATGCGGGCGTACTTTCGCGGGTGCAGCCTAGCCATTCGTATTTTGGCTCTAGCGAAAGAAGTAGCGACCCGCGTTCGACGCCCGACCGGGAAAGTACGTTGAGCACGGCGAGCAAGCGCAACGCAGTAATGGCGGGCCTATGGCGTGCTTCGACCGTCAGGTGGTGAGAAAGGCGGGCTAGATGTGATCTTTCAACAGGTTGTTCATTCGGTCCCGGACCAGGGAAGCTGGAGTTGTCGAATAACCACGACCCTGGAGAGACCGCATGAACATCCATCAGAATGCCCGATTGACGCCCAAAGGCCGAGCCCTTTTGGTTCGATGCATCCTCGCTGGAGAGACGCCTCGGGCCGCCGCGGCGGCCCGAGACGTCTCAGAACGCACCGCCCGCCGTTGGCTGGCCCGCTACCGCGGCGAAGGCGAAGCCGGTCTCTACGATCGCTCTTCGCGTCCCCGGCATAGCCCGCGCCGCACCCCGCAAGCCGTCGTTGACCGCGTCCTCGCCCTGCGCCGACAACGTTGGACGGGCCGCCGCATCGCCCAAACCCTGCGGCTATCCCCGGCCACCGTCAGCCGCCTCCTCGGTCGCGCCGGACTCAACCGTCTCCGCGATCTCGAACCCGCTCCCCCCGTTCGCCGCTACGAACATCACCGTCCCGGCGATCTACTGCATCTCGACATCAAAAAGCTCGGCCGCTTCCAGCACGCCGGTCACCGCGTTACCGGCGATAAGACCCGACGCTCCCGCGCCGCCGGCTGGGAGTTCGTCCACGTCGCCGTCGACGACCATTCCCGCATCGCCTTCTCCCAGATCCTGCCCGATGAGCGCAGCCTTTCCGCTGCCCAGTTCCTTCTCCTCGCCCACGCCTACTATGGCTCGCTTGGCATCCGCATCCGACGCCTGCTCACCGACAATGGCTCCTGTTACCGCTCCCGCCACTTCCGTCGTACTTGCCGCCGCCTCGGCATCCGCCACCGCTTCACCCGCCCCTACACCCCTCGCACCAACGGCAAGGCCGAGCGCTTCATCCAAACCGCCCTCCGCGAATGGGCCTATGCCCGCTCCTACTGCTCCTCCCTCCAACGCGCCAACCATCTGCTCCCCTGGCTCCACGACTACAATTGGCATCGCCCCCACGCCAGCCTCGGCTATCATCCCCCTATCAGCCGACTCCCTCCTCCCCGGAACAACCTGTTGAGGCTCCACAGCTAGAGCCGGGGTGAGAAAAGCGGGCCAATGACCCGCCGCCGACCGCTTGAGAGTCGCCTAGCGCCCCAAATGGCGTTTGAGAAACTTGATCGTGGCTGTTCGGAAGTCGGGTCCGGCTGGATTAGCCTTGTCGAGACCGTGTCCAGCTCCGTCGACCAGATGGTTTTCCATGGAGACGCCAAACGACCTGAGCTTGGCGATGAGCGCCTCAGCTTGTGACACCGGGACGGCGTCGTCTTTCTTCCCGTGGTAGGTGAAAACAGCGGGATCACCGCGGGAAGCGTACGTAATCGGGGATGCTTCTCTTAGGCGGTCGTCGCTCACCAGGCTGAACGGGTCTCCCTCTTTGAGTCCAAACAACTGCCGAACCAACGGACTCTCGTTCTCTCTGCTGAAAAAGGCCCGCCCGTAGTAATTAGCGATCGCGGAAACTCGCGTTGACTGCCGCTCGACCGGGTCGCGGGAGTCCAGGTCCCTGCGGTCATCGTGAAGGCCGATCCACAAGGCCAGATGGGCGCCGGCGGATTCGCCCATCACCCCCATCCGGCTCGCGTCGATGTGCCAAGAACCCGCCTTATGGCGCACAAACTGTATGGCACGGGCGACGTCTTCCAACTGAGCCGGGTAAGGAGCCTGTTGGGAAAGGCGATAGTTAATCGAAATCAGAGAGATGCCGGCGTCAAAGAGCCCCTTTTGGAGAAACTCGGGGACGTCCTTTTTGTCCCCGCCCCGCCAGCCGCCTCCGTGAATGTAGATGCCCGCGGGAGCGAGGCTGCCCCAGTCCCATAGGTAAGCGTCCATGGCAATCAGGTGGCCGCCGGCTTGGCTGTAGATAACGTCCTGCAGGAGACGGAGCTGCTGGGCCCGGGCGGGGAGCGCCAGGAGCACAAGAATCAGCGGCCAGGCTAGTTTCCTCAAGTGATGCCCTCCCGAAGCCGCCCGGGTCTGACAAGGCAGCCTCGTGCTTGCATGCCATAAATTCGATCGTTTATAGGCGGCGATTACTGGACCACTCCCTCACGGTCGCGGCTCGGAAAGCTCTGTGGGTTGGACAGAGAGCCCTATAATTCTTCGGGAAACGCCTTTTTTAATACGCGAGCTTTTGTCAGTAGGTACTAGGCCGCGAAGCGGCCTCGTGGAACTGACCGAGCAGAGCACCCCGGCTCGGCTAGAAAGCTCCTGCCCTCAAGTAGGAGATGATCGCGGTTACCTCTTCGGACGAGTAGAAATCCCCATAGTCGTCCGGCATGGACGAGCGCTCTTGGGTTTCGACGCTCCGTATCTGATCCCGGTAGAACGTTCGCAGAGGAGATGGAATACTGGCCGCATCGTAGACGCGGATCAGCTCGTCCGTCCGCTCCTTGGCCACGCCGGCGACACGTTCGCCGTGGTTCGTCGTGACAACGGTCTGCTCGAAGCCTTCGGCGATGCCGCCGTTGGGTTCGAGAATATTCCGGCGAAGCTGCTCTTCGGACTGACTCTTCGCAACGATCGCCAGATTCGGTCCGATCGGCGTCCCGTTGTCTTCGAGGTGGTGACACAGCGAACAACGCTTCTCGTTCGTCAGATCGAAGAAGAGCGAACGTCCCTTGCGCGCCTGCTCGGAAAGCGAATCGGCGGCGCGAGCGGCCAATTCGGCTTCGACGGCCGTCGAGGCCCCCGGCTTCACGGATCCCAGGCTGATCACATAGGCCACGATCGACCAGATATCTTCGGGGAAGAGGTTTTCCTGGAATGGAGGCATCAAGGTGCCGGGCCTGCCGCCGCCGACGACTTCGAAAAGTTCCTGGGGGTCCCACACTCGATCGCTCAGGGCCGGACCGAGGCCCGCGCGGCCTTCAGCGCCATGGCAGTAGCCGACCGAACAGTAGCGGCCAAAAAACCGATTGCCCGCGGCGATGACCGCGGGGTTTGTCAGCTCAACCGTGGAGCTGCGAGCAAATGGTGCGGCCCCGCCTATCAGCAGCGCGGCCAAGACGAGGTGGCGCAAGAAAGTAAAAACCGGCGTCGCGGCCGAGACCGACGGAGTGTAGATGGATTTGCGGCCCACCCGAAGGGATGAAAACCGGTGGGTCTTCGACGGAACCACCCGAACCCTGGCTTGGGTTGTAGGCCGCCCCGGTCGAGAAGAAACGGTGCTCTCTATCATCTGTTATCGTTACTCAAAGTCCGCCAGGGCGAACGCAAAAAGCGTCGAGCCGCCGCGGAAATCTTTCGCCTCCGGCCACAATTGGGGGTAGGCGAGGGCTACCGCCGATCCCCAACCGCTGGGCGTGGCGATATACTGCTTGCCTTCCACCGCATAGGAGATAGGAGACCCGCGGTGGCCCGATCCGGTACGAAATGACCACAGCATCTTGCCGGTCTCGTCGTCGAGGGCGAAAAAGCGGCCTTCCGGATCACCGGTGAAAACCAGGCGTCCGGCCGTCGCCAACTGCGAGGCGAGCAAGGGATATTTCGAACGGTAGATCCAGCGCCGCTTCCCCGAAATCGGCTCGTAGGCCGCCAGGTGGCCTCCAGCCTCCCCTTTTGGCGGCTTCTGGAATGTAAAGATGCCGCCGAAAAAAGGCATTCCCTCGCGAGGCTCTTCTTTCACCACGGTCAGCATCTGGCACCACTCGATACCGGTCGAATAGAACCAGCCGGTCTTGGGGCTGTAGGCGCCGTGATTCCACTGGCGGCCCCCGCCGATCGCCGGACAAACAACGGTCGGCTTTCCCACCTCCGGCTCAAGACGGCCGATCAGATTGCCCTTTTCGTCGATACGCTCGATCCAATTGATGTTCTCCGCGAGCCGCCAAGCATTGATGAATTCGCCGTTGGTGCGGTCGATCACCCAGGTGATCCCTCCCTTGTTGGGGTTGATCAGCAGCTTGCGCTCGCGCCCTTTGTAGGGCAGATCGACCAGGACGGCCTCGTAAGCCGAATCAAAGTCCCAGACGTCGTGGGGAATCTCCTGGTAGTGCCATTGCAATTCCCCGGTGTCGGGATCGAGGGCGATCACGGATTCCGTGTAAAGATTCGTCCCCTCTCGATCTTCGCCGTAAAAGTCGGCCGCGGGGTTGCCGACGCCCCAATAGAGCAAGTCGAGATCCGGATCATAGGAGCCGGTCAGCCAGGTGGAACCGCCGCCCGACTTCCAACTGTCCCCTTCCCAGGTTTCATGGCCCGGCTCGCCCGGCCCCGGGATGGTCCAGAACCGCCACGCCTGGCGCCCGGTCTTGGCATCGAACGCCGTCAGGTAGCCGCGGTGCGCCATGTCGCCGCCCGTCACGCCGGTGATGACCTTGTCTTTGACCACCAACGGCGCGCCGTTGGTGCTGCAGCCGCACTGCTTGCTGTCCTCGATCTCCACGTTCCAGACTTCGCGGCCCGTTTTGGCGTCAAGAGCAACCAGATGGTTGTCCATCGTGCCCATGAAGACCAAGCCGTGGCCGAGGGCGACTCCGCGGTTCCAACCGCCGAACAGCCCCGGGAACTTCTTAGCCGGCGGGTAGTAGTAGTGCCAAATCTCCTCGCCCGTCGCCGCATCGAGGGCGAATACGCGATTCCAGGAGCTGGTGATATACATCACCCCGTCGACCACGAGCGGGGTACACTGCAAGCCGCCATCGTCAACCCCGGTCTCAAAGGCCCAGACAGGGACCAGCTTTTTGATGTTCTCGCGGTTGATTTCCTCAAGCGGGCTGTAGCGCCACGACCGATAATCGCGTCCGTAACTGAGCCAGTTATGCGGCTCGCGGTCGGCTTTCCGAATCCTTTCCGTGGTGACTTCGCCAGCAAAAAGAAAAGCGGCGAAGGAGACAAAGCAAGCGGCGGAGCGGAAAAATGTCGCCATCAATCGTTGACTCCTGGAGAGAACGTTCTCTGTCCCGGGGGCATCGGGAATTGCACTATCGCGAAAGTCACTTTGGGATCGAGAAGCCCGGAGACCGTCTCTCCACACATTGTAGGAGATTCCCCGGGCGACCGCTTGGATTGACTGGTCAGCGGCAGTCAGCCGATCGCCGGCGGCCCTTTCTACCTGCCGGCCTTCGTTCGGGGCGCGCCCGTTTTCGTCGGGACTTGAAACCCAGATCGGCTTAGAGGAAAGAGCGGGCAAGCGATAAGTATTTTGCAACGCACAACACTACTATTGAATCTCGCATAATATCGAGTTAGTCAAGGCCAAGAGAAGACTGCTTCCAGAAGGCCGTAATCAAGCGCGGTTTGCGGCGCATGCGACGCAGGGATTTGCGGGCACGCTCGTCCAGCTCCCAGTAGTCCTTCGGACAGACGTTCGGCAACTCGTGCTGCTTCCAGTAAGCCCAAATGTATTCCACCGGGTTCAGCTCCGGTGCATAGGGCGGCAAGCACTCCGTGGCGATGTGGCCTTCGGAGAGCTCGATGAACTCCCGCACCAGGCGGCTGCGGTGCGCCGGCAGGCGGTCCCAGACGATCAGCAGCGGGCCGTCGATGTGGCGGACCAAAGCCTTCAGGAAGTCGATGACCTCCAGCTCGCCGATGGCGCCGGGATAGAGCCGGAAGTAGAAGTTGCGCAAGGTCAGCCCGGCGGAAACGGAAAGTTTCTGCCAGTTGAAGTTGAACTCCAGCACGGGTGTCTCGCCGCGGGGCGCCCAGGTGCGGCAACGATGGGGCTTCTGACTCAGTCCGCTTTCGTCGATGAAGACGATCGTGCGGCCTTGTTTTTGGGCTTTTTTTTAGTGGCCGGCCAAGTCTTGCGCCGCCAGTTGCGGATGGCTTCTTCGTTGCGCTCGCGGGCCTTGCCGACAGGCCGTTGCGGGCTCCAGTGGAGCGCCCGCAGGATCTTCCAAACATGACCTTCGTGATAGCGCACGCCGAACTCGTCGGCGATCAGACGAGCGACTCGCGGACAAGTCCACAGCGGCGTCGAGAAGCCCTGCGCTTCGGGGCCCCGCAGCAGCATTGCCTCCAGACGTTCCCGTTGCGTGGCGTCTAACAGCGGCTTGCGGCCGGCGCGCCCGGCCCGGCGGAGTCCGGCGGCACCGTGCGCGCCATGCTCGCTAACCCAACGGCTCACGCTTTGCTGCGCCGCCTTCACGCGCCGTGCTGCCTCGGACTGACTCAAACCTTCGTCAACGACCAGCCGCACGGCCTCCAGCCGTCGCTTTTCCAGAGCATCAAAATCGCGCCTTACGCCTCTTGGGTTCCCCATGTCTATTAAGACGAGCAGAACCCCCAAAAGATTACTCTATATTATGCGGAAGTCAATAGGTAAGACCTCTGTAACGCGAAGATTTACTCAGTTTTGAATTTACTCAGTAAGGACGCGGACCCTGGAACGGCACCAGGTCCGCGCTACGACTATCGGATTTGTCATCCGTCCGTTGAGAGCTTGAATCGGGGCAAACCGGGGATGGCACAGCTTGTAGCGCGGACCTGGCGCCTTTCCAGGGTCCGCGTCCGTGCGATGTAGCCGTCGTCGGGAAGCCCCGTAGCGCAGGCCGCGGCCACCGTTTTGCCGAGACCCGCGGCCGTTGGCCGTCCAATTACACGCGGCGCGTGGCTCGCCGGCAACGTTCCCAAATAAGGATCGACACGGCGGGAACGCGCCGAGCCGATTCGAACTCTCCCTCCTTGCCGGCTCGCCGAAAGATCTCGCGTTCCGGTTCGCCGAACCGAGGCTCCAGGCGCCCCAGCAGTTGCAGTCCGGCCGCGCGCCCCGCCGCAAGAAACTCTTCCGCGTCATGGCGGTGCTGAGCTACTTCGTAAACCCGCTTGCCGTTCCGAAAACTACTGCGCCAAAGGTGCTGCTCCGTGCCGGGGTGCAGGTCGCTGACAATCACCCTGCCGCCACGCTTCGTGACGCGGCCCAGTTCCGCAATCGCAACCCGGACGGAGGGCATTGATCCCAAAGCGAATGAGCAAAACACGACGTCGAGCACTTCGTCCGCCATAGGCAACCACCGCGCATCCGCCAGGGCCGACCTTCCGGCGAACTGCTCCTTCTTCCCTGCCCTGCGCAGCATCTCCTTGCTCAGATCGATACTGACCTTGCCCCCTAAAACGAGTCCAAGTTGAATGTTAGGATTTTCGGTTTTAGGAAGGAGGCAAGAGATGGCAGGGAAGCGATTTAGTGCAGAACAGATCATCATCAAGTTGCGTGAGGCAGAGGTGGGTCTAGCTCAAGGACAGACGGTGGGCCAGGTGTGCAAACAGATTGGGGTGACCGAGCAGACCTACTACCGGTGGCGCAAGGAGTACGGAGGGCTTCGACTGAATCAGGCCAAGCGGTTGAAGGTGTTGGAGAAGGAGAATGCCCGGTTGAAGAAGCTAGTGGCAGATCTGTCTTTGGACAAGCAGATCCTAAAGGAAGTTTCCTCGGGAAACTTCTAGGCCCGACGAAGAGGAGACGCGCAGTGGTGTGGGTGAGGGAGAGATTGGGAGCAGAGCGCGTCTCCGAACGTCGGGCCTGCCAAGTGCTGGGACAGGCTCGATCGACCCAGCGAAGGGAAAGGCATATCCCCGATGAGGAGGCTCGATTGGTGGCTGAGATGGTGGAGTTGGTCACGCACTACGGGCGATACGGCTACCGACGGATCACGGCCATGCTTCGTTGGGAAGGGTGGAAAGTGAATCACAAGCGGGTGGAGAGGTTGTGGAGACAGGAGGGGCTGAAAGTCCCGTCCAGACAGCCGAAACGAAGGAGACTGTGGCTTCATGATGGATCCTGCGTTCGGTTACGAGCGGCTCACAAGGATCACGTCTGGAGCTATGACTTCGTGCATGAGCGAACCCATGACGGAAGGGCCTTTCGATTATTAACCCTACTGGATGAATACACCCGGGAGTGTCTGGCCATTGAGGTCCAACGACAGATGAATCACCAGGACGTGTTGGATCGATTGGCGGAGTTGTTCGTGGATCGGGGAGTGCCTGAATACATTCGGTCCGATAACGGGTCAGAGTTTACGGCTCAGGCGGTTCGGGACTGGCTGAAGGCTGTTGGGGTGAGGACCTTATACATCGAGCCCGGCAGCCCCTGGGAGAATGGATATGTGGAGAGCTTCAACGGAAAACTGCGGGATGAACTGCTGAACGTAGAAGTCTTCGACACGTTGTGGGAGGCGAAGGTGTTGGCCGAGAGATGGCGCAGGGAGTACAACCAGCGACGGCCTCACAGCGCCTTGGCCTATCGGCCGCCGGCGCCGGAGGCCAGATTACCCAGGTCCCAGGACCAGAGTTCTATACCATGGAGTGGACTTCAAATGGTCCCAGGTCTAACTTAGAGAGTGGACTCGTTCCTGGGGGCAGGTCAGCCCTTTGGCGCCACGAACATCTCGCCTGTTTTTAACGTCACTTTGCGGTCGCGGAACTCGATGGTCACTTCTCCGTCAAGCATGATGAACACCTCGTCCGTCTCAGCATGATTGTGCCAGACGAAGTCTCCCTGGACCTTGACCAATTTGAAATGACGCGGGCGTACTTGAACCCTACGTTGAGCACGGCGAGCAAGCGCAACGCAGTAATGGCGGGCCTATTGCGTGCTTCGACCGTCAGGTGGTGAGAAATGCGGGCTAGGCGCCTACCTTCCCCTGCGAGAAACGGGCTAAAGTTTTTTCGCCAACCTCTCGATGGTATGGACAGAGACAGTTTGTTACCTATCTCTCTCCTTGGCTATCGCGGCTGCGCGTCCCACTTAGCGTGCAGCCGCGAATTAACCATCACCGAGCTTGGTCCGCAAGAGTACGGTTGAGGCGTCGTGCCCACGATGGGTTTGTCCTCTCGCCGAGTTGATTCGCGCTCTTGACAGCAGGCTCATCGCCCGCGGCTCGGCTCAGGATACGGACTCCAGTCGGCCCTCATGCAGTTCGCCGCGGCGGGAGAACCTTTCCGCCAAGGCCGGGCTATGGGTGGCGAGCAGGAGAATCGTCTTTTCCTCCCGATGTAACTCCAGCAAAAGGTCGGCGACGGTGGCGGCCGTGCGACGGTCAAGGTTCCCCGTCGGCTCATCCGCCAAAACGACCGGCGGGGAGTTGATCAGAGCCCGCGCAATCGCCACCCTTTGACGCTCGCCTCCGGAAAGCTCCGCCGGACGGTGCTCGAGGCGGCCGGCGAGACCGACCCGATCGAGAAGCCGGCGAGCGGCCTGCTCCGCTTCCCCGCCCTGGCGCGTCGAACCGGGCGCCATCGTTGGGATGAGGACATTTTCGAAGGCCGAGCACTGCGGCAGCAAGTGGTGGTCTTGAAATACAAAACCGATCCGGCGGTTGCGGAACGCCGCCAGCTGCTTTCCCGGCAAATCGAACGGGTTACGGCCGTCGAGCGTGATGGTTCCCCGGGTGGGCGTCTCCAACGCTCCGACCATAAACAGCAGCGTGCTTTTCCCCGATCCGGAGGGCCCCATGATGGCCAAGCCCTCCCCGCGGCTCAAGGAAAGCGATACGTCACGAACGACGACCAACGGATCGCTGGCAGTCGGGTATTCCTTGCAAAGCCCGGCAAGCTGAAGATCGGCTTTCCTAGTAGTCATCCGCGGCAGTCCTTATTCTTTCACACCCAGCGCCGACCCCTTGCCTGCCCAACCCCATTTCAGGGTCGTTCTTGGACTGGAAAATGCAGTCGTCCCGCGACCCACATCCGAGGACGCGAAGCAGCAGTCAGGCTTCTGGTTCAAGGCAAAACAAGCTGCGAAAGCCAGTTGCCAAACCATCGCAACCCATTGATTACAAAACGGTTGTTCTAGAAATTGGGTTCGTTTTGTTTTTTTCTTTTCTCATGGCCGAGCGAGGCCGGTCCTCGCACTTCCCTCCAGAATAGCGAGGGCCGAGGACGATTGACGGCCGCCTTGGGCCGGGATCGGCCGATTTGAGAAAAGGCGACAGGCCTGGGCGAAACGACGGCCCAGCCACGCGCTACAACCGGCAGCTACATTACCCCGGACGTCGAGGGGAATCTCGAGCGGCACACCGAAAGGGCGCTCCGCTACGGGACTCGATGTCGCCGGGAATGGCGACACAGCAGGCAAGGTTATTCAGTGAACAGCGTGGGTTGTTCGACGTCGCGCCAAGCGCTGATCTTCAGGCGCCGGCAGACCCAGCAGAGACCCTCGGACTGTGTTGTAGCGCCCTCGGAGCCGCAAACTTGGCAGGCAAAGGTCTTCAGCGGTCTAGGTTCGAAGACGATCTCTTGCGCCGACCGCAATACCTTGGGGTCAACGACAACTTCTTCATTGACCGGCCGTGAACGACCCTTTTTTTTCACATCGTCCTCCGCTGTGGAAGCAGGTGGTGAACCGCCGGCTGCACGACGGACCTCAAAACCACCAAGCGCGGTGGGCAACAAGCCCGTAATCCATCTACCACATCATCTTACCACGCCAATTTGAGCACCCCGTCCGGCTCGCGTCGACCGCGGAGCACAGCACTCATATCGACAGACTGCGTAGAAGCATGACCTCACGCAGTCGTTTGAGATCGGCATTATCGTGGCGACGGCGATCCACAAGGGAAGTGGGTCAACGAGATTTGCGCCCAAGGCCAGCGCGGAATCGGGATGCGGAAATCGAGCGCAAAACGCACGCTACAATGTAATCGGTGAAGCTCTCCTCGCCCATTCTAATCGCTTTCTTCCTTACTGTCTGCTTGGGCCCTGGCATCGCCCAGGGGCGCAGTCCGAACTTCGTCGTGATTCTCAGCGACGACTTAGGTTACGGCGATCTCGGGGTCTACGGCCAGCCCACGATTCAGACTCCGCGAATCGACCGCATGGCGGCCGAGGGAGTGCGACTGACGGAGTTCTACTCGGCCGCGCCCGCCTGTACGCCGGCGCGAGCCGCTCTTCTGACTGGACGCTACCCGATCCGATCCGGTCTGGTGCGGGTTCTCGTACCCAAGGAAAAGTGGGGCATCCCGGCTTCAGAAATCACCCTCGCCGAAGCGTTGAAAGAACGCGGTTACCGGACAGCGTGCATCGGGAAGTGGCATCTGGGCGGCCGAAGACCCTTCCGTCCTCTGCGCAACGGCTTCGATTACTTCTACGGTCTGCTCCACAGCAACGACATGAGCTTTCTGCCAGCCCTGAAATGGCCGCGCATCGACTTGCTTCAAAACGATCGGGTCATCGAATCGCCCGCCAAGGTCAAGACTCTCACGCGCCGCTACACCGAGGAAGCAATTCGCTATATCGAACAGCATCGAGATCGGCCCTTCTTTCTCTATCTGGCGCACACGATGCCTCACCAACCAGTCCGCCCGTCCGAGGAATTTCGAGGCCGATCGGCTTACGGACCCTACGGCGACGTTGTCGAGGAGATCGACTGGAGCACCGGCGAGATCTTGGAGGCCTTGCGCCGTCTGGGCCTGGATGAAAACACTTTGGTCGTTTTCACCAGTGACAACGGGCCGTCACTCGTCGGCGGAACTAACGGTAGGAAGACCAGGGGGTCAGCGGGCGCGCTGCGCGGAGGCAAGGCGACGACCTGGGAGGGCGGCATGCGAGTCCCGCTGATTGCACGCTGGCCGGGGCAAATTCCCGCCGGGAAAACCCGCGGCGGCATCGCTACCATGATGGATCTTTTCGCGACTTTCCTCACACTTGCCGGCGGGCGGATACCATCAGACCGCGAGATCGACGGCGCCGACATCGCGCCGCTGCTGAGGGGGTCGGGCCAAAGCCCGCACCAGGCGTTTTACTACTACTTTCGCAACCAGGTATTCGCGGTTCGCGAAAAACGATGGAAGCTTCACCTCTTCAAGCGAGATGTCAACCACAAAGGCAAGCCCCAACCCCCCGTTCGATGCCGAGAACCGGAACTCTATGATCTCTCGAGCGACCCGTCGGAAACGCGAAACCTCGCCCGCAAGCACCCCGAACTCGTGGCCCGTCTCGCCGACCAGGCCCAATCGTTCCACGCCGGCATCGAGCCGGTCATGAAGCTGCCACGCCCCAGCCGATCCTTCCTCTCCGGCGTTTTCACGCAAGCGCCCAAGTCGCCGGAGAAGGTACCCAAATAGTCGATTTCACAACCGGTTCGGCGCTTCAGCGAGGACCTCGCAGAGCGTATCGCAGGCGTCCAGCTGACGAACCGGGAAGCCATCCATGTTGGTCGTCGGGCGAGAAAGTCGGGCTAATCGAGAAGCTATTCGATAAGACGGTGAAGCCGCTATTCCCGCGTCGGGACGCTCGAGTTGAACATGTCGCGGAAGAGCAGCCATGAGCCGTCGTCCTGCTTTAGACGGATCTCGAGAAACTTGCCGGAATCCTCGATGGGTTCGGCTCCTTGTGGAGTGATGGTCATGCCATAGACGCCGTAGACATAGGCCAGATCGCCGCGACCATCGATCTCGACGTTTTCAACTTCGAACTCACTGACCGGCGGAAATGACGCAAAGAACTCGCGAATCTTGTCGCGTCCCTGCACGGCGGCTGCATGGGGGGGCATCAGCACCGCGTCCTCGGTGTAAGTTGCCGCCACCGCTGACCAGTCAGCGGCGCGCACGGCCCTCGAAGCGGGTCGTGAACGCGGCTGACGGCGACCGACAAGTTGCACGGAATACTTACGCCCACCTTTGAAAAAGGGACACCAGCCCGGTCTTCACCACTATCGCGGCGAATAGGGACGAAGGGCCCGTGGCCAGGGCTCTCGGCAATGGTTCGCATGGATCGTCGAGCTTACCGTTTGTAAGGCAAGCGGGGGCGATCAATCGACACCCCTACATCCCTGACGGCGGGCATTGCTTCCACCCCCCCGCCGGTCGCCGGCGCGAAAAGCGAGCTAGAAAGTTACGTCAACCGCCCTGGGTCCTTTGGGTCCGTCGCCTACCTCGAACTCTACTTCCGCTCCTTCGTTCAATGTCCGAAAGCCCTCCGCTTGAATGGCGGTATGGTGGACGAATACGTCGCCGCCGCTTTCACGTTGGATAAACCCGAAACCTTTGTCGGGATTAAACCACTTTACAGTACCTTTTTCTCTCATTACTGATAATCTCCTCATGGAAGAATCACTGTCGGACTGGCTGATCGGGCCGGCCCAGGATCTGCAGAGACGAACGAGCGAGCAAGGTTGCGGTGCGCTTTCAGTTCTGCGGAAAAATGGAAGGACGGTTCAGGAAGATCTCGACAGTAGTTCCATTATGGCACACTCCGCCGTTCCGTGCAGTCCCATTCCGGGGGAAAAACGCCATGGCAGCCCTCACCCCGTGGGGGAATCACGGGGGATCGCAGTCGTCGCTAGGCCGCTTCTCTAACCACGTGGCGGGACGAAGTGCGTGAGAGGCTCGTCAGGACAGGGCGCGCTAAGACGTATTTTCCGCGGGTGCGGCCGCCCGCTTCTGTCTTGGTGCTACCGAAATAAGCAGCGACTTCCGTTCCGCGCCGGACCGGGAAACTACGTCGGCCGCGGCCAGCAAGCGCAACGAATCATGGCGGGTTCATCGCCTGCTTCAACCGGCGAGTGGCGAGAAAAGCAGGCTAGGATCGGCTGGAATCTAAGAGACTGAACTCGTTACGCCGTTCGTCACGTGATGTACTTCTGACGCGTGTTTTACTTGACGCTTGAGATCACGCCGAAAAAACCTACGCAGCCATCGCTTCAGTTTGCGGTCATTTCGCGTGGTCCGGTTGCAAGGCAGTAGGCCTATGTAGCGAAGGTGGTCCCGGTAGCGGGTCGGGTCGACGTCGAGAAGGCGGCACCAGTGATCAAAGGACCCTCTCTCGGTGCCCTCCGACAGAAACCAGCTTAGAGCCGCCACCTTGTCGTCTACGGGCACGGAGGCGCCTACCAGATCTTTGTATCCTCGGAGAATCACCGCTCCGGCGAAGCGTCTTTCCGGTATCGAGTTTGGTTGCTCCAGGGCCAAGTAATATATCCTACCACTTGGCGAGCATCGAATTCTAAGTATTGAAGGCCCGGCCCAGCCGCTCGGCGCCCCGTTTCTTGATTGATCCGGGCGTACTTGGACCCTACGTTGAGCACGGCGAGCAAAAGCACCGAAGCACTGACAGGCTCTCACACGCTTGGCCTCGCCACCCTGGTGAGAAAAGTGGGCTAGGAGGGAACCAAAACCCCGCGTCCCGGGATCTGACCGTCGATCAGGTCGCGCATGGCTTCGTTCACCTGATCGAGCGGGTAAGCACGGGTGGCCAACTTCACCTTGCCCTGGCCGGCGAGAATCATCAACTCCGAAAGTTCCGTGAAATTACCGACCAGGTTGCCGACAATGCTGAACTCGTCGACGATCATGTCGATGGTCGGCAGCCGAATTACGCCGCCATAGCCGATCACGAAGTAGGTGCCGCCTTTGCGGAGCATTTTCATCGCTAGCTCGGGCGTGCCCTTCTCACCGACAAAGTCGATGACGGCGTCGGCCCCGCCGCCGGTCAGACGGCGGATCTCCTCGACCGCGCCTTGATCCCCGAGGACACGGTGGTCGAAGGCCATCTCTTCCGCCAGCGCCAACGCTTGTGTCGAGGTGTCCACGACGATGATCGTGGCGGCGCAAAGGTTGCGAAGGACCTGCGCGGCGATATGTCCGAGGCCGCCGAACCCGAGAATGACCGCCCCCGTGCCGGGGCGCAAGATTTCCGCCGCTTTGCGCGCTGCGCGATAAGCCGTCAGCCCGGCGTCGGCGTAGGGCGCCACGTCCTTGGGGTCGAGATGCGGAGGCAGTTTGATAAGACAGCGTTCTTTCGTATGGAGAAGCTGCGCAAAGCCGCCGTCGCTTGTGATTCCCGGGAAGTGACCGTTCTCGCAATGCATGTCTTCGCCGCGGCGGCAGGCCGGGCAAACGCCGTCGGTGACCAGGGGATGCACGATGACCGGGTCGCCCCTCTTCATGGTGCGGACCGAGGAACCGACCTCGTGAACCCAGCCGGCGTTCTCATGACCAAGGATGTAGGGCAGCGGGCGGTCGACTTTTTCGCGCCAGATTCCCTCGACGATGTGCAAGTCAGTCCGGCAAAGACCGGCTCCTCCGATGCGTACGATCACGTCGTCGGGATCGTGGAGCTTCGGTTCGGCGAGGTCCTCCACTCGCAGAAGCTCAGTGCGCTGGAGAGTTTCGTCGAATTCATGAAGTCGAGCGGCTTGCATGGGTCTATCCTTCCCGCAAGAGTTTTTCGGAAATGTTTTCAGAACGTCTGGCCGCGGCGCGCCTCGCGCCGGCGAACCCCTCGCCCGCTTCACCTCGCCACTGCCGGTAAAATGGCTTGGGACTCCCGGGGAAACAGGAACGCGAGCAGCTCGTGTGTACGACGAACCTGCAACCGTAGGGCTGGCAACAGAAAATCGTCCGGATGCCGGCACGGCGACTGTCCCCGTGGCAGTCATTCATCCCGCGAATAACACGGCTCCCGACCCGAGCCACGGCATCACGCGCCCGAGCCGTTGGCTAGCTTCACTCCGATCGGGTCTTGGCTCAGTTTTTCCCTCTGAGCGGCAATGTCGATTCCGTAGAGGCGAGCCGCGTTCTCGCCCAAGATCTTGCGCTTGGCTTGCCGGGTCAAATCCACTCCGTATTCCTGCTTGATGTCGTCGGGGATCTCGAAGGACCAGAACTTTTCGACGATCCACTTCGGCGACCAGATGGCATAGTCGCTCGAGAAAAGCAGCCGGTCTTCATCCAGCCAGAAGAGCAGGTTCGCCATCATCTCGGCGAAATACCGCGGACGGCTGTGAATAAACGCGGTGGCGACCGCCAAGCCGGCGTAAACGTTCTTCTCCTGCGTAGCGATCCAGCAGAAGTCTTCCAGCCGCGGCAGCCCGACGTGTTCGACGATGAAATTGAGGTCGGGGAAATCGGTGGCCGCCTGGTCGACATCGGCCACGTCGAAGGCGTCTCGATCGAGCGGGTAGATCGTCGGCCCCTTGTGGACGTGGATGTTCTTGATCCCTAGTTCCAGGCATGCCTCGAAATGCTTGTAGGCCCAGGGACTCTTCAGGGACCAGCCCCGCGATCCGTTCCGCCACTCCGCCGTATAGAGCTTGAGGCCCTGGATCGGATATTCCTTGATCATGCGGCGGAATTCCTCGAGACCCTTCTGCTCGGCCCGCGGGTCGAAGGACCCGCACAGGATAAACCGATGGGGGTATTTTTCTTTTAAGACATTGTTCTGGATGTGTGAATTGAACCCGTTCTTGAAAAACTCATACAGATAGGTGGAGGTCATGATACTCATGTCCACGTGCCCTTCGAAGAACAGATCCTGAACCATGGTCTGTTCACCGTAGTTGCAATACTTTTCAAACGGCCACACATACTCCTTGGGACTCAGCGCGGTGTGGTAGTCGTAGAAGCAACGGATCCACCCCTCGCCGTACTTGTTGCGCCAGTTTTCCGGGCCGGCATCCCAAAGGTGGGTATGCCCATCGACAACAAAAACTTCCTCGTCATCAGCCTGATACATGCTGACCTCCGATTTGTACGAAGCCTCCGGGGGCTTCCCCCTTGCGCGCGTCGAGCAGAGCCGAGCAGACCGAAGCGTTGGCTTCGAGTGAGAGCCGAACCGTGCGAGCCGCCATCAGATGCTGCTGGAGCCGATGAGCGGGAATCGGCCTGTCTTGAGAATCGGTAACCAAGGGCGCGGCCGGCGAGCCGTTCAGGCCCAACTCGGCCCGGCGCTCCAGGTAACTCCGAGCGGCCCGAGCCGCCTCTACAGCGACCGTGTCGCCGCTCGGCCGCCGAACGCGGCAGAACGTTTCTTCAATGGAGAGGTGCTCGAGGCGAAGATTCGCTATCTCCGCCAACGAGAAACCGGCATTGGTCAAGCTCCGCAGGAATTGTTCCTGGCGTTTGAGGAAGCCCTTGCGCAGGAACATGAGCCGCAAGTCGTCAAGGTCGGCGGCGGCTTCGCCGGGAAAAGCCTGCGAGAATCGCTTGCCCGCGTTCACCGCCGCTTCAATCGCCCGCGACTCGAAATGATCATTCAGACGGACGGTGACAGCCGTAACGCCCTGAGCGGAGAGGAGCCGCTCGCGGATGTCTTCCGCCATCATGTAAGCGAAAGCGGCGGCGCACCAGAAGGTGGGCAACCTTAGCTCGACCGTCACGCGCCCTTCTTGCACTTGAAGGGATTCGACGAAGCCCCTCTCGAGAATGGATTCATCCAGCTCCGGGTCAAGAACTTGGCCCAGCTTTTCCAGTAGTGCACCCGTGCGGACAGGAGATCGTGGCACTTCTCGTTCGAGGGGCAAGCCGGCAAGGCCTCCGCGTCAGATTGCCTGAGTCTATCATTTTTGAACCGGACGTCAATCGGATACCGAAAGCGACGCTGATCGGAAGGCCGTTGGCCGAGGTGAAACAGTGGCGACCGGCGGTTTCAAATCACCGGCCATCCGAGCTATGATTACCCCAGCCATTATTGACATCGACGAGCCGGGCTGTAAGACAACGAAGAAAATCACCCTGGCGGCTCGGTGGATTATGAACGCTCGGGGGCAGGCCGCCCGCTCGGGGGCGACCTCGCGGTCATCCTTATCCGGAAACGAGCCATGAGCGCGGACCGCCGCACCCGTCAAAAACGCGATCGGGCGAAGGCTAGGAAGTCGTTATTGCCGTGGCTGGTCCCCGCCGCCGTCTTTGCGGCATTGTACTACTATGCGCTTGGGGACGAGTCGATCGGCCGCTACGGTAGTGCGCTAAAAGTGCGTGGTCTTGGTGGCGGACGCGCAAGCAGCGGAAACCAAATCATCCGACAGCCTCCATCAGAAGATCCCTCAAGCTCCATACATGGCCGGCAACTCCTGCCTCGATTGCTGGCGTAACCTTTGTAGCGCTGTGAATCCGGCAGAAGTTGTAATGCGCGAAGTGGATAGCTAGCTGTGATCTTTCAACAGGTTGTTCATTCGGTCCCGGACCAGGGAAGCTGGAGTTGTCGAATAACCACGACCCTGGAGAGACCGCATGAACATCCATCAGAATGCCCGATTGACGCCCAAAGGCCGAGCCCTTTTGGTTCGATGCATCCTCGCTGGAGAGACGCCTCGGGCCGCCGCATCGCCCAAACCCTGCGGCTATCCCCGGCCACCGTCAGCCGCCTCCTCGGTCGCGCCGGACTCAACCGTCTCCGCGATCTCGAACCCGCTCCCCCCGTTCGCCGCTACGAACATCACCGTCCCGGCGATCTACTGCATCTCGACATCAAAAAGCTCGGCCGCTTCCAGCACGCCGGTCACCGCGTTACCGGCGATAAGACCCGACGCTCCCGCGCCGCCGGCTGGGAGTTCGTCCACGTCGCCGTCGACGACCATTCCCGCATCGCCTTCTCCCAGATCCTGCCCGATGAGCGCAGCCTTTCCGCTGCCCAGTTCCTTCTCCTCGCCCACGCCTACTATGGCTCGCTTGGCATCCGCATCCGACGCCTGCTCACCGACAATGGCTCCTGGTACCGCTCCCGCCACTTCCGTCGTACTTGCCGCCGCCTCGGCATCCGCCACCGCTTCACCCGCCCCTACACCCCTCGCACCAACGGCAAGGCCGAGCGCTTCATCCAAACCGCCCTCCGCGAATGGGCCTATGCCCGCTCCTACTGCTCCTCCCTCCAACGCGCCAACCATCTGCTCCCCTGGCTCCACGACTACAATTGGCATCGCCCCCACGCCAGCCTCGGCTATAATCCCCCTATCAGCCGACTCCCTCCTCCCCGGAACAACCTGTTGAGGCTCCACAGCTAGCGCGGCCTCCAACATCTCCCACTTCTTCGAGAAGGCGCACGTAAGCCTGGTCAGCCGCCTACAGGAGTGGCGTAGGCTCCCGTTGAACCGTTCGACGTGTGACGTACAGACTCGCCTCCGGTCAGGGTTTC
Source organism: Bryobacterales bacterium (assembly GCA_965248365.1). Lineage (GTDB taxonomy): Bacteria > Acidobacteriota > Terriglobia > Bryobacterales > UBA6623. The sequence continues at coordinate 43,857 of CBDFJA010000003.1, read as the reverse complement.
CCATGATCGGGGCCGAAATGGTCCCCCTGATCCTCGCTGGCCGGTAGTATTCTCCCCGCCGTGCTGGAAGCCCGCCGTATAGCTTGATGATCTGGGCGTAGTCCGCCCGATCATGCAAACCTGCGGCGATAGCCCCCCTGTACGCTTGGAAGGCGTCTGAGCTTAGCTGAAACGTTCCTGTGGTCGCGTCTCGTACCTTGGTAATGAAATCCGCCGTGTTCGGCTCGTCCCGCTTGCCCAGATGCCACGCATGGACTAGCTTGGTGTGACGCTCGAAGGCAATGAAGCAATAGGCGTCGCCCAGGATCATGTCGGGATCGTCGGGTTCTAGCCGCCGCTGCTTCTTCCCGACAAAGCTCCAAACCTCGTCCAACTGGAGATCACGGCAAGGAACGGCCCGGACGCGCTGACGTAGCAGCTCAGTGCATCCTTGGCCCAGTCGCTCTATGAGCGTCAGGATCGTCGTATGGTGGACGCCAGTGATTCTCTCGGCAGATCGTATCGAGTTGCCCTCGACAAGCAACTGGACGACGCTGCAAGCCTTCTCCAGGGGCAGGTACATGCTGCCTACGGACTGGCGCTGTTCGGAGAATGTCTTGCGGCAGGTTGGGCAGCGGAAACGCTGGGTGCCGTTGCGGTTCTTACCGAACTTCCGGCAGTCGGCGGCACAGTTGTGACAGGTCATCGGGATTCCTCTTGGAACCCGCGCGACGTTGCCGTATAATGGAGTTACGGACTCGCTCGGCTTCAGTCGTGCGGGAAAGATCGGCCCCGGTGGTAGCTACAACTACTGCCGGGGCTTTTGTGTTCATAGGACCATTCTTGCGATTCATGGATGGGCTGTTCGCTTTTTGAAGCCGGCTCCGCGGAATCAGGGCTTCGGACGGGAGGGCAGAGCCTTTTTTTTCTGCGCGGGTCGCCGTGAAGTTTTCTTGTCTTTTGAGGACACCGCCCCGTTTCTGCTTTGCCCGGGCTGGGCGCGGCGTTCGCGGCACACTGATGGAGGGCCGCGCGATGGCCGCCTCCCCCTCCTAACGGTCTGCGAGATAATGAGGGGGCCGTGGCGGTTCCGATGGCCGGCGATTAGAGTGGTTCTCTGCAATGAGCGGCCAAACCCTATCCCACTACGAGTTGCTCGAGAAGATCGGCGAGGGCGGGATGGGCGTGATCTTCAAGGCGCGCGACGTCAAGCTGGACCGGCTGGTGGCCCTGAAGTTCCTTTCCCCGGCGTTCCGGGCGGCGCAGGAAAGCGTCAGCTCGTTTCTGCATGAAGCGAGGGCGCTCTCGAAGCTCAATCACCCGAACATTGCGACGATCTACGAAGTGGAAGAGGAGGGGGATCAGCCTTTTCTGGCGCTCGAATACCTGCCCGGGGGGACTGTCAAGGAGAGAATCCGGGAAGCACGAGAGAACGGCGGGACGCTGCCGGTCCAGCAGGTCGTCGATTACGCGTTGCTGATCGCCCAAGCGCTGGCGCATGCGCACCGGCACGGAAGCGTTCACCGCGACGTGAAACCCGACAACGCCCTGTTGACGGCGGAAGGTACGGTCAAGCTGACCGACTTCGGAGTGGCGCAGGTCGCGGGCCGCGACTCGCAACCCTCGGCCGAGATGACTCTGGGCACGGCGGCCTATATGTCACCGGAGCAAGCCCAGGGTCTCGAGATTGATCATCGGTCGGACATTTTCTCTTTCGGCATCGTACTTTTCGAGTTGGCGGCCGGGGAGCCGCCGTTTTCGGGTTCTCACGAGGCGCTCATCCTCTACGACATCGCTCACGCCGATGCTCCTCCCCTGAGGCGATTTCGCCAGGATTTGCCGCCCGAAATCCAACGGATTGTCAGCAGGGCGATCCATAGGAACCTGGACGAGCGCTATCAGTCCATGGAAGACGTACTGGAGGACCTGCGATCTCTCGCCGAGAAGCTGCGGCTGTCGGGATCCGGACGTCGAACGCCTGATGCCGCCGAGCCTACGGTCGCCGTGCTGCCGTTCGTCGACATGAGTTCGGAGCGGGACCAGCAATATTTCTGCGAGGGCATCGCCGAAGAGATCACCAATGCTCTAACAGGCGTTAAGGGGCTGAAAGTCGTCTCGCGGACTTCGTCGTTTCAGTTTCGGGCCGGGGCCTACGACGTCCGTGAGATCGGCGCGCAACTTGGCGTGCATCACGTCGTCGAGGGGAGCGTTCGTAAGGCCGGCGACCGTCTACGCATCACCGTGCAGTTGGTCGCCGTCAAGGACGGCTACCATTTATGGTCGGAACGCTATGACCGGAAAATTGAGGATATCTTTGCCGTTCAGGATGAAATCTCGCAAGCGATCGTCGACAACCTGAAGATCAAGCTTCTCGGCCGGAGTGGGCAAAAACTCGTCAAGCCGGTGACCTACAGCTTCGAAGCCTACAACGTGTATCTGCAAGGCCGTTATCACTTGAATCAGCGTACCGGCACGGGTCTGGCAAAAAGCATTGAATGCTTTGAAAAAGCGGCCTGTGAAGATTGCAACTACGCGCAACCTTACGCCGGGTTGGCCGAGGCCTACGTATTGGAAGGCACGGCGGGCTACTTGGGCGGGAGTCCCGACGACGCGTTCGCGAAGGCATCGGAGGCGGCGCGAACGGCGATCGAAAAAGATGAGACTTGCGCGGAAGCGCATCTCGCGCTGGCGCTCGTACACTATCGCGCCGACTGGGATTGGGCCAAAGCCGAGCGGCGCTTTCGCCGGGCGATCGAAATCAACGACGGCTATGCCACCGGGCACCATCAGTACGCCATGTTCCTGGCGGCGATGAATCGTCTCGAACAAGCGCTGACTGAGATCCGCCGGGCCCACGAACTCGATCCCCTCTCGTTGCTGATCAGCACCGCTGTAGGCCGCATTTTGCATTTTTCCCGCCGCTTTGATGAGGCGATCGAGCAGTGCCGCCGGACGATCGAGATGAACCCGCAGTTCCCGCTGGCCCACTTCGATGTGGCCATCGCCTACGGGAACGTGGGCAGGTACGCCGAGGCCACTGCGGCTTTTAAGAAGTGGGCTGAACTGCTGGGCAACCAAAGTTGGGAAAAAGGAGGCCTGGCGGTGATCTACGCCAAGATGGGCGAGCGCGAAAAAGCCATCCGGCTCGCCGAAGAAGTGGCCGCCGCCGCCGAGACGCGAGCCGTCTCTCCGGTGACGCAGGCCATCGTCTACGCGCAGCTGGGAGAACTGGACAAAGCCATGGACTTTCTGGAGGAGGCCTGTGCCCGCAGGGACGGTACCTTGGTCTATTTGCAGGTCGAGCCCACTTTCGACCCCGTCCGCGTACACCCCCGCTACCCCAAGCTGATCGAAAAGATCGGTTTACCGAACTGAGAGGCGCCGTCGGCGCGGCGAACGGAAGCCGAGTGGATCAGGGGGCGGATTCGATCCGCAGTACCGGTCCCATGTCGAAGCGAGGCGGTTTACGCTGTTGGAGGAGTTCGGTCTGCTCGGAAAGGGCGGTGACGAGCAGCGGCATGGCGATCGTGGAATCGCAATGGCAGTTGACCATCTCGGCCCCTTTGGCGAGCTTCCCCCAGCTCTGCGATTCTTCGAACGTACAGCCGGAGAGTCCGCCCCAGTGGGGAGCGTCGGTGACCACCTGGACGCCGTAGCGATGTCCAGTCTTGTCCTTATTCATCAGGATGGCGACCACTTCGGTCTGCTGGACGTAGTTTTTAGGCGTGCCCCCGCCGAAGTAAATCACGCCCGTGGCGGGTGAGTCGGCCACGACGTTGGTAATTTCGAGAACGTCCCCCATCATGTCGAACATCAGGCGGTTTTCTCCCCGGTGGCGGCTCTCGGCGACGCCGATGCCGATCGAGCTGTCGCCGATCGCGGGACAAAACAAGGGAACTTTGGTTTTCGCCGCCGTGGTGACAATACCCGGTTCTTTCGAATCCTTGAGAACCTCCTTCCCCAGTAGGTACAAAAACTCGCGGGTGGTGTAGGGACGGGATTGGTCAAGGCGCGAGGCGAAGCTGCCGATCCACAGATCGTGCTCGCGAAATCGAACTTCATCCGCCAGCACGTCGTACATGCGGTCGACCATGTGATCGCCCAGCGCTTCGTCGTCCATATCCGCCGAGCCCTGGTAATGGCAAAACCCCTTGGTTTCGTGGATGTCGTGAAAGAAGTTCGCTCCGGTCGAAGCCAGTACGTCGATCAGGCGGTTTTGGATCATGTAGGCCACGAGGCGTCGCATGCCGGCCGGGACCATGGCGCCGGAGAGACCCATCAGGATCGTACATTCCGGATCGGCCAACATCTGCTTCCAGACCTGGAAAGCGCGACCCAGCTCTCGCCCCTGGAAGGCCGTACCGGCCATTTTCTCGAGAACGGCGGAAGCGCTCTTCCCCTCGTCAATGGGGAAAGGCCGCGTGGGGTGAGACAGAATCTCCTCTTTGGAATGCTTCATTTCGCACTTCTGGGGACGGCTGGGGAATTAAACTACGCCGCCCCGTCGTTCGTGCATGGAGCTTGCGCCACCACTCCGACAACTTCGCCTCGCGGACAATGGGCCATCGTATCAGAATTAGCCGCTAGCCCGCATTTCTCACCACCTGACGGTCGAAGCACGCAATAAGCCCGCCATTACTGCGTTGCGCTTGCTCGCCGTGCTCAACGTAGCTGTTCAAGTACGCCTCCGCGCGCCGAGCGGCGCGCGCCTTGTACTGACGGGCTTCTCACGCGCTTCGCCTCGCCACGTGGTGAGAAAAGCGGGCTAGGCGAGCAAGCCGAGGATTTTGCTCTCGTTTTCGGGCGGCGGCGCCACGACAAACGGATCATCCTCGAGTCGGGGGAGAAGAAGTACCCGCGGACGAAGCGCATGCGCTCGGCGCGTGGGGCGCGGCCGGTCACTTCGCCGGCGTTTGTGCCGCACCTCGATAACAACCCGCGGCAATTGCGCGCCTGCGCCAATTGCGGTGCGGTTCGAATGCCGGTTAAGCTCAAAGGTCCGCTTGTGCGACGTGTTCTCGATCATCGCCCGCCCGAGCGGCGTACGCAGCCGGGCCTTATGATCGATCATGAAGGCGTTCGGAAAGGGTGACAGGACATGGAAGTAAGAAAAAGATCAGCGAGGAAATTACCGTTGGCGATCAGCCGACCGAGGAAGAGCTTCGCCAGCTTGCCCAGGATGGCTACAAGGCGGTTGTGAATCTGCGCGTGGCCGGGGAGAATAACCAGCCAATCTCACCGAAAGCCGAGGGCGCACAGGTCAGAGAGCTCGGCATGCAATATCTCCACATCCCTGTCTCGATGGAGACGATGGAGACGATGGAGCCGCGGACCGTCGACCGATTCCGGCAAGAAGTTGCTGGACTTCCGAGCCCCGTTTTGGTGCACTGCCACCAGGGGATGCGGGCCGGCGCCCTGGTCATGATGCAGACGGCGATTGAGAGCGGCATCTCAGGGGAGGAGACGCTCCACAAGGCCGCGGAGCTTGGTTTTCAATGTGACAGACCGCAACTCAAGCAGTTTGTCAAAGGCTACATCGACCGCAACAAAAAGTAACCCGGGGGGGCGCGCCTTCGCCGTCACGGCAATCCGGAAAAGGATTTCCCTGCCGGCGCCTATTTTCGCGAGGCCAGACGATTGTATTCCGGTGCGCCGCGGGGTACAATCCCGTCGGGCCCCCGGATCCGGCCCGAAGCCCCACCGGACTTGACCAAACCCAGAACCCTCAATAAGCGGAGACCATGCATGCGCCCGAACAAACTCAGAGAACTCCTCGACGCCGATCAGCCGAGCATCGGCACGCACATCCACAGCAGTTGGCCTTCGATTGCCGAAATTGTCGGCCATACCGGCATGTTCGACTACGTTGAGTTCGTCGCTCAGTACGCGCCCTTTGACCTGGACTCCATGGACAATTTTTGTCGCGCGACCGAGTTACAAGGTTTGTCGTCGATGATCAAAATCGATCAGGAACCGCGCCGCTTTCTAGCCGAGCGAGCGATCGGCGCCGGTTTTCAGAGCGTCTTGTTTGCCGACTGCAGAACTGTCGAGGATTTCGAGGAATGCGTGCGGGCGGTGCGGCCCGAAACTCCCGAGGATGGCGGCGTCCACGGCGTCGGGATACGGCGGGTAAGTTACATGGACGGTATCGGTACCCCCGAGTTCGCCGAGTACCTGCGCAACGTTGTCGTCGCCATGATGATCGAGAAGAGGGGGGCCGTCGAGAACCTGGAGGAGGCCCTTTCGGTGAAGGGCGTCGACATGGTGCAATGGGGACCCGGAGACTATGCCCTGAGCGTTGGCCGCCCCGGCAAATGGTCCGACCCGGAAATCAAGGAGATTGAGCGCCGAGTGATCCGCACCGCGCTCGACAAGGGAGTCGCGCCCCGCGCCGAGATCGACTCGCTGGACGAGGCGAAATATTACCTTGATCTTGGCGTGCGCCACTTCTGTATCGGGACCGAGGTTTTGATTCTCTACCGCTGGCTGAAGGAGAACGGCGAGCAGCTCAGAAAGGCCGTTTCCGATTACAAGTAGCTTCCTTGATCGAAAGCCAATTTACTCAATCTAGGTTTGGGACCCTGCGATGAGGATTTCCACTCTTTCCGTCTTTCTATTGCTTGTTTGCGTCCCCGCTCACTCCGCCGGTCCGCGGCTGAGCGAGTTGAGGCCGCGCGGCGCGCAACGAGGCTCCGTTTTTGCCTTGACTCTCGTGGGTACGGGGCTATCGGATGAGGCCGAGGTCCTGACTAATCTCCCCGGGACGCTGACCCGGCTCACGCCTCCCAAAGATCCGAAACGTCGAGGGCTCGAGTTGCCTTTCGTTGTTGAGTTGAACCCCGATGCCCCGGTCGACCTCTATCCCATCCGGGTTCAAACGCGGGATGGGCTGACCAACCTGCTTTTCTTTAGTGTCGGCGCGTTCCCGCGGGTGAGGGAAGAAGAATCGGACAACCACTCGCGCGAGATGGCTCAAGCCGTCGAAATCCCGGTCACGGTAAACGGCACGCTCGACGGCGATCGGGACTGGTATCACTTTGAGAGTGAGGCTGGTCAGCGGCTGGTTTTTGAAGTCGAGGCGCGCCGGGCGGGGTCGGGAGTGGACCCCGTGATCCGTGTCCTGGATTCGGCCGGAGACGTCATGGCGCGGAACGACGATGCCCGCGGCCTCGGGGTTGACTCTCGCTTGGAGGTTGCCTTGCCGCGATCGGGAGACTACTACGTTGAACTCCACGATTCTCGGTTCAGCGAGCAGGAGGAGAACTTCTATCGGCTGAAGATCGGCGCGTTCACTTACGCGGAGGGCATATTCCCGTTGGGTTGGAAAAGAGGGGGTGAAGTGGAAGTAGAATTCTCGGGAGGCAATTTGGCGAAGCCGGTCACCGCGCGGCCCGATCTGGCCCTGCCCGGGGAGACCGAGAATTTCACGAGCATCTCGGTGCCGGGCAAGCCGGGCAGCTTGCCGTTTCGTTTCCTGGTCAGCAACAGCGCCGAGACTCTTGAGCCGTCCGGCCACACAGTGAAAACGCTGGAACCCGCGACCGTCATGAACGGCCGCATATCCGAGCCGGGGGAAATCGATCGCTATCGGCTGGCGGTCACTCCCGGAGAGTACTGGCAATTCGAACTGACCGCGGCGTCGCTGGGTACTTCACAGCTCTACGCTTTGCTGACCGTCTATAACTCGGAGGGCAAGAAACTGGTGTCGGCCGGCGTCGCCAGACCCGAACAGAGTCCTTTTGCGGTCGTTTTCAGCACCACGACCGGCCAAGACCCTTCCCTCTCGTTAACGGTTCCCGAACAGGTTCATGAAGTTCAGCTAACCGTGGAAGACCTCTTGGAACGCGGTGGCGGGAGCTACGGCTATCGTCTACTCGCGAGGAAGGAAGAGCCGGATTTCACGCTTAGGCTGACCACGCCCTACGTCAACATCCCGCTCTCGGGAAGCGCGTCGGTGACCGTCGTGGCGGACCGGCGTGGTTATACCGGGCCCATTCGGCTGAGTATCCCCAATCTGCCGCACGACCTCGTATTCGATGGAGGAAACATTGCCGTCCGGCCCAATACAGCCGGGGCCGTCAAGAGCCTGAGCTTTCGAAAAGCGTCGTTCACTCTCACCCCAAAACCCGGCGCAAGGCCGAGGGCGCTTGACCTCGCCGTCTGGGGAGAAGCCGTAACCGAAAGCGGTAAGATCATTCGCCGACGCGCCCGCGGCCCCGGTATCGTGACAGCCATTGAAGGCGCCAACCAAGAGCCTTTTGTCGCCCCCTGGCTCAATATGGATCTGCCGGCCATGGTGGTCGAAGAACGCCCCACGGCTTTGGAGATTTTAAGTCCCCGGTATGTTCGGCTGATTCTCGGTATGGAGCACGATCTCAAATGGAAATTCATCTCGCGCCAAGCAGGCATTTCACCCCCGCCGAAAATCGAGCAGGATTTTGAACCCTCGACCTTTGGGCTCAACGCGACAGTTATGGGAAAAGACCTGGACCACGGCGTGTTCACCGTGTTAACGACCGAGAGGACCCGGCCCGTCAGGTTCGACAGCGTCTTGAGCGCAGAGATATCCGTTGACGGGCGCAAGGAAATCGTCACGGCTCCGGCGGTCACGTTTGAGGTCGTGCATGGATTTCAAATCCACGTGCCCAACGAAGTTTCTATCCGTGTGGGCACGCCTACCCCAGTTAGCGGCCAAGTGCGCCGGGAACCGGAGTTTTTCTCGCCGGTGACGATCCGAGTCGACAACCTGCCACTTCACGTATCTTGCCCGACTGTAGAAATTCCCGGTGATGTCGAGCAGTTCCGGCTGCTGTGCGAAGCCGGCTCCTCGGCCGAACCTGGTGAGTACGAGATCGACATAGCGTCTTCCTCGGAGCTAGCCACGCGCCGAACCAAACGCGTGCCCCTGCGGATGTCCCCCGTCAAAGCCCGGCTGATCGTATCGGAAAAGACGGCACTCCGGGATTGATCGCACCGGCTAGCTGTGATCTTTCAACAGGTTGTTCATTCGGTCCCGGACCAGGGAAGCTGGAGTTGTCGAATAACCACGACCCTGGAGAGACCGCATGAACATCCATCAGAATGCCCGATTGACGCCCAAAGGCCGAGCCCTTTTGGTTCGATGCATCCTCGCTGGAGAGACGCCTCGGGCCGCCGCGGCGGCCCGAGACGTCTCAGAACGCACCGCCCGCCGTTGGCTGGCCCGCTACCGCGGCGAAGGCGAAGCCGGTCTCTACGATCGCTCTTCGCGTCCCCGGCATAGCCCGCGCCGCACCCCGCAAGCCGTCGTTGACCGCGTCCTCGCCCTGCGCCGACAACGTTGGACGGGCCGCCGCATCGCCCAAACCCTGCGGCTATCCCCGGCCACCGTCAGCCGCCTCCTCGGTCGCGCCGGACTCAACCGTCTCCGCGATCTCGAACCCGCTCCCCCCGTTCGCCGCTACGAACATCACCGTCCCGGCGATCTACTGCATCTCGACATCAAAAAGCTCGGCCGCTTCCAGCACGCCGGTCACCGCGTTACCGGCGATAAGACCCGACGCTCCCGCGCCGCCGGCTGGGAGTTCGTCCACGTCGCCGTCGACGACCATTCCCGCATCGCCTTCTCCCAGATCCTGCCCGATGAGCGCAGCCTTTCCGCTGCCCAGTTCCTTCTCCTCGCCCACGCCTACTATGGCTCGCTTGGCATCCGCATCCGACGCCTGCTCACCGACAATGGCTCCTGGTACCGCTCCCGCCACTTCCGTCGTACTTGCCGCCGCCTCGGCATCCGCCACCGCTTCACCCGCCCCTACACCCCTCGCACCAACGGCAAGGCCGAGCGCTTCATTCAAACCGCCCTCCGCGAATGGGCCTATGCCCGCTCCTACTGCTCCTCCCTCCAACGCGCCAACCATCTGCTCCCCTGGCTCCACGACTACAATTGGCATCGCCCCCACGCCAGCCTCGGCTATAATCCCCCTATCAGCCGACTCCCTCCTCCCCGGAACAACCTGTTGAGGCTCCACAACTAGCCCGCTTTTCTAACGAGCCGCGGTAAGCGTGATGGGAAAAACGGGCGTGAGGGAAGGATCGGGCCCGAGCCGGAGAAACCACGCGGCCCGCCGGTCGGCTTTTCCGACGGGCCGCGCAGCCAGCAAAAACTAGAGGTCGTAGTAGAGGTAGAATTCGTAGGGCACGGGCCGCAGGTTGACCTCGGCGAGTTCGTTCTCTCTCTTGTAGCTGATCCAGGTGTCGATGACGTCTTGGGTGAACACGTCGCCGCGGAGCAGGAACTCGTGGTCGTCTTCGAGCGCATCGAGCACCTCGCCCAGCGAGCCGGGCGTACTCTTGACCGCGGCGGCTTCCTCGGGCGCCAGATCGTAGAGATCTTTATCCATCGGGTCGCCGGGATCGATCTTGTTGAGAATGCCGTCCAGTCCCGCCATCAGCAGCGCTGAAAAAGCCAGATACGGATTGCAGGATGGGTCCGGGCAGCGGAACTCCATGCGCCGCGCGGCCGGGCTCGTCGAATACATCGGGATGCGCACGCAGGCTGAGCGGTTGCGCTGTGAGTAGGCTATGTTGACCGGGGCCTCGTAGCCGGGCACCAACCGCCGGTAGGAGTTCGTCGTCGGAGCGCAAAGGGCCAGCAGAGCCGGGACGTGCTTGAGAATTCCCCCGATGTAGTGCATCGCCGTTTCGCTGAGCAGCCCGTAACCCGATTCGCTATAGAAGAGGTTGGCGTCGCCCTTCCACATGCTCTGGTGTACGTGCATACCGGAGCCGTTATCTCCAAAGATCGGCTTGGGCATGAAGGTCACGGTCTTGCCGTGCTGCTTAGCGACGTTGCGAAGGACATATTTGTAGTACATGAGGCTGTCGGCCATATGGGTCAGGGTGTCGTAGCGCAAGTCGATCTCGCCCTGACCGGCGGTCCCCACCTCATGATGGTGAACTTCCACCCTGACGCCGAACTCTTTCAAACGAAGGATCACTTCCGAGCGGAAGTCTTGCAGGGAATCGGCCGGCGGAACGGGGAAGTAGCCTTCTTTGTGCCGCAGCTTGTAGCCCAGGTTGGGACCCTCGGCTCTTCCTGTATTCCAAGCCCCCTCGGCCGAATCGACCGAGTAAAAGGCCGCGTTGGCGGCTTGGTCATAGCGCACATCATCGAAGACGTAGAATTCCGCTTCCGGTCCCCAGTAGCTGAGATCGGCCACGCCCGACCCCTGCAGATACGTCTCGGCTTTCTGCGCGATGTAGCGCGGGTCACGGCTATAGGGTTGGCGCGTGATGGGATCTTGCACATTGCAGATGAGGCTCAACGTCGGCACGGAGCGTAACGGGTCGACACGGGCCGTACCGGCGTCCGGGATCAGCAGCATGTCGCTTTCCTGGATCTGCTGAAATCCCCGGACGCTGGAGCCGTCAAATCCGAGACCGTCCTCGAAGATGTCGTCGGTGAGGTCCTCGACCGGGAACGAGAAGTGCTGCCATACTCCGGGCAGATCGATGAATTTCACATCGACGATCTTGACGTCGGCTTTCTCGGCTAGTTGCCTCACGTCGGTTGGCGTTTTGGGCATGTTCGATTCTCTCCTGTCTGGCGGATAAGTTGGTGCTACTTGTCGCCCCCATCGGAGCAAGCTGAGTCTTCGGTCAGCCGCCGGGCGGGGCGCGAAAACTGAGAATTATAAACTCCACGCGGCCTGGCCGCAAGCCCTAGTATGATTCAAGCGACGAAAATCGTCGCCTGTACCCGTTCCCCTCTCCAGCAACCCGAACCTCTCGCGGCCAAGCTCTAAATATCGTAGTACAGCGAAAACTCATAGGGATGGGGCCTTTGGCGCACCTCATCCACTTCCTTCTTCATCTTGTAGTCGATCCAGGTCTCGATGACTTCTTCGGTAAAGACGTCTTGCCTCGTCAGGAACTCGTGGTCCTTTTCAAGAGCTTCCAGGGCGCCGTCAAGCGAAGTGGGCAAGGCGGGTACCTGCTGCAGCTCTTCCGGTGATAGATCGTAGATGTCCTTATCGAGCGGCTCGCCCGGATCGATCTTGTTCTGGATGCCGTCAAGACCGGCCATCAACATCGCGGCGAACGCCAAGTAGGGGTTGCAAGCCGGATCGGGCGGCCGGAATTCCACGCGCTTCGCCTTCGGATCGGACGAATACATCGGGATACGGCACGCCGCCGAACGATTGCGCCGGGAATACGCCAGGTTTACCGGCGCCTCGAAGCCCGGGACCAGCCGTTTGAAGCTGTTGGTCGTTGGAGCCGCGAAAGCCACGACGGCCGGAGCATGCTTGAGCAGCCCCCCGATGTAGTAAAGAGCGGTCTCGCTCAGCCCGGCATACTGGTCACCCGCAAAGAGCGGCTCGCTGTCCCTCCACAGGCTTTGATGCGTATGCATGCCGCTGCCGTTGTCATTCCACAAAGGCTTGGGCATGAAAGTGACCGTGCGTCCGTGTTGAAAGGCCACGTTGCGCACCACGTACTTGTAAACCATCATGTTGTCGGCGGAGCGCACCAGCGAGTCGTACTTCTGGTCAATCTCGCCCTGCCCGCCGGTGGCCACCTCGTGGTGATGGCATTCGACGGTCAGCCCGCAACGCTCCATGGTCATGACCATCTCGGTGCGGATGTTCTGATGGTGATCGGTCGGAGGTACGGGAAAGTAACCCTCTTTGTAGCGTGGCCGATAGCCCAGATTGTCGTTCTCTCGGCTCGAGTTCCAGCGCCCTTCCTCGGCATCGATGTAATAGAAACCGTAGTGGTGGGACTGGTCGAAACGAATGTTGTCGAAGATGAAAAATTCCGCCTCGGCCCCGAAATACGCCAGGTCGCCGATACCGGTGGAGCGCAGATACTGCTCGGCCTTCCGGGCGATCCAGCGAGGGTCCCGCGCGTAATGCTGCTTGGTGATCGGATCCACGACGTTGGCGATCATCACCAGCGTCGGCACGTCGGTAAAAGGATCCATCATCACGGTGCTCGGGTCGGGTACGATCAGCATGTCGCTTTCACTGATCGCTTGCCATCCGCGGATACTGGAGCCGTCGAAGCCGAAGCCGTCCACAAAAGTGCTCTCGGAAAGCTGCGAGATGGGGAAAGTGACGTGCTGCCAGAGTCCCGGCAGGTCGGCGAAGCGCAAATCCAGCATGCGGGCTTCATTTTCTTCCGCAAACGCCAAGGCCTCGTCCGCTGTCTTCGTCTCTTTCATTCGCCTCTCTCGCACGGCGCGCGGGTCACCGCGGAGTCTCGCCGTCCCTGTCTCGAAAAACGTCAATCCTACCATAGTGGCCGGGGCCACCCCGTATCATAGTCACTCCGATAAAAACTTTTGATGGGATTGCGCCCACGAAGCAGTTCCCCGCGGGAGGACGTAAGCCACGTTTCTCAGCAACGACGGGCCGGAGTGGAAGCAAATGTCCTCCCGTCATCGGCGTAGGGGCGCGATTCACTGCGCTCGGGGGCATACTCTACGGTGGGCGACGTTGACAAACTGTTGCCGCTAGCTGTGATCTTTCAACAGGTTGTTCATTCGGTCCTGGACCAGGGAAGCTGGAGTTGTCGAATAACCACGACCCTGGAGAGACCGCATGAACATCCATCAGAATGCCCGATTGACGCCCAAAGGCCGAGCCCTTTTGGTTCGATGCATCCTCGCTGGAGAGACGCCTCGGGCCGCCGCGGCGGCCCGAGACGTCTCAGAACGCACCGCCCGCCGTTGGCTGGCCCGCTACCGCGGCGAAGGCGAAGCCGGTCTCTACGATCGCTCTTCGCGTCCCCGGCATAGCCCGCGCCGCACCCCGCAAGCCGTCGTTGACCGCGTCCTCGCCCTGCGCCGACAACGTTGGACGGGCCGCCGCATCGCCCAAACCCTGCGGCTATCCCCGGCCACCGTCAGCCGCCTCCTCGGTCGCGCCGGACTCAACCGTCTCCGCGATCTCGAACCCGCTCCCCCCGTTCGCCGCTACGAACATCACCGTCCCGGCGATCTACTGCATCTCGACATCAAAAAGCTCGGCCGCTTCCAGCACGCCGGTCACCGCGTTACCGGCGATAAGACCCGACGCTCCCGCGCCGCCGGCTGGGAGTTCGTCCACGTCGCCGTCGACGACCATTCCCGCATCGCCTTCTCCCAGATCCTGCCCGATGAGCGCAGCCTTTCCGCTGCCCAGTTCCTTCTCCTCGCCCACGCCTACTATGGCTCGCTTGGCATCCGCATCCGACGCCTGCTCACCGACAATGGCTCCTGGTACCGCTCCCGCCACTTCCGTCGTACTTGCCGCCGCCTCGGCATCCGCCACCGCTTCACCCGCCCCTACACCCCTCGCACCAACGGCAAGGCCGAGCGCTTCATCCAAACCGCCCTCCGCGAATGGGCCTATGCCCGCTCCTACTGCTCCTCCCTCCAACGCGCCAACCATCTGCTCCCCTGGCTCCACGACTACAATTGGCATCGCCCCCACGCCAGCCTCGGCTATAATCCCCCTATCAGCCGACTCCCTCCTCCCCGGAACAACCTGTTGAGGCTCCACAGCTAGCCCGCTTTTCTCACCACGTGGCGAGGCGAAGTGCGTGAGAAGCCCGTCAGTACAAGGCGCGCGCCGCTCGGCGCCGCATTTCTTGAATAATGCGGGCGTACTTGAACAGTCCGTTGAGCACGGCGAGCAAGCGCAACGCAGTAATGGCGGGCTTATGGCGTGCTTCGACCGTCAGGTGGTGAGAAATGCGGGCTAGGTCCAATACTGTCGAGTTAAGAATATTTTCATGCTATCCTGTTCTCATCAACAGGAGGTGCGTGACATGGCACGAACGTTGGCGGAGATTCCCCCCGGCTCGCGAATTAGCGACTACATCAGTTTGGGCGTGCTGGCCCGGCGGTTTCCGCGTTCGACGGTGGATCGCGTGTTGCGGCGCAGCGGTCGGGCCGACCGTCGTCAGCGCGATTTGCCGGCACCGGTGATGGTCTACTACGTGATCGCCTTGGCGTTGTATATGCAGGTGTCCTATCGCGAAGTGTTGCGTTGCCTGCTGGAAGGACTCAGCTGGCTGCGGGCCGCTCACAAACGGCCGGCGGCGGCGAGCCGCTCGGGCATCTCGCGGGCCCGCATACGGCTGGGGGCCGAGCCCCTGCGGCAATTGCACGACGAGGTCGTCAAGCCGATCGCCGACCCCACCACTCGCGGCGCCTGGTACGGTCGCCGGCGGCTGGTCTCGCTCGACGGCAGCGTTCTCGACCTCGCCGATGAGCCGGGCAACCGGCAAGCGTCCGGGGGTCTCGCGGGGCGCCAGCGCCTATCCCCAATTGCGTTTCGTATCCCTGGTGGAAAACGGCACGCACGTGCTGTTCGGCTCTCGCCTGGGACCCTACGCGAGGAGTGAAATCGCACTGGCCCAGCAGCTGCTGCCGGCGCTCGAAAAGGACATGCTCTGCCTGGCCGACCGCAATTTCTTCAGCTATCCGCTGTGGAAGCAGGCGCGTGGGACGGGGGCGGCTCTGTTGTGGCGTGTCAAGAAGAACTTGCGTTTGCCCCTCCAGCGGCGACTCGCCGACGGCTCCTATCTGAGCCGTATCTATTCCGGCGAAGGGGACCGCCGACGCCAAACCAACGGCCTCGAGGTGCGCGTCATCAAGGATCGGCTCGAGGGTGTTGACAACGCCGAACCCCTCTACCGTTTGCTGACCAGCCTGCTCGACCCGGCCGCGGCGCCGGCCCCAGACGGTTGACGAATACAATCTTGGCTTGCCGATGTCGGACGTCTTGCTGAATCTCGGAAAGCGTTTGCCCACCGTGGACATCCAGTTTTTCGTCTCGGCGGTTGTCGCTCAGTCGAGAACCGGCGGCAATCTTCATGAGCTGCTCGACAATCTCTCGGAGACGATCCGCGAACGAGCCACTCTCAGGGGCCAAGTCCGATCGATGACGGCGCACGGACGCCTCACCGCCGTCGTGCTTAGCTTGTTGCCCATGGCGGTCGCCGCAGCCATGATGCTTGTCAATCCGAATTACTTCATGCTGCTGGTGGATCATCCGGTGGGGAAAACTCTGTTGATGATGGCCATGTGTGGGCAGTTGCTGGCGTATCTCAGTGCTGTCCGGGGAAAGTTACGCCAACGGACGGTAAGTCTCTACCGCTCAATATCTTATGGCCTGTTTTGCCCGGGAACGATTTGAAATCCCGAGGCCGCAAATGGCCGCCTGAGCGGAGCATCCCGACGCGGCACAATGGGGGATGAACCTTGGCCGTACGGTTTTCTCCCAACTGATCGAGCACCTGCCGAGCAAAGAGTTTCACAAATGTGTATTGCGCTACCGCGGCGATTCCTATCTGAAAAGTTTCTCCTGCTGGGATCAGTTTCTTTCGATGGCATTCGCCCAGCTGACCTATCGGGAAAGCCTCCGCGACATCGAGACGTGCCTGCGTTCGATGCACGGCAAACTCTACCATATGGGATTCGGCGGCAGGGTAGCGCGCTCGACACTGGCCGATGCGAACGAGTCGCGCGACTGGCGGATCTACGCGGACTTCGCGCAGGTCTTGATTGGCATGGCACGGCCGTTATATGCCCACGACCCGATCGGTGTGGACTTGGACCAGACTCTGTACGCTCTCGACTCGACAACAATCGACCTCTGCCTGTCGCTGTTTCCGTGGGCGGGATTCCGCAAGCACAAGGCCGCCGTGAAGATGCACACGCTGCTGGATCTGCACGGCAATATTCCCACGTTTATCCGCATTACTGCAGGCAAAGTGCATGACGTCAACATCCTGGATGAATTTCTTCCCGAGGCTGGCGCGTTCTACGTCATGGATCGGGGTTATGTCGATTTTCGGCGCCTCTTCGTGTTCACGCTCTGTTCGGCCTTCTTCGTGGTGCGAACCAAAAAGAACGTTTTGCTGCAGCGTCGCGACTCCCACCCGGTGGATAGGAGCACGGGCCTGCGATCCGATCACACCGTTATTTTGACCCCCTTCAACTCCGCCCAAGCGTACCCGGACCCCCTACGACGGGTGAGTTATTTCGATGCCGAAACCAACAAGCGATTGAAATTTCTGACCAATAACTTCACCCTGCCGGCACTGACCATCGCCCAGATCTACAAATCGCGCTGGCAGGTGGAACTCTTCTTCAAGTGGATCAAGCAACATCTGCGAATCAAGTCGTTTTACGGCACCAGCGAGAACGCCGTCAAGACGCACATCTGGATCGCTGTCTCGATTTACGTGCTCATCGCTATCGTCCGGAAACGCCTCGGGCTGGAAGCGAGTCTTTACCAGATTCTACAGATTCTCAGCGTTACGCTATTCGAAAAAATGCCCGTTTTACAGGCACTCCAGCCATCCGACTCCCAAAATGAATTCCCCTATGACCCCAACCAATTGATTCTATTCGACTTTTAACCGGGCAGCAGTGGGCGTATCTGGTGATCAAAAAGATCGTTGATATCAAAGTGTAGATCCCATGTTAATTACGGCGACAATCACGTTTTTCATCCTGATGTTGTCTGTGGTAGCGGGGATCGCCTACCGCATGTGGGACCGTGAGGGTCTGCCCGCGTCGGGCGCGGCGGTGGAAGCGAGTCCGCCGCCCATGGGCGAACCTTCTCGCGGAGTGGCCGCCGATACGCTGGGGAAGCTGATCGATATCGGCAAGGCGATGCCGGCTTCCGACGAAGACCGCGGCGCGACCCGGCGAAAGCTAATCTCCGCCGGATTCCGGAGTGAAGCGAGCGTGTCGATTTTTTACGGCGCCAAGGCCGTCTCCTTAGTCCTGTTTCCCATCGTATGGCTGGTCGTGTTGTTCTCCATCAATCCTGACGTCTTCACCATCTTGCTCCCCGTTGCCATGTCTGTCTACATCGCTATGCGCATCCCGGAATGGTACGTGCAGCGTCGGATCACGAAACGCAAGCAGCAGGTAAACCTGGGACTGCCCGACTTTCTTGACCTGCTGGTCATTTCGGTGGAAAGCGGTTTCTCGCTCGAACAGGCTCTGGTGCAGACGGCGCAGGATCTTCGGCAGGCTCATCCCGTCTTCGACGATGAGATTTCCGTCTTTGAGGGCGAGGTTCAGGCGGGGGCGACCCGAGCCGAAGCCCTGCGCAACCTAGCGCAAAGAACTGGAGAACTTGAAATGCGCCGGCTCACTTCTTTGCTGATCCAGGCCGACCGTTTCGGTACCAGCGTTTCAAAAATTCTTCGCTCTCAGGCCCGCTACATCCGTATACGCCGCCGCCAGCGAGCCGAGGAGTTGGCCCACAAGGTGGGCGTGAAACTTGTCTTTCCGATCTTTATTCTTCATCATGCCTTCGATGTTTCTCGTTACCGCCGGGCCCGCCGTGCTCATGCTCATGGGAGGCATCGGGCGCTCTCTTTTCAGCGAGTGAACGGCGCCACCGTCTCGGTCCAAACCGCTCCTCAGCCGTTTCGGAACTCGACGCGAGGCGGGCTCGATTCGGCGGACTTCTCAGAGAGTATGCGATAAGCTGGGGGGTTGGGGAAAGCCCAGGCGCGCGTCCCAACGATCGCGGCATCCCGTGGAGCAAATGCCCACGGCCAAGGTGTAGGGGCGGGATTCATCGCGCCCGCTTGCCAGCGGACTCTAGGCGCCCCATGCCGCGCCCGAAGTTCCCATCGTCCGCCGGCTGCGAGATAAAGCTCGCACCCGGGAGGAGAGTAGAGGTTGACCGACATTGCCGCCACCTTTCGGCAACACGAGATCCTCCTGACCGGAGCCAATGGGTTCTTGGGGAAGGTCTTGCTGGCTATGTTGCTGGGCCGCTACCCCGACTTGAAGGGCCTGCATGTCGTGATCCGGCCCCGCAAGAAAGTCACCGCCGAAGCCCGTTTCGACAAGGAGATCCTGCATTCGCCGGCGCTAGCGACCATCGTTGAAAGCCGCGGCGCCGATTTCGTGCGCCAAAAGGTCCGCGTCTGGTCAGCCGAGTTGGGCGAACTCGACGCGGTCGCCGACCCCGCCCCTATCGAGGCCTGGAGGGGACGAGTTGGGCTGATCGTCCACTGCGCGGGACTGGTCGAATTCTTCCCTCCCCTGGACGAATCCTTGCGGGCCAATGTCGACTCCACCGAACAGATGGTAAGGCTCGCTCGGCGGATCGGCGCCAAGCTGCTCCACGTCTCCACCTGCTACGTTGCCGGGAAAACGGAGGGTTTGGTCGAGGAGACCCAACCGATCCAGGGATTCTACCCCTACCGCCGGGGGGCGGCCGACTCCAGCTTTGAACCCGCCGCCGAGCTGAATTCCTGCCGAGAGCAAATTCAGAACCTCAACGGGTCGGCTGCGGCGCCCGACCCGGCATCGAACCGCTCTCGCGACATCGCCCGCCGTCTGGCCGATCTGGGCAGACGGCGCGCCGAGCGCTGGGGCTGGGTCAACACCTACACCTACACGAAATCATTGGCGGAACAGGTCGTCGCCTCCCAGGCGGACGTCGACTACGCGATTGTGCGGCCGGCGATTGTCGAGAGCGCCTTGCGCTTTCCTTTTCCCGGCTGGGTCGAGGGGGGCCGAACCGCGGCTCCGCTGGTTCTGATGGCCTTGGGCGGGATGAAAGTCTGGCCCGCGCGGAAAGATATTCCGCTCGAAGTCGTCCCGGTCGATCTGGTCGCCGCCGCGATTTGGACGGTCGGGGCCCTTCTGCTGCGTGGTGAAAGCGAGCCGGTCTATCAGCTCGGATCGGCTGACCGAAACCCTCTTCTGTTGGGACCTTTGATTGAATGCCTGGAAGAGGAATCGCGGCGTCGCTCAAACGGCGTGCCGTCGCTTTGGTGGCTCGAACCCCTCCGCCGCCGCGGGTTCGTATCGGAGGCGCAGTCCCGGCGCCGGCGGTTGAAACTCGAGCGTAGGCTGGGGAGGGCCCAGCAATGGGTGGGGTTGGCGAAAAACGTTGCCCAGAAGACCGGTCTGCCGGGAGTTCGAACCTTCGCGACCTGGTCGTCTTTGTTGCGCACCATGGGTCTCCAGACGCTGTTTCGGGAACAGACGATGGAGCAGTACCTACCGTTCATCCTGCACCATCACTATGTTTTCGAGTCGCACAACATCCGGCAAGCCCACGCGGCTATCGGCGAAGAAGATCGTCGCCGCTTGCCCTGGGACCCAGAGAGCATCGATTGGGATAGCTACTGGCGAGGGAACCAGATCGAAGGAATCAAGAAGTGGGTAGAACCCGAGGCCGTGCGGCAGTGGGCGTTTAAGATATAGGACGTAGCGTCACGTTCTCGTGCCGCCCCCGTCAGGGACAGAAGCCGCGCCCCACGACGGCGCGGTTCTGCCGCGGGACCCGCGCTAGCCCGCTTTTCTCACCACGTGGCGAGACGAAGTGCGTGAGAGGCCCGTCAGTACAAGGCGCGCGACGCTCGGCGCGCGGAGGCGTACTCGAACAGTACGTTGAGCACGGCGAGCAAGCGCAACGCAGTAATGGCGGGCCTATTGCGTGCTTCGGCCGTCAGGTGGTGAGAAAGGCGGGCTAGTTGTGATCTTTCAACAGGTTGTTCATTCGGTCCCGGACCAGGGAAGCTGGAGTTGTCGAATAACCACGACCCTGGAGAGACCGCATGAACATCCATCAGAATGCCCGATTGACGCCCAAAGGCCGAGCCCTTTTGGTTCGATGCATCCTCGCTGGAGAGACGCCTCGGGCCGCCGCGGCGGCCCGAGACGTCTCAGAACGCACCGCCCGCCGTTGGCTGGCCCGCTACCGCGGCGAAGGCGAAGCCGGTCTCTACGATCGCTCTTCGCGCCCCCGGCATAGCCCGCGCCGCACCCCGCAAGCCGTCGTTGACCGCGTCCTCGCCCTGCGCCGACAACGTTGGACGGGCCGCCGCATCGCCCAAACCCTGCGGCTATCCCCGGCCACCGTCAGCCGCCTCCTCGGTCGCGCCGGACTCAACCGTCTCCGCGATCTCGAACCCGCTCCCCCCGTTCGCCGCTACGAACATCACCGTCCCGGCGATCTACTGCATCTCGACATCAAAAAGCTCGGCCGCTTCCAGCACGCCGGTCACCGCGTTACCGGCGATAAGACCCGACGCTCCCGCGCCGCCGGCTGGGAGTTCGTCCACGTCGCCGTCGACGACCATTCCCGCATCGCCTTCTCCCAGATCCTGCCCGATGAGCGCAGCCTTTCCGCTGCCCAGTTCCTTCTCCTCGCCCACGCCTACTATGGCTCGCTTGGCATCCGCATCCGACGCCTGCTCACCGACAATGGCTCCTGGTACCGCTCCCGCCACTTCCGTCGTACTTGCCGCCGCCTCGGCATCCGCCACCGCTTCACCCGCCCCTACACCCCTCGCACCAACGGCAAGGCCGAGCGCTTCATCCAAACCGCCCTCCGCGAATGGGCCTATGCCCGCTCCTACTGCTCCTCCCTCCAACGCGCCAACCATCTGCTCCCCTGGCTCCACGACTACAATTGGCATCGCCCCCACGCCAGCCTCGGCTATAATCCCCCTATCAGCCGACTCCCTCCTCCCCGGAACAACCTGTTGAGGCTCCACAGCTAGTCGGCCGGCGAAACACAACACATGGCAACTCCCCTCCTAGCTTCCGACACCAAGGCCTCCCAGGTGCTCGACACGGTCCGCGAGCTGCTGCTGGAACTGGGCTCCGAACAGGCGGCGGAAACCCTGTCGCTGAACTCCTCGCTGGATCGAGAACTCGGTCTCGGCAGCCTGAAGCGCGTGGAGCTCCTTGTCCGCATAGAGAGGCGCTTTCAGTGCCGCCTGGCGGACGACGTAGCCCAGTTGGCGGAAACGCCCTCCGATTGGCTGCGGGCGATCAACGGAGACGGCCCCACAACTAAGCCGGAAGGCCGCTACCGAATCGTGCAACCTTCCCAGGAAGCTCCTTCCGCCCCGCGGTCGGCCACGAGCTTTGTCGAGGTCCTCCGCCACCATGCCGACCGGATCCCGGACCGCGTGCACGTTCATCTTCTCGACGAAGACTCCGGCCGGGATATCAGCTACGCCGATCTGCTTGAGGCCTCCTCGGAAGTGGCCGCCGGTTTGGCCCAATCAGGACTCGAGCAAAACGAAGCCGTGGCAATCATGCTGCCCACTTGCGCCGACTTTTTTTACGCTTTCCTCGGAGTAGCGTTGGCGGGTGGTATTGCCGTCCCCATCTATCCGCCGGCACGGCCCGATCAGATCGAAGAGTACGTGCGTCGCCAGACGCGGATTCTTCGCAGTGCCGAGGCTTGTTTCCTGATCGCCTTCGAGCGTGTAAAGGCGGTGTCGCGGGTGATGCGGCTGGGCCTACCTAGTCTGGAGGAAGTGACGACGGTTGGCGCGCTGCGGGAGCGGGGCGCCGGCCGGGCCGCGCCCGCAATCGAACCTGCCGATACGTTCTTTGTCCAATATACGTCGGGCAGCACGGGCAACCCAAAAGGAGTTGTTCTCAGTCACGCGAACGTCCTGGCCAACGTCAAGGCGATCGGTCGGGCGGTCGAGGCCCGGCCCGACGACGCCGTCGTAAGCTGGCTGCCCCTCTACCACGATATGGGACTGATCGGCTCATGGCTGTTCAGCGTATATCACGCCTTCCCGATCACCATCTTCTCGCCGCTGGCTTTTCTCTCCCGCCCCGAGCGATGGCTCTGGGCGCTGAGTGATTCCGGTGGAACGCTCTGCCCCGCGCCGAACTTCGCCTACGAGCTTTCCGCGCGCAAGATCACCGACGACCTGATCCAGGGCGTCGACCTGAGCCGCTGGCGGGTAGCCATCACCGGCGGCGAGGCCGTACTGCCGGAAACCTTGGAGCGCTTCGCCGCGCGCTTCGCCCCCTACGGCTTTCGATCCGAGAGCTACCTGCCTTGCTACGGGCTGGCCGAGTCGTCCGTCGCGCTCACCTTTCCCCCGATCAACCGGCGGCCGGTGATCGACTCCATCCGCCGCGACGTGTTTGAGCGCGAAGGGCGCGCCGTTCCCCTGAAACCGGGCGAAGACAAAGGCATTCGATTCGTGGCTAACGGCAAGCCGCTGGCGGAGCACGAAGTTCAGATCGTCGACGATGGCGACCGGCCGCTGGGCGAGCGCGTGCAAGGACGGCTGCTTTTTCGAGGACCATCGAGAACAGCAGGCTACTTCCGTAACGATCAAGCGACGCGGGCTGCCATTGGCGAAGACGGCTGGATGGACTCCGGGGATCTCGCCTACTGGGCTGACGGCGAGGTTTACGTCACCGGGCGCAAGAAAGACATCATCATCAAGGCGGGCCACAACATCGCGCCGCAAGAGGTCGAGGCAGCGGCGGCCGAGGTGGCCGGCGTGCGGCGCGGCTGCGTTTCGGCGTTCGGGACGCTGGACCGCGACACGGGTACCGAGAAGCTTGTCGTTGCCGCTGAAACGCGTACGGCTGATCGGCAGGAAATGGCCGCCATCCGTGCCCGGGTCGTCAAGCACGTGGAAGCCGCGCTGGGCCAGCCTCCCGACCACGTGGAACTCGTCCCCCCGCAAACCATCCCCAAAACCTCAAGCGGAAAGATCCGGCGGGCCGAGACTCGCGCACTTTACGAAAGCGGCAAACTGAGAGCGGGAAAACGTCCGCCCTGGTGGCAGCTGGTTCGGTTGTGGTCAGAGCACTTAACCGACTGGGCGAAACTCGCCGCGGGGCAGGCGGGCCGCCGGCGGGACCGCGCTTATGATGCCGCCGTCGTTTTCTTAGTCGGGGTCGGATTCGGTATGCCGGCCCGACTGCTCCCGGACCGCGGCTCGGCCGCGCCGCTGGTTCGGGCCGCCGCGCGCTTGATTTTCAGACTGCAAGGGCGTCGGGTCAAAGCTCGACACGACCGCCTGGGCGATAACGGTTCCGGAGCGGTTTTGATGGCGAATCGATCCGGGGATCTGGATCCCTTAGCGGCTGTCGCGGCCCTTCCAGGGACCGTCTTGATATCGGAGCCTACGGTCTTGACTTCGCTCCCGCTGGGGATAGCTTTCTTACTGGAACCGCTCGTTCCCACTCTTGCCGGCGGAGAGACCGTGCCGCCCGGCGGCGCCCTACAAGATCGAGTCCGGCAGGGCCTGCTTGAAGGCCACTGGGTGCTCGTTTTTGCCGACAACCTCGCCGATACGGCGCCGTCTGAAAGCCGCTTTCGTCTCGATGCCATTCAGGCGGCCATCGAGGCCGGATTGCCGTTGAAACCGGTAAGGATCATCGGCGCCCAACAGGCAGTGAGCCGGACCAACGGCGGACGCGGGGAGAATCCAATCTCGGTTACGGTAGGGGATGATGTGAGATTAGAGACCACGTCTCCCGACGGACTCGCGAAACTGCGCGATCGCATTCGCAAGGCCATTGGAGAGCTGGGAGGGTAGAAGAGATACCGCCTTGGGCGCGAGCAGGAATCAGAGCCGCGGGCGGAAGCCCGCGGGCCCGCGCCCTCACGGGCGCGGCTCCGTCCGCGTGTGGGACGGGCCCTGTTCAGTTTCCGGTCTTCCGATTTTTGCGGTCAAGGTTGCAATTTACCACGATCGTTTTTCACAACCAGGCACTAGCCGCCGAAACATGCATCGGCTGAAAAAGAGAACGCGTTCATGATCGAAGCCCTGGCTCTTAAGGCGATCGCTTGCTTTGCGATCGGTTCGGTCCCCTTTGCGGTGGTCGCCATGTGGGGCAGCGGCGTGGATATCCGCCAGGTCGGCTCGGGCAATCCGGGATTCAACAACGTCTTGCGCGTGAGTAAGCCCCGCGCTGTACTGGCGCTGATCGGCGATGTGGGAAAAGGCTACCTGCCCGTCTGGCTGTTTCTCGAGCCCGCCGACCCGGTGGTCGGGTGGCTCTGTGGGTTCGCTGCCGTTTTCGGGCATTGTTATTCGCCGCTGCTGAAGTTCCGGGGGGGCAAGGGCGTGGCCACTTCGGCCGGTGTGATGCTTGTCTTGTTCCCGGGGTGGGCAGCCATATCGTTGGCGGTGTTCGTCCTTGTTCGCCTGCTGGGAAGCCGCCGGCGATGGGCTGAGGCCGGGATGATCGCGTCACTAGCTACGTGGAGTTTTTTCACCTTGCTGATGATCGGGGTCGCAGGGGGGCTGCATGCCCGGAACGCTTGCTTGATGACTGTGTTCCTCGCTTGGCGTCACCGGCAAAACTTTCGCAATGTCTTTGGGGAGAGGAACTAATCGTGCCCGCCGCAAGGGTGCGGTCAAGGCTTCGTGTTAAGACGGGTCTCGCGGGAACATACCGCCACCCGCGGCCATTCACCATCTTGACGGCAGGCTTGCGCCGCGGCTCCCTTCGATCCCGGTGGGCCCGAAAAGGTGCGGTCAAATCGTCGGGCTATAATCGATCGTGAGTCTACGCGACCAAGCGCGAGCGACGAAAATCAGTAGCGCTCGTTCTGCTATCACCTCGAACCGATGAGTGAACCCATCCGCGCCGCCTTCTACGACTTTGACGGAACACTGGTTAGCAGTAACGTCGTAACCCGCTACGCGTTTTTCGCCAAGCATCATCCTTCCCGCGCTCAGGCGTTTATACGGTATGGAAAGTTGCTCGCCACCGTCCCCTTCTGGATCGCTCTCGACCTCTACTCCCGGCGCCTGTTCAATGAGGTTTTCTATCGCCAGTACCGCGGCATGAAAAAGGACTGGCTGGCTGCCAAGGCGGAGGAGCTTTTCGAGACAGAGATTCGGCCGAAAATCTACCCAGGAGCGCAGGGGTCGCTGGATAGCGACCGGCAACAGGGTTTTCGGCTGGTTCTGCTGAGCGGCGGATTGGATTTCGCACTCCTCCCGGCGGTGCGTCACTTCGGTTTTGACGAGCTGATCTGCAACCGACTGGTCTACCAGGATGGGGTTGCCACGGGAGAGGTAGCCTCTCCGCTGTTGGCCGAGCAGGAAAAGGTCGCCGCCGTCCATCGATTCTGCCGCGAGTATAATGTGGAGACGGCTCGCTCGAAGGCCTATTCGGACAGCTTTTCCGATTTGCCTATGCTCGAAGCGGTCGGGTTGCCCAGCGCCGTGAACCCGGATCGCCGTCTTCGCCGCGCGGCGAGCGACCGTGGCTGGCCCGTTGTGAATCTTTGAACCGAAAGTCATGGCCACAGCCGCTAAGGGTGTACAAGTTGTCCCCGACTTTGACTTTGGGGACCCCAGGCCGAATGCAGTCGGGCGCAACGCCCTCGTGTCGACCGAAGGCTGCGTGGTGCACCTGGAAGCCAATTCAGCGAAGCGATTGCTGTGGTCGGGCGAAGACCTGCTCGATGTGACTCTGCCCGCGGGCACTCGGGTTGTCTATCCCAAACCGACGATCCCCGGCCTGCCCGACCGCGACGCGGCGATCCGGCATGCTCTGGGGCACTGCGCGGGTATGGACGCTTTCGACGCGCTGCTCCAGCCCGGCATGAAGGTTACCATCGCCATCGACGATATTTCCCTGCCACTGCCGAAAATGCCCCGGCCCGACATCCGGGAGTCTGTGTTGACGATCCTGCTTGACATTCTCGCCGCACGGGGCGTCACCGATGTCCACATCATCATCGCCACCTCGTTCCACCGCCGCATGGAGGCCTTCGAGATTCGTCACATCGTGGGCAGCCGAATCTTCGACGCCTATTATCCGCATAGCCTTTACAATCACGACGGCGAAGATCCCGACGGTATGGTGGAGTTGGGACAGACCGAGTTGGGCGAGCGCGTGCGCATCAATCGCCGAGCCGCTGAATCCGGCCTGCTCGTCTACGTCAATATCAACCTCGTTCCCATGGATGGCGGACATAAGTCCGTTGCCGTGGGGCTGTGCGACTACCCCTCTTTGCAGGCGCACCACACCCCGCAGGCGATCCTCGAAAGCGACTCCTATTTCGACCACACACGCTCGGCGTTGACCGATTCCTGCGTGCGCATGGGCAAGGTCGTCAACGACAATCTCAAGGTATTCCACATCGAGACCGTGCTCAATAACGCCATGTTCCACCCGGCGATGGAATTCTTTGTGAAAAACGAGGACCGTTACACGGCGCTCGACACGGCCCTTTTCAAGATCTCTCAGTGGTCTCTAAGCCGGCTATCGCGGGCAGCGAAGCGAAAGATTCTGTTTTCCATCCCCGCGGCTTATGAACCCATCGCGGTTCACGCGGGTGCGACCGATCCCACCCACCTCAAGACGCTGGCCTACACGTATCAACAGTATTGCGTTCCCATTGAGGGCCAAAGCGACGTTGTGGTCTTTGGCATCCCCTTCATTTCGCCCTACAATGTCAACTCCATCTTGAACCCGGTGTTGGTGCAAGTCCTGGCCCTGGGATACTTCTTCAACATGTATCGAGGGATGCCCGTCGTGAAGAAAAACGGCGTCATGATCCTGACGCACCCGCTCTATGACGAATTCGATCCGCGGCATCACCCTTCCTACATCGAATTCTTTCACCGCGTGCTGCCCGAGACCAACGACTCGGCGGCTCTGCAACAGAAATACGAAGTGGAGTTCGCCCACAACGTCGAATACATCGAGATGTACCGCACCGGCAACGCGTACCACGGCGTGCACCCGTTCTACATGTGGTACTGGGGCGAAAACGGGCGGGCACATGTGGGTAAGGTGATCGTCGTCGGAGCCGAAAACCCTCAGGTAGCGGAAGTGATGGGCTGGGAATGCGCCTCCAGCATGGAAGAAGCCCTCGAGATGGCGCATTCTCATGTCGGGCATCAGCCCTCGGTCACCCACATGCACATTCCTCCGATCAATATGGCGGACGTCAGCGGTACTCCCGGAACCATCTGAACGCTGATGAAGACCATTCTCGTGACCGGGGCGACCGGTTTCCTCGGTCAGCACCTGGTGGAAGAGCTGGAGCGCCAGGAGCCGGATTCGCGGTTGCGCCTGCTCTGCCACTCTGCGTCGGTGGGGGAAAGGGGTCCCCAGGTCGAGGTCGTTCGAGGCGACGTCACCTCGCCCCAGGACGTTTCCGCCGCCGCGGAAGGCGTCCAGGAGATCTACCATCTGGCCGGCCCCGTGGAGCGCGAGCCGAAGGACCCGACACGGCTTTACCGGACTCATATCGAGGGAATGCGCAACATTTGTGAAGCGGTTCGTGAACACAAGGTCGGCAAAGCCGTGCTGGTATCTTCCTCGGGTACCGTCGCCGTCAGTCGGGAGCCCGTGGAACGCAACGAAGATTCGGGATATACCAACGGAATCACCAGCCGCTGGCCCTACTATGCCGGCAAGATCTTCGCCGAGAAACTGGTATTTCGCTGTGCCCAACAAGAGCAATTGCCCATTGTCGTGGTAAACCCCAGTCTGCTGCTCGGTCCGGGCGATGAGCGCGGCTCTTCGACGAAAGACATGGCCCTATTTCTGGACGGCCAGGTCATGGCGGTTCCTCGCGGCGGCTTGAGCATCGTTGACGTCCGTGACGCGGCAGCCGGGTTGATCCTGGCGATGAGGTCCGGCAAGCCGGGGGAGCGCTACCTCCTGGCGGGTCCGAACTGGACCTTTCGAGAATGGATGGAGCGTACGGCGCTGCTTGCCGAGGTCAAGGCGCCGAAGCTTCGGTTGCCTCCGTGGCTGTCGCTGTGGTGCGCTCGGCGGATGCGTTCACTGCTGCCGTGGGTCGGCAAGTCGTTTGAGCTGGATGACGCATCGATCGAGATGGCGGACTTGTTTTGGTATTGCGATTCAAGCAAGGCGCGCCGCGAATTGAGCTTCAAGACGCGGGATCCCATGGAGACGCTGCGCGATACGATTGAGGATATCCGGAAGCGAAAACCGGAGAGCTGACCGCTGATGGCCCCGTGGCGCAAACCGGTCGCAATCGTCAACCCCCGGGCCGCGGGCGGCAAGGCGGAAAAGCGACGGCACGAAATTTCTCGATGCCTGGCTGAGCGGCTTGGGTCGGTTGAAGTGCTCAAGACCGAAAGTAGCGGTCACGCGATTCAGCTTGCCGGCGACGCGCTCAAAGCCGGCGCCGACTTGGTCATTGCCGTCGGTGGGGACGGCACGGCCAACGAGGTCGTCAACGGTTTCTTCAACAAGGGCCACCCGCTCCGGCCCGACGCCTGTTTGGGCTTCATTCCTTTCGGTACGGGCGGAGATCTTCAGCGCACGCTTGAGGTCCCCTCGGATGTGGAAAGAGCCGTTGATATTCTTGCCGCCGCCGTCCAGGCCCCGATCGATGTCGGGAAGGCGGCGTTCGTCTCGCACGACGGCTCGCCGCTGGAGCGATACTTTGTCAATTTGCTGAGCCTGGGCATAGGCGGCGACGTGGCCGTCCGCGCGAAGAACTTCTTGAGCCCGCTGCTCGGCGGCAAGCTCGCCTTCCTCTACGCCACCGTTGCCGGCCTTGTCCGTTTTCGTGGGAAACACATTCGCCTGACGCTCGACGAAGAGCCGGAGCCGAGCGAATTCTTCATCTCGAACATCGCCATCGGGAACGGTCGCTACCACGGCGGCGGTATGCATCCTTGCCCGCGCGCGCTCATGAATGACGGCCGGCTCGACGTGACAACCATCGACTACCTGACCATGTTTGAGTTCCTGCGAGACGTCAACTACCTCTACTCCGATGACATCTACCGCCACCCCAAGGTCCGCCACTTCCGTGCCCAAAAGATTGTCGCCGAGTCGGAGGAAACCACCCACATCGAAGTCGACGGCGAAGCGCTGGGCCGACTGCCGCTTGAAATCAACCTGCTACCCAGCAGCCTGCGCGTCGTGGTCCCCTCGACGAGCGACCTGGTGGATTAACAGAGCCGCGCCCGCAAGGGTGCGGTCGAGGCGTCTTGTTAAACCGGGTGTTGCGTGAATCGCTGAGAGTGGCTCGCACCTAGCTACTTTGCGGCGCAACCCGCTCGCGGCGGGCTAGGAGGCATCATCCTTGTATCGCTCGCCTATGGGGTTTTCGGATCTATGGTGTCCGTCTGGTTCGTGGCGCCATTCGGAGGCTTGCTGGTGTTTGCCGCGCGCTTCTCGTCTCGCATGTACGGTTCGAAACGAACCGCCGCTCTGACCACTGGGGCAATGGGAGTTCTGGGCGGCACTCTGTTTGCCGCGGGAGTGGAACGGTGCGAGAATTGCTGACGGGCCATCGCTCTACATCTCTCTGTCAGCATACCGTGGGTGATTTGCTTTCCTCGGTGGGTATTACTATTCCGATCTCGACAAATGGCTTGCCCGCCGGGGTGTTAAATCTCGGCTTGCTGGTGTTTGCCGCGCGCTTCTCGTCTCGCATGTACGGTTCGAAACGAACCGCCGCTCTGACCACTGGGGCAATGGGAGTTCTGGGCGGCACTCTGTTTGCCGCGGGAGTGGAACGGTGCGAGAATTGCTGACGGGCCATCGCTCTACATCTCTCTGTCAGCATACCGTGGGTGATTTGCTTTCCTCGGTGGGTATTACTATTCCGATCTCGACAAATGGCTTGCCCGCCGGGGTGTTAAGTGACAAGCTCGCACTGGCCGCTATAATTGCTACAAGGGCATCATCGAACAGGCTCTTTCGAAAACCCAAGCCTGAAGCTGCACATATCTTCCCGGCACATCGCCCACCAGGACTCTACCATGCGTCAAGCCGCTCTTTGTGTCACGACCGTGATCTCGACCGCGTTTTTCGTGCTTGGCCTAACCGCCGCACCGCCCGCGGCGAAAGAAAAGGCTCGCAAGGCTTACGGCATCGAGAAGCGCGAGCTGTGGACGACATCGCGCGTTCACGGCACGCCTGATCCGCCCAAACCCTATCGCACGGCCGTCGCGTTTCCGAATCTGCAATTCGACGAGCCGCTGACCATGACCGTCGTGCCGGGCGCGAATCGCCTGGCGGTCGCCGAACGGGGGGGCAAGATCTACACATTTGAGAACAACTTGGCCGCAGGCCGCAAGGATCTGTTGCTCGACACCGGACGAACCACCTTCGGACTCGTGTTCCATCCGCGGTTTGCCGAAAACGGGTATTTCTACGTATTCATGGACCTTCTCGACCACCCCGGCGATTTCATGACCGATGGCAGCCGAGTGTCGCGCTATCAGGCGGAGACTGGTCGTCCCCTCCCGGCCGATCGAAGTTCGGAGAAGGTTCTCTTCGCGTCGCGCGCGGGCGGGCATAACGGGGGCTGTCTGCAATTCGGTCCCGACGGCTACCTATACGCCGCCCTTGGCGACGCCAGCGGCATCGCCGACGGCCTGAATACCGGTCAGGATATCAGCGACCTCCCGGGTTCGATCTTGCGCATCGACGTCGATCACCCCAGCGGGGACTTGCCCTATGGCATTCCCGAGGACAACCCGTTCGTGGACGTACCCGGCGCGCGGGGCGAGATTTGGGCCTACGGACTGCGGCAAGTCTGGAAGTTCAGCTTCGACTCGGCCAGCGGCATTCTCTGGGCCGGAGAAATCGGACAGGACCTCTGGGAAGAGATCATTCCCATTCAAAAAGGCGGCAACTACGGCTGGAGCGTCAAGGAAGGCAACCACCCCTTCCGCCCGGAGCGCAAGGAGGGACCGACGCCAATCCTACCGCCGCTTGTTGAGCACTCGCATACCGAAGCGCGCTCGATAACCGGCGGGTACGTATATCACGGCAGCCGCCTGGAAGAACTCAAAGGAGCCTATATCTACGGCGACTATGACACGGGCAAAATCTGGGCGCTTCGATACGACGGCGAACAGGCGACCGAACAACGAGAACTCGCCGAGGCCCTGCTGCGTCCGGTTGGGTTCGGACAGGACCCGGCGGGGGAAGTCTACATCCTCGATCATATCGGCGGCCGGATTCACCATCTCGTCCCTGCTCCGCCGCCTTCCCCGAACGCGCCGACATTCCCGCGCAAGCTGAGCGAAACGGGGCTTTTCAGCTCCACGAAGGACCTCGCGCCCGCGCCCGGTCTGATTCCCTACTCGGTCAACTCGCCCCTGTGGTCGGACGACGCGGTCAAGCAGCGCTATATCGCCCTGCCGGACGATTCGAAGATCGAATACAACCGGGTGGTTTACCCGCAGCCGTCGCCCGGAGCTCCGCGCGGTTGGAGGTTCCCCGACGGAACCGTAGTCGTCAAGACCTTCCTGATGGAAATGGAAGCCGGTAATGCGCAAAGTCTGCGCCGTTTGGAAACGCGCCTGCTGCACCACGTCCGTAGGCCGGGCACCGACGAAGTCGGGGCGCAGGTCTGGCGGGGCTACGTTTATGTTTGGAATGACGAACAGACCGACGCCCACCTGCTGGATGCCGGCGGCGCCGATCTCGAGCTGACCATCAAAGACCCGAGCGCCCCCGGCGGAAGCCGCGACCAGACGTGGCGCTTCCCCAGCCGTGCTGAATGCACCGGATGCCATACGACGCCCGCAAAATACGTCCTCGGGGTGAACACGCTGCAAATGAACAAAGATCACGACTACGGCGGCGTCATCGCCAACCAACTGAGCACTCTCGAGCATTTGAGCGTTTTCGCCGAGCCGCTCCCCTGGCCGCCCGAGCATCTGCCCCGGCTCTACGACCATCGAGATGAAAGCGCGCCGCTGGACCTTCGGGCTCGTTCTTATCTGCAGTCGAACTGCGCCCACTGCCACATAAAATGGGGCGGCGGCAACGCTGACTTTCAGGTGCTGTTTACCCTGCCGCCCGAGAAGTTCGGACTCATCGACGTCTCACCCGCCCACGGCGCCTTCGACATCCCGGACGCGCGGCTACTGGCGCCGGGCGAGCCGGAGCGCTCACTGATCCACTATCGGATGGGCAAGCTCGGCCTAGGCCGCATGCCGCATATCGCCTCCAATGTCGTGGACGAGCAAGGGTTGAAGCTGATCCACGATTGGATTAAGCAGCTCCCGCGTCCCGCCGCGGCGGCTTCCAACAAGCTTGACTAGGTTGAGATCGGCGGTGGGCCCGTTACAGCGCAAACGCCTTGACACGGGAGGTACGGGATCCCTACGCCGATCCCTCGGCACCGACCGTAGGCCGCTTTTCTAACCAGGTGGCGAAGTGAAGTGGGTGAGAGCCTCGTCAGTACGAGGCGCTCACCGCGCGGAGACATGCCCGTGGAGAGGCCCAGCATGAGCATGTCCCAGACCGTTTCGTCGAGCGGTTCGCTCTGATGGGTGCTCATTCGGTCTCTCCAGGGTCGCCGCTGTGCGACAACTCCAGCTTCCCCGGTCCGGGAAACCGAATAAATAACCTGTTGAAAGATCGCAGCCGGCTCGAGTTACCCGGCTGAGCGCCGAGCGAAACAGCATCGCCCTCGCCCTACGTTACAATGGCTTCGGAGGAATGGCCGAGCGGTCGAAGGCGGCGGTCTTGAAAACCGCTGGCGGGGTAACTCGCCCGGGGGTTCGAATCCCTCTTCCTCCGCCATACATATTGCATAACGAATTTATAATAAGGAGTTTAATGAATTAAAATACAATCAATCCCACTAAGATATCCCACAGCTTGAGCTGCTAGCATGATGATTCTCAACTCTGGAAGAGAAACGTTGAGCCCGACTCGGTCAGTCCCATCTTCATCAGCCTTTATCTGCATCTTGATCTCTGTCTCCACTTTGCGGGCTCTACGGTGCAGGATCTGAAGATCATGCGAGAGTTTTAGACACCCATGCCGCAACCTCCGATCTTCCTTCGCCTTGTCGCGTTTTTCTTGGGCTTCAACATGTCGATTTGCAGATTTCCAAATCACCCAGGCAGTGATGGCAGCTGCCACAATCGCCAGAACACCCGCAATCAGGGTATGAAACTTACGCAAATCGTCCCAAATCGCAATTTCGAGATGGTGTGTTTGAAGTCTTCCAATCTCATAGACGCTTCTCCCTAACTTCACCCTTGTGCATTTCGATACGACGCCTTTTCAGACCACCCCCTAGAAGGTTCAGACCGTAGATGACGCTCCAAAGCCCTAGGGTGAAAACAGTCATCAGAATGTTCGGGATATGATGTATCTTTTCGCCCCGCTCGATAACGACATCCGTTTCGCGCCGCTCGGCGACCCGCCAGCCTTGGTCCACTCGCTCTTGAACTAGGCTGTTGATTGTGTGCTTGACCTCGATGACCTCGATGACCTCCGGTTTGAATCCGCAGTATGGGCAAGCCTTTGCTTTGGGGTTGATCTCACACTGGCACCCGCCACACGGCTCTAATGTCATGTCATATCCTCAATCTTATTGACTTCCGCATAATATAGAGTAATCTTTTGGGGGTTCTGCTCGTCTTAATAGACATGGGGAACCCAAGAGGCGTAAGGCGCGATTTTGATGCTCTGGAAAAGCGACGGCTGGAGGCCGTGCGGCTGGTCGTTGACGAAGGTTTGAGTCAGTCCGAGGCAGCACGGCGCGTGAAGGCGGCGCAGCAAAGCGTGAGCCGTTGGGTTAGCGAGCATGGCGCGCACGGTGCCGCCGGACTCCGCCGGGCCGGGCGCGCCGGCCGCAAGCCGCTGTTAGACGCCACGCAACGGGAACGTCTGGAGGCAATGCTGCTGCGGGGCCCCGAAGCGCAGGGCTTCTCGACGCCGCTGTGGACTTGTCCGCGAGTCGCTCGTCTGATCGCCGACGAGTTCGGCGTGCGCTATCACGAAGGTCATGTTTGGAAGATCCTGCGGGCGCTCCACTGGAGCCCGCAACGGCCTGTCGGCAAGGCCCGCGAGCGCAACGAAGAAGCCATCCGCAACTGGCGGCGCAAGACTTGGCCGGCCACTAAAAAAAAGCCCAAAAACAAGGCCGCACGATCGTCTTCATCGACGAAAGCGGACTGAGTCAGAAGCCCCATCGTTGCCGCACCTGGGCGCCCCGCGGCGAGACACCCGTGCTGGAGTTCAACTTCAACTGGCAGAAACTTTCCGTTTCCGCCGGGCTGACCTTGCGCAACTTCTACTTCCGGCTCTATCCCGGCGCCATCGGCGAGCTGGAGGTCATCGACTTCCTGAAGGCTTTGGTCCGCCACATCGACGGCCCGCTGCTGATCGTCTGGGACCGCCTGCCGGCGCACCGCAGCCGCCTGGTGCGGGAGTTCATCGAGCTCTCCGAAGGCCACATCGCCACGGAGTGCTTGCCGCCCTATGCACCGGAGCTGAACCCGGTGGAATACATTTGGGCTTACTGGAAGCAGCACGAGTTGCCGAACGTCTGTCCGAAGGACTACTGGGAGCTGGACGAGCGTGCCCGCAAATCCCTGCGTCGCATGCGCCGCAAACCGCGCTTGATTACGGCCTTCTGGAAGCAGTCTTCTCTTGGCCTTGACTAACTCGATATTATGCGAGATTCAATAGATGGAGGTCTAGCGCGCAGAGATGGTCTCACAAGAAACTCCATGCAGAATAATAGCAGGGCCTTGTTTTCTGGCTTCATCTCCCATGGGTTGTTGTATGGTATGACCAAGATGCCGTTATTTGTCACCGGGTCAACCTCAGCCTGACAATACCAATCGCGTTTGAAGCGATAATCACTCGTCCCCGAATATTCGAGGCCATTGTACGACTTCACCCAGAGATGGCGTACAGGAAGGCGGTTGAAGCATTCCTGATATCACCATCCAATTGGCTCACGTGGATGACGCACGGGTCTGTATTCCGGCGATCAGAACTAGTACCTCGGCGAGGTCGGAGAGGGCTCGGGCCTGTCGCCACTCGTCGGTGATCGCCTGCGCCGCTGCGAGCCCTTGGGTGAAGCTCTCATGAGCTCCGTGCTAGTATTTTCGTCTGTGCTTGAGGACTCGAGCCGAGCTTTGATGTCGGTCGCCACCGTCGAATGGTGGACCCCGAGCCGTCTTGCAATCTCACGGGTAGTGGCACCGGCGAGTGCGAGTTCAAAGACTTCGTGTCGGCGCTGCTCGCGCTGGACAACCTTTGCGACTGGTTCGCCCACGTCATACCTCTGCTTCCTTTATGATGTTCTCGTCTATCAGTTCATTATACTGTCCTCGTTTAACCCAAACTGAAGGCGCAGTCTCCCACCCATCGCACCAGCCATCCGTACGGGTCCAGTGCCCACCATACTCGTTCCACGTGCGCCCAAGCATAAAATCCGGCTCCTCTCCCAAAAGTGTGAAGCTGGCCGAAGGCCCGTGAGGTGACGGGGTAGCGCAGAGAGAGCGGAAGGGGCACCTCGGATGCTCTATCCTTCGTTGTTTCAGCGGTTTCGACAACGAGAGGAGGACCAAACGAGGTGCTGATCCAAAAGGAGCGGCTTTCGACGCTGGTGCGGTGGAATACGCCGATCACGCGGGCCTATTACTTGAAGGAGTCGTTCCAACTCTTCTTTGAGTACAAACAGCCGAAGCGGGCACGCGAGCACTTGGAGCGCTGGATGCACGCGGCGATGCGCTCACGGCTCGAACCGTTCAAAAAGCTGGTGCGGATGCTGCGCGGGCATCTAGTCTGCATATGTCTTCAAGACACAAAGCGTCCAAGAAAGCACCCCTAAAGTCAGGGAAAGTCAGGATGCCGACCAGCAGGCTTAAATTCCATGTTTCGGGGGAAAGGAGAGCTCTAAAAAGGCGCACTTAGTGCGCCTCATAGTTCGGCTGCGATTGTTTAGGAACGGTCGGGCCGTCCAGCCTCAGCCGGGCCAGGCCGCCACCTACATGGGGTGGCTTGGACTCAGACTACCTCAGGGGGTTGGGGGTGTCAAGCGAGGGATTGGGGACATTTGAGGCGTCCTCTTTCTTCCTCCTCCAGCTTGAGAGCCACCAAGTCAACCCCATTGAGCAATACAAAACAAATTGGTGGCTAGTGCCGTTGAATGGCTTGCTCCAATTCACCACCGTCAACGTTTTCCAGTCTTTTGTTTATGAATTCAACGGGACCCTTTTCCAAAATATCTTGTATGGCAGGGCGCGCGTCCGCGACGAGCTCATCAGGATTCGGGTGAATGATTACGAAGCGTCGTCCGCACTTTGCCTTATACCACTCGATTATCTCCTCGTTTATGCCTTTATCTCCGAAGCTGTACCCACAGACGGCCAATCGATCAGCTTCGCAAAGCATCACCCGAAAGTGATAGTGAAGCTCGCGGAATATCCCTGAGCTGTAATCTAAGATCTTGTTGAAGGTGCCGATCAGCAACAATGCCGAATCGGCGTATTGCCAAACGCCATCGGGCGATTGCGTACGCATAGGATCACTATTAGCAGGGGGGATACCGATTCCCGAGCGATACTTAAACCAATCGACAGAGCCGTGTAACTTCAGGAACGGGATCTTTCCCTTCGAAGATAGTTCATTATTCCAATACCTAACACCGTCCTTGGGTTCTTCGTCAAATCCATCGGAGAATTTGATGCTCTTGTCTCTAAGAAACGTCTCGACGTGAGTGTCGTGACACAGCGTCGAAATGCCGGTGACCTGGCCAGATTCGCAAGCATCAATGATGGGCTGTAGGTGATTTGTTGACGGCTCCTTTTTGCAGAGGCTGCCCCGGACTATGCCTGCGATGTAGTAACACGTTTCGGAGAGTGTGTTAGGCCAATCTGTGTTCGCTTCGCTAATCAGCTGCGACGTGTCGGCCGTTAGGCGGTTTGCAAACAAGCGAACGGCCGGGTTCTCCATATTGCCCACCTCCTCATCGAACACTTGACGGGCGAGGTAGTAGAGATCCTCGTAGTTGGGCCGTCGACAGGCCCACCTTAGGTAATACCGTTCCGCCTCTGCGCAAATCCGCCTGACCATGCTCCTGGCGAGCCGCGTTTTCTCGTCAGGCGGCTCGGCACCTGTGATGCAGTACGTCGTGTCGCTGTGTCTCCAAACGCTATTGCCAGACAAAACCAAATCGGTCAGGCATTGAGTAGACGGAAATTCGGCTGGCAATGACGAACCCGCCCCCAATAAGATCGCGGCTTTCATGCGTGGTAACTCGCTCTTACCGCTTAGCTGGCAATGGCGTACACGGATCGCCCTTGATGAGTTATTCCGCCGGAATGCCTAGCCCCTGGCGTCGCAGCCGCCAGAGGCACCTATCCCGAAGTGGGCGAGGGGTAAGCTAGAGCGGTGCCTCCAACTCAACCAGAATTTCCAATTTGGAACTCCGACTCCAACATGGTACTCGCTCTCTTCTCCTGAAGGCAAGGACTTTGCCTCGTAGCGCACCAAGGGCTTCCGGGAGGGCCTTCCCGGCGGCCGAAACAAGATGTCTTCGATCTCCAATTCCAAGCTCTTGTTGGCCGGAATGCGAATGGCGTACTGCACTCCGCGTTCCTCCGAAGACTCATAAATCTCCGGCTTAGCAAAGGCCGCATCGCCCCGGAAGGTGACCTGTTTGCCCGCCGCAGCCTGTTGGCGCTCAATCTCCGGCAGCAGCAACTCGTTCCAGTCCTCAGCGCTGTGCACGTTGCCTGGGCGCAGCTTCGCCGCCGGACAATCACCATGCTGGTTGAACAACAACAACGGGTGGTAGCAGACCGACTCGAAGTGCCCGTTGTAGGCACTGCCCTCTTGCTGGCCGTGGACAGGGCTTTCGGTGGAGTCCATGTCCAGAACGACCCGCTCGGAGTCGTCGAACGCCTCCGCTTGCCCGACCAGCTCTCGGTTCAGCGCCATCAGCCCCAGCAGGTTCTCTTCGCTCGCCAGCATCTCCGTCTCGAAGCCGTGCAGCGTCGAGGTCAAGGCCGCACCGCGATCCCAGATCTTCTGCGAACCGATCAGCCGAAACGTCGGATCGATCGAAACCCGCTCGGCGTCGTTGAGGTCCTCGTAGCCCGCCAAGCGGCTGTAGACCGACTGCCGCAACAGATCAGCGAGCGTGAACTGCTTGTTTGTGCCTTGCCGGGAGTCGCTGAGATGCTCGTCAATCAGTTCTCCGAGAGCGAGCCGTTCGTCCAGTTCGCGAACCAAAATCAGGCCACCGTCGGAAGTGACGTGCGATCCCTGGAAATCGACTTTCAACGAGCCGTTGAAACTTAGCTGGAATGACTTGGTTTGTTTTTCACCCATTGGGTGTTGGCCTCCATGGCATCCTCATCGGGCTCTAGCCCCTATGAATAAAGACGCTGAAGGCCGCTGGAAGGTCGGGATGTCTAACATCAAATTGAAAATGCGGGTCTAGACGGTGTGCTGGCGTGGACGAAGCTGCGCTTGTCAAACGGCGCCCTGGAAGGGATGAACAACAAGATCAAACTGGTGAGCCACCGTGCGTTCGGCTTCCGCAGCGTTGAGCACTACGTGGCCGCCATCTACCACTGCTGCGCCCAGCTGCCGCTGCCGCAGCAATCGTGATCACACTTTTGGGAGAGGAGCATAAAATCCCTTGTGCAGTGGGCGTTTAACTCGTCTGGTTCATCGTCCGGTTTTGAGAAATCGCTAATGAACTTACAATTCTTGCGCGACTGGTTTCGAGGATGTTTCTACCTTGGTGCGCCCGAAGCCACTCGGCCGTCCAGAACCGAAACCGCCCATCAGGTGCCGCCCGTTTTTCCAAAATCGTGTGGGTACTTGTTCGGCGTGGTGTTGCCCACCGTCGCCCTCCAGCCTTGGTGCTCGTTTTTCTCCGGTCCGGTTTGCGAGGGAGGATTTGCGTCCTTTGCGTCCGCACCGTCCGTATCGGCGGATTTCAAAGGTTTGACGCGGACGGTCGAGCCGGCTTCCGTGCCGACATCGTCTCCCATACCGTCCGTAAGGTCTCCAACCGTCCACCTGTTGTCTTTCGCGAATGCGTTGGTTCCATTACCTTTCGGTAGGTTCGCGGACGATGCGGACGACGCGGACGGTTGCGGCCCGCCATAATCCGGGCCGCCGGAATTTCCTCGGGCCTTGATGTGAATGATCCTGGTACGCGCCCGGCCTTCTTTGCTGTGATCGATCTCGATGCCGATCTTGCGCAGGAAGGTCGCAGCCCGACGCAGGCGTCCGGAACTAGAGGGAGTACGAGCGTGGCCTCAGGAGCCGCGGCGACGTCACGATCTGGCTGAGCGAGGATGCAATTGCCGCGTGGGTACCACCGAAGAACGGTCTTCGCGGAGGCCAGCGGCGGTACTCGAACCTCGCGGTCCGGACCGCGTTGACGCTGCGGGTCGTCTTCAGCCTGCCGCTCCGTCAGACCGAGGGGTTCCTGGACTCGCTGCTCCGCTTGATGGGCCTCAACCTCAAGGCCCCGGACCACACCACACTCTCGCGCCGGAACCAAATCGTTGCGGTGCCGCCCCTGACCCGATCCTACGACGGCCCGATCGACTTGATCGTCGAATTCCACAGGGCTGAAGATTCTGGGTTGCGGCGAATGGAACGCGCACAAGCACAAGGCATCAAAGAAACGCCGGGATTGGCGGAAGCTGCACATCGGGGTGGATGCCGAGGGGTTCATTGTGGCGGCCGAACTCACAGCGAGCA
Source organism: Bryobacterales bacterium (assembly GCA_965248365.1). Classification (GTDB taxonomy): domain Bacteria; phylum Acidobacteriota; class Terriglobia; order Bryobacterales; family UBA6623. The sequence goes on along the minus strand of CBDFJA010000003.1, from coordinate 3,641 downwards.
GCCGGGACGACGCCTCCACACTCCCTGCTCTTCTCGACACAATCGAGGTTCCCATCCGGCATTTCACCGCAGACGGAGCCTACGACCACAGGTCAGTCTACGATCAACTCAGCGCGGCCGGTACAGAGAACGTCGTGATTGTGATTCCCCCTCGTCGCTCTGCGGTGTCGGCGGGGCCAACGGACGGCCCATGGGCGCATCGTGACACGGCTCTTGAGAGGATTCGCCAGGTCGGGCGACGAGAGTGGCAGAAGGAGTCGGGCATACCGACAGCAGGCGCGCGTTGAAAACAGCTTCTTCCGATACAAGTCCGTGCTCGGAGGCGGATTGAAGGCGAGGCACGGCAAGGCACAAAGGAGAGAAGTTGCGATCGGGTGTCACATCCTCAACCGGATGGCCGAGCTGGGTAGGCCGAAATCCTGCGCTGTGGTGTCCTGAACGAGAAGTTGGAAAAGCGCCCCCACTCGCGCCGCAGTTGAATCATGCAACAGCGCCCTGAGCAGCAGCCAATTGCCATCCTCGCCCTTTCCCGCTCTCTTCACTACCAGACCGTCGTCGGAGCGCGCATGAGCTGACTTCCTCCTCAAGTGGATTCTCTCTCTTTCCACTTGGTACAAAAAGGACCGGTCAGGCCAGCTTGGATCGTGTCTTCGGCTCCGTGGGCGAGATGCGCTTGGCGTTTTTCTCTGTTTGTTCCTTGACCCAATCTTCTGGGGAGATCCTTGCGGGTGCGATCATGATGCCGCCTTCGTGGCGCATGTCGATGGATTGACGGACGGGCTTATCTAGCCCGAGCAGCTTAGCCTCACGGTCGAGCAGCCGCAGCACGCGGTCCAGTGCCTCCAAATCAACCTTGGCACATGTCCACCACTCATGCAGAAGGCGGGTGATGCGCTGGCGCTGCAACTCTCTGTATCTGCTAGTGTTTTCGTCTGTGCTTGAGGACTCGAGCCGAGCTTTGATGTCGGTCGCCACCGTCGAATGGTGGACCCCGACCTGTCTCGCGATCTCGCGGGTAGTAGCACCAGCGAGTGCGAGTTCCATGACGGCGTCACGGCGCTCCTCGCGCTGGACAACCTTTGCGACTGGTTCGCCCATATCAGACCTCTATCCTGTCCTCGTTTAACCCAAACTGAAGGCCCAGTAATTTTCGTCGCGCCTCTGACGCAGTTCCCGGACCTCGGTGGCGCCCAGGCTGCCGTATTTTTTCTTCCACAGGTAGAACGTCGCCTCGGCAATGCCCATTTGACGGCAGACATCGGCGACCGGCGTGACGCCCCTCAACGCAGCGCACCCTCCACCACCGGCGCGAAGCTCGATCCCGGCGGCGCAATCGCCCGCCGCCGCCGCATCAGCCGCTCAAACAGGCCCTTCTCCTGGTAATGATCGCTGTAGCTGACGCCCGTTCGGCCGGCGTGCCGCCAGATCTTGGCCGCCACGAACAGAAAGCGCAGCCGCGCTGTCGCCTAGTCTCGCGGCGCAAAGTGCGCCAGCTGCTGGAGCGCAATTTATCAGAGCATAACTTTTGTGCGATCTACATCGACGGCATCGAATACCAAGGCCAACATTGGATCGTTGCGCTGGGAGTCAACAACGACGGGGTGAAAACAGTGTTGGGCATGCGGCAAGGGGCGAGCGAGAACGCGGTTGTCGTCTCCGCCTTGTTGGGCGATCTGGCCCAGCGTGGCGTCGATTTTTCTGAGCCGCGGCTTTACGTTCTCGACGGAGCGAGGGCGTTGGTCAAGGCGGTCCGCGAACACGCCGGCGAGGAGGCGTTGATCCAACGCTGCCCGTTGCACAAGCGCCGCAACGTCGTGGGGCATTTGCGGGAACAAGATCACCAGGCGGTCGAGGCCAGGCTGGCTGCCGCCTATGCGCTGAGGTCAACCGAAGAGGCCCAGCAAGCGTTGGAGCAATTGCACCGCGAGTTGCAGGAACTCAATCCGTCGGCGGCGCGTTCGCTCGAAGAGGGCTCGATGAAACGCTGACGGTGAACCGCCTGCCGTTGCAGGGTTGGCTGCGGCGGACACTGTCGACGACGAATCCGATCGAGTCGGCGTTCTCTGTGGTCGAGACGGTTTGCCGACGCGTGAAGTGTTGGCGGCAGGGCGATCACTTGCAGCGCTGGGTGGGCCCGGCGCTGTGGGTGGCCGAGGGCAACTTCCGCAAGGTCAAGGGCTATCGGGACTTGCCGAAGCTCGTCGCCGCGTTGGAAAATCTTCGTCCGCGGCCGCCTGCGGCTCAGGCCCGCGCGGCGTAGACTAGAAGTCCCGAAGGGCCGCTGGTTTCAACGGAGTTCCGGACATCCTCCACTTTGCCGTAGGAGCTGGGTCACCCACTTGTCTGCCACGCCTCCCGCGCTTAAAACGGGTTGCATACGTCCAGCGGAGATCGGCGATTTGATCCTTGACTAGTAGCTGCTTCAATTCGGTGCTTCTTCTTAGCGGCTCGACGTCTTGACCGGCGGCTCTTCTTGCAAAATTTGTCCGCAACATCTCCATGTCTCGCTCTTTCGCCATCTGCGCCCTTGTTACCTGGTCTCCAGCCCAGCGTTTTACCCCCAGACCGGTCTGAGCCTCTTGGATCGCCTTCAGGTGGCCGATCAACTCATCGTGCAGCGCTTCGAGCTCCGCGATCTGCTCGGCAACCTCTTGGCGCACCCGTTCCGGATCGCGTTGGGGCGCCGCTTGATCCTGAGACGATCTTTGCGCCGCCGGGCGGCTCATGCCCCAACTATAGTTGAGCCGCACGTAGAAATTCGCGCCGTTGAACCCGAAGGGCGAGAACTGGCCGTAGTAATTGCCGACCGTCAGGATGCCATTCTGGTTCACGTCGGGGTAAGTATTCAGCACGTTCTCCCCTCCGATGGCCAGAGTGACGTTTTCTCTGAACGGGATGCCCAGCTCGACATCGAGCAGCGCCTTGCCGGAATAGGACGGGTACAGCCACGACTCGGATACGACGCCCAAGTCAGCCGCGTTCCGCCCGTCCTCGCTGTCCCAGAACTGACCGAAGTAGTTCAAGCGGCCCATGAGATTCCATCGGCCAGCGTCGTGGTTGACGTTGAAGCTCCACCGCGTGTTCGGCAGCCCCCGTTCCAGCGCAGTGATGCGGGACTGGTCGATCACGGAAGATTCGACGTTCTTGACCTCTGTATCCGTGTAGTTGTAGAGCGCACTGAACGTCGTACGCCCCGCCGCCAGCGTCGAGATCAGGTCGATGCCCTGGGTCGTCGTCGAAAAGTCGTTCAGGAAGAACCGGAACACGGGAAAATTCCGTGCTTCTGGAATCCCTTCCGCTAGCAACGTCTCGATCTCGTTCTCCGACAAACGGATTTCCTGGGCCAGGGCGACGCGATCGTCGATGTCGACCCGGAAATAGTCCGCGGTGAAGGTGAACGGGCCCTCCTCGACGACGACGCCCGCGCTGTAGTTACGCGATGTCTCCGGTTGGAGCTGGCCTCCGCCCCGCGCCATGGCCACGGCTGAGGTAGCCGGAACCACACCTTGGTTGGTCAGTTGCCCGCCGATAAAGGCGGTCGTCACGTTGAACGCGTTCTGTTGCCCCGGCGTCGGCGCCCGAAACCCGGTGCTGACGGCGCCGCGCAGCGCGGCCATGTCGGTCAGCTTGAGGCGCCCGGA
>CBDFJA010000002.1:0-1115456 GCA_965248365.1 Bryobacterales bacterium | reverse complement strand
GAAGCCTGGGCGAACTTCCGCGAGGACTGGGTGAGGACCTACCGCGACCTGCCGCGCACGCCGCTGTTCGCCGACGCCCACGAGTGGCTGCGGTCGCTCCAGGCGGCGCCGTCGGTGGCGAGCGGCGAGGCCGAACGCCATCTCAGGCAGCTGACCGAGGGGATAAACGCCGACAGGCTCGACCTGATGACCCGCAAGGTCTTCATGGATGACTTCTACGACGACATCAGAGAAGGCATGGTGGTGCCGTTTTGGTCGAGCAGCGACGATTTCATGGCTAGCTACCGCGAGGTGAACATGGCCATGCAGGCTGACCGCGAGCTGGCGAGCCGCGTCCGAAAGCGCCAGGCCTACGTGCGCCGCGTGGCGAGGCGCATGGTGGATGCCGGCGTGCTCTCCCCCGAGCGCCTCAAGCGCAGGAACTACATCAAGCACCAGGTGATCGAGTACGCCCAGACGATCCGCTCGAGCCGGGTGCGTGGGGTCTGCAAGCCCAAGTGGGCCAAACGGATGGGCACCACGCTTGAGATCAACACCAATCTGCTCGAAGCCGAATCGGCGTGGCTCATGAAGGCCCTGGTCGACATCCGGATGGCCCAGGTGATTCGGCAGATCGCCGAGTCGCGGCAGTACAACCATCGCGGAGAGCTGAAGAAGGCGATCCGGGAGCACAACAAACCCCTGGTGGACCAGCTGGTCGTCGAGGAGTTCCGCGAAGCGCTGCGGCTAGCCGGTGTCGACCGGAATCTGGCCGACGCTATCGAGACGCCGGCGGACATCGGCGAGTTCCTCAAGGAAAACTCCGAAGACATCGATCGCGCGAAGTCGAAGACGCCGATCAGGAACCAGTTGCGGGGGTTCCGCAAGAATATCGGGGCGGGGTTCGGCAAGCTCAGGGCAACGCTCGACAGGGCAGACGTGCCCTCGCACCTCGAAGCCGAGTACAAGCTGCTGATGGATACCGGGCGGGTAACGGAGTCCACCGAGGACTCGGCGTTTCCGCTGGTCGTCTGGGTGGCGCAAAACCTCGACGGCGAGGCGGCGGGCGCGGCCTACCGCATTCTCGGCGCCGTCACCGCCCGGCGGCAGTTCCTCAAGGATCAGCTGGGAGAGAAATACATCCTGGCGGACAACATGGAGAAGGCTCTGAAGGCGATCCGAAGAGGCGGCGGGACCGAGTGGGAGGGTTTCAAGTCCTGGCAACCCGACCCCGGACGCCACATGTTCACGGCCCTGACGATCCCCGAGCACGTCTTCGACCGGATGCGGTCAAAGCTAGCCGAGGTCTTCGAAGACTCAGGGATGGCCGGGATGTTTCCCGCCGGGGAGGTCGCGGCCATGATGGACAGGATAAAGGAACAGCGGGTCGTCGGCGGGCCGAAGTTCGAGATGGTGCTGCCGGTGGAGCTGGCCGCCACGCTCGACTCGTTCGGGAGCAAGGACTCGGACTACTACGCCACCGTTGAACTCTATGAGAAGTCGATCCGGGCCTGGAAGCAATGGACGCTCATCAACCCCCGGCGCTATTTCAAGTACAACTCGCAGAACACCTCGGGCGATCTCGACGGCGTGATCGCGGCCTTCCCGAAGGCGCTCAAGTGGAAGTACCTCGAGCCCGCGTTTCTGGAGTTGTGGGACGTGACGGTAAGGAATGGCACGCCCAGCGCCGTCTTCCAGGAGGCCGCCGAGCGCGGCGTGCTGGACGGCGGCTGGTCGATCTCCGAGGTCTATGACGTCCAGAACGACATCGAGGGCCTGCTGGTGAAACCGGGCCTCTCCCAGCGGACGCTGAGGAAGATATGGAAGTTCCTGGCCAAATCGACCACCTTCCGCGAGAACTTCCTGCGCTACGCCATGTATCTGGCCGTGAGGGAAGAGATTCAGACGGCGCGGCGGGAGAACCCGGGGCGGCTGAACGAAGACCTGATGCCGCTGGTCGGCTACGGGGCCGGTCGTATTGACCAGGTCAATGCCATCACCTCCGACGCCGACCGCGCCGCCTACATCTCCCGTGAGTCGCTGGGCGACTACAGCGCGATCAGCGTCCTCGGCCAAAAGCTTAGAAAGTGGGTGATTCCGTTCTGGAGCTGGCAGGAGATCAACGCCAAGCGCTATTACCGGATAGGGTCGAACATCGTGGCCACCCGGAAGGGCTTCGGGCGCGCCGCGTCGCTGGCCGCCCTCGGCTCCAAGGTGGGCACGCGGGCGGCGCTTTGGCTGACCTGGCGCGCGATGGTGTACTCCGTCGGGACGTGGATGTGGAACAACCTTCTGTTCCCCGATTTGGAAGAGGAACTGAGGGACGAGGACCGCCGCAGGCTGCATCTGATTCTCGGCAAGTGGGACGGCGAGATCAAAATGCTGCGCATGCCGGGGGCGTTGAGCGACCTGATGGGCTGGTTCGGTTACGACGACGTGCTGGCGGCGCTGTCTCACATCTCGAAAGGCCGGGGATCCTGGCGCGACGTGGCCCTGGCGGTGGTCCAAGCCCCGATCAGCCGGCTCGTCAACGGGTTGACTCCGACGTTCAAGGTGCCGGGCGAAGCCCTGGCCGGCCGCAGCTTCTTCCCCGACGTGTTCAACCCGCGTTTGATCCGGGACGGCTGGCGGCACCTATTCCGGGCGGTTCAGGTCGAGCCTGTCTATGACTACATTCTAGGCAGGCCGTCGCCGGGAGCCGGGCATGTGCTGATGACGACGTTTGTCGATGCGCGGCACACCGGCTACAGCGCCTACGCCAAGATCCGGGGCGAAGCGTACCAATGGCTGCGGGCGGTCGAGGGCGAGGAAGGCGCACCGCTCTACGCGAGCCGGCGCGGCAACGCCTACTTCTACTACCGCATGGCGCTCAAGTTCAAGGACACCGAGGCCGCCGTGAGATACCTCCGCGAAGTCAATAGGCTTATGCCGGGGAAAAACAGTAAAGAAAGGAAGAATCTGATCGCCGCGATGATTAAGCGCGCCCACCCGCTCGGCATGCTGACGATCCGGGAGCGCGGGAAGTTCCTCGAGGCGCTGACGCCCGAGGAAGAGCGCAGTCTGGAGCGAGCGATCGACTGGTGGGATGAGACCTACGAGGGAGGTCACGCACAGGCGCGGCGGGATTGACATGGGACTTTGGTGGCGGTCTCGGAAACAGCGGAGGCCACCAGGCTATCACGCCGCTGCCTCCGTGAGAAGTTCGTCCAGATCCCAGAGATGGCGAAACTGACAGCGGATCAGCGAAGGGCACTAGCCCGGAAAGCCGCCGCCGCTCGGTGGAATACTAGCAAAACAGCCACCACTTCCTCCAATAAAAACAACAACTTAATGACGATTTCGTCCGTCAAGACGGCCACCCCTGTCCAGCAGGTATTGGATCTGGGAATTGAGAGGCAGATCGAGATCGACGGCATCGGCATGGGGGTGCTCTCGGATGGAACACCGTTCCTTACCGGGCGCGGTCTAGCTAGGCTCTGCGGAGTTCTCGAGGCGCTGACGCCCACCGAAGAGCGCAGTCTGGATCGGGCGATCGACTGGTGGAGGGAGACCTATGTCGGCGGGGCGGCGCGGGCGCGGCGGTAGGGGATCAGGTAACCTTAGTACCATTCAGTATCACCGTGAAAGAATCTTACTGCAAATACCAATTATCTTTTCAAGGAAGACGATGGCCGGAGGACTCGTGCTCCTGCTGCTGCTGGCCAGGCGCTAGGTGTGGAAGCGCTGGAGCGTTTACTGCGGCACCGCCACCCGCGCCCTAGGCAAAGATAGGAGGAGTCATGAAAAAAAGAATCAGTGGTTTGATGGTGATTACACCTCTCACAATCGCTCTAGTGTTGTTTGGCTCATATCTTCCCGCGCAAGCCCAACAACCCGGCCCGACCGATAAGTTCCTGCTTCTGGCAACCAGCCGGACTGAAACCATGGAGAAAGAACTCAACGAAGCTGGCGCGCGGGGCTATCGCTTTTCCGGTACGCAGGGGGGTGAAACCCTTTACGGCAAAAGTGAGGTCGTCGTCGTCATGACGCTGGGCGCGGAAGGCCGTCGCTTCCGCTACATGCTGCTCGCGACCAGCCGGACCAGCACGATGCAAAAGGAAATGAACCAGGCCCCGCCGGAGTTCGAGTTCGCCGGGATGACGGTGTTCAAATCCAAGTTCGGCGGAAATGAGGCGGTAGTGATCCTCGAAGCGGAGATCACTGAGGGGCGAGAGCGAGCCCGTCAAGGCGTATCGCTTCCAGAATCGGTCGAGGCCGGAGGCAGTAGTCTTCCTGCCCCCGCTTTGCCCCGGCCCACCCCGACCCACATACAGGTCAGCAAAGATAGTGTTGTTTTTTTGTATGAGGCGCGAGCGGAGCTCCGCGCGCGCGACGAGGAGCTCGCTGCGAAAGGATTCTCCGAATATGCGAACGCAAGGGATGAGTTCTCCCGGCACGACATTCTTCAGAGAGTCAAACCGATAATCGCAAGGCGACTCACTGAGGCCGCCGCCACGAAGCTCGTTTACCTGGAGGTGTCAACGAATATTGGAGCGTATGATTTTGAAAGAAAAGCATTTCCAACAGGTTTCTCAGAAGGGACATTCATACCCTTTCACCGCCAGACGTACGCTGTCACGTTTGCGAACGGGGCGGACATTGAATCCGTCCCCGTCGGCATGGAGTCGGCGAGGTCTCTCGCACGAGAGCTGCAAAGGACCCGTCGCGGGGCCGCCAAAATATATGGAGAAATCGAGGCTGCCTCGGAAAGGACGCTCAATTTATCTGTCAAAAAAACGCTCAGTGTCAGAGTTACAAAAATCGAACTCTTGTCGCCATCCGGGGCGCTGATCGGCTCGAAGACGCTGTCTCCGGGCCGGTGAGAAATAGTGTAGATCCCCGCGTCTGCCCGTCCTTGAGCGTCAGCGTGATGAAGTCAGCCGTGGCCGAGTCGAAGCGTCCCCGGATTTTCCGATTTCCTCGAGGAGCTTCGTCCTTATAAAGCAACACCACGGCCGGTCTTCCCGATGGCACCGCCTGCACCTGGGACCAGTCGCTTTTGCCCCCCGCCGCTGCCCTTGGCAACAAGCCAGTCAGCAGCAGCAGGGCCACGAGTCCTCCGGCGGTGGTCTTCCTGAAAAGACTGCCGTTGTTGGCAGTGAAATTCTTCACGGTGATACTAAGCTTACCCGAAGCTCCTGATTGGAAACAGCAATATCCTGCCGCTCGGCGACGCCGCTAGGAATCTTCACACGGCACGGTGATTTGTCCTGGAGGCACCCCTGTAAAACGGGCATTGCCTAGGGTAGACGTCACCGCCTGTTGACGAGTGGAAGGAAACCTATCTGGGAGGTCACGCGCAGGCGCGGTGGGATTGACATGGGACTGTATCGGAAAAAGCCCGTAGTCGTTGAGGCAGTCCGATTGACCGAGAAAACGACGATCAAGACCCTGGAAGGCACCATGACCGCCGAGCCTGGGGATTGGTTGATTACAGGGGTGGCGGGCGAGCAGTACCCATGCAAACCGGAAATTTTCGCGCAGACCTAGTGCTCATGGGTTTGATCTATTCTGCTCCTAGGTGGATGTTCGAGCTTGACGGTGATGTTCTTCTTGTCCTTGTTTCTTCCCCACAGATAGCCGATTGTCGTCATTCCGGCCCAGCCTCCAATTGCCGCCGCCGTTCTCGTGCCAGTGTAACCTTCTCTTGCCTCGATGATTCCGGCTGCTAGCCCGTAGCCGCCAACGAAAAAAAGAGCTCCAAGAAGCGCTCGCTTCTTGCCTTTATAGCGGGTGAACTGAACGGTGGAGAGTCGATTCATGGGGATGTTGTGAAGTCCACGGGGCACCGAACTGGGGCCGATGCTCTTCTTGATGTCTACCGTCAAGAGACCGTCCTGGACCTCCTTGACCCGGCCCCGCAGTTGGGTGCCATCGGCAAGGAAGGCGTTGATTCGTTGACCGCTGAGCATCTCGCGGAACCACTTGGTCTCGGAAGAACTGACAGAGAGGACCTGGTTCTGAGCCGCCTGCACGGCGCCGGTGGCGAGCAGACAGGCACACAGCGGGAAAACAACGGTCTGCCTCCATACGCTCATGGCTTCTAGCCCGCTGCCGTCCGTCCGGTGATGGCCTCCCGCAAGCCTTCCAGTAGACCCTCGAGCTTGGCTTGGCCGTATTCCAGCCGTCCCACGCGATCCGCCAGCTGCTTGATGTCATCTCGCAGTTGCGCTTCCATCTTCGTCATGTCGGCCCGAAGTTGCGTCATGTCAGCCCGAAGCTGCGCCTCCAGCTGTCTCATGTCCTGCCGCAACCCACGGTTGCTGGTAAGGATCAAACCCACGAGCGCCACGCCCACGGCCAGAATCGCTATCATTTCCCCGCTCATCGTTCCTCCCCGCTGTGATTAGATGGTAGCGCAGCCTCGTTTGGCGGCGCACCCGTAAGGCGCACGAAGCCCGCAAGCAGGACCCAGAAATACGAATGATAATGTGCGAAGTTACGTTTGGCGGGCCATACCGATGGACATAGTGGCATAATACCATCTATTCACCCCTGTGGGAAACAATTCGAACAATGTTTCCCACGACGGGTTTAGCCGTCACCGTCCTGCTGATTCCATTCATTATCGAAGGCCCATAGGCAGCTGATGGCGTTTCCCAGGTGGTTTTCGACCTCTTCCCGCCGCCAGCTGGGGACCTTCCCGGCGAGATCGTCCGGGCCCAACGTCAGCGTGCCGAGAGTGACAACGGCGTCGACGAACGCCAGGGCTTCCTGCCCGCCCGGGTCGAGCTCCGGGGGCTTTTCCGGGTCCTCCCCCGGCGGGCCGTAGCGCCGCCCGTCCCTGGCCAGCACGGATCTGTTCTCGGCGATGGCGATGCGGCGGGCCTGTTTGGGCGTCGGGAACGCTCTTCTCGTCAGCTTGCGCCGGGCGACCGCGATCTTCATCTCCCCGTCACGGATTTTCCTGAGAAGCGCGGGGTCGGCGTCCTTGATCAGCTTCGCCGACCAGACGTAATCACTGTTGGTGGCGAACATCTTGGCCGCTCGGTCTATGGACCGCTCAGAAATATCTTCGCCTTTTGTTCTCTTCGTCTTTTGTTCGCTTTTTGAATCTCCATTAACTTCATTTTTTTCTGTTGTTTGCTCGGGGGCAATAGCTTCTTCAGAAAATTTCAGAAGCTTTCCGCGGCCATGCTCACGGCCCGCTTCGCGCTGGCGTTCCTTGGCTTCGGCCTCGAGTCTCGGCAGGATCTCGACGGCGATCGCCGCCCGCTGGGCGCTCGACAAATGCCGCCGGTGCAGGTTGAGGCTGAGAACGATCTCCTCGGGGGATCCTTCGCCGTCCCAGTGCTCGAACTTGGGTTCGATGCCCAGCTTCTGGCAGGCCAGATAGCGGTTCCTGCCGTCCAAAATGCTTCCGTCCGGGTGCAGCAGGATCGGCTCCCGCTGGCCGTTTTCGCGGATGTCGTCGACCAACGCCTCGAATTCGTCGCCCTTGATCAGGGGAAACAGCCGCGCCGCGGGGTGAGATGACATGTGGTCCATCAAGAACGTCCTCCTTTGCCATAGTGGTTCATAACGTCCAACAAGGCATTATACCATCTGTCCGGTGACCAGGGCGACACAGCCCAGCTCTGCGGCTTCCAGGTTTTCTCTTGCGGATTCCAAGTTTTTCACTGCGGATTCCACTTTTTTGAGGGGAGCCGAAGCCGTCCGCAATGCGTTTTTCTGGAAGCCGCAATGCGGACTTCACTTTTTTGGCTTGCGGATTCCACTTTTTCTATTGCGGATTCCACTTTTTCTATTGCGGATTCCACTTTTTTGGTCCCCGGTTTTGCGGCATCCAGTTTTTCCGCAGCAGCCAGGTTTTTCTTTGACCCGTTTTTGTGGAAATTGCGAAATCCATCCCAACTAGCTTTGGAATCAGCATGATAGATGGCACAAAGGTGGCACACTTTTCAAAGTCGTAGGTCTCAGGCCTACTCGACGGGCCGTCTGTAAATGATTGATTATAAACGTTTGTGCCACCTAAGGTGTTGATTCTATTGAGTCGGAGTCGGGGGTGGCACAACTTTGTGCCAGGTTTGTGCCAGGTTTGTGCCACCCCGCGATTCCCTCTATATATATATAAATAAATAGTTTAGTAGTAGTAGTAGTAGGGGGAAAAAGGTGCCGGCACAGTAAATCCGGGAAAACATGCCACGTGTGCGCGCCGCGCACGTCGCGCGCTACGCGTACGCATCGCGCACGTCGCGTGCTACGTGTACGCGAGGTATTTTTTCCCGGAAAAAGTGTGCCGGCAGACCTAAAATTCATGGAATCAGTGACTTAAGTGGCACAAACCTGGCACAAAGGTGGCACAGAGGTGTGCCACCCCTTCTCAAGTCGCTTGGATTCAGTCGATTAGATGGCACAAACGCCTTTTTCGGCCCGCCGGGGGGGCGCTACGCCGGATGTAGCTTTTGCTACGCGAAAAGTAGCGGGCCGGCCTGGGAGGGAAACAGAGATCCCCAGTCCTGTTCCAGCGGGCAGGGGAAAGCGCCCAGAACGCCTTGTTCCCGGCGCACAGGACGGCTCAGGAGCGGTTTTCGCGGCCGAGGCGGTAAAGCAAGGGCGGAAAACGGCTGAAAACGCCGTAGAGGGCTTCTATCGGCCTAAATCGCCCTGTTCCGGCGGTGGCGGGTCTAACATGGCCCGTAAGGCGGCCATCTCGCGGTGCTTGAGGAGCCGGGCCCGCAGGATCATCGCACTCGCCCCCGGCATCCGCGAGTGGCCGTACTCCCAGTTGTGCACCTGCTTCTTGCGGTGCTTCCCCCGCAAGCCAAGCGCCGCCCCGAAGTCCGTCTGGGTCAAGCCCAGCTCGGCCCTTGCCGCCCTGATCTGCTCCGGTGTCGGGTCGTCCGTCAGCCCGCTCAGATCGTCGTGGTGCTCGCCGAGCCTTGGCGGATCGATCGAGCCGCCATGTCGTTTCAGTAGCATGGCGGCATTGTACCATCGAGAGGGCCGGCTTTGGCGTACGGGGAGCCTAGGGGGATAGTGTCAGCGCCCGCCGATGGCCTGAGACCTACGGGCCGCTTGTTAGCCGTGCCCGCCGGTGGCCCTTCCCTTCCCTCGGCTCGCGACACCGGAAGCGGCCCACATTTGGGCAAAGATTTGGGCAATGTTGGTGACCACAGGTCGTAACGTGTTGACATTGTGATACTTACGACCCACTCATGAGGTCATGCGATTTCCTAGTGGGGGAATATGGCCTCCGATGTGTACGTTATCGCACCTAATTTCACCGTTTTGGAAAGGTTTTGAAGCAGGGGGGGGTGGGGGTCTTTCGCGGGGGGTGGGGGACCCCGGATTCGTTCGCGGGTCCCTCGCCTTGTATGGTATGCCTTATCCGCCTGGACGCTGTGATTCGAAAAACCCTATCCTGAAAAAAAGCGAAAAATGAAAAAAAGCGACCACAGCTGGTACGTCCGCCAGGAGCCGCCAGGGAGCGGATCGGCGGGGAGCGGAGGGTCCAGGTCTTCAACCCGGTCATCCATCCCGGGATCGTCTACCGGGCGTTTCTGGCGGGCTACAAGGCCGATCAGGTGGCTGAGATCATCGGCATCGAGCCGCAGACCCTGGGCCGCTGGATCGAGACGTATCCGGAGTTGAGGAAGGCGCGGGCGAAGGCGTTGGACGCGGACGCGGAGGTGGCGCAATCGCTCTTTGACATGGCGGTGGGCGTGGTGGACCCGGTGACGGGGAAGCGCAAGGGAGCGAGCGTGGCGGCGGCGATCTTCTGGCTGAAGGCGCGGCGGGGCTGGCGGGAGGACGAGCGGGGGGCGAAGGGCGAGGCGGCGCCGCTCGATCTGAGGCCGGAGCAGGTGAAGGCGCTGGCGGAGGAGGTCATGGAGGCGATGAAGGAAAAGACGATCCAGGTGACGCCGGAGAGCGCGGAGAGTGTGGAGACGGGTGAGGGAACGGAATTTTAGATATTTTATAAATCCTGACAAGAGAATGGCCTAAACGCTTGACTTTCATGTGTTTTTGCAAGTTACACTCCTAGTTGAACCCCCTTGCAGGGGGCTTTTGGAGGCCAACCCCAATGGCTCAAACTACGGCAAACGGGATGCGCGAGACCGCCGAGCAGGTAGCCCGGATGGCGCGGGAACCCGGGGTGGTGGAGCGGCTCTCGCCCGATGAGCGGCGCAAGCTGGGGGTGGTGCTCGAGGCCTACGGGAAGCAGGCCAAGCGGGACCGCTATTTCGATCTCTATCCCGAGGACGGGCCGTTGTCGCGGCACGCCTACCGCAAGCACATGGAGCATTTCGCGGCGGGCAAGTGGGCCAGGGAGCGGGCGGTGCTGGGAGGCAACCGGGTCGGCAAGACGGAGATGGGCGCCTACGAGATGGCGGCTCATCTGACGGGTCTCTACCCGGATTGGTGGGAGGGCCGGCGCTTCGATAGTCCGGTCAACGCCTGGGCGGCAGGCAAGACGAACGACACGACCAAGGTCATTCTGCAGGAGAAGCTGTTCGGCGGGGTGCGCAAGGACGAGCGGGACCGCAACCGGTTGGCTGGGAAGGGCATGATTCCGGCCGACAGGATCGTGCATGAGTCGGCGACGTTCCGGGCGGGTTTTCCGGGGCTAATCAGCGAGGTGGGAATCCGCTACCGGGATTCGCGGCTGGAGCACAGCGTTCTGGGGGTGAAGGCTTACGAGCAGGGCCGGCGGGCGTTCGAGGGCACGGCGCAGCACGTGATCTGGCTGGACGAGGAGCCGCCCGAGGACATCTACGGCGAGTGCCTGATGCGCACGGGGACGGTGGACGGGATGGTGTATCTGACGTTCACGCCGCTGGACGGGCTGACGGAGGTGGTGACGCGCTTTCTGCCCGAGGATCTGCGGCCGCCGGTCGAGATCGAGGACGACGAGTACACGGAGCACTGATGCCCGAGGTTTCCGAGTCCCGCCACACTATCCAGATCGGCTGGGACGCCGCGCCGCACCTGCCCAAGAAGGCCCGCCGGGAACTGTGGGAGGCGACGCCGCCTTATCTGCGGGCGGCGAGGTTCCGGGGCGAGCCGACGCTGGGGCGCGGGCGGATCTATCCCATGGATATCGAGACGCTGACGGTCGAGCCGTTCGTCCCGCCCGGCATCTGGACCCGGGTGTACGCGCTCGATCCGGGCTGGAAACGCACGGCGGCGCTATGGGCGGCTCACGACCGCGACTCGGATGTGGTGTATCTCTACTCGGAGTACTACCGGGCGCATGCGGAGCCGCTGCTGCACGCCGCGGCGGTCAAGACCAGGGGCGAGTGGATCCCGGGCGTGGTCGACCCTTCTTCGATCGGCGCCAACCCCGCCGATGGGGTGTCGATGATGGAGCGCTACCGGAGGGCGGGGCTCAGGCTCCAGGAAGCCGACAACAGCGTCGAGACGGGCATCCAGGAGTGCTATGACCGCATGACGACGGGGCGGCTGAAGGTGTTCCGCACGTTGCAGAGTTTCCGGTTCGAGTTCTCGATTTACCGCCGCGACGACAAGGGCCGGGTGGTGAAGAAGAGCGATCACCTGATGGACGCCATGAGGTATCTGATGATGAGCGGCTTGCGGGTGGCGCGGACCGAGCGGATGGCAACGGGCGGGCCGATGATGGCGGCAGGCGGGGTAGCCGACCAGAGGGCGGGATTCTGATGGCGGTTGACGCAGTCACGGTAGTGGGGCCGGAGAACAACGAGGTTCAGGCCACTGACCCCTGCGCAGCGTTTGCGACTGAACTCTACGGCAAGGTAGCGGAGCAGGCGCGCCGCCGGCAGCTCATCGAGGAGCGCTGGTACGAGGATACCAGGCAGTACTACGGCTTCTACGACGAGGAGACGGAGAAGCGGCTGAAGGCTGAGAAGGGGTCCTCGAAGCTGTTCGTCAACCTGACACGTCCGAAAACCAGGGTCATGCGGGCGCGGCTGAACGACATTTTGTTCCCCAACGACGAGCCGAACTGGGACATCCAGGCGACGCCGGTGCCCGAGATCGAGGAGCTGGCCGCGAGGACGCAGGATTCGGAAACGGCGTCTCCTGAAGAGATGGACGCTGTGGAGCGGGCCAAGGCCATCCGCGGGGAGGCCCGCAAGAGGGCCGATCAAATGCGGATGGAGGTCGCCGACCAGCTGGAAGAGTCGGGCTACGCGGAAATAGGCCGCAAGGTGATCGACCAGGCCTGCCTGCTGGGCACGGGAGTGGCGAAGGGGCCGTTCGCCGACTGGCGCCAGCGGCACGAGTGGAGCGAAGGCGCGGACCAGAACGGTTTCCCGTTGTGGAAAATCGAGCGCGAGGGCGACCCCAGGCCCGCTTTCGAATGGGTCGACGTGTGGAACTTCTTCCCCGACATGAACGCGGCGTCGATGGAGGACGCGGAGTTCGTCTTCGAGCTGCACCGCATGAGCCGCAAGGCGCTCCAGAGGCTGGCCGGACGCCGGGGTTTCCTGGCCGATCCAATCCGCCAGCTCTTGAAGGAGGATCCCCAGCCGGGCGAGTTCAGCGAGCACACGAAGTACCTGCGCTTGATCAGCGACCAGGGGGAGGAAGGGGCCGAGGGGCGCTACAACGTGTTCGAGTATCACGGGCCGATTCCGGCGGAGACGCTCGAGGTGCTGTGCAGGAAGTACGACAAGGGCGACATTTTGGACACGCTGGACATGAGCGCCGATCCGCTCGCCTCGATCGAGGGCGTGGTCTGGTTCTCGCAGGACCGCATTCTGCGCTTCGGCATTCATCACCTGGATTCGGAAGAGCCGGTGTATTCGATCTTCCGGCTGGACCCGCAGGCGGCGGGGCTGGGGGGCGACGGCATCCCGACGATGATGCGCGACCCGCAGGCGGCGCTCAATGCCGCCTGGCGCATGACGATCGAGAACGGGTCGCTCTCGGGCGTGCCGATGTTCATCGTGGACCGCGGCGCCATCCGGCCGGCGGACGGCGACTGGTCGATCCAGCCGCGCAAGGTGTGGTACCGCGACGCAGCGACCGAGCGGCCGGCCATCGAGGCCGTCAAGATCGAAGGCTCGACCCAGGAGCTGTCGAGGATCATCGAGATGGCGCGGTCGTTTTCCGACGACGAGACGAACCTGCCGCTGATCGCCCAGGGCGACCAGGGGGCGCACGTCACGCAGACGGCGCACGGCATGAGCCTGCTGGTCAACGCCGTCAACATCGTGTTCCGCAACGCCGCCCGCAGTTTCGACGCCGAGTTCACGATCCCCAACATCCGGCGGCTCTACAACTGGAACATGCAGTTTTCGCCCAAGGACGAAATCAAGGGGGACATGCAGGTGTCGGCGCGCGGTTCCTCGGTGCTGCTGGTCAGGGAGCTGCAGGCCCAGAACCTGCTGATGATTCTCAATCTGGCGGCGACAAATCCCTTGCTGGGGAAGATGATCCGGGTGCCCGCGCTGGCCCGCCGTCTGTTCCAGGCGCTTCAGCTGTCCAAAGACGAAGCGGTGCTGACCGAGGAAGAGATCAAGCAGCTCGAGCAGGAGGAAGCCGGCCAGCCCGATCCCGAGACCGAATTGAAGCTCCAACTGGAGCAGATGAAGCTCGACAACGCCTTGCGGGTGGCCGAGATGCAGATGCAGACCGAGGTCTTGCGGCTGGCAACCCAGCAGGAGATGTCGGTCGAGAAGATCGCCGCTGATCTCGAGAAGGTGCGGGTCCAGATGCAGAGCAAGGAGCGGCTGATGGCGGCCGAGATCGCCCACAAGGACCGCCACGGCTCGGGTTTGTGATGATCGACATCAACAGTTCGACTTGGAAGGTCCTGCTCGCCTACATCGGGGAGCAGGAGAAGAATCTGGTCAAGACCTTGTGCTCGGAGATGACCGAGGAGCGCAAGACGCAGTTCATCCGGGGACAGCTGGAAACCATTCGCAGACTGCGTAAACTTCCTGAAATCCAAAACATTTCACTACAGACTTGATTTTTTCCTTGAGCTATGCCATCGTGAGCTCAAGGAATCGATGCAGGCTCCCGAAAGCCACGAAGCCGAAGTAGATCCCGGGCAGACTCAGACTGCTGAGGAGCAGTTTGCCTCCGGCTGGGATGCGGCTTCTACCGGGCCGAAGGCCCCGGCAGCCGATTCCGCTTCCACCTCGGATCGAACCCCTGAAACCGCGCCGTCCCCGGACCCCTCGTCCGCTGGCGGCGAGGCAGATCCCGAGCCGGAAGCGTCTTCCGCCCTCTCGGCGGAGGACACGGGGACGGCCGGACCTCCCCCGTCTGAAGAAGGCCCGGAGCAGGCGGAGAACTCCTATGAGGACCTCAAGAGTCAGCACGAGGATCTCAAGAAGGATTTCGCCAAGAACGAGCAAGAGTTAAGAGCAGCAGAAGGCAGACTCAGGCGAATCCAAACCGCAGGAGTCCGGCAGCAGGTGATTCCCACCGGGACGGACGGCGTTCGAGTTCCCCTCAGTGCTGCTCCGCGGCAACCACAGGAAGGCGCGGCGGCGCCTCCCCTGGCGGAGCGGTTGAAGGGCGTGCGCGACGTCGATCCCGACCTGGCGGAATCGCTTGAAAAGGTGCTCACCCCGTTTCAGGCCCAGCTTGACGAAACCGGGCGGAAACTGGCCGAGCGTTCCGAAGCCGAACAGCGGCAAGGATTCGAGGTGAGGCTGGCGGAAGTGGACCAGGCGGTGCCCGGCTGGAGGGAAGACATCGGGGGTGAAGAGTTTACCCGATGGATGGACCAGCAGCCCGGATACCGGCAGGCCGCTTTCCAGCAAACCGATAACCCTGCCGATCTGATTGAAATGCTCTCCTCGTTCCGATCGTCAGTGAATGGCTCGCCGTCCCCGGAAGGGCCCGGCAGAGAGCAAGCTGACACCAGCGTACCGGCGGAGAAGTCTCCTGCCCCATCGAAGCGCCGCGCCGCGCAACTTGCGTCGGCGGCAGGCGTGCCGAGTGCTTCATCCGCTTCCGCTCCGAAACCCAGGGGCGCGGCGGACAGCTACGACGATGGCTGGAACGAAGCCGGACGCGAAATCAAAACATACATGAACCGTCAGCCACGGGCTGCCAACGGGCAGTTCCGGGCGGCGTAAGAACGGACGGATCACCGCGCCGTGCCCGGTCCTGCTACCGGAAGTGCGGGTGTGAGCCGCCCCACGAGGAGATTTCTACATGCCAGGATTGAACGTCTACGGAGATATCGGGAACGCCACGGCCGGCTGGTACAGCCGCAAGCTGCTCTCGCACGCCATGCCGGTGATTATTCTGGAGCGCTTCGGGCTGACCAAGCCGCTCCCCTCTAATCAGACCAAGGTCATCGAGTTCCGGCGCTCGCAGCCCTTCGTACCCAAAACCATTCCGCTGGTCGAGGGTGTCACGCCGCAAGGTTCCGATTTCGGGTACGACACGATCTCGGTGCAGATCCAACAGTACGGCGACTGGGCCGGGATCACCGACGTGGTGCAGAACACCTCGAAGGACCGCGTGCTGCGCGATATCGTGGAGCGCCAGGGCGAGCAGGCCGGCCAGACGAGGGAGGCGCTGACCTGGGGCATCCTGCAGGCGGGCACAAGCGTCGGTTACGGCGGCGCCGTTGCCTCGCGCGCGGCGGTCAACCAAACCGCTCTGCTCACCGCCGCCAAGCAGCGCTCGGTCGTCTCGGCCCTGCACCGCCAGAAGGCCAAGAAGTTCACCTCGATCCTGTCGGGCTCGGAGGATTACGAGACCTACCCGATCGAGGCCTGCTACTTCGGCATCGTCCACACCGACATGATCTCGACGGTGAGGGAGCTGGCGGGCGGAAACCAGAACAACACTTTCGTGCCTGTCTCGAAGTATGGCAGCCAGATGCCGGTATCGCCGCACGAGGTCGGCAACTTCGAGGAGATCCGCTACGTCGCCAGCCCCGACCTGACGCCGTTCGAGGGCAAGGGCGCGGCCATCGGTACCCACACGGCGGCGTTCCGCAACGACGGCACCAAGTTCGACGTCTATCCGGCGCTCTATCTGGGCCGGGAGGCGTTCGGGTGCATTCCGCTCAGGGGTAAAAACGCCATCAAGCCGATGGTGCTGAACCCGGATATTCCCCGCAGCGGCGATCCGCTGGCCCAGCGCGGCACTGCGGCCTGGAAGATGTGGTTCGCCTGCGTGGTGTTGAACGAAGCATGGATGCGGCGGCTGGAAGTCGCCTGCGCACAGTAAGGAGTTTCGATCGCCTTGATGTTTGGCGTCGATTTTTTCTAGAGGAGGCACAGATGATAGCTCACGAGCAAGTCAAGATCATCCGCGTGGAGCAGCCCGATACCGCCGCCGCCAAGGACTACCGCGTGCGGCTCGGCTGGCGTCCGGCGGTGGTCATCGCGTTGAACCACAAGGCGGCGGGGATTCTCGCCATCGCGGTCGACGGCGTGACCGGCGCCGGCAAGGCGCTCAGCTTCGGCTCGAACGCCGCCATCGCCGAGCAGGCAACCGCGATCACGTTCGAGGACAAGGGCTTCAAGTTCGGGCAGAACGCGACCCTCTTCAAGGAGGACGACGCCAATCTCGTCTTCATCGCCTTGCGCAACATGCACGGCGCGGGCGTAATCGACCTGGCGGAGCTGCCCGACGACGACGAATCCGTTGCCGGCGTGAGCGAGGCGGCCTAACTTGCGCGTCCGCATCACGCACCCCAGGATGGACTTTTTCTACATGGACCATCCGGCGCTCAAGGGCCGCTTCCAAAGTGGCGACGAACACGAGTTGCCGGACGGGTTCGATCTCGCCGAGTTCGGCGGTCTCGGCCTGCGGGCCAAAGCCGTCGATCCCGCTAACACTCCAACCCCAGCCAAGAAGAAGAGGAAGAAGCGAGGGAGGCCGAGAAAATCATGAACCCCAAGATGCGGCAAGTCGCCATCGGCGACGCCACCGACAAAGAGCTGCTGAAGTTCGCCACGGAGGGCGCGGGACTCCAGGTCAAGCCCCGCGCGAAGCGCGAGGAGCTGATCGACTTTTTGAAGACCGCCGGGCACACGCACTGGATCACGATCGTGGAGGCGGCGCCCTCCCTGATGCCCGGGACCCAAGCGCCGGCGGATACGGACGAGTTCGATCCCGAAAACGAACGCTGGGCGAGGGTGAAGTTCCATCTGGCGGCGGGCCAGAACGGCCTGGTTCCGGTATTCGTTTCCGTCAACGAGATCTTCGCCTACCTGCCCCGCGGCGTCGATCTCGTCATCCGGGAGCGCTTCTACCGCGTGATCCGCGACTGCCGGGAGCTTCACTACGAACAACAGACGAATGCCGACGGCGAGGCCGTGGGCCGCTTCCGTGATCACCAGGTCAAGGAAGTCGAGCGTTATCCGCTGACTTTCCTGGGCTGGTTGGGATACGTCAAGAACGGCCCGCCCGAGGTTGGTCCCAATGTCCATGTGATCGGGCCGGGCGGCATGAGCGAGGCGCAGGCGGCGGCCCAGACGCAACAGGCCGTCCGCGAGCGGGCGGCCGCCTAGACGACAAACGGGCGGACCAGACGGTGACCTACCGCGAGCTGTGCGAGCAGAGCCTGGCGCTCGCCGGGACGGATTACGGCAAGCTCGGCAACAAATGGCCGCCTGCGGCGGGCTATCCAAAGCTGGCCTGCGGGTTGGTGGCCGAGTCGTGGGTTTATATCCAGCGGCTGCACGACAACTGGGGCTGGATGCGGCAATTCTTCGAAGCCCTCACCGAGCCCGGACGGGACCGCTATTCGTGGCGGGACTTGCGCGCCCCGGGCGGCGAGCAGGCGATCACGTCGTTCCGCTCCTGGGCGAACACCGATGACTGGTACATCGCCCCGGACCCGGACGGCGCCGGCGGGCGGCTGGTGCATATAGGGTTCGGGGAAGCCCGCGGGCGCAAGCGGAGCATCAGGGATCCGAGCCGCCCTGTCGCTTTCGCCATCGCCCCGGACCTCGATCTCGTCCTCCATCCGGTGCCGCGGGGCGCCTACCACTTCGGCGGCGAGTGCCAATCCGAAGTGCAGCTGCTCGAGAAGGAAGACGACGTGCCCCGGGGCCTGCCCGAGGCATACCACCCCATCATCAAGTGGCGGGCGGCGATGCTGCTCCACGGCAATGACGAGGCCGGCTCGGCGTACCGCTTCGCCTCCACCGAATACATGCCCATGCTGCTGAGTCTTGAACGCCTCTACCTGCCGGACGTCACCATCGCGGAGGCCATGGCCTGATGATGCGGACCGCTTCCTGGCGGCTGGGCGGCGGGCTGGATCTGACCACGCCCGCGATCGCCCGCTCGCGTACCCCCGGGAGCCTGATCGGCTGCCTCAACTACGAGGCGCGCCGGGAAGGCTACCGCCGGATCGACGGTTACGAGCGCTTCGACGGGCGGCCTTCGCCCTCCGATGTCGCCGCCATCCCCGAGAAACAGCAGAAAGCGGAATCGGAAAGCCGCCGCCGGCAAATTCAGGAAGTGCCCGGCAGCGGCGAGATCCTCGGCGTGTGGCGTTACCGCTGGAGGACCTACGCCTTCCGGCGCGGCGAGGACGGCACGGTTCACATGCATGAGTCATCGCCTGGAGGCTGGCAGGACGTACGGCTGGACGCGGTGTTGAGAGCGCCGGACGGGGCCCGCTTCCGCTTCCTCAATTACAACTTCCTCGGCCAGGCCCAGCGGGAGAACATGTACGGCGTTAGCGGCGCCGGACCCGCGTTCGAGTTCGACGGGTTGAGCTTCCGGGAGATACCCGGCGTCAGCGGTGTCCCCGGCGTCTACCCGATGCTTATCGCAGCGCACCAGAAGCACCTGTTTCTGGGCTTCGCGCGCGGCTCGGTGATCCATTCGGAACTGGGCCAGCCGACCAGCTTCACGGCGGTGGGCGGAGCCTCGGAGATCACGATCGGCGACTATCTGAGCGGCATGATCTCGGGCTACCGCGACACGCTGTTCCTGTTCGGCCGCAACAAGACGGTGGCGCTCAGGGGCACCAGTACCGTGGACTGGCATCTTGACACGATCAGCGAAGAGGCCGGCGCGATGCCCTATACCGCCGTCCTGATGGATCAACCGCTTTGCTACGACGACCGCGGCCTGCGGTCGCTCGCGGCCACCGAAGCCTACGGCGACTTCTCGATCGCCACCATTACCGAGCGCGTGCGCCCCTGGCTCGACTACAAGCGCAAGGGTGGCTCGTTCCCCGTAGCCGCAACCAGGGTGAGATCGAAATCCCAGTACCGCCTGTTCTTCGACGATGGCGAATGCCTGGTCATGACCCAGATCCCCCGCTCGGACGGGCTGAGCCAGGAGTTCACGATCTCGGCCTACGACCTTCACGTCGAGGGCGACACGCGGGCCGGCATCGTTACCAACGTCTGCTCGGTCGAGGATCCCAACGGGCGAGAGCGCATCTTCTGCACCTTGAAGGGCAGCGGGTATGTCTATGAGATGGAGCGCGGCACCAGCTTCGACGGTTTCCCCATTCCGGCCTACGTGCGGCTGGCCTATAACGACCTGCGGTCGCCTCAGATGATCAAACGCTTCCGCAAGCTGCAGCTCGAGCTCGATTCCATCTTCCGCTCGACGTTCCGCGTCACCGCCGACTTCGACGATGACATGCAGGAAGGCGAGCGCCCCGGGGAGAGCTTCTCGATCTCGGGGCCGCCGAGCCGCTGGGACGAGGATGAGTGGTCCGATTTCGACTGGGACGGCACGCCGGCCCGGGTGGCGCATGCGAGGATCGCCGGACGCGGACGCAACATCTCGCCCGTGCTCTATAGCGAGCAGAGCGATCAGCCGCCTCATGTCTTCCAGGGCTTGACGGTCTACTACGACGAACGGAAGCCGGCGCGATGAACGAATACTACACCCCCGTCAACATCCCGCGGGAGTTCTCGCGCGCCCGGGCGGCACAGCTGGGAGCGGAGTTCAAGAGAATCGAGCAGGGCTTCGGCGCGCTGCCGCCGCGGGAGCAGCTGGCGAATGGGACGGCGATCCTTGCCGTCGAGAAACCCTCGGACGATGCCAACCACTATGTGCTCGAAACCGCTTACCCCGACCAGGCGGCGGATTACCAACCGGGCCAGCAGGTCCAATGGTACGCCCAGAAAACCAATACCGGCCGGGCGACGGTATCGATCGACGGCAAGCCGAGCGTGGCGCTGGCCGAGGTCAACGGAACGCCGCTGACCGATGGATCGATCGTAGCCGGCTGGCCGGTCTGGCTGAGCTATGACGGCAAGAGGTTCCGGCTGCTGAACTCCTCGAAACGCATTGCCGCCACGGTGATATTCGCCGAGACAGCCCCCGACAGGACGTTCCAGGTCGATCAGGTGATCACGGACTTCGTGTTGCCGGCCGCGGTAAGCGGCGCGACGCCCTACGTCTACGCCGTGACCGGGCTGCCTGCCGGACTGACGTTCAACGCCACGACCCGCACGGTGTCGGGCACCCCGAGCGCGGAGGGTGGGTCCACGGTGACCTATACCGTCACCGACGACGACAGCGAGAGCGTCGAGCAAGAATTCCAGATCCTGATCGTTGCGGTCTTGCTGGTTCTTGCCACACCCAGTGACCTGGAGATGGTCGAGGGGCGCAGCTATGACGTCGAGTTGCCCGCGGCGACGGGCGGCACGCCGTCCTACACCTACGAGGTCACGGGGCTGCCTGCCGGATTGGGGTTCGATACGACAACCCGCAGCGTGTTCGGCATGCCGGACGAAATAGGCACCTTCGAGGACGTGGTGCATAAAGCTACCGACAGCCAGGGCCAGAGCAGCGAGCAGACCTTCTCGATCACCGTGCGCGCCGCCTCGCCGCTCGCCCTGCCCCCGATCGACAACCTCTCGTTCCCGCTCAACGACGCGGTCGACGCGGTCACCCTGCCCCCCGCCACGGGCGGCATTTCGCCCTATACCTACGCCGTCACGGGGCTGCCGCGAGGGCTGGCCTTTAATACGACCTTGCGCCGGGTGTCGGGCACGCCGACGGCGTTGGGCGTCTTGAGTGTCACCTACACCGTCACCGACGCCGACGGCGTGACAGCCACCCGGGATTTCACGATCTCGATCACGGCCTCCGGCTACCGCTACGTTGCCGTTGTCGAAGACAAGACCTCGATCACCGCCACGATGGTGACAGGGGGAACCAGCGCGCCGGATGAGTCCACGCTGCTCACGCTGCCGTCGTGGAGCGGCAACCGCTACATCGTCATCGCGCAGCCGGCCGCCTTCGCGCCCTTGATCCTGATCTCCCTCGGGCTGGGCAACTCCATCAGCGCTTTCACCAGGACGGTGAACGGCGTCACGATCGACGGAGACTCCTATGACCTTTGGGTTTCGAACGACTTGCAGGGCGACTCGATCTCCGGCGGAACACTCAGGGTGGGCTAAACGATGCCGACAACCATTCTCGACAAGCTGAAGCGCACGATCCTGGGCCAGCCTGTCGCCGACGCCGCCGATCTCGACGGCGAGATCGTCTTCTCGGTAACGAAAACAACGGATGACAAGCTGAAGATCAGGCGCCAGAACACCGCCGGAGAGACGGTGGAACAACAGGTGGGCCTGGGGCCGGGCTACGTCCGCGACGAGTTGTACAGCGGCGACATCGACATCTTGGACACCACTCCCACGGTGGACATCGCCGTCGACACCTGGACCGGCTACAACGAGCTTGAGATCGTCATAGACATCGGCACAGTGGGTTCGGCGCACGCGATCTATGGGCCGCTGAACGTCTTCCGTGTCTCGAAGGCGCTGCTTGAATCGCTTCAGGCTCACACGGGCGAAGTGGAGTTTCCTGCCTACGCGCGCCGGATCGGAACAGCGACGCAGTTCGGGGTCAACGAGAGCGGCCCGGCCGGACTCGCCTCCGACGGCAACAATCTCTACATGGTCGGGAGTAACAGGCGGCGCTATACCCTCAACACCACGACCGGCCAAGTATCGAATCCCGGAACCGCTAATTTTGGATTGATCGGCAGTCCCACCCCAACGGCACTGGCCTGGCACGACAGCAAGCTCTATCTAGCCGAATCCTCCAACGACAGGCTCTACACCCTCAACGCGGACGGCGGGGCAACGCTGGTCGGGAACATGAGTCCGCTAATGAAAGGTCTCGCCTCGCTCGGCGGCACGCTCTACGGCGTCTCTGACGACGCCGGCGGCAGCAGAGGCCTCTACAGCATCGACCCTTCGGACGCTGCCGCCACGTCCATCGGCAGCGCCACGAACTTCGGGGTGAACGAGCATAACCCAGCGGGTCTCGCCTCGGACGGCATCACGCTCTACATGGTGGGCTACAAGAGTGTGGGATTTAGGGGGCAGGGTACGGTTTACACCCTAGACATCGCAACCGGCGTCGCTACGCCGGTATCGAGTGCCTTTAACTTCAACCTGGGCGACGTCTCCATATATCCATCCGCCCTCGCGGTCCACGACGGCACCTTCTACATGACAACAACGAGCGCACAGCTCTACAGGGTGGCGCTCGCCTATTCCGCCGCCGTCATTCCGCTACAGGTGGTGACGGAATTCGGCGACCGCGCCATCCTGGCGCTGGCCCGCCGCTCCGACAACACCCTGGCGCTGGCGGGAACCCTGCCCGAGGCCGATGCCAGGTCGCTCAAAATCTGCGGCATCAAATACAGCGCCGTGTTCACGGCGGTTGAGGAGGCCATGAATTCATAAAGGAGGACCCCATGGCGACACAGATCTATCACGTAACCAAGACCCCAACCAATCTGGTGAGCGAGCTGTCGCTGACCGCCGGAGACCCTTACATGCTCCAGGTCACCGACCCCTCGCCTTCGCCCTCCGTCGTCAGGCTGCACGAGGCCGCTACCGCCCCGGATCCCTCAGACGGCGGGCATGTACTCCGGAACCTCGCGCTGGTCGGTATCACCCCGCGGACCGGGGAGGGCCTGTGGTGCTGGGCCGAAGGGCAGGGCCACAGCGTGATCGTGGTCACGGAGGCAAGCTAGAATGCCGATCCATCTACCCCATGCAGTCCCCGCCGCTCCAGCTATCGCCGAATTGTTTTCCGCCGATATCGCGCTCCAGGCCATCGCCAGCAGAGTATGGCAGGAGGCGGACTTCTACCTGGGCCTCGGGGACGGCAAACCGGGTAACGCAAACGGCAACCGCAGCGAGGCCCGCTACGCCTCGAACGCGACCGCCGCGCTCACGGCGTCAGACGACGGAGGTTACCGCTTCATCAAGTCCGGCGAGACCGACGGCACACAAACCTGGGCCGACCTTAAGACCAATGGCCTCAAGCTCCAGTTCCATCAGAACGACTCGGACGGTAACGATGTCCTGGCGGCTTGGCAGGCGCTCGCTGTGGGCGACTTGGTTACCGCCTATTTCAGCGCTACCAAGTGGATCGAATACAAGGTCAAGACCGCAGTTGCGGCGGCGGACCCCGTGTATGAAATCGTGCTCGACCTTCACGAATACGACGAGTCGGAGAACACCGACGACCTGACAGCCACGACCGAGGCCACCTTCTACCTCGACACGAATATTCCCGGGCGGCTGTTCGACGGCGACGACTGGCTACTGGCTGAGGTTTCGCGGGGCGTCGCGGCGGACGTTCCCGGGATCGTCAGGTTTCGCGCCAAGACCCTTTACAACGCCTCCGCCGCCACGGCGGGCGGCTCGATCTCCGAGAATCAGGCGGTTTCCATTGATGAGCAGGGCCTCGTCGGTTCGACGGGCTACAAGAACACGTCGGCGGCGTACCTGCTCGGCCGCAGCGTCGCCGACCGGCTGCTGGTCTCCTTCGCTACCAGGACATCAAGCCGTGAAGGCAAGTCTGTGCCGTTCACGCTGTCGGCGATGGGGTGATCCTGGAGTCGCCAGTTTGCTGTCGGGGGTGGCTTTGCGGGGCGCCTCACGCTATGGCTTTGGATTCACGTGAGCAGCATCTACTGTAAGGTTGTTCTCTTCGTCCGATTTCTGAAGACCGATCTCTATGACTGAAGCGACAGCAGACGGTCGCAGATCGGCGTTAGAGGGTCCCATGTTGACGGCGTGCAGGCCAAACCTAATGTAGATACTCCATAGGCCTTGATGGATGTTCCGTGTTTTCAGAAGAGACTCAGCTACTTCCTTGTAGTCAAATGAGATCTGTTTTACTTCGGCCATGGCATTAGCTTTGCGGAACCCGTTGCGAAGTTTTCACTAGGAGAAAAAATGGAATTGCAGGCCCACGGGTATAGAAGATGTTTCAGGGTTCGGTCGGGTCCTTCCGGCTCCTCTAGCCCTGGAACAACAAGGCTATCCGAACTCATCTCGCCCAGCGAAAAGAAGTCGGCGGGCTGCCCGGAGCGCTCCCAACAGGCTGAAAAAATCTCAGCGTTGATAGGGCCATTCTGATTGTCCGGGTCACCGTCATCGTACTGGACAATGGAAACCTTTTTCCCAAGTGCCCGACTGTAGCGTACAATGTTCCTCAGGGTGAGATTCCCCGGTCTCTTCAAGACCTGCGAAACACGCCCCTTTGTAACCCCCAGCTTCTTAGCAAGCGCCGCCTGCGTGATTTCTCCAGAGTCAATCGACTTCTCGATTTGAGCAATGAAGTCCCAGCCGATCTTGTATAGAAAATCATCGGTACTCCGCTCAGTCCAGTGATTTAATTTACCCACGGTTGCTGCCCCCCCTTGCCTGATAACACTGAGTCGATTGCCCTACACACCAGTGGATCACTGTGCAAGGCATTGACCCGATCTAGCACGGTTGTGTCTGTCTTCTGTTGATTCTTCTTAGCATGTGAGACGAGAACACAAAGCTCAAAATTCCGCCTGCTGGTCAATGGATGACAAAGAAATCCATACAGTCGATGGCGCTGTCGTTTTTCCTTCCAGCTGAACACGAAGCAGGCCCGGTGGGCCCGGTCATTGAAGGGGTGGAACCATTTGTTGTTCTTGCCGCCATCAATCCAGTACTCAAATCGACTCCTCAGTTCTCTATCTCTGTTCGGCTCTAGCTTTCCAAAAACCTCAGCTGCATCAATCGTAGAATCCTGCTGACAGCACAAAAAGACAATGGCACGCCGATCTGATTCCCTCAGCCCTGTTATCCGCTTGACGATGTATGATCTCTTGGGCACCGTCACAGCCGGACGACATAAGTTTATACAAGCCTAAACTGCTGCGTCAAGGGGCAGCGTGGCCTCCCTCACAGCGTCCGCCCTGTCCACATCACTTGCCCGATCACCTCCGCCTCCCTCGGCCACTTTAACTAACAGTGTGAGCCGACCTGCACTCACTGGGACTCGTTGATGCGCTTGAACAGGCTGGCGCTGAGTTTCTGCGCCCGGGCGACTTGCTCGGGGGTCATGTGCGGCCGGAGCTTGTCCTTGCCCTCGCGGGCGTTCTTGTTGCCTTGCGCAGCGGCAAGGTTCATCCAGGCGTAGGCGAGCACGTAATCCTCCGGCACACCCTCGCCGATGACGTACATGCCGCCGAGGTTGAATTGGGCGCTGGCGAGGCCCTGATCGGCGGCCTTGCGGAACCACTTCACCGCCTCCGCATCGTCCTCCGGCACACCCTCGCCATTCGCGTACATGAAGCCGAGGTTGGATTGGGCCAAGGCTTCACCTTGTTCGGCGGCCTTGCGGTACCACTTCACCGCCTCTGCATCGTCCTCCGGCACACCCTCGCCTCTGGCGTACCTGACGCCGAGGTTGGATTGGGCGCTGGCGTAGCCCTGCTCGGCAGCTTTGCGGTACCAATTCACCGCCTCCGCGTCATCCTCCGGCACACCCTCGCCATTCGCGTACATGAGGCCGAGGTTGAATTGGGCGACGGCGTCACCTTGTTCGGCGGCCTTGCGGTACCACTTCACCGCCTCCGTGTCATTCTCCGGCACACCCTTGCCATTCGCGTACATGTAGCCGAGGTCGAATTGAGCGCTGGCGTAGCCCTGCTCGGCAGCTTTGCGGTACCACTTCACCGCCTCCGCGCCATCCTCCGGCACACCCCAGCCATTCGAGTACATGACGCCGAGGTTGAATTGCACGAAAGCGTCGGCGAATCCACCATGCTCAGTAGCCTTGCGGTACCACTTCACCGCCTCCGCGTAGTCCTGGGGAGCTCCATCGCCGGCATAATACATGACTCCGAGACCGAGTTGAGCGAGGTAAAGTCCCTGTTCGGCGGCCTTGCGGTACCACTTCACCGCCTCCGCGTCATTCTCCGGGACACCCTCGCCATTCGCGTACATGAGGCCGAGCTCGAATTGAGCGCTGGCGTTGCCCTGCTCGGCCCGGCTGAGGACCTCCTGGAACTTCTCTGAGTCCTGAGCGAGCACTGACGGCACGACTAGCATCAGTGCCGGCACCAAAAGGACAAGAACCGCCGGAGGTCGCCGTGGTGTCCGTTTCATCGTTCGTTCCCCCTCACAGCGTCCTCCCCGTCCACATCACCTGGCCGATGACCTCCGCTTCCCTCGGCCACCTGACCGGCTTGTAGTGCTTGTGGTCGCTTACCAGTAGCCAGTCGTGGTTGTCGTGCTCCAGCCTCTTGATTTGCAGACCGTCGTCGGAGCGCACGGCGAAGATGCGTCCGGCGAGGCGGCGGGTCCGCTGGTGATCGATTAGGATGATCGCTTTGTCCCGCAGCTCCGGCTCCATCGAATTCCCCAGCACGTCGATCAGACTGCACTTGTCGGGGTTGATGCCATGCTTGCGCAGCCAGTCGCGGCGGAAGCCGATCAACTTGATAACGTTCTCATCATCCACGAACGCACCCGGCCCGGCCGCTCCGCCAATGTCACGGTAGGGCAGGCCGCAAATCTCGGCGTCGGGGTCGAGGAATTCGACGACCTTGCCTGACTCCGGCTCGGCAAGTGCATCGAGACCTTGGGCCGGGCGCGGCAACCGCGAGATCACCTCATCCAGTGCCTCCGCCATTTCGCTGCGTACGGCGTTTATCTCCCTGCGTAAGTCCTGTCTGATGGCGTCAGCCTCCTCGGTGGGGGCGGAGGGTGCTGGGGCAGAGGACTCGCGGGGCGGGCCGACGTGGATTTCCAGGTCAAGGGCGGAGCAAATGGACTCTATCGTTGTACTCAAAGTCGCGCGCTCACCAAGCAAGCTCCGAATTTTCCCAACAGGGATTCCGGTGCGAACAGATAGGGGCCGTAGGCCCTCTTGCTTGACCTGTCGCCGGACAGCCTCACGAAGATGTTGCAGACCTGATCGTGTCATTCATAACACGATACAGCAAAGCGCTTGACTTGTCGTGTTTTGGTGACACAATTGTGTTATGAAGAACACGGCCGAGGGTTTAGTCGCGCTCTGCGAGATCTTCGCGGTGCATACGCATCGTAGCCTTTCGACAGTTTCTCGCCTCGCAACGGGGAGTGGCGAGACGATAGCACGCCTGCAACGTGACTGCGCGATTACTACTCGTCGCGCCGAGAACGCCTTCCAATACCTCAGCGACCACTGGCCTAGCGATCTGGCGTGGCCTTCTGGCACTCCGCGCCCCGATCCATCGGAAAAGGAAGCGGCCTGATGGGCGCTGAGTTCGAATACCACCCAACCGCCTCCGTCTTTCCCATGATGCGGGGCGAGGAGTACCAAGAGCTTCTCTACGACATCCAGGAACACGGCCTGCGCGAGCCCATCCTGCTTTGCGACGGCCAAATCCTCGACGGCCGCAATCGTTTCCGCGTCTGCCGCGAGCTCGGCATCGAACCCGCGTTTCGAAAGTGGGACGGCAAGGGCGGATCCCCGCTTTCAGTCGTTCTCAGCCTCAACCTGCACCGGAGGCACCTCACGAGTTCCCAACGGGCGGCGATCGCCGTTGAGATTCTACCGATGCTGGAGCGGGAGGCAAAGGAACGTCAGCGGGAATCGGGGCGAGAGCATGGCCGGGGAAAGGTTGTGCAGAAAACTTCACAACCTATTGACGGCCCCATGCGCCAGCCCAGATCTACTGAGCAAGCCGCCCGCCTGCTCTCCACGAACAGCGATTACGTCAAAGCGGCAAAGAAAATCCATGAGGCCGACCCCGCGCTACTTCAGAAAGTCCGTGACGGGGAGACCCACATCGCAGATGCCCTATGGAAAGTGGTCAAGGACAAGAAGCAGCAGCTACCCACAGCGAAAGAGGCCAAGCGCATCGCCATTGCCGAGAACAAGATGGTGCCGGCCAGGGATGGCTACTACCACAGCCCGAAGCCGGAAGAGCAGATCGCGCAAGAGGTCGAGCAGGGCCAGCGGGAGGGCACCTTCTTTCACGCTATTGAGAACCTGAATTCCATGCCCGTTGAGCCGGAGCAGCTGGCGTCGGAGATTTCCGATTACCGGCGTTTCCGGGTCGAGAATCACCTGGAGGGCGCCTTTGACTATTTGAAGCGATTCAAGGAGATATGGCGGTGAACGGCACGATTCGAGAGGTCCTGAAAGAGTCGATCCATCTTCACCTGGCAAGCGGTGATCCGGTGGGGATCGACGGGATTGTTGCTCACGCTAAGCGGCTGCATCCCGACGTGTTCGAGCAATACGGGGACGCGCTTGCGCTCAAAGGCGCCAGCGCCATGGTCAAGCATCTTCTCCGCGAGGCGACGGAGATCAGTCAAGACCAGGAAGATCAGCTTTACCTTCCCGGCATGGACGCCCCGCTTGCTATCGCTTTCGAGCAAGAGGGCGAATACCGATACATCGCCACCCTCAAGGCCAAATGGCCCCATCTTGAGAAGGCACTCGTCGAGCGGGAGCTGAATATCGAGCGTGCCATCGCGCAACGCGACGACTGGGAGCTGAAGCTCGACTATCTAAGGCCGGTGATGGAGAACGAGCCCGGCATTACCTTGGAACAGGCCGCTCTGCGGCTG
Organism: Bryobacterales bacterium; assembly: GCA_965248365.1. Taxonomy (GTDB): domain Bacteria; phylum Acidobacteriota; class Terriglobia; order Bryobacterales; family UBA6623. Next base: position 1,086,696 of record CBDFJA010000002.1, on the reverse strand, counting down.
CGGGAGGCGCGGGAGCGGGTGCACTGATGGAGGGGGCGGCGTGAATAGACGGCTACGAAGTTGCTTCGGCCTCTTCCCGTGCCAGCCTGACGCGCTCAGGCATCGTGAAGGTGTACATGAGGAACAGTTCGGTGAACTCCTGGATCTGTTTGGCGCTCTCGCGGGAAAAGTCTTCGTCGCCATGCGCCGCTTGATTCCCTTCGAGGCGGATGAGGTCCGCCCAATCCTTCATCGCGGGTGTGATCTTGTGGCGGTCGGCGAGGGCGTCGATACGCCGAGAAAGCGTCATTTCCCCGAAGTCGACCCCGTCGGGGGAGATCTCCATGGTGGAACGTTCCAGGACCTTGCGGAACATAATTCCGGCGCTTGTCCAGTTTTGGCGCCACAGGCTGTCCATCGCCTCCTTGTAGTCTTGCGTGGTTGCGGGAGGAACGTGTTCCGGCGCGGTGAGTTTCGGCGGGGCAGGATAAAGTGCCACTGGCCTGAAGCCCTCGTCACACGGATCGCCATCACAGTCGGCGGGAGACTTCTTTTGGGATGGCTCGAATCGCAGTTTGACGATTACCCCCTCCCAACATTTGCGGCACATAGCGAAGTAACTCCATTGATTGCCTCGTTTGAAGGAAGTTTGATATTCAAAGCCGGTTTTCTTGGAACCGCAATGAGGGCAGTCTAGGACCATTTCAGGCATGTCGGACCTCAGTCATCACATCAAGGAAATCGGCAAGACGCTGACCCCGGAACACGGGCCGGAATCGCCCGGCGGTGCCGTGGACCGCCTGCTCGAATACTACATGAAACTCGACTGGCATGACCGGACAGCCTTCGTCGCGGCCTTGATCGGCGAACTGGTGACGCTGAAGGTGAGACAGCGATTAGAGCAGGCGCTTCGGGAGGGGGCGGCGTGAGCAATGGCGATAGCATGGCAGGATGCGGACATTACAGATTTGTTGTTGTGTTGTCCTTTGGGCTCTCGCGGTCATTGGCATTGCTGGAGTTCCGGAGGATTTGCGTCAGTGGCGACGTTGGTTGAATCACATGTTGGATTGGGACTACTGGCTGAACAGCGGGGAGTGGCTGCCTTGGGCGATTCGAGCATTGATTGTCACGGTTCTCTTCCTGTTCGCAGTCAATCCTGGTTGGGGCCTCTGGATCAAGAGAAAGCTCAACCCAGTGTGGCCCGATGGAACGCCAATGGGACTGGGGTTTGCTTGGAATTGGTGGAGGGCCGGGTGGAAGGGCAAGATTCGTAAAGCCCGAGGCAGTGCCCGCCTTCGTAGGCGGAAGGGAAGGTGAGGATTCTTAATGCCCGAATATGATTTTTCTAAAGTGGACGACGCGCGGGACTTTTCCCCGCTGCCGCCGGGAGACTATCCCTGCCGCTTGGCGGCGATCGACCCGAACGAGCGGACGAAGGCCGGAGACGAGATGTGGAAACTGCGGTTCGTTGTCAAGGAGGGCGACTACCGGGGAAGGCTCATCTTCGACCGCATCAGCTTCGGCGAGGCAGCCTTGCCGCGGGTGAAGCTGCTTTGCAGTGCGCTCGGTTTGGATGTCGCGGGAAAAGTAGATCTAGAACCGGAACTACTCATTGACCGAGAAGTTCTCGTCACCGTCGAAAATCAATCCTATTTCGATCGGCGGGAAGGGAAAGAGAAAAAGTCCAACAAGGTTGTTTTTGCGGGCTATAGCAGCATCGAGAACAGTTCCTCAAGCGACACTGAGGTACCGGAGGACGAGGACGATGTTCCCTTCTGACGCTCGGCGTGGCACGTGCGAATCAGACAGTGCTGTCCGGGGAAAGTCGCGCCATCGGACGGTAAGTCTCGACCGCTCAATGTCTTATGGCCTGTTTTGCCCGGGAACGATTTGAAATCCCGAGGCCGCAAATGGTCGCCTGAACGGAGCATCCGGACGCGGCACAATGAGGGATGAACCTTGGCCGTACGGTTTTCTCCCAACTGATCGAGCACCTACCGAGCAAAGAGTTTCAGAAATGTGTATCGCGCTACCGCGGCGATTCCTATCTGAAAAGTTTCTCCTGCTGGGATCAGTTTCTTGCGATGGCATTCGCCCAGCTGACCTATCGGGCAAGCCTCCGCGACATCGAGACGTGCCTGCGTTCGATGCACGGCAAACTCTACCACATGGGATTCCGCGGCAGGGTAGCGCGCTCGACACTGGCCGATGCGAACGAGTCGCGCGACTGGCGGATCTACGCGGACTTCGCGCAGGTCTTGATTGGCATGGCACGGCCGTTATATGCCCACGACCCGATCGGTGTGGACTTGGACCAGACTCTGTACGCTCTCGACTCGACAACAATCGACCTCTGCCTGTCGCTGTTTCCGTGGGCGAGATTCCGCAAGCAAAAGGCCGCCGTGAAGATGCACACGCTGCTGGATCTGCACGGCAATATTCCCACGTTCATCCGCATTACTGGAGGCAAAGTGCACGACATCAACATCCTCGACGAGATCGGCCCGGAGGCCGGCGCGTTCTACGTCATGGATCGGGCCTACGTCGATTTCGAACGCCTCTTCGTGTTCACTCTCTGCTCGTCGTTCTTCGTCGTGCGAACCAAGAAGAACATCTTGCTCCAACGGCGCTACTCGCATCCCGTCGACAAATCCACGGGCTTGCGCTCGGATCAGACCGTCATACTGGCTGCCATCGAATCGGCCCAAGCCTATCCCGACCCGTTGCGGAGGGTCAGTTACTTCGACGCCCGGACGAACAAGCGGCTGAAGTTTCTGACCAACAACTTCGCGCTCCCGGCGCTGACCATCGCCCACATCTACAAGTCGCGTTGGCAGATTGAGTTGTTCTTCAAGTGGATCAAGCAACATCTGCGAATCAACTTGTTTTACGGCACCAGCGAGAACGCCGTCAAGACGCAGATCTGGATCGCTGTCTCGATTTACGTGCTCATCGCCATCGTCCGGAAACGGCTCGGGCTGGAAGCGAGTCTTTACCAGATTCTACAGATTCTCAGCGTTACGCAATTCGAAAAAATGCCCCTTTTACAGGCACTCCAGCCATCCGACTCCCCAAACGAATCCCCCTATGACCCCAACCAATTGATTCTATTCGACTTTTAACCGGACAGCAGTGCGAATCAGACGTTACCGGGTTCAGTGCTGCGAAAACGTGAATGGTGTTGCTGCACTCTCCGCAGGCGTATGTAAGAAGACGCCTCTCCGTTGGGAGTGGGCCTCTTTGCAGCAAGCGCTTCTTACCGCGCTCATAGCATGTTGCGCAAAGCCAATGCGGTGGCTCGTCTCCCTGCACGGTAGTCTTCTTGGCCGTGTAGGCAAACGCCCCCGGACTCACTTCGAGCAGTTCGTACTTCTGCTTCTCAGATTCCCATGCTTCAAATTGATCTGCCTGCTTTTCAAGCTCGCCTATGCGCTCCAAGAGCGCCGCGCGCTCTTGCTGTATTCGCCACACGGCTTCATTGATATCGATGATTTTATTGACTTCCGCATAATATAGAGTAATCTTTTGGGGGTTCTGCTCGTCTTAATAGACATGGGGAACCCAAGAGGCGTAAGGCGCGATTTTGATGCTCTGGAAAAGCGACGGCTGGAGGCCGTGCGGCTGGTCGTTGACGAAGGTTTGAGTCAGTCCGAGGCAGCACGGCGCGTGAAGGCGGCGCAGCAAAGCGTGAGCCGTTGGGTTAGCGAGCATGGCGCGCACGGTGCCGCCGGACTCCGCCGGGCCGGGCGCGCCGGCCGCAAGCCGCTGTTAGACGCCACGCAACGGGAACGTCTGGAGGCAATGCTGCTGCGGGGCCCCGAAGCGCAGGGCTTCTCGACGCCGCTGTGGACTTGTCCGCGAGTCGCTCGTCTGATCGCCGACGAGTTCGGCGTGCGCTATCACGAAGGTCATGTTTGGAAGATCCTGCGGGCGCTCCACTGGAGCCCGCAACGGCCTGTCGGCAAGGCCCGCGAGCGCAACGAAGAAGCCATCCGCAACTGGCGGCGCAAGACTTGGCCGGCCACTAAAAAAAAGCCCAAAAACAAGGCCGCACGATCGTCTTCATCGACGAAAGCGGACTGAGTCAGAAGCCCCATCGTTGCCGCACCTGGGCGCCCCGCGGCGAGACACCCGTGCTGGAGTTCAACTTCAACTGGCAGAAACTTTCCGTTTCCGCCGGGCTGACCTTGCGCAACTTCTACTTCCGGCTCTATCCCGGCGCCATCGGCGAGCTGGAGGTCATCGACTTCCTGAAGGCTTTGGTCCGCCACATCGACGGCCCGCTGCTGATCGTCTGGGACCGCCTGCCGGCGCACCGCAGCCGCCTGGTGCGGGAGTTCATCGAGCTCTCCGAAGGCCACATCGCCACGGAGTGCTTGCCGCCCTATGCACCGGAGCTGAACCCGGTGGAATACATTTGGGCTTACTGGAAGCAGCACGAGTTGCCGAACGTCTGTCCGAAGGACTACTGGGAGCTGGACGAGCGTGCCCGCAAATCCCTGCGTCGCATGCGCCGCAAACCGCGCTTGATTACGGCCTTCTGGAAGCAGTCTTCTCTTGGCCTTGACTAACTCGATATTATGCGAGATTCAATAGGCGAATGTCGTCTTGCTTGATAGCCAGGTCCAGCCGATGGCGGCCAACGACGATGCCCGTCTCGGCGGCGATTCCCCCCTTTAGCAACGCCTCGTGCAAGTCCAGTTCGAGCGGGCTGTCAAAACCGCCCGCTTCAAGCCGGGCGGCGTAACGCGCCAACTCTCGTAGTGCAGTCGGGTGCGCCAAACAGGCCTCAAGGTCTCCGACAATAACAAGCCGCCGACAAGCGCGTGTCAAAGCAACATTGATGAGGTTTGGATCGGCTGCAAATCGTACTTGATACTCCGGCATCGAGCGGTCGACGACCGGCGAGAAATACATGATATCCCGTTCATCGCCTTGGAACCGGTGCGCTGTGGCGACCTTGATCCTTTCCAGATCCTCATGCTCGATCATTCTGGACAACAGCTCGCTGATCATTTCGACCTGCCCTCCGTAGGGAGTCACTACGCCAACGGAACATCCCAAGCCTTTGTAGGTTGGAAGTGCCTGTGCGATCTCTCGTGCAACCGTCTGAGCCTCGTCCCGGTTTATCCAACTGCGCCCACGAGGTCCCCGGGCGTTCCGCCCGGGAACCCGCACCCATTCAACGGCACTCATACCATTGGGCGGCTTCGCGTCACTGCATAGCTCCAACTTTCCGCCGTAAAACTGTCTGTTGGCGAAACCAGCGATCGCCGGATGCGAGCGAAAGTGCAGATCCAGAAATATGGGCGATGCATGCACACGGATTGACGCCAAGCCGAAACAACTTCGGTCCCGGTAGCTGAACTCCTGTGCCTGATCGTCTTCCAGCCCCCATCTCCGCGCTATGACCTGCTCGCGGCCGTGACTCAACGACGTGATGTGAATGAGCTGCTTTCTGTCGCCAATAATCAGCGCTCGTTTTCCCCGAACAAGGAGAGGTAGCGCAGACGCCACATCGCATTGCGACGCCTCATCGATGACCACCAAGTCGAACAATCCAGCCTTCAGCGGCAGGTTGGTCCGTGCGGAGAGGTTTGTGACCGCCCAGACCGGCAACGCTGGCAGCGCGTCAGGTATTCGGTCGAAGGCCTGCCGTAATCCTCTCCCTTTTGACGCGACTCGTTCTATGAGGTCGGTATATTCGCTAACAGCGGTGCGGGCTGCTGGGTCCTTGGTACGCAATTCCTCCCACCGTGCATCAAACAGCTCGTGCCCGGCGTCGATCCGTTCCTTTTCAGTTTCGTTCAGACGATCATCTAGTTCGTGCTTCTGGGGCAGTTTGGCGAGCTGCGCTTCGGCCTCGTCAATTTTATTTCGACATTCCAAGACATCGTGCAAATCGTTAGCCACATCCTCTATAGCCCGAAAGTCTCTGCGCGGCGCCAATGATCTTCTTGGGCGGTCGGCCACTGACGAGAGGCATTCTTCAACTTCCGAACGGCCAAGACTCAATAAGGTTCCCAGGCGCCCGAGCACCTCTCTGGCACACTCAAGACGTCTCTGGTGGCGACGCCAGCGGCCGAACAGCCACAGCCGTTTACCAAACGCATCAAGTGCATCCCGCGCCGCAACAAGTGCCAAGTCCAGCTCGGCAAAATCGACGTCCAGCACCGTATTGGCGGGAAGCTGGCCACGGCGATCGTTCAACTTGGCATCAAGCTCCGCCAGTTCGCCTTCGATACGGGCCCGCTCATGCAAGACTTGAGAAATGTCTTGCAGTTTCTCCGCGACGGTCCTCCAACCTCGGCGTGCACTTGCCGAATCCACCGATCGCGGGCTTGCGGCCAGGGCTTCCGCAATGTACTGCGCGACTTCATTTCGTCTGCCTGCGTTACCCGTGCGGACGATGACGGCATGTGGTGACGTCAAACGCAACCGTTCAACAACGACGTCTACGGCTCTGTTGTTTTTTGATGCGAACAACACCGTCTCGTCCCGAGCCACCGCCGCTGCCACGACGTTCACGAGGACCTGCGATTTCCCGGTGCCCGGCGGACCGGTCACCACGGTGAAGTTGTTCTCCATTGCAGAGTGAACGGCTTGGTCCTGCCTTATCGAAGAGTGCACAATCGTGGGGTGCGGTTTCGGAAGCGGAACCTCCGGGGCCGGCGCCTTGCCGAGTAACACAGCGGCCGGGCCCTGCGTCATGAGATCCGGCGTGTTGACCAATTCTTCCAGGTCTTCGACCAGCCTTCGGATGCTGGCCACATTCCCGGTCGCAACCATGACCGCGCCGGTGTTATGAATCCCCTCCGAGCCCGAGCTATTGACTTCCGCATAATATAGAGTAATCCTTTGGGGGTTCTGCTCGTCTTAATAGACATGGGGAACCCAAGAGGCGTAAGGCGCGATTTTGATGCTCTGGAAAAGCGACGGCTGGAGGCCGTGCGGCTGGTCGTTGACGAAGGTTTGAGTCAGTCCGAGGCAGCACGGCGCGTGAAGGCGGCGCAGCAAAGCGTGAGCCGTTGGGTTAGCGAGCATGGCGCGCACGGTGCCGCCGGACTCCGCCGGGCCGGGCGCGCCGGCCGCAAGCCGCTGTTAGACGCCACGCAACGGGAACGTCTGGAGGCAATGCTGCTGCGGGGCCCCGAAGCGCAGGGCTTCTCGACGCCGCTGTGGACTTGTCCGCGAGTCGCTCGTCTGATCGCCGACGAGTTCGGCGTGCGCTATCACGAAGGTCATGTTTGGAAGATCCTGCGGGCGCTCCACTGGAGCCCGCAACGGCCTGTCGGCAAGGCCCGCGAGCGCAACGAAGAAGCCATCCGCAACTGGCGGCGCAAGACTTGGCCGGCCACTAAAAAAAAGCCCAAAAACAAGGCCGCACGATCGTCTTCATCGACGAAAGCGGACTGAGTCAGAAGCCCCATCGTTGCCGCACCTGGGCGCCCCGCGGCGAGACACCCGTGCTGGAGTTCAACTTCAACTGGCAGAAACTTTCCGTTTCCGCCGGGCTGACCTTGCGCAACTTCTACTTCCGGCTCTATCCCGGCGCCATCGGCGAGCTGGAGGTCATCGACTTCCTGAAGGCTTTGGTCCGCCACATCGACGGCCCGCTGCTGATCGTCTGGGACCGCCTGCCGGCGCACCGCAGCCGCCTGGTGCGGGAGTTCATCGAGCTCTCCGAAGGCCACATCGCCACGGAGTGCTTGCCGCCCTATGCACCGGAGCTGAACCCGGTGGAATACATTTGGGCTTACTGGAAGCAGCACGAGTTGCCGAACGTCTGTCCGAAGGACTACTGGGAGCTGGACGAGCGTGCCCGCAAATCCCTGCGTCGCATGCGCCGCAAACCGCGCTTGATTACGGCCTTCTGGAAGCAGTCTTCTCTTGGCCTTGACCAACTCGATATTATGCGAGATTCAATAGATAGGAGTTCTGCGTGTTTACCGTCAAACGTCCGATCCTTCCTGAGCTTGGCCATCGCCCCCGCAATGTCCTTTGCGGCCTTGAGGGCCGAGAGGGCAGAACCAATGGTAGACGGGTCAACCATGGCCATAAACAGTAGCACGTCGGAGAAAGCAGCTAGTGAACTGCACCGCGAGGTGACGGAAATGAGCGGTGAGCGCAAGCTGGATGTCTTGCTGGCCGTAGCAGCCTTCGTTTTTGGCTACATTTGGGCAGCTAACGTGAGGATGGATGTGGTCTGGGACCAGGGCTACGAAGCCGGCATCCGGCAGCTGTCCGAGGCCTGCGGGGAGGAATGATGAGAAACGGCTGGGAGACGGCGCCATCATCTCTTGAAGGCTCGTTGAAGGGCTTGATAAAGGAAGCCATGCGCGATGTGGTGCGCGAAGAGATTGCTAATGCCCGTCCGATGGTCGAGCCGCGCCTGTTCGACACCAAACAGGTGGGGCACTACATCGGCTGGCCCGAGGCGATTGTCCGCAAGCTGGCGAGGGAGAAGCGCATCCGGGTGACTTCGGGTGATTCGAAGATGCTGTTCGACCGGTGTGATTTGGACGACTTCGTCGAGCGTGAGAAGGAAGCGGGCCATGTGGATTGACCCCGCTCTTATAATTGATCCCATGGCTAAACGAAAGAAGAAGAATCAGCATGGCGACGGCAGCTACCGCAAGCGCGGACGCCATTCATGGGAACTGCGGTGGATGGTCGAAGGCGTCGCGTGCAGAGAAACCGTGCGCGGCTCGGAAGCCGACGTCCGGGTGCAGCTCAAGCGCCGCACGGCGGACGCCGCTGCGGGCATCATGCCTGAAGGTTTGATGCAGCGCACCGTGGGCGATATTGTGCGCTGGCGTGTTGAGCGTTACGAGCGCGAGCGCCCGGCAAGTTTCAGTGCGATCTGGGCCGGCATGTCCAGGGTACTTGCCGATGAGCTGGCGGCGGTCCGCGTCATCAAGCTGCGCAGGAGGGACATCGAGAAGTTTCAGGATCGTCTCGCGGAAAGCGGCCTTGCCGCCGGCAGCATCAACAGGTACGTCGCACTCATCACCTCGGCGCTTCGCGCGGCGGCGGCCGAGGACCCGCCGCTCGTCACGCATGTGCCGCGCGTCTCACCACTCAAGGCCGACAACACTCGGCAGGGCTTCCTGCCGGCGGCCGATTACGAGCGGCTGATGGCGTACATGGAGCCTGAATGGTTGAAGTTGCTGTTCGCCATCGGCTATCACGTCGGCGCCCGGGCGGGATCGATTCTCGCGGCAAAGTGGGAGCAGGTCGATTGGGAGAAGAAGATCATCCGTCCGCCGGGTAATCAGCCGAAGAACAAGAAGGTCGGCTTCTGGCCGATCTACGGCGATCTCGAGAAGCGCTTGCGGGAGGCCGAGTTCCACCGCGAAAAGTACTGGCCGCATGTGCCGTGGCTGATCCACAGGGACGGGCGGCGACTCACCAGGGCCGGCCAGTACGGTAGCGCGTGGAGCAAGGCCGTCAAGGATGCCGGACTCGACGGATTGCTCTTTCATGATCTGAGGCGGACGGCAGCCCGGAATCTGCTATCTGCCGGCATCGACGAACCGACCGTCTGCCGCGTCATCGGGTGGAAGAACTCAAACATGCTCCACCGTTATCGGATCGTGGACGAACTCGATGTTTCCCATGTCGGGCGGAAGGCGGAGAGGTACCTGGAGTCACTCGAAAGAGACCGGGAACGGGAAGACGACAAAGTCCAATGAGCGGCACTAGAAGGGGGTCACATTTGGGCAAACATTTGGGCAATGATTTGGGCAATGTTGGCGGGCTTGGACACGTAACATGCTGGTATTGTTACACTTACTATAGAAAGCATGGACGTGGACAACTTCCTCACCCACGAAGACGCTAACTATGAAGATACCGCGGGCCGCGATCGTTGGGATTACACATCGCCGGCCGGCAGCTTTCCGCCAAATGGGTACGGCCTATACGACATGGCCGGCAACGTTTGGGAGTGGATGTCGGACTGGTATCACGCGAAACACTATTCCCAGTCGCCCACGAAAGATCCTCAAGGGCCTTACCGCGGCTATGAGCGCGTGATCGTCGGGGGCTCGTGGTTCAACGCTCCCAGGGTCCTGCGGATTTCAGACCGCTTCAAGTTTTATCCCACTTCGGGAAGCTTCGACTTGGGTTTCCGTTGCCTTTGGGATGGACCTGAGCCGTGAACCCTCCCCCGCTTAGCGGGGCTCCGGCGGCTGACGTTGCCGGCCGCTCCCGATCCCCTGCGGCTTGTGAGAACTCAAGTAGGGCTAGCCGGATCGCTAGCTGTGGAGCCTCAACAGGTTGTTCCGGGGAGGAGGGAGTCGGCTGATAGGGGGATTATAGCCGAGGCTGGCGTGGGGGCGATGCCAATTGTAGTCGTGGAGCCAGGGGAGCAGATGGTTGGCGCGTTGGAGGGAGGAGCAGTAGGAGCGGGCATAGGCCCATTCGCGGAGGGCGGTTTGGATGAAGCGCTCGGCCTTGCCGTTGGTGCGAGGGGTGTAGGGGCGGGTGAAGCGGTGGCGGATGCCGAGGCGGCGGCAAGTACGACGGAAGTGGCGGGAGCGGTACCAGGAGCCATTGTCGGTGAGCAGGCGTCGGATGCGGATGCCAAGCGAGCCATAGTAGGCGTGGGCGAGGAGAAGGAACTGGGCAGCGGAAAGGCTGCGCTCATCGGGCAGGATCTGGGAGAAGGCGATGCGGGAATGGTCGTCGACGGCGACGTGGACGAACTCCCAGCCGGCGGCGCGGGAGCGTCGGGTCTTATCGCCGGTAACGCGGTGACCGGCGTGCTGGAAGCGGCCGAGCTTTTTGATGTCGAGATGCAGTAGATCGCCGGGACGGTGATGTTCGTAGCGGCGAACGGGGGGAGCGGGTTCGAGATCGCGGAGACGGTTGAGTCCGGCGCGACCGAGGAGGCGGCTGACGGTGGCCGGGGATAGCCGCAGGGTTTGGGCGATGCGGCGGCCCGTCCAACGTTGTCGGCGCAGGGCGAGGACGCGGTCAACGACGGCTTGCGGGGTGCGGCGCGGGCTATGCCGGGGGCGCGAAGAGCGATCGTAGAGACCGGCTTCGCCTTCGCCGCGGTAGCGGGCCAGCCAACGGCGGGCGGTGCGTTCTGAGACGTCTCGGGCCGCCGCGGCGGCCCGAGGCGTCTCTCCAGCGAGGATGCATCGAACCAAAAGGGCTCGGCCTTTGGGCGTCAATCGGGCATTCTGATGGATGTTCATGCGGTCTCTCCAGGGTCGTGGTTATTCGACAACTCCAGCTTCCCTGGTCCGGGACCGAATGAACAACCTGTTGAAAGATCACAGCTAGCCCGCGCTTCTAGACGTCGTGTTTCGGTCCGCCAGGAGGCTTCTCGCGACCGACTGGGATCGCGACAGCTCAGAAGCCGTGCGCGCCCGCGCAGCCGTCTCGGCCCGGCTATCCGGGCGCCCAGCGCCGCAGGAATGCGAGCACCTTTCCACGGTCGTGATGGTCGCCCTCTTCCAGCTCGGCGGTTCCTTGCGAGCGCAACAGCCGACCGGCGTCGTCAAGAACAAAGAAGTGCGGGAATCCCGGTATGGCCGGATAACGCGAGAGGACGCGCTCGTTCTTGTTCTCCGGGCTATAGTTGACCTTGACGACGACAAAGTTCTGCCGCAGGAAGCCGGCAACGTCTTCGTTTCGATCAAAGAATTGATCGAGCTTCTTGCACCAGACGCACCACTCGCCGCCGACGTCGAGCAAGACCCTTCGCCGGCTCCGCTTCGCCTCGGCAACGGCGGCGTCGATGTCTTGCGCCGCATCCCGTGAGGGGTCAAACTCAGCGACTGGAACGTAACCCGCGTTCCGAACCTCTCCTCGCTCTCCGCACGCCAGGGTAAGTACGCAAAGCAACGCCAGAAGAAGCCTGAACGCCGGTGTTCTCAGGGCCCAGTCTCCCCGCCGCCTCATCCTCTTATGTTAGCCCGCTTTTCTCACCACCTGGCGAGGCGAAGTGCTTGAGAGGCCCGTCAGTACAAGGCGCGCGGCAAGCGGGCGCGATGAATCGTCCCTACATTTCAAACGGGCGGGTTTTTGCTCACCAAGGATTAAGATTAATACGTTACCTTTGGAGCCTCGTTCCCGGAGAGGGTGACGGGCGCCTTCCAATCCCGCACCCGCTTGGCGCCGACCGTACCCGCTACCCACTGCTCTGATCGTCGCTTCGCCCGTGTTCTCGGCTCATTCTAAGGGAAACACCGCATGGCTCCTCGCAACACCGTATGATGGTATAGGATGGTATACCGACCTAGGTCAACCGGCCATGTCTACAATTCCTGATTGTGGTAGCTATCGACGGCTGGCCTGAACCAGCATGGCGTATCTATCGAGGTTCGGTCTGGTCCTGCCTCGACGAGACGGTGGACAGCGCCAACCCGCCCTCGCGAGATACCGTCGAAACTCTCGAGAAAGCGGTTGGGTGCTGCATGGAGAAAGAGAGTCGGCGGCACCTCCTGATTGGACGGAGAATCCGCATGATACGACCACTCGCTAGGGGCCGTGATTCCGTGGGAGAGAAGCACGCCAACTCCCCGCATCGCACGCGCCCGGCCTTATTGATAGGACTTTGCCTGCTTATTCTCGGGTGCACACTCCCGTCTGAAACCGACCCGGCGGGCGACGCGAAACGGGAAAACGTACCTTTGAGCATTTCGGCCGGTCCCATTGGGAATAGGGTACTGATTACGAATCACTCCGGGGAGATCCTGTCCAATGTCTCCATGATCCTCAATGAACAGGACGACGGCGGCTACCGCCACGAGCTTGGCCGGCTGCTGCCGAACGCCACCCTGCATTTCGCCCTTCGCGTCTACAAGAAACAGGACGGCAGCCGATACGCCGGCAGCGCCAAGCAGATCACTAGCATCACCGTCTTCGCGGACACTCCGGGCGGCAGCGGACGCTGGTATAGCACCCTACCCATAGCGTCGTCGCTTGCGGGCCTACTTCTCGATACCGCCCACGCCCGCGCCCGCGCATTTGGCATCCACTGTGCAGCGCGAATCACAAACGTGGGTGGGAAAAGCCCGCCGAAACCAACTTCGGACATGCCGTTCAGCGTCCGACTTGCTGGCGAACGACTCCATGATGTGAAAACTTGGCCCCGACAGGGAAGCCTTCCAGCGGCCACCCTCGTCGCGCAATATGCGCATGGAAAACTCTTCTCCTGTCTCGGGAATGCGGTGAACGCCAAGACCGCTGCCGCCGCGATTCAAAGTTTCATCACCTGCGATCTCCTCAACAAGAGCTACGCTTGCGACGATAGATACGGGACCCGCCAATGATCGGACTCGGGGGCCGAATGGCCTCGAATCTCAACCGCGGGATGCGTCCGGATGAGCGACCGAGAGGGACTGGTCCGAGTCTAGCAACAAGTCGTCGGTGTTCTTCCAAAATAGCCTAAATTTTTCATAAAAATGACAATTTTCTCGGTCTTCTACTGTTGTGGCTACCGAATAAGTGTCGTGGTGAAACTAATCCCTACCGACGATTGTCCTCCGCGAGGAAGCGACCTCCGATATCACGGGCTTTTCTCCTTCTCAAGGAAACAACGTGTTCCTAGCCCGTCCGCATCACCCCTTCTCGAAGGGGCAAGCAGTCCAACTACAGGTTTTCGGCCTCGGGTGAACCCGGCCCCCTTCCACCGGATCTCCTCTGAAGCGGGGACGAAAACCAGCCCCGTGATACACTGAGAAGCATCCATGCCCGCCGAAAGCGGTTTGGCGCAAAAGGGCCTGCGCTTGGGCGCTGTGGCCGCCGACGAACTTCTCGACGCCTACCGCGGCATGTATCTATCCCGCCGTCTCGATGACCGCGAGGTCATTCTCAAGCGGCGCAACCAGATCTTCTTCCAGATTAGCGCCGCCGGACACGAAGCCATCCAAACCGCGGCCGGAATGGCGCTGCGGCCCGGTTTTGACTGGTGCTATCCCTACTATCGCGACCGTGCGCTTGCCCTGGCGTTAGGCGTCACGCCGCGGCAGATGTTCCTGCAAGCCCTCGGCGCCGGCGCCGACGAAGCGTCCGGCGGCCGCCAAATGCCTTCCCATTGGTCGAGTGCCGAGCTGCGCATCGTCTCCGCGTCGAGCACGACAGGCCAACAGGCCTTGCAGGGAGTCGGCTGCGCGCATGCCGGCCGCTTTGAGTTCGTTCGGAAGCGGGATCGTGTAGACGGCGCGGACGCGGAGGAAGCGGTCGTGTTGATCACGCTGGGCGAGGGCGCCTCGAGCGAGGGCGAAGTCTGGGAAGCTCTCAACGCAGCTTGCCTCGAACGCCTGCCTGTTGTGTTTCTCATCGAGGATAACGGCTACGCCATATCAGTTCCGGTCGAGGCCCAAACCGCCGGCGGCAGCATCTCTCGACTGGTCTCGGGTTTTCCGCACCTGTTCGTGCAGGAAGTAGACGGGGTGGATTTCCCCGCCAGCTACCAGGCCGCCAAAGAAGCCGTTCATTATTGTCGCAGCGGGCAGGGACCCGCCCTGGTGCACGCTCATACCACGCGGCCCTATTCCCACTCTCTCTCCGACGATGAAACCCTCTACAAGACACCTGAACAGAGGGAACAAGAGGCCGCTCGCGACCCGATTCGCAACCTAGCCGACTTGCTCGAGAGGGAAGGCATCGCCGACCAACACGCGATTCTCACCATTCACGACGAAGTTGATCAAGAGATTCACGAGGCTCTCGAGGAGGCGCTCAAGGCACCCCCTCCCGCGCCCGGCAGCGCTCTGAAGTTCCTCTATTCACCCACTGTCGATCCCGCCGGCGATGAGTTTCGGTCGGAAGCACGGTTCGACGGCGACCCGAAGACCATGGTCGACTCCATTAACGCGTGTCTACGGGACGAGATGCGGTCCGACCCGCGCATCGTCGTGTTCGGCGAGGACGTGGCCGACTGCAGCAGCGAAGAGAACCTGGCCTCCGTCAAGGGGAAGGGCGGTGTGTTTAAGGCCACTCTGGGGCTGCAACGCGAATTCGGCGGCCGGCGGGTGTTCAACTCGCCCTTGGCCGAGGCGGCCATTGTCGGGCGCGCGATCGGCATGGCGACGCGGGGTTTGAAGCCCGTCGTCGAGATTCAGTTTTTCGACTACATCTGGCCCGCCATGATGCAGATCCGCGACGAGCTGGCGACCTTGCGATGGCGCTCGGCAAACGGCTTTTCCGCGCCGTTTGTCATTCGCTCTCCGATCGGCGGTTACCTCGGCGGAGCAGGCCCCTATCACAGCCAGTCGGGCGAGGTTACCTTCACTCACATCCCCGGGCTGCGGGTCGTGATGCCGTCCAATGCGGCCGATGCGGTCGGCCTGCTTCGCACCGCGATCCGCTGTGACGATCCGGTCTTGTTTCTCGAACACAAGAAGCTGTATCGGGAAACCTACAACCGCAGTCCCTATCCCGGAGCCGATTACACCGTGCCCTTCGGCAAGGCACACGTGGTCAAGAGCGGCCGGGATCTGACCGTGGTCACCTACGGCGCTCTTGTACACCGTTCGCTTCAGGCGGCCGTGGCGGTGGAAAAGAAGCTGGATGTCTCGATCGAAATACTCGATCTGCGGTCGCTCAGCCCTTACGATTGGGAGGCCGTCGCGGCCTCGGTATCGAAGACAAACCGCGCGGTCATAGCACACGAAGACTGCCTCTCGTTCGGCTATGGCGCGGAAATGTCGGCTCGCCTGGCCGACGAGCTTTTCGACCGCTTGGACGCGCCCATTGGCCGTGTGGGCGCGCTGGACACCTGGGTCGCCTACAGCCCCACGCTCGAGCGCGAAATCCTCCCCCAGCCCGAAGACGTGCAGCGCGAAATCGAGCGCGTCCTGGGCTATTAGCGCCACGCCGCCACCCCAAGGCCCGTCACTTGCGCACCCGCAGGGTCGTCGCCCAGTCGGACGAAACCACCCACATCGAAATCGACGGCGAAGCACTGGGCCGACTACCGCTCGAAATCAACCTACTACCGAGCAGCCTGCGCGTCGTCGTCCCCTCGACGAGCTAGTTGGTGGGTCGATAACGAGGATGCAAGCCGCCTGTCGGCGGCTAGGACAAACAAGAGTGTTTGTCCCGCGAGCGATAGCGAACGGCCGCAAGTCTCGGCAAAACGACCGCCGAGCCATGCGCTACAGGATCTTGCGTGAACACCCGGCAACCCGCGGTCATTCGCCATCTTGACCGCAGGCTCGCGCCCGCGGCTCTGTCCGACCCGGTCGCTCCCGAGACTGTCCCCTTCAAAGCACGCCATACCCAAACCGAGCCGCACACCATGCCGTGCCCCTACGCCGGGATTTCCATCCGCGGCAGGCGATACGCGGACGCTGGAAAGGCATCAGGTCCGCGCTACACAGGCTCTCATGGGGCGCTAACACGAAACGGCCGCAAGTCTCGGCAAAACGACCGCCGAGCCATGCGCTACAGGATGATCCTGCGTGAACACCCGGCAACCCGTGGTCATTCGCCATCTTGACCGCGGGCTTGCGCCCGCGGCTCTGTCCGACCCGGTCGCTCCCGAAACTGTCCCCTTCAAGGCGCGCCATACCCAAACCGAGCCGCACGCCATGCCGTGCCCCTACGCCGGATTTCCATCCGCGGCAGGCGATACGCGGACGCTGGAAAGGCATCAGGTCCGCGCTACACAGGCTCTCACGGGGCGCTAACAAGAAACGGCCGCAAGTCTCGGCAAAACGACCGCCGAGCCATGCGCTACAGGATGATCCTGCGTGAACACCCGGCAACCCGCGGTCATTCGCCATCTTGACCGCAGGCTCGCGCCCGCGGCTCTGTCTGACCCGGTTGGGCCCCGAGACGCGGTATCTCTAACCCCACAGCTCGTCCACCGGGCCGTAGATATCCTCGGCGGCTTCGGGTACGTATTCGAACCCGCGGCCCAACGGATCGTCGTTGCGGATGGTCGTCCAGTCGATCCCCAAGGCCGAGTAGATGGTCGCTTCGATATCCTCCGGGCGGATGCTTCGCTGGCGCGACCAGCCGGGGTCGATCGTGAACGCGCCGCTCGGGTCGGTGGCCCCGATCACGTTCCCGCCCGCGACACCGCCACCGGCAAACAGATAAAACATCTGTAAGTAGTGATCTCGTCCGGCCCGCCCACTCGTTAGCGGACCCACCGTTCGGCCGAATTCGCCCGAGACAACGACCAGCGTTTCGTTTAGCAGGCCTTCGGCTTCCAGATCGGTCAATAGAGCGGCAAAGGCGGGGTCGAACTCGGCTGTCTGCGCGTAGATGTTTTGGCCCACCTGCCGGCCGTTGATCTCGTTGCGGTCGTAGATCCCTTGATGGTGGTCCCAGCCGCGCTGGGTGATTTGCAGGAAGCGCGTTCCCTGGTCGGCGGCCACAATCTTTTTAGCCATCAGACAGGCGTCGCCAAAGTCGGTATCGCCGTATGCCAAGCTCTCTTCCACCGTGAAGCTGAACGCCGCATCGACGACCGGGTTGAACATCAAACCGCGGGCGCTCTCGTAGAAGTCCGACATGCCCGCCACGGCGGACCCCAGGGGGGAGTCAGCACCGCGCAATGGCTCATCGAGGGTTTGCAGCAGGTCCCAACGTTTCTCAAAGCGCACCGGCCCGGCCTCGTGCATCGTGCTGGCCAGCCCGTTCGGGTCCGGGTCCGTCTTGAAGGGACCGAACTCGATCGGAAAGTAGCCCGATCCCGGCGCGTTCCGGGCGTTGAGCGCGATGAAGGTCGGGAAAAGCTGATCGGGCCGTCGCTCGGGGTCCTTTTCGATGGCCACGACACTTCCAATGTGCGGCGCTATCGCGCCCAGCGGAGAGGTCGGGTTGCGTCCGATTTGGAACCACGTCTGCGCCAGGTTGTGCGCCAGCGCCCAGGACAAACCGGAGCGAATGACCGCGACCTTGTCCAGCACTTGAGCCGTATCGGGAAGCAAGCCGGTCGGGATCTCGATGCCGTTGATCGTCTCGGGATTGAAGTCCGCCGGCGTGACCCCGGCGATCTCCTTGAAGTCGAACGTGTCGACCGTGCTGGGGGCGCCTTCGAGAAAAATAAAGATGCCCTGCTTGGCCGTATTCCTGGGCTCGACCGAGCCCGCCGCCCATGCTTCCGTCGGGCCCATCCGGTTCGCCAGGAAGTATCCCGAGACGCCGGTTCCGAAAACCCGGAAGAATTGACGCCGGCTCCCATGCGGACGCGAGTGAAACCCCCGTCCCGGTTTACCGTATCGTTCGACATGCTTGGCGAATCTTTTCTGCTCGCTCATGGTCGCCCTCAGTAGTTAAAGATGAAATCCACTTTGTTGTACAGGCTCCACATCAGGTCTCCGGCGTTTTCGACGCGATCGCCGTCGGCCAGCGCGGCCACGCCCGCCGCCAGCTCCTCCGCGCTCGGCAGCCGCCCCAGCACAGCCAGGTGGAGTCCCTGGACAAGCACGTCATCGGGCTGCTGGAGCAGCGCGGCCATCGTCCCGCCTGAGCTTGCGGCTCTGACGCGGTCGGCCACCAGCGGACTGTTCATCAGCTCCAACGCCTGTAAAATGCTTCCCTCGCGGCTGCGTTTGGTCTCCTCGCGGTCTCCCCGCAGGAAGGCGTCCAGAAAGCGCGTAGCCGCCGCCGCGGATTGGTCCGCTACGTCCTCGCCCCGGCGCCGCTCGCCCAAGGGAACGAACTGTACGTCGGGGAATTTCATCGCCAGCGGTACGAACCCGATCGCCCGCGACACCAGATAGGGGATCGGCAACCCGCTTGAAGTCACGATGGCGTCGTGGAGTTGCTCGGCGCTGAGCCGGCGTACCTGGTGACGGGCGAAGAACGGTTCGTAGGAGGGAACCCAAGCGCCTTCGTAACGCGACGAGAGCTGATAGGCCCGCGAGTTGGCGATTCGCCGCATAAGCCATTTCAAGTCGAAACCGTTATCGACGAACCCCTGCGCCAGCAGATCCAGCAATTCCGGATGCGACGGTTGAATCTGCCAGGGCGTCGGCGGAGGGTTCTGGGGGTCGAGCCTCAGGGGGTCGAACTGATCCGGCGGCTCGACAATGCCGCGCGAGAAAAACTCTCTCCAGATGTAGTTGACGATCGCTCGAGAAAACTGCATATCGGCGGTCAACAGACGCGCCAGAGCCTCCCGGTCGGACTCTCCCGCCTGTGGAGTCCCGCCGCCGAAAGGATAGACGGGAGAAGCGATAGGGACACCGCCATTGTCGTCAGGCAGTCGAGCGGGCCGATTGCCGCTGGTCGTATTCAGCACGTATTCGAACCGCTCCCTCTCGATCTCGCCCACGATCCAATAGCGGGGCGGGGGAACGTATTCCGTGTCAGCGGGTGGCGGGGGCCGCCGCCCACGGCGAATGATCGTACCGGCAAAGAACGCGGCCACTCCCCAGCCCTCGCTCCTGGTGGCCTGCGCTCCCCAGACGCTGAGCGAATCCAAGTGCCCATAGCCGTCGTGGCAGAGAATGCAGTCCATGTGGGCCAACCCCAGAAAGTCAAGCGCAACGCGGGTGGCCAGCGCGTCATAGGTATCGTGAATCGGTCCGCCCAGCGTAAGCCCCCCGACGATGTAGCTGGCCGGAGTCGGGGTCACCGGGTTGTTGAGGTAATCCCCAGTAATCTGCTCGTATTCATCGAAGCTCGAATAGGTCTGGGGATATTGGCGACCGTCGCCCGTGCCGTTCGCCGTCAGAATCTCGCGCACCATCTCGTCATAGGGCTTGTCTTGTTGCAGCGACTCGAGCAGGAACAGGTGAAACGCATCGCGCCCGTCGAGAAAGCGGATCACCTGGGAAGTAAACAGCGTGTTGCGATACAGGTCGCCCAAAAACATCGCCCAGCGATCGGCCCACTGCGGCGTGGCGAGGAGCCGCTCGATCGCTTGCGTCCGCTTGTCCGCGGAGGGATTGTTCACAAATCCCAACACTTCGTCGATCGTGGGGATGCGCCCGCTGAGGTCAAGAGTAACCCGGCGCAGGAATTCAGTATCGGTCGTGCCCGCAGCCGGCGGGATTCCCCGAATCTTCAAGGCGTTGAAGACAATCTCATCGATCGAATCTCCCCCTTGGCCGGCGTACCAAAAAGCCCCCGACCGGCTTCGGCTGGGGAACGACGCTTGTGGCAGCGCCGCGGAAACCGACGCGGTCAGCTCGGCGCGGCGAGTCATCTCCAGCAAATCCGCGCCTAGCTGTGATCTTTCAACAGGTTGTTCATTCGGTCCCGGACCAGGGAAGCTGGAGTTGTCGAATAACCACGACCCTGGAGAGACCGCATGAACATCCATCAGAATGCCCGATTGACGCCCAAAGGCCGAGCCCTTTTGGTTCGATGCATCCTCGCTGGAGAGACGCCTCGGGCCGCCGCGGCGGCCCGAGACGTCTCAGAACGCACCGCCCGCCGTTGGCTGGCCCGCTACCGCGGCGAAGGCGAAGCCGGTCTCTACGATCGCTCTTCGCGTCCCCGGCATAGCCCGCGCCGCACCCCGCAAGCCGTCGTTGACCGCGTCCTCGCCCTGCGCCGACAACGTTGGACGGGCCGCCGCATCGCCCAAACCCTGCGGCTATCCCCGGCCACCGTCAGCCGCCTCCTCGGTCGCGCCGGACTCAACCGTCTCCGCGATCTCGAACCCGCTCCCCCCGTTCGCCGCTACGAACATCACCGTCCCGGCGATCTACTGCATCTCGACATCAAAAAGCTCGGCCGCTTCCAGCACGCCGGTCACCGCGTTACCGGCGATAAGACCCGACGCTCCCGCGCCGCCGGCTGGGAGTTCGTCCACGTCGCCGTCGACGACCATTCCCGCATCGCCTTCTCCCAGATCCTGCCCGATGAGCGCAGCCTTTCCGCTGCCCAGTTCCTTCTCCTCGCCCACGCCTACTATGGCTCGCTTGGCATCCGCATCCGACGCCTGCTCACCGACAATGGCTCCTGGTACCGCTCCCGCCACTTCCGTCGTACTTGCCGCCGCCTCGGCATCCGCCACCGCTTCACCCGCCCCTACACCCCTCGCACCAACGGCAAGGCCGAGCGCTTCATCCAAACCGCCCTCCGCGAATGGGCCTATGCCCGCTCCTACTGCTCCTCCCTCCAACGCGCCAACCATCTGCTCCCCTGGCTCCACGACTACAATTGGCATCGCCCCCACGCCAGCCTCGGCTATAATCCCCCTATCAGCCGACTCCCTCCTCCCCGGAACAACCTGTTGAGGCTCCACAACTAGCCCGGACCGTAGAAGGTGTTCGTGCTTGGCCGTGAAAAAGCCGCATTCGGCGTGCGGTACGCCGAGATCGTTCGTGTCGAACGGCGGGATCGATGGTTCCTCGGCAGGCAACAACGGCAGGGATACCAGCAAAGCGGCCGTGGCTGTGAGCAAGCTCAGCGCCCCCACCCGGCGGTTCGCGGTTTTCTTCGGCCCGATCTCCCGATTCTTCGCTGTGGCGGTCATAAGTGTTTTCCTAATAGGGGCATAGGTTATTCCGTCGGGTCCTTGTCTCTGACGCCTATTCCCCTCCAAACCCTACCCTGGAAGTAAAGTTGCGGCGGCGGCTCGAGTTCGGAAGCAACCAGGCGCATTTTCAATAGAAACGCGTAGAGCGGGGTGAAGTTCCGAATTATGATCGAGCCAAGCCGTCCGTTGTTGCCCGACTCGATGAGGTCTCCAGCACGGAGGGCAGTCCGCGCTAGAATAAGCTCTATTCCTTCCTGGGGGCACGACCACTCCGAGATCGCGATGGCGAAAGACACCTTCCAGCGGCCCCTTAAGGACCTGCGAATCTCGGTCACCGACCGCTGCAATTTTCGTTGCACCTACTGCATGCCGCTCGACGAGTACGAGTGGATCGAGCGCGCCGAGATTCTGACCTACGAAGAGATCACCCGACTTGCTGCGCTGTTTGTCGGGCTCGGCGTTGATAAGATCCGCCTGACCGGCGGCGAACCCCTGCTCCGCAAGAACCTGAACCAGCTAATTGGCAAGCTCTTCGTTCTTCCCGGCATTAAGGATCTTTGCCTGACGACGAATGCCGCTCTGCTGGCTCCCCAAGCGGCCGCCCTGAAGACCGCCGGCTTACGGCGCGTCAATGTGAGCCTTGATACCCTTCAACCGGAGAAGTTCCGGCGGATGACAAAACGCGGCGATCTCGGCAGAGTCCTCGAGGGTCTCTTCGCGGCCAAGAACCAGGGCTTTGGTCCCATCAAGATCAACGCCGTGATCGAAAAAGGTGTAAACGACGACGAAATCATCGACCTCGTCGAGTTTGCCCGAGAAAACGGTTTCGCCATGCGCTTCATCGAGTACATGGACGTCGGCAACGCAAACCAATGGACCTCGGCGAAGATGGTCTCGAAGAAAGAAATTCTCGGACGGATCAGTGCCCGCTACCCGCTCCGGGAGGTGGGTAGGGAGCAGGGGAGCGCTCCTTCCGTCGATTACGAGTTCGTTGACGGAGGCGGCGACATCGGCGTCATCGCATCGGTGACCGAGCCCTTCTGCGCGAGCTGCACACGCGTCCGGCTGACCGCGGACGGCAAGATGGTGACGTGTCTCTTTTCGCAGCAAGGCCATGACCTCAAGACGCCCATGCGCTCAGGAGCGAGCGATCAGGAACTCCGTGATTTGATCGGCTCGATTTGGAATGCCCGGGCCGACCGCTACTCAGAAGAACGGTTCCTGGCCATGAACTCCGGCCAAGGCTATCAACCCGACCGGCATCAGAAGATCGAAATGATCACCCTGGGCGGGTAGTCGCGCCCCGGACCATAACCCTCAATCGGGATCTTTCCACTTCAACTCGGCGTCGGGTCGCCGGATGTAGTTGGCATCCACCGCTTCCGGCGGTAGGGCTTGCCCCTCCGCGAAACGCCTCGCCGCGACCCGGGCAACGGCTTCGGCCAAACAAGTTGATACCGTGAAGGTCCTGTAGCGAGCGGGGCCCTGTGTCTCGATCGGCGCCACTCCGCCCGCTTGGAACATGGTGGGGTCGGGGGACACGAAGCTGACCTCGCGGTCTCCCAGGAGCCCCAAAAAGTCCCCCCACCCGGTCACGACTTCATCGACCACCGGCCGAAGTTGATCGTCATAGACGGCCGCGTATACTTCGCCCCTACGGGCATCGAGGATGGGCGCGCGATGGCGTCCCGTTCCGGCCGAGGCGAGCGCCGCCAGGTTCGATACCGGGACGACCCTCTTTCCGTGGGCTTCCGCCAGAGACTTCACGACCGCCAAGCCGATTCTGATTCCCGTGAACGACCCCGGCCCGGCCGCGGCCGCGTAGCAGTCGATGTCGCGCAGAGACGAACGCTGCCTCCCAAGCAGCGAGCGGATCTCTTGATAGATAACGGTCCCGAATCCGTCGGGAGCCTCAATGGGCTTGGTTTCTAGAATCTCGCCGTCGTTGGCGAGCGAAACCCCGCCGTGAGCGCTTGTGGTGTCGATCGCGAGAAGAACCATGAGCAACAGTGGCCCCGGCGGAGAGAGAGGGGGGCCTTAGCAACCCGTTGATTATAAGCGGGTTGTGAGACATTGGGTTTGTTTCGTCTTATTTTGTCGCTCGGTCGAGCGCGATGCCGGTCGCCGGGTTCCTCCAACCCCGAGGATAGCGCGCGTGTCAAGTGTCTCCGTTGGGAGATGAACTTCTCGCCATCGAAATAGTCAAAGGCCGCGGATCTGGGGGGCAAGGAACCGTACCACCAAACGGGGAGAGTGATCCCGCCCGTCTAGATCAGCGCTACAGGAGTCCCATGTGCTGCCTCGGGCC
Organism: Bryobacterales bacterium; assembly: GCA_965248365.1. Lineage (GTDB taxonomy): Bacteria > Acidobacteriota > Terriglobia > Bryobacterales > UBA6623. Next base: position 1,063,000 of record CBDFJA010000002.1, on the reverse strand, counting down.
GGGTACGATCGGACGGCCAACGGCCGCAGGTCTCGGCAAAACGGCCGCCGAGGCCTGCGCTACGGGACTGCCGAACATCATCGCACAGAGCGGGCCCAAGCCTTCGGTCGACGCGAATCTCTACGGTCGTTGCCGGGGCCGCGAGTTGTCTGGTTTGTTCCTGCGGTGGGCCCGCGCCCTGACGGGCACGGCTCTGTTCGGCCATGATCTGCGCTGATGGTTGTTTAGCGGTCGAGGTAGTCGTCTCAACGGTTCGGCGTCGGGTGCCGAACATCACCGTACAGAGCCGCGGGCGTTAGCCCGCGGGCGGGCACGGCATGCTGTGCCCAAAGTTCCCGATCATCGCCCCGGCTTCTACCTACACCTGACGGAACCTCCGAAACGGACTCCCTAATCCGGTAACCGCTCTTTCACCAGCCGATAGGCGCGAAAAGCCTCGAAAACTCGGCCATTACCGTCCACGCCGAGCAAACGCAGCTGCAACGTGGCCGGGTACCGGCTGGCCATCTTCGGCGGGATCGCGGCACGTCCGAACTGCTTTGTGCCAAGGACACGCGGGCCCAGGCGGGACCCCGACACCTCGAAAGTCCACAGCCACTGCATCTTCTTCGCTACCCTGCCTTCCTTCGTCAGCGTCGCGTTGAAATCGAACGCGCGGCCCACAACCAGCTCCGCGTCGGCCGGCAGTTGTATTTCAAAGGGCGTCTCCGATTCAGCGGTTTCCACTTTCTTGATGGGGGGCCGCCGTGATTCCAACACGTAGGACCGGTTCATGCTCTGCTTTTTGCCTTCCCGACGCACATAGAGGACCCAGTCGTGAGCGTCGTCGGGCGGACCCGCGGCTCGAAACCGCTCTCCCTTGAACTTTTCCTTCTGGTCGAGCCAGCTCCCGTCCAGAGGATTGAACCAACTGACGTCGTATTTGCCCCTGGGCACGAGCAGTTCAATCGGCGCGGGTTTTTCCACATACACAACGTATTCCACACCGCGCGGCGTATCACTGCGATAAGGATAGACTTCCAGCGACAACGCCGCGCCGCCCTCCACGCGGAAGTAGGACAGCAGGTCCCAATAGCGGGTCTGTTCGAAAAACTTGTAGAGATGGGCCATCTGTCTGGCGGCGGGCGAGTCGGCATAACGCAATTCGACCGGTCGGCCCTCCCCGCCGTAAGTGCCGCTGTTGGCAAACGTAGGGTACTGGCCTCGAACCGCCGCGTTCCACGTCCGTCGACGCAGCGTGTCGCTGTCGACGTCGCGCGAGCCGGGCGTACGGGCGCCATTGGCCTCCGGAGCGACCCCGGCGTTCACGAACGGCACGGGAAAGAGGGCGATTTCGACCGTCTGGAAACTGCCGTCCGAGGATCGTTGCATGACATAGTCCATCCAGCCGTCCGCCAACAGAGGACTCGAACTAGCAACGGCGTGGGTCGAGCGAGGGTGCTTATAAGGATCAAGCCGCTCGATGTAGGTATTGATCTCCCGCAGAAACTTACGGCCGTTTTCGTACTCCTCGTATTTCTCGACGCCCTGCCAGGTAATGTTCATCGCCGCGTAGCGGGCGACAAGATAGCGGACATACCGTTCTCGTTGGCGACGGGCGGGCAGCAGAACAGCCAACTCATTTTCGTCGTCGCCGAGAATCAGGTCGTAGGTGATTCCCTTGCTGTTCATATAGGCTACTCGGCGGTCGACTTCCTGAAAATACTCAGGCCGAATGCGGTCGGGATCAGCGAACAGCTCGGCTGCGTTCTTGTCGTCGCTCAGTACGAGGCCCCGCAAATGGTTGAACTTTTGCCCGGCGCGAACGTCGATCAAGCCCTGGAAAGTCCGCCAAGGGATGGTGGCGAAGGTGTAGCAGGTGTCACCCATCCAGAAGTGCGCCGTTTCCGGGGCGTCATACCGAAAATAACGAGTATTGAAAATGCGAACGAATCCCGGCGTGCGAGGCGCGGATGCCTCGAAGGCTCCGGTCTTGCGGGCTACACTCGGGAGGTTGGAGATGATGCGGAAATCCCAACGGCCTTCATCCAAAGGAGAAAATCGGATCTTGAAACGCCGGCCGCCATCCCAAAAACCCGGCATCACCTTTGTACGGCCCCTTTTCGGGGACCGAAACTCCGCCCGCAGCTCAACGCTTAAATAGGGGTTGGGATGCTCGCCGCCCTCGGCCGCGGTCATCTCGAATTCGATTTCGCAAGGCTCGTAAACCGGGACAGACCGACACACCTCGAACGCCTGTGCGGTCACGCAAAAGATGAGAGCAACGGCTGTGGCCAGAAAGGCCCTCATATGCTGAGCATAAAATGGTCGGGCCCGGCTTGCAACCGGAAGCGTGTTAGGTTTGTGAGATTAGTCTTGCGCCGCGCCTCGGTTCTTCGACCCTTCACCCGCTGTTTCTGTTCGACAGGCTCCTAAATCACCGGTACCGGGAAGCTCCGCGACCTCGGTCGTAAACCCGGGACGTGCCGGGAGGCCTGTTGAATCTCAGGGTTCGGGTGCAGGACCAGCGGCCCGGGCGGCGCGCTGACATTTCGGCGGAACAGCGCACTTCCAAAATCGTATCCCCTGGGGATCGATTGCCCGACAGGCTCGATTGCCCGACTTGACTCTCCCGTCTCATCAGAGGTAGACTGCCGCCGACAGCCTCCTCGAGTGCGCGGTCCGGAACCGCGCGATGTCCCCACCTGATTGCCCGCTATGCGCAAGGTCCTCTACATTTGTCACGGTCACCCAGAGGTTGTAGCCGGCGGAGCCGAAATTTTCTCCTACGAGTTGTTCGACGGTGTTCGTAAGAATGGACGACTGGAGCCCTTTTTCCTGGGGCGTACCGGCCCCCCGCGCAGCCGGCCCCATAGTGGAACTCCTTTTCTGACGGTCGCGGGCAATACTCAGGAAATCCTGTATTACACCGACCATTTCGACTATTTCCTTCAAAGCCAGCGAAACAAGCACCATCTCACGGTTTGCTTCGACGAGCTTCTGCGGGTCTTGCAGCCCGATGTGGTTCATTTCCAGCACACGGTTCATTTGGGAATGGAGTTCATCCGGCAGGTCCGTAGTACGCTTCCCGACGTACCCATTGTCTACACCCTTCACGAGTACATTCCCATCTGTAATGCCGACGGTCAAATGGTGCGTACGGCGGACCTTAGCCTTTGCGATCGCGCGGAGCCCTATCGCTGCCACCAGTGCTTCCCCGATATCGCCCCGACCGAATTCAAGATGCGCGAGCTCTTCATCAAGTCCCACTTCGCTCTGGTGGACGTTTTCCTGGCTCCAAGCCGGTTTCTTGGGCAACGATATTTGGATTGGGGTATTCCGGAGGAGAAGATTCGGGTTCTCGAATACGGTCGGGTGCGGCAACCGGAGGCGCCCGCGAGGGAGCTGCGAAATGGCGAAGCGAGGAGCCGCTTCGGGTACTTCGGTCAGCTAAGCGGGTATAAGGGAGTGCTAGTGCTTCTCAAAACCATGAGGATCCTGGGAGACGACGCGAGGAACATCCACCTATTTCTGCACGGCGCCAACCTTGACCTGCAGCCCGACGAGTTTAAAAGGGACTTCCGACGCCTGGTCGCCGACTGCGAGGAAAACCTAACCGTTCGGCCCGAGTACAAGCCTCACGAGGTCCCTTCTTTGATGGAAGCGGTTGACTGGGTCGTGATCCCGTCCATCTGGTGGGAAGACTCACCCCTGGTAATTCAGGAAGCGTTTATGCACAAACGCCCCGTCCTCTGCGGTGACATCGGCGGAATGGCGGAAAAGGTCAAGGACGGAGTGGACGGTCTTCACTTCCGGGTCGGCGACCCGCGGGATCTTGCTTCGAAAAAGACGGATCGGACTTCCAGCTTTCGGCCGCCTTGAATCCGTTCGATCCATTCGTGGCGCGCACGGACATCCTAGAAAGGTTCCCTCGCGCGCCTTATTTCGACGATTCGCTCTTTGATCGTCACCTCCACCCGGCGCTTTCCGCTTTGCAGAAGTCGTGCGGAGACGATGCTTCAGAACGGCGGGTGCTGACCATGGGAGAGATGCCAGCCAACCCGCAGGTTTCAATCATCATCCCCGTTTATCGGCGCCTCGAACTCGTCGAGCGCCAACTGGCCTTGTTTTGCGACGACCGTTCCTTGAAAGAGTGCGAGTTTATCTATGTTCTGGACTCGCCCGAACAGGAAACCGACTTCGAAAACGTCGCTTTCCAGTAGGAGCGGATCTATCATGTTCCACTGCGTTTGGTGATCGCGGATCGCAACCGTGGATTTGGCCCCTCCAACAATGCCGGGGCGAAGCACGCCCGGGGGCGCTATCTGCTTTTCATGAACTCAGACGTGTTTCCCAGCGAGCCGGGGTGGATCGAAAAAATGAAGGATCTCTTCTCGGCGGGGAGCGACGTGGGCGTGCTGGGGCCGAAGTTGCTCTACGAAGACGACTCCATTCAGCACGCCGGCATGCACTTCAATCGCGATGGTTTCCCGAATCGACTGTGGCTGAATCAACATTACTTCAAGGGATTTCCGAGGCGCTACGTCCCCGCCAATGTCTGCCGTCCCGTTCCGGCGGTGACGGGAGCCTGTCTGATGCTTGAGCGCGAGCTGTTCGAGAAACTAGAGGGTTGGGACGAATCCTACGTACAAGGCGATTACGAAGATTCCGACCTCTGCCTGCGGGCTTACCAGCGAGGTTGCCAGAATTGGTACTTGCCGGCAGCCGAGCTATATCACTTGGAGGGGCAATCCCGTTCTCCTCAGCTAGAGGAAACTTGGTGGCCGAACGCGACCTACTACAACTGCTGGCTGCAGAGCCGACGATGGTCGCAGACCATCGAGGAGTTGATGGAGAGATACGCCGAGCTGCCGTCCGATGTCCAGGATTAGCCGCAATACTGTCGAGTTAAGAATATTTTCATGCTATCCTGTTCTCATCAACAGGAGGTGCGTGACATGGCACGAACGTTGGCGGAGCTTCCCCCCAGCTCGCGAATTAGCGACTACATCAGTTTGGGCGTGCTGGCCCGGCGGTTTCCGCGTTCGACGGTGGATCGCGTGTTGCGGCGCAGCGGTCGGGCCGACCGTCGTCAGCGCGATTTGCCGGCACCGGTGATGGTCTACTACGTGATCGCCTTGGCGTTGTATATGCAGGTGTCCTATCGCGAAGTGTTGCGTTGCCTGCTGGAAGGACTCAGCTGGCTGCGGGCCGCTCACAAACGGCCGGCGGCGGCGAGCCGCTCGGGCATCTCGCGGGCCCGCATACGGCTGGGGGCCGAGCCCCTGCGGTAATTGCACGACGAGGTCGTCAAGCCGATCGCCGACCCCACCACTCGCGGCGCCTGGTACGGTCGCCGGCGGCTGGTCTCGCTCGACGGCAGCGTTCTCGACCTCGCCGATGAGCCGGGCAACCGGCAAGCGTTCGGGCGTCCGGGGGTCTCGCGGGGCGCCAGCGCCTATCCCCAATTGCGTTTCGTATCCCTGGTGGAAAACGGCACGCACGTGCTGTTCGGCTCTCGCCTGGGACCTTACGCGAGGAGTGAAATCGCACTGGCCCAGCAGCTGCTGCCGGCGCTCGAAAAGGACATGCTCTGCCTGGCCGACCGCAATTTCTTCAGCTATCCGCTGTGGAAGCAGGCGCGTGGGACGGGGGCGGCTCTGTTGTGGCGTGTCAAGAAGAACTTGCGTTTGCCCCTCCAGCGGCGACTCGCCGACGGCTCCTATCTGAGTCGTATCTATTCCGGCGAAGGGGACCGCCGACGCCAAACCAACGGCCTCGAGGTGCGCGTCATCAAGGATCGGCTCGAGGGTGTTGACAACGCCGAACCCCTCTACCGTTTGCTGACCAGCCTGCTCGACCCGGTCGCGGCGCCGGCCCCACCACTGGCGGCGCTCTACCACGAGCGCTGGGAGATCGAAACGGCGTTTGACGAACTCAAGACGCACTTGCGAGGATCCAAGATCGTGCTACGCAGCAAGACGCCGGAGCTGGTGCGCCAGGAGTTTTGGGGGCTGCTGCTGGCGCATTTTGCGATTCGCGATCTGATGCATGAGGCCGCCGTCAACAGCCAACAGGATCCGGATCGGCTTTCCTACGTGCATGCGCTGCGGGTGGTCCGCCGCAAACTGGCCATGGCGGTGGCTATTCCCCCCTCGAGCTAGAAAAGCGTTTCATCGACAGGTTCTCGACGAACTGCTCGAGGAGCGGGTGGTCTCCAGCCGCGGCCGCCGCCGTCCGCGCGGCGTCAAGCGCAAGATGAGCAGCTACCCGCTGCGCCCGCGCGCCCCCATCCGCAACGACCGCAGGAAAGTCGAGATTTCCATGCTTCTTTCTTACATCGACAGTATTGGGATTAGCCCACATTTCTCACCACCTGGCGAGAAATGCGGGTTAGGATGCCACTCTACTTTCGGGCGGCGGCCTCCCCCTCCCCCAGCCAATGATTCTCTACTTGGACGCCGATCTCGTGGAGGAGCTTGAGGATCGCTACTGGGCGAAAACCGCGGACAAGGCCCTGGCCGCCATGACCCGCAACCTTACCGGTTAGCCACAACCTCCGGCACGAGATTCTTGATGATCTCGATCACTTCGAAGATCCAGCCGCTAGGGGTGCGTAGGAAGGCCACTCTGCGCTCGCCGAATCCGGCCGTGGCTCGGACCGGCTGGCGGATCGGGACCGCGCCTCCGGCAATGAACTTCTCGACATCTTGATCGAAGCTATTACTGACATAGACCAGATGAGCAATGCCGTAAGGCAGTGGCTGGTCCAGCAGGTGCTCGTAGACCATCTCCTCGGCTAAGTGCAGGTACTTGTCGCCCATCACTGCTGTCCGGTTAAAAGTCGAATAGAATCAATTGGTTGGGGTCATAGGGGAATTCATTTTGGGAGTCGGATGGCTGGAGTGCCTGTAAAACGGGCATTTTTTCGAATAGCGTAACGCTGAGAATCTGTAGAATCTGGTAAAGACTCGCTTCCAGCCCGAGGCGTTTCCGGACGATAGCGATGAGCACGTAAATCGAGACAGCGATCCAGATGTGCGTCTTGACGGCGTTCTCGCTGGTGCCGTAAAACGACTTGATTCGCAGATGTTGCTTGATCCACTTGAAGAAGAGTTCCACCTGCCAGCGCGATTTGTAGATCTGGGCGATGGTCAGTGCCGGCAGGGTGAAGTTATTGGTCAGAAATTTCAATCGCTTGTTGGTTTCGGCATCGAAATAACTCACCCGCCGTAGGGGGTCCGGGTACGCTTGGGCGGAGTTGAAGGGGGTCAAAATAACGGTGTGATCGGATCGCAGGCCCGTGCTCCTATCCACCGGGTGGGAGTAGCGACGCTGCAGCAAAACGTTCTTTTTGGTTCGCACCACGAAGAAGGCCGAACAGAGCGTGAACACGAAGAGGCGCCGAAAATCGACATAACCCCGATCCATGACGTAGAACGCGCCGGCCTCGGGAAGAAATTCATCCAGGATGTTGACGTCATGCACTTTGCCTGCAGTAATGCGGATAAACGTGGGAATATTGCCGTGCAGATCCAGCAGCGTGTGCATCTTCACGGCGGCCTTGTACTTGCGGAATCCCGCCCACGGAAACAGCGACAGGCAGAGGTCGATTGTTGTCGAGTCGAGAGCGTACAGAGTCTGGTCCAAGTCCACACCGATCGGGTCGTGGGCATATAACGGCCGTGCCATGCCAATCAAGACCTGCGCGAAGTCCGCGTAGATCCGCCAGTCGCGCGACTCGTTCGCATCGGCCAGTGTCGAGCGCGCTACCCTGCCGCCGAATCCCATATGGTAGAGTTTGCCGTGCATCGAACGCAGGCACGTCTCGATGTCGCGGAGGCTTTCCCGATAGGTCAGCTGGGCGAATGCCATCGAAAGAAACTGATCCCAGCAGGAGAAACTTTTCAGATAGGAATCGCCGCGGTAGCGCAATACACATTTGTGAAACTCTTTGCTCGGCAGGTGCTCGATCAGTTGGGAGAAAACCGTACGGCCAAGGTTCATCCCCCATTGTGCCGCGTCGGGATGCTCCGCTCAGGCGGCCATTTGCGGCCTCGGGATTTCAAATCGTTCCCGGGCAAAACAGGCCATAAGATATTGAGCGGTAGAGACTTACCGTCCGTTGGCGTAACTTTCCCCGGACAGCACTGGTCGCCCATCTTGACGAGGGGAACCCGAAAGAACTTCTTATTCAACTCAAGTTTCTCATCGAGGATGATCTCATTCCCGATGCTCTTTTGAAACTGGAGTTCCTTCTCGATATCAGGGACCTTGATCCCGATTGTCCACAGTCCTGTCAGCATCGTAGGGGTTCCTTTCTTACCCTCGGGCGCCCAGGGCTTCGTTCTTGTCCGGGTCTGGGCGGCCGTTGGTCCAGCGATCCTCCGAGCTGGTCTTGTGGAGAACGCGGGGAAGCGGTAAAGCTTCCGGCGCGGCTACTCTCACCGGCTGCCTGTCGTAGCGGGTAAAACAGCCATAACACATTTATTGCAAACCGGTTACAAGAAATCGGCTTTGTTTGGGTTTTTTTGTAATGGAGCTGGACGCCGGTCCTTGATGTCTCCTCCCTTTTAGAATAGCGAGCGTGTCAAGTGTCTTCGATGGGCGATGGACGAACGACCGCGGATCTTGTGGGCGACGACGGCATGCGGCGCCCCCGGGATCTGTTGGCGCAAGCAGGTGGAGCAGCCGCCTAGCATGCAGCGAAGTAACGAAACATGTCGCCAGGAATGGCGACACGGCACGCAAGAATGCGTGCGCCACGCCACCCCAATAGTCCCACTAGAACTGAAAGGGCGACGGCGTGAAGCTCAGCACAAAGATGACGCCCAGCAGAACGCCGACGATTCTCCGGCCGCGACCCAGTTGCAGGGAGTCATTGAGAGTCGGTGGGTGCTTGATGCCCATGAACCACAACAAAACCAGCATGACCGTATAGTGATAGCCGTGCAAGAGGGTCACAAGCGCTAGGGCGACGAACGCAAGAGCGGCGATGAACCGGCTCCGGCGGCCAAACAGTGCGTAGCCGATATGTCCGCCGTCGAGTTGGCTGATCGGCAGCAGGTTGAGGGCCGTGACAAAGAGTCCCACCCAGCCGGCAAAGGCGACCGGATGCAGAAGCAACTCGACATCCTCGCCGCGCGGCTCCAAAAGCGACCACTCGATGACCCTGAAAAGCAATGGGTCGCCGAGAATGATGACCCCCTCCGGGTCTCCTGCCGGCACGTTTTCCGAAATGGCGACGCCGATGATGCTCAACGGAATGGCCACCACAAGACCGGCAATCGGCCCGGCAGCCGCTATATCGAAAAGCGCCCGCCGGCTCGGAATGTAGGGAGACATCCGGATCACCGCTCCTAGCGTTCCTAGGAACGAAGGGAACGGTATGAAGTAGGGCAATGTCGCCCTTACGCGGTGGTGTCGGGCGGCGAAGTAGTGGCCGAACTCGTGCGCGGTCAATATTGTCAGCAGACTGACCGAGTATATCCACCCGCCCATAAGAGTCGTCGTGACTACCGTCAGGGCAAACAGCAACAGGTGCAGCCAGAGGCGGGATTTGCGCTCCACCATCGCCGCGGGCCCAACCCGGCGGAATCCGCCGTTCCAACTCGGCAGGGGCTGACCAGGCGCGACAGGTGTGGTGGAAGGGTCCGGACCGGAAGACATCGTCTTCTACCAGGTTACGACAAAAGGCGGTTCCCTATCTCTTTCGTCCCTTCCCTATTCCCGCTATGACCGGCCGGGTCGGTTTCGAGACGGACCGGGCGAGGCGGCGGATAAATCTTCCCCCCATCTAGGCCGATACGAGTCTTGCACCCAAAGAACCACCATGTTTTCGATCATCGGCATTGTTATCGTGATGGGGTCCGTCTTCGGCGGGTACCTGATGCATGGCGGAGACATGGCGGTTTTGATCCAACCCTCGGAGTTCCTCATCATCTGGGGGGCCGCCCTGGGGAGCGTCGTCATTGCCACTCCCATGCCGGTTATGATGCGGCTGCTCAAGAATTTCGGCAAGATTCTCGGCGGCAGCCGATATAACAAAGCCGCCTATGTCGACACGCTGATCTTGTTGAACACGATTTTCCAGGCGGCCCGAAAGCAAGGCATGATGAAGCTCGAGGCCGACGTCGAGGCTCCCGACAAGAGTGAGATCTTCAAGAAGCACCCGAAATTCCTCAAAGACCACCATGCCCTGCACTTCGTCTGCGACACGCTGCGGATGGCCATCACCGGAGGCGTTCCCCCTTTTGATCTCGACCAGATGATCGATTCCGACCTGGAGGTCCATCACCAGCATAACCACCAACCCATCCACTCGCTGACAACCGTCTCGGACGCCCTGCCCGGGCTGGGGATCGTCGCCGCGGTGCTGGGCATCGTTATCACCATGCGTTCGCTCGGAGGCCCGCCGGAAGAGCTGGGACACAAGGTGGCCGCCGCCTTGGTAGGGACCTTCCTGGGCATTCTTACCTGCTACGGGTTTCTCTCTCCCCTGGCGGGCGCGATGAGCGCCGTTGACGAGGCGGAGGGAGCCTACTACCGAGTTCTGAAGGCTGGGTTGGTCGGATTCGTCAAGGGCCACCCGCCGATCATGGCGCTCGAATTAGCACGCCGCAGCGTGCCGCACGAGAACAGGCCCACGTTTCAAGAAATGGAGGCCGCATGCAAGGGGAGTCAGAAGAAGGCGGAGAAGGCGTAGCCGGCCAAGCTCCGATCATCATCAAGAAAGTCATTGCCGGCGGCGGCCATCACGGGGGCGCCTGGAAGGTGGCCTTCGCCGATTTCGTCACCGCCATGATGGCCCTGTTCATGGTGCTGTGGCCCATGAACGTCAATCAGGAGACGCAGGAGGCCGTCGCCGCCTATTTTGACGACCCCAAGGGGTTCAGCGAAAAAATGGGCAGTGGTCAAGGCGGCAGCGGCGGCGGCCTCCACGTCAAGGAGCAGGACCTCGAAGGGCTGGCCGCCAAGATCGAGAAGGCCATGAGCATGCCCCAGTTCGAGGCGTTGAAGGATCAAGTAGTGTCCACGGTAACCCCCAAGGGGCTTCGCATTGAACTGCTGGAAAACGAAAACGGCACGTTCTTCACCAGCGGCAGCCCTCAGCCCAGCTCCTCCGGCCGGCAAACCCTCGGCTTAATCGCCGCGGAGCTCGAAAAGCTGCCTAACGAAATCATTATGGAAGGACACACCGACTCCCGACCCTTCCACGGACGCAAGAACTATTCGAATTGGGAACTTTCCGCCGACCGGGCGAACTCGGCCAGACGCATCCTGATGGAAACCGGGTTGGCCGCCGAACGCATCGTCCAGGTGAGAGGGTTCGCCGACGTCGCATTGCGAAAGCCGGAGGCTCCCGAGGACCCCACCAACCGTAGAATCAGCTTGATCGTCAGATACAGGGAAGAGCCGCTGCCCCCTGACGCCGAAGCGGATTCCGCTAAATCGGAGGCCCACGGCAAACCGGCGCCGGAAGCCCCTGAACCTGACGAACCCGCCCTCGCCGAAGCGGTGCGGGAAGAACCGGGCGGTGAAGATCCACCCACCGACCTCAGTGCGTTCGGGGAGTCGGGGGCTGGGAACGAGTAACAGGGGCCGGAGGTGCGTTTGAGCGATCCTTTTCAATTTGTTGCTGCCTCGCTGATTGTCTCTCCCGAGGCGATTCAGCCACCGCGCCGGGATACGGTAGCCCTGGGGATGATCCCTCCCCGGAGGAAAAGGGTTGCCTATGTGGTTGGCATGAATTCTTAGGTATGTCCGGCTAGCTGTGGAGCCTCAACAGGTTGTTCCGGGGAGGAGGGAGTCGGCTGATAGGGGGATTATAGCCGAGGCTGGCGTGGGGGCGATGCCAATTGTAGTCGTGGAGCCAGGGGAGCAGATGGTTGGCGCGTTGGAGGGAGGAGCAGTAGGAGCGGGCATAGGCCCATTCGCGGAGGGCGGTTTGGATGAAGCGCTCGGCCTTGCCGTTGGTGCGAGGGGTGTAGGGGCGGGTGAAGCGGTGGCGGATGCCGAGGCGGCGGCAAGTACGACGGAAGTGGCGGGAGCGGTAACAGGAGCCATTGTCGGTGAGCAGGCGTCGGATGCGGATGCCAAGCGAGCCATAGTAGGCGTGGGCGAGGAGAAGGAACTGGGCAGCGGAAAGGCTGCGCTCATCGGGCAGGATCTGGGAGAAGGCGATGCGGGAATGGTCGTCGACGGCGACGTGGACGAACTCCCAGCCGGCGGCGCGGGAGCGTCGGGTCTTATCGCCGGTAACGCGGTGACCGGCGTGCTGGAAGCGGCCGAGCTTTTTGATGTCGAGATGCAGTAGATCGCCGGGACGGTGATGTTCGTAGCGGCGAACGGGGGGAGCGGGTTCGAGATCGCGGAGACGGTTGAGTCCGGCGCGACCGAGGAGGCGGCTGACGGTGGCCGGGGATAGCCGCAGGGTTTGGGCGATGCGGCGGCCCGTCCAACGTTGTCGGCGCAGGGCGAGGACGCGGTCAACGACGGCTTGCGGGGTGCGGCGCGGGCTATGCCGGGGACGCGAAGAGCGATCGTAGAGACCGGCTTCGCCTTCGCCGCGGTAGCGGGCCAGCCAACGGCGGGCGGTGCGTTCTGAGACGTCTCGGGCCGCCGCGGCGGCCCGAGGCGTCTCTCCAGCGAGGATGCATCGAACCAAAAGGGCTCGGCCTTTGGGCGTCAATCGGGCATTCTGATGGATGTTCATGCGGTCTCTCCAGGGTCGTGGTTATTCGACAACTCCAGCTTCCCTGGTCCGGGACCGAATGAACAACCTGTTGAAAGATCACAGCTAGCCCGCATTTCTCACCGCCTGACGGGCTTCTCACGTACTTCGCCTCTCCACGTGGTGAGAAAAGCGGGTTAATGGTTTAAGATGACGTAGGACTCGGCGCACTTTCGACAAACCGGTCGGTTGTCTTCGGCCCGATCGTGATGGGTTTGCCGACCGACATTCTCCGCACCCTCGAGCACCAAGCTATGCATCCCAATTCCACCAAAGCGAAACTCAAAGCCGGTGAGACCGTCTTTGGCTGCTTCGTGCGCTATCCCGACCCCGGCTTGATCGAGTTGCTCGGTTTCCAGGGATGGGATTTCCTCGTCCTGGACGCCGAGCACGGCACGATCGAGCCCCGCGACTGCGAGAATCTGGTGCGGGCCGCCGAGCTGCGGGGCGTGACCCCGATCGTGCGCGTCACCACCAATCTGCAGCCGATTATTCTGCGCTACCTCGACACCGGCGCCCAGGGAGCGCAAGTACCCTGGATCAACTCGGCGGAAGACGCGGAACGAGCCGTTCAGTCGATCAAATACCAACCTCGCGGTGTCCGCGGGCTGGCGAGCGTGCGCGCGGCGGACTACGCGCAGACCGCCTCGTTTGGGGAATACGTCCGGCAAGCCAATCAGGAAACGCTGGTTGTCTTACAGGTGGAAGGTCTCGAGGCCATCGAGCAGTTGCCCGAGATCGTCAAGGTCGAGGGCGTCGATGTGATCTTTATCGGGCCGACGGATCTTTCCCATTCCTTGGGATTGCCGGGCCAGACGCAGCACGAAAAGGTTCAGCAGGCGATGCGGCGGATCACCGACATCGTTTTGCAGTCCGACGTTGCCCTGGGACTCCTTGTGCCGAACGCCCAAGCCGCGCAAGATTGGATGGGGCGGGGCGCCCGCTATATCGCTACCACGGTTGACTGTCTGATTCGATCCAGCGCCCGCGGTTACTTGGAGGGAGTTCGCCGGGCGTGAATCTGATCGCCTCCGGTTTTCACGCCACGGGGCGAACAAGGTTCAAGGGGATGATCCCCACCGCGCTGTCTTGAAAGCCGCTTCAGCAGAGGCCGGCGGTCCGTCACTCCCTCCACACACGGTCGAACCATTCACGGCAATGGCTCAGCACTCTTGGGTAGTCGGCCGGGCCGGTCGTATCGGAGAAGACTTCGACGTCATAAAGCCCGTCCCAGCCGGCGGCCTCGACGGCATCGAGCAGAGCGCGCAGCGGCACGATCCCTTCACCGGGCAGGCCCCAATCCTGCAAAGATTTCGTTTTCATCTTCCAATCGCTGAGTTGGACCCCAAAAATGCGGCCGCGGGCCCTGGCGATTTGCTCGTAGATCGTGTTGTTCCACCAGAGGTGATACACATCGATGTAGACGCCTAAGTTGGGAGATTCGAACGCTTCGCAGACGTCAATAGCCTCGGCGAGCGTCATCAGGAAGGAAGTGTCGGCCCGGTACATGGGATGGGTGGGCTCCAAGGCCAGGCGCACGCCGTTTTGCTGGGCATAAGGCAAAACTTCATCGAGGGCCCTTCTGACCTTGCCCCCTAAAACGAGTCCAAGTTGAATGTTAGGATTTTCGGTTTTAGGAAGGAGGCAAGAGATGGCAGGGAAGCGATTTAGTGCAGAACAGATCATCATCAAGTTGCGTGAGGCAGAGGTGGGTCTAGCTCAAGGACTGGAGTGGACCCCGAAAATGAGACAACTCGTTAAGCATCTTTTTACAGTGAATGGAGAGAGGTGCCATGACGTTGTCCAGGAGAAAGTTTTCCGCCGAGTTCAAGTTACGGGCGGTGAGGCAGGTCGAGGCGGGAGCCTCGGTCGCCGCCGTGGCGCGGCGACATGAGATCCATCCGACGCTTTTGAGCAAGTGGCGGCAACAGCTGCGCCGCGATCCCGAACGAGCCTTTCAGCGCGACCGCGAGCCCAATGACGAGCAGATCCAGGTGAGCGAGCTGGAGCAGATGGTGGGCCGGCTCACGATGGAGAACGCCCTGTTAAAAAAGGCCTTGGCGCGGCTCGAGGAACAACAGCTTCCGAGCGCCGCGTCTTCAAAGACAAGATGATCCCCTTGATCGAGCAACAACGGGAAACGGGAGCGGGCTTGTCGTTGGCCGCGATGTGTCGTGTGCTGGAGGTCTCCCGCGCGGCCTACTACCGGGCTCGTCAACCGCCCGCGGGCGACAACGAGACGGCGTTGCGGGACGTGATCCAGCGCATCGCCGTGGAGATGCCCGCCTACGGCTCGCGGCGCATCACCGCCGAGCTGCGGCGCCAAGGTTGGGTGATCAACCGCAAGCGCGTGCAGCGCATCATGCGCCAGGACAACCTGCTGTGTCTGCGCCGCAAGAAATTCATCCGCACGACCGATTCCGAACACGGCATGGCGGTTTACCCGAATCTCGTGCCGACGCTCGATATCAGCGCTGTGAACCAACTCTGGGTGGCCGACATCACCTACATTCGGCTGTTGCGGGAGTTCGTGTATCTGGCGGTGGTGTTGGACGCCTTCTCGCGGCGGGTGATCGGCTGGTCGCTGGGTCGCACTTTGGAGGCGGAGTTGGCGTTGGCCGCCTTACGGACGGCCTTGCGGACACGCGAGATCGGGCCGGGCTTGGTGCATCACTCCGACCGCGGCGTGCAGTACGCCTCGGGCGACTACACGAAGCTGCTCCAACAGCACGGCATTAGCATCAGCATGAGCCGCAAGGCCAATCCCTACGACAACGCCATGGCGGAATC
Organism: Bryobacterales bacterium; assembly: GCA_965248365.1. Lineage (GTDB taxonomy): Bacteria > Acidobacteriota > Terriglobia > Bryobacterales > UBA6623. Next base: position 1,047,498 of record CBDFJA010000002.1, on the reverse strand, counting down.
GTTCATGAAGACCTTGAAATATGAAGAGGTCTATTTGTTCGAGTATGAAGATTTCGCCGAGGCGAAACGGCGCGTCGGGCAGTTTCTCGATCGCGTCTACAACGAGAAACGTTTGCACTCGGCGCTGGGGTATCTGCCGCCGGTCGAGTACGAGCAAAGCGTGCTCGAACAGGCCAGTCTCGCGGGAGTCGTGGGATGAGTTTTCCGAGGCATGAGGGAATCTTTCGATCCGATGGGCGGGGTTCGTGCCGGAGTGGGGCGCGAAGCGAGAGGCTCCACGCCCCGACCCATCGTCTCGATGAGTTCCCGCCCGGCTATTCCTCGGCGGGTTGGTCTCCACCAGAGCCCGCCTCCGCTTCACCGGCCGAGCAGAAGTTTACAATGAAGGCCGCTCCCCAGCCAAGCCTTTTTCAGCGAATGGGGAAACCCTGCTTAGCAGGTTGTTTCACTACAGGGGTCCACCCCAGACACGGTGGGCCAGGTGTGCAAACAGATTGGGGTGACCGAGCAGACCTACTACCGGTGGCGCAAGGAGTACGGAGGGCTTCGACTGAATCAAGCCAAGCGGTTGAAGGTGTTGGAGAAGGAGAATGCCCGGTTGAAGAAGCTAGTGGCAGATCTGTCTTTGGACAAGCAGATCCTAAAGGAAGTTTCCTCGGGAAACTTCTAGGCCCGACGAAGAGGAGACGCGCAGTGGTGTGGGTGAGGGAGAGATTGGGAGCAGAGCGCGTCTCCGAACGTCGGGCCTGCCAAGTGCTGGGACAGGCTCGATCGACCCAGCGAAGGGAAAGGCATATCCCCGATGAGGAGGCTCGATTGGTGGCTGAGATGGTGGAGTTGGCCACGCACTACGGGCGATACGGCTACCGACGGATCACGGCCATGCTTCGTTGGGAAGGGTGGAAAGTGAATCACAAGCGGGTGGAGAGGTTGTGGAGACAGGAGGGGCTGAAAGTCCCGTCCAGACAGCCGAAACGAAGGAGACTGTGGCTTCATGATGGATCCTGCGTTCGGTTACGAGCGGCTCACAAGGATCACGTCTGGAGCTATGACTTCGTGCATGAGCGAACCCATGACGGAAGGGCCTTTCGATTATTAACCCTACTGGATGAATACACCCGGGAGTGTCTGGCCATTGAGGTCCAACGACAGATGAATCACCAGGACGTGTTGGATCGATTGGCGGAGTTGTTCGTGGATCGGGGAGTGCCTGAATACATTCGGTCCGATAACGGGTCAGAGTTTACGGCTCAGGCGGTTCGGGACTGGCTGAAGGCTGTTGGGGTGAGGACCTTATACATCGAGCCCGGCAGCCCCTGGGAGAATGGATATGTGGAGAGCTTCAACGGAAAACTGCGGGATGAACTGCTGAACGTAGAAGTCTTCGACACGTTGTGGGAGGCGAAGGTGTTGGCCGAGAGACGGCGCAGGGAGTACAACCAGCGACGGCCTCACAGCGCCTTGGCCTATCGGCCGCCGGCGCCGGAGGCCAGATTACCCAGGTCCCAGGTCTAACTTAGAGAGTGGACTCGTTCCTGGGGGCAGGTCAACTCCTCGTCGCCGATTTCCTCGAGCCTCGCCATCAGGGCCGCGGTCGTCTCCTTCCAAACCGCAAGGATCTGGTCCAGGGGCGGATACTCGCCGGGATTATCAATCGTTTCACCTCGGTCGAAGAGGTTCCCCCAGGGAACCTCGTGCTTGCGGCCCAGCGCATTCAGCAAGTTGATGCGCGTCGAGGCCAAGTGCCCGACCATCCAGATCATCGGGTTGGAACCATCTCCCACGCTCTTGAGCAATTCCTCTTCCGAGAGGCCGGCAAGAGCCATGTCGAAAAGAGACGTACTAACGGCGTATTGTTCAACGCTGAGTGCAATCCGTGAGTCCATTGGAGGTCCTTTCTTGGGGCAGCGGAGTCGTCGGCTCTCACCGTCAGAGCACAAAAAGGCGATCCGCCCTTAGCCCAGTTTGAGCGCTAGCGAGTTGATGCAGTAACGGCGACCTGTCGGCGCGAGGCCATCTTCGAATACGTGGCCGAGATGGGCGTCACAGGCGTTGCACAACACCTCGGTTCGGCGCGTGCCGTAGCTCACATCCGACTCGGTGGCAATACCTTCGGCGGCGATCGGTTCCGTGAAGCTCGGCCAACCGGTACCGGAATCGAATTTCTTGTCGGAGTGAAACAGCTCATTGCCACAGCAGACGCAACGGTAGACGCCGGGCAGCTTGCAGTCGTGATATTCCCCGGAAAAGGGCGGCTCGGTTCCCTTCTTTCGAGTTACCTCAAACTGCTCGGGGGTGAGATCGTTACTCCACTCCTGCTCGGATTTCTCGACCTTGCCTTTCATTTCCGGCCCCTTTCAACGGCGGCAGCCTGCGCGAGCCGAATCGCCTGTGTGACGCGCGCTTTCCTCACGGAACCGCGACCGCTCATGATTCCTCCCCTATGGAGCGCACCGCTCGCAGGGCACTTTACCATAACATTAAGAGGATGAGAAGGATTCCTCTTTGGCTGAGCGCGGGCGCCCTGAGTCTCGGGGTTGTTTTCCAAGCACTCGGGGCACAAGAAACCGTTGCCGGACTTCTCGTCGAAGCGCGCGCCGCCTACGAGAGCGGCCACCGGCGTCGCGCCCTCTCGCTCGCAAATGAGGCCATCCGGCTGGACCCTCAACATGCCGACGCCTATCTGCTGCGAGGAGCTATCCACGAGAGATCCCGGGAGTACACCTTGGCCTTGGCTGATTACGATGAAGCGATTCGACTCCGTCCGCAACAGGCTCACGCCTACAACCGTCGCGGCGGTGTGCGCTTCAAGCTGAATCGCATCGCGGACTCGATTGAAGACTTCGACAAAGCGATCGCGCTTGACCCCCGCCAGGAACCGCATCATTGGCAGCGGGGAATCGCCTACTACTACGCCGGGCTTTATCAGAAAGGCCGCCGGCAGTTTGCATCCCACCAAAGGGTCAACCCCAATGACGTCGAAAACGCCGTTTGGCACTATCTCTGTGTGGCGCGCCTAGACGGCGCCGGGGAGGCACGGCGGTCGATCTTGAAAATCAACGGGGACGGTCGTGTTCCGATGATGCAGATCTACCGGCTGTTCCGCGGCGACGGGAGCATCGGCAACGTGCTTCAAGCGGCCCGCGCCGGTTCACCATCACCCGCGGCCCTGAACCAGCAACTGTTCTACGCCTACCTCTACATCGGGCTCTATCACGAAGCCCACGCGAAGACCGAAGCCGCCCGAGAGAACATCGTTCAGGCGCTTGACCACGAAGTTGGCCATTACATGTGGCACGTGGCGCGGGTTCACGGGCAATGACTAAAACTTCCAAAAGTTCGCGTTTTTAAAAAGGCCGTTCCCGAACGATTATACGACCGTCTGGCCCGGAAGTAATTTTGTTTCAAAGTCTTATCGGCTGTGCCGCAAGGAGCACTCGAAGGCGGCTGCGCTGCTGATGCGCTTCGGTCGCGTTCCGAGTTCAAGTATAACTCCAAGCACACTGCACCAAGGCCACAGCTGCCCAAGCACACAGCTCAAGACAGGGCCCCTGGCAGGAACTTGGCCCCCACGGATTTGAAAGTGTCTCCGCAGCTCCCGCTCAAGCGCCGCGGACGCTCTGACGGACGAAAACGGCCCCTCGACGGGTCGATCCGCGTCAAGCGCCCGCAAAATTGCTACCCACAGCGGCTTCAGTCCGTCCCGGCTGCATATCGCGAGAAATGTGGAGTAATGATCCTACGGGAGCCGAACTTTCTCCTGACGCGCCTTACGAAACTTCCAACCCCACCATGGCAGGCAATACGTCGCCGATCTCGTCGCGGAGAACTAAATCGGCCATGGGGTCGAGCGGCGTTTCGGTGCGGTTGATGATGATCAGCTTGGCGCCACCGTGCTTGGCCAGCAGCGGCAAGCTCGCCGCGGGTTGGACGACGAGTGATGAACCCACCGCCAGAAACAAGTCGCATGATTCCGAAGCGCGCTTGGCCTCGGCGAGCACATCCTGAGGCATCGCCTGGCCGAAGGATATCGTGGCCGGTTTCAAATACCCCCGGCACGCTCGGCACAGCGGGGCGCGCTCCCCGTCTAGAACCCTTTGGACCGCCTCATTCATGTCCACCCGGCCGCCGCAGCTTAGACACGCTGCCTCCGTGGTCGTTCCGTGAAGTTCGAGGACCATCTCGTCGGGGATCCCGGCCCGCTGATGAAGGCGGTCGATGTTCTGCGTGATCAGGACCTTGAGCTTGCCCAATCGCGCCAGCTCGACAAAGGCGAGGTGGCCGGCATTGGGCTTGGCGTCGCGCATGTCGGGCCAGCTTTCGACTTTCTGGCGCCAGTATTCGATGCGGTCTTCCTCGTTGCGTAGGAATTCATCGAAGTAGACAGTCCGGTTTCGAGCCCATACTCCGTTAGGAGTGCGAAAGTCGGGAATCCCCGACTCGGTAGAGATCCCGGCGCCGCTAAACCCGACGACATGTCGGGCGTCTGTGATCCATTGGCGGGCGGCTCGAACACTCACTTGTCGGCATCGTAGCACGCCGGCCGCGAGCGAGAGGCCGATCGTGTCCTGCTCAGATCGCCCAGGCATTGTATTGCCGCATGTCACAGGCGTCTCGGGTGGGGTGATTTCCGCTCTCCAGGTGATGCGAAGGCGGCCCTTGAAAGAATTGGCGAGAAGAGGTTGCCGTGTGCGAAGGGGTCCCTCCGCCTGGGTACGCCGGACGGCAAAATCAATCGTTACAGTGAGAACGGCGGGGAGCGCAACCTAGCGGTGGTGGTCTTATCGTTCTTGGAGGCCAGGTGTTGAGAAATGCTTGCTAGCGTGTCGCCGCATCCGCCGTATAGCTCCTCAGCTTAGAGAAGACGTGTGAGATGTGGTGCGTCACCGCGGTGGGAAAAGTTGCACCCGCCGTGACAGCAAGGAATGCTGTTAGTAGGGCGTATTCAATGAAGTCCTGGCCACGGGTGTCTCGCCAAATCTTGGCGCGACTAAATACTTTCCAGAGAATCTTCATCGGCTCTTCCTCGCTGATTGCTCGGATGCGCGACTGGCGGATCTACGCGGACTTCGCGCAGGTCTTGATTGGCATGGCACGGCCGTTATATGCCCACGACCCGATCGGTGTGGACTTGGACCAGACTCTGTACGCTCTCGACTCGACAACAATCGACCTCTGCCTGTCGCTGTTTCCGTGGGCGAGATTCCGCAAGCAAAAGGCCGCCGTGAAGATGCACACGCTGCTGGATCTGCACGGCAATATTCCCACGTTCATCCGCATTACTGGAGGCAAAGTGCACGACATCAACATCCTCGACGAGATCGGCCCGGAGGCTGGCGCGTTCTACGTCATGGATCGGGCCTACGTCGATTTCGAACGCCTCTTCGTGTTCACTCTCTGCTCGTCGTTCTTCGTCGTGCGAACCAAGAAGAACATCTTGCTCCAACGGCGCTACTCGCATCCCGTCGACAAATCCACGGGCTTGCGCTCGGATCAGACCGTCATACTGGCTGCCATCGAATCGGCCCAAGCCTATCCCGACCCGTTGCGGAGGGTCAGTTACTTCGACGCCCGGACGAACAAGTGGCTGAAGTTTCTGACCAACAACTTCGCGCTCCCGGCGCTGACCATCGCCCACATCTACAAGTCGCGTTGGCAGATTGAATTGTTCTTCAAGTGGATCAAGTAACATCTGCGAATCAACTCGTTTTACGGCACCAGCGAGAACGCCGTCAAGACGCAGATCCGGATCGCTGTCTCGATTTACGTGCTCATCGCCATCGTCCGGAAACGGCTCGGGCTGGAAGCGAGTCTTTACCAGATTCTACAGATTCTCAGCGTTACTCAATTCGAAAAAATGCCCCTTTTACAGGCACTCCAGCCATCCGACTCCCCAAACGAATCCCCCCAGTGCTGTCCGGGGAAAGTCGCGCCATCGGACGGTAAGTCTCGACCGCTCAATGTCTTATGGCCTGTTTTGCCCGGGAACGATTTGAAATCCCGAGGCCGCAAATGGTCGCCTGAACGGAGCATCCGGACGCGGCACAATGAGGGATGAACCTTGGCCGTACGGTTTTCTCCCAACTGATCGAGCACCTACCGAGCAAAGAGTTTCAGAAATGTGTATCGCGCTACCGCGGCGATTCCTATCTGAAAAGTTTCTCCTGCTGGGATCAGTTTCTTGCGATGGCATTCGCCCAGCTGACCTATCGGGCAAGCCTCCGCGACATCGAGACGTGCCTGCGTTCGATGCACGGCAAACTCTACCACATGGGATTCCGCGGCAGGGTAGCGCGCTCGACACTGGCCGATGCGAACGAGTCGCGCGACTGGCGGATCTACGCGGACTTCGCGCAGGTCTTGATTGGCATGGCACGGCCGTTATATGCCCACGACCCGATCGGTGTGGACTTGGACCAGACTCTGTACGCTCTCGACTCGACAACAATCGACCTCTGCCTGTCGCTGTTTCCGTGGGCGAGATTCCGCAAGCAAAAGGCCGCCGTGAAGATGCACACGCTGCTGGATCTGCACGGCAATATTCCCACGTTCATCCGCATTACTGGAGGCAAAGTGCACGACATCAACATCCTCGACGAGATCGGCCCGGAGGCCGGCGCGTTCTACGTCATGGATCGGGCCTACGTCGATTTCGAACGCCTCTTCGTGTTCACTCTCTGCTCGTCGTTCTTCGTCGTGCGAACCAAGAAGAACATCTTGCTCCAACGGCGCTACTCGCATCCCGTCGACAAATCCACGGGCTTGCGCTCGGATCAGACCGTCATACTGGCTGCCATCGAATCGGCCCAAGCCTATCCCGACCCGTTGCGGAGGGTCAGTTACTTCGACGCCCGGACGAACAAGCGGCTGAAGTTTCTGACCAACAACTTCGCGCTCCCGGCGCTGACCATCGCCCACATCTACAAGTCGCGTTGGCAGATTGAGTTGTTCTTCAAGTGGATCAAGCAACATCTGCGAATCAACTCGTTTTACGGCACCAGCGAGAACGCCGTCAAGACGCAGATCCGGATCGCTGTCTCGATTTACGTGCTCATCGCCATCGTCCGGAAACGGCTCGGGCTGGAAGCGAGTCTTTACCAGATTCTACAGATTCTCAGCGTTACGCAATTCGAAAAAATGCCCCTTTTACAGGCACTCCAGCCATCCGACTCCCCAAACGAATCCCCCTATGACCCCAACCAATTGATTCTATTCGACTTTTAACCGGACAGCAGTGACCCCAACCAATTGATTCTATTTGACTTTTAACCGGACAGCAGTGACCCGAATTGTGTCGACCGCAAAAGAAAACCGATTCCTATCACGATTTTTAGAACATATTGACTCGCGCATAATATAGAGTAACCTTTTGGGGGTTCTGCTCGTCTCAATAGACATGGGGAACCCAAGAGGCGTAAGGCGCGATTTTGATGCTCTGGAAAAGCGACGGCTGGAGGCCGTGCGGCTGGTCGTTGACGAAGGTTTGAGTCAGTCCGAGGCAGCACGGCGCGTGAAGGCGGCGCAGCAAAGCGTGAGCCGTTGGGTTAGCGAGCATGGCGCGCACGGTGCCGCCGGACTCCGCCGGGCCGGGCGCGCCGGCCGCAAGCCGCTGTTAGACGCCACGCAACGGGAACGTCTGGAGGCAATGCTGCTGCGGGGCCCCGAAGCGCAGGGCTTCTCGACGCCGCTGTGGACTTGTCCGCGAGTCGCTCGTCTGATCGCCGACGAGTTCGGCGTGCGCTATCACGAAGGTCATGTTTGGAAGATCCTGCGGGCGCTCCACTGGAGCCCGCAACGGCCTGTCGGCAAGGCCCGCGAGCGCAACGAAGAAGCCATCCGCAACTGGCGGCGCAAGACTTGGCCGGCCACTAAAAAAAAGCCCAAAAACAAGGCCGCACGATCGTCTTCATCGACGAAAGCGGACTGAGTCAGAAGCCCCATCGTTGCCGCACCTGGGCGCCCCGCGGCGAGACACCCGTGCTGGAGTTCAACTTCAACTGGCAGAAACTTTCCGTTTCCGCCGGGCTGACCTTGCGCAACTTCTACTTCCGGCTCTATCCCGGCGCCATCGGCGAGCTGGAGGTCATCGACTTCCTGAAGGCTTTGGTCCGCCACATCGACGGCCCGCTGCTGATCGTCTGGGACCGCCTGCCGGCGCACCGCAGCCGCCTGGTGCGGGAGTTCATCGAGCTCTCCGAAGGCCACATCGCCACGGAGTGCTTGCCGCCCTATGCACCGGAGCTGAACCCGGTGGAATACATTTGGGCTTACTGGAAGCAGCACGAGTTGCCGAACGTCTGTCCGAAGGACTACTGGGAGCTGGACGAGCGTGCCCGCAAATCCCTGCGTCGCATGCGCCGCAAACCGCGCTTGATTACGGCCTTCTGGAAGCAGTCTTCTCTTGGCCTTGACTAACTCGATATTATGCGAAATTCAATAGATCCCCCGACGCGCGAGGGTACGCTTCAAAAACTCCGGAGTGGGGTATCCATTTGACTCAGGTAGCCACAAGATGTTGTGGTCGCGCGAAAGCATCTACCAAGAAGCGAATCCCGAGGTTACTGCTCTGGCGCGGCGTGGGGCTGCGTAACGCGTCCGATTCTCGGAGTTGCCGCCCGAAGGCTGCCACCGCAATGAATTCGCGTGTGGGTCGGCTTGGCGGCCACTCGCACGATCCTCGCAATCTCACATTCCTGTCCGGAGCCACGAGGCCACAACCCATAGGGTGTACCTGAATGAAGTGGATACCCCACACTCCGGATAAGACAAACACAGAGTCGCCAAAGAGAAGATAAGCATCGCGAAAATGGCGTGGTAACTGTGTAGCGACCGGACTGGAAGACTGAATACGGCCGGTAAGGATTGAGGCCTAAGGAGAATACCGTCGACGAGTCCGTGTAGAGAAGAGCCTCTAACGATGCAGTAGAAAGCCACCGCAAGCGCGACAACGCCGGCGGGGGCCGCCCATGCGGCAAAAGGACGCCAGGGGAAAGTCTTCCCGCGCTCGCTCGTTTCGCAGCTCGAGGATACGAGGAGCCAAGCTAACGCCGCCACCAGCTGTACCGCAGCGAACCAAATCCAGGGTCTGTCGCGCACCCCGTGCTCGATTGACCACGTGATGGGACTAAAGAGGTGGTGCCGCATCAGTGTGATGGGCATCAGAATAACCGCCGCGGATGCGGTTATCCACAATCTCTTCGTAGCTCGTGTCGTATTGCGGCAATAAAAGAGCGTGGTCACGAAGAGCGCGGTGGAAAGGTAAATCCCCTCGTTGATCTTGGTCATGCTGATCGCGGCGAGGAGCGTACCCAGCAGTACCGGACGCATGAACGACGTATCCATTAGGGTCGCGGCCACCAATAGACATGCCAGCAGGAGCACAATAAGGTCTTGTGGATGCCCCGGTTCAGCGCCCAATGGCTCCGCGGCTTCGACAGCAGAAGCGGCAAACACAATGGCGGCCAGTAGTCCCGAGCGTGTAAGGCGATAAGCGGCCACCGCAAGAAGGACGGCCGTCCACAGGTAAAAGGTAAGGGATATCAGTCGGTTGGCGTTGTGGGTAACCGACGAGTCGGGAAGCACTCGGTAGATGACGTCGCGAACGATGTAGGAAAACGGGCCGTATTGAGTGAAAATTTCGTCGTAAAGAGCGTGGCCCTGATTAAAGCCCTGCTGCGTCAGCATGACGTAGCCTTCGTCGTCATACGTCTTGAACTCATGAAACGCGCGGAGATAAAGAAATAGCGATACCGCGGTCAGGGCTCCGGCTGCGACCAAAGCGCGGAGCACTCCGCGAACAATCTTCTCGTACGACGTTTTCATTCGCACTCGTGGGATCGTCATGGCTGCCGGCCGCAAGCCGCCTGTCGCCATACCGCTAGCAGGAATTTCCCCATGGCGTGACACACCCAGGGTGTTTGCTCCCATTCCAGATCCGACCTCCAGCACGTCCCCCGCGAGGAAGGGTTTGACGCGGGATGCCCAAATAGGCTCCCCAGTTTTTGGCGTGCCTGAATATCCCGAACTCCTGGCCCACGTACGTCAAGCCGGCCAAACTAAATCTCCACCCTAATCACTTTATCGATCAAGACCTGATAGTCGTTGATCGGCACGGAGTCCGTGGAGTTCCTTCGGTTAAGCCCTAGAAAGAGAAGTAGGCCAACGAACAGGCAGAGCTGCAGAAGTAAAACAAGCAGTGTCGAAAGAGTGGTCAGTGCCCACATGGGCACGCTGAAATCAGTAAGCAAATGCAATCCAACGCTCACTAAAGTCAGCGCAAGAAGCATACCTCCGCAAGTGGCAATGGCGACCAACAGCCGCACTCCCACCAGGGGCCTAAATACGGAGATCGCACTGAGGCCGTGCAAGACCAGCGAGACGAAATTCATCTTGGAGCGGCTGGCCAAGCGGGTGCCGCGCTGTGTGGGGATCTGTTTGTAAGGGATCACTGCTGTCCGGTTAAAAGTCGAATAGAATCAATTGGTTGGGGTCATAGGGGGATTCGTTTGGGGAGTCGGATGGCTGGAGTGCCTGTAAAAGGGGCATTTTTTCGAATTGCGTAACGCTGAGAATCTGTAGAATCTGGTAAAGACTCGCTTCCAGCCCGAGCCGTTTCCGGACGATGGCGATGAGCACGTAAATCGAGACAGCGATCCAGATCTGCGTCTTGACGGCGTTCTCGCTGGTGCCGTAAAACGAGTTGATTCGCAGATGTTGCTTGATCCACTTGAAGAACAACTCAATCTGCCAACGCGACTTGTAGATGTGGGCGATGGTCAGCGCCGGGAGCGCGAAGTTGTTGGTCAGAAACTTCAGCCGCTTGTTCGTCCGGGCGTCGAAGTAACTGACCCTCCGCAACGGGTCGGGATAGGCTTGGGCCGATTCGATGGCAGCCAGTATGACGGTCTGATCCGAGCGCAAGCCCGTGGATTTGTCGACGGGATGCGAGTAGCGCCGTTGGAGCAAGATGTTCTTCTTGGTTCGCACGACGAAGAACGACGAGCAGAGAGTGAACACGAAGAGGCGTTCGAAATCGACGTAGGCCCGATCCATGACGTAGAACGCGCCGGCCTCCGGGCCGATCTCGTCGAGGATGTTGATGTCGTGCACTTTGCCTCCAGTAATGCGGATGAACGTGGGAATATTGCCGTGCAGATCCAGCAGCGTGTGCATCTTCACGGCGGCCTTTTGCTTGCGGAATCTCGCCCACGGAAACAGCGACAGGCAGAGGTCGATTGTTGTCGAGTCGAGAGCGTACAGGGTCTGGTCCAAGTCCACACCGATCGGGTCGTGGGCATATAACGGCCGTGCCATGCCAATCAAGACCTGCGCGAAGTCCGCGTAGATCCGCCAGTCGCGCGACTCGTTCGCATCGGCCAGTGTCGAGCGCGCTACCCTGCCGCGGAATCCCATGTGGTAGAGTTTGCCGTGCATCGAACGCAGGCACGTCTCGATGTCGCGGAGGCTTGCCCGATAGGTCAGCTGGGCGAATGCCATCGAAAGAAACTGATCCCAGCAGGAGAAACTTTTCAGATAGGAATCGCCGCGGTAGCGCGATACACATTTCTGAAACTCTTTGCTCGGTAGGTGCTCGATCAGTTGGGAGAAAACCGTACGGCCAAGGTTCATCCCTCATTGTGCCGCGTCCGGATGCTCCGTTCAGGCGACCATTTGCGGCCTCGGGATTTCAAATCGTTCCCGGGCAAAACAGGCCATAAGACATTGAGCGGTCGAGACTTACCGTCCGATGGCGCGACTTTCCCCGGACAGCACTGTCACCGGGCAACGCCCACGCGCCCGGACAACTTTTCGGCGGCAAGCACGCATGAGTGTAGGGGGGCAAAGTGACATAGGGGCACCTTTACGGTTCTAATTAGCAGCTGAGGCAATCCTTTCCATCGACCGCTGATTACCCCGAATCATCTCGATCCGCACCACCGGCAGAGGGCTTGGCGGGGGGGGGCGGTGGAGTCGCCCTCCTGACAACCCGCGGAGCCGGATCCCGTTGGCGAGCCTTGCGGAAAAGGTCCGCGCGGCGAGCCGGACGCCGCTGGGCGGCCGTCGCCTCGTCATCCATTGGGTTGCGAAGAACGAATTGCAGCCGGCCTTCGCTCGTTGCCAAGGTAATCAACTCGGTGGCTTCCGGCGTCAATAGCAAATTCACCACGGGTACGTTTTCGGGCTGCCCTTTGGCGTTCACCTCCAGCCGGTGGCCAGTGGTAAGTACGACAACGTTCTCCAAAATCGTCGTCGTGACGCGTTCACTGCCCTCTCCGGGACTGCCGGTCAGCAGGATATCCACTTCCGATCCCGGGTTAATGAAGCCCGACACGCCGGTGACCTGGCTAATGGGAACCGCGACGGCCCTCTCGCCTTCGGGAATAAGTGGCGCCAAACCCACGCCGGCTCCCTTCTCCGTGACCCGGCCGGCCAGAATGGGCTCGTTGGCCAACACAGGATTGATCACCGAGCGGTCGATCACATCCTCGATGCTCCCGAACGCTTCCTTGGGATAAGCCTGCTCCGGGAAATCCACCAGCCGAACATCCTCGGCGGTAATCACGCTGCCCAGATTGAGATTTTCCTTGGCAACAACCAACTCCTTGGTCGGCACTTCCGTTTGCACGGTCTTGCGACCCACTGTGATCTGATAAAAAATGGCGGTAATCACGAGCGCTACGAAAACCGCCATCAATACAACGGTTAAAAGGCGTCTGTCCATAACTCCCCCTCAGTTAAGCTTAAGTAAGAAAGACAACAACACTCCCAGGCTAATCGCCGGGGCGTAGGGAATCGAATCTTTGAGACCCGAACCCGCCGTACTTGCCGGACGGGCCCAACCGCGAACGGTCTTAACCGCCAGGTAGCCTAGGGCCATCAAGCCTCCGATCAGAGCGGCCATAATGGCGGCCATGAAGGTCAGCCACCAACCACCGAGGATCGCCCCGAATCCGGCCATCAGCTTCACGTCACCCCCGCCCATACCTCCGAGCAAATAGAACACCAGGAAAACAACGAAACCCATCAAGCTGCCCGCCAGGGCGCCTCCCGCGCCGCGCAGGCCGTCGAGAACCGTGTGCCCGATCAGACCGGACAGGAAAGCCCCGACCGCGATAGGGTTCGATACCTTCCGTCGCCACAAATCCTCACCGCTCGCCAGGACGGCGAAAACAATCGCCAGCACCAACAACCACTTCATCCTACCCTCACTAACCGCGGCACCGGCCGCTGTAGCAACCCTCTCGCTGACCCACAACGGGCCTCGAATCGCCGCCAGACACCCCTCGCGAAGACCGTTCCGGGATCCTTCAGCGGACACATTTTACCTAGTCGTTTCACTGATATAACATTCCCCGGAACGAAAGAAATTCACAGAACCCTGCGGTTTTCAGGGTAACCTTACCTAGGCTAGCCTAAGAAACCGACCTGGTACATCCGCCAGGTCCCCTTAGGGCAGAAAAGCGACCCGACCGCGGCGCTTATTTCGTTCTCCCTTCGGACGTCGAACTCCGCTCGGAGCATCCTGCGCCATGGATGCTAGCGGACTCTCTCAAAAAACAGCGCGCTTCCGTCGTCGTAGGTCAAACGCCAGTCCGGGTGCAATTTCATGGCGGCGGTCAATGACCAGTCCACCGGCAATAGCGCCGCCTCGAACTGATTCCGTTCGAAAATCTCTTCCCAGCCCCAGTGCGAGCTCATCAAACGCAGATATGCATTCCGAATCGACGGCGCATAAAAGTCACTTCGGCCGTCGAAAAATACCTAGACGTCGGGATAAAAACGGTAGATCAGATAATCCCCCCACTGATCGGTACTGAAAACCCGTTTCTGTTTCAAAGGCTCGCTCAGGGCCTCACAGGCCATTGTAGGAAAGCGTATTTCAGAGAATTCCGCCTTCCAGCCGACCTCATCGGCGCGGACCTGCAGCATCACCGCAACCAGCCCCACCGCAGCGACTCCCAACCAGCTAACCGCTAGCGGACCCGACTCGGAAAGCACCTTGCCGCGGCCGCTATAGTCCTCGGCCAGGCTGTGGATCGCCTTGAGCCAACTGCTGCCGCTCTTGGCGCCCTCCCGCAGCAGAAAGGTCAGTTCCCTTCCAATCAACGGAGCGGCCACCATGACAAACAGCGGCATGTGCCGTACCGACATCAGTGATGCGTGGGCCCAGGCGAGCAGAAGCAACACGGAAGCGAACTCGCCGCGCCGAGCCAGCCTCGCCAGCAGGACGATGCTCACCAGAAGGATCACCTCATACACTCGCTGACTTTCGCCGCGAAAGCTGGGTGCCTGAAACTCCTGCACATTGTCGAGGATGAAGTCCGACCCCAAGTAGCCGTAAATGTGTTCGTGGAGGTGGTAGCCGTAGGGATTGACCAAAGTCGCGGCAGAGCAGAAAAGCAGTAGCAGCCCGTAACGCTTCACCCCTTGAGAAACCCTCCAAAGCCGCCCGGCGTCCCCGCTTCGGTAAAGAGCCCAGGCCTGCTCCGCCCCGACCCCGACCGCGTAGATGGCGAGCGCCAGTAGCAAAGTCATGAAGCCGCCATGCAAGTTCGTCCACACCATGGCCATCGGAATCAGCAGGTAGACCCTCCGGCTGGGCCGCCGCCGATCGGCTTCCAGCAACCAAATCGTGATCAGCAGCAATCCCCACGTGAACATGTGGGGTCGAGCCAGCCAATGAACCATCGACGCCGAAGTCGCCGCCAGCATGACCACAATAGCGACCACAACATTGATCTCAAGCCAGAGCATGTATCGGAACAGCAGCGCCATCGTCGCGGCAATGACGATGCCGGCCAGCAGCGAAATTCCCTTCAACCCCCATAGGTGGTGAACCGAAGCCAGAACAGCGTCGGACAGCCATTCCCAAGCGAACCATGTTTCGCCTTCCATCGAGAAAGAGAATAGGTCTTCGCGCGGAAACTCGTGGTTCGCCAGCACGTACTCGCCCGTCCGAATGTGCCAGCCCGTGTCGCCGTCTCCGAGCAGCGTGGTGGCGCCGGCGTGCCCAAAACAGCCAACAAAGGATCGAGACGAACACCCAATCCGCCATCGAGGGAACCAAGAAACGGTGCCAGCGGGTTGGGGAGGCGTCCCCCTCGGCGGTGTCGATTCTTAGATCTTCATCGGGCATGCTGCTTCGTCCATCCGTAATTGTCGCTCTTCGACGCCGAGGCCATCGAGGCTGCCCCTAGCGGTAATAGGAATGTGTCAGGAGCAATATGACTGCCGCTGACGCGTCCCTCGTAAACCACACTAGCGTAATACGCACTTCGTTCCAATAGCCCTAACGGCCTAGGACCTGAAAGGCATATGACCTTTGTACTACTCCTGTCATACTCCTTACCCTGGCGAGAATCTTCCCAGGGCCGGTCGGCAGGCCTCACGGGCCTCCGCTTCGGCCGCTCTGTTCGTTCGCGGGATTTCGGTTATGAAGGTCCGCGATGTCATAGATCTTGACACTTCCATCCTGAGTCGCAAAAGCCAACGAGCGCCGCTCGATGACACCGACACAGCAAGGCCGCGGCGACGATACCCAATCCCAGGGCAACGCCGATGGAACGAGCCATCACCGCCAGGGCAGCCAACAAGGAAGCGACAATCCATCGATTCCACCATACTCGTCGCCCTTGCCCGTCTCCAGGAAGACCCGCCGCGGCCAGCACAAGCGACCAGCCGTCAAGGCAAAAAACGTCAGTATGGTCATTTGAACCCTGGGATCCCGTACATAGAAGCCACAGCTCGTTGAGCGGGCAACACCACGTGAACCGGAGCCGGTTCCTCCGCCGCTCGACGGCCAACAGGCCACGCCGCCTCGATCCCGACGGCTCTTTGGTCCTGTCCCGGCGTCGACGAGTCGGCCCCGGCGCCCCGCTTTTGAACGCCTAGCTGTGGAGCCTCAACAGGTTGTTCCGGGGAGGAGGGAGTCGGCTGATAGGGGGATTATAGCCGAGGCTGGCGTGGGGGCGATGCCAATTGTAGTCGTGGAGCCAGGGGAGCAGATGGTTGGCGCGTTGGAGGGAGGAGCAGTAGGAGCGGGCATAGGCCCATTCGCGGAGGGCGGTTTGGATGAAGCGCTCGGCCTTGCCGTTGGTGCGAGGGGTGTAGGGGCGGGTGAAGCGGTGGCGGATGCCGAGGCGGCGGCAAGTACGACGGAAGTGGCGGGAGCGGTACCAGGAGCCATTGTCGGTGAGCAGGCGTCGGATGCGGATGCCAAGCGAGCCATAGTAGGCGTGGGCGAGGAGAAGGAACTGGGCAGCGGAAAGGCTGCGCTCATCGGGCAGGATCTGGGAGAAGGCGATGCGGGAATGGTCGTCGACGGCGACGTGGACGAACTCCCAGCCGGCGGCGCGGGAGCGTCGGGTCTTATCGCCGGTAACGCGGTGACCGGCGTGCTGGAAGCGGCCGAGCTTTTTGATGTCGAGATGCAGTAGATCGCCGGGACGGTGATGTTCGTAGCGGCGAACGGGGGGAGCGGGTTCGAGATCGCGGAGACGGTTGAGTCCGGCGCGACCGAGGAGGCGGCTGACGGTGGCCGGGGATAGCCGCAGGGTTTGGGCGATGCGGCGGCCCGTCCAACGTTGTCGGCGCAGGGCGAGGACGCGGTCAACGACGGCTTGCGGGGTGCGGCGCGGGCTATGCCGGGGGCGCGAAGAGCGATCGTAGAGATCGGCTTCGCCTTCGCCGCGGTAGCGGGCCAGCCAACGGCGGGCGGTGCGTTCTGAGACGTCTCGGGCCGCCGCGGCGGCCCGAGGCGTCTCTCCAGCGAGGATGCATCGAACCAAAAGGGCTCGGCCTTTGGGCGTCAATCGGGCATTCTGATGGATGTTCATGCGGTCTCTCCAGGGTCGTGGTTATTCGACAACTCCAGCTTCCCTGGTCCGGGACCGAATGAACAACCTGTTGAAAGATCACACCTAGCCCGTCCGGCTTGCTCCTCGGGCGCGGGATTGCCCGCTCGGTCTGCCGAGCCAACGGGAATTCGGAATACAGGCTCCCCAGGGCGTGGATCCTGACTTCTCCATCCTGACTTTCGAACACGACCGGATAGGCGCCGATGAAGTCGTCTCTGTCGTCTCTGTAATCCAGTGCCATCTCCTCGCCAGTCTCCAAATCGAAATCGGCGGCGGCAACGATCCAGTAGCGCGCTCCCAACTCGCGGGCAGTTTCAGCAAATCGGTGCAGATCACGGTCGATAATCTCCTTGCTTTGCAAGTAGAAGGCGGCGGTCGAGAAGGCGATCGGCCGCAAGCCCTGGCGTCCGGTGTAAAGAAACAAGCTTACATCCTCGTAGGCGATCAATCGATCTTCAGGCTCCGTTCGATTCCGAACCCAGCGGTAGGCCTCCTGCTTTGCCGCGGCCAGGATCTCGCGGTCGCTCCGCTGCTGCGACATGCGGGCCGGCTGCCACCACAGGAGTTGGCCCGCAAAATAGACCAGCAGAGCCGTTGCGGAGGCCAACATGGCCGCCGAGACGGTCCGGTCAAGCCTGGGCGCCGATGAACGAATCACCCGAACGCCTGTCCGCGTCACCCAGTTGATCTCACGCCAGGCGCCGAAAAGCAAGACGGGAAGAAACGGCGCTAAGAAACGCCCCACCAGCGTGTAATTCCACAAAAGTATGATCGGCACCGTGGCGGCGGCCGCAAAATGGACCGGGTGCCAGCCATGGCTTCGGGCCTGCGTGACCACGCCTTTCAAGATCACAAACGACACGGAGATCGAGACCAGCCGAAACGCCATCGGCGAAAATGCATACACCGGCAACAGGAAGCACATTGCAGCGGGCTGTGTGAGCAGCTCGCCAAGGTTAAGGGAAACCATCGCCCCGAAAGTCGTCCAGTCAGGAACGCACAACTTCCAAAATCCCAAATAGCTCGTGTAAAACAGCACCGTTTGCTCATAGCCGGAGGCTTCCTCGAAACCGAGATCAAATCCCCCGTACCGCGGCCAAGACCCCGGAAACCCGGCCGAAAAGGCAGCCACACACACTAGAACGACCACGACCATGGCCCGAAATGACCGCCTCCCCATCGCCGCCGCGGCGATCCCCGCCCCTACGGCTATTCCGAGCGAACGCGTCATCACCGCCGCCGAGACAAAAGCGGTTGCCGACAGCCACTGCTTCGAATAGGCTCCGCCACCGGTCGAACCGTTCGCCAAAGCCCCGCCCGCCAGAACCAACGACCAGGTGGCCAAAGCCATGAACACGATGTCGCTGAGGAGGGCGCCTCCCAGCGCCAGCGTCGCCGGATGAAACGCCACCACAGCCGTCAACGCCAAAGCCGTTCTTTCACCGGCGCCCAGTTGCCTGAGCAAAGCGAACGATCCCAGAAGAAAGGCGGCCGCGGCGAGTGCGGACAACCAGAAAGCTCCGTAGAGATTGTCTGGAAACGTTGGCCAAAGTCTCCACAGCAGAGACAACAACCAGGGATAAAAGATCGGGTACTTGGTCTGAGCCGGCTCGCCGGGAATACTGGGGATCACATAGCCTTCGCCCATGGCGAGCGCACGCGCCGAGCTCAGATAGAGGGAGTCATCGTGGTAGAGGCCGAAACCCGCGGGGGACCACTGGAGGTGAACAGTAACCAGAAAGGCGACAACGATCGAGAGTAGCCCGACCGTCGAGCGTCTGCCCAGCATGTGAATTGAGGGGAACGGCGCGGATCAGGAAGCAGCCAAGGCTTTGGCGAGTCGGACGCCGTCGATATCCAGATCTCCCGCGGAGCCGCGCAGCTTGCGTCCATACATCGCCAGCTCGAAGCGATCCTTGACTCCGGTTTTCTCGAAGACGTGCATCAAGTGTACTTTAACCGTCCCCGTGGTAATCGAAAGCTCCTCGGCGATCTGTCTATTCTTCATGCCCCGCATCACGAGACTCAGTATCTCTTCTTCGCGGGGCGTCAGGCGCGGCGTGGCGCGACGATTAATGAAGCCGACGAATTGGTTCGATACCGAGTTCTCGATCCAGATATTGCCTTTGGCCACCGTGTCGATGCAATCGAGAATCGTCGACACCGGCAAGCTTTTCATCAGGATTCCCCGAGCACCGACCTGCAGTGCGCGGAAGGACTCCACTTCGGAAATCTCGGCTGTCCACAACACGGTTTCCACGGCCGGAGAGCGTACTTTTAGGTCTGAGATCACCTGAAAGACGGCTTTGGTTCCAAACGCCTTGTCAATCAAACACACTTTCGGCAGCCGTTCGGAAGCAAACTCCAAGACCGCCCCGAGCTCACTGATTGATCCAGCGAACTCCAGCCCCTCTGTGTCTTCCAAAGTCCTGCGCAGCCCTTCGATAACAATCGGGTGCGACTCGCAGGCACAAACGCGGATCATCCTAATCAGCTCCCCTCAGACTCCCGTCCATGACAACATGTCCTATGAGTACTAGAACAGTACATCGACAACTATATCAGACCTCCCCGAGCACGACAAATCGTCGTGGAACCTTAACCTACTACCAGAAAAGCTCTTAATACACGGATAGTTGCGACGTACCTGACATTAGCCACTATGTACCAAAGCGCCCCCGCCTCGGCGGATGGGAGCGACAAAGGCGCCTATTCGCCCGATCGCGCGCGTTGGAGCCGCTCGATGATGCCCGTACTGTAGAATTGTCTGGTTGTTGTATCCGATGTCCCGTTCGGACCGACCGGAAATTAGCGCTGGGAGTGCGTCCCGCGGACGCGGCGCCAGCTCTCCAATGATCAACATGTCGCCAACTTCGGCTAAGGAAAGCGGACTTCCCTATGACCGGATTTACGCCGTCCTCGGCGTGGTTGTCTTCGCCTGTTGGTGCTTGCTGATCCTGGGACCGCCGAGCGTCCCCAGTCGTGGCTTGGACTTTCGGATCTTCTACACCGCCGCCTCACTGCCCCTGGATGAGCTTTACCGTTTCGAGAACCAAGCCGTCTACCAAAAAGAGCTCTGGAAGGCTTGGCCGGAGTTCGACAACGTTGTAACGTCGCCCTTCCCCCGGCCGCCTTTCTACGCTCTGCTGCTCAAGCCCTTGGCGGGTCTCGATTATGTGACCGCCCTTCACATGTGGCTCGTGCTCCTGTTTTTGGCCTGCGTGGCGAGCGCGCTTCTTGTTCGAGAACTCTACGGCGGGGGCCCGGCATCCTCTTCCTGCTGATCAGCTTCTACCCCTTCTCCGTTGCCCTTCGCAATGGCCAGGACTCTCCCCTGATTCTTCTGGGCGCGTTGCTGGCCATCCACTTCCACCGGCGCGGTCGCGACTGGCCGGCGGCGGCGTGCTTGGCCTTCGCGTTTCAAAAGTTCAACATGGTTTTTCTTCTGCCGGCGGCCCTGCTTTTGCACAAGAAGACGCCGTTCTTGGTGAGACTGACCACGGTGGTAGCGGGACTGGCGGCTCTGAGCGTGGCCCTGATTGGGCTGGATGGCGTTCGGGCCTACTACCGGCTTTTGACCGACGGTTCGCTGGACGCGATGTTTCGGGATGCCTGGAACCTCCGTGCGTTGGTGTCGTGGCTGGGATGGAGCCAGCCGCTCTACGTTGTTCTCACGGTCCTCGTGCTGGCCTGGTTCGTTGTGTTACTGGGCAAGCTGGAATTTGAAACGGCATTCTGGCTGAGTATCGTCGGATCCTTGCTCGTTTCCTGGCACTGCTTCAACTATGACTACGTGGTTGCGCTGCCATTGATGTACCTCGCCTGGACTCGATACCGGGTCTACACAGCCGCCTTGCTGCTGGTTTTCGGACTGTGGCCGCATTTCTACTACATGGAACGAATGTCTTGGCTGGTGACGACCGCTCTGCTGGTCTTCACCGTCGAGTTATGGTGGAAAAGCCGTTCCTTGCGGATTCCCAAAGAAGCGCCGTCTGCCCCTTCCGGGTAAGGGCTGCTTCTTCGAGGGGGCGGGTAGGAAGGGGAACGGCCCCGCGACCGGCCAGCCGGAGTCGCTGGCAGGCGGCATGGGAAGCAGGCCGCCGAGGGCTTTCAGCCCGGCTCGGCCGCGAGCGCGTCGAGAGCTTCGGTCAGTTCCCGAAAACCGACGACCTCGACGAGGACGCGGATTTGGTCTTCGACCTCGCGGTCGGCGATCTTGATGCCGGTTTGCACAAACAATACGTCCGCGGTCGGGTTCGGATAGTCTTTGTCCAGCAAGTTCTCGATCGGCTCCTGGACAAAGTGGGGTGGGAAAAGCTTGAAGGGTTTCCCCAGCACATTGCCGATCGAGTCCATCACGCCGGTGGCGGCGACCTTGCCGATTTCAGTGAGGGTTTCCTCGCGCACGGCGGCGACGTCGAACACCTTGCACTCTTCGTCGGACAGCAGGGCCGTTGTCAAGGCGATGATCTCGCCGGCGCTCTGGGAAGTGAAGATAATTTGCGCCACGCCGGCAAACGGCCCCGTAAAGGGCATTTGCACGGCGATCACCTCGCCCTTCGTCCCGCGCGCCATCTCCGCCTTCAATTCCCGGGGCGTAACGACTTTGACGATGGGAACGTTCAACTCGATCGGCGAGCGCGTCATGTCGTGTAACATGCCGGCCGCATTGCCGATCCCGATGTTGACCAGTTCCTGGAGAACGTCGCTTTGCGTCGCGGTCAGCTTCATGGCGTCGCCGTCTCCTTCGGCGAGGTGTTTCCCTAAAGCAGCCTCAATGTCCTCCAAGCGCGGCGGCTTGTGCAGAACATCAACCGCGCCGAGTTCAAGACATTGCCGCCGGATCGTCTCCTGCATGTCGGCGGTCATAACGATGACGGGAATCTTCGATCCACGCTGTTGAAGCTGTCGCAGAGTCTCGATGCCGCCCAAATGGGTCATCAGCAAATCGAGAAAAACGCAATCCGGCTGCTGCGCCGAAATCACTTCCAGCGCTTCAGCTCCTCCCGAGGCGTCGAGCGTTTCGTGGCCCAAACGTTCGACCATGCCGAGAATGCGTTTTCGCTGAAAGGTGGAGTCGTCGACGACGAGAATGCGAGCCATGTCGGGTTGTTGATTAGCAAACGAGCGTCGAATAACTGGAGCTGGGGGGAAGCTTAGATTATATAATAGCTTCTCTAAATTGTCATGCCCCTTGGCCCCTTGGTGCCTTGGCGCCCCGGCAGTGTTGTTCGTGCCCTGCCGTTGGCGTCCCGCGGGCAACGTCGCCGAAGTGAGTAGAGGCTCCCGCGCGGGGCTGCGCCTCCGCCCCTTTTCGAGGCCCCCTCCGGCCGAGAACCGCCAGTCTGGCGGCGCCGAGGTGAATTTCTGACGGGACTAAAGTTCATAAGGGTCCCGGTACTCCATAGGAAGGAAAAGCTCTACAGAATGGGTTTAACGCCTCTTCACACTCCGCCCCTCTCCGCGGATAACCTTATTATGTGAAGGACCGCGCTGGTTTTCGGGCCGCCCTGCCCTGGGCGGCCGATAGAAAAGACCGCAAACGCACCAAGGAACAAATCCGCGCCCTGGCCCGCTTCCCCGAAGAGAACCCCAATCCGGTTCTGCGAGTCGACAAAGACGCTGTGTTGATCTACGCCAACGAGGCGAGTTCTGCGTTGGTCGAGTTTTGGAAGACCGATGCCGGCCGCCCGGCGCTGGCCAAAATCCGCGCGGCCGTTCAGCAGGCGTTCGAAAGCGGCCGCGACCGAGAGGTCGAAACCCTGTGCGGCGACCGCACCTTCTCGATCTCGATGACGCCGATTCAAGACGCCGGTTATGTCAACCTCTACGCCGTCGATGTGACCGAACGCAAGCGCACCGAAGAGAAAACCCGTTTCCAAACCACGCTGCTCACCTCCCAAGCCGAGGCGACGATTGACGGCATCGCAATCGTCTCCGACGAAGGCGAGTTGCTTGCCGTCAATAGAAGATTCCTCGAAATGTGGGACGTTCCACCCGAGATCGCCGAGTCGAAGTCGTATGAAACCTTCCTCCACTGGGCGAAACGCAAGCTGGCCGAGCCGGAAGACTACTTGACGCGCATCCGTTTCATCAACGACCGGCCCGGACACGAAAGCCGCGACAAGCTTTTGCTCCGGGACGGCCGCATCTTGGACCGTTACAGCGCACCGTTCACCGGAGACGACGGTTCCTACCAAGGGCGGCTCTGGTATCACCGCGATATCACCGACCTAAAGCAGGAGGAGCTCGAGGTGCGCGACAAGGCGCTCGAAGCCCTGCGCTTGAAATCAGAATTCCTGGCCAACATGAGCCATGAAATTCGCACGCCGATGAACGGCGTGATCGGCATGGTTGGCCTGCTAATGGATACCGAGCTGTCGCCGCGCCAGCGCGAATACGCGGAAACCATCCGACAATGCGGCGACTTGCTGCTGGCACTTATCAACGACATCTTAGACTATTCGAAGACCGACTCGGGCAAGCTGGAACTCGAGCACGCTGCTTTCGACGTGCGGGCGTGCCTCGAAGAGGTCTTGGAACTTCTGGCGCCCAAGGCCGCGGAAAAACGCCTCGAACTCGCCTACACGATGGACGAGCAGACCCCGCCGATGGTGGTCGGCGACGTGACGCGGGTACGGCAAATTCTGGTTAACCTTTTGGCTAACGCCGTAAAGTTTACCCCCAAGGGCGAGATCCTGTTAACCGTCGCCTCACAGCTGCGGGGCAACGAACGCTACCGGTTGCACTTCTCCGTGAGGGATACCGGCATCGGCATTCCCACCGACCGCATCGATCGCCTTTTCGACGCCTTCACGCAAGTCGACGCCTCGACGACGCGAGAGTACGGCGGTACCGGACTGGGGCTGGCGATCAGCAGCAAGCTGACGAAGTTGAGGGGCGGTCGAATGTGGGTCGAGAGCGAGGTCGGCAAGGGATCAACCTTCCATTTCACCGTGGCCGTCGACGCCGCCGAATCGCAACCCGACGACGATTGGAGGGGAACACCGGCGGAGCTCGAGGGCAAGCGTATACTCATTGTCGACGACAATAACACGAACCGAACCATTCTCACGCAACAGGCCGAGTCGTGGAAGATGGAGCCGCGTACGGTTTCGCGGGGGCGCGAGGCGCTTGAGCTGCTCGAAAACGGGGAAAGGTTCGACGTTGCCGTGCTCGACATGATGATGCCGAAGATGGACGGGCTGATGCTGGCCGAGGCTATCCGCAAGATCCCCGACTCCGGAAAGCTTCCGCTGCTTCTGCTGACTTCGGTGGGGTCCCGCGAGATCGCCGTCCGCTTCGACGAATCCGACCTCAAGGAATCTGATTTTGTGGCGGTCTTTAGCAAGCCGATTCGGCCATGGCGAAACGTCTGCCTATGCGGATCTTGCTGGGCGAAGACAACCTCGTCAACCAAAAAGTCGCTCTGAGTATTCTGGACCGACTGGGGTATCGCGCCGACGTCGCGAATAACGGACTGCAAGTCATCGAATCACTACGCCATCAGACCTACGACCTGGTGCTGATGGACGTGCAGATGCCCGAGATGGACGGTCTGGAGGCTTCCCGCCAGATCCATTTCGAATGGAGCGGGGAGCAACGCCCCTGGATCGTCGCCATGACCGCCAACGCCATGGACGGGGACCGGGAGAAGTGCCTCGAAGCCGGGATGGACGACTACATCGCCAAGCCCGTGCGCATTGGCAGCTTGAAACAGGCGTTGGAACGCGGGGCCGCGCGGAGGGGCGCGCCGAGCGGCGATGAAACCCCCGAGAAAGACGGATCCCCGCCGCCGGCACTCGACCGGGAAACCTTCAACCGGCTCCGCACCGAGCTGGGAAACGACGTCAAACTGCTGCGGCGGCTGCTGACGTTGTTTCTGGAGGAAACCCCCGAGCAGACCGAAGAGGCCCGCCAAGCGTTGGCCTCCGGCGACATGGAGGTCGTTCTCCGCATGGCGCACACGGTCAAGGGCAGCTGCCACCTCCTTGGGGCCCCCGCCTTGGCCGACGTCGCCGCCGAGTTGGAAAAAGCCGCGCGAGAAAACCAACTCGACAACGCTCGGGAGATGATCGAAGCGATGGCCTCGGAATTCGAACGAGTAGCCGAAGAAGTCAGAAAAATCTCCGCTGCCCTGCGTCAACCCAAGCCGACCAAGGCCGCCCTACGAGCGCGGGCAATGAAATAGGGAATCGTAGTCGCGCTAATTTTTTGAAAGCCGGCACCAAGGCTTGGTTGCCCGAACTACCCTTGCCATGGAGCCCGGTTTTGAAAGAGCGCGTCCGCAAGTGTGGCTAGCTGTGATCTTTCAACAGGTTGTTCATTCGGTCCCGGACCAGGGAAGCTGGAGTTGTCGAATAACCACGACCCTGGAGAGACCGCATGAACATCCATCAGAATGCCCGATTGACGCCCAAAGGCCGAGCCCTTTTGGTTCGATGCATCCTCGCTGGAGAGACGCCTCGGGCCGCCGCGGCGGCCCGAGACGTCTCAGAACGCACCGCCCGCCGTTGGCTGGCCCGCTACCGCGGCGAAGGCGAAGCCGGTCTCTACGATCGCTCTTCGCGTCCCCGGCATAGCCCGCGCCGCACCCCGCAAGCCGTCGTTGACCGCGTCCTCGCCCTGCGCCGACAACGTTGGACGGGCCGCCGCATCGCCCAAACCCTGCGGCTATCCCCGGCCACCGTCAGCCGCCTCCTCGGTCGCGCCGGACTCAACCGTCTCCGCGATCTCGAACCCGCTCCCCCCGTTCGCCGCTACGAACATCACCGTCCCGGCGATCTACTGCATCTCGACATCAAAAAGCTCGGCCGCTTCCAGCACGCCGGTCACCGCGTTACCGGCGATAAGACCCGACGCTCCCGCGCCGCCGGCTGGGAGTTCGTCCACGTCGCCGTCGACGACCATTCCCGCATCGCCTTCTCCCAGATCCTGCCCGATGAGCGCAGCCTTTCCGCTGCCCAGTTCCTTCTCCTCGCCCACGCCTACTATGGCTCGCTTGGCATCCGCATCCGACGCCTGCTCACCGACAATGGCTCCTGGTACCGCTCCCGCCACTTCCGTCGTACTTGCCGCCGCCTCGGCATCCGCCACCGCTTCACCCGCCCCTACACCCCTCGCACCAACGGCAAGGCCGAGCGCTTCATCCAAACCGCCCTCCGCGAATGGGCCTATGCCCGCTCCTACTGCTCCTCCCTCCAACGCGCCAACCATCTGCTCCCCTGGCTCCACGACTACAATTGGCATCGCCCCCACGCCAGCCTCGGCTATAATCCCCCTATCAGCCGACTCCCTCCTCCCCGGAACAACCTGTTGAGGCTCCACAGCTAGCCCGCTTTTCTCACCAGGTGGCGAGGCGAAGTGCGTGAGAGGCCCGTCAGTACAAGGCACGCGCCGCTCAGCGAGCGGAGGCGTACTTGAACAGTACGTTGAGCACGGCGAGCAAGCGCAACGTAGTAATGGCGAGCCTATTGCGTGCTTCGACCGTCAGGTGGTGAGAAATGCGGGCTAGGAAGTTCTCGATACGGATGGCGTTCGGAGTCGCGCTCTTCAGGGTGTGGCCGTCCAGCGGCGGCCTTCGATTGGATCGCGAACCTCTGCAACCAAAACCTTAGGCCGCCAGTTCGTCCGCGCTCCCGACGCCGTAGGTCGAATACCAGGGTTTGGCCGCTTGCAGGCATGCGTTAACGGCCTCAATATTGCGCACTCCTTCGCCACCGAGCCACTCTTCAAGCGCGGCGGCCCCCTGCTTGCCGTACACGGGAATACCTTCCTTCCAGGTTGCGCGCCCACAGAGAACACCGGCGAAGTTAACCCCGGCCTCGGCGGCCCAGCGCAGTGACTCCGTGTATTGCTGGTTGCTGACGCCGGCGCTTAGATAGATAAACGGCTTGGAAGCCACTTCTTCCGCCCGGCGGTAGATGTCGAGTGCTTCTTCCTTGCCGTAGGCCTTTTCCACTTTGTAGACCGTTGCTCCTTCCGCGTAGGCGAGGTTGACGGGGATCTCCACCTTGAGAACGTCGACGTGGTAGTAGTCTTTCGAGAACTCGCGCATGCTGCCGATGACGACTTCGGGTTTCTTCTTGGCGAATTCGAATCCCTTTTCATTGAGACCCGCCGGGTCGTAGCCGACAAACTCCAAAAAGAACGGAATGTCGTGGGCCACGCATTCCGCCCCGATGCGCTCGACGAAAGCATGCTTTTCGTCGTTGATCGCCTCTTTTTCAAAGGGCGTGTAATAGATCAGAACCTTGACGGCGTTTCCGCCCATATCCTTGATTCGCTTCACCGAAACGTTGGGCAAAACATCGGCCAACCGGCCAGGGCGATCATTGTCATAGCCGCTCTTTTCGTAGGAAAGCAGCAGCCCGGCCGTGGCAGCTCGCGCCTTCGCCGCCGCCAGACCCCATTCGGGATCCAGCAAAATGGCGCTGGCGTAGGGCGTCAGGACCTTCGAGACGGCGGTCTTGAACTCGCTCATCATCTCGTCGGTCACGTCCGCCTTGTCGATGCCCTTGTTGGAGGCAATGGCTTTTTGCAGCGATCCGCGCTGGTCCATGGCCGCGGCCGCGATCACCCCTCGGTCGTCGGCGAGGGCAGTGAGATGTTTAATTTTTCCGGGAGTTAGTTTGGCAGACATTCGTTTTCTCCTGTTAAACCAATCTTAGCAAGGGGCCGCTGAGACACAAACCCCTGGTTGGACAATCCGCGCTACTCATGCCGGCCTACCGCCGGCGGCCCCCAAGCGACGAAAGAAACGCTCGGCGCGGGCGGCGTCAGCCAGGATCTGCTCGCGCAGCTCTTCGGCTGAGGCGAAGCGTTTTTCATCTCGTAATCGATCGTAAAAAGTCACTTCGAGCCTATCGGGAGCTTGGCCGTCAAACTCCGAAAGCAAGAAAGTTTCGATGGCGTGCTCGGTCCCATCGAAAGTCGGGCGAAAACCGATGTTGGTAACCGACTCCCAGCGGCGTCCCGAGCCGGGATCACAACTCGACGTGACGTAGACGCCGTCCGCGGGCGTCAAGTCCATATCCGGTATCAGGTTCAGGGTAGGCACGGTTTTCTTTGACCCGATGCCGTCGCCGGCGACAACGCGCCCCTCGAAGCCAAAGGGGCGCCCCAACAAGTCCCGGGCCTGCTCGACCCGCCCCCGGCACACCAGGTCGCGGACACGAGAGCTGCTCACCGCCGAGCCTCCCACAACAACCGGCTCGACTGTTTCGACCTCAAATCCCAGATCTTGGCCGAGCCGCCTGAGCACTTCAGTGTTCCCGGCTTGGCCGCGGCCGAACCGGAAATTCTCGCCCACCACGACGGCCTTCGCCCGCAGCGTGTCCAGCAAGACTCGCTGAACAAACTCTTCGGGACTGAGTCGCGCGACCTCGGGGGTGAAGGGGAGGATGAGGGCGCTCTCGATGCCGTGCTCCGCAAACGAGGCCACGCGTCGAGCCGGCTCGGTCAGCAGCGCCGGCGCCCGCTCGGGCGCAACGATCGTCGTCGGGTGCGGGTCGAACGTGACGGCGACCGACTGCCAGGCATTTTTCTTCGCCTTGTCGCGCGTGGCTGCGAGGATCTTCTGATGACCGACGTGGACGCCGTCAAAGTTCCCGATGGTGACGGCGGAGGGGCCGAAGTCGGCGGGTATGTCCTCAAGTTTCTTATACGTCGGGATCATGAATCAGTCCCCGGCAGCTCGATGCGCAGCCCGTCGTAGGCGAGCTCGACGTTTGGCGGCAGGCCGGCAGAGGTTTCGGCGTGCGGCAGATCGTGGCAGATGTGGGTGAAATAGGCCCGCTTCGGTTGCAGCTCCTCCACCCAAGCCAGCGCCCGGTCCAACGTGGTGTGCATCGGGTGGGGCTCGCGCCGCAAGGCGTCGAGGAAAAGGACGTCGAGATCGCCAAGCAACTCGGCCGAGCTCGCCGGAATGTCGCTATGGTCGGTCAAATAAGCCGCCCGGCCGAAGCGAAATCCGGTGCTCTTCTTCGGCCCGTGGATGAGGGGAACCGGCAAGAAGGAAGCGCCGAACAACTCGATCGGGCCGTT
Organism: Bryobacterales bacterium; assembly: GCA_965248365.1. Lineage (GTDB taxonomy): Bacteria > Acidobacteriota > Terriglobia > Bryobacterales > UBA6623. The sequence continues at coordinate 1,018,597 of CBDFJA010000002.1, read as the reverse complement.
GTGGATCGGCTGGGCTTCAACCCGAGGTTTCCCGCCCGGGTGCGGTGCTTCTCCCTCAAAGGCGTAGGGGAATATTCTCTGCAAGTTCCGCTGCGTATCCGGGGTGGCGTGGACCGGTATCCGCTCGGCGCGCCCGTAATTGAACGGCCGGATGTCGTCGAGGCCCATGATGTGGTCCGCGTGCGAGTGCGTGTAGAGGATCGCGTCCAGGGTTTTGAACCCCGCCCGGAGGGCCTGTTGCCGGAAATCCGGCGTCGTGTCGATCAGCACATTCCGTTCGCGCTCGCCGTCTCGGAGATGAATCACGATGGAAGGGCGCAGCCGTTTGTCGCGCGGATCGTCTGAGCGGCAAACCACGCAGGAACAGCCAATCGTCGGCACGCCGACGCTCGTGCCCGACCCGAGGACCGTGATGGAGATGGCGCTGCGATCGGGCATGGTTTCCGCCGTCAGGCCGCCGCGCAAGCGGCCTCGAAAGCCCGGCGACTCCCTGCTCGCAACCTACGCCTTGGCTTGTTTGTTGATTTCCCCAACTACTTGCACGTAGCGGAAACGAAGCTCGGTCAGCGTGTTTTCGAGCAGCCGGCTTTCCTCCATCGACAAATTGCCCTTCGTCTTTTCTTGCAAGACGCTCAACATGTCGATCGAGTGGCGCGCCAAATCGAGATTCGGCGGCTGTTGATCGGCTTGACCCCCGAAACCCAACTCAAACTGGGCCTGCATGCCGAACGACAAAACCAAAGTCTCGAAGCTCGCCGGGGGAAGCGGGGGCATGCCCTGGCCCTCGGACGGCGTCGTGCCGGCCTCCGCCGACTCGGCTATCGTCTCGGCCTCCGCGGACTCGGTCAGCGTTTCGGCCTGCTCAAACTCGGGCGTCGTCTCGGCCTCCGCGGACTCCGGCGCGGGAGAAGCCGTCGCCGAGCTCTCACCCGCCGCCGTGTCGGCCTTGGGAGACTCGGGCGGAGCAGGTTCCGGCTCCGACGCCTCGTCCGCCGTGGAAGACTCTTCCGCGGCCTGCCGCACGGGATCGGCGCCCGTCTCCTCGAGCGGATCGCCTTCGGCCGAGAACCGCCGCCGATCGCTTACCTTGACTTTGGGGGATTCCTGCTCTTGATCCACGAAGTTATTTTACAATAGGCCGCTCGATGGTCTCGCTCTGCGGTTACACCCCTTTCATGAACAGCAGTGGAATCGGCTGCTCGATGAGATTCCATTAGCCTAGTGAGGTTCAGAAAATTTGCTGACCAATACGGGCGAGTGCTCCATTTCATAACTACTCTCACGCTTCGGGCGACAGCAGGTGTGCACAGAACGCTGCCCCGACAAATCGCGGGGGCAGCTGGAAAGGTAGAGGCCCGGCATGCCGTGCCCGAAGTTCCCGATCGTTCGCCTGGTTTCTAAATACGTGACGGAACTTATGAAATGGGATCCTTAGGAAAGTCGTTCGTCGGGTGACGCTCCAAAGCCCGAATCGCCGCCACCAGACTTTCCGTGTCATCGCGATCGTGGATCGACGTGCGAGCGAGCCCCGCACCAGCCCTGTGATACCTTAAGAACGTAAGGCCTTGGTGGCTGATTACCTTGCGTAAATCGCGATTTTTCCCTAGCCCGCTTTTCTCACCACGTGGCGAGACGAAGTGCGTGAGAGGCCCGTCAGTACAAGGCGCGCGCCGCTCGGCGCCGCATTTCTTTAATAATGCGGGCGTACTTGAACAGTACGTTGAGCACGGCGAGCAAGCGCAACGCAGTAATGGCGGGCCTATTGCGCACTTCGACCGTCAGGTGGTGAGAAATGCGGGCTAGCCAGTCCGACGTGCGACCCCTCCTTTCGCTTCTGCTTCTTGGCCTGCTGCCGGCGAACTCGCTGGCCGCCCAGCCGGCTGACGAGGCGGTCCCGCCCAAGTCGGGCCCCGTGGAGATCCTCAAGCTCGACGACGTCAAGCCGGGCATGAAGGCGACCGCTTGGACGGTTTTCAAGGGCAACACCGCCGAGCCCGTGCCGGTCGAAGTGCTGGGGGTGATGAAAAATTCCTTTGGCCCGGGCCAGGACGTCATCATGGCCAAGCTCGGGGGCAAGGCGGCCCGAACGAATGTCGCCGCCGGGATGAGCGGCAGTCCGGTCTACCACGAAGGAAAGCTTCTTGGCGCCATCTCCCTGCGCTACAGCGTTTTCTCGCCCGACGCCATTGCCGGCATCACGCCCATCGAGTTGATGCTCGAAATCGATCGGCTCGATCAGAGCCGTCCGCTCGAAGCAAAATTCTCGAGACCGGCGGACTCACCCGGCACGGAGTCTACCCAACCGATGGCGGCTTCGGCGATCTCCGGCGACGAGCTGGCGCTCGAGATTTGGAACAGCGCCGGAGCCGTTCCACCTCCTTCGCACGTCACGGCGATCGAAACGCCGCTGACGTTTTCCGGGGTTCACGACGATGTTCTGAAGCTCTTCGACGGTTACTTCCGAAAGGCCGGAGTGCTGGCCATGCAGGGCGGGACGGGGGGAGGTTCTTCGACCGTAGTTGGAAAAGCGTCGGGATCTCTCAACCCCGGCGAGCCCGTGGCCGCCGTACTCGTTTCCGGCGACGTTTCGATTAGCGGGATCGGCACGGTCACCTACAACGACGGGGAGCGGGTGTTGGCCTTCGGCCACGCACTGTTCAACGTCGGGCCGATCGAGATGCCCATGGCCGAAGCCGATGTATTGACCGTTCTGGCGTCGAAGTTTTCGCCCGTCAAGTTGGCAAACTCGGCCCAGATCGTCGGCGCCTTGCACCAAGATCGCCACTCCGGAATCATGGGCGTTCTCGGCGAGACGGCTGCGATGATCCCCGTATCCGTGGAAGTGAGGCGATTCGGTAACGAGGACAACCTGCTGGGTCAAAAGAATATCCGTTTTGAAGTCTTCCAGAACCGCAAATGGACTCCCCCTCTGCTCACCTTGGCCATCTACAACTCGATATTTCGGCTCAACGAGTTCGCCGCCGAAAGCACGTTCCGGCTGAGCGGGCGAGTTGAGGTCGATGGCGAGCACACGATCCCGTTGCAGGCCATGCGGACAACCACCGACATGCCCGTGCCGGCGCCTCTTGCGCTGGCGAGCTGGGTAGGGATGAAGACGCATCGGCTACTGCGCAGCAGCGGCGAGACGCCCACGCTTAAACAAATCGACGTGACCATCGATTTGATTCCCCAGAGGCGTTTCGTCGTCGTCGATCACGCCTGGTTGGAAAAAACGGTCGTGCGGCCGGGAGATGAGGTGCGGGGAAAGGTCTTTTTGAGGCCCTACCGAGGCGAGCGGATCGAAACCCCGTTCAAGATCCGCATACCCGCGAGCGCCCCCAAGGGGCGGCTGCGGCTTCTCGTCAGTGACGCGCGGACCCTGAACCGGGCCACGCGGATCGCCGCCGCGCGCACCAGGCTCCCAAATTTGTCGGAAACCGTCTCGCTACTGAATAGGGAGCGCGGTAATCATCAGCTATTCATCTCCTTGCTCCAGCCGAACGTGACCGCCCGCTTGGAAGCCCGCACACTGCCGAACTTGCCGCTTTCCGTCCTCAGCGTGATGCGCCAGTCCTCGAAGCGGCGTCTGTGGTTGGAGTACGAATCCCCCTTGGAACGATTCCCCATCGCTTTCGACTCGATCGTCAGCGGCAGCTACAGCATTAACTTGAGGGTCGAGTGAGAAGACCGCCCCCTGCAATCCGGCGGCTGTCTCGCCTGGGTATAGCCGCCACGATTGCGTGCGCCCTGGGCGCGCCGCCGTCCGTCGCTGAAAAGACCCGCCGATGGGAGCAACGGACGTTTCAAGACTTCGAAAAAGGGAAGGCGGAAAAAGTCACCATCCGCAGCGACGGAAAACTTTTCTTGGCTCCGCGCTTTCGCGAGTTGCTGGAGACCCCTTCTTCCTATCTCTGGGACTTGGTTCGCGACGGGCAGGGCAATCTTTTCGCCAGCGGCGGACCGGACGCGGAGGTGCTGCGCATCGCGGCCGACGGAGAAAGCGCTTCGTTCTTCAAAGTCGAGGACGCGGAGATCCACGCTCTCGCGGTCGACGGCGAAAATAACGTCTACGCGGCAACGTCTCCGGATCCCAAAGTTTATAAGATCACCCCTTCGGGGGAGTCCTCGGTCTTGTTTGAGCCCGACGCCGACTACGTCTGGGATATGGCCTTCGACTCCCAAGGAAATCTGTTCCTCGCCACAGGCGACAAGGGCCGTGTCTATCGCCTCCGTCCCTCCGGAAAGGGAGATGTCTTTTTCGAGACCGAGCAGACTCACGTCCGCGCCGTGATGGTGGACGCCGCCGACAACTTGATCATAGGGACCGACCCCGGGGGTCTGATTATTCGGCTGTCAAATCCCGACCAGGGCGAACCCGAGGGGTTTGTGTTGTATCAGTCGTCGAAGAAGGAAATCACCGCGCTGGGCCAAGCTTCCGACGGAACAATCTACGCGGCCGGCGTGGGATCGAGACGCCGGCCTGCCCCCGTCTCCCCGGTATCAAGCATCAGCGTCACCGTGACGGCGACGGCTCCCGCCCCGGCCATACCTGCTCCGCTCGATCCTCAGAATCCGGCTGCACCAGCGCAACTTGTGACTGCGCCCGCGCTGCCCCCGCCGGCCGTTTCTAGATCCCAGCTCAAGGGAGGCAGCGAGGTATACCGTATTTCGCCCGATGGCGAGCCGCGAGTTATCTGGAAGTCCAAGACCGACATCGTGTACGCCATCGGCTTGGACGCAGACCGAAAGCCATTGATCGGAACCGGCAATCGGGGGCGCTTGATACGGCTTGATTCAAGCACGCAATACTCGTTGGTTCTTACAGCCCCCTCAAGTCAAATTACCGCCATGGCGTCGGACCCCGACGGTAAGGTCTTCGTCGCTACTAGCGGCATCGGCAAGGTGTATCAGCTTGGCCCGCAACTGGAAACCGAGGGCTATTTGCAAGCCGAGCCTTTCGACGGCAAGATCTTTTCCCGCTGGGGCCGAATCGAGTGGCGCGGTCAAACGGCGGACTCTTCTACGATCGAAGTCTCGACCCGATCGGGAAACTCGAGCACGGCCAAAAATTGGAGCGCATGGTCGCCGCCGGTGACGTCCCCCGAGGGGGAAAGCTCTCCGTCTCCCTCTGCTCGATTCGCTCAGTGGAAAGCGCTGCTCCGGGCGCCCGCGGGCGGCGAGTCGCCGGTCCTCGACTCGGTTTCGTTGTTCTACCTGCGAAAGAATATCGAACCGGCCATCACCCATGTCGAGGTGACTCCGCCCAACCACAAGTTTCCCGACAAGCCGGCAACCCTGCCCCGGAAGAGCCGAACGTTGCCTCCTTTGGGCCGGCCTGCCCGGCAGGTGGTCAGGGTAAAACCCCAACTAGCGATCATCCCCGCGAACGGTTACGTAGGGATTCGCTGGGCGGCCAACGATGCCAATAAAGACAAGCTGGTCTTTACGCTCGATATTCGCGGGGATCGGGAAACAGCGTGGAAGCCGCTCAAGGACGAGGTCGAAAGCGACCATCTAAGCTGGGATTCCACGTCGTTTCCAGACGGCTGGTACCGAGTCAGAATCAAAGCGTCGGACCGGCTCTCAAACCCCTCGGCACAAGAGTTGAACACGTCGCGAGTCAGCGATCCCTTCGTGATCGATAACGGCGCCCCTCGCATCAGCGACCTGACGGCTAGCTTCGAAGAGGGGCGCTTGGCAGTCAGCTTCCGCGCGGCTGACACGACGACGAAGATCAGCCGGGCGCAATACTCGCTGGACGGTTCCGATTGGAAACCCATTCGGCCCGCAAGTCTCCTATTCGACTCCAAAGAACTTTCCTTCGAGTTCCAGACCGACCCTGTCGAGACCGGCGAGCACACGGTCGCCGTCCGCGTCTATGACGCTTACGAAAACCTGGCGGCCGAAAAGGCCGTTGTCCGATAGCCGGCCAGGTCCGCCACGCATCCTCTCGACGAGCCTATGTAGCGCGGACCTGACGCCGTTCCAGTGTCCGCGCCCTTGGACTGCCACCAATTCGCTCCCCGTCACAGCCCTCGAAACAAAACACTTAGCCTGAAGTGAATTGGCTGGCTGTACCCGATTTTTCGAGACGTTTGGTTTTACCACGGGCTGCCAGGGGCAGGGCAAGATGACTGTCCGGGCCGACCCGATCGCAGGAACTTCCAGGGGCGATCTTCCGCAAGTAGGGACAAGCGATCTCGCTTGTCCTGGCCTGCATTTCTCGCCGGTAGTCCCGTAGCGAAGGGCTGGGCGGTCGTTTGCCCAGACCTGCGGCCGTTTCTTGTTCGCGCCCCGTGAGAGCCAACCTAAATCCCGCTCCATGTCACCGGCGCTCCCGCCTCCGATCCCCGGCAAACCATATAAGATAAGTTGTTCATTCAAAAAATCTTACTTCCGATAACAGCGCTGCGGCCTTGGATCGGCGGGGTACAATATGATTGGCTTACCCGAAGCATTCGGGGCCAATTCGACCAGGGTCAGTCCGGGAGCCACGAATTAGCGAAGAAAAAGAAATTACCAAACGAAGCCAATTCCATATAACTACCATAGATTCAGTATCTTATACGGTATTTCGGAGGTGGGATTGCGGAAAGCTGCGTGTCGCGGAATCCCCTGCTCGATGAGACACGCCCGTCGTTCCCTATCCCCAGAATAGGAGGTTACTGTCCGGAGTAATGCTCCGGGCGAGCCCTTGGCCGATGGATACATCCTACCGAGACTTCAACCCGGCGCTTGAGCACCTTCGCGACAATCGCGCGTCGGGCGCAATCGATCTGGCTCTGGAAGCGCTCGACTTGGCTCAGTCTTGGATCGCCGCTGGCCGAAATCCGCTGGATCTGGCGAGAGAGCTGGCCGCGATGCATCCCGCGATCGCCACCGTTAGGAACGTGGGCGCACTGCTTTCCCAGCGGTCGGACGATTTGCCGGCTGCGCTGCGCGACCTCCGGCGGTCTTTGGTTGAAGGCAACCGCCGCATCGCGGAGAAGCTGAAAACCTTGGTCCCCGTCGACGCTGCTGTCATCACGCTAAGCAACAGCTCGACCGTGCGAGACACTCTGCTCGCCATCCGGCCGAGATCAGTTCGGGTCCTGGAGTCACTGCCGGGGGGCGAGGGCGCTGAGATGGCGGCGGCCTTGCGGGAGGGTTCCGGAAAAGCTGCCGGGCTAAGGAACGTCGCCGTGATCCCTGTCGCCGCCATGGGCAACGCCGTCCCCCGCGTCGATTACGCCTTGGTCGGGATCGACGCCTTCGACCGCACCGGCGCGGTCCTGCACAAGCTGGGGACCCTGCCCTTGGCCCTTTGCTGTCGCCACTACCAGAAACCCTTCTACGCCGCCGGACACAGCTTCAAATTCACCGACCGTGAGTTCGGCGGGCTGCCCGAACCGGGGACTGACTTAGAGAGCCAGCGATTCGACTGCACGCCCGCAGAGCTGGTTACCCGGCGGGTGGACGAAGAATAGGCCGCATTTCTCGCCGGCGTACAGCAACCAAGCCCGGCCTTCGAACCACGCCGCGCTTCTGCTTACACCCCCAACTGCCACAGAATATACCCCAGGGCCTCTCGGGCATAGTATTTGCCGCGGGTCCACGTGTTGTCGCTGCCCCGGCTGCGGGGAGAGCCGTAGACCACGAGCCCTGTGGCTTCGAGCATGCTCTTGATGCGGTGGATGTGGTAGCCGTCGCTGACCACAATGCAAGAGGCAAGCCCCTTCTGCTTCATGATTTCGGCTACAGCCGCGGTGCTTTCTACCGTCGATCGTCCTCGTGAGTCGGCGATCACTGCTTCGGCAGGCACGTCCTGTTGCAGGAGATAGTCCCGGCCGACTTCCCCTTCAGCAAACTTCGAGTCGCGTCCATGGCCTCCGGTGGTGATGATGCGGGGCGCCAACCGTTGCCGATACAGTTCCAGCGCATGGTCGAGCCGGGCCTTGAGAACCGGCGAGGGCCGCCCCAAGTATTGCGCGGCTCCGAGCACCACGATCGCGTCCGCGGGTCGCGCCTCGTCGACCTGAGCCTGGCGCCAAACCTGGTAGTAGACCGTGGCGAAGTAGGAGGCACTCAGCGCGGCGAGGGTCAGCAAGGGAATCAGCAGCAGCTTCCGGCGCCTCGAGCGCCGCGACCCATCTATGACAGGTAGCTGGCTAGACGTGTCCACGGTAGCGACCCTTGCCTCACAATGCGAGGGGGGCTGACGGTGAGGTCCAGGATGGTAGACGGCCGGCGGCAAGGAGCCGGCCCGCCATCAACAATATAATAAACGCTGTCTCTGAGTTGCCGGGCCGCCTCGGCCGCGGTCGAAGCCGGGGGCCGGCCCGAGAGATTCGCGCTGGTTCCCGTCAGCAGACCGCCGGAGGCTCGGATGATCGCCCGCGTCAATGGGGCCGCCGGCACGCGAACAGCCACCGCGTCCGTGCCGGCTGTAATTTCGGGTGGGATTTTCGGTCCCGCGGGAAGGATCACCGTCAGCGGCCCGGGCCAAAATTCAGCGGCGATCTTCGGCAGAGCGGCGGGCACATCCGCTGTAAGATCCGGCAACCGCTCCAACGAATCGATTAGCAGCAACAGGGGCTGATTCTTGTCTCTCTTCTTGACACGGAAGATTCGCTCGACGGCCGCCGGACGAAAGGGGTCCGCGGCTAGGCCGTAGACGGTATCCGTGGGGATGACGAGTAATTCCCCGCGACGGATCGCTGCAGCGGCCAGGCGAACCCTCCGCCATTGCGGTCTTGCGGGATGGATGGGCAAGATTCGGGCGCGTCTGAAACTGGCGGCCACAAAGCAATTCTATTACGATACAATGGCCGTCGTTCAGCACCCCGCCAGCCGTCGCAGCACCTAACCCCCCGCTGCATCAACCAGTTCCCGCAGTTTGCCGCACACCACCGCCAACAACCCAAATCGCCGAATGTAGCGGTTTTTGTAGCGGTTTCAGGGGTGCTCCAGGGGGTAGTGCGGGCCGCAAGTGGTTGATAAGTGGTGCCAGGGGGCACCATGGTAGGGGTGTAATTGTCCTACGATGAAGGTCGCCGTGGCCGTGTCGAGCCGAAGGGTCGTTTCGAGCCCCGCCAACGCTCTGCTGAAGGACGTCCGCCGTTCGGTCGCCCAAGGTACGCTCACCGCGGACGGATTGTGGGTGGCGGAGAACTTCCATCTGCTCGAAGAAGCGTTGCGAAGCGACCTGGAAGTGCCGACGGTTCTCGCCTCGACAAAGGTCCAGGGCGCTGTCGAACGCCATGTCGGCAAGCTGAAAAGCGTCCGCCTGACCGTAGTCGCCGAGCCGCTGTTCCGGCGGATCGCCGGAACCGAGTCCACGCAGGGAGTAATCTCGCTGGTGCGTCCGCCGGCTTGGCGGCTGCAGGATGTGTTTCGACGCTCCCCGCTGGTGGTCGCATTGGACGGATTGCAAGACCCCGGCAACGTCGGAGCGATCGTGCGCTCGGCCGAGGCCTTTGGCGCGACGGGAGTCATTTTCCTGACCGGTACGGCAAGCCCGTTCAACGCCAAGACCTTGCGCGCTTCGGCGGGGTCGCTGTTTCGAGTGCCTTTTGTGTTCGGCACCGACGCGAAGATCGTCCGGGCGTCGTTCCGCCAGCGAAAAATCCAAACGGTGGCGGCCACGCCCCGCGCCAAGCTGCAACTCGACCGCTATGGGTGGAATGCGCCCACCGTGCTCATGATCGGATCAGAGGCTCACGGTGTGAGCGAAACTTTCCTGCAAGGCGTCCAACGGATTCGCGTTCCCACCACGGGCATCGAATCACTAAACGCCGCCGCGGCTGCGGCAGTGATCCTCTACGAAGCGGCGCGGCAAAGAGCGCGAGCCGACTTAGGTGAAACCACGCGGCGTAGCCGATGAGCCTATTCGAACCCATCGACGCAAAGCTCGACAGCACGGACCCGACTCGTCCTTTGGCCGAGCGGATGCGCCCCCGGACGCTGGATGAGTTTGTTGGACAGGAGCATATTCTTGGGCCCGGAAAACCCTTGCGCCTTCAGGTAGAACGCGACCAGCTGAGCTCGATCATCCTTTGGGGTCCTCCCGGCGTGGGAAAAACAACGCTGGCGCGGATCATCGCCAAGAAAACTCACTGCGTATTCGTTCCCTTCAGCGCGGTGCTGAGCAGCATCAAGACGGTAAAGGCCGTCATGGCCGACGCCGAGCGGATGCGCCGGCAGGGCCCTCGCACCATCGTCTTCGTCGACGAGATTCACCGTTTCAACAAAGCTCAGCAGGACGCCTTTCTGCCCTACGTCGAGCGAGGCGACATCATTTTGATCGGGGCGACGACCGAAAACCCCTCGTTCGAAATCATCTCGGCTCTGCTGTCGCGCACCAAGGTTTACATTCTGCGAGCGCTGACGGTGGAAGAGATGACGCGAATCTTGCGTCGCGCTCTGGAAGACAACCAGCGAGGGTTGGGGCAAGCCGATTCGACGGTCGGCGACGATATGCTCGAGCGGATGGCGCTGTTTTCGAACGGCGACGCGAGAAGCGCCCTGCAGACCCTCGAAACCGCTGTCGCGGCGGCGGCCGGCTCGCCGATCACCGAAGAGCTGCTCGAGAACGTTTTGCAGCGCAAGATGCTGCCCTACGACAAGGCCGGGGAAGAACACTACAACCTGATTTCGGCGCTGCACAAATCCGTTCGCTCGAGCGATCCCGACGCCGCTTTGTACTGGCTGGTGCGCATGCTCGAAGCCGGTGAAGACCGGCTTTACATTGCACGCCGGCTGGCAAGGATGGCTTTTGAAGACATCGGCCTCGCCGACCCGCGCGCGCTGGAGCAAGCCATGGCGGGGGTCGAGGCGTTTCGCTTCATCGGCGAGCCGGAAGGCGACCTTGTGCTGGCCCAGGTAGCGGTTTACCTGGCGATGGCCTCCAAATCCGACGCCGTCTACGGCGCCTACAACCGCGTCAAACAGGATGTCGAGGGGTCCGCGGCCGAGCCCGTGCCGATGCAGCTTCGCAACGCTCCCACGAAACTCATGAAAGACTCGGGGTACGGGGAGGGCTACCGCCACGCCCACCAATTCGAGGATGCCGTCACGGACATGGAGTGCCTACCCGCCTCCCTGCGCGGACGCCGCTACTATTCCCCGACCGGCCGCGGCTTCGAGAAGCGAATTGCCGAAAAGCTGGAGGAGCTGCGCAAGAGAAAGGGCCACGAGGACGAGTAGCGGATACGCCTCCGCCCCACCGTAAGACGACCGATGTCCAGCGATGCACGATTCGTTTAGGACCTTGGGGCGGTCCCGCCCCGGTTCCGGCGACGACGTTTGTGTAGGGCGCACAAATTTTCCTCTTGACAGTCACGACGAAATCCAGCATACCGCGCTGGCACTAGTGGGCATGCTGCCGTTGAACGATCTGAACGACCAGTTTGTCGACTACTTCGATCACTCGATGGCATTCCGCCAGGATTCGGACTTCGCCATGGAGAAGCTGAGCGGCATCTACCAGATCCATTACTCGCTGGGGGCGGGCGAAAGCAGCGGAATCAGCGAGCCGAGCTACCTAAAAAAAGTGGAGGAGTTCGCCCAGTGGTATCGCCGGCAGCCGGGCGTTGTTCACGTTTTCACCATCAGCGATGTGTTTAAAAGGCTCAACATGAACCTGCACGCCGATGCCGCCGAATATTACCGCATTCCAGCTGGCCGCGAACTCGCGGCGCAGTACTTGCTGCTCTTCGAAATGTCGCTTCCCTACGGACTGGACCTCAACGACACGATCAACGTCGACAAATCGGCTACACGGTTGATGGTCACCACGCAGAACGTCAAGTCGAAGCATCTAATCGGCCTGGTGGAGTCCGGTGAGCGCTGGCTGCAGGAAAACGCTCCGGCGCACATGTTCGCTCACGGAGTCGGGCCCGGAGTGATGTTTTCCTACATCTCGGCCCGCAACATCCACGGCATGCTCATCGGGACGCTGCTGGCCATCGGCTTGATCGGCGTTACGCTGATCGCCGCCTTGCGCAGTCTCAAGTACGGGCTGCTGAGCTTCCTGCCCAACCTGATTCCGGGCGCGATGGCCTTCGGGCTATGGGGAGGGCTCGTCGGGGAGGTCAACCTTGGCCTGTCGATCGTCAGCGGCATGTGCATCGGGATCGTGGTCGACGACACGGTACACTTTCTCAGCAAATACATTCGAGCGAAGCAGGAACACGGACTGTGCTGCGAAGACGCGGTGCGCTACGCCTTCAAGCGAGTGGGCACGGCCCTCATCGTAACGTCGGTTGTACTCGCCTCCGGCTTCACGGTTCTGGCGCAATCCACGTTTGGATTCAACGGCGACATGGGCAAGATGGCGGCGATCATCGTCGTCATCGCCCTGGTCGCGGACTTGCTGCTGCTGCCTCCCCTACTGATGCGGGTTGAGAGAGATGATGCTCAGGCCGGCAAAGAGAAATTACAAGATGTTGAGCCGGCCGTCGCCTGACGCCCCGCGAGCCCACAATTACTACCATCAGGAGAAACAACATGAACAGGAAAAGATCCATCACGATGACTCTCGTCCCGGCCTTGACGATGGCGCTGCTTGCCCCGCCGCTGCCGGCGGCGAGCATAGAGGAGCGAGGCCGCCAGATCGCCGCCGAGTGGGACAGGAGGGACACCGGCTGGAAAAACATGACCGCAAGTCTCGAAATGGTACTCCGCAATCGCCACGGCCAAGAAAGCACGCGCCGGCTGCGGAGCAAGTCGCTTGAGATGGAAAGTGACGGGGACAGGCTGCTGGTCATGTTCGATCACCCGCGCGACGTGAAGGGCACGAATTTCTTGAGTTTCACCCATGTCGCCGGGCCCGACGACCAATGGCTCTATCTGCCCGCGCTCAAGCGGATCAAGCGCATCGCGTCGAACAACAAGTCCGGCCCGTTCATGGGCAGCGAGTTCGCCTACGAGGACCTCGCTTCGCAGGAAGTCGACAAGTACACTTACAAATTCTTGCGGGAAGAGACGGTAAACGGGCGACCGGCGTACGCGGTCGAACGCGTCCCTGTCGACAAGAAATCCGGTTACACGCGTCAAGAAGTCTGGTTTGACAAGAAGACTTACCGGCCCGAGCAGATCAAGTACTACGATCGCAAAGGAGAGCTGCTCAAGACACTCGCCTTCAGCAACTACAAGCAGCACCTCGACGAATACTGGCGGCCGGACGAGCAGTTCATGGAGAACCACCAGACCGGCAAGAGCACCCTCCTGGTCTGGGAGAACTACCAGTTTCAGACCGGTCTCGTCGACCGCGACTTCGATCGCAACAGCCTGCGCCGGGCGAGGTAAACCTCGATGATCTCCCCAGGACGCGGGGCGCCGCCGCGGCTAGCCCTGCTACTGCTGGCGCTAATGACCTGCCCCCAGGAACGAGTCCACTCTCTAAGTTAGACCTGGGACCATTTGAAGTCCACTCCATGGTATAGAACTCTGGTCCTGGGACCTGGGTAATCTGGCCTCCGGCGCTGGCGGCCGATAGGCCAAGGCGCTGTGAGGCCGTCGCTGGTTGTACTCCCTGCGCCATCTCTCGGCCAACACCTTCGCCTCCCACAACGTGTCGAAGACTTCTACGTTCAGCAGTTCATCCCGCAGTTTTCCGTTGAAGCTCTCCACATATCCATTCTCCCAGGGGCTGCCGGGCTCGATGTATAAGGTCCTCACCCCAACAGCCTTCAGCCAGTCCCGAACCGCCTGAGCCGTAAACTCTGACCCGTTATCGGACCGAATGTATTCAGGCACTCCCCGATCCACGAACAACTCCGCCAATCGATCCAACACGTCCTGGTGATTCATCTGTCGTTGGACCTCAATGGCCAGACACTCCCGGGTGTATTCATCCAGTAGGGTTAATAATCGAAAGGCCCTTCCGTCATGGGTTCGCTCATGCACGAAGTCATAGCTCCAGACGTGATCCTTGTGAGCCGCTCGTAACCGAACGCAGGATCCATCATGAAGCCACAGTCTCCTTCGTTTCGGCTGTCTGGACGGGACTTTCAGCCCCTCCTGTCTCCACAACCTCTCCACCCGCTTGTGATTCACTTTCCACCCTTCCCAACGAAGCATGGCCGTGATCCGTCGGTAGCCGTATCGCCCGTAGTGCGTGGCCAACTCCACCATCTCAGCCACCAATCGAGCCTCCTCATCGGGGATATGCTTTTGGGGTGGACCCCTGTAGTGAAACAACCTGCTAAGCAGGGTTTCCCCATTCGCTGAAAAAGGCTTGGCTGGGGAGCGGCCTTCATTGTAAACTTCTGCTCGGCCGGTGAAGCGGAGGCGGGCTCTGGTGGAGACCAACCCGCCGAGGAATAGCCGGGCGGGAACTCATCGAGACGATGGGTCGGGGCGTGGAGCCTCTCGCTTCGCGCCCCACTCCGGCACGAACCCCGCCCATCGGATCGAAAGATTCCCTCATGCCTCGGAAAACTCATCCCACGACTCCCGCGAGACTGGCCTGTTCGAGCACGCTTTGCTCGTACTCGACCGGCGGCAGATACCCCAGCGCCGAGTGCAAACGTTTCTCGTTGTAGACGCGATCGAGAAACTGCCCGACGCGCCGTTTCGCCTCGGCGAAATCTTCATACTCGAACAAATAGACCTCTTCATATTTCAAGGTCTTCATGAACGATTCCGCCATGGCGTTGTCGTAGGGATTGGCCTTGCGGCTCATGCTGATGCTAATGCCGTGCTGTTGGAGCAGCTTCGTGTAGTCGCCCGAGGCGTACTGCACGCCGCGGTCGGAGTGATGCACCAAGCCCGGCCCGATCTCGCGTGTCCGCAAGGCCGTCCGTAAGGCGGCCAACGCCAACTCCGCCTCCAAAGTGCGACCCAGCGACCAGCCGATCACCCGCCGCGAGAAGGCGTCCAACACCACCGCCAGATACACGAACTCCCGCAACAGCCGAATGTAGGTGATGTCGGCCACCCAGAGTTGGTTCACAGCGCTGATATCGAGCGTCGGCACGAGATTCGGGTAAACCGCCATGCCGTGTTCGGAATCGGTCGTGCGGATGAATTTCTTGCGGCGCAGACACAGCAGGTTGTCCTGGCGCATGATGCGCTGCACGCGCTTGCGGTTGATCACCCAACCTTGGCGCCGCAGCTCGGCGGTGATGCGCCGCGAGCCGTAGGCGGGCATCTCCACGGCGATGCGCTGGATCACGTCCCGCAACGCCGTCTCGTTGTCGCCCGCGGGCGGTTGACGAGCCCGGTAGTAGGCCGCGCGGGAGACCTCCAGCACACGACACATCGCGGCCAACGACAAGCCCGCTCCCGTTTCCCGTTGTTGCTCGATCAAGGGGATCATCTTGTCTTTGAAGACGCGGCGCAGCTGTTGCCGCCACTTGCTCAAAAGCGTCGGATGGATCTCATGTCGCCGCGCCACGGCGGCGACCGAGGCTCCCGCCTCGACCTGCCTCACCGCCCGTAACTTGAACTCGGCGGAAAACTTTCTCCTGGACAACGTCATGGCACCTCTCTCCATTCACTGTAAAAAGATGCTTAACGAGTTGTCTCATTTTCGGGGTCCACTCCATTTCCCTTCGCTGGGTCGATCGAGCCTGTCCCAGCACTTGGCAGGCCCGACGTTCGGAGACGCGCTCTGCTCCCAATCTCTCCCTCACCCACACCACTGCGCGTCTCCTCTTCGTCGGGCCTAGAAGTTTCCCGAGGAAACTTCCTTTAGGATCTGCTTGTCCAAAGACAGATCTGCCACTAGCTTCTTCAACCGGGCATTCTCCTTCTCCAACACCTTCAACCGCTTGGCCTGATTCAGTCGAAGCCCTCCGTACTCCTTGCGCCACCGGTAGTAGGTCTGCTCGGTCACCCCAATCTGTTTGCACACCTGGCCCACCGTCTGTCCTTGAGCTAGACCCACCTCTGCCTCACGCAACTTGATGATGATCTGTTCTGCACTAAATCGCTTCCCTGCCATCTCTTGCCTCCTTCCTAAAACCGAAAATCCTAACATTCAACTTGGACTCGTTTTAGGGGGCAAGGTCAAGTACACCTTCGGGAACATTATTGACTCCCGCATAATCTAGAGTGACCTTTTGGGGGTTCTGCTCGTCTTAATAGACATGGGGGAACCCAAGAGGCGTAAGGCGCGATTTTGATGCTCTGGAAAAGCGACGGCTGGAGGCCGTGCGGCTGGTCGTCGACGAAGGTTTGAGTCAGTCCGAGGCGTCATCGACTTCCTGAAGGCTTTGGTCCGCCACATCGACGGCCCGCTGCTGATCGTCTGGGACCGCCTGCCGGCGCACCGCAGCCGCCTGGTGCGGGAGTTCATCGAGCTCTCCGAAGGCCACATCGCCACGGAGTGCTTGCCGCCCTATGCACCGGAGCTGAACCCGGTGGAATACATTTGGGCTTACTGGAAGCAGCACGAGTTGCCGAACGTCTGTCCGAAGGACTACGGGGAGCTGGACGAGCGTGCCCGCAAATCCCTGCGTCGCATGCGCCGCAAACCGCGCTTGATCACGGCCTTCTGGAAGCAGTCTCCTCTTGGCCCTGACTAACTCTATATTATGCGAGATTCAATAAGGCTTCGGGGATCGACTTCGGCGTACTGGCCGAATACAACTTCGACGAGCGTGACGAGGAAGCCCTGACGGCCCTCGAAGATGACATCTTCTTCGGCTTCCGGGTCGCGTTTAACGACGTCCAAGACACGCAACTGTTGGCGGGAGCGGCGATTGACCGGGAATCGGGAGCGAGTTTCGTGAACATCGAAGCCGCCCGGCGATTCGGTTCTCGTTGGACGCTCGACGTCCAGGCGCGGATGTTCGTCGGCATTCCACCGAACGATCTATTCGTGTTCGGCATCCGCAACGACGATTACCTCCAGGCGACCTGGTCACTTCACTTCTGACCCCGCTCACGGCCTACCACCACATCTAGCCCGCATTTCTCGCCAGCTGAGGATCGAAGCACGTGATAGGCGGCCAAACTGTTTGTAAGTGTCTGCAACAAAAGGCGTTATGGGAAATTTGCTTTGTTTGGTAATTTGAGCCACCCACGGACGAGGACGCTGGAACAACTCCAGGTCCGCGCTACAAGCTCTGCCGCCCCGCTTGTTCCTCGGGGTCCCCCGCCCGGCGGCAAAGCTACTTTTGTACCCGACTGGTCCGATTCGTCGAATTTTACGGATCCGACCGCCCCGCCGTACGCGAAACCAACTTGAAAATCACTGATTCCCTTTGGGTTACACGAAGTTGGGTTTGTTTGGTAATTTTTGTTGTCTCGTTGGTTCGCGGCTTCCGGCGACCCGTGTTCGAATAGGCCCCGAATGCTTCGCGTACTCAACTACATTGTACCTTGCCGATCCAAGGAGGCCCCGGTGCCGATGGGGCTAAACTGCTTTTAGTGAGACACTTAGGGTGTGTGACATGGACCCCTCGTTTCTCGCCGCCGGTCGGCCGAAGCAGGCCATACACCCGCCGCCTAGTGACGACTCAAAGTAGGGACAAGCGCTCGCGCTTGTCCTCCATCAACTGCCAGTCGCGCTTGCCGCCCGCGCGGGCGTCTTCTACCATGGGTCTAGAGGACTTCTTTTTGCGAATTGTGGTTTCAGGCGCGGCCGGGTTTGTCGCATCCCATCTCTGCGACCGCCTTCTAGCCGAGGGCCACCAGGTGGTTGGGGTCGATGATTTCTCCACCGGCCGGGAAGAAAATGTCGAGCACCTGCGGTCAAACTCGGAATTCGAAGTCCTCGAGCAGGACGTCTCACGGCCGTTTGAGGTCTCCGACCCTGTAGACCTCGTTTTCCACATGGCCTCGCCGGCCAGCCCGTTCGACTACCTGAATCTCCCCATCGAAACCTTACTGGTCGGGTCGGCCGGAACCAAGAACCTTCTTGATTTGGCACGTTCCAAGGGGGCGGGATTCTTGTTGGCCTCGACGTCGGAGTGTTACGGCGATCCGCAAGTACATCCGCAGCCGGAGACTTATTGGGGGCACGTCAACCCCGTCGGACCGCGATCGGTGTACGACGAAGCCAAGCGCTTCGCCGAGGCGCTGACGATGGCCTATCACCGCAAGTACGGCCTCAATACGCACATCGCCCGCATCTTCAACACTTACGGGCCCCGTATGAAGCTCAACGATGGGAGAGTCGTGCCCGCCTTCCTCGACCAGGCGCTACACGGCAAACCCCTGACCGTCTTCGGGAACGGCTCCCAGACTCGCAGCTTCTGCTATGTCTCGGATTTGGTCGAAGGGCTCTGGCGCCTCATGCGAAGCGACGAGCATTTCCCGGTAAACCTTGGCAATCCCCGGGAGATGACCATCCTCCAGTTCGCCGAGCTGATCCAAAAACAAATGGGCACGAACCATGAGATCCAGTTTCTCCCCTTGCCGGAGGACGATCCCAAGCAACGCCGCCCGGATATCACCAAGGCTCAGACAGTGTTAGGTTGGCAGCCGCGGATAAGCTTGGAAGAGGGTCTGCGGCGGACGATAGAATACTTCCGTTCCAAGGAACTAGCCGCCCCGACCGCTCGCCCATAGTCCCCCACTAACCCGCATTTCTCACCACCTGACGGTCGAAGCACGCCGTAAGCCCGCCATTACTTCGTTGCGCTTGCTCACCGTGCTCAACGTAGGGTTCAAGTACGCCCACCTTATTCAAGAAATGCGGCGCCGAGCGGCGCGCGCCTTGTACTGACGGGCCTCTCACGCACTTCGTCTCGCCACGTGGTCAGAAAAGCGGGCTAACTTACTTCCCAACAAGGCATAACAAAGCCGCCGGATCGATCCCGTTGCCTGACGGCAACAAGGCACAAGCAAGAGGAAAGATTACCGCCGGAGACGGCTTTGGAGGAAGGGGCGGTTCACTATTCTTCGCCGTCCGACGTCGGCGGCTTGCGGGCCCTCGGGGGCGCACCTTTCGCCTGAGGCCTAAGAGCGATCCCCAACTCTCCAAGCTGGCGCTCGGGCACCGTGTTCGGCGCTTCGCACATCAGATCCGTGCCTTTCGCGGTCTTGGGGAATGCGATGACGTCGCGAATCGTCGACTCGCCGGCCAGCAGCATGACGAGGCGGTCAAGGCCAAGCGCGATGCCGCCGTGAGGAGGAGTTCCGTACTCGAGCGCATCGAGAAAAAAACCGAAACGGTGTCGGGCGTCTTCTTCGCTGAATCCAAGGGCTTCAAACACCTTGCTCTGCACGTCGCGGCGATGGATACGAATCGATCCCGAACCGAGCTCCACCCCGTTCAGGACGAGATCGTAGGCCTTCGAGCGGCAATGCCCCGGATCGGCCGTTAGCTTGCCGATGTCTTGATCGTGAACCGATGTAAAGGGGTGATGAGCCGCGTTCCAGCGGTTTTCCTCGGCGTCCCATTCGAACATCGGGAATTCGGTCACCCACAGAAATCTGAAATCTTTGGGGTTGAACCGTTGGTGGCGGTCGGCGTATTTCCGTGCCAGGTGGCGGCTGAGATTTCCGGCGGCGCCCATGGCTCGCAGCTCCGGTAGGGGATCATCCGGCGTTTCCACGGCGGTCCCCAGGGTCAACAAATCTCCTTCCTCGAAAGAGATGGCGTCGCGCACGGCCTGCATTGGCTGAGGGAAGTCGCGATCGAGCCTTTTCACATCGTCAAACACGCGCAACCCCCACTCGCTGCCGAGGGCTTTGAATTCGTCGCGTTCGCGGCGGGTGATCGTTCCGACCGAGGGAATGCGAATCGCCATCAGCGGCATGTCGGTCGCCAACTGGCCCGGCGGGAAAAGATCATTGACGCGTGCCATCGGCGGCAGCCGCAGGTCCGGCTTGTCCGTGCCGTACTGCTCGATGGCCTGGGCATAACTGAGTCGGAGGAACGGCCGCTCCGGCACCGGGCAGCCGGCCGACTCCGACACGGCCGCCATCAGCGACTCGATGACGCCAAGAATCTCCTCTTGCTGCACAAACGACATCTCGAGATCGATCTGCGTGAATTCGGGTTGGCGGTCGGCGCGCAGGTCCTCATCGCGAAAGCATCGGACGATTTGGAAATACTTCTCGTAGCCGCTGATCATCAGCAGCTGCTTAAAAAGTTGAGGAGACTGCGGCAGAGCGTAAAACGAACCTAACTGCAGCCGGCTGGGGACCAGGAAGTCGCGCGCGCCTTCCGGCGTGGAACGTGTCATGAAGGGCGTTTCGATCTCCAGAAACCCTTGCCGGTTGAGCGTCTCACGGACAGCGAAGTTGACGCGATGGCGCAGCTCGACATTACGCTGCATGTGCGGCCGCCGCAGATCAACATAGCGATACTTGAGCCGCGCTTCTTCGCCTACTGAGAGGTCCTCTTCGATGGGGAACGGCGGAGTCCGGGATTCGTTGAGGATCCAAAGTTTTTCCGCGACGAGGTCGATCTCGCCGGTCGCTAGTTCGGGATTGACGGTCTCGGCCGAACGCTCGACGATCGGGCCCTCCACGGCCACGACGTATTCGCTGCGTAGCAATTCCGCGCGGGCATGCACTTGCTCATCCACTTCACGGTTGAAGACAACTTGCGCGATCCCCGAACGGTCGCGCAGGTGGACAAAAATCAAGCTGCCCAGATCACGGCGGCGATGCACCCACCCCATCAAGACAGCGCGTTGGCCGACATCCCCGGGACGCAACTCGCCGCAGGCGTGAGTGCGGCGCTTTTCACCAAGGAAGTCCAAGCGGATCGACCTGGTCTCTCGCGGCTCCACTAGAGGCTCTCCCGATGTTTATTGCTGAGACCCACGTAGCTCTGAGTTCGCCGCCGAACGCCCTCTCGCTCTTCGTCCCTCGTGGCTCGCCGCACCTTGGCGGGCACGCCCATCACGACACAGTTGGGTGGTATTTCAGCTCCTTCCACCACCAGGGATCCCGCGGCCACGATGGTTCCCTTCCCCACTCGGGCGCCGCTCAAGACGGTGGCTCCCATGCCGATTTGAGCCTCGTCCTCGACAACGCAGGCGTGCAGCGTCACCGAGTGGCCGACGACAACCCGGTCGCCCAGCCGAAGAGGTTTGTCGCCATCGACGTGCAGGCAGCAGTTATCTTGGATGTTCGTCTCCTCCCCGATCTCGATACGGTTCACGTCGCCGCGAACGGTAGCGTTACACCACACACTCGAGCGCGCACCGATCCTCACCTCCCCGATCACTTCCGCGCTCGGATGAATAAAAGCCGAATCACTGATCTCGGGGCGCTGGTCGCCGAACGGACGGATCATAGCTGACGAGATGGGGAGTTAACGGGGCGTTTCGATCCCAATGAGCCGACGGCTGCGCTCTTGTTATCCCAGAACCCCGAGCACCGAGCCCGCAGAGTGAGCAAGTGGTCCGGAGATGAGGCCGCTCACCGTGGACGAATCCGCGTCCGACCCAACACCATCGCCCGGAAACGAGAACAGCGAGGACAAAGTTCCCGTTCCAGCTCAGGCAAAGGCCTAACTCGCTCTCTCTGTGCGTACAAATCTTTTGTTTTCAGTGCAAAGGGGATTACTCGCCCCTCCGCGTACAGCTTTCCAGCGTAACATACCCCGAGATCACCACTCTCCGACCGGTCGGGGATCACCTCCTGCCAAACTGGCCTACCACCGCAATCAGAGGCAAGCTCAGGTGTGATATTTTCAAATAGATTACTCTTATTTACAGCTAATGGCCGAGCACAAGTCGTCGCTATCTGCCTTACGGGCCTATGAGAAATGGGCCGCCCCTGTGTTGTTGGGATGGCTTCTTCCCGGCGGGGGACACTTTTACCTGAAACGCTGGAGCCGAGGCGGACTTCTACTGCTCGCCATTGGAGGTATGTTTGCCTTCGGCCTGCTCACCCGAGGCAGAATGTTTGACCCGATTACAGGAGACCCGTTCACAACCGTTGTCAACTGGGGAGGCTATCTCAGTGATATGGCTACCGGATCGCTCTACTTTTTGACCACCTGGCTAGGTTATGAGCAGCCGCGCTATGCGTCCGCGGTAGCTGACTACGGCACAAAATTCCTGGTATGCGCCGGCTTGCTCAACGTGCTGGCCATCCTCGACGCCTTCGAGATTGCCGTCGAAAACAAGTCCTGATGTACATAAGCCTGACCCATCTTCAAGCCGCCCTTCTGTTCGCCTTCTTTGTCGCGATCGTCCTCGGTATAGTCGGGCGCGGCACGGACAAAGCGCGCCTGCGTTACGGACTGCAAGTCTTCGCCTACTTCGCGCTTGCCATCTTCGGATTCGGCTGGCTGATGTATCTCGGCCACGGCTGAGGGCCAGCGGGCCGCGCCTGACCCGCTTTTCTTACCACCTGGCCAAGCGAGGTGCGTGAGAGGACCACCCCAGTTCGACCGCGCCGCGGGTAGACGGTTGCCGTGCGCGGCCGCCCCCCCCTCATCCCGGTCGGCAGGGGTTAGGGCGAAACCAACGTCCTCCGGGCCTCGTACCTTCTAGTGAAACGAGTCTGCGATACTGTTGGGCGAAATGGTCTTACCGTTGTGCATGATGGCGCTCGTGATGGGGGCCCTGGTTCCCGCCGCGGCGCAACAGCCACTTGACGAGGGGTCACCGTCGTCGCCCGCGGTGGCCTCGACCAAGCGCTTTCCGCTCCGCGCGATCGTCATCGAAGGGAACAGTCACTTTCCGACCGACGCCATTGTTGAGGCTACCGGCTTGGAACTGGGCCAACCGGTCGCGGACAGCGACTTCCGGCGGGCCATAGGTAAGCTGCGGGATACGGGCGCGTTCGAGGTTTACGAGTACCGCTTCGGACCGCACGAGGGCGGTTACCGCGTAACTTTCAAACTGCAAGAGGCCTCGCCTCTCTACCCGCTGCGAATGGAAGGCTTCGGAGCGACCAAGGCCCAGCTCCGAGATCTGCTCGAGGAGAAGGTCCCCTTGATCGGGGAGAAGGTGCCCGCGGCGGGACCCATGATCGATCGAATCGGAGCCGTTCTCGAGTATTTCTGGCGTAAAGCCGGCAACCGTTCCAAAGTAGTCGGCAGCCTGGCTCCCCTTGCTGAAGATGAGTTTGAAATGATCTTCAGGCCGCGCTCGGCGATCAAGACCATCGCCTTCTCGACTTTCGAGCGCACCGGCGAGCTGTCGCCGCTCGACCTACAGCGCGTGTTCAACCAAATCGCCATGGGTGTTCCCTACTCGGAATCACGGTTGAAGGAGCTGTTGCACTACAACATCCGTCCTCTCTACGAGGAGAAAGGGCGGCTGGAAGTCGGCTTTTGCCCCTGCCGGACCGAACCCGATCCGGACTCGGAGGGTCTCCTCGTCCGCATCGAGGTACAGCCGGGCGAGATCTATGCCTTCAACTCCGTGGAGATCGAGGAATCCTCGGCGGTCCATCACGAGATGCTGAATTCGTTGATTGAGATCAATCAAGGGGAGACGGCCGACCTGGGTCGTGTTCGCAAGGCGACCGCCGGCATCGAGCGGCTGCTCAAGGCCAACGGCTTCATGAACGCCGTCGGTGGGTTCGACACGAAGCTCGATACCGAGGCCAAGACTGTCGATGTGGTCATCCACGTGGAACGAGGCGACCGTTATACCTTCAACAAACTCGCCATTGAGGGACTCGACATCATCGGAGAAGACGCCGTTCGAAAAAGATGGGCCATCAACCCCGGAGATCCTTTTAACGCCAGCTACCCGCAAAAGTTTTTGAGCCGAATCACCCGCGAAGGCATGTTCGACAAGCTGTCCAAAACGGACTGGAAAATGAAGATCAACCCGGCCGCCAAGACGGTCGATGTCACCCTCATCTTCATCTAGCGCCCGGTTACAAAGACCCTGCCCGAACGATCATACGGGTCATCGGTCTGGCTCGGACATGTGTGTTCACAGTGCCTTCCGAGCCGCGACCGCGAGGGAGTGTCGATGAGCCCGTGGCGCGCCCATAGGGATGAAAACCGGTGGGTTTTCGACGGACCGATCCCGTAATTGCCTCCGATAAACGATCGCTAACTCATGATGGTAAGCACTAGCCCAGGCGAATGGGTATATGACTATAGTCGTATATACATATGACGAATGGCGTACAAAAATTAGTTCTTTAGTGGAATTGGCAGGGGACGCTCGTACCAGTACTATGATTTCAGGCTGCCTCAGAGAATCTTCCAGCAAGATCCGCGGCAGACCTCGATGGCGATGAGACCGAGAGTGACAAATGCGATGAGCAGGCCGCGGAGTCTGAATGGAATCGTGACCACCGCTGTGGGAAAGACGGATTTTCTCCCTGACGGGTCCTTCGTCACGACCCAATGGCTGGCGCTGTTCATGATTCCCATTATTCCGTTGGCCAGCTTTCGAGTCATAAACAGCAAGCGCTACCCCGAGAACACCCGGATCTGTGAGCGTACTCCCCTCAACGCTAAACAGATAGGCTTGTTCTACCTCTTTGTCGTTTTCTGGGCCTGTTGGCTGCTGTTCGTTCCTGTATTTTTAGGTGAGTATTTGCTTAACGCGCCTGGCTGGGTTTTCATGACGGCCTTGTTGCTCGGGCTGCCCGTTCCGATAATCTTGCCATGGCTGGCTAGAAGGAACGCGCGGAACAAGGCTCGCAGCTGGACTATGCTCGTTCGCCGACCTTCGCGCCGTCCGGCCCCGGCGAACGCGGCACGGAAGAATCAAGCACCCCAGCGGACGGTACGCCGGGCTCGAGCTTCGCGGCCGCGGCAGAGGGCACCTGGGTTCAAAGCTCGCACCTTCCTTCCCCATGAGGTGCCTCGAATCGCTCCCCAACCCAGGTCATAGCTTCGGCCTTGGTTCCCAGTCTTCCCTCGAGCTGTGCGTCCTCGACCGCGGTGAGAATCTTCTTGAAGGCGGGGCCCGGTTCGTAACCCGCCGCAATTAAGTCCTCGCCGGTAACCAAACGCGGCGGACGAAGCTTTTCCTTGGGCAGTTCGGCCTGCTTGCCGCGCACGAAGTCGTAGTTGGCGAGATTGCGGTGGCTGCTGAGGCAATCCAGCCGGTGCAGCTCCAAATGTTCGCCGAAATCGGGCAGCCGGAGGAACTTCTTAAGCTTGCTCTCTCTCATGCGAGTCACGTGGCCGAAGCGCATGTGGTGCTGGACCAGCGCCGTCACCTGTTCGATTTCCGCTTTCGCATAGCGCAGACGTTCGAGGATCTGCACGGTTAGCCGCACGCTTTCCTCGACGTGGCCGTCGAACCGGACCCGCTCGGCAAAACGAATCGTCGCCGGCTTGCCCACGTCGTGCAGCAAGACACCGAGCGCCAGGGTCACCGAGGGATTGTCGAGCTGCTCCAGCATGAGAAGCGTATGCGTCCAGACGTCGCCTTCAGGATGAAATTCCGGGGGTTGCGGGACGCCCTTCATGGCCTCGACCTCCGGCAAGACGGCGCCGAGCAGTCCCGTCTCATCGAGCAGCTCGAACCCTCGCCGCGCCCCGCCTTCCGTCAGGATGCGGCTGATCTCATCGCGAATTCGCTCGACCGAAATCTCGCCGATCTCCTTCGAACGCGCCTGGATCGCCTCCTTGGTTTGACTCTCGATGTCGAAACCCAGCCGTGCCGCGAATCGAACAGCGCGGAGCATGCGGAGCTTATCTTCGGGAAGTCTCTCGGTAGGATCTCCGATAGCCCGAATCAGCCGGGATTCCAGATCTTCGCGGCCGCCGACGTAGTCGTGATAGTTCTCCTCCAGCGGGTCGAACAGTAGTCCGTTGATGGTGAAATCACGCCGCTGAACGTCCTCTTTTGCACTCCGCGTGAAACTGACAGCTTCAGGACGCCGGCCGTCACGGTAATCGTGCTCGCGTCGAAACGTCGCTACCTCAACCTGGACCTGGCCCGAGCGAACCAGTACGACACCGAACTTCGCGCCCACGGCGAGCGAGTCGGGAAAGCAGGCCTCGATCTGCTCCGGGAGCGCGCCGGTCGCGACGTCGTAGTCTTTGGGCGCTCTGCCCAGCAACATATCGCGAACGCAGCCCCCGGCCAGATAGGCCTCCTGGCCTCGGCCGCGAAGCCGCTCGATGATCTCACGCGCGAGATTCTGGGCAGTCATCTGATTTTTCCGTGAGCTTGCCGCCGGGCGGGCGGTCAGGCGAAAGGCCGGGCGACCAAGGCTCGCGGCCACGGTTCGTGCACATCGCCCAGCGTACAGGATGTGGGCAAGCGGGCGCGACGAATCGCGCCCCTACATCCCTGGCGGCGGGCATTTACTTCCACTCCCACCGGCTGCTGGTGAGAAATGCGGGCTAGGACCCCGCTCCGCCGCGCTTTCCCTTCCCGGGCAGCGCTCCCGGGTTTTCGTTAACGCGCTCCTTGCGGCCATGTCTCATCGCGGAAGCCAGTCCGACCGACGCCTCGCCAAAGCGGTCTCGCAGCGCGTCGGCGGCGTGCAAGGCGCTGCTCCACTTCGCCTTGCCCCGGCGATCAAGCAGACCGAGCTGGCCTTCCTCTTGCCGCAGCGATCCGACGTGAACGCCCAGCAAACGAACGGCCCGCCGGGCCTCCCAATTTCGACGAAACAGTTCCCGGACCGTCCTCAGAATCACAACGTCGAGCTGCGTGGCCTCTTGCAGCGTTCGAGAGCGCGTGATCGTGGAAAAGTTCGAGTAGCGCAGCTTCAGTTGCACCGTGCCTCCGTAAAGGCCGTATTCACGAAGGCGCCGCCCGACCATCTGGGCGAGCTTGGCCAGCGTAGCCTCGATCAGCTGTGCGTCGGTCGTATCTTCGCGGAAAGTCGTCTCGTGGCTGACCGATTTGGGTATTTCCCGCGACCCGATTTCGCCCTCAAACCAAGCGCCGGCATCCAAACCCTGAGCTTTGCCCGCCAGGGCGAGTCCCAGCTTGCCCCAGTTCGATTCCAGAAAAGCTTCGTCCAACTCCGCCAATTGCCCGATGCGATGAATACCGCGGTCGCGCAGACTCTTCCGCGCCACTTTGCCGACCCCGGGGATCTTGCCAACATCGAGCGGGGCGAGGAAATTCGCCTCCGCCCCCGGCGCCACCCATAGCACGCCATTCGGCTTGGCCATGGCGGAGCTGATCTTGGCCACCAGCCGCGACGTTCCGATGCCGATCGAGCATGGCAGGCCCGTCTCGGCCCCGATAGACTCGTGAACGCGATGCGCGGCGGCCAGAGGACGCCCGAACAGGCGCTCCCCGCCACTCATGTCGAGGTAGGCTTCGTCGATCGAAGCCATCTCCACGCGCGGCGAAAAGCGGCTCAGAACCGCGCGCGCCCACCGCGAATACTCGCGATAGCGCTCCGGGTGTCCCTCGATGAAAACAGCCCGCGGGCAAAGCCGATGAGCACGCCGCAGCGGCATCGCCGAGTGCACGCCAAAGCGGCGCGCCGCATAGGACGCCGCCGCGACGACGCCACGCTCGGGACCGCGGCCACCCACGACGACCGGCTTGCCCTTGAGGCTGGGGTCGGAAAGCTCTTCGACCGATACGAAGAATGCATCCATGTCGACGTGAAAAACGGTCTTCTTCAACATGGCGTATTTCGAAGAGGAGCTGTCTGGCGCCGCCGGATTCCCGCCAGAGTCGGCTCGACGTCCCGGCTGCTCGGCGGAGGTGGACCCTTCCGCTCTACCTCACACTTACGCACTCATTGCCTTTGACGTAGAAACGAAGAGGCAACTCCGCGCCGGCGGCGATACCGATCCGCTTAGTGGTGACCGTCTCGAAGGGGGATTTTCGACGAGGCGCCCTCACCTGAAGGCGACCGTTCGTGACGTCTTCGCCGTAGTGTTCTCGCGTGACGCCCATCGCCCGAGTCAGCTTACCCGGGCCAGACGCCAAATCACGCGAGTGTTTCGCCTTCGGCCGTCTCTCCCGCATTTCCCCCAGCCCGCAGAGCGGTTCCAAAGCGCGAATCAGCACGCAGCCCGGCCGGCCTTCAGGTTCAGCCACAAGATTGAGGCACTCGTACATGCCGTAACACAGATACACATAGGCGTGACCCGGCGGGCCGAAGACCACCGCCGTTCGTTTCGTCAGGCCCCGGGCCGAGTGGGCGGCCTCGTCGCCCTCCCCGAGATAAGCTTCCGTCTCCGCGATCGTGCCCGCGAGAACACTTCCGTCCAGCCGGTGAACAAGGATCTTGCCCAGCAGATCCCGAGCGACGACCGTCGTCTGGCGCGTGAAAAACCCGCGCCCCAGGGATCCGCGTCGTAGAGAGCAGTTCGCGGGAAGTCATCAAACGCCGATCCTATCGGTTGCCGGACGCAACTTGAACTACCATGGGCCGGCCGACTACTCCCTCGTCGTCAACCCGCGCTTGGCTTCATCGACGTGCTCGCGGATAAAGCTTCGCAGCGCGGCCCTCAGTTTCTCCATCACCGGCCAAGCGCCGGGACCGCCCGCGGAGATCCTCCGCTCACCGACCTGATGGACCGGCATCAATTCGCGCGTGGTCGAGGTGATGAAAACCTCGTCGGCGGTGAAAAGATCGTCAACCAGAAGGACTCTTTCCGCCACCGGCGCGTCGGGAACCTCCAACTCCTCCAGCATCACAGCTCTGGTCACTCCCGGCAGCGGACCCGACTCCAACGGCGGCGTATAGGTCTTGCCCCCGACCACGGCAAAGATATTGGCCGAGGTACACTCGGCGACCTCTTCGCGCTCGTTGAGCAGTATGACTTCCCCGAAACCCTCCCGCTCCGCCGTCTCTCGCATCGTCAAGTTGTACGCCCAGGAAAGAGTCTTCGTGCCCCGGAACCGCGACTCCGCGTGGCGGGCCTGCTCGGCCACGCCTAACGCAACCGACTCTTGCCACTGCTCGATCTCGCTTGTCAGCGCAACCAGGTCGGACGCATTTCCCGTGCCCGGTCCGGCCCAAAAACCGCCTTGGCTGCGGAAGACACACAGCCGCATGACGGCTTCCCGAGCACTGTTGGCGTCAATCAGACGAAGCAGGTTGTCGCGGACTCGGTTGCCGTCCCGAGGCAGCTCGACGTGAAGCAGCGAGGCGTCCCGCTCCATCCTCTGCCAGTGTCTTTCAAACGCAAACAGGACGCCTTCGTAGATCCGAAGCGTTGTAAACACGCCCCAGCCCGCCAGCAGACCTAACTGGCCCGGGAGCAGGATCTTCTCATCCGAGCGTACGATTTCGTCGTTCGAAAGGACGTAGGGATGCATCTGTGGTTATTATCTCGAAAAGCATCCGGCCAAGTGGTGAGAAAAGCGAACTAGTGTTGGTCCCATAAGTTGGCGATCGTTTATAGGCGGCAATTACTGGACCGCTCCGTCACGGTCGCGGCTCGGAACGCTCTCGGAAAAACCACTTCTGGGTTGGACAGAGACCCCTGTAACCCCTCGGGAAAGGCCTTCTAAAATACGCGAATTTTCGTCAGTAAGTACTAGCTCGCCACGTGACGGCCGAAGCGCCTGGTAGTCCGCCATTCGTTCCTTGCACTTGCTCACTGCGCTCGCCGCGGGGTCAGGTACGCCCGCGCATTGTTCAAGCTACTGTGCGTCGAGCCGTGCGCCCTGGTATCCTCATAGTCGTCGCCGGACCTTTAAAACGCACGGAGGCGGCCCTGAAACGGCGGGCGGAGATCCAAATACCGCTTCGAAAAAGGCGGCGTTTTTCAAATAAGAACAGAAAACAGTCGCCGGTCGCTTCACTACGGCGCCTTTTTGTGCCGGCGGTGAGCCGAGGGTTAGCGTTGAGCACAGCCTATCGCCGTTGTACGGCCATGGAATGGCCGGACGGGAATCTTCCCGACCTGCCGGGAGAGCGCCGGCCCACTTGCCTGTCGACTGCCGAGAGACCGCGTGACTGAAATCGGCCTAATTGGACCAGGACGCGTCGGACAAGCACTGGCGAAACTTCTGCCGGCGGAGAAGTACATTCTCGGGCCGGTTTTATCATCGACATTCACCTCCGCTCGGCGCGCCACCCGGCTGATGGAGCGCGGCGAACCTACGGAGGATCCGGCGGCCTTTGCTTCCTCGGATGTGATCCTATTGACGGTTCCCGATCCCGCGATCGCGGCCGTTGCCGATCGACTGGCCCAGCTACCGTTTTCGTTGACGGCAAAAACCGTCCTGCACACAAGTGGTGTTCGGGACAGCTCCCACCTGGCAGCACCGGCTCAGCGGGGCGCCGCGGTGGGATCGATGCATCCGCTGTGCGTCTTTCAGCGGCCTCTTCTATCGTTTGCCGGCGTGCACTTTGCCGTCGAAGGCGACTCCAAGGCCGCCACCACGGCGCGCAAGCTCATCCGGGACCTCGACGGCGAGTTTCAACTCGTAACCGCCGAGCAGAAGATCCACCATTGTGTGGCCAAGTCCATCGCCTCCGACCTACTGACCGGGGTCATCGAACAGGCTGTCAGCGAAATGGCGGCAGGCGGGTTCTCGCGCCGGCGAGGCCTGCGGGCGATGACTCAAATTTTGGAGACCGCGATCAGCGATTTCAGCCGCTCCAGCCGAGAGAGCCGCCCTGGTCCCCTGCTGCAAGGAGACACCGAAGGCCTCCGCCACTGCCTGGAGAAGCTTGCCCGCGTCGATCCTCGCGCCGCGGAAGAATATCGAAGGGCGGCGGCCTACACGCTTCAGATTCTTCAGAAAGGGGGCGGCCAATATTCCTTCCTCCACGAAAAACGCGCCGTTGACTCTGGCTCTACTCGCTCTGTTGGCCGGCGGAGCGAAGGCGCCTCCGCCTAGCGGCGCCATCAACATCAACACGGCGAGCGTCGCGCAGCTCAAACAGTTGCCCGGCATCGGCCGTTCGCAGGCCGAGATGATTGTCCGTATCCGGGAGCGTAACGGCCCTTTCAAGAAAGCGGAGGAATTAAAGGTGCTGCCGCGACTTTCGGAAACAGAATTCGAGCGGCTGCGAAAACAGGTTCGGGTGTACCGGCAAGCGTTGGGTGAGCAGCGTAAGAAGAACCGCAAGTAGGTGCAAGCCGGCGAAACCCGAACAGGCCCGGTTGCAAGTCTTGTCCGCCGTTAGGCGCTTTTCTCACCACGGCCGCGGTGGACCAGACGCGAACCCTGGCGGCCGCGGCCCCACCGCCAGGGTTTGTGTACGTCGTCCGGCTTACAGTTTGTGAGGCAGGCGGGCGCGAGTCATCGCCCGCCTACATCCCTGAGGGCGGGGATTCGCTTCCATTCCTGCCGTCGGGTGGCGAGCAAGTGCAACGAAGTAATGGCCGGCCTATCGTGCGCTTCCACTGTGAGCCGGCGAGAAGAGGGGACTCACTCCATCTCGCCGCATCTACGCCACTTCCAAAAACGCCGCCAGTGTTTGCTCAGCCGCTCTTCTCCAACTAAAGCCCGCCGCTCTTTGCCGGCCTCGCTTGATCAGCTCGGCTCGGTAGGTAGGATCCTGCAAGGCTGCATGCAATGCCTCGGCGATCGCTGAGCTGGACGTGGGGTCGAAAAACCGGGCCGCTCCGCCGGCAATTTCGCGCAGTACGGCGATGTCCGAGCAGACGACGGGAAGTCCCGACGCCATGGCCTCGAGTACCGGCATGCCGAAACCCTCGAAGGTCGACGGGAAGACCAGCGCCTCGGCATGGTTAAACAGCGACAGGACAACCTCGCGACGTTGCCAGCCAAGCAGGTGTACGCGGGAAGCCCAGTCCTTTCCCTTCAGAAGCCGATGGACAGCCTTCCAGGACTTGCCCGGCAGACCGGCCACGCCCAAATGCTGCGGCCAGCCTTCGGCGGCAAGCTGCCCGTAGGCTTCCAAAAGGCGCACAAAGTTTTTGTGAGGATGAATGGTCGAAACGGCCAACAAGTACTTGCACTCGGGAACGCCCGCCTCCCGGAGCGCGGCAGAGCCGTAGGCCGGATTGTCGCCAAGGTGGAAGAAGCCGGGTTCCACACCGTGCAGCACCACCCGCACCTTGTCGTCGCGCACGCCGTAGACCGCAAGCACATCGTTTCGTGAAGTTTCCGACGGCGTCAAAAGAAGATGCGAAGACTTCACCGACTGCCAAACTGAACCGTTCCAAGCGGCCCGCTCCAGAAAACCGAAGTTCTTCGGTTGCCGCTTGTGCTGCAAATCGTGAATCATCGTGACTCTCTTGCCGTGGGCGACAAGCGGCGACGTAAACCCGGGTGAAAACAACACGTCGAGGCGGCGTTTGAGGGTCTGAATCGGCAGGCCCGTCTGCTCCCAAATCAATCGCCCAGGACGAAAACGAGCCGGCATTCGGCTCACAACCGCCTCGAAGTTCGGTGCCGCCGGGCAGATCGCCCCACCCGCCTCGCGGGAAGTGAATACGAAGTAGCGATTCCGGTCGTCGATCCCTGCCAGGGCTTCAAGAAGATTGCGAAGATAGATCTCCGTGCCTCCGACGCCACCCGGAATCAGGTACAGGGCATTGACGCCGATGCGCAAAGGAGTTGGCATTGCGAGGCCGGCCCGGGCGCGCGCAAAGCCGTATCCCTCGTCCTCGGGGAAGCGCCTCGGCCGGCTGAAATATGATAGCCGCTTTCGCCGGCTGTAGAGGCGGCGAGCCCGGGCGGCTTCGTGCATCGCTTTGCGAATAGGGCTGCGAAAAGCCGCTGGGGGCGGTGCCGGATCGGGAGCCACTCATGCAGTTCTCGGCGTCGTAGGCCATCGCGCCACCCGCCGGATCGATGGTCACGTTGCCGGCCGCGTCGTACGTGGCGGTCCTCAGCCGCTTCGTCGCGGCGTCGAACGAGTTGATCCCTGGGTGTGGTCGGGAGTCCGGTTTCCGAAGCAATGGAGCGGTTGCCGTAGCTGTCACAACCGAACGGGGGCGACCAACGGCCGGAGCCGACCGCCGAGAAAGTATCGCAACCCATTGATTACAAGTTGGTTGCGAGAAATTGGGTTCGTTTCTTTTTTTTATTGTCCGTCGAGCGTGATGCGGGGCGCTGGGATCTCCCACCCTGAGGATAGCGCGCGTGTCAAGTGTCCCCGTTTTCCCGGTTGGGAGGCGACCGTCCCCGCCATCGAAATAGTCAAAGGCCGCGGATCTGGCCGGCGACGACTCGATAGAGCGAAGGGGAAATGTGGATCATCGCCCTCCTAACCCGCATTTCTCACCACCTGACGGTCGAAGCACGCAATAGGCCCGCCATTACTGCGTTGCGCTTGCTCGCCGTGCCCGCGCTACGCATGGCCGGTTCTCTGTGTGACCCAGCGGGCGCTCCAGCAGCGCCGGTCCAACGGTCGCGGGGCCCTCGTGGCGCAACCCCAACGGTCGCAGGTCTCTGCGATCCCCGCGCTACGCATGGCCGGTTCTCTGTGTGACCCAGCGGGCGCTCCACCAGCGCCGGTCCAACGGTCGCGGGGCCCTCAACCGCACCCTTGCGGGCGCGGCTCTGCTGGCCCTTCGCGGGGCCCTCGCGGCGCAACCCCAACGGTCGCAGGTCTCTGCGAGCCCCGCGCTACGCATGGCCGGTTCTGTGTGTGATCGAGCGGGCGCTCGAGCAGGCGCCGGTCCAACGGTCACAAGGCCTCAACCGCACCCTTTCGGGCGCGGCTCCGTTTGGTCCCGGGTCGTCCGGTCGGGCAGAGCGACAGGTGTGAAGCGGGTTGGCGTCAGCGCTTGGGCGCTGCCTTGCGCCGTTTGCGCTTGGGGCCGGCGGTGGAGGCCATTATATCGGCCAAGTACTTCGGGGGACGACCGCGGCGAGGTCGACCGACTGCTAGTCCCTCCAGCATCCGTATGACATAGTTGAGCCGTTCCAGCTCTTCGCGTAGAACTTTGATGGCATTGTAGATAGGTTCGCTAGCCATTCGACATACCTCTGCTGTTGATATCGGCCTCTCGACAGCGGGGCTTTACAACAGGGGCGCAACCCGGGTGGACGGGCTTGCCACGCCCGCCGGTATAGGTAACCGAGGTGGTGGCGACCCGCGCCATCGTTGTTGCCATCGCGATCCGCGGGTCTCCGGTTATAAAGCCGCCTTGACGATCGGTCGATAAACTTCATGACCAGCGATGTCTACCGAAACCGAAACCACGCCTGCTGAGTCCGGCGGGGCTACTCCTTCGGAAACTGCCAGACCGTGGGCGTTGAAGTCCCTGCCCCCCTTCCCGGCGGTTGCCTTACAGTTGCTGAGATTGCTGGACGATGACGAAGTGCCGATGAAAAAGATCGTTGAGCTGCTGAGGATCGACCCGGCGCTGTCGGCGGAGATTCTCCGCGTGTCTAACTCAGCGCTTTATGGGTTGAGCCGGCGAGTGGACAACGTTTCCCACGCCATCGTCGTACTGGGCACCGAAGTCGTCAAGCGCCTGGCCTTGACCGTGGCCTTAGGACGTTTTTCTCACGGCTTTCTGCGCAACCAGGGACTGCGGATCTGCTGGGACCACAGCGTGGCCTGCGCTCTGATCGCCGAAGAGCTGGCCGAAGAGATGGACGTCGCCAAGGACCGCGCCTATACGGCCGGCCTGCTGCACGACGTCGGCCGCCTGGCGTTACTGGCTTGCTACCCCAGCGAGTACGGCAATCTTCTTGTGGTGGCGCGAGAGAATGACTTCGACGAACTCGAGTGTGAGAGGCAACTGTTTGACGTCGACCATTGTGCGGCCGGGGAGTGGTTGGGCCGGCAATGGAACTTACCCCAAGACTTCGTCGAAGCCATCGCTCACCATCATACCGCCGAAAGCGTCGACCGCTCGATGCTCTCGGTCATCACCGCGGCCAATGCCGTTGCCGACACGATCGGCTTCAACGTGCTCCAAATACCGCCCAAATCAACCGTGGCGGAGGTGATCGCCAACCTTCCGATCTCCGATCACGAGGCTCTCGCGGACAAGCTCGAAAACTACCCCGAGACGATTCGCAACACCATTGGCGCCGTGACACCCGGCACCGGCTCGGGCGGCTAGCCGCCCTTCTCACCACCTGACGGCCGAACCGCCCGATATGACTGCCATGAGTTCGTCGCGCCTGCCCACCGTAGTTGGCGCGCCGTTCAAATGCGCCTCCGCTCACCTCCTCCTAACCGACTGCGACTCGTCCACTGGCGAGTAAGCACCCTCCGGGGGAACAACGAAATGGTCTCCTCCCAGGATCGCTTTCGATCCACGCACGGAGCTGAGCCATGCCCCTTCCTGACACCACGTTCTGCCTTGTACGTCACGCTCAGCCTCGATTTGCCGCCTCCGCCGGGACTTGCTAAACTCTTACGTTTTTAGGCCGACACGCTGTTCCCGCTGAGGCTCGCAAGTTTGGAGTGACTTTGGAACACGGGCATGGCGTGCCCCTACGGTCCTGAACGCGGGCCATGTCACCGTAGTTTGCGAGACTCAATGGTGGGACGAAAGCAATGGACAACCCCGTCCCATTCCTGCCTTACTTGTTTCAGACCCGATGCCGGCGCAAGCTAGCGCCGGGAGCCGCGGTGGTCCTCGGGGGACAACAAAACACGGTGAAAAAATGAGATCGTTCAACGCAAACCCGGTACCCTCCGCGGGCGACGCCATCGCGGTGCGGGAGGGCAAGTTCATCGTCCCTGACCACCCGATTATCCCTTTCATCGAGGGCGACGGGATCGGGCGGGATATATGGAAGGCCTCCCGGTATGTGTTTGACGCCGCCGTGGAGCAGACATATGGTAGTGAACGACAAATCGTTTGGTATGAGATACTTGCAGGTCAAAAAGCCTTCGATCGCTTTAACAGTTGGTTGCCTGATGACACGGTCGAGGCGATTCGGCATTTTCATATCGCCATCAAGGGACCGTTGACGACGCCGGTGGGGGGCGGTATTCGCAGCCTTAACGTAGCTCTACGGCAGATCTTGACGCTCTATGTCTGCATGCGGCCGGTTCGATACTTTCCGGGCGTGCCCTCGCCGATGAGGCATCCAGAAAAGCTCGACGTGGTGGTCTTTCGGGAGAACACCGAAGACGTCTACGCCGGGATTGAGTGGCGCCAGGGCACGGTCGAAGCCGGTCAGGTGATCGAGTTCTTGAATCAAAAGATGGGCAGCGCGATCCGCGAGGACTCCGGGATCGGTATCAAACCGGTCAGCGTGACGGGATCGAAAAGACTTGTCCGGCGGGCGATCCAATACGCGCTGGAGAACGGCCGCAAAAGCGTCACCCTGGTCCACAAGGGAAACATCCAGAAATTCACCGAGGGCGCTTTCCGCGACTGGGGTTACGAAGTTGCTAAGGAAGAATTCCCCGAAACTTGCGTGGCGGAAGAGGAGGTTGGCGCTGCTGTTCCCGAAGGAAAAATTATCGTCAAGGACCGTATCGCCGATTCGATGTTTCAACAGGTACTGCTGCGACCCACCGAGTACGACGTGATTGCCACCACGAACCTGAACGGGGATTATCTATCGGACGCCTGCGCGGCCCAGGTGGGCGGGTTGGGCATGGCTCCGGGCGCCAACATCGGCGATGAACACGGGGTCTTTGAGGCTACGCACGGGACGGCCCCGAAATAC
Source organism: Bryobacterales bacterium (assembly GCA_965248365.1). GTDB lineage: Bacteria > Acidobacteriota > Terriglobia > Bryobacterales > UBA6623. The sequence goes on along the minus strand of CBDFJA010000002.1, from coordinate 982,277 downwards.
GCCGATCAGGACGTCATCAATCCCTCGAGCGTGATCCTTTCCGGTGCCATGATGTTTCGTTTCATGGGCTGGCCAGCGGTGGCGGATCGGATCGAGGCCGGCATCACCCGGGCGATTGCCAACAAGACGGTGACCTACGATCTGCATCGCCAGATGGAAGGGGCGAAGAAGTTGAAAACAAGCGAGTTCGCGAGCGAGATCGTCAGCAATATGGCGTCGCCTGTGGTTGGTTAGGATCCGTCGCTGACTGATGGTCGATTGGCACTACAAATGCAGTGGGAGAGTCAAAAGGCCGGCGGCGACCGGCCCTGAACGCGCGCCAGCAAGGGAGCGGTTGCCCTTGCCGGTCCAATTCGAGGAGATAGAGAGATGAGGAAAAAGGTTACGGTGGTCGGCGCCGGCAACGTGGGAGCCAGTTGCGCCCTCAGGCTCGCCGACAAGGAGCTAGCCGATGTCGTACTCGTGGACATCGTGGAGGGCGTGCCCCAAGGTAAAGCGCTCGACATGCTCGAGGCCTGTCCGGTCGAGGGATCGGACGTGAAGATCATGGGGGCTAACGATTACGAAGTGACGGCGAACTCCGACATTGTGGTCATCACGGCGGGCTTCCCGCGCAAGCCGGGCATGAGCCGGGACGATCTGTTGATGAAGAATTACGAAATCATGAGGGCTTGCGTCGAGCCGGCGGTCAAATACTCCCCCAACTGTATTTTGGTGGTCGTCTCCAACCCGTTGGACGCGATGTGCCACGTGGCCTACAAGCTGAGCGGATTCGCCAAGAACCGAGTGGTCGGCATGGCCGGGATTCTCGACACAGCGCGCTTCCGGACCTTTCTCGCCGAAGCCGCCGAGGTCTCGGTCGAAAACGTCGTTGCCTTTGTGCTCGGAGGCCACGGAGATACTATGGTCCCGCTGGTGCGCTATACCAGTGTCTCCGGCATTCCCATTACGGACGTTCTGGACGCGGAAACCATCGATAAGATCGTGGAAAGAACCCGCAAGGGGGGAGGAGAAATCGTCAAGTACCTCAAGACAGGCAGCGCCTTCTACGCTCCCTCGTCGGCGGTCGTGGAGATGGTCGAATCGATCCTCAAGGACAAGAAGAAAGTTCTCCCCTGCACGGCCTATCTGGAAGGAGAATATGGAATTAACGGGCTTTATGTCGGTGTGCCCGTCAAGCTCGGGGCCCGCGGGATCGAAAAGATCTACGAGTTGAATCTAAATGACGAGGAAAGCGCCGAACTCAAGAAGAGCGCCGCCTCGGTGCAGGATCTTGTCAATGTGCTCAAGCCCCATCTCGGGTAATCAGCAACCGGGTTGCGATCCATTGAGGCTCGCAAAATGCAGTGACTTTGCACACGGGCACAGCATGCTATGCCCCTACAGTCTGAACGTTGGCCCTGTCACCGTAAATTGCGAGACTCAGTGGGCACGGAGATCCGGGCGGGGACTGCGTAGTAGTCGGCTGGGAGGACAACGGGGTTGCTCTTGTTTCCCGGAATCTGCTATAAACCTGACATCCTGGAAGGCTGAAGTACAAGCGGGCTATGCTGCGTCGCGGAGCCGGTCCGCCGTCCCCTTCCGGGTCCGACTGAACGTCCGTTCGAGGGAAGAGCTTTAGCAGTCGCCGATCTCCGTCGTCCAGGTCGGCGGAGCGCTCCCGGTAGCGCTCGGAGAGGAGGAGTCACGGCCAAGAAAAAGAAGGCAGTATCCTCCAAGAGGCCCGCGCCGCCGAAGCGCGCAAAGACTTCGAAAAAGGCAAAGGTGCCGAAGCAGGCCATGTCCGCCCCGAAGAGTGCGTCTACGAAAAAGAAGTCGACGTCGCGGCCCGCGGCCCCCGTGAAGAAAGTAGCCAAGGCAGCCCCGAGTCCAAAGAAGGCGGCGAAAGGGCAGAAGGCGGCGAAAGCCACTGCACCGGCAGTAGCCAAGAGCGCCAAGAAGGCCGTCAAGAAAGCGGCCGGCCGCAAGCCGGTCTCGTTCACCGCAGTCAGTTCGGCCATGCGTATCGCCAAGGCCGAGGAGGCGGCCAAAGCCCGTAAACGGGCGCAGGACGCACGCATCGCCCGCCAGCTCAGCGAACGCCAGGCTGCTCATTACGGGGTGGCAGTCGGTCATCTCAACAACAGGAAGTTCGCCCAGGCGCGCTCGCGCTTCGTAAAGGCAGCGGATGGACCGGATGCCACTTTGCGGCAGCGGGCGAAAGTCTACGCCGAGATCTGCCGCAGCCGGATGGAAACGAGCAAGCTCCGTCTCAAGAGCTCTGACGACCACTACAACTATGGGATCAGCCTAATGAATGACCGCCGATTGGACGAGGCGGAGCATCATTTGAGCGAAGCTCTCAAGCGGGACCCGCGGGCGGATCACGTGCATTACGCAACAGCCGTGCTATATGCCATACGAGGAGACGCCGAGGGCGCCCATCGAAGCCTCAGCCAGGCCATAGAATTGAATCCCCGGACCCGGCCGCTGGCACTCAACGATTCCGACCTGGAATCGATGCGAGAGGACCCCTCCATCTCCGATCTCTTGCGTCCCCAGGCGCTCCCTTCCAGCTAGCCGCCATCCGACGTGCCATCCCGACACGGACGCCAACCATCCGAGCGGCCGGCCCAAAAGGCGACGGGCCGGGCCAACCGTCCGGACCGCAAGCGGCGCGGGGCGGCGGAGGGACCGTGCCGCATTGTGGCCATGGGGGGAGGCACGGGGCTCTCCACGGTGTTGGGCGGACTGAAGCGGTTCAGCGCGGCGGAAGGCAGCGGAGGGGGACCCCGATCCCGAAGGGTCGAGCTATCCGCCATCGTCACCGTCAGCGACGATGGGGGAAGCTCGGGGAGGCTACGCCGGGAATTCGATATCCTCGCCCCGGGTGATATTCGTAACTGCATGGTCGCGCTGGCGGAAGACGAAGCGTTGCTCTCCAAGCTGTTCCAACATCGCTTCTCCAGCGGTAAGGGTCTTGAGGGACACAGCTTCGGAAATCTCTTCTTGACAGCGCTGACGGCCGTGAGCGGCGATTTTCAGCAAGCCATTCAGCTCTCGAGCGAGGTTCTGGCGATCCGTGGGCGGATCTTCCCCTCCACGCTGACCAACGTAGAGCTCGAAGCCCGGCTGGAAGGCGGCAGATGGGTGAGGGGGGAGTCCCGGATTACAAAGAGCCGCGAGCCGATCAAGGCCATCCGCCTGAAACCGCGCCGCTGCCTGCCGTTGCCCGAATCCCTTAGCGCCATCGCACAAGCCGATCTGATCACCATCGGACCCGGCTCGCTTTACACCAGCGTCATTCCCAATCTGCTCGTCGAAGGCATTCCCGAGGCCATCGCATACTCCCCGGCCGTCAAGGTCTACGTCTGCAACCTGATGGGGCAGCCCGGGGAGACGGAACACTACTCCGCCGCCGATCACGTTCGCGCCATCTACGACCACGCGCGCGGGCTGGCGTTCGACTACGTCGTCGTCAGCGCGAATCGCATTCCGGCCGCCTTGCGGCGACGCTACGTGAAGGAAAACGCGCTTCCCGTGGAAGTGGACATCCCGGAACTGGAAAAGCTCGGCGTGAAGGTACTGCGCGAAAAGCTGATCGTAAAAGGCCAGGTCATCCGTCACGATGCGGACCTTGTCGCCGACCTTTTGTTGCGACTCGCCCGCCCGAATCGCAAACCAAAGCGCCGGTAAGAGGTCCCGATCCCGCGGCTCGTACGTCGATAATGGCGCCCCCTCGCCATCGAACCCGGCATCAAGTCGTGGTGGCCCGGCTTGAGCCCGTATTTCTCAGCACGGCCAGCGATCGGGGAAAGGCCCGGCGGCCATGGCTCGCGGCAACGGTTCGCGCACAGGGGCGGCGTACAGTCTCTCGGCAAGCGGGCGCGATTTGTCGTGCCCAAGGACCGGCAAGAAAGCCGGTCCCTACTGAATCGGCCGAGATCTGTAGGGACAAACACTCTTGTTTGTCCCTGGGCGCGATCAATCGCGCCCCAACATCCCCGGCGGCGGGAATTCGCTACCATTCGTGGCGGCCGCTGGTGAGAAATGCGGCTTTAGGTGAATATCGGCTTTCACGCATCCGAATCCGGGGCCCTCGTCCGCTTTTCTCACCACGTGGCGAGGCGAAGTGCGTGAGAGGCCCGTCAGTACAAGGCGCGCGCCGCTCAGCGAGCGGAGGTGTACTTGAACAGTACGGTGAGCACGGCGAGCAAGCGCAACGCAGTCATAGCGGGCCTATTGCGTGCTTCGACCGTCAGGTGGTGAGAAAAGCGGACGAGCCGCGCGGCGGCGCTCGTCTCTGTAACAGCCTTGTCGTTTTTCAGACCCAATGGCCCGATTTGGGCCAACCGCTGGGTTAGAATAAGGACGGGTTTCGACCTGCTATGTGGATTCGCGTCTCCGTCTCGCTGCTGATTTCGTGCGGCTTGCTGTGCGCGCAGCAAGCCGAGCAGCCCGCGCAAACGATTCGCGTCGACGTCGATGTCGTCAATGTTCCGGTGACGGTCACCGACAACGAAGGCAAGTACATCGTCGATCTAAACAAGGACGACTTCGAGGTCTACGAAGACGGCCAGCGAGTCGCCATCCGCTACTTCACCGCGAGTACGGCGGAAGAAGCCAAACCGCCGCTGTGGGTCGGCTTCTTGGTCGATCTCAGCAACACAGCCCGCATCTATTACAAAAGCTACAAGGAATCGATCGGCGATTTAGCGTACATCCTGATTCCCGAGGAGGGACGCAACAAGGGTTTCTTGATGGGCTATCACACGGAAGTTGACCTGCTGGTCGAAACGACTGCTGATCCCTACCCCATCGCGCAGAGGATGGAAAGGCTCAAGCACGGCGGCGGCAGCGCCATGCTCGACGCCATTTACGCGGCTTGCACGGAGCAATTGGCGTCGGCGACCTACCAGGGGTCGGGCGAGCCTCGGAAGGTCATCGTCATCGTCGGCGACGGGCACGACAACGCCAGCAAGCGCACCCTCGAAGAGGTCATCTCACAAGCACAACGCAACCGCGTCACGATATTCGGTGTCAGCACGGTCGCCTGGGGTTTTCACGAAGAAGAGGAAGAAAACCTCTATCGGTTGGCCCGCGCCACCGGCGGCCGGGTGGGGTCTCCCATGGAGGGGGTCCACAGCGACATATCGGGCTATCTCTCGAAACCCCAGGACGCCGGCAATTACGTCCGAACCGTGGGGACCGGCGAATACGCCCGCGCCCAGTTGGAGGCGCTGTATCGAGCCATTCTGGCCATTGCGGGCGATGTCCAGAGCCAATACATCCTGGCGTACAATCCCCCCGCTCCCTTCAGCGACCAGAAGTTCCGCGAGATCAAAGTCAAAGTCAATCTCGATGCCGACACGAAAATTCGACACCGAAGCGGCTACTACCCGCCAGAGTTGTAATCTTGCGCCGGTCTTTTCCCGTAGAGGCCATCCCATAGTCGGAGTACCCAGGGGGGTGCCGATCGGTACCGCTACCGCTTTTAAAGCGGACCAATCTGTCAATCTGTCAATAGGACCTGGCAGCTCCGATGATCCCGCCGCCGAGCGACTGACGATGCTACATGACCGGGGAGAGGGTTCAGGGCGTTAGCTCGCATTTCTCGCCAGCTGACGGTGGAAGCACGCGATAGGCCCGCCATTACGTCGTTGCGCTTGCTCGCCGTGCTCAACCCAGGGTTCAAGTACGCCCGCATTATTCAAGAAATGCGGCGCTGAGCGGCGCGCACCTTGTACTGACGGGCCTCTCACGCACTTCGCCTCGCCACCTGGTGAGAAAAGCGGGCTAGCAAACCGGCGACCATCGCGTTTAATATAGATATAGGTGCACTGCTGTCCGGTTAAAAGTCGAATAGAATCAATTGGTTGGGGTCATAGGGGGATTCGTTTGGGGAGTCGGATGGCTGGAGTGCCTGTAAAAGGGGCATTTTTTCGAATTGCGTAACGCTGAGAATCTGTAGAATCTGGTAAAGACTCGCTTCCAGCCCGAGCCGTTTCCGGACGATGGCGATGAGCACGTAAATCGAGACAGCGATTCGGATCTGCGTCTTGACGGCGTTCTCGCTGGTGCCGTAAAACGAGTTGATTCGCAGATGTTGCTTGATCCACTTGAAGAACAACTCAATCTGCCAACGCGACTTGTAGATGTGGGCGATGGTCAGCGCCGGGAGCGCGAAGTTGTTGGTCAGAAACTTCAGCCGCTTGTTCGTCCGGGCGTCGAAGTAACTGACCCTCCGCAACGGGTCGGGATAGGCTTGGGCCGATTCGATGGCAGCCAGTATGACGGTCTGATCCGAGCGCAAGCCCGTGGATTTGTCGACGGGATGCGAGTAGCGCCGTTGGAGCAAGATGTTCTTCTTGGTTCGCACGACGAAGAACGACGAGCAGAGAGTGAACACGAAGAGGCGTTCGAAATCGACGTAGGCCCGATCCATGACGTAGAACGCGCCGGCCTCCGGGCCGATCTCGTCGAGGATGTTGATGTCGTGCACTTTGCCTCCAGTAATGCGGATGAACGTGGGAATATTGCCGTGCAGATCCAGCAGCGTGTGCATCTTCACGGCGGCCTTTTGCTTGCGGAATCTCGCCCACGGAAACAGCGACAGGCAGAGGTCGATTGTTGTCGAGTCGAGAGCGTACAGAGTCTGGTCCAAGTCCACACCGATCGGGTCGTGGGCATATAACGGCCGTGCCATGCCAATCAAGACCTGCGCGAAGTCCGCGTAGATCCGCCAGTCGCGCGACTCGTTCGCATCGGCCAGTGTCGAGCGCGCTACCCTGCCGCGGAATCCCATGTGGTAGAGTTTGCCGTGCATCGAACGCAGGCACGTCTCGATGTCGCGGAGGCTTGCCCGATAGGTCAGCTGGGCGAATGCCATCGCAAGAAACTGATCCCAGCAGGAGAAACTTTTCAGATAGGAATCGCCGCGGTAGCGCGATACACATTTCTGAAACTCTTTGCTCGGTAGGTGCTCGATCAGTTGGGAGAAAACCGTACGGCCAAGGTTCATCCCTCACTGTGCCGCGTCCGGATGCTCCGTTCAGGCGACCATTTGCGGCCTCGGGATTTCAAATCGTTCCCGGGCAAAACAGGCCATAAGACATTGAGCGGTCGAGACTTACCGTCCGATGACGCGACTTTCCCCGGACAGCACTGATATAGGTGCATAAGCAACTTGCAACTGCTCTTTGCCCGGTCTTGCTGGCCGCTTTTCAGCAGGGACCGGTTGTCCATCTCCACCCGGACGAGCACGCCAAGCAACACATGGAGGCTGAGCACACGCAAGGGTTCTCCGCGCACGTTCACTTTGGCTCCCATTCACTCCCGTCCGACGAGTATGGCGAGCCGAAGGTGGCTCCCGTCGGCGGGAACGAAGACCCGGTGGAGATTTCCTGGCTTCAGTCGGAGCGGCCGGAACCGCCTCACGCGGAGTCAGCTGTGCGGACGAGAGGTTCTTCGGCGTCCCCTGCTGTTGTTGCTCTAGGAAGCCCGCCGCAAGAACCCAGAATCCACGATCCACCGTTCACGTCGTCGCGAATCCCTCGAGCTCCTCCCCTTTGATCCCCAGCTAAGACTTTTCCCCTTCTTTGGGCCCCCCGGGGTCCGTCCGCGAGGTTGAACTATGATTGCGAGGGTATACGTATACATGCGCTTGAGCCTTCTGGTCTGCTGTTTGGCGACAAACGCCGCCGCACAGGAGCTGACCGAGAGGCAGGCGCTGCAGCTTCTCCGAGAGAGTCCCTATCACCGGGAATTGCAGGCTCGCGTAGACGTAGCGCAAGCCAAAACCCGGCGTGGCACGTTCTATCCGAATCCTTCCTTGAGTACGACATTCGAGGGCGCTGGACGAACGGATTTCTACGTTTTCGAGCAACCGCTGGCATTGAACGGACGGCGCAATCTGTTGCGACAGGCCGGAGAGTCGGCGGTCGCGGTGGCGGAGGCCGGAGCGGACCACTCGCTGCGCCAGATTGAAGCCCGGCTGCGCCACACGTTCTATCAACTCGCCTACGCTCAGAGGCGAAAGGGAACCATTCGCACCAGCATCGACGAATTGGAGGAGCTTGTCCGCATCTTGCGCGAACGCGAGAAAGCGGGCGAGGGATCGAAGTTCGACCGTCTGCGCGCGGAGCGGGAAATCGTGGAGCGCGAGACCGAATCGGCCGATAGCGAAACTCTGATCGCCGAGTCGCGGGCCGGGCTGGCCGGTTTTCTTGGTGAGCGCGTAAGTCCGGGCAACTTGGTTGCCAGGGGGACGCTGGAACCTGGCTATGCCTTGCCGGATCTTCGAGAAGCCCTGGTGGAGGGCCTCGCGGCTCGCAGCGATTACCAAGTCGAGAAGCAGCGGTTGGAACAGCTCCGGCTGGAAGCCGAAGCCGCCGACCGCCTGCGCATCCCAAACCCGGTCGTCTCCGGCGGGCTGAAGCGGACGGAGATCGGTGACCGCTATGCCAATGGCCCCGTGCTATCGGTTTCCATCGATCTGCCGCTGTTCAACAAAGGGCAGGCCGACAAACAGTTGGCCGAGGCGGATCGCACGCGCGCGCGCCGCCGCATTCTCGAAAGCCGGATTCTTGCCGATGTGCGTTCAGCACACGATTCCCTTCGCCTGCGCCGAGAGATCGCCGAAGACTACCGGGCGCAGTCCGGGAGGCGCGCCGAAGAACTCCGCGAGATTGCTGAAATCGCCTACCAGGAAGGCGAGCTGGGCATTCTGGAGCTGCTGGATTCCTACCGAGTCGAGCAACGCGCGGAGCTGCGGCTGCTGGAGTTGCGGGCGGCGGCCAAGTTGGCGGAAGTCGAATTCGACCGCAGCGTTGCCAAGGAGCTGTTGCCGTGAGAGCACATATTCTAGCCGGTATTTTGCTGCTGTCGGCTTGCAGTAGTCCGCGGCAGCACTCCGAGGTCACCGTTGTGCCGGAGGATCTCCAGCCGATCGCGGTCACGCAGTGGACGGATAAGACGGAGTTGTTCATGGAGTACCCGCCGCTTGAAGCGGGCGAGGAGTCTCGGTTTGCGATCCACCTGACCGACACGGCTTCGTTTCAACCTCTGAAGGAAGGGCGTGTTGTAGTCCACTTGGATTATGGAGGTGGCTTCACCGAGAGGTTTGCCGCGGATGGCGCTTTGCGGCCGGGGATCTTTGGTGTTGATGTCACCCCTACGCGGCCAGGTACGCCGGCGATGACTGTTCAAGTTCGATCGTCGGCCCTCGAAGACTCTCATGACGTGGGACGGACGCCGGTAAGCGGCGGACAGGAAGGTCCTAGCGCGCCCCCAACCGCGCGGCGGGATGGATTGGCGACAGGAGAAATCTCTTTTGTGAAAGAGCAGCAATGGACGCTGGACTTCGCGACTCAGCTTGTCAGGGCCAAATCGATGCGCGAAAGCCTGGTCATCCCAGCAACGATCGAGCCTCGCAGTGGAGGCCGAATGGCGGTGACCGCGCCGGTTTCGGGCCGCCTGCTACCCTCCGTCCAACTACCGGCTCTGGGGGCGTCCGTGAGCCGGGGAGAAAACCTCGCCGCCATCGTTCCTTTGTGGGGCGGCCTTCTTGATCGCAGCGCTCTCCAGCTTTCTCTGGACGAAGCGGGGGTGGCGTTGGAATCCGCCAGGAGGGAACGGCGACGCGTAGAGAGACTGCTCGCCGCGGGGGCCATTCCGGCCCGCCGGCTGCGGGAAGCCGAGGCGCGGGAGGCGGTAGCCATTGCTCGACACAAAGCGGCAGGGGCGCGCATGGCCTACTACGAAGCTACTCGGCGCGACGACCCTCACAGGGACTCACAGTCTGCATTCTCCGTGCGATCTCATCTCGCGGGGGTCGTTATCGCCGTATTCGTAACGGACGGAGCACACGTAGAGAAAGGCGATACCCTGCTTGAAATCGCCGCAATCGACACCGTTCATGTGTCCGGTGCGCTTCCGGAGTCGCGGGTAGCCGTTCTGCAAAGTCTGAAAGGCGCGGAAATCCGGCTCCCCGGGTCCGGGGTCTCTTTGCCGGTAGGCAGACTGGTTTCGACGGCGCGGGTGGTCGACCCCGCGACGCGGACCCTGAAGGCAACTTATTTTCTGAACAACAGGAAACGACAACTGGCTATCGGCCAATCCACGTTTCTGCGGCTATTCACGTCCGCATCGGTTGAAGCTCCGACGGTTCCACGCTCGGCGGTTGTCAATGACGGCGGCCGAACACTCGTATACGTCCAAACCGCGGGTGAGTCGTTCGAGCGGCGCCCGGTGACGCTCGGCAACCGCGAGGGGGGAGAGGTTCAGATCACCGCGGGCCTCCGGGCCGGCGAGCGTGTCGTCACCCGGGGGGCTAATCTCGTGCGACTGGCGTCTAGGTCATCCCAGACACCGGCTCACGGGCACGTCCACTAACGCAGCCATGTTGAATACGCTCATTCGATGGTCGCTCGCAAACCGGCCCTTGGTGCTGGCGCTCACCGCCGGCTTTCTTGCCTGGGGCGGTTACGCAATCACGCAACTCCCTGTCGATGTGCTGCCGGACCTCACCGCGCCGACGGTAACCGTTATCGTCGAGAACCCCGGCATGGCGCCCACGGACATGGAATACCTCGTCACCTTTCCGGTTGAGACGGCAGTGAACGGCGCTTCCGGTGTTCGACGGGTTCGCTCGGCTACCGCGGTCGGGGTAACCATCATTTGGGTCGAGTTCGACTGGGGCGAGGACGTCTATCGCGCCCGACAGACCGTGACCGAACGCCTGAATATGGCCATGGCTTCCCTGCCGCCGGGAACCAGCCCGCCGCTGTTGGGACCCATTTCATCGATCATGGGCGAAGTTCTCTTTATCGCGTTGACGTCGGACCGCCACGGCGCGGTGGAGCTGCGAACGATTGCGGACACGGCGATCCGCCGGCGTATTCTCGCTATCCCCGGCGTCGCCCAGGTGACGCCGATTGGCGGCGGACAGAAGCAGTACCAAGTGCTGCTGTCTCCGGAGAAGCTCCGGGCCTATCAGGTTTCGCTGAGGGAAGTACAAGACGCACTCGCCGCGGCAAACACCAACACCTCGGCGGGCTTCCGGGTGTCCGGCGGGCAGGAGTATCTCATTCAGGGCATAGGCCGATTCGTTCACCTGGATGAGATTCGCCAGACCGTGGTCAGCGCAAGGAACGCCATACCGATTCACATCGGAGATCTCGGCAAGGTCCAGGTGGGCGAGGCCCTGAAGCGCGGGGAGGGTTCGCTCAACGGCGAGTTGGCGGTTGTGATCGGTATCCGAAAACAGCCTCAAGTGAACACACTCGAGTTAACGAGCGGCATCGACCGAGCGCTCGCCGACATCGAAGCGAGCCTGCCGGCCGGCATGCGGATTCACGGCGACGTCTTTCGTCAGGCCGATTTCATCGAGGTCGCGATCGCCAATCTCGAAGAGGCCCTAAGCTACGGCGCCCTGCTGGTCGTGGCGGTCGTCATCATCTTCCTGGCGAATGCACGCGCGAGCGCGATTACCCTGTTCGCGATTCCGTTTTCGCTGGTCGCGGCATTTCTCGGGCTCAAAGCACTGGGGCTGACGATCAATGGCATGACGCTGGGAGGTCTCGCGATTGCGATCGGGGAACTTGCTGACGACGCGGTGATCGACGTGGAAAACGTTTTCCGTCGCCTGCGCCAGAACGCGCGGCTCCCTCATGGCGGGCGGCGCTCCGCGCTCGACGTCGTCTATCAGGCCAGCAGCGAGATCCGAGGATCAGTCGTCTTCGCGACTCTCATCGTCATGCTGGTGTTCGCGCCGTTGTTCTTCCTATTGACTCCCGCATAATTTAGAGTGACCTTTTGGGGGTTCTGCTCGTCTTAATAGACATGGGGGAACCCAAGAGGCGTAAGGCGCGATTTTGATGCTCTGGAAAAGCGACGGCTGGAGGCCGTGCGGCTGGTCGTCGACGAAGGTTTGAGTCAGTCCGAGGCGTCATCGACTTCCTGAAGGCTTTGGTCCGCCACATCGACGGCCCGCTGCTGATCGTCTGGGACCGCCTGCCAGCGCACCGCAGCCGCCTGGTGCGGGAGTTCATCGAGCTCTCCGAAGGCCACATCGCCACGGAGTGCTTGCCGCCCTATGCACCGGAGCTGAACCCGGTGGAATACATTTGGGCTTACTGGAAGCAGCACGAGTTGCCGAACGTCTGTCCGAAGGACTACGGGGAGCTGGACGAGCGTGCCCGCAAATCCCTGCGTCGCATGCGCCGCAAACCGCGCTTGATCACGGCCTTCTGGAAGCAGTCTCCTCTTGGCCCTGACTAACTCTATATTATGCGAGATTCAATAAGCGGGGTGGAGGGCCGGCTATTGCGCCCCTTGGGGTTCGCCTACGTCACGGCGCTGTTTGCGTCTCTTGTCGTCGCGCTGACGGTTACGCCGGTTCTATGCTCGTACCTTCTTCCGCGCGCGAAAGCGGTGGAGAAGAGAGACGACCCCGCCCTGATACGTCTGCTCCAGAAGCTGTACCAACCGGTCATTCGCTGGAGTCTGGACCATGGCTTCCTGGTGACGGCGTTTTCTTTCGTTGTCCTCGTCGCCGCTGTTGCGAGCTTCGGATGGATGGGACGCTCCTTTCTGCCCGAGTTCAACGAGGGCACGCTGACGATCAGCGCCGTCACGGTTCCCGGTACAAGCTTGGAAGAGTCCGACCGTCTTGGCGCCGCCTTAGAGAGGATGCTGCTCGATGTCCCGGAGGTTGTTTCGACCGCTCGAAGGACGGGACGGGCCGAACTGGACGAACATCTGCAAGGAGTCGAATCGGCGGAAATAGACGTCCGTTTGGAGATGAATGACCGCCCGAAAGAGGACGTTCTAGAAGAGATTCGTGGACGGGCCACGCTGATCCCGGGAACGAACATCAACATCGGTCAGCCGATCTCTCATCGCATCGATCACATGCTTTCGGGAACCCGCTCGAACATCGCCGTCAAGATCTTCGGTGATGATCTCAACACGCTTCGCGCGCTGGCCGAGCAGGTCGAGCAGGCGATGAGGGATGTTCCGGGCGTTGTCGACTTGGCCGCGGAGCAGCAAACGGACATTCCTACCGTGAGCGTTCGCTTCCGCCGTAACGCCCTCGCCCGCTACGGCATGCCGGCGGGGACGGCCGCGGAGGCCCTCGAAACAATGTTTCTCGGTCTGGAAGTCGGCTCAATTCGAGAAGGGCAAGTGGCTTTTCCCCTTGTCGTTCGGTACGAAGGCGGCAGACCCGAAGATATGGAGACGATCCGACAGGCGATGATCGACACTCCTTCGGGGGCGAGAGTCCCTCTGTCGGCGATCGCGGAAATCCGCGAAGACCGCAGCCCGAACTTTGTGACGCGAGAGAACGTCCAGCGCAAGATTGTCGTCTCGTGCAACGTCGCGGGCGGCGACTTGCGCGGTGTGGTCAATGGCATTCGGAAGCATATTGCCGAGGAAGTGAAGTTGCCGCGGGGCTACCGGGTCGACTATGGGGGCCAGTTTGAGAGCGAGGCCGAGGCGACTCGCCGCATCCTACTGCTGGGGGCGCTTGTGATCGTCGGAATCCTCGTCCTGCTGGCAACGGTTTTCCGTTCCTGGAGGGACGCGCTCATCATCATGTGCAACCTTCCCCTGGCGCTGGTCGGAGGTGTTATCGGCGTTTTTCTGGCGGGCGGCGTCTTGTCGGTGGCTTCGCTGATCGGCTTTATCACTTTGTCCGGCGTAGCGACGCGCAACGGCATCATGCTGATCTCACACATCAAGCACTTGATGGCGGAAGAGGGCGTAACCGATTTTCGAGAGGTGGTAACCCGCGGCGCTTCGGAGCGTCTCGCGCCCATCCTGATGACGGCGATGTCAACCGGGCTGGCGCTGATACCGATCGGCCTTGGTTTGGGCCAGACCGGCAGCGAGATTCACGCTCCGCTGGCCCTGGTGGTGATGTGCGGCCTGTTCAGTTCGACCGTGCTGAACATGATCGTTGTGCCGGCGGCATATTGGCGCTTCGGCGGGGTTGACCATTGACAATCCTGAATCCCCCCTTGCACACGGCGCCCCGACGCGTTTTGCCGCTCCGCTAGCCCGCTTTTCTCACCACGTGGCGAAAAATTGGGGCTAGTTACCCAGTTCAAAGACCGCCCGGAGCTTGCGTTTGACGCCTCGGTAGAAGGTTCCAAAGTACAGACTGCCGAGATTACTCTGTACGTCCTGTGGGTTGAAGGTGTTCAGAAGGTTGAAGATGCGTATGCCCGCCCGGAAGCGCCTTTTCTTTTTGCCCATCTGAATCGAGAATTCCTTGGTCACCTGGAGGTCGAGGGATTTATACACCGGGAACCGCCCGGCCCGATGTCGGGCGCCGACGATATCGCGGTCCTGATTGAACGTGGAATAGGGAAAGCCGCTGCGTAATTCAAAAACCGGTACGGCTCGCAGGTCCCAGGGGATGCCGACTTCAGACCAAAACAGGAAGCGGTTCGGCACGTCGAACGTGAGCGGGGCCCGTTCGTTGGGCCAAATGAGGGCGGAGGGCGTCGGCCAGTAGATCGTTCCCAAATCGTTTAGGTCTCCGACCGAGGAGGAGCGAACATAGGAAGCCGTCAAGTGACCGCCCTCGCTGAGCCGGTAGCGCGCGCTGAACTGCCATTCTCGGTAACTATCTCGTCCTCGATTACTCAAGGTGAGAAAGTCCCTGGCAACCCCCAAATCAAGGGTGCCGACGCCCAACTCCGGTTCGACCAATAGGTTGCGCGTGGTTCTCCTCTGATGATACCCGGCGCGCAAGAACAGATCGGGAATCGCTTCGCGGTCTAGCTGGAGGCTCCAGCTCAGGCTACGGGCGTTGCGAATAGGCCCATCGACACGGCTCTCAAACGCACGTTCGGAGGCAATCCGGCCGTCCGCCCCGTATCTGGTCTCGGTGCGCTGAGGAAGTTGCAGGAACATTGGCGCGGTGAGACTGATTCGGTCGAAGAAGAGGCCCGCGCCGCCGCGCAGCAGAGTCCTCGCGGCCTTTCCGATCGCGTAGGCGAACCCGGCTCGGTAAGAGGGATTGGCCTGGGAGGCGATGGAGTCGCGATCGACCCTCAGGCCCAGATCGAGCGTCAGGGCCGAGGCGACTTCCCACTTGTCCTGGAGGAACATGGCGAAGTCGTTCTTCGAGGCGCGCACGCCGGCGGGTGGCGTGAAGTCCAGTTGGAGGACCGGCCGATCCTCGATCCCCAGCCACGTGACCGGCCGGAAAATCTGGTCGCCGTGATAGCTCTCCGCTCCAAGCTGGAACCCCGTCTTGAGTTGGTGACGCCCCATACCATCCAAAGGGGCGAAACGGTACCGCTGGGACCACTTCCTTCGAATCGTATTGCGCCTCTGTCGGTTAAAGAACCCGCCACTGGCTCGTTCGAGTCCAATCCGCGCCGGATCGGCGTTGAGCGGTTTTACGTCGCTGTCGAGATTCTGATAGGAAAGCTGAGAGAGAAGCGTCGCGCCGGAGCGGAACTCGTGGTTGTTTCGAAGGGTGGCTAAGCGCCCCCGACGTCTCAAGTTCGTGGTGGATTGCTGTGGCGTAAACGCATTGAGCCCGAAGAAGTTCAGCTTCTCGGGGTAAATCAGCAAGTTGGCGGTGGTCCCGTTACGGTCCGAATGACGGGCGTCGACTTGCGTGAAGATGCTCAGGGCCTCGCGCTCCACGTCCCTTTCGAGTAAGGGCAGGTTGGCGTCCTCCTGGTCAGCCCGCACGAACTGGTACTCCGTCGAGTGAAAGAAACCGAGCTTGCCCTTCCGGATGGGGCCTGTCACGGTGAATCGCGGAGTGCTCGACTCGATGCCCATGATCGCTCCATCTCGTCTGCGGATCCGCGGAGTGAAATTCTGGAGACTGACTTTAAGGTTCGACAAGTTAGAGGGCTTCGTCTCGACAGTCGAGACCGCTCCGGCGAAGCCGCCGTATTGCGTGTCGTAAGGACTAGTAAGAACTTGTACGCTCGAAACGGTCTCGGTCGGCAAGTTGATCTGGGTTGTTCGAGTGACCGGGTCGGTGACATCCACTCCGTTGAGCTCCGTGGTGCTCTGCGACGCACGAGAGCCGCTCATGTTGATCTCCCCGGACGGTCCCCGCAGCACCCCGGGAATCAGAGGCATCACGTCCTCGAA
This sequence comes from Bryobacterales bacterium, assembly GCA_965248365.1. GTDB lineage: Bacteria > Acidobacteriota > Terriglobia > Bryobacterales > UBA6623. The sequence goes on along the minus strand of CBDFJA010000002.1, from coordinate 966,170 downwards.
GCTGCGGTTGGCTTTGGGAGCGTCGTGCAGGGTGGAAACACCCACCGACCCCGTTGAGGAGGTTTCCGTCGGGTCGATCTCAATGACCGAGGCGGTCACTTGGACGGACTCAACGACCTGCTCAATCTGCATCTCGACGGCGATCAGATCCGGTTCATCCGGCCACGGGACGCAAAACACCCCGCTCTGGCCTCGGAGTTCGGTGCTTTGTCCCACGACGACGTAACAGCCTTCCTCAACGTCCTTGAATCGAAACACGCCCGAGCGATTGGTTTTGACCTGAAGCGGCGGCGAGGCGCTCGCGGTGTCTTCGGAAACCGAAGTCAGCTCCATCGTCGCTCCGGCCACCGAGAAGCTTTGCCCATCCGGCCCTCGAACAACCGCCCGACCGGTCACGGCCGAATCCGCCTCCTGAGCGCAGGCCCCGCTCGAATACGCCAAATAGCCAAACGTCAGCAGCAGAAGCGGCCGGACGACGATCAAAAGCTTGACGGGAAAGCGGGCGGCAAGAATCCGGCCGACCTCGCGGAATCCGCGGTCCTGCGTTGGGTTGCTGGTAATGACGAACACTCTTGAAGGCGAGAAAGCTGAGAAGACCGCCCGACTTTGACCCCTCTCTGAATGCTAGCGCATTTTCCCGGCGCTGAACCCATCTCCGACCGGCCGCGGGTGATCGGGAGCACCCGCAAGAGCCTCTGCTTCCTTTTTTTCCCCAGTCCGTTCGGGGACCCGATCTTCAGGAAACCTTCAGACTGCTGTGATGTTTTGGAACTAGCTTCCCGGAGGTGCTCGCGTGTCCAAGCATGGCCTTCGTGGCGCTATAGCCGCAAAGGTGGTCGTCCCAACGGTTCACGTTGACCGTTAGCGTGCCGTACATAGCCGCTCAGAGCATGTCGGGCTGGAAGGCCCGGCACATGCCGGCAAGAATGCCGGCACGGCACGCTGAAAGCGTGCGCCACGTCAGCCATGACCGGCCAGACCACAGGCCCGCATCATGCGCCGGGACGGCTTCTCGCCAGCAGGCGGTTCCGGGGGTCTCGGGCGAGCAGATCATCGCTCACCCGAGAGGACTGTTGGTAGGTGGCGGACATGACGATCTTCTTGATCGTCGCCTTGACGTCCCAGCCGCTTTCGATAAACTCTCTGGCCAGTGTCTTAAGGCCACGAATCCTACTAGACATCGCCCTTCCTGGCCTCTTCCAACAGATAGTCCGACAGCCGCCAGGAGAGGGCTTTGATCGCCAGCGTCGGGTTCTTGTCGGGGTTGCTCACGAACACGGCGCCGTCGGCCAGGAAGAGGTTTTTCACGTCGTGGGCCTGGCTGTACTTGCTGACGACCGAAGTTTTCGGGTCGTCTCCCATCCGCGCGCCTCCGACTTCGTGAATGATCGACCCGGGAGCGTTGATGTTCGCCCCTCCGCGCGGATCGTCTTCCCCTAAGTCGACTTCCCCACCCAATACGTGAATAATCTCTTCGAAGGTTTCGCGCATGTGCTTGGCCATCTTCAGTTCCGGCTCGGCCCACTTCCAGTGGAAGCGAAGCACGGGAATGCCCCAACGGTCGACTTTTTCGGGGTCGATGTCGTAATAGCAGTCGTCGTTGGGAATCATCTCTCCCCGACCCGCGAGTCCAATCTGCGCCCCGTAGTGCCGGCGCAGCCGCTGCTTCAGTCCTCGCCCGTAGCCCTCCACTTCCTCGGCCTTCCCGCGGAACGTCCCGATACCCGGCATTCCGGGCCCGCCCCCGAACTCAATGTGGTAGCCGCGGGGGAAATCGGGCTTGCGATCTTTTTCGTAAAGCCACCACGGGCAATAAAGGTGCAGCCCGCTCACCCCGTCGTGGTTGTGCGATTTCAACCCTTCCATATAGGGGATATGCGCGCCGACGTGAACCCCGACGGTGTCGGTTAGATAGCGCCCAAGAACCCCGCTCGAATTCGCCAGGCCGTTCGGGTAGCGGGGCGACTTCGAGTTGAGCAGAAGCCTGACCGACTCGCACGAGCTCGCCCCGAGGATGAACGTTTTGGCTCGGACCAGCTTCTCCCGCCGGGTCGTCTTATCGACGTAAGATACAGCGACAAGCTTGCCGTCCCGATTCGTAATCAACTCGCGGGCCATGGCGTTGGTCAGAAGGGTCACATTGCCCGTCGCCAGGGCCGGGAAAACCAGAACCTGGCTGGCGGAAAAGTTTGACGCGGTGACGCACCCGCGTCCGCATTGGCCGCAGTAGTGGCATTCCGGACGTCCGTTGAGCGAGCGCGTCAACACGGCCCGGCGTCCGGGAATGGCGGAAATCCTGAGCTCGTCGCAGGCGCGCTTAATCAGATGGTCGACGCAGCGCGGCTCCGGGGGCGGCAAGAAGATACCGTCGGGCGCGGAGGGAATGCCCTCCTTCGTCCCGTAGATGCCGACAAGCCGCTCGACCCGGTCGTAGTAGGGAGCGATATCGTCGTAGGTGATCGGCCAGTCGTCGCCGTAGCCGTCGATGCTGCGGCCACGAAAGTCATAGTCGGCGAATCGCAGCGAGATGCGTCCGTAGTGGTTGGTGCGGCCGCCGACGATGCGGGACCGAAACCACTGAAACTCGGGCGATCCCTTGGCGGTCGTGTAGGGTTCGTCGTCTCTCCACTGGAACTGGTTGGGCGCCGCAAAGCCTCCGCGCCTTTCGCGAAAACCAAGCCCCCGGTGTTCGACATCGTAGGGCCAGAGGTGCTCGAGAAAGTCCTTCGCCGGATCGACGAGCGGCCCAGCTTCGAGCAGAGCCACCTTGGCTCCGGCTTCGGCCAAGACCTTGGCGGCCATGCCGCCAGCCGCCCCCGATCCGATGATGGCTACGTCGTAAACTTCGGGACTGCGAATGATTTGAAGCATTTCAACCTAACCCGCATTTCTCACCACCTGACGGTCGAAGCACGCCATAAGCCGGCCGCGGACTGCGTCCCCTCCTAGACAGGCGCACGATCCAACAACTGTTTCACTACGTCTTCGCCGCAGCCGTGGTACTCGCTGAGCGCCTCATTGCCGCCGAAACCGACGTCTTCGATCCCTTCCTTGCTGCTATAGAAAGCATCTACCGTCCACTTCCGCATCAGGGAAAAGAATTCAATCCCCGGCCCCAAGTCCGCCGAATCGTTCTTCCGATAGGCGATCAAATCGAGGATTTGCCGCTGCTCGTCTTTCGTCGCCGCGATGAACGCCTTGCCCATTCGCCGGCGCATTTGGCTGTCCAGCCAACCCAATCCGCCACTGAAGGAAATCTGCAACTCCTTGTCGGAACCAGCCATCAGGTCGATCAGCTCGGCCGTCCCTCCAGCGATACCGCCTTGTGACTTTTCATCCGGCGGAATGATCCAGTCCGAGAGCGCCCGAAGAGTCTGGAACTCGTGCTCGTTGAAGTACTTTCGCTCGTAAGGGCCCGCCGGTTTCGGTTGGCCTTGGGCCTTGTGCTGGTGCTCGTGCGCAGGAGCCTGCTGAGCCAGCGCCGACGCCGGCACGAAGCCCACGCCAGCAGCCGTCAAGCCGGTTCTCTTCAGCATCTCGCGCCGGGAAAGTTCAGATTTCTTGCGGTCCGCCATCTTTAAACGTTTCCTTTCTTGGCCTGGTCAAGCAGGTACTCGGAGAGCCGCCATGACAGGGCGGTAATGGTCAGCGTCGGGTTCTTGTCCGGATTGGTGGTGAAGACCCCGCCGTCGGCCACAAAGAGGTTCTTCGCGTCGTGGGCCTGCCCATATCCGTTGACGACCGAGGTCCTCGGGTCGCTGCCCATACGCGTCGTCCCGACTTCGTGGATGACCGCTCCGGGGGCGTCGATCTCGGGTCCGTGCAGGCCGTCTCTCTCCCCCAAAAGGACGTCGCCTCCCATGAGGTCGATCATCTCCCGGAAAGTGTGCTTCATGTGCTCGGCCATCTTGAGTTCCGGTTCGGCCCATTTCCAGTGGAAGCGAAGGACGGGAATGCCCCAGTGATCAACTACCTCGGGATCAATATCACAGTAGCAATCGTCGTTGGGGATCATCTCGCCGCGGCCAGTGAGGGTGAACTCAGAACCGTAATATTGCCGCAAGTCACGCTTTAGGTTTAGCCCATATCCCTCGGTATTATTAAGTCTTCGTCCGAATTCTCCCGTCCCCGGCATCTTCGGGCCTCCCCACCATTCGACGTGGTAGCCGCGGGGGAAATCGGGCTTTCGGTCTTCCTCGAACAGCCACCAGGGGCAGTACATGTGTCCGCCGCCGGCCCCGTCATGGTTGTGAGCCTTGAGACCTTCTAAAGCCGGAACATGCACCCGGAAGTGAACGGCCACCGAATCGGTGAGATTGCGCCCGACCTGATTGCCGGCGTTGGCCAAACCGTTCGGGAAGCGGGTGGATTTCGAGTTCAGCAGCAGGCGGGCCGATTCACACGAGCTCGCACCGAGCACGAACGCCTTGCCTCGAATCTGCTGCTCGCGGCGATTCGTCTTATCGACGTAAGAAACGGCGGTGACCTTGCCCTCTTCATCGGTGATCAATTCACGCGCCATGGCGTTGGTAATGAGCGTCAGGTTGCCGGTCTCGAGCGCCGGGAAAACAAGCACCTGACTCGCGGAAAAATTGGCCGCGGTGACGCAGCCGCGCCCGCACTGTCCGCAGTAGTGGCAAGCCGGACGCCCGTTCAGCGGACGGGTCAAGACGGCTCGCCGCCCGGCAATGCAGGGGATCTTGACTTTGTCACAAACCCGTTTGACCAAATGGTCGAGGCACTTGGGCTCGGGTGGAGGCTGGAAAACGCCGTCCGGGGCGCTTCGGATCCCCTCTTTCGATCCGTAGACGCCGATCAGGTGTTCGACCTTGTCGTAATAGGGGGCGACGTCGTCGTAGGTAATGGGCCAGTCCTCGCCGTAGCCGTCGCGGCTGCGCCCGCGGAAGTCATAGTCGGCGAAGCGAAGAGAGATTCGACCGTAGTGGTTCGTGCGTCCGCCGACGATGCGGGAACGAGACCAACTGAATTCCGGTGACCCCGGAGCGCTAGTGTAAGGTTCCTTGTCGCTCCAGCGAAATTTGTTTGGGGCGCCGAATCCTGCTCGGCCGCCGGGAAGACCCAGCCCGCGGTGGGCGGCCTCGTAGGGCCAAACGTGCTCCAGATAGTCCTGGGAAGGGTCAAGAGGAGGACCGGCCTCGAGCAAGGCCACCTTCGCCCCCGCCTCGCAGAGCACCTTGGCCGCCATGCCGCCAGCCGCGCCGGAGCCGACGATGACAACATCGTAGACGTCTCTAGCGCGGATGACTTGTGGCATCACCGATGGGAGCGCGGACGCGGAAGGCCGGCCTTTAGCCCGCCACTTGGTTCTTCAATATCCCAATGCCGTCGATTTCTACCTCGACTTCGTCACCGGCCTTCATCGGGCTGGTCGTGCCCGGCGTGCCGGAATAGATGACGTCGCCGGGGGATAGCGTCACGTAGTGGCTGATAAAGCTCACCAGCTCCGGCGGGCCGAAGATGAGATCGCTGGCGAACTGTGATTGCTTGACGTCTCCGTTCAACCGCAGCTCAATTTTCGACTTTTCGTAATCGAGTCCCACGGCGATTGCCGGACCGAGCGGTCCGAAGGTGTCGCTGCCCTTGGCGCGCCACCATTGCAGGTCTTTGGGATCGCCCAGCGATCCGAGTTGCCAGTTGCGATCGCTGACGTCGTTGCCGCAGGTGTAGCCGAAAATGTGGCCGGCGGCGTCCTCCGCGGATACGCCCTTCGCCGTCTTCCCGATCACGACCACCAGTTCGGCCTCGTAATGAACGTCGCGGGCTCCGGGTGGGAAAACGATATCGTTTCCCGGATCGGTTAGCGCCGTGGGCGGCTTATAGAAGATTTCCGGATTCGACGGCGCCGGATGATCTCCCAGGTGACTGCGATAGTTCAATCCGACGCAAAGGACTTTTGAAGGCTCGCAAGGGTAGCGCAACTTCACGTCGGCGAGTTGCACCGTTTTCCCAGTCGGGGTGCGCTCTCCGAACAGCCCGCCAGCGATCTCCTGAATCGCCTCTCCGTCAAGAATGCCGTAGGAAACACCCCCGTCGTGCGCATAGCGGACATAACGGGTCACCGAATCGCTCATGAACTCGAACCTCCCGGCCGACTGTGCGGCGCGATGAAAATTTACCCAAAAACCGGGGCGACAAACAGTCCCCCGGGGATTCGACTAGTCTAGCAAAGTGCTTTTCCGGCGGGCGTTTGGGCGCGCGTCGTACGCGCGTCGCCGCCGCCCGGGAAGGAGGTGGCCGGTCTTGTGGCGCACGCATTCCTGCGTGCCGCGTCGCCGTTCGTGGCGACGTCTGGCGCCGAACCGGGTTCAAAGAGCCCCGGACTTCGTCTAGAAAACCGTCCCTTACTCTTCCTGGTCCTCGCTCCTCGTATCCTGCCTGGGGCCTAGTCGAAGAAGCTTTCCGTATCCTCGACTTCGAGGCGGATTGGTGGGCAGGAGACATGCCCCTCCCAGCATTGTGGCCCATACGACGAGTATGTCACTAGGAGATCGAAAACCCCAACTTGATTCCCTTCATAGCCTAGCGCTAGACCGAAAGCGACAAACCCACGACGGGCTTGCCGCAATTCGACCTCCTCTGGTCTAGTAAACATCAAGCTGCCGACCTCCGTGATGGCTTTCAATCGCTGCCCAACTGTTAGGGGGATCTGCAGCCCCGAAAACAGCTCCATGTCGTTTGACCTTGCCCCCTAAAACGAGTCCAAGTTGAATGTTAGGATTTTCGGTTTTAGGAAGGAGGCAAGAGATGGCAGGGAAGCGATTTAGTGCAGAACAGATCATCATCAAGTTGCGTGAGGCAGAGGTGGGTCTAGCTCAAGGACAGACGGTGGGCCAGGTGTGCAAACAGATTGGGGTGACCGAGCAGACCTACTACCGGTGGCGCAAGGAGTACGGAGGGCTTCGACTGAATCAGGCCAAGCGGTTGAAGGTGTTGGAGAAGGAGAATGCCCGGTTGAAGAAGCTAGTGGCAGATCTGTCTTTGGACAAGCAGATCCTAAAGGAAGTTTCCTCGGGAAACTTCTAGGCCCGACGAAGAGGAGACGCGCAGTGGTGTGGGTGAGGGAGAGATTGGGAGCAGAGCGCGTCTCCGAACGTCGGGCCTGCCAAGTGCTGGGACAGGCTCGATCGACCCAGCGAAGGGAAAGGCATATCCCCGATGAGGAGGCTCGATTGGTGGCTGAGATGGTGGAGTTGGCCACGCACTACGGGCGATACGGCTACCGACGGATCACGGCCATGCTTCGTTGGGAAGGGTGGAAAGTGAATCACAAGCGGGTGGAGAGGTTGTGGAGACAGGAGGGGCTGAAAGTCCCGTCCAGACAGCCGAAACGAAGGAGACTGTGGCTTCATGATGGATCCTGCGTTCGGTTACGAGCGGCTCACAAGGATCACGTCTGGAGCTATGACTTCGTGCATGAGCGAACCCATGACGGAAGGGCCTTTTGGGGTGGACCCCTGTAGTGAAACAACCTGCTAAGCAGGGTTTCCCCATTCGCTGAAAAAGGCTTGGCTGGGGAGCGGCCTTCATTGTAAACTTCTGCTCGGCCGGTGAAGCGGAGGCGGGCTCTGGTGGAGACCAACCCGCCGAGGAATAGCCGGGCGGGAACTCATCGAGACGATGGGTCGGGGCGTGGAGCCTCTCGCTTCGCGCCCCACTCCGGCACGAACCCCGCCCATCGGATCGAAAGATTCCCTCATGCCTCGGAAAACTCATCCCACGACTCCCGCGAGACTGGCCTGTTCGAGCACGCTTTGCTCGTACTCGACCGGCGGCAGATACCCCAGCGCCGAGTGCAAACGTTTCTCGTTGTAGACGCGATCGAGAAACTGCCCGACGCGCCGTTTCGCCTCGGCGAAATCTTCATACTCGAACAAATAGACCTCTTCATATTTCAAGGTCTTCATGAACGATTCCGCCATGGCGTTGTCGTAGGGATTGGCCTTGCGGCTCATGCTGATGCTAATGCCGTGCTGTTGGAGCAGCTTCGTGTAGTCGCCCGAGGCGTACTGCACGCCGCGGTCGGAGTGATGCACCAAGCCCGGCCCGATCTCGCGTGTCCGCAAGGCCGTCCGTAAGGCGGCCAACGCCAACTCCGCCTCCAAAGTGCGACCCAGCGACCAGCCGATCACCCGCCGCGAGAAGGCGTCCAACACCACCGCCAGATACACGAACTCCCGCAACAGCCGAATGTAGGTGATGTCGGCCACCCAGAGTTGGTTCACAGCGCTGATATCGAGCGTCGGCACGAGATTCGGGTAAACCGCCATGCCGTGTTCGGAATCGGTCGTGCGGATGAATTTCTTGCGGCGCAGACACAGCAGGTTGTCCTGGCGCATGATGCGCTGCACGCGCTTGCGGTTGATCACCCAACCTTGGCGCCGCAGCTCGGCGGTGATGCGCCGCGAGCCGTAGGCGGGCATCTCCACGGCGATGCGCTGGATCACGTCCCGCAACGCCGTCTCGTTGTCGCCCGCGGGCGGTTGACGAGCCCGGTAGTAGGCCGCGCGGGAGACCTCCAGCACACGACACATCGCGGCCAACGACAAGCCCGCTCCCGTTTCCCGTTGTTGCTCGATCAAGGGGATCATCTTGTCTTTGAAGACGCGGCGCTCGGAAGCTGTTGTTCCTCGAGCCGCGCCAAGGCCTTTTTTAACAGGGCGTTCTCCATCGTGAGCCGGCCCACCATCTGCTCCAGCTCGCTCACCTGGATCTGCTCGTCATTGGGCTCGCGGTCGCGCTGAAAGGCTCGTTCGGGATCGCGGCGCAGCTGTTGCCGCCACTTGCTCAAAAGCGTCGGATGGATCTCATGTCGCCGCGCCACGGCGGCGACCGAGGCTCCCGCCTCGACCTGCCTCACCGCCCGTAACTTGAACTCGGCGGAAAACTTTCTCCTGGACAACGTCATGGCACCTCTCTCCATTCACTGTAAAAAGATGCTTAACGAGTTGTCTCATTTTCGGGGTCCACTCCATTTCGATTATTAACCCTACTGGATGAATACACCCGGGAGTGTCTGGCCATTGAGGTCCAACGACAGATGAATCACCAGGACGTGTTGGATCGATTGGCGGAGTTGTTCGTGGATCGGGGAGTGCCTGAATACATTCGGTCCGATAACGGGTCAGAGTTTACGGCTCAGGCGGTTCGGGACTGGCTGAAGGTTGTTGGGGTGAGGACCTTATACATCGAGCCCGGCAGCCCCTGGGAGAATGGATATGTGGAGAGCTTCAACGGAAAACTACGGGATGAACTGCTGAACGTAGAAGTCTTCGACACGTTGTGGGAGGCGAAGGTGTTGGCCGAGAGATGGCGCAGGGAGTACAACCAGCGACGGCCTCACAGCGCCTTGGCCTATCGGCCGCCGGCGCCGGAGGCCAGATTACCCAGGTCCCAGGACCAGAGTTCTATACCATGGAGTGGACTTCAAATGGTCCCAGGTCTAACTTAGAGAGTGGACTCGTTCCTGGGGGCAGGTCACCTCTTCGGGCTCCCGTGCTGTGCGGTTGTTGCCTCCACACCACAAGCAGGCGATCAAAGCGAGCAAAAGACCCGGCGAAATACAAGTTGACCTCTGTTTCAGAGCCATGGCGACCGACCGTGCAGTTTACCCGCTCCTTGGCGACTGAGGGGTTTTTAGATTAGCGGCCCGTGGTGAAAGTCCTTCGTCGCAAATGGCTACAGTCATCGCTTTTCGTTCTGCAACCCATAGCGGAAACAAAGCAGTTGCAAAAGTGAAAATCGGATGAGATCCCCTATTTATTGCCGAACCTAGAGCTTCGACCGACTGTCAGGTGGTGACAAACGCGACTCAGCCCTTTACGCCGTTTCGCAGCACGCCAATGCCGTCGATTTCGACCTCGACCACGTCGCCGGCTTGGATGCGACTCGTCTTTCCGGGCGTTCCCGTATAAATCACGTCCCCGGGAGCCAAGGTCACATGCTGGCTAATGAAGCTTACGACCGCGGGTGGCTTGAAAATCAAGTCCGAGAGCATCTGCTTCTGCTTGACCTCGCCGTTGAGCCGCAACTGAATCTGTGATTTCTCGTAGTCGAGGCCCACGGCGATGGCCGGACCCATGGGCGCAAACGTGTCGCTGCCCTTGGCCCGCCACCACTGTACGTCCTTCTGGTCGCCGAGCGAACCGTTCTGCCAATTCCGCTCGCTGATGTCGTTGCCGCAGGTGTAGCCGAGAATATGGTCGGGGGCCTCCTCTTCGGTCACGCGCCGGGCCCTTTTGCCGATCACAATCACCAGCTCGGCTTCGAAGTGAACATCTTGCGCCCCGGGCGGAAACACGATATTCGCCTCCGGATTCAGCAGCGCCGTGTTCGCCTTGAAAAAGGGCTCCGGGTTTTTCGGCGCCGGCTTGTCCCCCAGATGGCTCTGATAGTTTCCGGCCAACGCCAACACTTTGCGCGGCCGGACCGGATAAACCAGCCGGGCCTCCCCGAGGGGAACGGTAACCCCCGTTTCGAACCGGTCGCCGAAAAAGTTGCCCTCAATTTGGCGGATGGTCTCCCCGTCCAGTACCCCGAACGACGTCTTGCGTTGATGCCGATATCGAACAAGTCGGGTTACTCCTCCACTACGTTTCGCTGGCGCGCAAGTCAGACTCGCCGCACCGGTAGCTAAAGCCGTCAAGAACGCTCTGCGGGATGATCGCATGATCTTCCTCCTTTTTGGGAATTTGCGCCAGTCTACCAGAATTGCTTCCACGACCGGTTGACTGGGTCGGCCGGATCGGCTTTGCCGTGACGGTGATGAGTACGGCGAGCAAGCAGAACGCGGTAATGGCGGGCCTATTGCGTGCTTCTACCGTCCGGTGGTGAGAAAGGCGGGCTATTACAGCAGCCCGTGACCAAAGCGGGCTAACGGAATCCTGAGAGACCACCGAAACTCGCGAACTCCTGGGCTGGTTTATTCCCACTGATTCGTCTGGTTCACTCCGGATTGACCGGCAATAGCCCGTCTGCTAGCATCAGACTTTGACCCACGAGAGCACTCGGGGCGATGGGCGCGCCGGGGTTCTTGTGGGTCGTCTCGTTTAAGCGGTAGTCTAGCGAATGGGTTTCGCAAAGAGCTGTGGATGCTGCGCCCTGGCTGGGGTTGCGCTGTTGGTGGCCGGCTGCGGGCGCGATGGGAGTCGAGCCGGCGGCAGCGGAATCCCGCCTGCTCCGGCACCCGAGTTCGCAGCGGACGAGGCCGTCAGCGAACCTGTCCCGGAAACGCCGCCTTCCCATCATCGACCCGGCAATCCTGATCCCGCTGCCGAGCTGACGGAAGTGACAGCTTCGGGGTCGGCCGCGGCCCTCGAACCGCAAACCGATTCTAATGTCGAGGTGCTGACGCCTGAAGACCAGGCGTTGAGGTCGCACGTCCGAGACCTCGAGTTCGAATCACTCCAGGCAATTCCCTACTCCGAGAACGGTGAGGCGGTGCTTGCTCCCTTCGATGAAGAAGCCGAACCCTCCCTGCTCGACGAGTTGAACGACACTGCCATCCCGGACGACTTCAGCCTGGCCGAGACTCGGGAAGCGCGGCTAAGAGCCACCCGCTCCGAGTTGCCCCTGATTTTGAACTCTCAGGTCGTCCGACTTATCAACTACTTCACGACCGGGCGTGGGCGTAGGACGTTCCAGCGCACCATTGACAGATCAGAAGCCTATCGTCCGATGATTGAGCGCGTCCTTGAAGAGGAAGGCGTGCCGCCGGAAATCTTCCACGTGGCGCAGGCGGAATCCGGCTTCCGGCCGCTGGCCATCTCTCGCGCCCGAGCGACGGGGATGTGGCAATTCATGAGGTCCACGGGGCGGCAGTACGGGTTGCGCCAGAACCGCTACGTGGACGAGCGCTACGATCCCGAGAAGGCTACTCGCGCCGCGGCCCGCCATCTTAAGGATCTCTATCTAGAGTTTGGGGACTGGTATTTGGCTATGGCCGCTTATAACGGCGGGCCCATGCGAGTGGCGCGGTCGGTAAAGAAAGCGGGTTCGGACTACTGGACCCTGTGCCGTCGGCGACTGCTGCGGAGGGAAACGCGCAACTACGTTCCCATCATCTTGGCCATGACCTATGTCGCCAAGAATCCCTGGCTGCGAGAATCCGCTGAGCCGGACCCGGCCCCTCCCCTGCGCTACGACACTACGACGACCGATAGCGAGATCCATCTCAACCTGATCGCCGACGTGACGGGCGCGACCACGGAAAAACTCCGCGAGCTCAATCCGGCCTTGAGGCGCTCGGCCACGCCGCCCCACAGCTACGACCTCCGTCTGCCGCAAGGCGCCGCGCGGACCTTCGAAAGAGAAATCGCTCATATTCCCCAGGAGAAGCGTCTGGCCTGGAGACGCCACCAGGTCAAAGAGAAAGAAACCCTCTCGGCGATCGCAAAACGTTACGGAATCAAATCGTCGCAGATCGCCGAACTTAACCGGCTTGACGGAGGAGAACTGGACCAAGGGTCGTTGCTGACAATCCCCTCCGGCGCGCAAAAAATAAAATATTACTATCGTGGCGGGGCGGGCGGTTTTCTTGTCGGCGGTACAGGGCGCTACCGCATCGCTCGGGGCGATACGCTGGGCGGCATCGCGCAACGGTTTAGAACCTCCGTCCGACAGATCCAACGCTGGAACGGACTCACCGGCACCCGCATCATCGCTGGAAGATACCTGATCGTGAAACCCGAGGGCTTGTCCGGGAAAACGGCGGCCGGCTCCCAGACCGGCGGTCCCGGAAAATACAGAGTTCGCTCGGGAGACAACCTCAGCGTGATCGCCCGCCGCTATGGCGTGAGCGTAGGGCAGCTAAAGCAGTGGAACGGCCTCACCAGCAGCCGCATCACCTCCGGAAGATATTTACGGGTTCGAGCGCCAGGCAGCGTGTCGACAACCCGGCGCGCATCGAATGATCCCTCTCGCTCTAGCTCACACCGACGGGCGGCGAGGGTTCCGATTCCCGCCTCGGGGCGTTATAAGATCCGGACGGGCGATAGCCTATCGACTATCGCCGAGCGGTTCGATGTGACCATTGGTGAGTTGAGGGCTTGGAACGGCTTGCGCGGAAGCCGTATTCGGGCCGGCAAGTTCTTGATCGTCGATCCGACGCCCAGCGGCGGCAGCTCAGCCCGCTCGTCCGCTCAAGCGGAGAACCGTGCGCGATCGACGGCGTTTTCCGCCGCCGCCGGCGCCTCCAGCCGCTACAAGATTCGCCTGGGCGACTCTCTCGGCGGAATCGCCCAGAAGTTTGGGGTGACGGTCAAACAGCTCAAGGCCTGGAACGGTCTGCGGAGCAGCCGCATCCGCGCGGGCGACTCCCTCACGATCGGGCAAGCCCCAACCGGCCGCTCGGCATCCTCATCCGCGCGCTCGCCGGAACTAGTGCTCGCGGCCTCGGGCCCGGGGCGGTATCGCATTCGCCCCGGTGACACGCTGAGCGTCATCGCCTCGCGGTTCGGGGTGAGCGTCGCCGAGTTGAAGGCCTGGAACGGTCTGCGAAGCTCTCGAATCCGCGCCGGCCGCTATTTGAACGTTAAGCCTCCCTCCTCGGGCAGCTAGCCCGATTTTTTCACCATCTGACGGCCGAAGCACGCCATAGGTCCGTCATTACTTCGTTGCGCTTGCTCACCGTGCTCAACGTAGGGTTCAAGTACGCTCGCATCCCTCAGAAAATGAGTCGCCAAGCGGCGCGCTCCTGGTGCTGACGGGCCACTCATTATCACCTCGCCATCGACGTGGCGAGAAAAGCGGTCTAGTACTTATGTGGCCGTAATACTAGTTGATATAGCCGAGACTGCGGAGTTGCTCCAGGCGCTCGCTATGGGAGGCAGCATCCATTCTGAGCGTTGGTCGAGAGGCCAAAAAGGCGCGCGTGTCGTGGGTCGAGACAGTCTTCGGCTGGTTCGAAATGTCAAAATCCTCAGCCGCCAGCCGAACCAGGGGGTGGCCATCCATGTCGCGGCCCAAGGGAATCCGCATCCAAGTCAGGATGGTTGGGGCGATGTCGTATATCGACCCAAGGGGGCGCAGATCGTCCCGCCTCAGGTCCCCGGGCGTCTCGCGCCCCGGAGTGTGACGAATCCTCGAACCGGCCGCCATGATCACGCCCGGAGACCATCCGCCATGGCCTCCGGAAAATCGCAGCCTGGAAGCTTTGGTCGCATCAAACTTGAGACCTCGAGGTTGCATCCCATGGTCGGAAATGATTATCACCGATCCATCGGGCCCGAGAGCATCTGTTAGCACTCCCACCGAGCGGTCAATGTAGGCATAGTAGTCGGTTATGACGTCGCCAAGGTTTGCGATCTCCTTCCGTGACGGCGGATGATCGTATAGTTCCGGCTGCATATGACGCCAGAAGCGGTGGCCCACCACGTCCGGCCCACCAAAATAGACCATCATCAAGTCAAACGGCCTTTCCCTTTCGATCAGCCTTCGGGCGATCCTCGCATAGGTTGCGTCGGCCCGAAACGACCATTGGCAGTCCGCCCAGAGCTTTTTGCTAAGTTTCCTCAGCGGGTAGGGGAAAGGGCCAAAGATCTCGTTGGTCAGGTCGGGCAACCCCTCGTGCGACCGTTTGAGCAGGGCCATTATCTCGCTTTGCTCGACCGCCGGCCAGACCTGTCCCGGCAAGCCTTCGATCAGTCTCCCCTTGATAGGCACTCCCCCTAACGTGTTAGTTTGCGCAACCATGATTCCGTTGATCTCCTCGACCGGGTAGGTCATCCACCAACCGATCACGGCCACGCGCTTACCGTAATCGGAAAGGATGTTCCACACTGCTTTGGTCTTGCGATCTCCGTTGTTATAGAGTCGCTGATTACCTTCATCGTCTCGGCGAGTGAAGGCGGCGATGCCATGTTTGGCGGGGATTTTCCCCGTTGCCACCGAGGTCCAGACAATGGGCGATCTTGGGTTTCGCAACGTGTTCAACCGCCCATAGACGCCCTGCCGCATGAACCGAGCCAGATGGGGAAGAGACCCGTCTCGGAGCATGGCAAGAATCACGCTCCACTCGAGCCCGTCGACGCCAATGATCAGCAACGGCGCCGCGGTCGGGCCGGAATGGACGACTCGTTCGAAGTCGCGCTCCGGGAGGCTGTCCCGGCCGCATGATGACAAGACACAGCAGACAAGCAGCCATGTTACAAATGCCGGGGTCTTAGGGTCCATCGGCGCTCCTCGATTTCCCGAGCGTTGAAGTCAATCCAGCCGGCATTTCTGGCGCGGACTTAGGCAAGGTGTCGTACCCCGAGGTGTTCTTGGCCACTTGGCGGGGCGGTTTTCAGCAGTGTGAACAGATGTCTTGACTCCAGCTTGGACCCAACGCGGCTTATTCCAAGCGCTAGCGTGACACAGTCTCGGCGGTCGCCAAGGTTCTTACCGAGTCCCCGTGAACATGCTTCTTCTCGTGATCGAGAAGGAATTGCTTGACCGCAAGGCCGCCGGCGTAGCCGGTCAGCTCTCCCGCCGACCCGACCACTCGATGACAGGGGATGACCAAAGCCAGCGGGTTCTGACCCACAGCCGCGCCAACGGCGCGAGACGCACGCGGGTTGCCGACCCGCGCCGCTACCTCGGCGTAGCTCAGCGTCGAAGCCGGGGGAATCGTCCTAAGCGTCTCCCAAACGGAACGTTGGAAGGCCGTCGCGGGCGAATCAAACGGAATCTCGGGGGAGAAATCCAGGTCGCCGGCAAAGTAGCAATACGTGAAAGCTTCGGCGCGCAACAGCCAAAGGTTGCCACGGCCGGGCTTTCTCGTTTCCAACGGAAAGCGGCGCTCCATTTCTTCGTTTTGGCGATCGAAGTAGAGCGCGGCAAGGCCGCGTTCCGTGGCCAACAAGTGTATGCGGCCCGCCGGTGAATCTACGTCGGCGTAGTACATGGCGCCCCTCCCTGAACAACCCTAGAGCGTTGGGCCAACTCTTTGATCGATGATGATTGCGTCTCACGCGCGACACAAGGGGGAAGCAAACACCCTTTCGAAGCAAATATCCCTTCAATGATACCGAATGGACCCCCCGCCGGGCTGGTGCACCGCTGGCCCGCTGGCCCCCGATAAGACGCACGGCCGTGATTTTCACCACGCCTTGCACGGGAATCCGGGTTGGCCGACTCCGGGACCGAGACGGAGTCGGGCCCTGCTAGCCTAGGGAGACGTGCCGAAGGAACCCTCAACTGGGCCGGCGACTCGTCGCATCCCCGTCGGGACGCTGGTTTTCGTCGGCGGGCTTATTGTCTTCTGGGCCGTCCAGGGCGCGATGGACGTCTATCGGGCGCGCCAGCACGACTTTCTGAACATCTACACGGGTTCGTCGCTGGCTCGGGAAGGCCGTTTCGCGGAACTCTACGACCAGCAAGTCCAGCTCAGCAGAGAGAAAAAACTCCTCCCCGAGACGGCGAAGCTGATTCCCTTCGTGCGACCGGCGTTTTACGCGGCTTTATTGGCTCCGCTGTCGCTGATTCCCTACGAGACCGCCCTTTGGTGCTGGCTGTTGTTGCAATCCTTGTTGCTGGTCGGATGCTGGCTCTGGGCCTCTCGGAAGTTCGGTTCCGACGCGCTCGTCTTCAGCGCCCTTTATTTCCCTACTGCTCATGGGATCTCCAGCGGCCAGGATTCTTCGGTGATGCTGCTGATTCTGATCGGCTCTTACGTTTTGGCCGAACGAGGGAAACCCTTCTGGAGCGGCGCCGTCCTCGGGCTGGCTCTGCAAAAATTCCATCTGCTGCTTCTGCTGCCGCCGGCCATGCTCCTCCGTAGACAGAACAGAATGCTGTTCGGCTTTGGCGCCGCCGCGATCGTGGAAGTCGTGCTGTGCGCCTTGCTGAGCGGCATCCAAGGAATGCAACTCTACGTTGCACTGCTGACCGCCAAGGACATCGAGGCGCTTTCGCCGCTGCCGGCGCTGATGATCAACATCTATGCCATCGGAGAGAACCTGAATATCGACTCCCCCCTGTTTTCGGGCGTACTGGTTGTTTTGACGCTCGCGCTGACCGGCATGGCGGTGCGGAAAGCACCCTACTGGCGGTCACTGGCAGCGGCGCTGGCGGGGTCTCTGTTGATCGCGCCGCACGTGTTTCGATACGACGCATCTTTCCTCCTCTTACCGTTGTGGTTGGTCATGTTTGTGTCGAAGAGCTCTTTTTCGCGCTTCGCCGCCTTCGCCTTGCTTGTTCCGATACCCTATTTCATCGCTATTCTCGGCAAGCCTTACGGGGCGGTCCCTCCGCTGGCGATCGTGGTGCTCCTCATCGCGCTGGCCCGAGAGAGCTACCGGGAGACTCGCCCGGAAGGATCTGCGTTGGGCGAGGGAGCCGCTTGATCCCGCTCTTGTCGCCGCCTGGTGATAAACGCGGGCTAACCGCGAGCGGGCTTGCCTACCGCGGCAACCTTTTGACCGCGCGGCCGGCGATCAAGCTCCTGCTCGATTCGCTCGGCCAGGAACACCTTCATCAACGACTGGTACGGGACATCTCTCTGATGGGCAAGCAGTTTCAGCTCTTCCAGCATAGATTCGGGAACTCGCAGGGAGATCGTCTTTAACGAGGGACGGAGTTCAGGAAAAACGACTCGTCTCGCCTTGCGCCAGTCAAGGTATTCAGACGAGTCCCTGCCGGCCCAAAAGTCGCGTTCCGCCTGCTCCGACTTAAGTTTCGGCGCTCTTTTCTTCACGATGACTCGTAGATCCTCCTTATCCTTTCGACTCATGTCCCTCGCTGAGATCACACGGATCCGATCGCGCCACAGGGTGAATACGACAAACAGCAGGCGTCCGACATCTGTCACGCCCAGTCCGTAAGATCTGCGTTCGGCCTGAGAGCGACCCGCGTCGTGGTCCAGCACGAGGGGCAAGTGAAAGAAGACTTGCTCACACTCGTTCGGCGTGACGCGATGTTTCTTCCAAATCTTTCCGGTGTTCGCGCTATCCCATTCGAAACCCGTGCAGCCGGCGAGCTTCTCTCGGATCGCATCAGGCTTCTCCCCCTCCATTGCATATGTTCATTTATACATTGAACTGCGCGGGCAAAAGTGGATCGTTTCCGGGAGAACCATGTGTCGCGTCCGCGGTCTCCCTGCTTCGGCGGCTCCAGCTCGGCGAAGCCTTGCGCGACATACGAACCGGCTGCTACTGTTACGCTCGTCGAACGGCATTTCTCCCGACTTGCCTCGCAGCGGCCCCGCTCCATGCCAAGCGAAACTGTAGACAATCCCTACGAGCTTCGTCCTGAAAGCGTTCAGACCCCGCCCATTGCCTTTCGAGACGTTCTCCGTTGGATCGGACCGGGACTGATCATCGCCAGCGCCGTCGTCGGAACGGGCGAACTCATCGCTACTACCGTCCTCGGGGCCGAGAACGGTTACCGCTTGCTGTGGCTCGTTGTGCTGAGTTGCGTGATCAAGGTCATTGTCCAGAGCGAAATCGGCCGCTACACGGTGGCCACCGGCAAAACCGGGCTGGAAGGGCTCGACCGCGTCCCGGGACCGCGTTTCCGGGTTTCGTGGGTAGTATGGATCTGGTTTCTTATGCAAACGACGACTTTGATGACCATCAGCGGCATGTTTGCCGGCATCGCCGAGGTGCTGAATCGAATCGTGCCCGCAGTGACGATCGGCGCCTGGGTTTGGGTGGTGACGATCGTAACGCTCGTCGTCTTGGTGATTGGCCGCTACGGCCTGGTGGAAAAGGTTTCCGTGGGATTGGTGGTCATCTTTACCGCCCTAACGGTCAGCGCCGCGGTCCTGTTGGGGATGAAACCGGAATACTTTTCCTGGCCCCAGATGGTTGACGGCTTGATGTTCCATTTGCCGATCGGCGGCCTGGGTATTGCCGTTGCGGTATTCGGCATTACGGGAGTGGGATCGTCCGATTTGGTGATGTATCCCTACTGGTGCATCGAGAAAGGGTATGCCCGCTTCGCGGGACCCCGCGACGACACGCCGGCCTGGCTAAGCCGATCTCGCGGATGGGTCAAGGTGATGGGCGTGGACGTTCTCTGCTCGATGTTCGTTTACACCTTCGCGACGATCGCGTTTTACCTGCTCGGGGCAGGAGTGCTGCACGGGCTGGACGTCGTCCCCAGAGGCGCCGAGACGATCGCGATCCTCTCGAACATCTACACCGAGACGCTCGGCGGCTGGTCGCTGTACGTTTTTCTGGCCGGCGCCGTCGCTGTCTTATACTCATCCGTCTTTGCCGGAAGCGCGGCCACCGCCCGGGTCTACGCCGACTTCGTCGGCCTACTCGGAGTCTATGATCGGCGCAACTATCGGTCGCGCCGCCGTGCGACACAACTTTTCATCGGGTTTGTACTGTTCGTGCCCGTGATCTACTACTTCCTTTTGCCCGAGCCCGTTATGCTGGTAACAATCGGCGGCATCGCGCAGGCTCTGATGCTTCCCATTGTTGGGTTCTCAACTCTTTATCTGCGGTACGTTCATCTCCCCGAGAAACTGGTTCCCAAAGGATGGATCACACTGGCGCTGTGGGTTGCCTCCGTCATCACGGCGGTTATGATGGGGTACTCGGTGTTGCAACGGCTGGGGTGAGGGACTGTCAAGCCGATCACATACTGACGTGGCGGACGCTTTCAGCGTGCTGTGTCGGGCCGCGATGTGGCGCAGGCCTCCCGGCGATGTCGCCAGGAATGGCGACACGGCACGCAAGAATGCGTGCGCCACGTCAGGGACAAGTCAAACTCTGCCTCAAAGGTGGCCCCGCCCGCTCGGCAAGATAGGCGTGCCACCGGAAACCGCATCACCCAGTTAGAGGCTGAATTCTTCACTCCGCCAAACGCCCGGCAACCGGGAAACCCTCCATCACAGACGAATCTTCGCGACGGAAGGCTCTGGCGGGGTCCCGTGCTATGTTAAGAAAAAGTCGCTGGCCGGTCGTCCAATGGCAGGACACGGGCCTTTGGAGCCTGGAATGGAGGTTCGAATCCTCCCCGGCCAGCCAGAACGTCTTCGCGGCCCGGGACGAAGCCCGACTGTGGGCGGTCGTTTATCTCTGGTCGGAGTCCGATCCTGCGACCACAAAAGTCCGCGTCATCTCGGCCCGCGAAGCCACAGAGGCCGAGATTCGCCACTACCAGGAGAGTCTATGAACAATCGACCAGTCGAAGATAACGAGATGCCTGCGGAGATCGACTTCAGTAAGGGCGTGCGAGGCCTCCATCACATCCCGGCCGGCGGCAAGGTCTTCTTGCCCGTTTCGATTGAGCGAAGCGTGTGGGAATACTTCTCCGGTAAAGCCGAACAACGGGGAGTCGACCCACGTTCGGCGCCCGACCGGGAAAGTACGTTGAGCACGGCGAGCAAGCGCAACGCAGTAATGACGGGCCTATGGCGTGCTTCGACCGTTAGGTGGTGAGAAATGCGGGCTAGGGTTCGAAACGTGTCCATGATGGCCGGCGAGGACGTCTTCGGCGCCCACAACGGCACTCGATCCCCGTTAGTCCGACGCGAGATGACGTAAGACAAGGGTCGCCAAGCTGCCGTGGTATGGCGACCAGACCTTCCACACCACTCCGATCCACTCCTTCACAGCACCGAAATCGGTCGGAATCGAGCCGCCGCCTACCTCTTCTTCGACCCTGCTTTCGGATCCCAGCGGCGGGCGGAGATGACGCCGGTGTTGAAACCCAAGATGGCGAGGTTGCCGAAGAAGCGGCCGTGCTCGACCTTCATGCACTGGTCCATGACAACTTGGAGACCCGCCTCGCGCGCCCGCTTGGCGGCCTCGTAGTTGATGACGCCGAACTGCATCCAGAAGACCTTGGCGCCGATTTCGATGGCTTGCTCGACCAGTGGGGGCGCTTCCGCGGCCGGCCGGAACATGTCAACGACTTCCACCGGTTCGGGAATCTCTTTTAGCGAGGCATAGGAGCGCCGCCCGAGGATCTCCTTTTCGCGCGGGTTCACGGGAATGATGTTGTAGCCCTCGGCGAGCAGGTACATGGCAGCGAAATGGCTGGGCCGGTAAGGGTTCGACGAGAGGCCGACCATGGCGATCGTCCCGTGGTCTTCGAGGATGCGAAGGCGTTCCATCGGCGAGGTAGCGAACTCGCTCTTCGCCACCGGGGAATTGGCGCTGACTCCTCCCGTGGCGAGACTGCAAACAAGCGGTTGGTTCGACATGACTCGGTATTCCGCGGGTTTACACTTTCTTTTATCTCTTCACGGCGGCGGCCTGTGAAGCCGCCAGTCCTTGGTCGAGATCCCACAACAGGTCTTCGAGGTCCTCGAGGCCGACCGAAAGCCGCACCATATCCGGGGTGACGCCCGCCGCCGCCCGGTCGTCTTCCGTTAACTGTTGATGGGTGGTGCTAGCCGGGTGAATGACAAGACTCTTCGCGTCGCCCACGTTAGCCAGGTGAGAGACGAGTTGCAGCGCTTCGATAAACTTCGTTCCCGCTTCCAGGCCGCCCTTGATGCCAAACGTGAATATCGCTCCGCACCCTTTCGGCAGGTATTTTTGTGCGAGTTCGCGATAGGCGCTCGATTCAAGCCCGGGATGGTTCACCCAGCTCACCGCCGGGTGTTTCTCCAAATACTCGGCCACCGCCAACGCGTTCGCCGAATGCCGCTCCATGCGCAGGCCCAGCGTTTCCAGACCTTGCAAGAACAAGAAAGCGTTGAACGGGCTCATGCACGGGCCCAAGTCGCGAAGTCCCTCGACCCGGCATTTCACAATGAACGCCATCTCGCCGAACGTTTCGCTAAAGCGCAGATTATGGTAGCCCGGGCTGGGTTCGATCAACTGCGGGAAGTCGCCCCTCGCCCAATCGAACTTGCCGCTATCGACGACGACGCCGCCGATGCTCGTGCCGTGTCCGCCGATGAACTTCGTCGACGAGTGCAGCACGATGTCGGCCCCGTACTCGATCGGGCGGCACAGGTACGGGGAAGCGAACGTGCTGTCAATTACCAGGGGAATCTTGTGTTCATGCGCAACCTCGGCTATTGCCTCGATGTCGGGAACGTTCATCCGCGGATTGGCAATGGTTTCAATGTAGAGCAGCTTAGTCTTCGGCGTGATTGCCTTCCGAAAGTTTTCCGGGGCGTCGGGGTCCACGAAGATGGCGTTGATGCCCAGCCGCCGGAAGGTAACGTCGAACTGCGTGTAGGTGCCGCCATAGAGCGTCGAGCCGGAGACGAGATCGTCTCCGGCTTGGCAGAGGCTGGTGACGGTCAGCAACTGGGCCGCCTGTCCGCTGCTTGTCGCCAGCGCGCCTATGCCTCCTTCGAGCGAGGCCATACGCTCTTCGAAGACAGCGGTCGTCGGGTTCATGATGCGCGTGTAAATGTTCCCGAACCGCTGCAAGGCGAACAGCGAAGCCGCGTCGGCCGTGTCTTCAAAAACGTAGGACGTCGTTTGGTAGATCGGAACCGCGCGCGAGCCGGTCGTCGGGTCTGGCCGCTGTCCAGCGTGGAGCGAGCGCGTGTTGAACCCGAAAGCGTGATCTTCGTCGTGGGCCGCCATCTCGCCCTATGGTAACCCGGCGCGGCGCGCGGGGGATGCCTATGCGGTTGAGATCCTTCTCGTTGCACGCCATCGCAACACAGTTGTACACTGGGCGGCCAGGAGATCGGAATAGATAGGAACCATCAACAGCTATGACCCGCAAGATCGGCATCGGCGTAATCGGCATGGGCTGGATGGGACAACTGCACAGTCGGTCGTATCTTCAAATCCCCAGGCGCTTTCCCGAAAGCGGCATCGACCCTCGACTTGTGATTTGCGCGGACGATGTCGAAGCGCGCGCCAAGCAGGCTCAGAGCACCTTGGGATTCGGCGAGGCGGTTACCGACTGGCGGCGGGTTGTCGATCACCCCGAAGTCCAAGCCATCAACATTACCGCGCCGAACCAAATGCACCTGGAAATTGTCGCCGCCGCGGCGGCGGCCGGCAAGCACGTTTTCTGTGAAAAACCCGTAGGACGCTATCCGGAGGAGACGGCCGAAATCGAATCGCTCGCCCGCAAGGCGGGTGTGCTCACTTTCGTGGGCTACAACTATCGTTGGCCGCCGATGGTATTGCACGCTCGACAACTGATCCGGGACGGCAAGCTGGGCGAGCTGACCAACTACCGGGGACGATTCCTTGTTATGTATGGCAGCAACCCGCTCAGCCGGCTCACCTGGCGCTTCGACCGCAAACTGGCCGGCTACGGGACGCTCGCCGACTTGACGTCACACGTTACTGATCTAGCGCACTATTTGGTGGGACCGATCAAGCGCGTCGTGAGCGACTGCCGCACGTTCATCAAGGAACGGCCGTTACCGGTTCCCGGCCGGGGCACCCACTTTTCGCTGGGAAAACCCGACGACCCCACCGGCGAAGTAACTAATGAGGACTACACCGGGGCGCTCGTCGAATTTGAAAATGGCTGCCAGGGAACATTCGAGTCTTCCAGGACCATCTTCGGACCAAAATGTGAAAACGCCTTCGACGTTTACGGCACGGCCGGTGCCCTGAGCTGGAACTACGAGCAGTTGAACGAGCTTCAGCTTTACCTGCCTGGCGACGACGGCATGCACGAGGGCTACACCCGACTACTCATTAGCGACCGCTACCCTTATCAGGCTAACTTCGTACCGGGTGACGCCAATGGCATCGGCTACGATGACCTAAAAGTCATCGAGGCATTCGAGTTTATGAAGTCCGTCGCTGCCGGCGAACAAGGCCGGCCCGGTTTCGCCGAAGCACTCGCCGTAGCCGGAGTGCAGGCAGCGATGATCCGCTCATGGGAGACCGGCAGTTGGGAGGAAGTGACCAGTCTGCGAAAGGATTAGCACAGGGCGAAAGTCGTGCAGCAGCGAAAAATGGGGATTGCCACCAATTCGCCCCCCGTCATAGCCCTAGAAACGAAGCACTTAACCTGAAGCGTGAATTGGCTGGCCGTACCCGATTTTTCGCCGAAACGCCGATATGATGAGACCACCCGTTGAACCGTATGATTCACAAGCCGCGACGATGAATCGACGAACTTTGCTCGGCGCTCTGCCGCTCTTGCTGGGGGCGACCGTAGGATGCGAACGCTCCCGTAAGAGGATTATCGGCGTGGCGCCCAAGGGCACCTCATCGGTCTTTTGGCAGTCCGTTTACGCCGGCGTGATGGCGGCCGGGCGAGACTTCGATGTCGATATCCTGTGGAATGGGCCGCCTCAGGAAACCGAATTCGCACGCCAGATCCAGATCGTCGATTCGATGATCAACCGCCGGGTCGACGGCATCGTACTGTCTCCGGCGGAAAGCACGGCTCTGGTGGGGGTTGTCGAACGCGCAGCGAAGGTCGGGATTCCCGTTACCATCTTCGATTCCGGGATCGACAGCGACAATTACGTCACTTTTGTCGCTACCGACAACCTGGGGGCCGGGAAGCTGGCCGCCAAAACCCTTTGGGAAATGCTGGGAGGGCCGGGCCCCATCGCTCTCATGAAGCACGTTCCAGGAAGCGCGTCAACGGGGAATCGCGAAATTGGGTTTCACGAAGCTGTCGCCGAAACCTACACCGGGATCGAAATCGTGGCCGAGCAGTTCTGTATGTCCGATCGAGCGCGCGCGCTGGCGGTGGCGGAAGATTTCCTGACATCCCATCCCGAGCTGAAGGCCATTTTCTGCTCTAGCGAAGCGGGAACGGTCGGGGTGGCCCGAGCGCTCGAGTCGCGGAATATGGTCGGCAAGGTCAAGCTGCTCGGCTTTGACGGCAGCCCGGTACTGCAAGAAGGCCTCGCCAGTGGGGCGATCGACGCCCTGATCGTGCAAGATCCCTATAAAATCGGCTATATCGGCGTCGAAACGATCGTTCAGAAGCTCAACGGCGAAACGCCCGAAAAGCTGATCTACTCGCCCGCGCGCGTAATCACCGCCGACGATCTTAAGGATCCCAAAGTGCAGAGCTTGTTGAACCCCGAATTAAGAAAGAGTCTCTAGTCCGCTTTTCTCACCAGCGACCGGCAGAGGTGAAAGCAAATGCCCGCCGTCCGGGATGTAGGGCTGAAGAGTTTCGCCCCGTGCGAAGATACGCTCTACAACCTTTGCTGCCTCTGGGGTTTTGAGGAGCACCTCAAGAACCGCCGACGCATCGACGACTATCACCGGCTGTCACGCTCGGCTCGAATCGCTTCGGCCGGAGAAACACTAGGGTTCACAGGAGTGAGACTGGCGAGGCGCTCCTCATCTCGGCGACCGTGGGCCGCTCGCCGATCAGTTCAACCTCTCGCCGCAGGTAATCCGACAGCGACATGCCTTCCATTGCCGCACGCGCTTTGAGTTTGCGATGCAGCTGGTCGGGAACATGACGAATCTGGACCATCTTGGACATGCTCTAAGCATATTGCATGTGCATCACATGCCAAGGTTTGACTCTTGTTCCATTCGATCAGGCTACTCCCTGGTCGCTTCGAGGAATCTCTCGGCCTCGATCGCCGCCATGCAACCGGCCCCGGCCGCCGTGATTGCCTGGCGGTAGACGCGATCTTCGACGTCGCCGGCGTGGAAGCAGCCCTCTACGTTCGTTTTGGCTCCTCCCTGGGAGATGATGTACCCCTGCTGGTCGAGATCCAACTGGCCCTGAAAAATCTTAGTGTTCGGAATATGGCCAATCGCCAGGAACAAGGCATCGGTCTCATGGTCCCAGCTCTTGCCGTTACCCACGCTCTTCAAACGAACGCCGGTGACCTCGCCCTTCCCGACGTCCTGAACCTCTTCGACGACCGCCCCGGTAATCCACTTGATCTTTTCGTTCTTGCGCGCGCGATCGAGCATGATCTTCGAGGCGCGAAATTCATCCCGGCGGTGCACGATCGTGACTTCGGAGGCGAATTTCGTCAAGAACGTAGATTCTTCCATGGCGGAGTCCCCTCCGCCGATGACCACAACCGGCCGGTCGCGAAAGAAGAACCCGTCGCAGGTAGCGCAAGAGCTGACGCCGTGTCCGATGAGCTTTTGCTCGGATTCCAGATTCAACCAGCGGGCCGAGGCTCCCGAGGCGACGATCAGCGTTTTGGTTTCGACCGTTTCCTCGCCGATTTGGAGTTTGAACGGCCGCTGTGCGAGATCCGCCTTGCTCACCTGACCCGACCGGAAAACGGCGCCGAATTTCTGCGCCTGCTTTTTCATGTTCTCGACCAGGTCAGGCCCCATGATTCCGTCCGGGAATCCCGGAAAGTTTTCGACGGCGGTTGTCAGCGACAACTGCCCGCCGGCCTCGAGACCCTCGAAGACCAGCGGCTCGAGGTTCGCCCTCGCGGCATAAATCGCCGCGGTGTTCCCCGCGCAGCCCGATCCAATGATGACGACGTTTTGCATTCGAATCCGCCCTTAGCAGCCCCTGGCGAAAGTCCTTCTCCTCAAAAATATGGTGACAGGACGGTGTGAAAAAATCGTCGGGACAGTCAACCGCGGCTGCATTTCTTGCCCCAACCCGCTCTGACCACGGGCTGGGTGAAGTAATTCCATTGTACACAGCGCTCCGTGGTCGGCAGACCGCGACGGCGCTTGCCCGCGGCCTAACGGCCACGGCCTCGACGGCACTCTTTTCGGGCCGCGACTCAGTTTAGGCATTCTCGTCCTCAAAGCCGGCCCAACCGGGTCAAGCAGAGCCGCGGGCACAAACCCGCGGCTAAGGTTGCCATCGCGCTCGGGAACACGAATCCGAGGCTGAGGTGATCCTTTCACACCGTCCTGTCACCATATTTTTGAGGAGAAGGACTTTCCCCAGGGGCTGCTAAGCCAGTTCGAGCAGGTCGTGTAAGATTAGACTGTCCCAGAGGAGGACCACCGCCTTTGGGCTGGATGAGAGATGGGTAAGGGTTCGCTACACGCAGTTTTCGGGGTGCTGCTCGCGCCGCTCCCAGCGAGCGCCGCCGTGACGGATTTCGACCGGGATATTCGGCCGATTTTCGAACAGCGCTGTTACGTCTGCCACCGTGGTGCGGCGGCACAAAGCGAGTTTCGCCTGGAGAGCAGGGAACACGCATTTCGCGGCGGCGGGTCGGGCGTGCCCGCTATCGTCCCCGGAGACAGCGGCGGCAGCCTTCTCTATAGGTATGTAGCGGGTCTCGACGGCAAGATTCTGATGCCGCCCGTCGGACCACGCTTGACCGGCGAGCAGATCGAGCAGATCCGCAACTGGATCGACGAAGGCACCCCGTGGCCCGAGGAGGAGGGGGCCGAGACCGCGGGCCACGAGTCGAAGTTCGAACAGGCTCGGGACCACTGGGCCTTCCAGCCGCGCACCAAGCCTTCCCCTCCGGTGATCAAAGACCCGGCCTTGGCCCGCCGGGTACGCAATCCGATTGATGCGTTCATTCTTACGAAGCTCGAAGCCCGCGGTTGGAAGCCGTCGCCGCCCGCGCGCCCCTATCAGTTATTGCGCCGCGTTCACCTGGATCTGACCGGGTTGCCTCCGAGCCTTGACGAACAGGAAGCGTTCCTTCGAGATCCCACTCCCGAATCGCTCGATCGGGTGATCGACGATCTTCTCTCGCGCCGGACCTACGGCGAACGATGGGCCCGTCACTGGCTGGACCTCGCGCGCTACGCGGAAACGAACGGCTATGAGCGCGATCCGATCAAGCCCAACGTCTGGCGCTACCGCGACTACGTGATCCGGTCCTTGAATCAGGACAAGCCGTTCGATCGGTTCGCGATCGAGCAGATTGCCGGGGATGAGCTTCCCGACGTCTCACCGGAAACCCTCATCGCCACCGGCTTTCATCGGCTTGGGCCCTGGGATGACGAGCCCGCCGACCCGCTCACCGATCGCTACGACCAGCTCGATGACTTGGTGCGCACGATCTCGGAAGTGTTTCTCGCTCAGACGATCGGCTGCGCCCGCTGCCATAACCACAAGTTCGAACCCTTCACCGCGCGCGATTACTACAGCATGGCGGCGAGCTTCGACCCACTCACACGCCCGCGAAAGGGACGCACGGAGCTGCTCCGCCCCATCGGGGGGCGGCCTGAACTGGATGCTTACGACGCGCGCGACCGGAAAATCGAGGCCCTTGAGCGGAGGATCGCGGCCATCCGCGACAGGGTCCAAGCCGAGCTTCTTGCGACCGGCCGGAGTAGCCTGCCCGCTAAAGCCGTGAAGGCGTTTCAGACACCCCAAGTCGAGCAGGATCAGGTCCAGCAGTCGCTGGTCAGGGAGTTTTCCGAAACGCTCGCCGCCGAGGTTCGGGATGCGATGCCGTCCGGTGCCGGGGGCGCGGTCCTGGATCTCGAAGAGGAGATTTGCGAGCTTCGTGAGCGAACGCCAAGCTGGGACCTTGCCTACATCTTGCATGAACCGCCGACCAAGCCTTCGCCGGCGTTCCTTCTGATTCGCGGTAAGGCGGCCAATCCCGGGCCGGAGGTGCCGCCGGCCCTCCCTGCCGTGTTTTCGCATAGCGCACCGCCATTCCCCGACTGGGCGGAATCTAACCGCACCAGCCTTCGCCGCTTGGCCCTGGCTCGGTGGATCGCTGGCCCCGACAATCCTCTGACAGCGCGAGTGATCGTGAACCGCGTCTGGCAGTTTCACTTCGGCGAAGGAATCGTCCGAACACCCAGCGACTTCGGTCTGATGGGCGAGCCGCCGACCCACCCCCAACTCCTCGACTGGCTGGCGAGCCGATTTGTCGATCACGGCTGGTCGCTCAAGAAACTCCACCAGCTCATCATGACAAGCGAAACCTATCGGATGAGCAAGGAATGGAACCCGGCCTACGGGGCCGAGGATCCTGGGAATCGGCTGTTTTGGCGCGTCCCTTATCGCCGGCTCGAGGTGGAGGCGATCCGCGATTCAATGCTCGCCGTCAGCGGACGCCTCAATTCTCAAATGTACGGCCCCAGCATGTACCCCTACGTTCCTCGAGCCGCGCTCGAGGGGTCGAGCGATCCCGACAAAATCTGGAGGACCTTTGACGAGACCGACGCTTCCCGCCGCACGATCTACGCTTTCGTGAAACGTTCGATGATCGTGCCCCTGCTCGAAGTGCTCGATCTGTGCGATACAACGAAGTCCTCGGCCGAGCGCATCAACACCGCCGTCCCAACCCAAGCGTTGACGCTCTTCAACGGCGAGTTCGTGAACCGCCAGGCACGCCACCTGGCCGAGCGGCTGATGAGGGAGGCGGGGCCCGATCGGGGCGATCAAATCGAACGCGCCTATCGGCTCGCATTCGCCAGACCGCCGACCGAGGACGAGCGGAAATCTCTGCTCGCGTTCCTGCGCCTGGAAGCCGAGCGCTCGGCCATCGAATCGAGCGCCTTAGGGAAATCCAGCGTCAACCCCGGCCCCGGCGCCGCCACGGACCCCAGACGCGCCCATTGGGAAGCGGAAAAGCAGCCGCTCGTCCAGCTATGTCGCGTCATTCTCAATATGAATGAGTTTGTGTATACGGATTAGCGCGCGGATAAGGAACGGCGGCGAGAACCGGACAGAGCCGTGCCCGTCAGGGCGCGGGCCCGCGGGCTCACGCCCGCTGCTCTGTCAGGCTGCCTTCACCAAGTCACGTAGCGCCGGGCTGGCGCCGTTTCCACACCGGCGGCTTTTCGCCGGCCCGCGTCGGATCGTTGACAGTCCCCCTGTTTCTTCCACCTAACTTGTACCGCGGGCTACCGGTAGTTCGGTAAAGTACGGTTGGCAGTCCGCTGACCCAGCGCCTGGCTCACAGAGGACACGCCCGCCCGCAACCCGGGCGCCGGAACGCCCCTGCCGCCGACACCAACGCGTGGCCGGAAAGCGGGCAGAATCCCTTCTAGAGCCGAAGGAGAAGAGAGCATGACACACGTCGCACTGACGCCACTGGACATAGGCATTTTTCTGACAAGCATCGCGTTGATCATGGGCGTGGGTCTGTGGACCGGCCGCAAGGAGAAGGATACGGAAGACTTCTTCCTGGCCGGGCGCGGGGTGCCCTGGTGGGGCGTAGCCGGCTCGATCTTCGGCACGAACGTGAGCGCCAACCACCTGGTGGGGATGATGGGCATCGGCTATTCGATCGGCTTCGCCCAGTCGCACTTTGAACTCGGCGCGATCGCCGCGCTGATGCTGCTGTGCTATGTCTTCCTGCCGCTGTACCGCCGCATGGGGATTTACACCTTGTCGGAATACCTGGGTCGCCGCTATGACGAGAAGAGCCGGGTAATGTACGCCATTATCATGCTGATCTTCATCGCTCTGATCCATATGGTCATTGGCTTCTACATCGGTTCGCGGTCCATGCTTTTTCTGTTGCGCGGGACGCCCCTGGAAGTCAGCTATACGACAGGCATAATCATCTTCGCGCTGGTCACCGCCTGTTACACGATTGTCGGGGGATTGAAGGCCGTCATCTGGACCGACGTGATTCAGTCGGTGCTCTTGCTGCTGGCAGGGATTTTCGTCGCGCTCCTCGTCTTCGCTCAACCGGAAATCGGCGGACTGAGCGGGTTGATGGCCAAGGATGCGTCCTTGCCGATCGCCGAACAAAAATTCCACCTTTACTTGCCGGCGAATCATCCGGAACTTCCGTGGACCGGCGTTTTGACGGGCTTGATGATCCTGCACTTCTTCTATTGGGGGACGAATCAGTTCATCGTGCAGCGCGCGTTGGCGGCGCGCAGCAACTTCGATGCGCGGATGGGAATCGTGGCGGCGGGCTACCTCAAGTTGCTCATCCCCTTCTTCGCCATTGCCGGAGGGATCGCGGCCGGCCACCTCTTTCGTGCCAGGGTTGCCTCGGGAGCGCTGGCGACCCTCCCTCAGCCCGACGACGCCTTTCCACTGCTGGTTCGCCTCGTCGTGCCCGCCGGGTACGGCCTGACCGGCCTTATCACGGCGGGGCTGATCGGCGCCATTCTTTCCAGCCTTGACTCGATGATGAACTCGGGTGCGACCATCGTCACTTTCGACTTCTACAAACGATACATTCGGCGCGAGGCCGGCGAACGAGAATTACTGCTTGTCGGCCGGATTTGTATTGTCGTCTTGGTCATCGTTTCCGGGTGGCTAGCCGCCGTCACTTACACGGAGACGGAGGGCGATAATTTCTTTCTACGTCTGGCCGATCAATCTTCACACCTCCTGCCCGGGGTGCTGCTCGCATTTCTGTGGGGGGCGCTATGGCGGGGAGCGACCCCGATCGGCGGTTTCCTGACCATCTCCGTTTGCCCGTTTTTCTCCGTGTTCATTGGCTGGGCCTACAACCGTTGGATGGTTGATCCGACCCGCATCGCCGAATGGGTGCAGCTTGCGTTCGGAGCAGAGCTGAATTTTCTGCACCGAGTGGCCCTGACCACTTTGTTCGGCACCGCGTTAATCCTTGTCGCCAGCCTACTCACTCGACGCGGCGAAGGTACGGACCGCTACACCTGGTGGGCCTATCGTTCGGATCCAGCCGGCGAACCGGCGCGGCCCTTCTGGCGCAGCGAGCGACCATGGGCCTGGCTGCTCTGCGGGCTGGCTCTGTGGATGATGATCTATTTTGCCTGAGAAAGCGCGCGAGTGGATCGCTTGACCAGCTATTCTATGTGTACTAATATAGATAGTATACTAAATGTTGCCCTTCACAGTCGAGTTCGAGCCTGGGATTTCCGCCTATCGCCAAGTTGTCTACGCCGCCAAGAAGAGCGTCGTCAGCGGGCAGTTGCGTCCTGGCGAGAAGTTTCCTTCGGTGAGGGATCTCAGCCAAGCCCTAAAGATCAACCCGAATACCGCTCACAAGGTAGTGGCTGAGCTGGTGGGGGAAGGCCTGCTCCAGGTCCTACCGGGGATCGGCACTGTCGTTGCCAAGGTGCCGCTGCCGTCCGCGAAAGAACGAACTGCGTTGCTCGAGGATGACTTGGAACGGGTCCTCGTGGAAGCGAAACGTCTCTCGTTGGGCTTGGAAGAGATCTTTGAGGCCTTGGAACAGCACTGGCGGAGATTGTCCGCCGGCGCGGACAAAAGCCCAAGGCCCAGGGGCGAGTCGGTCAAGGAGGAGGTATGAAGAATGCCATCGAGACCGAGCGGCTCTTTCGACGATTCGGTCGTACAGAAGCAGTGCGCGATCTCAGCCTAGAGGTCCCGGAAGGGAGCATTTACGCATTCCTCGGTCCCAATGGGGCGGGCAAGACAACGACGATCAAGGTTCTGAGAACATCCTGCGGCCTGCCGCGGGCCGGACAGCCGCACTGGGGACCGATTCGAGGAGGCTGCGGCCGGCGGATCTTGCGCGCATAGGCTATGTCTCGGAGAACCAGAAGTTGCCGGATTGGATGACGACGGAGCAGTTGCTGTCTTTCTGCAAGCCTTTCTACCCCTCCTGGGACGACGATTTTTGCCGCCAGCTCATCGAGAAGTTTGACCTGCCCCTTCGGTCAAAGATCAAGACCTTCTCCCGCGGCATGAAGATGAAGATCGCCATGGTGGCGGCGCTGGCCTACCATCCCCGCTTGCTGGTGCTTGACGAGCCGTTCGGCGGGCTGGATCCGCTGGTGCGCGACGAGTTGGTGTACGCGATGCTCGAATTGGCGGGCGAGGGCGAGTGGACGATCTTTGTCTCTTCCCATGACATCTCGGAGATTGAAAACCTCGCTGACCGGGTTGGATTTATTCGCCAGGGACGTTTGGTTCTCTCGGAGCAGCTAAGCACGCTTCAGGAGCGGTTTCGCGAGATCGAGGCGATTCTTGGAAGGCCGGCGGCGATACCGGACATCCGGCCGGCCGCCTGGCTCCTGCCGCGAGCGGAGGGGAGGGTCGTGAGATTTGTCGACAGCCGCTACAGCAACGAATCCAGCGCGAACACGATAGGGGAGTTTTTCCCAGCCGATGCCAAAGTTTCCTTCTCGCCGATGTCGTTGAGAAAGATCTTCCTCTCACTGGCCAGCGTAGGCCCGGGAAAGGATGTCGGAGCATGAAACAAGCACTGCACCTTCTCAAGAAAGACTGACCTGCCCCCAGGAACGAGTCCACTCTCTAAGTTAGACCTGGGACCATTTGAAGTCCACTCCATGGTATAGAACTCTGGTCCTGGGACCTGGGTAATCTGGCCTCCGGCGCCGGCGGCCGATAGGCCAAGGCGCTGTGAGGCCGTCGCTGGTTGTACTCCCTGCGCCATCTCTCGGCCAACACCTTCGCCTCCCACAACGTGTCGAAGACTTCTACGTTCAGCAGTTCATCCCGCAGTTTTCCGTTGAAGCTCTCCACATATCCATTCTCCCAGGGGCTGCCGGGCTCGACGTATAAGGTCCTCACCCCAACAGCCTTCAGCCAGTCCCGAACCGCCTGAGCCGTAAACTCTGACCCGTTATCGGACCGAATGTATTCAGGCACTCCCCGATCCACGAACAACTCCGCCAATCGATCCAACACGTCCTGGTGATTCATCTGTCGTTGGACCTCAATGGCCAGACACTCCCGGGTGTATTCATCCAGTAGGGTTAATAATCGAAAGGCCCTTCCGTCATGGGTTCGCTCATGCACGAAGTCATAGCTCCAGACGTGATCCTTGTGAGCCGCTCGTAACCGAACGCAGGATCCATCATGAAGCCACAGTCTCCTTCGTTTCGGCTGTCTGGACGGGACTTTCAGCCCCTCCTGTCTCCACAACCTCTCCACCCGCTTGTGATTCACTTTCCACCCTTCCCAACGAAGCATGGCCGTGATCCGTCGGTAGCCGTATCGCCCGTAGTGCGTGGCCAACTCCACCATCTCAGCCACCAATCGAGCCTCCTCATCGGGGATATGCCTTTCCCTTCGCTGGGTCGATCGAGCCTGTCCCAGCACTTGGCAGGCCCGACGTTCGGAGACGCGCTCTGCTCCCAATCTCTCCCTCACCCACACCACTGCGCGTCTCCTCTTCGTCGGGCCTAGAAGTTTCCCGAGGAAACTTCCTTTAGGATCTGCTTGTCCAAAGACAGATCTGCCACTAGCTTCTTCAACCGGGCATTCTCCTTCTCCAACACCTTCAACCGCTTGGCCTGATTCAGTCGAAGCCCTCCGTACTCCTTGCGCCACCGGTAGTAGGTCTGGGGTGGACCCCTGTAGTGAAACAACCTGCTAAGCAGGGTTTCCCCATTCGCTGAAAAAGGCTTGGCTGGGGAGCGGCCTTCATTGTAAACTTCTGCTCGGCCGGTGAAGCGGAGGCGGGCTCTGGTGGAGACCAACCCGCCGAGGAATAGCCGGGCGGGAACTCATCGAGACGATGGGTCGGGGCGTGGAGCCTCTCGCTTCGCGCCCCACTCCGGCACGAACCCCGCCCATCGGATCGAAAGATTCCCTCATGCCTCGGAAAACTCATCCCACGACTCCCGCGAGACTGGCCTGTTCGAGCACGCTTTGCTCGTACTCGACCGGCGGCAGATACCCCAGCGCCGAGTGCAAACGTTTCTCGTTGTAGACGCGATCGAGAAACTGCCCGACGCGCCGTTTCGCCTCGGCGAAATCTTCATACTCGAACAAATAGACCTCTTCATATTTCAAGGTCTTCATGAACGATTCCGCCATGGCGTTGTCGTAGGGATTGGCCTTGCGGCTCATGCTGATGCTAATGCCGTGCTGTTGGAGCAGCTTCGTGTAGTCGCCCGAGGCGTACTGCACGCCGCGGTCGGAGTGATGCACCAAGCCCGGCCCGATCTCGCGTGTCCGCAAGGCCGTCCGTAAGGCGGCCAACGCCAACTCCGCCTCCAAAGTGCGACCCAGCGACCAGCCGATCACCCGCCGCGAGAAGGCGTCCAACACCACCGCCAGATACACGAACTCCCGCAACAGCCGAATGTAGGTGATGTCGGCCACCCAGAGTTGGTTCACAGCGCTGATATCGAGCGTCGGCACGAGATTCGGGTAAACCGCCATGCCGTGTTCGGAATCGGTCGTGCGGATGAATTTCTTGCGGCGCAGACACAGCAGGTTGTCCTGGCGCATGATGCGCTGCACGCGCTTGCGGTTGATCACCCAACCTTGGCGCCGCAGCTCGGCGGTGATGCGCCGCGAGCCGTAGGCGGGCATCTCCACGGCGATGCGCTGGATCACGTCCCGCAACGCCGTCTCGTTGTCGCCCGCGGGCGGTTGACGAGCCCGGTAGTAGGCCGCGCGGGAGACCTCCAGCACACGACACATCGCGGCCAACGACAAGCCCGCTCCCGTTTCCCGTTGTTGCTCGATCAAGGGGATCATCTTGTCTTTGAAGACGCGGCGCTCGGAAGCTGTTGTTCCTCGAGCCGCGCCAAGGCCTTTTTTAACAGGGCGTTCTCCATCGTGAGCCGGCCCACCATCTGCTCCAGCTCGCTCACCTGGATCTGCTCGTCATTGGGCTCGCGGTCGCGCTGAAAGGCTCGTTCGGGATCGCGGCGCAGCTGTTGCCGCCACTTGCTCAAAAGCGTCGGATGGATCTCATGTCGCCGCGCCACGGCGGCGACCGAGGCTCCCGCCTCGACCTGCCTCACCGCCCGTAACTTGAACTCGGCGGAAAACTTTCTCCTGGACAACGTCATGGCACCTCTCTCCATTCACTGTAAAAAGATGCTTAACGAGTTGTCTCATTTTCGGGGTCCACTCCAGTCCTTGAGCTAGACCCACCTCTGCCTCACGCAACTTGATGATGATCTGTTCTGCACTAAATCGCTTCCCTGCCATCTCTTGCCTCCTTCCTAAAACCGAAAATCCTAACATTCAACTTGGACTCGTTTTAGGGGGCAAGGTCAATCGCCCGAGTCGGAACGGCGCTGCCGTCTTCCCGTTATATGGCAGTTACCCAAGAAGGACAACATCCAATAAGACCCCCCCGAGAAGCGAGAAGATCACGCCGAAACCGAAGAGAAGCTTCAGCCAAATGATGGAGTCACCGAACGGCTGCCCGGTAAAAATCAGTGAAGTCAGCTCCACACAGGCCATCAGCACCGGTAGGGTGATCGGGAAAACGAGAAGCGGCAGCATCAGTTCTCGAAGGCGGTTATTGGCGGTCAGCGCGCTGAAAGTCGTGCCGACCACCGTCAATCCCCAGGTACCCAAAACGAAAACCGGTAGTAGACGGTCCAGGGATCTCGTCCAATCGACCTCGTAGAAAACGCCGAAAATCGGTAGCGAAATACACTCCAGAACCAGCAAGAGTATGCTGTTCGCCAGCGCCTTCCCGAGAAAAATGGAACCCCCGGAAACGGGAGCGGCCACCAACGCATCCAGGCAATCACCGCCTGATTCCCGGGCGAAACTTCGATTCAAGATCAGAATACCGGAGAACAAATAGACAACCCACAGCAGCCCCCCCGACATTTCCCGGACGTCGACGTTCGACGCCGGCTCAAAAGCAAAGCTGAACAACAGCAGCACGGCTACGGTAAACGACACGGCCGCGTTCATGACTTCCTTGTTTCGGAATTCACTTCGCAGGTCTTTGCCGGCAATCGTCAAGGCCTGTCGGAAAAATTCAATCACGAGATTCTCTGGTAGAACTCATCCGGCGAGGATTTGAGCTGTTCGTCATTGGGGCCTTCGAAGACAACCCGGCCGCGATCGAGGACTACGAGGTCGGTAGCCACTTCCAGGGCTTCCCGCAACTGGTGAGAACAAATCACAACCGTGCGGCCAAGTTTTCGGTTATCAACCACCAACGACGTTAACAAAGACGTGGCCCGATCATCCAAAGCTGTCCACGGCTCATCCAGCAACACGACGTTCGGCTCGTGGAGAAAAGCTCGCGCGATTGCCAGGCGCTGGCGCATGCCACGAGAGAACTCGGCCGCCCGAGAGCGCCGGAAGCGATCGAGGCCCGTTGTTTCGAGCCAGTGGTCGATTCTTCGAGGGGCATCTTTGACCCGATAAAGCCGGGCGAAGAATTCCAGGTTTTCCTCCGCCGTCAAGTCGTCATAAATCCATTCGCCATGGCCGACCATGCCGATCAAGCCGCGCGTATCGGCTTCTGGGGCGTGAGAGGGGTTCACTTGAATCCGCCCGCGGGACGACCGCAGCAGCCCGGCCATCATGCGCAGCACGGTGGTCTTCCCTGCCCCGTTGCGTCCCAGCAGAGCGAGAATCGTGCCCGAAGGAATGTCAAAGCTAACGTCGCGGACGGCAGGGAAGTCGCCAAAGTACTTCCAGACGCCCTGCAGGGAAATAACGGGATCACTCATCGTTTCCGGCGGCCCGGCCTAGAAGCTTTCCCGGCCGGGCCACGCTTGCCTTTCGCCGCTGCCCCGCCTCCTCCGATTTGCGGATCTCCGCCCGGTGACGCCGAAGACAACTTCGAACCGACAAGCCGGAAGAAACCGATCGCTAGGATGGCGCCCGTAATGGCCAGCAGCCAGGTCAGCTCTTGTGCGACGGGCACCGGGGCAACCTCGATCTCGGGCGAATCCGGCGCTCCCTCGGGTCCTGAGCGCCGTAGGCGGCCTTGCCCCGAAATGGAAATCTCAAACTCTCTGGTCGGCGGAATCTGAAAAATAGCAGTTTTTATTTCCGGGTGCTCCCCCAAAGAGACCAGGCCTTCCCCCTCCAAAGAGACGCCCGGCGGTACGACCAGATTCGTCGCCAGGCCATCATACAACACACGTCCCCGAAACGAACCTCCGTCGGCGTGAGGAACGCGGTAGGTCAATTCGATATGATTCTCACCGGGCTTGAGCGCAAAGTCGACCGAATAAACGTCTTCCACGCCCGTGTCGGATACGGCCCCTGGCAAGGGCATGCCGGCCGGCCCGGTTGTCCTGACTTGAAGCGAGGAGTGCGCTTCTTTCCCTAGGTGGAAACGCACGGCACCGCGGTCGGCATCACGAAAGGTCCGCGGGGGCTGCGTTTCATTTGAAAACGAGAAGAACTCGTTGATGAGGATTTCTCCGTCCCGGGGCTCCAGCAGCAAACCGTGGACCCGCGGCTTTAACTCCTCTTCCGCGACGCTATAGACAGTGACGCGAACGTCGTCGGTCGGCGCGCCCGGCGCGATGATTTGGCTGTAGGAAACGCCTTCAAATTCGGCTCGTAACATCCCATGGACTGCCCGTTCATCGGTTCCCCCAACCTGTCGGTCGAAGGCGAAACTGCCGTCAGAACCTGTGTAGACCTCCTCGACCGGGGCCATGCCCTGAGCCCCGCCGATTTCAATCAGGGTGACCGGAACTCTCGGAACGAAGTCCCCGGTTGTACCGTTGTAGACCCTACCCTGAATCGCCCCCCAGGCAACCGCCGGCAGCAGCAGGAAAGCGGCGAGGACCCAGAGGGGACCCCACCGATGCACGGGAACCGGCAGAGCCGCATCCGCCAGGGTGCGGTCAAGCCTAAGCAGCGTTGTGTGGTCGCAACAGCGAGCCATTCCGCGAACTTGACCGCGGCCTCGCGGCCTCGGCTCCGTTTCCGGTCTCACCTAAGCGTACGCTCCATGGAGTTTTCCGGCCTTTTCGACAAGCGTCTTACTTTGCAGTACTAACGGTCGCGATCGCAACGAACTACGCGGACTTGCCTTGTTCGGCGCTCGTTACGCGGTCGATCTCGGCCAGCACGCCGGCCAGTTCCTTCTGCAGATCGAGCTTGGTCTGCTGGTAGTCTTGGTCGGAGAGCTTGCCCATGTGATACTCGGCTTGAGCGTCCCTCAGATTCTCGTAAATCGTGGCCTTCCTGTCCTCGAGATGCTGGGTGGGAGAGGTTGGCTCGGGAGGCGGGATCGAGCTCGGTCGAATCAGTAACGGCAGCCCGAGCGCAACCAGAACGAGCACGATGGAACAGACGATAAGCATCGGGACCAAGCTTACTCTAGCTCGTCCACTTCCTTCTCGATCTGATCGCGATACTTGGCCAGCACGTCCCCGCCGGTTTGCGCCGACGCCGTCGCGGGGTGCTTCGCGCGCCACCTCAGCACAACGACCGGAGCGATAATCAGCCCGGCCAGAAGAGCAGCAAACGGCATGGCCCAACCGAACAGGCCGAAGCCCTCGGCCTGCGGCTCTGTGCGCAGCGCCGAGCCGAATTTCGCAATCAAGTTTTCAATGATAGCCTCAGGCGCCAAACCGGTTTCAATTGCCGCTTTAATTTCCGGATTCACCTTTTCTCGGAAACTGCAATGCAGCATGTTGCAGCCGGCGACTGTATAGGAACACTGCGACTCGCACTGGCACTTAAGCTTTTCGCCCACGGCCCGAACCTTGAGATACATCTCGTCGGTGGTCGTCACGTTCTCCGCGAAAACGGGGGGCGCCGCCAGGAGCACAATAACGCTAACTCTTCGTAAGAATCGCAGGGGCTTCCTCTCCTTCCGAAACCGAGGTCGCGATCATCGGTTTCGCAGGCACTTGCCTAACCTTGTTGGGAATGAGCGCGACCAGGGTGCCGAGTATCATCACGAAAGCACCCAACCAAATCCAGTTGACGAGGGGGTTGATATAGGCCTGGATAACGGGTGTCTGCCCGTCACTGGAAGTGCCGGCGTACACCAGGTACACGTCTTCGTCCATACCGAAGCGGATCGCCACGTTGGTCGTCGTCTGTCGGCTGGCGTGGTAAAAGCGCTGCTCGGGCCGCATAACTTCGAGCAGTTCGCCCTCCCTGCGAAGTTCCATCACGGCGGCCGCACTGGCATAGTTGCCATTGTCGTCTTCCGCGATTTCCTTGAGGTGAAACTCATACTCGCCTTGCCGCAGCACATCCCCGACAGCCAACTCCGCCTGGCCGACTTGGTTGAACGCGGCGCCGGCAAAGCCGACGAACATCAAAACCACGGCCATATGGACGAGGTATCCGCCGTAGCGCCGCGTATTGCGGTGCGTCAGCTCCACGAGCGCGCCCGGGTAAGAGTTCCCCTGCTTGCGCTGGATCACGCGACCACCCCGGTGAAACTCCATCACGATCGTAATGGCCACGAAGAGGCAGAGCACGAAACAGACGACCGCATAAAAGTGCCGCATACCGGCCACGACGAGCGCCACTCCCAGCACCAACGCGGCCAGGGCAGGCCACTGAAAATTGCGTCGCAGGCTGTCTAAGGACGTACGCCGCCAGGCAAACAGCGGGCCGACACCGGTGAGCAGCAGCAGCACGAACGCGATGGGGATGTTCACCTTGTTGAAAAACGGCGGCCCGACGCTGATCTTCTCATTCGTGGCGGCTTCACTAATCACGGGAAATAAGGTACCCCACAGCACCGCGAAGCAACTGGCCAGCAAGATTACGTTGTTGAACAGAAAACTTGACTCGCGAGAAAGCACGGAATCGAGCTGGTTCTCGCTCCGCAGATAATCGAGGCGGTTCAGAATCAGGAAAATGGTGGCCCCGATCCCCAGCACCAGAAACCAAACGAAGTAGTCGCCGATCGGCGACCGCGCGAAAGCATGAACGGAGCTGACCAGCCCGCTGCGCGTCATCATGGTGCCGAAAATGCACAGGAAGAAAGTGGCCGAGATCAGCACGATGTTCCACATCTTCATCATGCCCTTCTTTTCCTGCATCATCACCGAGTGCAAAAAGGCCGTTGCGGTTATCCAGGGCAGCAGGGAGGCGTTTTCGACCGGGTCCCAACCCCAGTAGCCGCCCCAACCGAGTACCACGTACGCCCACTTGGCGCCAAGCAGAACGCCGACACCTTGAAACAGCCAGGTAACCATCGTCCAGACCCGCGTGGTTCGGATCCAACGGTCTCCCGGCTGCCTGGTAATCAAAGAGGCCATGGCGAAAGCGAACGGCACCGTAAAACCAACGAAGCCGAGGTACAACATCGGCGGATGGATTGCCATGTAAGGGTTCTGCAGCAATGGGTTCAGCCCGTTGCCGTCCGGTAGGGAGGTGATCTGCGGACCGGCCATCAGCACCTGGAACGGATTGGCGACGAAGTTCACCAGAATGAGGAAGAAGGCCTGAACGGTCATCATGATCGCCACGACGTAGGCAATCATGTCGCGGTGCCTGCGGCGGCTGGTGTAAACCGCCACAAAAGAATAGGTGGCCAGAATCCAGGTCCAAAACAGCAAAGACCCTTCCTGCCCACCCCACCAAACAGCGAACTTGTAGACCGCCGGCAACTCGGCATTGCTTTTGCCGGCGACAAAGCTGAGCCGGAAGTCGTCTGTGAAAATGCCGTACAGAAGCAGCCCGGAGGCCGTTGTAATGAGCAGCCAAGCCGCCACAACGGCCCGCTGCGAGCTGACTTCCAAGAAGAGATTGCCGCGCAACCTGCCGGCGACAGCGGCGACGACAGCGTAGGCGGAAAGGCACAAGGCAAGAACGAGTGCCAGATATCCGAGGTTTTCCATCTTCTATGGCCTTATAAAGAAACCGCTCTGCCGGTGGGGAGAAAGGAACACTGGCGACCTGAACGGAGGAGCCCGTCGACCCCCTTCATATGGGCCAGCTTCCCCGCCCGCCGTGATTACAGCGACGCCTCGCGGTCGGGCGTGGGTTCATGCACAGGTTTGGCCCCGCCTCCCGGGTCAGCCTCATACTTGGACGTGCATTTGGCTTGAATCTTGCGCGCCTCGAATACTTGGTCGCCGCGCAGCTTGCCGTCACAGAGCGCTTGGGCGCGGTCACGAAAAGTGTCGGGCAGCGGGTCGCGCCCGACATAGACGACGTTCAACTTTCGGTCTTCCTGGGTAATGGTAAACTCGACCCGGTCCGCCTTGCGAACGATCGATCCCGGTTCGACGTCCCCTCCGACGCGGAGCCTTCTATCTTGGGCGTCGCCCATGGCGTGAAGTTCCTCGACCGTCACGTAGTAGGTCTTCGTCTCATTGATGCCGGCGACACCCAGCCACACAAGCACGCCGAGAATGACGACGGTGACAATGCTGAACTTGACTCGCGGGCTCATGATCTCTCCTCCTCGGACCGGCCTATCGAGACTCGCAAAATACAGTGACTTGGGAACACGGGCACAGCATGCCGTGCCCCTACGGTCTGAACACGGGCCGCGTCACCATAATTTGCGCGACTCCATAGTTGCCTAAGTTTCAGTATAGAACCTTAGCATAGTCGACCGCTGAGGGAACCAGGCGCACAGACGGCGGGGCGGGCGGGATCGAGCCCGCTTGTTTCGCCACCCGACAGTCCC
The DNA here is from genome assembly GCA_965248365.1 of Bryobacterales bacterium. Classification (GTDB taxonomy): domain Bacteria; phylum Acidobacteriota; class Terriglobia; order Bryobacterales; family UBA6623. Next base: position 924,172 of record CBDFJA010000002.1, on the reverse strand, counting down.
AGCACGCGATAAGCCCGCCCATGGCCAGGCAAGGGCACGGGGTCTCCCGGCGCAACATCGCCGCGCCCATGGCCCGCGCTACAATTTTGCAGAGGGGCCTGCGTTCACCCCCGTATACTTCCGATGATCTGGTATTTGCTCCTGTTGGCGCTTCCAGGCGCGTTGTGGGCCGACGACGAGCGGCTTGAACTCGAGCCGCTGAAGACGACGATCACGGTCCGGGGGACCGTGGACTCCCCTTCATCGGGGTATATCACCTCGGTTTCGCGAGAGACGCTCGAATCGCACCCGGGAGTCAACCTGGACGACCGTCTGCGTGAGATTCCCGGCTTCACGCTGTTCCGGCGCTCGTCCAGTCTGGTCGCCCATCCGACCACGCAGGGGATTTCGCTTCGGGGAATCGGCAGCAGCGCGGCCGGGCGCACGTTGGTCTTGTACGATGGTTTGCCGTTGAACGACCCTTTCGGCGGATGGGTGTATTGGTCCCGGGTAAACCCCGACGCGATCGACGCGGTCGAGATATCACGCGGGGCCGCGACGAGCGTCTACGGCGATCGCGGCATGGGAGGAGTTGTCTCGCTCCTCACCCCCACCCCGGAGTCGCGCCGCGCGTGGGCCGCGGCCGAAGCAGGGGGCGCCGGCATCGCGGATGTTCGCGGCGGGTACGCGGACTTGTTGGGGAAAGTTGGCCTATCCGCACTGGTTCGGGGGTTCCGCTCGGCAGGGTATTTCATCGTGCCCGAGGAAAGCCGCGGCAGCGTGGATCGCCGGGCCGACGCCGACTTTGTCGTCGGGGACCTGCGTTTCGACTATTTCGGCAAGAAAGACCGCTTGATGCTCAAGGCGAACGTTGTCGCCGAGCAGCGGCAAAACGCCACGTTGCTGCGAACGAATGCCAGCTCGCTCGGAACCGCCGGTGCTCACTACCAGCGGGAGGGCCTTTCGCTTAGCGGCTATCACTCGCGAGGAGTGTTGCGCAGCGGTTTCTCCTTCGTCAACGAAGCTCGCGGCTTCGAGCGCCAGACGCTGCTGCAACGAGTCACCTCGGAAGACAGCGGGGGATCGGCCGTGTGGACGCGCCCGTCGCCGAAGGTGAACCTGATCCTCGGGACGGACGCTCACCGAACAGGCGGCATAAGCCGCGACACGGTCGTCAGCACAGGGTTTGTGCGCCGGCCGGGTGGAAGGTTGTGGCAGCAAGGCTTGTTTGTACAAACTGATTTCGCCGCCGGGCCCCGCACGCGAATCTATGGCGGCCTGCGCCACGACTTTTCCGATCGGGGAAACGACTTCTGGAGCCCGCGCGCGGGGCTGGCGTTCTCGGAAGGCCCGCGCCGCTGGCGGGCTTCCGTTTATCGCAGCTTCCGGGCTCCGACCTTGAACGAATTCTTCCGTCAGTTTCGCGTCGGGAACATCACTACGTTGAGCAATCCCGAGCTTCGTCCGGAAACGATGTTCGGGGCCCAGGCGGGTTTGGATTGGCGAAAGGGCGAGGCCATCTTTCGCACGACCCTTTTTTGGCAAGAGGTTAGTGATCTGATCGGCAATGCCACGATTAGCCTGGGACCTTCGCCGTTGAGGCAGCGCCGGAACCTAGGCAAGGCGACCGGACGGGGCATGGAGCTGGAAGTCCTCAAGACCTTCGGCCGCTTCCGCGCCGAGGCGGCTTATCTTTATGTCGATTCGCAGCTCGACACCAGCGTCTGGATGCCTCAAGTCCCTCGACACCAAGGGTCGTTTCAGTTGCTCTACGCCGCCGGCGGGACGCTCGTTCGCGGCGGCATTCGCTCTTCGGCCGCACAGTTTGAAGATGACTTGAATCAGTTCCTGCTGCCGGGTTTCTTGACGTTGCAGGTCATGTTGCAACGCCGGCTGGGACACGGCGTCTCGGCGCTCGTGGCCGTGGAGAATCTGCTGGACCGGCGATTCCTGGTGGGGTTTGTTCCTACTCCGACCACGGGGACACCGCGGTTGATGCGGGTCGGCCTGAAATGGGAGACCGGGAGGTAGTCTTTTCGTGAGGGAGAGCGTCAATCGCGGCCAGGGGGGCAAACTTCCCCGAGCTTTGTTTAAGGAGTTTCCTTGTCAGGTCGTGGAGGCGGGGGAGGTGAAGGCCAAGGTTCTACCGGATCTATGGGATGGATGCGTTTTGGGGGAGGTTCAGAGAAAGACGGCAGTTGCTTTGGACGCTCGGGTGGGCTTGGAGGCGGCGGCGGCTCGGGCTCTTGCGGCATGAAAGATGAATTCACGCGGCAGGTAGCCACAACTGGTTCTCTGGTATCGCCTGCTTGACCTCTTCCTCGAACTTCTGTTGCAGTGTTCGGTTGGGCCCCGGATCGTCTTCCAGGGAGAGATTGCGGTAGCGCTCCGAGATATCGGCGATCGATCTGGCGTTTGATTCTGTGACCGAATTCTGACGTCTCATATCGGCCAGTAGGCTCTCGATTGCATAGTGGAGCTCGCCCCAGGCGTAGTGCAGTCTGGAGTAGCGATCGATGCCTTCCGATACCTTCAAAACCGGGTGCAGCACCGACACGATAACAGCTGCCCCAAGCAGAAATGAGAACAGATTGACGCCGATCGTTGTTTTCAAGATCGCCAGACCAGCGAAGGCTGAGGACGTCGCCAGAGCCGTTGTGACATCCATGGCAAAATCCAGCGTTTGTACTGTTTGAGGCGATGAGCGTAGTACTTACGACTCAGCAGGCATGTGCGATAGAGATTGTGCAGCCGACGCACCTCTGCTTGCACCGGGCTGTAGGTGTGAATGTCGCTCTGCACGGTTCCATTATACTCTCAAAACGCGACAGCGCCGATGGGGGGAGTGGGGCGCTGGTCGATTCTCGACGTAGTTGCGGGCAGCCTTCGAGAGCGGTACAGCGTGTCGATCAGCAGCCGCTCCTCGACGACTCCATTCAACCGTACCTGCTCAAACATGACGTTCGTTCAACCCCGGTTATCCAGAACCCTCGTGAGAAATTCCGGCAAGTTGTTCGGTAGGTTTTCGGTCCACGGGCCGAGCTTGGCTCGCCTCAAAAAACATCCGGCACGAGGACGTAGCAGGCGAGCAACCCCAACAACCCGGCGGACACCACGTAATACGTCATCGGCACGATGGTTCGGCGGATCAATAGCCCTTCCCGGCCCACTAGACCCACCGTAGCGCTCGCTGCTACGACGTTGTGGACGGTGATCATATTCCCGGCGGCGCCCCCGAGCGCCTGCAATCCAAGGATGACCAAGTGCGGCACGGCTATGCGATCGGCGACTCCGTATTGAAACAGGCTGAACATCAGGTCGCTGACCGTATTGCTTCCGGCCACGAACGCCCCCATGGCTCCGATCATGGGCGCAAAGAAGGGCCAAGTCGAGCCCGCGATCTGGGCTACGAATTCGGCTAACACAAGGGGCATGCTGTCGAGTCCTGACGCGTTCGTTTCCGAATCGATGAAGACACGCACGAGCCCCACGGCAAAAAGAAGGGCCAGCGCAGGTCCCGCAAGCATGCGGCAGGCATCGAGCCACGCTTTCTTGACTTCGTGCGTTTTCATGCGATGAAGCGGCACCGTGATGAGAGCCACCACAAGGAACAGCGTGCCCGGAATGTAGAGCGGCTGCACCGATTGCGATAGCGTTGTCCCAAGAATCTCCAGCCAAGTGAAGCGCATCGACAGCAGCCAGCCCTTGATCGGCAGAAACGGCAGCCGCGTCAGCACCAGCAGGGCGGCTACGAGGATATAAGGCGACCAGGCGCGAGCGAGCGTCATATGAGGTCGTTCGGAACCAACGTCGGCGGGAATGCTGCCTTTCCACTCACTCAGCCATTCTTCTCGGGGAGGGAACTCCCAAGGCTCACCCGCCGGGAGGAAAAGACGCCGTTTCACAGCCGTGATGACGATCGCCAAGCCAATCAAGCCGCCGATCAGCGAGGGGAACTCGGGCCCCAGCAACACAGCGACAAGCGTATATGGGACGGTGAAGCTCAGGCCAGCGAACAGAGCGAACCTCCAGACCGCCAAGCCTTCCCGGAATGACCTCCGAGCGCCGAAGAATCGCGTCATCATGCAAACAATGATCAGCGGAATGAGGGCGCCTACAAGGGCGTGGGGAACGGCCGTGAAGACGCCGATGCGGTAGATGAATTCGTCGTAGGACATGCCAGCCGCGGATACGGCCTGCTCGACCTGGGGTACGTTCAGCGACTGGGCCATGCCCACAAGGATTGGGGTCCCCACGGCGCCGAAGCTGACCGGGGTGCTCTGGATTATCAAGGTCGTCATGACGGCGGCCAGGGCCGGAAAGCCGAGCGCCAGCAACAGGGGAGCGGCGACGGCGGCCGGCGTGCCAAACCCGGCCGCGCCCTCGATGAACGCTCCAAAGAGCCAGGCAACGATAATCACCTGAACGCGGCGGTCGGGAGAGATATCCATGAACCCGCGGCGGATGGTCGCCACCGCCCCACTCTCTCGCAGGGTGAAGAGCAGGACGATCGCTCCGAAAATGATCCCCAGGATCGTAACCGCGATCATCACTCCCCTCAGCGAAGCCGCCATCGCGTGGACAAAGGGAACTTTCCAGAACCAGAGGGCGAAAACGAGCGTCATCGCGTAGGCGACCGGCATGGCGCGGGTAGCCGGCCAGCGCAGCACGACGAGGAAGAACATCACCGCCAGGATGGGAAGTACGGCGATCAGGGCGTAGAGGCCGGATGGTGCGTCCATGGTTGTGTTTCCGCAGGGAGTTTCCGCCGGTGCGCGGTTGCCCTGATCCGGGCCGCCTGCTTGACCACGCGGCGAGACGAAGTGGTGAGGTTAGCGGGATCGGGGGGTGCTGTCAACCTCGGGGCAGCCGACCGGTCAGGTTGCGTTCAGGCTTCCGTGGAGCGTTCTTGGCTAACCGGTGAAGAGAAGCATCCTTGGGCAAACATTTGTGTCTGTCCCAGGGACAACGCACTGGTGGTGCTGTTCTCGTGTGGGATCACCCATGGAAGCACGCGACATATGGCAACTTTGGAACACGGGCACAGCATGCTGTGCCCCTACAGTCCGAACACGGGCCATGTCACCATAATTTGCTCAGTAGGTCAACGAATTCACGCAACGCGGCGTCAGGCGGGCGCCGCGGCCACTAACCCGCTTTTCTCACCACGTGGCGAGGCGAAGTGCGTGAGAGGCCCGTCAGTACAAGGCGCGCGCCGCTCAGCGAGCGGAGGTGTACTTTTGCGGGTGCAGCCTAACCGTTTCGTATTTTGGCTCTACCAAAAGCAGCAGCGACCCGCGTTCGGCGCCCGACCGGGAAAGTACGTTGAGCACGGCGAGCAAGCGCAACGCAGTAATGGCGGGCCTATGGCGTGCTTCGACCGTCAAGTGGTGAAATGCGGGCTAACCCCTTCAAGGCGTGCGTGCAGATCGTGCTGCCCTCGAATTAATCACCGCCAGGGCCGCCCGAGTGGGTCTCCAGACTAACCGCTCCGTGGGAGCCGTCGGCGGCAAGTGCGGCCAGCGTCCCCGGCCAGTCGATTTCACCCTTGGCCAGTTCTTTCCACGTTGCCCGGCCGGTGCTTGCCTTCCCGGCGGCAAATTCGTTGTGTCCGGGGGTTGACCCTCCCCCGCGTGCTAAATTGTAAGGTTCGACAAAGGACGTGTGATCGAATGGATCAGATCGGACGCTACGAAATACTTGCTGAGTTAGGGCGTGGCGCCATGGGAGTGGTGTACAAGGCTCGCGACCCTAAGATCGGCCGGACGATCGCCATCAAAACCATCAAGCTGGCCGATAAGGCGGCTGAATCGGAGACCGACAAACTCCGGGAGCGGCTTTTCCGCGAAGCTCAATCCGCCGGACGCCTTTCCCACTCCGGCATCGTCACGATCTATGACGTCGATGAAGAAGCCGGGTTGGCGTACATCACGATGGAATTCGTCGAAGGCAAGACGCTGGAGACGCGCATAGACTCTGCTCCCATCCATGATTTCGGGTTTATCTCCGACCTGCTAAGTCAGACGGCCGCCGCGCTGGACTACGCTCACAGTAAAGAGATTGTGCACCGCGACATCAAGCCCGCCAACATCATGGTGACGCCCGACGGTGGCATCAAGATTACGGATTTTGGGATCGCGCGAATCAGCTCCTCCAAACTCACGCAGACCGGGACGGTGATGGGTACGCCCAGCTACATGTCACCCGAGCAAGTGCGTAGCGACCCGACCGACGGACGCTCCGACCAATTTTCGCTCGCCGTGATCTGCTACGAGCTGGTCACCGGACAGAAGCCTTTCACCGGCGAAAGCCTGACGTCGGTCATGTTCAAGATCGTCTCCCAGGAAGCTACTGCGCCGAGCGAGATGAATCCGAGGATTTCGGAGGAGTTGGACGCGGTCATTCTGCGGGCGCTCTCTAAAGATGCCCTCGAGCGTTACCCCAGTTGCCGGGAGTTCGCCGAGGCGGCTGCGCGGGGCTGTGCGTCCGTCGTCGAGGCGTCCCCGGCGGCGGTAGGGGGCAAGGGAGCTAGGGGAACCGAAGACCCCGAGCGTCTCGAAATGCTGCGTGAATTCCAGGAAACGGCTCCGGCGGACGCCCCGAGGTCGTTGCCGCCCCTGCCAGGGCGTTCGGCGGCTCTTGAGGAGCGCCCCGGGCGACTCCGTTGGTGGATGTGGCCGGCGGCGCTTCTGGCGGTACTGATCGCGGCGGCCGGTGTTTGGCTGTCGCAGCAGAAAGACCCAGTTGACGCCCTGCTTCAGTTGCCTGGGAGCCTGATTTCTTTGGTCAGTGGAGAGGTCGCCGAAGTTTCGCCGTTGGATGATCCGTTGCCTGCAAGTGGAGGAATCGGGGGCGCGGCTGTTCCCGAGAGCGGCGAGCGGCCCGGGGAACCAGGGCCGGGGCAAGTTCCCGCGGCTACCGGCGGGGATGCGGCCGGCTCGGCAGAGCCACCGGCACCGCCCGAGGAAACATCATCGGGCGAATCTCCGGGGACCGCGACCAGCGGTGGGTCCGACAGCGCCACGGGAGTTAAACCTGCATCCGAGGCCCCGCCCGCCCCTTCTCCAACTCCGTCGCCGCCGAAACCGAAGGCCACCACCCCGACGCGACCGACACCCGCCCCGCCGAAGGCTGCCCCTCGGTTGGTCGAGATCCGTCTTGCCAGCGACCGGACCGGAGCGAGAGTCGTCATCGACGGCAAGACCCAATGGTCGTGCGTTACGCCTTGTACACTCGAAATCCCGCGAGGCGATCACCAGGCGATGGCCGTGCTGGCCGGCTTTGAACCGCACCGAAGGTCGTTCAAGATGACGTCGGAGCCGATGGAGCTGGAATTCGAACTTCGCCAGATCACCGGAACACTCATGGTGAGCAGCGTTCCCACTGGAGCGGACGTCTACGTCAACGGCAAGAAAACGGCGAGTCAAACGAACACTATGCTCAAGCTGCCGCCCGGCTATCACTTAGTCCGAGTGGAAAAGGGCGGAGCGGCCGCCGAACGGAGTGTGGAAATTGCGCAGAACGAGTTGACCACCCGTCAGTTCGTGCTGCGAAGCGGATCCCTTTCCCGGGTTCAGGTACGCTTTGAGAGCACGCCGCCCGGCGCGCAAGTTACGCTGAATGACAAAAAACGGGCGGGCCGCACGCCAGTGGAAATCCCGCTGGCCCCCGGCGCCTACCGGTTGGCTTTTTCTTTGCGGGGGCATCGCCCGGTGATCGAGGAAGTGGAGATTTCCCCTTCCGCGGACCCGGTTACGATCACCCGCACGCTGACCCCACGTTAGCCCACGCTTGCGCCGGCCCGGTCAGCGTCGGCGAACCATACCTTCACCAAGGCTTCGGTTTGCCGTCGAGGAAGAAGCCTCCGTTAGGCCCGTCCGAGGGCAGCGTCGCCAGCCAGATGATGCCCTTAACCGCCTCGTCGACCTCGCGCAAGGCCGCCGGTCCGCCCATGCGGGTTCTCACCCAGCCTGGGTCGGCGGAATTCACCTTGACGTCGCCTTGGATTTCCCCGGCCACTATGCGCGTCAGCGCGTTGAGCGCCGCCTTCGAGAGTTTATAGGCCGCGTTGCGCCCTCCCATGCCGGCGAGCGAACCGTACCCCGACGAGATATTCACCACCCGGCCCCAGCCCCGCTCGACCATGCCGGGAACCAACGCTCGGCATAGGCGGAGAGGCCCGTGGAGATTGACTTCCATCGTCTTCCGGATCGCCGAGTCGTCGACTTCGAACACGCTCATCCCCTTGTCCAAGAACACCGCTGCGTTGTTGACCAGAATATCCACCCCGCCAACCTGGCGCTCGACCGCTTCGCGGAAGCCGGCAACGCTGTCGGGGTCAGCGACATCCAGCTTCATGGACGCCACTTCCCCTTGGCCCGCGGACTGCGCTCGAATCTCCCGGGCCGCTCTTTCGCAGGCCGTCGAATCGCGTCCGGACAGAACGACTCGCAATCCCAGCTCCGCCAGACGCTGGGCGGTCCCAAGGCCGATCCCGCGGTTCGCGCCGGTCACGACCGCCACTTTCCCAGCCAGTTCAGCGTTCATTTCCGCTTCCAATCTTCTCATACCAAGCCCGCTTTTCTCACCACGTGGCGAGGCGAAGTACGTGAGAGGCCCGTCAGTACAAGGCGCGTGACGCTCGGCGCCGCATTTCTTGAATAATGAGGGCGTACTCGAACAGTACGTTGAACACGGCGAGCAAGCGCAACGCCGTAAGGCCGGGCCTATTGCGTGCTTCGATCGTCAGGTGGTGAGAAAAGCGGGCTTCGGGGGCCTTGGTTTTTTGGCCCAGGGTGACGCGGCAACTTGGGGAGTTGGCCTACCTCCACCTTCGATCCCGCTCGGTGCTGTGGCGTAGTAGTCGGCGTAAACTCGAGGCGTCGACACGAGTGTCGACGCGGCGGACGTAGGCGTCCGCGCCACAACATCGGAGGCCCAAGCACGACTTTGCAGCTCCGAGCGTAAGGCAGCCACAACCCCCGCGGGCTGGGCCGGCCCTAAATAACGAGTATTGGGGTTAGCCCTCAAGTCGGCCGTCCGTGGAAGCTGCCGCGGGTGAGGCCTTCTCCGGCGGCCATATAGTCATCCGGTTTCTTGTTGAGGCCGGCCACTACACGCGGATATTTTTCGGCTACGTTGGTCAGCTCGTCCGGGTCGTTTTCCCGCTTGTAGAGCTGAGGTGAGTAATTCCCCTCTCCCGGCGCAGTTGGCTCTAAGCCGCTTAATCCCCTCTTCATCTCGATGTCAGCAGGGGGGGGTTAGGAAAACATATAGAGGGGCGTGGCTTCGGCGACGGCGACCGTTCCCTCGCCTTCGCCCTCCTCGGCGCCCGTCTCGCCGGCGGAGCGATAATACATGCCGCCTTCACCGAGGAAAATCTCCAAATCGGCGGGCCGCGGCAGGACGCCCTGGATCAAGGCTTCCGAAAGAGGGTCTTCGACGTACTTCTGCAGAGCGCGCCGCAAGGGGCGAGCGCCATAGCTGCGATCGCCGCAGGTCTCGTCGAGGATGTACTTGGCCGCGTCTTCGTTCAAGCGTATATGGATATCCTTGCGGGCTAAGTTCTCATTGATCCGTTCCACCATGAGGTCGATGATCTTGAGCAGATCGTCGTCGGTCAGCGAAGAAAAGATGATGGTTTCGTCGATGCGATTGAGGAACTCGGGGTTGAAAATGCGTTTGACCTCGTTGAGCACTTCCTCGTGAGCCTTGTTGTCGGCGGCCTCTTTCGAGCGGCTTTCGAATCCCATCCGCGCGCGCTTCTCGAGGAAGCGCGCCCCGATGTTCGAGGTCATGATGATGATCGTATTCTTGAAATCGACCGTGTTGCCCAAGCCGTCGGTCAGCTGGCCGTCCTCGAAGACCTGCAACAGAATGCTGAACAGGTCCGGGTGGGCCTTTTCGATCTCGTCAAGCAGGATGATTGAATAAGGGGCCCGCTTCACGCGTTCGGTCAACTGCCCGCCCTCTTCGTATCCCACGTAGCCGGGGGGCGAACCGATCAGCTTCGAGACCGAGTGTTTCTCCATGAACTCGGACATGTCGAAACGCACGAGTGACTTTTCACTGCCGAACAGACACTGCGCCAGCGCGCGCGCCACTTCGGTCTTGCCAACGCCGGTCGGACCCAAGAACAGGAACGATCCCGCCGGCCGAGTCACCGATTTCAGACCGGCCCGCGATCGCCGTATGGCTCGCGCCAAGGCTGATATGGCCGTGTTCTGGCTAACGACCCGCTTGTGAAGCTCCTCCTCGATGCGCAGGAGCTTGGCCATCTCTTCTTCCTTGATCGAGGTCATCGGCACGCCGGTCCAGCGCGCCACGATGTCCTCGATATCGTCCTTCGTCACCGAGGCCGTCGCGGTGTCGTCGAGGTTGTACTTTTCTCGCAAGACCCGCAGGTTCTCGCGTTCCTTGCGCTCTTCGTCGGAATAGAAGCGCGCCTTTTCGAATTCGTGGTTAGCGATCGCGTTTTCCATGCGGTGCACGATGAACTTGATCCGCTTGTGCACTTCGGCGATCTCGCCGGGCATTGTCGTCTGGCGAAGCTTAACGCGGGCGCCAGCTTCGTCCAGCAGGTCAATTGCCTTATCGGGAAGGAAGCGGTCGGGGATATAGCGGCTCGAGGTGTAGACCGCACCTTCGATCGCCTCGTCGTTATACGCCACGGCGTGGAACTTCTCGTAGCGGTCCTTGATGCCGAACAGAACCTTGACGGCTTCATCTTCGGTGGGCGGAGCGACCTTAACAGCCTGGAAGCGCCTCTCCAGGGAGCGATCTTTTTCGATGGACTTGCGAAACTCACTGGGAGTGGTCGCTCCAATGCACTGGATTTCACCCCGTGAAAGCGCCGGCTTGAGGATATTCGCGGCGTCGAGTGAACCCTCGGCCGAGCCGGCCCCGACCAAGGTGTGCAACTCGTCAATGAAGATGATCGCGTTCCGATTCTCCATCAATTCCTTCATGATCGTCTTCAGACGCTCCTCGAATTGGCCGCGATACTTCGTGCCGGCCACGATCAGCGAAAGGTCGAGCGCCAGAATTCGGTTTTCCGCCAAAAACGAAGGCACCTCCCCTTCGGCGATGCGCTGTGCCAACCCTTCGACGATCGCCGTCTTGCCGACGCCTGGTTCGCCGATCAATACGGGGTTGTTCTTCGTTCGCCGGCACAGAATCTGAATGACGCGTTCGACTTCGTTTTCCCGTCCAATCAGCGGGTCGAGATTACTGTCGATCGCCGCCTGCGTGAGGTCGCGGCTAAACTCGGCCAGCAGCGAACTCTCCTTCGGCCGGTTCGACATCAGCTTTTCGGACTGAGACCGCGCCAGCTCCTCGCGAATCGTGGCCAAACGGAGGCCGCGCTCATGAAGGATTTCCGCGGCGAAGGATTTTTCTTCCCGCAGCAGGCCCAGCAGCAAGTGCTCGGTGCCGATGTGCTTGTGCGAAAGCCGCTCGGCCTCCTCGGCCGCGTAAGCCAACACGCGCTTGCACTCGTGGCTCAGCGGCAGATCGACCGACGTGGAAACTTTTTCGCGGACAGTCGTGCGCGCTTCGATCTGCTTGCGGATCGACTCCACGGCCGCGTGCGATCGCAGGAACCGGTTGGCCAGAGCCTTGTCCTCTCGGATCAGCCCCAGCAGCAGGTGTTCCGTTTCGATGTAAGGACTACCGAACTGGCTGGCTTCGTAGCGCGCGAAGAAGATTACCCGCCGCGCCTTTTCCGTATAGCGTTCAAACATGCAGCAAACCCTCCCGACCCCGGGGCGGATCGGATCCTCTCCTACCCATCATATCAGCCTTCCGCGAATCACGGTCCGATTGAGAGCGGCCTACGCCTCTCGGACAGAGGCCTCAAGGGCAAGGATTGGTGCGGCGCTGTGAAAAGAGATGCGAGCGGTAGAGCTAGGGTGACGACGGCTGAACGGGGATGGCTAAGCCATTGATGTTTATGGCTTTCCTCGACGAACGGCACGCGGCAAGAGAGACGAATGCGGCACCCGTCGGTCGTGTTCCGGGTCGGTCCCCCGGGGGGCAGTGATCGGCGCCGGTGGCGAGACGGCTGCTCACAGGTCTTCAGCGCGGATCTGCCCGCCATCGATGCGGAAAACTCTATCGCATCGTTGGGCAAGCTTGACGCTGTGGGTGGCGATGACGACCGTCAGCTTGTGGGCGCGCGGCAAACCGACCAGCAAGTCCATGATGGCTTCGGCGTTGGCGGCGTCGAGATTGCCGGTCGGCTCGTCGGCGAGCACCAACGTGGGTTCGGTGACGAGTGCTCGGGCGATGGTGACGCGCTGTTGCTCGCCTCCGGAGAGTTCCCCGGCACGGTGGGACGCTCGATCGGACAGGCCAACGCGCTCGAGCCAGGGTGCGGCCTTGGACTCCGCTTCCCGGCGGGCGGTCTCGCCGATCAACAGAGGCATCATGACGTTCTCAAGGGCCGTGAACTCAGGCTGCAGATAATAACTTTGCCAGACGAAGCCGATCTCCTGATTGCGGATGCCGGCCAACTCGGTATCCGATCGTCCCGACAGCGGTTGAGACTCGAAATAAATCTCCCCGGCCGTGGGACGGTCAAGCGCGCCGAGCAGGTGCAGCAGCGTGGACTTTCCCGCGCCCGACTCCCCAATTACAGCAACACTTTCACCCAGGTAAAGCTCCAGATTCAAGCCGGAAAAAACCGTCAATTCAATCGCGCCGCTGCGATAGGTTCTAGCCAGGCTCTCGACACGAACGATGGTTTCCGCCATAACTGAATCGCTTGCCTCCCGGCCGGCAACAGTGCCGGCCCAGCTCGGGGGAGCGACCGCCACTCCCGCCGCCTTCGTACATGATCTTCCGGGCGAATTCGAACCGTACAATGCCCTCGTCCATGGCGGCTAATCCAGCCGCCGTGTCGCCGTCACCGATAGACGCGGCCCCAGCCACGTTAAAAATGATCGCAGCACAAGCAGCCTGCGCAGCCGATTGTACACTCTCATGACGACGTGCAGGACGCGGCTGCCGAGGTGAGGAGCGTACAGGCCGGCGGGCGTTAGTCGAATGTCCTGGTAGCCGGCGCGCCCGAAGAGCCGCTCGAGTTCCGGGCCGCTTCGCATGGCGACCCGGTAGGAACCGACGTCTGCTCTGCGGGCGACCGCATACCTGCTCTGCAACGATCGAGGAAGATACCCCACCCCCCAAACGCCGATCTGCGGGTCGCGAATCGGCGCGTATCGGTTGTTGGTGAGGCAGAGAGTCTTCGCGCCCGAAGCCGATACTCGGCGGGCCTCGCTCACGGCGGCTTGGGCGTCGCCTACGTGTTCCAGGACGTCCACCGCTGTCACGAGATGGAAAACCCGGTCGGCGAAAGGCAGGTACTCAGCGTTCGCGCACACCAATTGAGGCCGTACACCCATCATTCGCAGCCGCAACCGCGCGATCACCAACCAGCGAAGAGCGACGTCCACCCCAACCGACATCTGGAAGTTGGCGTGCGCCGCCGCAAGCAAACCTCCCGACGAGCAACCCACGTCGAGCAGGGCGCCGTCTGAAGCCAAGCCGTTCCCGCCAAGTGTCGCCCGCAAGTCGAGCTTAGCGATCTCGATGTCGGCGAGCTTGTGATCAGTCCACCGTTTCGCGAGGTCGGGGGGAACATCAGGCGCCAAGGAGAAGTAGCGATCCAGAAGCTCGGCATAGGTACGCTCCCGTCCCCATTCCGCCAGCAACTCGGCCCTGTTTCGATCTTCCGAGGGGGTGATGTAGGGATCGGGATTCACACGGAAGTCGGGGATTCCGCATACCACGGGGTAGACTTGCCGGCAGGGAGAACAAGAGTACGAGTCGTCGGAAGACGACAGCGCTCTGTTGCACCGCGGACAAACGAAGTTCATCTCCATGACGGGCCCCGAACCGCAATGAGCATCAGCTTAACGACTTCAACCCGCAAGCCGTCCCGATGGGACCTAGCTGTGATCTTTCAACAGATTGTTCATTCGGTCCCGGACCAGGGAAGCTGGAGTTGTCGAATAACCACGACCCTGGAGAGACCGCATGAACATCCATCAGAATGCCCGATTGACGCCCAAAGGCCGATCCCTTTTGGTTCGATGCATCCTCGCTGGAGAGACGCCTCGGGCCGCCGCGGCGGCCCGAGACGTCTCAGAACGCACCGCCCGCCGTTGGCTGGCCCGCTACCGCGGCGAAGGCGAAGCCGGTCTCTACGATCGCTCTTCGCGCCCCCGGCATAGCCCGCGCCGCACCCCGCAAGCCGTCGTTGACCGCGTCCTCGCCCTGCGCCGACAACGTTGGACGGGCCGCCGCATCGCCCAAACCCTGCGGCTATCCCCGGCCACCGTCAGCCGCCTCCTCGGTCGCGCCGGACTCAACCGTCTCCGCGATCTCGAACCCGCTCCCCCCGTTCGCCGCTACGAACATCACCGTCCCGGCGATCTACTGCATCTCGACATCAAAAAGCTCGGCCGCTTCCAGCACGCCGGTCACCGCGTTACCGGCGATAAGACCCGACGCTCCCGCGCCGCCGGCTGGGAGTTCGTCCACGTCGCCGTCGACGACCATTCCCGCATCGCCTTCTCCCAGATCCTGCCCGATGAGCGCAGCCTTTCCGCTGCCCAGTTCCTTCTCCTCGCCCACGCCTACTATGGCTCGCTTGGCATCCGCATCCGACGCCTGCTCACCGACAATGGCTCCTGGTACCGCTCCCGCCACTTCCGTCGTACTTGCCGCCGCCTCGGCATCCGCCACCGCTTCACCCGCCCCTACACCCCTCGCACCAACGGCAAGGCCGAGCGCTTCATCCAAACCGCCCTCCGCGAATGGGCCTATGCCCGCTCCTACTGCTCCTCCCTCCAACGCGCCAACCATCTGCTCCCCTGGCTCCACGACTACAATTGGCATCGCCCCCACGCCAGCCTCGGCTATAATCCCCCTATCAGCCGACTCCCTCCTCCCCGGAACAACCTGTTGAGGCTCCACACCTAGCCCAACCTAGGCCTCGCCTAGTGCTTGTTTCAATGTATAGGGTGCCAGCAGTTCTCCCAGCCTCGCCGCCGGCTCGCGGGCCGCGGAGTAGATCCACTCGGCGGCGGATCGGGCTGCCTCGTCGCCGACTTGCCGCAGGGCGTCAATGTGCGGCAGCGCACGGCGGGCCTTCTCGTAAGGTGTCAGAAATTCAGCCGGTGCCGGTGAAGGCTCCGGCTCACAGGTCAGAATCGCAACGATCTTCTCTCGACGCTCGATCAATCGGCGGTGTTCATCTTGGCAGGCGATCAAGCGCTCGTCGCCGCTCTCGGAGGACTTCTTGATCGAGAGATCCAGTTTATCGATGACTTTTTGTAGGCGCTCGATCCGCTCGGCGATATGGATCCGGCACTGCTGTTGGGCGGCGCGGTAGAGCGGCTTTTGATAATCCTCGGCGAAAGGCAGCCGGACGAGCTCGTACCAGCGATCAAGCGCTCGCAAGTTACCGATCAGCAGAGCCGTTGTCAGAAACTTCCGCCGCAAGCCGGCGTAGATCTCCGGGTCGAAGTTCTCGACCGGACGGCGCTCGGCACTCTCCGAGTGCAGGCGGTTATCCCCGACGTCTTCTCGTACCACGGAACCGGCGGCCGTCACCGACCCGAAACCCACTTGCAGCGGCGCCACGAGGCCGCATTGGCCTCCGACAAAAATCGGCGCCGAGCCGAGCAGCAATCCGCGAACGTCGCCGATCAAGCTGCCCCATTTGTCGCCCCGTGGATCGAAGTTGAAGTGTACGACGCCCGAACCGACTTCACTGTGGTTCGTTCGTGAAGTCCCGCCGCTCATGAAAAGGTCGCAGTAGTTGATGAGCGACCCCGCAACGACGGTAGCCGTGAGGACGGTGTTCTTGAAAGCAACATTGTGCGCCGCCTCGACCTGCTCTTCGAGAAGTGTCCCGGGCCGCAGCTCGGCAAACCCCCGGACCCTAGCCCCATCGAGAATGGTGGCGGTGTCGTAGGTGCCTGCTCCGAGTTCCGCGTCACGGCCAATTTGACAATTGGCGACGTGAGCGTGCCCCGATACGCCGACTCTCGTGCCGCGTCCGATCCGGAGTTCGGGGCCGCTTAAATTCGCCTGCCCGATGACGGCGCCCGGTTCGATGTTATCGAGCGGGACCTCAGCCGCGACGTAGACCCGTTCGGGTCCCCAGACGTCGACACCATGGTCGCGCAGTTCAAAGACGCGCTGACGATTGCCGACGGCGTCGTAGGGTTCGAGATGGGTCAAATTAGAATTCCCAGCGGAACATTCTCAGCCGAAAAAGGGCGCCGGCAGGCTGGCCCGCGAAAGACTTCCCGATCGTCCCGTCGATGTGGCGCACGCCTCCCGGCGTACCGTGTCGCCATTCCTGGCGACATGTCTCGTTCGTGCGCCGGCCCTGCCAGCCGGGGGGATGCCGGCAAGAATGCCGGTACGGCAAGCTGAAAGCGTGCGCCACGTCGCTTTCGATCTCGACATTTCCGAGCCGCGCTCTACACCATCTGATCAACGAGTTCATAGACACTTTCCAGTGCGTCGGGGAGCGCGGCGCTATTCTTGCCGCCCGCTTCGGCCATGTCGGGCCGTCCGCCGCCGCGTCCGCCGACGGCCTTGGCAACAGCTCCCACGAGCTTCCCTGCATGAACCCTTTTGCCGGCGAGGTCCTTGGTCACCGCCGAAACCAGGGCCACGTTCCCGTCTTGCGCCGCTCCCAGCACGACGACGCCGGATCGAATCTTGTTCCGCAGTGAGTCAGCCAGCGACCGCATCTGCGAGCGGTCCAGCCCGTCCACCTTAGCGGCGATGACCTTGACGCCTTTAACCGTGCGTACGTTTTCCGCCAACGCGCCGGTACTCGACTGCGCCAGCTTCGTTTTCAGACGGTCGATTTCCCGCTCCAGATCGCGGTGCTCGGCGGACAGTCTCTCGACGCTTTCCACCAGGCCGGCCCCGGACGAGCGAACGATCGAGGCGATCCGTTCAATCGTCTCGACGCTCTGTTTGTATTGCTCATAGGCGCCGGTTCCAGTGACCGCCTCCAGCCGCCTGACGCCTGCCGAGATGCCGCTTTCCGACGTGATTTTAAAAATGCCGATGTCGCCGGTAAGGCTGACGTGAGTCCCCCCGCAGAGTTCCGTGCTGAACCCGGGGACCCGCACCACCCGGACCTTGTCGCCGTACTTCTCGCCAAACAGCGCCATCGCTCCCGTTTGCAACGCTTCATCGAGCGACATGACGTCGGTCACGACGGACGTGTTGCTCAAGATTTGCTCGTTGACAAGCCGCTCCACTTCTTCGATCTCGGCGGCGTCCATCGCCGCGTAGTGGGTGACGTCGAAGCGCAACCGGTCCGGCGCGACGACGCTGCCCGCCTGTTTGACGTGCGTTCCAAGCACCTTTCTCAATGCCGCGTGCAACAAATGGGTCGCCGTGTGGTTGCGTATCGTGGCTTGGCGCAGCGGCGGATCAACCCGGCAACTGACGCGCTGACCGCTCTTCAGCTCAGCCAGAGCGTTGATCTTATGGACAGACAGTCCCCGTAACGGCGCCGTCACGTCGAGCACGCGCGCCGCCCGGCTCGAGCCGATGAGAATGTCTCCTCGGTCGCCGACTTGGCCTCCCGTTTCGGCGTAGAAAGGCGTCCGGTCGAGGACCAATTCGGCTTCCGATCCGTCGGGGACCTCATCGACAAGCTGCTGATCGACGAGCAGGCCGATAATCTTCGAACCCTCGGCCGAGAGACCGCCGTAACCCTCAAACTGCGTCTCTCCCTCGTCGCGCAGTTTCCGGTATGCCGGTGAGACGGACGCCGTGTCGGCCCCCTTCCAGCTGGCCCGCGCGCGGGTGCGTCGTTTTTCCATCTCCGTGTCAAACCCGGCGGCGTCGATCTGGAGCTGGCGTTCGCGGGCAAGTTCCTGCTGCTCGTCGAGCGACAGACCGTAGGAGTCATAGAGCTTGAAGGAGACCGCGCCGGGGATCACGCTCCCTTTGAGATCGGCCAGCGAAGACTCGAACATTCTCTCGGCCATGGCGAAGTTGCGCTGGTAGCGAACTTCCTCTTCTTTGACGACGCGGGCGATGCGCCCAGTGGACTCGAGCAGTTCCGGGTAGCCGGGCTTCATCAGCTCGCTGACGAAACCGGTCAGCTCATAAAGAAACGGGCGGTCAGCACCGGCCAGCCGGGCGTGCCTGAGCGCCCGGCGGATGATCTTCCGCAGCACATAGCCTCGCCCCTCGTTGGCCGGCAGGATGCCGTCATACACCAGAAACGCCGCGGCCCGGCTGTGGTCGGCGATGATACGCAGCGTCGTGTCGGTCTTCCTATTTTCGCCGTAAGTCAGACCGCCCAAGAGCCGTGCTGTCCGATCAATGATCGGTCGAATGAGGTCGGTCTCGAAATTGCTGAGCTTCCCTTGCAGTACCGCCGCCGTCCGCTCCAGTCCCATGCCGGTGTCAGTCGACGGTTTCGGCAGCGGGGAGAGTTTGCCTTCTTGGTCGCGATTGAACTCCATGAAAACCAGGTTCCAGATCTCGACGTATCGGCTGGCCTCGCTGGGAAACGGCTCATCCTGCTCACCGGGTTCGAGCGCCTCGGGACCGTAGTCGTAAAAGATCTCCGAGCACGGCCCGCACGGTCCCGTGTCGCCCATCTGCCAAAAGTTGTCTTTCGCGCCGCATCGAAATACGCGACTGGAGTCAATATCCGTGACTTTCGTCCACAGCTGCTCGGCTTCGTCGTCTTCTTCGAAAACTGTGGCGTAGAGGCGATCTTTCGGGAGGCCGAAGACGTTCGTGACCAGGTCCCAGGCAAACTCGATGGCTTCTTTCTTAAAGTAGTCGCCGAAGGAGAAATTCCCCAGCATCTCGAAAAACGTATGATGACGCCGGGTATGGCCGACATTTTCCAGGTCGTTGTGCTTGCCTCCGGCGCGGACACATTTCTGGGACGAGGTAGCGCGCGAGTAGTCACGCGGCTCGTGTCCAAGGAAGACCTCCTTGAACTGGTTCATGCCGGCGTTGGCGAACAGCAACGTCGGATCGTCAGCGGGAACAAGCGACGAGCTGGGCACGATGCGATGGCCGCTCGACGCAAAATACTGGAGAAACTTTTCCCGTACTTCGTGGCCTGTCAATCGAAAGCCTCTTCGTCTTCGGGATGCTGGGCTTCAGCGAAGGCTTCGAGCCAATCGCTATCGGAGGAGAGTTCGCGCAGTGCTTCCACGATTTTACCAGAGGAAAAACCGGCCCTGATAAGCGCGCGATACAACCGCACCAATTGTTTGCGATCGTCGATGGGACTCGGCGGAGTTGCCTGAGGAACTTTGCGTTCGAGGAAACGTCGGATCAAGTCGGGTTCATCGCTGTCGGTATAAGATTCGGCTACCGCCTCATCCGCAACCGCTTTGTCGACCCCGCGCCGGGAAAGATCACGCAGCACGCGTTGCCGGCCAAGACCCTCGTAGTCGCGTCGGAAGTGAGCGTAGGATTCCGCGAGCCGAGCGTCATCGAGGTAGTTCGCTTGTCGCAGGCGTTTGATCACAGCGTCGACGTCGGGGGAACGCGCAGCGCGCCGGGCGAGCCGTCCCCGAAGTTCGTTCACCGTCAACGGCCGCCGCGCAAGCGTCCGGACGGCATAGTCGTAAAGCGCTTCGGTATCGAGCCGCTGGGGATCAAAAGAAGCCACCGAGTGAATTGTAGCGTGGATTCGACCTGCTGTTCTCACGTGCTTCGCCTCGCCACATGGTGAGAAAAGCGGGATCGCCTATACTGAAAACCAACTCGCTGCCCGAGCCGCGTTACACAAGAGAAACGAGCAAGCATGGCAACCTCTGACAGGCCCCGTTGGCAAACGATCGTCGGCTGGCTAGCCGCCCTTCTGATGGCCTTCGTTTGGCTTACGGCCGGCATTTGGAAGCTCACGCAATTCGCCACGTGGCAGTTGATGTTGACGCAGATGTTGGTGCCGGTTTGGCTCAGCCTGCCGGGGACTCTTGCGCTGGGCATTGCCGAGACTTTCGCGGGTGTTCTGCTGCTGAGACCGGCCTGGCGCAGGCTGGGCGGGTATCTTTCGACCGTTCTGCTGATTGTCTTCATGGCCTACGTCGGCTACCACTACGAAACCCTCAAGGGTGAAGATTGCAGCTGCTTCCCCTGGCTCGAGCGGACCGTCGGGCCGGGCTTCTTTTGGGGAGACGCCGGCATGGTCGCTTTGGCGCTCATCGCGGCCTGGTTTTCCCCGCGCACATCGGCTTGGCGAAGTGCGGGCGCGGCCCTGCTAGCGGTCGCCCTGTTCGCCGGCGCCATGCTGGCCCTGAATCCGTTCGCTCGCCCGCCGGACGCCGATGTGCCGGCGTCCATCACCGTTGACTCCCGAGACTACGGGCTCGACCGCGGGCGCATCTTCCTCTACTTCTTTAACCCCACTTGTATCCACTGCCTCGATGTCGGCCTGACGATGGCGGAACTCGACTGGCAGGCCGAGTTGGTGGGTGTTCCCACGCAAGATTATGACCTCGCTCCGGGCTTCATCAAAGATACCGGACTCAGAGACATGAAGCTTTCTCCTGACCTTGAACCGCTCAAAGCCGTCTTCCCTTTCGAGGACGTGCCCTACGCCGTGGCCCTCGAGGACGGCAAGGTGCGCGAGCGGCTGATGTTCTTCGACGAACCTGAGCTGAGCGCGAAGCTGCGCGCCGCCGGCATGGTGAAATGAAGAATGGGCGTAGTCCCCAACTACCGCGTTTTCCCGCGCCCTAGCGGGGCTTTGCCGAATCTGCCATTTCACCCACGGTTCCCCCTTAGGGCTCCACCGTGGGCTACTATCCTATGCCCCTCCGGGGCTGAACCGGCTTGAACTAACGAACATTGAGGCCAAGCATCGCCGGCAGCCCATCTGGTAGCATTCGGAAGCCTTGGCTCTGCCCGACATCGTTCCCACCAAGATCAGCTCCGAAGCGGCGGGCTACGTCAACATCACCCCGGTCGCCAAACGGGAGATGCCGCTTGCCGAGCTGGTGGAGCAGATCCTCGGCGTCACGGGCAAGGACGCCCGTAGGATTCGCGAAATCCTGTCCAGAGGCAGCTTCGTCGCCGGATCGGCCCGCTATCGCTGGCCGCCGATCGAGGCGGCGGAGGGTGAGCTGCGTTCTCTGTTGGAGGGTTTTCCGGATCCCCAGCCGGAGCGTTCGTTCGAAGCGGCCAAGTGCCGGTCGGTGACGCTCAAGGGCCTGCGCGGGTCCCTCGAATTGACGCGCGAGGCGGCTTCGGGGCGGCGCTGGTTTAAGAAGCAGAGCTTTTGGGAGATCCTGATTCCGGCTCTTGAAGCTTGCCCTCCGAGCTATCTTCGCTACTCCTACTCCGATCGCGCCGACGTCTATGGGGCGCCGCTTTCGATCGAAACCATTCGCCGCTTGCAAGCGCACGCCGGGTTGCTCAAGTATTCGGGTCTTGCCGGGCAGCTCGAATACTTGGAGGCCGGGAGCGCCGAGATCGTGGTCGAGCGCTAGCAAGTGTTGCGGGCACGGCATGCCGTGCCCACGTCGGCGACCGGTCGGGAAGTAGTAGGGACGCAGCTTGCCACGCCCCCGGTGGCTTCACCCATGGTCGCCCCGAGGTCTTGTTCACGGGAAGCTCCTTTCGAAACTATGACATTGCCCCCGACGGCCGACGGTTTGTGCTGTTGAAACCAGCCGATTACGGTAAGGATGAATCCGCACCGGAGCAAATCATCGTCGTCGAGAACTGGTCTGAAGAACTGAAACGGCTCGTGCCGAGCGGCGCTTGAGACAGCCCAAATTGACACCCTTTCGGCGCTGCTGCTAGCGTGGAGCTAGCATCTTTGTGCCCGCAGTCGCCCTCTCGATGGACCCCTCATTCATCCGAAATTTTTCGATCATTGCTCATATTGATCACGGCAAATCGACGCTTGCCGACCGCCTGCTCGAGTTAACCGGCACGGTCTCGCAGCGGGAAATGAAACAGCAAGTGCTCGATACGATGGACCTCGAGCGCGAGCGCGGTATCACCATCAAAGCGCAGGCCGTGCGGCTGAACTACACGGCTCAGGACGGCAACTCCTATCAACTCAACCTGATCGACACGCCCGGACACGTGGATTTCTCCTACGAAGTCTCGCGCAGCTTGGCGGCTTGCGAGGGGGCGCTGCTGGTGGTCGACGCCTCCCAGGGTGTCGAGGCGCAAACGCTGGCCAATGCCTATTTAGCCATCGAGCACAATCTGGAACTTATCCCGGTCATCAACAAGATCGACCTGCCGGCGGCGGAGCCCGACCGAGTCCGCCAGGAAATTCACGAGACTGTGGGGCTCAATGCCGATGAGACGATGCTCGTGAGCGCCAAATCGGGTGACGGCGCTCCTGAAATTCTTGAGGCCATCGTCCAAAGGGTTCCTCCTCCGGCGGGGTCGCCCGACCAGCCCCTGCGAGCGTTGTTGTTTGATTCTTGGTACGACGCCTACCGGGGGGTGGTTATCTTGGCGCGCGTAGTGGACGGCGCGCTCCGCAAGGGCATGCAGGTGAGATTCTGGTCAACCGGCCGGGCGTACACGGTGGAGGACTTGGGCTATCGCACCCCAAAACCGCTGGCTTGCGACGAGTTAAAAACCGGCGAAGTCGGATGGCTGATCGCCAACATCAAAAACGTAACCGAGACGAAGATCGGGGACACGATTTGCGACGACGCCGAGATGGCTGGGGAATCTCTGGGGGGCTTCGAAGAAACGAAGCCGATGGTTTTCGCGGGCTTATATCCGGTTGAATCGCACGCGCATCAGCTATTGCGCGAAGCCCTCGAGAAGCTGCAGCTCAACGATCGCTCGTTTGTTTTCGAGCCGGAAAGCTCGGTGGCCCTGGGCTTTGGCTTTCGCTGCGGATTTCTCGGATTGCTGCACTTGGAAATCGTCCAGGAAAGGCTGGAGCGGGAGTTCGACCTCGAGCTGATCACCACGGCCCCGGGCGTCCGCTACCGGGTTACCTTGACCGACGGCTCCATTACCGAGGTGGATAACCCCAGCCGATGGCCCGCGCCGCCAACCATCGCATCGACGGAAGAGCCCGTTTTTTTGGTGACCGTGATCACGCCCGACGACTACCTGGGCGGGATTCTGAAACTGTTCGAGGACAAGCGCGGGGTGCAGGAGAGTTTCGAGTACGTCACGGGCAGTCGCGTCGTGCTCAAGTATCAGGTTCCACTCAATGAAATCGTGCTCGATTTCTACGACCGGCTGAAGACGGTTTCGCGCGGGTACGCATCGGTGGATTATCATTTTTCCGGATACTGGGTGTCCCCGATGGTCAAGCTCGACATCATGGTGGCCGGCGAGCCGGTCGACGCCTTGAGCGTGATTGTGCACGGCGACCAAGCGCACGGCCGGGGGAAAACGCTGATTGAGCGGATGCGGAAACTGATCCCGCGACAGATGTTTGAGGTGGCCTTGCAGGCTGGCATCGGGAACAAGATCGTGGCCCGCGAGAATATCCCGGCCATCCGCAAGAACGTGCTGGCCAAGTGTTACGGTGGCGACATCACACGCAAACGCAAACTACTCGACAGGCAAAAAGAGGGCAAGCGGCGAATGAAGCGCGTCGGGCGGGTCGACATTCCCCAAGAAGCGTTTCTGGCCGTTCTCCGGGTCAGCGACGAAACATGAGCCGGAGACAAGGGTTTGGCGACTGGAGGGTCGCGACCGAGAGTACACAGCGGGGCGGAGCCGCGACCGAATCTGGCATGAGGAATCGTCGCGCCGCGGGAAGAAACTCCAAGATAGTAGTACAGGGCCTCGGGACAGGCATCCAGGCCGTTGACAAAACTATGATCTCGATGGAAAATGATTTCTTTGCCGACTCATACCAACACGCAGCGCCACCATTCAGTGTATAGTGTCCTATCTGTTGTAACCGTCCCCGTTTAGCCATGATCAAGGTCGAGGGTCTCACGAAGCGCTACGGTCCCACCGTAGCCGTCCGCAACATCAGCTTCGAGGTGGGAAAGGGCGAGATCGTGGGATTTCTAGGCCCTAATGGCGCCGGGAAGACCACGACGATGCGCATCCTGACGTGTTTTCTGCCGCCGACCGAAGGAACCGCGAGCGTGGCCGGCTATGACGTTCTCGATCATCCGCTCGAGGTGAAGAAGCGGATCGGCTACCTTCCGGAGACGCCGCCTCTCTACCCCGAAATGGAGGTGCTCGACTACCTGCGATTCGTCGCGCGCCTAAAGGGTATTGCGCGCAACGAGATCGCTTCGCGGGTGAATGGAGTGGTCGAGCGCTGCGCGATCGGCAAAGTTCGGCAAAAACTCAACGGTCAGCTTTCAAAGGGCTATCGGCAACGGGTGGGTCTGGCGCAGGCGCTGATCCACAATCCCGATGTGTTGATTCTTGATGAGCCGACGGCGGGGCTCGATCCGAAACAGATCATTGACGTCCGCCGCCTGATCCATGAACTGAGCGGCGAGCACACGATCATCCTGAGCACCCACATTCTGCCGGAAGTTTCGACGACCTGCAGCCGGGTCATCATCATCAACGAAGGCAAGCTGGAGGCCAGCGACACGCCTGAAAACTTGACCTCGCGCCTACAGGGGCACGACACGCTGCTGGTGGAGGTCGACGGCCCCGCCGATCAGGTGCGGGAAAAATTGGAGTCGGTTGAGGGAGTTACTCGCGTCGCTCGGGCCAACGGGCACGGGGGGCGAATGTCGTGGGAAGTCGAAACGGGCAAAGACCCCGCGATCCGGATATCGCTGGCGCGCGCCGTGGTGGAATCGGGTTGGGGGCTGTTTGAGTTGAAGTCAATTGGGTTGAGCTTGGAAGAAGTCTTCTTGAAGTTAACGGGTTCGGACCAAGAACCGGCGCGAGAAGCGAGCGGCGAGGGGACGGAGGAAGCCGACGTCGAAGGCGAGACGCCGGCAAGCAACGCTGCCGCAACAGAAGAAGGGGACAGCAACTCGTGAGAAACGTTTGGACTCTTGCTCGACGAGAGATCAACTCCTATTTCGTTTCGCCAATCGCCTATATTTTGCTGGCGATATTCGCCGTGATTTTCGGCTACTTCTTTTTCACCGCGGTGGCGATCTTCGTCCAGTTCAGCGGCCGGACCCAGCCGGGGATGGGACCGATGAACATCGACCAGTTCGTCATTCAGCCGACGTTCGGCAATTTCAGCATTATTTTGCTGTTCCTCTCCCCCATGATCACCATGCGGCTTTTCGCGGAAGAAAAACGCAGCGGCACGATGGAACTTCTCTTGACATCGCCCGTTCGGGACTACGAGATCATTTTGGGGAAGTGGTTAGCCGCCATGTTCCTGTATGGCGCCATGTTGGGCCTGTCGGTTCTGAACCTGTCCATCCTTTTCGTTTACAGCGAGCCGGACTGGCGGGCACTGCTGGTTGCGTACTTGGGCTTGCTTCTCATGGGCGGCACCTTCCTGGCGTTAGGGGCCTTTATTTCATCGTTGACGAGCAACCAGATCGTCGCGGGCGCGGTGACATTTGGGCTGTTTCTGCTGCTTTATGTGCTTGATTGGGTGAACGCATACAGCACATCCACGGTTGGCAAGCTCTGCAAATACCTCGCGATCGCTCCCCATTTCCAGCAGTTTTCCAAGGGCGTGATCGAGTTGAAAGACGTGATCTATTACGTTTCGGCGATTGGGTTGGGCCTCTTTCTGAGCAAGCGGTCCTTGGAATCGCTGCGTTGGAGATCGTAGTCGGGACAAACGGATATGTTGCTCGGCCGGCTGAAGACAAGGCAAACCAAACACGGCGCTTACATGGTGGTGTATTCGGCCGTCGCATTGGCTATCCTAGCGGCAGCCAATTACCTCGCCGACCGCTACAACAAGACGTACGACGCTACGGAAAACAGGCTGTATAGCCTCTCCGATCAGACGGTCAAGATCCTTGGGGATCTCGACCAAGATCTGAAAATCTACTATTTCGATCAGGCCGGGCGGTTTGATCAAACCGCGGCGGGCGGCATGGCGCCCAGGGACAAGTTGGTGCGCTATGAAAACGTTTCGCACCACGTGTCCGTCGACTACATTGATCCCGACAGCAAGCCCGACCTGGCCCAGGCCATGAACGTGCGGACGTACGGAGCGGTTTTCGTCGAGATGGCGGGCAACCGCGAAGAAGCCGGCTCAACAGACGAAGAGGACGTCACCAACGCCATCATCCGCGTCATCAAGGGAGAGGAAAAGACGGCCTGCTTTCTTACGGGTCATGGCGAAGCGGAGGGAGATGATTCCGAGCGCCAGGGTTTCTCTTCAGCGAAAGGTCAGATCGAAGACGCGAACTACCAGACCAAGACCGTGTCGCTTTTGGAAAACCCCCGGGTGCCGGACGATTGCACTTTACTGCTAGTGGCCGGTCCGGACAAAGAATACTTTGAGCCGGAGATCGATGTTCTGAAGTCCTACGTCGAGAATGGCGGGCGAACGCTGTTTCTGCTGGACCACGATAAGAGTCCGCGGCTAGTGGAGTTGCTCGGTTCCTGGGGCGTCAAGGTCAACAGCGACGTCGTGATCGACCTCTCGGGCGTTGGCCAATTTTTCGGCATGGGGCCGCTGGCTCCTCTCGTCGGAGCCTATGAATCCCATCCGGTGTCGGAGGCGATGGGTAACGTCGCGACGTTCTTCCCGTTGGTCCGCAGTGTTGAAAGCGGTGATGTCCCCGACGGTTGGACGGTGGACAAGCTGTTTAGCACGACGGCGGGCAGTTTCGCGTCGGAGGCTTTCTCCCCGGAAGAAGACGAGGTCATCCGCGACCCCGACAAGGAACGGGAAGGTCCGATTTCCTTGGCGGTGGCGGCAACCTACGACGTTCCGGACGACGAAAACGATGAGGCCGACAAAAACGATGAAGAGGAAGTCGGCGGAGACGAAACGGACTCTGAGAACAGCGAGGACGAGGCCCAAGCGGATGACGAAGAAAAGCAGGGCCGCATCGTGGTCGTCGGGACGTCGCTATTCGTCCGCAACAATTACATCGGTCGCGGCGGAAATGTAGACTTATTCCTGAATATGCTCAACTGGCTCAGTTCGGACGAGGATCTGATTTCCATTCGACCCAGGGACCCCGACAATACTCCCCTGAACCTGACCGGAGCGGACATGAGGCGTCTGTTTTTTGGCACTGTCGTGGGCATTCCTCTCGTGATCATCATTGCCGGGATTCGCGTCTGGTGGAAGCGCCGCTGAGGGCGTAGGCGCCCGGGCGCCATTGCGAAGCAAGACTGCCTGTCGCACTTCGGAGCGACCATCGTGAAACCCGCACCCCTCGTCATCGCCTTCGTGGTCCTCGCCGTTTTGGTCGCGCTGGTTTGGTACACCGAAGAGAATCCTCCGGAAACCGGTGAGCAGAAGCCGGAGATCATCTCGGTCGAGGAGGACGACATCGTCCGAGTAACGATTTCCCGGCCTCGCAAGGACGCCATTACCCTCGAACGCGGCGAAGACGGCGAATGGCGGTTCGGCGAGCCATACACCTTCCCGGTCGGCGAATCACCCGTCAACACGATGATCTCGAACCTCGCTTCGATGAACGCCGACCGGCTTGTCGATCAGCAGGTTCGAAACTGGGCCCCCTACGGGCTCGATGGGGCGGGCGCGCTCGAAGTTACCGCCGTAGTCAAGCAGGAACAACCGGGCGACGGCGAAGAGGACGAAAAAGAAGCGGAGGAAGAAAGAGCCGCGCAAAAAACCTACCGCGTTGTATTCGGGAACGACACGCCGACGGGTGCGGGCGTCTACGCTCGCCTGGAAGGCGAATCACGCCTGTTCACCGTCTTCAGCTATGTCAAGAGCGGCTTTGAAAAAGAGATCTTCGACCTGCGGGACAAGAAACTCCTGCAGGTGGATGAGGACAAGATTTCGAGGGTCACCGTCAGCGTCGGCCGGCGTTCCGTCGAATTCGGCAAGAGCGGAGACGATCGCTGGCAGATTCTGAAGCCCCAGCCCGTGCGGGCGGACAATTTTGCGGTCGGGGATGTGGTGCGCTCAGTGCGCACGGCGGAGATGGTTTCCGTCCTCGAAGAAGAAGGCGACCCTTCCGGGAAGTATCGCTTTCGGCGGCCGTTCGCTGTCGCCGAGATCGTCGACGAAGCCGGGGCCCACACGCTGACGATCGCGAAATCCACCGACGACAGCTACTACGCCAAAAGCTCGGACCTCGGCGGCGTCTACGAGGTCTCCTCGACGATGGCCGAGGGCCTTGACAAGCCGCTCGAGGATTTCCGGAACAATAAATTGTTCGATTTCGGATTCAAGGAGATCGCCGCCCTCGCTTTGCGCGAAGGCGATACTCGCTTGCGGGTGGAGAAGAAAGACGAGAAGTGGGTGCTTTCTTCAGAAGGCGATCGGGAGCTTGATTCGGAAAAGGTGCAGACCGTGATTGACAGCCTTCGCAGCCTTGCGGCGACTGGTTTCCCCTCGGATGATGCAGCGGATCAAAGCCAATACGGGCTCGACCAGCCGGCGATCGAGGCCGAGGTGAAGGTTGCCGATGGTGGGTCATCCGAAAAAGTGCTCATCAGCGCGGTCTCGAATGAGCGGGTCTACGCGGCTCGCGAGAACCAGCCCACGACTTACGAGGTAGAGGAGAGCGCGGCCCAGGAGATCCATCGGGCGATCCAGGAGTTGCCGCGCGAGGAAGAGGAATCCGAAGACTCGGCATCGGAGGGAGAGGCGGATTCCGAGGGCTAACCCTAATACTCGTTAGTTAAGAACGTCTTTAGCCCCCGAAGGGGGCACAGGATGCTAGCCCACCGTGGAGCCGTTAGGCGGAACCGTGGGTTCCCTACGCAGACTTAAACAAGCCCCGGTAGGGGCGCGGGAAGACCTGCAAATCACTACATGGATCACTCTTTCCTTCGCCCCTACCGGGGCTGGACCGTGGGTGGCTTTCCCCCGGGGTTTCGCCAAAAATAGGATCTCGTAGGCGTCAGGTGGGGAGCGTCTTGGAAACCAGTTGCCCAATGGTATCGAACAACTCCTGGCGCCGGATAGGCTTGGAGACATAGCCGTCCATACCGGCTCGCAGATACTTTTCGCGGTCACCCTTCATCGCGTGGCCCGTCAGGGCGATGATAGGCGTGTGGATTCCCGTCGCCCTTTCTTTTTCGCGAATCGCGACGGTCGCCTCAATCCCACCCATCAAGGGCATCTGAACATCCATCAAGATGACGTCGAAGCTCTGCTTGTGAAACGCTTCCAGCGCCTCTTTGCCGTTCAAAACCGGTACAACGGCATGGCCCTGTTTTTCAAGCAGAATCTGGGCCAGGGCCTGGTTTTCAGAAACGTCTTCCACCAGCAGGATACTCAACCTGCGTGGGGGACCCGATTGGAAATCTTGTTGGCTCTTCCTGGCGGCCTCTCGCGCAACCGTAAACGAGGGTGCGATGATTCGTAAAACGGCCTCCAGCAGGCGCGGCTGGGATACAGGCTTCGATAGGTAGGCGGCCGCCTCCAACCACCGAAACTGCTCAGAGTCAGGATGTTTCTCTCCCATCACAATGATGGGGAGGGATCCGAGAGCAGGTTCTTCATGGCCGTGGGATTGGGACGGTTCCTTTTTCTTGAGCGACTCAGCATCAAACAGGGCCAGCGAGAAGGGCTGGTCCAGCTCCGATGACCACTTCATCACCTGCAAGGCGGAAGGGAAGCTGCCCACCGCGACGGCATCCAGGGTCCAACTGTCGAGCATTTGGGTAATCCGACGCCGCGCATCGGGATCCTGATCGACAACGATAACCCGCAGCCCCTTGAGCTGGTCGAGTTCCACGCGTCTTTCCTCAGTAGGTGTCGGTTTACGAAACCGCGCCGTGAAGGAAAAGGCGCCTCCTTTTCCCAGTTCACTCTGCACCGTGATTTGACCGCCCATCCCTTGAACCAGTCGATCGCAGATCGTCAGACCCAAGCCCGTGCCGCAGAACCGGCGGGTCTCGGACCCGTCTACTTGAACGAACGTGTCAAAAATATGCTCTCGCTCTTCTTCGGCGATCCCTATACCCGTGTCGGCGACAACAAAGCGAACACGGACGTCATCCGTGGTCTGCGAATCCAGTTCCGCCCGCACAGCCACCGTACCCCGCTCGGTGAACTTGACGGCGTTGCTCACCAGGTTCAGGACGACCTGCCGGAGACGCAAGGGATCGCCGACCACCGCTTCGGGTATCTCCGGCTGAACGTCGCATGACAGGGTCAATCCCTTCTGGCGGGCCCGAGGGGTTACGGCCTGCGTCACATCCCTCAGAATCTGCGCCACATTGAACGTGACGGCGTCGAAATCAAGCTTGCCGGCCTCGATCTTGGAGAAGTCGAGCAGGTCGTTGATGATGGTCAGCAGGGACTGGGCCGAGCTTTTTACCATATCCAGGTACTGCCGTTGCTGGCGATCGAGCTCGGTGTCGAGAGCCAGCTCGGTCATGCCGATGACGACGTTCATGGGGGTGCGGATCTCATGGCTCATATTGGCCAGAAACTCCGACTTCAATCGGGTCGCTTCTAAGACACGATCCTTGGCTTCGGCCAACTGGTTTTTGACCTGCTTTTGCTCGCTAACGTCGTGAGCCATAGCGTAAAGAAGGGGTTCACCCGGTGCAGCCGCCGGACAGGCCCATCTGAACCAGCGATAAGATCCGTCTTTGCACCGGTATCGGTTTTCAAAATTGACCGTGTCCCTAACCCTCGGAAAGCTTTTGTAGTTCGTCCAAGGTTCGCTGCCGGTCATCGGGATGAACGAATTCAACAAACGGCTTGGCCACCAGTTCCTCGGATGTAAACCCTAAAGGACCCTTTCAAACGCCGGGTTCACGTGCTTGAAGAGACCGTCAAGTCCGGCAACGCAGAACATGTCGAGCGAGAGATCAAGAAACCGATCCCGCTCTCGTTCGACCCTCATCCGATCGGTGATGTCCCGGAAGGTGACAACGATCCCCCCGCCTCGACCCTGGCATCGGAGCGCATCTAGACTCTACGTGGAAACTCGTACCATCTTTTCGCTGAAAGACACTCTGTGTAAGCGAGCCCGGAGACGTCTCCTGGACCGTGACAGCGCGGGAACTCTCTTCCTCAGGGCAGCGAAGACTCTGCAGCCCATCCTTCCCCAGCAAGGCGCCGGCATCCTCGCCGATCAGTTCGGGCAGTCCCCACCGCGTCATCTTCGCGGCCGCGGGATTCGCCATCGTGATCCGGCCGTTTCGGTCAACGCAGAATATCCCCTCCGCGGCGGAATTGAGAATCAACTCGCTTGTTTGCGCTGTTTCCTCGGCCAAACGTTGAGCCTGTTGCGATGATTTCCTGAGCCCTGCTACAACGAGGCCCACGCCCGCGAGGACAAGTGCCGTCAGCGCGGCCATAACAGTGAACGCCGGCAACAGCTCGTTGCCCGCGGATTCGTTGACGGTTGATTTCAATAAGGACAGTTGCCAAAACATGAGTCCGCAAAAGCCCAGAAACGCAATCACTAACATAAGAGGGAAACGGTTCCCAATTAGACGAGTAACCGCGTCAAGGCCCTTCCGACGAGACGGTCGTTGTGAGAAAACCATAGAAATGCACTGCGATCAGAGGTTGTCGCCCGCTCCGTGAGAGCTGCGGCCCATATGGTTCGGCGCCCGAACCCCGACGGGAACTTCGACCCGGCCGGCGACTGGCACAGCATACATCATTCCCCTTCCAAATACAATGAAATAAGAGTCCCGGAAGTACCGGTACTCGAATCATGGGGACGTACTTGCACCCTACGTTGAGCACGGCCGGAAAGCGCCATGAAGTCATGGCCGGCCCGTCGCGTATTTCGACCCTCAGGTGGTGAAAAATGAGGTCTAAACCCGGCCGGCCCCACCCACCGGACCACTCGCAAGACCTACCCCCCGGCCAGCCGCTTCGCGTCGTCCTGGCCGTCGGCTTACCCGGATCGGGCAAGTCCTCTTGGTTCAGGAAACAGTCGATCCTACTGGAGGGTACCGTTTCATTTGGAAAAGGGTTCGTGGGACGGATTTCGGGGCCAAGTCTTTAGCACAGTAGGGGTTACGGCGATTCTATGGGAACGACGAAATTACACTTATCTTGCAACTTTTGGGTATTTTTCGGTCCCTTTCTGAACACATTCTGGTCGGAAAAATGATCAGAAAATGGTCGCAACCGACACGGAATGAACACCCCTCCAGAGCGGCCAAAAAATCGGCAAAAAATACTTCCGTGCGCAGGCGGGATCAGCGCCGCCGGAGAGCGTCCACGAAATGGCGGTTGAGGGCGTCGAGGATCTCCTCGTCGAGGTCTTCGGAGCGGCCTAGGAACGGCCGGGCGGGGATGTCGCCGAAGGGAATGGGATGGCCTCTCTTGGTCGAGCCAAACTCGCCCCGCTTAGCGCCGGACTGATGGGTCTTCGCGTAGGCGAGATTGGTTCCGGCCTCGGCCGAGGAAGAGTCGTAGCGGCTGGTGATGCTGCCGGCGAGGCGGCCATCGGCCTGGAGAATCTGGCCTGGCCACCTTTTGTTCTTGGCGCGTCGGATCTTGGTGTGTGGGGAGAGATCGGCCCAGGGATCGCCGGCGGGGGACTGCTCGCTCTCGAACGAGTCCTCAACGGCGGATTCGAGGGCCTGAGCGACGTCGCGCATGGCGGGGGTGAGGTCTTGTCCGGCGCGTCCCAGGCGGTTCAGCGCGTCGAGGACTTCGCGGTTGTCGTAGTTGATCTCGATCTTCATGGCTTGGTAGCATCAAGTTACACTGGGCCGGTTGGACTGGATCGGGGTCCGATAGTCTTGCCGGCCTACACGAGGGCGTCCCCCGAGGCGTGACCTTGGGCCCCTTCCCTCCCTCTCACTTTCCTTTTCCTTTCGGGTAGAGCAACGCGCCCAGTCGGTTGCGGTTGATGCCTTGAGGGTCGATTGGGATGAAGTTATAGAGCAGTTGGCCGTCGGGGGTCTCGACAACGACTGACAGCCCGCCCCGGTCCCTGCCACCGCCTCCCTTGAATACCTTCAGGTAGCGTTTGCGGAACGTGCCGTCGTCGAAGTAGGCCATCCAGACTTCGTTCGGCTCGGCAAGGGTGGGGATGATGCGGTTGGCGAAGCGCTCGCGGTGGTCGCTGAACTTGTCGGTGATGTGGGCGGTTCTGTCGAGATCGAGCAGGACCCGCTCGACAGGGGTCTCGACAAATCGCCTGGGGGTTTCCCCCGACAGGCCGAGCGCGGCCTGAACCATCCGCCGGGCCTGCTGCGGAGTGGACGCCTGGGGTAGCATCTTCGGCACGGGCGGTCCAGGCAGCTTTCTGATATCGGGCAGACCGAGTGTCTTCCATGTCGGTTGACCGGCGACTACCTTGACACCCTCGCCGAACTCGCGCCAGAGAGCGTGTTTGCCCGGGTTCGAGGCCCAGCCGGAATCGGGAGTGAAGCCGGCCGCGTCGCTCGATACCTCGAGGCCACGGGCCTTGACTTGGCGTTCGGAGAGCGAGCGCACGCGGCAGCGGCAGCGGAAGCCGTTGGGCGGGTAGATGGTGTCCCAGACGGGATCGTCGGCGCGGAAGACCTTGCCGTGCAGCTCGCGGTGCCGCAAGCGGGCGGCCCCGTCGAGGACGGCGATGTATTGCCAGTAAGGACGGGAGGCGATCGTCTCGCGTTGGCGCCTGTAGCGCCCGGCCGAGTAGGCGGCCGCGATATTGGTCCTTAGGATGGTGCGGATGCGGTGAGGCGTGCCGAGCAGCACCGTGCGCTTGTTGCCCTCGGCGTCGGTGACGGTCTTCCGGCCCCACCAGCCGGCCTTGCGGAGTTCCGCTTCCAGCTCGGCGGCGGCCCGCTCGATGGTCCTGCCCTCGGCGAGGGTGCGATCGACGATGCGGCGGGTATCGGCGAGCAGGTCGAAGCGGGCCATGCGGGAGACGGTGAAGGCCTTGGCGTGAGCTTGTTCGGAGACCTCGCGCCAATCATCGGAGATGAGGAAGCCCTTGCGCCGGAAATACTCAACGGCCTCGGCCGGAGGCAGGCTGATGACGTGGCCGATGTCGACCTTCGACAGATCAGGCATTGGCGTCTACTCCCAGCCGTCCCCACATTTCGGCGGCGAAGAGCACCTGGCCGAGCAGGTCCTGGAGCTGATCGGCCTCAAGCTTCGGGTATAGCTCGGCGAGGCGGGCTAGGATTATTTCAGGGTCTTTGTCGGCTGCGGCGAGCAGCGGGCGGGCGAGGTCTTCGCTGAAGGCCTCGGCTTGGCTGGGGTCATCGGCGGCCTTGATCGCGGCTTCGAGAGCCTGCTCGAAGGGGTCGGAGGGATCGCCGGCGGCGAACTCGGTCGCCCTGGAGGAGGGGAACTCGCCGCCTGCCGGTTCAGCCGGGGACGAGCCGATCAGCTCTTCGCCCTCCTTCGGGGGCGTTAGTCCAAGACGCTCGTAGGCCTCGCTTTGAGAGACCGGCAGGTAATGCCGCGCGGTGTCGAGCAGATCGGCCCAGCCCTGGCGGGCTTCCGACTCCTCGTAGAACTCATGGCGGGGCGCGGGGACGTCGGGACCCAGGTTGAGATCGGTAATCCAGCGGTAAAGGCGGTTCAACGTGGCGCTAACGATCTCGCGGTCGGACTGGTTGACGGCCCGCTCGCGGCCGCGGTGGGTCTCTGACGCCGCCCTTGAACCCTGGCCCTGAATCTCGGTGGCGAGCGTCTGTGAGGTCAAGGCTTTCGACAATTCGGCATTCGAGAGGGCGATCAGACGCTCCTGCGGGGTGGCCCCGCGCGTTCCCCCTCCGCCGCTCTCGATCGTGATCTCGGCGTCGGACGGCACGACGGCGGTGGCGGCGAGGATGAGATGTTCGAGGTGCTCGAGCAACTCTCGGGCCTGGGAGTCGTCCTGGCCGGAGGGGTACTTGCCGATCACCCAGGGCAGGCCAAACTTCTCGGCGAAGGCGACCAGGTAGCGGAAGCCGCCGTGCTTGAAGGTGTAGGGCCAAAAGCAGGAGGAGAACACCGCCACGCCGTGGGGGTTGCTGAAGCTCGGCATGTGCCGGGACAGCAGGAACCGCATCGGCGGAACAGGCTCGCCCTGGACGGGCTGGGCCTTGGTGAGCAGGCGGAGGGAATTGTCCTCGGTCGAGAAGGCGAAGCGGGCCGGGGGGCGGTCGAGGATGCGCTCGGGAACGAGCGATTGCCCGTCTCTGTGCCAGACGATTTCATGGACGGCGTAGCCGGTGAAGACGGCATGGGCCATGGTCCAGATGACGTCGGGCCAGGTGGCGTCGGGAGCCGGGGACCGCGCCATCAGCTCGCGGGCGAGATCGGCGGCTCGGCGGGCCTTGCGGCTGTTGTCGCCGGGCGTGATCCGCCACTCGAAACCGAGCAGTCCGGCGCGGATCGAGCGCAGCTCGCCCATCACGTGCGGGTCGTAGGTGATGGCTTCGTAGGCACGTTGATCGCGGCCCAGCTTGCGCAGCACCGGGTCGGGGTTGGGTAGCCTGTGGATGAGCGACGTGACCTGGTAGGGATCAGTCAGGCGGGTGGCGATCTCGGCGGCGGTGATTCCGGCCATCAATATTGCTCCCAATGGATCGGCACGCGGTCGGGCCGGGGCCGCGACCGGATACCCTCGATACCGGCTCCCGAGCGCGAGACGGCCAGTGTCCAGAGCATGTGCAGTGCGTCGGGGCCATCGTCGTGCGCGGCGTGGGGGAAGTGTTCCAACTGATCGATGAGCGTCCGCTGCTCGCGGCCGAGCAGGATCAGGCCGTTTGAGATATGAGGTTCGAGCGACTCGATGCGCAGGCGCTTGTCGATGTGGGGAGTGACGCCGATGGCGGGGACGGGCATGCCCGCCTCCGATGATTGAGTCACCAATTCCTGGCGGAAGTACTCCTGGAACTGGACGTTTTCAATGGCCCATACGGAGCAGTTATAGCGGCGTTGAAGATCGATGACATCGGCGATGATGGCGCCGGGAGGGCGGCGGCGGATCAGGGCTTCAAGGACATAGAGCGATCTCCGGCCCTTGCCCGAACGGGCGAGTCCGCCGACCAGGATGGCCGAGGGGTCGCGGCCCGCGCCGGCGCGTCCCAGCGAGGGATCGACCGCGCCGAAGGTGATGAGACCGGCCGGACGGTCTTGCCAGTAGTGGAGACAATCGGCGAAGATGGCCTCGGGACCGGCCGAGGGATCGTTCTGCTTTTCCGTGGCGAAACTGACGGGATTCTCGGCCCTCTCGAGCATCAGCTCGGCCAGCGGCTGCGCCCCGGGCCAGGAAACCTGAGCCCCGCGATCCATCTTCCCCCGAAGCCGGCGATAATACCGCCGTGCGGCATCCTCCCCCTCGGCCGTGGCCAGCGAGGTGAACTCATCCCAGAGATCCATGCGGTCGGGCCACCGCATGATGGCCCGGAAGGTCTCGCCTCCCCATAACGGAGAGTCCAGCAAGTGAGTCAGCAGGCTGTCATGATGGATGCGGGTGCCGATCGCCACTACATCGAGCGAGCCGTCGGGCGGGCCGGCGAAGCGCACGACTTGGGACCACCAATTCGCCATTTTCCGGCGCTGCTCGGGGGTGGCTACATTCTCGTCGTTCTCCAGATCGTCCCCGATGACCAGATCCACGCGGTGGGGGCCGTGACGCAATCCCCGCATTCGTTGTCCACTGCCGAGCGCCTGGACCTTGCGGTTGTCGCTGACGATCTCGTCTTCCCGCCAGAGACGGCCTTGCCCGGCGATGTCGGGGAAGTCGGATCGGAGCCTGGGGTTGGATGCCAACTCCGCCTTGATGGCGGCCAGCAGGGTGGCTGCCTGACGGTGGGTGTCGCTGACGATCAGGATGTAGTGCTTGCGCCGGGTCGCCAGACACCACAGGATGAGTTCGAGTCCGATCAGGGTGGACTTGCCTTCTCCGCGAGGAGCGGCCAGGGCGGTTTTA
The DNA here is from genome assembly GCA_965248365.1 of Bryobacterales bacterium. Lineage (GTDB taxonomy): Bacteria > Acidobacteriota > Terriglobia > Bryobacterales > UBA6623. Next base: position 887,288 of record CBDFJA010000002.1, on the reverse strand, counting down.
GAGCCGCCGGGCCGGTCGATTCGAGGGGGCAGATGCTCGTAGATCCAGGTATGCGCCCGGGATTCCGCGGGGATGGTGTGATAGTGCGGGAGGTAGGTCTGGCCGAAAAAACGCAGGTCTTGCCGCGCCCGTGCCGTTCTCTGTTCGACCGCTTCGGGATCGACGGCGAAGCCCCTCACGCCGGCCTCGATCTCGAGGCGCAGTGCTTCGACGTAAGCGGCCAGTTCCCGCCGGAACTCCGAGGCGCTCAGCCGCCGCAGGCTGATTTTGTCCATCGTCTAGCTCCACTCCCCCGCCAGCTCGGAGCCGAAGGGCTCCAGCACCTCGATCAGTCCGGGAGCGAGCTGGGGATGGTTCCTCTGGATGTAGTGCCCCAGCCGATCCAGGATTTCCATGGCGATCGAGAGACGGGCCAGCCTGGGGTCGGCCGCACCCGCGGCTCGGACGGTCTTGGCGTAGGCGTCGGCGAGGGTCGCCATGGCCTTGGCGGTCTCGACCGGATCGGCGGGCGAGACCTTGAGCGAGGACATGGTGGCGGTGAACAGGGTGGCGAAGTCCCGCAGCACGCGCTCGGTGAGAGATCCCAAACCGCCCGAGGCGATCCGCGCCGCCTCCCGCGCGCGGTCCCAATCGTCGCCGGCACGAAGTGCCCGCCGCTTCCAGTTGCGGGCCGTGGCCGGGGGCACGCCCGCTTGCCGCGCGGCCTCGGCCAAGGGCAGGCGGTCTTGGATGTAGCCGCGCCTGACCGCGCTGCGGTCGTTCTCAGAGCGAGCCACCGGCTTATCCTCCCGTGACCGCCCGCAGCTTGGCGGCGATGAGCGAGATGCCGGTGGCGATCGCGCCCGAGATCACCGACGAGGAGATGGCGGCCTTCTTCTCGACTTCCCGCAGCCGTCCATCGACACGGTCCACCTTGCCATCGATGGAGCGGATGTCGTGCGACATCTCATCGAGCTTGCCCTCGACGCGCCCCAGGGCGCGGTGAATCTCACTCATGGGGTCTCCTCTTTCTTGCGGGCCGGCCTGCCGGCCCACAAACGGAACAGCCTCGACAGCCCGAGAGTCGAGACCGCGATCCCGACCATCAAGAACTCGAACCACCAAGGGGCGCCGTCATAGCCGTGGGCCCGCCAGCCCTCCGAGACGGCCTCGGCCAGACCGAAGCGTTCTCCGCTCCAGCTCGCCTGGATCGCGTCGAGAAACGGCAGAATGAACAACAGCACGAAGATCGCGATCAGGAACTCGTCCGACCACGAGCGGTCGCGGTTGCGCAGCACTTGCAGGTCATAGTCGGCGTCGGATGAGGCATCGCGGGCGTAGCGCGCGGCGTCGGCCTCGAGACGCGCCAGCTCGACATCGATGCGTTTCTCCTCGATGCGGGAGGCCGAGGCGACCTTGGCGAGCTTACGGGCCTGGTACTGCCCGACGATCTCTCCCGCCACGCGGGCGATCAAACCGATCATAGTCTTGATGCTAGACGGGTCGGCGGAAGATTTTAAGGGGACAGTGTCCCCCTAAAGTTGGGCCTTGATCCGCCTGACGGTGCGGTAGCTCAGGCCGGTGCGCTCGACGACCTCCCGCGCCTCGGAGCCCTCGGCGAGCATGCGGCGGGCGGTCTCGAGACGCCGGAACCGCTGCATATAGGAGACGGTGAGTATCTCCACGCGGCATCCCGAGAAGCGGCGATGAAACGCCGCGCTGCGGTGGCCCAGGGCCAGGGCGATCGACGGCTGCACCCCGCGATCGGGGACGTAGACTCGCTGTCCGCCGAGCCGTCGGGCCAGCGATTCGAGGGCCTCCCAGCCCAACAGATTCACCAGCTCACCGAGCACTCACTCTCCGTTCCCGCCTTTGCCGGTCGTAGGTCAATGCCGCGATGACGGAGCGGAGCTGTTCGGGGTTCAGGCGAGAGAGGCTCCGCGAGAACATCCGCCGCGCGATCGCCTCGCCGTAGGAGGCCGGCCTGCCCTCGGCCCGCAGCATCTCGGCGATCTTGCGCCGTTGGGCGGCGGTTGCAGACGGCCTCGGCCTCCAGCCGAGCTTGCGGAAGCGGGCGATCACCCTGGCCCGTTCCGGCGAGGTGAGATCGGCCGCGCTGCGCTTGCCCGTCTCGCGGTCGAGCAGCGAGTGGTAGGCCTCCTCCGGCATGCCGAGCGAGGCCTTGGCGATGTGGATCTTGGCGAGTTCGGTGTGGCGGGGAGTCACCGGCTTAGCTCGCTCTCCTCCCTCTGGATTTCAGCCAGAATCCGTCCGAGCCTCGGAATCAGCCGGTAGAGGGCCCAAACGCTCACCCCCAGGCCGAGAAGCCAGCTCAGCCAGTCGCACACCGACTTGAGGGGCGAGCCTCCCCCGGCCACGTCGAAGACCTCGCGCAGGCTGATGAACCCGAACGAGGCCGCCGCGGGCAGGATCAGCTCCCACCAGCCGGTGAGCTGGGGCCACCACGACACCTTGCGTTCCAACAGCCAGAAGCCCCACAGAGCGATCAGGTAGACGCCTGCGGAACAGAAAAAATGGATCACACCTCGATCCAGAATGTGTGCGATGTCGCTCATTTGTTGTCCTCGCTTTCCGGGTGTTCGTCGATCAGTCTCATGCGGCCCGCTTGTTCGCTAACAGATCGATGAGCCAGTACTTGTCGCACTTGCGCGTATCCACCAAGGCGACGTGGTCGATGATGAATTGCCGTACCCGCCGCGGCCGGATGAACCACTCCCCCGCGGCGGCTACCTGCCCCGGCCGCCGTTCCGACGGCAACCGCTGTGCCCCGAGCAGGCCCCGCTCGATCCACCGCAGCACCATGCCGCGGTCCACGCCCATCACCTCGGCCAAGCCGCTCGCCGAGTAACCCCGGTCAGCTTTCCTGAGCCGCAGCCGCTTGCGCTTCAACACCACGCCCGACTCGGAACGCCGATAGCCTCTCGCCCGCAGCTTGTTGGCGATGATCCGGGGCGTGAGGTGACAGTTCCACTCCAGAATTTTGATTTCCTCTTCGCTCCACCGAGGTTCCTTCGTCGCCGCGATCCCGAGCAGCTGCGCCCGATGGGTCAGCCTCCACCGCGGCATCCCCCAACGCTTCGCCAGCACACCCAGCGCCGGGTAGTCCGCCCGCGCGTAGACGCGCCGCAACTGCTCGTCCATTTCGGTGGCGAACGGCACGGTGTTCCAGCCGCGGCAGTCGTCGCAATAGGCCGCGTAGTGGCGTCGGGTCCCGCGCCCGCATTGCCGGCAACGGGTCATCGGCCGGCCTTCTTCACCGCGATCCATGAATGAGATGGGTTTCACGCGGCCTGCTCCGTATCGCTGTCGAGATCGCCGAGCAGGGCCTCGACCAGGGCATCGAGATCGTCCCCGGCGGCTGCGATCACAATCTCGTCGTCGACCTCGACGATCGACACGCCCAGCGCGGAGAGCGTCTTCGCGTCGAGCTGCTTGAGTGCCGAGCGGTTCAGGCTCTCTCTCACCCGCACCAGAGAGGTCTCGCGCTCGGGGAAACGCTTGCGAATCCGCTCGATCGCCCGCGCCTCGTCGCACTCCACCTTGCCGGGTAGCTTGCGGTAGCCCACCTTGACGCCCTCGAGCGAACGGGTGCGCGGCTTGGCGAACAGTTGCGGATTGGCCTCGACCGCCTCTCGCAGACTCTCATACACCGCCGAGACCTCGGCGATCCTCTCTCTGAGTCCGCCGAGATGTTGGCGCACCGCCTGCCGTTGCAGCGTGCGGATCTGCTCAGTTGTGTCGGCAAGCTGCTCGCGGGCTTGGGCATAGCCGGCGCAGAGCGCGGCGATATCGGATAGTTTCGTGTCCATGATCGGGTGTCCTCCTTACGCGGCCAGTCGCCGGCCTCCCATCGCGTGGCGGTCGACGCGGCGGATCAGCTCCGCCGTCAGTCCGGTTTCGTCGTGTTTGGCCTGCCGGCGGCGGGCATGGCGCAGTAGATTCCGAAGCGCCCTGGCGCTGCCCTGGCAGGCTTCCCACAGCGCCTTTTGAGTTTCGGCGGCGAGGTCCTCGCCCAGGTAGGCCGCGGTGAGCAGGGCGGCATCCTCGGCGCTGATCGACTGGCACAAAGGCGGCCACCATCCGATGCGGCTCGTGATCTGCCCGAACTTCCCATCCGGGTCGTGAACGAGCGCCATCAGCCCAGGAGTGCCGGCCAGCACCACGCCGACTCGGGCGGCGTCTGAAATTCTCCGCAAGTGCAACAGCGCCTGCGGGGTCAGCGTCTCGGCCTCGTCGACCAGAATGACGCGGTCGGAGCCGCGCAGGGTCTCGACGATGGCCGCCGTCGTGTCGGCGACCGTGCGCCGTGTGATGAGGGCGTTGACACTAGACGCGATCAGCCGCAGCACGACCGGAGCGCCAGCGCCGGGGTAGGCCTCGATCAGGACGGCTGTGGTCTGATGTTCGGCGGCGTAGTGCCTCAGCGCCACCGTCTTGCCGACTCCGACCCGGCCCGCGAAGATGCCGAAGTCACGGTCCTGATGGGCGCGCCGGATCACCGACCGCACCATCTTGGCCACCGAGGTCTCGGTGTAGGGGATCTCGGCCGGTTCTCGTTCCCGCTCCTGCTCGCGGTCAACGGCCGCCGTCATCGCCTCCAGATGCGCCGAGGGGTCCGCCGGGTAGCGGCCTGAGAGGATCTGCCCCACCGCCGCCGGGGAGATGCCGGCGATGCGGGCCAGCGCCGCCTTGCTGCGGCCCTTGCCCGGCTTGTTGAGCCAGAACTTGATCTGACGGACAGCGCCCTCGATATCGGCCTCAGAGTATTTCTTATCCATGCGGCTTGATTGCCTCCTTAGAGATAGTCCACAAAGTCGTCTTCGCCTTCGGGCTGCGGTTCCTCGGGAGCCACAATCTCGGCCGCGATCTCGGCGGCGTAAGCGTGGGCCTCGGCGTCGATGACGGGCCGCGCCTGGGCCTCGATCTCCCTCAGACCCCGCCGCAACCGTTTCTCCCGGCCCCGCTTGCGCTTGGCCTGCAAGTCGGCGATACGCGACTCCTCGGCCCAGCGACGCCGCTCGGCCAGCTTCGCCACGCACACCCGTTGCCCGTCGTGGTTGATCCAGACCCTCGAATCATCGAAGAAGTCGTACTCGACCTCGACCCGGCGTCCGTCGAGCAGCAGCAAGAGTTCGGGGGCGCGATAGACGCGGTTGTAGAACTCGACCGCGCCGCGCCGCGCGACGCGTTCCTCGGAAGGCCGCGGCAGCGCCTCGGGGGGAATCCCGACCGGATTGCGCTCCAGGCTCGCCCAGATGTCGGCCGGCGCGCAGCCCAGGTTCGGCTGCGGTGTGTGGTTGTAGGCCGCGATGTACTCCTTGATCGCCTCGGCGTATTGGGGCAGCGACGGCAGCTTGACCCGTTTGTCGCGGATCGAATTCTTCAGGCGGCGGATATCGTCGTCGGTGCGGCAGTGGCCGCAATAGGACGAGAAGCGTTTCCCCACCCGCTCCTCGAACCAGCGGAACCAGCCCTCAATCAAACCCTTGCCCTTGGCGTTGCCCGGCTCCTCGGTGATGATGTCGATCCCCAGCCGTCGCAGCCAGCCCGGCGATTCGTCGGTCAACAGACGGTTGATGAACCCCGAGCCGGGATCGACGTGCAGCGCCGCCGGCACATGATCCTCGCTCTTCAAGGCATGGCAGAGACTATGCAAGGTCGAGACCGCGCTCTCGGCTTCGCTCAAGCCAAAGCCGGTCACGTAGCCCGAGCGGATGTCGATCCAGATCGTCAACTCGGGGCGGTAGTGGCCCCCCGAGGCCGGGTGCCGCACGAACACGTCCGAGAGGTGGCCGTCGCCCTCATAGATCAGACCGACTTCGATCACCCTTCTGTCGCGCCGGACGTAGGGGCCGATGTTTTGTTTGTAGTAGTGCCAGCCCGCGCGCTTGGGCGAGTTCTCGCCCGCCACGGCCGCGGGCAACGATCCGAAGTAACGCCTGACGCGGGAGTTGGTGGCACCGGAGTAACCCTCGCCCCTGAGCCAGTAGGCGACGGTGGCCATCGCCGGACGCGTCGGCGAGTTATACAACTCGACGGCCCGCACCTCCCAGCCGTAGGGCTTTCGTTGCCGCCCGCGACGCCGGTCCATCAGAGCCGCCGCGCCTCCCCTGGTCCAGGCCGCGTGCAGGCGGCGCAACGTGCCCGCCGAGGGCAGCGAGAGGTCCCCGCCGCGCAATTGGCCGATCGCATGGGAGAGGCTGTATCCGCCGTCTACGAGTTCGTCGATGCGCTCGCAGACCCGCATGCGCTCCAGCACGCGCGGATCGAAGCGCACCAGCTTCGATTGCGGCCGGCGAGAGGAGACGGAGGGGGGAAGAGCCGCGGCCCGCTGGGGCATCGCCACGACCTGATCCGAAACAGTGCTCATCGCCCCGCCTTTTTCGGCCGGCCCCTCGGGCGGCGCGGCGCGGGTTCCGATTGCGGCGGCTTGCGGGGCCGGCCCCGGCCGCGCTTGATCTCGCCTGAGCGGACCCGCCCATCCTCGCGCAACACGGCCTCTCCCTCCATGCGGCGCAGATGCGTTTCGCGCCACATCGTCAGCCTGTGCGCTTCCTCCACGCTCAGCGGTGCCGGTTGCGCCTCGGGGTTCCAATCATCCGGCAGCCAGTCGGCCAGATCGTGTTCGAGTGCCCTGAGGAGTTCGCCCGCGGCGGCGTAGACTGACGCGGCATGTAGATAAAGGGGCCTCGCGGCGGCCGCGAAATTTACCGCCCGCTCCGAACGCCTCTCGCCCAGGTCCGGGGACCGTGGCAGCTCGTCGGCCAAACGGCGGATCGCCCCGATCCGGGCCAGCGCCTGATCCGACAGCACCGCCGCCTCCGACCTCGTCCTGGTCACCGACGCCGGGTATTCCGAGCCCGCCACCGCCACCCCGTCGGCGCGACGCCACTGCTCGAGCTCCAGGTCGCGGCTGCGGATTTGGGCGCCGCGCTGCTCGTCCTTGCCGCGCAGCTTGCGCATCTCCCGCCGCAGCATATCGACCGGCATGCAGTCGACGTCGTCGATCAGGTCCCAGGCCTGCCGCTCGTCCAGCTCGGCGAACGTCTCGGGGTCGATGCGGGCCAACGCCTCCAGCTTGGTGGGCCGCAAGTCGAGAAGCCGCTTCACCACCGCGCCGGTCATCTTGCCGGGTCCTGCTTCGGCGGCGATCAACAGTTGGGCCACGCGCATGGCCTCGGCGGCGCGTTGCCGCGCAATGTGCCTTGCTTCGTAGACCGCGCGAAACTCGCCGTGGGGAGTGAAAGCCTTGGCCTCGAGCAGATAGTAGCCTTGCCGCGCCAGCGCCCGCGAGGCGCGGTTGCCCTTCTCTACCGCGCGGTCGAGCGCCTCTTCGAGACTCTCGGAAGGAATGATCTCGAGCCGCTTGCCGAGGCGTATCAGTCCCTCGGCGGCTTCCTCGGCCCTTTTGCGGACTTCCGCTTCCGGGTCTGCGGGGGGGTGGTCTTCGGCGGCCGCCGCGGGCCGTTCAACCCAGGTGGAAACGGGAACCGGTTCGGGTACCGTCACGCCGCACTCCCCTGGCCAGAGCTATTTTTGGGGTATTTTTTTCTATTTTTTCTCTTTTGTTTTGAGTCACTTACCAAATGTCCGCATATGCGGATTTTTGGATGATGACGGCAGGCGCGGCCGCCCCGGCGCAGCCGGGCCATCTCCATCTCGTGGCGGGCATGGGCTTCATCCCCACGGCGCGACTCCTCGACGCTCTTCGGGGGATCGATGCCGAGCAGCTTGCCAAGCTGCTCCAGCTCGGCCACCTCTTCGGCCGAGAGCGGCCGCTCGAGCTCCGCCCGCTCCTCCTCCAAGAGAGGCGGCTCGTGGAAGAGCGTCATCGGCGAGCGCCCTCCCGAACCCAAATGTCCGCATATGCGGACATTTGGAATATGGCCGTTAAGTGACTCATAACAAAGAAGAAAAAATACGAAAAAATACCAGAAAAATAGCTTGGCCCCGGCGTGGTCTCGCTGCGGACTCCTTATTCGTCCTCTTGCCCGGATCATCACGCCGCCGCCCCTCTTGTTTCGGCGCGTTCTTCCCCCTTCCCCCGTAGGGGGAAGGGTCCCGAGGGCGTCATCCGGTACAGCCAAATACGGCCGCCCTGGGAACTGCACTCTTGCCGGCACTCGATCGCGCAGCCGTTGGCGCGAAGTTCCGCCACAATCGAGTTCACCGCGCAGACCCTGGCTTCGAGGACAATCTCCTGCGTCGAGTGCTCCAGCCCGTCCGAGAGCAGCGCATGCACCCGCCGCAAGCGTTCCGAGCGGCCGAGCCGAGCGGCGTGCATCAGGGTAGCCCTCCTGTTAATCTTTGAAGCGCTTGCCGCAGCACGATCAATCCCTTCCTCCCTGAGCTACTCTCGTCCGCCGACGCGCTGCGTGTCTGCAAACCAACAGCATGCGTATCAGCGATTCAACGACGCCCAGCGTGACGCAAATCACTGCGCAGGCCATCAGGAAAAAGTTTTCCATCGCGAACCCGAACAGGAATATGCCGGCGATGACAACGCGGTCGCTCATCATGCCGCTTCCTTTCCGGTGGTGAGCGCCCGATGTCCCCTCAGGCACACAACCCGCGACCAGGACAGATGGCGGTGGCCCCCCAACAGCCCCCGGATCGTCGTCACCACCAGGGCAACGAATCCGCAGATCGGGCAAGGCACGATTCTTCTCACCGCTGCTCCTCCCCGCAGACCTCGGCTACGAGCCGGAGACCCGCCTCGTAGCCCTCGTTCCAGACCACATTCATCCTCGCGTTCGCGCCCCAGATGTAGCCGAAAACAAGGGCAGCCGCGGCTAGTAAAATGCCCAGCCCGCCGCTGCCTCCTCCTCTGCGGTCGCTCATGCCGCCTCCTTCGGAAGGTCGCGGCCGGTGGTAGGCTTGTGGTTGGCGGAGCGGACGTTCCGAGCGCCCGCCGCACGTTCCCTCTGAGCGCAGCTAGCCCATAGGAGGAAATCGAATTGAGCGAGTTCTGGCGCGCCGTCGAATCGAATCTGCCGCCCGTCGCCGTCTTGCTGTCGCTCGGAACATTTATCGGAATCGCGGTGAGCGCTTTGATATCGCTGCTGAATTACTGGCGCATGACGTGGTACAACCTGCCGCTGGTGACCGTAAGGCAACCGCCCCACGCGGACCTGCCGCACATGATCGATTTCGAGCTGGAGCCGGGATCGAAGTGGCTGATAACGGGCGTTCGCATGCGAGGCCGGTGGCGCCAGCATCTGGCCGAAGTGAACGGTTACGTCACGGACAGCCGCGTGGAGTTTGTGAAATACAAGACCAAACCCTGGAAGCGGCGCGTGCGGTTCGACCCGCCCGTCGACAATGCCTTCGTGATGATTCACCGTGACGCTCCCGCATCCTTTCCGATCTGCTTCGAGGTCTGCTTGAGGTCGTCCCCGAGAGCTCGGAGCACCGTGACGATGCGCCTGTTCACCAGCGACTGAAACACGCCGAGCCAGACCGAGGCCAGCGCGCAGATCATGATGAAGACCAGTGCCTCATCGCGATCGAAATCGAGCCCCGGAGGCGGCATGAATTTTCCCGCCGCGAACCCGAACAGGAACGCGCCGACAATCGTGGCGATGAGGGAGCGGGCGCTCAGCAGGTAGCGGCCGATCATCATGCCGTCACCTTGCCATCCGCTTTCGACGGGTTGGGACGTGGGACGTCCGAGGGCCACTCCGCGTTTGCGGGCCAGATGTCTACTGCTCTTCGGATAATTTTCGCTACCCTGCGGGAGGTGAGACTGCAACCGCCATTAATGCGCCCCAGAGTGCTCCCGCTGTCGGTCAGCAAGAACGATGAGTAGGTCTGTGAGATGCCCCTAACTCGGGCATAGTGCTGTATAAGACCGGCGATCAACGCGTCACCATGGGCCATGGGTCATATTGTGGACTATTGTCCATGAACTGTCAAGCCTTGTTTTTTTCTGGGCAATACAGTGCGAAAGTGCGCTAATCTCGATATGGGCAATAGTCCATAAGTCACATGAAGCGCCCTGCCGAGACAATCAGACAGGCTGTTCGGGAGCATCTACAAGCAGAATCAATCGGTGCCCGACGCTTCGAAGAAAAACACGGGCTTCCCTTACACGCGCTTCACGGCATCCTCAGCCGTAAGCGTCCGAAGATTCCTTCCGTTGATCGTGCAGCCGAGATCTGCGCCGCACTCGGCCTGGAGTTCTACGTCGGCCCGCCGCGAGGCGAGCCTGTTTCCGATCCCAAGCCCCCGGCGGCGCTGCCGAAGGGGGCGAGGAGGCTTGAGGCGTCGGGCGCGATCGAGCAGCGGTTTACGGACGAAGCCCTGCGCGAGGAGATACACACCTTACGTGATACGGCAATCGCCATGCGCGGCGAGACTCAGGCGCTGCGCGAAGAGCTAGCGCGGCGCGAGGCCGCCACGGAGACGACCCTGAAGGAGGTCATCGCGCGCCTGCCGCGACCGGTCCAAGACCTCGAAGACGACTCCGCGCTAGCCGATCCGACCTCGGCCAAGGTCATCGAATTCCCCGATGTGCGGGACCCCGAGTCAGTCAGCTACAGATTCCGCATGCTCCCGAAGCGCGAGGTCAAAGGTGCGGCGGGCAACGGCACCTACGTCGAGGGCGAGCTTGTGATCGGCTATCTTGCCTTCCGCGAGGACTGGCTGTTGAAGCGCGGAATCAACTACAAGAAGGCCGACATCATCGAGGTGCTGGGCAAGTCGATGGAGCCGACACTCCGAGACGGCTCCATGATCCTGATCGATCACCAGCGCACCCGCCGCCTCGCCGACCGTGTCTTCGCGGTGCGCTCCGACGACCTCCTGCTCATCAAGAGGCTCGTGCACGACAACCACGACTGGCTACTGGTGAGCGACAACGAGGCGTATCCGCCGGTACCGTGGCCGCGGGAGGCGGTGGTGATCGGTCAGGTGATGTGGACGGGGAGGACGCTTTGATGAGGCGAACCACGTATGCCGTGCAAGCGTACCGGTTGCGAAAAAGGGGCCGCGGGCTGGAGGCGGCCGACGCGCTGAAGATGCGGAGCGAGGCGGATGCGCGGGAGCGGGCGAGACGGCTCTTCGAGACGGGCCGTTATTGCGGGCGTGGACGCCTACAAGGTGACGGGCGATCCAAAATCAGGCGAGTACGACGATCCGGTGTTTCTGGTCCGTCTGGAGAAAGGTCCCCCAGACCGAAGAGTAGGGGGAGCACGCTGTCAGAAAAGACCATGCATCGTGTCATAATTTGTGTGTTGCTGACCTGGGCCGGCGTTCGCATCCGGGCTGGCAGCCCGTGCTCTGGCCCGCCGAGGCCGAGGTCGTCGGCGCGGTAAAGTGGATGGCGCGGACGCTGTGAGCAGGAGGGTGAACCATGGAAGCGATAGCTACACTTTTGGCCCTGGTTGGAACGCTGGCGATGCTGGTGTCGTTCGTCAGCGTACTCTGGCCGCTCAAGCGCCTCGGCCTGCAGACACGCAAGCGCTCGGGGCTGGTGTTGATGCTGTCGTCTTTGGTGGTCTTGACGGCCGGTGCCCTGGTGCCAGACAAGCCCGACAAGCCGCCCGCCCAAGCCCTCGATCAGACCGCTCCGGAACCTCAGGTCCCTGTTGAGTCGACGGCGGACGAATCCACCGACACGCCGGAAGAGCCGGCAGCACCTCCCGTGCAAGAGGTGGAGTTGTATGAAATATTGATGAAGTGGAACTCCGAACGCGATCGTTTTAGAGACCCTGACACCTTCGTCTTCAGAGATTGGACGAACAAACCCATACGGCTGACTGGTCTCGTCTACGAAACGAGTCTCATCCCTACCATTGATGGGGGCTCCCAAGTCGCCCATGTATATTTTCACAACGGCGGAGGGGATAAGGATCTCGTCGATGGCAAGTGGGAGTGGACTGGATTCAATCGTGGCGTATACGCACAGTTTAGCGATCTGCGCGAGGTGGAGACATTGAAGCCTGATGCCTCTCTCACAATGGTCTGCAAGGGGGTGCAACCTCAAACCGACCACGAAAGAGGGATCTTTTTCGGTATAGAACTTCAAAATTGCGAACTTGAAGAGATTTTTTAGCCCCCCGCCCTCCACGCCCCATCCTGCATCGAAGCCCACCCTCCGTTTAGGGGGCCACCGGTGGCCCCTTACCAAGCCCACCCGCATGCGGTATGAGCAACATGTTTCATGCTAGACGCAGCCGCGACGCCCCGTAAGCGGCCGCTGGTCAGCAGGCGCTACTGATCAGCAACTCATTCACCCGCCTTGTGGCGCGGGCGTTGGCGGAATAGCTTGTCTGGACGGTCTCGATCTCGAACTCCCCGAACAATTCGCGCACCTGGGGCCGGTCGTTGAGGCTGAGGATAAAGCGCCCCTCGATGTTGCTTAGCAGTTCTGCCATTACCAGGAAATCCCCCCGGCTGAAGATCCCCTTGCCGTAATCGTTTTCGTGGCCCCAGTAGGGCGGGTCGATGTAGAAGAGCGTCCAGGGCCGGTCGTAGCGGCGTATGAACGCGGCCCACTCGAGACACTCGACCTGGACGCCCTGAAGCCTCTCGTGAGCGGCGGCGATGAGGCGCTGCATGCGATCGGCCCGGAGCCGGGCGGGGTGGTGCGGCGCGCTCGACCCCATCTGGCCCGGCGTAGCGTCTTGGGCGGGCTTGCCGCCGAATGAGAGGCGTTGCAGATAGGCGAAGCGGGCGGCGCGCTGGATGTCGGTGAGCGTCTCGGGTTCGACCCCGAGCAATCGGCGGAACTCCTCGCGCGACGAGAGCACCCAGCGGAACTGGCGGGCCAGCTCGTCGGGGTGTTCGCGGCAGGCGCGGAAGAGGTTGACGATCTCGCCGTTGCGGTCGTTGATGACCTCGGATTTGGGCTTCAGGCGGCGGCGCAGAAAGACGCCGCCCATGCCGACGAACGGCTCGGCGTAGCAGCGGTGGGGGATCACCTCAACACGCTCGATGATGGTTCGGGCGAGGTGTTTCTTGCCGCCGAACCAGGGCGCGATGGGTTCGGCGGCCGCTGTTTCCTCCAGGGTGCAGTCGGGTGCCGCCATGTGTGCCACTGTATCATGTTCGCTTTTTATTCGCCTAACTGACTGTCCTCGTTTTGGGGGGACACTGTCCCCTTATATTTCTCTCAGGGATCGTGTATGACTGAGATGTACGCATCGATTTGAGCCGCATCGCCGAGGGCGCGGAAGCGACCCTGGGGGTCATCCGGGTAGACGGCGAACCGCTGTGTTTTTCACTCGAAGACCAGGCGCAGCGGGAGAAAGTCCCCGGCGAAACACGCATTCCCGCGGGCCGCTACCAGGTGCAGGTCCGCACCCACGGCGGGCTGCACAAGCGCTGTCTCAGGTGTTTTCCCGCCCTTCACCGAAGAATGCTCGAGCTGGCGGGAGTGGCTGGATTCAGCGACATCCTGATCCACCCCGGCAACACCGACCGCGACACGGCGGGCTGCATTCTGCCGGGTTTCGGGGCGGAGTTGACGGGCCGTTTCGCGCTGCGCGATTCGGTCAAGGCCTACCGCGCGTTGTACGAGCGGGTGATCCGGGCAGGGGAGCTCGGCGAGCTCGAGATCGTGATCCGGGACGCGGATCACAAGGAGAGTGTGACATGACGGAATTATTCATACCACTGGGAATGTTTTTCCTCGGCGTGGTGTTCGGTTTCGTGGCGGCGGCTGTGAGCGACACGCGGGTCGAGCGCCAGATCGAGCGCAAGGTTTCCGAGATCGAACGGAGGTTAGGGGAGACGGGATGAGCGGTCTGGCGGACTGGTTTTCGATCTTCCGGGCGGGCGAGCATGCCTCCTCCGACGGGGTGACGCGCAGGTTCAGCCGCGGGGATCTCGACAAGATCATCGAGCGCCACGACCCGGCGAGTCCCTCGCCTTGCGTGATCACGCACGAAGAGGTGTACTCGCCGTTCGCCTGGGCTCAGGTGGACGCGTTGAAGAGAGACGGGGACGTGCTGCTGGCGCAGTGCAAGCCCGAGACGATCGAGCCGCAATTCGCCGAGCTGGTAGAGGGCGGGCGTTTGTACAACCGCTCGGTGCAGTTGTTGCCGGCGGGCGGAGGCGGCGAGGGCTGGCGTCTGGGGCACGTGGCGTTTCTGGGAGCGGAGCCTCCCGCGGTAAACGGGCTGGAGCCGATCCGGTTCGCGGCGACGGGCGTGACGTTCGAGGCGGAAGAGGCCTGGGAGACGCTGGAGGGGAAGCGCGAGCGGGCGGACATCTGGAGCGCGTTGCGCAAGCTCGCCGAGAAGGTTTTCGGTCCCACCGATGCCGACGGCATCGTCAAGCAATGGGCGGTGGACGAAGCCCGCGAGGAAGCAGGACGGGCCGCCGCCGAAGCGGAACGACAGGAGGAAGAGATGGCGACCAGGGAGAAGAAGGAAACGGCCGAGTACGCCAAGTTGGAGGCGGAGAAGGCGCGGCTTGAGGCCGAGCGCGGGGAGCTGGCCGCCAAGCGGCTGGAGTTCGCGCGGGAGGCCGCGGTGAAGCGTGTCGAGGCGCTGCTCGAGGCGGGCAAGCTCACCCCGGCCACCGCCGAGGGGCTGGCCGAGTTCGCGGTACGGATCGATGCGGCCACCGAGGGCGTGATCGAGTTTTCAAAGGGCGGCGAAAAGGTCAAGACGCGACCGAGCGAGTATCTGTTTTCGCTGGTTGAGGCATCGGCGGCCAGCTCGCCGCTGGGCAATGAGATCGCGGGAGGCCGGGCAAACGGCGGCGTGGACATCGAGGACGCCGGCTCGATCCGCGAGGCGGCTCTTGAGTATCAGGCCGGGGAGCGCAACAAGGGAAGGATGGTCTCCGACACGGCGGCCGTCCAACATGTGACGGGGAGGACAGCATGAGGAAGGCAAGAACAGGATCTCTCATTCCGTTCGAGGCGGGAGAGGCTCTCGCGATCCACCGCATCGTCAAGCACGGAGGCGAGGACGGCAAGGTCATCCACGCAACCGGAGGCGGCGACGCCCCGCTGGGCGTGACCGACCGGCCGGCCCGCACCGGCGAGACGGTCGATGTCTCGGTCTACGGAGAGGCTGCGGTCGACTACGGAGGCGATGTAGGGCGGGGCGCGTTGCTCGGAAGCGGGGCGGACGGCAAGGCCGTCGAAGCCCAGCGGCCGGCTCTCTCCTCGGCAGTCGTTGACGGAGCCGCCGCCAACACCGACATCACGGTGACCGGGATTGCGGTGGGCGACGAGTTGATCGGGGTTGTCTCACTCGATGGGACCTCGAGCTCGGATTTGCTTTCGACGGCGTCGATCCACGCGGCCGACACGATCCGGATCACGAGTTCAACCGCCTCGGGCAAGCTGCTGGTGGTGTGGCGGAAGCCCGCCGCTTCGGTCATCGGCCGGGCTCTGGTTGCGGGCGCCGCCGGCGACATCGGGCAGGTGCTGCTCGCGCCGGCAGAGATCTAAGAACTAAGGAGAACGAGAAATGCCTAAAACCATCACCGCCGAGGGAGCGATACCTTTTCCCTACGATCCGGCCCGCACGGCGATCGTGCAGATGTACACCGAGCCGGGAATGATTGCCGACCGGGTGCTGCCTCCGACGCCGCCTTTGGGCAAGTCGGAGTTCAAGTGGTTCCGCTTCAAGATCGACGACAGCTTCCTGATTCCCGACACCCGTTTGGGCCGCAAATCGAAGCCCGTTGAGGTGGAGTTCGAGGGCGAGGAGGTCACCGATTCGACCCAGCACTACGGATTGCGCGACAGCGTCCCGCAGGAGGATGTCGATGCGGCCGGGCCGGCGGGGGGGAGTGCGAGGGAGTGGCCCTCTCCGGTGGATACGGCCGCCATCCGCATGACCCATTTGCTGAAGCTGGCCCGCGAGGTGCGTGTGGCGGATCTGGTATTCGGGGCGGACCACTACGGAACCGGCTACAAGGAAACGCTGTCGGCCGCGGACCGCTTCGATGCCGCTACCTCCAAGCCTCTCAAGACGCTGGAGGACGCGCTGACGACGCCGATCTTCCGGCCCAACATCGTGGTCTTCGGGCAGGCGGCCTGGAGCGCCTTCCGTCAGCACACCGACGTGCTGGCGGCGACCAACAAGCAATCGGGCGCGGAGGCGGGGCTGGCCTCGCGGCGGGCCGTGGCCGAGTTGCTGGAAGTCGACGAGGTCTTGGTGGGCCGCAGCCGCGTGGCCTCGAACCAGCAGGGCCAGGATCTCGCTCTGAAGCGCGCCTGGGGCAAGTCGGTGACCTGTCTTTACCGGGGAGCCTATGGCGGCTCGTCGTCGCCGGGCGGCGAGGCCGGATCGGAGCGCCAGGAAGGGTTGCAGTCGGACCTGGGCCGGGCGACGTTCGGTTTCACGGCCCTCTACAAGCCATTGAGCACCTACTCACGTTTCAACGAGGGGGTAGGAGTCGTGGGCGCGACCGAGTTGATTGTCCGGGAAAGCTCGAAGGAAGTCATCTCGGGCGGCGAGGGATTCGGGTATCTGATCAGCGGAGTGGCGGCCTGATGCGCTGCCGCCTAGGGACCCCATACCGCAAGGCCCGTGTGCTCTACCCGGCCGGCGCGGTGATCGATCTCGACGAGGAAGACCTCGGGATACTGGGCCCGCTGGCCGAGGCCCTCACCGAACAAGATAACCCCCACCCCCACCCCAAGCCCGCGCCGGAGGATCCGGGTCATACCGGCTCCGGCGCGGGCGAGCCTCCAGGGAGGGGCAGCGGCGAGGACACATCGCTGCGCGGTGTTCTGGGGGAGATGGACGTGGCCGACCCGGATCGCAAGAACGAGTCCTGGTGGACGCGGGAGGGCAAGCCGGAAGTCTCGGAGCTGCGCAGGCGCGGGCGCGTTCTCTCGGCCGCCGGGCGCGACCGGGAGTGGAAGCGGTATTTCGAGAGCAAGGAGTAGGCAGGCAAAAAGCATGCCGTGGCTGACGTTATCCGAGCTGGTCGAACGCCACTCCCCCGAGCGGGTGGCTACCGCGGCGCAAACGAGCGCCGAGACGATTGAGGTCCTTGCTCGGGGCGAGACGCCCAGCGGCGACCGGGCAACCGAGGCGGAAGCGGCCCGCTCGCGGATCGAGACAGCGATTACCGATGCGGTGAGCGAAGTCGAATCCGCTGTGGCCCTGCGCTACGAGTTGCCACTCGTCGAGCCGCCTGGGCTCGTGAAGCGGCTGGTGGGCGACCGGGCTTTGTTTCATCTTCATGGGGATGTGGTTCCCGAGGATCTGGAAAGCCGCAGGATTCTCAGCCTGTCGTTGCTGAAGGCGATCCGCACGGGCGAGCGGCTGCTTCTGGCTAAGGATGGGACCCCGCTCAAGCAGCGGCCGAGGGTCCGCAGCTCCAACCCCGAGGGGGTCTTTAGCGGCCAGAACGGGGCGCTCGGGGCCTACTGATGGCGCGTTTACTCGAAGCTGGGGACGCGGCGGCGAAGCGGATCGGGGAGTGGCTTCCCGAGTTGAAGGTCTCCGAACTCCATCCCGGCCCCTTCACCGAGCAGGAGCTCGAGCGGCTATCGACCTCGACGCCGGCCGTCCACGTCGCCTTCCTCAGGACGCAGGCCAACGAGTCGGTGGGCGACGGGCGGCGCGACGTCAGGGCGGAGTACATGGCGTCGATCCTGACCCGGAGCGCCGGCAAGAATCGAAGCGCGGACCGCGAGGCGGAGCGGATCGGGGCCGAGCTTCTGAGGCTCGTGCCCGAAGAGCAGTGGGGACTGAGAGGCTTGATGGGGGCCCGGGACGTACGGTTGGAGAACGCCTTCAACCCCGGGATCGCCGGGAAGGGGATGGCCTTGTGGCGGCTGACGTGGAACCACGTGCTGCGGCTGGGCAACCCGGACTTCAGCGGTGAGGAAAAGGAGGACTGCCCGGTGCCGGAGGAGGTGCATAGCATTCGCGATCCCGAGCGGGACGCCGACCCCGCGGAAGACTACGAGCAGGTGACTCCATGAGGGGCGATGACCGTCAGGATTTCCTGCTGGTGGATCTGATGCGGCGCGTGGCGAACATCGTGCGGCTGGGCACGGTGGAGGAGGTCGACGGCGGCACCGCTCGCGCGCGGGTTCGCTACGGCGGAGGGGACGAAGGCGGAACGGCCCTGAGCGCGTGGCTTCCCTGGGTCACAACGCGGGCCGGTCGAGATCGAAACTGGTGGCCTCCCGAGGCTGGCGAGCAGGTGCTGATCCTGGCGCCCTCGGGGGACCTGGCCAAGGGCATCGTCGTGGCCGGCGTCTACCGGAGGGAACACCCAGCTCCCGAGAGCGATCCCAACAAGCACGCCATCCACTACGCCGATGGCGCGGTGATCGAATACGACCGCTCCGCGCACCGGCTCAAGGCGGTGTTGCCCGCCGGCGGTACGGCGGAGCTGACGGCGGACGGCGGGGTCACGATCACGGGTGACGTGATGATCTCGGGTGATCTCGAGGTTTCGGGCGACGCCGAGGTCACCGGCTCGGTCTCGGCCGGCTCCGATGTCTCGGACGACACGGGCTCGATGGATGAGATGCGGAGCAGCTACAACCAGCACCGCCACACCCCCAACTCCGGCTCTCCCCCGACGCCCAGGATGGACTAGGACGAAAGACATGACGGGCATGGATCGAGAGACCGGCAAGGCATTGAGTGGCATCGAGCACTTGCGCCAGTCAATCCGCGACATCCTGACGACCCCGATCGGCTCGCGGGTGATGCGGCGCGACTACGGCTCGCGATTGTTCGAGCTGCTGGACTCACCGCTCAATGATGGCGTGCTGGGGGAGATCTACGCCGCCACGGCCGAGGCCCTGGAGCGCTGGGAGCCGCGCCTGCGCGTGACGAAGGTGCGGGCCACCCGTGCCGGCGAGGGAGGGCTGATGATCGATCTCGCGGGCGAGTATTTGCCCGAGGGAGGGGAGATCGCCCTGGAGGGGATTGTGGTATGAGCACCCATGCCTTGCCGATCGACCTCTCAAGGCTGCCTCCGCCTTCGGTGGTCGAGCCGCTCGACTACGAGGCGATCCTGGCGTCGCTCATCGGCGACGTGCGCTCGCTGTTCCCCGATTTCAGTGCCGATCTCGAATCTGATCCGGTCCAAAAGGTCCTCGAATCCTTCGCCTACCGCGTATTGGTTGAGAGGCAACTGTCGAACGACCGGGCGCGGGCGGTGATGCTGGCCTACGCCACGGGCAGCGACCTGGAACATCTGGCGGCCCTTTTGGGAGTGACGAGGCAGATCAGCGACCCCGGAGACCCCGATGCCCGTCCGCCCGTAGCACCGATGTACGAGACGGACGAGCGTCTCAGGAAGCGGACGCAACTGGCTCCGGCGGCGATCTCGACGGCGGGTCCCGAATCGAGCTACCGCTACCACGCTCTCTCGGCCGACTCGCGGGTCAAAGACGTTCACGTGGCCTCGCCCTCGCCCGGCAAGGTAACGGTAACCATCCTCTCGACCGAGAACAACGGCGCGGCCTCGACCGAGCTGATCGAGCTGGTCCGAACCGCGCTGAGCGCCGAGTCGGTGCGCCCGATCGGCGACCGGGTCACGGTGGAAGGGGCAACGGTCACCGAGTACACCGTCACGGCCCGGATCACGGTAGGCAGCGGTCCCGACAGCGAGCTCGTGCGGACGGCGTCGGAAGAGAGGCTGCGGGCCTATACGCTCGCGGCCCACAAGCTGGGGCGCGACGTGGGGCTCGATGCCATCTACGCGGCGCTCCACGCCGAGGGCGTCGTCAAGGCGGAGTTGACCGAACCCACCGCCGACATCGACGTGGGCGAAACCGGAGCGGCCCACCCTACGGCCCTGGAGGTGACACTTGCCTGAGAGTCTGCTGCCTCCCAACGCCTCGCCGCTTGAGAAGGCCCTCGACCGGACGGTGGGGAAGCGTTTGGAAGAGATACCGGTCCCGGCCGGCGATCTCTGGTCGGCCGAGAACTGCCCGGTCGAAGCCTTGCCGTGGCTGGCCTGGGCGCTTGCGGTCGACAACTGGGGCCACTCCTGGCCCGAAGAGATCAAGCGCCGCGCGATCTCTCAGGCGTTCCAGATCCACGCCCAGCGGGGCACGGTGGCGGCGCTCAAGAGGCTGCTCGAGTCGATCGAGGCCGAGTACGAATACTCCGAGCCTGAAACGCTTCGTTTCACCGTCGTGATCCACAACTCGAATACGATCCCGCTGAGCGATCTGGCGGGTCTCGGGGCGGCCATCGACCTGATCAAGCGGGCGGCGGCGCACTACACCCTGGAGCTGCACGCGGGGCTGACGGGAGAAGTTCCGATAGCCGCTGGTCTCTCGATGGGTCTGGGAGTGACGCCGGTCGAGATTGATCTCGATACCACGAGGAAGGTGGAGGCTGTCGGCGAGTGGCCGCTGGCCGCAGGGCTGGGCGGGTTCTCGCTGCACGAGGTAAGGCTGTGGGCATAGCAAGGACGAGGTGATATGGCGTTTATCCTCAGGCTGACCGACGCGGGGAGGGCGGCGATCGCCGACGGCGCGAACACCGGCACCCGAGCGGTCACCGCGACTCCCGCAACAGCGTGCCGCTCGAGGGCTCGACAACGGTAGCGGGCCGCATCGCCCTCCGCGCCGACTTTACTCCGACCGAGACCTACGAGGTGACCGAAGCCGGTTTGATGGGACGGATCGGCGCGGATGGGACCGAGGAACTTTACGCCTACTGGTCCTCGAACGGCGAGGTCCTGGCCCGCGCTCTGACGGGAGCGAAGCTCATCGTCGCCGGGTCGCTCGACATCACGGCATCCAACGCCGAGATCAACGTTACCGTCGATCCCTCGATCACGATTGGAGGCCTGGGCGATCAGCCGCTGTGGACCCTTCCCCTGCCGCAGGTCGCGACTTCGGACCGCGCGTTGGCCGTTACCCCGATCCGCGCCACCGCCGGGGGCAAGGTATCGGTCGCGGCCGGCACGAAGCTGTCTCTCGGCGAGGAAATCAAGGCGGGCGAGACGGGCCTGCCGCGGGTCTTCACGACCACCGATTGGGAGAGCGCCGACCTCGCCGCCGACAGCGAGTACTACCTTCGCGCCCAGGTGGTAGACGGCTCGCTCACCCTCTATGTCCAGCAGGGCCTGGAGTCCGACACCGCGCCCGCGAGTCTGCGGGGCACGGTTGACGGCAGCTCGGGGGGGGGTTCCCCTCCACCCCGCTCGATGCGCGTCTGGCCCGGATCGTGACCGGCGCGGCCGGGACGACCCCGTCGGTAACGACCTACCACGTGCGGGCCAACCCGAACACCACCGCGATCGATGAAGTCCAGGTCGTGTTGGACCCCTTGCCGGCCCGCATCGACCAGATCGACAGGCTGCATTACTACTGGAGGAACTAGGTGGCGTCGGAACTCAAAAAGCTGTTTGATCCCGTTCAATTAACCACCTCCGCCGCGCGCCTGGGCAGCTACTCGGTGCCAGCGGGCAAGCGGCTGGACGGGTTCGAGCTGCTGTTGTCGAACATCAACAGCGCCGAACGGGGTGTCGATATCTATTTGGGAGCGTCGGCTTCGGCCGCGACGCAGCTTTACTCGAAGCGCGAGAACGGCTTGCGGATCGCGGGCAAGACGCCGCTGGTCATTCCCTCCCGGCAGGTGCTCGCGGCGGGCGATGGGATCTGGGCGGCCGCCTCCGATCGCTTGAGCATCTCGGTCCATGCCTCGGGCGTCGAAGTCGACGAGGAGGGCGCGCTGCCCACCAGAATTTTCCCCCCGAGGCTGCTTTCGACCGTCACGACCACGATCTATGCGGTGCCCGAGGACAAGCGGTGCTTCAACTTCGAGCTGGCGGTCCTGAACGTCTTGACGGCGGCGGCGACTTTCACGAGCTATCTGGTCCCGTCCGGGTCGAACCCAGGCGATCCGAACCGGCTGAGCTACGGGCTCGAGATCGCGCCCGATGAAACCAAGACGTTCTCGCTGCGGCAGGTGCTGGAGGCGGGCGACAAGATCTCGGTTCGCTCGAACCGCGCCAACGCCCTGACGATTCACGGGTCGGGGTACGTGGGGGATTTAGAGAGCTAAGGAGGGTCTTCGGCACAAACATGGGACGAATCACTAGCACGAAACAGGCTCTGACCGCGGCCGACATTCAAGCGGCCTGCGCGAATGCGCTCGACGCGCACACGTTCGAGGAGCCGCCCACAGCGGCCGAGATCCAGGCAGAGTTGGCTGCCGGCCCGCCCTCGCCGATCGCCTCGATCCAGCGGGGGTCGGTGCGAGTCAGGGTCCCGTTTAACAACCTAGTCGGGACCACCGATGTGACGAGCGTCACATTCGACTCGTCGAAGGCCCTCCTGCTTCCGCGAGTGCAAGACCCATCCTCGAGTTCGATTCTGTCCCATTGGCACGTGATTATCACTGGAGACAACACGTTGCAGGGACGCGCCACGCCCGAGGAGATAGGGGCAACTCGGGACGTCGACTTGTATTACCAGCTCATCGAGTTCTTCTAAGGAGTCAACCATGCCCACGCATACCAAAAAGATCATCGAACTCGACAGCAACAACAAGTGCTTTCACGAGTTCGAGTACTTCAGCGAGACCAAGACCGCGGTCCTGGCGTCAGGTCACATGGACGTGACCCTAAGGACCGACGGCCCGTTCCTGGGAAAGATCTACGACCAGGGGACGGACACGTTTTCGGACCCGCCCGCCGAGGGCGGCGGCTGACAAGTAAAGGAGAGAAGACATGGCTGCGGATACACAATTTCTACACGGTGTCGAGGTCCTCGACGTCGACGCGGGGCCGCGTCCCATCGAGGGCGCGGCGTCGAGCGTGATCGGGCTGGTCGGGACGGCGGTTGACGGTGAGGTCTCAACACCCGTCCTGATTGCCGGCAGCCGCCGCGAGGCGGAGGTATTCGGGAAAGAGGGCACGATCCCGGCGGCGCTTCGGGCGATCTTCGATCAGATCGGCGCTTCGGTCGTGGTGGTCAACGTGCTCGACCCCGACACGCACAAGACGACCGAGACCCCCAAGAACTACACCTTCGGCTCGGATGACACGGTGCAACTCGACCACCGCCACCTCAGCGACGTCAAGGTCTTCACCGCGGCGAGCGGCCAGACGGCCTACACCGCGGACACCGACTATTCCGTGGATGAGGAAACCGGTGTCGTGACCAGGCTCAGTGGAGGGACGATCCCGGACGCCGCCTCGAAACGCATCGGCTACAAGTGGCTCGATGAGAGTAAGGTCACCGCGGCCAACATCACGGCCGGGGCCGAGAAGCTGCTCGACGCCGAGAGCACGGCCGGGCTGCGGCCGAAGATCCTGATCGCGCCGGGCTTTACCTCCCAGGTGACCCGCACCGTCGACAAGATCACCGGCGCTCCGGTGATCAGCGCCCTGGAGCCGGTCGCCACGAAGCTCCGGGCGGTCATCATAGCCGACGGTCCCGATACCACCGACGCCGAGGCGATCGCCTACCGCGGCCTGCTCGATTCCAGGCGCATCTTTGTCGTCGACCCCCAGGTGAAGGTCTTCGACGCCGAGGCGAACCGCACGGTGACCGAGCCGGCCTCGGCCTACGTCGCGGGCGTGATCGCGAGATCGGACGCCGAGCGGGGCTTCTGGTTCTCGCCCTCGAACCGCGTGATCCGGGGGATCGTCGGGACCGCGCGGCCCATCGATCTGAGGCTGGGCGACGCCTCCTCCCGCGCCAACCTGCTCAACGCTGCCGAAGTGGCGACCATCGTCAACCAGAACGGCTACCGGCTGTGGGGCAACCGCACCTCGTCGTCCGACCCCAAGTGGGCCTTCCTCGCGGTGGTGCGCGTGGCCGACCAGATCAACGAAGCGCTGTGGCGCTCGCACCTGTGGGCCCTCGACCGCGCCCTCACCAAGACCTACATCGAAGAGGTGCGCGAAAGCGTCAACGCCTACCTGCGCGGCCTGAGGGGGCAGGGAGCCATCCTGGGTGGGACGTGCTGGGCCGATCCTGAGCTGAATGACAAGGCCGCGATCAGCAGCGGCAAGGTGTATTTCGACTTCGACTTCACCCCGCCCTACCCGGCCGAGCACATCACCTTCCGGTCCCGCCTGGTCAATGACTACATCAAGGAGATCTTCTAATGCCGATACCTGACATTCTGCGCAACATCAACCTGTTCGTCGACGGCCGCGGCTTCGTGGGCAAGATCGACGAGCTGACGCCCCCGAAGCTGACGATCAAGACCGAGGAGCACCGCGCCGGCGGCATGGACGTGCCGGTCGAGATCGACATGGGCATGGAAAAGCTCGAATGCGACTTCTCGCTGGCTGGCGCCGACGCCGGGACGCTCAAGTCGTGGGGCCTGGGTTCGAGCAAGCCGGTGCCGCTGACCTTCCGGGGCGCGGTCCAGGACGGGGACGGCGTGGTGCGGGCGGTGGTGATGCGCATGAGGGGCATCATCCGCGAGGCGGACTTTGGGACCTGGAAGCCGGGCGAGAAAGCGCCGCTCAAGGTGATGGTGGCCTTGCGCTACTACAAGCTCGAAATCGGCTCCGAGACGGTTCACGAGATCGACGCCGAGAACATGATCCGCATCGTGGACGGAGAAGACCGGCTCGAAGCCCAGCGCGAGGCGCTGGGGATCTAGACGCATAGGGAGAATCCATGAAGACGACCTCGAAGACGACGACTATTGAGCTGAAACACCCCGTCACGGTGGACGGGACGGAGATCAAGCAGCTCACCCTCCGGCGGCCCAGGGTGCGCGATATGATCGCCTCAGACAAGGCCGGCGGATCAGATGCCGAGAAGGAGATCCGCACCTTCGCCCACCTGTGCGAGGTCTCCCCCGAGACCATCGAGGAGCTGGACTTGGCCGACTACCTGAAGCTGCAAAAGGCGTATCAGGGTTTTTTGTCCTGAGAGCCGGCGACGCCCGCAGCGCGGCGCTGATCCTGGCCTCCCACACCGGCTGGGGCCTCGATGAACTGCTCGAACTCGACGGCGGGGAGTTGAGGGAATGGCTGCGGGCGCTCGAAGCGGCGCAACCGAGAATGCCCCGCTGACTTTGTTGACTTCTTAACCGCTAGCCACATGCCCGGATCTCTGGCCACCAACATCGTCATCGACTCGAAGCTCGGGCAGAGCTTCCGCTCGACGATCGAATCGAGCACCAGGGGGTTCGGGAAGCTGGGGTCGGCGATCCAGAAGGCCGAGCGGCAACAGTCCCACATCGAGCAGTTCAAGCGGCTCAAGGTCGAGCTGGGCCAGACCGAAACCGCCCACCAGCAGGCCCGCGACCGCGTGGGGCAGCTCGGCCGCGAGATGGCGCGGTCGTCGCAGCCCACCCGGCAGATGAGAGCCGCGCTGGGGCAGGCGCACCAGCAGGTCCACCGGCTCAGCCAGAAACTGGGGACCCAGCGCAGCGCCCTGGGCCAGACGCGCCTCGCAATGAAGCAAGCCGGAGTCGCCACCACCCAGCTCGAACGACAGGAGCGCAAGCTCGGGGCGACGGTGGGCCAGCTCCGCGGGCGCTACGACCGGCTCACGCAATCGATCAAGAAGCGCCAAGCACTGAAGGAAAGAAGGTCCGAGCTGGGCGGCAAGCTGATCGGCACGGCCGTGGCGGGGGCAGCGCTGGCACTGCCCATCAAGGCCGCCATCGACTTCGAGTCGAAGATGGCCGACGTCAAGAAGGTGGTGAACTTCGACACGCCCCAGCAGTTCAAGGCGATGAGCAGCGACATCTTGAAGCTCTCCACCGTGATTCCGATGTCGGCCGAAGGCCTGGGAGACATCGTGGCGGCGGCGGGCCAGGCGGGCATCGCCCGCGAGGAGCTGTTGGAGTTCGCCTCCGATGCCGCCAAGATGGGCGTGGCCTTCGACATGGCGGGCGCCGAGGCCGGTTCGGCCATGACCGGCCTGCGGACCCTCTTCAAGTTGAATCAGGACCAGGTCGTCAGGCTGGGCGACGCCTACAACCATCTGTCGAACAACATGGACGCCACCGCCCGCGACATGCTCAACATCGCCAACCGCGCCGGAGCCAGCGCCGAGCTGTTCGGGTTGAGCGGTGAGCAGGTGGGAGCTTTGGGGGCGACCTTCCTGGCGCTGAAGACACAGCCCGAGGTTGCCGCGACCGGCATCAACTCCATGCTGCTCAAGCTGCAAGCCGCCGACAAGCAGGGGCCGAAGTTCCAGCAGGCGCTGGCGGGGATCGGCATGAGCGCCCAGGGACTCAAGGACGCCATCGAGCAGGACGCCCAGGGAGCGCTGCTCGGTTTTCTGGAGGCGGTGGAGTCCGCCGATGACGTCAGCGGCACTCTGTTCGATCTGTTCGGGCTGGAGTACACCGACGACATGACCAAGCTGGTTGGCGGCCTGGATCTCTACCGCAGGTCGCTGGGGCTGGTGGCCGATGAGACAAAATTCGCCGACTCGATGCAGAAAGAATACGAGGCACGGTCGAAGACCACCGCCAACGAGCTGGAACTCATGAAGAACCGCATGTACCGGCTGGGCGTGACGGTGGGATCGGTGACCCTACCGGCGCTCGGGAAGATGACGAAGTGGGCCGGCAAGGCGGTGGACTGGATGGCGGACCTCGCCGAGGGGTACCCCACCCTCACCACCGGCGTGGTCGGGCTGACGACGGCCACGCTGGGGTTGACGGTCGCTTTGTTGGCGGGAGGCTATGCTGTCTTGGGAATAAAAACCGCCTGGCAGAACGCCAAGATATTCTGGGAGAAGGGCGGCAAGCTGATCGGCTGGACGCGAACAAAGCTGGTTGCCTTCAACAAGACGGCGCTCGTCACCTCGGCCCGCAAGAAGGCTCTGGCGGTGGGCGGGGCGATCAAGACCGGCTGGGCGAAGGCCGGCGAGGCGATCGGCTGGACGCGGACGAAGCTGGTTGCCTTCAACAAGACGGTGCTCGTCACCTCGATACGGACCAAGGCGCTGGCGGCGGGCGGGGCTATCCAGAGCTTCGGAGCGTCTCTGGTGAAGTTCGCCACGACGGGAGTCACCGCGGCGGTGGCCGGTTTCAAGGGATTGATCGCCTCTACCTGGGCCTGGACCGCGGCGCTGCTGGCCAACCCCATCACGTGGGTCGTGGTGGGCATCATGGCGGCCGTCGGCGCTGTCTGGGCGATCTACAAGTACTGGGCGCCGATCACGGAGTTTTTCGAGGGGTTGTGGGGAAACGTAACAGGATACGCCGGGCAAGCCTGGGAGTGGATCAAGGGTGTCTGGGGCTCGGTTACGGGCTGGTTCGGGGGTCTTTTAGGGCGGGTCGTGTCCATCTTCTCGACCTTCTCTCTGTTTGATGCGGGCAAGGCCATCCTCACAACGCTGGGCGAGGGGATATTGGGCGCTGGGGGATGGTTGCTGGATCAGGTCACCTCCGTCTTCGGCAAGGTCCGCGGCCTGCTGCCTTTCTCCGACGCCAAGGAAGGGCCGCTGGCGGCTTTGACCGCCTCGGGCAAGTCCATCATGGGTACCTTGGGCGAGGGAGTCAGGCAAGCCGGGCCCCAGGCCCTCCAACGGCCGCTGGCCCGAGCGCTAGGCACCGCCACGGCGGGCTTGGCCCTGACCCTGCCCGTGGCAGCCCAGGCAATGCCTGCGCCGACAAGGTCTCCCTCCTACCAGGCCGCGCCGGCCAACACAGGTGGGGCACGCTCGATCGACGGCAGCATTCACATCCAACAGTTGACGATCAATCAGCTTCCCGGCGAGGATGCCCGGAAGCTGGCCACCCGCGTTCTCGACGAGATCGAGCGCCGGCGGCTCCATCAACTGAGAAAGAGGGAATACGATGCCCTCTGAGCACATGCTTAAGCTGGGGGACTATCTCTTCTCTGTTTCCACCGCCGCCTACCAGGAGTGGTCCCACTCGTCGGAATACCGCTGGCCGGCCCAGGAGCGCGTGGGCCGCTTTCCCGCCCGCCAATACCTCGGACCAAGCCAGGAAGAGATCACTCTGAGCGGCGTCATCTATCCGCTCTACAAGGGCGGTCTCGGTCAACTCGACCGGATGCGGAGCGAGGCCGGCCGGGGCAAGCCCTTGATGCTGACCGAGGGCACGGGCCGCGTCTGGGGCCAGTGGGTCATCACGCGCGTCGAGGAAACCCGCCGCGTGTTCCACTCGGATGGGAAGCCCCAGCGCATCGAGTTCCGCTTGCAACTGGCCCGCTATGGCGAGGAGCGTACGGAGGCCACGGCATGAGCAGCACCGCGCTCCTCGATGAGGTGTGCCCCTCGAACTACTTCACCGAGATTGAAGAGCACTTCCGGCAGGCCCGCGGGACGCCTCTGTTCCAGCTTTCACCGCTCGATTGGGCACTGGTCGAGACCTGGAAGGACGCGGATGTCCCTGTCGAAGCGGTCCACAAGGGCATCGAACGGGTATTCGAGAAGTGGCGTGCCCGCGAGCACAAGACACGGATCAACTCGCTCTCCTACTGTGCCCAGGAAGTATTGGCGGCCGCGAGCCGGATGGACAACACCGCTAAGACAACGAGAGTCCCCGCGCCGGCATTTAGTGCCGAGGAGTTAGCCCGGTTCTTCCGCCGTAACGCCGAGACCATCCGTCAGCGCGCCCCCCAAGAGTCCGAGGAGCACCGCAAGATGCTGGAGTACATCGGCGTTGAGCTCGACGAACTAGCCGAGCTTGCTGAACGGGACGAGGTTCATGATCTCGAAGCGATCGAGCAGCGTCTCACCGTCCTTGAGCAGCGCATGATTGCCACCGTGATCGAGGCCGCGGCACATGACAATCTTCTCGTCTCCCGGCAAGAGGTGGACCGTCAACTGGCTCCCTACCGCTCGAAGATGACTGCGGAGCAACTGGCGCTGCTCGAGAAGCAGTATCTCGAACGCCAATACCTCGAACGCCGTGGCTTGCCGAGGTTGAGCCTGTTTTACCTCTCATGACCTATCGCACCCGAGACGGCGACATGATCGACGCCGTGTGCCGCCGCTATTACGGCACTGAGGCCGGCACGGTCGAGATTGTGCTGGAGGCGAACCCCGGACTCGCCGCCCGCGGCCCGCTGCTGCCCGAAGGCGTCCTGGTCGAGCTGCCCGAGCTGCCCCGGCCTCCCAAGACCATCCCTACCGTGAAGCTATGGGACTGAAAATATGATCCAGCTCGTCGTCGTCAAGGACTTTTCCAAGGACCCCGAAGGCCAGGAGGACGGCCGGCGGTTCCGCCTGCACTGGTTGCGTCCGATGTTCAGCCGCGCCGCGGCCACCGGCGAAAAACTGCTTGTTGACCTCGACGGCGGCTGTGGCTACGCAACATCGTTCCTGCGGGAGGCCTTCGGCGGCCTGGCCCAACAATACACGCCGGAGAAGGTCCTCGAAGTCCTCGCATTCAAGACCGAAGAAGAACCCTACCTCGAAGACGATATCCGCCGCTATATCCGCGAGGTGAGAACTTCATGACCCCCGCGTACCGCATTCTCGCCGATGACAACGACATCACCACCGCCATCCGCCACCGCCTGCTGAGCCTGCGCGTCACCGACGAGACCGGATACCAGTCCAATGCCGTCGAAATCGAACTCGACGACCGCGGCGGAGCAATCCATCTGCCCCGCAAAGGGGCCACGCTGGAGGTCGATTTGGGCTACGAGGAAACGGGGACGGCCAAAATGGGAAGCTACACCGTCGACGAGGTCGAACTCTCTGGGCCGCCCGATACCCTCACGATCCGTGCCAAGGCCGCCAACATGCTCTCCACCCTCAAGCAGCACAAGATGCGCTCGTGGGACGATGTCACGATCGCGGAGTTGGTCGACTCCATTGCCGCCGACCATGGCCTTGAGCCCAGAGTCAGCGAGAGCATCCGGGCGATCACGGCCAGAAGGCACATCGACCAGACCGAAGAGTCGGACATGCACCTGCTCAAGCGGCTATCGGAGGACTACGACGCCGAGTCGATGCAGGCCCGCCACCTTCTGGTGTTCGTCAAGCGCGGCCAGGGGAAGAGCGCCACCGGCCAGCAGGTGACTCCCGCCGCGCTCAGCCGCGAGCAAACCAGCGATCACCGGGTTACCCTCGCCGATCGCGGTAAGTTCCAGGCGGTGCGGGGGCACTGGTATGACATGGAAACCGGCGAGCGGACCGAGGTCCAGGCGGGAGAGGGCGAGCCGGTCTACACCCTGCGCGAGAACTACATCGACGAGGCGACGGCGCGGCAAGCGGCCCGCTCGAAGCTCGACATGCTCCAGCGCGGAACCGCCACGCTGAGCCTCGCCCTCAGGCAAGGCAACCCCGTGATCGGGGCGGAAACGCCGCTCACCCTGACCGGCTTCCGCGAAGGCGTCAACGGCCGGCGGATCGCCACCCGCGTCACCCATGAGATCAGCTCCAGCGGCTACTCCACTCAGGTCGAGGCTGATACGCCCGACCCCAGGCCCATGAGCGCCCGGCCCTAGCACCAGGAACCACCCCTCCTCCCGATCGGCCGAACCCCACAGAATGCTTAAACCTGTATTATCTCCCTTATGCTTGTAGCGGGAAGGCGCCCGAACCCCGTGACTGATACACTTATCGGAGCCAGGATCTCCCGTTAGTTAGAGTTTCAACAGCCGACGGGACATGGCCACCTGGGATTGATCGGCGCCGCCACAGACAGTGCAGGAGGACACCCAATGCTGACTGACAAGGAGCTTAGCGAGTTTAACGACGGCCTGCTCCGCACTATGACCAGTCCGGAAAACATTGGGGAGCTGATAGGCCTCGATCTCACCGCGCTTCGACTCGCGATGAAGAGTCTGCTTGGCCGCAACCAGGAAGCGGATGAAAAATTGGACCTCGAACTTGACAACCTATACAAAGACGCACAACAGGCGACGTACGAGCCAGGCTCTTTTGAAGAGGCCGATCAGGACAGCGGTTGGCTGAACCTCCTGCACGATGGGAGTTACCAGTCTGCGGCACACAGCATGGCGGCAGCTGCGATGTTAACTCCATTTGTAGAGGCGCTTTTCATCAGAATCTTTCGGTACATCGGGGCTCAAGGACTGTGCGATCGGCCTGCGCAAAAAGGAAAGACATTTTGGAACCCGAAGAAGAAGAAGGGGGGCCTCTTTTGCGGTATCAAGGAGCTTGCCAAGTTCACCGACCTCCCGCTTCCCGGTGACTGCCAACAGACCCTGGAAGCTCTCATTTATTATCGCAATAAGATGTTTCACAATGGATTAGAATGGCCGGAGACGGAATGCAAGAAGTTCGAGACGGAGATGCAGGAAAAGAAATGGCCAGCGGGTTGGTTCATTGAGATGTACCTGCGCCAGGATTCACGGATGTTCTGCATGCAGGCTGAGTTCATCGCTCGCTGTTTCGATACCATTGACAAGGTCATTGACGGCTTCGGCGAAAAAGTCCGCTCCAGTGAGCTACTCCACTAGAGTCGAGGCCGAGGCACCGACAGAGGAGTAAGACACCCTCTCCGGAGAGTCGAAAAAATACCAGAAAAATATCTAGAAAATAGGGCCTACCGACGGCTCCCGCGACACCTGGACCGCACCCCCAAAAATACCAGAAAAATCACCACTGGCGCAGTTTTGCAAGTTAAACGTAATTTCGTCGCAAGTTAAACGTCACTTTACAATCCCCCGATGGGGGCCGCCGAATACTCACTCCCGCTTCATTCCGCCCACGCCATAGACCTGCACCCGACCGTCGGCGTCGAGAGTCAATACCGGGCAGAACAGGCCTTTTTTCTCGCGGCGCCACCATGCCCCGGCTGATCCCCGATCACCGAGACGGGTGAAACGATAATCGTAGATAACAGCGCGCAGAAGACGGGGCGGCTCATCGGGGAAAGGATTGTTTTCGAGCAGAGCCGACGCCGCGGTCGATCCTTCGAGCAGCCGCTCGGCGAAGGCGAGGAACCACGGGTTTTCCGTGTAGGCGCCTAGAGCGGCGAGCCACATCTGCCAGTCGAGCCTCGGTTGATGGGGAGCCGCATACCCCGGTCGACGGCCAGGGTTCCCCGGCTTGTACTTGAACTCGTAGGTTTTCCAGTTCACGCCATCGTCGCTGCCTTCCACAATGATCTCCGGGCGCTGGGTCGTCATGATTCGGAAAAGGCCATAGCTGTTCACCATACAAAACAGCTGCGCCCTCTCAGACAACATCAGCAGCGCTTGGGGCCAGGCGACGTCGATCGCCAACGTGCGGGCCGTCGGGACCAACGAGAGCATCGCCAATAGCAGGCCGACAGGCGCCGTCACCCACCAAGGCCATCGCCTTGGCGATGTCTTCACCGAGCTTCCCGGCGGGGGCGCTTCCCTCCGCCTCTTCGACCCATATACGACGAGGCGGAGCCGGTCGGGCCATGCCTGATCATCCAGCAAAACTACACATAGGGCTAACGCCAGCAGGTTGAAGAAGCTATAGTTTCCGGTAACCGCAATCAGCGCCTGAAAGGTCGCTAGCAGCCAAAAGGCAAGAAGCCGCGGCCTTCTGCCGGCGAAGATCAGAAAAGGAACCCCGAGTTCGATGCCGAACATCACGGCACAAGAAAATTTCTGCAGTGCAAGGGGAAGCTGATGGGCATACCAGCCGATCCAGGTCGGCAGAGGCTGGGTTTCGTAGTGGTAGGCGAGCGCCGTAAGGTCAGCCCAGGCCGGGTCGCCGCCCAGCAGTTTCACCACCCCGGACTGAAACATCAGCCGGAACAAGAGCCACCACAGCAGCCAGCGGGCGATCGTCGATGGCGGTTTCTCGTGGGTCGGTCGGCTCCGCAAACTCAGCGGCGCGAAGAAAATCGAAAGGAACCCCGCTTCGAGCAGCAACACGTCCCACTGGAAGTGAAAGAACGTCTGTCCAACGATGGACAAGGATAGGTAAACACCCCAAAGAGCGAATAAGACAAACGCCTGCGCCAAGCCGAGGAGCAACAGAACCGCCAGCAGGCATCCCGCGGCGCACAGGGCGTGGAGGAAGCGATCCGAGGCACTGACCCAGGCCAGGGTGGGCAGAAGGTCGTAGCGCCCGTCGATCTGCTCTTGGGCCTCCGTCATCAAGTCGGCCGCGGGCAAGATGCCGTTACTGCCGATCAGCCCGTCGATTTGGGTCCACAGGGAAGCAAAGGCAAAAAGGTAGATCAACCCGATCATCCGCAAGAACACCCAGCGAGTGATGATGTAGCTGGATTTGCGCGTCGCGTCGGGCGCGAACCAATTCGTCAGAGTCCCCAGGGCTGAGCGATGGCTTGCGACAGCGCGATAGCCGAACTCCAACGCACCCGCCGCGCCCGGGATGTGCTCGTAGAGCCACAGGGCGCCCCGCCGCCCTCCGCCAGCGCCCAACGTGCGCAGGACAGCCTCGGCACCGGCGTAGACCTGCCCATCCGGTTCGACCAGTTGAACGGCCTGTTTGAGCGATTGAGCCGGGATTTCGGGAAAGCGCTGAGCGATTTGGGGTTCCTGAGAGGGAGTGTAGTCCACCCGGTCGCCGGTCAGCCCCCGCCAGCGTGCGATCCAGTAACGGCAAAAATCGCAGTCCCCGTCAAAGATCAACAGCGGTTTGTCAGGTGGAGATGCAACTCGCGTGGGGAACCTCCGTCAGCGGAGGGCGGCCGAGGCCGACAGCCTGAAATCTCCGCGGGCTGGCTGCATTTTCTCACCACCTGCGGGTCGAAGCACGCCAGAAGCCCGCCATTACTTCGTTGCGCTCGCTCGCCGAGTCTAGCAGCCCGTGGTGAAAGTCCAATGACACAAAAAATGGGTACAGCCACCGATTTTTTGGCAGTCCAGTTCTCTTAGAAACAAGCACTTCGACGAACGAAAATCGGGTGGCAGTCCCCATTTTTGCCCGAGATCACTTTCACCACGGGCTGCTCGGAGTTTCCCGCCGTAGGGTTCAACTACGCCAGCATGATTCAAGAAATGCGGCACCGAGCGACGCACGCCTTGTACTGACGCGCCTCTCACGCGCTTCACCTCGCCACCTGGTGAGAAAAGCGGGCTGGGAACTGTCCCCGGAAGCATTCAGGGTGCTGTCGAAGCGACACGTTCCTCGAGCGGCTTGAGTCTTCGCAAGCGCTTGTTGCCGCTGTCGCTGATGTAAATGTCGCCCGACTGATCCGTATGAACGGCGTTGGGATTGCTGAGCCTCGCCAGCGTGGCGATGTTTCCGTCTCCCCCGTACCCGCCGTTGCCTTTGCCCGTAGCGCCACTGCCGGCAATGGTGGTGATTTTGCCGTCCGTCGAGATCCGCCGGATACGGTGATTGCCGCTGTCGGCGACGTAAAGAGAGTCGGCCAAGTCGGTCGCAAGCCCCCGGGGACGTAAGAATTGCGCGGCGTAGGCCGGCCCCTTGTCACCCGCGAATCCCGGCTCGCCGGTACCCGCGTAGGGGAAGATCACCCCGGCGGTATCCATTTTGAAGATGCGGTGGCGTTCGGCGTCGGCGATGTAGAGGTTGCCTTGTTGGTCCATGGCCACGCCGGCGGGAAGCCTCAACTGGTTTCGAGAGCCTTCCTCTCCGGGCGTAACCACAGTGTGGATCGTGTAAGCGGAGATGACTTTCGGGGTTTCACCCGTGTAGGGTCTTTCGGGCGCATTCATCAGGTAAAGGATAGGCGCAACCAGCAGGACGAAAAGCCCGAGGGCCAAGGCCAGTTGCGCTCTCGGCGAGTTCACCCAGCGCCGCACGCGACCAAACATGCCGGCGCGATGCTTCCGCACAGCCGACTCGCCACAGGCGGTGCAATAGTGCTTCGTCCGTTTGAGCGCGGTGCCACAATGGAAACAAAGAAAGCCGCTTACCTTACGGGACTTTTCAAAGACGGCTGTGACGGCGCCGCAATTGTCGCAAAATTTATCTGCGTCCTGGAGGACGGCAACACACCTTCTGCAAGTCACGGTTCACCTCGAGGGGAAGATTCAGCGTCCCGCGCACCGATCACGCCGGAGTACCTCGATTATAGGTACCCGCCCGGACGCCACAGAATACAGCGTAAACCTTAGTGCCGACGGTTTAAGCCTTTAGTTTCAATAGAGCAGAGGCGCTCAAATGATCGGCAGATTGCTTTCTTTGCCGGGAAACAAGCACTCACAGGAAGTCTGGGCGCTCGAAAACTTACTACCGGCCCGGATTGCGAGCAAATGATGCTGTTGTTGTTCGCTGCGTCACTGGTGATTCCACTCGGGCTGGCGTTGAAACGGACGGCTCTCCGGAATTCGTTGCTTACGCCGCGCTTGGCGCATCATCGGCCGACTCGTTCTCGCAGTGCGGCGGCGACCTGTTCGAGCGGCAATCTGTAGATAATGTTCCCGCCAAGTGAGAAATGCGGGCTAACTAACTAAGCTAGGATCGCGCTTTTTGGATCGACGGTCCGGCCCTGGCAGCCTGTGGTGAAAGGAAAAATCGGGTACAGCCAGCCAATTCGCTTCAGGTGAAGTTCTTTGTTTCCAGGGCCATGATGGGGGGCGAATTGGTGGCAGTCCCCATTTTTCGCTCCCGTGCGACTCTCGCCACGGGCTACAGGGGGCTAGAGGGTCACGTTCAACCGGCGGCCCTTGGTTTGGTGATAGGGCTTCAGCGCTCCAAGGATCTTTCGGCTCTCGCGGAGCTCCCGTAATTGGTTGCGCAGGTTCTCCCGCCGCGCCGCGATGGGGAATCGGATCTTCCCGCCGAAATCCATGGCCCGCCGGAGTTTCCAGAGCTGTTCCGGGGTCAGCGGGTTCAGAGCGGCTTCTTGGCTCAAGGCGCGAGCCACGCGGCCCCGCTCTTCCAGTAGAAGGTCGGGTGATAGCTCCGGGGACGCTTCCGCCGCTTGGACCAAGGACTCGGTATAGGACAGCAGATCATCCACGAGCACATCCAAGGAGGAAGCTGATTCCGTCATGACTTCCTGGCCAGGGCTTGCGCCTCGAAAATCGCCGTTAGAAGTTTTTGCTGCGATTCGATCTGGGCCAGGGCGAGGTCGGCGGCGGCGAACTTAGCCTCGAGCGTCACCATGAGCCGATCGATCCTCTCCTGGGCCTCGAGAATTTCATCCGCAAGGCCCTCGTCCGATTCCTTCAAAAAGTTGATCGCCGTCTGGATCTGCCCGGTTACCGGATCGGCCAAGTCCTTTAAGCTTGTATAGGAGGTCCCTGCGAAGCCTGTCGTCGTATCACCGATGAAGGTCAGGGCATCGTTGATCTGCGCGTCGGTCAGAGCGTTAAACGTGATGGCGTTAAAGGTCATCAGGCCTTTGTTGTCGAGTTCCAAACCCAGCTCGACTATCGATTTGATGGCGCCGCTGCCCTGGAAACCGGTCACATTGCGCAACGCCTGCTGCACCGCCCGAACGGCGATGCTTCCGGAGAGAACCCCGGCAGCTTCGCCAAATTGTGCGCCGAGTTTGGCGACCACCGCGTTATAGTCCGCGGCAACGTTGCCCAAGGCTGTCGAGATCTGCGTCCGATCGGTCTGCGTGGAGACGGTGGCATTCCCCGCTCCCACGATGGTCAGTGACAGCCCGGGCGCAAAGTCGGTGATCGTGTTGCTCGAGTTGTTGGCGGAAACGCCGTCGCCCGTAAACACGGCGTTTGTTCCCTGATTCACCACGGTGAGAAGGTCCGCCGGCGTGCTGTCTTCGAGTTTCAGCGTGGTCGTTCCGGTCGTCGTCGCCGTGAGCGTCAAGTGATGGCTTGGATTCGCGGGGTCACTGCTGGTATTGATCAGCGAGGCCTTAACGCCCAGGGTTGTCGACTGAGCGTTGATGAAATCTCTGAGTCCGGCGAGCGTATTGTCGTAGGCTTCGACGGTCTGGGTTCCGGCCAAACCCGACACAAACCCCGTCCCCTGGGCGCTGTCGGTCGTGGTGATGTCGGTCTTCGTGTTGCTGCGGACTTTGATCTCCCCATTGACAGCGGAAAAGACCACCCCGGCGCTTGTCAGGCTCGAGTCGAGCGCGACTTGGGCGTTGAGAGCGGCTGCGATCTCCTCTTCGGAGTGTCCGCCGACGGTTCCGCCCCCTTCGAGTCCGGTGACGACCGTACCCGTGTTCGAAGAGGTGAAGGTAAAGCCTTGGCCCGCGGTGTCACTGACCACGAGCTTCAGCTTGCCGCCTTCGTCGCTGAAGCTGACCTTGCCGTTGAGGTTTGCATTCGCCGTGATCTGATCGTTCAACAGCGTGGCGATGGCGGTGGCGTTGTCCCCGCCGGCCAGCCCCACGGTGGTGATGGTCTCGTTGATTGTCGAGTCTTCGCTGACGAAGGTAACCGATACGGTGTCGCCGGCGGTTGCCCCGCTGGGCGCCGAGCCGGCAACGAAGAAGCTGTTTAGGTTCGCGGTGATGCTGCCGGTGAGGCCATTGGAGAAATCGACTTGCACGCTCACTGCCGGAGACGGCGTGGCCGCACCCGTCGTACCAGCCGTGCGGCCCGAGCCGATCGCCAGCAAGTCGATGTTGGTGACCGTCGCCCCCACGGTCAGCTTGTAGATGCCGTCGGCCGTGAGGCCGGTTGTGTCGGTGTCGGCCAAGCCGGTCAGGGTGGTCTCCTGCGCCGCTTTCGCTTCCGAGGTGACGACGAGATCGTAGGACTGGGTCGTGGGCGTCCCGGTGACGCTTGCCGTGGCGACTTTTACGTCGCTCGAAGAGGCGGTGACCGCTGAATTCGCGCCCAACAAACCCAGGGACGCAAACTCGCTCTCAAGATTGGAAACAACCGACGATAGGTCTCCCAGCGCCTGCTGCTTGGCGAGGTTGATGGTCTGCTCGGTTTGAAGCTGCTGGATGGGGAGGTTGGCGACCTCGAAAGTACGCTGCAGGATGGCCTGAAAGTCATCTGAAAATTCACTGAACCCGGTAAAACTGACTGGCGTGAGGCTCATGTTGATTCACCCCCCTCCCGCGTTGCCCGACAATGCCCGACGGCGGCGGCTAAAGCGTCCAAGCGCGACCTCCCTCGTCGTTCGGCTGCTCGGGCGGCAAGGCGTCGGCCGGGGGCGGTTGACTC
The DNA here is from genome assembly GCA_965248365.1 of Bryobacterales bacterium. Lineage (GTDB taxonomy): Bacteria > Acidobacteriota > Terriglobia > Bryobacterales > UBA6623. Next base: position 849,446 of record CBDFJA010000002.1, on the reverse strand, counting down.
TCCGACTGAGGCCTCGCCTGTTGCCACCCCTCGTAGAGCGTGCTGAGTAGCCGTACAGCTTCTTCGAGCGGAGCGCGTTCCTGCTTGGCGTTTGCTTCGGCGAGTCGCTCGAAAATGTATTCGTACAACCGCGCCAGCTTCGCCGCAATCTCTCCGCCGGCCTCCCCGTCGAGCGAACTTATCAACTCGAGAAGGATCTCCATGGCGCGGGAGATGGCCTTGCTGCGTTCGTCGACGTTGCCGGCCTCAAGATGACCTATCGCCTGGTTGAGCTTCTCGATCGCCTTCGAGTAGAGCAGGCAGACAAGATCCCAGGGATCCTTGTCGAGCAGATCGTTCTCGACGTAATCGTGGGCCGGTTGGCGCTGCATGGATCTGGGTCCTCTGCCTCGTCGTGGTCGGAGACAATTTCTTTACGCGATTTTGCTTCCCTGATTCAACTCTTGAAGAACCTGGGCGGCGTGCAGAGTTATCTCCGGAGGAACCTGTGCGATCACCTCATTGGTTACGCGGTCCACAATGCGAATCAGCGTCTGTCCGGTGTCACGATCAATGGAGAACCGCAACTCGCTGGTCGGGCCGACACCTCCTCCTTCGTTGATGGTTCGAATCGCTTTTGCAATCTCCCGGTTCTTGGCTGCCTGTTCCGGCCCGAGTCCTTGCGGGACATCTCGGGCGGCCCCAGGATTGGAAGCTCTTACTGCTTGTAGATCGACGTTTGTCATAATCTCGCCCCCCTTCCGTGGTTTGGGGCGAATGGCGGCGGAACGCGAAGCGGTCCTCGCTGCGCCCGCCGGTTCATTTGCCAATGTACTTATCGGCCAATGATTGCAACTCTAGAGGGGAGGCCGTATGTTTCTTGTGGAGCGCGGTTGAGGGAGGGACCGTGCGCTCGGGACCGGCGATCTTTAGGCCAGCAGGTCAAGCAGGGTCGGTTGCTGGTGCGCGGCCACTTGCAGGGCAAACTGCTCGGCGGAAGTATTGGTGGTCAGCTTTTCAATCGCCTCGAGCACATCGGTGTCGCGGTGCCGTGACAACCGTTCGCGGTTGACGACGTCGAGTTCCGACAAGTCGGCAAGCGTAACGTCGACTTGCCGCAGCGTGCCTCCGTAAAAGCCCTGCGAGACGGAGAGGTGGTCGACCGCGCGCTGAAGGGACTCGACGCCTTGCACGATGCCCGGCTGGTTGTTGCCGTTAAGATCCTGGATGAGCTGATGGAGAGCGCCAAAGACGTTGGCGCTGCGAGTGCCGCCGACCAGATGGGTGCCCGCCAGGCCCGATTGAAAGCCCGTGCCGCGATCAAAGTCGATCGCCGTGAAAGAGAAGTCGACGTCCCCGTCCACCCGCAATTCGCCGTTTACGACCGTGAACGTCACATTCGCGGCGGTGAGTTGGGCGTTGGCCGCCACCTGGGCGTTGAGCGCCTGGGCGATCTCGGCGGCGGACTGTCCGCCTACCGTCCCGCCCGGCTCCAGCCCCGTCGTCAGCCCCCCGGTAGCCGAGGAAGTGAACGTGAATCCGGCGCCGAGGGTGTCGCTCTGAACGAGCCGCAGGTTCCCGCCGCCGTTGTCGCTGAAGGTGAGATTTCCGGCTAATTGGGTGTTGTTGGCGATCTCGGTGTTTAGCAGGGTTGCGATTTGAGCGGTGTTTTCGCCTCCCGCCAGAGGCGGAGTGGTGATCGTCTGGTTGATTGCGCCGTTGCTGCTCGTGAATGTCACCGAGATGGTCTCGCCTCCGCTGGGCGCGCTTGGGGCGGAAGAAGCGACGAAAAAGCCGGCCAGATCGGTGCTGATCACAGCGTCGACGTCGCCGGAGAAGGCTATGCCCAGTCCTATGGGCGGATTGGGAACGGAGGCGCCGGGCGTCTCCGCCGTTCGTCCCGTACCGGTAAAGGAGTCGGGACGGGCAAAGACGGCGTTGCCGGGAAGCGAGATCTGGGCGGGCCGGCCATCAGGAAAGCCGACCGCCCGGCTGGCGTCATCGCCCTGGTAGATGACACCGTCGGGGCTGTTTTCGTCGATGGCAAACGGTGTCGTTTCGACCGCCGCGCCGGCGAAAAGAAAGCGGCCCGAGTGCTGCGTGTTGGCGAGATGGACGAGATGTCTAAAAACGCCGTCGATTTCCGAGGCGATGATCGCGCGGCCGGTGGCGTCCTGCGTATCGCTGGCGGCTTGTGTCGCTAGAGACAAGGCGCGTGTAACCACCGTCACCGCTTGGAACAGCGACCCGTCCACCGCGCGCAGTTCGGCCTGCACTTGATCCAGGTTGATGCGGAACTGGTCTAAGACCTTCAGGTCGGTGCTCGTGCGAACCACGGCTGCGACATCGCTTGGCGAGTCGGAGGGCTTGGTGACCCGCAGGCCGGACGAGAGCTCGACGTTGGCGTCGTGCCGGCGCTCTTGCGATTGCCGCAGGTTGAACAGCACTTGGCGGCTTTCCGAAAGGAAGGTGGTTCTCATCCGCTTACCTCACCAAGTTCAAAACGTCCCGTGAAAGGGTGTCGACGACCTGAATGACCCGCAACATGGCTTGGAAGGATCGCTGGAACTGGAGCAGTTGAACCGCCTCCTCGTTGATGTCCACGCCGGAGTAGCTGTCGCGCAAGTTCTCCGCGGTGAGCAAAATCTGTTCCTGTGTTTCCAGGCTGGCTTCGGAGCCTCGGATGTCGTCGCCTACCTCTTTGACCAGGCTGGCGTAGAACTGGCTGAAGGTCGAGGAGTCGATCAGTGGCGTAGTCGCCAGCGCCTCTAACGCCAAAGCGTTCCCATTGCCCAGGGGGGAGGAGGCCGTGCCGGCTGCAATCTCCGCCGGAGTCAAACCGGCGAGCGATATCGTGGCAGCCGCGTCAGCGCCGCCGGCCGTTCCCGTAGCGGGAAGCCCGGAGGCGAAACCCGTGCTTTGGGCGTTCTCCGCCACGGCGAAGTCAAACGCGACGTCGCCGTCGATCTTGACTTCCCCGCCGACGGCGGCAAAGCGGATACCGGCCGCGGAGAAGCCGGCGTCGAGCGCCACCTGAGCGTTTAAGGCGGCGGCGATCTCCTCGGCCGAGTGCCCTCCGAGCGTACCGCCCGCCTCCAGCCCGCTCGTAAGGGCCGGGTTGCTCGTCGTGGCGGTTAAGCTGAAGCCCTGTCCGGCTTGATCGGAAAGCACGACCTTGAGCGCATTGGCCGGAGGTCCCGCCCCGGTGTCGGAAAAGGTAATCAACCCGGCGAGCTCGGGGTCGAGGGCTATTTGGTCGTTGAGCCGGTCGCGGATTTCCGCCGTCGTCTGGGCAACAGTGCCGCCGCCGAGTAACGGCGCGGTGGTGATCGTCCGTGCGATCGTACCGTCGGCGCTCGTGAAGGTAACCGAAACCGTTTCCCCGGCCACCGGCCCGCTCGGGGCCGCCGTGGCGACGAAGAAGCTGTCCAGATTGGCCGTGACGCCTCCCGTGACGCCGTTCGAGAAATTCACCTGGACGCTTACCGGAGGCGATGGGGTGGCTAATCCCGCGGTTCCCGCCGTTCGTCCACTCCCGAGAACGAACGAGGCAAGGTAGGAAAATAAGTCCTTGCCAGGCGCGCCGACGAGATCGACGCCGCGGCCAAGTTGCTCGTTGACCTGATCGGCGATGCTTTTGGCGAGGCGATTAACCTGCGAGAGGTAGCGCGGGAGCGTTTGGTTTCGGGCTTCGAGAATGGCCCCCAAAGCCCCGCCTTGCGACTCGAGAGAAGCCGTAATATCGGCCCCGCGCGAGTCGAGAATCTTGATGCCGGTCGAAGCGAGGCTGGAGGTGAGGGGCATCGACGTCGGCCCCACGACCAACTGCGTGCCGCCTCCTCCTAGAAGAGAAAGCGTACCGTCGGATTGTTCGATGACGGTGAAGTCGATCAGCCCCGCCAGCTCGTCCAGCGTTTGATGGAGCTGGGTTTCGGCGGCGAAGTTCGGCGATTTGGCATCGGTGGTCGTTCGCCGCGACGACAGCTCGGCGACCTGCTCGAGCAACGAGTTGATATGCCCCACCGTCGAACGCGCATCGGTATCCAAGTTGCTCAGCGATTGCGACAATCCGCTGACCGTTGATCGAAACGTGCGCGTCAACTGGTCGGCCGCGCTGAGCACGGAACGCCTAAGGTTCACGTCTCCCGGAGAAATCGACAGAGCCGAAATGGAGGCGAAGAACTCGTCCAAGTTCGCGCCCAGGCTGCCATTGCCGCTCAACCGGAACAAGGGCTCGACCTGCTGCAGGGTGAGGGCCTTCTTCTCGAACAGGGACGTCGATTGTTTGGCGAGCAGCACTTGAAAGTCGAGCAGCCGGTCGCGCAGGCTCTGGATGCGATTGACCTCGACTCCTAGCGACTGGCTCGCCCCGTCGGGGGTGCCCAGCGGGGCCAGCGACACTCTCTGACGGGCGTAGTTGGGGGTGGCCGCGTTGCCGATATTGTTCTGGATCACCGACAGCGCTTCAGTGAATGACGACAATGTTCGAGTGGCGGCCCCCATCGTGCCGATCAGGTTTCCCATGGCTATGCCTCGGCGTTGAGGCGCGGCTGATGGCCCGCGCCATGGCGCCCTTCCCGTGAATAGTTCCCCCGCGCCGCCGCGCCAATCTCGATTAACCCAGCCTCGACGAGCGTCGCGTGGCGCAGGACTTCGGACAGCACGAAAGTCTGCCTGCACAGACTCTCGCAATCTTCTCTGATTCCCTCCGGGGCCGGCTCGCCGGCTTGCAGACTCTGCTTGAGGCCTTCAAGTGTTCCTAGCTGACTCTCCATCGCCAGCGCCTGATCCGCCAGCTTGGCGTAGCGGCCACTCGTCAGCAAGGTCAGGGCCGACTCCAGCGAGCGGCCGATTTCTTTGACGGATGAGGAATTAGTTGCCGCCATGGAAGCCATTGAGGGCCGCAAAACACAGGCCCGCATTTCTCACCGCGGTCGTTGGCCGAAGACGGTGCAGCCGCCTCTCAGCGACTCGGGACTGCGCCCAAAGAACCGTCAGAAAAGCCCGCTAGGGTTCTTCCGGGCCCCCCGCGGAGAGCGCGTCATCCACCAAGCTGCGGGCCACCTCGTCGGCCGGGACCGAAAAGGTCCCATTCGCGACGGCTTCCCGCAGGCGTTCGATCTTGTCTACCGTATCGGCAGGCTCGGTCGCCAGCGCCCGGGCCAATTGCACGCCGAGCGACGACAGGCTGGCCGAATCCGCGCCTGATCGGACGCTCTTCTCAGCAACCTTCTGTTCTCTTTCCTGCTGTTGCGGCCGCTCAACTTGCCGCGACTGCACATCACTGGAAGGAGAGAAATGGTCGTCGATCCGCATGGGTTGGTCCCGTCAGACAGAGTGGTCTTGCTCCTCTTATCGGCAGCCCGGCTGGAAACCTATTGACTCCCGCATAATATAGGGTAATCTTTTGGGGGGTCTGCTCGTCTTAATAGACATGGGGAACCCAAGAGGCGTAAGGCGCGATTTTGATGCTCTGGAAAAGCGACGGCTGGAGGCCGTGCGGCTGGTCGTCGACGAAGGTTTGAGTCAGTCCGAGGCAGCACGGCGCGTGAAGGCGGCGCAGCAAAGCGTGAGCCGTTGGGTTAGCGAGCATGGCGCGCACGGTGCCGCCGGACTCCGCCGGGCCGGGCGCGCCGGCCGCAAGCCGCTGTTAGACGCCACGCAACGGGAACGTCTGGAGGCAATGCTGCTGCGGGGCCCCGAAGCGCAGGGCTTCTCGACGCCGCTGTGGACTTGTCCGCGAGTCGCTCGTCTGATCGCCGACGAGTTCGGCGTGCGCTATCACGAAGGTCATGTTTGGAAGATCCTGCGGGCGCTCCACTGGAGCCCGCAACGGCCTGTCGGCAAGGCCCGCGAGCGCAACGAAGAAGCCATCCGCAACTGGCGGCGCAAGACTTGGCCGGCCACTAAAAAAAAGCCCAAAAACAAGGCCGCACGATCGTCTTCATCGACGAAAGCGGACTGAGTCAGAAGCCCCATCGTTGCCGCACCTGGGCGCCCCGCGGCGAGACACCCGTGCTGGAGTTCAACTTCAACTGGCAGAAACTTTCCGTTTCCGCCGGGCTGACCTTGCGCAACTTCTACTTCCGGCTCTATCCCGGCGCCATCGGCGAGCTGGAGGTCATCGACTTCCTGAAGGCTTTGGTCCGCCACATCGACGGCCCGCTGCTGATCGTCTGGGACCGCCTGCCGGCGCACCGCAGCCGCCTGGTGCGGGAGTTCATCGAGCTCTCCGAAGGCCACATCGCCACGGAGTGCTTGCCGCCCTATGCACCGGAGCTGAACCCGGTGGAATACATTTGGGCTTACTGGAAGCAGCACGAGTTGCCGAACGTCTGTCCGAAGGACTACTGGGAGCTGGACGAGCGTGCCCGCAAATCCCTGCGTCGCATGCGCCGCAAACCGCGCTTGATTACGGCCTTCTGGAAGCAGTCTTCTCTTGGCCTTGACTAACTCGATATTATGCGAGATTCAATAAAGCTTTTTAGGCGGGCGTCTTTCAGGGTCGGCCAGCCAGGGCCCCGGTCAGGAGCTTCTGAAAGCCCAAGCCGCCCTGAGCGGCCAACGCTTCGGCGAGACTCTTTTCGGCCAACTCGAGGTAGGTTTCCGATCCCGTTGCCGCGTCGTCGGAGGGGTCGAGCCTGCCGGCTTCTCGGGCGATCTTGAGCAGTTGTGCGATCAGCAGGGCCTCGAAATCTTGGGCCGCTTGCTCCGGGGAACCGCCGGCATCGGGGCGTCCCGGGCTGAGCGGAAACGGGGTAACGGGTCCGATTTGCACTACATGACCTCCAAGTCGGCGTCGAGCGCCCCGGCGACGGCGATACTCTGCACGATGGCGATAATGTCTCTCGGGGTCGAGCCGATCGACATGAGCGCCTTGATCAGCTCCTCGACGCTGGCGCCCTGCTTGAGCAGAACCTGCCGCGCCTCCTGCTCCTCGACCCTTACACCCACTTGCGGGGTCACAACCGTTTCCCCTGATGAAAGAGCCGACGGTTGCGAGACCGAAAAGTCGGTGACGATTTGGACCGTCAAATTGCCGTGCAGGACCGCCACGGGAGCAATGGTGACCTTGTTGCCGATGACCACCGTCCCCGTCCGCTCGTTCAGCACGACCTTCGCCCGCCGGTCGGTCGGTACGTCCAGACTGTCGATTTGGGCGATAAATTCGACGGGACGGCCGCGATAGTCCGTCGGCGCGCGTACGACGACCACGGCGGCGTTTTCAGCTTGCGCGATGGGCTGGTCGAACTCGCGGTTCAACGTCTCGGTAAGCCTAGCGGCGGTTACGAAATCGGGCCGCCGAAGTTGCAGCCGAAAACCCGACAGATCAGGCGCCAGGGTCGGAGCCGGGCGCTCGACGATGGCCCCTTCGGGAATCCGGCCGACCGTGGGGTGATTCACTTGTACGCCCGTCCCGCCACGGCCCGCGCTGAACCCGCCGATCGAAACCGCGCCCTGGGCCACGGCGTAAACCTCCCCGTTGGCGGCCTTTAAGGAGGTGAGCAGCAGCGTGCCGCCCTGCAGCGTCGCGGCGTCTCCAATCGACGATACGGTTGCATCGATCGTCGTACCCGGTGTGGCGAAGGGCGGGAGATTGCCGGTGACCATCACAGCCGCCACGTTATTCACGCGTAGCGCCGTGGGAGGAACGTTCACCCCCATTTTCTGCAGCAGATTCGACAAGCTTTGGGTCGAGAAAACCGTCTGCTGGCGGTCTCCCGTGCCTTGCAGCCCGACGACAAGCCCATAGCCGATCAGCATGTTGTGACGTACGCCTTCGATCGTCACCAAGTCCTTGACCCTCGCCGCCCGGCACACGCCGGGGAGAAGGACCAAGCCTAGAATCAGCAAACGCAGGGGGCGGAATTTCATTAGCAAACGCTAGAACGGGAGTAGGCCCTTAATAATGCGGAACAGTAGATTCGGCCTCTTGATGGCATCGTTGACCACCCCTTTGCCGTTGACGCGAAGGTCCATCATGGCAATGCGGTCGGAGCGAATACTGTTATCCTGCGCCAGATCGACGGGCCGGGCCACTCCCCGGATAAAGACGAGTTGCCGCTCGGAGTTGATGGCGATCTCCTTGACGCCCTCGATCACCAGGTTGCCGTTGGGCATGACGTGCGTAACCACCGCAGTGATCGTCGCCGTCACGCTCGTCTGTCGGCTCGTAGTTCCCTGGCCGTCGAGCGATCTGTCCCCGGACGACGCAGCCAGGTTCGCCAATGTGCCCGCGGGGTTCAGGGCGCCGAGCAGCGAGCCGACGGAATGGTTCGAGGAAGAGCTCCGAGACGACGACGTTGCTCCGCTGCTGAGCGCGCTGGCCTGCTCGACCACCTGAATCGTCACCAAATCCCCCACGCTCGCCGCCTTGGGGTCGCGCCCAAGCTCAGAGAGATAAGATCGGCTGCTGAATAGCGAGCCGGCTGATGGGCCGCTTCGCCTCGTCGTCCGCAAAGATTCCTCGATGTGATGATTGAGGGTCTTTTCGCTGCTTTGGCCGTTCGCCGTCGGAGTCCCGATGGAAGTTGATAGCGCAGTTGCCGCAGCCACCACGCCGACAAGAATTGTCTTGCTCATGGAATAAAACTCACCTCAGCGCGCTTCTGATCAACGATCGTAGCCACCACCCGTCGGCCGGATTCGAGGTTGCGGCAAGCGATGCGGTCCCCCAGGCTGCCTGCCTCCTCAGCCCTGGCGGGCGCCCGCAGACGGATGCTTTTCGACTCTCAGCGCGAGTTCAATGAGATCCCCCCGGCGAACGAGCGGCGTGTCGAGCAGCATGGCCTGGGAAAGAGCCTCGCCGGACTTTAATGAATACTTCAGTGTTTTTCCTTCAACTTCCTTTGAAACAACAAAATATTTGTCTGGAGATCCAGGAAAAATGCCCTCTCGAAAGATGAAGTCTTGGGGGCCGACCTTGCTCTTCGCGGGGATCGCGTGGCGGGCTTCGGCATAGGATCCCAGAATCGATACGGTGGCTCTAAGCGGCGTTGTACCGCTTCGTCCGTCGCTGTCCCGCCAGCTCAGGGGAATCGAAACCGGTTGATTGAGGCGATTGAGTGAACCGCGGATCTCAAAGCTCAATTTCCCCGCGGGCACGAGCGTCTCGGAGAATCCATGCAGCCTGACCCGCAATTGCTCCGGCGGCACTTGATAGCGTTCCGAGACGGCGCCGGTGACCGTGCGCAGGGCTTCATCCTCTCTGAGCCGGCGCATGCGTCGGGCGACCAGAACAGCCTCGGGAAGGTCTTCTTATGTTGAGCTTCAGACCGTGCCGGTCGGCCCAGCGGATCAGTTGGCGGCGGCTGACTCGTCGCTCGACGCCCGGCAGGGGCGCGTAGGCGATCATCCGGTTTCCATCCAGGCTCTTCCACTGCGGCATGACCCGCGCAAGATCGGCGGCGGTGAGGCGGTCTCGTTCCACCTCGATCGAGACGATTTCCCCTGCTTGTAGAGGCAGGCCAATGGCGAACAGCAAGAGGAAGACCCCTAGCAGCCCGTGGTGGAAATGAAGGTCGCGAAAAATCGGGTACAGCCAGCCAATTCCTTTCAGGCCAAGTGCTTTGTTTCTTGGGCCATGACGGGGGGCGAATTGGTGGCAGTCCCCATTTTTCGCTTCCGCATGACTTTTGCCAGAGGCTGCTAGGCTGCTGCGGGCCGGCGGAAGATGAGTCATGTCACGGACCCGGGGGCGCGACATGTCGCGCCCGTACGTGAAAAACGGCGCCGTCGAACCCACCCGCGTTCTTCCCTTTGGGCAGGGCCCGGGCCTGGCCCGTGCGCCCCTGGCCGCTCGCTGGCGCTCGCGGCTCCGTATCGCTCGTGGTGAGCGCGTGGGACAAGGAGACGTCCAGCTCGGAGCAGTATGCTTTACAGCCTTGACCGCGGGCTCCCGCCCGCGGCTCTGAATCGCTCGTCGCGAGGATCCGCGAAAGCAGGCAACGGAGCCTGTGATGCCAGTGACAGACCAACTATCCGCGGCGATGTATTGCGCCATAACTGTCCGGTCGCTATCGGCTCAAGCTGTTCGCTTCTTGGTACATCTCGTCCGCCGCGCGCACGACGCGGGCGTTGGCCTCGTAGGCGCGCTGGCTGACAATCATGCTGATGAACTCTTCGACGACACTGACGTTCGAGCTTTCCAAAAAGCCTTGCCGCAGACGGCCGAGTCCTTCCTGCCCCCCGGGCTCGCCGACAATGGCGTCCCCGGAGGCTTCGGTAGGCTGAAACAGATTGTTCCCCAGAGCGAGCAAGCCGGCGGGATTCTGGAACCCGGCGACTTGAATCGGTCCGGCCTGCTGCGCCTGGGTCTGACCGGGTTGCTTGAAGCTCAACGTGCCGTCGTCGGCGATGCTGATATCGCGCGCGTCCGGCGGAATCGTGATGTTGGGATCGAGAGTGTCGCCATTCGGCGTCACCAGATTGCCGTCCCGATCGAGCTGGAACGAGCCGGCGCGGGTATAGGCCAGCTCGCCGCTGGGCAAGCGTACCTGGAAGAAGCCGGCTCCCTCGATAACGATATCCAGGGGATTGCCGGTGGAAACGAAATCGCCCTGTTTGAAGATCACCTCATTGGAGACGACCCTTGTGCCGAGTCCGAGTTGCAGGCCGGTTGGGAAAACTGTCTGTTGCCCGGCGGAGTTTCCCGGCGCGATCAAGTTCTGATAGAGAAGGTCTTGAAACAGCACGCGGCGATGCTTGAAACCGGTCGTGTTCGCGTTCGCCAAATTATTGGCGACGTTGTCGATGTTGAGTTGTTGCGCCACCATACCGCTGGCAGCGCTAAAGAGAGCTCGAATCATATTAGGTGTTGACTCCTCAAATACGAGTGGATCTGCAAGTGTCGCGAATGGCGCGTGCGCAATCCGGCTCGGCCGCCGCCCGGCGCGTGGCGCCGCAACAACAGTGGAACTGTTCCGTTTGTCTTCATGCCCGTGTCCGCTCTTTTATCGGGTTGCTCCCAGCACCTCGACCGCGCGGCCGTTCAGCTCGTTTCCGACGAGCGAAGCCACGCGGCGCATCATTTGAAAATGTCGCGTGGCAAGCATCAAGCGCACGGCTTCCTCGGCTACATTCACGTTCGACGCTTCGAGCTTCCCTTGATTCAGGCTGGTCTCGATGGCCGGTTGGGGGATGATTCCGCCGCCGGCGCGGAAATAGCTGTTGCCGACCTTTGACAGACCCGCTCCTTTTTCGAACTCTACGAGCAGCAGCTCGGCGACTGCCAGCCCATCCACGCTGATCACGCCGCTGGCGCCTACCTCGATCTTGCCGTTGGGGGGGATGGTTATAGAACTGCGTTGGCTATCGAGTACAGAGAATCCCTCCGCGGTTTCCAGTACGCCCGAGGCCGACCGCCGCAGACTTCCGCTGCGCGTGTACAGCTCGCCCCCCGGCCCTTCGACGACCAGGAAACCGGGTCCCGACAAAGCCACGTCCAGCGGCGCTTCGGTGGGGATGAAGGCGCCCTGGTTGAAATCAATGGTTGATCCCTGGACGAGGGGCATCCGCGAGATCTGCCCCGTGAGCGGGTCGGCCTGCGCTTGGGCGGAGAGAAAGAGCCGATAGAAGTCGCGATCGGCTTTGTATCCGTGGGTGCCGGCGTTGGCGATGTTGTTGCCGACCACCTGGAGCGTTTCCATTTGCGCCCGCATACCGGCCGCGACCGTGAGTAGCGATGGATCCATCACCCAGGGCTGTGCAATTTGGGGGCCAAGGGAACGACGCGACTAGGTTCCTATGAAATGAGCGGCTTAGCGGATGCCATGAATGGCGGGAATGTTGTCGCTTGACAGTTTTTTGCCTCCCTCAAGCCGGTTGAAATGGTCGTAGTTTGAGTCAGATAGATTTGGCCCTCGGCGTGCCACCCCTGCCATCGATGTTACCTGTCCCGCTGCCGGAAATGACGCCGCCGCCCGCAGGATCACGGGCTTTCGGGCGTTCGTCTCCCGCAACCTATGGCGACAGCGGCGGCAACAGCGATGGGGCGCCGTCGTTCGCGTCCTATCTGTCCAGCCCACCCCCCAAGCAGCAGTTTGGCCAAGTCGACGAGGATCATTCCGTCCGCTCTTCGGCTGAAGGAGACACCGTGGGTGTCGCCGGGGACGCAACCGCGGAAGCCGCCGCGAATCCGCGGCAAAGAGGCGGTCAGGAACCGCTCCCTTCGGGTCAAAGCCAACACGCACAGGTGGAAACGAACCAGCAAGAGTCCAGCGCCGCCGGGCCTTCTTCCACGAGCGGCACAGCGGACCAAGAACAACGTGAAGGCGGTCCACGGGCCGAGGCGATTACGCCGGGCGATCCCAATGGTGACGGTGGGAAGGTCCCTGGCTCAGGGGCAGCTTCGGGTACAACCTTAACCTCAAACATCTCGGGACGACTCGGTAGGATTCCCGCCGAAGCTCTCGAAATCCTTCGACAGCTTCAGCGCAACTCAGGTAGCAACCCATCACGCCATGTTCAGGAGAGGGCCGGATCTACTCCGATGTCCGCTACTCCGATATCCACTGAAGCTGAGCCGTTGGAGTTTGTCGGCCAGCGTCCTATTGGCGGGACGGGCCTTGATCTAGTCCCCTCGGCGACCTCTAATGCTGCCAGCGAGCAGGGTGTAGGTCTCGGGCAGCCCGGGTTAACGGAAACCTCCGACAGCGAAATTTTCGAAGATAACCCAGCCAAGGCGGAACGGCCGAATCAGGCCTCGCTGCATCCCGGCGACGTGAGTCGCGACGGTAGGATCGGGGCGATTTCCTCGGAATTGCTTTCTGAAACCTTACCGACGGGGCATGGCGCACCTGGTGAGCGGAAGCCTAACGTCAAGCCCGTAGCGGTCGCCGAGACTGCGGCGCCCGCGGGACAGGAGGTCTTTCGCCGACCTTCCGAGACTCCGACGTCTGCCGGACAGGAGGTCTTTCGGCAACCTTCCGACCGAGTGCTCGAGGAGCCTTCACGAGCGGTTGCCGCACTCCGCGCCCGTTTCAACGAAAAGCTGATTGCAGAGAACACGGAACAAGCGGTTCCCCATCGGCGGACACGGCCCGAACCATTGCGGGAGAGCGGGGAGTCCTCTGCTCGAGACCGGCAGGCGTCGCTGTCCGATCGGGCAGCGCGGACTGGGGAGTTCCCGGAAGCCGGTTCGGACTCCGCCGTCTCGCGGCAGGTCCCCGAGGTTTTTCCACTGACGGGTTTGCCGCCGAACCATTCGGCTTCCCTTCGGGCGGTCTTCGGCGTGGCCTCGTCGCCAACCCCAGAGGTTGTGCCTACGCCGCGAAAAAGCAACGCCCAAGCCTCCCAGCGGCAAGAGGTACGCGGTCTCATACCGCCCAGCGCGGACGCGAGGCGGGCGAACGTGCCAAGGCTACCCCTCTCGGTCGCCGAGTTGTCCATCGAATCGCAGCGGGATGGCTCCAGCGGCGATCGCGTTGCCGGTCATAGCTCAAAGCTAGAAGCTGCAGGGGAGAGTTCCAAACTGCCCAGCGGACATTCCCTGCACAAAGACGGGAAGGGCGCCCGGGAACCCGCGCCCGTCGAGCTTTCCCTCGCCGACCGGGAGACCAACGGCGGCCGGGTTGGAACCGGGTCACGGGGGGGAACGTCGCCAGGCACGGCCATGTCGAACACAGCGGCGGGTGAAGACGTGACCGAGTTGAGCGGCCTCTCTAAACCCGCTCGCTCTGGCGATCGCACTCCCTCGCCCATCACCATCACGGCCACTCGAAGTGAAGCCGCAGCGCCCAGCCAAGCTCCAGCGGAAGCGAAGACCTCATTCGTTTTACCGAGCCGGAGTTCGGCTCAGAGTGTCGATGGCGGGTCTCCTCAAGCCGAAGCTCACCAAGAGGCGAGCAGCGCCGCGAGCCGCGTGCGTTCGGTCGAGCGGCTGGTCGATATGGCGGCTCTTCATCGCAAGATCGATTCCCATCAGATGAACCTACTGCTCAGCGACGACCGCATCGGGCGCATGTCGGTTCGTCTGGTCGAGCGTGGCGGCGTCATCGACACCCTGGTGAGGACCGATTCCACGCGGGCGAGTCAGCTCTTTACCGAGGGGCTGCCAAGCTTGCTCGAGTCGCTGGCTCAAAGGGGACTGCAAGCCTCGAACTCCGGGGCCGGGCACTTCCTGGGTTCTTGGGAGGACGCCCAGTCGCGACAGGGAGGGCGCTACCGGCCGCCGCGCCATCCCCAAAGACAGAGCCGTCGCGGGGAACCGGAGGCCGGTCGAGTATTTCGTCTGGAACTTGAATAGAGGAGAGGCCCATGAGACAGCTTTCTAGAAACGACGAGGAGAAACCAACAACGACGCGGACCGGGCCGGCGGCGGAATGGCTGGCCGCGCTCAGCCGTCTTCGCCGCAGGATCACAACCGCTCCGCCAAGCATGGACGGGCCCAGCTCCCCGAAAGGCGTCGAACAGTCCAATCGCTCTTACGCCGACGCCAAAGGCGAAAACCCACTGACCGAAAAGGGTCGCCGACAGTCAGCGAAGGCCGCGTCTCACACACGTGCCAGGAGTGTCACGCCATGACGGTAACAGGAATCGCCGCCTCTTCGGGGACGGACGCCCGTGACAATACCACGTCACAGCCCTTGATCAACGACGGCGCCAACCGGGACACTTTCCTGCGGCTCTTAGTGGCCCAGATTCGCCACCAAGATCCTTTAAGTCCGATGGACCCGACCGAGTTTGTCAGTCAACTGGCCGAGTTCAGCGCCATGGAGCAGTTGCTTGAAATGCGCCGTACTTTGGACGCCATCCACGAAGTCTTGCTGACAACAGAGGAATCCGCCGAGCCGGGCGCCGACCAGCCGGCAGCTTCCGTCTAGTTTTTCAATAGGAAAAGGAGTTATCGATGCCAAGCGCTTTTTTTACCGCACTCTCCGGCCTTCGTTCCCATGCGAGGGCGGTGGAAGTCATAGCCAACAATTTGGCGAATCTCAACACCTTCGCCTTCAAAGCCAGCCGGTCTGAATTTCGAGACCTTTTCTACCAACAGATCGGCCAGAGCAGGTCGGGCGTAGCATCCCAGGTCGGCTTGGGTGTCGCACCCATCACGGTCTCCCGCCGCTTCGAGCAAGGAACGGTGCAGAATACGGGCGGCTTGCTGGACGCAGCCGTCCAAGGCGAGGGGTTCTTCATGGTCAGCGACCAAGGACTGATCCAGTATACGCGGGCGGGTAATTTTCAGCTTGACTCGCGCCAGCAGATGGTCACCATCAACGGCGAGGTCGTGCAAGGGTGGGTACGCAATCCAACGACGGGTCAGGTGAACACCAACCTGCCGATCGGAGACATCACGTTGGGCGGCAACGATACGCTTGAGCCGCAGGCGACACAAAACCTCAGCGCCACCGCCAACCTGTCGAAGAGTCTCATCGCGCCGTTTACGGCTCCGATCCAGGTTTTTGATTCCCTGGGCAGCTCCCACATTCTGACACTCACGTTCACGCCCGTCCTTCCGCCGCGAACCCTCAAGCGCCCGGGGAGGGAAGATCCAATGGCGACGCGGCCCCGCGCCAGCGGGCCAGCCTGCACTCAGCTTCCCGACCGGCCCAGAACCATGCCCGCCCGGCGAACGCTCAGCAGACCGCTGATTCACAGCGCTGGGGACGAAGCGTTTCCGTCAAGCCTGGCATGTCGCCGCCCGTCGCGTGGCGCGGTCCGCATTCGGTGGCGGCCGGATCCCCCGCCGCGGCGGCCGCTCAAACCGCGCCCGTCGATACTCCCGCTACAGCAGGCTCTCGCCCGTCGGGGGCCGGCTCAAGTCCAGCCCGCTCCGCTTTGGCCGGCCACCAGCCCGCCTCGCGAGAAATGATAGAGGGTCTGTCGGCGCGGCTGGAAGACTTGCAGCGGCTTGTCCTGGCCCGCCTGGATAGCGTGCCCGTATTCCTGCCCTCCGGCGAAGTGCTTGCACAGCAGGAATTGGCCAACGTCTACAGGCGCCTGATCGGCAAGGAAGTGGACCCGGCCATCGCGGGACAGTGGGTCGCCGGGCTTCGGCGAACGGTTGAGGAAGGCGTGGGACGGGAGCGCCTGGAGGAGCTGTTGGCGCGTCAACTCGCCACGCTTTGCCGAACATCGAGTGATCTCGGCCGTCGGGGGTCCCAGCCGAAAATTGTCGCTCTCGTCGGACCGAGCGGGGCGGGAAAGACGACGACGCTGGCCAAGCTGGCGATTCGCTACGGGTGGGCGCGTCAATGTCCGATTCACCTGCTTTCCGTCGACCAACGGAGGGTGGGCGAAGCCGAGCCGCTTGCAAGCTATGCCCGGCTGCTTGCCGCGCCGTTTGGCGTAATCGATGAGATCGAGAGTCTGCCGGGCCGCCTCGAAACTCTGTGCCGCGGCCAACAGGGCGAGCGCCCTGAATTGATCTTCATCGACACGCCGGGATACGGACCGGCCGAATGGCCGCGGGCGCGCCGTTTGGCTGAGTGCCTGGCCGCCCAGCCGGCGATCGACGCTCACCTCGTCGTCAGCTTGAATACGCGCCGCCAACACCTCGAACGCATTGTGGACCAATATCGGGTTTTCAAGCCGGCCAAACTTCTGGTGACGAAACTGGATGAAACCGACGCTTGCGGCCCGATTGTCAACCAGGCCGTAAGAACGAAGCTGCCCCTGTCGTTTTTCGGCACCGGGCAGCGGGTACCCGAGGACCTCGTTCCGGCGACCGACCCCTATCTGTTGAACCTCATGCTGAAGGGACAACATTGACGCAACGAACGACCACCTATACCGACGCTTCGGCTTCCCCCGAGGCGCGCGAACAAGACCGCGATCGAGAACAGCTCATCTCGACCCATTTGCCGCAAGTCAAGCTGATCGCTTCTCGAATCCACGATAAGCTGCCCGAGAGCGTCTGCATGGACGATCTGGTCAGCGTTGGCGTGTTGGGGCTGATCGAGGCAGTCGACAAGTTCGACCCCTCGCTCAACGTCAAGCTGAAGACCTATGCCGAGCACAAGATCCGAGGCGCCATTCTCGACAGCCTGCGCAGCCTGGACTGGGCGCCGCGCAACAAACGGCGCAAAGCCAAGCTGATTGAAGCGGCCATCCAAGCCGGGGAGAAGAAACTGCATCGAACACCGGTCGAAGAAGAGGTTGCCGGCGAGCTCAATATTTCCCTCGAAGACTACCGCCGATGGTTGGTCGAGGTCCGCGGCATCAATTTGGCCCCTATCGAACAGGCGGGCGGGCCCGACGGCGAAGGGACCGATCTGCTGCGCTTCGTCTCCGACAGTTCCGAAGAATGGCCCTCTGAGTTGTTCGAGCGGGCCGAGCTCGAACGCCTCGTGACCCAGGCGATCGAGCACCTACCCGAGGTCGAACGGACGATCGTCACGCTCTATTATCACCGCGAGCTGACATTGCGGCAGATCGCGGGTATTGTCCACTTGCACGAGACCAGAGTGTCGCAACTCAAGTCCCAGGCCATTCTCCGCATGCGATCCACTTTGCGGACCAAGTGGCCGACTTGAAGGAAAGTTTCCCATCCGGCGATGAAAGCCTCGCAGCCACCGAAACCAAGCCCGCGTAAGCCCAGCCATGGATCCTAAACTCTCACAGGAAGAAATCGATCGGCTGTTTCGCGAACACGGCAGTGTCTCTGACCCAGCCGGTTTGGCCGCGAAAACAGCGGTCGCCTATGACTTCCGGCGGCCCGACCGCATTCCCAAGGAGCAGCTGCGGGCGATCCACCTGATGCACGACTTCCTGGCGCGCAATCTGGCGTCTTCGTTGGGCGCCTACCTGAGAGCCTATATCACCGTCAGCCTGGTATCGGTGGGACAGATCTCCTTTGGAGAGTTCCTGCAATATCTGCCCACTCCCACCGCCATTTCGAGCATCGGCATGAGACCGCTGGACGGAAATTCCGTGATCGAACTCAATCCCTCGCTCGTTTTTCCCATGCTTGACGTGCTGCTGGGAGGCAGGGGGACTTCCGGCGGTCAGGAGGTCCGCGAGCTCACCGAGATCGAGCGCAGCATTATCGAGGGCGTGTTGCGCATCGTCTTGCACGATCTTCGAGAGACCTGGGCGCCGGTCGCCGAGATCGACTTCACCATCGAAGCCACCGAGACCCAGCCGCAGCTGATGCAGATCCTCTCGCCGAACGAAGCTGTCGTCGCCATCGGATTTGAGATCACCATGGGAGACATCCGGGGCATGATGAACTTCGGAATCCCCTCGATCTTGGTCAAGATGATGGGACAGAAGTTCGAGCAGCAGTGGTCGATCCGCAGACGGAGCGGCTCGCAGGCCGAACAAGGCCGGATGCGGGCTGTCGTCGAACAGATCCCTGTCTCCCTGGAAGCTTTGATGGAGGGGGCGAAAGTGCGTCTGAGCGATCTTTTGGAACTGCGAACCGGAGATCTGATATCGCTCGATCTGCCGCTGCAGAGACCGGCGCATATCAACGTTAACGGCCGGCGGAAATTCCACGCCGAGGTCGTTGCCGTGGGCAACACGCGCGGCATTCAGATTCGTAACACTTCGAAATAGGCGAAGACGAACCCGGTGGCCGAAGCGGATACCAATCGGTGGAAAGACGAGAGGCTGGCCCATTGGGCGAGCGCCTTCTGGGAGCGCAGCTTTCGGGCCGCGGTTTCGGGGCTCGACCTAAGCGGCGCCGGGTCGGAGCTGACACTACAGCCGCGCGCGCCCAACATCGAGGCGTGGCGGCAGTGGGCGGACCCGCTTTGGTTCGATCTGCCGAACGACATGGCCGAAGGGGCGCTGCTCAGTGTCGGCTGCGCTCGCCAGACGGTCAACAGTCTGATCGCGCTGATCCTCGGCGAAGAGGCCGAAGCCGACAGCGCGCGCGGCACCTACGTCGAAATCCTCAGTCAGGCGGCGGGCTTGTTTGGCCGCACCTCCGCGGAGCCGCTGGGCAAGGCGGCTCAATTCTCGGACGTCGTCGAGTCCTCTCACCCGGCCGACGCGGAGCTGGGCCTGGAATACGTCGCGCAGTGGGCCGGGTCGGAATATGTATTCGCCCTGGTCCCCAACGAAGCAGCCGTTCGCGCCATAATGTCCGCCGGCGCGGACCAGAAAGCAGCCGAGCGCGATTCGGCAGCGGGCGCCGATTCCCAGCCCGCCAACGGAGAAGCGGCAGCCTCGGGAGACGCGACCGCGCTGAGTTCCGGGGCGCAGCGCAACCTGTCCATGCTGCTGCAGGTGGAATTGGACCTCAGCGTGAGCTTCGGAACCACCTGCTTGAACCTCCAGGAGGTTCTCAAGTTGGCTTCCGGTTCGATCGTCGAGCTGAATAGGTCGGTGGCCGAGCCGGTGGATGTCTTGGTGAACAGTTGCGTCATTGCCCGCGGCGAGGTCGTCGTGGTGGACGGCAACTACGGCATCCGCGTGACCGAGATTGTTAGCCGTCAGGACCGCATGCGGACCATTTTCTAGCTCGGGGATGCCCGAAAAATCCTCTATAGGAAGAACAGATGATGCTACCGTCAACGATCTTCGAACTGTGGCTACTGGCTTCTCCACTCCTAGCCCTGCTGGTCGCGACGCTGGTCCTACACCTTTGGACCGGGCAGTTCCGTCGGATGATCGCGTTGCAGAAGGCGGACGCGTCAGTACAGGTTCGCGGACTGGAAGAGCGCATGGACATCGTCGAGGGCGAGCTGCGTACTCTGCGAAGCATGAGCGGGCCGCTACGCGCCCGCCCACCGAAGCCTAACCCGGGTCCGAAAAACCGAAGCGAAACCGACGGGTCGAGCGGCGATCGCCGAGCTCTTTCCGCCCCTACCGGCCGCACTAGATTGTCCCGCGCCGAACTTGAACTGCTGGTCAAACTCAATCAGATGAAGCGCTCTCCCGACGCCGCGGCTCGAGAGGTCGCTCCCAAGTCCTACTCGCAAGCGGCCTCGTCCACCGTGGCGTTAAACGATCCCTGAGACCTAGCGCGCTTTTCTCACCACGTGGCGAGGCGAAGTGCGTGAGAAGCCCGTCAGTACAAGCCCGCGCCGCTCGGCGCCGCATTTTTTTTGAATGATGCGGGCGTACTTTTGCGGGTGCCGCCTGGCCCATTCGCATCTGCTGCGACCGAAGTAAGCAGCGACTTCCGTTGACGTCCGACCGGGAAAGTACGTTGAGCACGGCAAGCAAGCGCAACGCAGTAATGGCGGGCCTATTGCGTGCTTCTGCCGTCAGGCGGTGAGAAATGCGGGCTAGTGCTAGTTCCACAAGTTCGCGTATTTAAAAAGGCCTTTCCCGAAGCATCGTACGGCCGGCTGCCCGGCCCGGAAGTGCTTCGTTCACAAAACCTTCCGAGCCGCGACCGTCAGGAAGCGGTCCAGGAGCCTGCGGCGCACCCATAGGGATGAAAAAACTGGCGGGTTTCGACGGAGCGGTCGCCGTATTGCCGGCCCATAAACGATCGTGAACTTATGGAACCAACCACCAGCCTTTTCGCGGTCCGCAACACCAGCACTTTCCGCCCCTTCCACGCCGCCTCGTCACAAGCGACAAATACCCCTTCTTTTCAGCAACTTGTGATCCTTCATGGGGAGTGCTCCTGTACGCACGCGCTAAAATGAGCACGGGAGATCCGGTAGCGCTGGTACTTGTTGCGGCAGAGGCCGAAACAAAGAAGGCGCCAAGGTCCAGGTCGCCACAAAACTCGGTAAGGCGGGCAATTCCTGCCTGTCAGTAAACGGTGCTGAGTCATTTGGCTCGCGGGGCGGAAAACTTGAGATACAAAAATGGCCAAACAAACCCAATTTCAGGAGGTTGGAGCATAAGTATAGTTTTTATAACAACATAGCCTCCACGCTCAGAGAGCGACAAGAGCGGCTGTGGGACAGGAAATTTCCCCGACACGGCCCATTATCCGCTCCCCGGCCCGGAATCGGTTTGCTGCCACGAGGCGAGGGACAGCCTGTGAATCTCGACCGGCCGCCGTCGTAGGGAAAGGGCCGGCGGCGTGCGATCGCGTACCAGTTTTCAGTACCCTGTTCCACGAGAGCCAATCCCACGATGAGCCACCATAGAGCGGCGACCTACGATGCGGTCGTCGTCGTTTCTTTCGGCGGACCCGACAAACGGGAAGATGTGTTGCCGTTCCTGGAGAACGTCCTGCGCGGCAGGAACGTCCCTCGGGAGCGAATGATGGAGGTTGCCGAGCATTACTATCACCTCGGCGGCAAGAGCCCTATCAACGACCAAAACCGGGCGCTGATCACCGCCCTCGAACACGAGCTGGCCCGCCAAGACCTTCCCCTCCCCGTTTATTGGGGCAACCGCAACTGGCACCCCCTTCTGGCGGACACGTTACGGCAGATGGCCACGGACGGTGTTCGCCGAGCATTGGCCTATGTAACGTCCGCCTACGGGTCCTACTCCGGCTGCCGGCAGTACCTCGACGACATCGCCCGGGCGCAACAGCAAGTAGGCGCTTCGTCTCCTAGGGTGGAAAAGATTCGGCTCTTCTACAACCATCCCGGCTTCATCGAAGCGACAGCCGAACGGGTCAGCGAGGCGCTGGGCCGGCTGCCGCCCGAATCTCGCGCCGCCGCGCGTCTTGTTTACGCGGCGCATAGCATTCCCACGGCCATGGCAGCCCGGAGCCCCTACGCGGAACAGTTGCGGGAAGCATGCCGGCTGGTATCGGCGGAACTGGGACGCGACGACTGGACCCTGGTCTATCAGAGCCGCAGCGGACCCCCATCCCAGCCTTGGCTCGCGCCCGACATCAATGACTATTTACGCGAACTCCATGCCTCGCAGAGCCCCCGCGAAGTCATCGTCGTGCCGATCGGATTCGTCTCCGACCACATGGAAGTGCTCTACGACCTGGATACGGAAGCACGGGGTTTGTGCGACGACCTCGGGCTGGTCATGGTCCGTGCCGGGACCGTGGGAGTCCATCCGAAATTCATCAGCATGATCGGAGAGCTCATTTTGGAGCGGATGGATGATCCGAAGGTTACCCGGCGCGCTCTGGGAAATCTGGGCCCGTGGCATGACTTCTGTCCCGCCGACTGCTGCCCGCCGCCGGCAAAGGTTCGGCGCGAGGGGTAAGTTCGCCGCTTGGCTCGTTGCCCCAATCGGACCATTCAATGGTTTTGGCTCCCTGCATTGTTCTTTACCTCCTCCGGCGCGGCCGGGGTGGCGACATGAGTGCGCAAAACAGGGAGAGGCCGGCAAGTTTAAACAAGAAGTCAAGGGCTGTCAGGGCCGGCGGATACTGGTTCTTTCTCAAATGCCCGGGGGTCAATAGGAATGTAGTCGTAGGGATGTAGAAAAGTGGTGTAGTAACTCTTATCATCGAGCAGCGGATAATTTGTCCCAAAGTAATGGTTAAACACAACACGAAACGAGTTATTGAATCTTGCATAATATCGAGTTAGTCAAGGCCAAGAGAAGACTGCTTCCAGAAGGCCGTAATCAAGCGCGGTTTGCGGCGCATGCGACGCAGGGATTTGCGGGCACGCTCGTCCAGCTCCCAGTAGTCCTTCGGACAGACGTTCGGCAACTCGTGCTGCTTCCAGTAAGCCCAAATGTATTCCACCGGGTTCAGCTCCGGTGCATAGGGCGGCAAGCACTCCGTGGCGATGTGGCCTTCGGAGAGCTCGATGAACTCCCGCACCAGGCGGCTGCGGTGCGCCGGCAGGCGGTCCCAGACGATCAGCAGCGGGCCGTCGATGTGGCGGACCAAAGCCTTCAGGAAGTCGATGACCTCCAGCTCGCCGATGGCGCCGGGATAGAGCCGGAAGTAGAAGTTGCGCAAGGTCAGCCCGGCGGAAACGGAAAGTTTCTGCCAGTTGAAGTTGAACTCCAGCACGGGTGTCTCGCCGCGGGGCGCCCAGGTGCGGCAACGATGGGGCTTCTGACTCAGTCCGCTTTCGTCGATGAAGACGATCGTGCGGCCTTGTTTTTGGGCTTTTTTTTAGTGGCCGGCCAAGTCTTGCGCCGCCAGTTGCGGATGGCTTCTTCGTTGCGCTCGCGGGCCTTGCCGACAGGCCGTTGCGGGCTCCAGTGGAGCGCCCGCAGGATCTTCCAAACATGACCTTCGTGATAGCGCACGCCGAACTCGTCGGCGATCAGACGAGCGACTCGCGGACAAGTCCACAGCGGCGTCGAGAAGCCCTGCGCTTCGGGGCCCCGCAGCAGCATTGCCTCCAGACGTTCCCGTTGCGTGGCGTCTAACAGCGGCTTGCGGCCGGCGCGCCCGGCCCGGCGGAGTCCGGCGGCACCGTGCGCGCCATGCTCGCTAACCCAACGGCTCACGCTTTGCTGCGCCGCCTTCACGCGCCGTGCTGCCTCGGACTGACTCAAACCTTCGTCAACGACCAGCCGCACGGCCTCCAGCCGTCGCTTTTCCAGAGCATCAAAATCGCGCCTTACGCCTCTTGGGTTCCCCATGTCTATTGAGACGAGCAGAACCCCCAAAAGGTTACTCTATATTATGCGGGAATCAATAACCGGGCTAATGGAGTCATACAGCCTTTTCTCGCCGCCGCCAGGCAGCAGGTATGCGTTCAAGATGCCGTATCTTTCATGGATGTCTGTTTCGGCAAGGTTTGCCAGGTTCGTCCGAGAAGACGGACCATGGTCGCCCTGGATCAGGATAATCGGCGTCTTGTCCGATTTCTCCAGAAGCCGCTCCAAGGCAGCGTCGAGCTTTCGATTCAAGTAGGTCACCTGCATCTTATAACCTTTCATCGCCTCCTCCCTGCTTTCCCCGGGAACTTGTCTCCACGTGTAGGGCCACTCTCGGTAAACCTTCTCTCCGTTGGGACCAAAGACGAAAGGGTCGTGTGCAAAATAGATGTGTGCAAAGACGAACTTCGGCGATGGCAGGTCGGCGATCTCGGGAAGGTTCTCAATGGTGTAAAGGATCCTGCTCCGATGCAAATCGTAGAAAAGTGGCTTGCCGAGATGATGCAGAACTGTCGGCAAAGGAGTCATCTGAAGAGCGCCGATCTGGAAGGAATCGGGGAACCACGGTTCGGCGATCGTCCGATCGACATCTCGAAGGTCCGCCTCGTAGTACTCACTGGCAAACGCGACGGTCGAGTAACCCGCCGTCCGAAGATGTTGCAACGTACGGTTCTGCTGGAGGAACTCCCTGATGAAACGCCGATCGGTATAAGCGGCCAATTGGTTCCCAAGCGCCTCGCTGAGATACGCGAAATTAAGCGAAGAAGTAAGAGAAGGGAGAGTCCACGGGTAATTCGCGCGGCTGTTGGAGGCCACATAGAATCCCTTGTTTCGGAGGGAGTCTAGGAATTCAGCATTATCAAAACCGTACTCCCGTGCGAGAAAATCCTGGCGTCCGTAGCCATCGAGAATGATGTAGTAAATGTCCGGCGCGTCAGCCGTTGCTTTCACCGATGAGGGAACAAAGGAAAAAGCGGACCGATCGGGAAGCAGAGACCGAAGCCGGCTCGTTTGATAAGCAAAAAAAAGGGTTTCCGCGAGCGGCATGCACACAAGAATGATGCCGACAAGGCTGACGACGTAGGTCGCTGGACCCGTGTAGACCTTCGGCCAGAAACACGCCGCGGCGCCCACGCCGACGATGACAAAGCTTGTCAAGACGGTGATGGTTATCCAGGAAACCTCTCGAAAACCATGTTCCAAGGAGAAGCGGCTCAGAAATTCTTGCATTGCGCCAAATGAATAGGCTCCAAATAGCAGAAGCGACGTGTAGAGTGCTGATCGCTTGATGTCAGAGGTCAGTCGATGGATCACCCACCAGACAACCAAGGCAAGCGCCAAATTCAGCGCGACGGGGACCGCCACAATTGAGAAATCAAACACCTCGCGGTTTGAGGAATACAGAAACACCACCGGATACACGCTGAACATGAGGGGGTGGATGACGACCTGTTTGTTTTTCCGCGGTTTCATTACGCAGGACCGATTCGTGGTTCGGCTCGGACAACTCGGCCGGTTTCTTTCCTTCGGGTGCAGGTCGCAAAGACCTTCGGCCACTGCGATCGGGGGGCTGGTTCCCACGGATGCGCCATCAGTTCCACAAGTTCGTTCACGTCGGCCGTTACGATTTCCGGGGCTGCTTTTGTGATGATTCCGGTGGTATCCGGAGTCTCCTTTAGGGCCCTGTTTGGCACGGTCGGTTTAGCCGAGTCCCCGCCCGCGGCGTCACGACGGCGCCACCGCGCGGTAGTCCTCCGGCCGGTCGATGTCGAGAACGACACCGGGATCGTCCACTTCGACAAACGCCGTTCCCCGGCGATGGGCGCGGACGACGGTCTTGGCGGAAGCGTCGTCGTGAAGCTGCAGGATCTCTTCCAAAATAGGACGCGCGGCTATGACGGGATGTCCGCGCCGCCGTCGATAACAAGGAATCGCCAGCGACCGGCCGCTGGCCTGGAAGCGCTCGATCAGCCGGTCCAGGGTCGATTCCTCAACAGCCGGATGGTCGACGAGCGTAAACATCGCAGCCCCGACGTCAGACGCTAGTACCCGGATGCCTGCCTGCAAGGACGTCAGCATTCCCTTCTTATAGTCCTGGTTGACCACGACTTTCGCGCTCGGCCCCTGTTGAATCGTCAGGCGAATCGTCTCCGCGTGGTGGCCGAGAACGACGATGAGGGGGTCAACGCGCGGGGAGAAAAGCGCGATCAAATGATTGAGGAACGTCGAACCACGATATGCGAGGAGCGCCTTGTCGCGACCCATGCGGCTGGACTGGCCCGCCGCCAAAATGACACCCCCAAGTTTCACGAAGTCCGGGTGGGGCGTTCGACGTCTTCGGGAAGCTCCGCTTCTTGAAGCTCGGCCTCGCTGACGATTTCCGAGGGATCGATGCGCACAGCCTCCGGCGTCCCTTGGGCGAACACGGATTTCGATAGCGAGTTCCAACCGGCGGCCGGGTTGCGCCTCCGGCTGACCATCTCGGCCACGACCGCCACGGCGATCTCCTCGGGAGTGACAGCGCCGATGTCAAATCCCATCGGTGCGTGGACTCGCTCCAGCCGTTCCAACCCGATCCCCTCGCGCTGCAACTGCTTGACGACCTCGATCGTCTTGCGCTTACTGCCGATCATTCCAATGTAGCGGGCCGGGGAGAAAACCGCCCAGCGCAACACGCGCATATCATCGCGGTGACCGCGGGTCACGATGATGAGGTAGCTCGATTCATTCACCGCCAGCTTGGGAAAAACCTCTTCGTATTCCTCGGCGTAGACCTCCACCGCCTCGGGGAAGCGCTCGCGGTTGGCGTAGGTGTCCCGGTTGTCGACGATGATGGTCCGGAAACCGGCTTGCGTTGAAACTTTCGAGAGACTCTTGGAGATATGTCCGGCTCCGAAGATAAAAGCGCTCGGGATGGGCAAAATCGGCTCCACGTAAACATTGAGCTGGCCGCCGCAAATCAACCCGTTGTCGTAAGCGGCATCCTGTCCGAGGTTAAACCGCAAGTGCCGGGGCTTTTCGGTCTCGATCACCTCGCGCGCCGCGTTCCAAACCTCCGCTTCCGTACAGCCGCCGCCTATCGTCCCCACCATCGAGCCGTCTTCGCGAACCAATAGCTTGGCGCTCTGGAAGCTGGGGATCGATCCCTCCACTTCGACGATGGTCGCCAGCGCGGCTTTTTGACCCGACCGCCGCAGGTGAACGAGCTCTTCATATACGTCCGTCGGTCGGCCGCTCATAAGTCTTCTCTGACAGCCACCATTATAATACGGGTTTCACGGTTGCCCGCGGCGGTTGCCGCGTGGTCCGCCGGTTCCGTGGACAGCCTCAGTTATTATTATGAACAGCAGGCAGTCTACAGGTTGTCGATGTGATAGCCGGCTCATCGAGAACGCGGAGACAGCAGCAAGAACTCACAGCGCAGGTAGAATCAGTCGGTTTGGAGTCCGCAGTCTGATTAATTGAGGCTCTCCCGGTTATAAGCGGTTTTTCAAGAGCGCTGCCTCCTCGCGGTGAGGAGGGTGCTGGAAGCTGAAGATGACGTTGAATCCTGAGATTCTAGTTTGGGCGCGGAACACGGCTGCTCTCTCTCCTGACCGAGCTGCAAAAGCGCTTGGCTTCAAGGATACTCGGCGGCGGTCCGCTGTGGAGCGCTTGGCCGCTCTGGAGGCGGGCGAGGAGCCCTCTCGAAGCGTACTACTGAGAATGGCAAAGGCGTATCGCCGTTCCCTGCTCGTTTTCTATCTAGACCAGCCGCCACGAACAGGCGATCGGGGACAGGATTTTCGGACTGTTCCGGGATCACAGCCTCCACTCTACAACCCCGTCCTCGATGCGTTGATTCGCGACATTCGTGGCCGGCAGAGCATAGTCAAGCATCTTTTGGAAGAGGAAGATGCTGAGCCTCTCGATTTTGTTGGCTCCGCGAGTGTGGACACGCCAGCCAACGAACTAGTGGGCAGGATCCCCGACCGTATAGACTTCTCTCTGCGGGAGTTCCGTCAACGGTCGTCTGTCGGACATGCCTTCACATATCTTCGGGAAAAGCTAGAAGCGTCTGGCATTTTTGTGGTGCTTCTGGGCAATCTGGGCAGTCATCACACCAACATTCCCGAAAAAACGTTTCGTGGGTACGCGATAGCCGATCCGATCGCCCCTTTCATCGTTGTAAATGATCAGGATGCCAAGGCTGCCTGGTCCTTCACCGCGTTCCACGAGGCGGTGCATCTATGGCTGGGAAATACTGGCGTTAGCAGTGTGAGCACGGATGCCCAAATCGAAAGGTACTGCAATGAGGTAGCTGGAGAGATTCTTCTACCAGGATCAGAGATAACCGAGCTCGCCCATCTTGAAAGAGCGCCTGTTGACAAGGCCGCCGACGCGGTCTCACTGTTCGCTCGCTCGCGAAATCTTAGCGGCCCGTTGGTCGCCTACAAGCTACTGCGATCAGGTGTCATTAGCCAGACAGCCTGGAGGAACCTTGATGCGCACTTCACGCGGGAACGGCTTGCGGCTAGAGAAAGACGGCCCAGGGCTGACGAGAACCACGGGGGGCCAAGCTACTACGTCGTCAAGAGACACCGTCTGGGGCCCGCCCTCCTGGACCTAGTGGGGCGCTCGCTAGGCGGAGAGGCCCTTACATACACAAGGGCCGCACAAGTCCTGGGTGTCAAGCCGAGGAACGTTAATCCATTGATTCACGGCACTCCGGTCCGAGGGGGGCCCTAGTGCTGTACCTGTTCGATGCGAATGTCTTGATCACGGCCAACAGCTCTTACTACCCGATCGATCAGGTCCCGGAGTTCTGGAGTTGGCTACGGCATCAAGGCGAGTCCGGCAACGTGAAGATTCCATTGGAGATCATGGAGGAAATCCAGGCTGGCCGCAGAGACAACGATAGGCTTCTAGACTGGATCGCTCACCCTAAGAACGAGCAAGCTCTGCTGTTTGACAAAGATGTTGATGCTGACTTGGTGCAGAGGGTCGTCTCGAACGGGTATGCGAATGACCTCACAGATGACGAGGTGGAAAAGCTGGGGCGCGATCCCTTTTTGATCGCCTACGCCCTGGCGGACACAGAGGAAAGGTGTATTGTGACCACGGAAGTCTCAAAGCCACGAGCACGGCGCCAGAACAGAAGGATTCCGGACGTATGCAGACCGACTGGAGCCGTTGACGGCGGCAATCCGGCTCGAGGAAATCTAGATTGAAGTTCACTGACGATTGTTGCGCGTCACGCACTGGCGGCAGTCGTAGATTTGCAACGCCTTCCATGGGCCAAAACCAAGGAGACTCGAACCGATGAAAGCTGTCCGCATCCACGAACACGGCGGTCCTGAAGTTCTTCGCCACGAAGACGCCGAGGAACCGCGATTGCGCCCCGACCAGGTGCTCATCAAAGTCCGCGCCTGCTCGCTGAACCGCCTCGATCTGTTTGTTCGCGGAGGAGTGCCCGGCGCGAAGCTCACTCTGCCGCATATCCTAGGCAGCGATGCTGCCGGAGAAGTGGCTGAACTCGGCGAGCTGTGCACGAGGATCAAAAGCGGCCAGCGAGTGCTCGTTGCGCCGGGGTTCAGCTGCCGCCAGTGCGAGTTCTGTGTTTCCGGGCAAGATAATTTCTGCCGCCGCTACGGTCTGTTCGGTTACCAAGCCAGCGGCACGAACGCGGAATACATCGCCGTTCCAGAAGTCAACGCTATTCCCATTCCAGGCGAACTGAGCTTCGAAGAAGCAGCCGCTGTGCCCCTCGTATTTCTTACGGCCTGGCACATGCTCACCGGCGTCGCGAAGATCAAACCCGGCGAGGACGTCCTCGTCGTCGGAGCGGGCAGCGGCGTGGGAAGCGCGGCGGTACAAATCGCCAAAATGTTCCACTGCCGGGTGATCACGACCGCCGGGGACGAGACCAAACTAGCCAAAGCAAAGGACCTCGGCGCCGACGAGGTCATCGACCATTACCGACAAACCATCAAGGACGAGGTCCGCCGCATCACCGCCAAGAAAGGGGTTGATGTCGTCGTCGAACACGTCGGCGCGGCCACCTGGGAGCAGTCCACAGCCAGCCTTGCCCACCACGGCCGCCTGGTCACCTGTGGCGCCACGACCGGCGCGGACGTGCGAGTGAACCTGGCGCATCTGTTCTTCCGCCACCTGAGTTTGCTCGGTTCCGTCATGGGAACCCTCGGCGAGCTCCACCAGGTCTTGAAGCTAATCGGTCGTGGGCGATTGAAGGCCGTGGTTGACCGAACCTTCCCGCTTT
Organism: Bryobacterales bacterium; assembly: GCA_965248365.1. Taxonomy (GTDB): domain Bacteria; phylum Acidobacteriota; class Terriglobia; order Bryobacterales; family UBA6623. The sequence goes on along the minus strand of CBDFJA010000002.1, from coordinate 819,817 downwards.
CCGAACTCCGCGCGGCTCACGAACACTTGGAAACCGGCAAGCAGTTTGGAAAGGTCGTGGTCACGGTCTAGCTGTGGAGCCTCAACAGGTTGTTCCGGGGAGGAGGGAGTCGGCTGATAGGGGGATGATAGCCGAGGCTGGCGTGGGGGCGATGCCAATTGTAGTCGTGGAGCCAGGGGAGCAGATGGTTGGCGCGTTGGAGGGAGGAGCAGTAGGAGCGGGCATAGGCCCATTCGCGGAGGGCGGTTTGGATGAAGCGCTCGGCCTTGCCGTTGGTGCGAGGGGTGTAGGGGCGGGTGAAGCGGTGGCGGATGCCGAGGCGGCGGCAAGTACGACGGAGGTGGCGGGAGCGGTACCAGGAGCCATTGTCGGTGAGCAGGCGTCGGATGCGGATGCCAAGCGAGCCATAGTAGGCGTGGGCGAGGAGAAGGAACTGGGCAGCGGAAAGGCTGCGCTCATCGGGCAGGATCTGGGAGAAGGCGATGCGGGAATGGTCGTCGACGGCGACGTGGACGAACTCCCAGCCGGCGGCGCGGGAGCGTCGGGTCTTATCGCCGGTAACGCGGTGACCGGCGTGCTGGAAGCGGCCGAGCTTTTTGATGTCGAGATGCAGTAGATCGCCGGGACGGTGATGTTCGTAGCGGCGAACGGGGGGAGCGGGTTCGAGATCGCGGAGACGGTTGAGTCCGGCGCGACCGAGGAGGCGGCTGACGGTGGCCGGGGATAGCCGCAGGGTTTGGGCGATGCGGCGGCCCGTCCAACGTTGTCGGCGCAGGGCGAGGACGCGGTCAACGACGGCTTGCGGGGTGCGGCGCGGGCTATGCCGGGGGCGCGAAGAGCGATCGTAGAGACCGGCTTCGCCTTCGCCGCGGTAGCGGGCCAGCCAACGGCGGGCGGTGCGTTCTGAGACGTCTCGGGCCGCCGCGGCGGCCCGAGGCGTCTCTCCAGCGAGGATGCATCGAACCAAAAGGGCTCGGCCTTTGGGCGTCAATCGGGCATTCTGATGGATGTTCATGCGGTCTCTCCAGGGTCGTGGTTATTCGACAACTCCAGCTTCCCTGGTCCGGGACCGAATGAACAACCTGTTGAAAGATCACATCTAGCCCGCTTTTCTCACCACGTGGCGAGGCGAAGTGCGTGAGAGGCCCCGTCAGTACAAGGCGCGCGCGCCTCGGCGCCGCATTTCTTGAATAATGCGGGCGTACTTGAACAGTACGTTGAGCACGGCGAGCAAGCGCAACGAAGTAATGGCGGGTCTATCGCGTGCTTCGGTTGTCAGGTGGTGAGAAATGCGGGCTAGCGCGGCGGCCGACGCCGACGCGGAGCCTTGAGTTCGATCCGGCTGTTACACTGCGCACAAATTGTGTAGTCGAGCGGGAAGTCGGGCCCCAGCTGAATGGTCTGGCCGCACCCGCAGCGGAAAGCATCCCAACCCTCGCCCGTGCGCTCGTATTGCAGCCCGGAGGCGCCGCTCGAAGCGCTCGGTAGGCTAGGCTGAGCGGAAACGCCCGGCGTCGCCGCGCCAGCGGCCCCCTCGATCGGAATGGGCAGCACGGCAGGGACGACGAGCTGCTTGCTGCAACGCGGACACAAAACGTGATCTCCCCGGTAATCGGGCGGCAGCTTGATACGCATGCCGCACGCGCATGGCACGAAGATGAAGAGAGCGAGGCGGTCAAGCAAGTCTCCCACCTCACGAGCTCGGCCGACCGCCGTGCGGCGAGTCTCGGGTTCGGAAGACGCCGCGCGCGCGGCGATGCTTTGGTCCGACTTGGCTGCCGCCGTCAGCGCGGCCAATCTCGTCTTTCGGCCTTCAATTTTCCGTAGCGCTGCCTCGTAGTCCACATAGCCGGCGCGTCCGCCCATGCCGCGGAGGATCTTCACCCGGTTCTCGGTCGGCGGGTGCGTCGACACTAAGTTCGACACCGCCGCCAGCTGCAGCGGGTTGACGATGTAGAGAGGCGCCAAGGCGCCGCTGACGCGGCCCGGAACATATCCGGAATGGTGGACGGCTATTTTTTCCAAAGCCGAGGCCAGACCGTCTGGGTAGCGAGTGAACCGCGCCGCCGAAGCGTCCGCCAGATACTCCCGCTGCCGCGAGCAAGCCAGATAGAGCAGCCGGACCAGCAGCGGCGACACGATGGCCATGACGAACGCAACCGCCAGAAGAGCCGGATGCCCCCCGCCTCGGCCCCTCCCGCCGCGCCGGCCGACCGCGGCGAAAGCGCCCACGCGAAGAAAGCCCCGAGAAAGCAGCTCGACGCTTCCCACCAGCACGGCCGCCATGGTCATGAATCGGATGTCCAGGTTGCGGATGTGGGCAATCTCGTGAGCAATCACTCCCTGTAGCTCGTCGCGGTTCATCAGCCGCAGCAGGCCGGAGGTGACCGCCACCGCCGATTTCTCCGGGCTTCGCCCCACGGCAAAGGCGTTGGGGGCGTGGTCCTCGACGATGTACACCCGCGGAGGCTGCCCCAGCCCCGAAGCAATCGTCATCTCTTCTACAACGTTCCACAATCGGGGAGAATCGCGCTTTTCGATGGGCAGGGCGTGCGCTGAGCGAAGCACCAGCCGGTCCCCCCCGTAGACCGCGAGAAGCGAAAGCGTCAGCCAAACAACTAACGCCGCCAGCCCGCCGGCGAGGGCTCCGGCCAAAGTTTCTTCGCCGGGAGGCGCGTAACCCAGGTCGACCAGCGCCGGACCGATCAACGTTCCCAGGCTAGCGCCGAGTGCGATGAGCACCGCACCCATCACGAAGATGATTAACCGCGACCGGCGCCGGTTGGCTGCGATGGCTTGCCACATGGCTGAGGAAAAATTTCGGGATAGATCGCGCGAGTAGCGGAACGACGCCGGACAGCAAGAAGCGCCCGCCGCCGCCGCGGTTAACTTTCGCCCACGTGTCGCTCAGGAGGAGAACGAGACTCGAGGGGCTTCTCGTGCCGCCTCGTCTTGGAGTTCAAAGAACTCTTCTTGATTGAAATGGAACATGCCCGCGACGATGTTCGCCGGCACGCTTTCAATCCTGGTGTTGAACAACATGACCGAGTCGTTGTAAAGCTGTCTCGAGAAGCTGATCTTGTTCTCTGTCGAAGTGAGCTCTTCCTGCAAGGCCAAAAAGTTCTGATTGGCTTTCAGGTCGGGATATTGTTCGACTACCAGCATCAGCCGGCCCAGCGCTCCGGTTAACTGTTGTTCGGCCGCGGCTTGCTCGCCCACGCCTTGAGCCGAGACCGCCTGGGATCGAGCGCGGGTTACGTTTTCCAATGTTTCTTTCTCGTGTCCGGCGTAACCCTTCACGGTTTCCACCAGGTTCGGAATCAAGTCGTGCCGGCGCTTCAATTGCACGTCGATCTGCGACCACGCGTTGCGTACGGCATTCCTCATAGCCACCAAGCTGTTGTAAGTCACCGCGGCCCAAATGGCGATGAGAACAATGATGACAAGCAACGCCGACGCGGCCACCATCAATAACTCCATTTATCCCTCCTCGGTTTCGCTTTCCCGATCAAGACTGCCCGGGGAAAGCCCTTTGCCGTAAAAGTCGGCGAAGAAACGGGCGACGACGCCCTCCTCGCCTTCGTCAAATGATGCAATAAAAGTTTCCATCTCGCCGCGGTCGAACCAGAGTCCGTCTCCCCCCGGACAGCGATCGATTTCGACGGACTTCCCGGTTCCCAGGCTGATCACCCGCAGCTTCCGAGAGCATCGCGGACATCGCCTGCCGCCGTGACGCCGCCCCGGGGCGGTCTTCAAGGCCGCGAACAAACCGCCCCGCGGAGCGCCGGCCGTCTCGGCGATGATCTCCAACTCCCCAGCGTCTAGCCAGGTGCCCGCACACTCAACGCAGCGGTCGATCTCGATTCCCTCCAACTCGAAGGCAACCATGGGTTGCCGGCAGACCGGACACGTCGAAAGAGTGTTCACCGCTTCTCAAGTGTAGCCCCCGATCTTCCCAGCGGGAAGTCCTCTAGTCTCGGAATGCTGCTACGTAGGTACTCTTTTGTCCATTGAATCAGAGGATGTACCTACCCGGGGTGATTCGCCGTCTATGCGATCGTGGCCCCGGGGCGGACACCGGAGATCGTTTGCCGGCCATTGGGCAAACTGCTATCGTCAGCCGATAAGGGATGCATGATCGCCCAGACTGAAGAAATGACCCTCCCTGCAGAAACGCTCCCGGATTCGCTGGCTTCCGCCGTTCGCGGAACGCTGGCCGATTGGCAAGCCTCGGGCAAGGTCGGCAAGCTTTGGGCCCGCGACGCCTCCCTTTGGACGGGCGCGGATGAAGGCGACTGGCTGGGGTGGCTGGGCATCGTGGAAGATCAATTGGCCCGCGCCGAGCGCCTTACGAGCCTTGGCAAGGAAGTCCGCGCCGCCGGCTTCCGAGACGCGGTGGTGTTGGGCATGGGCGGATCGAGCCTTTGCCCCGAAGTGTTGGCCGTCACTTTCGGCGCCCAACCCGGCAGCCCGCGCCTCCACGTGCTCGATTCGACCGACCCCGCTCAAATCAGAAATCTAGGGAGTAGGATTGATCCGGCCGGGGCCTTGTTCATCGTTTCAAGCAAGTCCGGGTCAACCCTCGAGCCGAATATCTTCAAGCAATATTTCTTCGCGAAGGTCACCGAAGCCGTGGGAGTTGATCAAGCCGGGGAGCGTTTCATCGCCGTTACCGATCCGGGATCGAAGCTTCAAAAGGCTGCCGAAGACAATGGCTTCCGGCACATCTTTCACGGCGTACCGAGCATCGGGGGCCGCTACTCCGCCTTGTCGGATTTCGGCATGGTCCCGGCAGCGATCATGGGCGTTGACGTAGCGCGCTTTTTGGAACGCGCGCACAAGATGGCTCTGGCGTGTTCGCCGCGGCAGCCGGCCGAAGACAACCCGGGCGTCGTTTTGGGGTGCGTCCTGGGATCCGCCGCCGGCCAGGGTCGTGACAAGGTAACGATCATTGCCTCGCCCGGTATTTGGGATCTCGGAGCCTGGTTGGAGCAGTTGCTCGCCGAGTCCACCGGCAAGCAAGGGAAAGGTTTGATTCCCGTGGATCGCGAGCCCGTGGGTTCCCCGCGGACCTACGGTGACGACCGCTTGTTCGTCTACGCGCGACTTGAATCAGCGCCCGACTCCGACCAAGATCGGGCAGTCGACGCTCTCGCCGCCGCCAGCCATCCCGTGTTAAGAATCCCCGTCGCCGACGCTTACGAGCTTGGAGCGGAATTTTTCCGCTGGGAGATCGCGACCGCCGTCGCCGGCTCCCTGATGGGCATCAACCCCTTCGATCAGCCGGACGTCGAGGCCAGCAAGATCGCCACGCGTGCTTTGACGGACGAGTACGAAAAGACCGGCTCGCTTCCCGGGGAGACCCCTTTGCTTGAAGCCGACGGCATCGCGTTGTACGCCGACGCGGAAAACAGCTCCTTGCTGTCTTCGGACGCGGGAGGCGACCTGTCTCTTGTGGGCTATCTCCGGGCGCACTTGGAGCGGCTCGACGCCAGCGACTATCTGGCGCTGCTCGCCTACGTCGAGATGAACGAAACTCACGAACAGACACTTCGACGGATTCGCCTGGCGGTGCGTGATTCCAAACGTGTTGCCACCTGCGTGGGTTTCGGGCCGAGATTCCTACACTCCACCGGCCAGGCCTACAAAGGCGGCCCCAACAGCGGTGTCTTCCTGCAGGTAACATGCGACGAAGCGGCTGATCTCGCCGTGCCCGGGCAGAAGTATACGTTTGGCTTGGTCAAGGCCGCCCAAGCACGTGGTGACTTCCAGGTTCTGGCTAACAGGAATCGCCGCGCCCTTCGAGTCCATCTCGGCGCCGATGTGGCCGCCGGACTGTCGAAGCTGCAGTCGGCTATCGCGGAAGCGATAGCCTAGGCCGCTTTTCTCACCAGCTGACGGTCGAAGCACGCGATGGGCCCACCGTTACGTCGTTGCGCTTGCTCGCCGTGATCAACGTAGGGGTCAACAATGTAGGGGCACGGCATGCCGTGCCCCGCGCGTCTTGTACTGACAGGCCTCTCACGCACGTCGCCTCGCCGCCTAGTGAGAAAAGCGGCCTAGCCGCAAGGCGAACTTCCGACAACCGGACTTTCTCGGAAGCATACCAAGAACGCGGTTGCGGACCTACACGGGGGGCCAAGTCATGTACAGTAATCCTGATGTAGATGACCGAGCCCGTAACGAAGCCGTCCGAAAAGGGAGTAACCGACCATGACGATCAAGAGCGAAAAGCTCCTCACCGTTATCCTCTCCGCCTTGCCGTTGGCCTTGCTGTTCGCGCCGGGCTGCGCGCCGAGTGAAGGCGAACGCGGCGTTGCATCCGAAATTATCCAGACACCGCTATTCGTAGCCGGCCAGGGCGGTTATCACACCTACCGCATTCCGGCGCTGCTCTCGACCCCGAAGGGCACGTTACTCGCCTTTTGCGAGGGCCGGAAAACAAGGCGTGACGATGACGGCGATATCGATCTGCTTGTCAAACGCAGCTCGGACGGGGGCGAGACTTGGTCCCAGCAGACGATTGTCTACGAAGAGGGAGGCGACGCCGAGATCACCATCGGCAATCCCAGCCCGGTGGTTGACGAAGACACCGGAACCATTTGGATGCCCTTTTGCCGCGACAACAAAGAGGTGCTCGTCACCAAGAGCAGCGACGAGGGGCTGACTTGGTCGGAACCCGTCAACATTTCAAAACAAGTCACAAAACCCCAGTGGACTTGGGTAGCGACGGGCCCCGGGGTCAGTATCCAGCTTAAGCAGGGCCCGCGCAAGGGACGTCTCGTAGTCCCCTCCGACCACGCCGTGATGATGGGCCAGCAGAAAATCATGCATTCCCACATGTTCTACAGCGACGACCACGGACAGACGTGGCAACTGGGCGCCGCGCTGCCCGAACATACGGACGAATGCCAAGTGGTCGAACTCGCCGGCGGCGAGCTGCTGCTCAACATGCGCAGCTACTGGGGCCGGGTTGCCAAAGTCGCCGAGCGTAACGGCAAACGCGCAGTGGCCCGCAGCAGCGACGGCGGCGCGACTTGGGGGGAGCTGGGCTTTGACGAAACGCTTATAGAACCCGTCTGCCAGGCAAGCTTCGTCCGCTATACCTCGACCCAAGGAGACGGCAAAGACCGTTTGCTCTTTTCCAACCCCGCGAGCAAAACCGAGCGCGTCAACATGACCGTTCGGCTCAGCTACGACGAGGGCAAGACCTGGCCGGTCTCGAAACTGCTGCACGCCGGACCCTCGGCCTACTCCTCTCTGGCCGTACTCGCAGATGGCGGCATCGCTTGTCTTTATGAGCGAAATGGGGTGCCAGGGATCTCTGGAGCGTCCCCCTACGAGACGATCACCTTCGCTCGCTTCACGTTGGACTGGTTGACGATCGGGAAGGATTCCACTGCGGGTCGCCGTCGCTGATGCATCTGCTTGGCCCTGATCCCTGCAAACGAACCCGAGAAACCGGCCTGCCACGCCGGTAGCGCGGGCCGAGCGTCTTCTATGGCAAAATAGGGAACGCTGTCGGCACGGCCTCGATCAGCCCTCACAACAGCGGAAGAAACGTAATACCACCCCGGCACATCCGCCCCAGCCGAATCAGTGGACAGGAGTTCGTCGATGAAACTTGGCTTCTTCATGATGCCGCTGCACCCGCCGGAAAAGTCGCGAACGGAGTGTTTCGAGGAAGACCTCGAGTTTGTCGTCCACGCCGACGAGCTAGGGTTTACCGAGGGCTGGATCGGCCAGCACCACACCTTGGAGTGGGAGCCGATTCCGTCCAACGACGTCTTTATCGCCTATTGTCTGCCGCAGACCAAGAACATTCGTCTCGGCACGGGCGTCTCGATCATTCCCCAGCACCATCCGGTCAACGTTGCCGTGCGTCTCGCATTTCTTGACCATCTCTCACGCGGGCGTTTCAACTGCGGCTTCGGACAAGGGGGCTCACCGACCGATTGGGGGTTGTTCGATCTGCCCGAACCCAAAACACAAGGGCTGATGACGCTCGAAGGGATCGATATGATCCTCAAACTCTGGCAGACTGACCCGCCCTTTGATTTCCAAGGCAAGTTCTGGCGTATCAAGGTCGAAGACCCGAACCATGAGTTGAAGATGGGAACGCTGCTCAAACCCTACCAAAAGCCGCATCCGCCGATCGGCATGAGCGTGATCCGCGGTGAGTCGAGGGCGGCGCGCATGGCCGGGCAGCGAGGCTACATGCCGATCAGCACAAACTTGGTGCCGCGCAACATACTGCCGGTTCACTGGAAGACCTATTGCGAAGGCGCCCGGGAAAAGGGGCTCCCCGAGCCGGATCGCTCGATGTGGAGAGTTTCGCGCAGCATCTACATCGCCGAATCGAATGACGAGGCCTGGGACCACGTACTCAACGGCACGTTCAAGACTTCGTTCGACTATCTGGTCGGCATTCTCAGGGCGGCGAATTTCCTCTCCCTGGTGAAGGCCGATCCCGAGATGGCCGACGAAGAGGTCACGAGTGACTACATGTTGAAGAAGGTGTGCATCATCGGGGACGTCAAGTCCTGCATCCGCCAACTCGAAGAGGTCTGGGAAGCGACTGGCGGTTTCGGAACCCTGCTGATGGCTTCCAAGGACTGGGACGACAAGGCCAAATGGCGCCGCTCGATGGACTGGCTAGCCACGAAGGTGTTGCCCGCACTGCCGACGCTGGAAACCAAGGTCGGATGAGCGCGTTTCCAGGAGTTGCTCCCAGATTTCCACTTCAAAAAAACTGGTCCCGACATACGACTTCCGGATAACCTGCCGCTGACCGAGGCGGACGCCAGCCAAATCCGGCAGGTCGTCATGAACGTCATCATCAACGATCCCGAGGCAATCGGAGAGGAAAGTGGCGTCGTTGCGGCCGGCACCGGGGTCATCCACGCAGACCGCTCCGAAGCAGACCGCTCCCGCCGCACCGCGACCTACTTGGACGACGACCTGCCGGAAGGCCCCCACGTCGGCTTGGAAGTTGCCGACACTGGCTTTGGCGCTCAGCCACCCATCTGAGTAGCTTTCAGACTGGAAAATCACAAAGAGTTGACACGGGGCACCATTCAAACGTACAATTTAAACAAACGTATGAATCAATCATACGATTGACTGGGATAGGTGGGGCATGCCGACCGAAACCAAGGATCAAATTCTCGACACCGCCGAGCGGCTGTTTGCGGAGTCTGGGATCGATGCGGTCTCTCTGCGCACTATTACGGCCGAAGCGAGCGTGAATCTTGCCGCTATCCACTATCACTTCGGTTCCAAGGAAGCGCTCGTCAGAGAGGTTTTTGGGCGACGGATGATTCCTTTGAATCGGCAGCGGCTGGCCCTTTTGGACGAGGCCGAAGCGCGCGCCGGGGATGGACCTCTCGCCGTGGAAGATGTTCTTCGGGCTTTGTTTGCGCCAGCCATTCGGCTCAGCCGCGATCCCGAGAGGGGCGAGACCTTCATGCGCCTTTGCGGGCGATTTTATGCCGAGCTGGGCGAGTACATGCAGCCGATGTTCGAGGAATTGTTCAAAGAGGTGATTGAGCGATTCATGGCTGCGTTTCGAAGAGCTTGCCCTGAACTTCCCCTGAAGGAACTTTTTTGGCGTACGCACTTCGCGGTCGGCGCGATGGTCCACACGATGTGTGATTCCGAGCGGCTGAAGATGATTTCCCAAGGAGTCTGCGACCCGTCGGAGGTTGAGGGCACGATCGAGCGTATGGTTCGGTTTACAGCGGCGGGTTTACGGGCGCCGGTCATGGAGGCGCCTGCCCGGGAGGAAGAGGCGGTGGCATCGACGTTGGAGGGGGGACGATGAACCGCCGGGGCCTGGCCGGGTTGTGTTTGGTGGTGGCCATGGTGGCCTGCTCGCGGCAGTTCGAACCTCCTGTGCATCAGTTGGATGTAGCCGCCCCGCGAACATGGACGGGCGGAGAGATCCGCGCGGACCTTGGCGAGACACAGTGGTGGGGGGAGTTCGCCGATCCGGGCCTGGATAAGGCGATCAGCGGGGCGCTCGCGCGCAACCACGATCTGCGAGCCGCGGCGGCGCGGCTGGCGGCTGCCGAACAGGAGGCGCGAATCGCCGGCACCGCTCTGCGGCCCAACGTGGACCTGAGCTTGAACCGCGCTCGCCAGCGGCAAAACTTCGTGGGGCTGCCCATCCCGGGACGCGAGGGCAGTGTTCTAAGCGCGACCTACAACAGCGCGGGTGTTTCTCTCGACGTGAGCTGGGAGGCCGATCTTTGGGGGAGGATTCAGGCCAGGAAGCTGGCCGCGACGGACGCCCGGCGGGCCGATCTTGCCGGGGCGCGACTCTCTTTGGCGGGGCAGACGGCCAAGGCTTGGTTTTCGGCGATTGAGGCTCAGCGACAGGTTGGTTTGGCGCGGGCTTCGTTGAGGAGCTACGAGACCTCGGCCGAGCGCGTACGGGAACGTTTTGAGCGCGGCATCCGGCCGTCGCTCGATTTGCGGTTGGCTTTGACCGAGGTCGCGCGGGCACAAGCTGTCTTACGACAGCGCGTGGAACAGCACGACCGCGCGGTGCGACAACTCGAAATTCTGTTAGGCCGCTACCCCGAGGGCGAGTATCGGTTGGCGGAAGACTTGCCGCGGGTCGCGTCTCCTGTCCCCGGGGGGCTTCCCTCCGAACTTGTTCACCGGCGTCCCGACCTGGTGGCGAGGGAGCGCGAACTGTTGGCGGCGGACGCGCGCATCGCTCAGTCGAAGGCCGAGCTGCGGCCGAAGTTCAGCCTGACGACGGGTTCGGGGACGAGCAGCAACCAATTGAGAGACCTGCCGAACCCGGACTTTTTGGCTTGGAACCTGTTGGGCAATCTCGTGCAGCCGCTCTACAACAGCGGGCGGCTGAAGGCGGGCGTGAGACGAGGCGCGGGCCCGCGAGGCGGCCACCGGCTATGAGAGTGCCGTGCTGCGGGCCTACAGCGAGGTCGAATCGGCTTTGGCCGCGGAAGATGAATTGGCCGAACGCGAGGCCGCGTTGGAGTCGGCGACGAAGCAGTCGTTGGGCGCTCGCGATGAGGCCGAGAGGCGCTATCGGGCCGGGCTGGCCGATATCATCACGGTCCTGGCTTCCCAGCGAACGGCCTTTGATTCGGAAAGCCAGTTGCTGAGCGTTCGCAGGCTGAGGCTCGACAATCGCGTGGACTTGCATCTCGCTCTCGGGGGCGGATTCGAGAGCGGCAAGACGCAGCCGGGCGTTTCCCGGCAACAGCCCTTCGAGCGGAAACCCGGCTCGGGGAAGGAGGGTCAGGGATCATGAGGCTGGCATTGATGATTTTGTTGCCGGTTGTTGTCGTTGCCGCGGGAACCTTCGGTGCCTGGACGATGATCGAGGCCCGCGAAAAGCCCGAACCACAACCGGTCGAAGTGCAGCCGCCGCTCGTGCGGGTGATCACCGTGCGGCCCGAGACCGTACGTCTGAAGGTCGAGGCGGAGGGTACGGTCAGGCCTCGGACCGAGACCGAGATGGTGCCGGAAGTGTCCGGCCGGGTGGTGGAGATTTCTCCGTCATTAGCCGCGGGGGGCTTTTTCGAGGAGGGTGATGTACTGCTGAAGATAGACCCCCGCGAATACGAGTTGGAGATTGTTCGCTCGCGGGCGGCTGTTGCGCAAGCCGAGCTGCGCGTGGCGACTGAAAAGCAGGAAGCCCAGGTCGCGCGAAAGGAGTGGGAGAGCCTCGGAGAGGGCGAACCCGCGCCGCTGGTGCTCCGAGAGCCCCAGATCGCGGAAGCCAAGGCCGCGCTGGCCTCGGCGCAGGCGGCTCTGGATCGAGCCAAGTATGACCTCGAACGGACGACGGTGCGGGCGCCTTACGCCGGACGCGTATGGGAAAAGAAAGTCGACCGGGGACAATTCGTAACCCGAGGCAGCCCCATCGCCCGTATCTACTCGGTGGATCTGGCGGAGGTGCAGCTACCGATTCCCGACAGCGAGCTAGCCTTCGTCGACCTTCCGCTGGCTTACCGGGGAAGGTCGGGGAAGGCGAACATGCCGCGGGTCCGGGTGAGAGCCACCTTCGCCGGGAAGAAGCACGAGTGGAGGGGCCGAATCGTTCGCACCGAAGGGGAAATCGACGCCCAGAGCCGCATGGTTCGAGCGGTGGCGCAGATCGAGGACCCCTATGGATACGCGGCGCACCCCGGGCGGCCGCCCCTGGCTGTCGGCATGTTCGTGGAAGCCGAGATCCAGGGCCGCTGGGCTCGCAACGTCGTGTTTTTGCCGCGCACGGCCCTTCGAGCCGGTGATCAGGTCATGGTGGTGGATGAAGAAAACCGGATGCGCTTCCGGCCCGTGGAAATCCTGCGAGCCGAGACGGATCGCGTGATCGTGCGCTCGGGGCTGAGCGAGGGCGAGCGAGTTTGCGTTTCCATTCTGGAAGCCGCGGTAGACGGGATGAAAGTACGAACCGTCGAGCAGGAGTCCGATGCGAACGAGGGATAAACCGGTCTTCGGGCGCTTTTCCTACTGCCCGGCGAGGGGAAGCGCGTGAGTAGGCCGTCAGGTCGCGAACAAAGCGCGGTAGGGTCGGGGGAAGTCAAGGAAGATCTCATGGACAAGGGAATCGTTCCATGGTTCGCCCGAAACGGCGTAGCGGCCAATCTGCTGATGATCATCATCATCGTCAGTGGCGCTCTGACGATTCCGTTCCTCAAGAAGGAAATCTTTCCCGAGTACGCGGTCGATATCGTGACTGTCCAGGTCAGGTATCTGGGCGCGGCGCCCGAGGAAGTCGAGGAAGGGGTCTGCGTCCGGGTGGAGGAGGCGATCCAGGACCTTGACGGCATCAAACAGATTCGCGCCACCGCCGCGGAAGGCGTCGGGAGCGTCACCATCGAGGTCATTCCCGGATACGACACGCGCAAGCTGCTTGACGACGTGAAGGCTCGCGTTGATGCCATTGACACCTTCCCGGCCGAAACCGAGAAACCCACCGTCCAGGAGATTACGAACCGTTTTCAAGTCGTCAACGTGTCTGTTTCGGGGGATGCCGACGCGGTCACTTTGAAGCGACTCGGCGAGCAGGTCCGCGACGAGATCATGGATCTGCCGGGCGTCACGCAAGCCGAGCTTGTAAACGCGCCTCCCTACGAAATCTCCATTGAGGTCTCCGAGGAAGCGATGCGCCGCTACGGGCTCACGTTTGACGAGGTGGCGTTTGCCGTGCGGCGATCGTCGTTCGATCTGCCCGGCGGCTCTCTGAAGACCAAAAGCGGCGAGATCCTGCTGCGCACGAAGGGACAAGCCTACCGCGGGGAAGAGTTCGAGAAGCTGACGCTGCTGGCCAAGCCCGACGGGACGAAACTGCGGGTGGGCGACGTGGCGCGGGTGGTCGACGGTTTTGCCGAAACCGATCAGTGGTCCCGGCTCGACGGGAAGCCGGCGTTTGCCCGAGGGTATTGCGCTGACCATTTGGCAGGACAACTCGGAGTTTCTACGTGGCCGCATGGACCTGCTGATGCGCAACGCCCTCAGCGGTCTGGCGCTGGTTTTCTTGGTTTTGGCGTTATTCCTTCGTATGCGGCTCGCGTTCTGGGTGACGATCGGTATCCCGATCTCGTTTTTGGGGGCGATCGCGCTGATGCCGATGTTCGGCGCTTCGATCAACATGATTTCCCTGTTTTCATTCATTTTGGTGTTGGGGATCGTGGTTGACGACGCGATCGTGGTGGGCGAGAGCATTTTCTCTCGCCGCCAAGCGGGAGTCTACGGGGTACAGGCCTCCATCCAAGGGGCTCGCCGAGTGACGGTACCGGTGATTTTCGGAGTACTGACAACGGTGGTGGCCTTCGCCCCGATGCTGTTCGTGCCGGGCTATATGGGCAAGATCTGGCGGGTCATTCCGCTGATCATTATCCCGACCTTGATGTTTCCCTTGGTGGAATCGAAGCTGGTGCTGCCGTCGCACCTGTCGCACTCGCGGCCGGAGCCGAAGAGCCGCGGGAGGCGAAACATCCTTGTTCGGGCGTGGAACGGTTTTTTTGACTTCTTCGTGAATGGTCTGGAATGGGTCATCGCGCGGATCTATCGTCCCCTGCTGGGGGCGGCCCTCGAGTGGCGCTACTTGACGGTGGCGGTTGCGGTGGCGACATTGCTGCTGACGGTGGGGCTGGCGGGCAGCGGGTATGTGGACTTCGTGTTTTTCCCCGAGGTGGAGTCGGATTTCATCAGCGCCTCGGTGACCATGCCGCTGGAGACGCCGGTCGAGCTGACCGAGGAAGCTGTGCGCGTACTCGAGCAGAGCGGCCTGCGCCTGCAGCGGGAAATCGAAGAGGAACTCGGAAGCGGCGTGATTCGACACGTGCTGACATCTGTCGGCGACCAACCCTTTGCGACCATTGCGCAGAGGAACGCGGGGAACTGGGAGATCTCTCTGGGCGCGCCGCATCTTGGCGAGGTGGCGATCGATCTTCTTTCGCCCTTTTCTTTTCTATAAGTTACTGATTCTAAAAGACAACCAACTTACCCGAACCCCTGGAAATGTACTTCCGTTGTACACCAGTTGTACATTCTGAAGGCGAAGGCATGGCGAAGATCTGCATGACCCTTGAATCTCAACTCTCGCTTGAGCGCGCCCGCTCAGCGGCGTTGTGGGCGGCGTTTAACCGATTGCTGGTACTCAGTGCCAAGCGACGGCTGGGGACGGCTCAGGACGGCTCGGAGACGGCACGAATACGATGCTCGTGTGGGTGCCACAAGACATTCATGCAGTACCGCTCGAATCAGAGATATTACTCCGAGGCCTGCCGCAAGCGGGCATGGAGGTTGAGAAAGGATTTAGCGGCTGAGGCTTGAGATTCGCCGGGGCCGTAGAAGTGAAACGCAGTGAATGAAGGAGGCAGTGAGTCCGCTGGAAAGCCGCAGGCCGGGTGTCGGCTTGGGCGAGTAGGACGAACAGCCTTAACCTGTCATGGACTGGTGGTTGCAATGACGGCGGGGTCCATGAGCAGACACTTTGGTTGATGGCGGCAGGAACAGGCAATATGAACTCTCTAGATCATCTCTGGGGATATCAGGCGCGTCGTGATGGCGCGCTCGGTACATGTCATCTGAGCATTCCTGACGCCCATCAGCCGGAGAGCCGCTACCTGCTGGGCTTGGATCGCAACGGCTAATGGATACTCCGAAAGGCAGAAGTCCAAGATCCACGGCGGAGCCGCCCGTCGATAAGTAGCTGCCAACCAGGCAGGCGCGGACTGTGCTGCCTGGGCCTCCTGTTGGAGGCAGGGAGAACCCTGGTAACCGGAAACGGGCCGGGGCTAGTCCTCCTCTGCCTCCTGAGGGGCTCCAAGGAAAGGACTGGCTTAGTAGAGAGTACTGTAGTAGTAGAGGTGGAAAAGAGAAATCGGCCCGTGCTACGAGTTGTTGAATTCGTAACACGGCACTGCAAGGAGGCCCCCTGAGGCCGTCAGGGGTATCGCTGAACGCGCTATCATGATTCTGCTCGGAGTCAATGGAAAGCATCTCACAAACCTGGGCTTATTGCGGAGGCGATGAGCCTGCAGAAAAGCCGTGACACGGGGAGGCTGCTGATGGCAAAGCGGACTACATTTGAGGATCCGGTATTCACTATCAAGCATCAGCGAGGACTAGCCGACCGACATCGTTTACCGTTAGGGCACGTCTTGTCTGTTCTAAGTGAAGTGCGCCAGATGTTTACTGCTGCGGGGAAAGAGTTGCAACGCTTCCATGGGCACAAGAACCCTGATGGTGACTTTGGGCTTGAGCTAATTGCAGGTAAAAGTGGGATGGTATTTCGCAAGGGTAGTATGACAACTAACATGGCAATTACGATCGATAAGGCGAATGGTATTCGGGCCGCTCACCTGGTGTTGGACACCGTCGAGGGATTATCCAAGGGAAAGCTGATCCCTGGGCCGAGAAACGGCACCGCGACACAGGTTGTCCGCCGACTGAACAACATCGCCAAAATTCATAAGACCGATAAGATTGTCACCCAGTTCAGTCTCAAGACGCCCAACAATTCGTATGTAAAGAAGGCAGTATTCGATGAGTCTGCGGTTGCGTATGCCAACACTATAACGGAAGAAGAATTTATAGAAGAATCCATTACGGTATTCGGAAAGCTGATTGAACTACAAGACCGTGACTTTGAGGACGAAGGCGGGAAAGGGATATTTGGAGAATTGCGTCATGACACCGGAGAAGCTTGGCGGATTCAGTTCCCGGAGTCCTTTGACAAATCTTCCATCTCTGGAGCTTTTGGACAGCAAGTGGCTTTGACTGGTACGGTCAGCTATTACCGCGTGGCAAGGCCAAAACTTGTCGCTGAGCATCTCGACATTGATCCAGATAGAGACTACGAAGTGGAATTCGATGAGCTGTTCGGATGCGATAGGGAGCTGTACGGAAGCGCAGATCTTGAAACACTTCTTCAAGAGATCCGCGGCTAAAGGGCGAAGGAACAGTAGTGCGGACAGTCTACTTTGATACCTCGGTATTTCTGGCCATCTTCAATGGTGAACAAATGGCAGAGGACATTCGCCAACTACTTAGAGAACTCAAGAACGAGCGTGTGAGGATTTACACGTCAATCATCACAATTCAAGAAGTGTCTGTTGCTGCATTCAGGCGTCGCGGGTCTTCCGACGACAATCACGCCAAAGTCGGCAAATTGGCGAGGGTAGCAAGCATCACTAAAGAGATCGCTTTGTCAGCAGCCAAGCTAGAGGCACAACTACTGGACTTACAACTGCAGAGTGAGAAGGAAAAGATTAGCGAAAACCGTCGGAGAAAATGGGATTGTTTTCATATCGCCACTGCACTCGCTCAGAGTTGCGATATTCTGTATGCGCTCGATGGGAAAATGCTGAACAGGGAACATCACTTACATGTTGATTCAATCAAATTCCTGAAGCCACAATCTGAGAAGCTACTCCTGCCATTCGATGCTTAGAGCTAGGGCCGTGGCCCCGGAAATGATTGCGCTTGACACCCCCAACCCCTTGAGGTAGTCTGATTCCAAGCCACCCGATGTAGGTGGCAGCCTGATCCGGCAAGGCTAGACGGTCCGACCGTCTCAAAACAATCGGGGCTGGAATCTTTTAGGCGCCGTTCGTGCGCCTTTTTCTTTGCCTACATCATGAACTACCGATTTGTGGAGCCCGTTTCGCTCTGTGTCGGCGGCGTGCGCATGCGGATGCTTACTCTCGACGAAGCCGAGCGTTTGGTTGCGCTGGGCTGCGTAGAGCGCCCACGAAGGCAGCGGGTACGACGTCTGGAGGTCAAGGCCGCCTCGCGCAAGGCCCTGCCGGGCTTCCGGCTGCACACGCCGACGACCTACCGGGAACGGCTGCTGGACGGCACGGCGCGGCTGATCCAGCACAAGGGCATGAATCTATGAACGATAACCGACGCCCCTCAGCAGCGAAGCGGGGCTATGACCGCCAATGGCGGAAGGCACGGAGAGCCTATCTCGCGCGCCATCAGCTGTGCGTGAGGTGCAAGGCCGCGGGCCGCATCGCCCCAGCCAGCGACGTCGATCACATCGTGCCGCACCGGGGCGATAAGAAGCTGTTACGGGACCCCACGAACCGGCAGCCGCTGTGCAAGAGCTGTCACAGCCGCCACAAGCAGCGCGAGGAGCGGCGCGGCTACAGCTCGGCGGCAGGCCCGGACGGCTGGCCGGTTGATCCGCGCCACCCGGCGAACCGAGGCACTGCCAACCAGGATGCATAAGGAGCGGATCGGCGACGCCGAACTCTATCTAGGCGATTGTCTAGAGATCCTGCCGGCTCTCGGGAAGGTGGACGCGGTGGTAACCGATCCGCCCTACCAGTTGACCGTCAGGAGCAGCGACCACAAGCAGGACCATTGGGCCGACATCCACAACGCCGCCTTCTGGTTTGCCGAGATGTTCCGCTTGTTCCGGCGCTGTCTCGAAGGTCATGGCGTGGTGTGGCAGTTCTTGAACTGGCGCACCGTACCGACCTTGACCAAGGCGGCGCTCGACGCCGACTGGGAGATCAATAGCCTGGCGGTCTGGGACAAGGAGATCATCGGCACGGGCGGCAATCGGGGCCTGCGGCGGCGATACGAAATGATCGCCCTGTTGATCGACGGGCCTGGCCTGGCGGACCGTAGTGTGCCGGACATCTTTCAGGCTCGGGCTTCGTATCGCAAGCCCTCGGGCCATCCGGCGGAGAAGCCGGTCTCGATCATGCGTCAGATCATCGGCGTCACTGAAGGCGAGACGATCCTGGACCCTTTCATGGGATCGGGGACGACGGCGGTTGCCTGCCGGGAGCTGGGGCGCAAGTTCATCGGTATTGAGATCGACCCGCAATACTTCGAGATCGCCCGCAGCCGCATCCGGGCAGCGTAGCTCACCCAAGATCACCGCGACAGGGATAGGGGGGTGGCAAACCTATGGCCGCCCGCCGTAGACCGGATGGCGTCCGCTTCTTTCGCTAAAGCGTAAGAATTTTGATTTTTCGGTTCCGGTGAGGAAACCGGCATGGCCAAGCGCGGACGGAAATCAGCTGCTCAGCTGGCGGTCGTTCCATTGCATCCCGGCCCCTCGGCGATTGAGCGGGCCGAGCGGCCGGCCCCGCCTAACCATCTCGGGGATGTGGAAGGGGCGGTTTGGGAGAGCGTGGTCGACAGCCTGCCGGCTGACTGGTTTGAGGGCGGGATGCCGGCGGTGCTGGAGCAGTATTGCGCTCACGTCGTCGAGGCGCGCCGGTTGAGGGGGCTGATTGAAGAAGCCACGAAGGACCCGGACTTGAAGATCAACGACTACGACCGGCTGCTGAAAATGCGGGAGCGGGAAAGCCGCGCGATGGCCAGTTTGGCGACGAAGATGCGGATCACGCAGCAGGCGGCGAGGAACCATCGCGGGAACAGGACGCGCGAGGCGGTGCGGAAGCCATGGGAGAGCTGAAACGCAGCGCACGGAACGTCAAGTGGATCGAGCGGTATTGCCGCGTGCCGGAAGGCATGCACGTGGGCCGGAGGCTGAAGCTGCGCCCGTTCCAAAAGAATCTGCTGCGGAAGATCTACGACAATCCCCACGGGACCAGGCAGGCGATCGTGTCGCTTGGGCGCAAGAACGCCAAGACGACGCTGGCGGCTTGCCTGCTGCTGCTGCATCTGGCCGGCCCCGAAGCGCGCCCGAATTCACGCTTGAACAGCGCGGCGCAATCGCGCAATCAGGCCGCGTTGCTGTTCGACCTGGCGGCCAAGATGGTGCGGATGTCGCCGGATCTCCATGACGTGGTGATCGTCCGGGACTCCACCAAGCAGCTGTTTTGCCAAGAGCTGGGGACGCTCTACCAGGCTCTGAGCGCGGAGGCGAAGACGGCCTATGGGCTATCGCCGGTGTTCGTCGTTCACGACGAGCTGGGGCAAGTGAAGGGGCCGCGCTCGGAACTCTACGAGGCACTGGAGACGGCCATGGGCGCGCATCGAAACCCGCTGTCGATCGTGATTTCGACGCAGGCGCCGACGGATGCGGATCTATTGTCGGTGCTGATCGATGACGCAGTGGAGGGGAACGATCCCCGTGTCGTCGTGGTCCTGTACGCGGCGGACCCGGAAATCAACCCGTTTACGGTCAAGGCGATCCGGCAGGCGAATCCAGCCTACGGCTGTTTTCTTTCCGCCGATGAGGTCAAGGGCCAGGCAGCCGCGGCCAAACGGATGCCAAGCCGTCAGGCGGCGTACCTGAACCTGATGCTCAACCAGCGGGTCGAACGCGCCTCGCCGTTCATTCCACACGGCGTTTGGATGGAGAGCAGCGGGCCGGTGGCGGATTTCTCGGGACTTGGGGTTTGGGGAGGGTTGGATTTAGGGGAGGCCAGCAACGACCTGACGGCCCTGGTCTGGGTGGCGCCGAAGGACGGGGTGTGGCAGGTACGCCCGACGTTTTGGTTGCCCGAGGATGCGTTGTGGGAAAAAGCGCGGACGGACGGGGCGCCCTACGACCTGTGGCGCCGGCAGGGGTACCTGGAGACCACGCCGGGCAAGACCATCGAATATGGCTACCTCGCCGAGCATCTGATCAAGGCCTGTAACGAGATGGACGTGCGCAAGATTGCGTATGACCGCTGGAACTTCAATCAGTTCAAGCGGGCACTCGGGGAGGCGGGGTTTTCCGAGTGGCAGCTGGAGGGCGACGGGGCGCTGTTTGAGATGTTCGGCCAAGGCTACAAGAGCATGTCGCCGGCAGTGCGCACGCTTGAGTCCGACCTGCTGAACGAGAAGGTCGCCCATGGCGGTCACCCGCTACTGGCCTGGTGCAACAAGAACACCAAAGTCCTGACCGATCCGGCGGGCAACCGCAAGCCGGTCAAGCGCCATGAGACGGACCGCATTGACGGCATCGTGGCGCTGCTGATGGCGCGCAGCGTGGCCGAACACGCGGCCCCTGAGCCTGAAGAAAGCGTCTACAACCGGCGCGGGCTGCTGGTGATCTGAGATGCGGGCGAGATGGGTGGTGTCTGTTTACGGGCTGGCGGGAGCAGCGCTTGCCGCCTTGGGGCTGTATCTTTGGTGGCCGCCGGCGGCGCCGATCTTCGCCGGCGCCTTCATGTTGTTCGACGCCTGGCGATTGAGTTTGAGCCTGGATCATGTTGAGCCATCTGATCGAGACAAGAACCGGTAAGGATGCCCAGGGGCCGCCCCGGGACCCGGTGCCGGCCGAGTGGCTGGGGGCGGCCGGCATCAGCGCGTCAGGACAGCCAGTGACGGTCAAGACCGCGCTGGGAGCCTCGGCTGTCTACGCCTGTGTTCGCAATACGGCGGACACCATCGCCTCGCTGCCCTGCGTGCTGAAACGGGTGGCGCGGGACGAGGCGGGCCGGCGGCGCAGCGAAGAGGCCGCCGGCCATCCCCTCCACGAGGTGCTGTTGCGCAAGCCCAATGGCTGGCAAACCCCGTTCGAGTTTTGGCGCATGTTGATTTGGCACGTCCAGCTGCGCGGCAACCACTACTCGCGGATCGTGAGGAACGGCGCCGGTCAGACGGTGGGTCTGGAACCGTTCGTACCGGATCAGGTGCGGCCGTTTTGGTCAGGCGGCCTCCCGGCGTATGAACACCACCCCCTGGCAGGCGGGCGGGAGATCCTGCTGTCCGGCGAGGTGTTTCACGTGCGCGGGCCGCTGATCAGAGACGGGTTGCTGGGAGCCTCGCCGATCGAGCTGCACCGCGAGACCTTCGGCATGGCGCTGGCGGCGCGGGACTACGGGGCGCGGTTTTTCGCCAACGACGCCAGGCCCAGCGTGGTGCTCAAGCACCCTGGGGTGCTGGACGACTCCGGGCAACAGAACCTCAAGGCATCGTGGCGGAAGAACTATGGCGGCCCCGAGCGTCACGGCGTCGCGGTGCTCGAAGAGGGCATGGATGTGGCGACGCTCGGGATGACGAATGCCGACGCGCAGTGGCTCGAACTGCGGGGCATGACGGACCTGGAGATTTCGCGGCTGTTTCGGACGCCCCCGCACAAGATCGGCATCAAGACGCAGATGACGCTCAACAACATCGAGCACCAGAACCGGGAGTGGGTCACGGACACGTTGATGCCGCTGGCGCACAGTGTCGAGGACGCCATCGCCAGGGACCTGCTGACCTCGTCGGGCCGTAGAACCTTGCTGGCGCGGTTCGACTTCGCGGAATTGCTGCGCGGCGACATCAAGACCCGCACCGAGGCCAACGCCAAGGGCATTCAGTGGGGCTGGTACTCGCCCAACGACGTCAGGGAGAGAGAGGGACAGAACCCGATCGGACCCGAGGGCGACGTCTATGTCTCGCCGGTCAACATGCAGCCGATGATGTCGCTGCTGGAGGCAATCAAAGGCGGCGGAGTGGAAGAAGAGACTCAACAACCGGAGGACGGCGATGAGGGATGAGCTGGAGCGCCGATCCTGGAACACGGCCGAGCTGAGGGCCGAGCCGCCGGAGGGCGGCGGCCTGCCTGTGATCGTGGGCCGCGCGGCGGTTTTCGATGCGCTCAGCGAAGACCTGGGCGGCTTCCGGGAGCGGGTTGCGCAGGGCGCGTTTGCCGCGACCATAGCGGAGGACGACATCCGGGCGCTGATCAACCACTCGCCCGATTATGTTTTGGGGCGCAACCGCGCGGGCACGCTCAAGCTGGCCGAGGACGGGGAAGGTCTTTCGGTGCGCATCACCCCGCCCGACACCAGCTATGCCCGGGATCTCGCCGCTTCGATCGGCCGTGGCGACATGTCCGGCATGTCGTTCGGCTTCCGCACGATCACCGACGAATGGAACATCGAGGACGGCGAGACGGTGAGAACGCTCAAGGCGGTGCGGCTGTTCGACGTATCGCCGGTGACCTTCCCGGCTTATCCCCAGACTGACGTAGCAGTGAGAGCGCTCACGGCGTTCCGCGAAGCCCTCAAGCCGCCCGTTTCCTGGCGGCGGAATCTGGGCAGGCGAAGGCTGGAGCTGACGGGCTAAGACATCAACCAAGGAGGAGACCCATGAAATTGAAAGAGCTGCAGGAACAACGGGCCAAGCTGATCGCCGACGCGCGGGCGATCCTGGACAAGGCCGAAAAGGAAAAGCGCGACCTGAGCGAGGAGGAGTCCGGGCAATACGACGGGCTGATCGCGGAGGCGGGCAAGCTCGCCGGCGGGATCGAGCGCGAGCGGCGCCAGATCGAGCTGGAGCGCTCGGTCGCGGCCGCCGATGGAGGCCGGCCCCAGCAGCGCGACGGCGGCGCGGGCCGCGAGACCCGCGACCAGGCGGCGCTGTCCTATGACGGCTTCAGGAGTTGGCTGAGGAACGGCGCGACCGGAGCCGCCCAAGGCGACCCGGACGGCTACCGCGAATTCCGCTCCCTCTCGGCCGGAATCGACACCGAGGGCGGCTACCTGGTCGCTCCCGAGCGCTTCATCGCCGAGCTGATCAAAAACATCGACGACCTGGCGTTTATCCGTACCTGGTCGACGACTCAGCAGGTCGCCGGAGCAGAGAGCTTGGGCATCCCCTCGCTCGACGCCGATCCCGGCGACGCCGACTGGACCACCGAGCTGGCCACCGGCAACGAGGACGACTCGATGGCTTTCGGCAAGCGGGCGCTTCATCCTCACCCGCTGGCCAAGCGCATCAAGATCTCGAACGAGCTGCTGCGCCGCTCGACCCTGCCGGTCGAATCGATCGTGCGGGAGCGGCTGGCCTACAAGTTCGCCATCACGCAGGAGAAGGCATTCCTGATCGGCTCCGGGGCGGGACGGCCGCTGGGCGTCTTCGTAGCCTCGGCCGACGGCATCTCGACCTCGCGCGACATCAGCACGGACAACACCACCTCGGCCGTCACCTTCGATGGGCTGCAGAACGCCAAGTTCAAGCTCAAGGCCGGCCACCGGCGTAACGCCCGCTGGCTGTTCCACCGCGACGCCATCAAGCAGCTCTCGAAGATCAAGGACAGCGACAACCGCTACATCTGGCAACAGTCAGTGCAGGTCGGCGAACCGGACCGGCTGCTGGGGCTGCCTTACTTCGAGTCCGAGTTCGTGCCCAACACCTTCACCACGGGGCTTTACGTCGGAATCCTAGGGGACTTTTCCTACTACTGGATCGCCGACGACATCCAGATGCAGGTGCAGCGGCTGGTTGAACTCTATGCCGAGACCAACCAGGTTGGCCTGATCCTGCGCGCAGCCACCGACGCCATGCCGGTGCTCGAGGAAGCGTTCGTGCGGGTGAAGCTGAGCTAACCGAAGAAAGGAGAAAACAACAGAAAGGAGAAAACAACATGCTTGCACTTGCCAAAAACACCAAGATTGCCCGCGTCATGAACGCCAAGGCGGCCGGCGCGACCGCCCAGAACGGCACCACTGTTGATATGCAGAACTGGGAGGGGGTCATGTTCGTGGCCCTGTTCGGCGCGCTGACCGCCACTCAGGTCACCTCGATCAAGGCCCAGCAGAGCGGGGCCAAGTCCTCGGGGTTCTCCGACCTGGAGGGCACCGAGGCCGGGCCGCTCGACGACGAGGACAGCAACAAGGCTCTGGTCCTGGATATCAAGAACCCCCGGGAGCGCTACGTCCGTTGCGTGGCCTCCCGGGCGACGGCCAACGCCGTGATCGATGGCGTTGTCGCCATCCAGTACGGGCCGCGCAAGATGCCGGCGGCTCATGACTCGACGGTCGTGGCGTCCGAGGCGCACGCCGGCCCGGCCGAGGGCACGGCATAAGCCGGGCGCCTTATCTCTAGCGGGGCGAGGCTACGCGCTCGCCCTGCCTGAATCACAAGGAGGAAGGAGAACACCATGCGAGTCAGGATGATCACCACCATGGCCGGGCCGGAAGTGTCGGCCTTGGCCGGCCAGGAGGTCGAGCTGGACAACGAAACGGCCGTGCCGTTGATCAAGGGAGGCTACGCCCAGCCGGTGAAGGCCGCTATCGAGACGGCGGCCATCAAGCAGCCCGAGAAGGCGGCGGCGCGGCCGGGAAGATCAAGGCGGGCGAAGAAATAGGGGCTGCCGCGGCATGCAACCGCGCTACGCGCTGACCCGGGTCACGGGACCCGCCAAAGAGCCGCTGACACTGGAGGAGGCCAAGGCTCACCTTAGGGTCCAGAACGCGGCTGGCGATGCGCTGATCGGGCGCCTGATCAAGGCCGCCCGGCACTGGGCGGAAACCTACACCGCCCGGGCGCTGATCACGCAGGCCTGGGAGCTGGGCCTGGACCGGTTTCCTGTTGGGGAAATCGAGGTTCCGCGCCCGCCGCTCAAATCGGTCGAGAGCATCACCTACATCGACAGCGCGGGCGGGACGCAAGTCTTGGCGGCCGGGAAGTACCGGGTGGATGCGGATAGCGAGCCGGGGAGGATCACGCCAGTGCAGGGAGGGGCGTGGCCCCCGGCCCGGGCCGTGACGGCTGCGGTGAGGGTGCGCTTCACCGCCGGATACGGCCCCGCCGGGTCCAAGGTGCCCGAGGACATCCGCTTCGCAATGCTGCTGCTCGTTGGCAGTTTTTACGAGCACCGCGAGGACATCGTGATCGGCGAGACTGCCGTCAAGCTGCCACGGGGCGCTGAAGCGCTGCTCAACCCCTATCGGATGGTGAGGGTGTGATGCGGGCCGGGCGGCTCGACCGCGAGATCACGATTCAGCGGGTGACGACCCACCAGGACCGCTCGAGGAGTTGGAGCGATTACGCCGCTGGGGTAGCGGCCCAGGTCATCGAGCGCGGCGGCAGGGAGTTGCTGGGGGGCGGCTCGGCCGAGATATCGCTGGCCGACGCGCTGTTCGTTATCCGCTACCGCGAGGACCTGCGGACAGCCGACCGGATTCTCTACCGGGGCCGCAACTACGATATCCGCTCGATCCGCGAGATGAGCGGGCTGGGGCGCAAGCGCGCCCTGGAGATCGCCGCCAAGGCGGCAAATTAGCGGAAAGGAACACGCGCAATGCCCGAGATAGACGCCGATCACCTGTTGACCGCCCTGGCGGTGCTAGTGCCGCTCGTAGGCGGAACCGTGCTGCTGTGGCAGCGCACGACCGCCGGGCTGAAGGAATCGGTGGCCTGGCGGGCGCGGGTCGATGCCCGGCTCAACAACATAGACCATCGGCTCGACGTGGGCGACGAGCGCATGGGCAAGTACTCGGACGGGCTGGGGGAAGTCAGGAAATGCCTCAACGAGATCAAGGTCCTGCTGGGACGGATCGAGGAGCGGATCGGAGCGAAAAGGGACTGATGACGGATACCGCCATCATCGACCACATCCTGAGGCGCGAGGGCGGCTTCGTGGATCATCCCGCCGATCAGGGCGGCCCCACCAACTACGGCATCACCCAACGGACTTTGAAGGAATACCGGGGGCGCCCGGTGACCGTGGAGGAGCTGCGGGCCCTGGAGGAAGGCGAGGCGCGGCTGATCTACCAGCGGCTCTACATTACCGGGCCTGGATTCGACAGGATTACCGGTCAGCGGTTGCGGTCACTGGTGGCCGATTGCGCGGTCAACCACGGACCCTCGCGCGCCGCGCGCTGGCTGCAAGCCGCAGTTGGAACAAGAGTGGACGGCGTGTTCGGCCCGCTGACTCTGGCGGCGGCGAACGCCGCGGAAGAGGAAACCCTTTATAAGCGCGTACTGGCCCAGCGCTGCCGCTTTTACGGGCAGATCATCGCCCGCGATCCCTCGCAGGCGGCGTTCGCGGCGGGCTGGGCGGCGCGGCTGGCGGAGTTCATTGAGGAAGCAGTTTGAGGAAAGGAGAAAACGGAAATGACCGATTACTACGACAAGGCTGAGAACAAGACGGATTCGTTGCTGTTCGTGCTGGCCAACAAGCCCTGGTCGGCCCTGGCTATTTTGCTGGGCGGGTTGGGGTTGTTCTGGCTCGGGTTCTGGCTGGGAGGCTGAGATGGGCCTGTTGGGCAAGTTGTTCGGCGGAGGTATCGTCTCGGCGGCCGAGGGCGTGGCGGGGATCGTCGATAAATTCGTCGAGACCGACGATGAGAAGCGGGCCGCCGAGATCATCAAGGCCAAGTTGATGATGCGGCCCTCGCTGGCGCAGATCGAACTCAACAAGATCGAGGCCATGCACCGCTCGATCTTCGTGGCCGGCTGGCGGCCCTGGATCGGGTGGATATGCGGGTTCGCCTTGGGCTGGCACTACATCCTGCACGACCTGATGGCGTGGGCCTGCGCGATCTTCTCGCCCGGGATCGCCCCGCCCGAGCTACTTGGAACCGGGGAGTTGGTGACGGTGGTAATGGCGATGCTGGGATTGGGACTATATCGCACCGCTGAGAAGTTCGGAGGCCGGGCGAAGTAAATGGACATTGACACAGAAACCGGCCTCCGGCTGACCCCGGAGCGGCATCTGGAGGCGATCCTCGGGGGCCTGGCGGATCTCGAGGGACAGGGAGGCGCCCCGCCCCGCGTCTATGCCACCGTGCAGCTGCCCGAGGACGAAAGCGGCAAGCTGGAGTTCCCCGCCGTCGTCTATCAGGCGGTCGGAGGGGAGGAAGTGTCGAGCTTCTCTTCAGGCCCGGTGGCCGTCGCGCGAGCCTTCCGGCTCGACTTCCGAGCCGAGCCTGGCCAAGGCTGCGATCGGACGGCGGAGCTGGGGGAGAAGGCTATCCAGGCATTGCGCGAGGGCGGAAGGCTGCGGGACTTGTCGGGACCTGTCGACGACTACGACGAGGAGGTCGAGGTTCACCGCCGTATCTGGACCGTGGAGATCACTCTCTGATGAAACTCTCGATCGACACCACCGCTTTCGACCGTGACGTGCGGGAAGCGATCAAGTTCTTGGAAGAGCTGCCCGGCAAGCTGGACGAAACGGCGCACCAGGACGCCATGAGGGCCGCCGCTCGGGTAGTGGCCGCCGAGGCCAAACAGCTTGTGCCGGTGCGCACCGGCAATCTGCGGGACTCGATCCGCGTCAGGAGTTCACCGAAGAAACATAAGCCTGGCGCGCTGGTGATCGCCTCGGGCAGTAAGAAGGCGGGCACCAAGGGCTATCACGCCAAGCTGGTCGAGTACGGAACGGTCAAGACCAAGGCCCGGCCGTTCCTGGAGCCGGCGGCGCGCACGACGGCGGCGAAGCAGGTCAAGGCGGCGGCGAAAGCGGCCGGGAAGAGATTCGAAAAGGTCGTCAAGGAACTGACGGGAGCCAAGAGACCCACGCGGCGGACCCGGAGGGCGCTGGCCGCCGATTAGGAAACAGAAATCAATCACAAGGGAGGAAATCATGGCAGGAGGACTGACAGTACACGGAAGCGAATTTGTCAAGGTCGAGCATGAATCCGCTGGAAGCTGGATCGAGATCCCGGGAATCAGCAGTTACACCGAGTCGGGAGGCGAAGCGCCCGAGCGGGACATTGTGGCATTCAGCGGGGTAGCCAAGCGGTCGGGGCATCCCCGGGTGCCCTCCATCGAAATGAATGCCGTCTATCAGCCGGCGCACTCCGCTTGGCGGGCGCTCAGGGTGGCTTCACAAGCAGGAACGATTTTGCGGTTCCGCGCCACCACCAAGGAGAAGAAGCCTTTCTCCCTCGATAAGACCGGGGAGACCGTGGCGATTGCCGCCACCGGCGTGGTGACGTTCGCGGGCAGCGAAAAACCCGATTTCACCAGCGGCCAGTTTGGCGTGGGCATGGTGATCGAGGTCGGCGGCGAGAAATACACCATCGATTCGATCTCCGACGCGGACCCGCCCGTGGTCAAGGTGGCCCCGGCGCCCGACCCAGTGGTCACGGCGGCGAGGGACTACTCGATCAAGTTGCCGTCGATGCGGCGTGGTCCCTTCTCGGCGACGGTGCGTATCGTCGGTAATGTCAGCCTGGAGTCGGAAGGTGACATGACCACCACGCTTACGCTGGCGCCGACGGCCCAGCTTCCCGAATGGAGCATTGTCTAATGGCACAACAGAAGAAGTTTTCCAGCATCAAGGAGATCCGCCAAATCATCAACGAGCCGGTAGTGCTCGAGGCGGCGGGACTAAGGCTCGAACTGAAACCGGTCGAGGCCGCTGTCGCGCGCCGGATCAGGAAAGAGCTGATCGAAAGATTCCGGAAGGGCGGCGAGGAGGGCAGTCTGCTGCTAGAGACCTCTCAGAAGGCCTTGCGGGCCTGCCTGCGGATGCCGCTCAGCGAGGAAGACACGGTCAAGCTGATCATGCGTTCGGGCGGCGAGCAGGGCAAGCTGGCGCGGACGGCGACCAACCTGTGCGGACTGGATCACCTGTTCGTTGACACCAGCCAAGATCAGGAGGCCGCCGACCCGACCCCTTTTTCATAGCCCGCCAGACGGGGCGCGGCCTGGCGGAAGTCCTGCGCATGCCGGCGGCGGAGTACTTTCTCTGGGAGCGGCACTTCGAGCGCTGGCCGCCGGGCGATCCCTTCGCGCAACGGCTGCTGGCCGTGTTGTGCGCTCTGACGGCGAACGCTCACTTCGGGCTCAACCAGCCGTTGCGGGCCGAGGACTTTGCGCCGTGGCTTGAGACTCCCGCCGAGCGCGAGAGGCGGGCCGCGGCGAAAGCGCGGACACAGGGCATGATTCTGATGCAGATGGCCGGCGACGCCTACATGAGAAAGCGGGGCGGCAATGCCTAGAGGCGTACGGGCCGGGGCGCTGTACTACGCCTTCGGCGCCGACACCAGCAGGCTCGAGGCAGGCGCCAAACGGTCGGCGGCGGTACTGCGGGCCCAGCAACGGGCGCTCAGGAACCTGCAACTCACCGTACGAAATACCAGCGAGCGCTTCCGGTCGTTTCAGAGCCGGATGATCTCGGTGCGGGGCGCGGTCGGGCTGCTGGCCGGCTCGGGCGCCCTGGGGCTTCTCATCCGGCGGCAGGCGCAGTTCGGCTCGCAGCTGGTCGAGGTCAGCGAGCGGCTGGGCTTCTCGGTCGAGCGGGTACAGCTCTTGCAGCGGGCCTTCGAGGGCGAAGGCCTCGCCATCCAGCAGATCAACATCGGCCTGCAGCGTTTCACTCGGCGGCTGGCCGATGCCGCCTCGGGCAACGCCCAGCTCCAAGGAACATTCCGGGCGCTGGGCGTCAACATCCGGGACTCCCAAGGCCGGCTGCGAGATTCCCACGACGTGCTGCTCGACGTCGCCGAGGGTCTCAAGAACACCGAGGGCCAGGCCCAGCGGGTACTGCGTTCCTTTCAGCTGTTCGACTCCGAGGGCGTAGCCTTCGTCAACGTGCTGCAGCGGGGCCGGGAGGCGCTGCTGGCCCAGCAAGAGGCCTTCCAGCGCTTGGGCCTGGTGTTAGAGGAAGAGGCTCGGGCCCTCAAGGACCTCGACCAGGGTTTCACCGACCTGGGGAACGCGCTCCAGGTGGCGGCCGCCAGGGGGGTTGCGGCGGCCGCGGACGAGTTCCAGCGGCTCAACGAGCAGTTGATCGCAAACGGCCCCAAGGCGGTCGAGTCCATGGTGGGGGCCATCGCCCATCTGACCGAGAACATCAAGGCGTTGCAGGAAACCGCCGTCGTCTTCTCGTTGTTTCTGTTCGCGCGTTTCGTCAGGAATGTAAGCCTGGCCGCAGGATCGTTGGCGGGACTGACGCTGGCCGCCAAGGCGGCACGGTTGGGCTTGTCGGCCCTGGCCGGGCCCGGCGGCTGGCTGCTGGCCGCCGGCGCCGCGTTTTTGTTCTACAGGCTGCGGGCGGAAGAAGCTACCGACAAGACCCGGGAATTCGCCCGCGGCGTAGAGGAGGCCGCTGGCCGGGTCGCTCAGGCAGCCAGGAATTCCGCGGCGGATCAGGCACTGGCTTTCGAGGCCGCGGCCAAGCGGATCCAGCTTCAGATCCAATTACAGAAAGTCAACATCGAGGGGCTGGGAGTCCTCCTTGAAGGACTTGGTGGTCATGCCGCGCGGGGAGTTGCCAGACAGCTTGAGCAGGCTAAAGAAAACATTACACCTCTCGAAAAGAGGCTTGAGTCCATCCGGCGGAAGCTCAGGGAGGCGCTTGAGGTGCCGGCGGAGGAAGGTGCGCGGGCAGCGGCCCCCCTCCCGGCTCCCATCGTGCGTGACTTCGGGGCCGGAATTGAAGCCGATCTGGCAAAGAGGGAGCGGGCACAGCGGCAGGCCGTCGCGCTCTCGCGCCTCGAGGGAGAAGCGCAGGCCGCCTTGGCCGCCGAATTCAGGGTCACTAACAAGCTGTTCGACGAGCGGGCCCGCATCGAGCGCGAGCTGACGCGGGCAGTCAGGGAGCGCAATGCCGCTGCGGCCGTACCGGGAGCCTTCGCGGCCGCCGACAAGAAGGTCGAGCAGCTGAGGGCGGAAAGGGCAGCGCTCGAGGCGGCGGCCAACAAACAGGACGAGTTCATCGAGCGGGAGCGCGAGCTGGCCATCGCCCGCCAGAAGCACGCCGAGGGAATCAAGCAGCAGAACGAGGCGCTGGCACGACAGGAAGCTGCCCGCGAGACGGCGCTCGAGGGAGCACGAGCGCATCTGAGCTTCCTCATTGGCTCCGAGCAGGAGCTGGGGCGCCGGGCCGAGCGGGCCCAGGAGGGTATCCGGCGCGCCGTCGAGGGTGTCGAGCTTCAGCAGGGAGCGGTCCAGGCGCTTGAAAAAACCGAGCAGCGCCGCCAGGAACTCCAGCGCGGGCTGCTTGAGGCACAGCTTCAGGGCGACGCCGAGGCTGTTGCCAGCATCGGGCGCCAGATCGCAGCTCTCGACAATCTAACCGGCTGGCAGCAGCGTTACGCGGCCGCGCTCCAGAAGGTGATCGACGCCGAAAGGCTGCTGGGGGAGCTGCGCAAGAACTCCCTCAAGTCCGCCGAGCAGGAGTTCCGCACCAGGACCAGGGAGCTGGCCGCCGAGAACGACCGCTTCGAGTTCGCCAGGAATCTGCGCGGCCTCCAGGGCGAGGATCGCGCCGCCCAGCAGCTCAAGAACGAACTCGAGGAGCGCGAGCGTGCACTCCAGCGCTTTCAGAATGAGGCCAGGAATCTCAAGCTGCTCGACGAGGGACAGCTACAAGACCTGCAAGATAAGATCGACAATCTACAGGAACTGCGAAAGGACGAGGAGGAGTTTCGGAAAAGGTTCGGGGGAGACATCGCCACGCGTGCCGAGGAGAACGCCAGGGCGCGGCTGATCGCTCTTGAAAAACAGCGCCTGGAGCTGGCGAAGCAGATCTCCGAGACCCTGGCCGAGGGGCTGCAACAAGCCATCGTCAGCGCCAAGAACCTGGGGGATGTATTGCGGCACATGGCTGCCGCGCTGGCCAAGATCGCCATCCAGCAGCTGCTGATCCGCCGCGTGGCGGGGCTTCTAAGCGGCGCCATTGGCGGACTGTTTAGCGCTTCGGTCTCCGCCCCCGCCAGCGCGGGGAGCCTGGTGCCGATCAACAGCTCGTCGATCAAACTCGCCGGTGGCGGCCCGGTCGAGGCGGGACGGCCCTACATGGTCGGCGAAGTGGGACAGGAGCTGTTCGTGCCGGGCGTGGGGGGCGAGATCATCCCGAATTACAAACTGCGCCCGGTGCTAGCGGGCGGAGGCGGCAACGTCTTCCACTTCGATTTCAACATCCAATCGACTGACGGACCCGGGGTGCGGGCGGCGATGGCGGAGGCTATTCCGGTGATCGAAACCCGCGTGAGCCGGCTGGTGCGCGGCCAAGTGCAAGCCGATATCATCCGGCCCTCGCGCTTCAGGGACGCGGCTCGTAACTGATGGCGCAGAATTTCATGAACCCTTCGAGCGCCTTCCTCGACGACTCGCCGGTGGTCCGGGTGTTGCTGCGGTCGATCAGCAGGCTGGTCCAGCTGATGCTTTCGGAATGGTACATCCGGCGGATCATGTCGATGGCCTCGGCGCCCTGCAAGGTAGAGGCCCGCGTCAAGCTTTTGCAGGTGGCCTCGGGATAGTGGAGGACCGTATGCTTCAGCGTGTATTCGCCCTCGCCCGAGGCCGGCAGGATCTTCTCCCACAAGCCTACCCGGAAAGGCGATTTCTCACCTTCCCAGGAGGGAGAAGGCACTCCCAGCTGGTGATGGAAATCAATGTGAAGGTTGGAGGTCTTGCGTCCGGGCCGGTAGCGGCACCACATCTCGACTTGGCCCAGGGGCTCGCCATCCACGGAAATGTGCACGCGATCCCCGAAAAGCTTGTGCCCAAGGTGATAGTAAATCTTCCACTCTTGCCCGCAGTCATACCTGATTCCCGTTCCCATCGGGCCGAACGGATCGCACTCTTCGGCGGCTTCTGCTTGGGGCGGGGCTTCCCCGGCCCAACCCGCCTGGGCAAGCAGCGCGAGCACCATAGGAATCTTCATCGCAATCAAGGGGACGGACGGCGGGGACGCCGGGTTACCGAGAGGCGCCCATGGCATTGATTACTTTCCCCTCCAGCGTACTGATAGTGCGCTCGGATCTGGGGCTGATCCATCCCGGCCAGACCGTGCAGCGGTCGATCTACGGTCCGGGGTCGCAGGTCTTGAGCCGCGGCCCGGGCCACTGGGCGGGACGGCTCGAGATCGCCGAGACCGACACGGCCAGCGACGCCCAGCGCCGCGCGGTCGAGGTCTTCCTCTCTCTTCTGCGGGGCGCCGAGAACACCTTCGAGGTCCCCATCGGGCGGCCTTCGAGCGGCACGCTGGCGGCTGATACAACCATGACGGCGAGCGCGGCCGCGATCTCCTCAGGCGAACTCGAAATCACCGTCAGCGAGACAACGGGCCTGGTGGCCGGCGACTACGTGCGCATCGATGACCGGCTCTACCAGCTGGTCACGGATCACGCCAGCTCTACCTTCAAGGCCGAGCCGCCGTCAACGCCGGTGACCAGTTCTTCACCCGAGGTGGTGTGGGAAGACGTTACCTGTCTGGCGCGGCTGGCGGGTCGCGACCGCGGGGCGGGGTTGGCTTCGCCCTGGATACCCGATTTCGGCGGACCCTGGGTGATCGAGTGGGAGGAGGCGATCTAGGATGGCGGCCTGGCTGCAATACCTGATCACGATCGAGACCTCGCCGGTGGTGCGGCTGTGGACCGGCCAAGGGGATTTGACGCTTTCGGGCAACACCTACCAGGGCGGCGGGAAAGCGCTGGCAGTGGGCGAGCTGGAGATCTCCTCGGGATCGCCCGACCGCAGGATGACGATCACCCTCTCGGGCATTCCCCAGGATCTGCGCACCCAGTTCCTCGAGGACGTCGGGGCGGTCAAGGTGAAGGTGGAATGGATCTACAGCTCCGACCAGGGAGCGAGCTGGAGCCTGGCGCCGGTTTCCTTCAGCGGACGGTTGTCGACGCCGGCGCTGGGGGACGGGTCGTTGACGGTGGAACTTGAAACGCTGCGCGGCGACGTGGACCGCGGCCAGCCGCGCCACTGGTCCGACGGGGATCAGAGGCGACGCACGGCGGATGATCTGGGCATGGAATACATGGCTCAGCTGGCGCGGAAGGGGGTGGAAACGGGATGGCCGCCCTAGAGAGACGGATCAGGAATGTGCTCGAGCGCGAGGGTCTGGGGCCGTCCATCTGGCGCGAGAGGGACTGCATCACCCTGGTGCGGGCCATGATCGGGGAGCTGTCGGGGCAAGATCCAGTGTTCGACCTGCCGGGGTGGGCCAGGGGCCTTGAGGAGCAGGAAGCGATCCGCCGCGCGCCCCGCAAGCACCGCTCGGTCAGGAACTGCTGGCTCAAGATGATCAAGCAAGAACCGCTGCTCAGGCGTGTCAAACCGGGCACGATTCCTTCTCCCGGCATGATCGCGCTGACGCCGGCCAAGGGCTTTGAGATCGACCACGCGCCGGCGGCGATCCGTGGCCCGCTGATAGGCGTTATCGGCCCCGACTGCGCCTTGTGGACGAAGACGCACGAGGGGATCGCGCGGGTGTATCCCATCGCGGATCTGTGGGAGGTCCTCACGTAAATGCCTTTCCTGGTTACAGCCGTTACGGCGGTTGCGGGCTTTTTCGGCGTCACGGTTTCAGCGGCGGCCGCCACCCAGATCGCGGTTTCCATTGCCCTGACCGCGGTCTCGTTCGGGGCGAGGCTAGTAGCCCGGCTGCTCGCCAGCGAAAAACGCCTGGAGGCGCTGGACGGTCCCACGCACACCATCAAGGGCGAGGTCGTGCCCGCCCGCTGGGTGGTGGGCAAGCAGGTCCGCACCCCCGGCGTGTTGTGTTACTTCGGCTCGAACAACCAGACCCGCGAGGCCCGCATGGGCCTGATCGTCTCCGAGGGGTCCTGCGAGAAGATCGACGGGCAGATGTGGATCGACGGCCAAGCCATCGAGCTGGTCCGCACGGCCCGCGCGGGCGGCGACAAGCTGACCCCGCCGGCCGATAGTAAATACAGCGGCTACATCGAGGTCTACGAATACTTCAAGGCCGACGGCGCCCAGGGCGCCGACATGCGCCATACGAACGTTATTCCTTCCGGCTCCACCTTCTCGAGCGACGGCACGAACTTCAACTCCAACCCTACTCACTCCACCCTGTTTCATCAATACGTCGATCAGAACAACCAGACCGTCACCGAACCCTATGTCACGCACTACCCCGACTGGACCGAGAATCACAAGCTCGATGGGGTCTCCTGGGTCTACGTCAAGCTCATCCAGCCCGAATACCAAGACCTCAGCGAGCGCCTCTGGACGCGGGTGCCGAATCTGGAGTTCCTCGTCGACGGCCTGCGGTTCCGCTGGCCCGGACTGGTCACCACCTGGGCCACCGCTACCTCCTACAGCGTGGGTAATTTCGTATCCAATGACAGCAAAGAATGGCGTTCGACGGTGGCTCATACGTCTTCGGAGGCCAACAAGCCGACCCAGGCCAACAGCGGGGGATCGAACTGGACCGAGGAACCTTCGCCGGCGGCCTCGACTGAGAATGCCGCCGCCATCCGCTACTGGTGGGAGACCGTGCGCCGCGGCCGTCCCGCCGACGCTATTGACCTGACCGACTTCACCGCCGCCTACAACCTCTCCGAACAAGAGGTCGATACCACCGATGGCGGCGTCAACCCCCTACCCGCTGACTACGCGGACTGGAACGCCGTCTCGAAGCGCTACACCGTCAACGGCGTCTTCAGCTCGGGCGACGACGTCAGCCAGGTCGAGGACCAGCTCGACGCCGCCTGGGCCGGCGAGGTCATCGAGTCGCGCGGCAAGCTGCACTTCCGGCCCGGCTCCGAGCGCACGCCCAGGATGACCATCACCGACTCGGACATCCTCGAGCCGCCCGTCATCCGGCCCTGGCCGGCGCTGCAGGAGAGGGTCAACGCCATCAGCGGCGAGATAGCCCAATCCGAGGAACACGACTGGACCAAGATGAGCTTGCCCCAGGTCCCCGCTACCGTACCCCAGGCCACTCTCGATCGCGACGGCGGCAAGCGCTCGGGCCATGTGCGGCTGGCCTACGTCACCCATCCGCTGGCCGCCGGCCGCCTGCTGGCCACCAACCTGCGACGCTCGCAGGAGAGTCTGCGGCTCGAGATGGCGGTAAAGCCCGGCTCCAGCTTCCAGCGCACCGGCCTGGTTCCCACCGACCGCGTGTCGGTCACCAACTCCGAGTACGGGTTGTCCGCGGCCCGCATGGAGGTCGAGCGGGTAGCCATCCGCGAGGATGGCGCCGTGGCGCTCACCCTGCGCGAGGACGCCGACGGCACCTACGACGATACGCTCGTCCTACCGCCGGTGGACCGCATCATCCGCCTGCCGGGCGAGGGCGACGTGGGGCCGGTAGAGAATCTCGAGGCCGAGGAGTTCGCCGAGATCGCCCCCGACGGCGCTGTCACCGTCGGCCTCATCATCAGCTGGACCGCAGCCGCCGTCTCCTACACCGAGGTCCGGGTGAGGGAGAAACCGGCTGCGGGAGACCCACCCTGGATACTGGCCACCAGCACCGCCGCCGAGTACCGCTTCCGCAGCGTCACGGTCGGCAAGACCTACCAGATCCAGGCCCGCCACCGCAATATTCAGGCCGTGGCCGGGGCCTGGTCCCTGCTCGAGCACACTGTCGGTCTCGAGCCCGGCTTCGAGCCGGTCCCGGTCCACGACCCGGCTGCCGAAACAGGAGCCGCTGACGACGCTCCCCGCATCCAGGCAGGCCTCGATGCCGTCTCGGGCGGAGGACTGCTGGTGCTGCCCGTGGGCGACTACCGCCTGAAAACCAAACTCACCATCCCCTCGAAAGTAGTGCTTCGCGGCCATGGCCCAAGAACCCGCCTGATCCGCGGCGCCGCGATCCCCTCGGCGGACGGGCTGCTCAACTTCGAGGGCGAAGATTCCGGTCTCGAGGACCTGACGGTCGACGGCAACACCACCACGGCCCCGGGCATCACGACCGGCGACGGGGTGGGCGAGCTGTTCGAAGCCGCCGGCATCAACGGCAACCCCACGCACCCCACCCTGTCCGATAACTCCTCGGTGAGAATCAAGTCCGGGGCCAAGCGGATTCATTTGAGCGGCGTGCACATCGAGCACACCCGCGGCTACGCCGTCTGGCTCGAGGCCGCTACCGCCAACGTCGAGGACGTCCGCATCGAAAGCTCGGTGTTCCGCAACAACCGCCCGCACTTCTTCGGCCCCCTGGAGGACGAAACATACGATCTGCGCTACGGCGGGTCGGCCACCGCGCCGGGATCGTTCGGGTCAACGGAGTTCAACGCCCTGACGGAGTTGGCTGACCGCGACCCCAGAACCGCTTACGACATTACCCTCTCCAGCCTCGCCCAGGAGTGGACCGCGTATCTGCTACTGCCCCAGGGACAGGACTTCTGGTCGATCGAGGACGGCAACGGGAATGAGATTCTCGATCAGTTCACCGACGACGAGGTCACGATCTCGGGAACCGCCTACCACCGTTACTACCTGAGCGGCCAGGCGGCGGACACGGACCTCGATCTCACCCTTGTCATCACCGGAGACGATGACGCCAACTACGGCGCCTGGACGGGCGGCATCCTCGCCTCGGGCGACGGTTCCGCCTACGCCGTGCGGGGTCTGCAGGTCACCGACTGCTCGTTCTCGCGCTCGGCGGGCAACTGTGTGTGGAGCTGGGCGCCGGCCTTCGGCGCCTACCACGACTCGATCAGCGTCGTCGGGTCGAGCTTCTCCGACCTCGGCCTCGATGGCGTCCAGATGGGCGTGGTGCATAACTTCGCCGTCACGGGCAACACCTTCCACCGCGTCGGCTACCAGACCACCAGCGACACCGATTCTCCCACTCCCAAATACGATGCCGGCCGCTACGCCGCGGCGATCGATTGCTCGGGGCATTGTACCGGCGTCATCTCGAGCAACTCCCTCCGCTCGGTCAACGGCGGCTCGATCGACCTCGACGGCATGGCCGAGGGGGTGGTCTCGGGCAATACCTTGGTCATCCCCGACTCCTCCGACCCCGACTACGCCAACGACTCGATCGCCTCCTACGGGACCTCGAACGCCAACCTCACGCGCGGCATCAACCTGGGCCGTACCTACAGCGCCTCGGGGTCCCGCCGGCTGGTGATCGCGGACAACACGCTGGTCAACCAGGCCGGCGGCGGCATCTCGCTCAACGCCTCCCGCGACGTGCTGGTCCAGGGCAACGCCATCATCCAACCCGTCATCGCCGGCGGCAACGCCGAATTCGGCCCCATTGTCTTGAGCAACCGCGGCTCGGCAGCCAGCGAGCGCACCTCGGGTTGCACCATCAGAAACAATCAAATCTACCTCAACGCCTCCGGCCACTGGGCGGTACGCGAACTCGACACCCTCTACGGCACGGCCAATAACTTCCAATCCGGCGACCGCAATCAGGTCCTCGGCAACCGCGTCAGCGGGGGGAACCTGGGCGAGTTCAAGCGCTCCCCCAACAGCGACTCGGTCTCGGGCATCGAGATCTCGACCAACGATTCCGCCGTCACCCAAGCCGAGCAATCCATCATTGCCCAGGAGGGCTCGGGCGTGACGGCGGCCTTGAAGGTCTATAAGTCCGTGGCCGGCATCGGCACCCAGCTCGTGCAGCTGCAGCACTCGAACGGGGCGCTGCAGGTAGGCCCCACGGCGGGGTCGGGATCATTTTTAACAGGCGGTCGAAACACTCCCTTTGCGAACGATACCGTCTACACCGGCCACCTGGTCTCTGAAGCCTTCCTGGCGCTGAAGGACCATGGCGATACCGGCTCCACCTACGATGACTCGAAAGCCGACCTGCTTGACGACAGCTGGGGCTTGCTCAGGTGGTCGAAGACCGACGATCGCTGGGAGCAGTCGGTCGAGGTGGACGCGAGCGACGAGCGTGTTTGGGAAGCTTTTCGGGTCGTGGCGGCGGGATCGGACAAGCAGCTGCAGTTCAGCGACGATGGGGCCATGGCGGGCGACGCCAACCTGACGTGGGACAAGACGCTCAAGAAGCTCACCGTGGCCGGAGTGGACGCCACCGCCGCCATCGCCGTCTCGGAGGGGTACGTGTATTCCGCCGACGGCTTCTACACAACGGCCACGGAAGGCAATGCCGTCCATGTCCCCAACGGCGGCTTCACCGGCAAGACC
The DNA here is from genome assembly GCA_965248365.1 of Bryobacterales bacterium. Classification (GTDB taxonomy): domain Bacteria; phylum Acidobacteriota; class Terriglobia; order Bryobacterales; family UBA6623. The sequence continues at coordinate 780,868 of CBDFJA010000002.1, read as the reverse complement.
TGCTCGGCTACCGATACCGCCGGCAACGCCATCCAAGCTCCCAACGGGGGCTTCACCGGCAAGAACTGCTCGGCTACCAGCACGGACTGGAACGCCCTACAGGCCTCAGCCGGCGGCGTCAGAAGCGAGAAAGCCTTCTACGCCAAGAGCCTGTCCAGTGCGCCCACCAATCCCGGCTCGGGCTACTCGGGCCTGAGCCACAAGGCGGGGGACGTCTGGCGCTACTACAACGCCGGCTGGAAGGAGATCGATCTCTCCGTCCTCGATGGCTCGGGGAACGGCGACTTTACCACCCTCAAGATCAGCTCCACCGCCTGGAACGCGCTCGACATGTACAGCTCGGGTTCAGGCTCTACTTCCGGGGGCGGCATTGACTGCCGCACCATCGGAGCGTACCAGAATACGTACAACGCCATCGAGGCGGTCAACGGCGGGGTCAAGGCGGAAATTATGCAGGCCACCAGCACCGCCGACGGCGCCATCTGGGCTCCCTACGGCGGGGTCAAGGCGAAAACCCTGCGGGCCACCAGCACCGTCGACAACGCGCTTGACATGTACGGCTCCGGTTCGGGGGCTACTTCCGGGGGCGGTATCCAGTGCCGCGCCATCGCGGCGTATCAGAACGTCGGCAACGCCATCAGAGCTCCCAACGGCGGCTTCACCGGCAAGACTTGCTCGGCTACCAGCACCGACGGCAACGCCATCCAAGCTCCCAACGGCGGCTTCACCGGCAAGACTTGCTCGGCTACCAGCACCGCCGGCAACGCCATCCAAGCGGTCAACGGAGGCTTCACCGGCAAGAACTGCTCGGCTACCAGCACGGACTGGAACGCCCTACAGGCTTCCGCCGGCGGCGTCAGAAGCGCGAAAGCGATTTATCTCAAAGCCCTCTCCACCGGGCCTACCAACCCCGGCTCGGGTTACGGCGGCATCGCCTATAAGACAGGCTCGACCTACTGGTTCTGGGATGGGTCGGCCTGGATTTCCAGAGACGTTTCAAACATCTAACCCCTTCTAGGAGAAACTTCCATGAATTTGACCACCACACTGAGCCAGCGCATCGTGCTGCGGGCGATCCTGGCCGGCAAGCGCGGCTCGCGCAAGGATATGAGAATACTGGCGCGCGTCTCCGAAGCATTGCCGCTCGATCCCGGCGCCTGCGGCATGGATGAGAAGATCATCCAGCGGCTGAACTACTCGTTCGAAGAAAACGAAGGGGTGCGCGTCGATCCCGAACAGCAGAAGGAACTCGCCAAGATCGAGGTTTCCTCGGACATCGATCCCGCCGTCGCTGACGCCTTATTGGGACTGCTCGACGAATACGAGGGCTGGAATCCCTACGACGTCAAGTGGGTCGATCAGGTCTGTGTGCAGCTCATGGGTGTGGACAAGGGTGCCCGGGGACGGAAGCGGGGACGGTAGTGGTGCTCACTCGTCGCAACACCCGGCAGGGAAACGCCATCCGGGACAGATTGGAAACGTCAATCAATTCGTAACCGCTTGATTCGCGACATGCGGAAATCAAGGCCAGCGTACTCGAGTTGCGGGATGTCGAGGTTTCGCCGTGCGTACAACGAAAACTGCCAAATAGCCATCCCGTCGGCCGGTTCGGGAAGGGTTTCGAGCACATCGGCAGCGATAGTCAAACCACCGTCAACCGCCGGGACGCTGCAGTGCACTCCCGATACCACCCGGCGGGAAGAGTCGTGTTGATCAGAGGTCCGGACACCGATTAGCAAGTCCACCCTGTCCCCGGATGCGTAACTTCGGCCCGTCCATTCGACAGCAATGTCTTCGCTAAGATCTATTGACGCCGGAGCCATCACCGCCGGTAGGCCCGGCAATTCGACCGCTGCTCCGAAGGCCCCTACATCGGCACCCCCCGGAGCTCGTAGCGTCCAAGTACCTGACACCAGAAGGTCCGCGCTCCCCGGCTGATCGAACAGATTGAAGTAGTACCGATCATCGAACGATGGCATCAGTCGCCGCAGTTCCATCTTTCGGCCCCCCGGACCGACAAACTCGAGCGACTCACCTGCGTCCGCTGGCAGAAACAGAGGATTTGGCGGCGGCGGCCGTTGGGGTAGCGGCTGAACTAATCCCCCGGAGAAGTCTCCCATCACCCACCGGAGTGAAGAAGAACCACACCACTCACCTATCTCTTCAAGAGGCGCCATCGACTGAGGGCTACGCAAAGCCACCCCCGAGCCGTTGGCGAGATCGAGGCTGGCGAATGCCAGCAACCGTCGCCTCGGCAGCGGTCGCTCGCCTTCGGTGGGAGAGATCACGTCCTCCGCGTCGCTTAAGAAGACTTGTAGCGTCTTGATGCGCTCACCGCGATCGAGGTCAGCGAGCTTTTCAGGCGACAGTTCCCATGGGTGATCGCATCTACCGGGGGTATCGCCAATCGCTACCGTGACTTGACCGGTCGAGCTTAGTCCACGGGAGACCGACACAGGAACGTAACACCCTGTCGGCAGGTCCTCGCGATTCGGCAGCATCACGTTGAATTGATCAACGCCAGCGAAACCGGGAGCAGGCCCTGCGTAATGCGGTTTGAGAGACAGATGTCCGACGGTCACCCGAATGTCCTCGGCAGCGGCCGGTTCACCTAAGCCGGTGCCCCAGAGGATGATGTATTGTCCGCCGCTAGCGGGGTTTGTGAGCGTATTGAGTGGTTGCTCGGTCGGCGAGATGAAATTTTGAATTACTCCAGGCCCGAACCCTTGTTGGCTGACCGCGAACAATCCCGGCATCGAGTCGACTACCAGAATTTCGACCCGCTCGCTGCTACGGCCCTCGTAAACCGCCGTTAATTCGACGGGTCCAGCGGGTATTTCAGACGGTAGAATGGCTGCCAGCTGAAAAGCCCACGCGTGGACCATGTCCGCGTTGTAGACTACGCCGCTCCCGACCGACCGAATCTGAATCCGTGCCCCGGCGAGTTCGGAGGTGAACGGCTGTGCTGCAAGGACCAAGTCGTCGGGTCCCAGCCAAGCGCCACGAACGAGAAAAATCCCACCGCGAGGCAGTGACGGCAAAAGCCTACTGACATTCGATGCCCCATGGCGAACCCCAAACCGTTCCACCACGGGGCTTGGTCTGTCAGTTTGAGCTGTCGTAACAAGACCGCCAACTACGAACAGACTCAGCAGCACACGGTGCATACTCGCTACATCCTACAGATCTTCCTGCTCTCCCACTCGTATTATGCCCTATGCGCAGCGTTCGCACAGCCGCCCTGCTGGAGGTGCTCGACGAGTACGAGGGCTGGAATCCCTACGACGTCAAGTGGGTCGATGAGGTCTGCGTGCAGCTGATGGGCGGCAACGGGAATCAGGAACGGAGGCGGCGCGGGGAAAAGGGGTGAGGGAATCTATGGCGGCGGATCTGGGCGCTACCGGTGCCGGGAGGCTAAAGCGCCTCGCGCGGAGCGGCCGGAGTTGGGGAGTTGCCACAGGCAACTTCGGAGCGGTATCGTCGTAACGGAGATCATTAATGAGCGCCAACAACAGGGATGAACCAGCATTTAGCACGGGCCGCATGATCGACCTATTGACTCCCGCATAATATAGAGTAACCTTTTGGGGGTCTGCCCGTCTTAATAGACATGGGGAACCCAAGAGGCGTAAGGCGCGATTTTGATGCTCTGGAAAAGCGACGGCTGGAGGCCGTGCGGCTGGTCGTCGACGAAGGTTTGAGTCAGTCCGAGGCAGCACGGCGCGTGAAGGCGGCGCAGCAAAGCGTGAGCCGTTGGGTTAGCGAGCATGGCGCGCACGGTGCCGCCGGACTCCGCCGGGCCAGGCGCGCCGGCCGCAAGCCGCTGTTAGACGCCACGCAACGGGAACGTCTGGAGGCAATGCTGCTGCGGGGCCCCGAAGCGCAGGGCTTCTCGACGCCGCTGTGGACTTGTCCGCGAGTCGCTCGTCTGATCGCCGACGAGTTCGGCGTGCGCTATCACGAAGGTCATGTTTGGAAGATCCTGCGGGCGCTCCACTGGAGCCCGCAACGGCCTGTCGGCAAGGCCCGCGAGCGCAACGAAGAAGCCATCCGCAACTGGCGGCGCAAGACTTGGCCGGCCACTAAAAAAAAGCCCAAAAACAAGGCCGCACGATCGTCTTCATCGACGAAAGCGGACTGAGTCAGAAGCCCCATCGTTGCCGCACCTGGGCGCCCCGCGGCGAGACACCCGTGCTGGAGTTCAACTTCAACTGGCAGAAACTTTCCGTTTCCGCCGGGCTGACCTTGCGCAACTTCTACTTCCGGCTCTATCCCGGCGCCATCGGCGAGCTGGAGGTCATCGACTTCCTGAAGGCTTTGGTCCGCCACATCGACGGCCCGCTGCTGATCGTCTGGGACCGCCTGCCGGCGCACCGCAGCCGCCTGGTGCGGGAGTTCATCGAGCTCTCCGAAGGCCACATCGCCACGGAGTGCTTGCCGCCCTATGCACCGGAGCTGAACCCGGTGGAATACATTTGGGCTTACTGGAAGCAGCACGAGTTGCCGAACGTCTGTCCGAAGGACTACTGGGAGCTGGACGAGCGTGCCCGCAAATCCCTGCGTCGCATGCGCCGCAAACCGCGCTTGATTACGGCCTTCTGGAAGCAGTCTTCTCTTGGCCTTGACTAACTCGATATTATGCGAGATTCAATAGCGGCTGGACTGCGATCCATAGCGGCGAAGATAGATCGTGAAAGCAGTGCTGCTTTTAAGAAGGGCGACCTTGTATATTTCAGCGGAAGCTTTCTAGCCGCACCCGTTCTATGGGCGCTGGGAATCGAAATCGCACTGAAGGCATGGCTCTGTCGAGACTTGAAGGGTGACCCGCCTAGAGATCACGATTTGCTCTGCTTGTTCGACAGACTGGATTGTAAGACACAGAAACTGCTTGAAGAGGCATGGCAACGTGGACGCGGCACGGGAACTGTAGACGATCCGATTCACGAACTGGTAGAGCCACAGAGAGTCCGGGAAGCACGGACCATGAAGGAACTGATTTATCCACGTCCATCACGCTTGAGTGAGATTCTCGAGGAGTACCGGAAAGTGTTCATGGATTGGCGATATCTGTACGAGATGTCGTCCGCGACACTGCAAACAGACGTTCTGGACAAGGTACTCACGGTGCTCATAGACACGTACTGGAAACACCGCGAGGATTGAGGCGGGCTATGGGGCACTCCTCGGCTTACCGTAGTGAGACTGGCCAGTTCGAGCGATCTAGTCTCAGGCGCCTCCCTAGTCGGGAGTCGCTGGCCTTGACGATGGGTCGATGTTTGGCATTTCAATTCCCAGCGGCTTATAGAAGTACAGATTAAACAACACAGGTATTGCGGTGCAGCACATAATGTAGCTGTTGACTGCTTCACTGCTTAAATCCACCATCTCAGTTGAATGAGCAACCAGCTTATTGGCCGCTGTAATCGTTTGGACGAACGCCGCTTCTGCTTTTCCCTTATCTTCATCTTCTGTGCAGGGCGATAACGCCTTACTTCTAGTGACAATTGCCAAGCCGAAGCTTTCGATATTGATGTCGTCTTTACGCTTGTTCGCCTTACTCAATGTCCCCTCACTAGCTACTCTCAGGCCGAGAAACTCTAACAACACTCTCGAATGGATGAGGCCCATTACCATTGATGGATCTGTGATGGCTGTAGATTTCCCTTCCAGCTTCAGCTTGCCTTTAACTCTGCACTCATATTCACCACCCTCGGGGTATTGCTCAACAAAACAAAGGAATACACGGGCGATCCGTAGCGCATTCAAACGCCAAGGCAGAATCGTTTCTTTATACCGTTCCAGCGTTTGATCCATTTGATTCCTAATATTTTTCAGTCCTGCGTATTTGCACCAGACTGTACACCAGGATTTTCTTTTTGGCCGTCCTGGCACGAACAGGGTAGCCGATCCACGGGCCGCGATGTAACGGTTTCGCACTACTGCCACGTTCGGTACTCCTTTCGCTGTGGCTCCAGCCTTCGAGTTGCCCGATGGTCGCTGCCCATCGCGTTTCGGATCTATTCTAGGAGTTTGAGGAAGGCACGGGCAAAATTGGTGGAAGGCGGCTTTTCCAATACCGTTCTACGAATATCTTCAAACTCCCAAACCAGCCGGCGCCCAATAAATGCGTAACCCTTGGCAGGCGTGTTGTATTTTCTGTTCCAATTGAACCTGAGTACAGCATCTGCTTCTTCAGGATCATCAATAACTGCCAACTTCTTGTTCTTCTTCAAGTTTTTGATGATGTCTTTGTGTACATTAAGTTGTAGTCCAGTAGTGTACACGTAAACGGATTTCACGCCTCTCAACTCAGACTCGTCCCCGTATTCGAAAGTAGAAGAATTTACAGAAGGGTTCTCCTGTTGGGGAGTCTGGGCTGGAACGCTTCTTGGGGACAGGCGGGATACCGTCATATTGAATCTCGCATAATATCGAGTTAGTCAAGGCCAAGAGAAGACTGCTTCCAGAAGGCCGTAATCAAGCGCGGTTTGCGGCGCATGCGACGCAGGGATTTGCGGGCACGCTCGTCCAGCTCCCAGTAGTCCTTCGGACAGACGTTCGGCAACTCGTGCTGCTTCCAGTAAGCCCAAATGTATTCCACCGGGTTCAGCTCCGGTGCATAGGGCGGCAAGCACTCCGTGGCGATGTGGCCTTCGGAGAGCTCGATGAACTCCCGCACCAGGCGGCTGCGGTGCGCCGGCAGGCGGTCCCAGACGATCAGCAGCGGGCCGTCGATGTGGCGGACCAAAGCCTTCAGGAAGTCGATGACCTCCAGCTCGCCGATGGCGCCGGGATAGAGCCGGAAGTAGAAGTTGCGCAAGGTCAGCCCGGCGGAAACGGAAAGTTTCTGCCAGTTGAAGTTGAACTCCAGCACGGGTGTCTCGCCGCGGGGCGCCCAGGTGCGGCAACGATGGGGCTTCTGACTCAGTCCGCTTTCGTCGATGAAGACGATCGTGCGGCCTTGTTTTTGGGCTTTTTTTTAGTGGCCGGCCAAGTCTTGCGCCGCCAGTTGCGGATGGCTTCTTCGTTGCGCTCGCGGGCCTTGCCGACAGGCCGTTGCGGGCTCCAGTGGAGCGCCCGCAGGATCTTCCAAACATGACCTTCGTGATAGCGCACGCCGAACTCGTCGGCGATCAGACGAGCGACTCGCGGACAAGTCCACAGCGGCGTCGAGAAGCCCTGCGCTTCGGGGCCCCGCAGCAGCATTGCCTCCAGACGTTCCCGTTGCGTGGCGTCTAACAGCGGCTTGCGGCCGGCGCGCCCGGCCCGGCGGAGTCCGGCGGCACCGTGCGCGCCATGCTCGCTAACCCAACGGCTCACGCTTTGCTGCGCCGCCTTCACGCGCCGTGCTGCCTCGGACTGACTCAAACCTTCGTCAACGACCAGCCGCACGGCCTCCAGCCGTCGCTTTTCCAGAGCATCAAAATCGCGCCTTACGCCTCTTGGGTTCCCCATGTCTATTGAGACGAGCAGAACCCCCAAAAGGTTACTCTATATTATGCGGGAGTCAATAGTTCCGTTTTCGTGTGGTCCCAAGCAGTCGGTTCCAGAGTACATGCCAACACCTGAGTCTCTATGGATAATTAGAGAACCTTTATAGGTGCCGGGACAATCTTTCACAGTCTGTCTAAGCTCAAAGTCCAGTCGTGACCCTGAGAGCTGCCCTAAAATCGTTCCTCCACCTCCCAAGCTCGACGTGTATGTCCCTACAACCGATGTCTCATTCACAGGAAATAGATTCAAGGACACTTTTCCGGTGCCAATGTCATCAGCGAAGGTCCCTTCCCATGAGCCCTTGATCTGTAGTTCGTCTTGCTGCTGTCCTGCATGGAGCAGCGGTGTGACCGAGATCACAAATAGTGCCATCAAGAGGCTCGGTTTTTTCATTCGCATACGTGTCATATCTTCCCCTCACTCCTCCGTGTGGCCCACCAAACGACGCGTCCGTTCTTCACAATTCCCTCGCCATCCATTTCACCTCGCCGATCACCATGGCCCGAGCCCACGGCTGGGGCGGCCAGGCAGGATGGTCGCTCACCAGTTGCCAACGGCCCCCCGGGTCCTTCCCGGCTCGCTTGACCACCAGCCCGTCCTCGGTGCGCACGACGAAGATTTTCCCCTTACGCCGGCTGCGCCGGTTGTGGTCCAGCAGAACGACGCAGCCGTCCGGCAGGGTTGGCTCCATCGACTCGCCCATCACGCTGATGATGCTGCACTTCTCGGCCACAAGGCCCCGCCGCTTCAACCACTCTTCACGGAAGTAGGCGTAGGTCTTCACCTCTTCGTCTAGATCTAGAGCACCGCTGCCTGCCGCCGTCTGAAGCCTACGGACCGATACGGGTTGTGCGCCAGGGGGCCTGGTGGTCTCGGACGAGGTCCCCGCCAGTGCTGCGTTGTCGGCTAGGTCGTTAGGTGGTACGAGCTTGGCTGCGGGTGTGGGGTCGTCGGTGAGGCCCGCTAGGTAGTCGGTTGAGACTCCAAGCGTGTGCGCAGCCTTAATCACACCATCAAACAGAAGTGAGGAGCGGTTATTCTCAACGTGCGAAATCATCGTATGGTCATATCGCTCGCCCAGTGCGACAGAAAGCTGGAACTGGGACAGCTTAGCCCGCCGTCGAGCCGCTGCTAGACGCTCACCTAGCACACCTCAAAAATAACAGCAATTTAATTCTTGACACTAGAATTGAGTTCAAGTACACTAGCCCAGGATGAAGGTTGAAATGAATTCAAGCCTTGGCGTCAAACACCTGCGCGCTCGAATGTTCGAGCTTGGCGTGACCCAGTACGATCTAGCAGATCAGCTCGGGATCAACCCGACCCTGCTGAATCACATCCTCAAGGGCCGCCGTCCCCCGCCCCCCGACTTCTTCGAAAAGGTCAACGCGGCCCTGGACAAGCTAGAGGCGGCGGAGAAGGCGGGGCGGGAGGCGAAGGAAAGGGTGCTGGCGGGGGAGGGGTGATGGACTGCATCCTCTACCTGCTGGCCGTTTCGGTCTGCATGTTTCTCTTCAGCATGGCTTTACAGGACACGCTGTGGAAGCACAGAACAAGGAGGCCGTCGCTGGTAGTGGTTGTGCTTTCGCATGACGGCGCCCTGCCCGAAGCCGAAGCAATACTCCGAGAAACCGCCGTCGCCATCCAAGACACAGACAGGCTGCGCGGCTGCGGCTACTACGCTCAGGGCTGGATCTTCAAGGGCCGAGGCTACGTCATGACGACCAAAACCCCGGTCGCCGAGGCCGTTGTGCGTTTTGAGGCGGCGGCGGGCTTGTGCCGGGAGTTAGGCAGACAGCTTCAGGAGCAAATTCAGCAGGCCAACCAGAGTGGCGATCGCCCCGATCAGTGTTGGCCAGATCCATTTCCAGTGGGCAAGGTAAAACCAGACGGAGGCTCTCACTAGGTTGGCGGTCCAATCAACCGCTACTAGGCGTGATGGGGAAATGAACGTAGATGGTGGTGCGGCACTCGGCGCAGCCGTATGCGGATTCACTCCGATCGCTCGCCGTTCTTCCCATTGGACCCTTTTGCAGAAAGCGCTTCTTACCGCGCTGATAGCAGTTTGTGCAAAGCCAATGCGGTGTTTCGTCTCCCTGCACGGTTTTCTTTGGCGCATATACGAAAGCACCCGTAGCCACTTGGCGAAGTTCATACTTCTGCTGCTCTGCGCCCCATGCTTCAAGCTGAGCTACCTGTTCTTCAAGCTCACCTATGCGCTCCAAGAGCGTCGCTCATTGCGAGCGGAGCTGGAGGCGGCGGAGAAGGCGCCTCAGGAGGCCCGGGAAAAGGTACTCAACGAGGGGGTGGCGTGAGCGTTTCCGAAATCTGCCAGATCGTGATCTCGCTTGGGTTCCTGACCACTTCCGTCGTGCTCTGTCTGAGCGTGCGTCGGGTCTGCCTGTTGAGTCAGGACCTTGCCGACATCTGCGACTGGCTTTCCGAAGTCGTGGGATGGGTCGAGGATTCAGGGTTCGAGGGGCCGGCTTCCGCCAGCCGAGACGATGCTGCACCGAACGGGCACTCGGCGCCGCACGCGGGGGTTCGCCCGAAGGCAGGCCGTGAATAGCACTGTGAACCGGTCATGAACGTCAGAACGAAGCAGAATCCAACCGCAGCTAACGGGCGGACTGTAACGATCTGCCAGTCCACGAATTTCCTCCTGTGTCTAAACCCGGTTCAGGGGGATCGCGGGGCGGCTGTTGCGAGCAGCCGCTCCGCAGCTCACTTCAACGGTACCAGTTCGCATGAACGATAACTCCACGAAGGCAGCCCTGGCAGGTCGGCGGAATGCTCGGCTTTGTCAGCGGGTTCTTGAGGCGCCAGCCGGCATGATCAACCGCGACGGGCTAGGTATTTTACTGGCCGTGCTGGCCCTGGCCTTCGGCTATCTGTGGGGAGCGAACACGAGGATGGATGTTGTTTGGAGCGAGGGCTACAAAGCGGGTATTCATCGCCTGGCCGAGGCCTGCGGAGAGGGCGAATGAGCCTGACCGCCGAGCAGCTCCGCGCCCGCGAGGGCAAGCTGACCGCCAGCCGCGTGAAGGTCCTGATGGACGGCGGCGACCAGGAACTCTACGACCTGTGGAGGGAACTCACGGGCGATCCCTCTTATGAGCAACCCGACCTTTCGGGCATCTGGGCTGTACGGCTGGGCGAGGCGACCGAGACGTTGAACCTCGACTGGTACGAGCACAGGACAGGGCGCCCGCTCACCCGCCGGGGCGAAGTCGTCACATCGCAAGAGCGTCCCTGGGCAGCAGCAACCCTCGACGGCTTCGACGCCTCCCGCCCCGACGGTCCTGCCGTGGTCGAGGCCAAGCACGTCGTCGGCTTCGAGCCGTTCGAAACCATCGTCGCCCGCTACATGCCGCAGGTTCACTGGCAGATGTACGTGACCGGCGCGCCCTTGGCAGTGCTCTCGGTGATCGAGGGAGCGCGGGTGCCGAGATTCGAGGAAGTACCGCTCGACCTCGCCTACCTGGCCGAGTTGCTGCGCCGGGCCCATCTGCTGTGGCAGTGCGTGGAAACGCTGACGCCGCCTGTAGTGTTGCCACCTGTTGAGCCACCCAAGCCCGCGATCAGGGAAGTAGACATGACGGACAACTCCGACTGGTCAGACTCAGCCACTGCGTGGCTTGAGAACCGCCATGCGGCCAAGGCTTTCCGCTCGGCGGAGAAGACCATCAAGGAACTGGTGCCCGCCGACGCCAAGCGCGTCCACGGGCACGGAGTGGAAGTCAAGCGCAGCAGCAACGGTGCGCTGCGGATAGGAGCAATCGAATGAACGATGAACAAAGGGGCGGGCCGGGTCCGGTAGGCGAACGCGGAGTCTCGGGCCCGGTATGCGATGCCGGTCCGCCTAGCCCGAGGAGAGGACAGCCGCTTCTCATAGCGGCTCTCGCCAAGGCGCAAAGCGTCATGACTTCTCCCGCGCGTAACCGCGAGGTCAAGGTCAGGACGAAGAGTGGCGGAACTTACAGCTTCCGCTACGCGACGCTCGACCACATTATCGAGGCGATCCGCAAGCCGCTGACCGAAAACGGGTTGTGGTTCACGCAAGTCTTAGAGAGCGATGAGGGCGGCAAGTACCGCCTGATCACCAGGCTGCTGCACGAGAGCGGCGAGTCGATCGAGAGCCGGACGCCGCTGCTGGTCGAGAACACGGGCAGCCAGGCATTCGGAAGCGCGCTGACCTACATGCGCCGCTACGCCCTGACCGCCTTGCTGGGCATTGCCGCCGACGAGGACGACGACGCCAACACCGCCGACGGGCACACCGTTGAGCGGAGCGCGTCCAACGGCAACAACGGGGCGCGCAAGCCGCCGCAGGCGGTCCAAGCCACTCCCCCGGCGGACCCGAAGACGGGCAAGCCCTTGCCGCCGTCGCTGATTCCCGTCGAACAGGGCAAGGACGGACAGGCTGACTGGATCGGTTGGGGATCGACCCTGGCGGCGGCTCTTCAAGCGAGCACGCCCAAGCAGGCAGCGGCCTGGATGAAGAAGAACAAGGATCTGCTTGCCAACTGCGCTGAGCAGGCGCCAGCGATTCACAAGCGCCTGACCGATATAGCTAATGACATCCAAAACAAGGAGACTTCCTGATGCCCAATACCGATTTTTCGCGCGTGGGCAATGCGCAAGACTTTTCCCCGCTGCCGCCGGGAGCCTATCCCTGCCGCTTAGCGGAGATCGACCCAAACGGGCTGACGAAAGCCGGAGACGAGATGTGGAACCTGCAATTCGTTGTCTCGGAGGGCGACTGCCAGGGCAGGATGATCTTCGACCGCATCAGCTTCGGCGAGGCTGCCTTGCCGCGGGTGAAGCTGCTGTGCGAGGCGCTGGGTTTAGACGTCAGCGGAGAGGTGGACCTCGAACCGGAACTGCTCGAGGGCCGGGAGGCGATCGTCACCGTGGACATTCAAACCTATTTCGACCAGGGCGGGAACGAGAAGAAGTCCAACAAGGTCACCTTCACGGGCTACAGCCACATAAACGGCAAGAGTCCCTCAAGCGGCCCTGGGGCAACCGGGGACGGTCTTCCCTTCTGATGCAAGTTCTTCTGACGCGCTCTATCTCGGGACTGAAGGCGGCGGATCACCTTGCCGCCGAGGAGCTTTCGAAGATCAAGCCCGGCCAGGAGGTGCGCTGGTCCGAGTGGCCCACGGCCACTTTGATGACGTCGCTCAGGTCCTGCTTTAGCCGCGTAGCGGTCCTGGTGCTGCCAGCAGGCGTCGATCAGCGCCTGCGAGATCAAGCGGGTCCGCAATCCCAAGCAGCTGCGGCTGTATTGGTCGCTTTCGGCAACATGCCCCAGGACGCCTGGGAGGACTTCTTCAGCCCGGGTTATCGAGTTCGTCTGCCAGCGGATCATTCCAGGGACCAGCGACGCCGATCTCCGCGCTCATCTGGAGGAGATGGTCGGGTAGGCACAAAACATAAGGAGACAACTCGTGCTTGAAATTCCCAACTGTTCGATCAAACAGACCTTGAAGACCACACTCGAAGGAGCGGAAGAAGCCTATCTCAGCGGCAAGATCGTCTTGGAGGGCGATCTGACCAATGGGGCGGCGGAAGTCCTGGGTTGCGGCGGTGCGATCCGCGACAACCTGCCGGCCTTCACCGTTCCGAAAACCAGACTGCGGGAAGGCGGCGACAACAAGTACCCCCACGCGATTGAGCTGGGAGATGGAAACGGCGGTGGACTGACGCTGCCCAATGTCTCGGTCCACGCCATGCAGGGCAAGGTCCGCGAGGGGCTGGCGACGCTGACGGTCACGGCCACCTTCGATGACCTGATGAGCAAGGTGGTGTCGGAGTTCCACGGCGACCACCCTTCGTTCATCGGCACGCTGCGGGTATCGCCGGCAGCCGAGCTCGACCAGGCGCAGATGGACTTTGAGGATGAGGCAGAACAGGCTACCTAGGCTCCAGGTGAGCCGCTTGTGGTCGAACCTTCGCCGCCGCGATCCGCACCCGCTGTTCACCCGCGAGGAGCTGGAGCGCTGGCTGATCGAGTCGAGCCACGGGAGGAAAGGAATCGGCTGGCGCTGCTCCTACGGCGTGAAATGCAACCGCTATCTGTCATTGCCGGAAGTGTCGCTCGACCACAAGACGCCGCTCAAGCTTTTGCGGATCACGACGCTCGACAATCTGGCCGTGTGCTGCAAGGCGTGCAACCGGGTCAAGGGCGATCTCGACGGCGAACACTTTCTGGAACTGGTGGGGCTGCTCGACCACTGGCCGGTGGAGCAGCGCCGGAGCGTTTTGCGGCGGCTGGGTCAACCGCCGGGCCAATGGGCTTATAAGCGGCGCAAGAAGAACGGGAGCTTTGTGGGGGCATAGAAGATTCCATGGAACTAGCGATTGCCATTCGTAGCGTTCGCATCCTGGGCGCTGTTGAGGCTGTCCAAGGGCTGTTGTCACCGCCGTACCACGACGCCGCGCAAGGACGAGGAAGGTGCCTACGTGCGCTGCCTGGGGTGCGGGACTCGGGTCGCCGCGCCGCTGTGGGACATGGAGCGATGACAAACATCTTGACCCGGGCGCGTAGATGGGGTAATGTATTCCTGTCGCGGCAAAATCCGCGGCCGGGATTCGACTCCCGCAACCACAAAGCGCCCAGGCGCTCATTCTGTAGCGCCTTTTTCGTGCCCGCTATGGTGGGCCGGGCTGGGGCGCCTTCGGGCGCGCCGCTTTCCTTTGTGGGCGGTAAGTCGAACCCTGTTCGGTCCGCCACCCTCTGCCGATTCGACTCGGCTGGTGGCCTCACGTCACACAAAGGAACCGTTCGTGCACAAAAACTTCCCGTTTCAACAACTCCTATTTCCACCTACGGTCGCCGAAGTGCTCGACACGTCTCCGGGCGTCAGGCTCAACGGCAACATCGAGACCGCCTGGAAGCTGGTTGCCGGTCTCAGCTGCCGCGACGGAGCCGATGTGCTGGTTCTGGCGTTGGCCGTCGGCCTGCTGTGCCGCGAGCTGAGCGGGCAGGACCGTCCGGGCTGGGTTTCGTAGCAAGGGGGCAGCATGAGCAATAAAACCGCGCTTGTCAAATACGAGGCTGCCAGACGCGCTCTCGCGGCTGCACGAGCGACCGACGAGGCGAAGGACATCCGCGACAAAGCCGAAGCCATGCGCGTGTACGCCCGCCAGGCCAAGGACCGCCAGCTTGAGGTTGACGCCGCCGAAATCCGTATCCGGGCCGAGCGGCGCTTGGGCGAGTTGATCCGGGCGCAGCAGGAGACAGTAGGTTTAGCGAAAGGGGGTGGCGATACGAGCACCGGTACCCGAAAGGTACCGGTGCAAGAACCCCCCACTCTTGCCGAGGCCGGTATCAGCAAGAAGCTGTCGAGCCGCGCCCAAAAGCTCGCCGCCGTGCCGCAAGACAATTTCGAGGAGCTGGTCGGCGAATGGCGCGGGAAGGCGACCGCCAGCGACAGCCGCATCGCGGTAAGCCTGACGCCGCAAGAGTCCGCCAACCAAGCGGCGCGAAACGGCAAGACCGGCCCGGCCAGTTCCAAGAAACCAAAGACCTTACCACCGGCCTCCGCCGCCAAGCTCCAGGCCAAGGTAGAGCGGCTCGAGGCCGAGCTGATCGCCGCCAGGATGGAGATCGAGGAAAAGGCGGCGAAGATTGACGAGCTCGAAGAGCGGATCGCCTTCATCCAGGCCGAATCCTCCCCCGTCGCCGCCGTGCGCGAGGAGAAGTTCAACAACTACCGCGCCCACATCCGGACCCTCAAAGGCTCGGTGGGCCAGTGGCAGACCAAGTTCCAGGAATCGAACACCGAGAACAGATTCCTGCGCAGGCGCCTGCGGGCCTTGGGGGAGAACATCAGGCCATGATCCCGCCGCCCAGGGACTATCAGTCCGCGTCGATCGAGTTATTGCGCGAAGGCATACACGACGGCCATCTGCGGCAGATCCTCTGCATTCCCACCGGTGGAGGCAAGACGGTGTGTAGCGCCCATCTGATCGCCGAGGCGGCGGCCAAGGGATCGAAGGCCGTCTTTGTCTGCGACCGCGTGGCGCTGGTCCGCCAGACCTCGGAATGCTTTCAGCGGTTCGGCATCACCCACGGCGTAGCACAGTCGAAGAACACCTTCGGGCGCTCCCTGCCGGTTCAGGTTTGCTCGGCCCAGACAATCGAGACGCGGGGTTTGTGGCCGGATCTCGATCTGATCATCGTCGATGAAGCCCACACCCAGCGCAAGGCCACGCTCAAGTTCATCAAGGCCATAGGGAAGCCCGTGATCGGTCTTACCGCGACCCCTTTCAGCCGGGGCCTGGGGGCAACGTACTCCCGCGTGGTGAATGTCACCACCACCGACGAGCTGATTGCCGATAAGTGGCTGGCGCCATTGAAGGTCTACGCGGCGCAGGAAATCGATATGAAGGGCGCGAAGACCAACGGCGGCGAGTGGCTGGCGTCGGAGGTCGAGCAGCGCGGCATCAGGATCGTCGGGGATATCGTCGCCGAGTGGGAAGCGAAGACCAGCCAGCATTTCGGCAATCCGGTCAAGACGATCGTGTTCTCGGCCACTGTGGAGCACGGAGAAGAGCTGTGCCGGGCGTTTCAGGAAGCGGGTCATGACTTCCGGCAAATCTCCTACAAGGACGGCAACGACGAGTCGAGAGCCAGGTTGATCGAAGCATTCCGGCGTGGGGAGGTCATGGGACTGGTGTCGTGCGAGGCCTTGGCGAGGGGCTTTGATGTGCCCGACATCCTGTGCGGGATCACGGCCAGGCCCTACCGCAGATCGCTCGCTTCCCACATCCAGCAGATCGGCCGGGTGATGCGATCGGCGCCGGACAAGGACTTTGCCCTGTGGCTCGATCATGCGGGCAACTATCTGGGTTTTCTGGAAGAGACCCTGGATTTTTTCGCGCAAGGGGTCAACGAGCTCGACGACGGCGAGCGGGGCCGCGTGGTGCGCAAGCGGTTCAGCAACGGCGAAGCGCCGAAGTGCCGGCGCTGCGGCTACGTATGGGGCGCGGGCGAGGAGGCGGATCTGTGCCCCTCGTGCGGGCTGGAGCGCGGGCGGAACCGTTCGCGGGTGGCGGTGGCTCCGGGCCGCATGGAGGAGGTCGAGGGAGCCAAGGCGCTAGACAGGAACTGGGCTTCTGACCGGCGCTTCGTCTGGGAGCACATACAGAGGATCGCCACCGCGCGCTGGCGCAGCGAGCAGCGTGCCCGCAAGTTCGCCCAGGCGCAGTATCACAACTGGTTCGATGAGTGGCCGCGCCGAGCCTTCCAGTTCACTAACGGTCCGGCCGATGTGCGAGTGGAACGGCGTGTCCGTCAGTTTCTCAAGAAGTGGCGCAGGCAACAGTACGCCATTCAGAAATCGATCGAGGCGAGGACATGAGGCAGCCGTCGAGGGAAGAGGTAGCCGGGGCCCTGTCGTGGATCTCGCCCGGCGACCGCGATGTGTGGGTGCGGATGGCGATGGCCTGCCGCTCGGCTCTGGGCGACGACGGCTGGGCGCTTTGGGATGAGTGGTCCGAGGGATCGGAGAGCTACCGGCCTCAGGACGCCCTTGCGGTCTGGCGCTCGGTCAGGCCCCAGGGCGGCATCACCGCGGGGAGCCTGTTCGAGCTGGCGAGGCGCAATGGGTGGCGCCCCAACGCCACCGGGCAATATCGCCCGCGCAGCCCGCGCCCGAACCGGCCACCGCCGGTATCGACCGGGCCTTCGCCCGAGCAGGCAGCGGCCAAGGCCCGGAACATGATAGGGGAAGCGAGGCTCGATACGCATCCCTATCTGGCGCGGAAGGGATTTCCCGAGAGGAAGATGTTCGTTCTTGACGAGACCCTGTTGGTTCCCATGCGGCCGATCGACGGCTACGAGCGGATTGCCAGCCTGCAAATGATCCGGCCCGACGGCGGGAAGCTGTTTCTCAAGGGCGGCAGGGCCTCGGGCTGCGTCTATCATCTGGGCTTGGGCAGCAGCGAGCAGTGGTGGTGCGAGGGACTGGCGACGGGCCTCTCGGTCCTGGCCGCGCTCAAACTACTCTCTAGGCGGGCGCGGGTGACGGTCTGTTTTTCGGCTTCGAATCTTTCCAGGGTGGCGCGCCACGGAATTGTGGTAGCCGATCACGACGCCGGGAGCCAAGCGGGGGAGAAAGCCGCCCGGCAAACCGGACTCCGCTACTGGCTGCCGCCCGAGCCTGGCGACGCCAACGACTTCCATCAGGCCTGCGGAGTACGGGCGCTGGCCGACGAGTTGCGGCGGGTTCTGGTGGGGACTGCGCGGAGGCAGCGGGAGGCGGCATAGGAGCTTTGCTAAGAAGATGAACTTCAATCGTGACAGCATCAAGGTAGAAATCTCACTCGATGCGCTTGCGGACAAGATTGCCGAGCGCCTGGAGGGGCAGAGCCGCGTCAGCAGACGGCTGCTCACGCGACAGGAAGCCGCTGCATACCTCGGCCGCTCCGTTCGTGGACTCGACGGACTTGTCGCCAAGCGCCGTGTTGCTTCGGTACGCGGTGACGGCCGTCCGATGTTTGACGTACGCGACCTTGACGAATGGATTGAAAGCAATAAAGAATAATCACCATGCCGAAGAAGCCTCGTATCGGGAGAATCTTTCAGCGTCCGCGCAGGGACAAGCGAACCGGAGAGGTTGTCAAGAGCCGCCGGTGGACTATTGAGTACCGGGTTGATGGCAGGCCCGTGTCGGAACCATCTGGAAGCACCGATTACGCGGAAGCGGAGGCGTTGCTCAGGCGGCGGCTGGCGGAAATAGACAGCGGATCTTATGCGGGCCTGGACGCGCGAACGGTGCGCATCAAGCGCCTTTTGGATTTGTTGCTGGATCACTTTAAGGAAAACCGTCCGAGATCGGTGAAGTGGGCCTGCCTCGTTGTCACTTGTCACCTCGACCCTTTCTTTGGCGGCATGCGCGCGTCGGCACTGACGAGCGCCAAGATCGAAGCTTACAAGCGCTACCGGCGGCGCTATGTCAAGGACAGCACGATCAACCGCGAGTTCACGATCTTGCGCCGCGCGTTCACTCTTGGGGCCGAGCAGGTTCCTCCTCTCGTGGTGCGGATACCCAGGATTCCCAGGTTGCCTGAGCCGCCGCCACGGAAAGGATTCTTCGAGCACGGGGAGTTTATCGCACTCCGCTCCGAGCTGCCGGAGCCGCTGAAACCCCTGATCACCTTCGCCTACAACACAGGCTGCCGAAAGGGCGAGACGTTGGGAATCCAGTGGCCGCAGGTCGATCTCGCGGCGAAGGAAATTCGGCTGCACTCCGACGATACAAAGAATGCCGAGCCACGTATCCTGCCTCTTTTCGGGGATCTGCATGAGATGGTCAAGATGCTCCACGAGCGCCGTGAGGCTCTGTACCCCAATTGCAAGTGGGTGTTCACGCGGGACGGCCGCAGTCCTATCAAGGATTTTCGGGGGGCATGGGAAGAGGCCTGCCGCCGCGCGGCTGAACGGGAAGCCGATCCGGCCCCCAGCCTTTGGGACTTCAAACGTCAGCGGCCGTCAAGGGTTTTCCATGACCTTCGGCGGACAGGGGCTCGGAACTTGGTTCGGGCTGGAGTTCCCGAGCGCGTGGTCATGGCGATTGGCGGCTGGAAGACGCGTTCGGTCTTTGACCGCTACAACATCGTGAGCACGCGTGACCTGCATGACGCCGCGGCGAAACTGGAGCGTTATCTTGACGAGTTGGCGGTGGAAGGCGGACGTAAGAAGTCAAAAACGCAGTCAAAAACGCAATGGGAGATCAACTAACAGTGTGGGCGGGTTGGCATAAGTTCTTTAGAATAACTGGTGCGGAGAGGGGGACTCGAACCCCCATGAGATTGCTCTCACTAGCACCTCAAGCTAGCGCGTCTACCAAATTCCGCCACCTCCGCACAGCTGGCCCGTCTTTCTCCCCCGATGGCGAGGCGAAGTGCGTGAAAAAAGCGGGAACCACGGAAGGGAGACCGGGTTACTGCTGCTTTTCGTCAGCGCCGTCTTCCCCCGTCGCGGCCCCATCCCCGGGGGGAATGACCTCAACCTCGGTCTCGAGACCCGACGGCTGCCCAGCAGACTCGGCGTCCCCCGGTTCAGCCGGCTCCTCCGTGCCTGTCCGCTCGATCACCGACTCGCCTGTGCCGCGGGTACGCAACTTTTCTATTCCCAGCCAAATCGAGGTCAGCATGAAAATTACGGCCGCTGTTGTCGTGGCTTTCGAGAGTAGCGTGGCCGCGCCGCGAGGGCCGAAGGCCGTCTGCGACCCCATACCCCCGAAGGCCCCCGCCAGATCCGCCGCCTTGCCGCTTTGTAACAGCACGACAATGATGAGAAACAGGCAGACAAACACATGGACGATGGTTAGCAGAAGCTCCATGATTGCTGAGTTCCCTTCTCGGCCCGATGCGGCTAGGCGTAGTTGACGATAGCCGCCATCGATTGCGGCTCCAAGCCGGCTCCCCCGACCAAAGCGCCGTCAATCTCAGGCCTGGCCATCAACTCTTGTACGTTGGAGGGCTTGACGCTCCCCCCGTAAAGAATGCGCAAACGCTCGGAGGCGTCTTCGCCGAACTGTTCCGCGGACCTTTCGCGGAGAAAACGGTGGGCGTCGCCGGCGATTTCCGGAGTCGCGGTGCGACCCGTTCCGATGGCCCACACCGGCTCGTACGCTAAGATTATACGGGAGAAGTCTGGCCCGGTCAACGAAGCCGCGGTGCCCGCGAACTGCCGCGCCAAGACGCTTTCCGTCCGTTGTTGTTCGCGGTCCTCCAGGCTTTCTCCGACACAAACGATCGGCGTCAAACCCGCCCCCAGCGCCGAGAAAACGCGCTTATTGACGGTCTCGTCGGTTTCACCGAAATACCGACGGCGCTCGCTGTGTCCTAGGATTACGTGAGTGCAGCCGGCAGCGGCAATCATCGGGCCCGACACTTCACCGGTGAATGCGCCCTCGTCCTCCCAGTAAAGGTTCTGGGCGCCGATCTTGATGTTGCTTCCCCGCGCGGCGTCCACAGCGGCCGACAAAGCAGGGAAAGGCGGGGCGATGACGATTTCACAATGAGCGGCATCTTCGACCAGGGGCTTGAACCCGCCGAAGAACTCGACCGTCTCGGCGGCCGTTTTGAACATCTTCCAGTTAGCCGCGAAAACGGGCTGTCGTGGGGATGACAGGTTGTTCGACAAGGCGCCTTACTCTCCTCAAAACAGAAGTAAGTCGATGGGGCCGAGACCGCGCGCCCGCGGGGAGCCGCGGGATTCGGCAACCATGACTGCCACGTTCAGTTCGTTCACGCCCCCAGCCTCCCGAACGGGGGATCAATCACCCTCAGCCCGGCTCTCGTGATCTTCCAGTAAAGACTTTAGGTCCCTTAACTGTTGCCGCAGCCTCTTCTCGCGGACGGAAAGCGACCAGAGATAGAGAATGTGCAATATCCACGCCGCGCTGAACGCGTACCAAAGCCACTTCAGGTTTTCTTCCATCACAGCCCTCCCCGGACCTCAAGCAGCAGAATTTCCCGCCGCAAAGCTTCCGCCTCGCGGCGTGTCTGTTCTAAACGTCTGCGGGCCCGAACCAGACACCACAGAAGCGTGAACATAGCTACCGTGGAGACCGCTAAAGCCACTCTCATATCAGGGTGGAGACCCGAGCCGTCGCCGCCTAATATGACCGGCGCCGGGTGCTGCGTGCGCCACCAGCGATTAGCCATGTACACAATGGGGATATCCACCATTCCGAAAATCGAAACAACCGCGCAGGCGACGGCCCGCTGGCTCGGTTCGCTGATCGATACCCGCAAGATCAGATAACCGGCGTAGATGAGCGCCAGCAAGAGCATGGTCGTCAGGCGCGCGTCCCAGGCCCAGGAAACCCCCCACACCGGCTTAGCCCACAGCGACCCGGTAACCAGATTCACGAACGCGAAGACCAGGCCCGATTCGTTACAAGCCACCGATAGATCGTCGTAGCGATGATCGCGCTTGACGAGATAGAGAATGCCGGCGCCGCCGCCGATCACGAACGCCAAGAAGGCCGCGAACGCGGAGGAAACGTGGAAATAGAAAATCCGCTGAACGATGCCCATCGAGCGCTCTGTCGGCACCCAGACAAGAACCAAGTAGAGCGAAACCAACAGCATCGCCAGAGAGGCGATCAGCAGCAAGGGCGTCGACTTATCCGCATTGATGCTGCTTGCAGGCTGTGGCATGCTGGTCGAGAGCCTTTTCCGGTAAATAGTGTAGCAATTGGGCCGGAGCCGGCGGCTACGACGATGGAGCACGAAAGCCGGTGCGAAGTCAGCAAGTGGCGGCGTTTGAAACGCGAGCGCCCGGAGAGAGTTGACACACCCGGACCCGGTCAAGAGAGCGTTTGGGACTACCCGCGTCCGCCCCGGGTTGAGAGAGTCGGCCGGCGTGTCCGGGTGGAGCTGGCGGGAATCGTACTGGCCGACAGTGTCGAGGCCTGCCGCGCGCTCGAAACCGCCAACCCGCCGGCGTATTACATTCCTCCCCACCATGTTCGCAGTGAGTACCTGGAGCCAAGCCACCATTCCACTCTTTGTGAATGGAAAGGCGCCGCGCAGTATTGGTCGATTCGAGTTGGCGACCGATTTGTTGAGAACGGAGCTTGGAGTTATCCCGATCCGTTTGACGGCTACGCCGGTATGGGGAACTTCCTCGCGTTTTTCGCCGGCAAGATGGATGCCTGCTACGTGGGAGAGCAGCGCGTCATCCCTCAGCCGGGCGGCTACTACGGCGGTTGGGTGACTTCCCAGATCGTGGGACCGTTCAAGGGCGGTCCGGGCACGGAATTGTGGTAGCCTCATTCACCGTGGGCCGTGGCGAGAAACCCTGGCTAGGCCGCCCAAAAGGACGGAAGCCCGTGGCGCGGATCTAGGCCGGCGCGAGCGCTCTTCCCGTTCGCGCTGTCGTTTCATTGCCTGCTAGATCCGCGGCTTTTCGCTACGAGAACCCGAGGGCGGAGCGCTTGCACAAACAGCGCCGGAAGCGCCGCGGGATAGAGGTCGTTGTCGAGAATGCTATCTAGAATTCGTCGAGCGTTCGAGCGATCGCTGGAGGCGATCACGCTGGCGTTGATGGCCTCACTTGTTCTGGTCGTCGTCGTCGGGGTAGCTTTTCGCAAGGCCGGCACGTCGCTGGTTTGGTACGACGAGGTTGCTTCGATCCTGCTGGCCTGGCTGACCTATTACGGGGCGGCGCTGGCGGCCCTGAAACGTTCGCATATCGGCTTCCCGACACTGGTTCGGACTGCGAGCCCGAGACTTCGCCGCGCGCTCACCATCCTTCGCGACGTAGCCGTGGTGGGCTTCTTTGCTCTGACGGCTTGGGCCGGCTGGCGAGTCTTGCTCGTCCTCGAAGGCTCCTATCTCGTCAGTCTGCCCTGGGCGCCCAGCCGATTGACTCAGTCGGTAATACTTGTGGGAGCCGCTTTGTTCATCGTCGCCGAGCTGCTCAAGAACGTTGAAAGCTCTACGCCGCCGGCTCCGCCGCGCACAGGGACGGAGCGTCCGTGATTCTCCTGCTCATTTTCCTCGGACTTCTCGCGCTGGTGCTGATTGACGTTCCGATCGCGGTCGCCTTGGGGATCGTGGCCGTCGCCGCCCTGGGGATCACTTCCGGCATGGACGCGCTTCCCAACGTGGCCCTGGTTTTGTTCGACGGCGCCACCAAGTTCCCGCTGATTGCGATTCCGCTTTTTATCCTGGCCGGCGCCATCATGAACGCCTCGGGCATCTCCGGCCGCCTGATTGCGTTCGCTTCGGCGTTGTTTGGTTTCGTTCGCGGCGGCCTCTCGATGGTGACGATCGCCACGTCGTTGTTTTTCGCCGAGATTTCCGGCTCCGCGGTCGCCGACGTCGCCGCCTTGGGGTCCATCCTGATTCCCGCGATGCGGCGCAAGGGCTATCCGACCACGTTCGCCGCCGCGGTTACCTCGTCCGCTTCGACACTGGCGGTCATCATCCCGCCGTCGATCCCGATGATTCTTTACGCCGTGATGTCCGGCAGTTCGGTGGTCGAGTTGTTCGTGGCCGGCATCATCCCAGGGGTTCTCGGCGGCCTACTTATGATGGCGGCCGCCTATGTGGTTTCGGTGCGGCACAACTTTCCGGTCGAAGAAGTTTTCGAGTTGCGGCGCGTCGGGACTACGTTCAAAGAAGCCGGCTGGGCGTTGCTGCTGCCCTTGATCATCCTGGGGGGGATTTTCGGCGGCTGGGTCACCGCTACCGAAGGCGCCGGACTCGCTGTTGTGGCGGCGATCGGGATCGGCGGGCTGATCTATCGCGGGCTCGACTGGGGCCGGCTGCGAGCCGCGATGATCGAAGCCGGCGCGCAGACCGCCGTCGTCATGCTTCTGGTGGCGACCTCGGCGCTGCTCGGCGACTATCTCACCGTCGTACAGGTTCCCCAGCAGGTGGCGCAGGGCATGATCGAGCTCACCGACAACCGGGTGCTCATCCTCGCTTTGCTGAATGTATTTTTCCTCGTAATTGGCCTATTTCTGCATTCCGCGGCGGCCATAATCCTGGTGGTACCGATCGTGATGCCCCTGGTTCACGCCGCGGGCATCGACCCGGTCCACTTCGGCTTGGTGGTGACGCTGAACCTGGGAATCGGTCAGCAAACTCCTCCCGTGGCAAGCGTTCTCGTGACCGCTTGCTCCATCGCCAAAGCGGATATCTGGGAAGTCAGCAAAGCAAATGTTCCCTTCATAGCGGTTTTGCTGGCCATGCTGTTGCTGGTGACCTATATACCGGCGATCCCGATGAGTTTGGTGAATCTGTTTTACCGCTGAGGTCTGGGCCAGAGTGAGGAATGCTACAGTCGAAATGTGAGCAATACAGGCGAGATCCTGAGCCCCGACACGCGGCTTCCCGGGATCGATAATGTCACGGTAGGTAACTTTTGGGCGTGGGGATATTCAGACATTCTTTCCAACGCAAACCGCGCTGTGTTCGCAGAGTTCATTGTTGGGCTCGCGTTAGGCGTGGTCCATAAGCCACGGACGGAATGGGACGCTGCGGACCTCCGCTACCGGGGGGTCCTCATCGAGGTCAAGGCCTCAGCGTACTTGCAGAGCTGGCCGCAAGAAATACCCTCGGTAATCCGATTTGATATCTCAAGAAAGAAGTCCTGGCATGCCGACACAAACACCAGTGACACCGACCGTGTGAGATCCGCGCACTGTTACGTTTTCTGCATATACCCCGAGAAAGACCCCGCTAAGTGCAATATCGTTGACACCACGGCATGGCGCTTTTACGTGATCTCCACGGGGAGAATCGATAGCGCCTTCGTAGATCAGAAGTCGGTCGGTCTCGCGCGAATCGAGCAATTAACGCAGTCGATTGAGTACAGTCAACTGCGGGGCCACGTCGACCGAGTTTTGGGGTTGGCGTAAGAATGTCGTGCGACATCGGAAGCGGCGCAGAACCGCGATCCGAGCCCACAGCATCCGGTGGCGTAGCTCGACCTACGCCTGATGCGTGCGGGCTTCTTCCAGGAGCCGCTTGGCGCGGGAGGGATTGTAGACGCCGCAGGGGCAGAAGCGCGCCAGCGTAGCGACAGCCTGCTCGGGCGTCCGCCGGCCTTCGCGGACCATATCGAGCATCTTCTTCGCGAAGTTAAAGGAGATCATGCCGTGGCCGCACATCGTAGAGACTTCTAAAACCTGGCTGTTGGGCAGGTGATCGTGAGCGTCGAAAAAGCCCAACGAGTATTCCACGCTGTGCCGCTTGATTCCGCAGTCCTCGGCGGCCTGCTTGGCTCCTTCGACCGACGTGCTCATGTTGATCGACAGGCCCAGGTCCGCTGCGATGACGTCCTTTAAGCAGGCCTCGGCCTTTTCCTTCGAATCGAAAACCGCGGCCACGGTCCCGACCTTGTGGACGGCCGCGATCACGGCTTCGTAGTCGGGTTTGGTTTCGCGATTCCAGTGCACGGTCGGGCGCAGGTCGGAAGAGGGCCGGTAGCTTCCGAAGTCGGAGTTCCCCATGTTCGCCGGGCCGTGGTTGACGCAAATGCGCAGGAAGGCCCTTTGCTTCTCGACGGCGCCTTCATCGTTTTTGCCCCTGCAGGGAATGGCGAAGATGACGTAGTCATCCTGGAAACTTTGCGCCTTACCGTACCGGTGCAAGGTGTTGGTCACCAACGGCCTCCTTCCGTTGGACGTTGCTCATACGGCCCAGGCCCAAGTTGGTTTTCGCGCGCTCAAAGGAGTACCCAAGTTCCTCGAGCAGCGGCGCCAGCCGCCTGTCCTCACCGCCTTCATCGCAGCGGGTCGAGAGGCCCAGAGCGACGACGGTATCAATCTGTTTCGCAACCTCGGCAACCGTATCGAGCACCGCCGGCACCCGCTCGATCGTGGTCTTGATTTCTACGATCGCCGAGAGAATTTTCTCGTTGAGCAGGTCCTGCTTGAGGGCGCCGGTCGTCTTGTCCTCCATCAGGTGGGTGATGGGGTTCTTGGGCTCAAAAGCGACACCCAGCTTGGCCAGGGCCGTTGTCATCGTTTGGATGTGGTGGAAGCGCACGCCGACGCCCGGACGCCCGAACTCGATGACGTAACCTACTTCCCCGACATCAACCCGGTGGGAGACGTCGTTGGTTTTGACCTCCTCGGTGCCGCGGCCGTGAATGCCGGTCGACTTGTGCTCGACCAACGGGTCGCTGAATACGCGGCGGGCGATTCTGGGCCAGGCCAACTCTTCCATCACGAAAGCGGACGTGGGGCAGACATCGGGCTCGGGTTCAAAGCGGAAGCGGAACAGCTTCGCCAGCCCGCGCACGGAGCGCACCAGGGTCGGATTCAGATGTTCCCCGCTCATGCGGTAACATGCGCCGCACTCCACGCATTCGTCGTAATTGATCGTGGCCCGGGTCACCTCGGTGTCGACGTAGATGGCCCCCATCGGGCACACAGGCACGCAGTTGCTACAGGCAACACATTTTTGAGCATCAATCCGCAAAGCTGGTTTCGGCGGCGTTTTCGCGATCAGTGTAACACAGCGCCTGGAAGAGCTTCCCTCGGGTTCAGGGTCACCTTGCATGGGACGACTCTGAGACCTTGGCGCGCGGCGCAAGATGATACACTGCGTACTTGTCTTTTGGACGGCTATTCAAGCCACCAATCCCGACATCATTTGGTTGTTCGAATCCGCCGATCTTTTTTCTAGCCCGGAGATTTCCCTATGCCGACCGAAGCTTCCACTGAACTGCTGACAGGCCTCAAGGATAAGGCCACCTGGTTGAGGATTCACTCCATCCGATCGACGACCGAGGCGGGCAGCGGACACCCGACCAGTTGCGCCTCGATCGCCGAAATCATGTCCGCCCTGTTTTTCTCGGTGATGCGTTACGACCCGGCCAATCCCGCCAACCCGGCGAACGATGTCTTCGTTCTCTCGAAGGGGCACGCCGCGCCAGCCCTGTACGCCGCCTGGGCGGAGGCCGGCTGTATCCCGGTGGAAGATTTGCTGCGCCTTCGCAAAGTCGACTGCGACCTGGAGGGGCACCCGCCCACCACATTGCCCTTCGTGGACGTCGCCACCGGTTCGCTCGGCCAAGGCCTTTCGGCCGGTCTCGGCATGGCTCTCAGCGCCCGACTCGATGGTCGCGACCAGCGGGTTTACGTGCTGCTTGGCGACGGCGAGTCCGCCGAAGGGTCCGTCTGGGAAGCCGCCGCCATGGCAGCTCATCGAGGCCTGAGCAACCTTTGCGCCATCGTCGACGTGAACCGCCTGGGACAAAGCGCTCCCACGATGCTCGAGCACGACATGGACGCACACCAGGCGCGGTGGGCGGCGTTCGGGTGGCAGGCTCTGGTCGTGGACGGGCACGACATCGCCGGGCTGCTTGGTGCGTTCGAGCAAGCCGCGACGACCGGCGATCGGCCGACGGTGATTCTAGCCCGCACGTTCAAGGGCAAGGGTATCGCCCTCGCCGAGAACAAGGACGGCTGGCATGGAAAGCCGTTCCCCAAGGGCGAGCAGACCGACAGCGTCCTCCAGAATCTCGAAGACCAGCTCAGCGGATCGGATTTCTCTTGGACTCCCAAGGTTCCCGTTTCGAACGGCATCGGGTCGCCCGAAGCGGCCTCGCCGCCCGGGCCTCCCTACTCGCTGGGAGATCAGGTCGCCACCCGGCAAGCCTTTGGGTCCGCGCTGGCAGCCCTGGCGGAGACCGACCCTCGAATCGTCGCTCTCGACGGCGACGTGAAAAATTCGACCTTCACGCAGGATACGGAAAAGACTTCGCCCGAGCGTTTCTTCCAGGGTTTCATTGCCGAGCAGAACATGGCCGGGGCGGCGATCGGGTTAGCGGCCCGCGGGAAAATCCCTTTTGCGGCGACTTTCGCCGCCTTTCTTTCCCGAGCCTATGACTTTATGCGCATGGCCGCCGTCAGCGATCTCAACGTGAAATTCGTCGGCACCCACGTCGGTGTTTCGATCGGCGAAGACGGTCCTTCGCAAATGGGCCTCGAAGATATCGCCATGACCTGCGCCCAACCGAACTACACCGTGCTCTACCCGAGCGACGGCACCAGCGCCTGGAAGGCGATCGTACTTGCTGCTGAAACCCAGGGGCCGGCATACGTCAGAACCAGCCGTCCCAAAACACCCGTCATCTACGCCGCCGACGAGCCGTTCGCGGTGGGCAAAAGCAAGGTGCTACGGCAGAGCGACAACGATCGGGTTACGGTCGTGGCTGCCGGCGTCACCCTGTTCGAAGCCCTGTCGGCCTACGAGCAGCTCGCCGGCGCGGGCATCGCGATTCGTGTGATCGATCTGTTCAGCGTGCAGCCGATCGACCGCGAGACCTTGGCGGAGGCGGCCGGGGCTACGAACGGGCTGGTCGTCACGGTCGAAGACCACTATCCGCACGGCGGCATCGGCGACGCCGTATTGGCGGCGCTGGCCACGGAAAAGGTTGCAGTCCACAAGCTCGCCGTCGGGGGCATCGCCCGCAGCGGCAAGCCCGCCGAACTGCTCGACAAGTTCGGGATTTCGGCTCGCCACATCGTGGAGAAAGTGAAAAGTCTAGTCGGGTAGGCGGGTTCCCCAAAAGTTCGGAATCCCCCCATCGTTCGACCGAGAAAACTCGCCTCGTCGAAGCCTCCAGGGGCGTGCGGACCTATTGCGTACTTCGCCTCGCCACGTGGCGAGAAAAGCGGGCTAGAGCGAACCAAGAAAGGCGAACAGCGCCGAGCGGTCTTGCGCGGTGAGATCGAGGAAGCCTTGGCGAGCCTGTTCCGCTTCCGCGCCGTGGCGAACAATGGCCTCTTCGACGGTGGAGGCGCTTCCGTCGTGCAGGAAAGGACGGCGAAGCCGCAGTCCCCAAAGAGCCGGGGTGCGGATCTCGTTGGGGGCGGCCGCGGCTTGCTCGATGCCGTCGCCCGTGGCCACGTCGTGCAACAGCAGATCCGAGTAAAGCGGCACCGGCTTGTTATCGAACAGGCGGTTCGCGCTTCGTCCGGTCATCAAGACCGGGACGTGACAGCGGGCGCAGCCCACCGCCTCGAAAACGGCCTGCCCGAGTCGAACCGCGTCGTCGATGGGACCGCGATCGAGGGGCGCTAGGAATTTCATGAAGGCCTCGAAGTTGTCGATCCCCCGCAGACCGGTCGACGGCTCGGGAGCGTCTTCAGGATCGGGCCGCCGGTCGCAAAACTCGAGTAGTTCGGGATCAAATCCGTTCGCTACCTCGTTCGGAAATAGGGCGTTTGTTATTCCCATTTCGTTCACATAGGCGTCGGCCCCGAAGGCCAGCAAGGTCGCATGCTGTGCCTTCCAACCGAAGCGCCCCACGCGTTCCCGGCCCGTCCCCACATCGGTAATGACGGCGGCGCGGCCGCTGATGCCGTCATTGTCGAGATCGTCGGGGTCCTCGAGCGCCCGCAACGTTTCGTCGGGAACGGCTTCGATCAACCCCGCGCCGAACAGCGGAACGGGTATTCGTCGAGCAATGACGTTCGCCTCGGGAGGAATTTTGGGCTGGCAAAAATGGGTGGGAATCGAAAACAGGTGAAACAGAGTGCCGCCGCCAAGCACGTGAAAAACGCCCTCCTCATCGAGATAACCCGCGCGAACCTCCGAAACAGGACTGATCCCTCCGATCGCGGGTGAGTGATGGCATTGCGAGCAGCCCAGTCCGTTAAAGGCGGGTCCCAGGCCCTCGTCGGCGTCCTCCACCTCGATAAAGTCCTCCAGCCCGAGCCGGAACCTCTCGAACTCTTGGGCGGTAATACCCGCCAGGGGATTGCCGGGCAGCGAGGGGCGCCCAAACTGTCCGAACAGCACGGGCGCGACGAAAAGCAGAGACCAACCCGCGCTCAAAATCTTTACGTTCATCGATTACTCCACCACAATGATCGTGCCGCGCATGATGTTGTGCCCCGCTCCACACGGTTTCGAGCACTCGAAATCATAGCGGCCCTTTTCCTTGGCATGGAAAATCACTTTGGCCCGGCCTTTGCCGCGCTTGGGAACAACAATATTGATACCTGCTTTACGGATGCGGAACCCATGGTTGGTATCCGCGCTGCGTATTCGAAACTCCACGGTCGTTCCCTGCTTGACCTTGAGACGAGAAGGAACGAAGAAAAAGCGCTCCGCCAGCATGTTGACCACACGGACCGGCGGGTCGGCGGTCTTCGGCTCCGAAGTCGCGGCGGCCGGCAGGGCCAAGGCGAAGGCGAGCAAAACCGGAAGCCGAGCACGTAAAGCGCGAGCGGCGAGTCCGCCGGCCAGGCCCGCGCGAAGCGTATGGCCTCGACTGCGCGAGGGTGCTCGCTCCCGCTGGAAATGGAACGGATTCATCGCCTTGTGTCCTCTCAGAACCACCAACCGATCCCCAGATTAAGGGAGTTATGCGCCTCGATGATCGAACTCCGGTTGCGCAGGACCGTGTAGTCGAACTTCAACGCAACGTCCGGTTCGGGATAGTACGTTCCCCCGATCACCCAGGCCGAGCGATCGAATTGCTTGAGCGGCAGAAAGCCGGACGCCATTCTGCGCTGGGTGTCGAAGTTTTCGTAGCGAGCAAAGGCCACGAAGTCGTGCGGAAAGTGACGCGGCAAAAGATGGTAGGCCGACTCCCAGTAGAATCCCCGCATCTCACGCGCAATATTCGGGTTCACACCGGTACGAAGCTGCGTAAGGAAGTTGATCTCGTCGGTCCTTGTCATGTCGACGCGAGCGAACTGGCCGCGAAAATCGAACCGCGAGAAGCTGTAACGGCCGTCAAACTCGAACACGCGGACGCGGGGGTTGATGTCGGGGAGATTGAAACCGGTATTGCTCCACCACACGCTGCTGCCCAAAGAGAGGCCGGGGAAACCGTGGTATTCCAGCCGGCCCGTGTAGGCGGTGTTTTGCACCACCGATTGAAACGCCTTCTGGCGTCCACCTCGAATCCCCTCCTCGGCGTCGAAAGCGGCGGCGTCAAGCGGAGACATGGCGTAAGCCTTGTATACGAAGCCCTTGCCGAGGTCGCCGAAGATGCCGGCGCCCGAGTCGAACCAGGTGCTCGGGATGATGACCGTGTCGACGAAAGGCCGCTCCACTCCGTTGAACGCCAGCGGTTCGTGGCGCTCGTTGATGAGGCCCACCGGGGCCAGCAAAATCCCTCCCCGGAAATTCAGCCAGGGTTTGACGAGGAAGTCGAGGTAGGCCTGCTCAAGTTCCAGCTCGCCGAACTCACCCTCCCCGGAAACGAACGCGTGCTCGAGCTCAAGCTCTGACCAGAACTGGATTCGATCATTAAAACTGTGTCCGAACAGCAACACGAAGCGGTGCATGTCGAGCTGGCTGGGCTCGTTCTGGGCGTTGTTGAAGTGAAAGTCCATGTACCCGGAGAAAGGCACCCGGGTTTCCGAGGACGCAAGATCCCGCCCTTCGTCGGGGGTAACGGGCGTGCTAGTCGGCGCCGAGGCGGTTACCTGCCGCGGGGTTTCGCGAGGGGAATCGGCCGACGCCGGGACTGGGTCAGTGGGTTCCTCTTTCTCGACAACCTCCGGCGGCGGCGGTTCCGCGGTTGCGCTCGGCTCGGCCTCGATCCGGCGAAGTCTTTCCTCGAGCTTGGCGATGCGCTGTTCCAACTCCTCGATCCGAGCTTGGGCAGTCGCGGCCCCGTCGCTTTGAGAAAAGGCAGGCACCCCTGTCGCTACAGCGACTAGGGCGAGGGAATACACCGCACGAGTCATTTTAGTTACACCTAAATAAACTATTCTATTAGATTAACTAGCTACTATAGCCGCCCCAGCGCTATCATGTCAAGCACCCAAATGTTTTGCATGTCGGCCTGCGTTCACAGGATGTTCGGAGTCGAGGGCCGACCCCGCGAGAGACGGCGTTTTTCGGTAATCGTTCGAAAACGGCGGCCAGGACCGGGACTTGCAGCCTGATGTGCAACGGTCACCGAGGTTTGGCAATTAGGCCAAATAGGGGACGAAGTGACCGTTGCCATGTTTACGTGAAGAGGAGGTTTGTGGCGCTGAGTATTAGCCCGCTTTTCTCAACGAGTGGCGAGGGGAAGTGCGTGACCTTCGACCGTCAGGTGGGAAAAAGCGGGCTAGTGCTTACTATCATAAGTTCGCGATCGTTTATAGGCGGCAATTACTGGACCACTCCCTCACGGTCGCGGCTCGGAAGGCTCTGTGAACAAACCACTTCCGGGTTAGACAGAGAGCCTGTAGTCGGTCGGGAAAGGCCTTTTTAGACACGCTAACTCTTGTCAGTAAGCAGGCTAGCCGTCAGGGGATGCGCGGTTTTCGGTGATCCTGCGATAGAGCATATGGACACCAGCCGCGATCAGGATGACAGGCCAGTAGAGAGAAAGTTGTCTGATTTGCCAGAAGCCCAGCGAGTTGAGTAGGAACAGCACGCCCACGACGATCAGAACGATGCCCCCCAGCGGCGACCGACTGCCGCCGACTGACATCAGGCCCGAGAACTCATCCACCGCTTCGCCTCGCCGCAAGGCCCGAGCCGTGCGGTATGCCTCGATCGGCATGTAGAACGTCAGTAGAATCACCAAGATGACGAATACCGGGGGCGGCTTGCCACCGGAGGCCGCGACGCTGATCAGCCCTCCCCAGAGCACGGCATGGACGACCCCTTTCGCGTACTGCCCGTTGTAAACGGCCCCGACGCCGGGTACCAGGCCAAGCAGCGTGGCCAGCGCCGGGGAACCAGGTCCTCGAACGGTTGCTGGTGTCGAGTCGGTACGCGGGTGGTCCCCTACCCGTTCTCTGGCGGTTGTCTCTTGTCCTGCCCGTAGCGATTGGGAAGTCTCGTCCGGGTCCGGCGGCGGCCCCGAGCCGGGGCCGATGGCCGCCTCGAGCTTGGCCACGCACTGCTCGCAATGGGGAGCCCCTTGCCGCTCGCGACGGCAAGCCTCACAGATCGCACGACCGCAATGGCGGCAGAACCCCACCGCCGAAGCTTCCGGATGGGCCGCACAGTTCATCGCCGCGTCCTCTCCCCCTCGTCGGGCCGGGTCGGTGCCTCCCGCTGCCGCTGGTCAGGTGTCGCCGGAGGCGGCTCTGCTTCCCAGCCGAACTCGGTCGGGAACTCGTAAAGCACAACCAGTGATTCGTAAAGCCGTCCCGCTCCCGCCCATAGCGGGTCAAGGGCTTCGCCGGCGCCTTCGACGATGGCCGCGGGTGTTATCTGGGGGCCTTCCCACCGCTCGATGACTCCTTTCCCATGGAAGCTCACCATGGAGAACGACAAAAGGGTCATCGCCATGCTCACGGCAAAACGAGGATGCATCAACGGATCGATAAGGGGACGCAACCAACCCCAAAGCGGCGAAGAAACCTGGAATCCCCCTCCCGCCGTGGCCGCGGCCCCCTCCCCGACGCCAGCCGTTTGCCGCACGATGTCCGCGATCAGTTCGGGGGGCGGCTCGACCATCGGCGCTCGGCGCATGTAATCCTGGGCGAACCGCGCATCGTCGAGGGTCTCCCGGCAGGCGCTACACGACGCCGCGTGCTCCTCGAGAGCGCGGCTCTCGGCAACCGCGGCGGCGCCGTCCAAGTAGTCGCACAGCAGCTTGCTGACTTCCCGGCACTTCACGGCCGCACCCCCATCCCGCGGAGCCGCCGCGCCAGCTCCGACCGGCCGCGATTGATGCGCGACTTGACCGTGCCCTCGGCGATCCTCAAAACCCGGGCAATTTGCTTGTATTCCATCTCCTGAAGATCGCGCAGAATGACCGCCTCCCTAAGTTCGGGGGACAGCTTTTGGAGAGCGAGTTGGAGGACTTCACCCGCCTCCCGGCCCGCCACGATGCTATCCGCGCGCCCGGCGGAGGAGCTGTTTTCCTCCAGCGTGGGAAGCTGCTCTTCGAGCGAGCCGACGGCCTTTTCCCGGCGTGTCTTGCGATAGTGATCGATGAGCAGGTTACGGGTCAGCCGCATCAGCCAGGTGCGAAACGCGCCTGCCCGGGGATCGTAGGTGCGAAGACTTCGGAACACGCGGATGAAAACCTCCTGCGTCAGGTCGCGCGAGTCTTCCGAGGCTCCCGTAAAGCGGTAGCAGGTCCCGTAGACGAGCCTGGTATGTGAGAGCACGAGCTCTTCCCAAGCTCGACGGTCCCCGTGCAAGCAACGCTCGATCAGCTCGGCGTCACCATCCATGGGCCTGTCGGCAACCCGCTCAGCCGGCCATGCGGCCGCCACGCCCGCCCACGGGATCGCCCAGCCGCTCAGGGTAGCCTCCGACATCATTTTTCTACCACGTGTCTCTTATAGATAACGAGCGCCGGCACGGAAAGTTCACGATTCCTGGTTTTTCTGTCATGGACGCCAACGGTCGAAGCGGCTATTCTGGAATGAAAGCTGGCGTCGTCTCCGACATTCCCACGCAGGAGCGGTCGGAGAGGCCGCGTGCTTTCCGTTTTCGGGCCGGCATGTCTGTCCTACCGGGCTTGTCAGCGCCCAGGTCCACAAAGCGCTTCCCGCCGTAGGGCGCTGATCGGGTCCCAAACCTTGTCCAACGCCACCGAGCAGCCACTCAAGCTCGACCCACCCGTCCCGGCCCCACCCGCCGGGTTGAGGTGCCCTCGGCGACACGCCTCGTGGATCGTGGGAGTGATCGTCGTCGGCCTAGCGTTGACCTACTCCGTATTGACAAACCCCCAGTGGAGCACTTTCGACACGGATCTTTTCCTGCGCAGCTTCGGCGAGGTCGACTGGAGGTGGATCACCCTGGCGTTCCTGGCCGTCTACGCCACCTACGGTACCCGGGCGCTACGATGGCGCATTCTGATGCTGCCTGTCAAGCCGAATCCCAGTCTGCGAAACCTGCTTTCGGCAACCATCATCGGCTTCGCCGCCATTGGAGTGATGGGGCGCGCGGGCGAGTTCGTCCGCCCCTATCTTGTGGCTCGAAAGGAGAATGTCCCCATCACCAGCCAGATCGGCGTGTGGCTGTTCGAGCGTTCTTTCGACGCATTCGCGGTTCTCGCCGCGGTCGCCTTTGCCATCGGTCACGCGGGGGGGGGAGATCCGCGGCTGCAACGGAGCCTGGATTCCAATGGCCATCTGGTTGGGATCGCTGTCGTTTCCCTTGTTGTGCTGATGATCCTGCTGCGGGGCTACTACGAATCCATGTCCAAGCGTCTCCTGCGGGTCATGGACTTCCTGCCCAAGGCCCGCCTGGATGCCTTCCGAGGCACGCTCGAAGTCTTCGGTCGCGGGCTGGCGGGTATCCGCGACGGCAGGAGCGTGCTGTTTTGCCTGGTGCTTAGCGCCGCCCAGTGGTTGCTGATTGCTGCCGCCTACCATGCCATTCTGTCAGCTTTCGGAGGGGTGAACGTCACCTTTAGCCGGAGTGTCGTCTTTATGGGTGTCGTCATGGCCGGGTCGATGCTGCAAATTCCCGCCGTAGGGGGCGGCGTTCAAATCGCGTCAATCCTGGCTCTGACCGAGATGTTCCATGTTCAGGTCGAGGTGGCCTCCAGCCTCTCGATTCTGATCTGGGCGTTAACATTCCTGGCCGTCATCCCCCAGGCGCTTGTACTGGTTGTTTGGGAAGGCTGGAGCTGGCGTAAGCTTCGGGAGCTGGAGTGCCGGCCTTGAGGAGCCACCCTGGGGTCAATGGGTAGATAAAGGAGAGAAACGTCATGTTGTGTCCTTTTTGCGGCCACATCGAGGACAAGGTCGTCGATTCCCGCGAGAGCAAGGAAGGGGATACTATTCGTCGGCGGCGCGAGTGCCTCGGGTGCGGCCAACGGTTTACCACCTACGAACGGACTGACGAGATTTCCTACATGGTCGTCAAGAAGGACGGACGTCGGGAAAAGTTCGACCGCCAAAAAGTACTAGGCGGCCTATTACGGGCTGGTGAAAAGCGCCCGGTCAGCATGGGCCAGCTGGAAGAGTTGGTGAACGCTGTCGAGTCTCTGGTGATTGACTCTCCTGAGCGGGAATGCGCCACGCGTGAGATCGGAGAGCTGTTGATGACGCGCTTAAGGCAAATCGACAAGGTGGCCTATGTCCGATTCGCCTCCGTTTACCGCGATTTCCAGGACGAGCGAGAATTCCTCGATGAGCTGACGGAGCTGATCAGGCAGAAAAAGTCGCTCTAAACAAACAACTT
This sequence comes from Bryobacterales bacterium, assembly GCA_965248365.1. Lineage (GTDB taxonomy): Bacteria > Acidobacteriota > Terriglobia > Bryobacterales > UBA6623. The sequence continues at coordinate 744,775 of CBDFJA010000002.1, read as the reverse complement.
GCTGGAATCATTAGATCTGAAGGCGTGCATGGCGGCCTCCCCCGGATCGAACCCGCCGGCCCCCATTCTTCCACCCGCCGGTACTGGCCTAAGAACCTGCAAAAAAGACACTTACTCACCCAGGGAAACTTTTCCCTATTGCAAATAAGACATTTTTCACCCATACTGTATAGGTAAAGCCCTACGAGCGGGGCAAGTTTAGGCTCCCTCGTCGGGCTCGATGGGACCGAGAATTGATCACCTACCCGGCTCCGGCACCGAAAGCGGCGGGGCCATCCCCTCAAGGAACGAGGCGGTTCAGTTAGGTCCGTCGCGCATGACAGGCCCAGAACCCTCCTTTACGCTGCGCCGCGGCAGGAGCTGACTGGCGTCGAAGGCCTGGTGGCCTTTGAGGGGGGCAACAGCAAGTCCAAGTCTTGGACGACTTTAGGAGAATCGTGGATCAGTTCGACGAACACCTCGCTTCCAACTCCCGCAACTCAAACCATGTAGCCTTGGAAGAAGCCCCCCCGTTTCTCGATAATCGAGGCGCGGATCGTCAGGATCATCCCGAGTTTAGCCCCGGCGCGGGCGATTCGGTTTCGATTTATACCGACGATCCGGTTCGGGTTTATCTGCGGGAGATGGGAGCGGTTCCGCTGCTGACGAGGCGGGGTGAAGTTGCTCTGGCTCGGCGGATGGAGCGTGGGAAGCTGCAGATGCATCGTGCCATTTCCCGGTCCTCACTTATCCAAAAACAGGTTTTGGCGCTCTACGAGGAGATCAAACGCGGTGAGTTGGAGGTCGATGCTATCGCCGTGATGGGCGATTTCGAGGAGGGCTCCCCCGAGCGGGATCGGCAGAGAACCCGCGTCCGCCAGAAGTTCGTTCGGCTCACCCGGGTGAGCCGCAGGGCCCAGGCGATCAGCGACAAACTCGAACGCACCGCCAAGCGGAACGTCCATGTACGACGACGGCTCGAGTGGACCAGGAAACGGGTGCTGGTTCAGCTTTCCAAAGCGGTTCAAGACATACCGTTCAAGCCCATTTTCTGGTTTGATTTTCGCGAGGAGCTGGAACGCGCGCTGGCTGACCTGGACCCGCTGGCCGAGGAGTTGAAGGCCTGGCAGTCTCGCCCACGCCGGAATTCGGCGGCCGCGATGGCGGCCATGCGGGAGATCCGCCGTGAGATCCGGCGCGGAGAGGGCCGATATTCCATGAGTCTTTCCCTGCTGCGCTACACCGTGAAGCGCATCCGGGAAGGCGATCGCGAATCGGAAAAGGCCAAGAAGGCGCTTGTCGAGGCGAACCTGCGGCTTGTGGTCTCGGTGGCTAAAAAGTACGTCAACCGCGGTCTGCACCTACTGGATCTCATCCAAGAGGGCAACATCGGCCTCATGAGAGCCGCCGAAAAGTTTGAGTACCGCCGCGGATACAAGTTCTCAACCTACGCCACCTGGTGGATTCGCCAGGCCATCACCCGCGCCATCGCCGACCAATCGCGGACTATTCGCATCCCGGTGCACATGAACGAGAGCATGAACAAGTTCTTGCGGGCCTCACGCGAGCTTGAGAAGGAACACGGCAGGACGCCGACCAACGAAGAGATCGGTGACCGTATGGAGATCCCGGCGGAGAAAGTCCAGAAGCTGAAAACCATCTCCCGCGACCCGGTTTCGCTGGAGACTCCCGTGGGCCGCGACGGCGAATCGGCGCTCGGCGACCTGCTGGAGGACCAATGGGTCGGCTCCCCCGTCGACACGGTGATCGATTCCACCGTGCGAGAGGACACGGCCGACGTTTTGAAGACACTCTCACCCAAAGAAGAGAAAGTGATCAGGATGCGCTTCGGCATCGGCTGTGACCGCGAGCACACTCTGGAAGAAATCGGCCAAGAGTTCGCCGTCACTCGCGAGCGCATCCGCCAGATCGAGGCCAAGGCGCTTCGCGCTTTGCGCGGACCCGACCGCGCTCGCAGGTTGCGTTCCCTGATGACCGCAAAGTATTAACCCGCATTTCTCGCCACCTGACGGCCGAAGCACGCGCGAAGCCCGCCATTACCGCGTTGCGCTTTAAGGGTTATTGAAGGCTCCCCGTAGCGCGCGGATGGCGTCGATCGCGGGCCAAGTCTGCTCGGCGGGAATCGTCAAAACGTCGCGGTAGGTCAGGAAAGGATATCTCGAATTCCTGGCGGTGAAACCGATATGCACCGCGGCATTGACCTGATTATGATAGTCGCGGAAGTACATGTCGCCGCGAGGGCTTTCAAACTTCAGTTGGGACAAAGCGGCAACGAGCTTTTGTGAATCCTCAAAAGTAGACGCCTTCTCGGCGGCGTGTTTGGCGATATACACAGAATCACTGCTGTCCGGTTAAAAGTCGAATAGAATCAATTGGTTGGGGTCATAGGGGGATTCGTTTGGGGAGTCGGATGGCTGGAGTGCCTGTAAAAGGGGCATTTTTTCGAATTGCGTAACGCTGAGAATCTGTAGAATCTGGTAAAGACTCGCTTCCAGCCCGAGCCGTTTCCGGACGATGGCGATGAGCACGTAAATCGAGACAGCGATCCGGATCTGCGTCTTGACGGCGTTCTCGCTGGTGCCGTAAAACGAGTTGATTCGCAGATGTTGCTTGATCCACTTGAAGAACAACTCAATCTGCCAACGCGACTTGTAGATGTGGGCGATGGTCAGCGCCGGGAGCGCGAAGTTGTTGGTCAGAAACTTCAGCCGCTTGTTCGTCCGGGCGTCGAAGTAACTGACCCTCCGCAACGGGTCGGGATAGGCTTGGGCCGATTCGATGGCAGCCAGTATGACGGTCTGATCCGAGCGCAAGCCCGTGGATTTGTCGACGGGATGCGAGTAGCGCCGTTGGAGCAAGATGTTCTTCTTGGTTCGCACGACGAAGAACGACGAGCAGAGAGTGAACACGAAGAGGCGTTCGAAATCGACGTAGGCCCGATCCATGACGTAGAACGCGCCGGCCTCCGGGCCGATCTCGTCGAGGATGTTGATGTCGTGCACTTTGCCTCCAGTAATGCGGATGAACGTGGGAATATTGCCGTGCAGATCCAGCAGCGTGTGCATCTTCACGGCGGCCTTTTGCTTGCGGAATCTCGCCCACGGAAACAGCGACAGGCAGAGGTCGATTGTTGTCGAGTCGAGAGCGTACAGAGTTTGGTCCAAGTCCACACCGATCGGGTCGTGGGCATATAACGGCCGTGCCATGCCAATCAAGACCTGCGCGAAGTCCGCGTAGATCCGCCAGTCGCGCGACTCGTTCGCATCGGCCAGTGTCGAGCGCGCTACCCTGCCGCGGAATCCCATGTGGTAGAGTTTGCCGTGCATCGAACGCAGGCACGTCTCGATGTCGCGGAGGCTTGCCCGATAGGTCAGCTGGGCGAATGCCATCGCAAGAAACTGATCCCAGCAGGAGAAACTTTTCAGATAGGAATCGTCGCGGTAGCGCGATACACATTTCTGAAACTCTTTGCTCGGTAGGTGCTCGATCAGTTGGGAGAAAACCGTACGGCCAAGGTTCATCCCTCATTGTGCCGCGTCCGGATGCTCCGTTCAGGCGACCATTTGCGGCCTCGGGATTTCAAATCGTTCCCGGGCAAAACAAGCCATAAGACATTGAGCGGTCGAGACTTACCGTCCGATGGCGCGACTTTCCCCGGACAGCACTGGGCGGGGTGATCGATCAACAACATTGGATCTCGACCCCCCGGATGAGAGTACGACGTGGACAGTGTCACTCGATGAAAATGGGCATGTGCAGAGCTATCCACCATGATCCTGACCGACCCTCAAGCTGGGACCGAGCTCGGTGTTTTTACAAACGTCAGCCAGCCGTGACGGTCTTCCTTTTGGCAGGTAATGACCGCCGTGAATTCCTGCTGCAGGCGCTCGGTCATCGGACCCCGTTCTCCGGAGCCGATGGGAATGCGGTCCACCGAGCGAATGGGCGTGATCTCGGCCGCCGTACCGCTGAAAAACAGCTCGTCGGCGATGTAAAGCCACTCGCGTGGAATCACCTGCTCCTTCAGTTCGAAGCCGACGTCTTGACATAGTTGCACGACGGTGGCCCGGGTGATGCCCGGCAACACCGATGTTCCCAGCGGCGGGGTGTAAATCGTGCCGTCGCGAACGAGGAAGACGTTTTCCCCGCTTCCTTCCGAGACGTAGCCGGTGGCGTCGAGCGCAATGCCCTCGCTGTAGCCGTTCGTCACCGCCTCCATCTTGATCAACTGCGAGTTCATGTAGTTCGCCGCTACCTTGGCCATCGCCGGAAGGGTGTTGGGAGCTAGCCGCGTCCACGATGAGACGCACACGTCCACGCCCTTTTCGAGTGCGTCGGCGCCGAGGTACTTGCCCCACTCCCAGCAGACGATGTACATCTCCATGGGATTGTTCGTCGACAGGACCCCAACGTCTCCGTAGCCGCGGAAGGTAATCGGGCGCAGGTAGCACGACTGAAGGCCATTGACCCGAACCAGCTCGGGGAGAGCGTCGGTAACCTCCTGGCGGCCAAAACCGAGATCCGACATGCGGTAGATCTTGGCCGAGTCAAAGAGTCGGCGGATATGCTCCTTGCCGCGGAAGATCGCCGGCCCCGAGGGGGTGGCGTAGCAGCGAATCCCCTCGAATACGCTGGTGCCGTAGTGCAGCGCGTGCGTCATCACGTGCACGCGCGCCTCGTCCCAGGGGATGAACTCTCCGTTGCGCCAAATCTTATCGGTGGGTTGAATCATTGCTGCCTGTCGCTGAATGTCGACAATCCTCTTATACCCATTATCGCATTGAATGGCCCAAGATTTCGGAACGCCGCGGGGCGGGCGGGTCCGCTCGGTCGAAAACCCACCGATTTCATCCCTTTGGCGGGGCCGCGGTCCTAGGGACACTTCTCAGGGCCAATCCGCGCGTGATAGCGTTGCTGGCAACACTCCGCCGATATTGCCCAGGCATGCGGGGGCGGTCGACTCGGTGGAGAAGATGGCGGAAGGCCGTTGCCGGGACCGCGGGGCGGTTCGCCAACCTTGAACGCCGCCTTGGCTGTGCGCGCGCTTGTCACCCACGGCAGGGCAGACGCGGCGGGCCGCAAAAGCTAAACACGGTTATAACTCGAGTGCGCTACTATGCCCACACGGTGTGTTGCCCGGCCCGGGCGATGTTGATGACCGGTCCTCCATCCCCAGCGGTCAAACGTCAACTCGTGGGTGCAGCAAAGGACAGCGGGACCGGAAGGCCGCAACATGCTCGCGAGCGAAGTAACGCTCGCCGAAGCGCACTTGCTGGTTGGGCCTCGCTCAGGTGCCCCACAGCGTACCCTAAGATCGAGTCCTCAAGCAGGCACGGCCACCCTCTTTTCAAAGCGGATCTTGGTCTGCTCGGCGTCGGCATCGGCGAGAACCACGTCGCCTTCGCCGAAGTCGCCGTTGAGGATGGCCAGGGCCAAGGGGTCTTGAATCAACCGCTGCAGGGACCTCTTCAGCGGACGGGCGCCGAACTGTTCGTCATAGCCCTCCTTGAGGACGAGATCCTTGGCCACCTCACTGACTTCAAGATCGATCTTCTTGTCGGCGAGCAGTTCCCGCACATAGCCGAGCTGCAGCTCGAAGATTTTGCCCAGATGCTCGCGATCCAGCCTGTTGAAGACAATGATGTCGTCGACCCGGTTCAGGAATTCCGGGCGGAAGGTGCGGCGAAGCTCCTCGAAGAGCTTCCGTCTCATATCCTGGTTCGCCTCGCCGCTATCGTGAGTCAACGAGAAGCCGATCGAACCATGGATGTCCCCTGACCCGACATTCGACGTCATGATGATCACGGCGTTGTTGAAGTTGACCGTTCGGCCCTTGCCGTCGGTGAGGCGGCCGTCGTCGAGCACTTGCAGCAGCACGTGGAAGACGTCCGGGTGCGCTTTCTCGATTTCATCGAGCAAAATGACCGAGTAAGGCTTTCTTCGGACGTGCTCGGTGAGCTGCCCGCCCTCTTCATAGCCGACGTATCCGGGAGGCGCGCCGATCATTCGCGCCACGGCGTGTTTTTCCATGTACTCGGACATGTCGATGCGGACCATCGCCTGCTCGTCGTCGAAGAGGAATTCGGCAAGAGCGCGCGCCGTTTCCGTTTTGCCGACGCCGGTCGGTCCCAGGAAGACGAAGCTCCCGATAGGCCGTTTCGGATCGCTCAAGCCGGCGCGGTTGCGGCGGACGGCGTTCGACACATGGTTGATCGCTTCTTCCTGAGCCACGACTCGTTGGCCGAGGCGATCCTCCATATGCACGAGCTTCTGCATTTCGCCTTCGAGCATGCGAGACACCGGGATGCCCGTCCACTTGGCGACAATTCCGGCAATGTCCTCTTCATCGACCTCGCCGCGAAGCAAACTGCTGTCGGTCGCCTGCTCCTCCAACTTTTTCGTCGCCTCGTCGAGCTCTGCTTCGACCCGGACCATTTCTCCGTAGCGGATCTCGGCGGCTCGCTGCAGATTGCCCTGACGAGTGGCTTCTTCTTGTTCGTTGCGCAGTTTTTCCTGTTCCTGCTTGAGAGCCTTGACCTTGTCGATGGACTCTTTCTCCCGTTGCCAGCGTTCGCGGAGACGGCTGGATTCCGAGCGCAGCCCCTCTAAATCGTTTTCAATCGTCCGCAGGCGTTCTTTCGATGAGCGATCCGACTCTTTCTGCAAAGCCTGTTTCTCGATCTCGAGCTGCATGATGCGGCGATCGATTTGGTCGACCTCGACGGGCACCGAATCCACCTGAATTCGCAGAGTCGCACCGGCCTCGTCAATCAAGTCAATGGCCTTGTCAGGGAGAAAACGATCGCTGATGTAGCGGTGCGAGAGAGTGGCCGCCGCGACCAACGCCGAATCCCGATAGCGGACGCTGTGATGAATCTCGTAGGTCTCCTTGAGGCCGCGCAGAATGGCGATCGTGTCCTCGACACTGGGCTGATCGACTAAGACGGTTTGAAAACGCCGTTCCAAGGCGGGGTCCTTCTCGACATACTTGCGGTACTCGTTGGTCGTCGTGGCCCCGACGCAGCGCAGCGTACCTCGCGCCAGCGCCGGCTTCAGCATGTTGGCGGCGTCGATCGCCCCCTCGGCCGAGCCCGCGCCGACGAGGGTATGCAGTTCGTCGATGAAGCAGATGATTTCACCGTTCGACTCCTCGATCTCCTTCAAGACTGCCTTAAGGCGGTCCTCAAACTCGCCTCGGAACTTCGTCCCGGCGACCATTGACGAAAGGTCGAGCGCCACGAGCCGCTTGTTCTTGAGGGTCTCGGGGACGTCGCCGCCCACGATGCGCTGGGCAAGTCCCTCGACAATCGCCGTTTTGCCGACTCCCGGCTCGCCGATCAAGACGGGATTGTTCTTCGTGCGCCGGGAGAGCACCTGGATCAGCCGGCGGATCTCCTCGTCGCGGCCGATGACGGGATCGAGTTTTCCTTGACGGGCGCTCTCGGTCACGTCCAGAGCGTAGCGGTCGAGCGCTTGGTACTTCGCCTCGGGATTGGGATCGGTGACGCGCTGCGTGCCTCGTACCGAGACGAGCGCCTTCAAGATGGCGTCGTGGCCGGCACCGGCCCGCTCCAGCAGCTGTCCCGCCGGATCATGTTTCTGACGGCTGATAGCGAGAAGCAGATGCTCGGTCGAGATGTATTCATCCTTGAAATGGCCGGCCTCTTTCTGTGCCTGCTGGAAAACTTCGTTCAGAGAGGGAGCCATGTACATGCCGCCCTCAGCGCCGGAAACCGTGGGAACGGAGGAAAACTGCTGACGCCCCTCCTGCGAGACGGCCGCCGGTTGGACGCCGCACTTGGAAAGAACCGATTGTACGACTCCCTCGGGCTGCTCGGCTAGCGCGACCAGCAGGTGCAAAGGGTGAATCTGCTGGTGGCTGTTTTCGGCGGCGATCACCTGACTCTGCTGAACCGCCTCCTGGGCCTTTTGCGTGAACTTGTCAAAACGAATCATGATGTCTTCTCCTCCGGGAGAACTCACAATGGCCCGGACCAACCGGCGTCAGCCGCACGGGGATCCTTCCTTTCTTGGGACTGACCGCTTGACACAACTATTATCCTCTCAGCGAGGCGCCCGGGATCACTAACCCCAATTCGTCGGCGCAACTCCTGGACCGCTCCCTCACGGGTCTGTGAAAACCCTTGGGACAGTCTACCGCGCCTCCCGCAAGTCATTGATAAAACGTCTCGGCCGCGCACGGCGCTTGGGACAGTCCCCGGTTTTTTCACAGACCGTCACGGTCACGGCTCGGAAGGCTCTCGGAACAATCCGCTTCCGGTCAGACAGAGAGCCCTATGATCCTTCGCAAGCACTAACCCGCATTTATCACCACCTGACGGTCGAAGCGCGCCATAAGCCCGCCATTACCGCGTTGCGCTTGCTCGCCGTGCTCAACGTACTTTCCCGGTCGGACGCCGAACGCGGGTCGCTACTTCTTTCGCTAGAGCCGAAACACGAATGGCTGGACTGCACCCGCAAAAGTACGCCTCCGCGCTGAGCGGCTCGCGCCTTGTAACTGACGGGCTTCTCACGCACTTCGCCTCGCCACGTGGCGAGAAAAGCGGCCTGGACCTTTCTACAGCTCGGTAAGAGGGCAGGCAGCCGGCGACCGCCCGCCCCCTCGGTCGCCCCTCAGTGCACGTCGATCACGCGACCTTTCTTGGGCTTCTGCTCACTCTTGGGCAGAGTAATCTTCAAGACGCCCTTGTCGTACTTCGCGTCGATCTTCTCGACGTTGATCGTCTCGGGCAGTTGGAAGCTACGGTGGAAGGAGCCGTAGGAACGCTCGATCCGATGGAAGTCCTCCTCTTTGGTTTGCTTCTCGAACTTCCGCTCGGCATGCACGGTCAGAACGTCCTCTTCGACCTTCACGTTCAAGTTCTTCTCGTCGACCTCCGGGAGATCGGCCTTGAGAACGATTTTCTTCTCGTCCTCAAAGACGTCAACCGCCGGGGACCAGGAGCTTCCCTGCACCCGACCGCGAAGCGGCGGCAAGAAGCCTTCGAACAGGCGATCGAAATCAAACCACGGCGTCAAGCCTCGGGATGTGTGTCTAGCTAGATGCATTTGGATGTTCCTCCTTCGAGTTATATTTCTTAGTACATATAGATTATAAAACCTTAGTATGTCAATGTCAAGTTATTCCTTTGGGACGAAAGTACTCTGTGAATCAACCACTTAGAGGATGATGTGGAAAAACATTAGTGTAACTAGATAATAAAATCTTCCTCTAGTAACTTCGGGAGGGCGTACATCAGAACCGAACAGGCTTGATGCCGCCACATCGGAATCTGTCACACCGGAAGCAAATGCCCGCCGTCAGGAATGTGGGGGCGCGATTCATCGCCCGCTTCCTACCCTTGGCGGCGGTCGTTGTCGTCGAAAAAACGCGCGGCGACGGGGTAAGAAAGGCTGTGGGAATGACGCCAGGGTGGAAAACATCGAGAGAGCCATCAGCGTTCGGGCTACAACCGGAGGTTCCACCCTTCCCATCGTGCCTCAGAAATCGCCGCCGAGACTCCTACAGCCCCGACGACTACGATCCTCTTGCAGTAAATGAGTGCGGGTACGATTGACATGGTACGTATAGAACTTTACAATACGGGGACGGGGGCGAGTGGGGTTAGCTCGCCTGATGTAGTCTAGTCGCCATGCCAAGACTCGAAGGCACCGCCGAGGCCGGAGCTGACACCGCCGCCGGGGACTCGTCTGGGGAGAAAATACGCATTGCGATTGCCGACGATCACACGATTTTCCGTGACGGCCTGCGCAAGTTGCTTTCTCTGGAGCCCGACTTCGAAGTTTGCGCGGAGGCCAAGGACGGCAGCGAAGTGCTCGATGTGCTCCGCCAGTCTGAACCCGACATCCTGTTGCTGGACCTCAAAATGCCGGGGATCGACGGTATCGCGGCGTTACAGCGGATCCAAAATCAAAAGCTGAAGACGAAAATCATCGTCCTTACGGCTTCCGACGACGAGGGTGAATACGTCCAGGCGATGAAGTACGGTACTTCGGGTATCGTGCTCAAGCAGACGGCCACGGAGCTGCTCATCAAGAGCATTCGTAAGGTGTATCAGGGCGAGATTTGGCTCGACGCGAGGACCATCGCGGCAGTCATGAGGCAGTTCGCCACGCCTGGCGAGGTGGGTAGCCCCAGGGAACGCGAGAGGCCTCGTCTCAGCAATAGGGAACGGGAAATCGTCGCGCTGGTCGCTCAAGGCTTCAAGAACAAGGAAATCGCCGAACGGATGTTTATCAGCGAGCAAACCGTCAAGAACCACCTGCACAACATTTTCGACAAGCTAGGCGTTTCGGACCGCCTCGAGCTGGCTCTCTACGCTATCCACCGTAACATTCGGCCCATCTAAGGACCTCTCCTCCTTCCCTCGACACAGCCCCAAACGGAGCGACCCACGGGCGCGGGGTCTCTAGCCCACACTTCGCGCCACCCGACGATCAAAGCACGCCATCGGTCCGCCATTACGTCGTCGCGCTTGCTCGCCGTGCTCAACGTACTGAACGTACTGGATGACATTGGCTCAGGTATCATCCGCCCGGGGTCCATAAGGGTAATGTGGGTAGGATGCAGAGAAAGTCGGCGACGCAGGTGAGGATTGAGGGACGTCGATAAGCTTGAAAAGGCCGCCCCCGGGGCCCGGCACTGTCCCGACCGACATCAGGAAACGTCGGCAGGCTCACATCTGCCCTTCTACGCGCCCTCTGGATCGCGATCCGGCGCCACCGAGGAACACGATAGGAGAGAACCGATTCGATCCATGCACTGATCTGAGATCATGCGGTGGGCGATGATTTTTGCGCTTATGAATTGCCGTCGCGCGGCTCCGTATGTCGCCAGATCGCAAAAGACAAGATCAGCAACGCTCTGCAGATCTTCCTCGTTTTTCGACACTATTGATTCCCGCATAATATAGAGTAACCTTTTGGGGGTCTGCTCGTCTTAATAGACATGGGGAACCCAAGAGGCGTAAGGCGCGATTTTGATGCTCTGGAAAAGCGACGGCTGGAGGCCGTGCGGCTGGTCGTTGACGAAGGTTTGAGTCAGTCCGAGGCAGCACGGCGCGTGAAGGCGGCGCAGCAAAGCGTGAGCCGTTGGGTTAGCGAGCATGGCGCGCACGGTGCCGCCGGACTCCGCCGGGCCGGGCGCGCCGGCCGCAAGCCGCTGTTAGACGCCACGCAACGGGAACGTCTGGAGGCAATGCTGCTGCGGGGCCCCGAAGCGCAGGGCTTCTCGACGCCGCTGTGGACTTGTCCGCGAGTCGCTCGTCTGATCGCCGACGAGTTCGGCGCGCGCTATCACGAAGGTCATGTTTGGAAGATCCTGCGGGCGCTCCACTGGAGCCCGCAACGGCCTGTCGGCAAGGCCCGCGAGCGCAACGAAGAAGCCATCCGCAACTGGCGGCGCAAGACTTGGCCGGCCACTAAAAAAAAGCCCAAAAACAAGGCCGCACGATCGTCTTCATCGACGAAAGCGGACTGAGTCAGAAGCCCCATCGTTGCCGCACCTGGGCGCCCCGCGGCGAGACACCCGTGCTGGAGTTCAACTTCAACTGGCAGAAACTTTCCGTTTCCGCCGGGCTGACCTTGCGCAACTTCTACTTCCGGCTCTATCCCGGCGCCATCGGCGAGCTGGAGGTCATCGACTTCCTGAAGGCTTTGGTCCGCCACATCGACGGCCCGCTGCTGATCGTCTGGGACCGCCTGCCGGCGCACCGCAGCCGCCTGGTGCGGGAGTTCATCGAGCTCTCCGAAGGCCACATCGCCACGGAGTGCTTGCCGCCCTATGCACCGGAGCTGAACCCGGTGGAATACATTTGGGCTTACTGGAAGCAGCACGAGTTGCCGAACGTCTGTCCGAAGGACTACTGGGAGCTGGACGAGCGTGCCCGCAAATCCCTGCGTCGCATGCGCCGCAAACCGCGCTTGATTACGGCCTTCTGGAAGCAGTCTTCTCTTGGCCTTGACTAACTCGATATTATGCGAGATTCAATAGGTGCTCGCGGATCGAGTGGCGCTTCCCCGTGGCAGGCGCCAGCACGGCTCCCGCCGTTTTGAGAAAGTACTCGCTGATTGAAACTAAAGCGATCAGCGAGGGCCGCTCGAGGCCGCGGATGAGATGGAGATGCGAGTCCGCCGAGGAGTATGTGATCGGAACCGCCGGTCGCTCCGGCGGAAGCAGCCCCGCAATCTTCGGCATGTGGCCTGGAGGAGTGACAACCAAGGCGCCAATCATGAGTTCAGGATCCGACGCCAGCTCGTCTACCCGGCGCGCTTCAACCCCGCAACCGAATCCCTGTTTCAGTTCGATGGGAAGCACCACACGCATTCCGGCATCGTCGGAAAGCACGAGAACGCGGTCAGGCGGAGCCGAACGCATCCGCTGTCGAAGCTTTGTGTAAAGCTCCCTCAGTGTGTAGCCGCGCTGCTGGGCCTGCGCCAAGAACGAGTTGACCAGGTCGTCGATCGGCTCTCCGCTCGGAGTGCGCTCAACTTCCCGGTTCCGGACAAAGAGGCGCCTCCCCTGCCTTTTCTCAACCAGTAAGTTCAGAATTAGGTCCTGATAAGCGCGAAGGACTGTGTTGCGGTGAATTCCCAACCGCAACTCCAGGTCGCGAACACTCGGCAGCGCATCGCCGGGCTTGAGCTTGCCGCTGCCGATCAACAGGACGATCTGGGCCGACAACTGCTCGTAGACCGGAACGCTGCTGTCCTTGCTGATGCGAATGTTGAGGCCCATGGCAGCCGCCAAGATTGTGACAGTTCAAAAAGTGGCACGCAACTCGTTGACGGCTCTCGATTCCGGATCTAGTCTAGTGGTATGAATACGTGGACTTCCGCTGAATGGAAGGATAGATTAAGTAAAGCAGACGACCATGAGCGCGCCCAAGGATGCAGTCACCTTCAGAGCACCAACTCCCGGATCGTGACCCGCTCGGAGAGAATTCTCAACCCTAAAGCAAGAATCGGGATCGACCAATGCTTATAAGAAAAAGTCTTTTCGGGGTTCTTTTGCTGATCGTGATGCTAGGGCCGGGCTGTTCGCTCAAAAAGTACGCCATGAACAAGATCGGCGACACGCTGGCGTCGGGAAACTCGGTCTACGAAAGCGACGAAGACATTGAACTGGTCGGCGAAGCGTTGCCCTTCGGCCTGAAGCTGATGGAGAGCTTGCTGGCCGAGTCTCCCAATCACCGCGGCCTTCTCGTCAGCGCTTGTCAAGGGTTCGTTCTCTATTCCTATGCTTACGTGGACTACGAGGCCGAGCTTGCCGAAGATGAGGATCTCGATCGCGCCCGAGTCCTGCGCACCCGCGCGCGCAAGCTTTACTTGCGAGCTTTCCGCTACGGCATGCGCGGATTAGAAATCTCCTACCCAAGATTAGAGTCCAACCTAGTCGCCGACCCGGCGGCGGCGCTTGCCGTGATCCACAACAAAAAGAAGAAACAGCAGGATGTCCCGCTGCTTTATTGGACGGCTGCTTCGCTGGGGCTGGCGATCTCCGTATCGTCGAGCGATGCCGCGTCGCTGGCCCGGTTGCCCGAGGTCGAAGCCATGCTGGAGCGCGCCTTGGATCTCGATGAAGGGTGGGACGCGGGGGCGCTGCATGCCTTTAAAATTCAGTTGGCGGCCGCCAAGCTCGGCGATGCCGACTATAACGGCATGAGGAACCACTATCGAAGAGCGCTCGCACTCTCCGAGGGCAAAAGCGCGGGGCTATACGTTGCGTATGCCGAGGCCGTTTCCCTACCCAGGCAGAACAAGGCCGAGTTTCGCTCGCTACTCCAAAAGGCTCTCTCCGTGGACCCCGATGAGACCCCGCCGACTCGCCTTGTGAACTTGCTTGCTCACCGCCGCGCGCATTGGCTGCTGGCGCGCATCGACGACCTGATCCTAGACGACGAAGTGGGAGAAGACTCGGGAGAAAACCGATGAGGACTACACGACTTAAAACGTTGCTGTTGTTATCGACGCTGCTCATCGGTTGGGGCTTGGTCCCAACCCTCGAGGCAAAGATCCGCATCCGGCTCGGCTCGGTCGCCCCGCGCGATTCGGCTTGGCACGGCGCGCTGTTGCGCATCCGCCAGGAGTGGCGTGAGATCTCGGGCGGCGAGGTCGACGTGGTCATCATCCCGGGCGGGCAGCTGGGAGACGGTCCCGAGATGGTCCGCAAGGTCGACCACGGGATTATCCAGGCCGTTGCTCTTTCGCAGGTAGGATTGTCTCGCATCGACAATGGGGTGGCCTGCCTGCACGTCCCCATGCTGCTCGAATCCTACGAAGAATTGGACTACGTGAGGGAGAGGATTGCGCCTCGCCTGGAGCAGCGGCTCGAAGAGCAGGGATTCAAAGTCCTTACCTGGGGCGACGCCGGCTGGGTGCGCTTTTTCAGCACGGCCCCTGCCAGGACCCCCGACGACGTTCGCAAGATGAAGCTCTTCACCTCGGCCGGCGACCCGGACGGCGAAAAGCTGTGGAAGGAGTTCGGCTTCCGCGTCATTCCCCTTTCTCTGACCGACATGCTAACGTCTCTGCAAACCGGTCTGATCAACGCCTTTCACGTCCCTCCCCTGTTCGCCATGATCGACGGGTCTTACAAAATGGCGAAGAACATGATGGATCTGAAGTTCTCGCCGATTGTTGCCGGGACCGTGATCAGCCGGCGAGCCTGGAACCGCATCCCCGAGGCTTATCAACCCCGGATGCTCGAAGCCGCGCGATCCGCCGGCGACGAGCTGCGCGAGGAAATCCGCAGGCTGGGACCGGACTCCATTGAGGAGATGAAAAAGCGAGGTCTAAACGTGGCCAAGCTCGATGAGCAGGAGCTTGCCCTTTGGCAAGCGGAGGCCGAAGAGGCCTACCCGAAACTGAGGGGCCGCTATGTTCCCGCAGATTTATTCGACGAGGTCAAGCGGTTGCGCGACGAGTTCCGCAACACGCGAACAGGAAACTAGCCGACGGCCCTGGCCCGCTTTTCCCGGTTCGGCTAGACTGACTACACCCCCCTTGTAGGTAACCCGATGCCCCGTCCCGAGCAGCCTAGTCCGCTTTTCTCACCACGTGACGAAGCGAAGTGCGTGAGAAGTTCGTCAGTACAAGGCGCGCGCCGCTCGGCGAGCGGAGGCGTACTTGAGCAGTCGTTGAGCACGGTGAGCAAGCGCAACGCGGTAATGGCGGGCTTGTCGCGTGCTTCGACCGTCAGGTGGTGAAAAATGCGGACTAGGGCCCTCGCGCGAATCGAAAACTCGCTTTCGATCGCCGTGCTGACAGCGATGGCCGCGCTTCCACTGGTGGAAATTTTCGGCCGCCTGTTGGTCGGCCGCGGCATTGCGGGATCGATCCCCGTCGTGCAGCATCTCACCTTGTGGGTGGCCATCCTAGGCGCCGCGCTCGCCTCGCGTTCCGACCGCCACCTGGCTCTTTCGACGCAAAGCTTTCTTCCCACCCGGTTTCGCGGCGCCGCCGGGACCTTGACTTCGGCGCTGGCCACGGGCATAGCCGCCTGCTTGTTGCTGGCCAGCCTCGATTTGGTTCGCATCGAGCGCGGCGCGGGGGAGACGGTTGCTTGGGGGATTCCCGTTTGGGTAGCGCTTCTTGTTATGCCGGCGGGCTTCGGTGTGATTACCGGCCGGATGATCTGGCACGCCTCGAAACGCCCGCGCGGGCGTTTGCTGGCCTCGCTCGGACTAGCCGTTCCCGCCGTTTTCGGGCTGATCCCTTCTCTTGATCAGATCGATCTTCTTCTGCCGGCGGGCCTGCTTATTGTCATCGCCACCGCCCTCGGGATGCCGATATTCACGGCCATCGGCGGGGCGGCGCTGCTTCTGCTCTGGAGGGACGGCACGCCGGCGAATGCCGTCCCGGGCGAAACCTACCGGCTCAGCTCAGAGGAGATGCTGCCGGCCATTCCGCTGTTTACCTTGGGAGGCTACATCCTGGCGGAAGGCGGGGCCAGCCGTCGCTTGATGCGCCTCTTCACGGCGACATTCGGCTGGATGCCCGGCGGGCTGGCAATCGTCACGACCCTCCTGCTGGCTTTCTTTACACCCCTCACCGGAGCTTCCGGCATCACGATTCTCTCGATGGGTGGACTCTTGCTTCCCGTCCTGCTCAAGGCCCGCTATCCCGAACCCACATCGGTAGGGCTGGTCACCGTATCGGGATCGATCGGATTGTTGTTCGCCCCCAGTCTGCCCGTGATTCTTTACGGGGTGAAGGCCAGGCAGCCAATCGAACAGCTCTTCATTGGAGGACTCGTACCCGGCGTGCTGCTCGTCGTCGTGGTGGCGGCTTGGGCCGCCCAGCGGGGCTGGTTCAGCGGGGCCACGCGGACCCCATTTCGCTGGCAAGAAGCGCTTGCCGCGCTGTGGGAATCCAAGTGGGACATGTTGATGCCGGTCCTCGTACTCGGCGGCATCTTCGGCGGGTTCGCCACGCTGGTCGAAGCCTCGGCGCTCACCGTGCTCTACGCCTTCCTCATCGAGTGCTTCGTGCATCGAACGCTGCATGTGACCCGCGACCTGCCGCGAGTGTTCATCGAGAGCGCCACGCTGGTAGGAGGTTTCATGATCATCCTGGGGATGGCCCTGGGATTCACCAGCTTCCTCATTCTCACCCAGGTCCCGACGCTTGCCGTCGAATGGGTGCAAACGCAGATCGAGTCTCCGCTGGTGTTTCTGTTGGCCCTCAATATCCTGCTGATTATCGTGGGGTCTCTGATGGACATCTACTCGGCCATCATTGTCCTGGTGCCGCTGATCCATCCCATGGGTGTTGCTTATGGCATCGACCCGATTCACCTGGGCATCATCTTTCTCGCGAACATGGAGCTCGGCTACCTGATGCCGCCCATGGGCGAGAATCTGTTCCTGTCGTCTTTCCGTTTCAAGCAGCCGCTGACGCGCGTCTATCGCTCGACGTTTCCCTATGTCGTGATCCTGTTGATCGCAGTGCTTCTGATCACCTATGTTCCCGCGCTGACCCTTACGCTTGTCGACTGGTACGGCAGATAGATCTGTTACAGCGGGCTAGCCGGGCCCTGCTCTGACTGCGATGCTGTTCACTAAGCTGTCATGTGATGGGACCGACGAACTTTCGCCGCCGCGGCATCTCCCGTGAGGGTGGCGCTACACCCCCTCTCGGGCAGGTATGCTGAAGGGAAACGTGCGCTCCCAGGCCACAGCCGAGGATGCCGGCAAACGCTTGGATCGATTCCTGGCGGAAAAAATGCCCCAAGCCAGCCGGGCACGCATTCAACAATGGATTCGCGCCGGACGGGTCGCCATCGACCAGGCGCCTGGCAAGCCTTCCCTCAAACTGCGCGGAACGGAGTTGATTTCACTCGATCCTGGTCCGGCCGAGCCGCTAAACGCCTTCGCTGAGGAAATTCCGCTCGACATTCTCTATGAAGACGAGGACCTCGCGGCCGTCAACAAGCCGGCCGGCATGACGGTGCACGCCGGCGGAGGAGCCACGTCGGGAACGCTTGTAAACGCCTTGTTGCACCACTTCGGAGAACTCTCGGCGGCAGGCGGCGAACTGCGTCCGGGAATCGTACACCGGCTGGATCGACTCACCAGCGGCGTCCTGCTGATCGCGAAAAACGACCGCTCGCACCGTCGGCTGGCGCGGCAATTTCAGTCCCGGCAAGTCAAGAAAACGTACTGCGCCTTGGTCCACGGTGATGCCGCCCGACTTCACCCGAAGGGTAGGCGCGTGGAAGCCGACGGCCAGTGGTGGACGCGCCTGGAAACGCCCGTCCATCGTGATCGCCGGCAGCGCGCAAAAATGGCCGCTGGCCGCTCCGGCCGCTCGGCGCAGACCGACTTTCGTCCGTTGCGGCGGTGGCCCTCGTTCACGCTGCTTGAAGTTCGCATCGCCACCGGGCGCACGCACCAGATCCGTGTACACCTGTCCTCGATCGGGCACCCCATCGTCGGAGACCGCCTTTACGGGGCGCCGGCCGCGGTCGCTGAACTTCCCCGACTCGAGCGTTTCTTCCTCCACGCAAGAACGATCGCATGTCGCCACCCCTCGACCGACGCCGCCTTGGAGATCGAGGCGCCTCTGCCAATCGAGATCCAGAGTGTATTGGATGCCCTGGACGTGCAACGAAGCGCAACCCTCCGACAGCAAGAGTCATCGTGAGGCGAGTCGAACTGCTGCGGCTGTGGCCCGCTGGGGTAGCAGGCGCCAATGACGGCTGTGGATTATGGAGGTGGCTGGCTCAAGCTGAAGGACCCTCTCGATAGCGCGCTCCAAGACCGCCGGGGACCCGGGGGCAGCGCATGGAAAGAAGGTCGTTCACCGTTGCATCGGGCCCGCCAACTCGCTGACGGGCGGGGAGACTCGACGGTCGGAGCCTCGGATCAAGTTTCCAGCCCCCCCTTCGTCGTGAAACTGAGGCGGTAGGCGCGAGACCCGGCTGCCAATGGCTGCCGCTTCCGACCAACCGGAAACTCTAGCCCGCTTTTCTCACCACGTGGCGAGGCGAAGTGCGTGAGAGACCACCGGAGTCGCATAGGGGAGCGGGTTGGCGGTACGACTTTCACCTACCCGAGGTGTAGGGGCTTCTTTGTAGAGAAAACAGGTACCGCGGAACCAATTTAGAAAGGTACCGTCGATCCATTGTTTTTGAACCTGACGCTCAGCTCAGAATAGTTCTAGAACGATTACGCACAGGAAGGGGCCTCTACCGCCATGTTGCCCATAATGTTGTCCGTTGCTTTCCTGATACTGCTTCTGACATTGACGCTCAACACGAAGAAGAAAAGCAGTCGCCCCGGCGGTGCTCAGCGCGGGTCGTAGAGCTTGGTTGACGCGTTTCAACCCGGCCTGCGTTTGTCGGTACCCGACGGTCGAAGCACGCCATCGGCCCGCCGTTACCGTGTCGCGCTTGCTCGCCGTCTCAACGTAGTTTCCCGGTCGGACGCTGAACGGAAGTCGCCGCTTATTTCGGTAGCGCCGAGATACGAGTGGGCCAAGCAACACCCGCGAAGTCCGCCTCCGCCCGGCGAGTGTCGCGCGCCTCGTACTGACGGACCTCTCGCGCAATTCGCCTCGCTACCTGCTGAGAAAAGCGGCGTAGGAGGGATCTCCAACTTCCCGCCGGAGCAAACGTGGCGCGCGCATTCTTGGGCGCCGTGTCGCCGTTCGTGGCGACATCGCATGGCGCCGACAATCCTGGCTGACGGCCCGATTCAGGCTGCGAGGTTTGGATGCCCGGGCTCGCTATACTTTCAGGAACGTCGATGACGGTACCGCCGAGACGAAGACCGGAGGCGAACTGATGGGGTCAGGCTTAAGAGTCCGCATACCGGAGCGGCCCAGCGCCGTGGTTTTTCTTTACAAGAAAGTGGCGGAATAATTAGCGCAAGGGTTTCTTGATGCCGTGCAACCGAATGCTTGGCGTACGAGGGAGGTCTAAACCAAAATGAAGCTGGAAGGGAAAACCACTATTGTTACCGGGGCCGGCAGCGGGATCGGGCGGGCGATAACACTATGCTTCGCCCAGGAAGGCGCGCGAGTGGTCGCCGTCGGCAGAAACCAAAAGAAGTTGGAGGATACCCGACTAGCCTCGGGCGAGGCTGCTCAGCGAGTGCTGCCGAGGTCGGCGGACGTCTCCGACCGGGACGCCGTCCGCGCCCTTGTGCAGTGGGCCGAGCAACAATTCGGTCCTACGAACATTCTTGTCAACAACGCCGCCATTAACGTTAAGCGCCGGTGGCTGGACGAATTGACCACAGAGGATTTCGAAGGCATCGTGGACGTAGCTCTCAAGGGGGCTTTCTATTGCCTCCACGAAGTTCTTCCTGGAATGCGGTCGCGCGGCGATGGTCTGATCATCAATGTTTCTTCGATAGCCGGCCTGCGGGCTAACAAGATCAGCGGAGCGAGCTACATCGCAGCCAAGTTCGGACTATCGGGGCTGAGCCGGGGCGTCGGTCTCGAAGAAGGACAGCGGGGAATCCGGTCCTGCGTAATCTACCCCGGTGAAGTAGACACGCCGCTGCTGGAGGATCGCCCACAAGTTCCTCCCCCGGAGGCCCGAAAGAAGATGCTCCAGCCGGAAGACTTGGCGGCGGCAGCTTTATTCGTGGCTACTCTTCCTGCCCGCGCGACCGTGCCTGATTTGGTCATCACCCCCACCATCCAGGGGTTTTCATAGCTCGCCTCTCGAATACAAGAAAAGACGTCCGCGGCGAGTCCATAGCGCGTCCGACCGGCTGGGTTACGACGAAGCGCCGGCCGTCACTGGCCCGCGTTTCTCACCACCTGACGGTCGAAGCACGCCATGAGCCCGCCATTACTTCGTTGCGCTTGCTCACCGTGCTCAACGTAGGGTTCAAGTACGCCCGCCTTATTCAAGAAATGCGGCGCCGAGCGGCGCGCGCCTTGTACTGACGGGCCTCTCACGCACTTCGCCTCGCCACGTGGTGAGAAATGCGCGCTACGGCGAAAGATCCAGCGCCAGCATGGATTCGCGGTTTCTGAGGAACAGACGGGATCCCACCAGGGTAGGAACGGTCCATGAGCGGGAGTTGAAAATCTGAACTTTAGAAATGATCTTGAAGCCCGCGGATGAATACGTCGCTTGAGCGAGAGTCCCATCCTCTCCCATGAGAATGAACCTGCCGTCGGCGTAAATAATTTGCGCCTTAGCGATCCCTCTCTGGCGCGAGAGGACCTTTCCGGTGCGGACATCGACGGCCATCAGGAAAGCCGGCCCAAAGTCTCCACTCGACGTGTATACGATGTCGCCGAGCCGAATCGCCGTCCCGAAATGAATCCGCATGCGCCGGCTATACCACACGTTTTCGACCAACGTCTCACCTTGATGACGACTCAGGCGCACCACTCGGCTGCCCGAGTCGTAAGCGGAGGAGACGAAAAGCAAGCCGTCCTCGCCCCACACCGGCGTCAAAATGTTCAGGTCCCATTCGGTGTTGTGCGGATAACTCCACAACAGATCTCCGTGGTCGGGGTCGAGACCGGCAATCTCCGTACTCATGAACACGACGAGCTGCCGTTGGCCCTCCAACTCGATCAGGGCCGGGGAGGAAGGCGTAAGTTCGAAGTCCTGCGCCTTCCAGCGCAGTGATCCGTCCTTCTGGGCAAAAGCCGCTACGGCCTGACCGCGTCCTCCCAGCGGGAGAATCACTGTGTCTTTATAGGCGATCGGGCTCGATGAATAGCCCCGATGCGTCTTCATGCCCAGCCGCTTCAGTTGGAACTCCTCATAAAGATCGCGCGACCACAACACTCTCCCGGTCGCCGCGTCCAAGGCGTGGAGTTTGGCGGTTGAACCCACTGTGAACAGACGTGACCCAACGATCAGAGGCGTTGCGTTGGGACCCGGTCCGTAGTCCGTCATGAACTCGGAGGGGAAAGGAGTGCCGTAGTGATACTCCCACTTCGTCTTACCGCTGTCGGCATCTATGGCAATGACGGCCTCCCGGGGGGACCCGTCGGACGCGGAGCGATGGTACATCGTGTAGAGCGTGTCCCGATCGGCGACGATCGCCGAGTAGCCGTCCCCGAGAGAGCGGCTCCAGATCTTGGGCGGCCCCTCGGGCGGCCAGGAATCCGCCAGGGCCGGAGACTCCACTTTGAAATCCCGGTTCGGCCCACCCCACTGCGGCCAACTCGAAGACCGCTCCTCGGCCGGCGAGACCGAGGCGAGAAGAACGGCGAAAACCGCCGCTAGAAGCCCGTAGACGAAGATTGGTCTTAATGTCGAACGCTTTAGTCGCATAATCACCCCGTGGATTACCACCAATTATCCTGCAACAACGGAGGAATGGGAAAGCTCCTCACTAGCCCAGGGCTAGACTCGGCTTTTCCGTCCCACCAAGAACGACGCCTCCACCCCCGCCGCGCGGGCCACCGCTTCCGCCGCGAGGTAGCCGGCGCGGACGGCGCCTTCCATCGTCGCGGGCCAGCCGGTGTTCGTCCAGTCCCCGGCGAGGAAGACATTCGGAAACTTGGTTGCGGCGCCCGGCCGGGCGGCCTCCAGGCCCGGCGCGGCCGAGTAGGTCGCGCGCGCTTCCTTGATGACGCGCGATTTGACCAGTCGAGCATTCGCCGACGCGGGGAAAAACTCTCGCAGCTCGCGGCACGCCATTTCGACGATCTCCGTTT
This sequence comes from Bryobacterales bacterium, assembly GCA_965248365.1. Lineage (GTDB taxonomy): Bacteria > Acidobacteriota > Terriglobia > Bryobacterales > UBA6623. The sequence continues at coordinate 722,617 of CBDFJA010000002.1, read as the reverse complement.
GCGCCAACGGTAGCAGGGAGCGCGAAGCGCTGACCACGGCCTGATAATAGTTTTCGGATTTGCGGAATAGCCACTGCAGAGTGCGGTCGAGTAGCACGGCATGAAGAAGACCGGTAATTGGACGGTCGAACCAAAGATGGATGCCCGTGATGGGCGAATGCTCGAAGCGATCGAGGCGCAGATCGAGTCCCGGGATCAAAGCGTTCACTCGCTCGAAGGGCACGGCACTGACGTAGAAGTCCGCTTGGCCGCGGGCGGGATCGATTCTCTCCACCGCCGAGCGCAAGTGGATGCGAACCCCGGACCCAAGTTTCTGCTCGAGAGCCGCCGAGTATAAGTCCGCCAGCGGCACGGCGGGCACGCCCATCTCGAAACTGTCGCGGGTGGCCATCAGCCCGTCGAGAAAAACCTGAAAAGCAGGCTTCGCCGATGCTCGCTCGGGTTCTTCGTTGAGCGCGCTCACCAGGATAGGCCGCCAGAAACGCTCGCAAGTCCGTTGCGTGGCCCTTTTCGAGGAGAGCCATTGTCCCATCGTAAGCCGGTCGAGGTCCGCTCGATGACGCTCCCGCCGCAAGGCGGCGAGTGTTCGAACGAGCGACCACTTGTCGCGGACGTCGAGGCCGCCAAACCCGACCAGCGAGCCGAAAAGGTGAAGCGGCGCGGGCAGAAGTCCCCGCCGGAGGACGTCGGTTTTGCCCCCCGGGCGGACGAAATACAGCCGGTCGTCGAAGCGAATCTTCTTCTCCACTCCACAGCGCCGGTAGAAGTCCAACAAGTTAGTGAAGCAGCGCAGCAGCACATGCTGGCAGTTGTCGATGCGCTCGGAACCCTCCTCCGCCGGTTGCAGGGGAAACGAGGTGGCCCGGCCGCCCAGAAACGGCCGGGCTTCGTGCAGATCGACGTCGAAATCGAGCGATCCCAGAGCCGCCGCGGCGGACAAGCCCGCCAGCCCTCCGCCAGCGATGATTACGCGGGGAATGGAGGCCGTCCTCCCGTGAATCGAAGTTTCAGCGCCTGGAGCACGATGCGGACTTTCTCAAAGTCGCTGAGCGTGACGCGCTTGGCGTACACATCGTAGTCGGACTGGCGAATGCGCCGCAGAATCCCGTAGTAGATCGAGATCATGGCCCACAGCGCCGGACGGCTCCGTGGACGAACCATCGTCAACAAGGGGGCCGCCTCTTCGTAGTAGCGCTTGGCGCGGCTCCACTCGAACTCCATCAAGTCGCGGAACCGCGCGCCGCCGCGGTTCTCGATCAAGTCTTGGGGGCCGAGGCCGAAGCGCTCCAAATCCTCTTCCGGCAGATACACGCGCCCCAGGCGCGCGTCCTCGGGTATGTCGCGCAGGATGTTAGTGAGCTGAAAAGCAACGCCGCATTTTTCCGCCAATCGGAGAGCCTCGGGCGAGTCGTAGCCGAAGACGTGGACGCAGGTCATGCCCACCACCGAGGCCACCTGGTAGCAGTAGTGGTAGAGGTCGTCGAATGTCCGCCGGCGCTGAGGGACCAAATCACTGCCCACGCCGGCGATGAGATCGAAGAAATACTGCTCCGGGATTTGGTACTTCAACACCGTGTGATGAAAGGCCGGCAGGATTCGGTCGTTCCCGTATTGGCCCCGCAACGCATCCTCGAAAGCCGTCTTCCAGCCCGCAAGAGCCAACTGCCGCGAGGCCGGCGAGGGGTTGGGCTCGTCGCTGATGTCGTCGCTATAGCGCATGAAGGCGTAGATCGCGCACATGGCCATCTTTTGCTCCCGCGGCAACAGAACAAATGAATAGTAGAAATTGCGCGCCCGCGAACGCGCCACCCGGCGGCAGTAGGCAAACGACTCGTCAACGCTAGTCCGCATTTCTCACTACCTGACGGTCGAAGCACGCCACAAGCCCGCCAAGACCGCGTTGCGCTTGCTCACCGCGCTCCACGTAAGGTTCAAGTATGTCCGTATTATTCAAAAACAGGTCGCTGAGCGGCGCGCGCCTTGTACTGACGGGCTTCTCAGGCACTTCGCCTTGCCCCGTGGTGAGAAAAGCGGGCTAGGCATGCTGCGCCTTGGCCTGCAGCCGGGGGCGGCCCACGAGCCGGCGGCTGATAACTCGCGAAAGGAGCTGCAAGCGTTCCCGCTTTCGCAATTTCGGCCGCCGCGCCACGGTGTCGTAGGCTTGCCGGCGAATCATCTCCAGAATCGCCAAACCGCCCCGGCTGAACAACTCCACGTCGACCGAGAGGCGCCGGCCGACAAGATCAACCAGCGGAAGCCCTTTTTCGAAAAGTTTCTGAGTCCGCTCGACCAGCTCCCGCATGACGTTGCGAAAGGCGGGATTGGCAGTCCCTTGCTTCAGGTCGCGCTCCAGACTCTCGATCGAGTAGCCGTGGCGATCCATATCCTCGAGAGGGATATAGACGCGGCCTTTCTCCCAATCGCGGCCGACGTCCTGCCAGAAGTTGGCCAGCTGCAGGGCCGTGCAGGTATCGTCGGCGAGCCGGCGCCGCGGCTCGTCCGTGTAGCCGCACAAGTGCAGCACTAGCCGGCCCACCGGGTTGGCTGAGTAGCGGCAGTAGCCGAGCAGGTCTTCATAGGTCGCGTAGCGGGTCACGCGCTGATCCTCAACGAAAGCGTGGATCAAGTCGGCGAAGGGCTGCTCGGGGATACGGTGCGTTTCGACGGTCTGCTTCAGGGCCACAAACACGGGATGCCGCGCGGAGCCTTGATACATGGCCTTCAACTCGCCGCTCCACCACTCCAGCAACTTGAGGCTGCGCCGAGGATCTCCGATTTCGTCGCCCAGATCATCCGACCAGCGACAGAAACTGTAGACGTTGCGAAAATCCTGGCGCAGGCGGCGGGGCAACAACAGACTGACAACCTGAAAGTTCTCGTAGTGAACCCGCGCCAGCCAGCGCGTGTAGGCCAGCGAATCGCCCAGGGGCCAGGCCTGCAAGTTGTCCGTCCCGTGGACGGTGCAGAATTCAGCCGGTTGTAAGAAGCGCTTCACGCTGGAGCCTCATTGCCGGGCGGACGGTCGAATATTATGTAAATATCTGAAACGAAGAGCGTTATAAGACATTGGGTTTGTTTGGTATTTCTATTGCTGGGTAGCCATCCCAGGACGCGGACGCTGGAACAGGGCCAGGTCCGCGCTACGGGCTACAAGCTTTGCTGGTCCGATCCGTCGGATTTTGCGGAGCCGACCCTCCAGTCGCACTGAAAACAATCCGTAAACCATTGATTCCAATTTGGTTAGAAGAAATTTGGTTCGTTTGGTAATTTTGTTGCCTCGTTGGTTCGCGGCCCCGGACGGCCCTTGCTCGAATGGGCCCCGAATGCTTCGCGCGTACTCGATTACATTGTACCTTGCCGATCCAAGAAGGGCCTGGTATAAATGGATCTAAGTTTTTTTTAATGAGCTACTTAGACTAGATGACATCCACCCCGCATTTCTCGCCACCTGACGGTCGAAGCAGGCGATAGATCCGACATGACGGCGTTGCGCTTGCTCGCCGTGCTCAACGTACTTTCCCGGTCGGACGCTGAAGGGGGGGCGCTGCTTAACTCGGTATGGTCTCGTAATCGCTTCGCCATCCGCCGGCTGGCCGGCCCCTTCGCTCGGCGCCGTCGGGTGCGCCGGGATCTCCCACTTAGGCCGACTTGTGGAGCGGTGTTGGCGGGAAATTCCAGACCACTTCGCACGCGCCACCCTCGATGCCAACGTGATTATGCCCAACCACCTGCACGGCATCATCGTAATTGGCTGGAGGAGGGCGCAACATGCCGCGCCCATTTGACAGTTTTTCGTCGCCGCCCGAACGGAGGCAAGGATGGGGACTACCTACGCCAGGGCTTTCGTGATCAGTTCCCCGCCGATGTCGGTGAGGCGGAAGTCCCGGCCCAGGTGCCGATAGGTGAGTCGCGTGTGCTCGAGTCCGAGCAGGTGGAGAACCGTGGCTTGCAAGTCGTGGACGTGGGTCTTATCCTCCACGACATTGAGGCCGAGATCATCGGTCGCCCCAATGGTCTGGCCGCCCTTAATGCCCCCTCCCGCCATCCAGATGCTGTAGGCGAAGGGGTGGTGGTCGCGGCCTTCGCCGCCTTTCTCGAGGCTGTTGAGCTGTACCAGTGGGGTGCGCCCGAACTCACCGGCCCAAATCACCAGCGTGGAGTCGAGCAGGCCTCGTTGCTTGAGGTCCGTCAGCAAGGCTCCGACGGGCTGATCGGTCATGTCACAGTTCTTCTTGATTTTCTTGGTGAGTTGGCGGTGATCGTCCCAACTGCCGTGTAACAACTGAACGTACCTTACGCCGCGCTCGACCATGCGGCGGGCCAGCAGGCAATTGGTCCCAAACGGACGCGTCGTGTCCTTGTCGACTCCGTACATTTCCCGGGTCTTCTCCGACTCTTGGGAGAGATCGATCAATTCCGGTCCGGCCGACTGCATACGAAAGGCCAGCTCATAGGTAGCCATCCGCGAGGCGATCTCCCAGTCGCCGGTCTCGTCGAGGTTCTGCTGGTTGATATCGCGAACGCCCTCGATCGTCGAGCGTTGGAGATCGGGGCTGACGCCCTTGGGATTCGACAGATACAGAACCGGGTCCCCCGATCGTCGGAACGGCACTCCCTGGAAATGTGACGGCAGGAATCCGCTCGTCCAATTGCCAGCGCTTGCCCCCGGCGCGCTGCGGCCCGAGCGCAACACCACGAAGCCGGGAAGGCGATCGGACTCGCTGCCAAGTCCGTAAAGGGCCCAAGATCCCATCGACGGCCGCCCGGCGAGCGGCGAGCCGCAATTCAGCATCAACTGTGCCGGGTGATGATTGAACTGCTCGGTATGCATGGACCGGATCATGCAGATGTCGTCCGCGCGGGTGGCCGTGTGGGGCATTAAGTCGGAGAACTCGACGCCGCTTTGGCCGCTTTTCTGGAAAACGCGAGGACTGGCCCACACCTTCGCCGTCGGCTTGATAAAAGCCAGCCGCAGATCCTTTGTCATCGACTGGGGCAGTGCCTGGCCCTCCCATTTCCTCAGCGCCGGTTTCGGATCGTACAGATCGATATGGCTTGGTCCGCCATCCATGAGAAGGAAGATGACGTTCTTGACTTTGGGCGGGAAGTGAGGCTTGCGGGCCGCAATCGGATTCAACTCGGGCGCGGTGCGTCCCTCCCGCGCCATCAGATGCCACAAGGCGATCGTTCCCAGACCGCCTCCGCAATCGCGGAGAAAACTGCGACGACCTTGAATGCGCTTGAACTGTGCGAAGTCCATGGCTAACTCCTCGTGATGAACTCTTCCAGGTTGAGCAGCAAGCGGCTGACGCCGACCCAGACGGCCGCTTCCTCGGGATCGACGCCCTCGATCAGCGCCGCCGGAAACAGAACGTCGATCGACTCTCGCTTCTTGCTCAGAATATTCTTCTGTTCCTCGTAGTAACGCAGTAGCCGTTCCTTCTCTTGCGGTCTGGGAGGGCGCCCTAGCGACAAGCGATAGGCATAGTCTAGGCGATCGGCGACACTCCCCGACCTCTCGCGCAGCACACGGGCGGCCAGCACCTGGGCAGCTTCGAAGAACACAGGATCATTAAGCAGGTTCAGCGCCTGAAGCGGGGTGTTCGACCTCAGGCGACGGCTGCAACTCGTCACCATGTCCGGCGCGTCGAAGGTAACCAGCTGCGGGTAAGGCGTCGTTCGCAAAAATAAGATATAGAGCCCGCGGCGGTAGCGATCGGGTCCGACGTGCTCAATCCATCTGTCCGGTTCCACTGCGAAACCGAGTTCGAGCACGCTGTCGGGCTGCGGCGGCCGCACGCTCTTTCCACCGATCATCGGGTGCAGCAGGCCGCTCACCGAGAGCGCCGCATCTCGGATCGACTCGGCGGAAAGGCGAAGCCGTGATTGGCGAGCCAGCAGCAGGTTACTCGGATCTTTTGTTTTCAAATCTTCCCGTGCAAGCGACGACTGCCGATAAGTCGCCGACATCACGATCCGCTTGTGCATCACCTTCACGTTCCAACCGCCGTCGCGAAATTCCGTCGCCAGCCAATCGAGTAACTCTGGGTGTGTTGGGGGATCCGAGCGCGTGCCGAAGTCCTCGGACGTTCCCACGAGTCCGCGTCCGAAGAACTCTTGCCAGGCGCGATTCATCGTTACCCGGGCGGTCAGCGGATTGTCGTCGGCAACGAGCCACCTCGCAAACGCGAGCCTCGGCCGCTCCCCATCAGCCGACATGGGGTGCAAGACAGCAGGCGCCCCAGGCTGAACCTCAACACCGTGACTGCGAAAATCTCCTCGGATAAGGATATGACTCTTCGGTGGATCCGGGTTCTCTGCGATAACCTGCGCTTCGCCCAGTGCCGGGTATTGTCTTCTGAACTGTTTCCACTTCTCGTAGACTTCACTGAATCTTAAGCGGTCGTATTCCTCCTTCGGGAGTCTGTTACGGGAGTAAAACACGTAATGGTTAGTGAGTAACTCTTGCTGCTTTTCGGTGCGGTAGGCGGGATGCGTCCTAAGGGCCTCCTGCCCCCCGTCGTCTTTGACGCCCAGTATGTCCCAGGCGATCGTGTAGGGAGGATCGACGCCGACGTTGTCCGCCGCGAAAAGCATCCTCTTCTCCCATTCGGGCTGCAGCTCGGGTACCTTGTATTCGGCCAGCAGCTTATCCCTCTTCGCTCGGTACTCCGCTCTGTCTCTTAGGAAGCGCACGATCTCCTGGGGACGAGGCGCCTCGATGTTGACTTCGTGGGCGGTGTTGAAGAACGCGTAAAGCTGGTAGAACTCCTTCTGGGTGAGAGGGTCGTATTTGTGATCGTGACAGCGAGCGCAACCGACCGTCATCCCCAGCCAGATCGTCCCCACCGTGCTCGACCGATCGATCACCTGCTCAACGCGAAACTCTTCCCGATCGATTCCTCCTTCGCGATTGGTCAGCGTGTTGCGCAGGAATCCGGTCGCGATTCTCTGCTCGATGGTGGCGTTGGGCAGCAGGTCCCCGGCGATCTGCTCGACCGTGAACCGGTCGAACTCCATGTCGCTGTTAATCGCGTTGATCACCCAGTCGCGCCATCGCCAGGCGTGCGGCCGGATGTGGTCCGTTTCGTAGCCGTCGGTATCCGCGTAGTGCGCCTGATCGAGCCAGTGACGCGCCCACTTTTCACCGTAGTGGGCTGATCGCAATAAGCCATCGACGTAGCGCTCGTAGGCGTCATCCCGGCTGTCGGAAAGGAACTGCTGTAGCTCTTCCGGTTTCGGCGGCAGTCCGATCAGGTCGAGGCTCACTCGGCGAGCCAGCGTTTCGCGGTTGGCTTCCGGCGACGGCTCGATGCCCTCGCCTTCTAGCTTCGCCAGCACGAAAGCGTCGATCGGATTGTTGACCCAGGCCTCGTTCTTTACCTCCGGAATCGGCGGGCGCTCGGGTGCGTTGAACGCCCAGTGTGGATGTTTGGGACGGGACTTCTTAGCTCCCGTTTTCGCCACCTTCGACTCCGGCCAGACGGCTCCTTGGTCGATCCAGGCCCGCAGCAAGCCGATCTGCTCATCGCTCAGCTTCTCACCGCCCATCGGCATCGCGGGGCGGCCGGGAACCCCGGCGACCATGTGGATGAGCCTGCTTTCCTCACTGTTGCCCGGCTCAATGGCCGCGCCGGAGTAGCCGCCCTTCAGCACCGCGGCGCGGCTGTCGAGACGCAGCCCGCTCATCTGCTGACTCGACCCGTGACAGGCCTCGCATTTCTCAGCGAAGATCGGCGCCACATCGCGCTGAAACTCCACGCTGACGTCGGCTGGCGGAGGCAGCGCCGGGGCTTCACCCGCCTTGGCCGTCGGCGCCTGTCCGGAGACCGGAATCAGCGAGATCAATAGGACGGAAATCATGGCCAGGGGGAGACTGGCCCAGAGCACCCTCTTGCGCGAGAAAAGTGTAGGCATCATGACACCCATGACGTGGACTGGCGCGGGTTGCCTTGGTTTGGCACCCACCGCCTGGGCAAGGTCTGTTCGAGGCCGATCGCCGGGCGCGACCGGCAGCCGCCGTTGCAATCCCGTCGCTGCCCCGATTGTCTCGCGGGCAGGCGAAAAAAGTCAATGAATTTGGGCCCCCCGGCGGCGACCTTCGTAGCGAAAGCAAACGCTCGTCGCACCGCGGCGCAGTCGAATCATTTCCCGCATGGCTCCGTTCGCCGCGTGCAACCAACAGAGCAGATCAGAGCCGCGCCCGTGAGGGCGCGGGCTCAGCGGGCAAGAAGCGGACCGGGTACGGGTCCACGGTGAGAAGCGGACAGACCCCCTCTGGTCGGGGCTTGGGCCCGCGGGCTAACGCCCAGCGGCTCTGTGCGGCTATGATCGGCCAGCCGACTGTCGACGCCGAACTGTTCGGGCAACCACCTTCGCGGCTAACTAGTGTCACGGCGGGTACTTTCGTGTGAATTTTTGGGAAAGAATCAAACGTCGAATTACCCACCGGGCATTGGCAGCAGGGCCGGGGGAGAAAGCCCGCGGAGTCGCCATGAACTTCGGACACCCCGCGGCATGAAAATACGGCCCGTAACGTAATTCATGTCATAGACGGGCCTATTTTCAAAGCAGAAAAGCGGGCCGGCCTTGGCTCAGTCCCCGTCCCCGCCCCGATCGCGGGTAGACGGGGCCTCGAATCCCGCCCCGACCATTTCGTCCAGGTCGCCATCGGGGTAGGTGTCACCGTCGAGGCTCGGCTCTTGCTCCGCGCGCGGCCCCTTGGCCGCCGGACCAAGGAGCGAGCCGGCCGCGTACACTTGCTCGGACTCCCGGCCCGGCATCTGAATGCCCAGCAGCCAACGGCCGGCGCGCTTGAAATCCTCGAGGATCAAATAGCCGCTGGGGACCAGCACGAGGGTAATCATGGTCGAGAATAAAACGCCGAACACCAGCGCCACGGCCATCGGAATCAGAAACTGCGCTTGGACACTTTTTTCGAGCATCAGCGGTGTAACGCCGGCCGCCGTGGTGAGAGAAGTGAGGATGATCGCCCGGAATCTCGCCAAACCGGCATCATGCACCGCCCTCCGCAGCGGCACGTTGGCCCGGCGGTTGGTGTTGATATAGCTGACCAGCACTAGGCTGTCGTTGACGACAATGCCGGTTAGCGCCACCACGCCGCACATGGATAGAATGCTCAGCGCGAGACCCATGAAGGCGTGTCCCCACACGGCGCCTACAATGCCGAATGGAACAGCCGTCATCACAATCAAAGGCTGGACGTAGGACTTAAACGGAATCGCCATCAGAGCGTAGATCACGAACAGGGCGGCCAGGAATCCCCAGGCCAGCCCCTCCATGGCTTCCATCTGCTCGCGCTGTTCGCCTTCGAGCGAATAGCGGACCGCGGGATGCTTCGCCAGCAGGGGAGCCAAGAAATTCTCGTCCATGTCGGCAAGAATATCTCCGGAATTCGCCGCCTCGTCATCGACGTCGGCGGTTACGTTAACGGCTCGTCGCCGGTTGACTCTTAGGAGGTTGGCGAATCCGCGTCCGAGCTCCGCGCGCGCCACGCTCGAAAAGGGAACTTTCCGCCCCCTCGGGCGTGCGGACGCGCATCGTCTCCAGGTCGCCGAGAGATCGCCGCTCCTGTCTGGGATAGCGCACCATCACGCGCACGTCGTCCCGCCCGCGCTGGATTCTCTGCGCCTCCTCCCCGTAGAACCCCTGGCGGACTTGGCGAGCCAAATCCTGCAAGGAAAGCCCCAACGCCTCGGCCGAAGAGCGGATCGCCAACTTGATCTCGGGCTTCCCCTCGCGGAAGGAATCGGTAACGTCATACACGCCGGGATATTCGGCTAACTTGGCCTTGGCTTGGTCAGCCACCACCCGCAGTTCATCTATGTCGGGACCCGTCAATTGAATGTCGATGGCCCCGGGGCTGCCGATCATACTAGCCGTGTATTTCAGCTCGACCACACCGGGAATGGCCCCCGTCATCTCACGCCAGCGGCGCGTCACCTCGTAGCTCGATAGCGACCGCGCCTGAGATGGGGTCAGTTCGAATCCCTCCAGGTCCACCAGTGTTTTTGTTTTTATTTTCAACAACTTACTACCGCCAAAAACTGCGTTGTACAACTGGCGTACAACGGTCTCAGTGCACAAGACGGTTCTCCTCGTTCATCCCATGAGCGGCACGGAAATAGCGGTTGATTCTCTCCTGTCGCCCCTTGGACCATTTCGCGTAGTGCTTCTCGACGATTCTGGCGCTGTTGCCCAGTACGGCGGCCACGTCCTCGAAGCTGGCGCCCTGTTCGAGCATCCGGGTAGCAAGCGTGTGGCGAAAGCGATGACTCTTTGCGTTCGCAACTCCTGATGTCCTGAAAACGGACTTCAGGGTGCGCGATGCTCGGCGGATTGCGTTCTCCAGGTTTCGACCTGGAGAGTAGAAATAGTAGGGGCAGTTGGCCGCCGCGCCTTGCGGTAAGGGGACTGCTTCCAGCGCCACGGCAAGGTCCAGCGGAACAGGAACGCTAACCGGTTTGCCATTCTTCGCACGCCGGACTTCCAGGCAGCCGTCGCAAGTGGCATCGCGCCGAAGCAGGTAAGCATCTCGTATCGACAAGCCGGCATACCGCATGGCGAGCACGAGTGCCCTTGCCCGCAGCCGCTCGTAGTGCTCTTGGCCGATCCTCTCGCAAGCCTTGAGAATTGCGACCATTTCGGCCTCGCTGTACGGCTCCCGATCCGAAGGCCACAACCCCTTGGGAGTCTCAACCTCCCTCGCGAAATTCCGCCTCAGCCAATCTCGGCGAACACAGAACTCACAAAAAGACCGCAATACCTGTAATTCCTTCACCCAGGTCAGCGGGGCGATATCGCGGGTCTCGCGGTAGTGGTCGAAGGTCTCCACGGTAATGGCGTCGATCCTGTCGTGGCCGGTGCGCTCCGAGAATGCGCGAAACAGCCGCATCACCTTGGCGTACTTGATCCGGGTAGCGCATGCCGAATCCTTGTGCTTCAACAGGAACGCTTCGGTCGCGAACTCGACGGAGGGCGGCGCGCCGGTTCGCTGATCGCGCTCCCAGCGCTCGATGACGCGGCGGGCTTGAGAGATACTGCGGGTGCCGAGCGATTTCCGTGTCCAGCGACCGTTCGGCAGCGATCCCCAGGCCCAAAGCGGGCAATCGCACTTGAGATGAGCCGAGCCCTTGTCGCGGTGCGGGCAGGCGGGCGCATGACGGCGGTAGATAGTAAGCATGCGCTCCATTCTACGCCGTCGCGGCATTCGGATCCTCACTTCACCACCAACCTCTCGTGAACACGCTGGGCGACGCTCGCTGGAATGCGCAGCAGGACCTTCCGTCGCTTGTTCAACAAGCCCTCGCTGCCGAACCTGACGACGCCCGGTTCCCGGTCGAACCAGCGGCGGATCGTCGTTGCGGAGACGCCCCACAACTCGGCCAGCTCGTTTGGTGAGTAGTGCCGCTCGGCCGCGGGTGCGATGCGGAGGCTCATGCGGCGCGGCTCCTCTCGTTCAAAATCTTGCGGATCTCGTCGGCCAGCGCCCGCACCCCGTAGGCCTGATGGAAATCGTTGGCGTCACCCGGTTCGGGCGGCAGCCACCAGTCAAGCCCCGTGGCCCGTGCCGCCTTTTCCCCGGCTCCGCTCTTTTCGTCGTGGTCGGCGATCACGATGCCGCGGCGCGCCGCCCGGGCGAGGTTCGAAGCCGAGAAGCAGACCGTTACCCGCGCCCGCCGGCAAAGCAGCTTGAGGGCGGCCAGGACCGAGAGGCCCGTCGCCAGTCCCTCGCACCACCACTGCTCGCTGCTGCCCAAGCCCAGATGATAGACGCAGCCCGAGGCCCTGCCGCCCTTGAGAAACAGCTTCCCGCCGTCGGGCCGGATCATTTGCAGACTGGCAATCCGTTCGTAGCCGCCGATCGGCCGCATGGGAACCAGCAGGGCCTCGCCGAGTACCAGCATTTTCCTCTCAGGGAATCCCTTCCGTGCCAGATAGGGATGCACATCGAGCTTCGCTCTGGCTATCAGGTTTCTGGCCTTCTCCGCCGCCTGCTCGGGCGAAGGCCCAGCCGAGACAGGCGGGAGCCGATGGAGGCGCGTGCGGCGCGGCCGGAATTGCCCCGTGGCGCTGGGGCGCCACCCATTGCGCCTCGCCAGCTCGAACAGGCTCCCCGCGGTGATGCCGTACCCGGGCCTGACCGAGCGCCAGACCGATGCCGCATCCCGGGGCCGGTATTTATCGGACCCCTCGGACCACTCATCCCACAACGCCCAGCCATCGTCGCCCAGAGCCGAGCGGCAGGCCATCGCCATCCGCACCCACGTGTCGCGGTCATCAGGCGAGATCCACGACAGGGCCCCGGCTACCTCTTCCCTCGACGGCTGCCTCATGCCGCGTCCCTCGCCTCGATCGATTTCTGGATGGCGTACTGCTGCCTGCGCCACTTGTTGAGAAACTGACGGACACGCCGTTCCACTCGCACATCGGCCGGACCGTTAGTGAACTGGAAGGCTCGGCGCGGCCACTCATCGAACCAGTTGTGATACTGCGCCTGGGCGAACTTGCGGGCACGCTGCTCGCTGCGCCAGCGCGCGGTGGCGATCCTCTGTATGTGCTCCCAGACGAAGCGCCGGTCAGAAGCCCAGTTCCTGTCTAGCGCCTTGGCTCCCTCGACCTCCTCCATGCGGCCCGGAGCCACCGCCACCCGCGAACGGTTCCGCCCGCGCTCCAGCCCGCACGAGGGGCACAGATCCGCCTCCCCGCCCGCGCCCCATACGTAGCCGCAGCGCCGGCACTTCGGCGCTTCGCCGTTGCTGAACCGCTTGCGCACCACGCGGCCCCGCTCGCCGTCGTCGAGCTCGTTGACCCCTTGCGCGAAAAAATCCAGGGTCTCTTCCAGAAAACCCAGGTAGTTGCCCGCATGATCGAGCCACAGGGCAAAGTCCTTGTCCGGCGCCGATCGCATCACCCGGCCGATCTGCTGGATGTGGGAAGCGAGCGATCTGCGGTAGGGCCTGGCCGTGATCCCGCACAGGATGTCGGGCACATCAAAGCCCCTCGCCAAGGCCTCGCAAGACACCAGTCCCATGACCTCCCCGCGCCGGAATGCTTCGATCAACCTGGCTCTCGACTCGTCGTTGCCGTCCTTGTAGGAGATTTGCCGGAAGTCATGACCCGCTTCCTGAAACGCCCGGCACAGCTCTTCTCCGTGATCCACCGTGGCCGAGAACACGATCGTCTTGACCGGCTTGCCGAAATGCTGGCTGGTCTTCGCTTCCCACTCGGCGACGATATCCCCGACGATCCTGACGCCGCGCTGCTCGACCTCCGACGCCAGCCACTCGCCGCCGTTGGTCTTCGCGCCCTTCATATCGATTTCCTGCGCCGCGTAGACCTTCAATGGCGCCAGCCACTTATCGGCAATCAGCTTGTCGGTGGTGGTGACATTCACCACGCGGGAGTACGTTGCCCCCAGGCCCCGGCTGAAAGGGGTCGCGGTAAGACCGATCACCGGCTTCCCGATGGCCTTGATGAACTTGAGCGTGGCCTTGCGCTGGGTGTGGGCTTCATCGACGATGATCAGATCGAGATCCGGCCACAAACCCCGCGTCTCGATTGTCTGGGCCGAGCAAACCTGAACCGGCAGGGAGCGCCCGAAGGTGTTCTTCGACTGTGCTACGCCGTGGGTGATGCCGAACCGCTGAAAGCATTCCGAGGTCTGGTGGACCAGCGCCACGCGGTCGCAGACAAAGACGGCCTTCGATCCCTTGGCCGCCGCCTCGGCGATCAGATGGGCGCTACACACCGTCTTGCCCCCACCGGTGGGAATGCAGAGGATCTGCCGCAGATGGCCGTCGTGTATGCCTTCGCGCAATAACTCGATCGACGCGGACTGATAGTCCCTGGGCGGCGGGATCATGGCCTGATGTTCTCCCCCAAGGCCCGCAGGCGCCTGCGCAGGAATCTGTTCTCGGTGTTCGATTCCTGGAACTTGGTCTGCCACTGGCCCACCGAGCCTTTGAGGGTCCGGATGTGGGCGCGGTAGTTGTTGAACTTCTCCTCGCGCACGGCGGCGACGGGGGAGGATTCGGCCTGGATGAAGGCGATCCGCTCTTCGAGCTCGTCAATCTTCGCCGCCTTTTCCTCGATCTCCATCCTGGCGGCGATCAGCTCGGCCTCGAGCCGCTCTACCCTGGCCTGGAGCGTGGCGGCGGAAGCCGGTGGTAAGGTCTTTGTTTTCTTGGAACTGGTTGAACCGGTCTTGCCGCTCGCCTTCCGCGCGGCCGCGGTGACCGACATCTTGCCGCGCTCGACAGCCTCAACGATTTCCGGTTTGGCGTGATCTCGGACGGCTCTTGCGGTCTTCACCGAGCGCTGGGAGACGTTGAGCATGCCAGCGGCCGCGGCGGACGAGACCGAACCAGGGGGCAAATTTGCACCCTGTTTCTTGTCGCCACGCTGCCCGCCATGTTTTAGGTTCATGAGCTTCGCCGCGATCATCGCCCGCTGGCTCGTGGTCAAGTGCCTGCGGTGCAGATTCTTGGCAATCACGAAATGGGCTGGGTCCTCGTTCTTAGGCAGGGAAATAAACTTACATGTTTGCTCCGCCTTGGCGGCCGCGCGGTAGCGGTGCCAGCCATCCAGGATCATTTCGTCATGGCAGACAAGCGGATCACGAACGCCGTGCTCGCGTACGTCCTTGACCAGCTCTTCGAATTGTTCAGGCGGCATGTCGCCCCACACTTCCGATAACGAGTGTCTTTTCATCGCCCTACCCTCCTTGCTACGAAACCCAGCCCGGACGGTCCTGCCCGCTCAGCTCGCGGCACAGGCAGCCGATCGCCAGCGCCAGAACCAACACGTCTGGCCCGCTGTGGTAGCTGAGACCGGCAACCAGCTTCCAGGCGGTCTCGGTGTTGCCGTTGAGCCTGGCGCCGGGAGACTTCTCGATGATCTCGGCGACCGTAGGTGGAAACAGAGGGTGTTGAAACGGGAAATTCTTGTGCACGGACGGTTCCTTTGTGTGAGGTGAGGCCACCAGCCGAGTCGAATCGGCAGAGGGTGGCGGACCGAACAGGGTTCGACTTACCGCCCACAAAGGAAAGCGGCGCGCCCGAAGGCGCCCCCGCCCGGCCCACCATAGCGGGCACGAAAAAGGCGCTACAGAATGAGCGCCTGGGCGCTTTGTGGTTGCGGGAGTCGAATCCCGGCCGCGGATTTTGCCGCGACAGGAATACATTACCCCATCTCCGCGCCCGGGTCAAGATGTTTGTTCCTCCTCTCGTCCCCGCTTCGGCGTCGAGCACGGACCCGCATAGACACGGACCACGATCTCTCCGGTCTCGCGGCGCACGATTTCGCACGGTTTGCCGTCGGGATAGCGGTTGAGCCAGTCCCGCAAATCGCCAATCCGATACTTGGGCAGGGGCGGCCATTCAGCGCTGTCATAGGGCACCCCCGTATAAAGGCCCGGCCCATCCCGGTCGTTGAGGCCGAACCAGAATTTGCTGTCGGGGCGAAACTCCTCGATCTCTTTTTTGAGGTCCCCGACGGTGCGGATATTCGCAAGTCCAAACCCGTATACCGACATCACGCCTCCCCCGCCAATACGCGCTCCTGAGCCGCCTTCGCCTTCATGCCGCCTCCTGCGCGATCTTGACCAGCCGAACAAACATCGTTGATCGTGGCGCCAAGAATCTTGACGCCGGTCATGCGTGGTTGCGACATCGTTGCCTGTCCTTTATGCCTCGTCCCACTGCTGCGCGGCGACCCGAGTCCCGCACTCCAGGCAGCGCACGTAGGCACCTTCCCCGTCCTGGCGCGGCGTCGTGGTACGGCGGTGACAACAGCCCTTGGACAGCCTCAACAGCGCCCAGGATGCGAACGCTACGAATGCAATCGCTAGTTCCATGGAATCTTCTATGCCCCCACAAAGCTCCCGTTCTTCTTGCGCCGCTTATAAGCCCATTGGCCCGGCGGTTGACCCAGCCGCCGCAAAACGCTCCGGCGCTGCTCCACCGGCCAGTGGTCGAGCAGCCCCACCAGTTCCAGAAAGTGTTCGCCGTCGAGATCGCCCTTGACCCGGTTGCACGCCTTGCAGCACACGGCCAGATTGTCGAGCGTCGTGATCCGCAAAAGCTTGAGCGGCGTCTTGTGGTCGAGCGACACTTCCGGCAATGACAGATAGCGGTTGCATTTCACGCCGTAGGAGCAGCGCCAGCCGATTCCTTTCCTCCCGTGGCTCGACTCGATCAGCCAGCGCTCCAGCTCCTCGCGGGTGAACAGCGGGTGCGGATCGCGGCGGCGAAGGTTCGACCACAAGCGGCTCACCTGGAGCCTAGGTAGCCTGTTCTGCCTCATCCTCAAAGTCCATCTGCGCCTGGTCGAGCTCGGCTGCCGGTGATACCCGCAGCGTGCCGACGAACGATCGACTACCTCCTGGCCGGGCTTGATCTTCGAAAGCTCCTCGGCGGCAAGGTGATCCGCCGCCTTCAGTCCCGAGATAGAGCGCGTCAGAAGAACTTGCATCAGAAGGGAAGACCGTCCCCGGTTGCCCCAGGACCGCTTGAGGGACTCTTGCCGTTTATGTGGCTGTAGCCCGTGAAGGTGACCTTGTTGGACTTCTTCTCGTTCCCGCCCTGGTCGAAATAGGTTTGAATGTCCACGGTGACGATCGCCTCCCGGCCCTCGAGCAGTTCCGGTTCGAGGTCCACCTCTCCGCTGACGTCTAAACCCAGCGCCTCGCACAGCAGCTTCACCCGCGGCAAGGCAGCCTCGCCGAAGCTGATGCGGTCGAAGATCATCCTGCCCTGGCAGTCGCCCTCCGAGACAACGAATTGCAGGTTCCACATCTCGTCTCCGGCTTTCGTCAGCCCGTTTGGGTCGATCTCCGCTAAGCGGCAGGGATAGGCTCCCGGCGGCAGCGGGGAAAAGTCTTGCGCATTGCCCACGCGCGAAAAATCGGTATTGGGCATCAGGAAGTCTCCTTGTTTTGGATGTCATTAGCTATATCGGTCAGGCGCTTGTGAATCGCTGGCGCCTGCTCAGCGCAGTTGGCAAGCAGATCCTTGTTCTTCTTCATCCAGGCCGCTGCCTGCTTGGGCGTGCTCGCTTGAAGAGCCGCCGCCAGGGTCGACCCCCACCCGATCCAGTCAGCCTGCCCGTCCTTGCCCTGTTCGACGGGAATCAGCGACGGCGGCAAGGGCTTGCCCGTCTTCGGGTCCGCCGGGGGAGTGGCTTGGACCGCCTGCGGCGGCTTGCGCGCCCCGTTGTTGCCGTTGGACGCGCTCCGCTCAACGGTGTGCCCGTCGGCGGTGTTGGCATCGTCGTCCTCGTCGGCGGCAATGCCCAGCAAGGCGGTCAGGGCGTAGCGGCGCATGTAGGTCAGCGCGCTTCCGAATGCCTGGCTGCCCGTGTTCTCGACCAGCAGCGGCGTCCGGCTCTCGATCGACTCGCCGCTCTCGTGCAGCAGCCTGGTGATCAGGCGGTACTTGCCGCCCTCATCGCTCTCTAAGACTTGCGTGAACCACAACCCGTTTTCGGTCAGCGGCTTGCGGATCGCCTCGATAATGTGGTCGAGCGTCGCGTAGCGGAAGCTGTAAGTTCCGCCACTCTTCGTCCTGACCTTGACCTCGCGGTTACGCGCGGGAGAAGTCATGACGCTTTGCGCCTTGGCGAGAGCCGCTATGAGAAGCGGCTGTCCTCTCCTCGGGCTAGGCGGACCGGCATCGCATACCGGGCCCGAGACTCCGCGTTCGCCTACCGGACCCGGCCCGCCCCTTTGTTCATCGTTCATTCGATTGCTCCTATCCGCAGCGCACCGTTGCTGCTGCGCTTGACTTCCACTCCGTGCCCGTGGACGCGCTTGGCGTCGTCGGGCACCAGTTCCTTGATGGTCTTCTCCGCCGAGCGGAAAGCCTTGGCCGCATGGCGGTTCTCAAGCCACGCAGTGGCTGAGTCTGACCAGTCGGAGTTGTCCGTCATGTCTACTTCCCTGATCGCGGGCTTGGGTGGCTCAACAGGTGGCAACACTACAGGCGGCGTCAGCGTTTCCACGCACTGCCACAGCAGATGGGCCCGGCGCAGCAACTCGGCCAGGTAGGCGAGGTCGAGCGGTACTTCCTCGAATCTCGGCACCCGCGCTCCCTCGATCACCGAGAGCACTGCCAAGGGCGCGCCGGTCACGTACATCTGCCAGTGAACCTGCGGCATGTAGCGGGCAACGACTGTTTCAAACGGCTCGAAGCCGACGACGTGCTTGGCCTCGACCACGGCAGGACCGTCGGGGCGGGAGGCGTCGAAGCCGTCGAGGGTTGCTGCTGCCCAGGGACGCTCTTGCGATGTGACGACTTCGCCCCGGCGGGTGAGCGGGCGCCCTGTCCTGTGCTCGTACCAGTCGAGGTTCAACGTCTCGGTCGCCTCGCCCAGCCGTACAGCCCAGATGCCCGAAAGGTCGGGTTGCTCATAAGAGGGGTCGCCCGTGAGTTCCCTCCACAGGTCGTAGAGTTCCTGGTCGCCGCCGTCCATTAGGACCTTGACGCGGCCGGCGGTCAGCTTGCCCTTGCGGAGGCGGAGCTGCTCGGCGGTCAGGCTCATTCGCCCTCCCCGCAGGCCTCGGCCAGACGATGAATGCCTGTCTCGTAGCCCTCGCTCCAAACAACATCCATCCTCGTGTTCGCTCCCCAGAGGTAGCCGAAGACCAGGGCCAGCACAGCCAGCCAGATACCTAGACTGTCGCGGTTGATCATGCCGACTGGCGCCTCAAGAACCCGCTGACGAAGCCGAGCATTCCGCCGACCTGCCAGGGCTGCATTCCAACCCCAAGCCATGTGATGAACGCGGCGAAGGTGTCGCTGAACACCAACCCCACCACCCAGCCCGTGAACGCGCCGGTGAAAAAGCCATAAAGCGGTGACACCAGCAGGACGCTGCTGGCAATCACTGCCTTTCCTAGAAACGTGGAGTTATCGTCCATGCGAAGTGCTACCGTTTGGAGTGAATTGGAGGTCCGACATGCCTGAAATGGTTTTAGATTGCCCGCATTGCGGTTCGGAGAAAATGGGCTTTACACCTTTCCCCGGAGCTTATTCGGACGCGCCAGCTCCGACGCAAGGCAACTCCTGATGCGATCCTGAATGATAGGCACGGCCTCCGCCAGCACGTCGCGGACAGACACGGCTTTCGCCAGCTCCTCGCGGACGATCTCACGGACTCGCTTCTCATCCATCACGTGCATGCTGGCTTTCCTGTCCTGGGAGAGGGGTTGGCGGCAAAGAGCCGGTCACGGCCGTTGGGGCTCTGATTGCCGTGTTTCTTAAGAAGTGCGTCCTCTAGCAGGTTCGCCGCTCTTAAGAACCGCGCGATCGCCGTCTTGCCCCGTGTCTCGGGCGTGTACACCGCGCCCTCGCCCTTGAAAATAAGGCCGCTCAGCAGATCAAGGCGACCGTCCCACCCCCGCTGCTTCATCTCCATCGCTGCCTTGCGCAGGAGCACCCCGGCTGCATTCGTCGACGAACCGTTGGGCAGCGAGACAACCACCAGATTTGGAGTCTGCCCACATCGAGAGAGGTGATGCGCGACGAACCCCACGAAGTAGCCGCCCAACGCGACCACCGCCAAAACCATGACCTCCATCACCCCACCCCCTCGTTGAGCACCCTTTCCTTCGCTTCCTGAGCCGCCTTCTCCGCCGCCTCCAGGAGATCCAGGGCCGCGTTCACGCGTTCCGCTCGTGATGTGTTAAGATTCTCAGCCAAACAAGGAAGAATCTGAGTGAGAAAGAGCAAAATCATCGCCAAGTGCTTACGGAACAGCGACATGGTGTCGTCGATTGAAGATGGCGAGTCGATTGTGATGCAGGTCTTCTTGGACGAATTCCCACGTCGGGATTTCGACGAATGGAACACAGAGTTGGAAAATGAAGATGCGCGACAGATCATCAAAAACGTCGGTCGGGCAACGCAAATTCGTGTTGATCTATTCATCAAGGACCACCCGTTGTGACCCCACGCCCTCATACGGATGGGTGATCGTTCGCCCGTTGGCGTTGGCTTCCCGTTCCAAATCACCCCGCTCCTTCCGCAGGAGTTCGATGGCTCCGCCGACAAACGCCAGGTAATCCGATGCGACGGCATGGTCGGTCTGAAGGAAGAGGATCGGGACATCTTCCCCGTTGATCTCCTTGGTGACGGTAAACTTCACGCTACCCCCTCGTTGAGCACCTTTTCCTTCGCTTCCTGAGCTGCCTTCTCCGCCCGCTCCAGCCGGTCGAGAGCCGCGTTGACCTTCTCGAAGAAGTCGGGGGGCGGGGGACGTAAGCCGCGCAAGTAGCGGCTGAAGAGTGTGGGGTCGTAGCCCGCCGCTTGAGCTACACGCTCCTGGGAAATGCCGAGCAGCCGTATTCGATCTCTGATTGTTGCAACCATTTCAATTGGTTTTCTAGTCTAATACCAACTGAAATGGTTTGTCAACAACTTTGTCGTAGTAAGTTTAAGGTTGATGCTTGGAGAGCGTCTAGCAACGTCCCGGAAGCGGGCGGGATTAGCCCAGATCGAGCTAGCGGTCGAACTCGGAGAGCGCTACAACCAGCAGATGATTTCGAACGTAGAGAATGGCCGTTCGGCTCTTCTCTACGATGGCTTAGTTAAAGCCGCGAAGACCCTCAACGTCTCGATCGACTACCTCGCGGGCCTCACCGACGACCCGGCCCCAGCTGCCGAACTCGCTCACCAGGAAGCCGATCCCGAGCTAGCCTGGGTCGGCAAGTACAGCGTTCTCGGCTCGGCGGGTCCCGGGGCGTTCGTGGACAGCGAGCACGTTGTCAAGCAGATTGGCTTCCGCCGCGACTGGCTGCGCAAAAAAGGACTCAACCCCGCCAAGTGCAGCGTGATTGACGTGCACGGCGATTCGATGGAGCCGACGCTACACCACGGGGCCATGATCCTGATCGACCACCAGCGCGCCCGCCGCCTTAAGAACCGCATCTTCGCCGTGCGCTCCGACGACGGCCCGCTAATCAAGCGGCTCATGCACGACAACCACCACTGGCTGCTCGTGAGCGACAACGAGGAGTACAAGCCGGTGAAGTGGCCCCGCGAGGCCGTGGTGATCGGGCAGGTGATGTGGACGGGGAGGACGCTGTGACAGAGGACCAAACCCTCGGCCGAGTCCCCTGGAACTACGCGAAGGACCGGGACGTTCTCACCGGCTCCGAGGCCTATGGGCGGTTTCGCGAAGGGCTGCTTTAATTCTTTCCATTATAAGGGTTTGAGCATGAATCCGCCGAGTTGGCTACGCCGCACCTGGAGTTGGCTACGCCGCGCCTGGAGTTGGCTACGCCGCAACGGGTATATTGTCTCAGTATCCGTTACAGCTGTGCTGGGTATCCTTCTTTCGGTGTGTTTTTGGGAAGAGTTGCACGGTCAGGGATCCGTCAGCCAGACAATACGTAATCTTGGTCTCGTGATCGGCGGCGCCATTGCTATACAGCTTGCCGTCTGGCGCAGCAGAGTGGCCGAGAGCCAAGCTGATGCGGCCCTGAAACAAGCTGAGACAGCCGAGCGCGGGCTCCTGAACGAGCGTTACCAGAAGGGCGCCGAGATGCTCGGCAGCAAGGTTCTCACTGTCCGGCTGGGCGGCATCGATGCGCTGCGAGGTTTGGCCAAGGAACATCCTGAGCAGTACCACGTCCAAATCATGCGTCTCTTCTGCGCCTTCGTGCGCCACCCAACCGAGGACAAAGAGGCCAGCGCCAAATCAACGGACGCTAACGAAACATCAAGCCCCAAACTCGACCGGATACGCGAGGATGTTCAGGCTGCTATGAGGACGATCGGCACCCGCAGCGACGCCGAGATTGAACTTGAGGAGAAAGAGAACTTCTTCCCAGAACTGTGCGGTGCGAAACTGCCCGGCGCGATACTCCATGAAGCGAATCTGTCCAGAACATTCCTGCGCGACACAGACCTGTCTCGCGTGATACTGTGCGGCACGGACCTGACCCGCGCAGACCTGACTGGCGCACACCTGACCGACGCATTGCTCGGACCCCCTAGCGCACTACTGCCCGGCGCGATACTCCATGAAGCAGACCTGACCGGCGCAGACCTGACTCGCGCGGACCTGACCCGCGTAAACCTGATCGGTGCAAACCTGTCCGGCGCAAACCTGACCGGTACGCGCCTACCAGCCGCGGATCTGACCGAAGCGAACCTGACCGGCGCAAGACTGTCCGGCGCGTACCTGGCCGGCGCAAAACTGACCGCCGTGTACCTCGTTGAAGTGCAAGGCCTCACCCAAGCCCAACTCGATAAAGCGTACGATCTTGGCAAGCAGCCCATCTTAAGGGGCTCCCGTGATGCTGAAACTGGGAATCCTCTGGTTTGGCACGATAAGCCGTGCGAAGTGAGGACATGAAGGGTATGGAGCAGCGCCTGGACTCGCTGGAGCAACGCATGGCGCGGCTGGTAGGCGTGCTGGATGGCTTGCGCGAAGCTCTGTTCGGGCGCACCCGGGAGAAGGTGGGGGGGGAGGAGAGCGCACGCTAAGGTCCACGGCGTTCCGGGGCACGATGGATTGGACATCTCTTCTTCCAGCAGCCTACCTCCCTTTTCTTTCGGACAGGTGCGGTGGGCGGGGAGAACGCTGTGAGCCGACCGAGCCGCACGCATGCCTTCATGCTAGGCTGACTCAGGTAAGATAAGTCCCCTTCAAAGGAGGGTAGGAACTATGAAAATCCGAACAGCAATACTACTCACGGCAATCACGTTGTTCGCCCTAGGCGGATGCCAGGAGACCCCCGAGCCCGAGCCGACCGCCGAGCCGGCACCCGCACCGACGGCACCGGCGGAGCCAGAGCCAGCACCCACCGAGCCCGAAGAGCCGGATACGGATTCCGACGAATCCACCGAGCCCTCAGGGGACACTAACCAATAGGAGTACTCGCCACTGCCGTGGCCGAAGAATGGCCGGGTCGTCGGGCAGGCGCGCTGGGCGGGGAGGACGCCGTGCAGTTCCAGTCTATTTTGATGAAAACAACCTCAGCATTGCTTTGCGCGGTTCTACTGGTCACGCCCGCAGGATTGGCAAAGACCGTCTCCGTCGAAGTCCCCTGGGAAAAGGCTCGAACGATAATAGCCGAAGGCGATTATCGCCCCAAGATCCGGGTTGAGCTACACTCGGCCAAGCGGCTGAAGGGGAAACTCGCTGGGACAAGCGACGCGGACCTGCGGCTCAAGCACCGTGGAACCGAGACAAGCATTGCGCGGGAAGAGATTCGCACGATCCGGCTCAGACCCCGCAAGACGACCCGCTACAAGTATCGGCTGCTTGGCTTGCTGGGAGGCATTCCCGCCGGATTTTTTGGGGGCTTTTTCTTTGGTGCAGTTGCTAGCGGCGGTGACATAGATAGATGGGGCCGCGCTTCGGACACGGCATTTTTCGCCGCATTGATAGCAGTGCCCTATTGGTTCTACAAGCTCGGAGCGCGGGCCGACCGCGGGACCGTGCTGATTGTGTTGGACGAGAGTGCGCCGGATTCTTCAC
Organism: Bryobacterales bacterium; assembly: GCA_965248365.1. Lineage (GTDB taxonomy): Bacteria > Acidobacteriota > Terriglobia > Bryobacterales > UBA6623. The sequence continues at coordinate 699,109 of CBDFJA010000002.1, read as the reverse complement.
GGGACGGCTCGCAGGCAGAGCGGCTCTCTTCGGCCAAAGGGGAATAACTATGAAGATATCGTACTTCCTGGTACAAGGTTGAGGAAGAATAAGGGCAGCGATGTCTTCTAGGGCGCGACGCAAGATCGCCTTTGGCTGGTATGGGGGGAAATTCTCGCACCTAGACTTTCTCGAACCATTGATCCCCAATAACGCGACGCATTTCTGTGACGTGTATGGTGGTTCTGCGGCCCTCCTGTTGAATCTGGCTCCATATCCGGTAGAGACATACAACGACATCGACTCCGAATTGGTCAACTTCTTTGAGACGCTACGGAACCAAGGGCCAAAGCTGATCAAGGCTATCAGCCTGACTCCATTCTCCCGCGAAGAACTGATCAAAGCCTGCACCCCGACGCCGAACCTGACGCGCCTGGAGCGTGCTCGTCGATTCTACGTGAGAGCACGTCAGACACGGACCGGCTTGGCGCAAAAGAGCAGCGAGGGACGGTGGGCGCACTGCGTTTTGACATCCCGCGCGGGAATGGCTGGCGCCGTGTCTCGATGGCTTGGAGCGATAGATACCCTCCCTGAAATTGTGCAACGTCTACAGCGCGTACAGATCGAGAATGCACACGCGCTGGAAGTGATCCAGCGATACGATAGCAACGAAACCGTGTTTTATCTTGATCCCCCCTATGTCCACTCTGCCCGTGGCGATTCTGCCGCGTATGGGTACGAAATGACGGACGATGAGCATGTCGAGCTCGCGACAGTTCTTCACGGCATTCAAGGGCGGGCGGTAATTTCTGGGTATCGTTGCGACTTGTACGATGACCTTTACGCCGACTGGACCCGAATCGACGAAATGCCGCGACTGTGCCATTCTGTCCGCAAGCCGCGGCAGGAATCTGCTTGGCTGAACTTTTCTCATGACGAATGACGAAGCCCGGCAGTGGCTGGACCAGCGGTGGCGGGAAGCTCTTGATGCGAATGTGACAGAGTTGGACCCGGATGTTGACCAGTTTATTGATTCGAAGACCGTCTCCATTCGGTATGCGCTCATGACCCAGATGCTCGGAAAGATCGCCGACGAGAGTCGTAGCTTGCTCGTTTTGCAGAAGGGGTCCGGCGATGTCGGGGACTGGGACGCACGAAGCTTTTCAACGTCAGTGATTGTTCCTTGGGTGGCCGACAATCACGATGTTCTGGGTACGAGCACAGAGCCCTACGCGAGCAAGCCCTTGCGCCGCGTCCGCCTCACGGCAGAAATGACGAACGTGCGGGATAAGGCTCAGTGGCGACGATTCGTGACGTTCTTGGAGGAACTTGACCAAGCGTCCCCTCATGAACTTCAACGGATGTTCCGGCGTTGCCTAGCCAGTCTCGCGAGACGGTTGGCCCGACAAACCTTCAAGTACCAGATACCGAAACGCGTCAGCCTACAAGCCCTAGACGGATTGTTGGAATCGTTTCTGAAGCCAGCAAGTGGTGGATACCGGCCTCTAGCTGTTTCCGCCGCGCTATTGCGTACCTTGGGACAAGCATTCTCCCTGTTCGCGGAGGTTCAATCGCAGGGGTTGAACGAAGCGGACAGCGCATCAGGAATGCCCGGCGACATCATGTGCCACGACAAGGACGGGCAGATTGTCCTTGTCGTTGAAGTCAAAGACCTTGACTTAACACTCGCGGATCTACGGGCATCCACCACAAAGACTGCTCAAGCTGACAACCTCTCTAACTTGCTGTTTGCCGTTCCGGGAATACGCCGTTCCAACCGAGACGAGATAGAGGACTTTGTGCAAAGGCGATGGGCGGCGGGGTTAAATATCTACCAAGTGGGCATCAGGACTCTCGTCCGTACGTCGTTTGTCCTGCTTGCCGAAGAATGGAAGGTCGCACTTCTCAGAGAGATAGGCGACGAACTGGATCGACGCGGAGACCACGCACACCGTAGGGCTTGGCATGACTTGCTCTCCGAGTTGACCCTCGGAGATGCCCCATGAGCAAGCCCGAGAATTTGGCGGCGCCTCGACAAAGCAGCGATTCCCCCAGCGGCTCGTCTTACACTCTCAGTCCCAATCAGGCGAGGGCCGGTCCCGAGATCCACCCCACGAGCGACCAGCGCTCGCCGCGAACCAGCGGACCCACCGAATGCGGCACGAAGGAAGGGAACACGATCAGCGTCCCGAGGCGCCGGGCCTGCCACTGATCCGGGGACCCGGCGTGCTCGAGGGTCAAATCGCCGCCGTAGTAATCGCCGCCCGAAGACAGCTGTAGGACGAAGCTGAGTTTCCGCACACTCGAAGCCCCTGAGTTCATATCCATGTCGATGTGGGTGTGGTAGGCGCCGGCATCCGCATCGGAGTAATGAGTCAACTGATATTCCCCCTTGCCGTCCAACTTGAATCGCCAATGCTTTTCGTTCTCAGCCAGGGCCGCTTCGCCGGCCAACCGGATAATCTCTATGGTGGAGTCAGGCCAGCCAATTTCGCTGCGGCGGGTTTCGGAGTGAACCCGGTTGTCGGAGAGGATGCCGCCAGGCTTCATCACCGTTGACCGGCGCAATAGCTCCAGCTGGCGCTGGACGTAACCGGGATTGAAGTAGCAAGGAAGAATGGAGTGGGATGGCATTGCTCTTTCAATTCAACCGGTTCCAAACGAGACCATCAACGGTCGTCATGGAACTCTTGTCGGGGGAGAGACTGGCGGGCTGGAGCTTGCCGTCCGTCAGAAGCCGTTCCGGTTCGTCAGGATTTTCCGGGTCGAACTCCAGCACCCAGGCGTGCCAGTCGATGTTCCCCGCTTGTTCGGGTTGAACCCGCTTAACGTTCGTCAAGTCAGTGAGGGCTACCTCGCTGGGATCACCACGGGTAAAAGCTATGTATCTGTGTCTCATGCCCAAAACGGTCCTTTCTGGCCTTTCTCGCCCGGCTCGCCCTTCTGCCCCTTCTCTCCGGCAGTCCCGTCTTCTCCGGCCCCCCCCTGTGGTCCGTTTTCTCCGCCGGGGCCGGGTTGTCCCTTAGTTCCACGGCCGCCGGGTCCGCCCTTCGGACCGTTCTCGCCCTGGCCGCCCGGATTTCCTTTCCTGCCTTTCCTGCCTTTTCCGCCCCTCGGGCCATTTTCGCCTTGGGGACCGCGATTGCCCTTCCGTCCCTTGCTGCCTGGTCCGCCCTTGGCGCCAGGTTCTCCGCTTTGCCCCGTCTGGCCTGTAACGCCCTTTGGCCCCAGCTCGCCCTTGTCGCCCTTGACGCCCGCAGGACCGATGGGGCCGATGTAGAGCAACGGCGCGTCGAAGGATTGAGCGGCAACATCGTTGGCGGTGTGAGCAGCCGCGTAAATAAACCAGTTGATCGCCATGGGGCCTCAGCAAAGCCCTTGCATCGCATCGTGCCGCCCAGCCGTGTAGCCAGAACTGTAACCGTTCAGGTAGGAATCACTTCCCATCGGCCCCTTCTGGCCCATCGAACCTTTGGCTCCTTTTTCACCCTCGGGGCCAGCGGCACTGCTGGAGTTGCCTTTCTGACCGGGACCGCCGGGTCCGCCCTGCGGCCCGTCCTCGCCTTGGGGTCCGGGGTTGCCTTTCTGTCCAGGGCCTCCTGGTCCGCCCTTGGGCCCGTCCTCGCCTTGGGGACCGGGGTTGCCCTTCTTCCCGATGCTGCCTTTGTAGCCCTTCGGGCCGTTTTCTCCTTGACCGCCCGGCGAACCTCTCTGTCCGGGACCGCCGGGCGAGCCAGGGGAGCCGCCAGATCCAGGATCGCCTTGCAATCCGACGGCTCCCTTCTCGCCCTGGGAACCCTGCAAGCCAACGTTGCCGGCGATTTCAATGGATACAGGGCTTCCAAACGAACCGGCGGCGATATTCGGTTCTGACGCCGCAATCGCATCGATGGACCACCTGATGGCCATGCTTTAGTTGATACTACAGCCCAGGTTGTAGCCATCCCGATAGCCGGATTGCCACGAGGGGCCTTGCCCTGGATTGCCGGCATCCCCTGAGCCTCCTGGACTACCGGCGCTTCCCGGGTTTCCCGAGCTACCCTGACTGCCGGGATTGCCTTTCTGCCCAGGACCGCCGGGTCCACCCTGTGGGCCGTTTTCGCCTTGGGGTCCGGGGTTGCCTTTCTGTCCAGGGTCTCCGGGTCCGCCCTTGGGCCCGTCCTCGCCTTGGGGTCCGGGGTTGCCCTTCCGTCCCTTGCCGCCGGGTCTGCCCTTGGCGCCAGGAGCGCCATCTTGGCCGGGCGAACCCGTCAGGCCCCCGGGACCTTTCGCCCCCTTTGTTCCGGGACTGCCCGGATCGCCGGGCAAGCCCTTGGCCCCCGGTTGTCCCTTGCCCCCCGGAAAACCGATATGCGCCGGGAACGGCGTGTCAAAATCCGAGGTCGCTACAGGCTCCGGGGAGCCGGCTTCCTTGAAAGCGTTAATAGCCCATCGAATCACGGCTGCCCACCTGCGGTGATCAGGTCCAGACCGCCATCGAGACCCGTCTGCCTTTCGTAACCGGCAACACCCTGTGCGGATGCGTCACTTCGGACGGCCACAACAGCAGCCAGCCTACCGGCACGATGGCGTCGTTGAACGATTGGCGGGGAAACCACAATTCCCCGCCCGCGCAAGCCGGGCGCAGTTTGATCGAGCAGGACACATACGAGTTGTCTTCGTGAAGCCGGATACCGGGTTGCCTCCCGGAGGAATACCTGATGAAAAACACATCCTTTGGCTCCCGCCACCGCGCGGGACGCCAGACGGATTCGATGATCGGCCCGAGAACGCCGTTCAAGTGTCCTAGCAGGGCCTGGTGGGCTTCGCTGTTCCACGCCTTGCAACGAAGCTCGTCCCCGGGCACGTTGTCTCCCGGCAGCGGCCCCCACAGATCGGATTCCTGAACAGCCTCGGCCAAGGCCAAGGCCGTTTCGCGTTTCAGGAACGGCATGCCAACGATGTCGTTCCCCAAGAGGCTGAATTCTCCGGCATCGCGGGCAAGGTCGATGTTCGGTCCCGAGACCGCGGCAGGGCTAGGCTCTTCCAGGAAGCGGTTCATCATGGGCGCCGGCCCGTTGTCGTGCAGGAAGGCTGGATAGCAGCCGCTCTTTTCGTTCTTGACGGTCCCGTTTTCTCGGACTACATGGCCGTTGGCGTTGTGCAAGGCCTGGAACAAGTAAGCTTCCCGGTCCACGCGCCAGATCCCGCGGTCGCTCCTCTGAAGAATGCGTTTCTGAATGGCAAGCTGATCGTCTACCGATTCCATATTCAGGGCTTCCCCAATCTCGGCTTCGAGATCGCTTGCCATGCCCACCAGCGTCCCCGAACAGGGGAAGTTGTAAAGCGCTGTTTCGGAACCTGTCTCGCCGGGCCAGCCGTCCGAAGCGTACTTGACCAGTTGATCCCGCAGGGATTCGTCCGGCCAACAGGCCATCTCGCCGCCGATCACGATTTCGGATTCCATGGAGCCATACCGCTTTAGCAAGTCGTCGGGACCGACGAGCGGATAGGTGTCGTAGCCGTCCACCGCCAGCGCCACCGTTCTTGCCTGGGATTGATCCAAGCCTTCGAGCCAATCTCTCAGGGCGTTTAGCTTGCGTATCCCCCCTCGGCCGGATGTGTCCCAGCCAGGCTCGCCTTCCAGGAGGATGTCGTAGCTGTATCCCATCCCCTCCAGTGCCCGGCACAGCCTCGCGGCTTGCGATCGTTCGGTGGCGAAGGTAGCGGTTCGCAACTCGAAGGCGGGCCTTGATCCTTCCGTGGCGGACGGCCATCGTCCGGACGGCTTGACGAGCCACCGCGGAACAGCCCAAGCCGACAGCGTGGCCGGCGGGTGTTGCCCATGCCGCGTCTTAACTTCTGGATTCGTGCCGCCATGGTAGGGAATAAATTCGTCAGCGGGAATGACCGACTCTTTCTTGGTGGCCGCGAGCAGCTTGCGGGCGCCGAGTTGCGACAGCCAATAGGCCACTGTCCAGTAGGCATAGGGGGCCGGTATCAACCCCTTTTCGGCGGGCGCGGGATCTGTCATGAATTTCCCGCCGAGATAGACCAGATCGCCGCGCTCGATGAAGTCCAGACGATCGAGTATCTGAGCGTCATCTTCGAGAATGATGGCGCCTTCCGGCATCTCGGCCGCGCGTTGCCACGCCAGGTAGTGCCCGGCGAAGCACGCAAGCTCTCCCCACGTCAGCAGCCTCTTGGCCAGCGGATCGCGCCAAGCTGGGCAGGGCTTCCAGCCCTTGCCGGCGGCCTCTTCGCCTTGGGGAGCATCGATGTAGGCTGCTTCGTAGCCGTGCTGTCTTAGCTCGGCATCCATTGTCGGCCGGCGCTCGGTGAATGCGCTTACGCAGAGTATGTTATTCCTCATTTGTACCGTCCTGTTTAGCTTGTTGGGACCTGGGTAGCGTCGCCGTGCCAGTAGTAGCCGCTTGCCGTTGTCCAGCGGCCATCGGCGAGCTTCGCTAGGGGTTGAAGGTCAGCCGCTGCAGTGTTCGCGGGCGCATCGGTGTAGTAGACAAACACTTGCTGTCCTCCTGGCCCTGGATTACCGGCAGCTCCCGGCAGGCCCTTGGCTCCTGCCCCGCCCTTCCCGCCGGGATCGCCCTTGCCGCCCGGATCGCCGCCTTGACCGGGAAAACCCTTGGGGCCAACTTCCCCCTCTGAACCCTTATCGCCTGGGGCGCCGCCTTGCCCTGGAGAACCTTCAGGGCCAAGCTCCCCCGGCGGACCTTTTGCTCCTGGAGCACCGCCTTGTCCTGGAAAGCCTTTGGGTCCAAGCTCTCCTTTTATCCCTTTGTCGCCCGGAGCGCCGCCTTGCCCCGGTGGTCCCGTCTCTCCCGGCGGCCCCGGATCGCCGGGGCTTCCGGTCAGGTCGCCGCGCAGCGTCCAGGCTCCCGACACCTTCTCGCCCCACTGGCCGTCGTCGGCGATGGCCACGTCGCCATCATTGCCAAGATCACCGGGCGGCCAGGAAGCCACGCGGTGGATCGAGGTGCCCGGCTTGCCGGTCAGGTCGGTGCCGGTCGGGGTCCAGGCGCCGTCCTGCTTCTTCCACACCGTGCCGTCGTCCTGGACGTAGAGATCGCCGTCCTTGCTGTCCCGGGTATGGGCGGTGTCGTCCGGCGCGCCCCCTCCCGTGAAAATTGCCGCCCCGTCAGCGGCTGGGCCCGTCGGAGTCACTGTCTTGGGGCCGGTGGCGGCGCTCTGGTTGCCGCTGCGGTCCTTGGCCCGCACCCAGACGTAATAGAGGGTGCCGGGATTCCAGCCGCCCGACTCGTATAGGTCCGAGGCGAGGGTGGCGGCCAGGTTGTTCTCGTCGAATGTCGACGTCTCGCTGATATACACGCAGGCCGCCTGGAAGTCGTTGTCGGCGGGGTTTGTCCATGTGGCGCGGATGCCGCCCGGAGCGCTGAAGACTGCGAGGTCCGCCGGCGTCGCGGGTGGAGTCAGATCGCCGCCTACCTCATGCTCAACCGTCCCGGACCACTCGCCGGCCACGCCGTCGCGGTTCACGTGCCGCGCCCGGATCTCGTAGGCGCGGCCGGCGGCAACCGGCGCGAAGCGGAAATTCGCGCCCGCCGACACGCCCGAAATCCACGCCTCCGGCGCCGCTCCCGCAGCGGCTTTCTCCCGGACCTCGACGACGGTCTCCCGCGCCGCCTTCGCTCGCCAGCCGATCAGCAGATGAACCACCGTCTTGCCGTCCAGGTCAATCGCGGCGATTTCATCCGCCGCCAGATCCTCGACGTCCGGGACTGCCTGATCGTCCAGCAGCCGGATCTCGCGCTGCGGGAGCGCCGGCAGGACCAGCGTGTCGCCGTAGGTGTCGTCGAGGACTTCCCGCAGGGTGAGCGCCACGGACCAGTCCCGCCGGATCGAGACCCCCTCGACCTCCATGAGCTTGTCCTCGAAACCGAACTCGGAGAGGGTCACCCGGACGACCTCGGTCGGGATCAGGGCGAGCCGCTCGAAGCGCTCTCCGGGCGTGACTGTTACTTCCAGCCGCAAGCTCTCCCGCGCCCGCCGCAAATTGATGGCCTGCAGCCTCCCGGCGGCGATCGGGTCCGTGACGTAGGCCAGCCGGATATTGCCCGAGCGCTTCACGCCGTCACGCTCGAGCGCCCCGGCGGGTAGGCCCTGATCGTCATAGGAGTCCACGTATTCGGGCAGGGAGAGCTTGGTCCACTGGTGCTTGGGGTGCGAGGATTGCGCGATTTCCGAGGTCACGGCGTTGACCCGCCCCTGCAGCGCCGGCCAGGGCTGGACGGTGGGCGGGGAGATGATGTCCGCGTCGGCGAGGACGAGCTTTTCCGTGGCCGGGCGCGCCGCGCCGGGCCGGAAACGCAGCTTGCCTCCGGCCTCGATCACCTCCCCGGCCCAGGCTGCGTCCAGCTGGTCCTCGGCCTGGGACACATCGTCGCCGGCTGTGATGATGCCGTTGACGGCATAGCGCTTCGAGGACGGCTCGAAGTCCTCATAGCCGGAGGGCAGCGGGCTCACGCCGCTGTTGGTGGCGTCAACGGTTAGCTCCGAGAGGTTGTAGGCGGCGGTGAAGTCCGTCAGGTTGATGGCGTCCGCGGGACGGCCGCGGCGCTCGGTCTCCCACCAGTAGCGCAGGGCGGCGGCGTTATCGGTCCACTGCGGGACGGCCTGCCCCGGCCAGCTGATCTTGATGCCCTTGACCAGGAACTCCAGATTCGGCACCTTGGTCCAGAGGCGCTTGGCGAGGTCCTGCCCGTATTCGGGCTGGGTGAGCTTGACAAAGACCCAGGAAAGGCCTCTCAGCTTGTGGCTTGTGGTCCAGGCGGGAAAGGGCGTGCGGAACGGCTCGGCCCCGGATGTCGAGGACAGCCGCATGTACTCGGCATGGGCGGTTGGATCGTTGCTCCATGTTCCTCCGGGAACTTCCTGGTACTGGGTTTCCGGGGGCAGCGGGTCCTGGCGCATGTCGGCGCCCTGCGTGCCGTCGGCGGCGAAGTACTCATAGACCTCGATGTAGCCGCTATACTTGCTGCCCGCGAGCGGTGTCAGCTTGTCGCCCTTGCCGCCCGCGCGGACCTCCCGGACCAGTTGGACGGCCTTGCCGCCGATCCACATCACGGCCCGGTTTGCCCGCTCGGGCATGCCGTCATCGGCCAGGCCCTCGCATGCTCCTTCGCTCAGCACCAGGCCCAGGCGGGCCTCGCGGTCCTGGGAGCCGAAGTAGCACAGCACGCCCGGCACGCGCCTGGTGCCCAGCACCGTTGACCACTTCGCCCTTGATGGTGTGGGTGGGGCCGTCGAGCGCCTCCAGGGGTTTTTGGCTGGAGAGCAGCCGGGCTACCAGGCTCGCCCCGAACGAGACCGCGGTCAGGGCAATGGAAATCGCGATCTGGGTGGCGACCGCCGCTGAAACCGTGACGCCGAAAAAGGATCCAATCGCTATAATGATGCCGGGCAAAGGCATTAGGCGAAGACCTCCCACATATCCGAGATCGGATGCACCCGCGCCAGCCCCTCGTGTGTCCTCGTCCACAAGGTGCAGTCGGGGCCGATCACGCCTAGCAGCGGCCCCCGCTTCGGCGCCGGGGCGCGGTCCAGCTCGAAGCCCCTGACCGGCGTCAACGCAATCACGCCGGGAGAGGGCAGAGTGGCCTTCGAGAGGCGCCGCAGCAGCGGTTCATTCCTAAACATCCCGAGCCAGCAGTTGCGCAGGGAGCCGTGCTCGCGGGGCGCCCGCCGGATCGCTTCCTGCTCGCCAAGGCCCTCGGCCCAGCCGGGCAGGCCGAACACGGGTTCGGACCCCGACAGCTCCCTGATCACGGCCCGCACCAGGGTGATGCAATCCCGCTTTCTCCAGACGGACGGCCCCAGCCCCTCGCGCTCCAGGACCGCGCGTAGCCGCAAATCGCGCTCGTGGACATCGCTCATGGCGGCCACCCCGTCTCCGTCCCTTCCCGGGACAACGCACGCATGTCCTCCAGTCCCTTGTCTCCGGGGAACCGCCGCTGCTGATCCTCGTTCGACCATCTCAGCGGCCGCCCGCGGTCGACGTCCCCCCTGAGCGTTTCCACCTCGATACGGAAGACTCCGTCCGAGAGAGAGGGCGTCGAGAGCCGCCCGCTGAACGAGAGGCCGGCAACCTTGGCCCAGCTCGCGCCGCTGTCGTTCGAATACACCCACTCGACGGTCACCGCCGCCGGACCGACATCCCGGAGGAATTTGCGCCGGATCTTAGCCGGAATGCCCGACAGGGTAATCGTCATCCTGCGGTCGGGATCGCCCGAGCGCGTCTCGGCCTCGCCTACTTCGAGCGCCTGGCCGCCGCCCTCGTAGCGCAGCCCCCCGATCGTCAGCGCTCCCTGTCCCGTCCACAGCCGCACAACCGGCGAGGTCTCGATCGTGATCAGGTGTTGCAGCCAAGGTTTCGCCATCAGGCTAAATCGCCTCCTCCCAGTCGATCACCCAGGGTCCGCCGAAGTCGGGTGTCCAGGGCGAAGCCGGTCCCGCCCCGCGGTCCCGGCCCGCCAGCCGCGCGAGAACTGTGACGTCCTCCCACGCCACCGGCGCCGGCGTGGCCGGCACGGCCGGCGGCTCGGCGGTGAATTTCGAGGCGGCATGATCGGCGGCCAGCTGGTAGAGCCGTCCGCCGATGCGCACGTAGTCGCCGGCCACCAAGCCCTCCGTTTCGCTGACGGTGATTTCAAGCGCGCCCGATGCGATCGCGGCGGAGCCGGCCGTCAGCGCCGTTCCCGCCGCCAGGGTTCCCGAGCTAGGGCGCTCGATCGGGACCTCGAAGGTGTTCTCGGCTCCCCGCAGCCGCGAGAAAAACGTCTCCACCGCCCGCCGCTGAGCGTCTCTTGAGCGGTCCGTCTCGGCCAGCTCGATTCGTCCCGTCCAATGCCCCGGCCCGCGCCCGAATACCTGCGACCCGGCGCCGTAGACCGACTTCAACACGATCTGGCCGGGATGTTGAAGAGCCAGGTCCGAGCGCGTCACCAGCACTCCCGGGGGAAAGGGAATCAATGCCATCGTGCTACCATTTTTCCCGGCGAGTAACCCGACAGACCCGCCTCTCGTCCAACGGGCAAAGGAGGCCCGCCATGAAGTTCTTGAAGCAAGCCCCGGTGACCGCGCTGCTGATCGCCTTCCTCGCCCCGCCTGCTGCGGCGGAGTCCGACCGTGAGCGCATCAATCGGATCATGGCCGAGCACTCCGCGGCGGAGGCCGACCGTGACAGGCAGGTCCTTGCCAGACGGCGCCGGGCGGCCACGCCGGAGGAGGTCTGGGCCGCGTTCGCGCGCGAAAGGAGTTGGAGGGTGCAAGAGGACCGCAATCCCATGGATTTGTTCACTTTCGCGTTTAGCAACCCGGAAGAAATCCGCTCCCCCCATATTCTTTTTGGCTGTGATTTGAAGCGCGAGCCGAAGAAGAAACTCTACCTCTCTTTCAGCTTCGAGGACTTGGACTATTCGCGTATAAGGCGAAGCAAAAGAAGCAAGAAGGGCTGGGTTCACCTGCAGCTCGGCTTCTGGGCCTGGGTGCGGAGCGCGGACGGGCCGGATGTCCTGCGGCAGGAGACCATTGATTACGACTGGCCCAACCGCATTTGGGATCATGCGCATTACCTGAAGGGCCATGTCCGTATTTATCATCACGGGGCGGCCGACATCGCGCGCCGGATATACAGTTCCGAATCCATCAGCTGGACCGACCGGCGGACCGAGGAAACCAATTCGCTTGAAGTCGGAGAGAAGGGCAGAAAAGCCATCGAGCAGATCATGGGCCTGTGCGGCCTCGCCATCAACGAATCCCCCTGAGCGGCGACGGCCGCGAGAGATTGGTCTGCACCTGGCCACTCACCAGGCGGCTCAGGCGGTTTTCGATTACCGGGATGGCCTCCGCCATCGCCGCCCTCACCCCGGGGCCGTCGGTCGATTCGATGTTGATATCCCCGAAGTGGAAGGCCACCCCGCCTCCGCCCGCTAAGGCCGGGCGCAGCTTGTAGTTGGGAATGATCTCGCCCCCCACGCTGGGAACGAATAACTCCGGGCGCCCTCCCTCGCCGACGATGTAGGCCCGCCCCGCCTCGACCGGCCCCCCGGCGGCCTTGCCGGGCACCCCGAACAGGCCCCCGATCGCGCCCGTGAGGAAACCCTCGAGCGGCTTCAGCACCGCCGCCCGCAGCAGAATTCTGGCCAGCTCATCCAGCACGCCCTTCAAGGCTTCCTTGAAGCTCTTGGCGCCCAGAATGGCATCTTCCATTCCTTTCGTGAGCGTTTGGGAAATATCCTGGGCCAGCTTTTTCCGCTCCTCCATCGTCTTTTTCTGCTGGTCGACCAGATCCTTCTCGCGCTGGAGGTTCCCCAGCCGCTTCTGCTGCTCTTTCGTGAGGGCCTCTTCGTCTTCGAGCCTTTTCCCGACCGCCCACAGTACTTCCTCGATCGCTTTTATCTCCGCGTCATTGCTCTCTTTCCGCGCCTTGATCAAGGCTTCCACAAGAGCCGCCTCCTTGGCTTCGAGCTTGATCAACTGCTGCATCTCGAACAGGTCCTTCCCCCGCAGCCCGGCCAGCCTGTTGGCGTTCTCAATCTTCTTGAATTCGAGTTCGACTTCCTTGTCGAACGACTCCAGCGAGTGCCGCTTGACCTCGGCCAGGGTCCGTTGCTCGGCCCGGATATCACGAATCAGCTTCTCGGCGTCCAGGCGGTCCTGGACGATCTTGAGCACCTCTTCTTCGTTGTTCTTGAGCCGGCCGAGTTGCTCCTCGATTCCCGCTGCGGCGGCGGGGTCTTCGAGCGCGCGGGCGTACCGCAGGGACTGCTCCAACTCGCCTTTCCTCTCGCCGAGAACGTCTTCCGCTGTCTGCTCCACCGCCTTGCCCGTGAGCGCGGCCGCTTCCTGCTCCAATTGCCTGGTGGCGTCAAGCACGCTGTCGACGAACTGCTGATGCTCCACCCCCGCTTGCCTGAGAGCCTGAGATTCCGCCTCTTGCTTGGCCGCCTGCTGCTGGATCGTGAGCCGCTCCAGTTCCTGGGCGGCCAGCATCTCCGAGGCCGCAAGCGTTTCCTCGAACACGCCGAGCTGCGCCTTGGCGGCCTTGACGGCGGCCTGGGCAGATTCCTTTTCCTGCCCGCTGGCGGAGGCCAATTTCCTTTGGGCGTCTTCGAATTGGTTGGCCAGCTGGAGTTGCTCCGCCGCCAAGTCGTTGGCGATCCTGAACTGCGCCTGGAGCTTGAGCCGCTCGGCGCCGGTTGCCTGGGCCAGCTCCAGTTCCTGACGGGCCAGCTCCACGCCCTGGTCCAGGCTGGCAATGTAGTTGCCCAGGAAGTTTTCGGGAATCGGTTTGGGCGGCGTCAGGCTCTTGGCCGCTGTGGTCGCCTTGCCGTACGCCGCGATAAGCTGGTCGACGTAATTGATATATTCTCGAATCCGCTGTCCCTTCTCGCTGCCGGCAGGATTCGTGGCGATCTCTTTTTCAAGCGATTTTCGGGCGCTCTCGACCACCGAATCAAGACTGCTGATTTGCCTTTTGGCGACGTCCACGGACACCGAGGCCGCTTCAAGGACCTCCTTTTGCCTGGCAAGCCCTCGGGAGAGACCCTCGACGTTCGCAATATGCCCTCGAAGCTGCTTCTCCTCATCGCTTTCGCCGGCCCGAATAATGCCTAAATTCTTCGGCTGCAGCGCGCGGGCCTCGGATCGCAAGGCCTTGAGCCGGAGATCGAGTAGTTCTATTTCGCGCTGGATTGCCTTGACCGTCTCCGCTGGATCGCCCGCGCTCGACACGCCACTCTCAACGGACTTTTTGAGCGAATCGAAATTCTTTTGGAACTCCTCAGTGCGGTCAGCAGCTTCCTTGACGCTCTTGGCGTATTGGTCGAATGCCAGCAGGCCTGCCCCGGCAGCTGCCACGGCGATCCCAGGAGGTCCAAGCGCTAAGGACCCCAGCGCCAGCGATCCCGTCCCGAGCACGCCTGTGAGTCCTTGGGCCGCGGCCGTGGCATTTCTCAAATTCGTGCCCAGCAGAACCAGGCCGGGTCCGCCCACGACGCGCGACAGTACTTTTTGGAACGTATCGAAGCCCTTGGAAAGCCCCTGGACCGCCGCCAGCGTTTCGAGGTTGCGCTTGGTGGCGACAGCCAAGCTGAGCAGGTATGTTCCCCCAAAAAACAGAGTGATCGCCTTGACGTTCTCAAGGAGAAACTTGAACCCCTGCGCAAAGAACGTAACCGACTCGACGGCTTGTTTTTGAAACTCGGGGTCGGCCAGCAACTGCTTGGCCTCGTCGATCGCCGCGATAAGATCCTTAGTGGCGCCCGCACCCCGGTTGACCGCCTCGACGACTTGCAGGTACTGGTTGCGCAGCTCGGTTAGGGCCCGCTGGACCGTCCGCTCGACTTGGACGAACTCCTGGGCGATCTTCGGGGCCTGTCGGACCAGCGCTCCGAACACCACCTCGGCGGTGAGCTTGCCGGCGCGACTCAGCTCCCTTATCTTGCCGATCGGCACGTCCAGGTCGTCGGCGATGGCCCGGGCCAGCCGGGGCAGCTGCTCCATGACGCTTCTGAGCTCATCGCCGCCCAGCCGGTTCGAGGCCAGCCCCTGCGCCAGCTGGATCAGTCCGGCCCCCGCCTCGGCGGCGGTCGCGCCCGAGACAACCAGCGATTGGTTGACAGCCCGGGTGAAGGTGAGAAGCTGTTGCTGGTCAACGCCCAACTGCTTGGTAGCGCGGGCCACCCGCGCGTAGAGGTTGACGACGTTCTCGTAAGCCCCGCCGGTTTGCTGGGAGACGGCGAACAGATTGGCCTGCGCCTGGCGCAGCTCGTTGGTTCCCTCGGTGACGAGCTTGAGCCGCGATTGGGCCAGCGTCATCACGTCGGCTGCCTCGGCGAACCGCTTGACCATGAGGCCGATCCCGGCCGCGCCGGCCAGCGCCCCGACGGCCCCGCGCGCGGACAAGACGGAGTTCCGGAAAGCGCGGAACTGCGCGCCGGCCCGCCTCATGCTCCCTCGGGCGTCCTTGACCGAGCGGTCGTAGTCCCGTAGCGCCTTCGCCGACTGCTTGAGAGTGGAGCGCAGCCCTTCGTCGCGGGCCTGGACCGCCCACCATAGCGCTCCGGCTTGCTTGCCTTTAGGCATTCTCGCCCCGCTTGCTCATGTAGATATCGCCGACCAGTTGCGTCTGCATCACAAGATGCGCTTCCTGTTTCTCCGCGATGCGCTTCTCGCGCTCCCCGGGAGTCTCAAGCCAGGTTGCGAAGTCCTCCGTGCGCGCCGGCTCGCTGAGCTGGAAGTGAGCGTTCGCTGTCAACGCGCACAGCCCCCCCAGCAGGCGCGGCCCTACCATGTCCATCGTCGGCCAGCGGAGGAGGTGTCTCAGCCAGGCGGAATATTCGTCCGCCGGCATGTCGTGGACTTCGGCTAGGCTGCGGCCCGTGGCGCGCGAGACCCAAAAGGGCCGGGGTCCTCGGCGGCCTCCGTCCGCAGACCGCACAGATCGAAGGCGGTCCTGACAAGCTCGCCCTTGGGGCCTTTGCCGGCCTGGATCAGATCCTCGATCTCGGAGCCGGTTAGCTTGGCATAATCGCCGCTGAGGCAGAGGCGCACCGCCGCGCAGTGAAAGCCGATCAATGCATCGGTATCCATCTCGGGGTTGTCGCCTCCGTCCTTGAAGAACGGATGCAGCATCTGGTTCACCTGGCGCCATTTCGGGGCGCGCAGCTCGATCAGCAGGCCATCGACCTCGACAAAGAGGGCGCGGCGCCGTTTCAGCTTGGCCCGGATCTCGGCCACGCTCGCCGGCTTGCGGCTGGTTTTTCCCGTAGTTCTCTTTGCAGCTTTTCGTACCATTGAGTTTCCTTTCTTTTCTTTACGCCGCGATCTCCCAATCCGGCAATTCCCCCACAGGCGAAAGGCTCAGCGTGGTAGTCAGCTGGCTCTCGCTGTCCAGGCTGCCGCGGTCGGTCAGCCGCACGGCGGCCGGGAAGGACCGCTGGAGTCCAGGCGTGATGATCTTGTAGTTGGAGGTTGCGGCCTTGGCGGCGGCGGCGGTTCCGTCCGGCTTCTTGACGTACGCCTTCGGCGGGTCATCGCCACTGATGCGGTCGACGACGTATTTCGTGGCGCCTATCACGAGCACCTGGCCCGGCGCATAGCGCGCCGTCTTGAAGTCGGGCTTGCGGCCGGCGAAGGCCAACAGGCCCGTCGTGACCGCGACCTCGACCGTATTGCCGGCCGTGGTCACGGCGAATGCCGGCCGCTCCTTGGTGGTGATGCGGAACATGGGCTCGTCGCCTTTCTCCATCGCCCTGCGCATTTTTTTCCAGGCCGCATGGAGCGGTGGATAAACAGCGTTGATCTCGACCGTGGGAACGCGCGGAAGCCCGGTCACCTTCGTCACGCCGCCGAATCCGACGACGTCCCGCTCGGGCCGCTCGCCTCCCGACTCGCTGTAGCCGGTGACGCCCGGAAGCTCGCTCCAATTGCCTCCAAAATCGTTCGAATATTCGAGCTTCGCCAGCTCGCTGGTGTGTACTGCCAATCCTGCTGCCATGACTTCCTCCCTTTGATTGATTTCTGTTTCCTAGTCCGCGGCCAGCGCCCTCCGGATCCGCCGCGTGGGCCTCTTGGCTCCCGTCAGTTCCTTGACTACCTTTTCGAAGCTCTTCCCGGCCGCTTTCGCCGCCGCCTTGACCTGCTTCGCCGCCGTCGTGCGCGCCGCCGGCTCCAGGAAGGGCCGGGCCTTGGTCTTGACCGTCCCGTACTCGACCAGCTTGGCGTGATAGCCCTTGGTGCCGGCCTTCGTGCTGCCCGAGGCGATCACCAGCGCTCCGGGCCTGTATTTCTTGGGCGAACTCCTGACGCGGATGGAGTCCCGCAGATTGCCGGTGCGCACCGGCACAAGCCGCTTGGCCTCGGCGGCCACTACCCGAGCGGCGGCCCTCATGGCGTCCTGGTGCGCCGTCTCGTCCAGCTTGCCGGGCAGCTCTTCCAAGAACTTGATCGCTTCCCGCACGTCACGGTCGAAAGCGGTGGTGTCGATCGAGAGTTTCATCAGAGAGTGATCTCCACGGTCCAGATACGGCGGTGAACCTCGACCTCCTCGTCGTAGTCGTCGACAGGTCCCGACAAGTCCCGCAGCCTTCCGCCCTCGCGCAATGCCTGGATAGCCTTCTCCCCCAGCTCCGCCGTCCGATCGCAGCCTTGGCCGGGCTCGGCTCGGAAGTCGAGCCGGAAGGCTCGCGCGACGGCCACCGGGCCTGAAGAGAAGCTCGACACTTCCTCCCCTCCGACCGCCTGATAGACGACGGCGGGGAACTCCAGCTTGCCGCTTTCGTCCTCGGGCAGCTGCACGGTGGCATAGACGCGGGGCGGGGCGCCTCCCTGTCCCTCGAGATCCGTCAGGCCCCCGAGGATCGCCTCCAGATGCCGCTCCGGGGTCAGCCGGAGGCCGGTTTCTGTGTCAATGTCCATTTACTTCGCCCGGCCTCCGAACTTCTCAGCGGTGCGATATAGTCCCAATCCCAGCATCGCCATTACCACCGTCACCAACTCCCCGGTTCCAAGTAGCTCGGGCGGGGCGATCCCGGGCGAGAAGATCGCGCAGGCCCACGCCATCAGGTCGTGCAGGATGTAGTGCCAGCCCAAGGCGAACCCGCATATCCACCCGATCCAGGGCCGCCAGCCGGCCACGAAGATCGAGCGGTGCATGGCCTCGATCTTGTTGAGTTCGATCTGCGCCAGCGAGGGCCGCATCATCAACTTGGCCTTGATGATCTCGGCGGCCCGCTTCTCATCGTCGGTCTCGACGAATTTATCGACGATCCCCGCCACGCCCTCGGCCGCCGAGACGATACCTCCGCCGAACAACTTGCCCAACAGGCCCATCTCAGCCTCCCAGCCAGAACCCGAGCCAGAACAACCCCAACCCGCCCAGCAAAATAGCCAGGGCCGACCAGGGCTTGTTGGCCAGCACGAACAGCAACGAATCCGTCTTGTTCTCAGCCTTGTCGTAGTAATCGGTCATTTCCGTTTTCTCCTTTCCTCAAACTGCTTCCTCAATGAACTCCGCCAGCCGCGCCGCCCAGCCCGCCGCGAACGCCGCCTGCGAGGGATCGCGGGCGATGATCTGTCCGTAAAAGCGGCAGCGCTGGGCCAGTACGCGCTTATGAAGGGTTTCCTCTTCCACGGCGTTCGCCGCCGCCAGAGTCAGCGGGCCGAACACGCCGTCCACTCTTGTTCCAACTGCGGCTTGCAGCCAGCGCGTGGCGCGCGAGGGTCCGTGGTTGACCGCGCAATCGGCTACCAGTGCCCGCAGCTTCTCCCCGGCGATGCGATCAAACCCCGGCCCTCTGATGTAGAGCCGCTGGTAGATCAGCCGCGCCTCGCCTTCCTCCAGGGCCCGCAGCTCCCCGACGGTCACCGGGCGCCCCCGGTATTCCTTCAAAGTCCGTTGGGTGATGCCGTAGTTGGTGGGGCCGCCCTGATCGGCGGGATGATCCACGAAGCCGCCCTCGCGCCTCAGGATGTGGTCGATGATGGCGGTATCCGTCATCAGTCCCTTTTCGCTCCGATCCGCTCCTCGATCCGTCCCAGCAGGACCTTGATCTCGTTGAGGCATTTCCTGACTTCCCCCAGCCCGTCCGAGTACTTGCCCATGCGCTCGTCGCCCACGTCGAGCCGATGGTCTATGTTGTTGAGCCGGGCATCGACCCGCGCCCGCCAGGCCACCGATTCCTTCAGCCCGGCGGTCGTGCGCTGCCACAGCAGCACGGTTCCGCCTACGAGCGGCACTAGCACCGCCAGGGCGGTCAACAGGTGATCGGCGTCTATCTCGGGCATTGCGCGTGTTCCTTTCCGCTAATTTGCCGCCTTGGCGGCGATCTCCAGGGCGCGCTTGCGCCCCAGCCCGCTCATCTCGCGGATCGAGCGGATATCGTAGTTGCGGCCCCGGTAGAGAATCCGGTCGGCTGTCCGCAGGTCCTCGCGGTAGCGGATAACGAACAGCGCGTCGGCCAGCGATATCTCGGCCGAGCCGCCCCCCAGCAGCTCCCTGCCGCCGCGCTCGATGACCTGGGCCGCTACCCCAGCGGCGTAATCGCTCCAACTCCTCGAGCGGTCCTGGTGGGTCGTCACCCGCTGAATCGTGATCTCGCGGTCGAGCCGCCCGGCCCGCATCACACCCTCACCATCCGATAGGGGTTGAGCAGCGCTTCAGCGCCCCGTGGCAGCTTGACGGCAGTCTCGCCGATCACGATGTCCTCGCGGTGCTCGTAAAAACTGCCGGCGAGCAGCAGCATTGCGAAGCGGATGTCTTCGGGCACCTTGGACCCGGCGGCGCCGTATCCGGCGGTGAAGCGCACCCTCACCGCAGCCGTCACGGCCCGGGCCGGGGGCCACGCCCCTCCGTCGGCCGGCGTGATCCTGCCCGGCTCGCTATCCGCATCCACCCGGTACTTCCCGGCCGCCAAGACTTGCGTCCCGCCCACGCTGTCGATGTAGGTGATGCTCTCGACCGATTTGAGCGGCGGGCGCGGAACCTCGATTTCCCCAACAGGAAACCGGTCCAGTCCCAGCTCCCAGGCCTGCGTGATCAGCGCCCGGGCGGTGTAGGTTTCCGCCCAGTGCCGGGCGGCCTTGATCAGGCGCCCGATCAGCGCATCGCCGGCCGCGTTCTGGACCCTGAGGTGAGCCTTGGCCTCCTCCAGTGTCAGCGGCTCTTTGGCGGGTCCCGTGACCCGGGTCAGCGCGTAGCGCGGTTGCATGCCGCGGCAGCCCCTATTTCTTCGCCCGCCTTGATCTTCCCGGCCGCGCCGCCGCCTTCTCGGGCTGCTTGATGGCCGCCGTCTCGATAGCGGCCTTCACCGGCTGGGCGTAGCCTCCCTTGATCAACGGCACGGCCGTTTCGTTGTCCAGCTCGACCTCCTGGCCGGCCAAGGCCGACACTTCCGGCCCGGCCATGGTGGTGATCATCCTGACTCGCATGGTGTTCTCCTTCCTCCTTGTGATTCAGGCGGGGCGAGCGCGTAGCCTCGCCCCGCTAGAGATAAGGCGCCCGGCTTATGCCGTGCCCTCGGCCGGGCCGGCGTGCGCCTCGGACGCCACGACCGTCGAGTCATGAGCCGCCGGCATCTTGCGCGGCCCGTACTGGATGGCGACGACGCCATCGATCACGGCGTTGGCCGTCGCCCGGGAAACCACGCAACGGACGTAGCGCTCCCGGGGGTTCTTGATATCCAGGACCAGAGCCTTGTTGCCGTCGTCGTCGTCGAGCGATCCGACTTCGGTGTTTTCCAGGTCGGAGAACCCCGAGGACTTGGCCGTGCTCTGCTGGGCCTTGATCGAGGTGACCTGAGTGGCGGTCAGCGCGCCGAACAGGGCCACGAACATGACCCCCTCCCAGTTCTGCATATCAACAGCGGTGCCGTTCTGGGCGGTCGCGCCGGCCGCCTTGGCGTTCATGACGCGGGTAATCTTGGTGTTTTTGGCAAGTGCAAGCATGTTGTTTTCTCCTTTCTGTCTGTTTTCTCCTTTCTTCGGTTTAGCTCAGCTTCACCCGCACGAACGCTTCCTCGAGCACCGGCATGGCGTCGGTGGCGGCGCGCAGGATCAGGCCAACCTGGTTGGTCTCGGCATAGAGTTCAACCCACTGCTGTCCGGTTAAAAGTCGAATAGAATCAATTGGTTGGGGTCATAGGGGGATTCGTTTGGGGAGTCGGATGGCTGGAGTGCCTGTAAAAGGGGCATTTTTTCGAATTGCGTAACGCTGAGAATCTGTAGAATCTGGTAAAGACTCGCTTCCAGCCCGAGCCGTTTCCGGACGATGGCGATGAGCACGTAAATCGAGACAGCGATCCAGATCTGCGTCTTGACGGCGTTCTCGCTGGTGCCGTAAAACGAGTTGATTCGCAGATGTTGCTTGATCCACTTGAAGAACAACTCAATCTGCCAACGCGACTTGTAGATGTGGGCGATGGTCAGCGCCGGGAGCGCGAAGTTGTTGGTCAGAAACTTCAGCCGCTTGTTCGTCCGGGCGTCGAAGTAACTGACCCTCCGCAACGGGTCGGGATAGGCTTGGGCCGATTCGATGGCAGCCAGTATGACGGTCTGATCCGAGCGCAAGCCCGTGGATTTGTCGACGGGATGCGAGTAGCGCCGTTGGAGCAAGATGTTCTTCTTGGTTCGCACGACGAAGAACGACGAGCAGAGAGTGAACACGAAGAGGCGTTCGAAATCGACGTAGGCCCGATCCATGACGTAGAACGCGCCGGCCTCCGGGCCGATCTCGTCGAGGATGTTGATGTCGTGCACTTTGCCTCCAGTAATGCGGATGAACGTGGGAATATTGCCGTGCAGATCCAGCAGCGTGTGCATCTTCACGGCGGCCTTTTGCTTGCGGAATCTCGCCCACGGAAACAGCGACAGGCAGAGGTCGATTGTTGTCGAGTCGAGAGCGTACAGAGTCTGGTCCAAGTCCACACCGATCGGGTCGTGGGCATATAACGGCCGTGCCATGCCAATCAAGACCTGCGCGAAGTCCGCGTAGATCCGCCAGTCGCGCGACTCGTTCGCATCGGCCAGTGTCGAGCGCGCTACCCTGCCGCGGAATCCCATGTGGTAGAGTTTGCCGTGCATCGAACGCAGGCACGTCTCGATGTCGCGGAGGCTTGCCCGATAGGTCAGCTGGGCGAATGCCATCGCAAGAAACTGATCCCAGCAGGAGAAACTTTTCAGATAGGAATCGCCGCGGTAGCGCGATACACATTTCTGAAACTCTTTGCTCGGTAGGTGCTCGATCAGTTGGGAGAAAACCGTACGGCCAAGGTTCATCCCTCATTGTGCCGCGTCCGGATGCTCCGTTCAGGCGACCATTTGCGGCCTCGGGATTTCAAATCGTTCCCGGGCAAAACAGGCCATAAGACATTGAGCGGTCGAGACTTACCGTCCGATGGCGCGACTTTCCCCGGACAGCACTGAGTTCAACCAGCCGCTGCACCTGCATCTGAATGTCGTCGGCGATCCAGTAGTAGGAAAAGTCCCCTAGAATTCCGACGTAAAGCCCCGTGGTGAAGGTGTTGGGCACGAACTCGGACTCGAAGTAAGGCAGCCCCAGCAGCCGGTCCGGTTCGCCGACCTGCACTGACTGTTGCCAGATGTAGCGGTTGTCGCTGTCCTTGATCTTCGAGAGCTGCTTGATGGCGTCGCGGTGGAACAGCCAGCGGGCGTTACGCCGGTGGCCGGCCTTGAGCTTGAACTTGGCGTTCTGCAGCCCATCGAAGGTGACGGCCGAGGTGGTGTTGTCCGTGCTGATGTCGCGCGAGGTCGAGATGCCATCAGCCGAGGCTACGAAGACGCCCAGCGGCCGTCCCGCCCCGGAGCCGATCAGGAATGCCTTCTCCTGAGTGATGGCGAACTTGTAGGCCAGCCGCTCCCGCACGATCGATTCGACCGGCAGGGTCGAGCGGCGCAGCAGCTCGTTCGAGATCTTGATGCGCTTGGCCAGCGGGTGAGGATGAAGCGCCCGCTTGCCGAAAGCCATCGAGTCGTCCTCGTTGCCGGTGGCCAGCTCGGTGGTCCAGTCGGCGTCGCCGGGATCGGCGTCGAGCGAGGGGATGCCCAAGCTCTCTGCTCCGGCGACCTGCTGAGTCGTCGACCAGGTACGGATAAACGCCAGGTCGTCGATGTTTTTGATCAGCTCGGCGATGAAGCGCTCGGGAGCGACCAGGTAGCCGCCCTCGGTATCGATTCCGGCCGAGAGGGAGCGGAATTCGCGGTAGCCGTCCGGGTCGCCCTGGGCGGCTCCGGTCGCGCCGTTCCTCAGCCAACTCCTGAAGCCGTCATAGGACAGCGCCGCCTGGTCGCGGGTCTCGCGGCCCGCGCCGCCGTCGCGCTGCTGGGGCCGGCCTCCATCGGCGGCCGCGACCGAGCGCTCCAGCTCGATCTGGCGCCGCTCGCGCTCGATCTTGCCGGCGAGCTTGCCCGCCTCCGCGATCAGCCCGTCGTATTGCCCGGACTCCTCCTCGCTCAGGTCGCGCTTTTCCTTTTCGGCCTTGTCCAGGATCGCCCGCGCGTCGGCGATCAGCTTGGCCCGTTGTTCCTGTAGCTCTTTCAATTTCATGGGTCTCCTCCTTGGTTGATCAGATTTTCCATGCCGGCCTGTCGCAGCCGGTCCTCCATGCGTTGCTTTTCGCCGAGGGCGGTTGACAGCTCGCCCAGATGCTCCCGGATGACACCGGCCTCGAGAAGCGTATCCGGCACGCCCCGGCGTTGTCCCATCGCCTCGAACTGGAACTCGCCGGCCAGAACCGCGATCCGGTCCGGGCCGTCTCGGAGCGCGTCCCCGAGCAGCCGCAGTCCCTTGCCGATCCCGTCCAACTCCGACAGCAGCGCCGTGATTGTCTTTTCGTTCGCGGCGTACTGGCGGACCAGCGCGCCAATCGCCGCGTCTTCGTTGCTCATGCTTTCTCCATGAGTTCCAGCCTTCGCCTGCCCAGATTCCGCCGCCAGGAAACGGGCGGCTTGAGGGCTTCGCGGAACGCCGTGAGCGCTCTCACTGCTACGTCAGTCCGGGGATAAGCCGGGAAGGTCACCGCCGATACGTCGAACAGCCGCACCGCCTTGAGCGTGCGCACCGTCTCGCCGTCCTCGATGTTCCATTCGTCGGTGATCGTGCGGAAGCCGAACGACATGCCGGACATGTCGCCACGGCCGATCGAAGCGGCGAGATCCCGGGCATAGCTGGTGTCGGGCGGGGTGATGCGCACCGAAAGACCTTCCTCGTCCTCGGCCAGCTTGAGCGTGCCCGCGCGGTTGCGCCCCAAAACGTAATCGGGCGAGTGGTTGATCAGCGCCCGGATGTCGTCCTCCGCTATGGTCGCGGCAAACGCGCCCGGGGCAACCCTTTCCCGGAAGCCGCCCAGGTCCTCGCTGAGCGCATCGAAAACCGCCGCGCGGCCCACGATCACAGGCAGGCCGCCGCCCTCCGGCGGCTCGGCCCGCAGCTCGGCCGTGTTCCAGGACCGGCGTTCCAGCTCATCCCTCATCGCCGTCCTCCGGTTGTTGAGTCTCCTTCTTCCACTCCGCCGCCTTTGATTGCCTCCAGCAGCGACATCATCGGCTGCATGTTGACCGGCGAGACGTAGACGTCGCCCTCGGGTCCGATAGGGTTCTGTCCCTCTCTCTCCCGGACGTCGTTGGGCGAGTACCAGCCCCACTGAATGCCCTTGGCGTTGGCCTCGGTGCGGGTCTTGATGTCGCCGCGCAGCAATTCCGCGAAGTCGAAGCGCGCCAGCAAGGTTCTACGGCCCGACGAGGTCAGCAGGTCCCTGGCGATGGCGTCCTCGACACTGTGCGCCAGCGGCATCAACGTGTCCGTGACCCACTCCCGGTTCTGGTGCTCGATGTTGTTGAGCGTCATCTGCGTCTTGATGCCGATCTTGTGCGGGGGCGTCCGAAACAGCCGCGAAATCTCCAGGTCCGTCATGCCCCGCAGTTCGAGCCACTGCGCGTCGGCATTCGTCATCCCGAGCGTCGCCACATCCATGCCCTCTTCGAGCACCGCGACGCCGTGACGCTCCGGGCCGCCATAGTTCTTCCGCCACGATGCCTTGAGGTTCTGTTGCCCGGAGTCGTCCAGCACCCCGGGGTGCTTGAGCACCACGCTGGGCCTGGCGTCGTTGGCGAAAAACCGCGCCCCGTAGTCCCGCGCCGCCAGCGCCATGCCGAAGGTCTCGCGGTGCAGCTCGATCGGCGAGGCTCCCAGCAACCCGTCTCTGATCAGCGGCCCGCGCACGTGAAACACCTCGCCGGACAGCAGGATCTCCCGCCCGCCTGCCAGGGGGTGGTGTTCATACGCCGGGAGGCCGCCTGACCAAAACGGCCGCACCTGATCGGGAACGAACGGTTCCAGACCCACCGTCTGACCGGCGCCGTTCCTCACGATCCGCGAGTAGTGGTTGCCGCGCAGCTGGACGTGCCAAATCAACATGCGCCAAAACTCGAACGGGGTTTGCCAGCCATTAGGCTTCCGCAACAGCACCTCATGGAGGGGATGGCCGGCGGCCTCTTCGCTGCGCCGCCGGCCCGCCTCGTCCCGCGCCACCCGTTTCAGCACGCAGGGCAGCGAGGCGATGGTGTCCGCCGTATTGCGAACACAGGCGTAGACAGCCGAGGCTCCCAGCGCGGTCTTGACCGTCACTGGCTGTCCCGACGCGCTGATGCCGGCCGCCCCCAGCCACTCGGCCAGCACCGGGTCGCGGGGCGGCCCCTGGGCATCCTTACCGGTTCTTGTCTCGATCAGATGGCTCAACATGATCCAGGCTCAAACTCAATCGCCACGAGTCGAACAACATGAAGGCGCCGGCGAAGATCGGCGCCGCCGGCGGCCACCAAAGATACAACCCCAAGGCGGCAAGCGCCGCTCCCGCCAGCCCGTAAACAGACACCACCCATCTCGCCCGCATCTCAGATCACCAGCAGCCCGCGCTGGTTGTAGACGCTTTCTTCAGGCTCAGGGGCCGCGTGTTCGGCCACGCTGCGCGCCATCAGCAGCGCCACGATGCCGTCAATGCGGTCCGTCTCATGGCGCTTGACCGGCTTGCGGTTGCCCGCCGGATCGGTCAGGACTTTGGTGTTCTTGTTACACCAGGCCAGTAGCGGGTGACCGCCATGGGCGACCTTCTCGTTCAGCAGGTCGGACTCAAGCGTGCGCACTGCCGGCGACATGCTCTTGTAGCCTTGGCCGAACATCTCAAACAGCGCCCCGTCGCCCTCCAGCTGCCACTCGGAAAACCCCGCCTCTCCGAGTGCCCGCTTGAACTGATTGAAGTTCCAGCGGTCATACGCAATCTTGCGCACGTCCATCTCGTTACAGGCCTTGATCAGATGCTCGGCGAGGTAGCCATATTCGATGGTCTTGCCCGGCGTGGTCTCCAGGTACCCCTGCCGGCGCCACAGGTCGTAGGGCGCCCCGTCCGTCCGCGCTTTTTCCCACAACGCATCCTCGGGCAACCAAAACGTCGGGCGTACCTGCCACACCCCGTCCTTCGGCGCCACCCAGACCAGGGCCGTCAGGTCGTTGCTGGCCTCCCCTAAATCCAACCCTCCCCAAACCCCAAGTCCCGAGAAATCCGCCACCGGCCCGCTGCTCTCCATCCAAACGCCGTGTGGAATGAACGGCGAGGCGCGTTCGACCCGCTGGTTGAGCATCAGGTTCAGGTACGCCGCCTGACGGCTTGGCATCCGTTTGGCCGCGGCTGCCTGGCCCTTGACCTCATCGGCGGAAAGAAAACAGCCGTAGGCTGGATTCGCCTGCCGGATCGCCTTGACCGTGAACGGGTTGATTTCCGGGTCCGCCGCGTACAGGACCACGACGACACGGGGATCGTTCCCCTCCACTGCGTCATCGATCAGCACCGACAATAGATCCGCATCCGTCGGCGCCTGCGTCGAAATCACGATCGACAGCGGGTTTCGATGCGCGCCCATGGCCGTCTCCAGCGCTTCGTAGAGTTCCGAGCGCGGCCCCTTCACTTGCCCCAGTTCGTCGTGAACGACGAACACGGGCGATAGCCCATAGGCCGTCTTCGCCTCCGCGCTCAGCGCCTGGTAGAGCGTCCCCAGCTCTTGGCAAAACAGCTGCTTGGTGGAGTCCCGGACGATCACCACGTCATGGAGATCCGGCGACATCCGCACCATCTTGGCCGCCAGGTCGAACAGCAACGCAGCCTGATTGCGCGATTGCGCCGCGCTGTTCAAGCGTGAATTCGGGCGCGCTTCGGGGTCGGCCAGATGCAGCAGCAGCAGGCAAGCCGCCAGCGTCGTCTTGGCGTTCTTGCGCCCAAGCGACACGATCGCCTGCCTGGTGCCGTGGGGATTGTCGTAGATCTTCCGCAGCAGATTCTTTTGGAACGGGCGCAGCTTCAGCCTCCGGCCCACGTGCATGCCTTCCGGCACGCGGCAATACCGCTCGATCCACTTGACGTTCCGTGCGCTGCGTTTCAGCTCTCCCATGGCTTCCGCACCGCCTCGCGCGTCCTGTTCCCGCGATGGTTCCTCGCCGCCTGCTGCGTGATCCGCATCTTCGTCGCCAAACTGGCCATCGCGCGGCTTTCCCGCTCCCGCATTTTCAGCAGCCGGTCGTAGTCGTTGATCTTCAAGTCCGGGTCCTTCGTGGCCTCTTCAATCAACCCCCTCAACCGGCGCGCCTCGACGACGTGAGCGCAATACTGCTCCAGCACCGCCGGCATCCCGCCCTCAAACCAGTCAGCCGGCAGGCTGTCGACCACGCTCTCCCAAACCGCCCCTTCCACATCCCCGAGATGGTTAGGCGGGGCCGGCCGCTCGGCCCGCTCAATCGCCGAGGGGCCGGGATGCAATGGAACGACCGCCAGCTGAGCAGCTGATTTCCGTCCGCGCTTGGCCATGCCGGTTTCCTCACCGGAACCGAAAAATCAAAATTCTTACGCTTTAGCGAAAGAAGCGGGCGCTATCCGGTCTACGGCGGGCGGCCATGGGTTTGCCACCCCCCTATCCCTGTCGCGCTCTGAAGTTGAATGACTTGCGGGACTGCTGCTTACGGGGATCGCTCTAGCCGGTTCGCCGGGTGGCGCGGATCAACCGGCCAGCCGTCCGGGCCTGCCGCCGAGCTGTAGCCGCGCCGCTCCTCGCGCTGCTTGTGACGGCTGTGACAGCTCTTGCACAGCGGCTGCCGGTTCGTGGGGTCCCGTAACAGCTTCTTATCGCCCCGGTGCGGCACGATGTGATCGACGTCGCTGGCTGGGGCGATGCGGCCCGCGGCCTTGCACCTCACGCACAGCGGATGGCGCGCGAGATAGACTTTACGGGCCTTCCGCCATTGGCGGTCATAGCCTCGCTTCGCCGCCGAGGGACGGCCGTTATCGTTCATAGATTCATGCCCTTGTGCTGGATCAGCCGCGCCGTGCCGTCCAGCAGCCGTTCCCGGTAGGTCGTCGGCGTGTGCAGGCGGAAGCCCGGCAGGGCCTTGCGTGAGGCGGCCTTGACCTCCAGAAAACGCACACGCCTGTTGCGTGGACGGATCACGCAACCCAACCGCAGCAGCCGCTCGGCTTCTCCGGGCGCGAGCTCACGCATCCGCACTCCGCCGCAGTAGAGCAGCACGGGCTCCACAAATCGGTAGTTCATAAATGTAGGCAAAGAAAAAGGCGCACGAACGGCGCCAAAAAGATTCCGCGTACGTTAGTTTTGAGACGGTCGGCCCGTCTAGCCTCGCGGGGGTCAGGCCGCCACCTACATCATCGGGTGGCTTGGAATCAGACTACCTCAAGGGGTTGGGGGTGTCAAGCGAGGGATTCGGGACATTTGGGGCGTCCT
Organism: Bryobacterales bacterium; assembly: GCA_965248365.1. GTDB lineage: Bacteria > Acidobacteriota > Terriglobia > Bryobacterales > UBA6623. Next base: position 670,813 of record CBDFJA010000002.1, on the reverse strand, counting down.
ATTTCTTCCTCCGCCAGCTTGAGGGCCACCAAGTGAAGTCAACCACACCGAGCAATACGAACAGAGCGAGAAGGGTGAGAATACTTGTGATCAACCAATCCTGCAGATGGTATAAAACTTCCACTATTGATGCCACACTCCAGCACGGTTTTTTTTCGGGATTATATACAATCTTAGCCAAAGCCCCTTGACATACCCCAAGCTGTTGGCTAAAATAGTCTCGTAATGTGTAGACAGTTGATGGCGCAGAAAGCACCTGGAAAATACTACCGAGACGGGATGACGTGGAAGGCGTTGTTTCGCATGTTCCCGGACGACGAGACCGCCGAGAAGTGGTTCGTCAGGACGCGCTGGCCGAACGGCGTAGCGTGTCCCAAGTGCGGCTCCGTCAACGTGCTCGTGGTCAAGACCCGAAAGCCGCAGCCGTTCCGCTGCCGCGACTGCCGAAAGTGCTTCTCGGTGCGGACCGAGACGCTGATGCAGGGATCGAACCTGGGTTTGCAGACCTGGGCGGTTGCGTTGTATGTTCTCACGACCGGGCTCAAGGGCACGTCGAGCATGAAGCTCCACCGGGATCTCGGTGTCACGCAGAAGACGGCCTGGCATCTGGCGCACCGTATCCGCGACACCTGGCGCCACCACAACAACCACTCCCCGATGGACGGCTCGGTCGAAGCCGACGAAACGTTCATCGGCGGCAAGGAATCCAACAAGCACGAGTCGCGGCGGCTCCATGAAGGGCGCGGGCCGGTCGGTAAGACGGCCGTCGCAGGCGTCAAGGATCGCGCCACAGGCCGCGTCAAGGCGTCGGTCGTGCCCGACACTACCGGGCGAGACGCTGCGCGGCTTCGTGGGCGCGCACGCGCAGCCCGACCGCTACGCGGATCTGATCGCATGAAGAGGCCGAGGCTGCTGGATCTGTTCTGCTGCGCGGGCGGTGCGGCGCGCGGATATCACGACGCCGGATTCGATGTCGTCGGCGTCGATATCGACTCACAGCCGCGCTACCCGTACGAGTTCATCCGGGCCGACGTAATAGCGCTCGATGCATCCTTCATTGAGTCGTTTGACGCCGTGCATGCATCGCCGCCCTGTCAGGCGTATTCCGACCTTGCCAAGAGGAACGGAAACGGCCACATGTGGCCGAAGCTGATCGAACCCGTGCGGGATATGCTGGCGGCGACCGGGAAGCCGTACGTGATCGAGAACGTGGAAGGCGCGCCGCTCCAGGATTACATCGTCCTGTGCGGTACGATGTTCGACAACCTCCGCGTCATCCGGCACCGGCTGTTCGAGGCGAATTTCCCGATTGAGCCGCCGAACCATAAGCCGCATCCGCTCGTTCACACATTCGATAGGCGGAAGGCGCACTTCGGAAAAACGGACGAGAGAAAGGACTACGTGCAGGTTACCGGCGGCGGCAACTGCACGCTCGCAGCGGCACATGACGCGATGGGGATTGACTGGAAGATGATGAAGCGGGAGATCAACGAGGCGATCCCACCCGCGTATGCGGAGTTCGTCGGTCGCGAGATGATGCGGAACGTTCTCAGCGATGGCGAAACCGGGAGCTAAGGAACGCCTGCGCCGGTTTCTCCGCGCGCGCGTCGGTCAGGTCGTAACCGCGGCGCAGTTACAGGAAACGGCCGGAAACGTCACGGAGTGGGCACGACGGGTCCGGGAGCTGCGGGAAGACGAGGGATGGAAGATCCGTACCAACAACGACGACAGTTCATTGTCGCCGGGTCAATACCGTCTTGATTCCGAACCACCAGACCTTGCCGCCTACCGTTTCACACGGTCGCTGTCGGCGCGAATACGCGCTCAGGTGCTTGAGAGGAACGGCTATACATGCCAGATGTGCGGAGCCGGAGCCGGAGAGCCGGACCCGCAAAACGCCGACCGGCCGGTCCGCCTGCATGTAGGCCATATCGTTGATCGGAGCCACGGCGGGGCAGACGACCTCACCAATCTTCGCGCCCTATGCAGTACCTGTAATCAGGGTGCGCGAAATCTTGTCCAGGAGCCGCCTTCTCACACGTGGCTTATCGGCCAACTCAGGCGTGCAACCGTTGAAAACCAGCGCAAGGCGTTGGAATGGCTGAAGCGGAAGTTTGGTGAGTCGTGAGGCGCACCCATGGACACGATGACGCCGGAGCAACGCCGCGCGTGCATGAGCACGGTCCGCTCGCGCAACACGACACCGGAAAGGCTGCTGCGCTCCGACCTGCACCGCGCCGGGTTCCGGTTTCGGTTGCACGCCAAGTCGCTTCCCGGGACCCCGGATATCGTATTCCCCGGCCGTCACAAGGCCATATTCGTTCACGGGTGCTTCTGGCACTCGCACAAGTGCAATCGGGGAACCCGACCGAAATCGAATACGGCTTTCTGGGATCGGAAATTGGACGCCAACAGGAAACGGGATGCGAGAAACCGAAGACGGCTTAAGGCGCTCGGTTGGCGCTCACTGACGATCTGGGAGTGCGAAGTTCGTGCCGGTAAGGCCGTACGGAAGGCGAGGCGCTTTCTGAACGACGGAAGGGATGCAGCGATGCCGAAACGGAAACCGCAGCCGACAATAACCGCCAAGCGCCGCCCCGGACGCCCTACCGAGCTGGTCATGCCTGACCGCATCCCGGACACGCCCCGGAACGTCGCCCACGCAATTATACAGGGACCGCCTATGAAGGATTGGCCGTATCTGAAACCGGGGAGCGGAGCAAAGCGCGAACGGCCCGAATCCTAATCCGGGCTTTGGCTAAGATTGTACATAAGGTAGCGCCCAGATCCGCCGCAGCATGTCGCCGAACAGCTTCCGGTAGTGTAGCCCGTGAGCTGACACGCACGCCATTGAATGCGCGTCTCCTCCTGCCTCCAGGCTTCAGATTCGGGCTGACTGTCTCGCCGGACTGTGTGGGGGAAAGAGGGGTGCGTAGCCCTCAGTGCTACTAATTCAACAACTCGTAGCACGGTCGGATTTCCCCTACACCCTACTACTACAGTACTTCCTACTAAGCTAGTCCTTTCCTTGGAGCTTCCGTTTGGAGGCAGAGGAGGATTAGCCCCGGCCCGTTTCCGGTTACCAGGGTTCTCTCTGCCTCCAACAGGAGGCCCAGGCAGCACAGTCCGCGCCTGCCTGGTTGGCAGCTACTTATCGACGGGCGGCTCCGCCGTGGATCTTGGACTTCTGCCTTTCGGAGTATCCATTTAGCCGTTGCGATCCAAGCCCAGCAGGTAACGGCTCTCCGATTTTCCAGACGCGCTGCACTAAAGCAACTCCGCTGGCCTTATCTGGCTTGGCAACCCCCAGAGGGGGAGGCGGCACCCAAAACAACGACTGCTTAGCCGATTTCATGCGCCTGCCAGGTTTGCCCGGAAAATCAAAGTGTCTGTCCATGGACCCCGCCGTCATTGCAACCACCAGTCCATGACAGGTTAAGGCTGTTCGTCCTACTCGCCCAAACCGGTACCCGGCCTGCGGCTTTCCAGCGGACCAAACCGCCTCCTTCATCACTGCGTTTCACCTTCACGGCCCTGGCGAACCTCAAGCCTTAGAGCCGCTAATTCCTTTCTCAATTGCCATGCCCGCTTGCGGCAGGCCTCGGAGTAATACCTCTGATTCGAGCGGTACTGGATGAATGTCTTGTTGCACCCGCACGAGCATCGCATTCGTGCCGTCTCCGAGCCGTCCTGAGCCGTCCCCCGCCGTCGCTTGGCACTGAGTACCAGCAACCTCTCAAACGCCGCCCAGAGCGCCGCTGAGCGGGCGCGCTCAAGAGCGAGTTGGGATGCGAGGGTCATGCAAAATTCACTCGGTTTTGACTGCTTTTTGACTGCGCTCCGGGAGCACGGACAGCCAAGAGGCTATGCAGATAAGTCGTTGATAGTGTTACTAGGGGCACCCTGAAGGGCTTTAAAAACAGACAATTGAGGGGCTTTTTGTTCGCGGTGAGGGGGTTGCAGGGTAAGCCTTGATTAGCTTGAGGTGCTAGTGAGAGCAATCTCATGGGGGTTCGAGTCCCCCTCTCCGCACCAATTTTATCAGCTACTTAGGGGAATCAATTTAAGATTGGCTTATCTGAAATAGAGCTAGTTTGCCCCTTTTTTGCCCCTTCATGGCGCTTTTCAACTTTCCGCATGTAGCGTTCCATCTTCTGCCCGGCTTCGTGCAGATCCCGTTCCGATACGATGTTGTAGCGATCGAACACCGCTCGTGTTTTGTGCCCAGAAATGAGCATGGCGACCCGTTCCGGCACACCAGCCCTGACAAGATTCCTCACCCCGGTTCGCCGCAGATCGTGAAATAGGCGGGTAGGCTTGCCGGTTTCCTCATCCCACAGCCCGGCCCGCTTGCAGGCTTCGTGCCAAGCGCCATCCATGGATTTGATGCGTTGTCCGTGCCGGGAGAACAGCCAGGGGCAATCGGGCCAGCGTTGATTGCGGATTTCGAGTTGCATGCGAACGGTTTCAAAAAGTTCGCCGTAGAGCGGAAGCAGCCGGGCCTCGTCATTCTTTGTCGTGCCGGGTTCCAGGCGTACCAGTCTGGCGAGCAAGTCTACTTGGTTGCAGCCGATTGACAGAATCTCCCCTTTGCGGCAACCGCTGTAGTAGCCGAAAATCAAAACCGGCCTCAGATCATCCGGCAACTCAACACGAAGGTCCAAGTATTCATTGTGCTCGAAGAAACCGGCACGGGGGGGCGGTTCACTTAACTTCGGGAACCGTGGAACGCGCTTCACTCTTGGCGGAGTTTCCTGGTGGGCAAGGTTGAAGGCACGGCGCAACAGTGTGAATTCCCTGTTGATTGTTGCGTTGGTGATCATTTTGCCGCGCCGGTGGTCTACATAGGCTTTCAGCCGGGGCGAATCAATCGAGCTAGCTTTCAGGTGCCCGAAGAAGGGTCGCAAGTGCCCGTCAACGTACCGTGCCCATCCGATGGATTTCTTGTTGTTCGCATAATCGTACAGCAGGTTGTCCAAAAGATTTGCAACTGTGACCTGATGCGGGCTGATGTAGCTTCCCGTTTCGATTTCAGCCAGCCGTTTCCGCAGCAGCGCTTCGGCGTCCTTGTACCTTCGACTCTTGCTCGATTCACGGACCTGGGAGCCGTTGTGGTAATAAGCGAGCCACCAGGTTTTGATCTCGACTCTGGTTCCATCGGGTTTTTTGACCTTGGGATGGTAGATGCGACCGAATCTTGGTTTGTTGTGGCATGGCCTGACAATACTACTCTTTGGCCGATTCGATCCACTGATCCAGATCGCGGATATCCAAGAATACCCGCCGGTCGTGCCGAACAACCGGGATGGCCCGATCGCTGATGAGGTGCTGAAGGCTGGTTTTGGTGCGACCCAGATACGTGGACGCCTGCTCTACGGTTAGCAGCCGTGGTCGAACGGTCGAAACGGACCCGCGTTGCTCCGTCTCCACTTTCATCCGAGCAGTGATCCTTTCCGCGAGGGCGTCGAGCAGCGCGTCGATGTTGAAGCCGTTGTCCATCGTTAAAGCCCGGGACCTGCTCTATTCTCATGGCCTGACGAATGGCGAGCTGCCCGGCCCGCCAGGCTTGTTGGACTGGAAGGATGAATTCGCGCTACGGCCCGTGTAGCGTAATTTTGTGTTTGGCTACACTTGATGTAGAGATCCCAGTGCTGTCCGGAGAAAGTCGCGCCATCGGACGGTAAGTCTCGACCGCTCAATGTCTTATGGCCTGTTTTGCCCGGGAACGATTTGGAATCCCGAGGAGGGAGAGGACTCGTTTCTGAAAGCGGCTGTTTCCGGGGCTGGAGCGAAGTCGGGGGACGCCTGTTAAGGCGGCCCCGGACGTAGTGGAAGCCCCCCGAAACAGCCGGCGGCTGGGCGGGGGGATCAGGGGGAGGAAGAACGCTTCCGGGAACGCTTACTGTGCTGGAGACAGTAGCTCTCGCCATTCATCTCCAAGATATGGACGTGGTGGGTGAGACGATCCAGCAAGGCGCCGGTCAGCCGCTCGGAGCCGAAGATCTCCGTCCACTCGTTGAAGGGTAGGTTCGAGGTCACCAGCGTCGAGGCCCGCTCGTAGCGCTGGCTGAAGATCTCGAACAGTAACTCCGAGCCCGTCTTCGACAAGGGGACGTAGCCCAACTCGTCCACGATCAGCAGGTCTTGCTTGGCGAGCTGTTTCTGTAAACGCAAGAGACGTTTGTCGTCACGCGCCTCGAGCAACTCGTGGACCAATGCCGCGGCGGTGGTAAAGCGGACCCGATAGCCTTTCTGGCAGGCGGCCAGCCCCAACGCCAGGGCGATGTGCGTCTTGCCCGTACCCGAGTTGCCCAGCGCCAACACGTTCTCTCTGCGATCCAGATACTCCGAGCGCGCCGCACGATGGTGGGTGCCGTCGTAACGCATCTTAACGCGGGAGAAGTTTCTATGATCGGCGCCCCGTTAGTGTTGATGATTCTCTCGGCACTCGTAGCTTGGGGCCACCGACCCTCTTCAACGGATTGAGGTTGCCCCCGCCGTTGGCCAGCTCGGTTTCTGGTCCACTGAGAGACCGTGATCCGTCTTAAGTGTCGGATTCGGAAAGGTGAGGAGCGGGTTTGACGAGCAGGTCAGCAACGGCCGTAGCGTGCCAGCCCTTCTTCCGCTTCTCCCAGTAGAGGTCCCGGAGCCGGCATGAAATAGAACCCGGCAGCCCGTTGCCGATAAGACGGTTGTTTACCCTCGTAACCGGGATGATGCCGCCGGCGGAGGATGAAATGAACGCCTCGTCGGCATCGGCCAGATCTTCCGGGTTCAGGTCCGCCGTTTCCGCGCTAAGGCCCAGCTCGCTGCACAGGTCGAAGACGGTAAGCCGCGTGATGCCCTCCAGCAGGTTGTCCCCAGGAGTAAGCGCTTTGCGGTCCTGGACAATCCACACGTTAAAGCCCGGACCTTCGGTGAGATAACCGTCGGTGGACAAAAGCACCGGCGTATCCGCCCCCGCGTCCAAAGCCTCGAACTGTGCCCTCGTTAGATCCATGCGATTGAAGCTCTTGACTCGTTGGTTGATCGCGGCATCCGGCGCGCGGCGTGTCTCGGCAACCCAGAGGTGGGCACCGGTCTGCGCGCGCTCTTTGGGCACGGCCCAATAGTAAGGAACCGAGTAGGCGACAAACTCATTCCGGCAAGTGCGCGGACCTCCAAAGGCGATACCGCCGCCGTAGCGGCCGCGCGTGCACAGCATGTAAACCACGGCCCGAGAAAAGCCCGCTCGCGCCACGCACTGCGCCAAGATGTGCTTGATCTCGTCTTCTCGTCTCGCGAGCAGCGAAGAGTTCCACGTGCTTCTTCCTCGCATACCAGGGCATTCGTGCGGCGAACGTTCCCTTGATTCCCGACATCCCTCCGCTGCCGCAGCTTCTTTGCCTACCACTTGAGAAGGTGATCGGCCTCAAGGTGAATGTGCGCCGGCTGATGATCGTGCGTCGGGCAAGAGCCCGCGCCCTGGGTCTTGACAATGACGCGTTCTATACAGACGAGCGCAGTGTGGCGCGGGAGGTTAGGGGAGCTAACGGTCTCATCGAAGAGATGGGCTGGGAAAGCATCGACGCGTCGTACCTAGCCGTCGAAGAGATCGCGAGTGAGGTACTGCGCCTGCGTGGGCTGAAGGGATCTACCGACTAGACAGGCGTTTGTAGATTGCTGCTGACCGATCTGCCTTTCAAAGTGATCCCGACGATGGGCATCAAGGTCGATATGTATTTAGCTTCCTGCGTGTCATTTTGAACCTATAATCATAATATAGTTTTGTCTTGACAACGCCCGCATTCGGGTGCATAGTAGGGGCAGAGAGAAATCAAGACAAGCCTTGCTGGTCGCGCATTGGGCGCGACGTGCGGCTAGGAAAGGAGGTAGCCATCGAACCACCCGACGACTACAGGTGGCCCACTGGCGAACCACGGCGTTACCGCTCAGCTTGATTTAGAAACGCAGTCAGGCTTCGGGTGTAACCCGTCGATAGGACTCAACCGGGGCTACGTGTTCAGACACAGCCCAAGGACTTGAAGTCAACGAGATTATTGATTAGTGGGTAAACCAGTGGGTCGCCGTATCTGATACTTCGTTTCCGCTACACCCCCCTCCCGCTTGTAAGTCCTACCTTCACTCTCAGTGCTGTCCGGGGAAAGTCGCGCCATCGGACGGTAAGTCTCGACCGCTCAATGTCTTATGGCCTGTTTTGCCCGGGAACGATTTGAAATCCCGAGGCCGCAAATGGTCGCCTGAACGGAGCATCCGGACGCGGCACAATGAGGGATGAACCTTGGCCGTACGGTTTTCTCCCAACTGATCGAGCACCTACCGAGCAAAGAGTTTCAGAAATGTGTATCGCGCTACCGCGGCGATTCCTATCTGAAAAGTTTCTCCTGCTGGGATCAGTTTCTTGCGATGGCATTCGCCCAGCTGACCTATCGGGCAAGCCTCCGCGACATCGAGACGTGCCTGCGTTCGATGCACGGCAAACTCTACCACATGGGATTCCGCGGCAGGGTAGCGCGCTCGACACTGGCCGATGCGAACGAGTCGCGCGACTGGCGGATCTACGCGGACTTCGCGCAGGTCTTGATTGGCATGGCACGGCCGTTATATGCCCACGACCCGATCGGTGTGGACTTGGACCAGACTCTGTACGCTCTCGACTCGACAACAATCGACCTCTGCCTGTCGCTGTTTCCGTGGGCGAGATTCCGCAAGCAAAAGGCCGCCGTGAAGATGCACACGCTGCTGGATCTGCACGGCAATATTCCCACGTTCATCCGCATTACTGGAGGCAAAGTGCACGACATCAACATCCTCGACGAGATCGGCCCGGAGGCCGGCGCGTTCTACGTCATGGATCGGGCCTACGTCGATTTCGAACGCCTCTTCGTGTTCACTCTCTGCTCGTCGTTCTTCGTCGTGCGAACCAAGAAGAACATCTTGCTCCAACGGCGCTACTCGCATCCCGTCGACAAATCCACGGGCTTGCGCTCGGATCAGACCGTCATACTGGCTGCCATCGAATCGGCCCAAGCCTATCCCGACCCGTTGCGGAGGGTCAGTTACTTCGACGCCCGGACGAACAAGCGGCTGAAGTTTCTGACCAACAACTTCGCGCTCCCGGCGCTGACCATCGCCCACATCTACAAGTCGCGTTGGCAGATTGAGTTGTTCTTCAAGTGGATCAAGCAACATCTGCGAATCAACTCGTTTTACGGCACCAGCGAGAACGCCGTCAAGACGCAGATCTGGATCGCTGTCTCGATTTACGTGCTCATCGCCATCGTCCGGAAACGGCTCGGGCTGGAAGCGAGTCTTTACCAGATTCTACAGATTCTCAGCGTTACGCAATTCGAAAAAATGCCCCTTTTACAGGCACTCCAGCCATCCGACTCCCCAAACGAATCCCCCTATGACCCCAACCAATTGATTCTATTCGACTTTTAACCGGACAGCAGTGTTGCAACTTAATGAGCGTGCGCAAGATCGTTCTTACTAACCTAGCGGTCCTAGCCGCCGGTTTGGCCGCGGTGGAACTGGTGTTCGGGAGCTGGCTGATCCCCCACAACATCAACCTGCTCAACCTCAGCAAGGATCTTATCGTTACCTTCGACGCGGCGGATTTATACGAAGATCCCGAAAGCACTATGGTCACTTACAGGCGGGACCGCTATGGGCTCAGGGGCCCCTACGAAGACGTCAGCCAAATTGACATCTTGACGATTGGCGGGAGCACGACGGATCAACGATGTCTCAGCGAAGGCCGAACGTGGCAGGATGTCCTCGCCCGGGAGTTTACCGAAAGGGGACGGAAGATTCAGATCGCCAACGCCGGGGTTGACGGGCAAACGACGAGGGGAAATCTGAAAAACTTCGACCTTTGGTTCCCGGCGATCCCCAACCTGCGACCTCGGTTTGTCCTACTTTACGTCGGCATCAACGATTTCTGGCTCAAGGAAAGCGAGGACAGCAGGTTCGACGCCTTAGAGGGTGGGCCGGCGTCCGTTCTGGACAAGATTGTCACTCGCAGCGCTATTTATTCCGTCTATCGCACCTTAAAGGGGATGCAAGCGGCGCGGGCGGCCGGTCTGCCCCACAGCCGGATGAACTTCTCGGAAATGGAGTGGGTTTCGCAAGGTCTTTACCGCGGATCCTACGAGCAATTGATGAAGGAGAAGCTCTCACACCACGAACGCCGGTTATTGTCGCTGAACGCGAAGGTTCGCCAGACGGGCGCCGTGCCTATCTTCGTGACTCAACACACCATGTTCTACATGGTCGAGGATGGCCTCCTCAAAGGGATTCCCTGGGAGTTCCAGGTATTGGAGACTACACTAAACGGCGTGGATATCGGACGGCTCATGAACCTGCTAAATCAGCGCACGATGGACGTCTGCCGGCAATCGCAGGGGGTCTGCCTCGACCTGGCCTCGGAGTTGGAGTTCGACTTTGCGGACTTCTACGATGAAAGCCACAACACCCCTCGCGGAGCCGCCAAGATAGGACGTTTCCTGTTCAAAAGGCTGGGGGGTATCATCTAGCAGACTGTCGTGGAGACGGGTTCCCTATAATTCGGAAACGTCGGGATCGAAAGCCCGACACAACACGCTGAAAGCGCGCGCCACGTCGGCGCCCCGTTTCCCACAGAATGCGGGCGTACTTGGACTCCGCGTTGGGTACGGCGGGCCGGCACAACGAAGTCATGGGAGGCTTCGCCTCGCCACGTGGTGAGAAAAGCGGGCTAATGGAGGGCCAGCCGAGATCCCGCACGGCGAGAGGCGAATCGGCTCGCGCCGAGAACCGTGGGCTGCCCATTTGTTGTTACAGCCATTCGATGCGGCCGTAGGGAGACCGGGAGCCGATCGAAATTCCGATAAAAACCCCAACGTCAGATTCTTATTCGGGGAAGCCAATCTTTTCGAGGAGTTGCTGAAAGCGCGGATCGTCTCGCAGGGGTTCCATTTCCGGAGCGCACTTGACAAACACGAGGTGTCGGTCTCTGAGAGCATAGCCTTGGTCAAGAATTTCAAAGGCCTTGTCCCGATCGCCCAGCCGGCCATAGACATGAGCCAAATACACCGAGGGAACATAGCGCTTTTTCGAAAGTTCGACGAGTTGCGACAGGTATTCGCGCGCTTTCTTCTCTTCTCCCATCTCCGAGTGGATAACACCCAGGGCCTGGAGGCCCCGCGAGGGATCACCGGACAACTGTTGATACTTCTCGGCGGAGGCGATCGCCTCGGGAAACATGCCTTTGCGGAGATAGGTCATGCTTTGATCCCAATAGACGCCGGCAAAGCGCGGAAGCAGCTCCCTGGTGAGCCTACACTGCTCGAGCGCCTCGTCGAAGCGGCGAGCCAGGTGCAAGATCCGACCCACCGCGGAGCCGATCACCGGGGAAAGAGGATCAAGCTGGTGGGCGGTCGGATTTCCGCCAGCGCTTCCTCAAAGCGGCCCAACAGAGCCAGTGACATGGCGTACTGATGGTGGCCCGTAGCGGACTGGTTGTTGATCTCAATGCCGCGCCGAAACTCCTGCTCGGCCCGCGCCCAGTCCCAATCGGCGCGGAAAAGCAGAACCGCTAAAGCCGTATGCGCCTCGGCGCAGTTATCGTCCAGATCGATGGCCCGCAAAGCCGCCGCTTTCGCCTTGGATAGGGCTTCGGCGGGGTCCGTTCCGCCGTATCCGCCAAGGGCCTGGAGGCTATAGGCTTCGGCCAGACCGGCGTGCGGGGAGGCGTAGGACTCGTCCTCTCGGGCAGCGCCCTCGAAACAGGCGATACATTTCTCGAGGGCTGCACTTTCCCGCTGATTAAGATAAAATCGTCCCTTTAGGTAGTAACTGTAAGCTACTGGATCAACGGTAGTACGTTGGACTGGAATTTCCTCGTCTTCGCCCGCCAGCTTAAGTTTCAGGCTATCGACGATAGCTGCGGTAATCTCGTCTTGGATGTCGAAGACATCCTTCATCTCGCGGTCATAACGCTGGGACCAGATGTGATATCCGTCGGCCACATTAATCAGTTGGGCGGTCACTCGGACACGATTCCCAGCCCTGCGCACGCTTCCCTCGAGCACCGTGCGCACTTGGAGCTTGTGGCCAACCTGCCGGATGTCCTCCGTTTTGCCCTTGAAGTGGAACACCGAAGTGCGCGAAACAACGCGCAGGCGCTCGATCTGCGTCAAAGCGTTGATGAGTTCTTCGGTCAGTCCGTCGCTGAAGAATTCATTCTCTTCGTCGCGATTCATGTTAAGAAAAGGCAGCACCGCGACGGAGGGAGACACTGGCTGCGAGCGAAGCGCCCGCCCGCGGGAGGTGCCGGTTTCCAACTGTTCGGCGACGGACCGCAAGTCGACAAGCACATCGTCGACATGTTGATAGCGATCCACGGGATTTTTCTGCAAACATTTCCAGACGATGTGTTCCGACTCGACCGGTACGCTTGTTCGCAGAGCGGTCAGCGGCTCGGGATCTTCGTTCATGATGGCGTAGACAATGGCATCCGCATAGTGACCCTTGAAGAGCGCTTGTCCGCCGATCATCTCGTAGAGCAGACATCCCAGGGACCAGATGTCCGTGCGATGATCAAGGCGGGCCGCAGTCGTCTGCTCCGGCGACATGTAGGCCGTCGTACCTACGGTGATGCCGGCGCGGGTCAGGCGGTCCTCGCCCCCCAGAAGCGCGACGCCGAAATCAACGATTCTGGCCAGACCGTCGTCGTCGAGAATTATGTTGGCCGGCTTGATGTCGCGGTGGACGACGCCTTTGCCGTGCGCGGCCTGCAATCCCCGTGCCACCTGTTGAGCCGTGTCCAAGGCGCCGCGCATCGGCAGTGGGCCGGAAACAAGCCGCTGCTTCAAGCTCTGGCCCTCGATGTAGGCCATGACGATGAAAGCCTTCCCGTCCGCTTCGTCGATTTCATGGACGGTGCAGATGTTAGGGTGGTCGAGCGCTGCGGCGGCCCGCGCTTCCTGGAAAAACCGCTGCGCGTGCTCGTCGTCGTCGAGGGTTGCCTGCGAAAGGAATTTCAAAGCAACGCTGCGTTTGAGCCGCGTGTCTTCGGCCTTATAGACCACACTCATCCCGCCTTCGCCGATCTTGTCGACGATCTTGTAATGGGAGATTGTTTGGCCGATCATCGTTCGCCGGTCAGAGACCTTCTTTTACCAGCTTGACGGTTGAAATACGCCGCAAAACCGACCACGGGGGCGACAAGACGGGCTAGCGCCTTGGGATTTCTACGTCCTCCGCGGCAGCCCCAGTATACACCGGGGTCACGGCGAAATTCCGCAAAGCCCATCGGCAGACGGCCAAGGGCGTTTCAGGGAATGTCGGGCTGGAAAGCCCGGCACATGCCGGCACGGCACCGCACAGCAGAAGGGCCGGCGCACCAACGAGACATGTCGCCAGGAATGGCGACACGGCACGCTGAAAGCGTGGGCCACGTCAGCCATGACCGGCCAGACGATCTCGCATTACAAAATCACCGACAAGCTCACGCCAAATAGCTACAATATCACCGAGTAACCGGACAAGTAGCGACCGGCACTCCGGTAGCGACCGCCACTCTTGGCGGTCCTAAACGAACCATGACTGGCCAGACCATCTCGCACTACAGAATCCTTGAGAAGCTGGGCGAGGGCGGGATGGGCGTGGTCTATAAGGCCACCGACACGAAACTCGAGCGCACCGTGGCGCTAAAATTTCTCGCTGCCGACAGCGTGGAGGACGAGGAACACAAGGCCCGCTTCCGGAGGGAAGCCCGAGCCGCCGCCGCCCTCGATCACCCCAACATCTGCACCGTCTACGAAATCGACGGCCAGACCTTCCTGGCCATGCCGTATCTCGAAGGCTCGACCGTGAGGCAGAAAGTCAAACAGCGTCCCTTGAAGCTGGCCGAAGCTATCGACATCGCCATTCAGGCCGGCGAAGGTTTGCGGGCCGCGCACGGGAAGGGCATTGTCCATCGCGACATCAAGAGCGCCAACCTGATGGTCTCACCGCAAGGCCAGGTCAAGGTCATGGATTTCGGCTTGGCCCAAGCGGCCGACCAATCCCTGCTGACGAAGACCGAGACACTGCTGGGCACTCCGGTTTACATGTCCCCCGAGCAGGCCCAACGCGAACCGACCGACCGGCGCACCGACATCTGGTCGTTGGGCATCGTGATTTACGAGATGCTCATCGGACGCACGCCGTTCGAGGGAGAGCGGGAGCAGGCGGTGTTGTACGGGATCGTCCAGGAAGAGCCGGAGCCGATCACCAGCCAACGAGCCCGGGTGCCGTTGGAGCTGGACTGGATTGTCGACAAGGCCTTGGCCAAGGAGAAGGACGAGCGCTACCCCCACATCGACGACATGCTGGTCGATCTGCGGGCCGTCGCGCGGCAGGTTGCGGAAGCGAGCGACACCGGCAGGCCGAGCAAGAGACCAACCACGAAGCTGCGGCGGGAAGCTCCGGCACGTGCCCGGCGAAGGCGTTTGGCCTGGGCTTTGGGTTTCGCCGCCGCGGCTGTGGTGCTGGCGGCCGCCGGCGCGGCCTTGTGGAACTTCTTCGCCCCCACCGAAGCCCCCCTGGAGCCGATGCGGGCGGTTCCGCTCACCAGTTATCCGGGCAGTGAGGGTGGCGGTTCATTTTCCCCCGACGGCGATCGGATCGTCTTCACTTGGAACAGAGAAAACCAGGAAGACTACGACGTTTACGTCAAACTCATCGGGCCCGGCCCACCTCTGCAACTGACTACCGATCCCGCTTGGGATCACAGCGCCGTCTGGTCGCCGGACGGCCGCCACATCGCCTTTCTGCGCGGACATCCCCCGGCCATGAAAAAAATGGGCCTGTACCTGGTTCCCGCCCTTGGCGGGACGGAGCGCAAACTGGCTGAGACCCGGATACCCGGCACTCTTCTTCTGGGGACCTGCCTGAACTGGTCTCCCGACGGCCGTTGCCGTGTGCGATTGGGCGGATGATTCGCCCGGGCCGTTGAGCGTATTCTTGCTCGCGGTGGATTCCGGCGAAAGGCGAAGGCTGACTCGGCCGCCGGAGAACTCGAGCGAAGGTGACGTCTCCCCGTCCTTTTCTCCGGACGGCCGCACGCTGGCCTTCACCCGGGCCAGCGCCGGGATAAGCAGCGATCTCTACCTGCTGGATCTGGACGACGATCTGACCCCGAAAGGTGAACCGCGGCGGCGGACCTTTATGGAGAACCTGATCACCGGTCCCGTTTTCACCTCCGATGGCCGCGACATTGTTTTCTCTTCCGCCTCTTTCGGCAACGCAAACCTTTGGAGAGTGCCGGTATCCGGGTCCGCCTCGCCCGAACGGCTGCCGTTCGGGGAGCGCGGAGGTGGGCCGGCGATCTCCCGTCAGGGGAATCGGTTGGCCCATACAGCGGGTGAGATAAACGTAAACATCTGGCGTTTCAATCTACCCATTACGGACGGCGCGACCGGCGCGGCGGTCAAATTGATTGCCTCTTCACGGATGGACCAGGAGCCGCAATATGCTCCCGACGGCAACAGCATCGCGTTCACGTCGACTCGCTCCGGCGGCAGCGAAATCTGGAAATGCGACGCTGACGGTTCGAACCCCGTGCAGTTGACTTCGCTGGGCGCGCCGACGACTTTGTGGGCGCATTGGGCTCCCGACGGGAGGAGCATCGCATTTATGTCCGATCCTGAAGGGCAGTCGGATATCTACGTCGTCAACGCCGAGGGGGGCGCGCCTCGGCGCTTGACAAGCGATCCGTCTATGGACGGCTGGCCGGCTTGGTCGAGAAACGGCGAGTGGATCTACTTCACCTCGAGCCGCGGCGGAGATTGGCACCTTTTCAAGATGCTGGCAAGCGGCGGCCCCGCCTACGTGGTTACGGCCGGGGGGGCATAGCGATGGAGTCACCCGACGGCAAGCTGTTTTACTTTACACGCGGTACGGGCAGCTCTTTGTGGAGAATGCCGGTCGAGGGAGGCGAGGAAAAGCAGGTCCTTGAATCTTTGCACGACGCATTGTACGATGTCGCCGAGGACGGGGTCTATTTCATTCCCGCATCGACTCCGGAAGCTGGCTTTTCGGTTGAGTTCCTTCGCTTTGCCACGGGTGCCGTCGAGCCGATCTTTGACCTCGAGGGGCTGCCGGGAGGCGACACCCTGAGCGTTTCCCCCGATGGCCGGTCGATCCTCTACAGCCAGGGGGAGAAACCGGAAGGCGACCATTGCTGAAGGCCGCTCGCGTGTTTTCCTGCGCCCCTGCGGGGCTTGTGAGGTCGGGGTCTTCGTAGCCAGGGTTCCGCTTCGCTCAGAGGGGCCGGCGTACCAACGAGACATGTCGTCAGGAATGCCGGCACGGCACGCTGAAAGCGTGCGCCACGTCAGCCATGATCGGCCCTGTCGCCGAGTCGGGGGCGGCCAAGTCGGGGGGGGAGCCAAGTCGCGGGGCAGACTACGACTTTCCGACTGTTCGTGCAAGGGATCCGTGTTGGGCTTGGCGCGGGGCCGGCTACTTCACCAGACGGCGGATTTCGGCCTCTCGGCGGCCGTAATTGCTTTCGTAGTAAGTCTGATATTCACCCGAGCGGACCCGCTCGACCCACTCGGCGTTGGTCTTATACCATTCGATAGTTTGGGCCAGGCCGTTTTCAAATTCCACTTGGGGTTCCCAGCCGGTTTCGCTGATCAACTTTTCGCTTGTGATGGCGTAGCGACGGTCGTGCCCGGGACGGTCCTCGACGCGCTGCATAAGGGCTTCGGGCTTGCCCGTCGCCGATAGAATCTTCCGTACAACCTCGAGGTTCGGCAGCGCGCGGCTTCCCCCGATATTGTAGATCTCGCCCGGCCGTCCTTTTTCGAGCACCGCGTTGGTCGCGCGGCAGTGGTCCTCGACATGCAGCCAGTCACGTACTTGCAGGCCGTCTCCGTAAATCGGCAGCGAACGGTCTTCGAGAGCGTTGGAGATCATCAGCGGAATCAATTTCTCGGGAAACTGGTAGGGCCCGTAATTATTCGACGCTCGCGTAACCATGACCGGCAGCCGGTAGGTTGTGAAGTACGACAAGACCAGCAAGTCGGCCGCTGCCTTCGACGCCGAGTAGGGACTGCTCGGCTGCAGGGGGTACGCCTCGTCGGCCTGCGCCGGCGGGTTTATGCTGCCGTAGACCTCGTCCGTCGAGATTTGAACAAAGCGTGCGATTCCCTGCGTCCGCACGGCCTCCAAAAGGTTGCATGTCCCGATGAGGTTTGTATCGATGACCGGCTTGGGCGAAAGAATACTACGGTCTACGTGGGACTCGGCGGCGAAATGGACGACGGCGTCGGGGGCGAACTCGGCGACGGTTTGATCGACTTTCTCGGCATCACAGATATTGCCCCGGACGAACCGGTACCTGGGGTTTTCGGCGATCGCCGCCAGATTTTCTAGGTTCCCCGCGTAAGTGAGAGCATCGAAGTTGAGGACTTCGGCGGTGCGATTCGTTTCGAGCGTCAGCCGAACGTACGCCGAGCCGATGAACCCGGCGCCCCCGGTGACGAAAAGCTTCATTTGTGCTGGGTCTCCCAGGCGTAGCCGATGCCGGGTTCGTCGTAGGCGATGCGGCCTTCGTCCTCGGGGTTGTAGAAACGGTCGGTGACGTAGATCAGCATGGCGGGCTGGGTTCCAATCACTTTGTAGCCATGGCCCACGCCCGGCGGGATCAAGATTTGCCAGGGACGCAATGTCCCCACATAGAGAGTGTTGCGGCGGCCGAATGTCCGCGAGTCTTTGCGAAGGTCCACGAGCGCGACCTGGAACATGCCTTGGGCCGGCGCCCACAGGTCGGTTTGGTGCAGATGGTAGTGAAAGGCCTTGACGGTCCCCGGATAACCGAACGCCGCGGAAACCTGGGTCGTTTCGGCGGGAAACTCAGAGGGGAGACCCTGTCCCATGCGCAAGACTTCGAGGAAGTGGCCCCGATCGTCGGCCCACAGGGCAAGCGGCCTGACCTGGACTCCCGCGATCAGTTTGTCGGAGTCGGCAGAAGCAATGACGGTTCCGATTCCCCTTTGGCAGGTCGGCAACACTAGAGTCAAGGGGTCCGACCCCGAGGTGATGTGGTGGTCTGTTTCCGCAGGGTTACTCGCCACACTTCCTCCTCTGGTTGGCCCAACTCTGTCTTTAAAAGTAAGCAGCTTAACACAGTGGATAATCGCTCAACAATCCATAGAGGAGGCCTGCCCGAGCCACCAAGCTAAGATGGGTCGGTCTTTTTCCTCTCGCCGCTCAACAGCTTCCACCGCACCCTCGCAACGACCGGGTTGTCTTGGTTCGGCATCGTCTCGTTATAGACGGGACTTGCCCCAAAAAGCCAGACGGCTAGCTGTGATCTTTCAACAGGTTGTTCATTCGGTCCCGGACCAGGGAAGCTGGAGTTGTCGAATAACCACGACCCTGGAGAGACCGCATGAACATCCATCAGAATGCCCGATTGACGCCCAAAGGCCGAGCCCTTTTGGTTCGATGCATCCTCGCTGGAGAGACGCCTCGGGCCGCCGCGGCGGCCCGAGACGTCTCAGAACGCACCGCCCGCCGTTGGCTGGCCCGCTACCGCGGCGAAGGCGAAGCCGGTCTCTACGATCGCTCTTCGCGTCCCCGGCATAGCCCGCGCCGCACCCCGCAAGCCGTCGTTGACCGCGTCCTCGCCCTGCGCCGACAACGTTGGACGGGCCGCCGCATCGCCCAAACCCTGCGGCTATCCCCGGCCACCGTCAGCCGCCTCCTCGGTCGCGCCGGACTCAACCGTCTCCGCGATCTCGAACCCGCTCCCCCCGTTCGCCGCTACGAACATCACCGTCCCGGCGATCTACTGCATCTCGACATCAAAAAGCTCGGCCGCTTCCAGCACGCCGGTCACCGCGTTACCGGCGATAAGACCCGACGCTCCCGCGCCGCCGGCTGGGAGTTCGTCCACGTCGCCGTCGACGACCATTCCCGCATCGCCTTCTCCCAGATCCTGCCCGATGAGCGCAGCCTTTCCGCTGCCCAGTTCCTTCTCCTCGCCCACGCCTACTATGGCTCGCTTGGCATCCGCATCCGACGCCTGCTCACCGACAATGGCTCCTGTTACCGCTCCCGCCACTTCCGTCGTACTTGCCGCCGCCTCGGCATCCGCCACCGCTTCACCCGCCCCTACACCCCTCGCACCAACGGCAAGGCCGAGCGCTTCATCCAAACCGCCCTCCGCGAATGGGCCTATGCCCGCTCCTACTGCTCCTCCCTCCAACGCGCCAACCATCTGCTCCCCTGGCTCCACGACTACAATTGGCATCGCCCCCACGCCAGCCTCGGCTATAATCCCCCTATCAGCCGACTCCCTCCTCCCCGGAACAACCTGTTGAGGCTCCACAGCTAGCCCGCAGCGGACACCCCCCGCATGCTCTC
Source organism: Bryobacterales bacterium (assembly GCA_965248365.1). Classification (GTDB taxonomy): domain Bacteria; phylum Acidobacteriota; class Terriglobia; order Bryobacterales; family UBA6623. The sequence continues at coordinate 651,409 of CBDFJA010000002.1, read as the reverse complement.
TCCGGCGAACCTGGGAACCGTGCTGCTCACTGCCGCCTCACCTGTCTAGTAAACTCGCTTCTGGTATCGATTCCTGAAATAAATAACTGTTGCGTTGAGCAATAGCATCGTAACAAGAAGAACCACAATTCCGGCGGCCGCATTCAATAGAAATTCCTGCTGGGGCCGCGATACCTAGTTGAAGATCTGGATGGCAGCGCCGTAAAAGGCGATCCGGGGTGGGACCGCTCAGCGCGTCTCGGCCGGTCCCGGCTGCACACTGGTGGGCACACTGCTTCCCGGACCTTCCCGACGCAGGGACCACCCGATCGGTGGGAATTCACGAAGCGCCCGGCTTCCGGCCCCTTGATCTCGGCCTGGAGCCGACGCGGGAGGTCTTAACTTAACAATCTAGCCCTGACCGACGGTGACGTTGAGAGCCTTAGGTCCCTTGGGACCGTCCTCAAGTTCAAACTCAACCTCGGCGCCTTCTTCTAACGTTCGGTAACCGTCCCCTTGAATAGCGGAAAAGTGCACGAACACGTCCGAGCCATTGGATCGCTGGATAAATCCGTACCCTTTGGCTTCGTTAAACCACTTCACAGTACCTTTTTCTCTCACGACAAACACTCCTTACGGATCCGCTAAGGATCTTTCTACTGCCGACCGGGCTCAACGGGTTTCGCATGCAACAGCCGAACACGCGCACGCAGGCCCGTTTAGATGAACGAAGTCCCGAAGAGCGCGATGAACCCCCTCTGAGCCGATCCCATTGTCGCATACCCGAAACGGCTTGTGAATACGACTCTAGTCCCCTCTTTTGTTCGCGCTGAGTGACCTTGCCCCCTAAAACGAGTCCAAGTTGAATGTTAGGATTTTCGGTTTTAGGAAGGAGGCAAGAGATGGCAGGGAAGCGATTTAGTGCAGAACAGATCATCATCAAGTTGCGTGAGGCAGAGGTGGGTCTAGCTCAAGGACAGACGGTGGGCCAGGTGTGCAAACAGATTGGGGTGACCGAGCAGACCTACTACCGGTGGCGCAAGGAGTACGGAGGGCTTCGACTGAATCAGGCCAAGCGGTTGAAGGTGTTGGAGAAGGAGAATGCCCGGTTGAAGAAGCTAGTGGCAGATCTGTCTTTGGACAAGCAGATCCTAAAGGAAGTTTCCTCGGGAAACTTCTAGGCCCGACGAAGAGGAGACGCGCAGTGGTGTGGGTGAGGGAGAGATTGGGAGCAGAGCGCGTCTCCGAACGTCGGGCCTGCCAAGTGCTGGGACAGGCTCGATCGACCCAGCGAAGGGAAAGGCATATCCCCGATGAGGAGGCTCGATTGGTGGCTGAGATGGTGGAGTTGGCCACGCACTACGGGCGATACGGCTACCGACGGATCACGGCCATGCTTCGTTGGGAAGGGTGGAAAGTGAATCACAAGCGGGTGGAGAGGTTGTGGAGACAGGAGGGGCTGAAAGTCCCGTCCAGACAGCCGAAACGAAGGAGACTGTGGCTTCATGATGGATCCTGCGTTCGGTTACGAGCGGCTCACAAGGATCACGTCTGGAGCTATGACTTCGTGCATGAGCGAACCCATGACGGAAGGGCCTTTCGATTATTAACCCTACTGGATGAATACACCCGGGAGTGTCTGGCCATTGAGGTCCAACGACAGATGAATCACCAGGACGTGTTGGATCGATTGGCGGAGTTGTTCGTGGATCGGGGAGTGCCTGAATACATTCGGTCCGATAACGGGTCAGAGTTTACGGCTCAGGCGGTTCGGGACTGGCTGAAGGCTGTTGGGGTGAGGACCTTATACATCGAGCCCGGCAGCCCCTGGGAGAATGGATATGTGGAGAGCTTCAACGGAAAACTGCGGGATGAACTGCTGAACGTAGAAGTCTTCGACACGTTGTGGGAGGCGAAGGTGTTGGCCGAGAGATGGCGCAGGGAGTACAACCAGCGACGGCCTCACAGCGCCTTGGCCTATCGGCCGCCGGCGCCGGAGGCCAGATTACCCAGGTCCCAGGACCAGAGTTCTATACCATGGAGTGGACTTCAAATGGTCCCAGGTCTAACTTAGAGAGTGGACTCGTTCCTGGGGGCAGGTCAGGCGCGATTCATCGCGCCCATGTCGCCATGAATGGCAATACGGCACGCAGGAATGCGTGCGCCACGTCAGCCATGACCTGCCAAACCGCAGGGCAATTACGGTCGTCTCAACGCGGCGGGCGTTAGCCCGAGGGCCCGCGCCCTAACGGGCACGGCTCTGTTCGGTTCTGGGCGCGGTCGCCGAGATGATGCGATTCCGCCAAATAGATGCGAACATGATCGGCCCGACTACTTCGGACTACCATATCACCAAGCAACTGGACCAAGTAGGGGCCGGGGCGTCAGGCGCCGGGCAGCGCCTCGAGTTCCGCCATAAGCTCGCGGTACTGCTTGCGGGCACGCTCTATCGAGTAATCCCGTTCGACGAGGGCGCGCCCGGCGCGGCCCATTGCGGCGCAGCGGGCGTCGTCGTCGAGCAACTGGTGAATGGCCAGCGCCAAGCGGCCCTCTTCGCCTTCACCGGGTTCGACCAATACACCGCAGGAAGGCGGCAGGGCCTCTTCAATGGCACCGGCACGGGAACTCACAACGGGCGTGTGCATCGCTAGCGCTTCCACCAGAACGAGGGGAATCCCCTCCTCACGGGAGGTGATCAGCAGCAGCGAAGCATCGGCCAGCGTCCCCGCCATATCGTCGATGTGCCCAACCAGGGTCACTCGTGCAGCCAGGCGCCGTGTGTCCAGCAATCTCCGCAGACGATCCTCTTCGGGACCGTCTCCGGCGACCACGAAATGGTAATCGCCGGCCGGCCGCAGCCTCCCGAGCTCCATTGCCACGTCGACGACCAGCCGCGGGCGCTTTCGACTAACCAGCGCTCCGGCGAAAAGAACAACCTTTGTCCGCTCAGCGACGTTGAGGCGGCGCTGAAGCTGGCCTCGCTCGTAGCGGCCGGGATCGAATCGCCCCAAATCCGGTCCATTTCGAATCAAACGGATCTTTGCCGGCGGGGTGGCCATGTCGATCAGCCGTTGCCGGCCAGCCTGGGAGATGACAACGCGCCGGTCTAGGTGCTCGGCGACTTCCAGCGTTGCCGAGAAAAAGTCCCAGTCCTGATCGACGTTATGAAGAATATCAATAGCGACCGTGCCGGGCCGCTTCTTCTTGACGGCGGGGAGAACGCTGTAGGCGGCCGAGGAATTCTGTATAACCAACACATCGAAAGCCCAGTTCAGCGCCAACGTATACAGTAATCGCCGGCTTTGCTCCGCCGGCGCAAGCTGTGCGGCGTCGTAGACGTAGTCCACGTAGTTGTCCCAATCGGGCCGCCGACGAGAGTCGTCCGATTGAGTAGCGATCAGGAAAACTTCGTATCGTTGCCTGTCGAGCCGGCTTGCGAACTCAAGCAGGACATTCTCCGCTCCGCCGAACCCCAAATGAGGCGTGAACAATGCCAGCCTTCGCCGGCCCCCTCTAGGTTGAGGAGGTATGTAGTCGAGCCTCTCGATCAACCCGCCGTCAATGAGAACGGATTTCGGCTGAAACTTGAGATAGAAACTCAAGTCGAAAACAGGGCGGCCCGCGATCTCGTTGACGCGTTCCTTGAGGCGCAACGGAATCAAGCGCGTAGCCGAGCGCAGCGGGCGTTCGAGCCAAGCTTCCCAGGAGAGGACCTCGGCGTTCTGCAAGTGATGGAAGAGCCGGTCGAGAAGCGGGGCGATTCCCGGCCTCGGGTCCCGCGGAGCATCTTTCGACTCACCACGGCCTTCGTGTGTCCCGGCCGGACTCGGTGGAACGGGTTTACGGTCCTTTTCTCCGGTGCTTTTCGGGGCCGACGCTTGATCCCGGCAGGCCCAAGGCAGACGCCGAACCTCCCCGGATTCCTTCGGCTCCTCGCGGGCCACGGCGTCGCGCGAGACGCCCAACGGGCCCGCGCATTCCCTCACCGAAGGAGGGGGGGCTTCCCCCGTGTCGGTCCACGTGACCCAGTCAGCGATCTGGAGCGCCCAGATGCACTCCTCGGCGGCCCGTGCGCGCAACGGTCGATCCCCTCTCATCCACAAAAAGCAATCTGCTTTTGATTTCTCCAGCGCCGTCTTCTCATCAACGTTGAGCAGAACCTGATAGTCGCGGACCGTCTGGTTTTCAAACGACGGCGCGGCGGAGGCGTCAACGACGAAGCAGATCGACGGCGCCCATTCCCTCTTGACCTTCAGCCGGCCTTCGGGGGAGAGCAAGGCGGGCCTCATCTCGCACATATGAGCAAAGTTCGATTCGTGCCGCTCAAGCCCCCGATAGTGATGTCCGCGGCCGTGGGTGCGATAGGCGAACAGCGGCTGGGGGATATAGTGTCCGTACCAACCCTTCTCCCCGAGGTGCAGAGAAAACTCCCAGTCTTCATAGCTCCAGCGAAGCCATTCGTCATAGCCGCCGACTTCTTCCCAGGCTTCCCGGCGAATGAATATGCAATGGGCCATGAAGTTTTCGTTCAGCAGCCGGTAGAGGTTGTACTCGCCCGGATATTCGATGTAATTCCTATCCCCAAAGACTCGATAGTCGAAATAGGCGAAGCCGGCATCGGGGTGTGCTTCCATCTCCCGGAGACAGACCTCGATCATCGCCGGCGCGAGTAAATCGTCGCTGTCGAGAGGGACGAGATAGCGCCCGCGGCTATGGCGGAAACCGGTGTTGCGCGCGGCGGCCAGTCCACGATTTTCCTCGTGATGGATGACCGTGACCCGAGGCGGTTTCCGCTGCTCGATGTTTTCGAGGATTCGCAGACTCTCGGGATCGTCGCTGCCGTCATCGACGACGACGATCTCCCATTCCTGATGGGTCTGCCGCCCGACGCTGGCGACGGTTTCCTCGATCAGCGCCTTTGGGTTGTAACAGGGGATAACGACAGAGATAAAGTCGGTTGCGGACATCTGGGCCTACGGGGATTACGTTAGCAGAGGGAGGAAACCAAGCGCGGTTCGGAAAAAGCCCGCTTCTCTCAGTAGCGTTGAACGAGCTTTGTTTGTGGAGGCAGCCCGCCCTACTGCTTGATCCTGAGAAAAGCAGGTTAGACCTCGGCTTCGCCAATTTCAGTGACGACTGCTCTTCCCATAGCGACTCCTACATGTACTGGAACACCGATGAAGGGTTTTCGACCTCTCATCGCAGCCACACTGCTGTCCGGTTAAAAGTCGAATAGAATCAATTGGTTGGGGTCATAGGGGAATTCATTTTGGGAGTCGGATGGCTGGAGTGCCTGTAAAACGGGCATTTTTTCGAATAGCGTAACGCTGAGAATCTGTAGAATCTGGTAAAGACTCGCTTCCAGCCCGAGGCGTTTCCGGACGATAGCGATGAGCACGTAAATCGAGACAGCGATCTAGATGTGCGTCTTGACGGCGTTCTCGCTGGTGCCGTAAAACGACTTGATTCGCAGATGTTGCTTGATCCACTTGAAGAAGAGTTCCACCTGCCAGCGCGATTTGTAGATCTGGGCGATGGTCAGTGCCGGCAGGGTGAAGTTATTGGTCAGAAATTTCAATCGCTTGTTGGTTTCGGCATCGAAATAACTCACCCGCCGTAGGGGGTCCGGGTACGCTTGGGCGGAGTTGAAGGGGGTCAAAATAACGGTGTGATCGGATCGCAGGCCCGTGCTCCTATCCACCGGGTGGGAGTCGCGACGCTGCAGCAAAACGTTCTTTTTGGTTCGCACCACGAAGAAGGCCGAACAGAGCGTGAACACGAAGAGGCGCCGAAAATCGACATAACCCCGATCCATGACGTAGAACGCGCCAGCCTCGGGAAGAAATTCATCCAGGATGTTGACGTCATGCACTTTGCCTGCAGTAATGCGGATAAACGTGGGAATATTGCCGTGCAGATCCAGCAGCGTGTGCATCTTCACGGCGGCCTTGTGCTTGCGGAATCCCGCCCACGGAAACAGCGACAGGCAGAGGTCGATTGTTGTCGAGTCGAGAGCGTACAGAGTCTGGTCCAAGTCCACACCGATCGGGTCGTGGGCATATAACGGCCGTGCCATGCCAATCAAGACCTGCGCGAAGTCCGCGTAGATCCGCCAGTCGCGCGACTCGTTCGCATCGGCCAGTGTCGAGCGCGCTACCCTGCCGCCGAATCCCATATGGTAGAGTTTGCCGTGCATCGAACGCAGGCACGTCTCGATGTCGCGGAGGCTTTCCCGATAGGTCAGCTGGGCGAATGCCATCGAAAGAAACTGATCCCAGCAGGAGAAACTTTTCAGATAGGAATCGCCGCGGTAGCGCAATACACATTTGTGAAACTCTTTGCTCGGCAGGTGCTCGATCAGTTGGGAGAAAACCGTACGGCCAAGGTTCATCCCCCATTGTGCCGCGTCGGGATGCTCCGCTCAGGCGGCCATTTGCGGCCTCGGGATTTCAAATCGTTCCCGGGCAAAACAGGCCATAAGATATTGAGCGGTAGAGACTTACCGTCCGTTGGCGTAACTTTCCCCGGACAGCACTGATTTGCAAAATACCGTGCGGACCCCCACCTTCAGCCGTGAATCTTCTTTTCACGGCCCTCCCATTCTTTCTCACGCAGCTTGAATTTCTGAATCTTTCCGGTCGCTGTCTTGGGTAGCGGTCCAAACTCTACCTGCTTGGGACATTTGAAGTGAGACAGACGGTCTCGAGTGAAGCCTATGATCTCTTCCGCGGTGGCCTGCTTACCGGCGCGCTTTGCTATGAAGGCCTTGGGGACTTCGCCCCACTTTTCGTCCGGCACGCCCACCACCGACACCTCGAGTACAGCGGGATGCTCCATGATGACCTTCTCAACTTCCTGGCTGGATATGTTTTCGCCGCCCGAAATGATGATATCCTTGGCCCGGTCCTGCAATTCGATATAGCCGTCGGCGTGCCACACCGCAAGGTCGCCGGAGTGGAACCATCCCCCTCGAAAGGCCTTCTTCGTGGCTTGGCGGTCGTTGTAATAGCCCGTCATGATGTAGTTCCCACGCATGACGACTTCGCCGATCGTCTTGCCGTCCCGCGGGACATCCCTCATCCGTCCGTCGACGACCCGCAGCCCGTTCCCGGCATTGATGTAGGGTACCCCCTGACGCGCCTTAAAACGAGCACGATCCTCGGCGGTGAGGTTCTCCCACTGAGGCTGGTCAGCACAGATCGTGAGCGGTCCGTGGGTCTCGGTCAGCCCGTATGCGTGGTGGAGACGCGCGCCCATCTGCTCGATCGTGCGGATCACCTGAGGCGCCGGAGGGGCCCCGGCCGTGGTGATGGTGACGCCGGAAAGATCCTGCCCCTCGGCCGCGGGCGACGTGTAGAGCGACGTCAGAACGGTGGGAGCGCAGCAGAGATGAGTTACGCCCTTTCCCTGGATCAGCCGGTAGACCTCAGGCGGGTCGACCTTTCGCAGGCAGACGTGTGTCCCGCCGACGGCCGTCACCGCCCAGGTAAAGCACCAGCCGTTGGTGTGGAACATGGGCACCGTCCACAGGTAGACGCTGCTCGCGTTCAACCCGGCCTCCATGGCCTCACCCATTGCGTTCAGATACGCTCCCCGAGCGTGATATTCGACGCCCTTGGGAAATCCCGTGGTGCCGGACGTGTAGTTGATCGCAATCGTGTCGCGCTCCGAGATGGCTTCGGGCGGTGAATCGTCGCCGGGCGCTGACGCGAGAAACGATTCGTAGTCGGGACCAAGGATATCCTCGGCTCTCGGGGCCGTGTCCACAATTTGGACGTACCTGGCAACACCGGAAACCTCACCTTGTAGCGCCCGAACCGTCGGCGCCAGCTCGGAGTCAAAAACCAAAACCTTCGCTCCCGAGTGGTTGAGAATGTAGGCGATCTCACCCGCGGCAAGCCTGGTGTTAAGCGCCACGAGAATAGCTCCCACGCGTAAGGGGCCGAAGTGGGCCTCCAACATCTGCGGGATGTTAGAAGCCAGGAAGGCCACGCGGTCTCCTTTCTCGACACCGGCATGGCGCAAGGCCGCCGCCAGCCGCCTCGCCCGCCGATCGAAATGCTCATAGGTATGAACCCGATCGTTATAGATGACGGCGGGCTTATGCGGATAAACAAGCACACTGCGTTCGAGAAACGACAGGGGCGTGAGATTCTCGTAGGAGACGCGGTTTTTCATGTTGGTGATTTGTGCGGGTCCGAAAAGTATACACGACCCCAACCAGTGGGGCCCCGCACATACCGACGCGATGTGGCGCACGCATTCTTGCGGGCCGTGTCGCCATTCGTGGCGACATGTCTCGTTGGTCCGCCAGCCCTCCCGCGGGGCATGCCGGCAAGAATGCCGGTCCCTGGGCGGGGTTCATCGCGCCCGCCTACGGCGCGATAAGCCGCCCGTCCTCCACCCCGTGGAGTTCCTTCATCTCGACCCACTTCGCCTCGCTCGGCGCGCCGGGAACAGGCTCTTGGAGGTCTCGCGTCAGCTTGTCCCACTCCCGCACCTTGGGATGATCCAAGATTCTGGCTGAGTCATGCTTCAAATCGAACTCATCAACGGCCTCCAGGAACATGAAAAGCCGGCGTCCATAACGGTAGATGAATACCCGCCGGATGCCGCACTCATAGCCCCTGCTCAACACCTCCGGCCAAGGGTCCGCGTGAAGTTCCTCGTACTGGCGAATGACCTCGGGGTCATCCCTAAGCATGACGGTCATAGCGATTCTCTTCATGACTCGTTCTCCCAGCATCCCGTGGCGAGAGTTAGCTTGGGCGGCCAACCCTGCTTCCGGTCTTCCTTTGCAATTCCTGCTCCAACTGTTTTAGCGCCGGCTCCAATCGCTGGCGCCGCCGCCAGAAGTCCGCCCAAAGGTCACCGGACTTCTTCAACCGAGCCGGCATGTTCGCCAGTGTAAAACGCTTCGGCGAGAGTGTACGGCGCAGCTCGCGGCGGGAAATCGGCGCCGACACGGAAGCCGCGGCGACCGGCCGGACGCTATACACCGCCGCCAAGGGGCGTCCGTAAGCATTCTGAGAATAGTCAAAGTAGACCTTGTGCTTGGGACGTTTGGGGACATGCCGCTCCAGGGTAACCCGCTCCGGCATTCGCTCCGCGATGACGCGGGCCACGATCTCCGCGAAAGTTCGCGCCTGGTCGTAGGTGTAGCCGGTTTCGAGCGGCAGATAAATGTGAAGACCACTCGCCCCCGAGGTCTTGATGAAGACGTCGAGGCCGAGGCGTTCCATCAAATCACAGACCGCGCGGGCGATTTCGACAACGGTGGAAAAGTCCGCTTCCTCGGCTGGGTCCAAGTCGAAAAAGACGTAGTCCGGACGATCGAGATCCTCGATAGAACTCGACCACGGGTGATGCTCGATGCAGCCAAGGTTACTCAAATACAGCAGCGCCGCGAGATCGTTGGCCAAATAGTATCGGATGTCGGACTTTCTTTCTTCCGACCCGATGGCGACGGTTTCCACCCACTCCGGGACGTCGCTTCCCGCCTCCTTTTGGTAGAACGACTCGCCTTCCACGCCATTCGGGTAGCGGTGAAGAACAAGTGGGCGGTTCCCGAGGAACGGCAACATGTAATCGGCGACGCGGAAATAGTAAGCGAGCAGCCTCCGTTTGCTGTAGAGCTGTTGGGGAAAGTAGATCTTGTTGAGGTGGGTCAACCGAAACCGCCGGCCGCCGAGGTCCACCAACAGGTTCTCTTCTCCGCCCCCTTCGAGCTCGCGTTCGAGATTCTTCTTCCCCCGCACTTGCGGCGTCGCGGTCACGCGGACGATTTGCGGCTGAGAATCCGATGTCGGCCGCGCATCTTCGAGCAGGCATTGCTTGGGGTCAAGGTCGGAGCGAAGCCCGATGAAGACGGGCTGTCTGAGCCGCTGCTCCGCGGTCCAATTGTGAAACTTGATTCGCGCCACGAGTTCGGGCTTGACCCAACGCATGGCCTGCTTGACCTGTGGGGTCTCCGCGAACGGGCACCGCTTCACTTCGAGACCTTCCAGCTGATCAAACAGACTCGCTTGGTTCGCTTCACCGAAGCCGCTACCCACTCCTCCGATGAACCTGAGCCGCTGCCCGTCGTAGAGTCCCGCCAGCAAGGCGCCGAAATACTTCCTCCCTCCCCGCGGAGCGGTGAATCCACCGATGACCGCATCGACCTCCCGGGCGGTTTTGACCTTGACCCACGAAGCGCTCCGCCCTTCGACATAACCACTGTCGATGCGCTTGCCCACAATGCCTTCCGCGCCGCGATCCGCCGCCAGGTCGAACAGTTGCTCCCCTTTTTCCTCGACGTGGCCGGAAAAACGCAGCCCTCCCCCAGGCCGCAGAATCCGCTTCAAGAAACGTTTTCGCTCGATCAGCGGCACGCGCCGAAGATCACAGCCATCGGCGTAGAGAACGTCGAAGAGGTAATAGGTGATCGGGGCGGATCGCTGTAGACTCTTCGAGGGCTGGGCAACGTTCATGCGTGACTGAAGACGCTCAAAGTCGCCGCGGCCCTCTTCGTCAAGAACCACAATCTCACCGTCGAGAATGGCCTCGTCCACCGCGAGGTTGGCCGACAGCTCGGACAGCTCCGGGTAGTGGCTGGTCACCTCCCGCCCCGCGCGGGTATAGAGTCGGCTCTCGTCGCCGCGCACCCGACCGAGAGCTCGAATGCCGTCCCATTTCAACTCGAAGATCCAATCGGAGGCGGAAAACGGCTTCTCGACCAGGCTGGCGAGCATCGGCTTGACCGCGGTGGGCATCGAGGCGGCAACGGCTCCTTCAAGGGCCATGGGGCCCTTGGCGCCGGTGGTTTCGGCGACCGGGTATCCTTGGCGCACTTCACTCAGCGTGCGGCCGCTGGCAACGGACTCAGTATGGGCGTCGATGTCCCAATCCGGATCCGAGTGATCGTCGCGGTGCTTAATCAGCAACCATTCCTCTACGCCGGGTCTCGTGCGCCGTTTCGTCTTGACCAACACAAAACTGCCCCGCAGCCTGTGGCCGGCCAGCGTGAACTTGAGATCCCCCCGGGCGAGCTGCTCGTCGAGATCACCTTCCGGTTCGTAGGTACCGTCGTCCCAGATCAGAACCGTGCCGGCGCCGTAGTTGCCCTGGGGAATAACGCCCTCGAAGGCGCCATACTCGAGCGGGTGATCTTCCGTCATCACCGCCAGCCGCTTATCGCGGGGATTCAACGAGGGGCCTTTGGGTACAGCCCACGACTTGAGCACACCGTTGATTTCAAGACGCAGGTCGTAGTGCAAACGGCGGGCGGCGTGCTTTTGGACGACGAACGTCCTCGTCCTCGGCGAAGATTTCCTTTTCCGGGAGCGCTCAGAGGACGGGCTCGCCGGCTCGGGGGTCTTCTTAAACTTTCTCTTGCGACGATAGTCCTTGAGCGACATGCCGGAAGCGCGCGGGTTCGACTCTTGTCATTGTCGCCGAAAAGGAGGACCAAAGATCGTACCGCGGGTAATCGTCGAAGACCGGTATCGGGTCATCCCGTCCGAGCCGAAAGTCCCCGCTGCTGAGCAGTCGGTTTCACAAGTTCGCTCAGGGGTGTTTAAAAGCCCGGTGGACGATCGGGAACTACGGGCACGGCGGAATGCCCCGGCCAATGGCGGCCAGAGGTCGCCGCTGCGGGCCGGAGGCCCACGCCACATGGCCTCCCCATTTCCAGGCAGCCTACATTTCCAGCTGTCTAATAGATCTCCAGGGGCACAGCAAGCTGTGCCCGCCTGCACCCGCCCGAAACGTGAGTGTATGTATGACAGGAAGTACTAGCGAATCGGAACGAGACGATCGAAAGCGGCCGGGTAACAGGTGCCTTCGCCTTGAGGCGAACAAGATCGACTGACATGGGAAAAACGATGCAGTCCGGCGGCAACGCGTCCTAAGCGAAGACCGGAGGATAGGTAAACCTTTTGAGTTTCTCGATGAGGGTGGTCCGCTTGATACGCAGCATCTCGGCCGCCTTGCTCTTGTTGCCGTTGGTGGACTCGAGCACCCGGTGGATCAGGTCCTGTTCGAATTGGGAGACAAGCTGCTTGAAGTCATGTGTCTGTTCGCCAAACAGGGACGGAACCTCGGCGGCCAAGCTAGCCGGGCCCTCCGGCTCGGGGAAGTCAAAGGCTTCCACGACCCGCCGCTCCTGGGAACGGATGACGGCGATCTCGATGGCGTTCTCAAGTTCGCGGATGTTTCCCGGCCACTGGCGGGCCATCAGGTTAGCTTCCGCGCTCGGGTGCAGCTTCTTCCGCGGCAAGCCGTCTCGGCGGCAAAAGCGCTCGAAGAAGTGGTCTACGAACAAGGGTATGTCTTGCCGGCGCTGGCGCAGGGGCGGCAAGTGGACGGGGAAGACATTGATGCGGTAGAAGAGATCTTCGCGAAACCGCCCTTCGGCAACTCGTCTCCGCAAGTTCATATTTGTGGCGGCCACCACGCGGGCGTCGAATCGTACGGTCTCAATGCCGCCGATGCGGTGAATTTCGCGCTCTTGTAGGGCCCGCAGCAGCTTGGGTTGCAACTCAAGGGGAAGGTCCCCGACTTCGTCTAGAAAGATCGTACCGCGGTGGGCTTGCTCAAATCGACCGACTCGCGTTTGATAGGCATCGGTGAAGGCCCCCTTCATGTGGCCGAAGAACTCGTCTTCCAAAAGGTTGGCTGGGATGCCGCCACAGTTTACCGAGACCATCGCTCGGTTGTGCCTGTCGCCACAGGCATGAATGGCGCGCGCCACGCGCTCCTTGCCGGTACCCGTCTCGCCGGTGATCAGCACGGTCGTGTTCTTGGGCGCGACAAGTTTCACTTGCTCGATGACATTTTCGATCGCCGAGGTGCGGCCCAGGATGAGATCCGCCGGCAGCAGTTCCGCGGCCGTCTCGGGAGGCTGTGCCGGCCCGAGCGAGGCACGGGAGCGGGTGATCGGCAACCTTGGCGGCGACGTGGCGGTTTGGCCGCCAGCCCTCCCCTCCCCCGAGGCCATGCTGAGCCTTAACGCCAACTCCATCCTGCGGACGAGATCTTGCGGGGCGAACGGTTTGGTTAAGAAGTCCGACGCCCCTTGAGAGACGATCTCCGCCGCCAGTTCAAATCGGTCCGGCTCCGTCAATACGATCACGACGACCGCATGGTTGGAGGCCTGAATCCGCCTCAGCAGTTTTTGACACTCATCCCTCAGATTGGCGCTCAACGCCGGTTCGAGATCGACCAACACTAAGTCCGGGCCTAGAATCGTTACGCGGCGCTCGGCCTCGCCCAAACGGGCCACCAGCTCCACCCGAAACCCGTTCGCCTCGAGTACGCCCCCGAGCGTAGCGTGCAAGGCCCGGTCAGGGCTGATCAATAGAACCCGGCGAGTGTTCCTGACAGGTTTCGACGAAGCAGCTTGTATGGGAGAGGTGGACGTCACGTTGTTGGCAGTCGTCTTTTTGGCAATCAGAGTGCCAAGGGACTGACAGCAACTCCCATCTGTTGAAAACAAAAGCCGTAACGTCGTCTCGTGACTTCCATCCACAAGCTGAACGGCAAGCGGTATTTCCAAAAGGGAACACCCGCGGCCCGGCCTGCGGTCGCTAAGGCTTTATTTTTCAGCTGGTTCCATAAGAATCGTAGGCGATCCCGATGTGGAACACGAGTTTCAAATCGACAACGCTCCGAGACGTGGAGGTTCCCGTCGTCCGCGTGGAGTGCAAAGACCACACCCTGCCATTCCAAGGGGTTGACCGAGCTCGCGAGTAGTTCGTGGCGCTCGGGCGTCAATCGCTTGACGGTAGGTGTCGGAAAAACGGACACCGGAAGCGGAACTCTCCGTACCATCCTCTCGTTTTCCCAACGATTTAGACGAGCTTTTGGCGTTGGCAGTCGTAGTGCATAGAGCACGCCGACCCCGTTACACAGCCGCCTGGGTTGCCGAGATCTTGGTAGGGAACGCCGATCCCAAGGTCACATTGCCGGCCGCCCGAGCGAGCGGCGTTTTCAGGTTCACAGCCCTAGGGCGAGTTTGAATTTTTCCACCGGAGGAACCCACTTTCATGGCTACTGCTGCTACTGCTACCGCTACTGCTGCTGCTGACAAACCTTCTGAAGCAACGCCGGCGCCCGTGGGCGACCGCGATGCTTTGATCGTCAAACACTTGCCCTTGGTGAAAGCGATTGCCAATCGCATTCGCGACAACCTTCCGGTTCAAGTGGAGTTGGATGACCTGGTGCACGCGGGCATCCTGGGGTTATTCGATGCCGTCGACAAGTACAACCCCGAGAAAAAGGTCGTCTTCCACCTCTATGCCAAGCACAGGATTCGAGGAGCCATCCTGGACAGCCTACGCCAGCTTGACTGGGCTTCCCGCGATCTGCGCAAGCGCTTCAAATCCATCGAGGCCCTAGCCCAGAAACTTGCCCAATCGCTCGGCCGTGCGCCTACCGACGCCGAGGTTGCCGCACGGATGGGCATTTCGGAAGCTCAATATCAAAAACTCAAGTCCGAGCTCTACAACGCCGGCCTGACGGCGGGCCAGCCTCATCGTGTCGAGCGGCCCGACCATAGCAGCTTCGCCGAGGCGACCGAGACAACCGAGCAGCGTCCGGATCAAATCGTGGCCCATGTGCAGCTTAGAGAGATCCTCAACGAAGCCATCGGCACCCTGCCGCCTCGTTACCAACGGGTGATTCGTCTCTATTACGACCACGACCAAACCATGAAGCAAATCGGCGCTGACCTAGGCGTCAACGAGAGCCGCGTCTCGCAGATTCACAAAACGGCGCTGGAAAAGATGGGCACAGCCCTGCGAACGTTCGGTTATGAATCCACGTCCATGTTCTTCGAAGGCGCCCGAGGAGATTAGCCCGCCTTTGTTACCAACGGGTGCCGGGAATGAAGGCGAACGCCCTCCGTTCGAGATGTAGGGGCGGTTCATCGCGCCCGCTTGCCTCACAAGCTGTACGCCAGCCGATATGTACAAACCGTGCCCCAAGCCCCCGTTGCCTCTCCTACGGGCCGGGCGACGATGCCACAAGCTCTTCGTGAAGCCGCAGGAGAAACTTGTCGGTCATGCCGGCGATGTACTCACAAACAACCCGGTGCGGAGGCTCGTTTTCGGTCCGCTCGCGGTAGGCGCTCGGCAGCGCTTCCGGGCGGGACATGAAGAGTTCAAACAGTGCAGCCACTTTGTGGGTGGTCTCGAAACGGGCTTGATTGATCTCCTTAGAGCGATACACTTCACCTTGCAGTAGTTGGACCAGTTGGGAGGAAGCCCGAGCCGATTCAGGCGTCAAGGCCGCTAGTCGGCGAGGGCAATGGCGAACTTCCTCCGGCTCTCTGACGCCTGCTCGCTCGACGGATTGTCGCGTCCCGGCCACCAGACCCGAGACCAAGCGGTCGAGGAGCCGTCGCAGCGCTTCATTGAAGATCTGCCGTGCCGTAGCTTGGGGGTGCTCATTTTGCGCCCCCGCCATTAGTAGATCGAAAAGATCGACCTCCCGGCGAGCTGTTTCAACATCGAGCAGCCCGGCGTCGATGGCGTCGTCAAGATCGGCGCAGTTGTAGGCGATCTGGTCGGCGTGGTCGATCAGCTGCGCCTCAAGCAGCGGCCTTTGATCGAGAAGATACTCGGCGAGTTCCGGTGTCGCCGCCTCGTCGTAGTCGCGCGAGTGTTTGACGATACCCTCGCGTACTTCGAAAGTCAGATTCAGTCCGGGGAAGGCCGCATAGCGCTGCTCGAAGCTTTCGACAATGCGTAAGGCATGCAGGTTGTGGTCGAAACGCTCGCCGTAGTTCCGCATCTGTTCGTCGAGAACATCTTCTCCCGCATGGCCGAACGGGGGATGTCCGATGTCATGGCAAAGAGCCAGAGACTCGACCAGATCCTCATTCAACCCCAGGGCCGCGGCGACCGTGCGGGCAATTTGAGTGACTTCGATGGTATGGGTGAGCCGGTTGCGGAAATGATCGGAAAGGGGGGCGGTAAAAACCTGTGTCTTGTGCTCCAGCCTCCGAAACGATCGGGCGTGAATGATGCGGTCCCGGTCTCTTTGGTATAGCGACCGGTAGGGATGGGGGGGCTCGGAATAGCGGCGCCCCCGACTAGCAGATTCTGAGAAGCGTAACGGCGTGGGCAGCCGTTCGGCATTCGACCGGGGAGCCTTGGTATCTGGCGGCGTCACGCTGCTCTTGATCCCGAGCTTGCCGCTGACGCGATGTTCTCCCTACGCCGCTGAATCTCGACCAGCTTGGTGCTTGGTTGACTAAATTCGCAATCGGCTGCGGGCCGAGAATCCGCGGACGCTCGGTTGAACTTGACCGCGAGCTTTCCGCTTGCGGCTCTGTCGGGTTCCCGTGCCCGAGTCGGTAGACAAGCGACATGACCGCTCACTGGCGTTCGCGGCTCTCGATCGGGCATCGACAGAGCCGCGCCCGTCAGGGCGCGGGCCCGCAGGCTCCCGCCCGCGGCTCCGCTCGGCTCGTTGCGAGGGTGTGTGAGAGTAGGCAACTGAAGCCCGGAACACTACGAACCGTCGATGCCGCGCAGCGCGGTGCCGGCGGCCACCGCCCAGGGCCCCGGTTGGCCGGCCAATTCGTTGAGGATCTCAGTGGCCTCTTCGGGAGACTTTTCAGCCAGATAACGCCCGAAAGCAAGCTGTGACCTCTCCTTGGGGACAAGCCGAGTCGGCTGAGCGATCAGCTGCCGGTAGTGGGCGCGCGCCTTGTCGTCCTGCTCTTCCCGCGCGTAAAGATCCGCTAGCGCGAGCCGAGCAAGAGCGCCGATTTCCGCTTCCGGGCCATCCGCCACGAGCGAGTCGAGGCGGGTGCGGGCATCGTCGTGCTTTTCTTGCTCGATCTCGAGCAGGGCGAGATAGTATCGGGCGGCCTGCGCTTCCGCTCGGTTGGGAAAATCAGCGGCGACCTTCTGGAGGGCTTCGGTCGTCTGATTGTACTTCGTGATGGATGTCGGAAAAGTCAGCTCGCCGATCCTCTCTTCCGTGTCGACGCGGCCGTGAAACATGTTGATTGCCTCATGCAGACTATGGCGCGCGGCGATGGATTGCGACTGCTCGCGCTGCTGATAGCCGAAGCCGACCACAAGGAGGAGGACAACAATCGCTATCGAAACGATGTATCGATTGCGGTGCGAAGCGACATGCTCGACGGATTGCCCCACTTTCTCGCGGAAGCGATCCTCCTTGAGCCGTTTGCGGGAGATTCTAGCCACGAGTTTGGGATGCGAAGCTGGGCGGTGTTACCTGCTCGCCAAGCGGGACCTGAGCTGTTGCGATACCCTGCCCTCCAGGCACGTCGTTTAGCCCGACCTACTGCGGTTCAGTCCGCCGTACTGAGAGAAACGCCGGGGGGCAGGCTCTGCCGACCATGCTAGCAACGCCAGGAAATGCTGTCAAACAATTAGGTGTGATTCGCGGACTGAGGGCTGGCTTCTCGCGCGAGGTCGCAGTCCCATTCTAAGAGATTCATACGTACCGCCAGGAGTGGCCACCAGTAGACCAAAATAAGGTAAAGCCCTGAATCTTAAGGGAAAAGCTTGGCCTTTTTACCTGAGGCATGTATACTCGACTTGTTATGATGCGAGACCTGGAAAGGACTCCGGTCCTTTCCCAAGACGTCGTAGTATTAAGTGAGAGACAGAAGTCTCGGATCCGCCGTTTGGCCGCTCGGTTGGGACCGGTAGCCCAGGCAATCGAGAACCGTTGGCGGCGGCGGCTGGCTAAGACTGCCGGCGGGGCCGTGGACGCTCCGCGCCTTCGAGCCTTGGCCTCGATCAATCCGGGGGCGTGGTCGGAGTTGCTGGCCAACGGGGAGGTAGGACAGTTCCTCGAGCAGGTCGAATACCACGGCCGCCGGCTGGCGAAACTCGACGTGCCTCCCGATCACGTTTTGGCCTCGCTCAAAGAATATGAAGAGGCGCTGCTTCCCGACCTGAAGCGATTCTACCCCTCTCAGTTCACCGACTACCTCGCGGCCCTCGACCACCTCTATTTTTGCGTCAAGCTGACCTTGAATAACGCCTATTACCAGGTCCGCGACATGGAAGCGCACGCGTTCTATCAGGTTTTGCAGGACCAACTGGAGTCGCCGAGTGTACGGGAGTTGTTGCAGCGCGTGTTGGAAACCCTCATGCGTACCTTCCGAGCGCACGGAGGTGTGATTCTGCTTCGGGAACCGGGTTCGCGCAAACTCGAGGTCAAGGCTTGGAAGGGCCTGGATGAAGATCTCGCCGCATGTTTCAATACGACAGTCGGCCGCGGACTGGCCGGCCGGATCGCTTCTCTCGGGAAGCCGCACGTAGCGGTTGACCTCAGGAACGAACCGCTGGTGAAGAAGCCCCGGATTCGCGAGGCCTTCCACAGCCTGTGGGGCGTCCCTCTCAGTATTGCCGGGAACGTGACGGGAGTGCTGCACCTCGGGTTTGCCCAGGAGTACCACTGCCTGCCCCGCGAAATGAAGCTGCTGGAGGCAATCGCCGAGCGCTGTGCCCACGCCATCGACAAAGCACAATTGCACGAGGAACTGCATCACCGCGAGGAGCAGATTCGCGAACTCGGCGAGCACATGTTGACCGTCGAAGAAGAAGAACGCCGCAGGATCAGTCGCGAGCTGCACGACGAGGTCGGGCAGTCGATGCTGGTCATCCGCTTGTACTTGGAGATGCTGCAGGGCGATTTGCCGGCGGAGGCCGCGCATCTCAACCCGAAACTGGAGGAGACCAGGCGTCTGACGGAACAGACCATTCAGGAAATGCGGCGCTTGATTTCCGCCTTGAGTCCGAACGTGCTCGAGCAACTCGGGCTGCCGGCCAGCGTACGGCAGGTCGTTAGCAACTTTAGCCGGACCTTCGCCGGCAAAGTGCGCGTGCGCATGTCCCAGTTGGATCAGTTGCCCCGAAGTAGCCAGATCATGCTCTATCGGCTGGTGCAGGAGTGCTTCAGCAACGTGGTAAAACATTCCAACGCCCAAAACGTCAACCTCCAGTTGGCCCGGCGGAACGGGGTTGTCCACCTGAAGATGAAGGACGACGGCGTGGGCTTCGAGGTCAAGCAAGCAGCCCGCAAAACCGACTCCTTTGGGTTGTCGGGGATGCGGGAAAGGGTCGCCCTGCTCGGCGGTGAAATTGATATTCAGTCCTCTCCGGGTAAGGGAACCAAGGTTGAAATTTCGATTCCGGTTTGAGTAACCCATGTGGTTCGCATACAAAAAATGAGCCGAGGTACGAGGTAAAAGAAAATGTCGAAAATCCGAGTGCTGTTAACCGACGATCACACCCTGTTTCGGCAGGGAATTCACACTCTCTTGTCTGAGGAAAGCGACATCGACGTGGTGGGTGAAGCCGCCAATGGCACCGAGTCGGTGGAGAAGATTGGCACCCTGCGGCCGGATGTTGTACTGATGGACATCGGTATGCCGGGACTGTCAAGTTTTGAAGCGACTCGCCAGATCAAGAAACTTCGTCCTGAAACGAAGATTCTGTTCCTGACGATGTACGATGACGAAGATTACCTGGTCGAGTGCATGGAAGTGGGCGGTAGCGGGTACGTGCTCAAAGACAGCCCCGCGCCACAGCTTTTGGCCGCCATCCGCGATGTCTACCGCGGAGGAAGTTATCTCAGTCCAAAGATGCTTTCTCAACTGGTGGATGACTTCCGATCACGCATCAAGACGACTCACCGCCAGCCGCGGTTTGCGACATTAACGCCGCGAGAGAAAGAAATCTTGAAGTTCCTGGCCGAGGGACAATCCGTCAAGGAGATCGCCACGCACCTGAACCTGAGCGTAAAGACCGTCGAGGCGCACAAATTTAACCTGATGCGCAAGCTCGATATCCACAACAAGGCGCAGTTGGTGCAATACGCGATCCAAAAGAAGATCATCAAGATCCCCATCGGTCCTTGAGGCCGAGGCGACTGAACTGCAAGTTCGCTCGTCCCCACACGTGCCGGCCCGGCGGAGCCTAGGTCTCCGTTGGGTAAGGGTGTTAATGTGGCCTCCGGCTTTCTCGGGCTGGTCGGGACCGTGCTTAAGCGCTCCGCGCAAACTCCCGGGACCTGACCGCCAGCTCATCTCAGCCCGCTTGACATCCCCTGGCAGCCCTTTCCATACTGAAGGCAAGTTGCAACTGAGTTGCAAAAACAGCTATGGGTAGCGACCCCACCCCCAACTCGAGGCCCCTGACCCTTGGCGATCTCGACGAGGGGCACGAGGGAGTTCTTGAACGTATCGATCTGCCCGAAGACGAATCACGCCGCCTCATGGCGCTTGGTTTTCTCCCCGCTAGCCACATCACCGCTGCTCGGCGTTCCCCGTTTGGGGACCCCACGATTTATCGCGTCGACGGGTCCGAGGTCGCGCTGCGTCGTGAGACAGCCGTGCGCATGATTCTGCGCTCCGCTCCGACGCTTCCGCCCGATGCCCCATGAGCCGGTCTGAGACGGGCGCTGGAGTAGCCGAGGCGACTCCCCTGCCCGGGACTCCCTCTAAGCGTCAACGCGTTGTGGCGGTCGTAGGCCCGCCCAACTCCGGAAAGTCCACTCTTTTTAATCGCTTGACCGGCTTGCGCCAGAAAGTCGCCAACTACCCCGGCGTCACGGTCGAAAAAAGGCTGGGGCGGCTGAGACTGGATAACGGTGAACAGATCACGCTTGTCGATTTGCCCGGCCTCTACAGCCTAGATCCGCGAACCGAGGACGAACGGATCACGCACGATGTCCTGAAGGGTGCGATCGATGATCTCGGGAAGCCGGATGCGATTATTCTGATTCTAGATTCCACCAATTTGGGCCGTAACCTGGCGCTGGCCGCCCCCATTCTAAGTCTTGGGATACCGACGCTGGTCGGCCTCAATATGGCCGACGATCTGCGGTCTCGTGGCGGGGACCTTGACACAGACGCTCTTTCCGAGCAGATCGGTGCGCCCGTTGCGCTCATCAGCGCGCGGCGCGGTGAGGGAATGGACGCTGTCGGGAAGTTTCTCAACGGCACGTTCGTGCCGCCGCCTCCACGCCAGTTACCCGTTATTCAAGACATTCCGGCGTGCCGACAGTGGGCCGGCCGCTTGGGGAGCGAGGCTGGCTATCGTCCGCCCGCGCCGGCCGTGTGGACCCATCGGTTGGACGCGGTGTTCTTGCACCCCCTGGCGGGTCCTATCGCGTTTGGACTCGTCGTGGTGGCTGTTTTTCAGGCGATTTTCACCTGGGCCGAGCCCCTCATGGACGGTGTCGATAGCTTGATCGGCGCCTCGGGCGCCTGGATCGCCTCCCAGCTTGCGCCTTCGTGGTTTCGGTCGTTGCTGATAGACGGCGTTTGGAGCGGTGTGGGATCGGTGCTCATCTTCTTGCCGCAGATCTTGATGCTTTTCTTGTTTATCGGCATCTTGGAGGACTCCGGCTACCTGGCACGGGGAGCGGTCATCGCCGATCGCACAATGGCCAAGGTGGGCCTGCAGGGGAAGTCGTTCATTCCGTTGTTGTCCGCCTACGCCTGTGCGATTCCGGCTGTGCTCGCCACGCGGACGATAGAGAGTAAACGCGACCGCATGGCGACTATCCTGATCGCTCCGTTCATGACTTGCTCGGCCCGGTTACCAATTTACATCCTGGTGATTGCCGCCTTCGTACCGGAAGAACCATTGCTGGGACCGTTCTTGGGGACCCGGGCCGCGGCCCTGCTGAGTCTGTACGTGTTGGGATTCGTGGCCGCGATCGCTACCGCTCGGGTGCTCAAGTCCTCGGTCCTCAAGAGTTCTCCGACGCCGTTCATGCTGGAGCTGCCCCCGTATCGCTGGCCTACGCTGCGCTCGCTTGGCTTGAGGGTGATGGATCGAGGGAAGGTCTTCTTGCGGCGCGCGGGGACGGTGATACTGGCAACGGCGGTGGTTTTGTGGGTTCTCCTAAGCCTTCCCACGCAAAACGGCGCCGCCCCGCCGATTGAAGATAGCTGGGCGGGATCGCTCGGCAAGACGATCGAGCCGCTGATCGAGCCGCTGGGCTTTAACTGGAAGATCGGCATTGGCTTGCTGACGTCGCTCGCCGCCCGGGAAGTGATCGTCGCGACCTTGGGCACGATCTACGGCATGGAAGCCGACGAGCGTTCGGAGGGTCTGCAAGCGGCCCTGCGATCAGAGCTAACCTTCGGCGGCGCCGTCGCGCTGCTAGTATTCTTTGCCTTCGCCATGCAGTGCATGTCGACGGTGGCGGTGGTGCGCCGCGAGACGGGCGGATGGAAGTGGCCGCTGGCGCAGTGGGGCTACATGACGGGGCTGGCCTACATCGGAGCCTTCGTGGCCAACACAGTGATTTCGCTCTAAGCTCGGCCTGTCTAACCCGCTTTTCTCACCACGTGGCGAGGTCTCGCTCGGAGGGGTTGGGACACAACACGGCGGATCATAACCCGAGCCATAGTATTGAATCTCGCATAATATCGAGTTAGTCAAGGCCAAGAGAAGACTGCTTCCAGAAGGCCGTAATCAAGCGCGGTTTGCGGCGCATGCGACGCAGGGATTTGCGGGCACGCTCGTCCAGCTCCCAGTAGTCCTTCGGACAGACGTTCGGCAACTCGTGCTGCTTCCAGTAAGCCCAAATGTATTCCACCGGGTTCAGCTCCGGTGCATAGGGCGGCAAGCACTCCGTGGCGATGTGGCCTTCGGAGAGCTCGATGAACTCCCGCACCAGGCGGCTGCGGTGCGCCGGCAGGCGGTCCCAGACGATCAGCAGCGGGCCGTCGATGTGGCGGACCAAAGCCTTCAGGAAGTCGATGACCTCCAGCTCGCCGATGGCGCCGGGATAGAGCCGGAAGTAGAAGTTGCGCAAGGTCAGCCCGGCGGAAACGGAAAGTTTCTGCCAGTTGAAGTTGAACTCCAGCACGGGTGTCTCGCCGCGGGGCGCCCAGGTGCGGCAACGATGGGGCTTCTGACTCAGTCCGCTTTCGTCGATGAAGACGATCGTGCGGCCTTGTTTTTGGGCTTTTTTTTAGTGGCCGGCCAAGTCTTGCGCCGCCAGTTGCGGATGGCTTCTTCGTTGCGCTCGCGGGCCTTGCCGACAGGCCGTTGCGGGCTCCAGTGGAGCGCCCGCAGGATCTTCCAAACATGACCTTCGTGATAGCGCACGCCGAACTCGTCGGCGATCAGACGAGCGACTCGCGGACAAGTCCACAGCGGCGTCGAGAAGCCCTGCGCTTCGGGGCCCCGCAGCAGCATTGCCTCCAGACGTTCCCGTTGCGTGGCGTCTAACAGCGGCTTGCGGCCGGCGCGCCCGGCCCGGCGGAGTCCGGCGGCACCGTACGCGCCATGCTCGCTAACCCAACGGCTCACGCTTTGCGGCGCCGCCTTCACGCGCCGTGCTGCCTCGGACTGACTCAAACCTTCGTCAACGACCAGCCGCACGGCCTCCAGCCGTCGCTTTTCCAGAGCATCAAAATCGCGCCTTACGCCTCTTGGGTTCCCCATGTCTATTAAGACGGGCAGACCCCCAAAAAGTTACTCTATATTATGCGGGAGTCAATAAGGTAGCGGCATGTCACGAATGCGGGCCGGAGCAGGATCCCAAACTGCCCGGGCGGGGCGGTCAGTCGGGCGGGCGGCTCGCAAACCCTGCGGCTTTCAAGAAGGGCTCGCGAACCTGACCCTCTACCTCGAGGCGCGAGAGGTCGCCGCTTCCTCGGCTACTTTCCAAGAAACAAGATTTTGTTGACACGGAACCGGACGGGATCCTCGTCGGGGATTCTGAGCTGTAGGATATTCGGGCGGGGCGGGCTGGTTTTTTGTCGAACGAAACTTCCCCGGTAAAACTGCCGCGATTTGACGCGAACGGATTCTCCTTGAGGATATACCGAGGCCTCGATCATCGCCGAGTGCATAGGGAGAAGAAGCTGTACTTTTCCTTTCTTGGTATCGACCTTTTCTACTTTGACGCTTAGGGCCGACACTGCTGGAGCCAACGAAACCGTCAGGATAATGAACCGCGCTAGGAACTTCATCTCGCATCCCTCTCTAACCCGCATCCCGGCACCCGTTCAGCGTTTGCCGGGATCTACGTCGCCCGCCGGTGGCTCGGCCATCCGACCCGGCCGAACCTGCCGCCAAATTTCTTATCGGCCCATGATCGAGGGTTTGAGACCACCACCGAGAAGAGGTGTTGACAAACGAGGCACTTCCCGGCAAAAACACTCCCTGGGAGTGGTAACAATGAAAGAACGAGTCGGTCCCGCCCGCTCGCACAGGCAACCGCTACGCAAGCCACCCGTTTCCCGGTAACCTAGGAAGACTGAGGAAAGCGACGTGTTTCTAGCTTTAGAGCGCAAAGTGCGCGATGCGGTGAGCGCCCACATCCAGGAGCGCTACGGAGTCGACGTGGCTGTCGTCGTCGAACAGCCCCCCCAGCCCGAGTTCGGCGAGCTGGCGCTGCCGATCGGTTTTGCGTTAGCGAAAGCGCTTAGGCGTCCTCCGCGCAAAATCGTGGAGGAGATCATCTCGGAACTAGGTCCTATCCCCGGCGTCGCGGCGCTGGAGGCCGCCGGGGCGGGCTACTTGAACGTTCGTTTCGACCGCCGAGCCTACGCGGATGGACTGCTCCGCGAGGCCCTCCCGAAGCCCTCATTCTCGGAGGGGAAGATCATCGTCGAACACACCAACATCAATCCCAACAAGGCGGCACACATCGGCCACCTGCGAAACGCTGTGCTGGGGGACACACTCGCGCGCATGTTACGAGCGCTCGGCGGCGAGGTTGAGGTCCAGAACTACATCGACAATACGGGTGTTCAGGTGGCTGACGTCGTGGTCGGGTTCTACGTTTTGGAAAACAAGCCGCCCGCGGACGTCAAAGCACTGATCGATGATCCCGCCGTTCGATTCGACTTCTATTGCTGGGATCTTTACGCCCGTGTCTCGAAGTTTTATGAGACCGATCCCGCTTCGCGATCACGGCGCTCCGACGCCTTACGCGCCATCGAAGCGGGGGAAGGAGAGTTGGCCGAAATCGCCCGGCTCGTCTCCGACGCCATCGTCCGCGCGCACGTCGATACGATGGGCCGCCTTGACGTCGGCTACGATCTGCTGCCGCGCGAAAGTGAAATTCTGGAGCTCGAGTTTTGGACCACGGCGTTCGCGCTGCTCAAGGAGCGCCAGGCGATCTACTTGGAGTCGAAGGGCAAGAACAAAGGTTGCTGGGTCATGCCGGCTAAGCTGTTTCAAAAGGAAGCGCCGCCTGAGCCCGACGGCCAAGCGGAGAACGATGCCGACGACGATAAGATCATCGTTCGATCGAACGGAACGGTTACCTACGTCGGCAAGGACATTGCCTACCAGTTGTGGAAATTCGGCCTGTTGGCCAACGATTTTCACTACCGCCTGCTCCCGAACGGCTCCGGCGCGAAACCCCTTTGGATTTCAAGCACCCAGCCCTCTGGCGATCCCGCTCCGGCTTTCGGCAAGGCGTCCAAGGTGTTCAACGTCATCGACGTCCGCCAGTCGTACTTGCAGGACGTCGTGCGCGCCGGCCTGGTCGCGCTCGGCTATACGGAACAGGCCGAAAACTCGATCCATTTTTCCTACGAGATGGTCGCTCTCTCACCCCGCTGTTGCGCGGAGTTGGGAGTCGAACTCTCCGAGGAAGATCGCCGCCGACCCTACGTCGAGGTCTCCGGACGCAGGGGTCTCGGCGTCAAGGCCGATGATCTAATTGATCGATTGGTTGAGAAGGCGCTGGAAGAGGTGATGAGCCGCCACGCCGACGCCGGCGAGTCCGTGCAGCGCGAGATCGCCACCCAAATCGCCGTCGGGGCTCTGCGCTACTTCATGCTCAGGTTCACGCGCACCACGGTGATCGCCTTCGACTTTCAAGAAGCGCTCAGTTTTGAAGGCGAGACGGGCCCCTATGTGCAATACGCGGCCGTTCGCGCCCGGAACATCCTTCGTAAACTGGAACAGCAAGGCGAGTCGATGCCCGACTTCGATGCCGAGCTTTCCGGCGAGGCTCTCGGGCGCCAGTTGGAAACCGCGGCTTTTTGGCGGATGCTGCTGGACGCATCGCGGCGCGAGTCGGTCATTGAGAAGGCGGTCGCCGCCGGAGAGCCGGCGCACCTGGCGCGCTACGCTTTTAACGTGGCCCAGGCGTTTAACAACTTTTATCACCAACACCACATTCTCAGCGAGACGGACCGCGAACGTAAGGTCTTCCTGTTGTGGATGACAAAGTTTTTTCTGGAAGAACTGGGCCGAGTCCTCGATGTAATGGGCATCCCCGCTCCGGAAGTGATGTAGCGATGGGCAGGCGTCTGCTTTGTCTTCGCCCCCTGCTGATGCGGCAGTCCTGCTCCACCTGGTACGTCAACGCTGACCCGGCCGCGGCGGCTTGCTCCACGAGGTCTTGCGGGAACGTCACCGCCGCCTTTTCGGCATCTGCACGGCCCGAATGACGCTAAGCTGAAAGGGTAGGGTGAGCATTGAAGGGCGACTTGAGACGGAGACATCGGCCGCAACGCTCAAGTGCGGCCCGCGGGGTGAGTCGTGGATGAAAGGCGAGGGATTGGTGCCTTTGCCCCAATCAACCGGGGGTAACTCCATTCTCATCGTCGTAGCAACGGGGCCCCGCCGCTCGAGGATCAGCTTGACCGATCCGAGGCGGGTGTCATCGTGCCAACGACACTCTTTGCCTGAAGGGGAATGCATTCCGGCGACCCTACGGGGCGTTCGGAACATACGGTTCCCCGGCATCCACGGCTCACCCCGCGGGCTGTCTCGGGGTTCGGACCAGGCGCGTCCTTTCGCGACCGTCCTTTCATAGCGGGTTAGGAATAGTGGCCGACCACGAGCGGGATGAAGCGGGAGTGAGCATTCGGCGGCCGCTATCGGGTACGCGGCCGTGCCCCGCGGCTAGCTAAGCTAGGCAATCGCAGCGCCAGCAGGGAACCCAGCAGCGGCAGCACCGCCAGTCCCCAAAACAGCGGCTGCAAGCCGAAATGGTCGGCGAGCCAACCGATGAGCGGAACGAAAACCATTCCGGCGACTCCCCAGGAAAACCCCATCATCAATCCGCTTACCGTGCTCTCCTGGGTAGGAACCAGCTCTTGCGCCATAGCCAGAATGACCGGATTCGTCGAAAGCAGCATAAAACCGCCGACAAACAGGCCCGCGAAAGAAACCCAACCCGTAGCGCCGACAAACAGCGCCAGGAAGGGGATCGAAACGCTCATCGATAGCACCACGACGCGGCGAGATCCGAATCGCTCGGCGAGGCCGCCGCCGACGAAGGTCCCCAAAGCGGCGCTTGCAAAAAACGCCGTCAGCCCCAGGCTGGCCTGGCTAAAGGTCAACTCCCGTTCCCTATACAAATAGAGCGTCATGAACTGCGCCATGCCCACTTGCACGACTGACCGCAGCAAGACAAGCAAGTAGTACAGCGACAAGGGCTTCCACTTAGCGCGGACCGCTTCATAATCAAAACGGTTCCGGTTCCCCGCCGCAGCCGTTGCCCGGGCCGGCAGGCCCCACAACAGAACGCCCGAAACGACCACCCCCGGCAGAGCCGCCCAATAGAGCATTTCC
Organism: Bryobacterales bacterium; assembly: GCA_965248365.1. Taxonomy (GTDB): domain Bacteria; phylum Acidobacteriota; class Terriglobia; order Bryobacterales; family UBA6623. Next base: position 623,894 of record CBDFJA010000002.1, on the reverse strand, counting down.
AAACCCAGCCACTCGGTCATCCTCGAGAAGAACACCGGTCCGATGGAGTGGCCGATGGTCCCACAGGTTACGAAGATGGCCAGCACCATTCCCCGCCGGTGGGGAGCGATGGCGGCGACTCCGGCCGCCCCTTGCGGGTGGAAAGCGGCGATCCCCAAACCGCCGAGGAAAACGATGGCAAGCAGATTCGGGAAGCCGTCCGCCAGCCCCAGACTGCAGAGAAACGCTCCCGCTACCACGGGACTAGCCAGCACGAACAGCGGGCGGCGCATGCGGTCGGAAATGAGTCCAAAGGCGAGCTGAAGGATGGAGGAGGAAAACATGAAAACTCCCCCCAAAATCCCGGCCTGCGTCAGCGAAAGAACATATCGCTGGACCAACACCGGCTGCAACGTGGCCAGGAGGCTGGCGTAGAGATCGATCGTCAGGTGTGCGATCGAAAACATCGCCAGCGGCCGCATGGCCGCCCTAGGCCAGCCGGCCCCCGGCATGGCGCCCGGAGCTTCCGCGATCGGTTCCACGCTGACGTTGAGCGGAGAAGTGCTGTTCAAGTTTCGAACTCCGAGGAAAGCCACTATCGGAAGGGCAGTCTGGGCTATGCCCCCACTATCGTCGTCTGCGAAATATAGTGACACATCCCGCGCGGAGCCCTGGTAGAGAGATCAGCGGCCGGGAAAACTCGACTGCCGGGCGCGGGCCCGAGAGGGCAATTAAGTGTATCCTGAGTTACGGTTTTGCTCACGGGTGTTAAATGGTGTTAAATATGTCGGTGGGGTCTTGTCAGAACACCCTACGAAGGACTAAAATCGGTCGCAACGAAGGTTCCAGGCAAGGGTTCCAGGCCAGTAAGTTGAACCTGCCTGCAAAAAGTCGGTCGCGATGGGGGCAAGCGGTCGTCGGGGGTTAGGGGAAATGAGTCGAGCAGCGATTCTGGCGTTGGTCGGTGTCTGCTGGTTGCAGGCCGAACCTGTCCGCGATGCGATCCGCCGGGCGGAGCAACTTGAGCAGGCGCAACAGGCGGCGGAGGCGCGCTCCGTCTTGGCGCGCACGGCGGAAGAATCCCCTGGTAATGCCGAGGCCTTATTAGCCTACGCGGAATTTCTGGATCGCTTTCGGGACTCCGCTCGAAGCGGCGCATACGCCAAGGTTCTGGAAGCGCTGGGTTCGTCGGGATCGGCCGAGGCCCGCCGCCGCATCACCCGCCGGCTGGTTCTACTCTCGCTCGTTGAAGGCGACCTCGACGCGGCGCGCAAGCATGTCGCCTCGTACCGGGAAATCGGTGGGTCGGGCCTCGAGGGATGGGAGGCGCCCACTGATCCCGGACCGACGACGGACGGGATCGAGTCCGGCTGGACGGAGGTTCCCGGCTTTCTCTATTCCTTCCGCCGGATGGCTGCGCTGTCGAGCGATCAACAACCCCACGAGCTTTTCCCTGCTTTGGCTCGTAATATCATCACCTCCGGATACCGCGCCAGCCGCGCCTCCGAGAGTCTGGTGCCGACCGAGTACCTGAAACTGGTTATTCAGTATCTTTCGCAAGCGCGAGAGCTGAAGCAGTTCGCCGGAGCCAACGAGACGATCGACGTCCCCTCCTGCGATTCGGAAGAAACCGCTCGGCTGTTGAGGATCCTCGGCTTCCGTCTGCGCGGCTCTTGCGGAGCGAACGCGGTGCTGGAGACCGTCAACCCCTCGCGCGCCTTTCTGGCCATTGACTCGGGCTTTCCGCTCGCCGAGTTGGAAGACTCCTATCGCAGGGAAGCAGCCTTTCATAAGCCCTACCCATCGAGCCGGCTGCCGGTGATATTCGGGGAAGATTACTGGCTATCAGCGACCCGCAAAAAGGGGGGGCGGCCGTTCGTGGACACCTTGCTGGGCGATCCCGCTTTGGCTCGGTTGTATGTCGCCATGTCCGGCCTCCACGAACCGACGGCGGCGGCGTTGCGCCGGGAGGTTCCCGCCGAGCGGCTGAAAGACTTCGCCCACGTGCTCGATTTTTTCGGCGGCTCATTTGAAATCCGGGGGGGCCGGGCCGTTGTTCCCGGCGGGAAGCGTACCGAGTCTACTTGGCGCGAGTTGGTTGGTGTGCCGCCAGCCGAGGGCGCAAGGTTCTTTCAAGCTCTCATTGAAGTCGACGACGGCTGGATGGCCTCCTACTTCGACGCGCTTTCGCGGGCCCAGGGGCGCACGCTCGAATATTTGACCCAGCCGAAGCGGCTGAGGCGGTTTTACTTGGCTGTGCGAGGAGAGTCGACCAGCCCCGGGCCTGCACGGCCGATTTTCCGATCGAATTCCGACCTCCAGTTGCTGATCGCCCGGCTCTACATCGGCACCGATGGGGAGGCGCACATTGCAGGCGGGGTCGAGAACTGGCGGCGGCTGTTCGATCGGCATCGTCACGCCCGGATCGAGGGCAAGCGCAACAAGGCCGTCTCCCTGTGGTCCCACCCCGACGATGTCGTCGAAGCGATGTTCGTGTTTTGCCGGCGGCTCGTGGAGAACGCGCCGTTGAAAATGTTTATGGCCATCAATAACATCGAGCGGCGGCGCAAGGAACCGCTGTCACCGGCCACGGTAGACCGTTTGATGTGGGATTACGAAAAATACGGCGCACAGTACGCGCTGTTCGCCGAGGTGGAGACGCTTTCTGAAGAAACCATCATCGCCTACCAGAGTCTATTGCCCCAGTTGGTGAAAAAACGTAACCTGCTCCGGCGAGCGGACGCCACTGGCACGTTTCAGGCTCTCGTCGGGCTGTGGCAGATCCTTGTCCGGCAGGGGCAGATCGCTCAGCGCGACGCCGACCCGACCTTGCGACGGTTGATCCAACTGTTTGCCCGGACGGGGAGCCGGCTGGAGGTCTTCGACGCCGGACGGGCCGGCGGAAACCTGCTCCTGGAGAGGACCGGTTCGCCCAGCGACATCTCGCCCCAACAGCGGTTCATTGAGCTGCTGGCCGGCAAGCCGTCGCCGGCCGACGCGTCTGCCCACGCGGCGATCGTCGAACGGATGTCCTCGCTGTTTGCTCTGCAACGATTGGTTTCCCTCAAAACGCTCTTCGACCTGGCGGATCATCTCGAGAGAGTATCGCGGGGCGAGGCCTTCAACGTGGCCATGGCGAACCGTCTGGCGGCTACGATCTCCGAGGTGCGTTTGCCGCGGGCGAACCTTTCCCCCGTGGAGTCGAACGCCTTTGCGCGTGGCAGCTGGGTCGAGAAGCACATCCAACACCAACGTTTACTGAATCTGCGCCGGGTCGTCGACAAGGCGCAGGGGAATCCGCGGGAACTGTCTGAAGTGAGGGGAGAGCTGGCTCCCATTCTGCGAGACACGCTGGTCGGGCTGAACTACATCTATTACAGTCCGCCGGGCGCTCAACTGATTCGGGCGAATCCGCTGTTCGTGCGCAGCCACGATTTTATCGGGCATCAGCCTAGCCGCGCCTGGAAGCCCGCGAAAATGCTGGGAACCGGTTGGCCGAATAGCGCCGGGGGGCGCCTGGTGGGATCGCTGGTCGAGCTTCCCTACGCCCTCGCCGCAGCGGAGCAAAACTTCCTGATCCCCAGCGAGCGTCAAGCGTTGGTCTGGCAGGACCTGGCGCCCCAAATCCTGCTCGGCGCGACCGTGGCCCGCTGGTGGGGCGTGACCACCTCCGAACAACACTTCGTCGCACTTCACCTTCGTATCGGAGAGGAACTCGTCGCCCTCACTGTCTTGAACGAAGAAATCCGCGCGGCTGTGTTCGGGACGTTGCGGAAACGAGTCGAGCCGGCGCGACTTTGGCGCCTCAGCGATCATCTGGCCCGCGGAGAAATGAAGGAGGGCGCGGCGGAGTTGACGCCGGCTGAACTATTCCACCTCAGCGGACAAATGCTCGGGCGGCATCGAGAGACCTTGCGGCGATGGAGCAGGCCCATGGTCGAGGAAATCGAGCAGCTCGAGGCCTCTGCCCCCGACCGGCTGAGCGAGGAGCGGATTTCCTCGCTTTTCGGAGTGCCGCACCCGAAATTGGCCGGGTCCTACCGAACCGAGTTTCTGAGTTTGCCGCTGTTTCCGACCCTGATGGGTTATTCCAGCCGCGTGCTGGCGGAGAGCTGGGAATCGACAAACCTCTATTGGGCGTCGCTGGCTGACGAGCTGCACTTGCCTCCCGCCCAACTGAACCTGCTCGTTCCGGAATGGACTCAGCAGACTTTGGAGCGCATTTTCGCCACCCATTTGGACGATTGGCCGGCTCTTTGGCGGTCGATGCGGTTGGTCGCCGACAAATACCGGGCCCAATACAGGGTTCGGACTGAGCAGATGACCCGGGCGTCGCTTGAATAGCCGGGAGAACGGAAGCCAAAGAATGAACCCCGTGTCGAGATCGTCAAGCCACACTGTTGGGGCCATTGCCTGCGCCTTGGGAACGTTGGGTTTGCTCTGTTTTACTCCCCGTCCCGGCTTGGCTCAGAACAAAGACATGGAGGGACCGCTCTTCCGTGTTGAAGTTGAACTGGTCGTTTTGAGCGTCGCCGTTACCGATCGGCGCGGGCGTCACATCCGCGGCCTGAAGCCCGGCGATTTTCAGATCTACGAAGACGGCATTCGCCAAACCGTCTCCAGCTTTGCCGAGGGCAACGTCGCACCCCGGCGGGTCGACCAGACCGAGCAGCGACCGGAGAAGGGAACCTCCAGGCCCGAGGGAGGCCGCGGCGGCGTATTCGAGGAGCTCGGGGGGGACGACACATTCGCCGGCACCAACGTTTTCATCCTGTTCGACACGAGTAACTTCATGTACCGCAGTTTCGTATTTGCCGAAGACGCCATCGCCGACTTCATTCGGGGACTCGCCTCCGCTGACTCCGTGGCCGTTTATGGCTACAGCCGCAATCTGACCCGCCACGCTCCGCTGGGCAATGAGCGGCTGGAGGCGATCAAGGGGCTGCGCATGTCGGTAGCCGGCGACGAGACCGCCCTCTACAACTCGCTCCTGCTGACGCTACGCGACGTGGCTACTGTCCCAGGCCGGAAAGTCGTGATCGTATTCTCCAATGGGCCTGACACGGCGAGTACGGTGGGTCCCGACGACGTGCGCGCGATTGCCGAGGACGAGGGCGTGCCGATCTACGTCATCAGCACGCGCGAAGTCAATAAAGACCCTATTTCGAGTAACGTTTTCAGACGCCTGACGGCCCGAACGGGCGGCCGCGCCTTCTTCGCCAAGAGCTGGCAGAAGCAGTCCGAGGCTTTCACGAACATTCGCGAGGAGCTGTCCAGCTCCTACACCGTGACCTACTATCCGCAGGCGAGCCCCAACCAGGGATGGCGAAGCATCAAAGTCGAGCTGCAAGGCGACGAACTGCGCAAGTACCGCGTCCGTACGCGTAGCGGCTACCGGCCCAAGATCTGATCGAGGGAGAGCTGTCATCTCGACGGCGCCGGTTTCCGCATCAACCCGAAGCTCGATCTCGGTAGCGGTTTCCTTCACCCGGATCTGACCTTGTCAGCTGCATCAGCCAAGGCTTCCCATGGGCATGAAACCGCCCGGCCCGGGCAGTTCCGGTCAAGGTGGAATCTGCTTCCTATCCAGACGGACTGAGCTAGAATCATCTAGTAGAGCTGTTTCTCGCGCGGGTTGTTTTACCTTGTGGCCCGAGGCCGGGGAAATCCAGCGCGGGCCCGTGCATGGGCCTTCTGCGCCGGCTAGCCCGCTTTTCTCACCAGCTCCGACCGGCAGTGGAGAAAGCTCCGCTGTTGAGAAGTAGGGCGCGACTGATCGCGCCCGCTTGTCTTACAAAGTAATAGGGTTCAAGGCGCAACTGTGATTTTCGCAGTGGACAGATCGGGGCGTGGCGCAGTCTGGTAGCGCGCCTGCTTTGGGAGCAGGAAGCCGGGGGTTCAAATCCCTCCGCCCCGACCATTGTTTTCAATGACTTACGAATCTCGGTTGTTGAAGTCTGTTGAGCCTTGTTGCTCCCGACAGCTACAGAATTATCTACAGTAGCTTGGGGTGAACCCCTCCATTGAGACAATCTGCGGTTGCTACACCTGCCGTTCAATGATTTTCCCTTCTCAAAACAGTCTCTTCTCTTTTAGCATGGTCCTCAGCTGGTGAAGCAGAGGCAGGCTCTGGTGGAGACCAACCCGCCGAGGAATAGCCAGCCGGAGACTCATCGAAACGATGGTCTGGGGAGCCGACTTCGGTCGGCTTCCCGTTCATCAACCGCTTCCCATCGGATCGGTAGATCTCCTCATGCCTGAAAAAACTCATCGTCGCTCCCGCGCAAGCTGTCTCCGTCCTGGCGGCCCGCTCGAACTCCTCGGGGGGCCGATAGCCCAGCGCCGAATGTAGGCGGCACCGGTTGTAGTAGCGCTCGATGAAGTCCTCGATGTTCGCACGCAGGTGGTCCAGATCCTGATAATCGTTGGCGTAGATCTCTTCCCGCTTGAGCGTCTTGATGAAGCTCTCACAACTGGCATTGTCGTAAGGGTTCGCCGGCCGACTCATGCTGGGGATCGCTTGGTGCTGGCGCAAGATCCTCACGTAGGCGCCGGAAGCGTACTGCACACCGCGATCGGAGTGATGAACAAGGCCGGGCGGCGGTTGCCGTTCCGCGATCGCGTGTTCCAGTGCCGCCAGCGGTAACCGGCTCGCCAGCGTTCTTTCCAACGCCCAGCCCACCACTTTCCGTGAATAGGCATCCAGGATCACGGCTAGGTAGACGAACTCAGCCTTCAGCCGGATGTAGGTGATGTCGGACACCCATAGCTGATTGATCCCGGTCAGCTTCATCCGCTTGGCGAGGTTGAGGTACACCTCCAGCTTGTGGTCTGACTCCGTGGTCACCAGGAAGGCCCGTGGTTGGATCGCTAGCAAGCCGTCCTGCCGCATGATCCGCGCCACTCGCTTGTGGTTCACCATCATCCCACGCCGACGGAGTTCCGCCGTCACCCTCCGGTAGCCATAGCGGCGCCGATGTTCCAGCACGATCGTCTGGATCGCCGACCGTACTTCCATGTCTTCTTCCAACGGCATCTGCTCTTTGAAAGACCGATAGAAACCCGCCCGGCTCACTTGAGCCAGGCGGCACATCCGCTCGACACTCAGACTGCCTTGCACCGGCATCAACTCCCGAATTTGGTCGTAGATGCCTTCTCGCCAGAGCTGCCGCTGCTCTGGCGTCGAGCCTTGACTTTTTGCAAGGCACCTTTGAAAAAATCCAACTCCAGCGTCTTGTCCCCCAAAAGCCGCTTCAACGCACGGATCTCCTTCCGGAGTTCCCGTTCGCGGCAGTTGGCTGGTGGACCTTGCCCCTCCTCCACGGGTTCCATCTGGTCCCGCCACTTGTATAGCAGTGTCCGATGAATCCCCAGCTCCTCCGATAGCGCCGTGACGCTCTCGCAGCTCTTCAGCCGCTCCAGCGCCATCTTCCGAAAAGCCTTCGGGAATTTATTGACTCGCTTCTTCCCCACTTGCAGTTCCTTTCCCTGCAAAGTGTCTCAAGCGCGAGTGTCTCATTTTTGGGGTTCAGTCCAGGCGAATTTGGGCCCTGCCCGCCACCGTAGTTTCGAGTCGGTTAATCCCCTTCCAGAGTCTATGTGAGGAATCTGCTTGACGGGCCCGGGTAACGGGTCCAGAACCTGCGGAATGGAGGGCGAGCTAGCACGGCAGCGTCCAATTCTACAAAAAAAGAGGCGGGACAGCGATGCCCCGCCGCTCCGCCTGATGGAGGGTATCGACCGGCCCTAGGCGTGCTAGAGCCGGGCAAGCCGGTTAGAAGTTAAACTTGAGGGCCATCTGCATGTAGCGAGGTGGCCCCACGGTACCGGTTACACGACCAAAGGTCGCGCTACCAAATTGGATATTCGGTATCGCGAACTGCGGTCGGTTGAAAATGTTGAACATCTCCGCGCGGAACTCCACGTTCATCTGTTCCCGAATCCGGAAGTGCTTGATGAGCGAGAGATCAAAGTTCTTGATGCCATCGCCCCGGACTCCGTTCAACAGCCGAGGAGCGTTGCCATAGGTAAACGGTGCAACCGTCTTAAAGGCGCCCGGTTGAATCCACTGTTCAATTCTTTGGCCGCGGCTGCCTGTGGTCACCTGGGGATCTGACACCAGATCCGGTCTGGCTCCGAAGATACGGGAATTGGTGAAACCGCGGTTATTGGTATTGTTGGGTGAGGCGCCAATCGGCAGCGGAAAACCACTCTGGAACGTCCAGATCCCTGAGACTTGCCATCCGCCGGCGATCGCATCGAGCACAGGATGCCAATCGGTGCCCAACTTATTCCCTCGCCCAATGGGAAGGTCGTAGACGTGGCTGACCGCGAGCCGGTACGAGGTGTCCTCTGACGATAATGATTTCTCCTGGGTTAGGTCGCGCGCGTTTTGATAGCCTGCTATCGGCCCCAGATAACCTGCCTCAAACGAGTCCGCGGTCGTCAAGTTCTTCCCCGCGGTGAGGGCGACAAGCGCCTGGAGACCGTCAGAATACCTCTTTTCGAATCCCACCTGGTAGCCTTGGTAGTTATTCCTGAACGGATATTCCTCCGTCCAAAGCCCAAAGTGCGAGTTGGCCGCCGGCGGAGGGATGTATAAGGATCCGCCTGCGAAGTGCGGCCAAGCCTGAGATAACTGCCCACGCTGCACGGTTTCCCCGTTAAGAGCCCCCGCGGTAGGATCGGTAATGAGCCCGAAGAAAGGATTCGGAACGGTTTCCACAAGCCTCGATCCCTGGTTTCTCAGTGTTTCCTCGCCTAACTGCATGCTACACATAAAGAAGGGGCAAGGCAGACGTCTGGCGAAGCTGCCGACGTAGGATATCGTGATCAGAGAATTGGAAGGCAACTCCCGTTGAATGCCGAAGTTCCACTGCCAAGAATAGGGGTTCTTTTGTCCTCCCACACCGCCACTCAGATTTTTCCCAACGTCCGTCAGCAAATCGTTGGCGGCCCCGACCGGCTCGTTAATGCCGCCCGGGAATGGGTTGCTGATATCTAGTATCGGGTTGATCCCGTCGATGGTACCCGTAATGTCAGTTCTGGCGGAGAAGGGATTCGTACTGGGACTGAACAACGCCCGATAAGTGGTCATCCAATACAACTTGGCGACACCGCCTCGCAGCACCGTCTTGTCGTTCAGCTTGAAGGCGGCGCCCAAGCGCGGCGCTATGTTACTAAAGTCTGTGTCGGTAAGCCGGCCTCCGTAGCCGTGGGTCCCAGCAAACACGAATCCACCCAACAGAGGGTGCCCGTAATTGTCCTGAAACCATTGGTTGAGCGTTTTGCCGTCCGTATTGGGACCCGACTGCTCGCCAAGAGGATTTTGGATGAATGGGTCGAATTTCACGTTCTGATTGTCTTTCCCTAGTCCTGGCTGGGCGAAGTCGTACCGTACACCCAAGTTCAGGGTCAGCCTGCGCGTGACCCGAAAAGTGTCCTCAAAATACCAGGCGTACATGCCGTTAGTTGCTGCGTTACAGAACATATTCGTGAAATTTCCACCTCCTACCAACCCCAGCGTCAGGTCAGCGAAACCGTTGCCGGTATCGACGCTCGGGGAGATCGGATCCGGCCCAGAGGTAAAACCTCCGAACTGATACCTGCCGGTTACGTTCACGTCGTTGCAACCAGCCCCATCTCCATATCTGGGCCTCAGTTGGGTGCCCCACTTGAGCTCGTGGTTACCTCGAATATTGGAGAATCCCACCACATATGTGACTTTGCGGTTGTTTCCCGACCTGCCAACGCCGGCCCCTAGCTGGGCATAATTTGCACTCGCGCCGGTTGAGCCCGACTGGCCCTGAAAGGCGATTACCGGGAAAGAAGTCCCCGAATTGAACTTGGTGGCCAAGGCGGCGATGGACCCATCCGCGAAAGGCCCTCCTAGCTGCGTCGGATCAAAGCCCGCCGATGGGTTGGGCGTATCGCCTGATTGCCAATTCCAATAGAAAGCCTGGTTGACAACCAGGGCGGGAGTTACAGTCCAGGTGTGCGAAGCTGCCCATTCATACCTGGGTTGGTCGGTTGCGCCTGAGAAAAAAGGAGAAGCAATGTTTCCGTAAAGGTCTACGTTTGGCTGAAACAGGCGGTTGAACGCCCACCGCCAGCTAACCCGGTGCTTGTCACCGAATTGCTGGTCCAGCTTGACATCGCGGCGGTAGTAGTCGAATTTCGATCCCGTGTTCTTAACCCAGTTCCCCGCCTGAGTCGGCAGGCCGTTGACGATCTCGCCGCCGGGTCGATTGGGTTCGGGCCAAAATGGGATGAGGTTGTCGACGAACCCGCTCAAGTCCCTCATGCCGGCCGGGATCTGGTTGTTCGCGAAGGGCCGCCGCAAAACCTTCCCGGAGGCATCCGTAAAAGTGTCGAAGGGATTGTAGATAACAACCTCGTTTGCGTTGGCCCCAAAAGTACCCGAGAAGTCCCCTTGTTCCTCGGCATTTGTGGGCATGCGTAAGAACGAGCTCGCCGGTCCACGCTGCTCTAATTTCTCCCAGTCCACAATAAACCAGGTCTTGTTTCTGCCGTCGTAGACCCCCGGAATGTAAACGGGCCCGCCCACCACGAAGCCAAATTGGTTGCGCTTCAGCTCCGGTCTCGTGAGCCCCCGTTGATTGTTGAAGAAGGTGTTGGCATTGAGGTTGTCGTTCTGCAGATAATCGTAAATCGAGCCGTGCAGGTCGTTGGTTCCACTTTTCGTGACCATGTTGACGACCCCAGCGCCCGACCCAAATTCAGCCGAATAGTTGTTCGTCTGCACCTTGAACTCTTCAATGAAGTCGGGGCTGAAGACAATTGGCTGGTTACCGCCGCCGCCGCTATCGGTACGGACGTCGATCCCGTCAACAGTGATGACCGCATTGGCCCGATGCCCGCCGGCGATCGAGAAGTTAGCGGTAGACCAGATCTCGAGCCCGCCTCGACCGTCTTGGTTCGCGCCGTAGTAGCCGCCCCCCGTGCCGTTTATAAAAGAATTGGTGATTCCGGGCGCGATGGTTACCAATTCCATGGGGTTCCGCAGCCTGGTAGGCAACTGGCTCACCGACGTGTGAGTGACCACCTGCCCTAAGTCAGAGGTTTGCGATTCGAGCCTGATGGCGGCGCCCGTCACCTCCACTGTCTCCACAACCGTACCGGGATTCAAGGTTACCGTCAGGTCGACCCGCGCCTTGATCTGCAACTCGATGGGCGAAACGATCGTATCGGCGAATCCTTCCGCACTCGCCGTGAGTTTATAAGTTCCAAGAGGAATCTCGACCAGCGAATAGGCGCCGACGGCGTTCGAAACCGTCGTTCGCTTCGCGCCGGTGTTGATATTCTCGATTTCGATATCGGCGTCCGGGATGACCGCGCCTGTCGAGTCAATCACGGAGCCGCTAATATAGGCATTCGAGCCCACCGCCTGGCCGTACGCTGAACTAGACAACACGAGAGCCAGGACGACTACACCAGCACACTTAGCCATGATCCAAGCGTTGGTTTTCATGAACCCCCCCAATTGTTGGTTTGGTTGGTTGCGAGACACAAGCTGTTCCAGCTCACTCCACCACGGGCGCGAGCTTCAGATTATAGTCAGCCTAATCTATCATATGGCAATAAGCTTGTCAACGAAATGAAGTGAGAATATGAAATTCCGGATAATATGGGATCTTGAATACCGGATGCACTTGTCACCCATCCTTCTCGGCTTTGACCAGCCTCTAGAGTGAAGTGATGGTTGCGCGGCGATGAGGGAAGAAACGCTCGGGAAGAAATCAGCGGCCAGGAGTTGCAGAACTTTTGGTCGTCGTCAATTCGTGGGCCTTTCCGCTGCTCCAATCATGGCAGCATGTTCGAGGCCAAAGGAATCAAGAGATCCACGAATTAGCCGCCACCCGGCACTCCAAACCAAATTGGCCCGAGATCCGCAGCGTCCTCGATATCACCTGGTTGCTCCAGCCGGCAAGATGGGCGATCCGAACGGGCCGATCTTCTGGAACGGCAACTACCATATGTTTTACATACATGACCCGGCCTTCGCGGGTAGCCAAAGCTGGGGACACGCAGTGAGCAACGACCTGGTGCATTGGAAGCACTTGCCGACCGCCTTGGCGCCCACGCCCGGAGGGCCCGATAAGGACGGCTGCTGGAGTGGCTCGACGATCATAAACAACGGTATTCCGACGATCTTCTATACTGGCGTCGCGCCTCAGGTGCAATGCCTTGCTACGAGCGATGACCAGATGATCATCTGGAAGAAGCATCCAGGCAACCCCGTCATCGGATCGCGGCCATCGGAGCTGGACCTGACTGGCTTCCGAGATCCATATGTTTGGAGGGAAGACAAGACTTGGTACATGCTGATCGGCTCGGGCTTCGAGGGTGTTGGGGGGGCGGCACTGCTCTACACCTCTCCGGATCTCGTCCATTGGGGATACGTCCACCCGCTCCTGGTCGGGGAAAAGGATGCGTTCGCCAAGGCCAGCCCCGGTTCACTCTGCCCCCCGTGCGAAACCGGAGAGGTTTGGGAAGTGCCCGATTTGTTTCCTCTGGCCGACAAGCACGTGCTGACGTTCTTGGCGCAGGGAAAGGGTCGCTACCTCGTTGGGACATATGCGGACCAAGAATTCCGCCCAGAAGCTCCGCAAGGCGTGCTCGACTTCGGGTCTTTTTACGCCCCGAGGACGATGCTCGATAGCGGTGGGCGCCGTATTTTGTGGGGATGGCTGCTAGAGCAGCGCGACGAGAAAGCCCAGCGCGCCGCAGGCTGGTCAGGCGCAATGTCCTTACCGCGAGTATTGACCCTCAGGGCGGACGGCATGCTGCGCTGCCACCCCGCCCCCCAACTGGAAGTGCTGCGGGGGAAGCTCCACCGTTTTCGGGACATTCAAGTCACTTCCACCTCCCCCTTGCTGGAGGGTGTGGCGGGCGATTGCATTGAGATTGCCGCGGAGTTCGAGCCGGGCGATGCGGAGGAGTTTGGCCTGCGAGTACGCTGTGCGCCCGGCGCCCGCGAGCAGACACTGATCGGTTACAGCCGTGCTGACAAATCCTTGAAAGTGGATAAGGAACGCTCCAGCCTAGGGTCGGGCGCGAGGAGCGATGTTCGCAAAGGCGCCTTGCACCTTGCGTCCGGCGAATCGTTGAAACTACGGGTATTCCTGGACTGCTCTGTAATCGAGGTGTTCGCTAACGGTCGAACCTGTCTGACCGACCGGATCTACCCTTCTCGGGCCGACAGCCTTGGTATAGGGCTGTTCGCGGTTGGTGGCACGGCGAAGCTCCCCTCACTGGATATTTGGGAGATGAAACCCATTTCCGCCGACCGCTTGACCACATAGCTGAAGAGGAGGAGGCTCATTGGCCGACGCCGAACGGATCAGCAACGGCCGAACCGAGCGCCGGAGTGTATACGAAATCCCTGTTGGAGTTAATGACAGCGATCGGAAACCGCCGGGCACAGTTCGAGGAGGAGGAGATGGTGGAACGGGAGGAATCCGAAGTTGAATATGGAATCTTCCCCAAATCTCCGGTTCGTTGACCGTCTAACGGGCTGGTGATACGATGGACTCGACCTAACGTCCTCACGAGTCTCCCGTACGTGACTGAACAGATTGCGGCGGCAAGAACGCGGCGCTGCAAGCCCCGTTGCTCCTGGAGCCAGCGGAGTAGACATACCGGAAATTCTGAGGCCCCAGGGATTCAGCACCAGCGCACTGATCATTCCTACGTGGAGCTGGACCCTGGCAGGGTCGTCGGCCTGGGCGCGGCCTTGGAGGCCATCCGGGTGACCGAGGACAACGTTACTATAAGCGGTCTTCTGACTCGATCCCCTAGCCTTGAGCTCAAGGCTAACGCTCGAAATGGGGCTTGAGAGTCCCGCGAAGAAGTGGCCAAAGCTGGATCGTGAAGCGCAGAAACAAGAAGCGCAAAGAATCCGTGGCCGCGGGTCAAGCCGCCACGCACAAACCGCACTCACAGCGGCGAAAGTTGCCCACCTGGAAGAAAGCGCTGTTTGGCCTGGTCACGGCCGTCATACTTCTTGGACTGCTCGAGGTCTCCCTTGCGCTTTTCGGCGTCAAGCCAGTTCTTTACGCTGACGACCCTTACGTCGGTTTTGCAGGGAACATTCCCCTGTTTGTGGAACAGAGCGAACCACAGGGCCAAGTCCACATGGTTACCGCCCCCAATAAGATGCCGTGGTTTAACCCTCAGCGGTTTCCGAAAGAAAAGCTCCCGGGGACCTACCGCATCTTTAGCGTAGGCGGCTCCACGACCTATGGCCGGCCCTACGACGACAGCGTTTCCTTCAGCGGTTGGCTGCGGGAGCTGCTGCCGGTGGCAGATCCGACTCGTAAGTGGGAAGTGATCAACGCGGGGGGCGTCAGCTACGCGAGCTATCGAGTGGCAGTGGTGATGGAGGAGCTGGTTCAGTACGAGCCCGATCTCTTCATCGTTTATTCGGGGCATAATGAGTTCCTCGAGCGGCGCACCTACAAGAGCCTTGCAGAAGTTCCCAGAGTCTTCACCGATACAGGGGGGGTGATAAGCCGCACACGCATCTACGCGGCCACCAAGAAAATGTTGAACGCAGGCCCGAGCCGACCAGCCGATGCACGGGATGCACCAACGATCCTCAAGAGCGAAGTCGATACGATCTTGGAGCACTCGGTTGGTCCTCGCGACTACAACCGCGACGACACGCTGCGGGAACATGTTTTTGGCCACTACCGATTCAATCTCAACCGTATAATCGACGTCGCGCGCTCCGCGGGCGCGGACGTAGTACTGATCACACCGGCGGTCAATCTGAAAGACTGTTCCCCTTTCAAGAGCGAACATCGAAAAGATCTCGCCGCCGCCGATGCTCGGCGCTTTGAGGCGCTGTACTCCCATGCACAGAAGGCTCGGACAGCAAGCAGACTCGAAGACGCCTTGGCTGCGCTCCAGCAAGCCGGGACGATCGACGATCGCTACGCAGACCTTCACTACCGACGAGGGCTCGTCCTCTACGACCTAGGACGCTATGAAGAGGCCAAGGCAGCGCTGCGCCGCGCGCTTGAGGAGGACATATGTCCCCTTCGGGCCCTGACTTCTATAAATCAGATTGTCGTCGAGGTAGCGACGCGCAGCAGAGTGCCACTGATCGACTTCGCTCGGATGATCGAAGACCGCGCCGACCATAATATCCCTGGATCGGACTATTTCCTCGACCATGTTCATCCGACGATAGAGGGTTACCGACTGCTAGCTCTTCGACTAATCGACACGCTTGCACGACAGAACGTTGTCAAAACTGTCGACACCTGGAACAACGCAGCCGTTAAAGCCACAACCCAGAAAGTTGAAAGCCGCCTCGACAACCAAGCCCATGGCGTCGCCCTGCGTAACCTGGCGACGGTATTCTCCTGGGCAGGAAAACTGGAAGAAGCTGAGAGGATGGCCACAAAGGCATCTGAATTACTGGGAGAAGATGTGGCGTCCTCTATTGTGCTCGGCTTTAGCGCCGCAAATGACGGGGACTTTGAAAGAGCGGTCCGGCACTATCGTCAGGCACTCGAGATCGACCCTACCTTTGCCGAAGCGCACTGCAAGTTGGGGGATGCCCTGTCGGCCCGAGGCAACGTGGAGCAGGCGATCCAGCACTATCGTGAAGCGCTCGAAATCAACCCCGAGTATTTCGAAGCACACAACAACTGGGGGGACCTGCTGTCGACGCGGGGCGAACTAGATCAGGCGGTCCCCCACTATCGTAATGCCCTGCAGATCAACCCCGACTTTGCCGAAGCGCACAACAACTGGGGGAACGCACTGCAAGGGCAGGGCAAGATAGACGAGGCCATCGCGCACTATCATCAGGCCCTCGAGATCAACTCCGACTATGCCGAAGCCCTTAACAACTTGGGGAATGCGCTGTTAGCGAAGGGTAACTCAGAGGAGGCGATCAGATATTATAGTCAGGCTTTGCAGGTCAGCCCCGACTATGCCGAAGCGCACTACAACTGGGGAAATGCGCTGTCGGCGCAGGGCCAATTGGAAGAAGCAATCGCGCACTATGGCTATGCACTACAAATCAACTCCGACCATGCCGAAGCCCTTAACAACTTGGGGAATGCGCTGTTAGCGAAGGGTAACTCAGAGGAGGCGATCAGATACTATAGTCAGGCTTTAGAGGTCAACCCCGACTATGCCGAAGCGCACTACAACTGGGGGAATGCGCTCTTAGGGCAGGGTAGATTATGCGAGGCGATCCGGCGCTATCGCCAGGCCCTGAAGATCAGACCCGAATTCGCGGAAGCACACAGTGTCTTGGGCTGGACGTTGAAACGCACCGGCCGAATCGAAGCAGCGCTTCAACATTTTCGTCACGCCTTGCACTCGAAACCTGATTCCCCGCCTCCCTTGGCTGGGATGGCATGGATCCTGGCCACCCATACGGACCCAAACGTTCGCGACGCGAAACAAGCGATCCAGTTCGCCGAACGTGCCGCACAATTAACCCAATATCAGAACGCAGCGATTCTTGACACGTTGGCGGCGGCGTACGCGGCAGCGGGCCGATACAATCAGGCGACGAAGACCGCACAAGCAGCGCTTGAGTTGCCCTCTGCCTCGGCAGCTGGCGATCTGGCCTCTCAGATCCGCCAGCGACTGGAACTCTACAGGCAGGGAAAAACCTATCGGGAACCCGTGGGGGCGGCGGGGGCAATTCGTCCCTAGCGCTTGACGATTAAGAAAGCAGGATGAAATTAGAGGCGCCTGCGAGAGCCAAAGTCAAAATAGCCTCTCAGTGCATCGAAGGTCTCTTGACTTGGGATTTCGGAAATACGGAAGTCCACCCCCTAGGCGCAACAGAACTTGGTCTAGGAGCTAGAATTTCAACTGTCTTAAGCGGCGTAACTTACAATTGGGGATTCGTCAGCGACCACCACTTGTGATCCCCCTGCAGAGACGCCGTTGCTTGCCGTAGTTGAGGCAACCCCGGGGCATGGGCTGGCTGTCATGATTCCGATTCTAGGAATTTCCGCCTTCTATCACGATTCGGCGGCCACACTGGTGGTAGACGGCAAGATTGTAGCGGCAGCGCAAGAGGAGCGGTTTACTCGCCAGAAACACGACCAGGGATTCCCCGTTCATGCCATCGAATATTGCCTAGATGTCGCGGGCCTTGCGCCGGAAGAGGTGGCCTACGTCGGTTTTTACGATAAGCCACTGCTGAAGTTTGAGCGGCTACTGGAGACGTACCTCACCTACGCTCCGATAGGGTTCCGGTCATTCCTGAAGGCCATGCCACTGTGGCTTCACAAGAAGCTGCACTTGCCGCGTGAGATGAAGCGGGGACTCAAACAGGCCTACCGAAGGCGATTTGTCTTTACCGAACATCATGAGTCCCATGCGGCGAGCGCGTTCTTCCCGTCGCCATTCGAAGAAGCTGCAATCCTGACCATCGATGGCGTGGGCGAGTGGGCCACGGCGGCATTTGGGTACGGGCGAGGAAACAAAATTGCCCTTACCCACGAGTTGCGTTTTCCGCACTCGCTCGGTCTGCTGTACTCAGCCTTCACTTACTTCTGTGGTTTTAGAGTCAACTCGGACGAGTACAAGCTGATGGGGCTGGCGCCCTACGGCGAGCCGAGGTACGTCAACCTGATGCTAGAGCAGCTGATCGACCTGAAAGATGACGGCTCGTTCCGGATGGACATGTCGCATTTCAACTTCTGCCAGGGCTTGACGATGACATCCGAGAAGTTCGGTTGTCTGTTCGGTGGGTCCCCCCGGCAGCCTGAGGACCCAATTAAACAGCGCGAGATGGACCTCGCCGCCTCCATCCAGAAGGTTACCGAAGAGATAATGCTCCGCATGGTTCGGCACGTACATTCGGAGACGGGAATGAAAAACCTATGCATGGCCGGCGGTGTTGCACTGAACTGCGTCGGTAACGGGCGCATCCTTCGTGAGGGACCCTTCGAGAACTTGTGGATTCAGCCGGCCGCCGGAGATGCCGGCGGGTCTCTGGGGGTCGCCCTCTTCATCTGGTACCAACTGCTCGAAAACCCCCGAACGCCGCAGCTGATTGATGATCAGCAGGGGTCGCTGCTGGGCCCGAACTACAGCGATGACGAAATTCGCGCCTTCCTTACCACGACCAAATCCACCTATGAATACATTGGCGACAACGAGGTTTTGTGTGATCGGGTTGCTGGTGAGATCGCGGACGGGAGGGTCGTCGGGTGGTTTCAGGGCCGAATGGAATTTGGTCCCCGCGCCTTGGGCTGCCGCAGTATCGTTGGTGACGCCCGCCGTAGCGACATGCAGGCGGTGATGAACATGAAGGTGAAACTGCGCGAGAGCTTTCGCCCCTTCGCTCCCGCGGTACTGCGCGAAAGCGCCAACGAGTATTTCGACATGGTGGGCAACCAAGAAAGCCCGTACATGTTACTCGTCGCCTCAGTGCAGCAGGATAAGCGACTGCCTTTGCCACCGGGCTTTACCAAGGTTAAGGGGATCGAAAAACTCCTGCAATGCCGCTCCGAAATTCCAGCCGTGACACACGTTGACTATTCTGCCCGCGTGCAAACCGTTGATCCCGAGCGGCATACGCTGTTTTACAGGTTGATGGAAGCGTTCTACCAGAAGACCGGCTGCCCGGTCATGATCAACACCAGCTTCAACCTAGGCTGGGACCCGATCGTGTGCTCCCCCGAGGAGGCATACCAAACTTTCATGTCTTCCGAGATCGACGTACTCTGCATGGGCCACTTCCTGCTCACCAAGCGGGCCGCGCCGGCCTATGTTTCAGTACGGGTAGAAGACAACCAAGACGAAGTTTTGACGAGTCTATGGTGTAGCCCGTGTCACGGCGCAGAGTTGGCCCTCGAGAATGGTGGAGCCACCTGCACGGAGTGCGGTAGTCACTTCAGCAAGGAGGACCGAATCTGGTCGATGTTCTGGCCGCACGAGCCGTTCGACGAGCGTAATGCTGTGACGCAGAAGGTCCAGGCATTCTATGAACAAAACCCTTTCCCTAACTACGACGATCATGACTCGGTGCGATCGCTAATGGAAAAGGCTCGGAGGGGCGGGTACGCCCACGCCCTCGATCGCTCAATCCCGTACAACACCACTGTGCTAGAGGTGGGATGCGGGACGGGACAGCTGAGTAACTTGCTTGGTGTCTCGTGCCGGCGGGTCATCGCTGTCGACCTCTGCCTGAACTCGTTGCGTCTCGGCGAGCAGTTCCGGAAACAGCACGGGCTGGACCGTGTCCAATTCGCTCAGATGAACCTGTTCCGCCCATGCTTCAAGCGGGAGCAGTTCGACGTAATCCTCTGTAACGGCGTACTACACCACACAGCAGATTCCTTCGGTGGATTTCGGCGGCTGCCGCCGATGCTAAAGCCCGGCGGACACATCGTGATCGGGCTGTACAACCGCTTCGGTCGAGTGCTGACTGACATGCGCCGACAAGTATTCCGCCTCACCCGAGGGCGCGCCAAGTGGATCGACCCGATCTTGCGCAACAGTTCGCGCAGCGAGGCGCAGAGCTGGGCGTGGTTTGCTGATCAATACTCCAACCCCCACGAGTCGAAACACACGATTGGGGAGGTGCTCCAGTGGTTCGACCGCACCGGCATCGGGTTCGTCCGCGGGGTGCCGTCGGTGTCACACGGCCTGACAGAATTGGGCAAGACAAGCTTGTTTGAGCCGGAGCCGCGTGGTGCGTGGCTGGAACACCTATTTGCCCAAGCCGGGCAACTGGTCACGGGCAGCCGAGAGGGTGGCTTCTTCCTGATGATTGGGCGTAAGCCGGGAGCTGCGAAGGAGTAAGGGACGTGCCACTGCTGGACAAGAACCACCAACCGACACTCCGTGAGCTACGGATGTTCGGTCTGATCCTGGCCACCTTCTTCAGTCTGGTCGGTGGGCTGGCACTGTGGAAAACCGGGTCGTGGACCACTGCTGCTGTGATCTGGATCTCTGCGCTGCTTCTATGCGCATTTTATTATGGAGTACCGACTTCGCAGTGGCTGGTCTTTCGGCTCTGGATAGCCACACTGTACCCGATCGGCTGGACTATCTCCCACGCACTGCTGGCCATCGTTTATTACCTGGTGATCACACCGATCGGTTTGGGGATACGGCTGGTCGGCCGTGACCCTCTTCAGCGCGAACCGAACCGCTCTGCCAAAACATACTGGACACCCCACAGTACAATCAAAGACACGGCGCGCTACTTCCAGCAGTTCTGAGCAAGTGCGAGTAACCGAGGAGGACGGAAACCATGCCGAACAAGGACCGAGTGCGAGCTTTCACGCTGCAGGCGGAGCAGGCTCAGGCAGGCCTGTTGCGCGAATATTGGGAGTTTCTCCGGTACAACAGGAAGTGGTGGCTTGCGCCGCCGATCATGTTCCTGCTACTGGTGAGCCTTTTCGTGCTCCTCTCGGGCACGGCGGCGTTGCCGTTCATTTACGCGCTGTTCTGACCCCTGTCGTTCGCCAAAACTACGTAGCCGTTTAGATTGAAGTGCTTGCGTCGAATCTCACCTGACAGCCAGGCGCACTGCTCGCACACTCTAGGGCTTGCTCCAAAGGCCTCGGGGTGCCGGCTCGAACGGTGCGCCCGGCGCAACAACACCCAAAAGACCGGATCGTTCAAGAGTCCGGTCTTCAATCTCGATCGGCTACGGATTCTTGGCAAAGGCACTCCGACGGAACGACTGCGGGCCACTGCCCTCTTAGCAGGTCGCGGTCAAACCAGCCCTCTCGCGCGCACCTGTCCCCAAGAGCAGGAGTGCGGGTGACCTGCCCCCAGGAACGAGTCCACTCTCTAAGTTAGACCTGGGACCATTTGAAGTCCACTCCATGGTATAGAACTCTGGTCCTGGGACCTGGGTAATCTGGCCTCCGGCGCCGGCGGCCGATAGGCCAAGGCGCTGTGAGGCCGTCGCTGGTTGTACTCCCTGCGCCATCTCTCGGCCAACACCTTCGCCTCCCACAACGTGTCGAAGACTTCTACGTTCAGCAGTTCATCCCGCAGTTTTCCGTTGAAGCTCTCCACATATCCATTCTCCCAGGGGCTGCCGGGCTCGATGTATAAGGTCCTCACCCCAACAGCCTTCAGCCAGTCCCGAACCGCCTGAGCCGTAAACTCTGACCCGTTATCGGACCGAATGTATTCAGGCACTCCCCGATCCACGAACAACTCCGCCAATCGATCCAACACGTCCTGGTGATTCATCTGTCGTTGGACCTCAATGGCCAGACACTCCCGGGTGTATTCATCCAGTAGGGTTAATAATCGAAAGGCCCTTCCGTCATGGGTTCGCTCATGCACGAAGTCATAGCTCCAGACGTGATCCTTGTGAGCCGCTCGTAACCGAACGCAGGATCCATCATGAAGCCACAGTCTCCTTCGTTTCGGCTGTCTGGACGGGACTTTCAGCCCCTCCTGTCTCCACAACCTCTCCACCCGCTTGTGATTCACTTTCCACCCTTCCCAACGAAGCATGGCCGTGATCCGTCGGTAGCCGTATCGCCCGTAGTGCGTGGCCAACTCCACCATCTCAGCCACCAATCGAGCCTCCTCATCGGGGATATGCCTTTCCCTTCGCTGGGTCGATCGAGCCTGTCCCAGCACTTGGCAGGCCCGACGTTCGGAGACGCGCTCTGCTCCCAATCTCTCCCTCACCCACACCACTGCGCGTCTCCTCTTCGTCGGGCCTAGAAGTTTCCCGAGGAAACTTCCTTTAGGATCTGCTTGTCCAAAGACAGATCTGCCACTAGCTTCTTCAACCGGGCATTCTCCTTCTCCAACACCTTCAACCGCTTGGCCTGATTCAGTCGAAGCCCTCCGTACTCCTTGCGCCACCGGTAGTAGGTCTGCTCGGTCACCCCAATCTGTTTGCACACCTGGCCCACCGTCTGTCCTTGAGCTAGACCCACCTCTGCCTCACGCAACTTGATGATGATCTGTTCTGCACTAAATCGCTTCCCTGCCATCTCTTGCCTCCTTCCTAAAACCGAAAATCCTAACATTCAACTTGGACTCGTTTTAGGGGGCAAGGTCACCCCGGCGGATGGGTCAGCGGCACGAACATCTCGCGCTGCGAGGTCCGCTTCAGCCGCACGTAGTCCTTGATGATGGTGTAGCCGCCCGCGAAGTCGTGCTCGTCTCGGAGTCGTTCGAAGATCCGCTGGGCGGTGTGCCGCTGCTTCTTCGGCAGCGCTAGGTCCGTCTCCAGGATCTGGTCGATGATCGGCGTGTAGGCGTCGAGCTTCGGGCGTCAACTCCACAGAGTACATCCCTCCTGCATCACACAAAACACCCCAAGAATGTTTTATGAAATGCCGGCGGGCGGTCTAGTTTTGCTCTGCCACAACACGGCTGAACACCGCCGCCCTGTGGTCTATTTTCACTCCGGCGCTTACAGGTGGTCTCTCTTGGTGTTTCAACATCTTGCGAAAGAAGCGCTTAGCAGCTCTCCTGTCTCGGCAGCGTGTGACCAGGATGTCGAGGACATCGCCGTCCTGGTCCATCGCTCTCCAAGGATAATGACGTTCGCCACGGATTGTGATGAACAACTCATCCACGTGCCAGATGTCACCGCGTCGACCTTGTCGTCTGCGCAGAGTACGAGCATACGCTGGTCCAAACTTCCGGCACCAGGATCGAATGGCCTCGTAGGAAACGGTGACGCCACGCTCAGCCAGAAGGTCCTCGACATCGCGAAAGCTCAGGGTGAACCGATGGCACTGCTGTCCGGTTAAAAGTCGAATAGAATCAATTGGTTGGGGTCATAGGGGGATTCGTTTGGGGAGTCGGATGGCTGGAGTGCCTGTAAAAGGGGCATTTTTTCGAATTGCGTAACGCTGAGAATCTGTAGAATCTGGTAAAGACTCGCTTCCAGCCCGAGCCGTTTCCGGACGATGGCGATGAGCACGTAAATCGAGACAGCGATCCAGATCTGCGTCTTGACGGCGTTCTCGCTGGTGCCGTAAAACGAGTTGATTCGCAGATGTTGCTTGATCCACTTGAAGAACAACTCAATCTGCCAACGCGACTTGTAGATGTGGGCGATGGTCAGCGCCGGGAGCGCGAAGTTGTTGGTCAGAAACTTCAGCCGCTTGTTCGTCCGGGCGTCGAAGT
Organism: Bryobacterales bacterium; assembly: GCA_965248365.1. GTDB lineage: Bacteria > Acidobacteriota > Terriglobia > Bryobacterales > UBA6623. Next base: position 600,785 of record CBDFJA010000002.1, on the reverse strand, counting down.
AACTGACCCTCCGCAACGGGTCGGGATAGGCTTGGGCCGATTCGATGGCAGCCAGTATGACGGTCTGATCCGAGCGCAAGCCCGTGGATTTGTCGACGGGATGCGAGTAGCGCCGTTGGAGCAAGATGTTCTTCTTGGTTCGCACGACGAAGAACGACGAGCAGAGAGTGAACACGAAGAGGCGTTCGAAATCGACGTAGGCCCGATCCATGACGTAGAACGCGCCGGCCTCCGGGCCGATCTCGTCGAGGATGTTGATGTCGTGCACTTTGCCTCCAGTAATGCGGATGAACGTGGGAATATTGCCGTGCAGATCCAGCAGCGTGTGCATCTTCACGGCGGCCTTTTGCTTGCGGAATCTCGCCCACGGAAACAGCGACAGGCAGAGGTCGATTGTTGTCGAGTCGAGAGCGTACAGAGTCTGGTCCAAGTCCACACCGATCGGGTCGTGGGCATATAACGGCCGTGCCATGCCAATCAAGACCTGCGCGAAGTCCGCGTAGATCCGCCAGTCGCGCGACTCGTTCGCATCGGCCAGTGTCGAGCGCGCTACCCTGCCGCGGAATCCCATGTGGTAGAGTTTGCCGTGCATCGAACGCAGGCACGTCTCGATGTCGCGGAGGCTTGCCCGATAGGTCAGCTGGGCGAATGCCATCGCAAGAAACTGATCCCAGCAGGAGAAACTTTTCAGATAGGAATCGCCGCGGTAGCGCGATACACATTTCTGAAACTCTTTGCTCGGTAGGTGCTCGATCAGTTGGGAGAAAACCGTACGGCCAAGGTTCATCCCTCATTGTGCCGCGTCCGGATGCTCCGTTCAGGCGACCATTTGCGGCCTCGGGATTTCAAATCGTTCCCGGGCAAAACAGGCCATAAGACATTGAGCGGTCGAGACTTACCGTCCGATGGCGCGACTTTCCCCGGACAGCACTGGAGCCCTGAACAGGCCATGAGCATCGGTAAACAGCTTCAAGACTTTGCACAGGAACTTCTAGCAATTCACTAGGTCTGACTGTTTCAGAGAAGTGGCGGTGGCAGAGATCATCAGAGATCGGCGTGGTTGGATCGTCTCTGCTTTCGGATGTTGCGCTTTGAGGGGCAAGCGGCGCTGAACGGCTCATTCCTGAATTATCCTCCAATGCCATCAGGGATTGCAAATTGGGGCCGGGGAGGTAGCTCAATCGGATCGACGTATGGACGACCCCAAGACAGACCTAATGGCGGTGAAAGAGATCAAACTTGGCCACAAGGTGCTTGAGATGGGATACGAAGGTTTCCCTGTTCTTGGCACTACTTCCGTAATTACTTGCTTCCTAAATCATTCTGATCCCGACTCAAATGGCTGGAAGACAACGAGATTGGCTCTAACGGTGCGTCAGGCCAAACAATTGGTTCGAGACATCTCAACCCTTCTGGAGGGATATAAAGAACCCGAGGAATCCTCGACAGCTGTTCAGTAGTAAATTGATCTTTTCCCATTTCTCGTTAGGGTTCTAGTGTTATCCCATATGGATACTTCTGACAAGAAGCTCGTCTGCCTGCGCTGCAAGGTCGCGCCTGAACTTGTCCGCGAGAAAGGACAACGCGACATTATACGGTGTTCCCGCTGCGGTGTTTTCGGAGATCGCGAAGAAGTCATTCGCGCGGCTGCTCAACATGTCGCACGTATTGACTCCCGCATAATATAGAGTAATCTTTTGGGGGTTCTGCTCGTCTTAATAGACATGGGGAACCCAAGAGGCGTAAGGCGCGATTTTGATGCTCTGGAAAAGCGACGGCTGGAGGCCGTGCGGCTGGTCGTTGACGAAGGTTTGAGTCAGTCCGAGGCAGCACGGCGCGTGAAGGCGGCGCAGCAAAGCGTGAGCCGTTGGGTTAGCGAGCATGGCGCGCACGGTGCCGCCGGACTCCGCCGGGCCGGGCGCGCCGGCCGCAAGCCGCTGTTAGACGCCACGCAACGGGAACGTCTGGAGGCAATGCTGCTGCGGGGCCCCGAAGCGCAGGGCTTCTCGACGCCGCTGTGGACTTGTCCGCGAGTCGCTCGTCTGATCGCCGACGAGTTCGGCGTGCGCTATCACGAAGGTCATGTTTGGAAGATCCTGCGGGCGCTCCACTGGAGCCCGCAACGGCCTGTCGGCAAGGCCCGCGAGCGCAACGAAGAAGCCATCCGCAACTGGCGGCGCAAGACTTGGCCGGCCACTAAAAAAAAGCCCAAAAACAAGGCCGCACGATCGTCTTCATCGACGAAAGCGGACTGAGTCAGAAGCCCCATCGTTGCCGCACCTGGGCGCCCCGCGGCGAGACACCCGTGCTGGAGTTCAACTTCAACTGGCAGAAACTTTCCGTTTCCGCCGGGCTGACCTTGCGCAACTTCTACTTCCGGCTCTATCCCGGCGCCATCGGCGAGCTGGAGGTCATCGACTTCCTGAAGGCTTTGGTCCGCCACATCGACGGCCCGCTGCTGATCGTCTGGGACCGCCTGCCGGCGCACCGCAGCCGCCTGGTGCGGGAGTTCATCGAGCTCTCCGAAGGCCACATCGCCACGGAGTGCTTGCCGCCCTATGCACCGGAGCTGAACCCGGTGGAATACATTTGGGCTTACTGGAAGCAGCACGAGTTGCCGAACGTCTGTCCGAAGGACTACTGGGAGCTGGACGAGCGTGCCCGCAAATCCCTGCGTCGCATGCGCCGCAAACCGCGCTTGATTACGGCCTTCTGGAAGCAGTCTTCTCTTGGCCTTGACTAACTCGATATTATGCGAGATTCAATAAGATCACAGACGATCTCCAAGACAGGCTCGCCCGGAGTACATCGTTGTCGAAGAACGTCCGCTACCTCAGAGGCAATCGTAAAGGCGAGAGCACCCCAGCTTTCGTGTTCCAATGACAGTTTATGTTCCATAGCTCATCCCTTGCGAGTAACACCATTGCCACTCAGCACCTTCTTTAGGAAGGCGTCCAATGCGCGCTGGGGGTCTTTCTTGGCGAGACGCCTAAGTTCTTTGATGCCACGGATTTGAGTGTCTTTAGTTGGTTTCGGCATGTCCTTCCTAGAAAGTCAAGTATATAATTCACCAACATTTGATAGCCGCCGCAAATGCCCCATACATCGGCTCCTTCGCTGTAGCGGTCGAGAATCCAAGTATGCAGTCCTGTTTGGCGCAGCCACTGCAGGTCGGCAATTGTATTCTTGCTGCCCGGCAGGATGATGCAATCGACGTCGCCCGAAACGGGTTTTGAAACATAGCCCGCCCCGGGCAGTAGCCGGAAGTCGGTGAAATTCGAAATATGCGGCAAACGAATGATAACCACGCGGAGCTGTGCGTCTGGGGGCTCCGCTTCCGAGGCCTCTTCGAGACAAACGCTGTCCTCCGGATCGAGCCAAACATCGTCCTGATAGGGAAAAACGCCCAAACAGCGCCGCTCCACCCGCTGCTCGAGCATCGACCGCCCGCTTGCAAAGAACGACGGGTCGCCGCGGAAGCGATTGACGGCGAAGGACCGGACCATTTCTTTTTCGTCGGGTTCCAGAAGGGCGAAGGTTCTGACCACCGAGGCAAAAAGGCCTCCGCGGTCAATGTCCGCGACAAGCAACGCCGGCGCCTTCACTCGCACTGCTAGAGGAAGGTTAACGAGATCCGTCTTCCGCAGATTGATCTCCGCCGCGCCTCCGGCTCCTTCCATGACGATGAACTCGAATTCCCCGGCGAGCCGCTGGTAAGCAGCCAAAACCTGCTGCAACAAGAAATCATAATGGCGGTAATGCTCGCGCGAGCTGACCTGTCGCCAAACCTTTCCGTTGACGATTACTTGACAACTGCCGTCCGAGGTCGGCTTGAGCAGGACCGGGTTCATGTCGCTCGTGGGGTCGAGTCCGCAGGCCTCGGCCTGTGCCGCCTGGGAGCGGCCGATCTCGCCGCCTCCCCGGCAAGGGTAGGAATTCAACGACATATTCTGCGCCTTGAACGGGGCCGCCCGCGCGCCCTGCCGCCGGAGCCAGCGGCAGATGGCCGTCGCCATCCAGCTTTTGCCAGCGTGCGACGACGTGCCGACAACGATCATGGCTTTTGCTTTCACGTTGGAACGCCGGCGTCGTCGGTTCGGTTCCTCCGGGTCGCTAATGTCATTCCGCGAGGTTGATATCTCAGTGCGCCGGGAACCGCTTGCTCAGCGCCGTGGGCCAAAGCCCTCCACGATCGAGGGAAGCTTGCGCGCTGCCTGACAGAGCCGCGGGCCTGATCCCGCAGGCCCGCGCCCTCACGGGCACGGCTCTTTCCCTGCATTTTCGAGACAGCTCTCTCGTTCGAGCCTCTGATGAGTGAACCCCGACGGCCGCCCGTCGGCGGTGCGGGCCGGCGGATCCAAGCAGTCAGAGAAAGGACGGTTCGAACGGAGATGGGGTCGGCCGGCATCACCCTTTCCTCGAGGCAGCCATCGGCTCAACGCCAAGCAGGTCTCCTGGCTTTCGGGTCAACGGCCGGGCCGCCGGCCTTCCCCGGCGTGAACCGAGTGGCCGAATACAAATGGCAGCCCGCCTCACCGATCACAGTGGCGGGTCCGCGCGGGATTCTCACCCGCTTCCCTATTCCCTCCGCTTAACCCGCTTTCTCACCACGTGGCCAGAAAAGCGAGTTACAGCGGAGCACCTGACGCCATGACTGAGCACGAATTCTCTCAATCGCCACTAGCGAACGTATCAAGTCTGGGTTGGGGGGTCAAGGGGGCGGCGTTACCTCAGGCGCGGCTTGCTCAGTGCTGTGAGCCAAAGCTCTTCACGATTGAGGAAAGCTTGCGCGCTGCCTGACAGAGCCGCCGGCGCGAGCCCGCGGGCGTGCGCCCGGACGATAGGGGATCTATGGGGTTCTCGCCGCGGAGGCCCGCGCCCTGACGGGCACGGCTCTGTTCGGTCGCACTAGCCGCGAAGCGGCGGCAGGATTATAGCCTAGGGGAGGATCGCCGTTTTCAAGTGGCCGTTGTGGCTCATCATCTGCCGGAAAACTCGCAGCAGATCGGCAAGAGGGGCCTCGTCGATCACAAAGTCGGAAGCCTGCAGCTGCTTTCGGCAAATGATATCCAGGGCTTTCAAGATGTGAGTCGGCGTATGGTGGAAACTCGACTGCAGCGTGATTTCCGAGTAATGAATCTTGGACGTATCCACCGAAATGCTGCTTTCCGACGGACAGCCTCCGAACAGATTGACGATGCCGCCGCTGCGAACCATCTCGACAGCCGCTTGCCAGGTTTCCGGGGCGCCGACCGCCTCGATGACGATGTCCGCGCCGCGAGATCCGCCGGTCAGGCGCCGAACGGCCGTGACGGGGTCGGCTCCAGGCTCAGCCAAAACGAGCTCGTCCGCCCCCATTCGCTCGGCGCGGTCCAACTGTGTCGGGCGTCGGCCCACGGCAATTACCTGCGCGCCCTTGAGCTTCGCCAGGCGAACAAACATGAGACCGATGGGACCGAGACCCATCACCGCCAGGGTGTCATCCACCTGGACCCGTGTCGCCTCGAGCGCCCGCAATACGCAAGCCAGCGGCTCGATCAGCGCCGCGTCGCGGTAATCGACGCCTGCGGGAACCTCATGGGTGTTGCAGCGAACGATGGGGCCGGGGATGCGCGCGTATTCCGCGTAGGCGCCATTGTTGAACAACAGGTTTTCGCAGAGGTTCTCCTGCTTGCGCCGGCAGTAGTAGCAGTTCCAACAGGGGGCCGAATTCGCCGCCACGACCCGCTGCCCGGTGTGGAAGTCCTGTACCTCCGAGCCGACGGCAACGATATCCCCCGCCAACTCGTGGCCCAGGATCGCCGGAGGCTGAATCATGCGAGCATGATATCCTCGGCGGAAGACTTTCAGGTCCGTACCACACGTAAGCGCCACCCGCACCTTCACCAAAACGTCGGAAGGCCCAATGCGCGGCAAGGCGACTGGTTCCACGCGGAGCTCTTCCTCGCCATAGAGGACGGCGGCTAACATAGTCTGTTTCACGATGAATACCTCTGCGGATGCACAATCAACTTTAGCGAACTATTCGTCGGATGACGAGCCATTTCGATGCCGCGCGTGATCTCATCGAGTCCCAGGCGATGAGAAATCAATTCCTCCACCGGGAAGTCGCTCCGCCAGACCAGCCGGGCCGACTCCTGATGCAAATCGACCGAGGCGCTGTAGGAGCCGAACACGCTCCGCTCTTCGGCGCACAGCATGTCGCCGCGCAAGGCGAAAGTTTCCTTGGCCGAAGTTTGCGCGAATAGCATCACGCGACCGCCGGGCCGGGATGCCGCAACGGCTTGCTCGACGATTCCAGGAGCCGAGGCCGCGACGACGACCAGGTCAGCGCCCCGGCCGTGACTGGCGTTGCGGATCTCGGAGATGAAATCCGTCCCGGAGGCATTCCACGCTTCTTGAGCTCCGAGCCGCCCGGACGTCTCCAGCCGCGCCGGTATCAAATCCGTGGCATAGACTCTCTCGACACCCATCTGCCCGAGCAGCCAGGTGAAAATCAGTCCGATCGGCCCCTGACCCATCACCAGAACGACTTCCTCGGGCGTCACTCGGCATTTCGCGAGCGCTTTCAAGCAGGTGTTGACCGGTTCCACGAAGCTGGCGCGGTCAAAGCCCACGCCTTCGGGGATGCGGATCACCCCGCGCTGAACGATCCAGTCCATGACGCGAACGTATTGCGCGAAGCCGCCGCCCGCCGGCTCAAACCCTGCCGTGACTCCGACGCGCTTGTACGTCGGGCACTGCGCGTAGTCGCCCTTTTCGCAATAAAAGCAATCCAGGCAGGGAACGTGATGGAACAAGCAGACGCGTTCCCCCGGGACAAAGCCTTGGACGTCCCGGCCTACGGAGGCGACAACCCCGGCGGTCTCATGCCCATAGATGCGCGGCGGCGCAAGCAAGTCGTACTCGATCTTCTTTAGGTCGGTGTGGCAAATGCCGCAAGCCTCGACCCGGACCAGCAATTCGCCCGGCCCGATCGCGGGCACGGTGACTTTTTCCAGTCGCAGGAGACTGTTTCCGCGGTACACCGATGCCGCCATGGCATCGGGGACCGTCGCTGCGGGAGCGCTTAGCATAGCTCGTTGAAATCAAATGCTAGCCGAAATCAAAGCGGCACTGCCGGAACAGCCGTCCGAGCGCCGTCGAGGCCTTTAGGCCGTCGCGCCGCAACGCTTGCCATTGTCTCCATCGCCAGGGGCGCACGGCGGCTTGGGTTATGACGTGCTGGCGTGAAAATGTTCCGTCCCCTCGCCGCGCGCGGTTCCAATCAATAAGCAAAGACGCATCGGCTTCATCACTGACGGCGCGCAAGCAATAAAAGGGCAGGCCCCGGCCGACCGCTTCCGCCGAGGCTTCCATGTCTACCGCGGCTGCGCCCGTGCCCCGAAGTTGAGCCTTCTTGCCGGGATCTTGCGCCACTTCGTCAATCGTCAGCAGCGTAGCTGCTCGGGGCCGCGGCTCCCCGGAGCATACGGGCAACCTTACAGCATACTCTACACGCGGGTTGAACTGTATGATACGGTGCACGATCAGAGTCGCCCCGACCTTCAATTCCGGGTCCAGCGCCCCAACGTAACCTGCCGACACCATAGCGCCCACGTCAAAATTCCGGCAAGCCAGTTCAACACCTTGGGCCGCGTTCTCGCGCCCCGGCCCGTGGGCGATCAACAGAACCCGCCGGCCGTTCAGATTCGCCCACGCGCTCCAGCGGACGCCGAACGAGAACAGCGTAAGACCGTTGCCGGGTTCTCCGAACCCGGTCAATTCGCGTCTGTCCCCGGAGACCACGAGAAGCACTCGGCGCTTGGAAGCCACTGAACACCTTTCCGCGCAGCACTATCACCGGGCGCGTTCCCGCTCAGGCGGAGGTCCGCAGATCAACGTTTTCCCGCGACCCAGCGGCGGGTTCCAGCGGACGCAAGGGTCAGGGACGCGAATGGCGAGAGCAGAAGTCAACGGGCTGTCCACTGTCGTCACTGACCCCGCAACCACTCTTTGTAAGCTCCCAGCGCCATCAGCGGGAAATATTGTCCGTAAAGGTGGTATCTCAAATAGATGACCCGCGGGAACCCCGTCCCGGTCCAAGCATCTTCGTCCCACGAGCCGTCGGCGTTCTGATTCGACAATAAGTATTGAATGCCGGCCTCTACGCTGTCGCTGTGGTAGTCTTCGACAGCGAAAAGACCCATCAGTCCCCAGGCGGTTTGCGAGGGGGCGCTTTCGCCTTCCGATTTCAAGCGGGGATCGTCATAGCTGGCACAGGTTTCGCCCCACCCGCCGTCGGCGTTCTGGATGGATCGCAGCCACTCGCCCGCACGAATGACATAGGGCTCGCGCTCGTCCTCGCCGGCAGCGCGAAGACCACGCAGGGCAAAGCACGTCCCATAGATGTAGTTCACGCCCCAGCGACCCGACCAGCTGCCGTCTTCCTCCTGGGTGTTCTTTAGATATTCGACGCCTCGCCAAACCGCGGCATGGTGCCTGCCGGGTCCGGCTTGACACAGGGCCTCCAGCACTCGGCCGGTGACGTCGGCGCAAGTCGGGTCGAGCATGGCGTTATGGTCGGCGAAGGGCAGGTAAGTCAAATATTGATTATCATTATCGATGTCGAACCCCGCCCAGCCGCCGTCCTTGGATTGCATGCTCAGCAGCCAGGCGACCGCCCGCTGTTCGGCGGCTCGCTGGGCCTGCTGGTCTCGGGCGCGAGCGTACTGCATCGCAAGAAGGACCTTAGCGGTGTCGTCGGTGTCCGGGTAAAACTCGTTCGAGAACTCGAAGTACCAGCCTCCCGGAGCGGCCTTGTCGTTCCTCACCGACCAGTCGCCGTAGTGGCGGACCTCCTTGGTCAGCAGCCAATCGGCTGCCCGACCGAGCGCGTCGCTGATCGCGGCGTCCGGCTCAGGGTTCGCCAATCCTAGGGCGAAGGAACCGATGGCCGTGTCCCACACGGGCGAGAGGCAGGGCTGCACGCGAATGACATCCTCCTCCTCGACAAGCAGCTCGTCGAACTTTTCGATTTCCCTTTGCAGCAGCGGGTGGTCGAGGCCGTAGCCCAGCTCGGTGAGCGCCATAATGGAATTCATCATGGGCGGGAAAATAGCTCCCAACCCGTCGGATTTCTCCAGGCGTTCGAACATCCATTTCTTCGTCGCATTGATGGCCTTCCTGCGGGTCAGCCAAGAGCCTCTCTTGTCCCACAGCTTCAAGCCCTCGTCGACGCGCATGAGCAGGTTGCGCCAACTGAAGAATTCTGGCTTCGGCGGTTCCCTTCCCGTGATGATCTCGCGTATCTCAAGACCGGCGGGGATCGGCCGCGACGCCCGCAGAGCGCTCAAGATGGCCAGCGGCGCTATCATCGTCCGAGTCCACGACGACATGTCGTAGATGTTGAAACGCGCCTTCTCCGGCAACAAAAAAAGTTCAGGAGGAATCGTGGGAGCCTTCTCGCGATCGTAAAGCCCGAAGAAACTCAGATAGATCTTGATGTAGCTATAGGCCGCTTCGACACCACCGAGCTCGACGATCTTTTGCTTAGCCTTTTCGAGACCCGCCTCGCACCCGGGCAAGCCCGCGACCTTGAGGGCCACGTAGGACTTCACCGAGGCGTTGGCGTGCGCGCTCCCCCCGGGGTATATCTGCCACCCGCCCCCGGGCAACTGGCGAGAAAGAATCTGGCGCGCCGCCTTGTTCACTCGGGAACGAGTCGGAGGATCCCAAGTGCCGTCGGGACCCGGGGGATAGAGCCACAATTGCAGCAGAATATAGTCAGCCTGCAGGGTCGTGTCGGCTTCCAATTCGGCCACCCAGTAGCCCTCGGGAGCTTGCAGGGAGAGCAAGTGGCGGCTGGCCCCGTGGATGGCCTCCTCGACCCGCGGCAAAGGCCGGGCCGGGGCGCGAGCAACGGCAGTGGCGGCGAGGGCGGCGCGATTGGCACGCGTCATAGGTTGGCGATCTGCTTCAGTTCACCTTCGTAGGGGACCAGCTCCGGCGGAAGGGAGAATTTTACGTCCTCTTCAATGACTTCGACCTCTTCCACCCGGGCAAAGCCGAATCGAGAAAGGTGACGAATTACGCGCCGCACTAAAGATTCGGGCGCGGAAGCTCCGGCGGTCACGGCAACGGTCTTGACGTCCGCGAACCAGCCGGCATGCAGATCGATCTCATCGTCGATCAAATAGCCGGGGGCGCCCAGATTCTCTCCCACCTCGACCAGGCGGCGTGAGTTGGAACTGTTCTGCGATCCGACGACGAGCAGCAAGTCACAACGCGGGGCGACCCGCTTGACCGCCTGTTGACGATTCTCGGTGGCGTAACAGATGTCCTGGGCTGGGGGACCTTCCATGTTCGCAAAGCGTTTCTTCAGTTCAGTAATGATAACGTTCGCTTCGTCCAGACTCAAGGTGGTTTGCGTCAGATAGCAAACTTTCTCCGGATCAGGCACTTGAACCGTCCGTGCTTCCTCGACCGTGGAGACGACAATAGTTCGCTCCGGGGCTTCACCCATCGTGCCGATCACCTCGTCGTGGTCACGGTGGCCGATCAACAGAATCGTCCCTCCCTGGCGCGCGAAGCGAACGGCCTCCAAGTGTACTTTCGTGACCAGCGGGCAGGTCGCATCAATGACCTCCAACCCGCGCTCGCTCGCCTCTCGCCGCACCTCCGGGGCCACACCGTGCGCGCTGTAGACCGCGCGGCCCCCGGCGGGCACCTCGCTTAGCTCGTCGACAAAAATGGCTCCCCGGGTCGCCAAATCTTCTACCACATGACGGTTGTGGACGATTTCCTTGCGCACATAGACCGGGGGACCGTACACCTTGAGCGCCAACTCCACGATATCGATAGCTCGGACGACCCCGGCGCAAAAACCGCGCGGCTTGAGCAAGAGGATGACCTTTTCCTCGCTCCCCGTTACCGATCCGGTTTGGGTATCGTGTTCGGACATAAGCTAACCGCCTCGGGTTTCGACCGGATGGCCGAGGTCGCGGCGAACACCAAGTATATCAAGGCTTCCACTTCGAGAATAGGCCAATGACCGGGTCCCCAGCGATCGCCCTACTGCCCGACTGGTTCTCCGACCGTTCGACCTTCCGAGGATGCCTCGCCCCCCCGCCGCCGCAACTCGAGCACCTGATAGTGATGGGTTGGCGGGTTATTGTCGCCCAACAGCCGCGCGGCGACCCGATCGAGCGGCGAATAAGGCAGGAACAGATGACGCCGGCCGTCATAGGCGGCGGCCAGCTCCGCCTCCAGCCTTTTGTGCAAGGAATCAGGCGAGATGTCGTGAGTATTGCGCAGATACCAGATCCTTTGCGGCCGATCGCGCCGAACGCGCTGGTGCGCTCTTCGCACAGACTTCTTCCCGTGGATTAGAAGCGGCGAGAAGCGGTCGCCGAGCGCCGCTAGGAAGGGTTGAGGGTCGCTGTTCCAGCGATCCACCAAAATCAGCGCGGTCTCGGCTCCCGATTGGTCTTCCAGATACGCCGCCATCTCTTCAAACGGCAGTAAGTACCCCTTGTTGAGAAAGTCGGCTTTGTGGGAGTAACTCCACAGCGAGATCATTCCGACAAGCAAGACAGCGCTGCAAACAGCCAATCCCAGTCGCGGCTCCCGTTCTTTCCCGCGCACGAGCAGTAGAAGATAAAACGGCAGGAGAAATAACAGACGCGCCGGAGTAAAGGGCACGCTCACCCAGGCCGTGGCGCCCCCATAGGCAATCGCGGCGGAGATTCCCACGACCATCAGCCATCTGGGAGAGCTTTTCCCACCCCGCCAAACGAGCCAAACCACGAGGGGGCCGATCAACAGCCCGGCCCCAAGACCCCAAATGGAAATCGACTCCCCGTAAGTGAAAGAGACAAAGCTGAAAGCCAAAGGCAAGACCGCTGCGACGGCGGCATTCTCCACCGGCGAGTACGATTCGGTGGTAAGCACACGGGTCACCGCGGCCCTCAGAACGGGCAGCCAGGGCGCGTAGAGCAGTGCCAGCAACAGGTTCGAAGCCGCCAGCGGCGCCAGCACGCGCCATCTCCGATGTCGCAGGCAACGTGCCGCCAGCAGCACGTTCACGGCTCCGACGATCGCCAACCCGGGCAGGTAGTGGGTGTACAAGAGCAACGCCGCGACCGCCGTATAGCAGCCCGTCAGCCTCTTCCGCATCGGTTCCTTCGTCCACCGCACCGCCAGCCACAAGAGCAGACAGCTCAAGAATAATTGCAGGCTGTAGGAACGCGCCATGCGCGAGTACAAGACCAGGGCGGGGGAAAGGCTCCACAGGGCCAAGAACCACACTTTCCCGGACCGGCTACTGTTGCCGAGCCACAGAAAACCAATCAGGACCGTGGACAGCAGGGCCCAAACTACCGAAAGCGCGCGCACCTGCGTCAGGAGTGAGCCGGGCCAGGGCAGCGCGACCCAGGCTTTAGTCAGGAAATAGTAGAGCGGAGGGTGGATGTCGGCCGCCAGAGCCCGGGGGATCTCGCTCCACGGTCGCGCGACCACGTTCAGGGTAAACTGCTCGTCACCCCAAACCGGAAGCAGGTCGATGCGGTAGAAAAGCAGCCCAGCCTGCAACAACAAAAAGAAAGGAAGCGGCCGGCGAAGCACCACCTCGCCGAGCCCCGCGAAGCGACTCATCAAAGCCCAGCTTTCATTTCGGCAAGCATGACGCGATCTATCACGCTGCGTTTTCTATCGGCTCTGGCGGTACCACCGCAGCGTACGCCTAAGCCCTTCCTCGAAGCTCACCCGCGGCTCATAGCCCAGGTCCCGGCGGGCGGCGGTCAAGTCAGCCTGGGAATCCCTCACATCCCCCGCGCGAGGCGGCCCGTAGTTGGGTGTGATCTCGACATTCTCGATCTTCTCGAGAACGGCCCACACCTCATTGAGAGTGTGCCGGCTCCCCGTCCCGCCGTTGTACACTTTCCCCGCCGCGCGGGGAGGATCCGCCGCCAGCAGATTCAGCCGCACGATGTCGTCCACGAACGTGAAATCGCGCGACTGCTCGCCGTCACCGAAGATCGTCGGGGCGCGACGGTCCAAAACGGCGGTGCAGAAAAGCGACAAGACCCCGGAATAGGGCGAGGACGGGTCTTGACGCGGCCCAAACACGTTGAAATAGCGCAGCGAAACCGTCTCGACACCATGAACCTGCCAAAAACTCCGGGCGTAATATTCGCCAACCAGCTTCTGAACGGCGTAGGGTGAGCGGGGGCTGGGCCGCATCGATTCTTTTTTTGGCAGATCGGGTTGATCGCCGTAGGCCGACGAAGACGCCGCGTAGACAACACGCCGGACCCCGCTCTCTTGCGCCGCTCGGAACACGTTGAACGTCCCATTCACGTTGACATCGTGGGTGAGATCGGGCTCCTCGATCGAGCGCGGAACCGATGGGATCGCCGCCTGATGAAACACAACGTCTACGTCCTGGAAAAGACCCTCCATCGCCCCGAGGTCGCGGGTGTCGGCCAGATGGAATTCAATCGAGTCACGGACTTCGGAAAGATTGGCCTCGCCGCCGGTCAGCAGATTATCCACCACGACAACCCGCTCTACGTCTTCCCGGGACAACAAACCTCGTACCAGGGCCGACCCGATAAACCCGGCCCCGCCCGTGACTAGAGCGCTCTTCATGTCTCTTCATCCGGCCCGTGCCGGCCCTTCTTACTCTATCCGAGTTGCTGAAAGTGAGCCTAGCCCTCGGAGCAGTGACTGCGCTATGATGCCACTCGCCGGTCCGCGATTCGCATCGTATGAGTAGGCACTTGGTCCTGTCGGGGACGCGAGGCCGGAAGCGGGATCAGATCCGGAGGGGAAACCCTTGCCGGATTGAGACCTTGGGGAGACAAAATATGTCGATCAACCGGCGACGTTTCGGAGCACTCTCGCTGTCCGGTATAGGGGGCTTGCTGCTGCCCAATTGCCGATTCGCCCCCGAAGCCGAACCGGACCCGACCGAGACTGTGGCCCGCCCCGCAATGATCGATTCCACCTTCCACGGGGTGTTGATCGGCGTGCAGAGCTATAGCTTCCGCGATCGTTTGCTGGAGGGAGCCGTCCAAGCCATCGCCGACGTCGGCATCGGCTCCTGTGAGGTCGCGTCCGGGCACTTGGAAGGAGGATTCGGCGGGTCTCCGAAAAAAAACCGCGAGGAATTGCGGCAGTGGCGGCTTTCCGTACCTCTCGACGAGTTCGAAGCGGTCGGCAAGAAATTTCGGGACGCAGGCATCGACGTCTACGCCTACAACTACAGCTTCAAGGATGATTTCACCGATGCCGAAATCGAGCGCGGCTTCGAGATGGCTCAGGCGATCGGCGCCAAGGTCATCACCGCTTCGGCCAACGTCAGCACCGCGGCGAGCATCGATCGCTACGCGAAAAAATACAAGATGCGCGTGGGGATGCACAATCACTCGAACATCAGGGAAAACGAGTTCGCCACACCGGATGACTTCGACCGCGCACGCCGGGGCAACTCCGATTACATTGCTATTAACTTGGATATCGGCCACTTCACCGCGGCGAATTTCGACGCCGTCGACTATCTCGACAAGCACCACGACGACATCCTGACCCTGCACATCAAGGACCGCAAGCGCGACCAAGGCGCCAACGTGCCTTTCGGAGAAGGCGACACCCCGATCCGGGAAGTCCTGGCCCTGCTGCGCGAAAAACGGTCCAAGATCCCCGCCAACATCGAATACGAGTACGACGGCGACGACACGGTCGAAGAAGTGCGCAAGTGTTTCGACTACTGCTGGCAGGCTCTGGGGGCTTAGCCCCGCGCGGTAAGAGAAGCACTCCTGCTTGTCATCTGGCGCATTTCTTGCCCGTGGTCGCCCGGAAATTGGCAAATGCCCGCCGCCGGGGATGTAAGGGTGCGATTCATCGCCTCCGTCTCCCCTCGAAGACCGTGACCTGCCCCCAGGAACGAGTCCACTCTCTAAGTTAGACCTGGGACCATTTGAAGTCCACTCCATGGTGTAGAACTCTGGTCCTGGGACCTGGGTAATCTGGCCTCCGGCGCCGGCGGCCGATAGGCCAAGGCGCTGTGAGGCCGTCGCTGGTTGTACTCCCTGCGCCATCTCTCGGCCAACACCTTCGCCTCCCACAACGTGTCGAAGACTTCTACGTTCAGCAGTTCATCCCGCAGTTTTCCGTTGAAGCTCTCCACATATCCATTCTCCCAGGGGCTGCCGGGCTCGATGTATAAGGTCCTCACCCCAACAGCCTTCAGCCAGTCCCGAACCGCCTGAGCCGTAAACTCTGACCCGTTATCGGACCGAATGTATTCAGGCACTCCCCGATCCACGAACAACTCCGCCAATCGATCCAACACGTCCTGGTGATTCATCTGTCGTTGGACCTCAATGGCCAGACACTCCCGGGTGTATTCATCCAGTAGGGTTAATAATCGAAAGGCCCTTCCGTCATGGGTTCGCTCATGCACGAAGTCATAGCTCCAGACGTGATCCTTGTGAGCCGCTCGTAACCGAACGCAGGATCCATCATGAAGCCACAGTCTCCTTCGTTTCGGCTGTCTGGACGGGACTTTCAGCCCCTCCTGTCTCCACAACCTCTCCACCCGCTTGTGATTCACTTTCCACCCTTCCCAACGAAGCATGGCCGTGATCCGTCGGTAGCCGTATCGCCCGTAGTGCGTGGCCAACTCCACCATCTCAGCCACCAATCGAGCCTCCTCATCGGGGATATGCCTTTCCCTTCGCTGGGTCGATCGAGCCTGTCCCAGCACTTGGCAGGCCCGACGTTCGGAGACGCGCTCTGCTCCCAATCTCTCCCTCACCCACACCACTGCGCGTCTCCTCTTCGTCGGGCCTAGAAGTTTCCCGAGGAAACTTCCTTTAGGATTTGCTTGTCCAAAGACAGATCTGCCACTAGCTTCTTCAACCGGGCATTCTCCTTCTCCAACACCTTCAACCGCTTGGCCTGATTCAGTCGAAGCCCTCCGTACTCCTTGCGCCACCGGTAGTAGGTCTGCTCGGTCACCCCAATCTGTTTGCACACCTGGCCCACCGTCTGTCCTTGAGCTAGACCCACCTCTGCCTCACGCAACTTGATGATGATCTGTTCTGCACTAAATTGGGGTGGACCCCTGTAGTGAAACAACCTGCTAAGCAGGGTTTCCCCATTCGCTGAAAAAGGCTTGGCTGGGGAGCGGCCTTCATTGTAAACTTCTGCTCGGCCGGTGAAGCGGAGGCGGGCTCTGGTGGAGACCAACCCGCCGAGGAATAGCCGGGCGGGAACTCATCGAGACGATGGGTCGGGGCGTGGAGCCTCTCGCTTCGCGCCCCACTCCGGCACGAACCCCGCCCATCGGATCGAAAGATTCCCTCATGCCTCGGAAAACTCATCCCACGACTCCCGCGAGACTGGCCTGTTCGAGCACGCTTTGCTCGTACTCGACCGGCGGCAGATACCCCAGCGCCGAGTGCAAACGTTTCTCGTTGTAGACGCGATCGAGAAACTGCCCGACGCGCCGTTTCGCCTCGGCGAAATCTTCATACTCGAACAAATAGACCTCTTCATATTTCAAGGTCTTCATGAACGATTCCGCCATGGCGTTGTCGTAGGGATTGGCCTTGCGGCTCATGCTGATGCTAATGCCGTGCTGTTGGAGCAGCTTCGTGTAGTCGCCCGAGGCGTACTGCACGCCGCGGTCGGAGTGATGCACCAAGCCCGGCCCGATCTCGCGTGTCCGCAAGGCCGTCCGTAAGGCGGCCAACGCCAACTCCGCCTCCAAAGTGCGACCCAGCGACCAGCCGATCACCCGCCGCGAGAAGGCGTCCAACACCACCGCCAGATACACGAACTCCCGCAACAGCCGAATGTAGGTGATGTCGGCCACCCAGAGTTGGTTCACAGCGCTGATATCGAGCGTCGGCACGAGATTCGGGTAAACCGCCATGCCGTGTTCGGAATCGGTCGTGCGGATGAATTTCTTGCGGCGCAGACACAGCAGGTTGTCCTGGCGCATGATGCGCTGCACGCGCTTGCGGTTGATCACCCAACCTTGGCGCCGCAGCTCGGCGGTGATGCGCCGCGAGCCGTAGGCGGGCATCTCCACGGCGATGCGCTGGATCACGTCCCGCAACGCCGTCTCGTTGTCGCCCGCGGGCGGTTGACGAGCCCGGTAGTAGGCCGCGCGGGAGACCTCCAGCACACGACACATCGCGGCCAACGACAAGCCCGCTCCCGTTTCCCGTTGTTGCTCGATCAAGGGGATCATCTTGTCTTTGAAGACGCGGCGCTCGGAAGCTGTTGTTCCTCGAGCCGCGCCAAGGCCTTTTTTAACAGGGCGTTCTCCATCGTGAGCCGGCCCACCATCTGCTCCAGCTCGCTCACCTGGATCTGCTCGTCATTGGGCTCGCGGTCGCGCTGAAAGGCTCGTTCGGGATCGCGGCGCAGCTGTTGCCGCCACTTGCTCAAAAGCGTCGGATGGATCTCATGTCGCCGCGCCACGGCGGCGACCGAGGCTCCCGCCTCGACCTGCCTCACCGCCCGTAACTTGAACTCGGCGGAAAACTTTCTCCTGGACAACGTCATGGCACCTCTCTCCATTCACTGTAAAAAGATGCTTAACGAGTTGTCTCATTTTCGGGGTCCACTCCAAAGTCCTCACCAGGTAGGTGCTGATTTGGATTCCGGAGATTGGGAGAAGAATAGCTTTGGTTGTTCACGGCATAACAGTCGGAGTCCTCTGGATACTTGATAGCCAGGTTTAGCTCTCTGCTCGCGCCAATCGGGAAGTCCATGTGTTCCAGGTCAACAACCGGCGTCCCTTTCTGTACAGCCGGAGGCTGCAGCGAGTCTCCCCACCTTCCGGCCTGGGAAAGGATTGGTTTCGGATCTTTCTTGGTTGACCTTGCCCCCTAAAACGAGTCCAAGTTGAATGTTAGGATTTTCGGTTTTAGGAAGGAGGCAAGAGATGGCAGGGAAGCGATTTAGTGCAGAACAGATCATCATCAAGTTGCGTGAGGCAGAGGTGGGTCTAGCTCAAGGACAGACGGTGGGCCAGGTGTGCAAACAGATTGGGGTGACCGAGCAGACCTACTACCGGTGGCGCAAGGAGTACGGAGGGCTTCGACTGAATCAGGCCAAGCGGTTGAAGGTGTTGGAGAAGGAGAATGCCCGGTTGAAGAAGCTAGTGGCAGATCTGTCTTTGGACAAGCAGATCCTAAAGGAAGTTTCCTCGGGAAACTTCTAGGCCCGACGAAGAGGAGACGCGCAGTGGTGTGGGTGAGGGAGAGATTGGGAGCAGAGCGCGTCTCCGAACGTCGGGCCTGCCAAGTGCTGGGACAGGCTCGATCGACCCAGCGAAGGGAAAGGCATATCCCCGATGAGGAGGCTCGATTGGTGGCTGAGATGGTGGAGTTGGCCACGCACTACGGGCGATACGGCTACCGACGGATCACGGCCATGCTTCGTTGGGAAGGGTGGAAAGTGAATCACAAGCGGGTGGAGAGGTTGTGGAGACAGGAGGGGCTGAAAGTCCCGTCCAGACAGCCGAAACGAAGGAGACTGTGGCTTCATGATGGATCCTGCGTTCGGTTACGAGCGGCTCACAAGGATCACGTCTGGAGCTATGACTTCGTGCATGAGCGAACCCATGACGGAAGGGCCTTTCGATTATTAACCCTACTGGATGAATACACCCGGGAGTGTCTGGCCATTGAGGTCCAACGACAGATGAATCACCAGGACGTGTTGGATCGATTGGCGGAGTTGTTCGTGGATCGGGGAGTGCCTGAATACATTCGGTCCGATAACGGGTCAGAGTTTACGGCTCAGGCGGTTCGGGACTGGCTGAAGGCTGTTGGGGTGAGGACCTTATACATCGAGCCCGGCAGCCCCTGGGAGAATGGATATGTGGAGAGCTTCAACGGAAAACTGCGGGATGAACTGCTGAACGTAGAAGTCTTCGACACGTTGTGGGAGGCGAAGGTGTTGGCCGAGAGATGGCGCAGGGAGTACAACCAGCGACGGCCTCACAGCGCCTTGGCCTATCGGCCGCCGGCCGGGGGAGCTGGGGAGGAAATCTGCTCGATACGGTCGCTAGTGCTTTGTTCACCAAGCCTTCTGAGCCGCGACCGCGAGGGAGTGTCGATGAGCCTCGCGGTCCACCCAAGGGGATGAAAACAGCGTCTTTTCGACCGAGCCGCTATGGCGCCGCGGTCGCGCCGGACTTGGCCTGTCACTGGCGTTCCAGGCTCCGTTGCCTGCTCTCGCACACCCTCGTAACAAGCGAATCAGAGCCGCGGGCGTTAGCCTGCGGGCCCGCACCCTCACGGGCGCGGCTCTTTCGATGCCCGATTCGGAGCCGCGAACGCCAGCGAGCGGCCAGGGGAGGCCGGTCCAGGCCTGCCCGCCCAAAGGGATGAATGCAAGCGGGTTTTAGACGGAGCGGTCCCCGCATTGCCGGCCCATAAACGATCGCTAACTTATGACGGCAAGCACTAGTTGAGCTATCGTAGCGCACTTGACGCCGGCGGGGAGCGGTTAGCCCGCTTTTCCCACCAGGTGGCAAGGCGAAGTGCGTGAGAGGCCCGTCAGTACAAGGCGCGCGCCGCTCGGCGCCTCGTTTCTTGAATAATGCGGGCGTACTTGAACCCTACGTTGAGCACGGTGAGCAAGCGCAACGCAGTAATGGCGGGCTTATGGCGTGCTTCGACCGTCAGGTGGCGAGAAAAGCGGTGAGGGCGCCGGTAGCCGAGCAATTCATTCGCGCCGCGGGCGACGGACACGCTGGTCGGAGCAGAGTCTAGGCACTTGAACCTACCACCGAAGGGGGGGCGGATGAAGCGACTTCCGAAAATCTCCAATGTCGCCGCCGGAGCCCCCCTTGTGACTTCAATGCGTGGTTTTCCGGCGCTCGGGCGGGCCGCCCAGCGCCTCTAGTTCTTCGAGAGTCCTGGGCCAATCCTTCTTGAGCAGACGGGATAGCGAGCGATCAGCCAACAGCCGGCCTCCGGTCTGGCACGGTGGACAATAATTCGTCTCGTTTTCCGCGTAGCGAATGCGCTGGATCGGCGAGCCGCAATCAGGACAGGGTTTTC
Organism: Bryobacterales bacterium; assembly: GCA_965248365.1. Taxonomy (GTDB): domain Bacteria; phylum Acidobacteriota; class Terriglobia; order Bryobacterales; family UBA6623. The sequence goes on along the minus strand of CBDFJA010000002.1, from coordinate 580,716 downwards.
GGTACCGTCCATGCACGGCCATTCCGTCTCGGAATGCCGTCACCTTGCGGGGGAAGCCTCCACCGGCTTCCGCGCGTAGGCGGTCGATCCATGAGGTCAGCGTTTGCCGGGCAGCCTCGTAGAGACGCCGCATCTCGCTGGGCGCGAGTTTCCGGGTCAAGGCGAGAGGCGACAGCCGGGCGCGATGAAGAATCTCGTCGGAATAGGCGTTGCCGATTCCGCTCAGCAGGCGAGGGTCCGTCAGCCCGCGCTTGAGAGTGTGATTTCGCAACGTCAGGGCGGCGGAAAAAGCACCGAAATCCGCCTCGAGCACCTCCACTGCGCCCGGGACTTGCGCCCGCACTGCATCTCTGCCTCGCAAAACATGCAACGAAGCCTGCTTCTTCGACCCAGCCTCGGTGAGCACGACAGTCCCGGTCGGAAAGTCAAATGTAGCCAAGGCGCTCCTTGCGGCGAGCTTCGCGCCCGCCCCTCGCCAGTGCAATCGCCCGGCGATCATCAGGTGTAGCAAGAGCCAAAGATCATCCTCCAAGCCAAGCGCGATGCGCTTGCCGCGGCGCCTTATTTCACGGACCTGCTTATCCCGGACATCATTGAGAGGCGGCTCGGCCGTGCGCAGCAGGAAGGGACTCGCTATCCGCACCTGGGCCAGCCGTTGACCCAAGACGCGCCGTTCCAGCGCCTCGATATAGACGACGATGTCAGGCAACTCCGGCAAGCTGCCCATCAGCTTGCCAACTTCCCAAGGCGGAATCAAGTAGGAGCGCGAAAGCGACGGTCCGCGTATCAGCGAGTATTCTTCACAATAACGCGGGGCGAAGCCCGTCGCACGTGAGGGGGTGCGTGATCGAGCGATTGACCCACGCGGCAGGTCACGGACAGGGCTGGAGGTCGGCGCACCGCGGTGTTCGGCACTTGACCTACCCCGGAAGGGGGCGGATGAGGCGACTTCCGAGACCCGTCAATGTCGGAACGAGGACTGGCGCCCTTTCCGGCTGTAACCCGCTGGGGTATAGACCCAAATGTCGCGTACATTGCCCAGCATCTCGCTCTTGTAGCTCTGCTTACCGACATTACCCATTGGAGTAGAAGGGCCTCTGACAACCCAAGGCTGGGCGGGGGCGCCGGGCAACTCCACTCGCGACGCGTACTCGAACTCCGTCGCGCCGGGCTTGTAAAACCATCGGTTTGAGTTGAGCGGGTCCGCCCGCTTGGTCTTCTCGCGTCTCGTCGCTCCCGACTCATCGAACACCAGGGGGTCATTCACGGAGAGTTTGTAGGCAAATCGGGCACGCTCGGGCACCTTGATAGTCAGAGACCAGACGTCAGTGCCGGGCAGCCGCTCCATCAGGTAATCCGACGAAGGCAGGATCGATAGCGAGCTCACCACCAGAACGTTCTGAGTTTCGGAAGCGTGACGCCAAAGAAAGGTGACAAGCTTATGCTCTTCATCGTCCGCGACCGGCTCCACTAGGGGCGTGCCCGCCTTAGCGATCTCACGCCAGAACGCTTCCGTGTCGAGACCCTGCTCCCCGCTTTCAACCGGAGCTTTTCGATCGTTGGACTTATCGGCTGGGTATCCCTCAGTCCGTGCTGTAGCCGCGCATCCGAACTGCGCTGAGACCCCTGGGACGACCCTTGAACGGCGAGCACCAGAGCGGCAAGTACAAGCCGCAGCAGTGCTGTGACCACAGAACTCACGATCACCCTCCTGTGCCGATTGTCCCACGGCAGCGTTCGGGTCACTGCCGACAAGTCCCGGTTCGCGGAAAGTAAGCGCTAAGCCACCGGGTTCCGGGTTGATTGGACTCAGCCAAGGTTACGACTGCTATTCAGATGACTGAGTTCGCTTGCTAGGAAATCATCAGGGTTTTTCAGACTGACGCGAACTCCTGCAACCAAACACTCGAAGCGGGCGTGATCCGATTTGACTGGACTCGGGCTATTCCACTTCGCGAGGAGCCGTATAGCCGCGCTTGGCCATAATCCGGTACTTGAGGGACTTGCCCTTTTGGTTCGTTACCCGCAACGGCTTGTTGTTTTTGGGATTGATCAAGCGCACTTCGATCTTGCGCCACTCGCCGTCGCGCTTCGTGTTCGTCGGCTGATAGGTCATCGAGTACTGCTGCCGCATGGAAATGCGGATGTTCTGAAAGATAGTGGGAAACTCCCCGTAGAAGCGCGGGAAGAAAGACATGCCGCCGGTCTCTCGTGAGAAGGTTTTCAGCTGGTTGTCGGCCTGTAGAAAGTCCATGCGCTGCAGCGGTCCCGTGCGGGAGTCGTAATAGATCCGCAAAGCCTGCATTAAGCCGATCGAGTAGATGGTCACGTCACCGTCCTGTATGATGCGACGAGCCTGGCTGAAGGTCAGCTTGCTGAAGGTGTCGACGCCGGAGGAGATCAGCACGATCGCCTTGCGTCCCTCGATGTCTTTCATGCGCGTGATGGTATCGGTCAGCGCATCATAAAGGTTCGATTCCGAGAATCCCGCGATGCGCAGCCGGCGCATCGCTTCGTGGGTTTCGCGCCGGTTCTGGGTGAAGTCGCTGAGGATTTCCGGCCGCAGGTCATAGGCCACGACCGCGACCCAGTCCTCGGGCTTTAGCGTCTCGACGAAGCCGTAAGCCGCCGTCAGCGTCTGATACCAGCTTTCACTCCAAAAACGCTGGTAGAGGTTGCTGAACTCAATGACCAAGGCGACGGTCATTGGCCCCTCGGAATGACCGAAAGAGAGGACCCTTTGAGGCACTCTGTCCTCGAGAACCTGAAAGTTGCCCTGGGGAATATTCGGAATCGGTTGGCCGTTCTTGGTCACCACCGCGACGTCTACTTGAACGACGTAGGTGTCGGCGGTGAACAGGGGCGCATTTTCGGGGATCTCCTGGCGGGTTCGCCCTTCGATCGGTGCCAGCTCTTCGGGGTCGGAAGGGCCGGGAGCGGTGGGTCCGGGCCCCCGCCGCGGTCCCTTCGAAAGCGGCCCGGCCTTTTGAGGAAGCGCCTGGTAAGCCGCGCCCAACAGAAAGAAGGCCGCGACAAGGAACGGCAGCTTTACGCTCGATCGTCGGCGCATCATGGTTCCCCCCTGGTTCCGGTCGAGGTTCCGAAAACTCCCCGCGATGTTTGGACTCTCGCGGGCCGATCACGGTTACCTATATCCTATAGCGTTTCGCGCGGCAAGGACAGCCCTTTTGCATCCCCTTGTGCCTCTGCCCTGCATTTCTCGTACCGTGGCCGCTGATCCACGATCCCGATATAATAGCCTGGCCGATGAAGCAAGAAGCCGCTGTCTCCGGCGGGGCGGATCCCCAGGGTTCAGATCCCGCCGCCTCTCCGAAACCCGGACTCCCCACAGGACGTTACGTTCGTCACATCTTGATCTGCGCCGACCAGACCAAGCCCAAATGCGCGCCGCGCGGAGTCACCAACTCTTCCTGGGACTATGTAAAGAAACGTCTCGCCGAGTTGGGCCTGGCCGCCGGTGAAGGATGTGTCTATCGCAGCAAAGTCAACTGTCTGAGGGTCTGCGAACAGGGGCCTATCGCCGTCGTTTACCCGGAGGGCGTTTGGTACCACTCGGTGACGCCGGACGTCGCCGAGCGAATTCTCCGAGAGCACCTGATCGGCGGACAGCCGGTCGAGGAGTTTGTTTTCGCGCACAACCCCCTGGGCGTGGAAGACTCCTCCGAGAACACGGGGAAAGAATAGCCGGTTCGGCTACAGAAGAACCGTTTGTACCGCTTCAGGCTCGGGATCTTCGGGTTGCAGTTCCTCTTGCGGGGCTTGTTCGCAGGCGCCAGCCTCGGTGGATTTCGCCGGATCCGCCTCTTTGCTTTCGAGAGGTTGCGAATAGAGAATATTCGGTTGTGCGCGACCTTCCAGCTCCGCCGTCCAGTAACCGAGCCAGAAGAAACCCGACAGTAAAAAGGCCAGGGTTCCGACAGTTGCCAGAATACCTTTCAAGGTCGGTCGGGGGACACTTTCCGGGTGCACATTAGATATTGTCGGTCGTCGGTCGTTCCCATGGAATGGGCATCCCGCCGCATTTGTCCCCGGTAGTTTGCCGTAGACCGACCTGGCCCTTGGGGATATGCCTGTTCGTAGGCCGGTAATCGACCTTAGAGTGAGCTAAGTGTCGACGATCACCGCCTCAGCCGAGCGCTGCGAGCGGCCGTCCCGCTGCTATGATGGGATTCTGCTATGGCCGGGAAGGGTCGAACTCCCTCACCGATTTACCTGTCGGGCCAAGACACCGACTCGCGCCGCGAGGCTGGCGTTCTACCCCGCCGGCGAAACAGGGCCATCGCCTTTGGCTGGTACGGGGGAAAGTTCAGCCACCTCAATTGGCTGTTGCCTCTGCTCCCCGAGTGCCATCACTACTGCGAGCCGTTTGGCGGTTCGGCGGCCGTGCTCATCAATCGCCCCCCCTCGCCGGTCGAAACGTATAACGACATGGACGGGGAAGTCGTCAACTTCTTCGCGGTGCTGCGCGACGAACAAGATGAGCTCATCCGAAAGATTGCGCTGACGCCGTTTTCACGGGAAGAGTTTTTTCGGGCCGTCGAGAAGAACGGCGCTCGACCGGTCTCTGATTTGGAACGCGCTCGGCTGTTCTACATTCGCGCCCGCCAGGCTCGAACCGGACTCGCTCAGACCGCGTCTCTTGGACGCTGGGCGAACTGCAAGAATACGAGTCGCGCCGGCATGTCGGGCGTCGTCTCCCGCTGGCTGGGAGGGGTCGAGGATTTGTCGGAAATTGCCACCAGGCTCCTCAGGGTTCAGATCGAGAATCGCCCGGCGCTAGAGGTCATCAGACTGTACGATAACGAGCGGACGCTGTTTTACTGCGATCCTCCCTACCCGCACGACGCCCGGGGCGATAGCAAAGCCTACGGGTATGAAATGAGTGACGAAGAGCACCGGGAGATCGCTTCGATTCTCAGCGCCTGCCGGGGATCGGTGGCCGTCTCAGGTTATCGCTGCTCCCTGATGGATCAACTATACAGGGGCTGGCGGCGGGTGGATGCAGCGGTCAAGCGGTGCCACTCGGTAAAAAAGGCGCGGCGCGAGGCGCTTTGGGTGAATTATTGAGAGACGGGTTTCGGCGGAGAGGCATCCTAACCCCGGACCGCAACCGGCGAGTGTAGTTTTCGTCCGGGTCAAAGCGCGGATTCGCTTCTCTTGAACTCCGATTCGTTGTGCGATAATTGAGTTTCCTTCCTGAGGACGCGTCCCATGGCTGAACCGCGCCTGGGTGACATTATTGACGATCACTGCCCGAAGTGTCGTCTGGTGACGAATCACTCCGTAGTGGCCATCGTCGACGAGGCGCCCGCTAAAGTTGAATGCAGGACCTGCTTTCACTCCCATAGCTACCGGCACGGGAAAAGCGCCGCGAAGAAGAAAAAAAGCAAGAAGGCCGATCTATTTGACGAGGTGCTTTCCAAGATAACCGGCGGCGGGTCGGAAACGCCGCCCCCAGCGGGAAGCAAAGGCAAGTAGGCCCCGGCCTCGTCCGGTGCCGCGCTAGCGCCCTCGGGTCTACCACGGCCCGAACTCCGCCAGTCGGCGCCCCCCCCGCGCAGTCAGGTCTGGTACGAATGTCCACCCTGATAGAATGGGCGGCGGACGCGAACTTGCGGCCGGAGGCCCAACGATGAAACACATTCCAAGACGGAAGTTCCTTTCCAGCTCCCTCGGCGCCGCCGCGTTCATGGGAGCCGCGGCAACCCTGGCCATACGAACCTCTTCGGCATCGCCTAACGACCAGTTGGGCATCTCGATTATCGGTGTCGGGGGGATGGGGCATGGCCACGTGCAGCGGTTGCTGCCGCGCTCCGATGTCCGCTTCGTATCGCTCTGCGACATCGATCAAGCGAGACTCGAGCGTGCCGGCCAGACGGTCAACCGCGACCGGGGGCGGACGCCCAATCTGCAGGAGGACTTCCGCGATGTCCTAGCCGACCGGGATGTCGATGCCGTCGTGGTCGCCACTCCTCATCATTGGCATTGCCCCATTGCCATCCCGGCCATGCAGGCCGGCAAGGACGTCTATATCGAGAAACCGGCCAGCCACGTCTTCCGCGAAGGGCGGCTGCTGGTTGACGCCGCCCGCAAGTACGGCCGCGTCGTCCAGCACGGCACCCAGATGCGCTCGAGCGAGGTGACGAAACGGGCCGACGAGCTGCTCAAAAACGGCATCATCGGTGAAGTGAAGATGAGCAAGGCCTGGAACTGCCAGAAGCACGAGCCTCGCAAACCGGTCCCCGATGCTCCCCTACCCGCAGGCGTCGACTACGACATGTGGAGGGGCCCCGCCGCATACGGCGGTGAGTTCAACCCCAATCGTTTTCACGGCAACTGGAATTGGTTTCCCGAATACGGCAACGGCGATATCGGCGGCGACGGCATCCACGATCTTGACTTGGCCCGCTGGGGATTGGGCGTTGAAACCCACCCCGTGCGCATCACCGCCCACGGCAGCCGGATCGCGCTAACCAGGGAGCGCGGCTTTCCCGATAACATGATGGTCGCCTACCAATACGAAGAGGACAAGGTCCTGCTCTACGAGGAGCGCGGCTGGACGCCGTACGGAATACACGGCTTCGACAGCGGCAACGCCTTCTACGGCACGGAAGGGCGTATGGTCTTCTCGCGCCGCGGTTATTTCCAGGTCTACCGTGGCAAGAAGGACGAAAAAGGACCGGGCGTACGGGGCGGTCCGCGCGGACATCCCGAGCATATGTTCAATTTCGTCGACTGCGTCCGAAGCCGTAAGCAGCCGATCGCGAATGCGGAAGTGGCGCACCTCTCGTGCGCTCTTGTTCACCTAGGCGAGATCGGTTATCGGGTCGGTCGCGTGCTCCACTTCGATCCCCAGAGCGAGAAGTTCTCCGGCGACCCGGAAGCCGATTCCCGCCTGACGAAGGAGTATCGGGAACCTTGGAGCGTGCCCGACCCCGTGTAGCAGCCCGTGGTGAAAGTCGCGGGGGAGCGAAAAATGGGGGCTGCCAGGAGTGCCACCAATCGCCCCCCATCACGGTCCTCGAAACGAACCACTTAGCCGAAAGGGAATTGGCTGGCTGTACCCGATTTTTCGCGACCTTCACTTCTACCACGGGCTGCTAGTTACTTTCCGGCGCAAAAGGGGAGCTTCGGAGGTTGTATTGACAGGGGGTGGAGTGTGGGGGGCGTGGCGGAACGCTCCAAGGGAGTGAAATGACGGAAACATTCTATGATCGGAATGTTCGATCTCGTGAGAGAATAGGAGATGACGACTTTACGGCACCGCCAACGCTGCTTGTTCGAGCCTTTCTTTCCCGAAAATCTCCCCGCTCTGTACGAACCGTGGATGCGACACGCCGATGGTCTGCTCGAAGACGATGAGTTGCTGGCCATCGTCTGGGAGGCGCTGGGACGGCGCCATCCGCAATCGCGTGGGCACGGTCGTCCGGCCACACCGGCCGAGGTCGTGCTGCGGCTGCTGATCCTCAAGCACGTGCGCCACTGGAGTTTCTTCGTGCTCGAACGCGAGGTGCGCGCCAATGCGCTCTACCGCCACTTCACCCGCAGCGGATGGGAAGCGGTTCCCGACGCCAAGACCCTGGCGCGCATCGCCCGTGTGCTGGGGCCGGAAGTATCGCCAAACTGCACGAACGCTTGATCGCGATGGCGCGACACGAGCGCGTGGTTGTGGGCCGCAAGTTGCGCATCGATACGACCGTGGTCGAAACCAACGTGCACTATCCGACGGATTCGAGTCTGTTGGCGGACGGACTGCGCGTGTTGACGCGCACGATGCGTCGGATCGAGCAAGCCGGAGGTGACGCGGGCGAGAAGTTGCGGAATCGCCTGCAGCAGCGTGGGGCGGATGGTGATGCGCATCGGCCGTAGCGTGCGTTCCCAACAGGGCGCCGAACAACGCCGCAAGCTGTATGGCAAGTTGCTTGCGATCGGCGGTCGCGTGGTGGCGCAGGCACGGCGCTTCGCCGCGGAAGGGCAACAGGATGTACGGCGGGAAGGCCTGCGGAAACAGCTCGAAGACATGGTGGAGCGCGTCGAACAGGTGTGACGGCAGACCAAGCAGCGGGTGTTCGGCGGCGATCAGCACGCGCCCGACAAGCTGCTGAGCGTGTTCGAGCCGACCACGGAAGTGATTCGCAAGGGCAAGGCGGGCAAGCTCGACGAGTTCGGCAAACTGGTCAAGGTGCAAGAGGCCGAGAACCAGATCGTGACCGATTATGCAGTTTACGAGAAGCGGCCGGACGACCGCGCGTTGTTGATCGCAGCGGTCGAAGAGCAGAAGCGACGCCTGGGACGCCAGCCGCGGCTGGTGGCGGCCGATGCGGGGTTTTCTTCGGCGGCCAACGAACGGGCCTTGGAGAAGATGGGCGTGTCGCGGGTTTCGATCCCCAACTACGCGACGCGCGATCCGGCGCGGCGCGGCCGACAGAAACAACGCTGGTTCAAGCGTGGCCAGAAGTGGCGCACGGGCGTGGAGGGCCGCATCAGTGTTCTCAAACGCCGGCATGGGCCGAACCGCAGCCGCTATCCGGGTCTGGAGGGCATGCGGCGCTGGGTCGGGCTGGGAGTGATCGCGGACAACCTGATCAACATCGGGGCCAGCCTGGAGGCGAGGGCGACAACGTGAGGGAGTTGAAGGCCGCAGGGCGGCAGGCGAAATCGAGACGGATAACGCGCTCGGACCCCTGCTTCGTTTACCAACGCCCGTTCGTCTATCCCAATACCACTTTTTGCGCCGGAAAGTAATTAGCCAAGTCTGAGGATTCTGTACTCAGAAATCTCTCTGCATGGTGTAACATATTGATAACAAGATAGATCTGTTCCGGCCCCCGAATTTCAAATATCTTTGGCTAACACTAGGATGAAGCCAATGAGGCCTCAAGCGCCCATCGCAGTCGTGCTGCTGAGCGGAGGCATGGATAGCTGCGTCTGCGCCGCCATTGCTGCCCGAAGCCATCGTTTGGCCCTGCTTCACTCTTCCTATGGGCAGTTGACGGAACAGCGCGAGCGCCGGGCGTTCGAGGAGATCGCCGGCCACTTCCAGGCGGCTCACCGACTACGGATTGAACAGCGCTATATGAGGACCATCGGGGGCTCGGCGCTGACGGATCGTTCCCTGGCGGTCCCGAACGCCGATCTCATAGCGGCTCGGCAGGGGGATATCCCCGTCACCTATGTACCGTTTCGCAACGCCCACTTCTTGTCGGCGGCCGTTTCCTGGGCGGAGGTTCTGGGAGCCGCGCGGATCTTCGTTGGCGCGGTCGAGCAGGACAGTTCCGGCTACCCCGACTGCCGGCCCGCCTACTACCAAGCCTTCAGCGAGGTGATCGACCGCGGCACCCGACCGGAGACAAAAATCGAGGTTTCGACGCCGCTGATCGGTTGCTCGAAGGCCGAGATCGTGCGCCGCGGAGTTGCGCTCGGGGCGCCGCTTCATCTCACCTGGTCGTGCTATCGTGCGGAGGACGTGGCTTGCGGTATGTGTGACAGTTGCGTGCTCCGCCTGCGAGCGTTCGAGCGAGCGGGGGCGCCGGACTCGATCCCCTACGCGGCTCGCATATCGGAAGCGTGATGGAATCTTCCGTACGTGGGCTGCAAGAATCGTGCCGGAAGGCGTTGGCCTCCGAGGAGGACATGTTGTATCCTGCTAGAAGAATCCGTTCAAGGACAAGGAGTTGAGAATGCTAACCCACACTCGCACGGCCGCCACGCTGGCGGCGGGAATGCTGTGGTTCAGCGGTCTTGCGTCGGCTCAAACCGGTGCGGTCTTCGGTAAAGTTATAGGCCGAGACGGCAACCCCTATAAGGGAGCCCTGGTTAGAATCGAGCGAATAGAGATCCGCGGCAACTACAAGGTCAAATCGAACAAGAAAGGGAAGTACTACCACGGGGGACTGCCGCTGGGCACTTACAATGTTAGCGTCGAAATCGACGGTAGGATTGTGGATAAGGTGCAAAACGCCCGGGTCGGCTCGGAGCCCACGGAGCTCGATTTCGACCTCGCGGCGATGGCTCAGCGTCAGCATCAGATGGAGGCCCAGGGGGGGCCAAACCAGAAGCAGCTCGATGAAATGACCCCGGAGGAAAAAAGGAAATGGGAGAAGTTTAACCAGGAAAAGGAGGAGATCCTCAGCAAGAACAAGAAGCTCAACGCAGCCTTCAACGCCGGCAAGCGGGCCGTCCGAGCCAAGGACTATCAGACGGCGGTAACTTCTTTCAATGAGGCAGCCGCGCTGGAACCCGAGCAGCATGTCGTCTGGGCCAATCTAGCCCTGGCGGAAGCAAGTCTCGCCCTGACCAAGGCCGGCGCCGAGCGTAAAAGGATTCTCGAGTTAGGCTTCGCACACTACCGCAAGGCCATTGCACTGGATCCGGAGAACGCCAGCTACCACAATAACCTCGGGCTAGCCCTAGCCAAGAGCGGCCAGTTGGAGGAAGGCGCCGCGGAATTGGAAAAGGCGGCGGCGCTCGACCCGCTCAAGGCCGGCACCTACTTCTTCAATCTGGGCGCGGTGATGGTGAACACTGGCAGGACCCAAGATGCGGTATCCGCCTTCAGGAAAGCCACCGAGGTCCAGCCCGACTACGCCCTGGCCTACTATCAACTGGCGACCGCCCTGGTCGGATCCGCAAAGATGAAGGAGGACGGCTCGGTGGAGCCCGTCGCCGGGACGGTCGAAGCCTTCCAGAAATACCTCGAATTGGACCCTAACGGCCCCTACGCAGCCGCTTCCCAGCAGATGATTCAGGGATTAACCGGCAAGGTGGAGACGCAGTACGAAGATCCGGACAGAGGAAAGAGAAAGAGGCGCAAGAAGAAGTCGTCGTAGCCGCACAGGTGATTATCCCAAGCTAGCCGCTTTTCCACCGGGTGGCAGGGTTGACGAGCGCTTCGACCGTCGGCTGGTGAGAAATGCGGGCTAGATTTTCCAGGGGCGCCGGCAACGCCGGCGTCCTTCTGCTTTAGATCCCATGTTGCGTAACCTTCTTATCCTCATCCTCATCACGGTTGGGCTGGCGCTCGTGCGTTGGCTTGTCAAGGACGTCGTGCGGGCGGTGACCCAGGCCCTAGGTCTCTCCGGTAATTCGCCCGCCGAGGCGAACAAGGAAAAATCAGCGTCGGGTTCGGGCCCAGTAGCAGGCCACATGGTTCGCGACCCGGTATCGGGGACCTATATCGACGAGAATCTGGCTATCCGGGAAGTTGTCAACGGCGAGACGGTCTATTTCGAGTCCAGGGAAACCAGGGACACCTACTTGAAAAAGGCCCGCTCGTAACCGCGGCAGGGGTGCCGCGGCCCCCGGATCGGCTGCTGAAAGGCGCCGCGGGAAAAGCCAACCCCTACCTTTGAAGATCCCTCTCCACGGTTCCCAAATCATCCACGAATTGTTGGGCTTGATCCCGTAATTGCCTGAGACGCTGGGCAAGGGCGCGAAGGCGTCTCCCGCCGGGGTCCGCGGTTGCCGCCACGGCGGATACCGCGTCGCTCCCCGGTTCTCCCGCATCCGAGACCGCGGACGCCAAGCCGGCCGAGAACTGCCCGCCGCTCAGGCGATCCAGGGCCTGCGCAAAGGTGTCTTCGTAGATCAAACGATTGCCCATGGCCAGCACGACTTTCTTGAGTTGGGGCATGCGGGCCGTCTCGGCCTGGATGTAGATCGACTCCACGTAGAGGAAGCTGTCTCCTACCGGCAAGGCGATGATATCGCCGCGGAGGACTCTGGACCCTTGCTGGTTCCACAGCGTCAGGTCCTTGGCGATATTTTGGTCCTGGTTGATGCGCGATTCAATCTGGTTCGGCCCGAAGACCAATTCCTGTTTCGAAAGGTGATAAAAGATCAGCTCCCCCAATTTATCGCCGTCACAGCGGGCGGCCATCCACCCGATGAGGTTGTCTTTGCTGCGCGGGGCAAACGGCAGCATAAGGATGAATTCGGGTTCGGTTTCGCCCGGCAGCGTGGCCACGATATAGGTAGGCTTCATCGGCGCCGCCGTGCCGGTGTCGCCGAACAAACTTTGCGCCACGTCCCAGACGTCTTCCTTGTTGTAGAAGACCTCCGGGTCCCCCATGTGGAAGGTGCGGTAGATCTCGGCCTGGATCTCGAACATCAACCCCGGATAGCGGGCGTGCTGCCGCAGCGAGGCGGGCATCTCCGACTCGCTCTTGAAAAGCTTGGGGAACAGATTCCGATAGGCCTGAATGATCGGATCTTGCGGTTGGAAGATGTAGATGTCCACCGTGCCGTCGTAGGCGTCGACGGTGGCTTTAACCGCGTTCCGAACGTAGTTGGTGCTTCCACCGAATGCGGGAACATTCAGCCGGCTGGAGTAGGGATGCGCATTCGAGCTGGTGTAGCCGTCGACGATCCAGACCAGCCGGCCGTCATCGGTGATGACCAGATAGGGGTCGGGATCCCAGTGGATAAAGCCCGCTAGATGCCCCAGCCGCTGCCCCACATTGCGGTAGAGCATCATGCGGCTTTTTTCGTTGGTCTGGCCGGTGAGCAAAATATTGTAATCCGCCTGCGTGATGGACGCCGCCAATCGAAGCGGCAGGGAGTGAATCGGGAACCCTCCCCGCCCCGCGTAGCTCGAGGTGATGTTTTGGTCGCCCGACGGGTAGTCGAACTCTTTTTGATCCGTCGTAGCGAACACGGGGTCATGGGTGAACTCTCCGTAGTAGATCTCGGGGCGCTCCAGTTTGACGTCGGCGATTTTGACCTCGGGGGGAGCGTCTTGGATCAACAGCACGGGAAGGCCGTCGTCGGTCGTGCGGTTCACCTCCGACATCACCACGCCGTAGCCGTGCGTGTAAACGAAGTGCGGATTGATCCAACTGGCGCGGGCCTCAACAGGCAACTGGTTGACGTCGATCTCGCGTGGCGAAAGCATCACCTGCTTGATTTTGCCGTCGATGATATAGCGATCGATGTCGACATCGGCGAAACGGTAGTAGGGACGCAGGGCTTGTATCTGCGTGATGGTATCGGAAAAAGCCCGCCAATCCCAGAGGCGAATATTATCCACCAAAGTTGCGTGCGCGTTGACATCCAACATCTCCTCGCGGGAAGCCGTGAACGGCTGCTCGGTGGCCCGCGCCTGCAAGCCGAAGGCATGTGTCGTCGCATCAATGTGCCGCGCGATGTAGGGTTTTTCAAGCTCCAGCTCGTTGGGGCGTACATAGACGGAGCGGACCACGCCGGGAATCAGCACGTTCGCCCCCAGTGACGCGGCCAGGATGATTAGCACCATCTTGTAGCGGGCAATAGCCACCAGGGGGGTGGCCACCAGCGCCGCCGCGATAGCTGCCCAGCGCAGCGGCAAGGTGTAGTTTTGATCGACGTAGTCAATACCTGTCATGAAGGCGTGCTGATTCATGGCCAGCGAGTACTGCGACAGGAATAGCCATCCGGCCAAAGCCAGCAAGGCCAACGATCCCAACGTGCGGGCAAACCCGGCGCGGGTCGCTCCGGGCAACAGCAGAGGGTTCGGACCGGGGTCGAATTCCTCGACAGCCCCCCCTTGGGCGCGGAATTGGCGCACCCGCTCGAACAGTTGCCAGCCGCGGCCCGCCGCCCAGAAGATGACCGTGGAAAACACGGCTACGACGAAGACCACTCGCAGCAGCAACGAATAAAACGGGAGATCGAATAGGTAGAACACCAGTCCCCGGCCGAAGACCGGGTCCGTCCAAGCATCGGGCGCAGACTCAATGCCGCGCGAGCCGACGTAGGCCATCACGGTCCACTGATTGACCGACGTCCCCACAAAAACGATCGCGACGGCCAAAAGCACCACCGCAACCAATTTCGAGTACCACGAGTAACGATTCGACGGCGCCCCGGCAAAAGCGACCCCGCGGCCGTGCGCCCACAGCAAGACCAGCCAGGCGATCAGGGACACAGCCGCGGCCGGCAACACTTTGTAAAGCAACAACCGGAGCCAGGTTTCGAATTGCCCCAGCGCGCTCCACCAGCTGTATTCGATCGTCAAGCCGGCGATGGCCCGGGAGCTGGCAAGCAGAGCCAGCGCCAGAGCGAGAAGAATGATGTTGCGGATCTGCGAACGATTCATGAGCTTTGTCGATTCTCTCAGCTAGGTGGATTCAAGGGGAGGAGGATGCCGGCGCGGTCTCCAGCCCTCGGGCCGGGACTTCGGATGGCGTGGCTTGACTGTGGTCCCACACTAACTCACCGGCCACGATGGCAGCGACCGGTCCTCCTCGGAAACTGTGCTGATCAAAGGGTGAATTCTTGCTTTTCGACTGCGTCTGATTCACGTCAAACGTCCACTCGCGGTCAAGACTGAAGACGGTGACGTCGCCGGGAGCGCCGACGGCGAGCCTGCCACGATCGAGTCCCACGACGCGCGCCGGTCCGCTGGTGAACAGCTCGACCATGCGCCTCAGCTCGATCCTGCCCGAGTGAACCAGATGTTCAAGCGCCAGTCCGATGGCCGTCTCCAGACCGGTGACGCCGAACGGGCAGCGCTCGAATTCCTGCATTTTCATGTTGCCCGTGTGCGGCGCATGATCGGTGGCAATGGCGTCGATGGTGCCGTCGGCGAGCGCATCCAGGGCGGCGTCCCGGTCGCGGCCGGCCCGCAGGGGGGGCTTCATCTTGTAATTGCTGTCGTAGTCGGGAATTTCGGCGTCGGTCAGCGCAAAGTGGTGCGGGGTCACCTCGCAGCTCACTTGGATGCCCAGCCGCCGAGCATGGCGAACTATCTCGATCGAATTCCGAGTGGAGATGTGAGCGATGTGAACTTTCGCCCGCAGCGCCTCGCTGAGAATCACATCCCGCGCCACCATCACATCTTCCGAGCCGGCCGGGATCCCCTGCAAGCCCAGGCGGACCGCTCGCTCGCCCTCATGGATATCTCCGCCGATGCTCAAGTTGAGATCCTCGCAATGGTCGATAACCGTCATCCCGAACGAATCGGCGTAGAGCATGGCTCGTCGCATTACGCCGGAGTTCATGACCGGCAGTCCGTCATCGGAAATCGCGACCGCCCCGGCGCCTTTCATGGCGCCGATCTCCGCTAACTGCTCGCCCTCGCTGCCTTTAGTGATAGCGCCGATCGGGAAGACGTTCACCGCGGCGTAGCGGCGGGCGCGTTCCACGATGAAGCTTGTCACCGTCGGGCTGTCGTTAACCGGAATCGTGTTCGGCATGCAGCAGACGGAGGTGAATCCACCCGCCGCCGCCGCTCGGGCGCCGCTCTCAATCGTTTCGGCGTGCTCGATGCCCGGTTCCCGCAAGTGGACGTGCATGTCGATAAACCCTGGCGCAACGACGTACCCGGAGGCGTCAAACACCTCGGCTTCGCTGACTTCGAGACGAGGCTCGACGGCGGCGATCAGCCCGTCCTCGACGAGCACGTCGCACTGCGCGTCAAGACCCGATTCCGGGTCGATCACGCGGCCGTTTTTGATTAGCAGACGACTCATATTGTGCTGGAAACCGGTCGCGGCAAGCGAGCGCTCGGCGCCGCTCGCCGGCAGCGTTCCTCCGAAACCGAAACTCTCATCAGCACGATCTGCACACCCGCTCGAGCACCGCCATGCGCACCGCCACACCGTTTTCGACCTGGTGTAGGATCACGGAGCGCGGGAAGTCGGCCACTTCCGAGGAAAGCTCCCTTCCCCGATTGATCGGCCCGGGATGCATGACGATCGCATCGGGGCGCGCCAGCCGCAAATGGTCAAGCTCCAGTCCATAAAACTGGAAGTACTCATTCTTGGGGAACGTCGGCACGCTCTGGCGTTCCAACTGCACGCGCAACATCATGATGACATCCGCGTCGGTGACCGCTTCCTCGATGCTATTGGTCAGCGTGATGCCGGGAGCCAGGGACGAAAGAGAGCGCGGCAGCATGGTGGCCGGTCCGCACAGGACCAGCCGCGCCCCAAACTTCGACAGGAGGTGCACGTTCGAGCGAGCCACCCGGCTATGCGCGATGTCGCCGATGATCGCTACCCGCAGGCCTTCGAGTGAGGGCCGATAGTCGAGAATCGTGACCGCGTCGAGCAGCGCTTGCGTGGGGTGTTCGTGCCGGCCGTCGCCGGCATTCACAATAGGCGTTTTGAGAAACCGGGAAAGGAAATGGGGCGCCCCGGAAGCCGAATGCCTCATCACGATGACGTCGGGACGCATCGCCGCCAGCGTATTGAGCGTGTCAACGAGCGACTCGCCCTTGGACAAGCTGGACCCTTGCTCGGAGATCGAAACCGTGTCGGCGCCCAGACGCTTGGCCGCGATTTCAAAGCTGGTCCGCGTACGCGTTGAAGGCTCAAAAAACAAGTTGACGATCGTCTTGCCGCGCAGGGTATCGGATTTCTTCACCGCCTGGGACTGCATCGGCTGGTGGTAGCGGCCGCGCTCCAGCAGCCATTGGATCTCTTCGCGGCTGAGATTTTCTATCCCCAGCAGGCCCTGGGAAAGCTCGGGCTCGCGAGTCCCCAAGGCCGGGGGCGCCGCCGAACCGTTCGATGGTCTGCCGGCCAGAGTGCTCAAGCCTCGTCTTCCTCCTCGACCAGCAGTACTCTCTCCCGACCGTCGATTGGCCCCACGTTAACCTCGATGGACTCGTTCTCGCCGGTAGGGATAGCCTTGCCGACAAAGCGCGCCTCGACGGGCAGTTGGCGATGACCTCGGTCGATCAGCGTGCACAATTGCACGGTGCGGGGCCTGCCGTGGTCAAATAACGCATCCAGGGCGGCACGGGTAGTCCGGCCCGTGTAGAGCACGTCGTCCACCAGGATCACGTCTTTCCCAGTGATTTCAAAAGGGATATCGGTACCGTTGACGACAGGTCTGTCGCCGACTAGGGAACGGTCGTCGCGGTAGAGAGTAATGTCCAAGCTTCCGACCGGCAAGGTGCGGCCTTCGAGTTGCTCGATTTTTCCCGCCAGCCGCTCACCCAAGACAGCCCCGCGGCGGTGGATCCCGATGACCGCCAGCCGATCAAGGCGTTCGTTTTTTTCCACCACCTCATGCGCCAAGCGGACCAGCGTACGATCAATCTCCGAACCGCTCATTAACTGCGATTTGAGTCGCGTGGCGGGCATGTGCTCGACAGGCGACCCTTACGATAGCACACCCCCGGCGAGTCTTCACACAAAGTTGCCTCCGCGGACGTCACCCACAGTGCGAGCACTCCTGCCCGCGGAGCCGCCGTTCCCGGCTATCGGTACGCCGCGGGGTGAACGAAGTTCATGCTGACTCAACATCTGATGCCGGATGCACGCCACAAACGCCTCATGACGTCGGTGGGCTTGCTCACCGTATGACGTCGCCCATCGCCGATCACAAAACCATCCGCAGGCGGGCGCCGATCGTGCGCGAAGGAGCGACCGCCGTCCCCGAAAACAGACCCGAGAAATTGATAAGGTTCAGTCGATCGGTGGCGTTCAGCACGTCCATTTGGAGCCGCAGCGAGCGGTGGTCGCGTCGCCAAAGCCCGACTCCCAGGGAGAAGTCCAGGCTGAAATTCGGGCGAACGCGGCCGCGCGCGAAATCGACCCGATTCAAGATCGCCCGGGGAATCATGACGGGCCCGGCCCCCCCGCCGCCCGCGTTCCGAGGAGTATCTTGATCCACTGTCTCGGCCGAGTGCTCCTCTTGCAGCTCCACCGGCAAGCCGCTTCCGTAACGGCCCCCGAGGGAGAACCAAATCCGCGAGTGCGGTTCGAACCGAAACTGCGCGCTCACGGTGTTTCGCTGGTCCTGCGAAATGGGGAAGGTCGCGACGACATCGCGCAGCTCCTCGGCTTCACCCCCCTCGATGAACAAACCTCCGGTGACCGGCGAAGTCGCCCGGCCCCGCAGATTCGAGTAGCTGATGAAGGACGAGACCCGCTTGTAGCGGGGCATCTCGATTCGAACCTCGGTTCCCTCGATTTCAGCTCGATCGAAGCTAATGGGCAAACTGACGCCCGTGTTGAGGAAAACGTCGTCGTCGTAAAAATTTTCCATTTCCCTCCAAAAGTGGTTGACCTCGATGCGCAACAGGTCGGCGAGCGACTTGCGCAGACCGATTTCGAAAAAGTCGGCACGGCCGAGGGGCACCGGCAAGCCTCCCTCGCCGCCGCGCAAACTTTGCGCTTGCTCGGAACTGCTCAGCAGGAGGTTTTCAATCGCCGGGGTCTGAAAAACGCGGTCGTACCCGCCGCGGATGACCAGATCCCCGGGATCCCAATAGTAAGCCGCCCCCACGCGAGGGCTGATCGCCGAGTCTTCCACCAGCAGCCGGTAGTAGTCGAACCGAATCCCCGCGTCGATGACCAGATCGCCGAAACGAAAGTGATCTTGGATGAAGGCTCCCGCGTCCGTGCTTTGCCGGCGGTCGCGGAAGCGAAACTCGATTTCCGGCAAGGCTTCGGTTGCGGAAAAAAGGAACTGCTCCCGGATACTCGCCTGGCGCAAGTCGGCGCCGAACTTAAAGCGATGATTCTCGGTTTCCACCGTCACCGAACCCGTGGCGACGCCTTCCCGGAACCCGCGGTCCTGCTGCGTGAAGACAGGGATAGAACTGGGGTTGCTCCACAACTCGGAAGTTACGTCGCGAAACATTCCCCGCGCGGCCGCAAGCGCCCGCGGAGAAAGCGTTCGCTGAAAGTGGATCTGGCCGGCAGTCTCGGCCCCCCGACGATCCTGCCGCTGGCCGTTGGCCTGCTGTTCGAGGTCATTAGGCACCATGAAATCGACTCGGTTCGAGCGTACGTAAAAGGAGAGCCGGTCGCGGTTGCTCAGGTCGCGCTCGAAGCGAGCGTTGAAGCCCGCTGAGTTTGCTGTGTTGGTGAAGTTCCCGAGAGATGGCGGGTCCAGGTATCGCCCGGTTCGGCCGCCGCGCAGCCCAAAGGCCACACTTGTCTTTTCACGGACGTACTGATGGGAAAACGATCCCTGCTTGGTGCTGAAACTCCCCCGCTGGAGGCTGAATTCCGGGTGGTGGCCCGGTTGTCCCGAGCGGCGCGTGTAGAGTTCGACCACGCCGCCCAACTTGCGGCCGAACTCCGCCGGGATCGTGGCCGTCATCACATTGAGAGCCTCGAACTCATCGGTTTCAAAAGCGGGGACGAAGGCGAGCGAGCGGTTATCGAGCAGCGGGATTCCATCAATCACGTACTGCGTGTCGTACTCCGAACCGCGCGGGTGAAGCACCGCGTTGGCTTCTAGCAGCCACCCCGGCAAGGTGTCGATGAGGTTGACCGCGCTCCGGCCTACCGTGGCAAAAGCACTTTCACTCAACTGCCCGCGAGCAATCTGAAAAACCGTTCCCGTCTGGTCGGAATCCACGAGAGGGGCCGGATTCAATATCGTCAAGGAAGTCTCGATCTCGGCGACCTCGAGGGTGATCGGCCGAACCAGAGGAAGCTCGGAGGGAACGCGTAGACGCTCGGAATAGGGCTGAAACTCCGGGTGGATGACATGCAACCGGTAGACGCCCAAAGGGATGCGCTTGAAATGTGCCCGGCCGGAAGTGTCGCAGCGTGCCCGAGATCGAAAAAGCGACACGCGGCTCAGCAATTCCACTTCGGCCGGAAGAGGCCGCCCGGTCGCGTCGCGGACGACGATCGTGAGATCGCCTTCCATGCGATGGCCCGCCAGGGGTGAAGCAAATAGGAGTGCGGCGAAAATAAGAGCAAGCGGCCACGCTTTTTTCAAACAACGCGGCGTGTGAATCAGCCTGACGAACACGGACGATTCTATCTTCCCATGCGCGGAAGCGCGGCGAGCAAAGCCGCGGTTGTCTGTTCGGCTGTCTTTCGCCAGCTGAATTGGCTAGCGCAGTCAAGGGATTGTTGCCGCAGCCGGAGCCGCGTGGATTCGTGGGTAACATCGGAAAGAGCACGGGTCAATCCTTCCGCGCTCGTGTCGTGGACCACCCATGCCGCCTCTCCCACGCCGCCTTCGAGCGCGACGTGATCGAAGACCACGACCGGCGCGCCACACGCCATCGCCTCGAGAACCGTGAAAGAGAAACCCTCCCCCAGAGTCGGCAGAACAAAGGTGGCCGCTCGCCGATAGAGGTCGGCCAACGGCTCCCTATCAAGATAGGGGAAGTACGCGACTCTCCCCGAAAGCCGCAGAGCCGCGACACGCCGCCGCACGTCAACGCCGAGAGGGTCCGGCCCTACGATCACGAGCGAGTGAGGGATGTTTCCCGAATCCATCAGCCGGCGAAAAGCCTCCAGCAGCAGGGGGATGTTCCGACGCCGGGAGAGCTTGCCGACGAACAGGAAGAAGGGCCCGTTCGGGATGCCCAGCCTACCTTGGATGTCCGAGGTCGGCAGATCCGGCGCCGGAGCGGGCGAAAACGGCTCGCCGACACCCGGATAGACGACTTCGACTTTCGATGAGCTGACGCCATAAAAGCGAACCAGGTCCCCGCGGGTTGCTTCGGAATTGGCGATCACCATTCGAGCCTCGTGAACGGCGTGATGAAAACCGGCCAACGACCGAAGCCGCCCGCCGAGCGGAAAATCACGGGGCCGAGACTCGTAGATGCCGAGGTTCGATACCACGGCCGGAGCCGAACAACTCCACGGCAGCGTGTAAGGAGCAAACAGCAAGTCACAGCGATCCATCGCCGGCGGCAAAACGAGGTTTTCCCACAAAAGCAGGTTATTCCACAGAAGCGAAGAGCAGCAGCTTCCGACCACTCGCAGTTCCACCGGAGGGCGAATCGCATCCGCCGGGATGTTCGGCTCGCGCGGACAGTAGACGACGATGCGGCGGAAGGGCGTTTCGAGACGAGACCATTGGCAAAGGAGGGCTTCCAGATAGCGGCCGACCCCGGTCAGAGGTTCACAAAGCCGGTACCCGATGACGGCGAGTTCCACGATCCACTCTCAACGCAACTAGCAAACCATTCTCGCCCTCGGCGAAGGAGACAGTGGCCCGGGAGAGCCGTCCAAGGGGAGCAATGTGGAACGGTCTACATCACGCCATGACCGCTCCTACACGGTGGACGAGGCGTCATCGCTAGCCCTCTTTTTCACCGGCGACGCAGCCTGCCCCGATCCGCGGCATTTCTTGTGGCGCAGGCATTCCCGCGTCTTGTGGCGCAGGCATTCCCGCGTGCCGTGCCGCCCTTCGCGGCGCGCTTCCCCCACTCCGGTTGCAGCTCCTATTGAATCTTGCATAATATCGAGTTAGTCAAGGCCAAGAGAAGACTGCTTCCAGAAGGCCGTAATCAAGCGCGGTTTGCGGCGCATGCGACGCAGGGATTTGCGGGCACGCTCGTCCAGCTCCCAGTAGTCCTTCGGACAGACGTTCGGCAACTCGTGCTGCTTCCAGTAAGCCCAAATGTATTCCACCGGGTTCAGCTCCGGTGCATAGGGCGGCAAGCACTCCGTGGCGATGTGGCCTTCGGAGAGCTCGATGAACTCCCGCACCAGGCGGCTGCGGTGCGCCGGCAGGCGGTCCCAGACGATCAGCAGCGGGCCGTCGATGTGGCGGACCAAAGCCTTCAGGAAGTCGATGACCTCCAGCTCGCCGATGGCGCCGGGATAGAGCCGGAAGTAGAAGTTGCGCAAGGTCAGCCCGGCGGAAACGGAAAGTTTCTGCCAGTTGAAGTTGAACTCCAGCACGGGTGTCTCGCCGCGGGGCGCCCAGGTGCGGCAACGATGGGGCTTCTGACTCAGTCCGCTTTCGTCGATGAAGACGATCGTGCGGCCTTGTTTTTGGGCTTTTTTTTAGTGGCCGGCCAAGTCTTGCGCCGCCAGTTGCGGATGGCTTCTTCGTTGCGCTCGCGGGCCTTGCCGACAGGCCGTTGCGGGCTCCAGTGGAGCGCCCGCAGGATCTTCCAAACATGACCTTCGTGATAGCGCACGCCGAACTCGTCGGCGATCAGACGAGCGACTCGCGGACAAGTCCACAGCGGCGTCGAGAAGCCCTGCGCTTCGGGGCCCCGCAGCAGCATTGCCTCCAGACGTTCCCGTTGCGTGGCGTCTAACAGCGGCTTGCGGCCGGCGCGCCCGGCCCGGCGGAGTCCGGCGGCACCGTACGCGCCATGCTCGCTAACCCAACGGCTCACGCTTTGCGGCGCCGCCTTCACGCGCCGTGCTGCCTCGGACTGACTCAAACCTTCGTCAACGACCAGCCGCACGGCCTCCAGCCGTCGCTTTTCCAGAGCATCAAAATCGCGCCTTACGCCTCTTGGGTTCCCCATGTCTATTAAGACGAGCAGAACCCCCAAAAGGTTACTCTATATTATGCGCGAGTCAATAGCACTCCGCCCGCTTCTCAAACACCACGGCCAGAAACGTGGAGCGGTCCAGCCGGTAAAACCATTGGCCGAGGGTGAAATGGAAAAACCCCAGCCCGACCTCGACCGCCGCCAGCACGAGCGGAACGTCCATGATCCAACGGCACAAGCGCGCCCGACGATCGACGCCGCGAGAAAGGCGACGGTACTCGTTATCGAAATGCTTGAGAAAAACCCGCGGGTGAAAGGGCCCGACGTCCATACGATAACACTGCTTGCGGCGCAGCCCCAGCCGCCGGAAGCGCTCGAGGACCCGCCCGGGCATCTCCAAACCGACGTGGCCATCGGGATCAATAAAGAAGCGTTCGTAGAGATCCCCTCTTTGTTTGGCAAACCGCACGAGAGGATGCCGGCTGTCGGTTTCGATGACGTGAAGAGTCGTCCCTCCCGGCTTGAGGACACGCGCGATTTCCGACAACACGGCGTCCTTCTCGTGCTCGGGGATGTGGCCGATCACGTGCGAGCTCACGACGCATTCGAACGACTCGTCGGCGAACGGAATCGAGGCCAGGCTCGCTTGCAGCGCTAGATCGTAGTGGTCGCGGCAGTCGCTCAGCGCCGTGAACGCGATATCAGCGCCAACGCAGGTCTCAGCTTTCTCGACGAAGACCTCCCTGCCCCGGGCACAGCCGATATCGAGCAGCCGGCCCCCTTGGGGAACATAGCGGCGCCAAAACCGCCACTCGCGCCACGACCAATAGGGAAGCGCTTGCAGCAGCAAACCTTTGATCCCCGTCGGACTCTCGTGATAGGGGACGTGGTGGCGGACGTAGTCCTCGTAGAAGGATTGAACCTTACTGGACTGCATTCCTCACCACCTGACGGCCGCAGCGCGCGACAGGTCCGCCATGACTTGTTCGCTTTGCTCGCCGCGGCCAACCTGGGGTTCGACTACGCTCGCACTGTTTAAGAAACGGGGCGCCGAGCCGCGCGCGGGAAACTCGTTCAAAAGTCGCAAGCCGTGGCCCGAACGGAACGATTGCCGGCCGGCACTCGAACCCAGGACCGCCGGGAGTGGCGGTCACTGCCATCGTTCCTTGCGAGAAAAGCGGGCTAAATTAGCTGGTACCGTTTTGGGTAAGCAAGAACCCATTAGTTCCGTGTCTTTTTGCTAAGCGAGCTTTGCCGTATCGCTTTGGCCGGGAGTGGCAATCCGCCTTGCCTCGCCGCCAGAAGTCAATCACTCGCCGGTCGCTTGGCCGGGCCCACCCCAGTCGCTTGCGACCCTCAAGCCGCGGCGCCCAACGGGCTTGGCGAAGCCAGACTGACGTCATAAGAATAGCAGGCAGCGGCATTCAATTCGGTAGTGAGGGTTGTTGCATGAGAAACAGTATCATGCGGCATCGGAAGGAAGCAGATGGGCCAGTGACTTTCAGAAACGGTAGGCTCGCCATCTGACGGCCGAAGCACGCCACAGGCGCGCGAGCCGCTTCAACCAAGACGCGACTGGCAAGGGCGGGCTAGGTGTGGAGCCTCAACAGGTTGTTCCGGGGAGGAGGGAGTCGGCTGATAGGGGGATGATAGCCGAGGCTGGCGTGGGGGCGATGCCAATTGTAGTCGTGGAGCCAGGGGAGCAGATGGTTGGCGCGTTGGAGGGAGGAGCAGTAGGAGCGGGCATAGGCCCATTCGCGGAGGGCGGTTTGGATGAAGCGCTCGGCCTTGCCGTTGGTGCGAGGGGTGTAGGGGCGGGTGAAGCGGTGGCGGATGCCGAGGCGGCGGCAAGTACGACGGAAGTGGCGGGAGCGGTACCAGGAGCCATTGTCGGTGAGCAGGCGTCGGATGCGGATGCCAAGCGAGCCATAGTAGGCGTGGGCGAGGAGAAGGAACTGGGCAGCGGAAAGGCTGCGCTCATCGGGCAGGATCTGGGAGAAGGCGATGCGGGAATGGTCGTCGACGGCGACGTGGACGAACTCCCAGCCGGCGGCGCGGGAGCGTCGGGTCTTATCGCCGGTAACGCGGTGACCGGCGTGCTGGAAGCGGCCGAGCTTTTTGATGTCGAGATGCAGTAGATCGCCGGGACGGTGATGTTCGTAGCGGCGAACGGGGGGAGCGGGTTCGAGATCGCGGAGACGGTTGAGTCCGGCGCGACCGAGGAGGCGGCTGACGGTGGCCGGGGATAGCCGCAGGGTTTGGGCGATGCGGCGGCCCGTCCAACGTTGTCGGCGCAGGGCGAGGACGCGGTCAACGACGGCTTGCGGGGTGCGGCGCGGGCTATGCCGGGGACGCGAAGAGCGATCGTAGAGACCGGCTTCGCCTTCGCCGCGGTAGCGGGCCAGCCAACGGCGGGCGGTGCGTTCTGAGACGTCTCGGGCCGCCGCGGCGGCCCGAGGCGTCTCTCCAGCGAGGATGCATCGAACCAAAAGGGCTCGGCCTTTGGGCGTCAATCGGGCATTCTGATGGATGTTCATGCGGTCTCTCCAGGGTCGTGGTTATTCGACAACTCCAGCTTCCCTGGTCCGGGACCGAATGAACAACCTGTTGAAAGATCACAGCTAGGCCAGAGGGCGGCGAGACGGGGTACGGGGCCCGCTACAACATTCGGATTAACGCGTCAAGAACGACGAGAGGCTCTTCGCCGACCTGGCGCATCGAGGCCGTCATGCCGGCGGGAACGCCGAAATGGTCGTGCGGCTGGATCTCGCAAGCTACGGGGCCGATTTCGAGAATCCCTTTCCCCCTGACAACCGAGGCGGTGCGATAGTGATCCATGGGATAGGAGAATCCGGCGGGGTTCGCTCTGGCGATGGCCAATTCAAGTCCCCCGCTGCCGTTACGATCCATCACCGCCGCCGGAATCAGGATGCTTCGTTGAGAGGCCATCGAGGAAGAGAAGTTGGCGATCTCGCGTTCCAAGAATATGGTAGGCCCCATCTTCCAGTGGCCCCGGTCGACGGTTTCCAAATCATCGACGGGGATCGGCCGCGGTTCGACGTCCATAAAAACTCCCCATCCGGCGTGCATGAGGGAGCCGAAGATGAAGGGAACATGGTGAACCTCTCCAAAGGTGTTGACCCAACCGTGACGAGTCATCGCCGGAATCGGTAGGGCGTAGCCTTCGGTCACGGGAGCCTTTGCATCCCCGAGCACCATGTATCCCTCGATCGGCTGGTATCCGAGGTGAATCTCGACGCCGAAACGGTGACGGTGGTTGGGGACATCGAGGTTTTCCGGCGTCAAGTAGGCCAGGTTCCAGGAGTGATGATCGCCGTAAACCAACGGCACGATGGTAATGCCTAGGTTGGGCACGACGAAACTCGCTTGTTCGGGCGCACCGGTATCCTGGGTCAGATAGATCCCATTGCCGTTTTGAATCTTGCTCATGGCGGCCGCAAAGTTTTCCGCAACGGGCGAAAGCGAGCGGTTGCCCGAGCTGGATTGGGCTTGCGAGAGGGCGTCCACGACGCGCTCTACCCCGCGGTGATAGCGGTAAAAGCTCGATAGCACAGCGCGAAAGTCGTCAGGAACGGGTTCCATCCCTTGGTCAGCCAAGTCGTCCAACTGTTCGATGGCGCGTTGGAGATGGGCGCGGATCAGCTCGTTCTCAGCCGGATGAGATTGCAAGGCCTTCCCCGTGGCGGAAAAAGAGCCGATCGTGTGAATCCGAAAGGCGTATGCGTAAAGCCTGGCGAGATCCACTTCCGCGGCTTCGATCGTATCCGTGCGACGGCCTTGCTCGTGGCACTGCTTCGCCTTTTTCACCAATCGTTGGTACTCGGCTGAAACCTCTCGATTGCCCATCGACAGGGGGCCGGAGGAAACGCCCCGGGCGGCTGCTGGAAAACCCCGGATAGATGGCGAAGCGCCCACGTGTCGACCTCTGGCTAAGACCCCGCCCTTTTCCGAGTGGGATCTAGGCAGCTTACTAGGTTTTCGGTTACACGTCTAGTGCTGAAATCTGCGCTGAAACCTGAAGCGCAAGGAGGTCTGAAATCGACGCGCGGCGGAAGCCGACACCGCATCGCCGAAGAAGCAACGACCAGGGCGCCCGGAGCGCTCGCTCTCGGCTCGGGCTCGACGCTCTGGAACAGGAAGGCCGGAGACATCGCCGTTCTTCTTTTCGTCGGCACGAGGGGTTAGCCCGCATTTCTCACCACCTGACGGTCGAAGCACGCAATAGGCCCGCCATTACTGCGTTGCTCTTGCTCGCCGTGCTCAACGTACTGTTCAAGTACGCCTCCGCCCGCCGAGCGGCGCGCGCCTTGTACTGACGGGCCTCTCACGCACTTCGTCTCGCCACGTGGTGAGAAAAGCGGGTTAGCCGCCACGGCGTCGGAGGGTGGGAGTTTGCAGGCTTACACTTCGCGGAAGTAGGGGCCGCGGAACCCGTGCCTGCATAGAACGTCAACCGAAACAGATGATCTTCGCGCCAAGCGAAGTACGTCTCTTTTTTGTAAAGTACATTCGAGGGCGCCTCGGAGGGCTGGTTGTTGATTTCCGGTAGGCCCAGCACCACATCGATCTTGCGCGTCCCGCAGGAGTTCTTGATGCGCCCGGCGATCACGTTGAGCATCTCTTGGATGCCGCTGGATTCGGCTTCTTCGTCGATGTCCCCTTCCTCGCAGTCAAGCATCGTTGTGACCAGCGTTCGAGCCGAACTGCGCTTGCAATCCATGCACACAGCCAGCCTAAGATCGTCGCTCTCTGTGTGGAGACCCACTGTGCCAAATAGGTCAAACTCAGGATCGCTTTCCGGCGCTTCCTTGTCCGTCGGCTCTTCGCCAGTCATCATGCCGAGGCTCTGGCGCAAGGCGGTGACGATTTCAGGCTCGAGCGACCCTACCCAGGAAAGAATGCCGTGCTGGGGCGTCACCCCTCCCTCCAGCAACTGAACGACGTTGGACAAAAAACTTTCCGGCACATACGTATGAGGCAGCCATCCGGCAACATCTTCAGAATCGGGCGCTTGGGATTCCGAATCGACAAGCAAAAATACCCGCAACTCGTTCTTGCCGCCCAGATTGCGAACCTTGCCGAGCATGAACTCCAGCGGCGGTCCCGGCAGTTCAGGAGAGAGCAGAATTAGGTCCGGCTT
This sequence comes from Bryobacterales bacterium, assembly GCA_965248365.1. Lineage (GTDB taxonomy): Bacteria > Acidobacteriota > Terriglobia > Bryobacterales > UBA6623. Next base: position 553,390 of record CBDFJA010000002.1, on the reverse strand, counting down.
CCAGCGCAGTACTCTAACCAGGACATCCCCCACCGTGCGGGTCGTTTGCACGTCGAACTGCACGGAGAGGGCGGTGTCCGCAAATTCGCAGAAATTGGGGTCCGGGTCCGCGATCAGGATACGCGTCCGAGAGTGGTCGTTCCTGCTGCCGCCCCGCAGTCGTGCTTCCATCACTCGCTGCCGGGCCTTTTCCACGCGAGTGATGACTCGATCCTGCTGTAGCGGCTTGAGAATGTAGTCGGAGACGCCAAGACCGATAGCTTGCTTGATCGTGTCTTCGCTCCCTAACCCGGAAGCTACGATTACCTCTAGGTTGGCGTTGGCCGGATCGGCTCGGATGATGGAAAGCATCTCGATTCCATTGAGGACCGGCATCTTGACGTCCGCAATGACCAGGTCGACCCCTTGCGCGGCGATGAATTCCAGAGCCTGCAAGCCGTCTTCCGCCTCCAGTACGTCGGCGGTCATCGACCTGGTTATCCACCGTACCAGCAGATGACGGACCGTGGGTTCATCATCGACGATCAAGACCTTGAAAGCGCCCGACTCGTCCATTTGCACCTCAGTTCTCTGTTCGACATGAAAAACCCTTTGGCTTTAGAGCCCCACAGGCTGATGCGGACGCCACCCGCCTCGACAGGCGCCCGCGGTCACCTCACATCCCGTGCCCGCTACCCTTGCTCTCACAGCTAATGAGCCGGCCCACTGCTCGCCGGCCTCGGGCAGTAACCGGGCGCGGTCAAGCACCGAATCGCCGGTCGGATCATGGCCTACTCCATAATCCGGTCCGCTCCCTGCACATACACTCCGGTCAGCCTCGCCCTTGGCGCCGCAACCGAGCAGCGACAAACTGTTTCAATCCGGCTGCGCCTCTCGTCCAGGTTCCATGGCAGCCGCATCCTTGGTGAGGATGACCACCGCGACGCGCCGATTCTTGGCCCGGTTTTCCGGCGTATCGTTCGGGGCCACGGGGCGATACTCGCCATATCCGGAGACAGCCAGCCGTTCCGAGGAAATGTTGTGGCGGTCCGTGAGAAACTTCAGCACGGTGATCGCGCGGGCCGTCGAAAGCCGCCAGTTGGAAGGAAACCTGGGGGTGTGAATGGGTGTGTTGTCGGTATGGCCTTCCAAACGAATCTGCCCCGGTATCTTGGTCAAGCTCTGGGCCACTCTGGCCATCACGCCTAGCGATTCCGCTTGCAAAGCGGCGGCTCCGGGGGCGAAAAAAGTGGATTCCCGAAGGGTCATCACCAGGCCTCTGGGCTGAAGTGAGAGTTCGCTCTTACCGCTTTCGATCTCGGGCAGCAGTTCTGCTTCCACTTGCCGAATGGACTCACTCATCTCCGACCGTGTGAGAGCTTGATGCTGCAAGGCGGCTTGATCGAGCTCTGGTTGTTCCCCGAAAGGGTCGCCGGCCGCGACTCTTCGAGGTGCAACTTCCGACGGGGCGCTATCCGGCTGCACGTAAGACTCGAATCTTGCCGCGAAGGATTCCATCTTCGTCTGGTCCACCGTGGAGTAGGCAAATAAGACAACGAAGAAAGCAAACATCAGGGTCACGAAATCCGCGTAGGAGACGAGCCAGCGCTCGTGATTCTCACCGAGTCCTCTGGGAGCCCTTGGCATGAACAACCCGTTCAGCAAAAAGTCCGATTGAAAAACGCATCCGGCCGGGGCGATGCGCCACGACTCGAGCCACCTGACTCGCCCAGTGCCCGATACCCCCAACGAATGAAGCGGGAACGCGGAGCGTGGCAAAGCGAGCCTAGGCGTTGCTGAGTGTTACAAAATCCGACGGCCGGACCTCCGTATTGTCAAAGCCGCGCGGCCCTAGCCGTGGCGGAAGTTAGGTTCGGCAAAAGGGGAACTACCACCAACTCCCCCGCCGGCATGGCTCTCGAAAAAAAGCACTTAGCCTGAAGCAACGGGCTGGCTGCACCGGATTTTCGCGACCTTCGCTTTCACCATGAGCTGCTAACCCCTGCTTTTCCCGCCACCTGAGGGACGAAGCATGCGATAGCCTCGCCACTCGGTGAAAAATGCAGGCTAGCCCAGAGACGCGCCGACAACCAAACTCTTATCGGCAGGAAACGTGATCTCCTTGGCAGGCGCTCTCCGAGGATGTCGCTGAACCCGTAGAAAGCACCGACTCTCCGACCCGGATCCGCAGGGTCCGAAATAGGCTCGCCGTAAGGGTTCACCCCACGAGTACGTTGCCACGAATTGGCGCACGGCGCCCCAGGACGCGTGCGCCACGCCGGACAGACGCGGCAAGGTGGGGGGCCGATATCAACGGGCCGGTTCGGCGCTATGGTTCGTTGCGAAACGACGCCTCTCGGGCCGCTAGGAACTCGTCGCCGGGGTTCCACGTCGGCAGCTCGGGGCGTTCCGCTACGCGGCGTCCAATCTCGAAACCGAAGCGGGCTAGTTGCTCGAGTCCGGAAAAGTCCCAAGAGGGATCGAACTCGTCCGAGGGCTGATGGTAGTGGTTGGCGACGTAGGCTTCGCGAGCTTTCTTTCCCGAGCCGGGCGGGCGGCCTAGGAAATCGCCGGTGAGTCGCAAAGAAAACGCGGGCACGCCGGCTTTCGCCAGGCTGAAGTGGTCCGAACGGTAGTAATAGCCTTGTTCGGGATGCGCTTCGGGCAAAATGAACAGCCCGAGTACCGCGGCAGTCCGCTCCACGAGATCCCGAAGAGTGGTGCGCTCGTAACCCGGTAACGTCACGTCTCGGCTAGGTCCGAGGGGCATTAAGCCGTCGAAATTGAGGTTCACAGCCGTCATCCCGACTGGAACAACCGGATGGCGGGCGTAGAATTCCGAACCGCGCAGACCTCCCTCTTCCGCTGTCACGGCGGCGAAGACGATCGATCGTGAGGGCGGTGGAGTCTGTCGGGCGAATGCGCGAGCCAGCTCCATGATCACGCTACATCCGGTAGCGTTATCGACCGCGCCGTTATAGATGTTGTCCCCATCGAGAGGGACGCCGACTCCCAAGTGATCCCAGTGCGCGGTGTAGAGCACGGCTTCGTTCTTCCTATTCGGATCGCCGCCCTCGACGATGCCGAGTACGTTGTGCGTGTTCAGGGTTGTGATTCTACTGGCGATGCGCCCACGCAAGCGAAGCCCCAGCGGGATCGGCCGGAATTCGCTCGAATTCGCTAAGGTCAACAGCTCATCGAGATTTTTGCCGGTCGAACTGATAAGCTGTTCTCCCACCTGGGCCGTCACCCAGCCGGCGACCGCTAGCGCCGGTTCGCCAGGCTGAAGTTTCACATAAGGGTTCGCGCGGCCCCACGAGTTGCGGACAACCTCCCAGGGATAGCCCGCCGTATCGGGCGTGTGGATGATGACGGCGCCGAGGGCTCCGCGGCGAAGGGCTTCCTCGTACTTGAACGTCCAGCGACCGTAGTAGGTCAGCGCTTTCCCCGCGAAGAAATTCGGGTCGTCCGAAGGAGGTTCGTTGGTGAACAACAGGACAACTTTGCCTTCGACGTCCGCGTCTTTGTAGTCATCCCACTCGTAGTCGGGGGCCAAGATTCCATGACCGACGAAGACGACTTCCGCGTTGACGGCCTCGTCGGTCCGTTGCCGCTGATTGACGGCCACGAAGTCATCGGGAAGATTCATGTTGATGGTCCGGCCCGCCCGCAACCAAGAGAGTTTTGTCTCCGGCAGCGACTCAACGCCCACGAGGGAGACCTTTTGAAAGTAGGTCCCGCCATCGCCGACGGGCTGCAGCCCGGCCAGCGCGAACTGCGTAGCGATGTACTCGGTGGCCAGCGTCTCTCCGCGGGTCGCAACGCCGCGGCCTTCAAGCGAGTCAGAGGCAAGAAAGCGGACGTGGGCACCGATCCGCTCTCCGCTGATGAAGCGGTCCGCCATGGGGCGGCGGGCGGCGGTTTGGCACGCCGAACTCACGAGAGCGAGCAGTGCGGCGATCGTCCCCAGCAGCAGTCTCACGGTTGCTGAGATGGTAGCACGACGAAAAGATGCGAACCGCACACAGACCCGGGCGAGGTGCGGTTGGGGCCGGGCCGCGCGCTATGGCCGCTCACTGGCGGGTCTGTGAAAAACCTTGGGAGAGTCCACCGCGCCTCCCGCAAGTCATTGATAAAACGTCTCGCCCGCGCACGACGCTTGGGCCAGCCCCCAGTTTGTTCACAGACCATGGCGTTCGCGGCTCCGAATCGGGTTACGTAGCATGGCCGCCTCGTCCACCGATGGTGAACACATCCCTCTCGTTCACCAACGCGCGTACCGCGAACGGGGTGGCGATCAGCGGGTCGTCTTCCTTGACCAGGTCTTCGGGGTTGGACCAGCTTCCGTCCGGCCGCTGTTCGGCTTGAAGGGCCTGCGAGACGGAGCCTGACGGCGCCACGCCTGGGCTGCTTTCTTTACGAGGAACGGCGCCTAGCTGGCGGAGGGCTTTCGTCGCGCAGGCGGCGTAATAGAAACGCAGGCCGCCCGGCCAACGCCGGTAGGCTTCTCCGACGAAACCCGTTGCGCGGTCGGGAAGGTGATGTGACTCCAGCCAACGTCGCGCGCCGCGCACGCGCTCATCCTCGGGCGAGCGGCCCACAGCCAGCAGCGCCAAGATACCGTCGGCCGTGGCGGTTCCATAGCTTCGATGGCCGTCGCCGTCGGGTCCCGCTTTGTTGGCGTCGAGCACGACGGTCGAGAAGTAGAATCCGCCATCTCGGGCGTCCGGCCCCGAGGGGTCGAAGTTGTGGCAGCGCTCGACGTACACCGTGGCCTTGTGGAACGCCGGGTCGCCGGCGGAAACCCCGGCGGCGGATAGCGCTTCGAGCGCATGGCGAGTCATCGAAAGATCGACGTGACCGGGGCTTGGCGGGCGCCGGCGGTCGCCTCCCATGCCCCAGGCGCCGTAAGCGGCGTCGTCTCGCCGCCAGCCATTGGCCTCGGTGAACTGTTGCCCGCGGAGATAGGTCACCATGGCGGTAACGTCTTGCTCCCACCCGGAAGGCCGGGCGAGGCAAAGAGCCTTGACTGCCAGCGTCGTCGAGTAGGTAGGGTAATCGGGGAGCAGAGGGTCCATGCGGCCCACCGCTCCGGCGGCGTCGGTGTGCAGGCGAACGAACTCGATCGCCCGGGCGAGTTTTTCCGCGGGCCGAATCACAACGTCGGTGGGCACGCGCGCCAAGGCGTCCAATACGAATGGAGTCAGCGATTGCCCGGAGCGAAGCAGCCCGTAACTTGCGCTGTGCCAGCCGTCATCCTCCGACTGCCGCGCCCACAGGTAGCGCGCGGCCTTCGCCAGAGCCTGATCCAGGGAAACGTTCGCTTGTTCGGCGGGCCGGCAGGCAGCTGAAACGCCACCCGCGATCGCCAGGCCCGCGGCAAAAAAATCGCGGCGCGAGAAAGTTTCCTCGCGCCGGATGGATTTCGCCAAGCCAACCCGAACAGCCTGTGGCCGTGGCGGAGAAGGGTCGCCGGCCGGCGGGTGCGGGCTTTGTGCTTTGGGGAAGCGATCAGACCGGCTTGGAAAGCCCACGGGCAGGATGGCCCGCGTCACCGATTCCCGCCACAGCCCGCTAGGCCTTTTCTCAGCCTTTCGTCGACTCATTGGGCGTTTCAACAGGCGTCCGGTCGACGAGCATGGTGAGGATAGCGGCGCTGGTCACGGCGACGCGGCCCGTGATGCAGTGATGGCCCGCCCAGGAACCGTCTTCGTTTTGCAGACGGACGAGCTGCGTCCTAATCTTGGGATTCCACTCCTGCCATTCTTTTCCGCCCGTACGACGCAGGCTGTCGCTGATGTTCAAATATGAGAAGAATTCCTCCCCGCCCATCGAGCCGAAACCGCGCACGAAGCGAGCGTTTGAGAGCTGGCCGCTGACGGCGGCGATTTCCTCGGCGTTCCGCTCGCGGTCTTCTTCGGTGCGGCTGAGCTGTTCGAGTACCTGGGCGCTCTTATACAGCGAGACGCCGGCGGAGCTGGCATCAGCGGCGAACACTCCCCCGCCGCGGCCGCTGGCAACCGGCTTGGCGCTGGTCTTCGTATAGTCGTCGACCCGAGCCAGAACTTCGCCGTCAATGTCGACCCCCTTCTGTTTGGCTTCGAACAGGCTCCGAGAGGCCATGGAAGTTCCCAGGATCGGGGCCCACCCGCCGGCGACGTTCCAACTGCCGTCGGCCTGCTGGTTCTGCTCGATCTTGTTGACGCATTTTTGGAGCGCGAAGCGGACGCGCTCGTTGGATTTCGCCAGGCGCATTTCGCCGTCTATTTCGGCCAGCAGCGTTGATGTCAAGAAGGTGTCGATGTAGGGACCTAGCTTGCGCTGGATCTGGGTTCCGGTGATCGAAGTGACGGCCAGTCCTTCTTGGGGGCTCCGCTCCACGTTGCGGAGAACGAAGTCCAATCCACGCCGTACCGCGGCTTGGTATTTCCCCTTGGTCGGGGTATGTCCGGCCTCAGTGCTGTCCGGGGAAAGTCGCGCCATCGGACGGTAAGTCTCGACCGCTCAATGTCTTATGGCCTGTTTTGCCCGGGAACGATTTGAAATCCCGAGGCCGCAAATGGTCGCCTGAACGGAGCATCCGGACGCGGCACAATGAGGGATGAACCTTGGCCGTACGGTTTTCTCCCAACTGATCGAGCACCTACCGAGCAAAGAGTTTCAGAAATGTGTATCGCGCTACCGCGGCGATTCCTATCTGAAAAGTTTCTCCTGCTGGGATCAGTTTCTTGCGATGGCATTCGCCCAGCTGACCTATCGGGCAAGCCTCCGCGACATCGAGACGTGCCTGCGTTCGATGCACGGCAAACTCTACCACATGGGATTCCGCGGCAGGGTAGCGCGCTCGACACTGGCCGATGCGAACGAGTCGCGCGACTGGCGGATCTACGCGGACTTCGCGCAGGTCTTGATTGGCATGGCACGGCCGTTATATGCCCACGACCCGATCGGTGTGGACTTGGACCAGACTCTGTACGCTCTCGACTCGACAACAATCGACCTCTGCCTGTCGCTGTTTCCGTGGGCGAGATTCCGCAAGCAAAAGGCCGCCGTGAAGATGCACACGCTGCTGGATCTGCACGGCAATATTCCCACGTTCATCCGCATTACTGGAGGCAAAGTGCACGACATCAACATCCTCGACGAGATCGGCCCGGAGGCCGGCGCGTTCTACGTCATGGATCGGGCCTACGTCGATTTCGAACGCCTCTTCGTGTTCACTCTCTGCTCGTCGTTCTTCGTCGTGCGAACCAAGAAGAACATCTTGCTCCAACGGCGCTACTCGCATCCCGTCGACAAATCCACGGGCTTGCGCTCGGATCAGACCGTCATACTGGCTGCCATCGAATCGGCCCAAGCCTATCCCGACCCGTTGCGGAGGGTCAGTTACTTCGACGCCCGGACGAACAAGCGGCTGAAGTTTCTGACCAACAACTTCGCGCTCCCGGCGCTGACCATCGCCCACATCTACAAGTCGCGTTGGCAGATTGAGTTGTTCTTCAAGTGGATCAAGCAACATCTGCGAATCAACTCGTTTTACGGCACCAGCGAGAACGCCGTCAAGACGCAGATCCGGATCGCTGTCTCGATTTACGTGCTCATCGCCATCGTCCGGAAACGGCTCGGGCTGGAAGCGAGTCTTTACCAGATTCTACAGATTCTCAGCGTTACGCAATTCGAAAAAATGCCCCTTTTACAGGCACTCCAGCCATCCGACTCCCCAAACGAATCCCCCTATGACCCCAACCGATTGATTCTATTCGACTTTTAACCGGACAGCAGTGGTCCGGCCTGAATCAGAGCCAGGGTCGCGACGGCTGTGTTGGCAACGTCGTTGCCTGATGTCTCGAGCCTCTCGCCCTGGCGAACAAACGAGGTTTCTCCCCCGTCTTGGCCCCAGCCCCCGTCGTTCCCTTGCACGGACACGAGCCAATCAAGGCCGCGCGTAACGGCGGCTTGGGGTGAGATGGTCGGTTTCGGCTGGGGCTTATCGGGCGCAGTTTGTGGCGGCTTGGTCGATTCTCCTTGGACAACATCAGGCGCCAGGTTGATCCCGCAAAACACCAGTGCCGCGATGGCAAGCACACTAATCCACAGTGATTTCATCTTGTTCTCCTTTGGGTTTAGGTTTGGACTGTCGCGGCGGCCGCCGGCGATCTTACATTGTTCTTACATTGTGTAATGACGCCGCGAGGGTCGAAAGTGTTTAGACGGGGGCCCAGCACGTAATAAATGTTACTGCAATTCATCTAGCCCGCTTTTCTCACCAGGTGGCGAGACGAAGCAGGCACACAGAGGGCCGATTTACCCCACTCCCGACGCCACTGAAGCAGGCTTTGTGAATCCTTGTAGCCGTCAACTTTCCGCGTCGCAAAGGCAAAGGGTGTCCCGCCTCAGCTGGAAATGGAGAAAGCGTTCCGCCGCTAGCCCGCATTTCTCACCACCTGACGGTCGAAGCACGCAATAGGCCCGCCATTACTGCGTTGCGCTTGCTCACCGTGCTCAACGTACTGTTCAAGTACGCCCGCATTATTCAAGAAATGCGGCGCCGAACGGCGCGCGCCTCGTACTGACGGGCTTCTCACGCACTTCGCCCCGCCACGTGGTGAGAAAGCGGGCTAGCGGTCATGGGAGTCGTCGCGCGACCGGCTTTCCGTCTCGACCGCCGAGAAAGAACCTCACAAACCATTGATTACAAGTGGGTTGCTGGAAATTGGGTTCGTTTCGTATTTTTTGTCGTTCGTCGAGCGCGATGCCAGTCGCCGGATTCCTCCCATTTTGAAGATAGCGGGTGTGTCAAGTGTTTTCGTCGCGAGATGAACGTCCCCCGCCATCGAAATAGCCAACGGCCGCGGATCTGGCGGCGGAGGACACGGTAGAGCGAAGGGGGAGTGTGATTATCGCCCGCCTAGATCTGGGCTACGGGCTTCCAGCAAGGCGTCCAATCGAATTTCCAGTTGCAGTTGATGGAGGTTTTCTTCCGTCAACTGCTCGTGCAACCCCTTGTGCACGTTGGGACAGCCGCGAGGGGCTTGATTCGGTGAGATCGAACGCTGGCGTGCGTGATGGGAGGACGGCAATGTTGTGTGAGCAGACAAAAGCAGAAGGGAGCTTCGGCTGTCGCCTTTCGCCTAAAGATTGCGACTTTAGTGAGGCTAATGTAGACTGTGACTCACTGCGTTCAAAGCCGTGGTTGACGGAGATTAGAGCATTCCTGTTCAATTCATGGACAGCGGTTACACGTACCTCATGAGACGTCTGTTCAGCTTCGCTCTAGGTGCTCATTTATTCATAACTGCTATGGCGCTGGGGCAAGCTCCAGCGCGTCAAAAGGTGCAGCACCATACGTTGTCAGAAGCCCCGGAAGGAACATATTTTGCCGAGCCACATTCGATCGCGAGTTCCGGCGTCCTGCTATCCGCCGTCATGCGTCGGAGCGTCGATCGAGATGAAATTCGGATCGAGGTCTATCGCTCGACGGATGCAGGCAGCACCTGGCAGCCCGTTACTCCAGACGCTTTAGGTGAGTTGAGCTTTGTTGTTGACCCTTGGCTTGGGGCTGGCGACGGAAACATCTATCTCGTCACCCTGGCTCGCGTTTTAGACCCGCGAGATGGCAAGACCAGAATGGGCATTCACGTTTACCGATCGAGCGACCGAGGCTTGTCCTGGACACCGCCCGCTCTCGTACCATTTGATATCGGCTGGAGCTACGACAAGACATCCCTTGCGGTCGACAGCTCAGGTAACGTGCATGTTGTCGCCCTCCAAAATTGGACGGACCTGGGCGGAAATGGTCGGCAAGGAGTTGTCAGGGTGCGCTCCACCGACCAAGGAGAATCTTTCGAGGTTGTGTCCCGTCATGGTCCGAACAGCATCAACTTGAGCGTCGGGCATCCACCGGTTCTGACCAGTGATGATACGTTATGGACGCCCTATTTCGAGGTGAAAGCGCAGGGAGTAGAAACGTTTCTCGTTCATCCTCGGCTTTGGCTTTGGGGACTTCCTGCTGCGGCACCAGAGGTGGGTCCCTACCTCGTCGCTGAATCGGTCGCAGCTTTGTTCCCCACCCTTGCGGTCGATCGCTCCGAACTCCATCCCGATCGGCTCTACATCATCTGGACAAGGCAAAAGAACGACAGGCACATATACCTTGCATCACTGCTGTCCGGTTAAAAGTCGAATAGAATCAATTGGTTGGGGTCATAGGGGGATTCGTTTGGGGAGTCGGATGGCTGGAGTGCCTGTAAAAGGGGCATTTTTTCGAATTGCGTAACGCTGAGAATCTGTAGAATCTGGTAAAGACTCGCTTCCAGCCCGAGCCGTTTCCGGACGATGGCGATGAGCACGTAAATCGAGACAGCGATCCAGATCTGCGTCTTGACGGCGTTCTCGCTGGTGCCGTAAAACGAGTTGATTCGCAGATGTTGCTTGATCCACTTGAAGAACAACTCAATCTGCCAACGCGACTTGTAGATGTGGGCGATGGTCAGCGCCGGGAGCGCGAAGTTGTTGGTCAGAAACTTCAGCCGCTTGTTCGTCCGGGCGTCGAAGTAACTGACCCTCCGCAACGGGTCGGGATAGGCTTGGGCCGATTCGATGGCAGCCAGTATGACGGTCTGATCCGAGCGCAAGCCCGTGGATTTGTCGACGGGATGCGAGTAGCGCCGTTGGAGCAAGATGTTCTTCTTGGTTCGCACGACGAAGAACGACGAGCAGAGAGTGAACACGAAGAGGCGTTCGAAATCGACGTAGGCCCGATCCATGACGTAGAACGCGCCGGCCTCCGGGCCGATCTCGTCGAGGATGTTGATGTCGTGCACTTTGCCTCCAGTAATGCGGATGAACGTGGGAATATTGCCGTGCAGATCCAGCAGCGTGTGCATCTTCACGGCGGCCTTTTGCTTGCGGAATCTCGCCCACGGAAACAGCGACAGGCAGAGGTCGATTGTTGTCGAGTCGAGAGCGTACAGAGTCTGGTCCAAGTCCACACCGATCGGGTCGTGGGCATATAACGGCCGTGCCATGCCAATCAAGACCTGCGCGAAGTCCGCGTAGATCCGCCAGTCGCGCGACTCGTTCGCATCGGCCAGTGTCGAGCGCGCTACCCTGCCGCGGAATCCCATGTGGTAGAGTTTGCCGTGCATCGAACGCAGGCACGTCTCGATGTCGCGGAGGCTTGCCCGATAGGTCAGCTGGGCGAATGCCATCGCAAGAAACTGATCCCAGCAGGAGAAACTTTTCAGATAGGAATCGCCGCGGTAGCGCGATACACATTTCTGAAACTCTTTGCTCGGTAGGTGCTCGATCAGTTGGGAGAAAACCGTACGGCCAAGGTTCATCCCTCATTGTGCCGCGTCCGGATGCTCCGTTCAGGCGACCATTTGCGGCCTCTGGATTTCAAATCGTTCCCGGGCAAAACAGGCCATAAGACATTGAGCGGTCGAGACTTACCGTCCGATGGCGCGACTTTCTCCGGACAGCACTGGTCCGAAATATAGAGTAGGCGCTCGGCTTCGACGGCGCCGACAGGCAGCAGATTCTTGTAAGGAGTCAGGGTCAGCCAGGTTTCGAGGACTTTCCTCCGTTTCCCCCCGAGCGACTCCAAATAGTTCTCCAGATCCTGCCGTTGTTTTTCCAGAGGGAAGTTGAGCCACTCGCGGAACACCTGGTGGTGACTTAGGCCGAGCACCCGATCGGCCTCCTCGTCGGAATAAAGCTGGGCCAGGCCGAAATGCTCGTATTGGCCCGAGTTCTCATTCCGCAATGACGCCAGATGGGCAACCTTCCCAAATGTCGTCGGGATCTGAGAGAGTGTCCGCTGCCACACATCCTTCATCGCGCGATCGCGCCTGGTGGCTTCCTCCTCCGGCGCCGGCGTCTCGGAACCCTCTTGCGGCGGCATCCTACCTGATTCTAGCCCGCCGCGCTTCAAGAAACAAACCTTCGCCATCATCAGATCCGAGCCGGACCTACGCTCCTACATTTTGACGCGGGCCGGCCCTTGGTGACAAGCGTGGGTCAGGCGCCTCACCCTTTGTCACAGACCCGTTGGCCAGAGCAGTTCGAGATTGCCGTAGGGAACTGAAAAACTCGATCCCCATTTCGTTCCCACAAGGATGCCTTCTCGAGTTTCTTGAACCGGGAACGGTGCGGAAGACTACTTTCCACAACGTCTTTTGGCCAGCCGTTGAGCCTAAATCGAACGCCATAGTTAGCCCATGTCGCGCCGACAACCTGCAAGGCTTGTGGCGCCGTCCCGGCCTTCAGGCCCGCCGCCCGTGTCTGGCAGGCCGACAGATAGGGCCTATCGGGCAACGGGATCGGCGAAGTTCGGCGGGCAAGGACGGCGTGCGTAATTACTTAAACTGGTGGCCTCCCAGGTGGTATTGACCATCCAACAAGAGCTTCACATGCTGCCAATAACTTTGCTTTTCACGCCGTATTTCATGGCGGTGCGGCTGAGATTCCAGCTCCCTACCGTCGCTTATCGCTGTTTTTTTTGCGATTTCGGAACGAACCGCCCCAAATCATCTCAGCTCCGGGCCGCCTCCGCGGCCCAAAACCGCTCGGTCGAAAACCCACCCGCGTTGCCACCTGAGGTGGGCACGGGCTTGGCCGCGCCATGGCGGCTCGGTTCAAAGACCGAGCGTTTCCCGCTCCTTGCATGGCCCGTTCGGCCCATGGGCGCTCACGGATGCCGCACCGGGCCACCGGCCGAAGCCGATCGGCGCGACCTTCCTTTAATCGATAGCCGGCGCCCACGCGCCAAGGCCCGAAGTCGTACCGGGCCGGTGGAGTCAGGTCATGCGAGGATCACGGCTTCGGTTTCAACACAGGCCTTTCGGGTGGGCCGTCCGCCCCGGTTGGTCGCGATCGGCGGTTACGTCATCGCCAGAGTGGTGTCGCGATTTCCGTAGGGGACTCAATCACCCTGCCCGGCGGCGGGCCGCGTATTTTTGGAAAAATCGGGTACAGCCAGCCAATTCGCTTGAGGCTAAGTGCATTGTTTCTAGATGCATGAGAGGGAGAGAATTGGCGGCAGTCCCCATCCCCCCGCCACTTTCACCCCCGGCTGCTCGGGGCAGGAATCGTTACCCACCCTAACACACACATACCCGGCCGTCGGCTCCCAAGTCGTTGGAAGGAATGGGCGAATCATTGCTCTTTTAGGTGGACCACGGTCGCCAGGCAGGCTTGTTCCCACGGACGAATGCTCTGTGCGCCATTCGCCTGGAGCCGTCGGCCCCGCGCTTCCGAGCAAAGCAGGTCTGGAGTGATAAAGAAACCATAAAACTTCTTGCTTCCACCGACCGTCCACCTCTTTCAGAACGCCGCCCCCCGGTTGCCCATCGTCAGCGAGATCTGAGCAGTGAGATGCGAACGCGTGTCGGAGTCGGCCAGGAGCCCTAGCGTTCCGTGGTCGGAAAAAATCTCGAGCATTGAAGATCCCACTACCTGTCTGGGGTAAGTTTGAATCCTGTAAATCAAGACCACAAAAGGGCTAAAGCCTTCAAAACAAAGCAGCAGACACTCGACTATTAGGAGAAATGCATGATTAAGTATCTGGTGGTAATGACCGCACTGGTCAGCAAGCTGGCTCTGTTCGCCGTGGCGACACAGCCTACGACGTCCGCGGACTGCCCATCCTGTCCCTTTCCCAAGTGTTTCCCAGGGGACCCTTGCGAGTGCTAATGCTCGCTGGGACAATCTAGCGGAATTAGGCTAAAAGACCGAAATAAACTGCGCGGAACACAACAATCAAGGGGACCATTTTAGCCGGCTGTGCTAAGATGGCCTAGACCTCTTGCTGGATGGTCGGGGAAAGCACGTTGGGTTCGGCGCAGGTTCTCGAATACAGTTGGTGGCTGGTCTGGGTTCTCCAGGCAGTTTGGGTGGTGCGCCTTTGGCGTCTGGGCTTGGCTCGACGCTATCCCTCATTGGTCACATTCTTCGCGTTCGCCACCGTCTCCTCATTGATCGGCTACTCCCTCTTCTCGGATTCACAGTTCCGACTCTGGCTGGGCGGGGGGGATATCTCCCCGCTGCTCTACAGTTGGTTCTACGTGATCAGTCAGCCGATCACGTGGGCGCTGTACCTCTGTGTGTTGATCGAAGCCTATCATCGGACCGTGGAGAACTACGCGGGCCTCCAAAGACTGAGCCAGCTAGCGACTTATGGTATTGCAGCGAGCGTCGGCGTGCTCGTGTTGGGGATTGTCGTTCTAGACTCGTCGGGCGACCTTCCCGTGTCGCGATTGGTCGCGACTTGGATCCGCGCCGAGCGGAGCATTTATTTGGGCCTCACGGTCTTCTGCCTAGCACTAGCTGCATTCCTCGCGCATTTTCATTTGAGCGTACCGAAGAACGTCCGGCTGGTCTTCGGTGTCTTCGGCGTGTATTTCGCGGGCCAGGTGCTGCTATTGACTCCCGTATAATATAGAGTAATCTTTTGGGGGTTCTGCTCGTCTTAATAGACATGGGGAACCCAAGAGGCGTAAGGCGCGATTTTGATGCTCTGGAAAAGCGACGGCTGGAGGCCGTGCGGCTGGTCGTTGACGAAGGTTTGAGTCAGTCCGAGGCAGCACGGCGCGTGAAGGCGGCGCCGCAAAGCGTGAGCCGTTGGGTTAGCGAGCATGGCGCGTACGGTGCCGCCGGACTCCGCCGGGCCGGGCGCGCCGGCCGCAAGCCGCTGTTAGACGCCACGCAACGGGAACGTCTGGAGGCAATGCTGCTGCGGGGCCCCGAAGCGCAGGGCTTCTCGACGCCGCTGTGGACTTGTCCGCGAGTCGCTCGTCTGATCGCCGACGAGTTCGGCGTGCGCTATCACGAAGGTCATGTTTGGAAGATCCTGCGGGCGCTCCACTGGAGCCCGCAACGGCCTGTCGGCAAGGCCCGCGAGCGCAACGAAGAAGCCATCCGCAACTGGCGGCGCAAGACTTGGCCGGCCACTAAAAAAAGCCCAAAAACAAGGCCGCACGATCGTCTTCATCGACGAAAGCGGACTGAGTCAGAAGCCCCATCGTTGCCGCACCTGGGCGCCCCGCGGCGAGACACCCGTGCTGGAGTTCAACTTCAACTGGCAGAAACTTCCGTTTCCGCCGGGCTGACCTTGCGCAACTTCTACTTCCGGCTCTATCCCGGCGCCATCGGCGAGCTGGAGGTCATCGACTTCCTGAAGGCTTTGGTCCGCCACATCGACGGCCCGCTGCTGATCGTCTGGGACCGCCTGCCGGCGCACCGCAGCCGCCTGGTGCGGGAGTTCATCGAGCTCTCCGAAGGCCACATCGCCACGGAGTGCTTGCCGCCCTATGCACCGGAGCTGAACCCGGTGGAATACATTTGGGCTTACTGGAAGCAGCACGAGTTGCCGAACGTCTGTCCGAAGGACTACTGGGAGCTGGACGAGCGTGCCCGCAAATCCCTGCGTCGCATGCGCCGCAAACCGCGCTTGATTACGGCCTTCTGGAAGCAGTCTTCTCTTGGCCTTGACTAACTCGATATTATGCGAGATTCAATAGGTGCGTTTCATGCCCAACTCGGGCTGGCATTCCGAGACCTTCGGAACACTGTTACGTTCTTTTTCTATATTCCCTGTTTGTTGGCCGGCCTTTTGGCCTTTTCAAGGGCGGGCGAGACGGTACCGGCTGTGGCGAGAATCCGTTGGCGGTTCGATGAACGGCAGGAGGAGATGCTGACAGCGAGACTGCGCAGTTTAAACGAAACACTAGTAAGGGTGCTTAAATCATGACGACCTTTTGGCTCATTTCGGGATTGATAGTTTTCGCGGTAGTGGCTTTGGGACTGATCGTTTGGCGGCTGGGTCGCACGGCCGGTGACGGCGCCCCTACGCCCGTCTGGACTGACGAAGCGCCAGCGGAGAAAACCTATGGGCCAATGGCCCGCCTCTTCGCGGAGCAGGATCTGGAGTTCCTACGGAGCCGGCAAGGTCGGACACGGGGTATGGAACGTCGCCTTCGGCTTTACCGTCGGCGGGTGCTCTCTCTCTATCTCCGTCAGCTTCGCGGCGACTTCCATCAACTCTGGACGTTTTGCCGTCATCTGGTGCCAAGCAGCAAAGATCCTTTCCTGGGATCTGTTGTGTTCCGGCAATTTGTCATCTTCTACGGCCTCTACACGGTGCTGCAACTTCGCTGCTTGCTGGGCGCGTTCGTCTTCGTGCACGCCGACACGGTGGATCTGGTATCCGCCCTGGGCAAGCTGCAACAGGAGGCCCGCCGCGTGCTCGCAGTACCAGATCCCGGTTTGCGGCCCGCGACCGCCCTCACGAGCTAACTCGCATTTCTCGCGAGCTGACGGCGAGTCACCACCGCGTCCTCTCGCTCCGCTGCCGCTTTCAATATCGTCGGCCCCCGGAATTCGCCGAGTGCTCTTATCCACTCGCCATCAAGCGGCGATTTGAGACGGAAGAGGATCCCGGGATCAGGCAACGTGTGCAGCCGGCCCTTGAGCAGTTCAACCGTCAAATCCGCAAAGACCGCAAAGACATGGAGTAGCGGCAGAAGAAAGCGGGATAACGAATTCAGCATCCTGCTTCAGCTATGTCGACCAGCAGGCTTGCCGGTCTTGACTGCGATGAGCAGACCGGCAGGAGTGCCGGTCGCTACTGAACTGAAAAGACGATCCGCTGAAAGACGGGCTGGGCCTCTTGTTGACACTTCTTTTCGGACTGTGATACCAGATAGATTCACCTCGCGGCAGCGGTAGGGCGAGTTTTGATCCCGTCTCCGCCCGAGTGGCAGAATAAGAGTATGGCGGAAGAGAGCAAGCCGGGCGCTGACAAACCCTCCGATCCCGCCGGTGAGACGCCTGCCGCCAAGCCGCCAGCCAAGCCCGCTGGCGAGACACCTCCCAAGCCCGCCGCCAAGCCTCCTGCTAAGAAGAAGGTTCCCACGGTCATGGAGGCGGTCCCCTGGGAAGGCCCGCTGGTCGACAGCCTCAAGGAACGTTTCGGCGACCAGGTCAAGGAGTTTTCCACCTATCGCGAGCAGAGTTTTCTCGTCGCCGAACTGCAGGCCGTGGTTCCCATCATCGAGTTTCTGAAACTCGAGCAGGATTTCGACTATCTGGTGGACCTTACGGCCGTGGACTACCCGAAAAGAGAAAACCGATTTGATCTCATCTGGATTCTCTATTCGTTCGCGCACAACGAAAGAATCCGCATCAAGGCCTGGGCAGGGGAGGGTGATAGCCCGACGACGGCTACCGCCGTGCACGAGACGGCCAATTGGCTCGAGCGCGAGGTATTCGACATGTTTGGGATCACTTTCGACGGGCATCCGAACATGACCCGCATTCTGCTCCCCGACGAATGGCAGGGCTACCCGTTGCGCAAAGATCACTCCATCATCGGGCAAGATGAGGCCTGGGTGCGCGAAAATCTGCGCATCGAGAGCGCGCAGTAATGGAACAGGCGACCTTCCTCGACACCAACGAACTGGTCCTCAACATGGGACCGCAGCACCCCTCGACTCACGGCGTGCTGCGGGTCATTCTCAAGCTTGACGGGGAAAAGGTGCTCGGCACCGAGTGCGTGATCGGCTACCTTCACCGCGGCGTGGAAAAGATCGCCGAAAACCGCACCTACGTTCAGTTCGCGCCCTACGTGGACCGTATGGACTACGTCGCTGCGGTCTCGAACGGGTTGGGCTATTGCCTGGCGGTCGAGACCCTGCTGGGGGTCGAGATTCCCGAGCGCGCGCAGGCCGTCAGGGTGATCTTGTCGGAGTTGAATCGCATCGCCAGCCACCTGCTGTGGCTGGGCACGCACGCCCTCGACATCGGCGCGATCACGCCGGTTTTCTACTGCTTCCGCGAACGCGAAGAAGTGCTCAAGATCTTCGAGAAATACTGCGGTGCGCGGTTGACGACCCACGCATTTCGGATCGGCGGGCTGCTGTATGAGACCTACGACGGTTTTGAAAAAGATTGCCTGACGTTCTGTGATTGGCTGGAAGGCAAGGTCGACGAATACGAGGAACTGCTGACGACCAATCGCATCTGGCTCGGCCGCACGAAGGGTGTCGGAATCCTCAATGCCGAGGACTGCAAGGACTGGGGCGTCACCGGCCCGGTGCTGCGCGCCGCCGGGGTCAAGTGGGATATCCGCAAGGCGCTGCCCTACTCGGGCTACGAAAAGTACGACTTCGAGGTACCGACCGCCGAGAACGGCGACACCTATGACCGGTACGTGGTGCGCATCCAAGAAATGCGGCAGTCGGTGCGCATCATCCGGCAAGGCGTCGAGAACTTGCCCGCGGGTCCGATCAAGGGGAAGGTTGGCAAGGTATTGAAGCCGCCCATCGGCGAGGCCTATACCTCGATCGAGGCGCCCAAGGGCGAGCTGGGCTACTTCGTCGTGAGTGACGGCTCGACGCAGCCCTACCGGATTCGGGTGCGTCCGCCGTCGTTTGTGAATCTACAGGCGCTCGACAAAATGTGCCGCGGGTCGCTGGTGGCTGATGTCGTCGCGATCATTGGAACGCTCGATATTGTCTTAGGAGAGGTGGATCGCTAGAGTCCAGGGTAAAGCGTTCGCATGGAGGAACTGCTCAACCATCCCTACGCGCAGGCGGCGACCCCCTATCTGTGGCCGTTTGTCGTCACGGCCTTGATCGTGGCTTTGTTCCCGCTCGTGGCCGGCTATATCGTCTTGCTGGAACGCAAAGTGCTGGCGGATCTGCAAGTCCGCCTGGGGCCGATGCGGGTGGGTCCCTACGGATTTCTGCAACCGATCGCCGACGCGGTGAAGCTGCTGCTCAAGGAAGACATCATTCCGGCGCAGTCGGACAAGTGGATCTTCTGGTTCGCTCCGGTCCTGTCGACTTTTACGGCCCTGACGGCGTTCGCGGTCCTCCCGCTGAGCGACAAGTTTTACGTGGCCGACGTCAACATCGGCATCCTGTTCGTGCTGGCGATGTCCACGGTCGGCATTCTGGGGCTGATCCTGGGCGGGTGGTCGTCCAACAGCAAGTATGCGTTGTTGGGGTCCTTGCGCTCGGCGGCGCAGATGGTCAGCTATGAGGTGCCGCTGGGATTCGCCGTGATCACGGGCCTGCTGGTAGCGGGCACGCTCAGCATGCAGGGGATCGTCCACAAGCAGTTGGAACAGGGGGAATGGATCGCCTTTTCGAACTGGGGGTTAATGCTCGTTCCCACGGTTTTGTTCCTGATCGCCGGGGTGGCCGAAACCAACCGCGCTCCTTTCGATCTGCCGGAAGCGGAGTCGGAAATCGTCGCCGGTTTCCACACCGAATACAGCGGCTTCCGCTTCGCTCTGTTCTTTTTGGCCGAGTACGCCAGCATCTTCGTGATCTGCGCGGTCGGGGTGACGGTGTTTTTCGGCGGCTGGCTGCGCCCGTTCCCGAACGTCGCTTTCCTGGAGACGCCGTTGAACGTCGGCTTCCCGGTTCTTTTCTTCGCGGCGATCGGTATTGGCTGTCTGGCGGGCGTCAAGCGTTTGCTGCTGATCGAACAGCGCCTCGTGATGCTTGCGCTGGCGGGAGGGATGTTCCTGTTCGTCGCCCTGTTCGCCGTCCCGGCGGTCAACGTGCTTATCATTGGCCTGTTTTGGTTCTTGCTGAAGGTGGCCCTCCTTATCTATACGTTTATCTGGTACCGCGGAACCTTCCCGCGATACCGCTACGATCAACTGATGAGAGTCGGTTGGGTCTACTTGATCCCGATCAGCATTGGAGCCCTGATTGTCAACGCGGTTGCCTTGCTGTTACGCTCGTGAGTAGAGAAGCCGGATGATGAAATTCCTGCGCACTATCCTGCTCGTGGATCTGTTGAAGGGCCTTTGGGTCACCTTCCGCAACCAGAAGCCTTCACTGGTCTACACGGAGCAGTACCCGAAGGAGCGGCCTGCCGTTGCGGAGCGCTATCGCGGCGCCCCGCGGCTGAACGTCCATCCGGACAGCAACGAAACCCTATGCATCGCCTGCAACCTGTGCGCGCTGGCGTGCCCGGAGCAATTGATCGTCGTGGGGGCCGAACGAAACCCCGAGACCCGCCGCAAGGACCTGACCTACTTTACCTACGATCTTTCGCGTTGCATGTTTTGCGGCCTCTGCGAGGACGCCTGCCCGGTGGACGCGCTGGAGTTGACACAGGATTTCGAATTGGCCTACTACACGCGAGACGGCGCCATCTGGGATCGCCAAATGCTCGAAGAAGGCCCCCTACCGGCTCAATACAAATTCTGAAATGGCCGCGGCCGTCCGGGTCGAGACGCCGCCGAGGAGGTTTGTAAGTCCTTGGAACCTTCGGGATTAGCAAGCTCAACAGTCTAGTTTCTACCTTTACCCCATGACCTGCGGCCAGTGTTGCGGCATAGAGCAAGTGTTCGGCCAGAAGGAAGCGCGCAAGATGTTGAAGCGCTACCGGAAGAAAGGGGCGGACAAGGCCACCAAACTGCTCATCGAGGCCATCTCATCGCACAAGAACGGTGATACCAGCTTGCTGGATGTCGGAGGTGGCGTAGGCGGCATTCAAATCGCCATGCTAAACCGCGGTGTTGCCCAGGCAACCAACGTGGAGGCATCACCTGCCTATCAGGTGGTAGCGAAAGAGGAAGCAGCGCAGCAGGGCATAAAGGAACGGATCACCTACCAGCAAGTTGATTTTGTGGATATCGCCCCGCAACTTGCAGCTCACGATATCGTGAGCATGGACAAGGTGATCTGCTGCTGCCCTGATGCCAAGGAATTGATCAACCAGGCTGCCCAGAATAGCAACCACCTGGTGGCGCTTGTGTATCCGCACGATACCTGGCTAGCTGTGGAGCCTCAACAGGTTGTTCCGGGGAGGAGGGAGTCGGCTGATAGGGGGATTATAGCCGAGGCTGGCGTGGGGGCGATGCCAATTGTAGTCGTGGAGCCAGGGGAGCAGATGGTTGGCGCGTTGGAGGGAGGAGCAGTAGGAGCGGGCATAGGCCCATTCGCGGAGGGCGGTTTGGATGAAGCGCTCGGCCTTGCCGTTGGTGCGAGGGGTGTAGGGGCGGGTGAAGCGGTGGCGGATGCCGAGGCGGCGGCAAGTACGACGGAAGTGGCGGGAGCGGTACCAGGAGCCATTGTCGGTGAGCAGGCGTCGGATGCGGATGCCAAGCGAGCCATAGTAGGCGTGGGCGAGGAGAAGGAACTGGGCAGCGGAAAGGCTGCGCTCATCGGGCAGGATCTGGGAGAAGGCGATGCGGGAATGGTCGTCGACGGCGACGTGGACGAACTCCCAGCCGGCGGCGCGGGAGCGTCGGGTCTTATCGCCGGTAACGCGGTGACCGGCGTGCTGGAAGCGGCCGAGCTTTTTGATGTCGAGATGCAGTAGATCGCCGGGACGGTGATGTTCGTAGCGGCGAACGGGGGGAGCGGGTTCGAGATCGCGGAGACGGTTGAGTCCGGCGCGACCGAGGAGGCGGCTGACGGTGGCCGGGGATAGCCGCAGGGTTTGGGCGATGCGGCGGCCCGTCCAACGTTGTCGGCGCAGGGCGAGGACGCGGTCAACGACGGCTTGCGGGGTGCGGCGCGGGCTATGCCGGGGGCGCGAAGAGCGATCGTAGAGACCGGCTTCGCCTTCGCCGCGGTAGCGGGCCAGCCAACGGCGGGCGGTGCGTTCTGAGACGTCTCGGGCCGCCGCGGCGGCCCGAGGCGTCTCTCCAGCGAGGATGCATCGAACCAAAAGGGCTCGGCCTTTGGGCGTCAATCGGGCATTCTGATGGATGTTCATGCGGTCTCTCCAGGGTCGTGGTTATTCGACAACTCCAGCTTCCCTGGTCCGGGACCGAATGAACAACCTGTTGAAAGATCACAGCTAGCCCGGGTGATCCGTGCGGTAGCCAATTTGTTCATCAAGCTGCGCTACCGCAACTTTCGCATTTACATTCATTCAAACACGCTGGTAGGTGGCATCCTGAAACAGCATGATTTCCGGCAGGTGCACCGCGCATCCACCTTCATCTTCCAGGTGATGGTGTGGGAAAAAACCCCTAGCGTACCAGCATGACCGCTCGGATGGGTCCCCTGTTCCGTATCCACCCTCAGAATGTCCGCGCCTACAGGGTTGCGAAGGATCGATGGTATGTTGTGTACTACTGGCTGTCGGCTTTTCTGATCGCGACTGCCGCCCCAGGAGGTCGTAAACCGTTAGTTTCATTCCACTGCTGTCCGGTTAAAAGTCGAATAGAATCAATTGGTTGGGGTCATAGGGGGATTCGTTTGGGGAGTCGGATGGCTGGAGTGCCTGTAAAAGGGGCATTTTTTCGAATTGCGTAACGCTGAGAATCTGTAGAATCTGGTAAAGACTCGCTTCCAGCCCGAGCCGTTTCCGGACGATGGCGATGAGCACGTAAATCGAGACAGCGATCCAGGTCTGCGTCTTGACGGCGTTCTCGCTGGTGCCGTAAAACGAGTTGATTCGCAGATGTTGCTTGATCCACTTGAAGAACAACTCAATCTGCCAACGCGACTTGTAGATGTGGGCGATGGTCAGCGCCGGGAGCGCGAAGTTGTTGGTCAGAAACTTCAGCCGCTTGTTCGTCCGGGCGTCGAAGTAACTGACCCTCCGCAACGGGTCGGGATAGGCTTGGGCCGATTCGATGGCAGCCAGTATGACGGTCTGATCCGAGCGCAAGCCCGTGGATTTGTCGACGGGATGCGAGTAGCGCCGTTGGAGCAAGATGTTCTTCTTGGTTCGCACGACGAAGAACGACGAGCAGAGAGTGAACACGAAGAGGCGTTCGAAATCGACGTAGGCCCGATCCATGACGTAGAACGCGCCGGCCTCCGGGCCGATCTCGTCGAGGATGTTGATGTCGTGCACTTTGCCTCCAGTAATGCGGATGAACGTGGGAATATTGCCGTGCAGATCCAGCAGCGTGTGCATCTTCACGGCGGCCTTTTGCTTGCGGAATCCCGCCCACGGAAACAGCGACAGGCAGAGGTCGATTGTTGTCGAGTCGAGAGCGTACAGAGTCTGGTCCAAGTCCACACCGATCGGGTCGTGGGCATATAACGGCCGTGCCATGCCAATCAAGACCTGCGCGAAGTCCGCGTAGATCCGCCAGTCGCGCGACTCGTTCGCATCGGCCAGTGTCGGCGCGCTACCCTGCCGCGGAATCCCATGTGGTAGAGTTTGCCGTGCATCGAACGCAGGCACGTCTCGATGTCGCGGAGGCTTGCCCGATAGGTCAGCTGGGCGAATGCCATCGAAAGAAACTGATCCCAGCAGGAGAAACTTTTCAGATAGGAATCGCCGCGGTAGCGCGATACACATTTCTGAAACTCTTTGCTCGGTAGGTGCTCGATCAGTTGGGAGAAAACCGTACGGCCAAGGTTCATCCCTCATTGTGCCGCGTCCGGATGCTCCGTTCAGGCGACCATTTGCGGCCTCGGGATTTCAAATCGTTCCCGGGCAAAACAGGCCATAAGACATTGAGCGGTCGAGACTTACCGTCCGATGGCGCGACTTTCCCCGGACAGCACTGATGTGCGGTATTTCGCGAATACAGTGACGTATCAATCAGCTTGTCGGTGCGTCGCGGCTCATGAGCTCGGGCGCCTCGCTTAACCGTATTTGCGAAATGATGTACCAATATGAAGACGAAAGGGCCGGACGGCCCAAGGAATGGCTGCACGACTCAGAAACAAGGTGGCGCTCGTATCCGGCGCGGGCTGTGTAGGACCGGGCTGGGGTAACGGAAAGGCGACGGCGGTGCTGTTCGCCCGTGAGGGAGCCGCCGTCTTCTGCGCGGACATCCGCCGTGAGGCGGCCGAGGAGACCCGCGACCTCATCCTCGGCGAAGGCGGGCGGGCCGAGGCCTGGGAGTGTGACGTCTCCCGCTCGGATCAGGTCCAGGCCATGGTGACCGGTTGCTTGGAGAACTACGCTCGTATCGACGTGTTGCAGAACAACGTAGGCACGCTGGCGCTGGGCGGACCAGTGGAAACCAGCGAACAGGACTGGGATCGAGTCCACAACGTGAACCTGAAGAGCATGTTCCTCACCTGCAAGTACGTCCTGCCCGTGATGGAGCGGCAGGGAGGCGGAGCCATCGTTAACATCTCCTCCATCGCAGGACTACGCGACCTCGGCATCCCTTATATCGCCTATAGCACCTCGAAGGCGGCCGTGAGCCATTTCACGCGTGTCGTCGCGGCGCGGTATGGTCCCCGGGGAATTCGCTGCAATAGCGTTTGCCCCGGCTTGATGCGCACTCCCTTGGTCGAGAAGTTGCTGGCGGACCACTACGCCGAGGGGGATGCTGAGGAGATGTTCCGGATCCGGGCCGCCCAAGTACCCATGGGAAAAGGCGGCGATGCCTGGGACGTGGCTTACGCGTCCCTCTTTCTCGCCTCGGACGAAGCCAAGTACGTGACCGGAGCGGAGCTGGTGGTCGACGGGGGCTTTACCCTCAAGTGCACGTAAGGCGGAGAGACGAGGTGCTTCGGTTAGCGCCACAGCGAGGTCATTCCGCGGCCTTGACGGCGGCCAACAACCGCACAAATTCGCGCCAACCGAAGGCGCTGGCCCGCGGCGAGAACCGCGCAGAGCCCCCGTTAAGGCTGGGGAGCCGCGCCCGCAAGGGTGCGGTTCAGGCAAGTCGAGTTAAACCGGGTAGCGCGTGAACAAGCGGCAAGCGCGGTTATTCGCCATCTTGACCGCAGGCTCGCGCCGGCGGCTCCGTGTAACCCGGTTGCTCCCGAAACGTCCTTTTTGAGGTGTCCCGCCCGGTCAAATGGGACGACTAGCTCGGCCGCTAAACAACCAACAGCGCGGATCAAAGCCGAACAGAGCCGTGCCCGTCAGGGCGCGGGCCCGGCGGGCAACAACCGCACAAATTCGCGCCGACCGAGCGCGGGCCCGCGGGCTTGCTTGATATATCAAGGCTTATATGTAAATTGGCTTCGTTTGGTAATTTTTCTTGGGAGCCTCTTATGACAAGCGTGAATCAAGCTGCCTCGCGGTCGGCGACCGAACAGCGCGACGCCTTTCTCGAGCGGCTGTTTGACTCCGTCACGGGGGCAATGGACGTTTTCAGTGTCTATATCGGAGACCGTCTGGGCTTCTACGACGCTCTGGCCGGGCACGGGGCGCTGACCTCCTCGGACCTCGCCTCACGAACTGGCGCTCACGAGCGCTATGTCCGTGAATGGCTCGAACAGCAAGCCGTCGCTGGCATTCTAGAAGTCGACGATGCCGGGGCTGAGGCCAAGGCCCGCCTCTACACGCTCCCCGCCGGCCATGCCGAGGTGCTCACCGATCGCGACAGTTTGAACTACGTTGCCCCACTGGCTCGCCTGGTTGCCGGGGCGGTGCGGCCATTGCCCGCGTTGCTGGAGGCCTTCCGGGGTGGGGGCGGCGTGCCCTACGCCGACTACGGCGAGGACCTTCGAGAAGGCCAAGCCGCCATGAATCGGCCTTCGTTCTTGCGTGAGCTGGGGACCGAGCAGCTTCCCGCCATCGCCGACCTTCGCGCTCGGCTACAAGCCGATCCGCCGGCCCGTGTCGCTGACATTGGCTGTGGGGCAGGCTGGTCGAGCATCGGGATAGCCAAGGGGTATCCCAAAGTGCTTGTCGATGGCCTTGATCTCGACGGGCCCTCGATTGATCTGGCGCGTGCGAACGCCGCCGAGGCTGGTGTCGCGGACCGGCTCAGCTTCCAAGCGCGTGACGCCGCCGACCCGGCCCTGCGGGAAAACTACGATCTCGTCACGGCGTTTGAGTGCATCCACGATATGTCTGATCCCGTCGGCGCCCTCCGCGCCATGCGCGGTTTGGCGAGCGAAACCGGCGTGGTCCTGATTGTCGACGAGAAGGTCGCCGAGTCGTTCATGGGGGAAGGCGGCGAGCTCGACCGGTTGATGTACGGCTTCAGCATCCTCCACTGTCTTCCGGTCGGCATGGCCGACCAACCATCCGCCGAAACAGGTACCGTGATGCGCCCCGATACCTTGCGGCGTTACGCCCGCGAAGCGGGGTTCAGCGGCGTCGAGATCCTCCCCGTCGAGAGCTTCTTCTTTCGCTTCTATCGTTTGCACCTCTGAAGCGAGTCGCCGAGACGACCGGTCGCCGGGCACGGGGAACGCGTCACGCGCTGCTTGCAGTAGGGACCGGCGATCCCGCCGGTCCATGGCGATCAGAGGTCGCCGTTGGGGGACGGCGGAGCACGATCCCTCGGGCGCTACACATCGCACAGCTTCGCTGCTTCGCGAAGCGACGTCATCGGATCGCGTTCGGGAATGAACTCGTGGGCAAAGTACCCCTCGAAGCCGAGTTCCACGATGGCCTCCGAGATCGCTCTGTAGTTGAGCTCTTGCGTCTCGTCGATTTCGTTTCGTCCGGGGTTGCCGCCGGTGTGGAAGTGCGCGATGTATTGGATGTTGTCCCGGATGGTGCGAATGACATCGCCTTCCATGATTTGCATGTGGTAGATGTCGTAGAGCAGCTTGACGCGCGGGGAATCGATTCGCTTCATGAGCTCGACGCCCCAAGGCGTCTTGTCGCATTGGTAGTCGGGGTGATCAACCTTGCTGTTGAGCAGCTCCATGATGATCGTGACGCCGAGATCCTCGGCTTGCGCCTTGAGCTTGTTGAGCACCCAGGCGGAGTTGTCCCAGGCCCGCTCGTCTTCCATGCCGCGCCGATTGCCGGAGAAGGTAATCACGTTCAGCACGCCGTGCTGCTTGGCCAGCGGCAGCAGGCGACGGAAGTTGGCCTCGATCGTGCCGTGGTTGGCCGGGTCGTTCGTGCCCTCCTCGATGGGATTCACGCCGCTACCGACGGCGCACACGATGCCGTACTTCTTCATCAATGGCCAGTCGTCCGCCTCGAGCAGATCCACCGCCGCCAAGCCGATCCGGGATGCGTTTTCGGCTAGGTCGGCCACCGTCATGTCCTCGTAGCACCACTTGCAGACGGACTGCTTCAAGCGGCCCTTCTTGACCACCCGCCCCGAGCCGGAACCCGCGGCGGATCCCGTGCCGAGCGCGGCGGCCGCGCTCATCGCCCCCGAGACCATCGAGCGTCTACTCATCTTTCCATCTGCCTCCATGGGAAACCCCCTGCGGATCGCAAGTGCTGATTATGGGAATTCTACCACTCTAGGTCCCGCCGACCGGTGAGAAATGCGGGCTAACGCCAATACCGTGCTTAGCGACCACGGATGCTCGAATTACTCCCTGGGGTTCCGCGCCGGGTGTCGGTAGGAGTACCGACACGGCAGGTCTGGGGACCTGCGCCACGAGGGCTGTGGTGCTCTACGCTGGGAGCCGCAAAGTTGGGCTTGGGGTCTGATGTTGTGGCGCGAACGCCTACGTCTGCCGCGTCGACACTCGTGTCGACGCTGGGCGAGACGCGTCGCGCCCATAGATCACAAACGGCGTCATGCGGCAAAGATTCGTTGGTTCGTCACAGTTAAGTGCCGAGTATCGGGACTAACGCCCGACCAGCGCCACGATGCGGCAGGGCGCGCCCGACCCCTCGCCGATCTTCATCGGAAGAGCGAACAGGAAGGCCCCCGTCGCAGGCACCTGGTCGAGGCGGGCGACGTTCTCAAGACACGCGACCTCCGCCCCGGCAAAAACCTGGTGGGCCTTGAAGTCCCGCGAACGGACGTGGTCGATGCTGGCGGTATCGATACCGACCAGCGCGATCCCGCGCTGCACGAGGACCTCGGCGGCTTCCGCTGAAACCCCCGGGAAGTGAAGGTTTGCGGTATCGCCGGGCACATCGTCGCCGAGATAGGATTTGACGTCAGGCCAAAAACGGCCCCAGCCGGTATGGATGAGCACCCCTGTTCCTTGTTGGATCACCCCGTGCCGGCGTTCGTGAGCTTCGAGATCCCCGACCGAGAGCAGGTAGTCGGCGTCCGACTCGCATTGCGCTGATATGTCCACCACCACGGCCGGCACGATGAGCTGCGAAAGGGGAATGTCGGAGACCCCTCGTTTGCCCTCCGCGAAGTGAATCGGCGCGTCGAGGTGCGTGCCGCCGTGCTCGCTCCCGGCAAGGTTGTAGGAGCTATACCAATAGCCGCCCTCGGCCGTTCCCCACGAGACCCGCTCGTGCTCAAAATGCTTTCCAGTCGGCCAATAGATGGTCTTTTCGTCGAAGGTGTAGGTCAGATCGACGGGCCGGTAGTCCGCCAGGCCTGGTGCGGGGGGGGTGCTGCAAGCACAGAGGCCGGCGAAACCGACGAGTAACAGGATCGTACGAAAGTGATGCATGGTGCGCTCCTTCCTCGAGAGCCTAGCAGAGAAGCGGAATGTGAAAACGCGACCGCGGAGAACCTTGCGACCGCTCCAGCCTCTATCGGTGGCGCCGAGCAGATGGGCGTGGCGCAGACGTATCACGGCCTGAGAGAGGAGATGTAACGAGTCGCACCACTTGTCTTGCCTTTCTCCGCTACTGCAAGCTAGGCTGAAGTTCACAAAATCGAGGGTGTTTCTTTGTTGCGGATCGCGTCGCTCATCTTCTCGGCACTTGGCCTCGCCGCCCTCGGGTGGGCGGGCCAAATTCACTATGCGGCGAAGAGTGGAAGCGTTGACCAGGTCAAGCGGCTGATCGCCGAGGGCGCCGAGGTTGACGAGAAGGACGACAAGGGCGCCACGCCGCTGATCATTGCCGCTTATTCGGGGCAGCGGGAGGTAGCTGCTTTCCTCATCTCCCAGGGCGCCGACGTCCGCGCGAAAGACAGCAAGGATACGAGCGCCCTCCATGCTGCCGCCATCGGGGGCTACCAGGGCGTCGCCGAACTGCTCCTGGCCGAAGGCGTTGACGTTGACCCCACCGATGCCGAAGGCAGCACGCCGCTCGGTTGGGCGGCCTACTTCGGCTACCGCGACGTGGCGGCGCTACTGCTGTCGAAGGGGGCCGACCTCAACGCGCGAGACAACCGCGGGAGCACGCCGCTTCACGCCCTGACCGCGCAAGTCAAAGCGAGTCCCGGAACGCAGCCCGGCGATCACGAGGCGCTGGCCAAACTGCTGATTGCCCGGGGAGCTGATGTCAACGCCCGCGACCCGAACGGAGGCACGCCATTGATGTGGGCCGCCTTTTTCGGCAAACCTAAAGTCGCTGAATACTTGATCGCCAACGGCGGCGACGTTGGCGCAAAAGACAAGACCGGTGCAACCCCCCTGCATCTCGCCGTCGCTCGGGGACATCGGCGGATGGCGTTCTTGCTGGTCACTCACGGCGCAGGCATCTATGAGAGAGACGCCCGCGGCGTCACGCCTTTCGATGAAGCCGGGGATTGGGCCGATCAACTCAAGTCTCCTCCTCCGCCTCCCAAGCCAGTTAAGCCGAAGACCACGACCGGCGCGGCGACGGGCGCTCAGCCCGGCGACTACGAAGTGCTTTTGCCCGACGGCGCCCCCCACGTCACGGGCAGCATCCGGGTTGGAGATTTGCTGGGCGACGGCAGCCCGCAGATTTTCGTCACCGAGCCTCTTCGCGGCGAGGTCCGCTGGATACGCGGCCCCGACGACGTAGTCACGCTCAAGGATGGGTTGACCCAGCCTGTCCGTACCCAAGTCGTCGACCTTGACGGAGACTCGCGGCTCGATCTGCTCGTCGCCGACATCGGCCTGCTGGCTCCCACGAACGCCAAAGTGGGACGTGTCGTCCTGCTCAGAAACAAAGGTGATTTCGAGTTCGAACCGCTTGTGCTGCTCAAAGACGTCCGGCGCGTCGTTTCCGCCGAGGCCGCCGATCTCGATGGAGACGGCGATCTGGATGTCGCGGTTTCCATCTTCGGTCACATTCACGGCAAGACCGTATGGCTCGAACAAAGGGAAGGACTAACGTTCGAGGAGCACGTTCTGGACGCGCGCGCGGGAGCGATCCACGCCTTCCCTTTCGACGCGGATAACGATGGCGACCTGGATATCGCGGTCTGCTTGTCGCAGGATAGCGAGGAGATCCTACTGTTTCGCAACGACGGCGGCGGCGGTTTCGCCAAGGAGGTGCTGTTCGACTCCGATGCGGAGCACTACGGCATGTCGGGTCTCGAGCCGGCGGACCTCGACCAAGACGGCGACACCGATATTCTGTTTACCAACGGCGACACGTTGGATCTGGAGTTCCCCAAGGAGCTTGATCCCTCCGATGTGCATGGGCTGTCGTGGCTCGAAAACGACGGCGCCGGCCGGTTTACCCTCCACGACGTGATCCGGCTGTGGGGGGCTTACGCCGTCCGCGCCCTCGACTTTGACGGCGATTCGGATCTTGACCTGGCGGTTTCGACCGTCCAGACGACGGAGCTTTTCCCGGCCTCGGTCACCAAGGAACTGGTGTGGCTGGTCAACGACGGGAAGCAGAATTTCACCGAGTTGCTAGTCGAAAAAGAAGCACCGCCGCTGATGATCGCCATCGAGGTCTCCGACATGAACCAGGACGGGGTGCCGGAAATCCTCGGAGGAACGCACGATCCCGGTCGTGGTAAGGTTGGTCACCGGCTGGTGCTGATTCCGCCGCCCCTTGAAGAGGCAAAGCGGCAAAAGGCGAGAGAAAGCCAGAACGAGTGAAGCATCGGTACTCGATCGAGAGAGTCCATGCTCGAGCGTCCGATGGGCCGCCGGCAATAACGTTTGGATTTTCGAGCCGCGCGGGGGTCTGTGAAAAACCGGGGACTGTCACAAGCGGCGTCCCGGAAGACACGTGGAATCAGATCCTGTAGCGCATGGCTCGGCGGCCGTTTCGCCGAGACTTGCGGCTGTTAGCTTCCTGAGCGACGTCGGAAACACCGTCCGGCGGCCGCTCGTGTCCGGCGAAAGTCGATCGGCATAATCTACTCAGGGGAATTTCTATGATCAACAATCTGTGGAACCTTGGCGTAAAGGTTGAGGACCTCGATAAGGAAGTCGATTTCATGGTCGCCGCTGGCGCCGAGCTCGTCCTTAGGGAGTGGTTGCCTTTTGGCGGCGAGAAGTTTGAGTATGCGATCTTGATGATGGGCGGAATACGCATCCTGCTGTTCCCCATCGTTGTTTTTGAGGAGCAAATCGGTCGGGAGGTTGCGCCTGGCCTAACACACGCCGTTTTTGAAACGGAAAACATTGAGTCCGAAGTCGAACGCCTCAAGGGAATAGGAGCCGAGGTGCTGATCGGGCCGACCTTTGTCGAAGGCGGCTTCGGCTCGCGGCGGGTAGCCTTTTTCCGCTCGCCGGCGGGGGTGGTCTTTGAAGCAATACAGATCCTAGAAGATAAGTTGTCCTGAGCAACCAAGCTCCGGCTGTAGGACCTGTCCCCTTTCAATGAGGAACGAGCTAGCAACGCGCACGGCTCTCTTGCTCTCAGCTCTCGTCTTCATTGCGGGAGCGGTTCAGTCTCAAGAACCGGCCTACCCGCACGGCACGGGTCCGACCGTTCTCATTGACACGGCTCATCACAATCTTTTCTCGCCTTTCGAAAAGCATGCTCCACGACTGAAGGAGGATGGCTACCGCGTTCGAGAGCTAACATGGCCTTTCGACCGAGAGTCACTCGTCGACGTCCAGATCACGCTCATCGTTGCGCCATTGTCCTCTCGAAAGGCGTTCCGTGCGTGGCACCGTCCAATCTCATCGGCGTTCACGGAAGAGGAGGTCAGAGTACTTCGCCAGTGGGTCGCCGAAGCTGGCGCGCTTCTTCTTGTTTTGGATCATTTCCCTGTGGCCGGGGGCGCTCAGGAGCTGGCCGCTGCGTTCGGCATTGAGATCAGCAACGGTTTCGCTGTCGACGGATCTCTCTTGACCGAATTGACCGCGCGGGCCGTGGCGCAGGCCGGGAGGGTGGCGTTTGAGCGAGCGGAGGGGGGAGTCGCCGCCGACCTGATAACCAACGGCCGTACTCCTGACGAGCGCATCGACTCGTTTGGCTTCTTTGTGGGTTCGGCGTTTCGGCTGCCGCCCGAAGGTCGATCGTTGCTCACGTTCGGGTCGTCGTTTGTCTCCCTGCTACCGGAGGTCGCTTGGGAGTTCTCGGAAACTACACCGCGAGAGCAAATCGGGGGATGGTCTGGGGGTGGGGTCCTGCAAGTCGAACGAGGACGTCTCGCGATCTTTGGCGAACTCGGGATTTTTGCAACACGCCAAGGGTTGTCTGAACGTCCTGAAGTCCAGAACCCGCGGTTGTTCATGAACACTCTACATTGGCTTTCGGGACTGCTCGACTAATGTCCGGAATTGGATGACTCTTTTGGAAGGCCAGTGCTGCCACACTGCGAAACACAACCGTTTCTCAATACGAAAAGGGGTAGCGGCCAAACCAGTCGACGATTTGGGTTAGGGAATTTAGCGGGCCAGTCCTGAACCCGGAACCCGCACGTCCCAATTGAAATAGGAATCAAATGCTTTTCAACAAGCCACGCGCGACCCAGTTCATGGAGGAGTGCGGCCTGGATGCCCTGGTGGCGACCTCGCCCGTCAACATCACTTACTTTTCCGACTATTACCTGTGGGTCGATGCTCTGTTCAAAGAGTACATGATGAACCCCGGGGGATCGAGCAACGGTTTCCAGTTGTACGCGGTCTTTCCCGCTTCCGGCGAACCGGCTCTGGTTCTCAGCCCCTTTGTCGCCCTAAACGCCGCCGACATTTGGATCAAAGACCTTCAGGTTTACGGCGACGCGGGATTGGACTACTCGCGCTCGTCGGAGCCGGCGGATTCTCCCTACGCGCGTTTCTTTGATTTGACGAAGAATCCCTCGCCGCACTCGACGCCAACCGAAGCGCTCATTGGGACTCTGAAATCGCGTGGTCTCGCGGACGCCAGAATCGGGCTCGATATGGAGGGTCTCCCGGTCGAAACGCTGGCTTCGATCCGCGAAGCGCTGCCGCAAGCTTCGCTGAAGGATTGCACCAACTTGATCCGTCTGATTCGGGCCGTCAAGACGGAGGACGAAATCGAACGCCAGGAGCGCGCGGCGGCCGTCAGCGAGGAGGCGGCGATCGAAAGCGCGAAGCTCGCGGCCCCCGGGCGCCGGATAGCGGATCTCGTGGAATGCTACCGAACCCGCATTGCGGCGCTGGGCGCGGATTTCGACCACTTCGCCTACGGTCCGCTGGGCTACGGCATCGCCACCGAACCCGACTACCTGCTTGCGGCGGACGATTTCATGTTCATGGATTTCGGCTGCATCTTCCGCCGCTGCATTTCCGATAGCGGGGTCACCTTAGTGGTGGGCGAGCTGCCCCCGGACTTGCGAACGATCTACGACGGGCTATACGCTGCGATCGAAGCCGCCCAACAGGCCATGCGGCCCGGCGTGAAGTCTTCTGCGATTCGGGAAATCATGAAGAACGAAGTGGACGCGCGCGGCATCAACGCCCCGAACCCTCATGGACACGGGCTGGGGGTGGAAGTCCGCGATTACCCGATGATCATGCCCGACAACGGGCTGCGCCTGCGGGACGAGTGTATCGACGTCCCCTCGGACCTGCCTTTGGAAGCAGGCATGGTCGTCAACCTGGAAGTGAATAGTTTCATGGCGGGAGTCGGTTCGCTGCATGTCGAGCGGACCTTCGTCATCGAAGCCCAAGGCCGGCGTCCCATCATTCCTCAGCAGCGGAAGGAGCCCTGGGAGACCGTCGCGCGCTGAAGCGTTTTTTGATTTATGGGTGGTGCGCCAAGCGTTCACCTAGCCATTTCCTCAGCGAACTTGCCCAAAAGCCGCGGCACTCAACAGGCGCTGGTGCTCGGGCCAGTTCGTCCTCGAATCAGACGGACGGCTGGCTTGGGACGGTAAACCCGGAAGGGATCATCCCCCCGAACAGCCTGTCTACCATGCAGCCGAGCGGATCCGTGCGATGCAGCGTATAGCTCGGGATCGGCACTCTTCCTGGCCTACGAAAGGCGAGGACAACATGATACGCTGAATTTCCGCGGCCGTCGCCCAAGGAACACGGCGTTCGCTCCCGCGCAGCAGAAAAACGAACCCCCTCCGGGAACCCGAGGCGCCTGTGTCGGAAATCGTCAATCTCGAAGCGCTCGAAATTTTGGATTCACGCGGTAATCCGACCGTCCAAGTGGCGGCGACCCTCAAGAGCGGGGCACGCGGGGTGGCGCGTGTCCCTTCAGGTGCTTCTACGGGAATCAACGAGGCCGTCGAGCTTCGCGACGGGGACGCCGGCCGCTATAAAGGCAAGGGTGTCCGAAAGGCCGTGGCGCACGTGGAAGGCGAGATTCTCGACGCGGTCCGCGGTCTGGATGCTTCCGATCAGGCGGGGCTTGACCACAGGCTCATTGAACTCGACGGAACGGCGAACAAGGGCCGGCTTGGAGCCAACGCGCTGCTCGGCGTGTCCATCGCCGTGGCACAAGCGGCGGCCAGCGACCGGAACGTCCCTCTTTACCGTTCGCTGAGCGAGCGGCAAGAGTATACGTTGCCCGTGCCGATACTGAACGTCCTCAACGGCGGTGAGCACGCCGACAACAACGTCGATATTCAGGAGTTTATGGTGCTGCCTTTGGGACTGCCCACGTTTGGCGAGGCCTTGCGGGCGGCCGCGGAAACCTTCCACGCGCTGAAGGCGATCCTTCATTCGAAAGGCTACGGGACGGCCACGGGGGACGAAGGAGGATTCGCTCCTCGACTCAAATCCAATGAAGAGCCGATGGAGTTGCTGGTCGAAGCCATCGCGGAAGCCGGTTACGAGCCGGGCAGCGACATCGCCATTGCGATGGATGCCGCGGCAAGCGAGTTCTATGAAGACGGGACGTACGTTTTCAAGAAGAGCGGCGGCAGCCGCAAGACATCCGGCGAGATGAGCCAAATGTGGTCGTCCTGGATCGAACGCTACCCGTTGGTTTCCCTCGAAGACGGCTTTTCCGAAATTGACGCGGACGGTTGGAAACAGGGAACGGCCAAGCTCGGCCAGCGGATTCAGATGGTAGGCGATGATCTTTTCGTCACCAACACGGAGATCTTCAAGCGAGGCATTGCCGACGGGCTGGCCAACTCGATTCTCATCAAACTTAACCAGATCGGCACCGTCACCGAGACGCTGGAGTGCATCGACATTGCCCGAGAAAACAACTACACCTTCATCATTTCGCACCGCTCCGGTGAAACCGAAGACACCACCATCGCGGACTTGGCCGTCGCGGCGGGCGGTGGGCAGATCAAAACCGGCTCCACCTGCCGCGGCGAACGGGTAGCCAAATACAATCGGCTGCTTGAAATCGAAGCGGAGCTCGGCGACCGGGGTCACTACGCGGGCCGAGAGGTCTTCAGCCGCTGGTAGCGTAGGTTCCGGACGCACTTCCCCGCCGAGACTCGCCCTTGGGGCGCGAGCCGGCTTGAGAGTTCCCCTCCCAGGAGGCGGCGTGCGATTCCGCAAAGGACCATAGTCCCTACCGACCTTGCCGCCCTGCTTCCCGGAAACCAAGGCGCAGCGCCGAGTGGGGCGACTCCCTGATGGCGACACAAGCCGACTTGAACCGCTACCCATGACACGCCCTGAAGCTGTTTTTGTTCAGTGGGTTAGGGGCTGGCGTGCCAATGTTCGGACGACGGCTGCGCAGATGCCAGGGGCGCTGGCGCGGCGGCTGCTTGGAGGCAAGGTTGATCCCTGGCAACCTGCACAAGCCCCCCGGGGTTCACTACAAGAACTCTCACTGTCAGCGGTACCGAAGTAACACCTTTCGTAGGGCGATTGGTCTATCGACACGGAATACTAATACTGATAACATTTTCGCCAGGTGCTTCCGGGTGGGAGGTGTGTCTGGCGCCCTCCCGACCGCAACAGTGCGAGCTGTATCCCGGGCGCTTCTTGGCAATAGGCTGTTCACTCATTAGGCTTCCCGGAGATTGACATGGACGTCACCATAGCTCGACAACCACGCAGGCCGGTTTCCACATCCCTGTTGATCCTGATTCTGTTTCTGGCTAGTTCGGCCTTATTCGCGCAAAATAAAGATCACAAGATCGACCGGGGACTGATGGCCACACTCTCCGACGAGGCCGGTGCGACCGCGTCGCTGTTCGTGCGTTTCGACGAGAAGGCCGATACGAAGGCTGCCCGTCGTGTCTCCAATCGGGTCGCACGCATCCAATTCGTCGCCCAGGCCTTGCAATCCACTGCTGAAGGGAGCCAGAAAGGCGTGCGCCGGTATCTGCGCGACCAAAATGTGGATTTCACGCCCTTCTGGATCGACAACAGCATCTACATCTCGGAGGGAACGCTGGCGCTTGCCCGTGCTCTGGCTCGAATGCCGAAGGTGCTAGAGATCGTGCCCGAAGCGATCTTCAAGGTCCCCGAGCCCAAACCGGAAGCTGAGTCGGGCACTCTAGGCATCGAGTGGGGCATCGACAAGATCAACGCCCCGGGTGTGTGGAACCACCCGACCGAGGCCACGAAGGGCTCGGGCATCGTAGTTGCGAACAACGACACCGGCGTCCAGTATAATCATCCCGCCATCGTCAATCAGTATCGGGGCAACAACGGGGGCGGCAGTTTCAGCCATCTCTGCAACTGGGCAAACCCTTCCAACGTGTGCGGCGGCGGACCTTGCGATAACCACGGCCATGGCACTCACACCATAGGAACGATGACCGGGGACGATGGCGGTACCAACCAGATCGGGGTGGCCCCCGAAGCCGAATGGATTGCCTGCAAGGGCTGCGAGAGCGGGTCGTGCAGCAGCTTCGCACTGAGCACCTGCGCCCAATGGTTTTTGAATCCTGGCGCCGGTTGCGTCTCTCCGCACATTGTGAACAACTCCTGGGGCGGCGGTGGTGGAAACTCCTGGTACCAGTCGTGGGTTCAGAGTTGGCGGGCGGCTGGAATCTTCCCCGCGTTTTCGATCGGCAACAGCGGGTCCTCTTGTAACACGGCGGGCTCGCCCGGCGACCTTCCCGAATCGTTTGGCGTGGGCGCCACCAGCAGCAGCGACACCATAGCTAGTTTCTCTTCCCGCGGCCCGTCGGCGTATGGAGAGACCAAGCCCAACGTCAGTGCGCCGGGTGTGGGCGTGCGGTCGAGCCTGCCGACGAACGGTTACGGTAGCTGGAGCGGGACGTCGATGGCCTGCCCGCACGTTGCCGGGGCGGTTGCTCTGTTGTGGGCGGCCGATCCGACGTTAGTAGGGAATATCGATCTGACCGAGCAGATCTTGGAGGAGACGGCCACCCCGCTGACGACTTCGCAAAGCTGCGGAGGCGTATCGGGAGGCGCAATTCCGAATAACACCTATGGCTGGGGCCGCATCAACGTGCTAGCAGCTCTCAACTGGAACGGCGCGTCGAACTTCCCACCGACAGTCACGATCGACAGCCCAGCCAATGGGGCGCCGTTTCCCTGCGGCTCGCCCGTCAATCTCACCGGGTCGGCGACCGATGCGGAAGACGACAACGGGGCCCTGACCGCATCGATCCAGTGGACCGAGGGCGGATCGCAGTTTGATACCGGCGCCAGTGCATCAAAGACCTACAACTGCCCCGCCGACGTCGGCATCCACACGATCCAGGCGGACGTGACCGACCTTGGTGGCCTAGGCGACACAGCGACGGTCGACCTCGAGATCTATGATCCCGACGTCATCGACGCGCCAAGCAACTTCCAGGCCGCGGCAAACGGCCTCGACGTCACAGCTACCTGGGCACACGCATCTAACAACCAGACAGGCTTCCAGGTCCAGCGCAAGAAAGTTGTCAAAGGCAAAGGCAAGAAAAACGTTACTTGGGAGAACATCGTGCCCACTGCGCCGGCGAACGCTACAAGCCAGGTGTTCAGCCTTGCCGCGGGCAGATACGATTGTCGGGTCTACGCCTTCAATGACAACACGGGGCGCAGCCCTAACTATTCGAACCTCGACCGTGTAGAAACCAGCGACAGCGGGGGAGGCGATCCGTCGCCACCGCCGCCTCCGCCGCCTCCGAGCGACTGCGGCAACAACGTCTGTGAGCCGAGCCTGGGTGAGGATTGCCGCACCTGCGACCTGGACTGCAACGGGAAGCTGAAGGGCAAGCCGAGTTCACGCTTCTGCTGCGGCGACGACGTCCTATGCGGCGATTCCCGCTGCTCGGAGGGGGGGTGGCAGTGTCTGCCCTCGCCCGGTTGAGCCCGCGCTAGCTGTGGAGCCTCAACAGGTTGTTCCGGGGAGGAGGGAGTCGGCTGATAGGGGGATTATAGCCGAGGCTGGCGTGGGGGCGATGCCAATTGTAGTCGTGGAGCCAGGGGAGCAGATGGTTGGCGCGTTGGAGGGAGGAGCAGTAGGAGCGGGCATAGGCCCATTCGCGGAGGGCGGTTTGGATGAAGCGCTCGGCCTTGCCGTTGGTGCGAGGGGTGTAGGGGCGGGTGAAGCGGTGGCGGATGCCGAGGCGGCGGCAAGTACGACGGAAGTGGCGGGAGCGGTACCAGGAGCCATTGTCGGTGAGCAGGCGTCGGATGCGGATGCCAAGCGAGCCATAGTAGGCGTGGGCGAGGAGAAGGAACTGGGCAGCGGAAAGGCTGCGCTCATCGGGCAGGATCTGGGAGAAGGCGATGCGGGAATGGTCGTCGACGGCGACTGACGGTGGCCGGGGATAGCCGCAGGGTTTGGGCGATGCGGCGGCCCGTCCAACGTTGTCGGCGCAGGGCGAGGACGCGGTCAACGACGGCTTGCGGGGTGCGGCGCGGGCTATGCCGGGGACGCGAAGAGCGATCGTAGAGACCGGCTTCGCCTTCGCCGCGGTAGCGGGCCAGCCAACGGCGGGCGGTGCGTTCTGAGACGTCTCGGGCCGCCGCGGCGGCCCGAGGCGTCTCTCCAGCGAGGATGCATCGAACCAAAAGGGCTCGGCCTTTGGGCGTCAATCGGGCATTCTGATGGATGTTCATGCGGTCTCTCCAGGGTCGTGGTTATTCGACAACTCCAGCTTCCCTGGTCCGGGACCGAATGAACAACCTGTTGAAAGATCACAGCTAGCTCGCTCTTCTCGCCCGGTGGGGATCACCCCGGCGGGGCGCCCAGAGAGCGCCCCTCTTTGCTCGCCGTACCGGCATTCGGCAACCGGTCGAGGTTCTGTCGCTACCTACGGCCGCCGCTTGACCAACAGCCGGTTCGAACGGCAGAATACAAGTATCGGCTCGGCGCGCCGGATTGAAGGAAAGATGGCACCCGCTTATCGGCTCTCGCTATTCGTGCTTTTGGCCACGCTCGTGCTGCCGGCACAGAAAACATCCACCACGTCCTCGGGCGCCAAGATCCGCCGGGACATAGACTTTAAAGGCGGTCCCGAATCCCCCCTCAACAAGCCCGAGTCTGTTCTCAAAGTCCTCAAGGTGAAGGGCACCGTTCAGGGAATCGACCTCGAGAAGCGTACAGTCACGGTTCGCCCCCGAAAGGGCGATTCGAGTCTCGAACTCGGGTTCCCCCAGCCGGCCGGACGGGAGCAGATCAAAGTCTCGAAGAAAGCAGCCAAGATTTTGGGAACGAAAAAGCTGAAGCTCGAGGCGCTGAAAGCGGGATCGAAGGTGCGGCTCCAGTACTACCCGGCACTGGGCCAACTTATGGAGATCATTGTCGAGTAGCCGATCTCCTGAGCGGGCCGAGGGAAGGGGCCGATAGCTGGAACCCCTAATTGGGCTTGCCCGAGCCACTGGCTTGACCGAACTCATCGACGATCCGCTTGCGGCCGGCGAAACCGTCCTGGATGCGGTGCCAGTACTCGATCCGGGGTTCTCCCAGCTTCCAACACAGATAGACTTCTTCATTTTCCAACAGGGCCGGAAAGTCAATCAGCCCCGTATCCAGGTCCTTGACGAGCGCTCCCGATTCTTCGATATGGCGGGCCGCCCTTTGCAATCGCTCGACGGCTTGATCTCTCGCGAGTTTGCGTTTCGCCACCGCGGTGGGGTCGATCTCGGCTCCGCCCAGCGCACTGATGCGGGCGCTGAGCGAGCGCAGTTCACGTTCGACTTCGACCGCCTCTTGCTTGGCTTCGATAGCCTGTTGAAGCCACTCGCGAAGCTTCGGAACCAGGTCTTCGGCTTCCTGCAAGGTAAAGAATTTTCCCATCAGCGTTATTTGAGCCAGTCTTAGCCTAGCGCTTACTGACAAAAGTTAGCGTATCTACAAAGGCCTTTCGCGAAGGACTACGCGGCTCTCTGTCTAGCCCGGAAGTGGTTTGTTCCGAGAGCCTTCCGAGCCGCGACCGTGAGGGAGCGGTCCAGGAATTGCCGCCCATAAACGATCGCGAACTTATGGAACCAAGCGCTAGCCCGCCCCCCCCAAGAGTGTCCCGCTCGGGACCCGCTAGACGCCCATTACTTGGACCGAGATGGAGCGGCTCCGCGGGCCGTCGAGTTCGGCCAAAATGATGCTCTGCCAGGTCCCAAGCAGTACCTTCGTATTGCGCACTTGAAGCGAGACCGACTGGCCCAGAAACAGCCCCCGCAGGTGAGAGACCGCGTTCTTGCGCTCACAATCGGAGTAGGCCGGATCGTCGTGCCGCCACGAGGTATTGCGCCCCACGAATTGCTCGAGCAAGGTTCGGATGTCGTGCAGCAACGCGTCTTGCCACTCGTTGATGAACAAACAGGCCGTGGTGTGCAGCGACTGCAGATGAACCGTGCCGTTTCGGACGCCGCTCTTGCGCACGATCTCGTTGATCCGGTCGGTGGCATTGATCAGCTCGAACTTCTCGTTCGTAATCCAGTCGACGATACGCACGAAAGTCTTGACACTCGGCATGCCGGGCGGCTGCTGAAGTTCGACAGGATCGGTTTTCACGGTTTTGGGGTTTTAGGCTTGCCTTGGCGCTCATGTTGGATTCAACCTCCCGGACTTGGGATTCGGAAAGGAGTGGTCGAAAAAGTGCTTGCCTGGCCGTCGGGCAGCGGACTCCTTAACCTGTACGCTTCGCTCACGCCAGCTGAATCGTATTATACCAGGGGTTGTGCGTTGGCTAATCGAGGGTGGGGCTGTGCCGAGACGGGTTGAGGTCTCGGGGTAGAGACAGGCTTCCGCGGAGGAATACGGCTTGTGGCGATGGAGGAATGGGAGAGACCGATCCCGGCTCGAACGATTGATGCCGTCGGACTCCCGGATTCGCTGGAGCATGGCAAAAACCTGAACATCGTCGACGGCAAGAATACGGCCCAAACTAGCCTGCTTTTCTCACCACGTGGCGAGACGAAGTGCGTGAGAGGCCCGTCAGTACAAGGCGCGCGCCGCTTGGCGCCGCATTTCTTGAATAATGTGGGCGTACTTGAACAGTCCGTTGAGCACGGCGAGCAAGCGCAACGCAGTAATGGCGGGCCTATGGCGTGCTTCGACCGTCAGGTGGTGAGAAAAGCAGGCTAGCCGTCCCCTCTTGCCTGGTCCACCACGTCGCGGAGGGTCTTGGCCAGATCGGAAACGCCGAACGGCTTCATGATAAGCTCTCGAAAGCCCATACTCCTGGCTTTCTCCTGGGTAACAAGCTCGCTGAAGCCCGTCATCAAGATGATGGGGACGTCCGATCGAATCGCCATGAGCTCGATCCCCAGATCGACGCCCGACATGGCCGGCATGGTGACGTCGCAGAGCACAACGTCGAAGCGATCGGGCTGGGCCCGGAAAAGCTCCAAGGCTTCCTCGCCGTTCGTCCGTGCCGTGACCTGGTATCCCAGCCGTTCGAGCGCCTGCCGGCCAAACTGAGCAATCGCTTCTTCATCATCGACCAACAAGACGTGCTCATTTCCTCTTGGTAGGGGTTCGACCTCCTCCCCTTCTTCGACCTCGTGGCGATCCTCCCGCGGCAAGTAGACGGAGAAACTTGTTCCCTTGCCGGGGTCGCTCTCCACGCTTATCGCTCCTCCATGATTTGTCACAACTCCGTGAACGACCGCCAGACCCAGCCCCGTCCCTTCGCCAACTTCCTTGGTCGTGAAGAAGGGATCGAAGAGGCGCTCCCGCGCCGCGGGATCGATGCCCGGACCCGTGTCGGTCACCACAAGCTTTACGTAAGACCCCTCCTGCAAGTTCCCAACCTGACCGGCAAGGGCCGCATCAACCTCAACCGCGCTCAGGCCCACCGTGAGGCTGCCGCCGTCGTAGCGCATGGCCTGGTAGGCATTGGTGCAGAGATTCATCAAGACCTGGTGAATCTGGGTCGGGTCGCCCAGAACGATTCCGCAGTCTGATCGAACGTCTTCACGGATTTCAATGGTCGCCGGTATCGAGGCCCGCAGCAGTTTCAAAGCCTCTTTGACAACCGGACCCGGTTCAAACCTCCGCCACTCCTGTTTTTGCGGTCGGCTAAAAGCCAGGATTTGCCGGACCAAGTCCGTGGCGCGATCCCCGGCCTTCAGTACCTCTTCCAGGTGTTTGCTCGCCGCGGCGCCCGCCGGCGTGGCTTCTTTGGCTAAAAAGGCGAAACCATTGATCGCTGTGAGGATGTTGTTGAAGTCATGGGCGATCCCCCCGGCCAGCACCCCGATCGCCTCCATCTTTTGCGCCTGGCGCAGTCGGACTTCCGCCTTTTCTCGTTCCTTGCGGTCGGTGATGTCGGAGACAACGCCGGACAAAACGGAGGACCCATCCCCCGCCCGTTCAGCGGTCACGCTGTCCCTGAGCCATCGCAGGCTTCCGTCCGGCCGCACGATCCGGTATTCCTCTTCTTCCCGATCCGTTTCACCTTGGGCGATGCGGCTGGCGGCTTGCTCCACCCGGCTTCTATCCTCCGGGTGAATCGTGCTCAGCCAGCGGTCAATCCCCGGCATGTAGAATTCCGGCGGCCGTCCGGTGATCTTTTCCACCACCGGGGAGTAGTAACGGTAAAGACTCTTCCCTTGGTGATCGATGCCGGCGCTCCAGATATAGTCGGAAACCGAAGCCGCGACTTGGCGCAGTTCCACTTCGGCCCTATTGAGCGCTGCTTCCACCCGTTTACGTTCGCTCACGTCGCGGACGCTGCTCATGACCAGGGGCCCTCGTTCGGTATCGAGGGGGCTGAGGACGATCTCAAGGGGGATCTCAGTGCCGCCCTTGCGGAGCCCGCGTAGTTCACGTGCAGTCCCCATCGGCCGGACACTGGGGTCGTCCGCATAATCGGCACGGTGCTGAGGGTGACCGCCGCGGAGGTTCTCAGGGACAAGAAGCTTGATGGACTCTCCCACCAGTTCTTCCCGCGGGTAGCCGAATAAGTTCTCGGTCTGCCTGTTGACCAGAACGATCTCACCCTCCCGGGTCGTAAGCACTATGGCATCGGGAGCGCTCTCAACAAGCTGCCGAAACCGCGCTTCACTCCTGCGCAACGCCCCTTCCGCTTGCTCGCGCGCGGTGATTTCGGTCTTCAGGGATTCGTTGGCTTCCTCGAGGTCCCGGGTCCGCTCGCGGACGCGGGTCTCCAGCTCGCCGTGCGCTCGACGGAGCTCGTCTTTGGCGCGCTTGCGCTCGGTGATGTCGCGGCTGATGGCCACCAGGCCCGCGGTTTTGCCGCCGAGGCCGCGCAGAGGAACCTTGGTGGTGAGATACCACTTTTGATCCCCCGATTTTTCGCTGAGCGACCATTCCCGATCAACGAGATCCCGGCCGCTCTCGATGACAGCCTGATCCTCGGTCTGGTAGCGCTCCGCCCGGTCCTTTGGGAATAACTTCAATTTCCCAACCACGGCGTCCGGACCCACCGCCCCGACGGATGCGGCGTAGGCCGTGTTAACGACCGTAAAGCGGCCTTGCAGGTCCTTCACGTAGACGAGATCCGGCAGGTGGTCGATCACCGTGCGCAGCAAGTTGTGCTCCGCCTCCAGCGCCTCCTCGGCCGACTTCCGTTCCGTGATGTCCTGGAACGTAACGACGGCCCCTACCAGTTCTTCTCGCTCGTCGCGAATCGGGGTGCTGGTATAGTCGACCGGGAAACTGCTGCCGTCCCTGCGCCAAAAGACCTCGTCATTGACGTGGCGGGGGACTCCGTCGCTGAAGGCGGCATAAATGGGACACTCATCCCTCGGGTAGGGGCTGCCGTCCGGCCGGGAGTGGTGCAGAACGTCGTGCTGCGATTTGCCGATCAGTTCCTCGGCGTCCCAACCGATCATTTTCGCGGCGCTCGGATTCACAAACGTAGTACTCCCCTCGAGATCTAGGCCGTAAATACCTTCGCCCGCCGAACTGAGGATGAGCTGGTTCCTCCTGTCCACTTCCGCGGCTGCCTTCCTGGCCTCGTGCGACGAGTCCTTCAAGGTAGTAATCACCCCAAAGCCCAGCAGCCCGAAACCCGTCAGCGCCGCCACAAGAAAGAACATTTCTCGGATGTTCGACTCGGTCCGCGCCACGACGCTGTCCATCGGGAGCACCACCTCGAGAACCCCTCTTGTGTCCCCCGCTTTCCAATCCGTCTTGGGGCTCTGAGGGTGCGTGTTATGGCACTGGACGCAGGCGGCCCTCATACGATCCGCGGTGGCATAGCGTAAAGACCATCGGCCCTGAAGGTTCTCAAACCGTGCAAAGGGCTGATCGGGGTCCTGACGGAGCCGGAGCAGCGCTTGCTCCTGAAAGTCGTCTTGCGGTCCGCCGTCCTTCCGCCGAGGGAACGGATAATCACTGAAGAGCCGTGACTGAATGCCGATCTCCCGCGTGCCGCTGGTCTTGCCGAACTCTATGGTCAGCGTGGCCGGGAGGGGGATGGCTCCCTCCTTGGACGCGTAGTCGTGGCTGACTTCGACGTCGGGTCCGACACGC
The DNA here is from genome assembly GCA_965248365.1 of Bryobacterales bacterium. Taxonomy (GTDB): domain Bacteria; phylum Acidobacteriota; class Terriglobia; order Bryobacterales; family UBA6623. The sequence goes on along the minus strand of CBDFJA010000002.1, from coordinate 508,774 downwards.
GACACCACCTCGGCGGTGTAGAGCGTCCGGAACTCCTTGACCGCCTCGGAATAGGCGCGCGCGTATTGTAGAGCCGCTGATTCGGCCGCTCGCGACGTGAGATGAGACGCCCGCCACACGACCAGCGCGGCGGCGGTACAGGCCAAAAGCGTCAGGGTAATCAGCAGCGGGTCTTGAATCAGGCGCCTCGTCCTGCCCAGCCCTTCCCTCCCCAATCGTGCCCACTCCCCTGCCATGCCCCTGTATCCAGCCATTAGCGAACCGGTCTCCTGTTCGTGTAGATGTCCATTTTTGCTCGCAAGCCCCACCCGATCCGCGCCCATCTCACAGGCCGATTCCCGCACCACCCAGGCAATGTTTCCTCGGGAATTGTCGAGGGCAGCTTAGGCTGGGCTCCTGTCTTCGATCACAACATTTGACGGAGGAATCGCGGCCATTCGCGGGCAATCGTTGAATCTTTCGATTGAGATGTTCCTTCCCGCGCCGTGGCGAAGATTCCGTTTCGGGCCTCTTCGCAGCGGTAGTGTACCGTTGAGATCGGCTCCGTCGCAAGGGCTGGGCTTCTCCCCCCTGGTCGCACTGCGGGTTGCGGTCGCGCCTGTCGCCGGGGCGGTCCGATCGTTTCCGACCTTCACGGCGGCTTACCACGGTCGCATTGCCGCAAAGGCCGCCGCTTGGGTCCCCTGGCCTGTCCTGTCCGCCGCAGTCTGTCGGTTTCCAGTCAGCCGCTGCAAACCTAGGTTCCCATCAAGCGTCGGGCATCCCCAGAATCGCGTGCTAGCATCGGGTCAGGTTGGCTGTGGATATCCTTGGAATCTCCACCTATTACCACGATTCGGCGGCGTGTCTCGTCCGCGATGGGGAGAAAGCCTCTTTGACAACCAGCAGGGGTTCAAACCTCCGCCATTCCCGCCTTTGTGGCCGGCTGAAAGCCAGAATTTGCTGGACCAGGTCCGTGGCGTGACCCCTTTCTCCCCCTTATAAACTCTCAGGCGTAAAGCGCTACAGCGCCCACGCCGATATGCATAACTACAGGCCCTGCTTAGTTCTATTGCCTATGGGTCGCTCAGGCTATGGCAAGACGTGGACTGTCTAGATGGCCGAATCGGGCCGCGGTCGGCGCGATTACCGACTACAGCGCCAAGATCGCGGATCCAGTCGAGCGATTGCGATACGTTCACGCCTGCACCCTCGTAGCACGAAAAGACAGTCGCTTCCTACAACTTCGGCCGGTCCGCGCCGTGATCTATGCGGTTTTGGGGGTCGCCTCGTACTTTCGCGGGTGGCGAGCGGAACTGCGGAGATCCCCCGGGAGCGAGCACTTCGTTGTTGGGCTGCCGGGCCGCCCGCCGGCCCTGATCCGCCATCGGCGGCTCGCCTCCGCGCTGAGCGGGGTGGTTGCCTGTGCAGCGGCCGTTGTTGCCTGGTTTGGCAGCGGAGAACGGGAGAGAGTGATGGAGGCGGTCGCCAACCCCGAAGGCGAACGCACCGAGGTTGCCGCGCCGCATCAGCCTCCGGCCGAGATCTGGTTCGTCGAATCGCTCGACGGCGAGGATCTTTACAGCAACGGTCTGCGAGTAGACAATCGCTATCGGACTCACACCGGGCCGCGAGCTTACGCCGTCTTGCCGCGTGACGGCGAAGTTGAGCCGGAAGCGCTGCAGTGGCGCGAGCGTCCCGTCGGTCTGGTATTCCACACCACGGAAAGTGACCTTGCTCCGTTCGCCAAGGCCTACAACCACCACATCCGATATCAAGGCCGGCAACTACTCCTCTACATGCAGCGGGAAGGGCTCTACAACTTCGCGATCGATCGTTTCGGCAAAGTCCATCGGATCGTTCCCGAGGAGGAATACGCGCATCACGCGGGCCATTCGGTTTGGGCCGAGGGCGATGAGCTTTATGTGAATCTAAACCACAGTTTCCTCGGCGTGGCCTTCGAGACGCAGCGCGGTCTCGGCGCCTCGGCGGATAGGCTCGACCAGCCGTTGACGAAAGCGCAATTGGCGAGGGCTCAGCTGTTGACCGCGCTTCTGAGGCAGACCTTCGCCATTGTGGAAGGCAACGTCGTCACCCACGAGATGGTTTCGCTGAACCCCGCCAACGGCCTAATCGGATATCACACCGACTGGCGCGGCCGGTTCCCCTTCTCCGAGCTTGGCCTGCCGGATAACTACCGGCTCGCTGTGCCGAGCATCGCCGAGTGGGGCTTCCGCTACGACCGTCAGTTCGTCGACCAAATCGGCGGCCAGGTCTGGGCCGGGTTGCGGCTGGCGGAAAAACGCTTTGGGCGCGAAGCCGGGCTGCGCCAGGTCAGTCTTGAGCGGCTGCGCAAGAAACGGGTTGCACGTTTGAGGGAGTGGATGGAGCGGCTGCGAAAGTTGACCGAGCAACGCGCCGAGCAGCAGGTCTCCGCTGGAGCCGCGGATGCGACCATGCGATCCCGCGAGACCGGCTGAAGAGAACGGATTCAAAACCCGGTGCTGGGCAGAGCGACGTCGCCTACCACGAGCGTACCATTGCGCAAATTCTCGAACAGCTCGCCTATAGCGTCAAGAGCCTGAACGAAGGTCTGGCCGTCATCTATGCCGAACTGGAGAGTACAAGCTTTACCGGCATCGGCATCAGCTTTGGCGGCGGAACCTGCAACGTCTGTCTGGCCTATCTGGGACTGCCGGTGGTGACGTTCAGCGCCCCGCAGGCCGGCGATTACGTCGACCACAGCGCCTCGTCGGTAACCGGGCAGACGCCAACCACGATCCGGCTGCACAAAGAAGAGCAGTTCCAGTTCAACGGATTTTCCAGTAACAACGTCGATCAGGCCATCGGTGTCTATTACAACGACATGATCCGCGCCGTGGTGACGGGGCTCGAAACGGCGCTCTCGGATCGACGCAAGCTGCCCAAGTTCGACAAGCCGGTTGCGGTGGCCGTCAGTGGCGGCAGCGCCCAGGTGAAGGGCTTCCGGCAACACCTGGAGAAGGAGATCCGGGCGGCCGAGCTGCCGATTGTCATCTCTGAAGTCAAGCTCGCCGAGGATCCGCTGAATACGACCGCCAAGGGAACTCTCATGGCGGCCATGCTCGATATGTAGCCGCCGGGCGCCTAGACGCAACCGCCGCGGAAAAGCAAGAAGCCGGCCAAAAACCGTGGGCAAGAAAATCCGGGGATCCGGTGAATCCAGGACGAGCTGGACGGGCTCCACAAAAAGTGAAAACCTGCAGCCGAGCCAACTCGTTCGAGAGCGACGGACTCCAGATGGCTGCCGATGGTTAGGCCTTTCGTTGCAGTCACTCGTGCTATGTCCCCTGGCCCGCTTTTCTCACCAGGTGGCCAGGCGAAGTGCGTGAGAGGCCCGTCAGTACAAGGCGCGCGCCCCTCAGCGCCCTCGGGCACGGCATGCCGTGCCCCTACATTCTTGAACCCTACGTTGAGCACGGCGAGCAAGCGCACCGCCGTAGTGGCGGGCCTCTCGTGTGCTTCGACCGTCAGCTGGTGATAAAAGCGGGTTAGTCAGCCGCCGCAAGAAACGTGGGTCCTCATCAAGCGTCGGGCGTTCCCAAAATCGCGTGCTAGAATCGGGTCAGGCTGGCCGTGGATATCCTTGGAATCTCCGCCTATTACCACGATTCGGCGGCGTGTCTCGTCCGCGATGGGGAGATCGTTGCCGCTGCGCAAGAAGAGCGGTTTTCGCGCCGCAAGCACGACCACCGCTTCCCCCGGAATGCCGTTTCTTACTGTCTGCGGGAGGGCGGGATCACGGCTTCCGGCTTGGACTACGTCGTTTTTTACGACAAGCCGCTGCAGAAGTTCGAACGTCTTTTGGAGACCTATCTCGATTACGCTCCGGGCGGAATCCGGTCCTTTCTGCGGTCCATGCCGCTGTGGCTGCGCGAAAAGCTTTGGATGCGGGAGCACATCGCCAAGGAGTGTGAGTATGGGGGCAAGGTTCTTTTCACCGAACACCACGAGTCGCACGCCGCCAGCGCCTTCTTCCCCTCGCCGTTCGAGTCGGCCGCGATTCTAACCGTCGACGGCGTCGGCGAGTGGGCCACCAGCGCTTACGGCCGCGGCGACGGCAATGAAATCCACCTGATGGGCGAGATCCATTTCCCGCATTCGCTGGGCCTGCTCTACTCGGCTTTCACCTACTACACGGGGTTCAAGGTCAACTCGGGCGAGTACAAAGTCATGGGATTGGCTCCCTACGGCGAACCGCGCTACAGCGAAAAGATCTTGGACGAGTTGGTCGATCTGCGCGACGACGGATCGCTTCGCCTGAATATGAAGTACTTCAACTATTGCCAGGGTCTGACCATGACCAACAAGGCCTTCGACCGACTGTTCGGCGGGCCGCCGCGCGGACCGGAGACCCGGATCACGCAGCGCGAGATGGATCTGGCTCGCTCGGTCCAAGACGTCACCGAACTGGCCATGTTGAGAATGGCGAGACACGTTCACCAGGAAACCGGGGAGAAGAATCTCTGCCTGGCCGGAGGCGTGGCGCTTAACTGCGTGGGCAACGGGCGGGTTTTGCGCGAGGGACCGTTCGAGAAGATCTGGATACAGCCGGCGGCGGGAGACGCCGGCGGGGCGCTGGGCGCGGCGTTGTCGGTCTGGTATCAGCATTTGGGGAACCCGCGAAATACGGTCCGGGTTTGCGGGGGCGGCGTCGACGGAATGAAGGGATCTTACTTGGGGCCGTCGTATTCCGATGGGGAGATCGAAGCTTTTCTCGAGGCAAGTGAAGCGCCCCACCGGCGGCTGCCGCGGCAAGAGGTGATCCAGAAGGCGGCTAGAGCGCTGGCGAATGAAAAGGTCGTGGGATGGTTCCAGGGGCGCATGGAGTTCGGCCCGCGCGCCCTGGGCGCGCGCAGCATCCTGGGGAACCCGCGGTCGTCCAAGATGCAATCGCTGATGAATCTGAAAATCAAGTTCCGGGAAAGTTTTCGGCCCTTCGCGCCTTCCGTGCTGCGGGAAGCCGTCGCCGACTACTTCGAATTGGATTGCGACTCGCCTTACATGTTGCTGGTCGCGCCCGTGCGCCAAGAGATCCGCCGGGAAATGACCGCCGACCAACAGCGACTTTTCGGCATCGACCAGTTGAACATCCCGCGCTCGACGATCCCCGCCGTCACTCACGTCGATTATTCGGCCCGAGTGCAGACCGTACGGCGCGAGGAGAACGAAATCTACTACGAGCTGATCAGCGAGTTTGCCCGGCTGACCGGCTGTCCGGTTGTGGTCAATACTTCGTTTAACGTTCGCGGAGAACCGATCGTCTGCGGGCCCGAGGACGCCTACAAATGCTTCATGCGTACTGAGATGGACATGCTCGTACTCGGGGACTTCGTGCTCGAGAAGGAAGAACAGGGCGAGTTTGCCGATGACCTCGCCTGGCAAGAGGAATTTCAGCTTGACTGAGGCGAGCGATAGCGAACGCCAAGAGCGAAAGTCGGCCGCGATAGTCGGCGGCGTCCTGCTGCTGATTGCCGCATGGAACGCCTGGCGGGGCCGCCCCATGGTCTACTGGCCGACGGGGCTTGTCGGCGTCGCCCTGCTGCTGACCGGTCTGCTCTGGGCCGCGGGATCCAGCAAGTTTCACAGCTTGTGGATGCGGTTGGCGCACGCGCTGGGCTACGTCAACAGTCGCATCCTGCTGTCGGCGATCTACTTCCTCCTCATGACTCCCTATGGGCTCGTGCTCCGCGTGTTTCGCCGAGACACAATGAATCGCCGCGGGGCGAGCCGAAAAAGTTACTGGATTCCTAAATCAAGAACCCGCCAGAGTCGAGAGCGGTTCGAGCGGCTATTCTGAGACGACCCGGGTTTGGACGGGGTGAATTTCTTAGCCCGCTTTTCTCGCCAGGTGGGGAGATGAAGTGCGTGAGAGGCGGGTCAGTACAAGGCGTGCGCCGCTCGGCGCACGGTCTCTTGAATGATGCAGGCGTCCTTGAACCCTACGTTGAGCACGGCGAGCAAGCGCAACGACGTAGTGACTATCGTGTGCTTCGGCCGTCCGCTGGCGAGAAATGCGGGGCAGCGTCTTTGGGCCCGACTTCCACGGAAGAGCTTCTTGTTGACGGCCCCCGGGGCCTCCGGCGCGCCGAGTCGCGGAACTCCCCCATAGACTCGGGTGAAAGTGCGTTCCTGCTGATATGATGGCGGTAACGCCTTTCGGTCCGCGGCGGGCTGTCGTTAGGTGATACGCTCCCGAGTGCTTCCGCCGCCGGCCGACAGGGTGCTCGTCGTGGGTCCGCTTACCGGACCCGGCCAACCCGGTCGCCAAGGAGTCCGTTGAATGGGCAAGTTCGCGCTACTGAACGAGTTTGTACTTTTCTTGCGGGAAAACAAGAAGCTTTGGCTGCTGCCGATCGTCATCACGCTTTTGCTGGTGGGGGCCCTGCTTGTATTCGCCCAGGGATCGGCGCTGGCTCCCTTTATCTACACCGTCTTTTAGCCCGCATTTCTGCGTGGAAAATAGACCCTGTCTGTAACATGAATCCCTACGGCGCTCGGCCGATTCAGTAGGGACCGGCACTCTTGCCGGTCCTTGGGCGGGCACGGCGGCCTCCCTCCCTCCCCACTCCTCGTGAGAATCCTAGCCCGTATTTCTCACCACCTGACGGTCGAAGCACGCTATAGGCCCGCCATTACTGCGTTGCGCTTGCTCGCTGTGCTCAACGTACTGTTCAAGTACGCCCGCATTATTCAAGAAATGCGGCGCCGAGCGGCGCGCGCCTTGTACTGACGGGCCTCTCACGCACTTCGCCTCGCCAGCTGGTGAGAAAAGCGGGCTAGCCTCACGAAGCCAACAAGTCCTTGTTTTCAATGACTTATGGCCGATGGCCAAGAGAGCTTCGACAGCCGAATGGTAAAATGGAAGCAGAACGGCCGTGTTTGTTGGCGCTGGCCCGCCAGGTCGCGAAAAGAAAAACCAAACAACCCCGATTTCTCCCAACTGGTTTTAAGTCAATGGGTTGCGAAGGGTTTCCTGGACGGCGGGGCGGCCGGCTCGGCGACTGTCTCACCGATCGCCTCATCGGGAAATGAGGGGCCTCGACCTACCGGCGGCCCAGGCCCGGAGGAACAGCGACAAGGCGGCAGCGATCTATGCCGGCAGCGACGAGGGGAGCGCCGGAACAAGGGAAGCAACGAAAATAACCAAACGAAGCCAATTCTCCATAACCACTATTAAATACAGTAACTTAGACTGCTGTGGGAGGGTGGGCGCTGCCGCGCCCCAACAGTCTCGCGGACCTTCAGGAGAAGCGCTTGGCCGCGGTCAAGAACCTCTTCGGCGGGCGTCCTGAAAGATCAAGATGTGCTGTGTGGGGAGAAAGTCGAGCACCTCGACAAGCTCGTAACCGACGGGCTCCACCTCCGCGCGAACTTCCTTGACCGTCATTTTGTGGAGGGGATCGATCGGTATGCTGGGGTCTTCCTTACGGTACTCGATGATCACAACCCGTCCGTTCTGCTTCAACGATTGCCTCACGTGTTCCATTGTTTTTTCCGGCTCGGCAAGCTCGTGGTAGACATCCACCAGCAGAACCAAGTCCACTTGCCCCCTGGGAAGGCCAGGGCCGTCGGGGCTCGCCAGGACAGAATCGACGTTCGTGATCCCTCTTTGACGAAGGTTTTCGGCCAGTAGATCGAGCATCCCCTGTTGGATGTCGACGGCGATCACGCGGCCTTGAGGCCCGACCTTCTTGGCCAGCCTCCAAGTGAAATACCCGACGCCGGCCCCCAGATCGACCGCCGTCGCCCCTGGGGGGATGTTGAGAGCTTCGACAACGCGGTCGGGCTGCTCTTCCTCATCTCTTTCGGGCCGCGTGAGCCGGCTCGCGTGGGCCACGCGAAACACGGGAGCGATCTGGCGTTTCTTGATCAGCTTGCCGATGCGAAGGGGACGCCTGGACAACCTCGCTTCCGCGGACGCGGGATTGCTCGCCCCGGACTGGCCGGGCACAGCCGGCGCGCAGCCGCTCGACCAAGCCGCCGCCAACACGGCCATGAGGCAGAGAAGCCATGGTCGGCCTCGGCCAGCCGTCCATCGCCGCATTGGCATCGATAAATCAGACATCGGTCCTACCCGCACAGGGTGTTTCGCGTGCCGGCGACGGATCCCGCCGCAACCATCTCTTTCCCGGGGAACATGATCCCTCAGCATGGGGCCAACCAGGGTGGAATTACGCCCATCGGCGCTGAAAACACCGCACTCGCCCCGCCCGCCTTGATCATTACAACACTCTTCCATCCCGAATCTGTCGCGCCTCCCGGCCCACGAAATGGAGGAAGGCTCACTGCAGGCGCCGGAAACGTTTCTTGATGTTCTTGCCGAGCTTTTCGATCTTCTCCGCTTTGCGGATGCTGCTGACATCGACGACGAATTGCTCGTTGCGCTCAATCTCCCGCTGGAGCTCTTGGGCGAGCTTGATGATTTCGGCGACATCCTGCTTGGACTTCTCGTAATCGCGTTGCAGTATGGCCAGCGTTCTCGACTTGCCGTCCGGCAGACGAGGCTCCGGCGGTTCCTGTTGTGGCGGAGCCTGCAAGAGGAGCAAAATAAACAGTGCGTAAGTCGCCATAGCCGTGTTCCCGACTCATGGTAGCATCGCCGCGGGGCAGGGCTGCGAAGTCCGTTCCAAGGCTTCCAACCAGGGTGATACAATAGCGATCTCGCGGAAAAACAAAGCAAGGCCAAAGCCTCGCCGACGGTCGCGGCCCCGGTCGTTTTCTCTTCGTTGAATATCTGGGCGCGTAGCTCAATTGGTAGAGCAAGTGACTCTTAATCACTAGGTTTGGGGTTCGAGTCCCCGCGCGCTCACCATATATCTCCTTGATAATAGGTGTGCTTATTAGAATATACGAAGGTAGCCCATAACCGAAGAAGACCATCCGTGTCCGTATGATGTCCGGGTTGTCCTCGTCCCGTGTACCCATCACGTGGCCCGCCGCTGTTTGCGTCCGGCCTTTGTCTCGAACGCCGCAATGGAGAAATGGTAGACGACGAGCAAGCGCAACGCAGTAATGGCGGGCCTATGGCGTGCTTCGACTGTCAGGTGGTGAGAAACGTGGGCTAGCTCAGGTGGTCGACGCGCAGTCCTCCCCTTCCGGCGAAATGCTGCTCAGTATCCACCAAAACACATCCCGAGGGGCGGGATACCGTGGATCGCTCGAGGGTTGGGCGAAAGCCGGAATCCGATACGTCGAACTGAACGACCGCGTTCTCGACGGATTCCTCGAGAACGATACGCTACCTGCCGCACGGCGCGTTCTGAGCGATCTGGGGCTGACGCCGGTTTCCGCCACCGCGGTCTTACCGGATGTCTGGATCCGGGGCCCGGCACGGGCGGGATCACTTGAGACGTGGAGAAGGCGATGCGACCAGTTTTCTACCCTTGGTCTGCAAAAGATCTACTCCGCGTCGACGACAACACGAAGTGTCACCGCCGAAGACTTTACGGCGACCCCAGACTGCATCCGCGAAGCAGGAGAAATCGCCAGGGAGTACGATCTCACAGCAATGATCGAGTTCACGCGCACTTCCACCCACCTGGCGACGCTGACATCAACGCTCAAGGTCGTCCGCGAGGCGGCGCATCCGAACGTACAACCTATGCTCGACTTCTTCCACTTCTGGTCGGGACTGAGCAAACTCGAAGATTTGGACTTGCTCCAGCTTGGCGAACTCGCTCATGCCCATTTCCAGGATCTGCTCGACACGCCCCGCGAGCTGATCGATAACGATTCCAGACTGATTCCCGGCGACGGCATCGCACCGGTGGTGCGCATCCTTCGGAAGTTGGCCGAGAAACAGTACACTGGGGCGCTTTCGGTCGAGCTGTTCCGGGCGGAATTCGTGACAGGGGAGCCATTCCAGGTCGCCGCCGAAATCCGCCGGAAGTGCGAAACCGTGATGCGCCAGGCAGGGGTACTGTAAGCGAGCCGGGCGTCCCTGGGCCGGATGCGTTCCAAAGGGATCCTTCGATTTCCGTGTTCAACTTCTCAACTTGATTGTCTACATTCAGCCTAGGTGTGGATAGAGGCCGAACCCGGTGGTTCCGAAGAAAGGAAGGGATCTATTTGCGTCCCAGTCCAAACTCGTTGCCCATTTCCACGACTTTGCCGTCGCGGAAATGAACTTCAATCACTGCTGTCCGGTTAAAAGTCGAATAGAATCAATTGGTTGGGGTCATAGGGGAATTCATTTTGGGAGTCGGATGGCTGGAGTGCCTGTAAAACGGGCATTTTTTCGAATAGCGTAACGCTGAGAATCTGTAGAATCTGGTAAAGACTCGCTTCCAGCCCGAGGCGTTTCCGGACGATAGCGATGAGCACGTAAATCGAGACAGCGATCCAGATGTGCGTCTTGACGGCGTTCTCGCTGGTGCCGTAAAACGACTTGATTCGCAGATGTCGCTTGATCCACTTGAAGAAGAGTTCCACCTGCCAGCGCGATTTGTAGATCTGGGCGATGGTCAGTGCCGGCAGGGTGAAGTTATTGGTCAGAAATTTCAATCGCTTGTTGGTTTCGGCATCGAAATAACTCACCCGCCGTAGGGGGTCCGGGTACGCTTGGGCGGAGTTGAAGGGGGTCAAAATAACGGTGTGATCGGATCGCAGGCCCGTGCTCCTATCCACCGGGTGGGAGTAGCGACGCTGCAGCAAAACGTTCTTTTTGGTTCGCACCACGAAGAAGGCCGAACAGAGCGTGAACACGAAGAGGCGCCGAAAATCGACATAACCCCGATCCATGACGTAGAACGCGCCGGCCTCGGGAAGAAATTCATCCAGGATGTTGACGTCATGCACTTTGCCTGCAGTAATGCGGATAAACGTGGGAATATTGCCGTGCAGATCCAGCAGCGTGTGCATCTTCACGGCGACCTTGTGCTTGCGGAATCCCGCCCACGGAAACAGCGACAGGCAGAGGTCGATTGTTGTCGAGTCGAGAGCGTACAGAGTCTGGTCCAAGTCCACACCGATCGGGTCGTGGGCATATAACGGCCGTGCCATGCCAATCAAGACCTGCGCGAAGTCCGCGTAGATCCGCCAGTCGCGCGACTCGTTCGCATCGGCCAGTGTCGAGCGCGCTACCCTGCCGCCGAATCCCATATGGTAGAGTTTGCCGTGCATCGAACGCAGGCACGTCTCGATGTCGCGGAGGCTTTCCCGATAGGTCAGCTGGGCGAATGCCATCGAAAGAAACTGATCCCAGCAGGAGAAACTTTTCAGATAGGAATCGCCGCGGTAGCGCAATACACATTTGTGAAACTCTTTGCTCGGCAGGTGCTCGATCAGTTGGGAGAAAACCGTACGGCCAAGGTTCATCCCCCATTGTGCCGCGTCGGGATGCTCCGCTCAGGCGGCCATTTGCGGCCTCGGGATTTCAAATCGTTCCCGGGCAAAACAGGCCATAAGATATTGAGCGGTAGAGACTTACCGTCCGTTGGCGTAACTTTCCCCGGACAGCACTGAACTTCAATAAACTTCGAGCCGCTCACCGGGTTGCCGTTTTCATCCTTCAGAGTAGCGACGAGCTTTTTTGTTCTGGCGTCAAAAACGTCAGGTGTATGGGACCAGGCGTAGTGACCATCCAGACTAAAGCACACCCACCCGTGACCACCCTGGGATAACTCGACGTGGCCCTTGGGCTCGGGGGGCATTTTCGTGGCGTCGAAAATAAACAACTTCCGGCCCTCTTGGTCGCTGATCCACAGCTCGCTTTCATCGGGGGTGAGAGCCGCTCCATGCGTACGATGGGGAATCGGTTTATCCCCTGCCAAGACGCGGTGCAGGACCTTTGAGGTTCGAGGTTGACGACGTCAAAGCCGACGTGATTGCCGAGGCACACGTAGCCGATCCGGTTCCGGCTATCGATCGTGTAGGGGAACACCCCGCGTTCACCCACGTCCTTGATTTGCCCGATCACGCGGTCCGTCGCGGTGTCAAAGGTTGTCAACATGGTTCTCGTGCCGAGAAACACCCGGCGCCCGTCGAGACTCACGATGCTGTTGTGGGTCTGAGGGCCCACGCGGATTCGTTTGATGAGCTCCCCGTTTTCCGCGTTGACGACCAGAAAGCCGCTATCTTCTCCGGGGCGCCACCATCCGGTGGGAACATAGATCTTCTTGCCGTTGGGAGTAATGGACGATCGGTCACAGCCGGCTTCATAGGTCTTTTCCCAAGCGATCTTTTCCTTCTCGAGATCGAAACATCCCAATCGGCGATTGGTTGTGGAGTAATAAACACTGTGCGTCTTAAGGTTTCCGGTGAAGCCGCGAAGTCCCTCGCTGAAGATTGGGACGTCAATCCGCCTAACGAACTCATGCCCGTCATCGATGTCGAAGATCAGGATGCCGGGGGCGGACCGGCCTTCCTGCTGAGCCCCATCGGGCATGCCGAGGTAAAGATAACGTTTTGTCCGCGACTCGCCAAGGGTTAGGCTGGCGGCCGACAGCAAAATTGAAATGAGCGAGATCAACAAACGCATGGGCGTAATTCTACGGCCCCGACTTTGGGGGTGTCAACGATCACCGCGGCCAAGATGCCTCAGCAGCCCGCGGCAAAAGTAAACGTCTCGAAAAATCGGGTACAGCCAGCCAATTCGCTTCAGGCTAGGTGGTTCGTTTCGAGGACCGTGACGGGGGGCGAATTGGTGGCAGTCCTGGCAGTCCCCATTTTTCGCTCCCCCGCGACTTTCACCACTGGCTGTTAGGGCAGTTCGGAAGCGCGAGTCGCAGTGCGTGATGGTTTGGCCGATCATCGGCGTGTCCTAGCAAATTCATGCCGCGGAACGGCGGCCGCGAGGGGAAGGCTGTGCCGGAACCTATGAGCAATAGGCGTTGAGGCGGCCCATTAACGTTTCAAACTCACCCCAGGTGTTGAAAAAGTGCAGGCAAACGCGAAGGTTCCGGGGATGATCGAGCGCCGAAACCAAGATCTGGTTGCTGTTGGCGAGCTTTCTGCGACGGTTTCACCGCGGGAGAACTCCAGAGCCTGATCGCATGTCCGGTGCGGGTTTGAACCCTCTCCGGGACGGATCCCAGACCCGCCGCTGCCGCCGGATCCGCGAAACGGACGGACCGGCGGTTAATTCGAATCGCGAAGTAATCCACGCGCTATCCTAAAAAGAGAAACTGCTTCCGTTCACTTCCATTCCGTGGCCGACGTCGAGAACACTTCCCGGATCAAGTCTCTGACGAGACACAGATTGCTGATTCCTGTGGTGGCTGCCGTCGCCGCGGTGCTTATCCATGGGGCTGTGGATCGCCAGCCGCCCGCCGAGGCGGCACCCAGCCTGGAACTCGAAATGCCCCCCGATCCGCCCACGATTGTGCGCGCCGATCTCGAAAAGACACCGCTGGCCTACTTCTCTGACTATTGGCGGCAGCTCGGCGAGCGCTCTAGAAGCAAGATTGCGCTCATCGGTCCGGAAAAGAAGCCTGCAGTCGTTGTCGCCGCCGGACTGGCGGTTACCTCGATGCAGGTCGCGGAGGATTTCGTGGCCCGAGAATTGGCGCTGCATATGGTGGAGCGGCACTCGCCCGCCGAGCCGGATGAGAATCCACATATGCCGGCGGGCGATGAAGCGAGCGACAGCGATGAAGAACCGTTGAGCCAAGATACGGAGTCAGCGCCCGCTCCCTACCGGCTTCTGGGGGTCGATTCTGAGCTTGAACTGGCCGTTTTCGTGGTGGAAAAACCCTATCGAACCGCGCCCTTCCGTCTGATAAGCCCGGCGGCGATTCCCCCCGGTTCTTTTGTGGCTGCCATGAGTATCGAACCGGACGATACGTTGCGGATCAAGCCGGGACACCTGATTTCGTCGAACGTGGCAAATAGGCTGGCCGGGTCCGCTGGGTCGTCGCTGGAAGTGTCGTTTGGTCTGGCGGATTTGGGCCCGGCGGCGGCCATTGTCGATCTTGACGGCAGCCTTGCCGGCGTCGCCCTGGAGTCCAGCCGCGGTGGTGTAAGGCTGCATTCCTCGGAAACTGTTCTGCGCTCGGTTGAAAATCTGCGCCAGGGGCGCCCTTGCTTGAGCATCGAGGTGACCGAACTGATGCCCGACGCGGCAGCAGTACTGGGCCTCAAGGGCGGCGTCGTGATCGAACGGGTGCGGGCCGAATCGTTCGTTCCTGAACCGTCTCTTCGAGCCGGAGATATTCTGCTGCGATTCGACCGGGCGGATATCCGCGGCGTGGAACAATTCCAGCAGCTTTACATCGGATTCGAACCGGGAAAACTAGTTCGATACGTAGTCTTCCGAGACGGAAAGCGGTTTTCCGGAGGCACCGTTCTCCCCAACCGAGACTGCCGGCCGATCACCGAACTCGTGGAGGTCTTCCCGCGAATGGGCCTAGCGCTGCGGTGGGTGGAGGGCGGATCATCGGAAGAGACAGGACCGACGGATGCTGGGTGGCAAGTGGCGGCGGCGACCGATCGCTCTCCGGCGGCTCGGAGCGGCCTGCGCCCTGGTGACCGGATCATCGCCCTCAACCAGCGAGCGTTGGACCGAGAGACCCCCAGGGGGGCTTTCGATGGATTCGAAAGGCTGGGGCGAGCCGTTGTGTTGACAGTCCAACGAGACGATCGAGTGCAACTCGCGGTGGTCACACCGCGTCCCGACTAGGCGAGAATGCGGGAGGCCTGGAAACTCATCGTCCGTTTAATCTCCCGGGCCGGGTTGCGGCTGCGCGCCATGCGCCGGCTCGGTCGCCGGGTCGCCCCCCGAATACCGACCTGGGGATGGGCGATGGTCTGGTTCCGCTCCTCCTTTCTACCCTCCCAGAACTACCTCATCATTCTGGCCATCGTCATCGGCGTCCTGACGGGCCTCGGCTCGGTTGGTTTTATTCTGGTTTTGCACCTGATCGCCGACTTTGCCCGCGATGACGTAGCGGGCGCGTTAGAGATATTCGGCTCCGCCAACCTAGTGCTGCTACCCGCTCTGGGGGGGCTGCTCGTTGGTCCTCTGATCAACCGCTTCGCGCCGGAGGCCAAGGGTCACGGCGTCCCCGAAGTGATGACAGCCCTGGCCACGCGCGGAGGCCACATTCGCAAGCGGGTCGTGACCGTAAAGGTGATGGCCTCGTCGATGACCATCGGTTTCGGTGGCGCCGCCGGGCGCGAGGGACCGATGGTCCAGATCGGTTCCGCCATCGGCTCTGCGATCGGCCAATGGGCCAGAGTGTCCACCAAACATGTGCGGACACTCGTGGCCTGCGGCGCAGCCGGCGGCGTCGCGGCCACTTTCAATGCGCCCATCGCGGGAGCGATCTTCTCGATGGAAGTTCTGATGGGCAGGATTCACGCGGACTTTCTGCTCGTGCTGCTGACTTCGCTCAGCTCGTGCATCGTAGCGCGGCACTTCCTGGGCAACTACCCGGCGTTCTACCCCTGGGGTTACGAACTTCAGGGACCCTCTGAATTACCGTTGTACTTCTTGATGGGCATTGTGGCCGGACTGGCCGCGATCGGCTACGTACGTCTTCTCTACCGCTCGGAGGATTTGTTTCAGAGATGGAAGTTCCCCGAATACCTGAAACCCGCCGTCGGCGGCTTGCTGGTAGGCCTTATTCTTCGTTTTTATCCTGAAGTCTACGGAACCGGATTCCCGGCCATTGAATCAGCGATGGCCGTGCGGTTCCCGTGGGAGTTGCTTGTCGGCCTGCTGTTTGCTGAAATCCTGGCCAACTGCGCAACCCTCGGCTCAGGAGGATCGGGAGGGGTGTTCGCGCCGAGCCTCTACATGGGGGCCATGCTCGGCGGCGCCTACGGCACCCTGGTGCACACGCTGTTCCCGGAGACGACCGGAGGGTCCGGCGCCTACGCCATGGTGGGCATGGCCGCGTTCTTCGCCGCCGCGGCCAAAGCGCCGACGACGTCGATTCTGATTCTGTTCGAGATGACCAACGACTACCGCATCATGCTGCCCCTGATGGCGGCGACCGTCGCCAGTGTGTACATCTCTCATTGGCGGCTTCCGTACAGTATCTACACCCTCAAATTACACAATCGCGGCATTCGCTACCCCTACGAGTACGAGGACCAGACCGACCGTGCTCCGCCCGCCGAGACGACTCCCGCCTCACCCGACCACACTTGACAACTAACTTACGGTAGGGCGCGTGCAGGCGGACACATCGTCCCGGCAAACCGTCTGAGACAACGGGTCGGCGGGGATCGATGGAGCTACTTACTCAGACTCTGGACCAAATCTCCCCCACGGAGAACACCGCTCTCGCCGAGCAAATCCAACATCGGCTGGACACCCTGACCAAACCTCGCGGCAGCCTCGGACGTCTTGAGCAGATCGTCTTACAGTACGGGCTGGCGCGTGGCCAGACGCAACTGCCGCTGCCCCGCAAGTCGCTGTTTGTGTTTTGTGCCGACCATGGCGTCACTGCGGAGGGCGTGAGCGCCTATCCGCCTGAGGTGACCTACCAGATGGTGAGCAACTTCATCTCCGGCGGCGCTGCGATCAACGTCCTGTGCCGGCAGTGCGGCATCGACCCCGTGATTGTCGACATGGGCGTGGATCACGATCTCGGGTCGATCGCCGGCGTGGTCCGCCGGAAAGTGGCTCCCGGCACGCGAAATTTTTTGCATGAGCCGGCAATGACCCGGTGCCAGGCCGTGCAGTCGATCGAAACCGGGATTGCTCTGGCTAGGGCAGCGGCAAGTTTGGAGTTCGGATTATTGGGCGTCGGGGAGATGGGTATCGGCAATACGACATCAGCCAGCGCGCTGCTGGGGGCAGTTTCAGGCTAGCCCGCCGCAAAGGACCTGGTGGGCGCCGGCACGGGCATCAGCAAGAGCCGGCTTCAGCACAAAGCCAAAGTAATCGAGCAAGCTCTCGAGCGGCATCACCCCGACCCTGCTGACCCGATCGCCATTCTGGCCGCCGTGGGGGGCTTTGAAATAGGGGGAATCTGCGGGTTCTGCCTGGGGGCCGCCGCATCCCGCGTGCCTGTAGTCGTCGACGGTTTTATCGCCTCGGCTAGCGCCTCAGCTTGCGGATTACCTTTTCTTCTCCCACCTTTCCGCCGAGTCCGGTCACCAGGTAATGCTGGAAGTCATTGGAGTCAAACCCTTGTTGTCGCTTGACATGCGCTTGGGCGAGGGAACTGGAGCCGCCTTGGCAATCGGCGTCATCGAGTCGGCCTTGCGACTTTACAACGAAATGGCGACGTTCGAATCCGCGCAAGTGTCGGACCAGCCAAACGAAGCCCATCTCGAGCTTCCAGACAGCAAGTGAGGCGCACTCCCGAGCCGCGAGTGTCGGCGCGCGGCCCACGGATGAGGCCGCTCAGCGCGAACAAATCCACGCTCCGCCGAAGCGCCTCCCCGCCCGCCGGCGTCTTTGCCAGCCGCGGGATCGGCGCGGTTTGCCGGACCCTGATCCCGTCACCCCTGCCGCGGCCGGAACCTCCCTACGCCCGGGCGGCCCTGCCGGTGTCCGCCGTCGCGGCTTTGGGCGAGCCGTTCGCTCCTTCGGCCGACTCGGTTTCCGGAGGCGACTGTAGGCCGAGAGCCTGCCGCAGTTCGACGTGCAACTTATCGCGGATGTCGGTGTTTTCGCGGAGGAACTCTTTCGTGTTCTCGCGTCCCTGTCCGATACGGTCGCCGCCGTAGGAGTACCAGGCGCCGCTTTTCGCGACGATGCGCTGGGCGACTCCGAGATCGAGCAGGTCTCCCTCGAGCGAGATACCCTGGCCGTACATGATGTCGAACTCAGCGTGCTGAAACGGTGCCGCAACCTTGTTCTTGACGACCTTCGCTTTTGTACGATTGCCGATGATCCGATCACCGTCTTTGATGGCCGCGATACGCCGAATGTCGATCCGAACGGAGGAGTAAAACTTCAACGCGCGGCCGCCAGTGGTGGTTTCCGGGTTGCCGAACATGACGCCGATCTTTTCCCGGATCTGGTTGATGAAGATCAGGCAGCAGTTGGACTTGAACACTAAGCCTGTAAGCTTGCGCAATGCCTGGGACATCAAGCGAGCCTGTAGGCCCATGTGACTGTCGCCCATCTCGCCTTCCAGCTCAGCGCGAGGAACAAGAGCGGCGACTGAGTCGACAACGAGCACTTCGATGGCGCCCGAGCGGACCAGCACGTCGGCAATCTGCAATGCCTGCTCTCCACTGTCGGGCTGGGAGACGAGCAGGTTATCGACGTCGACGCCGAGATGCTTGGCGTAACCGGGGTCCATGGCGTGTTCGGCGTCGATGAAAGCCGCCATGCCGCCGAGCTTCTGCCCCTGCGCGACGGCGGAGAGCGCCAGCGTGGTCTTACCGGAAGATTCCGGGCCATAGATCTCAATGACCCGTCCGCGCGGAAATCCGCCCACACCCAGGGCGGCGTCCAGGGAAATCGAACCCGTTGGGATCGTGCTCACCGGCACGATGGCGTCGCGCGAGCCGAGGCGTAGGATGGATCCCTTTCCATGAGCCTTTTCAATCTCACTCAGGGCTAGTTCTAAACTTCGATCGCGGTCTCGCTGATCCATTTGATTGGCTCCTTTTCGTAGGTCGGGTTCCGGCGTCGGGCAAGCCCGCGAGATAACGCTCTGCGTTCCACGCGATCGGCTTGCAGCCGGGGCCGGAAAGCTGATTGAACGGCTGCATCGAGTCCGGTTCCCAGACCCGTGATCCGCCCGATCCGACCTCTTGACTGCTGATTCTACTACAGGCGAACAAAAAGCGAAAGTGGAATTTGACAATTCCGTGAAAAAAACTGCCACGCGGCGGTAGGCGAGCCGCTGTGGCTAACGTCGTTCCTCGCCCGGCAGGGGAGCGTAGTAGCCGCGCCTGAGCCTCACGGCAGTGTCTTTGACGCGGGCCTTCACCCGAATCTTATGGAAGCTCCCGTCCGGCTCAAAGTTATTCGGCGAATAGAGAATGAAGTATTGGTGGCGCAGCTCGTTGGCGATATCGGCGAAAGACTGTTCCAAGTCGCGGGCCTGAAACGGATGAAATTTGATACCCCCGGTCTCCTGCGTCAATCTCTTGAGCACCTTGTCTCCGGGGATAAACTTACCGGAACGGTTGGTCGAAATGGCATAGACGACCGTCTCGGCCTTGTGCGCCATCTCGAGCGCCATCTCGCGAGTCACCGAGCTTTGGTTATCCTCTCCGTCGCCCAAAACTACGAGCGCTCTGCGGAACTGTTCGGGCGGCCAGTCCTCGGGCAGCTTGTCGCGGCAGGCGTAATAGATGGCGTCAAATAGAGCCGTACCGCCCCCGGCCCGCGTTGACCGAATGCCTCTCGCCAACTCGTCGGCATCGTTGGTGAAATCGACGATCAGCTCGGCGCGCGTGTCGAAACTGACCAAGAACGCCTTGTCTTTCCCTTCCTGCAGGACCGTTCGGACGAACTCGATCGCCGCTTCTTTCTCGAACTTGAATCGGTTACGAATGCTGTTACTCGTGTCGAGTAAAATGCCGATCCGCAGCGGCAGTTCGCTCTCGCGGACGAACTCCTTGATGACTTGCCTTTTCCCCTTATCGAAGACCCGAAAATCCTCACGCTCCAGGTCGGTGATGAAGCGATTCTTTTGGTCCGTGACGGTGAATAGAAGCGGGACGCGGAAGACCTCCACCCGGATGGTCGATTCCGGGTCGGCGGGGAAGACGCCGCCGGTCGGCGCGTTTTTGCCGTCTTGCGCGAACATCGCGGCGGCCACTAAGAACGGTATTGCGACTCGCTTCATGATGATTGTTGCTGCTGAAAACCCCGCTTCATTATACCTCCAAGGCTTCTAACGCAGGCCCGACACCGGTTCGGCCGTGACAGAACAACTCAGGGCCCGCTACGAGCTTTCCTCCTAGCCTGCATTTCTCACCACGTGGCGAGACGAAGTGCGTGAGAGGCCCGTCAGTACAAGGCGCGCGCCGCTCGGCGCCGCATTTCTTGAATAAATGCGGGTGTACTTGAACAGATACGTTGAGCACGGCGAGCAAGCGCAACGCAGTAATGGCGGGCCTATTGCGTGCTTCGGCCGTCAGGTGGTGAGAAATGCAGGCTAGTATTCCTTCAGATAAGATAAGACATCTCTTGGCACGCGCCGGCAATGTCCCAAAGCGAAATCCAAGAATTCGTCGAACGCTGGCAGCAGACAACCGGCAGCGAGCGCGCCAACTACCAGCTTTTTCTCACCGAACTCTGCGATGCCCTGGGCCTGCCGCGCCCCGAACCAGCCTCCCGCAGACCCGAAGAAAACGCCTACGTATTTGAACGCAAGGTCACCTTCCGTCACGCGGACGGCAGCGAGAGCCCCGGCTTCATCGACCTCTATAAACGAGGCTGTTTCGTGCTTGAGGCGAAAAAGCCGGACGCGCTGGTCAATTCGCAACCCTGGGCAAACGCCATGCTGCGCGCCCACGGCCAGGCCCAGCAGTACGCGCGCGCCCTGTCCGCCGAAGAGAGCCGGCCGCCGTTCATTATCCTCACCGACGTCGGCCGAAGCCTCGATCTCTACTCGGAATTCACCCGCTCCGGCGGAGCGTACACGCCCTTCCCCGACCCGCGCCCGCACCGCATCCGCCTCGGAAGTCTGTTGAACGAGGAAATCCGCGACCGCCTCCGGGCGGTCTGGACCGACCCGCTCAGTCTCGACCCCTCGCGGCACTCCGCGAAGGTCACCAGCGATCTGGCCCACAACCTGGCCAAGCTCGCCGAGCAGCTCGAGAAGCAAGGCCAGGACCCGGACACGGTCGCCGCGTTCCTCATGCGTTGCCTGTTCACGATGTTCGCCGAGGATTCGGGCCTGCTGCCCGAACGCGGCTTCACACAGCTGCTCCACGACTCTCTCAAGGACCCCGACCTCTTCTATCGTCTCGTCCCCGGCCTCTGGAAGACGATGGATCAGGGCAGCTTTTCGCCGGAAATCCGCGAAGACATCCTGCGCTTCAACGGGGGACTGTTCCTGGAAAAGGACGCCCCGCGGCTTAACGAAGAGCAGATTGCCCTGCTGATTCTCGCCGCCGAGTCGGACTGGCGCGACGTCGAACCGGCCATCTTCGGCACGCTGCTCGAACGCGCCCTCGACCCACTGGAACGCCACAAGCTCGGCGCGCACTATACGCCCCGCTCCTATGTCGAACGTCTCGTGTTGCCGACGGTGATCGAGCCGTTGCGCGAGGAGTGGAGGGACGCGCAGGCCGCCGCGGTCGCGCTCGACCGCCAGGGGAAGCGCAAAGAGGCTCTCAGCGAGCTGCTCGGCTTCCGCCAACGCCTGGCTAAGGTCCGCGTGCTCGACCCCGCTTGCGGTTCCGGCAATTTCCTTTACGTCACACTGGAACACCTCAAGAGGCTCGAAGGCGAGGTGCTCAACACGCTGGAGGAGTTCGGCCACGCGGAGGGATACCTCGAGACCGCGGGGGTGACGGTTGACCCGCACCAGATGCTCGGTCTCGAAACCAACCCGCGCGCCGCCCGCATCGCCGAAGCTGTTCTCTGGATCGGCTATTTGCAGTGGCACTTCCGTACGCGCGGCGACGTCAACCCGCCCCAGCCGGTGCTGAAGGACTACCACAACATCGAGCACCGCGACGCCCTGCTCGCCTGGGACCGCGTCGAGTTCGTCATCGACGAAACAGGCCGTCCCGTTACGCGCTGGGACGGGCGCACGATGAAGACGCACCCGGTGACGGGCGAAAAAGTGCCGGATGAGAAGGCCCAGGCGCCGCGGGAAAGGTTCGTCAACCCGCGCAAAGCCGAATGGCCTGACGCTGACTTCGTTGTCGGGAATCCGCCGTTCATCGGCGCCGCCAACATGCGCGGGGCCTTGGGGGACGGCTATGTCGAAGCGGTTCGAAAGACCTACGCGCTCGTGCCCGAGTCGGCCGACTACGTCATGCACTGGTGGCACATTGCCGCCACCCTGGCGCGCGAAGGCAAGATTCGCCGCTTTGGCCTGATCACGACAAACAGCTTGCGACAGACGTTCAACCGGCGAGTGGTGCAATTCCACATGGAGCAGAAGAAGCCGCTTTCACTGGTGTTCGCAATTCCCGACCACCCCTGGGTCGACACCGCCGACGGGGCGGCGGTGCGTATCGCTATGACTGTTGGGGAAGGCGGGGAGCATGCCGGCGTCCTCCACGTCGTGACTGACGAGCGCGAAGGGCACGGGGAAGGACTTGAGGTCGTACTGGAGGATCGTAGTGGCAAGCTGCACGCCGATCTTCGAGTGGGCGCCAGTGTGTCGTCAACATCGGCCCTGCTCGCAAGCGGCGGAATCAGTTCAAGGGGGGTTCAGCTCTTTGGCGCCGGTTTCATCGTATCTCGTGACGAAGCCGAACAGCTCGGCCTGGGCCGGGTTCCCGGACTCGAACGCCACATCCGCAAATACCTGAACGGTCGTGACCTGACGCAAACTCCTCGCGGTGTAGTGGTAATTGATCTCTATGGCCTATCAGCACAAGAAGCGAGGGAGTGCTACCCGGAGGTTTATCAGCGAATCCTGGAGCGAGTAAAGCCGGAACGAGACGCTAAGTCTCATTCAAAGGACGGCGCTGGCTATGCCCGGCTTTGGTGGCTATTCGGCAAGCCCCGGCAAGAACTCCGCGGCTACCTGCGGGAGCTTCGTGGTTACATCAGCACCGTTGAGACAAGCAAGCATCGTTTCTTCGTCTTTCTCGACGAGTCAATTCTGCCGGACAACATGCTGGTGAACATCGCGATCGAGGACGCCTACCACCTTGGCGTCCTCTCGAGCCGGATTCACGTCGCCTGGGCATTAGCGGCGGGCGGCACACTTGAGGATCGGCCCCGGTACAACAAGACACGCTGCTTTGAAACGTTCCCCTTCCCGGAACCCAACGAACCGCAGCGCGGCCGCATCCGCGACCTCGCCGAGCAACTCGACGCCCGTCGCAAACACCGCCAAAAGCTTCACCCCAAGCTTACGCCGACCGGCGTCTACAACGTCCGAGAAGCTCCGAACCGGCGAGGAGCTGAACGACAAGGAAAAGGAAATCCACGAGCAAGGCCTGGTCACCGTCCTCGCCGAGCTGCACGACGAGCTGGACGAGGCCGTCCTCGAAGCTTACGGCTGGTCTAATCTAGGTCCGGCCCTGATCGGCAAGCCGGGCGGCGCCACGCCCTCGGCGCACAAGTCGCCCGAGCAGGTCGAAGCCGAAGAAACTCTCCTCGAGCGCCTCGTCCAACTCAATGCTGAGCGCGCCGCCGAAGAGGAGCAAGGCGTCATTCGCTGGTTGCGCCCCGAGTTCCAAAGCCCCGAAGGCCCAACCGCGCAACAGAAAGCTCTTATCGTGGGCACCGCCCCTGATGAAGCCGCCGCGAAGAGAATCGCCAAGCGGTCCTGGCCGAGGTCCCTTCCGGACCAAGTCAAAGCGCTCCGCGCCGCCCTGGCCGAACACCCCGATCCCGTGCGCCCCGAGCAGATCGCCCGCAGCTTCAAGCGCGCGCAAACCAAGAAGGTCGCCGAGTTGCTCGAAACGCTGGCGGCCCTCGGCCAGGCGCGAGTCACCGAAGATAATCGCTTCGCCGGAAACTAGCCCGCAGGAAGGCCTCTGTCACATCGCAGCGCATCCGGGTACACTATGCTTGCCGATGACGAGAACGTCCGGTTTGCTCGACCGCCGGCTCTACGATGCTGGAGTAGGGTTCGCGCAACGACTGGGTTGTCGGCTCGGATACACATCATCCCTGTGGGTGATTCTCGCGGTTTTCAGTGGGCTGCCTCTGCCCGCCGGCGACCCGCCCATCCCGGCCGAGCTTCCCCCTGCAATCGAACGCTATATCCGTGCCGAGATGAAAATCAACGACATCCCAGGCCTATCAGTGGCGGCAGTCCAGGGGCGCGAAGCTGTTCACCTGAAGGCGTTCGGAACGAGAAATCTAGCCAGTGGCGATCGTTTGACCGTGGAAACTCCCGTGGATTTGGCTTCCGTGAGCAAGTCGTTCACCGCATTGGCCGTTTGGAAGCTCCACCAAGAGGGAGTCTTGGACATGGAAGCCCCAGTGAAAAAGTATCTTTCCGATCTTGACTTTGCTGGCCGGCCGGCGGAAAGCGTCACGGTTCACGACCTGCTTCGTCATACCAGCGGCCTGCCTCGGCGAGCCGACCGATTGTTGCCTTGTTGCGAGACCGGCAGCGCCGTTGATCTGGACTTGGCTGTTCTCAAACTACGGTCGGCGGCGGTAAGCCTATCTACCGGCAGCTTGTTCGAATACACCAACAGCAACTACGTGCTGCTTGCCGCGATTGTGGAATCTGTATCCGGAGAGCCGTTTCCCGACCACCTGCGGCGAGAGATCTTTGAGCCGCTCGGTATGACGCGTACCACCCTCGACCGGGGGCAGGCTGCGCGGTGGGGTCTGTCCGCCTACCATGAACAACGATGGGGGCGGGTCCGACCCGCTTCGGAACCCTTTTCCGGCTGGTGGGGTTCCTCGGGGATCAAGTCGACAGCCGTCGATATGTCGCGATATGCACGGTGGATGCTTTTCGAGGGACATCGCGGTTTCGACGGGTTGCTGCCGGCGACCGACGCCGATTCGCCCCTGCGGTTCTACGAGATGGGTTGGAGCGTGAACGCGCGCGCGGGGTGGCTCAAGGATACTCGAGTCCTGGAACACTCCGGGGACACCTGGGGCGCAAACACCGCCATCGCACTGGCGCCGGAGCTCGAGCTTGGCGCCGTTGTGTTGATCAACTTGGGGGCCCATCGCGCGGAGGCCATCGCGCAGGCTAGTTTGCGAGCGCTGGCGGGCTTGGATCTCCCTTCTCCGGCAGCAACACCATGGACGAAAGTCCCCGACAACTGGGCGCTCTGTTTTGCCGCGGCGGCTGCTTTCATCGCCGTGTACCTGGTTTGGTACCTCGTCAAGATCAAGGGCGAGTTTCAGCGGCAAGAGCGGGGCTTCCACCGGCATAAGAACTGGCAAGCCGTCATCAGAGCAGCGCTGCTAGGCGGCATGGCGACCTACATTGCCGAGGTGTCGCTTGGCTTCTCCGCGCATCCCCTCAGCCGCTTCCCGACGACCATCCAGGCAGCATTGCCGCTGCTGGTGGCGGCCGTCGTGGCCCTGTTTCTTACCCACGCCGTGTTGAGTTTTGCTCCTCGGGTGGGAGTCGCGGCGGGGTCGGATTCAAGAGTACGTGGGTAAACGAAGGCATTTCGCCTGGCATTACGCCCTGATATCACGCTGCCGGAGTAGTGACTGTTGGCTCAAAACGCCCAGCCCGCTTTTCGCTCTTCGCGGTGGCGGTGCGTGCCCACCTCCGACCGGACCTGGCCTCACAAACCGAACAGGTCCTTATTTTCAATGACTTGTGACCGATGGCCAAGAGGATTTGAGGGCCGAATGGTAAAATGTAAGCAAAACGCCGTCTTTGTGGGGCTTGGCCCCGGGCCACAACAAGAAAAAAACCAAACGAACCCAATTTCGCACAACCAGCTTGCAATCAATGGGTTGCGACTTGTTTCCGGTGCGGCGGGGTGGCCGGCTCAGCGAAACTCACCGATCGCTTCACCCGGGACATGGGCAAACCCCGACCCACGAGCAGGCCTGGCCCCCAGGAAGTAACAAAAGGCAACAGCGAACTGTTCCCGCGACGACGAACGGAGCGGCGGAACAATGGGCGGACCAAGAATGACCAAACAAACTCAATTTCTAATAACTAACTTGTAATCAGTGACTTGCTGCCATTTTCCGGCGGGGTCGGGTGACCGGCTCAGCGAACAGACAGCTTGCCGATCGCTTTACCCGGCTGTTCCCCCTCGAATTCAGACCGCGGTCCGCGAGGCTGGCCCGCCTTTCTCACCAGGTGGCGAGGCGACGTGCGTCAGAGGTCCGTCAGTAGAAGGCGCGACACGCTCCGCGCCCAGCCCGGTGTTCGCGCGGACACTGAGTTCGACGTAGTTCTCCTCCGCCGACGGCTCGTTCGAGAAGATCGATCCCAGATAGGCCGCCAAAAAGCCGAGCGGAATGCTCACGATGCCCGGATTCTTGAGCGGGAACCACGGCGACGCCTGGATCACCCGGCGCGCGGTTTCAGCGACCTCCGGCCCGTCGATTCCCATGAAGCTCGGGCTCACCAGGATCAGCCCGATCGAGGAGAACAGCCCGGCCGCCATGCCCCACACCGCTCCACGCGTCGTAAACCGTCTCCAATAAAGCGAGAACAGTATCACCGGCAAGTTCGCCGATGCCGCCACCGCGAACGCCAGCCCCACGAGGAACGCCACGTTCGCCGTCGGGCCCAAGCGACGACGAGCGCCGTCCAGCGCGCCACGCGCACCTCTTCACCCGGCGAACGCTGCTTGCCGTGGTGCAGCACGTTCGTGTAGAAGTCGTGCGCGAACGAAGTCGAGGCGCTGATCGTCAACCCGGCCACCACGGCCAGAATCGTTGCGAACGCCACGGCCGAGATGAACGCGAAGAAAACGTCTCCGGCCAGCGCCTGCGCCAACAGAGGCGCGCTCATGTTGATGCCGCCGTTTGCCGAGATCGCATCGCGCCCG
Source organism: Bryobacterales bacterium (assembly GCA_965248365.1). Classification (GTDB taxonomy): domain Bacteria; phylum Acidobacteriota; class Terriglobia; order Bryobacterales; family UBA6623. The sequence goes on along the minus strand of CBDFJA010000002.1, from coordinate 482,266 downwards.
ACGATCGTCGCCGCGCCGAATCCCAAGAATGTCGTCATCATGTAGAACGCGCCGATCAGCAACATTGCCCAGAAGACGCTTACTCGCGCGGTCTTGGCGTCCGGCACGGTGTAGAAGCGGACGAGGATGTGAGGCAGGCCCGCGGTGCCAAAGACCAACGCCAGGCCCAACGAAATCAGGTCAAGCGCGCCGTAGGGCGGCTTGTAATAGAGCCCGGGCGTCAGGAAATTCTGCGTGACCGTTTGGCCGCCGGCCCGGTAACTGATGCGGCTGCTCGCCTCGAAGAACCCTCCTAGGTCGAAGCCGAAGTGGACCATCACGAGCACGCTCAGCAGGCACGTTCCGCTCATCAGCAAGACGGCTTTGACGATTTGCACCCAGGTCGTCGCCAGCATGCCGCCGAAGACAACGTAGACGATCATGAGGATGCCAACGCCGGTCACCGCGCCGGCGAAGCTGATACCGGAATCGGCCAGCAGAAGGCTCACCAGGGCGCCCGCGCCTACCATCTGGGCGATCATGTAAAACGTCGAAACGGTCAGCGTGCTGAGCGACGCCCAGGCCCTTACCGGACGCGCCTGGAGCCGGTAAGCGAGCACATCGGCCATGGTGTATTTGCCGGTGTTCCGCAGCGGCTCGGCGACGACGAACAGTACGGTCAGGTAGGCGACCAAAAAGCCGACGGAGTACATGAAACCGTCGTAGCCGTAGAAGGCGATCAGCCCGGCGATCCCCAAAAACGACGCCGCGCTCATGTAGTCGCCCGATATGGCCAGCCCGTTCTGCCAGCCCGTGATGCGCCTCCCGGCGGCGAAGTAGGCGCTTTCGCCCGAGGATCGGCCCGCGGCCCAATACGTGATTCCCAGGGTAATGGCGATGAAGGCCAGAAACATCAACAGCGATAGCGACATCTCAGTCGTCCCCTTGGCCGTCGTCGGCCTCGGTCTCGAGTGTCCTTTCAGCCAGGATCTTCTCGGACATTTGGTCGAACCGCCTAGCGACCCTCATGTAGAGATACGCCAGCGTCCAGGCCATCAGGAACTGCGAAAACGCGAACAGGTACGCCCAGTTGACCACGCCCCACACTTCGCGCTTCATCAACTCGGGCCAGTAGCCGACCAGCACCGGCAGCGTGAAGTAGTAGATGAGGAAAATGCCGCCGCGGTAAGGACGAACCGCGTTTTCTGAGCGATCATCCGCCGGTAGTCGGGCGAATCGTGGATACGGTCCCATCGGTTCATAATCAAAGTGCTAACAAGGATACACGGTTTGGCGCACAAGCCGAGGCGAGTCGTTCGGCAAAGGAATTGCCTTGTCACCGGCGTCCCAGGCTCAGTTGCTTGCTCAACCTGCGCCTTTGCGACAAGCGAAGCTCTTACTGCCAGAATGGTAGGGTCTCCGATCTCATGCGGGCAGCAATCGTGCTTTTCGCCAAGGCGCCGCAGCCGGGCGGCGTAAAGACTCGTCTGATCCCGGCTCTTTCGGCCGAAGACGCAGCCGCTCTTTATGAAACCTTCGTCCGCGACATGTGGGAGCGGCTACGGCTGGTCGCGCCGGACTCGTGTTTCCTGTATTCCGACAGGCCCTGGCCGTCCTGCGCTGGGTTGGCGGGCCCGGGCCGTTTCGCTCTCCAGCGCGGCGACGATCTGGGCGCAAAGCTTCTGCATGCCTTTGAAGAGTTGCGATCGCAAGGCTATGATCGAATCCTGATCGTCGGCAGCGATAGTCCGACTCTGCCGGCGGAGTATTTGCGGCGGGGCCTCGATCGGCTGGGTTCGAAAGACGCCGTACTGGGCCCAACGTTCGACGGAGGCTACTACGCCGTGGGCTGCCGTGTTCCCAAGACGGGAATGTTCAACCGGGTAACCTGGTCGAGTCCGGCGACGCTCGAAGAAACCGAGCGCGCTTTCGAGGGCGTGGGTTGGTCGATGGAACGGCTCCCGCCATGGTACGACGTCGACACGATCGACGATTTGCGGCGTTTGGCTGGGGACTCCGATCTTCACGGGTGCACACGCCAGTGGTTTCTCGATCATCCGGACCTGGCGGCCGAGCTGGGCTTCGAGCCGTAGCGTTGTCATTAACCCGCTTTTCTCACCACGTGGCGAGGCGAAGTGCGTGAGAGGCTCGTCAGTACAAGGCGCGCGCCGCTTGGCGCGCGGAGGTGTACTTGAACAGTACGTTGAGCACGGCGAGCAAGCGCAACGCAGTAATGGCGGGCCTATTGCGTGCTTCGACCGTCAGGTGGTGAGAAATGCGGGTTAACAGCCGCTCCCGGAAAAGGAAATTCGTGAGGTTGCGATCAGGTGGTAACGGCGAATCCGCATTCCGACTCGGCCTTATCTGGCTCGCCCTGTTTGCCCTGGCGTCCTGTTCCCCGAGGGATTCGGTAATCGTAGTCGGGTCGAAAAATTTCACCGAAAGCGTGCTGCTCGGCGAGCTTCTGGCTCAGCAAATTGAACACCGAACCAACTTACGTGTCGAACGCCGGCTGAACCTCGGTGGCACGTTCCTCTGTCACCAAGCGCTGCGTTCCGGCCAGATCGACGTGTATCCCGAGTATACGGGCACGGCGCTTACGGCCATCTTGAAACGACCGGTCGAGCAGAATCCCGACAAGGTCTTCGAAACGGTGTCAGGAGCCTACCGTCAAGAGTTTGCCGCGCAATGGCTGAAGCCTTTTGGATTCAACAACACCTTCGCGGTGGTTGTGCGGCCCGAAGAACGCCTCCAAACGATTTCCGACCTCGCCGCGGTCTCGAAAGACCGTATCATCGGTTTCAACTTCGAGTTTCTCGAACGCCAGGACGGCTACACGGGGCTGGTCGCCCGCTACGGTCTCTCGTTTGCCGGGGAGCCGAAGACGATGGACCTAGGGCTGCTGTACCGAGCCTTGCGGGGCGGACAGATCGACGTAGCCGTCGGAAGCTCGACCGATGGGCTGATTGCAGCTTGGAATCTGCGCGTCCTCGAAGACGACCTGCGCTACTTCCCGCCCTACGACGCGGCGCCGGTGGCGCGGGTCGAGACTCTACGGCGGCATCCGCGGTTGGGAGATGTTCTCGCGGATCTGGGCGGGCTGCTTTCGGAACAGGAGATGCAGCGGCTCAATCACGAAATCGATGGGCGGCACCGCGCGGTGGCTCAGGTTGTTCGGGAGCTACGGATCGAAAAGGGCCTGTAGAACCTGAGCGAAAAGCGACAGCCATGCTAACCCGCAGTTCCCACCACGTTGCGGGAAAAGCGGGCCAAAGCCGATGGCGGCCCAAAATGGTAGAGTCTCGGCTACGGTAGCGATTTCGTGACTCGTCGAGTCGTCATCACCGGGATAGGGGTCGTCAGCCCGAACGGCATTGGCCGGGAGGCGTTTTGGAGGGCTACCAGGGAGGGTGTAAGCGGTGTTCGCGCGGTTCAATCGTTTGACCCCGACGATCTGCAAGTGCGCATTGCCGGCGAGATTCCCGATTTTGACGAGGATGCCTACGTCGACCCCAAATACCGGCCGCACGTTTCCCGAGCCGTGGTGCTGGCCCGGGCGGCCGCGGGCGAAGCCTTGGAGGATGCCGGCATAGAGGCGGAAAAGCTGGGGCGGGACGAGCTGCGGCGGATCGGCGTTCTGGTCGGCTCCGGCGGCGGAAGCCAGGTCTTCACCGAGGAGCAATACCGGCACTACTTTGAAAACCGGATCAAGCAGGTCAGTGTTTACACGATTCCCACCTCGACGATCGGAACGCTTTCAAGCGAAGTGTCGATGGCCTTCGGGCTGCGCGGTTTCAGCCACCTGATTTCGACCGGGTGTACCTCGTCGACGGACGCGATCGGCTATGCGGCCGAGCAGGTCCGCCACGGCGTCTTGGAATCGGTATTGGCGGGAGGCGTGGACGCTCCGATTTCCTACCTCATCATGCGGGGATTTCAACTGATGAGAATCCTGGCGGCGCAATGGAACGACGCGCCGCAAAAAGCTTCGCGACCGTTTTCGAAAGACCGCAAAGGGTTCGTCCTCGGCGAAGGGGCTTGGTTCTTTGTTATGGAGCCGCTGGAGCGGGCTCAGGCGCGGGGAGCCAAGGTCTACGGCGAGATCGCCGGTTACGGTTCGACTTGCGAGGCCTACCATCGCGTGCGGCTCGAAGAGGGCGGAGAAGAGCCTGCTCGGGCAATGCAGTTGGCTCTCGAAGCGAGGCGCGTGCCTCCCGAGGCGATCGACTATATCAATCTGCACGGTACGTCGACTGAATTGAATGACCCGGTTGAAACCCGTGCGGTCCGGCTGTGCTTCAAGGGCCACGCGGATCGCCTGGCGGGTTCGTCCCTGAAATCGGAGATCGGCCACCCCCAGGGCGCTTCGGGCGCGGCCGGCCTGGCGGCTACGCTGCTGGCGATGCGCGATAGCGTCCTGCCGCCGACGATTAACCTCGATGAGCCGGACCCGGAATGCGATCTCGACTACGTGCCGGACGTGGGCCGGCGGAAGGACATCGATTACGCCTTGTGCAATTGCATCGGCTTCGGAAGCAAGAACTCGGCCCTGGTCGTTCGCAATCTGGGCTTGAGGGCGAATAGCCCCGGGTAGCCCCCATTTTCGCCAGCGGCTACCTCCTCGAAAACCACGGCGCGACCCCGACGTTAAGTTCAAGTTAAGAAGCTTTTACACCAACTTAACCTACGCGGCAGAACTTTCTCCGGCCCGTCGCGTTTAACTGGTTAGAGAAGGCTGAGACCCCAAAAAAGGAGAGCAGTCATGAAGATCTTTAGTTTCCCGCTTGCCGCTCTATTGTGCGCGACGATGCTGACCGAAGTTCCTCCGCTAGAAGCGGAAGAGGGGCGAGGCGGCCCGCGCGGCGAGCAGTTGAAGAATTTTCTGGAGTTGACCGACGAGCAGCTTGATCAACTCAGAGATTTGCGCCGGTCCTTCCGCGAGTCGCTGATGCCGACGTTGCAGGAAATGCGTCAGAAGCGGGGCGAGCTGCGGGACGCCATGGAGCAGGAGGCTCCCGACAGCGCCCGAGTAGGCGAACTGAGCGTTGCTCTGAAGAGCCTGCGCGAACAAATCAAAGCCCAACGCGACGAGCAGCGTGAGCAGGCTCTAGCCCTGCTGGCGCCCGGCCAAATCGAATCACTGGAGAGTCTGAGGCAAGCGATGGAGTTGGGGCCGGCTGCCCACCAGGCGGTGAGAATGAACCTGCTCGAGGGTCCCGACCGTCCGTTCGGGCGCATGGGACCCCGCATGGCTGGGTTTGGCCGGGGCTTCCACCACGGTCGACCGGCTCCGCCCCCTGAATAGGTCCGTGACAACCGGCGGGCCCCGGCGTTGCGGCGAATCCCCGGGCACCGTTTCCCAGGCCCGCCGGAATCGACCGATGAGCGGACAGTTGGGAGGGCCCCGGAGCCCGAAGATAGAGCGGCCGCGCGATACGGACCGGCGCTGGGGCCAAGTCGGCGCAAATCCGCCAGTCGCGGGGCGCGCTTCATCGCGCCCTGGGAGCAATTACTCCCCTACCTTATAAATGCGAGATGCTCAAGCCCCGTCATCGCTAGGCTGGGCATGGCCCGACAAACCGCGATTTCGCAGGAGAGAAGGTGTTCGATGCGTTCAATCGGAACGGCGGCAGCCATCGACACCAGAACGTGGCCGGGCCGCAGCGCGGGGTTGATGTCGTCGATCACCTCGGGAACCTGGGCAGGCTTTACTCCGAGAATCACAAGATCCGCGCACGAGGTTACGTCCGCATTGTTGCCGGTCGACGCCGAAATGCCATATTCCTTCGCTACGGCGGCCGCATGCTCGGAAGACCGCGTGGTGGCAAGCAGCCTATCGGGAGAAATAGACCCGGCTTGGAGCAGTCCGTCAATCAGAGTGCTTCCTAAATTACCGGCGCCAACGACAGCGATCGTAGGGTCGAATATCATTCGGCCATTTTAGCCGCATCGGGGAGGGCCTCGTCCTAGGCGCTTCCATCGACGTTTGCCGGGTAATGCGCCGGCGACGGGTTCGTTTCCTCGTTTTGCGAAACCATGGGCCGGGGGGAATTAAACGCATCGAGGCGAGCTCATCGGCCGGAGCCGAGTTCGAGCCGTTCAGTCTGGAAGGGACTGGTGGGACGGACTTGTCCCCAAGAGCGCGGGACGACGAAAAGCAATCCCGCCACCCGGCAAGTCGGGTCTCGACGGACCATTGAATTTGACCCCAGAAACGATTTCAGCGCTAACCCGCTGATGCCAACGGCAAACTATCACAGCTAGAAAGCGCAAGTCAAGCAGAGGATTCCGTGAATTCCGGAAAATCCCATCCGTCTCAGAAGGATTATGCCGCGGTCAGCCCGCTTTTCTCACCGGGGCCACGGTGGGCGAGGCGCACGGCCCGGCGACCACGGCTCTCGGCAACAGTTGTGTATAGCGCCCAGCGTGCAGTATACGCCTAAGCGGGCGCGATGAATCGCGCCCCTACGTACCTGACGGCGGGCATTCGCTTCCGCTCCTGCCGTCCGCTGGTGAGAAAAGCGGGTTAGATACGGGTTAGATAGCGATTATTGTGCGGTAGGGTCTCTTACGGCCCTACTGCCCCCAGCGCTTGCTCGAAGAAAGCCTTGGTCTGAGCGGCTGTTTTTTCCCAGGTAAATCGTCGCGCCAGTTGGCGCCCGGTCTCGCCGAGGGCCGATGCAATCGTGGGTGTTTCAAGGACGCGCTCCATCCCGGTGGCGATGTCGGAGACGCTGAGAGGGTCGGCCAAGATAGCCGCGTCACCGACGATTTCCGGAATGGCGCCTCGGTTGGACGCCACGATCGGGACCCTTGCCGCCATGGCTTCGGTCAAAGGCATGCCGAAGCCTTCATAGAGCGAGGGAAATACAAACAGTGCCGCGGAGTGGTACAGGGCGGGCAACAGGGCACGCCGCACATACCCGGTCCAGATGATACCCCGCGTCTTCGCGCCCAGACGACGAACGCCAGCGCTCTTCCATCCCGCCGCTCCCGCGATCACTAGCGGATAGGTTTCCTTGAGTTCATCTCTCATGGCGGAATAGGCGGCGATGACCGTCCTGACGTTCTTGCGAGGTTCCATGGCGCCTAGAAAAAGGATGAACTTTTCCGGCAACCCGTACTTTTGTCGGACCAAGTATCTGGCGGTGTCGGTGGACGAGAAAAAGTCCTCGCCCACACCGTGATATACGACCGTTATCTTTTCCGGCGCAATGCGAAACTGCTCCGCCAAATCGTTCTTGACGGCGTTCGAGGGCACGAGGATTCGAGTCAGTTTGGGGAGCGTGTTGGCGACGAAGTTCTTGAAGTAACGGATCGTGCTGGCCGTGTGACAGCTAGGCAATGTCAGCGGCGTCGGGTCGTGAACCTGTGACGTCAAGCAGACGCCGGGAGGGAGTTGCCAAACGTGTTGGGTCGCGTGGAACAAGTGCGCTTTGCGCGTGGCCAGCGACGCCAGCGACAAGCCCGAGTAGTTCGAGGCCAGCAGGCAGCCCAGCCTGACCGCAGTAGCTGTCGGCGGGTAGTTCGATCGTTCGTTCTGATTGGGTTTGAGGGTCTTCAGGAAGGGGAATAAACGGATCCGGTGAGGAGAAAACGAGGGGATCAACTGCTTCAGAAGGGCGTGGTGATAGTTTTTCACCCCGGCACTGCGCATCAGCAAGGGAGTGGCGTCATAGACGATGTTCACGCGTCTCCCTTCGGGCTTTGCGCCGACGCCGGTCCGCGGACTGTAGAGTCTCGATCTCCGAGGCCTGGCGTTTAATTTCCCACTCCAAGATGCCGAGCTTTTGGGCCAGCAGAATATTATTGTCCTTCAGATCCGATATCTGGACGGAAGCACGAAAGAACGTGAACAAGAATAGCAGGCCCGCAATGAGCACCAATACCAGGGACGGATCGTCGACCCCTAGCGCCAGCGACAGCCAACCGAGCGCGGGGTCGGAAATCGAGAGCGCCAGCAGCAGCACGGCCGCTCCGAACCAGGCCATCGAGTACTCGACGCGGATATGTTCGCGCCGCACGGCGCGAATGATCCGCAGCAGCAAGACCAAGCTGAAGACTACCGCTGCTATGCGAATTCTCTCCACGGCTAGCCTCGCTGCCCCCTAGCTTCGCTGTCCCCGATGATAGCGGCGCTCGTACTTGATGACGTTGACGAAGACCCCTAATAGAACACGAACCATATAGTAGGCGGCCGTCCACGTGTTGATGGTCGAGCGGCCGCTGTAGCGAGGAAACATTTTTATGGGTACTTCCCGGAAGCTCAACGCCTTTCGTTTAAGAACGACGAGAGCTTCAATCTCGGGATATTCGAGCGGAAAACTCCGGCTGAAGACTTCTAGAGCCCGTCGGTTAACCGCTATGAAGCCCGACGTCGGATCCGTAATGCGTCTGCCGAGGATGGGATAGAGGACCCAGGAGAAGATCTGGGATCCGAACCGTCGCAGGCGCTGGACCGGGTACTGGTTCGGGCTCAGGTAGCGAGAGCCGGTGACCACATCGTAACCACCCTTGTCCATCGCTTCCAGTAGGGTGAGGATGTCGCCCGGATTGTGCTGTCCATCGCCGTCCACCCGAACGACTCTGTCGAAGCCGTGTTCGAAAGCAAAACGGTATCCCGTTTGGACGGCGCCGCCAAGTCCGAGGTGGTGCGGGAGACGGAATACCTCCGCCCCGGCAGCCTGGGCGACTTCGGCCGTAGCGTCCTGAGAACCATCGTCGATCACAGCGATCGGCGTATCGGCGAGAACTTCCAGCAGTGACTTTACGACATGGCCCACCGCACCTTCTTCGTTGTAGGCGGGGACGATTACCAGCACGGACGGGCGGTCAGAGTCATGAACTTTCATCAGCAATCCGCTCGATCTTTCCACCGGCAGCGGTGCGGGATGAAGATTCCTCATTGCCGCGCGATTTCGGTCGCCGAGCTGTAATGTCGGCGCAGCAGTTCGCGGAAAGCCCGCACACCCAGCACGCGAGTCCGTTGCACCCGGCGTCTTTTCCACAGCAGCCGCGGCAGATGGATGAGCGCGCTTGCGTAGGCAGACATTACTATTAACACAAGTTGCCACCACCTATTCGGGCGGTTTCCAAATTCCGAAGCCAGCCCCCGGCCCTTGATGGCCGCTCGCACATGCGCGGCGTAGCGATAGAGCGAATACCCCGGCACGAGGGGCCAAAGCACGAGCGGGAAGACCTTACACACTGTGTACAGCCGATTCCGTTCCACAAAGTGCGCCTTGAGGGCGGAAGCTCGCCCCGCCGAGACCGAGTAGTCGTGGTCGACCTGTGCCGTGGGTACGTAACGGCACTCCCAACCCGCCAACCGAGACCGCAGGCCCAGATCCGCGTCCTCGCAGTAGAGGAAGTAGTCGGCGTCGAAGACACCGACCTCATCGAGCATCGAACGGCGGTAGAGCGCGGCGCAGGCGCTGGGCAAAAGCGCGGTCGAGGGTTGCGCATAGTCCTGCACGGGCCTCCCGTGCCCCCGCTGTTTCGTCGTGCCGTCGCCGTAGATATTGAGTCCGGCGGAGTCGAGCCGGCCGGGACTGCGTCGCAGACGAATCTGCGAAGCACACATGCCGGTCTTGGGATGGTCGGCGCAGGCGGCGATTAGCTGCTCCAGCCAGTCTTCAGCCGGATAAGCGTCATCGTTGAGCGTGCAAACGAACTCGGCTTCCGACGACGCAATGCCTTGGTTGACAGCCTGGGCGAAGCCGACGTTCTTGGCGTTGGCGATCACTCGAACTCCGGGAAGGCCGGCGAACCCCGATGCCGCGCCGCTTCCGCTATTGTCTACGACGATCGTCTCAAAGCTGTCGAACGTCTGTCGCGCGAGAGCTGCCAGGCAGTGCCTGAGGTTTTCTCCGGCATGCAGAGTGGGCACGATGACCGAGGCTCGCGGCTTCTGCAAAGTAGGATCTTAGCATCTTGTGGGATCGGGGCCGGGCATCTCAGTCACACCGCCTTGTGCTGTGGCGGTAGCCTCCGTTCTCCAATCCTCTATAGCCTTCCCACCCGTCGGTGTGCACGAAACGGCCAGGCTCGCTCGTTTCTTCGACAAAGGTTTCCAAGCTCGCCGCCGAGGCATCGGCGATGCGTGGGAGGGGGCAAAAGCGGTTCTGCGTCGGGTTCCCTACCCTGATAGAATACTCACGAGATTTGCTCCCGGCCTAACCCGAGAAGCATTGGGGGAGCGGTGGCTTGCTGATTCCATTGAGATTCCCTACATAGTACGCGGGGATTATATGCGGTCACTGCTGTCCGGTTAAAAGTCGAATAGAATCAATTGGTTGGGGTCATAGGGGGATTCGTTTGGGGAGTCGGATGGCTGGAGTGCCTGTAAAAGGGGCATTTTTTCGAATTGCGTAACGCTGAGAATCTGTAGAATCTGGTAAAGACTCGCTTCCAGCCCGAGCCGTTTCCGGACGATGGCGATGAGCACGTAAATCGAGACAGCGATCCGGATCTGCGTCTTGACGGCGTTCTCGCTGGTGCCGTAAAACGAGTTGATTCGCAGATGTTGCTTGATCCACTTGAAGAACAACTCAATCTGCCAACGCGACTTGTAGATGTGGGCGATGGTCAGCGCCGGGAGCGCGAAGTTGTTGGTCAGAAACTTCAGCCGCTTGTTCGTCCGGGCGTCGAAGTAACTGACCCTCCGCAACGGGTCGGGATAGGCTTGGGCCGATTCGATGGCAGCCAGTATGACGGTCTGATCCGAGCGCAAGCCCGTGGATTTGTCGACGGGATGCGAGTAGCGCCGTTGGAGCAAGATGTTCTTCTTGGTTCGCACGACGAAGAACGACGAGCAGAGAGTGAACACGAAGAGGCGTTCGAAATCGACGTAGGCCCGATCCATGACGTAGAACGCGCCGGCCTCCGGGCCGATCTCGTCGAGGATGTTGATGTCGTGCACTTTGCCTCCAGTAATGCGGATGAACGTGGGAATATTGCCGTGCAGATCCAGCAGCGTGTGCATCTTCACGGCGGCCTTTTGCTTGCGGAATCTCGCCCACGGAAACAGCGACAGGCAGAGGTCGATTGTTGTCGAGTCGAGAGCGTACAGAGTCTGGTCCAAGTCCACACCGATCGGGTCGTGGGCATATAACGGCCGTGCCATGCCAATCAAGACCTGCGCGAAGTCCGCGTAGATCCGCCAGTCGCGCGACTCGTTCGCATCGGCCAGTGTCGAGCGCGCTACCCTGCCGCGGAATCCCATGTGGTAGAGTTTGCCGTGCATCGAACGCAGGCACGTCTCGATGTCGCGGAGGCTTGCCCGATAGGTCAGCTGGGCGAATGCCATCGCAAGAAACTGATCCCAGCAGGAGAAACTTTTCAGATAGGAATCGCCGCGGTAGCGCGATACACATTTCTGAAACTCTTTGCTCGGTAGGTGCTCGATCAGTTGGGAGAAAACCGTACGGCCAAGGTTCATCCCTCATTGTGCCGCGTCCGGATGCTCCGTTCAGGCGACCATTTGCGGCCTCGGGATTTCAAATCGTTCCCGGGCAAAACAGGCCATAAGACATTGAGCGGTCGAGACTTACCGTCCGATGGCGCGACTTTCCCCGGACAGCACTGGTTTCACCTATTGGCAGGTAGCGTGAACTGGAAACGTGATCCATCCCCTGGCTCGGACTCGACCCATATCCGGCCCCCATGCCGCTCAACCGCGCGCCTGCAGATTGCCAATCCGACTCCGCTTCCCTCGTAGTCCTCCATACGGTGAAGGCGCTTGAAGGGGGCAAAGATTTGATGCGCGTATTCTTGTTCGATGCCGATGCCGTTGTCCTTCACTTCGACCAGCCACATGGAATCCTGCTGCTTGGCGGCGATCGTTATCGCCGGCGCCACGTCGCCGCGCTGGAATTTCATCGCATTACTCAGAAGGTTTTGGAATAGCTGCGTCAGCAGTATGCGGTCGCCTGAGACGACAGGCAATTGCGCTTGTTCCACCCGGGCGCCCGTCTCTGCCACGCGTTCTCGCAGAGCGTCCAGGGAGTCCCCCAGACAGTCTTCGAGCGCCACGTCAGCCATCTGGAGGGCGGAACGGCTAGCTCGGGACAAGGCCAGCAAGTCCCTGATCAGCCGCTGCATGCGCAGCGCCGCGTTCGTGATGTGCTTCAAGTCGGTGGCGGCCACGGGCGATAGCTCGTCACCCAGGTCGTCTCGGAGGAGGCTGCTGAAGGAGACAAGAGTTCGAACCGGTTCCTGGAGGTCGTGGGAGGCCGCATAGGCGAACTGCTCAAGCTCTTGGTTGGCTTTCGACAATTCCTCGGCGCGTTTCTCCGCGACCCTCTTCGAGGCCGATAGCTCCCGAGTGCGGGCGCCTACCAGCTCGGCGACGCGGACTTCGCGGTTGCGGCTGACTCCCACGAAACCCGCCGCGGCGGTAGTGAACAGAAGCGCGGCCACGAGAAAGAACCAACTCTGTGTCGTATCGTAGCCGGCAAGCAACTCCGCCGTCGGGGTGCAGCGAATGGTCCAGCGCCGGTCGGCAACCGCGACCTCGGCCTGATAGCTGAGGCTGGCGGACGGGGGTGGCGGGTCTTTAGGGCCAAACAGCAGATCGGCCGCCGTGTCCGCCGCGCGATCTTCTATGCGGATGGACAGCGGCTGCTCGGCAAGGTAGCTGAGCGACTTCTCGATCATGTCGCCGATGCGATAGACGGCCAGTACGAAACCTTTGAGGGAGCCTGAACCGTTGTCTGCCGTCCGCGGCTCGCTAGCTTCGTAGACGGGCGAGAACACCAGGAACCCGAACTGGTTGGCGTCCTCTTGCACGAGGGTGATCCTGGCCGTCGCCGTGGCGGTTCTGCTCGCTCGCGCGCTTTCGAGGGCTTGCAGACGAGTTTGGTTGGATGCCAGGTCGAAGCCGAGCGCCGCCTCATTGCCCTCGTAGGGAGCAACATGGTAGACGGGAAAATACTCACTCCGAGTCCCCGCCGGCACCATCACTCCTTGCGCTTGCCGTTCGGTAATTTCAAACTGTGGAAAGTGGCGGCGAGCTTGCGATACGTAGTCACTCCTTTTTTCGAGGGGAATTCGCGGGATCCACTCGAGAGCCTGGATCGTTCGGTGTTGTTGAAGGAGCGGCTGGACGAAAGACGCGAACTCCGCGAAGCCCACGCCGGGGACCGCCGAGTAGAATGCCCGCAGCGATTCAAGGACCTCCAGATTCGCTTGGATCTCGCGCTCGACTGTTGCTACTTGGTCGCGCGCCATCGAACGAAAGTTAGCCTCCAGCACCTGCTGTTCGCGGCCTTGTAGGAAACGGAAGCCCCACAGCGACAGCATGACGCCGGCAGCGGCGGTGATGATCACCGGCAGGAGGCGCTTGCGGTTCAAAATGACGCCTCTAGCCCGAGCGCGACTCCGCTGCCTTCGGTCCGAGGATTGATACGCTCAAAGTCGTTGTGCCGCAGCTCGAGTGCGACCGCCAGGCGATCGGTGAGCTTGTAGGTCAACTGCGGCTCAAGGACCCAGCGGCCCTTCCGCGCGCGGGTCCAGTTCCAATCGGCGAAACCGCCGATCGAGGCGCGTTTCGAGAGCGGAAAGAATATAGATGAGGCTTGCCTGTCCTCCATCGCCGTCCGTCTCGATCGGGAAGTAGCGCCACTGCAGCCAGCCCCGGTCACCGTATGTGCGATGCCGAAAGGTAACCCCGAACCGCGCCACGCTGTTGCCCGCTCCCTGGAAGTCGTTGTACTCGGCCTGAAAGCCGAGGCCCTGGATGCCAACGTATTGCTTGGGCAGCGGGCGGCTGAGCCGGTACTCCATGAAGTAACGCGTGAACTCGTCCACGCCCTCTCCGCCCTGGTTGCCGTGGACATCGGTAAACCCCCAAAACTGCAGGCCGAGCGGGAGTCCGGCGGCGCTCGTCACGATGTTCATCGTTCCGTAATTGCGGGCGTCGCGGTAGTAGGTAAGCTTCGCCGCGGTCCGCACTTTGGACGGCTCGACCGATGCCCTTGGATCGGCGAAAACGGACGGGACGAGCAACGCGCCTACCGTCAGCGCACCGAGGATGCGGGCAAGCCACGATCCGTGCCGCGCCCTCCGGGATCCCATGGGCGCGCTGTGGGAAATCAAGCTGTATGACCTGGCGGAGCTGTAGCGGGACCAACGACACGAAGTTTTCATGAGTAACCTCGAAGTACTCTTCGTCCCTTTCTCGGACTTGTTTATGATTCGCGCTCCGAGAAGGGGCCGGCCAAGCCACTGCTGCCGCCAGACCGCGTTTCTCACCACGTGGCGAGGCGAAGTGCGTGAGAACAGCGGGCTAGTTGTGGAGCCTCAACAGGTTGTTCCGGGGAGGAGGGAGTCGGCTGATAGGGGGATTATAGCCGAGGCTGGCGTGGGGGCGATGCCAATTGTAGTCGTGGAGCCAGGGGAGCAGATGGTTGGCGCGTTGGAGGGAGGAGCAGTAGGAGCGGGCATAGGCCCATTCGCGGAGGGCGGTTTGGATGAAGCGCTCGGCCTTGCCGTTGGTGCGAGGGGTGTAGGGGCGGGTGAAGCGGTGGCGGATGCCGAGGCGGCGGCAAGTACGACGGAAGTGGCGGGAGCGGTACCAGGAGCCATTGTCGGTGAGCAGGCGTCGGATGCGGATGCCAAGCGAGCCATAGTAGGCGTGGGCGAGGAGAAGGAACTGGGCAGCGGAAAGGCTGCGCTCATCGGGCAGGATCTGGGAGAAGGCGATGCGGGAATGGTCGTCGACGGCGACGTGGACGAACTCCCAGCCGGCGGCGCGGGAGCGTCGGGTCTTATCGCCGGTAACGCGGTGACCGGCGTGCTGGAAGCGGCCGAGCTTTTTGATGTCGAGATGCAGTAGATCGCCGGGACGGTGATGTTCGTAGCGGCGAACGGGGGGAGCGGGTTCGAGATCGCGGAGACGGTTGAGTCCGGCGCGACCGAGGAGGCGGCTGACGGTGGCCGGGGATAGCCGCAGGGTTTGGGCGATGCGGCGGCCCGTCCAACGTTGTCGGCGCAGGGCGAGGACGCGGTCAACGACGGCTTGCGGGGTGCGGCGCGGGCTATGCCGGGGGCGCGAAGAGCGATCGTAGAGACCGGCTTCGCCTTCGCCGCGGTAGCGGGCCAGCCAACGGCGGGCGGTGCGTTCTGAGACGTCTCGGGCCGCCGCGGCGGCCCGAGGCGTCTCTCCAGCGAGGATGCATCGAACCAAAAGGGCTCGGCCTTTGGGCGTCAATCGGGCATTCTGATGGATGTTCATGCGGTCTCTCCAGGGTCGTGGTTATTCGACAACTCCAGCTTCCCTGGTCCGGGACCGAATGAACAACCTGTTGAAAGATCACAGCTAGTCGGCCCCTGCCTATGCGGTTCTTTCAGCAAGCCGCTGGCGTCGTGGTTCGGGCGGCCTGGAGGGTAGCCGGCGCCGCTCGGAAATCTGCGAATCGATGAGCAGTTGTGAGAAGATGCCACGGAAACGTTGCGTCGGGTTGCTTCCGGAAAAGCCCCCCGGCCTGCCAGGGGCCAACCTCTCACACGGAAACGAATTTGGACAACGGTGATACGAAATAACGATCTCATGAATCGCTTTATACGCCTGGTGTTTAAGTGTCTTGTCCTGGTCACGACTGCTCAGGCTGCTGACTTGACTGGAATCTGGCTGTTCAGCGCCGAAACCGACGATGGCCTGCTACGAGCTCGTTTGACTTTGCAAGCCGCCGAACCGCAACTCTCCGCGCGCATGAAGATCGATCGGCACGTCCTGGAAGGCTCAGGCACTGTCAAAGATCATGAGTTCGATGTGCAACTTCAACACGCAGTTTCACCCGGGTCTTCGGGCCATAGTAGTCGCCTACATCTCAGGGGAAAAGTCGATGGCGATCAGCTCAAAGGGACCTGGGATGACGGAGAACACCGCGGCGAGTGGACCGCTACGAGGCTGGAGTAACCCCTCTCCATCGGTCGGCGCGGCAAGCCGGGGTATCCGGCAGGGCGGTTCTTGGTCCCCTGTGTCGGGCCGATGGTATACTGGAAATACTTCCCACGGCGCTGTCCGGTCGTCCCTGGATCAGGGAACTCTCCGCAGACGGAGCATGACAGGCTCGGCGACTCGAGACTCGGGCCGGTGGAGGATTTTGTTGTGCCAAAGCAGAAATCTCATCGGGGCGCGAAAAAGCGCTTCAAGCTGACGGGGTCGGGAAAAGTGAAGCGCGGGCATTCGATGAAGAATCACATCTTGACCAAGAAAGACAGTAAGCGGAAGCGGCACCTGCGAAAGGGCGCCCTCGTGAGCCCGGCGATGGCGAAGGCCGTTAAGGCCATGATCGCATGAGTTAGGAACCTGAGAAGAAGGCGAGCGAACAGCGCTGAACGGCACGTGCCTGTATCGCCGCCGAGTTCGGCGGGCTAGCTAGCTGTGGAGCCTCAACAGGTTGTTCCGGGGAGGAGGGAGTCGGCTGATAGGGGGATTATAGCCGAGGCTGGCGTGGGGGCGATGCCAATTGTAGTCGTGGAGCCAGGGGAGCAGATGGTTGGCGCGTTGGAGGGAGGAGCAGTAGGAGCGGGCATAGGCCCATTCGCGGAGGGCGGTTTGGATGAAGCGCTCGGCCTTGCCGTTGGTGCGAGGGGTGTAGGGGCGGGTGAAGCGGTGGCGGATGCCGAGGCGGCGGCAAGTACGACGGAAGTGGCGGGAGCGGTACCAGGAGCCATTGTCGGTGAGCAGGCGTCGGATGCGGATGCCAAGCGAGCCATAGTAGGCGTGGGCGAGGAGAAGGAACTGGGCAGCGGAAAGGCTGCGCTCATCGGGCAGGATCTGGGAGAAGGCGATGCGGGAATGGTCGTCGACGGCGACGTGGACGAACTCCCAGCCGGCGGCGCGGGAGCGTCGGGTCTTATCGCCGGTAACGCGGTGACCGGCGTGCTGGAAGCGGCCGAGCTTTTTGATGTCGAGATGCAGTAGATCGCCGGGACGGTGATGTTCGTAGCGGCGAACGGGGGGAGCGGGTTCGAGATCGCGGAGACGGTTGAGTCCGGCGCGACCGAGGAGGCGGCTGACGGTGGCCGGGGATAGCCGCAGGGTTTGGGCGATGCGGCGGCCCGTCCAACGTTGTCGGCGCAGGGCGAGGACGCGGTCAACGACGGCTTGCGGGGTGCGGCGCGGGCTATGCCGGGGACGCGAAGAGCGATCGTAGAGACCGGCTTCGCCTTCGCCGCGGTAGCGGGCCAGCCAACGGCGGGCGGTGCGTTCTGAGACGTCTCGGGCCGCGGCGGCCCGAGGCGTCTCTCCAGCGAGGATGCATCGAACCAAAAGGGCTCGGCCTTTGGGCGTCAATCGGGCATTCTGATGGATGTTCATGCGGTCTCTCCAGGGTCGTGGTTATTCGACAACTCCAGCTTCCCTGGTCCGGGACCGAATGAACAACCTGTTGAAAGATCACAGCTAGCCCGCCGAAAAGCCGCCGACTTACGAGGTCGGCGGGAAGCCGCCCGCGACGGTTGGCCAAAGACCTTCGGGCGCGGCAGAGTGCTTTAGGAGGAAAACCGTGCCTCGAGTCAAACGCGGCTCCAGCCGCCGCCAAAAACGCAAGAAAATCCTCGCCCGCGCGAAAGGCTACTACCAGGCGAAGAGCAAGCTTTACCGCTACGCCAAGGAAGCGGTCGATCGAGGCTTGAAGTTCGCCTACATCGGCCGGCGCCTGAAGAAACGCGACTTTCGCTCCTTGTGGATCATCCGTATCGGAGCCGGCGCGAGGCAGCACGGGCTCTCCTACAGCCGGTTCATGCATGGGCTGAAGCTGGCCGGGATCGCGATCAACCGCAAGATGCTGGCGGAGATGGCCGTCCGCGACCCCGACGCTTTTGGGAAACTCGCCGCACAGGTCAGCGGCGCGCTCGCGGCCCCGCGAGCCAAGCAGCCCGAAGCCGATCGATCCCCGGTAGGGGAACCGGCTGCGACAGAAGACGAAGCGAAAGTGGCCGAGAGCCCAGCGCCGGTTGCCGAGGCCGCCCCCGCAAAAGCCGTGAAGGCCGCGGCAGCTGGGGCCAAGGGAGTAGGGCAAGCCGCGGCAGTCCCCGCGCGGGCCGTCGAGGTTGAGGTGAAGGAGACGGCGGAATCTCCTCCCGCCGAAGCCAAACCAGCGAAGAAGGCGCGCCAGCCGACCGCGAAGAAGGCAGCTTCAAAGACAGTCCCCGAGGAAGAATCCAGCGTATCCGGGGCTGCCCCAAAAGCCACTAAGCCAGCGGCGAAACCCGCCAAACCGGCGAAGAAGGTGCACCAGCCGGCGGCGAAAACTTCTACGGCAGCGAAAGCCCCCAAAAGCTCGGCGGGGGCAAAGAAGAAGGCCGCCAAACCGTCGAAGGCAGCGCCTAAGTCGCCGTCTAAAGGCACCGGGAAATCATCCAAGGCGACCGCGTCCGACTAGCCGGAACGCCTCGGCATGTCCATCGAAGAGAAGACTTCCCAAGAGTTGCCGAAACTGCTCGCGGCGGGCGGGTCGGTGGACGGGATCTATGCCGAGTTGTGCTCGGTCTTTGACCAGGAGCGCACCGCGGCGTCTTCGCCGGAGAAGGTCAAGCGCCTGCGAGACCGCTGGCTGGGACGCAAGAACGGACTGCTCGCGGCGGCCAACAACAACTGGCTCAAAGCGGCGCCGCGAGAGCTGAAACCCGAAGTCGGACGGCTGCAGAACGAGACCCGGAAACGGCTGGAAGCTTCTGTCGAGGAGGCCGCGAAAGCGTTCGCAGGCTCTCGGGAAGCCGGGGCGGGCATCGATGTCACGCTGCCGGGGCCGCCGCGCGCCATCGGGGCGGCGCATCCGGTCCGGCTGGTCCAGGAGCGCGTACAGTCGATTTTCCACGGCCTGGGCTACTCGGTGGCCGAAGGCCCGGAGATCGAAACTTTCTACCACAACTTCGAAGCGCTGAACTTCCCCGCCGATCATCCGGCCGTCGATGAGATGGATACCATCTTTGTCGAAGACCGCATGCTGCTGCGGACCCATACCTCGCCGATTCAGATCCGGGTGATGGAACAGCAAAAGCCTCCCTTGCGCTACCAGGTTTACGGCAAGGTCTACCGCCACGACACGCCGGACTCGACCCATAGCCCCATGTTTCACCAGATGGAGGGTTTCGCGGTCGATGAAAAGATCACCTTCCGCGATCTGAAGGGCACGCTGGATTATTTCCTGAAGGAGTTTTTCGGCTCCGACATCAAGCTCCGTTTTCGGCCGAGTTTTTTCCCCTTCACCGAGCCGAGCGCCGAGGTGGACATCTCCTGCATCTTTTGCGCCGGCCGCGGCTGCCGGATCTGCAAGCAGACCGGATTCATTGAGTTGCTGGGATGCGGCATGATCGACCCGGCGGTGTTTCATCACGTGGGCTACGATCCGGAGCGATATTCGGGGTTTGCGTTCGGCGTGGGTTTGGACCGCATTGCCATGCTGACTTACGACATCAACGACATCCAGCTCTTGTTTCAGGGGGACGTGCGCTTCCTCCGTCAGTTTCGATAATGCGAATTCTGCTCAGTTGGCTGCGCGACTTCGTCGAGATTTCCGAGTCGCCCGCGGAGATTGCCGAGGCGCTGACCATGGCTGGCCTGGCCGTCGACACGATGAGCGAACACGACGGGGAGACGGTCTTCGAGCTGGACATCACCGCCAACCGCCCGGATGCGCTGAATCACGTCGGGATCGCCCGCGAAATAGGAGCCATCTACGGCCGGCCCCTGCGGCTTCCCGCGACCGATGTACCCGAGGCGGACCCGCCCGCCGCGGAGCGGGCCTCGATTGAAATCGCCGACCCCGAACTCTGTCCGCGGTATGCGGCTCGGGTCGCGCTGGGCGTCGAAGTCAAGCCGGCGCCGGAGTGGATGCGGCGGCGCCTGGAGTTGTGCGACATCCGCGGCATCAATAATTTGGCCGACTTGACGAACTACGTCCTGCTCGAGCTGGGACACCCGACCCACGCCTTTGACTTGGATCTTCTGGAGGATGCGAAAATCATCGTTCGCCGCGCGGAGGCGGGGGAATCACTGCGCACGCTCGACGGCGTGGACCGAGCGCTGTCAAACGATCACCTGGTGATCGCCGATAGCGGGCGTCCCGTCGCCCTGGCTGGAGTGATGGGAGGGTTGGAAACCGAGATTTCCGATTCCACGCGCAACGTATTGTTCGAGAGCGCCTGGTTCCAGCCGAGTTCGATTCGACAAACCTCCCGGCACTTCGGCATGCATACCGAGGCGTCTCATCGCTTTGAGCGCGGCGGCGACATCGAAGCCCCGATTCGGGCGGCTGACCGCATCGCCCATCTGCTGGGCCAGGTCAGCCCAGGGGCGGTCCTGGGAGGCGTATTGGACGCTTACCCGAACGTTGTGACTCGGCCCCGGATCAGGTTGCGGCGCTCGTCGATTGCGCGGTTGCTGGGCGCGGAGATTCCCGACCGCGACGTGGAGAGAATTCTTTTGGCGCTGGGAGTGACGGTCTTAGCCGAGGAGTGGGGCTGGCAGCTCGATCCGCCGCCGCATCGACTGGACTTGGAGCGCGAAATAGACGCGCTGGAAGAGATCGCCCGCGTCCACGGCTACGATCGATTCCCGAGCCGCCTACCCGAGTCGGCCGGCGGCGTGACCCGGGCCGCGTTCGCGGAAGAGGAAGCTTGCTTGCGTTCGATCGCGCGTTCTCTCGGCTATGACGAAACCGTCAGCTACTCCTTCATTTCGTCCGCGGAGGCTAAAAGATACGGGGCCTGGGATGCGGTGCCGTTGAAAAATCCGATTTCGGAGCAGTGGGACGTGATGAGAAATACTGCTGCCCCATCGATGCTGAAAGCTCTCGAGCACAACCTGAACCGCAACGAGGCGGGTCCGCGGCTGGTGGAAATTGGCCGTCTTTATCGCAAGACGGAGGACTCTTACGTAGAACCGCCGGTGTTGACCTTGGGAGCGGCGGGAGCCTCTCGTCCGGTTGCCGTGGGCGATCCCTCGAAGCCTCTCGATTTCTTTGAGATCAAGGCGGATGTCGCGGCGCTTGTTGAACCGTTTGATTTCGAGGCGCTTGCCTTCGACCCGCGGGGCGCGCCGTCCTATTATGCACAGGCCCGATCCGCCCGCCTCATGGCGGATGGTCATCTGCTCGGATACTTGGGCGAGCTGGATCCGGTGCTGGCGGGGGAGCGAAAAATTCGAGAACCACTCTTCCTGGCGGAATTGTTCCTGGGAACCTTGCAAGCCGTGGGACTGCGCCGACGCCACCACCGCGCCTTGCCTCGAGTGCCCGCGGTGGATCGGGATTTTTCATTGCTTGTGCCCGAAGGCATCAGTTTCGCCGAGATTTGCGCCGCGATCGGCCAACAGGCTCATCTGGTCAAACTCGAGCCCGCCGAGCTGTTTCGGGGAGCGCAGGTCCCGGCCGGGCGCTACGGCTTGCTGCTCAGAGCCAGTTGGCAGAAGCCGACGGAAAGCCTCACCGACGAACAGGTCAACGTCTACGCCGGCCAGATCGTCGCCCGCCTCTCAAAAAAGCTGGGCATCGAACAGCGTGCCTGAGATTCGTGGGGGGCCTGGTCGAACCTCCGACTTGTCCAAATTAGAGGCAGCAAAGAGGGCGGAAGCCGCCTGGCCCGTGGCGAAAGTCGCACGGGAGAGAAAAATGGGGACTGCCACCAATTCGCCCCCACCATGGCCCTGGGAACAAGGAACTTCACCTGAAGCGAATTGGCTGGCTGTACCCGATTTTTCGCGACGTCTACTTTTGCCGCGGGCTGCTAGGTTGGAAGTCACCGTGACCCGCGAGTGGAGGTTTCCGCGCGGGACCGGGTTGCTGTTCGACGAAGCCTGCGCCGACTACGGCTGGTTCGACCCACTCAGCGGCGATGGCGTCTGATGCGCCACCCGATGCGCCGCGATGCGGTCTACGAGGTTCCGGCTAGCCCGCATTTCTCACCACCTGACGGTCGAAGCACGCCATAGGCCCGCCATTACTGCGTTGCGCTTGCTCGCCGTGCTCAACGTAGGGTTCAAGTACGCCCGCATTATTCAAGAGATGCGGCGCCGAGCGTCGCGCGCCTTGTACGGACGGGCCTCTCACGTATTTCGCCTCGCCACGTGGTGAGAAATAGGGGCTAGCGGTTCTCGGTGGTTTGCGTTTCCGACGGCGGAGTCTTTTGCTCTTCGGCGGGAACGGCCGTTCTATCGGCGGGCTTAAACCGCGTCAGGTGGATCATGAACGGAGTCACCTCAAACGGCATCTTGTCGCGGGCCGATAGCAAGGCGACCGGCTTAGCTTCGATCAGGCGAATCTGATTGTTCCAAGGATTCAGCTCGACCCGCGAGCCAAGCGGGAGAGCGGCAATCTGCTCGATTTCGTCTTCCTTCAGTTCGGGGGCGTCGGTGGCGAGCCCACTCAGGCGCAAGAGCGTGTCGCCGCTGGCCAGCTTGTTCCCCAGATTCGCTTCGATGAGATTAGGAAGATACGGCGCCCGGCTCGCCAGCGCTTTCAAGAACAGACCGGCATTGGCGAGCTTGTCGGCGTAGGGAGAGTTCTTGAGAAGTTCAAGAGCCTTCTCGCTGGCGGCTTCGATCTCTTCCTCCGGTCTGGAGAGACGCAGCTGTTTGAGAATCTCTTCATCTTCAAACATCGTCTGGTCACTGAAGGCGTAACGGGTATCGGTCTGGTGCCCAAGAACGATATGCGACAGCTCATCGGAAACCACCATGGCCAAGCTTGCCTCATCGGGCAAGACGTCGATAAGTCCGCGGCTGATGACGATCGCTTGGCCGATTGGAAAGGTTTCCAGCGGCGTGGTCAGCAGCACTCGGCAGTGCACATCGAGACTGATGTTATTGGTGACGATCAAGTTGTTGACGACCGTGTTCAGTACCTGGTCGACTTCGCCCTTTGGCGCGAGCAGCCCGCTAGACTCCAGCCGGTCGAGCACATTGGCCTCGGCCTGTCACTGCCAAAAGCGGTGGCTTTCGACGGGCGTGATGTGCTTGGACTCGCTTTGATCGTCCACGGGGTTGTCGGCCTCGATGAGAATATCCGTGAGTTCCTGCAGCTTTCCGCTGCGCGGGGTCTGGTATCCCCAAATCCGGGTCTGGCCCCGAAATCGGACTTTCGTCGCTCCCTTGCCCGAGAGATTGGCGTCCTCGATGTAGACGAACGCCGGCATCCACACGCCGGGAGCCACGTTGACCCGCCAACTATCGAAATGGAAAAACAGCGACGAAGCTTTGCTGAACGAATAGGTGCCGTTGAACCGCACAATCCGGTAGTCGCGGTCCTCGACCCAGATGCGGCCGACAAACTTTCCGACCGTGTCTTCTTTTTTCGGCCCCACGTCAAAGACGAGGGTCCGGACTTCGCCGAGAAACTCCCGTCGCACATAGTCGAAGCTGTAGGTTTCGCGGTTGAACTCATACGCGTCCATGATGACCATTTGGGCGAACCCGTCAGGGAAAAAGACCACCGTGCCGTTCTTTCTGAAGCCGGGGCTGGCAAGAAACCCAGTGTGGGAGACGCCTTCGTCCAGCTTCAGTTTTCCGATTAAATAGTGGTCGCTGGCCTGCTCGGAGGCCGGGTCCGCGCCGCGCTCGACCTCTTGGAGATAGGTTTCCAAGACGGGATTGAACTCTCGTAGCCGCTGCATCAACTCCTGCTCGTTGCTGACGATGCGATCAATCAGCTGTTCGACGCGGTCTGAACTCGCGGCGGGAATCAGGGCCAGGGACCCAAGGGTCACCAGCATCAGGGTCGTCCGTAGGTTGGTCTTCATGCTCATAGCGGCTCCCGTCAGTAAGCAAGTTGAAACGTGATATGGATGTTGGCGGTCGAGTCCACCGACCGGCCGTCCTGCTGCGCAGGCTTGAAGATGATGTTTTCCGCGGCACGGATGGCCTCTTCATCCAAGCCGTGGCCGAGGCCCTTCAAGACACGCAAGACCTCGACCACCCCCGACGTCGAGAACAACACGCGCAAAGAAACCTCGCCTTCAAGGCGCAGATCGCGCGCTTGCTCTGTGTAGTTGGGGCGAGGCTTGCTGAGGATCCGCACCGCCGTGTTCACACTCTTTCGCTCCGCTGGGGGCCCCGGGCCTCGGGTCGGCTTCTCGGCGCGTATCTCGCCGAAGTCGGTCTGCCGCACTTCTAACTCGTGAGGGCTCGAGGGGTTGGCCCGCAGAGCCTCCGCAAAACCTCCGGCTTCCACCGCCGACCCGCCACGATGCCCCCCCCCCTCTCTCGCCAAAGCGAAATCTCCGAAGCCCCCCGAGCTATTCCTATTGAATCTCGCATAATATCGAGTTAGTCAAGGCCAAGAGAAGACTGCTTCCAGAAGGCCGTAATCAAGCGCGGTTTGCGGCGCATGCGACGCAGGGATTTGCGGGCACGCTCGTCCAGCTCCCAGTAGTCCTTCGGACAGACGTTCGGCAACTCGTGCTGCTTCCAGTAAGCCCAAATGTATTCCACCGGGTTCAGCTCCGGTGCATAGGGCGGCAAGCACTCCGTGGCGATGTGGCCTTCGGAGAGCTCGATGAACTCCCGCACCAGGCGGCTGCGGTGCGCCGGCAGGCGGTCCCAGACGATCAGCAGCGGGCCGTCGATGTGGCGGACCAAAGCCTTCAGGAAGTCGATGACCTCCAGCTCGCCGATGGCGCCGGGATAGAGCCGGAAGTAGAAGTTGCGCAAGGTCAGCCCGGCGGAAACGGAAAGTTTCTGCCAGTTGAAGTTGAACTCCAGCACGGGTGTCTCGCCGCGGGGCGCCCAGGTGCGGCAACGATGGGGCTTCTGACTCAGTCCGCTTTCGTCGATGAAGACGATCGTGCGGCCTTGTTTTTGGGCTTTTTTTTAGTGGCCGGCCAAGTCTTGCGCCGCCAGTTGCGGATGGCTTCTTCGTTGCGCTCGCGGGCCTTGCCGACAGGCCGTTGCGGGCTCCAGTGGAGCGCCCGCAGGATCTTCCAAACATGACCTTCGTGATAGCGCGCGCCGAACTCGTCGGCGATCAGACGAGCGACTCGCGGACAAGTCCACAGCGGCGTCGAGAAGCCCTGCGCTTCGGGGCCCCGCAGCAGCATTGCCTCCAGACGTTCCCGTTGCGTGGCGTCTAACAGCGGCTTGCGGCCGGCGCGCCCGGCCCGGCGGAGTCCGGCGGCACCGTGCGCGCCATGCTCGCTAACCCAACGGCTCACGCTTTGCTGCGCCGCCTTCACGCGCCGTGCTGCCTCGGACTGACTCAAACCTTCGTCGACGACCAGCCGCACGGCCTCCAGCCGTCGCTTTTCCAGAGCATCAAAATCGCGCCTTACGCCTCTTGGGTTCCCCATGTCTATTAAGACGAGCAGAACCCCCAAAAGATTACTCTATATTATGCGGGAGTCAATAAGGGAATCCGGGTCGCCTAGTCGGGGCTTGCCGGGTCGGATCGCTGTGAGTTCGGAAAAACCCGTCTTTCTCACTTGCTCGGGGCGACGGGAGAGCGGCAGCGTCATCACAGCCGCGCTGGCCAGTAAGCCGGTTTTGACAGCGGGCTTAGGCGGCTCGATCGGCGACGGCTTAAACTCAGGGATTTCAACGGAGGGGGGCGGCAGGCTTGGGTCGGGAGCTTCCGCGTGAGCAACCAGCAAAGGATCCGGCGCCGACTTGGCGTGCGGCTGCTCGCGCGGTTGCCAGCGAAGAGTCTCGATCTGTTTCCGCGGGGCTTCGGAGGGCCGGACAGGAGGCGGTTTGGGGATGGCCGCGGGGATGCGCGGCGGAGTCCAAAGAAAAGGCGCGGCAACTCGCACCCACGACCCCCTGTTCGCTCGATTTTCAAGTTGGGCGGAGGAGATGCTTATACTCGCCAGCAAGAAAACCACCAGGCCGTGAAGGATAACACTGATCCAACCGGCGCGGGCGGAAAAGATACGCGAAGAGACCGAATCCTTAAACACTGTAGAACCTGAAATCCAGCTCGGGATCCCGCCTGGGGAAGCCTGCGCCCATGTACCCGCCGAGGCACGATGGCGCCGGCCATCGGGAGGGTCGTCCGCTGCTTCGGCAACTCGGTGAATCCGTTGACACGGCTTCGAGCCAGTCCGTCGTGCTTCCGCGAAAGTTCCTTTGCCCGGGGGCGCTGGTCCGGCCTCCTCGGCGATCCTCACCTTTTCTCTCGCCCTCGTGGAATCGACGAGTTGCGATGTCGGGCCGGCGCGAAGATGGGCCAATTGTTCCCCAGGGCGGACATGCACGACGGACTGCCGGCCCACCCTCAAAACGCTACTGGCCGTTCGCTGGTTGGAGCAGGACCGATAGCTTCACCGACGTACACTTTGGCCGCATTTATTCGATCGACGATCTGCCGTTCCCGCGTTAGGGCCAGGGAGCGCCCGCACGCATTTGGTCGCCTTCGCGAACGAACCGTAAAGAACGTTGGAGAGAGTGGACGTCCGAAGGTCAGGCTATACCGTTAGGGTGTTTGGCTCTAGCCCGCTTCTCTCACCACGTGGCGAGGCGAAGTGCGTGAGAAGCCCGTCAGTACAAGGCGCGCGCCGCTCGGCGCGCGGAGGTGTACTTTTGCGGGTGCAGCCTAGCCATTCGTATTTTGGCTCTAGCGAAAGAAGTAGCGACCCGCGTTCGGCGCCCGACCAGGAAAGTACGTTGAGCACGGCGAGCAAGCGCAACGCAGTAATGGCGGGCCTATGGCGTGCTTCGACCGTCAGGTGGTGAGAAAGGCGGGCTAGGCGGGCTTCTTCCTCTTGCCTCGCCAGTGGACACCGGGGGTAGCGGGCCCTTACCATGGCATTCTTAGGATCATTTTAGCCGGTCCCACCATGAACCGCGTTGCTTCCGCTATCGTTTTCCTCCTTCTTATGACGGCCTGCGCCGCGGGCCTCCAGGCGCAATCGGTGACAGCTTCGATTCGAGGACAGGTCGCCGACCCCTCCGGAGCCGTCGTCGCCCGGGCCGCGGTCACCGTCACCAACCTGGAAAACGGCGCCTCCCGAGTAGTCACGACGGACAGCGACGGCAACTTCGCCGTGCCCGCCCTTTGGGCGGGTGATTACGAAATAGAGGTTGCCAAGCCCGGCTTCAAGAAACTCCGCCGACGGGGCCTGCGGCTGGTGGTTGCCGAACACGCTCGGGTGGACCTTGCCCTCGAGCTAGGGGAACAGACCGATGAGATTACGGTAACCGCGGCGGCGCCTCCGCTCGATTTGGAATCAGCCGCCGTTGGTACGGTGATTCCCAACAACTATATTGCCAACTTACCGCTGGACGGACGTAACTTTCTGGAACTGGCGTTGCTGGCGCCGGGCGTTGCTCCCAGCGCTCAAGGCTCGGCGGGTTCGGAACGCGGCCGGCTGGCTTTCCAAGTCAACGGCGCCCGCGAAGACGCCAACGCGTACATCTACGACGGCGTGTATGCCGTTGACCCGGTGCTGAACAGCTTCACGCTGACGCCATCGGTGGACGCTGTTCGTGAATTCCGCGTTCACACCAGTACTACGGAGGCGACCTTCGGCCGCAACAGCGGAGGTCAAGTATCCGTTGCGCTCAAACGGGGGGCCAACTCGTTTCACGGAACAGTGTACGAGTTTTTGCGGAATGACACGCTTGATGCGCGGAATTTTTTCGACGATCCGGCGCAGCCCACACCGCGGCTGCGGCGCAACCAGTTCGGCTTTTCCGTTGGCGGACCTCTGAGGCGAAACAGCAGCTTTTTCTTCGTCGATTATGAGGGCTTGCGGGAGCGCCGTGCGATTACTCGGACTTCGAACGTCCCGACCGGGGCCGAGCGATCCGGCGATTTTTCCGCTAGCCTGTTGCCGCCGCCCCTAGATTTCACGACGGGTCAGCCTTTTCCAAACAGCCGGCTGCCCTTTGTTCACCCCGTCGGCGGGGCGATTGCGGAACTCTATCCGGGTCCCAACCGCGAAGTCTTTGGGAGTAACTTCGTTGCCGCTCCCACCCAGATTGCTCGCCGCGACAAGTTCGACGTCAGGATCGATCAATCGCTGGGCCGCAACGGCACGCTCAGCGGACGCTATAGCTTCGGCGATCGCGACCTATTCGAGCCCTACGCGGCCACCGGATTCTCGTCCGTCCCCGGGTACGGCAACGATGTCGTCGAGCGTGGCCAGAACCTCATGCTTTCGGAAACGCACACGCTCGGCGACCGATGGATCAATGAATTCCGCTTCGGCTACAACCGCATTCGCAGCGCTACGTTCCAAGAGAATATAGGCAGCAGCATCAACCGCCTGGTCGGGCTGCCTGACTTCGCCGCGCGCGAGCGTGATTTAGGACTCAGCTTCATCACCGTGACCGCTTTCTCGCCGCTTGGCGATGAATTCAACAACCCGCAGGACAGCACCGTCGACAGCTACCAGATCCTCGATAACGTCAGTTTTGCCAAGGGGAATCACTTGCTGCAGTTCGGATTCGAGTGGCGTTGGGCCGCCCAGGACGCTTTTCGCGACGTGCAGTCGCGCGGCATGATTAACTTCATCGGCGCGTTTACGAGGAATCCGCTTGCCGACTTGCTGCTGGGTTTGCCGACCTTCACCGGCGGAGCCGTAAGCGACAATCCGCAGGCGCTGCGAACCGCCAGTACAGGGTTCTTCCTGCACGATAGCTGGCGAGCGCGTTCGGACCTGACCGTGACGCTGGGCCTGCGCTACGACTACCACACACCCGCCCACGACGAGTTCGACGCCGCGGCGGTTTATGACCCGGCCACGGGAGGAATTTCCAGCGTCGGCGCGAACGGCATTCCACGCGCCGGTTACCGCGCCGACCAGAACAACTTTGCCCCTCGCGTGGGGCTGGCCTGGAGTCCGTTCGGCTCGCGGCGGACCGTACTGCGGGCCGGCTACGGCATCTACTACAACTTCTCGCCGCTAGCTCCGGGACAGGGGATCTACTTCAACCCGCCTTTCTTCAACTTTCAACTGTTTTTCCCCTCGCCGGTAGCGCTCATCACTCTGGCCGACCCTTGGCCGGCGAACCAGCAGGCACCCGTGCCGCCAGCCGCGTTCACCTACGATCGCGATTTGCGCACCAGCTACGCCCAGCAATGGAGCTTTACGCTGCAAACGGAAATCAATCCCCAAGTGATCATCGAGGCGGGCTATCACGGGACACGCGGGACGAAGCTGCTCGGGGGGCGCGACGTGAACCAGCCGGCCCCGAGTCCGCAGTTCCCGAATCTGCGGCCCAACCCATTCTTCCAGTCCATCGACCAAATTGCCGCGGCGTCGGATTCGATTTATCACTCCTTCCAAACTCAGCTGCAGTGCCGCTTCCGAGCTGGGTTGACCGGGCTGTTCTCCTACACCTGGGCGAAATCGATCGACAACGCCTCGAGTTTCTTTCCCAGCGCGGCGGACACCAATTTCCCGCAGGATAGTAACAACGTCGCCGCCGAACGGGGCCTGTCGAGCTTCGACCTGCGGCAGCGCTTTTCGGGCAGCTTTGTTTACGAGCTTCCCTGGGGCGAGGGCAAACGTTTCGCCTCGGATCTTGAAGGTTGGCGAAAGGCGTTCGTCAGCGGCTGGCAGATCAACAGCATCATGACGTTCCAAAGCGGGCGCCCCTTTACGGTGACCTTCCCCCGCGAGGTGGATAACAGCAATACCGGGATTTCCTTTCTCGGCGGCGCGGCCGATCGTCCGGATCTGATCGGTAATCCGGCCCTGTCGAATCCCGACCCGCGGCGCTGGTTTGCTACCGAAGCGTTCGCGGCTCCGCCGTTCGGGAGCTTCGGCAGCGCCGGTAGAAACGGTCTTACCGGCCCGCCGTTTCACAACGTCAATTTCTCGTTGTTGAAGGAAACCCCCCTCGGCGAGACCGCGAAGCTTCAGTTCCGCACCGAGTTCTTCAATGCGTTTAATACGCCGAACTTCGACCAGCCGAACGCTTTGTTCGGGACGCCGGGTTTCGGCAGCATCCCCTCGGCCCAACCAGGGCGCGAAATCCAGTTCGGGCTGAAGTTGCTCTTCTAGTGCTTACTATCACAAGTTAGCGATCGTTTATGGGTCAGGCAATTCGGAGACCGTTCCCTCGCGGTCGCGGCTCAGAAGGCTCAGTGAACAGACCACTTCCGGGCCAGACAGCCGGCCGTATAATCCTTCGGGAAGGGCCTTTTTAAGCCGACAACCTCCCACAAAGTAGGGTAAAATCATCAGCGAACTAGCTTTGGGGCAGTTCGCGGTAACACTCGTTAACTTTGGCGTGATGCATGAATTCGCAGATAGTGTTACCAATGCGGCCGATCGCGGAGGTGATGAATCGCGCCCCTACTGATGGGCCTGAGCACCTGGCATTCAAGCGTAGGAGAGCAATTCATTGCGCCCGAGCTGATGAGCCGCAAGATGTCGACACGCCGATTGATGCGTAACTGTATTCGCGAAATGCCGCACTGAGCGCAGGAGACGGGACCTTTCGGATCGGCCTTCGCGATTCGCCGGAAGGTTCCGGGGAGGCGGACAGGATGCCGGCGGCCATGGAGTGCTTTCGCAAGTTCACGACGTTGACCTGTTTGCTCATGGCGGCGGGGTGGACCCTCGCCCTTGCGCAGCCCGGCGCCAAGCCGCCTATAACCAATCAGGAGGCTCCCGATGAGCAGGAATCCGCGGAGCGAATGTTTTCGCGCACCACTCGGGTGCGGCCCGGGGTGGATCGTTGCGTAGTTTGCCTCAAGCTGCTGGCGGTGGGCGACAAAGTTTACTTGGTCGAGGGCCAGCGCGTCGGCGTCAAGGGGATGATGGAAGACCAATTGTTCGCCGATCCGTGGAAGTACATCGCCGTCCTCAAGCCGCGCGGCGGGCTGTTCGGAGGCGAGATGGGGCCCGCCACCGACATCTCCGATGCTTGGCTGCTGTTGGGCATGTACGTTCTGCTGGGCTTGGCGTTTTCGGCCGTTTGCGCCCATCGCGCGCTGAACACCGGACAAGCTACCGTCGCTTGGTTTCTCGGCGGCTTGTTCTTCAATGCCTTCGCCTACCTGGCGCTGCTTCTCCGCTCGGTTGATCAGAAAGCGGCGGTGCCAGGAAAGTATTCCGGAGTCGTAAAGATCCCCTCGACGGCCGAGCCCCAAAGCTGTCCGGCTTGTAACGCTTTGAATCACCCCTCCGCCGCAAAATGCTCCCGCTGCGGCTCCCTTCTAACGCCCGCCGCAGTCTCGGAAGTAACTCGAGAGGGTGCCGGCTCGAAGTAAATGCCTAAGGCCATGCTTGCTCAGGCGAAGGCTTTCATCGACGGAATCGTCTCCAGCCCGAACATGGTTCAGCGCCGCCCGGCGGTCAATGCCGACCGCGAGAGCAACATTCGGGGGCTTTACATCATCGGGGATCTGGCGGGGGCTCCGGTCATCAAGCTGGCCATGGCGCAGGGCCACGAAGTCATCGAGCGCATCGCTTTGAAAGCTGACGCCGTCAGCGATGACCCCAACATGTACGACGTTCTGATCGTCGGCGCGGGGGCGGCGGGATTGAATGCCGCCCTGGCGGCGCAGGAGAAGGACATGCGGATCGTCGTCCTCGAGAAGGAGAAGATCGCCAATACGATCGAGAACTTTCCCGAGGGCAAGTGGGTCTACGCCGAGCCGGACGAGGCTCCTTCCAAGGGCAAGCTTTGGCTCGACGGCGCTCGCAAGGAAGACCTCGTCAAGCGCTGGAACGATATCAAGGAAGAGAACAACCTCGATATCCGTACCAGTGAAGGATTGAAAACGCTCGAGCGCCGCAAAGACGGCAGCTTCATCGCGCGCACCGACAAGGGCAAATACCGTGCGCGGCGAGTCATCCTGGCGACGGGCCAGCGCGGCAACCCCCGCAAGCTGAACGTCCCCGGCGAGGATCGCGAGCAAGTCTACCACCGGCTCTACAGCCCGAAACACTACAAGGGGGAAGACATCCTCGTCATCGGCGGCGGCAACAGCGCCGTCGAAGCGGCTTTGACGCTTGCGGAGGAAAACCGCGTCAAGCTTATCCACCGTCGCGACAGCCTGGGCCTGGTCTTTCAGGACAACAAGAGCAAGCTGGACGAAGCCGTCGCTCAAGGTCGCGTCGAGATCATTTGGAATGCCGGTGTCGCCGAGTTCGGCGAGGCTGAGGCGACGGTCAAAGTCAAGGGGGAAGGCGAACCGAAACGGCTCCCCTATCAGCACGCTTTCGTTCTCGTCGGCGCGGAGTTGCCCTCGCGGTTCCTCAAGTCCCTGGGCATCCGGCTCGAAAACGAGTGGACCGGGAACCCAATTCAGTCTTTGCTTTTCGTGCTGGCTGCCCTGGTGGGTCTGTGGTTCGGAGGCGGCCAGACCGGGACCGCGGCGCCTCCCGTCGCCGGGTGGGGACTTGCCCTAGCTTCCCTGGGTGGTCTTCTCTTCACTGCGATCAAGGGGTCGCGTTGGTCCTGGCTGGGCGTTGCTTTTCTGATTTCCTACACCGTGTACGGCGCGAAACTCGGCCACGGTCTCGAACTATGGCCTTACCGCAACTGGGGTTTTCGCGCCTTGTCGTTCTTCGACCGGCCATGGTCCTTCTGGTACACCGTGCTCTACACCCTGCTGATGACGTTCTTTGGTTTGCAAGCGCTCAAGCGCTGGGGGATCGACCGCCGGGACAAGTTTCAGATCTGGCGGTACGCGAGTTTGCTGTCCTTCCAGTGGGTCTTCTTCTTCCTCATTCCGGAATTCCTGTTCAAGTGGGCGGTTGAGTATCGCTGGGTGGGCGAGAGACTGGCGTCGGATCCAACCTTCAGCGAGCAGGCTTGGCGCGCTTACGGAGCCGTCTACGCTTGGCCGCTTTTCTTCTACACCTTTTTTTACGACCCGCACCAGGTGTGGATCGCCTGGGGCATCATCCTAAGCTTCGTCGTCATCCCACTGTTTGTCATCTTCCATGGGAAGCGCTACTGCTCGTGGATCTGCGGCTGCGGCGGGCTGGCTGAAACCCTCGGGGACCGCTGGCGCCACTTGGCCCCCAAAGGCCCTACCTCGCGCAAATGGGAGCGGATGAACTGGGCGGTGCTGGGGTCGGCCGTCGTGGTGACGGTGATGATGCTGTTGCGGGATACCTACGCTGTTTTGTACGGTCCGGCGGGCGACGGTGTCGAACTCTATCATCTGTTCGCGGATGTTTGGTTGGTCGGAATCATCCCTGTCACCCTGTACCCCTTCATGGGGGGCAAGGTTTGGTGCCGTTACTGGTGTCCGCTGGCGAAGATGATGGACGCCCTCAGCAAGCTATACGGCAAGTTTAGGATCAGCCGCTTTCATATCGTCTCCAACGATAAATGTATCGGCTGCACCGAATGCACGCGCAACTGTCAGGTGGGCATCGACGTGATGAGCTTCGCCATCAAACAAGAGACGCTCGACGGTTCGAACAGCTCCTGCATCGGTTGCGGCATCTGCGTCTCGGTCTGCCCCATGGACGTTCTCTCTTTCAGCGCGGTGCCGCCCGAGAACGGGCTCGTGCAGATCGAGACCCCGAAGGCTGCGTAGGTAGTTCGTTTCATAAGTTCGGAGCGGTCATGCCGTCATGCTTGTTGCGGATAGTCGGCCTGTCACTTGCGTTCCAGGCGCAGTTCCTTTTCCCCGCGCACCCTCGTGACGAGCGAATCGGAGCCGCGAGCCCAGCGAGCGGTCACGCGTACTTATTGACTCCCGCATAATATAGAGTAACCTTTTGGGGGTTCTGCTCGTCTCAATAGACATGGGGAACCCAAGAGGCGTAAGGCGCGATTTTGATGCTCTGGAAAAGCGACGGCTGGAGGCCGTGCGGCTGGTCGTTGACGAAGGTTTGAGTCAGTCCGAGGCAGCACGGCGCGTGAAGGCGGCGCAGCAAAGCGTGAGCCGTTGGGTTAGCGAGCATGGCGCGCACGGTGCCGCCGGACTCCGCCGGGCCGGGCGCGCCGGCCGCAAGCCGCTGTTAGACGCCACGCAACGGGAACGTCTGGAGGCAATGCTGCTGCGGGGCCCCGAAGCGCAGGGCTTCTCGACGCCGCTGTGGACTTGTCCGCGAGTCGCTCGTCTGATCGCCGACGAGTTCGGCGTGCGCTATCACGAAGGTCATGTTTGGAAGATCCTGCGGGCGCTCCACTGGAGCCCGCAACGGCCTGTCGGCAAGGCCCGCGAGCGCAACGAAGAAGCCATCCGCAACTGGCGGCGCAAGACTTGGCCGGCCACTAAAAAAAAGCCCAAAAACAAGGCCGCACGATCGTCTTCATCGACGAAAGCGGACTGAGTCAGAAGCCCCATCGTTGCCGCACCTGGGCGCCCCGCGGCGAGACACCCGTGCTGGAGTTCAACTTCAACTGGCAGAAACTTTCCGTTTCCGCCGGGCTGACCTTGCGCAACTTCTACTTCCGGCTCTATCCCGGCGCCATCGGCGAGCTGGAGGTCATCGACTTCCTGAAGGCTTTGGTCCGCCACATCGACGGCCCGCTGCTGATCGTCTGGGACCGCCTGCCGGCGCACCGCAGCCGCCTGGTGCGGGAGTTCATCGAGCTCTCCGAAGGCCACATCGCCACGGAGTGCTTGCCGCCCTATGCACCGGAGCTGAACCCGGTGGAATACATTTGGGCTTACTGGAAGCAGCACGAGTTGCCGAACGTCTGTCCGAAGGACTACTGGGAGCTGGACGAGCGTGCCCGCAAATCCCTGCGTCGCATGCGCCGCAAACCGCGCTTGATTACGGCCTTCTGGAAGCAGTCTTCTCTTGGCCTTGACTAACTCGATATTATGCGAGATTCAATAGCCCTCACTTCTCACCACCTGACGGTCGAAGCACACGATAATCGGCAACTTCGGGCGCCCTGACATAATAGAGTCGAGATACGATCGTTGTCTGACTCGAAGCTCATTCTCCCGGCACGCGAAGGGTACAACCGTTGGGCGCCGTTCTACGATCACGGGCGCAATCCGAGCGTAGGGTTGAAGGACCGCGAGATCCACGGACTGCTGGGCGATGTCCGCGGTCTGAGGGTCGCGGACCTCGGCTGCGGTACGGGCCGGAACGCGATCGCGCTGGCCGAAGCGGGGGCGGAGGTAACGGCCCTCGACTTTTCAAGCGAGATGCTGGCCCAAGCCCGCCAAAAACCCGGCGCGGGCCGCGTCTGCTTCATCGTTCACGACCTGGCAAACCCGCTGCCGCTCGAGAGCGACTCTTATGACCGTGTCCTCTGCTCACTGGCGCTCGAGCATGTGCAAGATCTCGATGTCGCGTTTGGGGAGATGGCGCGCATCTGCCGGCCCGAGGGTCGCGTGGTGATCATTGAGATGCACCCTGCTCTGCTGCTCAAAGGCATCAGCGCGAAGTTTCATGACCCCAAGACGGGCCAGGACATTCGCCCGCGGAGCGTCGGCCATAAGATCAGCGACTTCGTGATGGCCGCGGTCCGCGGCGGCCTCGCGGTCGAGGAGATGCGAGAATTTTTTGCCCAGGACAGAAACGCCACGTGGCCCCTGTTGCTGACGATGAAATTCAAACCTTCTTCGGCGGGCAAGAGCAACGCAGTCATGGCGGGATCGTCGCCTGCTTCGACCGTCAGGTCGTGAGAAAAGCGGGCTAAAAGTATCTCGTGGCTATCTGCGCAGCCGGCGGCGGCAGATGCCACGTTTGGACCCCCTCACGAACTCGACCAGGTGCTTTGTGTGATCGGAAGGGATCTCTCCCTCGATTCGCCGGAGAGCCTCCTCCACCTCCAGGCCGGAGCGAAAAAGTAGAAAGTAGGCCTTCTTCAGTCGGCCAATCTCGTCCTCCCCGATTCCGGCTCGGCGCAGTCCCACCAAGTTGAGTCCGCGGGGTCTGAAATCGAAATCCGAGTAGACGAAATAGGGCGGCGCGTCGCGGCTGACGCGCACGTTGCCGCTGATCATCGCCAGCCGCCCAACCCTCGAGTACTGATGCACGAGGGCGCCCCCGGAGAGATAGGCGTGATCCTCGATTTCCACATAACCCGCGATCAGCGCGCAACTGCAAATCACGATATGGGAACCGATCTTGCAGTTGTGAGCGATATGGCCCGAGGTCATGATGTAGTTCGAATCACCGATCTGGGTTGCCGACTCCGGCGCGGTGCCGCGGCTGATGGTGTAGTGCTCGCGAATGCGGTTGTCGTCGCCGATCTTCAGATAACTCCGTTCGCCGGTGAAGTTTCTGTCGAGCGGATCGGTCCCCAGGACCGTGCCCGCCGAGATTTCGTTTTCGGCTCCAAGCGTGGTCCAGCGCTTGACGAAGACGTGCGGCTCTAGGCGCGTCCCGGGACCTATCGATACCTCGTCTTCGATGACGCAGAAATCGCCCACCTCGACTTCGGGACCAATCTCGGCTCCCGGAGCGACGCGCGCCGTGGAGGCAATCGTCGCCGAGGGGTGGACAGCCATAGATTCGTATCATAGCGGGGTGCCGGCGGTAAGGGCACGTTCGGAGGCAGGTTCGGCTTGGACTCGCTGTGCGCGGACTCGTTTCGATCGAGTCGAGGAACCGGGATCGGGGATCAGCGGCCCAGGGGCCATACCTGGTTGATCACGGCGGCGAGGCGAATCCCTGCTTTCGCGAGTTGCTCCTCGCCCACGGCCGCTGCCTGCGCCAGATAGTCCGCGTCGAGTCTTTTCGGGCTGCCGGCAGGCAGGGCCCCATAGGCCACGCGAACCGCCAACAGGTGCGATTCCCAAGCCCATTCCCTCGGCCGGCCCTTCTGCCACTGTTTCTTCTGGTCAGCGGTGATCCCCTGATTGAGGTGCGCGGCGATCTCGGCTTCATCACTTCCCAACCGCCTGATGATCGTAGAATCCCATATGCTGTGGAGATTCGACTCTCGCCCCTCAACAATCACCGGAAGCCGGTTTCCACCTCTGTCCTCGGCGAAGCCGGCGTGGAGCGGCTGGTGCAAATCGCCCACAAAGTGAACCAGGTATTTGATCGCTTCGGCGACTTCGCTCTTGTTGCGGACCCCAAGCCGCGCAATGGCGACGAACTCGCGTATCTTGTCGCTCACGCAATTGCCCTCCGGGCAGTCGCGTTGCGAACGCAGGTCCGTGGCCGCCGGCGGAATGTTTATGTAGTGCCAAGCGGCCGTCTCGGGGCGCTCATCCCGCACGTCGTCGGCCCAGGTAGCTACCTCCGCCAGCGTGGTTTCCGAACCCAAGACGTAGGACAGCCTCGCGCGCGCCCGGGCGTTCAGGTGTTGCTGGGCAACAGAAGCTATGATGCGATGCCCGGCGGGACCCCAGGCCGACGCCGGAGCGGCGATCCAGGGCATGAGAACGCAAGCGGCGAGGCATACGACGGTCGCTCGGACAGGTAGCTTGTGGGCGGGAGAGCGTTTCATGGCCTGTTAAGATACTAACGAAGTCCGGGAGGTCGCCGGAAAACGCGGCCGGACAGGCAAACCCGTCGCGCGCCTGCAAGGGTAAGGGCACGGCATGCGGTGCCCGAAGTTCCCGATCGTCCGCTCGGCTTGCGAACCTACGGGACCGAACTCGTGAAACGAACTACCAAGACCCATGACGGCTTCGGAAATCGCTGAGCAGTTGGGCGCCCCTGTCGAGGGCGATGGCGGACGCGAAATCCTCTCGGGCAACTCGCTCGAGCGGGCCGCGGAGTCCGAGATAGCCTTCGCCGAAGGGGACGAGCGTGAGAAGGCCGCTGGGGAATCTCGCGCCGGATGCCTTTTGGTTCGTCCCGGCGTCGGAGGCCTGGACGGCCGCACGGTGATCCGTGTTCCCAAACCACGCAATACCTTCGCGCGGGTTTTGCGGTGGCTGCACCCTGAGGCCGCTCCCGTCCCCGGCGTCCACCCCACCGCGATCGTGGCGGAGTCCGCCGAGTTGGATCAGGGCGTGTCGGTCGGCCCCCACGCCGTCATCGGTGAAGGAGCGCGCATCGGCCGGAATACTCAGGTTTCGGCCCAGGCGACGATTGGCGAGCGCTCGATCCTGGGGGCCGAGTGCCGAGTCCATCCGGGGGTTGCGGTTTCTCACGATGTCGCCATCGGCGATCGCGTCACGCTGCACGCGGGCGCGGTCATCGGCGCCGACGGCTTCGGCTTCGCTTTTGAAGACGATCACTATGAGAAGTTCCCTCAAACGGGGACCGTCGAAATCGGCAATGACGTTGAGATCGGGGCCAATAGCTGCGTGGACCGAGCGGCGCTCGAAAAGACGGTGATCGGAGACGGCGCGAAACTCGACAACCTGGTGCATATCGGGCACAGTTGTCGAATTGGACGGCACGTCGTCATCGCCGCTCAGACGGGCCTTTCCGGAGGCGTCGTCGTCGAGGACTACGTCGTGATGGGCGGACAGGTGGGGATCGGGGAGAAGGCCCACATTGGAGAGCGCGCGGTCGTTGGCGGGCAGTGCGGCATCCTGCCGCATCGAAGAATCGAGGCCGGTGTAACGGTCTGGGGCACTCCCTCGCGCCCGCATGGCGAATATTTGCGCAAGCTTGCTCTCTTCAGCCGCCTACCCAAGCTTGTCGCCGAATTGAAAGCCCTGGGGAAGCGGATCGCGGTGCTGGAGTCCAGGAAATGAAACTCGTCGTGGTTGGCGGACACAGCCGAAGCGTCGGGAAAACGTCGCTCGCCGCCGGGATCATCGCAGCCAACCCGGAGCTTCGCTGGACTGCCCTCAAGATCACCCAGTACGGCCACGGGATCTGCTCGGCCCACGGCCATGACTGTAGCTGTGTGATCGAAGATCCCGATTGTCCTTATGCGATCTCGCGCGAACTCGACATGACGAGTGGTTCAGACACCTCCCGCTTTCTCAGCGCCGGCGCGGAGGAAGTCTATTGGGCGCGCACCCGCGTGGGGCGGCTTGAAGCCGCCATGCCGGCGCTTAAAGACATGCTCGCCGGACGTGAGTTCGTCATCATGGAGTCGAACAGCATTCTGCGCTTCCTGCGACCGGACGTTTACCTTCCCCTTTTGCGATTCGACGTCGACGATTTCAAGCTCAGCAGCCGGATCTATCTCAAGCGCGCCGATGCGTACGTCGTAGTGGGTTCGACCGTCTCCCAGCCTTTATGGCCGGGAATCGATCCCCGCTTGCTCGACGAAAAGCCCGTCTTCCGCGTCGCGCCGCCCTCCTATTGCGGTCCGGAAATCTTGGGATTCGTTCGGGAGCGGCTCGGCGTGTCTACCGCCCGAACCGTGGCATGATGAGTTGCTCATAGCCTGCTTTTCTCACCACGTGGCGAGGCGAAGTGCGTGAGAGGCCCGTCAGTAGAAGGCGCGCGCCGCTCGGCGCCGCATTTCTTGAATAATGCGGGCTTTCTTGAACCCTACGTTGAGCACGGCGAGCAAGCGCAACGTGGTAATGACGGGCCTATTGCGTGCTTCGACCGTCAGATGGTGAGAAAAGCGGGCTAGCGGGCCAAACCAAGGCTAAACCCGCAAAACTCAGTGCCGTCCCGCCTCGTCGGCGTGGTAGGAACTGCGCACCAGCGGCCCTGCTTCCACGTGCCGAAAGCCCATCTCGTATCCCATTCGCTTGAAGTCGGCGAACTCCTCCGGACTGTAGTAGCGCTCGATGGGAAGGTGCTTCCGGGAGGGACGCAGATACTGGCCGAGCGTGAAAATGTCGACCTCGTGGGACCTTAGGTCGCGCATGACCGCCACGACTTCGGCGGCGGATTCGCCGAGTCCCAGCATCATCCCCGATTTGGTGGGAATGTCGGGAGCCACCCGCTTGGCATGCAGCAACATGTCGAGCGAGCGCGCATAGCGCGCGCCCAGCCGGACCTTGCGATACAAACGGGGCGCGGTTTCGATGTTATGGTTCAGCACGTCCGGCCGCGCGGCGAGCACCATTTCCATCGCCTCGCGAGACCCTTGGAAGTCGGGCGTAAGGACCTCCACCCGGCATCCGGGATTGCGTTCTCGAATGGCTCCGATGGTGAGCGCGAATAACTCGGCGCCGCCATCCCCGCGGTCGTCGCGGTTGACGCTGGTCACCACGGCATAACGAAGCCCCAACACCGCGACGGCATCGGCCACCCGCCGGGGTTCGTCGTAGTCAACCGCGAGCGGCGCTCCTTTCTCCACCGCGCAAAAACCGCAGCGCCGCGTGCAGACGTTGCCCAGGATCATGAAAGTCGCCGTGCGCCGGTTCCAGCAGTCGCCAATGTTAGGACACGCCGCGCTCTCACACACCGTGTGTAGATGAAGGCCCGTGACCAGGGACTTCAGGCGTTCGTAATTCTTCCCCACTGGAGCTCGCGCCCTCAGCCACGGCGGCCGATCTCTTGCTGAGCCGCTGGAGGGGTTCGGCGGCGGCGAAGATGCGCCGGAGCTGATTTGAACCAGGTCGAACATCGCCAGTTCCCAGTCTAGCAGCCCGTCGTAGACCGCCTTTCTCACTACTGCGGGTAGAAGCGCTCGGTGATCGGGGAAAGCAGTCAGATCCGCTGATGATTCGGCTTTACTCGAGGTCCGTCAAGTGTTCGCGCAGACAGCCGAGCCCGCGCCGCAGCAGGCCGGCCACGCTGGGACGAGTGCGACCCATTTGTGAGGCGATTTCGGATACGGAGTAACCGTACAAGTGACGTAGTTCGACGGCATTCTGCTGGTCTTCAGGAAGCATTTCCAACGTCTCGGCAAGACGAATGAGCTTTTCGTCTATCAAGATACGTTGGCGCGGGTCGGTCTTGTGAATGAGTATGGCGATCCTCCCGTCGGATCTACTCAGTAACTCGCGGATCGTCTGCTCCAACCCGACATCGCGCTTGCCGCGACGCCAATAACGAACAGCGTCGGTTAGTTGGTTCACCAGAATCGTTCGCAACCATGCTCTTAACTCGACGCTGCTGGTCCCACGGAACTGGGACAGCGCCACGTGCGCCTGCAACAACGCATCTTGCACGACGTCCGAGGCATCGATTTTACGCGCCATAGGCCCCAAATCTCGAAGGCTGACCCGAGCCAACATGATCAGAAAACTGCGATACCGCTCGGGCCGGAGCCGCTCCGTCGCTTCACCCGTCATGACGCGCCTCCACAATATCAAGGAATGCTCGCACGCGGACTGCGATTTTCACGAAAACTTCAGTGTTATTTGGAGGCAGGGCTCGTCCGAATTCACTGACAAGGGTGGGATCGGCGGGGCGGGGATGGCGGTACCGTGACCGTGCCGCCGTGCGGGCCTATGGCGTCTTCGACCCGTCTGGTGGTGAGAAGTGCGCGTTAAGGCTTTTGGCGAGACCCGCCGTCGCCCGGGGGCCCGGTCGAGCTGGGGAGCGGCTCATCTTCCTTCCCCGAAGCCACCCGCGACCAGCGATCCAAAACACTCTTGAGCTGCGCCAGTTGGATGGGCTTTGACAGGTAGTCGTCCATGCCCGCCTTCAGGCATTTCTCACGGTCGCCCAGCATGGCGTTGGCGGTCACGGCGATAATGTTCGTGTGGCGTTGGTCGGCTTCGAGCCGCCGGATTTCCGCTGTCGCCTGATAGCCGTCCGTTTCCGGCATCTGGCAATCCATCAGAACGAGATCGTATTGCCTTCTTCGGACCCGGTCGACCGCGTCCAGTCCGTTTTCAACCACATCGACCCGGTAGCCGATCTTTTCGAGCAGACGCACGGCGAGCATCTGGTTGACGGAGTTATCCTCGGCCAAGAGGATATTCATGTCGCTCGCGGCAGAGTCGTCGGGGGAGGCCTTTCCCCTCGGTTGTGGACGTTCGGAGGACCCCTCTTCTGCCTCGGCAGGAGCCAAGATCTCGGTTAACATCCGCAGCAGACGGTCGCGAAGGAAAGGTTGCGACAGCACCGACGCGATCCCGGCCAGGCGAGCCCTCGACGGGTCCAGTCGGTTGCCGAATGGGCATTGCAATACCACGGGCGTGCGAGCCAGGGTTTGGTCGGCATGTATCGTTTGAGCCAGTTCGATACCCTTAAGATCCGGCAGCTCGTCATTAATGATGGCCAAGTCGTAGGGGGTACCGCTTTCCGCCTTCTTATAAAGCAGAGCCAGCCCACTGCTTCCGCTCGTCGCCAGCGAGGACCGCAATTTCCACCTTTCCAGGTAGTACTGCATGACTTCGGAGTTGGCTGGGTGATGATCGACAACGAGCACCCGCCGGCCGGCTAGTTCCAGCGGAGGTTGGGGAACCTCCGTTTCCCGGCTGACTTCTCCTAGTGCGATCGTGAACCAAAAAGTGGAACCGCTTCCCAGCGAACTCTCGACGCCGATCTGCCCTCCCATTCCTTCTACAAGCTGCTTCGAAATGGCCAGACCCAGGCCCGTTCCCCCGTACCGGCGAGTCGTGCTGCTCTCGGCTTGGATGAACGGTCGGAAAAGAGCTTTTTGGGCCTCGGCGGTGATGCCGACGCCAGTGTCTCGGACACTGAACTTCACTACGGCGTCCTCGCCAGGCCGGGTCTTGCACTCGACCCTCAGAACAACCGAGCCATTGTCGGTGAACTTGACTGCGTTTCCGATCAGATTGACCAGCACTTGCCGCAGCCGGCCTGGGTCTCCGTGGGACAAACGGGGTACGCTTTCTTCAATCAAGAGAACGATCTCGACGCCCTTTGCTTGGGCTCGCCCGGCAAGCAGCTCGACGGCTTGCCCAGCCACTTGGTGGAGATCATAGTCCACCGACTCGAATGTCAGCTTGCCCGCTTCAATCTTAGAGAAGTCAAGGATGTCGTTGAGCAAGGCCAGCAGCGATTCAGCGCAGAGACTCACCGTCCGCGCGTACTCCTGCTGCTCACCGTCGAGATCGGTCTCCAGCAAGAGGTTCGACATGCCGATGAGGCCGTTCATCGGCGTTCGGATTTCGTGACTCATTGTCGCCAAGAACTGGCTCTTGAGACGGGCCGACTCCAGCCCGGCGTCCCGCGCTTTCGCCAACTCGTGCTCGGTTCGCGCCCGCTCGATCGCGTAGCGCAAGGAGCGGGCGAGCGAATCCCGGTTCACCTGCTTCTTGGTCAGATAGTCCTGCGCGCCCTCTTGAACCAACTTGAAGCCCATCTCGTCGTCGTCGACCCCGGTTAACAGTACGATGGGCAAGCCCCCGGCAGCGGCGTGCACGCGCTGGAAGGTCTCAAGCCCCTCGGAGTCCGGCAGATTCAGATCGAGCAGAATCACATCGATTAGGTGCGGTTCGCGCAGAAGCTCGATCCCTTTGGCCAAGCAGTCGGCGGAGGTCGTCTCTACCGGGCCCAGGAAGGTGCCGGCTAGGAATCCTCGGATGGCCGCCCGAAACGTAAGAACTGTCCTCGATCAGAAGGATGTGAACAGGGTGGTCGCTCATGGTTGGGTCATCCGCTGGAGGAAGGGCAAGGGAGCGGCCCGGAGTCGGGTCTTCCCTGTCCCACGCTCGTATGCATCCGCACGATTTCTATGGGCGCCACGCCCGAGTTTCCGCCGGACGGACTCCGTTAACGACGGCCCTTAATAAGTAGTATCGACCGCCGCGAGTTTTTCGTAAGGCAGGTTGGGAACCCGTATCCCGAGCGGGTCGTGTGTTTGTCGACCTGAAAACGGGCACCCCCCGCGACGGCGGGAACGTGAAGATGGCTTAAGTACCTACGGCTTCAATCTCTTACAAGAGTCCGCCGGGGGGTCGAGAGCGGCCGGAAAAGTTCCAGCCCCGAGGGTGGATCGCCCTGGAAAACTCGGCCCGTGCCCCTAGCGTGATCCCC
This sequence comes from Bryobacterales bacterium, assembly GCA_965248365.1. Classification (GTDB taxonomy): domain Bacteria; phylum Acidobacteriota; class Terriglobia; order Bryobacterales; family UBA6623. Next base: position 438,691 of record CBDFJA010000002.1, on the reverse strand, counting down.
AGCCCGGCCCCATTCCTGGCTCCTCCGGGTCCGGGAAAAGCAGGGCGGGTTGCACTCTATCAGCTCGTCTCGGAGGCGAACTGCGACAGAACTCGGCGAGCGTACCACCGCTGTTCCATCATAAAGGGAAGCAATTGAAATAATTAGAGAAACATTGCGATACAAGTCGGGGATCCCGCGGGAGGAAGCGTCCGCAAAATGGGCTTTTTCTCACCGCGGGGAGGCTCTAGCCCGCTTTTCTCACCACGTGGCGAGAAAAGCGGGCTAGCAAGGCCGGGCCCTGGACGGCACGGCCGCATGGCGTTGCCGCGAGCGTGGCTGTGCGCGGTGCGGCCAATCCGCGCCCAAGCCGGAGAGATCGTCGGCTACCGCCATCACCTGGTGATGATCAACGTTGTCGGCGCCGGCCGGTCGTTGCCGTTTGATGTCGAACCCTACGGCCCCGGCGAAGGCGAGTTGAGCGCCGCCAAGCGTCTGTTGCGCGTGCGATCAACGGCTGGGACGCCGCTTCGCCCACTAACGTCGTAGTCGATGGAGAATGCGCCGGAGCGCCGTTCCCGCACTCCGAAACGGCTGCCCGCGGTTGCCGTCCGTGGGCGAACCTGCAAAAATAGGTTTGGGGTTAGTCGACGGGCCGCAAGCAAGTCAAAGAGATTCCACGTCGTCATTCGTCTCTCGCCGCTGACTCTCGACCGAATCCGGGATTCTCTCCGGCGGCAGCACTGCTATCCAGACGGGCGGAGCCGCCAGGCGGCTCTAAGATCGGGTTGCCGGTTCGTTTCCGATAATCTCTGATGGAACCCGAGGTATAGAACATGGCAACAGACAACCGAATCAAGGTTGCGATCGCGGGTGTGGGAAATTGCTGCCAGGCTTTCGTTGAGGGGCTTGAGTACTACCGGCGAAATCCTGACGACACGCGAGGACTGATGAACGTCGATCTCGGCGGCTACAAGGTCACCGACATCGTTCCGGTGGCTGCGTTCGACATCAATCAGGAGAAGGTCGGCAAAGACCTGAATGAAGCCATCTTCGACGAACCGAACATGGCCTACCGCTACGGGCTGGATCTCGAGCCGTCGGGCGTGACCGTGCAAATGGGGCCTGTGCTTGACGGCAACCCCCCGAACTTGGGAGTCACGGCGTCGGAGGCCGAACCGAGCAATGTCGCCGAAGTGCTCAGTAGCTCCGGGGCTGAGATGCTATTGAACTTTATCCCCACCGAGTCGCATGACGCCGCCCGGTTTTATGCGGATGCGTCGATCAAGGAATCGAAGATCGGCTTCATCAACGGCATGCCCACGCTGATTGTCTGCGACCCCGCTTATCAGAAGGCTGCGGTCGAAAGTGGAGTGCCGATGATCGGTGATGACGTCAAGAGCCAGTTGGGGGGGACGGCCATCCACCGCGCGTTGGCGACCTTGTTCGACACGCGCGGCGTTCACATGCCCGAGACCTATCAGCTTAACTACGGCGGCAATACCGATTTCGCCAACTTGCAGGCCAGGGGCAAGAGCAAGCTGAAGACGAAGACGGAGTCCGTCACCAGTCTGATGCCCTATCCCGTGAACATGTCGACCGGATTCAGCTTCTTGCCGCTAATGAAAGATCGGAAAACCTCGATTTTCTGGATCAACGGCGGCAACTTCGGCAACACGCCGCTGCACTTTGAAGGGAAGCTGGAGGTGGAAGACAGCGCTAACTTCGCCGGCGTCATCGTTGACATGGTCCGCTATACCCGGATCGCCCTCGACCGCGGCGTCTCGGGCGCGCTGAATTCCGCTTGTTCCTTCTTGACCAAACATCCGCCCGAGCAGATCCGCGATATGGACGCTTTTGAGCATCTGAAGGAGTTCGTCGCCGGCTCCCGGGAGAGATGAGCGTCGTGCGCGTCCCCTCGCCCCGGAGCGTCTGGCGAGTCTTCCCGCCGCGCGGGCGGTCTTCGGGTTTCGGGTCTCGCCGCGCGTTCGGATCTCGCCCGTAAAGGCGGTAATTATGCACTTGACAAATAAGTGTGCTAACATTGTGGGGTGCGGAAGTATCTCGCGGCGGTATTCACTGTGATGGGAACGGCAACAGCAACATTTTTCGTGGAGTATCTGTTCCCATTGGGTGATTGGAGATGGCTCGTAATTTCCGCCGCCTGTTTTCTTGTTGCCTGGTGGTTGATTCATTCGGAAGCTCCCCTAAGTGTCGCCCAAACAGCCCCACCACAGAAAGGCGTTATCAGAGTGGCGCTAGCTGTGATCTTTCAACAGGTTGTTCATTCGGTCCCGGACCAGGGAAGCTGGAGTTGTCGAATAACCACGACCCTGGAGAGACCGCATGAACATCCATCAGAATGCCCGATTGACGCCCAAAGGCCGATCCCTTTTGGTTCGATGCATCCTCGCTGGAGAGACGCCTCGGGCCGCCGCGGCGGCCCGAGACGTCTCAGAACGCACCGCCCGCCGTTGGCTGGCCCGCTACCGCGGCGAAGGCGAAGCCGGTCTCTACGATCGCTCTTCGCGTCCCCGGCATAGCCCGCGCCGCACCCCGCAAGCCGTCGTTGACCGCGTCCTCGCCCTGCGCCGACAACGTTGGACGGGCCGCCGCATCGCCCAAACCCTGCGGCTATCCCCGGCCACCGTCAGCCGCCTCCTCGGTCGCGCCGGACTCAACCGTCTCCGCGATCTCGAACCCGCTCCCCCCGTTCGCCGCTACGAACATCACCGTCCCGGCGATCTACTGCATCTCGACATCAAAAAGCTCGGCCGCTTCCAGCACGCCGGTCACCGCGTTACCGGCGATAAGACCCGACGCTCCCGCGCCGCCGGCTGGGAGTTCGTCCACGTCGCCGTCGACGACCATTCCCGCATCGCCTTCTCCCAGATCCTGCCCGATGAGCGCAGCCTTTCCGCTGCCCAGTTCCTTCTCCTCGCCCACGCCTACTATGGCTCGCTTGGCATCCGCATCCGACGCCTGCTCACCGACAATGGCTCCTGGTACCGCTCCCGCCACTTCCGTCGTACTTGCCGCCGCCTCGGCATCCGCCACCGCTTCACCCGCCCCTACACCCCTCGCACCAACGGCAAGGCCGAGCGCTTCATCCAAACCGCCCTCCGCGAATGGGCCTATGCCCGCTCCTACTGCTCCTCCCTCCAACGCGCCAACCATCTGCTCCCCTGGCTCCACGACTACAATTGGCATCGCCCCCACGCCAGCCTCGGCTATAATCCCCCTATCAGCCGACTCCCTCCTCCCCGGAACAACCTGTTGAGGCTCCACAGCTAGCTAAGGTGATTTATGAGAATTCAGAAGGAATCCTGTTTTTGTTGGGTCTTGGCGGTGCGGCCATTTTCTATCTTGTTTTTATTTGGATGATGCGGAATACCTGATCTACAGTGCCGAACAAACCCAGCCGCCGGAATCTGCCGGCTGACATAGCTCCACTGTCCCCGGCCCGAAGTCGATCTTTAGACCTTTCGAGTGTAGCTTTTTCAACTTCAGCTTTCTTATACAAGCTGTCAAGCCGCTGTGACGAGCGTTCTGTAGGTGAGGTTGCTGGTGTTCAGAATCCGGCGCAGGGTGTCGGGGAAGATGCGGGGGTTATCGCGATTGCAGTGCTGTCCGGGGAAAGTCGCGCCATCGGACGGTAAGTCTCGACCGCTCAATGTCTTATGGCCTGTTTTGCCCGGGAACGATTTGAAATCCCGAGGCCGCAAATGGTCGCCTGAACGGAGCATCCGGACGCGGCACAATGAGGGATGAACCTTGGCCGTACGGTTTTCTCCCAACTGATCGAGCACCTACCGAGCAAAGAGTTTCAGAAATGTGTATCGCGCTACCGCGGCGATTCCTATCTGAAAAGTTTCTCCTGCTGGGATCAGTTTCTTGCGATGGCATTCGCCCAGCTGACCTATCGGGCAAGCCTCCGCGACATCGAGACGTGCCTGCGTTCGATGCACGGCAAACTCTACCACATGGGATTCCGCGGCAGGGTAGCGCGCTCGACACTGGCCGATGCGAACGAGTCGCGCGACTGGCGGATCTACGCGGACTTCGCGCAGGTCTTGATTGGCATGGCACGGCCGTTATATGCCCACGACCCGATCGGTGTGGACTTGGACCAGACTCTGTACGCTCTCGACTCGACAACAATCGACCTCTGCCTGTCGCTGTTTCCGTGGGCGAGATTCCGCAAGCAAAAGGCCGCCGTGAAGATGCACACGCTGCTGGATCTGCACGGCAATATTCCCACGTTCATCCGCATTACTGGAGGCAAAGTGCACGACATCAACATCCTCGACGAGATCGGCCCAGAGGCCGGCGCGTTCTACGTCATGGATCGGGCCTACGTCGATTTCGAACGCCTCTTCGTGTTCACTCTCTGCTCGTCGTTCTTCGTCGTGCGAACCAAGAAGAACATCTTGCTCCAACGGCGCTACTCGCATCCCGTCGACAAATCCACGGGCTTGCGCTCGGATCAGACCGTCATACTGGCTGCCATCGAATCGGCCCAAGCCTATCCCGACCCGTTGCGGAGGGTCAGTTACTTCGACGCCCGGACGAACAAGCGGCTGAAGTTTCTGACCAACAACTTCGCGCTCCCGGCGCTGACCATCGCCCACATCTACAAGTCGCGTTGGCAGATTGAGTTGTTCTTCAAGTGGATCAAGCAACATCTGCGAATCAACTCGTTTTACGGCACCAGCGAGAACGCCGTCAAGACGCATATCTGGATCGCTGTCTCGATTTACGTGCTCATCGCCATCGTCCGGAAACGGCTCGGGCTGGAAGCGAGTCTTTACCAGATTCTACAGATTCTCAGCGTTACGCAATTCGAAAAAATGCCCCTTTTACAGGCACTCCAGCCATCCGACTCCCCAAACGAATCCCCCTATGACCCCAACCAATTGATTCTATTCGACTTTTAACCGGACAGCAGTGTCGCGATTGTTATGCCGCCATTCAAGCTCTTCGAGATAACGGTCCATGTGCTTCTTACTCATCTTGTGAAACGTTCCGACGATAGACCGCTTGAACAGCGACCACACGCCCTCGATGTTGTTGGTGTGAACGTCGCCGACAACCCATTCCTCTTCGGAGTGGTTAACGGTTTCGTGCCGTGTGTCCTCGTCGGCAATGCCCAGGTAGGACTTGAGATCGTCCGTGTAGATCGCTTCGGCCTTGTCATGCACGGTGCGGTCGATGAAGTCGTGCAATGTGCGCCTTTTGATGTTGGGGATTCGCTCAAGGCGGATTTTGCCACCGCGCTGGATGGCGCCGGCCACCCAGGTCTTGTTGCCCTTGTAAGCGTGTCCACGACCTTTTACTTTGCCGCCCACGAGCGTCTCGTCTACCTCAACCACGCCGAGAAGCGTAGGGCCGATAAAAGGGTCGTTGCCCATAGCTTCCCGAATCCGATGGCACAAGTACCAGGCCGTGCGGTAAGATCCGAGGCCGAGGGTTCGCATCATTTGATTGGCCGAGATTCCCTTCTTCGACTCGCACATGAGGTAGATTGCCAAGAACCACTTGCGAAGCGGAAGGTGGGAATCGTGCATGATCGTTCCCGCTGTAACGGAGAATTGGTAACAGCATGAAGCGCACTGATACACGCCGCCTACGGGAAGCTCTGGGACGCCGATCAGTCCGCAGCGGATGCAGGTCGGGCCGTGCGGCCAGCGGATTTTCTCAAGCGCTTCGCGGCACTTGTCATCGCAGTTGTATTTGTCCATCAAGGTGAGGAGATTCATGGTTCAGACTCCGAAGAAGAAACACAAGTTGCCCAGGAACATCGCTGATCGTTCGAGCCACGAGGTTATGGAACGGATATTCGGAAAGCGAGTCATGAGAGAGGTTGACTTGTTGTTGGCAGAAACGCCTAAAACAGTTGTAAAAAAAGACATTAAGTCAATCACAAAACAAGTGTAACATGGCTCTTGTTATTTGTCAAGTGCATAATTGCCGTAAAGGCTGTGTAGTTCAGTAGGGAGGGGCGGAAAAAATAAACACGATGGCGGACGTAAGAATGGGAGTTCTCGGTTGCGGCAGCATCGCCGAAATCGCTCATCTTCCGGCGATCTCTCGCAACGATCAGGCCAGGTTGGCCGCTGTGTGCGACACGAGCGCCGAGAGGGCCCAGGAATCCGCCGCCAAGTGGGGCGCGGAAAGCCGCTTCACCGACTACCGGGAGATGTACGACAAGGCCAACCTCGATGCCGTCGTGATCGCCACGCCGAACTACGCTCACCGCGACCAAGCCATTGCCGCGGCTCAGGCCGGGATCAACGTGGTGGTCGAGAAACCCCTCGCCGTCACGAACGTCGAGGCCTGGGACATCGTCAACGCCTGCAACAAAGCCGGGGTGAAGCTCATGGTGGGCTGCGACCGGCGATTTTGGACGCACAACCAGTGGGCGCGGGAACTAATCGAAGCCGGTGTCATCGGCAAGGTGCTGATGAGCCGTTCGTGCCTGCACGAGCACTGGTTCAACTATCAGAACCACGTTGCCGTCACCGACTTCCGGCTCGACGTGAAGCTTGCCGGCGGCGCGGCGATCAACGATACCGGGGCGCACGCCATCGACCTGCTGACCTGGCTCAATGGAAGCAAGGTCAAGCGAGTGATTGGGGTGGCCAAACGGATGGTCATGCCGGACGAGTACACCCACTGCGACGACACGGCCTTGGCCATGGTGGAGTTTGAAAACGGAGCTTTCGGCACCATTAGCTGCAACCGTTTTTCGCACGCCGTCAACCAAGCCACGGAACTATGCGGCACCGACGGCACGATCTTCACGGCCACGGACGCGACGAATCCCTTCCAGAGCTGGCCGATGGCTGTTTACACCAATAAGGAATTCACGGAAGAGACGCTTCCGCCCGTCTTGAAAAATTTTCGTTGGCCGGAGTTGTTCTGGGTGGAAGACAGGATCGAGCCTACGGTTCGGAAACGCTGGGTTCCCATCTGTCCCCCGCGTTACCCCAGCAATTACGAGCGCATGACGGCGCATTTTCTCGATTGCATCATCAACGACAAGCCTCCGCTGGTTAGCGGCGAAGACGGAGCCCGCGCTATCGAGGTGATGTGCGGCGCCATCAAGAGCATGGAAACAGGCGCCTGGGTCGACCTCCCGCTGAAGGAGGAAGTCGTGCCTCCGGGCTATGATCCCCCTCGGGACGGAGCGTAACCGGCGGCCCGCGGACAAGCCTTTTGGGTCCTACTCCGTCACAATAAGAGAAGATGCCGGTTCGCCTCGTCACCATGGGCCACGTTTTGTGCGAGACGATCGTCTTCGCCGACGGTCGGCGCGAAGGGCCTGTGTTGGGGGGGCCAACGGCCTACGCCGGAACCGTGACGGCCCGGCTCGGTGTGCCGACGGGCGTCGTAACCAAGTTCGGACCCGATGCGCCCGACACGCTGCTCGACCCCTTCCGTGATGCCGGAGTCGATACCGAGGGCGTCGATACGAAACGGGGAATCACCACCACGAATGAGCTTGTCTACGCCGCGGACGGGACGAAGCAGCTGAAGTTCCTCAAGCAAGCCGGTCCCGTGATGCCGGAGGATATTCCCGAGAGTTACCTCCAAGCAGCCGTGTTTCACGCCGGTCCTTTGGACTACGAGGTTCCGCTCGAGACCGTGCGGGCCGTGGCGCGCCTCGGAGGCCAGGTCAGCCTCGACCTGGGCGGCTACGGCGGAGCTCACGTTCGCCGAGACACCTACGAGCAAAAGAAACTCTCCCGGTCGTCGCTCGAGGAGTTGATCAGTTGTGCACAGGTCGCCAAGGCGAGCGACGAGGACGCCAGGCTCCTGTTTGGGGAGGATGATCTGTCCGAGGAACAAAGCGCCCAGCGCTTGGTCGATTGGGGCGCCGGGGTTGGGGTTGTCACACTGGGTCCACGTGGCAGCTTGGTTTTCACCAAAGACGCGAAGTACGCCGTGCCCCCCATTCCCGGCAATGCCGTCGATATCACCGGCGGAGGCGACTCCTATATGGGGGGCTTTCTCACCGAGTATATGCGGACGGGGGATCCCTGGCAGGCGGGGGTGTTTGCTTCCGCCGTCGCCTTGTGCGTGATCGAGAGAACCGGAGGAGTCCGCGCGGAGCGCATGCCGACGGCCGAGGAGGCGCGAACCAGAATTCCGCCCGATGTGAAACCTCAGCGGCTATGACACGGGCGGCCCACAAGAATATGAGTAGGGGTGAACAATCTTGTTTGCCTGCTTCAGCTTCTCGTGAAAGCCGCTATCGATTTCTCCTCGCTAGGGAATTACTGAGTCTCGCAAATTATAATGACACGGCCCGCGTTCAGACTGTAGGGGCACAGCATGCTGTGCCTGTGCTCCAAAGTTACTGTATTTTGCGAGCCTCAACAAACGTTTAAACCTATGTCGAATTACCTCAGTGATTTGAGACCCAACTTCGCGCCCTTTGAGATTGACTGTGGGAGGATTGGCGCCTACCAATACGAGGGGAACCTAAAGACGGAATTGAGCGACGGGCGAACCGATGCATCAACCGCCCGTGATTTGTTGGAAGACATGCTCATGGTCCGCGAGATGGAGGAGATGATCGTCAAGCTGCGCTCGGGAGCCTACGATCCGCTACGCACATTCAATTACCGCGGGCCTACGCACGTCTCCATCGGGCAAGAAGGCAGCTCGATCGGCGCGTGCAGCGCGCTGGAAATCGAAGACTACATCACCAGCACGCACCGAGGGCATGGCGACAGCCTCGGTCGCGGCTCGCAAACTCTGCGGCGCATGACGGAGGCGCAACTGCGCGCCCGACTTCCCCAATCGCAGGTTTCTTCTCGGGAAGAGCTTTTGGAGGAAGCGCTCGAAGACCATCTCTACCGCACCATTGCCGAGCTCTTCGGCAAGGAAGACGGATACTGCCGGGGCCGCGGCGGCAGCATGCACATTGCCGACTATCGTGTCGGACACCTCGGGGCGAACGCCCTCGTGGGCGGAAACGTTCCCATTGCCACGGGCGCCTCTTTGGGGGTCCGCTACCTGCGCAAGCCCAGCGTCGTATGTTGCTTCGCCGGTGATGGAGCCTATGCCAACGGCGTGACCCTCGAGTCGCTGAACTTTGCCGCGCAGGCCCAGTTCGTGAACGAGATTTCAGGCGACTACCGATTTGGGCTGCCGATCATCTTTTTGATCATGAACAACCATTACTGCATGACGGGCCGCGCGGAAAACGAGGTCGCCGGCATCACGCACCTGGCCCGCCGGGCGGCCGGTTTTTCCGACGACAACATGCACGCCGAAATCGTCAACGGGATGGACGTCCTCGCGGTTCGTGAAGCCGTAGGTCGGGCCCGGCAGGGCTGCCGGGAGGGGAAGGGGCCGTATCTCGTCGAGCTGAATACCTATCGCTATTGGGGACACTCGCTCAGCGATCCGCGCAACGAGTATAGAACCCGGGAGGAAGAGTCGGCGTGGAAGGAGGCTGATCCCATCGTTGCGTTGAAGAAGCAGATCGTCGAATGCGGCGTCCTCGACGCCGACGGGGTCGCCGGCCTCGAGACCAAAGTGCGTGAGCGCAATGCGACGGCCGCCGGCCGAGCCTCGGAAAGCCCCGATCCCGATCCGCGCGACGTGATCAAGTATGTCTTTACGGACACCGTGTCCGATGTCGTGCCGGAGGAGTTTCAAGCCGGCGAGGTCACGCCCGACGCCCTCGGCATCAGTAGAAGCGACGGAGAGTTGACCTACCGCGACGCGATCAAGGAAGCCATGGCCGGCGAGATGGCGCGGGACTCTCGGGTGATCTTCTATGGCGAAGACGTGGCCGATTACGGAGGAGCGTTCAAGGTAACCAAGGGTCTGCTCGAAACCTTTGGCCGCCAGCGGGTCTTCAACGCTCCGATTTCCGAGGCGGCGATCTGCGGGACCTCCGTGGGCGCCGCCATGGTCGGTCTGCGCCCGGTCGTCGAGCTGATGTACATGGACTTTGCGCTGATGGCCTCCGATCAGATCTCGAACCAGGCGGCGAAGTGGCACTACATGTCCGGCGGCCAGGTGGAAGTACCCTTGGTCATCCGAGCCTCGGTCGGAGGCGGGAAAGGCTACGGAGGGCAGCACTCGCAGACCTTGGAATCGCTATTCGCCAACATACCGGGAATGTACATCGTCTATCCGGCGACCCCCTCGGATGCGAAAGGGCTGCTGGCCTCCTCCATCCGCGACAACAACCCGATCATGTATCTCGAATCGCAACTGCTCTACGGGATCAAAGGTCCGGTCCCGGAGGGAGAGCATCTGATTCCTCTTAGCCTCTCCGACATCAAGCGTCCCGGGAATGACATCACCCTCGTCGCTTGGGGGCCGGCTGTTCACGACGCCCTCGACGCCGCCCGGCAACTTGAGGGGGAACTCGGCGTAAGCGCGGAAGTCATCGACCTGCGCTGCCTGGTGCCGCTCGATATCGAAACCGTTTTGCAATCGGTCCGAAAGACCGGCCGCTGTGTTGTCGCCAGCCAATGCGTTAGCTTCGGCAGTTTTACCGCGGAAATCGCCTCGACCGTCGAGGAGAAGATTTTCGATTATCTCGACGCTCCGGTCCTGCGCGTCGGAGCGAAAAACGGTATTGCGCCCCAGTCGCACGTTCTCGAAGCGGCATTTTTGCCCAAGGCGGATGACATCGTGACCGCCGCCCGAAGCATCCTGTGAGGTTCGACGCGAAATGATTCAGGCCATCGTCATGCCTAAGTTCGGGCAAACGGTCGAGGAGAGCAGCATCCAGCGATGGCTCAAGCAAGAGGGAGATTCAGTCTCGAACGGCGAGATTCTGTTCGAAATCGAGACCGACAAGACCGTCTTGGAGGTGCCCAGCTTTTCCGAGGGCACTTTGCTGAAGATCCTGGCCCCGGAGGGATCCACTGTTCCCGTCTTAACCACGGTTGCTTACGTCGGTGATCCGGGAGAGAAGATCCCCGAGCCCGAGGCGCCGCCGCCGGTGGCCGCCGGTCAGGGCAGGGAAGCCTCGGTTGCCGAATCGGGTAGTGCAGCCGCCCCGCCGCCCGAACCGCAAGCAGCTCGGCGCGCGGCTCGCCCTCCGGTCGAGCGAACGCCTCCAGCCGCGGTGGAACCAGCAGCCGCGCCGACTCCCGAGCCTGGCCCGGCGCGCTTCAAGATCAGTCCGCGGGCGGCAAAGCTGGCTCGCCAGAGCGCAATCGATCCGACTCCTATTCGAGGGACCGGTCCCGGCGGCCGCGTCGTCGAGAAAGATGTTACGGCGTACCTCGAGGCCAGCGGCTACAGCCGAATCAGGATTGCCCCGGTGGCGAAGCGGCTCGCGATTCAGGAAAACGTAGACATTCTCCGGCTGGAAGGCGCCCGCGAGGCAGGCCGCATCCGGGTGAGCGATGTCGAGAGGGCGATTGCCGAGAAGCCGAAGCCCATGAGCCGGATGAGGGAAACCATCGCCCGGCGAATGACCGAAAGCTTCACGACGACGCCTCACTTTTATGTCACCGTCGCTGTCGACATGACGGAGCTGGTTTCCTTGGCGTCCGAGATGAAAGCCCAGGGCGGGGCGTACAAGATCAACGACTTCCTGCTGAAAGCGGTTGCGCTGACCTTGCTTGAGTTCCCCGCTGTGAACAGCACGACCGACGGAAAACAAGTTCGCTGGCACGGCCGGGTTCATCTCGGGTTGGCGGTGGCGCTCGAAGACGGACTCGTCGTCCCCGTAATTCGCGACGCGGATCGGCTGAGCCCGGCGGATCTCCACGACCGTGCGGCTGAACTCGCTGCAAAGGCCCGCTCCGGCAAGTTGGGCCCGAGGGAACTCGGGGGAAGCACCTTCACGATCTCGAATATGGGGATGCTGGATGTCGAGAATTTCACGGCGATTATCAATCCCGGTGAAAGCGCCATCCTGGCCGTTTCAAGCGTTCTCAAGCAGCCCGTAGTCCGCGACGATCAAGTCGTGGTTCGATCCATCATGAAGATGACCGTCTCGGCCAACCACCGCATCGTGGACGGCGCCCTGGCCGCTCGCTTCGCCAACGCGATCAAGCACAAGCTCGAAGACATGTCCGTCTGGAGAAGCTTGTTGTAGGCGTTGCTGGCGCAGGGCCGGAGGGATGTAGCGCCGGTCTAGGCGCAATAAGAGTGACTTAACGGTAAGTCAGCCCCCATAGGGGCGCGGGCTAGTAGCCCAGGGTGGAGCCATTTTTGGCGAAACCCTGGGGGAAAGCTTTCTTGCCTTTGTTTGTCGAATCGGTCCAGAACGGAAGTTGCGCCAATACGGGGCCGCGGATCTGGCGGGCGGCCACGAGAGAGCAAAGGGGAAGTGCAATCATCGCCCGCCTAGATCAGCGCTACGGGCTCGGCAAAACGACCGCCGAGCCATGCGCTACAAGCTCTGCTGCCCTTTTGGTGTTCGGGGTCTCCCCCCGCGCGGCAAAGCTACTCTTGTACCCGGCTGGTCCGATCCGTCGAATTTTACAGATCCGACCGCCCCGCCATACTGGAAACCGATCTGAAACCATTGATTTTATTTGGATTACACGAAATTAGGTTCGTTTGGTAATTTTGTTGCCTCGTTGGTTCGCGCCTTCCGACGACCCGTGCTCGAATGGGCCCCGAATGCTTCGCGTGTACTCAATTACATTGTACCTTGCCGATCCAAGGAGGCCCCGGCGCCGATGGGGTTAAGTTACTTTTAATGAGCCACTTAAAATGTATGACAGGTCGCCCGTATTTCTAGCCACCTGACGACCGAAGGAGGCCATAGACCCGCCACATGGGTGAGAAAAGCGCGCTAGAAGCTATCTCATAATTACCGAAGGAAAACAATGCCGCGGGAAAACACGATAAAATAGACGGAATGCGGACCTTATCCGTACACCGCGAACCCCTCGTGGTTGTGTGGGCCTGTAGGCGAACGCTGCGCTGTTAGGGTGGATCTATCTGGCCTAATTGACGTATTGTGAGGGCCTTTGGCGGCTAGGCGTCGTGAAAACCTGCGCAAAGCCGTCTTCACTGAGAGCGGTAGGATTATCCGGACCAGCCGGTCGGCCTAAAACCGGGAGGGGAGTTAGGGAACACGACGGAAGTCATTGTAAGAAAATGGTTGCTGCCGGGGTTGGGGTCGGCGACTTCGTCTTAGGCCGACCAGGACAGGTTTTATCCAGGTCAGCCTAAACAGGAGTTAGGCGACCGAGGCGAATCGAATGGAAACTAGTCTCGACAAGAAGAAACCAGCGATCTTCGTCGGCTCGTCTGGCGAGGGCATAGAGGCTGCGCGCGCCATCGAACACCAACTTTCCGAAGACGGCGAGGTCACTGTCTGGAAGGACGGGGTATTCGGCCTCGGCCTTGGCACCCTCGAGTCCCTAGTCGATGCGCTCGAACGATTCGACTTCGCCGTACTCGTTCTGACCCCCGATGACCTTGTTGTAAGTCGTGAGGTGGCCGCTCAGGCTCCTCGAGACAACGTCATGTTCGAGTTGGGCCTGTTCATGGGACGTCTGGGGAGGGGGAGGACTTTCGTTATCTGCAGCAATCACAGGGACATGAAGCTTCCGTCCGATCTTGCCGGTGCAACCGTTGCGCGCTATGACCCGAACCGTAGTGACCGGAATATGCTTGCGGCCCTTGGACCCGCTTGCACCCTTGTTCGCATGGCCTTGCGCGAACGGGGAACCCTGACAGGTGGACAAACACAGGCACAGGATTCAAGCCAATCGGTCCGTGAGATCGTCACGGCTCACTCCGAGACATGGACCGTCGTGAGCGGAGCGATTCATGCAAATGACATCTATCTTAGTGAAGTCACCGAGATTTTGGGTGACTGGATCGTCGAGTACCTCAACCTCAGTTTCGAATACCGCTATTGGTTCGATGAAGGGCCGGAGGCAAATACGGCGGAAGTCAACTTTCGCTACAAGACAGCGGACACGCCACCTGAACGATCCTGGCATGAGTTACTCCAGCATTCCTTCCAGCGCTCGAAAACGGCCTGGGAAACGGTCAGATTCACGATCCGCCATTCAGACGTACGAGCAGCCTGGCTGAACTTCACGCTGCTATCTGGAGGCCAAACTCTCAAACTCCGCAAGCTGGAGTCGAAACTACTTGTACGACCCAGGAATCAGCTATCTGCGATGGACGGTCGTCGCCTAACCAGCCGATGAAGCTGACGGTCGCCTGCGGCGCCCGCAGCTTATCGGCGAGCCGTTAGGCGTACGAAGCAGGAGTCGTCATTGGTAACAGAGGTGAAGCAGGTCCGGACGACAACCTGCGTTCTCGCGTGCCTGGAGTCAGCATCTGCGGACTTTGGCGAGAGAGTTCCTCAGAAAAGTCGGAAAAGTCAGGAAAGTCGGGGACAGGCTACAACTTTTTGACGCCGTAGCGCTGATCTAGGCGGGCGATCACACCTCCCCTTCGCTCTATCGGTTCGTCGCCCGCCAGATCCGCGGTCGTTTGTTCATCGCCCACGGGGACACTTGACACACGCGTTATCCTCAGGGTGGGCGGAACGCGGTCGCTGGCATCACACTGGACGAAAAACGAAAAAACGAAACAAACCAAATTTCTCACAACTAGTTTGTAATCAATGTGGTACTGGGTCCTTTTCTCAGCGGTCGAGTACCGCAGCCCTTGACCGATTCTGCCGGCTTGCTACCCTACACTTATGAGCAACACCAGCAAATCAGCCCACAAGCAGGAGGAGGTGGCTGAGTACGGCTACACCGTACTCTTTGAGCGTTTGGCCGAAGGCGGCTACCAAGTTTTCGTCCCCGCCTTGCCGGAGACCGTTACCTACGGACGCACTCTGGAGGAAGCTCGCGAGATGGCTCAAGACGCCATCCTCTGCCACCTCCGCGCCTTACGAAAGGACGGCGAGGAAATTCCCGACGACCCCTTTGTTACCCAACCCCCGCTTACCGAAGAACTTAAAGTCACTGTCTAGCCCGCTTTTCTCACCACGTGGCGAGACGAAGTGCGTGAGAGGCCCGTCAGTACAAGGCGCGGGCCGCTCGACGCGCGCAGGCGTACTTGAACAGTACGTTGAGCACGGCGAGCAAGCGCAACGCAGTAATGGCGGGCCTATTGCGTGCTTCGGCCGTCAGGTGGTGAGAAATGCGGGCTAGGGCATGTCGCCCAAGTTAGCTTCCCTCAAACCCAGACAAGTTCTCCGCGCCCTGCAAAACGGCTCCCACGTCCACCTCAAACACCCCACCAAACCCGGACGAGTGACGGTCCCCTACCACCAACGCTTCGATCTGCCCAAACCCGTTGTCCGAAGTATCATCCGCCAGGCGCGCCTGACGAACAAAGAATTCGTTGACCTGTTGAAAAAATAACCCCTCACGAACGAGGGGCCTTGATCCTAAAAGGTCCACCTGATCCCTGAAAACGCCGTTGGGAAAGTCGGGGACAAGAGGGCCCGTAGCGCGGACCTGGTGCCCTTCCAGGGTCCGCGTCCGTGGGCATCGGCCAGCCCGTAGCGCTGATCTAGGCGGGCGATGATCTACACTTCCCCGTCGCGCGATCGGTTCGTCGCCCGCCAGACCTGCGCCCTTTCGTTCATCTCCCACCGAGACACTTGACACACGCGCTATCCTCAGGGTGGAAGGAACCCGGTCGCCGGCATCACGCTCGACGAAAAACAAAAAAACCAAACGAACCCAATTTCTCGCAACCCACTTGTTATCAACGGAGAGCAGGGGGCACTTACCGCCGAGACCTCTCGCTCGCGCTGCAAGAAACGGTCAGGTGGGTCAGGTGAAAACAGTTAAGGTGACTGTTCCCCGAATGCCTGGCATCTTCGTTTCACGGCGACCCTCCTTTCCTCGAGACAGGAACACATCCCGAGCCTCTCTCAGCCTCGGGCGGAGAGTCGCTGCTTTCCAAGGACTCATGGATATCCTCCGGCGGCGGCCGACCTCGCGAAGTCACGGGTTCCAGCTACTATAAGAAGTGCCTTGTTGCGGTGAGGTGCGAGAGTGGTTGAATCGGGCGGTCTCGAAAACCGTTGAGCCTTCACGGGCTCCGTGGGTTCGAATCCCACCCTCACCGCCATATATTTATCAAGAAAATTCGGGTGTCGCGCGGTTTGGGCCAAGACGGCCGACGAGATTCTGGCCAGCATAGGCCGCTGCGCCCAGCGCACGCTGGCCGCACACCCCAGCTAACTTATGTCACGAACCATTGGGACGGGACACTAGCCGGCGGCAAGCGCGAGCGACGGCTGAGCTTGAAGATCGAAGCCGGAGTGTTCGCCGCGCAGCAGGCGGGGGTGGGCGGCGGCGGCGATCATCGCGGCGTTGTCGGTCGAAAGCGCGAGACTGGGGAAATAAAGCGGGTAGCCGATTGACGCAAAGCGCTTGCGGAGACCCGAATTCGCGGCAACGCCTCCCGAGACGATAACCGATCGCACGGGTTCATTCTCGGCGGCTCGAATCGCGCGGCGCATTAGTTCTTCGACGACCCTGTGCTGGAAAGAAGCAATGAGATCAAGGGTGTGCCGCGAGGTGACGGCCTTGACTTCATCGATCGCCGGCGTGGGCGGTGAAAGGAACAAGCGACGTCGGCGCGCTATCTCCTCTTCCATACCGGCGGCGCGGACGTAGCGCAGAACGGCGGTCTTGAGGCCGCTGAAACTTAGGTCGAGCGGGTTTCCTTTCATGCGGGAGGAGGGAAGCTCGACGCTAGAGGGATCGCCCAGCGGCGCCAGCCTGTCGATCAACGGACCTCCCGGATACCCCAGACCCAGCAGTTTGGCAACCTTGTCGAAAGCCTCTCCCGCGGCGTCATCCCGCGTTCGTCCCAACAGGCGATAGTCGTATTGGCCCGGACCCGGGCGCTCGACGAAGAAAAGGTGCGAGTGGCCACCGCTGACCACAAGCGCCAGAGCCGGGAACTCGACCTCGCCGCCGCCCTGTTTCTGCTCCAGTACCACGGCGTGAATATGTCCCTCAATATGATTGATTCCCAGCAAAGGTATGCCGAGCGACAGGGCCATCCCCTTGGCGAAGGTAACACCGACGAGTAGAGATCCGACCAGCCCGGGGCCATTTGTTACGGCTATGGCGTTTACGTCTTGGTACCGGATAGCCGCTTGCTCAACAGCCTCCCGCACAACAATGACAATGGCGCGCAGGTGCTCTCGCGATGCCAGCTCGGGAACAACGCCCCCGTAGCGCTGGTGGGTATTCAATTGAGACGCGACGACGTTCGAGAGAAGCCGTTCACCCGACCGAACTACCGCCGCGGCGGTTTCGTCACACGAGGTTTCGATGCCCAGTACGTCCACGGTAGGAGGGGAGGGCGGGGAGTCGCCCCCGAAAGGCTGGAGGCGTTTCGGGGGCGACAAAGCAGCCCAAGGACAGTAAGCCCTTGAAGCTTAGGTGTGGAACAATCGTCCGGCAAGTGGCCGGTCCACATGAGTCACGTCCCGCTCGCTGAAAAGCGGGAAACGGAACGTTCGAGCAGCCGCTTTAACAGTCGGCCACCTCGCCAGACATAGGTTCATCACATTCATTCATGTTCTGGATCACCTCCTTTCCCAGCGATATCTCCATGCTAAGGGGCGGCGGCAGGCAAGTCAACATGGGCGGAAGGCCGGTCGGAAACGGATGGGTTACACTAGGCGCATGAAGCCCGCCGTCCGTACCCGCAGCCTGCGCAAATTCTACGGGCCGAAAGCGGCTCTGCAGGGTCTCGACTTGGAAGTCCACGCGGGCAGTTTCTTCGGGTTTCTAGGACCCAACGGCGCCGGAAAAACGACGACCATCCACATCCTAATCGGCCTGCTGCCGCCGACATCGGGGGAAGTCGAGGTCTTGGGAATGAAGGTTCCCGACCAGATGACGGCGATTCAGCAGGTGATTGGCGTCGTGCCTGACGAGTCACTGCTTTTTGATCGCCTCAGCGGACCGGAATTCCTCGAGTTCGTAGCGCGCATGTACGGCCTTGATCGCCGAACGGCGTTGGCCCGGTCACGTGAACTGTTGGAGCTTTTCGAGCTCGACACCGACGCGGCGTCCCTGATCGCCGACTATTCCAAAGGCATGAAGAAGCGTCTGGCGCTGGCCGGAGCGTTAATTCACCGGCCCAAGCTGTTCTTGCTGGACGAGCCGTTCGAAGGCGTCGACCCGATGGGCGCCCGATTGATGAAGGAGATCCTGATCCAGCAAGTGGAACAAGGCGCGACCGTCTTCTTGACCTCGCATGTATTGGAAGTCGTCGAGCGGCTTTGCGATCGGGTGGCCATCATTGACGAGGGCAGGATCGTCGCCGAGGGATCGGTGTCCGAGCTGCGATCGGCTGAGGAGACGCTGGAAGACATTTTCGTCCGGGTAGTAGGGGGCGAGAAGGCGCTGCAACGGCTGGAGTGGCTCTAGGATGAGCGCTTGGCGGCAAATCTATGCGCTTTTAGTTGTGCAGTTGCTTTCCCTCGTCCACGCTCTGCGTCAGCAACAAGGGCGGCGAGGGAGGCTCCTTTCGATTGTTTTGGGAGTCTTGTGGTACTTGCTTTGGACCGCCGCCGCGGTTGGCTGCGCGCTTGTACCCGGCATGATCGGGCGCGCGGATGTGGAAAGTGCACTGCCGGGCGTGCTGCTGTTCATGATGGGCTACTGGCAGTTGGCCCCCCTGGTGACGCTTTCCCTGGGCGTCTCTCTCGAGACGGGCAAGCTCAGGATGTACCCCATATCGATGGGCAGCCTATTCGTTGTCGAATGCTTGCTGCGGCTGGGTACCGGCTCGGAGATGGTGCTTTTGCTGGCGGGGCTGTTCGGCGGGCTGGCGTACGCGGATTCGCCTTACTTGCCCCAGCTCGGGGGCGCATTTGTGCTCTTCGTTACCTTTAATGTGTTTTTCTCGGCCGGGATGAGAAACCTGGTGGAGCGCGTGTTCAGGAAGCGCCGACTGCGCGAGGTTGTTTTGGTGCTGCTGGTCAGCTGTACGATTCTTCCCCAGCTGCTGATCTGGAGCGAGACCGCGCGAAATCTAATTCGGGACGTATGGCTGAGCGGGCTGGGCATTCCCTATTGGGTGGCCCCATCGGGTCTAGCGGCGCGCATCAGCGTTGGCCGGGGGGAGCCTGAGGATTGGACGATCCTGACCGCGATGGTCCTTGCGGCGGCCGCGTTCGGCTTCTATCAGTTCCGCCAAATGTCACGGCTCAGCTCGAGCGTGACCGGCAGCATCCTGCCGCGGAGGCGGGGCTTGGTGAACCTGCAGGGAAGACTCGTTCGGCTACCCTCCTACGTTCTGCCCGACCCGCTCGGAGCGCTGGTCGAAAAGGAACTTCGCTACTTGTGGCGCAGCCCACGCTTTCGCTTGCCGTTTTTCATGGGCTTTACGTTCGGGGTCATCGCCTGGGCCCCGATCATGAAAAATTGGCAAGCATCGATCGGAAATTGGCTCGAGCAGAGCGCGGTGACATTTATCAGTCTCTATGCGCTGTTGTTGCTGGGACCGGTGATGTTTCTCAACCGCTTTGGATTTGACCGAGACGCCGCCCGCTTCTACTTCTGGCTTCCCTTATCGTTTCGTACACTTCTGCTAGCGAAGAACCTGACGACGCTGGTCTTCGCGATGATCGAAATAGCGCTTGTCTGCGGGGTTTGTCTGCTCATCGGCCTGCCGGTCGGGATACCCGAAGGCTTGGAAGCGTTTGCCGCGGGTTTGATTGCGCTTTTCTACTTGGTGTCGGTGGGAAATCACATGTCCGTTCGCCACCCCGTGGCCAGCAACCCCGACCGCATCTCCCGAGCCGGTCCCGGGCACGGGCTGCGGGCGACTGTGCAGTTCATGTCGTTCCCGCTGTCGCTGCTGCCGCTCCTAGCGGCTTTCGTCAGCCGCTATCGGTACGACAGTCTCGAGGGATATTTCGCGGCGCTGATTTTGGCGGCGGCGGGAGGCGTGACGCTCTATCTGCTGACGCTCTCCAAAGCGGTCCGCTACGGACGTCGTCACCGTGAGCTGCTGTTGTCGCATCTGACGCCCGGCGGAGCGCCGATCGTGTCGGAGTGAGCCGGCGTAAAGACCGGCGAGCCTATCACGTACTTCGACCGTCGGCTGTTGAGAAATGCGGCTCGCTCCTAGTCGCGAGCCTCAGCGCGCCCGCCGCTCGGCCGTCCGTCCCACTGGAACCGTTCGACAATTTGAGCCACGCTCCCTTGGGCAACGATGCGTCCTCGATCGAAGAACGCCGCCCGGTCGGCCAGGGCGCGGGCCCAGTCGGCATGGTGGGTTACAAGGATTTTAGCCTGTGGCAACTCGCGCAAGATGGCAAGCAAGTTGGCTCTGGAAGGGGGGTCAAGGAACGTGTCCGGCTCGTCGAGAAGAAGGACGGCCGGATTCATGGTTAGCAGTCCGGCGAGTTGCACCAGACGCTTCTCACCGGCACTGAGGTTTTGGGGCCGGCGATCAGCCGCGGACTTCAGACCAACTCGTTCCAGAGCCGAACGGGCAAGCTGCCTGGCCTCGGCCGGGTCCGCCCCGGAGTTCAGCGGCCCGAAGGCGACGTCCTCCAGAACGGTGGACATCACCAACTGATCGTCGGGGTGTTGAAACAACAGGGCGACGTTTTGGCGAGCCAAGGCTAGGGTTCCCTTTTCCAGGCGATTTCCGCAGATCGTGATCTCCCCTTCCCCATCGAGAAGCCCCAGCAGCCGAAGCAGGAAAGTGGTCTTGCCGCTTCCGGTAGGTCCCATCAGAGCGACCGCCTCTCCCGGGGCAAGAGAAAAGTCGACGCCGTCCAGACCAACCGTACCGTCCGGGTACTGGTAGCGAAGTCCGGTAACCTCGATCAGCGGTGGTCTCATAGCACGGAAAAGCCTTCTGGCCCGAATGCTTGGGAAGCAAACTGTACGAGTCCGAGCAGAGCGAAAAACACCAGCAGAAACGTCCAATCCCGTCCCGCGAAAGGCGCCGTTTCGAGAGACATCAAGCGGCCCCGAAACCCACGAGCCAGCATGGCCCGGTGCACTCGCTGCGCGCGGTCGTGGCTGCGAAGAAAAAGCGAGCCGACGATAGCGGCCACCGCCTTCCAAAGCGGCCGCCGCGGCCGGGGCGCGCGGCACTGGCGAGCTCGCCGCATGCTCTTCGCTTGCTCGTAGACGACGGAGAGATAACGATAAAGAAAATGCACGACGGTGAGAAAAAAGTGAGGCACGCGGAGCCGGTCAAGCGCGTGTAACAGCGTGGGGAACGGCGTCGTGGCCAGCAGCAGAGTTGCGGCGCAAGCGGACAGGTAAGCGCGCCAGAAAATCGTCAAACCGCGAGCGGGATCACCGCCGAACAGGTTCACGACGACCACCCCGGCCACGAACGGCGCCACCAGCAAGCCCCGCGATAGTAGCCGTCCCACAGGCAACTTCGCCACGGCCGTGCCGGCCATCAGCAAACCGAAGCAGCCCAAATAAAAGACCGGATAGGCGGGATCGGCGAGCGACAGCGACAGCAGAAGGCTCATCGTCGCCGCGATCTTGGCGATCGCGTGCAGCCGGTGAAGGGGGCTGGATCTTTGCGCCCAGCGCTCCAAGGTGAAGCCATTCACCCTAGCCGTCTCCCCTTTTCCGGGGGATCAAGCGACCCAACAACACGCCCAAACCGCAGACGAGAAACACACCGGCCAGCCCCGCGGAGAGCCGCGCAAACCAGACGGATGCAAAGAATCGAGTTTCATAGTCCGCAAAGGGGCTCCAGGCCTTCCCCTCAACGGCAAGGTCGGCGAACCCCAGCGCCCCAGCGATGCTTTCGAGCCCGTCAGGAGCGCACGGAAGCAGCACAATCCGCGCTGCGAGAAGGGCAAGGGTCATACACCCGAACACGACGGCAATCTGTTTCATCGTCCCGGCAGTTCGCCGGCGTAAACAAAAGCGGGATCCAATCGCTCGATCGCGACCAAGCTGGCGGCTGTTATCAACCCCTCGGCGATTCCCAACAAGGCGTGAATCGCCAACAGGGACGTGAACAGCGAAACCGGAGGCGCGACTTTCGAGAAACTCAGCTCAGCCGAAGCCAACCCAGCCACGGCCATCAAAGACATCCAGCCGCCCAGAAAAGCCGCCGCGCGACGGGTGCGGACGCCCGCCTTGCGAGACCACCGCAGCGGTAAGTAGGCAACCCAGACGCCGGCAACCGCAAGGTTCAAAACGTTAGCCCCAAGAGCGAGGACGCCGCCGTCTTGGAAAACCAGGGCCTGCACGAACAAAATCGCGGCCATCACAACCGTAGCGGCGCTCGGGCCGAGCGTGGCGGCCAGCAAGGCGGCCCCAGCCAGGTGGCCCGACGTTCCCACCCCCAAAGGGAAATGGATCATCTGAGCGGCAAAAACAAAAGCGCCCATCACGCCCAGTAAGGGAGTCCTCGATGTCTCGAAGTATTTCTGAGTCCGGCGCAGGCAGTAGCCTACAGCGGGGACAGCCGCCGCCGCGGAACCGGCCCAGACAGAGGTCGAAAGGAATCCGTCGGGAATGTGCATCAGGGAAGCGCCCCTAAATTAGCACGAATCTCAAATTCGTGCCACCGTCAGAGTTGTCCCCAGCAAGATGATCCTGTCGGGCATGGGAAACGGACTACGTGACCGGTCCCCGGCGCGGCAAAACGCTTCAACCCTTGCCTTCGAATGGCCAAAGCCCGTTTCACCCGATTCCGATTTCCCGCAAGTACGCGCGGGTGCGCTTGGCAATCGGCAGCGGCTTGTCGAACGGCGCCGGATACATGTCCTGCTCAACCGTAGCCCAGCCTTCGTAGTCGACTTCACGGAGGACATCCCGGAAACCCGGCATGTCAACTACTCCCCGGGAGGGCTCGCAAAACATGCCCATCTTCACCGCCGTCGCGAAGGGGATCTTTTCCCTTTCCACCCGGCTTCGAATTTCCGGATCGACGCTCTTGATATGGAAGTAGGGGATCCGCTGGTGATAACGGCGCATAAAATCGCCCGGATCAGCCCCCCGGTAAGCGTGGTGGCCGATGTCAAGGCAAAGCGACACCCGGTCCGGGTCCGTCTGCTCTAAGCAAAACTCGATCTGCTCTTCGTACTCGATGTGCGTATCGGCGTGGGGGTGGAGGACAAGCTGGAGTCCGAAGCGGCCGCGGACCAAATCAGCGATTTTGTGTACCGCCTCAATCAAGTGCATCCAACCGCTGTCGTCGAGGCGGCTCTCTTTTTTCTGCTTTCCCGTAAAGATGTTGGTATAGACGTTGTCTGTCAGAACAAAAAACTTGGCGCCTAAGGCCGCGAGCACCTCGGCCAGGTGCAGCACCTCGTCTTCGAGCGCCTCTCGGGCGGCTGGATCCTCAAGGTCGTGTCTCTCGACATAGGACGCCGACACCTTGAGCCCCCGGCGTTCAAGTTCGGATCGCAAGACCCGCGGGTTTGTGGGCAGGTAGCCGTACGGACCGAGTTCGATCCACTCATAGCCCGCCTCGACGGCCTCATCCAAGAATCGATGCCAAGGGATCTGTTTGGGGTCATCTGGGAACCAAATTCCCCACGAGTCCGGGCCTGTGCCTACGGTGACTTTCATGAAACAGAAAGTTCAGTTCACGATTGCCGGCAGCTCCGCACGACTCCCATCAGGTTCTCGACGCTTCGGCGCGTGCCGTCGATGAGTCTGTCCAGGCCGGCCTCGACCTTGAGCTCGTACTCGATGGACCACAGCCCGTCGAAGGATTTCAGCCGGTAGCTGACGATCGGCGGCCAATCGATGACGCCCTCGCCGAAAGCTTCATACGCGGTCTTGCCGTCAGTTCGCGAGACGTCCTTCCAGTGCGTGTAGCGGACGCGGTCGCCGATGGCCAGCAAAGCCTCCGTAAGGGTCCGAGCCGCTGGCGGCGTAATTGGCGGGATCGTAGGTGACGCCCACTTCCTGGAAGGGGACCATGTCGAGGAGCTTCTTCATCCCGGCTCCTGTCGCCGATGAGCCGCCGTGGTTTTCGATGGCGATGTCGACGTTTTTCTCGCGGGCGTACTTACCCACTTCGTTAAAGGCGGCGCCGAGGGTATCGTAGACTTTCTCGGTGACCCTTTCCGCCGGCAGAACGTAGTGCTGCGAATGGGTGAAGTCGTGCTCGGTAAACACGCGAATGACTCGGGCGTCGAGGGCGTCCGCTAAATCGATCGCTTTCTTGATTTGTTGGATCCGCGGTGTCGCCGTCTCCCCTTCAAGCTCGACAACAGCTCCGCCGCCGAGAGTAGCAACGGTGACGCCGGTTTCCGCCGCCAGTCGTTTTACGTCTTCAACATCCTGAGGCGTGTAGTCCACCGGGATGCCGTTGTTTGCTTCGCCGACTAGCCAGTCATAGTGAACTTCCACCGCGCGCAGGCCCATTTTCTTTGAGGTTTCAAAGAACTCTCGCATGCTGAAGTGCCTCAGCCCGTAGGCCGCATTGCCGAGTGTTATACCCGAGGTCTCCGACACGGTTCTCCCCTCCCTCTAATTGGCCAAACGCCCGGGATCAACCGACATTTCCCTTTGGCCATCCCGCAGGGGGTAGCGTAGCCGAAGCGACGGCCTCGACGCAAGGATCTCTTCCTTTCCTCGCCTCCGACGCCGCCGGAAACATGGGGACTGCCACCAATTCGCCCTCACCATGGCTCTAGAAAAAACCACCTAGCCCGAAGCGAATTGGCTGGCCGTACCCGATTTTCCATCATCAAGTTGTCTGCATACCGGCCTTCGTGATACAACTACGAAAGAACCCGCCATCCTGGCCAAACTCCTTGCCCAACCTGATGAAGAGTCCGGAAACGAGAGCGCCGGGCTTCGCCGACACCGGCCGCGGCCCCCAGGGCCGTGACGCCTTTCCCTCCCCGAATCGGTCGCCCCGCCGACCCTTCTGGTTCGACATGCAGGCATGGATTCGCGACATCGTCATTTCTTTCGCCGTCGCCGCGATCGTCATCGTGTTCCTTTACCAGCCGGTCAAGGTCGAAGGCACGAGTATGATGCCCTGGCTGGTCGATCAGCAGCGCATCTTCGTCAACAAGTTCGTCTACCGCTTGGGAGAGATCCAGCGCGGCGACATCATTGTATTTCGGTTCCCGCTCGACAGCTCCAAGTCCTACATTAAGCGAGTCGCAGGCCTGCCGGGCGACAATGTCGAAATCGCCCGAGGCCGGCTGATTATCAATGGTGATCCGGTCCCCGAGCCATACGTGTTGGAGCGATATGGCGACCGGCGCAGCTATCCCCCGGTGCACGTGGAGACCGGCCACTACTACGTCCTCGGCGACCGTCGAAACACCTCGAACGACAGCCGCGCCTGGGGAACCGTGAAACACAGCTCGGTCATCGGGAAAGCCGTCTTCGCCTACTGGCCCCTTGATTGTTTCGGGGTGCTGGAGTGAGCTTCCCGGCGATCCTGGCGTTGGAAGATGGGCGGCAATTTGAGGGAATCGGCGTCGGCGCCAAAGCGGAAAGCTACGGCGAAGTCGTCTTCAACACCGGCATTACCGGCTACCAGGAGATCTTCACCGATCCCTCCTACTGCGGCCAGATCGTCATTCTGACGAATCCGGAAATCGGCAATTACGGGGCCAACGGGTCCGACAGCGAGTCGGCGAGGCCCTATATCGAGGGCTTGGTCGTGCGAGAGTTTTCCGAGATCGCCAGCAACTGGCGCTCCAGCGAACATGCAGCCGATTTCTTGGCTAAACAGAGTATCCCCATCATTGCTGAAATCGACACCCGGGCCTTGGTGCGCCACCTGCGCACCGAGGGGACAATGAGGGGCGTCATCTCTTCTCTCGAGACAGATGCCGGCAAACTGGTCGAAAAGGCCCGCTCCATTCCGACGATGGCCGGGCTCGACCTGGCGACATCGGTATCGACGAAACAGCGTTACCAGTGGACCAAGGGCGTCGAGGCGTGCTCTCCGTCGGAGATCGTCGAACCGGCCGCCGAGCCGTCGCTCCACGTCGTCGCCTACGACTTCGGCATCAAGCACAACATCTTGCGCCGGCTCCTGCACATCGGCTGTCGCGTGACCGTCGTCCCCTCGCTCACCTCGGCCGAGGACGTGATGGCGCTCGAGCCCGACGGCGTATTCCTCTCGAACGGACCGGGTGACCCCGAGCCCCTGGCAGCCCAGATCGCCAATGTCAAGGCGCTGGTCGGCCGGGTGCCGATGTTCGGGATTTGCCTCGGTCACCAGATCATGGGGCTGGCGCTCGACGGCGAGACGTTCAAACTCAAGTTCGGCCACCATGGCGTCAACCATCCGGTGCTGAACAAGCTCACTGGCCGGGTCGAGATCACCTCGCAAAACCACGGGTTTGCGGTCGCCCCGGAATCACTTAAGGACAGCGAAATCGAGCTCACGCACTTCAACCTGAACGATCACACCCTGGAGGGGTTCCGCAGCCGCCGAGACCCGCTGTTCTGCGTGCAATACCACCCCGAGGCCGCTCCCGGGCCGCACGATTCCCGGTACCTGTTCGACGAGTTTGTCCAGCTTATGAGGGAGAATTGACGGATCCGCGCCTACGGTCGGACCCTGGCGCCGCTGCCGGCTGGTAGTGTCCCGTCTCTAACGTTCGTTTACAAAAATTGGCAGGGAGGCAAGGATTTAGTCGGCCGTCTTGGTCCAGAGGAAAGGTTTAGCCCGCTTTTCTCGCCGGCGGCCGGCAGCCCCGGAGGGGGCTATACAATGGAAAAGCCCACGGCTTCAGCCGTGGGTGCCAAAGCCTTACGACCCAGCCCTGGACAGGGCGGTACAGTGGGCTCTCCGAGGAGGCTGTTCCGTTCTACAAGGGTTGTTGAAAAGGGGGCCAGAGTTTACCGCGTATGCTCATCCTTACGACGTCTCGGCCAACGGCAAGCGCTTTGTCATCGCGGAACCCCTCGAAGACGCGCCCCCACCGACGATCCGGGTAGTCCAGAACTGGGCTGCGGAGTTCCAGGACAGGGAGGAGTAGGCGTGGGCGAGGTCGCAACCGCCGGACGGAGCCGCGGGCGTGAGACCGCGGGCCCACGCCGCAACGGGGCCGCTTTCGTGACCTGGTCAGTTGTTGTGTCGCCCTTTCCAGGGCTTCCCGAACTGCTCCCTCTTCCCACGGCTGAAGCCGTGGGCTGAGATTGTTGTGGCCCCTGACGGGGCTGGCTGCCTCTCGCCCCCGAAGCGTAGGATAGTAACCCACGGTGGAGCCGTCTAGCCCGCTTTTCTCACCACGTGGCGAGGCGAAGTGCGTGAGAGGCCCGTCAGTACAAGGCGCGCACCGCTCGGCGCCCCATTTCTTGAACAATGCGGGCGTACTTAAACCCTACGTCGAGCACGGCAAGCAAGCGCAACGCAGTAATGGCGGGCTTATGGCGTGCTTCGACCGTCAGGTGGTGAGAAAAGCGGGCTAGGTGTGATCTTTCAACAGGTTGTTCATTCGGTCCCGGACCAGGGAAGCTGGAGTTGTCGAATAACCACGACCCTGGAGAGACCGCATGAACATCCATCAGAATGCCCGATTGACGCCCAAAGGCCGAGCCCTTTTGGTTCGATGCATCCTCGCTGGAGAGACGCCTCGGGCCGCCGCGGCGGCCCGAGACGTCTCAGAACGCACCACCCGCCGTTGGCTGGCCCGCTACCGCGGCGAAGGCGAAGCCGGTCTCTACGATCGCTCTTCGCGTCCCCGGCATAGCCCGCGCCGCACCCCGCAAGCCGTCGTTGACCGCGTCCTCGCCCTGCGCCGACAACGTTGGACGGGCCGCCGCATCGCCCAAACCCTGCGGCTATCCCCGGCCACCGTCAGCCGCCTCCTCGGTCGCGCCGGACTCAACCGTCTCCGCGATCTCGAACCCGCTCCCCCCGTTCGCCGCTACGAACATCACCGTCCCGGCGATCTACTGCATCTCGACATCAAAAAGCTCGGCCGCTTCCAGCACGCCGGTCACCGCGTTACCGGCGATAAGACCCGACGCTCCCGCGCCGCCGGCTGGGAGTTCGTCCACGTCGCCGTCGACGACCATTCCCGCATCGCCTTCTCCCAGATCCTGCCCGATGAGCGCAGCCTTTCCGCTGCCCAGTTCCTTCTCCTCGCCCACGCCTACTATGGCTCGCTTGGCATCCGCATCCGACGCCTGCTCACCGACAATGGCTCCTGTTACCGCTCCCGCCACTTCCGTCGTACTTGCCGCCGCCTCGGCATCCGCCACCGCTTCACCCGCCCCTACACCCCTCGCACCAACGGCAAGGCCGAGCGCTTCATCCAAACCGCCCTCCGCGAATGGGCCTATGCCCGCTCCTACTGCTCCTCCCTCCAACGCGCCAACCATCTGCTCCCCTGGCTCCACGACTACAATTGGCATCGCCCCCACGCCAGCCTCGGCTATCATCCCCCTATCAGCCGACTCCCTCCTCCCCGGAACAACCTGTTGAGGCTCCACAGCTAGGCGGGAAGGACTTGACACACTCGCTATTCTGAAAGGGGAGGCCGCCGAGACCCGGCTTCACGCTCAACCACGAGGGGGAAATACCAAACAACCACGGAAAAATGGAGACTGCCACCAATTCGCGCCCACCATGGCCCTAAGAAAAACAATTTCCCGGAAGCGAATTGGCTGGCTGTACCCGATTCTTCCCGTGGAGCAGTGGAAACAAGGGAAATACCAAACAAACCCAATTTCTCACAACCAGCATTGAATCAATGAGTTGCGAGTTGTTTTCAGTACCGGCGGCGACTGGATGGGTTGGCCCGTGGCGACCGGCGAACGTGGAGCAAAGCCCCGCTGTTCGAGATGTACCAGGGTCTCGCCAGTCATGGCCACGTCGTCCGCATTCAGGCTCTCAGGTGCCGCTTGCCGCCTGTGATCCTGTAGGGGCACGGCATGCCGTGCCCACGATTCTCGCTATCCTGAGGGGGGAGGGACCAGTATCACGCTCAACGACGAGAAAAATACCAAACAAAGCCAATTTCTTGTAACCACCCATTTTTTCAATGACTTACACGACAAATCCTTGGCCAGCCGGAGATCGGTGACAGGTCGCCACCCTTTTGCGCCTAGACCCGTTTTTGCCGCCGCCGGCTAGCGAAACCGAATGCCTAAACGTAGCGACATCAACAAGATCCTGATCATCGGCTCGGGGCCTATCGTGATCGGCCAGGCCTGCGAGTTCGACTATTCGGGAACCCAGGCCTGTAAGGCGCTCAGGAGCGAGGGCTATGAAGTGGTGCTGGTCAACTCCAACCCGGCTACCATCATGACCGACCCCGAGCTGGCCGAGAAAACCTATATCGAACCTCTCACCGTCGAATACTTGACAGAGATCATCCGCCGCGAGCGCCCCGACGCGCTGCTGTCGACCGTTGGCGGACAAACCGGTCTGAACCTTTCCGTCGAGCTGGCCGAAGCCGGCGTCTTGGAGGAATACGGCGTCGAGCTGATCGGAGCCAAGCTCGAGGCCATCAAGAAGGCCGAAGATCGGCTGCTCTTCAAGGACGCCATGCGCGGCATCGGCCTCGACGTGCCGCAGTCCCAGCTGGTCAACAACCTCGAAGACGGCCTGGAGTTCGCCGGCGAGGTCGGCTACCCCGTCATTCTGCGGCCGAGTTTTACCCTCGGCGGCTCGGGCGGCGGGCTGGCTTACAACAGCGAAGAGATGGCCGAGCTGCTCACTCGCGCCCTCGAAATCTCTCCGGTGCATGAAGTGCTCATCGAGGAAAGCGTCCTGGGCTGGAAGGAGTTCGAGCTCGAGGTCATGCGCGACCTCAATGACAACTGTATCGTCGTCTGCTCGATCGAGAACTTCGACCCCATGGGGGTTCACACCGGCGACTCGATCACGGTAGCCCCCGCGCAGACGCTGACCGACCGCGAATATCAAATGATGCGGGACGGCGCGCTAGCCTGTCTGCGCGAGGTCGGCGTCGACACCGGCGGCTCGAACGTCCAGTTTGCCATCGAACCGCAAACAGGGCGGATGGTGGTCATCGAGATGAACCCGCGAGTATCGAGAAGCTCGGCGCTGGCCTCGAAAGCCACCGGCTTCCCGATCGCCAAGATCGCCGCCAAACTGGCCGTCGGTTTTCGGCTTGATGAAATCTCGAACGACATCACCCGCAAGACCCCGGCCTGCTTCGAGCCGACGATCGACTACGTGGTGGTGAAAATTCCCAAGTGGCAGTTCGAAAAGTTCCCTGGTAGCGAACCTCTGCTCGGCGTACAGATGAAAAGCATCGGCGAGGTCATGTCCATCGGGCGGACCTTTAAGCATGCTCTGTCGAAGGCCATCCGCAGTCTTGAAACCGGGAAGAAGGAAGGCTCGGAGGTTTTCGATCCCGAACTGATTCAGCGGCGGCTCTATACGGCCACGCCCGACCGGCTGAACTATATCCGCTTCGCGCTCTCTGAAGGATACTCGGTGCAGAAAATCGCCGAGATGACCCGCATCGATCCTTGGTTTCTTCACCAGATAAAGACGATCGTTGACTTTGAACGAGAGATCGAAGGCCAATCCCTGGAAACCGTTTCGCGCGACAGCCTCGAGCAGGCCAAACGTTACGGGCTGTCCGACGCCTCGCTGGCGCGCATGTGGTCGGCCACCGAAGACGCCGTTCGGGAGAAGAGAAAAGCGGCCGGCATCAGCGCGATATTCAAGCGCGTTGACACTTGCGCCGCGGAATTCGAGAGCTACACGCCGTATCTTTATTCCGCCTATGAGTGGGAATGCGAGGCGGAACCCAGCGATCGCCGGAAAGTCATGATTCTCGGCAGCGGTCCCAACCGCGTCGGCCAGGGAATCGAGTTCGACTACTGTTGCTGCCACGCTTCGTTTGCGCTTCAGGAGGCGGATTGCGAGTCGATCATGGTCAACTGCAATCCCGAGACCGTCTCGACCGACTACGACACCAGCGATCGCCTCTATTTCGAGCCGCTGACGCTCGAGAACGTGCTCAACATCTTCGACACCGAGAAACCGGACGGCGTCATTGTCCAGTTCGGCGGCCAGACGCCATTGACGCTGGCGTTGCCGCTCAAGGCCCACGGGGTGCCCATCATCGGCACCGACCCGGAATCGATCGATCTGGCGGAAGACCGGGACCGTTTCGGGAAGCTTCTCGAGGAGCTCGACATCCCCTCTCCGGCCAACGGCACGGCCACCAGCCCCGAGGAAGCGTTTCAGGTTGCCCGGCGGATCGGCTATCCGGTTCTGGTTCGCCCCAGCTACGTGCTCGGCGGCCGCGCCATGGTGATCGCCTACGACCAACCAACGGTCGACAGCTACATGCGCGAGGCGGTGGTCTATTCGCAGGAACGGCCGGTCTTGATCGACCGCTTTCTCGAGGACGCCACCGAAGTCGACGTAGACGCTCTTTCCGACGGCGAGGATGTGCTGATCGGCGGCATCATGGAACATATCGAGGAAGCCGGCGTTCATTCAGGCGATAGCTCCTGCGTCCTGCCTTCCGCCTCGATCGCCCCCGAGCATCTGGAGACGATTCGCGATTACACCGTGCGTTTGGCCCGCCGGCTCCGCGTCATCGGGCTGATGAACGCGCAGTATGCGATCTGTGGCGGGCAGGTCTACGTGATCGAGGTCAACCCGCGTGCCTCGCGAACGGTTCCCTATGTCAGCAAATCGACCGGCGTCCCACTGGCAAAGATCGCCGTCGGCCTCATGCTGGGACGCAAGCTGCGCGATTACGACTTGCCGGAGGGCATGCTGCCCGTCGAACGCAACTGCGTCAAGTCGCCCGTTTTCCCCTTCAATAAATTCCCCGGAGTCGACCCCATTTTGGGTCCCGAGATGCGCTCTACCGGGGAGGTCATGGGCATCGGCGCCACCTTCGGTGAAGCTTTTGCGAAAGCTCAACTCAGCGCCGGCCAAGCGCTTCCCACACAAGGCTCGGTATTCATTAGCGTTACCGACCCCCATCGAGCCGCGGCGACCAAGGTGGCCCAAAAATTCGCCGGCCTGGGCTTCTCGCTCATCGCCACGCGCGGAACCGCCTCGTCGCTGCGAGAGGCGGGCCTGGAGTGCCGCACGGTACTTAAGGTCAACGAAGGCCGCCCCAACCTCGTGGACTTAATCAAGGGCGGTGAAGTCGACCTGGTCGTCAACACCCCGGCCGGGGCGCATTCCTTCCGCGACGAGAAAGCCATCCGCCGCGCCGCCATGCAGCACCACGTCCCCTGCGTCACTACCCTCAGCGGAGCGAGAGCCGCGGCCGACGGCATCGCCGCTCAACGGGAGCGACAACCTCAAGTCGCGGCCCTGCAAGAGATGCACGCCGGTGAACAGGTTGGTTGACAGGGCCGGTCCCGCCGCGGCATCACGGCGCGCCGAGCGTTTCGAGAATATCTTCCCGGCGCTCGTGCTTGTGTCCGGCGGCCTGTGCGGCGTCGAGACCGTAGGCTCTTAGCCCGCTTTTCTCGCCAGGTGGCGAGGCGAACCGAGGGAGCGCTACTTGACCCCGAACCGTTGGCAAGAATACGCGGAGAGCGGTCGCTAATCCGATGGCAGAGCCGCGGATGGGAATCCGCGGTCCGGGGTAAGGGGCGCAGGAAAACCCGCGGCGGCCGCGGTTAACAATCCCGGCGGCAGATTTGCTCCCGCCGACCGCCTCACAGAGACATATATATGTTATTATGGAACTCATGAAGCGGACCACGATCTTCTTGCCCGAGGAGCTGCACGATCAGCTCCGCGAGGAGGCCTTCCGGCGGCGCCTGAGCATGGCCGAGCTGATCCGTTCCAAGCTCCGAAAGGGCGGCCGCGCGCGAAGCCGCGCCAAGAGCAAGGTCGATCCGCTGCTTGCGGTCAGCGGTATCGGAAGCGACGGCGAACTCACCATCGGCATCGATGAAGCGCTCTACGGCAGCTGAGACTCCTCCCCTGTTTGTCGATACCTGGGGTTGGCTGGCCCTCGAGGACGCTGCCGAGGCGGCTCACTCCGAGGTGCGAAGTCTGCGTCAAAAGTATGCCGACCAGGCGGCTCCCTGGGTCACCACGGACTACGTCCTCGACGAAACGATCACCCGCCTGTTCGCTCGCCGGCCGTTCGAGGAGGCCGAGCGGTTCTGTGGGGGGATCTTCCGGGCCCAATCGCTTGGCCTACTGGCTGTCGAACGCGTTACGCCGACGCGGTTTGAAAAGGCATTCAAGCTTCGCCTCCGCTACCGCGACAAGCCACGCATCTCGTTCACCGACCTGACAAGCTTCGTGGTCATGGACGAACTCAAACTCCTTCACGCGCTGACCGAGGACGCGCACTTCCGACAGTGCCATTTCGGATTCCAAACCCTGCCCTGACCCGTCCCCAAGGTCCACGCGCGGAAGATGGGACGAGTTGACTTCTCAAACACTTGGCAAGATCGATTCGACTACTGCCGGTTTAGGTGCTGGCGATACCAGGAGATGGTCTCTTGCATCCCTTCTTCGAGCGAGTAGCCAGGCCGCCAGTTTAGTCGAGCGCGCGCCTTCGAACAGTCCAAGTATTGCTTGGGGATCTCGTGACTGGCTTCGTTCAACACCCGCCGTTGAAGGTCTGTCTTGTCGCAGAGCCGGAGAATCAGATCCACGAGAGCGGTTACCGACAAGGGCTGTTCCGTCCCGAAATTAAACGCTTGGCCCAGGACGCCGTCGTCGAGCAGCCGCTCGGCCAACCGCAGATTGGCGTTGACGGCGTCGCGCACATAGAAGTAATCGCGAACATAGGAGCCGTCGCTTCGTATGACGGGCGGCTCGTCCCGCAGCGCCGAGCGAATCGTGCCGGGAACCAGGCGGTTAAAGTTCAGGTCCCCCCCGCCGAAGAGATTGCCGCTGCGCGTGATGGCGACCGGCGTGCCGTAAGTCTCAAAATACGAAAGAGCGATCAGGTCGGCGCACGACTTGGACACGTCATAGGGAAAACTCCCTCGTAGCTCGGTTTGCTCGGTATAGGGAAGTTCCGCGTGGCAGCCATAAGCCTTGTCACTGGAAGCGACCAAGACCCGCTCTACCGTTTTCGGGCACCCGCGGCAGGCCTCCAACAGATTCCAGGTCCCTCGGATATTGGCTTCAAAGGTGGAAAGAGGAGAACGCGAGGCCGTGCCGACGATCGTCTGCGCGCCGAGGTGGAACACGGAGTCGACTTCGTACTCGTTCAGGGCTCGCAGCAGGACATGGCAGTCTTCGAGCTCCCCGCGGACAACGTTCGTCCGGGCCGGAAAACCTTCCTCGGCGAACTTGCTCCCCGGGACCCAGTCCCGCAACAGGCAAGTCACGCGCGCCTGCCGGTCCAGCAGTTCCTCGACCAGCCAGGATCCCAGCAGCCCGGTAGCGCCGGTGACGAAAACGTTCCGATCTTTCCAAAACCCTTCCACGTCGCTTTTCGCCTCTCGCACGAGACCGGGGAAGTCCCGCCGCTCAAGGAATCGGGCCCTTCGGTCTTTACTCCCAAATCCTCCAAGGGGGCTTCCCGCCGGCCCAAAGCGATTCGAGTAATTGCTTGTCCCGCAGCGTGTCCATCGGCTGCCAGAAACCCTCGTGCCGGTAGGCTCGCAGTTGCTTCTCTTCAGCCAGCCGCTCCAGCGGGTCACGTTCCAAGATCGTTTGGTCGTCTTTGAGATAGGCGAAGATCCCCGGCTCAAAAACGAAAAAGCCGCCATTGATCCAGCCTTCCCCCATTTGAGGTTTCTCGGAAAACTCGCGCACCGTGTCGCCTTCCAGGGTCAAGGCGCCGAACCGCGCCGTCGGGCGCACGGCCGTCACCGTCGCCAATGCCCCATGCGAGCGATGGAAACGGGTCAACCCGGCGATGTCGATGTCCCCCAGCGCGTCGCCGTAGGTCACCATAAAGGTTTCCTGCTGGAGCCACGGCTTGAGCCGAAGGATGCGGCCGCCGGTCATGGTATCGGACCCGGTGTCAATCAAACCGACCCGCCAGTCCAAATCGCAGGAGTTGATGACTTCGCGGGAGCCGTCTCTGAGATCCACGAAATAGTCGCTGTGGTGGTCGAAGAAATTATGGAAATATTCCTTGATCAGTTCACCCTTATAGCCGCAAGCGACCAAAAAGTCTTCGTGGCCGTAGTGAGCGTAAATATTCATCAGGTGCCACAGAATCGGCTTGTCGCCGACCTCGACGATCGGCTTGGGGCGGATCGTCGTTTCTTCGGCCAGTCGGGTGCCGCGGCCGCCGGCCAGGATCACTACGCGCATTCGCTTGGGAGAATCCTCGGTTCGGGAAGGGGCACGATGAATCGCCCGCCCCGTTCAGCGTATTCACGCTGCTGCTCGACGACTTCGCTCTGGAGGTTCCAGGGGAGAATCAATACGTAGTCGGGTTCGCGCTCGAGCAACGTCTCGACCCCGAGAACCGGTATGCCCGTACCCGGCTGATAGCGGCCTACTTTCCAGGGATTCTTGTCCACCAAGTAGGGCAATTTGCTCGGACCGATGCCGCAGTAATTTAACAACGTTGTCGCCTTTGCCGGCGCCCCGTAGCTGGCCAGGGTCTTCCGTTGACCGGCCAAATCGTCCAAGAGCCGACGAATGGCCCGTCGATTCGCTGCGACGCGCGTGGCGAATCCGCCGAGCGTCGGCTGCGAAGTCAGTCCCTCGGCCTGCTCGGTTTTCAACAGCTCGAGCGCCTCCCGGCCGTGGGGGCCATGGTGCTGTTCCCGGCCGATATAGAGCCGCAACGAGCCGCCGTGAACGGGCGTCTCATCGGCTCGGACAATGGATAGATCCGATCGCCCGCAAAGCCGCGCCAGAGCCGTCGCCGAGAAATAGCACAGATGCTCGTGGTAGATCGTATCATACTCAAGTTTTTCGATTAGCCGGCGCAGATACGGCACTTCGACGACCAGCAGGCCGGTCGGATTCAGCAGATGCACGCACCCCTCGACGAAACCCTGCACATCATCGACGTGGGCGAGGACATTATTAGCAAGAACCGCTTTCGCCTCTCCGTAGGCCTGCCGCGCCTGGGCGGCCGTCGAAGGCGAAAAGAAACGGCTGAGGGTTCGAATACCCCGCTCGTTGGCCAGCTTGGCGATGTTAGCCGCCGGCTCGATCCCGAGCACCTGTAAGCCTCGTCTTTGGAAGTGTCCCAGCAGGCTGCCGTCATTGCTGCCCACCTCGACCACGAGGTCATCGTCTTCTAGAGCAAGCATCCCGACGAGCGTGCCAGCGTAGGCCGCGTGATGGCGCTCCATCGTCTCGGAAGTACCGGTCAGATACAGGTAGTTGGAAAACAGCGCTCCGGGGTCGACAACGTCGAGTAGCTGCACCAGCGAGCAGGTCTCGCACAGGTAGACATCCAGCGGATACTGGGCCTCGCCGGCGAGCTCTTCCGGAGACCGCAAGAAGGCGTTGGCCAGCGGCTGCGATCCCAGGGAAATGATCGAGCGAAGACTCGAGTTGCCGCAGACTCGGCAGGTCTGTCTCCTATGGAGTTGGACGCTCACAGGGCAGGCGGCGGCCCGACCGCGTGATTTCTTCGAGACCGTTTGGGAGAAAAGATTGTACCTCGTCGGCAACCGCGACACCATGGCGGGTTTCTCGTTCCGAGACCGCCGGCAGCATGGCACACCGCCACGGGACTTCCATTGTCGCCCAGCAGCCGGTGGTAAAGGTCGGTGGCCTCGATAAATGGGTACAGGCAGTACAGCAGGCGAAGACTCATGACCGCGCAGGCTGGGCTGGGTTTCGACGCAGCAACGCGATCCTCGTCAACAGAGACGCCACCTCCCGGGGGTCAGCGAGCCGGTAGCGGGCCGCCGACGCGGCCTCTGCGTTGCCGACGTACACCGTGATGGACCCGGCCGGCAAAGCCTGAAAAACGGTTTCGTCGGTCGTGTCGTCGCCACAATAGATCGGCAATACCGTGGGCCATCCGCCGTGCTCCTCCAGCAAGGCCAGAGCAGACTTTCCTTTGCTGGCTCCGTCGGAAGGAAACAGGTCGTACACGCACTTTCCCTCGCTAACTTCGATCAGGCCGGCCATCTGTTGCGCGATCTCCTGCGTACAAGACCGAACCCGAGGGCGCATAGCCTCAGGGACTTGCCGATAGTGCACGGCGACAGTGAAGCCCTTGTTTTCAATGTGAACTCCCGGCACCCCCGAAAGATCCTTCGTGAGACGGCCGACCACTTCGTCCATTCGCTTTTGGATCGGCAAGTCTGTTTCGGGTTCCGCAGCGCCCGGTCTTTGCCATTCGCGGCCGTGGTTGCCCACGTAGGTGATATTTTCGACGGCCACGCGCTGCCGCAGGTCCGCGACCGACCTGCCGCTGATGATGGCCGGCGAGACGCCGGCCGCAGCTCTTAACTCGACGAGTCGGGCACGGGTTTCAGGAGGAAGGGTCGCCAGATCCGGGTGGCGGACGATGGGAGCGAGGGTGCCGTCGAAATCGAGCATCAGCAGCAATCCCGGCACCTCGGACACCCGGCTGCTGACGTCGGGCCAGTGATCGAACAAGTGGTTCACGCGTTGATGTCCACTCAGGAATTAGTTTGAGATCACCCGAGGTCGCTGATCCGGCCCAGGATGTTCATCGTCCAAGTGTATATGTTGTTTTCCCGCACTTGCCGGCGCATGCGCCTCATTCGCGGCCCTTGTTCGTCCGCGGTCATGCGGATGGCGGCATGGAGCTGCTCGGCGAAGTCCTCGATGGCGTAGGGGTTGATGGGCAGCGCATCGGGCATCTCCTCGGCCGCGCCGGCAAAGCGGCTGAGCGCGAGAACCCCTCTTTCGTCGACTCGGGCGCTGACGAACTCCTTGGCCACAAGGTTCATACCGTCCTGCAGGGAGCTGACGATGCAGACATCGGCCAAACGATAGAGCGCCAGTACCGAGTCCCACGGCAAGTCCTGATCGAAGGTCACGATAGGACTCCAATCGTCGGTCCGATAACGCCGGTTAACCTCGCTTGTAAGGGTTTCAACTTCTTGCATCAGGCGCTTATATGCGGGAATCCGTTGGCGGCTCGGGGAGCCCGCTTGCACCAAGACTAACTTCCCGATGTACTCCGGGCGCTGCTCGAGAAGAAGGTCCACGGCGCGAAGACGGTCGGGGATGCCCTTGGTGTAATCCAAGCGGTCGATACCGAACAGCATGACTTTGTCGGCGAGGTGCAGTTCCCGTCGGAGCGATTCCATCCGCTCTAAGCAGGGATCGCTTTGAGCCCCGCGGGAAATGGCTTCAAAGTCAACGCTAATCGGGAACGGCGAGACTCGGGTAGAGTGTCCGTCGCGGACCACAGCCGAGCGCTCGGGGTCGTGGCGGGTCTCCAACTCGCGCTCAACTGTTCCCAGGAAGTTGTTGCAAAACTCCTGCACGTGAAATCCCAGCAAGTCATTACCCAGCATTCCGTCGAGCAACTCTTTCTTCCAAGGACAGATGCCGAACAACTCGTGAGGCGGCCAGGGAATATGCCAGAACTGCGCGCAGACCGCTTGCGGGCACCTCGTCTTGATCATTCGCGGGAGCAGTGCGAAGTGGTAGTCCTGGATGAAGACGACCGCCTTTCGCTCCCCGACGATCCTTCCCACCGACTCGGCAAACCTTTCGTTGACCGCGCGATACATCTCCCAGTGCGATTGCACGAACACGGGACGCGTGAACGCGTTGTGGCAAAGTGGCCACAGCGCTTGGTTGGCAAAGCCGTCATAGTAGCCTTCGTTTTCTTCCTTCGACAGGTAGACGCGTTGCAGCGTGTAACGGGGGTCATCGGGTGGCACCCGGACCCGGCCGTTCTCGTCCGTCACCTCGGCGTCGGCCTCGCCCGAGCCATGGGCGGCCCAGTAGCCCCCGACGGCTTGCATCACCGGGTCCAATGCCGTGGCCAATCCGCCGACGGTTCGCTTGCAGTGAATTTCGCCGTTTTCGACGAAATGAACGTAGGGCTCGCGATTCGATACCACCATCAAAAGCGAATCTTTGAGTTTTTCGCGGACGAATGACTGAAGCGTTTCCGGGTTCGCCTGTTGGGGAGGGGTCCGCATAATCTAGCGGGGACGGATGCTATTTTACGCGGCGTCCTATACGTGCCGCGTCTTCACAGGCGCCTTGTCCGGGACGACAGGCAGCGTGCAGCTACGAGGCTGACAAGTCGCGGGAACTAGTTGTTGGCCGGCCAGGAAGGATCACGTCCGGTCTTCGGGGCGATGGAATCGTCGGTTCGCACCGGGACCCTCATTCTAACCAACGGTCTTTCACCCATCAACAGACAGGTGGTCGCTCTTGTCGAAAAACAACCTCGGCTGAGCGTCGATTAGCAGGCGATAATACTGAACGGTCAGCTTTTACTGTCATCGTGGGGCCATGGAAGTCAAAGCGAGGGTCGGATGCTCGGGGCAACGCAGAGTTGTCAAAACCAGGCGCTGGGACCCTGGGTTGTTGGACTGGGTGTAGCAAACACTCATTGAACGCTGCGGGGGAACTCGTTAGACTACGAGACTGTAGCGGAGTATTGAATCTCGCATAATATCGAGTTAGTCAAGGCCAAGAGAAGACTGCTTCCAGAAGGCCGTAATCAAGCGCGGTTTGCGGCGCATGCGACGCAGGGATTTGCGGGCACGCTCGTCCAGCTCCCAGTAGTCCTTCGGACAGACGTTCGGCAACTCGTGCTGCTTCCAGTAAGCCCAAATGTATTCCACCGGGTTCAGCTCCGGTGCATAGGGCGGCAAGCACTCCGTGGCGATGTGGCCTTCGGAGAGCTCGATGAACTCCCGCACCAGGCGGCTGCGGTGCGCCGGCAGGCGGTCCCAGACGATCAGCAGCGGGCCGTCGATGTGGCGGACCAAAGCCTTCAGGAAGTCGATGACCTCCAGCTCGCCGATGGCGCCGGGATAGAGCCGGAAGTAGAAGTTGCGCAAGGTCAGCCCGGCGGAAACGGAAAGTTTCTGCCAGTTGAAGTTGAACTCCAGCACGGGTGTCTCGCCGCGGGGCGCCCAGGTGCGGCAACGATGGGGCTTCTGACTCAGTCCGCTTTCGTCGATGAAGACGATCGTGCGGCCTTGTTTTTGGGCTTTTTTTTAGTGGCCGGCCAAGTCTTGCGCCGCCAGTTGCGGATGGCTTCTTCGTTGCGCTCGCGGGCCTTGCCGACAGGCCGTTGCGGGCTCCAGTGGAGCGCCCGCAGGATCTTCCAAACATGACCTTCGTGATAGCGCACGCCGAACTCGTCGGCGATCAGACGAGCGACTCGCGGACAAGTCCACAGCGGCGTCGAGAAGCCCTGCGCTTCGGGGCCCCGCAGCAGCATTGCCTCCAGACGTTCCCGTTGCGTGGCGTCTAACAGCGGCTTGCGGCCGGCGCGCCCGGCCCGGCGGAGTCCGGCGGCACCGTGCGCGCCATGCTCGCTAACCCAACGGCTCACGCTTTGCTGCGCCGCCTTCACGCGCCGTGCTGCCTCGGACTGACTCAAACCTTCGTCAACGACCAGCCGCACGGCCTCCAGCCGTCGCTTTTCCAGAGCATCAAAATCGCGCCTTACGCCTCTTGGGTTCCCCATGTCTATTAAGACGAGCAGAACCCCCAAAAGATTACCCTATATTATGCGGAAGTCAATAAGTTCGGTTGAGTGATTTATGGCGGGCTGGAAGCGATTGACCGGAAAGGTCGTTATTCTCGTCGGGGTCCTTTGTCTGGCGGCGCTTGCTGCTTTTCACCCCGAAGGGCGATGGAGAGTCCGGCTGGTCAGTCTGAAACTCGCACATAAGCTTCCGCAGGTTGCCTGGGCGAATTTAGCTATAGGGTTGGTCCCGGGATCCTTGCGTCTAAACAAGGTCCGTGAAATGGTCACGCCGATTTGGCCCTGCTGGATCGAGAAGCTGGATCTTTCTTTGGAAGAGAGCAACGGGCAGGGTTGGAGAATGCACAGCATCTTCAACCGTCCCACTGCCATCATGAAGAATTTGGAAAGCCATGTTTCCGTCCTAAGCGCGGGCAATACGCCGCACCACTGCTGTCCGGTTAAAAGTCGAATAGAATCAATTGGTTGGGGTCATAGGGGGATTCGTTTGGGGAGTCGGATGGCTGGAGTGCCTGTAAAAGGGGCATTTTTTCGAATTGCGTAACGCTGAGAATCTGTAGAATCTGGTAAAGACTCGCTTCCAGCCCGAGCCGTTTCCGGACGATGGCGATGAGCACGTAAATCGAGACAGCGATCCGGATCTGCGTCTTGACGGCGTTCTCGCTGGTACCGTAAAACAAGTTGATTCGCAGATGTTGCTTGATCCACTTGAAGAACAACTCAATCTGCCAACGCGACTTGTAGATGTGGGCGATGGTCAGCGCCGGGAGCGCGAAGTTGTTGGTCAGAAACTTCAGCCGCTTGTTCGTCCGGGCGTCGAAGTAACTGACCCTCCGCAACGGGTCGGGATAGGCTTGGGCCGATTCGATGGCAGCCAGTATGACGGTCTGATCCGAGCGCAAGCCCGTGGATTTGTCGACGGGATGCGAGTAGCGCCGTTGGAGCAAGATGTTCTTCTCGGTTCGCACGACGAAGAACGACGAGCAGAGAGTGAACACGAAGAGGCGTTCGAAATCGACGTAGGCCCGATCCATGACGTAGAACGCGCCGGCCTCCGGGCCGATCTCGTCGAGGATGTTGATGTCGTGCACTTTGCCTCCAGTAATGCGGATGAACGTGGGAATATTGCCGTGCAGATCCAGCAGCGTGTGCATCTTCACGGCGGCCTTTTGCTTGCGGAATTTCGCCCACGGAAACAGCGACAGGCAGAGGTCGATTGTTGTCGAGTCGAGAGCGTACAGAGTCTGGTCCAAGTCCACACCGATCGGGTCGTGGGCATATAACGGCCGTGCCATGCCAATCAAGACCTGCGCGAAGTCCGCGTAGATCCGCCAGTCGCGCGACTCGTTCGCATCGGCCAGTGTCGAGCGCGCTACCCTGCCGCGGAATCCCATGTGGTAGAGTTTGCCGTGCATCGAACGCAGGCACGTCTCGATGTCGCGGAGGCTTGCCCGATAGGTCAGCTGGGCGAATGCCATCGCAAGAAACTGATCCCAGCAGGAGAAACTTTTCAGATAGGAATCGCCGCGGTAGCGCGATACACATTTCTGAAACTCTTTGCTCGGTAGGTGCTCGATCAGTTGGGAGAAAACCGTACGGCCAAGGTTCATCCCTCATTGTGCCGCGTCCGGATGCTCCGTTCAGGCGACCATTTGCGGCCTCGGGATTTCAAATCGTTCCCGGGCAAAACAGGCCATAAGACATTGAGCGGTCAAGACTTACCGTCCGATGGCGCGACTTTCCCCGGACAGCACTGATTAAAGACCTTCAATCACCCCTGATTGAAAAAGAATGGCAGGCCCTGGAAGCTTTGAAACGCGGAGACCGAAGGCAGGAAACCCTCTCGACCATCAATAGGCTGCTTCCGCTTTTGAACTCGGAAGCTTTGACCCGCTTTATGAGCATTCCCGAGCAAAGCCTGGACTGGAACGGCATATTCGACAGGGGAGCTATCGTTCTCGTCAATCTGGCCCAGAGCGGCTGGTTATCCGAGGAAACGGGCCGCATGGCCGGGGCCATGATTGTCAGCGACATCTATCACGCCGCTTTGCGCCGCCCGCCCGATGAGTTCGGAGAAGACCCCGAACCTCCCTTCCGGGTCGCCATTGACGAGTTTCAAACCATGGTCGGGCTGGACATTCTCAAAGGCCTAGACCGATCACGGAAACGCTCGGTCTTCTAGACACTTTGTCATCAAAGATTCGGCCAGATAGGAGATTTTGACGCCGACATTGCTGATGCCGTACTGGCAAATTGCCGGGTCAAGGTCGTCTTCGGCGGACATCCTCTACAACCAGCTTAGCCCGCTTTTCTCACCATGAACTTCGTCCACCCCGCAGCATGAAAATATACCCCGTAACGTAATTCATGTTACAGACAGGGCGTATTTTCCAAGCAGAAAACCGGGTTGATACGCGAACCCGCTCTCCCGCCAGTCGCTCGATTAAATCATGCAAAGATGGCGCTAGACGGCTAAGGACGCGATAATATTGGATAAGAGGCTGGCGCGGCGGCGTTCGTAAGGGTTCCCGGCGTCAGGGATCGCGGCTTGTTCGGGTATGCCCGAAGCGGCAAGCGGTCGCCGTGGGCCAGCCGCCAAAGGCTGGCAACGCTAGCCAGGTTCGCGATTCGAGTCGTTGACGCGCCGGGTCGGCGACCGATAGATTCATATTGGGAGGGCAGGTGCATGCGTAGGGTTCGTTTTCCACTTCTCGGCTTGACCGTGGGCTTCGCGCTGGGGGTGCTGTTTGCCGCCACTCCATCCCGGGCGGCGTCGATAGATTCCGTCGACTTCCAGCGCCAGGTACGGCCGATTCTTTCCGATAACTGTTTCGCTTGCCACGGACCGGACGCGGAGACCCGCATGGCCGACTTGCGTCTCGATACACGCGAGGGAGCCTTTGCTCAGCGGCAAAGCGGAAGTCCCGTCGTTCCGGGCGCCTTGGAGACCAGTCTGCTTTACAAACGCATTACTCACGACAACGAGATGTTGCGGATGCCGCCGGCTTATTCCAAGAAGGAACTGACCGACGAACAGATCGAGATTCTCAAGAGTTGGATCGAACAGGGCGCATCCTGGGATCAGCACTGGTCGTTCAAAGCCGTCAAGCGGCCCGAGCCTCCCACCGTAAAGAACGAAGCGTGGGTTCGCAGTCCCCTCGACCGGTTTATTCTCGCGGCGCTCGAGAAGGAAAGTCTCACGCCGTCCCCCGAAGCCGATAAACGCACCCTCGCCCGCCGCGCGGCACTCGATGTAACGGGATTGCCTCCCGACCCCGGCATCCTCGAAAGCTTCTTGCGAGACACTTCCGAGCAAGCTTACGAAAAGCTGGTCGACCGGCTGCTCAACTCGAGGCACTGGGGCGAACACCGCGCCCGCTATTGGCTTGACGCCGCGCGTTACGGGGATACTCACGGCATCCACATCGACAACTATCGCGAAATGTGGCCCTACCGCGACTGGGTGATCCGGGCCTTCAACGACAACAAACCGTTTGACGAGTTTACCGTCGAGCAGATCGCCGGAGACTTGCTGCCCGATCCGACCCTCGATCAACTTGTTGCCACCGGGTTTCATCGCTGTAATATCACGACCAACGAGGGCGGTGTTATCCCTGAAGAATACGAAGCCATCTACGCCAAGGACCGAGCTGA
This sequence comes from Bryobacterales bacterium, assembly GCA_965248365.1. Lineage (GTDB taxonomy): Bacteria > Acidobacteriota > Terriglobia > Bryobacterales > UBA6623. The sequence continues at coordinate 394,614 of CBDFJA010000002.1, read as the reverse complement.
TACGACCGGGATCGTCTTTCTCGGCCTTACGGTCGGATGCGCCACTTGCCACGATCACAAGTTCGACCCGATTCGGCAGCGTGAGTTTTACTCCCTGACGGCGTTTTTTAGGAACACGACGCAGTATGTGATGGACGGCAACCTATCGGATCCGCCGCCCATCCTGGTTGTACCCGGCGATAAAGACCGCGGCCGCTGGCATGAGATCCGCCGGGAAGCGGCGGAAGCCGAAGCACGGATGGAAAGCCGCGCCGCGTCGGTCGACGAAGCGTTCACGGAATGGCTGGCGAGCGGGGAACACCGCTCTCTTGAGACGCCGCTCGAAAAATCCGCCGAGCTGCTGACGCTTACCCTCGACGATGGGCCCGCGATCGATCGGGGAGGCAGCCGCGAGAAAATTGCGCTTCATCAGGGACTTGTAGTCGGAGAAGGGCCGGCCGAAAACCAGAAGGCGCTGCGGTTCGGGAAGGAATCGTGGACCGAGCTTCCTAGCTTGAATCTCGACAATGGCACGCCCTTTTCGATGGCGATGTGGGTTTACCAGCCCAAGCAAGTAGGGGCTGTCGTGATTGCCGGCCAGTACGATCCCGACGACGATTTCCGCGGATGGTCGATTACCGTTAGCGAGCGGCAAGTCACCTTCAAGATGACCGGCGAAAAAGCAGCGGGGCAGGAAAGCCCCTCCGAGATCAACATTAACCCCGTCAATACGAAGCGGCTGCCGGCCGGCGAATGGACCCATCTCGTCATGACCTACGACGGTTCAGGCGAGCGTGCCGGCCTCCGCATTTACAGGAACGGTGATTTCGTGGAGGCGATGGGCAGCGAGTTCTTCACGCAGCTGGAGGGGAGTATCCAAACCAGCCGGCCGCTCTATTTGGGCCGCGGCATTACTAAGGGCAGAGGAGGCCGCGACAAGCCGCAAATGCGCTACTTCGAGGGCGGGGGCATCGCAGATCTTCGAGTCTTTGATCGCCCAATCACCCTTCAGGAGGCCAAGGTTGTTTCGCTGTGGTCCGCGCTAGAAAGCGCGCGAGACAAGGATCCCGAAAAACTAAGCGCCGCCGAACGCGAAGCGCTGCGTCTCTACTACCTCAGCGTCAAGGACAAGGATTACCGCGTGATCGTGGCCCGCGAACAGGAAATCAATCGAGAGTGGCGGGAGATCCGCCGGCGCGGGGGCGTCACCCACGTGATGCAGGAGATACCCGACAAAGATCCCGAGGCTCACATTCTCTACCGCGGCCTCTATGATCAACCGCGTGATCGCGTGGCCGCGAATACTCCCTCGGCGCTGCATCCCATGCTGGCGTCGTTGCCGCGCAACCGCATGGGGCTAGCCAAGTGGTTGGTGGACGAAGCGAACCCGCTGACCGGCCGCGTGATTGTGAACCGTTACTGGCAGGAGGTCTTCGGCACCGGCCTAGTAAGGACCAGCGATGATTTCGGATCGCAGGGGGAGCCGCCGTCTCACCCCGAGTTGCTTGATTGGCTGACGGTCGAGTTCCGCGAATCGGGCTGGGACATCAAGCAGTTCTTTCGCACGCTCGTGACCTCCTCCACTTACCGCCAGTCGGCGCAAACAACCGCGGAAAAGCTCGAGAAGGACCCCCTGAATCGGCTGCTCTCCCGCGGGCCCGCTTTCCGCATGGATGCTGAAATGATCCGCGATTACGCCCTGGCGGCCAGCGGCCTGCTGGTCCGCAAGATCGGCGGCCCCAGCGTTAAGCCCTACCAGCCACATGGAGTCTGGGAAAGCGTGGCCATGCACCAGAGCAACACCTATGCCTACAAACGGGACTCCGGCGCGAAACTCTATCGGCGCAGTCTCTATACATTCTGGAAGCGCTCCGCGCCGCCCGCCTCCATGGACATCTTCAATGCGCCCACGCGGGAGCACACCACGGTGCATCGGGAGAGAACAAACACCCCGCTGCAGGCGCTGGTTACGATGAACGATACGCAATTCATCGAAGCGTCACGCCATCTCGCGCAGAGAGCGATTCGCGAGGCCGGAGACGACTTCGACCGGCGGCTGGATTACCTGACGACCCGTCTTCTGGCGCGTCACCTCAACGAAAAGGAACGCGCGGTCGCGAAACGGACCTACGGCGCGTTTGTCGGTTTTTACGGTTCGAACGCCGAGGAGGCGAAGAAGTTTGTCGCCGTCGGCGAGTCGCCGCCCGATGAGGCGCTGCCCGTGACCGAGTCCGCCGCGTGGACCATGCTGGCGAGCCAGATGATGAATATGGACGAGGTTTTGAACAAGTAGCGGAGCAAGGTGGCCCGGCGCGCGTCTATGGCGTGCCCTCTTACGGAGATTTCAAATGCATCCACACGAAGAAGCAATCCTAGCGGAAACCAGACGACAGTTCTTTAGCCGAGGGGCCAGGGGCATTGGCGGAATCGCCTTGGCCAACCTGCTGGCCCAGAGCGGCTTCGGTGCGTCCAAGGGTGACGAATCCCTTGGTGGCTTGCCGTACTTGCCTCACTTCGCCCCGAAGGCGAAGCGGTGTATCTACCTGCACATGATGGGTGCGCCGCCGCAGATGGATCTGCTCGATTACAAGCCCAAGATGAAGGACTGGTACGACAAGGATCTTCCCGAATCGGTGCGCCGGGGGCAGCGGCTGACAACCATGACATCCGGGCAGGCGCGCTTCCCGATCGCGCCGTCAGTCTTTCAATTCACGCAAAACGGCCAAAGCGGCACGTGGATTTCCGAGATCCTGCCCAACACCGCGAAGATGGCCGACGACATCGCGGTGATCCGCTCGATGCACACCGAAGCGATCAACCACGAACCGGCGATTACTTTCATCCAAACGGGCCGGCAGGTGGTCGGGCGGCCGTGCATCGGGTCGTGGCTCGCCTATGGGCTGGGCAGTATGAATCAGGACCTACCGACGTTTGTCGTGATGAATGCCGAGAAGAGCCACCCCAAGGCCGGTGTGCAGGCAATTTCCGCGAAAATGTGGAGCTCGGGGTTCCTTTCTCCCAAGTACGCCGGCGTAGGATTGCGCGGAGGCGCGGAACCGGTGCTCTACATCAAGGATCCGGATGGTGTTTCCCGTGACGTCCGGCGGAAGATGCTCGACGGCCTCAGCGAGCTGAATCAGATCCGCCACGAAAAGGTCGGCAACCCGGAAACACTGGCGCGCATCGAGCAGTTCGAGATGGCTTTCCGGATGCAGTCTTCGGTGCCGGAGATGGGTGACCTCTCGAGTGAGCCGGAAAGCACCTTTAAGCGCTGGGGCGAGGAAGCGAAGCAGCCCGGCAAGTTTCAAAACGCGGCACTGATGGCGCGCCGACTCGTCGAACGGGGTGTGCGCTTCGTCCAGATCTATCACCGCGGCTGGGACGTACACGCCTTCGCGCCCGAAGTGCTCCCCGCGCAGGCCAGAGACGTCGACCGCGCTGCCTGGGCCCTCATCCAAGATCTGAAGGAGCGAGGCATGTTTGAAGACACGCTCGTCATTTGGGGCGGCGAGTTCGGACGGACAATCTATTCCCAGGGGAAACTGACGCCGACGGATTACGGTCGCGACCACCATCCGCGCTGCTACAGCCTGTGGATGGCCGGCGGCGGCGTCAAAGGCGGAGTCACCTACGGCGAAACCGACGATTTTTCCTACAACATCGTCAAAGACCCGGTACATATCCGCGACTTTCAGGCGACGATCCTGCACCTGTTCGGCATCGACCACGAACGTTTCACCCACAAGCACCAGGGCCTGGACGCCAAGCTGACTGGCGTGGAGGAAGCCCACGTGGTGAAACAGATTCTGGCGTAGGTTCAACTCGCCGGTTTGCGCAGCGCCCGCGCGCGGCGCCGCCGTCGTTGGGTCGATTTTCGCCAAGGCCATACGGATCATCCTTCTTAGGCGACGAGTATTCGCAATAACTGTACCTTGGCGAAAGCGGTCAAGGACGGAACTTCCGCGAAGCCTCTATTTCCGATTGAGCGTGCTTTCCGACTGGTGACTTATACTTGTCTCTGAGCGTAGGCGGATCACGGACGAAAGCAACAATGGATGAAGCTCGGCTGATCGCTATCGCAGGGCCTCGAAAGGGCGAGGTGGTCTTGCTTTCCGAGGGAGATCTCTCCTTCGGGCGTGGGTCATCCAGCGGCCTGAGCCTGGACTCGGAATCCGTGTCCCGGCACCACTGCGTGATCAAGCAGTCCGGCGGGGAGACCAAGATCGTCGATCTCGAGAGTCTCAACGGCACCTTCGTAAACGGCGTTCCCGTAAAGGAGAGGCTGCTTGGCCACGGCGATCAGATCGCCATCGGCGACTCGCTGTTTCTGCTCTTGGACGAGGAAACTGAAACCGAGCTACTTCCAACCGCGGCTCCGTCCGCATCCGGCACTCAAGTACCGCTGAAAGGTGCCTCACCGACCATATCCAATCCTGTCGAATTAGCCGAAGAAACAGGCCCGGGCCCTACCGTGAAGTTCCGCATGCAGGACGCGGTCTATCTGCGGCCCGAGGAGCTTCTGAAGGTCTCACCCACCCGGCGGGCGGGCCGTGAATTGGACCTCCTTCTAAAGATCGCCGACAGGCTGAGCTCTCTGGAAAGCTTAGAGGTCCTCCAGCAAGAGCTGCTCGACTTGTTTTTCGAACTTGTGCCCGCCGAGCGAGGGGCGATTCTGCTCACCGGTGAGAGCAGCGACGATATTATTTCCATGTTCGGCCGCGACAAGCTGGCCGGGCCAGACCGGCCGGTGCAGGTTAGCGAGTCGATCGTTCGTCTGGTTCTTGAGAAAGGAGCGGGCATAGTCGGAAGCGATGTCTTCCAACACGAGGACCTGGCAGCCGACGCAGGCGAAAACGGCGCGCCGGTACAGTCGGTCCTGGCCGCCCCTCTGATCGCATTCCAAAAGGTCCGAGGCGTGATCTACCTTGACACGAGCGACACGAACGCTCAGTTTGACGAAAATCATCTGCGGCTCTTCTCGGCCATCGGAGGCATGGCCGCCATGGCTCTCGAGAATGCGCAAACGGTGGCACTGCTCGAAAGCGAGAACCGTCGTCTCCAAGCCGAGATCGACATCGAGCACAACATGATCGGTGAGAGTTCGCCGATGCGCAAGGTGTATGAGTTCATCGCCAAGGTTGCCCCGGCGGACTCCACAGTTCTGATCACGGGAGAGAGCGGTACCGGCAAGGAGTTGGTAGCGCGGGGTGTTTTCGGCAACAGCGCTCGGGCGAGCAGCCCGTTCGTGGCCATCAACTGTGCGGCTTTGACCGAGTCGCTGCTAGAGAGCGAACTGTTCGGTCACGAGAGGGGAGCTTTCACGGGAGCCATTACCCAGAAAAAAGGAAAGCTGGAGATTGCCCACGGCGGCACTGTTTTTCTGGATGAAATCGGCGAGCTTGCGCCGCTGCTCCAAGCCAAGCTGCTGCGCGTTTTACAGGAGAGTGAATTCGAGCGGGTCGGAGGCATCCGCCCCATCCAGGTGGATCTCCGGGTGATCGCGGCCACCAACCGTGACTTGGCTAAGGCGGTCAAGGACGGAACCTTCCGCGAAGACCTCTATTTTCGATTAAATGTAGTCTCGATCGAGGCCCCGCCCTTGCGGACCCGGCGCGAAGATATTCCCTTGCTGGCCAGCTATTTCCTCACCAAGTACACGAACAAGACTAAGCGCCACATCCGCGGCATTTCTCCGCGGGCGCGTTCTTGTCTGACCCGTTACGACTGGCCCGGCAACGTACGCGAGCTCGAAAACGCCATCGAACGCGCGGTTGTCCTGGGCTCGTCGGAGTTGATCCTTCCCGAGGACCTGCCGGAACCCCTCCTAGAGGGAGCGCCCTCGGGCGCCGATGTCTCAGCCAACCGGTATCACGAAGTCCTCAACCAAACGAAGAAACGGCTTATCGTCGACGCCTACGAGCAAGCCGGCGGCAGCTACACCGAAGCCGCGAAGCGACTCGGCGTCCATCCCAACTACCTTCACCGCCTGATCCGGAACTTGAACCTAAAGGAGGATCTCAGGAAGGGCGCCTCGGGCCGATAGCCCGTTGGCAGCGCACGTCCGGGTCCGAGTACGGTGAGGCGGTCGGATCCGTAAAATTCGAGGGCTTGTAGCGCGGACCTGCTGCTGTTCCAGTATCCGCGTCCCTGGGCTAGCCAATCACTCCCCCCGCCGGAACTTGGGCTGCTATGCTCTTTGAACCAACGAAAGCGCCTGGAGGTCTCCCATGATCGGGCTTGTTAAGTTACATCACGTCTCTTTCACCGTTAAGGACTTGGAAGCGTCGAAAAGCTTCTACCGCGATGTGCTGGGGCTGGCGGAGCTCCCGCGACCCGATCTGCAGGCCCGAGGGGCCTGGCTCGCGGTCGGCGATCGGCAGATCCATCTGATCGAAGGCAGTTACCGCCGCAAGGAGAGTGACAACGTCCTCATTCGCTCCGATCACGTGGCTCTCGAAGTAAAAGACCTCGAAGGGGTGCGCAAGCAGCTTCAGGGAGCCGGCCTCAAGTTCCAAGAAGACGAAAACTTCGAACTTGGGATCGGGCAAATTTTCTGCCAAGATCCCGACGGGCACATCATCGAATTCGTCCACAACTACAACGAGTGATCCCGCGGGGCTGACCCTGCCGGGACATAGGTAACACATGTCCCCGGGCTGTTCCGGCGCGTCTGCCCGCGCCCGAGCCGGCGGCGAATTGAACCGCCAACGGCGAAAAGTCGGCGGCCCGTGGGTACTGGCCTGGCCCGCTGCGGACAGGGGACTCGGGTTTCCTACGGCGCCGCCGAGTAGAAGACGAAGATGCCGGCCATCGCGTCAACGCGTTCCGCGGTGGGGTTTTCGTAGGTCGCGACGAGCTTGAAGCGGTCGTCGGGTCCGACCTCATAGCCGTTCGGGTTCTTGTAGCTGGGCATCGAGATCAGCCGGCCGTCCTCGCCGCGGGCCCCGATGGCCTTCCACACGGCGCGGTTTTGGGTGGCGTTGATCAATTCGATCGAGACGCCGTAGGGGTGGATGTGGGTTCCGATGGCGCGAATCTTGCCCGGCGGTAGTTCGATGGCCGCTTCACGGATGTCCCGGCCCGGCTCCACGTAGTAGAGGTCCGGAACTTGTACCGACCGAAAGGCCATTGACAGTTTCTTGAGCGGATGTCGAAGATGTTTGGCGCGAATCAGCTCTATCGTCATTCTGATGCTGGCCACCGTTTGATCGGGATTACGATTGTTGAACATCGGATCCCAGACAATTTTTTCACCCGCCTCGAAGAAAAGACCGTACCCCGAAGGCAACCGAAACGACTCGGTGTAGCCGTCGGAGAAGATCCCGACCATCGCTTCGTCGTTGTGCATGTGGTGGGGTGTTGAGGTGCCCAGGAACGTGTGGCACTGGAATTCCCTGTCCAGTCGCTCCCCGTCAACGTCGAGGATGCTTGTTCGGTAGCCGACCACCCAAATGTCTTCGGGAAAATTAAACTCCATCCTGCGCGGGAGCTGCTGCAGCTTATCTCCCTCCAGGTCAAATGGACCATAGTCGTGGTAAAACTGCTCCGTCACAGCAGCGAGCTGGGTGGCGGTCATCTCCGCACGCCCCGAATCGGCTAGCCCTTGGCTGGGCAAGGGCCCGCGAAACACCAGGAGGAGTAACACGACAAGCAGCAGAGATTGAGCCCTACGCTTCATGGAGAGTCTTCCCCGAAGCGCCCATAAGAAACCCGGGACGGCCTGGAAAAATCGGGGCGGCGGCGCGCTCGGAAATCTCTTGGATTCACCCCTATTCACCCGCCGCGGCCGGCTGTCCCAAGATTTCTTGCACACCTGAAAGCCCCCGACTTCTTAACTCTTGTACTACAAGGGACGCGAGACACAAGCGGTGTTCCCTGGGCCGCTCACCCCCGTGTCAGCCTGTTCGATTATAGGGCGCGCTCGCCCGGGCTGTCTAGCGGCAACCTCGTAGAACAAACGCCCTGGGACGCGCGAACGCGGTCCAGCGCCCCCACGGAGACGGCAAACCGTTGTATAACTGAAGGCTTATGGAAAACGCCAGCTACTTCAAAGACAAGATTCGCAGTGGTGAGCTTTGTATCGGAACGAACATCACCTTCACGGACCCGACCGCGACCGAGGCCTTGTGCCAGGCGCTCGACTACGTTTGGATCGACATGGAGCACAATGCTCTTTCGCTCGAAACCGTGCAGGGTCACATCATGGCGACCAAGGGAAGCCGGACGACGCCGCTTGTCCGCGTGCCTTGGAACGATCCGGTCATGATCAAGCCGGTGCTCGATATCGGCGCGGCGGGCGTGATCGTGCCCATGATCCGTACCGCCGCCGACGCGCGTCTGGCGGTTGCCGCCTGCCGCTATCCGCCGGATGGGATTCGCGGCTACGGGCCACGCAGGGGATCCAATTACGGCGACCTCGAAGGCCCGGACTTCTGCCGTACGGCCAACGAGACAATCATCGCCATCGTACAGATCGAGCACATCGAAGCCGTCAACAATCTGGACGAGATCTTGGCCGTGCCGGGGCTGACCAGCATTTGCGTCGGTCCGATGGATCTAGCCGGGTCGATGGGCCACAGCGGCAACCCTCGCCACCCTGACGTGCTGAGCACGATCAAAACGGTCATCGAGAAAACGCGGCAGACGGATGTCTTCGCCGGCGTTGCGTTTGGCGATGACCTGGATCTGCTCGCCAAGTGGGTCGGTGAGGGAGTCCACTGGGTGTCGATTGCCACTGACATCGGGTTCATGCGCAGAGCGGCGGATGAGTCTTGCCGGGCGTTGCTTAATTCCCTCAAGGCCTCAGACAACTAGTCCGTTTTCTCACCACGTGGTGAGGCGAAGTGCGTGAGAAGCCCGTCAGTACAAGGCGCGCGCCGCTAAGCGCCGCATTTCTTGAATAATGCGGGCGTACTTGAACTCTACGTTGAGCACGGTGAGCAAGCGCACCGCAGTAATGGCGGGCTTATGGCGCACTTCGACCGTCAGGTGGTGAGAAACGCGGGCTAGCGGGATCGGCCCAGGACTCTCGAAGAACTAGAGGCGCTTGCGGGGCGTAACCGGCCTGCGAGAAGAGCCGGCGGCTAGGTGTTGCTGCGTGGGCGGATCGTTAATTGGGGTAACATAACGTCCTTTATGTTACTCCAGTTGTAGCGCAAGGGCAGGGGGTGTCAAGGGGGGGGCCGCACAAAGTAGCTCCGAGGGGAGAGTCCCAGGGTATGTAACAAAAAGTACATTCAGAACTAAAGCTTACCGAGTGTTCTGCCGATAAATGTAGTGAAAGGGTTTTTAAAGGGAAGGGGGCTGGAACTCGTGCCTTGTCATCGCTATGCCATGGAGAGGGGGAGCAATGCCCGCCCAACAGCCTGACCGCTTCAGCCGCCTCATGATGACCGTCACCTCCGATCAGACTTTCGAGCGGATCGGACGTCTGGAATATCTGGTTTTCCGCCTTGGCGCGCTCGTTGTGTTGATGATCTTTATCATCAGCTTCGTCTTGGAGTGGACCCCGAAAATGAGACAACTCGTTAAGCATCTTTTTACAGTGAATGGAGAGAGGTGCCATGACGTTGTCCAGGAGAAAGTTTTCCGCCGAGTTCAAGTTACGGGCGGTGAGGCAGGTCGAGGCGGGAGCCTCGGTCGCCGCCGTGGCGCGGCGACATGAGATCCATCCGACGCTTTTGAGCAAGTGGCGGCAACAGCTGCGCCGCGATCCCGAACGAGCCTTTCAGCGCGACCGCGAGCCCAATGACGAGCAGATCCAGGTGAGCGAGCTGGAGCAGATGGTGGGCCGGCTCACGATGGAGAACGCCCTGTTAAAAAAGGCCTTGGCGCGGCTCGAGGAACAACAGCTTCCGAGCGCCGCGTCTTCAAAGACAAGATGATCCCCTTGATCGAGCAACAACGGGAAACGGGAGCGGGCTTGTCGTTGGCCGCGATGTGTCGTGTGCTGGAGGTCTCCCGCGCGGCCTACTACCGGGCTCGTCAACCGCCCGCGGGCGACAACGAGACGGCGTTGCGGGACGTGATCCAGCGCATCGCCGTGGAGATGCCCGCCTACGGCTCGCGGCGCATCACCGCCGAGCTGCGGCGCCAAGGTTGGGTGATCAACCGCAAGCGCGTGCAGCGCATCATGCGCCAGGACAACCTGCTGTGTCTGCGCCGCAAGAAATTCATCCGCACGACCGATTCCGAACACGGCATGGCGGTTTACCCGAATCTCGTGCCGACGCTCGATATCAGCGCTGTGAACCAACTCTGGGTGGCCGACATCACCTACATTCGGCTGTTGCGGGAGTTCGTGTATCTGGCGGTGGTGTTGGACGCCTTCTCGCGGCGGGTGATCGGCTGGTCGCTGGGTCGCACTTTGGAGGCGGAGTTGGCGTTGGCCGCCTTACGGACGGCCTTGCGGACACGCGAGATCGGGCCGGGCTTGGTGCATCACTCCGACCGCGGCGTGCAGTACGCCTCGGGCGACTACACGAAGCTGCTCCAACAGCACGGCATTAGCATCAGCATGAGCCGCAAGGCCAATCCCTACGACAACGCCATGGCGGAATCGTTCATGAAGACCTTGAAATATGAAGAGGTCTATTTGTTCGAGTATGAAGATTTCGCCGAGGCGAAACGGCGCGTCGGGCAGTTTCTCGATCGCGTCTACAACGAGAAACGTTTGCACTCGGCGCTGGGGTATCTGCCGCCGGTCGAGTACGAGCAAAGCGTGCTCGAACAGGCCAGTCTCGCGGGAGTCGTGGGATGAGTTTTCCGAGGCATGAGGGAATCTTTCGATCCGATGGGCGGGGTTCGTGCCGGAGTGGGGCGCGAAGCGAGAGGCTCCACGCCCCGACCCATCGTCTCGATGAGTTCCCGCCCGGCTATTCCTCGGCGGGTTGGTCTCCACCAGAGCCCGCCTCCGCTTCACCGGCCGAGCAGAAGTTTACAATGAAGGCCGCTCCCCAGCCAAGCCTTTTTCAGCGAATGGGGAAACCCTGCTTAGCAGGTTGTTTCACTACAGGGGTCCACCCCATCTGGCACCACCTGGGGGCCTTGTTCTAGCTGTTGCTCGGGGCTAAACAAGGGGGGATTGTAGGAATGCAAAAGCAGGCTAGACGGCAGCTTAGGGGCGAGTCAGAATAACTGTTCTGTCCAAAACGATACACTCCCAACACTGATTTCGCAAGGGTTAGATGGGGATAACTGGGGGCAGTTTTGGACTGTAATGTCTAATTTTTGGTGGAGGGGCGATTTGGTAGCTCCCCAAGATTGTAGACGGGAGCACTCTTCCTGGACTTCTTCCCGGACCCTACGTCCTCTAGCCGGGTACCGAGGAAGACGGCACAGACGTTGTAAAGAGCTGCGAAGAATGCTGCGATCGTTCGATGCCGGGCGAGATCGACGTCAGAGTTAGTACGGTCTTGGATTTGAGCAGTCTCGAGGAGTGCCGTTTGAGTGATGCTACTGATCGACCGTACGGCCTGCTCGGCCGCCCGTAGCCTGATGTGCTGCCAGATGTTGAAGAGAAATGAAACCAGCGTCGCGAGGCTGGCTACAATGGCCAAGATTTCAGTTCCGGACAAAGGGCACCCCCGTGTCGTAAATGGTACGGGATCGCGTCATCGTGACGCAATCCAACAAGCTCCGGAGGCGCAAGAATCAAGAGGTTGAGGGAGAATTGCAGGTTTTGAGGCAAAGGCGAAGGGTTTGAGATGCGTAAGCGAAATAAGAGAAAGTGGAGCGCTGCAGGTGGAAGGAAAGAAACGCGGGTCAGTACTGCTGAGGTCTCGGGGCACCTGCACGACTCAGAGCAAGTCGCGGGTGCTTGCCGAGTCCCAGAAGCGAATTCGAGCATGGCCACTGGCCTTGGCCAATGGTCCTCTACTCTTCTTCAAGCACGAAGGCAATTGCGCGGGCGGGGCTGCCGCTTTGATCCGCGATCTTGAGCGGTAGCGAGACGAAGTAAGCTCCTCGGGCGGGTAGCTGGTCGAGGTTGATCAGCAACTCGGTCCAGCTCATGCCGTGCTTGAGCCCGGCGGCATGGGTCGGCAGACCGTCGTCAGTGTAACCCATGCTGGGACCGTCTGTTCCCAAGTGCCAAACGCCCTTGCCGTGAAGATACTCCATGACTTCGGGCGTGGGCGCCGGCCAGCCGGGCTTTGATTTTTCGACGGCGGGTTCAAACGTCAAGCGGCGGCCCTCGGGAAGCGGCTTGAAATAGGCATTGCTGTAGCCGCTGCGAAACAGAACAACATCCCCGGGCTGGATCGGGCCGTGCGTACTCTCCCACTCCTCGATCATGGCGACGGTAATGCGCGGACTCATTCCGGGTTCGGCGGCATCCCGGATTGCGCTGACATCGATGACCGCCGCCGGTCCCATGAGCCTCTCCAGGGGATACTTGTCTCCCGTTACCGCGCCCGCCGGGCTGGCGTGCTCGAGGCCGCTATCGGGGGGAGGGATCACATGGGCGGGGAAATCGATTTGCGTCCCGGTGTGCTCGTCGATCACGTAGCGCTGTCCGTAGTAGGCGGCTTCGCTCGGCTCGGCAGTGCCGCCGTACTCGCTCTGCTTGGGCTCAAACCAATTGAATGTCCAGCGCTGAAAAGGCGGATTGGTTCCAAAGTGAGCGGGGACATCCTCGTCAACGAGAACCGACAAATCGACAACCCCGAATTTGTTCGTTGCGATCGCTGCGATATCAGCGGCAAGAGCCGTCGGGATTTCGATGCCGGGCTCGGGCGGCTGAGAACAGCCGCTGAAAACTAATGTAGTTGCCGTTAGGGTCAGTAGGAAAGGGGTTCGCATGATGGTTCTCCGTCGCTTGGATAAGGCGCCGACGACTTTTCGGGCGCGCCTTCCAGATCGTAGGGGCACGGCATGCCGTGCCCGCCGGCGTTCGCTACGGCGTCGCCTGCTCCCACAGCCCGCAGATGTTGCCCTGCGGATCAATGATCGCCGCGACCGCCCCGACGCCCGGCACGGGCGTCTTCGGCAGCGCCACGGTCGCGCCCAGGCCCGTTGCCTTCTCGATCGCCTGGTCGATGCTCGCCACGTCGACGTAATTCATCCACGGCTGCTCGGCGTTCTGCCGCTGCATCACGGCTCCGTTGATGCCGGGACCCTCTGACCCGGTCTCGCAGAGCCAGTACTCCACCCCCGGGATTGGGGCCTGCTGAAACTTCCAGCCGAACAGGTCGCCGTAGAACTTGGTCAATTCCTTCGGCTCGTTAGCGGGAATCTCAAAGTGGACGATGCGGTTGTTTGCCATGCGGCACTCCTTTTGATGAAAGGGTAAGCTTGGCCTCTCCCGGCGCCATTCTAGCAACGACAGTCAAGGGGCGGTTGCCGCGGCCAGTCTGGCGGCTGCAACGCGGCAGGCCGGGGCCGCCCTTCGCCTTTGCGGACAGCCGCTGCCGCCAAGGCCTACGAGACCGTAGCTGGGTTCACAGTCCTTCAGAGGAGCGGCTGACCAGGGAGAGGAACTCTTCCCGTGTCTTGGGGTTGTCGCGGAAGGCCCCCAACATGGCGCTGGTGACGGCGGAGGAATGTTGCTTCTCGACCCCGCGCATGATCATGCACAGGTGCTTGGCCTCGACGACGACCCCCACGCCTTTCGGATCAATCGCTTCCTGGATGGTTTGCGCGATCTGGTTCGTTAGGCGTTCCTGGATCTGCAATCGGCGGGCGTACATTTCGATAAGGCGAGCTACCTTGCTCAGTCCGATCACTTTTCGGTTGGGAAGATAGGCGACATGGACCTTGCCGAAAAACGGCAAAAGATGATGTTCGCAGAGGCTAAACATTTCGATGTCCTTGACGATGACCATTTCGTCGTAGGCGACATCGAATAAAGCTCCGTTGAGAATCGCGCTGGCGTCCATCTGATACCCGCTGGTAAGCTCGGCCAGTGCACGAGCGGTCCGTTGCGGGGTTCGGGCCAACCCGTCCCGCTCAGGGTCTTCGCCTAGCTGGGTCAACAGCATGCGCACGATTTGGGTCAACTCCGCTTGCTGGCCGGACGCGGGGTCCGGAAACTCGTCGATCACGTCATGAAAGCTGCTTTTCGTAACCATAATCCTAGCCGGCAACCTCGAAGCGGTTGCGGTCGGTCTCCTCCACTCGAACCTTCGCCAGCCGCACGGGCTGGTCGCCGAACGCCTCGGCCCAGGATTGCCGCAGCCATCGGCGGATCAGCAGCGACAGATTCTCGGTCGTGGGAACGACGGCCGACAGCTCCGCCACGTCGCTATTCAAATTCGCGTGGTCGAGCCTCGACGTCACCGCCCCTTCCACCAAAGTATCTAAAGCCTCTCGCGAGACGATCATCCCCGACCTCGCATCAACGGGCCCCTCGACACTGACATCGAGCGCGTAATTGTGCCCGTGCCCCCAACGATGGTTGCACTTCCCGAACACACGGGCATTTTCTTCGTCACTCAACTGCTGCGCGTGCAGCCGATGAGAAGCCGAAAACAAGTAGCGTTTCGTGACCCGAACCAACAGCCGTCTCCCACTCTGCAATCTCTGTCCAACCAGCCGACCCTCGCGCCGCTGGCCACGGGCTATTGAACCAGACGCCCCGTTGAGCCGTAACCCGGTCCCCGGCGGGCCGCCCCCAAAAGCGAACCTTATCTTACCTTGTTCGAGAACATCACGAAGCGCCGGGCCGGCCCTCGCCGAAGTATTCGACGTATAGGTCGGGCGTTTCGTAAAGGCGCACGCCGTGAAGGGCGCGTCCGTCTACATTGATGGCCGGTTCCAAGCGCCGCCAAATCTCCTGAACGATATTTTCAGGCGTCGGGATCAGGCTGTCAAACGGGGAGACTTCCCGGTTCAAGAAGCGGTGATCATAAGGCTCAATGACTTGCGCCTCGATAATCCCTTTGAGTTCTTTGAGGTCGATGATCATACCGTCGACCGCATCGACCTCCCCGGCTACCGTCACCTCGAGAACGTAGTTGTGGCCGTGCCCGCTCTCCCGGCTCGCTTTGCCGAACAGCTTTTCGTTTTCTTCCGGACTCAAAGACGGGTTACGACAGAAGTGAGAGGCCGAAAATTCGGCCCGTCGGGTAACCAAAACCATTTGCCGTAACGCCTGACTCCCAGCTACATTGAGGAAGACTCTTCATTATGCCATGGTCAAAAAAGGAGCTCGTCTATTGGGCCCTGCTCATCGGGCTGACGACAGCGTTGCTCGCGCGCGTTGTCCCCTACTTAGAGATCCACGATGTCGGGGTCGGCGATCGCGCCCCGGACTTTGACCTCGCGGCGGCGGACGGCAGCGGCATTCGGCTCGAAGACTATCGGGGCAAGCTCGTCTTGCTGAACTTCTGGGCCACATGGTGTCCGCCGTGCGTGGAGGAAATGCCGTCGTTGAATTTTGTCTACGAGCATCTGCGGGGAAAAGGGATCGTGGTGTTGGGCGTCAGCGTGGATGAGGACGAAGCCGTCTATCGCGATTTCCTCCAACGCGCGCGAGTCCGTTTTCCCACCGTCCGCGACCCGCAAAGAACCATTCCCACCCGTTACGGCACCCTCAAGTATCCGGAAACCTACCTGATCGACCGCGAAGGGTATGTGCTGCGCAAGTACGTTGGGGCGGAAGACTGGACGCGCCCGGAAATCATCAACTACCTCTCATCGCTTCTGTGAGCCGGGATCACGTCGGCCGATTTACAGTTTGTCGGGCAAGGTTGCCGTCCGCGAGGTTGAAGCTTAGACTCGCGTAAGGGTGGCTCGGCGTCGTTTCCGAGACCCGCGGCCGTTTGGGTTGTGCACTCAACACACGATTGCCCGTGCCGCTCGATGTCGCCAGGAATGGCGACAGGCACGCAAGAATGCGTGCGCCACAAAAGCAAAAAGGCCGCAGGTCTGGGCAAACGACCACCCAGGCCTGCGCTACGGGAATTCTTAGAGGTCAACCTACCTCTCATCGCTTCTGTGAGCCGGGCCGGCGGCGCACGCGATATTGCCAGTGGGATCCCGCCCGTTTCGCCGACGCGCGTCTCGACTCATGGGTGATCCGGGGCGAAGGCCGTCATTCTCTGACCTGACCTGTCGGGATCGATCAAGCTGAGTCGAGTCCACCTTATCTTGCCGACTGAGGGGGAAGGCACGCGGTCAACCCGCCAAACTTACGTAAATTACTGAAAAAAAGGTTGTTATTAGTAATTGGGTTCGTTTGGTAATTTTGTTGCCTCGGTAGCCGCCCACGGACGCGGACGCTGGAACAGCGCCAGGTCCGCGCTACAAGCTTCGTGTGTGCTTCAACTACATTGTACCTTGCCAATCCAAGGAGAGCCTGGCTCCAATGGGTCTAAGCCACTTTTAATGAGTCGTTTAGGCTACATGGCATGCAGCCCGCATTTCTCGCCAACTGACGGCTGAAGCATGCGATGGACCCGCCACCCGGCGAAAAAAGCGGGCTAACGGCGGTCGGCGGCTACTTCCGCGGGGTGGTTCGAGCAGATGCTTTCCGCATGCTCGCACTGCACGTGCTCGAACTGGATGGTGGTGTGATGGATGTGGAAGCGTTCCCCCAGCACGTTGTTGATGCGCCTCAAGATCTGGTCGCTGGCCGAGGGCGGGAGGTCATTGATCAGAGCATGACAACTGAGCGCGTGCGAGTTCGAGGACAAGCTCCAGGCGTGCACGTCATGCACATCAATGACACCGTCGATTTCCGTCAACGCCCGACAGATGTCTTCCCGCTTCATGCCGCGCGGCGATCCTTCGAGCAGAATGTTCAGCGACTCTCGGATGATGTCCCAGCCGCTCCACAGGATAAGCACGCCGATCAAAACCGACAGTAGCGGGTCGATCCACAGCAGTCCGGTGTAGGCGATTACCACCCCGCCGATGATGATGCCGATCGAGGAAAGCGCGTCGCCCAACATGTGCATGAAGGCGCCTCGAATGTTGATGTCGTGGCGGCGGTCGGCGCGCAAAGCCGCCATCACGGCGATGTTGACGAGCAACCCCGCGCCGGCCACGACGATCATGATATTTTCCTGTACCTCGCGGGGCGCGAGGAACCGCAAGTAAGCCTCATAGAAGATGAAAAGGGCGAGCAAGACCAGCGTCACGGCGTTCAGGAAAGCCGACAGCACGCCGGCCCGGTGGTAGCCGAACGTTTTCGTTTCATTCGGCGGTTTGGACTGCAAATGGAAGGCGAACCAGGCCAACGCTAGAGCGAGTGCGTCGGTAAAGTTGTGCCCGGCGTCCGACAGCAGAGCCAAGCTCTGGGCCTTGATGCCCGCCGCGAACTCGATAACAATGAAGGCCACCGTGATCCACAGCGAGAGCTGTAGTTTACGGCCTGTCGCGGGGCTGACTGAGTGGGAATGCATCGCGGTTCGGCGCGGCCACCTCGCGCTTCCCCCTACCTGACCGGCTGATGCGGCCCGCCCGAGGGACGGCTGGCCGGTCGAGCGGACCAACGATTTCTACCCTTACTGTAAAGGGGGTTGGAGACAGCGTCAACCGCCAACAAGAGTGGTCGCGGGCATGCTCATCGGGATCCGCGGCCGCGTTTGCGGGAGCGGCGCGCGGAGGGCGGCGGTTCAGGGCGGCTCTGACGAGGCGTTTCCCGACTCGCCGCGGCCTGCTGCCGCCAGTGAGACATGACCAGCGCCGCCGGCAGGAGCGCCAGCGGAGCAATCTGGGCGAGAATCCGGTCCGCCGACGTTCCCAGCCACCAGTCGATGTCATTGCGTCCCGTGGCATAGGCCAACAACGCCCCCAGAAACTGCCAAAACACGAGCCCGGGAACGATCCAGAAGGAACCCGGCGGCTTCAAGCGCGCCGCGGCGACAAGGCTGACGATAAACAGGTAAAACGTCGCGTTGTAGGACCCAATCTCGCCGGTTTTCGCCGCCAAGGTGCGCAGTGAAATCCAAAACAGCCGTGGTTCGAAATCCAGCCCCGGCACGAACCCGGCCGCTTCGATGCCGTGCATCCGCCGAACCGCCCACCAAGGAATCAAAACAATCGCCGAGGGGAGCAGCAACCAACACCAGTCGGCCAATGACGATCGGCGCCTCGCGAGTCCAATGGCGCCGAGCAGGACAACCCCCAGCAAGAAGAACTGCCCTTCGTTTTTGGTCCACGCGGCCGCGGTAGCCGACAAAGCGGCGGCGGCTAGGTCAATGGCCCGGCCCTCGCGATACCAGGTGTACAAGAAACCGGTCGCCGCGACCAAGTAGAGCGACAGCGCCGTGTCCGCGTAGCCCGCCAGCTTGAACGCAACGACGCCGAACATGGGCAGGCCGGCCAAAAACACGGTGAATACCATCGCCGACGTCTTCCAACCCGAACGGCGCGCAAAATAATAGAACACGCCCAGCGTGGCCAGAAAGAAACAGGGGGAGGTCAGCTTGGCGGCCTGATCCGCCACGCCTCCGTTCCATACGTAGAGGAAGGCTCCGTACAGAGGGATGAGCAGAGGATACCCCGGCTGCGTAACGAACTCGCCGCTTCGTTCGAGAAACGGGTGAACGCCGCCGTCCAGGTAAAAGGCCTTCGCTTTGAAGAGCCAAATTGCCCAGGCGTCCCAGGCCTCGCTCGTCAGCGGCATGGTCCTTTCGTAGGGAAGCCAAACGAGAATCGGCGCAAGCAGGCCGAGCGCGAAAAGTCCCTGCGGCCAGCCGAGGTCCTGCCAGCGGCCCCAACTCAGAAGCGGGCGGCGGCGATACAGCTCCCATAGGAAGGCGATTGTCCAGGGCGCGAGCAGGCTCAGACGGCTCCAGCCGATCCCGGCCAGATCGTAGGCGAAAATCTGTAGCGAGATGGCGGCGGCCCCGGCGGCAAACGAAAAGCTCAAGCGGGATAGGGCGCTACCCTCGATCTTAGACGGAAGTAGGAACCAACCGACCAAGCAGGTGAGCGCGAGTCCGACGAGGATCATGGACAAAGGCCTCAGCGCGCTCGGAAGATGTCGGCGAAGTCGCCGTCAGAGACCGGATCAAGCGCGGCCAGACGGCCGGCGAGTTGCTCTTCGTCCCAGGCGCCGCGAAAAGGTGCGCCGGCGAGATTTTGCGGTGAGTCGCGGAACACGGCCAAGTATCCGCACCCTTTGGCCGGGGCCGATACGCGGTCGGCGACCCGCACACGGCGGGAGTACAAAAAGTAAGCCAATCGCGCCCGATAATAATCAACGGCGGCCGGACCGGCGTAGGCCAAAACAAGCACGCAAGCGTCCCCCGGCACGGCCGCCCCAATCTCCTCGGCGACGCGAAAACCGGGATGGTCCAGCAAAGCGGTTCGTTCGTCGACCGATCGGCCGGCGAGCATCTCTCTCACCTTGGCCGTCTCGGAATACTGGTTTCCCAGGGGGCCGGCGGCGATCGCCAGCCAGACGATCAACAGCGCGGCGAGAGTGAGTGGAGGCAGCCGGCTTTTCACGCGAGCATGATATCACGTGATGGCCGGCGCCGATGGGTTTTCGATCGCAGTCTCCGCCTCCGACTGACCTGTCGCCACTGTCTCCCGCATCCGTTCCCGTTGGACGTTGAACTCACAGCCGAGCATGACGATGCTGCTGACCAGATACATCCAAATCAGCAGGGCGACCACCGTCGCGACGCTCCCGTACAGATCGCGATAAACGGCCAGGTATTGCACATAAAGCGCGAACAGCAAAGTCGAGGGGAGCCAGAGCAAGGTGGCGAATACGGCGCCCGGCCAGACATCTCTCCAGCGCTGCCGGCGGTTGGGCGCCACATGGTACAGCATGCCCAGCACCAGGGTGATGGTCACCATCGCCAGCACCCAGCGGCTGAGGCCAGCGATCGAAACCGCCCACCACGGATCACCGGCCTTCTCGACAAGTTGCTCTTCGATCAGCCTTCCAAAGACCAGCAGAGCGCTGGCCGCCGCTACGGGGACAACCGCCAAGAAAACCAGTCCCAGGGCTACGGCGTGCTCTTTCCAGCCCGACCAGACTTTCGGCAGGTGATAAGCGGCGCGGAAACCCTCCATCAGGCTGATCATCAGCTCGGCCGCGCACATGATCGCCACCAGGCCGGCGCCCACTAAAAGAGCCGTCGAGCGGCCCGCGGTGATCGACAGGTAGTCCGTCAGTAAATGGTGCACATCAGGCGGCAAGACCTGGCCCATGAAGCGGGAGATTTCACCCACCATTTCCGCGGCGTCGCCTCGAAACAACAGCGCGGCCACAACGATCAATCCCGGGAAAAGAGACAACGTGGCGGAAAACGCGGCGCCCTTGGCAATGTTGAAGCAATTGTCTTCCAGAGCGGAGGAGAACGTGCGTCGCACCAGCAGCACTAGGGTTCGCCCGTTCATGCAAGCCTCGAAGCCGGCCGACCCTCAGTAAACCCGTCGCGTGATGTCACGGCCACCCCCAAGACAAGGAGGTTCGGCTTATGAGTTGGCCTTCCCGGGTTTCTCACTCTGCTCCGCCTGCTAGGAGCAAGTATAAGCGGACGGCCCAACCCGCGTCTCGTCGTGCCGTATTCTCTACCCGCCGATGGTTTGCCCGCAAGCTCGGCACTCGCTCCTGCGTTTGGCGTTGAGGCTGCGGCATTTGGGGCAGCGGTTGTAGGCGCGGCGCGTGTAAGCATTCGTGAGGAGAGCGCTCGATCCAAGGATAACCACCAAGAGTCCGACGTTGATCAAAAGGTCCACGGGCAGCCGCTAAGATCTTACTAGGATCGCACGGTTTCGGCTTCTCCGACCTAGTTCTAGCAGCCCGTGGTAATAATAGACGTCTCGAAAAATCGGGTACAGCCAGCCAATTTGCTTCCAGCTAAGTGCTTTTTTTCCGGGGCCATGGCGAGGGCGAATTGGCGGCAGGTCGCTCCCCCCGCGACTTTCGCCACAGGCTGCTTAGCCCTGACCGAGCCCGCTTGCTCGCCACCTGACAGCCCGAGCCCGCGATGGGCGCGGCGAGCAGCGAATCATGCGGACTTACGCTGAATAAATTTAGGCCTGCTAGACTATCTGCGAGAGGAGACGGACACGATGGTATACCCCGAGCATTTCATCGCGCCGATGCGAGAGGAACTGGCGCGCCACGGCGTGATCGAGACCCGCACGCCGGAGGAGGTCGATCGGCTGCTGGTCCCCGACAGTGGGACCGTTTTGATGGTCGTCAACTCCGTTTGCGGGTGTGCGGCCGGCTCGGCGCGGCCCGGTGTGATCCAGTCGCTCGAGCACGACGTTCGACCGGAGAAACTAGCCACGGTGTTTGCCGGGGGAGACGTAGCCGCCGTGGCAAGAGTACGCGAGATCCTCTCCGACTATCCTCCTTCGTCGCCTTGCGTTGCGCTGTTTCGCGGCGGCAAGCCGATCTACATGCTGCATCGCCACCAGATCGAGGGACGCGATCCCAGCCAAATCGCGGCGACCTTGAAGGAAGCCTACGGCCGGCACTGCGTGCAGGACGCGCGAGAATAGCCGTCCAGCCGCGCCGAAACTGGCCGCGGACCAGCACTGTTGGAAGACGACTTTTCCGTCCGTAAAGCGCCTGGCCCCGGGGACCGGCGAGATCGCCGGCCCCTACTGCCGCGGCTTGTGACGACTCAAGTAGGGACAAGCGATCCCGCTTGTCCCGGGTCCGACATGTCGCGGCGGTACATGACAAACAGCCCCTTGTTGGGAACCCGGGCTTCATAGCCGCGGGGAAACTCCGACCGACTTCGCAGCCGGCTCCGATCAGGAAATGGATCATGAGACTCAAGCACGATGAGGGCTGGAACATTCCGGCCAGCGACCCTTTCTACTCTCCTCTGCCGGCGATTTATCGGGACGTGAGGATGCAATTGGTTTTCTTCGAAGCCTCACCCGAGGGCGTGGCCGGGTTTCTACCCGAACCGCTCGAAGCCTCGGAGTCCGGATTGTGCATCGCAGGAGGAGTCGAGATTCCGTACTCGAGCAGCTACGGCGCTTTCGAGGAGTCGTTCTTGATGCTCGCGTGCCGGTTTCGCGGCCTACCGGGATTTTACTGCTCCCACGTGTTTCACAACGGGCCGGCGGGCATTGCGGCGGGACGCGAGATCTATGGCACGCCAAAGGTCTACGCCGAGATCGAGGTTCAGCGCGAGGGGGCTGGAATGCACACCGTAACCGCCTACCGGGGATCTCCGGTGTTGGAGACTTCCAGCCAAACCCCGACCGCGGCCGAGCCGGCGGACCTCCCGGCGCTGAGTCCCAACTGGCGATTGAAGATCATCCCGCGCGCGGACCGTCCGGGCCCCGTGATCAAGCAGCTCATCGACTGCGCCAACGTCATGGACGATGTCGCTCATCACCACGTCTCCCGCGGCGACGGCTCTGTCACGTTGGGAAAATCCGCTTCCTGTGACTTGACCCCACTCGCCGCCAGGGGCTACGGAGAAGCTTTCTACCTCGAACTGAGCTATTCGGAAGGCTATGGGAAGGTTGCGTACGACTATTTGGAGGGCGAATAGGATACCTCGGTGAACAGTGCTCATCCTCCCGCCACGAATGGGCAACACGGCGAGCCAACGGCTACGTCAGCCGAGGATGCGACAACGGTTTTGTCAATGGAAACAGAGCGGTTACGGTTCTTCAACAGATCACCTAGTAGCCCCAGCTCAACTCACTTAAGAAGGAACTTTTTTTGCGTACGGCGCGAAATTAGCCTTTCCGCCGCGGGACATGTATTAACAGTGCTGTCCGGGGAAAGTCGCGCCGCCTCCCACAACGTGTCGAAGACTTCTACGTTCAGCAGTTCATCCCGCAGTTTTCCGTTGAAGCTCTCCACATATCCATTCTCCCAGGGGCTGCCGGGCTCGATGTATAAGGTCCTCACCCCAACAGCCTTCAGCCAGTCCCGAACCGCCTGAGCCGTAAACTCTGACCCGTTATCGGACCGAATGTATTCAGGCACTCCCCGATCCACGAACAACTCCGCCAATCGATCCAACACGTCCTGGTGATTCATCTGTCGTTGGACCTCAATGGCCAGACACTCCCGGGTGTATTCATCCAGTAGGGTTAATAATCGAAAGGCCCTTCCGTCATGGGTTCGCTCATGCACGAAGTCATAGCTCCAGACGTGATCCTTGTGAGCCGCTCGTAACCGAACGCAGGATCCATCATGAAGCCACAGTCTCCTTCGTTTCGGCTGTCTGGACGGGACTTTCAGCCCCTCCTGTCTCCACAACCTCTCCACCCGCTTGTGATTCACTTTCCACCCTTCCCAACGAAGCATGGCCGTGATCCGTCGGTAGCCGTATCGCCCGTAGTGCGTGGCCAACTCCACCATCTCAGCCACCAATCGAGCCTCCTCATCGGGGATATGCCTTTCCCTTCGCTGGGTCGATCGAGCCTGTCCCAGCACTTGGCAGGCCCGACGTTCGGAGACGCGCTCTGCTCCCAATCTCTCCCTCACCCACACCACTGCGCGTCTCCTCTTCGTCGGGCCTAGAAGTTTCCCGAGGAAACTTCCTTTAGGATCTGCTTGTCCAAAGACAGATCTGCCACTAGCTTCTTCAACCGGGCATTCTCCTTCTCCAACACCTTCAACCGCTTGGCCTGATTCAGTCGAAGCCCTCCGTACTCCTTGCGCCACCGGTAGTAGGTCTGCTCGGTCACCCCAATCTGTTTGCACACCTGGCCCACCGTCTGTCCTTGAGCTAGACTCACCTCTGCCTCACGCAACTTGATGATGATCTGTTCTGCACTAAATCGCTTCCCTGCCATCTCTTGCCTCCTTCCTAAAACCGAAAATCCTAACATTCAACTTGGACTCGTTTTAGGGGGCAAGGTCAGTACCTTGCACGCTGAGGGCTCCCGGGTCGGTGGAGTTCACCATGACCCCACAGTTGGCTGACAGGTTCGCTGTTCCGGGCACGGTTAGCGCCCCCACTGCGGTCGGATTCAAAGCGATAATGCACGGATGGGCCAGAAAAGGAACGGCGCCGGCCACGGCGCGGGATCGAATCGTGGACGATCCGGCGCCCACAACTTGCATAAAATACGATGGGACCGAATCTTCGATGATCACTTCCACAAATCCCGACTCGACACAGCTGGCATCCGGATCTGTCGGGATGTTCCCGCCGCTTTGGGGCGGGCAATTGACCGTCACCGTTATGCCGGGGTCCGCGTCATCATAACCGTTAAGGGCTGTGTCGTTCTTCGCGGCGGAGCTGACCAAGTCGGAATGCCGCCGATAGAGTTCCTGCGCTGCGGCCATCGCACCGGCGTCGGCGGCCGCTTGCATACGACGTTTGTACTGGTAGACGTGGCCAATATCAATGGCCAACCCCAGAAAAGCCACCAGAAACGGGAATGTCAACGCCACGATAACGGCGATCACTCCAGACCGCTTACGCCTCGGCTGCCTGATCCCGTCCCAACGTCGCGATTTGTCTCTCGAGATGTCCATAGCGAACCTCGATTTCCTGTCGTATGTACCGGTATGATGGTCCTATAGTACCGGTATGAACGATTTATTTTAATACCACGCTAGCCATAGATTTGGTATTACCTTAGGCATATGTTCTTCGAGACCAACAGCGCCGCTGCCCAACAGTCCATGCCCTCCCAAAGACGACCAATCCCTATTGCGGTCGCGACGTGTCTTAAACTGTGAGTGGCGGCAGCTGGCGAGAAAGCGGGCTGGCCCGTTTTCCTCGCCAACGGTCGCCGGGAGTCGAAGAAAACGCCCGCCGTCAGGGATGTAGGGGCACGGCATGCCGTGCCCGGGCACGATTGATCGCGCCCGCTTACCTTGCCAACCGTAAGCTGGGCGATGTACGCAAGCTGTCGCCGCGAGCCACGGTCCCCGGGCCTTTCGTCCCCCCCCAGAGCAGTGATAATGGCGAGAAAAGCGGGCCAGCTGTGATCTTTCAACAGGTTGTTCATTCGGTCCCGGACCAGGGAAGCTGGAGTTGTCGAATAACCACGACCCTGGAGAGACCGCATGAACATCCATCAGAATGCCCGATTGACGCCCAAAGGCCGAGCCCTTTTGGTTCGATGCATCCTCGCTGGAGAGACGCCTCGGGCCGCCGCGGCGGCCCGAGACGTCTCAGAACGCACCGCCCGCCGTTGGCTGGCCCGCTACCGCGGCGAAGGCGAAGCCGGTCTCTACGATCGCTCTTCGCGTCCCCGGCATAGCCCGCGCCGCACCCCGCAAGCCGTCGTTGACCGCGTCCTCGCCCTGCGCCGACAACGTTGGACGGGCCGCCGCATCGCCCAAACCCTGCGGCTATCCCCGGCCACCGTCAGCCGCCTCCTCGGTCGCGCCGGACTCAACCGTCTCCGCGATCTCGAACCCGCTCCCCCCGTTCGCCGCTACGAACATCACCGTCCCGGCGATCTACTGCATCTCGACATCAAAAAGCTCGGCCGCTTCCAGCACGCCGGTCACCGCGTTACCGGCGATAAGACCCGACGCTCCCGCGCCGCCGGCTGGGAGTTCGTCCACGTCGCCGTCGACGACCATTCCCGCATCGCCTTCTCCCAGATCCTGCCCGATGAGCGCAGCCTTTCCGCTGCCCAGTTCCTTCTCCTCGCCCACGCCTACTATGGCTCGCTTGGCATCCGCATCCGACGCCTGCTCACCGACAATGGCTCCTGGTACCGCTCCCGCCACTTCCGTCGTACTTGCCGCCGCCTCGGCATCCGCCACCGCTTCACCCGCCCCTACACCCCTCGCACCAACGGCAAGGCCGAGCGCTTCATCCAAACCGCCCTCCGCGAATGGGCCTATGCCCGCTCCTACTGCTCCTCCCTCCAACGCGCCAACCATCTGCTCCCCTGGCTCCACGACTACAATTGGCATCGCCCCCACGCCAGCCTCGGCTATAATCCCCCTATCAGCCGACTCCCTCCTCCCCGGAACAACCTGTTGAGGCTCCACAGCTAGCTGATCCGGCGCGGCCCATCGCCGAGTGGGCCGCCCGGCAACCAACGAAGCCTCACAGGAGTAGATTCGGATGAAGAAAGTCTCACTGGGCAGTTGGGCCTTCGCTTTCGGCCCCTATTCTTCCGACCCGGTCCCGTTTGACAAGACCGCGAGGCGGCTCGCCGAAGCCGGCTATGACGCCATCGAGGTCTGCGGCATCCAGGAACATATCACCTTGGACGCCTACCCGACAAAACAGTCGCGGGCCGAGGTCAAGAAGCTGCTGGACGATTTAGGCTTGGAACGCTCCGGCTATTCCTGTGATCAGTACTCGGCGGACCCGACCGAACCCGCCAACAAAGACAAGTATCTCGACCAGTTCGCGCGCAACCTGGAGATGTGCCATGACCTCGGCATTGGCGACATCCGCGTCGATACGGTCGCGCCGCCGAACAAATACTCGGATGAGAGTGAGTACGAGTCCGCCAAGGGACCGCTCGCCGACGTCTTCCATGCCGCCGCGCAAAAGGCCCAGGACGCGAACATCAAGCTGCACTGGGAGTTCGAGCCCGGATTCATCTTCAACAAGCCGTCGGAAATCATCGAACTGCACGACAAAGTGGCGCACCCTAATTTCACCATCATGTACGACACCAGCCACGCTTACATGTGCGCGGTGGTCGGCGCGCGCCAACATGGCGAGAAGGAAACGCTCGACGGCGGAATTGAGGAACTGCTCGCGCGGCTCGACGGGAAAGTCGGCGCGATCCACCTGATCGACTCCGACGGCGGCCTGCACGATGACGAGACCAGCACGCACAACCCGTTCGGGACCGGCCACGTCGATTTCAAATCGCTCGCGCCGAAGCTCCTCGCCGTGCCCGATATCGACTACTGGACGGTCGATATGTGTTTTTGGGCCGGGGCGTGGGAGTTGGTCGCGCCGTCCCTCGGGTTTGTAAAGAATCTTCTGAAAGAAACGGAAACGGCGGTTGCCGCGAATTAGCCCGCTTTTCCCATCACGTGGCGAGGCGAAGTGCGTGAGAGGGGCGAGCGGGCGGACTGTCGTGGAGATAACCGCACAGAGCCGCGGGCGTTAGCCTGCGGGCCCGTGCCCTGACGGGCACGGCTCTGTCCGGTTCTCGCCACGGGCCCGTGGCCTGGCCACTCCGTCGAAAACCCACCGGTTTCATCCATTTGGGCAAGGAGAGCAAAGGCCGCGGATCTCAACGGCGAGATCCGCGGATCCGCGCTACAGGGTTCGTCCCTGGAAGGCGTGGATTTCGCTGGGTTGGGCGGCGTTGGGCTTGTTTGGTTGTTTGAACGGCTCCCGGGCGTCGAGAGCTTGTAGCGCGGACCTGGCGCCTTTCCAGGGTCCGCGTCCGTGGGCTTCAGACCGGAAGGCAACTCGACGCGGCACACTGAGAGTGTGCGCCAGCAAGGGACTCGATGTCGCCACGAATGGCGACACGGCACGCAAGAATGCGTGCGCCACAAAAGAATCAGAGGCTTTCACGTGGCGGGGATGTTGGTTCCCAGCGCGGTGCCGAGAAGCGACCCCTGAGGGAGTGGTGTTACCAGTTAGGGGCGGGGCGGAAAGGCCGCGGATCGCAACGGCGAGATCCGCGCTACCGGGTTCTGACAGCGGCCACGCACAAGCGCTGCACCGGGCGGTTAATCATCCGCTCGCGGGTAGGGCCGCCTTGGCTCGGTACATCGCCGTGTCGGCGTCGCTCAGCAGATCCTCGCCCCGTTGACGTCCGTTTCCGCTTAAGCCGATGCCGATGCTCGTGCTGGTGAAGACCACCTGTCCGTTCAGCGTGCAAGGCTCTGCGAGTTGCTCCTTCAGCCGTTGGGCGAGGCACTCGGCTTCGTCACGGCCCGTAAGATCCTCGACGAGTACGGCAAACTCATCTCCTCCTAAGCGGGCAACGGTATCTCCCGGGCGCACAGTGGCCCTCAGCCTTCGAGCCGTCTCTGTTAGGAATCGATCCCCCACGGCGTGGCCGAGCCGGTCGTTCAGATGCTTGAATCGATCCAGATCCAAAAACAGCACGGCAAACAGATAATCTCCTCTCCCATTCACCCGGGCATGGGCGCGTCGCAGCTTATCCATGAAGAGAATCCGATTCAGCAGCCCGGTGAGCGGATCTTGAAGAGCTTGCTCCTCGGCCAGCTTGTGCTCGGCCAGCATGTACCCGAATATGACAATGCTCAGGAAGATGACGACACTGAACACCAGCTCAGGGTGTAAGAGCACGGCTTCCCAAAAGGCGGCGCCATATAGGAGATTGATTGCTACGGAAGGAATGATTGCTCCTAGCATGAGTCTCAGCGAGGCGCCGCCCAAACGCAGCACATCCCGCCGCACAAAGAAGGAAAGAATCATTGCTAGAAGAACGGTCAGAATGGAAACCTGCCGCATCAGCGATTGTATTTCTACCGACCGGGGCAGGCTGGGTTGTAGAGCCACTAGCACCAGCATCAGCGGCAGAAATACCAGCCGCCAATCCCGCGCGCGCCAAGCCAGCACGACGCTCCACAGAGCTGCCAGGAGACATATCAGGGTTGAAACGGAAACAACGGAATTCAAAAGACTTCCACCTCAGGCCGACTCCGAGTCGCCGGCTAACCCGAGCAACGCGAAATTCGGAGTTCCCTTTCCTGGCTTGTCGATGAGGAGCATTCCTACGGAAATCCGGCGACGGGGGCGATACTCGCACCGGGGGGATCGGCGTAGGTGACGCTTCTGTCGGCGACCGTTCTCCCCGCAGGATGCCTCAGGTTCATCGTCGGATCAATAGGTCGCTGGTTCCGATCTTGAGCCCGTATTTCCTATTACGACCTCTATTACAAAAATACCGCGACGCTAGGGGGGGGAGGATCTAATTTAGCGTGGTGGGCTGAAAGCCAAACGGGGATGAGAAGCAGCTCCTTCCGCTTGAGTCCGGTCCGAATCACCTGTTTGCCGAACCAGGTTGGAGGCAGCAAAACCCCGTAGCGCCGAGCTGGGCCGTCGTTTAGCCCAGACCTGCGGCCTTTTCTTGTAGCGCGGACCTGCCGCTGTTGCAGGGTCCGCGTCCGTGGGCTTAGCCTGCTTTTCTCACCACGTGGCGAGCTTGTAGCGCGGACCTGGCGCCTTTCCAGGGTCCGCGTCCGTGGGCTTAGCCCGTAGCGCCGGGCTGGGCCGTCGTTTAGCCCAGACCTGCGGCCTTTTCTGCAGAGCCGCGGACGGGAGTCCGAGGTCAGCCGCGTTCACGCGGCTTGCTTTCAGCTAGGTGTGGAGCCTCAACAGGTTGTTCCGGGGAGGAGGGAGTCGGCTGATAGGGGGATTATAGCCGAGGCTGGCGTGGGGGCGATGCCAATTGTAGTCGTGGAGCCAGGGGAGCAGATGGTTGGCGCGTTGGAGGGAGGAGCAGTAGGAGCGGGCATAGGCCCATTCGCGGAGGGCGGTTTGGATGAAGCGCTCGGCCTTGCCGTTGGTGCGAGGGGTGTAGGGGCGGGTGAAGCGGTGGCGGATGCCGAGGCGGCGGCAAGTACGACGGAAGTGGCGGGAGCGGTACCAGGAGCCATTGTCGGTGAGCAGGCGTCGGATGCGGATGCCAAGCGAGCCATAGTAGGCGTGGGCGAGGAGAAGGAACTGGGCAGCGGAAAGGCTGCGCTCATCGGGCAGGATCTGGGAGAAGGCGATGCGGGAATGGTCGTCGACGGCGACGTGGACGAACTCCCAGCCGGCGGCGCGGGAGCGTCGGGTCTTATCGCCGGTAACGCGGTGACCGGCGTGCTGGAAGCGGCCGAGCTTTTTGATGTCGAGATGCAGTAGATCGCCGGGACGGTGATGTTCGTAGCGGCGAACGGGGGGAGCGGGTTCGAGATCGCGGAGACGGTTGAGTCCGGCGCGACCGAGGAGGCGGCTGACGGTGGCCGGGGATAGCCGCAGGGTTTGGGCGATGCGGCGGCCCGTCCAACGTTGTCGGCGCAGGGCGAGGACGCGGTCAACGACGGCTTGCGGGGTGCGGCGCGGGCTATGCCGGGGACGCGAAGAGCGATCGTAGAGACCGGCTTCGCCTTCGCCGCGGTAGCGGGCCAGCCAACGGCGGGCGGTGCGTTCTGAGACGTCTCGGGCCGCCGCGGCGGCCCGAGGCGTCTCTCCAGCGAGGATGCATCGAACCAAAAGGGCTCGGCCTTTGGGCGTCAATCGGGCATTCTGATGGATGTTCATGCGGTCTCTCCAGGGTCGTGGTTATTCGACAACTCCAGCTTCCCTGGTCCGGGACCGAATGAACAACCTGTTGAAAGATCACATCTAGGCCAGCCGTTTTACGGCTGGTACTGCGCCCTCGCGTGCCGCTGGTTCTTTCCGGCGCTCGACCGCTCCTAGCGGTCGAGCGGGGGCCTGGGGTGGGGCAACAGCGGGCCGCCCCTGGCGGCACGCCCTCCGTCGCAGAACCCCTCCTCCAGTCACATCACTTCCCAAATCTCATCCTCCTCATTCCACCCCACTTACCGCACCCGACCCCCTGCAACCAGCTAACCCCGCCTTACCCTGGAATCGGAGCCCCTGCTCCCAGGAAAGGAATCATAATCATGGCTACACGCGCACAAATCAAAGCTAATGGCGACAACGCAAAAAAATCCACCGGACCGCGCACCAACGAAGGCAAATCCCGCGCTGCGAAAAACGCTCTCAAACACGGACTCCTCGCCCGCGATACCGTCCTGCCCGGCGAGGACCCCGCTGACTTCAACAAACAACTCGCCGACCTCGAAGCCGACATCCAACCCGCCAACTCTCTCGAATTCGAACTCGTCCGCCAGATTGCCGACGCTCAGTGGCGCATGCGCCGCCTCACGCGCTTGGAAACCGGCCTCATCGCCGCTTCTGTCGCCGAAACCCGTCGCCTGACCAAAAAGTACCGTCCCGAAAGACTGCGCCCTGGTTACGACGGCGAGACCCAGCTGCTAGGCTCAGCGATGCTCGACCGCACCCAGGCCCTCGTTCACCTGGCCCGCTACGACGGACATCTCAGTCGCCGCTTCTTCCGCGCCGTCAAACAACTCGCCGATCTCCGCCGCGACGAGCGCAAGGCCCGCGAGACCCGCTCCTCCGCCGACTCCTATATCCCCACTGACCCGTACCGCGGCCGATACGTCCCCGACCAGGCCCCGCCCCCGATCGACACCCCAAACCCCACGGCCGGCCGTATCGGCTTCCGCGCCAGTGGCGACTCGGCCCCACCCGCCGGTCTCTCGAAAATGGGCGGACAGAGCCGTGCCCGTCAGGGCGCGGGCCCGCGGGCCGCATTCACACCCTCCACAGGCCCTTCCCGCTGCCGTCCCAACCCTCGCCAACTAAAAAATACCAAACGAACCCAATCTCGCCGAACCCTCATAGAGTCAATGGCCTACAACGATGATCTCCGTGGCGCGGATCTCCCTTTTGAGAATCGCCGCCAACCGGATGGTCAGAAAGGGCGCATAGCAGCCAGTTCAGGGCGCCGATACGCCGGCGGAGGGGACCTCAGCCCACAATCTGGGGGATCAGATCGCCGTGTACGTCGGTAAGCCGGAAGTGGCGGCCATTGAAGAAGTAGGTCAAGCGCTCGTGGTCGAGGCCCAGCAGATGGAGCAGCGTGGCATGGATGTCGTGGTGGTTCACAATCTGCTCGGCCGCTTTGTATCCAAACTCGTCGGTGGCGCCGATGACCTGCCCGCCCCGGATGCCGGCCCCGGCCATCCATAGCGTCATGGCGCCGGGGTTGTGGTCGCGTCCGACGCCGCGTTGGGATATCGGCATTCGTCCAAACTCGGAATGCCAGACGACGAGCGTGTCATCGAGCAGCCCTCGCTGCTTGAGGTCTTGGATCAGTCCCGCGATGGGCTTATCGACCTCCTTGGCGTGCAGAGTGTGGTTCTCGACGAGGTTCGTGTGCGCGTCCCAGGTGTCGATATTCTGCATCACCATGGCGCCGTTATAGAGCTGCACGAAGCGCACTCCGCGCTCCACCAAGCGGCGCGCCAGCATGCATTGTTTGCCGAAGTGCTCGGTAGTCGGATCGTCGAGCCCGTAGAGCTTCTTGGTCGATTCGCTTTCCTGAGATACGTCAACCGCCTCGGGCGCGCAGGTTTGCATGCGATAAGCAAGTTCGTATGACGCGATCCGCGCCGCCAGCTCGGTGCTGCCCGGATAGCGCTCGGCGTGCTCTTGGTTGAGCCGGTTCAAGTGGTCAAGCCGGGCGCGCTGCTGCTCGGGGGAAACGTATTCCGGGGGCGGGTGGAGATCAAGAATGGGATCCCCGCTGGCGCGGAACACCGTGCCCTGGTAGGCCGCCGGCAAGAATCCGCTGCTCCAATTCGCCGGGCCGCTGAAGGGGCCTCCGCGGTAGTCGTAGATGACGACAAATCCCGGCAGGTTCTGGTTTTCCGATCCCAGCCCATAAGTCACCCAGGAGCCGACACTGGGGAAGCCCATCAGCAGCGAGCCGGTATTGACCTCGTAGTGCGATAGTACATGGTCATTCGAGCGGCCTTGGGCGGAGCGGATGAAGGCGAGGTCATCGACCATCCCGGCAACGTTGGGGAACAACTCGGATACCTCGATGCCGCTCTGGCCATGTTTCTGGAAGCCAAACGGGCTCTTCATCAGCGGCCCGGGATACCCCTGGCGCACCCGAACGGGACCTTTCCCGGTCAAGGGCCGACCATGGTACTTGGTGAGCGCCGACTTGGGGTCGAAGGTATCAACCTGGCTCACGCCGCCACTCATGAAAAGCGAGATGACGGCCTTGGCCCGGGGCTTGAAATGGCTCGCTCTGGGGGCGATGGGTGAATCGACAGCCGGCGAATCCGCGCAGGGCGTCTTCGTGGTTGTTCGATCGGCGGCCAGCAGCCCGTTCTCGGCCAATAAGGACGCCAAAGCCAAGCCGCTGATACCCTCCCCGGCTTCGAAGAGGAAGTCCCGCCGCGAGACGAACTGCCTCTTGCCGCTCGGGCGATCGCTCTTTGGAGGTGACGCCATGGCTTGGCTAGTTCATATAAACAAACTCGTTAAGGTTGAAGATCACATCGCAAAGGTCGGTCAAAGCGGCCAACCCGGGGGACTCGTCTCCCCGGCCCTGATGATAGGTCTTCTGCCGCTCCAGGAACGACAGGTTCGCTTCCAGTTCTTGGGGCGTCGGCTCGCGGCTGAGCGCGACGCGATAAGCCTGGGTAACAGCGAGCCGCGGATTGTCGCCGGCCTCGCGCTTCACCCGCTTCGCGAAGTAGCCGGCCTGCAGCAGAACGAATTCGTTGTTCAGCAGGGTCAAAGCCTGCGTGGGGACAGTCGTCGTGTTCCGGCGCTCGCAGGTCACGTTCGGGTCCGGCTGATCGAAAACCTCGAACAGGGGGTAGCGCAGGCCCCGTTTCCAGTAGGAATAGACGCTACGGCGCCAAACGGCGGGGCCCTGTTCGGTCAGCACCCACTTGCCCATGCCGAACGATCGCCAGACGCTCTCCGGGACAGGCGGGAAAAACGGCTTGCCTCCCCGCGCCAAATTGAGATTCCTGCTGACGGCGAGCACGTTGTCGCGGATAGCCTCGCCCTCCAAGCGGCGCTGGGAGAAACGCCATAGTAGTGAATTGTCGGGGTCGGCCTCGGCGTTGGCTTCCCGATGGTAGTCGGACGCCATGCGGTAGGTCTCGGAGGTCATGATCAGCCGGTGCATCCGCTTGATGCTCCAGCCCTGACGGACAAACTCCGTGGCCAGCCAGTCCAGCAGCCTGGGGTGGGTCGGCCGCTGACCGGTGCGGCCGAAATTGCTCGGGGTCGTTACGAGCCCCTTCCCGAAATGATGCTGCCAGATGCGATTGACCATGACGCGCGCCGTTAGCGGGTGATCGGGGGAAACGACCCACTCGGCGAGCGCCCGGCGGCGGCCGCTCGAGACATGTCCGCCTAACCGTGGACGCGCAGTCGGAGGATCACCCCGCGTCACTACCTGTAAGAAGCCGGGCTGCACCTCCGGTCCCTTCGTATGGTAGTCGCCGGTCGGCAGAAAGTAGGTCTTCGGAGGATGGTAGGGCTTGCCCGGTTCAGGAAGGAAGCTGCCTTCCACATCGTAGACCTCCCGATTCCCTTTCCCCGGCAGTGGCTCATCGCCGCGGCCGTCGGGGGCGAAACGGTAGTCGCCATCGCGAATGCCCATGGCCATGGGGACGGCGTCCTGAAGGCTTTCCTCCAGCTCTTCGATGCGGCTCCTGATCTCGTGGACTTCGGCGCGATCCGCGTCATTCAGCAGGTTGCTTACGTCGTGGACCTTGAAGGTGAGCACTTGTTCGGCCAGTAGCTGCTGGCCGGCGGTCCTGTCGGACTCCGGCGTGCGCAGCGCTTCCCGGATATCCGCGGGAAACTCGGCCACCCTTTTCTTGAAAGCCGCCTGCCGATAAGGTTCTTCGATTTCCGCAACGCGAGCCTTGAGCGGTTCGATCTCCGCTTCGAGCGCGGCTCTTCGGGCTTCGTACGCCTGCTCTTCGCCACGCGGGACCAAAGGATAATTGTACTTCACGAACGGAAAGAAGACGGCCATCATGCGGTAGTAATCAACCTGCGGGATGGGATCAAACTTGTGGTCGTGGCAGCGGGCGCAGTTGACTGTCAGAGCCATGAAAGCCCGGCCGGTCGTACCGATCATGTCATCGAGATACTCGTAGCGATATTGAGGATTGTCCTTTTCGCGAAAGCCGACGCGGGGCCCGACGCGATAAAAGCCCGTCGCCGTCAAGCTGTCGAAGGTGACTTCGTCCAACTCGTCCCCGGCGAGTTGTTCCCGAACGAACTGGTCATAGGGTTTGTCTTCGTTGAACGCCCGGATGACGTAATCGCGATAGCGCCAGGCGTGGGGGTAGTCGAAGTCGTGCTCGTAGCCGTGGCTGTCAGCGTAGCGGGCGACGTCGAGCCAATGGCGTCCCCAGCGCTCCCCGTAGTGCGGAGAGGCGAGCAGACGGTCGATGACCTTCTCAAAAGAGTCGGGCGAGCCGTCGCGGACAAAGTCTTCGACTTCCTCCGGTCCGGGGATGATCCCGATCAGGTCGAGATAGGCACGCCGGATCAGAGTCCGCTTGCCGGCGGGCGGAGCCGGGAGAAGCCCCTCCGACTCGAGTCGGTCCTTGATGAACGCGTCGATCGGGTGGCCGCTCCACCGCGGATCGCCGACTTGGGGTAGGGAGTACCGCACGGGTCGCTGAAAAGCCCACCATTGGCGGTCTTCCTCGGTGATCTCGGTTTCGGGGATGCTCGCCTGCCGAGCGGTCGCTGCCGGGCTTGCGGGCGAGTCGGGTTCGGGCTCGGGATCATCCCACTTCGCGCCTTGGTCGATCCAGTCCCGTAAGACCCAGATCTCTTCGTCGCTGAGGCTGCCGCCCATGGGCATGACCGGCGCATCCATTCCCGATACGCGAAGATACAGCGGGCTTTGCTGGGCGTCGCCCGGAACGAGCGCGGGACCGTGGACACCGCCCTCGAGCATTCCCGTCCGCGAGCTGAGGTCGAGATCGGACACCTTTTGCCCATCCCCATGGCACGAGAAACAGTTCTTCTCGAGAATGGGCAGAACGTCTTTCGAAAAGACGGGGTCGGGCGAGTCGGGCGCGCCGAGGGAAACCCCGGCCGGCAAAAGGACGATCGCGGTGAGAGCGGTCAGCGCGGGTCCCGCTCCTCGCCGCCCCGGCCCGGCTTTGAGAGAAAGCAGCATCTCTTAGCGCCCCGCGCTTGTCCGGGTTGTGAAAACCTTGGGGGCGACCCGCCGCGCCTCCCGGAAGTCATGGATGAAGCGCTGCCCCTGGGATGGCGCTCAGGTTCTTCACAAACCCGGCCTTGCGGGTTCACCTGTAAGTCTAGGAGTCGGGGAGGGACATGTCAACGAGTCGACAACGGCCCATCGCTCAGGCGAGCGCTTTGCGGATGACTTCGCCGCGCACGCCCGTCAGGCGCTGGTCGAGCCCTTGGTAGAAGTAGGTGAGATTGGTGTGGTCGAGACCCATCAAATGCAGGATCGTTGCGTGAAAGTCGGAGACGTGCCAAGGGTCCTCGACCGCATCGAAACCCAACTCGTCCGTCGCGCCGATCGCTTGGCCACCCTTCACACCGGCGCCGGCAAGCCACATGCTAAAGCCGAGCCAGTTGTGATCGCGGCCGGGTTTGCCGACGCCTTCGCTCGTGGGCGTTCGGCCGAACTCGCCTCCCCACACCAGCAGAGTCTCGTCCCATAGGCCCGTACGCTTCAAATCCGTTATCAGCGCGCCGATCGGCTGGTCGGTTTCGCCGGCGTGGAGCGTGTGGTTCGAGATGCAATCGAGGTGCCCGTCCCAGGTGTCTTCGATGTGACCGCCGCCCGAATAAAGCTGGACGAATCGCACTCCCCGCTCGATGAGCCTTCGCGTAATCAGGCACTTGCGGCCGAAGTCCTCGGTCAGCTTGTCGTCGAGGCCATACATTTCCCTGGTTTTGCGGCTTTCCATGTCGAGATCGACGGCTTCGGCGGCGGTGGTCTGCATGCGATACGCCAGCTCGTAGGAATGGATGCGCGCCTCGAGTTCCGAATCCCCGGCGTACCGCCGCTGGTGCGATTCATTGAGGCCCTTGAGTAAATCGAGCGCGCGCCGCTGGGTTCGCCCGCTGACCCCTTGGGGCGTCTCGAGATTCAGCAGCGGAGACCCCCCGCTGCGAAACAGCGTGCCCTGATAGGCCGCGGGCATGAAGCCGGAACTCCAGTTCGACGCGCTGCCGATCGGGCCTCCGCGAGGGTCGGTCATGACCACGAAGCTCGGCAGGTCCTGGCTCTCGGTTCCCAGGCCGTAGCTGAGCCACGATCCCAAACTCGGCTTGCCGATCACGACGTTTCCCGTATTCATCTGGATGCAGCCGGAAGCGTGCGCGGCGGTATCGGTTTGCAGGGAACGAACGACGCACAGGTCGTCGGCGTGCTTTGCCGTGTGCGGAAAAAGGCTGCTGATTTCGAGACCGCTCTGGCCGTGCTTGGTGAACTCAAACGGCGACTGCATCAGGTGGCCGATGGGGCGATTGTTCGAGCCGACGACCATGTCGCCCTCGTACGGCGTGCCGTCGTATTTCGCCAGCGCCGGTTTGGGATCGAACGTATCCACCTGGCTGGGAGCCCCGTTCATAAACAGGAAGACGACGTGCTTGGCTTTGGCGGGGAAGTGGGGTTCACGAGCAGCTAGCAGGCCTTTCGCCCGCGGTCCCGTTTTTGCCGAGGCGGCATAAGCCGGGGATCGAAAGAACCCGTCGCGCGAAAGCAGATCGATGAGCGCGAGCATCGGGAAGCGCGCGCCCGTGTTCCACAGAAACTCGCGCCAGCTGTGGGGCCAGCGCCCGTGTTTCTCGTGCGGGTGGCCTTCGTTTTCGCCCATTCGCTCTTGCGGACGCGACGCGCGGCGTCCGCGCACAGCGTGCTGTGCGCCTACGGTTTGGCTCCGTTAACGACGGGACATCAGAGATGACTGCCCCTTGGCGACATCATACCGCTCCGGGAACGGTTCTGAACCGTCGACAGTGGTATCCATGGCCCGCTAGCCCGTTTTTCTCACCACCTGACGGTCGAAGCACGCAATAGGCCCGCCATTACTGCGTTGCGCTTGCTCACCGTGCTCAACGTACCTTCCCGGTCGGGCGCCGAGCGCGGGTCGCTGCTGCTTTCGGTAGAGCCAAAATACGAAACAGTTAGGCTGCACCCGCAAAAGTACGCCTCCGCTCGCTGAGCGGCGCGCGCCTTGTACTGACGGGCCTCTCACGCACTTCGCCCCGCCACGTGGTGAGAAAAGCGGGCTAGCTGTGGAGCCTCAACAGGTTGTTCCGGGGAGGAGGGAGTCGGCTGATAGGGGGATTATAGCCGAGGCTGGCGTGGGGGCGATGCCAATTGTAGTCGTGGAGCCAGGGGAGCAGATGGTTGGCGCGTTGGAGGGAGGAGCAGTAGGAGCGGGCATAGGCCCATTCGCGGAGGGCGGTTTGGATGAAGCGCTCGGCCTTGCCGTTGGTGCGAGGGGTGTAGGGGCGGGTGAAGCGGTGGCGGATGCCGAGGCGGCGGCAAGTACGACGGAAGTGGCGGGAGCGGTACCAGGAGCCATTGTCGGTGAGCAGGCGTCGGATGCGGATGCCAAGCGAGCCATAGTAGGCGTGGGCGAGGAGAAGGAACTGGGCAGCGGAAAGGCTGCGCTCATCGGGCAGGATCTGGGAGAAGGCGATGCGGGAATGGTCGTCGACGGCGACGTGGACGAACTCCCAGCCGGCGGCGCGGGAGCGTCGGGTCTTATCGCCGGTAACGCGGTGACCGGCGTGCTGGAAGCGGCCGAGCTTTTTGATGTCGAGATGCAGTAGATCGCCGGGACGGTGATGTTCGTAGCGGCGAACGGGGGGAGCGGGTTCGAGATCGCGGAGACGGTTGAGTCCGGCGCGACCGAGGAGGCGGCTGACGGTGGCCGGGGATAGCCGCAGGGTTTGGGCGATGCGGCGGCCCGTCCAACGTTGTCGGCGCAGGGCGAGGACGCGGTCAACGACGGCTTGCGGGGTGCGGCGCGGGCTATGCCGGGGACGCGAAGAGCGATCGTAGAGACCGGCTTCGCCTTCGCCGCGGTAGCGGGCCAGCCAACGGCGGGCGGTGCGTTCTGAGACGTCTCGGGCCGCCGCGGCGGCCCGAGGCGTCTCTCCAGCGAGGATGCATCGAACCAAAAGGGCTCGGCCTTTGGGCGTCAATCGGGCATTCTGATGGATGTTCATGCGGTCTCTCCAGGGTCGTGGTTATTCGACAACTCCAGCTTCCCTGGTCCGGGACCGAATGAACAACCTGTTGAAAGATCACAGCTAGCGGATCGTCGCCGAATCTGTGACCTGAGCGATGATGGGAACGACGGTGAGAAAAGCCGCGGGTCTGGAACCGGCGGTCGCCCGTCGTATGATCTCGCTTCGGGTCGCGGCGCTGAGGTACACGCGGATTCATCCGCGCCGAGAGGCCTCATCCCTGGACCGCTCGCTGACACTCGCGGCTCGGTGCAACGGGCGGGGCCTACCAAAAGGCCGCGGATCTCAACGGCGAGATCTACGCGCTACGGACTTGCACAAACAAAGGCCAGCTCACGGACGCGGACGCTGGAAACGGCGCCAGGTCCGCGCTACGGGATCTGACCGCGTAATAAGGGTAGCCGGTCCCGCCGAAGCGTGGTGACAAAGTCCGGGGCAAGCAGGGCGAGCAAGCCGGCAGGTCGTAACGCGCGGTAACTCCGAGCAGGCTTCGAAAGGGAAGTCGCGGACGCCGACCCGCCTGAGATACGGGGCGAGACCCTCGCCAAAAAAACAAGCGCGCTGCCGACTCGGTCGGCAGCGCGCCTGTTGTTAAAAGTTAAACTCCGTGGCGGGAAAAGCCTCAGCCACCGCCCCAAATAAACTTGCCGCCGAACTGCATTTGGCGAGGTCCACCGGCTTGGGAACAAAAAGCAGAACAAGTTCCACCGATCGTTCCGAATCCGGGGTTGCCGACCGTGGTGTTCGGATTCCCAAAGTTCGTACGGTTGAAGATGTTGGTGATCTCGATACTGATGGCAAAGCTCAGCCTCTCGGTGATCACCATCTCCTTCGAGACGTTCAGGTCGACGTGGGTGATATACGGGCCTTCGAGGAACCCAAACCCAGCAGTTCCATCCCGGAAAGGTTCGCCCAAGTCCGCCGGGTGTGCGAACGCAGCCGTGTTGAACCAGGTGTCTGTTGCGGGATCAAAGCTCGACGGGCCACTTCCCGGATCACCCACCAGGTCGGGGCGCCCACAGCCGCCGAAACTATTACACGTGTTGTTGGCAACGCCAAAGCTAAGGTTGCCGCCGCTCATCATAGTGACGATGCCGCCCATGGTCCAGTTGCCGAGAATGGCCGCTCCGGGACCTGAAGTCAAATGCTGCCGGCCCTTGCCGAACGGCAAGTCGTACACCCCGGAGAACTTATAGTTGTGCTTGCGCCGGTTGCCGAACGTGCCCCAGTCTCTGTCATAGAACCCCCGGAAACGGGTATGTTGCCACTGCGAGTAGGTGTAGTTGGTGTTGAAACTGAACCCTTGGCTGAACTGGCGCCTCATCTGCAGGATCAAGCCGTAATAGTTCGAGCTCGACATCGACTCGCCGCGACCGTTGACATTGCCAAACTGTGCGAAAGGACGCCTCGACTGCTTATTTCCCGGACCTCTCTCGGAGGGTAGCAACTCGTTGTAGTTCCTTCCCGCGTGCAGCTTTCTGGCGATATTGGCGATCCCGGCGACTTCAAACAGAAACGCCCCCTGCTGCTTCTGCATGCCGAGGTTGATCTGCTGCGTGTAGG
Organism: Bryobacterales bacterium; assembly: GCA_965248365.1. GTDB lineage: Bacteria > Acidobacteriota > Terriglobia > Bryobacterales > UBA6623. The sequence goes on along the minus strand of CBDFJA010000002.1, from coordinate 354,442 downwards.
CCTTGTCACGGTGTGGCCACCAGACGGCAGGGTTGAAGATGGGGCTCTGGCCAAACGGAACGGCTCCGAAGCCGTCATAGAACTGCACCGCGGGTGGCGCCGGGATACCCTCGGAGTCTAAATCAAACGCCGGCGTGAGGCCACCATCAACTGTAACAAAGTCGGCTTCGATGCCCGCGCCGGCCATAGGGGCTCCCCAGAAAGCGTCCCCGACGTCGGGACCCGTGAAGAACATACCGTAGCCGCCTCGAAGCACGAGATCATCGCGCCCGAGTACCTTATAGGCAAAACCAACGCGGGGAGCGAATTGATCTTTCACGTCGTTATAGGCGGGTGTATGCACAAAGCCGTTGTCAATCCACTTGTTGCGGCTGAACTCAATGGCGCCGGGGGTGCCGCTGACCGGATTGATGGCCTCAAAGTTGAAGTAGCTGAACTGTAAGGTCACATCTCGCTTGGGGGCATCGTATTCCCAACGCGCGCCCAAGTTGAGGGTGAGGTTGGGGGTGACTCTCCAATCATCATTGAAGAACGCCGCCAAGTACCAGGTGCGGAAATCGGGCGCCGGGAGATTCTGAATCTGGCCTTGAAACGGATGGCCGATGAGCATGGACGCGATCGGGTTTCCGGTCCCGCCCATCGCCGATCCACCACCAAACTGAGCGGTGGCCCGGCTATCGTAGAGTGTGCGGCCGGAAAGCCAACCGCCCAACGAATTGGCGCCTCGGGAATGCCTCCAGAAGGTACCCAGCTTGAGGCTGTGGTTACCGCGAACATTGTTTACAACGGCATCAACGTCCATGGCCCGCATGACCGGAAAACCAAACGCCTGGCCCTGTTGGCCACGGCCGATCCGAGAAAAGCCGGTCGGTTGAAAAGACGGCATCGTTGCAGGACTCAGATTCTGCAGACCCAACCGCCCCGCCCAGTCTTGCTGCCAAACCTCGGGGTTCTCCTTGCCCCAGGCGCGGTCCAGCGTCGGATTGTTCCACCCCACTCGAACGTCGGAGATCAGAGTCGGCGAAATGACGGAACTGATGGAGACTCCGAGAGTCTTTACTTTTAGGTCGTTCGTCTCCGACCATGGGTCGGCGATCTCGCCCCGTGTGCCTGTGAAAGGACCGATGGCCGGCGTTGAGAAGGGATCCCGCGTCCAACGGAAATAAAGTCTGTTGGCGTCGTTGAATTGATGATCAACACGGAGGAACGTCCAAACACGCTCAAGGTCAAGCGCGAGGAGGTTGGCCGTAAAATTATTCCCTCCGCTGACCGTCCCTGCCCCGGTCGGGTCCGGGTAGAAGGCCAACATCTGCGAGGCAACGTTGGAGTGGCGCCTGGAAGGGATCTGGTTGTTGAGGAAAGGTTGACGTGATTCGCCGCCCGCGGGACCTGACACCGTCGCGGGATCGAAGATCTGCTGAAGGGTTCCATCCTCGTTCAAGTTTTGCGAAAAGTCACCCCTCACCATGGATTGGGTCGGCAACGTCGTAGTGATCGTTCCCGGCTGCTTCCAGCGTTCCTTTTCGATAGAAAACAAGAAATGGGTCTTATTCTTGACGATCGGCCCCCCTACGTAGCCCCCATAATTGTGGAACCGGTTAACCGGCCTCGTGGGAGCAAAGAAGTCCCTGGCATCCAGCTTGTCGTTGCGGCCGTAGTAATAAGCCTGCCCGGCGAAGCTGTTGGTTCCCGATTTCGTAGTAGTGAGGATCACAGCCCCGGCGGTTTGTCCGAATTCGGCCGAGTAGTTGCTGGTCTCAACCCGCATCTCCTGCACGATTTCGGTGGGGGGGTTGAATACGGGCAACTGGAAAGCTTGCACGCGATTCAGGGTGATGACGTTACCGTCCACGTACCACATGTTGCCGTTGGTCAGGTTCCCGCCGATATTCATGAACGGCATGTATAGGGAACCATAGAATACGTACACCGGAGTCACGGCCGGTGTCAGCGAAACCAACTCCCAAAGTCTGCGGGTAATGGTCGGCAGCGCGTCCACCGTCTTCTTGACGACCAAGCTGCTGACGTCGCCCGTCGCGGTCTGGAGTTGGGCGACCGCCTCAGCCGTTACCTCGACGACTTCGGTGACATCCCCGACTTCCAGTTCGACGGGAAACTCGAGGTTCATGCCCGTCGTGACTTCAACGCCGGTGACGCTGAACGTTTTGAACCCGGGCGCCTCGACACGGATATCGTAAAGGCCTCCGGCCAGTGCGCGAGCGTAATATTGGCCCGCCTCGTTCGACACGAGAGGCGTCGGCAGACCTGTTTCAGAGTTCGTCAACGTGACCCTGGCGCCGACGATAACAGCGCCGGTCGGATCACTGACAACCCCGTTTATCTCCGCCCGAGCACTTTGCGCATAGCTGGGCGTTGACACACTAACCAGCATGGCCAACGCGACGAGCAGTGCAAAGGCGCCGCCGAATCTCATTTTTTCCTGCATGGTTCTATCCCCCCCCTCTTATAAGGTTGCGTAATTTAGGTTGAACGGACGAACCGGCCGTTTTGCCCGCGATAGCTCGCAGGACGACGCCCGACGATGTTGCACGAAATCGAGTTTGTGAAGGCAATACCAACCAAACTTTAACCGTACCCCTAACTACGATAAGACAATACGACGATCCATGAATAGCACGCCTGAGCAAAGGATGTCAAGTAAATTAGTGGGCTCAAGCACAGAGATGCGCCCGGCACTGCCGCCTTCAAATGGGAAGCCATTCAGAATCAATAGCTTGCCGAAGAATCAGCGCTGTGATCTAAGGCCCCAAAACGCTTTTTCAGAGGTCTGCTGGTGTTAGGAAAGACGCGGCCGCCAGACCCGGCGGGGAAGGGCGGCCCCTGGAAGAGTTGCTACGCGAACGGAGTGTATACGCGCACGTGCGGCGAGTTTTCGAACCAGCGGTCGCGACCATGATCGTTATGGAAATTTGGCCTGTCACTGATGTTCCAGGCTTCCTGCTCACGCAAGCCCGTACAACGAGCAAAGCTGAGCCGCGGGCTGACGGGCGCGGTCTGTCGATGCACGAATCGGAGCCGCGGAACGCCAGTGGGCGGCGATGGCCCCCGGCCAAGCCTGTGTCCCACCCAAAGGAATGAAAGCGGGCTGGCCCGGTGGGAAATCGCCCCTCCGCTTCGACTCGTCTCGAAGCGGTCATCGGTTTCTGCTAGGTTATCCTCGGGGCTGGTCAGCGCCGAAGGCAGTCGGGCCCGCGCACTGCATCAGCCTCAAAACGTGTAGAAACGTGTAGAAGGGAAGCCCCGTCCAAGTGATGCTTTGTTTTGATCCGCTCCCCTGACAGCGCCCATGGATCAGCCTCGAACCCGGCAAGCGAAAATCGCCCTATTCGCAACAGCAGTCCTGTTGGCGCTGGCGAGCGCGGAGGTGGCGGCCCGCTACCTTTTTGCGGCGCCGTTGCTCGACCTGCCCATTTACCGGCGCGACGCCCAGGGTAACTTGTTGCTGCGGCCGGGTCCGAGCCGGCGTCACGTCAGCCGTCACTGGGACGTGACTGTGGACATCAACGAGCAGGGCTGGCGCGACTCCCGCGATCCGATGCCTAGCGCAGAGCCAATTTTACTCGGGCTGGGCGATTCGTTCGCTTTCGGTTGGGGTGTCGAGCTGGAAGAGTCGCTGTTCTTTTTGGTTGAGAAGCGGCTCGGTCGAGTTCGGGCGACCCGTTTCCTCAAAGCCGGCGTGCCGGGCACAGGGCCGAGCGACCAGTGGAAGCTGCTGCCCCCGCTGTGGGAACGCTACCGGCCGAGGATCGTCGTGCTGGTCTTTTTCGTGGGCAATGATTTCACCGACGTCCAGATGGGCGGCTCGTCTCAGTTCGAGGTGCGAGACGGCTACCTTAGGCGTCGTCGGCTCCCGGATCAGGCTGAGTCCTGGATCAAGGACGTCAGTTGGTCGCTGACGCGATATTCACGACTCCTGCAATGGCTCCGCGCCGCGCAATGGAACCGGGCGCGGTCCGAGTCGGGTTCGACCGAGGTCTCCGACTCCGTCCCACGAGGATGGGACGCCTGGCTGCGGGAGTTCGCTCAGGTTCACTTAAGGAGCTATCCGGAGCGAACGGAGAGGGCTGTACGCCTTACCCTGGACTACCTCGGGCGCCTTTCTGGGTTTTGCCGGGATCGGTCCACCGACTTCGCGTTAGTGGCAGTGCCGCGCAGCTTTCAGGTCTACCCGGGGGAGTTGGTGGAACTCAAGAACGCCTTGGGGTTGACGGACGCCGAGCTGGATCTCGACCGGCCCCAAAGAATTCTCCGTGAATGGGCCCGGCAGCGCGAGGTCCCCTTTCTCGATTTGCTTCCCCCATTCCGACAAAGCGTCGCCGTTGAATCGAACCGGGGGCTTTTCTACTATCCCGACGCCCACCTCAATCCGGCCGGACACCGCCTGGCCGCCGAGGCCCTGTGCTTGTTCCTCACCGAAACCAGCCCGCTTTTCTCGCCACGCGGTGAGGCGAAGCACGTGAGAGGTCCGTCAGGATAAGGCGTGCGCCGCTCGACGAGCGGAGGCGTACTTTTGCGGGTGCAGCCTGGCCCGCTCATGCCTTGGCGCTGCCGAAATAAGCAGCAACTTCCGTGCAGCGTCCGCCGGGGAACTACGTTGAGCACGGCGAGCAGGCGCAGCTTCGCCCGTCAGGCGGCTAGAAAAGCGGGCTAGTTGTGGAGCCTCAACAGGTTGTTCCGGGGAGGAGGGAGTCGGCTGATAGGGGGATTATAGCCGAGGCTGGCGTGGGGGCGATGCCAATTGTAGTCGTGGAGCCAGGGGAGCAGATGGTTGGCGCGTTGGAGGGAGGAGCAGTAGGAGCGGGCATAGGCCCATTCGCGGAGGGCGGTTTGGATGAAGCGCTCGGCCTTGCCGTTGGTGCGAGGGGTGTAGGGGCGGGTGAAGCGGTGGCGGATGCCGAGGCGGCGGCAAGTACGACGGAAGTGGCGGGAGCGGTAACAGGAGCCATTGTCGGTGAGCAGGCGTCGGATGCGGATGCCAAGCGAGCCATAGTAGGCGTGGGCGAGGAGAAGGAACTGGGCAGCGGAAAGGCTGCGCTCATCGGGCAGGATCTGGGAGAAGGCGATGCGGGAATGGTCGTCGACGGCGACGTGGACGAACTCCCAGCCGGCGGCGCGGGAGCGTCGGGTCTTATCGCCGGTAACGCGGTGACCGGCGTGCTGGAAGCGGCCGAGCTTTTTGATGTCGAGATGCAGTAGATCGCCGGGACGGTGATGTTCGTAGCGGCGAACGGGGGGAGCGGGTTCGAGATCGCGGAGACGGTTGAGTCCGGCGCGACCGAGGAGGCGGCTGACGGTGGCCGGGGATAGCCGCAGGGTTTGGGCGATGCGGCGGCCCGTCCAACGTTGTCGGCGCAGGGCGAGGACGCGGTCAACGACGGCTTGCGGGGTGCGGCGCGGGCTATGCCGGGGACGCGAAGAGCGATCGTAGAGACCGGCTTCGCCTTCGCCGCGGTAGCGGGCCAGCCAACGGCGGGCGGTGTGTTCTGAGACGTCTCGGGCCGCCGCGGCGGCCCGAGGCGTCTCTCCAGCGAGGATGCATCGAACCAAAAGGGCTCGGCCTTTGGGCGTCAATCGGGCATTCTGATGGATGTTCATGCGGTCTCTCCAGGGTCGTGGTTATTCGACAACTCCAGCTTCCCTGGTCCGGGACCGAATGAACAACCTGTTGAAAGATCACAGCTAGTTTCACGCCGGCTGCCTTGACCTCTTATGGTTCTGAACATTAACCTGTAGCTCGGTGGGAGTGGATGTCGGTCCCCTGGGGGTCCGACAGACACACCTGGAAATTCCTCATGATTCTTGTAACAGGAGGCGCCGGCTACATCGGAGGCATAGTCGCCGAGCGGCTGATAGCACGGGGCGAAACAGTCTGCGTTTATGACAACCTGTCTCGCGGACATCGGGACGCCGTGCCCGCGGACGCGCTTTTCGTGGAGGCGGACTTGGCCGACCGGGATCGGCTGCGCAGTGTCCTGGAAGATCACTCGATTCGCGCGGTCATTCATTTTGCAGCCTTCGCGCTCGTGGGGGAGTCGATGCACGAGCCGGGGTTGTACTTCCACAATAACCTCGCGAATACGCTTGGCTTGCTGGAGGAGTCGCAGCGGGCCGGCGTGGATCGCTTCGTGTTTTCCTCCAGTTGCGCCATTTTCGGCGATCGTAACCCGTCCCCTCTCTCCGAAGCGGCGCCGACCAACCCCATCAACCCTTATGGAGAATCGAAACTAGCCGTCGAGAAAGCGCTTCATTGGTACCGAGAAGTTCATGGCATGAGCTATTTCGCGCTGCGTTATTTCAATGCCTGCGGCGCATCGAACGGGCGGGGCGAGCGTCACGATCCCGAAACTCACCTTGTTCCCCTGGTACTGAACGTGGCGGCGGGAGAGAGTGATTCCATCGCTATCTTTGGGACCGACTATCCAACGCCCGACGGTACCTGCATCCGCGACTACGTCCACGTAGAAGATTTGGCCGACGCGCACATCGAGGCCTTGCGAACGCCCGGCGAACTGAGTGGATGCTATAACCTCGGCACGGGCCGCGGCCATTCGGTCCGCGAGGTCATCGACACCGTTCGCGCCGTCACCCGACGGCCGGTGAAGGATGTCGTCTCAGACCGCCGCGCCGGCGACCCCCCGGAGCTGGTTGCGGATCCCAGGAAGATTCAGCAGGCGCTCGGCTGGCGAGCCAACCACGACCTTGAATCGGCGGTTCGCGACGCCTGGGAGTTTAAGATGCACTCGCGCTAGAGGTCAACGTAGTCTCCCACCAGAGCGTCGATCCGGTCGCGCACCCGACGGAAAACCGCCAATCGTTCTTCCTCGCTGCCCTCAGCCTGGGCCGGATCCTCCAAACTCCAATGGAGCTGGTTGGTTTCAGAAGGGAACGCGGGGCAAGACTCGCGAGCGCTGTCGCACACGGTGATGACGTCGGTGAAGGGATCCTCCACCAGGGAATCGACATGCTTGGAGGCTTGCGAGGAGATATCGATTCCTACCTCTAGCATGACGGCGACCGCCGCGGGGTTAAGACCAACGGGATTCGTTCCCGCGCTGGCGACTTCGATGCGATTTCCGGCACGCCGGCGCAGAAAGCCCTCCGCCATCTGGCTGCGGCAAGAGTTGCCGGTGCAAAGGAACAGGACCTTGGGCGTTTCCACTTTCAATCAGCCGGTCTCGGTTGCCCCCCGGGCCTCACTCCCTCCGCAACTGGCGCCTGCTGGGTCTCAGCTTGCTGAAGTCGGCGCCCGAGATGACGTAATACCAATCGGCGAAACGGTTTCGGAGTTCGCGGGCAAGATCTTTTCCCTTGTCATCGGGTTCTTTGCCGTCGGCGTACTTTTTGGCCCGCGCCGCGCTGTGGTCGACAGTGATGAAGACGTAGCGCCGCTCCTGCTGTTGATTTGCCTTCGAGTCCGGCGGTGAGGGTTCGGAACCGCCCGCCTCCCCCGCCAAGGCGCTCGACCCGCCTGATGCAATTTCCCCAAAGCGCAGCGTGTATCGAAGACCGTTGGCCGTCTCGACCAGGATCTCGCCTTCGTTCGAGAACAACTGGCCCGTGCGGACAATGAAAAACCCTTTCTGGCGAAGCGAGGCCACCGACTGCATCGACAGCGTGATCCCCTTGGCGGTCTTCAAATCCCGCGTGAGATTGGCCGGCTTGGGCTGGACGTCAACGATGCGCAGATCGTCGAGAGCCCCGGTCAGGTCGCTCATCTTGTCGGTGTTCGGCGTGCCGCCACCGCTCATTCTCCACTTGTCTTTCGTCTTGGTCAGCGTCACCTTCTCCACATTTTCCAGCCTTCCCCTCCGTTCATTGATGGAATAGCTGTTGATGGCGACCTTGCGGATATCGGCGATGCTGAGCTTAAGCAGGTCGGTCTCGATCCAGTCTTCGAACTTGGCTGATACGTCGGCGTCGGTCTTGACCGCGTAGATGCGTTTTTGGGATGGCACGCGCATGTAGCGATAACCGGGTTTGCCCGGCGTCTTCCTGCCGACCACGAAATCGACTAGCGCATCGCCGTTTTCATCCCGCAGGGTGACGCGCTTGCCCCGCCCGGCCAGTGAGGAGGCCCTCTCGCCCAAAGGGTCGATAACACCGTATTCGCCTTCGTCCTCGACGCGGTCGGATATGATCATGTCCTTGCGCAACTCGATCAGCGCGGCGGCGGTTTTCGCCAGCCGCTCTTCCGCGTCGGCCGGGTAGCTGTGGTGGGAGGGAATCGACCACTGGCCGTCCTTGAACTCGACCTTCAATGGGCGCGCCGTTGCCGTGGCCGCGTCGTAGTCGATGACCTCGATCATCTTGGGAGCTTGCGGGTCGGTGGAATCGGGGAAAAAAGCTTCGCCCTGATCATCGAAGATCTCCGGCGTCACCTGGCCCGGGTCGACGATGGTCGCCGAGGCCACCAGGACGGCGGCCACAGCGCAGAATATCGCGGTTCGTTGCAGTTCACTCATGGTTCACTACCCAGTGTCCAAATTCGAGTCGATTCGTGAGGCCGCGGGACCACAGGCCTCCCCCCGCGTCTCTCGCTTTCATCGCTTCTCTTCCACAAGCCGGTCGGGCGAGACGCCCATCGTTTCCCGCCGCAAGCGGCGCACCGCGACGACCACAAACAGCGCAAACGCCGGAACGGGGGGCAAGGCCACGGCCAACAGTTTGATCGTATTTTGGATTCCCCGGATCGAGGATTCCATTTCCTCCCGGCTATTTTCGACCTGGCGCTGTTTTTCATCCTCAATATTCGCGCGGGCGACCGTCAGGCGACGGTTCTCGGCCACCTGTTGGTTGGCAATCATGATGCGCTTGGTTTGCTCGTCCAAGTCAGTTCGTTTGCGGAGCTGCTCGACGGCCTCGTCGAGGCGCGCCTGGGCTTCTTTTAGGCGTTCGTCCGCCGTCTCCTCGGCCTCCCGGGTGTCCTCGCGCCGCTGTTCCTCATAGACCTTGGTTTCCGCTTCGACCGCCTGTAGGGTGCGGTGCTTACGGCGGCGCTTCCGCAGGGCAATGAACGAATCGTCGCCTGCTAACTGGTCAACGGCGTTCAGTAGGAACGTGACGTTGTCGAAGTTCAAGGTTTCGACGCCCTGCCGGCGTAGTTGGAAGAACTTCTCGCCCATCATGTCGACATCGGCGATGACGATGGCATGGATGGCGTGCTCCTCCGAGGTCCCCTCTAGACGCGCCGCCAGGACGTAGCTTTCCTCGTCCGGTTCGTGCGGCAGATTGGGGGTCAACTGGATACCGAACAGCGAGCGCTGCACCAGGCGATGCCAACGTGTTTGCCCCGAGTCAATCCCGGTTTCGAGCAGCGCGGTGAACTCGGTCCCTCCGTCCTCGGCGGCCTTCAGCGCCCCGGGATGGATGAGCACGACCTCCTGCAGACCCGACGAAACAGCCTCATCCGGGTTAAAGGGGGTCTCCGCCCCGCTGCCGGCTCCGACGAAGACCACTTCGTCGGGCAAGCTACGAAACTGGGGGTGCGGGTTGTACTTGTCCCAGGCGATGCGATCCGTTTGCCAATCGACGCCCAGAGCCTCCATCAGGGGCTTCACGTTGGCCGGCTGGCGCTGCGGCGCCCCTCCCGAAAACGGGCTGGGCGGTAGCTGCTCGGGCGACAGTTCGATGTTGAACGCGGGAAGGGGATCAACCAGCAGCAGAGTGGGCTTGCCCTCCTTGACGTAGGCGGCGAGCCGGTCCAACTCCTCTTGCTGTAGGGTATTCGGCAACACCGCCATGAGTACGTCCAAGTTGCGGGGATAGTCTCTTCCCGGTGGTACGCGAACTACCTCGTACTGCTTGCGCAGTTCGGGGACGATCGACCAGTCCCGCGACTGCCGCTTGGCTTCAAAGTCGAAACCGCCAAAAAGCTTGGCCCCGGTTTCCAGCACGCCCACTCGCTCGCGCTCCGCGCGCGCGACGACCCGCATCGAGCGCATCAGCTCATATTCGACCGGCAGACCGGGGTCGAAGAAAGGGATCACGAATTCTTCGGGACCACAACTGAACGCAACTCCCAAAAAAATTTCCGTCGCTGCCCCGACGCTCTGCTCCCAAGCAGGCACCGGGCGCGAGCGTATATTGAATTTGTCCTGCGCCTCGCGCGCTTCCTCGGTATACTTTTCCGTCGGGACAATGCGCACGAGAACGCTGTCGCCGCCCGCTGCGTCGAATTCGCGCAGCAGCGTGATGATGTTATTGCGCGCTTGCAAATAGCGCCGCGGGACGTCGGGGCTGAGGAACGCTTGAACGAACACGGGCCGCTGAGAATCTAAGCCGGACAGCAGTTCCCGCGTGCCGGGGGACAGAGAGTGGATTCGTTCCGCGGTGACGTCGATGCGCCAGCCAAGCCGATCGGCCAGCACCGTCAAGGCGGCGACGGCTACGACCAGCGCCAGCCCCCGAATCGAATAGTGGCGGCCCAGATGCGGCGCTCCCTTGCCGGTTGACCAATGGCGGCGGCCCAGCAGGGCGACATTCAAATACAGCATCGCCAACGCGAAAGACACAAAGTATGCGACCGACGAAAGCGAAACGACTCCGGTCGAGAGATCTCTAAATTGCTCGGTAAACGAGAAGCCTTCGATCAGGCGCTTGAGAGGCCCGCTGAAAATTACACCCGCGTGGTCGATGAAGACCGGCACGGCGCAAAACACAGAGCCTAGGATGAAGGCGACCGTCAAATTCTGGGTCAACAGCGAGGCAACCATCCCCAGCGCCAGCAACGCCGCGCCCATCAGCCAGTAGCCCAGGTAGGTTGAAAACATCAGGCCCGCGTCCGGGCTTCCCAGCCACGACAAAACCAGAACGTGGCTGAGCGAGAACGCCAGCGCCACGGTGTAAATCGACAACGCCGCCAGGTATTTGCCCAGCACGATTTCGAGATCCGTGGCCGGCAGCGTCAGCAGAAGCTCGTCCGTGCCGGTGCGCTTTTCCTCGGCCCAAAGCGTCATCGTGATCGCCGGGATAAGAAACACCAGCAGGTAGGGGAAGAAACGATTCAGAGCGTCGAGGTTCGCTAGATTGTTCGTGAAGAAAATTTCTTGCCAGAAGGCGGCGACGGCGCTCAGGAAGACAAAGAGAGTGATAAAGACGTAACCGGTGGGGCTGCTGAAGTAGCTCATCAGCTCGCGCTTCAAAATGGCTTTCGGGATTCGCGAGCTGTGGTTCATTCCGCGGTCTCCGGTTTCGCTGCGGGTGGTCTTTCTTCGACTGCCGGTGCGGCGCCTTCGGAGGGACCCGTTCCCCCGCCCCGGCCCGTCAGCCGATGGAAGGCATCCTCGAGACTTGTTTCCGCCGCCATTTCCCGCGGTGTCCCGTCAAAAACGATGCGGCCTTCGTTGATCAAGATAACGTGGTCGGCGACGGCTTCGACTTCCTGCAGGATATGAGTCGAGATCAAGATCGTTTTAGTCTTGCCCAACTGTCTTGTCAGTTCCCGCACGTCGCGGATTTGATTGGGATCGAGTCCGGCTGTCGGCTCGTCCATAATCAGAATGTCAGGCTCGTGCAACAGGACCTGCGCCATGCCGACGCGCTGGCGATAGCCGCGGGAAAGCTTGTGAATGCTCTTTTCGATGACCGCCTCGAGGCTGCACTGGTTCACCACAGCGTCGATTCGCCGCACGAGCACGCCGTTCGTCAAGCCTCTGGCCTCGCCGAAAAAGCGCAGTAGCTCTCGCGGCGTCATCTCGGGATAGAGCGGACCGTTTTCAGGCAGATAACCCACCCGAGCCGCCGTTTCAATGCGCTGGCCGGCAACGTCCATGCCGGCGATGCGGGCCGTCCCTTCACTCGGGGTCAAGTATCCCGTCAGGATCTTCAAAGTCGTCGACTTACCCGCCCCGTTAGGTCCTAGGAAGGCGGCCACTCGTCCGCGAGAGACGGAAAACGACACGTCGCGGATCGCCGCGAAGCTGCCATAAAACTTGGCGAGGCCCACGGCCTCAATCATGATTCGGTCACGAGCTTCCTGCATAGCTGCGCTGCGCAATACTTCGACTTAGAGTGAGTTCGCCCCAGGGTAGTGGAAGCGGCGTCCTGAAGTTGTTGCCGCCGAGGCCGATCGGCTCCTCGGATGGCGACTTCTCCTCACTGTACACGATCCGATGCGGCCGCTCAACGTTCCCACGGGTTTAGCAATACACCCCTCGGTCGGTGGGAAAGAAGCTGCCTTTCGGCGGTCGCGAGGAAGCGATAATGTGAGTGCGCGCGACGGCCGACATCGGGGATTTCGTCTATCGGAGGTTCACAGTGAAGGCTCATCCAAGCGGGTCACGTCGATGTACTTTACGCCCACGGTCCGGCCGCCGCGGACGAGGCGGGCGTCGAGCCGCGCCGGGCCGGCACGGAGCTCGACTTCGCGAAACGTGACGGATTCGGCTGATCGGGTGAAGGGCTTCCGCAGCTTGACCTTGCCTAATCTGAATTCGGCGCGTCCGGCCCTGGTTTGCGTCGAAAACCGGAAGCGTATGTCGTAGCTGCCGGCGGTCGCCACCTCAACTTCCCAGTAGCCGAGGTGGCGGTCGCTCCAACCCTGGGATCCCAGGGCTCTCCAGTCCTGCCGGCTGAGGATGACGGGGTTTTCGTGCTCGGACCCCACTACGATTCTCGGCGGGTCGTAGCCTCGAGTCGCCGAGACGTCGCGGAACCAGCGCTCGTAGTTCGCCTTCAGCTGCCCGAGGGTCGCTTGCCGCAGCCCCTCGATGGAGGTCTGCTCTCCGGGGTCCGCCAAGATGTCGTAGAGTTCGAAGCGCGGCTCGCGCCCGATCTGCCCTCCGAGGGTTCGGCGCTGAACGAGTTTGAACTGCTCCGAGACCGCGGCGAAGTTGTCGTAGAGCCGAGGCTCGTCCCCCCGCTGCCACTGCAGGTAGAGAGTTCGCTCGGGCCAGTCGCCGTCGTCGCCAACCAGCAGCGGCATCAGGCTTGCCCCGTCAAGCTTCAGGCCGGCGGGAGGGTCTATTCCGGCTGCTTCAAGCAGTGTCGGCAAGACATCGATGTGGGCGGCGATACGGTCGACCTTCTCGGGGCGCAACTTCGCCGGCCAGCGCACAAAGAAGGGAACTCGGATCCCACCTTCGTAGACCGTGCCCTTTTGGCCCCGCAGCCCCGCCGTAAAATGTTGCGTCGTGGGTCCGTTGTCGGTGAGGAAGATGACGGCGGTGTTTTCCGAGATACCGAGCTCTTCGAGTTTGCTCAGCAGCCGGCCGACGTTGTCGTCGATGTTCGTAATCATCCCGTAGATGCGCGCGTCCTCATCGCCGAGGCCCTGGGCGCGATAGGGCTCGCTGTAGGACTCGGGCACGAGGTAGGGCGAGTGTGGGCTGTTGGTGGCCAGGTAGGTGAAGAAGGGCTGATCGCGATGCTGTTCGATGAAGCGCAGGGCGGCGTCGAAGAAAACCTCGGTGCAGTATCCCTCGAACTGCTTTTCTTCGCCGTTGTGCTGCAGGATCGGGTTGAAGTAGTCCGTCCCCGGAGGGTCCCCCGGCGAGCCGATGCCCCAGCCGCGGTGAACGAGCGCTTGCTCGAAGCCCTGATCCAGCGGCCTCATGGGGTAGCTGTCGCCGAGGTGCCATTTGCCGAAAATGCCCGTGCGGTACCCCCCATCACGGAGTATTTCCGCTAACGTGGTTTCCTCGGTGTGCATCATGGCCCGCCCTAGCGAGACGTCGACGACGCCCGTCCGGTAGTTGTAGCGGCCCGTCATCAAGCTGGCCCTGGTCGGCGAACACACGGGTGAAACGTAGAAGCGCGTGAACTCCACACTTTCCCCCGCCAAGCGATCAAGATTCGGCGTGCGCAGGACCTGGTTTCCATGCGCGCCCAGTTGGGCCCAGCCCTGATCGTCGGTCATGACAATCACGATGTTGGGCGGCCCTAAATTCGAAGCAGCCGGGTCATCCCCGCCGCAAGCCGTCAGCGCGAGCAGCAACGCGACCGCCAGCCCAGCGCGCAGGGACTTCTTTACAGTTTGAGCCTGCTTTTCGACGGTTTGCCAATAAGTCGAGTTCATGGTTTTTGACTGCCAACAAGTTTACATGCCGGGGAAAGCCTGGCATCTCTCCGCTTCAAACTGATACACGAACCCGAAGCGGCGAACAGCGATCATGGGTTATAACCGGCAACGAAACGCTCAAGGAGGGATACGGTCAAAAAGCGATCGCTCAGTATCTATCCTAGCTTAAAAATCACTGCTGTCCGGTTAAAAGTCGAATAGAATCAATTGGTTGGGGTCATAGGGGGATTCGTTTGGGGAGTCGGATGGCTGGAGTGCCTGTAAAAGGGGCATTTTTTCGAATTGCGTAACGCTGAGAATCTGTAGAATCTGGTAAAGACTCGCTTCCAGCCCGAGCCGTTTCCGGACGATGGCGATGAGCACGTAAATCGAGACAGCGATCCAGATCTGCGTCTTGACGGCGTTCTCGCTGGTGCCGTAAAACGAGTTGATTCGCAGATGTTGCTTGATCCACTTGAAGAACAACTCAATCTGCCAACGCGACTTGTAGATGTGGGCGATGGTCAGCGCCGGGAGCGCGAAGTTGTTGGTCAGAAACTTCAGCCGCTTGTTCGTCCGGGCGTCGAAGTAACTGACCCTCCGCAACGGGTCGGGATAGGCTTGGGCCGATTCGATGGCAGCCAGTATGACGGTCTGATCCGAGCGCAAGCCCGTGGATTTGTCGACGGGATGCGAGTAGCGCCGTTGGAGCAAGATGTTCTTCTTGGTTCGCACGACGAAGAACGACGAGCAGAGAGTGAACACGAAGAGGCGTTCGAAATCGACGTAGGCCCGATCCATGACGTAGAACGCGCCGGCCTCCGGGCCGATCTCGTCGAGGATGTTGATGTCGTGCACTTTGCCTCCAGTAATGCGGATGAACGTGGGAATATTGCCGTGCAGATCCAGCAGCGTGTGCATCTTCACGGCGGCCTTTTGCTTGCGGAATCTCGCCCACGGAAACAGCGACAGGCAGAGGTCGATTGTTGTCGAGTCGAGAGCGTACAGAGTCTGGTCCAAGTCCACACCGATCGGGTCGTGGGCATATAACGGCCGTGCCATGCCAATCAAGACCTGCGCGAAGTCCGCGTAGATCCGCCAGTCGCGCGACTCGTTCGCATCGGCCAGTGTCGAGCGCGCTACCCTGCCGCGGAATCCCATGTGGTAGAGTTTGCCGTGCATCGAACGCAGGCACGTCTCGATGTCGCGGAGGTTTGCCCGATAGGTCAGCTGGGCGAATGCCATCGCAAGAAACTGATCCCAGCAGGAGAAACTTTTCAGATAGGAATCGCCGCGGTAGCGCGATACACATTTCTGAAACTCTTTGCTCGGTAGGTGCTCGATCAGTTGGGAGAAAACCGTACGGCCAAGGTTCATCCCTCATTGTGCCGCGTCCGGATGCTCCGTTCAGGCGACCATTTGCGGCCTCGGGATTTCAAATCGTTCCCGGGCAAAACAGGCCATAAGACATTGAGCGGTCGAGACTTACCGTCCGATGGCGCGACTTTCCCCGGACAGCACTGTTGTGCTATCTGTTCCAGCTCCCTGTAGTTTCAAGTTTTTGTCGATGGAGATATTTCGGTGTAGGGGTCTGCACTTATGTCGATAATATCGCCGGCGGTGACGTTGTCAATCGCGTCCTGAATTGTGCAGAAGGGCGAGGCGCCCGCGGTACATCCCGCGTCGCCAATATCGACAACCTGCGTGGCAGCTTCTGCAAGAGGTAAGGGAATCAGAGCTAAAAGCAAAACTGCGATTGTCAATCCTAGGTTTTTCGTCACTTTCGACCTCCTATGCCACTTTCTGGATCTCTATCGGGATTTCTTCATACCCGTAGTGCCCGAGGCCCCGGCCCTCGCCAAGAGGTGCCTGGCCCTCCTCAGAATGCATCCGCTGGAACACTCAACTCAAACAAACAGTTCGCTGATTTCGTCGACGTTAATGAATTCGGTTCCCGAGGTGGCCTCGATATATTCAAAAGCGCGCCCCGAAGGAGTGTTGGTGATGCGCTTGCTCCAGTCGATGCCAAGAGCCGAAAAGATGGTCGCCACGGTATCTTCGGTGTAAACGGAGCGCTTGCGGTGCCAGCCGGGAGCGGTGACCTTCGCCCCTTTCTCGTCGGTGGCCCCAATCACTCGGCCTCCCCTCACCCCGCCGCCGCTGAAGACCGACGTCGAGGCAAACCGGTAGTGGTCGCGCCCTTTGCCCGGGTTCAAGTCTCCCGGGGTACGCCCGAACTCGCCCATACAGACGATAAGGGTCTTCTCCAGCAGGGTGCGGCCGTTCTTGTCCTTCATCGTGGATAGGTCATCGAGCAGGCTCGAGTAGCAATCATCCAATTCCCGGCACAAGGTGTAGTGATTGACCTTCTGCGTCTTGTCGTAGATCTTGCCGTGAAGGTCCCAGCCCTTGTGAGCGACGCTGATGAAGTGAGTCCCGGCGTCCGCCGCGACGAGGTTGCGCGCGAGAATACAGCCGTCGCCGACAGACGACGAGCCGTATCGGCCGTGGTCCTCCTCACTGAACTGCAGGATCTTGCCCACCTCGGGCCGCTTCAACATCTCGTGGGCGCCGAGGTAATGACTGCCGAAGTCCAGCGGAGGCTTGCCCAGCGGAGCTTTTCCGCCGCGCATGCCCGCGTCCAGGCGTTGCAGAAAATCCCACCTTCTCGAAAACCGTTCCCGTTCAGCCTCGGGAACCACAAAGGCGAGATCAGCGTTTTCGCCCAACGCCAGCGGCAACGGCGCGCAACTCGCCGGCAGCATGCCGGCACCCGCCAGACCCGCTCCGCCAGGAGAGAAATTCAGGGCCACGAAGGGCGGGAGAAAATCGCCTTCTTTCTTGCGTTCCTGAAACTCGTAGGCCACCAGCGAGCCGACCGACGGGATCTCGCTCGCCCGCGCGGCGCTGAACGCTCTTCCAACCTGAATGTAGTATTGGCCCCTCTCGTGGACGCTCTCCCACGCTTCGACCGAACGCGCCAGCGCCAGGTGATGGATGCGCTCGGATAGTTTTGGGAATTGACCATAGGGCATCTTGATGTCCGGCGTGATGGTACGGATGTCAAAATCCGGAGGCGTCCACTTCCCCTCTTTCACGTCGAACGTGTCCAGTTGAGGGGGGCCGCCCTCCAAGAAGAGGAAAATACAAAACTCAGCTGAACCGCGCGGGGATACTCTATGCTCGGCCCTCACCTGCAGCGGCTTGAGCATCGGCAACAGATGGAAGCCGACAAAACTCGTGGCTCCGATCCGCAAGAATTCCCTGCGCTCCAGCGTGGGAACCGTGGTTAGCTCGTCTCGCATGATATCCACCCAGACTTCAGTAATTGAAAACAAAGTCCAACTTATTGAGCAGCGCCCACAGGACGTCTTCGGCACCCTGCGTGCGATACCGTTGGATCTGGTTAACCGCCAGCTTCGTCTCTTCCGCGGAGGGGCGCCGGGAAAGGACCGATAGGAACAATTCCTCGACGATCTCTTCGTTACTAAGCTGCGGTTCTTGGTTCAGCAGCTCGTGGACTCGGCTGCCCGGCTCCGCCTTCACTTTCTCCTTCACGATTTTGCTGTTCAACAGAAGCGAAGCCTGCACGACATTGGTTTTGAGAGACTTTACCCCTCGTGATCGGTTGCTCTGCCCGAAACTTCCTAGAAAACGTCCCACTCCCGCCAGATCTCCGCCCAAATCCTCGGGCGAACGGGTCTGCATGACGTAGGTGACCTTTGTGTTGGTCCCGTTGATTGAAATGGAGGGAAACACGCCGGTGGCGATGGAGATGGCGTCAAAAAGCTCCTCCGCGGAGAGTCGGCGCACAAAGCGCCGGGCGAAATATCGCGCGTATTCCTCCTTCCACTCGCCGTCGAAATAAGCCGACAACTGGTAGGCACTGGATTTGGCGATCAATTTCATCAGACGGCGAAGGTCGAACTCGTGGTCCTCGAAGTCCTTGGCCAACGCGTTCAGCAGTTCCGGATGGCTTGGCTGAACTGTCCACGGCGCGGGAGGGGAATCCTGCGGGTCTTGGCGAGCCAAGTCGAAATCATGGGGTGGATCTACAATCCCAACCCCCATCAATTCCGCCCAGATGCGGTTCACGATGGTCTTCGAAAACTGAGGACTCGTGATCACCATGCGCGCATACGCACGCCTCAAGTTCTCGCCCTGCGCAGGCTTTTCACCGGAGAGCAGGAACGTAGGGCTGACGTCCGCCTTCCAGCGGCTCATGCGTACGACGCTTTCGGCCTTCACGTCGTAGCCAACCGACGCCGGGGCCGGATAAGCTTCGGCGTCGTAGCCCGGGCCGTTTTCTATCATCGTGAACTCTTGGCGGCGAGGAGGCGGCCGGTACACGGTGAGGTCCCCGAAAAACGCCGCCAGCCGCCACACCTGTTCGCGCTTGACACCCGACAGCCAAAGATTCACCTCTTCGAGATGGCCTGCGCCGTCGTGGCAGGAGACGCACTCCAAGTTCAATCCAAGGAATATGCGGCTCGTCTCAATCGCCATTTCGTCGCAGCTATCCTCGTGCGCGACCTGGTTTCCGGTTGCATCGTCGACATGAAACCGCGCCAGCAGGTTCGCCGGACCGGAGAAATAATTGGTCAGCGCCGAAGCCGTGAGCATCTCCTCGACGAACCGGTTGTAGGGCACGTTCAGCCGCAAGGACATGCGGATGTAGTCGTAGAAAATGTTGCGGCCGGGCGTGCCCAGGTCGCCCCCGCTGTTGCCGAACAGGTCCGAGAACCAATAGGTCCAGCGATCGACGAAGGGGTCTTCTTCCGAGAAGGCGTATCGCTCCGGTGCAATCAGCGAGTCAATCAGCTGGTCTCGCTTGCCGGGTGATTCATCCGCCAGAAACTCGCGGACCGCTTCGCTGGAGGGAATGCGGCCAGTCAGATCCAGATAAACCCTGCGCAGGAATTCCTGGTCGCCGGCAAGCCCGGCATGGGGGATCTTGTCCCGCTCCATCTTGCCGAAAACGTGGTCGTCAATGTAGTTGTTGCGCTTGACCTCGATCCGCGGCCGCTCCGGCAGCAGGCGGCTGACTTCCTCGGTCAGGGTATTTGTGTCATCCCGGTGGGATTCAGGCGTCTCCGAATGAGGCCCCTCGGTAAGCTCGCCTCGCGACTTCAGAGCGGACTTTTCGGGCTTCGCCGGCACATCCTCGCCGGCAAACGAGACACGACAAAGCCCCACCGAGAGCAACACGCATAGCCAAACCCCCGCCGCTGCTCTCGACAGGCGCCGGTGAGATCCGACCTCGAATGCTCCCTTCATGCGGCTTTTGAACCAAATCTAAAGTACAGATTCTACGGGTTTTCGGGAACAGTTAGATCAACAGGAACTTGAGTCAATTAGCCGGTCTTTCGATGGGTCTGGTCCCCCGTAGCCTTGTCCGAATAACAGCGCGCACCCCCCCCTGGTTGGTCGCAGGCGACCGTCAGGGACAGCATTCTGGTCCTAAACTACAACGTGATTGTTTCATTGTCAACGAGGAAACTGGGGAACTGGCGGCGACCGCCACTCATGGCGGTCAAAGTTCCGCGACGCCGGTGTCTTCCAAAGCCCGCAGAAGCCTTCCGATCTGAGCGTCCACATAGCTGACGCTGGCCATGTAGGCCTGCCAGACTTTCTTCTGTAGCAGATCAGGGATGGGGCCCTCGACCGGGATTCCCTGGTAGCTTCGCAGCTCGAAGCCGGCGAAGCGGAGAGTCTCTCTGAGGGTAGAGGGGTATTTTTTGAAGTCGGGGCTATACACCTGGTTGGGGTTCCAATAGGTCACGCTGTTGTAGATGGCCCAGAGCGGCACGTCGATCGCAGGCTGCCTGTGCTCGGGCAGCGTGATGTCGTCCGTCGGATACCGGTCAAAGTATTTCTTGGGGGCCACCAAAGGGAGATGGGGCCGACGGTAGCCGACGGCCGGGAAGAAGGGTTGGTCTTTGAACCGAGCAATAGTCTTCACCCCCTGTCCCGTCATCCGGCCCGCGTAGAGGCTCTCGTTGGGCACATCGGGAGCCTGGATGGCTGGGCAATCGGCCCTGGGCCGGATGATGGTAGGCACTACAGCCGCTCGGCGAAGGGGACCCGGGCCACCGCCGCTACAAGCATAAAGTGCGCTACCATAGCTCGTTCTAGCCCGCTTTTCTCACCACGTGGCGAGGCGAAGTGTGCATGAGAGGCCCGTCAGTACAAGGTGCGCGCCGCTCAGCCACTCATTTCCTGAACAATGCGGGCGTACTTGAACCCTACGTTGAGCACGGCGAGCAAGCGCAACGCAGTCATGGCGGGCTTATGGCGCGCTTCGACCGTCAGGTGGTGAGAAATGCGGGCTAGCCGCCCGATCGAGCAAGCATCCCCTGAAGATCCCTACCCGCGGACCACGCGCCGAGCAGCATCGTGAAACTCGCGAATCTCACCGCCCAAATGGATCGGCTCTACGAGTTCGATCGCGAGCCGGTCACGCCCGACAAGTTCCAGAGTCCGTGGAGGTTCGCCGGCCTGTTCGCCGGGGAATACGTCGCCGCGACGGAATTCGTGATCGGCGCGTTCTTTGTGCTTCATGGCGTGAGTGCAACCGCGGTGATCTGGGGACTGCTGTTCGGCAACGTGCTCTCGGTGATGTCGTGGACCTTCGTCTGCGCCCCGATTGCTACTTCAACGCGGCTGACCATGTATTGGTACTTGCGTAGAATTGCCGGTCCCGGATTCACGGCGATCTACAACGTGCTCATCGCGGTGTACCAGTGCATCATTTCGAGCGCCATGGTGTCGGTCGCGGCTACCTCGATAGCTCTTGCCGTGGGGGTTAAAAGCCCTGATCTCGGCGACGTGCTGCCGACAAGCGTGGGTTGGATCCTCATCACGCTTACGATCGGCCTGGCTATGACCGTCCTCGCGGTTTGGGGATTCGAGAAACTTAGCCAGTTCTCCGAACTTTGCTCGCCGTGGATCTCGGTCGTCTTCATCGCGGGAGCCATTGCGATGTTCTCGCGATTGGGCGTTCACCATGATCTCAGCAACTTGTGGGAGATTTGCGAGACCCGTGTCTGGACGGGCGTACCGACGCCGGGCCAAGAGAAGTATACGTTCTGGCACATCGTTTTCTTCGCCTGGCTGTCCAATTCGTCCTACAACCTCGGGCTGGGCGATATGGCTATGTTCCGCTATGCCAGACACTGGCGCTACGGCCTGCTTTCCGCCTTCGGCATGTACTTGGGACACACGCTGGCTTGGATCTGCTCCGGCGTCATGGTGGCCGCCGTCGGACGGCAAATGGACGCCGGCTTGATGGCCTATGAGGCGCTGGGGGCGGCCGGGGCGCTGGCGGTGCTTATCTCGGGGTGGACCACCGCCAACCCAACGCTCTACCGATCAGGCCTGGCCTTGCAATGCGTCACGCCGAACTGGCCGCGCTGGAAAGTAACCCTGATAGCCGGTCTGTTCACGGTCATACTGTCCTGCTTCCCGATCATCGTCATGCGTCTGCTGAACTACGTGGCGACGTGGAGCACGATACTGGCCGCGCCGGGCGCTTTTGTAGTAGCCGAGCACTTTCTTTTCCCGAAACTTGGAATCAAGCGCTATCGGGCCGAACAGGGACAGCGATCCTTTGACCCCGTTGCGACGCTCATGTGGCCGCTGGCTGTGGGGACGGCGTTCTGGCTGGCGTACTGGGCGCCGTTCCACATTTTCGGCGCCCCGCTGGCCGCCTATTTGATAGCCTTGGTTGGCTATACGGTTTTGAGAAAACTCCGGAGTAAATAACGATGTTGAGATCCCTGCTGTTGATCATAGCTTGTGGCGGCATGGCCGCTTGTGTTGTTGCACCGATTCTCTATTTCTTCAGCCGCATCGACGTGGAGACCTACCAGGACGCTTTTTTGGCCGGCTCGGTGATCTGGTTTGTTTTCGCGACCTGGTGGGGCGTCAGAAAGAAGGACCGGGCCGCCTCCCCATGAATGGGAGCGAGGCGGCGTAAAGCTTCAAGAATCGGGGGCAGTCACACGCGGCGTCCTAGACGGCAGGTAGAACCAATGACATCTTCAGCCGCGGGTGACTGTTCGCAGCATTTTTTTCGCGGAAACAGCCGATCAGCCTTTATCGATACCGCAGAGAGCCGGCTCAGGGCGCCCGGCCCCGCCGGTTCTGCTTAATTGTGGGGCGACGACGTCCACCGGAGGGGTGGGGTCGGAGGTCAAGTTCACTTCGGCATCGGCCTATTGGCGACTAGGTAACCCAACTCGGGGAGCGGCACCGGGCCTTGGGAGAGAGCCTTGTCGTGAAACGATACCAGCCGGAAGTCTTGTGTCTCCTCCTGGTAATGGTCCCGGACTCGCAGCCAGTCCCTCCAGCCGACGTAGTAGAGGGGAAGCTGCGCCGAGGTGAGCTTGGCGCGCAACAGCTTGCCGCGAGCTTCCTCGCTCTCCTGAAACGCCTGTCTGCGCAACAGTTCGAGCGCTTCATCGTCAGACATGTTTTTGGTGTGCATACGAATGTCAAGGATCGCGTTGGCGATTACTCGGAGCAGGTGCTTGTACCAGACCAGCTTTAACTCGTTGCTATCGCCCCGATAGCCGTTGTCGATGAGCGCTTCGGTGATGTAAGTCGCCCAGCCTTCGACGTAGGAATCGTTGGCGTAGGCCACTCGGAGGAGGCGTCTCGACTCGGGTTCGATCCGGTTGGCCCACTCCAACTGCGTGTAGTGGCCGGGCATCGCCTCATGGACACTGAGCAGCTTCAAAGCGAACAGGTTGTATTCGCGAAGCTTGGAATTGACTCGGGAGCGGGACCAGTCGGAGGGAATCGGCGTCACCCAATAGAAGACCCCCAGTTGGGGATGCAGCGCCGGCGCCCCCATGAGGCCGGCCACCGAATACACGCCCCTCATGAATTCGGGGGTTTCAACAATCTGCAGGTTTTCCCCGGACGGCAGAGGGGACACGCTCGCCTCATTGATGAACGTCCTGAGCTCGGCCAGGTCTTTCTTGATTTGGCCGATCATCTGGTCGCCGCGTCTGAGCCGGTTCTCGTCTTGCACAACGTCGAGTACGTCCGCCATCAAAGCCCGCTCCGTCGGTGGACGCTGGTTGCCGTAGATTTCCTTGTGTATACCCCTTGCTACGTCGATAATATCGCTGCGCACGCTCTTGAATGTCTGCTCCGCTTCGGCGAGTACGGTTTCCGGCGATTTGGTTGTCGCCAGCCGGACCTTGAACTTCTCGGCGTAAAGATCCGGGGGCAGCCGCCAGTCATAGCTGTTGCGGAGCGCCAGCTCTTCCGCCAGGAAGCGATCGAAATCCCGCAGCGCCGAGAGCGCCTTTTTCGAGACGGCGCTGTAGTCGGCCCGCAACGAAACGGGAAGACTGACGGGGATGACCTTCTCCACCAGGTTGATGTTGCCCTGGTTCTCTTCCCGGGCGACGGTCGTCCAAACCTCCGGCGAAGAGCGCAGGTTTTCCTTGGCTTGATCGAGGAACGCCGGGGTCTTTTCAAGCCGAGCCAGGATGTGCCGGTAACGCTCCTCCTTGGACGCGTACTCGTGCACCAAGGGCCGGTAAAGAGCCATGCCAAGAAGTTCGACGTAGAGGGTGGGGTTGTGCTCGTAGCTGCGGATTTTTTCCAGCTCGAGCAACTCGTTGTCGATGTGGTTCTCGATGACGGCGTAATCGACCCACTCATCACCGGCGAGCTCGTCGCGCTTCACCTTCTGCCGGAGATTCTTGCGGAATTGCTTGTAGAAGTTAACGCGCTTGGCGATAGCGGCCGGGGAATAGTCGTCCAAAAGCCCGTCGAGCTTGATTTCCGTGCCGCCCTTACCTTCCTCGTCGGCCCCCTCGACGTGCACGTGGTAGCCGACGGAGGTGGCAAGGATCGGCGACATGGCCAGCGAGTCATAAACGAAAGGTCCGGCCAGTACGGGAAAGAGCTCCTTGGCGGGCTCTCCTATGTCGCAAGACCCCATGGCCGACAGAACAACCGCAGTCAAAATCAGGGAAAACTTCTTCTTCACGCTAGGAATCATGGATCTCATCTGGGCGAGGGAGCTTGGCAAGCCGCTTGGGAGGCGAGCCGCTTGGCGTCGCGATCTTCAGCCTTGAAACAATATCATCTTAAAGGAGCTTGTTGGCAGAGGCAAGGTTTCGCGGGCTTTTTTCTTGGCCAATGGGATGAACCCATTCCGCGGCAAAGCCTGTCCGACAAGTGCACGAGCATGCTAGCGGAGAGAGCAAAGACGCCGCGCTAGGTCACCGCTTTCGAAGCCATTCCTTTCTTTTGGGGTTCGGCTACCGCGGCTGTTCGCTACGCCGGCGCAAGATAGCGGGAACCTCCAGATCGTTTGGGTCGGCAGGCTGGGGGAGGACGTCGGAGGGATCCGGCTCCGCTTCGTCCAGCTCGGCGGCGATGCCGCTTGCGGCCCCTTCCGCCTCCTGATCCGCGTCGGGCGCTTCACGCTGCACGTTGGCCGCGGCCTCTTTTAGCGTCGGCCGCAACTCCGCCGCCGACGCCGCGGCGGCATCCGACATCTTCTTGCTGATTCCCAGGCTCTCGCTGCGGAAGCCGGTGGCGATCACCGTGATTTTCACCTCGTCGCCCATCGAATCATTGAGGACGGCTCCAAAAATAATATTGGCTTCCGGATCGGCGGCGCGTTGAATAATCGTAGACGCTTCGTGAACCTCGTGCAGCGAGATTTTGGAAGAGCCGGTGATGTTGATGAGGATGCCTCGCGCACCTTCAATGCTGGTGTCTTGCAGCAACGGGCTGGAAACGGCCTTGCGCGCGGCTTCGACCGCGGCGGCGTTGCCGCCCGAGACCGCCGTTCCCATGACAGCGTAACCCATGCCATGCATAATTGTACGGATGTCCGCGAAGTCTCGATTGATAATCCCCGGGATGGTGATAATGTCGCTGATACCCTGAACCGCCTGGCGCAGAATATCGTCCGCGATGCGGAAGGATTCAAAAAAGCTCGTGCCGCGCTCGACAACCTCGATCAAACGCTCGTTGGGAATCGTGACGACGGTATCCACGGTCTCGGCCAACTCGGCCAACCCTTTGTCGGCGATAGCCATGCGCTTGCCGCCCTCGAAAGAAAACGGCTTCGTAACCACGGCCACCGTCAGTGCGCCGAGTTCGTTGGCTAGCGAGGCGGCGATCGGAGCGGCCCCGGTCCCGGTCCCCCCGCCCAGGCCGGCCGTCACGAAAACCATGTCGGACTCTCCGAGCAGTTCGATCAGCCGCTCGGTGTCTTCGAGAGCGGCCTCGCGGCCGATGTCGGGATCGGAACCGGCGCCGCGGCCATTGGTGAGCCGCGATCCGATCTGTAGCTTGACCTGCGCCTGCGAGACGCGCAGCGCCTGCTCGTCGGTGTTGATGGCGGCGAAAGTCACCCCCTCCACGCCGGCTTCGATCATGCGATTGACGGCGTTACATCCGGCGCCGCCCACGCCGATGACTTTGATGCGCGCATTGGTGCGCGTGTCGTCGTCAAAAGTGAACTTTACGCCATCGTTTCCCATAGGCTATCTCCTGGCCAAAGCTGTCGGTCCAACAGGTCGACAAACCAGCGTTGCGAGACGGGCACAAACGCAAGCCTTGATCCTGGGCGGGCAAGCTTCGGCTACTCCCGAATCCCCCCATTTTACGTGAATCGTCATCTCGCGTCGGGACTATCAAGACCACCGCCGTTCGACCATTACTCAAGGATAGTTTTCAGCCACTCGGTCACACGGTCCCGCCGTCTCTGGCGGTGCAGCCGAAGCCGCTGCGCGTAGAGAGCCAGTCCAATCGCCGTCGCCCAGCTAGGATCGTCCAGCTCCTCGGGCATGTACTCCAGGCGAGGCGGGAGTCCGATCCGAGTCGTGGCGTCGAGCACCTCTTCGGCGACATCGCAAGACCCGGCCATGCAGGCCAGAGCGCCGGTCAAAACAACCCCGGCAATGAGCCGGCTTTCCACGCCTGCTCGACGCAGATGCTGTCGAACCAATCCAAACGCCTCCTCGGCCCGAGCCTGAAGCACTTCGTTGAGCAGTCTTCGCGGCTTCGATCGGGAAGAGCCGTCGGAGACGGCGGGGACTTCGATCATCACGTTCTCGGGCGTTTGGTCCGCCAACGCGCAGCCGTACTGCTCGATCAGCCGTCGCGCTTCGGTGGAAGAAGTCAGCAGGATGCTCGCCACGTCATTGACAAAGTGTTCGCCCCCGATCGGGATCGAGCTAGCCACGCGAAGCTGGTTCTCGACATAGGCGGCCACGTCGAGAGAACCCGCGCCCATATCGACGACCGCCACCCCCATCTCCCGCTCCTGTTCCTCCAATACCGCATAGGCGGAAGCGAAAGGCTCGAAGACCGTTTCCTGGACGACCAGGCCGGCCCGGTTGACCACGGCTCGGATGTTGTTGTGAGCCTGGGCAAGGGCCGAGATTACCTGCACGTGCGCGTCGAGCCTTCGCCCGGGCATCCCCAACGGATTCCTGAGCCCCGGCTGGCGATCGACGGCGAACTCGAGCGGTATCAGTTGAACGACCGTGCGATCGTCCCTCACCGCTGCGTGACCCGCGTCCTTCACAATCACGTCGACATGATCCTGCCGGATCTCGCTTTCGTCGGCGGGCAGGTTCAGATAAGTGTGGCTGACATTGCTGGCGATATGCGGCCCGCCGATCCCGACCACGGCGGCTTCGATCAGCATGCCGCCGTTCTCTTCCGCCGTTTGGAGCGCCTCTTCCACCGACGACAGCACCGGGTCCTGGTCGGCGATCACCCCGCGATTCCAGCCGGCCGAAGGAGCGGCGCCGTGGCTGATAAAACGCAGCCGGGTCTGCTCTTCCAGCGCCACGAAACAGCGTGTGCAGTGGGTGCCCAAGTCGAGACCCACCAGGTAGTCGTGTCTTTTGGGCATGGCGCTATCGAACGGCTACCTGTCCTTGGTAGCGCAAGTCGACGGAATTCACGCGGCCGTATTGTTTCTTCCAGGTTTCGATGTATCTGAGAAAAACTTCCCAGCGATGCCTGAAGAGCCGCCGTCCCATCTGCAGCTCAATGACATCTCCCTCATGAATCGTCGTCACCCGCGCGTTTTGGGGATCGCTCACGTCCACCTCGGAAACAAACGAGCTGTATCGCGGCTCCTTGCTGTCGAGATCAGCCACCAAAGACTCGAATAGGACGATGCGCCGTAGGCGGTTCGGCAACGACATGTATTCGCTGATTCCCGTGACCACGGGAAGCGAGAACTCGGCGCCCGCGGGCGGATCGAGAAATACGCCGTAGCGATCAATCAGCCGGGGTTGAGCGCGGCGGCCGGAAGCCTCCTGGGAGCGAACAAAGGCAACCGGCTTTCGTTCCCGGATGCGCACCCAGATCCGATCGGGCCACACCCTAAGAGTGGCCGCTTGCTCCACCCAGCCGAGATCCTCGATCTGCCGTGTGCGTTCTTCCAACGGGACGTCGAGAACACTGCCTCCCAGGTCGGCCTGAAAGACCTCCTCGACGCCGCGCTCGGGGAGAGAGCGCAACCCCGTTACACGCAGCCCCGCGCCATCCTCCGCCAAGACGAAAGCGGCGCCGAAACGCAGATAGGAGTCCGTCGCGTAGGCCGCCAAAAGACCCAAGACGATCGCCCCGAGCGAGAGCAGGAAACCCCGTGTCCAGGGCCGCCGGACGCCGAGCAGATCCCTTCGGACGCGTACCGGCGATCTGCGGCGAAGGTAAGGCCCCCGGGCGCCGTCCTTGTCTCGTTCGGTTGTCTTTCCTCTTCGGGCCATGTTTTCGACCAGCGGCGCGCTCAACGCGTCGCGATGACTCCCGTCGCGCGGGATTCCAGCCGACTCACAATTTTCTCGGCGACCTGTGAAATACTGCCCGCCCCAAGGGTGATAACAGCGTCGCCGCTCCGGGCGCCCGCGACCGCCTTTTCGGCGGCCTCTTCCAGAGAGGGAACATACTCGGCGGCGGGGTGGCCCGAGGCCCGGATTCCCTCGACGAGTTTCTCCGCGCTTACGCCGGGAATGGGCGGCTCCCCAGCCGGATAGATATCCACGACGTGCAGGCTATCGCAATCCCCAAAGCAGGCGCCGAAATCCTCGGCAAGCAGTTGGGTGCGGCTGTAGCGGTGAGGCTGAAAAACCACGTGAACGCGCTTGAAATCACAGTGGCGCGCCGCCGACAACGTGGCGGCGATCTCGGTGGGATGGTGCCCGTAGTCGTCGATGACGGTGACGCCGCCGCGTTCACCCCGAACCTGGAAGCGGCGTTCGACTCCGCTGAAAGATTCCAGCCCGCGGCGAATGCGATCCGTCGAGATTTCCAACTCCAGGCCCACCAGCGCCGCGCCTGTCGCGTTAAGGACGTTGTGCTCCCCGACGCCTCGGACACTAAACTTGCCCAGCTCTCGCCCCCGATAGGACAGCTCGAAACGGCTCCGCATGTGGCCGCATTCCACTCGGGAGGCGATCAAGTCAGCGTCCGCGGCAAGTCCGTAGGTCCTTACCCGGCGGCGAATGCGAGGCAGTATCCGTCGAGCGCCGGGATCGTCAATGGCCACAATCGCCGACCCATAGAAGGGAACCTTGTTGGCGAATTCGACGAAAGCATCCTGCACGGCTTCAAACGAGCTGTAGTGGTCGAGGTGCTCGCGGTCGATCGAAGTCACCAGTGCCACGATCGGCGTCAGCTGAAGGAACGACCCATCGCTTTCGTCGGCTTCGACCAGCAGGAAGTCGCTGTTGCCGAGGCGGGCGTTTGATCCCATCGAAGCCACGCGGCCTCCCACGACAACGGTCGGGTCTTTCTCGGCCGCGTGCAGGACAGCGGCTGCCATGGATGCCGTCGTGGTCTTGCCGTGGCTGCCGGCGATGGCGATTCCGTATTTCAGCCGCATCAGCTCGGCCAACAGCTCCCCGCGTGAAATCACGGGAATTTGGCGTTCACCCGCGGCCGCCAACTCGGGATTACCGCGCGGGATGGCTGAGCTGACAACCACGACGTCGGCGCCCTTCACGTTTTCAGCCGCATGACCTTCGAAGATTCGCGCCCCCATGGCGGCCAAGTGATCCGTCAAAGAAGATTTCTTGAGGTCGGAACCGCTGATTGCATAACCGAGGTTCAACAGGATCTCGGCAATGCCGCTCATGCCGATGCCGCCGATCCCCACGAAGTGGATGCGGCGGTGTTTAACGATGGGTTCCTTAAAAAGCATTCAGTCTCTACGCCGATCTCCTCTCGGAGCCTCAAGCCGGTCCGCGATTTTCCGCGCCGCGCCGGGCATCGCCAGCCGGCGCGCGGCCCGCTCGAGCCGGCGTAGCTGGTCGGGATCATCCGCTAGGCGGTCGACCTCTTCGACCAGGCGGGCGCCCGTGAGCTCTCGGTCTAGAACCACTCGCGCGGCGCCGGCCCGCTCCGCGGCCCGCGCATTGAGAAGCTGGTGCTGGTCGGCGGCGAACGGGTACGGAACCAGGATGGAAGCCTTTCCGGCCGCGCCGACTTCGGCGACGGTTGAGGCTCCCGCACGGCAAACCAGCAGATCCGCTTGCCCGAAGGCGGCGGGCATGTCGTCAAAAAAGGCTTCCACTCGCGTGTTCGCTCCTTGCGATTCGTAAGCGGCGCGGACCTTTTCATATTCGCTCAAACCGGTCTGATGGAGAAAGCGCATCCCGCCCAGCCGCCGCTGCCGAGCCCACAGCGGTAGCGCCTCGATCAGCGCGCGATTCAGGCTTCGGCTTCCTTGGCTGCCCCCGGTAATCAGAAGCGTCATGGGCGGGCGACGCGCTTTCGGCGGCAGTCGGAAAAACTCCTCGCGGATGGGGATGCCGCTAAACTCACACCGCTTCCGCGCAAAGTAACTTTCCCCACCCGGCAATCCCAACAGCGACCAGGCGGCGAACGGCCCCACCAGGCGATTGGATAGGCCCGGCCGAGCGTTCGGCTCGAGGACGATGAGCGGGACATCACACATGAGCGCCATCAGCGCCAGCGGCCCGGCCGCATACCCTCCCAAGCTCAGCACCGCGGCGGGCCCGTGCCGGTCAACAATTGAGGCCGCCTCGACCAGAGTGCCGGGTATGCGCAGGATCGTTCGCAATCTCCGTCCCAGCGAAACTCCTTTGAGGGCGTCCGTCCGCACAAACTCGATCGGGAATCCCGACTCCGGCGCCACGCGGCTCTCCAGACCCCGGCGGGTACCCACAAAGACTGCCTGATGGCCGCGGCGGCGCAACTCGCGGGCCACTTCGATCCCCGGGAAGACGTGCCCGCCCGTGCCGCCCGCGGCGATCAGATAAGTTGCTCCACGCTTCATAGTGGGCTGCCCGCCGGCGCCGTTCGCCGTCGGCCCCGGCAGCGCCCGCGGAACCGCCGGGGCCGGTCCGGGAAGCTGTCCCAGACAAGACTTTCCAATCACTCCGCCGACGTGGCGCACGCATTCTTGCGTGCCGTGTCGCCATTCCTGGCGACATCGAGCCGGGCTCTCGATCCCGACACTTGCGAATCCATAGTGAACTCGTCTCCGGGACAGTCCACTAGCTAGCGCGCTGGCTGACATTCAGCAAGATTCCCGAAGCTGTCAAGCAAGTAACCATCGATGTGCCGCCATAACTGATGAAAGGCAGCGGCATGCCCTTCGTCGGCAACAACGCCAGCACAACACCCAGATTCATCATCGCCTGACAGACAATCATGGCCGTTATCCCCGTCGCCAGATAGAACCCAAAACGATCAGGAGCTCTGAGAGCGACCCACACCCCCCGCCACAGTAGGACGCCAAACCCAACGACGATCAGCGCCCCCCCGAGAAGCCCGAATTCTTCACAGATCACCGCGAAAATAAAATCAGTGTGCGCCGCCGGCAGAAACTTCATCTTCTGCTTTCCGTTCATCAGGCCTTGCCCGAAAAGGCCGCCGCTGCCAACCGCAATTTGGGATTGGCGAATCTGGTAGCCGATCCCCTGGGGGTCGAGACCAGGATCCATGAACGCGGACCATCGGTTTTTCCGAAACGGTTCAACGCGAATAGCCACCGTGACCAAGATTGCCGCCAGCACGCCGGCCGCAATGAAGTAGCGGAACTTCAATCCCGCCGTCCAGAGCACCACGGCGGCGATCACAAGCAGGGAAATGGGCGTTCCCAAGTCACGGCCCGCGAAAATAAGCGCGCACAGACAAGTCAGCATGAAAGCGGCGGCCGCCAACGTGCGCCATTCATGCAGCCGATCGGCCCGCTTTTCCAAAAAGAAAGCCAGGAAGAGCACCAGCGCCAATTTCGCCAGCTCCGAAGGCTGGATGGAAAAAATCCACAGCTGGATGAATCGCAGCGTCCCCGCGGTCTCACTTCCAAGCAAGACCATGCCCAGCAGCGCGACCACGCCCCCGAGAGCCAAAATGATCATCTTCGGTTTTCGAAAACGGCGGTAGTCGGCGAACATCAGCACGTGCATGGCCCCGATCCCGACCAATGCCGCCACCACCTGCTTGACGCCGAATTTGAGCGTCCCGTCCGCCCTTCCGGTGGTCGCGCTAAACACCATAATCAGGCCCACGAACACAAGGGCCAGAATCGTCGCGCAGAGAACGCGGTCGCATTTAAGTGGTCTCGGCATGCTCGCTTTCCTTCCACGAACGTACTAGCTGTTTAAACAAACGGCCGCGGTGCCGGTAGTTTTCGAACTGATCGAAGCTGGCGCAGGCGGGCGCCAACAGCACCGTCTGACCCGGCTCAGCGTGTTCCTTGGCAAATTCAAGCGCCGCCTCGATCGTTCCCAGCCGGTGGCTGGGGACGCAGCCGTCCAGTTGACGCTGAATCTTCTCCGCTGTTGAGCCTATGAGCAATACCCCGTGCGCCCTGGGCGCGAGATGATCCTTCAAACGGCGATAATCGCCGCCCTTGTCGCTTCCTCCCAAGATGACCCACAACCCGCCTTCGAAGGCCTGAATAGCCTTGACCGCCGCCTCCACGTTGGTTGCCTTCGAATCGTTGTAATAGTCCACCCCGTCAACGGTGCGGACAAACTCGAGACGGTGCTCGACGGGACGAAAGCTGACCGCCCCCGCCGCGATATCCTCGGTCGCCACGCCCGCCAGCGAGCAAGCAGCCACCGCTGCCAGAGTATTCTCGAGATTATGCGGACCCCGAATCGGCAGTTCGGTTTCGACGACTCGGCGGCCGCCGAAAACGATCCAGCTCCCCTCCACCCAGGCACCGGGTGAAACAGGCTGCGTGCGGCTGAACCAGCAGATCCGGCTTGCGGCCGATTCCGCGAACCGTCGGCAGCTTTCGTCGTCCGCATTGAGAACGACGTGGTCGTCCTGCGTTTGCGGCCTCAGGATGCGCGCCTTGGCCGCGGCGTAGGCCTCGAAACTGTGGTGGCGATCGAGATGGTCGGGCGTAATGTTGAGGACGACGGCAATACGGGAACGGAAGCTCCGCATTGCTTCGAGCTGAAAACTGGAGAGTTCCAACACATTCCAACCGTCATCGGAGGAGCTGTCGACCATGGCCAGCACGGGGGTCCCGATATTGCCCCCCGTTTGGGCTTTCCATCCGGCAGCCAGCATCATGTGTCCGATCAAAGCGGTCGTGGTCGTTTTCCCGTTCGTGCCGGTGACCCCAATGACCGGGCCGCGCAGAAACGATGCCGCGACCTCCAGCTCGCCGGCCACCGGTACTCCCCGCTCGCGCGCGCGGCTGAGCGCCGGCAGGTCCCAGGGGACGCCCGGCGATGGGATGATCAAATCCTGCTCGATGAAAAGCGACTCGGCGTGGCCTCCCAAATCAAGTTGGACCCCGAGATCCCGCAGCTCCCGGGCCGTGGACGCCAGCTTGTGCTCCGGCAGGCTGTCCGTTGCCGCGACCAGGGCCCCGCGCGACACCAGAAACCGGGCGGCCGCCTTGCCGGACTCCCCGAGCCCAACCACGAGCACGCGCTGGTTTTCAAGATTCATCGCAGCTTCAGCGTACTGAGGGCAAACAGGGCCCAAACCAAGCCGCCGATCCAAAACCGGGCAATGATCTTCGATTCCGGCCACCCGAGCGCCTCGAAGTGATGGTGCAAGGGGGCCATCTTGAAAATCCGCTTGCCGCGCAGCTTGTAACTGGCGACTTGCAGAATCACCGAAAGGGCCTCCAACACGAACACACCGGCAACGAATATCAGCAGGATCTCCTGCTTGATGAGAATCGCGACCATGGCCAACGCGCCGCCTATTCCCAATGACCCGACATCTCCCATGAAGACCTCGGCCGGGTGGGCGTTGTACCAAAGGAAGGCTAGGCTGGCGCCGACCATCGAGCCGCAAAAAATCGTCAACTCCGAAGCCGCCGGAACACGGGCGACGTCCAGATATTGGGCAAACTCTCGGTGGCCGGCGATATAGGCGAGCACCGTCAATGCGCCCGCGCAAATCACCGTCAACCCGATGGCCAAGCCGTCAAGACCGTCGGTCAGGTTTACGGCATTCGAGCAGCCCACCAGCACCAGGAAGAGAAAAACGAAAAACAGGACAAAGGCGAACGGGAAAGTGTAGGGATTGTCGAGCAGCGGTTCGATCACCAGATTGGGGCGGAGATTCTTGGCGAACGGCAGCACCAGACGGGCATCGTAATCTCCACGCGAGAAAAGCCATATCAGGCTTGAACCGATCGCTAGAGTCACCAGCACCTGCAGCAGAATCTTCTGGGTCACGGTGAGACCCAGGTTCTGACCGCGCCGGATCTTGGTGTAATCGTCCAGAAAACCTATGCCTCCGAATCCGACCAAGCCGAACAGGGCGATCCAAACGTACACGTTCGTCAAGTTGGCCCAAAGCAGGGTCGGCAGAACAATGGAGACCGTGATCAGCAGGCCGCCCATGGTGGGCGTTCCCGCTTTGTCATGGTGCGACTCGGGCCCGTCCTCGCGAATGAACTGGCCGATTTGAAAGTCGCGAAGCTTGCCAATAAGCCAGGGGCCGAGAATCAGGCCCAGTCCGAGCGCGGTCATGCTGGCGAATGCTGTGCGAAAAGTGATGTAGCCGAAGACGCGAAAGGGGCTGAAGTACTGAAAGAGCTGTTCGTAGAAGAGGTGATAGAGCATCGAATTCAACTTTGCCGCATTGTTCTTTTCATCAACTCAGGAAGAAACGAACTGCTTTCTAACCCTTTCGAGCGCTCTCTCGAGCCCGACGCCGCGGGAAGCCTTGAACAACGCAACGTCCCCCGGCTTTAGAAACGTCGCCAAGAACTCGCCCGCCTCTTCTGTGTCTTCGAAAAAATGAGCGGCCCGGCTGGGGAACCCGCATCTCACAGCTTCGTCGGTAATCGCGCGAGCGCCGCCCTCAACCCCAACAACGGCGTCCACCTTGGCCTCCGCCAGAGCCCGGCCGACCTGGCGGTGGAGATGGGGCGCCCGCTCGCCCAACTCCTTCATCTCGCCCAGTACGGCTACTCTTCGCCCGGCTTCGGTCCGCCGCAACACATCCAGCATGGCCAGCACGGCCTGAGGGTTCGAGTTGTAGCAGTCGTTCAACACCAGGACGCCGCCCAGCCGCTCAACTTCCCCGCGCATGCTTGCCGGGGGTTGCTTCGCCAAAGTCTCGGGCAGCTCTTCGGCGTTGATGCCGAACACAGAGGCCACGGCAATCGCGGCGAGTAAATTCATGACATTGTGCCGGCCCAGCAACGGGCTACTGAAGAGTAGCGGCGGGCCTTCGCGGCCGCCAGCGTTGCCACGCAAACGGAAGCTTACTCCCGGGGCGCTCCCGCTCT
This sequence comes from Bryobacterales bacterium, assembly GCA_965248365.1. Classification (GTDB taxonomy): domain Bacteria; phylum Acidobacteriota; class Terriglobia; order Bryobacterales; family UBA6623. Next base: position 319,688 of record CBDFJA010000002.1, on the reverse strand, counting down.
CGGCCGGTTCCGCTCGGAAGTCCGCTTCGGCGTCCAGGCCAAAGGTTACGGTGCGGCCCCGGTGAACCTTCGCGAACTCCCGAACCCGCTGGTCATCGGCGTTGAGAACGGCTGTTCCTTCTTCGGGGAGGCTCTCAACAAGCTCTCGCTTGGCCAGGGCAATCTCGTCGACGGAAGTGAAATTCTCCAAATGAGCAGGGTTGACATTGGTCACCACGGCGACCGTGGGGCGGGCGATTTCCGCCAGGCGCTGAATTTCGCCCCGATGGTTCATGCCCATCTCCAGAACGACGATCTCCGAGGCGTCGTCGGCCCTCAGCAGCGACAGCGGCAAGCCCAAGTCATTGTTGAGATTGCCCTCGCTCTTCGACACTCGATAGCGCGTCCGAAGAGCCGCGGCGACTAGATCTTTTGTCGTCGTCTTGCCATTGCTGCCTGTCACGCCGACCACCTGCCCGTCCCAGCGCTCCCGGCAACGGTGAGCCAGCCGGCGCAAACTCCGCGGGGGGTCATCGACGGCGAGAACCGGACGTACATGGCGATGCTCGTCCGCCCAACGTTCCTCGGCAACCGCCGCGGCCGCTCCTTTGTCGAGGGCCGCCTCGATGTAGCCGTGGCCATCGTGCCGCGGACCGCGAACAGCGAAAAACAGATCTCCCGGCTGCAGGGAGCGCGAGTCGATCGAGTACCCTGTCACCGGCCGATCAACAGCCGCGGGCGCCGCCAGCATGCTCGCTACCTCAGACAGCTTGAGCCTCACAAATCCTTTCACTCATCCATCGGCCGCCTTCGGGAAGATCCGTCATTCAGGCCGTACCCAAGTTCTGTTAGCACCCGGCGGGCCACTTCTCGGTCGTCAAACGGCACGGCCTTGGCCGCGATCAACTGGTAAGTCTCGTGACCCTTCCCGGCCAACAGGACAATGTCGCCCTCCCGAGCCTCCAGCAGCGCTTGGCGAATGGCTTTAGCCCGATCCGGCTCTACTTGAAAAGAAGCATCGACACGCTTCATGCCGGCCAAAATGTCGTTGATGATGTTCCGCGGGTCTTCGCCGCGGGGATTGTCGGATGTAACAATTACCCGGTCGCTCAGGCGAGCGGCAATTTCTCCCATGGCCGGCCGCTTCGTGCGATCGCGGTCGCCGCCGCAGCCGAACACAGTCACGATCCGTCCCGGCTCCCTCTGGCGCTCCAGGAGCCGGTGGGCCGCCTCGAGCAGATTGCGCAGCGCGTCGTCGGTGTGAGCGTAGTCGACGACGACGGAAAACGGCTGGCCCGCGTCCACGGGTTCAAACCGCCCGGGCACGGTCGGGCAGGCCGCAATGCCCCTCCGAATGACCTCGACATCAAACTGATAGGTCAGGCCGACCGCGATCGCGCCCAAGATATTGTGAACATTGAACGGGCCCCGAAGCCGGGAAGCAACCTCGAAGTTCCCCGAGGGCGTTCTGGCCAGAAAGCTCAGCCCCCCGGGAAGGGCTTCCACTCGATCGGCGGAAACCGCCGCTGCCCTCGTCAAGCCGAAACTGAGCGTCTCGAATCCGGCTCGCTTAAGGAGGTCCCTCCCTAGCGGATCATCTTGATTGATGACTCCGAACCGCGGCAGCGCCCCCCCGGCGCCCTCGAAGAGCCGCTGTTTCGCCCGGCCATAGGCTTCCATCGTGCCGTGGAAATCGAGGTGATCGCGCGACAGATTCGTAAAGACGACCGTATGAAAGTCCATCCCATGGATCCGCTTCAGCTCCAGGGCGTGCGAGGAAACTTCCAAGGTGGCATGGGTCCCGCTTTGTTGCTCGAGCTCGACCAGAAATCTCACCAGATCCAGCGATTCCGGGGTCGTATTGATCGCCTTCCAGCGGCGCCAGCCCACCTTGTGTTCGATGGTTCCCAACCGCGCCGCCGTGACGCCGGCCGCCTCGAAGATGCCATCCACTAGATGAGCCGTGGTCGTCTTACCGTTCGTACCCGTCACGCCGGTCAACTTCACTCGGCGATCCGGGCGGTCGTAAAAGTGCAAAGCCGAGCGGGCCAAAGCTTCTCGGCCGTGCAGCACCTGGACCCACAAGTCCCGCCACTGCCGAGGCGGCTGCCGCTCGCTCACAACCGAGGACGCGCCCGCATCGAGCGCTTGGGGAACGAAATCGTGGCCGTCCGCCTTCTCACCAGGGAAAGCAAAGAAGGCGTTGCCCTTCTCCACCTTGCGGGAATCGTATTCCAGGCCTGAAATCTCCTTCTTCAGCACAGGCGTAACCGCCACTCCTTCGCCCAACATCTCCCCAAGGGTCATCGCTCGCGGACGTCTCCCGCCAAGGTGCTGACGAACTCCACAATGACTTTCTGGCCGCGAGCAACCGGAGCGCCCGCCGGAGGCCACTGGCGCCTCGCCCGGCCATGGCCGCTCCACTCGAGCTGCAATCCGAGAGCGGTGGTGCGACTGACAACTTGGCGAACGGCTTGCCCGTGAAAATCGGGCAAGCTTCGATCGGTGACTCTTACGGAAACACCGTCGCCCGAGGTCGCCGCTCGTCCGCTGCTCGGCGGAGAGTCGGGTCCGGGCGAATGCTTCTGCCGAGGCAGCGTACGAGGATGTTGCACCGCGGCCACAAGGATCACCTGACCAGCCTGCAATTCCTCGACCGGCGGGGCGGGATCAGCCGGAACCATGTCCGCCATCTCCACCGGCGGGGACAGCGGTTCCGGCGGCGGCGGCCCTGGAACAGGGAGCTCGGGCGGGACGTCCCGAAAGCGTAGAACCTGTGTTGCGACGCGCGGGAAGACCGGAGCCGCGACCAGGCCGCCGTAGTAGTCGCCGATCGGCGAGTCGAGAACAATGACAACCGTGATGGACGGCTGATTGACGGGCGCAAAGCCGACGAAACTTGGTACATAAGCCGTTTTCGAGTAGGCGCCGGTATCGGGGTCCACCTTTTGCGCGGTGCCGGTCTTGCCCGCCACCCGGTAGCCGGGGGTTCCGGCGCGACGGCCGGTTCCCTCCCGAACAACACCTTCCATCATGGCCCGCATGGTCGCGGCAGTCTTCGGGGAGATCACGCGGCGCCGTTGAGCTACTTCCCGACGCTGTTCCCGCCCGTCAGGGTGGATCATCAAATCGATGATCCGCGGCTGAACGAGCCATCCCCCGTTGGCGATCACCGATACCGCCCGCGCCAGTTGGATCGCATTTACGCCGATCTCCTGACCAATGGGGATGGATCCCATCGAATCCGCCTGCCAGTGCTCGGGCGATCGCAGAAGCCCCGCGGTCTCACCAGGAAGAGGCAATCCCGTCTTTTGACCAAATCCAAAGCGGACTAAGTAGCGATGCAGTGTGCGGTTTCCCAGTCGCAGGCCCAGCTTCACGGTTCCCACATTGCTCGACTTCGCCAGGATCTCAGAAACGCTCAGCTCGCCAAACGGTTTGTGGTCACGAACGCGGCGTCCGCCGACGTAGATGGCTCCCATCTCGCAATCCAGCACCTCGTGGGGGTGGGTGAGATTCTCTTCCAAAGCAGCGGCGACGGTAACGGCTTTCAGGCTCGAGCCGGGCTCGAACAGCGTGCTGAGCGCAAAGTTCTTGCGACGTTTTAGGTCCCGACGATTTCGCGCCGGCTCGTTCGGGTTGAAGGTCGGCCAGTTGGCGATGGCCAGCAGCTCGCCGTTGTGGGGGTCCATGATGACGATGGTGCCGGCCGAGGCCCCCGTTTCCTCAACGGCCCTCGCCAACTCGACCTCGGCGACCATTTGAATCCTTTGGTCAATCGTGAGCGCCAGCTTTGCGCCGGGAATCGGCTCCTCGAGGGTGATTCCCGCATAACCGTTCCGGCGGGCATCGTAGTGCACCAGCCGTTTGCCCGGCTGGCCCTGCAGAGGATCATCGAAGGTCTGCTCCAGACCCGCCAGACCGTGGTGCTCGACGCCGACCGCTCCCAAAACGTGCGAAGCAACCGTGCCTTGGGGATAATACCGCTTGCTTTCCTTCTCGAAATGAATGCCGATCAGGTTCAGATTTCGCACCCGCTCGGCCTCGCCCGGCTCGGCCAGCCTCTTCACAAATTGGAATTGCCGCTTCGCCAACTTGCGATCGAGCAAGCGGCGGTCCATCTCGAGAACGTTCGAAAGCAAGCGGGCCGTGATCTCGGGATTTTCTATCTGCGAGGGGAAGACCGCGATGGATTCCACCGGAGTGCTGAAGGCGAGTTTCTCCCCGAACCGGTCGCTGATTTCCCCGCGGTCGGCACGGATCTCGATGATTCCCTGGTGCTGATTCCTGGCCTTCTCGACGAAGCGATCCCCCTGGTCAACCTGTAGATACCACAGACGTACAAGCACCAGGAAGAGCCAAGCGACAGCGGCTAAGGAGAAGGTGAACAGGCGAAACGGCGGGTGGCCGCTCAGCCGCCTCTTGAGCAGCCGAAGTTTGTCGATTCGGGAGGGTCGGCGGAGAATGCACTCATGATCCCTAGCCCGCATTGCTCACCGCCTGACGGTCGAAGCATGTGGTGAGAAAAGCGGGCTAGAGGCTGTGCCTTCCATTTCTCGCCGATCGATTTGAAGCCAATCAGCAGGGGCTGATTGGCGGAAGCCGCCCGGCACGATCCTACTACCGGGTTTCGTCGTCTCGACTATGAACCAGTTCGCCGCCCTCCCCGGCGGGCGAAATCGTGCGATTCTGCCAGTCAAAGCGGTCCGGCGGAGGTGCGCGAAAACCGCGCTCGGAAGCCAGCTTGCTCACGCGCTTCAGGTCGCTGAGCATGGCTTGGCGTACCCGAAGCTGGCGATTAATCTCAACGAGCCCCTGTTTCCGTTTTTCCAGCTCCTCGAGCCGGTAGCCCGATTGTCGTATCCCGGAACGGGGACCGTAGGCGAGCAACAACAGGGCCACCATCAGAAACCCAACAGCAACCGCTCGGATCCAAATCCGCTTCTCGGCGACATCCGTGCGCCGGCGAACCCCGGAATTGTCGATCCACTTCACGTACAGGGAGACCTGCTCCATCGGAAGCGGCCACGAAGCGGCCGAGCGGCGAGAAAGCCCGGCCCGAATGGCGCGTCCCGCGCGAACCCCATCGTAGGTAAACCCACTTGCCGGTTCCGGATCGGCGGACTCCGAAGCAAGGGACCAACCCCGGGACGCTTGGCCATTCGGGTCGAAAACAACGACGTTGTCGTGCTTCTCTTTGGGCTTTTGGGGGGACAAACCCGTTGTTGCGAGCGCGTGCCTCGCCGGACGCGGTCCTAGTTCTGCAGTGGCCATATTGTCGGTGTCCTCTCAGCAGCCCGTAGCTTCGCGCTTCTGCTGGAAGGATTCTCTTTGATTTCCTGCCGCGAAGGTCGGACAACATGCGGCGTCAAAACCTTGAACACGTTTCGGTCTCGCCAGCGCCGGAAAGCTACCTTGACACAGCGATCCTCGAGAGAATGAAAACTGATCACCACCATCCGTCCGCCTGGCGCCAACAACGCGGGAGCTCGTTCGAGCATGGTCTCCAGTTCCGTGATCTCGTCATTAACGGCGATTCGAATCGCCTGGAAGGTCTTCGTCGCCGGATGAATGCGCCGCCGATGCGATCGGGGGACGGCGCGCTCCACCGCCGCCGCCAATTGCGCCGTGCTTCGGATCGGCCGCCCCCGAACAATGGTTCTAGCGATTCTTCGGCTCCTCCTTTCCTGACCATAATGAAAAATCAGATCGGCAAGCCCTTTCTCGTCATAGGTGTTGACGATCCGATCGGCAGTCAGTCCCTGGCGCTGATCGATTCTCATGTCCAGGGGCCCTTCCCACTGAAAGCTGAATCCTCTGTCGGGCGTCTCGAAATGCCGCCTCGACAATCCCAGATCGGCCAAGATGCCCTGCAGCGGCTCGCCGCCCGCCACCTTGTCGATATCGCTGTAGCTGGCCTGCGACACGCTCACCTTCTCCCCGTAGCCTCCTAGCCTCTCTCGCGCCCGCTCAACCGCTTCTCCGTCGCGGTCGATGGCGATCAGCCGGCCCGTCGTAAGCCGATTCAAGATAGCCTCGGCGTGCCCCGCCTCGCCCACCGTGCAATCCAAATAGGCGCCTCGGGCATCGATGTTGAGGTAATCGAGCGCCTCGTTCAACAGCACCGGGTAATGCGGCAAGCATTACACCCCCAGGTTGGCGGCGTGGCGATAGTCTTCCGCCGTCAACCGCTTGTCTCCCGCCACTTGATCGAACCGGTCGGCGGTTAAGACCAAAATATGGTTCGACTGCCACTGCAGTTTCACCTCGCCCCTCATGCCCGCGGATTCCCGCAAAACCGCGGGCACGAGGATACGTCCTTGGTTGTCCAAGGTCTCTTCCGCCCCAAAACGGTTGGTTTGGAACAAAATCTTGTCTTTGACTTCTCCGTCGGCATCCTTGCTCTCGGTTGACTTTTGCGATAACCTGGCCTCGATGGACTCCCATTCGGCCATCGGGAACACCTTGGTATCTTCCCCATCGAGGCTGGTGATGAAGACACCGAAATCGCTGTACTCCCGCTCCAGGCTCTGCCGGACCAGAGAAGGGAATTTGAGCCGACCCTTGTCGTCTACGCGTCCGGTCTTGGTACCGCGGAACAGGTTCATCGTCACACCGACTCATGCGAACAACGGCTTTGCTGATCCACTTTGGTCTAAACTATACCGAAATCAACTCAATTGAACCAAAGTTGACCACTACAAGATTGCCGTACCGCGGGTGGTCCTGTCAAGAGGTAAGTGCAAGAAAATGAAGATTCATCCGGCGCGGGGGAGCTGACTTCAGGGGGTGTACTAGATCTTGTAGTCCAGATGCTTCCATGCTCAAGATATGCTGGCGTGTCTGAAGCACGATTCTCTCCCGCCGCTTATTGCAGTTCTGATTCTGTCCCTCAGGGTCAGATGTTCGTGCGGTCGGACGTTTTGAGGCCTTGCAGAGGCGCGACGCGGAAACCGGAGAGCGCGGGGACCGTCAGGTGGTGGGAAATGCGGGTTAGCTGTGGAGCCTCAACAGGTTGTTCCGGGGAGGAGGGAGTCGGCTGATAGGGGGATTATAGCCGAGGCTGGCGTGGGGGCGATGCCAATTGTAGTCGTGGAGCCAGGGGAGCAGATGGTTGGCGCGTTGGAGGGAGGAGCAGTAGGAGCGGGCATAGGCCCATTCGCGGAGGGCGGTTTGGATGAAGCGCTCGGCCTTGCCGTTGGTGCGAGGGGTGTAGGGGCGGGTGAAGCGGTGGCGGATGCCGAGGCGGCGGCAAGTACGACGGAAGTGGCGGGAGCGGTACCAGGAGCCATTGTCGGTGAGCAGGCGTCGGATGCGGATGCCAAGCGAGCCATAGTAGGCGTGGGCGAGGAGAAGGAACTGGGCAGCGGAAAGGCTGCGCTCATCGGGCAGGATCTGGGAGAAGGCGATGCGGGAATGGTCGTCGACGGCGACGTGGACGAACTCCCAGCCGGCGGCGCGGGAGCGTCGGGTCTTATCGCCGGTAACGCGGTGACCGGCGTGCTGGAAGCGGCCGAGCTTTTTGATGTCGAGATGCAGTAGATCGCCGGGACGGTGATGTTCGTAGCGGCGAACGGGGGGAGCGGGTTCGAGATCGCGGAGACGGTTGAGTCCGGCGCGACCGAGGAGGCGGCTGACGGTGGCCGGGGATAGCCGCAGGGTTTGGGCGATGCGGCGGCCCGTCCAACGTTGTCGGCGCAGGGCGAGGACGCGGTCAACGACGGCTTGCGGGGTGCGGCGCGGGCTATGCCGGGGACGCGAAGAGCGATCGTAGAGACCGGCTTCGCCTTCGCCGCGGTAGCGGGCCAGCCAACGGCGGGCGGTGCGTTCTGAGACGTCTCGGGCCGCCGCGGCGGCCCGAGGCGTCTCTCCAGCGAGGATGCATCGAACCAAAAGGGCTCGGCCTTTGGGCGTCAATCGGGCATTCTGATGGATGTTCATGCGGTCTCTCCAGGGTCGTGGTTATTCGACAACTCCAGCTTCCCTGGTCCGGGACCGAATGAACAACCTGTTGAAAGATCACAGTTAGCCCTCTCTTCTGCTTTGAAAATAGGCCTCCGCGAGGGAGCGGTCCCGGGATTGCCGACCGATAAACGATCGCTAACTTATGAATAGTAAGCGCCAGTCCCGTTACGGAACCCCTAATATTTCCAATGGCTTAGGGCGTCCAGTTGGGTGGGAATTCGTTCCCTGCTGGTAAAATAGAAGCGCTGCAAGGCCCTTGCGCTTCACGTTTCCGGCCGGGGGGCCCAACACGGGAAAAGAAAGGAGGAAAAAAGTTACCAAACAAACCCAATTTCTGATCTCTTCCTGGGAGGATTAACCATTTATTTTAAATTAGTTGCGTCTCTTAATGGAGGAGAACAAAAGGAGAAATTGGTTGCCGACATGAACCCATTAGCCCATGTTTCCCGCCAGCAGCCAGTAGGAGGCGAAAACCGGCAGCCGCAGCGCGGGCTACAGCCAGTCCTTGCGGCCAAGGGCTTACGCCATGGCCTGTGATCGCCGGATTTCGGGCAAATCGGAAGCAGCTGCAAGTCGCAACCCCAGCGTCGAAGGAGATCTTTCCCCACTCCGTCGGAGAGCTGTTCGAGCGACCTAAATCGACGGTCTCATCCTCCGTAAGAATCAAAGAAATGCGCCGAGGCAAATAGCTTTGGAACGAGAAAACGCCCGGCTGATTGGGCGATCCGTTGGTAGTTCTTCAGGAGGGTTTCTTGTGACTCTTCTTGGTTTTTTTCACCGACTTTTTGGTCGGCGTCTTACTCGCCTCGGAGGCTTCTCGAAGTTGTTGAAGCAGCTTGGAAGGTCTGCCTCGTCGTGGCCCCGTGTGCAGCGTGTCGAGGGCGACAATCAGCCTGTCAATGCGTTCCAGCTCTTTTCTGAGTTCTCGAATGATGGCCCCAATGTCCATAAGTCTCCGCCGTATTCAACAAAAGATTATGACGTATTTGCCCCGTCGCGGCTACGCCATAACAGCTAATTTCGAGATGTGCAAAGACCCAGTAACGACCCTCGCGGCATCCGGATTACAGCTCGTCAGTCCGAATAGTATGCCACAAGAGCATGCAGCCGTGACACCGTCGAACACCTTAGAAACACCCCAAGAGAAACAAGCATCAGTCCGCCCTGGCGGGTGACAAAGCCGGGACAAGCGAGTTCGACCGTCGGCTCCTGCTTAGGGGCCGGCGGCAGATCGAGTCGTTTCAGAAGGGCCGGCCCTCGGCCACCAACAGGCGTAAACCGCCGTGGAGGCGAGCAGTCCCGCGAACACCGGGTGCACGGATTCAAGACTCAAAATGCGCGCCAGACCAAGCGGCCAGGCGATGACGGCTGACCCCCCAGCCAAGATCGACGCCAGCACGGCCCCTCGGCCGGGCCCTTTCCACCAAAGACCGATAATCAGCGCTGGGAAGAAACAGCCGCCGAACAAGGCGCCGGACATGGCAGTCAGAGGCACGATGTCCGCCGGAGGGTTCAGCGCGGCAATCGCCGGCGCCGCCGCCACTGGGATCATCACGGCCCGCTGAAGCCTGGCGATCATCGGCGCCGGTGTTCGGGACCTCCAGTTCGCCCAGACATCGACCACCAGCGCCGAGCCAGCCACGTGCAGGACCGAGTCTATCGACGACAGCGCCGCCGATAGAAAACCGGCCAGAACGACGGCTCCCCAGAAGCCGCCGAAAAGATTCTCGACCAGGTAGGGCACGACCTCGTCCGTATGCTGAAAATAGAACTGCGATTCGGCCTGTGGAATAATCCCATGAGCCAGGATACCGAGCACAAAGACCGCCGGTATCGTCAAGCTCATCAGCGCCACAGTGAGCCACTTCGCTCGGCGAATCTCGCTTTCCCCAGCGTGGCGGAACAGCAGAAAGCGGACCACCAATCGCGGCGCGACCATGAGCTTGATGCCGGTCCCCAGCGAAAGCCCCACGATCAGCAGCGGCGACATCAGCGTGTCCCATTCGAGCAAAGCGCCGCCCAGCGCCCGGCCGGAGGCGTCCAAATCAACACTATCGGCCACCAACGTCAAATCGGCCCTTTTGACGCAAGCAAGATAGAGAGCCGCCACGCCGACCACCATCACGACTCCTTGAACGACGTCGGTGTGGAGGATGGCCCGGATCATACCCCAACTCGTATAGGCCGCGACCATCACGAGGACCGCCAGGACCGCTGCTTCGTAGGAGACGTGAAGGATGCGGCTGAAGATGTGCCCGATTCCTTTAAACACCGCCAGCATGTAGAGAAGGGAGGCAAAGAACACCACCCCCGCACTGACGTAGCCGATCGCCGGACTGCCATACTTTCGCCTCAGATACTCGGGGACGGTGATCTGATCGAGATCCTTTATGTCGCCCAAGACGCGGCGTGCATCGCGAATCATCGGGCGGGCCACGACAAACCATGCCACGAGAGCACACAAGATGAATACGCCGCCGGCAAGCAGCCAAGCGACTCCGACTTTGTAGCCGAACCCGGCTTGTCCCAGAAAGGTGTTGGTGCTAAGAAACGTGGCGTAAAACGAAACGGCGATGACGACGGGTCCCGGCCGGTCGACGGGCCGCCGGTTGGCCGCCCAAGCCGAGAAGATCATTACCAGGGCGAACCCGGCCAGGACGGCGAGCACCGTCCAGTTCTGAAGAAACCAACCGGGCGTCTCGCTCATTCGGGAGGAACTATCGCGGGACAGAGGTTTCCGTAGTGGGCGCAACGAAAGCAATGTTTTCCCACTCGCAGGGGGAAGCTTTGTCGGGACTGGGCGGCGAAAAAATCTCGCACCGTTTGTCGAGCTTCGTCGAGCGCCCCCGGGCCGACATCGACATCCACCGCCGCGTTGGGTCGCAGAAAGTAAAGCACGCCGCGATCCGGACTCTTGCCGCCGGCTTGGGTCAGCGCCTGCGCATAAAGCCTGATCTGCAAAGCGTAGTCTTGCGCTCGCCCCTCGGCTTCCTCGGCGGTCACCTGGTCCGTCTTGTAGTCGATGAGAACGCGTTCGGCTCCGTCGTCAAACCAGAGGTCGATTTGACCTTGCAGCAAATGATCGTCGACGGCGAAGACCAAACTTTGCTCACGCACTGCGTTCGCCTCTGCCCGTTGGCCGAGCTCGCTCTCCTGAAAATTCCTCGCCAGCCGCGTTACTTCCGGGTTTGAATCCTCGGGGACGAGCGAGCCGGCAAGGATCTTGTGCGCCTGCCGGCCCAACTCGCTCGCTTCCATCTCGTCCTGCTCGGGCGCCGGCGCGTCTTGGGGCGTAAACGCGGCAGGCCCGGGCGCCGATTCGAACCCAAGATATCGCGACAGGTAGTATTTCCGCGGGCACTGGGCGTAGAGGGCGATCGAGGTCACCGAAGCCGAGGTGTCCGCCGACTCGCCGGGCTGCAACGGATCAACGAAGCGGACCTCGGGCCGCATCAGCTCGGCCGGGTCGGCGCGGGGCGGGTCGGCGTCTTGGCCGGTGCGGATGAGGCGGAATCGCAGCCCGTCTCTTTCTTCCTCACGGGGAGCTTGGTCTGACGGATCGAGCTTCAGCTCCAGCCGGTCTCTGAGCAGACGAGCCGACCCGGTTACGTTTGTTCGCAGCGCCGCACTCAGAACGAGATGCTCCTCCGCCCGGGTCATGGCGACGTAGAACAAACGGTTGTTCTCTTCCTTCTCGCGTTTCTTGCGTCGGTCGCTGCCGGCCTGAAACGTCGGGTCGGGCACGTCCTCGCCGGTCTGAGGATCGACCCACTTCACTCCCATGCCGCTCGCGGAAAGATAAGCTAGAGCATCGCTGCCCCCCCTGGAAACGTAATCCAGCGCAGGCAAGAAGACAATGGGAAACTCCAGGCCCTTGGCATTGTGCATGGTCATGATTTGAACGGCGTCTTCCGCGTTCTCGCCAGGTTCCGCTTCCGGCTGCCGCGGGCGGGAAGCTTGCCACTCGGCGAGCCGCTCGACGAGTTGCCCAAAGGTGAAGCGCCCCGTGTCATGGAGGCTTCGCGACAGCTCGGTGAGCTTTCGAACGCCGGCCGCCTTTTGGGAGCCGTCGGGTTGAGACAGTGTGAAAGCCTCGTAGCCGGTTTCCCTAAGAATCTGCCAAATGAGCAGATCCGGGGGGATGCTGTCCGAACTCCCCCGCCATCGGGCGAGCCGCTCGACGAAAGTGCGCAGACGCTGCCCATCTTCTCCGGGAACGGCGAGTTTTCCTCGCAGCGCGTCCGCCAGGTTCTGAACATCGAGTTTCAGTCGCAGGAGGGTTTCGTCCGAGACGCCGACCAGCGGCGAGCACAACACCGCCGCGAGACGGATTTCATCCCGCGGATTCGAGAGCACCTGGAGCAAGCACATGAAGTCGCGCACTTCTTGCGACTCGAAAAATCCGGCGCCCCCGGCGACCTGACAAGGAATCGCCGCCTCGCGCAAGTGCTTATAAAATTCCCTGACCAAGTTGTGGGTGCGCACGAGGACGGCGAAATCCCTCCAGGCGGGTGCTCTTGCCGAGTTGCCGATCCGTAGACGGCCGCGCAGCTCCATCACCCTCGCAGCGACGTGCCGGCCTTCTCTCCGCCGAGCAATCGACTTGTTGCGATGGCGAACGACGATCACTTCGACGCTCGGATCGTCTTTCGGCGGCAAACTACGCTGAGCGACCAGAGGACGCGTCTCGATCCCCGCGGCCCCGGCCAACAGACGTTGCGCCGCCAATAGAATCTCGGGACGGCTACGGAAGTTCTCTTGGAGCTCGACCACTTCCCCCCCGCCGGCTCGGACCGATTCTCTAAAGTTGCGGAATACCTCCGGGTCCGCATCGCGAAACCCGTAGATCGACTGATTGATGTCTCCCACGGCGAACACTACGCAGCCCTTCGAAGCATGCTCCCGCAGCAGCGCGATCAGTTTCGCCTGCAGCGGATTCGTGTCTTGGTTCTCGTCGACGAGGACATGCTGAAACGGCAGGCGCCGGCCGTAACCCTTCTCCAGGATCCCCACGGCCAACTCCGCGAGATCGGGGAAATCCACCAAGCCCGCGGCGCGCTTCCAAGCGCGGTACCGGCGGTCGACCTCCTGCAAGACTCCGGCGATCCATGCTCGTTGCGCCTGAAACTCGACGGGGACCGAACCTTCACTCGACTTCGGCCGGCCTCGTGCAACGCCCGTCGCTCGCATCGACTGATAGAGCCGAAAAACCTGCTCCTGCACGCTCGAAAGGCTGATCTCTTCGGCCCGAGAGCGCGAACCGGCGAACGACTCGAGGAAGCCGAGGGCAGCCGCCGGCTCGGCGGCATAGTGTCCGTCGAGCACTTCACCGACGACATGACGGAGCTCCATTTCCGCCTGCCAAGCTTCCATCACCCGGAACTCCGGATCTATGGGGGCTTCCAAGGCTTGCTCCCGAAGAAACCCGGCGCAGAAACCGTCGATGGTCGAAATCCGTGCGCGCTGATAGGCCTGACGCTTGTCCCCATCGGGTCCCGCCCCCCCGACTAATCGTTCGAGCATCTGGCGGGCGGCCTTTTCGGTAAAGGTGATGGCGAGAATGCGCGCCGGGTCGATGCCCTTGGTTTCGACTAACCAGCGTATGCGCTCCACCAGAACGAGCGTCTTGCCCGATCCGGGCCCAGCGACGACGCAGATGTCCCCCTGGTCCCAGCTCTCAACGGCTTGGCGTTGGCCGGCGGTGAAAGTCACGGTTCAATCCGGCAGACGTCGCGAAACAGGCACACTCTCTTACAGAAATCACGGTCCACGGGCGCGACCTCGATGCGGCCTTGGCGAATTTCGTCGATCGTAGCGGTCACGAACTCCTCGGAACGCGTCAGCATCTCTCGGAATTCGGCTTCGGTGAGTTGTGTGTCCTTCTCAAGAACAGCGTGCGGGGGAAGCAGATCCTTGACGACCCATCCCCTTACGGTCGTTTTGTCTCGAAGCCCCAAAAAACGCATCCCCGCGGGACGGACCCCTCGCGCGCGCTCGAGCCCGAGCAGATAGATTTGCGCCTGCACCTTGGCTCCCGCGTCGTGCTCGTCGATCAGGCGTCGAATCCTCCCCTCGCTGGAGTATTTGTAGTCCACGACGATGCCGAAGTTGCCTTCGAGCACGTCGTAGCGGTCGATCCGGCCAGTAATACGGAACGGCAAGCGCTCGCCGTCATCGACCGTGTACTCGAACTTCTCCTCGGTTTTCCTCTCCCGGAGTTCCAGTTTCGAAGCTTCCGATTCCTCGCCGGCGAAGCGCTCGAGGTCGGTGAGCATGTTGGTTCGAATGAGGGCGGTGCGAAAGTTTTGCCACACGCCGGCTCGCTCGCAGGTTTCGTCGAAAACCTGGCCGAAAACGGTTGCGATAGCTTGCGAGGAGTCGCCGGTCCATTGGGCGATCGTGCGGTGAATGATCGTGCCCATCAGCAGCGGGTCGATGCGTTGATCGGGCGGCGGCGGCCGAGTCTCCAGCTCCAAGGTCCGCCGGGCGAAAAACTGATAGGGGCATTGCAGGAAAAGCTCCAGCGAAGAAGGGCTAAAATGATCGTGCTTTTCGACGATGGCTTGCACAAGCTGGGGCGAGCTGACGCGAGCGGGGCGCTGCGCCCCATAGTCGGCGTGGCGCTCGCGCAGACGCAGCATGGGAGCCGGCTGTTCCTCTTCTTTGAGGCCATCGAGAAAGAACGATCTAAGCAGGGGGCGGCCGCTGTCATCGGCCCTCGGGTAGGTGATGACCAGTTCTTCCGTCGCCCGGCTGGCGGCTGTACGAAAGAGTAAGAGCTCTTCTTCATCGAGGTCTTTCGTCGTGCGCAGAGGAAGACCTTGGCCTTGGAGTCTTTCGCGATCGGAGTTGGGGAACAGCAGATCCTCGGACCGGCGGCGGGGAAACTGGTTCTCCACCAACCCGCAAACGAAAACCAAGGGCAGCTCCCATTGTCTGGCCTCATACGCCGTGAGGACATGCACAACATTCCTCCGCTGGTCGACCGGCTCGGAGAGTGTTTGGCTCAAGACCGCGTCGAGGGCCTTGAGGTAAGCGGCGAGGCCCGCGTTTTCAGCCCCCCCTAATTTCAACAACTGAGCGGCTTCCGCGGCGGCCGCCTCGAAGTTCGAAAGCGCCGCGCCCCGGCGGCGCAGCTGAGCGACACTCGCGACGGGCCGGCCATCTTCGACGGTGGGAAGCTTCACCCACTGTTGAGCGAGGCTTCGACAACGCTCGGCCCATTCATCGGGCGCGAGCCTGGCGGACCGCCACGGCAGCAGCGCGGCCAGCTCGTCGAGCCGGGCGAGGACGACAGGGTATTGTTGGGCGCGCGCGCGGAGGAACCCCAGGCCGTCGTCGCGGAGTCTTTCTCGTACGCGGAACTCGAAAGCGTCCATGGCGGGGTCAAGACCAACACGGCAAAGGGGGCTTTTGAGCGCCACAAGAGTTCCCTCGGCGGGAAACCCCCGGGCAATGCACCGAAGCAAGCTGCGCAAGAAGCGGATCGTCGCGTCACGATCCAACGGCTCAGGCATCCTGAGGTGAAAAGGGATGCGGAATCGCTCGAAGACTCTTCGGATTAGGGGCCCGTAAATCTCCGGCGTCCGCAGGATCACGCCGACTTGCTCGAAGGGGCGCTGTTGCTCGACGATCCTGCGCACAACCTCCTCGACTTCCCTCTCCGGTGACGCGGCCTGAACGACGATGGGTTGAACCGGGGGACGAAAGACCTTCTGAAGAGGGCGCTCAGGCATCCTAGGAAAGCCGGGATCAATATCCGGCCAAGCCGTGATGACCACGCGATCGGCAAATTCAATAAGCGCGCTCACAAGCTGTCGTTCGCGGTGGGAGAACTGGAAGAAGCCGTCCAGATAAATCTCTCGCGGATCACCCAGGCCGCGGCGGCGAACCTCATCCGCGGCCCGGGCCAACCGCCCCGCCGGGTAAGTGTATCCGTGCTTTTCGAGAAGCTTCTCGTACTCGACGAAGACGGCGGCGAAAGCGGCCTGGTAGCGAGTCGTTGCCAGGCGTTCGAGACTGAAACCGTCGCAGCCCGCCGCCTGGAACTCCCGCAGGGTTCTCTCGATGTGACGAAGGAACCCCGGCGCCTCCCGGAGCGCGGAAAATTCCCCGCGATTCGCCGTTTGGATGGCGCACCCGAGCAGCCAGGAGTTGGCCGCCGGCGTCGGCTCCCGCAAATCAGGGGTCAACCGGCGAACGAAGTCGCCGATCGTCTGGACCAGATCGCCGGGAACCGCCAGGCCCCGGCGCGCCAGCGTGTGCAGCAAGTGCCGGGCCATGCTCGCGGTGGGAACGATGAGCTTGACCTGGGGGCTGCGAGCTTCGCGGACGGCGGCTTCGAGGCGCTCCAGTACGTAATGAGTTTTTCCGCTGCCTGGAGGGCCGATCAGAAGCATCTTGCCTGTTGAGTGTGGATTGTAGCAGGGTGGCCCATCGGCTAGAATGAAGCCAATGGACGTTGAGAAAACCATCCAGTTTCTGCTGGAGCAAGAGGCGGTCTTCGCGTCCAGAATGGACACGCTTGCGGTCAGAATGGGCGAGCTGGCGACCAACGTAGTCGCGATCGGCAAAGCCCAGGTGCGCTTCGACCAGCAACAGCAGCGCTTACAAGACATGCAGGTGAACCAGGAGGAGAGAATCCAGCGGCTGGAGGAGGCCCAGGAGCGCACCACTAAGACAATCGACGCTCTCGGGCGCAACATCGATCAGCTCGCAGATTTGATGCGAGGCGGTTTCGAGACGAACGGCAGCGGCTCCTAGCGCGATCGCCGATGTCATCGCTCCCGCGGAGAGCCGTGCAAGCCCCGATGATTTTTTCCGCTGCCTGGAGAGCCGATCAGAAGCATCTTGCCTGTTGAGCGCGGATTTTGGCAGGGTGGCCCGTCCGCTAGAATGAAGCCGATGGACGTTGAAAAAACCATCCAGTTTCTGCTGGAGCAGCAGGCTGTTTTTGCGACCAGAATGGACGAGCTGGCGACCACCTTGGTCGCCATCGGCAAAGCCCAGGTGCGCTTCGACCAGCAACAGCAGCGCTTACAAGACATGCAGGTGAACCAGGAGGAGAGAATCCAGCGGCTGGAGGAGGCCCAGGAGCGCACCACTAAGACAATCGACGCTCTCGGGCGCAACATCGATCAGCTGGTGGATCTGATGCGAGGCGGCTCGGAGACGAACGGCAGCGGCTCCTAGCGTGATCGCCGATGTCATCGCTCCTGTATAGAGCTTGCCCGCCCGAACCGACTTTTGATCCAGAGGATCTCGCGCTCTCACTCAAAATGGACACGCCCCCGGCTAGCCCGCTTTTCTCACTACGTGGCGAGGCGAATTGTGTGAAAGGCCCGTCAGTACAAGGCGCGCGCCGCTCGGTGCCGCATTTCTTGAATAATGCGGGCGTACTTGAACCCTACGTTGAGCACGGCGAGCAAGCGCAACGCAGTCATGGCGGGCCTATGGCGTGCTTCGACCGTCAGGTGGTGAGAAATGCGGGCTAAGCTGACGCGCTTCACGGAGTCCTCGTGAACCCCCGTCGATTCTTCATGAGCAAGAGTCTCCTCGCCTTTCTGTTCCTGGGCTTCGCGGTGTCGTTGGTCTTTCCGCAGACGGTGCGCACCGTAGCCGGTACGGGCGAAGCTGGCTTTTCCGGAGACGGCGGCCCCGGTATTCGCGCGCGGCAGGCCAATACTTACGGCGTTGCCGTCGGGCCGGATGGCGCCCTCTACATCTGCGAGGTCGATAACCACCGGGTGCGGCGGCTCGATCTGGAGACGGGAATCATCAGCACCGCGGCGGGAAACGGCGAGCAAGGCTACTCGGGAGACGGCGGGGCGGCGCTCGAAGCGGCGCTCAATGAACCTTACGAAGTGCGTTTCGACCGCGAAGGCAACATGTACTTCGTTGAAATGCAAAACCACATCGTCAGGCGGGTGGCCGCGAAAAGCGGCACGATCACGACTCTCGCCGGTACGGGCAAGCCGGGTTACGGTGGAGACGGGGGTCCGGCCACCGAAGCTCTGCTCGACCATCCGCACAGTATCGAGCTGGATGGCCAAGGGTCGCTCTACATCGCCGACATCGGCAACCATCGCATTCGCCGAGTTGATTTGCGGACGGCCGTGATCGAGACCTTTGCGGGGACCGGCGACCAAGCCGCCACGCCCGACGGGGCGCCGGTTCGAGGCACTCCGCTCAACGGTCCGCGCGCGATTGCTTTCGACGCTCGCGGAGACGTGTACGTAGCTCTTCGAGAGGGCAACGCCGTCTATCGCATCAGGATGAAGGCGATGACGCTTCACCACTTGGCCGGTACCGGCAAGAGTGGCTACGAGGGGGACGGGGGGCCCGCCAAGCACGCACTCCTGTCGGGCCCGAAGGGCATCTCGGTCGGCCCCGGGGGCGGCGTCTACATCGCCGATACCGAAAGCCACACGATTCGCCGTATTGACCAGAACAACGGAACCATCACGACGGTCGCAGGGGACGGGACCCGGCACGACGGACCCGACGGCGACCCCCTGCAATGCGGCCTGGCGCGGCCTCACGGTGTTTTCGTCGACTCCCGGGGGAGGGTCTACATCGGCGACAGCGAGAACCACCGCGTGCGGGTCTTAGAGTAGTCCGAGCGAACCAGCGCCAACGTTAGCCCGCATTTCACCGTTATGCCATTCTTGTCCACGGTGTAGTAGGTTGCGTGCAAAAGCCAGAAAGAAAAACATAGAATCGCAACGATCATGAGGGTCATCAACCCGATACTCGGTGCCGTGTGATCCACAAATTTATGATCGAGTGATTCATTCATTTCCGTCTCTGGCCGCTAACATTCCATTTTGATCGATCGCTGAAGAAGGGTCTGCTCAGGCATTTGCTCAGGGTGCGGGCCTCGCGGAACAAGGCGACTAACACTAGCCTAGTCCGCCCCCGCCCGAACTAACGGTCTCGCAGATCCACGCGCTCGGCTCCTTCCTCGGTGATGAATAATCGCTCGTCCGCCAAGTCTGTTTCCCCCGAGCGCTCCAAGATCGTAGCCCTGGCGGTGTCCCGCAAACGGACGGCGGCCTGAAAGTCTGCGCCGTCGGCCGTGAGCGGCTCTCCGACTTCTATTTGGATCGATCCTTTGCGCGGAAGCCACTGCTCGTCGCGCAGGATCGTGCGCGTACCTCGAATGGTTACCGGTATCACTGGGCGGCCCGATTCCGCCGCCACGGCGAAGGCGCCGAGACGGAATTCGAGCAGGCCCGGCATGCGCGTGAAGGTGCCCTCGGGGAAGAAAACCAGGCGGTGTTCTTTCTTCGCAAGCTCGACGGCGCGGCGGCTGTCCTCCAAGCCCCCGGCGGGGTCGATGCGCTCGACGAAGAGCGATCCCACGCGGCTCAGAAAACGTTCGGCAAACCAATTCTCACGAAGTTCCCCTTTCACGGCGAAGGCCATCTCACCCGGAAGGGCGGCCACGAGCACGAGACCGTCGACGAAACTGGCGTGGTTCGCCACCACGATGCCGCCGGGAGTCCGAAGGTTTTCCAGCCCTTTGATCGACGGAGATGTCCCCATCAGTCGCAACGCCAGCTGCACGACCCGACGCCCGACCGCCCAGCGGGAACGCGAGGTCGGCAGCGTTACCACGCCCGTCCAACCGAAAATGGCCGCTACGGCCACGACCAGCCACCAGTAGATTGCATAGAGCAGAACGAGCGTGGTTTGCGCGGCGTCCGCGGCCCGCCGCCGGCCTCCGGAAAACAGCAGTCGGACGAACTGCCACCACACGGCACGCCGCCCGGCCAGCAAAGCGCCGCTTTCATAGATCTCGCGGGTGGCGGTGCGGCGGATCTTGCCGCTTGACGTTTTTAGGATGGTGTGGGGAGGGGCGATCACGACTTCGTCGGGCGGTGCTTCGAGCAGATCGGTCACCACTTGCTCGGCGGCGTGTCGGATTCGAGCCAATGTCTCTCGGTTATTCTCACGGCTTTCGGCGACGACGACGATACGCTCGGTTCCCGCGTTCGGATCGCTGCTGCCGAACACAGCCACACAGCCCTTGCGGATACCCTCGACCTCCCCAACCGCTTGCTCGACCTCGTGCGGATAGATGTTTCTTCCGGCTCGAATCACTACGTCTTTCGAGCGCCCGGTGATGAATATATTCCCCTTGGCGAGATAGGCTAGATCACCGCTTTCGAGCCACTCGCCGTCGAAAAGCTCTTCGGTCTTGATCTTGTTACGGAAGTAGCCGCTCGTGGCCGACGGCCCGCGAAATTGCAAGCGGCCTTGCTGACGTTCGCCGGCTTCGCGTCCGGTACCGTCCACGACGCGGACCTCGTGTCCCCTTAAGGGCAAGCCACAGCCGACAAAATCGATGGCCCTGGGATCTTCTCGCGGAGCCGGCACCGCCTGGCCCCGGCCCGTCAGCGGACCCCGCTGCACTCGGTCAATCACCGGCGGTTCGCCCGGCGGGGGAATGGAAAGACCCACCGAGTTCTCCGCCATGCCATAGACCCCAACCAGCGCCTCGCGGCGGAGCCCGTGTTTTTGAAAACGGTCGGTGAAGGTTTGCAACGTGCCGGGCAGCACCGGTTCCGCGCCATTCAGCAGCATGCGGAGGGAGCTTAGGTCGAGGCCCTCAATGTCGTGGTCTTCTATCTTGCGGCTGGCCAAATCGAAGGCGAAGTTCGGCGCCGCCGAGAGCGTACCGCGGTGGCGATGAATCGCCCACAGCCACTCCTGCGGCCGGGTCAGAAACGTCAGCGGGGACATGATAACGAGCGGGAACCCGAAGTACAGCGCCCCCAACCAAGCTCCGATCAGCCCCATGTCGTGGTAGAGGGGCAGCCAACTCACGAAAATGTCGGTGGAGTCCGCTTGCAGGCGTTCCGCCATCGCTCGAAGATTGGCGAGCAGATTGGCGTGACTCAGCACGACGCCCTTCGGATCTCCCGTACTGCCCGATGTGTACTGGATGAGCGCCGTTTGCGGCGACCGCTGCTGTTCGAACGCGAGCCCCTTTGCCGCCGAGGAGAGCTGCTCCACGGTTCTTACGCCGCGCAACCCCTTGACGAGGGGCTGGACCAGCCTCGCCGCCGCGCCCGCCTCGGCGGAGGTGATGAGAACGACCGCCTCGGCGTTATTGAGAACGGCGGCCTGACGCCGCAGGTGGTCCTCCAGCTGGGCCAGCCGCAGGGGAGGGTAGATGGGTACCGGAACGCCGCCGGCGTAGAGAACCCCGAAAAACGCCCGAAAGAAATCCGCGCCGGTGGGCAGCATCATAGCCGCCTGCTCGCCGGGACGCAGCCCCCACTCTTTCAGGCCCCGACAGACGTCCACGGCGCCGGCTCGAAGCCGCCCATAAGAGATCTCGGACCGATCGGCCGGTTCGTCCCATTGCAGGATGTGAGTGCGCTCCGGATGAGCTTCGAAGTGCCAGTCAAGCGCTTGCATCAAGGTTCGAGCGTCAGCCGGAGTGCCTTCGACCGGATCCGGTCTCAGAGCCGGCGGACGGTCCGGGAGCGGCAACTCGCCCCCTCCGGCGTCCTCCACGGCGGCCAGCAGGTCGCGAAGCGTTTCCACCCGCGAGACCACCTCGTTGCCTAGCCGGACTTGGAACGCATGCTCCACTCGAGTAAGAAGCTCGGCTCTACCGAGACTGTCGATTCCCAGGTCACGGTCCAAGGTGCTTTCCAGCCGGACCACCAGGGAACTTTTCCGATGGGGATGTAGGTCGAGCAGGAGACCGCGCACGAGATCCACAATCGCGTTGGCGCTGTCGTTCGACTCACCTGCCGGGCGTGAGTCTTTGTCGCGGGATTTGAGCATTGGGCGTTGCCGAGTGTAGCAGAGCACTGATCGCCTCATCCGCCGGCCGCACGGAGGAGATCGGGCTCTCGTGCTATGTGGCCACTCATAGACTCGGTGCCCGGAAGGTGTAAAATCGCACCACGAGTACGTGCGCTTGCGACACTATCAGAAATAGCACTACCATTACGGCCCTTGGCAGAAAAGCTCAAGAGGGGTAGAAAGTGCCGGGCTAGGTGTGGAGCCTCAACAGGTTGTTCCGGGGAGGAGGGAGTCGGCTGATAGGGGGATTATAGCCGAGGCTGGCGTGGGGGCGATGCCAATTGTAGTCGTGGAGCCAGGGGAGCAGATGGTTGGCGCGTTGGAGGGAGGAGCAGTAGGAGCGGGCATAGGCCCATTCGCGGAGGGCGGTTTGGATGAAGCGCTCGGCCTTGCCGTTGGTGCGAGGGGTGTAGGGGCGGGTGAAGCGGTGGCGGATGCCGAGGCGGCGGCAAGTACGACGGAAGTGGCGGGAGCGTCGGGTCTTATCGCCGGTAACGCGGTGACCGGCGTGCTGGAAGCGGCCGAGCTTTTTGATGTCGAGATGCAGTAGATCGCCGGGACGGTGATGTTCGTAGCGGCGAACGGGGGGAGCGGGTTCGAGATCGCGGAGACGGTTGAGTCCGGCGCGACCGAGGAGGCGGCTGACGGTGGCCGGGGATAGCCGCAGGGTTTGGGCGATGCGGCGGCCCGTCCAACGTTGTCGGCGCAGGGCGAGGACGCGGTCAACGACGGCTTGCGGGGTGCGGCGCGGGCTATGCCGGGGGCGCGAAGAGCGATCGTAGAGACCGGCTTCGCCTTCGCCGCGGTAGCGGGCCAGCCAACGGCGGGCGGTGCGTTCTGAGACGTCTCGGGCCGCCGCGGCGGCCCGAGGCGTCTCTCCAGCGAGGATGCATCGAACCAAAAGGGCTCGGCCTTTGGGCGTCAATCGGGCATTCTGATGGATGTTCATGCGGTCTCTCCAGGGTCGTGGTTATTCGACAACTCCAGCTTCCCTGGTCCGGGACCGAATGAACAACCTGTTGAAAGATCACAGCTATTGAATCTCGCATAATATAGAGTTAGTCAGGGCCAAGAGGAGACTGCTTCCAGAAGGCCGTGATCAAGCGCGGTTTGCGGCGCATGCGACGCAGGGATTTGCGGGCACGCTCGTCCAGCTCCCCGTAGTCCTTCGGACAGACGTTCGGCAACTCGTGCTGCTTCCAGTAAGCCCAAATGTATTCCACCGGGTTCAGCTCCGGTGCATAGGGCGGCAAGCACTCCGTGGCGATGTGGCCTTCGGAGAGCTCGATGAACTCCCGCACCAGGCGGCTGCGGTGCGCTGGCAGGCGGTCCCAGACGATCAGCAGCGGGCCGTCGATGTGGCGGACCAAAGCCTTCAGGAAGTCGATGACGCCTCGGACTGACTCAAACCTTCGTCGACGACCAGCCGCACGGCCTCCAGCCGTCGCTTTTCCAGAGCATCAAAATCGCGCCTTACGCCTCTTGGGTTCCCCCATGTCTATTAAGACGAGCAGAACCCCCAAAAGGTCACTCTAAATTATGCGGGAGTCAATAGCTGGAGGCGAAGATGACGCTGGTGTTTCCCCCGCTTCCCCGCAACCACTCAAACTTACCGCAGCCGGCAAGAGCGCGATCAACGCGATTCCCAACAGTGTCTTGCTAACCTTGTCCCCCGTCATGAACAATCTTCCTCCTTCGGTTTCCCCAAGATTACCAAAATCTGCCCGGCACAGTCGGCTGCGCCGAACAGGAAGGCCGAGTCGGTGGACGTCGGCAAAGGGGGCGCAATGCATCGCCCCTGCATCCCCGACGGCGGGCATTTGCTTCCACCCTGACGGCCCCTGCGGAGAAGATCGTATCGGGCACGGCGAGGGTGTGCGAGAGCAAAGAAACTGAGCCTGCAACGCTAGCGCGCATTTCTCACCACCTGGCGGTCGAAGCACGCCATAAGCCCGCCATGACTTCGTTGCGCTTGCTCGCCGTGCTCAACGTACTTTCCCGGTCGGGTGCCGAGCGCGGGTCGCTGCTGCTTTCGGTAGAGCCAAAATACGAAACGGTTATTGAATCTCGCATAATATCGAGTTAGTCAAGGCCAAGAGAAGACTGCTTCCAGAAGGCCGTAATCAAGCGCGGTTTGCGGCGCATGCGACGCAGGGATTTGCGGGCACGCTCGTCCAGCTCCCAGTAGTCCTTCGGACAGACGTTCGGCAACTCGTGCTGCTTCCAGTAAGCCCAAATGTATTCCACCGGGTTCAGCTCCGGTGCATAGGGCGGCAAGCACTCCGTGGCGATGTGGCCTTCGGAGAGCTCGATGAACTCCCGCACCAGGCGGCTGCGGTGCGCCGGCAGGCGGTCCCAGACGATCAGCAGCGGGCCGTCGATGTGGCGGACCAAAGCCTTCAGGAAGTCGATGACCTCCAGCTCGCCGATGGCGCCGGGATAGAGCCGGAAGTAGAAGTTGCGCAAGGTCAGCCCGGCGGAAACGGAAAGTTTCTGCCAGTTGAAGTTGAACTCCAGCACGGGTGTCTCGCCGCGGGGCGCCCAGGTGCGGCAACGATGGGGCTTCTGACTCAGTCCGCTTTCGTCGATGAAGACGATCGTGCGGCCTTGTTTTTGGGCTTTTTTTTAGTGGCCGGCCAAGTCTTGCGCCGCCAGTTGCGGATGGCTTCTTCGTTGCGCTCGCGGGCCTTGCCGACAGGCCGTTGCGGGCTCCAGTGGAGCGCCCGCAGGATCTTCCAAACATGACCTTCGTGATAGCGCACGCCGAACTCGTCGGCGATCAGACGAGCGACTCGCGGACAAGTCCACAGCGGCGTCGAGAAGCCCTGCGCTTCGGGGCCCCGCAGCAGCATTGCCTCCAGACGTTCCCGTTGCGTGGCGTCTAACAGCGGCTTGCGGCCGGCGCGCCCGGCCCGGCGGAGTCCGGCGGCACCGTACGCGCCATGCTCGCTAACCCAACGGCTCACGCTTTGCTGCGCCGCCTTCACGCGCCGTGCTGCCTCGGACTGACTCAAACCTTCGTCAACGACCAGCCGCACGGCCTCCAGCCGTCGCTTTTCCAGAGCATCAAAATCGCGCCTTACGCCTCTTGGGTTCCCCATGTCTATTAAGACGGGCAGACCCCCAAAAAGTTACTCTATATTATGCGGGAGTCAATAGGTGCATTAGATCAGACCTTCCGACCCAGTACCCACGGCGGACAAAAAGACGGCAATTCACATGAAACCACTGAAGATTCAATTCTCTCTTGTAGCTCTTCTTGCGGTCGCATTCGCACTACCAATGCACGCTGGCAGAAAAAAGGATTGGCGGGCCGCAGAGGCCACCGACAGCATTGTTGGCTACGAGCAGTTCCTGAAAAAGTATCCGGAGGGCAAGCACTCTTCATATGCAAGATCCCGAATATCCCGTCGACAAATCCACGGGCTTGCGCTCGGATCAGACCGTCATACTGGCTGCCATCGAATCGGCCCAAGCCTATCCCGACCCGTTGCGGAGGGTCAGTTACTTCGACGCCCGGACGAACAAGCGGCTGAAGTTTCTGACCAACAACTTCGCGCTCCCGGCGCTGACCATCGCCCACATCTACAAGTCGCGTTGGCAGATTGAGTTGTTCTTCAAGTGGATCAAGCAACATCTGCGAATCAACTCGTTTTACGGCACCAGCGAGAACGCCGTCAAGACGCAGATCTGGATCGCTGTCTCGATTTACGTGCTCATCGCCATCGTCCGGAAACGGCTCGGGCTGGAAGCGAGTCTTTACCAGATTCTACAGATTCTCAGCGTTACGCAATTCGAAAAAATGCCCCTTTTACAGGCACTCCAGCCATCCGACTCCCCAAACGAATCCCCCTATGACCCCAACCAATTGATTCTATTCGACTTTTAACCGGACAGCAGTGATCCCGAATAGATGATCTCCGCCGTCCAGCGGTTTCCGCCAGAGTTGCGACGCAACCGATAGTTCCGTTTCTTTCGTCAAAGCGATTTACACCCCCGGACCCAGCCGAAAACAATGCGGTCATAGTCACACTTCGACTTGCCCCGGGACGCTACTCCAGTGACGACATTTCCCTACGCTGGGATGACGACGCCGTTGATAGGCCCGCCCTCGGTCACCGTGCTGGGGGTCGCTGGGTGATCAAGGGGACGCAAACGCAATCAACCGGTGGAGGTCTTTCGCATCGCGGCACGACTATCAACTGGAGCTTCACGCGCTGGCGGGGCGGTGACACAGACTTCCTCTTCGTGGTCCCTAAACGAGCTACCAATGTATCGCTGTTCCTTCGCGGCTAGGAGATGACAGGTAGTCCAGTCGCTGTTGTCGCGGCCCCGCGACCCCCTGAGCCGGAGTCGCGGGTGCGGCCCGAGCAGCCCTCAAGTCGACCGATCAAGGACGGCTCGCCAGGCGTCCGGGGTGGCCCGATCGCTACCAACGCCGAAGAACTGGCGGCACTCAGGCATGTGGGTGATCGGAATTATTACGAAGTCGACGTCCGAGTAGGAGTTGCCCAGCTGGTGGGCAAGATCAGGATTCGGCTCGACGATGTCGATCTCGAGACGCAGCACTATTCGATGGATCTCTCTGGTGAGGACAATCAGAAATCATACTCCAAGAAGAACAAGAGAGTATTCGAACCCGTCCCGTTTTACGTGATTCGCTTCCGGGTGACCTGCCCCCAGGAACGAGTCCACTCTCTAAGTTAGACCTGGGACCATTTGAAGTCCACTCCATGGTATAGAACTCTGGTCCTGGGACCTGGGTAATCTGGCCTCCGGCGCCGGCGGCCGATAGGCCAAGGCCACTGCTGTCCGGTTAAAAGTCGAATAGAATCAATTGGTTGGGGTCATAGGGGGATTCGTTTGGGGAGTCGGATGGCTGGAGTGCCTGTAAAAGGGGCATTTTTTCGAATTGCGTAACGCTGAGAATCTGTAGAATCTGGTAAAGACTCGCTTCCAGCCCGAGCCGTTTCCGGACGATGGCGATGAGCACGTAAATCGAGACAGCGATCCGGATCTGCGTCTTGACGGCGTTCTCGCTGGTGCCGTAAAACAAGTTGATTCGCAGATGTTGCTTGATCCACTTGAAGAACAACTCAATCTGCCAACGCGACTTGTAGATGTGGGCGATGGTCAGCGCCGGGAGCGCGAAGTTGTTGGTCAGAAACTTCAGCCGCTTGTTCGTCCGGGCGTCGAAGTAACTGACCCTCCGCAACGGGTCGGGATAGGCTTGGGCCGATTCGATGGCAGCCAGTATGACGGTCTGATCCGAGCGCAAGCCCGTGGATTTGTCGACGGGATGCGAGTAGCGCCGTTGGAGCAAGATGTTCTTCTTTGGTTCGCACGACGAAGAACGACGAGCAGAGAGTGAACACGAAGAGGCGTTCGAAATCGACGTAGGCCCGATCCATGACGTAGAACGCGCCGGCCTCCGGGCCGATCTCGTCGAGGATGTTGATGTCGTGCACTTTGCCTCCAGTAATGCGGATGAACGTGGGAATATTGCCGTGCAGATCCAGCAGCGTGTGCATCTTCACGGCGGCCTTTTGCTTGCGGAATCTCGCCCACGGAAACAGCGACAGGCAGAGGTCGATTGTTGTCGAGTCGAGAGCGTACAGAGTCTGGTCCAAGTCCACACCGATCGGGTCGTGGGCATATAACGGCCGTGCCATGCCAATCAAGACCTGCGCGAAGTCCGCGTAGATCCGCCAGTCGCGCGACTCGTTCGCATCGGCCAGTGTCGAGCGCGCTACCCTGCCGCGGAATCCCATGTGGTAGAGTTTGCCGTGCATCGAACGCAGGCACGTCTCGATGTCGCGGAGGCTTGCCCGATAGGTCAGCTGGGCGAATGCCATCGCAAGAAACTGATCCCAGCAGGAGAAACTTTTCAGATAGGAATCGCCGCGGTAGCGCAATACACATTTGTGAAACTCTTTGCTCGGCAGGTGCTCGATCAGTTGGGAGAAAACCGTACGGCCAAGGTTCATCCCCCATTGTGCCGCGTCGGGATGCTCCGCTCAGGCGGCCATTTGCGGCCGCGGGATTTCAAATCGTTCCCGGGCAAAACAGGCCATAAGATATTGAGCGGTAGAGACTTACCGTCCGTTGGCGTAACTTTCCCCGGACAGCACTGGGCCAAGGCGCTGTGAGGCCGTCGCTGGTTGTACTCCCTGCGCCATCTCTCGGCCAACACCTTCGCCTCCCACAACGTGTCGAAGACTTCTACGTTCAGCAGTTCATCCCGCAGTTTTCCGTTGAAGCTCTCCACATATCCATTCTCCCAGGGGCTGCCGGGCTCGATGTATAAGGTCCTCACCCCAACAGCCTTCAGCCAGTCCCGAACCGCCTGAGCCGTAAACTCTGACCCGTTATCGGACCGAATGTATTCAGGCACTCCCCGATCCACGAACAACTCCGCCAATCGATCCAACACGTCCTGGTGATTCATCTGTCGTTGGACCTCAATGGCCAGACACTCCCGGGTGTATTCATCCAGTAGGGTTAATAATCGAAAGGCCCTTCCGTCATGGGTTCGCTCATGCACGAAGTCATAGCTCCAGACGTGATCCTTGTGAGCCGCTCGTAACCGAACGCAGGATCCATCATGAAGCCACAGTCTCCTTCGTTTCGGCTGTCTGGACGGGACTTTCAGCCCCTCCTGTCTCCACAACCTCTCCACCCGCTTGTGATTCACTTTCCACCCTTCCCAACGAAGCATGGCCGTGATCCGTCGGTAGCCGTATCGCCCGTAGTGCGTGGCCAACTCCACCATCTCAGCCACCAATCGAGCCTCCTCATCGGGGATATGCCTTTCCCTTCGCTGGGTCGATCGAGCCTGTCCCAGCACTTGGCAGGCCCGACGTTCGGAGACGCGCTCTGCTCCCAATCTCTCCCTCACCCACACCACTGCGCGTCTCCTCTTCGTCGGGCCTAGAAGTTTCCCGAGGAAACTTCCTTTAGGATCTGCTTGTCCAAAGACAGATCTGCCACTAGCTTCTTCAACCGGGCATTCTCCTTCTCCAACACCTTCAACCGCTTGGCCTGATTCAGTCGAAGCCCTCCGTACTCCTTGCGCCACCGGTAGTAGGTCTGCTCGGTCACCCCAATCTGTTTGCACACCTGGCCCACCGTCTGTCCTTGAGCTAGATGTGATCTTTCAACAGGTTGTTCATTCGGTCCCGGACCAGGGAAGCTGGAGTTGTCGAATAACCACGCCTGGAGAGACCGCATGAACATCCATCAGAATGCCCGATTGACGCCCAAAGGCCGAGCCCTTTTGGTTCGATGCATCCTCGCTGGAGAGACGCCTCGGGCCGCCGCGGCGGCCCGAGACGTCTCAGAACGCACCGCCCGCCGTTGGCTGGCCCGCTACCGCGGCGAAGGCGAAGCCGGTCTCTACGATCGCTCTTCGCGTCCCCGGCATAGCCCGCGCCGCACCCCGCAAGCCGTCGTTGACCGCGTCCTCGCCCTGCGCCGACAACGTTGGACGGGCCGCCGCATCGCCCAAACCCTGCGGCTATCCCCGGCCACCGTCAGCCGCCTCCTCGGTCGCGCCGGACTCAACCGTCTCCGCGATCTCGAACCCGCTCCCCCCGTTCGCCGCTACGAACATCACCGTCCCGGCGATCTACTGCATCTCGACATCAAAAAGCTCGGCCGCTTCCAGCACGCCGGTCACCGCGTTACCGGCGATAAGACCCGACGCTCCCGCGCCGCCGGCTGGGAGTTCGTCCACGTCGCCGTCGACGACCATTCCCGCATCGCCTTCTCCCAGATCCTGCCCGATGAGCGCAGCCTTTCCGCTGCCCAGTTCCTTCTCCTCGCCCACGCCTATTATGGCTCGCTTGGCATCCGCATCCGACGCCTGCTCACCGACAATGGCTCCTGTTACCGCTCCCGCCACTTCCGTCGTACTTGCCGCCGCCTCGGCATCCGCCACCGCTTCACCCGCCCCTACACCCCTCGCACCAACGGCAAGGCCGAGCGCTTCATCCAAACCGCCCTCCGCGAATGGGCCTATGCCCGCTCCTACTGCTCCTCCCTCCAACGCGCCAACCATCTGCTCCCCTGGCTCCACGACTACAATTGGCATCGCCCCCACGCCAGCCTCGGCTATAATCCCCCTATCAGCCGACTCCCTCCTCCCCGGAACAACCTGTTGAGGCTCCACAGCTAGACCCACCTCTGCCTCACGCAACTTGATGATGATCTGTTCTGCACTAAATCGCTTCCCTGCCATCTCTTGCCTCCTTCCTGAAACCGAAAATCCTAACATTCAACTTGGACTCGTTTTAGGGGGCAAGGTCATTATTGACTCCCGCATAATATAGAGTAATCTTTTGGGGGTTCTGCTCGTCTTAATAGACATGGGGAACCCAAGAGGCGTAAGGCGCGATTTTGATGCTCTGGAAAAGCGACGGCTGGAGGCCGTGCGGCTGGTCGTCGACGAAGGTTTGAGTCAGTCCGAGGCAGCACGGCGCGTGAAGGCGGCGCAGCAAAGCGTGAGCCGTTGGGTTAGCGAGCATGGCGCGCACGGTGCCGCCGGACTCCGCCGGGCCGGGCGCGCCGGCCGCAAGCCGCTGTTAGACGCCACGCAACGGGAACGTCTGGAGGCAATGCTGCTGCGGGGCCCCGAAGCGCAGGGCTTCTCGACGCCGCTGTGGACTTGTCCGCGAGTCGCTCGTCTGATCGCCGACGAGTTCGGCGTGCGCTATCACGAAGGTCATGTTTGGAAGATCCTGCGGGCGCTCCACTGGAGCCCGCAACGGCCTGTCGGCAAGGCCCGCGAGCGCAACGAAGAAGCCATCCGCAACTGGCGGCGCAAGACTTGGCCGGCCACTAAAAAAAAGCCCAAAAACAAGGCCGCACGATCGTCTTCATCGACGAAAGCGGACTGAGTCAGAAGCCCCATCGTTGCCGCACCTGGGCGCCCCGCGGCGAGACACCCGTGCTGGAGTTCAACTTCAACTGGCAGAAACTTTCCGTTTCCGCCGGGCTGACCTTGCGCAACTTCTACTTCCGGCTCTATCCCGGCGCCATCGGCGAGCTGGAGGTCATCGACTTCCTGAAGGCTTTGGTCCGCCACATCGACGGCCCGCTGCTGATCGTCTGGGACCGCCTGCCGGCGCACCGCAGCCGCCTGGTGCGGGAGTTCATCGAGCTCTCCGAAGGCCACATCGCCACGGAGTGCTTGCCGCCCTATGCACCGGAACTGAACCCGGTGGAATACATTTGGGCTTACTGGAAGCAGCACGAGTTGCCGAACGTCTGTCCGAAGGACTACTGGGAGCTGGACGAGCGTGCCCGCAAATCCCTGCGTCGCATGCGCCGCAAACCGCGCTTGATTACGGCCTTCTGGAAGCAGTCTTCTCTTGGCCTTGACCAACTCGATATTATGCGAGATTCAATAGATGTCAGGATGGCGTGATGGCTCTCTTTGCTGAGAGCCTGTCCTTGAACCTTCCCCCTACGAAGGCCCCTACGACGTGCTTCGACATACCCTCCTTCCAGCCGCTACGCTAGATGGTGACTCATGGCCAGAATCTTTCCCTTTCGCGCCTATCGCTACGCTTCGAAGGCCGGTCCGGTCCAGAATCTCCTCACGCAGCCTTACGACAAGATCACGCCCGAGATGCGGGAGCGCTATTACGAAGCCAGTCCCTATAACTTCGCCCGCATCATCAAGGGGAGAACCGAGCCGTCCGACGGCGACTCGAACAATGTCTACACGCGGGCGGCCTCGAACCTGAACGACTGGATCGCCGACGGCGTACTCGAGCAAGAGCCGGAGGAAGCGCTCTACCCCTACTTTCAAGAATTTCGGCATCTCGATTCCGGCGAAACCCTCGTCCGCAAGGGCTTCATCGGGCTTACGCAAGTGGAAGACTACAGCGCCGGCGTGATTCATCGCCATGAGATGACCCATTCCGGGCCAAAGCTCGATCGACTTCAGCTTATCCGCCACACTCGTGCTCATTTGGGACAGCTTTTCATGTTGTACGACGACCCGTCGCTGGAGATCGACGAGCATCTGGAGGAGGCCGCTTCCGGCGTGCCGCTGTCGAGCGTCGAAGACGAGTACGGCGTGCGCCACGCGGTCTGGAAGATCACGGATCCTTCGTTGATCGGCGAACTGCGGCGGCTGATGGACGGCAAGAAACTGTTGATCGCCGACGGCCACCACCGCTACGAGACCGCCTTGGCCTACTCTCGCGAGAACCCAACCCTGGCCGGGGCCGACCGAGCCATGATGACGTTTGTCAACATGCAGGCCCCCGGCTTGGTCGTGCTCGCCACGCATCGAGTGCTGGACGGTTTGCCGGACTTCGATCCCCAAGCCATCGTCGCCCGAGCGGGGGAGTTGTTCGACTCGGAAGCACTACCCTCGACGGGCGATCTCCGCCGGTGGCTGGACAGTGCCGGCGGGGCCGGCATCGCGTTTGGGGCCGCATTTCGCTCGGCGCGGGGAGCGTTTCTGTTCCGCCCTAAGCTGGAAGCCATCGAACGGCTGCTCGTAGGCCTAAGCCGCAAGGAGCGAGACCTCGACGTTGTCGTCTTGCACAAGGTCTTCATCGAAAAGGTGCTTCGCATCTCCGAAGAGGACGTCAAGGAACTAAAATACATTCGCTACGTACGGGGATTCGACGCAGCCGCCGAGGAAGTCGCTTCCAGCCGGGCGCAGGCGGCGTTGCTGCTGCGTCCCGTGCCGGTTCAGCAAGTGGCGGAGATCGCTTTTGCGGGTGGAGTGATGCCGCAGAAATCGACTGACTTCTATCCGAAGCTGCTCTCGGGCTTGACGATTTACCGAATCGATTGAGCTCAGGCGCGCGCCGGCAGGTTGTTCCCACGGGTCACTGCCGGTTACTCAGGCAAGAGCCGGCCTTGCACCGATGTTACCAGGGCGACGGCCGGCACAATCAGCCCTACCATCCGACGATGCTCGTCAAGGTGCTGCTCTACGCCTACGCGACGGGTGTTTTTTCATCGCGCAAGATCGGCGCCAAGCTGATCGAGGGCGTAGCCCTGCACGTGCCGGCGGCGGGCAATCGGCCCGACTTTCGGACCATCAATCGCTTCCGCCAACAGCACTTGGCAACGTTCAGCCAGCTCTTCGCGGCGGTGGTCCGACTGGCCCGCAAGATGGGTTTGGTGAAGCTGGGGACGGTGGCGCTGGACGGGACGAAAGTCAAGGCCAACGCCTCGGAGCACAGAGCACCGAGCTGCCAGCGGATGAAGGAAGAGGAACAACGGCTGGAACAAGAGATTCGACAGTGGCTCGAGCAAGCGCAACAAACCGACCAGGCGGAAGACGATCTCTGCTCAACGTACTTTCCCGGTCGGCGCCGAACGCGGGTCGCTACTTCTTTCGCTAGAGCCAAAATACGAATGGCTAGGCTGCACGCGCAAAAGTACGCCTCCGCTCGCCGAGCGTCGCGCGCCTTGTACTGACGGGCTTCCCACGCGCTTCGCCTCGCCACGCGCTGAGAAAAGCGGGTTAAGCTGGCGGCAGCGTTCACGCTCCGCCTTTTTCGAGGCCTCGTGGCTGGAGAAACGGGCGGCTCGGGGCCCAAGTATTGTAGTACGTTGGGCCCGCAAGCTTCGTTCCAGATCTCAGGGGGGGAACGGGCCGGCAGGCAGTCTGAATGGCTTCGCCCGCCGGGTTTTCTAGTCGCGGCTCAGCACGGCGCCGATCGCTCCGCCGGCCAAGGCGCCTTGGATGGTCGCCACCACCGCTCTTGCTACGATCACGGCTGGACCGATCGCGATCGCGGTGGCGTACTGGAGGAGGCTAAAGCCCAACGACAGCAACAGCACGAGCACCGCACCGACCCTCGCTCCCTGAGCGAGAGTTCCCACTCCTTCCCAGCGCCTTAACACCATCGTGAGAAACACACCAAAAACCAGCTGCGACAGGATCAATACTCCCATGTCAGGCGTCTCTTTCATGACTCCCGCCGCCACCATGAAGTCGCGAAGCAGGATTCCATACGCGAGATAACCCGAAACGAAGAACAGAATCCCGCCGGCGAACGACGCAAGTAGAAATTTTTTCCTATCCATTGTGTCTTAACTCCCTTTCATCGAGTTCGGAAACAAGGGACCCCCATGGCGTCCCTTACAGCACCGGCATCAGCGTGCGCTCGGCCTGGATGCAACCCGCCGGATCTAAGTTCTTGTACTCGTCTCGGTCATAGTCGCTCGCCGCCACGGCGACCAATGTCACCCGCGAACAGGAGCTACTGTCGAAAATGATCCCTTCGGAATTTCCGGAGTTGACCACAATCCCACATTCCGCGTCCATGCAGCACCGCCGCCAGGGCCTCAACGGCCGTCCAATTCTTTCCTCAGAAATGGTCGTCGGCGACAAGCCTTCCGTTGAGCCAAACAATCCTAGCACAGCCGGACTCCTGTTCGGACTCGGTTTTTCGCTCAGCGCTCATTTGACGGGTCGCGCGGCATTCGAGGGCCCCGGTAGTTGGGTGGGAATAAGCATCGCAACACCGAATGGGGCGATTCGAACTGCGCTTGCCACTCTCTTCACCGGTCCGGCCCCGACAGACCTTGACAGATGGTGCTGCTGATGAACTGCCGAGTCGGGAGCCAAGGCTGCTGCACGGGCATCAAGAAGACCGGTAGCCCTATTCTCAACGGGCCAGTGGAAACTTGTTGAAGAACGAACCTTCGTAAGGAACCGCGTGGGGGAGGGGTTCGGCGGCCAGCCAAGAGGTTTTCGTCCGTTCCTTGACTTTGCGAAACACGGTGTCGCCAGCTCGGTGGCACCGATATAGTTGCCGAGCCACTTGGACATCTTCCGCACGCCGTCGAATCTTCAAGGATCGGCGTGGTCATCACAGTCTGAGAGTCGTGGAGCCGGTCCCGGCCGAGACCAAAACTGCTTGTCCCCCGATTGCGGAGGGTGTATCATTACGGAGCCGAAGATCCAAATCGGAAATTCCGGCTGAAGAATCCGTCGATAATGGCCCCCAAAAACTTCGGTCAACTCACGGAGTATGCGCCGTACTATTTATCCTGGTCAACGGCGGTGGCCTCGGTTGTGTCGGTTCTCTTTACGTGTCTTGTCCTGGTCACTACTGCTCAGGCTGCTGACTTGACTGGCATCTGGCTGTTC
Source organism: Bryobacterales bacterium (assembly GCA_965248365.1). Lineage (GTDB taxonomy): Bacteria > Acidobacteriota > Terriglobia > Bryobacterales > UBA6623. The sequence goes on along the minus strand of CBDFJA010000002.1, from coordinate 284,791 downwards.
AGCGCCGAAACCGACGATGGCCTAGTACGAGCTCGTTTGATTTTGCAAGCCACCGAACCGCAACTCTCCGCACGCATGAAGATCGACCGGCACGTCCTGGAAGGCTCAGGCACTGTCAGGGGTGACGAGTTCGATGTGAAACTTCAACACGCAGTTTCACCCGGGTCTTCTGACCATAGCGATCGAGTACATCTCAGGGGAAAACTCGATGGCGATCAGCTCAAAGGCACCTGGGATGACGGAGCCAGCCGCGGCGAGTGAACCGGTACGAGGCTGGAGTAACCTCTCTCCTTGGTTCGAGCCGATTCTCCGGTCCACGCCCACCAGTCGGCAATAGTCCGTAGAGCGGGGATCAAAGAGACCCGCGGCCTTTTCCCCAACAGGCAGGTGGAGACTCGTTAAAGAACGAACGCCCGAGGGGGACTTGCGGGGGGTGTCGGTTCACAACAACCTAAATCCGCACTTTCACTCTCTTCCACCTTTTCCCGACCTGAATCGTGAGCACCTCCGTCGACAGTTCTAGCTCGTAGCTCATCTCGTTGTGGCGTCGGCCGTTGATCGATACCGCGCCCTCCTTGAGCTTGCGGTTGGCCTCGGCGCCGGAGCCGCACAGGCCGACCTCGCGCAGCAGCTTGTCGATACGAATCGCCGGCTCGACGCGCATTGTCGCCGGCAACGGTACGGTCTGAATGTCTTCAGGCACTTGCCCCTGTTGCACTACGCGGCGAAAGGCAGCAGCTCCCTCCTCGGCTGCCTGCGCCGAGTGAAAGTCGGTTACGATGCGCGCCGCCAGCTCCATTTTGGCTTTCATGGGATGCTGCCCGCCGCTTTCGATCTCGGCCCGCAGCCGCCTGATCTCGTCGAGACTCATGTCGGTCAGCAGCTCGTAGTAGCCGTACATCAGCTCATCGCTGATCTGCATGACTTTGCGAAACATGGTGTCGGGCGGCTCGGTGACGCCGATATAGTTGCCGAGTGATTTGGACATCTTCCGCACGCCGTCGATCCCCTCGAGGATCGGCGTGGTCATCACAATCTGAGAGGGCTGTCCATAGTCTTTCTGGATCTCCCGGCCGACGAGCAGGTTGAATTTCTGGTCGGTTCCACCCAGCTCGACGTCGGCTTTGAGCACCACTGAGTCATAGGCCTGCGTGAGGGGATAGAAAAGTTCGTGAATCGAAATCGGACGGCCCGACTTGTACCGCTTGCTGAAATCATCTCGTTCGAGGATACGCGCCACGGTGTAGTGGGAGCACAGCCGGATAATCTCCTCGAACGTGAGAGGCATCAGCCACTCGCTGTTAAAACGGATCTCAGTCTTTTCAGGATCTAAGATTCGAAATACTTGCTCCTTGTAGGTTTCGGCATTGGCCTCGATCTGCTCGCGCGTCATCGCCGGACGCGTGACGTTCTGGCCCGAAGGGTCGCCGATCAACCCCGTGGCGTCCCCGATCAGGAAGACGGCCGTATGGCCGAGATCCTGGAAGTGTTTCATCTTCCTCAACACGACCGTATGGCCGAGGTGCAAATCGGGGGCCGTGGGATCGAAGCCGGCTTTGACACGCAGAGGACGTCCTTCGTTCGCTGCGTCGATGAGCCGTTGGCGCAGGTCTTCTTCGCGGATGATCTCCGCCGAGCCCTTCCCAAGATAAGCCAGTTGCTCGTCGATGGTTCCGTTCATGTTTGGTCGCGGTTGCGGGTCTCAGCCGGTTCGGATCACGCGGCACTCTTCGATCCGGAACTTTCCACCAAGCACTAGGTTAATGGCTTCCGTATAGATGCGGTGCTCTTCGGTCAGGATGCGCGCCGAGAGCGTCTCGTCCGTGTCCTCGTCAAGGATCGGCACGGCTGCCTGCACGATGATCGGTCCCGCGTCGAGGTGTTCGTCGACGAAATGGACCGTGCACCCCGAGATTTTCGCCCCGTGCTCGAGGGCCTGCTCTTGGGCCTCGAGACCCGGAAACGAAGGCAGCAGCGACGGGTGAATGTTCAAGATCCGGTTAGGGTATTCCCTGACGAAGTAGGCGCTCAGGAGGCGCATGAAGCCGGCCAGGCAAACCAGGTCCACCCCTCGTTCCCTGAGCAGCGCCACTATCTGGCGGTCGTATTCTTCGCGCTCCAGGCCGCGGGAGGGGACACAGGCAACCGCTATACCGCGCTCTTCGGCTCGCGCGAGGCCGCGGGCGTTCGGTTTATTGCTGATGACGATAGCGATTTCAGCCGGGATCTCGCCCGCGGCTGCGTTATCGGCGATGGCCTCGAAATTCGAGCCCCGGCCCGACAGCAAGATGCCAAGTTTTTTCATTCGTAGACGACCCTGCGTCGACCTTTCGCGACCACACCGATCTCGTAGGCCGGTTGATTCATCTCGTCCAGGACTCGACGGGCGCGGGCGGCCGAGCGTCCGGGTACCGCCACGATCAGGCCGATCCCCATATTGAACGTTCGCAACATCTCGGCCTCGGCCACATTGCCTAGCCGCTGGAGTAGCTCGAAGATGGGCTGTACGGGCCAGGAACCGAGTCGAATGCGGGCGCAAAACCCCGCGGGCAGCATGCGGGGCGTGTTGTCGGTAACGCCTCCTCCGGTAATGTGCGCGGCTCCGCGCAGCAGCCTATTCTCGAGGAGCGCCTGGATCGGCTTCAAGTAACTGCGATGAACCTTGAGAAGTTCCGCGCCGACCGTATCGCCAATCTCCGCAATACGGGCGCCCGGCTTGTAGCCGGCCACCTCAAGTAACAACTTGCGAGCCAGCGAGTAGCCGTTCGTGTGAAGGCCGTTCGATGCCAGCCCCAGCAGCACGTCTCCCTCTCGAATACGGCTACCGTCGATCAAACGCGACCGCTCCGCCGCTCCCACGATGAACCCCGCCAGGTCGTACTCGCCCGCGCGATAAAGTCCCGGCATCTCGGCCGTCTCTCCCCCGATCAATGCGCAGCCGTTGTTGCGGCATCCCCGGCTGATCCCCTTGACGACATCGGTGGTAACCGGGGCATTGAGTTTTCCGCTGGCGAAGTAATCGAGAAAGAAGAGAGGAGTCGCTCCCTGCACGGCGATGTCGTTCACGCAGTGGTTGACGAGGTCCTCGCCGATCGTATCGTGGACGCCGGTCGCGAAGGCTACCTTGAGCTTGGTGCCCACGCCGTCGGCGGAGCTGATGAGAACAGGGCGCTTGAAGTCGCTGCCGAGGGCGTAGGCGGCTCCGAATGACCCGATGCCGGTCAGGACACGGCGGTTGAAGGTCCGCCGCGCGAGTTTCTTGATTTTCGCCGTCGCTCGCTCTGCCTCGGCGATGCTGACACCGGCATCGGCATAGCTGATCGAAGGGCCCTCTGGCATGGAAGTCCATTATCGCACCGGCCGGCATTGCCGTCGCGGGCTGCTGCTTCAGTAGCTCCCGTAGGCCGGGCGGTCGTTCTTGTCCGGACCGGCGGCCTTTGGGGGCGGTGATCCGACACCGATGCTCTCAAGCGGCTTGCGCGGGATCGGGAGGCAGCGTTACCGCGTCCGATTTCAGCCCGCGTAATAGGGGGTGGGTTGTCTCCAAAGCTAAACGGTCGCAGGTCTTGTTCCACTCGGCGGCTATGCCAAGGGGGAGTGCGCGTCTCGCCGACGGAGAGATGCGGCGACTTAGGAGGATGCTGTGCTAACCTTTCTTTCGCGCTGCCAGCTTCTCCCGCATGCCCGGCCGATCTACCACTTCGGGGTTTGCCAAATGCGGCGGCGCCTTCCCCTCGTACGCCAGGCGCACGTTCTCACAGGCCTCGAGACCGATGTCCCGCTGGTGCTCTACCGTCATGGCGAGACAGTGGGGGGCGAGCGCCACGTTGTCCAGTTCAAACAAGGGGTGGTCTTTGGGTGGAGGTTCTTGCTCCAACACGTCGAGGCCGGCTCCGGCGATCCGGCGGTGCTTGAGTGCATCTACTAAGGCTGCTTCGTCCACAACCGGGCCGCGCGCCGTATTGATCAGGAAAGCGGTTGGCTTCATCATTGCGATCTCTTCGGCTCCGATCAGACCCTTGGTTTCGGGATTGAGCGGGGTGTGAACGGTGATGAAGTCGCTTTCGCGCATCACCGTGGCCAGGTCGACGAGCTCGACACCGATCTCGGCAGCCCGTTCTTTAGAGACATAGGGGTCGCAGGCGAGGATGCGTCCAAAGCCGATGCCTCGGCCGATGCGGCAAGTCTCGCTGGCAATGTTGCCAAGTCCGACGGACCCAAGTGTTCGCCCGAGAAAGCAGATGCCCCTTTCATCGAGCTTGTCTTGCCACGTTCCGTCTCGAACCCACTGGTCGTAGATGCGGAGGTTCTTGGCCACCGCGAACATGAGGGCGATCGCCGCTTCGGCCACGGGGCGCTGAGAACCCTTCGGCGCCAGCGCCACGAGTACATCAGCTTCTGTACAGGCCTTCACATCGATCCGGTCGAAGCCAACGCCGTAGCGCGAGATGCAAACCAGCCTGTCGACCCCTTCCAAGCACTCGCGGGGTAAGTAGTAGCCGAAATGGATGATCGCGTCGTAGGAGCGCACTGACTCGGCGGTCGCTGTCCAGTTGGTGTCCGGCATCATTTCGTATTTGAGATCAGGCAGCGGATCGAGGACTTCGCGCAGGCCGTGGCCGAGCATGCGATCAATAAAGTCTTCCCAGTCGGGCGTGATGCCTACCAGGAACTGTCTGTCTTCAGACATAGTTTGTGCTTGCGTGTATTTCCCTGAGTCCGAGACCCAGCCGCAGGCTCGCGGCTCAGTCTCGCCCGTCGCAAGGATAAGCAGGAAACTCGAACGCCAGTGACCGGCCGAGTGTCCGGGCTATCGCGCCCCGGGACTGCTCCGAAAGCCAAAAGGTGTTCATTCCTTTGAGATGGGCCGCTAGCCCACTGCTGTTCACAGCTCCGTTTCAGTCATCGTATCAAACCCCGCTACGACCTCATTCCCATCTCCGTTTACGCATCGCCTGCCTCGGGCTGCAAGGCGCGACTGCCACTTTTGTACTTGGCGACCCCGGACTTTTCCCTCAGTCAAATCCATACTAGCGGCCCATTGATCTACATGGTTCCCGATTTCATAATTGAGTTTCGGTGTTCGTTTCCAGCTTGTGCGGACGGCCCTTCCCCTGCACAATACCGGAGAACAGTGCTGTCCGGAGAAAGTCGCGCCATCGGACGGTAAGTCTCGACCGCTCAATGTCTTATGGCCTGTTTTGCCCGGGAACGATTTGAAATCCCGAGGCCGCAAATGGTCGCCTGAACGGAGCATCCGGACGCGGCACAATGAGGGATGAACCTTGGCCGTACGGTTTTCTCCCAACTGATCGAACACCTACCGAGCAAAGAGTTTCAGAAATGTGTATCGCGCTACCGCGGCGATTCCTATCTGAAAAGTTTCTCCTGCTGGGATCAGTTTCTTGCGATGGCATTCGCCCAGCTGACCTATCGGGCAAGCCTCCGCGACATCGAGACGTGCCTGCGTTCGATGCACGGCAAACTCTACCACATGGGATTCCGCGGCAGGGTAGCGCGCTCGACACTGGCCGATGCGAACGAGTCGCGCGACTGGCGGATCTACGCGGACTTCGCGCAGGTCTTGATTGGCATGGCACGGCCGTTATATGCCCACGACCCGATCGGTGTGGACTTGGACCAGACTCTGTACGCTCTCGACTCGACAACAATCGACCTCTGCCTGTCGCTGTTTCCGTGGGCGAGATTCCGCAAGCAAAAGGCCGCCGTGAAGATGCACACGCTGCTGGATCTGCACGGCAATATTCCCACGTTCATCCGCATTACTGGAGGCAAAGTGCACGACATCAACATCCTCGACGAGATCGGCCCGGAGGCTGGCGCGTTCTACGTCATGGATCGGGCCTACGTCGATTTCGAACGCCTCTTCGTGTTCACTCTCTGCTCGTCGTTCTTCGTCGTGCGAACCAAGAAGAACATCTTGCTCCAACGGCGCTACTCGCATCCCGTCGACAAATCCACGGGCTTGCGCTCGGATCAGACCGTCATACTGGCTGCCATCGAATCGGCCCAAGCCTATCCCGACCCGTTGCGGAGGGTCAGTTACTTCGACGCCCGGACGAACAAGCGGCTGGAGTGGACCCCGAAAATGAGACAACTCGTTAAGCATCTTTTTACAGTGAATGGAGAGAGGTGCCATGACGTTGTCCAGGAGAAAGTTTTCCGCCGAGTTCAAGTTACGGGCGGTGAGGCAGGTCGAGGCGGGAGCCTCGGTCGCCGCCGTGGCGCGGCGACATGAGATCCATCCGACGCTTTTGAGCAAGTGGCGGCAACAGCTGCGCCGCGATCCCGAACGAGCCTTTCAGCGCGACCGCGAGCCCAATGACGAGCAGATCCAGGTGAGCGAGCTGGAGCAGATGGTGGGCCGGCTCACGATGGAGAACGCCCTGTTAAAAAAGGCCTTGGCGCGGCTCGAGGAACAACAGCTTCCGAGCGCCGCGTCTTCAAAGACAAGATGATCCCCTTGATCGAGCAACAACGGGAAACGGGAGCGGGCTTGTCGTTGGCCGCGATGTGTCGTGTGCTGGAGGTCTCCCGCGCGGCCTACTACCGGGCTCGTCAACCGCCCGCGGGCGACAACGAGACGGCGTTGCGGGACGTGATCCAGCGCATCGCCGTGGAGATGCCCGCCTACGGCTCGCGGCGCATCACCGCCGAGCTGCGGCGCCAAGGTTGGGTGATCAACCGCAAGCGCGTGCAGCGCATCATGCGCCAGGACAACCTGCTGTGTCTGCGCCGCAAGAAATTCATCCGCACGACCGATTCCGAACACGGCATGGCGGTTTACCCGAATCTCGTGCCGACGCTCGATATCAGCGCTGTGAACCAACTCTGGGTGGCCGACATCACCTACATTCGGCTGTTGCGGGAGTTCGTGTATCTGGCGGTGGTGTTGGACGCCTTCTCGCGGCGGGTGATCGGCTGGTCGCTGGGTCGCACTTTGGAGGCGGAGTTGGCGTTGGCCGCCTTACGGACGGCCTTGCGGACACGCGAGATCGGGCCGGGCTTGGTGCATCACTCCGACCGCGGCGTGCAGTACGCCTCGGGCGACTACACGAAGCTGCTCCAACAGCACGGCATTAGCATCAGCATGAGCCGCAAGGCCAATCCCTACGACAACGCCATGGCGGAATCGTTCATGAAGACCTTGAAATATGAAGAGGTCTATTTGTTCGAGTATGAAGATTTCGCCGAGGCGAAACGGCGCGTCGGGCAGTTTCTCGATCGCGTCTACAACGAGAAACGTTTGCACTCGGCGCTGGGGTATCTGCCGCCGGTCGAGTACGAGCAAAGCGTGCTCGAACAGGCCAGTCTCGCGGGAGTCGTGGGATGAGTTTTCCGAGGCATGAGGGAATCTTTCGATCCGATGGGCGGGGTTCGTGCCGGAGTGGGGCGCGAAGCGAGAGGCTCCACGCCCCGACCCATCGTCTCGATGAGTTCCCGCCCGGCTATTCCTCGGCGGGTTGGTCTCCACCAGAGCCCGCCTCCGCTTCACCGGCCGAGCAGAAGTTTACAATGAAGGCCGCTCCCCAGCCAAGCCTTTTTCAGCGAATGGGGAAACCCTGCTTAGCAGGTTGTTTCACTACAGGGGTCCACCCCACTTCATAGCCCGGGTGCGATTGCAAGGCCCCTACGTGGATAGGTCATGGAAATTCGAGTTCAAGAACCTGGGCGCTGTCCACGGACTCAAGGTAGGGCAGTGGGAAGAATTGAAGGCGTCGAAAAATGCGCCCAGCGACGACGCGGGGTCGCGCGACACTAACCCGTGACCGTGGGCTTCTAGTTCGTATGTGTTTAATAGAGCGCGATGGCGCGTCCCGGGCCGCCGTGGCCGCCGCGGACTTTCGGCGCGGCAAAAAGGAAGTACGATTTTTCGGGTAATGCCCCGACGTTGGTGAGGTACTCGACCGCGACCATGCCCTTTCCGCCGAGCGCCCAATAGGTCATCAGCGCACGCTTCGGATCGACCCCGCCGAGCGTGGGGCCGTCGGTCGCCACGCAGCGAATCCCTTTTCCGGCAAGGTACATGATCACCTCGGGCCCCGGCGCGGGCCAGCCCTCGCTGTTGCCGTTCAGCGGGTCCGCCATGCAGGGGTCGGCCTTGTCGGCATCGTTGCAATTCGCGTCGCTATGGCCGCTGTGGAAGATTACGACCTCGCCGGCGTTCAGGCCACCGTTTTCTTCTTCATACTTCTTGATGGCGGCCACCGTGATTTCGGGCGACGCCGGCCAACTGTTACTCTTCGTACCGCCGACCAGGCCTTTGACACTAATCACCCGAGCCCAGCCGGAGGTCTGCGAGACAGGAACCTTTTCCGTGGTGACGTCGCTCGTGCCTCGCGGGCCGTACTTCTTCTCATACTCGGCCAGCCACGCTTGGACTTCGGAAGCATAGGTTTTGTTGTCGAATCCCTCGGCGGGCAAGGCGTAGGCCGGCGGCACGAGGTGCGTGCCGGAGTGCCCGTCCATGGTATGAGTTTGGTTCTGCGCGCCGGTGACCTGGTTGTACCCGATGTCAATGGGGAGGAATGGCTGTCGAAGGTTCCCTACGCCTCGGCCCGGCGAGGAAAGAGGCAGACCCCGGGCCATGCGAACCGAGAGGTCCACGGCGTGCTTGTTGCGAACCGACTCGATGAGCTGCCGCGCCGGCCCGCCGACAATCGCAAAGGCTCGCGCCGCGGCGGTGGGGCTGTCGACCAACTTGGCCCCCAGCATGCAGTAGAAGGCTCCGGTGGGCGGGAGCTGGCCGTAGCCGGTGCCGCTCTCGGTCCAGAGCATGCCGTGCTTCAAGCCCGCGTAGTGGCTGGGCTCGGCGAGGTCCGGAATCGGCCCCATGCTAGGGCTGTCGGTGCCGGCCGCCATCGCGCCTCGGCTGCCGATGTAATCCATGGCCTCGGGTGCCGGGTCGGGCCATGCCGGAGTCACCCCTTGGAGGGGATCGGCAACGAATCGCCGGCCGGCTGGAAAGGCCTTGAAATACGCGTCGCTATATCCACTGTGGAACAGGACAACGTCCCCAAAACGAAGCGGACGGTGCTTTTTCTCCCAGGCCAGGATATGTTTCTTCAGCACCAGGCTGCTATGGCCGTTGGCGCCTTTGTCGCGCAGCTCCCGAACATCAATGACACAGGCCTCGCCGGCGAACTGCCAAGCCGGAATCTGGTCCATGAACGCCAACCCGAGCGGCCCCGCGTTGGGCAGCTTCAAGCTGGGCCTGGGAATGGAGTGGGGCGGGACATCGATCTGCGTACCCGTGTTCGGGTCCATCGTCAGAATGTCGACGTTATAGGCGCTGGCCGGCCCAATACGCAGGTAATGATTGAACTGATAAAGGGGCATCGTGGGCCAAGTGGCTGGATACTCGGCCGCGACGAGGAGCGAAAGGTCGATAAATTCCCCCTCGGCTCCGTGGGAATCGGCGAGCATCGACGGCAAGCTCCCGAACGGAACAGCCGTCAGGCACAGAACCAGCAGGAGCCACGGCAAGCTGGCGGATCGGCCGCCTGCTGATGCTCGGCCTCGGCTGCTTTCCGCCTTGCCTTTTTCGTCCCTCTGTCGAAGAATCACATTCCTACCGAACGTCCTTGGTGTCGTCATCATTGATCCTTGGTTGCCTTCCTGAGGAAGTCTTGTCGGACCCCGATCCCGCGTCGCATTCAAGCTCACTCACTACGTGAGCCAGTCAAGTGGGAGGGGTGAAGCGAGTCATACTGCGCCGGGTGAATAACGAGAGCTTGATGGATCTTCCGACAGTATGTCAAGGATTGGTTGTCGAACGCTTCGAGATGGAAGGGGAGGTGCTCAGTCCGTCCGCCCAGGCCCGGCGCGCGTTCTGGTCGAGCTGGCCTGTAGCGCGGTCTCCCACTACCCTGAGCACCAAGCCCCGTCCGTGCTATCTATGAGAGAGGATCTAGCAGCAGATGGACATTGGACGAGGCCGGCGGGATATAGCTTGAGCGTCGGCGGTTCGGCCGGAGAGGGGGAAGGTTTTATGAAGGTCCGGTTTTATCAGAGCCCACTTGAACCACCTGCCGCAAAGCAAGAAATTTCTTGCTCGAACGGGGCGTCGAACTCGAATTCGTCGATCTCAACAAGGGCCTCAGCGTGGAGGAATTGGACGGTCTCATCGGCGAACGGGACTACCGCCAATTTCTCAACCCGAGAAACGCCGTCTATCGGGAACACGGGATGAAAAGGAATCCCCCGCCCAAGCACGAAGCGCTTAGACTCATGGCGGAAAACCCCAACCTGATCAAACGTCCCATCATCAAGTGGGGAAAGCGGGTGGCGCTAGGGTTCGACGAGACCGCGATCGCGAAGCTGGTCGACGAGGGTTAGTTACTTTCCGACGCAAAAAGGAAAAATCGGGCACAGCCAGCCAATTCGCCGTGCCATGGCCCTAAGAAGACCCACCTATTGACTTCCGCATAATATAGAGTAACCTTTTGGGGGTTCTGCTCGTCTTAATAGACATGGGGAACCCAAGAGGCGTAAGGCGCGATTTTGATGCTCTGGAAAAGCGACGGCTGGAGGCCGTGCGGCTGGTCGTTGACGAAGGTTTGAGTCAGTCCGAGGCAGCACGGCGCGTGAAGGCGGCGCAGCAAAGCGTGAGCCGTTGGGTTAGCGAGCATGGCGCGCACGGTGCCGCCGGACTCCGCCGGGCCGGGCGCGCCGGCCGCAAGCCGCTGTTAGACGCCACGCAACGGGAACGTCTGGAGGCAATGCTGCTGCGGGGCCCCGAAGCGCAGGGCTTCTCGACGCCGCTGTGGACTTGTCCGCGAGTCGCTCGTCTGATCGCCGACGAGTTCGGCGTGCGCTATCACGAAGGTCATGTTTGGAAGATCCTGCGGGCGCTCCACTGGAGCCCGCAACGGCCTGTCGGCAAGGCCCGCGAGCGCAACGAAGAAGCCATCCGCAACTGGCGGCGCAAGACTTGGCCGGCCACTAAAAAAAAGCCCAAAAACAAGGCCGCACGATCGTCTTCATCGACGAAAGCGGACTGAGTCAGAAGCCCCATCGTTGCCGCACCTGGGCGCCCCGCGGCGAGACACCCGTGCTGGAGTTCAACTTCAACTGGCAGAAACTTTCCGTTTCCGCCGGGCTGACCTTGCGCAACTTCTACTTCCGGCTCTATCCCGGCGCCATCGGCGAGCTGGAGGTCATCGACTTCCTGAAGGCTTTGGTCCGCCACATCGACGGCCCGCTGCTGATCGTCTGGGACCGCCTGCCGGCGCACCGCAGCCGCCTGGTGCGGGAGTTCATCGAGCTCTCCGAAGGCCACATCGCCACGGAGTGCTTGCCGCCCTATGCACCGGAGCTGAACCCGGTGGAATACATTTGGGCTTACTGGAAGCAGCACGAGTTGCCGAACGTCTGTCCGAAGGACTACGGGGAGCTGGACGAGCGTGCCCGCAAATCCCTGCGTCGCATGCGCCGCAAACCGCGCTTGATTACGGCCTTCTGGAAGCAGTCTTCTCTTGGCCTTGACTAACTCGATATTATGCGAGATTCAATAGTGCTTACTATCATAAATTAGCGTATCTAAAAAGGCCTTTCCCGAAGGACTACACGGCTCTCTGTCTAACCCGGAAGTGGTTTGTTCCGAGAGCCTTCCGAGCCGCGACCGTAAGGGAGCGGTCCAGTAATTGCCGCCCATAAACGATCGCGAACTTATGATAGTAAGCACTAGCTTTAAGCGAATTGGCTGGCTGTACTGGCTGTACCCGATTTTTCGCGACCTTCACTTCTACCACGGGCTTCTAGGGCAGGCGATGGCGATCACGAAACGGCGGTGATGATTTCCTGCGCCCCTTGTGCCAGTAGATCGCCCGCCGCCTTGCGGCCCAGCGCTTCGGGTTCGCTCGGATCGCCTTCGACGTGGGTTGCGACGGACTGCCTGCCGTCCGGGCTGACGACAATGGCCGAGAGAGTAAGGCGCCCGTCGTCAAGTCTGGCATGGCCTCCGAGAGGCGCCTGGCAGCCGCCGCCCAAGGCGGCGAGCAGGGACCGCTCGGCGCTGACGGCGGTCTGCGTCGCCGGGTCGTTGAGCGAGGAAACGAGCCGGCGAGTGGCCGTGTCATCGGCGCGGATCTGAACAGCCAGCGCGCCTTGGCCGATCGCGGGGTACATGACGCCGGGATCAAGGATTTCCGCCGCCCGGTCCCGCCATCCGAGGCGATCGAGTCCCGCCGCGGCAAGAAGCACAGCGTCGTACTGCCCCTCGTCGAGCTTGCGCAGACGCGTATCGACGTTGCCGCGGATGTCTTCTACGCGAACATCTGGGCGAAGACGACGGAGTTGCGCCGCCCGGCGAAGCGAGCTCGTCCCTACTCGCGCGCCCTCTTCGAGCTCATCGAGTTTCTTGCCGGCCAGCGCGTCTCGGGGATCGGCGCGCTCGGGGATCGCGGCGATAGCGAGACGGGAATCGATCTCGGTCGGCAGATCCTTCAAGCTGTGGACGGCGATATCGACGCGGCCGTCGAGCAGCGCTTCTTCAATCTCTTTCGTGAAGACGCCCTTCAATCCCGTCTTCGAGCCGACCTTGGCCAGGGCGACGTCGGTGATCTTGTCGCCGGTGGTCTTGATGATCTGGATGCGAGTCGGAGTGTCCCAGGCTTTCAGCCGCTGCTCGATCCATCGCGCCTGCCACATCGCCAGTTTGGAGCCGCGCGTTCCGATGACGAGGGGGGTCATTTTCGTTGTGGGTGCAAGGTGAGCGAAAAATCGGGTAAAGCCAGCCAATTCGCCTCAGGCTGAGTCCTTTGTTTCGAGGGCCAGGATGGGACGCGAATTGGTGGCAGTCCCCGTTTTTCGCGGTTCCAATCGAGCAAAGAATGCGCTTAGCGTGGAGCGCTGGGCACGGCATGCCGTGCCCCTACAACCTTATGAGCACGGCCGGTATCCCCGTTCGCGCACCTCCTACTTCTTCAAGTTAAACGCGCGCTTGACGAAGTCGACGAAATGCAGTCCGTCGGGATGGCTGGCGAGCTTTTTCATCTGTGAGATCGGGGGGTGGGCGATCTTGTTGATGATGCCGCGCGTCAAGCTTTCGAGAGCCTTTTCTTGTTGCGGAGTGAGAGGCCCGAGCTTCGATCGAAAACGATCCACTTCGGCCCGACGGAGATCCTCGAGTTCACTTTGCAGGGAAACGATCGTCGGCGCGACCTCGTGCGTCTTGAGCCGGTGCATCATTTTGGCGACTTCCTCGGAAATGATGCTTTCGGCGCGTTCGGCTTCCCGCTGCCGCTCGCGGAGGTTCGCATCGGCGACCTGCTGCAGATCGTCGACATCGTAGACGAACATGTTGTCGATCGAGTTGATGGCCGGATCGATGTCCCGGGGAACGGCAATGTCGACAAAGAAGATCGGCCGGTTCTTGCGGGCCGCGATCACGCCTTCCGCCGTCTTCTTGTTGAGGATGAAAGTGGGCGATCCCGTCGAAGAGATCACGATATCGGCGCGATTCAGATATTCCAGTAGGCGGTCGAAGGCCACGGCTTGGCCGGAAAACAGTTTGGCCAGCTCCACAGCTCGTTCATGGGTGCGGTTGGCCACGTAGATTTCGGTCGCGCCGGCGCGATGGAGGTGTTTCGCGGCCAACTCCGACATTTTCCCGGCGCCGACGATCAGCACCGAGTGTTCACGCAGATCCCCGAAGATCTTTCGCGCCAGCTCGACAGCCACATAGCTGACGGAAACCGCCATCTGTCCGATGCCCGTCTCGTTACGAACCCGGCGGGCGACTCGAAACGCATGATTGACGATTAGGTCGAGCTGACCGCCGACCGTCCCGGCTTCCTTGGCCGCGGTGTAGGCTTCCTTCACCTGGCCGAGGATCTGCGGCTCGCCCACGACCATCGAGTCGAGGCTCGATGCCACACGGAAAAGATGCCGAATCGCATCTTCCTCGAGGTAGCGATAGAAGAAAGGACGCGCTGCATCGAGCGGGATCGCCGGCGATGCTTCGAAGAAGGAGTGCAGTTGCTCGACCGCGCGGGCTTCCGAGTCGGCCCGCACCAGAAATTCCACGCGATTGCAGGTCGACAGGATCAGGGCTTCTGAAACTCCCGGCCGCCGAGCCAACTCTCCGACCAACTCACCGGTCGCGCCTTCAGGCACCGCAAGCCGCTCGCGCACTTCCACTGGCGCGGTTTTGTGACTCAGGCCCATCAGCAAGACGCTCATCGTTCGATCAACGGCCGGCTGCGGCCGTAAAGGAGTGAACCCCGCTGTTGACAATCCAGGTCAGCGCGGCGCAACAGAATCCGACAATGGAGAAGTAGGCCGCCTTGCGGCCTCGCCAACCAATCGCCACCCGGCTAAAGACCAGCGCCAGATAGATCGCCCACGTCAGAAACGCCAGCGCGATCGTCGGATCGACAATCCAGTTCGATCCCCATTCGACGAACGCCCAGAAGCTCCCGGCGATCAGTCCCAGCGTGACCAGCACAAAGCCGAAGGCCAGCGTCTGGTAGGCCATCTCGTCCAGCGTACCCAGAGGCGGCAGCCGGTAGTAAAACGTCCGCGGCTGCTTCGACTTCAGCTCCCTTTCCTGGATGAGATACATCACCCCCGCGGCGAAAGTGATGAACAGCGCCGCGAAGCCCAACAGAAACAGTCCCACGTGGATCGACAGCCACCATTTGCCCAGCGACTGCCGGGCCCAGGGCTCGACCGGCCCCCCGAGACTCGCTATCAGCGTGAGCAGAAAGACCGTCGGAAAGACGAACACGGCGAGGCTCTCGTATTTGTAGCGCCAGTAGGCCAGTAGAAAACTCGCGGTAGTCAGAAAACCGATCACCGACGCCATTTGCTGCAGCGTGACGACAGGTAGGCGTCCCATGGCCATACCTTGATCGACGATTGACACCAAATGCAGCACCGCGCCCAGCGAGATCGAAGCCAAGGCCGGCTTGAACATCCTCTGGCGGCGCCGTACCAGCGTCACCAAAGCGTGGCCAAGCCCCAGAGAATAAAGAACCAGCGTCACGCGGAGCCAGAATACACTCGACTGATCCATCTATCGGTCATTATAACGTTGCGGGTTGATAACGTTGGGGGTTGGCGGGGTTCGCGGCGCGGACCAAACTCGCTCGCCACTACCGGTAGGCCTCACTCCGCTTTCGGACTCGCACGATGAGGACGACAAGGTTGTCATCTTGAATCTGATAAACAACGCGATGCGGGCCCACACGTAGGCGATAGGGGTTCATCCGAGCTTGGAGTCTCTTAACCCGGGACGGCCGCAGGACATCGCTGGGTGACTGGATTTTCGCGATGATCGGTCGAAGGTCCCTCGATCCCGCCATCGCCCCTGTTGCGCGCCCTACCCGTTGCGGTCAACACTAAGTTCATGCCCTCGGAGAAGTCTTCCCCTGTCCGCAAAGTGGTATTCCCCGCTGCCGGCCTGGGAACCCGCTTCCTCCCGGCCACAAAGTCGCAACCCAAGGAGATGCTCTCTGTAGTCGACAAACCCATCATCCAGTATGGGGTGGAGGAAGCTGTCGCCTCGGGTATCGAGGGCATCGTCATCGTCACGGCCGAGGGCAAATCCGCGATGGAAGACCACTTCAACGCCAGCCCCGAGCTGGAAAAGGAGCTTGAGGCGCGAGGGAAGCGCCGGGAACTGGATCTTGTCCGTGGAATCTCGAATCTCGCCGACATCTCCTACGTTTTGCAGACCGAGGCGCTCGGACTTGGCCATGCCGTCGGAGTGGCGCGGGAGATCGTAGGCCGCGAGCCCTTTGCCGTCAGCCTGCCGGACGACATCATCCATTCCACCGTTCCCTGCTTGAAGCAGTTGATCGACGTCCATCGGCGGTTGGGCGGAGCCGTCATCGCCGTCATGGAGGTCCCCCGCGAGCGGATCTCCGCCTATGGCGCCATCGACGCCGAGCCCGTGGAGTTCGACGGCGCGAACGACCGGCTGTTCCGAGTCAACGCCGTCGTCGAGAAGCCGCCCGCCGAGGAAGCCCCCTCGAATCTAGCCATTATCGGACGTTACGTTTTGCCGCCCGAGATTTTTGACTGCCTGGACTCCATCCGGCCCGGCGCCGGCGGCGAGCTGCAGTTGACCGACGCTATCAAGGCTTTGATCCGCAGCCAGCCGGTCTACGCCTATAGGTTTGAAGGCACACGCTACGACGCGGGCGACAAGCTGGGGTTTTTGAAGGCAACTGTCGAATACGCGCTGCGGCACGAGGAGCTAGGGCAGGAGTTCGGCGCGTATTTGCGGACGCTCAAGTTGTAGCCTGTCGCAACGGGGGTCCACAGCTGAGCACGCACAACCGCCTGATATAATTACGTATGTGTTCTCTAGTAGCGTGGGGTGAGAGTCCTTTGCCTTGAAGAGTGGGTGCGGTCACGGATTTTCGTCGTCTAACCGCACTTGAGACGAATCAGTTTCGGAAGCGAAAATCGGATGACAGTCCCCATTTTTCACCGCAACCCACTTTTACCGCGGGCTAGTTCCGAGAGGAATCCCTAGATGCCTTTGTACGAGTACGAATGCCTCAAGTGCGGCGGGCGCTTCGAGGAAATCCAGAAATTCTCCGACGAACCGTTCACGGAGCACCCCGGCTGCGGCGGTAAAGTCAAGAAGCTGCTGTCGGCCCCGGCAATCCAGTTTAAGGGCACGGGATGGTACGTCACCGACTACGCTCGGGCCGGTCAGAAGGACGGCAGAGAGAAAGAGCAGAAGGCCGACAGCGGAGACAAGAAAGCCAAGGACGGTAGCGACAAATCCGCCGCCAAAGGCTCGAAGGACTCGGACTCCAGCTCGTCGTCGAAGGCAAAGTCCTCGACAACCGAGTCTACAAAGAAGTAAAGTTTCATCGGAGCGCCCCGCCCACTCACAAAGGAATTGTCGGTCGAATGGAATCGATTCGTGTAGCGTTGCCGGACGGCTCGGAACAGGTGGTTGAAAAAGGCACCACGCCTCTATCGGTCGCCGAGTCGATCGGTCCCCGTTTGGCGAAATCGGCTCTTGTGGCCAAGCTCGATGGTCAACTCGTCGACTTGACCACGCCGATCGAGCAAGACACCGAGCTGCGCATTCTGACCGACCGCGACCCGGAGGCGCTCGAAGTCTACCGCCACTCGAGCGCTCACCTGCTGGCGGCCGCCGTGCTTGAGCTCTATCCGGAGACCAAGCTCGGAATCGGTCCGCCCACCGAACAAGGCTTTTTTTACGATTTTCAGCGCGACACGCCTTTCACCCCCGACGACCTCGAAGAGATCGAAGCCCGCATGAGGGAGATCGTCAAGCGTGATCCCTCCAACGAGCGCGTTTGGCTGCCGCGAGAAGAGACGCTCGCCAAGTTCAAGGAAATGGGCGAGCAGATGAAGTGCGAGCTGATCGAAGACAAGACCGAGGGCGACTTCTCGGTCTATCAAACCGGAGAGCAGTTCCTTGACTTCTGTCGGGGGCCGCACATCCCCAGCATGGGCCGCATCAAAGCCTTCAAGCTGCTCTCGATCGCCGGCGCCTACTGGAAAGGCGACGAGCGCAACGTCCGCCTGCAGCGCATCTACGGGACATCGTTCTTCAGCAAAAAGGATCTCGCGGAACACCTCCACCGCCTGGAAGAAGCCAAGAAGCGCGACCACCGCAAGCTGGGCAAGGAACTCGACCTTTTCAGCATTCAAGAAAGCGCCGGCCCGGGCCTGATCTTCTGGCACCCCAAGGGCGGCACGATTCGCCGGGTGATGGAAGATTGGCTGCGGGACGAATACGTGAGGCGCGGCTACAGCCTGGTCTATACGCCGCACGTCGCCCGCCATGACTTGTGGAAGACCTCCGGGCACGCCGAGTTTTTCTCCGACGACATGTTCTCGACCATGCAGCTCGACGACTCCGACTACCAGCTCAAGCCGATGAACTGTCCTTTTCACATCCTGATGTATAAGGACCGGCTGCGCAGCTACCGCGATCTCCCCGTTCGGATGGGCGAACTCGGGACCGTCTACCGCTACGAGCGCTCGGGAGTGATGCATGGGCTGTTGCGGGTGCGCGGTTTTACGCAAGACGACGCCCACATCTTCTGCACGCCCGAGCAAGTGAAAGACGAAATCCTGGGCTGTGTGGACTTCGCGCTCGACGTCCTCAAGACCTTCGGCTTCGACAGATTCGAAATCGAGCTATCGACCTGGGACGGCGGCGCGGGCGGCAAGTACGCCGGCTCGGCCGAGGAATGGAAGATGGCCGAGGAGGGCCTGTTCAGCGCCTTGAAGAAGCGGGAAATCGAAGCCAAGGTCATGGCGGACGAGGCGGCTTTTTACGGGCCGAAGATCGACGTCAAGCTGGTCGACGCCATCGGGCGCCCTTGGCAGCTCTCGACGGTGCAGTTCGATTTCAACCTGCCGCGGCGGTTCGAGCTGGAATATATCGCCGCGGACGGAAAGGCGCACCAGCCGGTGATGGTCCATCGCGCGCTTTGGGGATCCATCGAGCGGTTCTTCGGCGTGCTCATCGAGCACTACGCGGGAGCCTTCCCGGTTTGGCTGGCGCCGGTTCAGGCGATCGTGCTGCCTATCACGGACCGCCAGAACGAGTACGCTCAGCAGGTTCTCGAGCAGCTCAAGGACGCCGGTATCCGCGTCGAGATCGACTCCCGCAGCGAGAAGGTCAACTTCAAGATCCGCGAGGCGCAACTGCAAAAGATTCCCTACATGCTCGTTGTCGGGCAACGCGAAGCCGAAGCCGGCAAGGTCGCCGTCCGCCACCGCAAGCGCGGCGACGAAGGAGCCAAGCCGGTCGGCGAAGTGGTTGCGCACCTCAGGGATCTCATCGAATCCAAAGATACGGCGGACTAAATGCGTTCGCCGGCGAGGCGGATGCGCTCGGCGCGTGGGGTGGAGCCGATCACCTCGCCGGCGTTTGTGCTGCATCTCGATAACAACCCGCGGCGATGGCGCCGCGGCCGGGACCCGTCACCGCGCGGGCCCGCGGGCTAACGCCGGAGGCTCTGCGCGGTTATGTTCACCAGGCCGACTGTGAAGGGCCGAACCGTTGGGACGACTACCTTGGCAAGCCTAATCGCTGATCCCTGCCCGGCAAGGCGGGCCCACAGACAGCATGGTACAAAGAAAGGCATGCGGATTCCCGTCCGGACACCTCGGGCGAGCTACGACGTGGTTGTCGAGCGCGGGTCGTTGGAGCACGCCTCGGATTACCTGGGCCCGCTGACAGGCGGACGCCGCGTCTTTGTCGTGGCCGACGAGGGGGCCTGGCGTCATCAGAGGCCGCGTTTCGAAAAGGGCCTCGGGGGGCTGGATACCACGATCCTCCCGATGCCCGCCGGTGAAGAGGGCAAGCGGCTGGAGCAAATCGAGTCGCTGGCCGACCAAATGTACGCCGCCGGCGCTGACCGCGGCTCCTGCGTGCTGGCGTTTGGCGGGGGCGTGGCCGGGGACGTTGGCGGCTTTTTGGCGGCCGCCTATATGCGCGGCGTGGATGTGGTTCAGGTTCCCACGACACTTTTGGCGCAAGTCGATGCCGCGATCGGAGGCAAAACCGGCGTCAACCTGCGTGCCGGCAAGAATCTGCTGGGCGCTTTTCACCAACCCGTGCTGGTGCTGATCGATCCGGCTTCACTCGAGACCCTACCGGAGCGCGAATACCGCGCCGGGCTGTTCGAAGTCATCAAGTACGGCATCATCTGGAGCCGTAGCCTCTTCGACTTGCTGCGAGACCAACGAGAGGCGGTCCTGTCCCGCGAGCCGGAGATCCTGGAGTCGATCATTACTGAATCGGTGAGCATCAAGGCGGAGGTTGTCGCGAAAGACGAGCGCGAAGGGGACCTGCGGCGGATCTTGAATTACGGCCATACGCTGGGGCACGCCCTTGAAGCAGAGTCCGCCTACCGGCGCCTGCTGCACGGAGAGGCCGTCGCCTACGGGATGACGGCCGCGGCGCGGCTGGCTGAGTCAGCCGGGCTGTTGGCGAGCGAGGAGCGACAGGCCATCGAGGAGGTCATCTTCGCCTATGGGCCGATCCCGAGTCTGGAAGGGATTTCGGCCGCCAAGCTGGTTGCTCGCCTCACGGGCGACAAGAAAACGATAGGTGGACGAATCCATTTCGTTCTGCCCGAGCGGATTGGGCGTGTCCGCGTGGTGAGCGAACTCGATCCGCGATTGGTTTTGGAGGCTGCCGAGAGCGCCTTGAGCCTGCACGGCGAGGTCTCGCGGACGTCGCATTCGGCGGCCGGCCAATCGCTTGACAGATGAGCGCAGGGGCCACTCCAGCCGGTGTAGAGCCTGGCGATGAAGCGCGGGCAGCCCGCGTTATCCGCGGGATGTTCGGACGGATCGCCCCGCGTTACGATCTTCTCAACCGGCTGCTTTCCTTGCGCATCGACCAGTACTGGAGGCGGCGGCTGGTCCGCGAGGTTGGCAATTATCTGGCGGAACCCTCGACTTGTTGGATGGATCTCTGCTGCGGTACCGGTGACCTGCTGCTTTCTCTAGAGCTTGAGCGAAACCGCCTACTGGGCGCGGCCGCGAAGCCCGGCTTGGGCGCTGACTTCTGCCGTCCGATGCTGGCGCGGGCGAAAAGCAAGATGCGCCGGCGAAAGTTGCCCTCTGTGTTGGTCGAGGCCGACGCCCTCGCGATCCCTCTGCCCGACGAATCGTTGGATTTGATCACCATCGCTTGGGGCTTCAGGAATCTGGCGAACTTTCAGAAGGGCTTGCAGGAAGCGAATCGGTTGCTGCGGACGAACGGGTGCTTGGCGATTCTGGAGTTTTCTCGACCCAAGAACCGAATTTGGGGGCCTCTGTTCGAGTTTTACTTCCGCCGCATTCTCCCACAGCTCGGCAACACGATCTCGGGCTCGGGACACGCCTATTCCTACCTACAGCACTCGGTGCGAGAGTTCTTGGAGCCGCATCAGCTGGCGACCCAGATGAGGTCGTTCGGCTTCCACCGGGTGGAAGTGCAGTCTCTGACCGGGGGGATCTCCGTGCTGCACCTTGCTTATAAGTGAACCGGGACATAAGTGAAGCGGCAAAGCGCAGGCGCGTGACCGTTCACAGAACCCGGGTCAAGCTGTTCCGGAGAGAGCCGAAGTCCTCTGCTGGGCGGGCACGGTGGCCCGCCCCGTACGGGCCCCTCGTGAGAAAAGTGGGCTAGGATGAACTCAACCCGTCGTCCAAACCTTCAACTGGGTTTGGGACACCCTCCCGGTCAGGGGGCGGAGCAGCCCGGGTGATCAGAGAGGAGCAGCCGGGCGCTGTCTCGCTCGATTTCCGAACGGGCGGGTCTTGGCGCAAACTGTTAGCCGCTATGCGCACTGCGATCCTCTTGATCCTCCTAGCTTCCGTTGCCCTACCCTGTGACCTGACGCGGTACCGGGATACCCGGGGGCTGTCCGCTCGCGGCTCGGACGACGCGGTCGAGCTTGCCTGGGACGCCGAAGCCGGCGCGGAGCTTCGTGTCAGGCTCACCGCCGAGGGGCGCCGCCCTACCGGCTTCGCGTTTAGGCGATGATCGGGTGCAGCACTTTGCCAGCCACGTCCGTTAGCCGGTACTGTCTGCCGTTATGCTTGTAGGTTAGGCGCTCGTGCTCCAGCCCGAGCATGTGAAGGATGGTCGCGTGGAAGTCGTTGACTGAGACTCGGTCTACGGCGGCCTTGAAACCCAACTCGTCCGACTCGCCGTAGGAAACGCCGCCCTTGACGCCGCCGCCGGCCATCCATGTGGTGAAGCAATGCGGGTTGTGATCGCGCCCTGGTTTGGCGGCACCGACCTGAGCCACCGGCAGACGGCCGAATTCGCCACCCCAGATCACAAGGGTGTCCTCCAGCAAACCGCGCTGTTCGAGATCCGTCAACAGTGCGGCCATGGGCTGATCCGTCTCGCCGGCGAATTGCGAGTGATTGCCATGAATGTCGTGGTGGCCATCCCACGAACGCAGGTTCTCCATGCCCCCGGAATAAATCTGGACAAAACGCACGCCGCGCTCGACGAGCCGCCGCGCCATGAGACATTGCCTCGCCACGTGTCCGCAGTGTTTCTCGTGCAGTCCGTATAGCTGCTGGATAGGCGCCGGCTCGCGGTCGACATCCAGGGCTTCCGGGGCCGCCATCTGCATCCGGTAGGCCAACTCGAAGCTCTCGATTCGCGCCGCAAGCCCGGCCTCGCCAGGGTTTTGCTCGAGATCCCGGCCGTTAAGCCGTGCCATTAGATCGAGCTGTGCGCGCTGCCTGTCGTCCGTCATAGCAGTCGCAGGTTTGAGGTTCTGGATCGGCTCGCCCGCCGGGCGTAGCCAAGTGCCCTGATAAACGCCGGGGAGGAAACCCGCGCTCCAGTTCGCCGCACTGTTCTTGGGAAGCCCCCGCCCTTTTGGATCCGACATGACGACAAATCCGGGCAAATTGCTGCTCTGGCTGCCAAGCCCGTAAGTGACCCAGGAGCCGAGACACGGGAGCCCATGCGCATCTGCCCGCTGTTGACCGTAAACAGCGCCGGGGAGTGGTTGTTCGAGTCCGAATGACCCGAGTGAACGAAGGCCATCTTGTCGACATGCTCGCCGAGGTGAGGGAACAACTCCGACACCATCTTGCCGCGCTGGCCGCGCGGTGAAAACCGGAACGGCGACTTCATCAATGCGCCGACCTCTTTCGAGAAGAAGCCCGTAAACTTGTCGAACCCCTCGAGTTCCTGGCCGTGGTGTTTCGCGAGTGCGGGCTTGTGGTCCCAAGTGTCGATGTGGCTCGGCCCGCCATTGATGAAGAGCCAGATCACCCTCTTGGCTTTGGGTGCGAAGTGAGGCCGCCGAGGCGCCATCGGGTTCTGGGCCCTATCGGCGAGCGCGTCGGCGGCAAGGAGCCCTTCGTCGTCGAGGACGCCCGCCAAACCCAACATGCCAAGCCCCATGCCGCAATGCTGCAGCATCGAACGGCGCGAGAGCGCGGATGTAGGATTCATCGCGAGCTAATTATCACACAACCGCTTTGCCAACGGAAAAGTGCGATGGAGTCAGCAAATGTACAGGAACTCATTGAGGCTCAACAAAGTCTGGCAGTAATTGCCCAGGGCTAAAGAGGCGGCGTCTACCTTGCCCTCGGTTTCGTAAGATTGCCGTTGCCGCTCGAGGAACCTCTCGCCGTCAAGTAGCTCTTCCTCGTTGGGCGGCCTTCCGTAAGCGATACGGTAAGCTCGGTGAATCGCTCGGGGACCCTGAAGGCCATCCAAACGCTCGGCAAAACCCTGGGCGTAACGGTGGGCTTGCGGAGCCACAGTGGTTGATGGGCGGCGTCCGATACCGACCAGGTGCTCGGGCCAGTCGAACAGCATCAGCGTGGGAATGAGTTCCGTTCGCTTGATAAAGAAGTAGACGCTACGGCGCTTCATATCCTCGCGCTGAGAGCCCGGCCCGTACATGGCGTCATCGAGCAGGCCCGCGACGGTGAGTAGCGAGTCTCGGACGGCTTCGGCCTCGAGACACCGCGGAGTCCAGCGCCAACGGTAGAGGTTGTTGACGTCCGCCGCGGCCTTACCCGAATCATAGGCAGAGCTTTGGGTGTAAACGGCACTGGTCATGATCAACTTGTGCAAGCGCTTTAGCCGCCAAGCGTGGTTGATCAGATCTTGGGCCATCCAATCGAGCAGCTCGGGGTGGGTGGGCCGGTCGCCCTGCCATCCGAAATCGCTTGGTGTCGACACTATTCCGCGACCGAAATGGTGATGCCAAAGGCGGTTTACGATGACCCGGGCCAGCAGCGCTCCTGCGCCCTGGTCGACATCCGTTAGCCAGTTGGCCAACGAGGCGCGGCGGGAGGTGCTCTTGCCCCAGCCGGGCTTCGGCGACTGGAGGGCGTGCCCGGCGGGAACGGGTGCTCCCGCGAGCGACGCGAGCCAGTGGGTTTCGTCACTGCCGCCGCGCATCAACACTTGCAAATAGCCCGACTCGGCCGGCTCCTGCTTCTGGCCGGCATCCCCTCGATTGAGAAAGTAGGTCTTTTCGTAAAAGTGCGGGTAGCCTTTGTCGTTGGCGTTGTGGCGCAGTTTGGGGAAGCCCTCGGCGGTCACCTGCAGCTTCGTCTTGGACGAAAGCGGCTTGGCGGCGGCGTGGGCTTGCACCGCTTCGTCCATGCGGCGCCAACGGCTGTCGGTCCGGGCAAACCATCGCAGTAGGGCGGCTCTCTGTGTTTCTGATACACTACCCGGCCGCTCCCGTTTGAGCGCGGCAAGCCCCTCGACAACTGCCTGAGGCGTCCCGGACCCGACGGCCAACGACGGTTGCTTCGCAGTCGAGACAGACAGCCTCGGCCGCCCGAGCGTGTATTGGCTGTTGTAGCTAAAGCGCAGAGTGACGGTGAGTCTCGTTCCGCCGTTAAATTCGATCGGTTCCAAGAACTCGAAAGCTATGGCGTGATCTTTGCCGGTAGCCTCAGGGCTCAGCGACCACCCTGTCTTGGATGATCCGCTATCCAGCGCGGCCTGGGCAGACGTCCCCGGGTCTAACTCGTTGGTGGCCCAACTAGAGGCGAGCTTGGCATCGATAGGCTCGCGCTCCGGATCGACCAGCGGCTGAACTTGGACACTGACAATCCCTAAATGAAACTGGCCGCTGTGGGAACGTCCGGGGCCGCTGGAGGGCAGTGAGTGGTCGCTCAGCGCCTCGACGCGGAGAGCTGTGATTCCTGTTGTGTGAACGTCCGCGGTGAGGGTGTAATCGTCGAACTCAGGGTTCTCACCAACCGCCAGAATCGAGCCGTCCGGCAGGTTTTCGAATGAGGCGCCGTTCTTCGATTCGTAGCTGGTCAGGTCGAGCACTTGCCATGGATTCGCGGTGGACACGCCATCCCGCTCAGCCGCGTTCGGCGCGCCATCCTGCATCCATTGATGGAAAGGCTTGGCTAGGTGCTCGCGCTCGTACCTGGTTCGCGCGGCGACGAGGGTTTGGTGTTGCTTCTCCCAATTCGCCTTCGAGAGGCGATAGCCTTGAGGATCCGGGTCATAGTCGATCTCGGTGCGAATCGTACGCCCGAAGGTCGACGCCAGCCGGTAGTAATCCCGGGTCGGAACGGGGTCGTACTTGTGGTCGTGGCAGCGTGCGCAGCCGATCGTCAGGCCGAGCATTGCGGTCCCCATCGTGCTAATCATGTCGTCCAGCTCGTCGTAGCGCACGGTTTCGAACTCGTGCTCGGTGATCTGGGTCGGGAAAGGGCCGGCGCCGAGGAATCCGGTCGCCATCAAAGCCAGCGGTTTCCCGGGAGCCAGTTCGTCGCCGGCGAGCTGCCAGCGAATGAACTGATCGTAGGGCATATTCTGGTTGAGCGCCCTAATGAGGAAGTCTCGGTAGTGATAGGCGTAGGGCCGGTCGTGGTCTTCCTCGAAGCCCTGGCTTTCCGCGAAGCGGGCGATGTCCATCCAGTGGCGGGCCCAGCGTTCGCCGTAACGCGGCGATTCCAGCAGGCGATCGACGAGGTCCTCATAGGCGGTTGGAGACGGGTCGCTGACGAAGTCGTCGACTTCGTCCGATGCGGGCGGCAGGCCCAGCAGATCTAAATAAACCCGGCGGATCAGAGTCCGGCGGTCGGCAGCCGGGTTAGGGGTAAGTCCTTCCGAGTCAAGTTTCTCGAGAATGAACAGGTCGATCGGTGTTCGGGGCCAGTCCTCATCGCGGACCGGGGGCGGAGCGCGGCTGGCCAACGGTCGAAAAGACCAAAACTCGCGGTGCTCGTCAGTGATTTCTAGCGGTCCGTCCGCGGCCGCGGGCTTGTCGACGAGCGGCTCGTCGTAGGGCGCGCCCAGATCCACCCAACGGGCGATCTTGTCGATCGCTTCGTCAGGCAGTTTCGCCTGCTGGAAAGGCATGTGCGGCTCTTGCTCATGCCGGATCAGCTTCAGCAAACGGCTCGTGGCAGCGGTTTCGCCGATCTTGTCGCTGCTGACAAGCGAGTCGCGGCCGGAAAGGTCGAAGCTGCCCAAGGTCTGCCCGCCGCCATGGCAGGGGAGGCAGCGTTCAACGAGGAGCGGCCGAACCGCTTGTTTGAACAGCTCGATGCCCTGTGCCATTCGGTTGGCGTGACGGACAGCATCGTCAGATGGGACGGAGCGGGTTTGCTGCGCGGTCACCAACGGCAGGGTAACCACGCAACACAAGGCTGCGAGGAGCTGATGCGCTCGCACGTCACTGTGGATCTTCCATCGGAAACTCAGTGCTCCTCTCGCTGACACCATCATGAGCGTACCCCTCGGCTACGCCTAAGACAACGTCAACTTAGAGCAATGCCCACAATGATTTTCCTTTGCCTGTGCGGTGGTGAGCCAGTTGCCGACCGCTAAGCCCAGGCGTCGAACGCCCCTGACGCGCCGGATCTCAGCTGCCTGTATTGTCCCAAAACGGCATTGTCAAGTTAACACCGTTCGGGGTAGTGTCTCAGTTTGATTTGCTACGCTTTGAGCCGGGCTTGGGACCAGTCTTCGCTGGCGTAGGGGCTGCTGCGTCCACTAGTCCTACGATCCACTCGGCATCGTAGGGCGTGTTGGTGAGTCCGGCTGCCATAGCTGGGGTCACGCGAAGCGTCTTGTGAATCCGGCAGAAGTTGTAGAACACGAAGTATAGCGCAAGCGCGTAGGCGTGATTCATCAGCTTCTTTGAGAACGCATTAGTCAACCGCGTGAACCGGCGCATCGACATACGTATAGTCAAGTTGTGGCGTTCGACATAGGATGTGCTGATATGGGCTGGATCAGGATTTCCTTGCATCCCAGTTTTTATCATTCCTTTGCAAGTTGCGGGGCTGTATCGCTTCTCGCCCTCAGTGGGTGACCCGAAAATCTTGATGAGCTGAGCATAGTCCACATCCGCACCAAATATCCACTCAACTGCCCAGTTGTAGAGTCGCAACCCATCTGAGGTGAGTTGAACACGATTGGCAAGTCGTTCGGCTAAGTCCGCGACAAAGTAATAAGCGGAGCGGCTATCGCGCTCACCTAACAGCCAAGACACGATCAGCTTGGAGTCTGCATCTATAGCCGTCCAGGTCCAGGTGTCGCCTGCTCCTTCCGGCGCGGCCTTCGCACTCGGGACGTTCTTTTCCTTCGCATAGCAGAACTGCCAAATCTCATCTACTTGGACTCGCTTCGCTTTGACGTTGCGAACGTGATCGTTGTGGTACTTCATACACGCTTCGCCAGCTTCCGCGAGCAGTTTGGAAACAGTGTTGATTGAGACATTAGCAACGCGGCTGATAGACCGAAGCGATGCACCCTCAACTAGCAGATTGATGATCATGGCTCGCTTTGATGTTGACAGCCTGTTCATATCTGCATGATACACTAAGCAAGCATGGATGTCAAGTATTTCCCGCAAAACTTGCCAGTGGTAAAGATGGGTGTTATACTGGAAGTGTGAAGGCGGCCACGCGCTCAGTTCTCAAAGATTAAGCGCGTGGCCCAGAAAGGTAGGTGATGCCTATGAGATAAACAGCACCCCTAGTGGGTGAAGGGGTCGGGAAACCGACCCCCCACACTCTTATTATAACATAAAAGGAGGCAGTGCGTCCAATGACAGATTATCGCAGTTCAGTGAAGACCAAGCTCGCCAAGCTAGACAAGGAACGTGATAGGCTTTTGACAGTACTCGGCGTTCTCGATGAGCTTGACTCCGAAACCCTTCACGCCAAACTATCACCTAACAGTGTATCGCGGCCCGAAACCGCGACCGGCACGATGATTGACGCCGTTGTTAGCAATCTGCAATCGTCGGGACAAATGATGACTGCGCGGGCTATTCATGAAAACCTGGTGCAAGACCGCGAAGTTTCCCGAGCTGCCGTGTCTACTGCCCTCAATAGGTTACAAAAGCGCGGCAAAGTTTTCAGGGAAAAACGACTGTGGGGTTTGGTGGGGCGTGATGATTCAGCCGCCGAGCTTACGGCTCCCACCGAGCATTAGCACCAGCCGTGGCTATCTCACGACGCCGCTCTTGCGTAAGGGCCGCAGCGCGAGCCTTACCGCCTTTACTGGCACGCTCGCGGTTGGCTTGCGGGTTCTGTTGGGACGGATCTTCGTAAGTTTCTTGAATCTCTTCAGTGGCTATTCGCCCGACGTGGACGGCGCAGGCTATAGGCCCTGCTGGTCTCCACTGGCCTTGCGGTCCTCTGGGCATCAAGTCGAGTATACCACCGTCGCCAGACACCGCGCAAACGCCACTGGAATCAAACTGAAACACTACCCCGTTCGGCGACAATCGACCGATGGGTTCGCGGTGAAATCGGCGATTTTGGCGGCTCAAATGCTAATCTGGAGCCCGCTGTCACTCAATCTCACCCCGCTACGATTCGGCATCGCCGTACTGTGTCCCAAAACACGATCGCGATGTAAGTGACTCGCTGGGTACGGGATGGAGAGAAGAAGGTTGCTCGACCTGGATGGCCGACAAGATGCAATCCCCCAGGGAACTATTGACTCCCGCATAATATAGAGTAACCTTTTGGGGGTTCTGCTCGTCTTAATAGACATGGGGAACCCAAGAGGCGTAAGGCGCGATTTTGATGCTCTGGAAAAGCGACGGCTGGAGGCCGTGCGGCTGGTCGTCGACGAAGGTTTGAGTCAGTCCGAGGCAGCACGGCGCGTGAAGGCGGCGCAGCAAAGCGTGAGCCGTTGGGTTAGCGAGCATGGCGCGCACGGTGCCGCCGGACTCCGCCGGGCCGGGCGCGCCGGCCGCAAGCCGCTGTTAGACGCCACGCAACGGGAACGTCTGGAGGCAATGCTGCTGCGGGGCCCCGAAGCGCAGGGCTTCTCGACGCCGCTGTGGACTTGTCCGCGAGTCGCTCGTCTGATCGCCGACGAGTTCGGCGTGCGCTATCACGAAGGTCATGTTTGGAAGATCCTGCGGGCGCTCCACTGGAGCCCGCAACGGCCTGTCGGCAAGGCCCGCGAGCGCAACGAAGAAGCCATCCGCAACTGGCGGCGCAAGACTTGGCCGGCCACTAAAAAAAAGCCCAAAAACAAGGCCGCACGATCGTCTTCATCGACGAAAGCGGACTGAGTCAGAAGCCCCATCGTTGCCGCACCTGGGCGCCCCGCGGCGAGACACCCGTGCTGGAGTTCAACTTCAACTGGCAGAAACTTTCCGTTTCCGCCGGGCTGACCTTGCGCAACTTCTACTTCCGGCTCTATCCCGGCGCCATCGGCGAGCTGGAGGTCATCGACTTCCTGAAGGCTTTGGTCCGCCACATCGACGGCCCGCTGCTGATCGTCTGGGACCGCCTGCCGGCGCACCGCAGCCGCCTGGTGCGGGAGTTCATCGAGCTCTCCGAAGGCCACATCGCCACGGAGTGCTTGCCGCCCTATGCACCGGAGCTGAACCCGGTGGAATACATTTGGGCTTACTGGAAGCAGCACGAGTTGCCGAACGTCTGTCCGAAGGACTACTGGGAGCTGGACGAGCGTGCCCGCAAATCCCTGCGTCGCATGCGCCGCAAACCGCGCTTGATTACGGCCTTCTGGAAGCAGTCTTCTCTTGGCCTTGACTAACTCGATATTATGCGAGATTCAATAGTTCCTTCACCGCCTGAAAAGTTGACAAAGAACATGGTCGGATCGAAATGTTTTAGGGCATATTTGAGGTATGCCTCGACTCGCCCTGCGTGTTCGTGTCTCCAAGAAGGATCAGGAGGCGCTGAAGAAGGTTCTCGCTGGCGGCATCGAACAGGTGCGTTGGTCCCATCCGGCAGTTGAACCATAAGGCGCTGACTGCACGGCGACTTCAAGCCGATTCAGATTTCGGAGCAGCGGCAATGGTCGCCACAACAGGCGGCGTTGGCCGTGTTCCGCAAGGCGGCCGGGAATGCGCCAGCCTCGGCAGCCGTTTCACCGCCTGGTTCGACGCTCTGGCGCTCGCTTTGGTAGAAGTGGCGAGCCAAACCGCGCTGGCTTTCAGCGTTGGGCAAAACTCGTCTAGACCGCCTTGACACCGCTCGGCGGAGCCATTGTCGGTAAGCAGGCGTCGGATGCGGATGCCAAGCGAGCCATAGTAGGCGTGGGCGAGGAGGAGGAACTGGGCAGCGGAAAGGCTGCGCTCATCGGGCAGGATTTGGGAGAAGGCGATGCGGGAATGGTCGTCGACGGCGACGTGGACGAACTCCCAGCCGGCGGCGCGGGAGCGTCGGGTCTTATCGCCGGTAACGCGGTGACCGGCGTGCTGGAAGCGGCCGAGCTTTTTGATGTCGAGATGCAGTAGATCGCCGGGACGGTGATGTTCGTAGCGGCGAACGGGGGGAGCGGGTTCGAGATCGCGGAGCCGGCGCGACCGAGGAGGCGGCTGACGGTGGCCGGGGATGGCCGCAGGGTTTGGGCGATGCGGCGGCCCGTCCAACGTTGTCGGCGCAGGGCGAGGACGCGGTCAACGACGGCTTGCGGGGTGCGGCGCGGGCTATGCCGGGGACGCGAAGAGCGATCGTAGAGACCGGCTTCGCCTTCGCCGCGGTAGCGGGCCAGCCAACGGCGGGCGGTGCGTTCTGAGACGTCTCGGGCCGCCGCGGCGGCCCGAGGCGTCTCTCCAGCGAGGATGCATCGAACCAAAAGGGATCGGCCTTTGGGCGTCAATCGGGCATTCTGATGGATGTTCATGCGGTCTCTCCAGGGTCGTGGTTATTCGACAACTCCAGCTTCCCTGGTCCGGGACCGAATGAACAGCCTATTGAAACTCCACACTAGCCGTCCTGCTCGCGGATTTCGATCAGGTCGCCCACCTCGGTACGCGTCTGCTCGATCACCCCGACCGGCAGCTCGACGACGCTGTGAGCGCGCCAGCTTATCGACAGGCGCGACGACTTCAATCGACTGACAACCTTCGTGACGCGCTTGTTCTTGCCCAGGAAAACGACGTCGATCGGGAAACACATGAAGAAAGTGTGAATCGCCTCGCAGGGCACGATCCACAGACCCTCTCCTTGGCCCAACCCGTCCCGCTTTAACAAGCCCTCGCGCCGTTCGGCGCTGGTTTCCGCGAGGCCCACCGAATCGCCCAGCGGCGTCTTTTTGGAAACGTTGTAGAAAGCTAGCTTGCGCACAGGCGATCCCGCTGGAGGGGTCCGGATTCCGCACAGACGAGAGCGGGCCGCCTATTACGATAACACGAAGGCTCAGACCACTTTCTCATCACCGCCGAGGCCAACTGCGTGACAAGGCTCCTCGGTAGAAGGGCACGCGACGCTCGGCGCCCAGTTTCTTGAACAATGCGGGCCTGTCACGTACTTCGACCGTCGGCTGGTGACTCGCCATGAACCCTCTACACCACGGCATGAAAACACGGCCCGTAACGCAATGCCCGTTGCAGATAGAGCCTATTTTTCAATGCAAAAAATGCGGGTTAGCGTCTCTGGAGGGCCTTGCCGGCGCCACAGCCGCCCAAGATAACCCTCTTGACTCGCCCGGCAGGAGGGAGGGGCGGCGACAATTCACCTGAGACCGGTTCGTTGCGCGAGGTGGCGCGAAAGGCGCCTGCTCCCGCTCGCCGCGCAGATCGGCTCCCTCGCCAGGGAGTCGCGCGGCGAGGGTTGCCTCTCAAGCCGGCACTCTCTGCCACGAGCGAGTGGCTGCGGGTTTCTCTCCGCGAGTCATCCTGGCCCCAGGCGCGGAGGAAACCGGTGGATGACAGGGTTCCATTCGTCCCGGCAAACGCAGCACAAAGTAGTCCCTGGGCGGATACAGCGCATAGGGTTCCAGCTGGTAGAAGGCTTTTCCCAGCTGCTCTTGAATGCGGTAAATGGCATGAAAAAAGTTGCCTCGACTGACCCCCAACTTGCGAGAGCAGAGCTTCCAGTCCGCGCCCAGCAGAAAATGGAATCGGAAGAGCCGATAGTGCCATACGTCCAGCACGCGACGCGAGACAAGGGTAAAGTCGGCCATGTACTCCTCTTCTTTGCGCGACCACGTCACCCGATTCGTTCTTCCGCCCGAGGCGCGTTCGAAAGATACCTGACTACGGTACTTCCCCCGCATCACGCAGTCGCGGAACCGCTTATAACAGGCTCGGAAGATCGCTCGAGACGCGCACCCGCAGGGAATGAGCTGCCCCTTTTTCTCACGGCGCACGCCCGTGCCGTGACACGTTGCACAGGTTGCCTGCGCAACGAGATATAAGTCTGATTGGTTCCAGTCCATATTCGCCTTTCTCTCGATAACTATCACTCCGATCTCCACTGTAGACCTCATCACGCTGCTGTCAATAGTTTGACGCCGAAAAATACCTAAATATTTATTTCCACATTGGGATGAATTACATAATTAAGCAAAAATCATTGCGGATCAATAATCTATGAATATCAATCAGTTAGAGACCTTAGTGGCCTTGTTTTTATTCGAAAAATACCCGTGCTAATAGTGATACAAGCCTATTTCAAACAGCTATATGAGTGCGCCCCTCGGCTTCCGTTCTCTCGCGGCTCGGCTGGCCCGTTACCTGAACGAGCTAGTCCGGCGTGGGGATATCAGCGAGCGCGGTCTCGCGCGGCTGACCGGCTATTCACAGCCTCATGTCCATAACGTCCTGAAGGGATCACGGAAGATGAGTTTCGAGTTGGCCGACCAGATCATGGAGCTGCTCGGGATTCCCCTGCTATCGCTTTTTACCCAGGAGGAGTTGTCAGGCCGGGCGCCACCCAGGAGCGGCGAGGTACTACCGGTTCCCTTGCTTGACGGCCCTTTGGGAGGGGGGCACCCGTTCCCTGCAATGGGGCGAGGCACGGAGCGCCATTACTTCTCGGCCTCATTGCTCAATCGGGTTATCAGCCCGGTTGTGCTGGCGTTGGATCAGAACGAACGGGGTATGTGGCCCGCGCTTTGGCCGAACGACCTCGTCTTGTTGGATCGCTCGCCGATCGAGCGTCGGCGGCCGAAGTTCGAGCACGTCTACGCCCTCTGTTGGGAGGGTAAAGGCTGGGTGGGGCGCTGCCGCGTTGTGGGGGGAGCCTTAGTCGTGGTCGTCGATAACGCTCGGCAGGCGGTACACTCCCTTCACGGCTCCGTGCCCCTCGAGCACCAGGAGGTGCTTGATGTTGTGAGAGGGAAAATCGTTTGGGTTGGTCGCGAGCTTGATGCAGTGTGATGAAATGGGCGAGGTTAGCCGCCGTGGAGGTCCTTCCCGGTTTGCGCTGGATAGTTGAGGCCCTGCTCTGAACTGAGATCAGTGCGTCGATGCCAGCTCTTCCAGGGGCACGGGGATGAATTCTTTTACCACTTTGCCCGAAGTCGGATCGCAAACTCGTAGCCGGCCCTGGAATCCACCGATGGCCAGACGTTCGCCCGTGGGGTGAAAGACGATAGCAAAGACGCCCCGCCCAGGCGCCGAGCAGGTCGCTACTCGCTCCCCGCTTTCGGTGTCGTAAACAGGCACCTCGTTGCTCAGCCCCCCAACCGCAAGGCGGTTGCCATCCGGGCTGAAGGCCAGTGCTTGGACGACACCCGCTTGTTCTTCGTACTTTCTTACTAAAGTCGAATCGTCGGCGACCCTGAACGCAGCCGGCCTATCCATCATGTAGAGATACGGGACCCGGTCCTTGCCGCCGATCAGGACATAATCTCGGCGAGGGTGGCGGGCGACGGCGTAAAGCTGATCTCGCAACAGATTCACGTTCTCGATAAAAGCGCCCGTCTTGGCGTTCGCGAGTTTCGCGGCCCGGTCCCTGCCGACGGAGACAATTCGCTCGTCGTCGATCCCAAAGGTGGTCCCGAGGACCCAGTCCTCGTGGTGTCCGGCCTTGAACAACTCCTCGCCGGTGGCGACTTCGACCACGCGAACGGTATTGTCGCTGGCCCCGAAACAGACGTATCGACCGCCCGCGGAGAGCGATCCGCCGAAGAGGGTATCGGGCCCGACCATCAGCGACCGCGAGAGTTGTCGGGATTCGACGTCCCAGACCTGCAGTTCGCCGAACGCCGCCGGGGATCCGCCGATGGCCACTAGGGTTTTCCCATCGGGCGTGAAGCCCAGCCAATTGAGACGATCGGACTTGCCCAGCAACCGCGCGACGATGCCCGAGCCGTCTGATTTGTGCAACAGGATCTCCTGGAAGCCCCCGACCACCAGCAAGGACCCGTCAGGAGAATACGCCAGCCCGCTGATGACGGGCGGTTGCTGATAGACAGGAGGCTGATCGGGAACGCTGGGGCCTTTGGCGGACTCGGGAGTGTCATCCCTCGCACCTTCCCGGACCCACCGTCGGAACAGTTCAATCTCTTCTTTGGGCAGGGGATCTTGTCCCATCGGCATACGGGGTTCCTTCTCCCCTGTCAGATGCCCTATCAGTGAACTTTCGGCCGGAGATCGCTCCTTGAGGATAGGCCCCCGCTGGCCCCCCTTAACAATTTCGGCATAGCTTGTCAGTACCAGCCCACCCATCTTCGTGGCCGGCTGATGGCAACCCTGACAAGCTCGCTGAATGACCGGGCGAACGTCGTTGTAATAGCTGACCGCTTTTTGTTCGGCTCCGACACCGGGGACACAGAGCACCAGTAGGGCCGCCGCGAGCCCACTCCAAACGCCTCGCTCGTTCGTTGACGTCATTGTGGCCGCTGTCCTCACTCTCTCTCGAGAAGTGCTCGCCGAAGCCTTTGAAGCCCGTCCCACCGGCTTTGTCCGCTGACGGCGCGGTCGTCGCGTGGTGAGAAAAGCGAGCTAGAGGTGATTATACTCGATGCCCCGAGAAGGCTGGCTCGCGGGTGTCAGAGCATGGCCTTGCTGGAAAAAGTCCCTCCGGGAGCGCTCGACATCGGCCAGTCCGGCGAGGCGTTGCTGGGCGAAGCGCCGCTGCCGGCGGAGGACTTTCACCGCCTCGACAGTGTCCGACCGGGAAAGTAGGTTGTGCATGGCGAGCAAGCGCAACGCTGTGATGGCGAGCCTATCGTGTGCTTTGGCCGTCAGGTAGTGAGAAATGCGGGCTAGACTGGCTAGACTTCCCCTGACTCCGGCAGGGGCGCTTCTTTCGTCCTGATGATTTTCCACGCTCCCAGGGTCAGCACCGGCACCACGTAAACCAGCAGGACACCCCACGTGGCGGTTCCATAGCCCTGTGCAATGAGGTTTTTCAGGCCGAATTGGGCAACCCCCGAAGCAATCGCCAACAACAGCACGCCGATCAAGGGACGTAAGTATGCCGGCATCTGAGACTCTCTCTCGACGTAGGCGCCGGCGATCCTTTCATTGAACGCATGGATCACCCCGCTGCCCGACTCGATGAGCGTGCCCAGCAGGACAATCTGGAAAATGAACTGAAAAGAAATCGACCCCAGGATTTCCAGCACATGGTTGACTGGAACCGTGTGCTCCAATATCCCCGGATGCTGGCTCACCATGGCCAGGTAAAAGAAGAAGCCGGGGATGATTCCAATCGGGCCGGCCAGCAACCCCGCGCCGATGGCTTCCTTGCGAGTCCGCACGTGGCGAACACAAAACAGAAGGGCGGGAATCAGCACCAAGTTGTACGCAGCGTATTTGATCCCCGACAAGAACCAACCCGGCTTGATTTCCTCCGTGAGGAGGCCCCAGACGCCCCCGGCGCCCAACTGGAGCAAACTCCAAACGAAGAAAACGAAGTAAACAGCGTAGAGAACCAGAGACCACATCGAGAAAAACTTCTCAATGACCCGGGTTCCCTGAAAGACGAGAAAGCCGACACAAGCCATCATGCCGACGACGCCGCCATAGTAGGGAAGCGAGAGGGATTCCTCGACGATGCTTCCCCCCGCGGCGGCGATGACCGCCAGCCCGAGAAGCATCATGACCAGATAGCAGATCTCGTAAAGAACCCAGCCCCGACCCAGCAGCTGCCGAGTGAAGGTGCGGTAGTCATACGAGCCGGTGAGGCGCGCCAACTCGAATGTCACCGCGCACACCGCGCACCAGATCACCGTGGAGACGAACAGCATCCCCAGCAGCCCGCCCAGCGGGCCGTATTGCAGGAAGAACTCGACCAGCTCGCGCCCCGTCCCATACCCTCCGCCAATGACCATCGACTGGAAGACCAAACCCGGAAGGAAGTACTTCTTGAAACGTGGGGACTCGAACATAGGACTTCCTGAAAGATTGACGCCGGTCCTAGCGCTCCGAAGCCTTCTCAGCGCCTCGCTCGGTATTCGCCCGGACGACTACTGGCTCTTGCAAATTATGGTGACATGGCCCGTGTTCAGGCCGCAGGGGCACGGCATGCTACGGCCGACTACGGGGAACCCGGCCGCAACAGCGGAGCGAGCGAGTGAACGAAATGCCCTGTATGGCGAAAGTAGGCGGCGTTGCAAGAAGGCTGGGTGCCACGACTCCTCAAAGGTGCAGCCAATACGGGCGGGCCAGGGCCAACAATCGGCGCGGAATCTGCCCGCATGGCGTAGCCGGTTTCACTCATCATTGCCGAACCGGTCGAACCTGATGTTACCCGACCGGCCCGGATCGCCCGGCGTCGCCGCCCTGCAGCAGGCGGCTAAGTTTTTCCGATCCCGGGCCTTTGTTATGCAAGCGGGCAAGGGGCGCCGGGAAAGTCGCTTGCGGAGCGGAGTGAGGCGCCCTGCCACTGGCAACCACGGCAAACTGAGGACCCGAGGCGGCGGCTGCCGCAGCCTGTTTGAGGGGGGACTTATCTCCAAGGGGAGAAAGTATCTCCTGGTCCTTCGCTTCCTCGGAAGCCAGGGCGGCGAGGATCGATTTCATGCCGACGCCACATCCTAGGCCAGCGCTCAAACCCAGTGAGAGGCATAAGCATCCCAAGGTGCCAGCGGTAACCCAAGCGGCGTCCATCGCCGCCCAGAGGGCAAGGCAAGCGAAAACGGTCGTAAGGACAATGCCAAGCGACGACACCTTCGGCCAGACGCGAAAGCGCGCGAGCTGTCGACCCGCTCCGTGCTCTTCCAAACCCATACGCAGGCGGGCGGCGCCTAGTAGTCCGCCGCGAGCCTCTAGCTCCCAGCGGTCATGTTGA
This sequence comes from Bryobacterales bacterium, assembly GCA_965248365.1. Lineage (GTDB taxonomy): Bacteria > Acidobacteriota > Terriglobia > Bryobacterales > UBA6623. The sequence goes on along the minus strand of CBDFJA010000002.1, from coordinate 247,843 downwards.
TTCCCACGAAATATGACACTGCCGTTTGCCCGGAGGGACCGTTCGATGGACTCCAGCCACTGTGAGGGAGACCTCCAGTACTCGCTCCAGACGGTCAGCGTCCGCGGACGAGGCGAGCTGGCGCCGGAAACCCCGCGCCGCCGCCAAGGCGTGATGCCGTGGAGCAAGCGGCCTCGCAAACGCGCCATCGGCTGCAGCAGGTGCAAGAACGCCGTGAGGGGGAGTTGCCACGCACCCTCGGAACGAGAACGCAATGGACCGCTCGCGCGAGATAGAACGGCACTGACGACGGCCTGCAAGAGCGTGGTCCCAGCCGCCACCACCAATATCGGAGCTGCCGTCAGCAGCGGCTTCCACATCAGCCCCAGAGCCGAAAGAACCACAAGCACCGAGAGGACCAGATACCACTCGGGCATGAACGCCAGCGAGCCTAGCGACCCCGGCGTTCGCTCGTAGAGCGACTGAAAGGGTGCGCTCCCCCAGACACCGTGATAGACACGCTTCAAAGAACCGAGCGACCGAGCAAACCCGTTTCCATAGACCCGGCCGGCCCAGGTAGGGTGTCCGGCGATGTTGTACTTCTCCGGCCACTTGGCCTCCAACAATGCTTCCGCCCGGCCGTACCCGGCCTGCTGCTTCCAATAGGTTCGGATGGAGCCGCGCGCATGATGCCAAACCACGGCCGCCGGGCTATAGCCCAGTTTCCATCCCTGTTGCTGCAGCCGCCAGCAAACATCAACGTCGTCACCAGCCACGTGGAACTGTCGGTCGAAGCCCCCGATCGCCAGCAGATGGGCCCTTCGAAAAGCCATATTGCAACCGGGGATGTGCTCCGCCTCGCGGTCGGAGAGCAGCACGTGCGTCGGGCCGCCCGGCGAATGCGCCACGCAGTCGGCGATTCTTCCATCTCCCGGGGGAGGGACGTTAGGTCCACCGACGGCTGCGTAGCCGGTCGTCATGAAAGTGTGGGCCAGGTAGGTCAGCCAATGAGAATCCGGGTATGCGTCGTCGTCGATATAGGCCACGATCTCTCCCGTGGCCGCTTGCATGCCAATGTTTCGGGCCTTGCTCAGCCCGCCGTTTTGGACACTGATCAACCGCACATCGTGCCGTCTGACGATGTCGCCTACGGCGTCACTGGATGATCCATCGTCGACGACGATCACCTCGTAGTCTGGATATTCCAGCTTTTGCAGATGCTCTAGGCATTCCGCGAGGGTACGATGGCCATTGTGAGTGCACACGACCACCGAGATTCGAGGCCACTCGCGCACGTCGGGAAACGGGACCTGCGCAAAAGCTTTCCGCACCGCTCCAAGAGCCGGTTTCGGCGCTCGCTCCCTGGTCGTCAGGCCAAAATCCCAGTCCTCGATGTCGTGGCCGCCACGGTGCCATTCGTCGGTCCAGGCAAATACCATCAACCCGGCGCATCCCGCGCTGAAAGCAGTTTGGATCTGCCATTCCAGCGAGGACGCCTGGCCTTGCTCGCCGTTCCTGCGACTGTCTAGCCCAACCTCCGCCAGCACAAGCGCTCTGTCCCCGGCAATGTTTTGCAGCCGGGCCAAATAAGCGTCCAGACTCTGCTGCGACTCCAAGAAAACGTTGAAGCAGACGAAATCCAGGAAGGGTAGCTCGAGATACTCCGTGGTGGGAAAGTTCACGTATGTCACAAGGCTGTCGGGATCTTCGGATTTCGCAGCCTCATACAACCGTCTCAGGAAACGCTCCACCCGGTTACGCCCATGCCAGCGAACAATCGAAGCCGGGATCTCGTTGCCAATGACGAAGCAGAGGAGGGCTGGGTGACCTTTGCAGGCGCGGACCCCTGCGCGTACTCGCTGTTCTATGATCGAGGCCCGCTGCTTATCGTCAAGGAAGGCGACATGCTGCTCCCACGGAAGGCCAACCATTACATAGAGGCCGTAGCGTTGTGCAAGGTCGAGGACCCACCGTGGGGGCACGGTGTAGGTGCGGATGGTGTTGATCCCGTTCGCCGTCATCAAAGCAAAGTCACGCTCGATGACCTCCGAGGAACCGTACTCATGGCCCTCGTCGTCAGACCGGAATGTTCCGTAAGTCACCCCATGGACGAAAACTTCTTTCCCCCAACAAAAAGAAACTTCCCTCGGGCACAAGGCCGTATGCCAGGCTGTTGGTAAATTGACATGCTGCGATTCAGCTTTGTTGTTCGGTCAGAATTATCTGTCGACAATAAGGACCCGTTACCTCTTTTTTCCTTGGCTTTCCTACTTATGCGCCATCCGGACTTGTTTCGGTACCTGTCGAGTCAGCCAGTTCTAGCGAGTGCTCACCGCCTACGGAGGCGCCGCAAGAAGTGAGCTCTAGATCTTGCCCCATCGGGCACCGGTCGAGATCCCGACACAAGCAGAAACCCACGTTCAAACCCTAGGTAGCGGCGAGCAGGGTTGGAGGGACCATTCCCTGGCAGTAGTTGCTCCAGAGAGGATTGAGGAAAATCCATTCACTCCGGTACTCTGACAACCAAACTTATGGTACCCCACAGACAACTATGACGTAGATCGAAAACCAAGTCTAGGCTCTTAAATTTATGAGGAATAAAGTACTAAGACACTGTCAGAACACCAGTGCCAGTACTGGTTAGTACAAGCGGTACTGAGTCGTACGAACAATAGCCGAGAGCTTCTGATCTGGACCGACAACGTTGTGCTTCAGAGCGGACGGTAGAAGCACCTTGGGAGCACGTTGACCTGGTGGAAACGGCTGGGTGCGTTGAATGTCGTCGTTGTTCCAGGTGATCGCCGATCGAGCCGAGAAAGCGGCCAAGATGTTGACGACGAACCTGTCGTTCTCCGAGTGGACGAAGGTGATTCCGAACACAGGAGCCAACATCGATAACGGCTATTGCTATTCTATGGGCGGGCGCGGTACCCCTTGTACCCAAGCGACGGTGCCGTACCGCGGCAAGCCTCACACGGATACCGAGGGCAAATTATGATTCATTCATCGAGGTCCGTTGCGGGCCAGGAAAGGGAGGATTGGTAGGCCATGGTGAACCGCAGAGATTTCTTGGTGTTCGCGGGAGCAACCACAGCTGGCGGCCTAACAGGCTGCCTAGAGGGCGTTCCGCCCCCCGATGAGGCGACCATACAGCGCCGCGGCAGTCCCATCAAAATGCACGTCGGCACGCAGCGCCTCGAGCCCAAGCCGGAAGCGATGCAGTTCGCTAAGCGGCACGGCGTCAACCACGCTTGCATCGAACCTCTCGGTCTGGGCGACAAAGGATACTGGACTCTCGAAGAACTCGAAAGTGCGCGTGATCTCTGCGCCCAATATGGCGTCTCAATGGACTCCATTCACTTGCGCTTCTTGTGGAGTAATCACATTGAAGAAAAGATGCGTCCGGCCATTATGCTGGCTCAGTCGCCCGAGCGCGACCGTGACATCGAGTTGGTGCACAGGACGATCGAGTCGCTCGCCCAGGCTGGAATCCCCCAGTTCATGTACAACCTGAATCTGCTCGGCGGGATGAAGGGAGGAAGCTCTGAACCTCTTCGCGGAGGCGCGATGTCACGAGTCTGGCGCATGAAGGATGCCGATGAGACTCCGCCGTTGACGCGGGCTGGCCGGGTGACGGAGGAGATGTTTTGGGAACGCATTACCTACTTCCTCGACAGGGTGATTCCGGTCTGCAACGAGTACAAGATTCGAGCCGCCTGTCATCCGCACGACCCTCCCGGTCCCGCGGAAGGCTTCCAAGGAATCGTCCGAGTTCTGGGCAGTCCAGAAGGTCTCAAAAAGCTCGTTTCGATTCAAAAAAGTCCGTACCACGGCCTCAACCTGTGCCTGGGAAGCACGGCGGAGATGTTGCGGAACCCGAATGAAGAAATCCACGACATCATTCGCTACTTTGGTGAGCGGAAAAAGATCTTCAACATCCACTTCCGGAATATCCGAGGCGGCCTGCACGACTTCCAGGAAACGTTTCCCGACAACGGCGACATGAACATGGCGAAAGTGGCGCTCACGTTGCATGAAGTCGGCTATGAAAGGATGCTGATGCCCGACCACATACCCACTCACCCGGATGACCCCAAGGGATGGCAGGCGCTTGCCTTCTGCTACGGATACATTAAGGGCGTGCTGCAGTCACTGGAGACGTTGGTCTGAGGCCGCCCGCCGTTGATGATATGGAAAATCATGGGCTCGACGATCAGCTCGACCGGAACGCCAACCACATGGCACTCTGGAACAGCGGCGCCGAACCGACTGACTTTGGAACACGTCTGTGAGCCAGACAACACTCGGAACGACGTGGAAGAGGGGTCAAGACTAGCCCGCATTTCTCCCCACGTGACGGTCGAAGCACGCCATAAGCGCGCCATTACTGCGTTGCGCTTGCTCACCGTGCTCAACGTAGGGTTCAAGTACGTTCGCATTCCTCGGAAAATGAGTCGCTGAGCGGTGCTCGCCTTGTACTGACGGCTTCTCACGCACTTCGCCTCGCCACGTGGCGAGAAAAGCGGGCTAGAGGCAAACGAGTCCAGTGAACGCCCGGCGGGATTCGAACACGCGACCTTTTGCTTCGGAGGCGAAACCTCCCGATCTAGCGCGGTACTCCCTCCCGGTAGGGTTTACCTCGCTTGTACAGCTCCAGTCTCTTGAGCACGCGGTCAGCGAGGTCGCCCGTCTTGCTCGCGGAGTACAGCCGGTGGGCCTTAGTCGCGCTTTCGACGGCTCTCTCAAATTCTCCTACCTCGGCGTACGAGGCGGCCAAAGTGTCGAGGACCAGCGGGTTTTTGTATTCCGTGAGCTGGGCGGCGCGCACAGCAAGGCGAACGGCTCGATGCCCGTCGCGGACGCTGGAAGCGCCGTGGGTGGCGAGGATCCATGCCATGTCGTTTGGGGGTAAGTGCCAATCGGGCTTCAATTGCTGTGCTTGACGGAAATGATTGAGCGCAGCGTCAGAGCGTCCCGCCATTTCGAGCGCCGCCCCCAAGTTGTAGTGAGCTTCGGCGTAATTTGGATCAATCCGCGCCGCCCGGCGGAAGTGCCGGATGGCCTCACGATCCCGACCCTGTGAGATAAGCGCATGCCCCAAGTTGTTGTGCGCCTCCGCAAACTCAGGATTGCTTCGCAGAGCGCGACGTATGTGGCCGATCGCCTCGCCAAGTTTTCCTTGAGACAGCAGTGCGTTCCCCAAATTGTTGTGCGCTTCGGCGTGGTTGGGGCTGAGTTCGAGTGCTTGACGAAACTGATGGATCGCCTCGTCAAGCTCTCCCTGCAAGGCGAGAGCGAACCCCAGGTTGCTGCGAGCCTGGGCCTGGTTGGGATCGAGCCGTAGGGAGTGGCGGAGCTGTTCTGTCGCCTCCTCAAGGTTTCCCTGCGACAGCAGCGCGCTGCCCAGGTTACTTTTCGCCTCGGCGTAATCGGGATTGAGCCGCAGGGCTTCACGGAACTTGCTGATGGCTTCGCCGAGCTTGCCCTGCAACATCAGCGCAATGCCCAGATTACTGTGGGCGGCAGCATACTCGGGGCGAATCCGTAGCGCTTGGCGATAGTGGCTGATCGCTTCGTCGAACCTCTCCAGTGACATCAGCGCCATACCGAGGTTATTGTGCGGCTCGGCCGCGTCAGGCTTGATCCGTAGCGCCTCACGAAAGTGCTCGATCGCATCCTCGTAGCTGCCCTGCGACATGAGTGCCTTCGCTAAACGCATCTGCGGCTCGATGTAGTCAGGCTTGAGCTCGGTAGCCTGACGAAAGTGCCGGACGGCTGCGTCAAGCTCGCCCCGCTCTTCCGCGCTCCGGCCGGCCAAGTAAGACGACACCGCGTCCTCGCCCAATAGCTCGGCTGCCCTTGTGGCCAGCCGCCCTGCTTCTTCGAACTTCCCGGCCCAGTCCAAGACCTTGGCGAGATTTCGTAAGGCAACTCCGTGGGATCGTTGGTCAAGGCGGCCCTCGACTTCACGTGTTGCGCCCGCAATGGCTGAGTCATCCCAGGTGTCGGATAGTTCGACGATCTTGTGCCGGGCGAGTGTGTCGATGAACTGAAGGGCGAGCAGACGATAACCCTGGCTGGTTAGATGAACATGGTCATGGAAATAGTCAGCTCCTGGGACGCCGTTCTCGGAGCGATCTTCGATGACCCTGACGAAGTCGACCAGTGATGCCTGCCGTTGACCTGCTACTTCGAGAATGATTCGCCCCATGGAAGTTAAGGCTCGGAGGGGGCAGATGTCCTCATCAAGGGCCCGGCGGAGGGTTGTCCTAGCTTCTGGGTAGCGTCCCAAGTCGTATAGAACGAGCCCTCGCTGGTAGTGAAGGTCGGCGTAGCGATCATCGATCACGGCCGCCTCCCCGAGAACCGCCAATGCGTCGTCTAGTTCGCCGGCTTTCCGAGCACGCTGCGCCTGAGCATAGAGCTCATCGAAACGAACTAGCTCTGCGGCGCTCAGGTCTTTCCGATGCTCGCTCTTAAAAGGAGAACTGTCTTTCAAGTTGGACGCCGGTGTAACCAGCACCACGTCTGCGCCCGCCGAACTAGCAATATCGACCATACGGTTGAGATTGAACCGGTAGTGAGCAATCACCTGCTCCCAAAGGCCATCATCGCGGGTGTAGTCTTCGGGCCCCACCGCGTGGTCCAACATCGCATCGACTTCGCCCTTGAGTAGGGCTTCGGCGTTTTTGGGCTCAGTCGGCTGATTCCGCGCAGCCGTCAAAATTCTCAGGCCTGCGGCGTAAAGGCGAGTGCGACTCGCAAGACCACCCAAAGCAGTCAATGGCTTGGGAGCTTCGATAATCTCCCCGTAAGTGCGGCGCTCGAGGAACTCATTATGGCCCGAGTAAATGATGAACAGGTCAGGCTGGTACTGAATCAGCTCTTCCATCACCACCGTCACGCGATAGCTCGCGTAGCTAATGCCGCCGGCGTTGATGACTTCCCAGTCGCGAGAAGAATCAGCCACCGGTAGAAACTCGCGGAGCCAGCCGCTAAAGGACAAGGTGTCGTCGTAGGGACGGCCGTAGGTCGTCGAACCGCCCATACTGAAGATTCGGTAAGTCCCCAAGGGCTTTTTCTTCAGAAACCGCTGCTTGTTGAACCACTTGATCTTGTTGGGGGCGGTAACCAGGTAGACCTGTCCGTCTGCTGCTCTCTCCTCGACAAGAAGCGGGATGTTCCCCGCAAAGCCGACATAGGGGTCCTCGGCGTACAAGACCGGCTCGACACCCCAGAGTGCAAGCGAAATTTCAACCAATACGAAAAAGCCACCGACTGTTACTAGGGCGAACAGCGCTTTTTTCCATGCGGGTAAGCTTAGCCGATGAGTCGGCAGCTCGTGCTCGTGGGGCTTCGGTGAATGCTGGGACTGTTTGCGCCCAGATTTTCGCCTCATGTCAACCCCGGGGGCTTGTTGGTGATGGAGAAGCTATCACGGCGCACCGCATTTCCAAATGGGGTCACGTCTGAACCGGAGTGTCGTTCTCGCCGGTGCGACGAATCGGGGCCCGTCATAAGAATACTGAGGCTGCGTCTGCAATACTATCCCAGCGAGCTCAGTCAGGAGTCTGGCGCAGTGAGAACATCGCCGGGAAAGAGAGATTTGTTGTCAAGTGCGCACGGTACTGAGGGACACACCAAGTACACCGGCAGGTCGAACCGAGCGGCGCGCCGCTTGGCTCCCTGGAAGTTCATTTCAAAGTCATCTGCTCCAAGGCACTCTGAGGAACCGCGGTCGTCTGTGCAAGCTTGGTGTACTTTTGAGCCGAGTCTTTGTCTCCCAGTCGCGAGTAAATCCTGGCTAGCAAGTAATAGACTTGTAGATCCAGGGTCAACCCGGTCGGATCCTTCAGACTCAAGGCGCGCTCGGCGTCATGACGCGCCTCCTCATAACGGTTCCTTCTGAGGTTCAGCTTGGCACGTTCGTAGTGTACGCCACGCGCGCGCGGCGCCAACTTGACAGCCCGATCCAAGTGGTTGGCGGCTTCGGCGAAGCGGTTCCGTTTCATCAGAAAGCGGCCGTAGTTGTAGTCCAGGTGACGGTCAGAGGATACATCACGATTCGCCTGGATCCCTTTCCTGAACGCCCACTCCGCCCTTTCCATTCTCCCGAGGGTTTCCAAGTTCAGGGCCAAGTAGTCGTATGCGAGTGGGTCACGGGGTGTTAGCGAGATCACTTTTTCAAACTGTGCCGCCGCTTTCTCAACGTGTTTCCTCGTGCTGTACAGAACCCCCAGCTGGAAATGAGCTTCCGCATTCCGAGGAGCGAGATCGCAAGACTTGACCAGTAGCTCCTCCGCCTTCCGGAACTCGCCTTTCGTTCTCAGTATCCGAGCCCGAAGGATGAGTACATCCACGTCGTCTGGCGCGAGTGAGAGCGCCTGGGCCGAGAGGGTATCGGCTGCAAGAAAATCTCCGTGGGCCGCGCGTACCCGGACCAGACCGAGTAGGACCTTGTGGCACCGAGGGTGCGAAGCCTTGAGGGACAAAAACAATGGCTCCGCAGCGGCTAGGTCCCCACGCTCCAGTGCCCCGTTAGCTGCCGTGAGCTTGGCCTCTGCTCCTTCACAAGAGGCTCCGTTCAGCGAAGGCGGGAGGATGACCGACAGGGTTGTAACTGTTGCCAACAGCGCGAGGCTCGCCCCTATCTTTCTGCAGAAAAGGATGGATGGCTCGCTAGCACCTTTCACAACTAAACCCACTCCATCGAATCTCTTCTGCGGGAAATGAAATCACACCCGCTTCCTAGTCTTCCTTGATTCTCAGAATCTGATCAACAGGAACATCCTCGAGAACCTGGACTTTCCCGCTCGGCCATCGCAGTTCAATCTCACGGACGAGGGTGTCGCTGCCCAGCCCGAAATGAGCTCGCTTATCGGAGGCACTCGCGTAGCCGACCGACGTCGTAACGTGATTGTACTGCCGAAAGCCCGATTCGCCTGTAACCCTAATCTCGGCTCCGACGGCGTCGCGGTTGCTCTTGGTGCCTTCCAACTCGATAAGAATCCAGTGTTGATTTAGCGGAGAGGTATTGTAAAGAACTTCCGGCTCCTTCCCGATCACCGAGACAACCACATCCACTGTACCGTCGTTATTGAGGTCACCGAAAGCACAGCCCCGGTGGGGCCGAGCCACGTTCATCGCGGGACCGGCCTTCCCAGTAACGTCCCGGAAAGTCCCGTCTCCCTGATTTCGAAACACCGCGTTAGGCAGCTCGTATTTGTAGTGGCGGTACAACTGAACGTTTTCACTTACGTGGGAATTGGCGGCAAAGAGATCCTTGTACCCGTCGTTATCGAAATCGTAGGCGCCGTTTCCCCAACCGCTCATTGCAGTGGAAGAAAGGCCGATCTGGGCCTCGTAGGCGGCGTCCAAAAACAATCCTCCGCCTTGGTTCAAGAACAGCGGAAAGGTTTGGCTGGCAAGAGCTGTTACCCAGATGTCGGGTCGGCCATCGCCGTTCAGATCGCGGAAGTCCACCCCCATGCTGGAAACCGGCATGCCGTCTTCGGTAAGGGCGACCGCTGCTTGTACTCCCATCTCTTGGAAAATTCGCCCTTCCAAGTTTCGGAATAGGAAATCTCGTTCACCGTCATTGGTTACAAAAACGTCGATCCATCCATCGCCATCATAGTCGGCAACCGCCGCACTCATACCTTTACCAATGTGCGCACCCATGCCGCTCTCCGCGCTCACCTCGGCGAAAGTGCCGTCGCCGTTGTTGCGGTAGAGCAGATCAGCAACCCCTTTGTAAAGACCTGGAGGGCAGGAAAGGCGCTTGCCGGGCTCGCCACAGACCTGGTTATTCACAAACGACCAGTCCAAGTAATTCACCACCAGCAGATCGAGGTCGCCATCACGGTCGTAGTCGAACCACGTGGCCGCCACGGACCAAGGCTTCTTTCCGGAAGGCGGGCGACCGCTCACCCCGGCAGACTGCGTCACATTGCGAAACGTTCCGTCTCCGTTGTTCTGGTAGAGCGTGTTCGTTCGCACCCCCGTTAGATAGAGATCAACCCATCCGTCATTATCGAAATCGCCCGCCGCGACACCCATGCCGTAGCCTTCGCCTGAGACCCTGGCACTACTGGTTACGTCGCTGAAGGAACCGTTGCTTTCATTACGGTAGAGCCGATTATAAAAGGATGGGTCGGTCTTCTTCAGAGTTGGAATATGAGCTCCATTCGTGAAAAAAATATCCAGCAACCCATCGTTGTTGTAATCGAGAAGCGCGACGCCCCCGAGCGTGGAATCAATAACAGGCTTGTCCTCGCTCGTACCGTTGTTCAGCAAGAAATCAATTCCCGAGCGACCTTGGCGATTGTCAAAACGAATTGGGCCATTGTCCAATAGGTCGGCAGCAGCGGCGGGTTTGTCGGGAGTAACGCTTCGAGAGAATCGAGCCGCAACCACAATGGCGACGATCAACGCCGCAGACAAGATGAGCCACCACACAGGCTTGTGCGAGAGCCTACTGGGCTGAGCTTGTGGCTCGTCTTGGCTTTGTGTTTGCGAGCCGGAGGAATCTCGGGCTAGTGCGACCTTCTGCCTTTTCGGCTTCGGCTTCCTTCTCCGACTCATCTGCTTTCGCCAACTCTAGCGATTCTATCAGCGAGGGTGCGTCGGAGGATCGCGGTGAGACGTACACCTAGAACGAAGACATCCGGCACTTCGAGGTCTGACTTGTGAGATCGGTCAGGGTTCTCCAAGCAGAGGAAACTGAACGTAGAAGCGACTCTTACGGCCCTACGCGGACCTCAAGCCTGAAGTTGTGCCACCCCGGGCGCGTTCCCCCACCCGGAAGGGGCGGGGGAACATTGCAAGCCGAGCACACCGCTAGAAGATAATTCTCGCGCCGAGTTGAATGAAGCGTGCATTCCACGTGGAAGTCGAACGGCCAAAGGTTGGGCTCGATAAGTTCCCGTTCACGCTTCGCAGATTGACGCGGTTCAATATGTTGAAGAAGTCAAAGCGAAGCTGCAGGTTGCCGCTATCCCCGAAGAACGGCAGCGGATTGTTCTTAATCAACCCCATGTCGATGTTGAGCAATCCCGGGTTTCGAAAGGCGTGTCGTCCCAGGTTGCCCTCGCTGCCCGGCGCCGGCAGGGGGAAGTCGCCCGCCGTGAACAGCCCACGGATAAAGTCCTGCCGGTTGTGGGAACCGGAAAAATCCTTCGACGGGGCGTTGGGAAAGTCCCAGTTGTTGCCGTCGGCATTGAAATCGCCGCTCCCCGGTTGAAGGCCGATGACGTTCCCACTCCCATCGAGAATAGGCTGGAAAGAAGCCTGGCTCCTGACTGAAAACGGGGAGCCGCTCTGAAAGACCCAGACCGAGGTCACCTCCCAACCGCCGAGGATGCCTTTCAGAGCCTTGCTCGACCCCCGGGGCGCCGGGAGGTCGTAAACCCCGGACAAGGAGAAGCGGTGCCGGAAGTCGTAATGGGCGTCGGCCTCGTAGCGCCCCTCCGTCAGGAACCGGTGATTGGGAAGGTTCTGCTCCTCCGATCGAGTGCCGTAGGGTTCCCACTCACTACCGCCCCACCCGTAATCGGTCACGTGGGCTAAGGTGTAGGAAGATTGAAACGTACTCCTCCCGAGCGAGTGCCGAAGCGTAGCGGTCATGCCGTTGTAGTTCGCCTGACCCCCGTTGGTGTCGTAAAGAATTCTTGAGAACTCGGGGTTGAGGCCATCGAGCGTGCCGTCCAGCAGATCGCCCGGGAAACGATTGTAATTCGTGCTGAACAACAGATCCCGGCTCTTTGAACCCGTGTACAAGATTCCGGCGACAAAACTGTTCGGCAACCTTCTCTCCACGCCGATACGCCACAGGTAGGTGTTCTGCGATCCCAAGTCTCGATCGGTGCCGATAGCGCCTACCCGAACGCCGGGGATACCTCCCGCGGGGCTAATCACCCCGGGTTCAATGGCAGGCGCGGGAAAATTGAACGGAAACGTGTCGCTGTTGCCGAGTGCGAAAATCGGTCCCGGGTCCTCGCCGGCCCGAAACGTCGGGAAAGCAAAACCCGGGGGGTTGTCCAGCAAGTGTTCCGCTTGTTGTGTAAGCGTGATCCAGTCGTGATAGAGGCCGAACCCGCCTCGCACCACCCAATTGCCGGTACGGCTGGGGTCCCAGGCGAAGCCGATTCTGGGGGAGAAATTACGGATCGGGCTTTTCAGCACGTTGTCGACGGGTCGAAGCACGGCGCCGGCGATTTGGGCGTCGATGTTCGATCCCGATCCCAACTCGAGGTTCACCAGTTGCTTGACCCCCTCGCTGGCGCTGACGCCGCTCGGGAAATAAGCGTTTCCGTGGTCATCGAATCGGAGGCCGAGGGTGAGTGTCAGGTTGGGGGCTACCTTCCATTCGTCTTGCACGAACAGGCCGAAGGTGCTCATCGCATACACCCAACCGAGGCCACTCGCTTGCCCCGTGGCCGGATCATAGGAAGGCCCGCCCTGCGTAGTCGGCTGGTCCTGCACCAACTTCAGTAGGTTGTCGAACTGGTAGTTGGGCCGGGCGAAAACGCCGTTAAAGCTCAAAAGGTCAGAGACGCCGTACCAATACGAGCCACCGATCTTCAAGCTATGGGATCCCTTCACCCAGCTCACCACGTTGCGGAAGTTGGTGTTGTCCTGAATGAAGGCTGCCGGTCCCCATCCGGGGTCGATGCCCAGACCTTGGCCCGCGATTCCGATGCTGGGGATACGGAACGGCGGCCCCACGTCCTGCACGCCGTTGCCTTTGATCGTGAAATACCCGAAGCTGGTTTCGTTGAGCAGAGTGGGCGAAAATATGTGTGTCCAGTTGGCCTGGATCATCCTTGCGTTGCTCTCCGAATCGTTCTCGAACCCCCGCCGGACCGTAAGGTTTTCTTTGTCCAAGTCGTTCTTGTAGTAATTGAAGTAAATCCGATCGTTACCGTCGTTGAAATACTGATCGGCTCGGACAGTCCACTGCAAGGCGTCCCGAGCCGGACTCGGCGTAAAGCGGCCCTCGGCTACCATGGGCAACGAGCAGGGCAAATTGGAGGTGGCGGCGGTGTCACATGTGCCGGGGAAGATGTCTCCGGCCGTTGAAATCGTCGCCGTCCGGATGACCCTTTCAGGAGGATGGTCGTTCAGCAGCTGGGTGCCCAGCGAGCCGCCGAAATTTTGGCTCGCCCAAGAGGTAAATTCCGGGGCTTCGAAGGTCCGTACTACGTCTCCCGCCGAAGTGGCTGACCGCAGGGGGTTGGCGGTAACAAAGAAAAACGACTTGTTCTTGACGATCGGCCCGCCGATGGCGCCCGTGAAGTCATTTCTCTTCGAAAGGGTCGGATCGCCGCTCGTAAACACGGTGCGGGCAACGAGATCCTGGTTCGTAAAGTAATACGTCCCCGTGCCGTGAAACTCATTGCTTCCCGATTTTGTCGTGATGGCCATCCCGATGGAGCTCGACCTCCCTTGCTCCACGCTAAAGGAGTTTGTCTGCAGCGAGACTTCCTCCACGGATTCGGGGTTGGGCGAAAGGTTGGCGGTTCCCGGCCAGATAGCGCTGCTTGCGTTTAGCCCATCTATCACAAAAAGGTTGCCCGCGCCGTTTCGACCGTTGGCATTGGCGTCAATGAACTTTTCAATTTCAAAGTTGTCCGCAATGGTCTGAACTTGCGTTCCCCCGAGCGTCCCGAAACCCGTCACGCCCGGTGCGATGGCCATTAACGCCAGGTAATTTCTGCCGTTTAGGGGCAGGTCATGAAGCGCTCGTTCTTGGATCGTCGTGCTGAGGCGGGAGTCGGCAGTGTCGAGCACTGGTGCTTCACCCGTCACGACGACGCGCTCGGCCGTGCCGCGTATCTGTAGCGAGAGGTTTAAGTCCGCGGTTTGCGCCGTCAGCAGCGTAATCTCCACCGAACTCGGCTGAAATCCCGGGGCCTCGGCGACCACCTCGTAGCGGCCAGGCGCCAGACTGCTGAAGCGATATACCCCGGCGGAGCTGGTCTTCGTGCTCCGCTCACTCCGGTTGTCCAGATTGGTGAGCTGCACTTCCGCATCCGGAATTACGGCCTGACTCGGATCCTGGACGACGCCTTGAATGTTACTGCTGAACTGGGCCAGGCCCAGGTTCGCGGTTCCGAAAAGGATCACTACAAAGGCGAGAATGAACCGTGTTGGTCTCATGAAGAAGCTCCTCGACTCGGCCAGCGCCCTGCGAGGCGCCAGGTTTGGTGTCATGAACTGTTTGAGGTGGCTAGCCGGCGCTGGTCGCCGGTGCTGGGCAAATGAGATATCCCGCGGAGCGCCTTCGGCTGTACAAAGCACCACCGTTAGCAGCCCCCCGCGAAAGGGGCTTGGCGATGCGCCCGTAGTCCTTGATGAAGCCGCTCGGCAAACCTCTCGAAACCCTTGACCCCTCTATCGCACTCCGCCCTTTGGGCGGTCCGTTGTTACCGCATCACACAACTGCACAACCTGATACGTGTTGTGCCAGCTGCTGTTTTTCTATCATATATTTCGGTAGTATGTCAATGGGAGGCGGCTTGAGTACCGGCGACGGCGCTTCCGCCATGTGTTTGAGGACACAGGCCTGGCTCGGGGCAGTATTCAATCGGCTTGTCGACGTATTGCGGTTCATCAACTCGGGCGCAATGAACTGCGCCCCTACGTTGGAACGAGAGATGCTCAAGTCCGTTGGTAGAGGCACGATTCATCGTGTCCCCGGTCGGCTGCCCTTTCGTAGTCGTATTCGCGAAATCATGCATCAAGGGCGGCACAGCGTCAATCGGCTGCGGCGGAAAACGCGGACGCAGTACTCACAAGCAACTGTTGCATAATAAAGCTACGAGTCGAGGTCTTGAGCTCGCGAGTCGGGAGACTTCTCGAGCCGCGGCCCGCGGGGGGGGAAACGTAAGGCTTTCCGTGGGCAAGATCCGGAAAGGCCTAGCTGCAATGAAGTGGTATGAGCGCGTTGGTGGAGGGGGAAGCTGGCGTGCACTTGTCATTCTGCTGTTAGTGCTCGCAACGGCCGCTGCCGGCGAGACTCCGCTGCCGGAGGTGGCTCCCGTGGTGAGTTCGGTGATGCCGGCCGGCGCACAGCGGGGCGCGAGTGTTGAGGTAGAGATCCGCGGCAGAAACCTCAGCGAGGCAACGGAACTCCGCTTCGCCCGCCAAGACATGCAGGGGGAGATCATTTCCAGCGGGTTCTACAAGGTCCGGGCGCGTGTCAAGGTAGGGGAAGGCGTTCCGCTCGGGATTCACGACTACCGGTTGAGAACTCCTCGAGGAAGCCACGTCGGCGTCTTTCACGTAGGGTCCCTTCCCCAACAGGCTGAGGCCGAGCCCAACGACGATTTTGAAAAGGCACAAACGGTTTCGCCCCCCTCGCTGACCGACGGGTTCCTGGAAGCTGACGAGTACGACTTTTTCCGGTTCCACGCCCAAGCCGGCCAAACGGTCATTCTCGATCTGGTGGCTACGCGGACTGCCTCGCCGCTTGATGCGACGCTCGCGATCCTTGATCATCGCGGCAATGAGTTGGACTACAGTGACGACTACTACATGTTCAAAGATCCTCACTTGACCTTTACGGCGAAACAAGCGGGCGAATACTTCGTGAGCGTCATGGGCCGTCGTGCATTCACCTTTCGGGGCCCCACCTCAGGGAGCTACCGGCTTGTGATCGGGGAAGTTCCGCTGATGCGCAAGGTGTTGCCGGTGGGGGCGCGCCGGGGACGGACAGCGGAATTCGAGCTGCACGGCGTCAATCTGGCTAACGTCAGCAAGATGGTGCTGGGAGACTCCCTGGTGGCGGGCGAGGTGCTCGAAGCGAGCCACGACCAGCTGCGTTTCCGGATGTCTGTGCCGGCTGAGCTAACACCCGGACGCTACTTTCTCCACGCGCATGCCGGCTCGATCGAGTCACCCCTACCCTTGCCGATTATGGTTGCTGATTTGCCGGAACAGCTTTCCTCCTCGGCGCGGAGCCGAAGTCACCCCCAGCACGTTGACCTGCCGGTGGCCATGAACGGGATTCTCGAGCGCCGCAAGGCAGCTGACTTCTTTAGCTTCGACGTCGGTGCCGGCCAGCGAGTCGCCTTCCGAGTGGACTCGATGCAACTCGGGTTCCTGCTGGACCCTGCTCTGTTCGTTTACGACCTTGAGGGGCGCCAGCTTGCCTACCAGGACGAGCCGGCGCCGAACAACAGCAAGGAAATGCCCAACTTGGACCCCTACTTGGTCCATGAATTCGAAAAGGCCGGGCGATACGTGGTCATGATCCGCGACTCGGCCGTGCGCGGCCATCCGGACTACGTCTATCGGCTGCTGATCGAGCCCGTCGAACCCGACTTTACCTTGCACGCGCTTACCCCCAGCCCCACGCTCTTCCGGGGTCAGACGAACGACCTGCTGGTCCGCGTGAAGCGCCTAGGCGGGTGGGACACGCCCGTCGAGGTATGGGTCGAAAATCCACCGCCCGGCATGGAGACGGAGAAAGGGATCGCCGAACCCGAGAACACCCCCTACAAAGGGACCTGCGCGGAGGATATGTGGGCTGATGGAACGAACGTGGAGTTGCGTCTCAAAGTGGCCGCCGACGCCCCCGGGGGGTTCCATCCCATCCTAGTTCGCGCGCGCGGGGAGGCGGCGGGCAAGGTAGTCGAGCGTTCCGCCGAGATTCTCTTCCGCTGGGGTTCGGTGGGCACGATCCGGGGTCCGACCACTGAACAGCGGTTGCTCGCAGCAGTGACGGATTTGCCGGCGGTCATCCTTGAGACGCCGGAAAGCTTCTCCGTCACAGCAGGAAAGAGTGGCCGGCTAAAGGTCATCGCGACCCGTTTCGCTGAGCCGGAAGCCCCACTCGCCTTGGAGCCGGAATCGCTGCCCAGCGGCGTGACGCTCAGCAACAATGTGATACCCCCCGGCACACCGCGGGCTGACTTGATCCTGAACGTCTCGGAAACAGCCGAGCCTGGCACGTACCCCTTAGTCCTATGGGCAGGAAACGTCAGCTCGCCTCCGATTGAGCTTAAGATTGAGCCCGACGAGAGGAACTGATGCGAATCTTGGCTTTGGGTCTTTGCTTATCGACCGCGGCCCTGGCCGTTGACGCGCCAAGCGTCAGCTTCGTTAGAGACATCGTTCCCATCTTGACCAAGTCCGGGTGCGCCGGCTCAAATTGCCACGGCTCGATCCGCGGAAAGAATGGCTTCAAACTCTCGCTTTTCGGTTACGACCCCGATCTGGACTACGCAGCGATCACCCGTGCTGACGACGGACGCCGCATCGATCGGGATGAGCCTGAAAAAAGCCTGGTCCTGCGGAAACCAACTTTTCAGATAGCCCATGGCGGTGGCGTGCGCTTCGAGGTGGGGTCGCTCGAATACGCGGCCATATTGGAGTGGATCCAAGACGGAGCCAACTTCGACAGTCCCAACTCTCCCCGCCTTGAGTCGCTGAGGGTCAAGCCGCAAAAAATCACGCTGGTCGGGATCGGCTCGAAGGCACAGTTGTCCCCGATTGCGAGTTATACCGACGGGTCACACCAGGACGTGAGCCGCAAGGTGCAGTACAGCGCCAACGACGAGTCAGTCGTTGAGGTCGGCCGCGCCGGCGAGATCACGAGCTTGCGGGTCGGCGAGACGGCCATCATGGTGCGCACGCTGGGGAAGGCCGTCGTGGCGCGGATTGAGGTAGTCGCCGAACCGCCAATGAAGGACTACCCGGAAGTCCCGCGGAGTACCTTCATTGATGAGTTTGTGTTCGCCAAACTTCGCCGCTTGAACATAATTCCCTCGCGTCTTACGAATGATCACGAGTTCCTGCGGCGAGTTTACCTCGACACGGTCGGCGTACTCCCAACGCTGGAGGAAACAGAAGAGTTTCTCGCTTCGAACAACCCGCAAAAGCGCTCTAAGCTGATCGACCACCTCTTAGAGCGGCCCGAGTTTGCGGAGTTGTGGGCGACCAAGTTCTGTGACCTCTTCCGAGTTGGATTCATCGACCAGGGCCTCAAGGGTGGGCGGCTGTTTTATCACTGGATCCGAAAAGCCATCCGCGAAGACAAACCCTACGATGAATTCGCCACCGAGCTGATCACAGCTACCGGGAACCTGTGGTTTAACCCGACGGCGAATTTCTACTACATCACCGAGGACTCGGAGCCGGAGAACCTGGCCACAAACGTCAGCCAGGTTTTTCTCGGAGTCCGGCTGGAGTGCTCGCGCTGCCACAATCACCCCTGGGAGAGGTGGAAGCAGGACGATTTTTGGGGCTTTGCGGCGTTCTTTGCGCGCATGGCCGAGAAGGACACCTACGGGGGAGACGAAACCGAGGTTTTTCTGAAGGATCATGGAGAGGTTGTCCATCCGAAGACCAAGGAGCCGATGAAGCCCAAGTATCTGGACGGGCCGACGGAAACCGAGGGGCCCGATGAAGACATCCGCGAGAAGCTGGCTGCCTGGGTCACTTCCCCCGAAAACCCGTGGTTCGCTCGCAACATCGTCAACCGCCTATGGAAGCACTACCTCGGTCGCGGGATTGTGGAACCGGTGGACGACTTTCGGGTTACGAACCCGCCCACCAACGAGGCTTTGCTCGACGCTCTGGCTAAGGACTTCGTTGATCACGGCTACAGCCTGCACCACGCCGCGCGGCTCATTCTCAATTCGCGGGTCTACCGGCTTTCGACTGAACCCAACGACACCAACCGCACCGACAACCTCAACTACTCTCGCTACTACGTTAAGCGTCTGATGGCCGAGCAGTTGGTGGATGCGGTCTCGCAGGTGACCGGCGTCGCCGAGGAGTACCGTGACCATGTCCCCGGCACGCGGGCGATGACCATTGCAGCAGGGGCGCCCTCCTACTTCCTGGAAACGTTTGGGCGGCTGAAGGAGAGGGACAAGATCGCTGAACGGGAAACCCAGACGAATATGGCGCAAACGATGCACCTGATCAGCGGAGACACCATTCACGACAAGGTTACTGCGGAGGGCGGTACGCTCGACCGCTGGCTGGCGGACGCGTCCATGAGTGATGCTGAGATTGTAAGGAGGCTTTTCCTAGTATCCTTGGTAAGGTCGCCAACCGAGCCTGAACTTTCTCTGGCACTCCCGCCGGTTCGTAGCGAAAGCTCCACCGCGCGCCGCCAGGCCTTCGAGGACACCCTTTGGGCGATTCTCAATTCCAAAGAGTTCCTGTTTAATCATTGATGAGGTGAGGAATGGAGCACTTCGACCGACGGGCATTCATAAAGTTGGGTTCTCTCAGTCTGTTTGGATTCATGACCTACGGCGACATCTTGCGCCTGCGCGCACAGTCGCCTGCCAAGGATACCCCCAATAAGGATATCTCCGTCATTCACTTATGGCTCAGCGGGGGGATCAGTCATCTCGATAGCTTCGATCCCAAGCCGGATATCGATTCCCGCTACCGCAGCCAGTTCAAGAAGATTCCCACCAACGTCTCCGGCATCGAGCTTTGCGAGCACCTTCCGCGTACCGCTCGCCAAGCGGACAAGTACGTGATCATCCGTTCCATGACTCACAAACAGGCCGCGCATGAGGCAGCGTCCGGTCTCGTCCTAAGTGGTCACGATCCATTACCGACCATTCACTATCCGGCGATGCAGACGGTAGTCGCCAAGGAGCTTGGCCCACGCAACGAGTTGCCCCCGGTCATCACGATTCCCGCTCCCACCGGGAACTGGGAGAAGGCCGGTTTTTTGGGGCCTCGCTACAACCCATTCAGTGCCGGCAACCCCAACCAGGAAAACTACCGAGTGCGGGACATGAATCTGCCGATGGGCGTGGATTGGAGCCGGGTCGACCGCCGCCGATCGCTGCTTTCCGTGCTCGATGACAAGTTCCGGCGCATGGACACGACGGGCATCTCGGAAACCATGGACTCCTACTATCAAACGTCTTTTGACCTGATGCGATCGGAAAGGGCGAAGAAGGCGTTCAACATCGCCCAAGAGCCGGAGAGGCTGCAAGAGAAATATGGCCGCACGTCGTTGGGCCAGGGGGCGCTGCTGGCGCGGCGTCTGGTGGAGTCGGGAGTGCGCTTCGTCACCATTTCTCGAGGGTTCAACAAGTGGGATCATCATGGCGGTGTTTTTCGAGCCCTGGCCAATGAATTCCTCCCGGAACTTGATCGTGCTTACGCGACTTTGCTCGAAGATTTGCACGAGCGCGGCATGCTTGATTCCACGATCGTCATCGTCACGGGCGAGTTCGGACGCACACCGGAGATCAACACCGACGCCGGCCGCGACCACTGGCCGAACGTCTTCTCACTGTCGATGGCGGGCGGCGGCATTACCGGCGGGCGCGTGCTGGGATCGTCGGATAAAGATGGCATGTTTGTCAAAGACGATCCAGTCGAGGTCCCCAATCTCATCGCCGCCATCTACAAAAAGCTTGGCATCGATTACCACAAGGAATACCTAAGCAATATCGGCCGGCCGGTCAGGCTGGTGCGAGACGGCAGCACCCCGCTGGATTTCCTGATGGTGTAGCCCGCTTTTCTCACTACGTGGCGAGGCGAGGTGCGTGAGAGAAGCGGGCTAAAGCGCATCAGCTTGAGCGGCTTTCACGCAAAGGTAGGGACGCAATGAAGCGCACCCCTACTCCCGCCAGTCGCTCGTACCAACTGGTGAGCAGAGCGGGATCCGGGCCCTCGTTATGATGTCGTACGCTTCCCAGCCTTCGCTCCGGAGTTGTGTAGGGTGAGGATTGCGGTCTTCTTTGTCGTTTTCCGCTGTCCTGAAGATTGTGGTTTTGCACCGCTACTCTCCAAACACTTCGGTTCCGACAGAGCCTCCCGCATTCATCGCCAGGTTGCCGCCGTCCGTCGGAATCAGCGCGCCTGTGATCCAGGAGGAGGCCTCGGAGGCCAGAACCATCGCGGTCGCCCTGCCCATTCCGCTCGCCGCGCCCGACACCAGCACAACACGTCCTGACAGATCAAACATGTTCATATCCCCGTCATTCGTTACGTAGCATTGGTGAACGAGCCACGTCATCCGGAGCCGAGCCGTTAAGCCCGAATCTCGGATCCGCCGCATGCAGACACCTGCGTGCAACTACCAGTTCAGTAGTCCGGGCTTTTGGTTTTCCCACCCATCGTCCGATGGAAAGACGGTCGTCATTACGATTTTCTGAATGTCGCCATCGAAAAACGGGCTGACGGTGTCTCTCCATTGAAGGAAGTGTGGGGCTTCGAGATGAGCCTGGAAAGCGTCTTCGTCGCGGTAGACTTCGTGGAGATAAAATCGCGAAAGGATTCCCGCATCCTGGTGAATATCGAACCGAAAACACCCCGGTTCATCGCGCGTTGAACCACGCGCGTCTCCAAGACTGGCCTTCTTGAATTCCTCAATGTGCTCAGGCTTGACGTTGATCGTGACGAAGATTGAGTACATGTTGTCTTCTGGGCCTCACTTCCAGGATTTGTTCGTTCGCGGCTCGGATCTTTGTGGCCCAAAGAGGCTCGCCGACAGCCTTCTCAAGGCTTAGCTTGGACCTAAGTATAGCTAAGCCGCATTTCTCACCACTTGACGGCCGAAGCACGCCATAAGCCCGCCATTGCCGCGTTGCGCTTGCTCGCCGCGCTCAACGTACTGTTCACGTACGCTTCCGCGGCGCCGAGCGGCGCGCGCCTTGTACTGACAGGCTTCTCAGATACTTCGCCTCGCCACCTGGTGAGAAAAGCGGACTAAAGATCTCGGCTTGACCTTTTTGAGGAAGTTGCCGGCGGACTATACCGATTATGGGCGGATTATGGGCGTTTCGGAGGCAGATCCGAAACCAGAAACGGCCGCCTGGCCTTGGGTGTTCTTCCGGTAGGGCAAGCCCGTCAAGAGCTTCAAGGATGCTCGGACCGAAGTCAGCGAGCGGCAGGTCTATGGAACGAAGAAACGGGCAAGCCGACCCGCCTGTTTCAGGACGTAGGACGAACGGTGGCAAGGAATCCGGTGCGTACCGGCATGCCTGAGAAAGTCGTCATGGAGATTGGCGGGCTGGAAGACTCTCACTGTGTTCGACCGCTACGATATCGTGAGTGAAGGCGATCCGCATGATGGTGCCGCCAGGTTGGAGAGTCACGTCGCGGCGCTGAAAAGCTCGTGACAGGGACAAAACTTGCGGAGGCGAGATCGATTCCCAACTTGTCGAATTAACACGTGCGAACGTGGCGGAACTGGCAGACGCGCTAGATTTAGGTTCTAGTGCCCGCAAGGGCGTGGGGGTTCGACTCCCCCCGTTCGCACCAATGTTTTCAGTCATTCGCCGCCTTCTCGTGAGACTCTGGACGAGCGTTCCTTTTCCGGGTGTCCGCAAAGTGTCCGTGTTTGATTCGTCAAGTGGGTGAAATTTCTCGCCGCGCACTTGTCATCAACGGATGAGGCAGCCTTTCTCGGCGGTCGAGCCCGGCGGTTGGTCCCGCAACTTCTGGAAAGTCGGAGGGGAAGTGCGGCCCTGCATTTCTGCTTGGGAAATAGGCCCCGTCTGTAGCGTGAATTACGTTACGGGGCAGATTTTCATGGTGACTCACCAGCCGTCGCCGGGAGGGGAAGTAAATGCCCGCCGTCGGATGTAGGGGCGTGATTCATCGCGCCGCTCGCCGACATGCTGTACCCTGGGCAACATACACGAACTGTTGCCGCGAAGCATGGCCGCCGGGCCCTCGGCACGCCGCCGCCTGTTAAATCCGTTAAGAAGAGCGGGCTGGGAGAATTGCAACCGCGGTTGAAAACCGTTCGATTTCCATGAATCCGGCGTTAGGACGATTCGTAAAAGAGCGGTTGCCCGGGCCGTTACGCCGCGCCGCTCGTTCTCTCTACTACCCTCTTTACCGGATATTTGTCTGGGCTTGGTGCGCCTGGACCGGCATCCGCGAGCGGCTTCTGGGCAGCGGCGCTGGGACTCACCCGTTGCCGCCTCCCCGCTTGCGGTTCCGCGTGGCCGGCTCTCCTTCCCGTGATCTCTTTCTCGAGGTGGGCCAGCGTTCCTCGGAGGAAATGGAGGCGAGTCTTGATCAGGCGGGCAGGCCCCTGGCCTCGTTCGGTTCCATCCTGGATTTCGGCTGCGGCTGCGGACGCACGCTCATCTGGCTCGTGGAGCGGTACCCGGCGAATGTGTTCCAAGGCGCGGATGTGGATGCGGCGAGTATTCAGTGGTGCAAGCAAAACGTGCCTCTCGCCGAATTCAATCAGAATCGTTCCCTTCCCCCGTTGGATTACTCGGACGAGACGTTCGACCTGGTCTACGCCGTATCCGTGTTTACGCACCTGAGCGAGGAGTCCCAACTCCGTTGGATTGAAGAGCTTCGGCGGATTCTCAAACCTGGGGGCGTGCTGCTGGCGACTGTCCATAGCAAGAAAGTTTGGGAGCGCTTGGATGCGACCACGGTGACCGAAATCAAGCAGAAGGGGATACTCTTTCAAACGTCGGATAAACTCAAGGGGATATGCCCTGCGTGGTATCAAACGGCCCTGGCAACCGAGGCGTATGTGAAAGCCACGTTTAGCCGCCAGTTCCGCGTGCTGAAGTACATTAACCGGGGCATGGGTGACCTCGACGTCGTTGTTGCCGAGCGGCCGGCTTGTTCCGATTTTCTCGCCACCTGAGGGCCGAAGCACGCGGGTGGCCCGCCATGAATTCGCTGTGCTTGCTCGACGTGCTCAACGTAGCTGGCTGGGGACATCCATGATGTGCAAGAGTCAAGGAGTCGATGCATAGATCCCCGAGGCTCCTGGGGAGAAGCGTGAAGTGGTGATGGCGGCGAGGGCGGGGAGTCTTGGTGAATCCGGTTGTTGGGTCCTGAGAGCTTAAACATCCCGTGTGCTGCCTCGGGCCGGGCCCGCGGTCGCTCAGTGTGATTCCCCTAGGAGGACACCCCGCTTGACCGCTGCCGCGAACCGACCGCTACTGGACGGGTGAATAGTCGGTGGCCTTCATGAACGTCGACTCCACCTTGCTCACCAGCTTTCCGCGCTCGATCGACGCTGCGTAGGCCGCCTTCCACTCGGGGTCCTCCCCGAAAGCCTTCCAGTTGGCCTTTGCCGCCTCCCGGCTTGGATGTCCGACGACGTAGATCAGGGTGTTGCCGCTTCGCTCACCATCGGTCGGCGTCCAGTAGGCGATCAAGCTGATTCCATGTTTGACGAAAAGGGAATTGGTCTTTTCCCGAAAACGCCGGTGAAGATCGTCCAGTTTTCCCTCTTGTGCCGTATAGACCCGGAGCTCGAAGACGCGCCCGTTGTCGGCCCCGAAACTCGAGGGGATCGCTAAGCCCAACAGCATGAGAACCGCCGGCAGGCCGCGAAAAACAAGTCGTAAGCGGGGAAAGCGAGAAAGAATGGGGTTCACGACATCCTCCTAAGTAGCGTCTCAAGCGGGGGAAATGGTACTGGCGCCCGGGATCGAACCGGGGACCTCCTGATCCACAATCAGGCGCTCTAGCCGTCTGAGCTACGCCAGCATTGTCCTTTCCATTTATTCTAAACCAGTTACGACTCCGCCGGGCTGCTCGCGAGTCATCTCAGTCATCTCGCCGACACAAAGGGGGCCGTCACGGGAACGAAACTTCTCCGTTAGCTCGCTCTTATCAGCACGTGGCTAGGCGAAGTTAGTGCGTGGCCCGTCACAACAAGGTGGGTGGCACCCGTGCTATCGGACATGAGCCGCCACTCTCTAGCCGGGCGCGGCAGCGCGTTGCCGCTGTTTCCGCTGACGATCCTCCACCCGGCACCGCCCTTCCACGGCCAAAACCTTAGCGCCAGGCAGTGGAATCCACCCTACTTGGGAGCTGACGCGGACATACGACTGTTCGGTGACCAAGGCTTACTCTCAAGCCAATGCCACAACTTGTAAACCCGCCTCGGTTAACCCTATACTGGCAGCCGGGATCCCCGCCTTGCGTTGGGTGGATGGTCCCGGCGTTTTCCGCTGGGTTTCCAGCCGTCACGGCTGAGCCGTAGCGCCCAAGAGTTCTAGGAGCCTGTCTCACAGAACGAACTTTGGCCATTTTGACCACAATATATTGTGCACTCTCATCTCTCATTTCTAGAGGTGGCATCGAAAATTTTCTGTGGGACAGCCCCCTAGCCCGTATTTCTCAGCCCGTGGCTAGGCGAAGTCCGTGAGAAGGCCGTCAGGACGAGACGTGCAGCAGTTCAGCGTCCGGTTTGGCGGACGAGGGGGGCTAGTTGTGGAGCCTCAACAGGTTGTTCCGGGGAGGAGGGAGTCGGCTGATAGGGGGATTATAGCCGAGGCTGGCGTGGGGGCGATGCCAATTGTAGTCGTGGAGCCAGGGGAGCAGATGGTTGGCGCGTTGGAGGGAGGAGCAGTAGGAGCGGGCATAGGCCCATTCGCGGAGGGCGGTTTGGATGAAGCGCTCGGCCTTGCCGTTGGTGCGAGGGGTGTAGGGGCGGGTGAAGCGGTGGCGGATGCCGAGGCGGCGGCAAGTACGACGGAAGTGGCGGGAGCGGTACCAGGAGCCATTGTCGGTGAGCAGGCGTCGGATGCGGATGCCAAGCGAGCCATAGTAGGCGTGGGCGAGGAGAAGGAACTGGGCAGCGGAAAGGCTGCGCTCATCGGGCAGGATCTGGGAGAAGGCGATGCGGGAATGGTCGTCGACGGCGACGTGGACGAACTCCCAGCCGGCGGCGCGGGAGCGTCGGGTCTTATCGCCGGTAACGCGGTGACCGGCGTGCTGGAAGCGGCCGAGCTTTTTGATGTCGAGATGCAGTAGATCGCCGGGACGGTGATGTTCGTAGCGGCGAACGGGGGGAGCGGGTTCGAGATCGCGGAGACGGTTGAGTCCGGCGCGACCGAGGAGGCGGCTGACGGTGGCCGGGGATAGCCGCAGGGTTTGGGCGATGCGGCGGCCCGTCTAACGTTGTCGGCGCAGGGCGAGGACGCGGTCAACGACGGCTTGCGGGGTGCGGCGCGGGCTATGCCGGGGACGCGAAGAGCGATCGTAGAGACCGGCTTCGCCTTCGCCGCGGTAGCGGGCCAGCCAACGGCGGGCGGTGCGTTCTGAGACGTCTCGGGCCGCCGCGGCGGCCCGAGGCGTCTCTCCAGCGAGGATGCATCGAACCAAAAGGGCTCGGCCTTTGGGCGTCAATCGGGCATTCTGATGGATGTTCATGCGGTCTCTCCAGGGTCGTGGTTATTCGACAACTCCAGCTTCCCTGGTCCGGGACCGAATGAACAACCTGTTGAAAGATCACAGCTAGTCGAAACGCGTGAACGATGCCGTACCGGGGGACCCCGTCAAAGCAAATGGCCCGTTTCTGCTCATGGAATAGAGCGGCATCGCTGACCAGATGTCTTCTTGTCGGCTTGTTGCTGGCGGTGCCGCTGGACGCCCAACATGAAACGCGGGCGGACGAGATTCGCGCCGCTCGGAAAGAAAAGGCCGGCCGCCTCGAACCGGAGATGTCCTACAAAATCGAAGAGCGGCTCAATAAGCTTGACCGCGAAAGGGTGATCGAACGTTTCATGGTGGGAGTGAATGGATTGGGCGTCAGGCTTGGCGGAATGCCGACAGGACAGGGGTTTGCGCTCGGTCCGCAATATCTGCGGCAAGACCTGGCCGAGGGCAACGTCGTTTTCCGTACCTCAGTGGCCGGGACGCTGACCACGGCCTGGTTAGCGGATCTACAGGTTACGATGCCCAAGCTCGCAAACGGCAAGGTCACCTTTGACTTCCACGCCTTGCACCGAAACTCTTCGAGTTTCGAGTATTTCGGAGCAGGTCCGGACTCGAGCGAAAGTAACGAGACAAACTATCGGATCGAGGAGAACAGCTACGACTTCACCGTGGGGTTGCATCCCTTCAAGCCGTTCGCGTTTGGCGTGACGGCAGGCTTGTACCAGCCCAACACAGGGCCGGGCAACGATGACGTCCAAATCGGTGATGTTTTCTCCCCGGGAACGATTCCCGGGCTGCTCGAACAGACGGATTTTCTGCGAGGCGGATTTTTTGTCCAGTTTGATAATCGCGACGTCCCCGGGACGCCGCGTACGGGCGGCAAGTATGCGGCCCGGTTCGTCTACTACGATGACCGCGATCTCGGGCGCCAAAGCCACCGCAGGCTGGATCTGGACGCCCAGCACTACATTCCATTTTTCAACCGAAAGAGGGTTCTAGCGCTTCGCGCCAAGACGATCATGACTTTCGCCAACGGGAGCGCGGTCGTGCCTTTTTACATGCAGCCGGTCTTGGGCGGATCCGATGACCTGCGGGGTTTCCGACAGTGGCGCTTCTACGACAACAACCTGATCGTGGCAACGGCGGAGTATCGTTGGGAAGCGTTCAGCGGCCTGGACATGGCCCTGTTCCTCGACGCGGGCAAGGTAGCTCCCAAGCGTTCACAGGTCAACTTCCACGATCTGGAGGGCTCGGCGGGGTTCGGTTTCCGGTTCAATGCGTCTAACAGTGTCTTCATAAGGATCGATGTAGGCTTTAGCCATGAAGGACCACGGATTTGGCTCAAGTTCGGGAATGTATTTTAGCGACCCATTTAGCGACGTAGAAACGGCGCCAAGGGAAACCGGGAGGCGGCTAAGGAAGAGGCCGGTCGCCGGCGCCACCCGATTCGCGTTCGTCGCCGTGTTAGCGGTGCTGCTCCCGTCGGCTGCCGCCGCCGGAAAGTTTTACCCCGATGATCCCCTGGAGAAAGAACCGCCGCCCTTACAGGTAGAGGACGCAAGCTTCAGGAAACTCAACGACTACGTCGACCTATTTCAGAACATGTTCGCCAAGCCCGGCGACCGGCAGCCGACGAAAAAGCAGATTCGGAAAGCGCGGCAGAGCGGGAAAGAAATCAAGATGATTCCCGCGCGGTCCGCGAATACTTTGGGGGAGGTCCCCGACAGCCCTTGGTTCACGAATCGCATGGGATCCCGCCCGATGAGCGTCGAGGACGTACTGCGGGGGCCCGGCGACGAGAACGCCCCGGCCCGGGACGGACTCTGGGAGATCGTGGCGGCCAAGACCGAAGGCGTGACGCCGGGGTTCCGCATCCGGGATTCGAGGGGCCGTCAATACTTTCTGAAATTCGATCCCGCCGAACACCCAGAGATGGCAACCGGTACAGACGTGGTTGGTTCTCGGCTGTTCCATGCCCTCGGCTACAACGTTCCGGAAAACTACCTGGTCACTTTCAAGAGAAACCGACTGGTGATTGCCAAGGGGACTACGTTGAAGGACATCACCGGTCAGAAGCGTCCCATGACGCCCCGAGATGTCACCACCAGTCTCTTGAACGTGCCGCGGGACGAGCAGGGTCGGATTCGCGGTGTGGCCAGCCTACTGCTTCCCGGCAAGATCCTCGGCGAGTTCCGCTATTACGGAACCCGCATGGATGATCCGAACGACATCATCAACCACGAGCATCGGCGCGAGCTGCGCGGCCTGTTCGTCTTCTGCGCTTGGCTGAACCACAGCGACTCGCGAGCGATCAATACCCTCGACTCGCTTGTGGAAGCTGACGGCTTGAAGTTCGTCAGGCACTACCTGATCGACTTCGGGTCGATTCTCGGGAGTGCGAGCGTGGTGTCGAACTCAGCCCGCGACGGGAACGCCTACTTGTGGGATTTCAAACCGGCTCTGGCCCAAATGGTCACTCTGGGCATCTATACGCCACGTTGGATGCGTACCCGCTACAAGAGGTCTCGCGCGCTGGGGATGCTGGAGTACCCGAGCTTCGATCCGCAGCGGTTCAAGCCTAACTACCCGAGCCCCGCGTTCGAGAATCGCCTGCCGGACGACGAGTTCTGGGCGGCCAAGAAAGTGATGGCTTTTAGCGATGAACAGATCCGCGCCGTGGTGAAATCGGCCCAATACAGCGATCCGGCGGATGAGCGGCTGCTGGGCGACTACCTTATCGCCAGGCGCGACAAGATCGGCAAGAACTACTTTGCGAAGGTCCTCGCTCTCGATCGTTTTCGAGTCGAAGAAAACAAGCTGAAGTTCGACGATCTCGAGGTCAAGTATGGATTCCGCGACAGGCGCGACTACCGCGTCCGTTGGTCGCGGTTCGACAACGAATCGGAGAAGCACGATCCGATTCCCGATGCCGGCGGCTTCCCGTTGCCAGAACAGATCGCCGAGGGTCGCCAGGGCGCTTACTTCGCAGCGGTGATCACCGGGGAAGAAGCAGCTAAGACCGCTACCGTGTATCTCCGCAAGGAAGCCGGGGGATGGAAAGTCGTGGGCATCGAACGCAGTTGGTGAGCGGCCGCGCCTAATTTCCCGGCCGGGCTTTCCGCCGGATCACTCGGCAACGTTTGTCGCCCCCTTTTGAGCAGCAGGACAGGACTTGTCCTAATCCGCCTTTCTCACCGCGTGGCGAGACGAAGTGCGTGAGAGGCCCGTCAGTACAAAGGCGTGCGCCGCTCCGTTTCTTGAACAATGCGGGCGTCCTTTAACCTATTGAATCTCGCATAATATCGAGTTAGTCAAGGCCAAGAGAAGACTGCTTCCAGAAGGCCGTAATCAAGCGCGGTTTGCGGCGCATGCGACGCAGGGATTTGCGGGCACGCTCGTCCAGCTCCCAGTAGTCCTTCGGACAGACGTTCGGCAACTCGTGCTGCTTCCAGTAAGCCCAAATGTATTCCACCGGGTTCAGCTCCGGTGCATAGGGCGGCAAGCACTCCGTGGCGATGTGGCCTTCGGAGAGCTCGATGAACTCCCGCACCAGGCGGCTGCGGTGCGCCGGCAGGCGGTCCCAGACGATCAGCAGCGGGCCGTCGATGTGGCGGACCAAAGCCTTCAGGAAGTCGATGACCTCCAGCTCGCCGATGGCGCCGGGATAGAGCCGGAAGTAGAAGTTGCGCAAGGTCAGCCCGGCGGAAACGGAAAGTTTCTGCCAGTTGAAGTTGAACTCCAGCACGGGTGTCTCGCCGCGGGGCGCCCAGGTGCGGCAACGATGGGGCTTCTGACTCAGTCCGCTTTCGTCGATGAAGACGATCGTGCGGCCTTGTTTTTGGGCTTTTTTTTAGTGGCCGGCCAAGTCTCGCGCCGCCAGTTGCGGATGGCTTCTTCGTTGCGCTCGCGGGCCTTGCCGACAGGCCGTTGCGGGCTCCAGTGGAGCGCCCGCAGGATCTTCCAAACATGACCTTCGTGATAGCGCACGCCGAACTCGTCGGCGATCAGACGAGCGACTCGCGGACAAGTCCACAGCGGCGTCGAGAAGCCCTGCGCTTCGGGGCCCCGCAGCAGCATTGCCTCCAGACGTTCCCGTTGCGTGGCGTCTAACAGCGGCTTGCGGCCGGCGCGCCCGGCCCGGCGGAGTCCGGCGGCACCGTGCGCGCCATGCTCGCTAACCCAACGGCTCACGCTTTGCTGCGCCGCCTTCACGCGCCGTGCTGCCTCGGACTGACTCAAACCTTCGTCGACGACCAGCCGCACGGCCTCCAGCCGTCGCTTTTCCAGAGCATCAAAATCGCGCCTTACGCCTCTTGGGTTCCCCATGTCTATTAAGACGAGCAGAACCCCCAAAAGATTACTCTATATTATGCGGGAGTCAATAGGTTGAGCAGCGAGCAGGCACAACGAAGTCATCGCGGGCTTATGGCATGCTTCGGGCCGTCAGGTGGTGGGAAATGCAGGTTAAGTTCGGGTTGATCCAAGGCCGCTCGTGGCGCTGAGAGCGCCTCAGGCGCTGCCGACTCGAGTCGCGTCGACAAATTTTTCGGTCGTGTCGTCAAGAGATCGGGCCTGTGGGCCGGTGTCTTGGTGGATGTAAAGCAGCTTGGGGTCTACCTGATTCCGAGGGGCGGGAGGAAGCGCGATTTCATAGCGGACGGGCCGCTTGTGATCCGCCAACTGCAGCTCTGGGTTGTAGACGCTGTTGAACTTCCATAGTAGCTTGACAAAGTTCGTCTGGCCTCGCAGCAGGTGGCCTAGGGCCAGCGTAGCCGCACCACGAAGAGCAGTCCAGCCGAGGTGTTTTAGGTTCAACACTTGCTGGGTGCGCACCAGTTCCGTGTAGAACTCGGGCAGGGGAAGCTTGGTCGGAAGGACGGCGTGCTGAATATCGAATAGCCGATAATCGCGCGTCGTCAGTCGCCGCGATTCAGTATGCCAGGTTTCGGTCCCCGGGTAGGGCGTATTCACGCTGATGCTGACGATTTCCGGAATCTCGAGACACCACTGGCGAATGACCTCGAAACGTGCTTTGTCCCAATCGGGGTCGGCTATGAGGTTGATGGCCACGTGCATGCCGAGCGAGCGCGCGAAATCCAGCGCTTCGAAATTCTTGCTCAGGGTAATTCGCTTGCGGTACTTGTTGAGGCCCTCCTCGTCAATAGCCTCCACGCCGAGGAACATGTACCGCAGGCCGAGTTTCCTCCATAACCGAAAAGCCTCTTTGTTCCGCAGCAACACGTCGCCGCGTGTCTCCAGGTAGTAGTTCTTCTTGATACCTCTGGCGGCTACGGCCTCGCCGATGCGCATCGCCTGGTCCGCTTGGATGAACGCCACGTCATCGACGATGAAAACGCCCGGCTCCCTGACGCGGGCCAGATCCTCCACGGCGCGTTCCGTGCTTACCGTCCGGTAGCTGCGACCGTAGAAGGTCCAGGCGCTACAGAAGGAGCAATCCCACGGGCAGCCCCGAGTGAACTCGATCGAAGCGCAGGGGTCCAGTTCGCCAAGAAAGTACTTGTTCCGGCGCCGCAACAGGTCGCGCGCCGGCCACACGTCGTCCAGCGATTCAACGAAACCGGGGGCAGGTCCGCTGCCCTCTAACGTGACCACGCCGGCCAGCTTGCTCACCGACCGGCGATCGTGTTCCGCGGCCTCGATCAGGGCGGGTGCGCCGGCTTCCCCTTCTCCGAGTAAGATGCAGTCAATGGCTCCGGCCCCATGTTCGAGGATCTCTTGCGCGGTAAACGAAGCGCTGTGGCCTCCGACGAAGAAGAATACGTCCGGTAGCCTTTTCTTAGTTGCCTGGGCCAGATCGATGATCTCGGGGATGTTGGCCAGGTAGTTGCACGAGAAGGCGACGACCTGGGGCCTCCAATCATCGAGGACTCGAAAGTAATCCTGGTGGCTTTCGACCTGCAGGTCGAGTAGCCGAACCTGATGGCCTGCTCGACGCACCGCTTCCGCTACCAGCTCGAGGCCGAGGGGTTCCAAGCGCAGGAAGATTTTCGTATACATTAAGGGACCGGGGTGAACCGCGAGCACTCTCATGATGACGGGAATCTTCCCATTGGCCCGACTCGCCGGGCGAAGAAGGGGAGAACCAGTGTACACAGGATGGACACAGCCTGACAATCGGCCGGGCGCGCCCAACAGATCCGCGGGGGCGCGGCCAGTGCCGGGACGACCTCCCGGTCGGCCTTCGCGCTGGCGCTTCCGGTGAAAACAAAATGCCGCTCGAAGTCTATCTTGTCCGCCACGGGGCCTGTCGGAATTCCCACACGATGCTGGGCCAGTCGGACCCACCGCTCACCAAGGAAGGTCTGGCGCAGGCTGAATCGCTGGGTCGGATTCTGGCCGAGCGGGGAGTGGAAAGAATAGTTGCCGGCCCGCTGCGACGTGCTCTCCGGACCGCGCAAGCGATTGCGCGGAACGCGGCCGTCGAAATTGAAATCGATGCCCGGCTGAGGGAGATCTCCTACGGTGCCTGGGACGGGCTTTCCTGGGCTGAAATTGAACGCAAAGACCCTGTGGCGGCCCAGCGCAAGCTCGAAGACTGGAGGAATGTTACTCCATCCGGAGGTGAGGAGTTCCTGGCCTTTTACCGTCGGGTCGCCGCCGCTTGGCGCGGTGTCGTCGACCATTCGGCCCGAGTCTCCGTCGTCGTTGCGCACCGCGGCGTGAACTCCGTTCTGAACGAGCTTTCCCGCGGGCCGGAGTTTCTCGATCCCGAGGCGATCGACACTGCGGCGTGGCACCGCATAGAAACCTTCGAACAGCCATGCGGGTCGTTCGAGAAGGTGATCGTCAGCAAAGAATGAGGGCTTCCGAGTGCTTCGGCCATCAGCGGTGAGAAATGCGGTTAGGCTGGGCTAGGAAGCCGTTTACGGCTGGTTGCGAAGCAGACGCAAGGGCTCGTCTTAGCCCGCTTGCAGCAGGCTTATCTTTACCGAGGATTCGTGGGTTAGCTTTGAAATTCAACACTAGCAGCCCGTAGCAAAAGTAGACGTCGCGAAAAATCGGGTACAGCCAGCCGATTCGCTTCAGGTGAAGTTCTTTGTTTCCACAGCCATGATGGGGGGCGAATTGGTGGCAGTCCCCATTTTTCTCTCCCGTGCGACTTTCGCCACGGGCTGCTAGGCGTGCGCTAGGCACCTTGGTCGATACTAGTGCTTAGTCGAAGTTCAACGAGGGGAATCGATATGGCGGAATCAGGGCGTTGGAGTGCGGAGGATCTTGAGACATTTGTCCGGCAGGTGTTCGAAGCGCGTAGCACGCCGACAGACATCGCGGCGGAAGCGGCCCGGCACATGGTGCGGTCGAATCTGTCGGGGCACGACTCGCACGGGGTCATTCGCGTCAAACAGTACGTGGCGGAGATTGAATCCGGCGACATGGCGCCCGACGTCCGACCCTATGTTCTTCGCGAGACCGACGCCGCGGGACTGATCGACGCCCGGCGAGGTTTCGGCCTCTATACGACGGCTTGGGCGCTCGATTGGGCCATGGAGCGCGTCGGCCGCCAGGGCGTGACCGTCGTTGCGATACGCCACTCGACCCATACAGGCCGCATGGGCGAATACGCCGAGCGGGCCGCTGAGCGGGGACTGGTGGCGTTCGTGACGGTGGGGGCGGCCGGACCCGGTGTCGGACTGATGATGCCGACCGGGAGGCGGCAGGTCTTTCTAGGCGCCAACCCGTATGCGGTCGGGATCCCGGCCGAGGGCAGTCCGCCGATGTTGTTCGACGGTTCGACCTCGACCATCGCCGGAGGTAAGATCCGAGTTGCTCGCGACAAGGGTAGCCAACTGCCGCCGGATTGCATTCTGGATCGCGACGGAAACCCCACGACCGACCCCGAGGATTACTTTGCCGGCGGCACGATCATTCCGCTGGGCGGCAGGGTCGCGGACCACAAAGGCAGTGGCTTGTCGCTGGCTTCGGCCTTGCTGGGGGCGCTGGGAATGATCGGCGATCCCGATCCGACTCTCGTCAGAGCCAATGTCGACGAGAAGGTCGCCGACTCCCGTGGCCGGGTAGGCGGCGTGCTGATACTGGTTATCGACCCCGGCGCCTTCGGCGGTCGAGACCAGTACCGGGCCATGGTCGGCAAGTCGCTGTCCGCCGCCAAGCGAGTTCCCCCGAGAGATGGAGTAGCCGAAGTCCTCGTCCCCGGCGAAGTGGAGATTGACAACCGCCGGCAACGGAGTCGCGACGGAATTTCTCTGCCGAAGGCAACTGTCCAGGACCTAGCCGAGATCGGCAGCCGCCGCGGAGTCGCCCTGCCCGATCCGCTGGACTGATTCGTATTGGGAAAGCAGGGCCAGGGCAGAGACCGCAACCCGATCTACCGTCGCCGGATCACTCGACAAACCAAACCGGCTCCGGTTCACTACGCCCACGAGCCTCGCCGCTTTGAATGATCGCGAACCGCGTGCTGATCGGTCCGATCATTTCATGAATGACGACCGCGGCGAGCACGACGGTGCTGACGGTCGCACTGTATTCAGCAAAGCGACGATCGATTGCCAGGACGAGACCCACGGCGAGGCCCGCCTGCGCCATTAAGCCGAAGCCCAAAAAGCGCTGCACGGTGGACTCAAGCCCCAACCAGCGCGCTCCCCAACGAGCGCCGAAAAACTTCCCGGCTCCCCTGGCAAGTACGTACAACAATCCCAGCACGCCGATCGAGCTCACCAACGCCACATCGAGGCCGGCACCGGCGATGACAAAGAAAATGGCATAGAAAGGAGGGTCGGTTCTCGTCAGCGTATCGAACATCCTGTGGCTGCGCGTTGAGAGGTTGACCATCGTCGCACCGACCGCCATGCTAGCCACAAGAGTCGACAGCTCGAGGATGAGCGCTACCCCGACACACAACAGAACGCACCCAGCGAGCAGGATCTGCACCTCGCCATGCTCGTTGACACGCGACGACCATGCCGCCAGTAAAAGCCCCACCAAATAGCCTAGCGCCACCGACCCGACAAGCTGCCAGACCAGGGGAAACAGAGAGACGTAGACCGTCCCTAGAAAAGCGCCCGAGCCGCCGAGACTCGAAGCCAGGTCAATCAGCGCGGCGACGAGGGTGTAGGCCGTCAAACAAAATATGTTGTTGACGGCTATGATCCCAGCAGCGTGTCGCTCAACGGCCCGCTGCCGTGGCACTCCCGAAGAACCATGAGGGTGGAAGCCGGGGCCGTGGCTATGGCAATCGCGCCCAACAACAGCGCAACTTGCCAAGGTTGGCCGCCCGCGATCATGCCGGCGGTGACCAACGACGCCGCCAGGAGGGACTCGATCAGAGTCAGGTTGAGAATCTGTTTGCCGACCCGCCTAAAACGCGAAAACTCGAACACCGAGCCAATCGAGAAGAGAATCAGGCCCAGGGCCACCTCGCTGAGTACTTCAAGGGCCGCCAAGTTCTCGTAGCTGACCCAGCCCAACACGGACGGCCCCAGCGCGATGCCGGCAAGAATGTAACCCGTCACCTCCGGGATGCGGATAAACTTCACCAAGTGTCCGGCCAGCAGGGCCAACAAGAGAATTAGGCCGAGAGAGGAGAGCTCGTTCATCGGATGGGAATCCCGCGTCGCATCACCGACGCGCTTCCCCGGCTTCCTTCGCCAGCCTTGTTTCCACGAGTACAGTCGCCAACAACAAGAACGCCAACAGAGCGTTCCCCGCGACGATCCACACGACCACCTCGATGCCGACCCGTTTGGCGAGGTAGCCGATCAGAACGGAGACAGGCAGCCCCGCGACCACCCACAACGACAGCACGGCGTAGACGAACCCGGGCCGGTTCGACATGTAGGTCCGGCCCATCAACGCCAAGGTGACGGGGTGGAGGGATCCGAGACCCGCGCCCAGCAGCAGAGATCCCACGACGGCGCCCGAGAGGCCCTCGAACTGCAACAGCAGTGAACAACCGGCCAGAGAAGCCAGCGTCGGCCAACCTAGCGAACGCAGCGGCGAGTCGAGCTTGACCCGTCTCCCCGCCAACAAGCGCGCGATGCTCAGCGATAACCAAAAACCAGCCAGAACCGACAAATCCGTGCCAGCGCTCAGACCGAACCTGCGCGACAGGTAGGCCGGCAACCAACCTGCCACGGCCCACTGACTCGCCGACTGCACCACAATCGACAGCACAAGCAGCAGGACGACCGGGTTCGCCGCATCCTTCCAACCCAAGGGGAATTCCGTCAACACCAGCGGCGGCGCCCCCTCGAGGGCTCTTGAACGCCACGCCCCAACGGATGCGAGCAACACGAGACTCGACAGCAGCAGCAGAGCCGCGTGCGGTCCTTCCACAGCCGCCGAGAAAAGAAGGGACACAATCACACCGGCGCCGCCAAGTGTTAGGCCGGCCAAATGGAGAACCGTGACCGAGTGGCTTGGCGTCACGACGTGAGCAAGCAGCGCCGACACTACGGCCACGAGGCCTGCGCCTGCCACGCCGAGACAGAACCAGCCCGCGAAGAGCCGCAAGACAACCGGTGTCGCCGACAGAGAAACGAAGGCTATGCTCATGCATGCCAGCGACAGGGTTAGCGGCCGGCGAATCCCCGCATCCGCCTGGTTGCGTAGTCGGGGCGCATAGAGAATTCCAGCCAGCAGCCCGAGTGTCAACGCGGCAAAGATCAGCGAACCGTCCGTAGTGTCAACCGGCAAGGGAGATGACCAAACCGGTAGCACGCTACCCGGCGCCGCTACCACAACCCCCATCAAGAAGACTCCGCCCAGCAACCAGCGTACTAGGACTGGGTCGGGGATGCGCCTGGTCCAACTCACCGTCCTCCGCGCCTGCGCCGCTATCATGCTCGGCATTCTATCAAGTATCGCTTTCTCCCCCCTTCGGCCCGGCCATCCCGATCCTTGTATATCTCTACGGCTATTTCTTCCAAAAGCCATAAACCACTGCAAGGTGGTGTGGCCTGTCTTAGTCGGATCTGATGTTGTTTCAATACGTTATAGCAGTGCGTTGATTTTGGCCTTTCTATTGCGACCCGACATCGAGAACCATCTGCTCTGGGTCGTGGATTCGAGGCTTGCATCGCTTTGGTGGGTTGCCTCCAACACCGCAGAGAAGGGGTTGAGGTCCCGGCGAGGGGGGTTGCCGGGACTTCTTTTTTTTGAGAGCTTCTCCCGCGAGCTGGGGACTCAGCCGCGAGATTTAGAGCCTTGGCGCGGCGCGTTCGGTCGCCGCGCTCCGATGATTTCGCCGTACTCGGCCATCTGACGGGCACGGCATCCGGCCGTGGCGATCCTGATAAGATAGAGGCGCTCGGCGGTCGCCCGAGCCGGCTTCCCTTCCCCGCCCGCGGTTCGGCGCATCTCTTGGATTTTCCTCGCTGCTATTTCGGTTCGGCCGAGTTGTAGGGCCCCTTGCGGATCCGAGGCCGCTCTTCTCGCCGCGACCGTAGCGGATTCGGCGAAAGGTCAGCTGGCCACGGTTCGCGGTAACGGTCTGTGTACAACGCCCAGAGTACAGTGTGTCGGCAGGCGGGCGCGATGAATCGCGCCCCTACGTCTCGGCTGGCGGGGCTTTGCACCGCCGCGGCTAGCCGCCGACGGGAAAAGCGGACTAGCGGCCAGGGTGCCTTCGTGCAGTCGTGAGACACTCAGCGAACAAGCGACCCACCTCTTCGCCCCGGGAATTGGAGAAGCGGATACGAGTGTTCTTGACCGCTTGCAAGCGTCCGGCTGTGTCGGAGCCCGGTGAGAATCCGGTCCCGCTGGATGAGGGTTCCTACACCCTCGCCGTCCAGGGGCCCACATGCGTGCTTCATGCCTGGGGAACGGAAGGGAACATTGTTCGCCGAATTTCGAGCATCGAACGCGAAACTCGAGAGCGGATGGAGTTGCGGGCCCGCCGTTTCGGCAAGGGGGAAGCGTTGCTGGCCCTTGTGGACCGCTCCCGCGTGGGCGATCGACTCAGCCGGAGGGTCGAACAAGAGCAGTTTCTAGAGTACCTCCGGCGCCTGCTGGCACGGGAGTTTCACTCCTGGTCTCTCTCGCAGCTCAGCTGCGCGGCGGACCTGGAGCATTCGCTTTCGCCGCTTTTCGTCCGCGGGCTGTTGAGCCGCGGTCAGCAAGCTTGGGCGGTGATCGGCGCATCCCGCGGTCTCGGCCAACCCGGCTGCGACCAGATCCTCAGCTTCGCTCTGATCTGGCTGGACTTCCTGCGCC
Organism: Bryobacterales bacterium; assembly: GCA_965248365.1. Lineage (GTDB taxonomy): Bacteria > Acidobacteriota > Terriglobia > Bryobacterales > UBA6623. The sequence continues at coordinate 209,533 of CBDFJA010000002.1, read as the reverse complement.
AGCGGATTCACCGGCAGGTGCTTTGCGGTCTGAAGATCTTTCTGCCCCACCCACACTCTACGGCCACAGCGAATCGGTTGGCCTTCCTCAACCAGAGATCGTTCGGGTTCGAGCTCTACGAGTTTGACCGCCGCGGCAATCTGGCACGGATCGACGAACGCGACTACGGCAACCTCTCGACCGAATTGCCCGCCTGTTCCCCCACCCCAACGCCGGCCGGGCCGGTAGCCCGATGGGTCAGCGAGCTGCAAGCTCATCCCGATGTAGACGCGATCCCTCGCCCGGACGGAGCCATTTCGCTGAAGATCCGGGGCCTGGAGTTTGCCCTGGCCGGAAATGGCGTCATGACGTACGGACTCGACCGGCAGCGCCCCTTCAGCGCGCGCAAGTTTCCCGAAGTCGAGGCACTGGCGAATCACCTGGCCCGCTTCCGCTCGCCCGGGGCCGGGGACCCCGAGAATTCCTTGTACCGCAAGTACCCGGAAAGGTGGCTCGAGTCGGTGGCCCGCCGCGGGATCAGCGCTCTCGACAGCACATTGCATCGCCGGCCGCTCTACAGCCAGGTCCCGGCGGTCGCGGGTATCGAGCGGGGAATCATCGACCTGCTGGCTTGCGACCAGGGCGGCCGGCTGGCCGTGATCGAGTTCAAGGTGGGCGAGGACATCCACCTTCCCCTCCAGGGGCTCGATTACTGGATGCGCGTGAAGTGGCACTTGCACCGGGATGAAATCGCATCGAAAGGGTACTTCCCGGGGATTGCTCTCGGCAACGCTTCTCCCCGCCTGTTACTCGTCTCTCCGGCGTTCCATTTTCATCCCAGCACCGAGGTCATCCTTCGCTATTTTTCACCTGACGTGCCAGTGGAGAGAATCGGCCTCGGTGCCGACTGGTGCCGCGACCTCACAGTTGTCTTTCGCAAGAGGGGAGCGGGGCGGCTAGCCTGAACTTGAGTCCACGGGTCTCTGGGTCTCTTGCGCCTGCCCACCTGCGTTCGGCAACGCCGTCTTGCGGGCGAACCGGGCAGACCGTAAGCTAGACTTTAACCGATGGCCAAATATCAGGAAACCATCGAAACACGCGGGCACTTGGTCGACTCGCACGTCCTCGAGCAAGTCTTCGACACGATCGTCGCCCAGGACGGCCAGTTCGAGGTGGAAGAGTTCCGCATCGGCCGCACCAACACGGATGAATCCTATCTGCGCATGCGCGTGGAGGCTCCCTCGGAAGCGACGATGGCCAAGCTGCTCGTCGACCTGGTCAGTCTGGGCTGCGGGACCGTAGAGCTGCAAGACGCCCTTCTACGTCCCGTCGAGAAGGACTCCTGCGCGCCGGAAGATTTCTACTCGACCACGAACCATCGCACACAGGTTCGGCTCCAGGAGCGTTGGGTCGACGTCACACGCCAGAGGATGGACGCCGGCATCGTCGTCGAGAACGGCCAAGCCGAGTGCCGCCGACTGCGAGATCTTCGCGCCGGCGACCAGGTCGTCTGTGGCCGGAGAGGTATCCGCGTAATCCCGGAATCGAAGGAACGCGACCGCCACCACTTCGCCTTCATGTCGCACGAGATTTCCTCCGAGCGGCGGGTGGAAACGGCCGTCGGCCAGACCGCGGCCTTGATCGAGCACACCCGGTTCGAAAAGAAACGGACCGTCGTCGTGGCCGGTCCAGTGGTGATCCATACCGGAGGAGGAACGGCGCTTGCGTCGCTCATACGGCGCGGATTCGTCGACTGCCTGCTGGCCGGCAACGCCCTGGGGGTTCATGATGCCGAAGCGGCGCTGCTCGGCACGTCGCTGGGTGTGCGCCTCAGCGACGGACGCCAGGCCGAACACGGCCACCGCAACCATATGCGCGCCATCAACGCGATTTATCATTGCGGCGGTGTGCGTGGAGCGGTGGAGGCGGGCAGGATCACCTCCGGCGTCTTATATGAGTGCGTCAACAACGACGTACCTTTCGTGTTGGCCGGCAGCCTGCGCGATGACGGACCGCTGCCGGAAACCATCACCGACATGAACGAAGCCCAGGACGCCTACGCCGAGCAGCTTCAAGGCGCCGGCCTCGTGCTCTGCTTGGGATCGATGCTGCACTCCATCGCCACCGGCAACATGCTCCCCGCCTGGGTGAAGCTCATCTGCGTGGACATCAACCCGGCTGTGGTTACTAAAGTGTCTGACCGCGGCACCGGCCAAGCGATCGGCGTCGTCAGTGACGTCGGATTGTTCTTGAGCCGCTTGGACGAAGCGCTTGGGTAGTCCCAGCGCCAGGAAATCTCTCGATGTCGAGACCGGCTTGGACCTGAGGAATTACGACAAACGGCTAGAGGGCAAAGGGGTCGGCGCCGAACCTGGTGAAAGACTGACGATCACCAAGGTCAAGATTGGCGGCAAGCATGTTGAGATTCACTTTGATGGCGGCGGCCGGGGACGACGGGGCAGCAAGCATGACTCCAAAAAGAACCCCAGCTTTAAACGCCAGGGCGGCTCACGGATCAACTTTCGCTACGCCAGGCCTTTGACCGACGAGGACTTGGGCCCACAGCAGTTTCTACCGTTCATGGAGCGGATGTTGGCGGTTGACCATATCCGCACCAGACTGCTGGAACAAAATCTGCCTGAAGAAACGCAGGATGCGGTGAGAAGGAAACAGGTTCTCGAAGGCATGCCCGTCTCCTTAGTTCATCGGATGCTGTCGGAGCCGCTGAAGGTCGAGCTGCCCGACCTGAAGGACCTAGATCCTGACGCACCCTACGTCGTCATCGAACACTATCGGGTCAACGGTCAGCCTCTCGTTGTTTGGTTTGATAACGGAGTTGTCAAGCAAGTTCGCGAGTTTGGAGTAAAACCGGGGACGAGCCCCGGCTTGGTGGAGACGAACACGGAACACCCGCCGGAGTCCTATGACCCGCCACTATAACCCCTCGTAACATTTCATCACTGCTGTCCGGTTAAAAGTCGAATAGAATCAATTGGTTGGGGTCATAGGGGGATTCGTTTGGGGAGTCGGATGGCTGGAGTGCCTGTAAAAGGGGCATTTTTTCGAATTGCGTAACGCTGAGAATCTGTAGAATCTGGTAAAGACTCGCTTCCAGCCCGAGCCGTTTCCGGACGATGGCGATGAGCACGTAAATCGAGACAGCGATCCAGATCTGCGTCTTGACGGCGTTCTCGCTGGTGCCGTAAAACGAGTTGATTCGCAGATGTTGCTTGATCCACTTGAAGAACAACTCAATCTGCCAACGCGACTTGTAGATGTGGGCGATGGTCAGCGCCGGGAGCGCGAAGTTGTTGGTCAGAAACTTCAGCCGCTTGTTCGTCCGGGCGTCGAAGTAACTGACCCTCCGCAACGGGTCGGGATAGGCTTGGGCCGATTCGATGGCAGCCAGTATGACGGTCTGATCCGAGCGCAAGCCCGTGGATTTGTCGACGGGATGCGAGTAGCGCCGTTGGAGCAAGATGTTCTTCTTGGTTCGCACGACGAAGAACGACGAGCAGAGAGTGAACACGAAGAGGCGTTCGAAATCGACGTAGGCCCGATCCATGACGTAGAACGCGCCGGCCTCCGGGCCGATCTCGTCGAGGATGTTAATGTCGTGCACTTTGCCTCCAGTAATGCGGATGAACGTGGGAATATTGCCGTGCAGATCCAGCAGCGTGGGCATCTTCACGGCGGCCTTTTGCTTGCGGAATCTCGCCCACGGAAACAGCGACAGGCAGAGGTCGATTGTTGTCGAGTCGAGAGCGTACAGAGTCTGGTCCAAGTCCACACCGATCGGGTCGTGGGCATATAACGGCCGTGCCATGCCAATCAAGACCTGCGCGAAGTCCGCGTAGATCCGCCAGTCGCGCGACTCGTTCGCATCGGCCAGTGTCGAGCGCGCTACCCTGCCGCGGAATCCCATGTGGTAGAGTTTGCCGTGCATCGAACGCAGGCACGTCTCGATGTCGCGGAGGCTTGCCCGATAGGTCAGCTGGGCGAATGCCATCGCAAGAAACTGATCCCAGCAGGAGAAACTTTTCAGATAGGAATCGCCGCGGTAGCGCGATACACATTTCTGAAACTCTTTGCTCGGTAGGTGCTCGATCAGTTGGGAGAAAACCGTACGGCCAAGGTTCATCCCTCATTGTGCCGCGTCCGGATGCTCCGTTCAGGCGACCATTTGCGGCCTCGGGATTTCAAATCGTTCCCGGGCAAAACAGGCCATAAGACATTGAGCGGTCGAGACTTACCGTCCGATGGCGCGACTTTCCCCGGACAGCACTGACATTTCATTATGCGCCGGGGCCATCCCGTCTGAACACTTTCGAACTCCCGCGGCGTCATTACACAATGTAAGCTCGCCTTGATCTCCTTATGGTTTTAGGTTCGTTCGTCCGCCAGGGCAAGCGGCTGGGAGTGGTCCGGCAACGACGTTGCCAATAATGGCCTCGCGGCTGTCCGCGCAGCAGCATTTTCCCGCGCCTTCCTGTAATCTAGTTCTTGTCATAGAACGGGTGTATTCTCGATTCAACGGAGTGAGGTGCGCCCAAGACGTGGGGTGGTGTCCCCAGGGTGCGCTTGAGGCTCGAGGCCGCATTTTGATTGAGGCTCGCAAATACGGCGGCCTTGGAACACTGGCGCGGCATGCTGTGCCCCTACCGTCTGAACACGGACCAATGTCACCATAATTTACGAGGTTCAGTGAGCAAGCCTACCTAACATGCGAACGCTGACATGGCTTCGAGAACTGAACTTGAGACGGATATCCCGCCGCCTCGTGGTTTGTAGCGCGGTGTTTTCTTTCTTCGTTATTCCCGCCGGACATCCGCAGGGACCGCCCGAGCAAGGCGTTCAAAGCGCCCGTGCGGCGCCCGCCAAAGCAGAGGATCCCGTCACCCGGCGGACACCACTGGAGAAAGCCAAGCAGTTCTTGGAGCAGGACATGCTGGAGAAGGCGCTTGAGAACTTACGCCTGGCGGAAGAAGCCGATCGATTCGACCCGGAAGTGCCCTTCTACCTCGGCGAAGTCTGGGCGAAACGCGGCGGCTATTCCAAAGCTCGCCAGAAGTTCAAGAGTGCTCTTCGCCTAGACCCTGCATCCTTCACTCCGGCCTTCCGGTCGGCCCAGATGGCAGTGATTCTCTGGGAACAGACTCGCGAGGCTCGCTTCCGCAGCGAGGCGGTAGGCTATCTCTGGAGGACCCAAGATCTCTGGAGCAATGCGAAGAGCGACCGCTACACGCGGGACGACGTGGCCGCCGAAGCTCTCATCGCGCAAGCGGACGCGCTGATAGGACGGCTGCTGAATATCTCCGGCGCATGGGTCAGCCCCGACGGTTTCGTATGGAAGTTCAGCGAGAGGGACGGGCCGATCGGCAAGCCGGCGGGCAAGGCGAAGCTGCCGGAGGGCAACATTAGGATCCGCCAAGTAAACGCTCCCGAACTCAATACAACCGGATACCTTTGGAGGGCTACGAAACTGGAACTCCGAGGCTGGTTTACGATGAGCAGCCTAGTCGATGACCACGCTTGCAACTGGAACTACAAACTGGCTGTCAACCAGTCGCCGGAAGGGATGAAGTTGACCGGGACCGCTCGACTCTCGGGCAGACAGAAGAAACCGTGCAACATGATGTCGAAGGATCCCTGGCAGATTCAGCTTCACCGGCAATAGCGCCTCCGCCCAACAACGTGGTTTCCGAGTACGTCCGCGTTCTCAGGGGGTTCGCCACTGCATCCGGGGGTTGGATGAGAGTGCGATGAAGCCCTACCAATCGAGCCGCTTCTCTCCTCATGCCTCCTGCCTCGCGAAACCGCCGGCACGAGGCTCGGCTTTTTCGGAAGCCGGGCGGCGCTCGCTACCTTCTAAATTAAGAAATCCTCTTTCAAGATTGTGCCGCCAGCACAAACTCAACAATTTCGACCGATGCGGCAAGACGAGAGAGAAAATCCACGGCAGCTGATTACGCGAGGCCCACACTTTGGGGCAGGTCCACGACTTCGGCGCCCAGTCGCCGACCCATGAGGTCTTCTTCATCGACCAGGCGATCAACGCCCGCCCGCAGAAGGCCCGGTGCGTGTGCGTGATAGCGGGAGCGGGCGATAACCGGAACGTGCGGAGCCATTCTCTTCGCCTGACGAACGATGAGTTCCGATGTCTGTGGGTCAGGGACAGTGACCACAACAGCCCGCGAGTGTCGTAAGCCCAAGTGGTTGAGGATTTCGGGTCGGGTAGCATCCCCAAACTTGATCGGGAGGTTGGGCCTCTGAGCGGCCACGCTGCGAGGGTTGAGATCGACCACCGCGAAACGGATCGCAGCTTCCCGCAGCATCTCAGCTACACGTTGGCCCGCTGGTCCAAAGCCGACGATGATGACAGGGCCCGGAGAGTGCTCGGTTTCCTGGCCCGGATGTGCTTCCACGGACGGCACCTTCGCCGGGGGAGACAGAACGCGAGTGATGATTTCGCCGAGCCTTGGAGCGCCAACGATCACGTTGGGGGTTAGGACCAAAGTGACTACGCAGGCGCATAGAAGTACTTGAAACGTTGCTGGGGCCACCAGGCCTTGGAGATAGCCCAGCTCCAGCAAGACGAAAGAGAACTCCCCGATTTGAGCTAGAGTGAGCCCGGTGGTCACAGCTATGCCATGAGGTTGTCGAAAAAGTCGAATGACAAAGCCCACAATCATCGCCTTACCGCACATGATGGCTAAGGCGAGAGGCGCAATCATCAGCAGGTTCTGGTTTGCCGGCACGTGGGCCATCATGCCGAACGAGGCGAAGAACAGAGTCAGAAATCCGGCGCGCAGTGGGATGATGTCAGCCCGTATCTGCTGTGAGAAAGGAGACTCGGACAGCAGCATTCCAGCCACAAAAGCTCCCAGGATCGGTGAGAGACCCAACGCATGGCATGCCACAACAGCTCCCAGGCAGACCGCAAATGCCAAAACCATGGGCAGGTCCCGATTGCGGTAGGCCGACGCCATGTGCAGGACACGAGGAAAGGCGTATTTGGTCAGGAGGAACATAGCTGCTACCAACACTGTCGCCCCAGCGAGGCTGAGGGCAAACCCACCGAAAGCCGCCGGACCGCCGAGGCCTTCGCCCAGAGCCGAAATCAGCACGACGAGCGGCACTACGGCCAGATCCTGTAGGAGTAGAATTCCCAGGGAATTCCGTCCGTGGAGGCTGTCCAACATCGCTCGGTCGGTGAGCACGCGCAGAACGACCGCAGTGCTGCTCAGAGAGAGCGCTGCCCCGACGACTATCGCCTCCGCGGGAGAAAAGCCTAGAGTGATACTTGCCAGGGCCGCAATGGCAGCGGTCAGGAGTATCTGTATCGTGCCACCGAAAAGAGCAACCGAGCCCAACTCTCGGAGGCGTCTCCAGGAAAACTCTAGTCCGATGGTAAACAGCAGTAAAGCGACTCCTAGTTCCGCGAGAATTCGATAATCTTCGACATCGCGAATCCATCCCGAAACTCCCGGTCCGAGCAAGATGCCGGCAACGAGATATCCACCCACAGCGTCCTGGCGGAGCCGCTCGAACACCATCCCGAGGAGCAACGCTACGCTCAACAGTACAAAGATATCCAGAAGGACAGCCCAGTTATTTGGCAAGAATGTTCACTCCGACATCTGATACCGAAATGACAGCCTCGCGGCTGCGAGGAGTGCCAAGAGCGCCCTGGGTTGACTCGCGTCTCGAGGGCCGAGTTAGCCGCCGGCCCCTTTAATCCGCAGGGCCACCGACTCGGGATCGGCCGAGATTTCCTCCAGGCGAGAGCCGTTGCCGATGCGCAGCGTATTTTTGTCAAGCTGCCCCGCACCGACCAGTCCGATCCAGTCGGCCTGGCGGGCGTCGCAGTCTTCTGGGGTCGGGGGAGTTTGCGGCCCGACTTCCACTCCCACCCGCAGTCCCCTGGCGCGCAGTAATTCCGCCTGAGCGATGACGCGGGGCAAGATCTCTTCACGCTCGGCCAACAGGTACAACTGGTAGGGCACTGGCGCGGACCAATCATTTTCGGCGAGAAACGAGTCCACCAGGGCGTCAAACCGGAAGGCACAGCCAGTCGAGGGCAGCGGCGGCCCGCCGAACTCTTCCACGAGCCCGTCGTAGCGCCCTCCGCCACAGTACTTCCGGCCGCCATGGCCGGCCTCGGAAGAAATCTCAAACACGGTGCTCGTATAGAATGTGAACCCGCGGGCGATGCCCAAGGCGACCTCGAAATCACCTAGCTTGTACATCTCGAAATGGCGGCAGACCGACACCAGCTCCTCGAGAGCCCCGACCGCCGGCGTACCCTCGAGAATCGCCTGCGCCTCCTGATGGACTTCCGACAATGAGCCTCTCAACCGCGAAACCCGCAGCAACAAGTCCGCCGTGTCGTCGGGGAGCAAGTTCTCCACACTCCAGACGCGGCGAAACGTGGCCTCGGCTTCCCGCGGCAGAAGCTCCCCATACTCGCCCGCCGACAGCCGAGGCCGATGTTCAATGGCGTGTGGTCCCGAATAGTCAGCCTGCTGTTGCAACCCCGCCAACTCCATCCGATCGAGATGGAGGTCCTCGATCAGGCCCGCGTCACCGGTCTTGGAGAGAGTTTTGGACAGCAAGCGGCACTTGTCATCGATGCCGATCAGGCGGTCCAAATGACCGATGACCCTGGCCCGGTCGCCGGGGTCCAGTTCGGGTGGAAGCAGGTCCCGAAAGACGCCGATATTGCCGATTTTCAGGGCGCAGCTCAATATTCCGAGACGGCGCAGGATTTGGCAAGCTACGGCGATGACTTCCGCATCAAACACCGGACCGGCCGCTCCCATACACTCGATGCCCGCCTGAGTAAACTCGCGATAGCGGCCCGGCTGCGGCCGGCAGTAGCGGAAACACGGGGCGATGTAGTAAAGCTTTTGGTGTCCCGCCGAACCCTCAAGAGCGCCGGAACCTACCAGACGGCACACCGGGGCGGTCATCTCCGGCCTTAAGGCATATTCTTCGTGGTCGGAGTGGAACGTCAACAGCGCGTTCTTGATCTCCGTCCCCGACTGGGCCAAGAACAGCTCGGCCTTCTCGAACATCGGAGTTTGAACCGCCTGGAAGCCGAAAGACTCAGCCACGGCGGCGAACTGCCCCTGAACGTGGTTCCGCACGGCCGTCTCGGGAGGCAGGAAGTCTCGTGTGGCTCGAGGCCTGTCAAAGCTGGGCATAGGCGTCTTTGCCGTCTACCGGGAGGCTACCCTAGGGCGCCCATTCGCGCGTCGAGGAGGCGCTCCCGCAACCGGTCGGCTTCAAGGCCGGGCCCGCGCGCGGGACGTGAGCAATTCAGTGAAGGCGCACCATTTTGAGGGCACGATCTGGAACTGGCGCATTTCTTTATAACAGAGCTTCCCGAACGCCGCAAGCCCCCCCGCTCCAGCCCGCTCCATCTGAAGCCGTACCGACCCGCCCTCTCACCACTCTTGCCGGCCTATGTAGGTAAAGTCCTCGGTAGTGCGCTAATTCTAGCGCACTACCAAGTCCTCTACCTCCCGCCGGAAACCTGTTATCATGAAAAATACTGCCTACGATTTCCCCGCTCAAAGGACGTTCTCGCAACCATAGCGCATGTCCAGTGTCGAAACCGCTCTCGTAGGCGAGGCTGCACCTGAGGCTGTTGAGCCGGTCGTCAACGACTTCAGCGTTCAGGTCGCCACGGTAAACGGCTCTGGGAGCCAGACGGCGAATCTGGTTCTGCTGCGCTCGTTGTTCCAGATGGGCGTCCCGGTTTCGGGAAAGAACCTGTTCCCCTCCAATATCGCCGGCCTTCCCACCTGGTACACCATCCGCACGAACAAGAAGGGCTACATCGGACGCAAGAAGGAAATCGACTTCTTGGTCGCCATGAACCCGGAGACCGCCCGCGAAGACACACTCGATCTTCCTCCCGGCGCGGCCGTCGTCTACGATCTTCCCTTGAAACTTGACGCCGTCCGCACGGATCTCCACTTCTACCCGATCCCTTTCGACGAACTGGTGAAGCCGGTTTGCCCGGACGCGAAATTGCGCCGCCTGGTGCGCAATATCATCTATGACGGGGTGCTGGCTTGGCTGCTGGGAATCGACCTCGAGGAGATTCGTAAAGCGCTGTTCAAACAGTTCGCGACCAAACCGAAGGCGGCGGAGCTGAACTGGGCCGCGGTGCGAGTGGGCTATGAGTTCGCCAAGGAGTCGCTGGTTAAAGCGGATCCTTACCGTGTCGAGCGGATGAACGCCACGCAGGGCAAAATCATCATCGAGGGCAATACCTCGGCCGCCTTGGGCGCTCTGTTTGCCGGCGTGACGGTCGTGACCTGGTACCCCATCACGCCGTCTTCGTCGCTGGCGGAAACATTGACCGATTACTGCCACCGCTATCGCCTGGACCCGGAGACCGGCAAAGCGACCTTCGCCATTGTTCAGGCGGAGGACGAGATCGCCTCGATCGGCATGGCCGTCGGAGCCGGTTGGGCCGGGGCTCGAGCGATGACCGCCACCGCCGGCCCCGGCATCTCGCTGATGTCGGAATTCGTCGGGTTGGGCTACTTCGCGGAGATTCCGGTGGTCATTTTCGATGTCCAACGGGTGGGACCTTCCACTGGTCTCCCGACGCGGACTTCGCAGGGCGATCTGCTCAGCGCTGCAACGCTCTCCCATGGGGACACCAAACACCCCCTGCTGATCCCTTCCAGTCCGGAAGAGTGCTTTCAGATGGGCATGCAGGCCTTCGATCTTGCCGAGCAACTCCAGACGCCCGTTTTCGTGATGCTCGACCTCGATTTAGGCATGAACTATTGGATGTCCGATCCCTTCGAATACCCCCAGGCGCCGCTCAAGCGGGGCAAGGTTTTGAGGGCGGAAGATCTTGACAGACTGCGAACGTTCCACCGCTATCAGGACATCGACGGCGACGGGATCTGCCACCGCACGCTTCCCGGTACGAGACACCGGCTGGCCGCCTACTTCACGCGCGGCACCGGACATAACCAAAACGCGCAGTACAGCGAGCGGCCCTCCGACTGGGTTCGCAATATTGACCGGCTGGCCCGCAAATTCGAGACGGCCCGTGCCATGATGCCCCGTCCCGTCGTGGACATCAGCGAAAAGGCGGCTGTCGGGCTGATTGGCTGCGGCACGAGCCATTACGCGATCCAAGAAAGCCGCCAGCAGTTGTTCGACGAACACAAGCTGAATACTTCCTATGCGCGCGTCAAGGCGTATCCCTTCAACAGCGAGCTTGCTGATTTCATCGACCGGCATGATCGCGTCTACGTCGTCGATCAAAATCGCGACGGGCAATTGCGGGAACTGATTCTCCGCGAAATTCCGGCCAAGCTCGCCCCCAAAGTTCTCAGCGTGCGCTACTACGGCGGGCTGCCGATTGACGCTCGAACGGTCACCGACGACGTCGTCGGCCAGGAGGGCCTGTGAGTTCGACGCCGACGGCGCCTCCCCGGCCCCGCAAGAAAGTCAACCGCCTTGGACTTGATTTCCAAGACTACCGCGGCCTGAAAACGACCCTCTGCGCCGGCTGTGGGCACAATTCGATCTCCGAACGCATCATCGAAGCTTTCTTTGAACTGGGCGTGGACCCCTCTCAGGTGATCAAGCTTTCCGGCATCGGATGCTCGTCGAAATCACCGGCATACTTTCTACAACTTTCCCACGCTTTCAATGCTGTCCACGGTCGGATGCCTTCGGTCACTACGGGTGCGATGCTGGCGAACCGCTCATTGAAAGCTTTGGGCGTCACCGGCGACGGAGACACCGTTTCGATCGGCATGGGTCAGTTCGCGCATCTGATGCGGCGCAATCTGCCGATGATCTACCTGATCGAAGACAACGGCTGCTACGGACTCACCAAGGGTCAATTCTCCGCCACGGCCGACGTCGGATCGACGTTGAAGAACGGCACGACCAACGAACTCGCTCCGGTCGACACCTGCGCTCTGGCCATTCAACTCGGCGCCAGCTTCGTGGCGCGTTCGTTTTCCGGCGACAAGAAACAGCTCCTCTCGATCGTCAAGGCCGCCATCGCGCACAACGGCACCTCCATGATCGACGTGATCTCCCCCTGCGTCACCTTTAACGACCACCGCGGGTCGACCAAGAGCTATAGCTACGTGCGAGAACACCGCAGCAACCTGCAAACCGTCGACTTCGTTCCCTTCTTCGACGAGATTCACCTCGACGGAGAGCCGGAACCCGGCTCCGTTCGCGAAGTGACTCTCCATGACGGCTCGACGCTGCTGCTGAAAAAGATCGACGCCGACCACGACCCGAGCAACCGCCATCGGGCGCTTCAACTGCTCGATGAGGCGAGCAGCGAGGGACACGTGCTTACCGGGGTATTCTACTTGGACAACGAAAAGAAGAATTTCGTGGAAATGCTCGGTCTCGTTGACCAGCCGCTGGTCCACCTGGGGCAGAAGCGGGTGCGCCCCCCCGAGTCGGCTCTAGCCGAGATCATGGAAGAGTTGAGCTAGCCCGCTTTTATCCCCCACGCGGCCCACGCCGCCCGCACCGCCGCACCGGCTCCCGTAGCCCGATCGCCGCCTTGAGGCGGTAGAATCAGTATGCGTTCGCGGCGCGCATGGTTCGGAATCGCGTAGCCGGCGACATCGCAGCCTAATTTTGAAATTGACTCACGGGCGTTCTTGAAGATTTTAGGTTAGCCATGAGAGGCGCCGACTAAGATCCCGGGTCGAAAAAAATTGAGCCTGATTTCGGACTCTGCTCTCACCTTGTCCGACTCAGCTTCCTGGACGGCGATCTTCGTCCTCAGATGGTTTCGTTGGAGGAGATTCGCATCGAGGGCGCGGGTTTGGCCGTGGAGACCCCCTACCCGATCGGCCTACGGGTTGCTTTGAACGCGGAAGGATTCGCGGTTCAGGCGACGATCGTCGACTGTCGAGCCCGTGAGACCGATTTCTACATTCAGATCCGCTTCGCGGAGGGCTACCGCTGGAGTCCCAGCGACTGGGAGCCGGACCACTTCTACGTTCCGGCGGGGAAATCGGCGAAAGGACCCGCCGGCAAGCGGTGACGCGCGCCGGTGGGCGATCGGTTTGCCTGCATTCTTGTCAACCGGCCTAGCTGTGATCTTTCAACAGGTTGTTCATTCGGTCCCGGACCAGGGAAGCTGGAGTTGTCGAATAACCACGACCCTGGAGAGACCGCATGAACATCCACCGGAATGCCCGATTGACGCCCAAAGGCCGAGCCCTTCTGGTTCGATGCATCCTCGCTGGAGAGACGCCTCGGGCCGCCGCATCGCCCAAACCCTGCGGCTATCCCCGGCCACCGTCAGCCGCCTCCTCGGTCGCGCCGGACTCAACCGTCTCCGCGATCTCGAACCCGCTCCCCCCGTTCGCCGCTACGAACATCACCGTCCCGGCGATCTACTGCATCTCGACATCAAAAAGCTCGGCCGCTTCCAGCACGCCGGTCACCGCGTTACCGGCGATAAGACCCGACGCTCCCGCGCCGCCGGCTGGGAGTTCGTCCACGTCGCCGTCGACGACCATTCCCGCATCGCCTTCTCCCAGATCCTGCCCGATGAGCGCAGCCTTTCCGCTGCCCAGTTCCTTCTCCTCGCCCACGCCTACTATGGCTCGCTTGGCATCCGCATCCGACGCCTGCTCACCGACAATGGCTCCTGGTACCGCTCCCGCCACTTCCGTCGTACTGGCCGCCGCCTCGGCATCCGCCACCGCTTCACCCGCCCCTACACCCCTCGCACCAACGGCAAGGCCGAGCGCTTCATCCAAACCGCCCTCCGCGAATGGGCCTATGCCCGTTCCTACTGCTCCTCCCTCCAGCGCGCCAACCATCTGCTCCCCTGGCTCCACGACTACAATTGGCATCGCCCCCACGCCAGCCTCGGCTATAATCCCCCTATCAGCCGACTCCCTCCTCCCCGGAACAACTGTTGAGCCTCCACACCTAGCCCGGGGGTAGGTCCCGAGGTGCACCAACGGGCTGTGTGGAGCGGGGCCCACGGCCCGCTCTGCTCACTGGACGGAGCGAATAACGTGCCAAAACTGACCGTGCAGAGTTAGCCATAGGGGTTGTTGCCCTCACAGCCACATTGACGGTCAACCTCTATTGCCAGACGCCCCCGCGCGGTGACCCCGCAAGCAAGCTGATCGCAGAGGCTTTGAACGACAGTAACGCCTCCGTCCAATCGGGCGCGATCTATAAGCTTCAGGACACTGCTGTCCGGTTAAAAGTCGAATAGAATCAATTGGTTGGGGTCATAGGGGGATTCGTTTGGGGAGTCGGATGGCTGGAGTGCCTGTAAAAGGGGCATTTTTTCGAATTGCGTAACGCTGAGAATCTGTAGAATCTGGTAAAGACTCGCTTCCAGCCCGAGCCGTTTCCGGACGATGGCGATGAGCACGTAAATCGAGACAGCGATCCGGATCTGCGTCTTGACGGCGTTCTCGCTGGTGCCGTAAAACGAGTTGATTCGCAGATGTTGCTTGATCCACCTGAAGAACAACTCAATCTGCCAACGCGACTTGTAGATGTGGGCGATGGTCAGCGCCGGGAGCGCGAAGTTGTTGGTCAGAAACTTCAGCCGCTTGTTCGTCCGGGCGTCGAAGTAACTGACCCTCCGCAACGGGTCGGGATAGGCTTGGGCCGATTCGATGGCAGCCAGTATGACGGTCTGATCCGAGCGCAAGCCCGTGGATTTGTCGACGGGATGCGAGTAGCGCCGTTGGAGCAAGATGTTCTTCTTGGTTCGCACGACGAAGAACGACGAGCAGAGAGTGAACACGAAGAGGCGTTCGAAATCGACGTAGGCCCGATCCATGACGTAGAACGCGCCGGCCTCCGGGCCGATCTCGTCGAGGATGTTGATGTCGTGCACTTTGCCTCCAGTAATGCGGATGAACGTGGGAATATTGCCGTGCAGATCCAGCAGCGTGTGCATCTTCACGGCGGCCTTTTGCTTGCGGAATCTCGCCCACGGAAACAGCGACAGGCAGAGGTCGATTGTTGTCGAGTCGAGAGCGTACAGAGTCTGGTCCAAGTCCACACCGATCGGGTCGTGGGCATATAACGGCCGTGCCATGCCAATCAAGACCTGCGCGAAGTCCGCGTAGATCCGCCAGTCGCGCGACTCGTTCGCATCGGCCAGTGTCGAGCGCGCTACCCTGCCGCGGAATCCCATGTGGTAGAGTTTGCCGTGCATCGAACGCAGGCACGTCTCGATGTCGCGGAGGCTTGCCCGATAGGTCAGCTGGGCGAATGCCATCGCAAGAAACTGATCCCAGCAGGAGAAACTTTTCAGATAGGAATCGCCGCGGTAGCGCGATACACATTTCTGAAACTCTTTGCTCGGTAGGTGCTCGATCAGTTGGGAGAAAACCGTACGGCCAAGGTTCATCCCTCATTGTGCCGCGTCCGGATGCTCCGTTCAGGCGACCATTTGCGGCCTCGGGATTTCAAATCGTTCCCGGGCAAAACAGGCCATAAGACATTGAGCGGTCGAGACTTACCGTCCGATGGCGCGACTTTCCCCGGACAGCACTGGTTCGAAAAATTCACTCTTAGCGATCCGAAAGCGAAAACGCCGACGGGCAACTAGCGGAGCCTACCGATCAACTCATACAATCTCTCCCAGGTGTAGATCCCGGTGTTGTGGCCGTCGCTCCAGAAGATTTGGATGGCGTAGCGGCCTACGGGGTCGATGCCGGCCGGGTGCACATCTTCGGGTATGGAGCTGTCCTGGAGGCGTTTCACTCCGGTCAGCTCGTCCACGCACATCGCGCAAGGGCACTCGAGCCGTAGAAAGCGGGCGGGGTAGACGACTTCCGTGCCGTCGTGCCAGCGGATCTTGACGTCGTGCTCGTTCGCCCGGCTGATCTCGACCGCGCGGGGGCTGTTGTTCTCCGTGGAAGGCATTCGGAATCCAGTGTTACTTCAGTTAAACTCCTAGGCCGTTCTCATCGCCTCTTCCTTGCCTTGGGCCAGGGTGGCCTGCGCGGCGGCCAATTTGGCGATCGGTACGCGGTAGGGCGAGGCGCTGACGTAGTCCAGCCCGGCGTGGACGCAGAACTCGACGGACTTGGGGTCGCCGCCGTGCTCGCCGCAGATGCCGACTTCGAGGCCGGGACGCGAGCGGCGTCCCTTTTCGACCGCGATCTTAATCAACTGGCCTACCCCTTCAGTGTCCAGTACGGCGAAGGGATCCTCGGTGAAGATGTTCTTCTCCCGGTAGTCGCCGAGGAAGCCGCCTGAGTCGTCGCGCGAGAAGCCGAAGGTGGTTTGGGTAAGATCGTTCGTGCCAAAGCTGAAGAACTCGGCCGCCTCGGCAACCTTGTCCGCGGTCAATGCCCCGCGGGGCACCTCGATCATCGTCCCGACCAGGTAGTCGACACGGACGCCGGCCTTGGCGAAGACCTTCTCGGCCGTTTCGACTACGATCTTCCGTTGGTGCTCGAGTTCTTTGACGTCGCCGACCAGCGGGATCATCACCTCGGGAATGACCTTGACGCCTTTGCGAGCGCATTGTACGGCCGCTTCAAAGATAGCCTGCGCTTGCACTTCGGTGATTTCCGGGTAGCTGATGCCGAGACGGCAGCCGCGGTGCCCGAGCATGGGATTGAACTCGTGCAGCCCGTTGACGCGGTCAAGCAGCGCTTGCTTTTCGGCGATCCGCTTCTTGGGTTTGCCGAGCGCGCGCATTTCGGCGATCTCGACCATGAGATCTTCGCGTTTGGGCAGGAACTCGTGCAGCGGAGGGTCGAGCGTGCGCACGATCACCGGATAGCCGTCCATCACCTTGAACAAAGCGGCAAAGTCGCGCCGTTGCATGGGCAGGAGCTTGCGGAGAGCCCTGCGGCGGTCCTTTTCGTTGTCGGCCAAGATCATCGTCCGCATGTGCGCGATGCGCTGGCCTTCGAAGAACATGTGCTCGGTGCGGCACAGACCGATCCCTTCGGCGCCAAAGCTCCGCGCGGTCCTAGCCTCGCGGGGAACCTCCGCGTTCGTGCGCACGCCGATGGTGCGGAATTCGTCGACGAAGGCCATGAATTTTTCCAGATGCCCGCCCGAGGAGTCGGGATCGATCGTCGCCGCCTGCCCGCCGAAGACCTCGCCCGTCGAGCCGTCTAAGGAGATCCAATCGCCTTCCTTGAGTGTCGTTTTTCCGGCGCGGATTCGTTTCTTTTTTGCATCGACAAGAACGCCCCCCGCGCCGGCCACGCACGGGCTGCCCATCCCGCGCGCCACGACGGCGGCGTGGCTGGTCATTCCCCCACGAGAGGTGAGAATGCCCTTGGCCACCTCCATGCCATGGATGTCGTCCGGCGTTGTCTCGCCGCGTACGAGAACGACGGGCCCGCCGCCCGCCTTTTCGACCGCGTCGTCGGCGGTGAAGACGATCTTGCCGACGGCGGCTCCCGGCGACGCGGGCAGCCCTTTCGCCAGCAGTTGGAGTTGCTTTCTCGACGCAGGCTCCAGGACCGGGTGTAGCAGCTGGTCGAGCTGGAGCGGCTCTACGCGTAAAACCGCCTCCCGCTTCGAGATGAGCCCTTCTTCGACCATCTCGACGGCCGTGCGAACGGCGGCCGGGCCGGTGCGCTTGCCGTTTCGGGTCTGCAACATGTAGAGCTTCGACTCCTGAATCGTAAACTCGAAGTCCTGGATGTCACGGTAGTACTTTTCGAGGTTACCCGTAATCCGGTTCAGCTCTCCATAGGCTTGGGGCATGATCCGTTCGAGCTCGGAGATCGGCCGGGGCGTGCGAATCCCGGCGACCACGTCTTCGCCCTGCGCGTTGATGAGGAACTCCCCGTAGAATCGGTTTTCGCCCGTTGCCGGGTTTCGCGTGAAGCCGACGCCGGTGGCGGACGTCTCGCCCAAGTTGCCGAAGACCATCGTCTGGACATTCACCGCGGTGCCCAGATCTTCCGCGATTCCGCTCATGCGCCGGTAGTGATTGGCGCGCGGGTTAAACCACGAGCCGAAGACGGCGTCCCGTGCCATTTGGAGCTGGCGGTAAGGGTCCTGGGGGAACGGCTTATTGGTCTTCTTCTTGACGAGCTTTTTGTAATCGGCGATGACGAGTTTCAGGTCGGCGGCGGTCAGGTCGGTATCGAGCTTCGCCTTTTTCTTTTTCTTGACGCTTTCAAAGATGTGGTCCAAGTCTTCCTTGCCGATCTCGAGGACGACGTTGCCGAACATCTGGATGAAGCGGCGGTAGCAGTCACGGGCAAACCGCGGGTTGTCGGATTTCCTCGCCAGCCCGGCCGTGGTCTTGTCGTTGAGGCCCAGGTTCAGGATCGTGTCCATCATGCCGGGCATGGAGAATTTGGCGCCCGAGCGCACGCTCACCAACAGGGGGTTGTGGGGATCACCCAGCTTCTGGCCGCTCTCTTTCTCCAGCGCCCTAACGGCCCTCTTCATTTCCCGTTCCACGCCGACGGGAGTCCGGTTGCCGGCGGCGAAATAGAGATTGCACACATCGGTGGCAATAGTGAAGCCGGGCGGAACGGGAACACCCGCGCGACTCATCTCGGCGAGGCCGGCGCCCTTGCCGCCCAGCGTGTCCTTCATCGTGCCGTCGCCTTCGGCGGTCCCGCCACCAAAGGCGTAAACGTACTTTTTCATTCACATTCTCCGTGTCGGTATCTCGTCCCTATGGTCTCGCTCAAGCGCTACTTCCCGGAAACGATCTCCGCGAAGTCGGCGATGGTGGAAAATTCCCCAAGAAGTTGCGCTAGAAACGTCAGCCGATTTTGGCGGACGTCTTCTTCCTTGGCCATGACCAGAACTTCGTCGAAAAATAAGTCTACATCCGCACGCAGCGAGGCAATCGCAGTCAGGGCGCCGGCGTAATCGCCTTGGCCTTTATGCTCGGCAACCCGCGGCCTGAGTTTCTCGAAAGTTTGGAACAGTTCGGCCTCGGGGCCACTTTCCAAAAGCGACTCATCCACGAGCTTCCCGTCAAACTGTTCGATCCCGCCCGCTTGCCGCAGAATATTCTTGATGCGTTTGAAACTGACGGCCAGCGGCTCAAAGTTTTCCGTGGGGCGTACTTTCGCGATCGCCTCACAGCGCGCTACGACCTCGCGCGGATCATCGTCCGCGGCCGCCAGCACGGCGTTGACTTCGTCGTACTTGAATCCTCGTTCTTCCCTGAGAAAATGGCGCAGCCGTTCTAAGAAGAACTCACGTAGCCCAGCGGTGTTGTCGCCGGCGTCGGCCAGACTGGACAAGGTGCTGATGGTGAGCGGCAACTCGCCGCGCACAACAATCACAATGATCCCGTAGGCGGCACGGCGCAGAGCGAAGGGATCTTTGGACCCGCTGGGAATCATTCCTAGTCGAAACATCCCACCGAGAGCGTCCAGCTTGTCGGCAATGGCCACGATTTGCCCGATAGGGCCACGCGGCAGGTCTTCGCGAGCACCTTCCGGTTTGTAGTGGTCGTAAATCGCGTCGGCAACGTCCTTCGATTCACCTTGAACACCCGCGTAGAGGCCACCGATCACGCCCTGGAGCTCGGGAAATTCTCCGACCATCTCACTCGTCAGGTCGCACTTAGCCAGCTCGGCGGCGCGTCGCGCCTGCTCGACTTGCTCGGAAGAGAGACCCCCCGTGGCTTCGGCGAGCGCCACGACCAGCTTCTTGTTCCGCCGCGTCTTGTCGTAATACGAACCAAGTTTGGCCTGAAAAGTGACCAGCTTCAGGTCTTCCACTCGCTCGCTGAGTTTGCGCTTCTGGTCCGCTTGCCAGAAGAACTCGGCGTCATTGAAACGGGCCCGCAGCACGCGCTCGTGGCCCTGACGAATCAGGCCGTCAGGGTCGCCGTCCAGGTTGGCTACGGCGACGAAATGGGCAGCCAGCTTGCCGTTTTCCTCCTCGACGGCAAAGTACTTCTGGTGGTGGAGCATCACCGTTTCGAGAACTTCGGGAGGCAGTTCGAGATAGCCGGTGTCAAAGGCCCCGGCAATGACAGTTGGATACTCGGTCAGATAAACGAGCGTTTCGAGCAGGGCGGGGTTCGGCCGCACTCGTTTCCCAGAGGGCAAGGCCGCGGCGGCTTCCCGCTCGATTTTTTCACGGCGCTCGTCGGGAGAAAGGATGACGAAGCCGGCCCGCAACTCTTCGCGAAGGCTTTCGGCGCTGCTGATCGTGATCTCTTCCTTTCCTAGCCGGCGATGCCCGAACGTACGGTTCCCCGACGGGACACCCTCGATCGCAAACGGCACGACCGCGCCATCCAAAAGCGCCAGCAGGGACCGGATGGGCCGAATGAATCGAGCACCCGACTTCCCCCTCCAATACATCGTCTTGGGAAAGTGAATTCCTAGGATCACGGCGGGCAACGCTTCCGCCAGGATCTCCGACGTGCGACGCCCCTTGACCAGCCGCCTAGCCAGCAAGCGGCCGTCGACGCCGGCTTCGAGATCTTCCACCGCGACTCCGGCACGCTTTGCGAAACCTTCGGCGGCCTTTGTCGGCTTGCCTTCGGCATCGAAGGCAATATCACGCGGGGGTCCCTTTAAGGTCTCCTCACGATCCGCTTGCCGGTCAACGACCCCGTTCGCCACGAGCACCAGCCGCCTCGGCGTGGCTTCGCCGGCGGTCTCCACGCCTTGGCCCAGGTTGGCGTCTTCGAGAGCCGCCAGAAACCCGCTCTCGAGATCTTTCAGCGCGCCGGGGATCATCCAGTGCGGAACCTCCTCGACGCCGATTTCGAGCAGGAATTCGTGTGATTTCATGGCCCGGCGACCTCGGCGGGGTCCTCAGACTTCAGCGCCTCTTGCTGGTCCATCCAGCTCTGGGCCAGCCCGACGGCCAACTTGCGAACCCGCGCAATGACGGCCACCCGCCCGGTGACGCTGATCGCGCCGCGGGCGTCCAAAATATTGAACAAATGCGAGCACTTCAAGACGCGATCGTAGGCCGCCAGAAGCGGGAATCGCCGCTTTTCGGACGGGTCTTCCAGGGAGCGGTATTCGTCGAGCAGCCTTTGGCACTCGCCCTCGTGTAGGTCGAACTCTTTCCAAATCGCGGATACATCGGCCTTCTCAAAGTTGTAGACCGAGTATTGCTGCTCGTCCTGGAAGCGGACGTGGCGGTAACCCCACTCCTCGTTCCACTGGATGTCGTAGACGCTATCGACGTTTTGCAGGAAGGCGGTCAGCCGTTCCAGTCCGTAGGTCAGCTCGGCTGGGACGACCTCCAGATCGATGCCCCCGCACTGCTGGAAATAAGTGAACTGGGTAACCTCCAGCCCGTCGAGCATCACCTGCCAGCCGATTCCCCAGGCCCCCAGTGTCGGGGACTCCCAGTTGTCTTCTTCGAGCTTGAGGTCGTGGCGGCGCAGGTCGATGCCAATCGCTTCGAGGCTTTTCAGGTACAGCTCGACGACGTCATCCGGTGCGGGCTTGAGGATCACCTGCAACTGCATGTGCTTATAAAGCCGGTTGGGATTTTCTCCGTAACGGCCGTCGGCCGGGCGCCGACTCGGCTGCACGTAGGCTACGCGGTAAGGGTCGGCGCCCAACACCCGCAGGAACGTCTCGGGACACATCGTCCCCGCGCCCACCTCGACGTCAAACGGCTCCTGAATGACGCAGCCCTTTTCAGCCCAGTAGGACTTGAGGTTCGAAACGATGTCCTGAAAAGTTTGCATCGTGTTCTGACACGGGGCCGCGGGGCTTCCCCGCGTTCTTTGGACGACCCAAGGCCCGCCCGCTCCGCACGACCGGATTCTTCTACCGCCGGAGGGCCCCTAGTTGGCGGACAACCCAGGTTACTGAAAATCTCGGTGGGGACTGTTACTCGCACCCGTCCGGCCCCGACTGTAGGGGCACGGCACACTACCCGACAGGTTGTGAGCTACACCGCCCCGAATGTAGGGGCACGGCATGCCGTGCCCTCGAACCCTACGGATACCCGCACGACTACAACTGAGCCAGTTCCGCCGCGGTATTGAGACACCGTTCGAACTGCGCCTCCAGCCGCTGGACCAAAAACCTGCGCAGGTCTTCGCCGGTAGGGCGGCTCCAATTCCTCGGTTCCAGTCGATCGAGCGGCTTCTTGAGCATCTCGGCCGCGATCGACCGCGAAACCGGCGTCAAGGGCCAACTATCGGGCGTCCGATATTCCGCCGAGAAAAGCCCCGGCTGAGACCTCTCGAAGTACGCCGGTTCGTCCGCTTTCATCTCGGCGCCGCTCTGAATGCAAACATGGAGAGGCGGCAGCCAGCCTCCCAAACGGACAGCCCACAACGAAAAGTAAGTCACCGCTCGCCAAAGCCAGCCCGGGGGTTGCGGCCCTTCACCGTCACGCATTCTATTCCCTTGCCGCGGGGTGCCTGCTTCCGGGGCGCTTTCCTCCCGCGCGGCTTCGTTCGCCCCTCCGCTCGCTACGGCGACAAGTTCGGGTTCGCCAGCTCGCCCCGTTGCGCTTGGCCGTGAAGCCTCATTCATTCCCGACCACATCTCGGCGGCAACCAGCCGCAGCAGCCGAAAGAACGCGTCGTTCGGCTCGTGCTCCGGTAGCAGTTGGTCACAAACTTCCGCCACGTAGTCCAGCGCCAAGCTGGTAGGGTAATCGGCCCGCAGAAACAACGGCGGTCCGATGAGCTCGCAACGGTCCAGGCTGACCAACTCCCGGTTTTGTCGCTGGAAGTAAAACAGTTGGGCGTGCGCCAGCCGTTCCAACCCCGAACCGAAGCGGCTCTTCGGCCACCGCGCGCCCCGCGCCGTGCCTCGAAGTTTCCCCTGATCCCGCGTAACGAAGCTGACGATCAGGTCCGCTTCCCGATACGGATACGTCCGCAAAACGAATGCTTCGCTCTCTCGGGAAGGCATCG
Source organism: Bryobacterales bacterium (assembly GCA_965248365.1). Lineage (GTDB taxonomy): Bacteria > Acidobacteriota > Terriglobia > Bryobacterales > UBA6623. The sequence continues at coordinate 186,699 of CBDFJA010000002.1, read as the reverse complement.
GGCGTGGCCACGCCGTTCGTAACGACCAGAATACCACGGGGGCGTCTGAGCGTTGCTGGGCCGGTGAGTCCCGCGACGAAACCCCTAATATTTCCAACGGCTTAGAGCTTCCAGTTGGGCGGAAGTTCGTTCCCGGCTGGTAAAATAGAAGCGCACGGCCCTCGTGCTTCACGTTTCGGGCAGGGCCCGACGCTGGGAAAGGAAAGAGGAGAAAAAGTTACCAAACAAACGGACTGTACCCATTTTTCGCCTCCCCGGCCACGACTATTTCCGCTTCGCAGGCTTCGGATCGCCTTCGCCCTCTTCGAGCGTGAGGAGGCGATTCGCCGCGAGGTTTCTGAACACTTCGGTTTTACCGCTCGGCCAGCGTACTTCGATCCGCTCCACCTTCTTGGCATCGCCCAGCCCGAAGTGCAGGCGCAGATCGTTTTGTGAGAGGTAGCTGCCGCCGCTGCGGACTTCATCGCTTTGCACCCGCCCGCCCGCGTACACCCGGACCCGAGCGCCGATCCCGTTGCGATTGGACTCCCTGCCCACCGTGCGGACGAGGATCCAGTTCTTTTGCGCCTCGGAGTTCCTCAACAAATTCGGCGTGTCATTCATATTGTTGATGACAATCTCCAAGCTGCCGTCATTATCTAGATCCCCCAGCGCCGCTCCCCGGGAACAGCGGGATTCGTTGATCGCCGGACCCGCCTGGGCGGAAATATCCAAAAACGTGCGGTTGCGCAAATTCCAGTAGACCAGTCTCTTCTGCTTGTAAGGATTGGCCGCTTTCGCGCGCTCCACATCCGGGTATACGTGGCCGTTGACCATGAAAATATCCTTCCACCCATCGTGGTCGATGTCAAAGAAGCCCGTACCCCAGCCCAAATATTTGATATTCGCTCCGAGTCCCGAAGAGTACGTATCGTCGGTAAAAGTGCCGTCTCCGTTGTTGTGGTAAAGCGTCGATGTGTCGTCGGAGAAGTTCGTCTTCACGATGTCCATGAAACCGTCGCCGTCGTAGTCTCCCGCCGCGGCGCCCATTCCGGCCTGTTCCTGGCCGTGCTCATTGAACGCACAGCCGGCGATCATGCCGATCTCAGCGAAAGTACCGTCACCCTGGTTGTGATAAAAAAGGCTGGGGACGGAATCGCAGGCCACGTATATGTCGGGCCGGCCGTCATCGTCATAGTCGGAAACTATGGGCGCGAAGCAGTAGATGGGGTACCCGCTGGATTTCGTGATGCCGCTAGGTTCGGAGACGTCTTCAAAAACGCCGTCTCCCCGATTGCGATAAAGGATGTTGGCTCCTCCCGGAAGGCCGCGGGGACCGCACATCACCGGGAGTCCCTTCCACCTGCAGAATCGATTCGCTCCTTTCCCCGGCACCTTGTCGCGATCGAAATCGACGTAATTGGCCACGAACAGGTCGAGATCGCCGTCGCGGTCGTAATCCAGGAAGGAGCAGCCGGTATTCCAACGGGTCCGGACCTGCAGCAAGCCCGCCTGCTTCGTAACGTCGCTGAAGGTTCCATCACCTTCATTTCGATACAACGCGTTCTGGCCGTAGTAGGTCACGAGAAGATCGTCATCGCCGTCGTTATCGTAGTCGCTGACGCAGGCTCCCTGTCCCCAGCCCGATCGGAGCAACCCCGCCTTTCGAGTGACGTCTTTGAACGTGCCGTCTCCTTGATTGCGATAAAGGTAGCTGAGGGGCCCCTTTCCGTCGGGAAAGCCGTCAAGACGGCTGCCGTTAACGAGAAAAATGTCCAGGAAGCCGTCGGAATCGTAGTCGAAAAGCGCCACGCCGCTGCCCGTAGTTTCGAGAATATAGTTTTTGTCGGTTACTCCGCCCGAGACATGGCGGCCGGCGAGGCCCGCCTCGCTCGCCACGTCTTTGAAAGAGACCGCGGGCAGGGAAATGTCGACTTCTATGGTGGGCAGGGATCGGGCCTGACGTTTCGGTACGGCGACGCCCTGCGCCGCCATCGGGACAGCACACGCCAGCGCCACCACGGGCAGAAGGCATTTGGGACGAAGCAGTATCCCCTTCGGCAAGTGATTATCCGTTCAAAAAGGATTAGTATATCGGGGATCGATCTGCTCGGCTTGCTCAAACGCCGAGCGGGCAGCCTCCGGCTGGCCGGACCGCGACAGGGCGACCCCGAGCTGATAGTGGGCCTGCGCCAGACGGGGATTGAGTTCGACAGCGACTCGCAACTCCTCGATCGCCTTTTCCCACAGGTTCTGCTTTCCGTAAACGATCCCCAGGCTCGCGCGGCACGCCGCGTGGTTGGGGTTCAACCCCAGCGCCTGGCGGAGTGCGGCCGCCGCTTGGCCGAAATCACCTTGAGTCGCCAGCGCCAAGCCCACGTTGTATTGGGCCGTGAAATATTCCGGGGCGAGCTTCAGCGCTTTTCGGGATTCCTCCAGCGAACCACCGGCATCGCCCTGCTTCAGCAAGGCTGCTCCCAACAACTGATGCGCTCTGCTGAGGTCGGATCGAAGCGAAGTCGCTCTCCGCAGTTCTGCGATCGCCCCCTCGACATCTCCGGCCGCAATTTTCGATTTCCCCCTATCGAGCAGCGCCGCCGCTAGAGATTGCCGCGCTTGAGGGTGTTCCGGGGCGAGGCGGAGCGCTTCTTCGAGGGCCGGGATCGCTTCCTCGGGCTTCCCGGCCAGGATGAGATTCTCCCCTAGCCCGACCCGGGCGTCCGCCGAACCTGGGCGAATCTCAACGGCTCTCCTGGCCGACGCGATGCTCTCCCGCAAGCGGCCCTGTTTTCGCCAAGCCAAGGCGAGGGAATGAGCGGCTTCGTAATAGTTTGGGTCCAGCTCCAAAGCTCGGCCGAGTATGGGGATCGCTTCCCCCGCTTGGCCGTTTTCAAGCAGAGCGTGGCCCAGGCGCCAATGGGTCTCCGCCACGTCGGGCTCCATGCTTGCCAGCTCTCGAAACTCGGCGATGGCGCCTTGCAAATCACCTTCCTCGACCAGATCCTTCCCCTGGCTGAGTCTGATGTTGGCATTCACTAATTTGTGATCCGCCAACCGCAGGGCGTTCGCTCGCTCCATCGCCTTCACCGCGCCTTCCCGGTCGCCCTGCCGCATCAGCGCCAGGCTCAGATTGTGATGGGCCTCCATCGACTCGGGGTTCAGTTCGGCCGCCTTCCGGAGCGCCGCCACGGCTTCTGGGATGCGGCCCCTTTTTCGCCATAGCGTACCGAGCAGCAGGTGAGCCTTCGCGGCGGCGGGGTCGAGATCCACCGCTTTCTTGAATTGCTCGAGCGCTGCCTCCTGATCGCCGAGCTGTTCCAATTCCTGCCCCAGGGTTATTCGGGCTTGTACGTGAGTCGGGTCCAAACCGAGTAGTTTCCGGAGCTGTTCAATCTCTTCGGGAATGCCGAGGGTATCGCGATAGGCGAGCGCCAGATTGAAGTGCGCGTCGATGAAGCCGGGACGAAGTTCGAGCGCCTTTTTGTAAGCCTCAATCGCTTCTTCCGAATTACTTTCCCCTAGAGCGAGACCGAGGTTGTTGAATATGTCGGCATTGTCCGGGGCCAGGCGGACTGCCTGCTGATACTCGGCGATGGCTGCCTCGGCGTTACCCTGCCTCGCCATGGCCAAACCGAGGTTGTTGTGAGCTTCGGCGTAGCCGGGGCGCAAACCGGTCGCCCTCCGGAAAGCCTTCGCGGCCTCATGCAAATGCTCCTGCTCAGCCCAGAAAAGGCCGAGAGTGTTATGCGCCTCCGCGTAGCCGGGCTTGAGTTCCAAGGCCCTCCTTACATGCCGGATGGCTGCCTCCGGCTTCCCCCCGCGCCACTTCAACCGTCCCACAGCGTGGTGCGCCTCCGCGTGGTCCGGACGTAGCAGCAACACCTTCTCGAAAGCCCAGACGGCGGCGTCGGTTTCCCCAAGGTCCCGCAGTAATTCCCCTTTTTGGTAAAGCAGACCGGCGTCCCCTGGGTTCTTTCGGGTGGCGTCTTCAAGGGCTTCAAGTGCGGCCGCGGGAGAATCGGCTTGAGCGGACTGGCCGGCGGCGGGCTCGTGCGAAAGTAAGATCGTCAGGACAACGAGCAGCCGGTAGAAGGGACGTCGCAAGATGCAGCTTGCCTCTGTCCGGGATTATATCGGCAAGACGCGGAGGCGGGCAATGTACGTTCGGTAACCATGGCGCCCGCGGAAACGCGAGCAGAGCCGGGCGCAAGCTGTACGTCGGCCAGCCCGCCGCCGGCATTTTAGTAACCTTAGATAGTGGGAGCAACGACCCGGGCGACGAGTGGAGTCGACCCAGGAACGCAGGCAGCGAAGCCAAGCCTAGGGCCGCCGTTTAGCCTCGCCTCCTCGCGCAAGACCTGTCTGCCAAACCAACCGCTCGGTGCTCGCTTCACAATCGTCTGTCTGGTCTTTGGATTCGGCGTTGAGGGTATGCCGATTTTCGCCCAGCAACCGTCGAAGGAACTACTGCTTCGAGCCAATCAACTCATTCTCGAAAAAAGCTGTGACGAGGCGAACGAGATTCTCGAGCAAGTGGCGGGCTTGGAAGCCGCGGCGGCTCGCGTCCGGCGCAACCTGGGGGTCTGCTATCTCGAAAAGAATGATTGGAACAAAGCCGAAGCCGCGCTCGATGCTTTTCTGGAGCACTCCCCGCAAGACGCGTCGACCATCTACCTCAAGGGCTACCTTTTGTTCAGCGCCGGCCGCTACGGGGAATCGTTATCCTTGATGATCCGCTACGTGGCCATGGAGCCGGGGGATGCGCAAGGCCATAAGATTCTTGGTCTAAGCCACTTCGTGCTGGGCCGAACGGATCGGGCGGAACCTGAGTTGAGACGCGCTATTGAACTCGACCCGCGAGATCCCGAAACGCACTACCACTTGGGCCGACTTTTCTACAACGGTAATGACTTTGCGGCGGCCCTGGAAGCTTTTGAGAAGGTAATTGAGCTGGATTCGAACAGCGTCAGGACCTTCAATCATCTGGGACAAACCAAGCAAGCACTCGGGGACTTTGCCGGTGCGAGAGAGGCATACCTGCGAGCGATCCAACTCGAACAACAGCAGCCCGCCAGGTCGGAATGGCCGTACTACAACCTAGGCCTGCTTCATATTACGGAAGGACGATTCCCCGAAGCGGTGCAATACTTGCGGCAAGCGCTGGAGCGGCGGCCGTCATGGCCCGAAGCGCGGGTCAAACTGGCACGGGCTTTTCTCTCCGGCGACCGGCTGGAGGAGGCACAGCGGCAGCTCAACCAGGTCGTCGAAGCGGAACCGGAAAACGCCGATGCGCACTACCTGCTCGGCCGTACGTGGACCAAGATGGGACAGCCCGACCAAGCCCGGCGCCACTTCGCGCTTTTCGAGAAGCTAAGGCAACCGTGAAGGGGCATTCTCTGATCTTCGTCGTGTTCTTTGTGGCCGTAGTGCCCATGGCTCCGCCGCACCTCGTTGCAAAAGATAAAACAACCGGCATTGCGCTCCACGACGTGGCTCCCCAAGCCGGGATCCGCGCACGGATGGTGTGCGGAGGTCCCGAAAAGAAGTGGATCTTTGAAGCCAACGGAACGGGGACAGCCTGTTTCGACTATGACAACGATGGCTGGCTTGATTTCCTGATTGTTAACGGCTCCACGTTGGACCGCTTGAAAGATATTGTTTCCGGCCGGCCCGCCCGGACCTCGACGCCGGCGGTCTATCTTTACAGGAACCTGCAAGACGGCACTTTTGAGGATGTAACCCGCGACGCCGGCCTCTCAAATCCTTTTTGGGGAACAGGGGCGAACGCGGCGGATTACAACAACGATGGTCATGTCGATCTGCTGATTACGACCATCGGGGCCGACTTGCTGTACAGGAATGACGGTGACGGAACGTTTACCGAGGTTAGGAAAAAGGCGGGCCTGAGTGAGGAGATAGCGTGGCATACCGGCAGCACCTTCGGCGACTACGACTCCGATGGGGATCTCGACTTGTACATCGCCGGTTATGTCGACATCCATTCACTTGATTTGCACCAGCCAGCCCCGGTATGCCGCTACTTGGACCTGCCGGTGTTTTGCGGGCCTCGCCAGCTCAAGGGCGAGAGGGACATCCTCTATCGCAACAACGGCGACGGAACGTTCACCGACGTGACAGATTTGGCGCGGGTAAAGGACGAAAAGGCGTACTATGGGTTCACGCCCGTCTTTGATGATCTTAACGACGACGGCAGGCCGGACATCTTCGTCGCTAACGACTCCTCCCCCAACTATTTGTATCTGAACCGCGGGGACGGGCGCTTCGAAGAATCGGCGCTGACAAGCGGGGTCGGCTTCAGCATGGATGGCCGAGCTCAGGCCGACATGGGGGCTGCCTTGGGCGACTACGATAATGACGGAAAGATCGACGTTCTTACGACCACCTTTTCGGAAGACTATTTCCCGCTCTTCCGTAGGAATCGATCCGGCTTCTTCGACGAGATCTCCGCCGCCGCCGGGTTCGGCACCGCAACGCTGGCGTATTTGGGCTGGGGATGTGGGTTCACCGATCTTGATAACGATGGGGATAAGGACCTTTGGACGGCCAATGGCCATATCTACCCCGACATTGGGAAAGCGTCAAGGGCGGGCTACTTTCAGCCGTTGGCGATCTTCGAGAACCGGGAACGGAAGTTTGTCCCTATCGAAGGGCCTTCGGTACCCGCGCAGTCCTACCGGGGCGGCTGCAGCGGCGACTTCGACAATGACGGCAAGGTCGACGTGCTGGCGGTTCCGGTCGATGGAGCACCGGTACTGCTTCAAAATAGAACCGAGACTGGCCATTCGTGGATCGGCTTCAAACTGAAGGGCGGCGAAAGCAATCGCGACGGGATCGGGACGAGAGTAAGAATTGAATTCTGCGGCCACGCGCGGGTCGCTGCTTTGCGGAACGGAGGCAGTTACGTCTCCCGCCATGACGAGCGGCTTCACTTCGGCCTGGGGTCATGCGGTGAGGTAGATCGTGTGGTCATCACCTGGCCCCGAGGTAGGGAGCAAGTGTTGGAGAGCGTCGAAATCAATCAGTACGTGACGGTGGAGGAGCCGTCGTTGTAGGACTCGGGATGTTGAATCGCTAAGATTGGGATGCTCCCGTCAAAGCGCGGGGGATCGGGCGAGCCCGAGCACTGCTGGTGAGGGCTACCGGTAGAATGGAGCGCCCGCCGACGGCCTGACCGAGCTGCGAGGCGCGCGCGGAAAAACAAGACCGTGAAATCAAGCTCAGCGCTAGGGGTGCTCTGTCCTGCGATCGGAATCTGGTTGCTGACGGCCGGAGGCTCCATGGCGCTCCTAGCAGCCGACGAAAGTACTTACATCGGATCGGAGAGTTGTGGGGCTTGCCATCCTTCCCAACTGGGCCGGCAATCCGGCAGTGGCCACGCACAAGCGCTCCACCGCGCGGTTGATCATCCGCTCGCCCTTTCCTTCGACCCAGTGAGGTTGGTGTCTCGGGAGCCGCATTACTGGTTCGACTTCTCGTTTGCCGGGGATGAGTTTACCGTTGCGGCGTTCGACAGCGAGTATCGCACCGAGCTGCCGATTGAATGGGCCTTCGGGTCGGGCATTCACGCCGTGACGTTTGTGACGCGACTGCGTGGGGATGTTTACTTGGAACACGCTTTCAGTTACTATCCCGACACCCGCTCACTGGACATGACACCGGGCCACGAAGGCCAACAAGCGACGACTCTTGCGCTGGCAATGGGTGTCCTATACAAAACTCACGGCCCCGGGGTTGCGATGGCCAGCTGTTTCAAATGCCACTCGACAGGCCCGGTATCGGTTTCGTCGAAAGACGGCATTGCGCCCAGCGAGCCTGGGGTGCGCTGCGAGGTCTGCCACGGTCCGGGAAGCGGGCATCTCGATGCCGTGACGCGGAACAAAATCGCCGAGTCGAAGCAACTGATCCGCAACCCCAAGCGTCTAACCGCAAAGAAGTTGAACGAATTCTGCGGGACGTGTCACCGCTCACTGACGCCCGGTCAAACCGTCGTCTTAACCGATCCCTGGAACGTCCGCCATCAGCCCCCTTATCTCGGGATGAGTCAGTGTTTTCAGAAAAGCGGCGGCGCCCTGTCGTGCCTGACCTGTCACGATCCTCACGAGCGCCATCGGCGAAGCGATCCGGCGTACTACAGAGAAAAATGTGTAGGATGTCACAATGGAGAAACACATCCGCCGAAAGCCGTTTGCGACGAGCAGCGGCCGAGCGACTGTGTAGGCTGCCATATGCCGCGAGTGGCTGTGCCTAGAAGGAGCGGAAAGGAATCACACCTACGGTTCAGCAACCATTGGATCGGGGTTTATGAAGGAGACGCCAAACTACAGCCGTCCAGGTAGCTCCCCCCCGGCGGGAGTCGGTGGGAGCAGAAACGATTGGGAGGACTTGCCGTGCGCAGCTATTTATTTTTCACAACACTTTTCCTCGTGAGTCGCCTTGCCCTTTTCGGCGCCGAGATACGTGTTGTTCTTGTTGATCACAAGGGCAAGCCGGTGAGAGGAGCCGAGACCAGGTTGACCAATACCCAGGTGGACGAAGAGAAGATCCTGAAGTCAAACAGGACGGGCGAGGTTTTTTTTGGAGAAGTGACTCCCGGATCCTACGTCCTCGAAACCGGAGCCGAAGGACGCATCGCCGCGAAGTCCGAGGTGCTGTCGATTGTCAACCCGAGAGACGCCCTTGATCTGACGTTTAAGCTGCCGGAGGAAGAGGTCTACCGAAAAGTGGAGGAGGCGGGTAACGAAGCGCACAACCAGCACGACTATAGGGAAGCACGCAAGCAATACCAAAAAGCGGTGGACATGGCCCCCAACAATGCCACCGGGTGGTCAAACTTGGCGCGCGCCTACGCGGGCTTGAGGGAGACCAAGAAAATGGCCGCGGCGGTACAAAAGGCGGTTACGCTCGAACCATACCGGTTCGAGACGCTGCAAGACGAACTCGACGGCTGGATGAAGTATGAAGAGGGGTGGGACTATCTGGAACGGCGGCTGTTCGATAGCGCGGTCAAGACCCTCACGGAATCGATCAAGCTCAGCCCCAACAGCTCCCGCACCTATTATGCATTGGCCATGGCCCATGCCTACTCGGGCAATGAAGCCGCGGCGCTCGAGCACGTAGAGCAGGGGCTCGAATTAAATCCCGAAGACCTCGAGTCCTTGAAGCTGAAGCGGGTTCTCGAGAATAGACTCGGCATTCCAAGCGCTCCTGAGCCATAACCCGCCCCACGCGATCGCTCCATCCTCCAACATCGGCAGGCTAGCTCGCAGCCGCCTCGGATGGGGGCGCCATGAAGCGTGCGATCGCCCTATGGAGCGATCAACGCGCGAGCGAGGCTTCTTGCTCGGGTGAGCGTCAGCCGGGGACGACAATTTCTTTGCGGGTAGGGTGGTCTCCGATGTCGAAGAAGTCCCGACTTGACTTCTGTGCCTTCTTGATGACGAGCTGCTGTTTGCCCGGAGCTTGTATCATTGCTTGCTCGGCGCTCTGGTCGGTTTCCCGCTGAGTCAGTGAACGCCGCCTTCGCACCAGGATCTCCGTGAACCCCTGAGCACCGACGGGAGGGCTGAAGAAAAATCCCTGCCCTTGACAACATCGCAAGGCGTGCAAAAACGCCAAATCGTCTTCGGATTCCACGCCTTCCGCTGTCACAGTCAGTTTCAAGCTTCTCGCCAGACTGATCACAGCTGTAATGGTTTCGACGCTGCGGACGTCGCCCTTGCCGGCCGCGGTCACAAAGGACCGGTCGATTTCCAAAGTATGGAAGGGGAAACGGCACAGGGCGCTCAAGGAAGAATAACCGGTCCCAAAATCATCGATGGCGATGCCTACCCTCAAGGCAGCCAACTCATCGATCGTTCTGGAAACCGCGTCGGGGTTTTCTACAAGAACTCTTTCCGTCATCTCCAATTCGAGAAAATGGGGACTCAAGCCCGTGTCGGCCAACACCTTCGAGACAGTCTCTGCAAATCCTCTTTGACGCAGTTGGTGGGGAGAAACGTTAACGGAGACAATGACGGGAGGAAACCCCGCGAGTTGCCAGCGTCTGGCCTGAGCGCACGCCGCTCGTAAGATCCATTCTCCGATGGGCAGGATCAGTCCTGTTCCTTCCACGACGGGAATAAACTCCGCCGGGGAAAGCAGACCGCGGGTCGGGTGATGCCAGCGGAGAAGAGCCTCGCAAGCGGTGATCTTGCCGCTATCCAGCGCCACGATCGGTTGGTAGGCGAACCGCAAATTCCCGATGCTTCACGGCATTCTCAAGGGCGGCTTCTAAATTCAGGCGCGACATCGCGTGGTGCCGGTGGAGGTTAAAGATTTCGTGATATCCCTGCTGGGCTGCCTTGACTCGGTACATCGCCGTGTCGGCGTCGCTCAGCAGATCCTCCCCCCGTTTGTATCCGGTTCCGCTCAGGGCGATGCCTATGCTAGTGGTCGTGTACACCACCTGTCTGTTTAGTGTGCAAGGCTCCGCGAGTTCCTCCTTCAGCCGTTGGGCGAGGCGCTCGGCTTCATCACGGCCCGTAAGATTCTCGACGAGTACCGCAAACTCATCTCCCCCTAAGCGGGCAACGGTATCTCCCGGCCGCACAGTGGCCCTCAGCCTTCGAGCTGTTTCGATTAGGAATCGATCCCCCACGGCATGTCCGAGCCTGTCGTTCAGATGCTTGAATCGATCCAGGTCCAAAAACAGCACCGCAAACAAATGACCCCTTCTCCGATTTACCCGAGCATGGGCGCGCCGCAGCTTCTCCATAAACAGAATCCGATTCGGCAGCCCGGTGAGTGGATCTTGAAGAGCCTGCTCCTCGGCTAGCTTGTGCTCGGCGAGCATGTACCCAAATATGACGATGCTCAGAAAAATGACGAGACTCAAAGACAACTCAGAGTGCAAGAACACGGCTTCCAAGAAGGCAGGGTACAGAAGATTGATCGCTCCGCACAGGATGATTACTCCTAGCATGAGTCTCAGCGATGCGCCGCCCAAACGCAGCACATCCCGGCGCACAAAGAAGGACGCAATCATCGCGAAAAAAACAGTCAGAATAGAAACCTGCCGCACCAGGGGTCGTATTTCCGCGGAGGGGGGCAGGATGGACTGTAGCGCTATGAGCGCCATCATCAGCGGGAGAAATAGCAGCCGCCAATCCCGCGCGCGCCAAACCAGCACACTACTCCACAGAGTCGCCAGGAGACATATCAGGGTCGAAATGGAAAAAATAGAATTCACCGGACTTCCACCTCAGTCTGACTCCCCGTCAACGGCCAACCTGGCCTTCCGGGCCGTGACCGTGAGGGAGTGTCGATGAGCCCGCCGCGGCGCACCCATAGGGATGAAAACAGGTGCGAGTCGCGCCGTCCCGGCCCCCGCCTGATGTGCGTTTTCGACGGAGCGGTCCAGTAATTGCCGCCCATAAACGATCGCGAACTTGTGATAGTAAGCATTAGGCCGTCAGCATCCTGAGCAGAGAGGCCAATCGAAGCCGGTGGAGTCCTCGCTCTTCTTTGGGATAGGGAGGAAAGTCGAGGGTTATCCCTACGTGGTACTTCACCCCGACACTTCGACAGTAGCGGGTGGTCCCGATGCACTCCAAAGTCCGACCCGACAAGCGGACGACAGTCCCCACGGGAACGGCGAGTGAAGTCTCCAGCTGCAAGCCTGTCTCCGTTACATTACGCGCGACCGCCGGAGCGGTGCAGCGCCCTGTACGCGGATCCGTCCAGTGCAGCGTGCCGCCCCCCTCACAGGATTTCCGCTTCCGTTGGCGACGCTCCCCCCTTGCGACTCTCGGTTCACCACGCCGGCCAACGAGAGGGATCGGCTCTAGGAAAGCTGTGTCCGGTCGTAATTCGTTGAACAGTTCGGGCAGAACGTTAGTCGTAGCCATGGAATGCCTTCTTTCGTACTATTGACTCCCGCATAATCTAGAGTGACCTTTTGGGGGTTCTGCTCGTCTTAATAGACATGGGGGAACCCAAGAGGCGTAAGGCGCGATTTTGATGCTCTGGAAAAGCGACGGCTGGAGGCCGTGCGGCTGGTCGTCGACGAAGGTTTGAGTCAGTCCGAGGCGTCATCGACTTCCTGAAGGCTTTGGTCCGCCACATCGACGGCCCGCTGCTGATCGTCTGGGACCGCCTGCCAGCGCACCGCAGCCGCCTGGTGCGGGAGTTCATCGAGCTCTCCGAAGGCCACATCGCCACGGAGTGCTTGCCGTCCTATGCACCGGAGCTGAACCCGGTGGAATACATTTGGGCTTACTGGAAGCAGCACGAGTTGCCGAACGTCTGTCCGAAGGACTACGGGGAGCTGGACGAGCGTGCCCGCAAATCCCTGCGTCGCATGCGCCGCAAACCGCGCTTGATCACGGCCTTCTGGAAGCAGTCTCCTCTTGGCCCTGACTAACTCTATATTATGCGAGATCCAATAGGAGTTGTCCGATAAGATCTTAGACTGATTACTAAGAGTGCCTCAGGTTTTTTACTGGGTCAATAGGCCGCTGGGTTCAATTCAAAGGCAGCGTTTTACATTAAGAGTCTTAAGTGTTTTACCTTATAACTGCTTTGTACTGCCTGCTACAGCTTGGAAGGGCAGACCTTTACGATCGGGCTGCGAATTTTGTTGACAATCCTCAACAGCCGGGGCCATACCACCATAGACATCTATAATAGCCCGCTTTTCTCACCAGGTGGCGAGGCGAAGTGCGTGAGAAGCACGTCAGTACAAGGCGCGCACTGCTCAGCGGCTCATTGTCTGAGGAATGCGAGCGTACTTGAACCCTACGTTGAGCACGGTGAGCAAGCGCAACACAGCGATGGCGGGCTTATCGCGTGCTTCGACCGGCAGGTGGAGAGAAATGCGGGCTAGGAGAACAAGGTTGGGTAAAACCGACAAGTTGCAGGGAACGCTCGATCTGTTGATACTCAAGACCCTGCAGAGCTGCGAGATGCACGGCTACGGAATTGTCTGCCACATCCAGCGGATCTCGGAAGGAGTGCTCGAAGTGGCTGAGGGTCTCTTTACCCGGCGCTCCATCGCATCGAGCGCGAGGGATGGATCAGCTCGGATTGGCGGACTACCAAAAACAAGCGGCGAGGGAAATACTACGGGCTGACCGCCGCCGGACGCAAACGCCTGGCCGAGAAACAAGAGAAGTGGAGCCGGTTGACCTCGGCGGTGGCGCAACTGTTGCGGTATGCGTGAGGATCTCGGTGTGAGAAAAACGCGGGCTGGGATAAAGGGGGATGGCCTGTACGTACTGCTTGTACGTACTAATAGCCGCCGTAAGGATGGGTCACGACGCGCTCCAGTAGAGACCGGCCATCTTGCCGATCCAAGGCGGCCGCATCGGCGGGGAGCTTGGGGCTCGAACGGCGAATGCCGACACGAATGTCGGCACGCGACAATGCCGTCAGCAAGCGGCTAAAATCGGAGGTCCCCCCCCGGGGTTGCTCGGCGTCACGTTCAGGAATTTCCTGACTGGGGAACCCCGGAAAAGTCTCATGCAACGGAAAGCCGGCCGCCGATTTCAACTACTCTCGTGGCCGCTCGCTCCCATGGAAGATTTTCGGGCGCCGATGGAGGCGCTTCCGCTGAGGGAGGGAGCCGAGAGAACGAAGTACCCCTTCCGGGTGCTGCGCTACTGGTGGGTTTATCAAGGGATTCTCGATGAGGCTCGGCGGCTTGGCCGAGGACCCGCCATTGTCGACGTTGGTTCTGAAATCGGATTGCTGAGAAGTCTTGCCCCTCCCGTACCCGGCGCCCGTTGGATCGGACTGGACCGCAGCGTCGCTAATCAGTACGTGGTGGCCGCCGGGTATGACGAACTTCACGCATGCAACCTCGAGCAGTCGATACCACTCCCAGACGATTCGGCCGACATCATTGTCTGTTCACATATCCTCGAGCACCTGAGAAACCCGGAATACGCGCTCGGCGAATCGATCCGGGTTATCAAGCCGGGCGGAATCTTGCTGGTAGGCTCTCCCGTACTGCCTAGCCCCGCGGCGGCATACTACCAGCGGCGATACAACCGTGAACTGCGGGCCGGAAAAAGGCAGCTCGGTCAGCATGTCACTGCCTTCCATCCGCGCATGTGGAAACGGCTGGCGGCCAGGCTGGGGCTCGAAGTGGAGATTTTCGCCGGCTCGCATATCCTTCGCTGGACGGGCAGCCGCCTGGAAAATTACCGGGCTTGGGTCCGCCTCAACCAGTTTATGGCGGCGATTTTCCCCGCATTCGGCAACGAAGTTTGCATGCAGCTTCGCGCGCCCTCCGGCGGGAAGACGGATTAGCCCGCTTTTCTCACCACGTGGCGAGGCGAAGTGCTTGAGAGGCCCGTCAGTACAAGGCGCGCGCCGCTCGTCGCCGCATTTCTTGAATAATGCGGGCGTACTTGAACCCTACGTTGAGCACGGCGAGCAAGCGCAACGCAGTAATGGCGGGCCTATTGCGTGCTTCGACCGTCAGGTGGTGAGAAATGCGGGCTAGCTGTGATCTTTCAACAGGTTGTTCATTCGGTCCCGGACCAGGGAAGCTGGAGTTGTCGAATAACCACGACCCTGGAGAGACCGCATGAACATCCATCAGAATGCCCGATTGACGCCCAAAGGCCGAGCCCTTTTGGTTCGATGCATCCTCGCTGGAGAGACGCCTCGGGCCGCCGCGGCGGCCCGAGACGTCTCAGAACGCACCGCCCGCCGTTGGCTGGCCCGCTACCGCGGCGAAGGCGAAGCCGGTCTCTACGATCGCTCTTCGCGTCCCCGGCATAGCCCGCGCCGCACCCCGCAAGCCGTCGTTGACCGCGTCCTCGCCCTGCGCCGACAACGTTGGACGGGCCGCCGCATCGCCCAAACCCTGCGGCTATCCCCGGCCACCGTCAGCCGCCTCCTCGGTCGCGCCGGACTCAACCGTCTCCGCGATCTCGAACCCGCTCCCCCCGTTCGCCGCTACGAACATCACCGTCCCGGCGATCTACTGCATCTCGACATCAAAAAGCTCGGCCGCTTCCAGCACGCCGGTCACCGCGTTACCGGCGATAAGACCCGACGCTCCCGCGCCGCCGGCTGGGAGTTCGTCCACGTCGCCGTCGACGACCATTCCCGCATCGCCTTCTCCCAGATCCTGCCCGATGAGCGCAGCCTTTCCGCTGCCCAGTTCCTTCTCCTCGCCCACGCCTACTATGGCTCGCTTGGCATCCGCATCCGACGCCTGCTCACCGACAATGGCTCCTGTTACCGCTCCCGCCACTTCCGTCGTACTTGCCGCCGCCTCGGCATCCGCCACCGCTTCACCCGCCCCTACACCCCTCGCACCAACGGCAAGGCCGAGCGCTTCATCCAAACCGCCCTCCGCGAATGGGCCTATGCCCGCTCCTACTGCTCCTCCCTCCAACGCGCCAACCATCTGCTCCCCTGGCTCCACGACTACAATTGGCATCGCCCCCACGCCAGCCTCGGCTATAATCCCCCTATCAGCCGACTCCCTCCTCCCCGGAACAACCTGTTGAGGCTCCACAGCTAGCTTGCCGCGTTCGGGAGGAGAGTCTGCGGAACCGCCTGCCCGACGCCGGCCTCGGTCAGCAGACAGTTCGGCGATTGCGTCTCAAGGCGGTCGGTACCCCATCACGAACGTATTGCGACAACTGCCCTGAAGGCGTATGATTCTTGGTGGCACGGTGAACCGCCGTTCTGGAAATGAGCTACAAGCAGCGGGTCTGGGCAAAAACGGCAGCCCAGCCTCGCGCTACGGGGCTTGTTAGGTTAACGCCGGTCCAGCCTCGGAGGCACGCAGCTACTTTCCGGCGCGAAAAGGAGAAACCGCGTGGCGGCTGGGTACAGTCAGCCAATTTCGCATCCCAACGCGCCCGTAAGATTCTTTGAAGGCGCGAAATTGGTGACCGTCCCCGCCCCGAGCGGTACGCGTATTTTTCGCCGGAAAGTAGGTTAATCGCCATGACTCACAGCCGACGCCAAGCGCTCCGCGGCCTGGCTCAATTCTTCTTGGCCTCGCCCCTACTACAGGGTCTGAGCCTGGCGGCCGATGATGATCCGCTACTCGAGCTAATCAATGTATTCGATTTCGCCAAACTGGCGAAATCGAAGCTCGACCCTGTCGCCTGGGACTACATGGCCGAGGGCGGCGCGGATGAAGTCGCGTTACAAGATAGCCGGACAGCGTTCGAGCGCATCATCATCCGGCCTCGGTTCTTGACCGACGTCCATAAGATTGATCTTGCCACCAGCATTGTCGGAAGCGCGTTGGATTACCCCATCTTTATCTGCCCGGCGGGAGGGAAGAACTGTTTTTACCCCGATGGTGAAGCGGCGGTAGCCAAGGCTGCCGCCGAGTCGAATGCCATGATGATTACGAACGGCGGCATTGATGATCTTCTGACGTCGGGGCGGGGACCCAAGAACTGGTGGCAACTCACTACCGGCGGCCAGTTCCGCACGAAGAACATGATGCTCAATTTCGTGGAAAAGCTGGAAGACATGGGGGCGGCCGGCATCTGCTTTACCGTCGACATCATGCACACCTCCCATCGCGAGCGTAGCATTCGCCACCGGTTCGTCCGACGCTGGTGTGAAACGGGAATCCCCAGAGACGCCCAAGGCAATCTGATCTACAGGCCCGGCGAGACCGCCTGGAGAACGGGGAACTATCCGGAAAGACCCTTCCCCACCGCGACCTGGGATACCGTCCGGCAGCTCCGTGATGCAACCGATCTGCCGATTATTATCAAGGGGATTCTAACGGCCGAAGATACCGAAAAGTGTGTTGAGACGGGAATGTCGGCGGTCATCGTCTCAAGCCATGGGGCGCGGCAGCTCGACCACGTCGGCGCCCCGATCGAGGCCTTGCCGGAATGCGTCGAGGCGGCTGCGGGCAAGATCCCGGTCATGGTCGACGGCGGTTTCCGCCGGGGAACCGATATTCTGAAAGCGCTTGCACTGGGCGCCGCCGCGGTGGGGATCGCCCGGCCCTACTTGTGGGGACTGGCTAGTTTCGGCCAGAGGGGCGTTTCTCGCGTCCTCGAACTCCTGCGCACCGAACTTGCCTTGGACATGGCGATGTCCGGGGTGGACGAGATTGCGGACATCGACCGCAAACTGGTTCGCTGGCGAGATTAGGGCGATTGCGAATGTACACCCGCAGAGAACTCATCGCCGTGCTGGCGGCCGGCACGCTGGCGGCTAAAGACTACCCCGTCCACCGTAGGGAGGTGGAGCCGTTGTGGAAATCTCCCGACGGCTACCCGAATGCCCTCGAAGCATCGCCCGAGGGCCTTTGGGTTGGAGAGCAGATCACCGACGCGGCTTACTTGCTGGATTGGGAAAGCGGCAAAGTGCTGCGAAAGATCGCCACCGAGTCTTCGAACACCAGCGGCATGGCCTACGGCGGAGGGTTCCTCTGGATGGCGGCCAACGGGCCGGCGCTAAGGCGTGATCCGCGCCCGAGGGACGGCACGACGGGCGCGGTGGTCAAGATCGATGCTCGATCCGGCAACACGGTTGCGCGCTACCCGATCCCCGGGGGCGGCGGCGTTCACGGCCTGACTTGGGCGGAGAATTCGCTGTGGGTCACTACGCTGGCGCGGAAGAAATTGACCCAGGTCGATGTGGATTTCAACATCCTTCACAGCATTCTCGTGACCTTGGACCGCGCCCACGGCCTGGCATGGGACGACGGCTCGATCTGGTGCGTTTTCTCGAACGACTACGTGATTCAGCGTCTCGATGCAAGAGACGGCCGCATCATCGAAGCCGTGCAACTTCAGGATGGATCGGACCCCGACCCGCACGGCATGACCCGCTATAACGGCGCTTTCTACTACTGCGATGCCGGCATCGGCCCCGGAGGCGTCAACAGCAACAGCAAGTACTCGGGCTACGTTTGCCGCATCCGATCATGAGGAAGCGTCTATCAGCCCGTGGCAAAAGTCGCGCAGGAGCGAAAAACGGGGACTGCCACCAATTCGCTCCCCCTCTTGGCCCTCGAAACCAAGCACTTGGCCTGAAGCGAATTGGCTGGCTGTACCCGATTTTTCGCAACATTCACTTCTACTCCGGGCTGCTATTGCTTCTGGCGCTGTTGGGGCTAACGTCGGCTTCCACCGGGCAGGAAGCTAAGATCCTACGCCCCGAGAACGGAGCCGCGCTGCCCTCGGGCGAGCTCAGCATCGTGGCCACCGCTCCCGGGGGCCGACTCGAGTTGGACGGCCAGGCGATTCCGGCTGAGGAGCCCTTCCCCAATGTCTTCCATGGCAGAACGAACGCCGCAGCGGGAGAGCACACCCTGGCGCTGGTTTGGGAAGGCGGCCGAGAGGAGATTCGCTTCTATGTAGGCGGCGATCCTCCCGCCGGCTTCAAACCTTTTCGTCTCCACCCGCCCGTCGCCACCGTGTGCACGCACTGCCATGGCCTGAGTCGGCGCGGGCGCTTTCGCTTCACCGGCAGCTGCTTCGCTTGTCACCAGCAGGAGACGTTCGCGGGCGTTCATGATCACGCCCCGCACATGCTCGAAGAGTGCGGTCAATGTCACAACGCGCACGGCTCGACGGCCAAGGCTCTGCTCACCCTACCGCGCGAAAAGGCCTGTAAGCTGTGCCACAATTAGCCGGCTTTTCTCACGAGGCACACGGGGTGGATGAGGCGAAAGGCCCGGCACCCATGGCTCGCCACAACAGTTTGCGTACATCGCCCAGCGTCCAATATGCCGGCAAGCGGGCGCGACGCGATGAATCGCTCCCGGGCACGGCATGCCGTGCCCCTACATCCCTGACAGCGGGCATTTGCTCCCGTTCCGGGCGACCGCCGGTGAGAAATGCGGGCTAGATGCAATAGTCGTCTAAGATCCTCCTTAGCCCCCAAGGGGGCGCAGGATCTAGCTGTGATCTTTCAACAGGTTGTTCATTCGGTCCCGGACCAGGGAAGCTGGAGTTGTCGAATAACCACGACCCTGGAGAGACCGCATGAACATCCATCAGAATGCCCGATTGACGCCCAAAGGCCGAGCCCTTTTGGTTCGATGCATCCTCGCTGGAGAGACGCCTCGGGCCGCCGCGGCGGCCCGAGACGTCTCAGAACGCACCGCCCGCCGTTGGCTGGCCCGCTACCGCGGCGAAGGCGAAGCCGGTCTCTACGATCGCTCTTCGCGTCCCCGGCATAGCCCGCGCCGCACCCCGCAAGCCGTCGTTGACCGCGTCCTCGCCCTGCGCCGACAACGTTGGACGGGCCGCCGCATCGCCCAAACCCTGCGGCTATCCCCGGCCACCGTCAGCCGCCTCCTCGGTCGCGCCGGACTCAACCGTCTCCGCGATCTCGAACCCGCTCCCCCCGTTCGCCGCTACGAACATCACCGTCCCGGCGATCTACTGCATCTCGACATCAAAAAGCTCGGCCGCTTCCAGCACGCCGGTCACCGCGTTACCGGCGATAAGACCCGACGCTCCCGCGCCGCCGGCTGGGAGTTCGTCCACGTCGCCGTCGACGACCATTCCCGCATCGCCTTCTCCCAGATCCTGCCCGATGAGCGCAGCCTTTCCGCTGCCCAGTTCCTTCTCCTCGCCCACGCCTACTATGGCTCGCTTGGCATCCGCATCCGACGCCTGCTCACCGACAATGGCTCCTGGTACCGCTCCCGCCACTTCCGTCGTACTTGCCGCCGCCTCGGCATCCGCCACCGCTTCACCCGCCCCTACACCCCTCGCACCAACGGCAAGGCCGAGCGCTTCATCCAAACCGCCCTCCGCGAATGGGCCTATGCCCGCTCCTACTGCTCCTCCCTCCAACGCGCCAACCATCTGCTCCCCTGGCTCCACGACTACAATTGGCATCGCCCCCACGCCGGCCTCGGCTATAATCCCCCTATCAGCCGACTCCCTCCTCCCCGGAACAACCTGTTGAGGCTCCACATCTAGCCCACGGTGAACTAAGAGGCCATCACTTCTCACCGCGGTCCTGCGTGAGGCTGCCGGCTCTCCCCATCCCGGCAATTTCCCACCACTTCGGGCCGGGCGGCTTCTCGAGCACCAGCGGCTTGAGGAACGCCACGGACTTCGCCAAGCCCTCCTCCACGTCGAAATACTCACTCTCCATCTCGACCGAGAGCACGTGGTTGTAGCCGAGCAGGTGCAGGGTCGTGACGAACTCGCGCCAGACCACCTCATCGTGACCCCAGCCGGAGAGCGTATACGTCCAGGGGCGCTCCGTCAGTTGCTCGTCGGGAATCGTGGCCATCATGCCGCGCACGCGAACATTGTGCCGATGGATCAGGACGTCTTTGGCGTGGACATGCTGGACCCGCGGGCCAAGATAGCGCAGGGCCTCGATCGGATCGATGCCCTGGTACCACATATGTGAAATGTCGAAGTTACAGCCGACGACAGGTCCGAGTTCCTCGTGCAGCCGCATCAGGGCGACCGGATTGTGGATCAGATCGCCGCCGTGCATCTCGAAGCACAACGTTACTCCGTGGTCATGGGCGATCTTGCCGTGCTCGCGCCAGTAGGGGATCAGGCGCTTCTCCCACTGCCACTCGATCGTGTCACGCAAAAAAGGCCACTCGGCAAATGTTACCCAGTTGGGAGCTGTGTCCCCCTCAGCGCCTTCCGGTAGCCCCGCCAGCAGCGTCAGCCGCTTGATGCCGGCCAGCTCCATCAGCTTGCAGGTCTGTCGAAATTCGCGCGAGTATTCCGCGGCGACCGTCTTGTCGGGCAACAGCGGCGCGCCGTGGCCCCCGAGCGCGCTGATCTCGAGGTCGTGCCGGGCGAACGCGTCCAGCCAACGGTCAATCTCGCCCTTGTCGGCGATAAGCTTCTCCACATCGCAGAAGTTCCTGCCCCAGAGTCCACACGCTCCGACTTCGATCGCCTGAAACCCCAGGTCGCGAGCATACCGCAGGCCTTCTTCGAACTCGAATTGCATTAGGTTCTGTGAAATCACGCCTAGTTTCACGGACATCTCCTTTCGCGGAACGATAAGAACTTCGACGAGTTCTCTCGACAAACAGAGAATGTAATTGTACCTCCCAACTACTCCGGCGACGACATCTTGCTCTGTACTTTCCGATGCTAACGGACAGCCCACCTGAATTGCCGCCCTGTTCCGTATCCAAGGGGCGTCGCGCGCTTCAGCCGTCAGGTGGTGAGAAAGACGGGCTAGTGTTCCGCTAATTCCTTCCCGAGGAATTGCTACACTACAGCCGTTATGCCGACGTCAATCGCCATTCTCGGGTCCGGCAATATCGGAACCGACTTGATGATGAAGGTCTTGCAGTCGTCCGACACGCTTACGATGGGCGCGTTCGTGGGCATCGACCCGGATTCGGACGGTCTCGCGCGCGCTCATTCCCTGGGTGTGCCGACAACGCACGGAGGCATCGACGATTTCGTCGCCATGCCGGCGTTCTCCGACGTGCAAATCGTCTTCGACGCGACCTCGGCGAAAGCTCACCGACCCCACGACGCGATTTTGCGGCAGCGCGGCAAGCGCATCATCGATCTGACGCCCGCCGCGATCGGCCCCTATGTCGTCCCCATCGTCAACATGGGCGAACACTTCGACGAGCCCAATTTGAATATGGTGAGCTGCGGGGGGCAGGCAACGATTCCCATAGTCGCGGCCGTGGGGCGTGTAACGCCGGTTCACTACGCGGAGATTGTGGCATCGATCGCCAGTAAGTCCGCCGGTCCGGGCACGCGCGCGAATATCGATGAGTTCACCGAGACGACGGCCCGCGGCCTCGAGGTGGTGGGAGGCGCCGGCCGAGGCAAGGCGATTATCGTCCTGAACCCCGCCGAACCGCCGCTCGTGATGCGCGACACGGTTTTCTGTTTGACGGACCTGGCCGACACGGATGCTATCGTCCGCTCGATCGAGGCCGCCGTCGGGGAGGTCCAGCAATACGTTCCCGGCTACCGGCTCAAACAGGACGTCCAGTTCGAGCCGATCGCTCCCGACCAGAGCCACACGCTTCCCGAGCCGCTTCCCGGCGGCGGCTTAAAGGTGTCCGTCTACCTCGAGGTCGAAGGGGCGGCGCACTACCTGCCCGCCTATGCCGGCAATCTCGACATCATGACTTCCGCCGCCCTGGCCACGGGCGAACGGCTTTCCGAGCGGCTGCGGTCAGCGGAGGCGCCCGCATGAGTGACAAGCCGAAACTCTACGTGCAGGACGTCACCTTGCGGGACGGCATGCATGCCATCCGTCACCAATACACGGTCGAGCAAGCGGCCCAAATCGCTCGCGCCCTCGATGCGGCCGGTGTGGACGCGATCGAAATCACGCACGGCGACGGACTGGCCGGGTCGAGCTTCAACTATGGCGTCGGCGCGCACACCGACTACGAGTGGATCGCCGCGGTTGCCGAGAACGTAAAGCAGGCCCGGGTTACCGTGCTCTTGTTGCCGGGAATTGGAACGATCGAGGACTTGAAGAAGGCCTATCAGGCCGGGGCGCGCTCGGTTCGAGTCGCCACCCACTCGACGGAAGCGGATGTGGCCAAGCAGCACATCGAGTGCGCCCGAGAGCTGGGCATGGACGTGGCCGGCTTCCTGATGATGGCCCACATGACGCCGCCCAAGGAGTTGGCTCGCCAAGCGCAACTGATGGAGTCCTACGGCGCGCACTGCGTCTACGTGACCGACAGCGCCGGGGCCCTGCTGATGGACGACGTCCGGGAACGATTCCAGGCCTTCGCGGACGTGCTCCGGCCTGAGACGCAAAAGGGCATGCACGCCCATCACAACCTCTCGTTGGGCGTTGCCAACACTCTGGTTGCGATCGAGCACGGCGCTCGGCGCGTGGACGCCTCGCTCGCCGGCATGGGAGCCGGCGCGGGAAACGCTCCGCTGAAAGTATTCATCGCGGTTGCGAATCGGCTCGGCCTCCAGCACGGTTGCGACCTGTTTGCGCTCATGGATGCCGCCGAAGACTTGATCCGTCCCCTTCAAGACCGCCCTGTTCGCGTCGATCGAGAGACGCTATCGCTCGGCTACGCCGGCGTCTACTCAAGCTTCTTGCGGCACGCCGAGAAGGCTTCCCAACACTACGGCATTGATACGCGCGAGATCCTGGTCGAGTTGGGTCGCCGCCGCATGGTCGGGGGCCAGGAAGACATGATCGTCGATGTGGCGCTCGATCTGCTCAAGTCCAAGGAAAAGGACGCGGCGCGCAAAGACCCCGCTCCCGCCGGATCGGTCAGTCCGTCCTAGCAGGGCGTTCTGGGAACGTGATAGTAGACCAGCGGCACTCGGCCTTCGTAGCGGAGTGGGAACCTTGGGAGCCTGTAACGGTGCGTTAACCAGCTCTTTCCTGCCGTCACTGTCAACATCGGCCCAGGCGATGGAGCCGGGCGGGGCTCCGAGCGTATCCACTTTTGTGGCCTTCCAGGGCTTGCGAGGATCGTCTTGATGCTGGAGCAGCCAGACCAGCCCCTTGCTGAAGTCGTTTCCGATGGTGACCTTGCCCCCTAAAACGAGTCCAAGTTGAATGTTAGGATTTTCGGTTTTAGGAAGGAGGCAAGAGATGGCAGGGAAGCGATTTAGTGCAGAACAGATCATCATCAAGTTGCGTGAGGCAGAGGTGGGTCTAGCTGTGGAGCCTCAACAGGTTGTTCCGGGGAGGAGGGAGTCGGCTGATAGGGGGATTATAGCCGAGGCTGGCGTGGGGGTGATGCCAATTGTAGTCGTGGAGCCAGGGGAGCAGATGGTTGGCGCGTTGGAGGGAGGAGCAGTAGGAGCGGGCATAGGCCCATTCGCGGAGGGCGGTTTGGATGAAGCGCTCGGCCTTGCCGTTGGTGCGAGGGGTGTAGGGGCGGGTGAAGCGGTGGCGGATGCCGAGGCGGCGGCAAGTACGACGGAAGTGGCGGGAGCGGTACCAGGAGCCATTGTCGGTGAGCAGGCGTCGGATGCGGATGCCAAGCGAGCCATAGTAGGCGTGGGCGAGGAGAAGGAACTGGGCAGCGGAAAGGCTGCGCTCATCGGGCAGGATCTGGGAGAAGGCGATGCGGGAATGGTCGTCGACGGCGACGTGGACGAACTCCCAGCCGGCGGCGCGGGAGCGTCGGGTCTTATCGCCGGTAACGCGGTGACCGGCGTGCTGGAAGCGGCCGAGCTTTTTGATGTCGAGATGCAGTAGATCGCCGGGACGGTGATGTTCGTAGCGGCGAACGGGGGGAGCGGGTTCGAGATCGCGGAGACGGTTGAGTCCGGCGCGACCGAGGAGGCGGCTGACGGTGGCCGGGGATAGCCGCAGGGTTTGGGCGATGCGGCGGCCCGTCCAACGTTGTCGGCGCAGGGCGAGGACGCGGTCAACGACGGCTTGCGGGGTGCGGCGCGGGCTATGCCGGGGACGCGAAGAGCGATCGTAGAGACCGGCTTCGCCTTCGCCGCGGTAGCGGGCCAGCCAACGGCGGGCGGTGCGTTCTGAGACGTCTCGGGCCGCCGCGGCGGCCCGAGGCGTCTCTCCAGCGAGGATGCATCGAACCAAAAGGGATCGGCCTTTGGGCGTCAATCGGGCATTCTGATGGATGTTCATGCGGTCTCTCCAGGGTCGTGGTTATTCGACAACTCCAGCTTCCCTGGTCCGGGACCGAATGAACAACCTGTTGAAAGATCACATCTAGCTCAAGGACAGACGGTGGGCCAGGTGTGCAAACAGATTGGGGTGACCGAGCAGACCTACTACCGGTGGCGCAAGGAGTACGGAGGGCTTCGACTGAATCAGGCCAAGCGGTTGAAGGTGTTGGAGAAGGAGAATGCCCGGTTGAAGAAGCTAGTGGCAGATCTGTCTTTGGACAAGCAGATCCTAAAGGAAGTTTCCTCGGGAAACTTCTAGGCCCGACGAAGAGGAGACGCGCAGTGGTGTGGGTGAGGGAGAGATTGGGAGCAGAGCGCGTCTCCGAACGTCGGGCCTGCCAAGTGCTGGGACAGGCTCGATCGACCCAGCGAAGGGAAAGGCATATCCCCGATGAGGAGGCTCGATTGGTGGCTGAGATGGTGGAGTTGGCCACGCACTACGGGCGATACGGCTACCGACGGATCACGGCCATGCTTCGTTGGGAAGGGTGGAAAGTGAATCACAAGCGGGTGGAGAGGTTGTGGAGACAGGAGGGGCTGAAAGTCCCGTCCAGACAGCCGAAACGAAGGAGACTGTGGCTTCATGATGGTCCTGCGTTCGGTTACGAGCGGCTCACAAGGATCACGTCTGGAGCTATGACTTCGTGCATGAGCGAACCCATGACGGAAGGGCCTTTCGATTATTAACCCTACTGGATGAATACACCCGGGAGTGTCTGGCCATTGAGGTCCAACGACAGATGAATCACCAGGACGTGTTGGATCGATTGGCGGAGTTGTTCGTGGATCGGGGAGTGCCTGAATACATTCGGTCCGATAACGGGTCAGAGTTTACGGCTCAGGCGGTTCGGGACTGGCTGAAGGCTGTTGGGGTGAGGACCTTATACATCGAGCCCGGCAGCCCCTGGGAGAATGGATATGTGGAGAGCTTCAACGGAAAACTGCGGGATGAACTGCTGAACGTAGAAGTCTTCGACACGTTGTGGGAGGCGAAGGTGTTGGCCGAGAGATGGCGCAGGGAGTACAACCAGCGACGGCCTCACAGCGCCTTGGCCTATCGGCCGCCGGCGCCGGAGGCCAGATTACCCAGGTCCCAGGACCAGAGTTCTCAGTGCTGTCCGGGGAAAGTCGCGCCATCGGACGGTAAGTCTCGACCGTTCAATGTCTTATGGCCTGTTTTGCCCGGGAACGATTTGAAATCCCGAGGCCGCAAATGGTCGCCTGAACGGAGCATCCGGACGCGGCACAATGAGGGATGAACCTTGGCCGTACGGTTTTCTCCCAACTGATCGAGCACCTACCGAGCAAAGAGTTTCAGAAATGTGTATCGCGCTACCGCGGCGATTCCTATCTGAAAAGTTTCTCCTGCTGGGATCAGTTTCTTGCGATGGCATTCGCCCAGCTGACCTATCGGGCAAGCCTCCGCGACATCGAGACGTGCCTGCGTTCGATGCACGGCAAACTCTACCACATGGGATTCCGCGGCAGGGTAGCGCGCTCGACACTGGCCGATGCGAACGAGTCGCGCGACTGGCGGATCTACGCGGACTTCGCGCAGGTCTTGATTGGCATGGCACGGCCGTTATATGCCCACGACCCGATCGGTGTGGACTTGGACCAGACTCTGTACGCTCTCGACTCGACAACAATCGACCTCTGCCTGTCGCTGTTTCCGTGGGCGAGATTCCGCAAGCAAAAGGCCGCCGTGAAGATGCACACGCTGCTGGATCTGCACGGCAATATTCCCACGTTCATCCGCATTACTGGAGGCAAAGTGCACGACATCAACATCCTCGACGAGATCGGCCCGGAGGCCGGCGCGTTCTACGTCATGGATCGGGCCTACGTCGATTTCGAACGCCTCTTCGTGTTCACTCTCTGCTCGTCGTTCTTCGTCGTGCGAACCAAGAAGAACATCTTGCTCCAACGGCGCTACTCGCATCCCGTCGACAAATCCACGGGCTTGCGCTCGGATCAGACCGTCATACTGGCTGCCATCGAATCGGCCCAAGCCTATCCCGACCCGTTGCGGAGGGTCAGTTACTTCGACGCCCGGACGAACAAGCGGCTGAAGTTTCTGACCAACAACTTCGCGCTCCCGGCGCTGACCATCGCCCACATCTACAAGTCGCGTTGGCAGATTGAGTTGTTCTTCAAGTGGATCAAGCAACATCTGCGAATCAACTCGTTTTACGGCACCAGCGAGAACGCCGTCAAGACGCAGATCTGGATCGCTGTCTCGATTTACGTGCTCATCGCCATCGTCCGGAAACGGCTCGGGCTGGAAGCGAGTCTTTACCAGATTCTACAGATTCTCAGCGTTACGCAATTCGAAAAAATGCCCCTTTTACAGGCACTCCAGCCATCCGACTCCCCAAACGAATCCCCCTATGACCCCAACCAATTGATTCTATTCGACTTTTAACCGGACAGCAGTGCAGAGTTCTATACCATGGAGTGGACTTCAAATGGTCCCAGGTCTAACTTAGAGAGTGGACTCGTTCCTGGGGGCAGGTCAGGTGGGAGAGGATAGTTCTCAAACCTTTTCCCATCTGATAACCATACAAGCTAATCGTCTATCGATCAATAGCTAGAGTGTACCGTTTTCCATGGGGCAAATTGCTTACTACTCACAGACCCGGCTCGAGAGGGAACGCGCACCGGTTTCGCTTTCCGGCTCCTTGACTTCGCGAGCAGTGAGGTCCGGACCCTCGTGACGCTGCCCCCCCCAAACGTGCCCCCGGGCCATTCCTTCGCGATTTCTCCCGATGAGCGGAAGCTCCTTTATACACGGGTGGAGACCGTCGGCGCCGATCTGATGCTGATCGACAACTTCGGGTAAGGCAGCTCGCTGTGCAGCTGGGAAAGTGGTAAATGCTGCTCGCTGGGCAACAAGTTTTCACAGCAGGAAATCGCGCCTAGGAATCCCCGGATGAACGACCATGTGGATCTCCGTCACGTTGAAGGGATCCTGGGGCATGCGCTTGAAGCGGGGGAAGCGCGGCGCCGGACGCGGGGAATGTCTCGTTGAAGGGATGGGGAAGATCGAGCCAAGGGCCCCTACCGGTGACCGGCGGCGGCCGGACATCGGTCCAACCCTACCAGCCGTCAATTTTGCTGCATCTTTGTTCACACATTGATTTTCTTCTTAATCCCCGAATCTCCGGTATTGTAACAGCGCATGTTTGGGAGAAAGAATTGTCTTCCGTTACCAAAACGATAGGGCGGGGGTCATTGCGTGTTGAAGCCCCTATACGAATCTGCGAGAATAGCCGTGGGCAAAAGTCATCGAGGAGGGAAAATGGGGACTGCCGCCGATTCGTCTCCTGTCATGACCCAAGAAACAAAGCACTTATTGACTCCCGCATAATATAGAGTAACCTTTTGGGGGTTCTGCTCGTCTTAATAGACATGGGGAACCCAAGAGGCGTAAGGCGCGATTTTGATGCTCTGGAAAAGCGACAGCTGGAGGCCGTGCGGCTGGTCGTTGACGAAGGTTTGAGTCAGTCCGAGGCAGCACGGCGCGTGAAGGCGGCGCAGCAAAGCGTGAGCCGTTGGGTTAGCGAGCATGGCGCGCACGGTGCCGCCGGACTCCGCCGGGCCGGGCGCGCCGGCCGCAAGCCGCTGTTAGACGCCACGCAACGGGAACGTCTGGAGGCAATGCTGCTGCGGGGCCCCGAAGCGCAGGGCTTCTCGACGCCGCTGTGGACTTGTCCGCGAGTCGCTCGTCTGATCGCCGACGAGTTCGGCGCGCGCTATCACGAAGGTCATGTTTGGAAGATCCTGCGGGCGCTCCACTGGAGCCCGCAACGGCCTGTCGGCAAGGCCCGCGAGCGCAACGAAGAAGCCATCCGCAACTGGCGGCGCAAGACTTGGCCGGCCACTAAAAAAAAGCCCAAAAACAAGGCCGCACGATCGTCTTCATCGACGAAAGCGGACTGAGTCAGAAGCCCCATCGTTGCCGCACCTGGGCGCCCCGCGGCGAGACACCCGTGCTGGAGTTCAACTTCAACTGGCAGAAACTTTCCGTTTCCGCCGGGCTGACCTTGCGCAACTTCTACTTCCGGCTCTATCCCGGCGCCATCGGCGAGCTGGAGGTCATCGACTTCCTGAAGGCTTTGGTCCGCCACATCGACGGCCCGCTGCTGATCGTCTGGGACCGCCTGCCGGCGCACCGCAGCCGCCTGGTGCGGGAGTTCATCGAGCTCTCCGAAGGCCACATCGCCACGGAGTGCTTGCCGCCCTATGCACCGGAGCTGAACCCGGTGGAATACATTTGGGCTTACTGGAAGCAGCACGAGTTGCCGAACGTCTGTCCGAAGGACTACTGGGAGCTGGACGAGCGTGCCCGCAAATCCCTGCGTCGCATGCGCCGCAAACCGCGCTTGATTACGGCCTTCTGGAAGCAGTCTTCTCTTGGCCTTGACTAACTCGATATTATGCGAAATTCAATAACTCGCGCCGCTCACTATGGGGCGCAAGGGGTCCACGACTTCCGGCGTACGGCTGACGAAGATACGCTCGTCGTACTGCACGTCGAAGCGCAAGACTCGCTGGAGCACGTCGAAGATATCCTCGCGGAAGAGGGTGTCGACGTCGCCTTCTTAGGGCCCTACGATCTGTCGCAGTCGATGGGCATTCCCGGCGAGGTCACCCACACGCGGGTGCGCGAAGCCATGCGCTCCATCGCTTCGGCCGCCGCGCGCCGCGGCGTAGCCGTCGGCTGTTTCGCGAATTCGCCGGAGCAAGCCAAGATTTGGATGGGTGAAGGGGTCACCTATTTGGCGTATTCGGTGGATTCCGAGATCTTCCGCGGCCGCTGCAGCGCGATTCGCGCCGAGGTGGACCGCTTGCGAGAAGAACTGTCGTAATCCCCGATAGTACGGCGTCTCTTGCTCCAGAGGAGTTCCCGAGATGGGCATCCGAGAAATTCACCAAAGCGGTCCTTACTGGTATACCTATTCCCCCTATCATCCCCCAATCGCCACTGTTCAGCCGGGCGAGACGATCGCCATCCACACGGTCGATGCGTTTGAAAACAAGATGACGCCGCAGGTGAAGCGGTTTGCCGACGTCTGCACTTACCCGTTTCTGAATCCACAAACCGGGCCCGTCGTTGTGGCCGGATCCCAGCCGGGAGACACGCTCGTCGTCAAGATCCACGAAATCAAGCCTACCCGCGACCATGCCGTCACGGGCACGGTCCCCTACTTCGGCGGTTTGACCTCTACAAGGCTCGATCCGACACTGCAGCCGGCGTTGGAAGAGCAGTGGCTGTTCTTGCCCATTGACGAGCAGGGCGTCAGGTTCGACGAGCGGCGCCTGATCCCCTATGAACCGTTCATGGGAACGATGGGCGTTGCGCCGGAGATCGAAGCGGTTAATGCGCTGACCCCCGACTATTACGGCGGCAACATGGATTGTGTGGAAACTCGACCGGGCAACGAAGTCTGGTTTCCCGTTCTCGTCGAGGGTGCGCACTTCTTCACAGGAGACGCCCACGCCAGTCAGGGTGATGGGGAACTAACCGGCGTGGCTCTGGAGATTCCGGCCAGAGTGACCGTCACGTTCGACCTGAAGAAGGGTTACGGGATCAACTGGCCGCGTATCGTGAGCGATGATTTTCTCATGGCGGCCGGCAGCGCTCGTCCCTTGGAAGCGGCCGCGCGGATTGCCTGGGTCGAGTTGATCGATTGGATGGTCAGCGACTATGGGCTGGATCGCATGAAGGCCTACCACCTTCTCGGACAGGTGGGACAAATGCGGTTGGGCAACATGGTTGACCCGAAATCACTGCTGTCCGGTTAAAAGTCAAATAGAATCAATTGGTTGGGGTCATAGGGGAATTCATTTTGGGAGTCGGATGGCTGGAGTGCCTGTAAAACGGGCATTTTTTCGAATAGCGTAACGCTGAGAATCTGTAGAATCTGGTAAAGACTCGCTTCCAGCCCGAGGCGTTTCCGGACGATAGCGATGAGCACGTAAATCGAGACAGCGATCCAGATGTGCGTCTTGACGGCGTTCTCGCTGGTGCCGTAAAACGACTTGATTCGCAGATGTTGCTTGATCCACTTGAAGAAGAGTTCCACCTGCCAGCGCGATTTGTAGATCTGGGCGATGGTCAGTGCCGGCAGGGTGAAGTTATTGGTCAGAAATTTCAATCGCTTGTTGGTTTCGGCATCGAAATAACTCACCCGCCGTAGGGGGTCCGGGTACGCTTGGGCGGAGTTGAAGGGGGTCAAAATAACGGTGTGATCGGATCGCAGGCCCGTGCTCCTATCCACCGGGTGGGAGTAGCGACGCTGCAGCAAAACGTTCTTTTTGGTTCGCACCACGAAGAAGGCCGAACAGAGCGTGAACACGAAGAGGCGCCGAAAATCGACATAACCCCGATCCATGACGTAGAACGCGCCGGCCTCGGGAAGAAATTCATCCAGGATGTTGACGTCATGCACTTTGCCTGCAGTAATGCGGATAAACGTGGGAATATTGCCGTGCAGATCCAGCAGCGTGTGCATCTTCACGGCGGCCTTGTGCTTGCGGAATCCCGCCCACGGAAACAGCGACAGGCAGAGGTCGATTGTTGTCGAGTCGAGAGCGTACAGAGTCTGGTCCAAGTCCACACCGATCGGGTCGTGGGCATATAACGGCCGTGCCATGCCAATCAAGACCTGCGCGAAGTCCGCGTAGATCCGCCAGTCGCGCGACTCGTTCGCATCGGCCAGTGTCGAGCGCGCTACCCTGCCGCCGAATCCCATATGGTAGAGTTTGCCGTGCATCGAACGCAGGCACGTCTCGATGTCGCGGAGGCTTTCCCGATAGGTCAGCTGGGCGAATGCCATCGAAAGAAACTGATCCCAGCAGGAGAAACTTTTCAGATAGGAATCGCCGCGGTAGCGCAATACACATTTGTGAAACTCTTTGCTCGGCAGGTGCTCGATCAGTTGGGAGAAAACCGTACGGCCAAGGTTCATCCCCCATTGTGCCGCGTCGGGATGCTCCGCTCAGGCGGCCATTTGCGGCCTCGGGATTTCAAATCGTTCCCTGGCAAAACAGGCCATAAGATATTGAGCGGTAGAGACTTACCGTCCGTTGACGTAACTTTCCCCGGACAGCACTGACCCGAAATACACGATGGTCGCAAAATGTCCGCGACGTTATCTGGACGGGATCTGATCGTTGGTGATGTCTTTTCATCCTGATGGATTCCCGCCGCAACGAACTCCTCGACGCTCCACACCTGATCCCCATGCGGTTGTTCCTTACTGTCATGCCGGCACTCGTGGCTTCCCATCGGTATTAGCCACGCGCCGACCGATTCGAGGAGTCGCTCAGCGACTGGGCCGCATCGATCTAAGGGCTCCCGCACGCTACAAGCACCTTCCGTCTGCTTTCTCTTCGGATACGGTGAGAAAGAATTGGCGTCCCCAGCGGGATTTGAACCCGCGTTGCCGCCGTGAAAGGGCGGTGTCCTGGGCCAGGCTAGACGATGGGGACGTTCTATAGGAAGGAAGCGGTTCGTTATTCAAACGGCCTTCTCCAAGTGTATCGGGCGCCTCGCGGAAGCGTCAAATCGCCTGCATAAGGGCCTTAGCGTACCACTCGTGACGTCGGACCGAGCGATTCTCAAGGGATTTCCGTCGATCGCTGTTTCCCTCGTTGTCTGATAGAGGCAACAACGTAACAAACGGGTCAAGTTTCAGGCGGCATTGCGCAGCGGAAAGGCCGCGGAGACCAGTTGGTCGAGTTCGGCATCGACCTTCTTCCCTGCGGCCTGCAAGGGTCGCGGCAGGGCGATGGGTTCGTCGCCGAAAGCGGCGACCGCGGGACGAAACACCGGCGCTTCTAGGCGCACCAACAGTCGCGCCACCCTCCAGCCCCAGGGAATCAGAAAGTAGCGCCGGAAAGCGGCTAGCGAGTATTGGGGCTAAGAGCCTCCTCCATCGTCTGACGTATCCGCTTCATCAGCTCCCCCCGCACCTCGGGGCCGAGTCCCTCGGTCAGCACGGGCGGATGAAACACAAGCGAGATTTCACCGGGCGCCACCGTGGATTGGCCCTTGGGCATGAGCCGGCGGCTGCCGTGAACCGTCACCGGAACGATCGGCGCCTGAGCCTCGATGGCAATCGTAAAAGGACCCGGACGGAAAGGCAGCAATTCTCCGTCCCGACTCCGCGTGCCTTCGGGAAAGATAATCAGAGAGATGCCTTCACGCAGCCTCGCCACGGCTTCTCGCTGAGCCATCCGTCGGGAATTGCGGTCCTTGCGATTCACGTAGATGAACCCGCCCAAGCCCATCACATAGCCCAGCAAAGGAATGCGTCCCAGCTCCTGCTTGAGCACGAAGGCCACGCGGGGCAGAACCATGAACAGGGCGGGAGGATCAAGGTTGCTGACATGGTTGCTCACATAGACGCAACTGGGATGTTCAAAGGCGTATTCCCGGTTCACGAGCTTCACCTTGACGCCGGAAAGCCGCAATCCCAATCGCACACCTGTCCTGGCCACCCAATAGATCGCTCGGATGTCCCGCGTGATCCAGGTGAGCGGGACGAAGATCACGGTCCCCAACAGAACGTAGAGACACAAGAATGGATACACCAGTAGGTAGGCGCGCAGCATAAAGCCGAGTTGCCATTGTGGTATCTTACCGACGGCAGCGCAACTCGCGGCGCGCGGAATCTTTCCACCCCACTCGAAAACCGCCGGAGGCTCTCAATGGCCAAACCCACGATCTCACGCAGAATGTTCACGGCAACACTATCCGCGGCGGCTGCCGGCTCCGCTGCCGCTCAGCAGACCGCTCCCCCAACCGAGCGCCAACGCGCGGCGGACTCCGAACTGGCCTCCGCCCTAACGAGATTGGGCCGCCGCGTCAATACGCTGGCGCGGTTCGAAGTTCCCTTCGACACCGAGCCGGCCTTCATGTTCCGTCCTTGAGGGAGGCCGCCTTGTTCGAATCGATCACGGATCTAGCGTCCGGTCTCGCCAAGAAGGAATTCTCGTCGCGGGAGCTGACCCTGGCCTATCTCGACCGCCTACGTCGCTTCGGCCCCCGGTATAGTGCCTTGGCGCACCTGATCGAAGGGCCGGCCCTGCGGCAAGCCGATCAAGCGGACACCCTTTTTCGAGCCGGCCGCATCGAAAGCCCCCTGCAAGGTGTCCCCTGCGGCGTGAAGGACCTTCTCGCCACAAAAGGCACCCCCACCTCGTGGGGCGCCGAGCCATATCGCCACCAGCAATTCAACTACGATGCCACCCTCATTCGGAAGTTGGAGGCGGCCAGAGCGATCCTCGTCGCTAAGTTGGCGATGGTTGAGCTGGCCGGGGCAGGGGGTTATCGCTACGCCGCGGCATCGATTGACGGACCGGGGATCAACCCCTGGAATACCGCTCACTGGTCAGGCGGCTCCTCCAGCGGACCCGGCAGCGGAGTCGCGGCTGGTCTGGTCCCCTTCGCTATTGGCTCGGAGACTTGGGGGTCCATCACCACCCCCGCTTCCTACTGCGGAATCACCGGCTTGCGGCCTACCTACGGCTTGGTGAGCCGCCACGGCGCCATGCCTCTGTCGTGGACGATGGACAAGCTGGGGCCGATGTGCCGATCGGCGGTCGACTGCGCGCTGGTGTTAGAAGCGACAGCCGGCAACGATCCCCGGGACCCTTCGTCCTCGGGGCGCGAGTTCAACTATCGAAGCCAAACGAAACCTGCTCTCGACACGCTGCGCGTCGGCTTCTCGGATGTCGACTTCCGACATTGGGCACACCCGGCTTCCCGCCCCGGTTTCCGAGACGCGCTCGACGTGTTCCGGGAGATGAAGCTGCGGTTCAAGCCGATTTCTCTACCCCAGTTGCCCTACGGCGACACAGCGGAAGTCATCATCTCGGCCGAAGGGTCAAGCGCCTTCGAGGTCCTGATCCGGGGCGATGGGCTGGAAACTCTGGCCGACGAGCGACAGAAAGCGGGGCTAAGAGCCGGCCTCGCAATCCCAGCGTCGGAATACCTCCGGGCCATGCGGATTCGGCGGATCATCCAAGAAAAACTTCGTGATCTCTTCACTCACGTTGACCTCATCGTCTCGCCAACGACTCCGGAGACCGCCTCTCGCCTGAATGAACCCTTGGATGTCGGCCGGCCTCTAGAACTTCCCGACGGCGAGCGAGGCAATATTGACCTGTCGGCAGCCGGCAACCTCGCGGGCTTGCCTGCTCTCTCGCTGCCTTGCGGGTTCGGAGCCAACCGTTTGCCGCTCGGAATCCAGCTCGTCGGGCGCCCCCACGAAGAGCACACGCTGCTCCGGATAGGCGAAGAATTTCAGAAACGCACCGATTGGCACCGCCGCAAACCGCCGATCTAATACCTGGAAGCAACCCATCGGGGGAAGCGCTTCACGTCATCTCGGCGATCAACCCTGTGATATGATGCGCCCTTGAACGAGGCGAAAGACCTTGGCTGATTTTGCAATTGGCGTTGATCTTGGCGGAACGAATTTACGCGCCGCGGCGATCACGCACGACGGCGCCCTCCTCGAAGACTTCCAAGTTTCGACGGAAGCCGCCGCCGGACGCGACAAAGTGGCCTCAAACATCATCGCCGGCATTCGGCAAGTGCGGGCCGGCCACGACGGCGACAAGCTGCTGGGCGTTGGCCTAGGCGTACCCGGTTTGATTCGCCTCGAGGAGGGCGTCATCGTAACCTCGCCGAACCTGCCGGGCTGGGAAAACTTTCCCCTTCGGGATAAGCTGGAGGGCGAGCTCGACTGCCCGGTCATCCTCGAAAACGACGCTAATGCAGCGGCGCTCGGGGAAGTCTGGCTCGGCGCCGGCCGCGACGTTAACGACCTGGTCCTGCTGACATTGGGGACTGGCATCGGCGGCGGCGTCATCAGCGGCGGTAAAGTGCTGCACGGCCAAGACGGCATGGCAGGCGAGTTGGGTCATATCACCGTCGAGCCTCACGACGGGGCGCTGTGCGGCTGCGGCAACTACGGCTGCGTCGAGGCCCACGCCTCCGCCACAGCGATCACGCGTATGGCCGAAGAGGCCATCGCGGCGGGCACGTCCCCCGCACTCGCCAAGCTCACGGAATCGCAGGGAAGAATCAGCGCCCGCCTCGTCGAAGCCGCCGCGCAAGACGGCGACGCCGAGGCCATCCGTATCTACGAGCGTATGGGCGAAGCGCTCGGGCGTGCTCTAGCCAACCTCGTCAATGCTTTCAACTTCCCTCTCTACCTGCTGGGCGGCGGAGTCTTGGCCGGGTGGGACCGGTTTGCTCCCGCGATGTTCGAAGAAGTCGAGAAGCGATCCTACACGTATCGTCGGACGAACACGCGCATCGAAAAGGTCCGGTTGGGTAATCAGGCGGGACTCTACGGCGCCGCCTACCTCCCCATCCAGCAATCACGCTAACCACTTTCCGGCGCAAAAAGGAGAAACTGCATGCCAGCTTGGGCGAGGCGTACGGGGAAGCAGTGAGAGAACGCTACAAGCCCCCTCCGCCGATAGCCGCCGCCGGGGCCTCATTGCTTGCGCGATCGCTGCGGCAGAGTGAACTTGAAATGCGCTCCCCGGCCGAGCTCGGACTCCACCCAAATCTTGCCCCCGTGGTGCTCGACCGCCTTGCGGCAGACCGCCAGGCCGATCCCCGAACCCTCGTACTCGCCTCGACCGTGCAGCCGCTGGAAGGCCTGAAAGATTTGCCCCCCGTATTCCGGCTTGATGCCGATTCCATTGTCGGCCACCCCGAGAACCCAGCGCGCGCCGTCTTGCTCCGCGGTCAGCCTAATTGCCGGCCTGTTGTCGGCGACGAATTTTAGCGCGTTGCCGATAAGATTTTGATAGATCTGTGTAACCATGGCCGGATCGCACCACAGTTCGGGAAGGGGGTCGCGGTGGATCTCGGCGCCCTTGCTTTCGAGGGCCATCTGAAGTGGGTCAAGCGCCTTGTCGATGCACGCGTCCATGGCAACCAATTGGCGCCGGGATTCCGACTTGCCCGCGCGGGAGAGCGCCAGCAGATCATGCACCAGTGTTTGCATCCGCCCGGCGGCGTCGGTGATAAAGTCAAGATGTCGGCCGGCCCTCTCGGGCAAGTTGTCCCCCAGATCCCTGCGCAGCAGCCCGCCGAAGGTGATCAGCTTCCGCAACGGCTCTTGCAGGTCATGGCTGGCGACGTAGGCGAACTCCTCCAGCTCCCGGTTCCGATCCTCCAACTGTCGGTTAAGTCTCCCCTGCTGGCCCAACTGGGTGAGCCGGGCGCTTTCCAGTTCCGTAGCCAGTTGCTGCCTGCCGATGGCGTAGGAGAGTGACCGCGCTATTAACTCGCCGTCGGCGGCGCCTTTGACCAGATAGTCTTGAGCACCCTTTCTTACCGCTTCGGCGCCCAAAGCTTCGTCGTTCAGACCCGTCAGGACGACGACCGCAACGTCGGGAGCCTTGGCTCGAACGGCGTCCAGCGTATCCAGCCCTTGGCTGTCCGGGAGCGAGAGGTCCAGAAGAACTCCCGCGAAGTCGCCGTTTTCCAGTTGCGAGAGCCCCTCGGAAAGCCGATCAGCCAGGTCCATCTCGAACGACCCGGTCTTGACGTCGGAGAGTTGCTCGCGGATCAGCCGGGCCTGAGCTCGGTTGTCCTCGATCAGCAGGACTCGACCCGGCCCTCCGCTCACTGTCTTCCGTTGGTCGGCAGCTTGACGACCGTAAGCCAGAAGTCTTCAATCGATCGCACCACGCGGATAAACTGCTCGAAATCGACCAGCTTATTAATGTAGCAGTTGGCATGCAGGTCGTAGCTTTTGAAGATATCGTCGTCCGCCTGCGACGTCGTCAGTACAACCACCGGGATCCGCCTCAAGTCCGGGTCCTCTTTGATCTCCGCCAGCACTTCCCGTCCGTTCTTCTTCGGCAAGTTCAAGTCCAGCAGAATCAGATCAGGACGCGCCGCCGGCTTATCGGGCCCCTCCCGGTGCAGGAAGCGTAGGCCCTCCGTCCCGTCGCGCGCGACGTGCAGGTTGTTGGATATCTTGCCGTCCTTGAGGGCCTCGATGGTAAGGCGTACGTCGCCGGGGTTGTCTTCCACCAGCAGTATCTCAATCGGTCTCATTGTTTCCATGTTGTTGTTCCCTGGGAGCATCGGTCTTCGGAAGAGTGAAATAGAAAATCGATCCCTGCTCGGGCGCCGACTCCACCCAAATACGCCCGTTGTGCCGCTCGACGATCTTCTTGCAGATGGCCAATCCAATGCCGGTACCCGCGTGCTCCTCGCTCGTGTGCAGGCGCTGAAAGACCTCGAAAATTCGCTGCTGGTACTGCGGTTCAACACCGATTCCGTTGTCGCGTACCGAGAAAACCCATTCGTTGTCTTGAACCTGCGCGGACACTTTCACTTGTGGCGCGGCGGCGGCGCGGTACTTGATCGAGTTGCCCACAAGGTTTTGAAACAGTTGACCTAACTGCATCGCATCCGCGATGACTGTCGGAAGCGGGTCGTTTGTGACCGAGGCGCCGCTTTCCTCGATGGCCGCGCCTAGATTCCGAAGCGCCTGTCGAAAGACCTCTTCACAGTCGGTAGCCTCGGGATCCTTGTTCCCCCGCCCCACCCGGGAATAGGCCAGCAAGTCGTTGATCAGCCGCTGCATTCTGTTCGCCCCATCCACCGCGTAGGCGATAAACTCGTCGGCATCGGCGTCCAGTTTGCCTTGGTATCGCTTGGCCAGCAGTTGCGTGTAGCCGGCCACCATCCGCAACGGTTCTTGCAGGTCGTGCGAGGCGACGTAGGCGAACTTCTCGAGTTCGGCGTTCGACTCGGTAAGCTCCGCCCCCTGGCGCTCCATGATGGCCTTGGCGGACTCCAAATCATTCACATACTGCACCAGTTTTTTCCGAGCCCGCTTGCGATCGGTAACGTCACGAACAGAACTAACCACCAGCGGTTCACCTGGTCCCTCGATCGGGCTGAGACTGATCTCGACCGGAAACTCGCTGCCGTCTTTACGGCGGCCGTGGAGATCCCTGCCAACGCCCATCGGTCGAAGGTGCGGGTCCGCCAGATAGCCGTCGCGCTGCGGGACGTGCCCCTCGCGGAGGCGCTCCGGCAGGAGTTTTTCGACCGCCTCCCCCAACAGCTCGGAGCGCTCGTA
Organism: Bryobacterales bacterium; assembly: GCA_965248365.1. Classification (GTDB taxonomy): domain Bacteria; phylum Acidobacteriota; class Terriglobia; order Bryobacterales; family UBA6623. The sequence goes on along the minus strand of CBDFJA010000002.1, from coordinate 147,989 downwards.
GCGGAACAGCTTTTCCGCCTGCGCGTTCACGAGTGCTATCGCGCCTTTCCTATCGACGATGACCATCGCATCCGGCGAGTTCTCAACCAAGGCGCGGAACTGCCTTTCTCTGATCCGGAACGCCTCTTCAGCCCTTTTCTGTTCTTGGGCTCTGCGCTCGAGATCTCTGGCCTGGCGTTCGCTGATGGCCTTGGCAGACTCCAAATCATTCACATACTGGACCAGCTCTTCCCGAGCCCGCTTGAGATCGGTGATGTCGCGTGCGTTGCCTACGAGACCGATAATCTTGCCTGCCGTATCCTGGAAGGGGACCTTAGTCGTCAGAAGCCACCTTTCGTTACCGTTCTCGTCAGTGACCGGCTCTTCCCGATTGATCAGTGGTTCCCCCGACCGCATAACACTCTGGTCGTCAGCGGCATACTTTTCCGCTAACTCCTTCGAGAAGAAGTCGGAGTCTGTTTTGCCCACCAATTCATCGGGGCTCGACGCTCGAAGAAGGTCGGCCTGGGCCCGATTGCAAAGAACAAACCGGCCCGCGGTGTCTTTGAAGAAGATATTGTCCGGTAAGTTATCGATCAGGGTCCGCAACAGATTCCGCTCTTCGCTCAGCGCCTCCTCACCCCTCTTTTGCTCGGCATTCAAGCGGGCCAGCTCTTGATTTCCGCGGTCGAGAACTTCGGCCTGGCGCTCGCTGCGCTCGGTGGCCGCCTCCAGGCTATTCGCGTACTCTTGAACCGCGCGCTGAGCTAGCCCTTGCTCTTGGTGGGCGCGGACGTATTCGAGGACCAGCCCCATGAACGGCACGAGGTAGGCGATGATTTTCAGAAAGTGGGCGATGTTGAAATGGTGATCAAACAAGGCCGTCGAACCGAAAACCATGTGCAGCTGGGTGGTCGCCTGGGGAATGATGCTGAGCAGTAAGGCATGGGAGAAAAGACTCTTCTCCCGCCGGTGAAACGGCCGGAAGACAACGGCGGCGGCCAGCAGGTAGACGAGCAGGGGCCCGACATCCCAGGGTCTGGTGATCAGCGAATCGGGGAACATCGTCTTGGGCAGTCGCGTGCTGACGGCGCAGAAGTGAATCACGACGTAGGAAAGGATGCCCAACGACGAGCTGATCCCCAACACGAAACCGAGACTCCCCCCGCGGGAGGTCGGCCGACGGAACATGCAGACAGTGACGCCGATCGTTAGGACCAGGGCGTTGAAGACGCGCGACAAAGCCCAAGTAAAGGGGATGAATTCGCGATTGTCGGCCGCGGCCTCGATCAGCCGGTCGGCGGCCAAGGCGTGAAAGGCGTCCATCAAACCGGCGCAGAACAGAGCTGAGCCGAGGACCGGCGTGGTCACGTCGTCCGTGATCCGGAAATGAATAAAGGCCAGCGCTACGGTGAAAATCGCCGCCGAAAAGGCGCTCCACTCGAGCAGGGTGTGGGTCAAGGCCCCGGAGACGGATTGAAAGACCCGGTCACTGAGTTGCTCGGCGGAAAGCGTGGAAACACTCCCCGGATCTAAAGGCTCCCCCGCGGTCCCGAGATCGACGCCCGTCAACGTAAAAAGCGTCGGTAGGACGCAGATCACCACGACCGCCCACACCAGTGGCTTCGGTATGTGGCTCTTGTTCATGGAGTCAAGCTCGGTGGTGACGTTTCAGAGACAGCCGTTCGACCGTTGCCGGGGGGGCGGCGTGCGGCGGACAGTCAAGGCTACAGCGCACGGGCCGAACCTAGTCCGCCTATTGGGGAAGATCGGCCCGCGTCGGGAATGCTTTAGCTGGATGTCCCGCATCGCAGGGGGTTCTTCCACGGGTCAACGACGGGGCAACTCCACTCCGCGCGATAGAATGGAGATATGAAGGCGCCATTTGCCGACGCCGATCGAACCGCGGTCGTGGAAGGCGTGAATCTCCACCTCGCCCATCCCGACGAAATCTCCGTTCGCTGGGTCGGGCAAACCGAGCTGATGCACCAGTTGCATGCGGCCTGGTTGACGATTCACGAACACGACGTGCCGATGACGCCCCGCCTGTTGGGCAAACCGGGGGTCGGCAAAACCACGCTGGCGTATGCCGCGGCCAAGAGCCTGGGCCGGGAAGTCTACATCACCCAAGCAACGCTCGACACCCGTCCCGAGGATCTGCTGATTACGCCCGTCATTGAGGGCGAAGGCCACCTGCGCTATGTCGCCTCCCCGCTGGTGACGGCGATGCTCCGCGGCGGGGTGTCGATCCTCGACGAGGGCAACCGGATGAGCGAAAAAAGCTGGGCCTCGCTGGCTCCTCTGCTCGACGACCGGCGCTACGTCGAGTCCATTGTCGCCGGGGTCAAGATTCACGCCGGCCCCGACTTCCGCATGGTCGCCACCATGAACGACGACGCCTCCACGTTCGAGTTGCCCGAATACATCCACTCCCGCCTGCAGCCGCAAATCGTCATTGATTTCCCCGAGCGCGACGAAGAGCGCCAAATTCTCAAGGAAAACTTGCCTTTCGCCGACGACGAAGTGCTCGACTACGTTACCGACTTCCTGCAGGCCTCCCACGCCGCCGACGAACGCTACACCGCGCGCGACGGCATCAACATCGGGCGCTTTGGGATGAAGCTGAGAGCGAATAGCAACGGACGCGACAAGACCCAAGCTCTCGAAACCGCCATCGTCCAAACCTTGGGCCGCGAGGCGCTCCGCTATGTCTCCCGGGGCTGACTCAGCCTCCGTGCGCCGCGGGAATATCCGCTATGTCCCCGTCGTGCCCGGCAGCATGGAGTTCGCCGAACGCCTGCGCCGAGGATTGCTTGATGAAAAACCAGAGGTCGTGGCGGTGGAGCTTCCCGTAACTCTGGAGACGGCCTTCCAGCGAGCCGTGGACCGGTTGCCGGAGCTTTCCGTCATCATCTACCAGGAGGAGAAAAAGAAGGACCGCGCCGTCTACCTGCCCGTCGAGGTCACCGACCCCTTTGTTGAAGCCTTACGAACGGCTCGCGAAATCGGGGCGCGGACCGCTTTTCTCGACCCCGACATCGCCGTGCGGCCCCATGTGGCGGAAATCTATCCCGATCCCTACGCGGTCACGCGTCTGGGACCGGCACGCTACGTCGATTCCTACCGCGCTTGCCGTCGCACCCGGGTAGGCGATTGGACTGTCCACGCCCAAGGATTGGCCTCGAAGCTCCAGACCATTGATCCCGGCGCCTCCGTCTGGGTCGTGGTCTCCTTGAACCTGCTCGACCCCTTGCTCGATGCCATGGAACAGCCGCAGGTTCAGCCCTTGCGCAAGGTCAGCCGCCGGGGTATTCAAGTGCTCAACTTGCACCCGGAAAGTCTGCCGGAAGTGCTGACGGACTTCCCGTTTCTGCAAGCCGTGTATGAAGCCCGGCGGAATGGCGAAGCGCCGCCTCCGCCGCCCGCCCCCGCGACGAAGCAGGTGCGGGGGTTTTCGGTGATCGGCGGTCAGCCGGAAAGTCCCAGCCTGGCGGCCATCCGGCGCGCGGCTCGAAATCCGCTGGAACGCCAGCGCTTGCACTTTCAGCTCTTCGCCGAAACCGAACGCCAATACGAAAGCAATACCGGCGAGCGAATCACCCACTGGCAGCGGCGCCTCTGGTCCCGCTACAGCCGCAACCTGGCGCTCATCCAGCGGCAGCTCGTTGGCGGGTTGTTTGATCTGACCGCAGCGGCTCGCTCGGTCGTGGACGACAACTTTGGGTGGGAAATGTGGGAAATGGGAGGCTCCTACCCCGAACAGAAGCTCGAGACCGACCTGGCCACGGTGAAAGTTTCCGGCGACCAATTGTGGCTCAACACGCGTCGCATCCATATACGCCGCAGGCTTCCTAGAAAGAAGATGCGGCGGCGTCCCGTCGGCCTGAAAGGGCGCAAGAAAGAGCGCTTTCCCGGCGAGTGGCAGATGCACTGGAAGGGCAGCTCTATTTGTTCTTACCCGCCCGAAGATCTGGTGATCGAGAACTACGGCCTGTTCCTCAAAAAGAAGGGCAAAGGCGTTCTCTCGGCGGAGCACTCCCACAGCGAGCCGTTCACGACGTCTTTGCTGGATGGCATTGACCTGCGGGAAACCCTGCGCAACTGGCACGAGAAGAAGATCTACGTCCGCTCCCTGCAGCGCGTCTCGGGCGAGGTGGGCGCCGTGGTCCTCATCTTCGACGAAGACCGCGACAACCGCTACCCCTATTGCCTGACCTGGTTGGGCGAGCACCAGAACGAGTCGGACATGGCCTTCTACGCCACCAATCCCTACGAAAATACGGTTGGTCCCGGCATTGGGCGCGCCGAATATGGCGGCTTGTTGCTTACCCTGCCCTCCCAGCGCCTGATGGATGTCTGGACAGACATCGACTACTCCTTCGCCGAGACCAAGCCGGAACGGCTCCTAATGGCCGCGCTCGATTATTCGCTCGAACGCCTCGTCGTTTACGTCGCCGGCCGCCCGCCGCGATCGATTTTCCGTACCATCGCCGGACGCTTAGGCCGAAAGATCATCTACATTCCCCTCGCCCGGCTCTCTCCCATCGCCTTGAAGAAGATCCGCGTCATGCACCTGCTCGATAGTCATGACACGCGCGCTGTCGCCAAAGACTACATTTGGTAGCGAATGTTCGGCGTAGTGCCGTGTCGCCATTCCTGGCGACATGTCGTAACTGCACGCCGGCCTGCCCGCTGGGCCGATCAGCAAGCGGATTTCCGCCGCGGCCATTTGAAATGTGACGCCGAGGCCACCAGCCCAAACGCGACCGGGCGTCGGCCTTCTACAATGATGGTACGGCCCGAGTGAAGTTTCGACGAGGTGCCGGGGGAATTCTTTGTGGACCGGTGGCGTTCTTCCGGACTTCTTGATTCAACCCGGCACGGCTGCTTCTCCCTACCATGGCCCCCCCACGCATGTGCCCGCACTGCAGGGCCTTCATAGATCCCAAGGCCAAGATCTGCGACTACTGCGGCAATGAGATCGGAAAACCACTCTGGAAGCGGGAAGCGGCCGCTTCCGGGGGACGAGGTCTCATTCCTCAGAGCAACTTCACCACGCTGATTATCTTGCTCGTGAACTTCGCCCTGTTCGCCGCGACGCTGATCATGACCTTCAAGCAGGGAGACTCCACGGGTCTGATGACCGGTATAGACGGCCACGTGCTGCGGTTGTTCGGCGCCAAGGACAGATTTCTGATTCTGCATGGAGAATGGTGGCGGTTGGTCACGGCAGGTTTCCTCCACGGCGGCGTTCTTCACATACTGATGAATTCCTGGGTGATGTTCGACTTGGGTTTCCGCGTGGAAGAGCTGTTCGGCACGGCGCGCTTCCTGGTGATCTACCTGGTCTCGAGCGCTTGTGGTTTCCTGGCCAGCACCTTTTGGACTCCCCATTTGTCCATTGGGGCCTCGGCCGGCATCTTCGGCCTGATCGGGGCCATGATCGCCGACGGGCGCCGCGGTGGCGGCTCGATCATGTCGTCTATGTATCTACGGTGGGCGCTCATTATTCTCGTGATAGGCTTCCTGCCGTTCTTTCCTTTTGATAATGCAGCCCATGTCGGCGGTCTCGCCGCCGGCTTCTTGATCGCCTATTTCGGAGGCACGCCGAGGATCTCCGACCCGATCGAATCGGTCTGGAAGGTGGCTGCGGGCACGGCGCTCGCCGTGGTCGCCCTTTCCTTCTATCTCGCCTACGAGTCGCTGTCGGAGAGAATGGTCTTCTGAGGGGATAAGGCGGCTTTGCACCAAACAGAGCCGCCGGCGTTAGCCTGCGGGCCCACCCTCGAAAAAACCGGGGACTGCCCTAGCCCGCTTTTCTCACCACCTGACGGTCGAAGCACGCAATAGGCCCGCCATTACTGCGTTGCGCTTGCTCACCGTGCTCAACGTGCTGTTCAAGTACGCCCGCATCATTCAAGAAATGCGGCGCCGAGCGTCGCGCGCCTTGTACTGACGGGCCTCTCACGCACTTCGTCTCACCACGTGGCGAGAAAAGCGGGCTAAGCGCCGTACGCGGGCGAGACGTTTTATCAATGACTTACGGGAGCCGCGGCGGGCTGTCCCGGGGGTTTTTCACAGACCCGTTCGCCTGCGAGCCCACGCTTCGGGTGCTGCGGCCACGCGGCATCGATCCTTCTCCACAGCCCTGGCAAACCAGCGACGATAGCTAGTCGTGCGTCTGGCTACTTTGCGGCGCAAAAAAGAGAGACTGCGGGCCTCGGACCGCGCCGGCCGACCCGATCGGCCCGGTAAATGGATACCTCACGTCCCGGATGCGGTTGCGCTGCTGACCATAGCCGCGCCGCTTTGCTTCCTCGTCTGGCGGCGCGGCGGGGTCTCGCCCGGCGACCAGGTTCTGGCCTTCGGATGGGTGCTCGGGCTGACCGCTCTCGCCTGCCTGTTGGGCGGCCGCCTGGGTCTCCCGGTCGCCATACCGTGGGCGGCCGCCGCGGTGGCGTCGCTTCCGGTGTTGCAGCTTCTTCCCGTTGACCTCGCCTCCTGGGGGCTTGCCTCTCCCCTCCGCCTCAGAGCAGCGGAGCAGCTCCGGGAATTGGGATTGGAGCCCTTCGAGGCGATCAGCGTCTATCCCTTCGCTACTCTCCAAGCGGCGACGGTTGTGGCCGGTTGTTGCGCCCTGTTTGTCATCGCGCGTGCCCTGGCTCGCCGCGCCGAGCGCTCTGTTTGGGTTGCCCTGGCCCCGATTCTCGTGATCTCGCTGGCCGAGGCTGGTCTAGGGCTGCATCAGTACCTACGGGGGCAGCTTTTCGCGGACGCCGTAACGTCTGCCGCTCACGGAACCTTCGTCAACCGCAACCATTTCTCGGCGCTGCTGGCGAGTTGCTTCGGCCTCGTTGTCGGCCTCTGGTTCGTTTCGGGTTTCAGGTTGAGCAGGGGACGGCCGGCCTGGTCCCCGGCCGTGGTCTTTGCGCTCATCGGGGCCGGCGCGGCGGTAGCCTATCTTGTCGGCGTCGTCTTCTCCTTCTCTCGCATGGGGATTGCCGTCACGGTGTTGTTGGCCCTGGCTTCGTTTGCCGTGCCCGCCTGGCATCGTGGACCCGCATGGTTGCCGGCGTCGTCCGGCGCCGCGGCCATCTGGCGGGACAGCTTGAACGCGGCGCAAGACAACTTGTGGACGGGGTCGGGTCTAGGGACTTTCTCATTTGCGTTCCGGCGCTCGGAGATGTACTTTCCGCGCAAGACCGTCGACCACGCCCACTGCGACTACATCGAGTGGCTGGTCGAGTTGGGACTGCCCGCGGCCTTGTTCCTGGCAGGCGTTATCGGCGTGGTCTTCGTTTCGGCCTGCCTCTCGTTGCGGCGAGTGGAACACCCTCGTCGGCGAGCGTTGCTGGCGGCGTGTATTTTGGGCTCCGCGGGACTCCTACTCCACGCTTTTGTCGGCTTTCCCCTCCAAATGCCCGCCTTGGCAAGCTGGTTCGCCGTGCTGCTCGGTTTCGCCTGTGGGCTAGCTGTGGAGCCTCAACAGGTTGTTCCGGGGAGGAGGGAGTCGGCTGATAGGGGGATTATAGCCGAGGCTGGCGTGGGGGCGATGCCAATTGTAGTCGTGGAGCCAGGGGAGCAGATGGTTGGCGCGTTGGAGGGAGGAGCAGTAGGAGCGGGCATAGGCCCATTCGCGGAGGGCGGTTTGGATGAAGCGCTCGGCCTTGCCGTTGGTGCGAGGGGTGTAGGGGCGGGTGAAGCGGTGGCGGATGCCGAGGCGGCGGCAAGTACGACGGAAGTGGCGGGAGCGGTAACAGGAGCCATTGTCGGTGAGCAGGCGTCGGATGCGGATGCCAAGCGAGCCATAGTAGGCGTGGGCGAGGAGAAGGAACTGGGCAGCGGAAAGGCTGCGCTCATCGGGCAGGATCTGGGAGAAGGCGATGCGGGAATGGTCGTCGACGGCGACGTGGACGAACTCCCAGCCGGCGGCGCGGGAGCGTCGGGTCTTATCGCCGGTAACGCGGTGACCGGCGTGCTGGAAGCGGCCGAGCTTTTTGATGTCGAGATGCAGTAGATCGCCGGGACGGTGATGTTCGTAGCGGCGAACGGGGGGAGCGGGTTCGAGATCGCGGAGACGGTTGAGTCCGGCGCGACCGAGGAGGCGGCTGACGGTGGCCGGGGATAGCCGCAGGGTTTGGGCGATGCGGCGGCCCGTCCAACGTTGTCGGCGCAGGGCGAGGACGCGGTCAACGACGGCTTGCGGGGTGCGGCGCGGGCTATGCCGGGGACGCGAAGAGCGATCGTAGAGACCGGCTTCGCCTTCGCCGCGGTAGCGGGCCAGCCAACGGCGGGCGGTGCGTTCTGAGACATCTCGGGCCGCCGCGGCGGCCCGAGGCGTCTCTCCAGCGAGGATGCATCGAACCAAAAGGGCTCGGCCTTTGGGCGTCAATCGGGCATTCTGATGGATGTTCATGCGGTCTCTCCAGGGTCGTGGTTATTCGACAACTCCAGCTTCCCTGGTCCGGGACCGAATGAACAACCTGTTGAAAGATCACAGCTAGCCGCACCAGGGAAACTTCGCCGGGGCGTTCCAGGCTGGGCCGGAGCTTTGGGCGCCTTAGCCTTCCTCGGTCTCGGACTGTTCTCCATCTCGGAACCCGCGAATGCCTGGAACGCCGAGTCACTCTACGCCAGGGGCCAACACGCCCTCATCGCGGACCGGCTTGACGACGCCCAAGACCTCTTTGCCCAGGCTTTGCGGGCAAACCCAAGGGCCGCGCTGATCTGGCTCAAGACCGCCGAGGTGAAGGCCCTCAAGGGGGATCCGGACGGAGCCGTCGAATCGGCGGAGTTGGCCGGCCGACTCGAGCCTTACACCCTTCGCGTCGAATGGGCGCTGGCTGACCTCTACCTTCGCGACGGGAGGGCCAAACGAGCCGCCGAACGCTTGGCGATCCTTGCGGCCGGACTGCCCCAACTGCAGCGCTCTATCTTTCACTCCGCCCTGAGCGCCGGCATGACCGCGCAAGAGCTTGTCCAACAGGTTGTGCCGGCAAACGGCAAGGCGACAGCCGAGTGCTTGCGGCTGCTCGCAGACCGGGGTTCGTGGAGCGAGATTGTACCGGCGTATCGGGCCCTATCGGCGAGGGGGGATTTCTCTCTTCCACGTGTAGTGCTGCGATCGCTTTTCGACAAGCTTTTCGACGCCAGCCGCGGTCGGGAGATCAAAACGCTGTGGGAATCTCTCGGCAAGTCTCCCGAAGAGCGCTGTCCGACGGTTTTCCCTATCTCCGCGAACACTTCGGGTCCCGTTGACCATCCGCGCTTTCTAGAGACCTTCGGGCAAGATGGTTTCGGTCTCGACTGGGTTGCGCGGCCCGCCGAAGGCGTCAGCGTTTATCGCGGAATAGACGTTGCGGGCATGCTCTTTCTCCAAGTCGCTTTTGAACAGCCGCGGAACCTCTACTATTGCCATCTCACGCGTGATTTCACCGTCCTGCCGCTCGAGTTTTATCTGCTCGAGGCCGAAATCGGCAGCGAGGAGATCACCGGTAGCGAAGGAGTGCGGCTCGCCGTCAGCTCGCATCGAAGATTCCTCACAGCTTCGCCCGCGATAAGACGGACAACCCCCTGGAACAAGGTGCGGCTCTTCTTCACCCCCGGTCCCGGCGAAGATGTCTTGCGGCTGGCGGTCCTGCGCAACCGCAGCGAGCGGCTCGATCACCTGATAAGCGGGAAGTTCTTGCTGAGAAACGTCCGATTGGCGGCCTTGCCTGGGGCGAACGGCCTGCTCCGTGTTGCTTCGGGTTATTAAACGTCACCACACCGACGCATACTCCCCCCCCGGGATCACTCTGTAACCGGGGATGTCGCCGAACTAAGGCGAATCTGCGATGATAGGCGGAGTAGACTTCCCTGCGAAATTGACACGACGCGAACAGGCGCGACAAGGTGCGAACCCCCGGTGGACGCCTTCACGGGACTCATAATCTTCGGTCGTAAGTTGAATCAGACAGGTCCCCGCCGCATTCTACAAGAGTTACTGATGTACCCGAAACGTAGTGGCCTATGCCGGTCGGAAACTCGCGATTCCCCAAGGGACGCGACGTGTCGCCAGTACAGACGAACGCGATTTTTGACCCGCGCTGTCAACGCGCGGGGTTCCGCCGAAACCCGAGCCTGTCGCGATATCTCGCGGAACTCACTAGAGAGATGAACCGTTGGCTGACTGAACAACAAAACAGATGCGTTTACATCATCATGCAATCGTTGTCAGGGACATGGACAGCGCGATCCACACTTTTTGCGAGCTACTCGGTCTCAAGCTCGTCCTTCGCCATGCAGGCGTCGGGGAAATCACCGAGGTTGCCTTTGTCGAGGAGCCAAACACCGGCCATAGGATGGAACTGCTTGCCAAGCCGAACGGTAAATCGGGCGAACTCGACCACATAGCCTTTGAAGCGGAAGATGTTGATTTGGAATTTGAAAGGCTAGAATCGTCGGGCCTGACCGTGGGGGACGAACCCGCCGACGTCCCTCAAGGAGCTTTCCTATTCAAGAAAATCCATTCCAGCAGTTGCAGATTAGCCCATCTGTTCGATGCGAATGATCTCAAGATTCAACTCGTCCGCTACGATTGAGCCGTGTGCGTAGACCGCGCCGAGTATTCTCAGGATTCTCAGGTTGTACCTGCTACCTCCGATTTCTTCACAGCTTATCGTCCCCGTGTTTTGCCCGACCTGTTGACTCCCGCATAATATAGAGTAACCTTTTGGGGGTTCTGCTCGTCTTAATAGACATGGGGAACCCAAGAGGCGTAAGGCGCGATTTTGATGCTCTGGAAAAGCGACGGCTGGAGGCCGTGCGGCTGGTCGTCGACGAAGGTTTGAGTCAGTCCGAGGCAGCACGGCGCGTGAAGGCGGCGCAGCAAAGCGTGAGCCGTTGGGTTAGCGAGCATGGCGCGCACGGTGCCGCCGGACTCCGCCGGGCCGGGCGCGCCGGCCGCAAGCCGCTGTTAGACGCCACGCAACGGGAACGTCTGGAGGCAATGCTGCTGCGGGGCCCCGAAGCGCAGGGCTTCTCGACGCCGCTGTGGACTTGTCCGCGAGTCGCTCGTCTGATCGCCGACGAGTTCGGCGTGCGCTATCACGAAGGTCATGTTTGGAAGATCCTGCGGGCGCTCCACTGGAGCCCGCAACGGCCTGTCGGCAAGGCCCGCGAGCGCAACGAAGAAGCCATCCGCAACTGGCGGCGCAAGACTTGGCCGGCCACTAAAAAAAAGCCCAAAAACAAGGCCGCACGATCGTCTTCATCGACGAAAGCGGACTGAGTCAGAAGCCCCATCGTTGCCGCACCTGGGCGCCCCGCGGCGAGACACCCGTGCTGGAGTTCAACTTCAACTGGCAGAAACTTTCCGTTTCCGCCGGGCTGACCTTGCGCAACTTCTACTTCCGGCTCTATCCCGGCGCCATCGGCGAGCTGGAGGTCATCGACTTCCTGAAGGCTTTGGTCCGCCACATCGACGGCCCGCTGCTGATCGTCTGGGACCGCCTGCCGGCGCACCGCAGCCGCCTGGTGCGGGAGTTCATCGAGCTCTCCGAAGGCCACATCGCCACGGAGTGCTTGCCGCCCTATGCACCGGAGCTGAACCCGGTGGAATACATTTGGGCTTACTGGAAGCAGCACGAGTTGCCGAACGTCTGTCCGAAGGACTACTGGGAGCTGGACGAGCGTGCCCGCAAATCCCTGCGTCGCATGCGCCGCAAACCGCGCTTGATTACGGCCTTCTGGAAGCAGTCTTCTCTTGGCCTTGACTAACTCGATATTATGCGAGATTCAATAAGTCTACGAGGGACGGCTAGCTGTGATCTTTCAACAGGTGGCGAGGCGAAGTGCGTGAGAGGCCCGTCAGTACAAGGCGCGCGCCGCTCGGCGCCGCATTTCTTGAATACTGCGAGCGTACTTGAACCCTACGTTGAGCACGGCGAGCAAGCGCAACGCAGTAATGGCGGGCCTATGGCGCACTTCGACCGTCAGGTGGTGAGAAATGCGGGCTAGGACGGCCCGGGTCAGCCGACGCTTCTGCTATTACCGTCTACTGCGCGATGATCTTTCGCGCCCGACTGCTTACCTGAACAGAAGAGGGCAGGCCAAGCAGCCCCGGGGCAACCAGATCGAAGGGGTAGGAGACGTCCAGTTGAACGATGCTTCCTCGCTCGCGGTCTTCAGACGTCCATGTGGGGTTAACGGTAAGCTTCTCGGCATCGAGACCAATCGACGCCGACTCGACGAAACCTGTGATCCCGTCTATCGTGGCAGCGTCTCCCTGAACCTGAGCGTAGCGCACGCCTTGCCGCGCGGCGTGTGCGACGGTGACGTAGAGCCACACTCCTCGCCCGAGTTCCATCGTCGCCACCACCAGGACGACAAACAGTAAGAACACAAGGGAGAACTCGACGAGGGTGCTGCCGCTCTCAGTCGCTGCTCGCCGCCGCGAACACCGATGGGCCGCGATAAGTCTTGAGAAACCGGGCGCGGTTCTACCGGCCGCCGAACCTCTTAGGGGGAAAGAGATTTTCATTTGTTTAGGCCTATTGCACGCGGTAGTAAGCCAGACGGTTGATATTGACGGTAGCGGGAATGCCGGGGGCCGGCACGAACGGAGCGAAACTCTGCTCCACCCGAGTGCGAACGAAGAGCCGTGGAAATCCATAGGCCGGGCATGCGTTTTGATCCAGGCAGTTCACCGCCGCCGAATCAGTAGGCCCGTCGGCGGGATTGCTGGGACAGTCACAGTAGTGGTCCGCCGTCGAAGAGATTGGGCCTGCGTGATCGATGCTGTCCGTGTCGTCGCCGGCCACTTCTTCCATACCGGAAGACATCACGGAGGTCACGGTCCTTTGCGCTCCAAAAAAAGCGCCCGTAGCCGCTGCGTCCTGGACGATTAGGCCCGAGTAGAAGAGGCGGGCGAAATCGGTGGCTCCGAAGGCGATGAGAAACAGTAGCGGAACCGCCACACCGAACTCCACGGCGGCGCTGCCCCGGGCGGAGTATTTCCGGCGGTCTGTTGGGGCGGCGTTATGCATCATCAACCTCGTGGTATTCGACGCCATTCATCGGCGCGTCTCGCACTTCGGCACCGCCTAGTTCAGCAGCGTCACCTTCGTAATCGCCGGGACATCGGTGGCAATTGCACCGCTCATGGATAGGTTAGCGTCGCCGCCGATATCGACCGTTTGAGCGATGACCATCCCAAACGGCGTGGCCCCGGTCGTGGATCCCTCGATCATCACGCTTTGCGAGGGAAAATAGATGGCTCCTCGAAAATTGAAGGCGGAACCTCCCACGCCCAGCATGTTATTGAAGTTGCCGGAGTCCGGATTGCCATAAAACAGAATCCCCTTGTAGGGGCCGCTTGTCGGCGCCTCGAAGGTCACCGTGGACGAGCCTCCAATGCTGATACCGAACTTGGTGCTGGCGTTGTAAAAAGTAACCCCGAACCCTTCGACGGTGACATTGCTCGCGATGCTCATGCCCTGTTCTAAGACATAGATCCCCGGCTGAAAGGTTTTCGTGCCGGGCGCGCCCGCCACCGTGAGCTTCTTGTTGAAGACGCACTGTCCGCCCGGACACACGTACTCGCTAGTGGCTGCGTTGTATGACGCCATGGGCCAGCCGGTGTAATCGGGAGGTTCGAGGAAGGCGAGCGGGTCCAGCATGGGCGGCGCTTGCTCCTGGGGCGCCGAGCTGATGGAGCCGCTCCCTCCGTTGTTGGAGTAATTGCCCGTCACGCCGCTGTAGGTCGAGCTGACCACGGCTCCCCCGTTTCGCTCGAGGCCATTACCGGCCTGTGAGTTCGACACCAGTCCACACTCCGCATCGACGACAGCGCTCCCATGAAACTTGAGTGCGCCCGCGGCCGTCGGGTGCAGCGCCAGAATGCAGGCGTCAATATAGGGCGCCAGACCCGCCGTCCCTCGGGCCCGCACGGTCACCGGACCGGCGTTCAGTACTTGTATCAGAGTCGTTGGGACCGTACGGGCGATGGTCACCTCCACCGCGCGGTTCGGCAGCCCCGTGGGACCGTTCGCAAGATTTACGGTGATGGACGAGTCGCCGTCGGTGTACCCGTTGAGGCCCGTATCGTTGACAGCGGCGGGGCGCACATCGACCCCCAGATCGGTATTTCCGCGGTACAACTCGTGAGCGCCCGCCAACGCGCCCGCGTCGGCGGCGTTCTGCATCCGTCTCTTCTCGAAGTACATGCGGCCGCCATCCAGAACCAACCCGCTCATCGCTATCAAGACAACGAGCAGCACGGAAACCATGGGCAGCATCTGTCCGCAACGGCGGTCCATCTTGCGGCGCTCAGGACCGTCGCATCGCACGTCTCTAGCCACTTTGCCCGAATCGATTGGTATCACGTGCTTCCTTGGGGGCTGCGCGCCCTCAGTTCCTGTCCACCCTAGGCCCCCAACTTTGCTGACTACCAGGAAGAGGGCGCCGTTTATCGTGGAGGTCGGCTACGAACAACTTATCGGTCGGATGGAGCAGGTTCTAGCCCGCTTTTCTCACCACGTGGCGAGACGAAGTGCGTGAGAGGCCCGTCAGTACAAGGCGCGGGCCGCTCGACGCGCGCAGGCGTACTTGAACAGTACGTTGAGCACGGCGAGCAAGCGCAACGAAGTAATGGCGGGCCTATTGCGTGCTTCGACCGTCAGGTGGTGAGAAATGCGGGCTAGCAGCTTTTTTCAGCGGCGGTTGCCATCAATACTCCCAGCTCTCGTCCAGATACATTTGCAGCAGCACAGGATGCATGAGCCGATTGATCTCTAGTCGCTTGGTCTCGAGCATCGTCTTCCCGAAGGCCAGCGAACTCTTGAAAACTTCCGGCGTGAGATAGCGCAGGCGGCTCGCGTCGATTGGAAAAGCGTCCATCCGGGCAATCCTATCTCTGACGCCGGACACCGGCTCGGCGGATTTCCAAGCCAGCACCCAGCCCCAATCGCCGAACGAGGGCACGTTGTCGTGGTAGGGAAGGGTGCTGAAGCCCGCGCTCCCCACCGTTCGGAGGATGCACAGGAACGACTCCTTGGCGTGATAGGGCGACGTCGACTGCATCGCGATCATGCCGTCCTCCGCCAGTACTTTCTTAAGCTTGAAGTAGAATTCCCTGCTGTAGAGTTTTACCAGCTCGACCGTGTTCGGGTCGGGAAAATCGACAATGATCACATCCCACAGGCCATCGATTTCCCCGATGAACTTGTCGGCATCGATCGTGAATACCTCGACGCGCGCGACCTCTTCGGCGACGAGGCCGCCGTCGGGACCCCTTTGCTCGCTCCAGTAATAGACGGGCTTGCCGCCCCCTCCTTCAACTACGGCCGCGGAGACTGTCGCATGAACCCGGGCGTCGCGAAGAGATGCTTGATTAAGCTCGTTCAGGATTTCGTTGTCCCTCGCGATCCCAATCATCTCGGGGTCGATGTCAACGAGGGTGACTTGCTCCACATCGGGATATTTCAATACCTCCCGCAAGGCCAGTCCGTCACCACCGCCCAGGATCAGCACCCGGTCGCGGCTCCTTGCCAATTGCATCACCGGGTGGACGAGCTGTTCGTGATAGATGTGCTCGTCGAGGCTCGACAACTGCAAGTTGCCGTTGATGTAGAGGCGGTAGTCGGTCGGATTGACGCTGCCCGTAAGAACAAGATGCTGATACTTCGACGTTTTCGAGAAAACGATCGGGGCATCGTAGAAATGTTGCTCCAGATTCATGTTCCAGAGGCGGTTTTGGGTGTATCCGTAGCCGAGCGCCCCGGCGGTAACGGCGATGAGCGCCAGCGACGCCGCGGGTTGCGCGACGAATCGATGTCGCATGAAATAGAGGAACGTGACCGCGGCGACCGCGAAGTTCAGCCCGCCGACAAGGAAGCTGATTTCGGTGAGCGGATAGTATTTGAGTAGGAAGTAGACCCAGACGAGCGCGCCCAGAAAGCTGCCGATATAGTCGGGGCTCAAGATGGCGGCAATATTCGACTTCAGCGCCGGCACGTAGCGGCGGTTGATGCGCAGCACCAGGGGGATCTCCAGCCCGATCAGGAAGCCGATCGATACGACAAAAAAATACTGCACGAGCGCGAAATGCTCGCTCATCAGCCCATAGGCGGCGTACACTGCGATGGGAGCGTAACCGCCCAGGAGCGCTAAAGAGGTTTCGACGAGCAGGAATTTCTCGATCAGCCGCTCGTCGCTGATGCGGCGCTGCAGGAAACCGGCAACGCCCATCATGAGCATCATCACCGAGATCGTCACCGAGAACTGCTCGATGCTGTTTCCCAGGGTGTAGGTCGCGACCGTGCTCAGCAGGCACTCGAACATGAACCCCGCCGCGCCCGTGAAAAACATCGACAGCGCCAGCAGGGTGGTGGCGACATGCGGACGAATGGTCGAATCGTCGTGAGCGGGAGGATTGTCTTTGTCGGCGGGCATTTTTGTTCAATCGAGAACGAGCGGCGCGCTTTCCGGATTCTCGGACCTTTGTATAGGATAGGAAACTCGCGGATGCCGCATAGCGGGCGAAACCCACGCATCGGTGGCAATACTGGGGAAATCCCTAAAGCGGTCTCGTCGTTAGCCATGGCGTAGTCGATGTCCTCCAACCAAAAACCCTCTCGTAGGAAACTCCTCAAATCCGCGCTCGCGGGAAGCGGCGTGCTGGTCGCTTCGGGTGCGTGCTTTCTCGTCAAGAGGGATCGCCAAGTCCAGGGGTCGTTCGTCGATCGCTCGCATGTCGTTGGCCACAGGATTCGCGACGGGGCCTCTTTCGCCAAACCCAAAGAAACGATTCAGGTCCCGATCGTTGTTGTTGGCGGCGGCATCGCCGGCCTCTCGGCCGCCTGGAGGCTCGAAAAGCTCGGGTTCCGGGAATTCGTCCTCCTCGAACTCGAAGAGCAGGCCGGAGGAAATTCGCGCTGGGGCGAAAGCGAGGCGGGAGTCTTCCCCTGGGGCGCCCACTATATCCCGGTCCCTGACAAGAAAATTCCCCTGGTGCATGAGCTTTTCGAGGAGCTGGGCGTCTTGCGAGATGGGAAATGGGACAAGCGCCATTTTTGCCCCGAACCCCAGCAACGCCTGTTCGTCGACGGACACTGGCAACCCGAGATCGAAGCGTCCGACGACGCCCGCCGGGTTGATCGCGATCAGTTCAGGCGCTTCTGGGACCGCATGGACTACTTCCGCGCGGGAGACGAGTTCGCTATACCGATTCGATCCCCCGCCCGAACGGCGGCTCTGGATCGGATCTCCATGAAAACCTGGATGATCCAGGAAGGCTTTTTCTCGCCTTACTTGCGCTGGTATGTGGACTACGGCTGCCGGGACGACTATGGCGCCTCCTACGGGGACGCGTCAGCCTGGGCGGGTATTCACTACTTTGCGGCGCGGCCCGAGGATGAACCGGGCCCGCTGACTTGGCCGCAAGGCAACGGCTGGGTTGTCAAGCAACTTCTCGGCAAGCTCGGCAAATACGTGCGTGCGTTCTCGGCGGTCCACCGCATCGAGCCGGACGGGCGTCGGCTCCGCGTGCTCACGGGAAACAAGGAATACCTCGCGGAGTGCGTTGTTTTCTCCGCCCCGACTTTCTTGGCCCCTTACTTGATGCCGCATCGGCAGACCGAACTGGCCCCGGCACAGCGCTTCGCCTACTCCCCGTGGCTCACCGCAAATCTCGTTCTCGACGAGCTGCCGCGGGAAGGCAACCTCGGCCCGGCTTGGGAGAACATCATCTACGACTCCCCCGGACTCGGCTACGTCGTGGCGAATCACCCTCTGGCGACGGGTGCGAGGGAACCTGTCGTCTGGACGTATTATCGGGCGCTGACGGATGGCTCGCCTCAGGCCAATCGCGCGGCCCTTCTGGAACGGGATTGGAATTTTTGGAAAGAAGAGATACTCGGCGATCTCGAAACAGCGCATCCCGACATCCGGCGCTGCGTATCCCGAGTCGACATCCTGCGCCTGGGCCATGCGATGATCAGGCCGGCAGTGGGCTTTTTGACTTCCACCGAGCGTCGGAGCATGGCTGATTTCGCCGGCAATATCCTGTTCGCCAACTCCGACCTAAGCGGCATCTCGATCTTCGAAGAGGCTCAATACCGGGGTGTCCAGGCGGCGGAACGGGCGCTACGCAGGCTGGGCTACGGGCCGCTCACGTATGCCTGATGGGCCTGTCACGCGCGGTCGTTTTGTACGGGCGCGACATGTCGCGCCCAGTGTCGCCATTCTCGATGCCCACCTCCATCAATGGAAGCAAGTGCCCGCTGTCAGGGATGTAGGGGCGCGATTCATCGCGCCCGTTTCCTTACAAGCTGTAAGCCCGCCGGTACGTACAAACTGTTGCCGCCAGCCAAGGCCACCGGGCCTTGGCCCAATCGCTGTGACGGTGTGAAAAATGCGAGCAAGCGCAACGCGGTAATGGCGGGCCTATGGCGTGCTTTGACCATCAGGTGGTGAGAAATGCGGGCTAGTCTCTAGGCAAGTCCGCTACTTGCCAAGGGGAAGCATCATTCGTTCGATCGTTGCTACGATGGGAACCGCCAAGGTGAGCAGACCCGTCAGGGCTCCGATCGCCAACCCCGCTTTCCCCCAACGCGCTCCCGGCAAATCGGCACCGGCTTTCTTGTTTCTTTGGAGAAGTAGGCTGCCCAGAATGAGCGGGATAATGGAGAGCAGGAGGGAGATCCAGCCGCGCCCCTCAAACGCCTTCACCAAGAAATTGAAATCGATGGCCCAAATCGCGATGTACATAACGACAACGACGGCGTCAATGACAGTGAATGCGATCACGGCAAGAACCAGACGAGACGGGGCGTTTGCATTGCGGCCTTGCTCTTGGAGATGATCTCCTACCGGGAGCTGGTCGTCCGAGATTTCTTTCAGGGGGTCGGCGGCGGTATCGCGGCCCGGCGAAAGTTCAGGGCCTGGGGCGCCGGCCGGGGCGTGTTCCGACATTCTGACCCCATTATTACGAAAGGCGTCTGACGCGGGCGCGACGAGTCGCGCTCTACACAGGGGGTTGAGCGTCTCGCCTTCAAAGGCAGGGCGCAATTCATTGGCCCCGATCTGATGAGCCACCATGCCTCGGCGCGCTGATGGATACGTAATCGTATTTGCTGATTGCCGTACTGAGCGAAACTTTTCATGGATGAATCAACACTGAAAACCGGTTGGGCTGGCATCGCTCCGCGGCTGATTCGCAGTGGTATCGGCGGCCTGTTGATGGGTTTGGCGAACCTGGTTCCGGGTATTTCCGGCGGCACGATGTTGCTGGCCACGGGAGTGTACCGCGAGTTCATTGAAAGCGTGGCGGAGGTAACGACGCTTCGCTTCCGGGCGCGGAGCCTGGCCATGCTGGCATGCGTAGTCGGCGCGGCTGCCGTTGCAATCCTGTCGCTGGCCGGTTCGATGAAGGGACTCGTTGTTGAACATCGTTGGGTCATGTTTAGTCTCTTCATCGGGCTTACCCTGGGTGGTGTTCCCATCATATGGCGGCTCTTGCGCCCGCTTTCCGGCCGAGCCGCGGCGGGGTGCGCGGGGGGGCTTGTGGTGATGATCGTCATGGCTTTCGCGCAGCCGGGAGCCGGCGCGACATCGCTTACCGGGCCGGCCGGGTATCTGCTTCTTTTCGTTTCGGGAGTTGCGGCGGCCTCAGCCATGATCCTGCCCGGCATCTCGGGTGGCTATTTGCTGCTCGTGTTGGGGCAGTACCTGACCATATTGGGGGCCATCGACCAGTTCAAGACGGCTCTCGTCGGTAGAGATTCAACGGGCCTCGATTGGGATCAGCTTGTCGGCCCGCTCTATGTTTTCGTGCCCTTGGGATTCGGTGTCGCTGTCGGGGTTGTCGGCATCAGCAACCTCATCAAGCAGCTCCTGGCGCGCTATGAGAATCCCACTCTTGGCCTGCTGCTGGGTCTGCTCATCGGCGCCGTGTTTGGACTTTGGCCCTTCCAACGAGGCGTGGCCCCCGAAGTGGGAGATGTCGTAGGCGGTCGTGTGATGACCACGGATTTGATCGCCCAATTTCCCGCTGAAAAGTATCCGCTGGAAGGGTTTGCTCCCGGCGGAGATCAAATCGCCTGGGCGGCGGGACTGATTCTCGCCGGGTTCCTCATCACCCAAGCAATCGCCTTGATCGGCCGCTCGGAAGGTTCGCTCGGGAGGAATCCGAGATAGCCCGCATGTCTCGCCACGTGGTGAGAAAAGCGGGCAGTGACGGAAGGCCGTACTTTGAGTCGTCACAAGCCGCGGCCGCCCGTTGCCACCCTCCATGTCCCATAACCTTGTGCCCCTCGGACCCTGCGCCCGCGGCTCCGATTCGGCTATCGCGAGGCTGCGCGAGAGCAAGCAACTGGAACGCCAGTGACGGGTCAAATCCCCGCAACGGCCATTGCGCTCCGGACCGCTCGCCCTGCGCTTGGACAGAGCCGCGCCCTCACGGGCGCGGGCCCGCGGCTCCGATTCGGCTATCGCGAGACTGCGCGAGAGCAAGCAACTGGAACGCCAGTGACGCGTCAAATCCCGACAACGGCTGCACTCCACCCCGCTAACGAAGCCCCTTGACAGACCCGCTATTCTGAAGGGGGCGAAGGGTTGGTGTCACCCTCGCAAAGAAAAAAATGCGAAACGAAGCCAATTTCCAGCAAGCCGTTTTGAATCAATGGTTTGCATAGTATCTAACGCTCTCTTTTCCCTGCTCTGAAGATGGTTTGGGATGGCGAGATGGGTCGCTGAGGCGCCTGGTTTCACGTCTCGGGGCGCACGAAGTCCATGGCGACCGGCCCGCCCCCCCCTGCTCGAAGAAGCGAGCCGGTACAATAGCGAGTTTCACACTATGGAAGAGTCCCTGAATCAGTTTTTCTCCCAGCTTCATGGCGGATGGCTGGCGCTGGTGATCATCGTGAGCCTCGGCGTGCTGGGGAAAGCCGCGGACTGGCTCGTGGACGAGGCGGTGGCGCTGTCGGAGCGGTCCGGAATTCCTAAAGCGGTCATCGGCGCCACGGTCGTCAGTCTGGGAACCACGACTCCCGAAGCGGCCGTTTCCGTTTTCGCCGCTTTGCAAGGAAGTCCGGGCCTTGCGTTGGGCAACGCCGTCGGCTCGATCATCTGTAACGCCGGCCTGATTCTGGGCCTTGCCTGCATGCTCGCTCCGCTGCAGCTCGACGGTCTGATCGTAAACCGCCTGGGCTGGATTCAACTGGGCGCGGCCGTGGCCTTGGTGGTTGCCGGTTTTCCGTGGGCATCCCCACAAACACTGTTCTCAGCCGGGGGGAACCTATCGCAAATCACGGGGTTCGTCTTCTTGGCGGCCCTGGCGTATTACCTGGTGCAGTCGGTCTTCTGGGCGAAGCGCGAAGCCGACCGCCCCGGCGCGAAGGCGCCCGAAGTAGAAGTCCAGGCTCCCGTACTGATCACCCTGGCCCGCTTGTTCGGGGCGCTGGCGCTGGTGGTCGTATCGGCTCAAGTTCTGATCCCCGCCGTGCGGGAGGCGGCTGCCCGCTTTCACATACCCGAAGATATTATCGCCGCCACGCTGGTGGCTTTCGGGACCTCTCTGCCCGAACTGGTAACCGCCGTTACAGCGGCGCGGCGGGGTCACGGCGAGCTCGCGGTGGGCAACGTTGTCGGGGCCAACGTGCTCAATGTCTTGTTCGTTGCCGGGGCCGCGGCGGCGGTCACGCCGGCGGGCTTGGCGGCGGAGGGACACTTTTTCTCGATACTGTATCCGATCATGCTGTTTATCCTTGGCGTGCTCCAGGTCGGCATGGTGGGATCTCGGTACCAGCTGAGGCGCCCTTTCGGGTTTGTCCTGCTCGTCGCCTACATCGCTTGCATGACCCTCAGCTACCTGATTTCCTACGGTGGGGATACTCCGTGAGACTCGCCGCCGCGATCCTGTGTGGAGCTGCCGAAGGAAGCCTTGGGGGTACTGCCCGAGCAACTATTTCGCCATCGTACGCATGAAAGAGCGAATAACCATGTTTAAAACAAATGATTACTCCTCTCGGATTCAACAAATACTTGAGCCCCACGAGGGCGGCCGCCGGTTGATGCCGCTGGCTCCGCATCAGCCGCTCGCCGGAGACGGGCCGGAGCTGTTGACCCAAACTACTGCCTCGGACTTATTGTCGGGAACGTCGGTTGCTTCCTCCCAAGCGGTCGAGTGCCTTCGAAGCGCGCTGTACCTCTACTTTTCAGACCTAGACGCCTCGCACAGGATTTCCCAGGGAATTCCCTCTTCCACCGGCAGTTTTCTGCACGCCATCATGCATCGTCAGGAGCCGGATTTCTCGAATTCCAAATACTGGTTTCGGCGAGTTGGCGGGCACGAGATTTTTCCCCGATTGCGGGAGGCGGCCCTCGAAGCACTGAGTGACGCATCCGACGTCGCTAGTGTGCCATTGCGCGGCGGCGTCGACGAACGAGAAACGTGGGACCCTTTTTGGTTTGTTGACCAGTGTCAAGCGGCCCAGCGGGAGGAGGCCGGCGACTTCGAGCAGCGCCTGATGGAGATTCAGCGGCTCGAATGGCAGCTCCTGTTCGACTATTGTTATCGGAGGGCCGTTGGCAAGACCTGATTCCCCGCCAAGAACCATCGCCCGGCCGAAGAGCGGGGACCTCTTTCTCGGGGTGGATGGCGGCCAATCCCACACGCGAGCGGTTGTCGGGGACAGCGCCGGCGCGGTCATCGGTCGCGGCGAGGCGGGCCGGGCAAACCACGCCGGGGATGAGAGAAGCCGGGAAAAACTTCGACGGGCCATTTCCGATGCCGTGGGCGTGGCGCTGGAGCGGACCGGTCGGAAACTCGGCTCCACTCAATTCGCCGCCGCTTCTCTTGGACTGAGCGGCGGGCCCGCCGACAACCGCGCCATCATCGAGAGCATCATTTCCACCCGGAAATTGGACATCGTAACCGATGCCGAGATTGCGCTGCTAGGTGGAATGGGCGGGAAGCCCGGGGTCGTCGTCGTTGCGGGTACGGGATCGATGGCCTTCGGCAAGAATGCAGCGGGCGAAACGGCGCGCGCCGGTGGCTGGGGTTATGTTTTCGGCGACGAAGGCGGCGCGTCGGGCATCGTTCGACATGCACTGCGGGCCGCTTTGCGGCAGGAAGAGGGCTGGGGACCGGAGACGGCTCTGACGGGGCTGCTTCTGAAGGAATGCGGGGCGCAGACCGTTAACGAGTTGATGCACAGCCTCTACTCCGAGCGGTTTCCTCGGGATCGCGTCGCATCACTGGCGCCTTTAGTCGGCCGGGCCGCTTCAGACGGTGATCGAGTGGCGGCGGAGATTTTGCGGGCCGCCGGTGATTGTCTTCAGGGTTTGGCCATGGCGGTGCGCAAGCAGCTGTTCGCTATCGACGACGCGGTTCCGATCGTTCCCGTTGGCGGGGTGTTTCGCAGCCGATTCGTAGCGGAGGAATTTCGCCGGCGGCTGGAGGGTCAGGCAGGTAACTCGGTCGTCCAGCCAAAATTTGAGCCGGTGATGGGAGCGCTGGTTAAGGCGTATGATCTGGCCGGGATGGATGTCCCGGTGTCACTGCGGTGAGCAAGGAGCGGTGAGCTCGCGGTGCCCAAGGCGTGGAGCCTCCAACAGTCGGGAAAGTACGCCGCCGGTGGCGACAACTATTCTTGTTTGTGCCGGCGACCTGGACCGCGGGCTTGCGCCCGGCCTGTGTCTGTCATGGCGGACCGGGCGCAAGGGATCGCGATCCTAGATTGCTTTCGCTATTTCTTAAAGGTGCACGCCGTGGAAGGTCAAGGTATCGCCGGCAAGCCTGAAGCGATCGTCGCTTCGTTCGCCGCATTACCGCCGCAGTTGGGATGGCCCCAGCCGCCCGCGCTCTCAGGGTTCTTGCCGGGATCATCCGCAATGTCAAAGATAATGTTGGCGGGGCGCGCGGGGTCGCCGCTGACGCCAGCCGGAACATGGTCCAGTCCCAGATTGTTTCGCGTCCGCCAGGCGATGTTGTGGTCGGCGCAGGAGGAATCTCCGCTGACGCCTATGGCCCCCAGCAGCTTGCCGGTCGAGTCATAAAGCCCCAGCCCTCCGCCGAAAACGTTGACGCCGCCAACCTTGTGACCGCGCATTCCATCGTTCCACAGACCGTTGTTTTTCGAGTCGCCTCCGTAGGCGAGACCGGTATCCACCGGGTTGCTGTGCTGCAACCCAAACAGACTTCCCCCGGGTTGAACCGGCGTGAACAGGTTGGCCGTTGAGAGCGCCAGACCCGGCAGGCTGAACGCGTTGGCCGTATTGGCTTTCTGGGCGGAAATCACACGGCTTCCCGGCCACTGGTCACCGCGGTCGGATCCCGTGAACGCGACTCCGCATACCACGCCGTCCCGGTTGTTCGACCGTACCCCACATATCAAGGTTAAAACCGCCATTGTCCGCGGCGCGGGCCGCTTTGAGGGCTGCTCTCAGCTCGGCATGGCCCGGCAATCCCCCACATGGCTGCCCCATCAAATACGTCGGCAATACGAGCAAAACAACAAATACTGCGTGTAGTTTCAATTTCATTGTTCCTTCCTTTCGGTGTGTCTTCAAGACGGCGACAAGTGTAACACGAAAAAACAACAGTGCCAATTAGTCTGATTGGACGCTATCCCCTTGTGCAGCCGGGCTAGGGCGAAGAGTGCCTGGTATAGCGAAACCCCGCCGCCCAGAGAGGCGGCCGCTACCGGGGAAGATGTGGCACGGCTACTTTTCCAACAAGAAGTGCTCGACGAACATGGCGTCGATGCCCGAGGCGTAGAAGCTGCGCACGGCGGCGCGCGGATCGCAGACCAGAGGTTCCCCGAATAGGTTGAACGACGTGTTATAGAGCACCGGCAGGCTGCTCAAACGCCCGGCCGCGTGGAGTAATTCCCAGTACAAGGGGTTGTCGTCTCGCCTGACCGTGTGGACGCGGATGCGGTCCCCATCGAGCAGGGCCGCTTCGAAAGTCTTGCGGTGGGTGCTTCGGACACGTCCCACGGTCGCCAAGTAGCGGGCGCCGGCCCCGCACTCGAAATACTCCGAGGCCAGCTCTTCCGGCACCGAAGCGGCGAATTTGCGGAACGATTCGCGGTGTTTGATGTAGGTGTTTAAGTTCTCGGTGGAATAAGGGTTGAGAGGAGAGGCGAATATACTGCGGTTCCCCAACGCCCGGGGACCGAATTCCATACGGCCTTGAAACCAGGCCAGGATCTGGTTGTCGGCCAGCCGCTTCACCGCTGTTTCGACCAGCTCACTCTCGGTCGCTAAGTAGCGGAAGCGAAGCTTGCAGTTCTCGAGTACTTGTTTGACGTGTTCCCGATCAAACTCCGGTCCCAGAAAGAGGTTCTTGAGCGGTTTGCTTTCGTCGCGGCGGAGGGCCTGATGCCAGCCGTGAAAGGCGCTGCCGATCGCGGTCCCGGCATTCCCCGCCGCCGGCTGAATCCAGACTTGTTGAAATCGCCCGGAATTTTCGACCGCGGCGACGACTAGGGCGTTCAGAGCCAGCCCGCCTCCAAGACATAGATTTTCTCCCTCCCCGGCCATGTTGAGCACCGTTTCTTCCACCGCGCTTTGGACGCTTGAGGCCAGGTCAGCGCGAGCTTCCTCGGAGAGCGTCGACCCGTGCTCCATACCGATCTGAGAGTAGAACTTCTCGCTGAAGCCTCCGTCGGTCGTGCGGGAGGTGTCGAAATAACTGTGGTCGAGTTGGGGCAAGCGGTCGCCGGTCCCTCCGAGAATGTCAACAAACAGCTCCTGGAAACGCGGCTTGCCGCTCACCGATAGCCACTGCACTTTGTGTTCTTCGGCGCCGCTGTGGAAGCCCAACAGGTCGGTGATTCGGCTGTAAAAGGCCGCCGGCGCATCGGGAGCATACATCTCTTGCACCGCTTCGAGCCGGGATCCTTCCGCTTCCCATACCGCGCCGCAGCGCATATCACCCATGCGGTCCAGGGTCAATACCCTGGCTTGCTCAAACGGAGAAGGATAGAACGCGCTGGCGGCGTGGGCCGTGTGGTGGTCGACGATGACGATCCGGCTCTTCGGAAACAGCGTCTTCAGGCGCAGGTGAAACGATGGGTCGCCGCCCGTTCCCAGGGGTCGGGCGAGCGCTACGCACGCCAGGTCCTCGTAGCCAGCGCCGGCGATTTTTAGGCAACCGTCGATGGCTCGTGTAGGTAGTCCTCCCGGATGAGACTCGCGGAGAAGTTTTTCTTCCTCCATGGCGGCAACCAGCTCGCCGTCTCGGAGCAGAGCGGCCGCTCCGTCATGCAGCAATCCACCGATTCCCAGTATCAGCATCAGACCTGTTTCAACCTTTTGACTGCTCGTTCGCGGCCCAAAGCGGCGAAGACGGCAAATGCGCTGGGTCCGACTGATTGGCCGGTCAGCGCGGCGCGCGCGGCGTTGATTATCAAACCCGGCTTGACGCTGCGTTCCGCGGCCAGGCCGCGAACTTGCTTTTCCACGTTCTCTTCGCTGAAGTCGTCCAGCGAGGAGAGTTGCTCGGCTAGCTCACCGAGCAGTTCCCGGGCCCCCGCCTTGTCGAGGTTCTTACGGGCTCGCGGCTCGGTGTCGAACGGATCTCCGAAGTAGGCCCGCCCTTTGGACGAAAAGTCTTTCAGGGTCGTGTAACGGGCCCGCAGCAAATCCGTCGTGTCCCTCAGCCACTGCTTCCGGGCGTCTTCGTAGGTTGGCTCCCAAACGCCGGCCTGGCGGAGCTCGCCTTCAACATAAGGCATCAACTCGGCTAGCGGCATCTGGCGCAAGTGCTGGCTGTTGATCCACAGCGCTTTCGGGTCGGTCCAGTCCTGCTCGCTCGCTTCGTCAAACGAGACAATGGCGTTCGCCCGAAGGACACCCTCGGGCGAGAAGCCCTCGCTCAGCTCCCGGCGGGTCAGAATCTCGCGATCGTCCTTGGGCGACCAGCCGAGCAGGCTCAGGTAGTTGACGAAGCCGTGGGGCAGGAAGCCCCGGTCGCGATAAGTCGTCACGCTGACCACGGGGCCATGCTTGCGTTTGGAAAGTTTCGAGCCGTCCGGGCCGAGCAGCAGCGGCAGATGGGCGAATTGCGGAAGTTCGCCCCCCAAGGCCTCGAACAGAAGAATGTGCTTGAACGTGTTGGTCAGGTGGTCTTGCCCACGAATCACGTGGCTGATTTTCAGTTCGACGTCATCGACCGTCGAGGCCAGATGGTAAGTCGGCGAACCATCGCTTCGCAGCAGGGCGAAGTCTTCCACGTCGGCGATCTCACGGGATTGCCGGCGGTAAACCAAGTCGTCGAAGGCGAGCGAGTGAGCTGATTCCCGACCGACCCGGAAGCGCAACACGAAGGGCTCGCCCTTCGCCGCGCGATCGTCGCTTTCCTGCCGCGGCATCTCTCGCATGCCGGGGTTCGCCAGCCATGGACCCGCTGACTTGCCCTCCTCGGGGCCGCTGTGATCGACCGCCTGCTGGGGGGTGAAATCTCGGTACGCAGCGCCCTTCCGCAGCAAGGCTTCGGCCGCCGGGCGATGGGCGCCCCCTCGCTCCGACTGGTGATATCGCTCGTCCCAGGGAAGTTCAAGCCACTTGAGGCCGTCCAGGATCGACTGCAAAGACTCTTCGCTGCCGCGCTCCCGGTCGGTGTCGTCGATGCGCAGGATGACCTGGCCGCCCCTACCACGCGCGAAGAGCCAATTGAAAATATAGGTGCGCGCGCCTCCAATATGGAGAAAGCCGGTCGGAGAGGGAGCGAAACGAACTCGTGTCATCAGTGGGATTGTCGGCAGCGAGATTGTCGGCGGAGCGTTCGTTCATGATACGCCGGACCCGGCCTGTTCCGCCAGCCGGTGTGATTCCGGCGTGATGATGAGTGGATACTGAGAAGGAAAGCGTGCCCCAGGTTAGCGCCGCGGAGAGCGCCGACCCCGCACTCTCGAGACCCGCGCCACAAAGAGCCAAGCGGGCTAGCCGAGGGCCCGCGTCCCCTCATGCGGCATCGGATGACCTTGCCGTTGACTTCAGGTTTCAAACTCTGAGACGATGGGCCCAGCTGTGGAAGCGACAGACTCTCCTCGATAAGACGGCGCCCTAGCCCGCTTTTCTCACCAAGTGGCGAGGCGAAGTGCGTGAGAAGCCCGTCAGTACAAGGCGCGCGCCGCTCAGCGAGCGGAGGTGTACTTGAACAGTACGTTGAGCACGGTGAGCAAGCGCAACGCAGTAATGGCGGGCTTATGGCGTGCTTCGACCGTCAGGTGGTGAGAAATGCGGGCTAGCCCGGCCGCGGGTCAGCCTCTAGCCTCTTCAGTTTGTGGATTTCTTGGGGAGTTTGCTGCCCCTGGGCAAAAGGAGCGGAAATGAAGCTTTATGTGGGCAATTTGCCCTATGATGCGACCGAAGGGGACTTGGAAAAGTGGTTTACCGAGGCCACGGTTGCGGTGGATAGCGTTACCTTGGTGCGCGACCGCTATTCCGGACAGCCGCGCGGCTTTGGGTTTGTCGAAATCAACGATGATGAGCAAGCAGAGACCGCCATTCAGAGCTGCAACGGCAAAGACATGATGGGTCGTCCCTTGGTCGTGAACGAAGCTCGTCCCAAAGTGCCGCGAATGGACGGCGGCGGCGGCGGCGGGGACTATCGAGATGACCGGCGCGGCGCGCCTTCGGGCAAACGTGGTAAGCGCGGCCGGCCGCGGCGCTGGTAAAACTCCCGCAACGAGATCCCACGACAGATAACGGGGCGCGCCGCTCAAGGCCGTCCTGGTGGGAAGCTCCGACGGCCCTCCTGCCGGCCGGGGACGCAGCCGACAAGATCTCGACCCTTGATTCCGCACGGCTGCCCGGTTTTCCGCCACTTACCAACTACGGGATCGCCCGCGTTTCCCGCCCACGCCAGACCGTATCTCGCTGCTCCGCGCGACAATTCCGGCGACAGCGTTGTCCCTGCGCAATCCGTCGTCACGGGAGGCAACCTGATTTTTCAGCTACTTGCGGCCCTCGCGCAGGGAAAACCAAGCCCCTGAATAGGAGAGGCCGCAGCCGCGTCAGACCAGGGAGTCCGTGGGGGGCAGCGAAGCGCGCCAGCCTTCGTGCAGCATGCCCGTGAGCCCGTTGACGAGGCTTAGATTGGCCGGATCGTTGGCGATGTTTGAGTTTTCTTCGGGGTCGGTTTGGTGATCGTACAACTCCCGCGCACGAAAACCCGTTTCCTTGACCAGCCATTCCGTATAGCGGTAGCGATCTGTTCGCATGGAGTAGCCCATGCCGTCGCCGGCGCCGGGGATATCGCGCGGATACTGGCTGAAGGCCGCGCGTTTCCACAGCCTATCAGGATCTTTAAACAGTGGCAGGAAGCTTGATCCTTCCAAGCCGTCGGGGCGTTCCAGGCCGCAGATATCGCAAAGAGACGGATAGACGTCGACCAATTCCGTCAGGGCTTCCGTCTTCCTGCCGGCGCCGCGCCGGTCCGGTGCGCTGACGATTAACGGCGTGCGGGTCGCGGTTTCGAAATTGGTGTACTTGTTCCATAGCCCATGGTCGCCCAGGTGATAGCCGTGGTCGCCCCAGAGGACGATCACCGTCCTTTCGCGCAGGCCGAGATCGTCCAGGGCGCCGAGCAAGCGGCCAATCTGGGCATCCACGTAGCTCACCGAAGCGTAATAGCCGCGGACGAGTTCCCGCGCCTTGTACGGGGGCACACCTCCCGACATCGGTATGTCCGTGTAGGCGCGCAGCTCCGCGGAATCGTGCAAGGCGAAGGGCGGAGCATAGGCGGGCGGGAACACGTTCTTCGCCGTCCGGGTGGTCCCCGCCGGGTAAAGATCGTAATACTTCTTTGGCGCCACGAAGGGTAGGTGGGGCTTTAGAAAGCCGACGGCGAGAAAAAACGGCTTGGCGCGAATCTGGTGAAGCGCACGGATGGCTTGTTCGGCGGTCCGGCCGTCGGGCAGTGCCTCGTCGGGCAAGTCGGGACTCTCCCAGCTACGCATTTCCCATCCGGCGGCGCCCTCCGCCGGGACTTGCCTTTTCGACGGCTCATAGTAGTAGGCTTCCTTGGAAACCCAGCCGGCCTCGCGCAGTCGATCCCATCGCCGTTGGGCGAAGGTTCGGTTCTCGTCGCTGCCCCAGGCAAAGCCGTCGGGAATCCAGGGCGGAACACTCCAGGAAAGGGGATCGTCAAGCTGGGGCTTGTGGTAGATCTTACTGAAGGCCGTGGTGAGATAACCCTGTTGTCTGAATCGCTGCGGCAGGGTGACGACGTTCGGCAGGTAGCGGCGGAAATGGGTCGTCGCGTTATAAATTTCCGTTGTGTCGGGGCGGCGCCCGGTCAAAAGCGACGTCCTCGACGGACTCGAGGTTGCTTGCTGGCAATACGCGCGTAGGAACGTTAACCCGCGCTCGGCAATCGAGTCGATGTGGGGCGTATGGATGGTCCGGTTCCCGTAGCAGCCCAGCTCGGGACGCAGGTCGTCGACGGCAATAAAAAGCAGGTTCAGCTCGGGGCTTTTCTTCTTCTTGGCGCGCAGCGGGGCGAGGCGTCCCGAGAGCGCCGCCAGGGGAGTGGCTTGCAGTCCGCGACGAAGGAAAGTTCGACGAGAGTGTGCGCTCATCGCTGCTGGTTTCGCGAGCTTGCGGAGACCGATAGGCTCTCTTTCAGCCTATCGTACTTTCACCGTTAAAGTAGCGGGTAGGCGGGCCGGGTAGTGGGGTCTTAGCGTGGTCATGCCGCAATCAGTTCTCCCAGCGTCCACACGTAGTCTGTGATCTCGGCCTCCATTGCTGGCGTCACCCGGATGCTGCCGTGGACCCGGCAGAAATTGTAGTAGGCGAAGTGCAAGGCCAGCGCCGCCCGTAGGTTCTCCCGGCTCTTCGAGAAGGCGTAGGTTAACCGGGTCATCCGCTTGCACCACTGTCGAAGCGTCCCATTCTTCCGCTCAACGTGGCTGGTGCATATTCGTTTTGGGGCGGGCATCCCCATTATCTCGGCTGAAACGGTCCCTTTTATTTTGGCGGGCCGGTAGTAGTCCCCTCGACTTCCTGGAAGACGACCATAGAGCTTTATCAACTGGGCGTAATCGGCTCGGTCGTACAAGGCGGCGGCAATCGCGTCGGGATAAGCCGGGAAAGCGTCCGAAGTGAGTTGGAACCGCTCAGGGGCGGTGGCCCAACGCGGAGCGGTCCAGTAATTGCCGCCCATAAACGATCGCGAACTTATGATAGTAAGCACTAGGGGCTTGTCCTGCGGCTCGCTGTAGCGCTTGCTGCATTGCTTGCAGAGGTAGCGTTGGATCTGTTTACGCCCGTACTTTCCAGCTTTCACGCAATCGACCTGACACGAATGGCACGTCATTTTGGCCCTTGCCTTTCTGAGCCGTCTGAGCCAAAATGACAGTGGATCTAGACAATCCTGTCCTTTGGCCTCGGCCCGAGGATGTGCTCTGCGGGTGGTTAGCGCTACCCGCAGGGCGGATTGAGCTGGCGGGGAGTACGGGACTCGAACCCGTGAACGGCTGAGCCGTTGACCGCTTATAAGGCGGCTGCAATTGACCGCTCTGCCAACTCTCCGCGATCGCGAAGGCCAGCGCACTAAACAGTTTCTGGCCTTTTTGTTTCAGTAGCATACACCTATATTATACAATATTGCATATTGTCCTGTTTTCGTGTAAGATGATTCCGTGGAACTTCGAAAGACTATTGGACGGAGGACGGGCGCAACCTGATCCAGGAATGGTACGAAGATCAGGACGACGAAGTGCAGGTGGCCTTTGACGGCACCCTGCTTAGGCTACGAGCCGTCGATGACTGGCTTGATCACAAGGTGAAGGAGTTCTACTTGCTCACGAGGCAGCACGAGGGGTTGGGAGAACTCAGATTTCACGTTTGGGAGAACCATCCCGACACCAGGAAACAGTTCAAACGGAGGTTTCGACCGGCCGGCATATGGCATCCAGAAAAGCGAGAGTTCATCCTCTTGCTGGGCTGCGAGAAGATGAGCGGAAGCTACATTCCGCATGGTGCCTTCGACTTGGCCTTGCAGTACAAAGCGTTGTTGGAACAAGGGACGGGAGCAATCCATGAACACGTTTAACTCCATTTGGAAAAAGTTAGGCAAGAGCAAGCGCTATCGAGAGCAGTTTGTCGCCGATCATGCCAAGCGGGCGATTCCGCATCAGGCGCGCGCCATTTTGAAGGCCCGAGACTGCTCCCAGCAAAAGCTCGCTAAGAAAGCTAACTTGTCGCAAGGGGTCGTCTCGCGTGCGGTGGACCCAAGCTACGGGAACCTGACCCTAAACACGATCATTCGGATCGCTGCTGGATTCGACGTAGCATTCATTGGGCGATTCGTACCTTTCAGTGAGCTTGCAAGGTGGTATGCAGACTTGCCTGACGAGACGTTTGATATACCCACCTTTGAGCAGGAGCAGGAAGCTGGACTTCAGCAAGCCGCAATCAGCAACATGACGGTACGATTTCAACCCAAGAGCGACCTTATCGCCCTCGGAACCGCAACGAATGACGACGATCAATCGTCCGCGACCAACCTTGGGCCGGTCTTGGTCCACGCCGCAACTCAAGAAAGGATGCCCGAGTATGGCTGATAGCGAACCGACCCGCTTGATTCTTGACCAGAAGAATCCCACAAGACCGATTTATGCGGAAGTGGTTTACGTCAACGCTGGCCCGCACGGCTTCAAGTTGACATTCGGCGTTTTGCCCGCACACGCGCCGGACCAAGACATTGAGGCCAAGGTTCAACCGTTGGTGACAATTGGGATGTCTCCTGAACATGCAAAATCGCTTCACGAAGTGCTTGGCGGATCGTTGAAAACTTTCGAGGAGCGGGTTGGCCCGCTACGACCAACACCCGATCCCGACAGCCAGTAGGCCGTTGACTCACGGCGAGCCCCCATCTCCACACTAAGACCCCACTACCGCGGGCCGCGGCTCGCCGCGGTTTCTCCTCGCTGTGTTCGGAGGCGGCGCAGCACGGCGGGTTGAAGAGCATGGCCGAAGTGTCCTATGCGCTGTTCGCAAGCAGGTGAGGAAAATGGCACAGCGCCGGGCGGGCCGGCGTTTTTCGGGCTTCAGGATTCGTTGCTGCCGTCAGCGGATGCCGCCTCGCCGATCCGATGCAGCTTGATGAGGTCGGTTTTGCCGGATACGCGGAACGGCGTGCCCGCTACGATGCAAATCAGATCTCCCCGGTCGCCCCATCCGAGGCGCAGTAGCAACGATTCGGCGACCCTCACCAGATGGTCGACATCGTGGATTTCGTCAACCGGCTTGGCGCGAACTCCCCACAGCAATTTCATGCGCCGGCAAACCTGACGGTGGCGGGAGAGGCCGAGAATCGCGGAGCGGGGACGATGCTTGGAAACCAGCCGAGCGGTATAGCCGCTTTCAGTGAAGACGACGATGTAGCTTGCCTCCATCTGCTCGGCCAGCTCGGCAGCGCTACGGGCGACGGCGTCAGAGAGGTCTTCACTCGGGCCGGATCTTGTGGCGGTCGAGTAAACGCGCTCGGGAAGGGTCGCTTCAGCCGATTCGATGATTCGGCTCATCATGGCCACGGCCTCGACGGGGTAAAGGCCTACCGCCGTTTCGCCCGACAGCATTAGGGCGTCGGAGCCGTCGAGAACCGCGTTGGCCACATCGCTGGACTCCGCCCGCGTGGGCGAGGGCCGTTCGATCATCGACTCGAGCATCTGGGTGGCGGTGATCACCGGCTTTCGCATTCCGGCTGCCTCGCGGATGATGCGCTTCTGTTCGATCGGAACTTGCCAGGGAGACAGCTCGACCCCCAAGTCGCCGCGCGCGACCATGACGCCGTCGGCGACTTCCAAAATACGGGCAAGATCGTCCAGGGCCTGAGGCTTTTCCAGTTTCGCAATGACGTGAGTATCCGTCCTTGCGGAAGCGATTATGTCCTTGACCAGTTCAACGTCCCGCGCGCGACGAACGAACGACAGGGCAACGTAGTCGACCCCCTGATCGAGGGCGAACCGCAAGTCGGCTTTGTCCTTCTCGGTCACCGACGGCAGCTTGAGCGCCGCGGCGGTGACGTTGACGCCCTTGCGCTCGCGGAGAAGACCGTCGTTAAGGATTTCACATACGACGTCGCCATTCTCAATCCGCGACACGCGCAAGGCGATGGCCCCGTCGTCGAGGAGAATGCGGTCGCCGGGTTCGACATCTTCAGCGAGCGTCGGGTAATCAATGCTTACGCTTTGCTCATCCCCGGCGATCGGTTGATGGGCCAGCCGGAGGGCGCCGCCGGTTTTGAGGCTGACCGGCTGCCCGTGTTTCAGCTTCCCGGTTCGGATTTTCGGTCCTTGCAGATCGGCGATGATCGGGATCATACGGTCGCGCCGGTCGGCCTGTTCGCGCACGCGGCGGATGTTGGCTGCGTGCTCCTCGTGTCGGCCGTGCGAGAAGTTCAACCGCACGGCGCTCATACCGGCGTCGAGGAGAGCGCCGATGACCTCAGGTTCGCTGGAGACCGGGCCCAGCGTAGCGACGATCTTAGTTTTGCGCATGAGATCGTAGGGACGGCTTTCAAAAGCCTACGTAACCTCGATTAGATCATGTCATTGTGCGCAATTCATAGCTGGGCCTTAGTCCGCTTTTCTGACCACGTGGCGAGACGAAGTGCGCGAAAGGCCCCTTCGTACAAGGCGAGCGCCTCCCGGTGTGTTCCGGCGAATTCTTGTCGCCATCATGATTCTCGATCTCGCCACGAATGACGACGCGGCACGCAAGAATGCGTCCGTCGCGTCTGCCACGTCCGTTCTTGTGCCGCGCGGCGTACGCTGCCGTTTGAAAAGAATGTTTTACGTGAAATTCTACTTGCGGCTAATGCCCTGCGCTTCGGTCGTGGCGGGAAACTCCAGCGGCGGCAAGGCGGCTGTTGCCTCCATACTCTCGGGCAGCTCGATGCCGGCGGCTCGGGCCATGGCGTGGACGGGTAGATTTTCGCTGACGCGCTCGAATGTCATCTCGCTTCGGCCCGCATCGAGATCTACCTCAATCAGGTCGCCGGTACGAATCTGCTCGGTGGCGATCAGGTTGGCCATGGGGTGAACCAGAGACCTTTCGATCGCCCGCTTGAGATGGCGCGCGCCATAGCGTGCATCCGTCCCCTTCTCCAGTAAGTGATCCTTCGCCGAGGCGGAAAGCTGGAACAAGAACGGCGTGCCGTGGAAGACCCGCTCGTGAACCCGGGCGAGTTCGAGGTCCAGAATCCGGCGCAATTGTTCATCGCCCAGAGGCTTGAAAACGACGATCTTATCAAGGCGGTTCATGAACTCCGGAGTAAACTTGCGCCGAGCGGCCGCGATGCCGGCATTGGAAATGCTGTTCGTCATCTTCTCGTTGCGAGGATCGTTTGCGGCAGGCCGCGGACCGCTAAAGCCCAGCCCCGGGCTCATCAGCGAGCTCATTTCCCCGGCCCCGAGGTTGCTGGTCATGAAAATCATGCTTTGAGAAAAATCAACCCGGCGATTATCGCCCAGCGTCAAAGTAGCTTTATCGAGTATCCCCAGCAGCAGGTTCCACAACGTGTCGCTGGCCTTCTCGATTTCGTCCAAAAGCACGAAGGAAACCTTGACTTTCTCCGTATGGTGCTGGCTCAGCACCTCCTGGCTCAACAGCGGATGGGTTTCGCGATGGCCGAGGTAGCCGGGGGGCGAGCCGATCAGTTTGGCGATCTCGTGGCTATGCTGAAACTCGGCGCAGTCGATTTTGATCACCGCTC
Source organism: Bryobacterales bacterium (assembly GCA_965248365.1). Lineage (GTDB taxonomy): Bacteria > Acidobacteriota > Terriglobia > Bryobacterales > UBA6623. The sequence continues at coordinate 112,294 of CBDFJA010000002.1, read as the reverse complement.
GGGCGGCGCCTAACAGCGTTTCGGCAATCGCTTCCACCACGCGGGTCTTGCCCGTGCCCGTCGGCCCCAAAAACAGGAAGTTCGCAATCGGTCTGCCGGGGCTGTTCAGAGACGCTACGTAAGTCTGATAAGCGTTGACGATTTGTTCAATCGCCTGCTCTTGTCCCACCACTCGGCTGCGCAACCCGCGCTCGAGATGCTCGGCTTCCCGGCCTGTTAGGCCCGGGTCGAGTCGCTTTCTTACCGCTGCTTGTGCCACGTCATGACTCCTCAATCGTCTGGCGAAATTTACGACTGAGCCGCCTTCGATCATAATTACTTATCGGCACTGGGGCATTGCGGCTATAACCGCACTTTCCGACAACAGATCAGCTCTTTCCGACGGCAAAGTTCCTGCCTCCAGTTTAGCTGTGTCACACGTCTGCTCACGTCGGCCGAGAACATCCCTTCACTGAAAACAAAAGAGATATTGCTGCGCAAACGATGTGACTGAATTCCGCCACCGTAGGGCTCTTCAAACATTTCCATCCCATTGGACGTTAGCGGCGACCGCTGGGTGACACCTAACTTCAGAGCGGCGTGAGTCGCTGTACGTTAAGTCGGTTACACTTCTCTGGGGAGTTGCGTGTTGTAGGACCCGCGACCAAACCGTGTTTCCTGAAAGCCTTCACCCCGTGCTTTCCCCGTTGACCCCGCCGGACTCTTTTGCGACACTCGTTCATTCGTGGAGGAATCACCTGCCGGCGGTCTGCCGCCGAAGCGCTTCGACATTCAGGTAGGCTTGACGCTGAGCCTGTCTCTTGCCTTCCTTGACCTCGTCGCCGCCACCCACAAACAGCCGATCGAGATCGATTCCGCGTTTGCCCTTCTTGGACCGCTCGTAGGGATGTTCGCCGCCGCACTGGGAGCCTACGGCGCCGGGTGGCTCCTTATTGTAGTTCCGCTCAGACGTTTTAGCGTACTTAAGCCGCGCAGCCTCACGGTCGCCGTCGCCATTTTTGTGGCGGCGCCATGGTTGTTCTCGATCTTCAGCTCCCCGGGCTACAGGGCGGGAGCGGTTTTCCCGGAGCGCCTCATTTTCGGGTTAGGGTTGAGCTGTTTGGGATTCGTGGCGGCCTATCTCGCTTGGGAAGGGCTCGCCAAGTTTCCCCGGGCCGCCGACTTCGTTCTTCAAACCGGCTTTTCGGCGCCTTTCGTCTTGGCCGAGACTTTCGCTTTCCAGTGGCTCGCGAGGGAAACCGTGGGCACGCAACAATCCTGGGGTTTTTTTCTTTTGCTAGCGCTCTATTTGGCTGTTTGCGGCCTGACGATTCGCTCCTTTACCCGTCCCAGCCGCGACAAGAAGGTTTTCGCTGGATTGGTTTCGCTGAGCGCCGCGCTTGGCCTAGCCCTCGCTGCTTCTTTCGCTGTCGAGAACTTCGCAACACGTTCTCCACCGCCTGCGTCGGGACCTCCTAACCGGATTCGTCATGTGATTCTGTTGACGGTCGACACGCTTCGCCGCGACGCACTCTCCTGCTACGGGGGCAGAACACCGACGCCGAACATTGATCGCCTTGCGGATGACGGGATTCTCTTTGAGAACGCTTACGCGCCCTCCCCTTGGACCCAGCCCTCATTCGTGACAATGCTGTCCGGGCTTTCGCCTTGGGTGCACCAGGCCACCCGCCTCGAGCGCCCGGTCCCGACGGGGCTGCCAAGCCTGGCGGCGTTTCTCAAAAAGGAGGGTTACCTGACAGCCTCCATAGGGTCCAACCCGGTTTTGATGCTGCCTGGTCCCCAGCCCTCACTTTCCCCAGGGTTTGACGACTACGACTTCTACCCCAAGCATCATCGTCCCGTGACCGAAGGCCACCGGATCGCTCGGCGCTTGTTGCCCACCGCTTTCGGCGACATCGCTTCGACCGATCATTTGACTCGGCGCGCCCAACACTGGGTTGACCGCTACCGGGATCGCGAGTTCTTTCTCTGGTTTCACTACTACGATCCCCACATACCCTACCATCCCCCGCCGGCTTTCTTCCCCCAAGGGCGGCCCGATCACACCATTGGGACACTCTTTGACGACAAGCGAATGGAAGAGATCAAAAAGGGGGCGTTTCGCCCCTCGCCGAAGGCCATGGACTGGATCCGAGCGCTTTACCACGGCGAAGTGCGCTACGTCGATGACCGCATCGGCCGATTCGTCGCCACGCTCAAGAATCTCGATCTCTATGAGGATACACTCATCGTTTTCACCAGCGACCACGGCGAGGAGCATTATGAACATCGAGGGATCGACCACGGCCACTCGCTCTATGAGGAATTGCTTCGCGTGCCGCTGATCGTCAAACTTCCCGGCTCGAGCGTGAGAACCAAGATCGGCCAAATCGCATCTCTTGAAAGCGTTCTGCCCACGATTCTCGATTTGTGTGGCGTCAAGTTCGACCCGTCAACATTCTCGAGCCCTTCTCTAAAGAGCCATTGGGAAAGCGCCCCTTCGTCAAGTGTCGACGGTCCGGTCTTCAGCACCGGCCTAATGGTTCCGGAACGAGAGGCGGTGGTCTTCGACGGGATGAAGTACATCCGCTCCGCAGATTCGCCGCGGGAAGAACTCTATGACCTCGAAAGCGACCCCGGCGAGACCAACAACATCGCCTTCCTGCACGCCGACAAGGTCGCCCGGGCGCGGGAACTGCTGGCGGACAAAGCCACCAAGGGTGCAAGACTGCGAAAGCTCCACGGACTTGGCCCGGCGCCCGACGCCCCACTCGACGCCGAAACGATTGAGCGCCTGCGCTCGCTCGGGTACGTGCAGTGAGCAACCGTTGGCGCCGGCGAGAACGGTCGAACCAGGCGTCGACACGAGTATCGACGCGGCAGAGGTGGGGTTCGCGCCACAACAGCAGGCAACTCCTATCTAATTACCTTTTGGGGAGCACGACATTGAGATCCGTTTTCCGGAAATCACGGTCGAGCGTGAGCAAGGAGCATTCCTCGTGTTTCGCCAGCGCATAGGCGAAGCAATCACCCAGGTTCAGCGGGTAGCGCAACCGGGCACGGGCCGCCGTCTCCGCCTGCTCGGGGGTTGGGGGCACAAGACGTACTGAGGACGTCTCGATCGCCTCGCGCATCTCCGGGAATAGGCGAGGTTGCCGGTCTTCCATCAAAATCAGCACCTCGGCATAGTTGACGGTGCTCATCCTCAAAAGCGGCTGGTATTCGGTAAGGCGGTCCAGAGCCCAAGGCCCGTACTTCTCGTTGAAGAAGATCGCTATCAAGATCGAGGTATCTACGACCACAATTCGTCCTCGATAGCAAACCTGGGCTTTCGACGCAGTGGAGCCTTGAGCCCAAAACCGAGCCAGGATCGAAAATCATAGGCAGTCTCGCCGCTTCCCCGTTCCACGGCCTCGCGAAGGGCCAAGCGGATGGCGTCGGATTTTGCGCGGACCCCTCTCCGTTTCATGTAGTGGCGCAAGTCAGTCTCGAATTCAGGCGTGACGTTCAAATTGAGCTGCTTCATACATACCAGTATACAGATACAACCTGTAAGCATATCGTGGCGAATCGGAGCCCCCGGCGACCTCGTAGCGGGAGCCGACGTTTGGAGGGCAAGCGCTGCAACATTGCAGAAAGCTCTTTGTCAGCCAACTTCTCCTCGCCGGCGCATCCGGTGCGATACCTCACCGCGGACGGACGTGCCCGGGAAAACTTTTGGCCGGATCGGGGGTTCTATAACCGGAAGGCGATGTTTGCGGCATCCGGCGACCAAACTCATCCCAGCCGGTGGTGGTTGTTCGGCGGCTTGGTGGATTTGGGCCGGCCTCTACATCGCAAAAGGCCGCCCATCGCGGAATGGGCCGTTTGGACAAGGAATTACTGAAGCAGATTCGTTCACTCAACGTCTTAAGGAGCCGAGATCATGCGCATGACACCAACCAAACTCATCCTAGTCGCTGTTTGCGCTCTAACCGGGGCGCAGACTTTGTCGGGGCAGTACGGCCGCCGGGACCCTAGAAGGGACCGCGGCGGCCAGCGTGGTTTAGGCGTTGCCGTCGTCAGCGCCGCGAACGGCGACGTGCGAGCCCGGGACGGGCAAACAGGAGACTGGACCAGCGCTTACGCCAGCCTGGGCCTTGAGCGCGGAGACCGGCTGGCGACGGGACACGGTTCGCGAGCGGAGCTGGATTTCGGGGCGGGTAATTTCGCCCGGCTGAATGCCGGCAGCGAGGTGGAGCTGGGCGATCTCGGTAACCGCTCCTTCCGCCTCAAGCTTGTCAAGGGCGAGCTGACCTATACCGTGTGGAAGGGCGGAGAGGCGGACGTCTATATCGAAGCCGACGACATCGTGATCCGTCCCCTGAAAAGCGGCGCCTATCGCGTGCGGACTAACAGCCGGCAGACGGTGGTCGCCGTTCGCAAGGGCAAGGCGGAAGTGGAAACCTTTGACGGCATTGAGACCGTCAAGAAGGGGAACCGTATAACGGTCCGCAAACGAGGCGACGACCTCGAGTTCCGGGTGGCGAAAGTCCGCGCCAAAGACCAGTTTGACCAGTGGAGCGAGCGCCGCGACAAGATCTTGAAGAATGGCGGCGGGCGCGGATACCCGCGCCATCTATACGCCTACGGGGGCTACCCGTATCACTTCGGCCTCGGCTATTATCACTACCCCTACCGCCGATTCGGCTTCGGCGTCAGGACGGTTTTCGTCGGCCACCGCCACCGCGGGCGTGGCCGCCGCCGCTGACAGGCCGCTCCCGTCGGTTTCACGGAAGGGCGGGGTTCGACCCGCCCCTTGGCCTCCGCCCGTTGAAACGGTCGTCGCCGCGGCCTCCGGGCGCAGGCTTTCAGCGTGCTGGGTCGCCGTTCCTGGCGGCATGGCGGAAGGTGGGGGCTGGGATGTGGCGCACGCATTCTTGCGTGCCGTGTCGCCATTCCTGGCGACATGTCCGTGGTGTGCCGGCCCTTCCGCCGGCCGCTGGGATGCCGGCAAGAATGCCGGCCCGGCACGCTGAAAGCGTGCGCCACGTCGCTTTCCAGCCCGATATTCCACATCTGTTGTGAACTCGTTCCCAGGACAGTCCACTTGACCCACGGAAGGGCGGGGGCTCGACCCGCCCCTCTTGTCTCCGTCCGTTCAAACGGTTGCCGCCGCCGTCCGGCCCGTCCCGCGAACGACACGGGGTAGAATCGTTCTGCGATAATACCGATCTTGGCGCTCGCCGCGAGCGCCAACGAGCGGCCATGGTCCTCACAGCCCGCCCAAAGCAATGAACGCGGCTGGGTTTTCGACGGAGCTTGTATGAAATTAACTTCGAAACGGGCGGCGAAACTCGGGTTAGCTGTTTCGTTGCTGCTCTCGGTCTGGGTCTCGGGCGCCGCGGCCCAGCGGACGCCGTCCACGAACCCTTACACAACGCAAGAGGACCTCGACGCCGGCGCGCGCCTCTACCGTCCGCTTTGCGCCGGATGCCACGGGTTTGACGCCGGCGGCGCGGCCGCGGAAGGCCCGGATATCCGAGTAGGTTCGCCCGGCCGCGGGACGGACGCGGAGGTCTACGAGACTATCCGGGATGGCATTCGGGGAACGTCCATGCCGGGGTGGAATTTCAGCGAGAAGGAGCGTTGGCAGGTCGTAGCCTACTTACAGTCGCTTCGAAGGGCCGCCGGCGCCAAGCAAGCCGCGGGCGATCCGCAAGCAGGCGCTGCCCTGTTCCGCGGCGAGGGCGGATGCCGGGGATGTCACGCCGTCGACGGCCAGGGTGGCCGCCGCGGTCCCGATCTAAGCACCGTCGGACGCGGCCGCTCGCCCGAGGAACTCGAGGCCTCCATCCTCAAGCCGAACGGTAAGGTTTCGCCCGCCTACTGGCACGTGCGGGCTTGGACCGCCGACGGCGGGACTCTCGCCGGCCGGCGCTTGAATGAAGACACCTTCTCGCTTCAACTGCTTGATTCCGACGAGCGATTGGTTTCCCTGCTGAAGAGCAACCTTAAGAAATTTGAGCTCTTGAAAGATTCCGCCATGCCCTCCTACGAAGGAAAATTGAGTCGGCAAGAGATTGACGATCTTGTGGCCTACCTGGCCACTCTCGGTGTTTCCGGGGCAAGGCCATGACAATTCGCGGTCGGATTGTCCTGCTGACGCTGTGGGCCATGAGTTTGCCTGGCCAGGTCAGCTACCAGGACCTGTTGAACGCCGAGGCGACTCCCGAAAATTGGCTCACTTATTCGGGGAGCTACAAGAGCCAACACTACAGCGGATTGAAGCAGATCACCCGGGAAAACGTCGGCGGCCTCGAGTTCAAGTGGGCTTTCCACGGCAGCCCGAAAGGCAAGCTGCAGACGACGCCTCTGGTCGTCGACGGGGTCATGTATTTGACCGAGGGCAACAACGACGTCAGCGCTCTCGACGCCAAGACCGGCCGCCGGTTCTGGACCTACTCCCACACCCTGCCCAAGAAAGTCCATGTCGTGGCTCTGGCGAACCGCGGCGCGGCGCTGTTGGGCGACCGCGTATTCACGGGCACGCTCGACGGCCGCCTCATCGCGCTCGACGCCAAAACCGGGCACGTTCTTTGGGACAAGAAAGTCTGCGACTACACCCAAGGCTATGCCGTGACCATGGCTCCTCTAGCCGTCAAGGACAAGGTCATCGTCGGCATGGCGGGGGGCGAGTTCGGCATTCGCGGCTATCTGGACGCCTATGACGCCGAGACCGGAGACCGGGTTTGGCGTTTCTACACCATCCCGGGGCCGGGCGAAGCAGGGCACGAGACCTGGGAAAACGATGCCTGGAAGACAGGCGGCGGATCGGCGTGGTTGACCGGTTCGTTCGACCCCGAACTCAATTTGACCTACTGGGGGATCGGAAACCCGAGCCCCGATTGGAACGGCGACGTCCGCCCGGGCGACAATCTTTATACAGGCTCGGTCGTCGCGCTCGACGCCGATACCGGAAAGCTGAAATGGCACTTCCAGTTCACGCCCCACGACACCTGGGACTGGGACGCGGTTCAGGTCCCCGTGCTCGCGGACAGAGAATTTCGCGGCCGGCAACGCAAGCTGATGCTCTGGGGCAACCGCAACGCGTTCTTTTACGTTCTCGACCGCGAGAGCGGAGAATTCCTGCTGGGGAAGCCGTTCACCAAACAAACCTGGGCCGAGAGACTCGACGAAAACGGCCGGCCGATCAAGCTGCCGGGCACCGAACCAACGCAGGAAGGCACGAAGCTTTACCCAGCCGTCCAGGGAGCTACCAATTGGTATGCCCCTTCCTACAGCCCCCGGACAGGGCTTTTCTACTTGCAGGCGTGGGTGGACTTCTGGGGTATGTACTATTCCGGGGAACCGGTTTACATGCCCGGCAACCGTTACGACGGCAGCCTGATCCAACGGACGGCCCCCATCAGGACGGAGCACGAAGACCCCGGTTACGGCGCCATTCGCGCGCTCGATCCCGAAACGGGCGAGCGGAAGTGGGAGTTCAAAATGAGCGAGATCTCCGAATCCGGCCTGCTGACGACGGCAAGCGACCTACTCTTCTCCGGCAACTTTGAAGGGAACTTCATGGCCCTCGACGCCGAGAACGGCAAGCTGCTCTGGCGGACTCTTCTCGGCGCGCGAGTCGACAACTCGCCCATCACCTACCTGGCGGACGGCAAACAGTACGTGTCGGTCAAATCCGGCCTCACGCTGTTCACCTTCGGCCTCAAGGACTAGCAGCCCGCGGTTGAAGTGATGGGGACAGGCACCGTGCCGGCATCTGCCTAGCCTGCTTTTCTCACCACGTGGCGAGACGAAGTGCGTGAGAGGCCCGTCAGTACAAGGCGCGCGCCGCTCGGCGCCGCATTTCTTGAATGATGCGGGCGTGCTTTCGCGGGTGCAGCCTAACCGTTTCGTATTTTGGCTCTACCGAAAGCAGCAGCGACCCGCGCTCGGCACCCGACCGGGAAAGTACGTTGAGCACGGCGAGCAAGCGCAACGCAGTAATGACGGGCCTATGGCGTGCTTCGACCGTCAGGTGGTGAGAAATGCGGGTTAGCTGGTGAGAACCCCGGGGCCGGCCCCAGCTATCGGGGCGGCATCGGTGGTTAGTAGAAAAGATACTTGCGCCAGGCCTGCTGGTGGTGTCCCAGTTGGCGCATCAGGTTGCGGCTGGTGTGGAGATTGAAAGGCTGAGGATGCCGTACCAAACCCATGCCCGCCTCCGTGGGTAGGCGGTCCCCCTTGCGGTTATTGCAGCGCCGGCAGCAACTGACAAGGTTTTCCCAAGTGCTCTTGCCGCCGCGCGAGCGCGGCACGACGTGGTCCAGCGTCAAATCGCTCGCCGCGTGGATGCTGCCGCAGTACTGGCAGGTGTGACGGTCCCGGACGAGGATGTTTTTTCGAGAGAGGGCACGCGTCTGGCGGGGTATGCGGCGATATTCGAGCAGCCGAATCACCGACGGTACGACAAGGACCCTGGTGGGCGAATGGACTTCATGATCGCTTCGTTCCTCTTCGGCCGCGACTCCTTTGAGCAGCAGGATCAACGCCCGGCGAGCGCCGCAAACATTGATCGGCTCGTAGGTGGCGTTCAGGACGAGCACGGGGACTCGCAGGGCGCTGCCGTTCACCATGTGCCCTCCGCTCGGGTCTGGCGGAAAGAGACGTTGGCCGAGCGCCCGAGGTTGGGGTCAATCAATCTGCGCTTCGCTCGGGCAATCGTCAGGCAAGCTACAGATCGCGCCCCGGCGGCCTTCAACGCTTGAGCGCAGGCATCGAGCGTGGCTCCCGTGGTCATCACGTCATCCACTAAAAGCACCCGCCGGCCTTTGAGGCTAACCGTGCCCCCGGCGGCGAACGCTCCCTTTACGTTTTCCCGCCGACGCCAATGCGACAAGCCGGCTTGCGGCAGGGTCAAGCGAACACGCCGAAGACATTTTGAACGGAGGGGAGTCGCCGTCAGACGCGCCAATTCTCTAGCCAGCAATTCCGCCTGATTGAACTGGCGACTCCATCGCCGCGAGCGGTGCAGCGGCACGGGAACAACCCATTCAACGTCCCCTACGCGGGGCGCGACCAGCGCCATTTTCGCAGCCAGCACCTTTGCCAGAGGCCTCATTCCGTCGTACTTCAGCAGGTGGATCAGGCGGCGCAGGTCTGCCTCATAGACCCCGAAGCTGCGCGCTGTGTCGAACGCCGGGGGCGTAAGCCAGCAAAGTCCGCACAGATGGTCGCCACTCGCCGGGAGTTTGGCCTCGAATGGCAGGCCGTAGCGAGTACAGGAAGACTCCGCTTCGAGCGCGAGCAGTGCTGACAGGCACTCGCGGCAAACCGGGGCCGGCGTGAATCCGGCAAGCGCTCGCTCGCACAATCGGCATTCGTCGGGAAAGAAGACGGAAAAAAGCGGCTCGATCAGGCTGCGGAACGACCCGACCGGTAACCGCCCGATGCTCGCGAAAATGGAACCACTACTGGAGAAGACTAACCTCGCTCGCCCTGATTCGGTTCTTCCTCGTAACCGGCTTCGTTTTGTTCCTCCGCCTCTTGACAGCCGCGACAGTACCGCGCCCAGGGTACCGCGTCCAGACGCTTACGGTCAATGGCCTTGCCGCAGGAATGGCACAAGCCGAAGTCTTTCGACGGGATACGTTCCAACGCCTCCCTGACAAGCTGAAGATGAAGACGCTCGGTGTCGCTCTGATGGGAGAAAAGCTCCTTGGCGTAGGAGTTCACCGCTTGCTCGGCGGCGTCTTCAGGAGAAGCGCCCTCTTCCTTGCGAATGGCCTCGGCCGTGCGAGACAACAGCGCCTGGGCGTCCTGGTAGTCTCGCTCCAGTTGCCGGCGATATTTCTCCAGACGGGTTTTCTGCACCGGGCAATCCACGACCCTTTGCCGCTAAGAGACTGAAACACAGCCTGTTACGATCCTCCTACTATGGTAAGGCTGGCTTTCCAAGCTGTCAACCGAGAGGTATGCCGAGAGGTATGTCCCTCGGCGTTCCGGGGCCCCAAACCCCGGAGTCTCGGGGCCGAACGCTCCCGACTCGGGACATCGCCTCCGCTATTCGCCGCCTCGAACCATCTGCTCCAGAGCTATCCCCGGACAAACCGTGGTTCTGATGTAGTCGCTAAGCCCTCGGGCCACTCCCCGCAGCCTTTTCTCAATCGCCGGGTCCAGGCAGTTGCCTTCTTGGTCGAAGGCCCTGTGAACCGACGCCACCGAAACAGGGCCGGGCAGTACGATAGCGCCTACGTGAGAACAGACGCTACGGAGGTGTTCGAGCGCTTTGATAGCCCCTATGCCTCCGGCCGCAACGCCGACCAGGGCGACGGCCTTGCCCTTCAGCACGGAGGGGAACCCGAGGTGTTCGATGACGAGTTTGATCACGCTGCTGTAGCTGCCGTGGTACTCCGGCGTGGCGAAGATTACGCCGGCAGCCGTCGAGACGGACCGCTGCATGGCATCGGCGACCGACGTGTCTTTCGCCCTGCCTGGCAGCGCCAGTTCGACTTTGGCGGGATCGATCAGTTCGATCGCCACGTCCTCCAGTTTGCCAAGCTCGTCGACGACCAGGGCCATGGCTTTGGACGTAAAATTTCCCGGGCGGACACTGCCGGGGACCGCGACGATCCGGATACGGCGATTCTCCTCACTCATGGCTCTCCCTCCGAAATGGAAACGTCAGCCAACCTTTGATCGTAGCAGCCGGTCTGTTGGCGAGCATTCACGAAACGTGGGACGCCGAGCTTAGCGATTTCCCGGCGCAAAATACGGTTTTGCCCCGGCCGCCTGCAAGGCGAAGAATATGCCGGCGACCCATAACCCGCTTCTCTCACGAGCCAAGGGTTGAAGCACGCGATACGCCCTCCATTGCTTCGCTGCGCTTGCTCACCGCCCTCAACGAAGGGGTCGACAATGTAGGGGCACGGCATGCCGTGCCCCGCGCGCCTCGTACTGACGGGCCTCTCACGCACTTCGTCTCGCCACCTGGCGAGAAAAACGGGCGGGCGGGAATAACGGGTTGGCGCCGGGCGAAATATTGGAAGCCCTTTCTCCCCTTTGCTAGCATGAGACAGCAATGCAGGTCATGCGCGCGGTGGCGGTCGGTGTCCATGAGGTTCGGAAATTCGTGCCTAAGCTTTGGCGGATGGCACGGGAGCTATTTCATGAGGTCATGGGTTTCGTCTTCTTGGCGCTGGCGCTTTTCTTTGTTGTTGGGCGTCAAGGATTGATCCGCAGCTACCAGGATTTGGAGAGCGAACCGGGAGACTGGGGGCGCCTGCTGCTGGTCGGCTTTTTCGTACTGCTTTTCGGCGGATTCGGCGTATCGTCGTTCTTGCGCGCCCGCCGCGTCTCCAGGGGAAAGTAGCAAGCCCAGCCGCAGGGGGCGGGTCCGTGAACCCGGGGCTGTCATGGGAACAGGCGCTGTGGCGGCATCCGGCCCAGATCCTGTAGCGCATGGCTCGGCGGCCGTTTTGCCGAGACTTGCGGCCCTTGGCGGTAGCGCATGGCTGGGCGGCCGTTTTGCCCAGACTTGCGGCCATTGGCTTAGTCCAGGCGTCATGTAAAGCCGGCCGGAACCCCATGCCGCACCCCTGCACTTCACGATGAAAAAAAATGACCACCCCGCCGTCCGGAAGCGCCCCCTGGGCGAACCCGGCGAGTTCCCCTTCACGCGCGGAATCCACCGCGGCATGTACCGCGATCGGCTCTGGACCATGCGCCAGTACGCTGGTTTCGGCGACGCGGTCAAATCGAACGAGCGTTACCGCTACTTGATCTCTCAAGGCATCAGCGGGCTGTCGGTAGCCTTCGACCTTCCCACCCAGATGGGTTACGACTCCGACCACCCGCTGGCGCTCGGTGAAGTGGGCAAGGCGGGCGTCCCGATCCGCTCGCTGGCCGACATGGAACGTCTGTTCGACGGGATTCCGCTCGGGGAAGTCTCGACGTCGATGACCATCAACGCCACGGCGATGATTCTGCTGGCCTTCTACGTGGCAGCGGCGCGGCGCCAAGGGACCGACCCGCGGGCGCTGCGGGGAACCGTGCAGAATGACATCCTGAAGGAATACGTCGCCCGCGGGACCTATATTTACCCTCCGAAATCGTCGATGCGGATCGTCACCGACCTATTCGCTTGGACCAGCCGAGAGACGCCGAAATGGAACCCCATTTCGATCAGCGGGTACCACATGCGGGAAGCCGGCGCGACGGCCGCGCAGGAAGTCGCCTTTACTCTGGGCAACGCCGCGGCATACATCGAAGCGGCGCTCGATGCCGGCTTGGAGATCGACGAGTTTGCTCCGAGGCTGTCGTTCTTTTTTAGCGCGGATCGCAACTTTTTGGAGGAGGCCGCCAAATTTCGCGCGGCACGCCGCCTCTACGCTTTCTTGATGAAGCAGCGATTCGGAGCGAAAGTCGATCGGTCCATGAAGATGCGCTTTCACGCCCAGACCGCCGGGTCCTCGCTCACCGCTCAGCAACCTCAGGTCAACGTGGTTCGCACCACGTATGAGGCCCTGGCGGCGGTGTTGGGCGGGGCACAGTCACTTCATACGAACGCCTACGACGAAGCCCTGGCTCTGCCGACCGAAGAAAGCGCCAAGCTGGCCCTTCGAACGCAGCAGGTGTTGGCGCACGAGAGCCGAATCGCCAACACGGCCGACCCTCTTGGAGGCTCCTACGTGATTGAGCGATTCACCGACGAAATCGAAGAGGGGGCCCGGATTTATCTCGACAACGTCGAAGCCATGGGTGGAATGGTCGCCGCGGTGGAGCAGGGTTTCATCCAACGAGAGATCCAGAACGCCGCCTACGAATTCCAAAAAAAAGTGGAATCGGGCGAGCAGACCATCGTGGGCGTGAATGACTTCCGGCTCGAAGAGGAAACCCAGCCCCCCGTGCTGAGGATCGATCCGACGCTCGAAAAACGCCAGATCGAGCAGATCGCACGGTTCAAGCAAGCGCGCGATTCCGCCAAGACCAGAGACACTCTCCGCCAATTGGAGGATGCGGCCGCATCTTCAGCCAACTTGATGCCAGCCGTTCTCGCCGCGGTCGAAAACGAGGCAACCCTGGGAGAGATCTCCGACACGCTGCGCGGCGTCTTCGGCGTCTACCAAGAGCAGGTAGTTTGCTAACCCGCTTTTCTCACCAGGTGGCGGACCTCTCGCGTGCTTCGACCGTCGGCTGGCGGGAAATGCGGGCTGAGGTCCCGGCAAGTTGGCCGCCGCGTGTTGCGTCCCCTGCCCGCAATTCTGTATGGTGACGGCAGGGCAACCTAACAAGCCGGCCGCGCGTCTGAATTTGAGGGGAGGACCGTTTCGCCGCCGGTCCCGAAAATACCCCGCTGAGGCGAACCAAAGGGATAAGGTCATGAAAATATTGTCGAAGATTTCCCACCCGGTACTGTTTGTGCTTTCGTTGGCGCTAGCGGCTCCGTCGGCTTCCGCCGCGGCCGCGGCCGCGACGGCGGGCGATCCCCCGATTCCGGTTGACCAGATCATCGAGCAATTCGTGGCCAAGGAGACCGAATTCGCCAAGGCGCGGGAGAACTACACCTACTACCAGACGGTGAAGATTCTCGAGTACGACGAAGGTGGCGGGGTGCGCGGCAGGTACCATATGGAATCCGATATCATCTTCGGCCCCGGCGGCGAGAGGACGGAGCGGGTCGCCTACGCTCCGGTTTCCACGCTGAAAAACATCCTCATGACGCCGGAAGATCTGGAGGACATTCGTTCCGTCCAACCGTTTGTCATGACCACGAAAGAGCTGCCCAACTACCACGTGCGCTACTTGGGGCCGCAAAAGATCGACGAGATCGACTGCTACCTGTTCTCGGTCAAGCCGAAGAAAATGATCAAGGGCAAGCGCTATTTCGCCGGGCAGATCTGGGTCGACCAGCGGGATCTACAGATCGTTAAGACCTACGGCAAAGGCGAAGGCATTCAGAAAAAGAGGCGAGGCCAGCAATTCCCCCGCTTCGAGACGTACCGCGATCAGGTGGACGGCCAGTACTGGTTCCCGGTCTACACCCGGGCCGACGATGTATTGCACTTCGAAAGCGGGGACCAGAAAATTCGCATGATTATCAAGTACAAGGACTACAAGCAGTTCAAGGGCCAGGCGGATATCGAGTTCGGCGGCATCATCGACGACACCGAGAAGCAGCCGGAAGAGCAGAAGTAGAAGTAACGCTGGGGGCATTGTCAAGTTAACGGCGGTCGGCGACAATTGACCGATGGAATCACTGTATCGACGCCACCGCTTTCCACCCGAGATCATCAGCCATGCCGTCTGGTTGTACCATCGCTTCACTCTGAGCTTTCGCGATGTGGAGGACCTTCTCGGTGAGCGGGGTGTCACCGTTTCCTACGAAGCCATTCGATACTGGTGCCGCAAGTTTGGACCCGAGTATGCTCATACTCTGCGGCGGCGACAAGGTCGACTCGGTGACATCTGGCACGTGGACGAGCTGTTCATCACGATCCGCGGCGAACGTCATTGTCTTTGGAGAGCGGTGGACCAGGACGGTGACGTCTTGGATATTTTGGTCACACGCCACCGAGACAAGAGAGCCGCCAAACGCTTCTTTCGCAAGGTCTTGAAACACCAGGGGAGCCAACCCTGGCAACTCGTTACCGACAAGCTTCGCAGCTATCCGGCGGCCCACCGAGAGGTCTTCCCATCCGTTACCCATCGAACCGGCCAATACGAGAACAACCGAGCTGAAGTTTCCCACCAACACACCAGAGAGCAGGAACGCCAAATGCGTCGATTCAAATCAGCGGCTCAGGCCCAACGATTTCTCTCGGTCCACGGCCCCATTCACAATCTGTTCCGAGTTGGACGTCATCATCTCAAAGCGATCCATCAGCGACTCCTCAGGGAGCGAGCTTTCACTGACTGGAAGACGGCGACGTGTGCCTGCTAAAAGGGAGAGAACCAGGACGATCTCGGGCACAGAACCGCCTGTGATTCGTTAACTTGACAATGCCCTGGGGACACTCGGCAAGCGATCTTGTTGAGGACCCCATTTCATCCGGAGGTTGTTGATCTGTGAGGCTTTGAACAGCTACAAAATTATCTACAGCTGGATTTCGAGCGGCCCGGAAACAGGCCGTAAGTTATTGAAAACATTGGTCGGGGCGCGGAGATTTGAACTCCGGACCTCCTGCTCCCGAAGCAGGCGCGCTACCAGGCTGCGCTACGCCCCGAATGGACACGTGGAAGAGGGAGGGGTGAACAACCGCCTTTTCAGTGTAGGGTCGCACCGGGGGAGTGTCAACGCCGGGGACCTCCCATCCCAGAAACGGGAACGGCCCGACCCTCGTGCTTGGCCGGGGCGCTCCGTTGGGTTTAGACTACGGTTAGCCCGCTTTTCTCACCACGTGGCGAGAAATGCGGGTTAGCGGCGAGAAGCGCCCACTCGCGTCCCGCTCAACACACTCTCATGAGTATCTTTGACGACCAGCCCTTCTATCGTATCGGCAAACTGCCGCCATACGTTTTTGCCGTCATCAACGAGATGAGGGCCAAGGCTCGCGCCGCGCAGCTCGATGTCATCGACCTAGGGATGGGAAACCCCGACGGCGCCACTCCCCGCGTTGTAGTCCAGAAAATGGCCGAGGCGGCTCGGCTAAAGCGCAACCACCGCTATTCGCTCTCGCGCGGTATCCCGCGGCTCCGCGAAGCGATCACGAAGCGCTACAAAGCCAACTACGACGTGGATCTCGATCCCGAGACCGAGGTGATCGTTACGATGGGCGCCAAAGACGCGCTGGCGCACCTCTCCTTTGCCGCGCTGGGCCCGGGCGATCCTGTCGTCGTTCCGGACCCGTCTTACCCCATCCACCAGTGGGGTGTCGTGATGGCCGAGGGTACCAAGTGCGCCTTGCCCATGCCGACCGCCGACGAGTTCCTCAACCGTTTCGAGGATCTCTATCGCGACTCGAGCCGGCCGCCCAAGATGGTTCTCGTGTCGTTTCCGCACAACCCGACGACGATCTGTGTCGAGCGGCCGTTCTTTGAACGGCTCATCGAATTGGCTCATCAACACGGGACCATGATCGTCCACGATTTTGCGTACGCCGATCTTTGCTTCGACGGCTATCGCGCTCCGAGTATTCTGCAGGTCCCCGGCGCGAAGGAAGTCGCTGTCGAAATCTTCTCCATGTCGAAGAGTTACAACATGGCCGGCTGGCGAGTCGGTTTTTGCCTCGGGAACCCGAAGATGATCAGCGCCCTGGGACGCATCAAAAGCTATCTTGACTATGGCGTTTTTCAGCCTCTTCAGATCGCTGCTATCATTGCCCTCCGGGAGTGCGAAGAAGAAACCAAAAAGATCTGTGAAGTCTATCAGAAGCGCCGAGATGTATTGGTGGCCGGTTTGCACCGCGCCGGCTGGATGGTCGAGCCCCCCGGGGCGACTATGTTCTTATGGGGAAAGATCCCCGAGAAGTTCCAATGGGCCGGCTCGCTCGAGTTTTCTAAAATGATGCTGCAAAAAGCTCTCGTAGCCGTCTCCCCCGGAATCGGCTTTGGCCCGCAAGGCGAAGGCCACGTCCGCTTCGCCATGGTCGAAAACGAACACCGCACCCGCCAGGCGACTAGGGGCATAAAGAAGTTGCTAATGGATTGAAGCCGCCTGCTCAGCTCAGCTGTGGCGTAACGCTTAACCCGCTTCTCTCACCATGTGGCGAGACGAAGTGCGTGAGAGGCCCGTCAGTACAAGACGGGCGCCGCTCAGCGGCTCATTTTCTGAGGAATGCGAGCGTACTTGAACCCTACGTTGAGCACGGTGAGCAAGCGCAACGCGGTAATGGCGGGCTTATGGCGCGCTTCGACCGTCAGGTGGTGAGCTGAAGCAAACTTCGACTGAAGTCGTTTGACGGCGAAAGGGCCTGGCGGCGCTGCTTGGACGGGCCTCAGTTCGCCGCCAGCGTGCGGGTGGTGCTGGCCATCTGGATGGTGCTGTTGGGGATCAGCAAAGCCCCCGTCACGAGTTGAAAGGGGTAGGCCACCCTCACCTCAATGACGTCGCCGCGCTCGACCCCGGACGGATCGTCTACTACGTCGCCCCACAACCCGGTCAAGCCGATCTTGCTGCTTTCCAAACCCGTAGCGTGTCTTACGACTACCGCCCGCACATCGGTCAGGGTGGTCGGATCCAAACTCCCGCGGACCATGCAATAACGTCCCACCTGACGCGTTGCGTGAATAACCGTAGTGTAGGTCCAGATAGCCCGCCCGAACTCCATGAGACCCACCACTACGGTCACAAATAAGATAAAGACCAAGGAGAACTCCACCATAGCGTGGCCTCGCTCGCCGTTCCGCTTGACATCGCGTTGTTTCACCATCCACTCCCCCTATTGCACCCTGATGAAGGTTTCTTTTCCGATCACCACCGGGTTGGGAATGCCCGGCCACGGAATCATCGGTTCAAACGTTTGCTGCACGAGAGTGCGGGAATAAAGGCGCGGCAGTCCATACTCCCCGCAAGACTCGGTCAGACAATCGACCTCGGCTCCGTCCGGGCAGTCACAGTAAATCGAAGAGGTCGAGCTGACGCCTTCCAAGTCGCCCGCATCGAGCTCGGCGAACTCGTTGATCTGCGTATGGAGTACGGAGTAGACGTTGCTTTGACTACCCCACAAGGAGCCGGCTTCGGAGGCGCTGATGATTGTGACGGCGTGATAAAGCAGGCGCGCGAAGTCGGCCGCTCCGGCCATCATGAGCATCAGTACGGGCGTGAGGAGAGCAAACTCGGTTATGACGCTTCCCTTCCGTCCTTTTCGATCTGCCTCGTTCTGTCGGCTAACCATGATTTCCCCCAATCGTGCCGTGTTTGCCGCGGGCCTCCCCGCTCATTCCACCAGGGTGGGCTTCATCGTGGGCGGCGTGATGGTGCTAGTGCCCCCCGCGATGCTTTTCGCCAGGTAATTTCCGCGAACGGTGATGGTGTCAGCAATCAAAAAAGTCCAAGGAGACATCGTTGACGCGCCGCCCTGCAGATCTACGTGAACCGATGGGAAGTAGAGCGCTCCCTCGTAGACCGAATCGGCTGAGCCGCGGATCGCGTAAAAAGGCTCCTCCGTCGGGTCCGGCGCTTCCCGGTCGTTGAAAAACAAAATTCCTTCGTAGTCTCCGGAACTCGGCGCGTGAAAATCAACCTGGACGCTGCCGCCGATGTTGACGACGACGAATTTCCCCGTCGAGACCGCGGGGGTTAACGAGTTGTAAAACAGGACGTCATACCCAATTATGTTGGGGGTCCCCTCCACTGACATGCCGCCACCGTCAATAAAGTAAATTCCAGGAGCGAAGTTCACCGTGAGGGCCGACGAGCCGGCGATGCGAATGCCTCCGAGATAGCGCCCGGGCTGGAGGCTATATTCCCCGTTACCTTCAATGACCAAGTCCGTCTCTACAACCGCTTGAGGAACGGGCGGAGGCTCGAGGTAAGCCAACGGGTCCATAATCGGCGGCACATTGTCGATAGGAGGCGGGACAACACACTGCAAACTGCCCAATATGCTGAAGCAGTGCTGTCCGGGGAAAGTCGCGCCATCGGACGGTAAGTCTCGACCGCTCAATGTCTTATGGCCTGTTTTGCCCGGGAACGATTTGAAATCCCGAGGCCGCAAATGGTCGCCTGAACGGAGCATCCGGACGCGGCACAATGAGGGATGAACCTTGGCCGTACGGTTTTCTCCCAACTGATCGAGCACCTACCGAGCAAAGAGTTTCAGAAATGTGTATCGCGCTACCGCGGCGATTCCTATCTGAAAAGTTTCTCCTGCTGGGATCAGTTTCTTGCGATGGCATTCGCCCAGCTGACCTATCGGGCAAGCCTCCGCGACATCGAGACGTGCCTGCGTTCGATGCACGGCAAACTCTACCACATGGGATTCCGCGGCAGGGTAGCGCGCTCGACACTGGCCGATGCGAACGAGTCGCGCGACTGGCGGATCTACGCGGACTTCGCGCAGGTCTTGATTGGCATGGCACGGCCGTTATATGCCCACGACCCGATCGGTGTGGACTTGGACCAGACTCTGTACGCTCTCGACTCGACAACAATCGACCTCTGCCTGTCGCTGTTTCCGTGGGCGAGATTCCGCAAGCAAAAGGCCGCCGTGAAGATGCACACGCTGCTGGATCTGCACGGCAATATTCCCACGTTCATCCGCATTACTGGAGGCAAAGTGCACGACATCAACATCCTCGACGAGATCGGCCCGGAGGCCGGCGCGTTCTACGTCATGGATCGGGCCTACGTCGATTTCGAACGCCTCTTCGTGTTCACTCTCTGCTCGTCGTTCTTCGTCGTGCGAACCAAGAAGAACATCTTGCTCCAACGGCGCTACTCGCATCCCGTCGACAAATCCACGGGCTTGCGCTCGGATCAGACCGTCATACTGGCTGCCATCGAATCGGCCCAAGCCTATCCCGACCCGTTGCGGAGGGTCAGTTACTTCGACGCCCGGACGAACAAGCGGCTGAAGTTTCTGACCAACAACTTCGCGCTCCCGGCGCTGACCATCGCCCACATCTACAAGTCGCGTTGGCAGATTGAGTTGTTCTTCAAGTGGATCAAGCAACATCTGCGAATCAACTCGTTTTACGGCACCAGCGAGAACGCCGTCAAGACGCAGATCTGGATCGCTGTCTCGATTTACGTGCTCATCGCCATCGTCCGGAAACGGCTCGGGCTGGAAGCGAGTCTTTACCAGATTCTACAGATTCTCAGCGTTACGCAATTCGAAAAAATGCCCCTTTTACAGGCACTCCAGCCATCCGACTCCCCAAACGAATCCCCCTATGACCCCAACCAATTGATTCTATTCGACTTTTAACCGGACAGCAGTGAATGTATTAACGTAGAATTCGTGGGCTTCACACTTCGTATTACTCACTCCTGCGTATCCCCTGAGCAGCATAAAGTTGACCTCGCTTTGATAGAAGGCGCCGGTGAAACCGCCACGGCAAGTGCTTCGTTCGACTTCATCTTGGACTCCGAGGACCAAGAAGCACTGCGGTGGTATTGGGAAGACTACCTGGAATACGCGGTTAAGTCGGCGTCCGATATCGCTAGGGAAGTCGAAGGCAAGCTCGCCGCCGTCGGCCAGCAGCTTTTCCAGCTCACGTTCCCGTCCGGAGCCGCGCAAGACCTGTGGCGAAAGTTTCAACCGCAGCTCAGTGTGGGCCGAGTAGAAATCATTACCCCGGTGGGAGACGGATCGCTGCTCCCTTGGGAGCTGCTACGGGACGCGGCGACTCAGCGGACGCTGGCGACAGCGGCTTATTCGTTTGTTCGGAAACCGGCCGGGCCCCCGAGGCGGGCCGTCTCGTGGCCGGCACAGCGCCTCTACGCGTGCTGACGGCCATCTGCCGACCGCCTAGCCCGCGCGCCACGCCGTTTCGGTCCGCGGCTGCCCGGCTGGTGAAGGCGCTGCGCGCGCAGATGCGCGAGACCGTGCGGTTGGAGGTTCTGCGTCCTTCGACGTTTGGTCAGCTCGGCAGCGTTCTACTGGAAGCCGAAGCGGTGGGAGAACCCTTCCACGTCTTGCACATCGACGGGTACGGAGTCTATGGGGACGTCGAGTTCGAGGGCACGCCCGAGGAGATCCTGGAGATCTTCGAACAGCCGCAACTGACCTCTGTTCTGAAGGGTCCGCACGGCTATCTTGTTTTCGACAGCGCGACCTTGGACAACAACGTTCAGTTGGTGGATGGGGCTTCGTTGGGCGGGCTGATGCGCGAGGCCAAAGTCCCCGTGCTCACATTGAATCTGTGCCGAGTCGCGAGAAACGACTTTCGCGCTGAACCGGACGATATGTCATTGTCCCCAGAAGGGACCCTGCGAGCTTTCCACTCACTCTCCCACGACGTACTGGAGAAGGGGGTGCGCGCGGCGGTGATCCTGCCCTACAGCGTTGATCCCCTCAAGGCAGCCGAAATTTTTGCGTCGCTCTATTCCGATTTGGCGCGGGGCCTGGAGGTCGGCGCGGCTGTAACGCGTCAGCGCAGAACGCTTTCCGAGCTAGCCGATCGGCAGATCAGCTACGGGCCGGTTCGTCTCGAAGATTGGGCCACTCCCGTATCCTACGAACTTGAGCCGCTGGCGGCTGTTCGCCCGGGGGCCGGACAGTCCGGTCTGTCGGCGCTGCAGCTGAAAGAGGCTCTCTCCCAGACGGCGTTACCCGACAGCAGCCAGACACCAAACGATTTGCCGTTGCCGTCGGCCGGCCCCCTATTCGGGCGAGATGAAACCGTGCTGGCGATCGACAGGGCGTTCCGAAATCGGTCGGTGGTGCTGCTGGAAGCCGAAGCCGGCATGGGGAAGACAGCCACGGCCGGTCAGTTTGCGGAGTGGTACACCCTGACGGAGGGATTCAACGGGCCGGTACTGTTTACGTCGTTCGCCAACCACAAGACGCTGGCCGCTGTACTTGACCAGTTGGCTGTCGTATTCCAGGAAGCCCTGGAAAAAGCCGGTTATCGCTGGGTCACCTTGCCCCCGGAAGAACGCTTGGAAGTGGCTCTCCATGTACTCAATCAGATCTCGGTGCTTTGGGTCTGGGACAACGTCGAGCAGGTAGCCGGTTTTCCCCAGGGCCAAAGTTCCTCGTGGACCGTCGAAGAGCAGGAAGAGCTGGCCAACTTTCTGCGCCTCGCACGAGAGGCCCAGGCCAAGTTTTTGCTGCTGTCTCGTCCGGTCAAATCCCACTGGTTGGGCGATCTCCATGCCACCGTGGAGTTGCCGCCCCTGCCCATACGAGAGCGCTTGCAACTGGCGCGGTCGCTGGCCGAGAGAGACGGCTACACGCTTGGCGACGTGGACGACTGGAAACCGATTCTCGAGTTTTCCCAGGGAAATCCCCTGGCTATTCAGGGCCTGGCCCAGCAAACGCTGCGCCAGGGTCTCGAAAGCAGCGCCCAAGTTCGTAACTTTGTCGAGCAACTCAAGTCGGGGGCTGCTTCGTTCGGCGGGGACGGCGCCCTGGGTGTCCCGCCGCATCTCGCCGCGACGATCGACCACGTGATGGGCCGAAGCTTCGGAAAACCGGAGCAGTCGATTATAGCGTTGCTCCACCTGTTTGACGGTGCCGTGAGCGTACCATGTCTGGCGGATATGTTCGGCCAAGAAGGTTCCGGCCACTTGCCGGAGGTAGCAAAGCTGAAGGAGTTTCAAGAGCTCAAGGATGACCCGGAGTTTTCTCTCCTGGGCCGCGTTGCCGCCTTTGGATTCTTAGCCCGGGAAGGAACGGACCGCTACACCATTCATGAGGCTTTCCGATGGTTCCTCGAGAAGCGGTTCGCCGAGCACTATCCCGACCGTTCGGAACCCGAGAGCGGACGAAAGCTACTGTCGGTGTTCGGACGGTCTAAGCCCGAGGAGCCTTCCCGGCAGAGCCTCGCCGTGCGATCCTTCATCGAGGAGCTAGGCCGGTTGGGCAGGCGCGCCGCCCAGAGAGCAGAGCAAGGGGATCTCGAGGCTGTCGGCGAACTCGCCGCCGAGGAGTCGAACCTGCTGCAAGCCATCGAGTCGGCGCGGCAGCTCGCTTGGTGGGAGATGATCGCCGGTTGTGTCGAGGGCCTGGGCACGCTGTACGAAAACGCCGACCGCATCGCCGAATGGGAGTACCGCATTGACGGGCTGCGTTCCGATTGCGTCGATATGCCTAGCCAAGAGGCCTTGCCGGGCAGGGAGGAGTTCTGGCGAGCGGTCACGGAGCAGGGAGTTCGTATCGCCAGACTGCGGCGCAAACTGCCGCGCGCCGAAGAGTTGCAGCGATTGTGTCTCAATTGGGATCGGGAGCAAGTAGCGCCCTACTTGGAATTGCCGTCGGAAGACTTGAGCCCGGCGCAGCGGGCGACGTTGGAGAAGTTCGCCCGGTCGCTCTATCGGCTTGGCGAGATCCTGCGAATTCAAGGTTTCCCAGAAAGTAAAGTCGAGGAGGAAGCCATCGCCATCAGGGAGCGACTGGGTGAGCGCGAGAGCGCTTCCGAGTGGGCCTTTTCGTTAGGCTCCTGCTATCGGGATGACCAAACCGTCCGGGACCTGACCAAGGCCGAAAGATGGTTGCGCCATAGCTTGGATCTCAAAGAGGAAGAAGACAATCCGGGCCGGGCGGTCTGCCTCCGCGGATTGGCTCAAGTGGCCTGGGAACGCTTCGCCGAGGCTCGCAAGACCAATCGCCCTCAAGAGGAGCTATTCCGGCACCTGCACGACGCTCGAGCGCTTTACATGCGGGCAATCGATCACGAACCGCCGGAAAACTGGGCCGCGTTGGCGCAGCATAATCAGCAACTCGGCCACGTTTGCTTTTCGCTGGGAAACTTGGACCGAGCCCTGCCCTACTACCGCGAGTCTATTCGCTACCACGAACTGCACGAAAATAGGGAAGCGGTCGCCGAAATCCGCTTCAACCTGGCCATGGCTCTGCGGGACGCCAACCGGCTAGCCGAGGCTCGACGCTACGCCCAAGAGGCCCGCAACGATTTCCAAAAGCTGTCCGCGGCCGACCCGGAAATGATCAGCCGGGCGGGGCAGCTCGTGAACAGCATCGAGCAGAAGCTGAATGTGAAAAAGTCGGCCCGCACAGGATAGTTGGGCTAGCGCGACCGTGCCGGCGACAACCGATCAGAGCCGGCCAGAGCCGTGCCCGTCAGGGCGCCCCCTCACCCGCTTGTGGATTCAAAAACGCTCTTCCGAGGATTCGGGCAGAACATCTGCGAGATACTGGGCTTCCCAGCTCGGCTCGCCCCGCCGGGTCGTTCGCCTCATGACCTTCACGGCGACGTCGTCCCCGGGCTTGAGCCCATTTTGCAACTCGGAAATGTCCGCCGTGTTATTCACCGGCCGGCGGTTGATGGCGACGATAATGTCGTTCCGCAGGATACCGATGTCATCGGCGAAAGAGCCGGGCTCGACCTCGGTGACCAGGACACCGCCCGATCCCTGATAGCCCAGCTGCTGGCGGTCGGCGGAGGTCAGGTTTTGACCCATGATACCGAACAGCACCTCGGCTGACTCTTCGTCCTCTTGCGGACGTCGGCGACCAAAGCCCAATTCATCGGGAAAGAGTTCCTCGCGATCGGCGATCGTCACTTGCAAGGTTTTTCTTTGATCATCCCGCATCACAACGATCGGCACGGTGGAATCCACGGGAGTCGCGGCGACGACAGCGATCAGCGCATCGCCGTCGGGCACGGGCTTGCCGTCGATTTCCACGATCACATCTTCAGCTTCCATCCCGGCCTCGTCGGCAGGACCGTTTTCGACGACGGACTTGACGAGCACGCCGCCATTCTCGGCTCCATAACGGCGCAAAAGCGCCGGGGTCTGGCTCGATTGGAATTCAATGCCGATCGATCCCCGGGCCACGCGGCCGCGCTGGATGATCTGGTTGTAGACATCGACGGCGATGTTCGAGGCCAGGGCGAATCCCAGTCC
The DNA here is from genome assembly GCA_965248365.1 of Bryobacterales bacterium. Lineage (GTDB taxonomy): Bacteria > Acidobacteriota > Terriglobia > Bryobacterales > UBA6623. The sequence goes on along the minus strand of CBDFJA010000002.1, from coordinate 87,858 downwards.
CTGATAGCCTCCCGTGTGAGTGGCAATCGCGGTGTTGATCCCGATCACCTCTCCTCGCATGTTCAGCAGAGGACCGCCACTGTTGCCGGGATTGATGGCAGCGTCCGTCTGAATGAATTTTTGGAAAGGCATGTTCCGTGCTCCCCGAACGTCGCGCGATTTAGCGCTGATGATGCCCACCGTTACTGTCTCGGGATAGCCGAGCGGCGACCCGATGGCGATGGCCCAATCCCCGACGCCGACGGCGTCGGAATTGCCCATCGGGGCCGTGCTCAGTCTCTTCTTGGGATTGATTTTGATCACCGCCAGGTCAGTTAAGGGGTCGCGGCCAATCAGCTTGGCGTCGTAAGGGTCGTCGGCGCCATTGAATAGCCGCACGCGAATGCGGTCCGCTCCTTCCACGACGTGATTATTCGTTATGATGTAGCCGTTTCCGTCCACGATCACGCCCGAGCCTTCACCGGGCCGCCGGCGGCGCTCGGGAGGAAAAGGCTGGCCGGGAAGAGGCCCTTCCGGCCAACCGAAATGCCGCCGGAAGAAATCTTCTATCCCTTCCCGTTCACGGGGTGATGGACGCTCCGTTTTCTTTGCGAACGCCTCTACCTGAATGTTGACGACCGAGGGACGAACCTGCTTGGCGATCGGGGAGAATTGGTTTTCTAACGGAACGGGGTCGGGTATCCTCAACGGTTTGGCATCGGGAGCGACAGCGTTCTTGCGGGCCGCGTCGACACCGGTGGAGATCAAAGTTCCGATAACGATCCCGGTAGCCAATGTAAGAAGAACCAGGCTGAAAGAGAGCAGTTTGCGCCGCCCTAAGCTGTCCAAAAGTCGCACAACATTGCTTCGCTCCATCGTTAGCTTCTCCTAGGCGTCCGAAATCCTCCCCGTCACAGGATTGGACGCACTTGAACGGCAATCGGGTGCTATTGAGCCTAAATTATTAATCATTATAGCTAGGGCCGCCGCCCGACGGCTTGCCCGGGCGGAGCCGCTGACGAGCTCGACTGCCGCCCGTGCAGATGCGTGCCGCCCGCCTTCCGCTTCAGCGGGCCTGCCGCGTCTTTTGGCCCTCAGGCGGCGAGAAACGCGGGCCGGCTTTGTGGAGGCAGGGCACGGAGCCGCCGACGTGGGTCCCGCTTCGCGCAACAGACCAAGAGACGGTGACACGCCCTTGCCAGCGGGAAGTCAGCCGGTCGACCGTTTCAGGCCGGCGGAGGCTTAGCGTCGGCCTCAGAGTCGCTTGTCCCCATGAGCAAGCCCAGCGCCAGCAGGACTCTCTGCAACCCGAGCTCGCGTCCATCGGGGTGAAACCATTCCGAGGGCGTGTGCGCATCGCCCCCACGACCGCCCGCCCCGACGGCTGCCGCGGGCAAGCCCAGCGATAGAGGTACATTGGCGTCTGTCGAGGCGCAGTCGAGTTGGGAAGATATGCCCAGATGGGAATCCACCGCCTGGAAGCAGGCCACGACCTCGTTGTTGCGGACTCGCGCCGCCGCCGGGCGGTGGCCGATCTCACGAATCTTGTAGCTGGAAAGCCTGTCGCTCGAACGCCGGTTTTCCAACTCGACCCCGAGCTTAACCGCTTCTTCGAGGGTTTCGACCAGTTGCTCCATCGCAGTGCTGCTGCGGGAGCGAATGTCGACCTTGGCCCGAGCCACCGGCGCGATGGAATTCACCCCGGACCCGCCTTCGATAACACCTACACTGAGCGTCGAGCGCGGCGAGGAGGGCAGCTCCGCGTCGGAAAGGACAGCCACGGTGCGACCGAGCGCGTGGATGGGGTTAGCGCGTCCGAAATCGTTCCAGCTGTGCCCCCCGTGACCTTCAATGATGATCTCGAAACGCCGGCTCCCGAGAGCTTCGGCGGTGATGTGGCCGGTCGAGGCGCCATCGAGCACCAGATAGGCGTCGATCTCCGACGAAAAGGGAGAGTGCCGGCAAAGGTAGTTCATTCCGTGAAGGTTGCCCTCGCCCTCCTCGGCCACGTTCGCCACCAATAGGACGTTGCGACCGAGTTTAGGCGGAGGGGCTTCGGTCAACAAGCGGGCAACGGCCAGCAAGCCCGCCAGCCCCGACCCGTTGTCGGTCACTCCCGGTCCGCGAAAAGTTCCGTCAGGCTGAACCACGACGTCGGTGAGATGATGCGCGGCCAGCGCGGTGTCCATATGCGCGGTCAGCGCAACGAACGGCAGCCCCTTCTCGAAAACCAGCGGCGTGACCACATTGCCGGCGTCGTCGATCCGAGACTGGCCGCCGATCCGGCGGAAGCTCCGCAGCAGATAGTCGGCTCGGTCCTGCTCTCGAAACGTCGGCGCGGGAACGCGGCACACTTCCAGATGCTGCTCGTTGATCCATCGCTTTTCGCGGCTGAAGAACGGCAGGCAGGCTCGCATCCAAGCCGTGTCGGCCAATCCCTTGACGCGCTGGATCAGAACTTTAGAGGCTCCTGGCGGCGCCCGGCTGACGGCTGCGTCCCGCTTGTGCGGCATGAGAACAACAGTCTATCAGAGTGCCGCGGAGCCGAATCCAAAGCGCTTCCCCTACATGCGTGTCCTACGATCCTGAGGCGGTGTGATGTCGAGCGGCGACGGCCGCCGGCGACGCGGTCTCGACACCGCCGCGCTCCAAACCGATCTTCATCCCAGTTGACGAACGCTTAGAGGGGTTGCTAGCTTGTCGTTTTGTGAACCGTCGCGGCCGGAGGGGGGACAACCCTCGTTGTGGCTCGGCGGCAGAGTCCGCAAAGAAGATCAAGCCTCGCTCCAACAAAGCAGCGAGCGACGGCCGCGAGATTTTCCGAAGTACCCAAAATCAAAAATTGAGGTATACCGAATGGCAGAGGAAAGAAAGACCACGCTACAGGGCAATCCGCTCGCTCTCGTCGGCCCGGAGTTGGCCGTGGGAGACACGGCTCCCGACTTTGAACTTGCCGCCAACGACCTGAGCGCCGTCACCCTGGAATCGACGGGCGGCGGAGTTCGTATCTTCAGCGTCGTGCCGTCACTTGACACGCCGGTTTGCGACCAACAGACGAGGCGGTTCAACAAGGAAGCCGCCGACCTAGGGGCGGTCGACATTTACACCGTCAGCTGCGATCTGCCGTTCGCCCAGAAACGCTGGTGCGGCGCCGCCGACGTTGATAAGGTCAAGACGGTTTCCGACTACAAGAACGGCAACTTCGGTGAAGCTTGGGGCACGATGATTCGCGACCTTCGGATCGAAAGCCGCGCCGTCTTCGTCGTGGACGGAGGGAACACGATCCGCTACGCCGAGTATGTGCCGGAAGTCGCCGAGCACCCCAACTACGATGCGGCCCTGGCGGCGGCCCGCGGCCTGGTCGGCTAGCCCCATCTTGCGCTTGTGCGGTCACGGGGACGAATCGCGTCCCCGGGCCCAGGACGTGATGAAAGCGGCGAGGTTCGTCATCGCGACTTCAAGATTCGCGTCATAATCCGACGGTGCATGGTCGTCGGCCGTATCCGTCACCGCGCGAACCTCGACGAAGGGTACGTGACTGAACGCGCATGCCCTGGCTCCCCCCGCACCTTCCCAGGCGACGACGAGCGCGCCCGTTGATTCATAAAGCGCTTTGCTTCTTTCAGTGCCGGTTATATCCTCGTCTCCACTGGTCACCGCCCCGAAGTGCACGCTGAAAGACGGCGAGGCCGAGGCAAGGCCTCTCAGCTCCGAGATCGTCTCCTGCGCGCCTTCGAATCTTGGCCTGGGCCGCGGCGTAAACCTGTTTCTTGTGGTCATGCTCGACCGTACATGTCGCCACGACCACATCGCCAATCGACAACTCGTCTACTAACGCACCCGCGGCACCGGCGCAAAAAACGACATCCCAATCCGCGCCGGTGTCGATCAAATGCTGGGTTTGGAGGGCGAACTGCGCCTTGCCCAAGCCGCCGCACGCAATCGTCATGTCGAGATCAACAAGACCCGCAACCGGAAGCCGTCCAGCCACCGAGTCCACGCTTCGAAGCCCGCGCTTTGTGCAGCCTTTGAGGAACAAGTCACGCTCCTCGGTTGTCGGTATGACGACAAGTGTTTTCACGGGAGGGAACTCCCGTCAACCGTCCGACGGACGGTCACGCCTCCACCACCCGCAGCCGCGCCGGGGTCTTGGCCAGCGGCTCGGAGCGGTCCTCGCCGACCAGCATCGTCTGGCTCAGATTGACCGCGTACTCGCCGTACTTGCGAACCGAGATCGGCAGGTGAAAAGTCATGCCCGACTCGAGGAGTCGATCGTTATCGGCCACGATGAAGTAATCGAGCTGCTCGATCCAGCTCGGCGGATAGCCGATGCCCACCGGATAGCCGAAACAATAGTGAAACACCATCCCATCCAACACGGGGTCTAGTTTCTTCACCCCGTCCCGGGCCACTTCACGGGCTTTGACGCCCGCGCGCGCTGTTTCGAGAACAACTTCGACGGTCTGCTCCACAGCCTCCGCGAGGCGCTGAATCTTCTCGCTCGGCCGGCCAAGCACCGCCGTGCGCATCAGCGGCGCGGTATAGCGGCGCGTCTCCCCGGTGACCTCGAAGAAAACCGTGTCCCCTTGCTTGAGCCGGTATCCATTAAAGGTGCTGTGCGTACTTCCCGCGCGGTATCCGGCGGCCACGATTGGTCCCCAGCAGACGGTGTCGCCGCCCGCGCGGTACATTTCCCCCGTCACCGCCGCCGCGATCTCATAATCCGCCGCGCCCGGGCGCATCGCCTCGATACCGGCGGCCGTGCCCAGTTCGCTCAAGTCCGCGGCCCGGCGCATGTAGGCGATTTCGGCCGGAAATTTCACCAGGCGGAGTTGCTCGACAACCCCAAAGGCATCGACCAAGTCGGCCCGTGGCAGCAAAGCCGCAAGCTTCTCGAGCAGGTCGACGGAAAAAGCTGACGCCCGGCGTTCGACGCCGATCTTCCCGACTTGTGTTTTCATCGCGGCCCGGGTTAGGGCGACGGGATCCTCCGACGAGTGATAGGTATCGACGTTGGGCAGCCACGACGAGTTTTCATAGCGGGCTCGCTCGACATCGAGAATCACCAGCGTGGGATCGCCTTCTCGGGGCACGACGAGGCATTGGTAGTCGACGAAATTCTCCGTGTCCATGCCGGAGAGATAGAAAATGTTGTGAGGACCGAACAGCAGCATGGCGTCCAGACCGCGTTCCGCCATGGCTCGCCGCGCGCGCTCCAGCCGGCCTTCGTATTCCCCCTGCTCAAACGCTAGCTGCTTCGGAATGGGCATTCTGTTTGGTTCTCCGTTCGCCTATCGGCGGGGTCGGTGAAGCAGCGACCCCGCAGGCTTAGCGCGGCTCCCTGGAAGACCGTCAACCCGCAGCGGCCTCGACACCTGGTGAGAAAAGCGGGCTAGCGGAAAAGCCTCCCCTTGTTCGGCAATCGCCGGTCCACTCCCATCAGTTGCAGCGCATGCCAAGAGGTCACCTGGTTCGCCGTCAACACCGGTTTGCCAAGTTTACTCTCCAGGGCCTCGATGTAGGGGGAGAGCCGCAGCCCGGTGCAGGCGACGAAAACCGCTTCGGCGTCGGGAGTGTCCGCGCTCTCGGCGAGTTGTCGCGCTTCGTCCGGGGCCACGCGGAAATGGCCGCTGCTCAGCGACAACGAAACGCTATGTGAAACCTTGATCCCGTGGGCTTCGACAAACTCGATCAACTTTTGCTCGACGTCGGGCAAATAAGGACTCGCCAGCGCAACGCTGGAGACGCCCAGGGACCGCAGCGCCAAAATCATCGCGGTACTGAGCGCTGAACACGCCTCTGTCCGTACTTCCCGGCGTTCACGCAGTCTACAGAGCAGGAATGGCATGTCATTTTGGCTCTTGCCTTTCCGGGCCTTCTGAGCCAAAATGGAGGTGGTTAAAGCAGTCCTTTGGCTTCGGCCCGAGGATGCGCCCTGCGGGTAGTTAACGCTACCCGTAGGGCAATCAGTTGAACTGGCGGGGAGTGCGGGATTCGAACCCGCGAACGACGGAGCCGTCAGCCGCTTATAAGGCGGGTGCAATCGACCGCTCTGCCAACTCCCCGCAAACGCAAAGGCCAGCAGTACGGGTTTTGCAACCTGGACTTGCTGGCCTTTTGCTTTGTTGTCAATCACTTACATAGTATAAGAACTTTCTTGTATCGCGTCAAGTGTTTAGGCTTGATTTCATAAGTTTTTTCTAATATAATGATGTCTTGGGCCTTCCTCGACTTCGTCAACGCGCGCGGAGAGAACGAGATTCTGTCGTGGCTGAATTCTTTGCCCAGGAAGGCCAAGGCGAAGATCAACGCCCGGATCTTGACACTAGCGAGCTGTCCGGAATTCCCCCCTCAGTACATCAGCGCATACAGAGGCTGGGAAGGTATCTTCGAGCTGAAGATTGGATTCGGTGGGCGGGAGTTTCGCCCCTTAGGGTGCTACCTACCAGACCATCGATTCGCCATCTTGGTTGGTGCGGAGGAGAAGGGCGACAAGATACCAACGAATTTGCTGGAGATGACACTTGAGCGGCGAAAACTTGTTATCAGGGACAGGGGTAAGCTCACCCCCCACGATTTCAGCTAGGACTCAACTACTCAATAGTTTCCAAGGGGACGAGTACCGCCATGCTTTTCTAGCAGAACACGTCCGCGCATTCATCGCGCTTCAGGTGCGCGCTCTACGAGAGGAGAGGAAGATAACGCAGGCACAGCTAGGCGTGTTGATGGGTAAAGCGCAAGCCTGGATTTCTCGCCTGGAAGACCCAGACTACGGGAAGGTCACAGTTGCTACCCTTTTGGAGCTAGCTGAGGCGTTTGACACTGCACTAGTGATCCGTTTTGCCACGTTCTCGGAACTGCTGGATAGACTCACGACGCTGAGTCCGGAGGACTATTCGGTTGTCGGTTTCCTAGACGACAATTTTCTGCAAGAAGCCACACTTGTGCAGGCGACGAGCCAAGATGGCACAAGCCCCGACAAAGTCATTAGCATTGCAGATGCTAAGTCACAGCCAGCCACCCAAAAAATGTACAAGGCGCCGCCAACGAAGTCTATCGACAACCTCGTAAGTCAAGACAGAGCACAGACTGCCTAAGTTGAGAACCCATGGCCACAAAAAGCAAAAAACCGGAAGTCAGAAAACGCAAAACCAAAGTCAAGCTAAAAGCCGAGGAGTTACCAGCACCGGAGGTTGAAGTTGCCACGATCGAGGTCCCAGACGCTCTCGGCCTGGTCGAGCACTACTCTTACGTGAATCACACGAGGGTGGCAGCTACTAGAGCGGACGTTAGGATCGCCGCTGCGGATCTGAACCCAGCATCAAAAAAGCTCTCTGGCGTAACTGGGATCGTCATGTCACACGCGCACGCCAGAGACTTCGTACGCGCACTGAAAAGTGTCGTCGATAGCCTCACGAGATGAAAGACGAATAGGGCTCGCTCAATCCCATCGCCACACTAAGACCCCACTACCCGCTTACCGACTGTACTCCCCGTAGGGATCAAGCACGCCCACATTGTTCAAGAATGCGGCTCTTTGGCGGTTTCGAGGACCGGCGCAATCGAGCGGATGTTGTGAGATCCGCAAGCCAGGCTTAGGAACTCGTCGTTCTTCAAGATGAAGCCGGCGACCTTCTCGAAGTTGCGCAAGGTGATCGGTTACGCCATCTTCCACTACGGAAATCTTCGCAAGCTCGCGATCAGCCGTTGTTGGCTTGTAACATCTTCCGACAAAGCCACTCAAGCCCTTTCGCCCGCTGGGGAACTCGGTGCGGTCCGCTGGTTGAACCGGGCCTCAACCAGGCGGGTCCGGCTTCAGGAACGTGCCCTGGCCAAGCTCGTGGAACGCCTGTCGGAGCTCGTCGGGCGTGTTCATCACGATCGGGCCGCGCCAGGCCACGGGCTCCTGCAATGGCTGCCCCGAGACCAGCAGGAAGCGCATCCCTCGCTCCCCGGCCTGCACCGTGACTTCGTCGCCGCGGTCAAACAGGACGAGCGAGCGGTTGTCCACCTCGTCGGGGGGTGCGGTCTCGGTCCCGCCGACCGTCTCGGTGGGCACGGCCAACGGATCGGAAGCGTTGCCGAACTTGCCGGCCCCGGCGAAGACGTAGGCGAAAGCATGGTGCGTCGTCTCAACCGGGAGGCTTTTGCTCCCTCCCGGCGGGATCGACACATCGAGATAGATGGGGTCAGCCGCGATCCCGTCCACGGGTCCGGACTTCCCCCAAAAACTCCCGCAGACAACGCGAACCCGCGTCCCGTCGTCATCGGTCACCTCGGGGACGTCGCCTCCCTTGACCTCCTGGTAGCGGGGCCCGGTCATCTTGAGCGAGGCGGGAAGATTTGCCCAGAGCTGAAACCCGTGCATGCGGCCCGCTTCGTCTCCCTTCGGCATCTCCTGGTGAATGATCCCGCTGCCGGCGGTCATCCACTGGACATCGCCGGCGGCAATGGCGCCGCTGTTCCCGAGGCTGTCAGCGTGCTCCACGGTTCCCGCCAACACATAGGTGACGGTCTCGATTCCTCGGTGCGGGTGCCAGGGGAAGCCCGCCAGATAATCCTCCGGGACGTCGTTGCGGAAATCGTCCAGAAGAAGAAAAGGGTCGAAATCAGACGTTTCGCCGAAGCCAAACGCGCGGCGCAAGTGTACACCCGCGCCCTCGAGGGTCGGCTTGGCTTGGATCAGCCGCTTGACAGGGCGAAGTGACATTTTGAGGCTCCCCTAGCCCGCATTTCCCGCCACCTGACGGTCGAAGCACGCCATAAGCCCGCGATGACTGCGTCGCGCTTGCTCACGGTGCTCAACGTAGGGTTCAAGTACGCTCGCAATCCTCAAAAAATGAGTCGCTGAGCGGCGCGCGCCTTGTGCTGACGGGCTTCTCACGCACTTCGCCGCGCCACGTGGTGAGAAAAGCGGGCTAGCGCGGGGCGCGTGGCAAGCCCTTCTGCGTCCGCTGCTTCCCAGCACTGAATCTGATGGCTATCGGTGCGAACGGGATGTATCAACGGTACTTCCGCTCTCCGGTCTTCATTGCTTTTTGATTGTTTTTTGTACGACAACCTGGTAGTCACGATGGATGATCTCAAGCTCCGGTCGATAGCAGCGTACAAATGCGGTGATGGCAGGTTTCGGCCTGTCCCACGGAGAAACAAGTATCGGGATTTCGTAATCGTCGAAGATGAGCAGTCCGCCATCCTTGAGCAACCTCCACGACAAGACCGCGTCTTCCAAAACATCGTCGGCACTGTGTGAACCGTCGACGTAGATGATGTCGTAAAATTGGGCCGGCAATTTCCTAAGCTCTTCTTGCGAAAAACCCTTGATGACCGTTGTACGATCCGCCCCACCGCTTTCCTCTAGATTAGCCAAGAATACAGACTCGATATCGCGTCCCAGGCGTGTGAAGAAGGGATCGATGACGGTCATGCGGGAAGAAGGATGCGTCAGGACATTTTCCAGCATCCACACCGCGGAACCGCCTTCAAAAGCGCCTATTTCAAGGTAGTGAATGTCCGATCTCCCCTTGTAGGGTCCTAATACTACCTGCCAGAGCCGTATGTTGCGCGTGAACCAGTCTTCGGAGAAATCATATTCTTTTCGGTAGGGCCGCTCCGGGCGACTTCTGCCGACGACGGCCTTACGCTCCAAAGCTGCGCCATCACCGCCCATGATCGCTGACAACGTAGCCTCCACTCGGGCGTCAATAAAGTACACGACGCGCCAGGACGGCCTGATCCCGACCACGAAGGCCAAGACAATCACGCCGACAACGGCTGCGGAAAGCCTGAACGCTAAGCTATTTCTCCAGTTTATGCTGGACCCTCTCATGAACTTCCTGTGAAGCGGAGCATCGCTCACGCAGGCATTCTATGGCTTCAAGCGGTCGGTCGGCAAGCGAGCAGGGCGCGTCTACGCCACCTCACCACTGGTATTCTAGGTGGTTTTGTACGCCGACTGTCCTGCTGGGCACGGTGAGCAAGCGCAACGCAGTCATGGCGGGCTTGTGGCGCGCTTCGACCGTCACGCGGCGAGAAAAGCGGCTAGGGATGATCTCCCTCCATGCGCTCGTTGTTTCCAGTACCGCTTGGAAGGACAACGAGATCCAGCCAGTATTTGCCTAGATTTTTAAGCGCCTCAACGAACTGCGGCACATCAACGGGCTTTGTCAGGTATGAATTGCACCCCAGGTTGTATGCCGATCCGACATCATGGTCCGATTCCGAGGTTGTCAGCATCAGTGCTGGGATTCTCCGCAAGTCCGCGTTGCCTTTGACATGTCTGAGCACATCCATCCCCGACTTTCTGGGCATGTTGATGTCGAGCAACATGAGATCCGGGCGGGGGTGGGTATCGGGGTCCTCGAACGTCCGCGTCAGATAGTCCAGCGCCTCAACACCGTCGTTGGCCATATGAAGCTCACAGCGAAACACCCCGGACCCCAGGACGCGGCGAGCGATTTCCTGATCCGCCGGATTGTCGTCGGCCAGCAGTACTACAACAGAACGTTTGTAACTTTGCGTCTCGTTATCGCTCATGTGTTTCACCCACTGCTGTCCGGTTAAAAGTCGAATAGAATCAATTGGTTGGGGTCATAGGGGGATTCGTTTGGGGAGTCGGATGGCTGGAGTGCCTGTAAAAGGGGCATTTTTTCGAATTGCGTAACGCTGAGAATCTGTAGAATCTGGTAAAGACTCGCTTCCAGCCCGAGCCGTTTCCGGACGATGGCGATGAGCACGTAAATCGAGACAGCGATCCAGATCTGCGTCTTGACGGCGTTCTCGCTGGTGCCGTAAAACGAGTTGATTCGCAGATGTTGCTTGATCCACTTGAAGAACAACTCAATCTGCCAACGCGACTTGTAGATGTGGGCGATGGTCAGCGCCGGGAGCGCGAAGTTGTTGGTCAGAAACTTCAGCCGCTTGTTCGTCCGGGCGTCGAAGTAACTGACCCTCCGCAACGGGTCGGGATAGGCTTGGGCCGATTCGATGGCAGCCAGTATGACGGTCTGATCCGAGCGCAAGCCCGTGGATTTGTCGACGGGATGCGAGTAGCGCCGTTGGAGCAAGATGTTCTTCTTGGTTCGCACGACGAAGAACGACGAGCAGAGAGTGAACACGAAGAGGCGTTCGAAATCGACGTAGGCCCGATCCATGACGTAGAACGCGCCGGCCTCCGGGCCGATCTCGTCGAGGATGTTGATGTCGTGCACTTTGCCTCCAGTAATGCGGATGAACGTGGGAATATTGCCGTGCAGATCCAGCAGCGTGTGCATCTTCACGGCGGCCTTTTGCTTGCGGAATCTCGCCCACGGAAACAGCGACAGGCAGAGGTCGATTGTTGTCGAGTCGAGAGCGTACAGAGTCTGGTCCAAGTCCACACCGATCGGGTCGTGGGCATATAACGGCCGTGCCATGCCAATCAAGACCTGCGCGAAGTCCGCGTAGATCCGCCAGTCGCGCGACTCGTTCGCATCGGCCAGTGTCGAGCGCGCTACCCTGCCGCGGAATCCCATGTGGTAGAGTTTGCCGTGCATCGAACGCAGGCACGTCTCGATGTCGCGGAGGCTTGCCCGATAGGTCAGCTGGGCGAATGCCATCGCAAGAAACTGATCCCAGCAGGAGAAACTTTTCAGATAGGAATCGCCGCGGTAGCGCGATACACATTTCTGAAACTCTTTGCTCGGTAGGTGCTCGATCAGTTGGGAGAAAACCGTACGGCCAAGGTTCATCCCTCATTGTGCCGCGTCCGGATGCTCCGTTCAGGCGACCATTTGCGGCCTCGGGATTTCAAATCGTTCCCGGGCAAAACAGGCCATAAGACATTGAGCGGTCGAGACTTACCGTCCGATGGCGCGACTTTCCCCGGACAGCACTGGACGACGATATTCGTGGGGAAGATGCCACTTTGAGTGATGTACTCGCGAATCTTCTTGAGTCTCGACTTCTTGATCATCCTCTGGTAAGTGTCAACGTCGGTCGCTTTCCCCTTGGCGCGGTGAGATACGTAGGCAATTTTGAGCAAGTAGGCTGGTGTAATCGAAAAAGAATAACAGGTATACCGACCCATCTTGCTTTCGAGGGCGGGTATGGTGAGGCCAAGGCCGTGTATTTGCCTGCCGGGTAGCATGTCTGCGAAAAACTGATACTTTGCCGCTGGACCCAGATGAGCGACCAATTGCTCGTAATAGTGAAGATCGTTCTCATTCAGCAGGGCGATCTTTTGCTCCTTAGCTCGCTCAACGTCATTGTAGGAAAGGATCAGGTCCCACGTGAACATGGCGAGAACTGGCACTCGTCTGCGTTCCTGTGGAAACTGACCGCTGGTTGCATTGGCAAAGCGCTGCCTCATAATATTGTGCTTCGCCAAGTCCTTCTGAAAATTGGAATCCTTTCGGGGTTTAGAAGCAGACTTGCACTCGACTCCAATCGTGATTTCAGGGTCCAGACCGACGACGTCAATCTGATTCGTCGGCCCTTGCTTGCTCTTTGGGTCGACGCTCAGTCGCGCCCCACCATCGCCGGACAGGTGCGTGAAAGCCATTGCATAGAGCAGCGACCAGACTCGGTCCTCAAGCAAGACCGCGCGTCGTTTCGGTCTGATTAGTCTCGAAGTCGTCTTGTTCTTGCGATGAACCTCCCATCCGTCGGCGAGGTACCCAGAGACCAATGAGTTCGATACTGTGCGAAACTCGGCGGGACGCTTCTTGCGCCGCGCTAGAGATCTCAGTTGTTCGGCTTCGAGGACATTTTCAATCATCTTATGGCCTCTTACACACTTGGAGGCTGCCCACGGTCCTAGTGGGAGAGGGATCTGTTGGGTTGCCATGACAGCGAACCGAGATCCGTGGTAAATGATACTCCATTTCGTACGCGGCCTGTTCTCCTGTCTAGGTTAGTACGTAGCGCAGCGGTGGGAAAGTCGGGGAAAGCAGAACAACAAGGCCCCGGCTTTCACCGGGCCTTCGAAATTTAATCAGGCGGCGTCCTACTCTCCCACGCAGTTGTCCGCGCAGACCATCGGGACTGAGGAAAGCCGCGGGCCTGGGCAAAACGGCCACCCAGCCCCGCGCTACGGGGCTTGTTCAAGTGGCCGGCCAGAGTCCGTCGGACCGCCGAACCTAATAGAGAAAAGGCTGCGTAGCGCTGACCCGCCTTAGCTACTTTCTGGCGCAAAAAGGAGACACTGCGTGCCAGCTGGGTACAGTCAACCAATTTCGCGTGCGGATGCGCCCGCAAGTTGTTGATTTCGTGAAGCGCGAAATTGGTGACAGTCCCCGCCCCGAGCGGTACGCGTATTTTGCGGTAGAAAGTAGCTAGCCGAAGATATCGCCGGCGGAAATCTCGATGTCGAACTCCGGTAGGGCGAGCGAAGAGGCGACCACGAGGCCGCTTTCCCCGTAAACGCTGAGCTTTTTCTGCCAGGGATCGATGAGCCAGACATGGGGCACCCCCCAGGCGCTATATTCTTCGAATTTATGGGTGATCTCGGTGTATCGATCGTCCCGCGAAACAATCTCGATGGCGATCAAAGGAGGGCGAGAGGGGACACTCTCAGCAGGCTTCTCGTTCGCGAAAACAGATAGATCGGGAATGCGGTAGCGCGCTTCGGCCAGCCTCAGCCGCAACTCGGGGAAACAGTAGAGCGGGACATTCTTGCGCAGTTCGTAAAAGATCTCGACCAAGCGAGCCTGGATCTCGCTGTGCTGTCTTTCTCCCACGTTTCGCTCCACCACCTCGCCGTCGACGAACTCCTGGTCAGGGCCATCGAAAGCCATCAGGAGGTATTCCTCAGGCGTTACAAGGGTGTTGGTCACCATTGGCCTCAGCTTACCATGCCCACAGAAACAAAAGGCCTGATCACTTTCGCGATCAGGCCTCACGCGCGTCCTAGATTTTAATCGGGCGGCGTCCTACTCTCCCACGCAGTCGCCCGCGCAGTACCATCGGGGCTGAGGGGCTTGGCGTTGCTTGGTGTCTTGGCGTGTTCGGGATGGAGCCAGTTGCGGCCTGCTCGGATTGGGAGGCAGGGCGTTACTACGGGCGCAGCGGGGAGGCCTTCTCCACGGAGGTTTCCACGTAGTGGCACAGCGTCGTCGGCTTGGGAATCGCTTCACCTACCAGGCGCATGCCTTCGAGATGAAACTCGATCGCTTCGCGGATGTTTCGTTCGACCTCATCCACCGTCGAACCCGTTGCGACACAGCCGGGCAAGTCCGGCACGTGGGCCGAGTAGTTGCCCTCAGCACGCTCGATGATCACGGCGTATTTCGTCATCTCTTTTCCAAGCCTGCCCTCTTCAGTACGCTTTTCAGCGTACCAGTCGCGAGATCATCCCCGAGTTTGCGCGGCACAGTCACGACCATGGGTTTGACCGGATGTCGATACTGTCGATGACTACCCCTCGTTCTCACTAGCCGCCATCCGTCTGCCCCCAGAAGGCGGACCAAGTCACGAACCTTCACATCGTCTCATTCTGGCAAAAGTGAAAGGCCCGATCACTTTCGCGATCAGGCCTCACGCGTCCTTGAAATTTTAATCGGGCGGCGTCCTACTCTCCCACGCAGTCGCCCGCGCAGTACCATCGGGGCTGAGGGGCTTAACTACCGTGTTCGGGATGGGAACGGGTGTGGCCCCCTCGCTACGGCCACCCGAAATTTTTTGGCGGGAGTGCGTTCCGCCGCTCTCCGGCGATCCGTTTCACCTAGCAGCCTTCGAAGCTGCCGGAGCGTGGTCGGAATACTCCCGCTCGAAGCTGGTATGTCCTGAATATCGAAGGGCGGGGGCGATGAATCGCACCCCTACCAAGCCAAAACGCTGAAACACGAGCTCCCCCGATTCAGCTCGGGGTAAGTTTAAGGTCAAGCCGAACGGGCGATTAGTAACGGTTAGCTGAACGTGTTTCCACGCTTACACATCCGTCCTATCAAACTCGTAGTCTTCGAGTGCCCTTCTTAGCGGTTGACCCGCTTGGGAGATCTTATCTCGGAGAAAGTTTCGCGCTTATATGCTTTCAGCGCTTATCTCGGCCGAACGTCGCTACCCAGCTATGCCACTGGCGTGACAACTGGATCACAAGAGGTTCGTCCGTCCCGGTCCTCTCGTACTAGGGACAGCCCTCCTCAAATCTCCTACGCCCACCACAGATAGGGACCGAACTGTCTCACGACGTTCTGAACCCAGCTCACGTACCGCTTTAATGGGCGAACAGCCCAACCCTTGGGAGCTTCTTCACCCCCAGGATGCGATGAGCCGACATCGAGGTGCCAAACCCGGGCGTCGATATGAACTCTTGGCCCAGATCAGCCTGTTATCCCCGGCGTACCTTTTATCCGTTGAGCGACGGCCCTTCCATGCGGAACCGCCGGATCACTATCGCCTGCTTTCGCACCTGCTCGACTTGTAGGTCTCGCAGTCAGCCTGGCTTATGCGATTGCACTCTACAGCTGATTTCCAAACAGCCTGAGCCAAGCATCGCGCGCCTCCGTTACCTTTTAGGAGGCGACCGCCCCAGCCAAACTACCCACCAACCAGTGTCCCTCTCCCCGATTCAGGGGAGCAGGTTAGAATCACAGAACAGCCAGGGTGGTATCTCACCGGCGGCTCCTCCGGACCCAAGAGCCCGGATTCAAAGCCTCCCACCTATGCTGCGCAAACTGACCCATGATTCACTGATAAGTTGTAGTAAAGGTGCACGGGGTCTTTCCGTCTTGTGGCGGGCACCCGGCGTCTTCACCGGGACCACAACTTCGCCGGGCAGGTTGTTAAGACAGTTCCCAGATCGTTGCGCCATTCGTGCAGGTCGGAACTTACCCGACAAGGAATTTCGCTACCTTAGGACCGTTATAGTTACGGCCGCCGTTCACCGGGGCTTCGGTTGAGAGCTTCGCGTCCGAAGACGCTAACCCCTCCCCTTAACCTTCCGGCACCGGGCAGGCGTCAGCCCCTATACGTCGTTTTCGACTTTGCAGAGACCTGTGTTTTTGGTAAACAGTCGCCTGGGACTTTTCACTGCGGCCTCTCCCGAAGGAGTAGGCGCCCCTTCTCCCGAAGTTACGGGGCGAATTTGCCGAGTTCCTGAACAACCCTTCACCCGAGCGCCTGAGAATTTTCTTCTCATCTACGTGTGTCCGTTTACGGTACGGGTACCTTGACTCTCCTTAGAGGTTTTTCCTGGCAGCGTGGCATCGTGACTTTGTGGAGTTGCCTCCTCGCGTCCGCCTTCAGTGATAACTCCCGGGTGGATTTGCCTGCCCGAGACACCTTATGACGGCCAAAGTGCATAGCCATCAGCACTCCCACTTAGCCTTCTGCGTCACCCCATCGTCAAACGAGTCGAAGGTAGTCGCGGAATATTAACCGCGCGTCCATCGGCTACGCCTTTCGGCCTCACCTTAGGTCCCGACTAACCCTGAGCGGATTGACCTTCCTCAGGAAACCTTGGACTTTCGGCGGCCAGGGTTCTCACCTGGCTTCTCGCTACTAATGCTGGCAGAGTCTCTTCCGAACCGTCGACGAGTCCTTACGGTCTCGCTTCAGCCGGTTCAGAACGCTCTCCTACCGCCCGAACTTTGCCGAAGCAAAATTCGAACCCGCGGCTTCGGTACGGCGCTTGAGCCCCGTTACATTTTCGGCGCCGAACGGCTCGACCAGTGAGCTGTTACGCTTTCTTTAAAGGATGGCTGCTTCTAAGCCAACCTCCTGGCTGTCTGAGCCACTCGACTTCCTTACCCACTTAGCGCCAATTTCGGGACCTTAGCCGGCGGTCTGGGCTGTTTCCCTTTTGACTATGAAGCTTAGCCCCCACAGTCTGACTCCCGTGCTTTCGTCAACGGCATTCGAAGTTTGGTTGGATTCGGTAACCTGGAAAGGCCCCTAGTCCATCCAGTGCTCTACCACCGTCGCGCACCACACGAGGCTAGCCCTAAAGCTATTTCGGAGAGAACGAGCCATCACGGAATTTGATTAGCCTTTCACCCCTACCCTCAGCTCATCCGAGCCGTTTTCAACCGACACCGGTTCGGGCCTCCATCTGCTGTTACACAGACTTCACCCTGGCCAAGGGTAGATCATCCCGCTTCGCGTCTATTCCCAGCGACTCGACGCCCTATTCAGACTCGCTTTCGCTGCGGCTCGCTTACGCTTAACCTCGCCACTGAGAATAACTAGCCAGCTCATTAAGCAAAAGGCACGCGGTCAGGCGTTGCGGAGCAAGCTCCGCCATAGCCCTCCCACTGCTTGTAGGCATATGGTTTCAGGTACTATTTCACTCCCCTAGCAGGGGTACTTTTCACCTTTCCCTCACGGTACTAGTTCACTATCGGTCGCAAGCGAGTATTTAGCCTTACCGGATGGTCCCGGCAGATTCCCACAAGATTTCACGTGTCCCGCGGTACTCAGGATCCCACTGGGCCGCTCGAGTTTTCGTCTACAGGACTGTCACCTTCTTTGGTCGGCCTTTCCAGGCCGTTCGACTAACCGTTGCGGTCCCGTGATGTGGTCCTACAACCCCAGCTTCCCCTTACGGGTCGGCTGGTTTAGGCTGTTCCGCGTTCGCTCGCCGCTACTAGCGGAATCACGGTTGTTTTCTTCTCCTCCGGGTACTGAGATGGTTCACTTCCCCGGGTTCGCCTCGCCACCCTATGGATTCAGATGGCGAT
Source organism: Bryobacterales bacterium (assembly GCA_965248365.1). GTDB lineage: Bacteria > Acidobacteriota > Terriglobia > Bryobacterales > UBA6623. Next base: position 70,222 of record CBDFJA010000002.1, on the reverse strand, counting down.
AGTCGCGTGTTCACACGGACTGGGTTTCCCCATTCGGAAATCCCCGGATCACAGCTTGTTTACAGCTCCCCGAGGCTTATCGCAGTTGACCACGTCCTTCATCGCCTGCTTGCGCCAAGGCATCCCCCATACGCCCTTTGTAGCTTGACCATTAAACTTACCCGGAAATGAATCCGGGCAGCGCTCGATACAAATACTTCTTTCGGCGTTTATGGCTTTTTGCCCTTCAATATTCAGTTGTCAAAGACCAAGAGGTTGCAAGCGTCAAGTCTCAGGTTCCCCAGGGGAATTCCCTGTTTGCCTGATATCTGGCGCCTATCACCTCGCGCCGCTTGGCCTGGGCCGTGGTGGGCCTGGTTGGAGTTGAACCAACGACCTCACCCTTATCAGGGGTGCGCTCTAACCAACTGAGCTACAGGCCCGAGCCGCGTTCCCGGCTTAAACCTGGCCCATGCCCGACAGGAGCCGCGTTTCGAAGGACACCGCCCCGCGGAGTTGGATCGTCCACAGCTCCGTCCTCGCCGGTTTCAAGCCCGCCCTGCTGGTGGAGCTGACCGGATTCGAACCGACGACCTCCTGAATGCAAATCAGGCGCTCTCCCAGCTGAGCTACAGCCCCTTATCTGGCGAACAGCCCTCAGCAAAAATGAGGCCGGTTGGACGCGCCCCCGACGCCTGGCGCGGGGGAATCAGATCGAAACCTAATACCGAGAAAGAGAGCGTCGAAACGAATGGAGCCGAACGTTGCCGCTTACAGGGCTTTCGAACGGCGAAAGCCCATGGACATCGACCCACGTCCTCTCTTAGAAAGGAGGTGATCCAGCCGCAGGTTCTCCTACGGCTACCTTGTTACGACTTCACCCCAATCGTGAATCACACCTTGGGCCGTTGCCTCCCGAAGGTTGGCACACGGACTTCTAGTACAACCCACTTTCGTGATGTGACGGGCGGTGTGTACAAGGCCCGGGAACGTATTCACGGCGCCGTTCTGATGCACCATTACTAGCGATTCCAGCTTCATGCAGGCGAGTTGCAGCCTGCAATCCGAACTGAGGACGGCTTTAAGGGATTAGCTCCACCTCGCGGCTTGGCAACCCGTTGTACCGCCCATTGTAGCACGTGTGTAGCCCTGGACATAAAGGCCATGATGACTTGACGTCGTCCCCACCTTCCTCCAACTTTTCGCTGGCGGTCTCCGCCGAGTGCCGCTCCGAAGAGCCTGGCAACAGCAGACGAGGGTTGCGCTCGTTGCGGGACTTAACCCAACATCTCACGACACGAGCTGACGACAGCCATGCAGCACCTCTACCGGAGTCCCCGAAAGGAAAAGGGCGTTTCCACCCCGGTCCCCGGCACTTCAAGCCCAGGTAAGGTTCTTCGCGTTGCGTCGAATTGAACCACATGCTCCACCGCTTGTGCGGGCCCCCGTCAATTCCTTTGAGTTTCAGCCTTGCGACCGTACTCCCCAGGCGGCATACTTAACGCGTTAACTCCGACACGGACTCAGTGAAGAGCCCACACCAAGTATGCATCGTTTAGGGCGTGGACTACCAGGGTATCTAATCCTGTTTGCTACCCACGCTTTCGAGTCTCAGCGTCAGTGGCGGACCAGAGAGCCGTCTTCACCGCCGGTGTTCCTCCTGATATCTACGCATTTCACCGCTACACCAGGAATTCCACCCTCCTCTTCCGCACTCTAGCCTGCCAGTTTCCGTTGCAGGCTCCCAGTTGAGCCGGGAGATTTCACAACGGACTTGGCAGACCGCCTACACTCGCTTTACGCCCAGTAATTCCGAACAACGCTTGCTGCCTACGTATTACCGCGGCTGCTGGCACGTAGTTAGCCGCAGCTGCTTCTGCGGGTACCATCATGATTGTCCCCGCCGAAAGACTTTTACACCCCGAGGGGCTTCATCAGTCACGCGGCGTCGCTGGATCAGGGTTCCCCCCATTGTCCAAGATTCCCCACTGCTGCCTCCCGTAGGAGTCTGGCCCGTGTCTCAGTGCCAGTGTGGCCGTACACCCTCTCAGGCCGGCTACCGATCGCCGCCTTGGTGGGCCGTTACCCCGCCAACAAGCTAATCGGCCGCGGACTCCTCCTGCGGCGCCCCGAAAGGCTTTCCTCCCCGTCACTTATGTGCCAAGGATCTTATGCGGTATTAGCCCCGGTTTCCCAGAATTATTCCCCGCCACAGGGCAGATTGTCCACGTGTTACTCACCCGTTCGCCACTTTACTTGCCCAGCCGAAGCCGGGCTTTCTCGTACGACTTGCATGTGTTAGGCGCGCCGCCAGCGTTGATTCTGAGCCGGGATCAAACTCTCGATTGAAACTCCTTCGCCCCAACCCCCGCCGACTTGCGTCAACGAGTGGAAAGCAGGCAAGCCCACTTCCCGAGCTGAGGCTTAAATCATAGAGTCTTCGCTCCGACTAAAACTCGGCATTACGCACACGAACTGCACGTCCAACCTGATTGTCAAAGATCAGTACCGGTGAAGATCGTCTCCGCGGCTTCAGGTAGGAGCCGCGAATCCCTTCTCCGGTTGGCCTCAAAACCCGCTGCCGTTAAACCGGATAGGCCGGAATCGGACGAATCCGATCCCACCGACCCGCCTAGCCGACAGCGAGCACGTCGAGCGCGCGCAAGCCCAAAAGCTCGGCGGCTCAGTAGCTAGTCTAGCACCCCGCCCAGCGCAATACAAGTTTTGTGGGGCCGCCCGCAACCGAACAGATCGGTAGGGCCGCGGCATGCCGTGCCCGCCTCATTTATGAAATGGAACTAAGGCTCCGTAGGAAACACAGAGCCTGGGAACCCGGATTGCCGAACGATGCTCATCAGAGTTCCCGCCGCAAACGAGAGTGCATCGGGACCGGCACGGTCACAGTCGTTCCGCCGGATCGCTTTTGCATGATGCGGTGACTGCCCCGCCGGCGAGCCACCCTGAACCCCTGTGCCTGGAGGATTTGACAGACCTCTTCGCCTGAAAGAGCGCACGGTCTAAGCAACCCGTGGCGAAAGTCGTGCGGCAGCGAAAAATGGGGACTGCCACCAATTCGCCCCCATCATAACTCTTAAAAAAAAGCACTTAGCCGGAAAGCGAATTGGCTGGCTGTACCCGATTTTTCGAGACGTGTACTCTACCACGGCACTTAGCCAACCGGAACCTCGACCTGAGTCACAAAAACCTCGGAGCGCAACCTCTCTTCGATCTCCGCGGGCTCGGCCGATTCGAAAAACAACGTAAGCGCTTCTATCAAGTTGGCCCGCGCCTCCTCGATCGAGTCGCCCTGGCCGGCGACGTCCAGCTTCTTACAGAGCGCGCCGTAGCCGTCGTCCTCGCGCTCGATAATGGCCGTCAGGCGGCCAGACTGACCCATCGCCACATTCTGCGCGTACTGGTGCGGCACGTCCATCGTCGTGAAAGTGTCACGAAAATCTCCGATGCCCTATTGGCGTTGACTTCTCGTTGGCAGGCGCATTTGGAGCCGCGAGCGCCAGTGAGCGGGCTTGGGCGTACGCCCAAGCCTGTGGGTCCACCCAAGGAAGTGACCACCGGGTGAGCTTTCGACCGCAGTCATGGCACCCCGGCCGTTACCAGGATTCGGGCCTGTCACTGGCGTTCCAGGCTCCGTTCGTCGACGTCGCACACCCTGGCAACAAGCGCAACAGAGCCGTGGGCGTTAGCCCGCGGGCCCGGCCCCGACCGGCGTGACTCTCTCCGCGACCCGCCTCAACACTGCAACACGCCCCAACGCCCGGACCGCCGCCGAACACGGTCGGCCTTCTGTTGTTGTGGCGCAAGCTCTCCAGCGTGTCGCGTCGAGACTCTTCTCGCCGCTTGGGTTTCAGTCCGTGAAGCGGTTGAACTCTAAAAAATCAGCGCAATTGCTACGAAAACGGGATAATTGAAGGGCCGTGGCAAACCCGGAACATCTCAAAACCCTGAAGCAGGGGGTGAAGGCCTGGAATAAGTGGAGGAAAGAGAACCCCGGCGTCCGGCCGAACCTCAGGACCGCTGACCTCAGCGAGGCGGACCTAAGCCGGGCGAATCTCCACAACGCAAACTTGAACGAGCGCGAGCAGCGTACGGAGGACGACAACTACCCCACGCTCGACGACAGCTACTTCAAAGGGGCGAACCTCAGGCGCACAAACCTCAAGGGGTCGAACCTCGGCGATTCGAACCTCCGGTGGGCCACACTTGACAAGGCGAACCTCAGCGCGGCGATCCTCATCGGGGCCAACTTCACGAACGCCGACCTTAGCGGGGCGAACCTCAACTTGACGTACCTGGAGAGGGCCAACTTCTACGGGGCGAACCTCACCGAGGCGGACCTCACCGACGCGGCATTGAGAGAAACTGTCTTCGGGGACACCAACCTAAGCGGTGCAAAAGGTCTTGAGTCATGTAAACATTATGGTCCGAGCACTGTCGACCACCGGACACTCGCCAAATCTGGCAAGCTACCACTCGAATTCTTGCGGGGGGTCGGCCTGCCGGACACCCTCATTGACTACCTGCCCTCCCTACTTGGCGAGGCGCTTCAGTTCTACTCGTGCTTCATCAGCTACTCCAGCAAGGACCAGAAATTCGCTGAGCGGCTCCACGCCGACCTGCAAGACAAGGGCGTCCGCTGCTGGCTCGACCGCGTAGACCTGCGAATCGGCGACGAGCTACGCCCTGCAATCGATGAAGCAATCCGAATCCACGACAAGGTCTTGCTGATCCTTTCGGAATACTCCATGAAGAGCAAGTGGGTGGACCACGAGGTCAAAAAGGCCTTGAATCGGGAGATCGACCTAAAGGGCACTGTGCTGTTCCCTATCCGAGTGGACAGCGCGGTGATGAGGTCTCGAAAGGGTTGGGCCGCCGAGGTCCGGAAAGAACGGAACATCGGTGACTTTACTCGCTGGAAGGACCACGACACCTATCAGAAGGAGTTCGAACGACTGATCCGCGACCTGAAGCAAGAACCGAAGCGCTCGAAACGCCGGGGCGCTGGCACCTGACACCTGGAACCTAGAGAGACATGGCGAACCCGGAACATCTGAAGATCCTGAAGCAGGGGGTGGCGGTCTGGAATCAGTGGAGGGAAAGGAACCGCGACGTTGAGCCCGACCTATTCGAGTCAGAATTAGTTGACTTCGACTTGCGAAACGCGGACCTCATCTACGCGGACTTACGTACCGCCGACCTTAGCGGTGCGAACCTGCATCAGGCGAACCTTAGCCGCGCGCTCCTGTCGAGGGCGAATCTCACAGGTGCCAACCTCACCCGAGCTATGCTTGGGGGCAGCTTACGGGAAGCAACCTTAGAATCGGCAAAGCTGATTGGAGCGGGACTCGGCCCGGCGGATCTCAGCGAAGCGAACTTGCGCGGTGCGGACCTTACAGATGCATTCATAAAGGACATCATTCTCGCCAACAGTGACCTGACCGGCGCAATAGGTTTGGACTCATGCCATCATCACTGCTGTCCGGTTAAAAGTCGAATAGAATCAATTGGTTGGGGTCATAGGGGGATTCGTTTGGGGAGTCGGATGGCTGGAGTGCCTGTAAAAGGGGCATTTTTTCGAATTGCGTAACGCTGAGAATCTGTAGAATCTGGTAAAGACTCGCTTCCAGCCCGAGCCGTTTCCGGACGATGGCGATGAGCACGTAAATCGAGACAGCGATCCAGATCTGCGTCTTGACGGCGTTCTCGCTGGTGCCGTAAAACGAGTTGATTCGCAGATGTTGCTTGATCCACTTGAAGAACAACTCAATCTGCCAACGCGACTTGTAGATGTGGGCGATGGTCAGCGCCGGGAGCGCGAAGTTGTTGGTCAGAAACTTCAGCCGCTTGTTCGTCCGGGCGTCGAAGTAACTGACCCTCCGCAACGGGTCGGGATAGGCTTGGGCCGATTCGATGGCAGCCAGTATGACGGTCTGATCCGAGCGCAAGCCCGTGGATTTGTCGACGGGATGCGAGTAGCGCCGTTGGAGCAAGATGTTCTTCTTGGTTCGCACGACGAAGAACGACGAGCAGAGAGTGAACACGAAGAGGCGTTCGAAATCGACGTAGGCCCGATCCATGACGTAGAACGCGCCGGCCTCCGGGCCGATCTCGTCGAGGATGTTGATGTCGTGCACTTTGCCTCCAGTAATGCGGATGAACGTGGGAATATTGCCGTGCAGATCCAGCAGCGTGTGCATCTTCACGGCGGCCTTTTGCTTGCGGAATCTCGCCCACGGAAACAGCGACAGGCAGAGGTCGATTGTTGTCGAGTCGAGAGCGTACAGAGTCTGGTCCAAGTCCACACCGATCGGGTCGTGGGCATATAACGGCCGTGCCATGCCAATCAAGACCTGCGCGAAGTCCGCGTAGATCCGCCAGTCGCGCGACTCGTTCGCATCGGCCAGTGTCGAGCGCGCTACCCTGCCGCGGAATCCCATGTGGTAGAGTTTGCCGTGCATCGAACGCAGGCACGTCTCGATGTCGCGGAGGTTTGCCCGATAGGTCAGCTGGGCGAATGCCATCGCAAGAAACTGATCCCAGCAGGAGAAACTTTTCAGATAGGAATCGCCGCGGTAGCGCGATACACATTTCTGAAACTCTTTGCTCGGTAGGTGCTCGATCAGTTGGGAGAAAACCGTACGGCCAAGGTTCATCCCTCATTGTGCCGCGTCCGGATGCTCCGTTCAGGCGACCATTTGCGGCCTCGGGATTTCAAATCGTTCCCGGGCAAAACAGGCCATAAGACGTTGAGCGGTCGAGACTTACCGTCCGATGGCGCGACTTTCCCCGGACAGCACTGTGCCATCATCTAGGCCCGATCACCATTGACCACCGGACCCTTGCCAAATCCGGAAAGCTTCCACTAGAGTTTCTGCGCGGGGTTGGCTTACCGGACACCCTCATTGACTACCTGCCCTCCCTGCTCGGCGAGCCATTTCAGTTCTATTCCTGTTTCATCAGTTACTCCAGCAAGGACCAGAAATTCGCCGAGCGGCTGCACGCCGACCTGCAAGACAAGGGCGTCCGCTGCTGGTTTGCTCCCGAGGACCTCAAGATCGGGGCGAGGACCCGTCCTGCCATCGACGAAGCGATCCGCATACGCGACAAGCTGTTGCTGATCTTGTCCAAGAAATCGATCGAGAGCGACTGGGTGGAAAAGGAAGTCGAAACCGCCTTTGAAGAAGAGCGCCGGCGCAAGGAAACGGTGCTCTTTCCGATCCGGCTAGACAACAAAGTGATGGAAACCAACGAAGCTTGGGCAGCCGACATCCGCCGCACGCGCAACATCGGCGACTTCCGAAACTGGAAAGACCACGACGCCTACCAAAAGGCGTTCGAGCGCCTCATCCGCGACCTGAAACATGCGGCGGAGAGCGGTGCAGCGGCGTGGGTTGCAGTAACGCCGCCTGGCGGCGGCTAGGACAAACAAGCGTGTTTGTCCCTACTGGGTGGTGAGAAAAGCGGGGGCACACCATGCCGGCGAACGTAGTAAATGGCATCAGCGGCAAAGATGATACAGTTGTCCAATCCGAGGAGGACTGCCGCACATGGCTGAACGCGTTAGGCTGCGCCAAATTTGCCACTCCAGGGCGGGCGATAAGGGGGACATCGCCAACGTAGGTCTGGTCGTCTACGATCAAGCCCACTACGAGTGGGTGAAACGGCAGGTCACCGCCGAAGCGGTCGCCAAGCACTTTGAGCCAGTCGCGCCCGGCCCCGTCGAACGCCACGAACTTCCCAAGGTCGGTGCTTTGAACTTCGTCATACACAACGCGCTCGGGGGAGGCGTGAGCCGCTCGCTGAAGATCGACGCTCACGGAAAGGGTTTCAGCGCCATTCTATTGGAAATGGAAATCGAAGCCCCGCCCGCGGTCGAACAACCGCACCCTAGGCAAGCGACCGCGAAAACCGCGGATGAGAAGACCTCGATCCGCCTGGGAGCGGGTTCAGCGGCTTTCGTGGAGCGCCTCGATGCTTCCCTGGAACTGGCTGAAAGCGGGAAGGTCGATTACTTGATCTTCGATTCTCAGTCCGAAAAACAGTACGTCGAGGCGGCCGAAAGGAAAACACGAGGCGGTATCGGCTACGACGTGCTTCTCGAGGCCAAGCTACGAGCCGTACTCCCGGCGTGTGTCAAAAACGGGGTCAAGATCATCAACAACGGAGGCAGCGCGGACTTGGAAGGAACGGTTCGTTTGATCGAGAAAGTCTGTGGGGATTTCGGAATCAAGGGTATCAAAGTCGTTTATTTCCTCCCCGACAGTATCCTCGACCTGATCAAAAAAGCTGACCCGATTGTGGTTGAGACGGGCAAGCCGGCCTCGGCGCTCGGCGACAAGCTGGTGGGGGCCCAAGCCTACCAGAGCGCACCACTCATCATCGAGGGATTGCGCCGGGGCGCGGACATCGTGATGACGAGCCGGGCCGGCGACGCGACCCAATTCATGGCCCCGATGGCCTACGAGTTCGACTGGCCGCTCGATGACTGGGCTCTTGTAGCGAAGGGTCTGGGCATCGGACATCTGATGGAGTGCGCCGCCCAGCTCTCGGGCGGCTATTACGCCGACCCCGGATGGAAGGAAGTGCCGCACCCCGAGCACATCGGCTTTCCCATCGCCGAAGTGCAGCCGAACGGAGACGCCACCATTACGAAGCTTGCCGGAACCGGCGGAGAGGTGTCCGAGCGCACCTGCACGGAGCAACTTCTCTACGAGCTTCACGATCCGGCCGACTACAAGCACAACGACGGCATTGTCGATTTCACCACGACCGAGTTCAACCAGGCAGGACCGGATCGAGTCAGTGTCACCGGAACGACGGGCCATCCCAAGCCTCCCACGGTAAAGATATTTCTCGGGGGGCTGGAGGGTTTTGTGGCGGTGGGGCGGGTTTGCTACGGCGGAACCGGCGCGTACGCCAGAGCGAGGCTGGCCGGCGACGTGATCGTCAAGAGGATGACGTCGGTCCACGGCGTCCCCGAGTCGGATCTGCGGGTCGATTTCATCGGCGTCAACGCTCTCTACCCCTGGGAAACTGGCATTGACCCCTCCCTGCTCAAGGAAGTGGAGCTGAGGTTGGCCATCTATTCCGAGGCCCGAGACAAAGCCGAGGAGCTACTGCATGAGGTGGAAAAAATCTCCACTAACGGACCTGCATCGGTCAGCTTGGGGCTGCGCCTCGACTATCAGGCGGGGCCGGACCGAGTCGTGGGCCTGTACACGACTTTTCTCCCACAAGAAATGGTGAAGTATGATGTCCATGAATTTGTCGTAGAGTGACGACTGGCGTCTCATCAGGCCGCGTTGCTCACCACCGGACGGCGGGCTCGGGAGAGCCGCGAAGCGGAAAACCCTGGGCAAGAAGACCCGAAACCTCGTAAACCCTGTAAGGGCGTAGGAAACACCCCACCTATTTCCAAATATTCCGTATATACCGTTCATCGAACGCCCTTACAGGGCTTGCTGGGCTAGGTGTGATCTTTCAACAGGTTGTTCATTCGGTCCCGGACCAGGGAAGCTGGAGTTGTCGAATAACCACGACCCTGGAGAGACCGCATGAACATCCATCAGAATGCCCGATTGACGCCCAAAGGCCGATCCCTTTTGGTTCGATGCATCCTCGCTGGAGAGACGCCTCGGGCCGCCGCGGCGGCCCGAGACGTCTCAGAACGCACCGCCCGCCGTTGGCTGGCCCGCTACCGCGGCGAAGGCGAAGCCGGTCTCTACGATCGCTCTTCGCGTCCCCGGCATAGCCCGCGCCGCACCCCGCAAGCCGTCGTTGACCGCGTCCTCGCCCTGCGCCGACAACGTTGGACGGGCCGCCGCATCGCCCAAACCCTGCGGCTATCCCCGGCCACCGTCAGCCGCCTCCTCGGTCGCGCCGGACTCAACCGTCTCCGCGATCTCGAACCCGCTCCCCCCGTTCGCCGCTACGAACATCACCGTCCCGGCGATCTACTGCATCTCGACATCAAAAAGCTCGGCCGCTTCCAGCACGCCGGTCACCGCGTTACCGGCGATAAGACCCGACGCTCCCGCGCCGCCGGCTGGGAGTTCGTCCACGTCGCCGTCGACGACCATTCCCGCATCGCCTTCTCCCAGATCCTGCCCGATGAGCGCAGCCTTTCCGCTGCCCAGTTCCTTCTCCTCGCCCACGCCTACTATGGCTCGCTTGGCATCCGCATCCGACGCCTGCTCACCGACAATGGCTCCTGTTACCGCTCCCGCCACTTCCGTCGTACTTGCCGCCGCCTCGGCATCCGCCACCGCTTCACCCGCCCCTACACCCCTCGCACCAACGGCAAGGCCGAGCGCTTCATCCAAACCGCCCTCCGCGAATGGGCCTATGCCCGCTCCTACTGCTCCTCCCTCCAACGCGCCAACCATCTGCTCCCCTGGCTCCACGACTACAATTGGCATCGCCCCCACGCCAGCCTCGGCTATAATCCCCCTATCAGCCGACTCCCTCCTCCCCGGAACAACCTGTTGAGGCTCCACAACTAGCCCGCTTTTCTCACCACCTGACGGTCGAAGCACGCCATAGGCCCGCCATTACTGCGTTGCGCTTGCTCGCCGTGCTCAACGTACTGTTCAAGTACGCCTCCGCCCGCCGAGCGGCGCGCGCCTTGTACTGACGGGCCTCTCACGCACTTCGTCTCGCCACGTGGTGAGAAAAGCGGGCTAGAGCGTGGTAGAAGTGAGGGTCGCGAAAAATCGGGTACGACCCAATTCGCTTCAGGCAGAGTGCTTTTTCAAGGCCATGACGAGGGGCCAATTGGTGGCAGTCCTGGCAGTCCCCATTTTTCGCTCCTGAACGACTTTTGCCATGGGCCGCTAGTGTCCTATCTCTAAAGTTCGTTTGCAAAAAGGGGCGACCGAGGCAAGGATTTCGTCGGCCGTCTTGGTCCAGAGGAAGGGTTTGATGTATTCGTCGATGGCCGCCTCGAGTCGGGCGGTGCTGGGGGGGGGCCGCGTCGAATCTGCTTCTCCCTCGGCGTGGGAAACCAGCGCTCGACCAAGTTGATCCCCGACGCGCTGGTGGGCGGGAATTCAGATGAAAGCGCGGCCGCTTGGCGAGCCAGCGGTGAATCGTCGGCGTCTTGAGCGTGCCGCAATTTCCAGGATGAGGTGTAACTCGAGCGACTCGGGAACGGATTTGTCAATCGTGTCGAGAAACTTGCGGAACGCGAGGGCGCGATGACGGCGGTGACATTCGCCGATGACCTGCCCCATCTTCACATCCAGCGCCGCGAACAGCGAAGTCGTGCCGTAGCGCTGGTACTCGTGCGCGCGCCGCTCGAGTTGACCGGGGCGCATCGGCCGCAAGGGCTGGGTTCGGTCCCAGGCTTGAATCTGCGACTTCTCGTCGACCGACAGCAGCAGCGCCCGCCCCGGCAGGTTCAGATACAGCCCCGCGATGTCGCGCACCTTCTCAATACACAGCGGGTCTTGGGACAGCGGGAACGTTTCGGCGCGATGCGGCTAAAGCGCGACCGTGGCCACTCGCCTGTACCGTGCGTAGGGCGGGTTGCTTCTAGGCGCGGGGTTGTGCTATTTAAGAATAGCCCGCCTATTTACCGCGTCTGGTACGCTCCCCGGAGCGTTTGGATGACGGTCTCGATTCTTATTCCCCATTGGAACCGGCAAGCCCTGGTGATGCCGCTGCTGCGATCGATTCGCAAACAACGGCTTCCTCAAGGCGTGGAAGTAGAAGTCCTGGTCGTGGATAACGGCTCGACTGACGAGTCCGCCGCGGCCGCTGAGCGAGAGGGGTTTAAGGTGTTGCGGCTGGGCCGAAACGAAGGCGTTAGCCGGGCGCTAAACTGTGGCATTGCCGCCTGCCGAGGAGAATGGGTAGCGGTGTTGAACAATGACGTCGAGTTGAAGCCGGACTGGCTCTCCCAACTTCTGCAAGCTATGAGCTCCGAGAACGTTTGGTTCGCTACCGGCAAGACTCTCGACTTCGATCGGCGCGCCCGGATCGACGGTGCGGGGGACGCCGTTTGCCGCGGCGGGACCGCATGGCGGCTGGGACACGGTAAAGAAGACGGCCCCGAATTCGGCGTCGTCCGCCCGACGTATTTCCCCTCGGCGACCGCCAGCCTCTTCCGGCGAACGTTCTTTGAACGGGTCGGCCCTTTTGAGGAAGGGTTCTTCGCCTATCTGGAGGATGTCGATTTGGGGTTGCGGGCGGCCATTGAGGATCTTGCGGGACTCTATGTCCCCCAGGCCGTCGCCTATCACCGGGGCAGCGCGACTTCGGGGGCCTGGAGCAGCGCGATGGTCGAGTGGATCACCTGCCACCAACTGCTGCTGCTGGCCAAGTTTTATCCCACGCGGCTGCTGATGCTGTACGCACGGCCCATTTTGGCGGCGCAGCTGCTTTGGGCCGGATTGGCCGTCTCGCGGGGCGGGGCCTGGGCTTGGATGCGAGGACTGTGGCTGGGAATCCGCCGCTTTGCTCGATTGCGCCGCACCTCGCGGGCCCTGCGCCGTGGAGAACGGTTGGCGCGCATCCTGCGTTCGAGCGAGGCGGACATAGCGAGAATTCAGGGAGCGACAAGCTGGGACGCCTATTGGAAATGGTACTTCCGGCTGGCGCCGCGGGCCGCGGAGAACTGTGCATGAAAACTGACGTCGCGGTCGTTGTCGTCACGTATAACTCGGCCCGTTCGGTGGCCGGCTGCTTGCGGTCTCTGGACGCAGTGGCCGAAACCGTCGTCGTCGATAACGCCTCGACCGACGATACTTGCCGCATCGTAGAGAAAACGTTCCCCGCCCTGCGGCTGATCCGCAACCCGGAGAATCGGGGTTTTGCCGCCGCCGTCAATCAAGGAGTCCGAGCCTCTTCAAGTCCGCTTGTGTTGCTGTTGAACCCCGACGCCACGCTCCGTGCTCCCCTGGATGACATGGTCCGCCAGTGTCTAATTACGGATGTCGGCGCCGTCGGTGGTCGGCTCGTCGACACGGACGGCCGTCCTCAGGTCGGGTTCAATGTGCGCTCCTTCCCGACGCCGGCGGCCCTGGCTTGTGAAGTGTTGCTGCTGAACCGGGTTTGGCCCTCGAACCCCGTCAACCGCCGCTATCGGAGGCTGAACTGGGATCCCGAGCGCCCCCAGGACGTCGACCAGCCCGCCGGAGCTTTTCTGATGGTCTGCCGGGAGGTCTTGGAGAACGTAGGGCTTCTCGACGAGGACTTTGCCCCCATTTGGTTTGAAGATGTGGATCTGTGCCTGAGGATTCGTCGGGCCGGTTACCGTATCTGCTATGTCCCAACGGTCCTTGCCCGGCATGAAGGAGCGCGCTCGGTACAGGGCCTTTCAGTGGAACAACGCCAACTGGCTTGGTATGGTAACCTTTTACGTTTCGCTCATAAACACTTCCCGTCGTCCGCCTTCCACTGTTTGCGACCGATGATATTGGCGGGCGTGGCGCTTCGTTGGCTTCTGGTTTGGCTGCGCGCGGGAGAGGCCGGACAACGGAAGGCTTGCGCACAAGTGATGAAACTAGTGGTAGGCGGAGGTCACCAAAGGCCCCGCCATGTTCCCGCGCCCGCGGATCATTCCTCCAGAATTGAATATCGATCGAGCTGAGTTCATGTTTAAAAACGACCTCGTTTCCGTGACTATCGTGACCTATGACAGCGGCCGTTTCATCCGGCGCTGCCTGGAGTCGGTACTTGACCAACGCGATGTGCCCGTCGAAGTGATCGTCATCGACAACGCTTCCACGGACGGCACGACCGACATCTTGGAGCGATTCGAGGACCGCTGCACTGTCGTTTACAACGAAGAAAACATCGGTTTCGCCGCCGCCCAGAATCAAGCCATCGCTCTCTCTAGCGGCGGCTGGGTCTTGACTCTCAATCCTGACGTCTTGCTGATGCCGAATTTCATCTCGAGCTTGATGCAGGCGGCGCAACTTGATCCTTCCGTGGGCACGGTTTGCGGCAAGCTGATGATGATGGACGCGTCGTTCCAGATTCCCGACCAGCAGGTGGTTGATTCCACCGGGATCTATTTCACGCCGATGCTCCGCCACTTCGACCGCGGCTGCCTGGAATCCGACAACGGGCATTTCCGAAGCTATGAGTTCGTCTTCGGCGCCACGGCGGCCGCCGCCTGCTACCGGCGGGAGATGATCGAGGACGTCGCGGTGGAAGGGGAATTCTTCGACCCCGATTTCTTCACCTACCGCGAAGACGCCGACGTCGCCTGGCGCGCGCAGTTGCTGGGCTGGAAGTGCGTCTATGTACCTCATGCCTTTGGTTATCACGTGCGAAAGCTTCGCCCCGGCATGCGCCGCATGTTGCCGCCGGAAATCAACATGCACTCGGTAAAGAACCGCTTCCTGATGCGCATGAAAAACATCACCGCGGGCGTCTACCTGCGCAACGCCGTGCCCATTACCGTGCGGGACTTGGGGATCCTCTGCTACTGCTTGTTGGTCGAACGCTCCTCGCTGAAGGCGTTCTATCTGCTGGCCCGCGATCTGGATCGAGTGATGCATAAGCGGCGTTTGATTCAGAGCCGCCGGCGCGTTGAAGACGCCTACATGGTCCAGTGGTTTCGCTTCAGCCCCGTTAGCCTGCCGATGGAGGTCCCCGACGACGTCCCGGCTCCACCTTTGTCTGTCGCCCGATCGTAAGCGATGAAAATCGCCCTCTTGGGCACCCGCGGGATTCCCGCCAACTACGGCGGTTTTGAAACGTTTGCCGAAGAGCTCTCCGTGCGCCTGGCTGCGCGCGGACACCAGGTCACCGTCTACTGCCGCACCCAAAACGTCGGCCAACGGGAGCCGGTTTTTCGCGGCGTCGAGCTGGTCCTGCTTCCCGCCATCCGCCATAAGTATTTGGATACCGTTGTCCACACATTTCTCGCGACGCTGCATCTCTTGTTCCATCCTCGGGAAATCGCCCTCTATTGCAACGCCGCCAATGCGGTTTTCACCATCGCTCCCCGATTACTGGGGATTCCCACAGTGCTCAACGTCGACGGCTTGGAGCGCAAGCGCAGGAAGTGGAACGCGGCGGCGCGAGGTTGGTACCGGCTGTCGGAGCGGCTGGCCACTTGGTTTCCCAACGAGGTCGTGACCGATGCCGCGGTGATCCAAGATTACTATCTCGAACGCTACCGCAAGACGACTCGTCTGATCGCCTATGGATCTCAGGCCGGGAAGCTGGAGACGACCGAAGCGCTCGATCGGTTGGGCCTCAGGCCAGGCAATTATTTTCTGTATGTGAGTCGCCTAGAGCCGGAAAACAATGCTTCGCTCGTGGTGAAGGCCTTTGAGCGGACTTCCCACCCCCAGAAGCTGGTCATCGTCGGCGATGCGCCTTATTCGGACGACTATATACGCCGGCTCAAACAGACCCGGGACCCCCGTATCCTATTTCCCGGCGCCATTTACGGAACCGGCTACCATGAGTTGCTTTCCCACTGTTTCGCTTACGTCCATGCGACGGAAGTGGGAGGAACTCACCCCGCGCTCATCGAGGCCATGGGACGCGGCTGTTGCCTGCTCTTTCTCGACACGCCGGAAAACCGGGAAGTCTCGGGCGACGTGGGCTTTCCCTATCAACCAAGCGAAGGGGCGCTCGTCGAATCGCTGGACCGGGTGATCGCTCTTTCGCCAGACGGGCGGCAACAGATGGGCCAAGCCGCCATGGACGCCGCCCGCCGGCGCTACGACTGGGAAGCGATCGTCGATCAATACGAGAGGTTGTTTGCGGAGCTTTTGGAGAAAAAGGTGTGAGTGGAGCACGGCTGAAGTAACGGCGTCGAGAAAGAAGGAGCGGCGTATGCTGATTGCATGGCAACGATTGACATTGGCGCCCTCAGCCACGAGGAACGGTTGCTCCTCCTGGAGCAACTCTGGGAGAGTCTGTCCGCCACACCGGGGGCGGTCCCGCTGACCGGCGCGCAGCGCCAGGAACTTGATCGTCGGCTCGATGAGCTGGACCGCGATGGCCCGGTAGGCATTCCCTGGGAAGAGGTGCTCCAGCGGATTCGTAGCCGGGGCCGCTGATGCCTGTGTCGACGGCTTTTTTCGAGGGAAAGACTCCCCGACCCGCGACGGCTTTCGGCTTGCGAGCGTAGCGTCTCCTATCCCTCGGCCTTTCGCAGATACTCGATGCTCGCGGGCGCGGCTTCCTCTAGCGCGGCGCCTCGGTAGACCTTCACCGAGGCGAACCGCCGGTAGCCGATTTCGTCCAAGCTTTTCAAGACAGAACCGAAATCGACGTTGCCGGTCCCGAACAGCGACCCGTTGCTTTCGCATAGATGCACGTGGCGTAGGCGATCCCCGCATTCGCGAATCGGTTCCACGAGCGAGGTCTCTTCAATGTTCATATGGATCGTGTCGACCATGGGTCTGACGGCTGCGGAGTTAACGGCCTCGATCAGAGCCAGCACCTCGCCTACGGAATGTTAAAGCCGACCTGAAGGTGATTCACGGGCTCGATCACGATTTCGCATTTCTTGTCTTCCGCGGCGGCGGCCACTTCGCGGAGACATTCCGCGATGCGGCGGTTGGCCACGTCGGGGTCGGGTTCGTCGCTTCTGAACCCCTGCAGAAGCCCGACCACGAGAATCGCGTCAAACTGCCGAGCAACGTCCAAATAGTCGATCAGACGCTGCACGGTGCGTTGGCGGACGGAGAGGTCGGGCGCGCTGAGGCACAATCCCTGGCTATAGGCGTCGCCGGTCAAGAAGGAAGGGACGACCAGACCGAGATCGGAGAGCCAACCCTCGAGACTATCCAGATCCACTCCCGTCGGCTCGGTGAGGTTCAGCTCGACGCCGCTGTAGCCGCAATCCCGCAGTAAAGATAGAACCCCCTGAAGCCGGTCTCCCGGGCCGAAAGACGACAACGGTTCGATAACGATATAGCTGTAGCGGCTCATGTTTTCACCTCCAAGAAACGGCATCCGACGAACAGACGTAGAATTCGATCAGTAGTTCGGATCAGCGTATCCCATAAAGTAGCAGACACCATCCCGAGGGCTGATCAAACCGAGAGACGCTTTTTGCCTTGAAGCCGGCCTCTCAGTAGCGCTACAATTCTACCGTGCGGTTTGTGGGGGCTTTGCTCGCCGTTTTGATGGCGCTGGCCGTGGGTTCGCGCGCGGGGGAAGGGGCGCCCGCGGAGAGTCCGCCCAACCTGCTTCTCATTACCGTCGACACCCTGCGGGCCGATCATCTCTCCTGTTACGGATACCACCTCCAGACGAGTCCCCATATCGATCAGCTTGCGTCGGAGGGCGTCCGCTTCGAGCGGGCCTATTCGCCGATCCCACTCACCGGCCCGTCCCATATTTCGCTCTTCACCAGCCGGTTTCCCCAGGAACACGGAGCCCGTATTAACGGTGTGGCCGTGCCGGGAGACTCGAAGTGGCTGTTTCTGCCTCAAATCCTCCGGAAATTCGGCTATCGCAATGCGGCCTTCGTGAGCGCTTGGCCGTTGACGGACCGTCTCACCCAGCTTGGCCAGTGGTTCGACATCTACGATCAGGATCTGACCCGCTCACATCAGATTTTTCATTCGAGCCGCTTCGCCGAAGATGTAACGCCCCCCGCGATGACATGGCTTCGGGGCAACCGCGACCGCCCGTTTTTCCTGTGGGTTCATTATTTCGATCCCCACGCCCCCTACCACCTGCGGGAGGAGTTCGCTTCGCTCGAGTCGAATGGACATCCGGGAGACGGCACGGAATGGGCCGGTAAAGAGGATCGGATCCGCATCAATAAGTACGACTCGGAAATCGGCTACGTCGACCACCACATCGGCAAGCTGCTGGCCGAACTCGACAACCTGGGGTTACGCGACTCCACGCTCGTCGCGCTCACGGCCGACCATGGAGAAAGCCTCGGCGAACACGGCTACGTCGGCCACGGCCGGCGATTGTTTGAAGGCATCGTCCACATTCCCCTGGTCCTGCGATACCCGGGGACGATTCCCGCCGGGCGCGTCATTCCCGAGGCCGTGTCGTTGCTCGATCTGACCCCGACCGTGCTGGAGCTGGCCTTGGGCAAAGAAAAGGCGGCTGCCCTGCCCGTCTCGTTCGCCGGCCGCAGCTCGGCCTCCGCTGTCGTTGGCGGCGAATCGCTCCCTCAGCGCCCGATCCGCTACGTAAGCTTCGCCGGCAGGAAGGGATTCGCACCGCGCTGGATGTCGTGGCTGTGGGCTCGCCCCAGTGCCTTGCCCCTTCATATGGGAGAGACAGCGGGTTGGCGCCAGCTCGTCTGGACGCCCAGTGAAAAATCGCTCTCCGTTGTGAACCTCGAGCAAGATCCTCTGGGGTTGAGGCCGGCGGTGCTCGGCAACGACGACAAGGAATACCAGGCGAGGGCGGCGTCTTTGAAGCGCTGGTTTGAAGCGACGGATCTCGACCAAGGGGGGATCACGATGAACAAGCGCGACGTCGAAGTACTGAAAAGCCTCGGCTATTTGCAATAAATAGGGGTCTGTTGCTAAACGGATTAGGTAGCAGCGACGGGCTCGCGGGTGTTGTCTCCACAATCTGTCAAGTGACCGCGAGGTCTCTTCGTCGCGTTGGTGCGAACGCGGACACTCCGGGAGGAGCGCGCGGCACCGCGCCCCAAGGTTCCGTCGTGCACATGGCTTCTCAGTACTCGTCACATCGAACTTATAAAACGGACTGCTTGACTTAGAGGATCCTCCAACCCATGATCAATCGCGTCGTCTGGGAAAATCTGCGGCACCGGCCGGTCCGCACGGCGCTGACGGTGGCGGCGATTGCGCTCGAAGTCTGCATGATTCTGCTGCTGTGGGGCCTTGCCGACGGGCTGGTCGAAGACTCGTCGCGGCGCAAGAAGGGCATCGGCGCCCATATCCTCATTCGGCCCTCGGCAAGCAGCTCGCCCCTGACATCCGGAACAGGCGGCATGTCGGCGCACTACGTCGATCTCATTGCGGCGCTCCCGGAAGTCGAAGTTGCGGTCGGTTCGACTTTCAAGATGTTGAACGACCTGACCACCGTGACAGGGGTCGAATGGGACGAGTTCGAGCGGATGGCCGGCAGTATGCGCTTCCCTCAGGGAGGACCCTTCAAAGGCCCGTTTGACGTCGTTGTGGATGAAACCTATGCGGCACAGAAAAACCTCTCCCTGGGCCAAACAGTCCGAACGCTGAACCGTGATTTCCGCCTCGTCGGAATCACCGAGTCGGGCAAACTCTCGCGGCTGTTCATTCCACTCGAGACCATGCAGGAGTTGATGGGATGGAAAGGAAAGCTCAGCCAGATCTACGTCCGGCTGAAGGACCCGCAGCAAACCGGACAGATGATTCAACGGCTGAAGAAAATGCTGCCCCAGCACCCGGTCTACTCCATGGAAGAGTTTATTTCTTTGTTCGAGGCGCAGACGCGCGGACTGACGGGAGAATTCATGGGCGTCATCGTGGGCATCGCGATTTCGGTGGGGTTCCTTGTCGTTCTGCTGTCGATGTACACGGCTGTGGTCGACCGCACCCGCGAGATTGGAATCCTAAAGGCGTTGGGAGCCTCTCGGGCCTACATCGTCAACATATTTATGCGGGAAGCGATGATGATGACGTTGGGGGGGATCTTGGCCGGGATCGGCCTTGCCTATTTGGGGAAGGGCATCATCGACAACAGCTTCCCGCTGGTGGCGGTTCTCTTTCTGCAGAGTCACTTGACGTGGTCCATGGCCATCGCTGTCGCCGCCTCGCTTTTGGGCGCGCTCTACCCGACCGTTCGGGCCGCCGGACAGGATCCGATTGACGCCCTGGCCTACGAGTAAGGTCCCGGCGGGCTGCTGGGGCTTACTTGTCTCCACAAAACCGGCTTCCGAACCGTCATCTTCTTAGCCCGCATTTCGTGACGCCTGGCGAGGCGCAGCGCGTGAGAGGCCCGTCGGCACAAGGCGCGCGCCGCTCGGCGCCCCGTTTCTTGGGGAATGCGGGTTGGTATTTCTTTGACGGCCGGCTTCCGATGCTGCGAGAACGAATGACGTTGCGGCTGCTAGGCTGCTTCCTAGCCTTCCTTGGTTTACCCCTCAATGCAGGCACGATCAAGGGTGTTGTCGTCGATAACTACACGGGCCGGGCGCTGGCTCGGACCGCGGTAACACTGTCGTCTCTCTCCCCGCGAGCTGCCGCCGCGCGGGCGAACCGCACCGATCGTTACGGCCGGTTCACTTTCGAGCGCCTGCCGGCGGGAGCCTATCTTCTCTCAGCCACGCGCCCCGCGTTCGTGAAATTGCAATATGGCCAGGAGGCGTGGAATGCACCGGGCAAGCCGTTGCTTGTCGAGGACGGCCATGTGATCACCGTGCAGTTGCGAATGCGTAGGCTGGGAGCCGTCAGTGGGATGATTTGGGACGAAAACGAGATCGGCTTGCCCGAAGTCGAAGTGCTGGCCTACGCGGCGAGTCAACCGCCGAAGCTGGTTGCCAAAACCAAGACGGACGACCGCGGCGTCTACCGTATCGGAGGCCTGGAGCCGGGAAGTTATTTCATCTGCACGGCGGCCAGGCGGCTGACCAAGCAAACCGGCTTGCTGCCGACTTTCTACAAGGAGGTCGCCTCGGTTCCGGCGGCCCGAGAAGTCACCGTCGCGTTGGAGGAGGAAGCGACGAAGATCAATTTTCGACCCCTTTTCGGCGATGTCTTTCGCATGAGCGGAGAGGTCCTGGGGCACCTCCGAGATGTGACCGTCACCCTGATCTCCGAGATGGGCCGCAGGACCCAGCGCATAAGTAATTCCCAGCAGTTCACCTTCGATCAACTGGCGCCGGGAACCTACGAGCTCCTCACCACGGGACGAGATCCCCGCATGGATCTCGCCGACCACCGCGAGGTTTTAGTCGAACGAGACGGCGGGCATCTCAGGGTCCATCTTTCGCCGCTGCCGAGACTAACTGTACATTTCGAAGACGAAGCCGGGGACGATCTCGAACCCGAGAATGTTCGTGTCCTGGTTCGCCGCAAGGACCTGGCCGGCGTCGGGTCCGCGCGGGAAATCCCGACCTCTGGGGAAGAATTGTCACCCGGCGGCTGGGAGATACGAGTCGCGTCCCCGGCGGAGTATTATCCGGCTTCGATTACGGGGCGAGCCCTGGCGGACCCGAGCTTGAGCTGGGCCGGCGGATGGCGGGAGATTCGCTTGCACCAGGCGGCGCGGGTGACCTTGCGCGTTCGGCTTTCGTCGCATCCGGCCCGGCTGGCGGGAGCGGTCAGCCAGTCCCGGGAGCCGGTCGTGGGCGCTCCCGTCTACCTCGAGGCCGTCGACCGTCGCGGTCTCGGCCTGGGAGATGTACATACGACGCGATCCGATCCCGACGGCCTGTACCGTTTTTCCGGCTTGGCGCCGGGGAAATACTGGGTTCTAAGTTCATTCGAATCATGGGTCGGCGGCAAGTCTCCGGCGACCGCGGCGCCGGGGAAATACTGGGTTCTAAGTTCATTCGAATCATGGGTCGGCGGCAAGTCTCCGGCGACCGCGGCGCCGGCGAAAACTTTGTCGCTCAAAGAGGGGAGCGAAACCCGACACGACCTGGAACTCTATGTCACCCGCTGACCGGACTCAGGCCTTCGGTGATTTCCCGCGCGGCCCGGCGGCCAACGCGCGGCCCGCGAGAAAGTCGCAACGACGGGCCTCCGTCGCGCGTCCAATTACCAAGTCGGCCTAAGACCCGATTAGCCCGACGATGCGTGTGAGAGAATGGCTGGGGACTGCCGCCAATTCACCCCGTCGCGGCCCAGAACGAAAGATACTTAGCCCGAGGCGACTCGGCCGGCTGTACCCGGTTTTCACCACCTTCACGCTTCTGCCACGAGCTGCTAGGCTGATTTGACGAAGCACATGAGGCAACAACAATGAAACCACGAATTTGGATCTCTGCACTGGCAGTATCGCTCGGCTTGAGTTCGCTGCTGATGGCCGACGCCTTGCGGCTGCGCAACGGCGACTTCGTCGAGGGAACCTACCTCGGGGGCGACAGCCGGAGCGTGAAGTTCATCGATTCGGCGGGCAACGTCAAGACTTACGAAATCTCCGAAGTGGAGGGTGTCCGCTTTCGCTCGGGGGCATCGGTTGAGGCGTCTCCGCCAAGCGCGCCGCCAAGGCGAACAAGACGGCGGGCCGCCGCGCGGCCGCAGTCCTCGGCGCCCGATGAAGTGGGCATGATCGTACCTGCCGGTACGTTGGTTACCATCCGAACGATCGACTCGATCGAAGCGGACATCACCGGGGCGGGCGAGCGGTTTCGGGCCAGTATCGACGATCCGGTCGTCGTGGAAGGCCAAGTCGTCATCCCGCGAGGCGCCGACGCAACCCTCCAGGTGATGAGAGTCGAGCAGGCCGGCCGGGTGGCGGGAAGCAATGAAGTGGCTCTGAAGCTCTTCGACGTGACCGTCGAGGGACGCATCTATGAAGTAGCCAGCAACTACGCCGAGGTCAAGACCGGCGGAAAAGGCAAGCGGACCGCCAAAACGACGGCCGTTGCAACGGGGATCGGCGCTGCTCTAGGAGCTATCATAGGCGGCGGCAAGGGAGCGGCGATCGGAGCCGGCGCCGGAGCCGGCACCGGGGTCGCCGTTTCGGCGGCTCGCGGCAAAAAGCTTCGTATCCCGTCCGAGACGCGGTTGGACTTCGAGTTGCGCTCACCCCTGCCTTTGTGACCCGCGCGGAGGTGGGCGGCTCGGCCGCTTAGCCTATCCGGCGGCTGGCGCCGCGCAACTTGGCGCTCAAGTTCTGGGATCGGCTACCGATATGGATTTATGTCGGTCCCGGCCGATCCTGTGGCCGGTCTCCTTAGCGGCAAGCGAGAATGCCGGCGTGAGCTCGGCGGGTAGAGACGTTCGGGAGCGTACTGCTATCACAGATCTCTCGGCACCGCGGATAGGGACTTGCGCCATCGTCGGTTCAGGCATTGGGATTGCACCCGGGGGGAACCAAAACCGAATGGGATGCGTCATATACGTTCTAGCCAACATGAAACAAGCTCCCCGTCAGGCGTTTATCGGGGGGCTTTAGGGTTGTCAGTGCCTTGAAGTTGTGGGTCATCTGATGTATGCTTCTATTTGGCCCCAAGAACCGTAGCGTCCAATTCCCCGGACGCGGGTTGTACTTCCGAAGGGCAACCACCAGGTTGGCCGTCCACTTTTTGTAGCCAGTAGACAACCAGGTACAGGTAAGGTACCACAGAGGTTTTCAGACCAACGCAGTCTCACTATGCGACAGCGCACTTCGGGCAGACGGCCGACAAAGGCCTCCCGCCCACCTAAAAAAAGAAACCGGAAGAACGGATCTCTCACGTCCCGCAACGGCCGCCAGAACTTGGGCATGGCCGGTGCTTCCGCGGGCGTGTGCCAGAAATGTGGTCAGCCGGCGGCGGATGGCAAGCTTTGCCAGTTCCACCGCAACCTGCTGAACTCCATGCGCAACGGCTTCAAGTAGTCATCCTTCCGGTCCAACATTTCCGGTTAATCGCCTTCGGGTGCCGGCGGCCGTTTGCGGCGCGGGCCCGTTGCCGTTGTGCACCGGCGGATCACCCGGTTTGCGCGGTGCCTCGACCGGCGCCGGGCGCTGACCTGCCGGCCTTCTCCCGCGCTCCGGCCGCTGCCGCCAACAGAGAGTAGGGGCGGGGGCATGCCGCGCCCTCCGTACCCATGTGACCCGCACCTCCCGGCATCCGCGTCGCCATCGAGACGCCGCCCGTGCCGCGCGCCAGGTCGGCCATTTCGGCCTCCGGCCCTCGTATCACGCCGGCATTCCCCAACTTATGAAGCATGAGTGGAGACAAGCGGCGACGCGGCAAGCTGAAGAGATCACGTCACAAAGGACTGGCCCGACCCTTTTCGCCCAAGCTCGTCAGGACACAGCTCGGTTGCGGGACGGACGACTTTCTCTATGCGAACGGCGAAAAAAGGCCGATCGAAACCGCAGTATGCCCCCACAGAGACCGGAGGACAATGGCAAGCCCTCTCTTTCGAAGAGTTTCGCTTGGTCCCTCACGGGGAACATGGTCTACGCCGCCTCGCAAATCGGCACGCTGGCCCTGTTGGCAAAGCTTGCTTCTCCGACGAGCGTGGGACGCTACGCGCTCGGGCTGGCGATTGTGACTCCCGTGCTGCTGTTCGCGAAACTGCAACTCCGCTCCGTCCTGGCGACCGATGTTTACCGAGATCACCGTTTCTCCGACTATCTGGGGATTCGCCTGCTGACCACGGCGATCGGCTGCGGCGGCGTCCTACTGGTTTCGAAGGCTGCGAACTTCGAACACGAAGCGGGAGTCATGATCGGAGTTGTCACAGCCGCCAAGGGCATCGGCTCGTTGGCGGTCCCTGGGATCCTGCTGGCCCTTGGCGCCGGTGCAACCTGGAGCCTGCTGGCGGTCGCGGCTTGGCAAGCCGGCGTCCTGGTGGCCTTTGAGCTGCCATCCGCCCGCGGCATTCTCCGCCGTGAGCACGAGACTGGCTGGCCTACATGCGATCCGAAGCGGTTCTGAAACTCGTTCGCCTATCTCTCCCGCTTGGTGTCGTGGCGGGCTTAGTGAGTCTGAACATCAACCTGCCGCGCTATGTCTTGGAGGGGTGGTGGGGCACGGAACATCTCGGCTATTACGCGGCTCTGGCAAGTCTCGCCACGGCGGGCAACATTTTAATACAGCCGCTCGGCCAGGTGACCCTGTCGCCGATGGCGCTTATCGGAGAAGCGGACCCGACTGCTTTTCGGCGTCTGCTGACCAGGACCATGGCGCTGGCCGTGTTGGTCGGAACGGCCGGAATGTTGGTCAGCGTGCTCTTCGGGCAGCGGATCCTAGCGGTGGTCTATCAGCCCGGCTACGCGGCCTTGCATCCTGTGCTGAGTTGGCTCATGGCCGGAAGCGCCGTGACCTACGTAAGCTCGATGCTGGGCTACGCCATGACGGCTCGTCGTTTGTTTCGGGTTCAAGTGCCTCTCTACGCCATGGGCGTGCTGGTGTCCCTTTGCGTATCTCTAGCCTGCGGGCCCTCTCAAGGACTCATGGGCGCCGCTTACGCCACCGTGGGAAGCTGGGCCGCGATCGGCGCTGTCAGCCTCTTGGTGCTGCGTTGGCCCTACTCCCCTGGCCGAAGAGTCAGTCGCTCCGCCCTTGACATAGCGTAGCGGCGAGGATTGAGCCGCGAGCGCGACGTCTTGGCAATGACCCGCGGGAGACGCGGCGGGCGGGCGGGCTAGATGTGATCTTTCAACAGGTTGTTCATTCGGTCCCGGACCAGGGAAGCTGGAGTTGTCGAATAACCACGACCCTGGAGAGACCGCATGAACATCCATCAGAATGCCCGATTGACGCCCAAAGGCCGATCCCTTTTGGTTCGATGCATCCTCGCTGGAGAGACGCCTCGGGCCGCCGCGGCGGCCCGAGACGTCTCAGAACGCACCGCCCGCCGTTGGCTGGCCCGCTACCGCGGCGAAGGCGAAGCCGGTCTCTACGATCGCTCTTCGCGTCCCCGGCATAGCCCGCGCCGCACCCCGCAAGCCGTCGTTGACCGCGTCCTCGCCCTGCGCCGACAACGTTGGACGGGCCGCCGCATCGCCCAAACCCTGCGGCTATCCCCGGCCACCGTCAGCCGCCTCCTCGGTCGCGCCGGACTCAACCGTCTCCGCGATCTCGAACCCGCTCCCCCCGTTCGCCGCTACGAACATCACCGTCCCGGCGATCTACTGCATCTCGACATCAAAAAGCTCGGCCGCTTCCAGCACGCCGGTCACCGCGTTACCGGCGATAAGACCCGACGCTCCCGCGCCGCCGGCTGGGAGTTCGTCCACGTCGCCGTCGACGACCATTCCCGCATCGCCTTCTCCCAGATCCTGCCCGATGAGCGCAGCCTTTCCGCTGCCCAGTTCCTTCTCCTCGCCCACGCCTACTATGGCTCGCTTGGCATCCGCATCCGACGCCTGCTCACCGACAATGGCTCCTGTTACCGCTCCCGCCACTTCCGTCGTACTTGCCGCCGCCTCGGCATCCGCCACCGCTTCACCCGCCCCTACACCCCTCGCACCAACGGCAAGGCCGAGCGCTTCATCCAAACCGCCCTCCGCGAATGGGCCTATGCCCGCTCCTACTGCTCCTCCCTCCAACGCGCCAACCATCTGCTCCCCTGGCTCCACGACTACAATTGGCATCGCCCCCACGCCAGCCTCGGCTATAATCCCCCTATCAGCCGACTCCCTCCTCCCCGGAACAACCTGTTGAGGCTCCACAGCTAGAGCCGCACTATCTTGGGGTTCTTGATTCCCAGGAAGCGATTCCTCGTGTCGACGACGAGGTGGGAAAGCCGGAGGAGAAGATCGTAGTCTATGGCCGAGTGGTCGGCGACGATGACCACGCAATCGGCCGAGGCCGCGGTCTCCAGTGGCTGCGACTCCATCTCTCCCGACTCTGTGAGAAGCCGAGGTACGTAGGGGTCGGTGTAGGTGATGACAGCGCCCCGCTTTTCCAGCAAGGCGATGATGTCCAGCGCGGGGGATTCTCGAATGTCCGAGACATCGCGCTTATAGGCCACGCCCAGCAAATGGACACGAGATCCCTTGACGGGCTTGGCGTGTTCGTTAAGCGCCGCCTGGACCTTGTCGACGACGAAGCGGGGCATCTGATTGTTGATCTGGGCCGCCAATTCGATCAGCCGCGCCTCGTGACCGGTCTGCTTCGTTTTCCAAGAAAGATAGATCGGATCGACCGGAATGCAGTGACCGCCCAACCCCGGGCCGGGATAAAAAGGCATGAACCCGAAGGGCTTGCTGCCGGCCGCCTCGATGACTTCCCAGACATCAATGCCCATGTGGTCGCACATCAGCGCCATCTCGTTGGCCAATCCGATATTGATCATCCGAAACGTGTTTTCCAGCAGCTTGACCATCTCGGCTACTCGCGTCGTGCTGACCGGAATCACGCGGTCCATGAACTGCGAGTAGAACAATTCCCCCATTTGGGTACAGGCAGGTGTTACACCGCCGATCACCTTGGGAATGTTGCGCGTATGGTAGTCGCGATTGCCCGGATCGACCCGTTCGGGCGAGTAGCACAGAAAGAAGTCTTCGCCCACCTTCAACCCGGAACCTTTCAGCATGGGAAGGATGACCTCTTCGGTGGTACCGAGGTAGGTGGTCGACTCCAGAACGACCAGCGTGCCCGGGCGCAGATGAGCGGCCAACTGCTCAGCCGCCTGCAAGACGTGACTGAGATCGGGATCCCGCGTCTTGCGAAGCGGAGTGGGGACGCAGATACTAACGGTGTCGAAGTCCGCCTCGGTTAATCCGTCTTGGCGAGCCTGGAAGGCGCCGGAGCGGACCATTTCAGACGGCACCTTCCCTTCCACGTCCGACACATAGGATTCCCCGGCTCGAACCTTCTCCACCCTCTCCCAGTCTTTATCCACCCCGATTACGGTGAAGCCGGCTCGACCCAGCTCGACAGCCAGGGGAAGGCCCACGTAGCCCAGTCCGACGACGCAGGCCTTCGATCGGCGAGTGCGGATCTTCTCGCTGAGTTCCGCGGCGATGTGGCCGCTTAATCTGACTTCGGACGCCGACTGCATATTGCCGATTATCTCATAGGGCTAGCACTGGCCCATGAAAGTAATCGAATGGCGATGCTCTGATCTTTAGGCCGCTTCTCTCACCAGGGTTGGATGGCCGGCGTTGACAAGCGATTATTTGCAAGGGCAAGATTCATCGCGCCCGCCGTCGGCGCTGCTGAAGGGCGCAACGTGGCGTCTCGAACTACCCCTGCCGCCGGATCGGCCCTTGGCCCAGGCGGTTTGACAGCCTATGGGCCTCGCTCTAGCATGGGGACAGAAGAACGGAAGGCGTCGGGGACCGACGCTTAGCCGGATTTCTCACGTACCTCGCCCCGCCCCGTGGCGAGAAGGGTCGGCTAGGTTCGGGTGCGCCGGGTTTAATAACCAGCGGGCTGCGGGGCAAGGTGAACTGTTCCCGGAAGTCTTTTCAGGCCTTCTGAGAAACGCGGGTGGGACGAAGGAATGAAACTGCCCATCTACATGGATAATCACGCCACGACGCCGGTCGATCCGCGCGTCGTCGAGGCCATGTCGCCCTATTTCACCGAGAACTTCGGCAATGCCGCCAGCCGGAACCACGCCTTCGGCTGGCGGGCGGAGGAGGCGGTGGGAATCGCGCGCGGTCGGATCGCCGACCTGATCGGGGCCGTTCCGAGAGAAATCGTCTTTACCAGCGGCGCGACAGAGTCCAACAACCTGGCTATCAAGGGCGCCGCCGAGATGCATGCCGAGCGCGGCGGCCACATCGTTACTTGCGCCACGGAACACCGCGCCGTGCTTGATACCTGCCGGCGGCTCGAAAAGCAGGGCTATCGGGTGAGCTACTTGCCGGTTCAGCCCGATGGTCGGGTAGAGCCGGAAAGGGTTCGCCGCGCACTCAGCGACAGAACGATCCTGATCTCGGTCATGTATGCCAACAACGAGATCGGCGTCCTTCAGCCGATCGCCGACATCGGGCGACTGGCGCGAGACCGCGGAGTCCTGTTTCACGTTGACGCCGCCCAGGCCGTCGGGAAAATAGCGGTCGATGTGGAACGAGACCAAATCGATCTCATGTCGTTTACCGCCCACAAGATCTACGGCCCCAAGGGGATCGGTTCACTCTACGTAAGGCGAAAACCGCCCCTGCGGCTGAGTCCGCAAATGGAGGGTGGCGGCCATGAGCGCGGCATGCGCTCGGGGACGCTCAACGTGCCCGGCATTGTCGGTTTCGGAAGGGCCTGCGAGCTGTGCCAAGCCGAGATGAACGAAGAAGCTGCCCGGCTGGGGTCGCTACGAAACAAGCTCAAAGACGGCATCCTAAGCCGCGTCGCGGACGCGTCCATCAACGGAAGTGTCGAACATCGCCTGCCCCATAACCTCAACGTCAGCTTTGCCCAGGTCGACGGCGAATCTCTGCTGATGGGGTTGAGCGACGTCGCGGTTTCAAGCGGCTCCGCGTGCACGACGGATCTTCCCGAGCCCAGCCACGTTCTCCAGGCGCTCGGGGTCAAGAATGAGCTGGCTCATAGCTCTCTGCGTTTCGGCCTGGGCCGTTTCAATACCGAAGAGGAAGTCGACTACGCGATCAACAGGGTCGCCCAGGTCGTCGCCCGCCTCAGAGAGCTGTCGCCCGACGGCCCGGCCCCTCAGTAGAGTGGATCGGCCTCGGCGTGCTCCTTTTTGCGCCGCAAACTGGCTAGCCCGCATTTCTCGCCACCTGGCGGTCGAAGCACGCCATAAGCCCGCCATCACTGCGTTGCGCCTGCTCGCCGTGCTCAACGTACTTTCCCGGTCGGGCGCCGAACGCGGGTCGCTACTTCTTTCGCTAGAGCCAAAATACGAATGGCTAGGCTGCACCCGCAAACGTACGCCTTATTGGAGGCGCCGGTGCCTGGGAATCATCCTCGATTCCCAACCCAAATCCTTACCAACCGGCCGCCAGGCCGTCTTTGCGAGGATCGCTTCCGCCGAGTAACATCCCCCGTTGCCAGTCGATCTCGATCCCTTGGTAGCCCCCAAAGCTCAGGTCCGTCGACGCCATCGCGTGGCCCATGTCCTTGAGCTGAGCGGCGACGGAACCGGGGATGCCGGACTCCAAAGCCACACCCGCCGCGCGATCGTGACGGACCCTCGGCACGGCCCCGGCCTGCTGCACATCCATTCCAAAATCGATCCTGTTGAGCAGCACTTGGACGTGGCCCTGAGGCTGCATGTGTCCTCCCATCACGCCGAACGAGAGCCACGGCTTGTCGTTGTCGTAAGCCATCGCCGGAATGATCGTATGGTAGGGGCGCTTGCGGCCCTCGATGCGGTTCGGGTGATCGGGATCAACCGAGAACAGCGCCCCGCGATTTTGTAAGAGAATCCCGGTACCCGGGACAACCACGCCCGAACCGAATCCCATGAACAAGCTGTTGATAAAGGAAACAGCGTTGCGCTCGCCGTCGACAGCCGACAGATAGACCGTATCGCCCCCGGGCGGAAGCCACTTTACCGGGTCGCTGATTCCGCTGGCCGGATCCCCCGCCGCGATTTTTGGATGGATGCGCCGGCGCTGCTTCTCCGCGAAGTCCTTGGAGGTAATCGTCGCCACCGGCAATTCCGCCCGCGCCGGATCAGCCAGCCAAGCCGCCAGGTCGGCGAAGGCCAACTTCTTGGCCTCGATCACGAGATGGAGATATTCGGCTGAGTTGTGACCTAACTCCGCCAGGTCGAAGCCCTCGAGAATATTCAGCATCTCGAGCGCCGCCATTCCCTGGCCGTTCGGCGGCAGCTCGTAGACTCGATAGCCCTTGTAAGTCGTACTGATCGGCTCGACCCACTCGGAGCGCTGGTAGGCCATGTCCTCGAGCGTCATGGGCCACCCAAGACCGCTGAGACAGGACACGATCTTCTCCGCGATCTCCCCCTGATAGAAAGCGTCGCGACCGCCTTCCGCGACTAGCCGGAGGGTCTCCCCCAACGGCGGGTTAGCGAAGACTTCACCGCGCGCCGGCGACCTGCCCTCACGATAGTAAGCGTCGGCGAACTCCGGGTCGTCCGCATAGCTCGCCCCACAATCAGTCCAATCCCCGGCAATGACTTCCGTTACGGCGAATCCGTTTTCGGCGTATTCAATAGCCGGCGCCAAGACGTCCTTTAGGGTCATCGAGCCGTAGCGGTCGAGCAAAGTCGCCCAGCCGTCAACAGCTCCGGGAACCGTAACCGCGAAAGGCCCCTGGGTAGGGATTGCTGCTAGGCCTCGCTCCGCGAAAAACTCACAACCCACGGCGCGCGGGGCAAAACCGCTTCCGTTGAGGCCGGCCAGCTCGCCCGTTTCCGCCATATGGACTAAGGCGAACATGTCGCCGCCCGGCCCGGTGCTCATCGGCTCGACTACGGCCAACACGGCGGCTGTGGCAACCGCCGCATCAATGGCGTTTCCGCCCTGCCGCAATACGCGCACCCCAGCCTGCGCGGCCAAGGGCTGGCTGGTTGCGACCATGCCGTTGCGGGCTGTCGCAACACCGCGGAGAGGGTGAGCGTGATCGGGTTCTTGGTCAGCCATGAGCAACACGTCCCTGGTGTGGAGTCCGACGTAGACCCTGAAATAAACAGCTCAGCGGCTCCGAGGTCGGCACTACATTGTATCCGGCACCGGCACGATCCGCGGTCGTGGGTCGAAACGAGCGTCGGCAGAGCGCGCCATGACCCAAATCACCCCACCCGGCGGGGATGCCGGGGGTGGGCATATGGATCGCGTTCGAATGTGGTCGGGGTGTACAATTGAAGCCTTCGCGCTGCCCCGCGTCGACGCCGCTGCGCGAAGCGCTCTCAAGCCGGCCGACGCGCTCGCATGGCGGTGAGCCGTTTGGGGAAGCCTTGCCCGATCGCAAACCAGCCGTAAACCCCTGGGAGGAACCGTGGAAATATCTCAGTTGTCCGAAACTAACCTCGACCTGCTTCGTAAATACGACACCCCGACGATCTGTAACGTCATCGAGCTTTTCAAAATCCGGCCCCAGACGGAAGGCTATATGGACGACCGCATCCGGGCCTGCTACCCTCCTTGCCTTCGATGGTCGGGTACGCCTCGACCGCTACGCTGCGCACGTCCGCCAAACCGAGCAAGGGGGACGCTTATTCCTCCCTCGACGCCCAAGTGGCCGGCTTTGCCGGGTTGCCGCAACCCGTGGTCGTCGTTTTCCAGGATCTAGACGACCCCTCCGCGGCGGCTACCTTCGGCGAAGTCATGATCAGCACTTACAAGGCGTTCGGCGCCGCCGGCCTGGTGACCAGCGGGACAGCCCGCGATCTCGAACAAGTGCGCGCGCTCGAGTTCCCCTGTTTCAGCGACGGCGCGATCTGCTCCCACGGATATCCCGGGATCGTTGATCTCCATGTGGCGGTCCGCGTCGGCGGATTGGTGATTCATCCGGGCGACCTGCTTCACGGCGACGCAAACGGGGTCACAAATATCCCTCACGAAATCGCCTCCGAAGTCGCCCAAGCCTGCGAAGAATTCGTGGCCGCCGAGCAAGTGACCATCGACTACGTCAACGCCGGCAACGTTACGCCCGAAGGTTTCTCCCGGGCGCGGGCTGAGTGCGTTCGGCTGATCGGCGAGCTGGGCGGGCAAGTACGAGCAAAGCGGTAGCCTGGACGCGGTTCACGCCGCGGCGCGAACACCTCCCCCGCTCACACCAAGAAGGGCAGCTCGATCAGAAATCTCGTCTTGCGCCGCGAAGGGCGCGCCGCAGTGGGGACAAAACTGGAAGGGGTACTTGGTGGGCTGCTCGTATTCTCCGCCGCACTCGCCGCACTGAATTTCGTCGTTGCCGTAACGCTCATGCTCGATGATCTTACGAGATTCGTCTATCCGAGCCTCACGTCCATGGATCGAAAGCGAACACCAGGGGCAAAAATTGTAGGCCTCGAAATCATCCTCGGGATAAGGAAGCAGGCAGCGAGTACAACAGAGTGTATTCTCGGCTGCGCGGTCCAGGTGGTCGAGCATTTCCGCCCGCAGCCGCAGCAGCGTTTGCCGAATTTTCGCCCGGGTATCTTCGTTCACCGGCGGTCTCCCATGGGCCTATCCGCCATATCGGCCGACCTTTGGAAGGGGCGTGAACCGTCGCCTCCTCCACGGTTCCGCTTGCGCTCCTTACCGAGTCTCGCAACTTACGGTGCCATGGCCTGTGTTCGGATCGTAGGGGCACGGCGCGCTGTCGCCGTGTTCCAAAGCCACTGAATTTGCGAGCCTCAATGGATCATATCACCGCTCCGGAGCCTCAGCGTGACCTTCGTCGGCAATGCTCGCGCACGGTGATTCGGCCCCGATCGAGAGATCTCGTAGGACAGTCGGCCTCTGTTAGATCGGAAGGTCGCTTATGGCCAATGAGCAACCTCTCGACATCCTCAAGCGGAGCGTCGATGCCTGGAACGAATGGCGGCAGGAGAATCCCGATCTGTCGCCCGATCTTGCCGGGGCCGACCTCAGTCAGGCTGACCTCACGGTGGCGAATCTTTCCGGCGCGGACTTGGCCGGGGCGAGTTTGATTGTGGCGAACCTCAACGCGGCCGACTTGCACGGCGCCAACCTGACTGGTGCGAACCTTGTCGGTGCTCGTATGCTCGGGCTGGACTTGGTCGGTGCAAACCTCAGCGGCGCCGACCTCCGCACGGCCGAAGATCTCACGCAAGAACAGATCGATGAGACGAGCGGCGATGCCGACGCGAACCTGCCGGAAGGCTTGGAGCGACCCAGGGACTGGCTGCTGGAAGGGGAGCGCGAGTCGTGATAGCGACGGACTAAACTGGGAGTATGCTGGAATACCGCGCGGCCTTCTACATGCCCAAGAAACCCGGCGAGATGGTCGTTGTCGATGTCTTGGATTTCCCCGGGGTCCTCAGCCAGGGCTTCGATTTGGCCGATGCCCGGCGGATGATCGCCAGTGCACTTGAAGAGATGGCTGAGACCTTCCTTGAGGAGGGTAAGCCGCTACCGAGTCCGAACCTGGCGTTGGAAGACCCCGAGGCGGACTTGATCGAGTTGATACCGCTTTCGGTGGCCGCGGAAATTCGTCATCGGTGAAACGCCATCAACTGGTCCGGCAGCCGCGAGAACTAGGGTTGCCGATTGTTTGCTGAAGGTGCCAACCATTCGAAGTTCTTGAATCCCGCGAACGGACAGAAGGCCGTGGTGCCGCGCCATGTCGAGATTGACAATCGCTTGGCGCTAAGAATATGCAAACAGCTTGGCGTCAGACCGGTTGAGTGAAGCGACTGAAGAGTTTCGGCGACGGTTGGTCGTGAACTGACAATTCCTTGCTTCAATGAAAATCATGGCTCGCCATCTCTAGCGTTACGTGCTTCAGCGGCTTGATCACTCTCGCACGCACGTGAATGACTCCGTCTTGTTTTTGCAGGACTCCTTCGACGAGCAAGAACGGTTCGCCGGTAACCAGCACACGGTTGTCTTGAAACTTGTCCGGCGTGACGACGACGTTCGACACCCCGGTTTCGTCCTCTAGCGTGAGGAACACGAAGCCTTTCGCCGTTCCCGGGCGCTGTCGGGTGATGACGGCGCCGGCGACCCGCACCCATCGTCCGTTGGGGTGATCCGCAAGTTGCACGGCCGGCAGGACGCCAAGAGCCTGCAACGGTTCTCGAAGATAGTGCATGGGGTGGGGTCCCGTGGTCATCCCGGAACCTCGATAGTCGGCGTCAAGCCGTTCGAGGGGATTCATCGGCGCCAGCGGACAAGGGTCTTGCTCGTGAGCCGTTAGCCGTGAACCGTGAGCCGGGGGGCGTGAACCGTGAGCCGGGGGTCGTGAGCCGGTCCCTACTTCGCTTTGCTCTAATGAAGCGGCCCGATTGCCGGTCCCTACTTTGTTGTGCTCCAAAGGGCCGGCAGGAGTGCCGGTCGCTACCGGTGTGTTCCTTGTCGCTTGGCGTTTACTCCTCTGTTCAAACAGCGGCCCTGTCGGACGCCAGGCCTTCTCGATTTGCCAGAGAGCTTGGCGGCGGTGCACACCCTTGCCGAGCGAGTTCAAAGCGCCCAGCTCGGCGAGAGTATCGAGTTCGGGCTTACGCAATTTGACTCGTCCTACGAGATCGTCGATCGAGGTGAACGGTCGCTTGCGCCGTTCTTGCTCGATAGCCGCGGCGGTTCCAGCGCGCAGGCCGGAGACGTACATCAGTCCCAGCCGGATGGTGCGGTCGTGAGCCGTTAGCCGTGAGCCGTCGGCCGCGTGAGCCGTGAGCCGTGAACCGTGAGCCGGAGATTCGTTGAGCAGTTGAGGCGTTGAGTTGTCAATCGACGGACTAGTGGCAACGTTTTCTCGAATTCCTGTAGGGGCACGGCATGCCGTGCCCTCATGGGTTGGCGAAAACCGGCGTGACGGACCGGCCGGAGTGCCGGTCCCTACCGTGCTTTGTGTTGATGAAGCGGCGCGATTGCCGGCCGCTACGGTGCAGCGGACATCGGAAACCTGTACGTCGATCGGACGCACGCGGATGCCGTGCCGCTGGGCGTCTTTGACCAGCACGACCGGGCTGTAAAACCCCATTGGCTGGCAGTTGAGCAGCGCCGTATAGAAGGCCGCCGGATAGTGAGCCTTCAGATAGCAGCTGGCGTAGGCCAGCAGCGCGAAACTGGCGGCGTGCGATTCGGGAAATCCGTAAAGCGCAAACGAAGTAATCGAGTGGACGATGTCCTCAGCCGCCTGGCCGTGGATGTTATTGGCGGCTAACCCGCGGCGCAGTTTCTCTTCAATAGCCTGCATCCGTTCGGCGGAGCGCTTGAAGCCCATCGCGCGGCGCAGCTCTTCGGCTTCGCCGCCGGTGAAGCCGGCCGCCACCATGGCCAGACGCAGCAACTGTTCCTGAAATAGCGGCACCCCGAGAGTACGCTTCAGGATCGGCTCCAGCGAAGGGTGCGGATAGCGGACCGGCTCGCGTCCCAGGCGGCGGTTGATGTAGGGGTGAACCATGTTTCCCACGATCGGACCGGGACGAATGATGGCCACCTCGACGACCAGGTCGTAAAAGCACTTGGGCTTGAGCCGAGGCAGGGTAGCCATCTGTGCCCGGCTTTCGATCTGGAAGGCGCCGATCGTATCGGCCTTCTGAATCATGGCGTAAGTTTTCGGGTCATCCGGCGGCAGATGCGCTAGGTCGATCTTGCCTCCCCGCGATCGGATGATGCGGATCGATTCTTCGAGCGCCGCCATCATGCCCAGTCCCAGCAGATCGACTTTGATGATGCCCAGGTCCGTGCAGTCGTCTTTATCCCACTGCACCACCGTACGTCCCGGCATGCGGGCGTTTTCGAGCGGCACGATCGCATCGAGATCGCCGCGGCAGATGACCATGCCGCCGGAGTGCTGCCCGAGATGCCGCGGCAGGTTCTGCATCGCAAGACACAGCTTGACCAGATGCTTGACCCGTGGATGGGAAGCGTCGAAGCCGGCCGTCCGCAACTGGTTCGCCAGCTTGTCGGCATCGTCGGTGTATTCAAAGCTGTGGATGGAATTCGACAGACGGCCGACCATCTCTTCGGG
This sequence comes from Bryobacterales bacterium, assembly GCA_965248365.1. Taxonomy (GTDB): domain Bacteria; phylum Acidobacteriota; class Terriglobia; order Bryobacterales; family UBA6623. The sequence continues at coordinate 34,155 of CBDFJA010000002.1, read as the reverse complement.
GAAGCCGAGCACCTTGCCGATTTCGCGGACAGCGCTTTTGCCGCGGTAGGTGATGACGTTGGCCGTCATGCCGGCGCCGCGCGGGCCGTATCGCTCGTAGACGTGCCGCAGCACCCGTTCGCGCTGGTCGCCGCTGGGCAGGTCGATGTCGATATCGGGCCATTCGCCGCGTTCTTCGGAAAGAAACCGTTCAAACAGCAGCTCCATGCCGACCGGATCGACAGCCGTAATGCCCAGGCTGTAGCAGACGGCGCTGTTGGCGGCCGAACCGCGTCCTTGCGCCAGGATGCGATTCTCGCGGCAGAAACGCACCATGTCCCAGACGATCAGAAAGTAGCCCGCCAGGTTCAGCTTTTCGATGACCCGCAGCTCGTGCTCGATCTGGCGGCGGGCGCGCTCATGGTAGGGACGGTAACGTTCGCGCGCCCCTTGGTCGGTGATTTTGCGCAGGTACGACATCATCGTCTCGCCCGGCGGAACCGGATAGTCGGGAAACTCGTAGCCGAGATTCTCGAGCGTAAACACCAGCCGCGCGGCGAGATTCTGGGTGTTGCGTACGGCCTCGGGGAGGTCGCCAAAAAGTTCGGCCATCTCAGCCGGACTTTTTAGGTGCCGCTCGGCATTGGCATCGAGCAGCCGTCCGGCCTGGTCAAGCACCGTCTTCTCGCGAATTGAGGTCAGCGCGTCGAACAGTCGCCGGCCGGACTTTTTGGCGTAGCGGACGCCGTTGGCCGCAAGCAGCGGCAGGCCGTGGCGACGGGCGTAGTCAATCAGGGCGCGATTGTGTCTTTCTTGTTTGCGCCGGAAGTGCCGCTGGATTTCGACGTACAGATTTTTTGGTCCGAAAATCGAGCGCAGCCGATCGGCGTGGCGCGGGTTGTTCGTCAAGGCAATCAAGCCCGCGGAGTATTCTTCGATGTCGTCCCAGCCGGCACGACCCTCGCCCTTCGGCGCCCCTAGATGCATGCGCGTTAACAGCCGGCAGAGATTTTGGTAGCCGCGGCGGCTTTCGACGAGCACCGTTAGCCGTGAACCGTGAGCCGGGGATTCGTTGAGCAGTTGAGGCGGTGAGCTGTAAATCGGCGGACTAGTGGCAACGTTTTCTCGAATTTCTGTAGGGGCACGACATGCCGTGCCCTCATGGGTTGGCGAAAACCGGCGTGCCGGACCGGCAGGAATGCCGGTCCCTACTTTGCTTTGCTCTGAAAAACCGGCAGGATTGCCGATTGCTACTTTGCTTTGCTCTGAAAGACAGGCGAGATTGCCGGTCGCTGCCAAGTCCAGCGAAATCTCACACCCCACCAGCGGCCGCACCCCGACCTCGGTCGCCGCCTTGTGGAAACGCGGGGCTCCGTAAACGCCGTCGCGGTCGCACAGCGCCAGCGCAGGGTAGCCGAGGCGTGCGGCTTCGGCGACCAGATCCTCGGGAAGAGAAGCACCTTCGAGAAAGCTAAAGCCACTGGCCGTGTGGAGTTCGATGTACATGGTCGTGAGCCGTGAAACCGTGAGCCGTGCAGTAACGTATACTCACGCTTGTGACTCGGGAGGTCAGTCATACATCCCCGTCACATACCAACTCTGCGTCGAGCGCTCGCAGCAGATCCGATACAGCCGGCCGCGCACTTCAATGTCCCACTCTTCGTAGTCCCAGCCGTTTTCCGTCCACCATTCGCCGCAGACCCTCCAGGGGCCGGCGCGAGCGTGAACAGGGCCTTGCATCTCGGCCGCGGTCACGTAGACGGGCCGCGAACCGCGCAAGATGACTTCCGCTTCCGGCGGCGGACGGAAGCAGCGAAAAGCCGGCGGTCGGCGGCGCGGGCCGCGAGCCGTGGAGATATGAGCCGTAAGCCGTGAACCGTTAGCCGTGAACCGTGAGCCGTGAGCCGGAGATTCGTTAAACCGAGAGGGCGTGGCGCCGGTCTGTAGCGCCGGCATTCTTGCCTGCGTGGCGGTAGCTGCGGTTGTGATTTGGGGGGACGGCTTCTTACCGCCGAGCGGTAAGAATCCCACGGTCACATCGCTTTCTAGGATTCCTGCGGGGATGTCGGCGTCCATCGTCTGGACCGCTCCCTTACGGTCGCGGCTCGGAAGCGGACCGGTAGGATCACCTGTTCCGTTGGTTGGTTCCGACATCTGAAACCTGGGCGCCGACAGCTCCCAGCTTTGCGCTAATGGACCGGCAGGAGTGCCGGTCTCTACTGTGCTCTGCGCTGATGGAGCGGTACGATGGCCGGCCTTCTTGCCCCTGCCGTTCACCGGCGCAAAGGCGGCGACGGCAAATGCGCCTGGGCGGTGTGTATCCACCACAACCGGCGCGCCGACACGGCCGGAGCCGACGAGATGGGACAGTCTGGCCAGGGTGACCGCCAGCTTTTCCGGACTCGGCAACGGCGGTTCAAACAAGCAGAACTGTACCATCCGCTTGGGAGTGGGTCGCGCGGAAACCTTTACTCCTTCAATGGCCTCGCCGGGCGGGTGCGCGGCCAAATCCAAGCGCAGCAGCGCCGGCAAGACTCGCGGATCCGTCAGGGGAGAGGACAGCGGTACCGCGCGCTCAAACCAGCTGCCGTCGGCGAGCTTCAGCGAAAGGCGAATTTCTTCGGCGGCCAGGCGGTGCGCATCGAGCTTCCGGCAAAGGCGGTTTAGCAACTCCGAGAGCGGAAAGGAATAGTGATGCCAGCTCGCTCACCTGCCAGTCGAAGTCCATCTTTTCTTCCAGCGCCGAAGGAGGCTCATAAGGACACAACACGGACTCTTGCTGTCCGCGGGCGAGCTTCACAAGTTGCCCGCCACGCTCCCCGAAACGGGCCACGAGGGAATTTTCCGGCAGCCGGGCCAGCTCGCCTACCGTGTGGATCCCCCACCGCTTCAGAGTTTCTTCTTCCTTGGCGTCGAGCGGTAGGACGTCGAGAGGCAACGCCTGCAAGAAGCCGGCTTCTTGCCCGGGGAAAACATGCGTGAGACCCGGCCGTGTGCGAGCGGCGCAAAGGGCCACGAAACGGTTTTGAGAGACGGCGACATGGGCCTCCAGTCCTAGTTTCTCGGCGCCCAGGGAGAAGTTGCTTGCCGCGGCATGAGGGTCGGGCAGTCCGGACATGTCGAGGACAATCAGTCCCGGCGCGCTGTCTTCCACTCGCGGGGAGATGGCAAGTGCAAGCTCGAGCAGCTCCTGCCGGGTCTGTTTTTCCGCTTCAGGATCGCGAGCGTAAACGTGCAGCGTGCCGTTGGATTCGTGAACCGCCAGCCGTGAACCGTGAGCCGTAAGCCGTTGATCGGGGGACCTGTTGACCTGTTGCGCCGGTGATTTCCTCTGGTCTTTGATCCCCGGCGCTTTCGCGGGTCCTTGTAGGGGCACGGCATGCCGTGCCCCTTCCTGTTCTCACGGCCAAACCTCTCCCCGGCGGGTTTCTCCTGCTGCTACCGCGGCAATCGCCGCTGGTGCAAAATCCGCCCCTTGCTCGTGATCCCGTTCAGCAGAAAGGAAAAGCCCTGGCCCTCCGCCCAGTCTGTTTTCTCGCGTGACAGCTCCAATACCAAGCCCGAAACGGTGGAAGCCAGATGCTGGGTAGAAATAATAACGAGCGCGGTCGCACTGTCTTCCATCACCCGCGGAAGCCGCATCCACTGGCGGTTCTGCCATGGCCGCAGTTTCCGTTGCGAAAGCCCGCCCAGATCAAGGATGATTGGGCCGAACCCTCCGGCCGCCGCCACCAGGTTGACGGCCTGCCAGGCTTGCCGCTCGTCGACCGTAAACCGTGAGCCGTGAGCCGCGCCGCTTTCGCGAGTCCTTGTAGGGGCACGGCATGCCGTGCCCTGTTGGGGGATATCGACGTCCACCGGCCGGACCGCTTCCCGACCGTCGCGACTCAGCGGTGAACAGCCGGGAATACTTGCCCCGCCGGTTTCTCCCGGCGCCTGGCTCCTGATCCCTGCGCCTTCTCGTCTCCGCAGCGCACCCACAGCAGCCGGTCGAGCGCTACTCCCGCTCTTTGAGCTGACGGCGGATCAAAGCAATCCGCGGCGTCGATGTAGGCTGCTACTTCCTGGCGTGCTGTCGCTTCCGCCAGTAGCGACAGCGCTACGCTCGTACAACCCGAAGAAGCTTGTCCCACCAATTCGGTGATCTGTCCGCGTGGAATCCCGCCGCCCAGCAGGTCGTCCAACTCGGCAAAACCGGTCGCGGCGGGTGGATATGGCTTAGCCGCAACCGACCGCAAGGCAGATCCCAAGCCCTGTTCGCGGAGCAGAGCTTGGAGGGCATGGAACTGAGTGGAAACAGGCAAGGAGAGAGCCTTTATATTCGTCTTTTGTTCGCCTCATGTATTGTGCCATGAGTTGACTGGGAAAGCAATACGGTAGCGACTTAATTTGACTTTCAGCGGCGTAGGAGCCGGTTTGAAACCAGCCCGTGGCACGGCCTCGATCGGTCCGCCCCTCATACTGGGGAAGCAATCGGAAACGGAGCCTGCGATAGGTTCGCTGTCGGCCTTGTGGCTGTTCCCCAGTGGGCGCCGGGCGCTGCGGTGGCCGAAGGTCCCTGGGCCACAAAAAGCAAAAGGTCGCAGGTCTGGGCAAAACGGCGGCTCAGCCCGGCGCTACGGGCTTCCCGACAACGGCCACAGCTTACGGACGCGGACCCTGGAACGGCACCAGGTCGCGCTACGAGCTCCGCAACTAATTGATTCTAAATTTGTTGGGGGAAATTGGGTTCGTTTGGTTTTTTTGTTCGTTCGTCGAGCGCGATGGCGGTCGCCGGGTTCCCCCCACCCTGAGGATAGCGCGGTGTGTCAAGTGTCTCGGTGGGCGACGAACAAACGACCGCGGATCCGGCAAACGAGGCCTGGATCCGCTACGCGTTGGATTTGCAATCAGCCCGTGGCGTGGACCTCGACCGGTCCGAGACCCTCTCATACTGGAGAAACAATCGGAACGGAGACACGACTGCAAATACAAGAAGGAGGAATAGATACTTACTCCGCGGGCGCCAAGGCGGGGAACTGCAACTCGTTTGCGCCCCAAGCCCCCTTGGCGCGGTCTCCCGACAAGCCGATCAACCGCCGCCCTGCCCGGCCAAGTACGCCTCCGCCCGCTCCAGATCAGCCGGCGTATCGACACTGACGCCGACATGGTGCGTTGTCGCGACCGCCAGGATGCGATAGCCGTGCTCGAGGGCTCGAAGCTGCTCCAGCCCCTCGGTGTATTCCAGCTCGGTCGGCCTCAGCCGCGCGAATTCGAGCAGAAACTCTTTCCGGTAGGCGTAGAGTCCAATGTGCTCCCACGCCTGGAACCGCTCGCCGCGGCGGGCGAACGGGATCGGTGAGCGTGAGAAGTACAACGCAAAACCCTCGCGATCGACCACCACCTTCACTACGTTTGGGTCGCGGAGCGTCGCTTCGCTCTCGACGGCGCGCATAAGGGTACTCATCTGGAGATCGTCCCGCTCGAGAAACGGCTCCACCGCCTGGTCGATCGCCTTCCCGGATATGAACGGCTCATCCCCCTGAATATTGACGACCACGTCGGCCTCGATCGCTGCCACCGCCTCGGCGACGCGGTCGGTGCCCGAAGGATGGTCGGGCGAGGTCATCAACGCTTTGCCGCCAATACCTTGGATGACGCCGGCGATGCGTTCATCATCGGTCGCCACCACCAACTCCGCCAGCCGCGACGCCCCTCGCGCTTTTTCGTAGACGCGCTCGATCATCGGGCGGCCGCCAAGCAGCGCCAAAGCCTTGCCGTCGAATCGCTTCGAGTGGTACCGGGCAGGGATGACACCGACAACGCGCATTTTCGGATTTGGGAAACCCATACCAAGTTTTCCGATGATCGACAGCGCCGGCCTTTACCGTTGGCCTCTTGTTCGCCCTTGGCCGCCACCGGATCGGCCTGGACCCTATGCTACATTGAGCAACGAGTCCGACCCATTCTCCCATGCCCTCCTTGGAATTCGATAGGCTCGTAGCGATCATGGCGCGGCTACGCAGCCCGAGCGGCTGTCCCTGGGACCGGGAACAGACGCTCGAAACTCTGCGTCCCTACCTGATCGAAGAAACCTACGAGACCATCGAAGCGATCGAGCGTGGCGATTGGTCCCAACTCGCCGAGGAGCTGGGCGACCTTCAATTGCAAATCGCTTTTCAGTCCCAAATCGCCTCGGAAGAGGGACAGTTTACCATCGAAGACGTCCTCCGCCACATCAACGAGAAACTGATCAGGCGGCATCCGCACGTCTTTGGCGATGAGTCGGCTGAAACTCCGGGACAGGTGTTGCACCGCTGGGAGCAGATCAAGGCGCAGGAAAAGCGCGACAAAGGCCGTGCCAACACCGCCTCGGAGGAGGCCGGGGAATCCATCCTCGACGGCATCCCTCGCTCGCAGCCGGCGATGCTCGAAGCCCGCAAGATCGGCCGGAAAGCGGCTGGCACGGGCTTTGATTGGGCGCGGGTCGACGACGTTGTCGAGAAGCTTCACGAAGAAATCGGAGAGCTTCAAGCCGCCCGGACATCCGCCGCCGCCGAGCAGCTCGAAGAAGAGGTGGGCGACCTGCTGTTCACGCTGGTCAACATCGCGCGCCACCTGAAGGTCAATCCCGAGCTGGCCCTTCGCCGTGCAAACGCCAAGTTTCGAGACCGTTTCGCCTATGTGGAAGACGGTCTCCGCCGACAAGGCAAGTCGCTTGAGACCGCCGAGCTGGAGGAGATGGAGCAGCTATGGCAGCAGGCCAAGAATCGCTGACCAGCCCGGCCATCCACTGATGGACGACTTGTCGACATTGCTCGTCTCGCAGTTTCTTAGCGGCTTGACTCGAGCGATGATTTACTTTCTGATCGCGTCGGGACTTTCGCTGGTCTTCGGCGCCATGAACGTTCTCAACTTCGCTCATGGCGCGTTTTACATGCTCGGCGCCTTCTTCTGCTACTCCGCTCTGCAGTGGTTGCCGCTGACCGGGGTCTCGTTTTTTGCGGCCGTCGTCGGGGGGGCCCTGGCGCTGGCCCTGTTGGGCGGCCTTATCGAATCGACGCTGCTCCGCCGCACCTACGCACTGGGGCATGTCCCGCAGATCTTGATGACCTACGGCCTAGCCTTGATCCTGGCCGATCTGGTCAGGCTAATCTGGGGAGGCCGTTTCTATAGTGTTGCGCCGCCGGCCTATCTTGCGGGGGTTACCTCCGCGGGTCCGCTCAGCCTGCCCACTTATCATGTCTTTCTCATTCTTTTCGGGTTCTTCGTTTACGGGACCCTTTGGCGGATGCTCTATCGAACCGAGCTGGGCCGAGTGATAAGGGCCAGTGTTTATAGTCGCGAGATGGTCAGTGCTCTGGGGATTGACCAACCCCGTCTTTTCACCGTGGTTTTCATGATCGGGATCTTCCTGGCCGGCATCGCCGGCGGCTTGTCCGCTCCTCTGAGTGCGATCGGATCCGGCATGGACATCAGCATCCTTATTGAAAGCTTTGCCATTGTCATCATCGGAGGCGTGGGCAACGTCACTGGAACGTTGCTGGCTTCCTTGATCGTCGGCGAGGTGTTCGCCTTCGCTATTCTCTTGCCTCAGCCGATCCCTCAACTGGCGCAGGGGTTTCTGTTCATCTTTCTGATCGCGATCTTGGTCGTGCGTCCCTACGGCCTTAGGGGCAGCATGTTGAGACTATGACTCCGACTGGTCGGGACCTGAAGGGCGGACGCGCCGGGCGAGTTGGGTGGCCGCTGGTCGGGCTGCTGCTTATCTTGAGTCCGCCTTTTCTGTTGACCGAGTTCTACCTCGATCTGCTAGGTGTCATGCTTATCCGCGGCCTGCTGGCGCTCAGCTTTAATTTGCTCTACGGATTTGGCGGCCGCCTATCTTTTGGTCACGGCGCTTTTCTCGGCACAGGCGCCTACGTCATCGGCATCCTTCTGACGCGTACCGAGGTTCCTTTCCCCCTGGCTTTTTTGGCGGCGATGGTGGGAAGTACGCTCGTAGCCGCGTTCGTCGGCTACTTTTGTGTGCGCTTCTTGAGCTTCTACTTTTCCATCATGACCTTGGCGTTCAGCCAACTGCTTTTCCTGCTCGTCGACAAATGGTACGCGGTAACGGGCGGAGACGACGGCATTCAGAGGATCTTTCCACCCGACGCCATCTCGGGGATCACCGCGCAATACTACTACGTCCTCGTCCTGAGCTCGGCGGCGGCGCTCGCCCTTTGGTGGATTGTCTGCTCGCCCTATGGCTCCGCCCTTCGCGCCATCCGAGACAACCGCAGGCGCGCCGAATTTATCGGTATCGACGTCGGCAGATACGAATGGGCGGCTTTCGTTATCTCCGGGGCCTTTGCGGGCGTGGCCGGCGCGCTGCTTGCTCCGTTTAACCGGTCCGTTTCCCCGTACCTGCTGCATTGGACGAAATCAGCGGAGCCCGTTTTCATGAGCGTCTTGGGCGGGCCTTACTTCTTCTGGGGGCCTCTGTTGGGGGCCGCCATTTTTAGCATTCTCGAAAGCACGATTCCCGATTTGCTGTTCGAGGCCTGGCCGTTGGTGCTGGGAACGATCCTGGTCTTGGTGGTTCTATTCTTCCCGGAGGGCGTCGCGGCAATACTGTTGAAATCGGAAGATTCAGACCAACGGGAGCAGGAGTCTTGATTCTTCGCTGCGATTCCCTGGCTAAGTCGTTCGGCGGCAACCAGGCTGTCGATAACGTGACTCTCACGATCGAGCGCGGCGAGATCAGCGCTATCATCGGGCCGAACGGCGCCGGCAAAACCACCCTGTTTCATTTGATCACGGGTTACTTGCCCGCCGACGGCGGGCGCGTTTGGTTTCGCGAGTCCGAGATCACGCATCTGCCTGCTCACAAGATCAGCCGTGCCGGCGTGACGCGGACCTTTCAGGGAAGCAATCTATTTCCGCGAATGACGGTGTTCGAGAACGTGCAGGTCGCGCTGTTCGCCCAGCGCGGAGAGAGCGCAAGCTTGAGGACGAGCGCGGGCGGCCTTTTCCGTCGTGAAGTGGAGGAAATTCTCGGAAGCGTCGGTCTCGAAGACAGCTCCGGCAAGCAGGCGGAAGTTTTGTCGGGAGGTAACAAGAGAAGGCTGGAGCTGGCCATCGCCATCGCGGCCGGGGGCGAACTGCTGCTTCTCGATGAGCCTACCGCGGGAATCGACCCCAAGGAGACGGAGGCCATGACTCGCCTGATCGAAGGACTGGTGCGGCGGCGGGGGCTGACGGTCGTCTTCATCGAACACGATATGGAGGTCGTATTCGCGATCGCTCAAAAAGTTCGCGTCATGCATCGGGGGGCAATTCTTGCCGAGGGTTCGCCCGAAGAAATGCGAATTGACGAGCGGGTGCGCGATGCCTACTTGGGTTGGGGCGCATGAGTCTTCTTCGTATCGAGAATATCGAGACGTTCTACGGTAAGACGCAGGTCCTGTTTGGACTGAGTCTCCATGTCGAGCCGGGCGAATCGCTGAGCCTCCTCGGCCGAAACGGCGCCGCCAAGTCGACAACCCTCAAAAGCATCATGGGCCTCATCCCTCCGCGGCGCGGCCGAGTCCTATATAGGCAAGAGGATATTACGGGACACCCTCCCCACCGGATCGCTCGTCGCGGAATAGGATACGCGCCTCAGGATGCGCTCATCTTCCCGGATTTGACGGTAAGACAAAATTTACTTCTGCCCCGGAGAGGAAAGACCGGTGGGCCGGGAACCTGGAATCTCCCGAGGATCTATGAAATTTTTCCGGAACTGGGAGAGATGGAATCGAAATTGGGGTTCGCGCTGAGCGGCGGCCAACAGAAGCTGCTTTCGATCGGGCGCGCATTGATGACGGACCCCCAACTGCTGCTCCTCGACGAGCCCGGAGAGGGGCTATCGCCAGCCGCGGTTAGCTCTCTAGGAGACACGCTTAAGAGGATCCAAGCCACGGGCGTCGCCCTTATTTTTGCCGAACACAACCTCAGGTTCGCCCTCGAACTAAGTAATCGCATGGTGATCATCGAGCGCGGCGCCGTCCGCTACCAGGGAGCTTCATCCGAAGTGAGAGAGAACCGCGACATACTCCGCAAACACCTTGGCGTCGAAGCTTCAGGGCTGACGTCAGATGGAACAAGATCCAGCAAGGGGAACCGGAATCGATAGGCGCCGCCAGGCCGTCGAGCGGGAAGGTATGTACATGACCCTGGTCGTTTCGTTTCCCGGCACGGCGCGGACGACGGTTGCGGAGGTTGGCGGCAAGGGTTATTCGCTGATCCGCATGGCCGAGGCGGGCTTGCCCGTTCCGCCCGGCGCCGTGCTCACTACGCGCTTCTTCGCGTCCTGGTTTGACGAGATCGAGAGGTCCGCGGTCTGGCGGGCGTTGGCAGACAGTCCCCGCGATAAGTGGGCGACTCTCTGCGCCGAGCTGAAGAAACTCTGTCCCGCGCTTACGCTGAGCCAGCACCAACAGCAAGCCCTGGAGTACCTCCGCGGGGCCCTCGCGACGCCCGCCAACGATAGATTGCTCGCAGTGCGCTCGTCCTCGCCCGAGGAGGACCGCGTGTCGGCCTCGTTCGCCGGTGGCTACGAGACCCGCCTAGGCGTGCGCCCGGTCGACCTGGAAGATGCGGTGCGACACTGCTTTGCCTCAAGCCTCGGTGAGCGGGTGTTCGTCTACAAGAAGGAGCAGGGCCTCGACGTTCTGTCGCCCCGTATTGCCGTCGTCGTGCAACAGCAGGTCGACAGTGAGGTAGCTGGCGTGGGGTTCTCGCTCAACCCGCTCACCAACGACTACGACGAGGCCGTCATCGATGCGAACTGGGGCCTGGGAGAGTCGGTCGTCGACGGGCTCGTGTCCCCTGACCACTTCATCGTCGACAAGGTCGGCCGGCAGCTCATGGACAGGAAGCTGGGCGCCAAGCAGGTCTCGATCTGGCTGGGGCCCGACGGTGGCACGATCGAACGGCAGGGCCATCGTTCGGGCGAACTCACCCTCAGCGACCCCCAACTCGGGGAGCTGATCGACGCCATGTGTCGAATCGAGGAGCTTTACGGGAAACCAATGGACATCGAGTGGGCCTACGCCGGCGGTCGGCTTCACGTGCTGCAGGCGCGCCCCATTACCTCCTACGTGCCGCTGCCGCCCGAAATGGTGACCAAGCCCGGAGAACGCAGGCGGCTGTACGCGGACGCCGCGCTGTCGAAGGGAATGACGATCAATGCACCCATCTCACCGATGGGGCTCGGCTGGATGGAAGATAGTATTTCCTCCTTCATGGAGCGGTTCGGCGCTTCGCTGCAGCTCGACGTCGCCCCGGAGGAGAGCTTCCTGTACTTTGCGGGCAGCCGGATGTATATGAACCTCTCCAACATGATGTGGCTGTCGACTCCAGAGGCGATGTCGAAGAACACTGCCCTCACCGACGCGCTGATGGCGGAGATTCTGGCCAATGTCGACGCGAAGCGCTATCGGTCGGCCACGAGACCGTCGTGGGCGAGAATCCGCCGAATCGTCTGGTTCATTCCCCGGCTCGCGTGGCGATTGCGCGGCTTTATCTGGAACACCCTGTGGGCGATCCTGTCTCCAGAGCGCGCCCGCCGAGCGTACCAGCGGAAGGTCGACGCCTTCGAGGCAGAGCTCACCGAGAACATCGACTGCGGCCTTCCCCTCGACCAATTCCGGCGGACGTACGCCGCAACCGTGGTGCAAGAGGTGTTCGACGTCACGATGGCGGCGCTCATGGCCTCCTTAGCCGCACTGGGGTCGGTCGGTCTTGTCGTCCCCAAGAAGTCGGCCGGGGCGGAAGCCCTCGCCGAGAAGCTGAAGCGGGGCTTCACGGGCAACGTCGTCGCCGAGATGGGGATCGCGCTGTTTCGCCTGGCCAAGCTTTTGGACCGATCCGACTTCGAAGACCTTGCTCGGTTGGCCAAACGGGTCGAGAATCGCCAGATGCCGGCGGAGTTCCTGAGCGCTTGGGACGCCTTCCTCTCGAAGTTCGGCTGGCGGGGTCCTGGGGAGATGGACCTGGCGAGCCCGCGGTATGCGGACGACCCCGCTATCGCCCTGCGGCAAATGTCCTTCATGACCGTCGACGATGAGGGCTATGATCCGGAGGCCGCGCACAAGCGCCGCGTCGAGGAGCGGCGGCGAGCCTACGAAGAGCTGATGACCCGGTCGGGTTGGCTGCGGCGGGCGTTGCTGCGCCGCGTCCACCGGATCATCGAGCTGTTTGCCGGAAGCCGCGACACGCCCAAACACCACAATCTCCTGTTGCACTACGCGGTCCGCCGGAGCGCCCTGATCGAGGGCCGACGCCTGGTGACAGAGGGTCGTCTCGATGCCGCCGAGGAGGTCTTCGATTTGACGTTCCGCGACCTCGAGTCGGCTGCCCTGGATCTCTCGGTGGACCTGCGGGCGGTCCGCGAGGAGCGGACGCGCTTCGTCAAGATACTCGCGGCTCAGGTGAGGGATTTCCCTCCCGTGATCGACTCGCGAGGCCGGATACTGCGACCGCGTCCTCGCGAGGAGAGACCCGGGGAGCTGAGCGGGATGGCCGTGTCGCCCGGAGTGGTCACGGGTCCAGTCAAGGTGCTCCACAGCCCCCATGAGAAGCCGGTCAACAAGGGGGACGTGCTAGTCGCGTACACGACGGACCCGGGCTGGACGCCGCTGTTCGTAAACGCTGCCGCGGTCGCGCTAGAGGTCGGCGGGATTCTGCAACACGGGGCGGTGATCGCACGCGAGTATGGGAAGCCGTGCGTTGTGGGCATCGACGGGCTAATGACGAAGCTTCGCGACGGCCAGAGTGTCGAGGTCGACGGGACGGCGGGAGTGATCCGCCTTCTGTTGTAAACCAGGTCGTAGCGCGATCTAGGCGGGCCCACGGACGCTAGATTTCCCGCAGGCGGTACGCGCCCGCCAGATCCGCGGCCGTTTATCAAATCCGCGCCTTAACATCGAAGGGCAATCGCACGGAGTCGATCTTGATCGGTCCGCTGCCCTGGGCCAACCACCGAGCGCTCGACCATTTCCACGCAAGCGGATCTTCCACAAACCCTTTGCGGACCGGGTTCATGTGCATGTAGTCGAGCGCCTCGCCGAACTCGCCTCGTGTCCGCGGCGTGTGATCGTAGAATCGACTCTGCCAGAAGGGCTTGCTGCGGAAGCCTGCTGCTCGGAGACGTTGAAATGCCGCCAGTTTGAACCTCTTCCTGACCTCCGAAATCGTTGTCTCCTCGTCAGGGAACACGATGGCGTGAACATGGTCTCTCATCAAGCAATATCCACAAAGAGAGAACGGCAGACGGTCGCGGATGCCACCCAGTGTGAGGGCTAGAACGTCGAGTTCGCCATCGCGAAAGGGAGGTCGTTTTCTTGCACGACTGTGCGAAACGGGCGATCCTAATCGGTGAGTGTCACGCCCGCGGCGCCCCATTCTCCACTTGCGGTTCTTGTTTGTCACAACGAACCTATTGAGAAGCCTCCCTGTCGTGATTGCGAACTCAAGAACTCTATGGCGCCCGTAGACAAATACGCACAGTACGTTACGCATCCGCGCTACGGTCAGCGGCCGCGGGTTACGGGGCTTAATCCCAAGGAAGATTACGGCGGAGATGTTTTCCTTCATTGGGCCTCGCCCAAGGAATGTCGTATCCCAAACACAGCGATCCCGGCAAACCGTTCTCGGCAAGCTCCCGCGACCGTTCCGGTTACGCACTATTTCGACGTAAAGCGGAAATGCCGCGACTGTGGCAAGCCGTTTATTTTCTTCGCCGAAGAACAACAATATTGGTACGAAGAGCTTGATTTCGGCCTCGAGTCCGATTGCGTTCGGTGCGTTCCCTGTCGAAAAAGGCAACAGGGCATTGGCTACAAACGGGAGCGGTATGAAGAGCTATTTCACATTGCGGACCGAACCATCGACCAGAACCTGGAAATGGCCGATTGTTGTCTCGCGCTGGTCGAGGAAGCGGTATTTTATCGGCGGCAGCTTCAACGCGCACGAATGCTCCTGAAAAGCGCTAAACGCGAACTCAGCGAAAATACTCGGAATCGGTTTGATGATCTGTGGGCGCGGCTATTGTTGCTCGAGGCGGAAAGCAACGGCTAGCCACCGGTTTCACGGGAGGTCGGTACCACCGCGCCGCTGCCTGCGGACCTGGGCGTTAGATGGAACAGGACAAACCCGAAGCGCGACAGAGGAAGTCCCGTAGCACGGATCTACAGAGTTCCTATCACCCCAACCAGTGGCAGATGGATGAGGAGTCTGGCCCCGTCAGGGGCCGTAACAATCTCAGCCCACGGCTTCAGCCGTGGGAAAGAGTGGCAGTGCAGGAAGCCCTGGAAAGGGCGACACAGACCCCACACATGCTCTTTCGCCCTTTCCAGGGCTCGGTCGCAGGGGTTTTGCCACCCACGGCTGAAGCCGTGGGCTTTTGCATTGTATAGCTCCGGGGGCAAGGGGCAACCGCTGCAACCGCTGCGGGCTGCGAGATTTCAATCGTGCAGCGCGAGCCGAACTGGGCTATGCCTGGGTACAGTCAGTCCCAACCTGCCTGCGGGGGGGGCAGTGGCAATGATGATACAGTTGTCCAAGCTGAGGAGGACTGCCGCACATGGCTGAACGCGTCAGACCGCGCCAAATTTGCCACTCCAGGGCGGGCGACAAGGGGGACATCGCGAACGTAAGGTCTTGTCGTCTACGATCACGCCCACTACGAGTGGGTGAAACGGCCCGTCAGCGCCGAGGCGGTCGCCAAGCATTTTGAACCGGTGGCGCCGAGGCCCGTCGAACGCCACGAATTTCCCAAGGTCGGTGCGCTGAACTTCGTGATACAGAACGCGCTCGGCGGAGGCGTGAGCCGCTCCCTGAAGATTGACGCTCACGGAAAACGGGAAAACGGGACAGCCTCGATAACCCCCGCGAACGTCCGACGAGAAGTTGCCCCAACCCCTTATTGCAGGCGTCCGATAAGAAAGTTGCGACTACAAGAGATCTCCCGGCGAACCACTAGACCGGCGGAGGGAAGCTATGTTGTTCAACAACTTGCGGGTTACAAGGGGCCTTAATTGAGGCTGTCCCTGGCTGTCCCGGTTTTCCGTAGAAGCTATCTATGAATGCTGAGAAAAACGCCATGCAAGAATAGCCGGACTGCGGACCTTAACGTACGCCGCCCCCTGCTGTGGGTGCTACTGAAGGTACCCCAAAGATTTCAATTTCTCCACGGTGTCCGAGTCCATCGACACCTGTGTTTTCAGCAACGACGGTCTAGCTCTAAGCCCGCGGATCCGGGCGGCCAGGGTCTGCGCCATCTCCCGCTTTACTTCCTCCATAACCGAATTGGTGGAACGTTGTTGCCCAGGCTCGCTCGAAGCGAGATTCACCTTTTCGTCGGGGTCATCCCGCAGGGCGTAAAGCCTCATGGACCCTCGTGGGAATTCCCAGATTAATTTGTAGTCGCGGTCCTGCATCGAAACCATGCGTGGGTTGTCGGCCACCGCACCCGAGAACGACCAAGCGGGTGGGTTGGCTGATCCTTGCCCCTTGGAATCCAGAAGTGCTTTGCCTTCGAGATCCTCCGGCAGCTTCTGCCGGCCGACGAGGCGAAGGAGAGTGGGCATGACGTCAAAAAGACTTGTCATCCTGTCGTCCCTTCGTCCCGCCCCCTGGGCTCCCGGCAGGCGGATCATCAGAGGGATCTTGATGGAGTGCTGAAACAAACTGGGTGCGTAGCCATGGTTCCACCGGTCGTGTTCCAGAAGGTCTTCTCCGTGATCGCTCGTGAAAACCAAGACGGACTTTTTCAATTGTCCTGAGTTCCGGAGCCAGTTCAGGAACAGGCTTAGCTGGTCATCGAAAAGCCGCACGCCGGAGGCGTAGGCCGCCCTCCAACTCCGCAGCTGCTTCCCCTGCTCCAAATCCCTCCAGGGTGTGCGATCGCCCAAGTAGCCGATCGCCCTGTGCTCATGCGCAGTGAGAAGCCTGTCCTCGCCCAGGGATGGACTTTGGGAGAGATTTTCGATGAGTTTCGGAGTAGAGTTGTAGGGGCCGTGAACGTCCATGAAATGGAGGTACAAGAACAAGGGACGGTCAGCCTCGCGGCCCTCGGCCCGCTGCTCCAACCACTGTTGGATCTCCGGAATGATTCGCCGCGCGCTCTTCCAATGGTGATCGTAGAAATAGTCAAATCCCTGGTCGAATCCCCACTGCGATTCATTGATCCAAGGGTTGGTAACCCAGGCCGCGGTTTCGTAGCCGAGTTCCTGAAGCGCTTCCGCCAGGGTCCGTGCTCCCGTCGGGAGGACGTCGGTTTTCCGGCTCGTCGGAACCTCCTTCCAGAAATGCGTCTCGTGGGTTACAACTCTGTGCGTGATGGGATCCAGGGAAGTAAACAGGGAGGCCACGGACGGCTTGGTCCATGGGGAGGGAGCAATGGCGTTGTCGTAGACCACAGACTCCAGGGCTAAGCGATCAATAGCGGGGGAAACCTCACCCTGAAAACCGTAGCAGCCCAGTAATCCGCCCTGAGAGCATCCACCAAAATCACGATGATGTCAGGCTTCTCCTCTACTTTCCGAAGCCACTCGCACGCTGGCATCGCAAAAACGGCTGGGACGGCCAGCGAAACAAGCCCAAACCAAGCGCTCCAGGATCGCCGCGGGATCCGTGGGATCAAGCGTCGCATTCTCGGTAATCTTAGGGGCATCAGACGCTTCAACCCGGGCCGTGTCCGGTCGCCTCTTGAAGTTCGGGGTAGCGTTCGAGCGTCGTCCGCGAGAAAGACCAGCGGTCCGGCCGCCGCACTACTTCTCAACGGAACGCTTCCGTTTCGCAGATTATCCCACATGTGGTCTCCAGCCCCTGGCTGGTGAAGAAGATGCACATAGCCTAGTCGAGTTTCTCTTTCGCTTGTTCAAGAAGAACCGCCGACCTCAAGCGCTTCCGCCAGGGCCCATGCGTCTTTCGGGGCACGGAGCCATGGCGTTATCGTGGACAACGCACTTCAAGACGAAGCTTGACCGTGAAACTCAATCGCTCGCCTGCTACGATCAGGTACTCGGATACTGTCGAGTGGAGGCTCAACATTTTGACGACGGACGGGTCTCCAACAGCCTTGCTTTCGTCGTCCTGCGGCAGACCTCATTCAACCGAACTAGCCAGCCTTTCTCGCCACGTGGCGAGAAAAGCTGGCTAGACCCCCAAAGCCCTTGACGCGGCTGACGGCAAGAGCGGTGAGCGGTCAAAACAGTTCGCCTATCGGCTGACAAGCAAGGTCGCGAATTGACGATTCTTTCGGATTCACGGATGATCAAAGGAGGGGGAGCGGCAAGTCCTACGACGATCGAGGCCGACAAGCAACCCCGTGGTCCCAACGATTTGCAGGGACCCCGTTGGCCCGATATGCATCGATCTTTTCTGGGTGTTTGGGTTTCGATCATCGTTTTCGTCGGCTGTGCGCAAACTGCTATTGAATCTCGCATAATATCGAGTTAGTCAAGGCCAAGAGAAGACTGCTTCCAGAAGGCCGTAATCAAGCGCGGTTTGCGGCGCATGCGACGCAGGGATTTGCGGGCACGCTCGTCCAGCTCCCAGTAGTCCTTCGGACAGACGTTCGGCAACTCGTGCTGCTTCCAGTAAGCCCAAATGTATTCCACCGGGTTCAGCTCCGGTGCATAGGGCGGCAAGCACTCCGTGGCGATGTGGCCTTCGGAGAGCTCGATGAACTCCCGCACCAGGCGGCTGCGGTGCGCCGGCAGGCGGTCCCAGACGATCAGCAGCGGGCCGTCGATGTGGCGGACCAAAGCCTTCAGGAAGTCGATGACCTCCAGCTCGCCGATGGCGCCGGGATAGAGCCGGAAGTAGAAGTTGCGCAAGGTCAGCCCGGCGGAAACGGAAAGTTTCTGCCAGTTGAAGTTGAACTCCAGCACGGGTGTCTCGCCGCGGAGCGCCCAGGTGCGGCAACGATGGGGCTTCTGACTCAGTCCGCTTTCGTCGATGAAGACGATCGTGCGGCCTTGTTTTTGGGCTTTTTTTTAGTGGCCGGCCAAGTCTTGCGCCGCCAGTTGCGGATGGCTTCTTCGTTGCGCTCGCGGGCCTTGCCGACAGGCCGTTGCGGGCTCCAGTGGAGCGCCCGCAGGATCTTCCAAACATGACCTTCGTGATAGCGCACGCCGAACTCGTCGGCGATCAGACGAGCGACTCGCGGACAAGTCCACAGCGGCGTCGAGAAGCCCTGCGCTTCGGGGCCCCGCAGCAGCATTGCCTCCAGACGTTCCCGTTGCGTGGCGTCTAACAGCGGCTTGCGGCCGGCGCGCCCGGCCCGGCGGAGTCCGGCGGCACCGTACGCGCCATGCTCGCTAACCCAACGGCTCACGCTTTGCTGCGCCGCCTTCACGCGCCGTGCTGCCTCGGACTGACTCAAACCTTCGTCAACGACCAGCCGCACGGCCTCCAGCCGTCGCTTTTCCAGAGCATCAAAATCGCGCCTTACGCCTCTTGGGTTCCCCATGTCTATTAAGACGAGCAGAACCCCCAAAAGATTACTCTATATTATGCGGGAGTCAATAAGCAGCGTCCCCAAATAGTTATTCTGCTCTCTGTGGATACTTTGAATCGGTCGGCGCTACGTGCTTTTGAAGCCGGTGCGTCCGAGCACCCCCATCTCGACCAGTTCGCGGCTCAAGCCGTGCGTTTCACAAACGCCTATTCAACAGCGTCGTGGACTCTGCCCGCTCACCGGTCTCTTCTGACCGGTCTGTACCCGGATCGTTACGCCCGCGCCGCGCATGCGGGGCGGTTGCGAACGTTGGCTCGAACCCTTCGAGAGAACGGATTCGAAACGGTGGCTTTTACCGACGAGGGTTTCCTCGATCATAAATTCGGACTTTCAGATGGGTTCGACCGCTACGATGGAACGTTAGATTCTACCCCTTCGTCGGATGTGATTTTGCCCCGGCAGGGAAGCCCCAACCGGCCGCGCGGAGCGAATCTTTTTGATCGTGCGATTGCTCTTCTGTCGAAGCGAGCCGCTGACGCGCCCCCGCTGTTCTTATTTCTGCACAGTTTCGCGGTGCACGATTACTTCATCCAAAATAGCTGGGCCCTCGAATTCCTGGGCGTCAAGCGGCATAGGAATGTTAGGTATCTCGACTGCCTTCACGGTGCTGATTGTGGGGACGAAGCTTGGAATCGCATGAAGGCGCTCTACGCCGCTGAGATCGCAAGTTTTGACGCCGGATTCGGGAAATTGCTTGAGGCCGTTGAATCCTCCGGCCAGCAGGACCGGACGGCACTGTTTCTGGTGTCCGACCACGGCGAGGGGTTCGATCCCGCTGCAGGCAGGATCCATCACGCCGGCCGGCTGCATGAGGACCTTATTCGCATACCTATTGTGGTTGGCGGGCCGGGCATAAAACCGCGCGCATGCCCAGACCCAATCTCTCTTGTCGACATAGCGCCCACAATTATCGAGTTGCTCGGCCTGCAAGCGCCGACGAGGCTCGACGGAGAATCATTTGCTCAGTCTCTCTATACCGACGTCCGCGGGCGGTTGAGAACGCTTTATGCGATGGAATATTCCTACCAGTGGGAGGCGGGAAAGCGCCGGCCAGTACGGAGCCGTGGGAGATTTGACGGACTCGGAAAATTGCTGAAGGCCCCCGCAATGATCGCCGTCATCCGAGGGCGCTATTGGTTCATTCGCGGACCAGGTGACAACGAAGAAGTGTACGACATGGAAACCGATCCGCGCCAGACAAAGAATCAACTCGCGCACATCGCCGGGTCGCATTTATTGGCCGAACTTCGCGCCGCCGCCTCCAAGCGCGGAGGTGTCTCTGAAGATCCTGAAACGATCCCAAACGATCCAGAGCTAAGCAAGGAGCTAAAATCGTTAGGCTATGTCCATTGAAGGCGTTCCCGAACAAGGCCTTGCATTTTGACGGTGGGTGGACGGTGTCGTAATCGTCCCAGCCGTGACTATCAAGGAAAACTCTTATTGCGGCGGTGGCGGTCCAAAAAGTACTCGACAAGGCGGTCCAGGTCCGTAGGTTTATTCACCATCGCGGGATGGCGTCCTACGCGTCCGGCGTGGACGAGGTGATCGATTCGGTTGAACAGCTACGCGAGGATGGGCTGCCCGCCGCGGTGATCGAAATCCGTGAATCGGCCCTTCGATCCTTGATGGCGGCGATGGAGCCTGAACGGATTGCGGGACCGTTTGCAGGACATCCACTACAAGGCCTGCGAAGAAGCCAAACCGGAACCCCTCGCACTGGCCGGCAGACTGTTCCACGGCGAACCGCACGGCGACTTCATGTATTTTTCGGCGCGATCTCCCGTTACGCCGATATCCTGGTACCGAAGGGCATGGAGGCATATCGGAAGCTTGCCGAAGTGGAGTGGGAAAAGGTTCCCGCGCGAACCCCGAACGACGGAGCGCCGGAGTGGGGAACCACTTCCGAATTACGACGCCTTTGGGCCGAACACGGCGTTCCGCTCTCCGCAACTTCACTAGACGATAAGGCGCCGGAGGCCTAGCCCGCTTTTCTCACCACGTGGCGAGGCGAAGTGCGTGAGAGGCCCGTCAGTACAAGGCGCGCGACGCTCGGCGCGCGGAGGTGTACTTTTGCGGGTGCATCCTAGCCATTCGTATTTTGGCTCTAGCGAAAGAAGTAGCGACCCGCGTTCGGCGCCCGACCAGGAAAGTACGTTGAGCACGGCGAGCAAGCGCACCGCAGTAATGGCGGGCCTATTGTGTGCTTCGACCGTCAGGTAGTGAGAAAAGCGGGCTATTGACTCCCGCATAATCTAGAGTGACCTTTTGGGGGTTCTGCTCGTCTTAATAGACATGGGGGAACCCAAGAGGCGTAAGGCGCGATTTTGATGCTCTGGAAAAGCGACGGCTGGAGGCCGTGCGGCTGGTCGTCGACGAAGGTTTGAGTCAGTCCCGAGGCGTCATCGACTTCCTGAAGGCTTTGGGTCCCGCCACATCGACGGCCCGCTGCTGATCGTCTGGGACCGCCTGCCGGCGCACCGCAGCCGCCTGGTGCGGGAGTTCATCGAGCTCTCCGAAGGCCACATCGCCACGGAGTGCTTGCCGCCCTATGCACCGGAGCTGAACCCGGTGGAATACATTTGGGCTTACTGGAAGCAGCACGAGTTGCCGAACGTCTGTCCGAAGGACTACGGGGAGCTGGACGAGCGTGCCCGCAAATCCCTGCGTCGCATGCGCCGCAAACCGCGCTTGATCACGGCCTTCTGGAAGCAGTCTCCTCTTGGCCCTGACTAACTCTATATTATGCGAGATTCAATAGATGATCAGCAGACCGCTCGGTGTTGGTGGCGGTGGTACAGTCCGCCGACTTCTGCCCCGACCGCTCGGCTGAGGGGCGCGTCCTTGGAGGGAGACGTTTTGGAATTCAGGCTAAATTGGGCGACCGACGATCGTGCTGGCGATTTGGCTGGCCTGGCTCGTAGTCTCGGTAATGCTGACCTGGTCGCCTTTCCTCTGGCACATCAATTATTTCGCGAAACCAGGACCGGAATTCCAGCGTCTGTTGCTCGTCTCACTGCCCCTTCTGGCTACGGTGTCGCTGATACACCTCGTCCTTCGACAGCGAGGCTTGTGGGAAATACGAACCCGCCTTACTGGTGGGTTTTTTGCTGGTCGTTGCCGCGCTCCATCAGCCACGACCGACTTTCGTGGTTGCTTGGGCTCGTTATTGCTTGCTTCGCGGTCGGGCGCTACGGCCGCCAAAAGCTGGGACTCGATATCCGTTCGCCTGTCGATGATATCGCGATTTCCACTGGTATTGGGCTGGGGGCTATGATCTGTGTCCTATTCGTTTTAGGTCTTCTCGGCGGCTACTACTGGTGGGCCTTTTTGGTGCTGTTGGCCGCTCCCTGTGTTTTGTTACGAAGGGAAGTTCCTTGGTTGGTGGTCCATGGTCGCGCGTTGTACGCCAACTGGCGGTCGAGAGAGGAATTCCGGCGTCCCATCGTCGGCTTCCTGATGTTTTTTGCAGCGGTGTTTGGCATGTTGACCTTGCTGGTCGCGCTGGCGCCCACTATTGCGGTCGACGCCATGCGCGATCATTTGCCGGCCATTCGGCATTACGCCACGACCCACGGCTTGGCGCCGGTCCCTTTTTTGCCATCCTCCTTGTTCCCGCAGTCGGTGGAAGTGTTGATGTCGTTGACCTACAGCTTGGGCGGGCAAGCCGCGTCACAGATGGTAAGTCCCGCTTTCTTCGCGCTCACCCTGCTGTTGGCATTCCGCCGTGGCTCGCCGCTGCGACATCGATCGTTTGGGGTCGCTAACGGGTGTGGTTGTTGCTGGTACGATCCCATTTCTTCACTGGACGGGCAGCATCTTGAAAAATGACGTCGCGCTGGCGTTCTTTCAATTGGCATCGCTCTACTGCTATCTGCGGGCGAAGAATTCCATGGACCGGAACTGGCTGCGGCTGGGGGTGTTTTTTCTAGCCATGAGCTTCGGCGTGAAACACGTGGCGCTCTTTGGCGGCCTCCCCCTTGGGTTGCTGTATCTCCACGCCATGTGGAAAAGCCCTCGGCGACGGCGTTTGGCCGCCTCGCTGGTTTTGGTCTTTGCCATCTTCGGACCGTTTTGGCACCTTCGCGCCTTTTGGCTAACAGGCAACCCGGTGTACCCGATGAGGTGGGAAACCGCGCTCTCGCGGAAAATCGAGCCACCTGAATCAAACCACCAGGTAAAAAGAATGAGCTACTTCCGGATCCCCTGGGCGATCCACTTTGAGGGCCGTACCGCGTCCGCCTTGCGGTCGCCGTCCGACAATCCGATGGGAATCTTCTTGGTTCTTTTCGCCCCGGCGTGGCTCCTGGTGCGTCGACGCTTCAGACAGCCTGGTGAACGCGCCTGCCTGCTTTTCACCGCGGCGTATTGCCTGTACTGGGGCTCTGCTTGGCCGACATTGCGCTACGCCATTGTACCGATCTTGTTGTGTTTCCTTTTTACCGCAGCCCGTTTCGCGGCTCTTTACGAGCGATCTCGCGGCTTGCTTCGGGTGTTGATCCAGGCCGGCTTATTCTATGGATTCGTTTTTGCACTGTGGGTCGCGATGCTACTTGAGGTCAATGCGCCACAGCTACAGTTTTTCCTAGGCCGTCTGGACGCCAAAGGCTATCTGCGGGAAGTGGTCGCCGAGTACGCTTCCCCTCGAATACCTCAAACAGCATGCGCAACCGGACGACTGGATCTTAGCCTTAAACCATCGCGCGCGCGGGTTACGCGCCGGATGTGGCACGATTTCATAGTGTCTTCGTACACGGCTCCGAGCCTGCCCGGCGGATTGTAACCGACGCTTTCGATCAGCGTCGCTATCGGTTCCTCATCGTGCCCCATCAGCATCTTGCGTCTCGCCTCGTCGAGCACCTCAAACCGCGGTATGTGCTCGACCCCGTGTTTGAAGACGCTCGCTCTTTGGTGTATGACAGTGCTGTCCGGGGAAAGTCGCGCCATCGGACGGTAAGTCTCGACCGCTCAATGTCTTATGGCCTGTTTTGCCCGGGAACGATTTGAAATCCCGAGGCCGCAAATGGTCGCCTGAACGGAGCATCCGGACGCGGCACAATGAGGGATGAACCTTGGCCGTACGGTTTTCTCCCAACTGATCGAGCACCTACCGAGCAAAGAGTTTCAGAAATGTGTATCGCGCTACCGCGGCGATTCCTATCTGAAAAGTTTCTCCTGCTGGGATCAGTTTCTTGCGATGGCATTCGCCCAGCTGACCTATCGGGCAAGCCTCCAGCGACATCGAGACGTGCCTGCGTTCGATGCACTGCCAAACTCTACCACATGGGATTCCGCGGCAGGGTAGCGCGCTCGACACTGGCCGATGCGAACGAGTCGCGCGACTGGCGGATCTACGCGGACTTCGCGCAGGTCTTGATTGGCATGGCACGGCCGTTATATGCCCACGACCCGATCGGTGTGGACTTGGACCAGACTCTGTACGCTCTCGACTCGACAACAATCGACCTCTGCCTGTCGCTGTTTCCGTGGGCGAGATTCCGCAAGCAAAAGGCCGCCGTGAAGATGCACACGCTGCTGGATCTGCACGGCAATATTCCCACGTTCATCCGCATTACTGGAGGCAAAGTGCACGACATCAACATCCTCGACGAGATCGGCCCGGAGGCCGGCGCGTTCTACGTCATGGATCGGGCCTACGTCGATTTCGAACGCCTCTTCGTGTTCACTCTCTGCCTCGTCGTTCTTCGTCGTGCGAACCAAGAAGAACATCTTGCTCCAACGGCGCTACTCCGCATCCCGTCGACAAATCCACGGGCTTGCGCTCGGATCAGACCGTCATACTGGCTGCCATCCGAATCGGCCCAAGCCTATCCCGACCCGTTGCGGAGGGTCAGTTACTTCGACGCCCGGACGAACAAGCGGCTGAAGTTTCTGACCAACAACTTCGCGCTCCCGGCGCTGACCATCGCCCACATCTACAAGTCCGCGTTGGCAGATTGAGTTGTTCTTCACAGTGGATCAAGCAACATCTGCGAATCAACTCGTTTTACGGCACCAGCGAGAACGCCGTCAAGACGCAGATCCGGATCGCTGTCTCGATTTACGTGCTCATCGCCATCGTCCGGAAACGGCTCGGGCTGGAAGCGAGTCTTTACCAGATTCTACAGATTCTCAGCGTTACGCAATTCGAAAAAATGCCCCTTTTACAGGCACTCCAGCCATCCGACTCCCCAAACGAATCCCCCTATGACCCCAACCAATTGATTCTATTCGACTTTTAACCGGACAGCAGTGAACCTCGACCATGTGCATCGCCATGGTCATCTCCGTAGGAGCGACGGGGGAAATCCTGAAGGACGTCGCTCACGGTTTTCCTATCCGTCCCGTCCCGATTCCCGTCCATTCTCATGAACATGAACTTGTAACCAATCATCCATTCGGCCCGCCAGATGGGTATGAGTTCCCAGAACGTTGATGGGAAGGATATCCAGTTTCATCAACTCCTCAAGGGTCAAATCCGCGAGCTCGTCCGGCTTTTCCTCGGTCTGCTGCGCCGGTAAGGGAGCGTTCGCCCAGCCGAATGAGATGATAACCACTAACAACAACACGACAAAGCGCCGTTTGTCGCCCACAGTTCGGATCACGCGGTCTGATCTACTCATCCTAGCTCCGTTATCCTCGCCGCGGAGCGGGTCGGAACGGGTACACGCGAACGCAGCGCTTCCATCCAGCCTTGCATAATTGGTTCCGTTACGCGCGGCGGGAACATCCTCGATCGGATGAAACCGGGGATCACCGCGCGTCCAGCCCTCCGCCGGGCTGATTTTCAATCTTACCTACACTACCCCTTCCGAAGCACCCTCGGCCCGGCTCGGCCGCAGCGGATCGGCCCGGCTCCTCCGACGACCGCAAAGTTCTACGACATGCCGCTGCCGGCGACCGCGCAGCGATGAGAGTCGCGGGATCGTGTCTGGCGATAAATCAGAGCGCCCATCGCGGGGAGCTGATTCAGTACTGCGATCCCCATCTCGCCCACCGCCGGGCGGCACAGCAGGCGCGAGGCTAAGTGTCCCCACCTCTGGTTGGCGCGGTAGTGCCGCCGCCACCAGCGTTCGTATTCGAGTTGCGCCGAGCGGAGAGTTTGTTTCCCTTTCATTGCCAGAGAGACCAGGTCGGCGCAAACCACCGCGGAGCGCATCGCGCCGGCCACGCCGGCGCCCAGAAAAGGAGCCATCACGCCAGCGCTGTCGCCGACCATAAAGACCCCGCCGGCGACTTGCTCTTTAGGGATAAAGGGAACTTGTCCGATGGTCAACAGACTGTCTTCGAAAGCCGAAGCGTCTCGCATGGACTCGGCCAAGAACGGGTTCTCACGCCGAGCCGCGTCGATCAGCTTCCCCGGGCGTCCCTCGTTTAGGCGCAAGGCACGTTCTGTAGCCAGCAGGCAGATATTCGTTCGGCCGGCCTCAATCCCCACCACGCCGCAATAGCCTCCAGGGAAAAGATACAGTTCCACGCGGTCGCCCGGGTCCATACCGGCGAAGTGGCATTTGACGCCGACGTAGGGGCTTCCACGGGCCAGAAATTTCCGCCCCAACGCTCGATCCAGATTGGAGCGCTTGCCCTGCGCGCCGATGACAACTCGAGAGCGAATCACCGAGCGTTTGGGAGGAGATTCGCCTTTCACCCTGACCTCGTAGCCGGAACCGGCTGCCGGGGAAACACTCTCCACAAAGGCGCCCTCCCGGACGTGCGCGCCCAGCTTCGCTGCCTGCTCGAGGAGCGCGGAATCCATAGCGCGCCGGCTAAGGCCCAAACCTTCCTCGGCCAGGGGCAGCGAATAGGGCCGCCTACCTCTTCCGTACAAGACCATCCGGCGCACCCGCGAGGGACCCCGGCTCATCACTTCGTCGTACATGCCCAGCTCGTTCAGGGACGTGGCGGCTTCGCCCGAGACAAATTCTCCGCAAAACCGATGGGGGCGCCGGGAGGATTTTTCAAGCAACACTACGTCGACGCCGGCCCGTCGTAGCGCGATCGCGGCACAGCAACCGGCCACACCCGCCCCGATGATGGTTGCCTCGGCCCGGAGATTCCCGCTCATCGTTCACCGCCGCCGTCGATCACGGTCATTCGATAATACAGCCCCTGCGTGTACACGCGCGCGCCTCCGAGACCGGCCTCGGTGAGGATCGACCGCATCTCCGACGGCGTGTAGGACCGAAAAATGGAAACCTCGCCGTCGTGGCGCGTGAGCCGGCTTCTCGCGAAGACCGGGGCCGACATCCGAAAGAAAACGTAGGGAACACGATCGCGAACCAGATCATTCAGAACCAGAGCGCCCCGACAAACCGCTTTCAGCGCGGATAGGATTTCGAGTAGCTTGGCTCGGCTGAAATGGTGCAGAAACAGCATCGAGAGGACGAAGTCGAATGATGCCGGGGGAAAAGGAAGAGCCGTGACATCGGCGGCTAGTAGGCTGGATCTCTTCGTACTCCGAAACGTTTTCCCGACCGATGTTCAGGTGCCGCAGATTGTTGTCAAGGGCGATGATTCTGACGGGGATTTCGTGACGCCGCGCCCAGCGTACGATCTCCAACGGCACGGCGGCCGAGCCCGTCCCCACATCGAGGATGCGCAGCGGACGTTTCGCGCCAGCTTGGCGCATCCGAGGAAATAGGAACCGCCGCAGCGCCGCCTGCCCGCCCAGCCAACGGTTGATGCGGCTGATGTCGCGGAGACTCTCTCGAACCTCGTCGAGCGAGCCGCGCTGAAGGTCAAGCCACTCCGGCCGATCTTGCCGGCTGGGGATAGCCGTCCAGCGGTCGAGCAAAGGGATCATGGGGCTATCTCTCGGTAAAGCATCCGGCAGAGCTGGAAGAAGGCCGCCCAGCTAACCTGCATTTCTCACCACCTGACGGCCGAAACACGCGTCATTACTGCGTTGCACTTGCTCGCCGTGCTCAACCTGGGTTCAAGTACGCCCGCACTGTTCAAGAAATGCGGCGCCGAGCGGCGCGCGCCTTGCACTGACGGGATCTCACGCGGTTCGCCTCGCCACGTGGTGAGAAAAGCGAGCTAACCCCCCGGCCCTTGTAGAATGTTAGTCGATGAGATGGGTTTTGTCGCGGCGCATCCCGCCGGTCACGAAACTGCTCCTGGTCGAGAGCGGGCCGCGTGACATCGCCGAAAAAGCCATTATCCGGTTTCGGGAACTCTACGGCGAAGAGCTGCCGATTGATCTACTGACCTGTCTTCCCAGCGACCCGCGGGGCCTGACGGCCAACGGAGCGCCGAGCGAAGTCTTTCGGGTGATCCATTGTCACGACCGCCGGACGCGCTGGCGCCTGTTGCGGCGGATCCGGGCCAAACGGCATCCCGTGACCGCGATCATCTGCGCCGACTCTCCCATTCTGGGCCCTTGGAAAATGGCCGCGCTCGCGCTGTTCCCTTGCAAGTTTTTAGTCATCAATGAAAACGCGGACTTTTTCTGGCTCGACCGCGCCCACCGCGACAACATCAAGCGATTCCTTTTCCACCGGACCGGTTTGTTGGACGGCTCCACCCCGCAAAAGGCGGCCGCGATCCTTACTTTCCCATCGCTTTCGCGTATTTGCTGGTGTACGCGCTCGTCGTTCACGCGGTGCGGCTCGCTCGAATGGGACTGGGCCTTCATCGGCGCCGCGACCGGGCATAGCAGACTTCCGCGGGTGAGAAAAGCGGGCTAAGAAATCGCGCCCACAAGACAACCGGACGTTTACGCGACGTTACGCGACGCCGTCGAAAAGCGAGCTGCTCAATTATCGCTCGCCTGCGTCGGGGAGGATGGTAACGATGGTTTTGCCTTCAAACTCGGGCTGGGCGGCCAACCGGCAGGCGACCGCGGTGGCGGCCCCGCAGGAAATGCCGAGAGAAGGCCTTCTTCGCGAGCCAGGCGCCGAGCGTATTCGATCGCCTCCTCGTCCGATACTTGTTCCATGCGATCGACCAACGAAAGGTCGAGCGTGTCGGGGATGAACCCTGCTCCCACACCCTGAATCAAGTGGTGATGTCCGGGCCGCAGACGGTTTCCCGCCAGTTTTTTGGGAGATCACCGGGCCTGAGGGCGGGCTCGACGCCTACCGACACGATTTGTTTGCCCTGTTCGTTCTTGATGTATCGGGAGACGCCGGTGATCGTGCCGCCCGTGCCGATACCGGCCACCAGCACGTCGATGCCGCCGTCGGTGTCTTCCCAGATCTCCGGCCCCGTCGTGCGGAAGTGAATCGCCGGATTGGCCGGGTTCTTGAATTGATGCAGCATGACGTATCGCCCTGGTTCGGCGGCGACGAGCTGTTCGGCGCGCTCGATGGCTCCTTGCATTCCTTCGTCACCGGGGGTCAACTCCAAGTTGGCGCCAAGCATCTTCAGGACTCGACGGCGCTCGATACTCATGGTCTCCGGCATCGTCAGGGTCAGCCGATAGCCCCGAGCAGCCGAGACGAAAGCCAGCGCGATACCGGTGTTTCCACTCGTCGGCTCGATCAGTTCGCTGCCGGCGCCAGAACGCCGCTTTGCTCGGCGTCCCAAATCATCGAAGCGCCGATGCGGCATTTGACCGAGTAGGAGGGATTGTCGGCCCTCGACCTTCCCCAGTATGGTCGCCGGCGCGCCATCGGCCACTCGATTTAACTGGACAAGCGGTGTACGACCGATACTCAGCGAATTGTCTTCAAATACCTGTCCCATCGAAATCTACAGAATGCCCGGACGAATGACTGCCGATGTCTCGATCGGGCGCCGTGCTAGATTTCCCAGTTGGCGACCCGCCGCGCGTTCTTCTCCTTCCAGCGATTGACGAGATCGGCGAAAGTCGTCTTGTCGATGACGCCGGAGAGCGCGCGCTCCACTTCCTGCCAGAGGTCTGGGAAAGGGGAGTCCCGCGGCAAGTTGCCGCGCTGCCGCTTGCGCGCGGGGGAAATCGGTCCATCGATGTGGCGCAACACGTCTCCCACAGTGATGCCCCGCGATGGGCGCGCCAAAAAATAGCCTCCGTCGGCTCCGCGCCGCGAGCCGAGAAAACCACCCTGCTTGAGCTGGGAAAGGATCAGCTCCAAGAATTTTTGAGGGATCTTCTGCCGGGCAGCTATTTCGGCGATCTTGACGGGGTCCGAACCGCCCCGACCCGCCAGATCGAATACGGCGCGCAGAGCGTATTCACCCTTAACCGATTACGTCCATCCTACAATCTCTATCAGTTTACTAGAGATTGTCGTGCCGGGGGTCTCTTCAGTCGGGCAAATCGGGCAAAGAATCAGTACAGCCAGGTTAATGCATACACGTCCCGCCTGAGATGTTGATGGCCTGCCCGGTCATGTAGTCGGAATCATCACTGGCCAGAAAGACTGCTACTTTGGCGATGTCCTCGGGCCGGCCCATCCGGCCGAGCGGGTCATGCTGATGACCGTGGCCTTGCCGGCGGCATAAGCCATCAGCATGGGCCGGGCGAACTTCGCGGCCACCGAAGAAGTATCGATGATCCGGCCGCTCTGCTGCTTGATCATCTCTCTGCCGCCGCCTGGCACGCCTTTCACGTTGACCGCGAAGACGTCGTCCCATTCCTGCTCGGTGATCTCAACGAACGGCTTGACATGTACGATGCCGGCGTTGTTGACCATGATGTACCTTGGCCGCCCCCCGTGACGATGGCCACACGACCCGCTAATTTCATGTTCAACGATTCTCCTAAGCCGATCTCGTGTTCCAAGCGATGATCTGGTCAAGGAATGACTTGCTCTCCGACAGTATCCGTCTCGGATCGAGTTCATAACCCCAGGCAAAGGCCTCGTACTCGACCGAGATATAGTGCGGGTAGGCGGCAGCCACCATGGCGTCCAACAGGACGTTGAAGTCAATCTCGCCCATGCCGAGCGGAGGAAACACGAAGTCTTCCACGTGGCCGCGCGCGTCCTTAGCATGCATGTGCACCACCCGCTCGCTCAGTGCCCGGTAGGCGCCGATCACAGGATCTCCTCGGACGTGGTAATGACCTGGGTCGAACAACACGCCTAAGCTTTCCAACCGATCGTAGCTCAGCACCTTGCGCCCTCGGCTCAGGTTATGCACCAGGTGGCCCGGCAAGCTGCCCGCTTCGAGTGCCAGCCTGACCCCGAGCCGGTCGCCGTAGGCCGCCAGTTCGCGCAAGGCGGCTATCAGCCGCTCCCGATAGTCGCTTTCCCGGCCATAGAAGTCCTTGTGTCCGCCTCCCACGGAAGCGCTCAAGATATTCGAATTACAGCTAAGCCCTTTCAAACGCGACTCACCTCCGGTTTCACCTGCTCGCCGCGGCCGCTATCAATGTTAGTGACTCATGCCGATCCGCGAAATCCAAACTATGGATCCGACATCCGAATACTCTGCGCTAGCGGTCTACATCCCCGCATCTATCCCGTAGATCGTTCGCTCCGCATCAACGATGCTTTCCATCTCCTTCAGAAATCGAAGCTGCTCGCCCAGCGCCGTCTTCAAGTCGGGCCGATCGGGCGATTGTCCCTTTTTGTGGAACACGTCCTCGGAAATCAACGGCGCGTACACCGTCACGTACCCGCAAAGCCGCACTCCCTTGAGCGTCCTTATGATGGCCTTGTAGTCGGCGTGTCCCGTTCCCAGACGGTAATGGTTGGTCTCGTTCATGTGGAAAACCCGGATGCGCTTGCCGGCGGCGCGCAGCGCGTCGGTGATCGACGACTCTGAGATATTCATATGGAACACGTCCGGTTGAACGCCCAGATTCTCCAAACCCAGCTCGTCGATTAAGCCAATGGCGTCGTAGACGCTCGTCAGCACGCCCGGTAGCGCTTCATAGAGATTCAAGGGCTCAAGAAGAATGGCGACGTTTCGAGGCGCCGCGTATTGGCAGATCGTCCGCAGTGACTCGCCGAAATTCCGGCGCAGCGTGGCGATAGGAGTTTCGGGAAAGGGGACCTGCGGGACCGGCGCTGGGAGGCGCAGATGTTAAAGAACTTCGCTCCCAGCTCGACGGCCAAATCAATCGCCGCCGTGGAATACTCGATCCCTCGCTGTCTGGCCTGCTCATCCGTGCTCGTGAGGTCCCGGTCTTCTCGTGAATGCACGTAACCCCAGGTTCCCATGATTTCGGGAACTTCGAGTCCGAGAGAGGCGAGAATTGGGCGGATGGATTCCGCTTTGATCCCCTCGACGGGCAGATCCGCGCCGTCGTAACCGGCGCCCTTGATCGCTCCGAGCACTTCCGCTGGGTTCTCGCGGACGTCGTAGCCCGTCCACCTCAGCGTTGGGCACGCGACCGAGTATCTGAAAGCCATTTGTTGCCCCCCTAGAATCAATCATCCAGCCGCGTTAGACTTTTCGATCGTTCGTCGCGGTTGAGTCACGTCCTGGAACTCCAGCAGCGGCCCTTGGGATCCCCGTCGAATGACCACATGACGAAGCCAGGCATCATTCTGTTGCGGGTGATCTTCTCGGAAGTGTTGGGCCGCGGCTCTTCTTGCGGGCAAGAGCCGACCGGGGCTACCAGCCTGGCCGTCAAACAAGGTTCTCCATCTCGAGGGCCTTGCGCAAATCACTTTCCCGTTCGAAGCGCATGTGAGGCAGTTGCTCCTCGAGTTGCTCGACTTCGATCAGGCCTTGCTCGAGGCCCGTCCGTGTTCGCAAAGGCCCCAAGTGCCGGTCGACCGCTTTCGTTCAGGCGCGGCCAGAGATCCCCAGGCAAGGCGCCCTCTGTGTGGCCGCCCAGTTGCGGATTTTATTCCGCGTGGCGCCTTTCGATCGCGACGTCGATCTGTTTAGCCTCAATGGGCGCCGACAACGGATAGCGGCCCAGCAGACCATGATAGGCGGCGTTCTCTTCGCTGAGACGGTGATGGACGGCCGACGCCCGAAACGCCACGCGTCCCTCGATTCGGCGGGAGACGAAAGGCGATCCGGTACTCGCGTTTTTCCCGCGGGCGAAGCCGGTTGTCGGAGATCTTCTTCGCCTCCGGATACCACTGCCAGTGCTGGCCTATGCGGATTGATTGGCGGTCGAAAACCGTCCCCGCGGCCGTGATCCCCTCGACTTCGACGGCAATGAAGCGCTCGACGTCCCCGGTAGGCAACATGTGGCCGGCGCGGGCGTTTTCCAGTTCCAGCAGGATGACAGCGGTGTCACCCGGACCGTAGGATGAGTGCTCCGCCTCCAGTCGAAAAGCCAGAGCGGAGCCGAACGCGTCGAAGTATTCGCGTTGTTCCGTTGATGCATCCAGTTCCTTGGGAACGCCGCTGCCGGCCCAGACGTGGCGTCCCGACCTTCGCGGCGGATGGCCTTCGGCGATCGGGCGCTGGGAAGCCGGCATGTGGCAGTCGATGCAGCTGAGGCCCACCGCGGCGAAGGGACCGTTCTCCCACTCCTCCCCCGACTCCAAGCGGCAGATCAAGGTGTCCCCGTAGTCGGCCACGGCCTGGTGGCAAACCGTGCAGGTCGCAGCCGTCAACAACTGCTCGGATTTGCGAACCGGATGCGGCGCGTCGCTGTCGCCCCAGGGCCCGAGAACGACGCCGTCTCTCACATGACAGACCGCGCAGGTGATGGCCTCCTCGCGCAGCGCGCGGTCGAAATCCCGATTGCGAACATAGGTTGCCTGGTTCAGCCTCGAACCGCGAACGCCGACGGCGATCCACTGCTGCTGGTTGGCGAGCGGCGCGTGGCAGTTGATGCAAAGCCAGTTGCTGCCGGGATCCTTGCGCATCTCTTCGAGGAATTGCAGATCGCTCATCGCGCGGGCGTGTATCGACGCTTGCCACTCGCGATAGATTTCAGTGTGACAAGACCCGCACTCGCGGGCTCGAATCGTAGCGAGTCCCTCGGGGACCGGTTGCCAAGGGATGGGGTTTTCCCAGACGAAGCCCCGTATTGATATTTTCCGGGGTGGGTGGACGGTCAGCGCTTTGAACGCTGCCAGGCTTAGCGCGGCGACGGCGATGACCGCGGGGAGCGCTTTCATGAAGAAGGGGGATGGAACTCCCCGTGAAGCCGACGCCAGGTTTCCGGCAGCTCTTCGGGAAGAACGCGCGTTTCGCCCACCACGGTGACAAAATTGTTGTCGGCTATCCAACGGGGCAGCACGTGCAGATGGATGTGACCGCCAATCCCGGCTCCGGCGGCTTTTGCCGATATTCATGCCAAGGTTCAGCCCGTCGGGCTTGTAGAGCTTGCGCAGAGCAGACTCGGCCCGGCGGGCAAGCCGCATCATCTCTTCCAGCGCTTCGACCGCTGTGTCTTCGACCGTTGCCACATGAGCCGTGGGGACGATCATCACGTGGCCACTGGTGTAGGGGTAGCGATTCAGGACGATGAAGTTCGATCGGCCGCGAAATACGACCAGGTTGTTTTCATCATCGTCGGAGGAGTGAATTTCACAGAAGACGCAGCGGGATTCTTTGTCCGCTTGCTTGACGTAGTGGTATCTCCAGGGGCTCCAGATGTAGTCCATCACAACTCCATCCGGAAAGCCGCGGCCCGGTTTTCCCGGCTGAGGGAGGGCGGAGAAAGCGCGGCGGGCCGGGCGGATCACCCAGCGGGCTTCAGCTCGGTTCTTCGAAGCTGGGCCGTGGTTCAACGGGGGTCGCCGGCGGCGGCGGGCCTCCGTTCACGACATCGCGCAGTTCCTTGCTCGGTTTGAAGAACGGAA
>CBDFJA010000001.1:0-23530 GCA_965248365.1 Bryobacterales bacterium | reverse complement strand
CGCTGAGGGCCCGCCTGCGGCTGCGGTCGCCGCGAATCTGTACGGTTGTTGCCCCCGGGCAGGCCTGGGATCTGGGGGGCCGGGACCTGACCGGCGTCCCAACGGACAGGACCCGGCCGGTAACCAGCCGGCCTCGTCAGCTTTCGCGATCGACGACCCAATCGGCGACGGCGTAGAGGGCGCGCCTGTAATCTGATTCAGGGAAATTGCGTAACTCAGCGAGGGCTTTTTCGGCGAACGCAAGCGCTCGTCTCTCAGTCTGTTCGATAGCGCCGTATTTTCGCAGCAGCTCGAGGATTTGGTTGAGCGGCACCGAGTCATAGCCGCTGTCGCGAACCACCGTTTCCACCAGACTTCTCTCTTCCGGCGTACACTGCTTGAGCGCAAGGATGAGCGGCAGCGTCACCTTGCCTTCTCGCAGGTCGTTGCCCACGGGTTTGCCCAGGACCTGCTCGCTCGCCGTAAAATCCAGCAGGTCGTCGACGAGCTGGAAGGCCATCCCCAGATTCCAGCCGTAGTCCCCCAGCCGCCGCTCGGCCTCGCAATCCACATCGCCCAACACAGCACCCAGCCTTCCGCAGACGGAGAAAAGGCCTGCGGTCTTGCGGTGAACGAGGTCGAGATAGTCATGCTCGGCCATGTCGATGCGGCCCAGCCGGTCCATCTGCATGAGCTCGCCCTCGACCATCATCTGGGTCAGGTCGATCAACAGGTCAAGGATATGGAAATTCCGCTCGCCCAGAGCCAGGCTGAACGCCTGCATATAGAGCCAGTCGCCCGCCAAGACGCTTGTCTGATTTCCCCAGCGATGGTTGGTCGACGGCCGGCCGCGGCGTACTTCGGCGTTGTCGATCACATCGTCGTGAACCAGGGTCGCCGTGTGAATGATTTCGACCACCGCGGCGAGTCGGATCGCCGCCTCGCCTTGATAGCCGCACAGCTTCGTCGAAAGCAACAGCAGGGATGGACGCAGCCGCTTCCCGCCACCCTCCTGGAGGTATTGGCTGATAGCTCGAACGGCGTCGATCGAGCAAATCGTGTCGGCGCCGATGGCTTCTTCGACGCGTTCGAGGTCTTTGGCCACGAGGTCGATGATCTCGGCGCGAGTCATCGCTTGCGTCTTGATGGTAGGCATGGTCGGTGAAAACCGCGAAGCTACAGTGTAGCCCTGTTATCCGGGCGCCTGCAAATCGAAGAGGTGACGAAAGTTAACAGTCGTGGCCTGGGCAATCTCTTCGAACGTCCGCTGCTTGAGTTCGGCCAGCTTGCGCGCGGTCTCGACCACGTAGCACGGCTCGTTTCTGCGAATCTTCCGAAAAGGAGCCGGTGTCAGGTAGGGCGCATCGGTTTCCACGAGCAAACGGTCGAGCGGCAACTGTGAAGCCGTATCGCGCAACTCATCGGCGCGCGAGAACGTCAGGATCCCCCCGAAGGCGATCAACATGCCCATGTCGAGCACGCGCCGGGCCTGGGTCGCGTTTCCCGAAAAACAGTGCATGATCCCTCCCAGACCCGTCCCGCGCCAGTGTGCTTCCAATAATTCGATCGTCTCGTCCCAGGCATCGCGGGTGTGGATGACGATCGGCTTGCGTAGTTGACGGGCAATTTCCATCTGACGGGCGAACACGTCGCGCTGGGTTTCCCGGGGTGAGTTCTCGTAATGGTAGTCGAGACCGATTTCACCGATGGCGACAACTTTCGGACGACTGGCTATCCGCTCCAACCGCTCAAACGTTTCCGGGACGGCCTTGCCGGCGTCATGAGGGTGAACGCCGACGGTGGCATAAACCCCCTCGTAGCGGTCCGCGAGCCGGATCGCCGGCTCGAGATCGGGCGGGCCTTCGCCCGTTCCGATAGCGAGAAGCAGATCAACGCCCGCCTCGCGCGCCCGCTCGAGGACTTCATCTCGGTCCTTGTCGAATGCCGCATCGTCCAGGTGACAGTGGGAGTCCACGATCACTGCAGGGCGGCCCCGACGGGTGCGTCTTCGTGGAAGCCGACCAAGCAGGGCTTGCCGTCCGCGTTCGTCGCCGCGACGACCATGCCGTTCGACTCGATGCCGCGGAGCTTGCGGGGTGCGAGGTTGGCGACTATCACAACCTTTCGTCCGACCAAGCTTTCCGGGGCGTAGGCCTCGGCGATGCCGGCGACGATCGAGCGCGGCTCGGCTTCGCCGATATCAACCATCAAATGCAGCAGGAGGTCGGCTTTCTTGACCTTCTCGGCCGACTTCACTTGGCCGACCCGCATCTCCACCTTGGCGAAGTCCTGGATGTCAATTTTCGGCGAATCCGGCGGTGGCTGCGCACCATCAACGACCGGGGGCTCTTTGGCCTCTTCTTTGCCCATAATTTCGGCGTGCTCCTTGAGAACGATTTCTTCAAGCTGCACCAGCTTTTCGAGCGACTCCCCCACGTCGAGCCTCGGGAACAAGGCCACGGCTTTGTCCACTCTGGTTCCCGGTGCGAGCTGACCCCATTTCAACTGCTCCAAGCGAGCTTGCTCGAGCAATGCGGCTTGGCCCAATAATCGCCAGATATCGGCCCCGGCCTTGGGCATGACCGGGTAGAGCAGCGCTGCGGCGATTCGCAGCACTTCGGCCGAATTGTAGAGTGTCGTTTCCAACTTCCGGCGGGCCTCGGGAGTTTCGCTCTTAGCCAGCTCCCAGGGCTTTTGCTCCACGATGTACTTGTCCACGGCGCCCAGCAACGCCCAAATCGCCTCCAGGCCGCGGGAAAACTCAAAACCGGCAAAGAGCTTCTCGACGCGGGCGATCGTGTCGTTCGCTAGATTGGCCCAGTCGCCCTGGGTCGCGGGTTCCGGTTGGACGATCGACCCTCCCAGGTAGCGATGGATCATGGTCAGCGTGCGGCTGACAAGGTTGCCCAACCCGTTCGCGAGATCGGAGTTGTACCGGCCCACAAGCCCTTGGTAGCTGAAGTTGCCGTCGTGTCCGAAAACGATCTCCCGCAAAAGGTAGTAGCGGAGCGCTTCGATCCCCATGACCTGGTCAATGGGTTTCGCGCGCACGATATTGCCCTTCGACTTGCTCATTTTTTGTTCCTGGAAGATGAGCCAGCCATGGGCGTAGATGCATTTGGGCAGCGGGAGATCAGCGGCCATCAAGAACGCCGGCCAGTAGACGGCGTGAAAGCGGACGATTTCCTTTCCGACAAGGTGTAGATCCGCCGGCCAGAGCTGATGAGGGTCCGCGTCTTCCGCGCCGTAGCCGAGCACGGTCAGGTAGTTGGCCAGAGCGTCGAACCAAACGTAGAATACGTGGCCTTCCTCTTCGGGCAAGGGGATGCCCCACTTCAGGTTCGAGCGGCTGATCGAAATGTCTTTGAGGCCGCCGCGGACAAACGAGAGAACCTCGTTGCGACGCGTTTCCGGTCGTATGAAGCCGGGGTTATCTTCGTAGAATTTCAGAAGTTTGTCTTCATAGCCGGAAAGCTTGAAAAAGTAGTTTTCCTCGGTGACCGTTTCCGTCGCTCGTCCGCAGTCGGGGCAGGGCGCACCAGGCTCGGCGTCGGCTACGTAGAGTTCACAGTTGAAGCAGTATTGGCCGCTGTAGGATCCCTTGTAGATCGCGCCGTTCCGCTTGCAGCGGTCGAAGAGCCACTGCACCGTGCAGGCATGCCGCGGCTCCGTGGTACGAACGTAGTCGTCGTAGCCGATGCCGAGATCGTCCCATTCCCGGCGAAAGGCTCCCGAAACGCGGTCAGCGTAATACTTCGGTTCCCAACCGGCCTTGCGAGCCGCCCGCTCGACGTTTTGACCGTGCTCGTCAGTGCCTGTCGACAGGTACGCCTCGTCTCCCATCATGCCGCGAAAGCGCTTGATCGTATCCGCCACCAAGGTTGTATAGGCGTGGCCGATGTGGGGAGTCGCGTTGACGTAGTAAATGGGAGTCGTTAGGTAATACTTCATTCGCTCTCTTGACTCAGCCGCAGGAACTCGAAGTTGGCTTGGTGCCAGACTTCCTTGAAGGGCACCCCTTTTTCGAGGGCGATTCGGCGGCAATCTTCATATTCGGGTGCAAAGTTACGGACCGTTCCGTTTTCCGAGGCCACTTTGATTCTGACCTCGCCGTAGATTGTTTCCACGGGATCCAATCTGCGCTCCAGGACCCGGCGTTCCACCGGGTACATGCGGATGCCCAAGGTCGTCGTCTCGGTGAACAGCAACTCACTCAGTTTCTCTCGCTCTTCGGGCTTCGCCAGAACAGAAATCATGAATCCCGGACGGTCCTTCTTCATGTAAACCGGCGCTAGGGTTACATCAAGAGCGCCCGTGTCGAGCAGCCGTTCGCGGACATAACCCGCCACCTGCGGATTCATGTCGTCCACATTGGCTTCGATGACGAAGATCTGTGTCGCCTCCCGCGCCTGACTCTGCTCGCCAATCACAGCGCGAAGCAGGTTCGGGCGTTTCTTGAAGTCGCGATCTCCGGCTCCGTAGCCCACGCTGCCGATTCGCATCGCCGGCATGGTCCCGAACTCGTCCGCCAACGTGGTCACA
This sequence comes from Bryobacterales bacterium, assembly GCA_965248365.1. Taxonomy (GTDB): domain Bacteria; phylum Acidobacteriota; class Terriglobia; order Bryobacterales; family UBA6623. The sequence goes on along the minus strand of CBDFJA010000001.1, from coordinate 19,009 downwards.
ATCGCCGCCCCGGTCGGCGTGGTCAGCTCGGCCGTCGGGCCTTCCGAATACGTCGGAATGCCCTGCACGAGCGCCGCCGTCGCCGGCGCCGGCACCGGCATCACCCCGTGCGCCGCCTCGACGGTTCCGCTTCCCAGGTTGAGCGGTGAGCAGTAGACCTTTTCGATGCCCAAAAGGTCGAATGCTATACAGGAGCCGACGATATCGGTGATCGAGTCCAGCGCGCCCACCTCGTGAAAGTGGACCTTTTCGATGGGTATCTGATGAATGGCGGCTTCCACTTCTCCGAGGCGGCGGAAGATGCGAATGCTTCGCTCCTTGACGCGTTCGGAAAGCTCGCTGCCGGCAATAATTTCCTCGATACGGCTCAGCGAGCGGTGATGGTGGTCGTGCTCGACACGGACCGTTAGGTTTGTGCCCCCGATGCCGGAACGTTTGCACTTTTCAAAATGCAGCTCCACCCCGTCGAGACCCAGTCTTGCGATCCCCCCGCGCAATTCGTCCGCATCCGCCCCGGCGTCGGCCAACGCGCCGAGCAGCATGTCGCCGCTGACGCCGGAAAAGCAGTCTAGGTAACAGATTTTCACTGTCTCAGCGCCCAAGGAGGCTAGTGCTTACTATCATAAGTTCGCGATCGTTTATGGGCGGCAATTACTGGACCGCTCCCTCACGGTCGCAGCTCGGAAGGCTCTCGGAACAAACGGCTTCCGGGCTAGATAGAGAGCCGTGCAGTCCCGCGCGAAAGCCTTTCTAGATACGCTAACTTTTGTCAGTAAGCACTAGCCCGTTCTTCTCACCACCGGACGGTCAAAGCACGCGATCGGCCCGCCGTCACTTTGTTGCGCTTGCTCGCCGTCCTCAACATCGGGTGCAACCGCGCCCGGACTATTCAAGAAATTGTGCGCCGAGCGGCGCGCGCGTTGCCTTGGCGGGCTTCTCGGGCACTTCGCCTCGCTACCTGGTCGGACAAGCGGCTAGACGCCCAACTCCGCGGAAACCAAACACCTAATCCTAACAGATCATCGCAGAGCAACCTTCCGCGCGGGGCGCGAGTAGTGGGAGGGGTTTGGTCCGTAGGGTTGCGGTACTTGACAAGCCCCGTGTTGGTCCTGGTCAGCGGTGTGGGCTAAGCGTCGCCCTGCGTTCCGCTTCAAAAATCGGCCTTGCCGTCAGATCAAAGAACTGCCGGTCCGTACGTCGCTGAATTCTCCGCGATCTTGTAGGGCGAAACGGTAGAGCCGCCCGTGGTCTATCCAGACCGTTAGTCGGACTATCCGATCGTATACTACCCGCTGGCTCGACACGATAGACCGCAGCCCAATCTGAAACTGGGCCACGGGGCGATCCCTCTTGAAATGAACAAGTTGGGGCATGTCTCGCTGGATCCTCGCTAGGGCCTCTTACTTTGGCACGCCGGGTGCTCTATTCCTGGGCGAAATGAAATTCCCAAGAAAGGCAAAGGAAAAGACGATGACCCACCAAGCCCTTCGAGTTTCCGCCATATTCACCATGTTCGCAGCCGTGGCGAGCGCGGCCATTTACCCGCCAAGCCCCGGCGATCTTAGCGTCGCGATACCGTTTCAATTCATCGTCGGCGACAAGACCATGCAAGCCGGCAACTACCTCGTTCACCGAGATGGCGAGACGGGCGTTCTAGACATCTGTGAGGACGGGGTCTACTGCGCGACCGTGGTGGCGGGCCGCGTAGGAGCCGACGATTTCGCCACGGAACCGCAGTTGGTGTTCAAGCGTTGGGGAGAGAGTTGCGTCCTGGTGCAGATCTGGTTTAGTGAAGCAGACGGCTATCAAGTGCCCGCGCAGGGGCTCGCGGCGACCTCCCAAACCGCCTACCTCAGCGCCCGAGAGCTGTTCTTCCACCATATGGAAGGCCTGCCCGTCGCCTGGCACTGAGCGTCCCCCCGAACCGCCGCCTAGCAAGGGTGAGATGCCGCCTAGTGCTAACTTCCATATTCGTTAGTTGCTTTCCGACGCAAAACGCGCGTACCGCTCGGGGCGGGGGCCGGCACCAATTTCGCGCCGCCAAAGAGCTAACCCTAAATCCGGCAGTTGACCCTGGGGAACAAGCGCGACATCCTGATGGCAAGCGACTTTGAGCAGTTACAGGGGGTCACCCCGCAGGTGAGGAATTCAACTGCTCCGCAGTTGTTGATTCGCGGCGCAACTTGTTGATTGTGGAAAGCTTAGGGCCCATAGCAACACCGTCGGAACTGCCGGATTTAGGTTAACAACTTACGGCCGCGTCCGGACGCGAAATAGGCTGTACCTGATTTTTCTCGACCTTCACTTTTACCGCGGGCTGCTAGGCCAGCCGTTGCAAGACGGAATAGCCCATCATGACGAGCATCACGAAGGAGGCAATCCAAAGAGCAAAGGTGATCCAGCCCTTGGGGACGATCGCCTTCGGCAGGTGGACATAGCGTAGATACAGTGTAGAGAAGCTGATGACCGGCAGCATCAAAGCCTGCCCCACCCCGCCGATGATCACCATCAGCACAGGGTCACGCAAGACCATGTAGACGAGCACGGGGCCAAGCAGCAGAATGCTGGCGCATATCCGTGTGGCCCTCACCCGCGCTCGGTAGTTGCGTCCGTCGTAGACTCGCATCAAGGCGGCGAAATCCGCGAACATGCGGGCCGTAGCGGCGGTTCCAGCGAAAAGGGATGAGTATAGCACCGCGATCGCACCCACCAGAAAAACGTATCGTGACCAATCTCCCAGCGTCTCGGTGTAGACGCTCGAAAGGATACTGATCGTTTCCGATCCCTGAGGGACGACCCCCAGACCGTGCAAAACACCCGCTCCGAGCAAGTAAAATGCCACTGTCGAAAAGGTGTAGATGACCATAGCGGAGAGAACGTCGACGCCCATCACGCGGATCCAGCCGTGCGCCCGACTCACCCAAGCTGCCGTGCTGTCCCCCGACCCCGCGAACCGAGCATACCCTTTCTCGATGCACCAATAGGGATACTGAATCAGGTCCGTGGACCCCATGCCCGTGATGCCAAACACCGCCACAGCGGTTACCAAGCTACCCTCGGGCACGTGAAATCTTAGGCCCTCGAGCAAGCGGGACCACGAAAAGTAAGCCGGCGTGGTCAACAGCAATACGGCTGCACTGGCGGTCGTCACCGTGAAGGCAATGACCATGACGACCGAAACCCTCTCCACTAAGCTGTAGCGGCCAATCAACAGCAAGACAAACGTAACAACCATTACGATCCACACCCAGGCGCCAACCGACACCACGGGGACAATCTCGTTAAGGACCTCGGAGATGCCCGCAAACATTCCGCCGTGTGTCACCAGAGAGATCGTTTGCATCAGGGACCAGGACCAGACGATCCACGAAACCCGAAAACGCGGGCCCGGCACCCGGTCCATAGCCCGCAGCCCGGTTTCGCCCGTGCCAATGGCATAACGTCCAAGTTCGTTTTGCACGACAACTTTGATAATGCAACTCACTAGGATGAACCAGAGCAGGCTGTAGCCGTTCTCGGCCCCCAGCACCGTGGTGGCAATCAGTTCACCGCTCCCGACCACGCCGGCACCGACGATCAGCGCCGGTCCGATTCGTCGGAACGCGCCGAGAAAGGTCTTTGGCGGGACCTCGATGCTTTCGGGACGAAGTGCGTAAGGGTCTTCGGAGCTTTGATGCGCCATGATAAAGTGACTCAGGACACGTGAGTGTGGGTGGGCTGTGTCAAGCCGGCACGTCTCGAGTCAGCCAGCCAAGAGCAGTGCGGACCAAGCCGGGTCCGCGTCGCTTATGGGATTAGGTTGATCGGTTTCTCAACAGATATTTTCGTACGCGACAACAGCGCGGTCGCGGATTGAGTCATTCTCGCTGTGGGTCTATCCTCCTATCAGTCAGGATCGACCCTCGTCAGCCGCCCGCGAGGGACAGCCGGAACGCGGCCATCTCCCGGCCGTTGCGAACCAGCAGAAGGTCGCCGACCAGCACCGGCTGGTTCCAGGTCTTGCCCTCGATCGCCGGGAACCGCGCCAGCTCCGTGAATTGGTCGGGGGTCGCGCTAACCAGCGCCAGCTCACCTTCCTCCGACACCACCAGCAGCAAGTCCTGGTCAGGCAACAGGACGAGCTGGCCGTGGCCGTAGCGACCGCCCTTCCACTTGCGCTTGCCGTACTCGACGTCGATGCACGCGAGGATGCGGCCGTCGAAGCCGAAGGCATGGCCTTCGTGAACGACGAATGCGCTGAAGGACGGCTTCAGCCGGACCGACGTCCAGCGCTCTTCGATGGTCCATTCGCCGGATCCATGCGCGACCGCGATGCGGCGCGTGCCTATCGGAGCGGCGACGCTGCTGATCATGCTGATCAGGACGTCGCCGTCCGCGGTCAGGGCGGGCTGCACGATGCCGATGCCCGGCCACGGGTGCTCCCAGAGCAGCGTACCGTCGGCCAGCGTGACGCTCGCCGCGCCGGCTTCGCCCAGCAGCAGGACCTGTGCGGCTCCGTCGAGAGTCAATAGATGGGGCGAGCTGTAGCTCCCGCCGCTGGCCGGGCCGAACCAGCGCGGATCGCCGGTGGCGAGGTCGTAGGCGACGAGCGCGCCGGTGTAAACGATGACGACGTCGTCGACCACCAACGGCGAGCTCACAAAGCCCCAGGTCGGGAGCTTCGCGTCGGTGTCGGACGCCGCGTTGCGCGACCACACGACGGCGCCGTCATCGGCGTCGAGCGCGTTCAGGATTCCGGTGGCGCCGAATGTGTATACGCGACCGTCGCTGAGGGCCGGCGTAGCGCGCGGACCGGCGCCGACATGCGAGTCCCAAAACCTGGCCGCATCGCGGTGTCTCCACACCGGCTCGCCGGTAGTCACTTTGTAGCAGGCGACGACCTCGTCGTCACCGCGCTGCTCCTGGGTGTAGAGGAGGTCGCCGCGGACGGCGAAGGAAGAAACGCCCGGTCCGATCGGCCGGCGCCACAGCTCGACCGGCGGCGACCGAGACCAGTCGCTCTCGATCCGCACGCCCGAAATAACGCTGTCGCGGTTGGGTCCGCGAAAGCCAGGCCATTCGGCTTCTGTCTCCGTTACTGCCGGCACCGACGGGAGCGCCGCCGGCTCGTCGTCGGCTTGGGCCAGAAGCCGCTCCTCGGAAGTCTCCGCGAAACGCCAGGCGAACTCCGCGGAGCCGCCGCCGGTGATGCCGTCGCTCCGGACGAGCGTCCAGGCTCCGCACGCGAGCAGGATGGTCGCGACCATGGTCGCGCGGCGAGGTCCGTCAGAGAGGCGACGGCCAGCCGCCGCCCAGGCGACGAAGGCGAGGCTCAGGACAGGGATGGCGTAGAGGATGAACATCATTCCCATCATCCCGGTCGCGATCGACTCGTGGATGAGGCGCGATGTCGCGATCAGCGCGACGATCATCAGGACGACGGCGCCCCAGCGCTCCAACCGAAGCGCCCGGGAGAAGAACGCCCACCATACGACGACCGCCAACCCACCGAGGAGTGCGCCCAGCGGCGCGATGTACCCCGCTATGGGCCCGGACACGACGATGGGGACGACATAGAAAGCCAGCCACTGCAGCACCACGGCGACCACGCCGGGCCACAGCCGGAGCGACTTCTGAGGAGTCGATTCGTCCGTCTGTGCGTTGGCCATATCAGACCATGTTCTCCCGACAACTTAGTCTTTCGGTGGATACCGTTCTCTGAAACCCGATTCCCCAAGCTGCACGGAAAACGCTCCATCCGGCTGAATGGTAGCCTTGATGAACTCGCCGCCGCTTTCACTGTCTTTGTTGGCGATGAACCGCGGATCTGTGTTCAGCTCCGGACCGGTTCGGACGTTGCGGTACATTTGCCAGATCGTCTCCAGATCGGGGCTGGTGTTCAGTGTCTGCATCGTCACAGGCTCAGCTCCTTTCCTCGGAGCATTGTTGAGCACAACCACACGGGGACGAATGCTGTGGACAAATACCGTGTTATTGCTCGCGTCCAGTCCGTGATGGGAGATTTGAAACAGATCAACCGTCCCAACCAAGTTGCTGGGGCAGACCAGCTCCGCCTCCACATTCCACGTTAGGTCGCCCGTATCGAGGAACCGGAAATTCCCGTACTTGAACAGTACGGCGATGCTGGCGGCGTTTTCCGGCAGGCTCGGCGCGAACTCCGGCCGATCGGGTGGATCTCGTTTTTCCGCGCACAGCGGGTTCGAGGCCTCCGAGGCCTCGTCGCTGGGCGCGACCTTCCGAAACGAGGCCACCGAGAGCATCTCGACCGCTGGCAGCCCCTCGCTTTGCTTGAGGCTAAACGTGTCACCTGCCTTCACGGTTTGAGAGTGGCCGCCAGTCACTTTCTGGTAGAGCGACAGCAGCTCCGGATAACCGTCGCCGACCCCCTCCGGGTCCTCTACGATCCCGTGGTCGTAGATTTTCTTGATGGGGATCAGTTGGTTCAACTTGTATGTCCCGCCCCAGTGGTCGCCGTGGTAGTGAGTGACGATGAAATGGTCGATTTGCTTGCGACCGGCAACCTCCGCGGCGACATGATGCATGCGAGCCGCATGGCTGTCTTTGTTTTCACCGGAGTCGATCAGTATCGACTCGCCGGCGGGGGTGACGATGAGCGTGGCGGCTCCGCCATCAACGTCAATCCAATAAATGTCGGTCACGTCCCGCTCGGTCACGTCCCGCTCGCTCATGTCGCGCTCGGCGACTGGAGCGCATGCGGACATGATGGCCAGAAACATAAGTGTAGTTGCCCTTGGCATGATTTTTTCTCCGGAACTGGAAACTTCCCTCTACTCCTCATCCGATTCCAATTTCGCGCAAGAAAGCGCGGTTTTTCTTGGCGATGGGCAGCGGCTTGTCAAACGGCGCGGGGTACATGTCCTGCTCGACGGTTGCCCAGCCCTCGAAGTTAACCGCTTCGAGAACATCTCTCAGCGCGGAAAAGTCCACGGCGCCTCGCGACAATTCACAGAACATGCCCATCGTAACGGCCGGTGCAAAAGCAATGTTTTCGCTCTCAACTTGCTTGCGGATTTCCGGGTCCACGTTCTTGAAGTGGAAATAACGAATACGGGCATGATGCTTGCGGACGAATTCTACGGCATCGCCACCCCGGTAGGAATGGTGGCCGGTGTCGAGACAGAGAAAAACGCGCTCCGGATCCGTCTGCTCCAAAAACGCGTCGATCTGATCTTCGTACTCGACGTGCGTTTCGGCGTGGGGATGGAAAACGAGTTTGAGACCGAAACGTTCTTTGGCCAGATCCGCCACTTGGTGGATCGTTTCGATGAGTCTGCGCCATTGATCGTCGTCCAGGCGCCCGGAGCGAAGCGACTCGCCGGTAGCGACGTCCGTGTACGTGTCATCAATCACCATAAGGTACCGAGAACCGAACGCCGCCAGGATAGCTCCGACCGCGTTGAGTTCCTTTTCGATGAGCGGCCATTCGGCGGCATCTTCGAAGTGCCGCATAACGAAACCTCCCGTGAGCTTCAGCCCACGGCCGGCGATTTCGGTCCGCAGGGTGGGCAAGTCGGTGGGAAGGTAGCCGTAGGGGCCGAGTTCGATCCATTCGTAGCCCGCTTCGCCGACCTCATCGAGGAACTGTCGCCAAGGTGGCTGTTTGGCATCGTCGGGCAGGCAAACACCCCAGGCAGCGGGAGCGGATCCGATTCTAACGTTCATGGGATCTTGGGCGCAGGGCCCGAATTGCCCCTTGGGCAAGTGGGTTAGCCTCTTGAGCGAGCAGAACGTCCATTTGTTTGGTTGTCGTGTTAATGCAGTGACTTACAGAAATAACCTTATGTTTCACATGAATCTTGGGTGCTGTCGGTCAGCCTCAGTAGTGCAGCCTCTGCCGCTCCGCCCTTATCTTTTCGTACTGTGCGCGGCTCTTTTGTACGGCCTCGTCCCCGCTGACCTCGGCCGGCGAGACATCCCACCAGACGCCGGACGCCTCGGGCTGACGAACGCGGGAAATCTCAGCGGCAATGACGCAGGCGCCGGATTCGCCGCGAGCTTCGTTGAGGGCCGAGCAGAGCTCGTCGGGTGTGCTCACGTACCAGCCTTTCGCGCCCATGCTTTCGGCATTTTGCTTGAAGTCGACGCTAACATCTTCACCCTCGAGGCGATTTGTCGCCGCGTCGCGACGCCGGAATTCATTGCCGAAGGCTTGGCCTACCGTCCCCAGTTGCAGACCCTTGATGCTCTGAAATCCATGATTCACGCAAACTACGACCGTGATCTTGAGGCCCTCCATCACCGATGTAACGATCTCGGAGGGGTTCAGCAAGTATGTGCCGTCGCCTATGAGCGTGTAGACCTCCCCGCCTGACTGCGCCATGCGCACGCCGATGCTCGCCGGGATCTCGTAACTCATGCACGAGAAACCGAACTCGAGGTGACACCCGCGTCCTCCGGTGGCGTCCCAGAGTTTGAGCAGGTCTCCGGGCGGCAGGCCAGCGGCGGCGACAACCACGTCGCCGTTTTTTGTCGTCTCATTGAGCGCCCCGATCACCTGGCCTTGGCTCATGGGCTCACCGGGATGCTGGACGTAGATGTCCTCGGCTACGGTCTGCTGCCAGGCGCGCTTGGCGGCAGCGACTTCTTCCACATAGTCGGCATTCGGTTGCACCCCCGCCGCCTCGGCCGCTTTGTGAAGCTCGCGTAGCGCCTGGCGGGCGTCGGCAAGTATGGGGACCGCACCCTGCTTATGGGCGTCGTGGCCGCATACGCTGATGCCGATGAACTTGACGTCGGGATTCTGGTAAAGCCCCTGCGAGCCGGTCACGAAGTCAGCCATGCGCGTGCCGACACAGATGACCAAATCCGCGTCGCGGAAGATCTTGGCGGCGCACGGCGTGCCCGTGACCCCGAGCCCGCCCAAGAGCAAGTCGGATTCCTCTTGGATCGCTCCTTTGCCAGCAAACGTCTCGCCCACAGCGATGCCGAAAGCTTGGGAGAACTTCTGCAATTCCTCGCGGGCTTCCGAATAATGGACGCCGCCGCCGGCAACGATGACAGGCCGCCGGGCCGCTTTCATTAACGCAACCGCATCCTGAATGCGCTGGCGATCGGGCATGCGCCGCTCGATCGGCCAGACTCGTTCTTCGAAAAAGTGCGCCGGGTAGTGGTAAGCATGCGCCTGCACGTCTTGCGGAAGACACACCGTGACCGCACCCGTGTCGGCCGGGTCGGTAAGAACCCTCATCGCCTCGGGCAGGGCGGTGAGCAACTGCTCGGGCCGCGAAATTCGGTCGAAGAAGCGGCTCACGGGGCGAAAGCAGTCGTTGACGCTTACGTCGCCTGAGATCGGGTGCTCAAGCTGTTGCAAGACCGGACCTTGATAGCGCGTGACGTAGTAGTCTGCCGGCAACAGCAGCACCGGGAGACGATTGACGGTCGCCGTCGCCGCTCCGGTGATCATGTTGGTCGCGCCCGGTCCGATCGAGGACGTGCAAGCGATCGTTGAGCGGCGCGCCGTCGCCTTGGCGTGTCCGATGGCCGTGTGGACCATGGATTGCTCATGGCGGGGCTGATAGTAAGGAAGGTTTTGACCGTACTCAATCAGCGCTTGACTCAAGGTATGCACGTTGCCATGTCCAAAAATTCCAAAGATGCCCGGGATCAGGCGCTGCCTCTGACCATCGCGCTCACTGTATTGGACCTGGAGATATTTCACCAGTGCCTGCGCCATGGTCAGGCGCTCGGTCTCGTTACCGGTACTCATTGTCCGCTTCCTCCCATCGTCTTTTGCGACGGCCCTCGGATCGGCCCGCGCGCGCCGGCCGCCGTCCGTGCGTCCCCTTCGTTGACACCCGCTTCAACCTGTCGCGTTCAGCCGACAGGCACAGACAAGAGTATGCCGCAGAATGGGGGCGGGCCACAACGTAAGACGGGATTTTTCCGGCCTTGCCATCGCCACTCCGGGGCAACCCTGGCGCGCAAGGCGGGTTAAGCTAAAAACATGGCTGACTTCGCGGTCACGGAGCTGGACAGCGGGATTGATTTTGCGAATCTCCCCTACTGGGACGTGGTGATCGTCGGGGCGGGACCCGCGGGACTCGCCGCCGGCCTGACGACGCTAGTCGTGGAAGCCAAGAGCAAGCCCGGCGGCCAGCCTCAGTTCCTTTACGCGGATAAGAAGATCGTGGATGTTCCCGGCTTTCCCAACGGGGTCACCGGGGAGGAGCTTTCCGCGCGGGTGTTTCGCCAGGCGGAAGATGCGCTCGTTCAATTTCGCTTCAACGAAGAGCTTGCCGCCATCAAAGACACCGAGCGGGTTGAGAAAGATGATCCCCTGAAGCGACTGGTGACTAACGGCGGGGGCTATCTTTGCCGCAAAGTGATCATCGCCTGCGGACTGTTGCACTACCCGAGGAAGCTGCCCGTTCTCGATCAGCTCAGCTCGAAAAAGGTCTACTACAAGATTCCCAAGATCGGCGACTACGAGGAGAATCAGGTCGCCGTGGTGGGCGGCGGCGACTCAGCGATGGATGCCGCCCTGATGGTTCTCCAGCGAAATGGCCGGGTCGATATGCTCATCCGCGAAGAGGTTCCCCTTGGAAAAGCGGATACGCTTGCCCGCATCCGCCGTCTGGGGGGACGTATCCATACCTCCCGCGAGATTGGGGCGGCGAAATTCCGCGGCGACAAGATCGTCCTCACGCTGTCGGAGGGAAACCATGTGGAGTGCGACTTGGCCATCGTACAGATCGGTTTCCTCTCCGCCAAGGAGACGTTTCAGCGGCTGGATCTGCGATTGAATCACAACGGCAGTATCGCCATTGATCCCTACTACGAGACGAGTCGGCGGGGAATCTTCGCCGTCGGCGATGTCCATGGCGACATCAAACTCATCACCGTGGCTTGGGCCGAAGGCATTCAGGCCGCTATCTATGCCTTCAAGGAGATCACCAGCCCCTACTGGCTAAACGAAAAGCGATTGCGCGACCAGAAGATCACCATGATCGGCGAAAAGATCACCCAAGCGGCGCAAAGCCAAACTCTTGCCAAGCGAAAGGGTAGGTGATCTGAGGTGCTACAGTTCTAAACTCAAGCCGATAAGCCTCAGAGAAAGGGTTCCCTATGAGAAGCAACGGTTGGCGTGGTAGCGCTGTCACTGCCGGAAGCGTGATCTTTACGCAATCGGTCATCTCGCGCGGAACCCTCACGTTTGGTACCCGTGCATCCAGTTGCCCTCCGCGTCGTAGTTCCGAGACTGGGGATGGCCGGCCGCATTCCAGACCATATCAAAAATTGGACGCAGCAACCTTGCAACGTCGGGCTCGCTGATGTCGTCGAGAGATTCGAGCAAAACTTCTGGAACCACCAGAACGTCTCGGTCGATTGGGTGACCATGTGAATTGTCGTGGATACTATCGACGATGATTCGGTAGCCCGAGACACGGGCCATGGTCAGCATCAGGGCGACCGGGGGATCAGCGCCCATATTCTTTTGGAAACTTAGCATTGAGGCGGCGGTCACAATGACGTCTTTTTCGAGTACGATAGGGCGTATTCGCTTCGAATCGACGTCGTCCAGAATCCTTGTGTCGGCGGCCTCGATGATTCCGCTCCTATAAAGCTGAACGTAGGACATCGCACCGCTTCGCGCCAAGAAGACTCCGACTTTGCCGTCGAAGTTGTGCCACTGTTCGTTGACCGAGCCGTAGAGAGGCTTCACTTCCCATAGCGCCGTACGCACGTCGGGACCGGACAAGTCGAACGACCCAGCAGTGCCGGAGAACGCGCCAAGCGGAATGGAGTGGAGAAGAACCGTTGCGGTTTCCGGTAGGGGTACCGGCGTTTGGAGCGCGACCACGTCGGAGATTCTCTCCAGTCTGAAGTCTCTGAGCCGCTGAGACGTGGAGCTTGCGAAAGCGAACGCGTCTCGAATCTGGGTCACGTCGAGCTGATACTTACCGTTGGAGGCACGAGCGTAGAAGCGGGACGCGTTCTTGAAGGTGACCATATGCGGACGCGACCAGCTTTGAGGGATCTTCAGAACGATAACAGAGTGGCCATTGGCCAGTTCGATCGCTTTGGTCCGCACCACGGGAATGCGTGGTGCCACGCCCGTTCGAATTTTGGCCTCAAGGCGTAAAGTCTCCTCCTCGGCCTTGACGTTTCCTAGACCGGGAATCGCTACAGGAGCGCCCTCCGCTTCTTGGATGCCAAAGACTATGTACCCGCCAGCCGTGTTGGCGAATGACGAAGCGTCAGCCAAGAACTCCTTTGTGTCGGCGTCAGTCCAGCCGGGAAGCTCGGCCTTGTACTCAAGCGTGCGCCGCTCGGTTACCTTGTTCTCCAGCAGCGCCAGAATGTCGTCCTCGTTAAGTGAATCAAACGTCTTGCGCTCAAACGTCATGACTTCAGAATAGAGGAAGGGACATATCAGGGGTTCGATTCAGCACCCGACCGTTTTTCCCTGCGGGACTTGGCTTTTGCCAAGGCTGCTCTTTGTCGCTCGGATACGGCCGGGATGGGGTAAGATAATCGGGGGCTGGCGGGACGCGATGGGAAACAGGCCTCGGGGCGGCCAACGGAAAACGATCTTCCGAGAACCGGTTCCCGGCGCGGCTCGTCCAGCCGCGGACCGGTGAGATCGTAATGGGCGTACGGTTTCCAAGTATCGCCTCGCGCTGAGACCGGCCATGACTCTTACAATGGCTTTCACAGTTCGTACGGGCTTCGGATGGTGTGCTTCTTTACTGATTTTTGCCTGCGCCTCGTCGCTGAGCGCCCAACAGCCCAGCATTCAGAACCGCCATACCTCGCCCGCTGATCTACGAGTTGGAGAACACTTCTACCGCGCTTCTTGCGCCATTTGCCACGACTTCGATGGTCGCGGACAGCCCGGACTCGGTCCTGAGATCAGGACCACATCGCCCGGCCGCTCTACGGACACGCAGTTGTACGGAATCATCAAGAACGGATTCCCGCCCCAAATGCCACAGATCTCCTTCAGCGAGAAAGAGCGCTGGCAGGTCGTAGCCTTTGTCCAATCACTCCGGCAGGCTTCCGAAACCTCGGGCAACCCAGCCGCGGGCGCCGTGTTCTTTCGAGGCAAGGGCGAGTGCCTCGGGTGTCACAAGGTTCAGGGCAAAGGTGGTCCATTCGGTCCTGAGCTCAGCGAGATCGGAGCCCTGCGATCCGTTGAAGAACTTAGGACTTCCATCCTCGCTCCGAACGAGGACGTCTCCTCCGGCTATTGGAGGGTCCGCGCCGTAACCAGCGACGGAGAGAAGGTCACCGGCAGACGCTTGAACGAAGACACTTATTCGGTCCAGTTGCTCGATGGCAATGAGCGACTGCGCTCGCTGATGAAAGAGGATTTGCAGAACTTCAAGATCGACAGCAACTCGATGATGCCTTCCTACGAAGGTAAGCTCAACGACCGCGAGATCGATGACCTTGTGGCTTACCTTGCCTCGTTGAGGTCAGAGAGAACGGAACGATGAGAAACTTCGGGTGCTTAATTCCGTTGCTGCTCTGCGTTGTGACGCTGCCTGCCCAAGTCAGCTACGAACGTCTGCTCAACGCGGAAACGGAACCTGGAAACTGGCTCACCTATTCGGGTACCTACCAAAGCAACCACTACAGCAAACTGGACGAGATCAGCCGAGAGAACGTTGGCGACCTCGAACTGAAATGGGTTTTCCAGACCGGCACAACCGACAAGTTTCAGGCCACGCCACTCGTAGTCGATGGCGTCATGTATTTGACCGAGGCGAGCAACGATGTTGTCGCGCTCGACGCCAAGACCGGCCGTGTTTTCTGGAGGTTTGAGCACAAGCTGCCGGAGCGAATTAACGTCTGTTGCGGACGCTTGAATCGCGGGCTTGCCATGTCGGGTGATCGCCTCTACCAAGGGACGCTGGACGGGCACTTCCTGGCGCTCGACGCTAAAACCGGCGCGGTGCTGTGGGATCGCCAGTTGGTGGATAACGCAAAAGGGTACGCGTTGGCCGTGGCTCCGCTGGCGGTAAAGGACAAGATCATCATTGGCACTGCGGGTGGCGAGTATGGCATTCGCGGATTCATTGATGCCTATAACGCGGAAACCGGGGAACGAGTTTGGCGCTTCAACACCATACCCGGGCCGGGCGAGCCGGGCCATGAAACTTGGGAGAACGACGCCTGGAAGACGGGGGGCGGGTCCGCCTGGGTAACCGGTTCGTTCGACCCCGAGCTTAACCTTCTTTACTGGGGGGTCGGCAACCCCAGCCCGGACTGGAATCCTGAAGTTCGGCCGGGCGACAACCTCTACACTGATTCGGTCGTGGCCCTTGACGTTGATACGGGCAAACTGAACTGGCACTTCCAGTTCACTCCGCATGACGAATGGGACTGGGACGCAGTACAGATACCGGTCCTGGTCGACATGGAATTCCGCGGCCGCCCACGCAAACTCATGCTGTGGGGCAATCGCAACGCGTTCTACTATGTCCTCGACCGGGAGACCGGAGAGTTCCTGCTGGGCAAAGCCTTCGCGCGGCAGACCTGGGCTAAGGGGCTAGACGAAAACGGGAGGCCGATCAAAATACCCGGGATGGGTCCATCCGAGGAGGGTAAGGCCGTCTACCCGGCCGTGCAGGGAGCGACGAATTGGTATGCCCCCTCCTACAGCCCAATGACGGATTTGTTTTACGTGGCGGTGTGGGAGGACTACTGGGGTCTGTATTACGCCGACGAACCGGTCTACACTCCCGGCAACTTCTTCGGCGGCGGCCTGGTGCAGAGAGTCTATCCCAACAGGATGTCCCAGGGGGACGTGGGCTACGGCGCCGTCCGCGCGCTGGACCCGCGCACGGGTGAGTTGAAGTGGGAGTTCAAGACGACGGAGATCTCCGAAAGCGGTCTGCTGTCGACGGCGGGTGATGTCCTTTTCTCGGGCAGTTTCGAAGGCAACTTTGTGGCGCTTGACGCTCATACCGGTAAACAGTTGTGGCGAACAAGTCTCGGCGGCCGGATGACCAACTCCACGATCACCTATCTCGCCGACGGCAAGCAGCGCGTCTCGGTCGCGGCGGGACATTCGCTGTTTACCTTCGGCTTGAGAGAATAACCGGCCGGCGGCGCGCCGCATGTTCACCGGGCTGAGTTGGGATCCCAGCTGGAGGACAGGTTCGGTCTTTGACCGCTACAATATCGGAGAGTGAACGTGACCGACACGACGCGGCCCGGAAGCTGGAACAGCGCCTCGCGGAAGTCGAAGAGCAAGGCAACTTCCCGTTTTCGGAGCACACTGCCGTCGTAAGTGATTGATTTCAAACGTGCGCAAGTGGCGGAATTGGCAGACGCGCTAGGTTCAGGTCCTAGTGGGGCTTTAAACCCCGTGGAGGTTCAAGTCCTCTCTTGCGCACCAATGTTTGCAGTTACTTAGACACCTCTCGTGAGGCCTTTAGGGGGCGGTCCTTTTCCGGATGTCCGTAAAGTGTCCGTGTTTGCTTCATTTCCTGTTTGGGTTTGTAGGCAATGGGGCGCCCACGGAGGCCATTTGGGCGAAGGCCCTACGCTCGCCGGCTGATCTCAGCCCCTTTTTCACCGAACCATTTTCTCATCGCCCGCGGAGACGCTTGACACGCCGCTATGCCGAAGGAGGAGACCGCGACTGACGGCACGACGCTGGGCGCGCAAAAAAATACCGAACAAAGCCAATTGCGCCTAACCCCCTTTTCTCACCACGTGGTGAGGCGAAGTGCGTGAGAAGCCCGTCAGTACAAGGCGCGCGCCGCTCAGCGCCGCATTTCTTGAATGATGCGGGCGTACTTTTGCGGGTGCAGCCTAACTAACCGTTTCGTATTTTGGCTCTACCGAAAGCAGCAGCGACCCGCGCTCGGCACCCGACCGGGAAAGTACGTTGAGCACGGTGAGCAAGCGCAACGCAGTAATCGCGGGCTTATTGCGTGCTTCGCCCGTCAAGTGGTGAGAAATGCGGGTTAACCCCTATGTAATCCGGCAACTTACGCTACTGTGGTAAAGTTACGCAAATACCTGACTCGGGTCAAGCTCTTCTGATCGCGTAAGACATATGCCAAACATGGAAGTCAACCCCGTCATTGCCAAACTTGGCCGGCGGCTGCGTCTGGGCATCGTAGGCGGCGGACCGAGCTCCTTTATCGGTGAGATCCATCGCAGTGCGGCGCGGCTCGACGACCGTTACGAGGTCATCGCTGCGGTCTTGTCCTCGAACGCGGAACGCTCGCGGGCCGCCGGGCGAGCCATTGGAATAGCGGAGGATCGCGCCTACGGCGCCTTCGAGGAGATGATCGAGCGGGAAAGCAAACGCGATGACGGCATGGAGGTTCTCACCGTCATGACGCCCAACAATCAACACTACGTGGCCTGCCGCGCGGCCCTCGAGAGCGGTATGGACGTGATTTGCGACAAGCCACTGACGACGAAGCTAGAAGATTCACTGGACCTGGTGCGCCGCGTGCGCGAAAGCGGTCTCGTCTTTTGCACCACGTATAACTACACCGGCTATCCGATGGTCAGGCAGGCGCGAGCCATGGTCGAGGCCGGCGAGCTGGGTGAGATCCGATTGGTTTACCTTGAATACGTGCAAGGCCACTTGGCTACCTTGGTGGAACAGACCGCGGCGAACAGGAACGCATGGCGGTTCGACGCCGAACAGGCAGGAGCCTCGCTTGTTGTCGGCGACATCGGCGTCCACTCCCATCACCTCGGGGCCTACGTGAGCGGACTCGAGCTGACAAGCCTGTGCGCGGATGTCGGCGCGGTGGTTCCCGAACGCACAGCGGATGACTATGCCGGCTTTCTCCTGCGCTATGAAAACGGCGCGCGAGGCGTGATGTGGCTCAGCCAGGCGGCCGCCGGCGCCGAGCACGGCCTGCACATCCGAGTGCATGGCGAAAAGGGCGGCCTCGACTGGCGCCAGGAGCACCCCAATCACATGCATTTCATGCCGCTGGGGCGTCCCGCCCAAATGATGAGCCGAGCAGGTCCTGGATTGCGAAGGGAAGCCGACCGCTGCATCCGAGTCTCTATCGGCCACCCCGAGGGCTACCACGAGGGCTTCGCCAACCTCTACACGGACGCGGCGGAGGCGATCGCCGCGCGGAGGACGGGAACCGATCCGGACCCGCTGGCCATGGACTTTCCCACCGTCGAGGACGGCGCCCGAGGCGTTAAGTTCATGGAGGCGGCGGTTGAATCCAGCCGGGGGGGGAGCTGCTGGGTCGACTGCGGCCTGGTCGTCTAACAAGCCGCGGCGAGGCGAAGTACGCAAGAAGCCCGTCAGTACATGCCGCCCGCCGCTCGTTCGGTTGGTGGCGCAAGCTCTTAGCTTGCCGCGTCGAGACTCTTCTCGACGCTTGTGTTTCAGTCTGGGAGGACGCCTTCGGACTGGCGTCGTGCGTCCACGGCACTCGGCCGCAAGGGTTGACGAGGGTCTTTCGTTTACCGCGGCGGACAAACTCTTCTGAACGAACGGAGTCAACGTAATCAGAAACGGAGGAAGCCGTGGCTCGTAAAAAAGTACTGGTAACCGGCGCCAGTGGACTGGTCGGGCAGGTCTTTCTCGACCACGCGCAAGGGAAGTATGAATTGAGCGCGCTCAACCGACGCTCTGTTGACGGTATCAAGTGCCGCCAGGCTGACATTGTGGACTTTGCCGCCATTCGGCCCGCCTTCGCGGGAATAGATACGGTCGTGCACCTGGCGGCCATAGCAGCCGGGGACGCCTCCTTTGAACAGTCCCTCAATCACAATGTTATTGGTAGCTACAACGTCTTCGAGGCGGCGCGCCAGGCGGGTGTCCGACGCGTCGTCTTTGCCAGCAGCGGCGCCGCTGTCATGGGCTGGGAAAGTGAGTTTCCCTACAACACTCTGATCGAGGGGCGCTACGATGAGGCGCCGGAGACGTGGCGGAAAGTTACCCACGAGACGCCCACGCGCCCGGGCGGGTTCTACGGCTGGAGCAAGGTCGCCGGTGAGGCCTTGGCGCGGCACTACCGCGATGCCTACGCCATGTCGATGATCTGCTTGCGCCTCGGACGAGTCAACCCCGAGAACCGTCCGCTGGACTCGCGTAACTTCTCCGTCTGGTGCAGCTACCGGGACGTTTCGCAGCTCATCGAGAAGTGCATCGACGCTCCCGACAGCGTTACGTTCGACATCTTCTACGCTGTCTCGAATAACAAATGGAGCTACCGGGATATCTCGCGCGCGCGTGATGTCGTCGGCTACGAGCCCCAGGATGCAGCCGAGGAACACCGCGGCTAGCCGGGCCTTTTCTCACCACGTGGCGAGGCGAAGTGCGTGAGAGGCCCGTCAGTAAGAGGTGCGCCGCTCGGCGCACAATTTCTTGAGCGATGCGGACGTAGTTGACAGTACACGGCATGATGCGTTTCCGGTTTGGCTCGTGGCGCGCCCATTCTTGCGCGCCTCGTCGCCATTCCTGTCGACATCGAGGCGAGACTCTTGCTAGGCGCCAAGAAAGGGCCCCCGGCAACCAGGCGATAATGGAATCCTACGATCCGGCGTAGCCTCGACTTCGACGCACATAATGCGGCGCGTTCCGAACCTCTTGTCAGCCCCTGCCGTCTGGGCCTTTCTGTGCCTGGCCCCATCACGCGGGGCGCAGCAAGGTACGGACGCAGGCCTTGAACCCGGATCCGTGCGCACCAACCCTGTCGACGCTCAGGAGTATGCATGGATTCCGGCGGGGAGCTTGCGAATGGGCTGCGTCCCCGATGACGAGGAATGCGACGAAGACGAAAAGCCGCTGCATTTCGTCGAAATCAGCCGCGGCTTCTGGATGGCGCGGGCACAGACGACAGTCGCGGGTTATGAGAGATTCGTGGCCGCGACCGACCAGAAAATGCCCCAAGCGCCGTTTTTCAACCTCGAATGGAAAGAAAAGGATCACCCGATCGTTCGCGCCAAGTGGGCGCAAGCTGACGCTTTCTGCAAGTGGGCCGGCGGACGGCTGCCTACCGAAGCCGAATGGGAGTACGCGGCCCGGGGAGGCGAGGAGGGATTC